>NZ_JAGHMH010000024.1 GCF_017741935.1 Rhizobium sp. 16-449-1b | reverse complement strand
CTTTCCATGAGGGGCTGAGGAGGGGACTTGTTATGAGAGGCAGCGACGAGGCTTTACACCCCAACCCCGCCTTGATTTCACCTCACCACCTGCCTAGATTGCAGCCATCCGCAATACCAACAGGACGGTGCACCATGGATTTCAACCCGATCGCAATGCCGCTTTGCCTTGCCATACGGGAAACCCACGTCCATGCCTGCATCCATTACCCTTTCCAATCTTTCGTGGTCCACGCTTGACGGGCGGCCGCTTTTTTCCAATCTCGATCTGAGCTTCGGGGCCGAACGCGCCGGGCTGGTCGGCCGCAATGGCGTCGGCAAGACGACGCTTTTGAAGCTGATCACCGGTGAACTCGCGCCGCAATCCGGCAACGTCGCCGTCAGCGGGCGTCTCGGCGTGCTGCGCCAGACGGTGCAGGTCGATGCTGATGCCACGGTCGCCGATCTCTTCGGCGTGCGCGAAGCACTCGATGTCGTCGCGCGCGCAGTGGCCGGCGAGGCGTCGGCCGAGGAGGTCGCCTCCGCCGATTGGACGCTTGAGACCCGGCTTGCAGATGCGCTGGAGCGGATGGGTTTCTCGGCGGAACCCGATACGCTGCTCACCTCGCTGTCGGGCGGCCAGCGCACGCGGGTCGGGCTGGCGGCTTTGATCTTCAGCGAACCGGATTTCCTCATCCTCGATGAGCCGACGAACAATCTCGATCGCGATGGCCGCGAGGCGGTGATTTCACTGCTGCAGAGCTGGCGGGGCGGTGCGCTTGTCGTCAGCCATGATCGCGCCCTCTTGGAGCGAATGGATGCGATCGTCGAACTGACGACGCTGGGCGCCAGGCGCTATGGCGGCAATTGGAGCGCGTTTCAGGCGCGCAAGGCGGTCGAGCTCGCGGCGGCCGAACACGATCTGGCGGACGCGGAAAAACGCGTGGCGGATGTTGCCCGCAGCGCCCAGCTTTCCGCCGAGCGGCAGGCGCGCAGCGACAAGGTCGGCGCCAAGAAGGCGGCGCGGGGCGATATGCCCCGTATCGTCGCCGGCGGACTGAAGCGGGCGGCGGAGAACACCAGGGGCGACAAGGTTCGGCTCGGCGAGAAGCGGCGCGAGGAGGCGATGGAGGATGCCAGTGCGGCGCGCGAGCGCATCGAGATCTTGCAGCCCTTTTCCGCGAAGCTGGCGTCGACACATCTGCCATCGTCGCGGGTGGTGCTGCGGCTCGATGGCGTGACGGTCGGGTATGAGCCGGATCGGCCCGTGATCACCGATCTCTCCTTTGCGATCACAGGGCCGGAACGGGTGGCGGTCGAGGGGCCGAACGGTTCGGGCAAGACGACGCTGCTGTCGCTCGTCACCGGGCGGATCGCGCCTTGGGCAGGAACGGTCTCGGTGCCCGTGCGCCTTGCGGTCTTCGACCAGAGCGTCAGCCTGCTCGACCGGTCGTTGTCGATCGCTACGAACTTCCGCAGGCTCAATCCCGGTGCGAACGAGAATGCCTGCCGCGCGGCGCTGGCGCGGTTCATGTTTCGGGCCGATGCCGCCCTTCAGCAGGTTTCGACGCTGAGCGGTGGGCAGCTTTTGCGTGCAGGCTTGGCTTGCGTGCTGGGCGGTGCGGAACCGCCGCCGCTGCTGGTCCTCGACGAGCCGACCAACCATCTCGACATCGATTCCATCGCCGCCGTGGAGGCGGGGCTTGCCGCCTATGACGGGGCGCTGCTTGTCGTCAGCCACGATGCGGTGTTTCTCGAGCGGATCGGCATCACGCGGCGGCTGTTGCTGCCATCGGGGGAGGATGTGCTCTGAGCGCGCGTTCCGATCTGCAACGTTACAGATTTGACATTTCAAACCTATACGTAGAGTAGAGAGCAGCCGGAAGCGCGACGCAGCCGCCGGCCGAGTTTGGAGGATTTCAGTTTGACGATTGATGGTAAAACGCTTGATGCCAAGGCCCTGGCCGCCCGCTTCCCCGGCGATTTCACCTTTGGCGTGGCGACGGCCGCCTTCCAGATCGAGGGCGCTTCGAAAGCCGATGGCCGCAAGCCGTCGATCTGGGATGCCTTCTGCAACATGCCGGGCCGGGTCTTCAATCGCGACAATGGTGACGTCGCCTGCGATCACTATAACCGCCTCGACGAGGATCTCGATCTCATCAAGTCGCTCGGCGTCGAGGCCTATCGCTTCTCCATCGCCTGGCCGCGCATTATCCCTGACGGTACCGGGCCGGTGAACGAGAAGGGGCTCGATTTCTATGATCGCCTCGTCGACGGCTGTAAGGCGCGCGGTATCAAGACCTTCGCGACGCTTTACCACTGGGACCTGCCGCTCTTGCTTGCCGGCGATGGCGGCTGGACGGCGCGGTCGACGGCCTATGCCTATCAGCGCTACGCCAAGACGGTGATGGCGCGTCTCGGTGATCGTCTCGACAGCGTCGCGACCTTCAACGAGCCGTGGTGCATCGTCTGGCTGAGCCATCTCTACGGTATCCATGCGCCGGGCGAGCGCAACATGCAGGCGGCACTTCATGCCATGCACTATATGAACCTCGCGCATGGGCTCGGCGTCGAGGCGATCCGCTCGGAAGCGCCGAACGTGCCCGTCGGCCTGGTGCTGAACGCCATGTCGGTCATCCCGGGTTCCGACAGCGCTGCCGACCAGGCCGCCGGAGAGCGGGCGCACCAGTTCCACAACGGCGCCTTCTTCGATCCCGTCTTCAAGGGCGAATATCCGCAGGAGTTCCTGGAGGCGCTCGGTGATCGCATGCCCGTGGTCGAAGAGGGTGATCTTGCTGTTATCAGCCAGAAGCTCGACTGGTGGGGGCTCAACTACTACACGCCGCTGCGCGTCGCCGACGATCCCAAGAAGACCGGCGATTTCCCCTGGACGGTCGAGGCGCCCCGCGTCAGCGACATCAAGACCGATATCGGCTGGGAGGTCTATGCGCCGGCGCTGAAGCATGTGGTGGAGGATCTCTACCGCCGCTACGATCTGCCGGAGTGCTACATCACCGAGAACGGCGCCTGCGACAATACCGGCATCGAAGCGGGCGTGGTCAAAGACACGATGCGCCTCGATTACTATATCCAGCACCTCGATGTTGTCGCTGATCTTATCAAGCACGGCTATCCGATGCGCGGCTATTTCGCCTGGAGCCTGATGGACAATTTCGAGTGGGCGGAGGGCTATCGCATGCGCTTCGGCCTCGTGCATGTCGATTACGACACGCAGGTGCGGACGGTGAAGACGAGCGGAAAGTGGTACTCGGAGCTCGCCGCGCAGTTTCCGAAGGGGAACCACAAGAGCGCCTGATTGCCTTCGGCGTAATTGTCTATGCGGCAGGTAGATTTTTTCCTGCCGCATCGCACAAATAAAAAAACATCCCTGTCCGGTTTCAACCACCGGCGGCATAAGTTGCAGCAACAGGAAAGGCGAAACGTCTTTCTCTCCCGCCCGCAACGAAAGCCGCGTCCATGTCTCGCACCCGTGATTGTCTTCGAATGTGCCGCCCGATTGGCTAATCGGCGCGATAGCGGTTATAGAACCGCCAGTTTTTGAAGACCAACATACGCGAGCATGAAATGACACTCCAACACCAGGCCCAACAAGACGCTGCCCAGGGCGCGTCCGGCGGCCATTCCGGGCGAGAGCCAGAGGGCGCGGCGGGGGCGATCCCGATGGTCGCCTTTGAAGGCGCCGGCAAGCGCTACGGGCCATCAGGCGAGGGCGGTTTCACAGCGGTCGAAAAGGTCGATCTTACCGTTGCGCGCGGCGCCATCACCGGCATCATCGGCCGCTCCGGCGCCGGCAAGTCGACGCTGATCCGCATGGTCAACGGGCTGGAGACGGCGACCTCGGGCAAGGTGCTCGTCGATGGCGTGGATGTCGGCGGGCTCAGCGAAGAGGGGCTTCGCGGCCTGCGCCGCCAGGTCGGGATGATCTTCCAGCACTTCAACCTGCTTTCCTCGCGCACCGCCTTCGACAATGTGGCGCTGCCGCTGGAGATCGCGGGTGTCGACAATAAGACGATCCGCGCCAAGGTCGGGCCGCTGCTCGATCTCGTCGGTCTCGGCGACAAGGCGGGCAATTACCCCTCGGAGCTGTCGGGTGGACAGAAGCAGCGCGTCGGCATCGCCCGCGCTCTGGCGACCGATCCGAAGCTGCTGCTTTCCGACGAGGCGACCTCGGCGCTCGATCCGGAGACGACGCAGTCGATCCTCGAGCTCCTGAAGCGGATCAATGCCGAACTCGGCCTTACCGTTCTCCTCATCACCCACGAGATGGAGGTGGTGAAAACCATCGCCAGCCACGTGGCGGTGATCGATGCCGGTCAGATCGTCGAGGCCGGCCGCACCTTCGACGTCTACACAAATCCGCAGCACCAGACGACGCGCACGCTGCTTGCCTCGGCGCTGAAGCTGCCGGAATGGCTGCGTTCGGGCATCAAGGCCCAGCCGTCCCAGGGCGACCGGGCGCTGGTGCGGCTGGTGTTCTTCGGCGAAACCGCCTTCAAGCCATTGACCGGGCGGCTGGTCGCGGAGCTCGGCTCCGACGTCAATATTCTCGCCGGCGCGATCGAGGAGATCGGGGGCGAGCCCTTCGGTTCGCTGGTCGTGTCCTATTCCGCCGATCCTGACGTGATCGCGCGTGCCGACCGCTTCTATGCGGAAACCGGTCTCAAGACGGAGGTGCTCGGTTATGTCGCCTGATATGATCTACAACCTTCTCTCCAAGGCGCTGATGCAGACCCTGCAGATGGTGTTCGTCGCCGGCATCGTCGGCTCGATCATCGGCCTGCCGATCGGCGTGTTCCTGGCCACATCGGGCAAGGGCGAGCTGTTTCCGGCGCCGAAGACCAACCGCGTGCTGGGGCTGATCGTCAACGCCGCGCGCTCGACGCCGTTCATCATCCTCGTCGTCGCCATCGTGCCGCTGACACGCCTTTTGACGGGCACGTCGATCGGCACCTGGGCGGCGATCGTGCCGCTCACCATCGCCACCATTCCCTTCTTCGCCCGCCTGGTCGAATCCGCCATCCGCGAGATCGACAAGGGGCTGATCGAGGCTGCCCGCGCCATGGGCGCGACGCCGTTCCAGATCGTCTTCAAGGTGCTGTTGCCGGAAGCGCGGCCGAGCATACTGATGGCGCTGACGATGACCATCGTCAGCCTGATCGGCTACTCGGCCATGGTCGGCGCCGTCGGCGGCGGCGGGCTGGGCGATCTCGGCATCCGCTACGGCTACCAGCGCTTCAATCCCGAGATGATGGTGATGGTCGTGATCGTGCTGATCGTTCTCGTGCAGCTCGTCCAGAGCGCCGGCGACGGGCTCGCCCGCCGCTTCGACAAGCGCAACCGGAAAAACTGATCCTTTAACAAGAAACCATAATTCAACACAGGAGACACCCATGAAGAAGTTCATCATCGCGGCCGCGCTGGCTGCCTTCGCAGCCGGATCGGCACTCGCCGAAGACATCAAGGTCGGCGTCACGCCGGGCGAGCACGCGCAGATCATGGAAAAGGTCGCCGAGATCGCCAAGACCAAGGGTCTCAACATCGAGATCGTCGAGTTCTCCGACTATGTCGTGCCGAACCAGGCGCTCAACGATGGAGATATCCAGGCCAACTCGTTCCAGCACCAGCCCTACCTCGACAACCAGATCGCCGACCGCAAGTTCGATCTCGTCAGCATCGGCACGACGATCACCACGCCGATGGGCGTCTATTCCAAGAAGGTGAAGAGCCTCGACGAGCTGAAGGAAGGCGCAACCGTTGCCATCCCGAACGACCCGACCAATGGCGGCCGCGCGCTGCTCGTTCTCGCCTCCAAGGGCCTGATCAAGTTCAAGGACAATCCTGGCGTCAAGGTCACCGTCGCCGACATCATCGACAACCCGAAGAAGATCGAGTTTGCCGAAATCGACGCCGCGCAGCTGCCGCGCTCGCTCGACGACGTCGACGCCGCCGTCATCAACACCAACTACGCCATGGAAGCCGGCCTGCACCCGAAGACCGACGCCATCGCCATCGAAGGTGAGAAGTCGCCTTACGCCAACGTGATCGTTGTCCGCACCGCCGACAAGGACGCACCGTGGGCGAAGACGCTGGTCGAATCCTACCACGACGAAAGCATCCGCAAGTTCATCAACGAACAGTTCAAGGGCGCCCTGATCCCGTCCTGGTAAGACCTGATCTTATCTCTATCCGACATGAAGCGGTCCGGCCTTGCCGGGCCGCTTTTTCGTTGGGGCGAATCGTCTGTTGGCATAGACCAGTGGCATGGACGCCAAGCCGCTCTTTCTCTATGCGCTCTGCGGCAGCCAGCGGGAGGTCTCGACCAATCGCCGGCTGCTCACGATCTTGCGCGATCACGCGCCTGATGGTGTGACGATCGAGATCTGCGACCTCATCGGTGATCTACCGATCTTCAATCCCGATCGCGAAGGCGAAAACACGCCCGAGATCGTCGAGCGGCTGGGCGCGAAGATGCGCGACGCCGATGGCGTCATCGTCGCCTGCCCGGAATATGCGCACGGGCTGCCGGGCGGGCTGAAGAATGCGCTGGACTGGCTGGTCTCACGCGACGAGGTGCCTTTCAAGCCTGTGATGATCGCGCATGCCTCGCATCGCGGCGACTTCGCGCTCGGCCAGTTGACCGAGGTCCTGAAGACCATGTCGTTCGATATCGTCGCGGAGGCGCATTTGCGGATCGGGCTGCTCGGGAAGGACGATGCGGCACAGGCGGCGGTTCTCGATGCGGCCATGCGTGACGGCGTTATTGTGAACGCGCTTGCAAAATTCTGCGGGCACGTTCGTAAGGTGTCTCTTTATAAGGGTATTTGAATAATATTATCCGATTGAAATAAAATGATTTTTATCGCTCTTGCGTTCGTGCCATCGATGCAAAAATGCTTAATCGTTCAATCGCGTTTTAACCGTTTTTTGAAGGCTTCCCGTCAGTATTTGCCGACAGGGAGAATGAATGCCGTCGATCTTCAGCAAACGAAGCGCGATTATCGGAGCTGGTCGCCACACAACCGTGGCCGGCGTCCTGTTTTCGTTTGCCGTCGTCGTCGCTGTGGTCACGATGATGGTGCTGAATGCGCTCGATCACGTGGCGCAGAAATCCAACGTGCTCGATGACGAGCGCTCGCGCGAAACCGTCTCCGGCGCGCTGCAGAATTTCGTGGCGCAGCTCGGCGCCACCCTCAACGATTACGCGGCCTGGGACGATGCCGCGACCAATGTCTATGCCACCGATGGCATGGACTGGACCGTGTCGAACTATGGCGAGATGTCGGTCAACAGCGCGCTGTTCGACATGGCTGTTGTCATCGACGACGACAAGACGCCGATCCTGGTCTATCGCGACGGCAAGCCGATGGCGGGCAGCTTGCAGGAGTTCTTTTCGCCGGCGCTCTGGGCGCTGTTCGACAAGGTGAAGGCCGCCGGCCCGAAGGATCTGCCCGAGGCGTCCGGCTTCATCAGCACGAAGTCGGGCATCGCCGTCGGTGGCGTGGCACTGGTGCGCGAAAAGTCCGGTGCGCTCGCGGCCGCGCCCGGCAAGCATCGCTATCTCATCTTCATCCGCCATCTCGACGCCGCCAAGATCGACGATATCGGCAAGACCTATGTCATCGGCGGACTGCAGCTCGTTGGCGCCGATCAGGCCGCCGCCTATTCCGTGCCGATCGTGGATGCGCTTGGCGCGTCGCTCGGCAAGCTGATCTGGACGTCGCGCGCGCCTGGGGATGTCGGCTATGCCGATGTGCGCAGCCAGGTGGTGCAGGCGATCTGCCTTGTCGGCCTGTTCTTCGTCGTGCTTTTGATCATCGGCTGGCTGGCCGGGCGCAGGTTGAAGAGCGAGGAGATCATCGCGCGCGAGGATGCGCTGCGCGACCGGCTGAGCGGACTTCTGAACCGAGACGGCCTGCGCGTCTCCGTCGATGCGATGGTGACGCTCGCCAGGCAGTCTCAGGATAATGTCCAGCTTCTCTATCTCGACCTTGATGGTTTCAAGGAAGTCAACGATTCCTACGGCCACGGCACCGGCGACCAGTTGATCCGGGCGGTTGCGGCCGGGCTGAAGGTGCTGATCCCCGAGGGTGCCGTGCTTGCCCGCATCGGCGGCGACGAGTTCGCCATCGTCTTCGCATCACAGCAGGGCGACGCGGCTGCATTGCAGCTTTCCGAGCATATTCTCGATTTCCTGGCCGAACCGCTGGAAATCGGCCGCCGCGTGGTTGTCATCGGCGCCAGCATCGGCATCGCGGTTTCGCCCGCGGGTAGTGTCGATCGCGAGGAACTGGTGCGGCGCGCCGATCTGGCCATGTACAAGGCCAAGGAAGCCGGCCGCGCCCGCATGACGCTCTACGATCCCGCCATGGATGCCGATCGCGAGGAGCGCAACGCGCTGGAGCTCGATCTGCGCCAGGCGATCGAAGGCGGCGACCTGACGCTTGCCTACCAGCCGCTGATCGGCGCCGACAGCAACGAGATGGTCGGGGTGGAGGCCCTGGTGCGCTGGAACCGACCGGGCCATGGGCCGGTGTCGCCTGATGTGTTCATCCCGGTTGCCGAGACCAGCGGTCTCATCGAGGCACTCGGCCTCTTCGTGCTGCGCAAGGCCTGCGAGACGGCCAAGCAATGGCCGGAGCTCAGGATCGCCGTTAACGTTTCGCCCGGCCAGTTCCGCAACCCCGCCTTCACCGATTACGTGCGTTACGTGCTGCGCCAGACGGAGATCGAGGCCAAGCGGGTGACGCTCGAGGTGACCGAGGGTTACATGATCCAGAACCCGAAGCGGACGCGCCAGGCGATCGAGCAGCTGAAGACGCTGGGCGTGAAGATCGCGCTGGACGACTTCGGCTCGGGCTTCTCGTCGATCGGCTATCTCCGCCAGTTCGGCTTCGACCGCATCAAGATCGACCGTTCGCTGATCATGGATATCGAGCACAGCGAGAGCCAGCGAGAGATGCTGAAGGCGACCGTGGCGCTTGCGAGCTCGCTCGATATCCCCGTCACCGCCGAGGGCATCGAGACGCCGGAGCAGGCGGATATCGCCTCGCAGTTCGGTTGCGATACGCTGCAGGGCTTCTTCTTCAGCAGGCCCGTCTCCGCGGAGGACATCACCGAGCGGCTGATGGAAGCACGCGCGCGCAAGACCAGCGGACGGCGCGTCAGCGCCGCCTGATCAAGTCCTTGTCCAAGCTCTAAGTGATCCCGTCAGGTGCCGATGTGCTTCTGGCCACGCTTCTTGGCGAGCGCGATCTGCAGCTGGCGCTGGCGGTAGCGCAGCCGGTCTTCCTCGGTGCGGCTGTCGTAGCAATGGCTGCAGGACACGCCTTCCTCGTATTTCTCCGAGGTGATCTCTTCCGCGGTGATCGGATTGCGGCAGGCGTGGCAGAGCTTGTGGTCGCCCTCCTTCAGGCCGTGCTCGACCGAGACGCGCTCGTCGAAGACGAAGCAGGCGCCTTCCCACAGGCTCTCTTCCTGCGGCACTTCCTCGAGATATTTCAGGATGCCGCCCTTGAGGTGGTAGACCTCGTCGAAACCCTGCTCCTTCATGAAGGCAGTGGCCTTTTCGCAGCGTATGCCGCCGGTGCAGTACATGGCGATCTTCGGCTTGTTGTGCAGGCCGGTGTTGTTCTTCACCCAGTCCGGAAACTCGCGGAAGGTCTTGGTGTTCGGGTCGACCGCGCCCTTGAAGATGCCGATCGCCGTCTCGTAATCGTTACGGGTGTCGATGACGATCGTATCGGGATCGGAGATCAGCGCGTTCCAATCCTGCGGCGCGACATAGGTGCCGACGATCTTGTTGGGGTCGATGTTTTCGACGCCCATCGTCACGATCTCTTTCTTCAGCTTCACCTTCATGCGCACGAAGGGCATTTTCGACGCGCGGCTTTCCTTGTGCTCCAGGCGAGCGAATTCCGGCATGGCGCGCAGGTAGCCAAGCACCGTCGCAATCCCCGCATCCGGCCCGGCGATCGTGCCGTTGATGCCTTCATGGGCGAGCAGCAGCGTGCCCTTGACGCCATTATCCTCGCACAGCTGTTGCAGTGGCGCGCGCAGGTTTTCGAAGTGCGGCACGGAAACGAAATGATAAAGGGCCGCGACGAGGAAAGGGCTCGTCGCCTGTTGGGTCGATGTGTCGGTCATGCCGCTGGAAATACAGCTTTCAGAGCGCAAGCGCAATCGCCTGCAGATGCGGCTAATGTTCAGCCGCCGAAGGCGATCCAGAGCATCTCGATGCGCATCGCCTCGTCATCCGCATCCGGGCCGAAGATGGTCTCGGCTCGATCCAGCGCATCGTGGCGGCCCTGCTGCTGATGGAAGATGATCGCGTAGAGCAGATGCGCGAGGTCGTCGGCATTTTCGAAATGGTGATGCTCCGTTTCGACCAGCTCGCACAGCAGCTCAAGGTCGTTGATGCGCCCGAGCAGGTCGACCAGCGTGCTCGCCGCCTCGTACTTGGCGTTCATCGCGGTCGGCCAGAGCGGATTGAGCAGCTTGTGATAGGCGCGGTAATCCTGCGTGCGCTTGCGCAGCGTGTGAAAGGCTTCGGCCGAGACATGCCCCTCGCAGGCGGCCAGCGCCTTGCGCGCCTTGCGCACCGTGGTGTCCCATCCATGCGCCAGAAGCCGCCCATGCCGGCGGTGTCCACCCTTGAGGTTGACGTCCTGAACGGCCGCGATCGCCCGCTTCAGCGCCGAGATGGTGTCGGAGACGACCTTTTCGGGATCGCGCCTTGCGGCGATCAGCCGGTCGCGCCGGGCGGTGAGCGCCACGACGATGCGGCCGAGCGCTTCGGCTTCGTCGCTGTCGCGGGCGCGTTCGTGGAGATAGGTGGCGGTCTCGACGAGGGCCGCCGCATCGCGCAGGGAGGATAGCGAGCGGGCGATGCCGCGCAGCCTGATGTTCTCGCGGGCGGAAAATTTCGGCACGGCGCTCGCGACTAGGCGGTAGAGCGAGCGCACCCGCTTCAGCCGCTTGCGCGCTTCATGGATCGCGTGGTCCGTGCCTTGAGGCCGCGTTTCGAGCACATCGATCGCATGGCGCAGCTGGCGTCGCGCGAGCTTGTGAAACTGTGATTTGAAGGACCGGTCAGGCCGTATGCTGAAGGGCATGCCGGTCGTGCTCAAATTCGGTTGCCAATGCCTGATTTGAGTATCTGAAATCGCCGGTGACCTCGCGGCCGAGCCAGGCGGGAAGCGCCGGCCGTTCGGCTTCCGACCCCATCTCGACCTCGGCGATGACGAGGCCGCGATGCTGGCCGGCGAAAACGTCGACCTCCCAGACGTAGCCCTCATAGGGCACGCGGTAGCGGGTCTTTTCGATGACGATGCCGATCGCCGCACCAAGCAGCTCTTCGGCGTCGCTGACCGGTATTTCGTATTCGAATTCGTCGCGGGTCATCTTGCTGCGGCCGATCTTGGTGGTCAGCCGCGCGCTCTTCCTGTCGATGATGCGCACACGCACCGAACGATCGTCCATAGACGCGATATAGCCTTGTCTGAGGACAGACTTCGTTTCCGCGCCGGAGCGCCAGCCATCGCTGCGTACCAGGAACTTCCGCTCGATCTCTTTTGCCATGACCGATGAACCTCTTTGACGACGGCGGGTACGCTAGCGCAAATTGGCTGAGGTTGATACCCATTCCGTTCCAAAGATGGTTGCGGTCTCGACAAACTTTAGCGGTAGGTCTATTCCGTTGCCGCAATTAAATCGTTTCAAAGGAACCACGGCCATGGGCGAAAAGACAGAGAAACTCCTTTCCATCCTGAAACTGCAGCCCGTCGTGCCTGTTCTGATCGTCGACGACGTCAAGTCGGGCGTTTCGCTGGCGCGGGCGCTGGTCGCGGGCGGTCTGAAGGCGATCGAAATCACCATGCGCACGCCTGCAGCGCTGGACGCGGTCCGCGCCGTCGCCGACGAAGTCGAGGGTGCCGAGGTCGGTGCCGGCACCATTCTCAACGCCAAGCATTGGGAAGCCGCGGTTGCCGCCGGCTCCAAGTTCATCGTCAGCCCGGGCACCACGCAGGAGCTGCTCGACGCGGCCCGCGATTCCTCCGTGCCGCTTCTGCCGGGTGCGGCGACTGCCAGCGAAGTCATGGCGCTGCGCGAAGAAGGCTACCAGGTGCTGAAGTTCTTCCCGGCCGAGCAGGCCGGTGGTGCGGCCATGCTGAAGGCGTTCTCCTCGCCGCTCGCTGGCACCCTGTTTTGCCCGACCGGCGGCATCTCGCTGAAGAACGCGATGGATTACCTGTCGCTGCCCAACGTCATCTGCGTCGGCGGCTCCTGGGTCGCGCCGAAGGAACTGATTGCTGCAGGCGACTGGGCCGGCATCACCAAGCTCGCCGCAGAAGCGGCCGCGCTGAAGGGCTGAAGCGGCTTTCTCCTGACATTTTTGTGATCCGCATGGTGCGGGCGGCCTTGCCGCCCGCATTTGTATTCGTGCCGGGCGTACCTATCTTCCGTTTTAGCTTAAAAGGGAGACAATCAGGTATGTTCGACGCGAAGAAGCTTCTTGAGCAGTTTCTGGGATCGCAAATTCCAGGTGTCGGCGGCAGCGTTCGCGACCGGGCGGGCGGTGCGATCGAGATGGCCAAGAACAATCCGTGGAAGGCAGGGGCCCTTGC
This sequence comes from Rhizobium sp. 16-449-1b, assembly GCF_017741935.1. Taxonomy (GTDB): domain Bacteria; phylum Pseudomonadota; class Alphaproteobacteria; order Rhizobiales; family Rhizobiaceae; genus Rhizobium. The sequence goes on along the minus strand of NZ_JAGHMH010000024.1, from coordinate 301,676 downwards.
GACCGCCGTGCTCGGCACCAAGACCGGCCGCAACATCGCCGGCAATGTCGCGACCATCGGCGGGCTCGCGGCCGTCGCCGGCCTCGGTTATCTCGCCTACAAGAACTACCAGTCCGGCAAGTCGCCTGAGGCAGCACCACAGCCTGCCGCCGCGACCGGCCAGCCGATCGCCCTTCCGCCACCGGATTCTGCCTTCAGCCTGGAGGGGCCGCAGCTCTCCAATGATTTCGCCCTGACGCTGATCCGCGCGATGATCGCCGCCGCCAAGGCCGACGGCCATATCGACGATGCCGAGCGCGCCAACATCATGGAAAAGGTGCGCGAAGTCGATCTCGGCTCGGAAGCCGAGGCCTTCCTGCGCAACGAACTCGCCAACCCCGTCGATATCGACGATCTCGTGGCCGCCGCGCGCACCGAGGAGCAGAAGGTCGAGCTCTACACCGCGACACGGCTAACCATCAATCCCGATACCCGCGCCGAACGTGGCTATCTCGACCTGCTCGCCGGCCGCCTCGGCCTGCCGGACGCGCTGCTCGATCATATCGACGCGACCGTATCGTCGGCCAAGGTCACGGCCTGAGCGGAAAAAGGCTTGCCGTTTGACGATTGGCAAGCCTGCCATTACGGCCAGTTGCCTTTCGCTGGCGGCTGGCCTAAGCCCTTCTCCTCACCCGCAGGAGATTTTCGCATGGCCGACCCCAGATCCGAACGCCGCTCGCCGGCGATTGCCGCTGCGATCATCCTCGTCTGCGCCGGGCTGGTCATCTATTTCCTGCCGTCGGTGGTGCTGTGGATCGGCAATTACTCGCCGACGCTGGCGATTATCGTCGGGGTTTGTCTGGTGATGGCGTTTTTCGCGGTGTTCTGGCTGCGGGCTCGGTATCAGCGCCGTCGGGGTGGGTGAGGTTAACTCACCAACTACCCACCAAACCCCACACCCTGCAGCGACGCGCCGAGCAATAGCGCACCCATCACGATAACAAGCAGCGCGCCCAGCAATTCGATGCCGTTGCCCACCCAGGTCGAGACGCGTGAGCCGTGGCCGGCGAGGCGCATGGCGGTGCCCTTGGCGGTGACGGCAAGGGTGGCGAGGATGGCGACGGTGATGGCGGTGCCGAGCGACATGGCGAAGACCGAGAGCACGCCGCCGAGATAGAGGCCATTCAGCAAGGAGAAGGTCAGCACCAGCAGCGCGCCGGAGCAGGGGCGCAGGCCGACGGCGACGATCGCCGACCAGGCCTCGCGGATGCTGAATTTTTCCGCGCCGAGCATCGCCGGATCGGGCATATGCGACTGGCCGCAGGTCTCGCAGGCCATGCCTGAAATGAACTTGTGGCCGGCCTTGGCCGCCTGGGTTTCGCCGAAGGCGTAGGAGCTGTTTTCGCCGCGCTCGTCTGCGTCCTGCCAGTCGAGCATCATGCTGACGGGCCCCGACGCCAGCGCTTCCTGCCTCGGCTGGAAGGCCGGGATGATGGCGCGCAACTTGCGCAACAGGAGCCACAGGCCGAAGAGGATGACCATGACGAAGCTTGCGATCTCCATCGCCTGCGTGGCCATGGTGAGCGTGATGCCCGAGCCGCGCAGCACCAGCCAGGCGCCGCCGACAAGCAGGATCGCCACCAGCCCCTGGACGAAGGCCGAGACGAAGGAGATGGCGACGCCACGCTTCAGCTCGATCTCGTTGGCGATCATGTAGGAGGAGATGACGGCCTTGCCGTGGCCGGGGCCGGCGGCGTGGAAGACGCCATAGGCAAACGACAGGCCGACCAGCGTGCCGAGCTGCCAGGGATCCTCGCGCATCGCCTTCAGCGCGTTGGTCAGCGCACGGTAGAAGGCCTGCTGCTCGTGATTGATGTAGAGAAAGAGCGGCGCCAGCGGGCCGCCGGAGGGCTGGAAGCTTGGCTCCGCCGTGCCGATGCCGAGCGGCGATTGCGCATGCGCGGCGGCGAGGCCGGTCACCAGAAGCAGGCCGGCGGCGTAGAGCAGCAGCGTGGGCTTGCGCCTCAGCATGTGACGTCCAGCTTGGTAGCGAAGAGCTTCGACATGTTGGTGCCGGTCGGATCGTTGAAGAAGGCGTCGGTCAGCGATTGCTTGTTCTGCGAGATCACCTGGTCGGCATCGGGCCTGACCACCTGGTGCTTGCAGGCCTTGAAGGCGTCGCCGACGAGGATCATCTCCTTGTCGGTCGGAAAGTCGATCGAAGTGTAAAGCGTCGGATCGTAAACGCCGAAGGTGAGGTTGCCCTTGAGCGGCATCTTCTCGACCGGCTTGACGGCGAAGAACATCAAGAGCTGGCCGTCGCGGTAGTCGACATGGATGATGTCGGGCTTCTGAACCGTCACGTTCTTCCCGTTCATCGTCAGGTTCATGTAGTAATCATAGTCGGCGAGTGAATCGCGGACTGTCTTGCCGACCTCGGCGAGCTCGTTCGGCTCCAGCTTCAGGTCGGTGTTCTTGTCGAAATCCATGACGACAGAGGAAGTGAAGACCTCGTCGAACCGCCAGACGTTGCGGAACTCCGCGACATTGCCGTCATCGCCGGCGACCACCTCCAGGCGGGCCTCCACGAAGATATGCGGATGCGCGAAGGCTGCGGCGGGGAGGAGCGTCAGAAAGCCGGCCGTCAGGAAAGTCGATATCTTCATGCGTCCGCTAACTTCATCTCTAGAGTTCGGGCCAGGTTCGGTTGCCGGAAAGGCGATAAATCCGGGTGGGGCGGCCCAAATCAATTGCTGCGATCTTGCCGGAAAATGGGACCGAATTGGGACCGGATTTCCGCGGTTCCGGCTTAGGGGTGCTTCTTGAACCAATTATAGAGATAGTCGACGAAAATGCGCACCTTGGCTGGCAGGTAGCGGCGGTGCGGATAGACCGCGTAGATGCCGCGATCGGTGGCGATATAGTCGTTGAAGAGCGTCACCAGCTCGCCGCTCTCGATCGGCTTGCGGGCGATGAAATCGGGAATGAAGGCGATGCCGATGCCTGACAGTGCAGCGCGCAGCGTCGCATGCGGGCTGTTGACCTCGATCGGGCCGGAAACGGCGACGGCAAACGAGGTGCCGTCAGGGTTCTGAAAGCGGATGCTGCCCTGGCTGCGCGAGTTGGTGTCGATGATGAAGGGAACGTTGGAGAGATCGGCCGGGTTCTGCAGTTGCGGATGACGCTCCAGAAACTCCGGCGTGGCGCAGAGATGAATGCGGAAATCCGAGATCTTGCGGGCGATCATGCCGGAGTCCTCGAGCTTCGTCACGCGGATTGCGACGTCGAAGCCCTCCTCGATCAGGTCGACGAAGCGGTCGTCGGCGGAGATTTCCAGCTGGAGATCAGGGTTCTCGCGGGCGAAATCGATCAGCGACTGGCCGACATCGGCGTCGACATAAGTGCGCGGCACCGAGATTTTCAGCTTGCCCTTCAGCTGCGCGTTGTTCTCGCGCACGAGGTCGGCAAGGTTGTCGATCTCCTTCAGGATGTCGGAGGCGGTGCGATAATAGGTGTGGCCGGCCTCGGTCATCGAGAACTGGCGCGTGGTGCGGTTCAAGAGCAGCGCGCCAAGCTCATCCTCAAGCTCGCGGACATATTTCGACAGCAGCGCCTTGGAGCGGCCGGTCTTGCGGGCGGCAGCGGAAAAACCCTCGGCTTCGACGACGTCGATGAAGGCGCGGATGCGGGTGAGGGTGTCCATGAGTGCTTTGCGGTCCTGATTTATATCCGGAATATCAATCAGATAATCCTAGAGCAAAGGCAAGCGCGACGTTCTGTGTCACTCCGCCTCATCGGGCCACGTCCACTCCTCGTCATTCCAAAACGCTACCGCTTCGATCCAGCGCATCGATTCTGCTTCATCTTCCGGGTCAAGTGACGCGATCTGTTCGGCAATTTTCCTGCGAATATCTGGGTCGCGTGGGTCCAGCATCTGCTTGGACTCTTCGATCAGCTTTTGACGCTTCTCTTCCTGCAATTGATTGATTTGGTCCTCTGCCGTCGACATAGCCGCGCCTCCTTGACAGTACAGGGATTATGCGGCCTCTGGCCGCCATTCGCAACCAAAGCTGGCACTCCGCCCGCATTTCCGTTTTTTTGCGCAACCCCAAAAAAACTCTTGATTATGACCGCGAATATTCTTATCTCGACGTCAGCCCAAAGTCGCACGTGCCCATGGGTGTCCGCCGAACCCTCGAATTGGTGAGGAAATCGGTAAGGTACCTGGAATTAACCCCTCCAGTCGCTATTCCGGCCAACCGGAAAATGCGAGGACGCCTGAAGCAACGACGGTGCGGGCCTTTTTGTTCTCTCCCTGCTTTCCATCAGCGGGGGTTACTGAAGAGGCACACCTTCATTGCCGGAAGTGCGGTAGGGAATCCCCTCCAATCCATGGCAGACAAAGCCGAATCCATGTCGCTTTCGCGGCGTTGATTCATCATTCGCGCATTCGAGCGCTTGCTAAGGTTCCGGGGTCTCCACCGGCTGGTTCCTATGCGAGTGATCGGCTGCCCTTTGTCCTCCGGTTTTTCCGGAGCTCTGGAATTGAAAAGGGAATCGATATGACCACTCAGCGCATCCGCGACTTTCTCGCAACCCGACGTCCCGACGGTCCCTGCCTTGTGGTCGACCTCGACGTCGTGCGCGACAATTTCTCCGCTTTCCGTCACGCCATGCCTGACAGCGCCATCTACTACGCCGTCAAGGCAAACCCGGCTCCTGAAGTCCTGAAGCTGCTCGCCGACATGGGCTCCAACTTCGATTGCGCGTCCGTCGCCGAAATCGAAATGGCGCTCAACGCCGGTGCGACCGCTGCCCGTATCTCCTACGGCAACACGATCAAGAAGGAACGCGACGTTGCCCGCGCGCATGCGCTCGGCGTCAGCCTCTTTGCGGTCGACAGCCACGAGGAAGTCGAGAAGATCGCGCGTGCCGCTCCCGGCGCCCGTGTGTTCTGCCGCGTTCTGACCGATGGCGAAGGCGCCGAATGGCCGCTGTCGCGCAAGTTCGGCTGCGTGCCGCAGATGGCCGTCGACGTTCTCGTCTACGCGCATCAGCTCGGCCTCGAATCCTACGGCGTGTCGTTCCACGTCGGTTCGCAGATGACCAAGGTCGATGCCTGGGATTCGGCTCTTGCCGATGCCAAGCGCGTCTTCGTTCAGCTGGCCAAGCAGGGCATCCACCTGCAGATGGTCAACATGGGCGGCGGCTTCCCGACCAAGTACCTGCGCGACGTTCCGTCGGCCGAAGCTTACGGTCGTGCGATCTACCAGAGCCTTCGTGACCACTTCGGCAACAACCTGCCGAAGACGATCATCGAGCCGGGCCGCGGCATGGTCGGCAATGCCGGCGTCATCAAGACGGAAGTCGTGCTGATCTCGAAGAAGTCGGACAACGACGCTGCTCGCTGGGTGTTCCTCGACATCGGCAAGTTTGGCGGTCTGGCCGAAACGATGGACGAAGCCATTCGTTACCCGATCCGCACCGAGCGCGACGGCGACGAAATGGAGCCCTGCGTCATCGCCGGCCCGACCTGCGACTCTGCTGACGTGCTTTACGAGAAGAACCTCTACCCGCTGCCGCTCACTCTCTCGATCGGCGACGAGATCCTGATCGAAGGCACCGGCGCCTACACGACCACCTACTCGGCGGTCGCGTTCAACGGCTTCGAGCCGCTGAAGGCCTACATTATCTGATACCGCCGGCCCCGTAGCCAGCCGGGGCGGCACCTTCACAATTCATATTCACCGCCGCTGATAACGGTTTTGGGTACGGGAGGCCAAGATGGCCGCTGTTCTTGATTCTGTCCGCGCATTCTTTGCGCATTCCATTTTCACCATCGACGCCGAAAATGCCGGCGATGTCGTTGCGCGCGAGAACTTGCTCGATCGCGCCATGGGCCCGAACCGCCGCCGCAAGTCGTCGGAAAAGATCCGCCGTGGCCGCGTTCCGGCCGAAGGCCTGGCGCTGGTTGCGCGTGATCGCGACGGTCACGTGATCGGCACCGTGCGCCTGTGGAACGTCGAAGCCGGCGTCAATGCCGATGGCACTGCCATCGACGCGCTGCTGCTCGGACCGCTGGCGGTCGATTCCAGCTTCGAGGGCAAGGGTGTCGGCTCGGCGCTGATGCGCGCCGCCATGCTGGAAGCCAAGACCCGTGGTCACGGCGCGATCCTGCTTGTGGGCGATGCCCCTTATTACGAGCGTTTCGGCTTCTTCGCCGCAAAGGCTCAGCATCTCGTCATGCCTGGTCCGTTCGAACGCTCGCGCTTTCTGGCGCTCGAGCTTGTCGAGGGCTGGCTTGACGGCGCGGCCGGCATGATCGTCCCGACGGGGCGGATGCTGGCCAGCGCGCCGGTCCGCAGGGCGGCCTGATCGGCAGAGCCTCTCCCCTAAAGGGAGGGGCTTTTTTGTTTCATTTCCAGTTTCAGGAAATCAGTTTGAAGGGGCGCCGGAAGAGTCGGCGGACTATTATCCCCTCTGTATTCGCTTCGCCGTTTTCTAGCGGCGCTTACTTGACGACGCTTGCGTCGACCAGCTGTGTCCCGGCAGTCTGTACGATATTGTCCGGTATGGCGGCGATGAAAAACATCGTGAAAGCATAGACCGCGAATATGGTCGCTGCGGCTGTGGCCTTAAGAATCATTCATGCACTCCTAGTTCTCTGGTATCTAATGTGAGCGCAAAAGTCGGCTTTCCCAAGAGTTTTCTGAACGCCAGATGAACAAAAAACTGTGACGGTAAATTTTAACGATATTTTAGCAACACTGCAGCTTCGCCTTTATGGGGAAGAAATTCACTTTTCGTTCTAATAAAATGCAGAAAAAACAATCATATGGATGAAAATATGGGCGAGAATCATCCCCATGGCGTAGGGTCGGCGCATCATGAACGCGTCATCGAGCAGGGAGCCGGGTTCATGAACCGGTTCGGTCTCCGTTCATAATTCGGCGCTTGATGACGGTCGCGAAAGGTCGAATCGGATGCCGTCAGGGCAGATGATTCGTCCGGGGACGCCAGATCGAGAGACGCTCCTGTCGGTCTGATGAAGCCGGAAAGCCTGAAACGATCGGGCAGGCGGACCAGCCTGACACTTACTACTCAATACCTCGACCGCCTGCCTTCTCCCTTTTTCACCGCCGCGGGCAGATCGCGCGCGGATATTCGTGCTGCCCGCCGATCGGATGACTTGCCGCCGGCGCGATTCCGTAGGAATGTATTTTAGTAATCACTAAAACGTGAGGGTGAGCATATGATACGGTCTCTACTTCTTTCCCTTTCATGCGCCTGCCTGCTGTCGCTTGCGGGCGCGTCGACTTCCTTTGCTGCAATCAAGACGGTGACGGCGAAGCCGACGGCCGAGACGATGGCACCGGGAGAATCCGTTCTCTTCGACGACAAGAAATGTCCGGCGGGGATGATCGCGAAATTCACCAAGGCGCAAAAGCGAACCCAGATGAACCGAAAATGCGTGCATCAATGATCTTGAGCCAAGCGCGATCATAAGGTTTCACATCCCTGTGAGATGGGTTGGACGGCCGATGATTTGATCTGCCGCCCGTCATAGATAATGGCGCATGATCAAGCGCCTCGCATTTCTCTTCGTCCTGTCGCTCACGCCGGCCGTCGCATTCGCGCAGCAGGCCAACCCGGTTGCCACGCTGCTCGATGGCGGCGCGTCGCGCGAGGAGCTGCGGCCGCTGAAGGCTGTCGTCGTCGCCAGGGATGGCGAGATCATCGCCGAGCATGGCTATCGCGGTCATTCGACGCGTGAGTCCGTCAACATCAAGTCGGCCTCCAAGTCGATCATCTCAAGCCTTGTCGGCATCGCCATTGCGAAGGGCCTGCTTGAGGGGCCGGATCAGAAGATCGCGCCGATCCTGAAGGCCGACCTGCCGGACAATCCGGATCCGAGGCTCGGCCAGATCACCATCGGCAACCTGCTCTCGATGCAGGCGGGGCTCGGTCGCCTGTCCGGTCCCGATTACGGGCGCTTCGTATCGTCGCGCAACTGGGTGCGGTTCGCGCTCGCGCAGCCGTTTGCCGATGAGCCGGGCGGGCAGATGCTCTATTCGACAGCCTCGACCCATCTCCTCTCGGCGATCCTGACCAAGGTCGGCGGGAAATCGACGCTCGCCTTGGCGCGGGAGTGGCTGGCCCCCGTCGACGGCTTTCGCATCGGCGCATGGGAGCGGGATCCGCAGGGGATCTATCTCGGTGGCAATCAGATGGCGATGACCGCGCGCTCGCTGCTTGCCTTCGGAGAGCTCTACCGCAATGACGGCAAGGCTCCAGATGGCACGCAGGTCGTTCCCGCCGATTGGGTCGTCCAGTCCTGGCAGCACCGCACCAATTCGCGCTTCTCGGGCGATGACTACGGTTACGGCTGGTTCTCGCGAGAGATCGGCGGCGAGCAAGTTCATTTCGGCTGGGGCTATGGAGGCCAGATGCTCTATATCGTGCCGTCGCTGAAGCTCACCGTCGTGATGACATCAGACGAGAACGGCCCCTCGGCGAGGACCGGCTACCGCGATGCGCTGCACGGACTTCTCTCCGAGATCATCGCCGCCGCACGCCCTGTCTGAGCGGGCTTTTCAGCGCATTGATTAAAATGCGACCGAGCGTTCCAATCAAAACGCAATAGCGATCTCGTAACGTGTCCGCGCCGGTGGATTGGAGGCGCGTACATGATTTTGGATCTGCGGACGATCTATGTCGTCTCCGCCATGACGCTGCTGGTTCTCGGAAGCGCGCATATGGTGAGCTATTGGACCGGGCGGTTCGGTCGCTGGCCGGCCTGGTGGGGCGCCAGCTATCTGGTGCTCGGCGTCGGCACGCTGCTCGTCTGCCTGCGCAATTTCATTCCCTATGTGCTGTCGATCCAGCTTGGCAATGTGCTGACCATTGCCGGCTACCTGCTGTCGTTCTTCGCCATCCGCGTGCTCGCCGGCCGGCCGGCGTCGATGCGCGTTTGTGCGCTGGCGCTCGTCTGCATCAGCCTCCCGGTTGCCGCTCTGCCCTCAGGCGATATGTCCGTGTCGGTGCGGCTGTTCTATGTTTCGGTCATCTGCTGCCTGTGCGATCTGGCGGTGCTGCGCGAGGGGATCGGCATCTACAGGCGCGAGAAGCTTTTTTCGGCGGGGCTGCTGGCATGGCTCTATCTGCCGACGGCGGCGATTTTCCTGGTGCGTAGCGTCATGGCGGCAACGGGCGAGATTGGGGGTCCTGACCCTTACGGCGCCACAGTCGCCCATAGCTGGATGGCATCGACGGCGGTCATTTTCCTGGCGCTGCGCAGCATGCTGATCGTGCTGATGGCGGCCGAGCGCAACAGGAGCGAATTGATCGCGCTGGCGCATCATGATCCGTTGACGGGAGCGCTTAACCGCGGCGGCTTGGCGCAGCGGCTGCCGGTGCGCGACGCCCACGCGTTGGCGCTTCTGGTGGTCGATATCGATCACTTCAAGCAGCTGAACGATCAGCACGGTCATCTTGTCGGGGACGATGTGCTTCGGCTGTTTTCAAGTGCGGCGCGCAGCGTGCTGGGGCCCGATGATCTCTTGTCGCGCCACGGCGGCGACGAGTTTCTCGTGGTGCTGAAGAATATCGCCGAGGATGGGGCGATTGCCGTCGCCGAGCGGATGCGGCTGGCGTTTTCGGAGCAGGTTTCGGCGATGGCGGTGTTCGCATCGCTTCCGACGCTGAGCATCGGCGTCGCCGCCTGCAGCGGCCCGGATATCGATTTCAAGAAGCTTCTGGGGCGGGCCGATACCGCGCTTTACGCCTCCAAGCGCCAGGGCCGCGACCGGGTCGAGGCATCGCCGGCGCAGGAGCAAGCGGCTTAGCTCGTTTACGCTCAGATGTTCTGGTCCATGCTCTCGGCGGGAATTTCGCTGGCGGAGTGGATACGCACCACCGCTGCCGGGACGCCGGCCACCGTGCAATGGGCCGGAACAGGCTTCACCACCACGCTGCCGGCCGCCACCTTGCTAAAGGCGCCGATCTCGATATTGCCGAGGATCTTGGCGCCGGCGCCGATCATCACGCCGCGGCGGATCTTCGGGTGGCGATCTCCCGTTTCCTTGCCGGTGCCGCCGAGCGTGACGCCCTGGAGGATGGAGACCTCGTCCTCGATGACAGCCGTTTCGCCGATGACGATACCGGAGCCGTGGTCGAGCATGATGCCGGAGCCGATCCTTGCCGCCGGATGGATATCCGGGCCGAAGACCAGCGAGGCGAGATTAGCAAGCCAGCTGGCGACCTCGACGCGGCCTTCGTTCCACAATTTATGAGCGGCGCGGTGGATCTGCAGGGCGTGGAAGCCCTTCAGGTTGAGCAGCGCATGCAGATAGGTCGTGCAGGCCGGATCGCGCTTGCGCACCGCCATCAGGTCGGCCTGGATATCGGTGAGGATATCAGGGGTCAGCGTTTCCTGGAGAAGCGCCGTCAGGGCCGCCGTATCGACATCGGCGCGCGAGAGGCGTGCAGCGAGCACGCGGGCAACGATTGTCGCGCTATCCGCAGCCTCGATCACCTGCGATGTCAAAAGAGGCCGCAAGACCGGTTCGCGTTCGCACAGCGCCAGGGCCTCGGCGCGGATCAACACCCATGCCGATGCATCGTTGGCGGCTGCGGTTTCGGCGATGGCGGTTCTGGTGTGCGACATCTGGCTCAGCTCTCTGTTTTCACGCTCATTGTTTTCAAGCGTGTCTTTATCCCGAAACCGGTGGCCAGTCTCGGGATAAGTGTCTTAAAGCGTGTCGCGATCCTTCGGATTCGCTCGTCACGCTTTAAGATTTTTGTTCTGTCGCATGGCGGTGCCGCTGCACACTTCTGCGCGACATGCTTTAGGCGGCGATATCGACCACGCCGCAATCGCCGGCTTCCGAAGCGAAGGCCAGCAGCTTGCCGTTCTTGCTCCAGCTCATGGCTGTGATCGCCCCCTTGCCGGGGCGGCGGATCAGCGCTTCCTTGCTGTCGGCGAGGCGAACGGCGAGGATCATGCCGTCGATGAAGCCGATGGCGAGGATATCCTCGGCCGGATGGAACTTGACCGATGTCGCCATGATGTTGGCGCGGGTGCCGAGCTCGAGCGGCGACCTGCCCATCGGGCCGTCCTTGCCCTGGAAGGGCCAGACGATGGCAGCCGGAGCGCCTGATGAGGCCAACCACTTGCCCTTGGCCGACCAGGAGAGCGACTTGACCTTGGCGGGGTAGCCGGTCATGCGCATGTGGCGGGCTTCGGCGCCAGGCTTGGTGTCGAGCTTCCAGCCGTGGAGCGCGTTTTCCTGCATTGTCGTGACGAGGAAGTTGCCATCCGGCGAGAAGGTGACGCCGGTATGGGCGCCTTTCCATTCGAGATCGACGGGCTTGGCTTCGCCAACAACCCAATGCAGCGACACGCCATTGTAGCGGGCGGCGGCGACGCGCATGCCCTTGGGGGCAAAGGCGAGGCCTTCGACGGTGCGCTCCTCGGTGAATTCGCGGGTTGTGCCGTCGGCGAGGCGAACGATCGCGCTCTTGCCGTGCGAATAGGCGATGGCGCCCTGCGGGCCGGCTGCGAGCTGCGATATCCACTTGCGCGGCGCATGCGCCAGTTCGGTAACGCTGGCATCGGCGGCAATCCGCAGCACCTTGCCGTCTTCGCCGCCCGAGATCAGGCTTTCGCTATAGGGATCGCGGATGCAGGTGAGCATGCCCTGATGGGCTTCGGTGACCTTTTCCGAACCATCCAGCCGGTGAAACGTGCCGGTGGCGCTGGCGAAGAAGGGGGTATCACCTAAAAATTCGACGGCCAGGATATGGCCGTCGATATCAAACGGGGCAACAGTCGGCATCAGGCAGAGGCCTCGCACGCCTTGAAGGAGGCTTCGAGCTTTTCGCGGTCAAGCTCGCGGCCGATAAAGACGAGACGGGTCTCGCGCTTCTCGCCGTCCTTCCAGGCGCGCTGGTGGTCGCCTTCGATGATCATGTGCACGCCCTGAACGACATAGCGCTCGGCATCGCCCTTGAAGGCGATGATGCCCTTGAGGCGCAGGATGTTCGGGCCCTGCGTCTGGGTGATCTTCTGGATCCAGGGGAAGAAGCGGTCCGGGTTCATCTCGCCGCCACGCAGCGAAACCGACTGCACCGTCACGTCATGGATCGGGGAGACGGCGCCATGGTGATGGTGGTCGTGTCCATGATCGTGGTGGTGATGGTCATGCCCGTGGTCATGATCGTGGTGATGATGATCATGATCATGGTCGTGCGCATGGTGATGGTGGCCATGGTCGTGGCCGCAATCGGGACCGCAGACATGGTCGGGGTGATCATGGTCGAGGAAGTGCGGGTCGTTTTCCAGTGCGCGTTCCAGGTTGAAGGCACCCTGGTCGAGCACGCGGGCGAGATCGACGCCGGAGCGGCTGGTCTTGTAGACGCGGGCCGACGGGTTGATGGCGCGCACGACGTCTTCGATCTGCGCCAGTTCTTCCGGGGTGACGAGGTCGGTCTTGTTGATGAGCACGACGTCGGCAAAGGCGATCTGGTCTTCGGCCTCGCGGCTGTCCTTCAGGCGCAGCGGCAGGTGCTTGGCGTCGACGAGGGCGACCACGGCATCGAGCTCGGTCTTGGCGCGGACGTCGTCATCCATGAAGAAGGTCTGGGCAACAGGCACCGGATCGGCAAGACCCGTCGTCTCGACGATGATGCCGTCGAAGCGACCGGGGCGGCGCATCAGGCCTTCGACGACGCGGATCAGGTCGCCGCGCACCGTGCAACAGACACAGCCATTGTTCATCTCGTAGATCTCTTCGTCGGATTCGACGATGAGGTCGTTGTCGATGCCGATCTCGCCGAACTCGTTGACGATGACGGCATACTTCTTGCCATGCGCTTCCGTCAGGATGCGGTTCAACAGCGTCGTCTTGCCGGCGCCGAGGTAGCCGGTAAGAACGGTGACGGGGATGGGCTTGGGTTGCGTCTGGAGAGCGTCGGTCATGAGAACCTCGATAGGTGGGGGCTTGCTCGGGTTTTTCTCCCGGGCCTTTCAAATTCGTCGTCTCATATAAGGGGTGCGGCGCGGCAGTTCAAAGGGATTCGTATGTTATAAGATCACATTAGAACGTGGCGCGCGGAATCGCGGATTTCACATCGGTCTTTGAGAAGTCGTTGCCGATGTAGAGCAGCGGGCAGTCGAATTCCTTGGCGGTGGCGTAGGAGAAGCAATCGCCGAAGTTAAGATAGGCCGGGTGAAAGCCTTTGCCCCACGAGCGATAGGCGTCCGCTGCAAGTTCGGCGCGGATTGATGTCAGCTCCACGATCTCAGTGACTGATGTCTCGATGATATAGCGCATATCGGCTGAGATGCCTCGGCCTTCAGCCACGATCAGCGCCTCCGTCACGGTTGCCGCCGACATCAATATCTCCCGCTCTCGCTCCAGGATAGCCTGGCACTGCTCTGCGGCCGGCTCGCTCGCGATGAAGGCCATGAGTGCGGACGTGTCGACCACAATCACTTTGGCAGACCGTACTCGTCATACAGAAAGTCCTGGCTGTGAGCGGCGTCGGGACCGGGGGGAAGATCCATCTTTCTGACGCGCTCCCTGACCTCATTGAAGATTCGTGACTTCTCTTCTGCGCTCAGGGGCTTTTTCAACGGTGTTATACGCGCGCTAGGACGACCATCCTGCGTCAACACGATCTCTTCGCCCTGATTGGCAAGGCGGACCAGTTCTGTCAGCTGCCCTTCAGCCTCTTTCACGGAAATGCGCATGCGGGCCTCCTGTGTCAGCCACTGCGATTACAATCAATATGATGAAAACACCGCGCCGATACAAGCGGCCCGCTATGTCAGCGTGTTCACGTCGAACGCGTCCACATCCTCCAGCAATTCCACCAGGCCCTTCACCGCATGGGCGATCAGCGCCTCGCCTTTTGCGGCGGTCGCCTTGGCGGCGTTGCCAGCGACGCCTTTATCGTTGAGGTCGGACATTTTCCAGCCGAAGGCGTGCTGGCCGTAGGCGCGCAGGTGCTTGTAGCGGGCGGCGAAGTCGGATTGGCGGGAGGGGAAGTTTTCGGCCTTGGCCATGTCCACCTTGTCCGGGTGCAACGCTAGCATCACCGAGGTCTCGATATCGCCGCCGTGGATATCGATTGCTTTCTCTTCCGGCGAGATCACGCCGTCGGGAAGGCCGAAGCGGGTCCAGCTGGTGGCGACGGCGAGCATGTTGAAGCGCACGCGGGCTTCTGTCGCGACAACAGTCATCAGCGGCGAGTTACCGCCATGGGCGTTGAGCATGACGAATTTGCGGATGCCCTGTCGTGACAGTTTTTCGGCGATGCCGAGCCAGCGCTCGATCGCCTCGCCGTAGGATAGCGTTTGCGTTCCTGTCACATCCATATGCTCGATTGAGTAGCCGACTGATTCCGTCGGCAGGAAGGTCACGGGAAGCGTTTTGGGAAGCGCGGTTTTGAGCCTGCTAACGATGCCGTTGGCGATCAGCGTGTCGGTGTCGAAGGGAAGGTGGGGGCCGTGCTGTTCATGGGCGCCGAGCGGCAGGACAACGATGTGCCGGTTGCGCTGCGCACCAGAAAATTGCGGATCGTGGTCGTCGAACTCGGTCACTGGCGCGTTCATCCGGCTAAGGCCTCTTGTTTATGACGAGATCATGCGCAATGTCATAACGCAACGATCTCAATGCTTAATGCATAAGCCTTTAAATCAAAATGGATTTGGAGGAAGGCTTAGGCGCCAAATGAAACTGTTGCCGTCCCTCACAACCTCAATTGGGTGCAGGGCGCGGCAAGATCAAAGGGACGGCAATGGGTAAGAAGCACAAGGACGGCAAGAAGCAGAAGTCGAAGAAGAAGGACCAGACCGAATATACGGTGGTCGATCTTTCGCCGGCTTTGACGCAAGCCGCCCGATCGATGCGCACCGTGCTTTCCCGCAACCTTCTGGAGAGCGGGCTCTATGCCGGGCAGGATGGCGTCATCACGTCTCTCGCCGAAAGCGATGGCATGACGGCAGGGGCGCTGGCGCACAAGCTCGGCGTCAAGGCGCCGACCATGACGCGCACGATCGGCCGCATGGAGGCGCAGGGCTTTCTCGAGCGCAAGGCCGATGCCGACGACGCGCGCCTTACGAAGGTGTATCTGACCGATCTCGGCCGCGGCAGTGTTGCTGCCATCGAGCAGGCTGCGACAGCCTGCGACCGGCTGGCGACGCTCGATTTCTCCGAGAAGGAAATCCGCAATCTGGTGCGGCTTCTGAAGGCGATCGACGGCAACCTGCAGGCCGATGCCATCGTGCTCGACGAGCCGGATGAAATCTGACGGTTTTGTGAAATTAGAATTTGCCTGCTCCGGTTTAATCTTTTAATTAAACATTTTAAGGACGCCCGGCTCACAGCTGGCCGGGTGCATATGTTCATCGCGCGTCACAGTCCTTCCGCGCGATCCGGGAGGCACAGTGGCGCAGAAGATCAAGCTTTCGACGATCGCCGAAACGCTCGGCATTTCCACCGCAACCGTATCCCTGGCGCTTCGCGACAGCCCGCTGGTCGCCGGCGCCACCCGCGACAAGATCAAGGAACAGGCGCGCGCGCTCGGCTATATCTACAATCGCCGCGCGGCCAGCCTGCGCACCTCGCGCTCGGGCATCATCGGCGTCGTCGTGCACGACATCATGAACCCGTTTTACGGGGAAATCCTGAAGGCGATCGAAAGCGAGCTCGACCGCAGCCGGCACACTTTCATTCTCTCCAACCATTACGATTCCGTAGAAAAGCAGCGCACCTTCATCGAGACGCTGCTGCAGCTCGGCGGCGATGGCGTCATCATGTCGCCGGCGATCGGCACGCCGCCGGAGGACATGCAGCTCGCCGAGGATAACGGCATGCCGGCCATTCTGGTCGCCCGCTCCTTGGACGGGTCTGATCTCCCGACCTATCGCGGCGACGACAGCTACGGCATCTCACTTGCCACCAATCATCTGATCGGCCTCGGCCATCGCTCGATCGCCATGATCGGCGGTACCGACCAGACCTCCACCGGCCGCGACCGCTACCAGGGTTATGTCAACGCGCTGCGCAAGGCGGAGATCGAGGTCGATCCCGGCCTGCGCATTCCGGGGCCGCGCTCGATGCAGGGTGGCTTCGAGGCGGCGGTGCATTTCCTGTCCCTGCCGCAGAAGCCGACGGCCGCCGTCTGCTGGAACGATCTGGTCGCCATCGGCCTGATGAACGGCATTGCCCGCGCCGGTCTCGTGCCCGGCACCGATATTTCCGTGACCGGTTATGACGATCTCGAGGAGGCGTCGATCTCGATGCCGGCGCTGACAACCGTGTGGAACGGCCAGGCCGAAGTCGGCCGGCTTGCTGCCCGCGCGCTGCTCGATCGCCTCGCCGGCAGCCACGAACCCGACGGCATCCATCTCATCAAGCCCGAGATGCGCATCCGCCAATCGACCAGCCCCATCCGGCCCCGGTCATAATCCCGCCCTTCATCCCAAGTTTCCAAGGGCGCGCGACAAATCGAAGAGGAAAAGCAATGTCCCGTACCGCTGTTCTCGTTCCGGGGAAAATGCACGAGCGCGTTCTGGCGCGCCTGAGGCAAGGTTTTGACGTCATCGAGGCCGACGCCAAGTCGCTCGATGCGCAGACCGCAGGCCGTATTCGCGGCGTCGCCGTGTCCGGCACCTTCACTGCCGCCGATATCGATGCGCTGCCCAATCTGGAGCTGATCTCAAGCTTCGGCGTCGGCTATGACAATGTCGATGCCAGGCATGCGGCGACCAAGGGCGTGGTGGTCACCAACACCCCTGACGTCCTCAACGACGAAGTGGCCGACACCGCAATCGGGCTGCTGCTCAACACCATCCGCGAATTTCCGCGCGCCGAAAGCTGGCTGCGCGCCGGCAACTGGAAGCCCGGCCAGAGCTATCCGCTGTCACGCTTCTCGCTCAAGGGCCGCCATGTCGGCTTCTACGGCCTCGGCCGCATCGGCCAGGAGATCGCCAAGCGGCTGGAACCGTTCAAGGTGAAGATCAGCTACCACACGCGCTCGCGCAACGAGGCGCTGCCTTATGATCACTATCCGACGCTGGAGGGTCTCGCCGAAGCCGTCGATACGATGATCGCCATCGTTCCGAAGACGCCGCAGACGCACAGAACCGTCAATGCCGATATCCTGAAGGCACTCGGGCCGGATGGCGTGTTCATCAATGTCGGGCGCGGCTGGACCGTCGACGAGGATGCGCTGATCGAGGCGCTGTCCTCGGGTGCCTTGGGGGCTGCCGGTCTCGACGTGTTTTACGACGAACCGAGCGTTCCAGCGGCGCTGATGGCGCTCCCGAACGCCGTGCTCTTGCCGCACATCGCCTCGGGCTCGGTTCCGACCCGCAATGCGATGGCGGACCTCGTGGTCGACAATCTGGTCGGGTGGTTCGATGCACGCAAGCCGCTGACGCCGGTGGCCGAGACGCCCGTCAAGGGGTGATGGGTTTGGGGGCGGTGCTCTGTGGCCGCCCTCGCGGTTGCTCCATCCCCGTTGCATTCTTGGATGCGTGCTTAGATCCTCGGGACGAGCCCGAGGATGACGGCTGAGTAAATGGTGCATCTTCGTAACCTATTGAAACGCCGTGGCAAACATCCTTTCGACGTCATCCTCGGGCTCGTCCCGAGGATCTAAGCACGGTCCCATTTGCTCGACTTCCATGGACACTTGGCGCTAGTGAAAGGTGAGCCGCATCGTCTCGTCGGCAGTGGGTAGCCCACGCCGAAGATCGGCCAACGTCTGCAAGGACAGGCTCGTCTATGGGCGTCGTCCCGCTTTCCCCATCTCCGTTGCATTCTTGGATGAGTGCTTAGATCCTCGGGACGAGCCCGAGGATGACGGTGGCGTGAGTGGATGCCGCCAGTAATCTATTGAAACGCCGTGGCAAACATCCTTTCGACGTCATCCTCGGGCTCGTCCCGAGGATCTAAGCACGGTCCCGCTTGCTCGACTTTCATGGACACTTGGCGCCAGCAAGAAGTCAGCAGTGTCGTCTCGTCGGCAGTGGGTAGCCCACGCCGAAGATCGGCCAACGTCTGCAATGACAGTTTCGTCTACTGCCGTCGTCCTGCTTTCCCCATCCCCGTTGCATTCTTGGATACGTGCTTAGATCCTCGGGACGAGCCCGAGGATGACGGCTGAGTAAATGGTGCATCTCCGTAACCTATTGAAACGCCGTGGCAAACATCCTCTCGACGTCATCCTCGGGCTTGTCCCGAGGATCTGCGCACGGTCCCATTTGCTCGACTTTCATGGACACTTGGCGCTAGGATGCAACGCGTGAGGTCATGCGAGGGGGAGGTGAGGTGGCGGAGGTTCCGAGTGCAACTCAGCGCAAGCTGACGACGATCTTTTCGGCGGATGTGCAGGACTATACGCGGCTGATGGGCGTCGACGAGGAGGGGACGCTCGATACGCTGAAGCGGTATCGCGACCGGATGTCCAGGCTGATCGAGGCGCATGGCGGACGGGTGGTCAATACCTGGGGCGATGGGTTGATTGCCGAGTTTCCGAGCGTGGTCGAGGCGGTGCGCGCAGCCGTCGACGTGCAGAACGAGCTCGCGGGGCTGAACGCCGCCCGGCCTGCCGATGGCCGCATGCTGTTTCGCATCGGCATCAATCTTGGCGACGTGATCGTCGAGGGCAGCGATATCTATGGCGACGGCGTCAATATCGCCGCGCGGCTGCAGGCACAGGCGCCGGCCGGCGGCGTGGTGATTTCGAACACGGTTTACGACCAGGTGCGCAACAAGGTTGCCGTCGGGTTCGATTTCCTCGGGCCGCTTAACGTGAAGAACGTGGCCGAGGCGGTGCCGAGCTATGCCGTCAGGATCGGGGACGGTGCTGGCGATGCGGCGGAGTATGCGCGTGCCGCCGGGGCGCCGTCGGGCACCGCGGCTCAATCGACGGGGCCGGGGCCGGGGCCGTTGGCTGGTGGGCGAGGGGGGCTGTTGGCCGGCGTGTTGTCAGGTCAGAACGCGGGGCAATCGCCGGATCAGCGGCGAAACCTTGCGGTGCTCGGCGTGATCGCGGCAGCACTCGTCGTCATCAACACGCTGACCTGGCACGGCGTCTTCTGGGCCGCTTGGCCTCTGTTGGCGCTGGCCTATGTCGCTGCCATGCGCTGGGCGCATCTGCAGGAGCGGTTCGATCCACGGCTTGTGGCGCTTGCCGTCTCGGCGCTCGGGCTGATCGGCATCAACCTTCTCTCATGGCACGGCACCTTCTGGGCGATCTGGCCGCTTTTTGCCATCGCCGTCGTGGCTGGCCTTCGATGGGCGAGGCGGGGTTGAAACCTACGCCATCACCTTCGTCGCCTTGGCCGGCAGCTTAGCTGCGGCATAGTCGCGGACGGCGTCGCCGAAGGCGGTGAAGAGCTGGTTGGAGGGCTTGTCGGTTTCGGCCCAGTATTCGGGATGCCATTGCACGCCGACGGCAAAGGCCTTGGCGTCGATGACGGAGACGGCTTCGACCGTGCCGTCCTCGGCCACCGCTTCCACGGCAAGGCGGGGCGCCGTTTCGGCGATCGCCTGGCGGTGCAGCGAGTTCACCTTGATCTCGCCGGAGCCGACGATGCCTGCGATGCAGGAACCCTCCCTGACGATGACATTCTGGCGGATGGCGTACATGCCGTCGCGGTCGACATTATCGGGC
This sequence comes from Rhizobium sp. 16-449-1b, assembly GCF_017741935.1. Classification (GTDB taxonomy): domain Bacteria; phylum Pseudomonadota; class Alphaproteobacteria; order Rhizobiales; family Rhizobiaceae; genus Rhizobium. Next base: position 282,008 of record NZ_JAGHMH010000024.1, on the reverse strand, counting down.
TTGCGGTGGTCCCAGATGCCGGGCTGGTCCTGGATTTCGCTGGCGAGCGTGCCGCCGAGCGCGACGTTCAGTTCCTGGATGCCGCGGCAGATGGCGAGCAGCGGGATGGCGCGGTCGATGGCGCGGCGGATGAGCGGCAGCGAGGTGGCGTCGCGGGCGGGGTCGAAGGGGCCGTCGGCCTCTGTCGCTTCCTTGCCGTAGCGCGCGGGGTGGACGTTGCTGGCCGAGCCGGAAACGAGGACGCCGTCGACGCGGTCGAGAATGGCGTCGATGTCGTAGCCTTCCTCGAAGGCCGGGATGATGAAGGCCATGACGCCGGATGCGTTCAGCGCGGCGCGGACATATTGGTGCTGCACGGCATGCCAGGTGGCGCCGTCAAAGCTGCGGATATCGGCGGGAACGGCGACGATGGGCTTGGTCATTGTCTATCCTGAGGGCGATCATCTCTTGCCAATGAGAGAAACCAGAACGGCTTTCCTGTCAACGTGTGCCTGATGTGCCCGGCCAAATTGCGGCAAGGCCGTGTGCCGGCCTCGCTCCATCCATGACTAAGCCGCTGATTCCGATCGAAATGCGCTACTCGCCATATTGGTGTCGTGATCCCAAAGACTAATAGGCCGGCGCTTGAATCACCTGCGTCCGCATGCTTAGCTTCCCTCGTTCCGCGGGTGGGGAGAGTTTGGCCCCGCAGAACCAACAATGGGAGGTTTTTGATGGATCGTCGTTCATTCTTCAAGAAGGCAGGAACAGCGGGCGTCGGCGCCGTTGCTGCCTCGGCTCTGGCGGCACCCGCCATCGCCCAGGAAAATCCGAAGATCGCCTGGCGCATGACATCGTCGTTTCCGAAGAGCCTGGACACGATCTATGGCGCGGCGGACGATATCGCCAAGCATCTGGCCGCATCGACCGATGGCAACTTCACCATCCAGCCCTTTGCCGCCGGCGAGATCATTCCCGGCCTGCAGGCGGCCGATGCCGTCAGCGCCGGAACGGTGGAAGCGGCGCACACCTGCTCCTATTACTTCGTCGGCAAGGACCCGACCTACGCGATCGGCACAGCCATTCCCTTCGGCCTCAACGGGCGTCTCACCAATGCCTGGTTCTACGAGGGCAACGGCAACACGCTGATGAACGAATTCTACGCCACGCAGGGCATTTACGGCCTGCCGGCGGGCAATACCGGCGCCCAGATGGGCGGCTGGTTCCGCAAGGAAATCAATACGCTGGATGATCTGAAGGGCGTGAAGATGCGCATCGCCGGCCTCGCCGGCCAGGTGATCAGCAAGCTCGGCGTCATCCCGCAGCAGATCGCCGGCGGCGATATCTATCCGGCGCTGGAAAAGGGCACGATCGACGCGTCCGAGTTCGTCGGCCCATACGACGACCTGAAGCTCGGCCTGCACAAGGTCGCGAAGTATTACTACTATCCCGGCTGGTGGGAGGGTGGCCCCACGGTGCACGCCTTCTTCAACCTGGAAAAGTGGAACAGCCTGCCGAAGCACTACCAGGCGGCACTCACCGATGCCTGCGCCTTCGCCAACACCAACATGATGGCGAAGTACGACATGAAGAACCCGCCGGCGCTGAAGCAGCTGGTCTCCGAGGGCGCGACGCTGCGTCCCTTCAGCCAGGAGATCATGGAAGCCTGCTTCCAGGCTTCGCTCGGGATCTACGCCGAGATTTCGGCGTCCAATCCCTACTTCAAGAAGATCTATGAGGATCAGACGGCGTTCAAGCGCGATGCGTATCTGTGGATGCAGCTGTCTGAATATACGTTCGATACGTTCATGATGATCCAGCAGCGGGCTGGGAAGATCTGAGGTTTTGCTGTGAATTTGAGGGGGCTGGCGGTGTTCCGTGTGGCCCCCTCATCCCCGGTGCAACTTGTTGCACCTGAAACCTTCGGGCCACCTTCTCCCCGCGGGGGAGAAGGGGAGATCTGCGCGAGCGACCCGCCCCAAGTCTCTTCTCCCCAACGGGGAGAAGGTGCCGGCAGGCGGATGAGGGGGCTCCGGTCTCCCACCCATCCAAAATCATTATCCAACTGAAATCCCTACTTGATCACCGGCGGCTGGCTCAAATCCGGCTGCGCGGGTTTCACCTGCGCCGGCGGTTGCCCGGGCAAGCCATTCATCGGTGGCAGCGCCAGGCCCGGCATGCCGGGTGGGGAGCCAAGCCCATTGCCGCCAAAGCCAGGGACCTCGATCTTGATCGTGTTCAGATCCACCTCCGGCCCCTTCTTCAGCCAGTAGGTCACCGATTGCGGCCAGAAGATCACGATGGCGACGAGGATGAGCTGCATGCCGACCCAGGGCAGGGCGCCCATGTAGATGTCGGAGGTCTTGACGCTGCGGTCGGCGATCGAGCGCAGATAGAAGAGCGCGAAGCCGAATGGCGGGTGCATGAAGCTCGTCTGCATGTTGACGCAGATCAGCACGCCGAACCAGATCAGGTCGATGCCGAGTGCGGAGGCGACCGGGGCCAGCATCGGGATGACGATGAAGGCGATCTCGAAGAAATCGAGGAAGAAGGCCAGCACGAAGATGAAGATGTTGACGAAGATCAGGAAGCCGACCGGGCCGCCGGGGATGCCCGAGAGCATGTGCTCGATCCAGCGCGAGCCGTCCATGCCCTGAAAGACGAGGCTGAAGCAGGTGGAGCCGATCAGGATCATTACCACCATGGACGTGATGTGCATGGTGGAGCGCATCGCTTCCTGCATCAGCGGCCAAGTCAGGCGGCGGTGCATGGCGGCGAGCGCCATGGCGCCGACGACACCGAGCGCGCCGGCCTCGGTGGGGGTCGCGAGCCCCATGAAGATGGTGCCGAGGACGAGGAAGATCAGCACGATCGAGGGCACCATGCCCGACAGCACCTTGAAGAGCAGCGCCCAGGTGAAATCGCCGCGCACTTCCTTCGGTAGCGGCGGCACGGAGGCGGGTTTCACGATCGACAGGATCAGGATGTAGATCATGAAGATCGCCACCTGCAGGATCGAGGGGCCGATGGCGCCGAGATACATGTCGCCGACGGACTTGCCGAGCTGGTCGGCGAGGACGACCAGGACGAGCGAGGGCGGGATGACCTGGGTGATGGTGCCGGATGCGGCAATCACGCCGGTGGCGAGCCTTGGGCTATAGCCGTAGCGCAGCATGATGGGCAGCGAGATGACGCCCATTGTGATGACGGAGGCCGCGACCGTTCCGGTGATGGCGCCGAGCACCGCGCCGACGAGGATGACGGCATAGGCAAGGCCGCCGGGGATGCGGCCGAAGAGCTTGCCCATGCCCTCGAGCAGGTCCTCCGCCAGGCCGCAGCGCTCCAGGATGGCGCCCATGAAAGTGAAGAAGGGGATGGCGAGCAGGAGATCGTTGGAGACGATGCCGAAAAAGCGCAATGGGAGCGCCTGCAGGAAGGCCTCGCTGAAATGGCCGGTGGCGACGCCGATGATGCCGAAGAACAGGCCGACGGCCGCCAGCGAAAAGGCCACCGGGAAACCGTAGAGCATGAACAGGACCATGCCCACGAACATGGCCGGCGGAATGATGCCGAAATCGAACAATGGCTTTCCTCCCGGTCGCGGTTACTGCAGCGGCTTTTCGTATTTGGTCTCGACGACCAAATGACCCGTCAGCGCGGCGATGCGCTTGATCAGCTCGGAGAGACCCTGCAGCGTCAAAAGGCCGAAGCCGGCGACCAGGATGAGCTTGACCGGCCAGCGGATCAGCCCGCCGGCATTGGAGGAGACCTCGTGCTGGACATAGGAGAGCCAGAAGAAGGGCCAGCAGAGCCAGGTCAAAAAGATGCAGGCCGGAAGCAGGAAGACGATCAGCCCGATCGTATCGATCCACAGACGTGCCCGGTCGGACACCGAGCCGTAGATCAGGTCGACGCGGACATGTTCGTTCATTCTGAGCGTATGGGCGGCACCCAGCACGACGACGAAGGCGAAGAGATACCACTGGATCTCGAGCCAGCCGTTGGAGCTGTAGTTGAAGGTGTAGCGGATCAGCGCGTTGGTGGCGCTGATCAGGCAACAGAACAGCACCATATATTCGGACAGCTTGCCCATGAACTGGCTGACAGCATCGATCAGCCGGCTGGCGGCTAGAAAAACCGGCATGCCTTTCCCCCTCCTATTTCATGGGTTTTACCCCATGCTCTCCCACCTCAAGTGGTAGATCAGGGACCCTGAAATTGGAAGCGGAAAGCCCGGATGTTGGATTATAGTCTTATATCGCGGGCGGACCGCCAGCAGCACTTGCCGGGGAGGATGGCGACAACCTCTGGATGGACCGCCTTATTGTAAAACATCCCCGTGAAGCTGCAAAAACAGCCGATTCGCGCCATAGCTCTCGCTAAGATTGTAGAAAAATCAACCAAATGTGTGCGTGACCTGAAATCAATTTTTAAAGGGTTGGCGGTAATGTTTCGCCGCACAGGGAAAGTATGGATGAAGCCACATAACCCGAACAGGGTCCCTACTGACGTATATCTGTCTTTCGTGAGTTCCCTTTTCGGGAACCGGATGACGCTCGTCGCGGGTGTGGCCGTGCATGTCGTCGCGTTTCTCGCCGTCGCCGCCAAGACCGATTCCCCGTTCTACGTCCTGCTCTCCATCGCCTTCCTCATCGTCTTTGTCGCGCGCATGATCACCTTTCGCATGTTCGACAAGGTGGACAAGTCGACGCTTTCGCGCGAGCGGATCGAGCATTGGGAAACGGTCTATGTGATCGGCGCCGCCTCTACCGCCGCCATTCTCGGCATCGGCAGCGGATACGCGATCTTCTTCCTGCAGGACCCCTTCGCCGAACTCGCCTGCACGGCGGTGACGATGGCTTCCATGGTCTCCGTCGTCGGCCGCAACTATGGTTCGCAGAAGGCGATCGACCTGCAGACGCTGGCCTGCTGCCTGCCGATGATCCTCTGCAGCCTGATGGCGCTCGATTTCTATCGCACCATGCTGTCGGTGTTTCTCATCCCGTTCGGCCTGACGACGCGGGCCATGGCCAATGGTGTGCGCGAGTTTCTCTATGAGAACGTGATTGCCCGCCGCGAGATCACCCAGATCGCCGATCGTTTCGACACGGCGCTCAACAACATGCCGCACGGCCTCGTCATGGTCGATCCGGAAAACCGCATCCAGGTGATCAACCGCAAGGCCTGCGATCTCCTGAAGATCGGCGATCCCGGCCGGCTGAAGGACCGCGATCTCGGCGCGGTACTGCGCTACGGCGCGCGCTACAGCTTCATGGATTCGACGCAGCCGGAGCTCATCCTCAGGCAGATGACGCATGTCGCCGAAGGCAAGCTGTCGCGCACGCTCATTCATTTTCCCGAAGACCTGTCGCTTGAATTCTCCGCCAGCCGCCGCGCCGATGGCGGCGCCGTCTTGATCTTCGAGGATGTGTCGAGCCGCGTGAAGGCGGAGCAGAAGATCCTGCACATGGTGCGCTACGACGCGCTGACCGGCCTGCCGAACCGCGAGTATTTCAGCCATCTCGTGCAGGACTATCTCAACAAGCACCACAAGAAGCGCGGCCCTGTCGGCTTCATGGTTCTCGATATCGACGAGTTCAAGCATGTCAACGATATGCGCGGGCACATCACCGGCGACCATCTGCTGTGCAATATCGCCAACCGGATCGAGGAACAGGCGCGCAAGGCCATCGTCGGCCGCCTGATGGGTGACCAGTTCATCCTGTTCTTCCCGCATGCCAAGGACAACGAGGCGCTCGACGCCGAGATCCGGCGCGTTCACGCCGCGATCCAGGGGAATTACGAAGCCGACGACGTGACCTTCCTCGTCTCGCTCTCGGCCGGCTTCGCGATCCTCGAGAGCGATGCATTCGCCATGGATGAATGGAGCATCAAGGCCGATCTCGCGCTATCGGAAGCAAAGTCCAAGGAGCGCGGCGGCATTGCCGGCTTCGAGCGCGAAATGGATGGCCGCTATATCGAGCAGCAGAAGCTGAAGGCGGATCTGCGTGAAGCCGTCGCCAACCAGGGCCTCAGCGTCGCCTACCAGCCGATGTTCAAGGCCGATGGCACGCGGATCGAATGCGCCGAGGCGCTGTCGCGCTGGGTGCATCCCGAAAAGGGCTCGATCCCGCCGGATGTCTTCATCCGTCTTGCCGAAGAGATGGGTATCATTTCCGAGATCACCCGCTTCGTGCTGATGAAGGCCTGCGCCGACTGCATGACCTGGCCGGAGCACGTCGCCGTCTCCGTCAACCTCTCGGCGCGCGACCTGCGCGACGCCGATATCCTGGCGGTCGTCGCCCAGGCGCTCGACAATTCCGGCCTGGAGCCGGAGCGGCTGCATCTGGAGATCACCGAAAGCTGCCTGATCGACGAGCCGGCCGCCGTGCGCGCCATCCTGGCGCAGCTTCGCGCGTCGGGCATCACGATTGCCATCGACGACTTCGGCACCGGCTTCTCCAGCCTCAGCTATCTGGACACGCTGCCGCTTGATATCGTCAAGATCGACCGCTCCTTCCTGCGCAACATCGTCGAGGATGGTCGCCGCCTGAAGTTGCTGCGCGGCACGGTCAACCTGGCGCGCGAGCTCGGCCTGAAGATCGTCACCGAGGGTGTCGAGACGACCGAGCAGCTGGCGCTTCTCAACAAGTACCGGGCGACCGATCTCGTCCAGGGCTACGTCTTCTCGCCGGCCGTTCCGTCGCAGAACATCGTGCTCCTCTCGCAGAGCCTGAGCCGCCGCTCGACGCCGCGCAAACGCCCGAGAGTTGCATAAATCCACCCGTCAGAATGTTTAAGGCCACGCTTATAAGCGTGTGTTTTCCGTGTTGGCGTTAACCTTAACAGCTCAAATCTAAGGCAAATTTTAATTAATTCTTGCCCTTCTCGCGGTTCCATATGATTAATGGCCCATTAACTTTTGGGCCGGGATGCAATGGTGGACAACTCTTTAAAGACGAGTGATTTCAGCAGCAAAATTCTCGAAATAATGGACCACGTGGAATATCGCCGTATTGAGAGCGGTGAGGACATGGAAGAGGTCGAGCGGCTGCGCTACAAAGCCTACAAGGCGCGCGAGGTGCTGCCTGTCGCGGCCAAGTCGATGATCGACGATGCCGACTTCGACAGCCAAGCCTATGTGTTTGGTCTCTACTATTACGAGCAACTGGTCAGCACGATCCGCATCCACCACGTGACACCCGATCATCGCGTGTCGCAATCGGGCGGGATCTTTCCAGCCGAGATGGATGCGTTCCTCGATGCCGGCCTCAGCCTCGTCGATCCGGCGCGGTTTGCCGCCGATCCGGAGCTCAGCACCGAGTTGCCGTGGCTGCCTTACCTGACGCTGCGGCCGAATATCGTGGCGGCCGCGCATTTCAGGGCCGACCGCGTGATGCAGCATGTGCGCCCCGCGCATGCGGCCTTCTACAAGCGCGTCTTTTACGCCGATACCGTCGTCGCCAATCGCATGACCGAGACCTACGGCTTCGAGCTGACGCTGATGGCGACCAATGTGATCGAGGTCGGGCGCAAGCTTTTGACGCGCTATCCGTTCTTCATCTCCAGCGCCAGCGAGCAGCGGATGATGTTCTCGCGCGATCCCGTCGGGGGCATGCCGCCGCTCAACATCATTCCCACGGCGCGCTTCATGCCCGAGGGCGATCTCGGAACCGATCTGCCGCTTTGAGCGGCGATCAGCAATGCATGAGACGGCCGCTCGCCTGCGGCATTCTCATGCATTGCGCTTTTCCGGGCTTTGTGTAATTCCTCTAGCGGGACATTTGCGCGTGGGAGCGCGTGGATGAGAAAGGCATGCGGCCGCATCATATTGCGGGCCGGGGTTTCAGGGAGATGACAAGCATGGCCGAGCACAATACCGGACCCGCCGAAGTCGGCGCGCCGATGGACTATCCAGCGCACGAGCAGACCTACAACATGTTCCTGGTGGCCGCGAAGTTCGGCACGCTGTTCCTCGTTGCGCTGCTGCTCGGCATGACCGCCGGCTTCTTCGCAGGTGCTGGCCTGCTCGGCGGCATCGTGGTGCTGCTGATCGTCTTCATCGCCGGCCTCGTGCTGCTGCGCTAAGCGCGGCCGGACGGCAATTTTCAAGCAATACCAAGTGATGGATCCGGGTGGGTAACCGCCCGGATTTCGTTCGTGTGCGTGTAAGAGGTGATTGCTTCAGTCGCGCTGCAGCACGCGGCGCGGCGCCGTCAGTTCCCAGCGCAGGCCTTCCGGGCGGAAGTCGACATGGACGCTGCCGCTGAAGGCGGCGGCTGCGTGGTTCTTGATGACGGTCGTGCCGAAGCCGGAGCGTTCCGGCGCGGTCACCGGTGGTCCGTTGCGCTCGTCCCAGACGACGCGCAGCATCTCCTCGGCGTGATCGTCTTCCTGGATGCTCTGCCAATAGAGCCTGACGCGGCCCTGAGGGACCGAGAGCGCGCCGTACTTGATCGAGTTGGTGGCGAGCTCATGCAGGGTGAGGCCGAGGTTCTGCACGGCCTCGGGCTTCAGCATGAAATCGGTGCCGGTCACCTCGATCTGCTGCAAAGCGTGCGGGAAGGCTTCGAGGTGGATATCGATGACACGGCGTAGCGACGCGCCGGCCCATTGCTCACTGGTCAGAAGCTGGATCGAGCGCGCCAGCCCCTCGAGGCGATCGGCGACGGCGGCCTGGTATTCCTCCACCGAGCTCGCCTGCCGGGCGATCTGGCGCATCATCGCCTGGGCGAGCGCAAGCAGGTTCTTGGTGCGGTGGACGAGTTCGTTCATGACGAAATGCAGCCGGTCTTCCGTCTGGCTGCGGTCGAAGGAGGCGTTGGAGAGCGCCACGGCGACACGGTTGGCCTCGATCACGCTGGTTTCGATCGGCGCGACGATGTGGCCTTCGCCCATGCGGTTGGCCATATCGGCGATGGCGCGGATGGTGGTGCGGACCTGGCGGGCGACGATATAGGCGCCGAAGATGGCGACCAGAAACAGCGCGATGCCGCCGATGATCAGGAAGCGCCATGTCGTGAGGATCGAGGCCTGGGCGGTGGCGACCGGTCCCCAGACCACGGCTTTCCAAGACCAGCCGGGGATCTGCGCATAGCCGAGCAGAGCCTTTGGCATGATGACGCTGTCTTCGTACACACCGCTCGAATTGATCAGCTGAGGGAGGATGCGCGGATCGAAAGGCTGGCCGAACGCGAGATTGGTGGCGCCGGCGGAGGCGACCACATGGCCGCTCTGATCGAGGATAGCGGCCGACCAGTCGGACGACAGGCCCTCCGTCGAGACCATCTTGGCGAGGTCCTTGGCGTTCTGGGTGACGATCAGGGCCGCGACGTCGCCGATCTTGACGGGCATGGCGACGTTGTAGACCCACTCGCCGCTGGTGCGGCCCATGAAGACATCGGATGCCTCGATGCGGCCGGAGCGCATGACCGATTCCACCGACGGCAGGTTGGCCACCTTGCCGAGCGGCGTGCCGTAATCGACGCGGGTGTTAAGCAGCAGCTGGCCCGATTTGTCCACCGCCAGCACGTAGAGCGTATCGCCACGCATCGCGGTTTCTGTGCGGTTGTGGAAGGCGGCGAAATCATCGTGCTCGAGTTCTGGCGAGGTCGAGAGCAGTCTGAGCGTTGTCGCCATGTCCTGCAGCTGCCGGTCGACGGTGCGGGCAAGGGCTGTCGCATCCTGCGCGGTCTCGCGCTTCAAGATCGAACGCTGGCTGTCTTCCAGCTGGCCGAGCAGCAGTGCCACCAGCGCGAAGATCGGGAGCGCCACGGCAACGGCCATCGCGATCAGGTATGTACCGATCGAAGCCTTGGGGAAGAAACGCAGGCTACGCTTCATCGGCACTGGCACCGCCTGACGCGTGAGAAGACGGCCGCGGACACAGGTTTCCAACAGGTAACAGCAGAGAGTTCAATCACAATATCCGCCCTCAACGCGCCATCACATTCCCGATAGCCTGCTATCGAACGTGTCGCATGTTAGGGGCAGGGGGGATCGCTTGCAACATACTAAAACATAGCCGAGGGCATTTGTCGGTCAGTGCTGCTTGCGCTGTCAGAGGAAGCGGGTCGGCCTGAAGGGCGCGAGCATCGGATCGCTCTCGCCCTGCAAAATCTCGCTGGAGGCGAGCATGCCAGCCAGTGGCGCCAGCGTCACGCCGGAGTGCATGACGGCGATATAGAGGCCGTCGCAGACATCGCCGATCACAGGGAAACCGTCCTTCGGGGTCGGGCGATAGCCGACGGTGAAGAAGTCCATGGCGAGCGATTGGCTTTCGGCAAGTGCTGCCTTCACCTTGGCGAACAGGGCCTCCGCCGTCGCATGCTGGTCCTCGCCCGGCTGACCGCCGCCGAAATCGCTGCCGGCGATGATGCGGCCCTCCGATGTCTGGCGCATGTGCAGCTCCGGCGCCATGACGAGGCCGTTCAGCCGTCTGCCATGCGGGCGGGAATGGACGATGAGGCCTGCGGGCGTTTCGATCGGCAGCGTGATGCCGATGCTTGCGGTCAAGGGCGCGGTACCGGCGCCGGATGCGAGGACGACGTGATCGGCCTCCATCACGCCTGCCGACGTCACCACGCCGGAGATGCGCTCTCCGGTGCGCAGCAGCCCGCGCACGGCGGCGTCGATCACGGTTGCGCCGCGCGTCTTGGCATCGGCGAGCATCATGCGGGCGGCGGCGACAGGCTCGACGGCGCCTTCCTCGGCAACGACCACGGCGTGGTCGGGATGATTGGCGAGATGAGGTTCGCGCTTACGGATCGCGTCGCCATCGACGCGTTCGATGCCGTAGCCCCAGGCGCCATGCTCCACGATGAAGGCTTCCAGCCGCTCCGGCGGCAGGTCCCAGGAGAGGCTGCCGCACCATTCGAGCGGCAGGCCGGGCAGTTCGCCGGCCAACCTCTTCCACTCGGCCATCGAGCGGCGGCGGAAGCGATAGTAGAATTCGGGATTGCCCCAGCTGGCGTTGATCCAGGCGAAGGAGCACGGGGTGGCGACGCCGCCATTGTCCTCGGCGACGACGGTGACCCTGGCGCCATCGCGGGCAAGATGCCAGGCGATGGAGGCGCCGATGATGCCGGCGCCGACGACGATCACATGCGGTTTGGCAGCCATCGTCGTCTTCATCCTTCGCTGATTAGGCTGGATCAGCCGGCGGCGCTGACGCGGGCGAGGCCGTCCTTGGCAGGCTGGTACTTCGGGCTGAGGCCGATGGCGTGGCGATAGGAGCGGGCGGCCTTCTGCTTGTCGCCGCGGCGCTCGTAGACCAGTGCCTGGTTGGCCCAGCTCTCGGCGATGTTGCCGTTCAGCTCGATCGCGTGGTTGAAGTCGGCGAAGGCGTTGTCGTCGTCATTGAGCGCGATGTAGGAAATGCCGCGGCCGTTATAGGGCTCCGGCGAGTTCGGCGAGAGCGAGATCGCCTTGGAGAAATCGTCGATCGCCTTGGCCTGGTCGTTGCGCTTCTGGAAGATCAGGCCGCGATTGTGGTAGGCGCGGCCGTCGGTGGTGCCGTTCTGGATCGCCTTGTTGAAATCGTTGAAGGCGGCGTCGTCCTGGCCAGCGGTGCGGTAGACGTTGCCGCGGCCGATCAGAGCCACGTCGTAATTCGGGTTGATCTGCAGTGCCGAATTGTAATCCTGGATCGCCTGCTGCTGCTGGCCCATGTTGCGGTAGACGAGCGCGCGGTTGGCGTAGGCCTGGTAGAACTTCGGATTGATCTGCAGGGCGGTGTTGAAATCGTTCAGCGCCGCGCGGAAATCGCCGCCGCGACCATAGGCGGAACCGCGAACGTTGTAGCCTTCGGGATCGCGCGGGTTGGCGTTGATGACCGAGGTCAGCGATGCGATGTTTTCCTGCGAGCCCTGGGCCTTGTCGATGCGGATGACGGCATCGGAGGTGCTGTTCGTGGTGCAGCCGGCGAGACCGAGAGCGGCGACCAGCGCCAGCACGGGCAGGGCGGTCATTTTCGTCGACGAACGCAAGGATCGGGCATTCAACATCGTATCAGCCATGCGGGCTCGTTTTCCCCATTACGGCCGGCCGGTCTTGAGACGGGCAGGCGAAGCAGCAAACAAAAAAGGCGGTGGCGACCAGATCGCCCCCGCCAACATGCATCTGAAAACGTCGAAATAACGACGGGAACGCCTTAGCGTGCAGCAACTCCGCCTTCGCGCTGAAGGCGCTTGCGTGCCAGCTTGCGAACGCGACGAACAGCTTCAGCCTTTTCGCGAGCGCGCTTTTCCGAAGGCTTTTCGTAGTAGTCGCGCATCTTCATTTCGCGGAAAATGCCTTCGCGCTGCATTTTCTTCTTGAGAGCGCGGAGAGCCTGGTCAACATTGTTGTCGCGGACGAGTACCTGCACGAGAATCACGTTCCTTTGGTTCGGTTGATGCCTGGGTCATCCCAATGACAGAGGCAAAAAATGTTCATTCCGCGCGGCAGCGCCTCGCGATTGGTGTGCGGGATAGCAGATCACTTGGCCGAAGTCCATATGGATCAGTGGGTTTCAGCCGAAAAAACCCTGCAATCCAGGCTCGCATTGGCGCAAAAGGTATTTTCCCCCTCGCATCGCGCCACAAGTGCCCCATGCGGCGCCCGAAAGCCCCGTGACGGCAGGGCTTGGCGGCTAATTCCGGTTCGTTCCTTGCATCGGCTGTCGTTTGCACTATAATTGCGCCATCGACTATTGCTTGTGACCTTTGTCAAAGAGCCCAATCGCTCCGTCAGATCTCCTCTCAAAATCGATCATGCCCGGCACGCAATTGTCGGGAAATGCCTCGCATTGGAAGTGATCATTGGTATCGCTGCGAGGATCGGCTTTTTGCCGGTCGCCTCAGGATTTCGATCCTCCGGCGCAGCAGTTCAGACCGTTTCGGGGCCTTGGGTCTCGATTGTTGAAATTGCCGGCGGCGATTTCGGCACCACTTAGCCGGCATCCTCGATGCCAGACACGAAACCGCGACGATTGCCGTCAAGACATCCCGGCCTCGCTTATGGCGCCAAGGGCGGGAAACAGTTTTCGGCTCGTCACAAACCGGCAATTCGTTGCCGCAAGAAAGGAATACAATTTGCAGGTTCTCGTCAGGGATAACAATGTCGACCAGGCGCTCCGCGTCCTGAAGAAGAAGATGCAGCGCGAAGGTCTCTTCCGCGAATTCAAGGCGCGCAGCGCCTATGAAAAGCCGTCGGAAAAGCGCGTGCGCGAAAAGGCCGAAGCCGTTCGCCGCCAGCGCAAGCTGACCCGCAAGAAGCTGCAGCGCGAAGGCCTGCTTCCTGCACCGAAGAAGGCCGTGCGTCCGGCCCGCTAAAGGCTGGCCCAACGCTTAGATGTAGAGAGCACAGATGACTTCAGACAATGAATTCTTCAATCAGGCCAAGCTCTCGTCTCGCGATAAGGCTGTCGTGACCGACACGACGGCCCGTGCGATCATTTCAGCCGAGGCCGCGGCTCGCGAATTGAAGACGGAGAAGCTCAAGGCTCTCCGCCTGCAACGCGCTGCCGAGGCCCCGCCTGAGGCCGAGCCCATCAAGAAAAAGCGGGCAACGTCCAAGACCGCGTCCTCCTGATCTCGGAGCGCCCGATCGGGCACGCGTCATTCCTCCCGACAATCGGTTGATTATGCACATCGGCATCGGGCCCATTGGGTTTGTGTCGCCGATCTGTGGTTTATTCCCTTGTTCTAAAATGACCCGGACTTCTTGGTAGGCTTACCTCCGGTTAAGTGCGATTCAACGTGCGATGGCACTTTTGCGCCGCGTGCTCGTTTTCGAGCATGCTGTACGTTCAAGACATAAAGCGTCTCCTGAGGCGCCGGGATGGAAACTTCGGCATCACCACCGCGCTCGTGCTGCCTATTCTGGTCGGCGTCGCGGGGCTGGCGGTCGATACCGCAAACCTCTCTTTGTCGCAGCGCCAGTTGCAGGAAGCGACGGATGCGTCGGCGCTGGCCGTCTCGACCGCGCTTATGAAGGGAACCGCCGACGAGACGTCAGGCAAGACGCTGGGGCTTGATTTTCTCTCCGGCCAGGTGGCCAGCATTGCCGGCAGCACGGCTGCGGCGGCCGCCAAGCAGGCGGCCACGGTGTCGATCACGACGACGACCACCGCAGCCGGCAAGAATTTTGTGGTTGCTGTCAATGCGTCGATGCCGGTGACGCTGTCGCCGCTGAGCGCGCTTATGGCCGGCAATACGAAAACCGTGTCTGCCGGCAGCAAGACCACCAGTGGCTCAGGCACAACGAAGAACGGCATCTCGATCGAGCTTTTGATCGATGCATCGACATCGATGGCCGACGATGTGAACGGCTTGAAGTGCACGCTCGGCCTGCTTGGCATCTGCCTCATCACCCCGCCTGGCTATTATGCCAAGATCGACGCGTTGAAGAGTGCCGCGGGCAAGCTGTTCGATTCGCTCGACAAGTACGATCCGACCCCTCGCTATGTGCGAAGCGGCGCAATTTCCTACACCAGCAGCATCAAGGGGCAATCGGCTATGGCCTGGGGCACGACCGGCGCGCGCGAGCACGTCAAGAACATCACAATCGTAGGAAATAGCGGCACGGACGCGACGGCGGCTGTGAAAACGGCGAATGCAAATATCGCCCAGAACTCATATGGCACGGACAAGGAAAGCGTCGAGCAGGCGAAGAAACTCAACACCACCTCGGACCGCATCATCGTGTTGATGACCGATGGCGACATGACCGGCGACAGCAGCACATGGAACAGCAATCTCGATCAATCCGTGCGCAATGAATGCACGAACGCCAAGGCGGCCGGCATCAAGATCTATACGGTGGCCTTCATGGCACCGGACAAGGGCAAGGCGCTGTTGAAATTCTGCGCCTCCACCGAATCAAACTATTACGAACCGAACACCATGGATGCGCTGACGGCGGCATTCAGCTCGATCGGCGAGGCGGCGACCAAGACGATGAGCCGGCTGACGAACTGAGAAACGGAAACGGCTCGCCTCTCTCTTTTCGGAGAGGCGAGCCGCTGCATCGTCACATCATTATATAGATCAGAATTCCTGGGCGGTCGGGCGCAGGACGATCTCGTTGATATCGACATCGTCGGGCTGGGCGATGGCATAGGCGATGGCGCGGGCCACCGCGCTTGCCGGAATGGCAATCTTGTAGAAGTCGAGCACGCTCGATTGCGCGGTACCCGTAGTGTTGTGCTTGAGCTCGCTGTCGACGGCGCCGGGCTCGATCGAGGTGACGCGAACCTTGGCGCCGACTTCCTGGCGCAGACCATCGGAGATGGCGCGGACGGCGAACTTGGTGCCGGAATAGACGGTGCCACCCGGCGCGAAAACCTTGATGCCGGCAACCGAGCTCAGGTTGATGATGTGGCCGCGGCTCTTTTCCAGGAAGAAGGGCAGGGCGGCGGCGATGCCATAGAGCGTGCCCTTGATGTTGACGTCGATCATCGCGTCCCATTCCTCGGTGTTGACCTCGGCCATCGGACGGATCGGCATGATGCCGGCATTGTTGATCAGCACATCCAGCGTGCCGAAATCGGCGATCACGGCGTCGGTCACCTGCTTGACCTGGTTCTTGTCGACGACGTCGAGCTGGTAGGCGCGGGCTTCGCCGCCGGCCTTGGTGATTTCGGCGACGACGTCATCGAGCTTGTCCTTGCGGCGGGCGGCGATCGCGACGCGGGCGCCGTTGGCTGCCAGATGGCGCGCGGTTTCAGCGCCGAGGCCGGTGCTGCCACCGGTGATGAGTACGACTTTACCCTTGATGTTCTCACTCATGATCGTTCTCCTTGTTTGGCCTGAACTCTTCTGGCCTTTGATGATTGGATCATGCGCCTCGGATATCTATTTCAGAAATTTATTTGTTTGATCCTAGATATTCATGCTGCATTATAACTGAATGCGATACGACCTTAACCTGCTGCCTGTCTTCGTGACCCTGATGGAAGAGCGCAATGTCACGCGCGCCGCCGACCGCCTGGGCATTACCCAGCCGGCGCTCTCCAATGCGCTGGCGCGGCTGCGCGTTGTCATGCGCGATCCGCTGTTCGTGCGCGAACGCTACGGCATGCAGCCGACGCAGATGGCGCTGGAGCTGGCGCCCGTGATCGCAACCGCGCTGGCGGCGATCGATGGGGCGGTGCTCGGGCAGCAGGAGTTCGATCCCGCTGAGGCCGATCTCTCCTTCACCATCGCGCCCAACAGCTATGTCGAATATGTTTTGATGCCCGCCATCGTCGCGAGGCTGCGCGAGACGGCGCCGGGGATCAGGCTTCGGCTGACGCCCTATGGCAACGACCTCATCGAGACCGGCGTCATGTCGGGCACGACGGCCATGGTGCTCGGCCGCATCGTCGAGCCGCCGGACAATCTGGTGGTGCAGCATCTGATGGACGAGGGGCTCGCCTGCGTGGTCAGGGCGGATCATCCCGAGATTTCGGACAGCCTGTCGAAGGAGCAGTACGAGCGTATGCGGCATGTGAATGTCGTGCCCCATGGCCGCTTGCGCGTCGGGTTGTTCCAGGCGCTGGAGCAGCGCGGGCTACGGCGCGAGGTGGCGGTGTCGGTGACGCATTTCCTCGCCGTGCCGGAGATGATCGCCGTTACCGATTATTGCGCGACGCTGCCGCGGCTGATCTGCCGGCACCTGGCCGCCGACCCCAGGCTGAAGATCGTGCCGGCGCCCGTCGATCTCGGCAGCTTCCCCGTCGATCTCGCCTGGCACGTCCGCCACCGCGACGACCCCGCCCATCGCTGGCTGCGCTCGCTGATTGCGGATGTGGCGCGCGAGGTTTCGGAGGTGCGGTGGACGCCGGGAGAGTGAGGGGGAGCGGCCGGCTTGAGGCGGTGTGGCGACGGCTCTTCGCCGATATCGATGCCCTCAGTCCAGTTCCTGCGCAAGGCCGATCAAAAGCCCGCCCGGACCCCTGATGTAGCAGAGCCGATAGGCATCCTTGTATTGCACCAGCTCGCCTTCGAGCCGGGCGCCGCGTTTGGCGAGGCGTTCGAGGGTGTCGTCGATGTCGTCCACGGCGAACATGACGCGGAGATAGCCGAGCGCGTTGACCGGGGCGTCTCGGTGATCGGCGATGATATCAGGCGAGATGAAGCGGGAGAGTTCGAGGCGGCTGTGGCCATCCGGCGTGCGCATCATGGCGATCTCGACTTGCTGGTCGCCGAGCCCGGTGATGCGTCCGGCCCACTCTCCTTCGACCATGGTGCGGCCCTCCAGCTCAAGGCCGAGTTCGCGGAAGAAATCGATTGTCTCGTCGAGGTCGTCAACGACGATGCCGACATTGTCCATACGCTTGACCGCCATGCGTCGTGCCTCCTTCACGCGAACCGGAGCGCTGACTTCGCCCGCGCCTTGGCGGCCACTTCCTCGCGGTCGCGCGGCGGCTGCGAGGTCTCCAGCGTGTCCAGCAGTTCGCGCGCGCAGGCGGCGATCGACGAAACGGCGGCCTCGAAGGCTTCCTCGTTGCGTTTCGATGGCTTGTTGGTGCCGCTCAGCTTGCGCACGAACTGAAGCGCCGCATCATGGATTTCCGCGTCCGTTGCCGGCGGGTCGAAATTGAACAGGGGTTTGATATTCCGGCACATGCTTTGCCTCCCTTTCTCGTCATGCCGCCCGGTTGGCTGCGGCGTGACCTATAAGGGAAGCTAGGCGAGGGGGCGGCGATTGCAACCGCAAGCGATGCCAGCCGCTTACGGGTAGAGGTAATACCGCGTCCAGTCCTTGTGGGCGATGATTGCGCCGCGCTTGAAGGTGAAGGCGACGATCGAGAGGTGGTCGGGGCTTGTCGTGCAGGCGTAGGAGAGGCGGTACCAATTGCCGTTGCGCCGGAAGACCGCGCCGTCAGCATCGACATGCACCGCCGTGCGCTTGGGGTGCGAGAAGGTGTAGGAGATGACCTTGTCGGCCTGAAGACGATCCATCGCCTCGATGTCGCATCGCTGGTCGAGCTGATCGACCGGCATGAGCTTTTTGATCTGGGAGATCGTTCTGCTATCGAGCGCCAGCGCGTTGGTCGAAACGGCGCAAATCGTAAAAAGGGCGAGGCCCATCGGGGGTAGTAGCTTTGCCATGCGGGGCGACTAGCACGCGTTTTCAAAGCCGATCAAGGTCGGGCGGGACGCGATCACGACATTGGGATTTCACTCGGCGATTTCGTGTAGGCCATTTCGCGCGGCCGGCGGAAATGTCGCAGCCTCACTTCCGCCGCATCCGGCGCAATCTTTCATCGTGTCAAAACAAAAGCCTTCCGGCGTCGCAAAAGAAACGTTGTGCCGCATTTGGATTTGCGATTTGTATGGCCGACGACAGGGGATTTTCCCCGCAAGGAGATCAAGGCGGATGCGCAGATATTCGGTTTTTGCCGTGGCACGTGAGGCTCTCAGGGGGCACAAGGGCTGGGACAAGCAATGGACTTCGCCGGAGCCGCGCGCCGAATACGACGTCATCATCATCGGTGGCGGCGGACATGGCCTGGGCGCGGCCTATTATCTGGCCAAGGAGCACGGCATCACCAATGTCGCGGTGCTCGAAAAGGGCTGGCTCGGCGGCGGCAATACCGGCCGTAACACGACCATCATCCGCTCGAACTATCTCTATGAAGAGAGCATGCACATCTACGAGCATTCGATGAAGCTCTGGGAGAACCTCTCGCAGGATCTCAACTACAATGTCATGTACTCTCCGCGCGGCGTGATGATGCTGTCGCACAATGTGCACGACCAGCAGTCCTTCAAGCGCCATATCCATGCCAACCGTCTCTACGGCATCGACAATGAATGGCTGACGCCGGAACAGGCCAAAGCCTATTGTCCGCCGCTCGATATCTCCGCCAGCGCCCGCTATCCAATCAACGGTGCGGCCCTGCAGCGTCGCGGCGGCACGGCGCGCCACGATGCGGTTGCCTGGGGCTATGCGCGTGCTGCCTCCGATCGCGGCGTCCACATCATCCAGAACTGCGAAGTGACCGGCATCCGCCGCGGCCCTGACGGTCGCGTCACCGGTGTCGAGACATCGCGCGGCTTCATCGGCGCCAAGAAGGTGGGCGTTTCGGCCGCCGGCCACACGACCACGGTCATGAAGATGGCCGATGTGCGCGTGCCGCTGCAATCGAGCCCGCTGCAGGCGCTGGTCTCCGAACCGCTGAAGCCGATCTTCCCCTGCGTGGTCATGTCCAACACGGTGCATGCCTATATCTCGCAGTCCGACAAGGGCGAGCTCGTCATTGGCGCCGGCACCGACCAGTACAATTCCTACAGCCAGACCGGCGGCCTGCAGATCATCACGCATACGCTCGATGCCATCTGCGAGCTCTTCCCGATGTTCCGCCGCGTCAAGATGATGCGCCAGTGGGGCGGTATCGTCGACAACACGCCGGATCGCTCGGCCATCCAGTCGAAGACGCCGGTTCCCGGGCTCTACGTCAACTGCGGCTGGGGCACCGGCGGCTTCAAGGCGACGCCGGGCTCGGCCAATCTCTTCGCGCACCTCATTGCCCGCGACGAGGCGCACAAGTTCAATGCCGGCCTGACGCTGGACCGCTTCCGCACCGGCCGTCTGATCGACGAAGCCGCCGCAGCAGCCGTCGCGCACTGACACGAGGACATCATGCTTCTTATCTATTGCCCATACTGTCAGGAAGAGCGCTCCGAGCTCGAATTTCGCGGCGCCGGCGATGCGCATATCGCCCGCCCGACCAACATCGCCGAGATCTCCGACGAACAGTTCGAGGAGTTCTTCTTCCTGCGCGACAACCCGAAGGGGCTGATCTTCGAGCGCTGGCGCCACCAGCACGGATGCGGCCGCTTCTTCAATGCTGCGCGCGACACGATCAGCGACAAGTTCATCATGACGTACAAGGCCGGCGAGCCGAAGCCCGATATCGGTGCTGCGGCTGCGCCCCATGCTCCCGTCGAGACCTATGAGCAGCTCGAAGGAGAAGCGAAATGAGTGCTGCGAACCGTATATCGGGCAAGGGCCGCCTGACGCCCGCCAAGACCGCGCGCTTCACCTTCGACGGCAAGACCTATACGGCGCTCGAGGGCGACACCGTCGCCTCGGCGCTGATTGCCAACAACATCCATCTGGTCGGCCGCTCGTTCAAGTATCACCGCCCGCGCGGCATTTTGTCTGCCGGCGCCGAGGAGCCGAACGCGCTGATCGACGTCTCGCGTGACGCCGCCCGCAAGCAGCCGAACGTGCGCGCCACGGTGCAGGAAGTGTTCGACGGCATGATCGTCGAATCGCAGAACCGCTTCCCGTCGCTTTCCTTCGATATCGGCGGCATCAACAACCTGCTCTCGCCCTTCTTCGCGGCCGGCTTCTACTACAAGACCTTCATGTGGCCGAAGGCCGCCTGGAAGAGCCTCTACGAGCCGATCATCCGCCGCGCGGCCGGCCTCGGCGTTGCGCCGAAGGAAGCCGATCCCGATCACTATGCCGGCCGTTACGCGCATTGCGACGTGCTTGTCGTCGGCGCCGGCGTGGCTGGTCTTTCGGCGGCATTGGCCGCGGCGCAGACCGGCGCCAAGGTCATCCTCTGCGACGAGCAGGCCGATGTCGGCGGCGCGCTGCGCTACGATAGCGGCGTGACGATCGACGGCCTTTCCGGCTACGAGTGGGCGCAGAAGACGGTTGCTGCTCTGAAGGCGATGGACAATGTGCAGGTTCTGACCCGCACCACGGCTTTCGGCTATTACAACCACAATTTCGTCGGCCTTGCCGAGCGCGTGACCGACCATGTCGCCAACCCGAGCCGCCATCTGCCGCGCGAGCGTCTGTGGCAGCTGCGCGCCAAGCGCGTCATCCTCGCCAATGGCGCCATCGAGCGCCACATGGTGTTCCCGAACAACGACCGTCCGGGCATCATGCTGGCATCGGCCGCGCGCATGTATCTCAACCAGTACGGCGTTGCCGTCGGCCAGAAGGTCGGCGTCTATACGGCGCACGACTCGGCCTATGAGGCGGCCTTCGATCTGAAGCGCGCTGGCGTCGAGATCGCGGCGATCGTCGATTGCCGGCAGACGCCGGGTGCTGCGGTTCTGGCCGAGGCCCGTTCGCTCGGCATCGATGTTCTCGCCGGCCAGTCGGTCGTCAACACCTCGGGCAAGCTGCGCATCTCGTCGATGACGGTTGCCCGCAACGGCGGCGGCTCGCCGCGCAAGATCGCGGTCGATGCGCTTCTCGTTTCGGCGGGCTGGACGCCTTCCGTGCACCTGTTCTCGCAATCGCGCGGCAAGGTGAAGTTCGAGCCGGAAACGCAGCGCTTCCTGCCCGGCACCTATGCCCAGGATTGCCTCTCCGTCGGCGCCTGCAACGGCACCGACGACCTGCAGCGCACGATCGAGGAATCGCTGGCAGCCGGCGCGCTGATGGCGCAGGCCGCCGGCAAGGCGTCCGCTGGCAAGATCAGCATCTCGGCCGAGCAGGCGCACCAGTGGACCGGCGGGATGATCGGTGCGGCCGAAGGGGCGGGTCCGGAGACCAGCGCCAAGGCCTTCATCGATTTCCAGCACGACGTCTGCGCCAAGGATATCCGTCTTGCCGTGCGCGAGGGGATGCACTCGATCGAGCACATCAAGCGCTTCACGACCAACGGCATGGCCTCCGACCAGGGCAAGCTCTCCAACATGCACGGTCTGGCGATCGCCGCCGAGATGCTGGGCAAGGAAATCCCGCAGGTCGGTCTCACCACCTTCCGCGCGCCCTATACGCCGGTGACCTACGGCACGCTGATCGCGCATTCGCGTGGCGAGCTGTTCGACCCGACGCGCAAGACGCCACTGCACCAGTGGGAAGAAGCTCAGGGTGCGGTGTTCGAGGATGTCGGCAACTGGAAGCGTGCGTGGTTCTATCCGCGCGCCGGCGAGACGATGCACCAGGCGGTCGCGCGCGAATGCAAGACGGCGCGCGATGTTGCCGGCGTGTTCGATGCCTCGACACTCGGCAAGATCGAGGTCGTCGGGCCTGACGCCGCCGAGTTCATGAACCTGATGTACACCAACGCCTGGGACACACTGAAACCCGGCAAGTGCCGCTACGGCATCATGACCCGCGACGACGGCTTCGTTTATGACGACGGTGTCGTCGGGCGCCTGGCCGACGACCGCTTCCACGTGACGACGACGACGGGCGGCGCGCCGCGCGTGTTGAACCACATGGAAGACTATCTGCAGACCGAATTCCCGCATCTGAAGGTGTGGCTGACGTCTGTGACCGAGCAGTGGGCCGTCATCGCCGTGCAGGGTCCAAAGGCGCGCGAGATCATCGCGCCGCTGGTCGAAGGCGTCGATATCTCCAACGAGGCCTTCCCGCATATGAGTGTTGCCGAGTGCACGGTCATGGGCGTTCCGGCGCGTCTCTTCCGCGTGTCGTTCACCGGCGAAACCGGCTTTGAAATCAACGTGCCGGCCGATTACGGCCAGTCGGTTCTCGAAGCCGTCTGGGCCAACGCCGAGCCGCTCGGCGCCTGCGTCTACGGCACCGAGACGATGCACGTTCTTCGCGCCGAGAAGGGCTATATCATCGTCGGCCAGGACACGGATGGCACCGTGACCCCTGACGATGCCGGCCTCAACTGGGCGGTATCGAAGAAGAAGACCGACTTCGTCGGCATTCGCGGCCTGAAGCGGCCGGATCTCGTCAAGGAAGGCCGCAAGCAGCTGGTCGGCCTCGTCACCAAGGATCCGACGCTGGTGCTCGAAGAAGGCGCGCAGGTCGTCGCCAACCCCAACGAGCCGAAGCCGATGACGATGCTGGGTCACGTGACCTCCTCCTACTGGTCGGAAAACCTTGGGAAGTCGATCGCGTTCGCGCTGGTCGCCGGTGGTCGCAAGCGCATGGGCGAGACGCTCTACGTGCCGATGCCCGACAAGACGATCGCGGTCGAGGTGACGGATATGGTGTTCTTTGACAAGGAAGGAGGCCGCATCAATGGCTGATACGGCAGTTCGCACATCCGTTCTCACGGGCAAGCAGGGCGGCTCCGCCAGCGTACGGCTGACGGCGGCGCCGAATGCCACGCGCGTTGCGCTGCGCGCTCCGGCGGAATCGCTTTCGGCGCTTTCGTCTGCGCTCGGCGTCACCGTGCCCGACGCACCGAAGACCTCGGGCCGCAAGGGCGCCCGCGCCGCACTCTGGCTCGGCCCGGACGAATGGCTGGTCATCGACGAGAGCGGCGCCGACATGATGGGCGCGCTGAAGGACGTGGGCGTCGTGCATTCGGCGACCGACGTCTCCCACCGCAACGTCGCGATCATCGTCTCCGGCCCGGGCGCCGAAACCACGATCTCCACGGGCTGCCCGCAGGACCTCTCGCTCGAAGCCTTCCCCGTCGGCGCCTGCTCGCGCACGCTGTTCGGCAAGGCCGAGATCGTGCTCTTCCGCACCGAGGAGGATACGTTCCGGGTGGAATGCTGGCGCTCCTTCGCGGACTTCGTCTTCGGCCTTCTCGCCGAGGGCGCCGAGGATGCTGGGCACTGAGCTTGCTCGTGTTGTGATTATGCGATCGGGGACGGTGCCAGCGCGCCGTCCCCGATTTGGTTTTGGTTAGGCCCAAGGCCGTGAGGGCCGACAGGCGACGCCAACCGCATCAGCAATTTATAACGTCGACGTAGCCAGTGGATGCCATCGCCAGTATCACCTTGTCGCGTGAGACGATTGGCATCCTTCTCACTCGCGCCGTTGCTATCAGATAGCAATCGCCGGGGTCCTTGTGTCCTGTGGTCATGACCACATCCGCCGCCTCTATCGCAATTTTCTGGTTGATTGAAACCACCCTTGCAGTGGTTTCACGAACGGCGTCTCGAAACCAGTTGGCAATGCCGACGCCGCCTATGTCAGGCGCATTGTTCGGCTTCCGCACTGCAAGCGAGAGCTCCCAAGCCGTGATCGGCGAGACGTAAAGGCTGCTTGCCTCCTGGCTTTTGCCGATCGCGACGAGCGCTTCATCGGAGAGGGGTTGATTTCCGCTGACCAGCCAATAGAGCGCGTGCGTGTCGAGCAGAACTCCCGGCAATATTGTCGGCCTCTACTTTCGCCGATCTTTCAGGGCTTGCGATGAGATCGGCTTGGTCAGATCGACGTCCTTGCGAATCTTCAGGTCGCTATCCTTCAAAGCGCCGGCACCACGCACGGTGACGGTTTTCCCGGTCTTTGCGTCGCGAACCATAACAGCCGATTGTGCCGAGGATTTTGCCATGTGCTCAGTATAGTCGATCGGCGTGGGGAAGGCGACGCCAACTTTTGGGTGTGTCCTAGACGAATGCTCGCTGCGGCCTGGCTACTCACTTGGCTCGTTGTGGTGACGCTTGATGTCCCACATGTGCAGGCGCATGGCGATGTAGCCGATTACGATCACGACTGCCGGTGTGACGACAAAGGCAAATGTCCAATCGCTCATCGATCGATTCCATTCACAACGTGCCTTATCAGTATACTACTACTCGCCCGGCTGATTGCGTTGCTTGCGCCATTCGCGCTCGTGCAGCAGGAAGGCGATGTAGGCGAGGGCCGCGATGATGGCGGGCAGGCCGAATGAGATGAAGAATAGTGAACCAAAGCTCATGGGATCAGTCTCCTGAGCGTCAATCTCGCTATGTAATGTAATAGCACCGCCACGGAAAGCCAAGCGCAGAGGTAACCTGCAAGCCAGAGGCGCGATAGCTCAGCGAAATTGCCGATGCCGTAGAGCGCGCCGGCGATCGGCGTGACGATGCCGACGGTGAAGCAGGCCGTCGAGGCGCGGTCCAAGGCGTTGGCGAAAAGCTTTGTCTGCTCATTATATGCCAAGCTCATCGCCGCCTCCGCGCGCTATATCTGGTCCCGCCTAGTGGTCCTCCGGCCGATCCTTCGGGTCGAACTGGATGATCGTCGTCCAGCGTGCCGTCAGCGCCGGCTTGCGTTCGTTTTCGATCTCGATGGTGACATCGTAGGTGGTCATCAGCATGCCGCCGCCGCGGAAGCGGGCTTCGGCGAGGATGAAGCGGCCGCGGATGCGGGCGCCGGATTTGACCGGGGCGACGAAGCGGACGGCGTCGAAGCCGTAGTTGATGCCCATGGTCTGCTCGCGCACCTTGGGCAGGCAGTTGTAGTTCATCGCGGACAGCAGCGAGAGCGTCAGGAAACCATGGGCGATCGTGCCGCCAAAGGGGCTGTCGGCGGCGCGGGCCGGATCGACATGGATGAACTGGTGGTCGTGGGTGGCGTCGGCGAAGGCGTTGATCATCGTCTGATCGACGACGATCCAGTCCGAAAGGCCGGTTTCCGTACCGACCAGCCCACGGACATCCGCGAGCGAGATTTCCTTGACCATCAATTCCTCTTGAAAAAAGCTGCTTCGAAAAGACTTACAATGGCTTCGTGACAATTACGACAAGGATATTAGTACAACTTACGGGCGCGTCAATTTCCTACAAGAAAAGAAACGGACCGTGCCGCTACGCGCGCCTGTTTCTGAGCCGCGGAGCTTTCATCCTCATCGACCCGGTGCCATGTCGCATCGGCGGGCAGCGAAAACGTCTGTTCGGATTGTGAGCGGTTGAAGAGCACCGCCAGCCTGACCTGTTTGCCGGTGTTTGCGTCGTCGGTTTCAAGGATCATGCCGAGCGTGGCGAAATCAGGTGTCTCCCAATCCGACACGGCCATCGGCTGGCCTGAAGGCGCGATCCAGGTTACGTCGCCGTCGCCCTTGAAGAAGGCGAATTGCGCGAAGACGCTGAAGCGCTTGCGTAGCTTTGAGACGAAGGCGGTGTGAGCGATCAGTTCTTCGTCGAGCGAGGCCCAGTCGACCCAGGTGATGGCGTTGTCCTGGCAATAGGCGTTGTTGTTGCCGCGCTGGCTGCGGCCGCCTTCGTCGCCTGCCGTCAGCATCACGGTGCCGCGCGTCGCGAATAGCGTGGAGATGAGGGCTTTCAGGTCGGCGCGGCGGCGCGTGACGATTGCGGGGTCGTCTGTCTCGCCCTCTGTGCCGTTGTTCCAGGAGTGGTTCTCGTTGTGGCCGTCGCGGTTGTTCTCGCCGTTCGCCTCATTGTGCTTGCCGGCGTAGGATACGAGATCGTTGAGCGTGAAGCCGTCATGGGCGGCGAGGAAGTTGACGCTGCGGGTGGCGGTGGCGTTGTTGCGGGCGAAGATGTCGGAGGAGCCCGACAGCGCCGAGGCCAGCGCGCCGGTCTTGTAGGGATCGCCGCGCCAGTAGCATCTGAGGTCATCGCGGGCGCGGTCGTTCCATTCGAGGAAGGGGGCGGGGAAGTTGCCGAGCTGGTAGCCGCCGGGGCCGATATCCCAGGGTTCGGCGATCATGATGCGGTCGCGCAGAACCTCGTCCTCGAGCATCGCCTTCAGCGTTTCGCCGTGTGCCTCGAAGCCTGATGCGGTGCGGCCGATGATCGGCGCGAGGTCGAAGCGGAAGCCGTCGATGCCGCCGTTAGCCACGAAATGGCGGAGCGTGTCGACGATCAGCTGCCTGATATAGGGGTGATCGCAGGCGACCGTGTTGCCGGTGCCGGTGTCGTTGACCAGCGTGCCGGGTTGGCCGGGGACGTGGCGCAGCAGCGATCGGTTGTCGAGGCCGCGCATGGAGAGCGTCGGGCCGAAGCGGTCGCTTTCGCCGGTGTGGTTGAAGACGAGGTCGAGGATGACGCCGATGCCTTCCTCGTGGAGTTTGGCGACGGTGTCGCGCAGCTCTGCCATGCCGCCGGGGGCGAGGCGCGGGTCGAGCGCCATGAAGGCGACGGGGTTGTAGCCCCAGCCGTCGGTGAGGCCAAGCGGGGGAAGGTGGCGTTCATCGATCCAGGCGGTGATCGGCATCAGCTCGATGGCATCGACGCCGATGCGCTTCAAGTGGGCGATGATCGAGGGGTGGGCGACGGCCGCGATGGTGCCGCGCTGTGCTTCCGGCACATCCGGGTGCAGCATGGTGAAGGGGCGGACCGCGACCTCGTAGATGAAGCCGCCGGGGCGGAAGACGGGGGCCGCCAGCTTGACGGCGACGTCGCGGGTGACGATCGCGCGTGGGACGAGGTGCTGGGTGTCGGCGCCGAATTTCGAGAGCAGCGGGTCGTAGCGGAAGGGGCGGTCGAGCTCCGTCGCGTAGGGGTCGACCAGGAGTTTGGCGGGGTCGAACCAGAGGCCGTCGTCGGGGGCGTAGGTGCCTTCGGCGCGGTAACCGTAGCGGGCGCCCGGCGCGATGCCTTCGACGAAGAGATGGTGAAGGTCGTCTTCTGCTCGGGTCATCGGCAGGCGATCGGTTTCGCGGCCGGTCTGGTCGAAGAGGCAGAGGTGGAGCTTGGTGGCCTCGCCTGAGCGGACGACGAAGGTGGCGCCTGTGGCGGTGAGGGTTACGCCGGAAGCGAAGGGCATGGGGTGCTAGGTCCTTGTTCCGGGGGGGTGTTTGATGGGGATGATGTGGTGCCGTGTGGCCCCCTCATCCGGCTGCCGCCACCTTCTCCCCGTTGGGGAGAAGAGATGTGTGGTGGGCCGCTCGCTCCATCTTCCCTTCTCCCCAACGGGGAGAAGGTGCCCGTAGGGCGGATGAGGGGGCTGCACGGCAGGAGGCAAGAGGTAGAAGTTAGCTAGGGTTGCGCCGTGGTTTTGGGCAAATAGGGAGGTCGGCATGCGGTGTTACCCCCCTCTGCCTCGCCGGGCTCCCCCACAAGGGGGGAGATCGCAAGCGGCTAGCGCTCGCCCAGCTTGAAAGGTTGCCTTGGCGGAAACGCTAAGTTCGAGGAAGGATACCGATCGGTGCTTCCAGCCGATCTCCCCCCTTGTGGGGGAGATGCCCGGCAGGGCAGAGGGGGGTAGAGGCATCCGCTGCTCCCGATCGGGCATTAGAGAGGCTATCTCAGGTAATCACCGAGGGGGCGTCGCGGCCGGTGCGGGACTTGATGTCGGCGATGGTTTCGGCGGCGGCGATGAGGTCGGCCAGCGCTTCCTGGGTTTCGATATTGTGGCGGCTGGAATCGGGCTCGTAGCGCTCGATGTAGACGCGCAGCGTGGCGCCTGAGGTGCCGGTGCCCGACAGGCGGAAGACCACGCGGGAGCCGCCCTCGAACATGATGCGGATGCCCTGGTGTTCGCTCACCGACTTGTCGACCGGATCGTGATAGGCGAAATCGTCGGCCTTTTCGACTTTGAGCGGGCCGAAAGTCTTGCCGGGAAGGCTGGAGAGCTGGGCGCGGAGATTATCGACCAGGCCGTTGGCGGCTTCTGTGTCGACGCCTTCATAGTCGTGACGCGAATAGTAGTTGCGGCCGTAGGTCTGCCAGTGCTGGGTGACGATGTCCTGAACGCTCTCGCCGCGCACGGCCAGGATGTTCAGCCACATCAGGACCGCCCAGAGGCCGTCCTTCTCGCGCACGTGGTTGGAGCCGGTGCCGGCGCTCTCCTCGCCACAGATCGTCGCCATGTTGGCGTCGAGCAGGTTGCCGAAGAATTTCCAGCCGGTCGGCGTTTCATACATGCCGATACCGCGCTTTTCGGCGACGCGGTCGGCCGCACCCGAGGTCGGCATGGAGCGCGCGATGCCGGTCAGGCCGCCGGAATAGCCGGGGGCGAGATTGGCGTTGGCGGCGATGATCGCCAGGCTGTCGGAAGGAGTGACGAAGATGCCGCGCCCGATGATGAGGTTACGGTCGCCGTCGCCGTCGGATGCCGCGCCGAAATCAGGGGCGTCGTCGCCCATCATCTCGTCGTAGAGTTCCTTGCAGTGAACCGGGTTCGGGTCCGGATGGTGGCCGCCGAAATCGGGTAGCGGCATGAAGTTGCGGACCGAGCCGGACGGGGCGCCGAGGCGGTTTTCGAAGATTTCCTTGGCGTAGGGGCCGGTGACGGCGCTCATCGCATCGAACGCGATGCGGAAGCCGAGGCTGATGAGATTGCGGATGGCGCCGAAGTCGAACAGCTCTTCCATCAGCGCCGTGTAGTCCTCGACGGAGTCCAGAACCGACAGCAGCATGCCGCCGGGCAGCTCGTCCTTGCCGATGCGGTCGAGATTGACGTCGGGGAAATCGGCGATCTTGTAGGTGTCGATCACCTTGGTGCGCGCATAGATCGCGTCGGTGATCTTTTCCGGCGCCGGGCCGCCATTGCTGATGTTGTACTTGATGCCGAAGTCTTCGGTCGGGCCGCCCGGGTTATGGCTGGCGGAGAGAATGATGCCGCCGAAGGCCTTGTACTTGCGGATCACGTGCGAGGCAGCCGGGGTCGAGAGGATGCCGCCCTTGCCGACGATGACCTTGCCGAAGCCATTGGCGGCGGCCATCTTGATCGCCTTCTGGATGACTTCCTTGTTGTAGTAGCGTCCGTCGCCGCCGATGACGAGCGTCTTGCCCTGAAATCCTTCCAGCGAATCGAAAATCGACTGGATGAAGTTTTCCGCGTAGTTCGGCTGCTGGAATACCGGGACCTTTTTACGCAATCCCGACGTGCCGGGCTTCTGATCCTGATAGGGGGTGGTGGATACGGACTTGTTCATTTTCTGTCACTTGCCTTTCGGGGCGAGGCTTGAATAGAGGGCAGCATAGCGCTCGGCGCTTTTCTCCCACGAAACATCCGATTTCATGCCCTGCTTTTGCAATTGGGTCCAGACCTTTTGATCGGTATAGAGATGTAGCGCACGGCGGATTGCCTGCAACAGACCGGAAGCGGTCACCGGAGAGAATTGTATCCCGGTTGCCACTTTGGCTGCAAGTGCGGCGTGATTGGCATCGATGACGGTATCGGCAAGGCCGCCCGTGTGGGCGACGATCGGCACGCAACCATAGCGCAGGCCATAAAGCTGCGTCAGGCCACAGGGCTCGAAGCGCGAGGGGATGATGATGGCGTCGGAGCCTGCCTGCATCAGGTGCGACATCGGCTCGTTGTAGCCGATCGAAACGCCGATGCGGCCGGGATGGCGGGCGGAGGCGGCGAGCAGCGAGCCTTCGAGCGCCGGATCGCCGGAACCCAGAATGGCAAGCTTGCCGCCCATGGCGACGATCTCGTCGGCGCAGGCGGCGATCAGGTCCATGCCCTTTTGCCAGGTGAGGCGGCTGATGATGCAGAAGACCGGCGCGTTGTCGTCGTGCAGGCCGAAGAATTCCTGGACGGCGGCGCGGTTGGCGGCGCGGTTTTTCAGCGTCGCGCCGGTGTAGTGCGTCTGCAGCACGGCGTCGGTGGCGGGGTCCCAGACCTCGTGGTCGATGCCGTTGACGATGCCGTGCAGCGCCTCGATGCGGCTGGCGATGACCCCCTCGAGACCCATGCCGAACTCGGAGGTCAGGATCTCGCCGGCATAGGAGGGGCTGACGGTGGTGATCGCGTGCGCGGTCTTCAGGCCACCCTTCAGGAAGCCGATATTGCCGTAATATTCCAGGGCTTCCACCGAGAAAGCCTGCGGGGGTAGGCGCAGGCCGGAGAAGATCTCGGCGCTGAACTGGCCCTGGAAGGCGATGTTGTGGATGGTGAGGATGCTGGGGAGTTCGGGCGTCGGGTAGAAACGCATGTAAACAGGCGTCATCGCCGCCTGCCAGTCATGTGCATGGACGACGTCTGGCTTCCAGCCGGGCATCAGGCCGGCGGCGATTTCGGCACCGGCAAGCGAGAGCGCGGCAAAGCGGCGCCAGTTGTCGTGGTAGTCCTTGCCGGTTGCGTCGAGATAGGGGCCGCCGGAGCGGTCGTAATAGGCTGGCGCGTCGAGGACGAGGATATCGAGCCCCTCGTGATTGACCTCCAGAACCGTTGCCGGTTCGCCCAAGAGATCGTCGAAGCGCATGCGCACGACGGGGTCGCGGATGACCTTCATTACCGCGGGATAGCCGGGCATCAGCGTCTTGGTTTCGATGCCGAAGCGCTTCAGCGCGATCGGCAGGGCGCCGGCCACATCGGCCAGGCCCCCTGTCTTTATCAATGGGAAGACTTCGGACGAAACCGAAAGAACTTTCATCGTTTACATATCCAGCTTGTCGATCATCGGCTGCGTGATGAGGCAGATCCCGCCTTCGGAGCGGCGGAAACGCTTGGCGTCGAGAACCGGGTCGTCGCCGACAACAAGACCCTCCGGAATGACGACGCCGTGGTCGATGACGACATTCGTCAGCTGCGCGTGGCGGCCGATCTTGACGCTCGGGAGCACGACGGCGCCCTCGAGCTTGGAGTAGGAGTTGGCGCGCACACCGGTGAAGAGCAGGCTGTTGTTCAGCGTGGCACCGGAGATGATGCAATCGCCGGCGATGACCGAGGAGGTCGCGGAACCGCGGCGGTTCTCGTCGTCATGGACGAACTTCGCCGGCGGCGAGATCTCGGCATAGGTCCAGATCGGCCAGGACTTGTCGTAGATGTCGAGCTCGGGAACGATCGCCGTCAGGTCGATATTGGCCTGCCAGTAGGCATCGATGGTTCCGACGTCGCGCCAGTAGGGCTCGCGCTCGAAATCGGAGCGCACGCAGGAATTGGCGAAGCGGTGGGCGACGGCCTTACCGTTCTTGACGATGTAGGGAATGATGTCCTTGCCGAAGTCGCGGCTGGAATTCGGATCGGCGGCGTCGCGGCGCAGTTCCTCGATCAGGAACTTGGTGCGGAAGACGTAGATGCCCATCGAGGCGAAGGCGCTGTCCGGCTTGCCGGGGATGGCAGGCGGATCGGCGGGCTTTTCGACGAAATCGATGATGCGGTCGGTCTCGTCGACATGCACGACGCCGAAGCCCACGGCTTCCATGCGCGGCACTTCCAGGCAGCCGATGGTGACGTCGGCGCCACTGTCGACATGCTGCTGCAGCATGTACTCGTAGTCCATCTTGTAGACGTGGTCGCCGGCGAGGATGACCATGTACTCGACGCCGTAGTCCTGGATGATGTCGATGTTCTGATAGACCGCGTCGGCGGTGCCTTCGTACCACTGCGTCTCGGAGACGCGCTGGGAGGCCGGCAGGATGTCGAAGCTCTCGTTGCGCTCGGGGCGGAAGAAGTTCCAGCCGCGCTGCATGTGGCGGATCAGCGAGTGCGCCTTGTATTGGGTGGCGACGCCGATGCGGCGGATACCGGAGTTCAGCGCGTTGGACAGCGCGAAATCGATGATGCGCGACTTGCCGCCGAAATAGACCGCGGGCTTGGCGCGTCGGTCGGTGAGTTCCTTCAGACGGCTCCCCCGGCCGCCGGCGAGAACATAGGCCATTGCATCGCGGGCAAGTGGCTGAATGCGTTTTTCTACCATTGTCTTCCTCCCACCAGTCTCAAGTCTCAGGTTCAAGCATGATAACCGCCAAAGGCGGCAAGGTCAGTGATGCGACGATGGTGCCGCCGGCGTTGACCGCCTGGACACGACCGCCATTGCCTTTGCCGCTGCCGCCATAGATGTCGGCATCGGTATTCAGGATTTCGCGCCAGCGGCCTTCGGTGGGCAGCCTGACGGCGTAATTCTCGCGGTATACAGGCGTCATGTTGCAGATGACGGCGACCGGCTTTTCACCCGGCGACTTGCGCAGCCAGGCGAAGACCGAGTTCTCGTGGTCGTCGGCAACCAGCCATTCGAAGCCCTCGCCTTCGCAATCGCGGGCGTGCAGCGCCGGCTTGCTGCGGTAGGTGAAGTTGAGGTCGCGCACCAGGCGGCGCATGCCCTCGTGCATGCGGTACTGAAGCAGGTTCCAGTCGAGCGAGCCGGCCTCGTTCCATTCGCTCCACTGGGCGAATTCCTGGCCCATGAAGAGAAGCTTCTTGCCGGGATAGCCCCACATCAGCGCGTAATAGGCGCGCAGATTGGCGAACTTCTGCCAGTCGTCGCCGGGCATCTTGGCGATCAGCGAACCCTTGCCGTGCACCACTTCGTCGTGGGACAGCGGCAGCACGAAGTTTTCCGAATAGGCGTAGAGCAGGCCGAAGGTCAGCTCGTTGTGGTGATGCTTGCGGTGCACTGGCTCGCGGCTCATGTAGCTCAGCGTGTCGTGCATGAAGCCCATGTTCCACTTGAAGCCGAAGCCGAGGCCGCCTTCATGCACCGGCTGCGATACCTTGGGCCATGACGTCGATTCCTCGGCGATGGTCATGACGCCGGGGTGCTCGGCATAGATGCGGGTGTTCATGTTCTGCAGGAAGCGGACGGCCTCGAGGTTTTCATTGCCGCCATATTCGTTGGGGATCCACTCGCCGTGCTTGCGGGAGTAATCGAGGTAGAGCATCGAGGCGACGGCATCGACGCGCAGGCCGTCGAGATGGAATTTTTCCGACCAGTAGAGCGCGTTATTGACGAGATAGGACACGACCTCGGTGCGGCCGAAATTGTAGATCGCCGTGTTCCAATCCGGGTGGAAGCCCTTGCGCGGATCCTCGTGCTCGTAAAGTGCGGTGCCGTCGAACCAGCCGAGGCCATGTTCGTCGGTCGGGAAATGCGCCGGCACCCAGTCGAGGATGACGCCGATGCCGACCTTGTGGGCGCCGTTGACGAAGCGGGCGAAACCTTCCGGCTCGCCGAAGCGGGCGGTGGGGGCATAGAGGCCCGTCGTCTGATAGCCCCAGGACGGATCATAGGGGTGCTCGGTGATCGGCAGGAACTCGATATGGGTGAAGCCCATGTCGACGCAATAGGGGATCAGGCGGGCGGCGAGCTCGTCCCAGGAGAGGAACGTGCCGTCGTCGCGGCGCTGCCAGGAGCCGGCATGCACCTCGTAGATGGAGATCGGCTGGCGGCGCTTGTCGATCTCGCTCCAATGCTTGAGGTGGGTTTCGTCTTCCCACTCCTGCAACAGCTCAGGCGTGGTGACCGAGGCGTTCTTCGGGCGCAGCTCGCTGCGGCGCGCGAAGGGGTCAGCCTTCAGAGGTAGCAGCACGCCGTCCTGACCACGGATCTCGAACTTGTAGGCGACGCCTGTCGGAACATCGGGGGCGAAGATTTCCCAGATGCCGGCGCCGGCGCGCAAACGCATGACGTGGCGGCGGCCATCCCAATTGTTGAAATCGCCGACGACGGAGACGCGCTGCGCATTGGGCGCCCAGACGGCAAAGTGGATGCCTTGCGCGCCCTCGTGCTTGATCCAGTGCGCGCCCATCTTGTCGAAGAGGCGCAGATCGGAACCCTCACGGGCGTAATAGTCGTCCATCGGTCCGAGAACGGGGCCGAAGCTATAAGGGTCGGTGACGGCCCATTCGGCGTCGCCACGGCGGGCGCGATAGCGCACCGGCACCTGCTTGTTCACCGAGATGGTGCCGGCGAAGAAGCCATCGGGATGTTGGAGCGCCAGATCGCCGATCGCGGTGCCGTCGAGCGACATCGCGGTGACCTCTTCGGCGCCGGGAATGAAGCATCGGGCAACGTAAACGCTGCCCGATTTGTGGACGCCCAGAACGGCAAACGGATTGGAATGCGCGCCGGCAAGGATCGCCGCTATTTCATCTGCCGAAATTTCCCAGGGAAGCTTGACTTCAGGGGTCGCCTTCGGCGTTTTCATCCGGCTCTCCAGATTTCCTTGGCATACTGCCGGATCGTGCGGTCCGACGAGAACCAGCCCATGCGGGCGGTGTTGCGGATGGTCTTTTCGCTCCAGGCGGACTTGTCGTTCCAGAGTTCGTCGACTTCGCGCTGGGCCTGGGCGTAGGCATCGAAATCGGCGGCGACCATGAACCAATCGTGCGAATAGATGCCCTCGATCAGCTCGGAATAGCGGTTGCGGTCATCCGGCGAGAAGACGCCGGAGCCGATGGCCGAGAGCGCCTGCGCCAGCTCGTGCGAGCCTTCGATGATGGCGCGCGGATTGTGACCGTCGGTGCGCAGGTTGGCGACCTCATCGGCGCGCAGGCCGAAGATCTTGATGTTGTCCTCGCCGACATTGTCGCGCATCTCAACATTGGCGCCATCGAGCGTGCCGATGGTGAGCGCGCCGTTGAGGCCGAACTTCATGTTACCGGTGCCCGACGCTTCCATGCCGGCGGTCGAGATCTGTTCGGAAAGGTCGGCGGCCGGAACCATGACTTCGGCCAGAGAGACGTTGTAGTTCGGCACGAAGACGACCTTGAGCAGGCCGCGCACGGCCGGGTCGTTGTTGATGGTGCGTGCGACGTCGTTGATCAGCTTGATGATCAGCTTGGCGTTGTGATAGCTCGGCGCCGCCTTGCCGGCGAAGAGCTTCACGCGCGGCACCCAGTCGAGTTCGGGGCGCGAGCGGATCTGGTCGTAGAGCGCGACCGCTTCGATGACATTAAGGAGCTGGCGCTTGTATTCGTGGATGCGCTTGATCTGGATGTCGAACATCGCCGACGGATCGATCTTCACGCCCATGCGCGATGCAACCAGATTGGCGAGCGCCACCTTGTTGTTGCGCTTGACGGCGGCGAACTTCTCCTGGAAGGCGCTGTTGGTGGCAAATTTGTCGAGCGCACGCAGCTTTTCGGCGTCGTCGAGGAAATCGTCGCCGATCGCCTCGCGTATCAGGCCGGTGAGACCCGGATTGCACTGCTGCAGCCAGCGGCGCGGCGTGATGCCGTTGGTCTTGTTGTTGATGCGATCGGGATAGAGCTTGTGCAGGTCGGCGAAGACCGTGACCTTCATCAGATCGGTGTGGAGCGCCGAGACGCCGTTGATCGAATGCGAGCCGACAAAGGCGAGGTTGCCCATGCGCACCCGGCGGCTGCCGCCTTCCTCGATCAGCGAGATCGAGCGGATTTCGGTGTCGGAGAAGTTCTTGGTCTTGCGGGCCTCGAGCAGAACCTTGGCGTTGATCGCGTAGATGATCTGCATGTGGCGCGGCAGGAGACGCTCGAACAACGGCACCGGCCAGCTTTCTAGCGCTTCGGGCAGAAGCGTGTGGTTGGTGTAGGCGATGGTGCCGCGGGTGATGTCCCAAGCCTGGTCGAACTCCAGCCCGTGAACGTCGCAGAGCAGGCGCATCAGTTCGGCGATCGAGACGGCCGGGTGGGTGTCGTTCAGCTGGATCGCCACCTTGTCGGGCAGCGAGGTGAAATCGTCATACTGCTGCAGATGGCGGCGCAGGATGTCCTGCAACGAGGCGGACGAGAAGAAGAATTCCTGGCGCAGGCGCAGCTCCTGACCGGCAGGCGTCGCGTCGGCCGGGTAGAGAACGCGGGTCAGGCTTTCGGCCTTGTTGCTCTCGCGCAGCGCGCCGATATGGTCGCCGGCGTTGAAGGCATCGAGCAGGATCGGGTCGATCGGCTGGGCCGACCAGAGGCGGAGCGTGTTGACGCGCTTGCCACGCCAGCCGACGACGGGCGTGTCGAAGGCGGCGGCGATGACGCGCTCGGCCGGCTTCCAGACATAGCGCGGTTCGCCATCGGCGCCGTTGGCGACATCGACCGAGCCGCCGAAGCCGATTTCATAGGCGCTTTCGCGGCGTTCGAATTCCCAGGGGTTGCCGTGGGCGAGCCAGCTTTCCGGCAGCTCGACCTGCCAGCCATCGGCCATCTGCTGGCGGAACAGGCCGTGGACATAGCGGATGCCGTAGCCATAGGCGGGCACGTCGACGGTCGCCATGCTCTCCATGAAACAGGCGGCGAGACGGCCGAGACCGCCATTGCCGAGCGCTGCGTCCGGCTCAAGGCCAGCGATAACTGACACATCGACGCCGAGCGAAGCGAGCGCGTCACGTACCTCTTCCATCAGGCCGAGGTTGGACACGGCATCGCGCATCAGGCGGCCGATGAGGAATTCGAGAGATAGATAGTAAACGCGCTTGGCGCCTGTGGCGTAGACCTTGCGGGTGCTCTCCATCCACTTATCGATGATGCGGTCGCGGATGACGAGGATCGTCGCGGTCAGCCAGTCATGCGGCTTGGCGACCTTGGCATCCTTGCCGATGCGGTAGGTCAGGCGCTCGATGATTTCTTCTGCGAGAATTTCCGGCTTGGAACTGCGCGGTGCGGGAGAGGGGATGGTGGGCTTCGAAACGGGGGTCATCGTCAGGGCTCGCCAATTCTGTTTTGGTTTCAGTAGGTTATACGTACTTCAATCGATTTACTCACGCACTAGCGATGCAGTTTATGCACCGTTACTACGCACTTGCAACAAGGGAAAACCGGCAAACGGAAAAATTGACGCGGGGCACCCGTGGACGACGGAAAGAACTTGATTTTTATCGGCTTTCTGATTTTGATAGACCGGATTGCACAACAACGAAAAGCCGCTCCGGTTTGTTCCGAAGCGGCTTTTTTGTTTTGTGGGATGGGGCGATCAGTTGATCAGACGCGTGGTCTGGTTGGCGGCCTTGGCGCCGATCTTCTTGAAGGCGGCCAGGAGGTCGGCCATGCTTTCGGCCTGGAAGTAATGCGAGGCGTCGGTCGCGCAATATTTCAGTAGGGCCTGGCCGGTCGTGGGGGCCATGAAGGCGACGGTGTAGATCTCGATGCTTTTGGCCTTGGCGTCATCGCAGGTCTTCTTGGTGTTCGTATCGTAGGAACGGCCGCCCCACTTGTCGTTGTTGTTGTCGCCATCGGTCATGAAGACGATGTATTTCTTCGGCAGCTGTTTCGTCTTCGCCATGTGCGTTGCGTCTTCGTTGTCGTTGCCGGCCGCGTTCTTGGCCGTTAGCGATGTGAAGGCGACATTGACGGCGCCGCTCGAGTTGGTGCCCCCGTCGGCTTCAAGCGCGTCGACGTAGTCTTTTGCGGCGGCTGTGCCCCAGGCAAGCTTGCTTTCCGCATAGGTATTGATGTCATAGGACACCGCGCCCGTGCGGGCATAGATGTGTGATGGATCGGCGGTGTTCAGCTGCCCCATCAAGCTGGCAACGGCAAGCTTGAGCGCTTCGATCTTCGAGTAGTAGTTTGTTTCCGTTTTCGTGCCGGTGGCCTGTCGTGTTCCCGTGCAGGTTTTCGGCCTCCTTTGGGTGCCACACTCATAGGTATATGTTTCGGTGTATGTATATTGAGTGGTCTTGGTCGACTGCTCGGCGTTGACCGTCGATGTCGCGTAGTCCATCGAGCCGGACTTATCCAGCGCGAGGAACATGGAGACGGAGCCTTGCGTCTCGGAATAGCCGCCGGCCGTCTGGCTCGATACCCCGATCTTCGTTGTCTTGAAACCCGCGACCTGGGCTAGGCCGCTGAACTGCATCGTGTAGTTCGACGAAATGCTGACGCTGTAGCTGGTCGCGGCGCCCGAGGTCGACTTCGTCGCCGTGGCGGTCGTGGCGTCCTTCAGCTCTGTGGTGTCGGAAAGATAGTTCGCCATCTGGCCGGCGATGAAATCCTTGGCGAAGGCGGCAGCCCCTGATGTGTCGATCTTGCCGTCGGCCAGCGCCGATGCCGTGGCGAGCGCGGCGGAATCGGCCGCTTCCTGCAATTGCCGCTTCGACATGGCCGCACTGGCTACATCGACAGCGAGGCTTCCCGCGCCGAACAGGACCGGGATCACGAACGCCGTCGTGATCGCGAAATTTCCGTCCCGATTGGATATCAGCCGGGAAATGCCATTCATCATAAATAGTAAGGTGTTCATCATGCTCACCCGAATAGTTGCTTTTAAGAATGTGGCAGTGATGCGCCCAACATGTTGAGGTTGTTTTTACGGGGTTGCTTCAATTTTAACGAAATGTTGCTTTCCAACACGAATTCGGGCGGGGGATGATTTTCCGCCAAAATGCGTCCGGCGCTGTTGCTTTCATGCATCATGATCGCGTCACGCGACGTGGCCGTCCCCGAAGTTTCACGACAACAAAAAAGCCGCCCCGGATCGGTTCGGGGGCGGCTTTTTCGAGCGATGAAATCGATGTTACTGCGTCAGGCGAACGTAGTTGCTGTCGGTAGCGGTGCAATCCGACGAGATGGTGTAGAAGATGTCCTGACGATCCCAACCACCGCCGTCTTCCCAAGCGTGACTTTGCGGCTTCGCGCAACCGAAGTATTTTTCCAGCGGGAAGTTGATGCCCTGGGGCATCTGCTTGCCGTCGACAAACAGGTAGTTGCTGGTGTCCGGATTGTCGGTTCTGAGTGTGTTGTTGTAGGAGAAGTAGCCGGAGTATTGGCTCTTGTTCTTATCCTTGGGGTCGATAACGTTGCAGGTGACGTCTTTCTTGCTGTTGACCGTCGCATAGGCGCCGAGCGGGCAGCCGTCGGTCTTGATGTCCATCTTCAGAACCAGCTTGGTATATTTGCCGAGATCGATCGCTCCAGAGGGGCTCATGACCTTCGTACCCTGGCCGCTATTAGTCTGCGTTGTCGGTTGATAGGTATAAGTGCCGAGTACGACCTCAGCGGTCGTGTCCGGGCGCACGACGATGATCGAGACGACCTTGTACCAAAAGCCTTGCGCATTGGTCGGTGTCAGCGTGATTTTTTGCGGCTTCATCGGTGCGATTGCTGCTGCGTCGGCACTGATCGGGATCGAGTTGTAATTGGCGATCTTCATCAGCGAGGTATCGACCGCTGCGCTCAAGGCAACCTTGAACGTCCGTCCATCGGCGGTCATGCTCGATTTGACATTGCTCGGCATCTGCGCGGAGTAGCCCTTCAGGAAGGCCTGGGCCGTGGTGGTGGCTGCGGCAAGATTGGTACCGTCGAAAATCTTGCCGCCTTCGAGCGCGGTTGCGTCGGCAATTTCCTGTAGATTTGTCCTTTGCGCGGATGCATTGGAAAAATCGATCGCAGCGCCGCCCGCCAGAAGCAGCGGGGTGGCGATCAGCGCCGTGACCATGGCGAAGTTCCCGCCACGGTCGTTCGAGAAGCGGGAGATAGTGGTCTTCAGCAGGGACAAGGCGCGCATCATGTTCACCGAGATGGTTTTTCAAAGTATGCGAATATCCTTGGACCATCTTCATTTAGGTCAGCTTTATGAGTCTGATCTAATTTTAGCGATTTGTCGCTTTATCGTGCGCTTTCGTTCGATGTCGGCCTCCGGCCCTGCGTCACAGGCCCTACTTCACCGGCCCCTACTTCACCGGAATGACATCAACCGCCTGAACCGCCCGCTGGCCGCCATAGCTCTTCAGCACGCCGATGACGGGGGCGACGTCGGAGTAGTCGCGGCCGTAGCCGACGACGATGTGGTCGGTGCCGGCGGGGATGTTGTTGGTGGGGTCGAGTTCCACCCAGCCGGTGGTCTCGCCGCACCAGACGCGCACCCAGGCATGCATGGCGTCGGCGCCTTCGAGACGCTCCTTGCCCGGTGGCGGGATGGTGCGCAGGAAGCCGGAGACGTAGCCTGCGGGTATGCCGAGGCTGCGCAGCGCCAGGATCATCACATGGCTGAAATCCTGGCAGACGCCGCGCTTCAGCCGGAAGGCCTCGAGCGGCGTGGTGTCGACGTTGGTCGCCTCGGCGTCGTATGTGAAGTCCTTGTGGATCGCGGCGCAGAGGGCGGTGGCGATTTCGAGCACGGTCAATCGGGGCTGGACGACGCCTTGGGCGTAGTCCGAAATAACAGGCGTTTCGATCAGGCGCGGGCTGTTGCCGAGGAAATGATGCGGCGAGCCGGGCTTCAGCGACCAGACGCCCGCGATCTCTTCTGGCAGATCGGCGAGCACGGGGGAGAAATCGGCCGTGATCGAGTGGCTCTCGACCTGGACGCGGGCGTGCATGCGGATGTCGAGCTTCTCGTGCGGCGCGCGGACCATGAAGGAGGTTGCGGGGTGCTCGAAGAAATCGGTGAAATTCGACTGCTCGTCCGGCGTCGGCGAGACCTTGATGGAGCCTGCGATCAGGCGCTGACGATCGGGCAGCGACAGAGGTAGCAGGCGCATGATGTGGCGGGCGCCGGAGGCCGGCCAATCGTAGCTATAGCCCATGTGCAGCGACAGATCGTAGAGCACAACATCACCCCAGATAGGTTTGCGCGAGGAGATCGGAGAGGTTTTCGAGCTCGCGTTCGAGGCTGCGATAGACGTCGTCGGTCATCGTCTCGGGCGTCATGACGGCGAGGCCGGAGCGCAGGCGCATGGATTCGCGGTAGAAGGGCGACATCTGGCCGTTGTTCAGCGCATTCGGCAGCTGCTCGACCTCGCGCAGGATCTCGTTCATCTGGAAGAGGATCGAGCGCGGATTCAGCCCGTCGAGCGCAAGCAGGTCGGTGACGGTCAGCCGCGCGGTGTTGACGTTGTAGCGGCGGCGGTGGGTCATGACGCTGTCGCCGATCTCGAGCAGCATGTCGAGCGCGCCATCGGGCGCTTCGGGCCCGGCCATGTGGCCGAGCAGGCGGGTCATGTGCAGCGCGCGCTCGATATGGCGGCCGAGCGACAGGAAGCGCCAGCCGGTGAAGCGGTACATGTTTTCATGCACGAGACCGGCAAAGCCCGCGAGCTTGCGCAACAGGATCGTCATCGCATGGCTGGCGTCGTCGCCCGGCGACACTGTCGCGTGGAAGCGGCGAGCGGTCTTGGCGAGATCGGTCAGCGCCAGCCAGCCATCCGGCGAGAAGCGGTCGCGGATGTTGCTTGCCGAATAGACGGCGCTGTCGATGTTGCGCAGCAGCGTGTCGGGCACCGCGTCCTCGGTGTCGATATCAACGGCGGCGAGATAGGCGCTGACATCGGCGAGCAGTGGCTGGCTTGGATCGGCGGCCTCGGCGAAGCGGGCGTGCCAGGCGCGCAGGATGCGCAGCGCCCCTTCGGCGCGCTCGATATAGCGGCCGAGCCAGAAGAGATTGTCGGCGGCGCGGCTGGGCAGGCTGCCCGGCATGTTGCGGGTGAAGCTCGCCTCGGTGGGCAGCAGCGTGTGGCGCTCGACGGGCTTGTCCGAGACGATCCAGACGTCGGCGGCCGCACCACCCGATTGCATCGCGATCGCCGCCACGTCGTCGCCTGCGCCGATGCGGGCGAAGCCTCCGGGCATGATCTGCCAGCCGTTCTTTGTGCGGGCGGCGAAGACGCGCAACGACATCGGCCGCGGCACCAGCTTGCCGTTCACCCAGCTCGGCGTGGTCGACAGCGTCACGGCTTCCTGGCCGACGAGCTTGGGGCCATCGGTGTTCAGCCAGTCGCCGATGGAATCGCGGGCGGTGGCGCGCAGGGCCGAGCCGAGCACGGATTCACCGTTGTCGTCGAAGAAGGGCGCGCGCGAATAGGCCGGGCCGATTACCATCTTCTCGATGTTCTGGGCGACATGGTCGCGCTCGCTCTTCTGGCCGCACCACCAGGTGGCGATCGACGGCATCTTCAGCTCCTGGCCAAAGAGGCGGCGGCAGATGGTGGGCATGAAGGCGAGCAGCGCGCGTGTCTCTATGATGCCG
Organism: Rhizobium sp. 16-449-1b; assembly: GCF_017741935.1. Classification (GTDB taxonomy): domain Bacteria; phylum Pseudomonadota; class Alphaproteobacteria; order Rhizobiales; family Rhizobiaceae; genus Rhizobium. Next base: position 239,893 of record NZ_JAGHMH010000024.1, on the reverse strand, counting down.
CTTCCGAGCGCATTGACGATGGTGACGCTTTCGGCGCGCAGCGCCTCCACAAGGCCCGGCGTGCCGATGTGCGAGGTCTGGTTGAGCTCGAGCGGATCGGCATAGGCGGAATCGAGGCGGCGCCAGAGCACGGTGATCGGCTTCAGGCCGGAGACGGTGCGCACCATCACCTTGCCGTTGACAACCGTCAGGTCCTCGCCCTCGAGCAGCATGAAACCGAGGTAGCGGGCGATATAGGCGTGCTCGTAATAGGTCTCGTTGGCGGGGCCGGGGGTCAGAACCGCGATGCGGTCGTCGCCGCTGTGCTTCATGCCCTGCAGCGCATCGCGGAATGCGCCGAAGAAGGAGGCGAGGCGGTGCACCGGGGTTTCGGCGTAGATATCGGAGAAGGCGCGGGTGGTCGCCACCCGGTTCTCCAGCGCGAAGCCGGCGCCTGATGGGGCCTGGGTGCGGTCGGCCAGGACCCACCAGTTGCCATCGGGGCCACGGCCGACCTCGAAGGCGCAGAAATGCAGATAGTGGCCGCCGGCCGGCTTGACGCCGACGAGCGGGCGCTGGAACTCCGGATTGGAGGCGATCAGCGCTGGCGGCAGCACGCCATCCTCGACCAGCCTGTTGTCGCCATAGATATCGGCGACGATCGCTTCGAGCAGATCGGCGCGCTGGACGAGGCCTTCCGACAGGCTCTCCCATTCGCGCTCGTCGATCAGCACCGGGATGGGGGATAGCGGCCACGAGCGCTCGGCGCTGCCGGTGCTGCCATAGGCGCGGTAGAAGACGCCGGCATCGCGGAGATAGCGGTCGGCGCGGGCGAAGCGCTCGGTCAGGTCCTTTTCCGGCATGCCGCTCAGATGCGCCATGAAGCGCTGCCAGACCGGACGGATCGCGCCGTTCTGGTCGACCATCTCGTCGGCGACGCCAGGCGGCGGGCGATAGCCGAGCACCGCCTCGTTGCCGATGCGCTCGCTCTTCTGCTGCCGCAGCTCTCTTGCCGGTTTCTTGCCCATGAACCCCTAGTCTAATGCGTCTAAATGCCTGCCGGCCGTCTCAGATCCAGCGTCAGCGGGAACTCCGGCGATCCGGTCTCGATCGCGGGGATATAGCCGCCCGATGTATGCCCCCATGGCTCGAATCGCGCCAGACGCCTGGCTTCGGCTTCGTTACCATTGACCGGGAAGGTGTCATAGTTACGCCCGCCCGGATGGGCAACATGATAGATGCAGCCGCCGATCGAACGCTTCGACCATGTATCATAAATGTCGAAGGTCAGCGGCGTGTTGACCGGCAGTAGCGGGTGCAATCCCGACGCCGGCTGCCATGCCTTGAAACGGACGCCGGCGACCGAGACGCCGGCGGTCCCCGTCGGCGTCAGCGGCACGGTGCGGCCGTTGCAGGTGACGGTGTAGCGGGACGAATTGCTGGTTTCGAGCCTCACCTGCAGGCGCTCGACGGAGCTGTCGACATAGCGCACGGTGCCGCCGATCGCGCCTTCCTCGCCCATGACGTTCCAGGGCTCCAGCGCCTGGCGCAGCTCCAGCTTCGAGCCCTCGTACTCGACCTCGCCGCAGAAGGGGAAGCGGAACTCGAGCTGCGCCTTGAACCATTCCGGGCTGAGGTCGAAGCCGTTCTGCTTGAGATCGGCCAGCACGTCCTGGAAATCCTGCCAGACGAAGTGCGGCAGCATGAAACGGTCGTGCAGCGTCGTGCCCCAGCGCACGAAGCGGCCATCGGCCGGGTTTTGCCAGAAGCGGGCGATGAGGGCGCGGACCAGAAGCTGCTGGGCGAGCGACATGCGCGCGTTCGGCGGCATTTCGAAGCCGCGGAACTCCACGAGGCCAAGGCGGCCGGTCGGGCCGTCGGGCGAAAACAGCTTGTCGATGCAGATCTCGGCGCGGTGGGTGTTGCCGGTGACGTCGATCAGGAGGTTGCGGAACAGGCGGTCGGTGATCCAGGGCAGGGGTGTGACGCCCTTGCCTGGCGCGGGGATCTGGGCGAGCGCTGTTTCCAGCTCGTAGAGGCTGTCATGGCGGGCCTCGTCGATGCGCGGCGCCTGGCTGGTCGGGCCGATGAACATGCCTGAAAACATGTAGGAGAGCGAGGGATGGCGCTGCCAGTGCAGCACCAGGCTCTTCAACAGGTCGGGGCGGCGGAGAAACGGGCTGTCGCCGGGATTGGCGCCGCCGACCACCACATGGTTGCCGCCGCCGGTGCCGGTGTGGCGGCCGTCGATCATGAACTTGTCGGCGCCGAGCCGCGACTGGCGCGCTTCCTCATAGACGACGCTGGTGATCGCCACGCAGTCGTGCCAGTTGGAGGCCGGGTGGATGTTGACCTCGATGACGCCGGGGTCGGGCGCGACGCGGATGACGTTGATGCGCTCGTCCTGCGGCGGCGAGTAGCCCTCGATATGGACGGGCAGGCCGAGTTCGGCGGCGGCGTTTTCGGCGGCCGCGATCAGCTCGAGATAATCCTCGATGCGCTCGACCGGCGGCATGAAGACGCAAAGGCGGCCGTCGCGCGGCTCCACCGAGATCGCGGTACGCACGGCGCCGCCGATCTCGCCCAGCGTCTGCTCGACGCGGCTCTGGCCGGCCTCTTCGCTATGACGCGAGGCTTCCGGCATGGCGCGGCCTGAGGGCACGAAGACATCGGGCAGAGGCGTGCGGGGGATAGAGGGGTCGGCAGGGTGGATATAGGGGAAGCGCGCGGGGGGCACGTAGGGGAGTGTGCCGAGCGGCAGGCGGTAGCCCACGGGGCTGTCGCCAGGCACGAGGAAGATCTTGCCGCGACGGGTCTTCCACCGCTCGCTCATCCAGCGCTGGCCTGATGCCTGGGCGTTCCAGGCCTGCACGGGGAGGATATAGCCTGTCGGCGTGGTCAGGCCGCGCTCGAAAACGCGGGCGATGCGGTTGCGCTCTTCCGGGTCCTTGAGCTTGGAATTGGAGGGATCGACATTGTCAGGCAGGCTGCCTTCCTTGAGGATCCACTCGGCCGGGTCCTCATAGGCCGGCAACACCATGTCGGTGTCGATCGCCAGTTCGCGGGCGATGGCGCCGAGCAGGTTGGCGGCGTCGTCGGCCGCAACGCCGGTGTCCTTGCCCTCGCCGGCGATCAGATCAGGATCGCGCCAGATCGGCTTGCCGTCCTTGCGCCAGTAGAGCGAGAAGGTCCAGCGCGGCAGGCTTTCGCCGGGATACCACTTGCCCTGGCCATAATGCAGGAAGCCGCCGGGAGCGAAGCGCTCGCGCAGCTTGCGGATCAGGATATCGGCCTTTTCGCGCTTGGTCGGGCCGACGGCCTCGGTGTTCCATTCGGCGGATTCGAAATCGTCGATCGAGACGAAAGTCGGCTCGCCACCCATGGTGAGGCGGACGTCTTCTGCCTGCAGGATGCTGTCGACCTTGGCGCCGAGCGCGTTGAGTTCGTTCCAGCTGTCGTCGGAAAACGGCTTGGTGATGCGCGGATGTTCGGCCACGCGCGTGACCTTCATGTCGAAGGCGAATTCGGTGTTGGCGTGGCCGTAGAGCGTGCCGGAGATCGGGGCGGCGTTGCTATAGTGCGGGGTGGCGGCAAGCGGGATGTGGCTTTCGCCGGTCAACAGGCCGGAGGTCGGATCGAGACCGATCCAGCCGGCGCCGGGGATGTAGACTTCCGCCCAGGCGTGCAGATCGGTGAAATCGACCTCGGTGCCGGAGGGGCCGTCGAGTGCCTTCAGGTCCGGCGTCAGCTGGATGAGATAGCCGGAGACGAAGCGGGCGGCGAAGCCGAGGTTGCGAAGGATCTCGACCAGCAGCCAGCTACTATCGCGGCACGAGCCGAGCGCCAGCTTCAGCGTCTCCTCCGGCGACTGCACGCCGGGCTCCATGCGGATGACGTATTCGACGTCGTTCTTCAGCCGGGCATTGAGGCCAACGATGAAATCGGTGGTGCGCATCGGCGTGCGGTTGATGCCTGAGAGATAGGCTGCCAGCGCCGGCTCCACCGGCTGCGGCTGCATGTAAATCTTCAGGTCGTCCCTGATCTCCTCGGGATAGGAGAAGGGCCACATCTCGGCGCTCTCCTCGATGAAGAAATCGAAGGGGTTGTAGACCGTCATGTCGGCGACGAGATCGACCTCGATCTTGAACTCGGTCACCGGGTCGGGGAAGACGTAGCGGGCCAGATAATTGCCGTAGGGATCCTGCTGCAGGTTCACGAAATGGTTCGCCGGCGAGACCTTCAGCGAATGGCTGATCACCCGCGTCTTGGAATGCGACGCGGGCTTGAGGCGGATGATCTGAGGCCCGAGGCGGACCGGCTTGTCGTATTTGTAATGCGTCAGGTGATAGATGCTGGCTTTGATCGACATGGACTGCCTTATCCGCGGCCGTATCGTTGTACGGCATTTGCTGTTCCCGGTCGCAGTGTGTGCAATGCAGCGAGAGAATGCAAGGCGGAAGGGGAGCCGGCTTACGGCGTTATCCGCCGAAGCCGGTCATGTCACCCATTGGGCGGAACCCGCTTTTTTTCTTCAGGAGCGCGACATGGCATCGATCCCCTCCTGCCAGGTCAAGCGCGGCTCATAACCGAGATGACGCTGAGCCTTGTCGGTGCGCAGCGTGAAGGGTTTGCCGATCAATTGCAGCATCTGGCGGGTGAGCGGCGGCTCGCCGCCGAGATGCAGCAACCGCCAGATCGTTTCCATCACGGTGGACAGTCGCCAGGCCATTGCAAAGGAGACGGATTTATCCTTCGCCGTGACGCCCTGCGTGGCCAAAAGCGCGCTCAGCACGCTCTTCAATGTGCCCTTCTCGTCATCGGCGACGAAATAGGCCTGCCCGCCGCGCCCGCTATCGGCCGCGAGCAGCAGCGCTTCGACGAGGTTGTCGACGTGACAGGTGGGCATGGCCTGCGTGCCACCACCCACCCATTGCCATTGCCCCTTGCGGACGGTGGCTGCCATCTGCTCCAGCATGGGCATGTCCTTGCCCCAGATCATCGGCGGCCGGATCGCCATCGTTTCAAAGCCCGGACGGCGATTGTTGGCGGCCAGCAGGCGCGCTTCTGCTTCGGCCTTTGAACTGCTGTAGGGCGCGAAGCCGCGCTGCTGCGTCGGCGCGGTTTCGTCGATCTCGACCAAGGCGACCGGATCGCCCATGACGACCGCAGCGGCGCTGACGTAGATCAACTTGCGCACCGAGGAAGCGGCGACCGCTGCGGCGATCAGATTGTCCATGCCGTCGACATTGACGGCGTCGAACTCGCGACGCGTACCCCAGAGCTTGAACATGGCGGCGGCGTGGAAGACGACGTCGCAGCCTTCGAGACCCGCCGACAGGGCTTCGCGGTTGCCGATATCGCCTGAGACCGGCGTGGCGCCGAGTGCCGCAACGGCGGCCATGCTTGCGCTGCTTCGCGCCAGGGCGCGCACGTCCCAGCCTCGGGCGACTAGTGCCTGGATCAGCCTTCCGCCGACGAAGCCGGACCCGCCAGTTACGAAGGCAATGCGTCTTTTGATTTCGATGTCGGCCATGTTGCAGCTCCTGTTTCCTGGAGATGATGTAAATCATGCTCGAACAAAATTCAACGAACAAAATATGAAATATGTTTGTTGTGGAAATGCGACGGCAACTGGGTTATGGAGAGCCATGAGCAAGGAAACGAATATGGCCGACGACGGCCTGACAACGACGAAGATCTTGGATGTGGCTGCGGCGCAGATCAGACGCCACGGGCATGTGAAGACGAACATCGTCGACATCGCCAAGGCTTTGGGCACCTCGCACACCACGATCTACCGGCATTTCCGCTCCAAGGCCGAGGTCTTCGACGCAATCGTCGCTGCTGCGATGAAGGACGAAGAGGCGCTGGCAAAGAGCTTCGTCGCGTCCACGGCGCCGGCGGCCGAGCGGCTTTTGGGCCTGGTGCTTGCGCTGCATCGCCGCAAGCGCGAGAACTTCGTCGATGACTTCGAGGTCTACCAACTCTACCGGCGGATCGTCGACGAGCGGCCGGAACTCGTGCGGAGCTATGCGGCGGCGATGACACGGCTCCTCGCCGCGATCATCGAAGACGGCGTGCGGCGCAAGGAATTCACGGTTGACGATATCGGCGCTGCCGCCGAAGTCGTTCGCGACGCCGTGACTGTTTATGTCCATCCCGCCCATGTCGAAGCCGCGATGAAGGCGGGCGTGGACTTGGAGCCGCTTATCCGGCGGATGATGACAGCGCTGAATGCGGCGCTGACGAGCGGCGTGTCGTTCGACGCTGCAGAGTAGCCGAGAGGGAGGCTGCGTCAGCCCCGCGGAAACATCACCACTGCCTTCAACCCTCGTCCATCACCACCGGGACCTAGGTCGAGCGTCGCACCAAACAACCCGCAAATCTCCTCGACGATCGGCAAGCCCAATCCAGCACCTGGGGCGCCGGATTGGTCGGCGCGGGAGAAGCGGCGGCGGACGGCGGCGAGCTGGTCGGGCGGGATGCCGGGGCCGTTGTCTTCGACTTCGAGCAGCACGGCATCGTCGAGACCACGAATGCGGACGGTGACTTCGGCGCCGTGGCCGGCATAGGCGATGGCGTTGCCTGTGAGGTTGCGCAGGAGTTCGCCGATCAGAAGCGGTTCGGCGCGGATCATCTCTTGCTTGTCGCCCTCGAAGCCTAGGTCGATGCCGGCGGCCGATGCTGTCGGGATGAGTTCGCCGGTGATTTCCTGGGCGATGGCGGTGAGGTCGATGGCGGTCAGCGCCTCGCGCGAGGTGGCGGCGTCGATCTTCGCCATCAGGAGCAGTTGCGCCAGCACGCGTTCGGCATGGGCCACGGCCTGGTCGCCCTTCAGCGCGACGGCCTGGGCATCGGCGAGCGACGTGGCGCGGGCAGACAGCGCCAGCTGGGTGCGGATGATGGCGAGCGGCGTGCGCAGCTGGTGGCTGGCATTGCCGGTGAAATTGCGCAGTGCGTCGAGCGCCTGTTCAAGGCGGATCATGAAGCCGTTGACGGTATCGACCAGCGGCTGGACTTCGCTCGGGACGGATTGCTCGATCGGGTGCAGGTCGTCGGGGCTGCGCTCGCCGATCGCGTCTCGCAGCTTGTAGAGCGGGCGCAGCGCCACCGTGACCGAGATCCAGACGATGATGGCGGCGCCGAGGATCATCACGGAGAGGCGCAGCGCCGAGCGCAGCAGGATGGCGCGGGCGAGCTGGCGGCGGGCGATGGTGGTTTCGGCGACGGTGACGGTGAAGGGGACCGAGCGGATGCCCGTCGAGGCCGAGCGGTTGAGGGTGGCGACGCGGATCGGCTCGTTGCGGAAACGATCGTCTGCGAAAGCGGCGCCGTCGCCCTTGGTGTCCTTGATGACGGGGAGGGCCTGGTAGCCGGTGATGAAGTCGCCGGGCGGCCCGTCGACGCGGTAGAAGACGCGGTCCTGCGCCGCCGATGTCAGCATTTCCAGCGCGACATAGGGGATGTCGACCTGCAACGAGCCGTCCTCGGCGACCACGACGCGCTCGGCGATCGCCAGCGCCGAGCCGGCAAGCACGCGGTCCGAGACGATGTTGGAGGTCTGTACGGCCTCGCGATAGGTATCGGCCAGCGCCACGATGCCGATGACGGCGGTGGAGATCAGCAGCCAGAAGAGAAGGCGGCGGCGGAGCGAATAGGCCGACGTCATGGCGCCTCGGGGGCGGTCATATCGGATGCGGGCTCGGGCAGCTTGTCGAGATAGTAGCCGATCCCCCGCGCGGTCTTCACCGTGAGCCCATGCGGGGCGAGGCGCTTTCTGAGGCGGCTCACATATTGCTCGATTGCGTTGGCGGAGATGTCGTCGTCAAAGGCGGTGAGCGACTGGATGATCGCTTCCTTGGCAACCACCTTGCCGGCGCGCATGAAGAGGATTTCGAGCAGGCCGAGCTCGCGGGCGGGGATATCGAGCGGCGTGCCGCCTGAGAAGAAGGCGCGCGAATTCAGATCGAGCGACAGGCCGCCGAAGCTGACAGTTGCCGAATGCAGGCCTGCCTGGCGGCGCAGGAGGACGCGCACGCGGGCCTCGAATTCGGAGATGTCGAAGGGCTTGATCAGGTAGTCGTCGGCGCCGAGGTCGAGACCCTTGACGCGCTCCTCAGGGGTGCCGCGCGCGGTGAGGATGAGGACGGCGGCCTGGTTCTGGCGGGCGCGCATGGCGCGCAGCACGTCGAGGCCGTCCATCTCAGGGAGGTTGAGATCGAGCACCACGAGGTCGAAGCTCTCGGCCGCCGTCACCGCATTGGCGGATGCGCCGTCATTGACGACATCGACGGCATGGCCGGTGCCGCGCAGAATGGCCGACAGCCCGTCAGCCAGCGCGATATTGTCCTCCACCAGTAGAATGCGCACGGATCCTCCCCTCGATCTCGCCGGAGACTACAGGGCGGCGCTGGCGATGTCACGATGCGCTTTTATGACTTCACTGCTCAGCGATGGCGGCCATCAGCTCGATGAAGCGTGGGTCGGAGCGGATGTTGTCGAGGTCTGAATCGTTTTCGAACCAGCCGATCTGGTAGGAGGAGCTGTTGGGCAGCAATTGCTGCATATGCTCGACGGCGCGGTCGGTTTCTCCGAGCAAGGCGTGGACGCAGACGGCATTGTAGCGGGTGATGACGTCGTGCGGGTCCATGGCGAGCGCGCGGTTGATCCAGGAGACGGCGCGCCTGTCGTCGCCGATCTGCGCGTAGGCAAGCGCCGCGCGATGGACGGGGGCGGAGTTGCCGGGGTTCTGCTCTGCGGCGCGCTCGGCGCGGACCGCCCCTTCGGCGGCCCATTTGCGGCCATCCTCGGGAAGTCCGAGCGAGCGGAAGGCGGCGGCGAGCAGGACCGGGGAGACATAATCATCGCCGTAGAGGCTGGCGGAACGCTCGAAATAGATGATCGCATCCTCGAACTGGCCGCGCTTGAACAGACGGTGGGCGAAGTGGAAATTGGCCTCGAAGAGATTGGGATCGAGCGCCAGCGCCTTGGCGAAATAGATGTCTGCCTCTCCATCGCGGGCGGCGTGATGCAGCGCGATGGCGCGGGCGGCATGGGCTTCGGCGAGATTGGGGTCCAGCGCCAGCGCCTTTGAGGTCATCTCGAGGATGTCGTCGATCGGCAGCTCGGCCGCGTACCAGATGTAGAGCGCGCTGTCGCAATCGGCGATGCCGGCATAGGCGCGGGCATAGTTCGGATCGAGCTCGACCGCCTTGTAGAACATGCGCCTCGCCATAATGAGGTAGGACATGGTCATGGTGCGGGCGAATTTGCGGCCGCGCAGATAGTAGGTATAGGCCTCGACATTGGTGGTGGGGTCGCTTTCGATGGCGCGCACTTCCTCCGGGCGCATCTTGACCTTCAGCTGGCCGACGATGGCATGCGCGATCTCGTCCTGGATGGCGAAGATGTCGGTCAGGTCGCGGTCGTAGCGATCGGCCCAGAGGTGATCCTCGTTGCAGGCGTCGATCATCTGGGCGCTGATGCGCACGCGGCCGCCGGATGTGCGCACGCTGCCCTGCAGCACATAGCGGACCGAGAGCTCGCAGGCGATCTGGCCGATCTTCATGGCGCGGCCCTTGTAGGCGAAGGTGGTGTTGCGTGGGGTGACCAGCAGGCCCGAGATTTTCGAGAGGTCGGTGATGATGTCTTCCGTCAGGCCGTCGGAGAAATACTCCTGATCGGGGTCGCCGCTCATGTTGGTGAAGGGCAGCACGACGATAGAGCGCGTGCCTGAAATGGGCGTTTCGGAGGCCACGCCTGTGCTCTGATCGGGGAGATCGACGAGCACGGCGTAGACATGGACCTTCTGCTCGATGTTCTTCAGCGTCTGACGGCCGCGATCCTCGAAGCGCAGGTCGAGACGGGCACCGACATGGTCGCGGACCGAGGAGGAGACGGCGATGCCGCCGGGGTCCGCCACGGCCTCGAGACGAGCGGCGACATTGACGCCGTCGCCGAAGATATCGCCGCCCTCGACGATGACATCGCCGAGATTGACGCCGATGCGAAAGCGGATGCGGCGGTCCTCAGGCACCTCGGCATTGCCGAGCGCTACGCCGCGCTGGATTTCGACGGCGCAGGCAACCGCGTTGACGACGCTGCCGAATTCCACCAGCAAGCCATCGCCGAGAAGCTTCACCACCCGGCCGCCATATTCGAGGATCGCCGGCTCGATCAGCTCGACGCGATGACGGTTGAAGGCCTTCAGCGTGCCAGCCTCGTCGATGCCCATCAGCCTGGAATAGCCGACGACATCGGCGGCGAGGATGGCTGTCAGTCGTCGCTCCAATGCGGCCTCCGCGTGATAGGGCAACTGGGTCGCGGGAAGTCTAACGTCTTTGGCGCTGATTGTCGCGCGCGACGGTTACGCCTTTGGACGGGCCTTGAGCATGTGCAGCATGACGTGGCGACCAAATGCACGGGCGGGTGCTCCCTTGTGCCCGATAGCGCAGTCATGCATTCTCATCGCATGAGGAGACTGCCACTACTTGCGTTGATGTTGCTCTGTCCGGGCTTGGCCCTGGCGGAGCCGATTTTCTATCCGGCTGTGTCGGGCAATGCTTCGGCACCCGTGCTCGTCGTCTATTCCTCGCTCGACGAGCCGCTGGCGCAGCCGATGATCCGCGGATTTCAGGAAGCAAACCCCGATGTCGCCGTCACCTACGAGGACATGCTGACCGGGGAGATTTACGATCGCATCGTGCAGGAGACGGACGCGGGGAAGCCGACGGCGGATTTCGCCTTTTCGTCGGCCATGGACCTGCAGGTGAAGCTTTCCAACGACGGCTATGCGCAGCCGAGCAACCTGCCGATGAGCGGGATCTGGCCGAAATGGGCGAACTGGCGCAATACCGCCTATGCGCTGACATTCGAGCCCGCCGTCTTCGTCTATCACAAGCCGAGCTTCGTCAACGAACAGCCGCCGAGCTCGCGCGCCGAGTTCGTCGATTATCTGAAGCGCAAGGGCGATGCGGTGCATGGGCGGATCGGCACCTATGACATCGAGCACTCCGGCGTCGGCTTCCTGTTCATGGCGCGCGACCAGGAGCAGTTCGGCGATATCTGGTCTGTCATCGGCGCCATGGGCGCGGCGGGAGTGAAGCTTTATTCGACGAGCTCGGCGATCCTGGAGCGGGTGTCTGACGGACGCTTCGTGCTCGGCTACAATATTCTCGGCTCCTATGCGGCGGATTGGGCCAAGCGCCATCCAGAGGTCGGCATCGTGCTGCCGAAGGACTATACGGTCGTCATGTCCCGGATCGGGCTGGTGCCGCAGGCGGCGGCCAATCCGGAGCTTGGGCGGCGCTACCTCTCCTTCTTCATGTCGAAGGAAGGGCAGACGATCATGGCGCGCGAGCTGCAGATCCCCGCGGTCAGCCCCGAAGTGACAGGCGAAAACACCGCCAACACCATGCAGGCGCTGCTCGGCGCGCAGCTGCGGCCCGTGCCTGTCAGCCCCGGCCTGATGGTCTATCTCGACCAGGTGAAGCGGGCGCGGCTGATCGCGCATTGGAACGAGGTGCTGCGCACGCAGTAGATGCTGGATCAGCGTCAGCTAAGCGCTCGGCGTGTTGTTTTGGCGCATTTATATCGGATGGGTTGCATAAGTATATTTTCGCCCGATTTCATCGGTTTTGCCGGGACATGCGGGATTTGTATTGAACATTTAAAGCCCAAAATTGGTATGGCGCGGCTACTATTCTTTTAACCCTCGGGCTCCATATTAGGAAATTGGAAAGGTCGGGAACCAATCGCGGCGTCACGCGTTTTCGAGTTTCAGGCTGGCATGCATTCCACAGATATGGGCACTACCGCATGAATATTCTTATTGTCGAAGACGAATTGTTGATCGCGCTCGATCTCGAATCCATCGTCGAGGATCTCGGTCACACCGTCATCGGCCCGGCCCGAACGCTGGACGAAGCGCTGGAGCTTGCCGAGCAGGCAGAAGTGGCATTGGTGGATGTTCAGCTTGCCGACGGCGTGACCGGCCCCGCGATTGCCGAACGTCTTTCCAGCGAGCATGGCGTGACCGTCGTCTTCGTCACCGGCAATCCCGAGATGGTGCGCAACAGCCGCAGCGCCGTCGGCGTCGTCTCCAAGCCGCATTGGCCGGAGAAGGTGTCGGAAGCGCTGGATTACGCGGCCGCCATCCGTTTCGGCAAATCGCTGATCTCGCCGCGCTTCCTGATGCCGCTGGCATCGTAAGCCGCCGGGCGGCTCTCTAAAATCTCATTTGTCTGATGTGAAAGTAGGTCCGCTTGGGCGCCGCGATCATGCCGTATGTGCGGGCCGCTCGATAGCGTGCCCGCGGTGTTCGCCGGGGATGGGTGTTTTGGCCTATTTGCGCGGCGCTCCGCCAGTTAGCGGAAGCGGCAGGGGCGCTGGGCGTTCGAGAGCAGTTCCTGCTTCGTCGCGAAGGCGCCGAAGAGCTTGAGAAGACGCTGCTCCTCTTCCTTTTCCAGCCGGTGACGGCGCGAAAAATCGGCGACGCTCCAGACTTCCCGCAAGCGGTCATTCTGGCGGTCGTCGTTGATCTGGTTGATGTCGATGTGCGTGCTCATGGCGCAAATTCCCCTATTACTTTCGTCTAACGTCGAAAGGCGACAAGGGTTCCCGCCGTGGATCAAAAATCCGCTGCTTCGGCCAAGAATTCGAATTGCGGCAAAAAAGTGTCCGTCCTGAGTGGATAAGCGCGGGGTGTCAGCTAAATGACAGCTTGTTGTGGTCACTTTTGATGAACTTCAACTCCGTGGAGGCGGATAGGGGAAGTTTCGGGAGGAGTTTCGCCAGATATTTCGGATGCGTTTTCGCGTCCGTGTGCGCTGTCCTTCCCGATCCGATCGAGAACAATGCGTGGTCACAGACCGCGCTCATGGAGGACAGTCTCTTGAAGCATATTTTCCTGACCAGCATTTTCGCGGCGGCTATCGCGCTGCCGGCCTATGCCGCCGACTATTCGATCATGGCGCCTGCCGCACCCGGCGGCGGCTGGGATCAGACGGCCCGCACCATGCAGACCTCGCTGCAGAGCGAGAAGATTTCCGGCAAAGTTCAGGTCATGAACGTTCCGGGCGCCGGTGGCACGATCGGCATCGCCCAGTTCGCCAGCCAGCAGAAGGGCAATCCGAACGCCCTTCTCGTTGGCGGCTATGTCATGGTTGGCGCCATCCTGACCAACAAGTCGCCGGTGACCCTCAAGGACGTCACCCCGATCGCCCGCCTGACGGGCGAATACGAGGCCATCGTCGTGCCGGCCAATTCCGATATCAAGACGGTCGCCGATCTCGTCGCTAAGCTGAAGGAAAATCCAGGCGCGGTTTCCTGGGGCGGCGGTTCTGCCGGCGGCACCGACCACATTCTCGTCGGCCTGCTCGCCAAGGCCGCCGGTGCAGATCCGACGAAGATCAACTACATCGCCTTTTCCGGCGGCGGCGAGGCTCTGGCCGCCATCCTCGGCGGTCAGGTGACGGCAGGCGTATCGTCCTATGGCGAATTCGAAGGCCAGATCAAGGCCGGTGCGCTGCGCCTGCTGGCGATCTCGGCCGACAAGAAGGTCGACGGCATCGACGCGCCGACGCTGAAGGAATCCGGCTTCGACGTCGTGCTGCAGAACTGGCGCATGGTCGCTGCCGCTCCCGGTCTTACCGACGAGCAGAAGAAGGCCGTGACCGCTGATGTCGAGAAGCTCGCCAAGTCGAAGACCTGGCAGGACAACCTGAAGACCAAGGGCTGGATGGACACCTACCTCTCCGGTCCGGAATTCGAAGCACAGCTCGCGCAGGACATTTCCGCGACGGAAACGATCCTGAAAGACATCGGACTGGTTAAATGAACCGCGAGAGCCAAGTGACATCGCAACAGCGCCGCCCTGATTGGGCGGCGCTTGTTATTGCCGCCGTGCTGGTCGCCATGGCGGCCGTCATCTTCTTTGACGTGGCGCGCCTCAACGAGACGACGGGCTATTCGCAGGTCGGTCCGGCGACGGTGCCGCACTGGATCGCCTATGTCCTCGTAGGCCTGGGGATCTGGACCGTCTTTGCCGCGTTCCGTCGTGATTTCCCCGAGCGCGAGCGCCAGGAGGTCGGCCCGGTGGTCTGGGTCGTTGCCGGTCTCGTCGCGCAGATGGTGCTGATCCGGCCGCTCGGCTTTTCGATCGCCACCGGCGTCCTGTTCGGCCTTGCCGCCGCCGGCTTCGGCGCCCGCAGGATCTGGATCAGCATTCCTGTCGGCATCGTCATCTGTCTCGGCATCTACTGGCTTTTTGCCGTTGTGCTTCAGCTTTCGCTTCCGGCGGGACCGCTGGAACACCTGATCCATTGACGGGAGCCTTGAGAGTAGCATCATGAGCACATTCGAATTTCTTCTACAGGGCCTGGTCTCGGCGATGGAGCCGATGAACCTGCTCTATGCGCTGATCGGCGTCACGCTCGGCACCATGGTCGGCGTTTTGCCCGGCATCGGCCCGGCCACAACAGTGGCGCTTCTTTTGCCCGTCACCTACCAGCTCGACGCGACCGGCTCGCTGATCATGTTCGCCGGCATCTATTACGGCGGCATGTATGGCGGCTCCACGACATCGATCCTCCTGAACACGCCCGGCGAAAGCGCCTCGATCGTCACGGCACTCGAGGGCAACAAGATGGCGCGCGCCGGGCGCGGCGGCCCGGCTCTCGCCACCGCGGCGATCGGCTCCTTCGTTGCCGGCCTGATCGCCACGCTGGCGCTGGCCTTCATCGCGCCGCTGATCGTCAAGATCGCGCTCGTCTTCGGCCCGCGCGAATATTTCGCGCTGATGATCCTCGCCTTCGTCACTGTTTCCTCGGCCTTCGGCAATTCGTCGCTTCGCGGTCTCACCTCGCTGTTCATCGGTCTTGCGCTGTCGCTTGTCGGCATCGACCAGCTGACCGGCCAGAACCGGCTTTCCTTCGGCGTTCCGGATCTCCTCGACGGTATCGAGGTGACGACGATGGCGGTGGCGATGTTTGCGATCGGCGAGACGCTGTTCATCGCGGCACAGGGTGCATCCGCGCCCGACAAGATCGAGGCGATCAAGGGCTCGGTCTGGATGACGGCGCAGGACTGGGCACGCTCCTGGAAGGCCTGGCTGCGCGGCACGGTCATCGGCTTCCCGATTGGCGCCATGCCGGCCGGCGGCGCCGAGATCGGCACGTTCCTCTCCTATGCGACCGAAAAGAAGCTCTCCAAGCATCCGGAAGAGTTCGGCAATGGCGCGATCGAAGGCGTCGCCGGCCCGGAAGCCGCCAACAACGCCTCGGCCGCCGGCACGCTGGTGCCGCTCCTGACGCTCGGCCTGCCGACGTCGGCAACGGCGGCGATCATGCTGGCCGGCTTCCAGCAATATGGCCTGCAACCGGGGCCGCTGCTGTTTGCCACCAATCCGCAGCTCGTCTGGGGCCTGATCGCCTCGCTGCTCATCGCCAACCTGATGCTGCTCGTCCTCAACCTGCCGCTGGTCGGACTGTGGGTGCGGCTGCTGACGATCCCGAAGCCCTGGCTCTATGCCGGCATCCTGGTGTTTGCGACGCTGGGTACGATCGGCGCCAATCCCTCGGTGTTCGAACTCGGCATGCTTTTGGTGTTCGGGCTGATCGCCTATGTCATGCGCGTCTTCGATTATCCGATCGCGCCCGTCATCGTCGGCCTGATCCTCGGACCGCTGGCGGAGCAGCAGCTGCGCCGTGCGCTCGCCATCAGCCAGGGCGACGTGACGACCCTCGTGCAGTCGCCGATCGCCGCCGTGCTGCTTGGCCTCGCGGCCTTGGCGCTGATCCTGCCGCTCATCCTGCGCCTGCGCGGACGCGGCGATGTGCTGACACAGATGGCGGCCAGCGAAGACTGAGCCGCCTTCAGACAAAGAAAAAGACTGCCCAAACCCCAAGACTTGCGGCCGGCGATGGACACATCCGCCGGCCGTTTCTCGTTCAAGGTGGGCCGTCGCCGGCGCCGTTGACGTGTCTGAGGAAATCGAGGACGCGGCGGGTGAGCACCTCGGCGGCGTCGGAATCCCAGGAGGGGAGCGAGCTGTCGGCGAAGTAGTGCTGGTCGCCGGGGTAGAGGAAGAGGCTTGCGTCCTTCACATGCTCCAGGATCTCGCGGGCGGCATCGATATCGCCCTCGCGCATGAAGATCGGGTCGGCATCCATGGCATGGATCTGCACCGGCACGCCCTCCGGCCATGGGCCGAAGGACCACTCGCCCGATATCGGCAGGCAGGCGTGGAACAGAAGCGCGCCGCGCGCGCCGGGCCGCGTCTGCGCCAGCTGCTGCGCCGGCACGACACCAAAGGAGAAGCCGGCATAGACAAGCTCGGCCGGCAGATCGTCGGCCAGCATGACGCCGCGCTCGCGCAGCGCGTCGAAGCCTGTCGCCTGGATATAGCCCATACCCTCGTCGATGCTTGCAAAGACATGGCCGTCGAAGAGATCGGGCGTGTGGACGATGTGGCCGGCATCGCGCAGGTGATCGGCGAAGATATGGATGCCCGGCGTCAGCCCCTGGGCGTGGTGAAAGAGCAGGACTTCGGCCATGGGTTACCTCCGGGAGGGGTAGGCATGGCGGGGGCGGGGGAAGTCCATGGGCACGCCCGTTTAGCTTCGTTGAGCCTCGTCGAAGGCAATCCGGGAGGCTTCGATATCCTGCCAGGTATCCCTGATCCAGCCTGTGAAGGCGGCCAGGGGCGGTAGCATGGACTTGCCGCGTTCCGTCAGCTCGTATTCCACCCTTGGCGGCACCTCGGGATAGTAGTGGCGCGCCACGAGGCCATCGCGCTCGAGGTTGCGGAGCGTCAGCGTCAGCATCCTTTGCGATATGTCCGGAATGCCGCGTCGGATGGCGCCGAAGCGCATCGGTTCATCGGGTGACAGAGCCAGCATCGAAACGACGAGAATCGTCCATTTGTCGCCGAGGCGGACCAACACGCTGCCGGGCGCGCAAGGGGTCAGAACCGGTCCGCGCGCGGTTTCGATAACGGGGCGACCATTGATGTGACGCTGCATGAACTGGCTCCTTCAATGGTTATCATCATGTGCCTGAGGCTCAAACATGTGCCGTCTTGTGCCGGATTTCAAATAATTCCAGATAGTAACCATTGAAGCTTACGAAAGGTAACTATCATGGACGACAATTGCGAATTTCTCGTCTTCGGCGCGACCGGTCAGCAGGGCGGCGCGGTGGCGCGCGCGCTTAGGGCCAAGGGCAGGACTGTCCGCGCCTTCGTCCGCAACCCGGATAGTGCGAAGGCGATGGCCTTGGCCGGCGAAGGGATTTCCCTGGCGAAAGGCGATCTCTTCGATGCCGCCTCGATCGATCGGGCCATGGCCGGCATCGACGGTGTCTTCAGCGTTCAGACGAGCTCTCCCGGTGGTGAGGTCAGCGATCAGCAGGAGGTCGATCAGGGCAAGGCGATCGCCGACAGCGCTCTGCGGCACGGCGTTCGGCATCTCGTCTATTCCTCTGGCGGCGGGGCAGGCAAAGGGCCAACGGGAATGGGGCATTTCGACAGCAAATCGGAAATCGAGGCCTATGTCCAAGGCCTGCCGATGGCAATCACGATCACCCGGCCGGCAAGCTTCATGGAAATGATGATGCTGCCCGGGATGGGTTTGCCCGAGAGCGAATTCACCTTCTTCATGCGGCCGGATCAACTGATGCAGATGATTGCCGTCAAAGACCTGGGCAGGATCAACGCCGAAATTCTGATGGCTCCCGACAGGTACAGCGGCAGGGCGATCGAGCTTTCCAGCGCATCCGTGACGGGTGAGGACTTGGCGCGCGCTTTCACCAGAGCCGCCGGTCGGCTGATCACTTACCGACGCTTTTCCGATAAAATGCTCGACAACAACCCCTTCCTGAAACGTCTCGCCGAACTGGTGGACGACGGCTTGCTTGCCGGCATGGCGGATATTCCGGCACTTGAGCGTGAGTTTGGCGCCCTGACGTCGCTTGATGCGTGGCTGGGCGGGGATGGGAAGTCGCTTTTCGAGGCGGCCTTCAACGCGGGGAAAGCCGACGTGGCGCTGCGCTAAGGTTTCGGCGGAAATTCTCTTTGGTCGCTGCTACAGTCAGTGGAGCGCAACCAGGGAGGCACTGATGAGCGCGCCCAAGCTTTTGTCCGGCGGCAATCCGCAAATACCGAAGGGGGAGGGGGATGCCCCGGTTCAGGCGTATATCGCGGCGATGCCGAGGTGGAAGAGTGCTATCGGGAAGGAACTCGATGAGCTGATAACCGGGCTCGTTCCCGGTGTGCGCAAGGCGGTCAAGTGGAACACGCCGCTTTATGGCGCTGCTGAAGGCGGCTGGTTCCTGGCGTTTCACTGCTTCG
This sequence comes from Rhizobium sp. 16-449-1b, assembly GCF_017741935.1. GTDB lineage: Bacteria > Pseudomonadota > Alphaproteobacteria > Rhizobiales > Rhizobiaceae > Rhizobium. The sequence goes on along the minus strand of NZ_JAGHMH010000024.1, from coordinate 221,568 downwards.
ATCGGTACATCAAGGTGACGTTCTTCAAGGGCGCGTCGCTCGTTCCGCCGCCGCCTGTCGGGTCCAAGCAGGAGGGAGTGCGGTATGTGCATCTGCATGAAGACGAGTGCTTTGATGAGGCCTTGCTGAAGGGATGGATATTGCAGGCGGTGGCGTTGCCGGGGGAGGTGATGTGAGGTTGGTGTGGGGAGGTTTTGTTGGGGCAGCCTCAGCGCCCGGAGCCCCCTCATCCGCCCTTCGGGCCACCCCAGGGTCGAGCCACCGGTCTCGACCCGTCCTTCGGACCCCCGCTGGGGAGAAGGGGAAAGCCGCACCCTCCGCGCTCTCTTCCCCTCTCCCCAGCGGGGAGAGGGTAGGGTGAGGGGGCCACGCGCTGAGACCTAGCTTTTAGCGGTTACCGACGCCCACCCCGCCCATTCCCGCATGGCTGGGTTGAATTCCCGGCGGTTGTGGTTCGCGCTCCGCGCGCCCATATGTAAGCAGTCAATCATATGCTAGAGAAAGAAAGACAATGTCCTTCCGTCAGTCCATTCGTGATGGCTTGCTTGGCCGCGCCTTTGCGATGATCGGTGCCGCGAATGCCGCCAGCGCCGCCGTCCAGTCCGGCCGCCGCCCACGCGAGCGCGATCTCAACAAGCTCGGGATCGATCCGAGCCTGTTCGGCCGCATCAATCACTAAGCCTGCAAGCTAGAAGCGGTCTTTGGCTGCTGACATGAAACAGCCCGCAACCTCTCGGTCGCGGGCTTTGTTGTTATTGGGGATCGGGACGGACGGCCGCCGCATTCTCCTCCTCATCCTCGCCCTCGTGGCGGTAAAAGAGCCTCCTAGCGTCGCGGACGCGACGCTGCTGGATCCCGGCACAAGGCCGGGATGAGGGGTGAGGACGAGGTGGCCGCTTGCCAGTCGTCAGGAGCGTTCGGCTCAGGTCTGAGCCTGAACCTGCTGTTCCTTCTGCGCATGCGTCTCGCCATGCGCTTGCTCTTCGGCCTGTTCCTTCCTGTTGTAGCGGATGGAGGACCAGAGGGAGATGCCGATCAGGGTGGCGCCGCCGAGGCCGGTGATGACTTCGGGGATGTGATACAGCGTCTGCACGTACATGATCACCGAGAGGATCAGAATGGCGTAGAAGGCGCCGTGCTCGAGATAGCGGTATTCGGCAAGCGTTCCCTTCTCCACCAGCATGATCGTCATCGAGCGCACATACATGGCGCCGATGCCGAGGCCAATGGCGATGACGAAGAGGTTCTGCGTCAGCGCGAAGGCGCCGATGACGCCGTCGAAGGAGAAGCTGGCATCCAGCACCTCGAGATAGATGAAGGCGCCGAGGCCACCCTTGGCGGCGGCGCTCATCGTCTTTTGCGAGGCATCGAGCAGGCCGCCCACCACCTCGACCGCGAGGAAGGTCAATAGGCCATAGATGGCGCTATGGACGAAGGTGCTGGCTTCCGCTTCCGGCAGGAAGGAGGAGAAGACCAGGATGAGGGCCAGCACGAAGGCGATCTCGATGCCCTTGATGGTGGCCGAGCGGGCCATCATGCGTTCGAGGCCGGCAATCCAGTGCACCTCCTTCTCGTGGTTGAAGAAGTAGTTGAGGCCGACCATCATCAGGAAGGTACCGCCGAAGGCTGCGATCGGCAGATGGGCGTCGTTCATGATGCGGGCATATTCGGCAGGCTCGCGGGCGGCGAGAACCAGCGCTTCCCAAGGGCCGATCTGCGCCGCGATGGCGACGATCGCCAGCGGGAAGACGATGCGCATGCCGAAGACGGCAATGACGATGCCCCAGGTCAGAAAGCGATGCTGCCATTCCGGCGTCATCTCCTTCAGCTTGTTGGCGTTGACGATGGCGTTGTCGAAGGAGAGCGAGATTTCGAGCACGGCAAGCACCGTACAGATGAAGAAGACGGTCGCCATGCCGCCGATGGTGCCGGTCGTCTGCCAGCCAAGTGCTGCGCCGAGCGCGAGGCCCACGGCCGTGACGATGAAGGACCAGGTGAAGTAGCTGAGTGTCGATTTCGTCTTGGTGGGGGTGCTCATGAGCGAACCTCCCCACTGTCAGCGCTGTTTGAGAGCGTGGATATGCTGAAGAAACGCGACATACCACAACGGGCATGCGCGTAAGGCATGGTGTGCTTTTTCATCGAATGAAAATCCGCCGGCTTATTTGCAGGCGGTACCGACATCACGAGAGCGCCGTAAAAACTCTCGCCAGAGGGGCCCGGCACCAGGTTGCCCGTCGGCCGATGTCTGAGGCCGCGGGATGTTCACAGAGATAGTCAAGTTCGCGCCTCAGTCAAGATCACGGTGCTGCGCGTGATCGCTTTTCTCGGGAACCATCCGGGCCTCTGGTCGTTAGGTCTCCAGTTGCCCGACAGATGTGTCGCCGATGGGCCGCCGACTTCAGTCGCGGCGCGCTCGGTGTGCGGTCGGGAAACGGAGCCAGTGTAAAGCGAAGAGTGCAACGATAAGGGAGAGGACGACCATGCCGACCCACAGCCACGTTCCAGACACCCATATTCCCGACAAGCGCACGCAAGCGCCCGACCGCATGAAACGGGCGAAGCTGAACCGGATGAAGACCGCCCAGGTCATGCCGCCGCACCAGGTGGACCTGACGCTGACGCCGGGCGTTCACCACGACATCCACGTGCCCGCGCATGTGACGGGCGGAGATTTGTCGCGCGAGGGGCCGATCACCAGCGACGACAAGAGCTCTGACAAGAACTGAATTCCAGCAGACAGCGAGAGAGATATATGACCGTAAATACCGTGCCCGTTGACCTGACCATGAAGCATGAGAGCGAGTGGCGGGCGATTGCCGTTCCTGCCGCGGCGGATGTGCGTGTTGGTGCCAGGGTGGGAGAGACGAAGCGGGGCGGCGCTGAGGCGCGATCTGCGGGGTAGATTGGTGGGCTTCAGCGCTTAGGACGTCAGCTTCGTCGCTTATCGTGTTGCTTAACTCGCTGTTCGTTCGGTTGGTGCCCCACACACCAACGTCATCCTCGGGCTCGTCCCGAGGATCTGCCGAGGGTTGGCCTGGGCTGGACGTGCATGGATTTTAACGCCGGTGGGCGGTCCATGACCGTTGCACTCGCGGCGGCGTGCTTAGATCCTCGGCACAAGGCCGAGGATGACGTCGCTGGGTGTGGTTAGCGTGGCGGCACAGCTGCACGAGAGGCTGTCGTAGTGTGCTGGTAGAGCTTGTTTCGTCGTTATTAGTTCGGCCGGTGCCCCACCCACCAACGTCATCCTCGGGCTCGTCCCGAGGATCTGCCGAGGGTTGGTCTGGGCTGGACGTGCATGGATTTTAACGCCGGTGGGCGGTCCATGATCGTTACACTCTCGGCGGCGTGCTTAGATCCTCGGCACAAGGCCGAGGATGACGTCGCTGGGTGAGGGGTGCTCAATGGCACACCGATACAGCCCTGCCGCGACCACCTCCTGACACACCCCTCAAAACCCGATGGTTTCCTCGAAGGCGTCCCAGGAGCGGGTGAGTTCGTAGCGGCCGATGCCGGGGAGGGCGAAGTGGCCGAAGTAGGGGCTGAGCTGGAATTCCGCGAAGGCTTCGCTGAGCTTGCCGACGGCGCCGACATAGATCGCGGAAGCCAGGCCCGTGCGGTTGGCGCCGTGTTCGCAGTGGATGAGGAGCGGTTTCGGCGCATCCGCCATCAGCTTTGCCAGGCGCTCGGCCTCGGGGATCGGCAACAGCTTCGACGAGGACATCGGGAAATCGATCAGGGTGATGCCGGCCTTCTGAGCGGCTGCCGCCTCATTGTGATACCAGTCGGTCCGCTCCTCGTCGCGCAGGTTCACGATCGTCTTGATGCCGTAGGTGTCGGCATAGGTGGCGATATCAGTGCCGCTCGGCTGGGCTGAGCGGTAGAGTTCGCCGGGGATGACTTCGTGGAAATTTCCCGTGAGCTGGCCGATGCCGGCATGGCCGAGGACCAGGAGCACCGCGCCGAGCGCGAGACCCGCGGGCCACTTCAGAAATCTCAGATATTTACGCGTCATGCCTTCACTTCTTCTCAGCAGCCTTCATCGCTGTTGTATCGTCGTCATCGCAGGGGCGGGCCTGAAATAGGGAGCGGGACTAACAGATGCCAGCGTTTTCGACGACCAGCCTCTTCAACGAAACGTGAGCGGTGGGCTCTAGCGGGCAAATGGCGCGATGATGTGGCGGCGGGGCAAGCGAAACTTCTCACGGGAAACTTAGGGGGCGAAACCTGCGGGGGACAAATGGCGCTTGCCAACCTTTCGGAAAGGATTGCGCGGCGATAATCGGCCATCACGGGAATCGGGACGCCATGGCCAAGACAGCGACACGCCGCAAGACATCGACACGCTCGCGGGCGGGAGCGAGAAAGAGCGGAGGCGGCAGCCCGCTTCCTTGGGTGGTCGTGGGCGCGCTCGCCTTTGGCGGCATCGCCGTCTACGACAACTGGAAGAGCGTGAAGCCGATGCTCGCCTCGCATGCGCCTTCCCCATCAGCCTCGCGGCCGGTCAGCGTGGCGAAGAACACACGCGAGCGCGATGCGGTGCGTGAGGCCATCAAGGATACGAGCCGGGATACGGGGCCGAGGCAGACGGCGTCGATCGCGCCGGTCTCGAAGATCATCCCGCCGGCGGCCGTGCCGATCCCGTCGTCCAAGGGGCCGGCTTCCGAACGCGCGGAGCCGGTTTCGATTTCGCCAGCGTCCATTTCACCGGCGCAGACGCAATCCGCCAAGGCTGCCTTCGGCTATTGCGGACAGGGCGAGCATATCAACTGCGTCGCCGATGGCAGCACCTTCTGGTACAAGGGCGAGAAGATCGTCATCGCCGATATCGTCAGCCCCGGCATCGACAATGCGCGCTGCGACGGCGAACGCAAGGCGGGCTTCGCGGCCAAGCTCCGGCTGCTCAACCTTTTGAATGCCGGGTCGTTTTCGATGAACGCCGCCGGCCAGCCCGACAAGGGGGCAGCACCCCGGGTCATCTCGCGCGACGGTCGCTCGATCGGCGCGCAGCTGGTGGACGAGGGGCTGGCGCGCAAGCCCGGCAAGGGCGCCTGGTGCGCCTGAGGCTCGTTTAAACCTACTTCTGCTTCGGCGCCTTGCCGTTGGTCTTGAAGACAGCGGAGAAGGCCGTGTCGGTGCTCTTGGCGCTGCATTCGATTGCGACCGGCTTGCCGTCATAGGGGTTGCCGAGCGTGCAGCTTCCCGAGACCTTGACCTGGCCGGTCATCTTCTGGCCGGCGCCGGTCACCACCATATCGAGCGGCAGCGTGACATTGCCCGACGATGCCGGCTTGATCTTGGTGCCGTCGCCCTGGAAGCCGAGCATCTTGCCTTCGGCGGAGAAGATGAAGGTTACCTGGCCGTTGACCAGCGTGACGCTGGCGATCTCGTTCTGGCAGGGCTTGGAGACGTCGACCTTGCCGACGACGAGCTTGCTGCATCGTCCGGCCAGCGTCAGCGCGCCGGGGGCACCTGGGAAGTTCTGCTGTGCCGTGCCCGCTGCCTGCGCGATCGATGCCGACAGAAGTGCGCCGGCGGTCAGAATTACCAGTTTCATTTCAATACCTCGTCATGCCTAAAGCTTGTCGCCACAGCACCGAGGCCATGACATTCTACTGTGTTCGAAATTGGTCAGCACGCTAGACTTTCAATGTCATGGCACACAACTTCGCAGCCCAAGAAAAGCCACCAGAAATGGCTGCCGAAACCACTTTTACATATGTCGATCCGATAATAAGACCGTCGCGCCCCGTGTGGGGCGTTTTGAGGGGAAACATGAGAAACATCACGCTGTCGGCGGTCTCCGCCATCGCATTTCTGGCATTCGCAGGCGTCTCTCACGCAGAAGACCTGGTCTTCACGCTGAAGAACGGCACCAACTCGGTGCTCACCAATTTCTATACCTCGCCCGTTGGCGTCAACGAGTGGGAAGACGACGTCTTCGGCAAGCAGGTGCTGAACCCGGGCGAAAGCATGGACATCACCATCGGTGACGGCCGCGACGTCTGCAAATACGACATGAAGTTCGAGTTCGAGGAAGGCTCCAACCTCGACACGACCACCGACACGCAGAACCTCTGCGAAATGGGCTCCTATACGATCCACGAATAAGCGTTCGTAAGCGGTTCGCTCGACATGAAGAGGTCCGGCCCATCCGCCGGGCCTCTTTTCGTTTCAGCGCCTGCCTTGCGCGATGCCCGACAGCAAAACGCCCCGGAGACCGGGGCGGTGGTTGCTGCTGCCTGTCAGGCCGACATGCTTAGCGGCAGACGCGGATGCTTTCCATGTGGTAGCCGCCGTCATAGGCGTTCTGCACCTGGCGATCCTCGAACCAGCAACGCGGCGGGGGCGGCGGTGGCGGGTCGATGTAGCGCGGGCCGGAATTGCCGTTGGCAATCGCACCGCCGATCAGGCCGCCGATCACGCCGGCCGCAAGACCACCGGCTATGACGGCGCCATCATTGTGATGACGGCGGCGCGGGGGCGGCGGGGGTGGCGGCTGGTCGCGGTAACCATAGCCCGGCGGGCGACGGTCGTAATACTGCGCCATTGCCGGCGCGGTGGTCGCCAGGACGCTGCTGAACGTGGTTGCGGCAACCACGGCGTACAGAGCCATCTTCTTCATTCGCATGCGTCTCCGTTAAGATCGAGAGGCTCGATAGCCACTCAACATGCCCAGAAGATGGCATTGGTTGGCTTAATGGATTCTGAACGAGGTGGGGGTGTGGACAGGTCTTGAAGCGAGTGGGTCGGGGCCGGTCGCGCCCTGCGGATCGGCGCGGGCCGCGTCGCCCGGTGAAGTATGATCCGCCGACGGAGCAACTGGCAATGGCCGCTCTGCTGCCCAAAGGGGCAATCGCGGCCCTTTTTCTGTGATGAGCAATGTGCAGCTACCGCTGCCAGTCACCTGCCGTTGTAGTTGCGCCGCTCTCCAACGCAACTTCCGACATCGAGTGTCGCGAACGCGCCCGAGTGTCGGGCTACGGCACGAGTTCCAGGTCGCCAGGCTTCCAGCTCTTGTCGAACCATGGCTCCAGGGGTGCGTAGAGCCGCATGATGACCTGCCAACTCTTGCCTTCACGGGTCTCGACCCAGTTGCCCTCGTGACCGGCCGGGGCCTTGGGGCCGAACCATACGGTGTAGGACCCGTCGGAGTTGGCCTTGATATCCTTGGAGTTGCTGTCGACGCCCGCCGTGCGCTGGTCGGTTTCCAGCATGGATCGCGTCTGGGCGTCATAGACGGTGAAGGACCAGAATTGCTTGGCGGGCACGGGACCGGGCAAGGTGACCTTGTAGGTCTTGCCGCCATCCAAATAGGCCCCGGTCGCGTCCCGCACCGCAAAAGCATAGGCAGAGCCCGTTCCGGGTTTCGCGGCGGCCATCGAGGGGGTGATGCCGGTTGCGGCATAGTGGAAGAGCGTGCGGGCATCCAGCATGCGTTCGCCATGGTCGAGGAACTGGTAGCTGTTGCCGATGAAGCCGTTGCCCCATTGACGGTCGGGGTAGAATTTAACGCGAGGATCTCGTGAGGAGAAGAGGATCGCGCGCGCCGAGGCGTTGCCGACCGCGACGGCATCGACGAGGATCGCCTTCATGCGGGCGTCGGGATTGAACGGCTGGCCCTTCTTGATGCCGATCGAAGCGAAGAGGCCGACAATCTCGGGGTCGAACGCATCCTCGGGCTCATGCTGGATGACCTCGTCGATCTCCTGGTAAAACCTGAAATCGTTGGCATGGATCGTGTTGATCTTCTTACCGGTCATGTTGACGAAGGCTGTCTGAGGCGGATTGTCGGCGGACGCGTAGGGGTAGATCCGGGCCTGTTTCTTCACGATCTTGACCGCCGCCGCCACGTCGTTGTTTTCGACGAAGACGCGGCACAGTACCCAGTTGATATAGGTCGGCGAGCGGACGACGAAGTAGCCCTCCTTCGGCAACTCGCCCTTGTAATCGGGCGCGACGAAGAGATATTTGCCGCCCTTGCCCTTATCCGGACCTGTGAGGCCCATGTCGGTAACGAAGCGGAAATAGGCGTCGTCAACAGGACCAAGGGCGTTCGGCGGCACCTCGACGACCATCGGTGCTTCCTTCAGGTCGAGGCAGAAGAAATTATAAACGGTGGTCGCGTTGGGCGTGAGAAACAGCGAGCGCGCGTCCATCATCTCTTCGGTAATGCCGATCCCCTTGTTGGGCGCGACGCCGGCATCGCTCAGGCCCTTGCACATGGCATGCAGCGAAGCCGCGGGCACGCCGGACAGGAACGCCTGGATGCCGCGGGAGAAATCGAGCTGGTCATAGACCTTCTGCGCCGTTGCCTCGTCCGGCAGGCCATCGAAGAACTTCAGCGTGCCGATCCGGGTCTCGACCGTGGATGGCGTGGTGATGTCGCTCGGGACATCGGCAGAGTATTTCGGCTGCTCGGCCATTGCCGGCGCGGCAAGCAGCAGCATCAGCGCACCCGCGAGGCGACTGTACATGGTCATGGCATGTCTCCTTGTTTGCGACGGCATCGGGCGCGGATCAGTTGGCGATCGTCGGCTCGGGGAAGGTCCAGGAGCCGTCGAGAATTGCCGCGCGTGGCCGGTAGAGGCGGACGACATAGTTCCAGTCCTTCATCACGGGCAGGCAATTGACGATCTTGCCGTCGCAGCCTCCGAACTGAACGGTGACCGATCCGTTGTCCTGCTTCGCGGTGACGCTATTGAGAGCGTAGGCGTTGTATGGGTTCTTTTCGTAGAACCCTTCAGCGTTGTAGACGCTGATGGACCAGAAGCCATCGACCGGCACGTCCTTGACCGTGAGCTTGTAGACCACTTTGCCGTCATTCTTGGCCGGAACGACGTTAAGGTATCGGGCGTCCTTGTCCGGATTTCCGCCCCACCCATAGGCCGCGCCAATCAAATGACGGATCGGATCGACCTCCGCTTTCGTCCCAAACGCTCTGTCGAAGTTTGAAAGTGTCGATGCCAGAACGAGAAGCGCGTCGTGTACCTTCTTCTGGCTGGCGGCGTCGTAGGTCGGCAGTTCCAATATGCCGGCGCCATCCTGGCTGGCCTTGATCCCATCCTGCAGCGCATGGACCTGTTCAATATCCTTTGGGTCGTTGGGATCAACGAGAATGCGAGTGCCGATCAACACGTAACGCGTGCCGACGGTGGCCTTGTTGAAGCTGTGCGTGCCGGCGCCGTAAACGGTGGTCGCATAGTGATCCTGGCTGACGGCCATCAGAGACATGAAGCGCGCGCCGGGATCGGGCAGCGTGAAGGTGACCGGGCCGGCATCAAGGTCGAAAATGCCGAAACTGTAGAGCGTGTCGCGGTTGAGCCGAATGATCGAGTGATCCTCGATGGGCGCCGGCTCGCGGTGATGAACGAGTTTCGCAAGCCCGCCGGCCTGCTTGGCGAGGCCGCCGATATAGGTGTCGGATTCGGCCCGCACGAAGTTGTCGGCCGTCACGAGCGTGGGGGCGGACTGGCTGAAAGCGACGGACGGCAGGAGAAGGACCAGTGCAACTACGGAGGGGCCAACGCGACGGTTCATCAAAATCTCCTATATTAGACAGGAGTCTTCTAAAGGGTCGCCGAAGATGTGGAGAAGTACGTAACAGTAACTGCGACGTAAATGGCGATCGTTGACCTGGAAGGGGCGACCGGGTTTGGCGCGATCCTTGGTTAGCGGCGACCGGCCAGACGCGGACATTTACGGGCGTGCTTACCGTTGCGTACTTACGCGGGTTTTGCCTCCATGACATCATTCGATCGTCGCATAAGGCGACGATGCCTGCCGCCAGGCGGCGGCGCTCGACGGAGGTTTGAAAGATGCCGATTTCGAAGATGTTGTTTGCAAGCCTTTTTCTTGTCGCAAGCTCAGCACTGGCCGATGACGGAACAAGGGTGACCCCCGACAACTTCGTTCGGGCGGAAAGCGATATGTACTTCGCGGTTTCCGCCAAGGAAGCCGGCATCGGCAAGATCTTCCATCGTCGCGAACCCTTCGACGTGGAGCACCAGACGGTCGTGCGCGGCAACCGTGATACCTTGTATTCTAGCGGCGTCTTCGACCTTGATGCCGGTCCCGTGACGATTACCATGCCGGATGCGGGCAATCGCTTCATGTCGTTGATGACAGTCAACCAGGATCACTATGTGACCGGCGTGTACCACGGTGCGGGGAGCCATACGCTTACCAAGGACGCCACCGGCTCGCGGTACGTCTTTGCGGCAGTTCGCACCCTGGTCGACCCTGGCAAGGAAGGTGATGCCGACGAGGTTCACAAGCTCCAGGACGCCATCAAGGTGGAACAACCCGGTGGTCCCGGCAAGCTTGAGCTGCCCACTTGGGATAAGGCCAGTCAGGACAAGGTGCGCAGCGCGCTCTTGGCCCTCAACGCTACCATGGACAGCTTTAACCGGGCGTTCGGCAGCAAGAATGAGGTTGATCCCATCAATCACCTGATCGGGACTGCAGCGGGGTGGGGTGGCAATCCCGACAGCGAGGCAACCTATATCGCCGTCACACCGGAAAAGAATGATGGGACAACAATCTACACGCTGCACGTTCCTGCGGATGTACCCGTCGATGGCTTTTGGTCGGTTAGCCGCTACAACAGCGAAGGCTTCTTCGTTCCCAATCCGCAGAAGGCTTATTCGGTCAACAATCTGACCGCCGCCAAGGACAACGACGGGGGGATCACGATTCAGTTTGGCGGCTGCGACGGCAAAGCTTCGAACTGCCTGCCTGTCGAGGCCGGGTGGAATTACACCGTTCGGCTCTATCGACCTCAGCCGCAAGTGCTGGATGGAAGCTGGACGTTTCCCGAACCGCAGCCGCAGCCGCAGTGATCATTCGCACAGGCAAAAGCGGAGTACAGAAGAGACTGCGGGAAGCCAGCCCGCTTCCCGCGCCCTGGGAGGGTCTTCGACTGCTCAGATGAGCAGAAGCTTCTTCAGGACGGAGAACACCTCCTTGTAAGGCAGTTTGGATGCGCCAGCGATTGCGAATGGGATTAGGGCTGCCGCAGCGACTGGCAGCAGCGTCTTGCGGTTGACGAGCATCGAGGACAGCTTGCGGGTCTGCTCGTACTGCTTGGAAAGATCGACAGGATCAATTGTCTGCTCGGCTTCCTTTGCATCCGGCGCGACGACATTCTCGCCGATCGCTTTGCGCTCGGAAGCTCGCTGTTGCGTTGTCGCCCGCGCCGACATGGTCAACAGTGTGCGATCCTTCATCTGCCGGAGCGGTTTCGAAAACGCAGACAGGGGATAGGCAAAGAAGGCGAGCACGATCAGCAACCATACGGCCATGATGGTCGTGAGCGTCGCTGCCGATAGATCGGCCTGCATCTGGTGCTTGGCAACCGCGGCTGCCATGCCGCAGCTCACACCGAATACAAAGAGAACGTAGGCGTTCGGATACTCCCCGACGAAGGCAAGGCCGCCTTTGCCATCCGGGTGCGTGGAAACCAGCCTCAAGTCGAGACGCGCAATGCTTCTGAGCAGATAGGCCCACACCAGATGGCGCCACACACCGCGTGTGAACAGGAAGATGAACAGCGGAATGCTGATGAAGACACACCACCAGCCCGCAAGGGTGAGATGACGGACGTCACCTGTCACCGTGGCTGCCCAGCTCGTCGACGGCGCCTGCTTGAAGGTTGCGAAGGCCAGAAACGCGGAAATGATCGCAAGCGCAAGACACGCGGTTTCCGCAAGGGTGGAGTTGCGGCGCGCCATAGCTTTATCCAGTGCGATCATAGCCAATCCCTGTGACGCAATCGGGATCAACGGTGCGCGGAGGAATTGACCCAACTTGCGTCGCAATCCCGCTTCCACCGCCTGTTCCGCCGCCAAAAAAGCCGCGATGCCGACGAAGAAGCGCGCCCATGGACCGGGGTCGGTCAGATAGGCCAGAACCGTTGGCGTCTGCGAGGCCAATGTCGGCAGCGTCAGAAGCAGCGGGATAACCCATGCGGCGGCGACAAACAGGAGGATGCGGCGGCCTGTATGAAGATTGCGTTCGTGAACGAGATTGAGCCGCCGCTGAAGTTCGAAGAATGGCCCGCCGTGCGACGCCAGATATTCCAGCCGGTCCTGCTGCAGGGCAACCTCGCTCGTCGATTGTGCCACAAGCTTCGTCTTCGCCATCCTCAGTCCTCGGTCACCGACCAGCGATCGCCCGGATTGAACTGCTTCATGGCCCGCGCGATCTTGTCGGTGTCTGCCCCGAGATCGGCCTGGTAGACGATGCCGTTGCGGTTGACCACGAAGGTGTTGACCCCGGTCTCGCCATACTTCACCGGCCACGCGACCAGAGCGAAACCAGCGATCATGTTGCCGTTGATCACGTAGTCATAAGGGCCGCCGGCGATGTTGCCGCCCTGTCGGGTCAGCACCTTGTAGCGGTAGCCGAAGTACCCGTTGTTGTCCTTCGACTTGTCGAATTGGACGTAGTCGAGATAGGGCGCCGCCGGGCTCTCGCCGAGACCTTCGCTCTCGGGCCAGTAGAGACCATCCGCCCGACCGGGGCTGCTCACGAGCTTCTGCGCGTATTCGAGGACGCCGTCGCCATCGTGATCGGCGGTCGCATATTGCTGTTGGGCATCGACATAGCCGCGCACGGTTTCGATCGTCTGGATTTCGTTCTCGCCGATGCGGCGATTGATGATCTCCTCGATGCCGACGACAGGATCGAAGGCGAACTTGCCGTTCTCTGACTTCACGATTGGGAACGGAAACGGCCACATGATGTCACCGACATCGACGATGCTTTGGCCATTCCTCTCCTCAAGGCCGATGCGCTTCCCGATCCCATCCTTGATCGCCGCAAGCGTCTCCGTCACGCCCGTGGTCGCCTTGAGGTGCGCCGCGTCGACGCCGAGGATGGTGGCCAGCTTATCCAGGTCGGAGGCGATGACTGCTTCCTTGAACGCTGCCAGTGCGGCATCCGCGTTGTCATATTCGGTCGGCAATTGCTTCGACACGAGATCGACGAGGTTCTTCTCGGCGGCAAACGTCATCGAGGTCGATAACACAACGGACAGCGCTGCAGCGGTGAACAGACGAAATCCAATGCGAGAGGTATGAGCGCTCATGGCAATAACTCCGTTCGGTTCGATTAGCGTCGACGTCCACCATGGGGCACGCGGGCATGGCCACCACCACGGCCGCCGCCACTGAAGTGGGCTCCACCGCCTCTGCCGCCGCCGCTGAAGTGAGGACCTCCGCCTCCGCCCCCGCGATGCGCCGCGAACTCCGGTCGGCTGGCGTGGTGTCCGCCACCCATGGCGCGACCGCCGCGTTGCGAGTGGAGGTTGGCCGCGCTTCGCGAGCGAACTTCGCCGAGGCCGGAGGGACGGTTCGGCCGAACATCCCGCTTGCCCGCCATTGCATGGTTTCCGATGTCCCGGTTTCCGCGTTCGCCGATTTCGCCACGACGATCGCCGGCGGGGCGATTGGCGGCGCGTTCGCGCAGATCGCCACCGCCGCCGGCAATCTTGTTGGCCCTGATGTCCTTGATGGCCGAGGGCGTTACGCGGGCGTGGTTGGCGTTGACGGCTCTTGCCTTTACGGACTTAGCCTTGGTGCGAATGTCGTTATTGCCGCCCGCTTCCAGCCGGTTGCGAATGTTGGTCTTGTCGATGTTGGCGAACTGGTTGTGATCGAACTTGATCTTGCTGCGATCGACATTCTTCCAGTCGACATCGTTGAAGTTGACCTTGCCGTTGCGATCGAACCGGTTGAAGCAGTGGTCGCAATCGATGTCGATATCGTTGCCGTCGAACCGGCCGCCCCAGACACCCCATCGGTCCCAATCGACCACCGCGCCGAAGATCGCACCGGTCACGAAGCCCGCGAAGTAAGTCGCGGTCGGATAATAGTAGTTCGGATAGGCATCGGGATAATAGCCGATCGGCGCCGGCGCGTAGCCGTCGTCGTAGAGCATTTGCGGCTCGTACTGCGGCACGTAGATCTTCTCGGGATTGGCGGCCTGAATGACCACATTGTCGTTCTGCTGGACAACCTTCACCTTGTCGTCGGTCTTGATGATGCCGTCGGCAACCGCCTTGTCGCGCAGTGTCTGGATGGCGATCAGCAGGTCTTTCTGCTGGTCGGCAACCGCATCGCCGAGTTGTTGCGTCCAGTCGAGGTCGTCGCTCATCATCTTGACGATATCGGGATAGTTCAAAAGCGAGACCACGCTGCCATCCCAATCATCCTTGGGCTTCAGCGCGGCGTTGTTCTTGACTTCGCCGAGGAACCGCGAGGCCTCGACAATCTGCAGCGGATAGAGGGAGGCAGAGGTGACCAGCGCGACGAGCTCATCGGGATAGAGCGCAATCCGGGCGACGAGCACCTGCATCTCCTCGTCGGTCAACGCGTCGGTCGCCGGGGCCGGGGCTGATGCCGGCGTTGGTGCGGCCGCCGGCGCCGGTGTTGGCTGCTCCTGTGCGTAAAGAGCGCCCCCACCGACAGCGAGAAACGCCGACGCAAGGACCAGGATCGCCCAACGTCCGGGGGCAGCGAGAGAACACAACGCCATCGACAGGTCTCCTTCGAGCATGAAGCCACAACCGCCAAGCGGCGGGCAACGCAACGGGATCGAAGAAGCAGGGGAACAGATAATTCAGCGCGCTGTAAGTACGTTACCGTAAAGCGCAATGTTACAGGGACCTCTGTTACCACCGACGACGCAGAGTAACTGCCAGCCTGGGCGGTCTAAATCACTTGGGGAAGAGGAATGTAATTCCGGCGCGAACGCCCCAACCGTTCGGACCACCTTCTGGCGACGTCGCCCAGTAGCGTGCACCGAGCTGGAAGCTCACGGGTTGCTTGTCGAAGGTGACGAGCTTGGAGACCGAGACGTTGATCGGGACGCTCCACTGGTTGCTTTCCCAATCATAGGTGCTTTCGGTGTTCAGCGCGAAGGTCCAGGCATCGTGCGTGGTGTAGGAAATGAACGGCTGCAGGAAGGTCGAGCTGATATCCGACCGCCCTCCGTCACCCGCCACGGACCAGATGTGGTTGGCGAGCGCGCCGTAGGTCCACGGTCCGTCCTGTTTGAGAACGACGCCTGTCGGGCCAAGACCGAGCTTCTCGCCGCCAAGCAACGGTTCCGTCGCCGTGGGGATAAGGATAGCTGGACCCAGCCCCCAGATGATGCCACCGGGTGCCGGCTGTTTAGGGGAAAAGAAGAAGCTCTGCAGCGTGTCGCCAAGGCCGAACTGGGTTCCGCTGTCGCCCGCGATATCGTCTTGCCATGTCACCGGAACGATCGTCCGCGAAATCACTTCCCAGTCGTCGTTGAGGTCGAACGGAATGACAGGCTGGATATTGAGAACCGCCTTGTGCCCATCTTCCGGACCGTAGCCGCCGTCGTAATTGAATTGGAACGGTACGCTGACCAGCGAGGCGATGGGGTTGGAGAGCTTCTTCGCGAGATCGGCGTCCTGTGCCGAAGCGGCCGACATCGCCGAAAGAAGGCTCGCCAGGGCGAGCAGAGGCAACCGTGTCGTCATCTTATTCAGCTCCGACCTTTGGCTCAGAAACGAACCTGCAATCCGAGGATCGGCCCGTGCTGGATCATGTCGTAGGTGAAGCCGTCGTTGCTGTAGTTGACACCCTGCGCACGATATCCGGCGACGGCCGAGACCGTTTCGTTGAACTGGTAGCCGATCGCGCCGAGCACATCCCAGTCGAGATCCGCTCCACCCCCACCGATCATGCCCCATCCGGTGACGAAGATCGTGTCGGTGAACGAATGGCTTCCCTTGAAGCCGATGAGACCGTCGACCCAATTGGCATCATCAGAGCGCGAGATGTCGCCCACCGATCCGCCGCTGAGGCCGATGCGGGTTTCCGCATGCCAGAAACGTGCGCCACCGAGTATGTCGAACCGCGTTTGCTGATCTTCGTAAAGCGTATAGGCGCCGCCCACCATGGCCGTGAAGGTCACGGACTTGAGGCTCACCTCATCGGCGATCACGCCGCGAGGCGTGGCGGCATCGCTCGTCACCTTCACGTAGCTGATGTCGGTGAAGACGCTGTACCTGTCATAGCGGGCGTCACCGGCCGCCGAAAAGGCAAAGTCGAGATCGGAAACGATGTCGCCGAATGACTGGCTGATATCCACGGTCGGCAGGCCGAACACCTGCGATTTGCCGTCGAGCCCAGCCACCCAGAAATAGGGAGAGAAGGAAAACGACCAGCCGTTGGCGGCCTGCGGCAAAGGCTGTGGAGCGGATGCCGGCAGGAGGTCGGCTCCGAATGCTGAGGATGACATGGCAAGTGCTGTTACAATGCCGGCGACGTACCCAAACTTACGAAACATCAGCTTCCCCCGAAGGCTGTAGTATGAAGGGACATAGGTCAACCTCAGCTTGCTCTCGTTTTTGCGGCAAGGAAAGCGATCACACGCGCGGGGACGCTGGAGCGAGATAGATTACTCTCGGATGTTGCATGGCCGCTACGCGCGATCATCGCTGTACTGCCGTTTGGTTTGTGGGAGGCGATCGCCGTACTCATGCGCTGTGGCGGTGTCATGCGACTTCCGTGCAGACCAGAGTGCTGAAGGCACCCATGGGATAGGAGCTGACGAAGGCCGATCGGACTATCTCTTCGTAGAGGCCCGGCGCATCGACGATCGCCAGTCCGTCCGCCATGGCGCGCTCAAAAGGAAGCCGACCGCTGCTGATCTCCGCTGCTGCGGCCTGCGACATCAGGACGACGCTGTCGCGGATGCCGTCTTCATCCGGTTCGATCCTTGGAGGAGACGGGTTGGCCTTCACATCGAAGCCGCCGCGTGTTGGGCTGAAATAGCCCCATGTGCGGCTTTCGATCATGAGAACATAGAAATTGGGCAATGCCATCAACCGCGACGCCGACAAAACCTGCTCCAACCGCTGCTGCATCGTGGTGAGCTGCACGACCGCGTCGTGACGCGATCGTGCCATGTCGATTTCGATCGTCGGATCGGGTTCAGGAAGAAGGCCCGTGTCGATCGCCTGCCGCGTCGCGACCGCAACCGCCAATGACTGCGGGTGCTCGACGGCAAACTCGATCGTCAAGGAGCAAATGGTGCACATTGAAAAGCCTCCTGTCTGATCAAGCCGTGACGATCGGGAACCAGAACTCGAAGTTGTCGAGCAGCCCGACGAACTCCGACAGCTTCTTGGGATCGCCCGTGAGCTTGGCCTTGCCCTCGATGACCTGCTTTTCCATCGTCGACGTTCCGAGCATGACGTCATTCAGCGCTTCTCTGGTTGTCGAGATGGACACGTCGGCGCTGGGCGCGGTCTTGTCCTTGGAGTAGTGGATCGCCGAGTTTTCGACGCCGACGACATACTTCTCCTTGGTATCCGTCAGCTCCATGTTGATCTCGATGGTCTTGCCGGCGGCCCGGTCGCCGTTCAGGCGAACGCCGAGGAAGTCGAAGAACATGTCGATCGGCATTGCCTTGATTGTATCCGGGCTCGCCGTGTTCGGAACCGGGAGCTCGGTTACGCCCTGGCGCAGTTCGCTGGCGCCCGTGAGATAGAAGTTGCGCCACGGCCCTGATTCCGCCTGATACCCCAATTGCTCGTAGGTATCGGCCAGAAGCTGCTTGGCGGCGACATTGTTGCCATCGGCGAAGACGACGTGGTTCACGACTTCAGCCACCCAACGGTAATCGCCCTGCTCGAACGACACTTGAGCCTGCCGCAGGACATTGTCTGCTCCGCCCATGAAATCCACATAGCGCTTTCCGGCTTCCGTCGGCGGAAGCTGATGCAGCGTGGCAGGCACGCCGTCGAAGAAGCCGAGGCGAAGGTTATATTGCGCCACCGCGTCGTGATAGACCGTGCCGTAGTAGCTGCGGCAAGCCCATGTCGTCGCCAAGGCCTGCGGAAGCCGGATGACTTCGCCGATCTCCTTGGGCGTCATGCCGCTATTGGCCATGCGCATGACCTGGTCATGGATGAAGCGGAACATGTCGCGCTGGCTCTTCAGGTGAGCGATCACCCGATCGTTGCCCCATGTCGGCCAATGGTGAGAGGTGAAGAGGACCTCGGTCTCGTCGCCGAACATGTCGATCGACTGCTGGAGATATTTCGACCACAGCAGACCGTCGCGAACCTTGGCGCCACGCAGCGTATAGAGATTGTGCAGCGTGTGGCAGGCGTCTTCGGCAGCGCAGAAGGCTTTGTATCTGGGGATGTAGAACATGAATTCCGACGGCGCTTCCGACTCCGGCGCCATCAGCACCTGAAGCTCGACGCCGTCGATGGTGATCTTCTGTCCGGTCTCGGTTGCCCAGTCGGTCGGCAGCGCCAGGCCGATCTCGCCTGTCGAGGTCGTCTTGCCGAGACCGCCATCGACCTGGCCCTGCGGCCCACGCGGCAGAAGGTTGCCGTACATGTAGCTGGCGCGGCGGCTCATCGCGTTGCCCGCGATGATGTTTTCGCCAACAGCCGCCTTGGTGAATTCTTCAGGCGCAAGAATTTTCACCTTGCCGGCATCGATGTCCGCCTGGTTGACCAGGCCGCGGACACCGCCATAGTGGTCGACGTGGCTGTGCGTGTAGATCACTGCGACGATCGGCTTGTCGCCGAGTTTTGGGATGACGAACTCCTTCCAGACGGCACGCGCCGTCTCCGAGCTGACCAGAGGATCGATGACGATATAGCCGGTGTCGGTACGGATGATGCTCATCACCGACAGGTCGTAGCCGCGGGCCTGGTAGATGCCGTCGACCACCTCGAAGAGGCCGTGAACCATGTTGAGCTTGGCCATGCGCCACAGGCTGGGGTTCACAGTGTCAGGGGCGTCGTCCGTTTCGGAATTGCCGAGGAAGTTGTAAACGCTGAGGTCCCAGACGGGCGTCCCTTCCGCGTTCTTGATGATCGCCGGATCAGGCAGTGCAGCCAGCAGGCCACGGTGCGCGTCCTTGAAATCCTGCACGTCGTCGAACGGAAGGCCGTTTCGATAGAGTGCGTTGTAATCAAGGGTCGCCTTGGTCGCGGGCTTGGCCGCGACTCCGCTTTTCGAGACAGGCGGCGCGTCCTGCGCGTTCGCCTGCGCGGATTTTCCGACCAGGGTGACAGCGAGACCGGCCGACGCCATGCCTCGAAGGAAATCTGCTCTGCTGATGCCATTGCCGTCTGGGGAGGTCATGTCGTTCTCCGTGAGTTTGCATGTCTCAACATTCCGCGGCCCGGACGGTACGGGTGCGGAGGCATATTGGAAGTACGTTACGGTAATAGGCGACATTACAAACGTTACAGCTTCAGGCCGTTCGAGCGGTTTACCGTAACGTACTTCTCAACGACGGTGACGGGAGCATCTTCGATCGAGCGTTTGGTCGGAACTGCGAGCAATGATCCGATGAGCGATGCGGAGGAGCCAGCAAGTACGAGTTCGAGAAAGGCCCAGCGCGGCCTCTGGCGTCTCATGCTCAAGTTGCCCGCCATACGTGGGCGCTTGCAAGTCATCGCAGCCCAATCGCCCCATCTCAACGGCATGTTCGAAGCCTACGAGGAGGCATACGTTACGCTGCAGAGGTTCCAGAAGGAGCGTGATCGAAGCGATTGCCCGCTGATCGAAGAGTACGAGACGCTTTGTTCCGAGATTGAAAGTGACGTGCTCTCGATTGTCCTTGGTGACACGACATCGATTTAGGACTTCGCCTAACGACTGACGGTTTCATTAGGATTCAAGGTTGCAACTTAATGTTATCGGGTTGATATAGTGTTCTGCGCATATTTCAGCTTTTCGACCGGCGTATCGGGGACGACCATGGGTGCTGAGATTGACGACGAATTCCAGGAGCACGTGGACGACACCGAGGCGGAAGCCGCGCTGCAACGGCTTCTCGCAGATCAAAGGTTCAAGACTGCCGACCGCCAGAAGGCAATACTTACCTATCTCGTAGCTCAGCGTATCAAAGACGAGGAAGTCAAGGCCTATGCCATTGCCGTGGATGTGTTGGGACGGCCGAGCAATTTCGACTCTAGCATCGATCCAATCGTCCGCATCGAGATCAGCCGTCTCAGATCAACGTTGGAATCCTTTTACGTTGCGTTCGGCGAAGACCACGACATCTGGATAAGCGTAAAAAAAGGGAAATACATCGCCTGCTTTGCTCGCAACACCGCCAACGCGCCTCATCACAGAAAAGCCGACGAGATAGCGCTCGGCCATACCATCCGGCGTAATCCATACCAGCCGGAGAACACGCCGCCCAAGCGGAGGTTGATGTTCGCCGGGTTAATGGTGTCGGTTCTGGCAGCGATCGCCACGCTGAGCATATACTCCTACGCGCAGAGACCCGTCATTTCCACGAAACCCGTCGTGTACGTCACCGTCGACGCGGCGAACCCACAACAGGCTGGAGAGGCAAGCCAGGTACGTGACGGCCTGCTGACGGCACTCACACAGTTTCAGACGATCATCGTCGCGCAGCCGGCATATGCATCTGTAAGGACCAACGCTGCCGACCGGCGTTACTCGGTTCAGCTCAAATACTATTCCGATCTCGACGAGCGAAGCGTCTGGTGGCAGGTCACGGAGAACGCTTCCGGAAACCTGCTGATGTCCGGGTTGGAAAAGGTTGAAACGGCAGGAAAGAGCGAAGCCGTCGCGAGACAGGAGATCGTTGCGTCGCTTGCCAAGCGGATCGCGGCCAGTCGAGGCGTGATCAACTCGATCAAATTGAATGCCGCTCAGGATTCCGTCGGCAACGACTGCGTCGTGCGCGCGGAGTACGCGCTCGAAGTTCGGGGCAGCCTTGAGGCGGCAGCCAATTGCCTCGAACGAACGGTGCGTCTC
The DNA here is from genome assembly GCF_017741935.1 of Rhizobium sp. 16-449-1b. Classification (GTDB taxonomy): domain Bacteria; phylum Pseudomonadota; class Alphaproteobacteria; order Rhizobiales; family Rhizobiaceae; genus Rhizobium. The sequence continues at coordinate 200,764 of NZ_JAGHMH010000024.1, read as the reverse complement.
ATGCCGCACGATTCCGACGCCAATGCAGTTCTCGCCCGTATTCTGCTTGCACCCGCCGGAAGAGCGACGCCGCCTGAGGTCGCCGATCGTGCGCTTCGGCTTGCGCAGGACGCCGTTGCCAGAGCCCCATTTTCCGACCGGGCGCAGCTTGCTTTGATGGCGGCTCAAGCAGCAGGTGGAAGCTTGGAAGCTGCGATCGAGGCAGGAAACAGGGCCGTCGCGTTGAATCCGAACAGTCCGGATTCCTTAGCGGCCTTGGGTGGCTTGCTTTATTCAGCAGGATACACGTCCGCCGGACTGGCAATGGCGAAGGAGGCTAGCGCGGAAACCGACATCGTTCCACGATGTGCCATGGTCGTCCTCGCACTGGACGCCTTCCGTGACGCCCGCTATTCAGAGGCTCTCCTTTGGACCGAGCGGGTGACCGGCCGCAGTTCGCTGACGAGTGTTATCCGCGCCGCCGCACTAGGAGAGCTTGGCTCAGAGCAAGCGCCGGGTAGCGTGACGGATGGAGGCATAGACGCGGCCGCCTTCAAAAGGACCGTTGATGCCGTAGGTCTTCCGCCAGATTTGGTGACAATGCTCGAGCGCGGGGTGATCAAGGCAGGGGCGGACCTGGAGCCGGTGGGCAGCATTGCGCGCTAGGTAGATGCACCAAGGATTGTTGCTGAATGTGCCGTGACCCCGTTGTCGGGGTTGGATGACAAAAACGGCTGGGCTCAGGTTATGGACGCCACCGGGAAACGCGAATCAGCGATGGTTGTTGATCTCACGGAACTGGGAAAGGTCGCTTTGTCACAGACGGGAAATGTTCCCTGAGTTCCCGGAAATCTGCTTGCTAGCTGCTTACTGAAAAGGCTTAGCAACAATCAACGATGTCGCTAAGCCCCTGACTATTCAGTCTAATCTGGATGGTGGGCGTGACAGGGATTGAACCTGTGACCCCTACGATGTCAACGTAGTGCTCTCCCGCTGAGCTACACGCCCATCCGATGTCGGCGCATAGACCACAAACCTATTTGGCCGTCAATAGGCCTTTTTCAGATTTGTGACATGCGCCCACAGAACCCTTAGGCCGCAAGCATTTTATTGACTTCGTCAACGAGGTCGCGGAGGTGGAAAGGCTTGGAAAGGACCTTCGCGTCCTTCGGTGCCTTCGAATCAGGGTTGAGCGCGACGGCCGCAAAGCCGGTGATGAACATCACCTTGAGGTCGGGATCGAGTTCGGTGGCGCGGCGCGCCAGCTCGATGCCGTCCATTTCGGGCATGACGATATCGGTGAGAAGAAGGGAAAAGGGTTCTTCGCGAAGGCGGTCGTATGCGCTGGCGCCGTTGTCGTAGGACAGGACCTTGTAGCCTGCCTTTTCGAGCGCCTTCACAAGGAAGCGGCGCATGTCGTTGTCGTCTTCTGCAAGAAGTATCTTCTGAGTCATTATCCAGACCGCTGATCAGTGGAATTTATGCGTGAGTATTGGTCATTTACACTAGATTTCGGCCGGTAAACAACCGGTGAAGCGCCTGTGCAAAGCGTCATCCCCATGAGATAGTATGGACTTGGCGGCCTTCAACTGGCAACATGGGCAGGATAGCTGCCTGCCAGCATGGTTAAGAGGGAAACAGGTGGACGAGATTCCCGCGTACGAGCTTTTTGAGATACGGGAACCCGCGTCGCACACCATTCCATTCGTCTACAATTCCCCTCATAGCGGCCGCATCTATCCGCCCGAGTTCATCGCGCAATCGAGATTGCAGGGGATTTCGATCCGCCGCTCTGAAGACCACTATGTCGACGAGCTGTTTTCGGCGGCAGGCGCGCTCGGTGCGCCGCTGCTGCTCGCCAATTTTCCGCGCGCCTATCTCGACGTGAACCGCGAGCCCTACGAACTCGACCCGCGCATGTTCGACGGGCTCTTGCCTGCCTACGCCAATATCAATTCGCTGCGCGTGGCGGGCGGTCTTGGCACTATCCCGCGCATCGTCGCCGAGAACATGGAGATCTACGCGCGGCGCCTGCCGGTGCAGGAGGCGCTCGATCGCATCGAGGCTGTCTACAAGCCCTATCACGCGGCTCTGCGCCGGCTGATCGCGCGCACGCATGTGCAGTTCGGCTTCGGCGTTTTGATCGACTGCCACTCGATGCCGGGCAATATCCGCGTTGCCGGTGCGACTTCGCGGCCGGATTTCATCATCGGCGACCGCTACGGCACAAGTGCTTCTGCTGAGTTGTCGCGCATGGCCGTCAGCATCTTCGAGGAGATGGGCTTTGCTGCAATCCGCAACAAGCCCTATGCCGGCGGCTTCATCACCGAGCATTACGGCCGCCCCTCGCGGGGCCTGCACGCGCTGCAGATCGAGGTCAATCGCTCGATCTATGTCGACGAGGTGACGCTCGAGCGCCGCGCCGATTTCCCGCTCGTGGCCGCTGCGATCACCTCCTTCATGCGGCAGATGGCCGACTACGTCGCCAAGTTCGCCGGCGATACGGCGCTGGCGGCGGAGTAGGGCGGTTTTCCGCGCGCGTTCGAGTGCGCCTTATTCCAACGCAGTATTGCTGTCGTGAAGTTGCGGTAGGTTACCTGTCGCAGCGGCGGGTTTTTCGTGTCTCCGGGCCTGCGACGGCGCTGGTCTGTTTCCAACCCGACAAAAAAAGACCGCCTTGCGGCGGTCCAAGTCTAGGGAGGAAACACCCAAGGAGGGTATTTACAGTCAGAAGACTGTAGGGAGACGCTACTATTGCAGTGCACAATTGTCAATCATTTTATTGCGGTGCGCAAAATATGTGCAGCCGGCTAAAAGTTGCTGCTTCCGTTTGCAAAATGAGCCTTTTCGGCTATGGAAAGCGGCATCGACAGTCTCACACGGATGTCCCTCATGTTTCCTGATCGCACCTTCTTCAATCGCCTCGCGGAAGCCGCCAAGGCCGAGACGCTGCCACGGTTTCGCTCCGGGACCGGCGTGACGAACAAGCTGGCGTCGGGCTTCGACCCAGTCACCGAGGGCGATCGGGCGGCGGAAGTGGCGATCCGGGCGCTGATCGAACAGCATTTTCCCGAGCACGGCATTCTCGGCGAGGAGTTCGGCAATGTCGGGCTTGATCGCGAGCATGTCTGGGTGATCGACCCGATCGACGGCACGCGGGCGTTCATCTCCGGCGTTCCTGTCTGGGGGACGCTGATCGGGCTCTACAGGAACGGCCGGGCGATCATGGGGATGATCGAGCAGCCGTTTACCGGCGAGCGCTATTTCGCCGACGAGAGCGGCTCCTATTACACCGGTCCGGACGGCGAGAAGCGGCTTCAGGTGCGCGATTACGCCGGGCTTTCCGATGCGATCCTGTTCACCACCTCGCCGCATCTCTTCGTCGGCACCGAGATGGAGCGCTATCGCGAGATCGAGAGCCAGGTGCGGCTCTTCCGCTATGGCACCGATTGCTACGCCTATGCGCTTCTGGCGGCCGGGCATATCGATCTCGTCGTCGAGAACGGCCTGAAGCCCTACGATGTCGGCGGGATCATTCCCGTCATCGAGAAGGCGGGCGGCATCATCACCACCTGGGATGGCGGGCGGCCGGAGAATGGCGGCTCGATCATCGCTGCCGGCAGCCAGGCGGTCTATGATGCGGCGGTGGCGATCCTGCAACGCTAAACTGAGGGTTGCGCCAAGTTCGGCGGGATCAGGTCCGGTTTTGTTAGCTGCAGGCGATGTTTGACAGTATCGGTTGTTCTCGATCGACTCGATCTCTCATCGGTTGTTTGTTTTGCAAAAACATGCGGTTACTTGCCTTGCAAGATGCTCGCAGTGGGTGAACATTAATTGAACAGAAAGAATTCGCTGCAAATCTTGCCGCTGAAATGAATGTTTATGGATCCTTGCTTTTTCGGCGGTCCGCATTTCGGTTTGAGGCAAATTATAATGCAGCTTTTTTCTTTCGGATCCGCCGCGGGCGCCAAGGCCGTTCTTGATGCCGTCAGCCGTTCCCAGGCCGTGATCGAGTTCGACATGGCGGGCAAGATCCTCTTTGCCAACGAGAATTTCTGTCAGGCGATGGGATACAGCCTGAACGAGATCGTGGGGCGACCCCACAGTATGTTCGTCGATCCGGAAGAGGCTCGAAGCGCGGAGTACGCTGCCTTCTGGAAGGGCCTGAACAAGGGCGAATTCGATCGCCGGCAATACAAGCGCATCGCCAAGGGTGGGCGCGAGGTGTGGATCGAGGCCTCCTACAATCCGGTCTTCAAGGGCAGCACGCCCTATAAGGTCGTGAAGTTCGCCACCGTGATTACCGACACCAAGCTGAAGAGTGCCGAGGATGCCGGCAAGCTCGATGCGCTCTCGCGCGCGCAGGCGACGATCGAGTTCACGCCCGACGGCCATATCCTGACGGCCAACGAGAATTTCCTGAAGACGCTCGGCTATACGCTGGAGGAAATCCGGGGGCGGCATCATTCGATGTTTTGCGATCCGGCCTATGCCGAGAGCGCGGAGTACAAGGAATTCTGGCGCAGCCTGGCGGCCGGGCAGTTCGCTGCCGACGAGTTCGCGCGTATCGGCAAGGGTGGCCGCAAGGTCTTCATCCAGGCCTCCTACAACCCGATCTTCGACATGAGCGGCAAGGTGTTCAAGGTCGTGAAGTTCGCGACCGATGTCAGCGAGCGGGTGCGGGCCGTCAACGAACTCGCCGTCGGCCTTCAGGCGATGGCGGATGGCGATCTCGACCAGACGATCGAAAAGCCCTTCATCGCCTCGCTGGAGACGCTGCGCACCGATTACAACTCCTCGATCGGCCGGTTGCGGGCGGCGATGCAGGCGATTGCCAGGAACGCGACGCAGATTGCATCGGGAACGCGCGAGATCAGTGCCGCGTCCGACGACCTCGCCCGCCGTTCGGAATCGCAGGCTTCCTCCGTCGAAGAGACAGCCGCGGCGGTGACGGAGATTTCGACGACCGTGTCGGATTCGGCGCGCCGGGCGGCGGATGCCGGTCGATTGGTCGATGATACGACGAAGAGTGCGCAGGATTCCGCCGATGTCGTCAAGCAGACGGTGGACGCCATGGCCAGGATCGAGCGTTCCTCGACCCAGATCGCCGGCATCGTGAGTGTTATCGACGATATCGCCTTCCAGACCAATCTCCTGGCGCTGAACGCCGGTGTCGAGGCAGCGCGTGCCGGGGAAGCCGGCAAGGGCTTCGCGGTCGTGGCGCAGGAGGTTCGGCAGCTGGCGCAGCGTTCGGCGGATGCGGCCAAGGAAATCAAGGCGCTGATCCATGACAGCGAAGCCTCGGTTCGCGATGGGGTGGCGCTGGTGGACAAGACCGGTGCGGCGCTGCAGGCGATCGCGTCGCGGGTACTGCAGGTGCATGACAATGTCTCCGGCATCGTGGTGGCGGCGCGCGAGCAATCGCAGGCGCTGGGCCAGATCAACGAGGCCGTGATGTCGATGGATCAGGATACGCAGCGCAATGCGGCGATGGTCGAGCAGACCGCGTCGGCGAGCCGCAAGCTGGCGGCTGAGGCGAGCGCGCTGTTCGAGCTGATCGGCCAGTTCAAGGTCGGTGACGAGCGAAGCGCGCGGGGCATAGCGCCGTTGGCCAGGGTTGCCTGACGATCGCGATCTGGCGCGTCGGTGATGACGCGCCATTGGGGCGGGGCGAAGGGCCGACGGCCTGACAGACAGATAGGCAAAGAAAAAGGGTTCCGCCGGCAGGCTGGAACCCTTTTTTGTTCGATCGTCTCGGGAGGCCTGAGATCAGCCGCCGATGCCGCCGCGCATGCGGGCGGTGTCGAAGGCCGCCGGGCGCGGCGTCGGCACGGCCACTGCCGTCGGGACGGTATAGGCAACGGCCTCGAAGGCGGCGGGCGCCGGCTCGGACGGGACATACGCCTGCTGGACCGGTACCTGCAGCACGTGCTGCTGCTTGGCCTGCGCCTGCTGCGGCTGAGCTTGCTGGAACCGATCCTGCTGGAATTGCGGCTGCTGCGTTTGCGCCGGTTGCAACTGGGCGGTCTGGACCTGGCCCTGCTGCACCTGGCCCTGCTGAACCTGCGGCTGTTCCATGCGGACCGCTTCGGCGGTCGTCTGCATGGGGGCGGCCTGCGGAACGGGGACGCTTTCCGGTGCTTCGTATGCGGTTTCGACGACGCCCTGCGCCATCGGGATCGGCTCGCGGGCCGGCGAAGCGGCTGGCGTCAGCAGTTCGAACTGCGCGGCCATCTGGCTATGAGCGGGCACGAAATTCATCGCGACTTCGTAGGCAGGGAGCGGCGAGGGGGTCTGCAGCTCGCCATCGGCGCCGCGCTTCTCATAGAAGGCATTGCCGCCGGCAACCGTCACGTAATGCATGTTGTCGTAGGGGAACTTCATGCCGTCGGTATGGAAGAACATGGCTTCCTTGACGGCGGGATTGCGCTCACCCTTCAAAAGTGCGTCGGCGGCTGCGTTGAGATCGGGCTCCGCCTGTGCCTTGACCTCACGGGTCATGACGCCGGGGGCGAACTGCTTGGCCTGCGAAACGACGCCGCAAATGGACTTGGGATAGGCAGGGGATGTCAGGCGGTTCATCACGACGCTGCCGACAGCCATATAGCCATCGTGGTCGGAATGCAGCGATTCGAAATACATCGCCCGCTTGAGACAGGTTCGGTCTTCCGTCGTGTAATTGTAGGTGACCTTACCGGGCGTGCCGGTATGCAGACGCTTGGTCGTCTGAATGCTGCCTGTGGTCTTTGGCGTGCTGGTGCAGCCCGTGGCAGCTAAGCCCACAATCATGATCCCGAAGAGAGATCGTCCCAATACGTAATGCGCCCTCAACGCCAGGTGCCCCCTATGTGATTAGTTCAGCCCTTATCGAAAAAGTGGGTAACTATTATCTTACAATCGTAAAAATTCAAACACCGCGTTACATTTTTGTCTCAAAATGTGATCGGGCCGGCCGGAACTTCACGATGCTGGACAAGTGGGGCGCGGAATGGGACCCCGCCTAAGGCGCTCCGGCTCAGGTTCCGAAGCCCTCGAATTCCTCGGAAACCTCGGCATCCGCGCCCGGAATGAAGGCGTGGAAGGCGGCGAGCGCCGCTTGCCGGTAGACGTCGCGCTCCTGCAACACTTCGTGACGAGCGCCGTTGATCGGCACCAGCTGGCCGGCGCGGAAATAGCGCGAGAGACGCTCCTGGGCGATATAAGGCACGATGGTATCGCGCGTCGGCGCGATGACGACGGTCGGGATGGTGATCGAAAAGAGGTGGTTCGGCGCGGTCACGCGCTCGATGGTCTTGAAGGATTCGACCAGCCAGCGCGCGGTGGGCGGACCGAGTTGGAGATCGGGATTTGCGTGAGCGATCGCGACGTTGCGTTCGAAGCGGACCTCGTCCGATGTCAGCGGATTGTCGCGGAAGGGTTTTTCCCTGAGCTTGCGCGACAGCGGATGCGACCCGAGACCGAGCGCGCAGGCCGCGGATGCGAGCCAACGGATCGTGCCGGCCGATGCGGCCTGGCCCGAGAGGCCGATGAAGGGCGCCGTCAGCACCATGCGCTCGATGCGCGTCGTGAGATAAGGAGCGGCCGACAGCGCGATCAGCGCGCCGGTCGAATGCGCCAACAGATAGAAGGGCAGGCGGGTATCGGGCAGCACGACTTTCTCAAGGAAGGTATCGAGGTCGTGCTCGTAATCGATGAAGCGGCGGACATGGCCGTAGTGACGCTTCTTCAGCATGCGGTCGGAATTGCCCTGGCCGCGCAAATCGAAGGTGGCGACCCAGAGACCCTTGTCGGTCAGGTCGCGGATCGTCTCGTAATATTTCTCGATGAATTCGTTGCGCCCATGCAGCAGCACGACGGTGCCCTTGGCAACGGATGCCTGGGAGCGGAAGACGGCGTAGCGCAGCTTCAGGCCGTCATGCGTCTCGAAAAAGCCTTCCGTGCGATTTTCCGGAACCGGATTGCCGGGTGTCGAAAACAGAACCTGTTCCATAGCCGTCAGCGCGCGCCCTTCGAAAGGATTCGGGATTGAAGTAAAGCGGATAGGCGATCGGCCTGTCAAATCAAAGAAAAAAGCGTTCCTGAGATGCGCGTCGCCCGCGCCCGTCCAAAAAAGTGGCCGGCATGCGGGACCTGAGGGGAGCGCAGTGCCGGCCGGAGATCGGGCTGAAGACGAAGGGACGATACACTCCAGCCATCGAGCCAGTGTAACCCGATGACGCAATCATTAGGCCGGCGCGTCTGAACGGATGCCGAACCGGGTGTTCATGCGCGGTTCACGGTGGCTGGCCGCGGATTTTCGGTGGTTGTGGGCGGCTCTTCGAAAGGGGCTTGAAGTCCGAAAAAGCCATCCCCATCTCATGGTAGCGGACGCCAGAACGGGTCCGCGGAACCGTCCCGAAGCTGCCGATCAAGGGGTTTTTGGGGCAATTTATCGCAATCAGTCGCTTCCTCAGGAGGACATCATGCGTCACGTAGACTTCTCTCCCCTCTATCGTTCCACCGTCGGTTTCGACCGTCTCTTCACCATGCTCGACAGCCTGGGCCAGCCCGACCAGGGCCAGACCTATCCGCCCTACAATATCGAGCGCACCGGTGAAAACACCTACCGCATCACCATGGCCGTCGCCGGTTTCGACGAAACCGAAATTTCGATCGAAGCGCAGGCCCATGCTCTCACCGTCAAGGGCGAGAAGAATGAAGACAATGCGGAAGGCTCCGAATTCCTCTATCGCGGCATCGCCAAGCGCACCTTCGAACGTCGCTTCCAGCTTGCCGATCATGTCGAGGTGACGGCTGCTTCGCTGAAGAACGGTCTGCTCCACATCGACCTTCTTCGCAGCATTCCCGAAGCCATGAAGCCCCGCAAGATCGCGATCGCCGCCGAGCCGGTGAGCGCGCCGAAGGCCATCGAGGCTCAGGTCACCAACTAAGTCACCAACGAACCAATCCCTCCCAGGATATGGCAACAAGGCGGCGTCCCCACGGGGCGCCGCTTTTTTGTTGTCCGATCACGCCGCATCGGCGGCGCGTCGGGTCACGCCGCATCGGCGGCGCGTCGGGTCACGCCGCATCGGCGGCGCGACCGGTCACGCCGGGTTCGCAGCCTGTTCCACTTCGGCGGCGGTGGCGCGGCGGTGGTGGGCGGCGGCGTATTTTTGGGCGATGACGGCGCAGACCATCAGCTGGATCTGGTGGAAGAGCATCAACGGCAGGACGATGGCGCCGATCGCCTGGCCGGCGAAGATGACGTTGGCCATGGGGACGCCGCTCGCCAGGCTCTTCTTCGAGCCGCAGAAGGTGATGGTGATCTGGTCGGCTTCGTTGAAGCCCATCAGGCGGCTGCCGAAGGTGGTGGCGCAGAGGACCAGCGCCAGCAGAACCATGTCGGCGACGATGACGACGGCGATGTCTGACAGCGAGAAGGTGTGCCACAGGCCCTCGACGACGGCGGTCGAGAAGGCGAGGTAGACGACCATCAGGATCGAGCCGCGATCGACGGGCATCAGGATCTTCTTCTTGGCGCGGATCCAGTCGCCGATCCAGGGCTGCAGCACCTGGCCGACGATGAAGGGGAGAAGCAGCTGCGTGAAGATCTGCAGCAGCGCATTCCACGAGAAGCCGCCATGGCCGCCGACCGAGAAAAGCAGGCCGACGAGAAGCGGTGTCAGGAACATGCCGAAGATGTTCGACGCCGAGGCCGAGCAGATCGCCGCCGGCACGTTGCCGCCGGCCATCGAGGTGAAGGCGATCGAGGACTGCACCGTTGATGGCAGCACGCAGAGGAAGAGAATGCCGAGATAGAGCGAATGCGGCAGGATCGTTTCAGGGATGAAGCCGAGACCCATGCCCAGCAGCGGGAAGACGCCGAAGGTGGTGAGCAGGATGACCAGATGCAGCCGCCAGTGCAGCAGGCCCGCAATCACCACGTCGCGAGACAGGCGCGCGCCATGCAGGAAGAAGAGGAGCGCGATCGCGATGGTGGTCGCCGTGCCGAAATAGCCGGCGAAGGCGCCGCTCGCCGGCAGGATCGATGCAAGGATGACCGTGCAGACCAGGAGGATCGTGAAAGTATCGGGCAGGAAACGGCGCATGAGCTTAGTCTCGGCTTGTTCGGCATTGTAGCCGGCTTTTGATGGATCAATCCTGTTTCTTCCATTACGATACGCGATGCAAGAAATAACAGTTATCGCGAAATGGGATAATCATGCTTGATCTTACGCAATTGCGCAGCTTCGTCGCCGTCGAGCAGATGGGGAGCTTCACGCTGGCCGCCGAGCGGCTGGGGCTTGGGCAATCGACCGTCAGCCAGCATATCCAGCGGCTGGAGACCTCGGTCGGGCGGCGGTTGCTCGCGCGCGATACCCACAAGGTGGTGCTGACGACGGATGGCGAGGCGCTGCTGTCGCATGCGCGCGCCATGCTGTCGATCGAAGGGCAGGTGCAATCGCTGTTTGGCGGGCCAAGCCTGCGCGGCAAGCTGCGGCTCGGGGTTTCGGAGGATTTCGTGACAAGCCAGCTGCCCGGTGTGCTGGAGGATTTCGTGCGCTCGCACCCTTCGGTCGATCTGGAGCTGACGGTGGCGCTGTCGGGTGTGCTCTACGAAATGCAGGACAATGGCGAGATCGATCTGGTGCTCGCCAAGCGGCGGCTGGGTGACGCGCGCGGGCGGCTGGTCTATCGCGAGCCGCTGGTGTGGCTGGCGCGCGATCCCGATCACATCATGAGCGCGTCGCCGCTGCCGCTGATCGCCTTTCCGCCGCCGAGCGTGACGCGGGCGATATCGCTGGAGGCGCTGGGGCGGCACCAGATTTCCTGGCGGATCGTCTGCACCTGCGGGAGCCTGAGCGGGCTGACGGCGGCGGCGCGCGCAGGGATGGGCGTGCTCGTGCAGCCGCGCAGCATGGCGCCATCGGGGCTGAAGGTGATCGGCAAGGGCAAGCTGCCCGTGCTCGAGGATGTCGAGTTCGTGCTGGTGCCACGCAAGGGGGCGGACCAGGCGCTGGTGTCGGCGCTGTCGGACGATATTCTTTCCAAGGTCCGGAGCCTCAGGTCGAGCTGAGGTCGTGCGGTGGCCGGGTCAGGAGATATGTGGTTAATCGATTGTCCGGTATTTTAAGTATCCTTCAACCCTGTCGCTTAGGCTTCTGGTTACCTTGGACCCCTTAGTTTGGCCCTCGCTCAAGGTCGACGTTCGGGGCTACAGGGAGAACGGACGATGGTATATGGAGCGCTCTTCGTCTCCGGGCTGGTCGCCTGCGTGATGCTCATCGTCGTGGCCGGCCACGATAGCAAGACGACGGATAACGGGGCGCCGCCCTCCGCCGTAATGCTGCATCAGAATTAGACGTTCACGAGAATCAGAAGACGATCTCGATCGTGGTGATCCCGCCCTTGGGCGCGGATCACCATTGTCATTCACGCATTATCGCCATGGTTTTCGCGGTGTTGCCTTCACCGGATGCGATTTTCCAGACTTAGGTAGCCGTTGCCATCAATGACCGCAGTCGGCCTACTGTTGACGTCTTCGGTTGCAACGTCTCGCCGTGAGGCCCCCTCACCCTACCCTCTCCCCGAGGGGAGAGGGGAAGAGACCGCAGAGGGTGCCGCTTTCCCCTTCTCCCCGCGGGGAGAAGGTGCCCGAAGGGCGGATGAGGGGGCTCCGGATGCTGAGTTAGCCGCGTCCACGGGTCACCGTGTACGAAGTCTACTTTCGGCCCGAAGCGGCCTTCCGGCTCACCCTAAGTGCGTCCGTACGCATTCGGATCGCGCCCGCTTCGAATTATCCTCGCCGAATACTATTGCAGCTCACAAGCATTTTCTCCTTTGCCAATATGAGCTGGCCAGTTCCGCGTCGTAGAAGGGTCTGGAGCCAGAAACCATGCGCATCGGCAACCCTGTCATTCCTGATCAGGATGGCCGGAGGAGGATCATCGGCCTCACTGTAGTTTTCGGCAAAATGCGTTGCATCTTGGAAGCTGGGAAGCTCCAAGGCGATTCCCTCATAACCCTCGTACGCTTCAAGACGGTACTTTCCCTTATCAACGCCGATCTGGGTGAGTTTAAACCGCATTGGAAATCCGCTCAGCCAAATGCAAGTGTCTGCTGTGCTGCATACTTGGGCCACGTCGCACGACCAGGGTGGCGGCCCCGGCGGAAATGCGGCCATTGCCGCTGATCCAGGTACAACAAGCAAAAGGAAGGTAAGAAATCTCAAGGCGAAGTTCCTAAAGAAACCGGGTTAAACTTGGAGATTCTTAATTTCTAGTCGAAAATTGATCCGGATGCTACACTTTTAGTTGCGAAATGGCCGCAACGCCCGCTCATGGCGCAAAGCCGCGCGCTGGTTTGGTGGCGACTGAGACCGGACTGCGCGATTTTCGGCCGGCACACAAAAATGTCGCAGCGAAATCCCCGGTCATCGGGATCAAAGTTTGATCTATGTCAAAGCTGCCGCGCGGGGGGCGACATAGCTTCCGGGCATGCGCCAGAAAACATTCATATCACGAAATTTTCGCCGGTTTGTCGCACCTCTTGCGCTGCTTCCTCTCAGTGGTTGCAATATGGTGGTGATGAACCCAACGGGGGATATCGCTCTTCAGGAGCGTAACCTCATCCTCGTCGCGCTCGGCATGATGCTTCTCGTCGTCATTCCGGTGTTGACCCTGATCGTGGTCTTCGCGTTCCGATACCGCAAGGGCAAGGCGCCCGGCAGGTACGATCCGAACTTCACTCATTCGACGCCGATCGAGCTGGTGGTCTGGTCGATCCCGCTCATGATCATCGCGTGTCTCGGCGTGGTCACCTGGATCACCACCCACAGCCTCGACCCCTTCCGCCCCCTCGACCGCATTTCCGCCGACAAGCCGCTGGCCAAGGACCACAAGCCTCTCGATATCCAGGTCGTCGCCATGGATTGGAAATGGCTCTTCATCTATCCCGAACAAGGCATCGCGACCGTCAACGAGTTGGCCCTCCCGGTCGATGTCCCCGTACGTTTCTCCATCACCTCCACAAACCAGTTCAACACCTTCTCGGCGCCCACGCTGGCGGGCATGATCTATGCGATGCCGGGCATGAAATCGATGCTGCACGCCGTGCTCAACGCGCCGGGCGACAGCTGGGGCTATTCGGGCAACTACACCGGCGCCGGCTATTCCGACATGCGGTTCAAGCTGCGCGGTGTCGATCAGGCAGGGTTCGACCAATGGGCCGCGGGGATAAAGGCCGCGGGCGAGACGCTGTCGACCGACCGTTACGTCGAACTGGACAAGCCGAGCGAGAAGGTGCCCGTCATGCACTTCTCCACCGTCGCCTCCGGTCTCTTTGATCGCGTTCTCAACCGTTGCGTGGTCGCCGGCACCGAATGCGCCGCCGATATCATGAAGAAGGATCGCGCGCTTGATCGCGACAATGGCGGCATGTTCGCGCCGCAGCCCATGGATCACTCAGCCATGCAGTCAAGCGAGGGGCAGATGAGCCAGGGCATGCCATCCATGAGCCACACCCCGACATCCGGCGACGTCACCGCCGCCGTTCCGGCCGCTCATGACCACACCAACACCGGCACCAACAGTGGCGCGCTCGCCGCGCCTGAACAGCAGGGCTCCAATGCAAGACCATAGCTTCACCACGACAGTCTTCGGGCGGCTTACGCTCGAATCGCTGCCGATCCACGAGCCGATCCTTGTCGGCACTTTCATCGCGGTCGCCGCGCTCGGTCTGATCATCGTCGCAGCACTCACCTATTTCCGGCTCTGGGGCTATCTCTGGAAGGAGTGGTTCACCTCCGTCGATCACAAGAGGATCGGCATCATGTATATCGTGCTGGCGATCATCATGCTGCTGCGCGGCTTCTCGGATGCCGTGATGATGCGCCTGCAACAGGCGATTGCTTTCGGTGGCAACGAGGGCTTCCTGCACTCGAGCCACTACGACCAGATCTTCACCGCCCACGGGACGATCATGATCTTCTTCGTGGCGATCCCGCTGGTCGTCGGCATCGTCAATTTCGTCATGCCGCTGCAGATCGGCGCGCGCGACGTTGCCTTCCCTTATCTTAACAACCTCAGCTTCTGGCTGACGGTCGCGGGTTCGGTGCTGGTGATGATCTCGCTGTTCGTCGGCGAATTCGCACGCACCGGCTGGCTGTCCTACGCGCCGCTGGCGGAAAAGGCCTTCAGTCCGGATACCGGGGTCGACTACTATCTATGGTCGCTCGAAATCGCCGGCATCGGCACGACGCTCTCGGCCGTCAACATGGTGGCAACCGTCATCAAGATGCGCGCGCCCGGCATGACGCTGATGAAGATGCCCGTCTTCACCTGGACCGCGCTTTGCAGCAACGTTCTCGCCATCGCCATCTTCCCGGCATTGACGGCAGCCTTCTTCCTGCTGCTGCTCGACCGCTATCTCGACACCGCCTTCTTCATCAATGATCTCGGTGGCAACGCGATGCTCTACTGGAACATGGTGTGGATGTGGGGTCACCCCGAGGTCTACGTCCTGATCCTGCCGGCCTTCGGCATCTATTCGGAAATCACCTCGACCTTCACCGGCAAGCGCCTGTTCGGCTACGGCTCGATGGTCTATGCCACCGTGGTCATCACCATTCTCTCGTATCTCGTCTGGCTGCACCACTATTTCACCATGGGATCGGGTGCGAGCGTCAACGCCTTCTTCGGGATCGCCACGATGGTGATCGCCATTCCGACCGGGGCCAAGGTGTTCAACTGGCTATTCACGATGTTCCGCGGCGAAATCCGCTTCGAACTGCCGATGATGTGGGTCGTCGCCTTCATGCTGACCTTCGTGGTCGGGGGCATGACGGGCGTTCTGCTCGCCGTACCGGCTGCCGACTTCGTGCTGCACAACTCGCTGTTCCTGGTGGCGCACTTCCACAACACCATCATCGGCGGCGTCGTCTTCGGTCTCTTTGCCGGCATGACCTACTGGTTCCCGAAGGCCTTCGGCTTCAAGATGGACGAGTTCTGGGGCAAGGTCGCCTTCTGGGGCTGGGTCATCGGCTACTGGGTTGCCTGGACGCCGATCTACATCGTCGGCCTGATGGGCACCACACGTCGCGTCAACCACTTCGACGATCCGACGCTGCAGCCTTACTTCGTCATCGCGCTGATCGGCGCCGTGATCATCCTCATCGGTGTGCTCGGCTTCGTCATGGCGATCGTCATGGGCATCGTGAAGCGCGACAAGCTGCGGGATGTCACCGGCGACCCTTGGGATGGCCGTACGCTGGAATGGTCGACCACCTCGCCTCCGCCAGCCTACAACTTCGCGATCACGCCCGTCGTCTACGAACTCGACGCCTGGCATGACATGAAGGAGCATGGCTACAAGCATCCGACCGAAGGCTTCCGCCCCGTCCACATGCCGCGCAATACAGCCACCGGCGTCGTGGTTGCGGCACTCGCCACGGCACTGGGCTTCGGCATGATCTGGTACATGTGGTGGCTGGCCGCCATCAGCTTCGCCGGCATCCTCGTCGTCTCGATCGTCCACACCTTCAACTACAGCCGCGATCACTACATCCCGGCCGATGCGATCGCGCTTACCGAAGGCAAGCGTGCGCAGCAGCCGGCAGCGAGGGCCTGACATGACCATTCAACTCGTCAACAAGGACGCCCAACGCGTCTACCACCTGCCCGAAGCCGAGGAGCATTATCACAGTGGCGGCGCCACGATGCTCGGCTTCTGGATCTACCTGATGAGCGATGCGCTGATCTTCGCCTCGCTGTTCGCCGTCTATGGAACGCTCAGCCGCAATTATGCGGGTGGGCCTCCGCCGCAGCACCTGTTCGAGCTGCCGCTGGTGGCGCTGAACACCGGCTTCCTCTTGGCATCGTCGATCGTGCTTTCGATCGGCATGCAGGCGATGGCCGCCGGCCGTACGGCCACCATGTGGCGGCTGCTCGCCGTCACCGGCCTGCTCGGCGCGGCGTTCCTTTGCGTGGAACTCTACGAGTTCTCGTCTTTGATCGCCGAAGGTGCCACGCCGCAGCGTAGCGCCTTCCTGTCGGCCTTCTTCACGCTGGTCGGGACGCACGGCCTGCACGTCTTGTTCGGCCTGATCTGGCTGGTCACGCTGCTGGTGCAGATCGCCCAGCGCGGACTGAACGAGGACAACAAGCGTCGCCTGATGTGCCTGTCGATGTTCTGGCACTTCCTCGACATCATCTGGATCGGCGTCTTCACCGTCGTCTACCTGTTTGGAGCACTTCGTTGAGCACACATCATCACACCGAACCCGCTCACGGCAGCAAGGGCAGCATCTGGACCGGCTCGATCCTGTCGATCATCCTGACGGTCATTCCGTTCTGGCTGGTCATGTCCGGGGCGCTGGAAAATGCCACGGCGACCACCGTGATCATCTTCGTGCTGGCCATCGCGCAGATCATCGTCCACGTCGTCTGCTTCCTGCATGTCGACAGCCGCGCGGAAGACGGCTGGACGCTCTTGGCCTTCATCTTCACGGCCATCATCGTGGTCATCACCATCGTCGGCACGATCTGGGTCATGTACCACATGAACGTGAACATGATGCCGATGAGCGCGGGCGAAATGAGCAACATGTAAGTGAGGAGTGCGCGCCGCATGGCTGGGTGCGGCGCCATGAGGATCGGCCCGGTGATTTCTATCACCGGGCCGATCGGCGTTTGGGAATTAGGATGCGAGGCAGCTCAGGAAGCCGTCGACGTCCTTTTCCTCTGTCGCGAAGCTGGTGACGAGGCGGATCAGGATCTCGTCTGCGCCGACGAGATCAGGCGTGGCTGAGGGGATCGGCCATTCGTAGAATTTCGCGCCCTTGTCTTCGGCGGTCTTTCCGGCACTCTTCTTTATAATGGCGAAGACTTCGTTCGATGTCGTCGACCAGGCAAGTCGGGCGGAGTTGCTGGCGCCAATGCCGGCGCGCAGGCGGTCGGCCATGCCGTTGGCGTGGCCGGCGAGATCAAGCCACAGGCCGTTGTCCAGATAGGCGTCGAACTGGGCGGCGATGAAGCGCGACTTGGAAAAGAGCTGGGCGGCACGCTTGCGGATGAAGGGCATCTCCTTCGCCTTTTCAGGATCGAAGGCGACGATCGCCTCGGCGCACCAGCAGCCGTTCTTGGTGCCGCCGAAGGACAGGATGTCGACGCCGCGCTTCCAGGTCATCTCGGCCGGGCTTGCATCAAGCGCCACCAGCGCATTGGCGAAGCGGGCGCCGTCCATGTGGAGCTGCAGCTTGCGCTCCTTGCAGATCGCGGAAATCGCATCGATCTCGTCAAGCGAGTAGACGGTGCCGATCTCGGTCGCCTGGGTGATGGTGACGGCCGTCGCGCGGCCATGATGCACGGCGTTTTCAGGGAAGCCGGCGATCGCCTTGGCGAGCTTTTCCGGATCGATCTTGCCCAATTCGCCATCCACGGGCGACAGCCGTCCCTGGCTGAAGAAATCGGGGGCGCCGCATTCATCGGCGATCACATGGGCTTCGGCGTGACAGAAGGTGATGCCGCCGGGGCGCTGGACGCTCGCAAGCGACAGCGAGTTGGCGGCCGTGCCCGTCGCCACGAAGAAGACGGAGACTTCGCGCTCGAAGATCTCGGCGAAGCGGTCCTCGACGCGGCGGTCGAGATCGCTGGTGCCGTAAGCGGCGGCGAAGCCGGCGGATTCCTGCAGCAGGCGCTCGGCAATGGAACGATGGGCGCCAGCCCAGTTGTCGGAAGCGAAGATCATGGAAAATGCCTGGGAAAAATGGAGGTGGGGGCGGGTTCTGATGCGAGCTTAATCCAAAGCTTCACCGGATCAAGTGATTGGGGCGCAACCCATCACAAAAATTGAATTCCGCAATCAAGAAACAATATAATAGGGGATGGCGTAATTTTATGTCGCCAACTTGATTGATTTGGTAATCTTGATGCGCCAATTGACGTTTTTTTAATTTCTGGCTCTTGCGGAGCCGCCGCGTTTCTGGCATAGAACCGATGGATTAGGACAGGGTTGCTGTCCTATTTTGGCCGTCAAGGCCGAAGAGGCGCTGAGGGACCTTACACTCGTGGGGTTTCACGCTATAGTTCTTGGAGCGCGGACGAAGTTCCCGCACGGACCTATGGCAGGCGCGGAGCGCAACGGTTGTTTTGTCGGGAAAGGTTCTGCCTTCCCAGAGAAAACCTGCCGCCGGCGACCGGATCTTCGATAATGCAACAGCGCTGTCATGCGCCGAACCTAAGATCAGGGACGGTGTGCGACGAAGAGCCGCCCGCACGATCGCGGGCTCTGACAGGAGGCAAGACGATGACGAAGAACACGCCATCCACTGACATCGACCAGTTCGCAGCAGCAGACATGCGCGCGGTGGCCGATACGCGTAAGTTCGCCAGCGGTCTCCCGGGCAAGCAGGGCCTGTATGACCCCCGCAACGAACATGACGCCTGCGGCGTCGGCTTCGTCGCCCACATGAAGGGCCAGAAGTCGCACCAGATCGTCAAGGACGGTCTCTTCATTCTCGAGAATCTGACGCACCGCGGCGCTGTCGGCGCCGACCCGCTGATGGGTGATGGTGCTGGCATTCTCGTGCAGATTCCCGATCGCTTCTTCCGCGAGGAAATGGCCAAGCAGGGCATCACCCTGCCGAAGGCCGGCGAATATGGCGTCGGCCATATTTTCATGCCGCGCGACGAAAAGCAGATCGCGCATTTCAAGAAGGTGATGCAGGACGTCATCTCCGAAGAGGGCCAGGTTCTCATCGGCTTCCGTGACGTGCCCGTCGACAACTCGTCGCTGTCGAAGGCGCCGGATATCGCCGCGACCGAACCGCATCACTGTCAGATCTTCATCGGGGCCGGCGATAGCGCCGCGACCACCGATGAATTCGAACGCCGCCTGTTCACGCTGCGCAAGGTGATCTCCAACCGTATCTATGACGAGTTCGACGGCGAGGAGAGCCACTTCTATCCGGTGTCGCTGTCGTCCTCGACGATCGTCTACAAGGGCATGTTCCTGGCCTACCAAGTCGGCGCCTATTACACGGACCTGTCGGACCCGCGTTTTGAGTCCGCTGTCGCGCTCGTGCACCAGCGCTTCTCGACCAACACCTTCCCGTCCTGGAAGCTGGCGCACCCCTACCGCATGGTCGCCCATAACGGCGAAATCAACACGCTGCGCTCCAACGTCAACTGGATGGCGGCACGCCAGGCATCGGTGTCTTCGCCGCTCTTCGGCGAGGATATCTCCAAGCTCTGGCCGATCTCCTATGAAGGTCAGTCGGATACGGCCTGTTTCGACAACGCGCTCGAGTTCCTCGTGCGCGGCGGCTATTCCATGGCGCATGCCGTGATGATGCTGATCCCGGAAGCCTGGGCCGGCAACCAGTCGATGTCGAAGGAGCGCAAGGCGTTCTACGAATATCACGCAGCGCTGATGGAGCCGTGGGACGGCCCCGCCGCCGTTGCCTTCACCGATGGCAAGCAGATCGGCGCGACGCTCGACCGTAACGGCCTGCGTCCGGCCCGCTACCTCGTCACGTCAGACGACCGCGTCATCCTCGCCTCGGAAGCCGGCACGCTGCCGGTGGCCGAAGAGGATATCGTCAAGAAGTGGCGCCTGCAGCCGGGCAAGATGCTCTTGATCGACATGGAGAAGGGCAAGATCGTCTCCGACGAGGAGCTGAAGACCGAGCTCGCGACCAAGCATCCCTATCGCAGCTGGCTCGATCGCACGCAGCTGATCCTCGAAGACCTGAAGCCGGTGGAGCCGCGCGCACTGCGCCGCGACGTCTCGCTCCTCAACCGCCAGCAGGCCTTCGGCTACACCACCGAAGACACCAAGATCCTGATGTCGCCGATGGCGACGACGGGCCAGGAAGCCGTGGGCTCGATGGGCACCGATACGCCGATCTCGGCCATGTCGGAAAAGTCGAAGCTGCTCTACACCTACTTCAAGCAGAACTTCGCGCAGGTCACCAACCCGCCGATCGATCCGATCCGCGAAGAGCTGGTCATGAGCCTGGTGTCCTTCATCGGCCCGCGCCCGAACATTCTCGACCACGAGGGTGCGGCCAACGCCAAGCGCCTGGAAGTGCGTCAGCCGATCCTTACCAATGGCGATCTCGAAAAGATCCGCTCGATCGGCCACACGGAAGACCGTTTCGACACCAAGACGCTCGACTTCACCTATGACGTGGAGCGCGGCGCCGAAGGCATGCCCGAAATGCTCGACCGCCTCTGCGAGCGCGCGGAAGCGGCCGTCAAGGGCGGCTACAACATCATCGTGCTCTCCGACCGCCAGATCGGGCCGGACCGCATCGCGATCCCGGCGCTGCTCGCGACGGCCGCCGTGCACCATCACCTGATCCGCAAGGGGCTGCGCACTTCCGTCGGCCTCGTCGTCGAAACCGGCGAGCCGCGCGAAGTGCACCACTTCTGTCTTCTCGCCGGTTACGGCGCGGAAGCGATCAACCCGTACCTGGCCTTCGACACGCTGCTCGACATGCATGCCAAGGGCGAGTTCCCGAAGGAAGTGGACGCGTCCGAAGTCGTCTACCGCTACATCAAGGCGGTCGGTAAGGGCATCCTCAAGGTCATGTCGAAGATGGGCATCTCGACCTATCAGTCCTATTGCGGCGGCCAGATCTTCGATGCGATCGGCCTGCAGCAGGAACTGGTCGACAAGTATTTCTTCGGCACCGCGACGATGATCGAAGGCGTCGATCTGAAGGCGATCTCCGAAGAGACCGTTGCCCGTCACACGTCGGCCTTCGGGAAGGATCCGCTGCTCGCGACCACGCTCGATATCGGCGGCGAATATGCCTACCGCATGCGCGGCGAAAGCCATGCCTGGACCCCGGATGCGGTGGCCACGCTGCAGCACGCCGTTCGCGGCAACTCCGAGGACCGCTACCGCGAGTTCGCCGAGATGGTGAACACGTCGGCGCTGCGCATGAACACCATTCGCGGCCTGTTCAAGATCAAGACCGCCGAGCAGATCGGGCGCAAACCCGTCTCGCTCGATGACGTCGAGCCTGCGGTCGAGATCGTCAAGCGCTTCTCGACCGGCGCCATGTCCTTCGGCTCTATCTCCAGAGAGGCGCATACGACGCTGGCGATCGCGATGAACAAGATCGGCGGTAAGTCCAACACGGGCGAGGGCGGCGAAGAGTCTGACCGCTACTTCCCGCTGGCTGATGGTTCTGCGAACCCGGAACGCTCGGCGATCAAGCAGATCGCGTCGGGACGCTTCGGTGTCACCACCGAATACCTCGTCAACGCCGACATGCTGCAGATCAAGGTTGCGCAGGGTGCCAAGCCCGGCGAAGGCGGCCAGCTGCCCGGCCACAAGGTCGATGCGACCGTTGCCAAGACCCGTCACTCGACGCCGGGTGTCGGCCTGATCTCGCCGCCGCCGCACCACGACATCTACTCGATCGAAGATCTGGCGCAGCTGATCTACGACCTGAAGAACGTCAACCCGACGTCCGATGTCTCGGTCAAGCTCGTCTCGGAAGTCGGCGTCGGCACGGTTGCCGCCGGTGTCGCCAAGGCGCGCGCCGACCACATCACGGTCTCCGGCTTCGACGGCGGCACCGGCGCGTCGCCGCTGACCTCGCTGAAGCATGCCGGCTCTCCGTGGGAAATCGGCCTTGCCGAAACGCAGCAGACGCTGGTGCTGAACGGCCTTCGTTCGCGCATCGCGCTGCAGGTCGACGGTGGCCTGAAGACCGGCCGCGACGTCATCATCGGTGCGCTTCTTGGTGCCGACGAGTTCGGCTTCGCGACCGCTCCCGTCATCGCCGCCGGCTGCATCATGATGCGCAAGTGCCACCTGAACACCTGCCCTGTTGGCGTTGCCACCCAGGATCCGGTTCTGCGCAAGCGCTTCAAGGGCACGCCGGAGCACGTCATCAACTACTTCTTCTTCGTTGCCAACGAAGTGCGTGAAATCCTGGCCTCGCTCGGCTTCACCAAGTTCGATGACATCATCGGCGCTTCGGAGCTGCTCGAGAAGGACGAGATGCTGGCGCACTGGAAGTCCAAGGGTCTCGACTTCAGCCGCATCTTCCACAAGGTGGAGGCGCCGAAGGAAGCAACCTACTGGACGACCCGCCAGAAGCATCCGATCGACGACATTCTCGATCGCAAGATGATCGCGGAGGCCGAGCCGGCACTCGCGTCGAAGACGCCTGTGTCTTTCGAAGTCGACATCAAGAACGTCGACCGTTCGGCGGGCGCGATGCTGTCGGGTGAGGTGGCCAAGCGCTACAACCACCGCGGCCTGAAGGAAGACACGATCAACGTGACGCTTCGCGGCACGGCCGGACAGTCGTTCGGCGCGTTCCTGGCGCGCGGCGTGACCTTCAAGCTGATCGGCGACGGCAACGACTATGTCGGCAAGGGCCTTTCGGGCGGCAAGATCATCGTGCGTCCGCCGGAGAACTCGAAGATCGTCGCTGAGGACTCAATCATCGTCGGCAACACCGTGCTTTACGGCGCGACCGAGGGCGAGTGCTACTTCCGCGGCGTCGCGGGCGAGCGCTTCGCGGTGCGCAACTCCGGCGCCATCGCCATCGTCGAAGGCGTGGGCGACCACGGCTGCGAATACATGACGGGTGGCGTGGTGGTCGTGCTCGGCGAGACGGGCCGCAACTTCGCGGCCGGCATGTCTGGTGGCGTCGCCTATGTTCTGGACGAGAGCGGCGATTTCGCCAAGCGCTGCAACATGGCGATGGTCGAGCTCGAGCCGGTTCCGGAAGAGGACGACCTGATGGAGAAGCTGCATCACCATGGCGGCGATCTCGCGCACAAGGGCCGCGTCGACGTTTCCGGCGACATGACCCGTCACGACGAGGAACGCCTCTACCAGCTGATCTCCAACCACCTGCACTACACGGAATCCACCCGTGCCAAGCAGATCCTGGACAACTGGGCGGAGTATCGTCCGAAGTTCCGCAAGGTCATGCCGGTCGAATACCGCCGCGCGCTCGAGGAAATGGAGCGCAGCCGGATGGGGATCGCCGCGGAATAACAACACCGACATATCCGCCACGTGCCAATCGTGCGTGGCGGATACCGAAATATCTCGATGACCCATGGTGACTGCGCCGACAGCAATCCTGTCACAGTCTCATGGATGGTTCTCAAGGGGATATGTTCTAATGACGGTTCAGCAATTTGCCCCGGGTAACGGGACTGAAAACAGACAACTGGCTGCGGTGAGGCGGTCATGAGTGTAAGGGAAGACAGCAGCATGGGTAAGGTAACAGGGTTTCTGGAAATCGACCGGCAGGTGGCGAAGTATCAGCCGGCGTCGGACCGTATCCGGCATTTCCGCGAATTCACGATCCCGATGTCGGACCCGGAAGTGCAGAAACAGGCCGCGCGCTGCATGGACTGTGGCATTCCCTATTGCCATGGCCCGACCGGCTGTCCCGTGCACAACCAGATCCCCGACTGGAACGATCTGGTCTACAACAACAACTGGGAAGCAGCGATCCAGAACCTGCATTCGACCAACAACTTCCCTGAGTTCACCGGCCGCGTCTGCCCCGCGCCCTGCGAGGAAGCCTGCACGCTGAACCTCGAGGATGCGCCGGTTGCCATCAAGACCGTCGAGCAGGCGATCGCCGACAAGGCCTATGAGCTCGGCTTCATCCGGCCGCAGCCGGCTGCCGTTCGCACCGGCAAGAAGGTCGCGATCATCGGCTCCGGCCCTGCCGGCATGGCGGCTGCCCAGCAGCTCGGCCGCGCGGGTCACGAGGTGCATGTCTATGAGCGTGAATCGAAGCCCGGCGGTCTGCTGCGCTACGGTATTCCCGACTTCAAGATGGAGAAGAATTTTATCGATCGCCGCGTCGAGCAGATCTCCGGCGAGGGCGTAACCTTCCATTGCGGCGTTAACGTCGGCGTCGATCTGAAGGTCGAGCAGCTGATCGCCGATCATGATGCGGTTCTCTACTGCGGCGGTTCGGAAACGCCGCGCGAAGCCGGCATTCCGGGCTTTGATCTCGCTGGCGTGCACGATGCGATGCCTTACCTCGTGCAGCAGAACAAGCGCGTCGGCCGCGAAAACATCGACAGTGTCGGCTGGGCATCGGACCCGATCCTCGCAGGCGCCAAGCATGTCGTCGTCGTCGGTGGTGGTGATACCGCATCGGACTGCGTCGGCACGGCGTTCCGCCAGGGTGCCGTGAAGGTCACCCAGCTCGACATCCGTCCGCAGCCGCCGGAGAAGGAAGACAAGCTCGCCGTCTGGCCTTTCTGGGCCACCAAGATGCGCACCTCTTCCAGCCAGGCTGAAGGTGCCGTGCGCGAATTCCAGGTGGCGACGCTCGAGTTCATCGGCGAAGACGGTGTTCTCACCGGCGTCAAGTGCTGCGAAGTCGACGAGCGCCGAAAGCCGATCGCTGGCACGGAGTTCATCATCAAGGCCGATCTCGCCTTCATCGCCATTGGCTTCAGCGGCCCGTTCACCACGAGCGTGCTCAAGGAACTCGACGGCAAGCTGACGCTCAACACCGACCGCCGCGGCTCGACCAACGTCGTCGCCAACGACCGCGACTACAAGACCTCGGTCGACAAGTTCTGGACGGCGGGCGACGTGCGCCGCGGCCAGTCGCTGGTCGTCTGGGCGATCCGCGAGGGACGCCAGGCGGCACGCGCGATCGACGAGGCGCTGATGGGCTCGACGGTCCTGCCTCGCTAAGCGGACGCGACGTTTGGATTGATCTTGGCTCGGGGCTGCGTGATGCGGCCCCGAGCTTTTTTGTGCCTTGTGCAGCGCCTACCGAGAAAGTCTATCTGGCGGCGGGCGCGTCAGTTCGGCGAGTATGGACGGACTGTTTGTTGTACGGGGGTCAATGAATATGTCTGTACGATCTGTCATCAGCATTGTCGCGGCCTTCTTGTGTGTCGCGGCTTCGCCGGCCGGGGCCTGGGAGCGCGCCGGGTACGTCGATTATCCGGCGACAGCGAAGTGCCTGAGCGAGAACATGTGCCTGCTGGTCAGTTGCCCTGCCGTAGGCGCGCCGAGCTTCGAGATGGTCATCTACGAGCACGGCAAGGCGACCGGCGAGCCGTTTGATATCATCATCGATGGCCGCACGTTCACCTTCCACCTGCCGGAGCGCGGCGCCCACGATCTCTATCGCTGGCCGCTTGCCGATGATTTCTCCGACGCCCTTCAGAAGGGGAGCCGGGCGACGTTGGCTTTCGACCCGGTCGGGCTGCCCTATGCGTTTTCTCTGCGCGGAAGCGGGGCTGCGGTGCGGCGGGTGCTTTCCGGCTGCGGATCGTCGTCCGCGCCGGTGGTCGAAGCGGCGGCGGCATCGCGCGAGCGTCTCTCCGGCCTCAGCCCTGAGACCGATTGCCAGGTGGCTACGACGACAGGCGAGGTTGTGGACCTGACGTTGAAAGCATCCAGCCGGGAGATTGAAGGCTTCCAGTTCAAGGACAAGCGCGGCACCGGCTACATCAACGTCGATCCGCCAGGCAATGCCAAGGTCATCCAGGCGAAGCTGATGACGATCATCGTTCCGGGTGCGAAGCTGAAGATCGAGGTGCATGGATGCGGAGCGGCCGCCAGTGTGGAGGTGCTGTCTGCGGTCGAGGTGATCGAGTAAGGCGGGTGCGCTGAAACTGATGTCGGGATGTGCCGGTGCGCCATGGTCAACGGCGATGCGGCGATCTATGGTGCGCGGGCCATCGCTTCGCATGGCTATGCGGCAAGGAACAACACCGGATGCCATCGACCGAACTGCTGATCACCTTCTTCGTCACGACCGCGCTCTTCGCCTATATTCCCGGGCCGGCCATGCTTTACGCCGCCGCCCAGACGCTGGCGCGCGGACGGCGGGCGGGGTTCATGGCGACGCTCGGGATCCATGTCGGCTGCTATGTGCATGTGATCGCGGCCGCCGCGGGCCTGTCGATCATCTTCCATGCGGTGCCGGTGCTCTATATGGCGGTCAAGCTCGCTGGTGCTGCCTATCTGGTCTGGCTCGGCATCTCGCTGTTTCGCAGCAAGTCTCAAGGGGAGACGACGCTCGCTGCCATCGATCCGAAGTCCGGCCGGCGTGCCTTTGTCGAGAGTATCTCGATCGAGGTCTTGAATCCGAAGACGGCGATCTTCTTCCTGGCCTTCCTGCCGCAATTCATCGATCCCGCCGCCAGCTTTCCGGTCTGGCTGCAATTCGTGCTGCTGGGCACGATCGTCAATTTCATCTTCTCGTCGGCCGATATCGTCTGCGTGATGCTGGCGGGTGTCTTAGTTTCGAGGCTGAAGCGCTCGGGTTCGGCGCAGCGGCTGGTGCAGCGTGCGGGTGGCGGAATACTGATCGGCCTCGGGGCGCATCTGGCGCTGCAGCGGAGTTAGTTGCTGCAATTGGTGGGCTCGGGACTGCCTGGCGCGGCCCCGAGCTGCAAGGTCGGTTTTTTAGAGGCCTGCTTCGGCCATCCAGAGTTCCGCATCGGCACCGCCCGGAATACGCAGCGGTGCTGATGGATCGGTCGCAGCCCGCCAAACGGCCTCGGCGACGTCGGCGGCATGGGTCACCGGGCCGGTATCGTCCTGCACGTTCTTGATGAACTGCTGGAGCATCGGCGCATAGTCGGCATCGTCGAGGCCACGGAAGTGGGGGCGTGCGTTTTCGCCGAAGCGCGTGGTTGGCGAGCGGCCGGGCAGAACGATATGCACCCGCACGCCGAAGGGCTCCATCTCGACTGCCAAGGATTCCGTCAGCGCGTTCACCGCGGCCTTGCTGGCGCGGTAGACGCCGATGACCGGTAGCGTCTTCACCGTCACCGTCGAGGTGACGTTGATGACGACGCCCGCGCGGCGTTGGCGCATCTGCGGCACGACGGCCTGGACCATCGCCAAGGTGCCGATCGTGTTTGTCTCGAACAGGGACCGCACGGTTTCCGGTGCGGTGAGTTCTATCGGTGAGGCCGCTCCGAAGCCGGCGTTGTTGACGAGTACGTCGATATGACCGGCGGCGGCCACGGCCTCGGCTATGCTTACAGGGTCGGTGACGTCGAGCGCCAGGATGCGCAGGCGTTCGGAAGCCGGCAGCAGGTTGGGGTCGGGCTTGCGCATCGTCGCGATCACATCCCAGCCGCGGTCGAGAAAGAGTTTCGCGGTCTCCAGGCCAAAGCCGGACGAGCAACCGGTGATCAGTATCGTGGGCATCTGCGTCTCCAATTGAAAAGGAATGATCGCAGGGTAGTGACCGCGTGCGAGACTTGATATAGGCTGCAGTCTCCATTTCTTTAGCGATAGTCCTGATTGTGACCGTTGATCCTCTTGCTGAAATCGTCACGCTGCTGCAGCCCGCCGCGCGTTTCTCGAAGCTGGTTGAATGCGCCGGCCTCTGGCGGATTGAACGCGAGGCCACGGGTGAGCCCTTCTACTGCGCTGTTATCGACGGGCGCTGCCGCGTGACATTCGGGGAGGAGCCGCCGTTCATTCTTGAGGCTGGCGACTTCGTCCTGGTGCCGGCCATGCGTGATCTCGTCAATGAGAGCATCGACGCGCCGCGCGATGTGCCCGCCGTCGTTCCGAAGCCGATGAGCGACGGTCGCTTCCGTGCGGGTCGTCCCGACGGGCCGGCTGATCTGCGCATGCGCATCGGGCATTGCAGCTTCGGTTCACCGGATGCCGCACTTCTGGTTTCACTGCTGCCCGATGTCGTTGTGGTTCGCGGCGAACCGCGTCTGGCGACGCTGATGCAATTGGTCGGCGAGGAAACGCGCGAGCGGCGGCCGGGGCGGGAGCTGGTGCTTGAACGGCTGCTGGAGGTGTTGCTGATCGAGGCGCTGCGATCCGGCACGCAGCCAACGGGGGCGCCCGGCCTCAGCCGGGGTCTGGCGGACGAACGGCTGGCGGCCGCACTTCACGCGCTGCATGAACGGCCCGCCCATCCCTGGACCGTGGCGGATCTCGCGACCGAGGCGTCGCTCTCCCGGTCGGCCTTCTTCGCCCGTTTCAGCCGTGTCGTCGGCCTGCCGCCGATGGAGTATCTGCTGGCCTGGCGCATGGCGCTCGCCAAGCAGCTGTTACGCGGCCGCGAACTCGCGATGGATGAGGTGGCCGAGCGCGTGGGTTATGGTTCGGCGAGTGCGTTCAGCGTCGCCTTCTCGCGATATGCGGGCGTGCCGCCGGCTCGGTATGCCCGCAGTCAGCCTCTGCTTGAGAGGTGATCGACCAGCACGCGCAGCTTCTGCGGCTGGCGGTGGCGGCGGGGGTAGTAGATGTAGAAGCCGTCGAAGGGTGGGCAGTAGCTTTCGAGAAGCGGCACGAGCTCGCCGCGCGCGATATGTGGCGCGAAGGTCTCGACCATGCCGAAGGTGATGCCGGCGCCCGACGAGGCCATGCGCAGCATCATGCCCATGTCGTTGGTGGTCATGTCGGGATCGACGGCGACATCGAAGTCGCGGCCGTTCTCTGTGAACTCCCAGCGGTAGGGGGCGGTGTCGGGTCTGGGGCGCCAGCCGATGCAGACGTGATCGACGAGATCGCGGGGGTGTTGCGGCGCACCGCGGCGGGCGATGTAATCGGGCGAAGCGACGGCGCATTGGCGCTGGGCTGACGAGACCGACACGGCCACCATGTCCTGCTCGATCACCTCGCCCAGCCGGATCCCGGCATCGAAGCCGGCCTCGACGATATCGAACTCGCCGTCGGTGATGGTGATATCCAGGCGCAGCTCCGGATATTTCGCCATGAAGCCTGCGAGCAGCGGTCCGGAGATGACGCGTTCGGCGATGGACGACACGGCAATGCGCAGCAGCCCGGATGGCCGCGCGCGAACCTCGCGCACGGCTTCGATCGCCTCGGTCACGCGGTTCGCAGGCTCCTTCACCAGGGACTGGAACAATTCACCGGCTTCGGTCAGCCGCACGCTGCGCGTGGTGCGCTGGACGAGCGTGACGCCCAGCCGGTCTTCCAGCCGCTGCAACGCCTGGCTGACGGCGGAGCGGGTCACGCCCAGCCGCTCGGCGGCGACGCGGAAGTTGCGCGCTTCCGCGATGGCAAGGAGAACGGAGATGCCTTCGAACTGGTCGCTCATTGGTTAGTATAACTAACCAAGCTATCTCGGATTGGCAACTCGTTCGATGCCAATGCCGCCCCTATCTCTCATCCCATGGCAAGACGGAAGAGCCGTCGCCTGCAACCGCATCGGCCCTGCTTGGCCGGAAGAGGAGAGAGATGATGAGCGATCATCCGTATGTCGGCATGTGGATCACCGATGACGGTCGGGTTCGGCACGAGCTTCTGGCGAACGGCCGATATGACGAGGCGCGCGGCAACCGCGAGAGCGCCTATCAGGGGCGCTACGAGGTGCATGGCGCCCATATCGATTACTGGGACGACACCGGCTTTACCGCCGATGGCGACTTCGTCGATCGCGACACGCTGCACCATGGCGGCATGATCCTGCGCCGGCGCTAAGACCTAACGAAAGAGTGGGCGAAAAACCCGGAAGGAGACAACATGACTGAGACTTCCCCCATCTGGTTCATCACCGGCGCTTCCTCGGGCCTCGGCCTCGCTTTGGCCGAAGCGGTATTGGCGCGCGGCTGGCGGGCGGCTGTGACGGCGCGCAAGCCCGGCGCGCTCGACGATCTGGTCACCCGCTACGGCGATCATGTGCTGCCGCTGGCGCTTGATGTGCGCTCCAAGGCATCGGTCGACGAGGCTGTCGCTGCGGCGGAGACGCATTTCGGCGGCATCGATGTGCTGGTCAACAATGCCGGCTACGGCTATCTCGCGGCGATCGAGGAGGGCGACGACCAGGAGATACGTGACCAGTTCGAGACCAATGTCTTCGGCCTGATTTCGGTGACCAAGCGGGTGCTCCCCGGCATGCGCGCGCGGCGTCGCGGCCATGTGTTCAACACGTCGTCGCTCGGCGGCCTCGTGGCCTTCGCGGCAACCGGCTATTATCACGCCACCAAGTTCGCGGTTGAGGGCTTGTCGGAATCGCTCTCTCACGAGGTCGCGCCGCTCGGGATCAAGGTCACCATTCTGGAGCCGGGGGCGTTTCGCACCAACTGGGCCGGGAGCTCGATGATCGAATCGGCGACCGTGATTGACGACTACGCCGAGACGGCGGGCAAGCGCCGGGCTGCGACCCGTGCGGTCTCCGGCAATCAGCCGGGCGATCCGGCGCGTGCCGCAGCGGCCGTCATTGCCGCCTATGAGGCGAAGGAGCCGCCGCTGCGGTTGCTGCTGGGCGCGCCGGCGCTGAAGATCGCGCGCGAGCGGCTGGACGCGCTGCGGTCGAATTTCGATGCCTGGGCGGATGTGACACTGAGTGCGGATTTTCCGAGCTGAGCCAGTCAAGCTGACAAAAGATAGAGGCGGGCGTGCGAGCGCCCGCTTTTACTTGACCGAGACCTCAGCGGCCGATTTGGCGGCGGGGCGGCTGTAGTCGTCGACGCGGCCGGCCGGGGGCTTGGCCATTTCGCCATCCTGCACCAGCTTGTCGCGCGGCGATTTCGTGGCGCTGACGGGAATGGCGGCGCCGCCGAGAAGCGCCGTTCCGCCGTCGAGGTTGGGGTCGGAGAGCGCGATCGGGTCGGTATGATCCGCCGGGTTCGACGACAAGCCGATCGCCGGCGCGCTGCTGTTGTCGAGGCGCACGAGATCGGGGCTTGCCTGGGTGCCGAGGATGCGGCGGGCCGGCTTTTCGACATAGAAGGCGACCTTGCGGCGGCCGGCATCGGTCATGTTGATGCCGTCGGAGGTGCGAAGGCGCACCTGCTGGCCGTTGATGTCGGAGCCGGTGACGATGAAATCACCGCTCTCGCTGACGAAGCCATCCCAGATATCGACGAACTCGCCGCCGATCGATTCCACCTGCTTGCGGTAGACCTGGTTCATCTGCGCGGCATCCGCCATCATCGAGGGCGAATCGAAGGCGGGCAGACCGACCCAGAGCAGCGGGATCTTCCTAGCCGTCACCGCCTTGCCGAAGGCGAGGACGCGGCGCTGATATTCGGTGTACCAGCCATCGGTGCGGAACTTCTCCTTGCCGACGTCGGTCACCATCTGCTGGCGATCGTTGGCGCCGAGCATGACGACGACCATGGCGGGCTTGGCCTCGTCCATGAATTTCGTCAGTTGCGTCGGCCAGTCGTAATAATCGTCGCGCACGAGGCCGGAGGCGACGTTGCTGTGGGTCTCTATGAGGATGCCCGGCGAATCCTGGAAGGCCGCGTCCATGCCAACGCCGAGGCCGCCGGCCAGGAAGTCGCCGACAACCAAGATCTTCTGGGCGTTGTCGAGCTTCTCGACGACTTTCTCTTCTGGTGCGATCACGGGTGCCGCGCGTGGCGTGGAGACGGTGGCCTTGGGCGGCGCTTTCTTCTTGCGCTGGGGGGCGGCGCGCGGCTGCGTGTATTGGCCGGGCGCCTGTGGGGCCTCGTCGATGTAACGGCGGCCCAAGAAGAAATCCATGAGCGAGCGGCGCTGGTAATAGCGCTGTTCCTGGGCTTCAGCCGAAACGGGCGGCAGAACAGAGGTGGAAAAGACCAGCACCGCCGCGCCCAACGCGCCCCAGCGGAGCATGCCGCGAACGCCACTCTTGGCTGTTGTCTGATCTACTCGTTTACGCATATCGGCCGCCCTGCATCGACGCTTATTTTCTCATGGAGCGGGACGGGCGTCCACACCCCAAAGCGCGGTGCGCATGTTTTTGATCGCGACGTGACGGCTACTTGCGAAGCGCGTTCAGGAGCGGCAGCGAGGGTTCGCCATCCGCCTGCATGCCGATGCGGCCCTGGACGGCGGCGATCGCGGCCTTGGAACCACTGCCGAAATTGCCATCGACTTCGCCGTCATAATAGCCGAGCGCCTTGAGCCTAGTCTGCAGCTCGAACTTCTCCTTGACGTCGAGCGTGCCATCCGGGCGCGGCCAGCGCTGCTTCATGCCGCCATAGCCGGCGATCTCGTCGGCAAGCAGGCCGACGGCAATCGCGTAGCTGTCAGAGGCATTGTACTTCTTGATGGTGTAGAAGTTGCTGGTCATCAGGAAGCCCGGGCCGTCATTGCCGGCAGGCATCTTCAGGACCGCCTTGCCGGAGCCGTCCTTGAAGCCCATGCCGCTCGGGCGCTTCAGGCCAAGGGCCGACCACTGCGACAGTGTCATGGTCTTGCCGACATGCTTCAGCGCGCTCGATGGAACCTTGACTTCGTAGCCCCAGGTCTTGCCGAAATCCCAGCCGTTCTTCTTCAGGAGATTGGCGGAGGTGGCGAGCGCGTCGGGAACCGAGTTCCAGATGTCGCGGTGGCCGTTGCCATCGGCATCGACGGCATAGAGCAGGTAGCTGGTGGGAATAAATTGCGTGTGGCCCATGGCGCCTGCCCAGGAGCCGGTCATGCCATCTGGCGAGATGTCACCGTTCTGCAGGATCTTCAGGGCGGCGATCAGCTGCTTCTGCGCGAACTTGGTGCGCTTGGCGTCGGCATAGGCGAGTGTCGCCAGCGCGCGGGGCACGTAATGCAGCCTGTCGTCCTTCTCGAGCACGGCGCCGTAATTCGATTCCATCGACCAGATCGCCAGGAGAATCGTCTTGTCGACGCCGAAGTTCCGCTCGATCCAATTCAACGTAGAGGCGTGTTTGGCCATCATCTTGCGGCCGATCTGGACGGTATAAGGATTTACGCGAGAATCCACGTAATCCCAGATTTTCGTCGTAAATTCAGGCTGATAAGTAGCCTTTTCCAGCACCGTAGGGTCAGGGTCGCTGACGCCTGAGAAAGCTTTACGATAAGTTGCCTTGCTGATGCCATTTTGAGCGGCAGTTTGATAGAAGTCCGCGATCCACTTCTGGAACCGCTGGTCGGCCATGGCGTTAACAGGCGCCAGACTGGCGGATGCGGTCATGATGAATGCGAATGCAAGACCACGAAGGGAGATTTTGTGATTTTGAGTCATCGGCGGTCATCCGTCCTTTCGTTTCAGGCACAGCAGAGCGCAAAAATTCCGCTCAGGCCTGAGACTACCCGAACGGAGTCAACAAATTCTTTACCATGACGCACGAACACAGTCACTATTTGCAAAACCGTAGCAAATCTCATCTAATCCGATCAAAATCGCGTTATATTTCAAGCGTTAGAATCATCCCAGGAGGCCTGTGTGGCAGAGCATAAAAAAGTTCGCAAAGCTGTATTCCCGGTCGCCGGTCTCGGCACGCGCTTCCTTCCGGCCACAAAGGCCGTTCCGAAGGAAATGCTGACTGTCGTCGACAAGCCGATCATTCAGTATGTGGTGGACGAAGCGCTGGAAGCCGGGATCGAGCATTTCGTTTTCGTGACGGGCCGTAACAAGCACATCATCGAAGACTATTTCGACATCCATTTCGAGCTTGAGCAGACGCTGCGCGAGCGCAGCAAGAACGCCGAAATCACGCTGCTCGCAGGCCAGCTTCCCAAGGCTGGTACCGTGAGCTTCACGCGCCAGCAGGAGCCGCTCGGCCTCGGTCACGCCGTATGGTGCGCCCGCGAGATCATCGGCGACGAGCCTTTCGCGCTGCTGCTTCCCGACATGATCATGAAGAGCGAAGCCAAGGGCTGCATGAAGGGCATGATCGACCTTTACGCCCAGAGCGGCGGCAACATCATCGCCGTGGAAGAGTGCGCGCCCGATCAGGCCCACAAATACGGTATCGTCGGCGTCGGCGACGCGATCGGTGACGGCTTCCGCATCACCGGCATGGTCGAAAAGCCCGCCAAGGGCACAGCGCCGTCGAACTTCTTCATCAACGGCCGCTACATCCTGCAGCCGGAAGTGTTCAAGATCTTGGAAACCCAGGAACGCGGCGCCGGCAACGAGATCCAGCTCACCGACGGCATGCTGAAGCTCCTGAAGGACCAGGCTTTCGCCGGTTACCACTTCAAGGGCACGACCTACGACTGCGGCGCCAAGGATGGCTTCATTCTCGCCAACGTTGCCTTCGCGCTTGAGCGTGCGGATATCCGCCCGACCGTGATCGAAGGCTTCAAGGACCTGCTCAAGGGTCTCTGATATCAGGCGATCGAAGGGGAGGCCGCAGCGCGGTCTTCCCGATCGCTGTCAGCGTTTCAGCTTCAGACCGACGCCGGCTCGCCATTGCTGCGAGTCGGCGCCGACTTTTCTGGAGGTGAGTTCGTAGCCGATGGTGCTCGTCAGATCGAGATATCGGTTGATGTTCCAGGTCAGGCCGGCGCTGGTCGTATAGACCGTCTCGTCGCTGATCGTGCTATCCGACGGATAGTCGCGCAAGGTTATCCCACCCAGGAAGGTTCCGACCAGATTGTCGCGCAGCTGATGCGTGACCGTCGTCGTCATGGCGCGCGAGATATAGCCTGCGACACCCGGCGTGGTGGATGGCTGCAGGCTGGTCTGCAGGCCGAAATCGATATCCGTGCCACGCAGAGGCGACCAGCGGACGCTGGCATCGAGCACGGTTGCGTCGATATCGGACAGCCTGTTGTCGTCGAAGCTGGCGATCTCGTAGCCGACGCCCACTTCGCCGCGCAGCTTTTCGCCGAGATCCACCTCGACGCCGACCTTGGCGCCATAGCTGTCGCCGGAGCGCTGGTAGCCGGCCACGTCGGTCGTCTGGTCATACACCGTCTTGCCGACATTGCCCTCGATGAATGGGATCAAGGCGGGCGACAGCTCGTAGCCGATGCGGCCGCGCAGGGTGCCCGATGTCTGGTCGCGGTCGCTGAGCGAGACGACGGTGCCATCGGACAGCGTGGCGTCGGAATAGATCGTGCGGGTGAAATCGATGCCGGTGCTGCCGCGCAGGATGCCGAAGTCGCGCTCGATCGAGGCGCCGAGGGTGAATTCCTGCACGTCCGACTGCTGGTTGGCGTTCTGGATGGCGTTCGGGTCGTCGGTGTCTTCGCGGTAGAAGTGGTAGCCGCCGGTGATGTGGGCCGTGGTTTCCTCGGGGAGATCGAGCCTCAGATCGCCGTTGATCCGGAAGTCCGGCTGCTCTTCGCCTTCGCCGCTGACATTCTTCTGCCAGGCGCCCTCGCTCGTGATCAGCAGCTGATGCAGCGCCCAGTCCGACGTCAGCGTCGTCTTCATGTCGGTTTCGAGGAAGGCGCGCGTCTGCTTGACGTCGCCGTCCTTCTGCGTCTCGGTGTTGATGCTCTGTGTCACGGTCGGGCGCAGCACGAAGGTGCCGACGCGGATGCCAGGGGTTTCCTCGGTCGAGAGATTGACGTCAGGCTTGCGCAGCCTGCGCTCGTCGAGCGGGGCCTCGCGTGTGTTCAGCCGCATCATGTCCTCGTCGAGAATGGAGCCGGTGGTCTCGTCGCTAGGCTGGTCGCCTGATGTGGTTTGCCGTGTGGTCGCGCTAGTGTTGGCGCTGGCGCCGTTGGGGGTATCGGTGTTCGCGCCTGAGGGGTCGTCCGCGGATGCGGCGGCGCCGGGTATGGTCGTGCCGTCGTCCTGTTGATCGCCCGTTGCATCGGGGGTGGCGATGTAGGCGGACTGGGCAAGGGGAGAGGAGGATGCGGCAGTGCGCGCCGATTGGGCGAGCGCCGAAGTGGGGACTGCGAGCTCTAGACCAGCCAGCGCCACGGATACGGCAACGCCCGCCGCGCGGAGCGGCGTCAGACTGCTCGTATGTCTCCAATGGCCCATATGGTCGCGCTCGGCATGCTTCGAAGTGGTTACCCGAACGTAAAGCCTCGTGGTTAACCATTCGTTGCCATTTGGCCGAAGGCGGTGTGCAATCCGCCGCTATGGTGGACACCGCGCTGGAAAGCGGCTAACGGATGGCGATGATCAAGCGAGCGGTAAATCTCATCGACAACGGCGTGATCGACTCGGCCAGGCGCACACTCGCCACCGAACGACAGTCGTTGGTGTCCCTTGAACAGGCCTTTGACGGCGATCTCGCCGGGCCTTTCATGCAGGCTGTCGAAACGATCGGCGGGATTTCGGGGCGGGTGATCGTCACCGGCGTCGGCAAGAGCGGCCATATCGGCGTCAAGATCGCCGCGACGCTCGCATCAACAGGAACGCCCGCCTTCTTCATGCATGCCGCCGAGGCCAACCACGGCGATCTCGGCATGGTGGGGCTGGGGGATGCGGTGCTGGCGCTGTCGAAGGGCGGCGAGAGCGCGGAACTCCGCAACGTGATCGCCTATACGCGCCGCTTCTCCATTCCGCTGATCTCCATGACCTGCTCGCCGGACTCGTCGCTCGGCAAGGCGTCGGATGTCGTGCTGTTGATGCCGAACGTCGAGGAAGCCTGCCCGCATGGCCTTGCGCCGACCACGTCGACGATGATGCAGCTGGCCATGGGCGATGCGTTGGCGATCGCGCTGCTTGAGGCGCGCGGCTTCACGGCGCGCGACTTCCATGTGTTCCATCCCGGCGGCAAGCTCGGCGCGGCCTTGAGCCATGTCGCCGACGTCATGCACACCGGCGAGCGCGTGCCGCTGGTTGCCAAGGGTACACCGCTGCCGGAGGCGATCTCGACACTATCACGCAAGCATTTCGGCTGTGTCGGCATTTTGGACGAAGATGGCCGGCTTTGCGGCATCGTCACCGAGGGCGACATGGCGCGCAATCTGTCGCGCAACCTGTCGGAGCTCGTGGTCGACGATATCATGACGCGGGCGCCGAAGACGGTGAAGCCGAATGTGCTGGCGACCGCGGCACTGGCATTGCTCAACAAGCACAGCATCGGCGCGCTTATCGTCGTCGACGACGACAACAAGCCGGTCGGGCTCATTCATTTCCACGATCTTTTGAGGATCGGCGTGGCCTGATCCAGGCCAGCGTGATCGGGATCAGGCTTCCTCGACCGTCAGGTCGCGGCCGTTGCTTGATATGACCTTGACGCGCGCGCCGACGGGCAGATCCGGGCCGCTCACCTTCCACTGCGTGTCATCCAGCTTGATGCGGCCACGGCCCTCGGTGATCGGCTCGGCGAGCGTCGCTGTGCGGCCGACGAGGCTGGCGCCGCGCTGGTTGAGGAAGGGCTCGTCCGTCTCGCCGTGATCGCGCGTCAGCTTGCGGCCGATGAAGGTGGCGGCGACGGCGAAGGCGGCAAAGAGGATCGCCTGCAGCTGCCACACCCAGAAGGCGCTATCCCAAAAGAGCAGTGACAGCGCGCCGACGGCGAT
The DNA here is from genome assembly GCF_017741935.1 of Rhizobium sp. 16-449-1b. GTDB lineage: Bacteria > Pseudomonadota > Alphaproteobacteria > Rhizobiales > Rhizobiaceae > Rhizobium. The sequence goes on along the minus strand of NZ_JAGHMH010000024.1, from coordinate 163,669 downwards.
TGCCGCAAGGCCGATCCAGACGAGGAAGAAGCCGGGCACCAGCATCTCGGCGGCGAGCAGCACGAGGCCGACGACCCACCAGCTCCACGGCCCCAATTCCGATGTGATGGCGGCCAGCATCTATCAGCGCTCCGGGTTCTGGTTGAACGGGTTGACCTGCGGCGTCGTGCGCGGGGCCTGGACCTGACGCGGGGCGGGTGCCGCCGGCGGGTTGTCGTTGCCGCCGAAGACTTCCTTGGCGATGGCGCCGATGCCGCTCAGCGAGCCGATAATCGACGAGGCCTCGATCGGCATCAGCACGACCTTGGAATTGGTGGCCGAGCCGATCGCGGTCAGCGCCTCGGTGTATTTCTGCGCCACGAAGTAGTTGATCGCCTGCACGTCGCCGGCGGCGATCGCTTCCGACACCATCTTGGTGGCCTTGGCTTCGGCCTCGGCCAGGCGTTCGCGCGCCTCGGCGTTGCGGAAGGCGGATTCGCGCTGGCCCTCGGCCTGCAGGATCGCCGACTGCTTGGCGCCTTCGGCGCGCAGGATCTGGGCGTTCCTGGAGCCTTCGGCCTCCAGCACCTGGGCGCGCTTCTCGCGCTCGGCCTTCATCTGGCGGGCCATGGCGTCGACGAGGTCGCGCGGCGGCTGGATGTCCTTGATCTCGACGCGGGTGACCTTGATGCCCCAGGGCTGGACGGCATCATCGACGACGCGCAGCAGGCGGTCGTTGATGGCGTCGCGGTTGGAAAGCAGCTCGTCGAGATCCATCGAGCCCATGACCGAGCGAATGTTGGTCATGGTCAGGTTGAGGATGGCGTTTTCGAGGTTGGAAACCTGGTAGGCCGCCTGGGCGGCGTTGAGGATCTGGTAGAAGGCGACGGCATCGGCCGAAACGGAGGCGTTGTCGCGGGTGATGACTTCCTGGGTGGGAACGTCGAGCACCTGCTCCATGACGTTCATGCGGGCGCCGACGCGCTCGATGAAGGGGGTGATGATGTTGAGGCCGGGACCCAGCGTGCGGGTGTAGCGGCCGAAGCGCTCGACCGTGTACTGATAACCCTGTGGGACCGTCTTGATGCCGGCGAAGAGCACCAGGATAACGAAGACCACCAGCGCGATGACCACGATGTCGAAGCCGCCCAAAACCATGAAATACCTCCCAAAACCCGAATCGAATAGCCGCACCTTAGCCGAGACGATTTCAAAAGCCACGCTCTCAGGTAGTCGTGCCGCGTTACCCACCAAATGGACCCATCAAATATGGGGGTTCGATTGGTTCTTCACAATGCGATCCCTTTGGCCTAGAACGCCCGCATCCGGTCGCAGCCCACCCGGTCAAAACAAGGGATCAAAAATCATGAAGACTATCGTCATCTGCTCCGGCGGATTGGACTCCGTTTCGCTTGCGCACAAGGTCGCTGCGGAACAAACCCTCATCGGCCTTCTTTCCTTCGATTATGGCCAGCGCCACCGCAAGGAACTCGACTATGCCGCCGCCTGCGCAGAGCGGCTCGGCGTGCCGCATCAGATCATCGACATCAGGCCGATCGGCAGCCATCTCACCGGCTCGGCGCTGACCGACAATATCGACGTGCCTGATGGACACTATGCCGAGGAGACGATGAAGGCGACGGTGGTTCCGAACCGCAACGCCATCATGCTCGCCATCGCCTTCGGGCTTGCCGCCGCGCAGAAGGCGGATGCCGTCGCCGTTGCCGTGCATGGCGGCGACCACTTCATCTATCCGGATTGCCGCCCCGGCTTCATCGACGCGTTTCAGGTGATGCAGGATGCGGCGCTGGACGGCTATGCCAGCGTCAAGCTGCAGGCGCCCTACGTCAACACCACCAAGGCCGATATCGTCACGGATGGGGCCAAGCACGGGACGCCGTTTGCGGAGACGTGGTCGTGCTACAAGGGCGGGGCGCGCCATTGCGGGCGCTGCGGCACCTGCGTCGAGCGGCGCGAGGCGTTTCATCTGGCCGGCGTCGCGGACCCGACGGGGTACGAGGACGCGGATTTCTGGAAGTCGGCGACATCGGGCTTCTCGGCCACGGAGGTGTAACTCCGTGTTCCGCATTACCAAGGAATTCCACTTCTCCGCCTCGCATCAGCTCTCGCATCTGCCCGCCGATCACCAGTGCGCGCGGCTGCATGGGCACAACTACATCGTTGTCGTCGAGCTTGCGGCTGCGGAGCTCAACGCGGACGGCTTCGTGCGCGACTATCACGAGTTGGCGCCGCTGAAGCGCTATATCGACGAGCGCTTCGATCACCGGCATCTGAACGAGGTGCTCGGCCATGATCGAGTGACGTCGGAATATCTCGCCAAGCACTTCTATGACTGGTGCAAGGCGATCCTCCCGGAAACGTCGGCCGTCCGGGTCAGCGAGACGCCGAAGACGTGGGCGGAGTATCGGCCATGAGCGCCGATCACAAGATCCGCGTCAGCGAAATCTTCGGGCCGACGATCCAGGGCGAGGGCGTGCTGATCGGTCTGCCGACGGTGTTCGTGCGCACGGGCGGCTGCGACTATCGCTGTTCGTGGTGCGATACGCTGCACGCCGTCGATAGCGAATATCGCGATCAATGGACGCCGATGTCGGTGGACGAGATCTGGGCTGAGGTCGTTTCGCTCTCGGGCGGGCAGCCGCTCACCGTCTCGCTCTCCGGCGGCAACCCGGCGATCCAGCCGCTCGGGCCGCTGATTGCGCGCGGCCATGGCGAGGGCTACCGGTTCGCGCTGGAGACGCAGGGCAGTGTCGCCAGGGATTGGTTTGCCGATCTCGACACGCTGGTCTTGAGCCCGAAGCCGCCGTCGAGCGGCATGGAGACGGATTGGGGGCAGTTCGACGACTGTCTGCGAAGGGCCGCTGGCGGGCCGGAGGTGGCGCTGAAGGTCGTGGTGTTCGATGAGGGGGATTATCGTTATGCGCGGGAGGTTGCGGGGCGGTATCCGGAGTTGCCGGTCTATCTGCAGCCCGGGAACCACACGCCGCCGCCGGCCGATGACGATGATGCCAGGATCGATATCGATGGGATCATGGAGCGGATGTTGTGGCTGGTGGGGAAGGTGACAGAGGATCGGTGGTTCGAGGCCAGGGTGTTGCCGCAGCTGCATGTGTTGTTGTGGGGCAATCGGCGGGGGGTGTGAGTGGATGTTGTGGGGAGACGGGTTCTGTTTTGCCGTGCGTTACCCCCCTCTGTCCTGCCGGACATCTCCCCCACAAGGGGGGAGATCGACTCGTGGTGAGGTTTACGCCAAACAATGAGCGTGGAGCGAGCGGTTGCGCCCAGCCAATCTCCCCACCTGTGGGGGAGATGCCCGGCAGGGCAGAGGGGGGTAACGCTGGTCGCAGCGGCTAACGACGCCTCACGGCAGAAAACCTACAGCCCCCTAGCCGCTACCCTCAAACCCACCCCAACAATTCCCGCCGCACCACCTTCTCCAGCACCGCCATCCCATCATCGCTGTCGTTCAGGCAGGGAATATGCGCGAACTTCTCGCCGCCATTCTCGTGGAAGGAATGCGCGGCCTGCTCCGCGATCTCTTCCAGCGTCTCCAGACAGTCGGAGACGAAGCCTGGGTTCAACACGGCGATCTTCTTGACGCCGTCCTTGGCGAGCTGCTCCACCGTCTTGTCGGTATAGGGCTGCAGCCATTCTTCCGGGCCGAAGCGGGACTGGAAGGTGACCATGAACTGGTCCTTGGAGAGACCGAGCTTTTCGCGCAGCAGGCGGCCGGTCTTTTGGCACTGGCAGTAATAGGGGTCGCCCTTCTTGAAGTAGGACATGGGGATGCCGTGGAAGGAGGCGATGATCTTTTCCGGTTGCCAGTCCAGAGTCGACAGATGCTTGGTGATCGAGTTGGCGAGCGCCTCGATATAGGTGTCGTCGTCGTGATAATCGGGCACGGTGCGCAGCGCCGGCTGCCAGCGCATCTTCAACAGGTGCTGGAAGGCCTTGTCGTTGACGGTCGCGGTGGTCGCGGCGGCATATTGCGGGTAGAGCGGGAAGAGCACGATGCGGTCGCAGCCGTCGTCCTTCAGCGCCTGGATGCGCGAGGCGATCGAGGGGGTGCCGTAGCGCATGGCCCAGTCGACCTTGACGTTCTCCAAATCCTTCAGCCGCTCGGCCATCAGGTCCGACTGGCTGCGGGTGTAGGTGCGCAGATAGCTCTCGTTCTTGTCCTTGTTCCAGATCAGCTCGTAAGCCTTGCCGACTTTTCCCGGGCGGGTGTTGAGGACGATGCCGAAGAGGATTGGGTACCACTTCCAGGGCGACCATTCGATGACGCGCTTGTCGGTGAGGAACTCCTTGAGATAACGGCGCATCGAGGTGTAGTCGGTACCATCAGGGGTGCCGAGATTGACGAGCAGGACGCCCACCTTGCCATAGTTCACCTTCGGGTGGTTCGCCGGATGGTGCGTGGTATCAACGGTCGTCATTCAAACCTCAGTTCTGCTGCTCAGCCGCTCATACGCGGACGAGATCGAATGGTTCACCCTATAGGAACAAAAGCCGGCCCGGGAAACCCCGGACCGGCTCACATCATTGGGACAAATCGTCATACTTTATTCCGTCCAACCGCAAGGCTTACTTAGACGGGATCTGCAGCTCCTTGCCAACCGTCAGGTGGCGCGGGGTCGGCTTGCCGTTGGCCTCGGAGATCTTCTTCCAGAGCATGCCGTCGCCATAGAACTGCTTGGCGAGATCCCACAGCGTGTCACCCGATGCGATGACGTGGGTGGTCGGCGTGTTCGGGGCGAGAGCCGCAGGGGCTTCCGTCCCCGGTGCCGGTGCCGCCGGGGCGGCGGGAGCGGGCGTTGCTTCAGGCGTGGCCGGTGCCGGCGTTGCTGCCGGTGCTGTTGCTGCCGGTGCCGAGGGGGCGGCCGGTACGGTCGTCTCGGATGCCGTCGGTGCAGGCGCTGCGGCCGAAGAGGCGACCTCGGTTACGCGGCCATCGGTGTAGGGCTTGTAGGGCGAGTGGGCGGCGAGGAAATCGGCGGTGACGTCGGCGAGATCGGGGCCGAAGTCATAGGCGTTCTTGCCCGCTGTCGCGAAGATCGAGTAGCCGTCACCGCCAGCGCGCATGTAGTTGTTGGTCACGACGCCGTAGGTCTTGGCATCATCAAGCGCCACGAATGCGTCGCCGTCCTTGACCTCGACCGAGACGACGCGGCTGCCTGGCGGCTTCGACTTGTCGAAGCTGTACTTCATGCCCGCCACCTGCGGGAAGCGGCCGGCGCCTTCCTCGATCTTGCCGAGGCCGTTTTCCAGGGCCGCGCGGATATCGGCGCCTGTCAGCTGGAAGGTGGCGAGCGTGTTCTGGAAGGGGAGCACGGTGACGACTTCGCCCTGGGTGACATCGCCGCCGTCGATCGACGAGCGCAGGCCACCGCCGTTCTGGATGGCGATCTGCATGCCCTGGCTCTTGCCGCGATCGAGCATGGCGTCGGCGACGAGGTTGCCCATCGAGCACTCCTCGACGCGGCAGACCTTGCGGTCGCCCTCGATCGGACCCTCGGAGGAGCCGATGACCTTCTTGCGCAGGTCCTCGATCGGCTTGGCGAGCTCGGTGATGCGGGCGGCGATTTCGGGATCGGGCGTGAACGAGCTGTCGATCAGGATCGGATCGCCCTTGGCTTCCTTGACGACGCCGTTGTCGTCGAAGGTGATCACGACATCGCCGAGATACTTGCTGTAGGAGGCGGCGGTGACGACGGGGACCTTATAGCCACCGGGATTGTCGACCATGGTCGGATAGGGGCCTTCGGCCTTTGGATCGGTGTTCGACAGAAGCGTGTGCGAGTGGCCGCCGACGACGACATCGACATCCGGGATCTTGGCGATATCGGAGAGGTCTCTGGTATAGCCGACATGGGTCAGCGCGATGATCTTGTTGACGCCTTCGGCCTTGAGCTTGGCGGCTTCCTTGGTAATCGCCGCGACATCGTCGGTGAACTTGACGTTCGGGCCGGGGGAGGCGAGCTCCGGGGTTTCGGTGGTAACGACGCCGATGATGCCAATCTTCTGGCCGCCGATCTCGAGCACGACCGAGGGTTCCGGCTTCTTCTTGATCGTCGACGCGTCGGAGATTTCGACATTGGCGGCGGTGACGGGGAAGGCGACCTTGTCCATGAACGGCGCCAGCGCCTTTTCGCCGTCGTCGAATTCATGGTTGCCGAGCGTCATGGCGTCGAACTTGATGGCGTTGACCATCTCCAGTTCGGCGGTGCCCTTGTATGTGGAATAGAACAGCGAGCCCTGGAAATTGTCGCCGGCGTTCAGCGTCAGCACGTTCTGGCCGGCCAATGCGGCGCGGCGCTGGTCGATCGCGGTCTTCAGGCGGGCGGCGCCGCCGAAGCATTCCTTCTTGCTCTCCTCTTCGGCCGAGCAGGTGGAATCGAACTTGTTGATCGATTCAATGCGGGAGTGGAAATCGTTGATGTGCAAAATATTGAGCTGGTAATCGGCAAAGGCGGCGCTGCTCGACAGCGCCAATACGGACGCGGTCAGCAGACCGAATTGAAACGATTTCGTCATCCTGTTCTCCTGGTTTTTATCGGCGACGCTCGAACCCGATCCGATCTCCCGGATACCAGTCCCCCAAGCCCCGCCGTCCCTACACGGTCGATGTTTCCATCAACCCTTAGTGGCCGCAAGAGAAAAACCTGTGACAGCGCGGGGGCATTCCAAGAGCGGTAAACAAAAAAAGCTCCCGCGAGGGGAGCTTTTCCGATCGACCATATAGGCGATTTACATGTGGCGGTTGAGGCTGAACTGCGAGCCGCTGTCGGAGGTGCAGTTGAGCTGGCTCTGGGTGACCAGCGCGCAGTTGACCTTCGACTGCGTCTTGCGCACCAGCGAGGTCATGTTGATCTCGACCAGCGTCGGCGACGTGTTGATGTAGGTGCCGGAGGCGAGCATCTGGTTGGTGTCGGTCGTGCGCGTCGTGAACGTGCCGGCCTGGAAGGTGGAGATGATGCCGTTCGGATCCGACCAGGAGCCTTCCACGCCTGTCTGCGCCGGGGCGGCGGCAACGGGCATCGGACGCGGTGACTGCGGAACGCAGGCCGAGAGGGCCGCCGAAGCACTCGCGATCACGAGGAGGGTTTTGAGTCTCATAAGATTCTCCCGGAAGTTCAGACCGAAAAACATAACGCTTGGTTAACGAACACATGGCGCGAGCGTTCCGGGAAGGCAAGGCTTCTTGCGCGCGTCAGGGCATTTATACAGCAGGCGTTACAAAAATGCCCGCCTTGCGGCGGGCATCTGGTGATCTCGGTCTCGTTTCTATCAGCGAACGAGGATGTTCTTGAACTGCCAAGGATCCTTGGTGTCGATGTCCTCGGGGAAGAGGCCTGGGCGGCCATCGAGCGGGGTCCAGTCGGTGTAGTGACCTTCGACCGGGCCGAGGTAGGGCAGCTGTACTTCGAGGCAGCGCTTGTAGTCGATCTCGTCGGCTTCGACGATGCCGGCCTTCGGGTTTTCAAGCGCGTAGACCATGCCGGCCAGAACCGCCGAGGTGACCTGCAGGCCGGTGGCGTTCTGGTAAGGCGCGATGCGGCGGGTCTCTTCGAGCGACAGGCGCGAGCCGAACCAGTAGGCGTTCTTCTCGTGGCCGTAGAGCAGCACGCCGAGTTCGTCGACGCCATCAACGAGTTCATGCTCGTCGAGAACGTGGTGAACCGGCTGCGCGGTGCCGCCGTTGCCGAACATCTCATGCAGCGACAGAACGGCGTCGTTTGCCGGATGGTAGGCGTAGTGGCAGGTCGGGCGGAAGGTCACTTCGCCGTCCTTGTCGCGCACCGTGAAGTAATCGGCGATCGAGATGGACTCGTTGTGGGTGACGAGGAAGCCATACTGCGGGCCAGGCGTCGGGCACCAGGTGCGAACGCGGGTGTTGGCGCCCGGCTGCTCGAGGTAGATGGCGGCCTGGCAGCCCTTCTTGTGCTTCTTGGCGTTCTTCGGCATCCAGTTTTCGTGGGTGCCCCAGCCGAGTTCAGCCGGCTGCAGACCTTCGGAAATGAAGCCTTCGACGGACCAGGTGTTCCAGAAGACGTTGAGCGGCTTCGGGTTCTTGGTGAGCTGCGTGTCGCGCTCTGCGATGTGGACGCCCTTGACGCCGAGCTTCTTCATCAGCTTGGCCCAGCCTTCGCGGTCATGCTGATCCGGCTCGTCGAACTTCAGGCCGGTGTCGTTGGCAAGGTTGACCAGCGCCTGCTTGACGAACCAGGAAACCATGCCCGGGTTTGCGCCGCAGGTGGAAACGGCGGTGGCGCCGCCGGGGTTCTTGGCCTTTTCCTTGCGAACGGTTTCGCGCAGCGCATAGTTGGTGCGGTCGGCGTTCTTCATGGACTTGTCAAAGTAGAAGCCGAGCCACGGCTCGACGACGGTGTCGATGTAGAGAACGTCGAGCTTGCGGCAGAGCTTCATCAGGTCGAGCGAGCCGGTATCAACAGAGAGGTTGACGCAGAAGCCCTGGCCTTCGCCTTCGGTCAGAAGCGGCTTCAGGAGCTCCTTGTAGTTGTCCTTCGTCACATATTCCTTGATGTGACGGACGCCGTGCTGCTTGAGGATCTCCATGTCGGAGGGCTCTTCACGCGGGTCGATGACGACCATCCGGCTCTTGTCGAACTTGAAGTGGCGCTCGATCAGGGGCAGCGTGCCGCGGCCGATGGAGCCAAAGCCGATCATGACGATCGGGCCGGTAATTTCGGCATATACCGGGTGGTTCTGTTCCGTCATTCTTTTCTCCTGTGGAAGGCGACGAAGGCGAGAGGCCTCTAAGAATTCATTTGAAATCGTTCAAATACCGCTAGGTGACCGGCTCTAATCACAAAATCACGTCACAATAAAGAGCGTTCCGGCCGGGAATGTAAATATCAGGTGAAGCGGTCATTGCTTGCAAACGCGTGCAATTTCGCCGCCAACTCGCGCTTCTGCAGGCTCAGTCCCTTATACGCCGCCTGGTGCTCGTCGAGGCTTTCGAGCTGCGCGGCGAAGCTGGCCGCCAAGCTTTGCGCCTGTGGGTGATGGGCAATAGCGGAGATCGGATCGACGTAGACGCGGATCGTGAAGAGGATATCGCCCGACCGAGGGAGCTTGCGCAGCGTCTGGCGCTCGACGCGGGCGAAGCGATCGGCGAGCGTAAACGGCTCGGCCTGCGGCGGGCGGCGATGCTTGGAGAGTGGCAGGAAGAGGGCGCTCGAGTTGTTGACCGACCAGTTCAGCCGCTCGACCGGTTGGGAAACCTGCAGATTGTCGAAGATGCGGTGGATGAGGGTGGCGTTGCGCGTGCCCTCGCCAAAGCCCGGCACATCCGCATGGATCGCATGCATCGGCCGGCCGAATTTTTCGCGCAGTGACCATGAGGAAGGAAACGCGACGAAGCCGGCCACGAGATGCCAGCCGTCTTCCTTGCTGCGCATGATAACGAGATCGTCCTGGATCATCAGGCCGGCGCGGAGCAGCGGCGGGAGATCGGCGTTGGTGGCTGGCACGTCAGGACAGAGGTTGGGGTGGCGTTCGCGCAGATGTTGCCGCAGCAGGTCGAGCGCTTCCTGCTGTGCGTCCGATGTGTCGGCTTCAGCCACGAAGACGTCGTCGCGACTGCTTTCGACCAGAGCAAGCTTTTCGCCGACATAGCGGGCCCAGTCGCCATCGGGCTCGATCCAGCGGTCGGGATCGAGCGGCATCAGGCCGATGGTGAAAGGCTTGGCCGAGCCGTCATAGGGCGTGTAGGTCGGTGGCGTCATTGTCAGCAAAGTGCCGATTTGCTAGCCTGCTGGCAATAGGTGACGAGAGGCCGGGCTATCGCCTTCGTGAATCAAGGCGTCGCATTCCGAAACACTGGAACAGTGCAATTGCGCCGAAACCATCCATCTTCTTTTCAGATTTCTGCGTCAAACTGCGAATCATCGTTATCGTTACGCCCCGGAACCATCGGATGAACCAGATATCGGAGCGGCTTGCGGAATTGCAGGAAGACAGTTCCGTCCTGATCGCGCTTTATGATCAGGACGATCGGTTGCGCTATGCAAACCCGGCCTTTCGCACGACCTTTGCCTTGGAGCCCGAGGAATGCCCGCTATGGGCGGAGCTGATGCGGCGCAATACGCGCAGCGGCAAGGGCACGATCATCCGGACCTCCGACTTCGAGACCTGGCTGGTCTCGGCGCAATCGCGGCGCGGCAAGCTGCCGTTTCGCGCCTTCGAGACGGATGTGGTCGACGGGCGCTGGCTTTGGATGACGGAGACCGTTCAGAAGGACGGCTGGATGCTCTGCATCGCCAGCGACATCACACATCTGAAGGCCAGCGAGCGGGATGTCAGGCAGGATCGCGACTTCGCGCTGAAGGCATCGCAGACGGACGAGCTCACCAGCGTCTCCAACCGCCGCTTCATGATGGCGGCGCTCGACAGTCTTGCCAACGGGCATGCCGCGCCGCGACCCGTGGGTGGCTGCATCTGCATCATCGACCTCGATTTCTTCAAGCGCATCAACGATCTCTACGGGCATCAGACGGGTGACGACGTCCTGGTCGATTTCGCCCGCCGGGTGCATCCCCTCGTGCGCCGGCGCGACAGTTTCGGGCGGATCGGCGGCGAGGAGTTCATGCTGATCCTGCCGGACACGACCCTGGCGCAGGGCGAGCTGATCATCGAGCGGATATTGACCACGGTGCGCGGCGCCCGGCCGATCCTAAATGTACCGAGTTTCTCCTACACCTGCTCGGCCGGGCTTGCGGAACTGCACCCGGGCGATACGGCGCGCGAGCTTTATGCGCGCGCCGACGAGGCGCTCTATCATGCCAAGCAGGGCGGGCGGGACCGGTTGCGGATCGTTGCCTAGTCAATGAGCCTTGCCGGGATCAACCCGCGCAGCGAATTGCCGACGTAGAGCTTTCCCGAATTCAGTTCACCCCGCGTGATGCGGCCGACGCGGGCCTTGCGCTGGCAGATGAGCTCTGTGCGCAGCACGCCCGCGAGCAGGCCGCAGGAGATCGGCGGCGTGCGCAGCAGGCCCGAGCCGTCGTCGAGGAAGATCGAGGTGATCGTGCCCTCGCAGGCCTCGTCGCGCTCGTTCAGCATCAGCACTTCGTCGGCTTCATGAGGGGCGTATTCGGCTCTGGCTTTCTCGTAGACCGCACGGCGCGTGGTCTTGATGCGCAGCAGCTTGTCGGCGGAGTCGAGCCGCTGATCGGCGATGCGGATTGTCCAGATGATATCCGGCGCGAGCGGCGTGAAGGGGGCGGAGGTGACGTCGATAGTCGCGTTCTCGTCGAAGGTGAGCCGGACGCGCTGGGGCGTGGTGGCGCCGGCGACGGCTTGCTGCAATCGTTCGAGCGCGCCGACCGGCTGAGGAAAGCCGATGCGGCGGGCGGAGCGGGTGAGGCGGGCGAGATGCAGGCGCAGGCGGATAAAGCCTGTGTCCGGCTCGTAGCACAGGGTTTCGATCAGCGAGAAATCGGCCACGGTCAGACGCTCCCCGTTCCTGCGATCGGCTGGTCGCCGATGGCGAAGCGGGCCTTCAAGAGGCACTCCTCGTATTCGGCTTCCGCGGTGGAATCGATGACGATGCCGCCACCGACATTGAAGACGGCGCGGCCGTCATCGAAGAGGGTGAGTGTGCGGATGGCGACGGAAAAGCGCATGGCGCCCGATGGCGCGATCATGCCGATGGCGCCGCAATAGACGTCGCGCGGGCCATCTTCCAGCTCGTGCAGGATCGTCATGGCGCTGATCTTCGGCGCGCCCGTGATCGAGCCGCAGGGGAAGAGAGCGGCGAGGATGTCGCGGATTTCGAGGTTGGGCAGGAGCTTTGCCTGCACGTGGCTCACCATCTGGTGCACCGTCGGATAGGTCTCGATGTCGAAGAGTTTGGGGACGTCGAGCGTGCCGACTTCCGTGATGCGCGAGATATCGTTGCGCAGAAGGTCGACGATCATCCGGTTTTCGGCCTGCGTCTTGATGTCGGCGAGCATGGCTTGCTTGATCGCCTCGTCCTCGGCGGGGGTAGCGCCGCGCCTTGCGGTGCCCTTCATCGGATGCGTCTCGATCCAGCCTTCCTCGTCGGTGCGGAAGAAGAGCTCGGGTGAGCGCGACAGGATGACCGGGCCGCCGAGATCGACCAGCGCGCCATATTTCACCGGCTGTCGTTCGATTAGCGACCAGAAGGCCGCGCGCGGGTCGCCTGACCAGCGGGCCGTAATCGGCATGGTGAGGTTTGCCTGGTAGCAATCGCCCTGCATCAGGTGGTGGTGGAGGCGGTCGAAGCGGTTCTTGTAGGTGGCGAAGTCCCACGCGGCTTTCGGCGCCGTCAGGAACTCTTCGTTTTCGAGGCGTTGTGTTGGTTGGGCGAGCGGGTGGCCGTCCGGCTGCGAGTGGTCGAAGACGCCGAAGCACAGCAGCGGTGTCGTGCGGTTCTCGATGGCGAAACCGGCGAGCTTGTCCTCGAAGAGGTGGCCTGCTTCGTAGGCGATGTAGCCGGCAAGCCACTTGCCCGCCTTTCTGGCCTCCTCCATGCGGGCGAGGCCGGTAAAGACCTCGGCGCGGGTGTGGGCGACGATGATCTCGGTCGGGTCGGCGAAGAGCATGACCTGGCCGGATGTGTCGTCGCGGAAGAGGATGTGTGGGGCGCGCCCGTTCATGCTGGGTCCTGATTATGAAGCGGGGCGGTGCGACGACCTCCCTTCTCCCCGACGGGGAGAAGGTGCCGGCAGGCGGATGAGGGGGCCACAGGCGCAATTGCCTCTCGCATTCGCTCAAGGCGTCGCTGCGCTCCGCCCCCTCATCGCCTCGCTACGCTCCGGCACTTCTCCCCGTTGGGGAGAAGAGACCTGTGGCGGCGTAACGCCCCAACTCTTGTTTCGCTGGAGATAAGGAACAGCGCTTGCGAAACTCCCTATCCTCAGCCCTTATCTAGCGCTTCCAGCTCGTCGATCAGCCCCTCGATCATCGACAAACCCTTGCTCCAGAACGACGGATCGGTGGCGTCGAGGCCGAAGGGCTTGAGGAGTTCGGAGTGATGCTTGGTGCCGCCGGCCTTCAGGAGCTCGAAATACTTGTCCCGGAAGCCCTGATCCGCCTTCTGGTAGACAGCGTAGAGCGAGTTTACCAGGCAGTCGCCGAAGGCGTATGCGTAGACGTAGAAGGGCGAGTGGATGAAGTGGGGGATGTAGGTCCAGTAGGTCTCGTAGCCCTCGGAGATCTTGATCGCCGGGCCGAGGCTTTCGGCCTGGATGGACAGCCACAATTCGCCGATCTGCTCGGCCGTGAGCTCGCCTTCCTTGCGGGCTGTGTGAACCTTGCGCTCGAATTCGTAGAAGGCGATCTGGCGCACGACCGTGTTGATCATGTCCTCGACCTTCTGGGCGAGCATCGCCTTGCGCTCGCGCTTGTCCTTGGTCTTGTCGAGGAGGGCGCGGAAGGTCAGCATTTCGCCGAAGACGGAGGCGGTTTCGGCAAGCGTCAGCGGCGTCTGGCACATCAGGGCGCCCTGGCCGCCAGCCAGCACCTGGTGGACGCCGTGGCCGAGCTCATGGGCGAGCGTCATCACGTCGCGCGGCTTGCCGAGATAGTTGACGAGCACATAGGGGTGGGCGGAGGGAACGGTCGGGTGCGCGAAGGCGCCCGGCGCCTTGCCGGGGCGAACCGGCGCGTCGATCCACTCCTCGTCGAAGAAGCGCTTGGCGATCGCGGCCATCTCGGGGGCGAAATTGCCGTAGGCGGAGAGAACGGTGTCCTTGGCCTCGGTCCAGGAGATGACGGCGTTGGAGGTTTCCGGAAGCGGCGCGTTGCGGTCCCAGAACTCCATCTGATCCATTCCGAGCCACTTCGCCTTCATCGTATAGTAGCGGTGCGACAGGCGCGGATAGGCGTCGCGGACGGCGGCTGCCAGCGCATCGACCACCTCGCGCTCGACGCGGTTGGCGAGGTGTCTTGAATCGGCGATGTCCTCGAAGCCGCGCCAGCGGTCGGAGATATCCTTGTCCTTCGCGAGCGTGTTGGTGATCAGCGTGAAGATGCGCAGATTGTCCTTGAAGGTCTTGGCGAGCGCCATGGCGCCCTTGCGGCGCACTTCCGGGTCGCGGTCCTGCAGCATGTTCAGCGTCACCTCGATCGACAGCATCTCGCCATCCACCTCGAAGCGCAGCTCGGCCATGGTCTCGTCGAACAGGCGGTTGAAGGCGGCGGCCGAGGTCATCGACTTCTCGAGGAAGAGCTGCTCCAGCTTGTCGTCGAGCTGGTAGGGCTTGTCCTTGCGCAGGTCCACCAGCCAGGGGCGGTAGTGGCCGGCATCGGGGTCGTTTGCCATGCATGCGTCAATCACGGCGTCGTCGATGCGGTTGAGCTCGAGCGTGAAGAACAGCAGATGGCCGGAGAAATCGGTGATCTTCGCCTGCACGTCGCCGTAAAGCTTGCCATTGGCCGGGCTCGACGTGTCGGAGAAATAGGTGAGGCCGGCGAATGAACCGAGGCGGCCGATGATGTCGTCGAGCGCTTCATATTCCTTCAGCGCCTGGCCGATGCCGTCTGCGCCCTTCTTGGTCGCTGCGTCCGCGAGCTTGCCCTTCCACTTGGCTTCGAAGGCAAGAGAATCCTTTTCGGCCTTCGCCATGTCGGCCTTGAAGGCGTCTGAGGTGGCGGAAGGATAGAGGTCCTGAAGCTTCCAGGTCGGGAGGTCGCCGAGTTCGATCGCCTTCGCGGAACCGGCATTGCTTACCGAAAAGTTGTATTCGGCGCCGAAGAGCGGGTTTTTCATAAGCGGGATCCTCTTCCTATTTTACGACAGGTCTGACTGTCTAAGCGCCCAAAGCCTTGGCATCAAGGGGCTTTTCGTCGCGCGGGAGCGTCGTTTCGAGGCGAATCCGCCTTCGTCACAAACGTTAAAATGCGATTATTTCTCAAAACTGGATGTTCAAGCCTTTCTGCGACATTGCCATTCAAGGTTTCGCATGAAGTGAGGCAGCAATGACCGGTTACAACGAGCACAAGGGTGCAGCGCAGATACTTGTCGTCGAAGACGATCCAGTACAGCGCAGACTGCTGAAGAACGCCATCGAGCGTCACGGACACGTCGTCCACCAGGCAGAGAATGGCCGGATCGGTCTTGAGATGGTGAAGAGGGCCGGTGGCCTCTACAACGTCATCGTTCTCGACCTGATGATGCCCGAGATGACGGGCCTCGAATTTCTCGAGGCGATCCATGCCTTCGGTACGCAAATTCCCGTGATCGTCCAGACCGGGCAGGGTGGGATCGAGACCGTGGTGCAGGCGATGCGCGCCGGTGCCTTCGATTTCGTCGTCAAGCCTGTCTCGCCGGAGCGGATTTCCAATTCGATCGCCAATGCGCTGAAGCTCGATCAACGCGAGGTCAAGGCCCGCGCCGGACGGCGTTCGCGCTCCGGTGCCGTCGGCTTCGACGATATCGTGTCGGCAAGCCCGGCGATGATCCGAGTGCTGGATCTCGCCCAGCGCGCCGCGCAATCCAACATTCCCGTCGTGCTCGAAGGTGAATCCGGCGTCGGCAAGGAGCTGGTGGCCCGCGCCATCCAGTCCGGCAGCGACCGCTCCGGCAAGCCTTTCGTCACCGTCAACTGTGGCGCCATTCCGCACAATCTGGTCGAGAGCATTCTCTTCGGCCATGAGAAGGGCGCCTTTACGGGCGCCACCGAGCGGCATGTCGGCAAGTTCATGGAAGCCGATGGCGGCACCATCTTCCTCGACGAGATCGGCGACCTGCCGCTCGACGTTCAGGTGAAGCTGTTGCGCGCCGTGCAGCAGGGCGAGATCGAGACCGTTGGCGCGCGCACCGCGCACAAGGTCAATGTCCGTCTGATCTCGGCGACCAACAAGGATCTGATCGAAGAGGTCAAGAACGGCCACTTCCGCGAGGATCTCTACTATCGCCTCAACGTGTTTCCCATCACCATTCCGGCGCTGCGAAAGCGCAAGGAAGACATTCCGCATCTGGTGCGGGTGTTCACGGAGCGCTTCTCGAGCGAGCAGAAGAATGGCAACCGGATGACGGTCAATGCCGGTGCGCTGGCGCTGCTCACCGCTTACGACTGGCCGGGCAATATCCGGCAGCTGGAAAACGCGATCTTCCGCGCCGTGGTTCTGGCCGATGGTCCGGAGCTGACGGAAGCCGACTTCCCGCAGATCGCGGCGCAGCTTCCGGAATATGACGTAGTCGATCACCTGGCGCTGGTTGCCGACAACAGCAGCAATGTTCGCCTCGGCGAGATCGCCGCTGCCGAGTTCGGTGTCTCGCAAACGGTGGCCGACAATGTCGCGGCGCGGATCAACGACGCACCCGACAACGCGATTTCGAGCACCAATCCATCAGGCGACGTGCGCAAGCTAGCGGATGTCGAAGAAGAGCTGATCCGATTCGCGCTCAAGTTCTATCGTGGTCAAATGAGCCAGGTTGCGCGCAAGCTGGGCATCGGACGCTCGACGCTTTACAGAAAGTTGAAGGACTACGGGATCGACCCGGACAACCCGCAAAAGGACGCTGCATAGGGTGTTTCAGTTAAGATTCCGGCAATCATCTTTTGTTACCAATCATAAACCACTTGTTAGTGGCCTGTTCACTATGTAAAGAAAAGGTTGATCATGTGTGGCATTTTTGCCATCGTGTGACCGCATTTCACAGTCAAGGGTCAGATTGAGGGACCATCGGCTGTCTGACGGGGATTGAGTTTGCCGGATCTGAATTGGAATACGAAGCCTTCGCGCCCGACATGGCGCAACAGGTGCGCAGACCTTTGCGGAAAGGTGACAAGGACGGCTATGGCCGCCCTTCTCGCAGTTGCAGTTTCGTCCCCGGTGCTCGTCGGCTCCAGTACGCCGTCCGAAGCGGCGGGCGAAACGCGTAGTCTCAAGCTTTACTTCATTCACACGGGTGAAAAGGCTGTCATCACCTATAAGCGCAACGGCAGGTTCGACCCCAAGGGTCTCGAGCAGCTGAACCGCTTCCTTCGCGACTGGCGCAAGAACCAGCCGACGAAGATGGACCCGCGCCTATTCGACCTGATCTGGGAAGTCTACCGCCAGAGCGGTTCCAAGGATTACATCAACGTCGTCTGCGGTTTCCGTTCGCCGGGCACCAACGCCATGCTGAAGAACCGCTCGCGCAATTCCGGTGTCGCCGAGAAGAGCCAGCACATGCTCGGCAAGGCGATGGACTTCTTCATTCCTGATGTGAAACTGGCGACTTTGCGCGCGATCGGCATGAAAATGCAGGTCGGCGGCGTTGGTTTCTATCCGAAATCCGGCTCGCCCTTCGTGCACATGGATGTCGGCGGCGTTCGCGCCTGGCCGCGCATGAACCGCGACGAACTCGTCCGTCTCTTCCCGAACGGCAACACGATGCACATCCCGGCCGACGGCAAGCCGCTGCCGGGTTATGAGCAGGCGGTCGCCGATTACAAGCGTCGCGTCAGCGACAGCTCGGTGCAGATGGCAAGCTCCGGCGCCTATACCGGCTCGGCCAGCGAAGAGCGCAAGAAGCCGAAGACCTTGTTTGCAGCCCTGTTTGGCGGTGGCGCGGACGAGGAAGAGGATAACTCCGACGACAGCACGCCAGCAGTCGCCGTTGCCAAGGCAACGCCGCCGAAGGCCGCCGATATGCCGAACGCAGCTGATCCGAGCCAGGGTGCCCCGGCTCAGGCAGAAGCTTCGCAGCAGACTGAAGTCGCAAGCGTCAACGCGCCGATCCCGCAGGTGCGGCCGGCGTTCGCAAATCAGCCTGGCGGCAGCGAAGTGGCCAGCGCCCTTGTCGCTCCGCAATCGGGTAATGCCGCGCAGGATGCTCTTGCCGCTGTGACCGATCAGGGTCAGCAGGGCTATGCGGATCTCAGCGCGTATAGCGTTCCGGTGCCTTCGCTCCTCGGTGCACGTCGTTCTCCGGGAGACGCGGAAGTCGCTTCAGCCGATCCGGCTGCCGCGATGACGGGGAATCTCGCGGCTGTGCCGACGCCGGCTGAGCGTCCGGCTCTGGCAGAAAAGCTTCTGGCGGCGGCAAATGCCGATCCGGAAGCCGGTGTCGATGAGGCAGATCAGCAGGGTACGCTTTCTCCAGCCGTTGCCGATGCTCTCAACCAGCAGAACTCTGCCAATCACGGCCAGCTTGCAGCCAACCAGCCGCCGGTATCGAGCGTCGAACAGGCTATAAACGCAGCGATGCCGCAAAAGGTTCCGGCCGAAAAGCCGCCGGTGCAGTTGGCAGCGCTTGCGCCCGCGACCAAGTCGGCAAGCTTTGGGTCGGCAAGCTTCGGCGATGCCTTCGATGCGCCGAAGCCGGCGATCGAACCGAGTGCGGCTCAGAGCCTGCCCTCCAAGGGTGGCCGCCCGACCAAGCATGAAGCCGCCGAGGCCGATGCCAGCCGCGCGACTGTGACCACCGAGCCGAAGCTGACGCAGAAGATCATCTCGCAGTGGGCGCTGAGCAACGCGCGCATGGAAATGGTGACCAAGCCGGTCAAGGCACCGCGTTTCGTCAGCCAGACGCTGCGCGCGCAGCCGAAGGCGGTCTATGCCGAGGGCTTCACCAAGACGGCGTCGATCGACACCGGTCGCTTCAGCGGCACGGCGGTCAACTTCATGGAAGTGCGCAAGTTCGAATCGAACTGAGCGATCTTCCAGATCAGACAATCAGAACCGTCGGAGCGATCCGGCGGTTTTTTGTTGGTGTGCTGCTTCGAAGGGGAGAATTGCGATGAAGATTGGGTTCGTGGGCACGGGGACGATCACCGAGGCCATGGTCAAGGGGATGCTCGGCTCGTCGCTTGATCTGTCGCGGATCACCGTCTCGCCGCGCAATGGCGAGATCGCCGCACGCCTTGCCGCATCGTCGCCGCTGGTCGAGATCGGCGCCGACAACCAGGCCGTGGTGAATGCCGCCGATATTCTGTTCCTTGCGATCCGGCCGCAGATCGCCGAGGAGGTGATCAAGGGGCTGCGTTTTCGCGCCGGGCAGTGCGTCGTCAGCGTGGTTGCCGCGACCGACCGGGCGAAGCTTGAAGCCTGGATCGATACGCCTGTTACGATCACCCAGGCCATTCCGCTGCCCTTCGTTGCCGAGCGCGCCGGGGTTACGGCGATCTATCCTGGGAATGAAACGGTCGCCACGATCTTCTCGGCGCTGGGCAGCGCGGTCGCCTGCGAGACGCGCGCGGAGTATGATCTGCTGGCGGCCGCAAGCGCGCTGATGGCCACCTATTTCGGCATTCTCGACCGCACCACCGGCTGGCTCGCCGATCAGGGGATGCCTGCGGACAAGGCGCGGGCCTATCTGGCGCCGTTGTTCTTCAGCCTCGCACAGGAGGCGGTGAAGCATGGCGAGACGCCGCTCACCGAGCTCAAGGAGGAGTTCTCCACCAAGGGTGGCTTGAACGAACAGGTGTTCGAGGACTTCGACCACAAGGGCGGCAGCGGCGCGTTGATCGCGGCGCTCGACCGGGTGCTGGCGCGGATCAAGGGGTAGGGCGTCACGCCCGCTTCAGGGCTTGCCGGGATTGTCGTTGGCGGTCGTGCGAAACTGCTCGTCCTCAAGCACGCGCGCGCCGGTATCGAGCACCCGGATCACCATCTCGTAGATGTTGAGCGCGCGTTTGCTCGAGGGCATGCTGTTGTCGAGAATATCAAGCGCCTGGCGCAGGCGCTCGGCGAGTTCCTTGTCGGTAATGGTTTTCACGGAATGCGCTCCGCAAGTTGCCTGTCGGACGTCGCAATCTACCGCGAATTGCGCGTTGAAGCCACTATCCGAAGGTTGGAGACGGGCGTTGTGCGCCACCTTTCAGCCGGCGATTTCGGACATGACGTGTTTGGCGATCGCAAGCGACGAGGTGAGCCCCGGGCTCTCGATGCCGTAGAGATGCACCATGCCGCTGACGCCGTGGACGGAGAGGCCGTGAATGGCGAAGTCGGCAGCGGGTTGGCCGGGCCCGGAGAGTTTGGGGCGGATGCCGCTATAGGCCGGCTGCAGGCAATTGTCGGGCAGGCCGGGCCAGTAGCGCCGGATCTCGTCATAGAACCGCTCGCAGCGCGTGGGGTCGACCTCGTAGTCGATGGCGTCGATCCATTCGACGTCGGGCCCAAAGCGGATGGAGCCGCCAAGGTCCATGGTCAGGTGCACCCCGAGGCCGCCATCCTCCGGCACCGGGTAGATCAGCCGCGAGAAGACGTTGCGTGTCGGGGCGGCGAAGTAGTTGCCCTTGGCGAGATGGAGCTTGGGCACCGTGGCATGGTCGAAGCCCGAGACAAGGCGGGCGAGATCGTTGGCGCGCAGGCCGGCGGCGTTGATGAAGTGGCGCGAGGATACGTCGTATTCCTCGCCGCTCGTCTTGTCGCGGGTGCGCAGCACGAAGCGGTTGTCGGTGGCCTCGCCAGATACGATCTCGGTGTTGAGGGCGATGAAGGCGCCGTGCTCCTCGGCATCCCCTCGCAAGGCGAGCATCAGTGCGTGGCTGTCGATGATGCCGGTCGAGGGCGAGACGAGGGCGGCGACGCAGCTTAGCGCCGGCTCGCGCGCCATCGCTTCCTCGCCGGAGATCAGCACGAGGTCATCGACGCCGCATTCGGCCGCCTTGATGCGGATCGCTTCCAGTTTCTCGATCTGCGCCGGGCTGGTCGCGACGATGAACTTGCCGCAGCGGGCGTGGGGGATGCGCCTGTCCTCGGCATAGCGATAGAGCCGTCCGCGCCCTTCGATGCAGAGCCGTGCCTTCAGCGATCCGGGCGGGTAATAGATGCCGGCGTGGATGACTTCGGAATTGCGCGAGCTGGTCTCCATGCCGATCATCGGCTTGGCCTCGACGACCAGCGTCTCCAGACCGCGCATCGCCGCTTCGCGCGCGATCGCCAGCCCGATTACGCCGGCCCCGGCGATGATGCAGCCGACCTCATCCATTCCAATCCTCCTGCGACGCCTCGATCACTACCGCAATCGGCGGGGCGATCAAAGTCCTGCAATCCTAGAGCTTTTGGCGTAGCGCTTTTGGCATAAGTGGGATGACCGATTGGGGGGAGACACTGGGCTATTTCGGTTTATAACGTCGCATGCTCTGAGAAACAGCATCCGTTCGGCCTATATGAGGCATGTGCGGAGCGTGCCCCCGGCGCGCCGTTCGCTGTCCGACGAATTGATTGATGAAGACGACAAGGAATAATCATGCAGACCTATCCCGATGTGAAGCTGTTCATCGACGGCGAATGGAAGAATGCCGCCTCCGGCAAGACGCTGCCCGTCACCGACCCGGCCACGGGTGAGACCATCGGCACCATTCCGCATGCCTCCCGCGAAGATCTCGACGCAGCACTCGCCGCAGCCGACAAGGGCTTCCGGGTCTGGCGCGACACCTCGCCCTTCGACCGCTCGAAGATGATGCGCCGCGCCGCCGACCTCCTGCGCGAGCGCAAGGAAACCATCGCTTGGATGATGACGCGCGAGCAGGGCAAGCCGCTGGCGCAGTCGCTCGTTGAAATCGCGGGTGCTGCCGACGTCATCGACTGGTTCGCCGAAGAGGCGCGCCGTACCTATGGTCAGGTTATTCCGTCGCGCGCGCCGAATGTCACGCAGCTGGCGATCAAGTCGCCGGTCGGCCCGGTTGCGGCGTTTACGCCGTGGAACTTCCCGATCAACCAGGTGGTGCGCAAGCTTTCGGCTGCTATCGCCGCCGGCTGCTCGATCATCGTCAAGGCGCCAGAGGAAACCCCGGCATCGCCGGCCGAACTCATCCGCGTCTTCGCCGATGCCGGCATTCCCAATGGCGTCGTCAACCTCGTTTACGGCATTCCGGCCGAGATCTCCGAATATCTGATCTCGCACCCCGTCATCCGCAAGATCTCGTTCACCGGCTCGACGCCTGTCGGCAAGCAGCTGGCGGCGCTGGCCGGCCTGCACATGAAGCGGGCGACCATGGAGCTTGGCGGTCACGCCCCGGTCATGGTGTTCGATGACGCCAATGTCGATCAGGCCGTGTCGATCATGGCCGGCTCGAAGTTCCGCAATGCCGGCCAGGTCTGCGTCGCGCCGACGCGCTTCCTGGTGCAGGACGGCGTGATGGACCAGTTCACGGATGGCTTCGTCAAGGCCGCCCAGGCCGTCAAGGTCGGCAACGGTCTGGACGCAGGCGTCGAGATGGGCCCGCTCGCCAACGAGCGCCGCATCCCGGCTCTCGAAGAGCTGATCAACGATGCCGTTTCCAAGGGCGCTGAACTGAAGACCGGCGGCCGCCGCATCGGCAACACCGGCAACTTCTTCGAGCCGACGGTTCTCGCCAACGTGCCGCTTTCGGCGCGCGTGATGAATGAGGAGCCCTTCGGCCCGCTCGCCATCATCAACCGCTTCTCGACGCTCGAAGACGCGATCACCGAAGCGAACCGCCTGCCGTTCGGCCTGGCCTCCTTCGCCTTCACCAGCTCCAGCGCCACCGCGCAGGCACTTGGCCGCCGCGTGGAAGCCGGCATGCTGTCGATCAACCACAACGGCCTTGCGCTGCCGGAAGTGCCGTTCGGCGGCATCAAGGATTCGGGCTACGGCACGGAAGGCGGCTCGGAAGCGATCAACGCCTATCTCGACGTGCGCTACGTCACGCAGCTCGGCTGATCGCCGGGACAAAGAGATAAAAAGAAAGCCGCCGGGGTGACCCGGCGGCTTTCTTGTTTGGTTCGATAGAAATCGAAAATCAGGCTTCTGCCGGACCTTCGATCATGCCGAGGGCGGCCAGATAGGTGTCGAGGATCGCTTCTTCCTCGAGACGCTCCTGCTCATCCTTCTTGCGCAGCGCGATGACCTTCTTCAGGATCTTGGTGTCGAAGCCGGTTCCCTTGGCTTCGCCGTAGACGTCCTTGATATCGTCGGCGATCGTCTTCTTTTCTTCTTCCAACCGTTCAATGCGCTCGATGAAAGCGCGAAGCTGGTCGCGGGCAACGCCGTGGGCATCAGACATCGTGTTCTCCTGCTAGGGGGATAAAAATTCGGATGGCGTTGACTGCCGTGAAGATCAGCCGGGGTCAAGCCTATTCGACAGAGCCGGGGCTCATTTGTGCGGGTTGTTGCTTTCGAATGCGGCTTTTTGTTGGGGCGTCGCTTCGGTCTGGTAGCGGCTTTTCCACTCGTCGAAGGGCATGCCGTAGACGATCTCGCGGGCTTCGTCCTTCGTCAGTTCGACGCCATCGGCATCGGCCGCGTCCTTATACCAGTTGGACAGGCAGTTGCGGCAGAAGCCGGCCAGATTCATCATGTCGATGTTCTGCACGTCGGTGCGTTCGCGTAAGTGCGCGACGAGGCGTCGGAAAGCGGCGGCTTCGAATTCGGTCTGTTGTTCCTTGCTGAGCTCGGTCATTTTGCTCTCCTATCGTCAGTATGGGCCGGTGCGCGAGGCGTGCACCTGGTATTGATGCAGCGCCGGGTCGGCGTTCATGGTCGCGAAGATCGGCGCCAGCCGGTCGGCCCAAGCCGCAATTCCTGGGGCGTCGCCGATCAGGTCCTGGCGAACCTCCAGCAGCGCGTGCGGGATGCCCGTGACCATGCAATGCTGGTACATGGTGTCACCCTTCAGCGCGCCATCATAGGGCTCGTTGTCGCCGATCACCAGATCGGGATCGGCGCGCAGCAAGTCAAGAAGCGGGGCGACGGCGCGGTGGTCGCTGTCCCACAAAACGGCGGCGTGCCATGGGCGCGGCACGTTTTTCCAGGCGGGCGTGAAGGAATGTAGCGAAAGCACCAGCGGCGCCTTGCCGGTGGCGGCTGCGACCTTCGCAATCGTCTCGCTGACGGCATTGTGATAGGGGCGGTGGAAATTGGCGATGCGGCCGTTCCACTCTTCCTGGGTGATCGGGTGATTGCCCGGAATGATGGCGCCGTCGGAGATCTTCATGATCAGCGTCGGGTCGTCCTCGCCGCGGTTCGGATCGATCAGCAGGCGCGAAAAGCCGCCGAGCACGGCGGGCACGCCAAGCTTTTCAGACAGCGCTCGCGTCAGCCCCTCGATGCCGATGTCATAGGCGATATGCCGGCCAAAGGCGCTCTCGGGCAGGCCCAGGCTGCCATAGCGTTCCGGCAGGCGGTTCATTGCATGGTCGCCCAGGAGCACCATACCCCTGTCATGATGTCCGCCTAGAATTTCGAAGGATTGGAAGTCGTTCATCGAGGACAATGCCATTGACTGTTTGCAAGCGTGTCTCTGATCGCACGGGCAGAGGAAGGGTTCAAGCGCGCCCCGTGATCAAACACCTGGCAATCACTTCGCTATGGCTTGGCAATCTCCGCGCGATCCTTGCGGCGGCGACTGCGCCTCTTGTTTGATGTCAGAAATATAATCGATTAGCATTGCGTTGACTTTCGCCGGGAGGCAGCGCAAGAAGGCACGACAACGAATAACCGGGAGCCAATTGGAAGTCGTGTTGATCCAGACCGCGCCATGTTTCCTTACGCGTTCCGGGCCGCTTGCCCGTTTTGCTCTTTTTGTTCTCGCGGCGTTCTCGCCGTTCTTCATTGCCGATGTGGCTCGCGCGGATTTTCGCGTCTGCAACGGTACGCAGAATCTAGTCGGCGTGGCGATCGGGTACCGGGCCAAGGACGGCTGGATGACGGAAGGCTGGTGGCAGGTCCCGGCAACGACCTGCGCGACACTGATCGAGGGAGAGCTTCAGTCTCGCTATTACTATCTCTACGCCGAAGACGCCGCCCGGGGAGGACGATGGACGGGCGACGTGCAGATGTGCGTGGCGGAGAACGAATTCAAGATCACGGGCGTCAATGATTGCTACGCCCGTGGCTATCAGAAGATGGGGTTCAAGGAATATGACACGGGCCGCCAGGGCAGCTGGATGGTTCAACTTTCCGATACCCCAGGCACCCAGGAAAGTCCGAACTGATGAAGCGTAACCGCAAAGTAAAAATCCTCGCAACGCTCGGACCCGCCTCGTCCGAAGAAGCGATGATCGAGAAGCTGCACCAGGCCGGTGCCGACGTTTTCCGCATCAACATGAGCCATGCGAGCCATGATACGATGCGCACGCTGATCCAGCGCATCCGCGCCGTCGAAGCGCGCAGCGGCCGCCCGATCGGCATTCTCGCCGACCTTCAGGGTCCGAAGCTGCGCGTGGGCAAGTTCGCCGACGTCAAGGTCGACCTGAAGCCGGGCGACACGTTCACGCTCGACAACAACGACACCCCCGGCGACAAGAACCGCGTGTTCCTGCCGCATCCCGAAATTCTCGAAGCCGTGAAGCCGGGCGACCGCCTGCTGATCGACGACGGAAAGCTGGCGCTGCGCGCTGAAAAATGCGACGGCAAGAGCATCGTCACGACCGTCATCTCCGGCACCCGGATTTCCGACCGCAAGGGCGTCAGCCTTCCCGACACGATCCTCACCGCCGGCGTGCTGACCGACAAGGACCGCGCCGACCTCGATGCGGTTCTCGCAACCGACGACGTCGACTGGGTTGCGCTCTCCTTCGTGCAGCGTCCGGAAGATCTGGTCGAAGTGCGCAAGATCGCCCGCGGCCGCGTCGGCCTGATGGCGAAGATCGAAAAGCCGCAGGCGATCGAGCGGATCGAAGAGATCATCGAGCTCTCCGACGCGCTGATGGTTGCTCGTGGCGACCTCGGCGTCGAAATGCCGCTCGAATCCGTTCCCGGGATCCAGAAGCAGCTGATCCGCGCCTGCCGTCGTTCGGGCAAGCCCGTCGTCGTCGCCACGCAGATGCTGGAATCGATGATCTCGGCGCCGGTCCCGACCCGCGCTGAAGTCTCCGACGTCGCGACCGCCGTCTTCGAAGGCGCCGACGCCGTCATGCTCTCGGCCGAATCCGCGTCCGGCGATTATCCGGTTGAAGCCGTCTCGACGATGGCGTCGATCGCCAGCACCATCGAGCGCGAGCCGCACTATCCCGGGATCATCTACGCACAGCGCGCCCAGGCGGAAGCCACCGGCGCAGACGCGATTTCGCTGGCTGCCCGCCAGATCGCCGAAACGCTGCGCCTGTCGGCCATCGTCTGCTACACCTCGTCGGGCACGACGGGCCTGCGCGCCTCGCGCGAGCGTCCGCAGGTGCCGATCCTGGCGCTGTCGCCTGTTATCCAGACCGCACGCCGCCTCGCCATCGTCTGGGGCCTGCACTGTGTGGTCACGCATGACGCGACCGACCTCGACGACATGGTCAACCGCGCCTGCCGCATCGTCGCCGACGAAGGCTTCGGCAAGCCGGGCGACCGCATCATCATCTCGGCCGGCGTGCCGCTCGGGACACCGGGTGCGACGAACATGCTGCGCATCGCCTATATCGGTTCGGACGGCCAGAGCGGGTTTTGATCCGAATTTGGTTTGATTGAGTTGGGACCCGCTGCCTCCTGGAGGTGGCGGGTTTTTTCGTTGTCGGGTTGTTGGGTGGGTCGCTGGCTTGGTGCGTGGAATACCCCCCTCTGTCCTGCCGGACATCTCCCCCACAAGGGGGGAGATCGACTCGTGATCAGGTCTCCGCCAAACAATGAAGATTGGAGCGAGCGGGCGCGCCCAGCCGATCTCCCCACCTGTGGGGGAGATGCCCGGCAGGGCAGAGGGGGGTAACACACCCACTGACCTCTCGATCAGCATTCTACAAAAGCGGAGACTTCGCGATCGCCCCTCACGGCAAGGACACGTGACCGACGCGATAGATCCGCGTCGACGGCGACACAGCAGGCGCGTCCGTGTGCAATGCGAACCGGGTCATCTTCCATCCCGAGGGATCAAACGCCGCGACGGATGCGAGCACGCCGGGCTGATCCGACAGCTCGCTGGCGCGCGCCGTTTCCCTCTCCCGCACGGATGCGAGCGAAACGTCCGTACCCAGCGTCAAGATCTCGCGCGTGGCGAAACGCGCCTCGGCCACATCCGGCGCCACATCGCCGTGCCAGACAATCCACGTCGCCACCTGCGGCCGGCCGAAGGATTGGCTGACGGCCTCAAAACCGGGGCCGCAAAGGAAGTCGCTCGCGCCTTCTGCATGCCGCCAGAGGTAGAAGGGCGCGTAGAGATTGTCGGTTGCGCCGAGTTCGCCCTTGCGTGCCGTGAGATAGGCCTTGAAGCCGAGGTTTGGGAAGCCGTCGGTCATCGGGCCCTTGTCGCGGATGCGGTGGTCGATGATCGCCATGTCGTAGTCGGCCGGCAGGGTGAAGCCATATTGCATGGCGATCATGGCGCGGTCTCCATCGCCCGGATTTCCCAGCCGGGCTCCAGCATTTGCTGCCCACCATTGCCGAAAGACCACTCGTCCGGCGCCGTGGTGTTGACGACGATCATCACATCCTCAGGGCGCAGGCCCGGCGACTGGCCGAGCAATTCGACCGCGCGCTTGAAGAAGGCGGCGCGTGCCTCCGCTGTGCGCGGCTTGCCGGCAGTGATGGCGATCAGCACGAAATCGTCGGAACGTGGGCCGGCGAGATAGTTGCGGTCGAAGATCAGCTCGCCACGTTCATGCTGGTGGATGATGTGAAAGCGATCGGCTGGCGGCACGTTGAAGGTTTCCACCATGGCGCGGTGGAGGCTCTCGGAGAGGGCCGCGATGTAATCCGGCGACTTGCCTTTCAGAAGCGAGATACGAGTGAAGGGCATGTTTGCCTCCTTTTCCCAGATGTTGACAGAAAGAGGATCGCACGGCACGATAATACAGAAAATCAGAATATAACGGATCATCGATCCTGAAAATATGGACTGTTCGATGCGACGGACGATCTTCGACCTCGACGTTCTCAGAACCTTCGTGACCGGCATGGAGCTCGGCAATTTCGCGCGCGCCGCCGACCGGCTGGGGCGCTCGACCTCGGCTGTGAGTGCGCAGCTAAAGAAGCTGGAGGAGCAGGCGGGCACGCCGATCTTCCGCAAGTCCGGCCGCGGGCTGGCGCTGACCGATGCCGGCGAAACCATGCTCGGCTATGCGCGGCGCCTGCTGGAGTTGAACGACGAGGCGGCGGCGGCCGTGCACAGCGTCGAGCTGGAGGGCTGGGTGCGGCTCGGGCTGCAGGAGGATTTCGGCGAGACGCTGCTCCCCGACGTGCTCGGTCGTTTCGCGCGGGCGCATCCGAAGGTCAGGATCGAGGCGCGCGTGGTGCGCAACGTCGAGCTGATCGAGCGGGTGACATCGGGCAAGCTCGACCTCGCGCTCGCCTGGAGCGACGGGACGCTGACGCCGCATTGCGACCGGATCGGCGAGGTGCCGATGCGCTGGATCGGCTCGGCCGCCGTGGCATCAGGGTGGGACCGCGCAAGCGGAGAGCCGCTGCCGCTCGCCGCACTCGAGGCGCCCTGCCTGATGCGCAGCGCAGCGACGAAAGCGCTGGATGCGGCGGGCATTTCCTGGCGGCTCGCCTTCGTCAGCCCTAGCCTCGGCGGCCTGTGGGCGGCGACGGCGGCGGGGCTCGGTGTGACGCTGCGCACGCCGGTCGGCCTGCCCGCGAAGGTGCGGCCGCTCATGGCGGAAGACCTGGCGCTGCCTGAATTGCCGGGGCTCGGATTGGTGCTGCACCGCGCCGAGGCCGAGAGCGCGCCGGCGGTGGCGAGGTTGGCCGGGCTGGTGCGGCAGTCGGTTTCGGATGTGCTTGGCGAGGTTGCGAGGCCCGCTGCCATCAGTGCGGTGCGGATGGCACGGTAGGGGCGCGGTTGACCCGTCGGCCGGCCGCTGTTAGCCTTCACCCATCATGATGACGCTCACGCTCAACATCGCTTCGGTCTTCTTCTTGAGCCGCTAAAGGTTCGGCCACCACTGTGGCCCTGAAGACGCGACCGCAACCCGGCCCTTCGGCCGGCAGCGCCGCTTGACCGAAATCCGCCTCCTGTCAGACGAGCGACGCTCCGGGGAGGCGCAGATGGAGCAATTTCCATGACCGACAAAACCTATCCGCCTGTGCTCAGCGCGGCTGATATCGAGCTGTTCATCGATCGCGGTTTCATCCGCATCGACAATGCCTTTCCGCGTGAACTGGCCGAGGAGGCGCGCGATATCATGTGGCGCGACATTCCCTGCGACCGCGGCGATCCCTCGACCTGGACCCATCCCGTCATCAGGCTTCCCGGCTATGGCGGCGGACCGTTTGCTGCGGCGGCCAACACGCCGGTGCTGCATCAGGCTTTCGACCAGCTGGTGGGCAAGGGGCGGTGGCTGCCGCGCGACGGGCTCGGCAGCTTCCCGGTACGGTTTCCGCATCCCGATGATCCCGGAGATGCCGGCTGGCATGTGGATCTGAGCTTCGCCGGGGAGACGGGAGACCCCGACGAGCGCAGCGATTTCTCGGCGTGGCGGGTGAATGTCACCTCGCGCGACCGGGCGTTGCTGATGCTCTTTCTGTTTTCCGATGTCGGCGAGGAGGATGCGCCGACGCGTATCCGGGTGGGCTCGCACAAGGACATGGCGCGCTATCTGGCGCCGGCGGGCGAGGCGGGACGGTCGCATATGTATCTGGAGCATATGGGGGCGGAGCGGCCGCAGGCACTGGCGACGGGGGCGGCGGGTACGGTCTATTTGTGCCATCCGTTCCTGGTGCATGCGGCGCAGATGCATCGCGGCAAGACCCCACGCTTCATGGCGCAGCCGCCGCTTGGGCTACGGCAGCCGTTTTCGCTGGAGCGGGCGGATGGGAATTATTGCCCGGTGGAGGTGGCGATCCGGCGGGGGCTTGCGGAGGGGTAGGGAGCCGGTTGGTGCGGGTGTGACTGGGGGCTATGCGGGGCCGTGCGGTAAGTGAGTTCGCCGCAGGTTCAGTGCGTGGGATACCCCCCTCTGCCCTGCCGGGCATCTCCCCCACAGGTGGGGAGATTGGCTGGGCGCACCCGCTCGCTCCATGCACATTGTTTGGCGGAGATCTATCCACGGGTCGATCTCCCCCCTCGTGGGGGAGATGCCCGGCAGGGCAGAGGGGGGTAACACGCCCGCCGAGACCTCGGTCTTGGAGCCGGCTACAGCACCCGCCGACCTCTCGTCCTTAGAGCTACATCCCGCAGCATCAACCTCGCGATCCTACCCCTGCAACGCCAACGCCAGACCAAACATCTCGTCATCCACATTGCCACCCGAGGTCACCACGATCGCGGTATCCTCCCGCAACTGCTCCCCATGAAACAGCGCGGCGGCCAGCGCGACCGCGCCGCCGGGTTCGACGACGATCTTCAGGCGAGTGAAGGCCAGCGCCATGGCGCGCAGCGCCTCTTCGTCGGTGACGACGAGGCCGGGGCCGGCGAGGCGTTTCAGGATAGGGAAGGTGATGTTGCCGGGCTGCGGGGTGATGATGGCGTCGCAGATCGAGCCTGATAGCGTGGCGTTGCGCTCGATCTTGCCCGAGGCCAGCGAGCGGGTGGTGTCGTCGAAGCCTTCGGGCTCGCAGGGGCGGACGCGGAAGCCGGGCGTGCGGGCTTCGAGCGCCAGCGCGATGCCCGAAGTGAGACCGCCGCCGCCGCAGGGGATCAGCACTTCGGCTGCGGTCACGCCTTCCTCTTCCGCCTGTTCGGCGATCTCCAGCCCGGTCGTGCCCTGACCGGCGATCACCTGCGGTTCGTCGAAGGGCTTGATCAGGGTCAGACGGCGTTCTTCGGAGAGACGCGCGCCGATCGCGTCGCGGTCTTCTGTGGCGCGGTCGTAGAGCACGACCTCTGCACCGAGCGCGCGGGTGTTAGCAATCTTCAGCTTCGGGGCGTCGGACGGCATGATGATGACGGAGGGGACGCCGTGCAGCCTGGCGGCAAGGGCGACGCCCTGGGCGTGGTTGCCGGAAGAAAACGCGATGACGCCGCGGGCGCGCACTTCGGGCTCCAGCGCCGAGACGGCCGACCAGCCGCCGCGGAACTTGAAGGAGCCGGTGTGCTGCAGGCATTCGGCCTTGATGAACAGCCGGCGCCCGGCGATCTCATCGAGAAATGGAGAGGAAAGAAGCGGGGTGCGGCGGGCATGTCCACGCAGGCGGGCGCGGGCGGCGACGATCATTTCAATGCTGACCATGGAAAGCTCTTTCGGATGATGATGTCGTCATGCATAGGACGGCGCTTTCACGTTGTGAACGGCTGCTTTGTCACGGTGACATGAAAAGCGTTTTTTGCGGCGCGGGCAGGAATTCCGGTTCCGGCGCGGGCTTTGGGCTGACTGGCCGGGTCTGGTGGCGCCTACGGTATTCGGTGGGGTTCGTGGCGGTGACGCGCAGGAATTCGCGGTTGAAATTCGACTTGCTGATGAAGCCGCAGTCGAACATCAGCCGGGTCACGGGCTCGTCGGTCGTTTCCAGCATCCGGCAGGCGGCGCGGATGCGGAAGTCGTTGACATATTGGGAGACGCTTGCGCCGTGTACTCGGTTGACCGCGATCGATACGCGCCGCGCGGGCAGGTTCATCCGGCGGGCGATGCGGCCGAGATTGAGCTCGGGGTCGCGGTAGAGTTCGCGTGATTGCATGAGCTCGTCGAGCGACCGGGCGATGGCGCCGTCTTCCTCCGTCGGGCCGGATGCCGGCGAGGGTGCCGGTGACTGTGGTTGTGGCTGCGGCGAAGGCGCGGGTTCGGTGGTCTGGCTGCTGCTGGCGATGGCGGCGGCGGTGCCGAGTGCCAACAGCGAGATGACATTGCCGATCGCGACCACGGCGCCGGCATGGGCGCCGCCGGTTCTATAGAAATCGAAGCTGATGACGATATCGGCGGTGGCAGAGGCAAGCAGTGCCGCGGCGGTAATCAGCAGCGAGCGGTAGGAGAGGAGTGCGCCGTCGAGCCGCGAGGAGACGAGGCCATCGGGGCCGTGGCGGGCGAGCCAGATGAGGGCCGCGCCATAGGCCGTGAAGGTGGCAGTGATGAAAATGCCGACGGGGCCGCGCCAGAAGATCATCAGCGCGAGGACGATCGCGGCAGGCAGGAGATGCGGCGCAAGGCGCAGCCAGGAGAGGGTGTTGTCGCGGGCGAGGTTGCCGAAGCTGATCCAGGCGAAGGCGGCGATCAGGGCGGCGAGCACCGCCTGGCCGGGCATCAGGGCGATGATGTCATAGCCCCAGCGCAGGCCGAGCAGCACCGATTGCAGCGCGTAGAGCCCGATCAGGATCAGGAAGGGCCGCCGCTCGGGCGCCAGGCCATCGCTTTGCCTGACCATCCGGACAAGCAGGATCGCGAGCAGCAGTGTGACGACGAAGGGCAGCGGCACGAAGATCATGGGTGCGGATCCAGCAACAGAAGAGCGATATGAGCACGACAATGACCTCGATCGCAATCGCGGGCGACCCGGATCGCGATCGAGGTCTCGATTTCCTGTGGTCTCAGCGACCTTGGGTCCGCCGCTCGATGGGAGCGGTGTCACGCAAGGAGACTGCCATGATGATCATCATAACCATACCGCTTCTCTTGTTCACGCTGGTTTCAAGCTATGCCGATGGCTGGCGGACGGGAGAGACGATCGACGTCTCGGCGATCCGCTCGATCGTGATAACCGGCGACGCCAGCTCGATCCGGATCAGCGCCAATTCAGACGCGCCCTATCGGGCCGAGACGCGCGGGCGGCGCGACGGCTGGTTCGGCCGCTGGTATTCCAGCTGGTTCTTCAGCGGATGCGAGGACCAGAGCCGGATGACGGTCGATGGGACGACGCTGTCGATTGCGGTCGCCTCGACGAAGTGGTTCGATCTCTCCGATTGCTCGCCTGAGGTCGTCGCCAACATCCCGCCGGGCGGGTCGATCGAGGTCAACCAGCAGGCCGTCATGGCGCGGTTCGAGGGCGAGTTTGCCAAGCTCGGCCTCTTGAGCAAGGCGGCCGACGTGACGCTGCAGGGGCATGCCTCGAACGTCGCCATCGATAGTGCCGCGCTCAGGGCGCATCTGACTTACGACAAGCTCAACGCCGACGAGACGATCGACGTGAAGGCGCATTCGGTGGACAGCTATCTCGATTTCGGCAAGGACGTGCCCGTCGATTACACCGTCACCGCCAAGGCGTCGCTGATCGACAGCCCGCGGCCGAGCGTGGTGGGCGCCAAGCCCGTGGTGACGATCAAGGCCGAGTACGCCCATACGACGATCCGTTGACGGGCGTGCTCCTAATAGCCGCCGGCCGAGCCCTCGGCCGAGCGGCTGTCCATGGCGCCGTTGTAGCGGGCGCCGCCGCCTTTTTCGATATCCTTCAGGCTCTTGCCGCCGACGAGGATGCCGGCGGCCTGGCCCCAGACGGGCGTGCCGCTGCCGTCGTCCATGGTGTGGCCCATCGCGATCAGCGCGCGGATCGTGTCGGGCGACAGCGCGTAGGGCTCGAAATAGATCTTGTCGGGCTGCCACTGGTGATGGATGCGCGGGGCGTTGACGGCCTGGCTGATGTCCATGCCGAAATCGACGACATTCAAAATTGCTTCCAGCGTGATGGTGATGATGCGCGAGCCGCCGGGGCTACCGATCACCATGAAGGGCTTGCCGTCCTTGGTCACGATTGTGGGGCTCATCGAGGAGAGCGGGGTCTTCTTCGGCGCGATGGCGTTGGCTTCGCCCTGGACGAGGCCATAGAGATTGGGGACACCGGGCTTGGAGGTGAAGTCGTCCATCTCGTTGTTCAGCAATATGCCGGTGCCCGGCGCCACGACGCCGGCGCCGAAATTACCATTTAGCGTGTAGGTGACGGCGACCGCGTTGCCCTCGTCGTCGATGATCGAATAATGCGTGGTCTCGGTGCTTTCCTTGGCGCCAAGCGGCTTCAGGTCGGCCGATGTGCCCGATTTGTTGATGTCGATCTTGGCGCGGATAGCCTTGGCATAGCTCTTGTCGAGAAGGGTCGTGACCGGGTTGTCGACGAAATCCGGGTCGCCGAGGGCGGCGTTGCGGTCGACATAGGCGTAGCGCATGGCCTCGGTCATGAGGTGCACGGTCTCGGCCGAGCCGTAGCCGAGGAAGGAGAGCGGATAGCCTTCCAGGATGTTCAGGATCTCGCAGATGATGACGCCGCCGGAGGAGGGCGGAGGCGAGGAAATGATGTCATAGCCGCGATAGCTGCATTCCACCGGCTTCAGCTCGCGCACCTGATATTGCTCGAAATCCTCCTTGGCCAAAATGCCGCCCTTGGCCTGGCTGGCCTTGACGATCGCGTCCGCCGGCATGCCCTTGTAGAAGGCGTCGGTGCCCTTGTCGGATATGTTCGAAAGTACGGTAGCCAGTTCCGGCTGCACCAGCTTCTCGCCTGACGTGAAGAGCTTGCCGTCGGGCTTGAGGAAGATCTTGGCGGCCGCCTCGTCCTTGGCCAGCCGCTTGGCGCTGTTCTCGATCGAGGCGACGTCGCCCTGTTCGAGCGTGAAGCCATCTCTGGCGTAGCGGATGGCGGGGGCAAGGAGATCCTGGCGCGACTTGGTGCCGTATTTCTCGCGGGCGGTCTCGAAGCCCATGACGGAGCCCGGCACGCCGACGGCCAGATAGCCGTCGAGGCTGGCGCGGGGCACGATGTCGCCTTTGGCGTCAAGATACATGGTCTTGGTGGCGGCGAGCGGCGCGCGTTCGCGGAAATCGAGGAAGCTGGTCTTGCCGTCCTTCATGCGGATGGTCATGAAGCCGCCGCCGCCGATATTGCCGGCGGTCGGATAGACCACGGCCAGCGCATAGCCGACGGCAACCGCCGCATCCACGGCATTGCCGCCGCTCTTCAGCACGTCGACGCCGACATCGGTCGCCAGATGCTGGGCAGTGACGACCATGCCATGCTCGGCCTCGACCGGCGCGGGCGAGGCGGCAAGCGCCGGCGCGATTGGCGCCAGCGTCAGCGACAGGGCAGCGATGAAGGCTGCCGATTTCGTGTGAAGACGGTCCATGATGGTCCCCTCGTTGGACTGACATGGGGAACATATGGGGTTGTAGGCGTGGCAGGCAATGCGCGGCGGGCGCTAAGTGCTGCCTTGCAGATCGGGGGTGGCGACCGGCTTCGGCGCCGGCTGCGGAGTGGCCGGCATTCTGGCTTCCGGCGCTGGGGGTGCCGTCGCGGCAAGCCTTGCCTCGGCGATCCGTGCGGCGGCCTGCAGGTCGCGGCCGCGGCCTGAGATCTTCTCCATTGCCGCGATGGCGACGTCGGTGGCGAGGTAGTCGGGCTTGTGGCCGACGCCCTTGATCTTGACCAGTTCGGAGCCGGCGATGTCGCGGGCGAGGCCCTGCGAGTGCAGGTGCTCCCAGACGATGTCGTCGCTATCGCCGGTGATGATGACCGTGGGTGCCGAGATCTTGATATAGAGATGCGACTGTGTCTTGAAATAATCGAGCAGGCGCACGAAGTCGGCGGCGTTGTTGTGGAAGGTGGCTGGGCGCAGCACCAGCGATGGACCGGTTTTCAGGATGTAATCGTCCGGCCGCGGATTGGGGCGGAAGACGTTGAGCGTGCCGCGTTCCAGGCGCCGCAGGCCGAGCGGTACCACCAGCGCGTGGTTGAACAGCCAGCCGATCACCGGAGCTGTCGAGACGTGATAGTACCAGTCGATGCCGCCGGGCCATGGGTGCGTTGCGGGCGCCAGGAAGAGCAGGCCGGCCGTCTTTTCCGGATGACGGACGCCGAAGGCGGCGGCGATGGCGCCGCCGAAGGAATGGCCGACAATGATCGCCTTGTCGATGCCGCGCTTTTCCATCAGCGCGGCGATGGCGTCCGCCTGGCCTGAGGGGAGGGCGTTATCCGGTCCGCCGCGTTCGGAATAGCCGTGGCCGGGGCGGTCGACGAAGAGCATTTCGGCGCGGCCACGCAAGGGTTCCAGAAAGGCGCCGATCTGGTCGAGCAGGTTGCCGCTGGCGCCATGGATGAAGACCAGCGCCGGCAGGTCGGCGGTTTCGGGGCGCTCGATATGGACGGCGTTCATGCGGTAGCCGCCGATGTCGGTCAGCTCGCCAATGTTCGGATAGGCCTGCTCGAACTGGCGGGCCTTATAGGAGGAGTAGCCGATTGCGGCGGCTAGAGGGGCGAGGAGGGCGGAGACGAGGGTAAGCATGGTGCGACCTGCGGCAGGGACTAACGGACCATACGTTAGATTGGCTCGCGCGGTTCACCTTCAAGAGGGACCGCGCAAGAGGGAGAGGTCGCGAGACGGTGGTGTGTCAGGTGCGGCTGCCGGCTAGCTTTTCGGAGAGCGTGTTCAGCTGTTCCTGGGCATTGCGGTTGGCGGGATAGATTTCGAGGAAGCGCTCCCATGCCTTCAGCGCCAGTTGGTCGTTGCCGCTGTCACCAAGAATGGAGGCCATGCCGGCGAGAGCGCCGAAATGGCGCGGTTCGATATCCAGCACATGTTCGATATCGGACATCGACTTGCGCATGGCGCCGTTGGTGTAGTTCAGCGTGGCGCGGCGATTCCAGCTTTCGGAATAGCCGGGCTTCAGCGCAATCGCCTGGTCGAGGAAATCGAGTGCGGCGCTGTTGCGCTTTTCCTCGATCGCCTTGTCGGCCCATTTCATCAGCAGGTTGACGGTGGCGCTGCCCGAATCGTTCCATTCGGCGCGGATCTCGTTGGCGATGTTATCCGCCTTGTCGGCGTCGCGCTCGCGCTTCAATGCTGCGAAAAGCTGATCGAGATGTTCTTTGGGCGAAAGGTTCGCGGCCTGCTGCTCGACGATCTTTTCCTTGTCCCGCGCGGGTGCGGGTTCCTGCGCGTGGGCAGGCAAGGCAACTGAGAGCAGGGCGAGGGAGAGCGGCAGTGCCGCGCAGGTCATAGCCAAAAAACGCATGGCGGGCATAATAGCCCGCCAACGCGAAAGATCAAAACACTTTAACGGGATCACAAAAGGATCCTTCCGGACAAGCTGAGGCGCGCAAACGCTGCCGAGCCATCCGGCCAGCCAAATCAGCCCTGACGAGCCTTGAAGCGTGGGTTCAGCTTGTTGATGATGTAGATGCGGCCCTTGCGGCGAACCAGGCGGTTGTCACGGTGACGAGCCTTGAGCGACTTGAGCGAATTCTTGATCTTCATTGTTTTGATCCGCGATGTTGGGGGGAATTCACATTCGCCCGTATCTATTACATTCAAAAGCGCGCTCAGGGCGCGCTCTTCAGGTTGGGCGTGCAGATAACCCGGCCTCTTGTCTGTGTCAACCACGTGAAGGTGTTTTTCCCGTGGCAGTGGCCGGTTTTGTCAGGGGGAAACCCCTTATTTACCCGCCCGTGCGCTGGCAAGTGTGGTCACATGGCCCATCTTGCGGCCGGGTCTCGATTCCGTCTTTCCATAGAGGTGAACCAGCGTGTCGCGCCGCTTCAGCCAGTCCGGAAGAGCAAGGATATCGTCGCCGATCAGGTTCTGCATCACGCAGTCGGAGTGGCGATCGGCGTTGCCGAGCGGCAGGCCCGCGACTGCGCGGATATGCTGCTCGAACTGCGAGATCACGCAGGCCGCTTCCGTCCAGTGGCCGGAATTGTGCACGCGCGGCGCCATCTCGTTGGCGATCAGGCTGCCGTCGGCGAGCGCGAAGAACTCGATGCCGATGACGCCGACATAGCCGAGCGTCGTCAGGATCTTCTCGGCGGCCTCGCGCGCGGCGG
This sequence comes from Rhizobium sp. 16-449-1b, assembly GCF_017741935.1. Taxonomy (GTDB): domain Bacteria; phylum Pseudomonadota; class Alphaproteobacteria; order Rhizobiales; family Rhizobiaceae; genus Rhizobium. The sequence continues at coordinate 126,192 of NZ_JAGHMH010000024.1, read as the reverse complement.
CGGCCGTGGCGTCGGTGATTGAAGCCGGGACGGTCGATGTGTGCAGGATGCCGTTGCGGTGCACGTTTTCGGCCGGGTCGTAGCAGGCGACGCTGCCATCGGTGGCGCGGGCGGCGATGACCGAGATCTCGCGCTCGAAAGCAACGAAGCTCTCGAGGATCAGCGGCACGCTGCCGAGCTCGGCGAAGGCGCCGTCGGCGCTATCGGCGGCTGAACGGAAGACTTTCTGTCCCTTGCCGTCATAACCGAGGCGGCGCGTCTTCAAGACACCCTGGCCGCCGAAATCGGCAAGGGCGGCTTCGAGATCGGCCTGGCTGTCGATAGCGTGGAATTTCGCGGTCGGAATGCCGCAATCATTGATGAAGCGCTTTTCGACGAGACGGTCCTGGGCGGCTTCCAGCGCTTTCGGCGGCGGATAGACCGGCACGGTCTGCGACAGCGCTTCGGCTGCGGAGACGGGGACGTTCTCGAATTCGTAGGTGACGACGTCGCAGACGGTCGCCAGTTCCTCGAGTGCTGCGGGATCGTCATAGGCGGCGACGATCTGCCGATTGGCGACCTGCGCTGCCGGGCAATCGGCCTGCGGCTCGAGAATGATGGTGCGGAAGTTCAGGCGGGCGGCAGCCATGGCCAGCATGCGGCCAAGCTGGCCGCCGCCGATGATGCCGATCGTTGTCATGCTCATAGGTCGTCCATCGGGTATTCGGCGATCGCCGCACTTTGGCTCTCGCGCCATTCGTCAAGCCGGTCGGCAAGGTCTTCGTCTGACAGTGCCAGAACCGCGGCGGCTAGAAGTGCCGCGTTGATGGCGCCGGCCTTGCCGATCGCCAGTGTTCCGACCGGGATGCCGCCGGGCATCTGTACGATCGACAGCAGGCTGTCCTGGCCGGACATCGTTTTCGACTGCACGGGAACGCCGAAAACAGGAAGCGGGGTCATCGCGGCGGTCATGCCGGGAAGATGGGCGGCGCCACCGGCGCCGGCGATGATGACCTTGAAGCCTTCCGACTTCGCACCCTTGGCGAACTCGACCATGCGATCGGGCGTACGATGTGCCGATATGATCCTTGCGTCATAGGGGATCTCGAGCGCCTCCAGCGTATCGGCGGCGTTCTTCATGGTCTCCCAATCGGACTGGCTTCCCATGATGATGGCAACGGTCGGTCTGTCTGTCATCGTCACGACACTTCCTTCAAGCGATGATACCGGGGCTTCAGGCGATGATATCCGGGATGATCTGGTCTTCGAGCTTCGACAGCTTGTCCTTGATAACAAGCTTCTTTTTCTTCATGCGCTGAACGCGCAGCGCATCGCAGCCAGTCGCGATCATGGCGTTGATGGCGACATCGTAGTCCTCATGCTCCTGGCGCAGGCGCGCCACCATGAGCCTGACTTCCGCCTGTTCCTGATCCGGCATACGCATTCCCCATGATCGTCTTCAGACCTTCTCCGGCCTGTCGCTAATTTTTGCAAGCTCCTATCACCAAATAGCGGTAACGGCTAGTTAGTCTCGATCATGAATTTGCCACGCTCTCTCCTTGTTTTCGCCTTCGACAAGCCTTCAAAAATGTGTCACAGTTTGAGGGTTGACGCCTTGGATCTCCGGCGGTGTTGGCTGGAGAAAGGCTAGAGGAAGGAAGGGTCATATGACTGTTCAAGCTCATCTTGAATCACTCCAGAAGAAGCATGGCGCTCTCGAAGACGAGCTCCATTCACTGATGGCATCCCCCTCCAGAGACGACCGTGAGGTTGCCGAGTGCAAGCGCAGGAAGCTGCGTATCAAAGACGAGATTGAGCGTCTCAAATCATCCGTACACTAAGCAGGATAGAACGTTACAGGGCGTGGTCGACGCGATTCAAAGGGTGAATATCGCAATATAACCAGTTGTTTAGTAGTCTGTCGCGTCCGTTGGAATGTTCCTGCGCGTCGGTTGCCGAAAAGGTCGCAGCCGGCGCGTTTTCATGTCCGGATGGCATTATGCCCAGAACTGATCCAGCCAGAGATTGAGCCTGTCGAAGCCGCGATTGTTGACCGCGTAGATGCGTTTCGTGCCATCGGCGGTGACCGAGACGAGGTCGCAATCGAGCAGGGCCTTGAGGTGCTGGGAGACGGCCGGACGACTGATCGGAAGGCCTTCGGCGAGCTCGTTGACGGTGCGCGGCGAGCGTCGCAACTCCTCCAGCAGGAAGCGTCGGTGAGGGTCGGCAATCGCAGTGAAAGGGTCCACGTTCGACATGGCGAAAAGCTACGTCAATCGGAGAATTAGGGCAAGCGAATTGTGCGCCGCAGCAAGGCCCTTAAGGCCTAAAATCCAAGGCCTTCGCGGGCAATCAGGACGGCTGCGATCAGCGCCATCGCATACATGAACGGATAGAATATTTTCGGCTGCATGCGCTTCACGCACCAGGCGCCGGCGATGGTGGCAAGCGGCGCAAAGGGGAGCAGCGTGGCGGAGGCGGCGAGGTTCTGGGTGTCGAGCTGGCCGAGCGCGAAATAGGGGATCAGCTTGACGGCGTTGAGGATGGCGAAGAAGCGGGCGCTGGTGCCGGTATATTCGCGCGGTGGCATCTGCAGCGGCAGCACGTAGATCTGGAACGGCGCGCCGCCGGCGTGTGCGACGAAACTGCCGTAGCCGGAAAAGGTGCCCCAAAGCGTGGCGCGAACCGGCCGCTGGCCGTGCGGGGGCACGATTTTTCCTCTGCCGGGACCGAAGTTGTTCCAGAAATAGCGCAGGCAAAAGAGGATGGTGACGACGCCGATGACGACGCGCAAGACGCTGCCGGGAACGAGCGCCGAGGTCGCCCAGCCGAGCGCGATGCCGGCGAGCGCGCCCGGGAGCATGATCTTCAGCGTCGTCCAATCGCCATGCTTGCGCCAGATGACCAGCGATATCATGTCCATGAAGATCAGGATCGGCAGCAGGATGGCGGCGGCCTGCACGGGGGAGACGACGAGAGCCAGAAAAGGCAATCCGATCAGCGACAAGGCGTCGCCCATACCGCCTTTCGCGAGACCGACCAGAATGACGGCGGGAATGGCGGCGTAGTAAAATGACACGTCCATCGGCATGCTTTTGAAGTCCTCCCCTTGCCAGCCCGGTCTAACGGAATTACTCACACAAAACGAGTGCGGAGCTGCCGGCAAACGGCGAAATCCGCTGGAAATGGAAAGAGTTCATGAGCGAACCTGAAAACCGCTGCCGCCTGGTGCTGATTGTGCCCGATATCGCCGATGCCGATGAGCAGGCGAAAATTGTTGGCGATGCGCTGAAGGGCGGTGATGTCGCCTCGATCATCCTGCCGCAGTACGGGCTTGGTGACGGCGAGTTTCAGAAACACGCCGAAAAGATCGTGCCGCTGGCGCAGAACGCGGGTGCGGCGGCGCTGCTTGCCGGCGACAGCCGGGTCGTTGGCCGCACCAAGGCGGATGGCCTGCATATCACCGGCGGTGCGGCGGAGATTTCCGAGGCGGTCGAGAAATACGCCGACAAGCTGATCGTCGGCGGCGGCAATGCGGCCGACCGGCATCATGCGCTCGAGATCGGCGAGGAGCGCCCCGAATATGTCTTCTTCGGCAAGCTCGAAGGCGACATCAAGCCGGAGGCGCATCCGAAGAACCTGGCGCTTGCCGAATGGTGGGCCTCGATGATCGAGATTCCGTGCATCGTCATGGGCGGCACCGATCCTGCGTCGGCGCTTGCCGTTGCCGAGAGCGGGGCGGAATTCGTGGCCATGCGTCTTGCCGTTTTCGGCGAGCCGGCGCGCGCCGCCCTTGTCGTTGCCGAAATCAACGCACTTCTTGACGAAAAAGCGCCACGGTTTGAGGGTTGATATCGCCCTCATGCCCATGCTGACACGCCATTTGCGCCTTCCCCTCCTTGCCGCCGCCACATATGTGGCGGTTTTCGCGCATGGCGCATTGGCCCAGCAGGTCGACAATATGGTCACGCGACCGCTTACCGGCGCGCCTGAGACGCTGAAATCCGGTCGCGCGCAGCCTGACGGGGTAACGCCGTCAACCGGTGTCGGCGTGTTCGATCGCATGGGCGCGAAGCTTCCCGACCTGCCGCCTGAGAAGGACTACAAGGGCAAGGTCGACGATGCCTATGGCGCCTATCAGCGCGGCTACTATCTGACGGCGATGGGGATCGCGCTGCCTCGTGCGCAGCTCGGCGATCCAGCGGCGCAGACGCTGATGGGCGAACTGCTGGCCGATGGCCTCGGCGTCAAGCGCGATGCCAAGGCCGCTGCCTTCTGGTACGGAAAGGCGGCCGAGGGCGGTGATCCGGCGGCGATGTTCAAATACGCGCTCATCCTGATGGAAGGCCGCATCGTCAAGCGCGACAAGACGCTTGCCGACAACTACATGCGCAAGGCGGCGGAAGCCGGCAATGCATCGGCCGAGTTCAACTGGGGGCAGATCCTGGTGGCCGACAATCCCGGCGACAAGGGTCTGAAGCTGGCGCTGCCGTTCTACGAGAAATCGGCGGAAAAGGGCGTCGCCGACGCGCAATACGCGGTGGCCGAGATCTACTCGTCGCTGCCCGATCTGCCGCCCGAGAAGAAGCAGCTTGCCCGCGAATGGATGGCGCGCGCCGCACATGCCGGTTTCGACACCGCGCAACTCGATCTCGGCGTCTGGTTCGTCAACGGAACCAATGGCCCGCGCGATTTCGAAAAGGGCTTCCAGTGGCTGAGAATCGCCGCCAATGACGGCAACGTCGTCGCACAGAACAAGCTGGCGCATCTCTATATCAACGCGCTCGGCACGAAGCCGGATCCTGTCGAGGCTGCCAAGTGGTATGTGCTCTCGCGCCGTGCCGGTCTGCCCGACCCGGCGCTCGAGGATTTCTACCTCGGTATCGAGGAAGAGCAGCAGAAGGCGGGGATCGAAGCCGCCAACAAGTTCCGCCGCCTGCGCTGACCGCGCTCTAACGTTTTAGAAGAGCGCGTCCTCGAAGAGGTCTTCGTCGCTGGACGCAGCATTTACCGGCTCTGGCTCGGCTGCTGCCGTCTCTTCAACCGCGGCGATGATGTCGCGGTGGACGTTGCGCTCCTGCACCATCGTGTAGAGCTTGAAGATCTTGCGATCGAGCGGGGCGATGGCTTCGGCCAAGTCCGAGATATCGGCGATCTCGGCGCCGGCGGCATCTTCCAGCGTATCGGCGCAGCCCGCCAGCACATCGCCGAGATCCTTCTGGAAATCCAGCGTTCCGATCAACAGGTTGATCTTGCCGGCGACCTCGCGGCCGTGTTCCGACAGCGTCTTCAGTTCGGCTTCCATCGTATCGGCGGCGGTGCGGATATCGGCGACGGCGGTCGTCAGGTTTTCGGCCAGACCGCCTGATGCCGTCTCGCTGGACGGGGCCACGCGGCCGGCGGCTTCCTCCAGCGCCGGCAGGCCGTTGACGATGGCGTCGGCGCTGTCATCCAGCTTGCCGGCGAAAATGCGCAGCTCTGCCGTGACGACATTGATCGACTTGCCGGCTTCGCCAAGCCGGCTGCAGCGCAGATTGGTGTTCAGCGCCATGTAATGGATGTCTGTCTTCACCGCCTTGATGTTGCCGATCGCTTCGAGAAGCTTGGCGGTGGTGTCGCGGGTCGACTGGCTGACCTGGTCGGCCTTGAGCGTCACGGCGTCGACCTGCTTGACGATCTCGTGGGCGGCCGAGACGCTGGATTCCAGCGCGCGGATGAAGTTGCCCTGGCCGCCGCCGCTCATCTGGTCGCGCAGCCGCAGGATCTCCTGCGTGTCGTGGCCGAAGCTGGCGATCGTCTTGATGACGTTCTGGGAATCGCGGTGAAAATCGCGGCACATCTCGTTCATCTGCGCGGCCGTCAGGTGCTGGATGACATTCTGAAGGCGCGCGCGGGCGTCGGCGTTCAGACCGCGGCCGTCCTCGCTGTCGAGGAATTCGTCGAGCAGGGTGAAGGTGCTCTGCACATGCTCGATACGCTGGCGGGTGATGTCACCGATCTGGAGCGCCGACAGGGTCGAGGCGACCTTGCTCTGCACGCCTCTGGCGACCGCGCCGACGTCGCGGGCAATCGCGCTCAAGTTCTGGCGGTGCTCGGCGATCTTGCGGGCGTCGCCGTCAAGCGCGCTTGCCACGGCGGGGACGGTGTCGGCGTAGCTCTTGGAGACGTCGGTGCCGAAGGTCAGCGCGAGCTTCACTTCCTTTTCCAACTCCTCGATCCGGCCGGCGAAGCGATTGACCTCATCGGTGCCGGAATAGATGCGTTCCAGAATTTCCTGCGCGAAGCCGGCGAACTCGGCAAGGCCGGCGCCGGTGATCTTCACGGTCACGGCGAAGGTGCGCAGGTAACGCATGGTTTCCTGCATGTCCGAGACGTGCCGGCGCAGCGAATATCCTGCTTCGGCGAGCGACGAAAGCGCGTCGCGGCGGGACTTTTCGGCGGTCGGAAGATCGCTGAGGCTCTTGACCGTTGCGCGCAGTTCCGCGCCGGCATCACCATTCTCGCCAGCATCAAGCGCCTTGGTGATGTTGTCGAGCGAGCTCAACAATCGGTTGAGGACGTCCATGACCGAAAGCAGGACGGTGCCGCCTTCGAGAAAGCGCTCCTCGACCTTGCTGCGCGCCGCTTCCAGTGTTTGGCTGATGGCTGATCCAGATGCCTGGAATGCAGTCACTGCCGATGTCGCCCCGTTCGTCATTTTATTGTCCTTTACTTAAAACCTCAGCAAGGTTCGGGACTATTTTTACGGGCATCATGGAAACGGGGAGTAAACACGCCAGACTCGTCAGCGTTGTGCTTAACATAGCGTGAATTGCACGACGCCCGTTGCCGACAAACGCTCATAATTTTAATAAGCATATGAATTTTTTCGTTTTTATAAACATGTTTGAGTGCTAATTATTATTTTTGTCAGGTGATATTTCAGGGAGTCGGGACTCGTCTCAATTGCATTTCGTTGCAACCTACTTTTACGTGTTGTTAAGCGTGCCGTGAGATTCCTCAAAGGGTTGAAAAAGTATTTCTCCGCCCTAGGAGGCCGAAGTGAGTGTGCGTGAACAGTATTCCGAGTCTATATCCCTGCCGGAAGTTCTGACGATCAGGAATATCTCGGATATCTTCTCGAAAATTGCGTCTTTATTTAAGAATAACAGTTCTGTTGTTCTCGATATTCCCGAAAAAGCTGAGGCCGACTTGAGTTTTGTGCAGCTGATCGAAGCTGTTCGCCGGCACGCTGAAACCAACGACAAAGCGCTCGCACTCGCGGCTCCCGCCCGCGGCCAAGTCCTGAAGGTGCTGGAGCGCGCCGGCTTCGTGGAAGCCTTCAACAGCGAAGATACAAAATTCTGGTTGCATGAAGAGGTAAAGCCATGAGCGCCAACATTCTCACCGTCGACGATTCCGCAAGCATTCGACTGACGACCAAGGTCACGCTGACCAATGCGGGCTACACCGTCAGCGAGGCGGCCGATGGCGCGCAGGGCCTGGCGGCCGCGAAGGCCGGCAATTACGACCTGATCATCACCGATCTCAACATGCCCGTGATGGACGGCCTGACGATGATCGAAGAGCTGCGCAAGCTGCCGGAGCATACCGGCGTGCCGATCATCTTCCTCACCACCGAATCCGACGCCGACCTCAAGGCCCGCGCCAAGGCTGCCGGCGCCACCGGCTGGCTGACCAAGCCGTTCGACCCGGAAAACCTGGTCAAGATCGCCAGGAAGGTGCTCGGCAGATGAGCTCTCTCGATCCTGTAGCGGTCTTTCGCACCGAGGCTGCCGAATGCCTCGAAGCCATCGAGACGGGTCTTCTCGATCTGACGCACAAGCTCGACGACAAGGATGTCGTCGATGCCGTCTTCCGCGGCCTTCACACGCTGAAGGGCTCGGGCTCGATGTTCGGCTTCGATGCGCTGGCCGCCTTCACGCATCATTGCGAAACGGCGTTCGACCGGGTTCGCAAGGGCGAGGTGCCGGCGACGGCCGAACTCGTCGCCGCCGTGCTTGCCGCTCAGGATCACATGCGTGCTCTCGTCGATCGGCCGGATGCCGATCACGGTGACACCGGCCAGCGGTTGCTGGCCCAGCTTCAGGCCGCCGTCGGCGAAAGCTCGGGCGGCGCCGCTGCTCCTGCTGCTCAACCGGCCCCGGTTGCCGCTCCCGCCGCTGCTGCCGCCGCCAAGACCACCACATGGCGCATCCGCTTCAGCCTTCCCGCGAATTCGATGGCGAACGGCACCAATCCGCTCGGCTTGCTCGATGAGCTGCGCGATCTCGGCGAATGCAGCGTCAAGGCCAACCTCTCCGCCATTCCTGTCCTCGACGAGATGGTTCCGACCGATCTCTACGTCACCTGGGACGTCGTTCTCACCAGCACGCAGGACCGCTCGGCGATCGACGACGTGTTCATCTTCGTCATGGACGACATGGAGCTTGAGGTCGAGGAGATCGCCGGTCCGGTGGCTGAAGAAGCCAAGGCTGAACCCGTCGCCGTCGTGGCCGAAGTCAAGGCCGAACCTGTCGTCGCAGCGCCCGTCGCGGCTGCGCCCGCAGTCCCCGCCGTACCGGAATTCAAGCCTGTCGAGGCGGTGCCCGCCAAGCGCGAGAGCGCCGCACAGGCCGACCAGCGCCAGGCGAAGGCGGCCGAAAACGTTCGCGTTCCGGCTGAGCGTCTCGACGAGCTGATGGACCGTGTCGGCGAGCTCGTCATCGCCCAGTCGCGCCTCAGCCAGCTGGCGAGCGCCAGCGCCGATATCGCTTTGCGGTCGGTGTCGGAAGAAATCGAGCGCCTGTCGGGTGAACTGCGCGACACGATGATGGTGCTCCGCATGGTGCCGGTCGCGACGCTGTTTTCGCGCTTCCGCCGCCTCGTTCACGATCTCGCACGCGAAACGGGCAAGGTGATCGAGCTGGTGACCGAGGGCGAAAGCACCGAGGTCGACAAGACAGTGATCGAGCGTCTCGCCGATCCGCTCGTGCATCTGGTGCGCAACTCGATCGACCACGGGCTGGAAACGCCGGCCGAGCGTCTGGCTGCAGGCAAGAGCGAAGCCGGTACGGTGACGCTCTCGGCACGCCAGGCCGGCGGCGAGGTGATCATCTCGATCAAGGATGACGGCCGCGGCATCAACCGCGATCGGGTCCGCGTCAAGGCGGAATCCTCCGGCCTCATCGCGCCCGGCCAGCCGCTCACCGATTCCGAGCTGCTGCAGCTGATCTTCGCGCCGGGCTTCTCCACGGCTGCTGCGATCACCAATCTCTCCGGCCGTGGCGTCGGCATGGATGTGGTCAAGAAGACCGTCGAGGCGCTGCGTGGCGCGATCGACATCACCAGCCTGAATGGCCAGGGTTCGGAAGTGTCGCTGCGCATTCCGCTGACGCTTGCCATCATCGACGGCCTGCTCGTGCGCGTCGGCAACGGCAGCTACGTCATCCCGCTCTCGGCTGTCGAGGAATGCCTGGAGCTGTCGCTGGAAGAGGACCTGCGTTCGCGCGGCCGCAGCTTCATCTCGCTACGTGACAGCCTCGTGCCGTTCCTGAGACTTCGCGATCTCTTCCGCACCGGCACCAAGCCCGACGTGCACCAGAAGGTCGTGGTCATCTCCACCGGCACGGAGCGCGTCGGCTTGGTCGTCGACCAGATCATCGGCGATCACCAGACGGTCATCAAGTCGATGTCGAAGCTGCACAACGACGTGTCGACTTTCTCTGGCGCCACCATTCTCGGCGACGGCAGCGTCGCCCTCATTCTCGACGTTGGCCATCTCGTGGCCGCCGGTCAGCAACAGGAAACACAGATGCGGGTGGCAGGATGAGCGCGGCAGCCGAGAAGATCGACCATCATTGGAACTATGCCGACGAAGTCGAGGTCCTGACCTTCGACATGAACGGCGAGACCTTCGCGCTCGAAGCGGTGATCGTCCAGGAAATCCTGGACCTGCTGCCGGAGACGGCGGTGCCGGGCGCGCAGCCCTTCGTCGCCAGCGTCATCAACTTTCGCGGCAAAGTCATTCCTCTGGCTGACCTACGCCTGGCCTTCGGGATGGATGGCACGGAAGCGACGATCGACAGCCGCATCATCGTCATCGAGGTCGATCTCGATGGCGAGGCGACGCTGGTCGGCCTTCGCACCGACAAGGTCAACGAGGTGACGACGCTGGCACGGGCAGCCAGCGAACCGCCACCGAGCGTCGGCATGCGCTGGCGCGCCGACTACATCAACTGCCTGGTGAAGCGCGGAGGCGAGTTCATCATCCTGCCCAATCTGCAGGCACTGTTTTCTTCACGACACGAGACATCGACCGCCGTTTAGGCTGCGTCATCTAGGGGTAAGGGGTTAGAGATGCGATTGACGATCAAGACAAAACTGGTGTCGGCATTTGCCTTCATCATCCTCATGTTGCTGGGAACATCGACCTATTCGATCATCAGCCTCAGCGGTCTGAATGATTCCATCGGCGCCGTGCTGGCCGGCCCGGCGGCGCGCCTGGAACTGGCGCAGACCATCAATATCGGCCAGCTGGAAGCGATCCGCCAGCAGAAGAACCTGCTGATGGCCAAGGATCAGGCCGAAGTGAACAATTCCATCGCCAAGGGCGATGTCGGGCGCAAGGAATTCGCCCAGGCGCTGGCATCCGTGCTGCAGATCGCCACCGAACAGGGCCGTCCGCGCTGGGAACAGGTCTCCGAACTCTCGAAGCAGTTCTTCCAGGCTGACGACCAGATCCGCGAATTCGTGAAGGCGGGCAACGCCGAAGCGGCCAACAATATCTCGGTCACCACGGCACGCACCGCCGCAAACCAGATCGATACCGCGCTCGCTGAAATCCTCAAGCTCGAGAAAGAGCGCATGAGCGTTGCCGACGATGAAGCCGAGGCAAGCTATGTCGCAACGCGCACGACGATGATCGTCGCCGTTGTCGCAGCCTTCCTGTTTGCCGCCATCACCGCCTTCTGGATCGCCAGCACGATCTCCAAGGGTCTCAACCGCGCCAACACCGTGGTGCGCGAAGTCGCCGAGGGTGACCTCACGAAGATGGCCGAAATCACCAACCGCGACGAGATCGGCGAGATGCTTGGAAACGTGAACCTGATGATCGAGCGTCTTCGCGGTGTGGTCGGTGATGCGCTTTCTGCCTCGGAAAACGTCTCGGCCGGCAGCCAGGAACTTTCGGCGAGCTCCGAGCAGGTGTCGCAGGGTGCGACCGAGCAGGCGGCATCGGCCGAAGAAGCTTCGGCTTCGATGGAGGAGATGGCCGCGAACATCAAGCAGAACGCCGACAATGCCGCGCAGACCGAGAAGATCGCTCGCCAGTCAGCCAAGGATGCGGAAGAAAGCGGCGCTGCCGTCAGCCGTGCCGTCGAAGCCATGCGCACCATCGCCGACAAGATCGTCATCGTGCAGGAAATCGCACGCCAGACCGATCTGCTCGCACTCAACGCCGCCGTCGAGGCAGCGCGTGCCGGCGAACATGGCAAGGGCTTTGCGGTCGTCGCATCCGAAGTGCGCAAGCTTGCCGAGCGCAGCCAGTCGGCAGCCGCCGAGATCAGCGCCATGTCGGGCGATACAGTCAAGGCCGCGAGCAATGCCGGCGACATGCTCGGCCGCCTGGTTCCCGATATCCGCAAGACCGCCGAGCTCGTCTCCGAGATCAGCGCCGCCTGCCGCGAGCAGGATATCGGTGCCGCCCAGATCAACGAAGCGATCCAGCAGCTCGACAAGGTGACCCAGCAGAACGCCGGTGCCTCCGAGCAGATGTCGGCGACCTCTGAAGAACTCGCGGCCCAGGCCGAGGAACTTCAGGCCTCGATCGCCTTCTTCAAGGTCGACGGCGCGGGCAGCAAGGCCGGCTTCAAGAAGCCCGCGGCCAAGCCGGCCGCCAAGGCTCCAGCCGCGCGTCCGACCGTGGTTAGCAACAAAAACGTTGCCACCCGCTCGGTTGCCGCCCAGCAGGCACGTGCCAAGGGTTTTGCTCTCGACATGTCGATGGGCGGTCCTGACGCCAGCGACGACGATTTCCGCGAAAGCGCGTGATCCATAAACATGTCGTGGCCGGATGACCGGCCACGACATCAAGACTGCCAACGAATGGATCGTTGGAGGCAGGGTGCGCGACAGCCGCCGGCCATGAGCGAATGAAAGCTCCCATCTCATTTCCGAAATCGCGTGGTCCGAGATCGCCTGGATGATCGGACGCCCAGGATCGCCATCGCGGTTTCACCCAGCGATTTTTAAAGGCCGGAGTTTTCACATGCGCATTACGCTCAAGCTCAAACTGTCATTTGCTTTTTCACTCTTGATCTTGCTGATCATCGGCGCCGTTGGACTGGGTATCCATGGCCTGCAAACGATGAACACGCTGCGCAATGAGCTTCTGGAAGGTCCGGTCGAGCAGGATCACTATGCCAGCGGCCTGACGTCTGCGTTCGATGGTCTCGGCCTTGCGGTGGGTGACCTGCTTGTCGCTGACAGGCCCGAATTCGTATCCAGGGCAAACGCCACGATCGATGCCGAACGCAAGGCTTTCGAAAAGACGCTCGATGAGGGCGAGCATGACGCGCCGCCGGAATTCAAGGATGAATGGAACCAAATTCGCGAATTCTGGACCGGCTATGTTGCTCTGAACGACCGCATTCGCGGCCTCATCACCTCCGGCCAGAAAGAGATGGGCCTGCAGCTGAACGAGACCGACGGTGTCGCCGCGCGCCAGAAGCTTGACGGCATGACCGCCGCGCTGACGGCGCTGACCAAGCAGGCTGTTGCTGACGCCGATGCGGTGGGCGACAAGACCTATGACACGACCTTCATGATGCTCTTGATTGTCGCGGGCGCCGCGCTCGTTATCGCCATCGGCGCGACCATCTGGATCGCGACGACGATCAGCTCGGGTCTGCGCAAGGTGAAGACGGTAGCGGACGCGGTGGCGATCGGTGATCTCGACCAGAACATTGAGATCAAGAGCAATGACGAAATCAAGGATCTCGTCGACACGATCAACATCATGACCGCCAATCTGCGCCAGACGGCCGCTATCGCCGATCAGGTGGCGCAGGGCGATCTCTCCATCGATCCGCGCCCGCTGTCAGACAAGGATGTTCTCGGCATCGCCATGAAGGACATGGTCGCCAACCTGCGCGCCACGTCTGTTATCGCCGACCGCATCGCCAATGGCGACCTGACCGTTTCGCCGAAGCCGCTGTCGGACAAGGACACGCTCGGCATCGCGCTGGAGCAGATGGTCGAGCGCCTTCGCGGCGTCGTCGCCGACGCGCTTTCGGCTTCTGAGAATGTTTCCGCCGGCAGCCAGGAACTCTCCGCCAGCTCCGAGCAGGTGTCGCAGGGTGCGAGTGAACAGGCAGCATCGGCCGAGGAAGCGTCTGCTTCGATGGAAGAGATGGCCGCCAACATCAAGCAGAACGCCGACAACGCCGCGCAGACCGAGAAGATCGCCCGCCAGTCGGCCAAGGATGCCGAGGAGAGCGGTGCGGCGGTTACCCGCGCCGTGATCGCCATGCGCACGATTGCCGACAAGATTGTCATCGTGCAGGAAATCGCCCGCCAGACCGATCTCCTGGCACTCAACGCCGCCGTCGAGGCAGCGCGTGCCGGCGAGCATGGCAAGGGTTTTGCGGTCGTCGCATCCGAAGTGCGTAAGCTTGCAGAGCGCAGCCAGTCGGCCGCAGCCGAGATCAGCGCAATGTCCGGTGATACGGTGAAGGTGGCCAGCGAAGCGGGCGACATGCTTGGCCGGCTGGTTCCCGATATCCGCAAGACCGCCGAGCTCGTTTCCGAGATCAGTGCTGCCTGCCGCGAACAGGATATCGGCGCATCGCAGATCAATGAGGCGATCCAGCAGCTCGACAAGGTGACCCAGCAGAACGCCGGCGCTTCCGAGCAGATGTCGGCGACCTCCGAAGAGCTCGCGGCGCAGGCCGAGGAACTTCAGGCCTCGATCGCCTTCTTCAAGGTCGACATGTCGGGCATGCGGGCAGGTGTTCGGACCGTTGCGGCCAAGCCCGCCGCGACACGGCCCGCTCAAGCCGGCGCCACCCGCCCGACGGCGGCCGGCAACAAGAATTTCAGCGCCCGCTCGGTTTCGGCCCAGCAGGCGCGCGCCAAGGGGTTTGCCCTCGACATGTCGATGGGTGGCCCTGACGCCGGCGACGACGATTTTCTCGAAAGCGCTTGATCAGCGCTCTCGTGTAATGCCTGGAGCGCGTGGCTCCAGGCGACTGCCAACGAATGACGCGTTGGATGCGGCCACGGCGGCAGAATCCGTGGTGCAAGGGTAAATGCTCGCTCTTCCCATCATGATGCAAAATCCTTCCCTCGGCGGCGCGAATTAAGGCTCGCGCTTCAGAGGGAACTACTCAAATCCAATGCCCTGGAGCATACCCATGCGCTTTACGATCAAGTTGAAACTTGGCCTTGCCTTTGGCCTCATCATTCTCATGACATGCGGAATGGCAGGACTTGCCATTTCCAGCCTTTCTGGCCTGAACGTCGCCATTACCGACATCGTTCAGGGACCTGCCGCCAACCTGAAGAACTCCAGCGACCTCTCGGATTCCGTCTACAAGTCCGTGCGCGCCGAGAAGAACGTCATCCTCAACGAAGACGCATCGCAGATTCAGAGCTACGTACAGGAAGTACAGTCCGCCCGCACAGAAATTCAGGCGCTGCTGACGCAGCTGGACCATGAAACGAACTCCGCTGTTGTCGCCAAGGTCGCCGAATTCCGTCAGGCCTATCCGCAGTGGCTGCAGATGCAGGACAAGATCCTCGATTTCGGTCGCCAGAACACCGCCGAATCCAACAAGCAGGCGGCCGCGCTTTCGATGGGCGAGGGTGCGAAGGTCACCGGCGTGTTGCTGACGGCGCTTGGCGGACTCAATGACGCGATTGCCGCCGATCTCTCCAACACAGACCAGCTGACCAACACCCAGTACAACGACTCCAAGATATTGCTCATCGCGATCGTCGTCGGCGTTCTGGTCTTCTCGGCTGTCGTCGCCCTGTGGATTTCGCTTAGCATCTCCCGTGGCTTGAAGCGCGCGGTCAATCTTGCCGACGCTGTCAGCATTGGCGACCTCAATCAGGAGATCGACCACAAGAGCAACGACGAAATTCGCGATCTCGTGAACTCGATGTCGGTGATGACCGCAAACCTGCGCAACACGGCCAACATCGCCACGCAGATTTCGAACGGCGACCTGACCGTCGCGCCGAAGCCGCTGTCGGACAAGGATACGCTCGGTCTCGCGCTGGAGCAGATGGTCGAGCGCCTGCGTGGCGTCGTCGCCGATGCCATTGCAGCCGCTGAAAACGTCTCGGCTGGCAGCCAGGAACTGTCGGCGAGCTCCGAACAGGTTTCGCAGGGCGCCACCGAACAGGCAGCATCCGCCGAAGAAGCGTCTGCCTCGATGGAAGAGATGGCTGCCAACATCAAGCAGAATGCCGATAACGCCGCCCAGACCGAGAAGATCGCTCGCCAGTCCGCCAAGGATGCCGAAGCTTCCGGTGATGCCGTGACCCGCGCTGTCGAGGCCATGCGCACGATCGCCGAGAAGATCGGCATCGTCCAGGAAATCGCTCGCCAGACCGACCTGTTGGCGCTGAACGCCGCCGTCGAGGCCGCGCGTGCCGGCGAGCATGGCAAGGGCTTTGCGGTCGTGGCTTCCGAAGTTCGGAAGCTTGCGGAGCGCAGCCAGTCTGCCGCGGCCGAGATCAGCGCGATGTCTGGTGATACCGTGAAGGCCGCCAGCGAAGCGGGCGACATGCTCGGTCGTCTGGTTCCTGACATCCGCAAGACGGCGGAACTGGTGTCCGAGATCAGCGCGGCCTGCCGCGAACAGGACATCGGCGCCTCGCAGATCAACGAAGCGATCCAGCAGCTCGACAAGGTGACCCAGCAGAATGCCGGCGCATCGGAAGAGATGTCGGCGACTTCGGAAGAACTGGCGAGCCAGGCGGAAGAACTGCAGACCTCGATCGCCTTCTTCAAGGTCGACATGGCCGGCAGCCGCGATAGCCGCAAGCCTGCAGCCCGCATCAGCGTTCGCAGCCCGGCACCCGCTGCCGCCCGCAAGCCTGCATCCAAGCCCGCGGCCAACTCGGTCTCGGCGCAGCAGGCACGCGCCAAGGGCTTCGCACTCGACATGGCCATGGGCGGACCCGATGACGGCGACGCCGATTTCAAGGAAAGCGCATAATATGGCAACCACCTCCCAGGAAGCGCAGTTCGTCACCTTCAGCCTCGGCGAGGAAATCTTCGCCGTGCCTGTGGAGGTGGTTCGTGAAATCCTCGACTATGCCGAGGCCTTCAAGATCCCGAATGGTCCCGACTACCTCCTTGGCCTGCGCGACGTGCGCGGCCAGGGCGTCCCGACCATCGATCTCAGGCTGAAGCTCGGCATGACGAAGACGGTGCCGACCTCGCACACGCGCGTCCTCGTCCTCGACATCCCGATGGAGAGCCGGCTTCTCACGCTCGGCCTCGTCGCCGACCGGGTCTTCGAGGTCACGCCGTTTCGGCGCGATCAGATCGAGGCGGCGCCTGACATCGGTGTGCGCTGGCGCTCGGATTACATTTCCGGCGTCGTGCGCCGGGAAACCGGCTTCGTCGTCATCGTCGATCTCGCGCGGCTTCTGTCGCGCGAGGATGCCTCCGCCCTGCAATCGGCCGCCTGAGCGGACACGCTGGAGTATTTTGATTTATGAGCATGGCTGCCGTTGAGACCCAGATGGTGGGCGACAGGATCAGCAAGCGGAATTTCGAGAAGCTTGCACAGTTCATCTATGACTATAGCGGCATCAAGATGCCGCCGACAAAGCTGACGATGCTCGAGGGCCGGCTTCGCCGCCGGCTGCGGGCAACGCAGCACGCGACCTTCGACGACTATTGCGACTTCCTGTTCCACGATGACGGGCTGGAGCAGGAGACGGTCTATCTGATCGACGCGGTGACGACGAACAAGACCGACTTCTTCCGCGAAGCCCGCCACTTCGAATACATGCAGCAGGTGGCGCTTCCCGCACTGGTTTCGAGCGGCGTCCGCACGATCCGCACCTGGAGTTCCGCCTGCTCCACGGGGGCCGAACCCTATACGATGGCCATGGTGCTCGAAGAGTTCGTCAGCGACCGGCGCGACCTCAACTACAGCATCCTCGCGACCGATCTCAGCACCGACGTGCTGGCGACGGCGCGGCGCGGCATCTATTCCGAGGATCTGGTGCATCCGGTGCCGCGCGAGCTGCAGCGCAAATATGTGATGGTGGCCAAGCAGAAGGATCGCCGCGAGGTCCGCATCTCGGCCGATCTGCGCAGCCGCGTCGGCTTCGCGCGCATGAACCTGATGGACGAGAACTATCCCGTCGGCGAGGGGATGCACATGATCTTCTGCCGCAACGTGCTGATCTACTTCGACAAGCCGACGCAATCGGGCGTGCTGAAGCGCTTGTGCGCGCGGCTCCTGCCGGGTGGCTACATGTTCATCGGCCACTCCGAATCCATCACCGGTATCGACCTGCCCCTGAAGCAGGTTTCCAACACCGTGTTCCAGCGCATCTAGGTCAAAGAGCATATGGGCAAGAAGATCCGCGTTCTCGTCATCGACGATTCCGCAAGCGTTCGCCAGACGCTCGTTCGCGTGCTGCAGGAGGATCCCGATATCGAGATCATGGGGGTCGCGACCGATCCCTTCATGGCGGCGAAGAAGATCCAGGAAGAAATCCCTGACGTCATCACGCTCGATGTCGAGATGCCGCGCATGGATGGCATTACCTTCCTGCGCAAGCTGATGTCGCAGCGGCCGATCCCCGTCGTCATGTGCTCGTCGTTGACGGAGGCCGGATCGGAAACGCTGATGCAGGCGCTGGAGGCCGGCGCCGTCGACGTGATCCTGAAGTCGAAGATCGGCGCTGCCGACAGTCTGGCCGACGATGCGGTGCGCATCCGCGAGGCGGTGAAGAGCGCTTCGCATGCGCGCCTCGGGAACGTCAGACGCAACGTCAACAGCCTGCGGCCCGGCGCGCCGATGCCGGCGCAGAAGCTGACGGCGGATGCGATGCTGCCGCCGCCGACCGGCAAGGCCATGGCGAAGACGACCGAGATGGTGGTCTGCGTCGGCGCGTCCACTGGCGGCACCGAGGCGCTACGCGAGTTTCTGGAGGCGCTGCCGGCCAATGCGCCTGGCATCGTCATCGTCCAGCACATGCCGGAGAAATTCACCGCGGCCTTCGCCAAGCGGCTCAACAGCCTGTGCGAGGTTGAGGTCAAGGAGGCAGTCGACGGCGATCCCGTGCTGCGCGGCCATGTGCTGATCGCGCCCGGCGACAGCCACATGCTGCTCGAGCGGCGCGGCGCGCGCTATCACGTTGCGGTCAAGAGTGGGCCGCTGGTCTCGCGCCACCGGCCGTCGGTCGATGTGTTGTTCCGCTCGGCGGCGCGTTCGGCTGGCTCCAATGCCATAGGCATCATCATGACCGGGATGGGCGATGATGGCGCCAAGGGCATGCTTGAGATGCACCAGGCCGGCGCCTACACGGTGGCGCAGGACGAGGCGACCTCCGTGGTCTTCGGCATGCCGAAGGAGGCGATCGCCAAGGGCGGGGTGGATCGCATCCTGCCGCTGGAGCAGATCGCCCGCGAAGTTCTGATCACGCAGCAGAAGTTCTGACGTGCGACGATAAGCAAATGAGAGCCGGCGACGTGCGAACACCGCCGGCTTTTTGCGTTTAGGCGAGGTAGCCGCCGTCGATGGTGAGCGCGGAGCCGGTGGCGAAGGATGCTTCGGGGCTGGCGAGATAGGCCGCAAGGCTGGCGATTTCGCTGTCCTCGCCCATGCGGCCCAGCGCCATCAGCGGCGACAGGTGCTCCTCCGTGCCCGGCGCGCCGTTCATGTCGGTGGCCGTTGGTCCCGGCTGGATGGTGTTGACGGTGATCCCGCGCGGGCCGAGATCGCGCGCCAGGCCGCGAGTCATCGACGCGATCGCGCCCTTGGTCATGCTGTAGACCGAGGACGTTGGAAAGCCGCTTCGGTCGGCAACGACGCTGCCGATATTGATGATGCGACCGCCTGCCTGCATGTGCCTTGCCGCCGCCTGGGTGCCGACGAAAACGGCGCGGACGTTGACCGCGAACATGCGGTCGAAATCCTCGAGCGCGAATTCATCGAGTGGGGCGAGCATCAGGATGCCGGCATTGTTCACCAGAATGTCGAGCGCGCCGAAGTGGTCGATTGTCGTGGCGACGGCATTGCGCACGGCTTCGGGATCGGCGCTGTCGGCCTTGATCGCCAGCGCCTGGCCGCCCTTGGCTTCGATCTCGGCGGTCAGCGCCTTCGCCCGGTCGTCGCTGCTGGCATAGGTGAAGGCGACAGTAGCGCCGTCTTGCGCCAGCCTGCGGACGATCGCCGCGCCGATGCCGCGCGAGCCGCCGGTGACGAGGGCAACCTTGTCGGTGAGAGAGTGAGACATTTCAAATTTCCTTTCTGATTTCTGGATCATTCAGTCTAGAATTGGACGCAAAAAGACGGTGCGACCTTGTGGTGCGCTTAGCGCAGGCTGCGGATGGCCATGCGGGCGATGCCGCGAAGGGTTTCGGGGGAGGCGCCGTTGCGGGCGCTGACTTTCATGCCTGATAGGGTCGCGCCGAGGAAGTGGACGGCCTCATCGGGGTCGATGTCGGATGCGATGCCGCCACTCTTGCGGCCGTCTTCGATGATCATCTTCAGCGCCGTGGACAGGGTGCGGGATGCGGTATCGGTCAGCGTGGCGATCTCAAGGTCGGTGCGCCCGAACTCGCAGACGGCGCTGACGCCGAGGCAGCCGCGGCTGGCTTCTGACGCTGGCCGCGAGGCAAAGGCGACGAGCGCGCCTTCCAGCGCTTCGACCGGCGATGCCTGGCGCTTCAAATCGTCGATCAATCTCGCGGTGCTGTCGGCGTTGTAGCGCTGCAGTGCCTCGAGGTAGAGGCCGCGCTTGTCGCCGAAGGTATCGTACATGCTCTGGCGGCTGATCTTCATTGCCGTCAGCAACTGATCCGTCGACGTGCCTTCATAGCCGTGCTCGGAGAACACTTTGATGGCGGCGCCTAGCGCCAGGTCACGATCGAATTCCTTATGTCTTGCCATGGGGGAGATGTAGGAATTACAGACTGATCTGTCCAAATTAAATTGCGGCCTTCCGGCGATTCAATGCAGCTATGCGGCGCCGCTCTTGAAATTTCCCCGATTTTGTGGTCTTGAAGCCGCCAATCTTATAAAGCGCAGCTTCTACCGGCGATCAGGGACCATCCCCGCCCTGACAACGCGCACCTATTTAGCCCAAGGAAAACCGCCCACATGGCCCGTTCAGCTCTTCTCAATGTCATGGTTCAGGCTGCCCTCAAGGCAGGAAAATCGCTGGGGCGTGATTTCGGCGAAGTGCAGAACCTGCAGGTCTCGGTCAAGGGACCGGGCGATTTCGTCTCGTCCGCCGACCGCAAGGCCGAGAAGATCGTGCGCGAAGAGCTTCTGAAGGCACGTCCGACCTATGGCTTCCTTGGTGAGGAAGGCGAAGAGATCAAGGGCACCGACGGCGCGCACCGCTGGATCGTCGATCCGCTCGACGGCACCACCAACTTCTTGCACGGCATTCCGATGTTCGCGGTCTCGATCGCGCTCGAGCGCAACAACGAGATCGTCGCCGGCGTCATCTTCAACCCGGCGACCGACGAGCTCTACACCACCGAGCGTGGCGGCGGCGCCTTCCTCAACGATCGCCGCCTGCGCGTCGGCGCACGCCGCGTGCTCTCTGACTCGGTCGTCGCCTGCGGCGTTCCGCATCTTGGCCGTGGCAATCATGGCAAATTCCTCGTCGAACTCCGACACGTCATGGGCGAAGTCGCCGGTGTGCGCCGCATGGGTTCGGCCTCGCTCGATCTCGCTTATGTCGCGGCCGGTCGTTTCGACGGCTTCTGGGAAACCGGCCTTTCGGCCTGGGATATCGCGGCCGGCATCCTGCTCATCCGCGAAGCCGGCGGCTATGTCAGCGACTGGGACGGCGGTAACTCTATTCTGGAGACCGGCAGCGTCGTGGCCGGCAACGAATACATCCAGAAGGCGCTGATGGAAGTTGCCAAGCGTCCTGTGCCCAGCCGGTAAGTCTTTGTTATAAAGACAGGCTTTTTCGTTCCGCATACTTCAATTCGGCACAATGATGATCTAGTCTCCGGCTGTGATGAGGCCGGAGGCTGCGGAATCTATGGAAAATGTGAATGTGGCGGAGTTCGGCTCGACCGAAAAAACCACGGGAAATTACAGCTATAAGCTATCCAGCCCGATGCCCTTTCTGTGGACGATGGTGCTGTTCCTCGTCATCGTCGGGTTCATAGCATCCATCCTGTTCCGCCAGGCGCAGACGGCCTTCATGCACAATCCGGGGCTGAACGGCCTCATTCTCGGCGTTCTCGGCATCGGCATCATCCTTGTCTTCAGCCATGTGCTATCGCTTCGGCCCGAGGTGCGCTGGTTCAATTCGTTCCGCGCTGCCGGCAGCGCCGACAAGGTGAACCGCAACCCGAAGCTCTTGGCGCCGATGCGCACGCTGATCGGCAGCCGCACCTCCTCGGCCGCCGGCATCTCGACCACGGCCTTCCGCTCCATTCTCGATTCCATCGCCAACCGCCTCGACGAATCCCGCGACGTCTCGCGCTATCTCATCGGTCTCCTCGTCTTCCTCGGTCTGCTTGGCACGTTCTGGGGCCTGATCGGCACGATCGGCTCGATCAGCAACGTGATCCAGTCGCTCGACGCCGGAACCAATGGCTCCTCGGATGTGCTTTCGGCGCTGAAAGAGGGGCTGTCGCAGCCGCTGTCGGGCATGGGGCAGGCATTCTCGTCGTCGCTGCTCGGTCTTTCCGGTTCGCTCATCCTCGGCTTCCTCGACCTGCAGGCCGGCCGTGCGCAGAACCGTTTCTATACGGAGCTGGAAAACTGGCTGTCGTCGGTGACCGATGTCGGCTCCGACCTCGCGGCTCCCGTGATCGACACCAAGGGCGGCGTTTCGCCGGAAGAGATCCGCGCGCTGTCTGAATACATGCAGAAGGTCTCGGAAGAGGGCGGCGGCAGCCAGCGCTCGATCGCGGCCATGGCCAATCTCGCCGAGGGCATCCAGGGGCTGGTCAAGAACATGCGCAACGAGCAGCAGATGCTGCGCGATTGGATCGAGGCACAGCAGGACGAGGCGAAGGCCATGCGCCGCACGCTCGACCGGCTGGCCGAACGGATCGGCGCGCAGGAAAAGCATGCCTCGACTGAGCGCCCGCGCATGCCGCAGACCGAAAAGAGCGAGGGCAAGTAAGCCATGGCTCTTGCCCGCAACCGTCGCCGCGAACGCACGGTCGACTACTGGCCCGGCTTCGTCGATGCGCTGTCGACGCTTCTGATCGCGGTGATGTTCCTGCTCACAGTGTTCGTCGTCGGGCAGTTCATTCTCAGTCGCGAGATTTCCGGCCGCGACGAGGTGATGAACCGGCTGAACAGCCAGATCAACGAGCTGACGCAGCTGCTCGCGCTCGAAAAGGGCAGCAAGCAGGATCTCGAGGACAGCGTCGCCAATCTGCAGGCCTCGCTTGCGACCGCCGAGGGCGAACGCTCGCGGCTGCAGTCGCTGCTTTCGGCCGGCTCTGGCGGCCAGGACGCGGCGCAGCAGCGGATCGGTTCGCTCACCAAGGAACTCGACGAGCAGAAGCAGATGAGCGACCGGGCGATGAGCCAGGTCGAGTTGCTCAACCAGCAGATTGCGGCGCTGCGCAACCAGATCGCTGCCGTCGAAGTGGCGCTGCAGGCTTCCGAGCAGAAGGACCAGCAGTCGCAGACGAAGATCGCCGATCTCGGACGCCGGCTCAACGTGGCGCTTGCCGCGCGCGTGCAGGAGCTCAACCGTTACCGCTCGGACTTCTTCGGGCGCTTGCGCGAGATTCTGTCTGACCGCGAGAACATCCGCATCGTCGGCGACCGCTTCGTGTTCCAGTCGGAAGTGCTCTTCCCCTCCGGCGGCGCCGATCTCAATCCCGACGGGCAGACGGAGATGGCCAAGCTCGCGGCAGCGCTGCTCGACGTCGCCAAGGAAATTCCGCCGGAGATCAATTGGGTGCTGCGCGTCGACGGCCACACCGACAACGTGCCGCTCGCCGGCACCGGCCGCTTCGCCGACAACTGGCAGCTGTCCTCGGCGCGCGCGATCTCGGTGGTCAAGTTCCTGATCGCGCAAGGCGTTCCGGCCGACCGGCTGGTGGCCGCAGGCTTCGGCGAGTATCAGCCGATTGCGCCTGGCGATACGCCCGAGGCACGCGCGACCAACCGACGGATCGAGTTGAAGCTGACGGAGAAATGACGGGGGTAGCGTGCTTGCGCAAGTAACGGCGCGGCATACCGCACTATCCATGGCCAGCATCACAAAAGAAAAAGGCGGCGCCCTGAGGTGCCGCCTTTGATGTATCAGGCGTCTGCCGCCTTGGTGGTGTCGTCGACGACGGCTCCGGGAGCGTTTTTCTTGATGGATTCGATCGCGCTCAGCGCCGACGCCTTGGCCTTGTAGCCCTCGGAGCCGAACATCGCTTCGCCGTTCGATGCCTTGAAACGGAAACGGAATTCGCCTGCCTTGTCCTTATAAACTTCGAACTTATACATCGATTGTCTCCCGGAATCAGGATGTTGTTTAAATCTGCAAGCGCAGCCTAAAACAAAAAATCCAATTATTCCATCGGGATGTTTGGGCGGGTGCGCTCAGGCGGCGGCGTCCGAGGCGTCTTTGGTCGCAGCTGCGGATATGCCGGCCTTGAACGCATCGATTGCCTTTAGCGCCGCGTCTCTCGAGTTCAGGGGCGCGGACGAGAACAAGATTTCGCCGCTCGATTGCTTAACGTCAAAATGAAAGCGGTTTTGTGCGTCCTTCGTGACTACGAAGACGTAATCGCCCGCCGCCACGTGTTCTGGCGAGATCTTCTCAAACAACATGTCACGACCGCTGGAGAGATCGAATTCGCTCAGGTCGGCATCGGCGACGAAATCCTCGGCCTGCTGGTCGGAGGAGAAGCGCGGAAGCGGCTTAAGACTTTTGCTGTTCATAGTGCCTCACTTCCTTTGCGTGCATGTAGCGCGCGCTGATGGGACGCAGCAAAGTTACACCGTTTTTGACGCGCAGGCAAAAGACGATGAAGACGTAACGGTCTTGCTCATCCTTGCCGATCGCGCGCATCCTCGTCTCCAATCCCGGGTCGAAGGGATCGTCGAAGATGCTCACCGGGCGCTCGAACACGGATTCGATCGCCCGAATGGACAGACCATGCCTGCCGCATTTCGGCCAGTTGCCATCATCCCAATCGAAACCGTTGAATCGCATCGCCCGCGCCCTGGATACGGTTCAACGCTATTGCAGCACCTTTGCGATTGCAATCCTCAGTGGAAACATCACTCCGCCGTCACTTCACCGCCGCAAGAAGCTCCTCCGCACCGGCATCGAACTGCAGCCGGGCCAGCTTGGCGTAGATGCCGCCGTGGCGCACCAGGCTCTGGTGGGTGCCTTCCTCGACGACGCGGCCCTGGTCGAGGACTAGGATGCGGTCGGCCTTGAGGACTGTTGCGAGGCGGTGGGCGATGATGAGCGTCGTGCGGCCTTCCATGAGGCCGTCAAGCGCGCGCTGGACGAGGGTTTCGCTTTCGGCATCGAGCGCCGAGGTGGCTTCGTCGAGCAAAAGGATCGGCGCGTTCTTCAGGATGGCGCGGGCGATGGCGATGCGCTGGCGCTGGCCGCCCGACAGCATGATGCCGCGTTCGCCGACCGTGGTGTCATAACCCTGCTCCAGCCTCGCGATGAACTCATCGGCCTGGGCGGCGATGGCGGCGGCGCGGACTTCCTCGCGCGTGGCGCTTGGGCGGCCGAAGGCGATGTTGTCATGGATGGATGCGGCGAAGATCGTCACGTCCTGGGGGACGATGGCGATGCGCTTGCGCAGGCCGTCGGTATCGGTCTGGCGGGCATCCACGCCATCGATCATGACGGCGCCCTGCTGCGGATCGTAGAAGCGCAGCAGCAGCGAGAAGATGGTGGTCTTGCCGGCGCCGGATGGGCCAACGATGGCGACGGTCTCGCCCGGCTTGACCGCGAAGCTCAGGCCATGCAGCGCCGATGTGTCGGGGCGCGAGGGGTAGGCGAAGTGTACGTCTGTGAATTCCACGCGGCCGAGGCTCGGATCGGGCAGGGCGGTTGGCTTGGCCGGGGTTACGATCGGGGAGACTTCGTCGAGCAGTTCGGTCAGGCGGTCGGCGGCGCCGGCTGCCTGCGAGAGCTCGCCCCAGACTTCCGAGAGCGCGCCGAGCGAGCCGGCGGCGATGACGGAATAGAGCAGGAACTGGCCAAGCGTGCCGGCCGACAGCGTGCCCTCAAGCACATTGTGCGCGCCGACCCAAAGGACGGCGACGACGCTGCCGAAGATCAGCGTGATGGCGATGCCGGTCAGCAGCGAGCGCGAGCGAATGGCAGCACGGGCGGCGGTGAAGGCTGCTTCGACGGCTGCTCCATAGCGGTTTGCCGCGGCGGTCTCGCCACCGAAGGCCTGGACGGTGCGGGTGGCGGCGATGGTTTCGTTGGCGAAGGCGGAGGCCTCGGCCAGCGTGTCCTGTGCCGCGCGCGAACGCTTGCGGACAGAGCGGCCGAAGGCGACGAGCGGGAAGACGATGAGCGGGATGGCCAAGAGCACGAGGCTTGCGAGCTTCGGCGAGGTGACGACCATCATGACGATGGCGCCGAGACACAGGATCATGTTGCGCAGCGCGACCGAGGCGGTGGCGCCGACGGCGGACTTGATCTGCGTGGTATCGGCCGTCAGCCGCGAGACGATCTCGCCGGACTGGTTGACGTCGAAGAAGGAGGCGGACAGCCGCGTCACATGCGCGAAGACATCGCGGCGGAGATCCGAGACGATGCGCTCGCCGAGCGTGATGACGAAGAAGTAGCGCAGCGCGCTGGATATGGCGAGAACGACCGCCATGACCATGAGCATGACGAAGTAGCTGTTGATGAAGCGCCCGTCGGAATGGCTGAAGCCGTGGTCGATCATGCGGCGCACGGCAAGCGGAAGCGCCAGCGAGGTGACGGCGGCGAGCGCCAGCGAGAAGAGGGCGCCGGTGACGAGGCCACGGTAACGCATGACGTAAGGCGTCAGTCTGCCGAGAGGTTTCAGCGAGCGGGACTTTTTCTTCTCGGTCTGCATTGCGTCTGTCAATTCAATCTCCAGCAGCCTTCAACACCGTGCAACACGGTCGATGGCTCTTGTTATCCTAATGGCCTTCATGTATAGGCACCGCATCCTAATGGGAAGCCGTAGCCAGTAGCGACTGCGGCTTCATTTATTCAATCGGTCCTCTTGTCGCAACGTGGTGCGTCAAATGGACGTGACATCGCAGGAAGATTGTTATGAAGGCTGAAATCCATCCCGACTACCACACCATCAAGGTAGTCATGACCGACGGCACCGAATACGAAACCCGCTCGACCTGGGGTTCTGAAGGCGCCGTGATGAACCTCGAAATCGATTCCAAGTCGCACCCGGCCTGGACGGGCGGCAACCAGCAGCTCATGGACCGCGGTGGCCGCGTTTCCAAGTTCAACAAGCGTTTCGGCGGCCTCGGCCTCTAATCGCTGCTGTTGCACTGATTTCGAAGGAGCCCTGCGAAAGCGGGGCTTTTTTGCGTTTGGGAGGCGCCTACCGGATTTCCGGAAAATGGTCCTCAGGTCTGCTGCCGATTAGGTCCCCCGCCAATACGACGAACCTGAGGTTGGGAGGTGCAAACGACCTGTAGTTACCGGTCTCTGTTCTCTCCAGGATCCTTATCCGGTGGCTGAGAGTTGCTATGGAGACTAAAGGCAGGTGATAAGCAAAGGCCCAATCATAGAAGCCATAGCCGGACTCGCCCATCTTCAGATCGGGTAGGTTTGCTTGGAGCTTTCGATTTAGTTCATTCACATGTCCCAATAGGCATGCGATCGCGTCCATTGTCTTATCGGGTTCCCATTTGGCCTCAATGCCATGTGAGATGAACCTGAATAGATCGTTCTTGTACTCCCAGGCGCCGAAGCTCTCGAGTGTCACCTGTGGGTCTTTCGATCTTATATGTTTTATAGAGTCTGCTATGTCCCGGAGTTTTCTGTTGTTCTTAACCGGAATCTTGTTTCGCTCTCCGAAGTGATGCGCGTGGAGGCAAAGTCCTTCAAATCTATGAAGCAAGCTGTTGGAATCGGGGTCCATAGCCAACGGAGTGGCTACGAGGTCATTGAGCAGTTGGAACGTTGGGGCATAGATTTGGTTCTGAAACTTGATCGCAATTGCCACTGTCACGTGCGGTCTTCCTTCTTCATTGGTAAGTGACAACAACAAAAAACCGGCCGCGCAGGGAACGCAGCCGGTTTATGCAGTCTACTTTGAATGGATCAGTTGTTGCCGAATGCCGTCTGCAGCAGGCTGAGCTGGGCCTGGACGCTGTTCTGGTTGTCGGGAACGATCGCTGCTTCGTTCGGGCGATAGATTTCGCGGTCGAGCAGGGCTACGCGGTTCTGCAGGCGCAGCGAGCGCTCGATCAGGTCGCGGAAGGCTTCCGGCAGGTCGCCCCAGCCCGGAGCGTTGCGGTCGACGTTGAAGCCGTCGAGGCGAACCTTGTTCTTTTCGGCCAGAACCTGATCGCGCGACATCTCGCCATTGTTGACGGCGCGCTGCAGGAGGAGCCAGGAGGCCATCTGCATCAGGCGGGTGGTGAGGCGCATGGATTCCGCTGCGTAAAGAACCGATGCCATGCGCGGCAGAACCTTGGATGCGGTCCGGCCATTGCCATCCAGATAGGCGGCGGTCTCTTCGACCAGCGACATGCCCTCGGAGTACAATGTCTTAAACTGCGACGATGCGGCAGCGCGTCCTGCAAAACTGATCGTATTCAATCCAAGCTCTGACATTTAAAGGGTCCCTGTTGCACGCATCTACTTATTGATCAGGTAACGCAGGCCGGTCCCAAAAGGTTTCACCGGTCGGCCTTAATGACTTTAAAGATGGTAGTTTTAGCCTAATAGCGCAAGGCGTTTCTTAATAAAGGGTTAACTTCCACAGTTTCGTGGTTTTCGTCCCCAGCCAATGCGAAAAAGGAGAGCCGCAAAAGCGGCTCTCAAGGTAAAACAGGGAGAAAAATCAGACCAATTCACCGCATGGGAAACTGTCTGAGATCCAGAGCAAGTCCGGATGAGCACATCAATACATTAGAAAGCTTAACGCCTCATTAAGTGTGTGCCGAATTAACACTTGCGCGGCGGCTATAAATCAAATCCGGCCTTTTGCCGGGTCACGATTTGAAGAGGTTTTCTGCGGCCAATCTTCCCGATGCCTTGCGAGCGGCTTCCTGCTCGATGCGCGAAATCTCGGCCTTGAGCATGTCGATACGCGCGTTCAGCTCGTCCACCGACATCATCGAGAGGTCCATGCCGATCTCGTGATTCGGCTTCTTCTGCGGCCGGTCGTCATCCATGATGCTCATGTTCAGTCCTCCGTCCTCGTGTCGGCGGGCAAGCGCCCGGCCGTCTCCGCATTCCAAGTCTATCGGGTTGCCGGCTCCATCGGCGGCTCCGGCGTCTTGTTCTGCCCGCGATCGGCAAGCGTCATGCCCTCGGGCGTCATCATCTGCGATGTGGCCGTCGGGATGGTGGTGAAGGCGTCGCGGTCGCTTGCCGGAATGGCGGCGCGCGCGCGGCTGCGGATGATCGCGTAAGCCGTGATCAGCACGTGGGCGAGTGCGGTCACCAGGAACAGCGCGTGCGGGCTTGCCATAGACATGACGGGGCCGCCGATCGTCGGGCCGATGATGGTGCCGATGCCATAGAGCAGCAGCAGGCCGCCGGAGACCTTCACGAAGTCTTCCGAGGAGGCGTAGTCGTTGGCGTGGGCGACGGCGATCGGATAGAGCGTGTTGGCGACCGCGCCATAGAGCACCACGAGCGTGATGATGAAGGCGGGCGAGGAGGGGTGGAGGACGACGAGCATCAGGCCGGCGAGTGCCGCGATCG
Organism: Rhizobium sp. 16-449-1b; assembly: GCF_017741935.1. Classification (GTDB taxonomy): domain Bacteria; phylum Pseudomonadota; class Alphaproteobacteria; order Rhizobiales; family Rhizobiaceae; genus Rhizobium. Next base: position 97,131 of record NZ_JAGHMH010000024.1, on the reverse strand, counting down.
CCGACATGGCGGCCAGCACGTAGCGACGGTCGATGCGGTCGGAGAGGCGGCCAGCCGGGAGCTGCATGACCGCGCCGGCAAAGATGGTCGAGCTCATCATGATGGCGATCGAGGTATCCGAGAGACCGGCGCCGGCGCCGAAGACGGCACCGAGCGTGCCATAGGCGCCATTAGCAATGCCGACCAGGAGAATGCCGAGGCAGGAGACCGGCGAATTGCGATAGAGCGCCTTGAGATCGAGCTTCACGGCCTTCAGCGGCTGCGGCGAGGCGGCGGTCGACAGCAGCGTCGGCAGCATGGCGATGCAATAGAAGATACCGCAGATCATGAAGAGGATGGGTGTGCGGACATCCTCGAGTGGGATCATCATCTGGCCGGCGACGACGCCGATCAGGGTGATGGCGATATAGAGCGAGAAGATCGCGCCGCGGCTCTCGTTTGTCGCGCGCTCGTTCAACCAGCTCTCGATGATCATCGAGGTGCCGGCCGTGGCAAAGCCGGTGACGGCGCGCAGCAGCACCCACCAGACCGGATGAACGGCAATGCCGCTCACCAGCGCGATGATGGCGATGATCGAGATGAAGCCGGAGAAGGCGCGCACATGGCCGACGCGGCTGACCATCTTCGGCGCAACAAGGCAACCGATGACGAAGCCGGCGGCCCAGGATGTGCCGAGCAGGCCGAGCGTGGTGGTCGCATAACCTTCGAGATTGCCGCGGACGGGGAGGAGGATGCCCTGCAGGCCATTGCCCATGAACAGAAAGAGCGTGCCGAACAGAAGTGCGGCGACGGATAGAAGATTTCGTTTCATTGGCCCCCCATGCAACTCAGCTTACATGCACAAAGACATATGGCAGCACACGATGCTGCCCAGTCTTTGAAATGTTGATTGTCTCCCCGAATGCCTTTACGGCATGTTTATGGGCAGTCGTCGCGCGAAATAATGTCCGTCCTGTGACATCAAGAACATATGGAAAAATAAAGACATGACGAAGCTGATCGCGCTTCTCCTGATGCTTGCGATGGTGGTGCACCTGATCAAGCCGCTGGGTCTGCCGGGCCTCAGAAAGCGTGCGGATTTCTGGAAGATCGCGCTGTTTGCCTTCGCGATCTGGGCGGTTGCGCTGCTTGGGCGGGATCTGTTTGTTTAAGCGCAATTGGCTGTAGAGACGCCCGTCGCAGGAGGGGGGGCCTCAGATGGTGTCGGGCTGCTGTTTCGGCTATTGTGATGGTTGCTTGGACGCTTCTTGGGGGGAGAGGACATGCTTGCCCTGCATCACGTGTCGATCATCACTGATGACCTGGATAAATCTCTTCCGTTTTACCGCGATGTCTTTGGTCTTTCCGAAATCCCTCGGCCGGACTTTCCGGTGGGCGGGGCATGGCTCGCCTGCGGCAGTCTGCAGGTCCACCTCGTCGTGCATCCCGAGGGCACCTTCCGGCAACGGCCGGTCATCGATCGCAACGACTGGCACTTCGCGTTTCGGACCGATGACTTCGAGGCCGTTCTCGAGCGCCTTGCCGCGCTCGGCTTTAGCGGGGATTTGCCCGAAGGCGATCCCAAGCACATGCTGATCTTCCGCACCGGCCTCGCCGGCTTCCCGCAGCTTTATCTTCGCGACCCTGACTTGAATATCGTCGAGATCAACGGAGCGCCTTGAGGGGCTGTCCGCAGCCTCGTCGCGGCCTCACGCCGACCACGGATCATCCGGCAGTGGCGTTTCCTCCTGGATGCTCTGGAGGATGCCGATCAGGCGTGGCGCCATTTCGCGGATTTCCTTGAGGTGGATGGTCGTCAGCTGTTTGAGGACGGCCTCGGCCTGGTCCGTCAGGATGAGAGTCTGGCGGCGGCGGTCGTTGGGGTCGGGGCGGCGGCTGACGTAGCCGGCGGCTTCGAGACGGCCCACCAGTTCGGTCGCGGTATGTGGCGCGATGATCAGCCGTTCGGCAAGCAGGCCGACGGTCATCGGATCGGGGGCGCGGTGCCCCTTGATGGCGAGCAGCGCCTGATGCTGCTGCGCCGGCAGGCCGGCTTCGAGCGCGGCTGACGCGCTGAAATCCATGAAACGGCGCAGCGTGTGGCGAAGGTTCGCAAGCGCTTCGTAATCCTCCTCCGACAGATCGTCCCGCATCGCCAAATCCTTCCGTCAACGCCCATGAAAGTCAGGGCGATCTCTAGCCGTTATCGCCGCCATCCGCAAAGCCTGCGGCGCGAGAGGTGGGTCTCTTGATTTATATCGTAATACGATATATTTGAGTGCGCAGATAAACACCAGACAGGATCGACGATGCCCCCAAAATCTCTTCCCCCCGATACGTCCCCCAATACCGCCTCCCTGCTGCCGCGCCGCGCGGCGGGCGATTTCACCACCGACAAGCGCGTTCTGGCTCTGATCGCGATGGCCGTTGTCGTCGGCACCGGCGGCGCGTTCGCGGCGTGGCTGCTGGTCAGCCTGATCTCGCTCGTCTCGAATGTCGTCTGGTTCGGAAAGTTCAGCCTCGTTGCCGAAAGCCTTGCGCATGCGCATCCGTCGCTGTGGATGCTTGTCGTGCCTGTCATCGGCGGGTTGATCATCGGGCTGATGGCGCGCTTCGGCTCGGAGAAGATCAGGGGACACGGCATCCCTGAGGCCATCGAGGCCATCCTGATCGGCGGAAGCCGGATGTCACCGAAGGTGGCGGTGCTCAAGCCGCTGTCATCGGCGATCTCGATTGGCACCGGTGGTCCGTTCGGCGCCGAAGGGCCGATCATCATGACCGGTGGCGCGATCGGTTCGCTCTTCGCGCAATGCTTCGAGATGAGCTCGGCGGAGCGCAAGTCGCTGCTGGTCGCGGGGGCTGCCGCCGGCATGACCGCGATCTTCGGCACGCCGATCGCGGCACTTCTCCTGGCGGTTGAGCTGCTTCTCTTCGAATGGAAGCCGAGAAGCTTTATTCCGGTTGCCGTGGCTGCCTGCGTGTCGGCTTGCTGGAGGCCGTTTCTGTTCAGCGCCGGTCCGCTGTTTCCCGCGCATTTCGACATGAGCCTGCCCTGGTGGGGGATTGCGCTTTGCGCCGGGCTCGGCATTCTCACCGGCTTCGCGTCCGGTCTTCTGACCGTGCTCCTCTACAAGGTTGAGGACCTGTTCGAGGCCCTGCCTGTTCACTGGATGTGGTGCCCAGCGATCGGCGGGTTGTTCATCGGGCTCGGCGGGCTGATCGAGCCGCGCGCGCTTGGCGTCGGCTACGATATCATCGAGGATCTGCTGCACAGCAACGTGCTTCCGGCTGCTGTCCTCACCATCCTCGCGGTGAAGGTGGCGATCTGGCTGATCGCGCTGTCATCCGGTACGTCGGGCGGCGTGCTTGCGCCGCTGCTCATCTTCGGCGGTGCAATCGGCTGGCTGGCCGGGCTGTTTCTGCCAGGCGATCAGGGCTTCTGGGCGCTGATCGGCATGGCCGCGATGATGGGCGGCACGATGCGCGCGCCGCTGACCGGGACGTTCTTCGCGGTGGAACTGACCGGAGACCTGTCGGCGCTTCTGCCGCTGCTTGCCGCCACGGTGTCCGCCTATGCGGTGACGGTGCTTGTGCTCCGGCGCTCGATCCTCACGGAAAAGATCGCCCGGCGCGGCCAGCACATCACGCGCGAATACGGTATCGATCCGTTCGAGCTGACGCGCGCCCGCGACATCATGATCGTCGATGTCGACGTGCTTTCATCGCGGCAGACGGTGGGGGAGGTGAAGGCCTTCTTCGAGACGGCCGAGAAGACGCATCGCGTCTATCCCGTCGTCGATGACCAGCGCGTGTTGCTCGGCCTGGTCTCCCGCGCCGATGTGCTGCGGTGGCATCAGGAGGGCGTGGCAGATGATGTCAGCATTGTCGACGCGACGTCGAACGCCGACATCGCCTATGCGCTTGCGGATGATACGGTCGGGCATGTCACGGATATCATGCTGAACTCGGGAGAAGGGCGCATCCCCGTCATCGATCCGCAGACGAAGCGGCTGGTCGGGCTGATCGCACGCAAGGATCTGCTGCATCTGCGGCATTCCTTCAAGACGAGCGAGACCGAGCGCCGGCCCTACCTGTTTTCAAGCGCCGCCTAACCGAATGCAGAACAAGTCGCCCGCCGCGTGTCTCGTGGCGGGCGCTTTCATTCTGTCACTTCTCGACACCTTCGACAGCCGGCACCTTCCGCTCCCTGATATGGCGGAGAGAAACGCCCGACGGGATGGAGCCCATGGCGCGGCGCTTCGGGACGCCGAGGCGCTGGGCGAGATAGATGCTCGAATGGCCGCTGCAGAGATAGGCGAGAAAGCAGGCGACGGCGAGGTAGACGGCGTGGGTGGCGCCGAAGAGCTCGATGCCCATGATCATGCAGGCGAGTGGCGTGTTGGTGGCGCCAGCGAAGATCGCCACGAAGCCGAGCCCGGCGAAGAGATCGGACGGCGCGTCGAAAAGGGCTGCCAGCGCATTGCCGAGTGCGGCGCCGATGAAGAACAGTGGCGTGACCTCGCCGCCCTTGAAGCCGGCGCTGAGCGTGACGATGGTGAAGAGCGCCTTCCAGAGCCAGCTCCAGTAATCGACGGCGCCGGGTGCGAAGAAGCCTGCGATCGTCGGGTCGGCTGGATCAGGCGACCAGACACCCAGGCCCAGATAGGCGCGGGTACCCAGCAGATGGACTAGGCCAATGATGATCAGTCCGGCCAGAACCGGGCGCAGCGGCGCGTAGGGCAGGAGCTTCTTGAAGAGTGCCGAGGCTGCGTGGGAAAGCTCGGCGAAGGATTTCGCCGCGAGCCCGAAGATGACGCCGGCGATGGCGACCTTCGAGAGCAGGATCGCATCGAGGTGGAAGACATTGGCGGGCGCGTCGGCGAGATAGGCGATGTGGTAATGCGTGTGCTCGATGCCCCAGGCATGGCAGGCCCAGTCGCCGGTGACGGATGCCATCAGGCAGGGGATGAGAGCTTCATACTGCATGCGGCCGATGGTCAGCACTTCGAGCGCGAAGATGGCGCCCGCGATCGGCGTGCCGAATACCGCGCCGAAGCCGGCCGCGACGCCGCCCATGAGGAGGATTTTCACGTCGGCGGGCGACAGGCGGAAGAGCTTCGCCACGGCGCTGGCGATGCTGCCGCCAAGCTGCACCGCCGTGCCCTCGCGGCCGGCTGAGCCGCCGAAGAGATGGGTGGCGATGGTGGAGACGAGGATGAGCGGTGCCATGCGCAGGGGAACGCCGGCGCCCGGTTCGTGGATCTGGTCAACAATGAGGTTGTTGCCGCCCTCGGCGGACTTTCCGAATGTCTGGTAGATCAGCACCATGAGGAAGCCGGCGGCAGGCAGGCCGTAGAGCAGCCAGGGATGGTCGAAGCGGCTCCTGGTCGCAAGGTCGAGCGCCCAGAGGAAGAATGCGCAGAGCGAACCGACGACAACCGCCATCGGAACGATGATGGCGATCCACTTGCCGATGTCGCGAAGCTGGCGCAGGCGAATGCCGAAAACGTCGGAGAAGGCGATCATAGTGCTGCCCCTTGATGATGGGCGGTATCGCCGGCGATGTGTGATGGAACGAAGATTTCGAACATGACTCTACCCTTTCGCGCGATGGCAAATGAAGTAGGAGTCATCGGCTTCGTCGGGGAAGCGGTTCAGCCTTTTCTGGCCTCGGCAGAATCCATTGCCGATAGCCAGTTTGATATCGCTTGCGCCGGATTGCTGTCAAGCGCGCGGGGGCGGGGATCCGTCCTGTTCAAGCGGGTCGTGATCAGCAGTCGATCACGCCGCGCATGACCTCGACGCAGGCGCCCGAGATCGCAACGTCGGTGACCACGCCGCCGGTCTTCGTCACCTCGATGCCGATGAGGCTGCGGCGGCCCATTTCGACGCCCTGCTCGATGGTCAGCGAGACCGTCATGTCGGGTTCCGGCTCGAGCGAGACGAGGTAGGCGCCGAGGGCTGCCGAGGCGCTGCCGGTGGCGGGGTCTTCCGGGACGTTGTCGAGCGGGGCGAACATGCGGGCGCGGATATGCCAGGGTTTGTCGGCCGAGCGGACGTAGATGAAGAGCGAGAAGTCGTGGTTGCCTTCCAGTGTCGGGCCGGCTGCATCCTGGAAGTATGCGAGGTTGGGGCGGGCGCGGGCGAGCGTGTCGAGATCGGCGAGTTCGGCGACGACGAAGCTCAGGCCGACTGATGTCGTCAGCGGCTGGTGGACGCGGGTGCTGACTTTCGTGCTGTCGATGGCGATGCAGCGGGCGATGGTGTCTGCAGCGACGGTGTCGCCAGTCGATAGCGGCTTCGGCGCGCGGATCGCGGTCGAGGTCACGCGGCCCTGTTCGCGGCGTACATCGACGGTGACCACGCCGGCCTTTTCCTCGAAGCGCATGACGTCGCCGACCGGTTGACCGAAGATGTCGTCGAGGTTGCCGAGCACATAGGCGGTGCCGACATTGGGGTGGCCGGCGAAGGGCACTTCCGTGGTCGGCGTGAAGATGCGCACGCGGGCGGTATTTTCGGGGATCTCGGGCGGCAGAACGAAGGTCACTTCCGAATAACCGAACTCGGCGGCGATCTTCTGCATCTGATCGTCGCTCAAGCCGCGCGCATCCGTCATGACCGCCAGCGGGTTGCCTTCGAAGCGCGTGGAAGTGAAGACATCAACGGTGGTGAAGGAAACGGCGGTCATTGCATGCTCCGATGGTTCAGGAGCGCAATCAGTAGCCATCGCCGCCGCTCGGCAGAAGGGGAATTCTTGTCGCCGTGACAATCGACCGATGACGACGCGTTGCAACAAAAAACCGGCCGCCAGAGGCAGCCGGTTTGTAGAGATAGGCGGGCGGATCAGGCCTTGTTGACGCTGGCGTCGTAGATCTCGTTGATCGTTTCAGCGAGGCTCGCGTCGAACTCCGCATCGCTCATCGAAACGCGCAGGTTCTCGGTCAGTGCGCGCGAGAAGCTGGCGATCATGCCATGGTTGTGGCTGAGCTTCTCGCAGGCGTCGGTGCGGCTGTAGCCACCGGAGAGTGCGACGACGCGCACGACCTGCTTGTGGTCGACCAGAGGCGCGTAGAAATCGGCAACCGTCGGGATCGTCAGCTTCAGCACCACCTTTTCGCTCGCCGGCAGCAGGTCGAGCTGCTTGGCGATCTCGTCGCGAAGGATGGCCTCGGCCTCCTGCTTCGTCGGGCTCTTGATGGAAACTTCAGGCTCGACGATCGGAACGAGGCCGCTGCCGATGATCTGGCGTGCCACTTCGAACTGCTGCTTGACGACAGCTGCGATGCCGGTCCTGTCGGCGCTTGATATCACCGAGCGCATCTTGGTGCCGAAGATTCCCTTGTCGCGGCCGCGCGCGAGGAGCGTCTCCAGTTCGGGCATCGGCTTCATGATCTGGACGCCGTTTTCCTCGGCGGCCAAGCCCTTGTCGATCTTGAGAAGCGGTACGACGCCGCGCTTTTCCCAGAGATAGGAGGGAACCGGCTGGCCATCGACGTCGCCGTCCATGGTGCGCTCGAAGAGGATCGCGGCGATGATCTTGTCGCCTGTGAAGGCCGGCGCGCTCATGATGCGGACGCGCATGGCGTGCATCAGGCGGAACATTTCCTCATCGCCCTGGTAATCGCTGTCGGCAATGCCGTAGAGGCGCAACGCTGCGGGTGTCGAACCACCGCTCTGGTCCAGCGCTGCAATGAATCCCGGCGCCGAGCTGATCTTGTCCAACATCTTCGCGTCCACCATACTTCACTCCTTCCGTAAAACCGGCGCATCGCGTCCGGGTTTTGCTCTATGTCAAAGCCGATAGGCACTCGAATCTGCGATATCAGAAGAATTTTAAAAGGAAAATCCTGGTGTAAGCTATTGAAACGATTGAAATCATTTCAAACGTTTGAAAGTTAAGTGTAATTTTAGCGCCAACGAAAAGACCGCGAAAGCGCTGGCTCTCGCGGTCTTGGATTAGATGGCCCAAACAGGCCGAAAACCCGGTTTGACTTACTTGGTCTTGGTGAGGACCTCGACACCAGGAAGGACCTTGCCTTCCATCCATTCCAGGAATGCACCGCCTGCGGTCGAGACGTAGGTGAAGTCATCGGCAACGCCGGCGTGGTTCAACGCCGAGACCGTGTCGCCGCCACCGGCGACCGAGGTGAGCTTGCCGGCCTTGGTGCGCTCCGCCGCGTATTGCGCGGCGGCGACGGTTGCCTTGTCGAAGGGTTCGATCTCGAAGGCGCCGAGCGGGCCGTTCCAGACCAGCGTGTTGGCGCGCTCGATCCAGGCCTTGACGGCTTCGACCGACTTCGGGCCGACGTCGAGCATCATGGCGTCATCGGGAATAGCGTCGATGGCAACGATCTCATTGGCGGCACCTGCCTTGAACTCGCGGGCGACGACGCCGTCTTCGGGCAGAACGATCGCGCAGCCAGCGGTGGCGGCTTCGATCATGATCTGGCGGGCGGTGTCGGCGAGATCATGTTCGCAGAGCGACTTGCCGACGCTGGTGCCGCGCGCGGCGATGAAGGTGTTGGCCATGCCGCCACCGATAACGAGGGCGTCGACCTTCTTCACGAGGTTCATGAGGAGATCGATCTTGGTCGAGACCTTGGCGCCGCCGACGATGGCAACGACGGGACGGACCGGCTGGCCGAGGCCCTTTTCCAGCGCTTCCAGTTCAGCCTGCATGGTGCGGCCGGCGTAAGCGGGGAGATGGCGGGCAAGGCCTTCGGTCGAGGCATGGGCGCGGTGCGCCGCCGAGAAGGCGTCGTTGACGTAGATATCGCCATTGGCGACCAGCGCCTTGACGAAATCGGGGTCGTTCTTTTCCTCGCCCTTGTGGAAGCGGGTGTTTTCGAGAAGCAGGATGTCGCCATCCTTCATGGCGGCCACGGCGCCGGCGGCTGCTTCGCCGATGACGTCGGTTGCCGTCTGCACGGGATGATCGAGCACGGCTTCAACCGAGGGGGCGATCAGGGTGAGCGACAGGTCCGGCGAGGGGCCATCCTTGGGGCGGCCGAAGTGCGCGAGAAGGATAACCTTGGCGCCCTTCTTGGAGAGTTCCTTGATGGTCGGGGCGACGCGCTCGATGCGGGTCACGTCCGTCACCTTGCCGTCCTTTACCGGGACGTTGAGGTCGACGCGGACGAGGACGCGCTTTCCGGCAATGTCGTTAAGATCGTCGAGTGTCTTGAAGGAAGGCATTGGGAAATCCGTTCGTTTATTGCCTGAAAAGATGCGGGGACCATAGCAAGGATCATCGCGGACGCAAGGCGTTCAGCGCGGGTTTTCGTCGGCTTTTCCACCCGCCGCGGCGGCTGCCGCCTCCTTGTTCTTGCGGCTCTTGAAGCGGTCGTGCACGCGGTCGATGATATCGCGCATATTGATGAAGATCGGCAGCGTCACTGCCGGCTCGACGGCCTCCAGAGACATGCCGATCGCGCTGATATGGTCGTGGTCGTCGAGGTCGCGGACGATGAGGATGATGGATCCCAGGCGCACCCGGTCGGCATATTCCGCCTTGCCGCCGAGACGCTGCTTCATCAGCTCGGCGATGGTCAGGCCCTTCTCGTTTTCGTTCAGCAGACCGGGGCCATAGGCGGCGTCGAGATCGGTTGCCGGGCGGCTCGGGGAGAGCGCGAAGGCGCCGAAGAAATCGGTGTCGTCTTCCTCCACCGGCACGCGGCTCGCGAAGAGCTTGTCGAGCAGGCGCGAGTAGGAGGGAACGATGAAGAGATAGACGAGATCGTTCTCGCGCAGGCGGCCGGCATATTGATAGCGCATCGACTTGCCGTCGCGGATGACGAGCGAGGGCGTGGCCCAGCGCGGAATGCGCTCGCCGCGCAGCACCGGGCTGTCCTTGACGACGCGGTAGGAGAGGAGTTCGTGGTTGGCCGCACCCGGCAGGTCGACCTCCACCTTGTCGACGGCGCCGATGCGCGGCGGAATGATCAGGCCGAGCTTCTTGGCGACCGGCTTGATGGTCCATCCCTGCACGAGCAGCGAGACGAGCACGATGATGAAGGCGGTGTTGAAGTAGACCTGGCCGTTTTCCAGCCCGCCGAGGATCGGCATGATGGCAAGCAGGATGGAGACCGCGCCGCGCAGGCCGACCCAGGCGACGAAGCCGATTTCCTGCTGCGTATAGTCGAAGGGCAGCAGCGACAGCCAGATCGCCAGCGGGCGGGCGATGAAGATCAGGAAGAGCGCGAGCAGGACCGCCGGGATGGCGATCGCGCCGAACTGCGACGGCGTCGCCAGAAGGCCGAGCACCAGGAACATGATGATCTGTGCCAGCCAGGTCATGCCGTCCTGGAAGCGCTTGATCGAGGCGTAGCCGGGCAGCTTGCGGTTTCCCGCATAGATGCCGGCGACGTAGACCGCGAGGAAGCCGCTGCCGCCGACGGCGCCGGTAAACGAGAAGACCAGGAGTGCCAGCGCCAGAACGAAGATCGGCGTCAGGCCGCGATCGGTCTCGAGCCTGCCGACGATCAGCACGATCATCATGCCGCCGAGCAGGCCGAGGATGACGCCGAGGCCCATCTGCTGCACGAACATGGCGAGCATGCCGATGTTGATGCCGTGATAGCGCTCGCCCGATGCCAGGACCTCGACCAGCGCGATGGTGAGGAAGATCGCCATCGGGTCGTTGGTGCCGGATTCGACCTCGAGCGTCGAGCGCACCTTGTCGCGGATGTTGATGCCGCCGATGCGCAGCAGGAAGAAGACGGCGGCAGCGTCGGTGGAGGCGACGATGGAGCCGAGCAGCATGCCCTCGAGCCAGGTGAAATTCAAAAGCCACATGGCGGCGACGGCAAACAGGGACGCCGTCATCAGCACGCCGACCGATGCCAGCGTTATCGAGGGGACGGCGGCGAGCTTGAAGGCCTGCACCGGTGTGCCGAAACCGGAATCGAACAGGATGATGGCAAGCGCGATCGAGCCGAGGATGTAGGCGAGGTAGTTGTTGGTGAATTCTATGCCGAGGCCGTCGCTGCCGGCAAGCAGGCCGATGCCGAGAAACAGGAGCAGCAGGGGCGCGCCGAAGCGGAAGGCGAGCAGGCTGGAGAAGGCCGCAAGAAGCACGAGCGCCGTCGATACCAGTACGACGATGTAGAATGCTTCCATGCCCGAACCCCTTTATGCAAATATCAATCGCCGCAGTGTCGCCCCCCGTCGCATGCGGCTGTCTAAAACTATGGTATCGCGTCTCCAGTTCCGGTCCGATGCCTGCCAGTAAACGGCAAAATCCAAACGAAGGGTAGACCTAAAGGGCTATCCTTGCGCTTTGCTGCATCATGCTGCTGAGCGATCCGCCTAACGGCAAATCAAATGAACGGTTGGAGAGTGATCCTGAGTAAAGTGTAGGATCAAATCAGGCGAGAGCAGGGCAGAAATCGCTGCCCTGTCCTTTTCTTGGACAATCGTCGCGTATTTCTCTTTGGCCTTACGCCTCGTCGTCGCTGTCGTCTTCATCCGCGTCCGAAATCGGGATGAGGAAGACGACGAATTCGTCGTCGATGGTGCGCGAGGGATCGTCGTCGAACTCGTAGGCGTGCTCGACTTCGCTCGCCTCATCCGGGGTCGCCTTGCGCAGGGTGAGCGGCGCCTTGCCATCCCAGACCGGCTTGCCTTCGGTCTCGAGCACCGTCAGATCCTCGCGGAAATCCTCGGCCTCGATGAAGTGCTTGGCGTCCTCGGCGTTTTCCGAGCGGAAACTCGCTATGGCTTTGCCCGATATCTCGATGGTGAAATAATCCATTGAATTCTCTTTCGTTTCGCTGATGTCTAACATTATGGTGTTCGTTCGCGCCACGCCAGCCCCGCAGCCGTCGTGCGTGCAATTATCGCGGTCCCATCAGTCGCGAGGAGGAGGCCAGCAGCGGCTGGCCCTTGGCGAGCTGCTTGGATCCGCCGCCGACGACGGTCAGGCTGAGCACACCGGCGATCATGACAAGTAGGATTGCCAACATCAGGATTTTCATGGGTGGTTCGCTCGTTGTCGGTCCGGCGTCTCGTTGCGCGACCGCGTTGCAGCTGCGATTGAATTTACCGCATCCAGCCGGATGACGGCAAGCGCGTTTGGCTGCCTTGGTGCTTCCTAACAAACGAAAAGCGGCCCGGTTTCCCGAGCCGCTTTCCAAAGTCTTGTCGCGAAGACCTTAGATGGTCTTGGCGAAGGCGACTGCCGTGTCCGACATGCGGCTGGAGAAGCCCCACTCGTTGTCGTACCAGGACAGAACGCGCACGAAGTTGCCTTCCATGACCTTGGTCTGGTCGGAGGCGAAGATCGAGGAGTGGCTGTCGTGGTTGAAGTCGCGCGAAACCAGCGGCTCGTCGGTGTAGCCGAGGATGCCCTTCAGCTTGCCGTTCGAAGCAGCCTTGATGGCTTCGTTGATTTCGGCAACCGAGGTGGCCTTCTTGGCAACGAACTTGAAGTCCACGACCGAGACGTTCGGGGTCGGAACGCGGATCGAGGTGCCGTCGAGCTTGCCCTTGAGGTGCGGCATGACGAGGCCAACGGCCTTTGCTGCACCCGTCGAGGTCGGGATCATGGACAGGGCTGCAGCGCGGGCGCGGTACAGGTCCTTGTGCATGGTGTCGAGCGTCGGCTGGTCACCCGTGTAGGAGTGGATCGTGGTCATGAAGCCATGATCGATGCCGACGAGATCGTCGAGAACCTTGACAACAGGCACGAGGCAGTTCGTCGTGCAGGAGGCGTTGGAGATGACCAGGTGTTCCTTGGTCAGCTGGTCGTGGTTGACGCCGAAGACGACGGTCAGGTCGGCACCGTCGGCAGGAGCCGAAACGATGACGCGCTTGGCGCCAGCCGTCAGGTGAGCGGCAGCCTTGTCGCGCGAGGTGAAGATGCCGGTGCATTCCATGGCGATGTCGATGCCGAGTTCGGCGTGCGGCAGCTGTGCCGGGTCGCGAACAGCGGTTACCTTGATCGGCTTGCCGCCGCCGACGGTGATCGTGTCACCTTCGACCTTCACTTCGGCTGGGAACTTGCCGTGGATCGAATCGTAACGCAGCAGGTGCGCGTTGGTTTCGACCGGGCCGAGGTCGTTGATGGCAACGACTTCGATGTCCGTGCGGCCGGATTCAACGATGGCGCGGAGAACATTGCGGCCGATACGACCGAAGCCGTTAATGGCAACCTTTACAGTCATGTGTGTCTCTCCCGAGAGTAGGGCTTGGTTTATAAGCAAAGAGGAGCGCCCTGAGGCGCTCCTTGTATCAGATCAAAGCTTGGCTTCAACTGCGGCGACGACGGCTTCCGTCGTGATGCCGAACTTCTTGAAGACATCCTTGGCAGGACCCGAAGCACCGAAGCCCTTCATGCCGATGAAGGTGCCTTCCGGTCCGATGAACGCATCCCAGCCTTCGCGAACGGCGGCTTCGACGGCGATCTTGATCGGCGACTTGCCGAGGATCTCGGCGCGGTAGGCATCCGGCTGCTCGAAGAACAGTTCGGTCGAGGGGACCGAGACGACGCGGACGGTAACGCCTTTTTCTTCAAGCGTCTTGCGGGCGGCAACGGCCAGCTCGACTTCGGAGCCCGAAGCGAAGATCGTCACCTTTGCGTCGGCATTGCCGGCCAACGTGTAGGCGCCGAGTTCGCAAAGGTTCTTCTCGCTGTACTCGGTACGAACCGTGGTGAGGTTCTGGCGGGTGAGCGCCAGGCCCGACGGACGGTCCTTGGTGTTCAGAGCGATCTGCCAGCACTCGGCGGTTTCGACAGCGTCGGCCGGGCGGAACATCATCAGGTTCGGGATGGCGCGCAGCGAGGCCATCTGCTCGACCGGCTGGTGGGTCGGGCCGTCTTCGCCAACGCCGATCGAATCGTGCGTCAGAACGTGGACGACGCGGATGCCCATCAGCGAAGCGAGGCGGATCGGAGGACGGCAATAATCCGAGAAGATCATGAAGCCGCCGCCGTAGGGGATGAGACCGCCGTGCAGCGCGATGCCGTTCATGGCAGACGCCATGCCGTGCTCGCGGATGCCCCAGTGCATGTAACGACCGGCGAAGTCCGTCGGCGTGATCGAATGCATCTGGCTGGTCTTGGTGTTGTTCGACGGCGTGAGGTCGGCGGAGCCGCCGATCGTCTCGGGCAGGAAGCCGTTGATGACTTCAAGCGCGTCTTCGGAAGCCTTACGCGTAGCAACGGTCGGCTTGGTCTCGGCGAGCTTCTTCTTGTAGTCGCTGATGGCGGCGTCGAAACCCTCAGGCAGGTCGCCCGCGAAGCGGCGGGTGAATTCGGCCTTGGTCGCTGCCTTTTCGAGGCGGCCTTCCCATGCCTTGACGGCGTCAGCCGAACGCGTGCCGGCGGCGCGCCAATCGGAGAGAACGTCGTTCGGGATGACGAAGGGTGCGTATTCCCAGTTCAGCGCCTTGCGGGTCGCTGCGATTTCCTCGGCGCCGAGCGGCGAACCGTGAACCTTGTGGCTGCCCTGCTTGTTCGGGGCGCCGAAGCCGATGACGGTCTTGCAGGCGATGAAGGTCGGCTTGTCGGACTTGTGAGCTTCTTCGATTGCCGCTGCAATCGCTGCCTGGTCGTGGCCGTCGACTTCGATCGTGTGCCAGTGAACAGCCTTGAAGCGCATGATCTGGTCGGTCGAATCCGAGAGCGACACAGCGCCGTCGATGGTGATCGAGTTGTTGTCCCAGAAGAGGATGAGCTTGTTGAGCTTCAGGTGGCCGGCGAGCGCGATGGCTTCATGGCTGATGCCTTCCATCAGGCAGCCGTCGCCATTGATCACGTAGGTGTAGTGATCCTGCAGGTCGGCGCCGAATTCCTCGCGCAGCTTGCGTTCGGCGATTGCCATGCCGACGGCATTGGCAATGCCCTGGCCGAGCGGGCCGGTGGTGGTTTCGATGCCGGTGGCGTGGCCATATTCCGGGTGGCCGGCGGTCTTGGAGCCGAGCTGGCGGAACTGCTGGAGGTCATCAACCGACATGTCAGGATAGCCGGTTAGATAGAGCAGCGAGTAGAGCAGCATCGAGCCGTGGCCGGCCGACAGCACAAAGCGGTCGCGGTCTGGCCAATGCGGCTTCAACGGGTCGAACTTCAGATACTTCGAGAACAGGACGGTGGCGACATCGGCCATACCCATCGGCATGCCCGGATGGCCGGAATTCGCCTTCTCGACTGCATCCATTGAGAGGAAACGGATCGCGTTTGCCATCCGGTCGTGTTGTTCAGGAGAAATCATCGCTATTCCGCTTGTTCCGGGGTGTCGGGGGATGGCCTCAAGCCTGCGGAGACCATCAATGAGAGCGGGTGCACAAATAGCAGTTGGAGCAGGCAAGTCAATAAATCGAAGCCCTAATAGAGGGGTCGGAATGACGATTTTTGACATTTGACCAACGATTTTAACAAAAGTTGACAGGCGTGTGACAGAGGCGCCGAGGAGGCTGTCGACAGAGTTGCCGATTTCAGTCATCCACAACTAGCTCGCCTGCCGCCTTCCAGCCTTTATTGACGGGCAGTTGGCGAGCTGCATATCCTTTTGAGAACATCGCGTCGGGCCTCAATACCGATTCGCGGGTCTTGCGCGGGGAACCGGAAAGACATGACATCCACAGGCAACAGCATCGATGCAGCGCTCCTGGAGCTCCGGCAGGCGATTTCGGCGCTCGACAGCGCCGTCGACGCACGGATCGAGCGGCAGCGCGAGACCGGCGAGATCGAGGGCGAGGTTCGCCGCGTGCATGCCGATCGTTCCAAGCTGGCGCAGGAACTCGATCAGGCGGAATTCCGTGCGAACCGGCTGGAAGAGGTCAATCGCGAGGTCTCACGTCGTCTGGTGACGGCGATGGAGACGATCCGCGCGGTTCTCGACCGCTAATAAAGGGCTTAGGACATGGCGCAGGTAACGGTAACGATCGACGGCAAGGCCTATCGCATGGCCTGCGAAGAGGGGCAGGAAGATCACCTGACCGATCTCGCCACCCGTTTCGACCGCTATGTCGGCCATCTCAAGGATCAGTTCGGCGAAATCGGTGATCTCCGCATCACCGTCATGGCCGGCATCATGATCATGGACGAGATCTCGGAACTGACGCGGCGCGTCGCCAGCCTGGAAGATGAACTGAGCAGCCTGCGCAGCAACCGCGATACGGTGTTGGCCGCGACTAGCCGCACCGAAGAGAGCATCGCGGCCGCCATCGTCGAGGTCAGCAGCCAGCTGCGCGGGATCACCGACAAGCTGAACGGCCGGGCGCCGGCTGCTCTGAACTAAGCGGGCTCAACTGAAGCGCTTGAATTAAATCTGGGACGCCCGCGTCAGCCTCTGGCGCACGTCATGGATCGGTCTTATATAGCAGTTGCGATCTGCGCCTCTCGACAGGAACCACAATCCCTGGGGCCATACTCGATCCAAAGGGAGCTGTCCCTGGCCAGGCCCGTGGGCTTGGACATATGGCGCCCACCTACGTTTGTAGGCACCCAGGATCGTAAACCTCCATCGGTTGCCGCGGATCGCACTCTCTTCTTTCCCATCTCCAGCGATCGTATCGCGCTTCGAGCGCCCTGGTATCAGGCGCTATTCGGCGCCGTTTTCCTTCATGCAGGTCGTCAGCGCGGCAAATGCCTCCTCCGTGCCCGTCAGCGGCAGGATGACGTCGATGCCGTTTGCGGTGACGGTCAGCTCCTTGCCCGAGGTTAAGGCGGTGACGACGGTAGCGTCGTTCGGAACGTCGATCGTCACGGTCTTGTCGCTATCGGCGGTCGAGGAGAATTCCGCGGCGGCAGTCCCATCCACCGACCATGTCCCGTTGACGCGCTCACCCTTGGCGATCGCGAAGGCGTCGGCATTGGCAAACAGCGCCAGCTTGTCGCCGACGGCGAGGTAGCCGATGCCGGTGTGGTTGTTCTGGGCAAGGCAACCGATGAACGTGTCGCCATCCGTCATCGGGGTGACGCCGAAATCGGCGGCGCGGGTGGCGGCGACCGCGAGCAGGGTGGCGGTTACGAGCGTGGCCGCGGCGAGGATATGCTTCATGTGACGTCCTTGTTGCGAGGGTGCTGGCACGGCCGCCTGATGTCGCGCATTCGATCACGCCGGCGCGCTTCTACTGCCGTATGCCGGGTTTGCTGGCAATGGGGTGCGGCTGCTTGCGACGAAAAACCGGGGTGTCACGAGTGTTCACGGACCGTCCGGCTCGGTGCCGCTGGCTCGCTAACAATGCATGCGCTCAGCGCACGGGATGCGTTTCGGGTTTTCTCACGCAGCAATTGCTCATTCTTAGAAGCGTGGAGCCAGTATCCGTCGATTAAAACGGTTAAAACACTTTAACGATTGTGGTCGAGCCAGTCGCCATTCCGCGAATTCGGGCGAAATCGCCGCAAAATGGCGTTTTCCTAAAACGTTTACGGCTTTTCTGAGGGCAAAAATATTAAGCAGCACGGTTTTAGTTATGCACTTGGTGCATGGGTGTTCTGATGCTTTAGCGCTGTTCGTTGCCGGCCTTCATGCATATATTCGCATCAACAGAGAGACACGGGCAGCAAACACGCTGCCAAGCGCTGAAAGCCCTAGGAAAGGGGATCATCATGAACGTAGCACGCTCCTTCAATAACTGGCGCAAGTATCGTCAGACCGTTAGCGAACTCGGCCGCATGTCCAACCGTGCGCTGAACGACCTCGGTATCGACCGCTCCGAGATCCAGCGCGTTGCTCGCGACGCCACTCGCTAACAAGCGATCGCTGCTCTTAATGAGCAGATAGATTTCAAACGCCCGTTGCTTCCAGCTGCGGGCGTTTTGCTTTTGTGGCCTTTGATTTGCGAGCGGGGCTGGGATTTGCGAGCGGGGCTTGGGCTTCAAGCCGGTTTTGCTTGCGAAGCGCGCGGTGCTGGCGATATGGCAATGGCCATGTTTTCACTCACCCGCATCGAGACCCTGGAGCAGATCGTCAAGAAGAGCCGGTTTCTGGCTGTCGCGGCGCCGATCGGCTCCGAAGAGGATGCCCGGGCGTTTCTGGCCGCGCACGGCGATCCTGCCGCCAATCACAATTGCTGGGCGTGGCGGATCGGACAGAACTATCGCTTCAACGATGATGGCGAGCCGAGCGGCACCGCGGGAAAGCCGATCCTGCAGGCGATCGACGGGCAGTCGCTCGACCGGGTGGCGGTCGTGGTTACCCGCTGGTTCGGCGGCGTGCTGCTTGGAACCGGCGGCCTGATCCGCGCCTATGGCGGGACCGCTGCTGCTTGTCTGAGGGCTGCGGCGACGGTCGAGCTGGTCGCGACCATCGAGGCTGAAATCTCGGTGAATTTTTCTGATCTGGCTCTGGTGAAGGCGCGGCTTGCGGGCTCTGCCGGCGTGCGCGTGGTGGCCGAGGTGTTCGTGGATGCGGGTGCACTGCTGACGCTTTCCGTGCCTGAAGCGGTGTTCTCCGAGACCGCGCGGATGCTCAGCGATGCCACCAGCGGCCGCGTTATTCTTGCGGTGCAGCAATGAGCCGCAGCCTTATTGGCGGATTGCGGTTGACATTCGAAATATTTTTTTAGTTTCCAGATTCGGCGGAAGGCCTTGCGGGCTCGCGGTTCTCGCGTTTATCGGCGCGCGAAGCGTCGGCGTTCCCGCTATTGTGACGGAGACTTCGCTTGCGTGCTGCAGTGCGAGTGATAGGTATTCGCGCATAATATCGATTAGATTCTCAATTCTCAGGAGATTATGAGATGCAGCTTGGCATGGTTGGCTTGGGCCGTATGGGCAGCTTCATGGTCCAGCGCTTGATGCGTGATGGCCATGAATGCGTGGTCTATGATGCGAAGACGGAAAGCGTGAACGATCTGGTCGGCAAGGGCGCCATCGGCAGCGCCTCGCTGGAAGAATTCGTCTCGAAGCTTTCGCGTCCGCGCGCCGTGTGGCTGATGCTGCCGGCGGCCATCACCGACAAGGTGATCGCGCAGATCACGCCGCTGCTCGACAGCGACGATATCATCATCGACGGCGGCAACTCGTACTACCACGACGACATTCGTCGCGGTGGCGAGCTGATCACCAAGGGCCTGCACTATGTCGACGTCGGCACCAGCGGCGGCGTCTTCGGTCTCGAGCGCGGCTATTGCCTGATGATCGGCGGCGAAAAGGCCGTGGTTGAATCGCTTTCGCCGATCTTCAAGTCGCTGGCGCCTGGCGTCGGCGATGTCGTTCCTTCGGCGCATCGCCCCGATCAGGCCGGCAGCACGGCCGAGCAGGGCTATCTGCATTGCGGCCCGCACGGCGCCGGCCACTTCGTCAAGATGGTGCACAACGGCATCGAATACGGCCTGATGGCGGCTTATGCAGAAGGCTTCAACATCCTGAAGCGCGCCAATATCGGTGCCGATAATCATGAAGTCGACGCCGAGACAGCGCCGATCGCGCATCCTGAGCACTACCAGTACGACTTCAACCTGCAGGACGTCGCCGAAGTGTGGCGTCGCGGCAGCGTCATCACCTCCTGGCTGCTCGACCTGACCTCGGATGCGCTGCATGCCGATCCGGCGCTCGGCGCCTATGCCGGCCGCGTTTCGGACTCTGGCGAAGGCCGCTGGACGATCATGGCCGCCATCGACGAAAGCGTTCCGACGCCGGTTCTGAGTGCCGCGCTCTACAGCCGCTTCTCCTCGCGCGACAATGACGAGTTCGCCAACAAGGTGCTCTCGGCCATGCGCGCCGGCTTCGGCGGCCACGTCGAAAAGCCGAAGGCGTAAACCATTCAGCAATAATGGTTATCCAAGCCCACGCAGCCACAAGCTGCGTGGGCTTTTCTTTCCCGCGCTTCAATATAAGCTACGCTATATATATTGGAGGGGCTGGCATGGGTCTGGGGTTTGGTGCGCGCATCATGAGGCGGCTTCTGCCGCTCCTTGCATTTGGCATGATCGTTTCGAGTGCAGCGGCGCAAACGCCCGCGGCAACACCCAGCCCGACACCGGCAGCACCGCCGCCCGCCGAAGTGCGGCAGATGCTGCAGCTCATGGAAACACCCGCCGTCAAGCAATGGATGGCGACACAGGCACAGACGCAGACGCCAACCGGGCAGGCGCCCGCTGGGCAGGCGGCAGCGCAGCCGGCGAGCACCCCGGCACAACCGGCAGCACCCGGCGGCGAGATGTCCGGCGAGCAGATGTCAGTGCTTTCCGATTTCCTCGGGCACGCGCGCCGTCACTTCGACCTCGTATCCGGCGCTGCGATGACGCTGCCCGATGAAGTCGAGAATGCATCTGAGATCGTCGAGCGCGAGGTCCGACCCACTGGTTGGGCCGTTCTGACCTTCGAGCTCCTGGCGCTGTTCCTGGCCGGGGTGGTAGCGGAACTCCTGTTCCGGATGATCGTGCCGCGCCCGCGTGTCAAACTCGAAGATGGCGCGGTCGTCACGGTCGCGCATCATGCGGCGAACAATCTGAGCTACCGTATCGTGCCGGCGCTGGTGTTCTGTGTCGCGACGCTCGTGCCGCTTGTGCTCTTCAACTGGCCGCCGATCACGCAATCGCTGGCGATCGCTGTTGCTATCGCGCTGATCGTCTCGCGCGTCACCATCTCGGTCGGCCGTCTCATCGTGGCGCTGGTGACGCTGCCGCATGTCGGTGGTGAAAGGGACGTCTCGCGCGCCACCGCGATGTTCTGGTTCAAGCGCAGCTGTATCTTCATCATCTATTTCGTGTTCGGCTGGGTGCTGATCCAGCTGATGGCGCCGCTCGGCTTCTCTCCCGGATCCCGCTATCTCGTGGCCTACGCGCTCGGGCTCGGGCTGCTTGCCATCGCGACCGAAGCGGTCTGGTCGCGTCCGGTAGAGGAGGGCCAGAAGAGCACGACGGCCTCCTGGATGCTGACCATCTATTTCGCAGCACTCTGGCTGCTTTGGGTGGCGGGCTTCAATCTTATCCTGTGGATCGGCATCTATCTTGTGGCGTTGCCGCGTGTTCTGCGTGTCTCGACGCTTGCCGTGCGGGCGCTGCACAAGGCGGAAGCCGGGTTCCTCGCCAAGAAGCGGATCGCGGCGGTGCTGCTCGATCGCGGCGTGCGCGCCATCATCATCACCATCGCGGCCCTCTGGCTCGGCCGCATTCTCGGCTTCGCGGCCGATCGGATGGCGGCGGGCGAGACGATGATCGACCGGATCGTGCGCGGCTCCGTCGGCGGCATCGTCATCCTGCTCGCGGCCGATCTGCTCTGGCATCTGGCGCGCGCCTATATCAACGGAAGGCTGGAGGATTCTCCTCTGGAGGGTTCGATCAACGATGACGAGAAGGCAAGGCGGGCGCGGCTGCAGACGCTGCTGCCGATTTTCCGCAATGTCCTCGCCGTCGTCATCGCCGTCATCGCCGTGCTGATGGTGCTCTCTGGGCTGGGCGTCGAGATCGGGCCGCTGATCGCTGGTGCCGGTGTTGTCGGCGTTGCGGTCGGCTTCGGGGCGCAGACGATCGTCAAGGATGTGATCAGCGGCATGTTCTATCTCTGGGACGATGCCTTCCGCGTCGGGGAGTATATCGAGAGCGGCAGCCACAAGGGCGTGGTCGAGGCGTTCAGCCTGCGCTCCGTCAGGCTGCGTCATCATCGCGGACCGTTGACGACCGTGCCGTTCGGCGAGCTCGGGGCGGTCAAGAACCTCAATCGCGACTGGACGATCGACAAGATCACCCTCAACGTCACTTACGACACCGATCTCGTGCTGGCGAAGAAGGTCATCAAGCAGATCGGCCAGAAGCTGCTCGACAATCCCGATTACGCGCCTCACATCATCGAGACGCTGAAGATGAAGGGCGTCGAGCAGTTCGGCGAGTTCGCGATCGTCATCCGCCTGGCGATGATGACGAAGCCCGGCGAGCAGTTCGTCATCCGCCGCAACGCGCTGGCGATGATCCGAACGGCGTTCAAGGAAAACGGCATCGAATTCGCCGTGCCGACGTTGCAGGTATCGAGCGAAACGCATGATGCCGACGCCAATGCGGCGGCTGCGCGCTACGCGGCGCAGAAGAGCGGTCAGGGCGCCGAGCCGGCCGCCTAGCCTGAGTGCCGGCATCCACGGATGCCGGTATCAGCCAGCGAGGGCTTTAACCTTACGAAAATACAATATTCAAACCCCTGTCCCCGCGCCAAAAATGCCCCAATTGGGGATGAAGCAGGCGTCGTTAAGCGGCATTGGGATAGTGTTGGCATGTATTCGCGGGCTTGCGTCCAAGAACTTACATGCAGGTTATGTTAGATGTCCAAGACATGATTCCCGCTAATATGTAGGTTTACGACGGTTCGTAATGTCGAAGCACGCCAATTTGGAAGAGATTGAAGTCATAGAAGAATCGGGCATCTCGCGATTTTTCAGCCGGTACCGGACGCATCTGACGGCGCTTGCGACGCTGGCCGTGTTCTGCATGGTCGGTTTCGCGATCGAGCAACTGACGACCGAAGTGCGCTACGACGACGTGGTGCAGGCGCTGGCCGACACCAAGATCAGCTCGATCGTGCTGGCGCTGTTCTTCACGGCGTTGAGTTTTCTCGCCCTGGTCTTCTACGACGTCAACGCCATCGACTACGTCGGCAAGAAGCTGCCGTTCCCGCAGGTCGCGCTGACCGCGTTTGCCGCCTATGCCGTCGGCAACACGGCGGGCTTCGGCGCGCTGAGCGGTGGCGCCATCCGCTACCGCGCCTATTCGAGGCTTGGACTGACGCCGGAGGATATCGGCCGCGTCATCGCTTTCGTCACCATCGCCTTCGGCCTCGGCCTGGCCGGCGTCGGCTCCATCGCGCTTCTCGCCATCGCAGACGAGATCGCGCCGCTCATCGATGTCAGCAGCTGGGTTTTGCGTCTCCTCGGCGGTTCGATCGTGCTGGTGCTGGCGGCGGGTGTTGTGCTTGGCCGTGGCGGCCGTGCGGTCAGCATTGGGCGTTTCTCGCTGCGGCTGCCTGATTCCGCCACATGGTCGCGTCAGTTCCTGGTCGCCGCCTTCGATATCGCGGCGTCCGCCACCGTTCTCTACGTTCTCCTGCCGCAGACGGCGATCAGCTGGCCGGTGTTTCTCGCCGTCTACGCGATTGCCGTCGGCCTCGGCGTGCTGAGCCATGTGCCGGCCGGTCTCGGCGTGTTCGAAACGGTCATCATCGCAGCACTCGGCAGTGCTGTTAATATCGATGCCGTGCTCGGCTCGCTGGTGCTCTACCGCCTGATCTACCACGTCGTGCCGCTGCTGCTGGCGGTCCTGGCTGTCTCGGCGACCGAGCTTCGCCGCTTCGCCGACCATCCCGTTGCCTCCGGTTTCCGCCGGATTGGCATCCGGCTGATGCCGCAGCTTCTGTCGGCGCTGTCGCTGCTGCTTGGCGTCATGCTGATCTTTTCGAGCGTCACGCCGACACCGGATTCCAATTTGGAGTTCCTCTCCAACTACCTACCGCTGCCGATCGTGGAAGGTGCGCACTTCCTGGCGAGCCTTGCCGGACTGGCGCTGGTGGTTGCCGCGCGCGGTCTTGGCCAGAAGCTCGACGGTGCGTGGTGGATCACCATCTTTTCGGCCGCCGCGGCACTGATGCTGTCGCTGCTGAAGGCCGTGGCGCTGGTCGAGGCCTCGTTCCTCGCCTTCCTGATTTTCGGTCTCTTCGTCAGCCGCCGTCTGTTCCGTCGCCGCGCATCGCTGCTCAACCAGACGCTGACGGCATCCTGGCTGACGGCGATCGCCGTGGTCTGCGTCGGCGCCGTGGTTATCCTGCTCTTCGTCTATCGCGACGTCGATTACAGCAACGAGCTGTGGTGGCAGTTCGAATTCGCCGACGAGGCGCCGCGCGGCCTGCGCGCCGTGCTTGGCATCACCATCATCTCGACCGCCATCGCCGTCTTCAGCCTGCTGCGGCCGGCAACGACCCGGCTTGAGCCGGCAACGGACGAGGCGCTGGAGCGTGCTGTCGATATCGTGGAGAAGCAGCGCTACGCCGACGCCAATCTGGTGCGCATGGGCGACAAGAGCGTGATGTTCTCCGACAAGGGCGATGCCTTCATCATGTATGGCCGCCAGGGGCGCTCGTGGATCGCGCTGTTCGATCCCGTCGGCGACCGCAGCGCCATGCCGGAGCTCGTGTGGCGCTTCGTCGAGACGGCGCGCGCCGCCGGTTGTCGTGCGGTGTTCTATCAGATCTCCCCGGCGCTGCTTTCGCATTGCGCCGATGCGGGCCTGCGGGCCTTCAAGCTCGGCGAGCTCGCCGTCTCCGACCTTTCGACCTTCGAGATGAAGGGCGGCAAGTGGGCGAACCTGCGCCAGACCGCGAGCCGCGCCCAGCGCGACGGGTTGAGCTTCGAGGTGATCGCGGCGGAAGACGTGCCTGGCGTGATGGACGAGCTGGCGGCGGTATCGGATGCCTGGCTTGCCGACCATAACGCCAAGGAGAAGGGCTTTTCGCTCGGTGCGTTCACGCCCGACTACATCCTTGCACAGCCGGTCGGCATCCTGAAGCTCGAGGGCAAGATCGTCGCCTTCGCAAACATCCTGATCACCGGCGCCAAGGATGAGGGGACGATCGACCTGATGCGCTTCTCGCCGGATGCGCCCAAGGGCTCCATGGACTTCCTGTTCGTGCAGATTATGGAATATCTGCGCGCCGAGGGCTTCTCGCACTTCAACCTCGGCATGGCCCCGCTTTCTGGCATGTCGAAGCGCGAGACGGCGCCCGTTTGGGATCGCATCGGCAGCACCGTGTTCGAGCACGGCGAGCGCTTCTACAACTTCAAGGGCCTCAGGGCTTTCAAATCCAAGTTTCACCCTCAATGGCATCCGCGCTATCTTGCGGTGTCCGGAGGAGGCAATCCGATGATCGCTTTGATGGACGCGACGCTCCTGATCGGCGGCGGATTGAAAGGGGTCGTGAGGAAATGATGAAAAGACACATTCTGGCCGCCGCCTGTGCGCTGGCGCTCTCCATTCCCGCCGCACATGCGGCCGACGAGACGACGCAGGAGTTCGAGACCGGGCTCATCCCGTCGCCGCACATCTTCCTGCCTGACGGCGACGTCAAGGGCGCGGTGATGCTGATCTCGGACGCTGGCGGCTGGGGCGACAAGGAGAAGACGGAGGCCGATCGTCTGGTGGGCGAGGGCGCCGTTGTCATCGGCGTCGACTTCCCGTCCTACATCGATGCTCTGCGCAAATACGACGTCAGCGACAATGACGGCTGCATCTATCTGGTTTCCGATATCGAGTCGCTCAGCCAGCAGGTGCAGCGCGCCGCCGGCAACAGCCCATACCATCTACCGATCGTTGCCGGTATCGGCGAGGGCGGGGCGCTGGCGCTGGCAATCGCCGCGCAGACGCCGGATGCAACGATCGGCCAGACGCTGGCGATCGATCCGCTGGCCGGTATCCCGCTGACGCAGCAGCTCTGCACGCCGGCCAAGAAGAAAACGGTCGGAGAGCGGATGATCTACGGCCTCAGCGATATCGCGCTGCCGGATCCCATCATTGCCGCCTTCACGCCCAATGCCGACAAGGACGGCCGCGCGCATGCGGACGAGCTGAAGAAGGCGCACTCCGACATCGACATTCGCGAATCCCAGGATGATGCGCAGACGACGCTGAGCAGCACGCTCGACGATCTGATCGCCGCATCCGGCAATGCCGACAATCCGCTCGGCCTGCCGCTGACGATCCTCGACGCCAAGCCTGCCTTCGACACGATGGCGATCATCTATTCCGGCGATGGCGGCTGGCGCGATATCGACAAGGAAGTGGGTGCGGCGTTGCAGAAGCAGGGTATTCCCGTGGTCGGCGTGGATTCGCTGCATTACTTCTGGTCGGAGCGTAAGCCTCAGGAAACCGCCGACGATCTCGGCAAGATCATCGAGCTCTACCGCAAGCAGTGGAAGGTCAAGCATGTTCTCTTGGTCGGCTATTCCTTCGGCGCCGACGTCGTGCCGGCCGCCTTCTCGCGGCTGAAGCCGGCGGCCAAGAGCGCCGTCGCGCAGATCTCGCTACTGTCGCTGTCGCACGAGGTGGATTACCAGATCTCTGTCATGGGCTGGCTCGGCGCCAAGACCGAAGGCGCCGGTGGCGACCCGGTGGCCGATCTGAAGGCCGTCGATCCGAAGATTGTCCAGTGCGTCTACGGCAAGGAAGATGACGACGAGGTTGCCTGCCCTGATCTGAAGGATAGCGGCGTCGATGTGATCGCGCTCGCCGGCGACCATCACTTCGACGAAAACTACGCGCTGCTCAGCAAGACGATCATCGACGGGCTGAAGGCGCGGCTGCAGGATTAGCGCATCAGCTTTTCTTCGCTCCATCCGAGGGCGGCGATCTCGTCGCCCCGGAACCTGGCGTCGTCTGAGACGATGAATTCATCGAGCTGCGGCGGCTTCACGCTGGTGCCCGCCAGCATGGCATGCACCTGGCCGCGATGATGCGTCTGGTGCTGGAAGAGATGGTTAAGCACATCCTCCATCCGCTCCCGCTGAATGCGCTCGCCTCGATGGATCTCGACGGTCGAGACCAGCTTCTGCTGCGATAGCGCTTCTACGAGCGTCACCAATCTTGCATCGACGGCCTTCTGTTCGGCGGCGAGGCTTGCGATATCGGGGCAGGGCTCCTCGACTGCCCAGGCTTGCGGCCCCAGCGTGCCACCTTCCAGCGCATCGACATAGAACCAGTCCACCGTCAGGATATGGTTCAGCGTGGCCTTGATCGACGGGAAGAAGCTGACGCGCGGCGCCTCGAACTCGCCGGGCTGCAACAGCGCGCAGGCCATGTGCAGGCGATGATTGGCGAGCGCGTTGTTATAGGCGAGCTTGCGGAAGGATCGGATGGGGTCGAAATCAGGCATGGCTCTCCCTCTGCGGCGGATCCGTAAGTTCCGCGTAATTTTAGCAGCCGCGTTATTAGCAATCCAGGCGCAAGGCCTGCGCGATAGGTTCCCGGCGAAGGTTAGCCGATTCTGGCTACCTGATCCAAAGGGCCGCCGATGAATACCGACAAAAGCATACAGACCATCCACGCGATGACGAATTTCATAGTCGAGCAACACCCGGAAATCTTGCTGACTATGGTACAAAGATTGCGGCTCCAGCTGTCGAACTCCGTGGGCGAGTTTCATAAAAACAAGGTTGCGCGCGGGCCGTTCAAGGGTCTGTCGCTCAGCACGGATTTGCAGTGGGGCGGTGGGCTCGATAAAGGCTCCATGATCCTTGGCCTCTACGAGCAGGAAATCCTGAACCTGCTGGCCGAGATTCCCGCTAAGTATCGGACATTCATCGATCTCGGGGCGGCTGATGGCTATTACGGCGTCGGTGTGCTGGTGAGCAAGCAGTTCGACACGTCCTACTGCTACGAAATGACGGAACGTGGCCGCGATGTCATCGCCGCCAACGCCGCGTTGAACGGTGTGACCGACAAGGTGATCATCCGTGGCGAAGCAACCCGTGAATTCTACAATGACATCCCCGCCGACGTCCGCGACCAGTCTCTGGTCTTGATCGACATCGAGGGTGCGGAATTCGACCTTGTCGACGCCGATACTTTCGCGGCGTTTTCCAAGGCTATGATCGTCATCGAAATCCATGATTGGCTCGTCCAGGACGGCGCAGGCAAAATGGCCAAGCTGCGCGCCGACGCTGCAAGCACACACCGCATTACCGAGATCAAGATGGGTGCCCGCGACCTGTCGGAGATCGCCGAAGTGTACAGCATGCCCGACACGCAGCGCTGGCTGCTGTGCTCGGAAGGCCGCCAGCGGCTTATGACCTGGTTGCGGTTCGATCCGATCGAAGCATAGCTCACCCGAGGCTCACGAGCCGACACCTCGCATTCTCGTCGCGAGGTGTCGGATCGTTACGCATGGTCTCCGTCAGTCGGATTTCTTCAGCTCGGAATGGCTCTTCAGCACCTTGCCGCCGTCTTCCTGCTCGATCAGATAGGCCGGCTCCTCGGTGTTCGCCTTCCGCTTGATGACCGCACCTTCGATCGTACGCTCGACCTCGTCGGTGAAGCTCTCCTTGATCTTGCCGGTCCCGGTTCCCTTGCCCCATTTCCATTCGACAGCAGTGCCAATGCGGTACTTGTGCATGACGATCTCCTTTCGGGATGGCAATGCGTGAAGCGAAGCGCGGTTCCCTCAATCGTCCTGCTGGAACAGGCGGAACTGGGCGGCCTCCAGATCCTTCGGCGGCTGCATGCCGAGATGCTTCCAGGCGGTGGCTGTCAGCACGCGGCCGCGCGGGGTGCGCTGGATGAAGCCCTGCTGGATCATGTAGGGTTCGATGATATCCTCGATCGCGTCGCGCGGCTCGGAAAGCCCGGCTGCAATCGTCTCGATGCCGACGGGGCCGCCGCCGAAATTTACCGCGATCATGTTGAGATAGCGCTTGTCGAGCTGATCCAGACCGAGATTGTCGACCAGCAGCCGGGTCAGCGCCTCGTCGGCGATCTCGCGGGTAACGGCTTCCGCTCTCGCGACCTCGGCGAAATCGCGGACGCGACGCAGCAGGCGGCCGGCGATGCGGGGCGTGCCGCGGGCGCGGCGGGCGATCTCGCGGGCGCCTTCGTCCGTCATCGGCAGGTTCATCAGCCGGGCGCCGCGGCGCACGATCAGCTCCAGTTCGTCGACGGTGTAGAAGGAGAGCCGCACCGGAATGCCGAAGCGGTCGCGCAGCGGTGTCGTCAGAAGACCGAGGCGGGTGGTGGCGGCGACCAGCGTGAATTTCGACAGATCGATCTTCACCGAGCGTGCGGCCGGGCCTTCGCCGATGATGAGGTCGAGCTGAAAATCCTCCATCGCAGGATAGAGAATTTCCTCGACGGCGGGGCTCAGGCGATGGATTTCGTCGATGAAGAGAACGTCGCGCTCTTCGAGATTTGTCAGCAACGCCGCGAGATCGCCAGCCTTGGCGATAACGGGGCCTGATGTCGAGCGAAAGTTGACGCCGAGCTCCTTGGCCATGATCTGTGCCAGCGTCGTCTTGCCGAGACCGGGCGGGCCGACGAAGAGGACGTGATCGAGCGCCTCACCACGGTTCTTCGCGGCCTCGATGAAGATCTTCAGATTGGCGCGGGCTTCCGCCTGGCCGGTGAACTCGTCCAGCGACTGCGGCCGCAACGTCGCGTCGAAATCCTCGCCGCGTTTTTCCGGGGTGATGAGGCGGGCGGTGTCGGTCATGCGAGAAGTTCCATTCCGGGAATTTTGCGGGCGGCCTTGCGGTCGAAGGTAAAAGTTTTGGCGCAGCCGGCGTTAGCGGCCGCCCAGACAACAAGATAGTCCGCGATATCGGCGATCGGTCGGGATGCGTCGGCGGCCAAAAGCTTCAACTCCTTCGAATGCTCGATAAGGATTTCATCCGCTTGCGCAAGCTGCGCCAATACTGCGGCAATCTCGGGCTTCGAGTAACCAAGACGCCGGTTGAGCAACCAGATGGTTTCCGCGAGCACTACTGCGCTTACATACGCAGGATCGTCAGCGGTTCGCTCGGACATGAACTGTCGGGCGATCGCGCCTTGCGCCGGCTCGTCGTCCAGAAGAAACCGAAGGAGGATGTTCGTGTCGATCCCGATCATTTACGACCTTCGCGCCATTCCCGCTGGATACGCTCCTCGTCCTCGGCCACCGCGTTCATGATGGCCTCATCGATGTCCTCCAAGCTCAAGCTCCTGCCGTTGGGAGGCTTGCCGAGAATTCCCGCGAAATCCATCAACCTCTTCGTGATTGGTATGGGCGCGCGCTTCGGTGTTGCCAATAGCTTGCCGTCTTCAACCGTCAGGTAAAATTCGGTGCCCGGCGCGATGTCCAGCTTCTCCTGAATTGCCTTCGGGATCGTCAGCTGTCCCTTCGAACTCAATTTTGTCAAAGCGCTCATCGTTGAAGCCTCTTTCGGTCGAGTGCATCAATTGTAGTTGCAAAGCCGCTTCCAGCCAATCACCGCGACAGTTCCTTCAGCCCCAGCCGGATCAGCTTGGCGCTGTCAGCACCTTCTCCCGCCGTCTTCATTGCGGCAGCAACAGCATTCGCGGCCTGGTCTCTGCTGTAGCCGAGGTTGGTGAGGGCCGAGACGGCGTCGGCGACAGGGGCGGAGGCGACGCCCTCGCCGAGTTCCTGTTTCAGGCCGATATTGGCCGATGCCTCGCCGGCGAAGGCGGGGGCCTTGTTCTTCAACTCGGTGACGATGCGGACCGCAACCTTGGGGCCAACGCCGTTGGCGCGGGAGATCGATGTCTTGTCCTGCAGGGCGATGGCGTTGGCGAGTTCGCCCGGGGTCAGCGTCGAAAGCACCGCCAGGGCCACCTTGGCGCCGACGCCCTGGACGCTTTGCAAGAGGTTGAACCATTCACGCTCGAGCGCGGTCATGAAGCCGAAGAGCTTCAATTGGTCTTCGCGGACATAGGTCTCGATGAAGAGAATGCAGGCCTCGCCCACCGAGCCGATGCGCGACAGGGTGCGCGCCGAGCAATGGGCGACGTAGCAGACGCCGTGCACGTCGACGAGCACATAGTCGTCGCCGATTTCGTCGATGGTGCCTTTGAGCTTGCCGATCATGTTTGGTGGTCCGCCGGTTAAGAGTTCAAATGGGATGGGTTTCGGGGGTGATGAGGTCGAGCGCCGGGAAATAGGCCCGGTAGCGCCCGGGATCGCGAGTAAGCAGACGATGGGAGCGAACGAACGCATGCGCGCCGATCAGGAAATCGGGCAGGGTGCGTTCGCGTGCGCCGCCGGCGCGGCGGTAGGCGATGTGCGCCATCCCAGCCTGATAGGCCGCAGGAAAGGGTACCGCTTCGCGCACCAGATTAAGCCGCGCCAGCATGAACATGAGCTGATCCTCGCTCGGCGCCATACTCGACAATTCAGCCCAGACGATCGGTGTGAGAATGAACTGCGCTTGCGGGCGCAGCCTCAAGATCATCTCCGACGACCACTCCTTGAATTGCGTTTCCGGCCCAAAAACGTCGATGAAAACGTTGGTATCAACGAGGACCGAGGTCATCGCGCGGCCCCCTCAGCCATTCCATATATTCGTCGGTGGTCATGCCGAGCGTATCGAACGTACCCGAAACGCTTTTCAGCCACGTCGCGAATTCCTCATCCGATGCGGATTTGCCTTCGGCGATGACCACAAGCCGAGCGCCTTTCTCGTCAGCGACAAAATCCACCTCCGACCCCGGGCCGATGTTCAATCGGTCGCGAATCTCCTTGGGGATCGTCACCTGGCCTTTTTCGGTCACACGCATGGTAATACCTCTCAGGTATTACTTATCACCAAGTGAGAACAAGTCAAGAACAAACTAGCCGGCGAGCGCTGCCATGCGCATGCGGGCGCCGCCGCGGTTGTGGGCGTGGCAGATGGCGATGGCGAGTGCGTCGGCGGCGTCGTCGCCCTTGAACTCGGCCTTCGGCATCAGGATCTTGAGCATCATGTGGATCTGCTTTTTCTCGGCATGGCCGACGCCGATGACGGCTTTCTTGACCGCATTCGGTGCGTATTCCGAAACCTGCAGGCCGGCGCGGGCAGGCACCAGCATGGCGATGCCGCGGGCCTGGCCGAGCTTCAGCGTCGCTACGGCGTCCTTGTTGACGAAGGTCTGCTCGACGGCGGCTTCGTCCGGTTGGTGGCTGTGGACGACGTCGGCAAGGCCGTCGTGCAGCTGGCAGAGGCGCGAGGCGAGGTCCATGTCGCCATCGGAGGTGACCGTGCCGGAGGCGACGAAGCGCAGCGAATTGCCGAGCGTCTCGATGACGCCCCAGCCGGTGCGGCGCAGACCGGGGTCGATGCCGATGATACGAATCGCGCTTTGCATGCGGTAATCCTATTGCAGATCTGCGATAACTGCCATCGATATGTGAACAAAACAAAAACATCCCGGTGTTTTTGTCAGGGCTCATTTACGTGAATTTAAATTCCCTCGGTAACTTATGATCCACAAGAGATGAGAGGAGCCAGCTTTCTTGAGTGAAGGCTCCCCGTGTTCTGTTTTCAGGCCTGCCTGCGGGGCGCCAGCCCCGTCGGTATCAGCCGTTCCGGAAGGGGTTCGAGTTTTTCCATGGTTCAGAGATTCCAGTCGCTGTCCTTCAAGGTCATTGCTACTTTCATTCTGCTGACGGCGCTGTCGATCGCCGCCATCAACTGTCTCGCCTATTTCGCCAGCAGCCGCATTTCCGGCGAGCAGGCGCTGAAGGCCAAGGAGAGCGTGCTGATCTTTCGCGGCGACATGCTGCACGATCAGTTGGCGCAGCTGGAAAACCAGGCCAATTCGATCGCCCGCATCGAGGCGCTGCAGATGTCGATCACCAGCCTGAAGAGCGGCTGGAAGACCATCGAGAAGACCTCGGGCGATGTGCGTGCCGAGCTCAAGAAGGTGTTCATCACCGACAATCCGAACCCGGCCGGAGAGCGCGAGAAGCTGGTGAAGCCGGATGCGCCAAGCGGGTTCTATTATTCCAACCATGAGAAGACCCAGGGCGAAGTCGCGCGCGATCTGCAGAACACGCCGTTCAGCGATCTCCTGATCGCCGATCTCGATGGCTTCGTGCTCTATTCCTACAAGAAGAACGACGATTTCGCCGAGAACCTGAAGTCGGATGCGTGGAAATCGACCGGCGCCGGCCTTGCCTTTGCCAAGGCGATCGAAAACACCGCCAAGGCGACCGACGATGGTGCGCCCGCCGGCTTCTCCGGCCTGCGGGTGGATGCGAACGGTGCATCGGCGATCTTCTATGCCGTGCCTGTCGTCAAGCTCGGCCAGCCGAAGGGCGTGATGCTGTTTAGGGTGCGCGACGATGTCGTCGCGAGCATCCTTTCCAAGGGCATCGTTGCCGGCAGCACGGCGCAGGCGGCGATCGTCTCGGAAGATGGGTCGGCGGTCACGGTCAACGAGGCCGGCCGGTTGGCGACGCTCGATACCGCGCCCTTCACCTTCCTGAAGGACGCGTTTGCCAATCCCGCTATGTCGGTCAACGATTTCGACCGCGCCGATGGCGCCGCGCGCGCCTATGTGAAGCCCGTCGATTATCAGGGCGCGCGCTATCTCGTTGTCGAGAGCATGCGGCTCAGCGAGATCAATGCCGGTTCGCTTGAAATCGCGATGCTGTTGACGATGATCGGCTGCGGTGTGCTCGTGGTCATGGCCATTGCCACCGGGATCATCACCAAGATGCTGTTTTCGCCGCTCGCCAAGCTTGCCGGCGTCACGCGTGCGGTGGCCGATGGCGATCTCGAGGTCGAGATCGGCAGCCAGAGCCGCCACGACGAGATCGGCACGATGGCCAAGGCGCTCGCCCGCTTCAAGCAGTCGCTTATCGACAGCCGCACGCTGGAAGCGGCAAGTGCGGAGACGCGCGAACGCGCCGACCGCGAGCGCCAGCAGCACATGGCCGAGCGCGAGGCGGAGGCGAAGACGCTGCAGGAGGTGGTCGAGGCGATCGACGAAGGTCTGCTGCATCTGGCGAACGGCGATCTCGCCTACCAGATCGACCGCCGCTTCCCCAACGAGCTCGAGGGGCTGCGCCACAATTTCAACCAGGCGCTGGCGACGCTCAGCGACACGATGACGGCGATCGGCGGCAATTCGGCGGCGGTGCGTTCGGGCTCGGAAGAGATGCGCGCCGGTTCGGATGATCTTGCCGGCCGCACCGAGCGGCAGGCGGCGTCGATCACCGAGACGGCAAGCGCTATCGATGCGATTACCCAGTCGGTCCGATCGCAGCTTGCGCGCGCCGAAGAGGCCGAGCGGATCGCCCGCGACGCCAAGCACGAGACATCGGGCTCCGGCCAGATCATGCGCGATACGATCGCGGCGATGGAGGCCATTCAGGCCTCATCGCGACAGATCAATTCGATCATCTCGGTCATCGATTCCATCGCCTTCCAGACCAATCTGCTGGCGCTGAATGCCGGCGTCGAGGCGGCGCGCGCCGGCGAGGCCGGCAAGGGCTTCGCGGTCGTGGCGCAGGAAGTGCGCGAGCTTGCGCAGCGTTCGTCGGGTGCCGCCAAGGAGATCTCGCATCTGCTGCAGAAATCCACGCATGAGGTGGAGGCCGGCGTGTCGCTGGTCGAGCGGGCCGGTGTGGCGTTGACAGGTATCGGCGGTCATGTCGAGGCGATCAACGGCCAGATCAGCGAGATCATGGACGCCACCCGCGAGGAAGCGGAGACGCTGCGCCAGATCAACAGCGCCGTCGCCGAGCTCGATCAGATGACGCAGCAGAACGCGGCGATGGTTGAGGAGAGCACGGCCGCCATCCATCTGCTCGCCACCGAAGCGGTCGAGATGGATCGCCAGCTCGCCAATTTCACGCTGGCGCAGGGTGAGCATCAGCACAGCGCCGAGGTGCATGTGCTCAGGCGGCGTGGGTAATACTCGCATCGAGGCCGCCGCTTCTCAACGTCGAAGCGGCGGTGTCGGACGTGTGTGTTCTAGCGCCCAGCTTCCGGAGATATCAGCCCCATCCGAATGTTCGGCCCGGTTCAGCCAGCCGTCCGGCTGAAACCACCAGCACGCCACTTGCCGCCAGCGTGCGATTGGCGTAAATAAGCGCATCGCGAAAAGCGACCGCTTCCCTTGATCCGCTCAGTGGCGGAGTAAAACAGGTGGACGAATTGTCGTCCATGCGGTCAAGCACACGCCATCCATGCCGCCTCAGGTATCGATCGGCCAGCGTTCCCAAACATCAATCGCCTGCATTGTCAGGCCCTATCGTGAGCCATCGGCGCCGCGTGCGTTCGTGCGCTTGCGTCCGATCGGAACACGCCATGACCACATCATTTACCAGACCACTTCTCGTCATCTTCACTGCCATCGTTCTCGATGCCGTCGGCATCGGGCTTATCTTTCCCATTCTTCCCGCACTGCTCAAGGACGTCACCCACACCGACAACGTCGCCTCCACCATCGGCATCATGACCGCGCTCTATGCGACGATGCAGTTCATCTTCGCACCTGTGCTCGGCTCGCTCAGCGACCGGCTCGGCCGGCGCCCGGTGCTTTTGATCTCGCTTGGCGGTGCGGCCATCAACTATCTGTTCCTCGCCTTCGCACCCAGCCTCTGGATGCTGCTTCTCGGCCGCGCCATCGCCGGGCTCACCAGCGCCAACGTCTCCGTCGCATCGGCCTATATCACCGACATATCGCCCGAAGACAAACGCGCCCGCCGCTTCGGTCTCATCAATGCGATGTTCGGGGCCGGCTTCATCGTCGGCCCGGTGCTCGGCGGTGCGCTCGGTGACTACTGGCTGCGGCTGCCCTTCATCGCGGCGGCGGTGCTGAACGGCTGCAACCTGCTTCTCGCCTTCCTCATGCTGCCGGAATCGCGCGAGCCCAGCCGGGAGAAGATCGATCTTGCGGCATTGAACCCGCTACGGCCGCTCTATTGGCTCTTTTCCATGAAGAGCCTGCTGCCCATCGTCCTCATCTTCTTCGTCTTCAGCGCCACGGGCGAGGTCTACGGCACCTGCTGGGCGCTTTGGGGTGCGGACAGTTTCCAGTGGAACGGTCTTTGGGTTGGCCTCTCGCTCGGCGCCTTCGGCGTCTGCCAGACGCTCGCCCAAGCCTTCCTTCCCGGTCCCGCCGTCAAGCTTCTCGGCGAACGCGGCGCTATCCTGACCGGTGTCGCCAGCGCTTGTCTCTCGCTCGTCGTCATGGCGTTTGCCACGCAGGGATGGATGATCTTCGCGATCATGCCGCTCTTCGCGCTCGGCGGCATCGGCGTTCCGGCGCTGCAATCGCTGGCGACGCGGCAGGTCGACGAGAGCCAGCAGGGCCGGTTCCAGGGCGTATTGTCGTCGGCGGTGAGCCTCGCTTCGATCGTCACGCCGCTCGGCTTCTCCAGCATCTACTTTCTCGTCAGGGCGCAATGGCCCGGCGCGATCTGGCTGTCTGTCATCGTCGTCTATGCGGTGAGCGTGCCGCTGGTTTGTGGATTGCGGTTTGGCAAGCCCGGGGCGGTTCCTGTTCCGTCTTCGCCATGAGCGGATACCAGCTCACTGTCCGAAATGCCGAACAGCCCGTGCGGATTGTCCTGGCTTATCGATGGAACCAGACTGGCCTATTTTTCGTCTTGATCGAAACGGAGAAAGACCATGTCCAATCTTGAAAAGTCTGGAACATTCAAACTCGGCAACCGCATCGTCAAACGGCTGGGCTACGGCGCCATGCAGCTTGCCGGCAAGGGCGTCTTCGGGCCGCCGAGGGATCGTGCGGAAGCGGTGGCGGTGCTGCGCGAGGCCGTCGAGAGCGGTGTCGATCATATCGATACCAGCGACTTCTACGGCCCGCACGTCACCAACCAGATCATCAAGGAAGCGCTTCATCCCTACAAGGACGACCTCGTGATCGTCACCAAGATCGGGGCGGTGCGTGGGGCGGATGCGTCCTGGAACCCGGCCTTTTCGAAAGAGGCGCTGACGCAGGCGGTGCACGACAACCTCAAGAACCTCGGCCTCGATGCGATCGAAGTGGTCAATCTGCGCGCCATGTTCGATGTGCACGGCCCGGCCGAGGGCTCGCTGGAAGAGCCGCTGACGGTGCTTGCCGACCTGCAGCGCCAGGGCCTCGTCAAGCATATCGGCCTCTCCAACGTCACCGCCAAGCAGATCGCCGATGGACGCAAGATCGCCGAGATCGTCTGCGTGCAGAACCAGTACAATCTCGCCCATCGTGGCGACGATGCGCTGATCGAAAAGCTTGCGGGCGAGGGGACGGCCTATGTGCCCTTCTTCCCGCTCGGCGGCTTCTCGCCGCTGCAGTCCTCGACGCTGTCGGATGTCGCGGCCGAGTTGGGCGCCTCGCCGTTGCAGGTGGCGCTCGCCTGGCTGCTGCAGCGCGCGCCGAATATCCTGCTCATCCCCGGCACCTCGTCGTGCGGACATCTGCGGGAGAACCTCGCGGTCGCCGATCTCGTGCTGCCGGCCGATGCCGTCGCCAAGCTTGACGGTATCGGATCGGCGAAGGCTGGTTGATCTCTCGACCACAACAGGCTCATGCCGGCGTTGGCGCCGGCATGAGCGGGATCGTTGGGGTCATTGCCCCTCGGGGAGTGCCGCACGGGCGGTTCTGCGGCGCAGGGCGGTGGCGATCAGCAGGCCGAAAGTAGCGGTGATGCCGCCGACGAGGAATATGCTGTCATAGCCGGCCCGATCGGCGAGGAGACCGGCAAGCGGTCCTGTCAGCCCATAGGACGCATCCTGGAATGCCGAGAAGCCGCCGAGCGCCGTTCCGCGCAGATGCGGCGCGACGAGGTGGACGACCTCACGGCCCATGGCCGGAAAGATCATCGAGCAGCCGAGGCCGGTCATGAAGGCGCCGATCAAAGCGACGCTGGGGTCGCCGGCGCTCCAGATCAAAGTCTGGCCGACCGCTTCCACGGCAAGCGATACCATGGCCACGGCAAGCCCGCCGAACCGATCCGGCAGGTGGCCGAAGAGAATGCGCACCATGACGAAGCCGACACCGAAGGCCGTCAGACCGAGGCCGGCGAACGCCCAACCTTTGCTCTGGAAGTAAAGCGTGAAGAATGCACCGATGGCGGCGAAGCCTATGCCCTGCAGGCAGATGACCGCGCCGTGCAGCCAGATGCGGCCGATCACGCTCAGAAGCGGAGGGCGCTCTTGTGCGGCGTGCACCGGAACTGCTGGAACCCTGCTGATGGCGATGAGCCCAAGCAAGGGCAGGATCGCGCCAACGGCCATGGTTCCGGCAAAGCCGAGATGGGCGAGCAGCAGCAGGCCGATGGGGCCGCCGACGGCAAGCGCGCCATAGATGGCGGCGCCAACGAGGGCGAGCACCTTGCCGGAGCGCTGCGGCCCGACGATGCCGATACCCCACGAGATGATACCGACTGCGACAAGGCTTTCGCCAAGCCCGAGCAGCAGCCGTCCGGCAATGAGCACAAGGTAGGCGGCGGCCGGCATTTGCGACAGCAGGCCCGAGATCAGCGACACCAGCGCGCCCACCACATAGAGCGCAAGCCCGCGCTGCACGGCAACCTTGGTGCCACGCTGGTCGCTCATTCCGCCGGCATAGCCACGGCTGACGATGGTCGAGAGGAATGCAATGCCGACGCCAAGACCGGCCCACATGTTTCCAAGCTTGAGCGTGCCGGTGACGTAAACGGGGATGACGGGAAGCGCGATCGCGATGCAGAGATAGGAGATGAAGAGGATCGCTGCCAGCAGATACAGCCGGCGCTGCTGCGGATCACGAAAAGTCTGGAAAGCCACGGTAACCTCCTGGCTATTCCTCGTCCAACGGGCACAAAAAAACGCACTCCGACCGACGAGGATCGATAAGTGCGTTGCTTGACGTTAGACGCTTACGACCGGTCAGCCGGTATGAGGCATGCTTAGACAACCGGCGGCGGACTGTCAATGCGCGCGCTACCTTTCCGTGTTGTGGCCGGTGTTTTTCGCGCGCTGCCCTTTGGGGCTTCCGTTCGAGCACCTACATAGGATGTCCAATCCAACCACCGACAGGCCGCGCCATGGTTCCCTTCTCCATTCTCGATCTCTCACCCGTTGCCGAAGGCAGCACAATCAGGCAGTCGCTGGAGAGCTCGGCGCGGATGGCGCAGCGGGCCGAGGCATTCGGCTACAACCGTTTCTGGCTGGCCGAACACCACGGCATGCCGGGGATCGCCAGTGCCGCCACCGCCGTGGTCATCGGCCATGTCGGGGCGGCAACGAAGCGTATCAGGATCGGCTCCGGCGGCATCATGCTGCCCAACCACTCGCCGCTCGTGATTGCCGAGCAGTTCGGCACGCTGGAGGCGCTGTTTCCGGGGCGTGTCGATCTTGGGCTCGGGCGGGCGCCGGGCACCGATATGCGCACGGCGCAGGCGCTGCGCCGCAACCTCGATGCCAGCAGTTTCCCCAACGATGTCGTCGAATTGCAGCAGCTGCTCGGCGCGCCGGTCGAAAACCAGGCGATCCTCTCGGTGCCGGGCATGAACAGCAACGTGCCGATCTGGCTGCTCGGCTCCAGCCTCTACAGCGCGCAGCTCGCCGGCATGCTCGGGCTTCCCTATGCGTTCGCCTCGCACTTCGCGCCGGATTCGCTGATGGAGGCGCTCGATATCTATCGCGACCGGTTCCAGCCATCAGCCGTGCTCGACAAGCCCTATGCGATGGTCGGCGTCATGGGATCGGTGGCGGAGACAGACGAGGAGGCCGCGTATCACTTCACCTCGGCGCAGCAGCAGTTCGTCAACCTGCGCCGCAACGTGCGCGGCCAGTTCCCGAGGCCGCTCCAGGATATGGAGAGCTTCTGGTCGCCGATGGAGAAGATGACGGTCGAGCACACGCTGCGCTATGCCGTGGTCGGGTCACCAAAGACGGCGGAGGCGAAGCTCGCGGAATTCCTGCGCGACACGCAGGCCGACGAACTGATCATCTCGATGCCGATCCACGATATCGAGGCGCGGCTGAAGTCGGTCGAGCTGTTCGCCGGGCTCAATACGTTGATGCAGGCTGCTGCTTGACGGCAGCAACCGGGATGCAGGCCGCCACCTGAGGGCTTGAGCATCTACTTGATCGTCTCGTTGGGATAGACGCCCCAGAGCGCCGATTGCCTGACGAAGCCGTCCAGATCGTGGCCGGTCACATCCACCTTGCACCAGCTGCCGTCGCAATCGCTGATCGCGACCCGAACACGCGGGGTCAGCGAGGCCAGCTTGCGCGCCGAACTGCTCGGCCCGTCGCGCAAGGGTACGTGCGCCGATAGCCATGGCCCGACGATGGCGGTGCGGTTGCTCGACAGCAGCGCGCGGTGCATCCAGCCGGAAACGCCGTCGCTGTCGCGCACCTGGCGCCAGTTGCCGTATTCGGCGGTAATCTCCAGCGGCAGGCCGGGGACGCGGTAGATCCAGGCGATGCCGTAATCGAGCGAGGGGCCGACGCGCATGCGGGCCTCGCGCGACCGCAGCGACACGAAGCGAGGAACCTTCAGCCCGGTCTCGCGGCCTTTCGGGCCGCTGTCTGCTTTGACCGCGACGGGTGCGGGCTGCGACAGCAGCGGATTGGCGGCGATCGAGGTGCAGGCCAGCGCCATGCCGGCAAGGCAGATCGCGGCCGTGCGCTTCCAGCCGCGGGCAAGGCGGGCAGGGGACGGCACCCGGGTGCCATCCGTTCGAGCGCGCCTCATGCCGAGATGCGCTTCGTCAGTTTTGTCTTACGCATTGCGATCGGCTCAGTTGCACTGTGCCATGCGCTTCAGCGCGGCGGTAACGCCGTTCAGCGAGTAGGTGTAGCTGGTGGCGGTGCCGCGGCGCGAGACGGCGTCGACGGTCATGTCGCTGCCGCCACGCATGGATTCGATCAGGTCCGGCTCCTTGGTTTCCTCCAGCACCCAGGCGGACGAGCCCTTGGTGAACATGGTGAATTCCTTGCCGCCGATCTCCACCTTGGCGCGCGAGCCGGGTTTCAGATCATAGCCCATGATCGCCTGCGGCTCGTAATTGGTGCCACGGCCCGGCGCGCGGCCGACCACGAAATAGTTGCGGCCATGATCAACGGCGGCGGGCTGCATGGTCTTCGGCACTGTCAGAATATAGCACACCGTCTTGCCCGAACGGTCGTAGGAATAGACACCCCAATCGTCGAACTGCTTGACCATGGATGGCTGCGCATGAGCCGTGACCGCGCCTGCGAGCGTGCCTGCAAGTGCGATGGAGAGCGAAAGGGATAGTCTTTTCATGGGTCGTTTTCCCGCCGAGAGTATGAAGTGAGGCTGGCCTTGAGGCAGACCGGCTGGAGCGAATGGGCGGCATTCAAAGCGGCCAGGGTTACCGAGGCCTTAACAAACACCCCATGTTCACGGACGTGTTACTGCTTGAGGCCAGTATGTGAGGGTTCACGCGGATAGACCTGTGGACAACAAAAAACCGGCCGCGTTTCCGGGGCCGGTTTTTGGATTGCGATCGGAAGTGATCAGGCCGAGAGCTTGGCCAGAACTTCTTCCGAAACTTCGAAGTTCGAATAGACGTTCTGCACGTCGTCGTCGTCCTCAAGGCTGTCGATCAGCTTCAGCAGCGACTGGGCGCGCTCTTCGTCGACGGGCACGTTGTTCTGTGCACGCCAGACGGCCTTGACGGTTTCAGCTTCGCCGAGCGAGGCTTCCAGCGCCTTGGCGACTTCGCCGAGCGCTTCGAAACCGCAGGTGATGTAGTGGCCTTCTTCGTCGGTCTCGACGTCGTCGGCACCGGCTTCGATCGCCGCTTCCATCATCTTGTCGGCATCGCCGGCAGAGAGCTTGTAGGTGATCTCGCCGACATGGTCGAAGGAGAAGGATACCGAGCCGGTTTCGCCCAGGGCGCCGCCGGCCTTGGTGAAGATCGAGCGGACGTTGGAGGCGGTGCGGTTGCGGTTGTCGGTCAGCGCTTCGACGATGATCGCGGTGCCGCCCGGGCCGTAGCCTTCGTAGCGCACTTCATCGTAGTTCTCGCCGTCGGCGCCGGCAGCCTTCTTGATGGCGCGGTCGATGTTGTCCTTCGGCATCGACTGGGCCTTGGCGTTCTGGATCGCCAGGCGCAGGCGGGCGTTCATCGTCGGGTCGGGCAGACCTGCCTTGGCGGCAACGGTGATTTCGCGCGCGAGCTTGGAGAACATTTTCGACCGCACGGCATCCTGACGGCCCTTGCGATGCATGATGTTTTTAAACTGTGAATGGCCAGCCATGGCACCCCTGTTCACGTCTTATTGTTGGGAATGGGCCGCCTTATAAGAGTGAAACGGGGCGCGTTCAAGGGAAAACAGGCGTGCCGGATGGCCGCGGCGCCGAGGCGCGGCGTCAATCGACGTTGTATTTGTTGCGGCTCGCGAAGAAGCCGTGGCCGTCCTTGCGGCGGCAGGTGAGGCCGCTTTCATCGGACGTGCAGGTAAACGGTCCCGCCTTCCAGCGATCGCCGTAGTTCAGCACGTTGACATCGTCGCAGCAGGCCGTGTCGCCTTCCATCTCGAAGATGAAGGCCTTGCCCGTGGCCGACAGGATCAACCGGATGTATTTCGGCTCGATGCGGTCGCAGCCGAGCTCGGGGCCACCGTCATCGGGCTTGTACATCTCCGTTCCGCCCTTCGGGATATAGGTGCAGCCGATGTTTCTGGATGGGGTGACGAAGACGATCTGGCCGTTCTCGTCGGGCATGAAGCTGCGATCGGCGGCGTTGGCGGGCAAGACCGATGCCAGAGACAATGCCGAGGCGAAGCCCAGCGTGACCAGTGCCGCTATGCGCATGACGATCCCCCATATCCCCACGATACCAGGAGCGTAGCATCTGTTTTCACTTTGGGGAACAAAGCCCGCGAGATGACGTTTCAAACACGGACCATTCGAAACGGAAGGAAGCGCTATGGCTAGTTTCAACGAGGCACGGGAACACCCGGCACGCCAGCTCTGGGATCAGGTCAACGACATTCATGCCGGCATGCTCGGCGTCGATGGCGCCGACATGCACATGCAGCCCATGGCGCCGAACGCCGATCCCAAGACCAACACCATCTGGTTTTACACCAAGTCGGACGCGGAGATCGTGCGGGCGATCAAGCCCGGAACGCGCGCGCATTTCTGCGTGGTCGGCAAGGACCACGACTACCACGCCTGCCTCGCCGGCAAGATCGAGGTTCGCCAGGATGCGTCCAAGATCGAGGAATACTGGAACTCGGTCGTGGCCGCCTGGTATGAGGATGGCAAGAAGGACCCGAAGCTGACGATGCTCGCCATGCATGTCGATGACGCCGAAATCTGGGTGTCGACCGGCAGCAAGTTGAAATTCGGCTGGGAAATCGCCAAGGCCAATCTCGACGAGGACAAGATGCCCGACGTCGGCGTGCGTCAGCATCTGCAGTTTGCTTGAGATTGATTGCGGTGAGGTCGATCGAGGCCCGGGAGCTTTGGCTCCTGGGCTTTCTTGTTGCGTCGGTTGCATGGGTGAGAGGTTTGACGCATCTGCTGGTATGGCGTAGCTTTCGTTGCAACCGGAGGTGAGCGATGAGCAGTCATGACCTTTCAGACCCGATCACCATGCGTCTGCCTGCCGATGTGCTCGCGGGGATCGAGCAGATCGCTGGTATTTGTGATCGGAAGAGCAGCTGGGTGTTCGTGCGCGCTCTGAAATCCTATCTCGCGTCGGAAGGCCGGGAAATCATTGAGCTGGATCAAGCTCGCAAGGATATCGACGCAGGTCTCGGACATGACCTGGACGACGTGATCGACGAGGTCGATGCCATCGTGAAGGGTGCCGTTACATGAAGAGAGCGCCACTTCTCGCCATGCCGACGAACGAGGCGGAGTATGATCGCCTCGTCGGGCAGCTCGACGAAATCTTTGCCGAGATCGGTGATGACGAGGATCATCCGCTCGCCCCGCTGGCGTCGCACATCGGCGATCTTGTCGAATCCTATGACGAAAAGCACCGTCCGATATTGCCGCCGCTTTGAGTGACGCAGGCACCCCTCTCACTGCATCCCCTTCGCCACAAAAATCTGCGGCTTCTTCGGCAGCGTGCGCATCGAGACGTCGATGCTGTTGCCCGTCGCGTAGACGACGTCGAAGTCGGGGCCGAACATGGAGAGGAAGTTGGCGAGCGGGCGTTGCTGGTGCATCGGTAGCACCAGCGAGGAGCGCAGGCGCTTGATGATGCGGCTCATGCTGTCGGCGCCCATGGTCAGCCCGCCATCGACGGGAACCATGACGATGTCGAGCCGGCCGATCTCGGTATAGTGGGCGTCGGTCAGTTCGTAGTGCAGGTGGCCGAGATGGCCGATGCAGAGGCCCGCAACCTCGAAGATGAAGATCGAGTTTCCATCCGCCTGCGGCCCGCCGTAGCCGCCCCTGATATCGGTGGTGACGTTGCGGATGTAGGTGTCGCCGACCGTGAGGTCGATCTTCGCTTTTTCTCCCGGCACGTCGCTCCAGCCGTGCAGCACGTATTTGATCGCTGGATCAGGGGTCAGCGTGTAGTGCGAGGAGTGGGCGCGGTTCATCGTCGCCACCATCGGTGGCTGCGGCGGCGTGTACCAACCGCTGTAATCAGTGGCGATGCTGATGCCGCCGGGCGTTTCGATCAGGAAGGTCGAGTGGCCGATATAGGTGAGCGTCACCGTCTCATTGTCTGCGGCGCCTGCGATCGGGACGGCGCCGGAGAAGCTTGCGAATGTCGCCTTGGGAATGGATTGCGCGATCGCCTGGCATTGGCTGACGTTGCGGCGCGCCTCTTGCGCCTGCGCGGCGTCAGAACCCAGCCAACCCGGCAGCAGGCCGGAGAGGGTGGTCATTGCGAAGACAAGAAAATGCAGCTTCATGCCACGTCCCCAGCGCTTTCACTGGCAAAAGGATGCGGCAAGGGTCGGCAGCGGTCCAGATCAAATCCGGACCGCGATGCTCACTTTTACGTCATGGCAGACAAATGCCCGGTTCAGCGCCAGAATTCCGGGATGGTTTCCGACAGTCTCGGTCCGAGGCGCAGCGGCGCGATCTTTTCGGCAAGGCCCGTCGCATCCGAGATCTCGACGCCGACGCCGCAGATGGTGGCGGGGCCGGTGGCTGCCTCCATGCGGCCTTTCGGCATCTTCGAGATGAAGCGGTTCAGCGGCTCTTCCTTGTCCATGCCGAGCGAACTGTCATAGTCGCCGCACATGCCGGCATCGGAAAGATAGGCGGTGCCGCCGTTCAGGATCTGGTGGTCGGCGGTGGGCACATGCGTGTGAGTGCCGACGACGAAGGAGGCGCGGCCATCGACGAAGTGGCCGAAGCACTGCTTCTCGCTGGTGGCTTCCGCGTGGAAATCGAAGATGATCGCATCGGCCTGTTCCTTCAGCGGGCAGGCGTCGAGAATGGTCTCTGCCGCCTTGAAGGGGTCGTCCAGTTCCGGATGCATGAAGACGCGGCCCATGACGTTGGCAACCAGCACGCGGGCGCCGTTGCGGGCATAGAAC
The DNA here is from genome assembly GCF_017741935.1 of Rhizobium sp. 16-449-1b. Classification (GTDB taxonomy): domain Bacteria; phylum Pseudomonadota; class Alphaproteobacteria; order Rhizobiales; family Rhizobiaceae; genus Rhizobium. The sequence continues at coordinate 52,288 of NZ_JAGHMH010000024.1, read as the reverse complement.
AGGCCGGAGCCGCGGCCGGGCGTACCCTGCGGGTAGTTGGCGGGGCGCAGGAACTGGTCGTTTCGACCCGCGAAAGCGACCGCTTCCTTCTGGTCCCAGACGTGGTTGCCCGTTGTCACCACATCGGCGCCGGCATTGATGGTCTCAAGAAAAATGTCCTCGGTGATGCCGAAGCCGCCGGCGGCGTTCTCGCCGTTGACGACGACGAAGTCGAGCTTCAGGTCCGATATCAGGCCCGGGAGGCGATCCCACACCGCCGTGCGTCCCGTCTTGCCGACCATGTCACCCAAAAAAAGCAGTCGCATTGCTATCCAATCCAAGAGGCAAAAAAGCGCAGGCCGCTTTCTGTCAGGATGGCATCCAGGCTTACATCGTGCGGCTCGTCGGGCACATGTGCCACTTCCTGGCGGTCGAATGCAATGCCGATGAGTTTCGGATGCATGCCTTTTTGCCTCAAACGGTCGATCGCGCGGTCATAATGGCCGGCGCCGTAGCCGATCCGGTGGCCGCGTCTGTCGAACGCAGACAGCGGGACAAGCAGGATCTCGGGGTCGAGAACCGGTGCGTCCGGCCCGGGACCGGATGTGCCGAAGCCGGTGGAGACCAGTGGCGCGCCATCCACGAGTTCGCGAAACACGATGGTCTGGCGGTCAAGAATGGCGGGGACGCAAAGCCGCGCGCCGCGTGCGCGAAACCGCGCCATCAGCGGGCGAAGGTCGGCTTCCGAGCGGATCGGCAGGAAGCCGGAGACGATGGTGCCGGGCGCGAATGCAATCGCCTCGCCGGCGTGTTCGGCCATGGCTAGGCTCATCGCGGCCCTGGTCTCCACGGGAATGGCATCTCTCAGCGCCAGCCTTTCGGCGCGCATGCCGGCCTTGATGTCTTTTGCGTTCATGGTGTCCGCCTTGCTCTTTCGGCGGCGACAATAGAACGGACGGCGCGCAATGCAACGCGCGTATGCGACGTTCGTGCGTCAGGCCGCCGGCTGTGTCGCGAGCGCGTGGATGGTTTCCTCGAAAAGCGGCAGTCCGCCCGGCTGCCAGCCGAGCGCCTGCAGCTTGGTCGTGTCCATCGGCGTCAGCAGCGATTTGTCGGCGGCGACAGGCAGGCGGTTGGCGCAATCGTGCTCCCAGCGGATCGGCTCGAGGATATCCCAAGTGTCGAGCGCGAGATCGGAGACGTTGAAGGTCTCGCCCGAGATGCGGCCGGCATCGGCCTCGAGCATGATGCGCACGGCCTTGCCGACATCCTGGCCGTGCACTTCGGTGCCTGCCCGCGCCGGGATCGGCCGGCCGCTCAGGTAATCGCCGAACAGCTTGTCCCACTTGTTGGGGCGCAGATTGCCGTAGACGCCGGTGAGGCGCAGGCTGGCGGTGGCGAAGCCGGGGGCGGCCAGATGCGCCAGGCTGCGTTCGGCGTCGAGCTTGGTCTGGCCGTAGAGCGTTTCCGGCTTTTCTTGTGTGGCTTCCGTCAGCGTGGTTCCTGGCGGATGCTCGCCATAGGCGGCACGGCTGGAGATGAAGATGCAGCGGCGCGTGCCGGCGCGCTTGGCGGCTTCGAACAGGCGCACGGTGCCGTCGAGATTGAAGCGCTTGAAGGTTTCGGGATCGTCGCCTTCGCCGCCGCGATATTTACCGGGCGCGTGGTGGAATGCGGCGTGCACGAAGAAATAGGCGTCGTCGAAGGCCTCGATATGGTCTTTTTCGGGATCGAGCGACAGCGGCGCGAAATCGACGGGGCGGGAGAAGGCGCGAGGCAACGGGGCGTGGCGGCCACCGATGATGACCGAATATCCGGCTGCAAGCAGTTCCTCGACGATATAGCGACCGACAAGTCCTGTTCCACCCGATACCAGTACCTTCATGCTGCCCCTTTCGGATTGGCCATGGCCGATATGTCCGGCACGTCCTTGCCCGTGTAGAATGCCTGCCAAAGGTCGATCAGCGGCCGCAGGCTTTCCGCCTTCGGATGATCTGTTTCCCATGGCTTTTCATACTGGTAGTGCAGGACGGAAATACTGTTCCAGTCCCAAAGCGCAGGCATGGTAAACCAGACATATTGTAGCATGTTGAAATAGACTGGTAGACCATGCCATTCCGGGAAAAATGCCTGCAGGAAGGTCTGGTCGGTGCGTTTCCACAGGATTTCCGGCTGGTCGAGCCGCTCCAGCATGGCGCTGAATGTGTCCCTCGAAGGCTTCGCGACGAAGACGCCGGAGTTCATGCGGTGAAAATCGACCAGCGATTCGTAGACGTTGGGGGCGGCGGAGAATTCGGGGTAGGCGAAGAGCCGGTCGATGTTGCGCAGCACGATGACATCGGCGTCGATGAAGACGCAGGTCGTGTATTCGGTCAGTTCCCAGAGGCGGAGCTTGCAGAAATTGTCGAGCGGCGAGTGGAAGAGCGGCTTGCGGCCCTTGGTGAAGGGGGCGGCGGCGTGGAGTTGGCCGCGCGCGTGGCGTTCGTTGAAGGCGTCCGACAGCGGCAGGTGCTCGACGGGGAGGAGGCGGCAGCCGAGGGTGCGCAAGGGGTCGAGGTCAGCTTCGGTGACGCCGCCGGTGTGGAGGACGACGATGTCGGCGGTGGTGTGGGTTATGCGCAGCGAGCGGGCGAGCGCGGTGGCGCCCATGGCGTAGTCGGCGTTGGTGACGAGAGTGACGTAGGCGTTGGGGGATGTCATTGTGGGGTGGTCTCGCTATCGGCGTGGCAATGTCCGTGACGCCACGATGGTCCACAGAGGTCACCCCAAACGCCCTCATTCCTGTGCTTGTCACAGGAATCCAGTGCGCCCAAGTCCTTGGGCGCGAGAGACTTTGAGGGGCAGGCCGGGAAAAACGAGCTATTCACCGCGCCGACGCGCGGTGGCTGGATTCCTGTGACGAGCACAGGAATGAGGGAGTGTTTGGGGTTGGCGCCTTGCCTATATCCCCTGACCCCGGCAGATGTGATCGCCCTCACGACACCGACTTCAATCGTTTCCCCTCGGGATCGTGGTTGATCGTCGGCGCGATATCCCTCGTCCAGGCCGATACCGCCGGTACGCGGCTGCGATCGACGCGATAGGCGAATTTCTTCGCGACGTCGACGATCTCGCCCATCAGTCCCGTCTTTAGCGTGATCGGGTCGAGGCCGAGGTTGCGGAACTTGTCGTTCTTCACGATCAGCTCGTTTTCCGGCGCTTCCTTGCGCGGATTGGGCAGCCAGGCGATCTCGGCGCCCGTCAGCTTCGCAATCATTTCGGCGAGGTCGCGGACGCGGTGGGTTTCGGTCATCTGGTTGAAGATCTCGACGCGGGCGCCGCGGGTCGGCGGGTTCTTCAGCGCGAGCTCGATGCAGCGCACGGAATCCTGGATGTGGATGAAGGCGCGGGTCTGGCCGCCGGTGCCGTGGACGGTGAGCGGATAGCCGATCGCGGCCTGGATCAGGAAGCGGTTCAGAACGGTGCCGTAGTCGCCGTCATAGTCGAAGCGGTTGACCAACTGCTCGTGCCGGCGCGTCTGCTCCGTGTGGGTGCCCCAGACGATGCCCTGGTGCAGGTCGGTGATCCGGAGGCCGTCGTTCTTGGCGTAAAAATGGAAGAGCGTCTGATCCAGGCACTTGGTCATGTGGTAGATCGAGCCGGGATTGGCGGGGTAGAGGATTTCCTGGCTCACCGTCTCGCCACTCGTCGTCTCGATGCCGACCGGCAGATACCCTTCGGGGATGGCGGCACCGACCGTCGAATAGCCGTAGACGCCCATGGTGCCCAGGTGGATCAGATGCGCGTCGAGCTGCAGTTCGACCAGCGCGTTCAGGAGATTATGGGTGGCGTTGATGTTGTTGTTGACGGTGTAGTTCTTGTGGCGGTCGCTCTTCATCGAATAGGGCGCGGCGCGCTGCTCGGCGAAGTGGATGATGGCGTCGGGCCGGTTTTCGGCGAGCCATTTCTTCAGCAGTTCGTAATCCCTCGCGAGATCGATCAGGTTGAAGTGGATGCGGCGGCCGGTCTCGGCATGCCAGATGCGGGTGCGCTCCTGGATCGAGTCCATCGGGGTCAGCGACTGGACGCCAAGTTCAGTGTCGATCCAGCGTCGCGAGAGGTTGTCGAGGATGTGAATGTCGTGGCCGGCGTCCGACAGATGCAATGATGTTGGCCAGCCGATAAATCCATCTCCGCCCATCACCGCAATCTTCATGGTGTCGTCTCCTTGTTGGCCTTCGCTATCGAGGATTACTTAGAAAGCGTGACAATTGTTCAATGCTTGCAAGGCGGAATGTCTTCAGCCAAAGAGGGCGCGCGACTTTGGAGAAAATTATGGCGGACGGCGTGCATTCGATCTCTCATTCGATCTCGGGCGAACTGACGGAAGCAGGCCATCGCCTGCTGCAGCGGGTCTATTACGAGGACACCGATTTCTCCGGTCTGGTTTATCACGCCCGCTACCTGCACTTCCTGGAGCGCGGCCGCACCGACTATCTGCGTTGCCTCGGAGTCGAGCAGCGCGAGCTGATCACCGCCGATGAAGAGGGGCTGGTCTTCGTCGTCCATCGCATGGAAATCGACTTCAAGTCGCCGGCGCGCATGGACGATATCCTGACGGTGACGACGCGGACCGAAAAGGCCGGCGGCGCCAAGATGGTGCTCGCCCAGGAGATCCGCCGCGACGACACGCTGCTGATCGCCGCCAAGGTGATCATCGCCGTCATTAATGCCAGCGGTCGGCCGCGACGGCTGCCGGAGGGGTTGGCGAAGCAGATGATGATCGAGGTCTAATTTAGACCAATCGCCCGGCGCCACCCTTGAATTTTTACCCTCAAAGGGTAATATTGGGTATGGAGAAACGGACGGCGCATTACGATCTTGCGGCGATTGTCGTGGTGGTGAGAGCCCGCCGCGCTTCAGCTTTCACCAAGACCGCGATCGACGGCGGCAGAGCGATGGGCCTGACGATCTCCGAGATGATCGATGTGATCTGCGGTCTGAAGAGAAAAGATCTCTACAAATCGATGACCACATACGCCGACAGTTCCGTATGGCAGGACGTCTACCATGCGGATACGCCAGCCGGTATGGCCTATGTGAAGGTGACGCTTCGGGCCGATGGTGCGCCGGTGATACAGTTCAAGGAGTTGGGTTCATGACCAAGCTGTGTGTTTGCTGCGAGGCGGAGCGCGAGATGGTGCCCTTTGCCAATGAAACACATCAGGTCGTCTTCCGGGATCTGAAGGTTGATGTGGAGGGCCTGTCCGGCTTCCGGTGCGGCGCCTGCGGCGAGATCGAATATGATCAGGAAAGCGCCGAGCGTTATGCGGCCGCCGGTGACGCCTTGGTGCTCGAAGCCCGAAAAGCGCTTGGTAGCGAGTTGCGTCGCATCCGCAAGAAACTCCGGATCAATCAGGTCGAAGCGTCCGAGCTGACGGGTGGGGGGCACAACGCCTTTTCGCGTTACGAGACCGGAAAGGTCATGCCGACGCCTGCCGTCGTCAATCTCTTCCGTCTGCTCGATCGTGATCCCGGCGCTATCAAGGAATTGAAGCGGGCGTGATCGTCTTGCTAACCGGTATTCGGTAAGAGCTCTTCCGTTACCGCATTGCCGCCATGCACGGATATGGCCAACCAGCCCTTGCAAAAACATGACTTTCATGTGAAGGAATTGCCGCGCGCAAGGTTTGTGCTGTTTTGGTCATCGATCTGAGATCTGGCCAAGTATTCCAAGGGATCAACCTCTCGCCAATAGTCAGCCTTTTATGATCCGGCGCTAACGAACTATTAACGATAATAGTGTCTTACTCGGATTGTCAGAGTTTGTGCGGTGCACGCCTTCCTTTGACCAAATTTGACGGCAAGGAAGGCGGATAAGAGCTTGGAAGCTTGACCAGGGCTTTGGGCGGCGGCAGCCAGACATATCTTGCGAGATCACTTTGTGCCGCCCGGTCAAGTGCCGGGCGTTTGGATTCGGGGATTTTGGATCAATGGAACAAGTAGGTTTGGCAGCGGCTCACACGGACGTCAGTCTCTGGTCGCTCTTCATGCAGGCTGGCCTCGTCGTCAAGCTCGTTATGCTCGGTCTTATCGCAGCGTCCGTCTGGACCTGGGCGATCGTCATCGACAAGTATCTGGCCTTCGGCCGTGCGCGCCGGCAGTTCGACAAGTTCGAGCAGGTGTTCTGGTCGGGCCAGTCGCTGGAAGAACTCTACCGCTCGCTGTCCGAGCGTAACAACACGGGCCTCGCCTCGATCTTCGTCGCCGCCATGCGCGAGTGGAAGAAGTCGTTCGAGCGCGGCGCACGTTCGCCGATCGGCCTGCAGATGCGTATCGACCGCGCCATGGACGTGACGCTTGCTCGCGAATCCGAAGGGCTTTCCGCCCGTCTCGGCTCGCTGGCGACGATCGGCTCTGCCGGCCCGTTCATCGGTCTGTTCGGTACCGTCGTCGGTATCATGACCTCGTTCCAGGCGATCGCCGGCTCTAAGTCGACCAACCTTGCCGTCGTTGCACCAGGTATCGCCGAAGCGCTGCTCGCAACCGCGATCGGCCTCGTCGCCGCTATCCCGGCGGTCATCGCCTACAACAAGTTCTCCGCCGATGCGGGCAAGCTCTCGGCGCGCATGGAAGGTTTCGCGGATGAATTTTCCGCCATTCTTTCGCGCCAAATCGACGAGAAGCTGCAGCCGCGTCAGGCCGCGCAGTAATCCGACGGAAACGGAGAGAACGACATGGGTATGGGTGCTCCAAGCGGTGGCGGAGGCGGTGGAAACCGTCGGCGTCGTCGCGGTGGCCACAGAGGTGGCGCCATTTCCGAAATCAACGTGACGCCGCTGGTCGACGTCATGCTCGTGCTTTTGATCATCTTCATGGTCGCCGCGCCGATGATGACAGTCGGCGTGCCGATCGATCTGCCGGAAACGCAGGCAAAGGCGCTGAATTCCGAAACGCAGCCGATCACGATCTCCGTCAAGAACGACGGTACCGCGTTCCTGCAGGAAACGCCGATCCCGGTCGAGGAAATCGCCGCCAAGCTCGAGGCGATCGCCACCACCGGCTACAATGAGCGCATCTTCGTTCGTGGCGACTCGGCCGCGCCTTACGGCGTGATCGCCGATGTCATGGCACGCATCCAGGGTGCGGGCTTCAAGAACATCGGTCTCGTCACCCAAGAGAAGAAGGGCCCGTAGTAGAGCTATGAAGGCCAGTATTGTCTCATCTGCTGTACTGCACTGTGCTCTGCTCGCCTGGGCGCTGATTTCGATCGGCTCCCCGTCGGAGTTCAAGGTCGAGGATTTCGAGGCCATGCCCGTCAACCTCGTGCCTGTCGAGGACCTGACGCAGTTGCAGCAGGGAGACAAGACGGCCAAGCCGAGCGACAAGCCGGCGCCGAAGCCGACCTCCAAGCCGACCAATGTGGCCAACGCCGAGAACATGGGCGAGAACAAGGTCGACCTGAAGACGCCGCCGATCCCGAACGCCAAGCCAAACAACAACGAGTCGGCCGCAGCACCGAAGGCCTCCGAAAAGCCGCTTCCGGAAAATGATCCCGTGCCCAACGAGGTGAAGGACATCATGAAGGAAGACACGGCGGTGGAGCCGAGCCAGGTCGCGTCGATCACGCCGCCGAAGCCGGAAATCGCGCCGACGCCTCCGAAGGCTGAAGAGAAGCCGCAGGACATGCCCGAGCCGCCGAAGCCGGATGCGGAAGCATTGCCGGACAAGGTGCCGACACCTGTGATCAAACCGCAGCCGAAGCCGCCGGAACAGAAGCCGGCTGAAAAGCCTGCAGAGAAGAAGACGGAAGACAAGGCGCAGACCGACGAAAAGCCGTCGGACAAGAAGAAGTCGGACAAGAAGCAGGAAAAGGCCAAGGCCTCTTCCGCGCAGAAGAGCGACTTCAACGCTGATGACATCGCCGCACTCTTGAACAAGCAGGATCCGTCGAATGGCGGCGCCAAGAGCTCGACCGAAGTGGCCTCGCTCGGCGCCAAGAAGGCGACCGGCGGCTCCAAGCTGTCGATGAGCGAAATGGATGCGCTGCGCAGCGCCATCGCCGGCAACTGGTCGGTCATTCCCGGCATGGAAGGCGCCAGCGAAGTCCGCATCAGGGTCCACATGAAGCTCGACCCCGACGGCAACATCATTGGCGCTCCCGAAGTGGAAGCCATCGGCGGCACCAACGAATCGACCCGCATGGCGCTCGCCAGCGGCGCCAAGCGCGCCGTCATGAAGTCGTCGCCGTTCACCAATCTGCCGAAAGACAAATACGACGCCTGGGGCGAAGTCATCGTCAATTTCGACCCCAGCGATCTAGCCCTTTAAAATGCTGAAAGGCTTGTCCTCTATGTCCAAGTGTTCCCTTTTCCGTGCCTTGATGGTCGCCGTCGGCATGATGACCACCGCGGTCATCGCCACGCCGGCGCACGCGCTTGTCGAAATCAACATCAACAAGGGCAATGTCGAGCCCCTGCCGATCGCGATCACCGACTTCCTGCAGGGCGACATGGGCGCCCAGGTCTCGCAGGTTATCGCCGCGGATCTGCAGCGCTCGGGCCTGTTCAAGCCGATCGCCAAGAATGCCTTCATCGAGAAAATCTCCAACCCGGATGCCGCTCCGCGCTTCGAGGACTGGAAGGTCATCAATGCGCAGGCGCTGGTCACCGGCCGCGTCACGCAGGAGGCCGATGGCCGTCTTCGCGCCGAGTTCCGTCTCTGGGACACGTTTGCCGGCAGCCAGATGACCGGCCAGCAGTTCTACACGCAGCCTGAGAACTGGCGCCGCGTGGCCCACATCATCGCCGACGCGATCTACAAGCAGATCACCGGTGAAGAAGGCTACTTCGACACCCGCGTCGTCTTCGTTTCCGAATCCGGCAGCAAGCAGGAGCGCAAGCGCCAGCTCGCCATCATGGACCAGGATGGCTTCAACGTGCGCATGCTCACCAATGGCAGCGACCTCGTTCTGACCCCGCGCTTCTCGCCGAACCGGCAGGAAGTCACCTACATGTCCTTCGCCAACCAGCAGCCGCGCGTCTATCTGCTGCAGCTGGAAACCGGACAGCGCGAAGTGGTCGGCAACTTCCCTGGCATGACCTTCTCGCCGCGCTTCTCGCCTGATGGCCAGAAGGTGGTGATGAGCCTGCAGCAGGAAGGCAACGCCAATATCTATACGATGGACCTGCGTTCGCGTACCACGACACGCCTGACCTCCACGGCCGCGATCGATACCTCGCCGTCCTATTCGCCAGACGGTAGCCAGATCGTGTTCGAAAGCGACCGCGGCGGCCGCCAGCAGCTCTACAAGATGAGCGCCGATGGTTCCGGCCAGACGCGTATCTCCTTCGGCGACGGTTCCTACTCCACGCCGGTCTGGTCTCCGCGCGGCGATCTGATCGCCTTCACCAAGCAGTCGGGCGGCAAGTTCTCGATCGGCGTGATGAAGCCTGATGGTTCGGGCGAGCGCATCTTGACCACGGGCTTCCACAATGAAGGCCCGACCTGGGCGCCGAACGGCCGCGTCATCATGTTCTTCCGCCAGGCGGCGGGTGCAGGTGGCCCGCAGCTCTATTCGATCGATCTGAGCGGTTACAACGAGCAGATGATCAAGACCCCCGCATACGCTTCCGACCCGGCCTGGTCGCCGCTTCTGGAGTAGGGAAGACCGCATGCCTGCCTTCTTGTCGCCTCAAAAATCTACGAATGGGGCGACAGAGGGCCAAATCAACCATTCGTTAACCATAGTTCTTGAAAGCCGATTAACCGAGAACGGTTACAGTCCGGCAACCTTAATCAAGTCGCAAGGAGACCGGCCATGAGCCGAATTCATACCCCGGCAATGAGCCGCATGCAGAACTTCGCCCGCAACCCGGTCATGATCGCGCTCGTCGCCGGTCTGGCACTTGCCGGCTGCGCCAACAAGAAGAACATGGCCAACAGCGCCGGTGATCTCGGCCTCGGTGCAGGCGCTGCGACCCCGGGTTCGGCCCAGGACTTCACCGTCAACGTTGGCGACCGCATCTTCTTCGACACCGACTCGACCTCGGTTCGCGCCGACGCTGCCCAGACGCTCGATCGTCAGGCTCAGTGGCTCGGCCGCTATCCGAAGTACGCAATCACGATCGAAGGCCATGCCGACGAACGCGGCACGCGCGAATACAACCTCGCTCTCGGCGCTCGCCGTGCGGCTGCCACCAAGGACTACCTCGCTTCGCGCGGCGTTCCGGCCCAGCGCATGAAGACGATCTCCTACGGCAAGGAACGCCCGGTCGCTGTTTGCGACGACATCTCCTGCTGGTCGCAGAACCGCCGCGCCGTTACCGTTCTCGGTGGCGCCGGCATGTAATTGCCGATCCGGCGATAAAATGCCGGGTTTTATTACAAATTGGAAAGGCGGCTCCATCGCGGGCCGCCTTTTCTTTTTGAACACACTTTGGCCGAACTCCGTTGCTTTTTGAAAGCAATTGGAAAAATCTCCTGTTCGTGCCATCGAGGCGCGAAGAATCACTGGGACAGGACGAACCAAATGAAGAAATTTGTCGTGGCGGGCATGCTCTGCCTCGCAACGGTGGCCGGGGTTGGCCAATCGGCGAACGCGTCGTCGCTATTCGGATTGCATTTCGGAAACAAGACGGCCAGCCAGGCACCGACGCAGGCGCCCGTCGTCAACGTGCAGGCCGGCGGCGCGGAAGTGCGCATCCAGCAGCTCGAAGATCAGCTTCGCCAGCTGAACGGCCGCATTGAGGAAATGAGCTTCCAGCTGCTGCAGATGCAGGAAACCATCCGCAAGGCACAGGAAGACAATGAATTCCGCTTCCAGGAACTGGAAAAGAGCGGCGGCGGTGGCGGCAGCGCCGGCGGTGCATCCAAGCCGATGAAGAAGAGCGAAGCCGATATCCCGGCTTCCAACCAGACGGCCCAAGGTCAGCAGATGGGTCAGGGACAGGGCGGTGGCGACGATGTCGCCCGCGCCATCCAGACCTCGAGGGCACCTGAAACGTCGCCCTCGACCGACGTCCCTGAGAACACCGGTCTCGGCCAGCCGCCGCAGCAGCTCGGCTCCATGCAGTTCGACCAGAACGGCAATCCGATTGGTGGCTCGGTCAATCCGGGCGCCGAAGTTGGCTCCAGCCCGCTGCCGCCGGTCGGCGCCGCCGGCTCGCAGACGGCTTCGCTCGGCAGCGAGGCCGATCAGTACAAGGCCGCTTACGGCCATGTGCTTTCGGGCGACTACTCGAGCGCCGAAAAGGAATTCAACGCCTATATCGGCCAGTATCCGAACAGCGCGCGCGCGGCGGACGCCAATTTCTGGCTTGGCGAAGCGCTCTATTCGCAGGGCAAGTTCAACGAATCGGCCAAGACCTTCCTGAACGCGCACCAGAAGTACGGCACGTCGGAAAAGGCGCCGGAAATGCTGCTCAAGCTCGGCATGTCGCTCGCCGCACTCGACAACACGGAAACCGCCTGCGCAACGCTGCGCGAAGTGCCGAAGCGTTATCCCAAGGCTTCCCGCGCCGTCATATCCAAGGTCGCGAGTGAGCAGAAGCGTCTTTCCTGCTAAGGCTTTCCGGTCTTGCGCCCGGACGGCATCCTATCTCCAGAGACGGCAACGCGCCGCTTTCTCTCCTCGCTTGACCAGCCCTCGCGCATTCTCGTCGCGATTTCGGGCGGCAGCGATTCCACCGGCCTGCTGATTGCGCTCCATGATGCGCTGAAGGCCGAGCCCAATCCCCAAATTTCCGTCTGCGCCGCGACCGTCGACCACGCGCTGCGTCCGCAATCGGCCGATGAAGCGCGCGATGTCGCTGCTCTTTGCCGATCGCTCGATATTTCCCACGTCACCAAGGTCTGGCAGGGCGCCAAGCCGAAGGCCGGCATCATGGCGGCGGCGCGCGACGCCCGCTACGGGCTGCTCGCCGAAGCGGCGCTCGAACTCGGCGCTGACATTATTGTGACCGGCCACACGCTCGACGATCAGCGCGAGACGTTTGCCATGCGCGGCCAACGCTCGGCCGCCACCACGACCGGGATCGCCGATCTGGTGCTGTTTGACCGCCGCATCTGGATCGCGCGACCTCTGCTGGCTTCGCTAAGGGCGGATATTCGCGCGATGCTTGGGCTGCGCGGTATCGGGTGGAGCGATGACCCGAGCAACGAGGACGTGAAATACGAGCGGGTGCGGACGCGCCAGGCGCTGGCGGGCGAGGGGGTCTCGGTCGGCGAGATCGAAGCGATGACGGCTGCGCGGATGGTGCTCGACGAGGCTGCGGCCGGGTGGGTCGATGCGCATGTCGATGTGCATGAGGGAATGCTGGTGCGGGTTGGGGTTGCTGGGCTTTCTGTCGATCGGGCGGTGCTTGGGCATGGCCTTGCGCGGCTTGCGGCTGTTATCGGCGGGCAGGCGTTTGCGCTTGGGGCGGAGCAGATTGGCGCGGTGCTAGACTTTCTCGCCGCAGGCCGACCGGGCCGGATGACGGCGGGGCGGGTGGTGTTCGATCTCAGGCTCGATGGATTGTATCTGGCGCGGGAGACGCGGGGGCTGGTGCCGCTTGCGATTGGCCCCGGAGAGTGCGGCGTTTGGGATGGGCGGTATCTGGTGGCGAATGGTTCCGGCGTTGAGGTAACGGTGGTGGCTGCGGGGGCTGGAGATGCCATGCCCGCGCCCGAAAACCTCCCCAAAAGCACGCTCGCCAGAGCCCGTGCGGCGCAACCGCGCATCCTCGCCGCCGACCCGTCGCCTGATCTCGCCGAGGACATCGACGTCGTGCCGTATTTCGCGCCCTTCGACCGTTTTTTGACACGATTGGACGTCAAGTTCGCGGCCAGCCTCGCGGCAGCCTTTGGAACACGCCCCTATCCAAAACCGCCTTTAGGTCTTATTGACGGAAAAACCATCTAACTGATGGGTTTGCCTTGGCAACCGCCTGACGCAATCCTATGTTAGAAGCCAAATAAAGCGGTCGCCATGAGGCGGTCGTTCCAGTGCTGGGGAGTTCGATGAACCCTAACTTACGTAATTTCGCCTTGTGGGCAATCATAGCGCTTTTGCTGATTGCCCTCTTCAGTATGTTCCAGACGTCGCCGGCGCAGACCAGCTCCCGCGATATCCCTTATTCGCAGTTCCTGCGTGAAGTGGATGCGGGCCGCGTCAAGGAAGTCGTCGTCACGGGTAACCGCGTCTCCGGCAGCTATGTTGAAAATGGCACCACCTTCCAAACCTATACGCCTGTGGTCGACGACAATCTGCTCGATCGCCTGCAGACGAAGAATGTTCTCGTTTCGGCACGTCCCGAAACCGACGGTTCTTCCGGTTTCCTGAGCTATCTCGGCACCTTGCTGCCAATGCTTCTCATCCTTGGCGTCTGGCTGTTCTTCATGCGGCAGATGCAAGGTGGGTCGCGCGGCGCGATGGGCTTCGGCAAGTCGAAGGCAAAGCTGCTCACCGAAGCGCATGGCCGCGTCACGTTTGATGACGTTGCCGGCGTTGACGAAGCCAAGCAGGACCTCGAGGAAATCGTAGAATTCCTGCGTGATCCGCAGAAGTTCCAGCGTCTCGGTGGCAAGATTCCGCGCGGCGTGCTGCTGGTCGGCCCTCCCGGTACCGGTAAGACGCTGCTCGCACGCTCCGTCGCAGGCGAAGCCAATGTTCCGTTCTTCACGATCTCGGGTTCCGACTTCGTCGAAATGTTCGTCGGTGTCGGCGCAAGCCGCGTCCGCGACATGTTCGAGCAGGCCAAGAAGAACGCGCCGTGCATCATCTTCATCGACGAAATCGACGCCGTCGGTCGCCATCGTGGCGCCGGTCTCGGCGGCGGTAACGACGAACGCGAGCAGACGCTGAACCAGCTGCTGGTCGAGATGGACGGCTTCGAAGCAAACGAAGGCATCATTCTGATCGCGGCGACCAACCGTCCCGACGTTCTCGATCCGGCGCTGCTGCGTCCGGGCCGTTTCGACCGCCAGGTCGTGGTTCCGAACCCCGATATCGTCGGTCGCGAGCGCATCCTGAAGGTTCACGCCCGCAACGTGCCGCTGGCGCCGAATGTCGATCTCAAGGTTCTGGCTCGCGGTACGCCCGGCTTCTCCGGTGCCGACCTGATGAACCTCGTCAACGAAGCTGCGCTGATGGCCGCGCGTCGCAACAAGCGCGTCGTCACCATGCAGGAATTCGAAGACGCCAAGGACAAGATCATGATGGGCGCCGAGCGTCGCTCGTCCGCCATGACCGAAGCCGAAAAGAAGCTGACCGCCTACCACGAAGCCGGCCACGCCATCACGGCGCTCAAGGTTCCGGTGGCCGATCCGCTGCACAAGGCGACGATCATTCCGCGCGGCCGTGCACTCGGCATGGTCATGCAGCTTCCCGAGGGCGACCGCTACTCGATGAGCTACAAGTGGATGGTGTCGCGCCTCGTCATCATGATGGGCGGCCGCGTTGCGGAAGAACTGACCTTCGGCAAGGAGAACATCACATCGGGCGCATCGTCCGACATCGAGCAGGCCACCAAGCTTGCCCGTGCGATGGTCACCCAGTGGGGCTTCTCCGACAAGCTCGGCCAGGTTTCCTATGGTGAAAACCAGCAGGAAGTCTTCCTCGGTCACTCGGTTTCGCAGTCGAAGAACGTGTCCGAAGCGACGGCAATGACCATCGATTCGGAAGTTCGCAAGCTGATCGATGAAGCCTACGCCGAAGCGCGCCGCATTCTGACCGACGACCATGACGCGTTCGTGGCCATCGCCGAAGGCCTGCTCGAATACGAGACGCTGACCGGCGAAGAGATCAAGGCGTTGATTCGCGGTGAAAAGCCGTCGCGTGATCTCGGTGACGATACGCCTCCGAGCCGTGGCTCGGCTGTGCCGAAGACCGGCACGCGTCCGGCCAAGGGCGACGAGGCCGAAGGCGGCATGGAGCCGCAACCACACTGATTTTCTTTGGAAATCATGAGAAGGCCGGACACCCGAGATGGTGTCCGGCCTTTTTCGTTGGTAACGGGATATAATCGATTTTCTCGTTAATTGACGTGATGGTTGCTGCGTTTTGTGGCATTCCGCTGACATAAGGTGGCCTCAATGAAGGCCTCTCTGGCGAGGGAACACGCGCAGGCGTGCAATTTGCAGACACGACGATGCGCAGCGTAACGCGCGCTCAAGGCACAGGGGTGCATATGAAAAGACGCTATTTCGGCACTGATGGTATTCGCGGTCAGTCCAATGTGTTTCCGATGACGCCGGATCTCGCGATGCGGGTCGGTATCGCGGCAGGCACCATCTTCCGGCGCGGCAACCACCGCCACCGGGTCGTTATCGGCAAGGACACCCGGCTTTCCGGCTACATGCTCGAAAACGCCATGGTCGCGGGCTTCACCGCCGCCGGCCTCGACGCCTTCGTTCTCGGCCCGATCCCGACGCCTGCCGTCGCCATGCTGACACGCTCGCTGCGCGCAGATATCGGCGTGATGATCTCCGCCTCGCACAATCCTTACGAAGACAACGGCATCAAGCTCTTCGGTCCCGATGGCTATAAGCTGTCGGATGATCTGGAAATGCAGATCGAGGATCTGCTCGAGAAGGACATGAGCGCGCAGCTCGCCAAGTCCGACGATATCGGCCGCGCCAAGCGCGTCGATGGTGTTCATGACCGCTATATCGAGCATGCCAAGCGCACGCTGCCGCGCGATGTGACGCTGCAGGGTCTCAGGATCGCCATCGATTGCGCCAACGGCGCCGCCTACAAGGTGGCACCGGCCGTGCTCTGGGAACTGGGCGCCGACGTCGTCGTCATCGGCAACGAGCCGAATGGTACTAACATCAATCTCAACTGCGGCTCCACCAGCCCGGTGGCCTTGCAGAAGAAGGTCGACGAAGTGCGCGCCGATATCGGTATCGCGCTCGACGGCGACGCCGACCGTGTGATCATCGTCGATGAGAACGGCGCGATCGTCGATGGCGACCAGCTGATGGCCGTCATCGCCGAAAGCTACGCGGAAAGCCAGCAGCTGCGCGGCGATGGCATCGTCGCCACCGTCATGTCCAACCTCGGGCTGGAGCGTTTCCTGCAGGGCAAGGGTCTCGGTCTCGTGCGCACCGCTGTCGGCGACCGCTATGTGGTCGAGCACATGCGCAACAACAATTACAATGTCGGCGGCGAGCAGTCCGGCCATATCGTGCTGTCGGATTACGGCACGACCGGTGATGGCCTCGTGGCCGCGCTGCAGATCCTGGTCGCGGTCAAGCGCACCGGCAAGACGGTCAGCGAAATCTGCCGTCGCTTCGAGCCTGTGCCGCAGCTCCTGCGCAACGTGCGCTATTCCGGCGGCAAGCCGCTGGAAGACCTGCATGTGCAGCAGGCGATCGCCGATGCCGAAGCCGAGCTTGCCAAGAGCGGCCGTCTGGTCATCCGCCCGTCCGGCACCGAGCCCTTGATCCGCGTGATGGCTGAGGGCGACGATCGCAGCCAGATCGAGCGCATCGTCAACGACCTGATCGGCACGATCTCGAGCGTGCGCACGGCCGCCTGACATTGGTCAGGCACCGTCCACAAGCTTCCAATGCCCAGCCTTTGGCTGGGCATTCTCATTTGTACATCGCGATTTTGTCAGATCACCTCTCGACGCATGAGGTCGAGAAGCGCTGGTGTCGTGATGGCACCGTCTTCGAAGAAGTCGAGCAGCCTCGATGCGGCTGCACAGCCCTGAAGGCTGTCGGGCCCGAATTTCTGTTCCCTGCACCAAAGCGACAGGGCCTCGAAAACGGGCGATAGATCTTCTTCGAACGAAATAGCTCTATTGAGCTTGGACATGGGCGCACCTCCATAAAGGGGCGGAAGCGCTTAGTAACTCCCAAGCGGTCATTGCCTTTAAAGTCCTGACCGACGATGCACCCTACGCGCTTACGGCCAGAACCGCTATTAACTTTGTTAAGTCGGGCGCTTTTTATTAGCGTGGCAGCGACGCGCGGACGGTGATATCCGCAAGCTTTGACCGCACCCGCCCGATGCGTGTTCCTGCAATAAAATCAGAACCAAATCAGCGGTTTGCCAGTACCTCTGAGTAAAAGGCGATGTTTGACAATTACAGTTAAGCAGCGCTTAACGTTTCCACTTCATTATCCTTACCGAAACGTATTCAACTGGCGGAGCTCGATCCTGCCAGGCGTCGAACCTTGGAGTGGGATCCATGAAGAGAAGCTTGTCTGGCGTCTTCGCCGCATTGCTCATTACCTCGAATGCTTATGCCGCGGACCTCATGCCCGCCGAACCGATCGCCGCTCCCGAGGTCACCGTGACCGAGGCGACCGGCTGGTATCTGCGCGGCGATGTCGGCTACGGCTTCAACGACCTGCGTGGCGCGAAATACTTCCAGGGCAGCAATGCCAGTGAAGTCGATTTCGACCGCTCCGATCTCGATGACGCCTGGACCATCGGCGGCGGTGTCGGTTATCAGGTCAACAACTACTTCCGCACAGACCTGACGCTCGATTATCTCGGCAAGTCCGACTTCCATGGTTCGACCAGCGGCTCCTGCGGTGTGTCGGCGGCCTGTACGTCAACTGACCTCTCGTCCCTGACCGCATGGTCGCTGATGGCAAACGCCTATGTCGATCTCGGCACCTACGGCTACGTCACGCCTTACGTCGGCGCCGGCATCGGCGGTACCTACGTCAAGTGGAAGGACCTGAGCAACACGTCCTGCGATTCCAGCGGCAGCGGCCTCGGTTGCGATGACACGGTCATCCACGGCGGCAAGGGCGGCTGGCGCTTCAGCTACGGCCTGATGGCTGGTGCGTCGATCGACGTCACCTGCAACGTCAAGGCCGACGTCGGCTACCGCTTCCTGCACGTCAACGGCGGCGACATGTTCGGCTACAACGAAAACGGCGGCCCGGGCCGCGACAAGGGCTTCAACGTTCACGAAGCACGCGTCGGCGCTCGCTACCTGTTCGGCGGTTGCCAGACGGCGTCCTACGAGCCTGCTCCGGAAATTCCGCTGCAGCAGCCGGTCTACAAGTAAGCGCCTGTATTCAAACGAGACATTGTCTCCACATCTCGGAAAGCCGTCCCTTGGGGCGGCTTTTCTCGTTTCCCGCTGCGTCGCTCCTGCGTCAAAAAATCCTCAGGGCGCGACATTTGTAAGTTGACGATATCTGGCCACATCTGTATCAACGGCGGCGGGACACCTCTCCCCAACGAGAGGCTAATTACCTGGAAGGGTATACACATGGCCACTGCCACCGCGAAGCCGGACGTCCGTCCGAACAACACCCATTTTTCTTCTGGCCCTTGCTCGAAGCGCCCCGGTTGGTCGCTCGAAGCCCTTTCCGACGCGCCGCTTGGCCGTTCGCACCGTGCGAAGATCGGAAAGACGAAGCTCAAGCAGGCCATTGATCTCACACGCGAAGTTCTCGAAGTGCCTGCGGATTACCGCATCGGCATCGTGCCTGCTTCCGATACCGGCGCCGTCGAAATGGCGCTCTGGTCGCTGCTCGGCGAGCGCGGCGTCGACATGGTCGCCTGGGAAAGCTTTGGCGCCGGTTGGGTCACCGACGTCGTCAAGCAGCTGAAGCTGAAAGACGTTCGCAAGATCGAAGCCGGTTACGGCGAACTGCCCGATCTCTCGACCATCGATTTCGACCGCGACGTCGTCTTCACCTGGAACGGCACCACCTCGGGCGTTCGCGTTCCGAATGGCGATTTCATTCCCGCCGACCGCAAGGGCCTGACGATCTGCGACGCGACCTCTGCCGCCTTCGCGCAGAACCTCGATTTCGCCAAGCTCGATGTCGTCACCTTCTCCTGGCAGAAGGTTCTCGGCGGTGAGGGCGCTCATGGCGTCATCATCCTGTCGCCGCGCGCCGTCGAGCGTCTGACGACCTACGCACCGGCCTGGCCGCTGCCGAAGATCTTCCGCATGACCTCGGGCGGCAAGCTGATCGAGGGCATCTTCACCGGAGAAACCATCAACACGCCGTCGATGCTCTGCGTCGAGGACTATATCGATGCGCTGCTGTGGTCGAAGGATGTCGGCGGCCTGAAGGGCCTGATGGCTCGCGCCGACGCCAACGCCAAGGTCATCGCCGACTTCGTCGCCGCCAATGACTGGATCGCCAACCTCGCAGTCAAGGCCGAGACGGCTTCCAACACCTCGGTCTGCCTGAAGATCACCGACAAGGACGTTCTGGCGCTCGACGCCGACGGCCAGGCGAACTTCGCCAAGGGCATCGTCAGCCTGCTCGACAAGGAAGGTGTCGCCTACGACATCGGGCATTACCGCGACGCGCCGTCGGGCCTGCGCATCTGGGCCGGCGCCACGATCGAAACTGCAGACATGCAGAAGCTGATGCCGTGGCTCTCCTGGGCGTTTTCGACCCAGAAGGCAACGCTTTCCCAGGCTGCTGCCTGAGTTGATCGCATCCGGCTCCGCTGAACAAGCGGAGCCTCGCAATCCCGACTACATTCCATCGTTGAACTTTTTGAAGGAAGCCCCCAATGGCACCTCGCGTTCTCGTATCCGACGAACTGTCGGAAACCGCCGTCCAGATCTTCCGTGATCGCGGCGTCGCAGTCGATTTCCAGCCGCAGCTCGGCAAGGACAAGGACAAGCTGGCCGAAATCATCGGCAATTACGACGGTCTCGCCATCCGTTCCGCCACCAAGGCGACGGAAAAGCTGATCGCGGCTGCGACCAACCTCAAGGTCATCGGCCGCGCCGGTATCGGTGTCGACAACGTCGATATCCCAGCCGCCTCGCGCCGCGGTATCATCGTCATGAACACGCCGTTCGGCAACTCGATCACGACCGCTGAACACGCCATCGCTCTGATGTTCGCCGTTGCCCGGCAGCTGCCTGCAGCGGATTCGTCCACGCAGGCCGGCAAGTGGGAAAAGTCGAAGTTCATGGGTGTCGAAATCACCGGCAAGACGCTCGGCGTCATCGGCGCCGGCAATATCGGCGGCATCGTCTGCAAGAAGGCCATTGGGCTGGGCATGCATGTTCTGGCCTACGACCCCTTCCTCTCTGTCGAGCGCGCGCAGGAGATGGGCGTCACCAAGGTCGAGCTCGACGAGCTGCTGGCCAAGGCCGACTTCATCACCCTGCACGTGCCGATGACCGACAAGACCCGCGGCATTCTCGGCAAGGAAAACCTCGCCAAGACCAAGCCTGGTGTGCGCATCATCAACTGCGCCCGTGGCGGCCTGGTTGACGAGGCGGCACTTGCCGAAGCCATCAAGTCCGGCCACGTCGCCGGCGCTGGCTTCGACGTCTTCGAAGTCGAGCCTGCCAAGGAAAGCCCGCTGTTCGGCCTTCCCAACGTCGTCTGCACGCCGCACCTGGGCGCATCGACCACGGAAGCGCAGGAAAACGTTGCCCTGCAGGTCGCCGAGCAGATGTCGGATTACCTCGTCAAGGGTGCCGTTTCCAACGCCATCAACATGCCGTCGATCACCGCTGAAGAAGCGCCGATCCTGAAGCCGTTCATCAAGCTCGCCGACGTTCTCGGCGCCTTCGTCGGCCAGGTCTCGGAAGACCCGATCAAGGAAATCGAGATCCTGTTCGACGGCGCGACCGCGACGATGAACACCAAGGCTCTGACCTCGGCGCTGCTCGCCGGCCTCATCCGCAACCAGGTCGCCGACGTCAACATGGTTTCGGCGCCGATCATGATCAAGGAAAAGGGCATCGTGCTCTCCGAGGTCAAGCGCGACAAGACCGGCGTTTACGACGGCTACATCAAGCTGACGGTCAAGACCGACAAGCAGACCCGCTCGGTCGCCGGCACGGTCTTCTCCGACGGCAAGCCGCGCTTCATCCAGATCAAGGGCATCAACCTTGACGGCGATGTCGGTGCGAACATGGTCTACATCTCCAACACCGACGTTCCCGGCATGATCGGCTTCATCGGCACGACGCTGGGTGCGGCTGGCGTCAACATCGCCAACTTCCAGCTCGGCCGCGGCGAGCAGGGCGGTGACGCGATCGCGCTGCTCTACGTCGACGGTCCCGTCAGCGACGACGTTCTTGGAAAATTGACCGCCAACCCAGCAATCCGACAGGCCAAGCCGCTCGTATTTGCTGTTGATTGAGGCTTTCCTCCCAGGGAAGATGTGAAGAGACCCGGCGCAGACGACTGTGCCGGGTTTTGTGTCTTCAGGCTTTCGCGGCGGCGTTGATCGCAGGCCGGCGGGCGCTATCTACCTGATTGCGTGCCGCTCCGGCCGACCATTAGGGAGATTTCCATGACACGATTTGCCGTCGCCATTGCTATCGCGCTCACCTCGCTGCTGGCGCTGTCGTCTTGCGCCAACACCGCCAATGGCCTCGCCAAGGACGGCCGCCAGATGGGCAATGCCGTCGATGAGAGCACGCACCGGGTACTAAAGGCCGGCCAGAACTAAGCATCGGTCACGCATGCAGAAAAGCCCGCCTGGATTGGCGGGCTTTTCGTTATCTGCGATCGAACCGGCTTTTACTGCGGGTTCGCGGGAGCCGGTGCTGCGGGAGCAGGCGTCGCCGGTGCTGGCGTTGCCGGGGCCGGTGTCGCAGGCGCTGCGGCCGGCGGTGTTGCAGCCGGTGGTGTTGCCTGCGATGCGGGCGGTGTCGCCGGTGCCGCGGGTTCGGTCACGGGTGCCGTTGCGCTCGGCGCGCTTGCCGTGGGAGCGGATGCACCCCTTGGCCAATAGGTTGCCGCCAGGGCGACGATGACGACCAGAAGTGCGATTGCAACCCACATGGTTTTCGAAGAACTCTTCGGCGGTGGGGTGTTCGCGGTATTCGGACGATTGAAATCATTGGTCATGGTGCTTCTCCTCCTCGATCACAAACGCGCGAGGAAGAGATAGGTTCCAGAATGTGGCAGGCGCTGCCTTCCGGTTGCGGCTCACGAAACGCGAAAGCCCGGCGCGGGAGGCCGCGCCGGGCTTTGTGATATCGATCGCGGGCGTTCCGCGACGCGCGCCGTCAAAACTGCTGGTAGAGAAGCGTGACGGCGTTGACGCGGCTTTCCTCGCTGCCGGCCTCGACGCCGAAGAGCGACAGGAACGGCGACGCCGCGCCGGTCGAACCGTTCGCGAACATCGACCGGAGCCGCTGGGATTCGCTCGTCTGCTGCGCTTGCTGGCGTACCAGATCAGTGAGGTCGATATCGTCGCCCGTGCTGACGGCGCTCGCCGATGCCTTCGAGGCCGAGGCGCCTGCAGTGTGCGTCGGAGCGGTCGGCAATGGTGTTGCAACGGGGGCCGTGCCGCTTGTCGCGCCGGTGCCGGAAGCCGGCTGGCTTTCCGATGCCGGTTGTGCTGCTGGCTCGCTGGCCTCGCTTGACGTCGCCGGATCGCTTGCCTGATGTGTTGGGGTTGCCTGCTGGGTATCATCGGCAGCCGATGCCTGGGGCTCGGGTTCGGTCTGGGGCTCAGCGGTGTAGGTCTCGTCGTCCGTTTCCTCTGGCGGATAACTGGTGGGCTCTTCGCTTGCAGGGGAAGGGGAGGCCGATTGCTCGGGCGGTGCCGTTGTCTCTGATGCGCCCTGCGATGGGCTTGTGGTGGAGCTGGATCCACTTGATGGTTGATTGGGATAAAATATGCCGTCTAGGAACATATGCGAGCCTTGCAAATTGAATGACTCGCGCCGGATAGAGGCAACCCCTTGCGAAAATCTCTCAAACAGCTGTTGCTTTTTAAGAAATGTTTAATGATCTAATTTTGCATCTAGTTGAATAGATTGGAGAATACACGCTCTAGGGATCGTGGCGCGCTTGACCCCTCAAAATTCAAGGGAAAATGCGCGCCACGCGTGCTGTTAACACAGTCTTAAGCCTGTGATGAAACCGGCCGCAGCAATCGCAATGCGTTGATCGTCACCAGCACCGTGGCGCCGGTATCGGCAAGGATGGCGGGCCACAGGCCGGTGATGCCGGCGATGGTCGTGACCAGGAAAACGGCCTTCAGGCCGAGCGCGATCGAAATGTTTTCGCCGATGTTGCGCATGGTGCGCTTTGACAGCGCGATCATGGCGGCGACGTCGGAAACGCGGCCATGCAGGATCGCGGCGTCCGCCGTCTCCAGCGCCACATCCGTGCCGCCGCCCATGGCGATGCCGACATCGGCCGCAGCCAGCGCCGGCGCGTCGTTGATGCCGTCGCCGACCTTGGCGACCTTCAGCCCGCTCTTCTGCAGTTCGCCGACGATGCGCTGCTTGTCCTCGGGCATCAGCTCGGCGCGGACCTCGATGCCGAGTTCCTTGCCGATGGCATTGGCGGTGCGGGCGTTGTCGCCCGTCAGCATGACGATCCGGACACCGGCGTCGGTCAGCGCCTTCAGGCCCGATTTGGCGTCGTCGCGCGGCTCGTCGCGCATGGCGATGGCGCCGGCCAGCTGGTCTCCGACGACAAGCACGGAGACGGTCTTGCCTTCGTCGTTGAGCTTGGTGATGCGCGCCTGCTGCTCGTCCGACAAAGCTGCGCGTTCGGCAGCGGCCTTGGGGGAACCGAGGAAGACCGGCTGGCCCGTGACGGTCGCGGTCACGCCCTTGCCGCCCAGCGCCTTGGCGTCGGTTGCCTGCGGGATGGCGATGGCGTCGCGAGCGGCCCGGCCGAGAATGGCGAGCGCCAGCGGGTGGCTGGAGCCGGTCTCAAGTGCCGCGGCATAGGTCAGCACCTCGGCCTCCGGCTTTCCGAAGCTTAATATGTCGGTGACGACTGGTTTGCCCTCCGTCAGCGTGCCTGTCTTGTCGAGCGCCACCGCGTTGATCTTGCCGAGCGTCTCCAATACCGCACCGCCCTTGAGCAGCAAGCCGCGCCGCGCGCCTGACGACAGCGAGGCGGCAATGGCGGCGGGCGTGGAGATGACGAGCGCGCAGGGGCAGCCGATCAACAGGATCGCGAGACCCTTGTAGATCCACTCGTCCCACGCGCCGCCTATAACCAGCGGCGGCAGGATGGCGACGAGGGCGGCAACGGCGACGACACCCGGCGTGTAATAGCGCGAGAAGCGGTCGATGAAGCGCTCGGTCGGCGCCTTCTTCTCCTGCGCTTCCTCCACGAGCCGCACGACGCGGGCGATGGTGTTGTCGGCGGCGGCAGCCGTCACCTTGACGCGCAGTGCCGCGTCGCCGTTGAC
Source organism: Rhizobium sp. 16-449-1b (assembly GCF_017741935.1). Classification (GTDB taxonomy): domain Bacteria; phylum Pseudomonadota; class Alphaproteobacteria; order Rhizobiales; family Rhizobiaceae; genus Rhizobium. Next base: position 28,218 of record NZ_JAGHMH010000024.1, on the reverse strand, counting down.
CGTTCCCGCGAAGACGACGTCTCCTTCGCCCTTGCGCACCGGCGTGCTTTCGCCTGTCACCGGTGCTTCGTCGATCGCGCTTTCGCCGGAGAGGATGATGCCGTCGGCGGAGATGCGGTCGCCGGGGCGCACGAGGATGGTCGAGCCCACGGCAAGCGTTTCGGCCGGTACCTCGCGGGTTGCGCCGCCCTCTTCGAGAAGGGCGCTTTTCGGCACCAGCGTCGTTAGCGACTGGATGCTGGCGCGCGCCTTGCCCGCCGCGACACCTTCCAGCAGTTCACCGACCAGGAACAAGAAGACCACGGTCGCGGCTTCCTCGCCGGCATGGATGATGACGGCGCCGACGGCGGCGATGGTCATCAGCATCTCGATCGAGAAGGGCGTGCCTGAGAGCGCGGCCATGATCGCGCGGCGGGCGATCGGGATGAGACCAACCAGCATCGCGGCGATGAAGGCATAGGGCGCGATCGAGGGGACGAGATGGCCGACGATATAGGCGATGACGAGGGCGGCGCCCGAGAGGATCGTCAGGCGGCCCTTGCGGCTCTGCCACCACGGGCCGGACATGGGCGCGTGGTCATGACCATGCAGGCCCTCGATTTCGGCGGGGGCGCTTTGGCTGTCGTGAGCATGATCGTGTGCGTGGTCATGGTGATCATGATCATGATCGTCGTGCGCGTGGTCCCGCGCATGGCTGTGTCCGTGGTCGTGGCCGCAGTCCGGTCCGTGCGCATGTTCGGCGCCCTGGCCGCTCGGGCGGGGTGCGTCGGTGGTCGCGAAGGGGCGGAGACCGTAGCCGAGGCCGATGACCTTCTTTTCGATCGCGGCAAGGTCGCTGCTGCCGTCGTGGCGCACGGTCATGGTGCCAGAGGTTACCGACACCGAGACGTCCTCGACGCCGGAGACGCGGCGCACGGCGGTATCGATCTTGGCCGCGCAACTGGCGCAATCCATGCCCTCGACCCTGTAGCGCTTCTCGATCCTGTCGCTCATCATCGGCTTCCTTTTGGGCTTCCTTGTCATTGACGAGCATCCTTCCTACATCCTCTAGCGACTAGAGGTGCAAGGGGGAAATGATGAAAAAGATCACCATCGGCGAGGCATCGCGCCAAAGCGGCGTGAAGGTGCCGACCATCCGCTATTACGAAGGCATCGGACTATTGAGCGCGCCAAGCCGCAGCGAGGGCAACCAGCGCTCCTACGAGCCCGCCGATATCAGCCGCCTCGTCTTCATCCGCCATGCCCGCGAACTAGGCTTCGAGGTCGATGCGATCCGCACGCTCCTCACGCTGCAGGACGATCCGAACCAGTCCTGCGCCTCGGCCGACGCGATCGCCAAGGCGCGGCTTATCGACGTCGAGCAGCGCATCCGCAGCCTGATGGCGCTGAAGGTGGAGCTGGAAGCGATGGTCGCCGGTTGTGGGCACGGGCGGGTCGATCAGTGCCGGGTGATCGAGGTTCTGGCCGATCACGGGCAGTGCGCGCACAGCTACCACTGATCTGGCACCACTGATCTGGTCGATCTTTGTGCAGACCTTTCCAGTGTGTGAAGAAAAGCCGCGAAACATCGTAACAAGCGGTTAGCGCTGCACAGCGCGAAGGCGGTTCGCCTAAAGTTTGTGCGAACTATGATTCTGATTTTATTTAGCTTTTTTCACTATAACTGACAGGATCAGCCATCAAATTCATGTGATATTGCCGATGACAGGTATTCAGAGAGCATTCGTTTCGACCGATACTCCCAATGATGATTTCCAGTCTCTCTTCGCAACCCATCCGTCGCCGATGTGGGTCTATGACCCCGATACGTTGCGTTTCCTGATCGTCAACAACGCCGCTGTCGATCTCTATGGTTATTCGCGGGAAGCCTATTCAGGCATGACCGTGCTCGACATTCGCCCCGTCCAGGAGCGCCAGCGGATGATCACTGCCGTGCACGCGCGCTCCGACATGGAACGGGCCGAGCGCTGGACGCATCTGAAGGCCGATGGCACCATGCTTGAGGTGATGACCTACGGGCGCGGCGTGCGTTTCAACGGCCGCGACGCGATCCTCGCCATCGTGCAGGACCGCACAGAGGTCAATGCCGCGCATCGAGAGGTGAGCGACACGCGCTCGCTGCTTGATAGCATCGTCGACAACCTGCCGGTCGGCGTGTTCGTCAAGGACATGGAGGCGCATGGTCTCTATATCCTCTTCAACGAAGCCTGCGGCGACATCATCGGCCGTCATTCTCTCGACGTGGTCGGCCGCAGCGACCATATCTTCTTCAACGACGAGCAGGCGGCGGCGTTTCGCGAGCAGGATGCCCGCGCCTTCGCGGCGCCCGCGGCGATCAGCTTCGAAGAGACGATGCAACGCAGCGATGGCCAGCAGCGGATTTTGAGAACCGTCAAGCGCGCCCTGCCGTCGCCCGATGGCAGCTCCCCGCGCTACCTGCTCGGCATCTCGCAGGATGTGACCGAGGAGCGCTCGGTCGAGGCGCGGCTGGCCTATATGGCCATGCACGACGTTCTGACCGGCCTGCCGAACCGCGCCTTCTTCGCCGAGCACATCAAGCGTGTCTCTTCGTGCGCTACCGCCGACAAGCCGGTGGCGCTGCTTTATCTCGACGTCGATCACTTCAAGCATATCAACGACAGCAAGGGCCATGCGGCGGGCGACGCGCTGCTCTGTCAGGTGGCCGCGCGGCTGACCGGTCTTGCCGACCACGGCGATCTGGTGGCGCGTCTTGGTGGCGACGAGTTCGCGCTGGTGGTGGGCTTCCGGGAGGCCGGCTGCATCGAGCGGTTCGCCGAGCAGCTGCTCGCATCGCTCTCTTCGCCCTTCGATCTAGATGGCGTCAACGAGCACGTGACCTGCAGCATCGGCATCGCGCTGGCGCCGGATCATGCCGAGGACGACGACGTGCTGATGCGGCATGCCGACCTTGCGCTCTACGCGGCCAAGGAGAGCGGCCGCTCGACCTATCGCTTCTACGAGCCCTCGATGCGGCTCGAGGCCGAGCGCCGGCACTTGCTGACGGTGGAGCTGCGCGAGGCGCTGCAGAAGAACCAGTTCGAGCTCTATTACCAGCCGATCGTGCAGCTGGAAAATGACGGTCTCGGCGGCTTCGAGGCCCTGATCCGCTGGAACCATCCGGAGCGCGGGCTGGTGCCGCCGATGGAGTTCATTCCCGTTGCGGAAGAGACCGGGCTGATTGTTGCGATCGGCGAGTGGGTGCTGCGCGAGGCCTGCGGGACCGCTGCACGCTGGCCCTCGAACCTGAAGGTGGCCGTCAATCTCTCGGTCAGCCAGTTCCGCCACAACAGCCTGCTTGCGAGCGTCGTCTCCGCGCTCGACGAGAGCGGCTTGCGGCCGGAGCGGCTGGAGATCGAGATCACGGAATCGGTCTTCCTCGCCGATGTCGGCCAGAGCCTGCCGCTCCTGAAGGCGCTGAAGGAACTCGGCATCCGCATCGCAATCGACGATTTCGGCACAGGCTATTCCTCCTTCAGCTACCTGCGCGCCTTTGCCTTCGACAAGATCAAGCTCGACCGCAGCTTCATCGCCGGCATCGACACCGATCCCGGCAATCTGGCGATTGTGCGCGCCGTTGTCGGCATCGGCTCCGGCTTCAACGCGACGACGCTGGCCGAGGGGATCGAGACCGACGCGCAGCTGCTGCGGTTGCGCCAGGAGGGGTTTCACGAGGTTCAGGGGTATCTGCTGGGCAAGCCGATGCCGCTTGCGGAAGCGGAGCGGTTGATTGCGGGCGGGGGCGTGGTGGCTTCGACGGCGGCTTGATGGGGGTGGGGAGTTCGGTGTGGTTTTGGAGAGGGTGTGCCGTGGAATACCCCCCTCTGTCCTGCCGGACATCTCCCCCACAAGGGGGGAGATCGGCTGGGCGCAGCCGCTCGCTCCACCTTCACTGGTTGGCGCAAACCTAACCACGAGTCGATCTCCCCACCTGTGGGGGAGATGCCCGGCAGGGCAGAGGGGGGTATCTCACGGCACAACAGTTATGAGACCAAGCACCACACGCCAAAACGCCCACCACCCCAAAATCACCGCCCCTTGCACGCGCGCCCAATCCTTTCTATATCCACCGCCAGACAAGATCCGGCGGTCGATCCCGTTGGTCGCGATGCAAATCCGCCAAAATTCTGTAGGATAGGGCGGATAAAGATACCCTTTTGAATTGGCAGCACCCCCGTGAACACACTGGATTTTGACAAGAGGCCGGAAGATACGCGCGTTGTCGTGGCCATGTCTGGCGGCGTCGACAGCTCGGTCGTGGCCGGCATTTTGAAGCGGCAGGGCTATGATGTGCTCGGCATCACGCTGCAGCTCTACGATCATGGCGCGGCCGTGCATCGCGCCGGCTCGTGCTGCGCGGGCCAGGATATCGACGATGCGCGCCGGGTCTGCGAAACGCTCGGTATTCCGCACTATGTGCTGGATTACGAAAAGCGCTTCCGCGACACCGTCATCAATCCGTTCATGGAAAGCTATGTCGCCGGCGAGACGCCGATCCCCTGCGTGTCGTGCAATCAGACGGTCAAGTTCGCCGATCTCTTGGAAACCGCGCGCGAGCTCGGCGCCGATGCGCTGGCGACCGGTCATTATATCCGTTCCGGCGCCAATCCCGCCCCCGGCAATCCCGGCCGTCGCGCGCTCTACCGCCCGGCTGACGCCGATCGTGATCAGAGCTACTTCCTGTTTGCCACCACGCAGGAGCAGATCGACTATCTGCGCTTCCCGCTCGGCGGACTGCCGAAGGCGGAGACCCGCAAGCTTGCCGAAGAGATGGGCCTCGTCGTCGCCAAGAAGGCCGACAGCCAGGACATCTGTTTCGTGCCGCAGGGCAAGTACACCGACATCATCAACAAGCTGAAGCCGAATGCGGCGCTGGCGGGCGAGATCGTGCATCTCGACGGCCGTGTGCTCGGCCAGCATGAGGGCATCCTGCACTACACGATCGGCCAGCGGCGCGGTATCGGCGTTGCCACCGGCGAGCCGCTCTACGTCCTCTACCTCGACGCCCGCTCGCGGCGCGTCATCGTCGGCCCCAAGGAAGCGCTGGAGACGCACCGCGTCTATCTGCGCGACGTGAACTGGCTGGGAGACGAGGAGCTTGCGCAAGCGGCTGCGGGCGAGGGCTTTGCATGCTTCGCCAAGGTGCGCTCGACGCGCATGCCGACGCCGGCCGTGCTGCATGCCGATCGCACCGGCATCTACGTGGATCTCGCGGTGGGCGAGGCGGGTGTCGCGCCTGGTCAGGCCTGCGCGCTTTATTCGGCGCCGGGCGACAATGCGCGTGTCTATGGCGGTGGTTTCATCGAGCGCTCGGAGCGCGAGCCGGCGGCGGAAGCATCGCTGAAGGCGCTTCTGGCAAGTGCCGTGGCGGCGTGACAAAAGCCCGGTGATTTTCTCGATCATGTGCTTGACATGACCGTGAAGGCCGCCTTATAAGCCGCTCATTCAACGAGCCGGGCGCATCGCAAACGGCATCGTTCGGTGGTTTGGCTGGGTAGCTCAGTTGGTGAGAGCGCAGGATTCATAACCCTGAGGTCGGCGGTTCAATTCCGCCCCCCGCTACCATTCTTCCGGCAATAACAACGTCTTAAGACAATGTGCCGGCCACCAGGAATACACCAGCCCAAAACAGTGCGGACATTTCCGCGGCGACCAGAAAGCCAAAAACGCTATCGTTCATGTTTTCCTCCTTCGGCAACCTCCATTGCCTAAGGGAAACGATAGGTCGGATCGCATTGTTCCGCCACCAAAAAAACACTTCTTCGCCTTTTCTCCTTCGTAAGCCGGCTATTGCGTGGCCACCATGCAACTTTCCGCGCGGATTGGCAGGCCCATCCCTCAAGACGAAGAAGAGCGAGCCGCGCCGAAGCGCGGCCCAGGTCTTTTTGTGTTTGCTTAGAAGGTGCGCTGGAAGCGCAGGAAGCCCTGGACCTGCTCGGGGGCGTTGTCAGGGTCGTAATACTGGACGCTGAGCTTGGTGAGCAGGTTTGTGGCGATCTTGTAGTCGACGGTCACGCCGGCGCGCCAGGCGTCGCCGCCGGTGAATTCGCCATTGGAATCCAGCGAGATCTTGCTGAAATACTGGTAGCCGGGGATGATCGTGAGCTTGTCGGTGGCCTTGTAGACGTATTGCGCGCCGAGCGCCCACTCGGATTCCTCGTAATAGTAGTTGGCGCCGCTGGCCCACAGGCCGTAGAGGCCGAGCTGGCCCGGGCCGACATCGGCAAACAGGATGCCGCGCAGCGCCACTTCCTCGGTGTCGGTGTCGTAACCGGCAAGCAGGTAGCCGCTGACGGCGCCGGCCTTGCCGAAGAGCTGGCCGGTGACGCCGACATTGTTCGGGCCTTCGCCCGCCTTGGTGCGATAGCGTTCTTCCAGTTCGTCGACCGACACGCCGGCGCTGAAGTTCGGCGTCTCGTACATGTAGCGAACCGAGTTGTGGATCGTCTGGTTGCTCGAGATCACGTCGGTTTCACCGGTGCCGATGCTGCGGTCGTTATCCCACCAGGAATACTGCATGCCGACGCGGAAGCCGGCGAGGTCGATATAGCCTTCCTGGAGAAGGGCGGTCTGGTTAGTCGCGTTTTCGGCGTTGGTGCGCAGCGTGATGACACCGGTCAGCGTACCGTATTCGGTTTCGCTCTTGGAGCTCAGCGTGACCTGGCCACGGGTCCAGGAGTTCCAGTCGGACGTACCGGAGACGTTGCGGCCGAAGCGTTCTTCGACGCGGATATAGCCGCCGACCGAGAGACAGGTCTCGGTGCCGGGAATGTAGAAGTAGCCGGTGCCGTAAGCGTCGCAGACGCGGACGTATTCGACGGCTTCAGGTTCGGCCGCGACGATGGCGTCGGCGGCCTGCGCTGTCGACATGATGCTCATGGCGGCGGCGGAGCCAAGGAGGATGGTACGGATAGTCATAGGGGGCGTTCCTATCGTGGTTGATAGGAATTTGCCTACTGGATGGCCGATGACAGTCCGATGACAACATTGCGGCGGTGAGGCTGCTCATGCTGCATTGCAAAACGTGTATCTCATTCGCCACATATTGAATTGTACCAGTGAGGCGAGAGATTCCAGCGCCGGTTGTGAAGGCCGAAATGCACGGCCTTCAATGGTCGATCGCGCCGATAACGCCCTTTCAGCCCTTGATGAACTGGCTGGCGCGAGGCCCTGCCAGGGTCACCTGCCAATTGGCCTTGCTGTTGAAGTTCTGGCTGGCGAGGAAGGTGTAGCCCGTGCGCTGCCATGGCTTGACGTTGTAGGCGAGATTGTCGAGCACGTAATCGCCGGACTTCAGGCGGGCGATCAGCACGAGGTGGTTTTCGCCGCTGCGATCGAGGACCACCGAAAGCGCCAGCTTGCTGGTCGGAAAGCCGATGTCCAGCAGGGTCTTCATCTTCAGGAGCGCGTAGTCCTCGCAGTCGCCCTTGTTGTTGACGGGCAGCGTCCAGTTGTCCGAACGACGGCCCTTCGCGATGCGGTCCTCGGTGGGCTTCACCTTCGAGTTTACGAAGCGGTTGACCTCCTGAAGCGCCCGCAGCGCTTCCTTGTCGCCAATGTCGACGCCGCCCTTTCCATGGCATACCCATCCATATTTGGCACAGGCTGCGCCGAAGCCTACAGGTGGAGAGATAGAACGGCTGGCGGGAATTTCAGATCCTGCAAAACTCTGACCAGAAATTAAAGGAATACTCATAACAAAACTTAGAATGGCCGCAATTCTCCGCATATAAAGCTCCTTGTGTTACTCGGTGGTTCCGCGATTATCTACTATTAGATGATGCTTTTATACTAAATAATGCAATTGCAGCCGAAATGAGTACGCTCCTCATTTTTATTTGTCCTTTCTAATTTATAGCTCACTCATATAAAAATTCCCTGTTAACGCCACGTTAACGATGGGAGTGAGCGAAATGAACAGAACACTATTGAAGCTCTCTGTCAGTGTAGGATTTCTGCTGGCAGGAACGAGCCTAGGGAGCGCCCAGGCGCTCAATCTCGATTGCAGAAGCGTGCAGCCGGGATCGATTGAGGAGCGACTGTGCTTCCCGGTGCAGTCGATTTTTGACGTAAACCCCTTCACGGATTCCAACCATGACCGTGGCCGGAACGGGAACAACGGGTCTTCCAGCAACGGTGGTGGCGGCGGCGGTAGCAGTAGCGCAAGCGCCGACCCGATCACCGTAATCAGTGATCCTGGCGGCGAGGATGACGGCAACGGTCGTGGCCGTCATCGTGGCCGCCATCATGGCGGCAACAACAATGGCGGTGGTTGGAACGACCCCGGCAATGGTAATGGCCATGGACATGGCCACGGCAATGGCGGTGGCGGCGGTGGTAGCGGCGGCAATGCCGGCAACGGCGGCAATGGCGGCGACAACTACGGCGGCAACGGCGGCAATGGCGGCAATGGCGGCGGCGGCGGAAACGGCGGCAGCTACCATGGCGGCAAGGGCGGCAACGGCGGCAATGCCGGCAACGGCGGCAATGGCGGCAACAACCGAGGCGGCGATGGCGGCAACGGTGGTAACGGCGGCGGCGGCGGCAACGCCGGCAGCTGGTGGGGCGGTGACGGCGGTAACGGCGGTAAAGCTGGTAACGGCGGTCGCGGCGGCAACAACCGAGGCGGCGATGGCGGCAATGGCGGCAACGGCGGCGGCGGCGGCACTGGCGGCAGCTGGTGGGGCGGCGACGGCGGTAACGGCGGTGCAGCCGGTAACGGCGGCAACGGCGGCAACAACCGCGGCGGCAAGGGCGGCAAGGGCGGCAATGGCGGCAAAGGCGGCAATGGCGGCAGCAACCATGGCGGCGACGGCGGCAATGGCGGCAAGGCCGGCAATGGCGGCAATGGCGGCAGCAACAACGGTGGCTTCGGCGGAAGCGGTGGCAACGGTGGTTCTGGCGGCAATGGTGGCAGCAACGGCGGCGGCAGCGGTGGTAACGGCGGTGCTGCAGGCAACGGCGGCAACGGCGGCAGCAACAACGGCGGTAACGGCGGTGCTGCTGGCAACGGTGGCAACGGCGGCAATGGCGGCAGCGGTAGTGGCGCTGGCGGTGGCGGCGGCGGCGGCTCCGGCGGCGGCGGCGGTGCTGGCGGCAACAACGGCGGCGGTAACGGCGGTGCTGGCGGTAGCGGCGGCAACGGCGGCAACGGCTCCAGCAATGGCAGCAGCGGCGGCGGCGGCGGTAACGGCGGCAGCGGCGGCGGCGGCGGCGGCGGTCCCGGCGGTGGCAACGGCGGTGCTGGCGGCAACGGCGGCAATGGCGGCAGCGGCGGCGGCGGTTCCGGTGGCTCTGGCGGCCAGGGTGGCGCCGGCGGCAGCAGCGGCAACTAAGCCCCGCTCGCACATGCCTCGATGGGGAAATGGCGGCGGTTTACGCAAGCCGCGCCATTTCACCGTCGCAAACATCAAGCCCGGGCGAGGTGCCCGGGCTTTTGGGGTTTAGGAATTCTGGCTTTGGCGCTCGGCAAAAAGCGCGGGCAGGGCAACGTCGAGGCCGAAGGCGCTCAGGTGCCGGAGAACTGGGCCGCGCGCGGTCCGGCTAGCGTCACCTGCCATGCGCTCTTGTTGTTGAAATTCTGGCTGGCGAGGAAGGTGTATCCGGTGCTCGACCAGGGCTTTACGCTGCCTGCGAGATTGTCGAGCACGTAGTCACCCGATTTCAGGCGGGCGAGAAGCACGACGTGGTTGCCGCCGTTGCGGTCGATGACGACTGAGATGGCGAGCTTGTTTGCGGGAAAGCCGGCATCGAGCAGGGACTTCATCTTCAAAAGCGCGTAGTCTTCGCAATCGCCCTTGTTGTTGATCGGCAGCGACCAGTATTCGGCCTTGCCCGTCGTGGCATAGTCCGTTGCCGGCCGGACGCTGGAATTGGCATCGCGGTTGATCTTCTTCAGAAGCGGCATCGCCTTTTCGTCGCTGATCTCGCCGCTGCTGGTGTTGTGGCAGAGCCAGGCATAGCGGCTGCAGGCCGAAGGGAAGCCGATGGGCGCGCCGATCGACCGGGAAGCGCGCAACGCCGAGCCGGCCGTGCTGGTATTGGGGAAGGCCATCAGCATTGTCGCCAATACTGAAATCATGAATGATATGCGCATGATCACACCTTTCGGCTCGCCGCGTGGGCACGCGGCGGCAGTCTATGCTGCTGAATTTGATTGAGATTTTATGCGTTAGAGGTTGAAGACGTACTAACGGTTCGGCCTGTCAACGCGGCCGTCTATTAGCGTGTTCTTACCTTCTGATGGTGAGTCGGACAAGGAAATCGCGGGCGCTGCCAGGCAAAGCCCACAGATCTTTGCGTTCGACGCCGGCCCGCCTATCCGACCGTCATCCGCCGCAGCCTGTCGCTCTTCCAGTAGAACTGGTGGGCAAGCGCGCCGAGCACGTGCAGGCCGATCAAGGCCCACAGGATGACCTTCAATATTTCGGCATGAACGGAGCCCGCCGCGCTTGCTCCGAAATAGTAAGCGGCTATTCCGCTCAGCGGCATGGCGAGCAGCAGAAGATAGAGCAGGCCATGCGCGATGCTGGCGGCGGCTCTAAGCAACGGTGGTTCGTCGGGAGAATGTGCCGGTACGCCCTGCGTTGCCCTGAGGACAAGACGCAGCGCCACGGCGACAAGGATCGCGATGCCGGCCCAGGCGTGGATGTTGGCGCTTGCGATCTGGTCCGCGGTGGCGCTGCCGCTGAGGCGCATGCTGCGGTTCCAGGCATTCATGCCGTCGGGGAGCAGGAGATTGAAGAAAACGAGCAGCGCGGTCAGCCAATGCAGGATGCGTTGCGCGAGCGAATAGGATTGCGGGGAGGATGCCATGGCGTGCTTTCAAGCGTGAGGTGTCGGCGGCAGAACGCCGCCGACCGGGTCGGTTGGCTTACTCAGTGACCGTCAGGAGGGCGTGCATTCCCGCTTCGTAGTGGCCCTTGATGTTGCAGAAGAGGAGATAGGAGCCTGGCGCCAGCTTGGCCTTCAATGCGCCATCGGCGCCGGGCTTCAGGTCGGAGACCTCGCCAAGGCTTTTCAACTTTTTCTCGTCGATGCGGTGCTTGGCCTGAAGCACGGGGATCTGCTGGTCGGGCGACTTCAGTTTGACGAGCACCACCTCGTGCTCCTCGGTCATTGCATCATTGTGAACCGCGAACACGATGTCTCCCGCCTTGACGGTCGGCTGGTCGATGGTCAGCGTCATCGGTCCGCCGCCTTCACCCCCTTCGATGACCTTGACTTCGGTTGCTGCGAAAGCGGAGGAACAGAGAGACATGAATGCGAGTGCTGTAAGAGCGTTCCGGTAGCGTGTCATGCATATGGCCCTTTCGGTTGTCAGCCCAGGCGCCGCTTAACTGTCTCAACTGACGCAAGCCTGAAACGGGCCCGCGGCGCTCCGCCTGCTGCCGACACGAAAAAGCCCGGCGCAGGACCGGGCTCTTTCGACAGGCAGCTTGCCGCCCAAAGATATGCGACGTCAGAACTTGAAGCCGACGCCGACGGTCACGACGTTCTGGTTGAAGTCGGTATCGACGCCAAGAAGATCCTTGCTGCCGTAATCGTTGTAGCGATATTCGAGGCGGCCGAAGATGTTGTCGGTGAAGGCGTAGTCGACACCGGCGCCGACTGTCCAGCCGGAGAAGGTGGCGCTGTCGCTGCCGAGAGGTGTGTCGACATGGCCGCGGGCACCGGTCCAGCCGGCCGCGCCGTAAAGCAGGGCGTGGTCAAGCGCATAGCCGACACGGGCGCGAACCGATCCCGTCGTGTCGAACTTGTAGCTGTTGACGCCGACGTCTTCGGAGTTCCAGTTGTAGGATACGTCGCCTTCGACACCCAGCACGATGCTGTTGTCCAGCTGCCAGTTATAGCCGGCGAAACCGGTGATCAGGCCGCCATTCATGTTGGACGAGCCGATGCCGGAGAAATCACCATTGCCCCAAGCGCCGCCGCCCTGAAGACCGGTGTAGAAGCCCGTCCAGGTGAAGACAGGGGCTGCCTGCTCGACGGGTGCGGGTGGTGGTTCGGAGACAAGGTCGGCCGCCGAGGCTGACCCGGCAAGCATGAGTATCGCTGCTGACGCAGTAAGGATGCGAACATTCATGATAAGATCCCTCTCCTATGAATAAGGGTACACTCTTCACTCAATCGGGAACCGCGGTGCCCAACCGTGGATCGCTGCGTTTTCGCACGCCAACGGCATGCCGCAGACAATGGCGCCTATGCGACCCGACGTACCAACGTCGCCACATCTCGAATGGTTCCATCACAAATGGCTAATTTTACGGCGAAAGGCCGGAAGCGTGCCTATTCGGCGGCCAAAGTCGCGTTTCTCTGGGTTAGGAATGCGCTTATGTCGCCAGCCGGCATAGGTCGGCCGAAGAAATAGCCCTGGCCGACATCGCAGCCGAGTTCGAGGAGATGGTTCAGCTGACGCGGCTCCTCGATGCCTTCGGCGGTGGTCTTGATATTGAGGCTGACGCCAAGGGCGAGCATGGCGCGCACGATCTTTTCCTGGCGCTCGTCGTCGCGATAGGTGGCGATGAAGCTCTTGTCGATCTTGATCTTGTCGAAGCGGTAGCTGGCGAGCTGCGACAGGCTGGAATAGCCGGTGCCGAAATCGTCGAGCGCGATCTGTACGCCGGCATCGTGCAACTCATCGAGGACGGCCGCGGCGCTCGCGGGATCCTGGATGAGAGCGTTTTCGGTGATCTCGATCTCGAGACGGTGGGCGGGAAGATCGTTGACCGTCAGCGCCTTGAAGATGCGCGCCGTCAGCAGGCGGTCTTCCATCTGCACCGGCGAGACGTTGAAGGAGAGCGTGATGTGATCATCCCATGCGAGCGCATCGTTGCAGGCCTGGCTCAGCAGATCCTCGAAGAGCACGGTGATCAGCCCGGTCTCCTCGGCGATGCCGATGAAGACTGCGGGCGGAATGCTGTTGCCTTCGTCGTCGGTCCAGCGGGCGAGCGCCTCGAAGCCGCAGACCTCGTCGGTCTTCAGATCGATCAGCGGTTGATAGAACGGGCGGATCGCCTTGTTCTTGATTGCGACGCGCAGCTTCGCTTCGAGCGAGGCGCGGAGTGCCACCTTGTCGCGCATCGAGGCTTCGAAGGCGAGATAGTTGTTCGGCCCGCGCGATTTGGCTTCGTACATTGCGAGGTCGGCGCGGTGGGCGGTATCTTCCAGCCGTTCGCCCTGCTGCCAGCGGTCATAGCCGACGCTGGCGCCGACTTCGACGGCAAAGCCGTTGATATGGATCGGGCGGGTGACGGCCTGGATCAAAAGCCGCGACAGGCGCTCCTCGTGCTGCGACGACAGGCCGGTCGCGACGATGATGAATTCGTCGCCGCCGAAGCGATAGACGGAATCGGCGCTACCGATGGCGCAGATCCGCTTCGATACCTCGACCAGAAGCGCATCGCCGCCATTGTGGCCGATCAGGTCGTTGACCTTCTTGAAGCCGTCGAGATCGACGCAGAAAATGCTGACATTGCGCTCCCATTCCTCGCTGTATGCATCGATCTGCGCGCGGCGATGCAGGAGCACGGCGCGCTCGAAGGCGTAGCGGTTGGGAAGCTTGGTCAGGTGGTCGTGCGTCGCGGTCCAGTCGGCCTTGGCTTCCGCCTTGGCGCGCAGGTCCATTTCCTTGCGGAGATCGGTGATGCGCAGGACGGAATAGACGAAGCTCATCGTGCCGGCAACAGCGAGTGCCAGCACCAACTTGTCGGCGCCGTAGCTATCGAATTGCTGGACGAACAAGGCGAGCAGATCGCCGAATTGCAACACCGCGCCGACGACCCACAAGGCCGCGCCCAGCGCCATGAGGGACAGCCACTGCCGTCCGGCTCTGCTCCGGAAAAATACCGGCATGCTCCCCACTCCATCTCCACCTTGGCGGGATATAGCACGGAAGTCTAAAGTATCCGTTGAAACTAGGGGGTGACTTCTAGTTATCTGCGCCTACTCATAGGCGTATCCGTATCTAATGAAATACGGGAAAGGAAACGGGCGAACATCGTCGTTCGCCCGCTATTCGCATGCTAGAGGTGCATCAGCATGGATACGGTGACGGCCAGGCACAGAAAGATCGCGCCGCCCGTGAACCGCATGAGACGCGTGCGTTTCAGCCGCGCCCCGTTCCAGTCGTAAGACATGGTCAGGCCTCCTTTTACGAAGGATTATCACCTGGAAATGCCAGGCGATTTAGCTTTTGCGCAATTGGCTTGCGCAAGGCTTATCTAAATTTCTGGATGTGAAACTATCGAGATTACACGCGGTCGAAGCGCAGCGACCAGCGTGTGCCGTTGCTGGTCATCCTGACCGCTGAGAGCGGCTCGACATCGATGTGCCAGAAAGAGGAGAGCGGCGCTCCCAGCGCGATCAGCACCGCGACGCGGATGGTGGGGGCGTGGCTGATGGCGATGGCGTGGCCGCCGAGCGCGGACTGTGCCTGCATCCAGGGCGCGACGCGGTCGTGAACGGCGCGGATGCTTTCGCCGCCGTGTGGGGCCGCGTCGGTGTCGGTCAGCCAAGTAGAGAGCGCGTCCGGTTCGCTCTCCTGCAGCGCCATGATCGGCTGGCCGGCCCATCGGCCGTAATCGCAATCGGCCAGGGTGGGGACGACCTCGGCCTCAAGGCCAAGGGCATCGGCCGTCTGGCGGGCGCGCAGCGCCGGGCTGGTCATGAAGTGGTCGGCGCGCGGCATGCCTGGCGCCAGCGCCCGGGCCTCGATGATTGCCTTGTCCTCCAGCGCCTCGTCGAGCGGGAAGCGGGCCTGCCTGACAGCGTCGGTGGCGCCGTGGCAGATGAAGGTGAGACGCGTCATCACGCTGGCTTTTTCCTCATCATGCGAGCGATGCCTCTCTGTAGCTGTGCCCTTGTGTGACAGCGCGTTGACAGGTCGAGGCCGGCAGCTATAACGTTGATCTCGTAGGTTTGGAAGCCGGTGAAATTCCGGTGCGGTCGCGCCACTGTGATCAGGATGAGGATACCTCAAACTGGAAGTCAGACCCTACCCACGAACATTCTCGACTGAACGCGTTTTTCCAGGAGGAATTCATGTCTCATACCACGCTCGCGCCCACCTCGGTGGCTGCTCCCATTCCCGTCGGCGACATCCTGCCATGGGCCATTTTCGGCGGCCTGCTGATGCTGATCACCATCTATTTCGTCGGCACCGAAGAAGGCGCGATGGCGCTGTTCAACGGCATGTATGTGCACGAATTCGTGCATGACGGCCGACACCTGCTCGGCTTTCCCTGCCATTAAGGGAGTTTGAGACATGGTTGGAAAGCTTTTGCTTCGCGGCATGCTTGCGGGCCTGATCGCTGGCGTCCTGGTGTTTGCCTTTGCCCATACGTTCGGCGAGCCGCTCGTCGACCAGGCGATCGGTTTCGAAGAGGCGGCCGCGCAGGCTGCCGGTGAAGCCGCGGAGCCGGAACTGGTGAGCCGCGCCACACAGGCGGGCATCGGCCTGTTTACCGGCGTGATGGCCTATGCGATTGCCGTCGGCGGCATTTTCGCGCTGATCTTCGCCTTCGTACAGGGCCGCGTCAGCACCCTCAGCGCGCGGGCAACCTCGGCGGTCATCGCGGCGGCTGCCTTCGTTGCCGTCGTCATCGTTCCCAACATCAAGTATCCCGCCAATCCGCCCGCGGTCGGCAATCCGGATACGATCGGGGTCAGAACCGAGCTGTTCTTCCTGATGATCGTGGTGTCGATCGCCGCGCTGATTGCCGCGATCTCGCTCGCCCGGCGGCTGGCGCCGCGCTTCGGCGCGTGGAACGGCGCGATCATGGCCGGATTTGCCTATGTGCTCTTCATCGGCGTCGTGCAGTATCTGCTGCCCGCGATCAACGAGGTTCCCGAGAATTACTCGGCGATGGTGCTCTGGCGTTTCCGCACCACCTCGATCGGCATGCATGCGATCCTGTGGACCGTGATCGGTCTCGCGTTCGGGGCGCTTGCCGAGCGCAAGCTAACGGTCGCCTCTGCCGCTCGTCGCCCGACCTTGCCGGTTCTTCACTGACGAAAAGGAAAGCCCCGGTTAGCCCGGGGCTTTTGTTCGACATGATCGCTCGATCCGCTCGCCTGTTATTGTGCCTCATCCTGCCGCTGCTCGCCGCCGGCGGGCAAGCGCTTGCGCATCAGCGCAGCACCGACGGGCCGCATACCGGTCTTGCCATTCCCGAGATATCGCATGGCGAAATGATCGTTATGGCCGAGCATCGGGCCGCCATCATCGACCTTGCCTCGCGCGCCACCGATACCGACGAGCCGTTTCGTCGCGTGCTGAATTACGCCGCGATCCAGTATGCCTATTGCTTCTGGGGCAAGATGCCTGGTGGTGTGACGGATGAGGCAAGCCCCTTCAACGAATGCTCGCACGCCTATCTGGCGGCCACCAAGGCGGTGTTGCTCAAGCTGCGCGACATGCCTCGCGAGGCTGACGCGGCGGGGGCGATCGTCTCCGAGATCGACGTCGCCATGACCATGCGCGGGCTGTCGCTGATCACCTGCGCGTTCAGCGGTGAGGCCTTCAACACGGCCGATGTGATCCGCCCGCATTGGGCCGACATCCCCACCCATCCCGCCAGCATGGCATCGCTGACCGGCCTTGCGGCTCTCTGCCTCTTGATCGTGATTGCGTGCCGACGACTGCTTGGTGCCAAGGCGCCCGACCAGATCTAGTTCCGGTCGGTCTCGCGGT
The DNA here is from genome assembly GCF_017741935.1 of Rhizobium sp. 16-449-1b. Classification (GTDB taxonomy): domain Bacteria; phylum Pseudomonadota; class Alphaproteobacteria; order Rhizobiales; family Rhizobiaceae; genus Rhizobium. The sequence continues at coordinate 11,507 of NZ_JAGHMH010000024.1, read as the reverse complement.
GCAGGTGCATGGCCACCAGCATGGCGGTGAGGTGCACCGTGTTCTTGGCACCGTAGCGTTCCTTCATCCGCTCCAGCCTGTGCTCGACGGTGCGATGCGAGATGCCGAGTTCGGTGGCGATCTGCTTGGCGGTCGCGCCCTCGGTCAAAAGCTGGACCACGGCCTCGTCGGTGCCGTCGAGCTTGGCCTGCCGCTCCGGCGCGTTGAACATGAAGCGGCCGTTGGTAACGGTCAGCAGCCAGGCCGGCTTTGCCTCGGTCGTTCTTTGCGGCAGCACCATACGCTCATAGGCGATGTTGACGCCGAGCAGCTCGGTCTTGACCATTTCCATCGACGGCTTCTGCGAGGCGATCACCTCGCGATAGCGCGGAATGACCGCCGTCTCCATATAGCTGCGATCCTTGAAATCGCCGATGCGCTGGTTTGCGAAGAGCTTGTTGATGTTGAGGATGCGCGAGGCAAAGCCGGAGGAGCGGACCACCTGCAACCGCCAGTCCAGCGGATCCTCGCCGTCGAGCACGACAACCGTCAGTCGCATCTTGATCGTCAAAAGGTCGACCGCATCGCGATAGACAGCCTCGGGCGGCCCCGGCTGATGCGGAGACGTGCTCAGCCAGGCGTCGAGAAGCTTCTGCGTGACGGTGTGAAACGTGGTGTCCTTGGTCATCAACTCAGGCGTGAAATGTGCGACAGGTTAATCGAACAACCCAGGATGGGTTCATGCGGTGCACCATTCTGCGGCCAACTTACACCAAAGGATTCGTTTGAACAGAATATTCAATGTAGAGGCGAGTAAATCTTCGCGTCAAACACGAAGGAATGCGCGTTAAACGCGTCTGGCCTCGCCACGCGAGCGTGGGGTCGCGAATGCCCGGCGATCAATCGTCGGCGTAGCGCTGTTCGCGCCAGGGATCGCCATACATGCTGTAGCCGTTGCGCTCCCAGAAACCGGCTGCATCCGCCGGCATGATGTCGATGCGGCGCAGCCACTTGGCGCTCTTCCACAGATAGAGATGCGGCACGATCAGCCGCATCGGGCCGCCATGTTCGCGCGTCAGCGGCAGGTCTTCCCAGGCGGTGGCGAGAATGGCGTCTTCGGCGGCGAAATCGGCAAGCGGCAGGTTGGTGGTATAGCCGTCATAGCTGGTCAGCATGACGTGGCTTGCCTGCTGTTTCGGCATGGCGAGATCGAGCAGATCGCGCGTGGCGACACCCTTCCACTTGTTGTCGTAGCGCGACCATGTCGTGACGCAGTGGATATCCGACACGCGCGTGCTCTGCTCCAGCGCCTGAAAGGTCGCCCAGCTGAGATCAAGCGGTGTCTCGACCAGCCCGCCGACCTCCAGCCGCCATGTGTCGGTGGATACGGCCGGCTGTTCGCCGAGATCGAGCACCGGCCAGTTCTTGACGAGATGCTGGCCAGGCGGCAGCCGGTCGGTCTCCGGCCTGCTCGTTCGGCCGGTCAGGAACTTGCCTTCGTCGGCCCAGCGGCGTTTCGAATTGGTCAGCTTGCTATCGGCGGGGATCTGGTCGTCGCTCATTATGCGGCCTTTCGCGTTGCGGGGATTACGTCACCCAAGCCCGGTTGCTGTCAAGCGCCGGTATTGCGCCGCAAATTCTCCGCCCGTTCACAAGTCCGAGAGATGGCCGACAACGGCGCCGCAAGACGCAATGCTGCAGTCGCGAAAGGTTGAATTCGCCGCCCGTTTGCCTGATAAACAAGGTCTATCACGGGCGTCGCTCCGGCGCCCGATCGCATTGACAGGATCCTCAATCGCATGCCCATTTCCGCCGAGATCGAAGCCGATCTGCCATTCCTCACCGCGCTGCGCCGCGATCTGCACGCGCATCCGGAACTCGGATTCGAGGAAGTGCGGACCAGCGACATCGTCGCCAAGCTCTTGGACGAGGCGGGCATCAAGGTTCATCGCGGGCTCGGCGGCACCGGCGTGGTCGGCACGCTGCAGGTGGGCAACGGAACGCGCCGCATCGGTCTTCGCGCCGACATGGATGCGCTTGCCATGCCGGAGATGGCCGATCGTCCCTACAAGTCGACTGTGCCAGGCAAGATGCATGCCTGCGGTCATGACGGGCATACGACGATGCTGCTCGGCGCTGCCCGGCATCTCGCGGCCACGCGCGGCTTTTCCGGCACTGTGCATTTCATCTTCCAGCCGGCCGAAGAGGGACGCGGCGGGGCAAAGCGGATGGTGGAGGATGGGGTGTTCGAGCTCTTCCCCTGCGACGCCGTCTACGGGCTGCACAACATGCCGGGACTTGCCGTCGATGAGATGGCCGTGGTCGCCGGGCCGCAGCTGGCCTCCTCCGACAGCTGGCGCGTCACCTTCCGGGGCACCGGCACGCACGGCGCCAAGCCGCATCTCGGCCGCGACCCAATCACCGCTGCCGGCACGTTCCTCTCGTCGCTGCAGACCATCGTCGGCCGCGTCGTCGATCCGCTGCAGCCGGCCGTCGTCAGCGCCTGCTCGCTGCATGCTGGCGATCCCAAGGCGCTCAACGTCATCCCCGATATCGTCGAGATCGGCGGCACGGCGCGCGCCTATTCCCCTGACGTCCGCGACCAGCTGGAGCACGAGATCGGCCGGCTGGCGGAGGGCACGGCATCGATGTTCGGAATTGCCGCCGATTATGGTTTCGAACGGCGCATTCCGCCCGTCGTCAACGATGCGGATGCGACGGAGCGGGCATTGGCTGCGGCCTCAGAGGTGTTCGGCGAGAAGGTCGTGACGCACTTCCCGCCCTCGACGGCGGGCGACGACTTCGCCTTCTTCGGGCAGCAGGCCCCGGGGTGCTACGTCTGGCTCGGCAACGGCCCGGCGGTGGATGGGGCGCTGCATCACAATACGGCTTACGATTTCAATGATGCGGCGATCGGGCCGGGCGTGGCGTTCTGGACGCGGCTGGTGGAGCGGGAATTGGCTGCGGGGTGAGGTGGCGATTGTGCCAAGCGGGCAAGATTTAATGTCGCGTGGCACAAATATCGCTTGGCAATCAGCGCCTTGGCCGAAACCGTCGTCCTCATTCATCCCCGTCATCCGGCGCCGCTCCACAATGGCAATGTCATCGGACAGGGAGCCGGGTTCGCGAACCGGTAACGCCAAGTTTGGTATCCGGCGTTCGGTGATGGTCGCCACAGGTGGATCAAGGGCTGTCAGGGCCTGATATCCATCCGGCAAGGAAAGGCCGAGAGACGCTCCTGTCGGCCCGGACGAACCGGAAACCTCGAAGTGGCCGGGCAGGTGGAACGCCTGATACCCATACCACTTTATACAATGCCGCCTGCCCATTCCCGTTTTTGGGATACGCCTGCCAGCCGTCGCCGAGCTCTGCTCGGGCGCGGGTTTTTGTGGTGCGCGGGTAGTGCCAAGTGCCCACGCACGTCGAGTAAATGGGACCGTGCTTAGATCCTCGGGACGAGCCCGAGGATGACGTTGGAGAGAGTGGCGGCTGTTCGTAACCTATTGAAGTGATGAGGCAATATACGTTCTCGGCGTCATCCTCGGGCTCGTCCCGAGGATCTAAGCACGTCACCATGACTGCAACGGTCATGGCCAAAAATTCGGCGTCACACCACCCCTACAAAACCTCAATCACCGGCGTCTCCATCACCCGTCCCGTCAACACATCGGCAATCCCGCGATCCGTCTGATGCGGGCCAATGTTGCAGGCGAGGGTGGCGCCGAAGCAGGCCTTGAAGACGAGGTAGGGCGGCCGCCAGTCAACGACGTCTTCCATGGCGCGGCGGATGGCGCGGAAGGTTTCCGCGGTTTCTTCCAGCGGGGCCTCGCTGACGAGGCCGGAGAGGGGGAGCGGCAGGAGCACTTTGCTCTCGCCGTCCTGCACCACAGCCATGCCGCCGCCGGCCGCGATCACGGCGTTGGCGGCGATGGTCATGTCCTCGACATTGCCGCCGAAGACGGTGAGGTTGTGGCTGTCATGCGAAACCGTGGTGCAGAAGGCGCCGCGCCATGTGCCCCAGCCGGTGAGGAAGCCGATGCGGGGGCGGGCGTCGACCTTGCCGTGGCGGTGGACGACCGAGATCATCGCACTGCCCTCGGGTGGGACGACGTAGCCATCGACGACGGCGGTTTCGGCTTCGGCCCATTGGGTGAAGCGCGGACGGTCGATGGTGGCGACGCGGACGCGGCTGCCTTCGGAGGGGATGCGGAAGTCGTTTTCGGTCAGCGCCGAGAGCTTGACGGAGTGCTGCAGCGGCGCGCTGTCGATGGCCGGCAGGTCGATCGCCATTTTGCCGTCGCGCGAGACGAGACGGCCATTGGCGAAGACGGCTGAGGTCTCGAACTCGGTGAAATCCTTGAACAGCACGATATCGGCGCGGCGGCCGGCGGCGATCAGGCCGAGGTCGGGGCGGCGCAGGCGCTGGGCGGCGTTGAAGGTCGCGGCGCGCAGCGCCCATTCCGGCTTCATGCCGTAGCTGACCAGACGACGCACGACGTCGTCGAGACCGCCGCAGTAATGGAGCTCGTCGGGGAAGACGTCGTCGGTGCAGAGCGTCACGGTCGAGGGCAGGTGGCCGATGCCGTTCAAGGCCGCCACGAATTCGCGCAGCAGGTGGTCGTGCGAACCGCGAAGCTCGATCGTCAGGCCGGCGGCGAGCTTGCGCAGCAGGTCGTCGGCCGAGGTGAGCTCATGGTCGGAGGTGACGCCGGCCGCCATGAAGGCGTTGAGATCGCTGCCGTCAAGCCCGCGCGCGTGGCCGCAGACCAGCTTGCCGGATGCAAGGCCGGCATTGACGATCCCGGTCATGCGGGGATCGCCGTCGATGACGCCGCGCATGTTCATGACTTCGGCGACGCCGCCGATCTCGGGCCGACGCAGTAGTTCGGATACGACGGAAGCGTCGAAATCGGCCCCCGCGACTTCGAGGCCCGGAGCGGAGGGGACGCAGGAGGGGGCAAGCAGGATGGTGCGTAGGGACAAGCCGCGCGTTGCCTCGATCGACCAGCGCACGCCATCGATGCCGTGGACATTGCCGAATTCATGCGGATCCCAGACCACAGTGGTGACGCCGCGCGGCAGGACGGCTGCGGCATAGGCCGATGGAGTGACCATCGAGCTTTCGATGTGCATGTGGGTATCGATCAGGCCGGGGGCGATGATGCTGCCGTGGGCGTCGATCGTCTCGCTCGCGTCCTTACGGGTTTGCGGCGCGTGCACGCTTGCGATCAGCGGCCCGACGAGGCCGATATCGGCGTCGCGGATCAGGCCGGTGACGACGTCGAGCAGCTGCCCACCCGTGATCAGCACGTCGAAGGGCGCATCACCGCGTGCGGCGGCAACGGCGCGGGCGCGGAGTTTTGGATCGCTAAGGTCCATCGGTTCCAACTGGCTCATCGGGCTGCCTCCTTCTGGAGTGCGCCGAGGATGATGGCGCGGGCGGCCTCGCTGTCGATCTCGACGGCGTAGTCGGCATTCGGCTTGGCGTGGGTGGCGCGGGTTTCGACCACGGTGCGGCCGCGCGTGAGCTTGCCCTGCAGCTCGACGTCGATACGGGCTGCACGGAAGGTGACGATCTCGGGGTGGGCGAAGGCGACTGCAGCGCAGGGGTCGTAGATCGCCATGCCCAAGCGGCCACGGCTGGTGCCGATGCCGATATAGCCGTCGAGGAAATCGGCCAGCATCTCGGCGTTGGCGCCGGCGGCCTTGCGGATCGGGGCGACGTCGTCAGTGATGGCGATGACCTTGCGGCAGAGGTCGAGATCGACCATACGCAGCGGCAGGCCGGAGGCGATGACGATGGCCAGCGCTTCGGGGTCGGCCAGCGCGTTGAACTCGGCTGATGCCGTGTGGTTGCCGGCCGTGACGCCGCCGCCCATCCAGGTGAGCTCGGTGATGCGGGCGGCGAGATCGGGGCGGGCGAGCGCAAGCGCTGCGATGTTCGTCAGCGGGCCGAGCGCCAGGATGCGGTGCGGGCCGTCCTGCTCGAGCCAGTTGCAGAGTGCCGTGAAGGCGTCGCTGTCGGGCAGCGCGGCGGCTTCGGGCAGCGTCTTGCCTGATGTCGGGATGCCCGTTTCGCCGAGGATGGCCTGGGCGGTCTCGATCTCTCCCAGCACGGCTGAGGCGCGGCCGGAGTGGATCGGGAAGGTCCAGCCGAAGGCCTTCGCGGCGCCGGCGGCGTTTCTGCGCACCTGCGGCAGCGGCGTGTTGCCGAAGACCAGCGAGATGCCTGCAATGTCGAGTTTGCCATGCGCCACGACCAGAATGGCGGCGATGTCGTCGAAGCCCATGTCGGTGTCGATCCAGACGCCCATGATATTACCTGTAGCGAGAGAGTGGGGCCGCGGCGCCAAGCGGCAGATCGAAGGCAAGCGTGGCGCCGATGGCGTGGCTCGGCTCGCCGGCATCGACCTCGGCCTTGATGGGGCCGAGCGGCGTATCGAGCAGATATTCTCTGACGTTGCCGGCAAACGAGGTGCCGCGCACGGTGCCTTGGAAAGGACCTGAACCAAGGATCACCATGCGCGGACGCCAGGCCAGGCCTTTCACGGCCTGCGGCACTGGAGCGGAAAGCTCGACGAGTGAGTTGGATGTCGCGAGCTTGCCGTTTTCCAGCGCAAAGACGTTTTCGAAGCCGACGAAATCGGCGACGAAGGCCGAGACGGGCTTGTTGTAGATTTCTTCCGGCGTGCCGATCTGCTCGATGCCGCCGTTCAGCATCACGACGATCCGGTCAGCGAGCGCCAGCGCCTCGATCTGGTCGTGGGTGACGAAGATCATGGTGACGCCGGTTTCCTTCTGGACACGCTGCAGCTCGGCGCGCATTTCCAAACGCAGGCGGGCGTCGAGGTTGGAGAGCGGCTCGTCGAGGAGCAGGACCTTGGGCTCCATGACCATCGAGCGGGCGAGCGCCACGCGCTGCTGCTGGCCGCCGGAGAGTTCGCCGGGCTTGCGGGCTGCGAAACTGGCGAGGCCGACGGATTTGATACCCGCGGTCACCTTAGTGTCCAGATCCTGGCCGCTCACCCCCTTGAGACGCAGGCCGAAGGCGACGTTTTCATAGACGGTCAGATGCGGAAACAGCGCGTAGGACTGGAAGACCAGGCCGACATTGCGCTTGTTGGCGGAGACGCGGGTGATGTCGGCGCCATCCAGCGTGATGCGGCCGGAGGCCGGGTTGAGCAGGCCGGCGATGGAGCGCATCGTCGTGGTCTTGCCGCAGCCGGAGGGGCCCAGCAAAGCGACGAGCTCGCCCTTCCTGATCGAGAGATCGAGATCCTTCACCGCGACCGTATCGCCGTAGGCAAGCGTCAGCTTGTCGAGTTGCAGATAGGTGTCAGACATAGCGAGAGAACCCCAGGAAGCGTTCGGCAAGGAAGACGATGCCGATGGACAGAAAGGCGAGCAGCGCCGAGAGCGCGGCGATCGACGGGTCGTAGGTGGTTTCCATGTAGCCCAGCATGTCGATCGGCAGCGTGCGGACGCCGGGACCGGAGAGGAAGAGCGAGACGGGCACCTGGTTGAAGCTGGTGACGAAGCCGAGAATGAAGGCGGCGAGAATGCCGCCGCGGATGTTCGGCATCACCACGCGGAAGAAGGCGCCTGCGCGCGACGAGCCGAGCAGGACGGCCGCCTCCTCGATATCGGAGCGCAGGTTGTTGAGGCTGGCGGAGACGACGCGCACGGCATAAGGCAGCACCAGCGCCGTGTGGGCGAAGAACAGCGCCAGCGTGATGTTGAAGCCGAAGGGCACGACCAGATAGCGCAGCAGCGCCAGGCCGACGATGATGCCCGGCACGATGATCGGCAGCGAGACGATGGTGCGGATGGTTTCAGCGCCCGGCAGCTTGTAGCGCGACAGCGCATAGGCGGCGGGGATGCCGAGGACAAGGGCTGCCAGCGTGCCGCCGACGGCGAGCAGCATCGACATGGCGAAGCTGTCGCGGAAGCTGTCGATGGTGAAGACCTTGAAGACCCAACGCAGCGACAGGCCCTGCGGTGGGAAGGCCAGCGTATCGCCGGCAGAGAGCGAGGCGGCGATGATGATGAAGAAGGGGCCGATCAGGAAGATCAAAAGCAGGCCGAGCACCAGCGGCGAGAGGATGCGGGAGGTCATCGCTTGTTCCTTCCGCTCGTGTTCCGGGCTGTAGCCAGACGCTTGAGCAGGATGTTGGCGGCGAAGCTCATGACGATCAGCATGAAGGCGATGACGCTGGCGGCGACGAAGTCGTTGGCGACGGATACCTGCTGGTAGAGCAGGGTCTCCAGCATCAGCACCTTGGAGCCGCCGAGCACGGCGGGGGTGATATAGGCGGTGAGCGAGCCGGTGAAGACGAGCGTGCCGCCGACGACGAGGCCTTCGCGGGTGAGAGGCAGGATCACCTTCCAGAACACCTGGAACCAGTTGGCGCCGAGCACGCGCGCGGCCGGAATCGCGTCCTTCGGCATGTTTTCGAGCGCGCTGATCAGGGAGAGGATCATCAGCGGCAGGAAGAGCTGTAGCAGGCCGATGAAGACGGCTGTCTCGGTGAAGAGCAGGCGCAGCGGGCTGTCGCTGAGGCCGAGGCCCTGGATCGCCTGGTTGACGATCCCGGTGCGGCCGAGGATGACGATCCAGGCATAGGTGCGGGCAACCGGCGAGATCATCAGCGGCAGCGTGACGAGGCCGATCATCCGGCCCTTGCCCTTCGGCGGCAGGTTGACGATGGCAAAGGCCGCCGCATAGCCGATGACGGCGGAGACGGCGGTGACTTCGAGGCCGAGCTTGAAGGTACGCAGGAAGACCGTGCGGTTCAGCGATTGCGAGAAGAAGCCGGTATAGGCGCTGAGCGTCCAGCTGCCGTCGATGTGGAAGCCTTCGGAAAGAAGGATGACGACGGGCAGCAGGAAGACCAGCGCGGCGAACAGGGCCGCGGGCAGGGCAAGCGCCAGGGCTTCCGTGCGGTTTTGAAACATGAGGCGTCTTTCAGAGCAATCGCATAAGGCGGCTCCAGCCGGTGCCGGAGCCGTCCTGTGGGTGACTGGCCGTTACTGGCCGACCGTGTCGTTCCAATCCTTCAGCCAGCCGGCGCGGTTATCGAGGGCTGCTGCCGAGGGTATGAGCTTGAGGTTCTTCACCGTGTCTTCACCGTAGGTCAGGTTGTTGGCGGCTTCGTCGGAGACCTTCACTTCCTTGTTGGCCGGGCTGTCGACCAGCTTTTCGGCGAGCTTGGTCTGGATCTCGGTGGAGAGCCAGAAATCCATGAACTGCAGCGCGAGATCCTGGTTCTTCGAGCCCTTGGTCATGACCATGACGTTCATGCCGCCGGTCTGGCCTTCCTTCGGGGTTGCCCAGGATACGGGGACGTCGAGCTTGGTGAAGCCCGCCCAGGAGAAGCGGCCGATCGGGGCTGCCCAGATTTCTTCCTGCTGCATCAGTTGCACCAGCTGCGAGGACTTCTCGTAGAAGGTGACGATGTCGTCCTTCTTTTCACCGACGGCCGCGATCGGCGCCTTCAGGTCCGGCGTGTCCTTGCCGAGCGCGAGGCCAAGCATATAGAGCGCCGGCGGGCCCTGATTGGTGGTGACATTCGGGAAGGCGACGTGGCCGACATATTCGGGCTTCAGCAGATCGGCCCAGCTCTCGATCTTCATCTTGTCGGAGCGGTAGGCGATCGAGGTAGCATAGAAGGTGTAACCGACGCTCATGCCGTCGCCGTTCGGATCCTTGGCGAGGTCGTAGAGCTTGCCGAAATTGGTGAGCTTCGCGGTGTCGATCTTGTCGATCAGGCCCTTGCGGGTGGCCGATAGCGCATCGGCCATGGAGACGACGGCCATGTCGATAACGGGGTTGGCCTTGTTGGCCTCCATCTTCGCCAGACGCTCGACGCTATTGCCGGTCTCGACCACCAGCTTGCAGCCGCACTTGGCTTCGAAGGGGTCGTAGACGATCGATTTGAAGTCATCCTGCGCGAAGGCATAGACGGAGATGGTGAGCGTCTTTTCCTGAGCGCTCGCGGCGACGGGCGTGAGGGCAAGAAGGGCCGCCGAGGCGATGAGGGCATGCTTCATGTCAGGAGTTCTCCGTCTGAGAGGCTAGGTCCAGTTTGCTTGGGTCGATCCTGGCTGGATCGGCGGGACCCGATGATTGGCGAACGATCAGCTGCATCGGCACCCGATCGGTGTCGGCGCTCACAAGAACGCCTTCGCGGCTGCCGCTTGCCTGTATGGTTTTCAGGAGCGACGAGATGGCGACATCGGCGATCGTCGCCATGTCCATCGCCACCGTCGTCAGGCTCGGCGTGATCACGGGGGAGAAGATCAGGTCGTCGAAGCCGGTGACGCTTGCCATGTCGGGAACGACGATGCCGTCGCGCTGCAGTTCGGTGAGCGCTCTCAGCGCCTGCAGGTCGGACAGCGCGGCAAAGGCGGTATAGCCTTCGCGGACCTTTTCGGCGAGGCCGAGCGTGCAGCCCATGCCGTTTTCGCGTTCCAGGCGCTCGACCCAAAGGGTGGAGGACTGCATGTCGGGACGCAAACCGGAGCGGATGCCGCCGACACGATCGTTCTGGACGTTGGATTCGGGATTGTTGCCGATCACAAGGATGCGCTTGTGGCCGAGTTCGGCGAGGTGGTCGGCGATATCGCGGCCGCCTTGCCAGTGATCGGCGGCCACCGTGTTTCCGGGTGTCGAGGCCGTGTCGATGACGGCGACGGGACAGCTCGCGGCCGAGATGCGGGTCGCGCGGCGCGGCACGATGACCAGGCCCTCGACGCCACGCTCGACCAGCCGGTTGATGGCCTCGGTCTGCGCGGTGATGTTGCCGCGGGAGTCGGCGATGAGGACGCCGTAGCCTGCCGATGTGGCGGCGAATTCGATGGCCTGCGCGAGCTTCGGGAAAAGCGGATTGGCGATGTCAGGCAGAACAAGGCCGATGACGCCGCTGCGGCCGGTGCGCAGCGCGCGCGCTGCCTGGCTCGGGACATAGCCCATTTCGGCCGCGTGTTCGCGGATACGCTCGGCGAGCTGTTCGGACACACGGCCCTTGCCCGAAAGCGCGTTCGACACCGTCGCAACGGAGACGCCAAGCGACGTTGCGATCCTGCTCAGATTTGGTCCTGATCGGGCTGGAGGCATGATTTTCGACGGATTGGATTAATCGTTTAACCAATGCGTACATGACGACGTCGGCGTTGTCGAATCCAATCTTGCGCCGCTTTGCGATTTTCCGCAATCACGGGGCACTCCAGAAACAAAAGAGCCCCGGCGAACCGGGGCTTTTTCTCAATTGCTGTCGTCTCAGCCTGCCTTTGCAGTGCTTGCCTTTGCGGCCACCGGCTTGGCAGGGGCGTTGTTGCCGCCCGGGTTGTAGCCGCCGCCGATGGCGACGTTGAGGGCGACGTAGTCGGTTGCCATCTGCTGGACGGCCGCGGCCAGGCTTGCCTGGGCAAGCGAGACCTGACGCTGGGCGTCGAGAACGTCGAGCAGCGAGGAGGCGCCGTCCTTGTAGCTGGCGGTCGACAGATCGAGCGTTTCCTGGGTCGTCTTG
>NZ_JAGHMH010000004.1 GCF_017741935.1 Rhizobium sp. 16-449-1b | reverse complement strand
CTCGGCACAAGACCGAGCATGACGTCGAGGATGGGGTTGCCGCTCCGCAGACGGCGGCAAGCACATAGGCGGGCTAGGCTGCCCTTGGCGCGATGGCCTGAAGGTCTTCGCCGATTTCCCGACGGCGTTGCATCAGGTCGTGATCGGCCTGCAGACCGAGGAAGAAGCCTTCCGACAGGCCGAAATAGCGCGCCAGACGCAGGTCCGTGTCGGCGGTCACACCGCGTTTGCCGAGAACGATCTCGTTGATGCGGCGCGGCGGAACCTGAAGCGCGCGGGCCAGTGCGTTCTGGCTCAATTCCAGCGGCTTGAGGAACTCCTCCAGCAGGATTTCTCCCGGATGCGGGTTGGGGAGAAGATCGCTTTCAGTCGTGGTAGTCGACGATTTCGACATCGCTTGCCCTTCCCTCATGCCAGATGAAACATATGCGCCACTGGTCGTTGATGCGGATCGAATACTGACCCCGGCGGTTTCCCTTCAAGGCTTCCAACCGGTTGCCGGGCGGTATGCGCAGATCGTCCACGGATCGCGCCTGATTGAGCAGACGCAGCTTTCTGAGCGCAACAGCCTGAATGTCCGATGGCAGCTTGCGGCTGCGGACGCCGTTCCAGATCTTTTCGGTTTCGGCATTCGCAAAGCTGGTGATCATCGGCGATCCATCATGACGCAATACGTTATATAACGCCACGCGTCATGCTGTCAAACCGCCCCACCTTTTCCCCCTCCACCATTCCGCCCAGCCAGAATCAGTGGTAACCCTTTCAACTGATTTGGCTATCAAGGGCGACCGGTGTTTCGATTTCCTCTCTTTATCGCGATGACGCTGATAATCGCTTTCGGCGGCGGGATACTCGTTTCGCTTTATGCGCTGAATGCGACCGCCGGCTTCGGCGCCATCAAGCTCGGCGCGTGGGAGGCGTTTCCGGAGTTGCAGACGGAGAATGCCGATCCTTACGCGAAATCACACCGGGCGCGCGCAGGCCGGCTGCTTTATGGGTCGGCCGAGGGGCTGATGTTTACCGCCAAGGTGGATGACGCCGGCAATCGGCTGGAGGCCGGGTGCAGCTACCGGATCACGGGGCAGACGCCGCCGGCCCGGATCTGGACGCTGTTCACATCGGACAATTCCGGCAATCCGGCCTCGCTGCAGCCGGGGCTGCCGGGTGCGCTCAATTCGTGGACGGTGCTGCGCCAGCCGGACAGCAGCTTCACCATCGACATCTCGACCCGGGCCCGGCCGAACAACTGGCTGGCGCTTCCGGCGGCCGGCACGTTTCAGCTGGTTCTGACGCTGTTCGACACGCCGACGGCAGGCAGTTCCGGCGTCATCGATCTGGCGATGCCGAAGCTTGAAAAGACAGGGTGCGGCAATGCTTAGGGTCCTGTTCGCGCTTCTGGCGGGCCTTTTCGGCGCCGCTTTGCTGCATCTCGTCATCATCCTGTCACTGCCGCATTTCACCGGCAAGGACGCAGCGACACGCGTCGCGTCCGAAGGCGATCTCGACACGTTTTATCTGCTCGGAGGCACCGAGGACACGGCCGGGCTTTCCAACGACGATCCTTTCGTCAGGACCGCCGTCTGTTCCTTCGATATCGAGGAGAACCCGGTGCGGTTCACGGCCAGGGGCAACGTGCCCTTCTGGTCGATCGCGCTGTTCGACGATGCGTCGAACGAGATTTTCAGCATGAACGACCGGACATCGGTCGGCGGCGCGGTGGATATCCTGATCGGCAGCCCGATCCAGTTGACCGAATTGCGCAAGTCGCTGCCGCAGGAGCTTCAGAGAACCATCCTGGTCGAAACGACGCGGTCGGGCGGATACGCGGTTCTGCGAACACTGGCGCCGCAGACGAGCTTCGACGCGGCGGCCAAGAGCTTCCTGTCGGAAGCGGGTTGCGAGGAATTCGCTCCCTCCAACTAACGGCCGCCAACTAACTCCCGTCTGGACTACTTGGTCTTCGAGCGCGAGGCGCGGCGAACCGACGCCGGCTTGTCGGGGTCGGTCAGGCGTTCGTAGCGCACGCCGGTGTAAAGCAGGATCTGCGCTTCGAGCGGCGATCCTTCCACGCTTGATGATCTTTCCTTGCGGCTTGGCGTCCGAGATAGACGATCAGCCAATGCGATGACTATTGCCATTGTCGTCTCCCTGCACTGCCCGAGACGGATGAAGCTCAGATCTCACCCTGCCCGCCTGCGCGGACCGGCGCACCCTTGGCCGGGTCTGCCGGCATCGGGTCATTCGCGCCTTTCTCACGGCATATCGTCAACAATACCGTGATGCGTATGATGGCGCCCCTCTCAAGGAGCGCGTTCTGCTTCCCGGATTGAGACAGACGGTGGTTAACAGAATATTAAAGTTCGGCTGGAGAATCCTTGTCGATCGACGTCTCCATTAAAACGCAGGGGCCCGCCCTTTGGTTGCATGCCGATCGCAAAGATCCGCCGTTTCCATGGGTCGAAAATTTTAGCTTTAAATCATATAGTTAGCGATACAGCGCCAGACACGGGCTCCGCCATCACCGATGTTGCAAATTTACCTCACAAAAATATTAATTGCAGTTCGCCGAGATGCCGCTAAGGTCGCATTATCGGCTGCAGGGCAAAACGCGGCCGACCCTGGATTTGATCCGGGGACTGGGTCTGACGGTTAACCAGGGTGGGCAGACAGATGTCTCTGATGATTGGGTCGACATTTTCGCCTGAGGATCTCGATATATTGCGCCACGCGCTGGATGCCTGGTGCGCGGAAAAGCGCATCGACATCAAGAGTTCGAAGGCGCAGGTCGCCGCCTCCACGGCGCTCGATCTCTACCAGTCCGGCTATGACGATCCCGACAAGCTGCTCACCGCGCTGCGCGGACACCGGGCGCTCTAAGCCGTCCATACAAGCCATCCACATCACTCGTTTAACGGGCAAAGACCGGGCCGACCGATGCCGCGCCTGGTGATGTTGCACAGCACCATTTCGGGACGATTCCCCTCAAATCTTCAGCAACGGTTAACCGTGTCCCTGTAGGATTTGTTCATATCCCGTATGTGGTAGAGGCGTCTTCGCGTCCAGGCCAGCGGCATCCCTCTAGCGTGTTCAGGGTGTGTTTTGTGCGTGACCGGTTTCGAGACCTAGAGGCCCCCTCCGCGAGCCGGAAGAAGGACGTGGTTCTCATGGCGACAGTGAGCAGTTTCGAGGGATTGCAGCCGCCGACCCGATCGGAGCTTCGCCAGTTCGCCGAATTGTTCACCCCCCTCTTCGTCGCCTCCTCCGATGACGCCAAGCGCCAGGCCGTGGCCGCACTCTCGCAATGCGCCGCCATTCCGCAGGCCGTCGCGCTGTTCATCGGCTGCCAGCCGATTGCCATTTCCGCCCCCTTCCTCATCTCCTCGCCCGCGATCGACGACGATACGCTGATCACCGTTGCCCGCACGCAGGGCGTCGAGCACATGCGCGCCATCGTCAGCCGCGATGCCCTGTCGCCGCGGGTGATCGACGTGCTGGTCGGGCTGCGCCATGCCGCGCCGAAGCGGCAGGTGGAGACGATCGAACCGGCGCCAACAGTCGACAGAGCCGAGGTCGCTGAAGCGCTCGCCAGTGCGGCGATGCCGTTCGTTGCGCCGGAGGCTGCACAGGTTAAGGCCATCGCAGAGACCGTGAGCGTAAAGGTCGAGATCAGCGAACCGGCTGCTGTGGCTGTCGAGGCTGTCGCGCCTGTGGTTGCCGAGGTTGCGCCGGTGGTCGACACGGTGGTGGTCGCTGCCCAAGAGGCTGCACCTTTGGCCACCGATGCGGCGTCCGCGGTCACCGAAGTCGCGCCCGTCGTCACCGAGACGGTATCCGTTGTTGCCGCTACGCCTGTTGCCGTCGAAGTACAGACCATAGCCGTCGAAACCGACGCCGACGCCGAGGTCGTCGTGGTCGAGACGATCGCCGTCGATCCCGTCAAGCAGACGCAGACCGCTAAGCTGCCGCCTGCGGCAACCGAACAGCCGAGCGCTCAGTCGACAGCTTCCCCTGCCCCGGCAGCAACCGCCGAGACGCCCGCCAACGGCGGCGCGCGCGAGGAAGAGGTTCGCGATACGCTGCGTGGTCTGGCGCGCCATCTCGGTCGCGACGACAACGACCGGCTCGGTCTTCGCACGCTCTCGACATTGCAATCCGCCCTCCTGGTACGCTTTGCCCGCAGCCGCGAGGCGGTCGCCTTCGCGACGGCGCTTGCCGATACGCTATCGGCCAGCCGCTGGCTTGCCGAGCGCATCATGCTCGACACATCAGGCCAGCAGATGGCGACGACGCTGACCAGCATCGGCATGGATTTTTCCGACGCCGTCTTCGTTCTGGAAAAGCTCTATCCGCATCTGGCCGAGGCGCAGCACAGCGTCACCCGCGCCTGGATGGTGCTCGATGCGCTGGATCCGGAAGAGTGCCGCGACCGCGTCGAGGCATGGCGCCGGGCCGACAGCTATACCTATCTGCCGGAACAGGCGCCGGCCGCACCCCATCCGGTCACGCAGCAGACCTCGCATGCCCGCGCCGTCCACCAGCCGCCGGCACGCGCCATGCGGCTCGTCGGACGTTCGCGCTGATCTGATTAAAAGCGGTCGTCGCGCTCCTTGGCGAGCGGCACGATATCGGCGACATCATCGGCTTCGAGCTCGACGATCCAGAGGTCGTTGTCGAACTTGCGCTCGCGCTCCAGCATCGTTCTGATCTCCTCGGCGTCCTTGCGCTCAAGCCTGATCTCGAACAGCCGTTCGCCGCTGTCTTCCTCATCGAAGAAGCTCTGCGGCGCCGGGCCAAAAAGTGTCTCGGAGCCATCGCGAAAATGCTGGCGGATGAAGACCGCGCCAGCCTCGTCGGCCCCCTTCTTCTCGACGGCGGCAAAATCGCCCTTGGCGAAGACACGGCGCAGCAGCGCGGATACGAAGATGTCGGTGCGAAGTCTCATGCAGGCGGTATAGACCGGCGAGCGCGGGGCCGCAACGCGGCGGCGACACTACGGCGCGCTCAGAGCGCGCCGATGTCCTTGAGCTTCTTCAGCACCGCCTCGCTGGGCTCGCCATTTTCGGGCAGGTTGTAGTGCTTCTGGAAATGGCGGATGGCGACGCGGGTCTGTTCGCCCACGACGCCGTCGACGCCGACATTGGTGTAGGCCATGTTGGCGAGGCCCTGCTGGATCTTCAGGACAAGATCGACGCTATTCAAGGTCGAGGACGGCGAGGTCGATGGGGTTGCGGCGGCGCGGGCGACGGAGGTCTGCCTGGCCGGAACGGGTTCCAGCGCGTTTTTCGGGGCCGAGATCTTCTGGACCGGGACCTGCCTGACCGGCACCTGGGCTGCCGGAGCCGAAACCGGGGCGGGCTTGGGGGCCGCCTTTGGCGTTGGCGCGGTCTTCACCTGGTGTTCGGCGCTGCGGATGGCGGCGGCAACCGGGTCTTCGGCGAGCGCCTGGGCCGAGACATCCTCGCGCGGGCGCTCGGTGGGGATGGCGGATGGGCCGATGGCGTCGGTTCTGAGTGCTGCCAGCACTTCGGGCGTGGCGTCGCCGCTCTGCGGCATGCCGACGGTTTCCTCGAAGAACAGGATGGCGGCGCTGGTGCGCGGGCCGATGACGCCATCGGGCGCACCGTTATAGAGGCCGCGGCGGACGAGTTCGGCCTGGATATCCATGACCAGCTGGTTGGCCGGCTGGCCGGCGACAGGTGCCGGCGGTACGGCGTTGGTGGTCTCGGCGCTATTCGCCTCGCCCTCACCTTCACGCTCGATCTTGAAGGTTGTGACCTCGCCGGTGTGTTCTTCGACCGGCGGACGGCCGATCAGCGCGCTTGGAAACAGGCTGTCGCGGGTGCGCAGGAACGGGTGCGGGTGCACGCCCGGCTGATACCAGAGCGCATTGGCGGCGACGAAGGAGAAGATGACGAGGAAGGCGGCCGTGCCGCCCGTGATCGACGGATTGCGGCCGATGACGCCGCCGAGCACGCCAATGCCCTGCAGCCCCAAACCGCCAACGGCGGCAGCCCCGGTGAGAAGAAGGCTCGGCTTTTGCCTGCCCCTCTTTCCCTTAGGCGATTTTCGCTTGCTCGCGGCCATCGAAAAGCCCCTCTTCCAAGATGTCGGTCGTGCTAGTCGACGCTTTCAGCCGTGGCGGAAACTCGACCGGGTGATTGGCCGAGAGGTCCATGACGGGAACGCCGGAGCCATCCGCCGCAATCGAGATCGTGATGATGGTGCCGGAACCCGGCGTGCTGGCGATGGCGAAATCGCCGCCATGCAGCGCGACCAGGCCCTTGACCAGCGACAGGCCGAGGCCCGTGCCCTCGAACCGGCGGGTGTAATCGTTCTGGATCTGCACGAAAGGCTGGCCGAGCAGCTGCAGCTTGTCGGCCGGAATGCCGATGCCGGTATCGGAGACGCAGAGCGTCAGGATACCGTCGCGCACAGAGGCGTCGAGCGAGATCGCGCCGCCGGCTTCGGTGAACTTGACGGCATTGCCGACCAGATTGATGAGGATCTGCTGGATGGCGCGCTGATCGGCGACGACCTCATCGAGACCGCGCTGGATGCGGCTTGTCAGCGACACGCCCTTGGTCTTGGCCTGCAGCCCGAGCATGGCCTCGCAGGAGCGCACGACGGTGGCGATATCGAAGGGTTCCAGCACCAGCTCGTAGCGGCCGGCCTCGATCTTGCTCATGTCGAGCATGGTGTTGACGACGGAGAGCAGATGCGCGCCGGAATCACGTACCAGGCCGACATATTCGCGCTGGCGCTCATTGGCGAGCTTGCCGAAATACTCGCCGATCAGGATATCGGAGAAGCCGAGAATGGCGTTGAGCGGCGTGCGCAGCTCGTGGCTGACGGCGGCCAGGAACCGCGACTTGGCATCATTGGCCGAGCGGGCATCGGCGGCATGGGCTTCGGCCTCGACGCGGAGCTGATGCTCGGCGGAGACATCGCGCAGCTGGGCGACGACGCTAACAAGCGCGCCATCGCTGTCGCGGCGCGCGGTGAGATCGGTTCTGAGATGGGAGAACTGGCGATTGTCGACCGAGACCGACGGACGCTCGAGCCGGAGATCGACCATCGCCTGCTCCTCGCCCTGGCGCAGCCGGTCGAGCGCCTGGAGGAAGAGGATACGGTCGGAGACGTGGATCTGCTCTATGAAGCCGCGACCGTCAGGCGCGCGCATCCAGGCGAGATAATCGCGCTTGTCGCGGCCGCCGACATTGACGACGGAACCCTGCGGATCGAGAAACAGGATGAGGCCGGCCGAGGCTTCCATGAAGAACTCTTCGGCGGACTGGGTGGCGACACCCGATGTGACGATGCTCTGGCGCGACAGCGCGATGCTGCCGACGGCCGAAAACAGGAAACCGCCAACGACGGCGGCAACGCCTGCCGGAAGGGCAACGGCCGGGCTGGTGACGATGGAGAGAGCAGCGGGAGCGACGACAAGGGCTGCCGAAGACAGAAGCGCAAGCCGGCGCAGGATGGTCAGCTCGCGCTGGCGCACCGCGGCACTTCCTCCCGTCCGGGAGAGCCAGCGATCCGCCGCCCGGTCCACGAGGGCTGTCGCCCGATCCACGATGTCACTCAATACAAGCACGCAATACCCGCCCTAAAAAGGCTCTTCACAGAGGCCCAAGAATAGGCCCCGGGCGCTTAAGGAAAGAATAAGGGAAAGTGCCGCTCGCCAGCCGGAAAGCGCGAAAAGTCCCATTTTGGGCCACCGGAAGGGCCCTTTGTTTTTTACGGTTAACAGCGAGTAAGCGACGGATTTCGCTCATTTTTCGGCAAGTCGTTAACGCTTGGGGCGAGCGCGCTTCAAGGAAAGCCTGCAATTACAGGAGGTGGCTCATGGCATGCTTAACGCCAATGGCTACAATTCGACCGAAATGCGCCGAATGCGGTTTCGATTAAAATTTGAACTAAATTTGACGCAAATGCCACCGAGTTTCGAAAACCGGCATTCGCAAGTTTTGGCTAGGGTGAAATCACACCGGAAGACGGACCTGATTCGGCGGCAAGACCGAGCGGGAAAACAGGATGGGCAACGAACATGTGGTTTCTATTCAAATCATCGATCTGGCTCGGGCTTCTCTTCGTCGCCTTGTCGTTCTTCAGCGGCGAGCGCCAGACGAATACGCAGACCGGATCGACATTGCAGATTGCAGACGCCTTCGTCGCCGTGACCGGCGCCTATGATTATCTGAGCGGCATGTGCGGCGAGAAGCCTGAGGTTTGCGCCAAGGGCGCCAATACGCTCGGCGTGCTCGGCGAGCGGGCCCGCGCCGGCGCCCTCGTTGCCTTTGAACTGCTCGACAGCAAGTTCGGCAGCGGCAAGAGCGCCACTGTTGCAACGACCGCGACACCTTCCGTTGGCCTGGCGCCTGCGACGACCGTAGAGCCGGCAACGGCAGCCGCCCCGCAGCAGCTGCGCGATGACCGTACCGTGGCGCTGAACCAGCCGATGCCTTACCGCCCGCCTGTCGACGACGGCGAAGACAGCCCGGCCGCCGCCCATGTCGCGACCGATCGTGTCACGACCGGCACCATTCCGCTGCCGACCCCGCGTCCGGCGATCTAACGAATTCCGCGGCGACTGCCGCACCCAAAGCTTGCACCGGCGCCGGCCAATGGCCCCGCCCTGTGCCTGACGTGCCTGCCCTGTTTATTCTTCAGCAATTTGCTGCGCCGCGAGGATGCCCATCCTTCGCGGCGTTTCTTTTTCGAGAGCCATGCATTGCTAAATGAAACCGGTTCTGCCGGAGCAGGTTTTCGTCAGGGCAAAGGCGATTGGCGAAGGGCATACCCCTAGGTACGGTCGAGCCGATCGCCTTTGATCCTGGCGGAAAGATGCCCGGCCCTTCGGGTTGCCTGAAACGGGCCGCCTGATCGTCCGGCCGGCTTGGCCGTATGCGTTGGCTACGACACGCGCCAGCCGGACGACCATCCGACTCCGTTTGAGGCAACGGAACCGATTTCATTTAGCAATGCATGGCTCTAGTGGTTCAAATCTGGCTACGTTTTCCCTATATGATCGGGAGACAACGAAAGGCCATTTGCATGACGTCCCTCGATCAGATCATCGACGATTTCACCTTCCTGGACGATTGGGAAGATCGCTATCGCTATGTGATCGAACTCGGCAAGGCGTTGCCTGATCTCGCGGACGAGAAGAAGACGTCGTCAAACAAGGTGATGGGCTGTGCCAGCCAGGTGTGGCTGGTGACGCATGTATCGGATGACAGCGACAATCCCGTGATGACCTTCGAGGGCGATTCCGACGCGCATATCGTGCGCGGGCTGGTGGCGATCGTGCTCGCCACCTATTCCGGCAAGACGGCTTCGGAGATCGCCGCTCTCGACGCCTTCGAGGTGTTCGGCAAGATGGGCCTCGTCGAGAACCTCTCGGCACAGCGCTCCAACGGGCTGCGCTCGATGGTCAACCGCATCCGCGAGGAAGCGCGGCTGCGGGCGGCGGCGTAAAGCCAGCCTCTCTTTTCAGATTGAACGATCAGGACCAGAGTTCCGGGCGATAATCCGGCGCGCCCCAATGCTCCATGCGCGGGCGGCGGGACGGCGGTTGCGGGTTATAGTGGCGGGAGAGCGCCATGAGTGCGGTGCGTAGCATCAGCTTGGCGGAGCGCACCGGCCATTGCCGCTCGCGCTCTACCGTCTCCAGCCCCTTCATGAAGCAGCAGACATCCAGCGCCACGCCTGAGAGCTCCGGCCCCAGCGCCTCCAGCGCGCGATTGACGGCAAGGCGGGCGGCGACGGCGCTGTCGGTCAGATCCGCCATGCCGCCGCGTCCGCCGCTGGCGCGGCTTGAGAGCCGCGGCTCCCAGGAGGCGGTGACACGCGGCTGCAGCTGCGCGCGGGTGAAATCGGCATGCAGCCTCTCGCCGGCCTTGATCGCCGCCTCGGGCATGAAGGCGGCGCCGTCGCGGTCCTTCAGGCGCTCGAGGCTTGCGAGCGGCGATTCATCCTTGTTAACCCGCAGCCGCCTGACGACGCCGTCGACTTCCCTTGCACTTGTTTCGATATCCGCGTGCTGGGTGAGAAAGGCCTCATCCGCCTCGGCGGCGGCGCGGCGCAGATAGGCGCGGGCCTGATTGGATGCGCGCAGCAGATCGCCCTGCTCCTCGATCAGACCGGAGGCGCAGGCTTCGGTGATAAGGGTTGAGGGAAAGCCGGCGGTCGTTCCGTCGGCGAAGAGGATGTCGATATCGCTCCCCTCGCCCTGATGTCGCCGTGCTTCGCCTCGGATCAGGAGCTTCAGCAGTCTCACCATCGGCTTTTGCGCGGCGCCCGGTTTCGTCTTCGTCTTTGGAGATTTATTCATGGCCGTAACCTCCGCCGGACCGGAAGATGGAATTGACGGTGCGCTCGACGGCGGCGACGAACTCGTCGTAGGCGGGATCGTCGCGGCGATCCTCGACCACGTGGCAGGCATGGCTGACCGTGGTGCGATCGCGGCCGAAGCCGGTGCCGATCTCATGCAGCGGGATCTGCAGCGCGACATGGCAGACATACATGGCGATCTGCCTGATATGGCAGAGCGTGCGGCGGCGGTCGCGGCGCATCTGCACGCGCTGGCCGGCGATCATCACCATCTCGGTCGTGACTTCCTGGCAGATGCGGCAGACGGCGCGCACGGCATCCGTGGCGGACTGTGGGCGATCATCCCTTGAGAGGGCGGTCTGCTCTTCCCCATAAAGCGGGGACAGCGGCGCATTCGCGGCGCCGGGCGGGGAAAAATGTCCAATCGGCATATGAATACTCCTATGAATAGGAATTAATTCATACACGCTATACAGGAACGGGGATAAACGAAAGCGCGCCACGATCGATTTCGGCTGATTTCGCTCACGAATTTTAACAGAGGTCGAAATTATTTGGGATTATTTTCCTCGTCTTCTTAATTCCAGATACGAAAAAGCCGGGCTCTCGCCCGGCTGATCGTGATCGTTCAATGCGACAAATCTATCAGCCGCGGCCGCGCTTGCGGCGCTGGCCAAGACCCATTTCCTTGGCAAGGCGCGAGCGCGCCTCGGCATAGGCTGGTGCTACCATCGGGTAGTCGACCGGCAGATCCCACTTTTCGCGATATTCTTCAGGCGAGAGGCTGTGGTGAGTCATCAGATGGCGCTTGAGCGACTTGAAGTTGCCGCCGCACTCGAGGCAGGTGATCTGCTCATCCTGGACGGATTTGCGCACAGAGACAGCAGGCTTCTGCTTTTCAACGACAGCCATGGCCGGTGTCGGCGTCGACGTGTTGCTCAACGCCGAATGCACGTCCGAAATAAGATTGGCGAGGTCGCCAACCGGCACGACGTGGTTGCTGACATACGCTGCGACGATATCCGCGGTAAGCTCGACCAGCAATTCTGGCCCGCTTCCGGCTGCAGTATCCGTCATATTTCGTTTCTCCTGTTTGCATGCTCAAAAGGTCTAGAGCCTCCTTGGCCCCGGACCGCTATCGTAGAGCGAACAGCAAAAAACTCAGTCTGCGGCTACATGTTTCGAAAAACTGAAATCCACCCCTAGATTCCTGAGGCCGAAACCCGTTCTTATACTGCCTGATCTTGCATTAGTACGCACACACCCGCACACGACCCTCAATTAAACATTGAAATTCAAAGCGACCGAGGAATTATGCAATGTGATTCTAATTCAATATCAGAACTCTACTTGAGCATCAATTATCACCGTTTTGCGAAAACGCCAATTAATATTTCATATATATCTGTCAAAAAACGCCTCTATCCCAAGAATTAATATAGCGCGAAGGAAACATTAATCATCCTCACATCTGCTTAAAACTGCAAAAAACTGCTTAAAATCTTGAATATATAGCACTCTTACCTTTCAAGAAGATCGTCGCGCACCGAAGGCGGTAACAGACGATAACCTGTCGTATGTGCCGCCCTGGCCAAGAGATGAGCGGCCACCGGTGCCGTCAGTATAAAAAACACGAAACCAGCAAGCGAACGTGCAAATACGGCGATTTCTCCTGATTCGATCCCGGCCGCAAATAATAACAGACCCGAGCCAACCGTTCCGGCTTTCGAGGCGGCGTGCATGCGCGTGTATAAATCAGGCAATCTGACAATACCGAGAGCTGCCACCAGCGCGAAAAGCGCGCCCGACAAAAGCAGCACGGAAACGACGATGGCGAAGACGTAGTCCATCATGTCCTGTCCTTCTTCGTCTTGCGCGCGGTCTTTAACTTGGCATCGCTCTTCACCTTCGCATCGGGCTTTTTCGAGGCCGGGCGGACGGTTTTATCCGTTTGCGCCGCCATCGGTCCAGCCGAACCCGGCAGCGGGCCGCGCGACAGAACGAAGCGGGCGAAGGCGACGGTGGCGAGAAAGCCGACGAGGCCGAGCGAAATGGCGATATCGATATAGAGCGCGAAGCCGGTCTTGACCGCGACGACGGCAAGGAAGCCGATCGCCGTGCCCGAGAGCGTGTCGAGCGCCAGGATGCGATCCGGCAAGGTCGGCCCGACAATGACCCGCCAGGATGCGACGAGGAAGGTGGCGGCGAGGATGACGAGGGCCACGGATGCTGACATGGAGACGATCGCGTCGGGCGTCATCGGAAGGCCTCCATGATCTTGCGCTCGAAGCCATTGGCGATATCGCGCCTGATGGCATCCGGATCGGCGCAATCGAGCGCATGGACGTAGAGCGTCTTATGGTCGTCGGAGACATCGACCGAGAGCGTTCCCGGCGTCAGCGTGATCATGTTGGCGAGCAGCGTGATTTCGAAATCGCGATCGACGGTGAGCGGAAAGGCGAAGATGCCGGGCTTCAGGTTCATCTTCGGGCTGAGCACCGTCGTTGCCACCTTGATGGCGGACATGGCGAGCTCCTTGATAAACAGCAGCGCCAACGACGTGATCGCCCAGAGGCGCCAGAGATAGGCCTTGCTGCCGAAGGGTTCGCGCACGAGGAAGAGCGCCAGCGCGCCGAGCGCGAAGCCGAGGACGAGATTGTGGGCCGAGGTGCTGCCGCTGAGTGCCGCCCAGGCGATCGCCAGCAGGAGATTGAGAAGCAAGGCGATCATGGCGCGACGCCTCCCGGGAAGACGGATTCGATATAGGGATAGGGATCGGTGAGCTCGGTGGCGACGGATTGCGTCAGCGCCAGCAGGCGTTCAGGCAAGAAGCCGAAGCCGATGATGAAGACGGTAAGAAGCAGCAGCGGCAGCATCGTCCGCCAGCCGGTGGCGACATGGGTTTCGGCGCTTTCGGTGGCCGGGCGCCAATAGGCGAGCAGGAAGACGCGGCCGAAGCAGATCGTCGTCAGGAAGCCGCTGATGAGCACAGCGGCCGCCAGCCACCAGGCGCCGACATCGAGCGAGGATTTGACGAGGATGAGTTTCGGCCAGAAGCCGGAGAAAGGTGGCAGGCCGCAGGCGGCGAAGAAGAGGATGAGCGAGATCGCGGCGAAGAGGCCGTTGCGGCGATAGAGGCCACCGAGCCTCGTCAGCGAGAAACTGCCGCCGAGAAAGGCCATCTGGCCAGCCGCGAGATAGAGCGCCGTCATCAGCAGCATGGAATGCAGCGCGTAGAAGACGGTGCCCGACAGTGCGCCTGTCGTGCCGATGGCGATGCCGATCAGCATGTTGCCGATGCCCGAGATCACGACATAGCCGAGCAGCTTCCTCACATCGTCCTGCGCCAATGCGCCGAGCGAGCCGAGAATGGCGGTGGCAGCACCCGTGATCGCGATCAGCAGGCTGAGCTCCTCGCGCTCCAGCGGCAAGAGCACCACCAGCACGCGGATCAGCGCATAGATGCCGACCTTGGTGAGCAGGCCGGCAAAGAGTGCTGATACGACGATGCGTGGGGTGTGATAGGAGGCCGGCAGCCAGAAATTGACCGGAAAGGCGGCCGCCTTCATCGCGAAGGCCAAGAGGAAGAGGGCTGCCAGTGTGGTCAGCGGCGCGGTGTCGCTGAGTTCGCCTGCCTTGCTGGCGATATCGGCCATGTTGAGCGTGCCGAAGATGGCGTAGAGGATACCGACGGCGATCAGGAACAGCGTGGTGCCGAGGAGATTGAGGACGGCGTATTTCATCGCGCCGTCGATCTGCTTGCGCTCGGAGCCCAGGATCAGCAGGCCGAAGGACGAGATCAGCAGCACCTCGAACCAGACGTAGAGATTGAAGATGTCGCCGGTCAGAAACGCTCCGGTGACGCCGGCCATCAGCATCATCAGGAACGGGAAGAAGCCGTAGCGCCGGTTGGTGTCGTCGATATCGGAAAGCGCGTGGATGCCGCCCGCCAGTGCCGCGATCGCCGCGGTCAGCGCCATGACGGCGGAGAGCGTATCGACGGTGAAGGCGATGCCGAACGGCGGCAGCCAGCGGCCCATGACCATGGTGAGCGGGCCTTCGGCCATGACCTTGACCAGGAGTGCCGCGTCGAGGGCGACGAGCAGCGCGAGGCCGGGGATGGCGAGCCATGCTTGAAGGCGCACGGAGCCGCGGGCCATCAGGAGGATGGCGCCAAGGGTGATGCACAGCGCCACCGGGGCGATGACGAGCCAGTGGGCGATCGGCACGGGGGATGTGACGAGGGCTGCGGAGAGATCGGCGATGGTTTGGGTGGGGGTGGCCATTTAGGGGGTGGCCTCGCATAGGCGTGGTGTGGGTGCGCTTGGGCGTGGTGCGGGGATGCCCTGCTCTGTCGACGGTGCTGATGCTGAAGAGTGTAGTGCAGGCAGTCGGCGTGGTGCGGATACACCCCCCTCTGTCCTGCCGGACATCTCCCCCACAAGGGGGGAGATCGACTCGTTGCGACGGCATCCCCAAGCAATGAAGGTGGAGCGAGCGGGCGAGCCCAGCCAATCTCCCCCCATGTGGGGGAGATGCCCGGCAGGGCAGAGGGGGGTATCACACGGCACAACGCGCACCATCATCAATACCCCACCGGCGGCAAAGTCGGTTCATCGGGCTCGGCCACCCGCATCTCGTCGGTGTTGTCAGTGCCGATGTCCTGATAGGCGCGGTAGGTCAGCACCAGCAGGAAAGCCAGCAGCGAGAACGAGATGACGATCGCCGTCAGGATGAGCGCCTGCGGCAGCGGGTTGGCTGCCCCCGAAGGCAGCGCGTCGAGGCCGTCGGGGATGATCGGCGGTACTTCGCGGGTGAGCCGACCTGATGTGAAGAGCAGGAGGTTGACGGCGTTGCCGAGGATGGCGATGCCCAGCATGATGCGGATCGAGAATTTCGACAGCATCAGATAGACGGCGGCGGTGAAGAACAGGCCGACGAGGACGGCGAAGAGCGGCTCCATCATTCGACCTCCCGCTCTTCCAGCGATAGCGCGATCGAGGTGACCGCGCCGACCACGACGAGATAGACGCCGATATCGAACAGCATGACCGATGACAGCGGCACCTCGACGCCGGCAATCCTGGGATAGATCCAGAGGCCCGTCATGAAGGGCACGGCGAAAAGGATCGAGATGAGGCCGGCCAGAGAGGACATTAAGAGGCCTGCGCCTGCGATCGACAGCGGGTGGAAGACGATGGCGCGGCGCACGGCGCCGGTGCCCTTGATAATGCCGAAGATCGCCAGCGCGGATGCCGCGATCAGCCCGCCGATGAAGCCGCCGCCGGGCTCATTATGGCCGCGCAGCAGCACGAAGACGGAGAAGAGCAGCATCAGCGCGGTGAGCACGGGAGCGATGGTGCGAGCGATAAGTGTGTTCATGGGCGCTCCACTCCGAGATCATCGGGCGCATCGGGATCGTTTGCCGCGAGCTTGCGCTCGGCCCCTGCCCGGACACGGATCAGCGCCAGGATGGCAAGGCCGGTCATGGCGACGACGGCGATCTCGCCGAGCGTGTCGGTGCCGCGGAAATCGACGATGATGACGTTCACGACATTGGCGCCGTGGGCGATGGTTTTCGAATAGGTGTTGAAGAAATCGCTGAGCGTGGCGCTGAACGGCGCTTCGGTCGCCTTCATCAGCAGCAGCGTCAGACCCGTACCGCAGGCGAGCGCCACCGCGCCGTCGAAGAGCATCTGGCGAAGAGGGCGCGGATCGGTGTGCGATAGGCGCAGCCGCGTCATGACCAGCGCGAGGATGACCACCGATAGCGTCTCGACCATGAACTGGGTGAAGGCGAGATCAGGCGCACCGAAGAGCAGGAAGATGAGGGCGACGGCAAAGCCCTGGATGCCGAGCGAGACGATGGCCGTCAGCCGGTCGCGGGCGATGATGACGGCGACAAGGCCGATGACGGCGAGCAGGAAGACGCCCCATTCATGGATCTGCACGTCCGCCGGCCATGCCGGCAGCGACGGCCCCTCGCCGAACAGCCAGAGCGGCAGAATGAGGATGGCCGCGACCGCGAGGAAGGTGCAGGTCACGTAGATCTCCAGACGGCCGGGCTGCAGGATGCGGGTGATGCGCACGGAGAAGGAGACGAGGCCCGATATGGCGTTGTCGAAGCCCTGATCCGGCCCCGGCCCCAACCGCTGCAACAGCGCGGCCATCAGCGCGCGGGCGCGATCGAGCTGCCAGTAAACGGCGATGCCAAGCGCGATGGTGAACAGCGACAGGAGCAGCGGCAGCCCGATATGCGGCGCGAGCGAGCTCTCGATCGTGGTGGCCGCCCCCCGGACGGACGAGGCCATCGGCGAGGAGATGAAGTGGTGCGTGGTCGCCGAAAACAGGGCGGCGAGAAGGCCGAGCAGGGCGAGCACGGCGGGGCCAAGCCAGAGAAGCGGCGGGGCCTCGTGTGGATGTTTGGGCGTTTCGACCGGGGCGCCGAGGAAGGGTTTCAGGGCGACGGCGAAGGCGATGGCGAACATCAGCACGTTGGCGGCAATCACCAGAACCGCGAAGAGGATCGAGCGCGGATCGCCATGGGCAAGGGCCGCGTAGATCTCCTCCTTGGCGAGGAAGCCAGCGAACGGCGGCAGGCCGCCCATCGACAGGGCGGCGGCGAGCGCAATCGCGAAGGTGAGCGGCATTGCCGTTCTCAGCCCTCTGAGGCGGGTGACGTCGCGGGTGCCGGTCTCGTGGTCGATGATCCCCGAGACCATGAACAGCGCGCCCTTGAACAGCGCGTGGGCGACCAGATAGAGCACCGCCGCCTCGATGGCGTAATCGGAGCCGAAGCCGGTCAAGAGAACCAGCAGGCCGAGCGAGGAGACCGTGGTGTAGGCGAGTTTCAGCTTCAGATCGGTCTTGCGGATGGCAAGCAGCGCCCCGACCACAAGCGTGACGCCGCCGAAGAGCGGCAGGATGGTTTCCCAGGGTGTTGTGCCGCCCATGACGGGATTGAGGCGCATCAGGAGATAGACGCCGGCTTTGACCATGGTCGCCGAATGCAGATAGGCCGAAACCGGCGTCGGCGCCTCCATGGCGTTGGGCAGCCAGGCGTGAAACGGATATTGCGCCGACTTGGTGAAGGCGCCGCCGAGGATGAGCAACAGGATCGGCATGTAATAGGGGTTGGCGCGCAAGAGATCGCCCGATTGCAGCAGCACCGAAAGCTCGGACGCGCCTGTCGTGCTCCAGATCATCAACAGGCCTGCCAGCAACAGCAATCCGCCGCCGCCGGTGATGACCAGCGCCTGCAATGCTGCGCGGCGCGAGGCCTCGCGGCGATGATCGAAGCCGATCAGCAGGAAGGAGGTGATCGATGTCAATTCCCAGAAGACGAAGAGCATCAGGAAATTGTCGGAGACGACAAGCCCGAGCATCGCGCCCATGAACAGGAAGATGAAGGAGAAGAAGCGGCCGAGATCGGGATGGCCCTTCAGATAACCGCCGGCATAAAGCACGACCAGCGTGCCGATGCCCGTGATCAGCAGCGCGAAGGTGACCGACAGGCCGTCGAGCATCCAGGCGAAATCGAGATTGAGGCTCGGCGCCCAGGCATAGCCGCCGCGAATGACGGTGCCGGCCGCGATCTCCGGCAGAAGGCTTGCGAAGCGAAGGAAAGCCAGAAGCGGCGCGAGCGCCAGCAGCCAGGCGGCATTGTGACCGAATGCGCGGACGAGGAACGGTGCAAGAACGGCGCCGAGAAATGGCAGACACAGTGCCGCAAACGTCAATGCCGTCCCATCGGCCATCCGCTCTCCTTTTATCCTTGAAGACCCCGAATCCGAAACAAATCAGATGCCTCAGGTTTAGAAGAAGAGCGCCGCCATCTCAAGCTAGATCGGCCAAATGAGGGTTTGGACGCATCGTGCGCGGGGACGGATGGCGGCGCAAAGAGGCTGTTCAGGCAGCGCGGGTGAGACGCGGCATGCGTCTTGGCGCGAGCAGCGTGTGCAGAATGAAGGCGGCAAGCAGCAGCGGCCAGAGCGGACAGGCAGCGAGACCAAAGCCGCGCGCCAGCGTCCATCCGCCCCTCATGGCCCAGCCTTCGAGCGCCGTCATCAGCATGAAGACGCTCGAGATCGCGCAATAGGCGCTGAAAATAATGGTTTCACTCATTTCAGCATCCCCCGATGCTCGATTTTCATCAAGTATAGCCAGGATCAGGGGCCACATTAGCTGGCTCTTATGATGAACCGGCGTTCATCCGAACGGGCGATGCGACGAAGGGCGCGATAACCGCGCTTGAGACGAGCGGGAGACGGCGTTTCGTGGTAGTCTCCTCGCAATAGCAAATGCCGATCGTCGCAAAGGGAGGATGAGGCGATGCTGGAAGCGGACAAGATCTTTGCCGGCTCCGTTCCGGAAAATTACGACCGCCACATGGTGCCGCTGATTTTCGCATCCTATGCCGCCGACCTGGCGCGGCGGGCCGCCGCCCTGAAGCCCAAGGCGGTGCTCGAGATCGCGGCCGGCACCGGCGCGGTCACACGGGCGCTGGCGCCACTGCTGCCACCCGGCGCGACCTATATCGCGACCGATCTCAACCAGGCCATGCTCGACTATGCCCGCTTGCACCAGCCGGCCGAGGACCGTGTCGTCTGGCGACAGGCCGATGCCATGGCGCTGCCCTTCCAGGATGCGAGTTTCGACCTCGTCTGCTGCCAGTTCGGGGCGATGTTCTTTCCGGATCGACCGGCCGCCTATCGCGAGGCACGGCGGGTGCTCAAGCCAGGCGGGCGGCTTCTGTTCAGCGTCTGGGACCGGATCGACACGAATGTGTTCGCCGACGACGTGACCAAGGCGCTGGCCACCGTATTTCCAGAGGATCCGCCACGCTTCGCCGAGCGCACGCCGCACGGCTATCACGACCGCGACCAGATCCGCGACGACCTCGCGCGCGCCGGATTCAAGGAGATCGAGATCGACACCCGCCCCGATATCAGCCGCGCGCCGTCCGCCCGCGAGGTGGCGGTCGCCTATTGCCAGGGAACGCCCTTGCGCGGCGAGATCGAGGCGCGGAACCCTGCGAAGCTCGAGGCCGCGACCAAGGCGGCGGAGGCGGCGCTTGCGAGCAAGCACGGCAACGGCGAGATCGCCGCCAAGATCCAGGCGCATGTGATTTTGGCCTCGGGGTAGGTTTGCCTCATCCAGCCCATTGCGCGGCCCGGCCTCTTCTGATCATAGGAAGATCCGAACGGAATCAATCCTTTAGGGAAACGCAATGAACCTTATCGAAGAGCGCGTGGCGATGGCGCGGGCGGGCACCAACCCTTATGTCATCTGCCGTATGCGTTCCGGCTGGCTTGTGATCGGCGATGTGCAGCCGCTGCCGGGCTACTGCCTGCTGCTGGCGGATCCCGTCGTGCCGAGCCTCAACGACCTCTCTCCCGAGGCGCGCGCCGCCTTTCTCAGCGACATGGCGCTGGCGGGCGACGCGCTGCTTTCCGCTACCGGTTGCGCCCGGGTGAACTACGAGATCTGGGGCAATGCCGAGCCTGCCCTGCACGCGCATATCATGCCGCGCTATCTGACCGAGCCCGAGGACAAGCGCCACCGCCCGGCCTGCATGGGCTATTCGTGGGCCGAGGCAGCAAAATCGGGCGACGGCGAAGCCGCGCTGGTCGCCAAGCTGAGAGCGTATATCGAGGCGCAGGGGGCTGTGATCTGATCGACACGGCGGCCGCGAACTCGACCGTCGGACGCGCGCGGTCCCTTGATCGTTCGCGTCAACAGCACCACATTCCCGAAGAAATCAAAAAACACTCGCCGCAAGCCACAGCTGCGTGAAAGGAGCACTCCATGGCCGATACGACGATCGCCAAGGTTCACAAGACCGATGCCGAGTGGAAGGAACAGCTCACCCCCGAGCAGTACCGCATCACCCGCCAGCACGGCACCGAACGGGCCTTTACCGGCCCCTACTGGGACTCATTCGAAACGGGGCTCTACAGCTGCGTTTGCTGCGACGCGCCGCT
The DNA here is from genome assembly GCF_017741935.1 of Rhizobium sp. 16-449-1b. Taxonomy (GTDB): domain Bacteria; phylum Pseudomonadota; class Alphaproteobacteria; order Rhizobiales; family Rhizobiaceae; genus Rhizobium. The sequence goes on along the minus strand of NZ_JAGHMH010000004.1, from coordinate 299,640 downwards.
GTTTCGCTCCGACACCAAATTCGACGCCGGCTGCGGCTGGCCGAGCTACTTCGAGGCGGTTTCGCCCGAGGCGGTGACCGAGTATCGCGATACCAGCCACGGCATGGTGCGCACCGAGATCCGCTGCGGCAATTGCGAGGCCCATCTCGGCCACGTCTTCCCCGACGGCCCACCGCCGACCGGCCTGCGCTACTGCATCAACGGTCATTCGATGGTGTTTACGCCGGACAAGTGATGGCGATGACTATGGATTACGCCCGCCCGGGAGACCGTGGCGGGCGTTTTGCCTTTGTGGTGTGGAAGGGCTTCTGCCCCTCTCCGCCGTCGGGGCTCCAGTTCACCCCGAGGACGACGTTGAGAGGGAGGAAGCGCTTTCGCTTCAATAGGTTGCCAACGTCAGCAACACACTCGGCCGTCATCCTCGGGCTCGTCCCGAGGATCTAAGCACGTCTCCCGGAATGCAACGGCGATGGTGTTTTCGACGGTCGCCCATGCGATGCGGGCACGCGCGCCGGGTGATCCACTCACGTCCAGCCCGTTGCGGCGTGCTTAGATCCTCGGGACAAGCCCGAGGACGACGCCGCGGGGGAGGAAGTGTTGGTGTTTCAATGGGTTATCGGGTCGAGGCTCCGCCGCTTCGATCATTTACTGACGCCGGCCACATACTCAGCCGTCATGCTCGGCCTTGTGCCGAGCATCTAAGCACGTCTCCCGGAATGCAACGGTAATGGTGCTTTCGACGGTCGCCCAAGCGATGCCGGCGCGCCTACCGGGTGATCCACTCACGTCCAGCCCGTTGCAGCGTGGTTAGATCCTCGGGACGAGCCCGAGGATGACGTCGCGAGGGAGGAAGCGCTGGTGTTTCAATGGGTTGACAGATAGCCCACCGGTTCAATGGCCTGCCGACACCTCACTAACACACGCCACCGTCAGCCCGGCACCCGCAATTCCATGAACGTCAGGTCCAGCCAGCGGCCGAACTTGATGCCGACTTCGTGGAAGGTGCCGCCGTTGCGGAAGCCGAGTTTTTCGTGCAGCGCGATGGAGGCCCGGTTGCCGGCCTCGATGCCGGCGATCATGACGTGGATGCCGCTTTCGCCGGCGCGCTTGATCAGCGCCGTCATCAATTCTCTGCCGATGCCGGCCCCCTGGTGATCCTTTTCGACATAGACGGAATGCTCGACCGTGTGGCGGAAGCCCTCGAAGGCGCGCCAGTCGCCGTAGGAGGCATAGCCGGCGATCTTGCCGTCCTTCTCGGCGACCAGAACCGGGAAGCCGCGGGCGCGGCGCATGGCGAACCATTCGCGGCGGTTGTCGAGATCGACGACCGTTTCGTTCCAGATCGCCGTCGTGTGTTCCACCGCGTGGTTGTAGATATCGCGGATCGCGGCCAGATCGGTTTCGGTCGCGTCGCGGATGAGGGTGGGTTGCGTCATGATGGTCTATCCACTATAAATTCACTATGTCCACTATATCAGACAATTTCGATCGCTGTCTAGGCGATCGCGTCCGCGCCGAGCGGGAATTGCGGGGATGGTCGCTGAGCGACCTTTCGGATCACTCCGGCGTATCGCGGGCGATGATCCACAAGGTGGAGCGCGGCGAGAGCAGCCCGACGGCCTCGCTGCTGGGCAAGCTCTGCGGCGCCTTCGGGCTGACGGTATCGTCGCTGATTGCGCGCGCCGAGGCGGGCAGCCAGCGGCTACGCCGGCGCGAAGACCAGCCGCTGTGGACCGATCCCGAGACCGGCTATACGCGGCGACATGTTTCGCCGGATGGCAGCCCGTTCGATATCATCGAGGTCGAGCTGCCTCGTGGCGCCCGTGTCGCCTACCCGGCGGCATCCTTCGTGTTTCTGCGGCAATGCATCTGGGTGACCGAGGGGGCGCTCACCTTCGTCGAGGGCGAGATGGTGCATGCGCTTAAGATCGGCGACTGCCTGCTGCTCGGTCCGGCGGTGGATTGCGAGTTTCGCAACGATAGCGACGCGACCTGCCGCTATGTGGTGACGCTGACGAAGACTGGGTGAGGTTCAGTGAACTCAGACCGGGCTCATGCTGAAACAGGTGAGCACCGCGGTGTAATGGACGGCGGCAGCCGCGACGACGAAGCCGTGCCAGATGGCGTTCTGGAAGCGCAGCTTTTCCCAGACGTGGAAGATCACGCCGAGCGAATAGATGATGCCGCCGATGACGATCAGGAGCATCGAGGCATAGGGGATGCGCTCGGCGACCGGGCCCGCGACCATGACGCCGCTCCAGCCCATGGCGAGATAGAGGAGGATCGCCAGACGGTCGTAGCGGCCGGGGAAGACGCATTTCAGGAACACGCCCATGAAGGCCACGGCCCAGATGCCGATGAGCATGCCGAGAAGCAGAGGGTTGTCGGCGCCGCGCTCGAGGAACGGCGTGTAGGTGGCGGCGATCAGGATGAAGATCGAGGAATGGTCGAGCCGGCGCAGAAACCACTTGGTGCGCGACACCGGCCAGGCATTGTAGGAGAACGAGATGCCGAGCGTCAGCACCAGGCCGAGGCTGTAGATCCAGGCGGCGGCGAGTTCGCCATGCGAGGACCAGACGGTGGCGTAGAAGATCAGCACGGTAGCGCCGATGAGCGCGAGCGCCAGCCCCACGCCGTGGACGATGCCGTCGGCGATCAGCTCGTATTTGTCATAAGCCCAGCGGATGCCGTTGAACTCGCCCATGCAGACCATGCCCCATTTGTTAGACCGGGATCGTCGCATCGAAATGGTTTGCGCGCAACACAAGCGCTGTCTCGGGAGAATAAATCTTCGTGAAGCGGATGAGACGGGAGGCCGTGGCAGCCTCCCGCATCTCCGCCTCCCTTTTATAGCCTTGCGCTCACGCCTTGCGGCGATCGACCAGCACCGAGCATTTGGCGTGGCGCACGACGCGGTCGGCGGTGGCGCCGATGAAGTAGTTGCTGAAATCGGGCATGTGCGAGGAGAGGATGATGAGGTCCGCCCCGTTGGCCTCGGCCGAGGCGATGATGCCGCTGGCCGGCCTGCCGTGGCTGATCTCGACTTTGGCGGGAATGCCGGTGCTGACGATCAGCCCCTGCAGCTTCTCCTGCGCATCCTTGGCGGCGTTTTCGATCAGGTCGACGGGGATATCGACGCCGAGATAGGTCGGGATGTCCTCGACGACGTTGAGCAGGATGATCTCGCCGCCGCTATCGAGCAGCGAGGCGGCCTTGCGGAAGGTCATGTCCCCGTTTGCGAGCGCGCCGATTTCGACCGCGACGATGATCTTCCTGTACATGATGCAACTCCTCTATGACTGCATTTAATGGTGACAATATCCTCCTGAAATACATATGGCGCTTTGATCGAGATCAAGCTGACGCATTGATCGGGATCAAGCTGGCGCCGTTGATCGGATCAAGCCGGTAGCTCGATCGGGATCAAGCCAGCGCGCGGAAGTCGTCAATGGATATCGAACGCTTCATCGTCAAAAACGGGACTTCTGTGAACAATCGCGATGCGCCATATAGGATGCAAGTACAGCGGCCAGAGGACCCATCACACGCATGCACCGGCGAAACTTCCTTGGCGTCGCTATGGGCAGCAGTTTGCTGCCCGAGGGCAGCATCTTTGCTGCCGGCGCCGGTACGCCCTCCTTATCCCGGGCAGGAGACCCAAAGATGACCACCACACAGACTTCCTACGCGCTGACGCGCCCTGCCTATGTCGATCACTCGCATCTCGTCGTGACCGACCTCCCCACCGTTTCGGCCTTCTACCAGTCGATGCTCGGGCTCAAGGTCATCGAGAAGACGGCGAGCGGCGAAGTGCTTGGCGTTGGCGAAACGCCGCTTCTGACACTGACGACGGGCAAGGATGTGCGCACCGCGCCGCGCAATGCCGCCGGCCTCTTCCACACCGCTTTCCTGATGCCGTCACGCGTCGAGTTGGCGCGCTGGCTGCGCCATGCCGCGCATAACAATGTGGTTCTCGACGGCGCGTCCGACCATCTGGTCAGCGAGGCGATCTATCTCTCCGATCCCGAGGGCAACGGCATCGAGATCTATTCGGACCGCTCGCCGATGCAGTGGAAATTCCACCAGGACGGACAGGTGGAGATGGCGACGCACCGGCTCGACCTGCAGGCGCTCTATGAGAGCGCGCCTGATGATACGTGGACCGGTATGGCCGAGGGTTCGGCGATCGGCCATATCCATCTGCAGGTCGGCAACATTCCCGAGGCAGACCAGTTCTATCGCGACGTTCTCGGCCTGAAGATCATGGCGCGCTATCCCGGCGCCAGCTTCTTTGCAACCGGCGACTACCACCACCATGTCGCCGCCAACATCTGGAACAGCCGCGGCGCCGGCGCCCGCACCGAGGTGATGACCGGGCTTTCCGACTACGCGCTACGCTTCAACGATACCGCAGCCCTCGACAAGGCCGTCGCCAAGCTCGACGAACTCGAGATCAAGAGCGAGAAGCGCGACGGCGGCGTGTTCCTGCGCGATCCCTGGGGGATCGGGCTGACGTTGTCGGCGTAAGTTCCTCTCCAAGGATGCCAGTTACAGCGCCCACCTTTCGGTGGGCGTTTCGCATTCAAACCCTCACGCTGGCCATGCCGGCGCGGCCGGGCTTTCGAAGTGGTCGGCGAAGAGGGTTTCGGTGAGGTAATCGACCAGCACGCGGACCTTGGGCGACAGATGCCGGTTCGAGGGCCAGAGCATGTGGAACTGGCCGGGGCCATCGATATGATCGTCGAGCACGGTGCGCAGCCGGCCTTCCGCCAGCCGCCGCCTTGCCAGAAAATCCGGCATGCAGCCGATGCCGAGGCCGGCTTCCACCGCGCCGCCCAACGCTTCCATGTTGTTACAGACGAGCAGGCTGCGGATCGCCAGTTCCGGCGCGCCTGATGGCATGGCAAGCGGCCAGTCCTGCAGCTTGCCGCTGTTGGGAAAGCGAAAGCGGATGGCGGCGTGGCCGGCGAGATCCTGCGGGGTTTTCGGCGTGCCCTGCGCCTCCAGATAATCGGGTGCGGCGCAGAGCAGCATGCGGAACGGCCGCAGCGCCCGCGACATCAACCGGGAATCCTGCAGATGACCGCTGCGGATCGCCACATCGACGCCCTCGTCGATCAGATCGACGATGCGGTCGTTGAAATCGAGATCGAGCTCCACCTCCGGATAGAGGCGGACGAAGCCCGGCACCACGGGCAAAAGAAGATGATAGCTGACCAGCGGCAGGCTGAGGCGTAGCCGGCCACGCGGGGTGGCGACGGCGGCCGCAAGCGAGGCCTGCGCGTCCTCGAGATCATCAAGCACGCGGCGGCAGCGCTCGTGGAACAGCCGCCCCTCCTCCGTCAGCCTTATGCTGCGCGTCGAGCGCTGGAAGAGCCGCACACCGACCTGCCGCTCCAGCGTCGTCACCGCCTTGCCGACGGCGGACGCCGACAGGCCGAGCACGCGCCCGGCGGCGACGAAACTGCCGAGATCGGCAGTTTTCACGAAGGCCGACAAGCCGCTGAGCTGATCCATGTTGCGTTTTCCCCGCTCTCCATTCGAGCGAATTTTTCCATGATGAACGGCATCATAGGCCGCTTATCGCGATATTGAAGCGAATTTATCTTGTCTGTGTCCTTGGCAATAGGCCTCCCGCTGTCGCCGCACTTCACCTTTCACACAGGCGGATATCTCATGACACGACAACTCTCGACACCGCTTGCCGCCGCCGGCGCAAGCCAAGCCGGCAACATCAGGAAGATCATGGCGCTGGTCGGCATCTGCGCTGCCGCGGCCGCCATGCCGCTGACCTTCACCGGACCGGCGGTGGCGCTGCCGGCGATCAGCCGCGATCTCGGCGGCAGCCCGATCGCGCTCAACTGGGTCACCAATGCCTTCATGCTGACCTTCGGCAGCAGCCTGATGGCATCAGGAGCGCTCGCCGACACATACGGCCGCAAGCGCATCTTTCTCACAGGGCTCGTGGCCTTCCTCATGTTTTCGGCGAGCCTCGCCTTCGCCCCTGACATCGTCTGGTTCGATGTCCTCAGGGCGTTGCAGGGCGTGGGTGCGGCAGCCGCCTTTTCCGGCGGCATGGCGGCGCTGGCGCAGGAGTTCGAGGGCAATGCGCGGATGCGCGCCTTCAGCATCGTCGGCTCCAGCTTCGGCGTCGGCCTCGCCTTCGGGCCGATCGCCTCCGGCCTGATGGTCGACAGCTTCGGCTGGCCGGCGATCTTCGCGCTCGTCGTGGGGCTGGCCGTGATCGCCTTTGTTCTCGGCGCCGCCTTCCTGCACGAGACGCGCGATCCGGAGGCCAGGGGGCTCGACTGGCCGGGTGCCACAAGCTTCACGCTGGCATTGGCGCTGTTCACCTATGGCGTTCTGCTCGCGCCGGAGAATGGCTGGGGCAGCGTGTCAGTCGTGGCGCTGCTTTTCGCCTCGGCAGCGCTTTTGGCAGGCTTCTGGCTGATCGAGCGAAGGACGGCGCGGCCGATGCTCGACCTGACGCTGTTTCGCTATCCGCGCTTCGTCGGCGTGCAGCTCTTGGCCGCCGCACCGGCTTATGCCTTCGTGGTGTTGCTCATCCTGCTTCCCGTGCGCTTCGTCGGCATCGACGGCATGAGCGAGGTGGGCGCTGGGCAGATGATGATCGCGCTATCCGGCCCGCTGCTGGTGCTGCCCGTCGTCGCTGGCCTGTTGACGCGCTGGTTCACCGCGGCAGTCATCTGCGGCGTCGGGCTGCTGATCGCGGCCGGCGGGCTGTTCTGGCTGTCGACCCTTCCGGCGGGCGTGCCGGCCTCGCAGCCGCTGCTTCTGATCGGACCGCTTCTGACGATCGGCATCGGCATCAGCCTGCCCTGGGGGCTGATGGACGGGCTTGCCGTCAGTGTCGTGCCGAAGGAGCGGGCCGGCATGGCGACGGGGATTTTCAGCACGACCCGCGTTGCCGGCGAAGGGGTGGCGCTCGCTATCGTCAGCGCGGTGCTTTCGGCGCTGGTTGGCGCCCGGCTTGGGCCAAGTCTTAGTGGAGCAGGCGAAGAGGCGGCGCGGGCGGCGCAGCGGCTGGTGACCGGCGATCTCGGCGCAGCGGCGGCAGTGATGCCTCAGATGGGTCGCGAGGCGCTGGCGCTGCACTACGCGCAGGCCTTCAGCACGCTGCTCATCCTGCTCGCGAGTATCACGATTTTCACGGCGGTCGTGGTGGTGGCGTTTCTCGGTCGCAAGGAGCCGGAGACGGGCTCGGAAGCCGCCGTTTGCGACAGCCCGGCGGGCTGACATATCGGATCTGGCAGGGCCGCAACGGTGCTCCGATCGGGCACGAAACGCAGCGGCCCTGCCTCCCCGCCGTTGCGTGGCGCAAGATGCGCCTCAGATGCGGCGAGAATTCGGCATTCCCGCTTTGACACAGGCGGAACCGGAATGAGTTTCGACGCGTTCTAGGTGCGAAGCACAGGGGCTTCCGGGGAACGACTATTCATGGGTATTGCCAACGGCATTCGCAAACAGGCGAGCAAGATCGCAATCGGAGAACGGCGGGTCAGTTCATGGGCGAAAAACATGACTGACGCAGAGGAAGCCATAATACAGGCGCCGGTGCGGCGTGTGGAGAAGGATGGCCTCGACATTTCAATGGCCTGGGCGATCATCGGCATCTTCGTTATCCTCGCTCTTTCGGCCGTCTACATGATGTCGCTGGTGCTGATCCCGCTGACGCTTGCCATTGTCGTCGGCATGATCCTCGGGATGCTGGCGGAGAAGCTGACGAAGCTCGGCGTGCCCCGGATTACCAACGCCGTGATCCTGTCCTCGGCGGTGGCGCTCATTATCTTCCTCGTCGCCAATTCGCTTGCGGGCCCTCTGACGACGCTTGCCAACGAGGGCCCGGACTTTGCCGAGAAGACGGCGAACCGGCTGATGCCCTATCTCGAGCGCATCAAATGGCTGCATATCACGCCCGAGACCTTTCAGAGCGGCCCGATGTCGGCAGAAAAGCTCCTGGAGAATACCGGCAACGTCCTTCATCTCGTGACAGCGAACCTGACGCCGGCCCTGGTGCAGGCGCTGATCTTCTTCGCCGCACTTCTGCTCTTCCTGATGGGCCGCGTCAGCCTGCGCAAGTCGATCATCATGGTCTTTCGCGAGCGCTCGCAGCGCCTCGCCGCCATCCGCGTCATCAGCAGCGTCGAGCAGGTGCTGGGCTTCTATTTCGCTACCGCCTCCGTCATCTATGCCTGCCTCGGCGTCGTCATGACCATCATCGCCTATGCCGGCGGTTTGCCGTCGCCAGTGCTCTGGGGCTTCTTCGCATTTCTCTCGAGCTTCATTCCCTATCTCGGCATCACCATGATGACGCTGGCGATCGCGATTGCCGGTATCATCACGCATGATGCTCTCGTCGTCGGGCTAATCCCGGCAGCGGCCTTCTTCACCGTCCACCTTCTGATGGAGAACCTGATCTTCCCGGCGGTGATGGGACGGCGGCTGGAGATCAACGCCTTCGTGGTGTTCCTCGCCATTCTGTTCTGGACCTGGATGTGGGGCGCCGTCGGCGCTATGCTGGCGCTGCCCTTGTCGCTGATCGTCATGACCATCATCGACGAGCTGTTCATCGAAGAAAAGCAGCAGCCGCAACTGCCGAAGTGAGGCCGCCATGTCCGAGATAGAGCTGAAAAGCCTGAGCCAGGATCGATTGACCAGCGGCCGTTCGCCCTGGGGCAACGGCGTCAGCCGACCCATATTCGCGCCACTCACCGATCATCTGCAGGTCGATGCCCTCGTCATCGGCGGCGGCGTGACCGGGGCGCTGATGGGCCAGCATCTGGCCGAGCGCGGCCTTTCGGTTGCGATCGTCGACCGCGAGCATCCGGGGCTGGGAAGTACGGCCGCCAGCACCGCGATGCTGCAATGGGAGATCGACAAGACGCTGACGGAGCTCGAGCAATTCTACGGCTTCGAGCGCGCCGTCGGCATCTACAGGCGCAGTGCGGCCGCCGTTTCCGGTCTCGCCAAGCTGATTGCCGCCTACCGCATCGACTGCGCCTTCCAGCCGCGCCGGTCGCTTTATCTCGCCAGGAACCACGAGGGCGCACGCGATCTCGCGGTCGAGGCCGAACTCAGGCAGCGCGCCGGGCTTCCGAGCCGCTATCTCGAACATTGCGATCTCTTCACCGAATTCGAGATCGACCGCGACGCCGGCATCCTGTCGCGCGGCTCGGCGGAGGCCGACCCGCTGTTGCTGACATGGGCGCTGCTGCGGATGGCGGCGAAAGATGGCGCTCGGCTCATTGATGCGTCCGTGACGAGGCTGCACAGCGAGGGCAACCGCGTGACGGCGGAAACCGATGGCGGCTTCGTGATCGAGGCGAAGACGGCGGTGCTCGCCACCGGCTACAGCCTGCCTGATATCGCGATGCCGAAACTGCACCGCACGACGTCGAGCTGGGCGATGGCGACCGTGCCGCAGGAGCCGGGCACGCTGTGGCGCGACCAGACACTGATCTGGGAGGACAGCCACCCCTATCTCTACATGCGCACGACCCCTGATGGCCGCATCGTGGTGGGCGGCGAGGATGACGACACCGTCGATCCGGCGGCGCGCGACGCCAAGGCGCCGGAGAAGATCATGGCCATCCGCGAAAAGATGAAACTGATCTGGCCCCGCGCCGACACCCGCGTCGCCACCGCCTGGTGCGGCACCTTCGGCGAGACAGTGGACGGCCTGCCACTGATCGGACCGGTGCCGTCATTGCCGCATGTCTTTGGGGCCTATGGCTATGGCGGGAACGGGATCACGTTCTCGTATCTCGCGACGCAGGTGATCGGGGCGATGATGTCGGGGACGTATCGCGATTGGTTCGATGATTTTGCGATGGATCGGGATGGGCCGGGCGGCGGACGGCGGGATGAGGCGGCGCGGGTGGAGATGGTGGTGAGGTAGAGTGGGTTGGCGGGGCTTAGGTTATGCCCGGAGCCACTCGTTGGGTTTTGACTAGATATCCGCTCGCTAGGTTGTGCCGTGTGATACCCCCCTCTGCCCTGCCGGGCATCTCCCCCACAGGTGGGGAGATTGGCTGGGCTTGGCCGCTCGCTCCAACCTTGAAGTTTGGTGGGGCGCTGGCCGCGAGTCGATCTCCCCCCTTGTGGGGGAGATGTCCGGCAGGACAGAGGGGGGTGTCACGCACTCGGCTCTAGCGATCGTGTTTCCCGCAGGTTAGCGCCAGCAGAGAGCCACCCTACTCCGTCGTATCATCATCCCCACGATCCTCGACATCCTGCAGCCGCACGAACTCGGTGCCCTTGGCCTTCAGATCGAGGATCGCTTTCGCCACGCCCTCGCCGGCGGCATGCGTCGGCTGGTTGATGTGGGAGATGACGACGTCGCCGTCCTTGGCGGATGAGATGCGTTTTTCCGTGATTGCCGCACCGAGAAGCGAGCCGCCGTCGCCGTTCACCGAGTAGCCGGCGATGCGGTAGCCCATGGCGCGGATCTGGGCGATCGAAGAGAGGTCGTATTTGGCGGTGGAGCCGCGGAACCAGCGGGGGGCCGGGATGCCGGAGGCGAGCATGGCGTCGGCGCCGCCCTGGACCTCGATGCGCACGGCTTCAGGCGAACCGGCGGATGCGATGCCGTAGATCGATACCGGTTTGTCGACGGCGGGAATATGGTTCTGGCCGTGATTTTCCAGTTCGAACAGATCGGGATTGGCGAGCATGACCTGCAGCGCTTGCGGGTTGTGCTTCAGCCAGCGGGCGGTGACGAAGATCGTCGCCGGAATGCGTTCAGACACCAGCACCGACAGGATACGCTCGTCGGCCTTGCCCATGCAGGCGTCGAAGGTGAGTGCCACGCGGGCGTGGCCCTTGATATCCGAACGGGCGACGCGCAGGTGCGGCTCGACGAGCTTCGTGGATGATGTCTGCCTGGGCGGCGTCTGCTTGGGCGCAGGAGCCTTGGGCGCGGCCTTCCGGGTGGACTTCGGTGCCGTGTTCGCGGTCCCCGGGTCCGACGATAGCGAGACCACGGGCGCCGGCATGGTGGCTGCCACGACGGGCTGGATCGTCGCCGTTTGCCCGGCAGCGGCAATTGCGACCGGGGCAAGGAGCAGCGCCGAGGCGAGGACGAGGTTTTTCATTGTGCCGGGACCGTGGAGTTCAAACCGAGTTCAGATGGCTGCAGCCGTATAATGATCGCATCGACCGCTTCCACGGCAAATTTACGGCCGGTTTCGGCGCATTGCTGTTTCTGTCGATAAATAAGTCGCGGCCGCGCGGCAAGGCGTGATCAGCCGGCCGAACGTTCGTCGAAGGCGGCGCGGGCTTTTTCCACATCCGGCAGGTAGTCGATCGTCCAGGCATAGAGCGCCTTGAACGGCGTCTGCAGCGAACGGCCGAGCGGGCTGATGCGGTATTCGACCGCAACAGGCGAGACGGGAATGACCTCGCGCGTAACGAGCCCGTTGCGCTCCAGGCGCCGTAGCGTCTGGGTCAGCGCCTTCTGGGTGATGCCGCCGAGCTGGCGCTTGATGGCGTTGAAGCGCAGCGGGCCGCGATCGAGCACCGTCAGGATCATCATCGACCATTTGTCGGCGATCTGCTCGAACAACAGCCGGCTCGGGCAATCGACGACGAAGCTCTGCTCGATCGCGTCGGGGCGGTCCGCACGACAATTGACGGGGGCTGAGATCGGCCGATGTTCGTTCATGGCGGTTTCCTCGATGCTACCTAGGCGCTCTGCAGTGCCTCATTGACACTAGGTATATAGAATATACTTAAGGCGCGCCACCTTTCTACAGGAGTTTGCCCGTAATGAATGCAGCTGACGTCAACGCGCTGTTTGCGCCGTTCAAGATCAAATCGCTCGACCTCAAGAACCGTATCGTCATGGCGCCGATGACGCGAACCTTTGCGCCCGAGGGCGTTCCGGGGGCCGATGTCGAGGCCTATTATCGCCGTCGCGCCGAAGACGGCGTCGGGCTCATCCTTTCGGAAGGCACCGTCATCGACCGACCTGCGGCGAGCAACCATGAGCGCATCCCTTTCTTCCACGGCGAGAAGTCGCTTGCCGGCTGGAGCAAGGTGATCAAGACGGTCCACGACAAGGGCGGCAAGATGGGGCCGCAGATCTGGCATGTCGGCTCGGTGGCGCATCCGGCCGGCGATTGGCCGGCAAGCGGCGTCGAAAGCCCGTCCGGCCTGCTTGCGCCTGAGACGCCGCGCGGCGAAGCGATGAGCGAGGAAGACATCGCCGACACGATATCAGCCTATGCGCGGGCCGCCGCCGACGCCAAGCGGCTCGGCTTCGACACGTTCGAGATCCACGGCGCGCATGGCTATCTGATCGACCAGTTCTTCTGGGCCGGCACCAACAAGCGCACCGACCGCTATGGCGGCGCGACGCTGAAGGAGCGCGCCCGCTTCGCCGCCGATGTGGTGAAGGCGATGCGCGAGGCCGTCGGTCCCGATTATCCGATCATCCTGCGTCTCAGCCAGTGGAAGCAGCAGGACTACAAGGCGCGGCTCGCCGAAACGCCTGACGCGATGACCGACTGGCTGATGCCGCTGGTGGAAGCCGGCGTGGATGTGCTGCACTGCTCGCAGCGCCGCTTCTGGGAGCCCGAATTCCCCGAGATCGACGGCGAACAGGGGCTGAATTTCGCCGGCTGGGCGAAGAAGCTCACGGGTGCGGCGACCATCAGCGTCGGCTCCGTCGGTCTTTCCGGCGACTTCATGGCGGCGTTCGGCGGCGAGAGCTCGAGCGTCGTCGGGCTCGACAATCTGGTGCGCCGCATGGAGCGCGAGGAGTTCGACCTGATCGCCGTCGGCCGCGCGATCCTGAGCGACCCGCAATGGGTAACCAAGGTGCGCACCGGCGACAATGAAAACATGCGCCCGTTCACGGCAGCCGCGTTCGGCGAACTGGTGTAAGGCGTTCAGCCCATATGAATGCGAAACGGCGGCTCCATCAGGGCCGCCGTTTTGCTTTGGGTCCGGACGAGAGGCTGCTGGCCGCTCAATCGTAGAGGTAATATTTGGTCCACTTGTCGCGCGGAACCTTGTCGCCGATCTGGTAGCTCAGCTCGCGGACATTGATGTGCTGCGGACCGGTGATGCAGCTGTAGGACAGGTGATACCAATCGCCCTTGCTGCGGAAGACCGCGCCCGGGGCTTCCAGACGATCGTCGCTCGGGACCGGGTCCTTGAAGGTATAGGCGATCACCTTGTCCGGCTTGTAGCCGGTGGCGTCCTTGTTGATGCGGCTCATCGCCTCGGTGTCGCAGCTCTGTTCGAGGCGCGTCGCGGGGTCGAGCTTTTCGAGCTGCTTCTTGATTGCGGGGTCGACGGCGAATGCGGTGGGTGCAAAGGCGGAGGCGGCAAGGCTGAGAGCGGTCAAAACAAGGGCGATACGTTTCGGCATTACTGAAGAAATCCTTTGCAAGCTCATTCCGGAATGCTGCGCGGCCGGTTCAGCAGAGGCAGCTTTGAGGGCCGCCCGGCCATGGCAGAATTCCGCACGATGGGAGCGGACTTTCTTAAATATTGTGGTCACATCAAGGCAAGGTGAGGATTGCTTGAGTTTTGCACAGTCACCATTTAGCGAGCGTCGCATGGCACTCTTGCGCGTGGCTTTTGCCGCTTGATCGACGGCGCTTGCGTCTCTATCTCTTCACAACCTGAAATGCCGACCCCGGAGCTCCCCTTGTCCGTCTTCAAAAACCTGCCGAACCCGCCCGTTGCGCCGAAGAAGCCGCACTCCGACACGCGCCATGGCATCACCCGCACGGACGATTACGCCTGGCTGCGCGCCGACAACTGGCAGGCAATGTTCAAGGATCCCTCGATCCTCGACCCCGAGATCCGCAAGCATCTGGAGGCCGAAAACACCTATATGAACGCGGCGATGGAAGACACCAAGCCGCTGCAGAAGACGCTGTTTGCCGAGATGCGCGGCCGCATCAAGGAAGACGACAGCTCGATCCCGATGAAGGACGGGCCTTTCGCCTACGGCACCTTCTTCGTGACTGGCGGCGAGCAGCCGCGCTATTTCCGCATTCCGCGCGACGCCGACATCAAGGATGAGAGCCAGCGCACCGTGCTGCTTGACGGCGACAAAGAAGCCGAGGGCAAGGCCTATTTCCGGCTGGCCGGCATCGACCACTCCACCGATCACGATCGCGGTATCTGGGGCTATGATGACAAGGGCTCGGAGTTCTACACGCTGAAGGTTCGCGATCTCAAGACCGGCGAGGACCTGCCCGACCTGATCGAGAACACCGGCGGCGGCGGCGCCTGGGCGCCCGACGGCAAGAGCTTCTTCTACTCGGCGCTGGACGAGAACCACCGCCCCTCGAAGGTGTTTCACCACATCATCGGCACGCCGCAATCGGAAGACCGTCTGGTCTACGAGGAAGAGGATGCGGGCTTCTTCATGGGCGTCGGCGGTTCGCTGCTCGACGACTTCATCTTCATCGACATTCACGACCACGAGACCTCGGAATATCTCTTGATCCCGACCAGCGACCTCACCGCCAAGCCGAAGATGGTGGCGGAGCGCGAAGAGGGTATCGAGTACACGCTGACCGAGGGCGGCGACGTGTTCTACATCCTGACCAATGACGGCGACGCCAAGGATTTCAAGATCATGGAAGCGCCGGTCGATAATCCCGGCAAGGAGAACTGGCGCGAGGTGGTGCCGCACAAGCCGGGCACACTCATCATCAGCCACATGGCCTATGCCCGCCACCTGCTCTGGCTGGAGCGCAAGGACGGCCTGCCGCAGATCATGATCCGCGACCGGGCGACCGGTGAGGAACACGCGATCGGCTTTGCGGAAGAGGCCTATTCGCTCGGCCTGCAGGGTGCCGCCGAGTACGACAGCGACGTGATCCGCTTCTCCTACTCCTCGATGACGACGCCATCGCAGCTCTACGACTACAACATGGTGACGCGCGAGCGCACACTGTTGAAGACGCAGGAAGTGCCGTCGGGCCATAACATCGACGACTATGTCACCCGCCGCGTCTTCGCGCCTGGTTGGGATGGCGTCGAGGTGCCGGTGACGCTGCTTTATCGCAAGGACACCCCGCTCGACGGCTCCGCCCCTTGCCTGCTCTACGGCTACGGCGCCTATGGCGTGACCATTCCGGCGAGCTTCAACACCAACTGCCTGTCGCTCGTCGACCGCGGCTTCGTCTATGCCATCGCCCATATCCGCGGCGGCAAGGACAAGGGCTTTGCCTGGTACGAAGACGGCAAGATGGAGAAGAAGACCAACACCTTCAAGGACTTCATCGCGGCGGTCGACTATCTGAATCAGGAGAAGTTCACCTCCTACGCAAACATCATCGCCGAGGGCGGCTCGGCCGGCGGCATGCTGATGGGGGCGATCTCGAACATGGCGCCGGAAAAATTCGCCGGCGTCATCGCCGCCGTTCCCTTCGTCGACGTGTTGAACACCATGCTCGACGACACGCTGCCGCTCACCCCGCCGGAATGGCCGGAATGGGGCAACCCGATCGACAGCCGCGAGGAATACGACCAGATCGCCGGTTACTCGCCCTACGACAATGTCGAGGCCAAACCCTACCCACCGATCCTGGCGCTGAGCGGCCTGACCGACCCGCGCGTGACCTATTGGGAGCCGACCAAATGGGTGGCGAAGCTGCGCGACAAATCCACCAGCGGCGCACCGGTGTTGCTGAAGACCAACATGGACGCCGGCCACGGCGGGGCGTCGGGACGGTTCCAGCGGCTGGAAGAAGTTGCGTTCGAGTATGCGTTTGCAGTGAAGGTGGCGGGGAAGATGTAATCCGCTGGCGGGATGCCGAGGGGTTACCCCCCTCTGCCCTGCCGGGCTGCCGGGGCCGAGCCGCGTGTCTCGACCCGCGCTTCGCGCCCCCCACAGGTGGGGAGATTGGCTGGGGGCAACCGCTCGTTCCACTCTCGTTGCTTGGCGTAGGCCTTAACCGCTGGCCGATCTCCCCCCTTGTGGGGGAGATGTCCGGCAGGACAGAGGGGGGTAATCCTTGCTCGCCGCCAACGGAAGGAGCCCCCATGCCCGTTTACATCGCCCTCCTCCGCGCCATCAATGTCGGCGGCACCGGCAAGCTGCCGATGACGGAGCTGAAGGCGATCTGCGAGAAGCTCGGCTTTACCGACGTCAAGACCTATATCCAGAGCGGCAACGTGCTGTTTCGCGCAGACAACAACGAGGCCGATGTCGCGCGCGTGTTGGATGACGCACTCGGCGAGCTGCTGGGCAGGAAGCCGGGCGTGATGGTGCGCAGCCGCAAGGAGATCGAGGCGATCGTCGGCAAGGCGCCCTTCCCCGACGCCAAGCCGAGTTTTCTGCTCGTCAGCTTCCTGCCCGAGAATGCGCCTAAGAATGCGCTCGACAGGATGGTGGCGCCTGACGGAGAGGAGGCGGTGGTCGATGGGCGGGAGATCTATGTGCACTATCCCATCGGTTCCGGGAAATCGAAGCTGAAGCTGCCGGCACTCAATGCCGGCACATCGCGCAACATCAATACCGTTCGCAAGCTCGCCGAAATGGCGGCCGCGATGGAAGATGGCTGAGACCGGCTTTACTGCGGCGGCTCATTATTTTAGTCTTCACTAAATCAATATGACATCGCATCTGTTTCCTGCTTGCCGGGAGGGACCGATATGGCGAAGTACAGAGCGCATCTGCCGCAGATCGACGGCGGGTTTTATGCGAGTGACGGGGGCATGGAGACGACCTTCATCTTTCACGACGGGATGGAGCTGCCGCATTTCGCCTCCTTCGTGATGGTTGACGACGAGGAAGGGCGGGACCGGTTGCTGGTCTATTATCGCCGCTATCTCGACATTGCCCGCAAGCACCGGACCGGTTTCATTCTGGACACGCCGACTTGGCGCGCCAATCCCGACTGGGGCGAGAAGCTCGGCTATGACGCCGAGGCGCTGCACCGGGTGAACCTGGCGGCGATCGATCTGCTGCTGCCGCTTCGCGAGAAATACGAGGAGCCGGGGCGGCCGATCGTGATCTCAGGGGCGATCGGGCCGCGCGGCGATGGCTACAAGGCGGGCAACATGAATGCCGCCGAGGCCGAGGATTATCATGGCGCCCAGATCAGAAGCTTTGCGACAAGCGAGGCCGACATGGTGGCCGCCTATACGCTGACCAACATCGACGAGGCGATCGGGGTGGCGCGCGCGGCGGCGGCCAATAATATGCCCTGCGCGATCTCGTTCACGGTGGAAACCGACGGGCGGCTGGTGACGGGGCGGAGCCTGCAGGATGCGATCGAGACCACGGATGCGGCGACCGGCGGCTCGCCCGCCTACTACATGATCAACTGCGCGCACCCGACGCATTTTGCAGGCGCGCTCGACGCGAACAGCGGCTGGACGCGGCGCATCGGTGGCCTGCGCGCCAATGCTTCGCGCATGAGCCATGCGGAACTCGACGAAAGCGAGACGCTCGATGCCGGCGATCCCTCGGATCTCGGAGAGCGGTATCGGGTGCTGCTGCGCGAGATGCCTGATATCAGGATCGTCGGTGGCTGTTGCGGCACCGATCACCGCCATGTGGCGGCGATCTGCGAGGCTTGCGTGCCGGCAGCTGCTTGAGTTCAGTGCTCGGCGTGGGCTGCGGCCTTGCTGCCGCCGTGGCCGCTGATATCGGCGCCGGCGGTGCTGGAGAAGCGCAGGTTCCAGAAGGTGGCGGTGAGCGATACCGCGGTCACGAACAGGAAGGCGGCCGAGAAATCGTGCAGTTGCGGCGTGTCGCCGCTGCCGGTTGCCGACATCGAGACATGCAGCACGAAGGCGCCGACACAGATGCCGAGCGACAGCATCAGCTGCTGGAAGGTGGTGTAGAAGCTAGTGGCGGCGCTCATGCGGTCGCGCTCGATCGCGTCATAGGCGACCGTGTTGTAGGCGGTGAATTGGAACGACATGAAGAAGCCGCACATGACGAGCACCGCGAAGATCAGGCCGAGCGGCCAATCGGGGCGGAAGAAGGCGCAGAGCGCGTAGCCGAAAGTGGCGGTGAAGCCGTTGAACACCAGCGCGTTGCGGAAGCCGAAGCGACGCAGGATCCTTGGCGCGAAGGCCTTCATCGCCATGGAGCCGATGGCGGCTGCCGTCACCAGCTGGCCGGCCTTGGCGGCGGAGAGGCCGAAGCCGAGCTGGAAATAGAGCGGCAGCAGGAAGGGCTGCGCGCCCTGGGTGATGCGGGTGAGCGAACCGGCGATAACAGAGGTGCCGAAGCTCGGCACCTTCATCAGCGAGAAATCCATGATCGGCGCGGAGTGCTTGCGCGCGTGCTTGAGATAGGCGATGCCGAAAAGCAGGCCGATCGCGATCAGGAACAGCGCGAACATCCCCTCGCCCGGACGGCTGGAGCTCTCGAAGCCGAAGAGTAGCGAACCGAGCGCGATGCCCGAGAGGATAAAGCCGATGGTGTCGAAGCGCTTCTTCGTTTCGCCCTTGAAATTCTCGATGAAAATCGAGACCAGGACGAAGCCGAGGATGCCGATCGGGACGTTGATGTAGAAGATCCAGCGCCAGTCGAGATAGGTCACGATCATGCCGCCAACGGGAGGGCCGAGGATCGGGCCGATCAGCGCCGGCACCAGCAGCCACGACATGGCGTTGACCATATCCTTGCGGGCGACGCTGCGCAGAAGCACGAGACGGCCGACCGGCATCATCATGGCGCCGCCGAGACCCTGCAACAGGCGGGCAAACACCAGACACCAGAGATTGGGCGAGAGCGCGCAGCAGATCGAGCCGAGAACGAAGACGGCGATGGCCCAGCGGAAGACCGTGCGCGAGCCGAAGCGGTCGGCAATCAGGCCGCTTGCCGGAATGAAGATGGCGAGGCTGAGCAGATAGGATGTCAGCGCGATGCTCATCGACGGCGCGGTGACGCCGAAATCGCGCGCCATGGTGGGAAGTGCGGTGGCCAGAACCGTGGCGTCCAGCTGTTCCATGAACATGGCGCTGGCAACGATCATCGCAATCAAGCGGAAATTGAGTTGCGGGCGTCCAACGACAGCCGCCTGGTAGATCTGATCCGACATCGTCAGGGATCGCTCGCGAATACGCGGCTCAAGCGCGAAGGCAATCGCCGCGGGCATGAAATGGCAAAGCGCCAAGGGTGAATGAAGTTTTTATATACGCCCGCAAATGTGGCGGGGTTATGCTGAAATGGCAAGGCTGATGTGAGCTCAGCGTATGGGTGTATTAGCGATGATCGCGCATCAGCGTTTCGTAGTCGCGACCGCCGGAGAAGATGTTGGTGATGAGGATGGTGTCGGCCTCGACACGGTAGAGGATTATCACCTTGCGCTCGAAAACCACCATCCTGAGATCGGGGCCCAGGTCGGCGCGCGAGACGCCGCCGAAAGGGGCGTCGGCGATATTGTTGCAGCGCTCATAGATACGGTCGATATACCGCTCTGCCGTCACATGGTTCTGGCTACCATCCAATACATATCTGAAGATCTCCTCGATACCGGTGAACGCCGCTGGCAGATATTCCACCCGGTAGCCGCTCATCGCTCACCGGTGCTTTTCATAGAGTGCGTCGATTGCGGCCCGCATCTCCTGGCTGCTCAATCTGGGCCGGGGATCATCGAGCGATTCCTGCACCCGCGCCCTTATGGCGGCGATGCGTTCCTTGTGCTCTTCCTCCTGGCGCATCCAGGCGCGCATGGCGGCGCGGATGACTTCGCTGGTGGAGGCGAAGGCGCCTGCATCGATCTCGGCATTGATCACATCGACCATTTCCGTTGGCAGCGTGATGCTGAGCTTTTCCATGTGTGGCTCCCGCGTTTGCGTCTGGAGGTGCGATTTAATCCTACCACTGCGGCCAGGCGGCAGCAATCGGCGCTCGGAGTCGGTCGCGGCAACAAGATTGCGGGCATTAAAGTAGCGGGATCATCCCTCCACCGCGATTCGCGGATAAAGCGCTTGCGGGCCATCAAGAGGTGTCGCGCCTTGCGGGAGTGGCGCGCTTTTAACCGCAGCCGGTGTACGACCGAGGCGACTTGCCCAGACGATGAAAGCAATCGAGACCATCGCAACCGCGCAACCGGCGACGACGTCAACCGCGTAATGACTGCCGGAAGTTACCGCGGAGCATGCCATCGCGATGTTCAAGGCGATCACCGGGTATCTTACTGGCGCAAGCGGCCACGCGGCCCATGCACACAGGAAAGCCACAGCTGCATGGACGGAGGGAAAGGTCAAAATACCTTTGCTGGCCTCAACGCTCCAGACAAAATTGGCGTCTTCGCGAACAGCGTTAAACTGGTCGAGGAAATCGTAGCCGTAGAGCGGGTTGAGTTTTTTTAACAGTGAGCCATCGAAGCCATAGTAGGAGTAGGTGCCGACCGCAGGTGTCCAAACGGAGATGAGGCTGGATAGAAAACAGATGACCGCAAAACTGGCGACCATCACATGCGCCCGCTTTGCGTGGCCGGCGATCGCCAGCAACAGCGGCCAAAGCAGCAACTGTAATGCGAATGTGCCGTATGCGGCGTTCAAGATGATGACGAGTGCCGGATGGCCATCGACGACGTCAATCACATAGTGCCAATCAAAGCCAATTGCCGCATCCAGGGCCGCGAGGTTGTGATCCTGCAGGGGCAGGTCCAGCCGAATGGCAAGATACGTTGCTAGTGCAATTGGTGTCGTGAGCAGGAATCCATAGGCGACACATATCGTGCCCTCTCGCACACGCGGCATGTCAAATCGTGTGCAAAGAGCAGCAATCAGCAAGAACGCGGCAGCACAAGCGAGAATAGGAGCGATACCGGCGAGGTCGATGGCCAATCCGCTGACGGCAGCCAGACCAAAGGTTGAGATGTAGGCCGCCAGAACGACCATCTCCGTCACGCGCTTCGCATTATCAACGCCCATTGCAACCTCGAATACCCATATCGGATATTTGAAACCACTAGCAAACAACCATAAGGGGAAAGTTAATGGGAAATCGCTAATTGGTTGCATATCGCACGCGATCGACGGTCTTGGCGCGGCATTACCTCCTATTTCCGAATTGCATTTCCCGCCAACGCGCTCAAGCTCTCACCCGAGGAGCGCCGGGGCGCCTTGGCTATCGGCGAAAATGGGAGAGAGGGGCAGATGCGTCTATATCTCATCGTGGCGGCGGCGACCGTTCTCGTGGCGGGGAGTGCAGAAGCCTATCAGAAATGCGGCGGCAGCCCTTCTGTCGATGTCTACTGGGAGAAATCGGTCCTCAGCGTCAACGGCACCTTCTACCAGATGAAGAGCGAGAAGCTTGGCAAGAAGAGCTCGCGGCTTGTCGGCCACGACATGACTTTCGTCAAAAGCAAGGGCGGCAACGACGTCCTGATCCGCAATGGCGGCAGCACCCATTATACGTGCCAGAAGACTGAGGGCGAATTGGGCGCGGCAAACATCGTTCCATACCGGGCCAACACGGTCGTCAAATCCACGGCGGAGGTCGAATTCCCTGACGACACCGGTAGTGGCGCGCAGGCGTCTTCCCGCAATGGCCGCGGTAACGGCGGCGGGGGTGGTGGAGGTGGCGGCGGCCGCGGTGGCGGAGGTGGCGGCCACGGCGGTGGCGGTGGTGGCGGTGGCGGTGGGCGCAACCGGTGAATTTCCGGGCAACACACGGCGCCTGAGCGCTTGCGCCGGCAGGGCCTGAGCCCTACCTAAAGCCTATGACCATTGCACCCGCACAGACGTCACGCCCCTTCCCCTTCGACAACAGCTATGCGCGGTTGCCGCAGAATTTCTTTGCCCGGCAGGCGCCGTCCGCCGCCGCCGAGCCGTGGCTGATCAAGCTCAACGAGCCGCTGGCGCAAGAGCTCGGGCTCGATATCGAGCTTCTGAAGCGGGATGGGGCGGCGATCTTTTCCGGCAATCTCGTGCCTGAGGGCGCCGATCCGCTGGCCATGGCCTATGCCGGGCATCAGTTCGGCAGCTTCGTACCGCAGCTCGGCGACGGGCGGGCGATTCTGCTTGGCGAGGTGATCGACGTCAAAGGCCGGCGCCGCGATATCCAGCTGAAGGGTGCCGGGGCGACACCGTTTTCGCGGCGGGGCGACGGGCGCGCGGCGCTCGGGCCCGTGTTGCGCGAATATATCGTCAGCGAAGCCATGCATGCGCTTGGCGTGCCGGCGACGCGGGCGCTGGCGGCGGTGTCGACGGGGCAGCCTGTGTATCGCGAGCAGATCCTGCCGGGTGCGGTGTTCACCCGCGTGGCGGCGAGCCATATCCGGGTCGGCACCTTCCAGTTCTTTGCGGCGCGCGGTGATACCGAGGGTGTGCGGGCGCTCGCCGATTACGTCATCGACCGGCATTATCCCGAGCTGAAGGACGGGGCCAATCCCTATATCGCGCTCTACGAGGCTATCGCCGAACGGCAGGCGGCGCTGATCGCCAAGTGGCTGCATATCGGCTTCATCCACGGCGTCATGAACACCGACAACATGACCGTCTCGGGCGAGACGATCGATTTCGGCCCCTGCGCCTTCATGGATGCGTACGACCCCGGCAAGGTGTTTTCCTCCATCGACCAGAACGGCCGCTACGCCTATGCCAGCCAGCCCGGTATCGGGCAGTGGAACCTGGCGCGGCTCGGGGAAACGCTGCTGCCGCTGATCGACGCCGATCAGGACAAGGCGGTGGAGATCGCCAATGTCGTCATCAAGGATTATGGCGAGCGCTTCCAGCTGCACTGGATGCGGGGGATGCGCGAGAAGATCGGTCTTGCTGATGTCGAGGACGACGATCTCGCGCTGATCCAGTCGCTGCTTTCGGTGATGCAGGCGGGACAGGCGGATTTCACGCTGACCTTCCGGCGCCTGTCGCATCTGGCGGCCGACAACGGCGCGGAGGATGCGTTCCTCGGGACGTTCAGCGACAGCGCGGCGGCGAAGGAATGGCTGGTGCGCTGGCGTGAACGTCTTGCGCGCGAGACGACGACTCCGAACGAACGCAGCGTGGCGATGCTTGGCGTCAACCCCGCCTTCATCCCGCGCAATCACCGCATCGAGCAGGCGATCGTAGCGGCCGTCGAGGATGCGGATTTCTCGCTGTTCGAGGCGCTGCTCGACGTGCTTGCCAGGCCCTATGAGGATCACGCGGAGTTTACCGCCTACATGCAGCCGCCCAAGCCAGAGGAGCGGGTGTTGCAGACATTTTGCGGGACCTGACCGGTCGCACTCCACTACCAGGACGCTAGCGTCCGTCGTGACGTTTCGACGCGGCCAAACGTCTGGGTTTCATGGCTTTTTCGTGACCGTGGCCGAAACCCAGATTCAACGGTCACCCGTAAATCCGGATTCTGTCGCATATTTTAGCCACTTTTGAGCCCCCCATATTGTGGCGGTTGAAAGGCAGATCGGGCCGCTCTATTTCCGCTGATGACGCTTGCGGCAAAATGTCTTGTTCGCCGTTTGCGTGCATTCCTGACCACTCCCGATCCCCCTCGGGAGCTTTATGCATTTCAGTTGGAGACCGGCCTGATGGCGATCGTCTTAACATCCATCCTCTTCATTCTGATAGGATTGGCACTCGGCGGAGGCGGGCTCTGGCTCGTGCTGCTCGGTGGTAACTTCTTCTATCTCTTCGCAGGCATCATGTTCCTGCTGACCGCTGCGCTGCTTTTGAAGCGCAAGGCGTCGGCCCTTTGGGTCTATGCCGTGCTCGTCGTCGTTTCGCTCGTATGGGCGATCAACGAAGTCGGCTTCGACTGGTGGCAGCTCGGACCGCGCGGCGGCCTGATCATCCTGCTCGGCCTGTGGCTCCTGACACCCTGGATCCGCCGTCCGCTCGGCTTCTCCGGCACGACCGGCGCGCCCTACCCGGCCAGCCCTTGGCCGCTCGCCATTCCGGTTCTGATCGCCATCGTGGTCGCCGGCTATTCGATGACGACGGACCCGCATGACCAGAACGGCAGCCTGCCGACGGCCATGACCGGCACCACGACATTCGGCGGCACGGTGACCGACGGCGAGTGGCACCAGTATGGCCGCACGCCCTTCGGCCAGCGCTATTCGCCGCTGGAGCAGGTCAACGTCAGCAACGTCAAGGACCTGAAAGAGGTCTGGCGCTACCAGACCGGCGACGTGAAGCGGCCGGATGACGTCGGCGAGACGACCTATCAGGTCACACCGCTCAAGGTTGGCGATACGCTCTACATCTGCACGCCGCACAACCTTGCCATCGCGCTCGACGCCAAGACCGGCAAGGAAAAGTGGAAGTTCGACGCCAATTCCGGCATGAACCCGGACCGACAGCACCAGACGTGCCGTGGGGTGACCTACTACCACGACACGGCAGCCGCCGCCGGCGCTCCCTGCGTCGACCGCGTCTACCTGCCGACCGCCGATGCCCGCCTGATCGCCCTCGACGCCCTCGACGGCAAGGTCTGCACCGATTTCGCCGACCAGGGCACGCTGCACCTCGAAAAGGGCATGAAGTACAACCCAGCCGGCTATTACTACTCGACCTCGCCGCCGGTGGCGATCGACGGCAAGCTGATCATCGGCGGTGCCGTCAATGACAACTACTCCACCCAGGAGCAGTCCGGCGTCATCCGCGCCTTCGACATCCACACCGGCGCGCTGATCTGGAACTGGGATTCGGGCAACCCGGACGTCACGACGCCGCTACCCGAGGGGCAGACCTACACGACCAACTCGCCGAACAGCTGGTCGGTTCTGTCGGCAGATGAAGGTCTCGGCCTGATTTACGTGCCGCTCGGCAACCAGGTGCCCGACCAGCTCGGCATGAACAGAAGCGCCAATGTCGAGAAATTCTCGTCGTCGGTCGTTGCTCTGGACATGAAGACCGGCCAGTTGCGCTGGGTCCAGCAGTTCGTGCATCACGACCTGTGGGACATGGACGTTCCGGCACAGCCCGTGCTCTTCGACATGAAGAAGGCTGACGGCACCGTCGTTCCGGCACTCGTGGCGCCCACCAAGCAGGGCGACCTCTACGTGCTCGACCGCCGCACCGGCGAGGCGATCATTCCGTTCAAGGAGATCCCCGCGCCACAGGGCACGATCCCCGAGGACCATGCTTCCCCGACGCAGCCGATCTCCGACCTGACCTTCTCGCCGCCACCGCTGCAGGAGAAGAACATGTGGGGCGTGTCGCTGTTCGACCAGCTCGCGTGCCGCATCGAGTTCCACCGCTTGAAGTATGAAGGCCGCTATACGCCGCCGTCGCTCGAAGGCACGATCGTCTATCCGGGCAATTTCGGCACCTTCAACTGGGGCTCGGTCGCGGTCGATCCCGAACGGCAGATCATGTTCGGCATGCCGACCTATCTGGCCTTCACCTCGCGCCTGGTGCCCGCAGCCGACATCCCGCCGAAGGGTGCGGGCGAAAAGGGCAGCGAACAGGGCCTGAACCGCAATGACGGCGCGCCTTATGGCGTGGTCATGGGTCCGTTCCTCGGCCCGCTCGGCATCCCCTGCCAGGCACCGCCATGGGGTTACGTCGCCGGCGCCGATCTCACCACGGGCAAGACGGCCTACAAGCTGGTGAACGGCACGGTGCAGGACATGAGCCCGCTGCCGATGCCCTTCAAGCTCGGCGTTCCCGGCATCGGCGGCCCGATCATTACCAAGGGCGGCGTTGCCTTCCTCGGTGCCGCGGTCGACGATTACCTGCGCGCCTACGACGTGACCAACGGCAAGCAACTGTGGCAGGCCCGCCTGCCGGCCGGCGGCCAGTCGACGCCGATGACCTACACCACCTCGGACAACAAGCAGTATGTCGTGATGGTGGCCGGCGGACACGGATCGATCGGCACCAAGCCGGGCGACTACGTCATCGCCTACACGCTGCCGTAAGCAGCTTCACAGACCACCGAAATGGCCGCCTCCGGGCGGCCATTTTGCGTTTGGGCCTCGGATGGCATACTCGCAATTATGACAACGAAAGGCTGGCGCAGGCTTTCGGCGCAATTCTTCCGTGCATTGTCTCAGGGGGAATTTTCATGAAGATCGGCGACGGCATCTCGAGCGCTTATGGCTTGAGCAATCTTTTCCAGCAATCTAACCAGCGCAACAAGCAGCAGCCGATGACGATCGAAGACAGCGTTCGCCAGAGCGGCGCATCGCTTGCGCCCAGCACGACGCCGCCCTCCATCTCCAGCACCATGTGGGCGCTGCAGGCGACAGACGAGAGCCAGACGATGTCAGGTGTGGAAGACGAGGCCAAAGCCCGCCACGACGCCATCGTCAGCGAATTCAGCGACCTCGCCAACATGACGCTCGCCGAACGCATCCGCAAGCAGGTGCTCGACAGCCTCGGGATGACCGAAGACAGCCTGAAGGGTATGTCGATGGACGACCGCGCGGCGATCGAAAAGCAAATCGCCGACGAGGTGAAGCGGCAGCTGACGGGCAATGACGACAAGGGCGAGAGTGCAGCGACGGATATCGGTGCGGTGTGAGGAGTGTTGCCGTGAAAGCTGATGGGACGCGAGATCGCGGCCCATGCTCGCTGCCGCTGCGATAGGACTCTCCGGGCGCCACAAACTCCGCCCTCATTCCTGTTCTTGTGACAGGAATCCAGCCACGGCGCGTCTGCGCCGTGAATGACTGCTCACAGTATTCGGCCAAAGAAGAGTTTACTCGCCGCGCGGACGCGCGTCGGCTGGATTCCCGCCACAAGGGCGAGAATGAGGGAGAGGATGGGGGCGCTTCGGCTAATGGTCAGCGGTGGTGCTTGGGATTAAGAGATTGATTCAAGCAGATGCGAGCGAGATTCATATTTGCACTGTAGGCATATGAAATATCTCGACAATTTTTGCAGATCCTGTTGCGCCCCAATGGGTACAGCAGAGCTGAAAATCTACTGACAAACGTTTTCAGCGTTCATAGAGACTATCGATGAAGGCCTTGTCCGCAACTGGGCCGCGATCGTTTCCGGCGCGAGCCCGCAGTGCGCGACCATAGGCAAGTCCACGCTCGACCAATGTGTCGCCGGATTGATCTTGCTGAGCCTCCGGCTCGTTCCGGCCTTTGCCAACACCCATCTCGTCGCGCGCCATCTGGCCTCTCCGTCAGGGTTTCAGTTTAATGCCGGCGTCGCTGCTCAGCAAGCGACGAGCGCCTCCTCACACCATCTCCGCGACGATCCGCCCGACCTCGCCGAAAACAGGATTGATCTCGGCGGTCGCCACCGTGGCGTTGGTGACGTAGACGGCGATCAGGATGGGGCCGTGGCCGGGGGGCCAGCAGATGGCGATGTCGGCGGCGGAGCCGTTCTTGCCGGTGCCGGTCTTGTCGCCGATCTTCCAGGTTTCCGGCAGGCCGGTGCGCAGGCGTTCGTTGCCCGTGGTGTTGGCGACTAGCCACTCGATCAGGGTCTTTTGCGAGGGCTCCGACAGGACCGAGCCGAGCGTGATGTTGCCGAGCGTGTCGAGCATGGCATCGGGCGTCGTGGTGTCGCGCGGGTCGTCCTTGGCGATGTCGTTGAGATCGGGCTCGATGCGGTCGAGGCGGGTGGAGCCGTCGCCGAGCGTGCGCAGCCAGTTGGTCAGTTCCTTCGGGCCGCCGAGGCTTTCGAGGATGAGATTGGCCGCGGTGTTGTCGCTCAGCGTGATCGCCGCCTTGCAGAGATCGCCGACGCTCATGCCCTCGCCACCGACGTGCTTCTCGGTCTCAGGCGAGTAGGCGATGAGCTGTTCCTTCTCGTAGACCACGCGGCGTTCGAGATTTTCCTCGCCCTTGTCGACGCGCGACAGCACCATGGCGGCGGCGAGCACCTTGAAGGTGGAGAACATCGGGAAGGTCTCGGTCTCGCGGTAGCCGAAGGAGATGTTGGTCTCGGTATCGATAACAGACACGCCGATGCGCCCGCCGATCTGCTTTTCCACCGCGCCGATGCGGCGGTCGATCTCGTCGTCGCTCTCCTCTGCCCAAGAGGTAGCCGGCAGGAACAGCGCCGGGGCGAGCAATGCGGAGCCGAGCAGCATGCGGCGGCGGATCGAAAAGGGATGCATGAAAAGACCTCTGCCAGAATCGATGAAGGCATCAATTAAGAATGGTGAGAACCGGGTTAAAGCGGGATTGTGGCCCGCTTGCGTCGCCCGCGCCTTCGCCATCGGAAAGCATTGATCTTTCAGATTCGCATTCCCGGCATCAAGCCCCTCTGTGGCATCACGAGCGTCAGGCGGCCTTTTTGGCCGCCATCTGCGTCACCTCGACCGTCACATGCGACAATTGGCCGAGCGTCGCGAGCTTCTCCTTGTAGAAGGACGGGGCGCGCGGGGCCGATGTGGCGACGGCGACGATCGCCGCGTGGTGGCCGGGGCCGACCTGCCAGACGTGCAGATCGGTGATCTCGTCGCCATCGGTCTCGACCACCTTGCGGATCGCCTTCGGCAGCTCGCCCGCCGCCGGCAATGTGTCGAGCAGAACAGCGCCCGACGCCTTCATCAGGCCCCAGGCCCATTGAGCGATGATGACGCCGCCGACGATGCCCATCAGCGGATCGAGCCAAAGCCAGCCATAGAGGCTGCCGAGCAGGAGTGCCGCGATGGCGAGCACTGATGTCAGCGCGTCGGCGATGACGTGGACATAGGCGGCGCGCATGTTGTTGTCGGTGGCGCGCGGGGCGTGGCTGGCGTGCGCGCCATGATGAGCGTGAGAGCCATGGTGCGTATGGTCTCCGTGATGCGCATGGGAACCGTGATGTGCGTGATCACCGTGGGGCGCGTGGCTCCCATGGCTGTGGCCATGCGCGTGGCCGTGGTGATGATGATCGTCCTTCAGCAGCCAGGCGCTCAGCACATTGACGGCGAGACCGAGGACGGCGACGCCGATGGCTTGCGAGAAGCTGATCGGAACCGGGTTGGCGATGCGCAGCACGCTTTCATAGGCCATGAGCAGCGCGATCAGCGCCAGGATGATGGCGCTGGCGAAACCGGCGAGATCGCCGAGCTTGCCGGTGCCGAAGGTGAAGCGCGGATTGTGGGCCTGGCGGCGAGCGTAGAGATAGGCCACCGCCGAGATCAGCATGGCGCTCGCATGGGTCGACATGTGCCAGCCATCGGCGACCAGCGCCATCGAGCCGTACCATGTGCCGGCGGCGATCTCGGCCACCATCATCGAGGCGGTCAACGCGATGACGAGCCAGATGCGGCGGGTGTTGCGATCATGGTTCTCGCCGAGAAAGACGTGCTCGTGCTGCAGGTTGTTTGTCTGTGCGCTCATCGCACGCTCCTTGTCAGTGATCTCGTCAGTGGTCTAGCGCCCTCAGGCGCATCAGCGGATGTAGGTTCTCAGAACCTCGGAAATTTCCTCGACGGCCTCGCTGCGCGCCTTCTCGTCGGCAGCATGCAGGACATGCTCGTGCAGATGATCATCCAGCACCTCGCCGGTCAGCCCGTTGAGCGCGCCGCGAATGGAGGAGAGCAGCTGCAGAATCTCGCCGCAGGGCTTTTCGGCCTCAAGCGCCCGCTCCACCGCATCCATCTGGCCCTTCAGCCGGTTGATGCGGGCGATCAGCTTTTTCTTGTTGTGCTGGGTATGGGACATGATCTTCTCGATATAGGATAGGGGGGTACCCTATCTCAAATGAAGACGGAAGGAAAGCCCGCGCACGGCTTGACAAGACGAAGAATTGGGAAGATGTATTGCGCCATGATCAAGAACGCGCACATCTCCTGCTCGTATTTTTGGCTGTACCTGTAAAGGGCGGCTGGACAGATCTTATTGTCAACAAGCCGCCGTCAGGCGGCTTTGTTGTATCTCAAGCGTCCTGACGGCAGAACACCACGAAACGCCAGACTGGGACGCAAAGACATGACCGACATCGAAGACAGCGAAATCTCATTGATCCGCCCGCCAGTGATCAATATCCGCGCCGCCAAGCCGCGCGACCTTCCCGAACTCAACGACATGATCGCGCTGCTCGCCAAGCACCACGGCGACGCCGCCGGCTCGACGCCGGAGCAACTGGAGCGCGACCTGTTCGGCCCCCTGCCCTGGATTACCGCGCTCGTTGCGGAAACCGACGAAGGCCTGATCGGCTACGCCATTCTCGTGCCGCTCTACCGCGCACAGGAAGGCGCGCGCGGCATGGATCTGCACCATCTCTTCGTGCGCGACGGCCACCGCGGCCACGGCGTCGGCCAGCATCTCGTCAACCGCGCCCGCGACACCGCCCGCAATGCCGGCTGCGGCTACCTCTCGGTCAGCGCCGCGACCGGCAACATCCAGGCGCACCGCTTCTACGAACACATGGACTTCATCCCGCGCCCGGTGACCGGCATGCGCTATCTGCAGGCGCTGGCTTAGAGGTTCAGACGGCCCTTTGTGGCGCCCCCAATCGCATCGGCGGCTGCGCCTTTCAGCGCAGCACCGGTTCGCCATGGAAGCGGCGGCGGGAGGGTTTGGAGACGCCGAAGCCGATTTCCATCATCAGGCGCGGCTTTTCGGTGGCGACGGTTCCCATGTGGAAGCCGAAGGGATCTTCGACGAAGCCGGAGCCGGCCTTGCCGGTCAGCGTGATCGGACTGTCCTTGCCGTAATAATCGATGATCTCGTCGGCGGGGTGGCCGACCAGCAATGTCAGCTGGTGCTTCATGCGGCGCTTGTTGTGGCTGCCACGAACGAAGACGTGCGGGCCGGTGCCCTGATCCACATCCACCAGATAGAAGAAGAACTTCAGCATCCGCCAGTCGTCGAGATCGAAGTGATACTTGTCGAGCGAGGCAAGGCTGCGGTCGGCTTCGCTGGCCTTGGTGGGAAAACTCCACCATGTGCGGGTGGTGATCAGTTGCGCCTGGGCGCCGAGATAGCGGCGGGCGATCTCCGACAATAGCGGATCGCGCTGCACTGTCAGAACCGCCGGGCAATCCAGCGCCCGCTCGAAATGGTGGCCGGAGAGGATGGGGCGGCCGAGCCGGTCTTCGGTGGCGCGGTGATCCGATGCGGTGAATTCTATTCTGCGGTCGAAATTGCCGAAGCATGGGGTGGCGTGGCCGAAGGCGGATATCTCCTGCGTGATATCAGCCGGCAGCTGCAAATCGGGGAAGATGCCGTCGCGGTTCAGCGCATCGACGGCGGTTTCGGCGTTTACGCCCATGAAGATCGTCGGCAGGTTGTCGATCGCGCCGTTGCTTTTCTTGGCCGTCAGCCAGTGGGCGCGGCGGCCGGGAATGGTGCGGGCGAGCAGGAACATCGGCAGCCAGGCCGGGTTCTCGCGGATATCGGCCATATAGGTGGGGATACGGACCGCCATGCGCTTGAGCTTGCCGCCCTTGCGCGCGACCGCTTCGAGATCATTTGCGGAGGCGTTCGAGGCGGCACCACTGGCGGGAGATACTGATGAGCTGTGCATTTCAGCTGGCCTTTCGCAAGACGTTTGAGGATCGTCATTCGGCAGCGGCATGTGCCACTGCGGGGCATTCAGTCGAATTTGCTAATAAATGCTGCAATGCGGCGATTTTGGGGTATTTCTACCCTCAATGACTAGGCACCGCCTTCAGGTAGGCGGCAATCGCCTCCAGATCAGCCTTGGGTAGGTGAGCGACGTTCTGCTGCACCTCGGTCATCGATCCACCGGCCGAATCGAAATCGGGCGTGAAGCCGGTTTCGAGGTAGTTGGCGATGTCGGCCTCGCTCCATTCGCCGATGGCTTTCGAGCCCGGCGTGATGTTGGGAATGGTGCCCTCACCCTCCGGATTGGGAGCGCCGGCGAGCCACAGATCGGGCTTCAGGCCGCCCAGCGCATCGCGCGGGGTATGACATTCGCCACAATGGCCGAGGCCCTCGACCAGATACTGGCCGCGTTTGACCTTGTCGTCGGCGTTTTGAAGCACGACGCGCGGACTGTCGTTGAAATAGAGGAACTTCCAGCCGCCGAGCGCCAGCCGGATGTTGAACGGGAATGGCAGCTCATGCGGCGGCGCGACGTTGCTGCTCTTCGGCAGCGTCTTCATGTAGGCATAGAGGTCGTTGACGTCCTTGTCGCTCATTCGCGTATAGGAGGCATAGGGGAAGGACGGGTAGAGATGCGCGCCATTGGGCGCGACACCGCGCTTCATGGCATTGCCGAATTGCGCGAGCGTCCAGTTGCCGATGCCGGCCTGCTCATCGGGCGAGATGTTGGGGACATGGAAGGTGCCGAAGGGGCTCTTCAGCGCCAGCCCGCCAGAGAGCGTCAGCTTGGCATCGCCTTCAGCCCCCGGTGCCGCGTGACAGCTGACGCAGCCGCCGGCCCAGAAAACCATTTCGCCGTTCTTGACGTCAGGCGCACCGAGATTGGCCCAATGGCTCTCCGGCAGCGGGTTGGGTGCGGTTACCAGGTAAAAGACGGCGCCGCCCAAGACAGCGACGCCGACGAGACAGAGAATAAACCTGATAAACCTGCGAAACATGCACTGCTCTCCCATCGTCCTTGACGCTTACTGGACATAAAGCGATCCGCCCGGCGGGCAAGGCCGGACGGATCGCAGAAGACGGATCGCCCAAGGGAGGATCCCCCAGGCGAACAGAAAAGGGAGACCTATTCCTTCTTGACGCGGTAGTTCTGATGACAGCCGCCGCAGTTCGCGCCAAGCGTCTTCAGGCCGGCGCCGACGCCTGCGGCATCGGCCGGAAGCTGGGCAAGCAGCGTGTCGGCATCCGTGCCGAGCTTTACCGAGCGGGCCTTGAAGTCATCCATGTTTTCCCAGATCTTCGGGCTCGCCTCGGAATCGGCGGATGCGTTTTCCGTGCCTGGGCCGAACTGATCCGGGAAGGCCTTGGCGTTTTCCGAGATCGTCGTTAGCGCCGCCTTCACGGCTTCGGCGTCGTAGGGCTTGTCGCCCTTGGCGATGCCCGAGAGCGCACCGGTGGCGCCGCCGATCTTCTTCATCATGGCAACGCGTGCGTCATGCGTGCCCTCTCCGGCCGCCAACACCGACGTGACCCCCATGCCGGCGACCAGCACGGCCGCGACGATTGCTTTTACTCTCATGTCTCCACTCCTCTTCGATACCGAGATTTTCGAAGCCCGGCGCTTCGTTTTTACGCGGGCATGATGGCAAATTAATCTCAGCTAAAAAGTAACAAGTGGGTGAGAGCGTAATAAATTCAGGAATTTGCGGCTTTCTCGCTTTTCACGCCGGCGCCCGCCAGCCATGCCAGGCGGTGAGGATCGCGATCGCCACCAAAAGGCCGCCGGCGATGCGGCCGACGAGGATGGTGGCGCTGGGGTTGGAGATCAGCAGCGTGCGGCTGCGCGAGGCGGTGACGGCGACGGTGCCGTAGATCGCCGCCTGGGTCGCCATGGTCATCAGCCCCATGACGATGCCCTGCAGCCAGATCGGTCCGTAGATGGGCTTCAGGAACTGCGGATAGACCGCCAGCATGAAGAGATAGGCCTTGGGATTGATGAGGCAGGTGATGGCGCCCTGGCGGAATGCGCGCCAGCCTGAGCTCGTGCCGCCTTCAACTGATGAGACCGTGATCGAGCTTGCGATCAGCGTGTAGCCAATCCAGGCCATGTAGGCGGCGCCGATGAAGAGCAGCGGGTTGAAGAGCGCCGGCAGAAGCGTCGCCAGGAGGCCGACGCCG
Source organism: Rhizobium sp. 16-449-1b (assembly GCF_017741935.1). Classification (GTDB taxonomy): domain Bacteria; phylum Pseudomonadota; class Alphaproteobacteria; order Rhizobiales; family Rhizobiaceae; genus Rhizobium. The sequence continues at coordinate 266,089 of NZ_JAGHMH010000004.1, read as the reverse complement.
ATCGCGCCATAAAGCGAATGCACCGCCCCACCCGCCATGATACCCGCCGTCGCCGCCATGCCGGCGCGACGGCCCGAGGTCAGCGAATTGGCGAGCACGAAGAGCATGTCCATGCCCGGGACGATGATGATGCCGAAGAGAAGGGTGAAATAGAGCCAGAGGTTTTCGCTGTAGGTCATGTCAGTTGCCCATCATCGATCCGCGATGCAGAGCTTGCGGATAGCGTTGAATTTCAATTCGATAGGGTGACCTGTACGACGGCCCAACTGACAGTGTAGTGTCAGGAGCGTTTGGCGGAGGAGAGGATATGCGCAAGGCGTCCCGGTTGTTCGAGATCATCCAGCTGCTGCGGCTGGCGAAGCGGCCAGTGACGGCCGCCGTCATGGCCGAGGCGCTGGAAGTGACGGTTCGCTCGATTTATCGCGACATCGCGGCGCTGCAGGCGATGCGCGTGCCGATCGAGGGCGGGCGCGGCATCGGCTATATCCTGAGGCCCGGCTTCGACCTGCCGCCGCTGATGTTTACGATCGAGGAAATGGAGGCGATCGTGCTCTCGCTGGCGCTGGTGGAACGCACCGGCGACGCGGCGCTGAAGCAGGCGGCCAAGAGAGTGAACCAGAAGATTTCAGGCGCCGTGCCGGCACCGCTTCGAGAGGCGATGGAGGGAAAGGCGCTCTACGCCTGGGGCACGATCGCGCCCTCGCCGGAGGGGCTGGACCTCTCGCTGGTGCGCGGCGCCATTCGCGACGAGCGGAAGCTGACGCTCGATTATCGCGACGAGCTCGGCCGAGGCAGCCAGCGGACGATCCGGCCGATCGCACTCATTTATTACTCGCAGAGCTCGAACATCGTTGCATGGTGCGAGCTGCGCGAGGCGATCCGCAATTTCCGCAGCGACCGGGTGGAGCGCTGCGTGGAGGCAGAGGGCTTCTTCAAGGGCGAAGGCGACGGCTTGCGGACGCTCTGGACCTCGGGGTGGACACAGACGCCGGCCGCCGTTTCGGCGATCTGACACCGTCCCCGCGAGTGGGCTCGCGGGGACGGCCGTTTCTCATCCTCAGAGGGCGGCGCCGCCGGAGACTTCGATGCGCTGGCCGTTGACCCAACGATTGTCATCAGACAGCAGCGAGGCGATCATCGGGCCGATATCATCGGCGACGCCGGGGCGGCCGAGGGCCGTCATGTCGGAGACCATCTTGTTGACCACGGGATTGTCGCGGACGATGCCGCCGCTGAAATCGGTCATGACAGCACCTGGCGCAACGGTGTTGGCGGTGATGCCGCGGGCGCCGAGTTCCTTGGCGAGGTAGCGGGTGAAGACCTCGATCGCGCCCTTCATGGCGGCATAAGCAGAGCTGCCGGGAACGCTGAAGCGGGCAAGGCCGCTCGAGATGTTGATGATGCGGCCGCCATCGGCCATCAGCGGCAAGAGCTTCTGGGTCAGGAAGAAGACGCCCTTCAGGTGGACGTTGACGAGGCCGTCGAAGGCTTCCTCGGTCGTCTCGGCGATCGAGGCGTGGTAGCTGGTGCCGGCATTGTTGACGAGATAGTCGAAATCCTTGGCTCCGAAGGCCTCCAGGGCCTGGCGGACGCTTGCGACGAAAGCGTCGAACGAACCAGCATTGCCGGTGTCGAGCTGGAGGGCGACGGCCTTGGCGCCTGCGGCCTCGATCTCGGCGACGGCGCTTTCGGCTTCTGCCTTATTCGTGTTGTAGGTCAGGATGACATTGACGCCGCGCCTGGCGAGGCTGACCACCGTGTTGCGGCCGAGGCCACGACCACCGCCGGTGACGATGGCGATCTTGTTCTTTGAATTTGCTTGGTTTTCACTCGACATGACAGGCTCCTTGGGGCTCATTCGATGGGCTGATGCTACGCCTGCACACCCTCTATGCTGAATGCCGGAACTCTCGAATTTCTTGCCTATTCCTCCAAACGGCTTGCGGCCTGAGGCCAGTGATCTAAGATCACTCCCAGTGGTTTTGATGGAGAGCAGCATGGCGGAAGCGCTGAAGGACATGGTGTCGCGCTATATCGACCAAGTGGGCGGCGGCGACGGGTCGTTTGCCATGCCCGTGCCCGTGCCGGGGCTGGCGATCTCGCGCGTCAGCCAGCCGGTGATACCGCATCACCGCATCTACCGGCCGACCATCTGCGTGGTGCTGCAGGGCGCCAAGCGGATCTTGAGCGGCGACCGGGTGCTCGATTACGGCGAGAACCAGCTGCTCATCGTCACCGTCGAGCTCCCCGCCTCCGGCCAGATCGTCGATGCGAGCCCTGAGCGGCCCTATCTCGGCCTCAACATCGATTTCGATCCGGCCCTGATGCGCGAGGTGATGGATGACCTCGAAAACCCGCCCAAGCCATCCGGCGACGGCATCGCCTGCGTCTTCGTGCAGAATTTCGACGAAGCGCTGCAGGATTGCGTGCGCCGGCTGCTCAACCTCATGGAGACGCCGAAGGCCATCCCCGTGCTGGCGCGCTCGATCATGCGGGAAATCTGCTACTGGCTGCTGACCGGGCCGAACGGCCGCGAGATCTGCAAGCTGGCGCTTCCTGGCAGCCATGCGCGTCGAATGAGCGACGCGATCTACCGGCTGCGCGACAATTTCGCCGAACCCGTGAGGATCGAGGAACTGGCGGCGGTGGCGCGCATGAGCCCGTCCTCCTTCCACCAGCATTTCAAGACGCTGACCTCGATGACGCCGCTGCAATATCAAAAGCACATGCGCCTGCTCGAGGCCCGCCGCCTGATGGTCACCGACGGCGCCAACGTGGCAAGCGCCGCCTACCAGGTGGGCTATGAAAGCGCCTCGCAGTTCAGCCGCGAATACACCCGCATGTTCGGCACGCCGCCGAAGCGGGATGTGAGCGAGATGAGGGCGTCGCCGATGGAGACGGCGGCGGCTTGAGGGCTACTTGAGATCGATTGGGCTTAAGTCCTCAGCGCCAGCACCCTGCTCTCCTCGCGGCCGAAGCCGCGGATCTCGATGCGGTCGGCGTATACGTCGACGATGGCGAAGGTGTTTTCGGTCTCGGTGTCGACCATGCCCTTGAAGTTGACGAAGTGGCAGCCGTCGACCGCGCCGTAATTGCCGACGTGGTTGTGGCCGTTGAAATAGGCCATGACGTTGGGGCTTGCGGTCAGCAGCTCGATCATGCGTTCGCGGTCCCAGCAGTCGTGCTGGTTGGGCGGATAGACCGGGTAGTGGTTCATGACGATGACGCGTTCGCCGCGCTCGGCGGCGTCTTCGATCTCGGCTTTCAGCCAGTCGAACTGGCGATCGCTGATCATGGCGTTCCAGGGCTCGGCATTGATGGCGCCGGCGGCGCGGAGTTCGGCGAGTTTTTCGGCGGCGATCTCGCGGTAGGGGTGGCCCTCCGGCGGGGCGAAGGTGCTGACTTCGTTGCCATCGAGCATGATGAAGCGCCAGCCGTGATTGGCGAGGCTGTAATAGGGCGCAGGCATGCCGAGGCGGGATGAGACGTCTTCCAGGTGCTCGGGTGCTACGGCGAAGTCGTGGTTGCCGAGCAGGAAGAGATTGTCGTGCTTCAGGGCGTCGTAGACGGGCAAGATGGTGTCGAAGCTTTTGAAATCGCGGTCGATGATGTCGCCCAGCGTGATGACGAAGCTCAGATCCTCGGCGTTGAAGACCTCGATTGCGGCTTTCAGCTTGGCCGGGCTGTTTTCGTAATAGCGGTCCATGCCGGCATGCGGCTCGCGGGCGGCATATTGCGGGTCGGCGACGATGCCGAAGCGGAACAAAGGGAGAGGTTGGGTCATGGTGCCGGATTAGGTGGGGTGGGTGACAGGGATGTGACAGCTATCATCAACGCGGAGGGGGAATGCGCAAGTGGTCCGTTGTCGGATGCTGGGTGCCCGGAGCCCCCCTCATCCGCCTGCCGGCACCTTCTCCCCGCTGGGGAGAAGAGACTCGGGGTGGGCCGCTCGCACTGACCTCCCCTTCGCCCCAACGGGGAGAAGGTGGCCCGAAGGGTCGGATGAGGGGGCTCCGGGCGCAACGCCCGCGACACACTCCCTTACCCCACAAAACAAAAACACCCGGCGTTTCCACCGGGTGCTCTCGTTACTCTCTCAAAACCGGCTTACTTGGTTGCGGCTTCGTAGCGTTCCAGGACGTAGTCCCAGTTGATCAGGCTGTCGACGAAGGCTTCGAGGTACTTCGGACGGGCGTTGCGGTAGTCGATGTAGTAGGAGTGTTCCCAGACGTCGACGCCGAGGATCGGGGTGGCGCCGTGGACGAGCGGGTTTTCGCCGTTCGGGGTCTTGGAGATTTCGAGCTTGCCGTTCTTGACGGAAACCCAGGCCCAGCCGGAGCCGAACTGGGTGGTGCCGGCAGCGACGAAATCGGCCTTGAACTTGTCATAGCCGCCGAGATCGGAATTGATGGCCGCTTCGAGCTTGGAAGGCAGCTTGTTGCCGCCGCCGCCCTTCTTCATCCACTTCCAGAAATGGACGTGGTTGTAGTGCTGGGCAGCGTTGTTGAAGAGGCCGGCATTGGTGCCGAAGGACTTCTTGACGACGTCTTCGAGCGAGAGGTCGGCGAGACCGGCTTCCGCCGCAAGCTTGTTGCCGTTGTCGACATAAGCCTTGTGGTGCTTGTCGTGGTGGAACTCCAGGGTTTCCTTCGACATGAAAGGCTGCAGCGCTTCGTAGTCGTAGGGAAGTTCAGGCAATTCAAAAGCCATGGTCGTCTCCTTTTGGCAATAGTTTGCGTAATCGGCAGGTGTGCGGGAACATAGGAGCGCAAGCTTGGTGAGGCAACCAGCGAAATGTCAAAAAAGACCGCTGCGGAAGAAAATTTAACCGCGCTAAGGGCTTGGCATGCAAGGCGCAAATCAATCATGATGACAGTGCTTTATGGCATGGCCTTCCAAGCGTGGGCGCGAGGGCCAAAAATGTGCGAGGGCTCAGTATGAGGCTTGGCGTTACAGGGCACTCTATGCTCCACCCGATCGGCTTTGCGGCCGTCTTCATCGCGGCTTTTCAGATCGCGGCCGGCACCGCCTTGGCCTCCTCGGGCGACGCCTGGCAGGATTTCGCCGCCGAGGTGCAGGGAAAATGCGAGATGGCGGCGCGCGCGCAGATCGAACTGCCGCATGCCGTGGTCGATCCCTTCGGCAGCGAGAATTTCGGCATGGCGCTGGTGACCGGCAAGCCGAAGGGCGCCAACGGCTTCGTCAGCTATTTCTGCATCTACGACAAGAAGACCAAGGCGGTGGAACTCGGCACGGAACTCGAGACCGAGCGGATGGGGATCTTGCCGGACGAATGAGGCGGCGCCCCCCTGTCTTCAGCCACACAGCCGCCCTATGCGCAATCAAGGATTGCATTCGATTTGTGTACGCGCAACCTGAATTTCGATAGCCTTCCCACGCCGGCCCATAGATGGCGCGGCATGGGAGGATGTCATGTTTCATTTCAGCAGCGCATCGCTTGCCGCCCTTGCGAAATGCCATCCGCATCTGCAGGCCATCGCCCAGGCGGCGATCCGCGAGATCGATTTCAAGGTGCTCGATTCGACGCGCGGGCGCGATGCGCAGGAGCGGGCGTTCAATGGCGGTTTTGCGAAGGTGCATTTTGGCGATTCGGCCCATAACTACGTGCCGGCCATAGCCTTTGATCTATTTCCCGCGCCCTATGACTGGAACGACAAGGAGGCTTTCATCAGGCTCTACGGAGTGATCATGCCGCTGCCGCAAAAGCTTGGGCTGAAAGGCCTCGACGGCAAGACGCTCCTGTTGCGCCCGGGTATCGACTGGAACATGGACGGCAACTTTAGCGACGGCTGGGACATGCCGCACTACGAGCTGCACCCCTGGCGCAAATGGTCGAAGAAATCGAAGCTCTACGAGGGTTGACGTCCGCGCGTGGGAGCGGACCTTAACGGCGTGCGGGTGCCCTGCTCCGCGTTGCCGGCAATGCCAGTTTCAGCTCGCCAGTCACGTTTCCGTGCGCCCCGTTGACGACAGACCAACTAGTCGGTAGACTCCCATTCATGGCATCGGACACATACACACGCATTCTCGACACCGCGCAGTCGCTGATCGTCAACCGCGGCTACAACGCCTTCAGCTATGCGGATATCTCCGCGGCGCTGGGCATTGGCAAGGCGACGATCCACCATCATTTCCCCGGCAAGGCCGATCTCGTGGTCGCGGTGATCGCCCGCTACCGGCAGGCAACCGAGGATGGGTTGGGGGCAATGGCGGCGCGTGAGCCGCGCGCCGGCCGGCGGCTTGCCGGCTATGTCGGCTTCTGGGAACAATGCATCCGCGACAACAACGCGCCGTTTTGCATCGCAGCCCTTCTCGCCGCCGAGCTGCCGAGCCTGCCGGCCGAGGTCGCCGAACAAGTGAAGGCGCATTTCGACGAGCTCACCGCCCGGCTCACCGGCTTCATCGACGAGGGGCTGAGAAAGGGTGAGCTGACGAGTACAGAGGATGCGGAGCGTAGCGCCCGCATCCTCGTCGCCACGGTGCACGGCGCCATGCTGGCGGCACGGGTCGCCGGCGGCGATGCGGAACTTTATGCAAGCATTACAGCGCCGGCGCTGCAGAGGCTGACCCGCGAGATCGCTTCGACCTGATACGTGACGTGCATGCGCATTTCCTACCCCTCTCCTCGTTCTTCAAGCCGACCGACTGGTTGGTCCGCAAAAGGAAACAGACATGGCCAATCCGCTTTCGCTTCTCGGTGAGATCCACACCGCCATCAGCATCATCCCTGCCGTTGCCGGGCTCTACAGCTTCGCCAAATACCGGACCATCCGCCCGGAAACGACAGCAGGCAAGGTCTACCTCGCGACGCTGGCTCTATCAGCCATCAGCGCCTTCGGCCTGTCGTCCACCGGCGGCTTCAATCCCGGCCATGCGCTGGCGATTGTCGTGCTTGTCGTCTCCGCCATCTGTCTCGTGTTGCCGAAACTTAGCTTCTTAGGGCGGCTGATCCCCTATCTCAGGAACCTCGGCTTCTCCTTCACCTACTTCCTGCTCTGGGTGCCCGGGATCAACGAGACCCTGTCGCGCCTGCCGCCCTCGCACCCGATCGGCAACGGCCCGGATTCGCCGCCGGTGCAGACTGCTTTGCTGATCTGGGTGGTGCTGTTTGCCGCCGGCAGCCTTGCGCAGGCGTTCCTCGTCTCGCGCGGACAGGCGCGGCGGGTGGTTGCGTGAGGTCTCAGGCCTCACGGCCGAAATAAACCTCGACGGCGGCAAGCCTGTCATCTCTGAAGCGGAGCGTTTCGATGTTGCGGAACGCTCCGCCATCGTGTTTGACCGCGCGATAGCGCACCACCGCCTCATCGCCTGACAGGCCGAGATATTCGATCTCCATGCGCGTAAATGGCGGCGGTGTCGGCCAGCAGCGTGCGAAATAGGCGTCGCGGTCGATATGGTCGTCGCGTGGGCTGGAGAAGGTGAAATCCTCCGTCAGCATCGCCGCGACGATATCCTTGCGGCCGTCGATATAGGCGGCGTAGAGGGCACGGACCGTTTTCTCGCGCCTTGTGTCGGTTTCATCCGTCATGTCAGCCATCCTCCTCCGTCAGAAACTGCGGCCGCCGAAACAAAAGGCCAGCCCCACGAGGCGAAATCCGACATCGGGCGAACGGAATGGCCCCTTATCCGTCCTTGATGGGCTATCTGCGGAAGGGCTATACCGATGGCGTGCCACCGGAAACGGAGGCTCTCCTGTCTTTCCTCACCCGCTCCGCCCGGCCCTCGCCCGGGCTCGACCGGTTTGTGATCGACATCAGTGCCGCCTTTCCCTTGCGATGTGGACGATCGATGATGCAGAAGGCCCTGACATGAGTGACAAGACAGAGGATGCCGGCGCGGCCGCGCCGGGCTCGATCCATTGGAAACGCAATCTGGCCGTTTCGCTTGTCGGCTCGTTCACGACCATCGTGGCGATGACGCTGCTCCTTCCTTTCCTGCCGCTCTATGTCGAGGAGCTCGGCGTCAGCGACCATGCCGCGATCGTGCAATGGTCGGGGATCGCCTATGGCGCCACCTTCTTCGCCGCCGCCTTCGTGGCGCCGCTCTGGGGACGGCTTGGCGATATCTACGGGCGCAAGCTGATGCTGGTGCGCGCCAGCCTCGGTATGACCGTTGCGATCTCGCTGATGGGCATGGCCGGAAACGTCTGGCAGCTGGTGGCGCTGAGGCTCTTCGTTGGGCTCGCGGGCGGCTATTCCTCCGGCTCGATGGTGCTGGTGGCGACGCAGACGCCGAAGGACCGTTCGGCCTGGGCGCTGGGAACGCTGGCCTCAGGCATCATGGCGGGTAATCTGGTCGGGCCGCTGATCGGCGGCGTGCTGCCGCCCCTGATCGGCATTCGCGGCACGTTTCTCGCCGCCGGCGCGATGATCTTCCTCGCCTTTCTGGCGACCCTCTTTCTAATCAAGGAGGAGAAGTCCCCTGCCCGCAAGAAGGCCGCCAAGCAGAGCGGCGGCTGGGCCTCGATACCGGACAAGCGGCCTGTCATCGCCATGCTCTTCACCGGCATGCTGCTGATGCTCGCCAACATGTCGATCGAGCCGATCATCACCGTCTATGTCGCGCAGCTGGTGGACGACGCGGCGCGGGTGACCATCATTGCCGGCATCGTGATGTCGGCGGCCGCACTCGGCAGCATCCTTTCGGCCTCGCGGCTGGGGAAACTCGCAGACAGGATCGGCCACTGGCCGGTCATTGCAGGCGCGCTCGGCATTGCCGGCCTGCTCTTGATCCCGCAGGCTTTCGTCACCTCGTCATGGCAGCTGATCGTGCTGCGCTTCCTGATGGGCGTGGCGCTCGGCGGCCTGCTCCCCTGCATCTCCGCCGTCATCCGCCACAGCGTCCCCGACAGCGCGGCGGGCAGCATTCTCGGCTGGTCGGTCTCCTCGCAATATGTCGGCCAGGTCGCGGGCCCGATCCTCGGCGGCTTCGTCGGCGGGCATATCGGCATGCGGGCTGTGTTTTTGGGCACCTGCGTGCTGCTCATCGCCGGGGCGGCGTATTCTTGGATGGTGCGGCCGCGGGGGGATGGGGCGCACCAGTAAGGTGTTGGGATCGCGACGTTTTCACGTCTGTGGCGTCATCCTCGGGCTCGTCCCGAGGATCTAAGCACGCAGCAACGCACTCGACGTGAATGGATCGACCGGGGGCGTGGGCTTAGTGTTCGCGGCCACGGCTGTCCTAGAAGCCGCACCGTTGCATTCGCGGAGACGTGCTTAGATCCTCGGCACGAGGCCGAGGATGACGGCGGAGAATTGGATTTCGCCCGTAGGCTATTGAAACAAAACAGTTTTCACGCCTCGCGACACCAGCCGTCGCGGAAGGCGCCACACTACATCAACAAATAATCCACCGCCACCGGCAGCGGCGGCAAATCCCTCTCGCCCATCGCCTCGCGGATGTTGATCTCGACCGTGTCGGCGATCGCCTCGATCGGGAGTGCGTTGGGTTGCTTGCCGAAAGGTTCTTCCAGCTCGTCGCCGAGCGCGTCGAGGCCGAAGAAGGTGTAGGCGACGAGTGCGGTGGCGAAGGGCATGAACCAGCCGAGCACGTCGTCGAAGCCGAAGGGCAGCATCAGGCAGAAGAGATGGGCGGTGCGGTGCAATAGCAGCGTGTAGCCGAAGGGAACCGGGGTCCAGCGGATGCGCTCGCAGGAGGCCTGGGCGAGCGTGAGATCGGCAAGCGTGCGGTCGAGCATCTGGTAGTTGATGTCGGTGAGCAAGCCCTTGGCGCGGAGATCGGCGAGTTCGCGGGCGATTTCCAGCGACAGCGCTTCGGGCGGGTTACGGCTGGCGGCGTAGTGGGCGTTGATATCGTCAGGCAGCAGGCGTTCGACCTTGTGGCGGGAGATGCCGGTGCGCAGGTGCGGAACGAGCGACTGGACGAAGGCGATGACCAGCGTCAGCACGCGTTTGCGGGCGTCTTTTCCGGCTTCGCCCGACATCGTTTCGAGGATCAGGGTCTGGCGGGCGAAGTGGCGGGCGGAAAAGACGATCACGCCCCATTGCCGGCGTGCTTCCCACCAGCGGTCGTAGCAGGCGTTGTTGCGGAAGCCGAGGAAGATCGACAGCGCGATGCCGAGCAGCGCGAAGGGGGCGCCGTTGAAGACTGGCAGCATACCGGGCCGGAGCGTGTGACAGAGCACGACCAGCGAGGAGAGCACGGCGGTGAGGATGATCTGCGGCAGGACGCGCTTGATGATCGAGCCGCGGAGGATGAAGAAGAGCTTGAAGAGGGTTGGGCGGGGGCGCACGATCATGATGCGGGGGACCAGGCTGGAGTGGGAGTGATGAGTTAACGGAGGACGATGTTTAACGCGGTGCGTGTGGCCCCCTCACCCGGCCTCCGCTACGCTCGGCCACCCTCTCCCCGAGGGGAGAGGAGAAACGGTTACGCTGCGGCATCTCCCCTTCTCCCCGACGGGGAGAAGGTGCCGGCAGGTCAGGCACAACAAGTTGCGCGGGGGATGAGGGGGCCACACCCGCAGTCCCCTCTACACCCAATCAGCTGTCGCTTGCGCTGCGACCAAATGCCCAGTTCATGTAGATCTCGAGCGCCTTGCGGGTCACCGGGCCTTCCTGCAGTTCGCGGCCGTCGAGGCGGTTGACGCCGACGACCTTGGAGTAATTGCCGGAGGTGAAGATTTCGTCGGCCGCCATGAAGTCGTCGACCGAGAGCGTCTCCTCGCGAACCTCGAAGCCCGCCTGGCGAAGCAGGCCGATGACGCGGGCGCGGGTGATGCCGGCGAGGAAGGTGCGGTTGGCGACAGGGGTCTTGACGACGCCGTCCTTGACGAGGAACACGTTGGAGGACGCGGTCTCGGCGACATTGCCGTTCATGTCGCGCATCAGGGCATTGTCGAAGCCGCGGCTTCTCGCTTCCGCAATCGCGCGGCCGCTGTTCGGATAGAGCGAGCCGGCCTTGGCGTCGGTCATCGCGGTCTCGGGCGACGGGCGGCGGAAGGGCGAGACGGTGAGCGAGTTCGGCTTGTTGTTGCCGAGCGGCGCTTCGAACAGGCAGAGCGCGAAGCGCGTGCTGTCGCCATCGACGGTAACGACGCTGCCGGCGGAGCCATGCTCGCCCCAGTACATCGGCTTGATGTAGATCGGCGTCTTGCCGTCGAACTTCTTGATGCCTTCCCAGGCGAGCGCTTCGATCTCTTCCGCGGTCTTGACCGGCTTCAGGCCCATGTTGACGGCGGAGCGGTTGATGCGCTGGCAATGCAGGTCGAGATCCGGCGCGATGCCGTCGAACCAGCGGGCGCCGTCGAAGACGGTGGAAGCCAGCCACATGGCATGCGAGGTCGGCCCGATCAGCGGCGGGTTGCCGGTCAGCCACTCTCCCTCGACATAAGTCCAGGTGTTGGAACGGGGCGATGTATCGACGGCCATGAGACTCTCCTTCAAGAAATTGCAGGGAGACAAAACCCCGCGCGCAGACCGGGTCAAGGAGAAATATGGCGCGGTGAACGCTAAGCAAGAAACGGCATGCGGTGACGGAGCCGAGGGCAATATTCATGCGTGCTTGATGAAACATGCGCGATGGATGCATCAGTGAAAATCATGGGTAATCCGGTTGGAGCCGGTCGTGACCCCGTGTCATTATGTATGCCAACGAGGATGCCCGCGCACTGAGCGCGCCCTGCAGGAGTGAAGACCGATGAAAGCCATGTTCTACGACGCCTTCGAAAAGGCCCCGGAGATCGCCACCCTGCCCGATCCGACGCCCACCGAAGACGGCGTCGTGATTGCTGTCGGCGCCACCGGGCTTTGCCGCAGCGACTGGCATGGCTGGATGGGTCACGATCCCGATATCAAGCTGCCGCATGTGCCCGGCCATGAGCTCGCCGGCAAGGTGGTGGCGACGGGCAAGGGCGTGATGCGCTACAAGGTCGGCGACCGGGTGACGGTGCCCTTCGTCTCCGGCTGCGGCCGTTGCGGCGAGTGCCACTCCGGCAACCAGCAGGTCTGCCCCGACCAGTTCCAGCCGGGCTTCACCCATTGGGGCTCGTTCGCCGAATATGTCGCGATCGACTATGCCGACACCAATCTCGTGCACCTCCCCGAGACCGTCGACGATGCGACGGCCGCCAGCCTCGGCTGCCGCTTCGCCACCTCGTTTCGCGCCGTCGCCGACCAGGCGCGCACCGGCCCGGGCGAATGGATCGCCGTGCATGGCTGCGGCGGGGTCGGGCTCTCGGCGATCATGATCGCCACAGCGCTCGGCGCCAATGCGATCGCCATCGACGTCTCCGACGAGAAGCTGGCCTTCGCGCGGGAATGCGGGGCCGTCGCAACGATCAACGCGACTGAGGTTGCCGATGTGCCCGAGGCGGTGCGCGAGATCACCAAGGGTGGCGCGCATGTCTCGATCGACGCGCTCGGCCACCCCCAAACCTGCTTCAACTCGATCAAGAACCTGCGCCGCCGCGGCCGGCATGTGCAGGTGGGCTTGATGCTGGGTGAGCATTCGACGCCCTCGATCCCGATGGCGCAGGTGATCGGCCACGAGCTCGAGATCTACGGCAGCCACGGCATGCAGGCCTGGCGCTATGACGCGATGCTGTCGATGCTCGCCGCCGGCAAGATCGCGCCGCAGAAGCTGATCTCGCGACGCATCAGCCTGGAAGAAGGCATCCCGGCGCTGATGACGCTCGACAAGGCGGAGACGACGGGGATCAGCGTGATCACCAGCTTCTAGGCGCACAACCGTCTTCAACCAAAACGAGCTTTTCAGTTTGTTGCAATCTTTGGTTTAAATCACATACTCCCCTTCAACCGGATGAACCGGCATGGAGGGGAGCATGGCAAAGCGTTTTATTCTTTCGATCGATGGCGGCGGCATTCGCGGGATCATCCCGGCGGCCATCCTGGTGGAACTGGCCAAGCGGTTGGAGGGGCTGCCGCTTCACAAGGCGTTCGACATGATCGCCGGGACATCCACCGGCGGCATCATCGCCGCCGGGCTGACATGCCCGCATCCTGACGATGAGGAGACGGCGGCGTGCACGCCGACCGATCTTCTGGCGCTTTATGTCGATCACGGCGGCAAGATCTTCGAGAAAAACCCGATCCTAGGCCTCATCAACCCGTTCGGCCTCAACGATCCGCGCTACCAGCCGGACGAGCTGGAAAACAGGCTGAAGGCGCAGCTCGGCACGGCGGCGACGCTCGACAAAGGGCTCACCAAGGTGCTGATCACGGCCTACGACATAAAGCAGCGGCAGGCGCTGTTCATGGCGAACACCGACAACGAGAACAGCCATTTCCGCTACTGGGAGGCAGCGCGGGCGACATCGGCGGCGCCCACCTATTTTCCGCCGGCGCTGATCGAAAGGGTTGGCGAGAAGAACAAGGACAAGCGCTTCGTGCCATTGATTGACGGCGGCGTCTTCGCCAACGATCCTATCCTTGCCGCCTATGTGGAGGCGCGAAAGCAGAAATGGGGCAATGACGAGCTCGTCTTCCTGTCGCTTGGTACCGGCCAGCAGAACCGCCCGGTCGCCTATCAGGAGGCCAAGGGCTGGGGCATTTTAGGCTGGATGCAGCCGTCTCATGACACGCCGCTGATCTCGATCCTGATGCAGGGACAGGCGAGCACCGCCTCCTATCAGGCCAATGCGCTGCTCAATCCGCCCGGCACCAAGATCGACTACTCGACCGTGGTGACGAAGGAGAACGCGGCTTCGCTCAGCTATTTCCGTCTCGACCGACAGCTGAGCTCCAAGGAGAACGATGCGCTGGACGACGCATCACCTGAAAACATCAGGGCGCTGAAGGCAATCGCCGCGCAAATCATGAAGGATAACGCGCCGGCGCTCGACGAAATCGCCAAACGCATCCTGGCGAACCAATAACGGCCAAACACGATGCGGTGATCGGCGGGCTGAAAACCCGCCGATAGCGCGGGGGTGCCGATCTGTGCATCGGAGCCTTGCGTTTTAGCGGGTTGCCATTGCCCGGCTAAAGGTCTATCGCGCTCGCCGCTAAGAAAAAGAAAAAGCGAGACATCATGTCCAACTCATTTGTGAACACACATGCGCCCGAGGGCGTACAGGCCGGCTTTGCGCCGGAAGGCCACCTCGAGCGGCACACGCGGCTTGAAGGAACCTGGCTGAATATCTTCGACGTCACGGTGCCCGCGGGCGGCCGTACGCCGCTGCATCGCCACGAAAGCCCCGAGATCCTGCGTATCATCGAAGGCTGTCTGATCATCCGCCGGATGACGGACCAGGGACTTGAAGAATTCGAAGCCACCGCCGGCGATATCGTCCGCATCGAGGCCGATCAGGCGCATGGCTATTCCAACCGCGGCCCCGACGTCGCACGGTTTTCGGCAACGATCGACAGCGACATGTCGGACTTCTTCGAAGCCGCCGAATCGCGCACCCGCGACCTGTTGACCGTCGTCGCCAACAGCGACAACACGCGCATTCTGGCGGCCTGATCGCCGTCTCGGAGCCGTCCGGATCACCGGGCGGCCATTCTCCCCGGCCGGTCACACCGGCCTCGATCGCAAGCATGCGAACGAATTCTGCCACGCCCCTCTTGCGCTTGGTCGCGTTACCCTTCAAAATTGAAGAATGCCCGACAGCGACCCTTCCAGTACCAGCTCCACCCCCTCTTCCAGCGACATGTCCGCTGATGGCGATGGGGATGGCTGTAGATGGCGCACTGTTCGCCGCATCGGCGTCGGGCCTGATATAGCCGCTTTCAGGGCGGCTCTTTTCTTATCCATCGCGGAGTTCGATCGCCGGCTGCTTGCGGCCGCCGTCATCCGCCTTTCATATTTTCATCGCAAAAGGAGCGGTCCCGTCAACGTGGCCGCGTTACAGCATTGATGTTCTTCGACTGGATGTCCGACCCCTCCGCCTGGGTGGGTCTCGCAACTCTGATCGTGCTCGAGATCGTTCTCGGCATCGACAATCTCGTCTTTATCGCCATTCTCGCCGACAAGCTGCCGCCGCATCATCGTGACCGAGCGCGGCTGATCGGCCTGGGCCTAGCGCTGTTCATCCGTCTCGGATTGCTCGCCTCGATCGCCTGGATCGTGACGCTGACGACGCCGATCTTCTCGGTCATGGAGTTCAGCTTCTCCGGCCGTGACATCATTCTATTGATCGGCGGCGTCTTCCTGCTCTTCAAGGGCACGATGGAGCTGCACGAACGGCTCGAGGGCCATGTCGAGACATCGGAGAAGAAGGTGGTGCATGCCGTCTTCTGGCAGGTGATCGTGCAGATCGTCGTGCTCGACGCGATCTTCTCGCTCGACAGCGTGATCACCGCCGTTGGCATGGTGCAGCACCTGCCGGTGATGATGATCGCCGTCGTCATCGCCATCGGCGTCATGCTGCTGCTCTCGAAGCCGCTGACGAGCTTCGTCAACAAGCATCCGACGGTCGTCATCCTCTGCCTGGGCTTCCTGATGATGATCGGTTTCTCGCTGATCATCGAGGGCTTCGGCGTGCACCTGCCCAAGGGCTATCTCTACGCGGCGATCGGCTTCTCCGTCATCATCGAATCGCTGAACCAGCTGGCGCGGCACAATCGCGAGCGGCTGATCACGCCCACCAACATCCGCGAACGCACCGCCGACGCCGTGCTCGGCCTGCTCGGCGGCAGGCGGCCGCAGGTTACGCTCGGGCCGACGGCGGAACATATCGCTGAACAGGCGGCCGAAGAGGACGTGTTCTCCAACGAGGAGAAGGACATGATCCAGGGCGTGCTGACGCTGGCCGATCGCTCGGCCAAATCGATCATGACGCCGCGCATCGATATCGACTGGCTGGACCTCGACGCGCCTGAGGCAGAGCTGCAGCGCCGCATCGTCGATCTCGGCCATTCGCGCTTTCCCGTGGCGCGGGGGAGCCTCGACAATTTCATCGGCGTGGCCAGCGCCCGCGACCTGTTGCGCGACCTGATCGTCGATGGATCGATCAATGTCGAGCGCTCGATCCGCGAGCCCTTCGTGGTGCATGAGAGCATCAGCGCGCTGAAGCTGATGGAGCAGCTGCGCCATTCCAGCGAAGCAGTCGCCATCGTGCTCGACGAGTATGGCGATCTCGAAGGCATGGTGACGCCGACCGACCTGCTCGAGGCCATCGCCGGCGAATTCCCCGACGAGGACGAGGAGAAGCTGTCGATCGAGCGCGGCGAGGACGGCTCGCTGACGGTCGACGGCTGGATCGACATCCGCCACGCCTCCAAGCTTGTCGATGTCGACCTGGTCGACGAAGGCGACCGCTTCTCGACGCTGGCAGGCTTCATTCTCTGGCGGCTCGGGCATCTACCGCATCAGGGCGAGACGATCCGCTTCGAGGAACTGACATTCGAAGTGGTATCGCTCGATGGCCGGAACATCGACAAGATCAGGATCAAGCGTATCGAAGACGCAGACTAGAAAAGGGAGAGAGACGCCATGGCATGGTCGGCAAGCCAATATGTGAAATTCGAGGATGAACGGACGCGCCCGGCGCGTGATCTTCTGGCGCAGGTGCCGATGGAGCGCATCGAGCGCGCCATCGACCTCGGCTGCGGCCCAGGCAACTCGACGGAGCTGATCATCGACCGCTACGGCGCTTCGGGCGTCAGCGGGCTCGACAGCGATCTCAACATGCTGGAAGCGGCGCGCAAGCGCCTGCCCGGCACGGATTTCCTTGAGGCCGATCTCTCGACATGGCAGCCGAAAGAGCCGGTCGATCTCCTCTTCGCCAATGCCGTCTTCCAGTGGCTGCCCAATCATCTCGATATCTTCGACAGGCTGATGGACGGCCTGAAGCCCGGTGGCGCGCTTGCCGTGCAGATGCCCGACAACCTGACAGAGCCGACGCATCTCCTGATGGAAGAGACCGCCCATGCCGGCCCCTGGAAGACCGCCTTCGAGGCCAAAAGCGTCCGCCGCAACCCGCTGCCACCGCCCTCCACCTATTATTCCCGGCTGATCGGCAAGGCCAAGCGCGTCGACATCTGGCACACCGCCTACAACCACCCGATGGCGGACGCGGCAGCGATCGTCGAATGGGTCAAGGGCACTGGACTCAGGCCCTATCTCGACCATGCCGGCGATCAGCATCGCGAGGCGTTTCTGGCGGATTATCTCGGGCGGGTGGAGAAGGCTTATCCCAAGATGTCCGACGGGCGGGTGCTGCTGAGGTTTCCGCGGATATTCATGGTGGCGGTGAAGGGGTAGAGTTAGGAGATGTCCGCGCCTCCGAAATGATGTAGACTATGAACTTCAATCGGTTACGGACGTCCATCCCGTTCTCCAACGTCATCCTCGGGCTCGTCCCGAGGATCTAAGCACGTCTCCACAAATTCAACGGCGCCGGTGCTTTCGACGACCACCCAAGCGATACCTGCCCGCGCCCCGGTCGATCCATCCACGTCGTCCCCGTTGCTGCGTGATTAGATCCTCGGGACAAGCCCGAGGATGACGTCGCGAGAGTGGATGCCTTGGCATTTCAATAGCTTCCTACGGACGGCCGACCAGCTCTCCGACGTCATCCTCGGGCTCGTCCCGAGGATCTAAGCACGTCTCCACAAATTCAACGGCGCCGGTGCTTTCGACGACCGACCAAGCGATACCTGCCCGCGCCCCGGTCGATCCATCCACGTCGAGCCCGTTGCTGCGTGATTAGATCCTCGGGACTAAGCCCGAGGATGACGTCGCGAGGGTGGATATCTCGGCATTTCAATAGCTTACGGACGGGCGATCCGGCCAACCCCCGTCATCCTCGCCTTACCTCACATATCAATGCCACCCCCGCTTGGCACCCCATCCACCCGCTCTATCTTCCCCCTCCCATATCAAGGAGATCATCATGGACGCAGCTCCCAGCCCGCCGGTCACGCTTGTCATCTTCGGGGCCACCGGAGACCTCACCCGGCGGCTGCTTGTTCCCGCGATCATCAACCTCACGCAGAGCGGGCTGACCGGCGAGGATCTCCGTATTCTCGGCGTCGGCATCGAGCCTGGTGACGATGCGATGCTGGTGGCGCGGCTCGATGACTTCCTGAAGACGCTCGATGATGGCGGGGCGCATGCCGAAAGCGATGGCTGGAAGAGCCTCAGCAAGCGGATTGCCTATACGTCGGGCGATTTCACCAAGGACGAGATCTATCTCGACATCAAGGCGCGGCTCGAGAAGGCGCCGAGTGGCAATGCCGCCTTCTATCTCGCCGTGCCGCCGCAATTTTTCGGGACGATCGTTGAGAAGCTCGCCGAACACGGGCTGACCCAGGAGACCGACAGCGCGTTTCGGCGGATCGCCATCGAAAAGCCGTTCGGAACCGATCTTGCCTCGGCCAAGGCGCTCAATGCGCGGATCCTCTCCAAGGTCTCGGAAAGCCAGGTTTACCGGCTCGATCACTTCCTCGGCAAGGAGACGGTGCAGAACATCCTCACCACGCGCTTCGCCAACATGATGATCGAGGCGCTGTGGAACAACAACTATATCGACCATGTGCAGATCACCGCCGCCGAGACGGTCGATGTCGGAAGCCGCGGCAAGTTCTACGATGCGACGGGCGCGCTGCGCGATATGGTGCCGAACCATCTGTTCCAGCTGCTGGCAATGATCGCCATGGAGGCGCCGAACGGCTTCGGGGCCGAGGCGATCCGCAGCGAAAAGAGCAAAGCGCTCAGCGCGCTCAGGATCTATACGCCCGAGGAAGCGGCCGAGCATGGCGTGCGCGGCGTCTATACGAGCGGGCCGCTCAACGGCAACCCGGTCACCGCCTTCCGCGAGACCAAGGACGTCTCGCCCGACACGAGGACGGAGACCTTCGTGGCGCTGAAGCTTTATGTCGATACATGGCGCTGGGCGGGCGTGCCGTTCTATCTCCGGACCGGCAAGGCGATGAAGGCGCGCGATACCGAGATCGTCGTCACCTTCCGGCAGGTGCCCTTCGCGCAGTTTCGCGAGACCGACATCAAGCGCAGCCTGCCGCCGAACCGGCTGGTCATCCAGGTGCAGCCGGATGAGGGCTTGAGCGTCGAGCTTTCGATCAAGTCGCCGGGGCTTTCCGTCGATACCGTGCCTGTCTCGCTCGACTTCCGCTATGCCGACAAGTTCGACATCGGCAAGATGACCGGCTACGAGTCCCTGCTCTACGATCTCTTCATCGGCGACCAGACGCTGTTTCAGCGCGCCGACGGCATCGAGGCGGGCTGGGCCGCCGTGCAGCCCTTCCTCGATCTCTGGGGCAAGAGCGACGAACAGCCGGAGCCATACCTGCCGGGAAGCATGGGGCCGACCTGCGCCGACGAGCTGATCCGCAAAGATGGCCGGCAATGGCACGAGCTGGGCGTTATTCTACACAACCCAAAAAGCGCACATGAATAAAAATACACTCTTATGTTAGTATATCCGGAACAACCATGCTCGCGCGCCAGCCTTCCGAAATAAACCCATAATATTTACGGGAAACGGCTCGCTTCGCCGCTGAAAGGCGGTACCAAGTACAAAAAAGGTAGAAGTTGACCGGTTACTTCCCGGGATCCAAGCTTTTACTGCTGACAGCGTTGCTTTTCCAGTGCGACAAAGAAGGCGGGGGCCTGCCACACCCCGGCGGGCCCTTCTGGACGCTTTAGTTGTTTTTTTGCTTATGTCAGGCAAAAAAATCGAATTGTTAATGACCGATTAACATATTTACTTGCGCTCTTCAGCGGCCTTGCTAAATCTACCCTCTAATCTGGGGTATTGATGATGACGGATATTCAGTCTTCCAAGAATCGATCCAATTCAGACCAACGAATGGAGACCTGCCGGTCCGAATTCGAACCCATGCTCTTCGAACTGATCCGTGACGGAGAGAAGAGAGGGTGGAAAGCCGCCGAAATCGCCATGGCTCTCGCCGACGCGGCTGATGACGTCATCCTGAAGCTTGCCCGCGAGACAAAAAGCAAGCACTGACACCCCATCCGGCCGCCTGAACCAGGACCGCGTCAGGATCGATTTTCCGGGCCGAAACCCACTTTCGGCGAGCGGCGATAACACATACACTCACGACTGATTTGGCATTCATCACTGATTTGGCCTGTCGTGAGCCATCGTCCGATGTCTCCCAGCAAGCAGTGTGGTCGCGCAACGGCGGGAGGCGATATTGCAGTGGTTTGCGGCAGCACTTCTGGCTTGCGGATGCGTCAACCTCGCCGAGTTCCCCGACTTCCCGCCGGCGAAGGATTATGTCGCCACGACGTCGTGCGACCTTAGCGCGGAACCGGCCGGATGCCGGGATACGCGCGCCGGGTGGGAGGCGAGCTATGCGCGTGCTGTTGGCGGGGGTTATGAGAGCCAGAGGGCGGTCGCGTTGTGCCTCAGCACTGGGTGTGACAAGGCTATCGTCGAAGACCGGGTTTTGGGCTGCGCTTGGCGGCATGTGATCGTCGGCGCGAAGCATGTGGCGACGGCGGAGAGTGATCGCGCGGCCGTGGAGCGGTTTTGTGGCGGGAGCGCGCTGGATGAGGCTGATCGACAGACGGCGCGGGATCAGGCTGCCGTGTGGATGCAGTTGGTTGGGGTGACGCAGTAGGGTTTGTTGGTGGTTTAGGTGGTCGCTTGCGTTTGCGCGTGTGGCCCCCTCATCCGCCTGCCGGCACCTTCTCCCCGTCGGGGAGAAGAGACCAGTGGCGGGCCGCTCGCGCCGACCTTCCCTTCTCCCCCACGGGGAGAAGGTAGCCCGAAGGGTTCAGGTGCAACAAGTTGCACCGGGGATGAGGGGGCTGCATGGCACAACGCCCACCTCACCACCCACCCCACAGCAAAACGGGCGGAAAATCCGCCCGCCGTATCATCCCATCAACCCAATCCGATCAAACGAACTGGCTGAGCCCCGGCACCGAGGCGACGACCTCGTCGACGACTTCCTTGCCGGCGTGCTGTTCGGCGATCGAAAGGGTTTCCTTGGCGAGCGAGGTGATCTCGCCCATGCCGAGGCCTTCCGACATCAGCTGCTGACCGAGCGCCATGATGCCGCCGCCGCCCAGAGCGCCCATGATGCTGCCGAGAAGGCCGCCGCCGCCGGTTTCGCCGGCGCCGTTATACTGGGCCACCAGATCGGAGGCGCCCGGGATGGCTTCGATCATCCGGGCGACCGGGCCGTCGGCCGCTTCGCGCTGGAGAAAGCCAAGCATCATGCCGAGCGCCTTTTCGGCCACTTCGGCCGGAATGCCGACCCGTGCGGCTATCTGATCCACGATTTCATTCATCGTCATCCTCCTGGTTTTATTGACGTTAACGTCAACGTTAATCGAGTTTGAGTGGCAACTCAAGGCATCCGCGACGCGATCATCGCTTATCCAGTTTTCCTTTTAATGCAGACAGTTGTCGGCATTGCGGTCCCTGCTTATAACAGTCGAAGCATATTACAATGAACATGCGGATTATGCTCTCCGCATTTTGACGCAATCGGCGTCCGTCGCCGGCAGGGAGACCTTTCGCATGCTCGAGGATGGCAAGATCTACATCGGTACCAGCCGCAACCCTGATGACAGTATCAACACCCCCGAATATCTGGAACTCAAATACGGCAACCGCCACGGACTGGTGACCGGCGCCACCGGCACCGGCAAGACGGTGACGCTGCAGGTGCTGGCCGAAGGCTTCGCGAGGGATGGTGTTCCCGTCTTCTGCGCCGACATCAAGGGCGATCTCTCCGGCATTGCCATGAAGGGCCAGCCGCAGGACTGGATGACCAAACGGGCAGAGCAGATCGGCTTCGACGATTACGAGGCGGACCAGTTCCCGGTGATCTTCTGGGACCTGTTCGGCGAAAAGGGCCACCGGGTGCGCACCACTATCGCCGAGATGGGCCCTCTCCTGCTCGCCCGGCTGATGGATGCGTCGGAGCCGCAGGAAGGCGTCATCAACATCGCCTTCAAGATCGCCGACAAGGGCGGCCTGCCGCTGCTCGACCTCAAGGATTTCTCCGCCCTTCTCAACTACATGGGCGAGAACGCCACCGAGCTTTCCAGCCAGTACGGCCTGATCTCCAAGGCCTCCGTCGGCTCGATCCAGCGCGCGCTCTTGGTGCTCGAGCAACAGGGCGCCGAGCATTTCTTCGGGGAGCCGGCGCTGAAGATCACCGACATCATGCGCACAGACAATCGCGGATACGGGAACATCTCGGTGCTCGCCGCCGACAAGCTGATGATGAACCCGCGGCTCTACGCGACCTTCCTGCTCTGGCTTTTGTCGGAGCTCTTCGAGGAACTGCCCGAAGTGGGCGATCCGGAGAAGCCGAAGCTGGTGTTCTTCTTCGACGAGGCGCATCTGCTTTTCAACGATGCGCCGAAGGTGCTCGTCGAGCGTGTCGAGCAGGTGGTGCGCCTGATCCGCTCCAAGGGCGTCGGCGTCTATTTCGTCACGCAGAACCCGCTCGACGTGCCGGAGACGGTGCTGGCCCAGCTCGGCAACCGCGTGCAGCACGCGCTGCGCGCCTATACGCCGCGCGAGCAGAAGGCGGTGAAGACGGCGGCCGATACATTCCGCCCCAACCCGGCCTTCGACTGCGCCACTGTCATCACCACACTCGGGACCGGCGAGGCGCTGGTTTCGACGCTGGAGGCCAAGGGCGCGCCTTCGATCGTCGAGCGCACGCTGGTGCGGCCGCCATCCGGCCGTGTCGGGCCGCTGACGGACCAGGAACGCCAGCAGGTGATGGACAAGAGCCCGGTGCTCGGCGTCTATGACGAGGATGTCGACCGCGAATCCGCCTTCGAGATTCTCGCGGCGCGGGCGCAGAAGGCATCCGATTCCGATGCCGCCAAGCAGGCGCAGCCGACACAGCCGACGGAAGGAAGCGCCTCCGGCCGCTGGACGCTGCCCGGCTTCGGCGATGACGACAAGGACGAGAAGCAGGCGCAAGGCCGCCCCCGCTCCGGCGGCTACCAGCGCGAGACGGTGGTGGAAGCGGCGATGAAGAGCGTGGCGCGCACCGTGGCGACCCAGGTCGGGCGGGCGCTGGTGCGCGGCATTCTCGGCAGCCTGAAACGGTAACCCTGATCCCTCAACCCTTTTCGGAAGCGACCGCGTGACGTTGATTTGGAGAGAGTTGAACCCCTCAGAAAAGCAGATCATCCAGCGTCTGGCGCGCCACGCCGCGCGCGGCGAGGTGCCGCCAGCCTGGGACTGCGACCACTACCGCGCCGCCGAAATCGACGCATCCGGCTCGCTGCGCCTTCGCCTGCGCGACCGGACCGATTGGCCCACCGACCTGCCGGCGCACCCCGTCGCGTCCGGCTATTTCGACGACAAGGAGGTCGCCGATCCCTACGGGCCACTCGTCGACATCATCCTGTTTTCGGCCGCGGGCGTGCTCTCGGAGCTACAGATCTACCGCAGCGACGGCGGCGCGATCCTGAAGGCGATCGAGGCCGATGCGATCTTCCTGATCACGGTGCACGAGCATCACGGTTGAATTTTCGTACAGCAATCTGTCAGCGTCTAAAATTGGCGCCCAAAATACGCCGGTGAAAAGCTTTGGATGGATTGAACAAACTTAGCGCCTTTATATCCTGGATCGCCTCGATACCCACGGAAGTTTGGGTAGGTTTCGGCGGCGTTTTGCTGACCGCAGTTCTTACTGCCATCACGAGTGCCTATTTCGCAGGACGTGAGTTTCGGAAGCAACGGAGAAGCGAAGCGATTGCTGTGGCATTCAAGGCGTCCCTGATTGCGAATGACCTCGCGGAGAAGCATCGGGAGTTCAAGGACGCAAAAAATAAACACAAAGCTCACAACGATCAGCGTCTCCCTTTTTGGAGCTTCATCAAGGTCAAAGCCGGGCGACATGAGCGGATCACTATCGAGCCGCACGAGTTGCTAGTCTTCATCGAAGCGCGTGAATACGAGATAGTACGACAACTAGCGGTTCTCGATATGCGTCACAAAGCTGTGTGCGATGCACTCAACGAGTTCGCCGACCTTAAGCGCGAGCTTCGTTCACGCATGAAAGTAGGAACACCAG
Source organism: Rhizobium sp. 16-449-1b (assembly GCF_017741935.1). Classification (GTDB taxonomy): domain Bacteria; phylum Pseudomonadota; class Alphaproteobacteria; order Rhizobiales; family Rhizobiaceae; genus Rhizobium. The sequence continues at coordinate 242,102 of NZ_JAGHMH010000004.1, read as the reverse complement.
TTGGTGATTACATGCTGAACGCAATTGACGTTTCCGATGAGCCTGCGCAAATCATCCTCACTCAAATGGCGGCTCTGAGCCAATCGACAGCCAACCTTTTGCCAAACTTCTCCGCCGAGGCACTTGCTTTGTGCGTGAGCATCACCCCAGCGCTTCGACGACACCTGAAGGACAACAAAATCCCGTTCTTCGCCAAGCCGCCTAGCTAAGTTGGACAATTAGCTGATCTGGGCGGAGCCCTTGAGCGCACGGATCACGGTGCATGAGCATCACGGTTGAATTTTCGCGGCCGCAATGCTATTGCTGAGATACTTGAGAAAGGAGGGTTGCGCGTGACGATACATTTCCGATTCAATCGCCAGCGTGGCCCCGTCAACGCCCTGCAAATGCGTTTGCAGGGCTGACCAGAGACCGTTTCTCGACACCCTCTTCCTGGTCCGCCCCTCGTGGCACTGCAGCCGTGAGCCTATGCTCGCCTGCATGTTTTATACTCCCCGAGCTTGAGCACACGCGCGCGATGAAGGCTGATGCCCGCGACGCGCCTGTGCCTGCTCGCAAGACCAGAGCAAGATCATGACAACAATCCATATCCGCAATCTCGGCATCACCCTTGGCAAGCCGCTGTTTTCCAACCTCACGCTTGCGATCGGCGCGGGCGACCGCATCGGCCTTGTCGCCGCAAACGGGCGCGGCAAGTCCACGCTGCTGCGCTGCCTCTCCGGCGCGATCGAGCCGAGCGAAGGCGACGTCACCCGCTCGCGCGGGCTCACCATTGGCCATGTCGAACAGGACGTGCCGCCTGCCCTTCTTTCTCTGCCGTTGCACGAGGCGGTGCTGAAGGCGTTGCCCGAGGACCAGCAGCTCAACGAAAGCTGGCGGGTCGACATGGTGCTTGCCGGCCTCGATGTGCCCGATGAGATGCGCAAGCGGCCGGTGGGAGAGCTCAGCGGCGGCTGGCAACGGCTGGCGATGCTGGCGCGCGTCTCGGTCACCGAGCCGGACGTGCTTCTGCTCGACGAGCCGACCAACCATCTCGACCTTGGGAAGATCGCCCGGCTGGAGGACTGGCTGAACGCGCTGCCGCGCGACATGCCCGTCATCATCTCCAGCCATGACCGCGCCTTTCTCGACGCCACGACCAACCGGACGCTGTTTCTGAGGCCCGAGCAATCGGCGCTGTTTTCGCTGACCTATTCGCAAGCGCGGGCAGCGCTCGACGACAGCGATGCAGCCGACGAGCGGCGCTACCAGCGCGACATGAAGACGGCAGAAAAGCTGCGCCAGCAAGCCGCAAAGCTCAACAATATCGGCATCAACTCCGGCAGCGACCTGCTCGTCGTCAAGACCAAGCAGCTGAAGCAACGTGCGGAGAAGCTGGAGGACGCAGCCAAGCCCGCGCATCTGGAGCGCTCCTCGGGCGCGATCCGGCTTGCCAATCGCGGCACCCACGCCAAGGTGCTGGTGACGCTCGAGGATGCGATCGTGGCGCGACCTGATGGCACGCCGCTCTTCAAGACCGGCAAGCAGTTCATCTGCCAGGGCGACCGTATCGTTCTGCTGGGCGCCAATGGCATGGGCAAGAGCCGGATGGTGACGATGCTGCGCCGCGCGATCCTGGAGGCCGAAGGTACTGTCGAGGGCATCAAGGCGACTCCATCGCTGGTGCTCGGCTATGGCGACCAGGCGTTGAACGAGCTGATCGACGAGGAGACGCCGATGCGGATGATCCTGAGGCGCTTCGATGTCGGAGACGCGAGAGCCCGCGCGCTGCTTGCCGGCGCGGGCATGACGATCGAGATGCAGGGCAAGCCGATCGGCCGGCTCTCGGGCGGACAGAAGGCCCGATTGGGGATGCTGGCGCTGCGGCTGACCAACCCGAACTTCTACCTGCTGGACGAACCGACCAACCATCTCGACATCGAGGGCCAGGAGGCGCTGGAGAGCGAATTGATGGCGCAGCAGGCAAGCTGCCTGCTGGTCTCGCACGACCGCGATTTCATCCGCAACGTCGGCAACCGCTTCTGGCAAATCGACGGCAAGAGGCTGGTGGAAGTGGAGAGCCCGGAAGGCTTCTTCGCCGCTGCCGCGACGGCTGCCTGATCGGGCGGCCGTTGGCATAGGTCAGAACAAGGCTGGCGGCGGGATGCGATCTCCGCCGCCCGACCAGCAACGTTGATCGATCGCGATCAGCCCTGCCGAAGGGCCGCGAGTTGCGCCTGCGCATTGGCGGAGCGCGCCGCGGCCATCAGCTCCTTGGTGACGACGCGCTTGCCAACGGGAAACAGCGAGATGCCCGCAAGCTTGAAGTCCTGGAGGCCGAGCGGAATGCCGATGATCGTCACGAACATCAGGCAACCATGCAGCACATGAGAGATCGCCAGCATGACGCCGAATGGCAGCCAGATGATGTTTGCGATCAATCGAAATAGTGTCAGCCCGGCGCTGCTTTTGCCGGTAAGTTCAGCATGCGATACGACATCCCGTCCGAAGGGCCAAAGGCTAAGCAAGCCGATCTCCCAGCAGGCGCGCGCCCACGGCAAGCCGATGATTGAAATAGTCATCAGTGCGGCGGCGAACCACCACATCAGTGCCAATGCCCATCCGCCAAGTATGAACCATAGAAAATTCGCGCCAGTACGCATGATGAAATCCCCTCATATCTATAAGACGAGATGAGCAATACATCGCGCCGCCGTCAATCTGTGCGCGAAGAATTTACATCTACAATTCACGCCGAACTTGCCCTTTGCAGGCCAAAGGCGAAGTGCTGTCAGGGAAATGTTGCTCGCTTAGAACGAAGCCGGCGCGGCGGCGAGCACGTTGAGCTTGCCGCCGCCGATGGCGTAGAGGCTCAAGCGGCGCTCGACCTGGCCCGATGGCGACAGGCGGAAGAGGCCGGTGACGCCGCGGAAGCCGACCTTGCTGGTCAGCGTCTCGGCGTTGACGCCCGTCGGGCCCTTGGTGCGGATGATGCCCGACGCGATGGCGATGGCGTCATAGCCATAGGCGGCATCGGCCGAGAGCGGCCGCTTGTAGTGGCGCTGGTAGCGCTCCGAGATCAGCGAAGTGGCCTCGGGCTCGACCATGGCGATCAGCGTGCCGTTGGCGGTCGGTTCGCGGTAGGTCTGCGGCGGCCAGGCGCTGGTGCCGATGAAATTGAGATTGCTCTGGCCGCCGGCCTTGATGGCGCCTTCGATTGTGGTGGTGATCGCCGTGCGGCCGAGGATGAGGACCGTATCGGCCTGCTGCAGCTGCGGCTTGGCCGTCCCAACGGCGGCTGCGGCCGCTGCATCCGTCAGGTCATATCTGGTGATGCCGAGAAAGGTGCCGCCCGAGGTACGGATGGCGTCGGCCAGCCTGAGATCGGCAGTTTGCGGGAGATCCCGCTGGGCGAAGACGACGACCTTCTTGTGGCCGCTGGCAGCGGCTGTGCGCAGGCCTTCCAGCGCGCTGTCGGTCTCGCTCGATGCGAGATTGTAGACATTGCCGGATGTTGCCGGCACCGGCTGGCCAAGATTGAGGAGCGGCGGGCGCTGGTCGGATGGCATGGCGGCGACAGCCGCCGTGGTCGCCGGCGGCAAATAGCTGATGAGGATCGCCGAGCTTCTGGACTTGGCGGCGGCCACCGCGGCGGATGCTGCGGCAGGGCTTGCGACATCGATCACCTTGACGAAGGCCTGGTTGGCGCCGAGTTCGCCGATGCCGAGGGCCGCGGCATCCCTGACATCGCGCGACGGGCCTTCGAAGAGCCCGTTCGAGCCCTTCTGCATCAGCAGAGTGATCTCGGCGCCGTTTTCGCCGAAGCTTTCCTCGACGTCGCTCGACGGCGGCTTGATATCGTTGGTCTTGACGTTCCTGGCGATGCCGTCAACGTCGGACTGGCAGGCCGTCAGCGCCGTGCAGGATAGGACGACGGAGAGAAGCAGGAGCGATCGTGCGGCTTGCGCGCCCTTGCGGGCTCCACGAAGGGCGCCGCGTAAACCATTCGCGCCACGCGCCTCATCCCTGCCGTCAACGATCACTGCTTCCCCCAAACCCTAATCAGGCCGTCTATAGCGGCCATTTCGCGGCTTCATATCTGCATAGGCATCTGGCGAAAGCAAACCCTTCCCCCAAACTTGGTTGACGGAAAAGCTAAAATTTTCAGCTTTTTTGAGCGGATAACTTCGTTCTAAGTTATCTACGCTTCCAAACCCGATATTTATGGCTGATCGGTACATTTCTCCCAACAAGTGGAGAAATTAAGTCCCGTGACCAAAAGAACAAAAACAAACAAAATCGCTTTTATCGCACTTCTTTCGGCATTTTCTTCTTTTTCTTACAATCACGCATCGGCTTCTGTTCTTTATAATACAGAAGCATACGGCGCATCATACTCCAGCTATATTTCGGCAAGCATTGCCGAGCAGGCGGCAAGCGCCGTCAGCGTCGGCGGCATGGCGCGCCTCGTCACGCTCGCCGGACGCGGCCTCGCGCAGGCTTTCGGCTCGATCGATCTCGCGGCCCTGAAGACGCCGGCGCCAGTTGCGGCTGCCGCGTTCAGCCCCGAGACCACGGCATCCGTAAAGCCGGCAACCCGCCCCTCGATCGCCGCGCGCCCCGATGATGGCGGCGTGTTCGGATCGGTGGCGATCCCCTTCAAGCGCCTGGCAGCCCTGAAGCGGCTGGCGCCTTCGCTGGACGAAATGACCAGCGGCACCGCCATTTCCTGCGGCGCGGGCAAGTGCACGGAGGCCGTCAGCGCGGTCAAGGCATCTTTCGCCAAGACCTCGCAGGCATCGCTGCGCGACAAGATGAACGCGATCAACACCACGATCAACCACACGATCCGCTACGCCCGCGACATCGATACCTACAAGGTCGCCGATTACTGGGCGACGCCTTCCGAGACGCTGAAGCGCCAGCAGGGCGATTGCGAGGATTTCGCGATCCTGAAGATGGCGGCGCTCAATGCCGAAGGCGTCGATCTGAAGGACATGGCGATCGTCGTTCTCTTCGACCAGAAGCGCCATTTCTACCACGCCGTTCTCTCGGTCTCGGCCGGCGGGAACCACTATATTCTCGACAACATGCGCGACGAGGTTCTCGCCGACAGCCGCCTGCCCGACTACATGCCGCTCTATTCGATCGCCGGCGGCAAGGGCTACCTGCACGGCTCGCGCGTTGGCGGCAGCCAGATGGCATCTGCCATGCCGATCGAAAAGGTCGCGCCTGGCGAAGGTGTTGCCTTCTGATCTGAAGGCAATGGCGAGGGCCGGGGCTGGCCTCCTCTCGCATCCCGCTTCGATACCGAAGCGAAATGGAGCCGCCGGCGCTGCATAGCCGGCGGCTTTTTCACGTCGGTCCCCGGGTTCAGCCGAGATATTTGTCGAGTTCGCCGAGGATCGAGGTCCAGCCCTGGATATGGCCGTCGCGGGCGCTTTCGCTGCGGAACTTCACCTGCTTCAGCGTCAGCTCGGTCGCGTCAGGGCCGATCTCCTTGAGATCGATGGTGACGACGCTGTCATCCAGCGAATGCGGGGATTCCCAGGTGAAGGACAGGCGCGAATAGGGATCGACTTCGAGATAGGTGCCGGAATGCGGGATCTCGCGGTCGGGCGTGACCATCACGATCATGAAGCGGCCGCCCTTGACCGGATCGGTGGTGACATCTCGGGCGTCGAAATTGCCTGAAGGCGTCTTCATGAATTTCGCCAGCGCTGTTGGCGAGAGCCAGGCGTTGAAAATCTTCTCGCGCGAGGCGGCGATCTTGCGGCTTACCGTCAGTTCAAGTTCGGACATGACTTCACTCCTTTGAAACGAGTAACTCTTCCAACGCCGTCAGGCGCAGCTCCCATATCGACTTCAGTTGCGCGAACCAGTCTTCCGTCAGTTTCAGCGGTTCAAGCTCCGAGGCAATAAAATGCTCGCGGCCCAAAGTACGCCGGGTGACCAGCCCCGCCTCCTCCAGAACCTTGATGTGCTTGGAGACGGAATTCAGGGACATGTCGAAATGAGCAGCGAGCCCCGTCACCCTGAGAGGCCCCTCTTGCACGAGGAGCGTCAGGATCTGCCGCCGCGTGGTATCCCCCGCGGCCTTCAATATCCGTGACAGTGCGTCTTCATCCATTTCATTCACCCATGTGGTTGAATATATCCATATCCGACTGATAGTCAACCACATGGGTGAATATCTTTACAGAGGTGAAACGTGCCCTCCCCTGAAACTTTTGAGCTACGCTGCCGTTTGCCTGAAACATTCGCTGACGGAGGAGAGACGCAATGAGCGAAATTACCGGAGGATGCCTCTGCGGCCGCGTTCGTTTGACTGTATCCGGTGCGCCCTATCGGGTCGGCATCTGTCATTGCATGGATTGCCGCAAGCATCATGGGGCGCTGTTTCATGCGTCTGCGATCTTTCCCGAGGATGCGGTGCGGGTCGAGGGAGAGACGGGGGAGTATAATGGGTGGTTCTTCTGTCCGCGCTGTGGGTCGCCGGTGTTTGGGCGGAGCGGCGATGAGGTCGAGGTCAATCTCGGGTCGCTTGATCAGAAGGATCAGTTTCAGCCGACCTATGAGCTGTGGACCATCCGCCGCGAGGGGTGGCTTCCGGCGTTTCCGTTGAAGCATCGGTACGAGCGCGACCGGGATGCGGCGGGGCGTTCCGAGGATTAAGATGGATCAGTAGCGGGAGATGTAGCCGATCAGCATCGACTTTTCGTGCGTCGGCGCCAATGCCAGGTTGATCTGGCCCTTCATGGTCTGGGTGCCGACGGTGATGGTGAAGCCTGTCGCCAGCGTCTTGCCCTTGTTGCGCGACAGGGTGGCGATGGCTTCCTCGATCTGGGTGTCGATCGAGAACCGCAGGCTCTTGGTGAGCTGCGCGAGATCGCCGAGCGGCAGGCGCTGGCGCAGCATCGACAGGAAGGCGTCGTTGAAGAGCTGCACCTTCTTCTCATGCGTCAAAAGGATCGCCGGCGATGGCGAGGCCTGGATGATGGCGTTGACATTGGCGAGCGAGGAAATGTCCTCGACCGTATCCAGCCGGCGCAGCGCCCATTTCAAGCTCAGCACGCGCAGCAGAGAGGCGAGATTGCCGGATTCCGGCATCTGCGAGGCGGTATAATGCACGAGATCGGCGGTCGACATCTTGCCGGAGGCCGACATGCGGCTGAGGCCGTCCCAATAGATGCGCTCCAGCCGGATGCCGCGACGCTCGCCGCCACGACCCGCGACAGCCCGGAAACGCGGCTCGATCTCTTCGGCGTCGATCGCGGGCAGTTGCTCGTCTGATGGCTCGAGATCGGTTGCGTCCTGAATTCCGGGCTTGACGATCAGCATGGTCAGCGCTCCGTCAGCGCTTCGGTGCGCGCCTTGTTGATCGGCTTCATGAGATAGCTGAGCACGGTCTTGCTGCCGGTCATGATCTCGACCGAGGCAACCATGCCCGGGATGATCGGATAGGTCTTGCCGTCGCGCGCGAGCTCCGACTTGTCGGTCTTGACCTGCACGAGATAGTAGGTCTCGCCCTTTTCCTTCTCCACCAGACTGTCGGCCGAGATGTTTTCGACGATACCTTCGAGGCCGCCGAAGATCGAGAAGTCATAAGCCGTGATCTTGACGATGGCCGGCTGGCCACGACGGATGAAGGCAACGTCGCGCGGCGAGATCTTGGCTTCGACGAGCAGCGTATCGGCCGTCGGAACGATGCCGGCGATGACGCGGCCGGGATCGACATAGGCGCCGATCGTGTTGACCTCGAGCGTGTTGACGATGCCATCGACAGGCGAGCGGATATCGGTGCGCTTGACGCGATCGGACGCGCCACGCACGGTTTCGTCGACGACGGAGAGCTCGGCCAGCGCTTGCGCCTTGTCCGTCAGCGCCTGCTGGCGCAGCTCAAGCGCAAGATCACCGAGCTGCAGCTTGGCTTCCTGCACGGCGGCCTGAAGGCGATCGATGCTTTCCTGATAGACCTTGAGCTGGCCCTGCTGATCGGTGAGATCGCGCTCGGTCTTCAGCACTTCGGTCTCGGCGACCAGCTTCTTCTTGGCGAGCGGGCTGATCAGGTCGTACTGGCGCTGGGCGCCGTCGATGTTCTGGGTCAGGCGGTCGATATTGGCGTGCGCCTCGCTGAGCTCGTTTTCGCGCTGGCGGACGCGCTCCTTCAGCACGCCGAGCTTGTTGGTGTAGCTGGCGCGATCGGCGGCGAAAAGCTGGGCTTCGTTGGCGCAGACTTCCTTGGCGACGGCCAGAATATCTTCAGGGCAATTGTAGGGCTCGTCGTACTTGCCCTCTTCCTCGAGCTTCAGGCGCGCCACCTTGGCGCCGAGCGCGCGGGCCTTAGCGACGGATTCACCAAGCGTCGAGGTGGTGGTGGTATTGTCGAGCTGGACCAGCAGCTGGCCCTTGCGCACGACCTGGCCGAGAACGACGGCGATCTGCTGGACGACGCCGGGTTCCGACGACTGAATGATCTGCGTCTTCGAGACGGGAATGACCTTGCCTTCGCCGCGGGCGATCTCGTTGATCTTGGCGATCGCCGCCCAGGCAACAAAGCTGGCGATGACGAGCGCCACGAGGCCGAGAATGGCGCGGGCGAGAAAGGGCGGGTTGTCGTGCTTGTTCTTCATGACAGCTTAACCCCCGGAACGATCGGCGTGACATTCGCGGCGGCCGCCGGGCCGACGGGCGCGCCGGAGGCGACGGAGGCAACCGGGATCGGATGGGCGTGGGCGGGAGCCGCGGTTGCCACTTGCGCGACCGGCATGGCGGCGGAGCCCGCCGGCGCCGGGGCGACTGAGGTGACCGGGGCGACGGACATGGCGACCGGCGTGACCGGAGCCTGCCTTGCGACCGGCACAGCCTGCGGGGCCACGGCCTGCGGGGCCACGGCCGCCGCGGGTGCGCCGGGCTTGCGCTGCATGGCTTCGATGACGGCCTGCTTCGGACCATCGGCAATGATGCGACCCTTGTCGATAACGATCAGGCGATCGACGAGATCCAGCATGCTGTAGCGATGGGTGGCGATGATCAGCGTCGTCTTGCGGTCGAAGGCCTTGGAGAGACGGGCAATCAGGTTGCGCTCGGTCGCGAGGTCCATGGCGCCCGAGGGCTCGTCGAGGAACACGACCTTGGGGCGGGTGAGCAGGAGACGGGCGATGGTGAGCGCCTGCTTCTGGCCGCTCGACAGGTTGCTGCCGCGCTCTCCAACCGGCATGTCGAAGCCGCGCGGATGGGTGCCGACGAACTCGTCGACGCCAGTCATGCGGGCGACTTCAAGCAGGTCCTCATCCGTGGCGTCGGCGCGGCCGAGCAGCAGGTTTTCCTTCACCGTTCCCGAGAAGAGATCGGAGGACTGGCCGGCGACGGCGACATTGGCGCGCACTTCGGCCATGTGATACTGGCGGATATCGACACCATCGATCAGCACACGACCGCCGGAGGGCGCAAACAGGCCATCCAGCAGGCGGCCGAGCGTGGTCTTGCCGGAGCCGATGCGGCCGATGATGCCGATGCGCTCGCCCGGATTGACGTTGAAGGACAGCTTGTTGATGACGGGATAATCCGAGCCCGGATACTGGAACGAGACATCCTGGAACGAGAAGGCGCCGCGGGTAATCTCGCGATTGACGAAGCCGACCGTCGAGGGGCGGTCATCGGGCTGTTCCATGATCTTGTCGAGGATGCGCAGCGACATGGTGGCCTGGCGGAAGCGGGCTAGCGTCATGGCGATCTGGCCGAGCGGCGCGCCGGCGCGGCTTGCGAGCATGACGGTCGCGACGATCGCGCCCATGGCGATGCGGCCTTCGGAGAACTCGTAGGTGCCGGCGATGACGATCAGAACGCTCACCATCTGCTGCACGAACATGGTCATGTTGATGGCGTTGGTGGAGACGTGCTTGATTTCTTCGCTGGTGCGGCTGGAATATTTCGTCAGTTCCTGCCAGCGGCGCAGCATGGTGGCTTCGGCGCGCAGGCTCTTCAGCGTCTCAATCGTCGAGATGGTTTCGACCAGCAGCGACTGGCGGCGCGAGGCCTCGTTGGCGGCGGTCGCCATGCGTTTGCCGATCGCGGCCTGGGCGTAGAGACCGATCACGACCGAGAGCACGAAGGCGACGGCGGGGATGACGACGAGCCAGCCTGAGATCAAGTAGATGACGGCAAGGAAGATGAAGACGAAGAGGCTGTCGATGATGACGCCGATCGTGTTGGACGTGAAGAATTCGCGGACGAACTCATACTGCGTGACGCGGTTGGCATATTCGCCCGTCGACATCGGGCGCGAGGCCAGCGTCGAGTTCAGCACCTTGTCGAACAGCATCTGCGACAGGCGCAGATCGGCCTTGCGGCCGGCATAATCGATCAGCGAGGAGCGCGCGGTTTTAAGTAGGAAATCAAAGAGATAGGCGAGCGTGATGCCGGCGGCCAGAACCCATAGCGTCGGGATCGCCTTGTTGGGCAGAACGCGGTCATAGACGTTCATCGTAAACAGCGGCGAGCCGAGCGCGATCAGATTGATGAAGAGCGCCGCCACCATGACGCGGACATAGGTGCGCCAGTAAGGCGCCAGCGTCGTTGCCAGCCAATGGCGCTTTTCGATCTCGACGGCATTACCGACAAGCGCTTCTTCCGAGGCGTTCTGATAATAGAGCGTGAAGGCGAAAGCCGTCTCGGGCTTCAGCGCAATCAGATCCTCGCGCGACAGACGCGAGGAAACGCCGGCGACGGGAACGATGTCGGTGATATAAGAGCCGTCCTCGGCCATCTCCAAAAGCGGGAGCACGCCGCCATCGGCGAAGGCGACGATGGCGGGACAATCGAAATTGCCCAGCCGGCAATCGCGCTCCGGATGCTTGATGACCTGAAGGCCGATGCGCTCGGCCATCTGCTCGACGTCATCGCCCTCAAGCGATTCGGTGATCTCATCCGGAAGGCCGGAGAAGAGCACCGTATCGGAGCTTGGTCGACCATAGAACGCTGCCACGGACTTGAACGCGGCCTTGAATGTTTGAAGCGGCATGCTGCCGTTCGTCTCAGATGCAACGTTCCGCATGTTCTATGGTCACCTGACTACTACTGCTGCCGGATCGGCGCCAGCAGGTCCATAGGCATGCCAGCCTTCTGATGAGAGTCGACTTCGGCATATCCGGGATTCTGAGCGGCCGCTGGAACAGCGAACTCTTCGCGTGCGTAAGGCTTGGCCTGATCCAGCGGCTTCAGCTTCATGGTCTGAAGCAGATTGCCGGATGCGGCGAGGATCTTGTATTCAGCAAACAGCGAGGCAACGCGGGCGGTATCGGCCAGCACCTTGGTGTTGAAGCGGGTGTTCTGCGCATCGAGCACATCGAGCAGCGAGCGCTGGCCGACCTTGAACTGCTCGCGGTAGGAACCGACCAGCTGGTTGTTGATCGAGGACTGCTTGGCAAGAATGCCTGACAGTTCGCCGCGGCTGACGCGTTCGTTCCAGGCCGAGCTGACCGATTCCTTCACCTCGCGCTGCACCTGCGCAAGCGCATAGCGCTCTTCGCCGGCGCGGCGGATCTGCTCCTGCTCGCGGGCGACATCGATGCCGCCGCGATAAAGGTTCCAGCGGGCGACGACGCGCACCTGGTAATCGTTGGTGTTGCCTTCATCGCCATCGATGTCGTTACCAACGCGGGCCGTACCTTCGAGATTGACCTTCGGCAGGTAGTTGGCGCGGGCGCCGCGAACGCCGGCATCGGCCGCGTCAACATCGGCGTTGGCCGAGAAGATGCGCGGGCTGTTCTTGTTGGCGACGAACAGTGCATCGTCGAGCGTCTTCGGGATATACTTGGCGACCGACGGCGGGGTCTGGGCATTGACGATCGGCTGGCCGACGGCCTTCATGAAGCGGATCTTCGTTGCTTCCAGCTCTTCAAGCGCCTCGCGCATGCGGGCCTTGGCGGCCTGCAGACGTTCGCTGCCCTGAAGACGGTCGGCATCGGTGAGCGCGCCGCCCTTGATGCTTTCATTGATATCGCCGACCATCGCCGTGTGGAAGGAGACGTTTTCCTTCGCGGCAGCAACGATCTGGTTTTGCAGCATATATTCCAGGTAATCCTGGGTTACTTCGAGCGCCAGCGCTTCGGAGCGCTCGAGGACCCGGAAGGAAGCGCCATCGACGCGCGATGCCTGCTGATCGACCTGCGACTTGCGCGCGCCGCCATCAAACAGCGTCTGCGTGACCGTCACGCCGACATCGCCTGGAGACAGGTAATCATGGTCGGAACTCAGCGTGCCCGTGGTCGAATTCGACAACCGGCGGCGGCCGATGCCGCTCTCCAGATCAACCGACGGCAAGTATAACCCGCGCGCCTGACGAAGCTCAAACTCGATTGCTTCTTTGTCTTTTGCAGCCTGAAGTATCTGCGGATTGGTTTTCATCGTCGTTTCGATGGCCTGCTGCAGAGACATCGCATTGGCGTCGACAAAAAACGAGAAATTCAGAGCAACAGTTGCAGACAATGCTGCAATAATGCTTTTGGTTTTAAACAAGACGGATGCCCCTCAACATCTAAATTCACCGAGTGAACCCGTATACCGAACGCTTTCATTCGGCAAACAAGTAACACCTATTTTTCCACATTCCAATTCCGGTACAGGTCTTTCCTGCGGAGACGGTTAATTCCCTAGTATCAAGCGCTAAAGCTAGAATTTTACAGGGTTTTTTAACGCCAACTTTTCCCGTCCGTGTTTATCTGCCGTTACTTCCACAGGGACCTGCCCCGCGATGAAATTCCGTCAGCGTTACCAATCCGCAACAAACCTTTCCGCACTCCGCATCGCATCGATCGTTTCGATCTGCTTCGCGGCCTTCTCGGTCGGTTTTTTACTTATCTTAAACCTTCTGATGCCGGAGCGACCATTTTTGGTTGGATTCGTCGGAGCCACCGCTATTTCGCTTTTTGTTGCATTTCCGCTGCTGATGATGCTGCAGATCAAGAATAACGAGCTCAGAAAACTGCAGGAAGCCGTTAACTATTCTCAGCGGCACGACAGCGTTACCAAGACACTCAACGGAACAGCCTTCGCGGCCGCCGTCGAACACTATATCGACCGCCGCAAGCGAATCTCTACTGACGCGGGCGGCGTGATGATCGCGGTCGTGATCGACACGCTCGACGCCATCAGCCGCCGCTATGGGCCGCAATGGGCAGACACCGTGATGCAGTCACTCGCCGCCATCACCCAGTCGTCGGTGCGCTCGGGCGATCTCGTCGCGCGTCTCGCCACCAACGAGCTCGGCGTGTTCCTGCCGGGCGCGACGATCGAGAACGCCCAGGATGTCGGCATGCGCATCCGCCGCCGCTGCGAACAGGCGGCATTCACCGCCGGCGACGCACCGCTTTCGCTCGACATCCGCCTCGGCGGCGCCGTTTTCGACGGCCCCACCGACTTCAACCACATCCGCCAGCTGGCCGACGAAATGGCCATGGACCGCGGCGGCGGAGAGGGCGACGAGATCGTGCCGATCTCGAGACTGCCGGCGGCCTGAGGGCTGCGGGCTGACGCGGAGAAGGCAACAATCGCGACGTGATCTTGAGGCGCCATCGGGCGCCTCTTTTCGTTTGAAGCGATTGGTACGTGGAGGAAAGCCGCCCTCCCCGCCGGGCGCCACCCACGACCTTCATCAGGGCACCACCAGCCATCCCGCGCGAAACAGTCTGCTTGGTTTCATTCGCCATCGATCGGTCGCGCAAACTGGCCGGCCGCAGCAACCGACCGCCCGGTCCATCCCGCCATACCTGGAACAGCACTATCGGGAACGGGCTCCCCTCACCCCTCACATCCCCCTCAAAACGCGAAAAAGGCGCTCGCGCGCCTTTTCCCTTGTCATGTCAGGCGGAGTGTTCCGCCTGTCCGTTAGCCGACATGCGGCGCGGTGGTGGTGTCGTGCTTGTCGTCGAACAGGATCTTGACTGCTTCCGTGGTGTTCTGGAGAACCGCCACGTCGTGCCAGCCGCCATTGGCGTTGACGCTGACCACCGTGTCGGCACCCTGGACCGTCGTCTTGACGCTCGAGAGCGCCTCGGCTTCGGTCGCCTGGTGGCCGAGCAGGCTGTCGAGGAGCTTCGACACGTCGAGCGTATCGCCCTCGCCTGCCTTGTAGTCGGTGATCACGTCTGCGATCTTCACATCCGAAAGCGCATCGGCATCGAGCACGAAGGTATCGGCGCCTGCGCCACCCGTCAGCGTCACCATGCCGCCGGCGCCCGAAAGAACGTCGTTGCCGTCGCTGCCGATCAGCGAGTAGGCATGATTGTCGTCCGCGCTGCCGAGCGTGGCATCGAAGGCGACCTCGACGAAGTGGCCGGTGGAGCCATCCGTGAGCGTGTAGCTGCCATCGGCCAGGATCGCCTGACCATTGATCGTGCTATCCGACGCATGCGCATCGAGCGACAGGCTGGCGATCTGATGATCAGCGAGGCTCGAAAGCTCGCCGGCATCGCTGATGCCATTGTGGTTCAGGTCCTGCCAGATGGTGAGCTTCGAGAAGGCCTCATCATTGGCATCGATCTTGCCATCATGGTTGCTATCGAGCGTCGCCAGCGCCTGAAGACCATCGACATAATTGCCGCCGGCAAAGTGCGGCGAGAAGATCTCGCTGCCATTGTCGATCTTGCCGTTACCATCCACATCGTAAGCCAGGATCCCATCGGAACCGGCCGTCCAGGCGATCTTGTCCTGGTGACCATCGGCGTTGATGTCGAAGGAGACGCCATGCTCGAGAGTGGTGAGCGCGATGCCGTTGTGGTCGAGGTCGAGGATGATGGGGTCGATGGCGGAGGTGACAGGTTTCTTTCCATCATCCGTGAAGATGTAGTCCTGGCCTGCGACATGGATGCGAACGGAGTCCACGCCGTTGGTGCGAACACCGGCCAGCGTGTAGGCCGTCGTCCAACCACCATTCTGGCCGCTGATAGAGACCTGGACCTGCAGGACCGAGCCGTTGTCGTAGAGCCTGACGTAATCCGAGATGGACTTGTTGTTGGCGATCGACGGAACAAGGTTCTGTAGATCAATCTTGTCGCCTTCAGAAAGGCTGTAGTCGGCAATAACATCAGCGTTCGACGAATTCAGGTTTTCGGTGCCCCACACGAACTTGTCAGCACCCGCACCACCAACGAGCAAGTCGTTGCCAAGGCCGCCACTCAAGGTGTCGTTGCCGCCACCGCCAAAGATCAGGTCGTTGCCGCCGCCGCCAACGAGGGTGTCGTGTGCGCCGCTGCCGGCGATCAGGTCGTTCCCGCTGCTGCCGGTCTTGCCATCGATGATAGTGTAAACATCCGTTCCGAGGCTGTACCCGGCGAAAGTGCCACCGTTGTCGAAATGGAGGCCTTCGATCCGTTTAGCACCGCCGAACTCGTCGAGCATCGTCAATGTGCGGCTACCGTTGTTCGACGACCAGCTAAGTTCGAGATTGTTGTCGACCCTTGCGATATCAAGATCGCTGAAAGTCGTTGCTCCGTTGCGAACGGTGTCAAGAGCCACTATTTCAACGCCGGTATTACCGATTACAGACGGATGCGCGTCGATACCGTTACCCCTCACATCGAAGAGAGCATACTCGTTCCGATCAAGTTGCTCATCTCGATAGTTCATAGTGCCGAGATCGAGCGTGATTTTGTTTTCCGCAGCAGAGAGTGCACCGGCCGAATCCTGAACTTGGAACGTGAAGCTGGTATCGTTGGCCCCCCTGTTCGTATCAACAAGATCGTTCTTAGGCACGTAAACAAGCATCCCCGCAGCAATGTCGGCAGCGCTGATGAACATGCCCACGGTCACTGCACTGTTTGCATAAAGCAACATACCGGAACTGCTGGCTGGCAACTTCTGGATCACCACGCCTGCAAAGGCATCATTGTCCAAGTCTTTGTAGCCGAACTCGCCGGTCTGGAAGGTGTGTGACACATCCTCAACGATATCGATCGCCTTATCGGCTCCGGTCGGCGCATGGTTGGCCGAGACGACCGTACCAGCTTGAACCGTATCCGTCGTGCTGGGGAAGTTCTGGCCATCCGTATAGGTGACGTAGACCGAGATCTGCTTTCCGACATCGGCGTTGGTCAGCGTGTAGGTCGAGCTGGTCGCGCCTGCAATAGCGGCGCCGTCCTTTAGCCAATGATAGGTCACGCCTGAGGTTGCGCCATCCGGATCGTTCCCCAACTTCGCCGTCAGAACATCGCCGACGGTCGGCGCAGCCGCGTTCGGATGCGTCGAGTTGGCAAGCGTCAGTGACGCAAGACCGTCATCCACCGCCGTCACGTTGACGGTAATCGTCTTCGGTGTCGGATCCAGATCGACACCGCCATTCGCCGTGCCGCCGTTGTCGTGGATCTGGAAGGTGAAGTTGGCGTAGTTCACGCCGGCGGCGTTGGCAGCAGCGGTGAACGTCAGTTTGCCCGCAGCAATATCGGCCGCCGAAATTTCGGCACCTGCCACGACCACGCTTCCATCGACTTTCAGCGTACCATTTGTCGGCAACGTTGTGATCTTGACGCCCTTGAGCGCGTCACCATCGGCATCCGTGAAGCTGAAGTCCGAGTTCTTGAAGACGTAGGCTGTGTCTTCCGTCGCGGTGACCGTCCCATTCTTGCCTACAGGGGCATCATTGACGTCAGTGACCTTGATCGTCACCTGAACGTCGTCGCTCAGATTGCCGCCATCGGTGACACGCACAGTCACGACGTGCTGCTGGGCCGTCTCGTAATCCAGGCTGGCGCCGGACTTCAGGCTGAACTCACCCGTGGTCTGATTGACCTCGAATTTGCCGGAGACATCCGAAGCGATGGAGTATTTCAGGTTCTGGTTTCCGGCATCCGGATCCGTCGCCGTAACCTTGGCGAGAACCACAGTATGGCCGACATTTTCTGCAGCGCTGACCGTGAAATCGGCGCCGGCATCCGGCTTCTCGTTGACGTCGATGACCTTGATCGTGACCTGAACATCATCAGTGAGATTGCCGCCGTCGGTGACACGCACAGTCACGACGTGCTGTTTGGCTGTTTCGTAGTCCAGGCTAGCGCCGGACTTCAGGCTGACCTCGCCGGTGGACTGATTGACCTCGAATTTGCCGGACGCATCCGCGAAGATAGAGTATTTCAGGTTCTGATTGCCCGCATCCGGATCCGTCGCCGTGATCTTGGCGAGAACCGTCGTATCGCTGACATTCTCCGCTGCGTTCACCGTGAAGTCGGCACCCGCATTCGGCTTCTCGTTGACGTCGCCGACCTGGATGGTGAAGGTCTGCGATGTCGTGAGGTTGCCGCTGTCCTTCGATGTGACGGTGATGTCGATGCTGTGCTTGGCTTCATAGTCCAGCAACACGTTGTTCTTCAACTTCAAGGAGCCGTCGACCACTTCGAAGCGGTCATCCGATACCGTGTAGGTATAGGTGTCGCCGACATCCTTGTCGGTGGTCGTCAGCGTGCCGATCAACGCACCCGCCTCGTTCTCGCTGACCGTGTTGTTCGACAGCGCGATCGCCGTCGGCGCGTCGTTGGTGCCGTTGATGGTCACGGTGACCGTCTTCGACGTGCCGTCGATGGACTGCACCGTGAAGCTGTCGACCGTGCTCGCACCAGCCTTGAGCGCCTGGATATCCGGGTTGGCATTGTCGGCGGTGTAGGTCCAGTGGCCCGTCGTATCCAGGGTGAAGGTGCCGTATTTGCCTGCCGTCGCCTGCTGGGCGATAAAGCTCGACTGGTCGTGGTCGATGTCGACAACCGTCAGGTTGCCCTGCGTGAAGAGCTGGCCGGCGGTCGCATCGCGGATCACGATGTTGTCGATGCCGAAGTCTTCGTTGGTGTAGTATTCGTTCAGCGTGTTGCCGAAGCCGAGCGTGAGCTGGTTACCGACCCCTTCAGCGGTGATTACGATGTGGTAGATGCGGTCGAGATAGTAGTCGCTGCCGCCCATCTGCGTATCGACACCACTTGAGGTGATGACGTAGGTGCCGGTGATGCCGCCTGCCGTAAACGTGCCGGTGGTGCCGTCGAGGCCATCATTGCCGGTGTTCTTCGGCGTGAAGGCGAAGGCCATGCCGTTGTTCAGGTAGACCTTGAGCTGCTCGCCCCTGTCCCAGCTGTCGATCTTGATGAAGTCGAACTCGATCTGGGCCACGGCCGGGCCGGCAGAACCTGCCGGCGCCAGGGTGATCGTCTTGGAGATCGATTCCCGGCCATCGAAATCGCCGAAGTTGTTTTCGGAAATATGCTGCGAGAAGCCGCGGGTCTGCACCAGAGCGTTCCGGCCCCAGCCGCTGGCCGAGTTGTCGGAGCTGAAGTCTTCCTTGTAGAGCGGCGCCGAGGCGTTGATGCCGACTGCGTCCTCGGTCACCGAACCCGTTGTCGTGCCGCTGATCACCGCGGCATCGTTGGTGCCGGTGATGGTGATCGTCAGGACCTGCGAGGCCGAACCATCCTTGGACCAGACGGTGAAGCTTTCCGTCTTGTGTTCGTCGGCGGCGAGCGATTGCAGCGTGCTGTTGTCGGCGGTGTAGGTCCAGGTGCCATCGGTGCCGATGGTGAACTTGCCGTAGGTGCCGGCGCTGTCGGTCTGCGGCGCGAACGCCTGCTGATCGTGATCGACGTCGACAATGTTGAGCTTGCCGCCGGCGATCAGGTCGCTCTCTTCGGTTACGGAGAGATCGGCGCCGGAGGCCGCCGTGATCACGGCGATGTCGTTGCGACCCTCGACCGTGACGGTCACCGTCGCGGTGCTGAAGCCGCCCTGGCCGTCGCTGATCGTGTAGCTGAAGGTATCCGTCGTCTTCTCGCCTTCGGCAAGATGCTGCAACTGCGCAGAAGCACTGGCGTCGTAGCTGAAGGACGTGCCGTCGAAGGAGATCGCGGCACCCATCGCGGAGATTGCAGCCTTCGCGCCGGCCTGGTCGAAGCCGATGACGCTCAGCTTATCACCGATGTCGACGGTCTTGTCGTTGGCGAGCAGCAGGCTGGCATCGATCTTGTAGGCGTGGTCCTCGTTGATCGCGGCGTAATAGGAGCCGGGCTGGCCCGCTTCGGCGACGTAGCCGAATTGATAACCGCCGAAGGGCAGGCCATTGCTCGTCGCGTCATTCCAGACGCCGTTGCGGAACTGGCCGTAGAGCCACAGGATGTTTTCGTTGCCGTTGCTGTTGTTGGGCTCGTTTGCATCCCAGTTCGTATAAACGAAGGGCTGGCCGGCTTCGGGGCCGGTTGCCCAGACCCAATGGCCCTCGTGGCCTTCGTCCGTGCCGCCGAGATAGGCGATAATTTCCGGCTTGCCGCCATCGTGATTGACGACACCAAGAACGACATTCTGCTCATGCGCCGAGGTGATGGTCGCCAGATAGCTCTTGTTGTCGGCCAGCAGCTGGGCCGCATCCACCCGTGCCTTGTCCCAGGTCTCGGAATTGTCGGTGGGCTTGAAGATGTAGGCGTGACCGCTGGCGGCATCGAGCGTCCAGCCGGTCGGCACGCTGGAGAAGACGTCGTCATTGGCGATCGGGTTGTCGTTGGCGCCGTGGATGGTGACCTGGTAGACGGCGGACTTGCTGTCGCCGTCGGCGTCGGTGACCGTGAAGGGAACCGTCAGCGTCGCGATCTCGTCCTTGCTCAGGGCGTTGAAGCCGCTGCCGGGATGGATCGTGAAGATGCCGGTGTCGGCATCATAGCTGTAGGACTTCGGGTCTAGCGTGACGGTCATGCCCGATGGCGTCGAGATGGTGACCTGCGAGGTCGCGAAGGTCACCTCGCCCGCGCCGTCGGCGCCGAACGAGAAGGTGTTGCCATCATGCAGGTTGAAGGTGATCGCGCCGTCATCTTCACCAGCGTTCGCCGCGAAGACCGGAACCGGCGCGCCGTGAGTCAGGCTAACATTGGCGAGATAGGTGCCGACGTTGTCGGTGGCGTCGCCGGTTTCCTTGAAGGTCAGCGTGTTGGCACCGTTGTCCGCCGTCACCTCAAGGGTGACGACCTTCATCTGACTGGTAACCGGGATGGTGTAGACCTGGTTGTTCCAGTGAACCTCAAGGTGAGCCGAATTGAAGTTCGACGAGCCGACTTCGAAGCTGATCGTGTATTTGTCACCTGCCGTCAGGCCGGTAACGCTTTGCGAGATCGCGACATTGCCCGGCGTCGCGCCGAGATCGACCATCGGATGACCGTTGGATGTTGCGAGACCACCGTAACCGGAGGCGATCTTTTCGAGCTGCACGCCGGTCTGGCCGGGAGCCGTGCCGTCGATCTTCCAGCCGGTCGCTTCCGTTGCCCAGACGCCCCAGCTTTCGGTGTGCGCCCAGGTGCCGCCCGAGAAATCACCGTTGGTGAGAAGGTTCACGGCATGCGCCGTGCCGTTGATGGTCGGGCCGCCGTCGTTGATGTCGATCTGGACGCTGCCGGTGGCGGTGTCGCCGTCGGCGTCGGTGACCGTGTAGACGATCTTCATGCGAAGGCCGTCATCGGCACCGGTCTTGGCGCCATCGGGATGGTCGATCGGGCCGAGCTGCGTGAACTTGTATTCACCCGTCGCCGCGTTGGTGACCTCGACCTTGAAGATTGGCGTGCCGTCGGCAAGCTTGCCGACGAGGGTCAGCGCACCGGCCTGCTCGATGTGGATGGTTTCGCCGCCCGACTTGAGCGGGACGGTCACAACCGGAGTGGTCACATTGGCATCGAAGATGGACGGCGTCGTGTTGCCGCCGCTGACACCATAGGCGATCGAGGTGATCTTGGCGCCGTCAGCGCCAGCGTGGAAGCTCATCGTGCCAGTGGCGGAGGTATCGTGGAAGGAGCCGTCGGTGTTGGCGGTTTCCTGGACGGTGATGCGTCCGGCGTAACCCGCGGTCGGCGCGTCGTCGCGGATGTCGACCTGCACGGCGTTGGTCGCCGTGTCGCCGTCCTTGTCGGTGACGACGAAGTCGAAGACCATGCGCAGGGAATCGGCGGCACCGGCCTCGCCCTTGTCGGGATGATCGATCGGGCCGGACTGGGTGAAGGTATAGGCACCCGTCTTTGCGTCGGTGACGTGCAGCGAGAAGATCTCGACGTTGCCGACCTTGCCGGTGACCGTCAGGCCATCGGTGGAGGTGGTGACCGTGATTGCCTGACCGTTCGATGTCAGCGCCGGCCAGCGGATGCTCTCGCCCTGAGCTTCCGGCATTTCCATGATCGTGTTGCCGAAGCGATAGACGATGCTGGTGATCTGGGCGCCATCAGCGCCGCCGTCGAAGAGCAACTTTCCGTCGACGCTCTGCTGGATGAACTGGCCGTTGTCGGTGCCGGCTTCGGTCACCGTTACGGTGTTGGAGAAGTAGGCCTTCGGGCCGTCGTCGTTGACGGCAATCTGAAGGCTGCGGCTTGCCGTATCGCCATCGCCGTCGGTGACGGTGAAGCCGATCTTCATCACGATGCCATCGGCCGAGCCGGTTTCGTTTCGGTCCGGCTGGTCGAGCGGCAGCGACTGCGTGTACTTGTATTCGCCGGTCGCGGCGTTGGTGACCTCGACCACGAAGACGGTCTTGCCGTCGGCACGAACGCCGGTCAGGGTCAGGTGATCGGCGGATTCAACGATATGAACCGCCTGGCCGCCTGAAGTCATGGCGTTCGCGGTGTAATCCTTGGCATCTTCGTCGGCGACCTTCGGGGCCGCGTTGGTGCCGAGTTCATAGGAAATCGCGGTCACCTTGGCACCATCGGCGCCGGCGACGAACTGCATGGTGCCAGTGGCCGAGGTCTGGTGGAAGGAGCCATCGGTGTTGGCCGTTTCCTGAACCGTGATGCGGCCGGAATAGCTTGCCGTCGGGACATCGTCCTTGATGGTGACGGTGAAGTTGCCGGTGATGGAATCGCCGTCATTATCCGTCGCGGTGTAGGTCACGGCGACGTTCAGGTTGTCGGCGCCAACACCTGTGTGAGCCGTGCTGTGCAGCAGCGTGAAGGTATATTTGCCGTCGTTGCCGAGCGTGACCTTCCAGGAGCCGTCGCCGGCCGTCAGGGTCTTGCT
The DNA here is from genome assembly GCF_017741935.1 of Rhizobium sp. 16-449-1b. Lineage (GTDB taxonomy): Bacteria > Pseudomonadota > Alphaproteobacteria > Rhizobiales > Rhizobiaceae > Rhizobium. The sequence continues at coordinate 220,112 of NZ_JAGHMH010000004.1, read as the reverse complement.
TGCATCGTCCCACTTGGCGCCATCGGCCGCCAGAACGACCTTGCCGCCGTCGACGCCAAGCGAAATGTCGAGATCGCCCTTGACGGAAACATGGCTGCTGTCGGGAGACGAGCCGTTGGCGAGATCGTCCTCACTGAGGCTGACGCTGCTGACAGCCTTCAGAACCGGCGCATCGTCGCGGAACTGGATCTGCTTGCCGATATCGACCGACTTGGTGACCGTGTCGCCATCATAGTCCGTCGCGGTGACGACAGCCGAGATCTTGCCAGTTAGATCGACCAGGTCGTTAGCGTTGCTGCCATCGGGGTGCTTGATCGCCTGGTACTGGGCAATGCTGACGCGGCCGTCGCTGTCGATGCTGATCGCGAAGACGGCCTTGCCGTCGCTGTCGCGGCCGATGACGAGGCCGTTGCTCATCGAGAGCGTGATTGCCTTGCCTGCTGTCGTGAGCAGACCGGTGTCGGAATTGGTGATGCCGAGGGTCAGTGTGGTCTTGCCTTGGCCGTCGGTACCGACGCTGGAGCCGTAATTGACGATCGCACCCGCTTCGCGGGCATAGCCGAGCGCGGTGCCCGCGGTCTTTTCGAAGGCGGCGAAGATCGACGCGACGTCGGCTGGCTTTACGTCATCGCTGTTGGCGCTGACGCCGATGCTTTCGTCATGGGTGACGATGCGGCCGGTAAGCGAAATCGAGACCGTGGGGACGTCGTCGGTGATCTTCACGACGAGCTTACCGCCCAGGGTGATGCTATCGCCGTCGCCATCCGTCGCCTTGATGACCGAACCGAAGTCGATGCCGGCGACAGAGCCGGTGGTGGTCTTCAGGTCGGTGTTGGCGCCGTTGCCGGCAACGTGGTCGAGCTGGTCGTACTGCTGGAACTTGAAGCTACCGTCGCTGTTCAGCGTCAGCGACAGGACCGGACGGTCAAACAGCGGATTGTAACCCTGACCGATGACGTTGACGTAGCCGATAATCGCGTTGCCGACCACGGCATAGGAGAGCTGGCCGCCCTGCGACGACAGGCCGAGAGCCGTCAATGTGGCTGTGGCGTTTGCGGCAAAGGAGAAGCCGCCGCCATTGGCAGCGCCATCGGCGCCGAAGGAGACGGTCGAGGCGATCGAACCGGAGACGGTGGCTGCAAGGCCGACACCGAGTAACGACCAGTCCGACGAGGAACCGTCGCGCGTGCCGTCTTCGGCGCTGTTGCCCTGCGACAGGACGTTGAAGATGTCGCCTTCGTCGGCAGTAACCGTGACGGAGGAACCGGAAAGAACCGGCGCGTCGTCGCGGAACTGGATCTGGCCGCCGATATCGACGGACTTGGTGGCCACGTCGCCGTCATAATCGATGGCGGTGACGACAGCGGAAATCTTGCCGGCGAGGTTGACCAGATCGTTGGCATCGGTTCCGACAGGATGCTGGATCGCCTGATACTGCGCGATGCTGACGCGGCCTTCGCCGTCGAGGCTGATCGCGAAGACGGCGTCGCCATGCGCGTCGCGACCGACAACCAGGCCGCCTTCCTCGTGTAGGGTGATCGCTTCGTTGTCGACGGTCTTCAGGCCGGATGCCGCGTCGGTGACGTGAAGCGTCAGAGATACCTTGCTCGGCTCATCCGTGCCGACGCTGGAGCCGTAGTTGACGATTGCGTTGCCGTTGCGGGCATTGCCGAGCGCATGATCGATATGGTTGGCCGTTTCGAAGCCGCCAAACGGTCGGCTTGCGGCAGCTGCGGTGCTGTCGTTGCTGTTAGCATCACGGCCAGTGGTTTCGTCATGGATGACGGTGCGGCCGGTGAGCGAGATCGAGACGGTGGGAACGTCGTCGGTGACGGTGACGACGAGCTTGCCGCCGATGACGACGCTATCGCCGTCACCGTCGGTTGCCTTGATGACCGAGCCGAAGTCGATGCCGGAAACCGTGCCGGTGTCGGTCTTCAGGTCGGTGTTGGCGCCGTTGCCGGCGGCATGGTCGAGCTGGTCGTACTGCTGGTACTTGAAGCTGCCATCGCTGTTCAGCGTGAACGACAGGACCGGACGGTCGAACAGCGGATCATAGCCCCGACCGATGTTGTTGACGTAGCCGATGATCGTGTTGCCGACGACGGCATAGGCGAGCTCGCCGCCCTTGGAGGAAAGGCCGATGGACGCAAGCGTTGCGGCGGCGTTCGCAGTGAAAGAGAATGCACCGGTGGCGGCGGAACCATCCGCGCCGAAGGCGACCGTTGAGGCGACCGAACCGGAAACGGTGGCGGCGTAGCCGACGCCGAGAAGCGAAAGGTTGGAGGTCGAGCCGTCGCCCGAACCGTCGAATGGCGAATTGCCATTCGACAGCAGGTTGGAGATATCGCCTTCGTCGGCGGTCACAGTGACGACCGTGCCCGTCGTGGTGGGGGCGTCGTCATTGACGTTGATGGTCAGCGAACCCTTGGCGATGTCGCCATCGCCATCAGTCACCTGGAAACCGATGGTCACAGGAAGGTTGTCTTCCGTGGCGCCCGTGGTGCCGTGCACCAGCGGCGCGGAGAGGTCGAAGGTGTAGCTGCCGTCGGCCTTGACCGTCAGCGTGAAGACGAGGTCGCCGCTGTCCTTGCCGGTTGCCGTCAGGATCGTCGCGCCGGCGTCGTTCGTTGTGGTGGTGTAGACGAGGTTTTCAGCGACGCCATGGCCGTTGACGTCATGGATCGCCTGAATGCCCGTCGGAGCCGTGAAGGCAACGGACTGGATGCCATCGGCGCCAGCCTTGAAGAGTGTGCCGGCCTCGCCGGAGATCGACTTGGCGTCGGCCACATCGCCGTTACCACCGGCATTGCCGGGGAACAGGCTCTGGGCGTCGTCGTCGAGCTTGGTTTCTACGTTTACCGTGCTTGCCGTGGGGGCGTCGTCGTTGATGGTGACGTCGAGCCAACCATGCGAGGTGTCGCCATCGCCATCGGTGACGGTGAAGTTGACTGTCAGGCCGAAATTGTCCTGGCCGCTTTGGCTGTGAACGATCGGGGCGCTGACGATGAATTCATAAGAACCATCCGCATGCACGATGAATGTCGCGACGGTCTGTTTGCTGTGTTCACCTGTTGCCGTAAAGGTGGTGTCACCGCCGTCGACGACGCCCTTGCCCCAGCTGACGCTTTCCTGCGCCGCGAAGCCCTTGTCGGTCTTGTAGATGGCCGAGAAGCTCATCTGCTCGCCACCGAGCACGATGCTCTTGAAGCCATCGGCACCCGTCGTGAACAGGGCGCCGGCCTCACCCTTGACGCTCGTTACGCCAAGGTTGCTGTTGCCGGGGAAGAGTGTCTGCAGGTCGTCCTGCATGATGGTTTCGTTGGTGACGGTGTTGGCGGTCGGGACATCGTCGTTGACTGTCACGGTGAAGCTCGCCGGTACGGTGTCGCCATCGGCGTCCTTGGCGGTGACGGCAAACGTCAGGTCGATCTGCTGGTCCTGCGACGGTGCGACGTCGAGAAGGATGATCTCGCCCTCGCCGGCTCCGGGACCCGACTGCGGATGGTCGATGCTGGTCAGGAGCGTGAATGTGTAAGCGCCATGCTCGGCGGTCGGATCGAGCGTTACCACGAAGACGTCGGTGGTCTTGACGACGGCTTCCGAGCCTTCGCCGATGACGGTTTCGGTATAGCCGGTCAGCGTGTGGCCGTCGGCGGAGATTCTATAGAGGATGTCCTGGCCGTGCGACTGCAGGCCCGACGGCGCGCTCTGCGCGTTGAATGTCAGGTCGCGGCTGCTACCGTTGTCGGCGCCCCACTGTACGCCGAGCGAGATGCTGCCGGTGACAGCCGGGCTCTCGGCGCCGCGCAGGCCGCCTTCGCTGACGACGCTGTCGTCGCTTGCACCCTTGAGATCGATAACAGGCGCGTCATCGCGGATATCGACCGAGCCGATGCCGGTGACGCTGTCGCCGTCCTTGTCGGTTACGGTGTAGCTGAACTGAAGGCGCAGCACGTCATCGGCGCCGCTTTCGCCCCTGTCGGGATGATCGAGCGGACCGAACTGGGTGAAGGTGTAGGCGCCGGTCAGGGTATTCGTGACCGTCAGCGTGAAGACCGGCTGGCCGTCGACCGAGCCGGTGATGGTCAGGCCGTTGATGGTGACGACGACCGGCTGGCCGTTGGAGGTCAGATCGACATGCGTGCCGTTCTGCGTCCCTTCATCCATATTGAGCGAATCGGAGAGACCGACGGCGGTGATGACGCCGAAGTCCTTGCCGGGGATGAAGCCGAACTGGCCGTTGACGACCTGGGTCGAGAAGGCGCCGTTAGCATCGCTGACTTCCGTTACCAGCGAGATGCTGCTTGCCGTAATGAGGGGAACGCCGTTCTGCTCATCCGGCGTGCGCTCTGGCGCACCGTCCGCCTGCTGCGTATCAGCCAGCAGCGAAGCGAGCTGCGTCGGGTCGCCGGCGTTGCCGGGCGTGGTGTCCTGGAAATTGGCGCCGGAGCTCGAGGGGGAGGAGCTGGCGGAATAGGAGCCGTCGGGGCCGGCGGCGACGTTGATGTTGCTCTGTTCGAGAGCGGCGATCACGGCCTGCTGGGGCAGCTCGACTTCGCCGAGCAGGAAGGTCGGAACGTGGAGCGCGCCGTTGACGATGACGATCTCGGTGCCGTCTGCCTGGACGAGGACGAGGTCGTTGCCGCGGACGTGGATATCGTCGATCGCAGTACCTGCAGGCAGATGCGCGATGTTGTTCTGATCCGGGACAACCTGGCCTGCCGGTGCGGCGGCGGCTGCTTCCTGAGCTGCGGGCAAGCGGCCGGTCGTTTCAGTCGATTGGGCGCCCTGCTGGTCGGCCGGCTGAGTGCTATTGGCCTGTGCGACCTCGACGCCACCTAGGGCGGAAGTCTGCAGGCGGGCGTCCTGATGAATATCGGAGATCAAGTCATGCGATGCGTTTTCATTTTCAACGGCAGAGATGCGAGAATCTTCGATAGACATACAAAATACCCCAATGAGAAACTGAGGCCAAATAATTCTGCCGAAGATACAAAAGCAATACTGCCCTATAGGCGCCGATATAGCCGGTTATGCATCCACCCAGAAATGTTTAAGAACGGTTAACCGCAAAACCGCTTAGTCGGTAAAATTCTAATAAAAATAGAACGATAGAGGCTATTCGGCCACAGCAGAACGGCCCCGTTTCCGGGGCCGATTCGAGCGTGTCTCAGTTGCTTTCAAGCGAGTCTTGCCAGGCCTTAGCGGGCTGGTGCCACGAGGCAGAAGAAGGCGCCCTGGGGGTCGATCGCCTGTATGACCCAGCTGCCGCCGGGCACTTCCATCGGGCCGTTGACGACCTGGCCGCCGCCGGCCTTGACCCGCTCGATGGCGGAATCGATGGCCGGGACGTTGAAGTAATAGGCCCAGGCCGGCATCGGCACGTTCTCCGGCTTCGTCATCATGCCGCCGACGGGCGTGCCGTGCTCGGCGAAGATGCGGTAGACGCCCATCGGGCCCATGTCGAAATCATGGTCCTTGGTCCAGCCGAAGAGCTTTTCGTAGAAGGTGAAGGCCTCACCGCCATCGCCGGCATAGAGCTCGCTCCAGCCGAGCGTGCCGGGGGCTCCCATCGCTGCTTCCGGCGGCGGGCTGTCCATCGGCGCCGGCGTCATGATGCAGATGACGGCGCCATGCGGGTCGGCGACCACGGCGAAGCGGCCGATTTCGGGGATATCTTCCGGCGGGCGGCGGACGGAGCCGCCATTGGCGGCGAAATCCCGGGCGCTCTGATCGACATCGTCGACGGCGACATAGCCGGTCCAGTTCGGCGGGATGCCGGTGCCTTCGAGCTCGGCGGGAAAGACCATCATGCCGGCGCGGCCGACGCCATCGGCCTCGAAGATAGTATAGGGCGGCATGCCGGGGACGGTCATTTCGCTGGTCGTCCAGCCGACGACCTTCGTGTAGAAATCCTTGGCGCCCTTGGTATCGGGCGTCATCAATTCGCACCAGATGAATTTGCCGTGGGTCTCCGACATCGTGATCTCCCTTTCACGTTCTTCGTTGCGTCGATACAGGCGTGATGATCTCAGGCGCCCGCGTTTCTGGCGTGATGATCTCAGGCCTCAGTGGCAGCAGGATGACGCCTTTGGCGCTTCAGCATACTCATCGTGGCGCTTGACGAAGTTCATCGTCGAGTCCTCGTTGCGGCCCTTCGGCGCGCGGTCGAGGATCATCAGCGTGCCGATCAGCTCTTCCGGGCCGCGGGCGTAGCTGGAGTAGGTGTGGAAGATCTCGCCCTTCTCGTTTTTGTAAAAGGCGCTCAATCCCGGCAGTTCGTCATTGGCATCTTCGGGCGGGATCGAAGTAAAGTTGTAGAATACTTTATCCTTGCCGAGATCTTCGGGGCTGAACGACACGTGATAGTCGAAGTTGAAGTCGCTCGATGCCGAGGACACCCAGGGGAACTTCCAGCCCATCCTGGTCTTGTAGGCCTCGACCTTGGCGACGGGGGCGCGGGAAACGGCGACCCAGGTGACATCGTGGTTGTTCAGGTGCGGCAGCGCGCCATCGACATGGTCGGACAGGAACGAGCAACCGGGACAACCGGCATCCCAATCGGGACCAAGCATGAAATGGTAGATGATCAGCTGGCTGCGGCCATCGAAGAGCTCGCTGAGCGATCTCTTGCCATCGGGCGTGTCGAAGGCATAGTCCTTCTCGACCTTGACCCAGGGAAGCGCCATGCGCTCGGCATTGACCTTGTCCCTCAGATGCGTTGCCTCCTTCTCCTTGAGAAGCAGCGCGCGGCGGGCTTCGAGCCATTCTTCGCGGGAAACGACTTGGTTCTGCATCGTGTGCGCCCTCCTCCGGCGCGACCGAGACGGTCCATTCTCCTTTTCCTTGACTATATATATTGATATCAATAGAAATTAGACATGTCAAACGCTACCGAGATTCCTTTCGCGACGACGCTTCTGGTGCGCGATACATGTCTCTGCCTGCATGCGCAGCGGGCCGCCCGAGCCTTGGCGCGGCTGTTCGACGATGCGCTGAGGCCGGCGGGGCTGACCAATGGGCAATTCTCGCTGATGATGTCGCTGAACCGGCCGGAGCCGCCGCCGATGGGGCCGGTCGCCAAGCTGCTCGCCATGGACCAAACGACGCTGACGGCAGCGCTGAAGCCGCTGCAGCGGCGCGGTTGGGTCGAAGTCTTTCCGAACCCGAGAGACAAGCGCGGACGGCTGCTGCGGCTGACGCCCGAGGGTATGCGCGTGCTGACCGCGGCGCTACCGATCTGGGAAAGCACGCATGCGGCGCTGGAACAGACGTTGCCCGAGGGCAATGCCGAGCGGCTGCGGCAGGATCTGCAGGCGCTGGCCTAGCTCCGCGCTGCAATGCGTGGGTCATCGCCGAAATCGGCGCGGGTAAACCCAATTCTCGCTTTCGGAAATTCGCAGAGCGCCTGAACGCCTGACGCGGAGAGGCGCAGGCGCCATGTCTGGCGCTCGACGGGATCGCGCGCGGCGAAGGCCGAAGCGGTGAGCAGCGCGATGTTGCGGCGATGGCCGGGATCGCGCACCGAGGCGTAGAGGATCGCCTGGCAGTCGGCCTCGCGCGCGGCATCGGCCAGCGCCTGGCAGGGCTCGTAGTGCTGGGGATCGCTCCAGACCGCATGATCGCGGTCGAGCGGCGGCGTGGTGAGGTCGATCGCGCGCGACGTCTCGATGGCTGCTGCAAAGGCGGTGTATTCGGCGGCGTTGGCCGGAAGCGGCGTATCGGGGGAATCGGCGAAGAACAGCAGCCGGTAGAAGGCCATCTCGGCGATCGCGGTTTCGACCGCTTCCGATGCGTAGTAAACGCCGAGGGTGCGCCCTGCCCGGCGGAAGCGCGAGCCGTGGGGATAGATGGCGCCGTAGCGGAAGGGTGTTGCCAGCAGATAGTCGAGGCCTCTGCATTCCGGCGGCAGGACCGGCTTGCTTTCTTCCAGCAGCGTTTCGAGCAGGGCCTGCTCTTCCAGCGTATCGACGATCTTCAAGGTCGAGATCTGATGCTGCGCCTCCACCAATCGCCAGAAACGGCCGGCGACGGGTCGCGCTTCAGACGATAGCGCGGCGGGCGTCCAGGTAGGCGAGGACATCAGTCAATCCTGATATGCTGACGATCTTTTCGAGCGGCGTGGCGCCGAGCGCGGTGTTGGCGTTGCGCAGCCATGAGCGCGCGACCGCTTCATCACCACCGACGATGGCATCGAGCGAGCGGAACAGGCGCACGAGCAGAATGGCGAGCTCGAAGGATTTCGAGCCGCGCTCGAGCAGGTAGTCCTGCCTTTTCATGCGCGATACCGTGGCTTCCGACAGGCCAAGCACCGATGACAGCGTGCGGGCACTGATGCCGAGGCGCTCGGCGGCGGCAACGGCGGCCTTGGTAATGACGACGGCCTCCGACGGCTGGGTACCTGATAGCGGATGGGCGATGGCCATGGCGATTTCCTTTCCTTGGAAACAATATATCGATTTTATTTCCAATGGAAAGATGATTGGCGGAACTTCCGCCTGAAAAGAAAACAACCCGGCCTGCGAGTGCGGACCGGGTTGCCAATAATTGTGACGGCCAAGCTTACTTCGCTGACGGGTCCTTGATGGTCTTGCCGATCGAGAAGGCCAGAAGGGCCGAGATCAGCATCAGCGCGCCGACGATGAACATCGGCATCTCGTAGAGACCCGTGGCATCCTTGACAGCACCGGTGATGTAGGGTGCCGCGAAGCCCGCGATGTTACCCACGGTGTTGATGAGCGCGATGCCGGCGGCGGCTGCTGCACCCGTGAGGAAGCGCGAGGGGAAGGACCAGAAGTTCGGGAGCGCCGAGAAGATCGCGCAAGCGGTGAGCGTGATCGCGATAACCGTTGCCTCAGGGGACGACATCAGCAGGGCGAGCGGGATGCTGATCGCGCCGACCAGAGCCGGGATGCCGACGTGCCAGGCGCGGACGCCACGCTTGGATGCATCGCGGCTCCAGAAGAACAGCGCCACGGCGGCCGGCAGATACGGGATCGCCGTGATCAGGCCCTTGTCGAAGACGTTGAACTTGGTGCCGAACTTGGTCTCGAAGCCGGCAATGATCGTCGGCAGGAAGAAGGCCAGTGCATAGAGGCCGTAGATCAGACCGAAGTAGATGACCGAAAGCAGCCAGACGCGCTTGTCCTTGAGAGCCTGCAGGGTCATCGAGCCGTGGCCGGAGAGCTTGCCTGCTTCTTCCTTGGCGAGTTCGCGGTTCAGCCAGTCACGCTCTTCCGAGGTCAGCCACTTGGCGGCGGTCGGGGTGTCGGGCAGATAGAACCAGGTGATGATGCCGACGACGATCGCAGGAACGGCGACGCCGAAGAACATGATGCGCCAGCCTTCGTAGCCGAACAGGCCGTGTGCCTGGATGAGCAGCGAAGCGATCGGTGCGCCGATAACTGTCGTCAGCGGCTGGGCCAGATAGAAGAGCGCCAGGATCTTGGCGCGATGGCGGCCGGGAACCCAAGTGCTGAGATAGAGGATGGCGCCGGGGAAGAAGCCCGCCTCGGCAACGCCGAGCAGGAAGCGCAGCGAATAAAGGCCGGTGACGCTGCTGACCCAGGTGAAGAGCATAGCAACGACGCCCCAGGTCACCATGATGCGGGCAAGCCAGCGGCGGGCGCCGTATTTGTGGAGCGCCAGGTTGCTGGGGATTTCCAGAACGATATAGCCAACGAAGAAGATGCCGGCGGCAAAGCCGAACTGGGCCGCGGTCATGCCGAGGTCCTGCGTCATCCCGTTCGGGCCGGCAAAGGAGATTGCCGTACGGTCGAGGAAGTTGATGAAGAACATCAATGCGATGAAGGGAACCAGGCGAATGGAGATCTTGCGGATCGCCGATTTTTCGACCTGCTGTTCCTGGTCTGATAGTTTAAACGTCGCGTTCACATAGTCCTCCCGGCAAGACCGCTGCGGCCCATCGAGCCTACGAGTGCGACTTGCGCTATGCAGCCCCGTTGTATCGGGAATGCTGGATGTTGATCTCTAGCCCTACCGCGAAAGTCGGTCTCCTATGTCCGATACTTGTGCAACTGATCGCGCCCGATTACCGAATGCGCCTTGTCACACGAGCCCCAACGGACATGCCTCCTCCCCTAGCGAGCGACATATTTCTTTCAAATTACCAGCCACTCGTCAACTGGTATGATGAGATGGTGAGTATTCTTTAACAGAATATTAGAACATGTTCAAAATCCGCGTACACTGAATCGCGCGCTTCTAGACAGCAAAAAGCGCCGCGCTCCGAAAAGCACGACGCTTTGGCGGTCGTTATCAGGTTCTACCTGATCAGGCGACGGTGACAGGCACTTCCGTGGAGGTGCGCATGGCGTGGCTGTAGGGGCAGACGATGTGGGCGGCAGCGGCCAGCTTTTCGGCGGTCGGCTTGTCGAGGCCCGGGATATTGACGGTCAGCGCAACTTCGATGCCGAAGCCGCCGCCATCTTCACGCGGGCCGATGCCGACGGTGGCCGAGACGGTCGTGTCTTCCGGAATCTTGACCTTCTGCTGGCCCGCGACAAATTTCAGGGCACCGAGGAAGCAGGCCGAGTAGCCGGCCGCGAAGAGCTGTTCCGGGTTGGTACCGGTGGCGCCATCGCCGCCAAGTTCCTTCGGAACCGTCAGCGTAACATCGAGAACGCCGTTTTCGGAAACGGCGCGGCCTGCGCGGCCACCGGTGGCGGAAGCTTTGGTTGTGTAGAGGATCGGCATGTCAGTCTCCTTCGTTGGGGCTGGATTTTGTATATCACGCAATTAAATTGTACGCAAGTGAATTTTGCAAATTGCATTCGGAATCCGAAAAGACGACAATGCGGTATCGGGGAAAGACGATGACGAAAGCCCATACGACCAAGACGGCGACAAAGACGATGAAAATTCCGGAAGAGGAAAAGCGGCTGGAGCGACAGCTCTGTTTCGCGGTCTATTCGACGGCGCATGCCTTCACGCGCGCCTACAAGCCGATCCTCGACAAGGTGGGCCTCACCTATCCGCAATATCTCGTCATGCTGGTCCTGTGGGAGAAGGCCGCGCTGCCGGTGAAGACCATCGGCGAGCAGCTCGATCTCGATTCGGGCACGCTGTCGCCGCTATTGAAGCGCCTAGAGCAGAGCGGGCTCATCGTTCGCACCCGCGACCCCAAGGACGAGCGGCAGGTGATCGTGACGCTGACGTCAGAGGGCGACGCGATGCGCTCGCAGGTGGACGGCATCATGGGCGAGATCGGCAAGGCGATCGGCTGCACACTCGAAGAGATGGTCGACATCCGCGAGAAGCTGCACGGCCTGCGCGGCAATCTCACCGAGACGCGGTAGGCCCGCCCATTCCCTCGCTGGGACCGACGGACGGGTTGACTCCGAGGGATAGTTTGCGAATTTTATAGCCGCGACGCCTGTTCGCGCAGTTCAGTCGGGAGGAATTGCGAGATGTCATGCCCAAACCACGCACCATGTGCCTCACACCCGATCTCGTCCAACTCTGCTACCGCGAAGAGGTCGATCCCGGCCCTGACCCGCGCCTGACGACACTGACGGACGACGATTTCGCGTCGCTCACCGCGCGGCTGACGGAAGAGAGCGGCGAGCAGCCGCTGTGGGTCTTCGCCTACGGCTCGCTGATCTGGAAACCGGAATTCGAGTTCGTGGACCAGAGCCGCGCGACGGCTCTCGGCTGGCATCGCTCCTTCTGTCTGGAGATCAGGAACTGGCGCGGCTCGCCCGAGCAGGCCGGGCTGATGATGGCGCTCGATCGTGGCGGGCAGTGCGACGGCATGATGTACCAGCTGCCTCAGGGAGACCGGGCCGCGCAGATTTCCCGGTTGCTGCGCCGCGAGATCAGCGAACGCGAGCATATCGACACTATAAGATGGCTGCCGGTGAAAACGCCTAAGGGCCGGGCTCGGGCGCTGGGCTTCTGGATCGGGCCGACGGGCAACCGGATCTACCGCAAGCAACCCCTGCCCCTGGTGGCCGCCACGCTTGCGCGCGCCTGCGGCTATGTCGGCTCCTGCGCCGAATATCTCTACAACACCGTCACGCATCTCGAGAATTTCGGCATCCACGACCGAAACCTCTGGCGCCTGCAGGAGCTCGTCGCCGCCGAGATCCGCCAGATCCACGGGATCGCGGAGCCGACGGCGTAGCCGCTTGCCGACGCCGGGCGATGCGAGTACCCGTATGACGACAGGGTGGTCATCACCAACACTCGCAAGGAGGGCGCATGTCAAACGGTGGTCAGCCTGGACTGTATGATGATCCGGCACTTTTCTCCGCCTATGAAGCAATGCGCCAGCGTGCCGGCAGGTTGAATGAAGTCGTTGAGGAACCCGCGGTCCTCTCCCTTCTTCCAGATGTCGCCGGAGCGGATGTGGCAGATCTCGGATGTGGTGCAGGCGCCATGGGCCGAAAATTGGTGGCACTTGGCGCGGCAAGTGTGCTCGGCATCGATTCCTCACAGCGCATGCTGGAACAGGCAAAACAACACGGGCCCGCTCTCAAGCAGTTGGCATTCAAACAGCAGTCGCTTGAGGATCTGCAACTTCCGGAGCTTGGGTTCGACGTCATTCTGAGCAGCCTGGCATTGCACTACGTTGGAAATTTCGAGCGGCTAGTCGATATCATCTATCGAGCGCTGAAGCCCAAGGGCTGCCTGATCTTCTCAGTCGAACACCCAATCGTCACCTGCCATACCCGAGAATGGATAACCGGTGACGACGGTGTCAGGCAGGCATGGCCGGTCGACCGCTACGGTGAAGAGGGTCATCGGGACGCACGTTGGCTTGAGCTGACCGTTCCGCGAGAACACCGAACGGTGGCGAGCTATATCAACGGATTGTTGGACGCGGGCTTTTCGATTACCCGCCTGCTCGAGCCCATGCCTGATCAAGCCGATATCGATCGATGGCCGCGCCTTGCCGACCAGCGGCGCAGACCACCCTTTCTCGTCGTTCGCGCCGACAAGACCTGACGCTTTCAGCAATCATGAGACCGACTTGCGTCTCACGACCCGGCCTCGCGCAGTGATTTCATCATTTCCCGCAGGCCGCGGCTCAGATGCTTGTCGCGGCGCACGACCATTCCGAGCTTGCGCACCAGCGGCGGGCTGACGGGTGCGGTTTCGAGGAAGCCGGCGCGGTCGCGCTTCAGCGCAAGGCCGGGCAGGATGGACCAGCCGAGGCCTGCCGCCACCAGCTCCTTGATGGCCTCGACGCTGCCGAACTCCATGACAGGGCGGGCGACCAGACCGGCCTGCCCCATCCATTCGTCGATGGTCCGCCTCGTGTTCCCGCCGTCATAGAGCAGCAGCGGCTTGGTGTTGACGAAGGCCGCGTCCGGGCCGCCATGCGGGATGGCCGAGCCGCGCGGCGCAACCACCATCAGCTCGTCGTCATAGAATGCCTCGACCTCGAAGGACCGGCCGGGCGCCGGCAGCGTCACGACCGCGACATCGAGCGCATTGGTCTCGAGATCGCGCAGGATGTCGTCGGTGTTGCCGATGCGGACGGTGATTTCGAGCCCGGGCATCTTCTTCCTGGCGCGCGAGATCGCCAGCGGCAGCAGATGGATTGACGCGGTGGCGCCGCTGCCGATGCGCACACGGCCGCTCTCGCCATTCCTGTGCGGCGCCATCGCCTCCTCGGCATCGGCAAGCTCCCGCATGATCCGCCGCGCATGGTCGAGAAACTCAAGACCAGCCGCCGTCGGCTGCGCCCGACGCCCGACGCGCTCGATCAGGCGCACGCCGAGGCGCTGTTCCAGGAGCTTGATCTGCAGGCTGACCGCCGGCTGGGTCACGCCCGTCTTGTCGGCGGCGGCAGTGAAGCTTCCGAGCTCGGCGATGTGAATGAAGGTCTGCAGCTGATCGAAGCCGAATGCCATGCGAAGTTTCTCTTATGATTTGCATAAGATGCATAAGCTTCATTGCGGGATATATCCAGCGCATTGTCGGGACAGGCCAAGACGGAGAGAGAAGAGATGGCGACCGACACATCGGACGAAAGATCAAGCCAGACGCGCGTGCCGGCACTGCTGGCAACGGTTGCAGAGGCGGCGCGAAACCTCATCGAGAGCATCGAGACACGCTGCCGGAAACAACGCGGACGGGCGGCGCTCAGCGAGCTGACCGACGACGAGCTCAAGGATATCGGCGTGTCGCGCGCAGACGCGATGACGGAAGCGGCGAAATCGGCGTTCTGGGGATGAGGAGCGCTTGGGGCGCACAGCCGTGGGGCCGGTGCGAAAAGTCTCTCCCCGGATCGGGGAGAGACGAAGACAGTGACTTACTGCTTGACGACGATCGGCGCCTTGGTCGGCACGCGGTCGTAGAGGTCGATGATGTCCTGGTTCAGCAGGCGCACGCAGCCCGACGATACGGCCTTGCCGATCGAGCGCCAGTCCGGATTGCCGTGCAGGCGGTAGAGCGTGTCCTGGCCGCCGGAGAAGATGTAGAGCGCGCGGGCGCCGAGCGGGTTCTTCAGACCCGGCTCCATGCCGCCGTTCTCGATCGAGTATTTCACGAGTTCCGGCTGACGGGCGACCATCTCATTCGGTGGCTTCCAACGCGGCCACTTCTGACGCCACTGGATGACGCCATCGCCCTGCCAGGCGAAGCCTTCGCGACCGATGCCGACACCATAGCGCATCGCGGTCCCGCCCGGCTGGACGAGATAGAGGAAGCGCGAGGGGGTATCGACGACGATGGTGCCGGGGCGCTCGCCGGTCGGATCGATGACCTGCTGGCGATAGTAGCGCGGATCGATCTGCTGGTAGGGAACCGGCGGAATGAGGAAGCCGCCATCCTCGACCGGGCCGTACATGACAGCGAGCTCGGCATCGGTGGGCGCCGGCGTCGTCTGGAAGGCACGGATCGGATTCGGGAATGCCATTGGCTGGCCGTACGACGGGCTCGTGCCCGAAGTGGAGGCACACCCTGCCAGCGCCGATGCCGCGGTTACCGCTGAAAGCGATAGAAAGTTGCGGCGGGATATGGATTTGTCAAAGCTCATAACGAGGGTCAATTTTCCTTAAGCGCGGAAACGGCGAACGTCGTTTCCTGGAGGGTTGTTCAACGCTAGTCACAATTCAAGGAAACTATCCCGTTATGCTAAATAAACCAGAACCTCACGAAGACGTGTGCCCGCTTGCGGCGACGTTCTCACGCCGCCTGTTGCGCGGCTACATCACCACGATCTCGGACTTCGCCGAAACACGGTCGTAGAGATCGATCACGTCCTGGTTCATCATGCGTACGCAGCCCGACGAGGTGGACTTGCCGATCGACTCCCAATCGGGCGTTCCGTGGATTCGGTAGAGCGTATCCTCGCCGTTCTTGAAGATATACATGGCGCGGGCGCCGAGCGGATTTCCAAGGCCTGGGTTCATGCCGCCGTTTGCCGCCGAAAACGAGCGCACGTCGGGCTGGCGCTTGACCATCTCATCCGGCGGCGTCCAGCGCGGCCACTTCTGCTTCCACTGGATGACACCACGGCCGGACCAGGCATAGCCTTCGCGGCCGAGCCCGACGCCATAGCGCATGGCCTTGCCATTGGGCTCGATGAAATAGAGGTGCTTGGTCTTGGTGTTGACGACGATGGTGCCGGGCTTTTCGGTCGAGGGGTAATCGACCTCCTGGCGCATATATACAGGATCGACGCGGCTGACGGGGATGGCAGGCAGCGTGAAGTCGTTGTCCCTCACCTCGCCATACATCGCGGCGCTGACGGGATTGATCAACGGCATGCCGTAGGTGCGCATCTGGGTGGCGCCGGGGATGCCATAGGTCTGGTTGTAGATCGTCGCGGGGACGCCGGGGCGCTGCGGGATCGGCGCATTGATCGGCCGGACGCGATCGGGATCGATGCCCGGCGGCTTGTAGAAGACAGGATAGGTTTCCTGCACGAAACGGGCCGGATCGGTGGCGCCGGTATCGGGCACGAGAATGTTGCAGCCGCCAAGCGACAGGGCCGCCAACACAAGCCCCGACATGGCCGACAACCGGCTTAGACCCTTCATGAAACCACCCTCATCGATAACAGCGACATTTATAGCTGCCGCGAGGATGGCACGCGCGGCTGGCGCGAAGCTTTCGGCCAGCGCTAACGCACTATGCGATCAGGCCGCCACGCCGTGGAAGAAGCGGATGCTCTGCTCGATTTCCTCGGGCAAGGCGGAGGTATGGCCGCCCTTGGCCGTATCCGTCTCGATGCGAACGCCGCCGGAGCGGGCGCGGCTGGCGAGCAGACCGGCACGGTCGTTGAAATGCGATTCGTCCGTGCCGTGGACGACGCGCACCGGGCACTTGAAGCTCTGGGCGTAGCACAGCGCCGTGCGCACCTCGAACTCGTGGGTGTTGTCGTCGTCGAAGCGGATATCCTGAGGATAGCGATTGAAGAAGCGGAAGGCGTCGGGATTGCCGGAGATCGGGGCTGCGGCGCGGAACTTGTGAGTGGACATCGAGGCCAGCATGGTGAGCGTGCCGCCGATGCTGTGGCCGGCGATGAACAGCCGGTTCGCATCGACACCCGGCAGATGCGCCAGGCGATCGGCGGCAGACAGCACGTCGTCCACCTCGTCATAGAAACCGGAGAAATTACCCGCCTGGCCGTTTTCGCCGCGCACCGACGGCATCAGCACCACGAAGCCGGCATCGATATAAGGACCCATCAGGTTCCAGTGGCCGACGCCCATGGCATTGCCGCCATGAAGGAAGAGAATGCCCGGCTTTGCCTTGCGCTCGCGCTTGTATTTCGACACCCAGGCGGTGAGCTCCAGCTCGCCGCCATAGCCGGAGCGATAGAAGATCTTCTCGGCATTGGCCGGCGCATCGAGCGGCTCGTACTTGTCGGGCGCCGGACCCTTTTCGAGCAGCCGCGTGCGGAAGCGCTTGCGCACCTTGGCGTAATCGCGGGTGATCAGACGCGGCTCGGGAGGAACATCGAAGGCATTGGCGACACCTGGAAGAGCCGGAAGAACAAGGGCGCCGGCAAGCCCGCCAAGAAGCAGGCGGCGCTGGCGCGAAAAGGAATGGTCGTTGTCTGATGTCATCTCACTCTTCCGTCTTCCCCGGCATGATAGATGCTTGCACCCTCGGCGCGCCGACGCCAAGACACATTGTGTTGAGGATGCACAGTCGGATGTATTTTGCATCAGGAAAATGCGAGATGAGGGCTGCGCACCAGCATATATTGCGATCATTTACCTATTGCTGCATCATCTCCGCTGCGGAGCCGGAAGGCTCGCAATGACGCGCCATTTCAGCCACACATTCTTTCTCTTCATTTATCGGTGAATTTGAGATGCAATCAATATTGAAAGCTATTGTAGTGTTTCTGTTCGTTCTCGCCTCCGAACCGGCTGCGGCTGCAGGTTTCCAGTATCTATCATTTCCGGATACTGAAAACGGAGCAGTTGAACTCGGCATTTGGTATCCCAGCGATGGAAAAGCTGTAGAATCAACTTTGGGAGACATTGCTCAAACGATTGCGGTGGACGGTCCGGTAAGAGGCGAGCATCTACCGCTGGTGATATTTTCTCATGGTGGAGAGGGACGCTATGACGACCGATCCGATGCCGCACGAATGTTGGCGGAGGCCGGCTTTATAGCCGTTTCGCTGACACATCCTGGCGACAACTATAAAAACGTTGAGCGGGATATCCTGCTGCGGTTGGTCGAACGACCAAAGCAGATCAGCCGCGTTCTCGACTACCTTACCACGGCTTGGCCCGAACGTGGGCATGTGGACGCCTCTAAGGTCGGATTCTATGGTTTCTCCAACGGAGGCTTTACCGGCCTCGTGGCGATTGGTGGCCAGCCGGATTGGACGTTATTCACGTCCTATTGTGGGGAACATGCGGCCGAAGGAGTTTGTACCCAGGGAGGGGCGAAACGACTGTCGAGCCCTGCCGCCGAGGCCACTTCACCTTCTGATTGGCAACATGACACGCGTATCAAGGCCGCGGTTTTTGTCTCACCTGCCTATGCTTTTGCCTTCGATCCGGAATCCCTCAAGAATGTTCAAGTTCCAGTCGCGCTGTGGGGCAGTAGCGGAGATCGAGTCGTTTCTTTTGCCGGCAATGTCTCTTACCTTAACGCCCAACTGCCCAAAGTGAAAGAAATGCACGACGTAAAAGGGGCTGGTCACCCGTCTTTCCTGCGCGCCTGCAGCGATGCACTCCGGCTTCGCTTACCCGATCTTTGCAATGACAGCCTAGGCTTCGACCGGAAGGCCTTTCAAATCACACTGAACTCGTCGGTGGTGTCATTCTTCAGGCGCAACCTATCGGACGATTAAATGCGCCCCGGTTGCGTCACCTCAATCTCGGGATCGAAATCGACGCGCTTCGACTTCCCATCAGGCGTCTTCAAGACGATCTCGACGCCACCGCCGATCGAATGCATGTAACGCACGATGGATGACAAGAGCACGTCGTCGGCGCTCTCGATCTTCGATACGGTATTTTGCGTCATGCCGGCACTTGTGGCGACCTCCTGCTGCGTGGCGCCCATCGCCTTGCGCACCTCCGCCAAGGCCTTGCCGAGGCGACGCTCCCGGCGCTTCTCATCGAGGCGCTCGCGAACATCTTCGGGGAGTTCGGCGCGCAGCGTCTTCCACTCAGTGCTCATGTTTTTTCTCCTTCAGGATGCTGCGCCGATCATTACGTCAAATATATACTTAAAGATATAATTCGACTCAATGGGATCAGTCCCCTACCCCGCCTTCGCATCAATCATCGCCACCAGCGTCGTCAGCCGGTCGGCCTCGTAGGACGGCTTGTCCTGGCGCAGGCGCGAGATGCGGGGGAAGCGCATGGCGACGCCTGACTTGTGGCGGTTGGAGCGGTTGATGCCTTCGAAGGCGACTTCCACCACGAAGCCGAAATCCTTGTCGGCGCGCACGGCGCGTACCGGGCCGAAGCGTTCGGTGGTGTTGTTGCGCACGAACTTGTCGAGGACTTCAAGCTCGGCGTCGGTGAAGCCGAAATAGGCCTTGCCGACGGGCACCAGTTGCTCTCCATCGGGCGTTTCCGCCCAGACACCAAAGGTGAAATCGGAATAGTAGCTCGAGCGCTTTCCATGGCCGCGCTGCGCATACATCAGGACGGCATCGACATTATACGGGTTTCGCTTCCACTTGAACCACGGCCCCTTCAGCCGCCCGGCCTGGTAGACGCTGTCGCGGCGCTTGATCATCACGCCCTCGATGACAGGATCGGGCGGGGTCGAGCGCAGGTCGTCGAGTTCCTCCCAGCTGGAGAATGGAACCAGCGCGGAGAGGTCGAAGCGTTCGTGCGGGGCTTGCTCGACGATTTCGCTCAAGCGCGCGCGGCGTTCGAGATAGGTCTTGGCGCGCACATCCTCCTCGCCGTCGAACAACAGGTCGTAAGCCCTTATGAAGGCGGGGTAATCGTCCTGCATCTTCTGCGTCACGGTCTTGCGGTTGAGGCGCTGCTGCAGGTCGGAGAAGGTGCGGGTCGGGCTGTTGGAGCGAGCGGTGCCGCCGACCAGAAGCTCTCCGTCGATGACGCCGTCGAAACTGATCGAATCGACGATATCGGGGAATGCGGCGGAGATGTCGTCGCCGGAGCGGGAGTAGATCTTGCGGGTCTCGCCGGCGCGCGACAGCTGCACGCGGATGCCGTCCCATTTCCACTCGGCGGCGTAGTCGGCCGGGTCGAGCTGAGCAAGGTCACCCTCCTCCACCGGGTTCGCCAGCATCACCGAATGAAAGATCGCCGGCGTCGCCAGCACCGGCTTGCCGCCTTTGCCCTCCAGCCAGGCAAACAGGCTCTCATAAGGCGGCTGCAGGCCATGCCACAATGTCTCGATCTCGGTCACATCGGGTTCACCGAGATCGGCCAGCGCCTGCTTGGCGAGCCTTGCCGAGACGCCGATCCGCAGCGCGCCGGTCGCGAGCTTGATGAAGGCGAAGCGGCCGGAGGCGTCGAGGCGATCGAGCAGGTCGCGGACATAGCCGCGCACCTCGGTGCGGCCGAGGGTGTTCATCTCGGCCACCACCTCGCCGAGCCTCGGCTGCGCCAGCGCCGAGCGCTCTATGTCGCGCTCATTGTCCCAGACGAGCGAAATGGTTTCGGCGAGATCGCCGACGTAGTCGTAGGAGTAACGGAAAAGGACGTCGTCGATGCGCTCCAGCGCCAGCTCGCGCAGCATGGCGGGCTTGACGTTGCGGACATCGAGCGTGCCGGCGATGGCCGCGAGGCCGTAGCCGCGGTCGGGGTCGGGCGTGTCGCGGAAATAATCGGTCAGCAGCTTGAGCTTGCCATTGCGGGACGGTGTGAGGACCAGGCGGTCGAGGAGGTCGGCGAAGGCTTTCATGGGTGGCTTCCGCTTGTTTTCTCGGAGGCGTTGGTGGGTGGGATACCCCCCTCTGTCCTGCCGGACATCTCCCCCACAAGGGGGGAGATCGACTCGTTGCGATGGCCTCCCCAAACAATGAGCGTGGAGCGAGCGGCCGCCGCCAGCCAATCTCCCCCCTTGTGGGAGAGATGCCCGGCAGGGCAGAGGGGGGTATCACGGGCGCCAAGCGTATCGACGGCGCCAAGGCTAACCATCATCATCACTCCGCCTCATCCTCATACCCCACCAGATGCAGCGGCCTGGCCTTGATGCCCTGCAATTCGCACCAGCGCACCAGCGCCTCCTCGCGCCCATGCGTTACCCAGACCTCGGCCGGATGGAGCTCGG
The DNA here is from genome assembly GCF_017741935.1 of Rhizobium sp. 16-449-1b. Taxonomy (GTDB): domain Bacteria; phylum Pseudomonadota; class Alphaproteobacteria; order Rhizobiales; family Rhizobiaceae; genus Rhizobium. Next base: position 199,406 of record NZ_JAGHMH010000004.1, on the reverse strand, counting down.
AGATCGTATCCGTCAGTTCCGGCCAGTCGCAATGGTCGGAGATCACGAGTGGCAGTTCGACGCCGCCCTGCTTGGCGCGCTGGCGCACCATCATCCAGCCGGAGGCGAAGGCCGGGAGCGGGTCGTTGAAGCGGCGGGCCCAGCGGTCGGCGAAGGCGGATGATGGGCCGACGACGACGGCGCCCTTGAACGCCGACTTGTCGCGTCCCTCGACGGTTGCCGGGCGCAGCTCGCCGAGGTCGATGCCTTGGCTGACGTAGTAGTCGCAGAGCCGCTCCATGGCGCCGTGGATATAGATGGGCTCGTCGTACCCGGTATCGCGCAAGAGGCGGATGACGCGCTGCGCCTTGCCGAGCGCGTAGGCGCCGATCATGTGGGTGCGCTCGGGAAACTGGCGGAGCGACGCATAGAGCTTGGCCATTTCGCCGGCGGGGTCCGGGTGGTGGAAGACAGGCAGGCCGAAGGTCGCCTCGGTGATGAAGACGTCGCAGGCAACAGGTTCATAGGGCGCGCAGGTCGGGTCCGGGCGGCGTTTGTAATCACCTGACACGACGATGCGGGTGGCGTCCTTTTCGATGGCGATCTGGGCGGAGCCGAGCACATGGCCGGCGGGGTGGAAGCTCACCTTGACGCCGTTGACCGATATCTCCTCGCCAAAGGCTGCGGCCTGTTCCGAGCCGCAGAAATCCTCGCCGTAACGGATGCGCATGATGTCGAGCGTCTGGCGGGTGCCGAGTACATGGCCATGGCCGGAGCGGGCGTGGTCGGAATGGCCGTGGGTGATCAGCGCGCGCTCAACGGGCCTGACCGGATCGACATAAAAGCGGCCCACCGGGCAATAGAGCCCCTCGGGCGCGGGATAAAGCAGCGCGTCAAATCTCATCGGCATAGAGATAGCGGCAAATGGCGGAAGAACCAGAGGGGATGGAGAGCTGTCCTCCCGCCATTTGCCGCGCTGAGCGCACACCCTGACCACGGCGTGCATTCAGCTAACCTGTCGGCCTGCCAGTCCGATAGCTTGCCAGTCCGCTGGCTTGCCAGTCTGTCCGCATGCCAGCATGCCAGCATGCCGGCGTGTCAGCCGACCTGCGGCATTTCCCGCAGCAGCTTGTCGAGCGTGACCGGATAATCGCGCACCCTGACGCCGGTGGCATTGTGGACAGCATTGGCGAGCGCGGCCGCAACGCCGCAAAGTCCAAGCTCGCCGACACCCTTTGCCTTCATCGGCGAGGAGTATGGGTCCGTCTCATCCAGGAAGATCACGTCCTGGTGCGGAATATCGGCATGAACAGGAACCTCGTAGCCGGCGAGATCGTGATTGACGAAAAAGCCGCGGCGCTTGTCCACCGCCAACTCCTCCATGAAGGCGCCGCCGACGCCCATGGTCATCGCGCCGATCACCTGGCTGCGCGCCGTGATCGGATTGAGGATACGGCCGGCGGCGCAGACGCTCAGCATGCGGCGAATACGGATTTCCGCCGTATAGGCATCGACGCCCACCTCGACGAAATGCGCGCCGAAGGTAGCCTGCTGCATCTGCTGGCCGAGATCGCCGAACTCGATCGTGTCTTCGGCGACGATGCCCTCCTGTCCCGCGGCCTCGGTCAACGGAATGCTCCTGTTGCCAGAGCGGATCGCGCCGTCCGCAAAGGTCGCGTCGGTCGAGTTGAAGCCGACCTTGCGGGCGATTGCCTCGCGCAGCGCAACGCAGGCCGCGTAGACGCCGGCGGTCGCGCTGTTGGCACCCCACTGGCCGCCCGATCCCGCCGAAACGGGAAAGCGGGAATCGCCAAGCTGGACCGCGACCTTGTCCATGCCGACACCCATCATCTCGGCGGCGGTCTGCGCGATGATCGTATAGCTTCCGGTGCCGATATCCGTCATGTCGGTCTCGACGGTGACCACACCTTCGGCATCCAGGCGAATGCGGGCGCCCGACTTCATCACCAGATTGCCACGGAACGCCGCCGCGACGCCCATTCCGCGCAACCAGCGGCCGTCGCGAAGGCGGCCAGGCTGGGCACTGCGCCCCGACCAGCCGAAGCGATCCGCGCCGGTTCGCAAACACTCGACCAGCTGCCGGTGCGAGAATTTCTTTTCGGGCTTTTCGGGATCGACCTGCGTATCGTTGAGAATGCGGAACTGCACCGGATCCATGTTCAGCTTTTCAGCCATCTCGTCCATGGCAATCTCAAGCGCCATGAGGCCGGGAGCCTCCCCCGGCGCGCGCATCGCGTTGCCTTCCGGCAAATCGAGCGTGGCGAGCCGCATCGCCGTCATCCGGTGCTCGCCCGCGTAAAGCAGGCGCGTCTGCTGGACGGCGGATTCGAGCTTGCCATCCGGCAGGTTCCCGCTCCAGCTTTCATGCGCAATCGCCGTAATCCGTCCCTCGCGGGTGGCGCCGATGCGCAGGCGCTGGATGGTTGCCGGGCGGTGGGTGGTGTTGTTCATCAGGAACGGCCGGGGCAAGGCCACCTTGACGGGCCGCCCGGCAGCCTTGGCGCCCAGCACTGCAAGCAGTGCATCGGCGCGCAGGAACAGCTTGGAGCCGAAACCGCCACCGATGAAGGGCGACATGATATGCACCTTCTCCGGCTCCACGCCCAAGGTGGCGGCCAGTTCCGCGCGGTTCCAGGCCACCATCTGGTTGGAGGTCCAGACCATGATCTCGTCGCCATCCCAGGCCGCCATCGATGAATGCGGCTCCATCATCGCGTGCGACTGGTCGGGCGTCGTGTAGCTCTCGTCCAGCTTGACCGCTGCCTGCTCGAAAGCCGATGCGAAGTCGCCGGCCGCGCTGTCGGCGTCATCCCCCTCGGAACCGGACGGCTTCGTGGCTGAGCTCTGGGCGGCCTGAAGATCGTAGGCGCCGGGGGCCTCGACATAATCGACCTTCACGAGGCTCGCGGCCGCCCTCGCCTGCTCGAAGGTTTCGGCGACCACGACCGCGATCGCCTGGTGATAGTGCGAGATCTGCGGGCCGCCGAACAACTGGGCGATGTTGAATTTGCCCTTGCCGAGCTCGCCTGCGCTCTGGGCCGTGACGACGGCAATGACGCCGGGTGCGCGCTGGGCGGCCTGCACGTCCATGGAGCTGATCCGCCCCTTGGCGATGGCAGCGCCGACCGGATAGCCATAGGCCGCGTTCAGATTGGCGCCGTGCCATTCGTAAGCGTAGGTGGCGGTGCCGGTGACCTTGCGTGGACCATCGATCCTAACGATCGGCTGACCGACAACCTTCAGCTGGTCGATCGGGTTTGTCGTTGCGGGAGTGTCGAAGCGCATGGTTCAACCTTTCATTTCGTCGAGGATGCCCGCGAGCGTGCGCTCGACGAGGGTCACCTTGAATGCATTCTCGTGCGTGGTGCGTGCCCCCTCGAGCAGCTTCGCGGTGACGGCGACGGCACCGTTCGGCAGTTCGGCGTCCGCCGCCTCGACCCGCCATGGCTTGTGCGCGACGCCGCCGAGCGCCACGCGCCCGCTGCCGTCGTTCCGCACGACGGCGGCGACCGAAACCAGCGCGAAGGCATAGGATGCGCGATCACGAACCTTGCGATAGACGTGCCGTCCGCCGATCGGCGGCGGCAAGGTCACCGCGGTAATCATCTCGCCGCGCTCCAGCGCGGTTTCGATATGCGGCGTGCTGCCCGGCAGGCGATGGAACTCGCCGATCGGGATCGCGCGTGTCGAGCCGTCGGGTTTCACCGTTTCGACCACGGCGTCGAGCGCGCGCATGGCAACCGCCATGTCGCTCGGATGGGTGGCAATGCAGCCATCGCTGACGCCCATGATGCCATGCAGCCGGGTAAAGCCGCCAATCGCCGAACAGCCGCTTCCCGGCTGGCGTTTGTTGCAGGGCTGGTTGGTGTCGTAGAAATACGGACAGCGTGTCCGCTGCAGGAGATTGCCCGCGGTCGTGGCCTTGTTGCGCAACTGTCCGGATGCTCCGGCCACCAGCGCCCGCGACAGCAGGCCGTAATCCCGGCGTATCCGCTGGTCGGAGGCGAGATCGGTGTTACGCACCAGCGCTCCGATCCTAAGCCCCCCGGCTTCCGTCGGCTCGATCCTGTCCATGCCGAGACCATTGACGTCGATAAGGTGTGTTGGCGTCTCGATCTCGAGCTTCATCAGGTCGAGAAGGTTGGTTCCGCCGGCGATGAATTTGGCGGTCTCGTTGCGGGCGGCCGTGGCGGCGGCGTTCGCCACCGAGGTCGCGCGTTCGTATGAAAATGTTCTCATGCCTGCCTCCCTGCGACTTCGTTGATGGCTGCAACGATGTTCGGATAGGCGCCGCATCGACAGATGTTGCCACTCATGCGTTCGCGGATCTCGGCATCGCTGACTTCGGTCGGCGCCGTCAGGTCATTGGTGACATGGCTCGGGATGCCGGCCTTGATTTCCTCGAGCACGGCGACGGAGGAACAGATCTGTCCGGGCGTACAGTAACCGCACTGGAAACCGTCATGCTTGACGAAGGCGGCCTGCATCGGGTGCATGTCGGCCGTGGTGCCGAGCCCCTCGATCGTGGTGATCTGGTCGCCCTCGTGCATGACGGCGAGCGACAGACAGGAATTGATCCTGCGGCCATCCACCATGACGGTGCAGGCGCCGCACTGTCCGTGATCGCAGCCCTTCTTGGTACCGGTCAGGTGCAGATGTTCCCTCAGCGCATCCAACAGGGTCGTGCGGTTGTCGAGATCCAGCTCGTGTGGCGTTCCATTCACCGTGAACACGACCTGCGAATGATTCTCCGCGGCTGCCGGGGCGGCGGATTGGGCGAATACCGGGCTTGCCGCATTCGCGGTCGCGACGGAAACGGCGGCGGTCCCCACCATCAGGTCCCGCCGAGATATTTCGATCATGCTTGGAACGGTCTTCAAGGCTTTCTCCTTTGCTCAGTCGCCACGGCGGCGGCCGACCTCGGACGAAGTTTGAGGCAAGGCCGACAGTCCGCTTCGTTGAGTGAGAAAGGTTAGGTCAGAGAGAGACGGTGATTACCGGCCACATGACGATAAGGCTTATACTCTGCGTTCACCAATGCAGAAAATTTGAAATAACAATATATTTCAATATGTTGAAGGATCGGAAACTGGCCAGGATCAAATTCACGCCCGGTTAAAGAGAAAGTGAACCGGTCGTTAGAAGCGTGGTGCTGTCCGATTTCAATGTTTGTGTCATATATGCGAGAGATTGCTCGATGCACGATGTCGGTAAAACGACGGGGGCGTTGGAACTAAATGCCTCGCAATTCGTTAGTCCACGCTCGTATCTTGCACGATCGATCATAGCATCTGCCACGCCTGCGGATTTATGCTCTGGATTCATAACCCCTATGACTTCTAGCGGTCTATTCAAGCCGCGGATATTCGGGGAAGCTGAGCGACCGAAGCGTGACTGACATTGGTCAGCGCGACGGATCGCGAGACATTCTCACCAGTATCCGACCAAGCTAAGGCACAAAGATGAAAATCCAGATCAATGGTCAGGCCCACGATGTGACATCGGAGGGCGACACACCACTCCTGTGGGTAATTCGTGACGAACTCGGGATGACGGGCACGAAGTATGGTTGCGGACTTGCGCAGTGCGGGGCTTGCTCCGTCATGGTCGATGGCGAAATCGTCCGATCCTGCGTCACGCCGCTCGAAAGCGTCGTCGGCCGATCGGTTACCACGATCGAAGCGATCGAGAACGATCCAGTGGGCCAGCGCGTCGTGGCCGCATGGATCGCGCACCAGGTGCCGCAATGCGGCTACTGCCAGTCCGGCCAGGTGATTGCGGCAACCGCGCTCTTGAAGCAGACCGCCACTCCATCAGACGATGAGATCGCCGCCGCCATGGTCAATCTCTGTCGTTGCGGAACGTATAACGCCATCAAGGCAGCGGTTCAGGATCTCTCCGGTCAGAAGGTGGAAACGCTATGACCGCCCCCGTTCGCGAAATCGACGGTCAGACGGAACTGACCACGGCCGTACCGGTCAACGTATCACGGCGCAACTTCCTGCTCGGCTCCATCGGCGCGACCGCCGGTGCCCTGGTGCTGGGTTTCGGGCTGCCGATCGACGGCGCACGCGCCCAGGAAGCGGCCAAGACGATGGCGCCGGGAACCCGCGTTCCGGCGTTTCTGGAAATCCGCCCGGACAATACGGCGCGGCTGATGAGCCCCTTCGTCGAGGGTGGCCAGGGCGTTTTCACCGCAATGGCCCAGATCGTCGGCGAGGAGCTCGACCTCGACCCGGCCTCCTTCGTGGTGGAAAACGCGCCGACCGGACCGGATTATCTGGTCGTCAACGGCACGATGCGCATCACCGGCGGCAGCATGTCGGTGCGCACCAGCTATGACACGATGCGCAAGCTCGGCGCCCTCTGTCGGGCGATGCTGGTGCAGGCGGCCGCAACGCGGTTGAACGCACCGGTCAGCGAATTGACGACGGAGCCCGGCCATGTGGTGCACGCGGCCTCGGGGCGCAAGCTCGCTTACGGCGAACTCGCGACGGAAGCGATGGCACTTGATGTTCCGGCCACCGACAGCGTTACGCTCAGGGACCGGTCGCAGTTCCGCTGGATCGGCAAGCCCGTACAGCGCCTCGACGTGCTCGACAAATCAACCGGCAGAGCGATCTACGGCATCGACTGCAAGGTCGACGGCATGTTGCATGCGGCTGTCCAGCACGCGCCGCGGCTCGGCATGTCGGTCGGCGACATCCGCAATGAGGATGCCGTCAAGGCGATGCCGGGTATCCACTCGGTGCACCGCCTGCCCGGCGCCGTCGCGGTCGTCGCGGAACGCTGGTGGAATGCCAAGCGCGCCGCCGAAGCACTGCAGGTCGAATGGCAGGAGGCGGGCGCCAAGCCGGTGATCGACGGCATCCGCACGATGCCGGCGGATTTCTCGACCGCCGCCTTCAGCCAGCGTCTGGCCAATGAGCCGGGCGACGGCAAGGACGCGGAAAAGGTGGGAGATGCGACGGCAGTGCTTGCCGCTGCCAAGACCGTCGTCTCGGCGACCTATCACAGCCAGTATCTGCATCACGCACAGCTGGAGCCGCCTTCGACGCTGGCACGGTTCAACGAGGACGGCACCCTGGATCTGTGGATGCCGAACCAGGCGCCAGAACAGTATCAGGCGAATATCGCCACCCTTACCGGTCTCGATGCATCGAAGATCAACGTGCACAGCCCGCTGCTCGGCGGCTTCTTCGGACGCCACTTCCTCTATCCCGCGGCCAACCCCTACCCGCAGGCAATCCAGCTTGCCAAGGAAACCGGCCGTCCGATCAAGCTGATCTGGAGCCGTGAAGAAGAGTTCCTGCGGGATCCGATGCGGCCGATGGCGGCCGTGCGGTTCCGTGGCGCGCTCGACGATAACGGCATGCCGGTGGCCATCGAGGCCGTCAGCATCTGCGAGGGACCGAGCGAGAACATCTACGGCCACAGCGACGACAAGATCGACGACACCGCCGTGGAAGGCCTGACAGGCAAGGCCTACGCCATCCCCAACCGACGTATCGCTCAGCTATACGTCGAAAATCCGACCATGCTCGCCTACTGGCGTTCGGTCGGCAACTCGATGAACGACTTCCTCTACGAGACGTTCCTCGATGAGCTGGCCGACAAGGGTGGCAAGGACCCCTACGAGCTGCGCCTTCAGCTGCTGAAGGACAATCCGCGACTGAGCACCCTTCTCAAGGCGGCAGGCGAACTGTCGGGGGGCTGGAAGCGCGGACCGTTCACGGCGGCCGACGGCTCACGACGCGCCCGCGGCGTGGCCATGGCGTCGGCTTTCGGCAGCTTCACCGCAGCCATCGCCGAGGTGTCGATCTCGGCGGGCAAGGTTGTGGTGCACGACCTGTGGGAAGCGGTCGATCCGGGCAACATCGTCAATCCGGCGATTGTCGACGCCCAGATCAACTCGGCGGCGGCGCTGGGTGTTTCCCAGGTCCTGCTCGAGGAAGTGGTCTATCAGGAGGGGCAGCCCGTTGCCCGCAACTACGACCTCTACCCGATCCTTTCGCCAGCCGAGATGCCTCGCGTTCACACGCGGGTCGTCGAAAGCGGCGAGAAGATGGGCGGCATCGGGGAACCGGGTCTTCCGGCTGTCCCGCCAGCGGTCGCAAATGCGGTCTCGACCCTGACGGGCCAGCGCATCCGCAGCATGCCTCTTTCTCAATACACGTTCGACAGCTAGCGCGCCGCGCCCCTCCGCCGTCAGCAACGTTGCCGGGATCCCTTATCCCGGCAACGTTCTGGTAACCGCCGCGGTCGAGCCACGCGCGCTTGCGCAAAGCCGTTAACATCAGCCTGTTTCAAGAGGATGGATTGTCCTTGAAAAAAGTCTTTCTGGTCGTTCTTCTAATCATTATTATCGTCGGAGGCGGCCTTTTCTGGTTCGTCACCTCCAAGCCCTCATCACCATTCGAGAGCGCCGGCATCACCACCGGCGCCGCCAGCGAGCTCGTTGCCCGCGGCGAGATGGTCGCGCGGCAGGCCGATTGCGTTGCCTGCCACAGCCTTCCCGATGGCAAGCCGTTCACCGGCGGGCTCGAAATGGGCACGCCGCTCGGCTCCATCTTCGCCACCAATATCACGCCGGACAAGCAGACCGGGATCGGCAACTATACGCTGGCCGATTTCGACCGCGCCGTCCGCCACGGCGTGACCCCCGATCGCCGGCGGCTTTACCCCGCCATGCCCTATCCGTCTTATGTGAAGCTGAGCGACGATGACGTCCGCGCTCTCTATGCGTTCTTCATGGACGGCGTGCAGCCGGTCAATCAACCGAACCGTCAGACCGGCATCGAGTGGCCGATGAACATGCGCTGGCCGCTGGCGCTCTGGAATGCTGTTTTCGTCGACCAGGGCATCTATGCCGACAAGCCTGCGCAGGACGCGGTGTGGAACCGCGGCGCCTACCTGGTGCAGGCAGCCGGCCATTGTGGCGCGTGCCATACGCCACGCAGCGTCACGATGAACGAAAAAGCGCTCGACGACGGCAGTCTGCTATTCCTGTCCGGCGCGCTGCTCGACGGATGGTATGCACCGAGCCTTCGGCAGGATCACAATACCGGCCTCGGACGCTGGAGCGAGGACGATATCTTCGCCTTCCTCAAGAACGGCCGCAACCAGCACGCCGTGGTCTTCGGTTCGATGGCCGAGGCCTACAACAACTCGACGCAGTTCATGAGCGATGACGATCTCCGGGCGATCAGCCACTATCTTAAGTCGCTTCCGGGCGATCCGGCCCGCGACGGCACACCATGGGTCGTTCAGGCATCGGCGGCCACCGTCACGAATGTGAGCAGCACCGCGGATGCAGCGCCCGGCGCCAAGACCTATGCCACCAGATGCGGATTCTGCCATGGGCCCGACGGCGGCGGTAAAGCCCCCTGGATTCCGCCGCTTGCAGGATCGACGGCTTCGCTGATCGACCACCCGGATTCCCAGATCAACGCAACGCTCAATGGCTCCGCCCGCGTCGTGACCGCCGGCGTGCCGGACGCCTACCGCATGCCGCCCTTCCGCGAACAGCTCTCGGACCGTGAGATCGCCGATGTCCTCACCTATGTCCGCTCCTCGTGGGGCAACCATGGCAAGGCCGTCAACCCGACCGAGGTCAAAGCCATGCGAGAGCATACCGACCCGGCAAGCAGCAGCCCGATCGTTCTGCAGATGCGCTAGTCGCCCGTTTACAGGTCACGGAAAACAGTGCCTCCCGTCCCGCTCAGCGCGGGGCGGGAGGCTATCACGTTGATCCGGCATACACCGGGCGCTAGCTCTGGAGCTAGTTGGCCGGCTGGACCGAGACGCTTTCCAGGTAGGATATGATGTTGTGCCTGTCCGCGGCATTGCCCACGGAGATCGGCATGAAGGAGCCCGGGACCATCTGGCGCGGGTTGGTGAGAAACCTGTCCAGGCTTTCCGCATTCCATTGAACGCCGAGCGCCTGCATGCCCTTCGAATATCGCGCGCCCTCGACACTGCCAGCAGGGCGGCCGACGACACCATCGAGATGCGGCCCTACCCTCTTTTGAGCGGCATCCAGCGCGTGGCATGCCGAGCACCGCTGCCGGAACAACATCGCGCCGGCGGAGGCATCCTGTGCTCTTGCGCCGATATTGGGAACGGCAACGAGAACCAGACAGGACATCGCGAGAGCGAGGCGTTTTCCCGAAAATGTCATGCGGTATCCTTTATTCAAACGGCTCTGGGCTGATTGTTGTTTGCGCGCGGAAAGGCCGGACTAGCGGCGGAGAGCGGCGATATCGGCGAGGATCGACAGGGAAAGCGATACCGCGTCCCGCGCCTTGGAAAAGATCCCGATCGGCGCCTTGATCGTTTCGATGGACGCTTTCGAGCATCCGAGCTCCTCGAGCTTCGCAACGCGCCGCGCATGCGTTCTGACGCCGCCGAGCGCCCCGATATAAAACGGCGCGCCGGCAAGGGCGGCGATCAACGGTCCGACTTCACGCTCGATATCGTGATGCAGGAGGACGAGCGCGGAATCGGGATCGAAATCTTCCGGCTTTGGCACGTTTGCCGGATCGAGCTGGCGCACTTCGTAACTCGCCGATTGCGCTATGCGCGACAATGTCTCGGTTTCGATCGACTGTCCCGACACGAAAATGAGCGGCGCCGGACGATACGCCATCGTGAAACCGGCCTCGGACCAGCCGGTCTCGGCCGCCTGCGCATCGAACACGAGGGAGGAGGACGCGGGGACGTAACGCAGGGCAACGCGGCGCCGCGCCATCAGACCGCGGACGATCTCACTCAACGCCGTGCCGTCCTTCAGACAGTGTATCGTCAATGTCAGGCCACCGCCGCAGGGCAGAACAATATCGAAGTAAGGCGAGCCCGCGCCAAGCATCAGCTCCTTGTCCGTGCCGAGTACCAGCGCCTCCAGCGCCTCTGCCGCAACCGCTGCTTCGACGCATCCGCCGGAGACAAATCCACAGAAGCCGCCATCGGCCCGCACCGCCATCTGCGCGCCAAGCGCGCGCGCCGCACCGCCTCGGATTTCGGTGAGAAAAATGAGGGCGGCCGGCATTCCGGATTTCAGGGCATCGAGCGCGAAGGACAGGATTTCGAGCGGGGCGTCCGAGCTTTTCTCGCGAAACGGCACAGCCAGCGCCGTGCTGTCGACACCCTGGTCAAATCTCGTGTTCATCGGCGCTCACCTCGCTGTGACCGATCATGGAAGCGACAGGCTCGGAACAGACCTACGACATCGCAACCGGCAATGCCAATATTCCGAAAATGCTCATCGTCGATTCCGCGATCGATTGAAGTCGGACACAAACGGTCGACCATCCATCTTGGAAAGTTAGTGGCGAAGAGGCAAGATCGGTAGATATTGAAAACAGATAAAGCTTATGAATTGAGATTATGAATGTGACGGAAGACCAAATCTAGAGCCTTTCAGGAAGCCGGGAACCTGATCGGCGGGCAGCGGCCTGGAGAAGCGATAGCCCTGCGCCTCCTCACACTTGGCGAAGCGCAGGAACTCCCGCTGCTCGTCGGTTTCCACGCCCTCGGCGACCACTGTGAGCTTCAGCGTCTGCGCCAGCGAGATGACGGCGAGGCCAATGGCGACGGCGGTCTTGTCCGATGGCAGCGCCTCGATCAGCGAGCGGTCCATCTTGAGGCGGTCGAAGGGGAAGGTCTTCAGGGAAGCCAGGCTCGAATAGCCGCTGCCGAAATCATCGATCGAGAAGCGGATGCCCAGCGGGCGCAGCGCATTCATCGTCGCCAGCGCGCGGTCCGCATCCTGCATCAGCACGCTTTCGGTAAGCTCGAGCTCAAGCCAGCGCGGCGCGAGCCCGAAGCGCTCCACCGCTTCCTTTACCAGACGCGCAAAGTCCTTGTCGGTAAACTGCCGCGCCGAGACGTTGACGCCAATGCGAAGCGGCGGCAGGCCCATGTCCTGCCACGCCCGCGCCTGACGGCAGGCTTCGTTAAGCACCCAAAGGCCGAGGGGGACGATCAGACCGCTCTCCTCCGCCATCGGAATGAAATCCGCCGGCGACACCATTCCGCGGGTCGGATGTTTCCACCGGACAAGCGCTTCGAGGCCCGTGACCGCAAGTGTCGAGACATCGACCTGCGGCTGATAGTGGAGGATGAGCTGATCGGAGATAATCGCCTGCCGCAGTTCCTCCTGCTCGCTGACCGGTAAATTGAGATCGGCGTCGCGAGCGCCGTGGTAATGTTGCAGGGTGTCGCGCCCGAGCTGCTTGGAGCGGTACATGGCGCTGTCGGCGTTTGCCAGAAGCTCGTCGGCCGTGGCGCCGTCGCTCGGGAAAGAAGCGACGCCTATGCTGCAGGTCACACGCAGCTGCTTGTCCTGGTAGTTTATCGGCTTGCGCACCGCCTTGTGCAGTTCGCGCAGGCGCCGCGTGATGCCGGTGTCGTGGTTCGACTGGTGCACGAGGACGACAAGGAATTCGTCGCCGCCGAGGCGCACGACCACATCGGAGGCGCGAACGCCATTCGCCATGCGGGCCGCGACTTCCTTCAGCACTTCGTCGCCTGCCCCGTGGCCCAGCCTGTCGTTGATATCCTTGAAATCATCGAGGTCGATATAGGCGACGGTTACCTTGCGGCCGCTGCGGCGCGCCTGATGCAGCGTCTTGGCCATGCGCTCCTTGAAGAAGGCGCGGTTGGGCAGGCCGGTCAGATCGTCGTGATGGGCCATGAACTGGATGCGCTCGTCGCCGCGGCGGCGCTCTATGGCGATGCCGGCGATATGCGTCGCCATGGCGACGAACTCCATCTCGCGCGGCGTCGGGCGGCGGACTTCGCTGGAATAGAGCGCGAAAGTGCCGAGCACGTTGTTCTGCGCCGTCATGACCGGCATGGACCAGCAGGAGCGAAAGCCATATTGCTGGGCGACACCACGGTAATCGGCCCAGAGCGGATCCACCATCATGTCCTCGACCATGACGAACTTGCCACGCCAGGCCGCCGTTCCGCACGAGCCGGCGTTCGGACCAATGGTGACGCCATCGATCATGCGGCTGTAGATGCTTGGCAGGCTAGGCGACGCGCCGTGACAAAGCCGCCGTCCGTCGCGATCCAGAATGAGCACCGAGCCCATTATGCCCTCGATCTCGGCCTCGACCAGAAGGACGAGTGCCTCAAGGATCATCTCAAGCGGCTCATTGCGGGCAATCATCTCCACCACCTGCGCCTGACCGCGACGGAATTCTTCCTGCCGCTTGCGCTCGGTGATATCGCGCGAAACGCCGATCAGGCCGACGACTTCCCCCTTCTCGTTGCGCAACGGAAGCTTCGAGGTGAGCCGGCAGGTGACGAGTTCGCTCAAGGGCGAACGGACCATCTCCTCGACGTCGAGCCGATGCTCGCCCGTCGCCATGATCTCCTGCTCGATCTCGAAATAGCCACGAGCAGTCTGGAAGTCGAAGAAATCGAAATCACGCTTGCCGGTCAGATCCTCGGGATCGTCAACATCGAAGGCCCGCGCGACGGTTGCATTGGCGAAGACGAAGCGGCTGGCGCGGTCCTTGACATAGAAAAAGTCGGGAAGCTCGTGGATGATCGCCTTCAGCCCGAGATCCTCGATACCGGCGGCCATGCTGCGGCTGCTGGAGACAATGAGCGCTTGCGCGGCGGTGACGATCCTGCCCGTATCGATCTCGGTCGTATCGGCATCACGAAAGCTGGCACTCAAGTCATTCATGGTCAGCCCCCAGAGTGGCCGTACGGCGAGCCACACCATCAAACACAGTCGCACACATAGTAAATCCTGAAGTGTTTCCGAATTCTTGGCGCACACTCAAATAAAAAGGTGAATCATACACCAACGGAACTGCACGAATTCCATGATTAATAAATAATAATGCCCTCAACCTTGAGTGTGCCAAAACGATACTTCGATCGCGGCACGGTTCCTGCATGGCTGAAATCATGAACAAATCGCCGCTCCTTTCGTCCCTCCCGCTGGCGTCCCGCCGCAACCTCTTGCGCCTTGCCGCCTGCTCCACCGTCGCCATGCTCGCGCCTCCCGCCTTCGCGGCGAGCCGGCAGCCGGATATGCGCGGGTCGATCGACGCGGTGAAATACAAGGCCGCACCCGATCCCGGCGATCGCAAGAGCAGCAGCCTGCAGAAGATGATCGACGATGCCTCGGCGGAGAACGTTCCGGTGTTCCTGCCACCCGGCGTCTACAAGGTGTCGAACCTGACCTTGCCCGACAATACGCGCATCACCGGCGTGCCGGGCGCGTCGCGGATCGTCTATACCGGCGACGGACGCCTGTTTGCCGCCGAGAACGTCAAGCGCATCGAGCTCTCCAACATCGTGATCGACGGGCAGAACCGCTGGCTTGGCGACAATGCATCCGCGTTGGTGCAGTTTACCGGCGTCGATGACGTCGTGATCGACAATTGCGAGATCTCGGGAAGCCGCAAGCATGCGCTGCAGCTGGAGCGCTGCGGCGGACGGATCGAGCGGAGCCGCATATCGGGGGCCGCGCAATCCGGGCTCTATGCGGTGGAATCCTCGGGTCTTTCGGTGACCAATAACGACGTATTCGATTGCGGCAATGGCGGCATTCTGATCCATCGCTGGAAGAAGGCGGCCGATGACAGCATCGTCAGCGGCAACCGGATCTACAGGATCGGCGCCACCGATGGCGGCACCGGGCAGAACGGCAACGGCATCAACCTGTTTCGCGCCGACAATGTCATGGTCGCCAACAACCATATCTCCGACTGCGCCTTCACCGCGATCCGCGCCAACTCGGCCTCCGACGTGCAGATATCAGGCAACCAGTGCCGGCGCTCGGGCGAGACGGCGATCTATGTCGAATTCGAGTTCGAGGGGGCCGTGGTCGCAAACAACATGATCGACGGGGCCGCCAACGGCATCTCGATCGCCAATTTCGACAAGGGCGGGAGGCTTGCCAGCGTCACCGGCAACGTCGTGCGCAATCTCAAGCTCGACGGCCCCTACAAGCCGGATGTGAGCTTCGGTATCGGCATTGCCGCCGAGGCCGATACGCTGGTTTCGAACAACATCATCGAGGGTGCACCAAGATGGGGCATGCAGCTCGGCTGGGGTCCCTACATGCGCAACCTTGTGGTCACGGGAAATGTGGTGCGCAAGGCGCCGGTCGGCTGCGCGGTCTCCGTCGTCGATGGGGCCGGAACGGCCGTCATTACAGACAATGTGTTTCAGGATATGGCCGAGGGCGCGGTGGTCGGGTTCGAATGGGACAAGAAGATGTCGGGAGAACTGGCGGATGGCGCCGGGGGCTACGCGCATCTGACGGTCGAGCGCAATCGCGTGTCGTGAAGCATGTCGCGCAAAAGTGTGCAGCGGTTTTGCGGCGCCGACATGCGACGAGCTTTAATCCACCATCAAAAGCTTTGATTGACCCATCAGCCTTGAAAGCTTCCGCTTGATCGCCCTAGCCTCTAGGCTCGCGGCAGGTTTTAAGAGGGGCACATCATCATGCTGACAATCTACGGCGTTTATCGCTCGCGCGCCTCGCGCGTCTACTGGATGGCGGAAGAGCTCGGGCTGGAATTCACCTCCGTGCCGGTGCTGCAGGCGCGGCGCCTCGACAACCCGCTGGCGTCGGATGCGCCGGTCAATACGCTGTCACCTGATTTTGCCGCCATCAATCCGATGGCCATGATCCCGGCCATCAAGGACGGCGATCTCGTCATGCACGAGTCGCTGGCGATCACGCTCTATCTCGCCCGCAAGCACGGCGGCTCGCTCGCCGGCCAGAGCGTGGAGGAAGACGGCCTTCTGACCATGTGGACGATGTGGGCGGCGACCGAGGTTGAGGTGCACACGATCAAGCTGGTGATGACCTACGACAACGAAAAGGAAGACACCGAGGAAGGCCGGGCGACCATCGCGGTGGCCAGCCGTTCGCTGAAGCGGCCGCTGGCTGTGCTCGAGAAGCATCTCGCCACCACCGACTATCTCGTCGGCAACCGCTTCACTGCCGCCGATCTGAACCTTGCCGAAGTGCTGCGCTATGCCCAGTCGGAGCAGGCACTGTTCGACGCACACCCCAAGGTCGACGCCTGGATCAAGCGCTGCCAGGCCCGCCCGGCCTATATCGCCATGCAGGCGGCACGGTCCAAAGAGGCGGTGTGATCAGATAAAGAGCTTCAAGGTCTCGGCCATCTCGGCGCGGATCCAAGCCTTGAAGTCCCTGACCTTCTTCGGTTCGCGCACCCCGTGCGCGGTCACGAAATAGTGGCCGAAGCCGGTTCTGGCGCGAATGCCGAAGGGCGCGACCAGCTGGCCCTGCTGCAGCGCATAGCCGGCCAGCGTCTGCCAGGCGAGCATCACGCCTTGCCCGGCGATGGCGGCATCGAGGCACAGCGAGGCGTCGTTGAAGACGTGGCGGGTTTCGAGCGCCGCACCCTCAAGCCCCGCCGCGCGCATCCAGACGTCCCAGCCAAACATCGCGCGACCGTCGATGATCGCGGGCAGCGCCAGGAGGTCGGCGGGTTCGCGCAAGCGCTCGGCCATAGAAGGCGTGCAGACGGGAAACACCTCCTGCTCCAGCAACAGCTCCGCCTTCACATCCGGCCAGCGACCGTCGCCGACACGGATGCCGATATCGACATCGCAGAGCGCCGGATCGACCAGCTTCATGGTCGCGTCCATGCGCAGGTTGATATCAGGGTGGTGTTCGGCGAAGCGATCGAGCCGATAGACCAGCCAGCGCGCCGCGAAGACCGGCGCCACCGAGATCGTCAGGATGCTGTCGTCGCGGCGTTGCGCGAGCGCGACTGCCCGCGACAGATGCGCGAAGCCTTCATTGAGTGCCGCCAGCAGCGGTGCGCCCGCCTCGGTCGCCAACATGCCTTTTGGTGTGCGCTCGAAAATCGTTCGATCAAGCTGCGCCTCGGCCTTGATCACCTGCTGGCTGACGGCGCCGATCGACACACCAAGCTCCTCGGCCGCCGCCTGCAGCGAGCCCAGCCGCCCGACCGCTTCAAGCGCGCGCAGACCGTTCAAATGTACCGAGTTCAGATTTCTCATATAGCTTTTCTATATCAGAATTCCGTTATTCTCAATTGAATCCCTCCCCGCTCCGGGAGGATATTGCCTGGCATCACGTATGCATCTTCCGTCTGCCAAGCGGCCACCCACCGCAGGCAGGGACCGAGAAAGCGAGGCATCCGATGCAATGGCTAAAGTTTTTCTTGAACGAAGAGATGGTTGAACCGCCTTATGGGGCGGACCCGGCAGGCGATCCGCTCTCCCATCCCGATCTTGCGCGGATGTCGCTGACGGAGTTGGCGGATCTGCCGCTCGAGCGTTGCGAGCAGTCCAGCCCCAACCTGGAGCGGCCCGAACTGGCGCTCTGCGCATAGGCTCCGAAATCTGCTAGTCTCTCCTCGATGGATCGGGGGAGTGACGCATGGCTGAGGATATCGACGCGATCTTCAAGCGGCTGCTGCGGCTTGTGGCCGAGGCGAAACTGCCCGGCGTCGAGGAAGGCACGTCCTACGGCAACCATGCGCTGAAGGTCGGGGGTAAGTCCTTCGTGGCCGTGAAGGACAACGAGACGATCGTGATCTCGATTTCGCTCGACGAGAAGGAAGCGCTGCTTGCGCTGGCGCCCGAGATCTATTTCCAGACGCCGCATTATGTCGGCTGGCAATATCTGCCCGTGCGTATCGACGCCATTGGCGATGCGGAACTGACGGATCGGCTGATCGGCGCGTGGCGATTGCGCGCGCCGAAGAAGCTTTCGGCAAATTACCGGCAGTGAGGCGCCTTACGCCTTCTCGCGGGCGAGCGCGCGCTGCACGGCGGGGCGATTGAGCATGCGGGCGTAGTGCTCGGCGACCTTCGGGAAGCGCGCCGGGTCGACATCGTCGCTCGGCAGCCAGCCGGTCATGACGAAGAGATAGGGATCGGCGATGGAGTAACGTTCGCCCATCACCCAGGGACCGGCGAACATGCCGTCCTCGATCAGCGCGAAGCTCTCCGCCATGGTCTGCGGCACCTTGGCCTTCATCGCTTCATGGGCGGCGGCGTCATCGGCCCAGCGGCTGGCGCGGCGGCCGTGGGCGTGGTTCACATGCACCGTCGAGCAGATGTAGTTGTTGAAGGCCTGCAGGCGGGCGAATTCGAAGGGGTCGTCGAGCGGCGCGAGGCCGGCCGCCGGCGCGATCGCGGCGATATAGGCTAGGATCGCCGGCGTTTCGGTGAGCACGCCCTTTTCGGTCGCAAGTGCCGGAACGCGGCCCTTGGGATTGATCTTGAGGTAGGCCTCGGAGCGCTGTTCACCATTGGCGGTATCGACCCGCTTCGCCTCGAAGGGAAGGCCCGATTCCTCGAGTGCGATGAGGCTGGCGCGGGAACATGTGCCGGGCGCGAAATACAATGTCAGCATGACGACTCCTGTTTTTCAGGAGAGCATAGAGCGCGCGCGGGGGATTGCGAGCGAGAAAGAGAGACCGCACGCGCGGCCTCCCCGATTTGTCTCTGGCGTCGCTTCAAGCGGCCTTGGCGCAGCCCGGCACGTCTTCCAATTTGTACCAGACGGGAATGCCGCGCTCTCTCGCGATGCGGACATCATTGTCGGCGCCCTTGGATTCCCCTTCCAGCCGCAGCACGCCTTCGCACAATTGCAGCAGGCGGCCGGCGACGGGGTGGAATATCCGCTCGTAGAGATCATCGCCCACGCTTTTGCCGCCGGCGGCATGCCAGACTGGCAGGGCGACCCATTCGCCGATCATCGGCACATGGCCGGCCTCGAACAAAGCGTGCGACGGCGCTTCGAGCCGCTGCAGGTTGGCCGCCATCTTCGCCGGATCGTCACCGGTTCCGGAACGATAGGGGCCTGCGATCAAGATCAACATGTCTTTTCTCCTCAACTCCCGGCTTCATGCACGGGATTGCGTGAAAATGCATGATATTTCTTGATTGTCGAATCATTTCATGCAAACTCAAGAAAATTCATTCAACTTCGTGAGCCTTATGCTGACCTCTCAACGCAAGACACTGATCCTCGACCTGCTGCGCCGCGACGGCCAGGTGATCGCCAAGCGGGTGGCTGAGGATCTCTCCGTGTCGGAAGACACGATCCGCCGCGACCTTCGCGAGATGGCGGCGGAGGGGCTCCTGAAGCGCGTGCATGGCGGCGCGATGCCGCTCTCGCCGGAGCTGCCCGATTTTACGACCCGCAAGGATGTGTCGCGGGACGCCAAGCAACGGCTTGCGGCAAAAGCGATCGGGCTGATCAAGTCGGGCCAGATGGTGTTTCTCGACGGCGGCACGACCACGGCGGAGATCGCGCGACAGCTGCCGCGCGGGCTATCGGTCACCATCGTCACCCACAGCCCGACGATCGCAGCCGAACTCGAGCATCATCCGAGCGCCGAGGTGATCCTGATCGGCGGCAAGCTCTACAAGCATTCGATGGTGGCTGTCGGCGCCGTCGCGATGGCCGCCATATCGCAGCTGCGGCCGGATCTGTTCTTCCTCGGGGTGACGGCGGCGCATCCCGTGCATGGGCTGTCGACGGGGGATTTCGAGGAGGCCGCGATCAAGCGGCATATCGCCGGCTGCGCGATCGAGACCCATGTGCTGCTGACGGCGGACAAGCTCGACCGGGCATCCGCCTGCCAGGTACTGCCGGTCGCTTCGGTTTCGGGCTTGATCGTGCCTGACGATATCGACGAGGCGGAGCTTGCGCCCTATCGCAGCCTCAACGGCGCGATCCTTTCAGCATGAAAGGCGTCATCAGGCGGGCACGGAGGTCCTCGATACGAGGGCCGAACAGGCTTGCCGCGAGTGCGACCGAGAAGACGGCAAGGGCCAGATAGGCCAGCCGATCATCCAATGCGCCAAGTGTCAGCGCCGTCTCCAGCTTCGGCTGCCAGGTGGCCAGCAGGACCGAGAGCGCGGGCATGTCGAGCAGCCGGCCGGGCATCCAGGCGAAGGCGGGTGTCTGCGCGAGCGCTATCATGGCGCCATACAGGGCCGAGAGCCGGATCGCGACGCGCAGCCAGCGCCAGGGGCCGAGCGGCCTGCCCCCTCCATCCTCGAACGACCAGCCGATATAGGTGCAGAACACCACGAGGAAGGGGAAAGCCACCGGCAGGTTCTCCATCACCATTTCCGCGTTCATCTGGCCGGTCCAGACATTGGCGAGCAGGAGCGGAAACGGCGCCGAGGCGCCGAAGAGGATAAGCACGAAGAAGCACCAGAGCCAGCTCATGCCGATGTGGTGAATGCGGGCGAAGGTGACGACGAGGATGATGCCGCTGGCGATGTAATAGCCGATCGGCTTGATCGTGCCGGTCATCATGAGGATCAGCGGCCCACAGGAGCCGGCTACACGCGCGCAGCTCGATGTCGCGACCGTTGCCCAGGTGACGTAATCGAAGCTCATGGCAAAGAACAGGAAGACCGCCAGAGCGATCAGCATCCACCAGAGATAGCGGCCTGCAAACATATCCTGCCCTCATGGCAATCGATGTACTGCGCCAAGAGTAGCTTAACCGGATAAAAGCGCACGCGCCGTCATCCGGTTCAGTTTCGCATATATTAGAATTGGCTATCTTTTATGTTTGGAATGTATCGTTCCGGTACGCTTTAATCAGAGAGTACCGCCGCCGCGCGAATGTCGCCGACGTGAATACCATTCCAGTTGTGCATGCTTGAAGTCGCGAGGTCGGTGAGACCCACGCCGATGTCGCTGTCCTTCTCGAAGAAGCGGGCGAGTGCGGCGGCAACCATGCTTTCGGCGGCGCGCGCGTGGCCGTCGTCGCATTTGACCGCGATCGAGATGCCCTGATCGGGGATGGCGGCGCAGAAGACGCCCTCGGCACCGGTCTTGGCGAAGATGCGGCCGGGCGCCAGCTGCATCAGCTTCGTGCAGAAGCGGCCGGTGCCAGCGACATAGAAGGGCTCGGCCATGCAGGCATCGAAGAGCCGGCGCGAGGCTTTGGCGCGCAGCGGCTCGGAACCGTTGCCGGTGGCCATCCTGGCGAAGCCATGGGCAAGGCCCTTGAGCGGCACGGCGTAAGTCGGGATCGAGCAGCCGTCGGTGCCGCAATTATCATGGCCGAGCACGGCGCCGGTCAGGCTTTCCATGGTGGCGCGGATCTCGCGCTGCAGCGGGTGATCGTAACCGATATAGCCCTTCGGATCGACGCCCTGGTGGACGCAGGTGCAGACGAAGCCGGAATGCTTGCCGGAGCAATTGTTATGCAGCGCCGTCGGCTTCTCCATCGTGCGGGCCTGGTGGATCAGCACTTTCTGGCTCGACGACCAGTGGCCACCGCACTCGAGCGTTTCGACATCGCGGCCGGCGCGCGCCAGCATCGAGGCTGCGACCGCGACATGCTCGTCCTCGCCATTGTGCGAGGAGCACGCCAGCGCCAACTCCTTGTCGCCGAAACCGTAGGCATCGGCGGCGCCACTCTCGACCAGCGGCAGCGCCTGCATGGCCTTGCAGGCCGAACGCGGAAAGGTGGGCGCCTCGACATCACCCAGCGAGAAGACGACCTTGCCGTCGCCATCGACCGCGATTACGGCGCCGCGATGCCGGCTTTCGACGCGCGCGCCGCGGGTGACTTCAACGGTGACGGGATTGGTCATGAGCTTATCCTGATATTCTGAACAGGCTGTCACGCATAAATGATGGGCGCGATAAAGCAATCGGGTTCATGTTGAAAAAGAGCGGCGCAATTGCGCCATCTTGCTCGTCACATCCTTGGCCGCAACCGCACGTCAGCAAAGGTCTCCGGCGTTTCATGCGTCATCTCAAACGGCTCCTTCTTCTCATCCTTGTCGTCTATCTGCTGCCGGCCCTGGCGTCCGCCGGGTGGTGGTCGCTACAGAACCATCCGAGCTCATGGCGGGAGGCCGAATGGGGCACGTCGGGCGTGCTGCCTAGGGCTGATGCCAATGGCGACGCCAAGATCTACATCATGTCGGCAAGCACCGGCGGGCTGAAGGGCGCCGTCGCCAGCCACTCTTGGATCGTCACCAAGGCCAAGGGCGACGCGACCTACAATCGCTACGACAAGGTTGGCTGGGGCTCGCCGATCCGCCGCAACAACTATGTCGCGGACGCCTACTGGTATTCCAATACGCCTCATATCGTGAAGGAAATCTCGGGCGACGAGGCCCAGAGGCTTATTCCGGCCGTCGAGGCCGCGATCCAGTCCTATCCCTATGCCGGCGTTGGCGACTACCGGATCTATCCGGGACCGAATTCCAACAGCTTCGTCGCGCATGTGCTGCGCACGGTTCCCGATCTCGACACGGTGCTGCCGCCCGATGCGGTCGGGCGCGACTTTCTCAGCGACGGGCGGATGTTTGCGATCGATCCCGACGGACGCGACATGCATGCGACCCTCTACGGCCTGATCGGCATCGCCGCCGGCCAGCGCAGCGGCTTCGAGGTGCATTTCATGGGCTTGGTCGCCGGCATCGACGTCGCCAATCCCGGAGTGAAGATCCCGGCGATCGGGCGGATCGGGCTTTAGGGTCAAAACATCGATCACATAATTGAATGGACGCCATCGCGAACACGAGGTTGCAATCAGGTGGTGCGGGTCTAGACTTTTGGCAACTGGAGTCGCCGCATGTCATCCGCCTTCTCGTCCATTCTCCGCGATCAACGAATACGCATTCCGTCGCTGACGCTTGTGACGCTTGCCTTCACCTATGCCTCGACGATGCCGTATCAATCCATCATCGGAATTACCGAACTGGGCATGTCGGATCACGCCTATTCGATACTGATCTTCGCCGCCGCCCTTATCAATGTCGTGACCAGCCTGACGCTCGGCATCTGGTCCGACAAGCTCGGCGACCGCAGGCTGCTGGTGCTGGCACTGTCGGTAAGCGGCATGATTGGCTTCGGGATGATCTACGCGTTCCGAAATACGGCCGCCTTCATGATCGGCGTGCTGCTGTTCATCCCGATCAGCAACGCGACCTATTCGGTCCTTCTAGCGAGCATCCGCGCGGCAACAAACACCATGGATCGCGGCAAGGCGACCGCGATCACTTCGACGGTACGGGCGCTGTTTTCCGGGTCATGGGCGCTGGCGCCGGGTTTGATCGGCCTCTATCTCGTCAGCGCTCACTCGATGACGCCGGCCTACGGCATTGCCGGGCTGGCAAGCCTCGTCTGTTTCTGCCTGTATCTCTTCCTGGCGAAGGGCGAACCACGGCGAGATGCGTTGTCCTCGCAACAGGTTGGCTTCTTCAGTTCGCTCGCGCGTGTCTTCTCGCCTCGTGTGCTGATGCGGGTCGGCATCTTGTCGATGATGCTGGGCCTGCAGCGGCTGAGCAGCGTGGTGTCGCCGCTGATCATCACTCATGATGCCGGCGGCAGCGTTGCGGATGTGGGGATCACAGCCGGTATGGTCGCGTTCCTGGAAATGCCGTTCATGCTGATGTGGGGCGCATTGCAGCGGCGTTTTCGCAGCGTCCATATCCTGGCTACCGGGACGCTGATCTACTGCGCCTATCTGGTGATGCTCAGCCTCGTTACCGCACCGTGGCAGATCTATGCGCTCGTCGTCGTCAACGCCTGCGGTTGCGCGGCGATCCTGAGCGTGCCCATCACCTACCTGCAGGACCTGATCGCCGATCGGCCGGGGCTCGGCACATCACTTATCTCGGTCAATACGTTTGCGGCGAACGGCGTCAGCGCGGGAATTTTTGCCCTGGGAACAAGCTTCACAAGCTATTCCGGAACCGCCTTGCTGGCGGCCGGTGTCGGCGTTGCCGCGATATTGCTGCTGCTATTCGTGGAAGCTGAAAAGCAACAGCTGCAGCAATCCGCTAGCCCGCGCTGATCCTGTAAGCACAACGCCGCGCGCCGTGAAGAATGTGTTCCTCGCGCTCGACGTTCGCGCCGAGGATGCTGCGGAAGGTTTCGAGTTCGGAGCGGCAGAAGCCGGAGCAGGCGGTGGCGGCGGCGCAGATGGGGCAGTGGTTTTCGATCAGGAGCAGCGAGCCGTCCTCTTCCTGCCAGCTGTCGGCCATGTAGCCTTCGTCGGTGCGGATGCCGGCCAGCTGGCGGACGCGGGTGGGGAGATCCTTGGCGGTGATCTCGCTGTGGTAGCGCGCCAGCGTCTCGGCCTCGCGGGCGGCGATGACGGTGTCGAGCGCCTGGGGGCCGAGGCTCTGGACCATGGTTGAAAGAAGGGTCGCGGTCAGCTCGGCGTGGCGGTCCGGGAAGCGGGCGTTGCCTGATGGTGTCAGGTGCCAGAGCTGGCGGGGGCGGCCCCTGCCCGGCGCGGGTTCGGAGACGGGCTCGACCAACCCCTCGTCCGCCATCTTCGCCAGTTGCTGGCGGGCGGCCTCGCCGGAGATGGACAGCGCCTCGCCTATGGCCGATAGGAGTTGCGGCCCTTCGGTCTTGAGCAGCATCAGGATTCGGTTGGCTGATGATTGGCGCATAGGCTGATATTTTTCCAAGCTTGTTCTTGCTTTAATAGCGCGGCTGTGTATTTTTTCCAAGCTATAACTTGCAAAAAACTTCCCAAAAGCGTTCCAGGAAACATTCAAGGCATTCCGCATGAGCAGCATCGACGACGTCGCGACGGAGCGCTCCTCCGTCTTCCATCTCTTTTCCAGACCGGTCCTGGCAGCCACGCTGATGCTCGGCGGCGGCGTGACGCTCTATGCGGTCGAGGCCTATATCATGGCGACCATCGCGCCATCGATCGTGCGCGATATCGGCGGGCTGGAACTGCTCTCCTGGGTCACCACGCTGTTCGTCGCAGCCGCGGTGCTCGGATCCATCTTCGTCGCCATGCGGCCGCGCGGCATCGGCCTGCGCACGGTTTACGTCGCCGGCGCGCTGATGTTTGCGGCCGGTAGCCTGATCTGCGCGCTGGCGCCCTCGATGCAGGTCATTCTGGCCGGACGCGCGGTGCAGGGATTTGGAGCCGGCGCGCTGGGCGGGCTTGCCTATGCATTCATCCGCTTTGCCTATCCCGAGCACCTGTGGCGCAAGGCCTCGACGCTCTATGCGGCGATCTGGGGCGTGGCGACGCTGCTCGGCCCAAGCCTCGGCGGGCTGTTCTCCGATGGCAGCACGTGGCGCCACGCCTTCATGCTGCTTGTTCCCGTGAGCGTGCTCATGGCTATCCTTGCGCCCGTGCTGCTGCCGTCGGCGCATGACGACCGGGCTCCCGGGCGCACGCCGATCACGCAGATCGCGCTGCTCCTGACTGCCGTGCTTCTGGTCAGCATCGCCGGCACGATCGAGGCGACGCAATCGAAAGCGCTGCTGGTCGCGGCATCGCTCATCGCCGTGGTCGCCATGCTCGGCATAGAGCGGCGAAGCGAGAACCGCCTGCTGCCGACAGGCGCCGTGGCCCTCAGCATGCCGATTTCCCGCGTCTACCTGATGATGTTCCTGTTGATCCTGGTGCTGACCAGCGACATCTACATCCCCTATTTCCTGCAATCCCTGCACAATGTCAGCCCGCTGGAATCGGGATACCTCACGGCGCTCGTCGCGCTCGGCTGGACGGTGGCAGCGTTCCTCAGCGCCTCGTTCTCCGGAGCCCGCGCCGGCCGCGCGATCGTTATCGGCTGCGTGATCGAGACGGTTGCGGTCGCGGCGCTGGCGATCTTCCTGGCACGCGACAATCAGACAGGCAGCATCGCGCTGCTCGCGCCGGCCGTCGTCTTCATGTTCCTCATGGGGTTCGGGGTCGGGCTCGGCTGGGCACATCTGGTGACCAAGGTGCTGCGCCTTGTCGCGACATCGGAGCAGGACAAGGCCTCGGCGGCGATCACCACCGTGCAATCGCTTGGAAGCGCATTCGGCGCAGCCTTCGCGGGCGTCATCGTCAACAGCACCGGCCTGCTTGCGCCAGGCGGCGTTGCCGGCGGCATATCCGCGGCGCATTGGCTGTTCGTGCTGATGGCGCTGCCGGGGATCGTGACGATCCTGATCTCGCTGTCGATCCAGAAGTCCGGCAACGAGACGCAAGCGACAAAAGCGGCGTGATCGTCAGAGCCGCAGCATGATCTTGCCGATGTGGCTGCTCGATTCCATCAGCTTGTGGGCTTCGACCACATCCTCGAAGGCGAAGGTCTTGTGGATCACGGGGGCAAGCTTGCCCTCGTCGAGGAGCGGCCAGACCTGCGACAGGAGATCGTCGCGGATGGCGCGCTTTTCTTCCGGTGTGCGCGGGCGCAGCGTCGAGCCCGTCACCGTCAGCCGCTTGACCATGATCGGCGCGAGGTTGGCCGTTTCGGCAACCGCGCCACCGAGGAAGGCGATGATCGAGAGGCAGCCGTCCTTCGCCAGCGAGGCGAGGTTCTTCTCGAAATAGGCGGCGCCGATCATATCGAGGATCATGTCGACGCCCTGGCCGGTTTCGGCCTTGATCACCTCGGCGAAATCCTCGGTCTTGTAGTTGATGGCACGCTTCGCGCCGAGCTTGACGCAGGCATCGCATTTCTCCTGAGAACCAGCGGTCGCGTAGACCTCGGCGCCAAAGGCGCGGGCAAGCTGGATCGCGGTGGTACCGATGCCGCTGGTGCCGCCGTGGATGAGCACCTTCTCACCCTCGGTCAGGCCCGCCATCTGGAACATGTTTGCCCAGACGGTGAAGTAGTTTTCCGGAAGGGCTGCCGCCTGGACCGCATCGTAGCCTTTGGGGAACGGCAAGGCTTGCCCTGATGGTATCACGCAGTATTCGGCATAGGCGCCGCCGTTCGTAAGGCCGCAGACCTTGTCGCCGACAGCATAGCCGCTGACGCCGGGGCCGATCGCGACCACTTCACCTGCGATTTCAAGGCCGAGGATCGGGCTTGCGTCCTTCGGCGGCGGATAGGTGCCCTGGCGCTGCGCGACATCGGGACGGTTGACGCCGATCGCCTGGGTGCGCACGAGGATCTGCCCCTCGCCCGCCACGGGCACTGGCCCGCTCGAAATGGTCATCACGTCAGGGGCGCCGAAGCGGGGCAAATCGACAAAGCGCATATGCGCAGGCAAAGACATCACCGGTCTCCTCATTCGGATAGCAGTGAGATAGTTCAGCAACGCCGCGTTGAGAAGGGCGGAAACGCCGTCGCGTCAATTCGCCTCGCCCAGCCGATGGAACACCAGGCCTTCCGCGCTTTCCTTGGCCAGTGCCTTGATATGGGCGATGGCGGCGGAGACGCGGCTGATGTCGTCGATGACGAGACCCTTGGGAAGCTCCAGAACGCCGATCGAGCAGCGCATCAGCGGGAAGAAGGCTTCGACGCCGGCGCGGTCGTGGCCGCGAATGCGCCCGGCGGCGCGATCGATCTCAGAGTAGAGATCCTGCGCATCGTCATGGAAATCGCCGATCAGACGATCGAGGATTTCCGTGAGCTCCTCCTTGGTCCAGCCCTGCACGCCGATGAAGAAATCATCGCCGCCGACATGGCCGAGGAAGTGGCGCTCGGCGAAGAAGTAGCGCCGCATCAGGGCTGCGAAGAGCGAGATCGCGTGGTCGCCAAGATGGAAGCCATAGGCATCGTTGAAGGGCTTGAAGTTGTCGAAGTCGCAATAGCAGAAGTGGCGCGTCTCGTCGCTGTCGCGGCTCGCCTCGCGCATGAAATCGCGGATGGCGTGGTTGCCTGGAATACCGGTCAGCGGATTCTGGTCCTGCGCGGTCTTGAGCTTCTTCTCGTTCATCACCTTGATGAGCGAGGCGGCCGAGACGACGCCGGCATAGCGCATGTTTTCCGTCAATAGCAGGCAGTTGGCGCCTTCCATGTTGGCGAAGATCGTCATCAGCTGCTCGGCATCGGAATCGAGGCCGACGATCGGCGCCATTTCGACAAAGTGCGAGATGGTGCGCTCATAGACCTTGTTCTTCAGCAGATCGCGGCCGAAGGGGTGGTAGATATATTCTTTGAGATGGCGCTCATGCAGGATACCGCGCGGCTCGCCATTGGCGTTGAGGACCGGGAAGAAGGCATTCTGCGGATGGCGGCGGAAGACCTCGAAGACGCTGTCGATCGTGTCGTTTTCATAGACCGTCGGCAGCACTTCGATCTGCTTGCGGATAAGGATTTCGTCGAGCGACTGGTTGTTGCGCTTGCTCTTGCCGAGTTCCTGCAGATGCGGGAAGGACGGCACCAGCTCGGAGACATGCGTGGTCGGGCGGGAGATGAACCAGCCCTGCACGAGATCCACACCATACTCGCGGCAGGTGATGAACTCGGCTTCAGTCTCGATGCCCTCGGCGATCACGCGGGTGCCGAGCACGTGCGCGATGTGGACGATGTTCTTCAGCAGGTGGCGCTTGCGCGGGCTACCATCGATATCGGCGATGAAGTAGCGGTCGATCTTCAGGTAATCCACCGGATGATCGCAGAGCAGCTTCATCTCTCCATGGCCGACGCCGAAATCGTCGATCGCCAGCTTGAAGCCGCGCTTGCGCAGCAGCGAGACGAGCGCGGCGAATTCGGGAACCGAGGTGTTGTCGAAGCGCTCGGAGAATTCGAAGCAGATCGAGGATGGCGGGATGTTGGCAAGCTTCAGATGCTGCAGCAGGTTTTCCACCAGCTGCTCGCCATGCGGAATGAGGCGGACATCGAGATTGAGGAACAGCGTCGCGGTGGAGAAATTCGGCAGCGACGCGAACTTGGCGAGCGCGCGGCTGGCCACCATCTGCTCGAGCTGCAGCAGCTGATCGCCGCGCTGGGCCTCGTCCAGAATTTCGAGCGGCGAATTGAAACCCAGGCGCTCCTGGCCGCGCATCAGCGATTCATAGCCGAAGGCAACACCTGTGCTGGCTTCGACGATCGGCTGGAAGGCGTTTTCGATAACGAGTTTGGCGAGAGTAATGATTTGATCGCTGGTGTAGCGACGAATAAGGGCGGGCTCTACGGTGGCAGCCAACGACATGCCATTCTCCACTATACGGCATTTATAATTATAATTTTTCGCGCGGAGACTAAGGGCGAAGCGTCAACGAACACTTTCCCCAATGTGAAGGTTTTGTGAAAACTGGCGTTTTATCAATTGCATGCCGCAACCGCCGCGCCAAGCGGCGGCCATAGGTATGCCGCCTTCAGGCGGTGCGGCGATGCTCGTGGTCGGCGAACATGTCGGCGACGCATCTGGCATCGGCGGGGGCGCAATCGCGCGCTTTCGGCAGGCCATCGACCTTGCGGGCGGCATCCCACAGCCGGAGCGCTTCGCGCACCACTTCGCTGCTGGACACATAAGTGCCATCGTCTATCGCCGCGCGGATATCGGCCGCCTGCAGCGGAGAGATGGAAACGGTTACCATCGGCATGACATCACTCCCATTGCCTCGTGGCCTCCCATCGCCTCGTCGGGCAGACACCTGCCCGGTCGAGGAACGGATACACACTCGCTTCGGCCGCCCTTCCGGTCGCGGGTGCTGGGCTTTCAGCAGTGTCGCTTTAACACGTTTGCGACCTCTGCCATGAGGCTAATTTTAGTCTTCACTCACATTCTTGTCAAAAAAGAAACAGTGCGTGATGAACAGGCTGTGAATAGCGGGCACAATCAGCGGCGGATGGCCAGCCCGAAGGCGAGCATCGACCAGCCCTGCAGCAGCAGGTCGCAGGCGAGGAACAGGCCGAGGATCCACAGGCTGTTGACCGGCCAGCCGAGCACGATGACGAAGCCCGCCAGCGCCGTGATCAGGCCGCTCAAAAGCACCCAGCCCCAGCCTTTCGACGGGCGCATGCGCCAGCCGACGAAGACGCGGAAAATGCCCGCCACCAGCAAGGCCATGGCCAGAAACAGCGTGAGTGCCGCCGATGCCAGAATGGGGTTCATGAAGGCGAAGACGCCGGCCAGCACATAAAGCACGCCGCTCAGCGCCCAGAACAAGAGCTGCTCCCATTCGCGCACCTGAAAGGCGTGGGCGAGATAGACGATGCCACCGACCAGCATGAGCAGGCCGACGTAATAGACGGATACGACGGTAGCGAGGAAGACGTTGGCGGCGGCGATGGCGCCGAAGACGATCAGCAGTGCGCCAAGGACCACGAACCAGACCCATTTCGACCGCAGCGCGGAGGACGAAGGCATTTCATTGGACATGTCTGTCATCATGCACCTCCCGGTTGTTCATTGAGTATGGCGCAGAAACGGCGGATGGAAAGAGATATCTTACGGAAAAGGCGATCAGATTTTTATTGATTGATCAGTCAATCAAAATTATGCTGGCCGTATTGCAGGAGAAAGACCGTGCCGAAAGTCGGAATAGAACCGATGCGCCGCAAGGCGCTCGTCGATGCAGCGCTGCGCGTGATCGGGGATCACGGCTCGCTCAGCGTCACCATGTCCGAAATCGCCAAGCAGGCCGGCGTTTCGCCGGCGCTCGCGCACCACTATTTCGGCAGCAAGGAACAGCTGCTGATCGAGACGATCCGCTCGCTTCTAAAGCAGTTGCGCGACGACGCGGTGACGGCGCTGAAGGCAGCCGCCACGCCGCGCGCGCGGCTTTCGGCGGTGATCCGCGTCAGTTTCCACGCCGACCAGTTCGCGCCGCAGACGATCGCCGCCTGGCTCGCCTTCTATGCCGAGGCGCAGCGCTCGGAAGAGACGCGCCGCTTCCTCGTCATCTACGCAAGACGCCTGCGCTCCAACCTCGTCGCCAATCTGAAGCCGCTCTGCCCCGCCGATGTCGCGGAACATATCGCAGAAGGCGTGGCCGCGATGATCGACGGGCTCTACATCCGCCAGAGTCTCGGCTCGACGCGGGTTGGTGCCGAGGCCTCGATCGCGCTGACGGAGGATTATGTGACGATACAGCTCAGAGGGACGGCCCGATGACCGCATCCCCCACTCTGCCGCAGCCAACCGCTAAGAGGATAGACCCATGAGAGCCCAGCCCACAGCATCGCACTTCATCGATGGCGAATATGTCGAGGACGATGCCGGCACCGTGATCGAAAGCCTTTATCCGGCAACCGGCGAAGTCATCGCGCGGCTTTACGCGGCCACGCCCGCCATCGTCGAAAAGGCGATCGCCGCTGCCAAGCGCGCCCAGCCGGAATGGGCGGCGATGAGCCCGACGGCGCGCGGCCGCATCCTGAAGCGGGCCGCCGACATCATGCGCGAGCGCAACCGCGAACTCTCCGAGCTCGAAACGCTCGACACCGGCAAGCCGATCCAGGAAACGATCGTCGCCGACCCGACGTCCGGCGCCGACAGCTTCGAGTTCTTCGGCGGCGTGATCGCGGCAGGCCTCAATGGCTCCTACATCCCGCTCGGCGGCGATTTCGCCTATACCAAGCGCGTGCCGCTTGGCGTCTGTGTCGGCATCGGCGCCTGGAACTATCCGCAGCAGATCGCCTGCTGGAAGGCGGCGCCGGCGCTTGCCGCCGGCAACGCCATGGTGTTCAAGCCTTCGGAAAACACGCCGCTCGGCGCGCTGAAGATCGCCGAGATCCTAATCGAGGCCGGCCTGCCCAAGGGGCTCTTCAACGTCATCCAAGGCGACCGCGATACCGGGCCGCTGCTCGTCAACCATCCCGACGTCGCCAAGGTGTCGCTGACGGGCTCGGTGCCAACCGGCCGAAAGGTCGCCGCGGCCGCTGCCGGCAATCTCAAGCATGTGACGATGGAGCTCGGCGGGAAATCGCCGCTGATCGTCTTTAACGACACCGATATCGACAGCGCGGTGGGCGGCGCCATGCTCGGCAACTTCTACTCGACCGGTCAGGTCTGCTCCAACGGCACCCGCGTCTTCGTGCAGAAGGACATCAAGATCGAATTCCTGAAGCGGCTGAAGGCGCGTACCGAGGCGATGGCGATCGGCGACCCCATGAACGAGGCGACGCAGATCGGCCCGATGGTCTCCTGGGCGCAGCGCGAGAAGGTGCTTGAGTACATCGAGAAGGGCAAGGCCGAGGGTGCGACGCTCGTTGTCGGCGGCGGCATTCCGAACAATGTCTCGGGCGAAGGCTACTACGTACAGCCGACGGTGTTTGCCGACGTGACCGACGAGATGACCATCGCCCGCGAGGAGATCTTCGGACCAGTCATGTGCGTGCTCGATTTCGAGGACGAGGCGGAAGTCATCGCGCGCGGCAACGCCACCGAATTCGGCCTGGCGGCCGGCGTCTTCACCTCCGACATGAGCCGCGCCCACCGGGTGGTCGACCTTCTCGAAGCCGGTACGCTGTGGATCAACACCTACAATCTCTGCCCGGTCGAAATCCCCTTCGGCGGCTCCAAGCAATCCGGCTTCGGCCGCGAGAACTCGATTGCCGCGCTGGAGCACTATTCCGAGCTGAAGACGGTTTATGTCGGCATGGGGCCGGTTCAGGCGCCTTATTGATATGAACTCAGCCGACAACGAGATCGTCGAGATCGACATTCAGGGCCGACGCGATGCGCTTCAGCACATCGACGGAGCCCGTCTTCTTGCCGGTCTCGATTTCGTTGAACTCCGCTTCGGAGAGCCCTGCCGCCTGCGCGAGTTCCGCCGCGCTCATCTTGCGATAGGTGCGATAGGAGCGGATGCGGCTGTCGCTCTCCAGCAGCTCGTAGACAAATTCCGCTGGCCAGGTTTCCTCGCCGGCGGCAACGCGCGCCATCACCCTAGTTGCAATCAAGCTATCGACCAGATCTTCGTAGTCCTCCTGGAGCAGCAAAACGTAATCTTTGCCGTCGATCTCGAGCTTTTTAACATCAAACTTCGTGAAGAAGTCATCGTCATCGTCGCGGCCGCCGTCGACAGCCAATTTGTGCGCTTTGGTCATGCCGCGTTACTCCTTGTAAATGCCGCCGCGCGGGCCGACGTTGATGACCAGGACAAGCCCGGTCTGCTCGTCGATGATGACGCGGTCATTGCCGACACGTATGCGAACGAGATCCGTTCCGACAAGCTTTTTCACATCAACCGTCTCTCCGCGAGCGAAGGCGTGGACCTTTGCCTTGATCGCGGCCTGACGCTTGGGCTGCATCCGCTCCAAGCTTCTCTGCGCAAGTTTAGAGTAGATCACAGGTTTCATCCTAGCAACATAAACCAGAGCGCTGCACAAATCAATTAGGGGTTGCAAATTCATGCAGGCAGATTTCGTCATCATCGGTTCCGGCTCGGCGGGCTCGGCGCTTGCCTATCGTCTCTCCGAAGACGGCAAGAACAGCGTTATCGTCATCGAGGCCGGCGGGTCGGATTTCGGGCCGTTTATCCAGATGCCGGCGGCTCTCGCCTGGCCGATGAGCATGAAGCGCTACAATTGGGGTTATCTTTCCGAGCCGGAGCCGAACCTCAACAACCGCCGCATCACGGCGCCGCGCGGCAAGGTGATCGGCGGTTCGTCGTCGATCAATGGCATGGTCTATGTGCGCGGGCATGCGGAGGATTACAACCACTGGGAGGCGCTCGGCGCCAATGGCTGGGCCTATGCCGACGTGCTCCCCTATTTCAAGCGGATGGAGCATAGCCACGGCGGCGAAGAGGGATGGCGCGGGACGGACGGGCCGCTGCACGTCCAGCGCGGCGGCATGCGCAACCCGCTGTTCCACGCCTTCATCGAGGCCGGCAAACAGGCGGGCTTCGAGGCGACGGACGACTATAACGGCTCGAAGCAGGAAGGCTTCGGGCTGATGGAACAGACGATCTTTCAGGGGCGCCGCTGGTCTGCCGCGTCGGCCTATCTGAAGCCGGCGCTGAAGCGGACCAATGTCGATCTGGTCTACGGCCTTGCCCGCAAGGTGGTGATCGAAAACGGCCGGGCTGTTGGCGTCGAGATCGAGCGCGGCGGAAAGGTCGAAGTCATCAAGGCCAACCGCGAGGTGATCGTCTCGGCCTCGTCGTTCAATTCGCCGAAGCTGCTGATGCTCTCGGGCATCGGCCCGGCGGCGCATCTGAAGGAGATGGGGATCGAGGTGAAGGCGGACCGGCCTGGTGTCGGCGCCAACCTACAGGACCATCTGGAATTCTATTTCCAGCAGGTCTCGACCAAGCCGGTGTCGCTTTATTCGTGGCTGCCCTGGTTCTGGCAGGGCGTTGCCGGCGCGCAGTGGATGTTCACCAAGTCGGGGCTCGGCACCTCCAACCAGTTCGAGGCCTGCGCCTTCCTGCGCTCGGGCCCCGGCGTCAAGCAGCCGGATATCCAGTATCACTTCCTGCCTGTTGCGATCAGCTATGACGGCAAGGCGGCGGCCAAGAGCCACGGCTTCCAGGTGCATGTCGGCTTTAACCTGTCGAAATCACGAGGGAACGTGACGCTCGCCTCCGCCGATCCGAAGGCCGACCCCTTGATCCGCTTCAACTATATGAGCCACGCCGAGGACTGGGAGAAGTTCCGCCACTGCGTGCGGCTTACCCGCGAGATCTTCGGCCAGCAGGCCTTCGACCAGTATCGCGGCTCCGAAATCCAGCCGGGTGAGAACATCCAGACAGACGAAGAGATCGACGCCTTCCTGCGCGAGCATCTGGAAAGCGCCTACCATCCCTGCGGCACTTGCAAGATGGGCGCCAAGGACGATCCGATGGCGGTGGTCGACCCGGAAACACGGGTTATCGGCGTCGATGGCCTGCGCGTTGCCGACAGTTCGATCTTCCCGCACGTGACCTATGGAAACCTCAACGGCCCCTCGATCATGACTGGAGAGAAGGCCGCCGACCACATCCTCGGCAAGCAGCCGCTGCCGCGCTCCAACCAGGAGCCGTGGATCAATCCGCGCTGGGAAGTGAGTGATCGGTAGGGGTTAGATCACATAAGGCAGCCGCACCCCGGGTGCGTCTGCCGGAAAGTCCTTGCTGTTGCGCGTGACGAGTAGCATCGCATTCGTATCGGCGGTCGCCCAGATTATCGCATCGGGGAGCTTGATGCGGTATTTCTGCCTGATCTCGACCGCACGTTCCGCGATGGATGTCTCAAGCGGGATCACGTGAAATCCGGCCAGGAAGCGTCGAGTGGCATCGGCAACCTCATGACGGGCCCCGGCTAACACCTCCATCCAGGTGATAATGCTGATCGCTGCGCTGTCGTAGCGATCAATCTCTTGGGCGGCCTGCGGAACGGCGTTCAGATGATCGATGAGGATATTGGTGTCGAACAGCGGCTTCACCATTCGCCCCTGATCTCCTCCTGATAGGCAAGACCATCGACCTTACGATTACCCCATAGCCCAAAAGCCTCTTTCCGATCACGGGGCGCGTCTTGCTCAAGAAAGCCGCTGACCGCCTTGCGAATGAGGGAGGCACGCGAGACGTTCTTGGCGGCGGCGATCGCATCAAGAGCTCGAAGGTCATCTTCACCAACGTCGACAAGGATTCTCATCGGATCCACCAAAACGATACTTCATAGATATCATCTATGTATATCATATATCGTCCAATTACAACCGCGCCCGCATATTCACCAGGGCTTGCAAACGCGGGCCACGGGGCAGATAAGACCGGTGCCCCTATCCTGTCCCCACGCCCCAAGTGACCGACATGCCCCCACTCTACCGCAAATCCAAGCTGCTCCGACGTTCGCGCGTGTTTCGGGGCTCGTTCTCGCTCTGGCGTCCGCGTCTGGTGTTCTGGTGCGGGGCGCTGGCGATCGGGTTGATCAGCGTCGCCTTCGCGGAACTTGCCGACATGGCGCAGAAGGCATTCGCGGCGGTGACGACATCAGGGCGGTGGTCGTTCCTTTTGCCGCTGATCATCACGCCGGCCGGTTTCGTTCTTTCGGCCTATCTGGCGGCGAAGCTGTTTCCGAATTCGCAGGGAAGCGGGATTCCGCAGGCGATCGCGGCGCGGCACCTGCATGACGAGGCCGACCGTACGCGACTGCTGTCGCTGCGGATCGCCGGCGGCAAGATCCTGCTCACCGTGCTCGGCCTCTTCTCCGGCGCATCGATCGGCCGCGAGGGGCCGACGGTGCAGGTGGGCGCGTCGATCATGCTGGCCGTCGCCCGCTTCGGCGGCATGGCGCAGGCGCGCGGGCTGATCCTGGCGGGCTCGGCCGCCGGCATCGCTGCCGCCTTCAACACGCCGCTTGCCGGTATCGTCTTTGCCATCGAGGAGATGAGCCGCACCTACGAGTCGCGGTCGAACGGGCTGGTGCTGACCGCGGTGATCCTCTCCGGTCTCGCCGCGCTCGGGCTGTCGGGAAGCTACAACTATTTCGGCTCTACCTCGGTCGCGCCCATGCATATGGCCGATTGGGGCCTCGTCATCATCTGCGGCGTCGGCGGCGGGGCGCTCGGGGCCGGCTTTAGCGGCCTTGCGCTCCATGTCGGCCAGCGCGTGCGCCGCTGGGCTCAGCCGCAGCCCCTGAAACGCATGCTGTGCCTTGCCGGCGGCTGCGGGCTTTTGATCGCCGTGATCGGCATCGCGTCGGGCGGCAATACGTTCGGCACCGGTTACGAGCAGGCGCGCGGCGCTGTCGAGGGACATGCGCTGCCGCTGTTCTTCTTCGTGGAAAAACTGCTCGCCAGCTTCCTGTCGATGATCTCAGGCATTCCCGGCGGCATCTTCGCGCCATCGCTTGCCGTCGGCGCCGGTTTCGGCAGCACGGTCGGCTCGCTGATCGGCAGCAGCATCGCGCTGGCCGCGATCCTCGGGATGGCTGGCTATTTCGCCGGTGTCGTGCAGGCGCCGATGACGGCCTTCGTGATCATTCTGGAGATGACCGGCGATCATGAGGCGGTGATCCCGATCATGGCGGTGTCGATGATCGGCTATGTGACGTCGCGCTTCCTGTCGCGCGAGCCGCTCTATCATGGCCTGTCGCGCGTGTTCATCGCAGCCACGATCCGGGCGCGGCGCGCGGCGGAGAAGGCGTCACATCAGGAAGAGCCGGCCCACTAAGCAATCACCAGCCGTTAGGCCAGCATCCGCGTGACTTCGGCGCCGCGCGGCGCTACGGCGTCGGCGATGGTGGTGGAGAACAGCACCTTGCGGGTGGCGTCGGCCACCTTGGCGAAGACGTGGCGGATTTCGCAGTTCTGCTCGCCGTCGCAATCGTCGCACTTGCGGTAGGCGGTGATCGACAGGCAGGGCAGCGGGGCGATCGGGCCGTCGATGATGCGCAGCACTTCGCCGAAGGTGATCATGTCGGCCGGCTTCAGGAGCAGATAGCCGCCCTGCTTGCCACGGCGGCTGACGACGATACCCTGGTGCTTGAGGTCGAGAAGGATCTGCTCGAGGAACTTCTTCGGGATTTTCTGCTGCGCCGCGATATCGGAAATCATCACAGGTTCGCCGTCATCGGCCTCGGCCAGAACGGTGAGCGCCCTAAGCGCGTATTTCGCCTTCTGCGTAATCATTTTCAGCCATCGACACACAAGCGGCGGACACGGATCGCGCCCGGCGGAACTCTTCTTTTTCTTTCTATCTCACGCGCTGGATGAACATAGTTTGAACAAGCGCGCAAAACCCCTGAGAAACAGGCTTTTCAGCCTTGTTTTCAATCTCAAATCAGCAATCTCGAATTTAACCGAAAAAGCGGCCCTCTAGGCATCAAATCACATTTCCGATTGACAGGCGACGTGTAACCCTACTAAATCAATAGAGATTAAGGCGCGACGCTGGCCATTCATGCCGGCGCGGCTGCTTTTCTGCATTGCAGCGGCCGGGGAGAGATATTTGCTCCATTCCAGCCCGCTTTCGAAATACCTGTTTCTGTCCTCTCCATCCCCAAGCTGCGATACTCCTGTCAACATCTAGGACAGGATTCCCATGACTGTTGCTCATACAATCGAAGAAGCGGAAACGCTGAACACGAAGCTTGCAAGCCTATCTCTGGCCGAACGCTTGTCGTTCGTCGCCAGCCTGGGCGGGCGGGTCGTGTTCACGACATCGCTTGGTATCGAAGACCAGGTCATTACCGCCGAGATCGGCAATCACCGACTGCCGATCGACGTCGTGACGCTGCAGACCGGCCGCCTCTTTGCCGAGACGCTGAACCTGATCGACGAGACGGAAAAGCAGTACGACATCCACATCAGCCGCTACGAGCCCGAGCAGGCCGATATCGACGCCTATGCGGCGCAATACGGCCTCAACGGTTTCTACGAGAGCGTCGAGGCCCGGCATGCCTGTTGTGGCGTGCGCAAGCTGAAGCCGCTTGCGCGCGCGCTCAATGGGGCAACCATCTGGATCACCGGCCTGCGCCGCGGTCAATCGGCCAATCGCGCCGAGACGCCGTTTGCCGAATATGACGCCGATCGCCATCTCCTGAAGGTCAACCCGCTGGCCGATTGGGACATCGACGTCATCAAGGCTTACGTCGCCGACAACAGCGTGCCGATCAACCCGCTGCATGCGCGCGGCTATCCCTCGATCGGCTGCGAGCCGTGTACCCGCGCCATCAAGCCCGGCGAGCCCGAGCGCGCCGGCCGCTGGTGGTGGGAACAGGACCAGACGCGCGAATGCGGCCTGCATGTGGCTGAAGAGGCGTCCGCCATTTCCATCCAACAGTAACCCCTCGGCATCGGGATCAGAGCGCGGCAGCCGCCGGCGCTCCCCGATGCATCGTCTCATTGCATTCCGGGCCAGGCGCCTGCGAATGATCGAAGTCTGGAGTAAGACATGCCCGATAGCCGTCCGGATACGGAACTCAGCAATCCGCAGAGCACCAAGCCGCCGCTCGACCCTCATCTGAAGGCGCTCGAAAACGAATCCATTCATATCTTCCGCGAAGTGGCGGCCGAGTTCGAGCGTCCCGTGATGCTCTACTCGATCGGCAAGGATTCATCCGTGCTGCTGCATCTGGCGCGCAAGGCCTTCTATCCCGGCCGCGTGCCCTTCCCGCTGCTGCACGTCAACACCGGCTGGAAGTTCGCGGAGATGATCACCTTCCGCGACAAAATCGTGAAGGAATATGATCTCGACCTGATCGAGCACATCAATCCGCGCGGCGCGGCCGAAAACATCACGCCGTTCACATACGGCTCGGCGCGCTACACCGACATCATGAAGACGGAAGCGCTGCGCAATGCGCTCGACGCCGGCAAGTTCGACGCGGCCTTCGGCGGCGCGCGGCGCGACGAGGAGGCCAGCCGCGCCAAGGAGCGCATCTATTCCTTCCGCACGCCCGACCACCGCTGGGACCCGCGCAACCAGCGCCCCGAGCTCTGGAACATCTATAACGGTCAGATCCGCAGCGGCGAGAGCGTGCGCGCCTTCCCGCTGTCGAACTGGACCGAGGTCGATATCTGGCGCTACATCCAGGCCGAAAACATTCCGATCGTGCCGCTCTACTTCGCCGCCAAGCGCCCCTATGTCGAGCGCGACGGCATGATGATTTCGGCCTCCGATCCGCGCCTGGAGCTGCTGCCCGGCGAGACCAAGCAGGAAGACTTCATCCGTTTCCGCACGCTCGGCTGCTTCCCGCTGACGGGCGCGATCAAGTCCACCGCCACGACGATGGACGACATTATCGCCGAACTTGAAATTGCCACTGTCTCCGAACGCCAGGGCCGCGCCATCGACCGCGACCAGTCCGGCTCCATGGAGAAAAAGAAGCGTGAAGGATATTTCTGAGATGACTGCAGCAGCAACAGCAAGCGCCATCGCCGCCCCCGCCGCCGAGCCCGCCCAGGCCGTGCGCGACACGCGACCATTGCGCCTCATCACCTGCGGCAGCGTCGATGACGGAAAGTCCACGCTGATCGGCCGCCTGCTCTGGGACACCAAGGCCGTCAAGGAAGACCAGGCAGCGACGCTGCGCCGCGATTCCACCGGCAAGCAGAACGATCTCGGCCTGCCCGACTTCGCGCTGCTTCTCGACGGCCTGCAGGCCGAGCGCGAACAGGGCATCACCATCGACGTCGCCTATCGCTATTTCGCGACCGACAAGCGCTCCTTCATCGTTGCCGACACCCCCGGCCACGAGCAGTACACCCGCAACATGGCGACCGGCGCATCCACGGCCGATCTCGCCATCCTGCTGGTCGATGCCCGCGCCGGCATTCTCGAGCAGACGCGCCGCCACGCGACGATCGCCTCGCTGCTCGGGATCAAGCAGTTCGTGCTCGCGGTCAACAAGATCGACCTCACCAACTACGACCGCGCCGGCTTCGAGAAGATCGTCCACGAGTTCCGCGAATTCGCGCTGTCGCTCGGCGTCAAGCAGATCACCGCGATCCCCATGTCGGCGTTGAAGGGCGAAAACGTCGTCTATTCCGGCGAGGCTTCGATGCCGTGGTATGCCGGTCCGACGCTGGTGGAAACGCTGGAGCTTGCCACCGTTCGCTCGTCGCAGACGGTCGGCTTCCGCCTCTCCGTGCAGCGCGTGTCGCGTCCTGGCGAAAGCTTTCGCGGTTATCAGGGCACGGTTGCCGGCGGCTCGGTAAAGCCGGGTGACAGCGTCATGATCCTGCCGTCGGGCATGGTCGCCAACGTCACCAAGATCGTCACCTTCGACCTCGTGCGTAATGCGGCGGTCGCGGGCGACGCGATCACGCTGGTGCTCGACCGCCAGGTGGACGTGGCGCGCGGCGACATGATCGTTTCGATCGACAGCCAGCCGCAGGTGGGCCTGTCCTTCGACGCGCAGATCGTGGCCTTGCAGCCCGAGGGCATCGAGGCCGGCAAGCGCTACTGGCTGAAGAGCGGTAGCCGCCGCCAGCGCGTTCAGGTTCAACCTGTCGCGCAGCTGCAGCTGAAAACCGGCACCTGGACCTCGGCCGAGACGCTCTACATGAACGCCATCGGCAAGGTGCATCTGACCTTCGACGAAGCGGCGATCTTCGACCCCTATGAGCAGAACCGCTCCTCGGGCGCCTTCATCCTGATCGATCCGGAGACCAACAACACGGTGGCCGGCGGCATGGTGACGGGCAAGCGCTCGGAGCTCAGCGGCCTGCACAGCGGCGACGGCCGCGTGATCCTGTCACTGCCGGCCGATCTCGCCGACCAGATCATGGCCAGCGAGCTGTTTTCCAGCCGCCGCGACGAGGCGGAAGTGCGCCGGATGACGGCAGCGGAGGCCGCCAACCTCTGGACCAACGCCGGCGGCGACATCTGAGATGACGACATGAGACGGGGCCGATTGGCCCCGTTTTCTTTTGGGAGGCAAGGGCATGCGTGGTATCGCAACACCGGTAAGGCCTGTCTCGTCACACAGCATCGTCGTGCCTGTCACGGCGGGGCGCGCCATGTCCTCACAAGATTGGAGCCGGCTGCTGCTGCTCGGCGCGCTGTGGGGCGGTT
Source organism: Rhizobium sp. 16-449-1b (assembly GCF_017741935.1). Classification (GTDB taxonomy): domain Bacteria; phylum Pseudomonadota; class Alphaproteobacteria; order Rhizobiales; family Rhizobiaceae; genus Rhizobium. The sequence continues at coordinate 158,289 of NZ_JAGHMH010000004.1, read as the reverse complement.
CGTTCTTCATCGGGCGGATAACCGTTGCAGAGATTTCGCCGCTGGCTCTCGTCTTCTACCGGGTATCGATCGGCGCGCTGGCGCTGCATCTCTGGCTGAAGCTTCGCGGCCTGTCCTTCACCCCGGTTTTAGCGCACCCGGCCGGCTTCCTCGGCCTGGCGCTGCTGAACAACGTCATCCCGTTTTCGCTGATATTCGCCGGGCAAACCGAAATCGGCGCCGGGCTCGCCTCGATATTCTATGCGACGACGCCGCTATGGACGATCTTCGTCGCCACGGTGCTTACGAAAGACGAGAGGCTGTCGATGCCGGCACTTGCAGGTATCGCGCTCGGCATCGCAGGTGCCGTGGTGCTGATCGGCCCCAGCCTGATCTCCAATCTCGACGGTCCCCTATGGGCCAAGCTCGCGGTCATCGGCGCCTCCATCTCCTATGCGTTTGGCGTCGTGCTTGCGAGGCGCTTCCGTGCCATCGGCGCCGAGGTGATCGCCACCGGCCAGCTGACGGTCTCGAGCCTGCTGATGCTGCCCGTTGTCGCCGTCTTCTGCGCGCCTGATGACATCATCCCCTTGAGCGGCTCGGCATGGTTGGCGATCGCGATCCTCGGTCTCCTGTGCACGGCGCTTGCCTTCATCCTCTACTTCGGCCTCATCGCCTCGGCAGGCGCGACCAATGCTTCGCTGGTGACGCTGCTGGTGCCGGTGAGCGCCACGCTCCTGGGCGCGTTCTTTCTCGGCGAGCGGCTGCGGATGTTCGAGCTTGCTGGAATGGCGCTGATCATGAGCAGCCTGGTCGTGATCGATGGCCGGGTGTTGCGGCGGTTCAGCGGCGGTGGCGAGATACGGCGGATGACGGCGGCGCAGGCGGTGCGGCGCTGGCCTCATGCGGCGAGCGATATTTGACGACAGAGGCTAGCGCGTCGTGCGCTCCATGACGATATCCGTCTGCACGTCATCGCCCACCGTGAAGGTCGTGCTGCCGACCGGCGTGAAGCCGACCTTGTTGTAGAAGGCGATGGCGCGGGCGTTCTTTTCGTAGACCGTCAACTGCAGGCGCTCTACGCGGCGCGCCGCACATTCCGACACGACAGCGTCGAGCAGACGGTTGGCGAGGCCTTGGCCGCGCCAGGCGGTGTCGATGTAGATGCGGCTGAGCAGGCTGGCGTCGGCCGGCGATGGCGAGACGACGAGATAGGCGTAGCCGGCAAGCGTGTCGCCGTTTGTCGCCAGGAAGACGGCTGCTTCCGGGTCGGCGATCTCGGTGGCTTGGATGTCCGGCCGGAAAGCCTTGGCGACATAGGCTTCGAGATCGGCGGCCGGCGTATCCTCGCCATAGGTGGCGCGGAACAGGCGGGCGGCGAAATGGCTGAGTGCCGCCGCGTCCGCCGCTTCGGCCCGTCTGATCTCGATCGTTGCCGTCATCGACACTGCCTCGGCTTAGAACAGCGGCATGTGCCGGTTCACGTCCTTGTAAAGCAGATAGCGGAAGCGGCCGGGGCCGCCGGCGTAGCAGGCCTGCGGGCAGAAGGCGCGCAGCCACATGTAATCGCCGGCCTCGACCTCGACCCAATCCTTGTTGAGACGATAGACCGCCCTGCCCTCGAGCACGTAGAGACCGTGCTCCATCACATGGGTTTCCATGAAGGGAATGACGCCGCCGGGCTCAAGCGTGACGATGGTCACATGCATGTCGTAGCGCAGGTCGGACGGGTCGATGAAGCGGGTGGTCGCCCAGACGTCGTCCGTATCGGGCATCGACTGCGGCGGGTTCTGATCTTCATGAGTGAAGAGCGCCGGCGGCGGCTCAAGGCCTTCAACCACCTGGAAGGCCTTGCGGATCCAGTGGAACTTGGCCGTCGCAGCACCCTTGTTCCAAAGCGTCCATTTCGAACCGGCCGGAAGGAAGGCGAAGGAGCCGGGACGCAGCACGTGGGTTGCGCCCTCGTGATCGACGGTGACCTCGCCATCGACCACGAAGAGCACGCCTTCGGCGCGCTTTTCCGGCTCCGGCCGGTCACTGCCGCCGCCGGGCTGCACTTCCATGATGTATTGCGAGAAGGTCTCGGAGAAGCCGGTCATCGGGCGGGAAATCACCCAAGCGCGCGTGCCCTGCCAATGGGGCAGATAGCTGGTGACGATATCGGTCATCACGCTGCGCGGGATGACGGCGTAGGCCGTCGTGAACACCGCCTTGCTCGACAAAAGATCGGTCTGCGGCGGCAGGCCGCCCATGCTGGAATAGTAATCTCTGCTCATCGGTCCGCTTCTCATGACATTTGCGACATCAAGCTTTAAGCGCGAGATTCCAACGAGGCAATATGCGGATTGGCGGAAGTGTTTTTCTGTCCGGGAGACCAAAAGGCCATGGGCCAGGCGACCTGACCACGACGCTCATCGCGAAAGCGGCATCAGGCCGCTTTCTTGGCACCATCAACCGGCAAAGGCTGCGCCGTGCGCGTGACCGTGTATAGTTCCGCCTCTGCGATTTCCTTGGCGAACCGCTGACGGAATGGGATGTAGTGCGGCCTGCCAATCGGCGCGGAAATACAAGACAGGTGCGAATTGTCGCCCACAAATCGTCGGCCCGCTCGATCAAAGCCGATGGTCGAATAGTAGTAAGGAAGTTGCCCTTCCTCGATAAGGTTCGCCAAAATCAAGTTCAGAACCGACTGCTCCGGGCAGAACCATCTGTATTCCTCGTGATGATCACCGACCAAAGGCGGAAGGATAAACTTCTGCACCTTGCACAGAGCAAGCCAGTACAGCAGTATTTCCTTGGCGGCCGGCGTGTTCCTCGACACAATCCTGTTGACGATGTGCATCGGGAAATTGCAGGAGAATACCGTGTTGCCGCCAATTTCGACGATCTGGCGACCGCTCGCGTGTTGCGCGACCTTTCGGCGCTGATCCTCACACTCGCGGCCCACGAAGAAGTCATGAACGTCGCCCGTTCCGGCAACGAATTCCGGAATGTTTTCCATGGCGACCCGCAGGCCGGGATACTTGCCAATGTTGGCGTCGGTGTAGATCACGAGGTCGTTTTTGTTCATCGATTGCAAAGCATGGAGCAAGACGAACGGCTTCCACGCGCACATGCCGATCGTGTGCAGGCCCGGATTTTTCGGCAAGGCGTACTTGTCGTCATAGCGCTGCACCAGATCCTCGGCGCCCAAGGCGCGGAGTTTTCGCGGCGTATAGGCCTCAAACTCGCATCCCTGCGATAGAACGAGCGCCTTAAGATCTTCCATGGATTGGTCCAGCGGCAGACCATCATCATGGGGAAAACCTTCGGTGTGGAAAGTAATGACCTTTATTCTGGTAATCATGGCCTGCATTCCCCCACGCCTATTTGGCTCGCTCAGAATAGCTATCGTTTTATGGTTAACAGATTGTTACCACTGGCATGCGACTAATCTACGCACGCAATACGGGTCATTAGAGCGAGCCGCTCGGATTCGTGAAATATTGCGACAGAAGCCCGATGGCAGCAATCGCAGACTGACCTGTCCGTGAGGATATTCGCGCGAGGCGTATTTTAATCTTGCAGATGATATTGGGGATCGGCGAATCCGGGTGGCAGACGGGAAGAAAACCGTGCCAGTTTAGACAAGTATGGGCAAGGCCGACAGAGTTCTGCCATTGCCAACGTCAGAATACAGGAAGTCAGAAATTCGGGATCGGGTGGAAAATCCTGCAATGCCGGGATTTTCAGCTGGTCGGAGTGAGAGGATTCGAACCTCCGACCCCCACGTCCCGAACGTGGTGCGCTACCAGACTGCGCTACACTCCGTGACCAGCGGCGCCTCTATAGACCGGCCCAACGGCTTGCGCAAGCACCAAAATCCAAAGCGGGTTGCATTTTTATGACGGTGGCGGCGGGAAGCGCGCCCAGGCTTGCGCGCGAGCAAAAAGCCACACCTGACGCAAATTTTGCAATCGCGAAAAAGAGCTGATTTTCTTTTGCCGGGTTCCGCGCTAAAGCGCTGTCAGGACAGGCTGAAACGCTGCAGGGGCAGTGATTCCCGCCGCCGAATGCGCGACAAATCCAGGGACGACACCATGAAACTCCGCACTTTCGCAGCCGCAGCGCTGGCCACCACTTTGGCCGGCTGCACGACCATCCCAACGGCCGCCGACCCGATCTCCAGCCGCTGGGTCGGCCAGTCCGCCGGCAAGTTCTTCGCAGCCTTCGGCCCGCCGCAGACCGACGCCGACAATGGCGGTGGCAATGTCTACACCTGGCAGGGCGGCTACAAGACCGTGACCATTCCGGCGAAATACGCCGATGGCACTGAGGGCAAGCGCGGCAAGCAGATCTCGCCCGCCCGCAAACAGTATCTGCGCTGCAAGGCCGTGATCACCACCAGCTCGGACTACACGATCCGCAGCATCAAGGTATCCGGCGACCTGCCCGGCCTCAACGGCGGCCCATCCTACTGCGCCGAATTCCTGGCGCCTGCCCAGCCGGCCGCGCAGTAAGGCGCAGCGAAAGCGAGAGACACGAAAGGCGGGACGCGAGTTCCGCCTTTTTTTGTTTTGGGGATCGGCGCTCAACTATAGAACGAAAGCAGACCAAGCAATGTTAGTCGCGAAGATTCTGAGATCGATGGACCGCGGCTTACACTTTCCTCTGTCCGGCCAAAATCTGCTTAGCTCTCACAGCTGCGATACGAGCAGGTTTGACGAACATTCTGTCGAGTAGGTCGAGTGTTAGATCCTCAAGAGCTTCAGCTTCCTCTGCTGTGTAAGGATCAACTTCGTGGACTGCATCATTGCCATCAACGGCAACCACGTCAGCTAATTCAACAATATCTTCTTCAAGCACTTTGAACTGGCCAAGTGCTTTGATCCTGACACGCAACGCCTCCGCTGGCCGCTTCTCAGCTAAGCGGGGATCGGTCTCAAATACAGCTTTAGTTGCGACGTCTATCGTCTTCCTAAACATTGCGCCAGCTGCGTCCGCCATCTGAAGGCGGCGGCACGTCGCTCCCTGTTTGAAAATAGAGGCAATATTTGCGGGGATTGCCTCATCTAGCTCAGGGGCATTCACAACGTTTAGGACAGCCTCTTCTTCTGCATCCACACCTCCGGTAAGATCAAGGTTGAAGTTATTCTGGGTGAGATTGAAAGCACTTTGGACGCGATAAACGTTTATTTGCAGACACTGATTGCAGGAGAACGCTGCCTCCCACCTGCCTTCCCCAATATGTGAATATCCGATTGCCGAAAGTTGAACTCCAACTGTCCCACATCGCACGCAGTCTCGCTTCATTATCGACGGCACGTCTGCAATCTCCTTTGAGTATTCCAACGAGACATTACCGCATTCAAAAGCATGAATTAAAGCGATATTGGCAGAATCCCCAGAAGAAACCGTATTTGATCGCGAGCTTTACTGGCATATCCTATCGAACATTTCGCTCAAACTGAACATCGCGCCCAATTTCCAGAAGCGCATCCTGATTCGAGTTAAATCTCGGATCAAATCCCAACGAGTCGAGCAGCGATATACCGACCAGAATACTTAGGTCCGATCCCCTTTATCAGAAAGCAAATCCCGAAAAAAACTGCCGGTGCTTTCCGATAGTAAAAGTACAAGATGGCTGAAATGAATGGCTGGGGCGCCAGGATTCGAACCTGGGAATGCCGGTACCAAAAACCGGTGCCTTACCGCTTGGCGACGCCCCACCAGAGACTGGCAGCGAGAAACGCTTGCCAATTGCGTCGCCTGATTAGCAAAGGTCCGTGACCGTCACAATCATTAAGTTTCGGGGCGAGCATATTTCTGTGCGCTCTTCTCTGCGTGCTCTTTTCTGTGCGCTCTTTCCGGCGGCATGCTAGGTCTTTTCCAAGACCATACCGCTTCGGAGTGACAATGAGCCAGTATCGTGCCCGCCCGCCTGCCCTTGCCACGCTTCTCCTCGACGATGCCGTCGTCAAGATCACCCGTTGGGACTTCGAGCCCGGCGCCGATACCGGCGTGCATACGCATGGGATGGGCTATGTCGTGGTGCCGATGACGGACTGCCAGTTTCTGATCGAGGAGAACGGCGATAGCCGGCGGGTGGATATCGCGGCGGGTGCCGCCTATCGGCGCGATGCGGGCACCGAACACAATGTCGTCAATGCCGGCGACAAGCCGATGTCCTTCATCGAGATCGAGTACAAGTAGGTCGTTACAGGATACGACCGCAGGAACGACATGGCCAATCCAGACTTCAATCGCGCCTTCGAGCCCGCCTATGGCCAGGCCGTGCCCGTCGCGCCGGGCGTCCAGCGGATCACGGTCAACAATCCGAGCGCGTTCACCTTTCACGGCACCAACAGCTATATCGTCGGCGACCGCTCGGTTGCGGTGATCGATCCCGGCCCTGAGGACGACGCGCATTTTTCGGCGCTGATGGCAGCGCTTAAGGGGCGCGAGGTCACGCATATCCTCGTCTCGCACACCCATCGCGACCACTCACCGCTGTCGCGCCGGCTCAAGGAGGCGACGGGCGCTATCGTCGTCGCCGAAGGACCGCACCGGGCGGCGCGGCCGCTGCATGCGGGGGAGACCAATCCCTTCGCCGAGAGCTCCGACATGGCGTTTCGCCCCGATATCGCGCTTGTCGACGGCGAAGCAATCGAGGGCGATGGCTGGCGACTGACGGGCGTGCATACGCCGGGGCATGCGGCCAATCACATGGCGTTCGCGCTTGATGAGACCGGCATATTGTTTTCGGCCGATCATGTCATGGCCTGGGCGACCTCGATCGTCGCGCCGCCGGATGGCTCGATGGCCGATTACATGGCCTCGCTCGACAAGCTGATCGCAAGGCGCGACCGGCTGCTCCTGCCCGGCCATGGCGGCCCGGTACGCAAGCCGATCTCCTTCATGCGGGCGCTGAAGACGCATAGGCGGATGCGCGAGCGCGCGGTGCTGGGGCGGATCAGGGCCGGCGACACCAATATCCCCGACATGGTGAAAGTCATCTACCGCGACACCGATCCACGTCTGCACGGCGCGGCAGCGCTTTCCGTGCTCGCGCATATCGAGGATCTGATCGAGCGCGGCGAGATCGAAACCGATGGCCCGCCGGCGCTTCTGGGGTCGTATCGGATGGCCGGGAGAGGATGAGACGATGCGGCCGGACTACAGCTATCGCCAGGATGCCGCCGTTCCCGATTTCCCCGACGACAGACCGCTGATCGTGTTCGACGGCGAATGCGTGTTCTGCTCGGCCTGGGTGCAGTACGCGCTGAAGCACGACAGGCGCCAGCGCTATCGCTTTCTTGCCGCGCAGACGCCGCTCGGCGAGGCGCTCTACCGGCACTATGGGCTCAACGAGCGTGACTACGAGACCAACATCCTGATCGAAGGCGGGCGGGCCTTCTTCAAGTCGGACGGCTCGATCCGGATGGTGGCGGGGCTCGGCGCGCCGTGGTCGGCTGTGAGGATATTCCGGCTTTTGCCGCGAAAGCTTGCAGACCGGCTCTACGAATTCGTGGCGCGCAACCGGCTGAAGATTGCCGGGCGGCGGGCAAGCTGCTTCGTGCCGACGCCGGCGCAACGGGATCGCTTCCTCGGATGACAGACCAACACGGCAACGTCCCGCCGGGGCCCGGCGCCCGCCCTCCGCCGCTCTATCGGCGCCTGCTGGGCCAGGATTGGGACCGGCTGCCGCCTTGCGTCGCGGCGCTGCATGATGTCTCCGATGAGCTCACAGCGCGCGGGCGCGCCGATATCGAGCGCGGTCGCGGGTGGCTGGCTCAGCTCGCCGCCACGCTTGCCGGCTTCCCGAAGACGGCTGCGGAGACGGATGTGGAGGTTCATTTTCTCGCACGCGATGGCATCGAGGTCTGGACCCGGCGTTTCGGGGGCAAGGCGTTTCGCAGCGTTCAGATGGCGGGCGGAAACGCTGCTGCACCACTGCTGGCGGAAGATCTCGGGCCGTTCCGGATATTGATGGCGCTTGTCGTTGCGGATGGACGGCTGCTGCTGCAGGTGCGCGGCTGGCGCTTTCTCGGATTACCCATGCCGATGGCCGTGGCGCCGGGCGGCACGGTCCATGAAGAGGAACACGACGGGCGGTTCCGGTTTCATGTCGAGGTCAGGGCGCCGCTGGTCGGCCTGATCGTTCGTTATCGCGGGTGGCTGGTGCCGACAGCTGCACTGACACCGGAAACCGATCAGCTGCCGGCGATGCCGAGCAGTTCGGCGTCCAGCGCCTTCAGATAGTCCTCGGCGATATCGGCGCTGAAGCCGAGGTCGGAGGGGCCGTAGCGGGAGGCGACGCGGACGTCGACGAAGGTGGTCTCGGCCTCCTCGCGCAGGCGGATGATGACGTCGAAGCGCAGGCCGAGAACCAGCGTGCGCGTCTCGCCCTGCAGCGTCACGCCATTGGCGCGACGGATCAGCTGCGCGACGTCGTCGTCATAGGGGCGCGGCGTCGGGACGGGCACGACATCGGGGGCCTCGTCGGGCACGGCGGTGTTGTCGGCGGCTTGGTTCTGGGCTTGGGGCTGAGCCTGGGGCTTGGCTGCCGGTTTGTCCTCGGGGTCGCGGGTCGGCACGCTGTCGCCTTCGGCGCGCGTGATGCGGATGCCGTTCAGCTTGGCGACCTTCTTGACGGCCTCCAGCACGCGGTCGATGGCGCCGTCGTAGCGGCGGCCGGTGAGTTCCGGATAGGCTTCCAGCTGCTTTTCGCGATCCTCCGGCGTCACCGGAACCCGCTTCAGCCAGATCTGATCGGCGCTTGGGGTCTTCAGCCAGTCCGGCACCGAGACGGGATCGGTGGAGACGTCGTAGATGACCGGCATGCTGAGATAGCGCTCGACCGCCAGCCCGCCGATGACAAGCGGCAATGCCGCGAAGATCAGTGCCTTCAGCGCATCGTGCCCGCCTTCGGCGCCCGTGAGCCACAGGCTGCGCAGGCCGGCGGCGGCGAGTACCGCGGCCAGGATGCTGAAGCCGGTGGCGACGATGAGGATAAGGACCAGATAGGGCGTGGCGAGGCCGGCGAAGCGGTGGCCGATCAGTGCCGCCAGGCACAAGACCAGCGCAAAGGCCGCGAACCGCCTGGAAAAGCGGGCGGCACTGGAAATGGGGCGGTCGAAACGGATTGCCATCAAACTTACCGGTTAGTCGCAAGCGGCGCGTCCCGCATGAACGCGCAAATCGCCCAAGCACTTGTTTAGTGCAAGATTCGCCTAAATTGAAACTGTTGTCTTACGCGAGCGTGTCCAATCCACGATGAACCCACGTTTTAGACCTCCAAAGCGGGCATGGATTACGTGAGCATTTTCTGATATTGAGTTGATTTCCCGCAGTTGCAGCATGTTCATCGGTCACGGACGAACAGGAGAAAAGCAATGATTGCATCCGAGCTTGCAGTGGAAAGCCCCATGCCGACGCTTGCCGGGGCCGATGCGAGCGATCCGCTTCTGCCGATGGAGCTTCTGGAGCTAGAGCTTTCGCTCGAAAGCTATGATGGCGACAGCGACTTCTGCGACGCGGTGCGCACGGCGGCGGGCAAGAGCGGCGGCGAGTTCCTGTTCGATCTGCCTGCCGAAGGGCTGATCGACGATTGCAAGCGGATCGCGGTGCTGCGCATCCCGTCCGCTTCCACCGACATGCGGATCGTGCTTGCGGTGCTCGATCAGAACGGCACCGATATCCGCATGGAGAGCCCGGCGCCCGAGACCGCCCATATCGCGCAGTTCGCCGATGCCTTTATCGAGGTGCTGGAGCGGTTCTAGTCTCGTTCAATCGCGGCCCGACGCGGCTTCCGCCAGCGTGCGGAAGGCGAACTTGCGACCGCATTCACACTTGATCACACTGGTTTCCTGAAAATTGGTCTGGCGCTGGACGAAAAGTCCGCGCGGCAGCTGGTCGATGTTGAAGCCCGGATGCTTGCGCTTCGGATCGTCCGTCTCGGAGGCTTCGGCAAAGCCGCTATTGCCGCATTGCGGGCAGGTCAGCTTTTTCGAGAATCGATCACGCAGTGCCATCAGTCGCTTCCATTTCCGTGAGGCGTCTTCTTATAGCGGTTCTCATCCATGCGAAAGCCGGAACCAAAGCTTGAGGGCATCGTTTTCCCTTGAAAGGAGACAATCATGCCCAATCGCGACCCGATCCCCGTGCCCACACCAGAGACCCCGCGCGGCCCGACGCCGACACCCGGCATTCCCGACCGCGTGCAGGAAAAGCCGCCGCTGACGCCGGCACAGGATCCCGGCGACAGCAAGAACCCGAACGACCCGACGCTCGATCCGGCACTGCTGCCGATCGGCGACCCCGCAGGCGCCGCATGACAACTTTTGCGGTTAACGGAGTTTTTAGTTGACGGGTGCTTGGGGTTGGCGTCTGCTATTTCAGCAAGATCAATCCGCTGAAGATAAGAACATGCGTATTCTCCCGCTGACGCTCACCATCGCCGCTATTGCGGTCGGCCTTTCGGCCTGCCAGACGATGACGCCGGAAGAGCGGCGCGCGGCCGATGAGCGGCAATGCATGAGCTACGGCTTCAAGCGCGGCACCGAAGGCTTCGCCACCTGCCTGCAGCGCATCGATCTCAACCGGCAGGCGCAAGCGCGGGCCGACAGCGCTTACGTGATGTCGGACATGTCGTGGCGCATGGGCGGCCCCTATTACGGCGGACCCTATTACCGCTGGTAAAACTTACGCAAGCCTCTCCTTGATCGCCGCCTGCGCCGCCGCCAATCTGGCGATCGGCACGCGGAAGGGCGAGCAGGAGACGTAGTCGAGGCCTATGCCCTCGCAGAAATGGATCGAGGCCGGATCGCCGCCGTGTTCGCCGCAGATGCCGAGCTTCATGTCGGCGCGGGTTCGCCTGCCGCGCTCGGTAGCGATGCGAATGAGTTCACCGACACCATCGAAATCCAGCGAGATGAAGGGATCATGCTCGATGATGCCCTTGCGCTGGTAGGTCGGGATGAAGGCCGACGCGTCGTCGCGCGAAATGCCGAAGGTGGTCTGCGTCAGGTCGTTGGTGCCGAAGGAGAAGAATTCGGCGGCCTCGGCGATGATGTGGGCGCGCAGTGCCGCGCGCGGCAGCTCGATCATCGTGCCGACGAGGTAATCGATCTGCATGTCGGCTTCCGTCATCACGTCGCGGGCGATGGCGTCGATGCGATCCTTGACGTAATCGAGCTCGGAGCGAAGGCCCACAAGCGGCACCATGATCTCGGGCACGACGGCAGCCCCCGTCTCGCGCGCCGCATGTACGGCTGCCTCGAAGATGGCGCGCGCCTGCATCTCGACGATCTCGGGATAGGAGATCGCCAGACGGCATCCGCGATGGCCGAGCATCGGGTTGAACTCGTGCAGCGCATCGACGCGCTGGCGAAGTGCTGTTGCGTCCATGTTCATGGCGGCCGCGACATCGGCGATTTCCTCGTCGGTCTTCGGCAGGAATTCGTGCAACGGCGGATCGAGCAGGCGGATCGTCACCGGCAGGCCGTGCATGACGTTGAAGAGGCTCTCGAAATCCTCGCGCTGCATGGGGAGCAACCTGTCGAGCGCCGTGCGGCGCCCCGCCTCGTCTTCCGCTAGGATCATCTCGCGCATGACATGGATGCGCTCGCCCTCGAAGAACATGTGCTCGGTGCGGCAAAGGCCGATGCCCTCGGCGCCGAAGGAGCGCGCGGCGCGCGCGTCTGCCGGCGTATCGGCATTGGTGCGCACCGTCATGCGGCGGACGCGGTCGGCCCACTCCATGATGCGGCCGAAATCGCCCGAAAGCGCCGGCTGCACCATCGGCACCTCGCCCTTCAGCACCTGCCCTGCCGATCCGTCGATGGTGATGATATCGCCCTTCTTCAGCGTCACGCCCATGCCGATCAGCCGCTCGTTGCGCAGATCGATGCGCATGGTGCCGGCGCCGACGACGCAGGGGATGCCCATGCCGCGGGCAACGACGGCCGCGTGGCTGGTCATGCCGCCACGGGTTGTGAGAATGCCTTCGGCGGCATGCATGCCGTGGATATCCTCGGGGCTGGTCTCGACGCGAAGCAGAATGACCTTGCGCCCCTCCTCTTCCGCCATGACCGCCTCTTCGGCGGTGAAGACGATCTCGCCGGATGCCGCGCCCGGCGATGCCGGAAGGCCGGTGCCGATCACCTCGCGCGCAACGCGGGGGTCGATCGTCGGATGCAGCAGCTGATCGAGCGAGGACGGCTCGATGCGCAGCACCGCCTGCTCCTCGGTGATCATCTTCTCATCCACCATATCGACGGCGATCTTCATCGCCGCACGGGTCGAGCGCTTGCCTGCGCGCGTCTGCAGCATCCACAGCGTGCCGCGCTCGATGGTGAACTCGATATCCTGCATGTCGAGATAGTGCGCCTCGAGACGATCGCAGATCGCCACAAACTCGCGGAAGGCCTCCGGCATCAGCTTTTCCATCGACGGCCGGTCGGAGCCGGAGGAGATGCGGGCTTCCTCGGTGATGCTCTGCGGCGTGCGGATGCCGGCGACGACATCCTCGCCCTGTGCATTGACCAGAAACTCGCCGTAGAGCGACTTTTCGCCGGTCGACGGGTTGCGGGTGAAGGCGACGCCGGTGGCAGACGAATTGCCGAGGTTGCCGAAGACCATGGCCTGGATATTGACGGCAGTGCCCCAGCCTTCGGGAATATTGTGGAGATGGCGGTAGGTGACGGCGCGGGCGCTCATCCAGCTCGAAAACACCGCACCGACAGCGCCCCAGAGCTGCACCTGCGGATCCTGCGGGAACTCCTCGCCAAGCTCTTCTTCCAGCACCGCCTTGTAGAGATGGACGACGTGCTGCCATTCGCTCGCGGTCATCTCGGTATCATATTCGTAGCCGTGGCGGGCCTTCTCGTCTTCCAGGATTTCCTCGAAGACCTCGTTGTCGAGGCCCATGACGACATCGGCGTACATCTGGATGAAGCGGCGGTAGCTATCCCAGGCGAAGCGCGCATCGCCGGCATCGTGGCCGAGCGCCTGAACGGTCTCGTCGTTGAGCCCGAGGTTCAGCACCGTGTCCATCATCCCCGGCATCGACACGCGCGCACCGGAGCGGACCGACAGCAGCAGCGGGCTGGCGCCCGCGCCGAAGCGACGGCCGGTGACGGCCTCGATGCTCGATATGCCCGACAGCACCTGCGCGCGCACCTCATCCGAGATGCGGCGGCCATCGCGATAATAGGCGGAACAGGCGTCAGCGGTGATGGTCAAGCCAGGGGGAACGGGCAAGCCGAGGCTGCACATCTCGGCGAGATTGGCTCCCTTGCCGCCCAGCATCTCATGGTCGAGCGCTCGCCCCTCCGCCGCGCCACTACCGAATGTATAGACCCACTTGGTCATGCTCTCCCCAACACCAAAATCGGGATCAGCTTAATCCCTTGGTGTTAAAATGAAAATCGCACAAATACGGCCAAAATGTTGCAGTGCACAACATCCGCGTATTCAAGCCGTTTGAATTTTCAGGAAGAGTAATAAAGCTTTGCGGGACCGCAACAAAGTCCCGCAAAGCCTTATTTCCGTCCGGCCAGGAAAACCGGACGGGGGGTTCAGCATGCCGATACAACGTGGAGGAAGCCTCAACACATGCGCACGGCAATCTGTACGCAAAACCGGTGGCGCGATCCCTGCGGACCGCACATACAGTTTCTTCTAATGCAAGATGGGTAAAAAGGCATCACCTTATTGGGTGAGAAGCCCATTCAGGCCTGACTTTTTTTGGGTGTTTCGCCTTGACCTCAGGCGATCTCGCGCAATTGTTCGGCTGTTTGCAGGTCGACGGAGACCAGCTGCGACACGCCCTGTTCCGCCATCGTCACGCCGAAGAGGCGGTTCATGCGGGCCATGGTGATCGGGTTGTGGGTGATGATGACAAATCGCGTCTCGGTGGAAGCCGCCATCTCGTCCATCAGGTTGCAGTAGCGCTCGACGTTGTGATCGTCGAGCGGCGCGTCCACTTCGTCGAGCACGCAGATCGGCGCCGGGTTGGTGAGAAACACCGCGAAGATCAGCGCCATCGCCGTCAGCGCCTGCTCGCCACCCGAGAGCAGCGTCATGGTCTGCGGCTTCTTGCCCGGCGGGCGGGCGAGGATTTCAAGGCCTGCTTCCAAAGGATCGTCGGATTCGATCAGCTGCAGCTCGGCCGTGCCGCCGCCGAACAGATGGGTGAAGAGGCGCTGGAACTGGGTGTTGACGACATCGAAGGCGGCGATCAGGCGCTCGCGGCCTTCGCGGTTCAGGCTCTGGATGGCGCCGCGCAGCTTGCGGATGGCGTCGATGACGTCGTCGCGCTCCTTGATCAACGCCGCCAGCCGGTCGCTCAGTTCCTTCTGTTCTTCCTCGGCACGCAGGTTGACGGCGCCAAGCCGCTCGCGCTCCATCTTCAGCCGCTCCAGTTCGCGCTCGACCTCGCGCAGATCAGGCATGGCCTGCATGGCGTCGAGACCGGCGAGCCGGAAGGCTTCGTGCGGGGCGACGTTCAACGCCTCGCGGATGCGCGCCTCGGTCTCGACGCGCTTTTCGCGGGCCGACACCAGACGCTCCTCGGCGCGGCCACGGCGTTCACGGCTTTCGGCAAGCTCGGAGAGCGCAATCGCCGCCTTGTGATCGACATCGCGCTGCATCAGCTCGGCCTCGGCCAACAGATCGGCGGCGGCGCGGCGTGCGTCGTCGGCCTTCTGCAGCTCGTTCAGCAGGCCACGGCGCTTGTCGTCGAATTCGTCGGGCGCCATTTCGAGATCGGCCGCTTCCTCGCGGGCCTCTTCCTCGCGGTCGCGCAGCGTCGCGATGTGGTCCTCGGCGCTTGCCGCGCGCTGGCGCCAGGTCTCGCGCTCCTGGCCGATCGCGATGATGCGGCGCTGGCGGGCGTCGTTTTCGCGGTTGAGGCTCTCGTGGCGGGCACGGGCTTCGGCAAGGGCGCCGCGATCGGTCGCGACATCGGCCTGCTGCAGCCGCAGGCGCTCGTCGAGCGCGGAGAGATCCGGCGCGTCGTCGAGCTCGATGCGGGCGTTTTCCTCCTGGATGGCGATGTCTTCGAGCTGGCTCTGCAGCTGGCTGACGGCTTCGGCAATGACATCGCGGCGGCGGATGAGATCGCCAGAGGCGCGCTCGGCAGCCGCCAAGGCCTCGCGGGCTTCCGCCAGCTGGCGTGCGGCCATGCGCACGGTATCGCGGGCCTCGGCCAGGCGATGTTCCTCGCCCGAGATGGCTTCGGCCGCGATCGCCAGCTGCTCTTCGGCTTCCGTCAGCACGTCGCGGGCGATCGACGCTTCACTCTCGAGCTCGGACAGACGGTTCTTCTGGGCGAGACGGAGTGCTGCCGCACTCGGCGCATCGGCGCCGGTGACGTGACCATCCCAGCGGTAGACGGCGCCATCGCGGGTGACGAGGCGCTGGCCGGGCTTGAGGCTCGCCATCAGGCCGGGCGCATCGGCGTCGGAGACAAGGCCGATCTGCTTGAGGCGGCGGGCAAGGGCTGCGGGCGCGCGGACATGCGTGATCAGCGGCGTGACGCCTGACGGCAGCGCCGGATCGGCCGCGCCATCGCCGTTTTCCGACCAATGGGCGGGCGCCTTCGGGTCGAGCGGGGATTCGAGATCGTCGCCAAGGGCAGCGCCCACCGCGGTCTCGAAACCGCGATCGACCTTGAGATCATCGGCGACCGGCGCGAATTCGCCGGCGCTAGCGCCTGACGCCAGCATGCGGGAAATGGTGCGCGCTTCGGTCTCGATGGCGTTCAGCTGGGCACGGGCCCGATCGACCGGCGCGCGCGACATCGCCTCCGTCTGGCGGGCTGCGGCAAGCGCCTGCTCGACCGCCTGGATGGCGGCTTCGGCCTCGGCGACAGCGCTTTCGCCGGCTTCGACCACCATGCGCTTCTCATCGGGATCGGGCAGCGTCGCCATGCGCTCGCCGATACCGGACAGCTCGCGATTGGCCTCATCCATCTGGCGCTCGAGGCGCATCTTGCGATCGGAGAGATCGCGGATGGCGCGTTCGAGCTGGTTGCGGCCGGCGGCGGCCTCGGCGCGTTCCGATGTCAGGCCGGCGAAGATGCGCTCGCTGTCGGCAAGCTTGGCGGCGGCTTCCTCGAAGGCCTCACGCGTCTCTTCCGCGTAACGGCCGGAATCGGCGAGGATCTCGTTGATCTCTTCCTCCTCGGCATCGAGGCGCTGGAGGATTTCGGCGTTGTCGGCGACAAGCCGTTCCTCGCGCCTGATATCCTCCGAGAGCTGCGCCAGGCGGCGGGTCAGCTCGTCGCGGCGGCGCAGGATGCGGTTGGCGTCTTCTTCCAGCTGGGTCTTGGCGATCTGCAGGCGCTGCAGGGCAGCTGCTGCGCGGGCTTCGCCCTCGCGCAGTTCCGGGAGCTTGAGGCTCGATATCCCCTGCGACTTGGCGGCTTCCATCTGCATCTGCGCCTTTTCGGCGACGATGGAGGTGGCCTGGTTGAGCGCGCTGTCGGCCTCGGCTTCCGCCTCCTTGGCCTGCACCCAGCGGATATGCAGGAGCATGGCCTCGCGAGCGCGGATATCGGCGGAGAGCGACTTGAAGCGATTGGCCTGGCGGGCCTGGCGCTTCAGGCTTTCGATCTGGCTCTCAAGCTGCGACGTCACGTCGTCGAGACGTTCGAGATTGCTTTCGGCTGCGCGCAGACGAAGCTCGGCCTCGTGGCGGCGCGAATGCAGGCCGGAAATGCCGGCGGCCTCTTCGAGCAGCTGGCGACGGGCCTGCGGCTTGGCCGAGATCAGCTCGCCGATACGCCCCTGCCCGACCATCGACGGCGAGCGGGCGCCGGTGGAGGCGTCGGCGAAGAGCAGCTGCACGTCCTTGGCGCGGCTTTCCTTGCCGTTGATGCGGTAGACCGACCCCTGCTCGCGCTCGATGCGGCGGGTGACCTGGATCTCGTCGCTATCGTTGAAGCCGGCCGGTGCCGTGCGGTCGGCATTGTCGAGATAGAGTGCGACCTCGGCGGTGTTGCGGGCGGGACGATTGCCGGAACCGGAGAAGATCACGTCGTCCATGCCGGACGCGCGCATGTTCTTGTACGAGTTCTCGCCCATCACCCAGCGAAGCGCCTCGACAAGATTGGACTTGCCGCAGCCATTCGGCCCGACGACACCGGTCAGGCCGCGCTCGATGACGAATTCGGCGGGTTCGACGAAGGATTTGAAGCCGACGAGGCGGAGCTTGTTGAACTTCATGCGGTCGCCTCAGCCGGGCGCTGGCCCAACGAAAAAACGGGCGCACGGCTTCCGCCGTCGCCCGTCTTATAGGAACGGCTCAGCTTAAAGCAGGCTGTCGATAAGGGCCGACATGATGTCAACCGACATGTCTCCAGAGTAGCGCTTCCCGTTGATGAGGAAAGTCGGCGTGGCGTTGACGCCGAAATCCTTGGAACCCCGTTCCCGCGTCGCGTTCACTTCATCCAGCAGCTTCTGGTTCGTCAAGCACTTCGTGAAGCTTTCCTCACTAAATCCAGCGAGTTTGGACATCTGGAGGAGTGCGGCGCGGCCATCTTCAGCGGCGGCCCAGGTCTGCTGCTGCTTGAAGAGCATCGAGACCATCGGGAAATACTGTTCCGGCGTGCTCAGATCTTCAGGCTTGGACGGATTGCAGCGAGCCAGCATGAAGGCGGCGGCAGCGCGCGGGTCGAAGGGGAATTCGCGGATGATGAAGCGAGCCTTGCCGGTATCGACATACTTCTTCTTGATCTCGTCGAAGGTGGTGGTGTGGAAGTGCGCGCAGTGCGGGCAGGTCATCGACATGTATTCGACGATGGTGACCTTGGCGTCTTCCTTGCCCAGCGCCATTTCCGGCAGAGCGCCCGGCTTCAGCACGGCTTCCATATCGACATCGCCGTCGGACTTCGGAATTTCCACAGCCGCATTGGCGCTGCTGAAGACCGCCAGGCTGGCGGTCGCGGCAGCTACGCCGCCCAGGAGCTGGCGCTTGGTCAGTTGCATTTCGGACATCTGCATAATTTCCTCATAAATGAGAGTAGCGGCTGGAAGTGCGATATAACGGCTGATCGCCGCTAACAAGGCACGCATGAACGAGTTTCTTCAAACAATTGTGACCTTGATGGGACGAAGGGGCGGGAGTGGCAAGCAACTCTTGATTTTATTTGGCGCGGAAGGCGGCGTTTAGTCCTTGCCTTCGCGTCTCATGCGCTCAGCATGGCGACGCTCGATGCGATCGAAAACAACGTCGGCATCGATATCAGGGCTCGGGTCGTCGATTGCTTCCCGAATTTTTCTACGCATCACCTCATCTGAAAGAGGCGTAGTCTCGCCTGTTGTGCCAATTGACCGCTTGTTTGACATTCTTATCTCCTCGCCACACTGGCGGCCGAACGGCTACCGCCCCTTCTTCCCCAGCACCGCCGTGCCCAGACGCTTGACCGCCTCGCGCAGCTTCTCATTGTCGATGCCCTCCATCATCCCCTCCAGCCGGCGGGCCGCCTCGCCTTTCAGCGGCGGCGGGGTGCGAGAGCGTTTGAAGGCCTGGGAGACCGGTTTCTGGACAATGCGGATCTGGTGGACGGCGGAGAAGCCGAAGAAGCTGTTGATGCGCTGGATGAGTTCGCCCTGCGCATGGGTCAGAAACAGGGCGCGGGCGCCCTCGCAGGCGATGGTGAGCACGCCGGGGCGGAAGCTGCCGTCATCGCCGCCGCGCGCCCAGGCGATCTTTTCCGGGCGGGTGCAATCGGCGAAATCCTCGCCGGCGATCTCGTCCCAGGAGCCGAGCAGCGCCGTGTTGATGCCGGCGCGCTTGGCAAGCACGGGGTCGATCAGGCCGTTGGCCAGTTCGGAGATCTGTTTTTCACCTTTGCGTGGATAACTCATGGAAACCTTTGGATGCCGCCGCTATCGGGCGCCGCCGCCTTGATCGGGCGGCAATGCTTCGCCAAGTATAGGGCACTTCCCCTCCGCACGGCAAATGATGACCTTAAAGACCACCACCGCGCCCTTAGCAAAGCCCCTGCTCGACTGGTACGATCGCCATCACCGCGACCTGCCCTGGCGTATTTCGCCGCCGATGGCGAGCTGCGGGATCAAGCCGGACCCCTATCATGTGTGGCTTTCCGAGGTGATGCTGCAGCAGACCACCGTGCCAGCCGTCAAAGCGTATTTCCTGAAATTCCTCGCCCGTTGGCCGACGGTGGACGATCTGGCCGCCGCTCCCAGCGAGGACGTGATGGCGGCCTGGGCGGGGCTTGGTTATTATGCTCGTGCCCGCAACCTGAAGAAATGCGCCGAGGCCGTGTCGCGCGATCATTCAGGCTTGTTTCCCGATACCGAGGAAGGGTTGAAGGCGCTGCCGGGGATCGGCGATTATACCGCAGCGGCGGTGGCGGCGATCGCGTTCAACCGGCAGGCGTCCGTCATGGACGGCAATATCGAGCGGGTGATTTCGCGTCTCTATGCGATCTCGACGCCGCTGCCTGCAGCCAAGCCGTTGATGAAGCAGAAGGTGGCGCTGCTGACACCGGCGGACCGGCCGGGCGATTTCGCGCAGGCGATGATGGATCTCGGCGCCACGATCTGTACGCCGAAGCGGCCCGCCTGCGCGCTCTGTCCCTTCAACGGATCGTGCGAGGCCTTGGCGGTGCACGATCCCGAACATTTCCCGGTCAAGGCCGCCAAGAAGGCGAAGCCCGTTCGCGTCGGCGCCGCCTTCGTGGCGGTCACATCAGATGGCGAGGTGCTGTTGCGGCGCAGGATCGAGAGCGGGCTTCTCGGCGGCATGACCGAGGTGCCGACAACGGGCTGGACGGCCCGTATCGATGGCGAGACCTCGGCGGACGCTGCCCCCTTCCCGGCCGACTGGCAGCCATCGGGCACCGTCAACCATGTCTTCACCCATTTCGAGCTCAGGCTATCGATCTGGCGCGTAGCGATCCCCGCCAGGATCGAAGGGGATGACGGATGGTGGGAGCCGGTTACAAATCTTGACGCGCAGGCATTGCCCACAGTCATGAAAAAAGCGATCACATCGGCTATTCCACGCGCGTTTCAACAGTCCAAGGACGGATAAATGCCTATTGATCATATCGTTTTCGATATCGGAAAAGTTCTTATCCATTACGATCCGAACATTCCCTTCAGCCGCATCATTCCGGATGCAGCCGAGCGGCAGTGGTTCTTCGACAATGTCTGCACCCACGACTGGAACATCGAGCAGGATCGCGGCCGCACATGGGCGGATGCCGAGGCGCTTTTGATCGAGACGCATCCCGATCGCGAAGAGCATATCCGCGCCTTCCGCAAGCACTGGCACGAGATGGTGTCGCATTCCTACGACGACAGCGTCGCGATCATGGAAGGGCTGATCGCCGAGGGCCGCGACGTGACGATGCTGACGAACTTCGCCTCCGACACATTCCGCGAGGCGCAAGTGCGCTTCCCCTTCCTCACCAAGCCGCGCGGTGTGACAGTCTCGGGCGATATCGGCCTGATCAAGCCCGACATCGCGATCTACGAAGCGCATACTCAGAGCTTCGGCCTCAATCCGGCGGCGACGATCTTCATCGACGATTCGGCACCGAACATCGAAGGCGCCAAGAAGGCGGGATGGGATGCGGTGCTCTTCACCGGCGCCGAGCAGCTGCGCGCCGATCTCTTGGAACGCGGCGTGAGGGTCTGACCATGGCATTCGATCCAGTCAAGGAAATCACCCTGTTTCACGACGCGATCAACAGGCTCGACTACCAGATGATCGAAGACTATTTCGCCGAGGACGCGACCTATGTCTCGAACGGCGTCGGCAGTCTTTCGGGCCGCGACGAGATCATGGCGGCGTTTCGCAAATATTTCGATGACTACCCCGACCAGACGGCGTTCAACACGCTTGTCGAGCGCGTCAGCCCCTATGCCGGGCGCGCCGTATGGTCTGTGCGCGCCACCCACAGCAAGACCGGCAAGCCGCTGGTGCGCGAAGGCGAGGAGACGATCACCTTCAATGAAGAGGGACGCGTGACGCGGGTGGATGTGAAGGACTATCAGGACTTCTAAGCCGGGCCTCCCTCCCCCGCGAAGAGAAACCGCAAATCTCTCATCGCCTTAGGAACAATCAGCGCCGTTGACGGTTTTGTGAGGACCCGCGCATGACGCGGTTTCGAGCAAACGATAAGTCAGCCGTGCTGACGGGAGGTTATGATGGGTAGAGGTATCTTGCTTTGGTTTCTGGGCGTTCCGATCCCGCTGATCCTGATCATCCTGCTGTTCTGGCACTAGGGGGTCGGCGATGTCCTTTACCTCCTCTACCGTGGTGACCGACGCACCACTGGAATCATCGGCTCCTGCCGTCAGCTGGGGGCCGATCATCGCCGGCACGCTGGCCGCCACCGCGATCTCGCTGATCTTCATCCTGATCGGCTCCGGCCTTGGCCTGACCATGGTATCGCCCTGGTCGCATGACAACGCCTCGCTGACGACGATCGGCGCGACTGCCGCGATCTGGCTGATCGTCGTGCAATGGGTTTCGGCCGCACTCGGCGGCTATCTGACCGGCCGGTTGCGCACCAAATGGGTTGGCGTCCACACCTACGAGGTTTTCTTCCGCGACACCGCGCATGGCTTCCTCTCCTGGGCGCTGGCGACCGTGGTCGTTGCCGGATTGCTGGGATCGGCGCTGTCGTCGGTGATCAGCACCGGTACGCAGGCCACCGCAACAGCGGTGGGTGCCGTCGGCGCCGCGGGTGCCGGGGCGGCTGTGAGCGCCAGCGATGGCACGAGCGGCTTCTCGCCCGCCTATTTCACCGACGCCTTGCTGCGCCCGGCCAATACGGCGCCGGCAGCGGGCAACCAGAGTGATGAGGCGGTCAATGCCCAGGTGACGCGCGTGCTGGTGAACGGCATTGTCGACGGCAAGCTTTCGGCCGATGACCAGGCCTTTGTCGAGCAGGTGGTTGCGGCCCGCACCGGCCTTTCCGCGACCGATGCCAAGGCACGCGTCGATGCCGTCATGAAGCGCATCGACGACGCCAAGCTTGCTGCCAAGGAGGCTGCGGATAACGCCCGCAAGACGGCTTCGGCGGTTGCCCTCTTCGGCGCGCTGTCGCTGTTCGTTGGCGCCTTCATCGCCAGTGTCGCCGCCGCGATCGGCGGACGCCAGCGCGACGAGGACGAAGAGCGGATGGCGTTGCTTCGCCGCTAAGCGATGAAGCTGAAAAATGAAAAGACGCTCGGAGCGATCCCCAGCCACTTACGAAAATGTGGAATCGATTTTCGGGTCGATTTCACATTTTTAGCGGATGCTAAACTTTAATCGAAATACAGGATGTCTTCGAAGCGGACTGGCCCCTTGGCGAGGCCCAGCCGCATTGCGGGCGTCTTGCCGTCTTTGCCCTTGGCGATGAAGTTGAAGTAGGTGCGGAAGATCACGAGGGTCTTCTCCACCATATCCGGCGAATAGAAGCCGTACAGGTACCATTTCCGCGACGCCCGCCTCGGATACGACGGTGCTCGCTCCAGTCCGGCGATGCTTCGGCGGACCTGCATGAAGAACCTGTCCACCTGATGAAGCGATATGTCGTGAAGAACCCTCGCGATCTGCAGGGACATTCGCGATCCATCGTCCGTGTATAGGCGGACGTGCTTTCCGGGTTCCGACTTGTTGATATAGGGGTAGTGGACACCCGAAGTTCTGAGACGTTCGCTTCGCTCGGTGCTGCTCAGCCAATCCAGCCCGCTGATCTTCAGGAAGTGGGTCAGCCAGGCAAGGAACGGATGGATGAAGGGATAATTCTCCTCCGCGTCGGCCTTGAGCTTGTTGGACTTCGCCACGCTGTCGTTCTTCTCGTCGATGGTGGCGTTCTTGTCGAAGGACATCACCGCAACGTCGAGCTTCTTGGCCATGGCCTTGTCCACCCAACTCGCCAGCACCGCCGTCGGAAGGCCGGGATCGGCATCGAGGGTGAAGGTTACGCGATCCGCGCGGCCGAGGAGATGACGTAGGTAGCGGAAGTGACCGATGGCAAGATAGTCGATGTGAACCATCGCACCCTGCTTGGGAAGCTGTCGGTCATCCGTCATGTGCTCCGGAGATTCCTGATCTTCCCGAACAGGCAGAAATGCGCCCTCGGGAAGCTGCAGAGCGCTGGCGTAATCCTCGAAATTCCAGAGCCTTGCGTATTCGCGGAAAGCTGGGCGCTTGAGCAGGTCACCGCATTCGTTGACGAGCTTCTGGACTTCGACGGTGCTGAGCCGGAGATCGAGCTGTGGATGACAGGCCAAGACATATCCTGTGTTCAGGCAGCTTGTCGCAATGGCTCGGAACTGGATCGTCTTACGCAGCCTCTTGGTCGGCCAGTTGACCATGTAGTCCTGCATGTCGGTGCACAGCCGCATATCGCCCAGGTCCATCGTAGGCAGGCGTCGCTCGCGCTCAGCCACGAACTTGACGCACTGGCCGTGGATGAAATCGATCTTGTCGTAGACCGTCTTGATGTTCAGGCCGGTGACCTGGGCGATCCGAGTGAGCGCGACCTTTGCTACGAGAAGCTGGAAGACGGTCTTGTTCTCGTGTGACGTCCGCTGCCGCGCGTGTCCCTTCGCCGCCGAAAAGGTCGTCCGGCATTCTCTACACCGATACCGTAGATCGCCGCTCGCGTTGGTGCCGTGGCGATAGTATTCTCCAGGGTGCGAATCAAGCGGCTTGGTATGGTTTGAACAGGTGACCTTCGTGCATCGATGACCATGGGGCAGCGCAAGAGCTTGAAGGTGTCTTTCGAACTCCTCCCAGACGGCCTTGTTGCTTTTGACGACGGAGTAGCCACCGCAGGTCATGCAGAGAAGATCAGACTCACTTTTCTTGCCAGTCACACGATATGCAGACCGACTGTTCGATGAGGACCTTCCCCGTTGATCCTCAAGCTCCGCCTCGATGCCGAAGTTTGGACAATGCGGGTTCTTACAAAAGTTGACGTTCACTCCCTGGTAGGGGAGCGGCAGTCGAAGCCTCTTTTGGTCTTCCGAAGAAATCTCCGCCACGTCCTGCATGAGAAATACCCCCGATAACCTGCGTTATAAGGGGTATTTCTGAATTAGGTCCTAACGGTTCCACATTTACGTAAGTGGCTGGGGAGCGATCCGGGCGTCTTTTGTTTTTCTCGGAAGTCCAGAACTGAAGACGCCCGGGGTATGATCCCGGGCGCCTTTTGCCGTCTTCCGCAACTGGAGGTACAAAAACCGGTCGACGGCAGTCTCGATCGGGCCTTTCGCGGATCAGCCCGCGTTTGCCAGATCACTGCGGATGACGGCCCGGAGATCGTCGATCGGGCGCAGGGATTGCCCATCGTCGAAGTGCCAGAATGTCCATCCGTTGCATGCGTCGAAACCCTGGACCTTTGCGCCCATTCTATGGATCGAACCCGCCTCGCCGCCTGCCGTAACGGTGCCGTCGGCGCGAACGATCGCGCTATAACGGCGCTTGGCGTCGGTCAGCACCTGGCCGGGCTTGATGAGGCCGCTTTCGACCAGCGTGTTGAAGGCCACGCGGACCTCCTGCTTCTTGCCGGTCATGACCGTCAGTTCGGCCTTGCCGAGCGGCTCGACCGCCTCGATGCGGGCAGACGCCGCGTCGATGTAATCCTGCTCGCGCTCGATGCCGACGAAGTGGCGGCCGAGGCGCTTGGCGACGGCGCCCGTCGTGCCCGAGCCGAAGAACGGATCGAGGATGATGTCGCCCGGCTTCGAAGAGGCCATGATGACGCGGGCAAGCAGCGCTTCCGGCTTCTGCGTCGGATGCACCTTCTTGCCGTCCTCGCCCTTCAGGCGCTCGTGGCCGTTGCAGATCGGGAACAGCCAGTCGGAGCGCATCTGCACGTCGTCATTCGAGGCCTTCAACGCATCGTAGTTGAAGGTGTAGCCCTTGGCCTTGGCATTCGGGCTCGCCCAGATCATCGTCTCATGCGCGTTCTGGAAGCGACGGCCCTTGAAGTTCGGCATCGGGTTGGTCTTGCGCCAGACGATGTCGTTCAAGATCCAAAAGTTCAGATTCTGCAGCGTGGCGCCGACGCGGAAGATGTTGTGATAGGAGCCGATGACCCAGAGCGTGCCCGTCGGCTTCAGCACGCGGCGGCAGGCGAGCAGCCAGGCGCGGGTGAAGGCATCGTATGCTTCGAAGGAGGCGAACTGGTCCCATTCGTCGTCGACCGCATCGACCAACGACTGATCGGGACGATGCAGATTGCCGCCGAGCTGCAGGTTATAGGGCGGATCGGCGAAAATGACGTCTACGGAATGGGTCGGGAGGGCTTCAAGAGCGGCAACGCAATCGCCCTTGATGATCGTGTCGATCCAGGAATCCGGCTTTGCGGAGGCCTTGAGATCGGCAAGCGGAAATACAGACGCCATCTTTTAACTCGCTCATACACATTACGCTCTTTACTGTCTGTTATGGTTACTCATCTTGGTTACCAAAGCCTGAACCGGGGTACGATTTCGGGAAAATAAAATCGCCGGGGCGCGCCATGCGGCACCCACTTGCCGGTTTGCGGGCCATTGCCTATGATTGAATTCTGAGGAGCGAACACGCGATGCGATCGACCAAGGCAGCCGAAAGCTCAGGCAAGCAACCGTCCCGGAAGAGCATTCTCGCGGGAGAGTTGACCGATGAAGAAATTCGGCTGATCCGCAGTGCGCGTGTCGATACCGACGCGCCTTACGAACTTGACGATCTTGATGAGGATGGAAAGCTCAGCCCTTCGAAACGGCCGGGCTGATCCTTAACCCACCGCATCATGCACCGCCCGGCTATCCGCCGGCGCCTCCGCCCGCTCCGTCATCCCGTAATCGCGCACGACATGGCCGATGCGCAGACGGTAATCCGCGAAGATGCCACCACGGCCGGCGGCCTGGGCGGCGCGGTGGTGTTCTAGGTTGCGCCAGCGTTTGACCGCTTCCTCGTCGCGCCAGAAGGAGAGCGAGAGCAGCTTGCCGCGCATCGTCAGGCTTTCGAAGCGCTCGATGGAGATGAAGCCATCCATCTTTTCCAATTCGGCGCGCAGTTCGCCGGCGAGGTCGAGATAGGTGTGGCGCTCGCCCATATAGGGCAGGACTTCGAAGATGACGGCGATCATGGCAGCACCTTTGCGGCGTGGGGGAGCGAGACGTTCTTCAGGAAGATGCGGTCTTCCTTTAGGATGAAGCGTTCGCGTCTTGCGAATTCATAGTTCTCGCGGCCGAGCGGATCGGCGGCAAGGCGGACGCGGTAGGCTTCGTAGGCGGCGAGGCTTTCGATGTTGTAGACGCCGTAAGCCGTCGTTGCCGAACCCTCGTGCGGGGCGAAATAGCCGATGAGATCGGCGCCGTTGCGCGGGATCGCCTCGCCCCAATTGCGCGCATATTCGCCAAAGGCATCCTTCTTGAACGGGTCGATTTCGTAGCGGATGAAGCAGGTGATCATCTTTTTTCTCCTTGATTGCAGGATGGTTTTGCCATGTTGCGAGACGGAGATGCTTCGGCTACGGTCGAAGTATGGACGATGACATCCTGAGGAGGTGAGCCGTGAAGGAAGGACCTGATATCGCGCAGATCGGTGCGCTGATCGGCGATCCCGCCCGCGCCAACATGCTGGCCGCGCTGACGGGTGGTAAAGCGCTGACCGCGACCGAACTCGCCGCGGTCGGCGGCATCACGCTGCAGACGGCGAGCGCACATCTTTCCAAGCTCGAGGCCGGCGGGCTGCTGCTTCCCCGCAAGCAGGGGCGGCATCGCTATTTCACGCTTGCCGACGAGACGGTGGCGCGGCTGATCGAAAGCATGATGGGCTTTGCAGCGAGCCGAGGACATCTGCGCCACCAACCGGGACCTAAGGAGCCGGCGCTGCGCAAGGCGCGGATCTGCTACGACCATCTGGCCGGCGATTACGGGGTGCGGATGCTGGATAGTCTCGTCGCCAAGGGCGCGATCGATGCCGTGGGCGACGGGCTGGCGCTGACGGCGCAGGGCGAGGAGACGTTCCAGTGCATCGGAATTAATGTAGCCGACCTCAAGGCATCGCGGCGGCCGCTCTGCCGCTCTTGCCTGGATTGGAGCGAGCGGCGGGCGCATCTGGCGGGCAGCCTCGGCAAGGCGCTGCTTTCGAATTTCTTCGACAAGGGTTGGGCGCGGCGCACGGCGGGCAGCCGCTCGGTGATCTTTTCACCAGAGGGCGAGCGGCAGTTCCTGGCGCTGTTTCCGGTAGAGACGCCAGTCGCGGTCTGAAGCGCGGCGCGCTTCAGGCTCTTGTTTTTGCGCATGTCTTTGTCCCGAAACCGGGAACCACTTTCGGGAGACATGCGTCAGCTTGGCGCGACCAGCACATCGGCAAAACCGCGCTCGGCGATATCGTTGCAGAGTTCGCTCCATTCACACTCGTCGCAAGCCTTGCGGATCGTGCCGAGAGCGAAATTGCGGCGCAGGCGTTTCAGCAGCGCCGCGTCGGGATAGATGCGGGTGCCCTTCCAGACCGCGATTCCCAACAGACGGCCGACGGCTTGCGCCGCCGCCCTGTCCCGCGCCACGACGCTTTCGTTGTGGCAATGCGCCGCCGCTCCTGAAAGCAGCGGCGCGCAGATATCGTCGGGGCCGTCGACCAGCTCGATCTCCTCGCCCAACGACAAGCGCCGGGCGATGCGCATGTAATTCTCTGTGAAAGCGGGCGTGTAGCCTTCACCGACGAAGGTCAGCATGCAGAGCAGGTGGTGGGCGCGCAGGCGAATGGTCACTTCAGCGGCCGGCGTAGATCCGGACACCCTTCAGCACGGCTGCCGCCAGCGCCGACTTCAGCACCGCGCCGAGGATGAAGGGCGCAACGCCGAGCAGCCAGGCCTTTTCCATGCCGAGCAGGTTTGCGAGCCACAGGCCGCCGATCGCCAGGCACAGGATATTGGCAGCGAAGTGGGCGGCGAAGCTGCGAATCACGGCGTCGCCGGTCCAGCCGCGCGCGGCAAGCCAGCCGGCAAGGGCCGCGACCACGGGGAAGGATGCGAGATAGCCTGCCGTCGGGCCGGCGAAGGGGGCGAGACCACCGGCGCCGCCAGCCAGAACCGGGAAGCCCACGGCTGCTTCAGCAAGCCAGGCCAGAACCGTCGCCGCGCCGAGACGCCAGCCGTAGAGCGCGCCGATCATCGTTACCGCGAAAGTCTGCATGGTGATCGGCACCGGCACCATCGGCACCGAGATCTGCGAGGCGAGCGCCAGGACGAGCGTGCCCGCCAGCACGAAGACAGCCTTGATGGCGGCAGGGCGCGCGGCGAGGCGCAGCGGGTCGAAACGGAACTCCTGGGGTTGATCGAACAGGGACATGAACTCTCCTTCTCAAATTATAGATAATTTTTGATTCCCATCTATTTTATGAGAGAGATTTTTTGCGATGACAAGCGGGTACGATGCGATTGCGCGGTGGACAAGCGGGATCACACGCAGGATCGGCGGCGAAAGTGAGCGCAAATGCGCACATTTCTGGGCGATTCACGCCGACAAAAAATTATCTATAATTTTTGGAAATCAGCCGACGATGGCGAAGGCTTCGCCGTTTTCGCCAGCCTTGTTGGTGGATTTCGGCGCGCGACCGATCCACTGGACGTGGCGCTCGAGGATGCCGGCCGCCTCCTCCGCCCTGCCCTGGCGCAAGGCCACGAGGATGGCGCGGTGGTCGTGATCGGTGCGCTTTTCCCAGCCGGAACGCCAGGCGGAAAACAGAAAGCGGGCGCTGGCGGCGTGGAGATCGTCGATCGAGGCGAGCAGACGGCTCATGTTGCAGGGCGTGAGGATCAGGCGATGGAAGCGACGGTTGGCCTCTTCCCACGCGTGAACGTCGGCCGCGGCATCACCCTCGCGGGTCGCCTCTTCGGCGGCATCGAGGATCGCAGGCGTCAGGTGCTTGGCGGCGTGGCGCAGCGCCAGCACTTCGAGTGCGGCCCGCATCTCGGCCACCTCGCGCACCTCCTTGATATCAAAGGAAGCGACGCGCACGCCGCGACGCGGCTCGCTGATCGCTAAGCCCTGGGCCTCCAGGCGGCGGAAGGCTTCGCGCACCGGCACGTGGCTGGCGCCAAACTCCTCGGCGATATGATCCTGGCGCAGACGGAAGCCGGCCGGCAGTTCGCCGCGAACGATGCGGTCGGCGAGCACGCGGCTGATGCGGCTTGCGATTGTGTCTTCCGGTTCCTTGGCCATACTCATCCATTAGAGGGCGAGCCATGGCTTGTCGAGGCGGTAAGCGCCTGCATCCGCAGGCATTTCAATTGAGCGCAACCCTAGCCATCCGGCGACCGCAGGCCAGCCATGACACCCGGCCGGTTGAGATCGGGCGAGGCATCGTGTAAAGCCGCAGCATCCCCACAAACCAAGGCTTGAGACTTATATGAACGGCTTCGACCTCATCCTTTTCGACTGCGACGGTGTTCTGGTCGATTCCGAAATCATCGCGGCGGACGTCGAGTCCAAGCTTCTGACGGAGGCCGGCTATCCTATCAGCATCGAGGAGATGGGCGAGCGCTTCTCCGGTATGACCTGGCAGAACATCCTCATGGAAGTGGAGCGCGACGCCAGCATCCCGCTCTCGGCCTCGCTGCTCGACAAGTCCGAGAAGCTGCTCGACATGCGCCTCGCTTCCGACGTGCAGGCGATTGCCGGCGTCGAGGCGGCCATCAAGCGCATCGATCTGAAGCGCTGCATCTGCTCGAACTCCTCCAGCGCGCGGCTGACCATGATGCTCTCCAAGGTCGGGCTCAGCCAGTTCTTCGCGCCGAACATCTTCTCGGCCAAGGATCTCGGCGCCGACCGCGTCAAGCCGAAGCCCGATATCTTCCTGCACGGCGCCAAGCAGATGGGCGCTTCGCCTTCGCGCTGCGTGGTGGTCGAGGATTCTGTGCACGGCGTCCATGCGGCGCGCGCCGCCGGCATGCGGGTGATCGGCTTCACCGGCGCCTCGCATACCTACCCCTCGCACGCCGACCGGTTGACGGATGCGGGTGCCGAGACGGTGATCTCGCGGATGGTGGATCTGCCGGGTGTGGTTGCGGCGCTGGCGGAGTGGGAAGGCGTGGCCTGAGTTTGGATTGATATGTTTGAGGGGTGACGTGTTGGCGTTGTGCCGTGTAGCCCCCTCATCCGCCCTTCGGGCACCTTCTCCCCGCTGGGGCGAAGGGAAGATGGAGCGAGCGGCCGGCTCCGAGTCTCTTCTCCCCAGCGGGGAGAAGGTGCCGGCAGGCGGATGAGGGGGCCACACGGCACCACCTCACTCTTTGAATACCGCGACGCAATCGCAGCCGCGATCCCCTACCCCAAAGCCCCGTTAGCTGGACTTCTTCTTACCCTTGCCCTTGGCAGGCGCGCCCTGGTCGAAGCCGACGTTGACGCGGACCAGTGCGCCGGAGCCGACGGGCAGCTTGATGTCGTCCTTGCGGAACAGGACCTGGGTGGCGCCGGTCGGGTCGATCTGGGCGGGGAAGTTGGTGACTTCGGAATAGAGCGCGTCTTCGCCGTCGAAGACGGAGATGCGGATCGGCAGCGTGACGTTGCCGCCGGTGCCGGCCGGGCCCGCGACGACGCGGACCTGGGCCACGACGGTCATCACGAGGTTCTGGTCGTTCAGCGTGCACTGGCGCGTATAGTTGCCGATGGAGGCCTGGAAGGAGAGCTTGTCCGGTTCTCCGGTCTTGGCGCCACCTGCGTAGCGGTAGAGGATCGCGTCGGCGTCCTTCATGTAGATGGTTGGGCAAGCGCCCTGGACGACGCGCGCCGTGGTGCCGGAAGCCGTGGTGGCGGTGCCGATCGACGGATCGTTGGAGGACGGGTTGGCGGGCGACATCGGCATGATCTGGCCGGTGGCGCCAGCGGGTGCCGTTTCCGCCGTCTTCGTCTCACCACCGCCCATCCCGAGCGAGTTGCAGCCGACCAGAACAGCCGCGAAGGATACGGAAGCGATAAGACGAGAGACCTTGCCGAGCACGATTATTCCACCCTCTTCACAAAGTTTTTTGCCAGGCCTGCTGAGTGAAAACAGGGCCTTTCGTGACAGTTTGCGATGGTCTATATCAGCGGCGCAAACAAAAATCGATTGGGTAAGCACTGTTTTGATGCACATTTCGGGATTGCAGCCGGCGAAGGCCAGAGCTGCGGCCAAAGGGCGGCGCGACACAGGTTTTCTCTTCAATCCGGATTTTATTCAGGCCCGGCACATCAAGGATGACGACAGTGGAATATATCTCGACCCGCGGCAAAGCCCCTGCTCTCGGTTTCTGCGATGCATTGCTGGCGGGTCTGGCGCGTGACGGTGGCCTTTATGTGCCGCGCGAATGGCCTCAGTTCTCCAAGAAGGAGATCCGGGCCCTGCGCGGCAAGAGCTACCAGGAGATCGCCTTCACCATCCTGTCGCCGTTCACCAACGGTGAAATCCCAGCCGACACGTTTCGCGCGATGATCGACGAAGCCTACGGCACCTTCCGCCATCCGGCGATCGCGCCTCTGGTGCAGACCGGCCCGAACAGCTTCGTCATGGAGCTCTTCCACGGCACGACGCTCGCCTTCAAGGATGTGGCGATGCAGCTTCTGGCGCGGCTGATGGACTATGCGCTGGAAAAGCGCGGCGAACGCGCCACCATCGTCGGCGCCACCTCGGGCGATACGGGCGGGGCCGCGATCGACGCATTCGCCGGCCGCGAGCGCACCGACATCTTCATTCTCTTCCCGCATGGCAAGGTTTCGCCGGTTCAGCAGCGGCAGATGACGACGTCGACGGCGTCGAACGTGCATGCGCTCGCCGTCGAGGGCAATTTCGACGATTGCCAGAACCTTGTGAAGGCGATGTTCAACGATGGCGCGTTCCGCGACAAGGTGAAGCTCTCGGGCGTCAACTCGATCAACTGGGCGCGCATCATGGCGCAGATCGTCTATTATTTCACGACGGCGATCACGCTCGGCGCACCGGACCGCAAGGTCTCATTCACCGTGCCGACGGGCAATTTCGGCGATATCTTCGCCGGTTACTGCGCCAAGCGCATGGGCCTGCCGATCGGCAAGCTGGTCGTTGCCACCAACGAAAACGACATCATGGCGCGCACGATCAAGACCGGCCGCTACGAGATGAAGGACGTCAAGGCGACGACCTCGCCGTCGATGGACATCCAGATCTCGTCGAACTTCGAACGGCTGCTGTTCGAGGCCTATGGTCGCGATGCGTCGAAGGTTCGTGCCGCCATGGACAGCCTGAAGCAGTCGAACGGCTTCGACATTTCCGCCGATGCCATGTCCTTCATCAAGAAGGATTTCCGCGCCGGCCGCGCCAGCGAAAAGCAGGTCGCCGAGACGATCAAGACCACGCTCGAAAAGACCGGCTATCTGCTCGATCCGCATTCGGCGATCGGCGTTTTCGTGGCCGAGAAGCACGAAAAGGCCAATTCGCCGATGGTGACGCTGGCCACCGCGCATCCGGCTAAGTTCCCCGCCGCCGTAAAATCCGCATCCGGTATTGACCCCGCGCTTCCGACGTGGCTTGCTGATTTGATGGACAAGGAGGAGCGCTTTCAGATCGTTAAGCCCGAGCTCAAAGAGGTAGAAACATTTATCGACGAGCATTCCCGGGCCTAATCGGCGGAAGGCGCAGAAAGATAGCCAATGACAGTTGAGTGCACCCGGCTCAAATCCGGGCTGACAGTAGTGACACAGACCATGCCGCATCTCGAAAGTGCAGCACTCGGGGTCTGGATCAAATCAGGTTCGCGCAACGAGACGACAGACGAGCACGGGATTGCCCACCTGCTCGAGCACATGGCCTTCAAGGGAACCGCGCGCCGCAGCGCCCGCGAGATCGCCGAACAGATCGAGGATGTCGGTGGCGAAGTCAACGCCGCCACCTCGACCGAAACGACCTCCTACTACGCGCGCGTCCTGAAAGACCACGTGCCGCTCGCCGTCGATATCCTGGCTGACATCCTCACCGAATCCGCTTTCGAAGAGGAAGAGCTGGAGCGTGAGAAGCAGGTCATCCTGCAGGAAATCAACGCAGCCAACGACACGCCCGATGATGTGGTGTTCGACCGGTTTTCCGAAGTCGCCTATCGCGACCAGACGCTCGGCCGCGCCATTCTCGGCACGCCGCAGACGGTGGTGTCGTTCACGCCGCAGCAGATCCGCGGCTATCTCAGCCGCAACTACACGACCGACCGCATGTTCGTGGTCGCCGCCGGCGCCGTGCAGCACGATGAGTTCGTGCGCATGGTCGAGGAGCGATTCGCCTCGCTGCCGACCGCTCCGAGCGCCACGCCGGTCATGGACCCCGCCAAATATATCGGCGGCAATATCCGCGAGACGCGCGACCTGATGGACGCCCAAATCCTGCTCGGCTTCGAGGGCAAGGCCTATCACGCGCGCGACTTCTACTGTTCGCAGATCCTCGCCAACATCCTCGGCGGCGGCATGTCGTCCCGCCTGTTCCAGGAAGTGCGCGAAATCCGCGGGCTCTGCTATTCGATCTATGCCTTCCACTGGGGCTTCTCCGACACCGGCATCTTCGGCATTCATGCCGCGACCGGCGGCGAGAACCTGCCGGAACTGGTGCCTGTCATCATCGACGAGCTGCACAAGTCGGCGACCTCGATCGACCAGAAGGAAATCGAGCGTGCCCGTGCACAGATCCGCGCACAGCTCCTGATGGGCCAGGAAAGCCCGGCGGCGCGTGCCGGGCAGGTGGCGCGGCAGATGATGCTCTACGGCCGGCCGATCTCCAATCCTGAAATGATGGAGCGGCTTGAAGGCATCACCATCGAACGCCTGACCGACCTTGCGGGCCGGCTGTTCTTCGACACCGTGCCGACGCTTTCGGCGATCGGCCCGCTCGAGCATCTGGCGCCGATGGAAGACATCGCCGCGTCGCTCACCTCGCCTGCCCCGCAGGGCAAGCAAGCCGTACTTTGAACCTGCATTCGCGTTGCCGGGAGTGATCGATGCCAAAATCGGTGTTTCGGTTCCTGTCTCGGCAGCCGGAAGCAGTTGAAATCGAAGACGCCAATTATGTGCTGCGGCTGCCGCGCTATCAGGACTTCAACCAGTGGCACAAGCTGCGGTCGGCAAGCCGCGGCTTTCTCGAACGCTGGGAGCCGACCTGGCGCCGCGACGAGCTGACGGAAGGCTCGTACCGGGCGCGCGTCATTCGCGGCAAGCAGGAATACGCCTCCGGCCAGGCCGTTCCGCTGCTGCTTTTCCACCGTGAAAACATGACGCTGCTCGGCGGCATCACCATCGGCTATATCAGGCGCGGGGCAGCGCAGAGCTGCATGATCGGCTACTGGATGGGCGAAGCGCATGCCGGCCAGGGCCATATGTTCGCCGCACTTCAATTGGTTATACCCTACATCTTCGCAGGCCTTGAGTTGCACCGTATCGAAGCAGCCTGTATTCCAGACAATGCTCGGAGCATCCGCCTGCTTGAAAAAGCCGGGTTTCAGCGGGAAGGCTATCTGCGCGGATACTTGAAGATCAACGGTCAGTGGCATGATCACGTGATGTTTTCACTGCTCGCCACCGATACGGATAAAGGCAGGATAACCGACAGCCGATGACCAACAAACGCATGCTGCACCCATCACCATCTGGACGTTTCGTCGCGGTGATCGCAGCGCTTTTCCTGTCGGCTTTGGCGCTGATGGCAGGGGTCGCGCAGGCGGCCGAACCGGTGAAGATTTCCCGCGACGACACCGCGCTCGATCTGACCAAGACCACCGAGATCTACGCCAACCAGGGCGAGGCCTTCCAGGTTTCGACCGCGGCCGGCGCCGACGGCATCCGCCGGCGCATCGAGGTGCGGTCGAGCTCCGGCAATCACCAGGGCGACTGGGCGGTCTTCGCGCTCGCCAACGTTTCCGACGAACAGCTGGAGCGCGTCATCGTCGCACCGCATTTTCGCCTGGTGAATTCCAAGCTGTTCTGGCCCGACCTCGGATCGCAGCGCATCATCGCGATCACGCCGAGCGAAGGCTTCGCGCTCGACCGGCAGCCGAGCGACGATTCCGACGTCTTCCGCATCACGCTCAACCCGGGCTCCGTCATCACCTTCGTCGCCGAGCTTTCGACGCCGGAACTGCCGCAGATCTATCTGTGGGAGCCCGACGCCTACAAGGACACGATCAACGCGTTCACGCTCTATCGCGGCATCGTGCTTGGCATTGCCGGCCTGCTGGCGGTTTTCCTCACCATCCTTTTCGTCGTCAAGGGCACCTCGATGCTGCCGGCGACGGCGGCCCTCGCCTGGGCGGTGCTCGGCTACATCTGCGTCGACTTCGGCTTTCTCGGCAAGCTCGTCAGCATCGCTTCGGCGGACCAGCGAATATGGCGCGCCTGCGCGGAAGTGGCGCTGGCATCGAGTTTCGTCATCTTCCTCTTCACCTATCTCAACCTGAACCGGTGGCATACGCATCTCGGCTACGTGACGCTGGCCTGGGTGCTGGGTCTGGCGCTGCTCTTCGGCGTCGCGATCTACGATCCGGCCATCGCCGCCGGTATCGCCCGCCTCTCCTTCGCGCTCACCGCGACGCTGGGCTTGTTGCTCATCATCTATCTCGGCCTCAACCGCTATGACCGCGCGATCCTGCTCGTGCCCGCCTGGGCGCTGATTCTGGTGTGGCTGTTCGGCGGCTGGCTGACGATCACCGGCCAGCTCGACAACGACATCATCCAGCCGGCGCTCGGCGGCGGTCTCGTGCTGATCGTGCTCCTGATCGGCTTCACCGTCATGCAGCACGCCTTTGCCGGCGGCACGTTCCAGCAGGGCCTGTTTTCCGATCTCGAGCGGCAATCGCTGGCGCTCACCGGCTCCGGCGACATGGTGTGGGACTGGGACGTGGCGCGCGACCGCGTCGTCACCATCCCCGATGTCTCCGTCAAGCTCGGCCTTTCGCCGGGCACGATGCATGGTGCGGCCCGCAACTGGCTGCCGCGCCTGCACCCTGATGATCGCGACCGTTTCCGCGCCACGCTCGACGTGCTGCTCGAACATCGCCGCGGCCGGCTGAACCACGAGTTCCGCATTCGCGCCGAGGACGGGCATTTCCACTGGCTTTTGATCCGCGCCCGGCCGGTACTCGATTCCAACGGCGAAGTGATCCGCTGCGTCGGCACCGTCATCGACGTGACCGAGCAGAAGAACTCGATCGACCGGCTGCTGCAGGACGCGCTGCACGACAACCTGACCGGCCTTCCCAACCGCCAGCTGTTCCTCGACCGCCTGCAGGGCGTGCTGGCGCTGGCACCGGGTGGCGATACGCTGAGGCCGACCGTGATGGTGATCGATATCGATCGCTACAAGCTGGTCAACGACGCGCTGGGCGTGGCGGCCGGCGACAATATCCTGATCGCGCTGACGCGTCGCCTTCGCCGGCTTTTGAAGCCGCAGGATACGCTGGCGCGGCTCACCGGCGATCAGTTCGGGCTCATCCTCGTTTCCGAGCGCGATCCCGCCAAGATCGCCGACTTCGCCGATGCGATCAGCAAGGCGATCATGGTGCCGATCAACTTCGCCAACCGCGAGATCATCCTGACGGCGTCGATCGGGCTTGCCTCCTTCGTCGACCAGCAGGAAAACGCGACGGGGATGCTCAGCGATTCCGAGCTTGCGATGTACCGGGCGAAACGCGCCGGCGGCAATCGCGTCGAGCCGTTCCAGCCCGCCTTCCGCGACTTCGGCGCCGACCGGCTGCAGCTGGAATCGGATCTCCGCCGTGCGCTGGAGCGCAAGGAACTATCGATGGTCTACCAGCCGATCGCCGGCCTGGAAGATGTCGAGATCGCCGGTTTCGAGGCGCTGATGCGCTGGGAGCATCCGAAGCGCGGCAACATTCCGCCGTCGGAGTTCATCCCGATCGCCGAGGCTTCCGACATCATCAACATGCTCGGCGTCTTCGCGCTCGAACAAGCGACCAACGATCTGATGGCCTGGGAGAGCCAGACCGGCGAGCTGCCGATCTTTGTGTCGATCAATCTCTCGAGCGCGCAGCTCCTCAACAACGATCTCTATGACGACGTGCGCTCGGTTCTCGCCAAAACCCATTGCGATCCGACTCGGCTGAAGCTGGAGCTGACCGAGACAATGGTGATGGAAAACCCGGAACAGGCCCGCCTCGTGCTGGGCAAGCTCCGCGAGGTCGGCCTTGGGCTGGCGCTCGACGATTTCGGCACCGGCTATTCCTCGCTCTCTTATCTCACCCGCTTCCCGTTCGACACGATCAAGCTCGACAAGACGCTGGTCTGCGACACCAGCGACCGCAAGTCGACCGTGCTTCGCTCGGTGATCTCGATGGCGCGGGAGCTCGAGATGAAGGTCGTGGCCGAGGGGATCGAGTCCAACGAGGACGCGATCGAGCTGGCGAAGATGGGATGCACCTACGGCCAGAGCTATCTCTTCGGTCCGCCGATGGCGTCGGAATCGGTACTTCGGCTGCTGAAGGAGCGGTTTCCGCTGACCAAGCGCGCCTGAGGTTTCTCAGGCCGCTGAAGTTCATGCAGCAGCTTGCCGTGGTTCAGCGACGCGATCCTGGATCAGCCGGTGCAGATATTCGAGCTTTTCGACGACAGCGTTCGACAGCACGAAGGGGTAGGAATCCGGCTGCCCCATGCTGCGCTGGATGGCGTTGATCGCCACTGATAGCGGCACCCAGGCGCTGACCAGCTGCTCGGCGCTTGCTGCCCGGTAAGGGTTGAAGTCCACCTCGGACGCCATTTCCTCATGGCCGCGCGGATCGATCGCGATGCCGAAGCCGCGCGCGGTCTCCAGCGTATCGACGATATGGAGATAATGCGCGAAGCACTCGGCGAAATCCTCCCAGGGATGGGCCGTCGCGTAAGCGCTGATGAAACTCTGCTGCCAGCCCAGAGGTGCGCCGTTCTGATAATGGTTCTGCAGCGCCTGGCCATAATCCTGGCGCTCATCGCCGAAGACGGCGCGGAAGCCATCGAAGGCGTCGCGGTCGCGGACCAGGCGGTTCCAGACGAAGTGCCCGATCTCGTGGCGGAAATGGCCAAGAAGCGTTCTATAGGGTTCGTTCATCGAGGCGCGGGCGAGTTCGCGGGTGATGTCGTCGGCCTCGGCGGCGCGGATGGCGATGACGCCTTCGTCGTGGCCTGTCATGGCCGGGATAACGTTGCCGTCGAGCTGCACCTCATCCTCGAGAAAATCGAATACCAGGCCGCCTTGCGGATCCTCGATGCGATCGGGCGGCGGGAGGCGCCAGCGCAGTAGCGAATAGAAGAGATGGCGCTGCGCCTGGCTGATGCGGCGCCAGCGATCGATCCCCTCCTGCGTATGGGTGTTCGGAACCAGGCGATTGTAGCGGCAGGCGATGCAGAAGGGATTTTCGTCATCCGCATTGACCAGCCAGTTGCAGATGTCGAGACCGGCATTGGCGCAGAAGCGCACGGCGCGTTGCGGATCCGATGTCAGCTGCCACAGCGTGTCGTCGCGCGGCTCGAGCGCGCGCATCGAGAGATCATCAGCTAAGAAGCCGAGGCGATGGTTGCAGCGGACGCATTGCCGGTTGTCGAAGTGCACGACCTGATCGCAGTTATCGCAGGCGAAAAGCCGCATGGAACGCCCCATAGCGTGAAGTTGATACAAAACGACCCGCAGCGCGGATGCGCGACGGGCCATTGCGGGGATGCTTTCGATCACATGCGATCGACGACATCCTTGATCTTGCCTTTGGCATCGCCCTTGGCAGACTGAGCCTTACCCTTGGCTTCCTGGACGGCGCCCTTGGCGCGGGTCGAATTGTCGCCGGTCGCCTTGCCGACAGCCTGCTTCGCCTTGCCGGCGATTTCGTTAGCCTTGCCGGAAATCTTGTCGCTGGTGCTACCCATCTGATGTCTCCTTTTGGAACGGGCCTCGTGCCCGGTGCGAAAAGAGAACGTGGTTCGCAGCTATTCGTTCCGCGAATTTTTTCAGCTTCAGGCGTGGCCGGCTTCGGTGGAGAGCATGGCCGCCGAAATGCCCATGCCGGCCAGTGCGCGCTCGTATTTATCATCGAGATTGGGATCGAAGATGAGGGCATCGTTGGCCGGGCAATTCAGCCAGCCATTGCTGGCGATCTCGGCTTCGAGCTGGCCGGCGCCCCAGCCGGCATAGCCGAGCAGCATGGTGGCGCGCTTCGGCCCCTCGCCCTTGGCAATGGCGCGGATGATGTCGAGCGTCGCCGTCATGCAGATGTCGTCGCTGACGGGAATGCTGGAATCGCAGAGATAATCGTCGGAATGCAGGACGAAACCGCGGCCGCTTTCTACCGGCCCGCCGGTCTGGATCGACAGGTCGCCAGATGGCGGCGGCATCAAGATCGCCTCGTCGCTCTTGATCATGTCGAGATGCATGAGCACGTCGGTGAACGAGAGTTCCTGAGACCGGTTGATGATGAAACCCATGGCGCCGGCGTCGGAATGGGCGCAGACATAGATGACGGTGCGGGCGAAATTGCTGTCCGACACGCCGGGCATGGCGATCAGGAACTGGCCGTCGAAGAAGCCGCGTTCACGTCTGTTTTTCAGGGTCGACAGGGACATGATACCTCCTGATGCCAGACCGCTCGAGGCGCCGACAAGAGAAACATGGGCCAATGTCCTGTTTCAATCAACTGAAAATGAAAATTAAATCGGATGCGGCTGCTGGCGAAGGGCAGCGGATTTGAATAACCATTGCCGCATGACCTTTGCCCCGCACAACAGACGCTTCGTCCTGATCATCGCCACGGCTCTTGGCCTGACCCTGCCCGTGCTCTCCGCAGCGCAAGCGGGCACTAGCGAATGGGTCGACAATGCCGGCGGGCGGATGCGGCTGGTGGCGATGGCGCCCGACGCGCACGGCAAGATCCGCGCCGGGCTGCAGATCGAACCCAATGCCGGATGGATCACCTATTGGCGCGAGCCGGGCAATAGCGGCATCCCGCCGCAGATCACGATCGCGCCCGAGACGGGCGTGACGCTTGAGAAGATCGGCTACCCGATCCCGAAGCACATCAAGGACGACAGGCTCGACGACATCGGCTACGACGCGCCGGTGACGCTGCCGCTCACATTGTCGGCCACCAGCGGTGCCACCGAGATCAAGGCGCAGGCCTTCATCGGCATCTGCAAGGATATCTGCGTGCCCTTCCAGGCCGATCTCACCGTTCCCCTTTCGGCGGCGGAGCAATCGCAGCCGGAGGAGAAGGCCATACTCGATGCCGCCGACGCGCGGCTGCCGGAGGAGGCCTCCTCCAAGTTCAAGGTGAGCAAACACACGCTTTCGGCCGACCAGAAGGAGCTGACGCTTGACATCACGCTCCCCGATATCGGCGACACGACACCCGACGTGGTCATTGCCGGCCCGAGCGGCTATGTGTTCACCAAGCAGCTGATGAGCAAGCGCGATGGGACGTCGCTGACGACGACGGTTGCGATCGGCAAGCTGCCCAAGAATTACGACATATCGGGCAAGAGCTGGAGCGCGCTTGTGATCGACGGAGCGCGCGCCATCGAAAGCCCGCTTGCTTTCAAATAGGCCGATCCTATCATTCACACCTGCCCTTGATCTCAACGTCTGCGCCCCGACGGCGCCTCACAAACATAACCAGGAGATAGTCATGACCATTGCAATCGGCGACACGCTGCCTTCGGCGACCTTCAAGGAAAAGACGGCTGACGGCCCGGTCGAGACCACGACCGAGGCGCTGTTCAAGGGCAAGCGCGTGGTGCTCTTCGCCGTCCCCGGCGCCTTCACGCCCACCTGCTCGCTCAACCACCTGCCCGGCTATCTCGAAAACCGCGACACCATTCTCAATAAGGGCGTCGACGACATCGCCGTCATCGCCGTCAACGACTGGCACGTGATGGGCGCATGGGCGCAATCCTCCGGCGGCATGGGCAAAATCCACTTCCTCCCCGACTGGGACGCCTCCTTCACCAAGGCTATCGGCCTCGACGCCGACCTCTCCGGCGGCGGCCTCGGCGTGCGCTCCAAGCGCTACTCGATGCTGGTCGAGGACGGCGTGGTGAAGTCGCTCAACGTCGAGGACAATCCGGGCCAGGCGACGGTTTCGAGCGCTGCGACGATGATCGAGCAGCTTTGAGGTGATGTTTGCGGGGTAGAGCCGCGTGTCGGCTTCGCCCTGCGCTTGGCCGCGCTGACGCGCTGACTTCCGTGGCGGTTGCGGCGCTTGGCGCCCTTCCGGTCTTGCTGCGCCGTTGCGTTCCGAGCGGCGTGCTTAGATCCTCGGGACGAGCCCGAGGACAACGTCGAGAGCGTGGGAAGCGGTGCCTTTTCAATACGTTAACGACGCGATAGATTGATGACGGCCCATCCCCTCGGCCGTCATACTCGGGCCCGTCCCGAGTATCTGCTGCGGGTGCAACTGGCTCGACGTGAATGGACGCTGGGCGAGGACGAGGCTGCGGGCGCCGGCTCCCGTTCACTCCCGAATCGGCTTTGGCGCCCTTCCCCCTTCAGTGCACCGTTGCACTCGTGGCGGCGTGCTTAGATCCTCGGCACGTTGGCCGAGGATGACGCCGAGAGCGTGGCGGCGTCCTCGTCCCAATCCGCCTTCCACTTCCTGTTCTCCACAAACCTCCGCTGGTTGCCGATATTTTTCGCGCTCCACGGCTTGCATCATCGCCGAAACTATCGTTATAACGTTACGAGGTAATGTTATTACATACTGAGCACCCGCAATGACCCTCCTGAACAACCTCACCGCCGGCCTGATGGGCACCTCGGCAATGAGCCGCGTGATCGGCGCCGTTGTCGTCGCGGCCCTGCTCTGGATCGCCATCGCATGGGCGGTAGTGCTACCATGAGCGAAGACCTGATCCGGCTTTCCAATCTCACCGTCGCCTATAACCGGCACCCAGCCGTGCACCACGTCTCCGGCGCGATTACGGCCGGCAGCCTGACTGCCATTGCCGGGCCGAATGGGGCGGGGAAGTCGACGCTGTTGAAGGCGATCATGGGTGAGCTCAGGCCGAGCGAGGGGCGTGTGGAGCATCGGCTGCAGCGCACCGATTTCGGCTATCTGCCGCAGGCGGCCGATATCAACAGGCGGTTTCCAATCTCCGTGCTCGATACCGTGCTGCTTGGCGCATGGCGGCAGGCGGGGGCGTTTTCGCGGGTATCGGGTGCGGAGATGGTGAAGGCGCGGGAGGCGATCGCGGCGGTCGGGCTGGAGGGCTTCGAGCGGCGGCAGATCGGGTCGCTGTCATCGGGCCAGCTGCAACGCGTGCTGTTTGCGCGGCTTTTGCTGCAGGACGCCAAGGTGATCCTGCTCGACGAGCCCTTTACCGCGATCGACGCTCGCACCACCCGCGACCTGATCGAGATGATCCTGACCTGGCATGGCGACGGGCGCACGATCGTGGCGGTGCTGCATGATTTCGAGCAGATCCGCGCGCATTTTCCGCAGACGCTGCTTCTCGCCCGCGAGATGATCGACTGGGGCCCGACGGCGAGCGCGATGTCGGCCGAGAACCTATTGAAGGCGCGGGCGATGGCCGAGCGCTGGGATGAGGACGCAGATGCCTGCGCTCCGGCCGCATGACCATCTACGATCTCTTCTTCGCGCCCTTCATCGATTACGGTTTCATGCGCCGGGCGCTGGTCGCGTGCCTTTGCCTCGGGCTCGGCTCCGGGCCGATCGGCGTGTTTTTGATGCTGCGGCGCATGAGCCTGATGGGCGATGCGATGAGCCATGCGATCCTGCCGGGGGCGGCGATCGGCTATCTCGTTGCCGGCTCGCTGTCGCTGACAGCGATGGGGATCGGCGGGCTGGTGGCGGGGCTCGCGGTAGCGCTGCTCTCGGGTGCGGTCAGCCGGGTGACGGTGCTGCAGGAGGATGCGAGCTTTGCCAGCTTCTACCTTGCGTCGCTAGCGCTTGGCGTGCTGATCGTCTCGCTGAGAGGCTCCAACATCGACCTGCTGCATGTGCTGTTCGGCACCATTCTCGCCATCGATCCCCCGGCGCTTTACCAGATCGGCGCGATCACGACGCTGACTCTGATCGTGCTTGCAGCGATCTACCGGCCGCTGATCGCGGAGTGCTTCGACCCGAGTTTCCTGAGGGCGATCGGCGGGCGCGGTCCGGTCTATCACTTCCTGTTCCTGCTGCTCGTCGTGCTCAATCTCGTCGCCAGCTTCCAGGCGCTCGGCACGCTGATGGCCGTTGGGCTGATGATGCTTCCCGCCGCGATCGCGCAGCTCTGGTCGCGCAGCCTGCCTTCGATGATGCTGGTGGCTGCCTTGAGTGCCGCGGCATCCGGCTATTTCGGGCTGATCGCCTCCTATCATTTCGAGCTCGCCTCCGGGCCGACGATCATCATGACGGCGGCGGCGATCTACGGCTTTTCCATCTTTTTCGCACCGTCGGGCCTTGCCCGGCGTCTTTTCCCCCGCGCCCATCTTAAGGGCTAACCAAAGGATGCTTCTATGCCCCATAGAAGATTGCTTCTTGCCGCCTCGCTTCCCGCGCTGATGGCTTTCTCGGCCATGCCGGCTTCGGCCGAAACGCTTCATGTCGTGGCCTCGTTCACCGTGCTGGCCGATGTGGTCAAACAGGTTGGCGGCGATCATGTCGAGGTCAAGAGCCTCGTCGGGCCGAACGGCGACCCCCATGAATTCGAGCCGTCGCCGACCGACGCCAAGAACCTGAAGGCCGCGAAGGTCACCTTCGTCAGCGGCGAAGGACTTGAGGGCTGGATGGATCGGCTGATCGCGGCATCGGGCTACAAGGGAACGCCTGTGACCGTTTCCGAAGGTGTGAAGACGCGCACCATGGAAGAGGACGGCAAGACCGTGACCGATCCGCATGTCTGGAACAGCCCCGTCAGCGTCAAGGTCTGGGTTGAGAACATCGAGAAGGCGCTTTCATCGGCCGATCCTGCCGACGCGGCGGCGTTCAAGGCCAATGCCGAGGCTTACACCAAGAAGCTCGACGAGATGGACGCCTATGCCAAGGCGAAGTTCAAGGATATTCC
This sequence comes from Rhizobium sp. 16-449-1b, assembly GCF_017741935.1. GTDB lineage: Bacteria > Pseudomonadota > Alphaproteobacteria > Rhizobiales > Rhizobiaceae > Rhizobium. Next base: position 114,334 of record NZ_JAGHMH010000004.1, on the reverse strand, counting down.
CGAGGACCATCGCAAGGTGCTGACCAGCCACGACGCCTTCGGCTATTTCGGCCGGGAGTATCATGTGAGCTTCCTGGCGCCGCTCGGCGTTTCCACTGAAAGCGAGGCGTCAGCGGCCGAAGTCGCCAAGCTGATCGAGCAGATCAAGGCCGAGCACGTGAAGACCTACTTCTTCGAAAACTCCAACGATCCGCGCCTCGTCAAGCAGATCGCCAAGGCAACGGGGGCTGAGCCCGGCGGCGAGCTCTATGTGGAATCGCTGTCGGATGCCAAGGGCCCGGCATCCACATACGAGAAGATGTTCCGCTACAATGTCGACCAGATCTCCGCCGCGATGCGCAAGGGCAGCTGACGACAGTAAATGAGAATTCGACCTGCGGTATCAAACCTGCAGGTCGAAGACGATCAGGCCGCCGAGGCCGCCATCCAGCGACGAGACGATACGCTCGCCGACGGCAACATGCTCGGGATGGACGAGATAGGCGTCGCGCGCCTCCGGGCTTTCAAAGGTCACGGCAAAGCCATCGACGAAGCCGGCATGCAGGCCCTCGGGCGAGACGTTCGGGCCGTATTTGATATCCAGAATACCCGGAATGACCTGCTTCAGCGCGACGATCTGCTCGAATAAGGACTGCTTCTCTTCGCCCGTGATGGCCGATTTCAGCCGCATCAGCACTGAGTGCAGGATCATATGTTGCCTCCCGACATGTTGTTATGAGCAGAGCATAGTGGGAATGCGGCTGCGGGCAAGATGCAAAGATTAGCCATGGAAAAAGGCGCGACCGGTGACCGGCCGCGCCTTCTGAACGATGATTGCCGAGCCGCGATCAGGCGGCGGAGCGACCTGCGAAGGATGACGTCAGCCGATCGGCGAGCGCACGGGCCGGCGACTGAACCGGACGCGAGCTTGACGAGGCGGCGCTGACGGCGCGGTCGTCGAGCTTGAACTGCGACAGCAGTTCCAGCAGTGTCGCCGCCTGGGTTGCCAGACCGTGGCTTGCAGCGGTTGCCTGCTCCACCATGGCCGCGTTCTGCTGGGTGCCCTGGTCCATGAGGTTGACCGAGGTGTTGATCTCGGACAGGCCGGTCGACTGTTCGCGCGCCGACAGCACGATCGACTGGACGTTGCGGTTGATCTCCTGCACTTCGGATACGATCTCCTGAAGCGCCTGGCCGGTGCGACCGACGAGATCGACGCCGCCGCGCACCTGGTCGCCGGATTTGGTGATCAGCTGCTTGATCTCCTTGGCGGCGTTGGCAGAGCGCTGGGCGAGTTCGCGCACTTCCTGGGCCACGACCGCAAAGCCCTTGCCGGCTTCACCGGCGCGCGCCGCTTCGACGCCTGCGTTCAGCGCAAGCAAGTTGGTCTGGAAGGCGATGTCGTCGATGACGCCGATGATGTTCGAGATCTGGCTCGACGACTGCTCGATCTCCTGCATGGCATCCACCGCTTCGCGGACGATCTCGCCGGAGCGCTCGGCGCCGGCCTGGGTGCGCTTGACCAGCTCACCGGCGTCACCTGCGCGGCCGGCAGAATCCTTGACCGCGGTCGTGACCTGCTCCAGTGCCGCTGCCGTCTCCTCGACGGAGGCTGCCTGCTGCTCGGTGCGGCGGGAGAGATCGTCGGCCGATGCCTTGATTTCGGCTGCGCCGGCATCGATCATCCGGGCGTTTTCGCCAACGGTGCGCAGCGTTTCCTGCAGGCGGCCGATCGATTCATTGTAGCTGATGCGCAGCGCGTCCAGCTGGTCGGCGAAGGGCGTTTCGAGACGGTAGGTCATGTCGCCATCCGACAGGCGCTGCAGGCCGACGCCAAGGCCATCGACGGCAAAGCGGACGTCTTCGGCTTCACGCGCCTTCTGGGCTTCGCGAGCAATCCGCTCGTTTTCGCTGAGGCCGCGATTGGCTTCCGTTTCGCGCTCCAGGCGTTCGCGTTCCAGCGCGTTGTTGCGGAAGACGGCGACAGCGGCTGCCATTTCGCCGATCTCGTCGCGGCGGGCGCCGTGCGGGATCTCGTGGCTGTTGTCGCCTGATGCAAGCTGGTTCATCGCGCCGGTGATGTCGCTGATCGGACGCGCCACGCGGAAGAAGGAGATGAAAGCGGCAACGATGGCGAGCAGAGCGGCGATCGCGACGGCCGTGAAGGTCGAGATCCGAGCGAAGCTGACGACATCGCTGGAGATCGCAATCGACTGCGCCGCCAGATCCTTGTTGTTGTCCACTACGCCCTTGATGATGCCGCTGGCTTCAGCGCCGATCGGATCCATGTTCTCGACCATGAACGGCTTCAGGTTCGCCTGTTCGCCTGAGGTCGCCATCTTCGCGATCGTCGCGCCGAACTCGTCATAGGCGCGGAAGTCCGTCTTCAGCGTCTCGACCTTGGCGCGGGTTGCCGGCAGCGTGACGCGGGTCTCGAAGGAGTTGAGTGCGTCATCGCGGATGGCACGCGCGTCGTCCACCGCCTTCTGATGCGCGGCGATCTCCTGCGGGCCGGTGGCCGACAGCATGGCCATGACATTGCGGCGCTGATCGCCGAAGCTCTTGTCGAGCGCCGCCAGGAAGGCGTTACCGGTCATGTTGCGGACCATCAGCTGCGACTGCGTTTCCAGATTGGAAATGGAATTGAGCGCCAAGCCGCCCTGAATGACACCCAAGACAACAACGCCGCCAAACAGCGCTGGTATCAGTGTCCTGATCTTCAAATTCATCATCGTAAGCCCCGGTGTTTCTTCAATCTTTTTCGATCTGGCCCTCCTCAACCGCTGACAGGTTTGACAAATCGCAATTTAGAAATACTTACCGGAGGGACTGTTGCGGCGAAATGTAGCAAGTCCTTGTAGTCGCGCAGACAAGTATACAGCGCGATAGATCACGGCTTCGAGATGGCCGTTTCGGGCGGAAAAACCGTCGTAAACGGGACGACGTCGGCGACATTCTCCTCTAAGCTGCGACCCATGACCGCACGGGAAGAGGAGCCCGCGCGGACCGCAGCATTTTCAACGGAGGAGATGAAAATGAGCAAGAACCGTGGCGTCGTCTACATGCGGCCCGGCGTTGTCGAAATCCATGACATCGATGATCCCAAGCTCGAGGCACCCGATGGGCGCCGCATCGAGCATGGCGTGATCCTGAAGGTGATCTCGACCAATATCTGCGGATCGGACCAACACATGGTGCGCGGCCGCACCACGGCGATGCCGGGGCTGGTTCTCGGCCATGAAATCACCGGCCAGATTATCGAAAAGGGCATCGACGTCGAGATGCTCGAGGTCGGCGACATCGTTTCCGTACCCTTCAACGTCGCCTGCGGCCGCTGCCGCTGCTGCAAGTCGCAGGACACCGGTGTGTGCCTCACCGTCAACCCGTCGCGCGCCGGCGGCGCCTATGGCTATGTTGACATGGGCGGCTGGATCGGCGGGCAGGCCCGCTACGTGACCATCCCCTATGCCGACTTCAACCTCCTGAAAATTCCGGATCGCGACCGGGCGATGGAGAAGATCCGCGATCTCACCATGCTTTCCGACATCCTTCCAACCGGCTTCCATGGCGCGGTGCGCGCCGGCGTCGGCGTCGGCTCGACGGTTTATGTCGCGGGCGCCGGCCCGGTCGGGCTTGCGGCTGCTGCTTCCGCCCGCATCCTCGGTGCCGCCGTCGTGATGATCGGCGACTTCAACAAGGATCGCCTGGCGCATGCGGCCAAAGTCGGCTTCGAGCCGATCGATCTTTCGAAGAGCGACCGGCTGGGCGACATGATCGCGCAGGTAACCGGGAGCAACGAGGTGGACAGCGCCATCGACGCCGTCGGCTTCGAGGCGCGGGGGCATTCGGGCGGCGAGCAGCCGGCGATCGTGCTGAACCAGATGATGGACATCACCCGCGCCGCCGGCTCGATCGGCATTCCCGGCCTCTACGTGACCGAGGACCCCGGCGCCGTCGACAGCGCGGCCAAGACCGGCAACCTGTCGCTGCGCTTCGGCCTCGGCTGGGCGAAGGCGCAATCCTTCCACACCGGCCAGACGCCGGTGCTGAAGTATAACCGGCAGCTGATGCAGGCCATCCTCCACGACCGCCTGCCGATCGCCGATATCGTCAACGCCAAGGTGATCCCGCTCGAAGAGGCCGTTCAGGGCTATGAGAGCTTCGACCACGGGGCGGCGACGAAATTCGTGCTCGACCCGCATGGAGACGTGGCAAAGGCGGCTTGAGGGATATGAGGATGAGGGGGGGCTAGCGTTGGCGCGTGTGGCCCCCTCACCCGCCCTTCGGGCACCGATGTTAGCCACTTTCACCCTCCACAAAACGACATGCCTCTACCCCGGCAGGGCCTATCCCCCCGGTTGATGCGGCACTGGTACGGACGGGGCGCCAGAAGCTGCCTCGTAAATAGTTTAGTTTTATTGACACCTTCCGGCGCCCCGTTCGGCGGTCTGCAATCGTGTCCTGGTTCCTTTACCGGGTGATCGGCATCTTTTCAGAGATATGCTCGCGGGATTGTTCTTGTTCTTGAGGCTTTCGCTCCCCGGGCATCCCGAATGGGCCGTCTTGATCGACGCCGGGAGGGCCTCCGCGGACCTGTCGCCCGCGGCACCCCGGCGCCGTTCCGCAAAACCCTTCCGGACTTCACGGTCGGCCAGTCGCCGTCCCTTATGTGCATAGGCGCGTGGTATCGGCGAACCGACCTTCCCACCCGCACACCAGCTCTTCGCTGGCGGGACCATTCCGCGACGCCCCTCGTTTCACCCTGCGTCAGGGGCTTCCCGAAAGCGCCGGTCCCGCCTCGCCGGTAACGCAACCGGTGTATCCGAAGACGGGACGGGGTGAGTGTGGCGCAGACGGTGAGCGCGGGGAAAATGTGTGGTGTAAGTGGTTGATATTGTGGGGTGTGAGGGTGAGATGAGAGAAGAAGGCGAACGTGGGATGGAGAGGCGTTTATTGATATCAGGATCAGCTCGACTTAGCCAAAGTGATAACGTTCTTAAAACACCGAGTTCCAGCATCATGCCAACCTGCATCAAGCTAGAGGAGCCGCAATGAGCGCTCGACTGTCGACAGCCATCAGAATCGGAGATGCCGCCAGGGCAATACTTCGGAAAACTCGGAGCTTTCCTGACGGGGGATTTGGGGAATGCGAAGACTTAAGGCATGGCAACCACATTGGCGTCGAGCCTATGCTTCTGGCACTTTCCATGGAATTGGCGCTGAAAGCATGGTTCGTCTTCGACTACGATGATCCAAACGTCGCCAAATCGCATGATCTTCTAAAGCTGTTTGATAGTTTAAAGCCGGAAAGCCAAGAAAAACTCGACGCAGAATTTAAAAGATCAGTCGTCCCGTATCATCCCAACTGCCTTTTCATGGACTACGACATTCGTCACACCTTGTTTCAACACAAGGATGCTTTCATCGACTGGCGCTACCTTCATGAAGGAGGCAAAACAATGAGTTTTGAGCAGAGCGCCTTCGAGGCGACGCTCGAAATGGTTCTGCGTGAGTTCGAAAAGCGATACTACGTCGAGCCGTTTAAGCCTCTCTTGTCATCGTGACATACGCCCGGATCGAAGGCGCACTCGCAAAGGGTGTAGTCCGGCAATTATCCCGGGGCTCGAAGTGAAAGCGCCCCACCCAATCTCTCCGCCACCTCAAACAGCACCGGCACCGCCGGATTGCTCGACGCAGCCGAAGCGCAGAGCACGATGTCGAACTCCGGCGCATCCATGATCGGCCGGGAGATCAGCCCTTCAGCCAAGTCCGCGCACAAAGACTGCGGGATGAGCGCTATGCCCAGGCCTTCGGCGACAAGGCGGATGATGGTGTGCTGCAGGCGGGGTTCGAGCGCGAAGTGCGGGACGACGCCTGGGGAGGCGCAGTAGTTGCGGATGGCGTCGCGGAGCGTCGGCGTCACGCTTGCGGGGGCGGCGATCAGGCGCTCGGTGGCGAGGTCGGTTGGGCCGGCGATGTCGAGTTTCGCCAGGCGGTGATCGCGCGGCACGATCAGGCGCAGGCGGTCGCGGGCGAGAAGCGTGGTGCGCAGATGGGTGGCCGGGCTGCCGCCGAAGGTGACGGCGACGTCGAGGCGGCCTTCGATCAGCATCTCCTCGATATCGGTCGGTATGCGCTCCTCCAGCACGAGACGGACATCGGGGCGCTTTTCGGAATACAGCCGCACCAGCGCCGGGACGACGCTATAGGCGGCATTCATCATGAAGCCGAGCTTCAGCTCGCCCTTCACGCCCGATGCGACCAGCTGCACGTCGCGGCAGGCGGCGTCGAAATCGGCGAGCACCGCGCGGCACTCCTCCAGAAAATGCCGGCCCGCCGCCGTCAGCGCGACGTTGCGGGAGTTGCGCTCGAAGAGACGGGCGCCCAGCGTCTTCTCAATGGCGGCGATCTGCCGGCTGAAGGGCGGCTGGCTCATGTTCATGCGCGCCGCCGCGTGGCCAAAGTGCAGCGTCTCGGCGAGCGCCACGAAATAGCGCATGTGACGCGTATCCATTTCATACCTCTGGAGTATCAATCAGCGATGATATCGACATTGGATTATATCGATATCAGGGGCTAGACAATGGTCTTTGCAACCTGAGTTCCCTCCCCAATGCTGACCAATCTCCTCATCGTGCTACCCATCTTCGCGCTGATCCTGACCGGATGGATCGCCTGCAAGACCGACGCGCTCGGCCCCAACGCGACGCGCGAGGTGAACCGGCTGGTGGTCTATCTGGCACTGCCCGCCCTGCTCTTCGACATCATGGCCAACGCCAAACTATCGCAGATCTGGCAGCCGGGCTTTATCCTCTCCTTCACTTCGGGCTGCGCCATCATCTTCTGCGCGACGCTCTGGTGGCGGATGGCGAAGGGGCGGCATCTGGCGGATGCGGCGATCGACAGCCTGAACGCCAGCTATGCGAATACGGGATTCGTCGGCTTTCCGCTGGTACTCTCGATCGTTGGCGACAACGGCATGGCGCCGACCCTGATCGCGACGATCGTCACCGTCTGCGTGCTCTTCGCGGTCGCCATCGTCTTGATCGAGGGCGGGCTGCAATCGGAGACGCGGCGGCGCGATATTGCCAGGAAGACATTTCTCTCGCTGGCCCGGAACCCGCTTCTGATCGCGCCGGTGCTGGGCGCGTTATTCATGGTCTCGGGCGTGGCGCTCCCGGCGCCGGTGCATGCGTTTCTAAAACTTCTCGGCGGGGCCGCTTCGCCCTGCGCGCTGATTGCGCTCGGGCTGTTTCTGGCGGGATCGAAGGCGGGGGCTGCGACCGAGCGGGCGGCGACGGCGGGTATTCTGGTCGGGCTGAAGCTGGTTGCGCAGCCTTTGGTCACCTGGGTGATTGCTGGGCCGCTGCTGCAGCTGCCGCCGGTTGCGGTGCATACCTGCGTTCTCTTGGCGGCGCTGCCGACGGGGACCGGGCCCTTCATGCTGGCGGAGTTTTATGGGCGCGAGGCGAGTTTGACGGGGCGGGTCGTGCTGGCCTCGACGGTGCTGTCGATTGGGACGATTTCGGCGTATCTGGCGGTGGGTGGGTGAGCGGCCGCCACGAGTCCCTTCTCCCCAGCGGGGAGAAGATGCCGGCAGGCAGATGAGGGGGCTGCGGGTGAGACGTCTAAGATAATAATTCAGATGGATAGCTGGAGTTGGGAGCCCCCTCATCCGACCCTTCGGGCCACCTTCTCCCCGCTGGGGAGAAGGGAAGATTGGAGCAAGCTCACCGCTTCTTGAACGGCTCCATGCCCTTGCGGGCAAGCTCATCGGCGCGTTCGTTTTCCGGGTGGCCGGCGTGGCCCTTGACCCAGTGCCACTTGACCTTGTGGCGCTGGTTGGCGGCGTCGAGTGCCTGCCAGAGTTCGCCGTTCTTCACCGGTTTCTTGTCCGCGGTCTTCCAGCCATTCTTCTTCCAGCCGAAGATCCACTTGGAGATGCCGTCCATGACGTATTTACTGTCGGTGTGGAGATCGACCTCGCAGGCGCTTTTCAGCGCCGTCAGCGCCGAGATGGCGGCCAAGAGTTCCATGCGATTGTTGGTGGTCTCCGCCTCGCCGCCGCAGAGCTCCTTCTCGACCTCGCCATAGCGCAGCACCGCGCCCCAGCCGCCGGGGCCGGGATTTCCGGAGCAGGCCCCGTCGGTGTAGATATCGACGTGCTTCATGGGGTGAGCCCGTATTCGGCGGCGGATTTGATCTGCCGGTGGAAGCGCAGCTTGCGCAGGTATTCGAGCGGGTCCTTCTTCGTCACCATCGCGCCTTCCGGCGTCATCAGCCAGTCGTAGAGACGAGTGAGGAAGAAGCGCAGCGCCGAGCCGCGCGAGAGGATCGGAAGTGCCTGAAGTTCGGCGTCGCTGAGCGGCCGGACGCTGGTATAGCCTTCGAGCATGGCCATGCCCTTGGTGATGTTATAGGCGCCGTCCTTTTCGAAGCACCAGGCGTTGAGGATGATCGAGACGTCGTAGGCGAGCAGATCGTTGCAGGCGAAGTAGAAATCGATCAGGCCCGAGAGATCGTCGCCCAGGAAGAAGACGTTGTCGGGGAAGAGATCGGCGTGGATGACGCCGGAGGGGAGATCCTTCGGCCAGTTTGCCGCGAGATAATCGAGCTCTCCACGAATCTCCGCCTGCAGGCCCTTCTCGACCTCGTCGGCGCGGACTTCAGACTTGTCCCACAGCACCTGCCAGCCATCGACGGAGAGCGCGTTGGGACGCTTGAGCTCAAAACCTTCGCCGGCGATGTGCATGCGGGCAAGCGCCTTGCCCACTTCGCGGCAGTGTTTCGCTTCCGGCTTGCGCAGCCACATGCCTTCGAGGAAGGAGATGAGGGCTGCGGGGCGGTCCGACAACTGGCCGAGCAGCGCGCCATCCTTGCGCGGCAAGGGCAGCGGGCAGGACAGGCCGCGGGCGGAAAGATGCTGCATCAGGCCGAGGAAGAACGGCAGGTCGGTCTTTTCGACGCGCTTTTCGTAGAGCGTCAGGATCAGCGGGTCTTTCGACGTATGCAGCAGGAAATTGCTGTTTTCGACGCCCTCGGCGATGCCCTTGTAGGACAACAGCGTGCCGGCGTCATATTCCGTCAGGAACCACTTCAGATCGTCTTCGGAGATATCGGTGTAGACTGCCAAGGCGGGCTCTCGTTTTCGGTTTGGTGCTTCGGTCGGCTTCGGGCGGCGCAAATGATACCCCCCTCTGCCCTGCCGGGCGTCTCCCCCACAAGGGGGGAGATCGATCCGCGGTGGGGGTTTCCCCAAACAATTGATCTTGCAGCGAGCGGCGGCCCCCAGCCGATCTCCCCCCTTGTGGGGGAGATGTCCGGCAGGACAGAGGGGGGGCGCCCACTCTCCTGCCATCGATTACCCGTTCACGAACGCCATATCCGCCGTCGTCAGCTCGATGTCGCGCAGTTCGCGGTTGACGAGGAAGTGCTCGTTTTCCTGCACGGTCTCGGCAAGCTCGACCTTGGCATCGAACCGGGCGCGAAACGCTTCGATGATCTCGTTGACGATGACCTCGGGGGCCGAGGCGCCGGCGGAGAGGCCGAGCGTGCCGACATGGCCGATATCGTCCCAATCGAGCTCGGAGGCGCGCTGCACCAGGATGGATTTCTTCGCCCCTGCCCTCAGCGCCACTTCGACGAGGCGCTTGGAGTTGGACGAGTTCGGCGCGCCGACGATGATGAAGAGATCGCAGCCGGGGGCCGCCTGCTTGACGACTTCCTGGCGGTTCGTGGTGGCGTAGCAGATCGAATCGGCCGATGGCGCCGTCAGGTTCGGGAAGCGCTCCTGCAGGCGGGCGATGACGCCGGCGGTGTCGTCGACCGAGAGCGTCGTCTGCGTGACATAGCCGAGATTGTCGGGATCGACGGGCTCGTAGAGATCGACGTCAGCGATGGTTTCGACCAGCGAGACGGCGCCTTCGGGCAGCTGGCCCATGGTACCGATCACCTCCGGGTGGCCGGCATGGCCGATCAGGACGACGTGGCGGCCGAGCTTGTTGTGGCGCATGGCCTGCTTGTGGACCTTGGAGACCAGCGGGCATGTGGCGTCGAGATAGAAGAGGTTGCGTGTGGTCGCATCCTCCGGCACCGATTTCGGCACGCCATGGGCTGAGAAGACGACCGGCTGGGCGCGATGCTCTTCCGGGATCTCGTTCAGCTCCTCGACGAAGACGGCGCCCTTCGCTTCCAGGCCTTCGACGACATAGCGGTTATGAACGATCTCGTGCCTGACATAGACGGGCGCGCCATAGGATTTCAGCGCCAGAACGACGATCTGGATCGCCCGGTCCACGCCGGCGCAGAAGCCGCGCGGCCCGCAGAGCCTGATCGTCAGTGGAGGTTTCGCCGCAATATTCATGTCTTTTCCGGTTTATGCAGATGTGCGTCTCTAGCCCAATATAGGCAGAAATTGAAGCGATACTATTGCGCCGGCGGATTGCCGCGCTTGCGCAAGCGCGCGACGACGACGATCACGACCAGCGTTAAGGCCAGGCCATACCAGGTGAAGGCGTATTGCAGGTGGTTGTTGGGCAGGTCGACCTCGGTGACGCCGCCGATCGGCATGCCCTTGGGATTGGGCGTGTCATCGGCATCGACGAAGAAGGGCACGACCGTGGCCTTGTCGAGCCCGGTGCTCGAGGCCATGACGTCGAGGTCCTTCCAGTAGAAGATGTTCTTGGCGACGTCGTTGTCAGGCACGACCCAGGAGGGCTTGCCGGGGAGTTTGCTGCGGGCAAGACCGTTGACGGTCTGCTCGCCCGTCAGCTGGCCCTGCATACGCATTTCCGGCTCCTTGTTGTCATAGGGCACGAAGCCGCGATTGACGAAGAGGAAGCGGCCGTCGACAAGCTGCAGCGGCGTATAGACGTAAAAGCCGGTCTGGCCGCGCCAGGTGGCGAAGAAGTGGCGTTCGCGGCTGTTGTCGTAGACGCCGGACAAAGTGACGCGGCGGTATTCGATATCCTCACCCTTGGCGGCCATCGCCTCGATATCGGACAAGGGGACCACGGGGGCTGCGAGGCGGGCGGCGATATCGGCGAGCAGGCCTTCCTTCCAGTGCAGCCGCTCGACCTGCCAGGTGCCGAGCGCAATCAGGATGGCGAGTGCTACGAGGACCGCGATGGCGGCCAGAACGGATCGCGTGCGGCGGGGGGCTGCGGCTGTGGCATCAATCACGGGAGAGACGTCCTTCACGGGCATTGTGGCGGTATTGCATGGCGATGAGGATGCCCTTGCACCAGCGCAGCGCCAGTAGCGAGAGAATGATCGTCAGCGGCGCGAAGAGCAGGATGTGCAGCCAGATCGGCGGCGAATAGTTCACTTCCAGCCACAGCACCGAGCCGATGACGATGAAGCCGACGATCAGGATGACGAAGACGGCCGGGCCATCGCCGGCGTCGGCAAAGGCATAGTCGAGGCCGCAGGCGGCGCAACGCGGCTTCAGGCCCAGCAAACCATTGAAAAGCTTGCCATTGCCGCAGCGCGGGCAGCAGCCGCGAATGCCTGTTTTCAAAGGATCCACAGGTGGGAAATGCGCGCTGTCCTCGTTCATGCTATCCTCCCGACGCGGTGAGTCACCGCCTTAAAGTCACCCATAATGTAATCGCAATACGAAGTGAAATGCCTGCGCGATTTCGCCTCACTGATTCGCGCCAAACAAAAGAAGAAAACACATGTCCGAGGAAAACCCCGCCGCTCAGATCGTTATTCTGAACGGCGCACCGCGCAGCGGAAAATCATCGATCGCCAAGGCGATCCAGGACGAGTTCGACGGCCCGTGGATGAACATCGGCGTCGATGCCTATAACGCCATGACGCCCGAGCGCTATCTGCCCGGCATCGGCCTGCGGCCCGGCGGCGAACGGCCCGATCTGGAAGACGCGGTGCCGTTCTTCTACGCCGCCCTCTACGAGACGATCGCCATCCATGTCGGCCTCGGCCTCAACGTCGTCGCCGATCTCGGGCACCACGATTTCTACTCGCAACCGCTCGGCATTCTCGCCGACTGCGCCCGCAGGCTGGAAGGTTTTCCGGTTCTGTTTGTCGGCGTGCACTGCCCGCTCGACACGATCATGCGCCGCCGCGAGATCCGCATGCCGGGCCGCGAGGGGCTGTACGACCAGGCAAGCGCCGAAGACCCGATCCCCGATTCGGTGCAGCGCTGGCAGAACCATGTGCACCAGCCGGGCATCTACGATCTGGAGGTGGACACGTCGCTACTGACGCCGCTGGAGTGCGCCGAGATCATCCGGCAGACGCTGGATATCGGGATTGCGAGGCCGTCGGCGTTCGAGCGGATCGCGGAGGCGCGGTAGAGAGGGTAGAAGCGGACTTCCTACGCAGGTGATCCGTGGACGCGGCTAACCTCAGCATCCGGAGCCCCCTCATCCGCCCTTCGGGCACCTTCTCCCCACGGGGGAGAAGGGATAAGCGGCACCCTCTGCGCAATCTTCCCCTCTCCCCTCGGGGAGAGGGTAGGGTGAGGGGGCCACTGGTGAGACGCTGCTACAGAGGTCCGCACGGGCCCATTGCCGTCATTCATACCCCATGCCGCTTGAAATTGTATTCGGATATACAAACATTGCATAGGTAGAGAACGAGGAGGTTTTGGCGTGGCGCTATTGAAGTATGTTTCGATACTTTCTGCTTCGTACTTCCTGATCGTCCTCCTAAGCGTGGCGGCTTTTGGAGAACCAAACTGGGGAGGTTGCCTGCTGCTTCTTGTGTTCGCGGAATTTTCTCGTCTTTTTACGGTTTGGTTTAACCTCGCCTTGCGTGGAAAATAGCATCAGCAAACTGACCTCGTTGTACCGCCCACCATAAAAAATGCGGAGCCACCTCTCGATGGCTCCGCATTTTGCATTACCGGCGGACCCCACGGCCCGCCCTTTCAATTCAACAGCCGCAGCCCTCACCCGGCCGCGAGTGGTGCGCCCCAGCCGCCCCAGACGTAGATCGAGAAGAACAGGAAGAGCCAGACCACGTCGACGAAGTGCCAGTACCAGGCGGCCGCTTCGAAGCCGAAGTGTTGCTTGGGGGTGAAATCGCCGCGTATGGCGCGGATCAGGCAGACGATCAGGAAGATCGTGCCGACGAGCACGTGGAAGCCGTGGAAGCCGGTCGCCATGAAGAAGGTGGCGCCGTAGATCGAGTTCTTGAAGGCAAACGGCGCGTGGGCGTATTCGTAAGCCTGGACGCTGGAGAACAGGACGCCGAGCAGCACCGTCAGCGTCAGGCCCTGGATGAGGCCCTTGCGGTCGTTGTGCAGCAGCGCATGGTGCGCCCAGGTGACCGTGGTGCCCGAAAGCAGCAGGATGACGGTGTTGTAGATCGGCAGGTGCCAGGGGTCGAGCACCTCGATGCCCTTCGGCGGCCACTGACCACCGGTGAAGGCCAGACGCGAGGCCTGGATGGCTTCGTGCGGATAGAGGCTGGCGTCGAAATAGGCCCAGAACCAGGCCACGAAGAACATCACCTCCGAGGCGATGAACATGATCATGCCGTAGCGCAGATGCAGCGAGACGACGCGGGTGTGGGCGCCCTCATGGGCTTCCTTGACGGTATCGGCCCACCAGCCGAACATCACGTAAAGAACGACCGCAAGGCCGATGAAGAACAGCCAGGGATGGGCCCATTCGATGCCGAAGATGTGCAGCGAGCCGCCGTTGAGATAGCGCATGTAGCCGACGCCGCCAAAGGTCATGACGAAGGCGCCGAACGACGCCAATATCGGCCACGGGCTCGGATCTATGATGTGATAATCGTGGTGTTTCTGATGCGCTTCGGCCATTTGGACTCCCCCGGACCTATCCTCTCCGCTCCGGCTTAGCCGGAAACGAACCCAGTATCAAAGTTTCTTTTCAAGCGTTTGCGTTCCATCCTCGCGCGAAGCCACCGGCTTCGGTCCTTCCTTCGGATAGAACGTATAGGACAAGGTGACGGTGTGGATATCCTTGGATTCCACGGCCTTGACGATATCGGCATCGATGTAGAAGACGACAGGCATGTCCAGCTTCTCGCCCGGCTGCAGCACGGTCTCGTTGAAGCAGAAGCACTGCACCTTGTTGAAATAGACACCCGCCTCGCCCGGCGTGACGTTGAACACGGCCTGGCCGCGCTGCGGCTGATCGGACTTGTTGACGGCGGTGAAATTCACCTGGATCGTTTCGCCGATGCGCGGATTGACCTCGCGCTCGACGGGCTTGAACTCCCAATCCAGCCCCGGCGCGACGTTGGCATCGAAGGTGACGCGCATCTTGCGGTCGAGGATGACAGTCGAGGCCTGCTCGACGCGCTGCGTCGTGCCGTTATAGCCGGTGAGCTGACAGAACATGCGATAGAGCGGCACGGCGGCATAGCTTGCCGCGCCCATGCCGAAGACGAAGGCAAGGCACATGAAAACGACGGCGCCATTGTTGCGCGGTTTTCTCGGCGTGCTTTGCGCTTCGCTCATCTCATGCCCTCAAGTGAATTTCACGATGGTTATGGCGTAGAAAATGACGACCAGGGCGGCCAGCACGAGGCCAAGCGCAACGTTGCGGTTGCGGCGGGACTTGCGCTGGGCGTCGGTGAGCTTGACGGTCTCGATCAAAGGCCGGCTCCCCAATGCGTCATCAGGAAGGACGCCAGGCGGTCGAACATCAGCGCCGAGAAAATGGCGAAGAGATAGAAGATCGAATAGGCGAAGAGCTTCTTGGCCGGCACCATCTTTTCGTCGCCATCGGGCATGCGCCAGCAGATGACGGACCAGTAGACGAAGACGGCACTGAGCAGGCCGGCGACGACGCCATAGCCGGTGCTGGCAAAGCCGAGGAAGGTCGGCGCGACCGCGCTGAACGCGGTCAGGACGGCGTAGACGACAATCTGGTTCTTGGTGGTGCGCTCGCCCGAGACATTGGGCAGCATCGGCACGCCGACGGACTGATAATCGCGCATCTTGAACAGCGCCAGCGCCCAGAAGTGAGCAGGCGTCCAGAGGAAGATGATGAGGAAGAGGACCGTGCTTTCGATGGTGACGCTATCGGTCACGCAGGCCCAGCCGATCATCGGGGGGAAAGCGCCGGCCGCACCGCCGATGACGATGTTCTGCGGCGTCGAGCGCTTCAGCCACATCGTGTAGACGACGGCGTAGAAGAAGATGGTGAAGGCGAGGATCGAGGCTGCGAGCCAATTGACGGCGAGCCCGAGGATCGACACGGAAAAGCAGGAGAGCACGAGGCCGAAGGCGAGCGCCTCGTTGGGCGCGATACGGCCGGCCGGGATCGGGCGCTTGGCGGTGCGGGTCATCACCGCATCGATATCGGCGTCATACCACATGTTGAGCGCGCCGGATGCGCCAGCACCGACGGCGATGCAGAGCACCGCGATGATGCCGATGATCGGGTTGATGTGGCCGGGCGCCACGATCAGGCCGGCGAATGCGGTGAAAACCACAAGCGACATGACGCGCGGCTTGAGAAGCTCGAAGTAATCGCGTGCGCTGGCTTCCGACATGCGAAATTCGCTGTCGTCTCCTAGGCTGCTGCGATCGTCGATGACTGTCATTGGTATTGTCCTGAAAACTGAACGGTGACCGCCGCGCTCCTCCGGCGGCGGTCACGATGTCTCGCATCCATTTACTTGATGCGCGGGAGCTGTTCCCATTGGTGATAAGGGGGTGGCGAGGAAAGCTGCCACTCGAGGGTCGTAGCACCCTCACCCCACGGATTGTCTCCGGCGACGCGCTTCTTGGCGAAGGCTTCGAATACGCCGAAGAGGAAGATCAGAACGCCGAAGGCCGAAATGTAGGAGCCGATCGAGGACACGTAGTTCCAGCCGGCGAAGGCATCCGGATAGTCGATATAGCGGCGCGGCATGCCGGCGAGACCGAGGAAGTGCTGCGGGAAGAACACCAGGTTGACGCCGATGAACATGACCCAGAAGTGCAGCTTGCCGATGAGCTCATTGTACATGTAGCCGGTCATCTTCGGGAACCAGTAGTACCAGCCAGCGAAGATGGCGAAGACGGCGCCGAGCGACAGAACGTAGTGGAAGTGCGCCACGACGTAATAGGTGTCGTGCAGCGAACGGTCGAGACCGGCATTTGCCAGCTGCACGCCGGTGACGCCACCGACCGTGAACAGGAAGATGAAGCCGATCGCCCAGACCATCGGCGTCGAGAAGGTGATCGAGCCACCCCACATCGTCGCGATCCAGGAGAAGATCTTCACGCCCGTGGGCACGGCGATGACCATGGTTGCGAAGACGAAGTAGCGCTGCGCATCGAGCGACAGGCCGACCGTGTACATGTGGTGGGCCCAGACGACGAAGCCGACGGCGCCGATCGCGACCATGGCGTAGGCCATGCCGAGATAGCCGAAGATCGGCTTCTTCGAGAAGGTCGATATGATGTGGCTGACGATGCCGAAGCCGGGCAGGATCAGGATGTAGACTTCAGGGTGACCGAAGAACCAGAACAGGTGCTGGTAAAGGATCGGGTCGCCGCCGCCCTCGGGCACGAAGAAGGAGGTGCCGAAGTTGCGGTCGGTCAGCATCATGGTGATGGCGCCGGCGAGAACCGGGAGCGACAGCAGAAGCAGGAAGGCGGTGATCAGAACCGACCAGGCGAAGAGCGGCATCTTGTGCAGCGTCATGCCGGGAGCGCGCATGTTCAGGATCGTGGTGATGAAGTTGATGGCACCGAGGATCGACGAAGCACCAGCGATGTGGAGCGCGAAGATCGCCAGATCGACCGCAGGACCCGGCGTACCCGTGCTCGAAAGCGGCGGATACATGGTCCAGCCGCCGCCGGCACCATAAGCGCCGGCCGGGCCTTCGACGAACATCGACATGATGAGCAGAAGGAAGGCCGGAACGATGAGCCAGAAGGAGATGTTGTTCAGACGCGGGAAGGCCATATCCGGCGCGCCGATCATGATCGGCACCATCCAGTTGGCGAAACCGCCGATCATCGCCGGCATGACCATGAAGAAGATCATGATCAGCGCGTGCGCGGTGGTGAACATGTTGAACATCTGCTTGGCGCCGTCGATCGCGGCATCGCCCTCGTAACCGTAGACCATGGCGGCGAGGCCATGGAAAATCTGGATACCGGGCTCCTGCAGCTCCATGCGCATGGCAACGGAGAGCGCGCCGCCGACGATGCCGGCCATGATCGCGAAGATCAGGTACAGCGTGCCGATGTCCTTGTGGTTGGTCGAAAAGAGCCAGCGATTGACGAAGCTCGGCTTGTGCGAGTGGTCGTGGTGGTGATCGTCATGCGCGTGCGCGCCATGATCGTGATCATGCGAATGATCGTGTGCGGAAGGTCCAGCCATGTCCCGTTCCTTTTCCTTTACTGAGCGACGTTTTCGGCGACATCGAGGGTCTTTGCGGGACCATCGGTTTCAGCCATGAGGTTCTTGTAAGCACCGGGCAGGTCGGAGGCGGCGGACGCCATCCACTGCTTGTACTTGTCCTCGGAAACGACGCGAATTGCGATCGGCATGAACGCGTGGTCCTTGCCGCAGAGTTCGGAACACTGGCCGTAGAACAGGCCCTCGCGCTCGGCGCGGAACCAGGTTTCGTTCAGGCGGCCGGGCACGGCATCGATCTTGACGCCGAAGGACGGCATCGCGAAGGCGTGAATGACGTCGGTCGGGGCAGCCGTCACGAGAACGCGCACGGTCTTGTTGACCGGCAGCACGAGTTCGTTGTCGACGGCGAGAAGACGCGGATACTTGGCCTTGTCTTCCTTGCCGGCGGCGGCGCGGTCCTGATCCTTCAGCAGATAGCTGTCGAAGGCGAGCGGATTGTCGCCCGAGCCTTCATATTCATAGTTCCACTGCCACTGCGTCGCGGTCGCCTTGATGGTGACATCAGGGTTTTCCGGAAGCGTCAGCTGCGCGGTCAAAAGGTTGAAAGACGGAACCGCCAGGAATAGCAGCACCAGAACCGGTCCCACGGTCCAGGCGATCTCGATTGCCGTGTTGTGGCTCGTCTTTGATGGAACCGGGTTCGCACTGGCCCGGAAGCGAAGACAGACGATGATAAGAAGAGCGAGCACGAAGAGTGTCACGGGAACAATAAACCACAGCGTATATTGTTCGAACCAGTGAATATCGCGCATGATCGGCGTCGCGGCTGGCTGCAAAGTGGCCTGCCACGGCATCGGTTGGTCGGCATAACTGCCGGAAGCAAAAAGCAGACAGACCATCGCGGTCATGCCTGCATAGGCCTTCTTAATCACGTTTCATCTCCCTCGAGCGCTGACCCGCGTGCACTGCACGCAGAATCCTTGCCATCCTCATGCGCTTCAAACCACAGTTTAGCACTTGCCGCAATAATCCAAAGCATTTGGCCATGCGGCATTTTCGCCCCGATGATCCCTCCTCCGGGCGCATCGAAACATGCCATGATTTTCCTTATGATACGGAAAATGTTGGCGTCGGCCAGCCATCCTTCCCAAGAATAATCAAGAAACGTCCCATTTCCGCCGTAGTCCCCGGCTTTTCAGCGGGTGGGGCTTTTCATTTTGGACGGCCCGCCCCAACTTAGCGGCACTGATTCGAACTGCAGAGGTTTTCATGGGTTTCCGTTCCCTAGTGCGGCCGTTCGTGCTGTCGGCTTGTGTTACCGCCGCGGCGATCGCTCCGGCTTTCGCGCAGACGCCGGCGCCGACACCAGCTCCGGCCGCGCCAGCACAGCCCGCCCCCGGCGCCCCTGCCGCGCAGGCGACACCAGGACAGACGCAACCGCAGGCGCCCGGCACCGTCCGCTCCAATCACGGCGCATGGTCCGTCGTCTGCGACAAGCCGGCCGGTGCTTCGGCCGAGCAATGCGCGCTGATGCAGAACGTGATTGCCGAGGACCGCCCGGAAGTGGGCCTCTCGGTGGTCGTGCTGAAGACCGCCGACCGCAAGTCAAAGATTCTGCGCGTGCTCGCGCCACTCGGCGTACTGCTGCCCAACGGTCTCGGCCTTAACGTCGACGGCAAGGATATCGGCCGCGCCTACTTCGTGCGCTGCTTCGCCGACGGCTGCTATGCCGAAGTCGTGCTCGAGGACGAGTTGCTCAAGACCTTCCGCAGCGGCGCCAGCGCCACCTTCATCGTCTTCCAGACGCCTGAAGAGGGTATCGGCATTCCTGTCGACCTCAAGGGCTTCGCCGAAGGCTACGACGCGCTTCCCTGATATCGGGGGCCTGACAAGGGCCCCTGACCGCTGAGCCTGAGCTCCGCGTCCGGTCGCTTTTGCGATCCTTACGAATTCGACACTTGCTCGAACCGTCCCCGGGACCTACATCGGCAGGAAGCATTTCCTGCCGCAGCGGAGCATAATGACATGAATACCGATCTCCTGACGCTTTTCGACGCCGACGAAGCGAAGATGCGTTCGCTTGTCGCCGAGGCCCTTTCCGGCGCCGACGACGGGGAGCTCTATATCGAGCACGCGCAGGCCGAATCGCTGATGTTCGACAACGGCCGCCTCAAGGGCGGCAGCTTCAACACCGAGCAGGGTTTTGGCCTGCGCGCGGTGGCGGGCGAAGCGGTCGGTTACGCGCATGCGGGCGATCTCTCGGTTTCGGCGCTGAAGCGGGCTGCCGACGCGGTGAGTGCTGTGACACGCGGCTATACCGGCAGCTATGCAGCGGCCCCGCAGGGCACCAACAAGAAGCTCTACAGCGACGAAAACCCGATCGGCTCGCCCACCTTCGAGGAGAAGGTCAAGGTTCTGCAGGACATCGACGCCTATCTGCGTGGGAAGGACGACAAGGTCAGGCAGGTGACGGCTTCGGTCGCGGCCAGCTGGCAGGTGGTCGACATCCTGCGTGCCGATGGTCACCGGGTCCGCGATATCCGGCCGATGACGCGCATCAACATCTCCGTCGTGGTTGGCCAGGGCGACCGCCAGGAGAGCGGCTCCTACGGCAGTGGCGGCCGCATCGGCTTCGGCGACTTCATCGCCGAGGGCAACTGGCAGTATGGCGCCGACGAGGCGCTGCGCCAGGCGCTGGTCAATCTCGAGGCGATCGAGGCGCCTGCCGGCACCATGGACGTTGTGCTCTCCTCCGGCTGGCCGGGCGTGATGCTGCACGAGGCCGTCGGCCATGGGCTGGAAGGCGATTTCAACCGAAAGAAGACGTCGGCCTTCGCCGGCCTGCTCGGCCAGATGGTCGCCGCGCCCGGTGTTACCGTGGTCGATGACGGCACGATCGACAGCCGTCGCGGCTCGATCACCATCGACGACGAAGGCACTCCCTCGGGCTACAACGTGCTGATCGAAAACGGCAAACTGGTCGGCTACATGCAGGATCGGCAGAACGCCCGGCTGATGGGCATGAAACCGACAGGCAACGGCCGCCGGCAGGGCTACGCGCATGTGCCGATGCCGCGCATGACCAACACCTACATGCTGGGTGGCGACAAGACGCCGGAAGAAATCATCTCGTCGGTGAAGAAGGGCATCTACGCCGTCTCCTTCGGCGGCGGCCAGGTCGACATCACCTCCGGCAAGTTCGTGTTCGGCTGCACCGAGGCCTATCTGATCGAGAACGGCAAGATCGGTCCCGCCGTCAAGGGCGCCATGCTGATCGGCAACGGCCCCGACGCGATGCAGCGGATCTCCATGGTCGGCAACGACATGAAGCTCGACACCGGCATCGGCAATTGCGGCAAGGCGGGCCAGTGGGTTCCCGTCGGCGTCGGCCAGCCGCATCTGAGGATGGACCAGGTGACGGTGGGCGGCACGCAGGCATAACAGGCCCCTGCCCGATGACCGATATCCGCGTTCGCCCCTTCACGCCGTCGGACAAGGACGGCGTGATATCGACCATCCTTCCGATCCAGAGCGAGGAGTTCGGGATCGCGATCACCGCCGCCGATCAGCCGGACCTTTCGGCCATTCCCGAGTTCTACCAGTCGGGCAAGGGCCAGTTCTGGGTGGCGACATCGGGTGATACCGTGGTCGGCACGATCGGGCTGAAAGATATCGGCAACGACCAGGCAGCACTGCGCAAGATGTTCGTGGCGGCGGATTTTCGCGGACGCGAACGTGGCGTGGCCACGGCACTTCTTGCGGCGCTGGTGCGGCACGCAGAGGCGCAGGGGCTTGCCGATGTCTATCTCGGCACAACGGACAAGTTTCTCGCCGCGCACCGCTTCTACGAGAAGAACGGCTTCGTCGAAGTCGAGAAGAGCACGCTGCCGCCAAGCTTTCCTGTGATGGTCGTCGACAGCAGGTTCTACAGGCTGAGCCTCAGCGCCGACTGAGGCTCAGAGAGCTTCATCAAGCGAAAACAGCCACTTGCGCTTGATCGCGGCAGCGAGGTCGAGATCGTTGCGGTGCACGAAGAGCAGGATGTGGCCGAGCACGTCGGCGGCTTCGTCTTCGAGGTCGCGGGCCATGTCCTCGCCGGAACGGCCCTTGGGGCGCCCTCGCCCGCTGACGCGGTTCCAGGCCTGGGTCAGTTCGCCCATCTCTTCCTGGAGCTTCAGCAGAAACCAGTCGGCATCGCGGGTGATGCCGTTTTCTCCGGCATAGGCGCTCGAGGCCCGCTCGAACTTCAGGGCAAGATCATCCAGCATCATGTTCTCCTTTCGTTTACGTAGGAGAACCCTGATTCAGCAGCAATGTCCAGTCGGAATGGCTGGCGGATCAGCCGCGGTCGCCGAGCAGCATGCAATCGTAGGACCGCTTCTTCAGCGCATCGCAGGCAGATGTCGCTGCGTCGCGGCTTTCGAAGCCGACGAAGCGGGCGCGGTAGACCTTGTTGGCGCCCTTGCCGACGGCTTCCGTATAGGGGTTGGCCGACTTCAGCGCGGCGCCGCCTTCGGACTTGGCCTGGGCAAGAAGCGCGCGGGCGGCTTCGTCGCTCGGGGCAGCCGAGATCTGGATTGACCAATCGCCGGTCGAGGCAACGGATGCGAGCGGCTTTGCGGAGCCGATTTTTGCCGACGGCGTTACGGCGTCGAGCGCCGACGGACGCTCCTGCGGAACGGTGTCGCTCAGATAGCCGAGCGCCTTGGGTGCAAGTTCGCTGCGGGCGATCTCGGGTGCTGCGACCGGGGCGACATCCTCGACGCGCGGTGCGGATGCGGGAACCGGCAGGTCGCTGGCATCGGCCGCGGAGGCGACTTCAACAGGCTCGCGCGAATTGACGCTGGCGACCAGGCGGGCGCCACCCGAAGAGGATGCGCGGCCCATGGCCTTGTCGAGCAGGGCCGCCATCTTGTCGTCGCGGCTGCGGGCGGTGCGGCCACCGAGGACCACGCCGACGACGCGGCGGTTGCCATCCTTGACGGCGCTGACGAGGTTGAAGCCCGAGGCGTTGGTATAGCCGGTCTTGATGCCGTCCATGCCCTGGTAGCGGTACATCAGGTTGTTGTGACCGCGAATTTGGCGACCGCGGAAATTGAAGCTCGCGGTCGAGAAAAGGCGGTATTCGCGGGGATAATTCTTCATCAGGGCGACGGCGAGCGTGGACATGTCACGCGCCGTGGTCACCTGGCGGCCATCCGGCAGGCCCGAAGCATTGTAGAACGAGGTGCGGCTCATGCCGAGCTGGCGCGCCTTCTGCGTCATCAGGCGGGCGAAATTGCTTTCCGAGCCACCGAGCTTTTCGCCCATGGCGGCAGCGGCGTCGTTTGCCGACTTGGTGATCATGCCGAGGATTGCTTCGCGCACGGTGATCGACGTTCCTGCCTTGGCGCCGAGCTTGGTCGGCGGGCGGGAGGCGGCGTATTTCGACATGACGATCGGGGTATCCCAGTTCATCTTGCCGCGATTGATGGCCTCGAAGGCCATGTAGATCGTCATCATCTTGGTGAGCGACGCGGGATGATTGAGGACATCGGCGTTTTCCGACGACAGAACCTTGCCGGTTCTCGCATCAAGGATGAGGGAGGCGCTGCCAGCCATAGCCGACAACGGCGCCGCAACGACCAACGTCGCGGTTATAATCGCGGCCAACAGCTTTCTCATGCACTTCCCCTCGATGAACGGCCGACCCTCGTCGCCCGAATTTTGTCCCGTTCCTGTACAGAAGGACACAATATGGCGCGACTTTGCGGCAACGTGGACCATTTTTGTCAAATTTTACCCTTTATGGTGAAAAAAACGTAAAACACGCCCTGCAATATTAGCATTCAGGCAAAGTCAGCATTCAGCAAGGCTTAACCTCGCCCTTGCTAGGGTCGCCTTCCTCACGACCCCCGTAGACGGAGCGGAGATGATGAACGCCAGAACGCTGGCAAAGCGGATCGCGATAACTGGCGGGCTCGAGGTGGCCAACCTCCTGCGCTCGGTCGGGCTGATGCGCGGCGCACGTGGGATGGGCGCGATCTTCACGCTACATCACGTTCGCCCCCACGAGCCGTCCGCCTTTTCGCCTAACGCGCATCTGGAGATCACGCCGGACTTTCTCGACGCTGTGCTGACGCGGCTGAAGAGCGACGGCTATCGATTCGTGTCGCTTGCAGAGGTTCCCGAAGCGCTCCTAGAGCCCAAGCCGTCGCAGCCCTTCGCGGCCTTTACGCTCGACGACGGCTATCGCAACAATCTCGTCTACGCCATGCCTGTGTTCGAGCGGCATGAGGCGCCGTTCACGATCTTCGTGGCCAAGGGGCTGGTGGAGCGGACGCATACGATCTGGTGGGAGACGCTGACGGCGCTCTTGCGGCGCGAAGACAGGCTGAGCTTCGATTTCGGCGATGGCACCGAGACGATCGACACCGCGACGCTCGCTGACAAGCACCGCGCCTTTGCCCGCTTCGCACACTATATTCATGCGCATGAAGAGACGGTGGCCGTGGAGGCCGTGGATGCGCTGGCGCGGTCGCATGGGATCGACCCCACCGAGATCGTCGACGATCTGGTGATGGGGGCGCCGGAGCTCAACCTTCTGGACGCCAGCCCACTCGCCTCGCTCGGCGCCCACACGGTCAGCCACCGTGCCGTCGCGCGGCTTTCCGACGCCGAGGTTCGCGATGAGATGACGCACTCACAGGATTATGTCGAGGTGATCAGCGGCCACCGGCCGGGCGCATTCGCCTATCCTTATGGAACGCGCGAGGCGGTGACGCAGCAGCAGGCGGCGATCGCTAGGGATCTCGGCTTTTCTCTGGCGGTGACGACGCAGCCCGGCGTGATCGGCCGGCAATCGCTCGAGCGCTCCACCTATCTGCCGCGCCTGTCGATCAACGGGCTCTATCAGAAGCCGCGCTATGTCTCCGGCCTTGCTTCGGGGATTCCCTTGAAGCTGATGGGCAATCGCGGCTGAGGGGCTGGGCCCTCCCCGCCGACATTATCCACCGATCACTTTCTTTTGAGGCGACGCGCCGTTTACAGGTGACGCCAGCGCCTCGGGGCACGATCTTTTCAACCTAGGATGAAAATTCGAGCGAGGAGCGCCGTGGTTGCGCAGCGCTCCGTTTCGATGTCAGCGGCGGCGGGTTCGTGGCGCCCTTGCACGGGCGATTGCAGACGCCGCCGAGGGGATGCTTACGGATACATCCGCACCTTCTCCCAGCCGCCCTCGGGCGTGGCGCGGCGGAACTCGATGCGGTCATGGAGCCGGAACTTCTGGTCTTTCCAGAACTCGATCGAGGTCGGCTTAATGCGGAAGCCGGACCAGTGCGGCGGGCGCGGGATCTCGCCGATCGCATAGCGCGCCGTGTATTCGGCGACGGCTTTTTCCAGCGCGAAGCGGCTTTCGAGCGGGCGCGACTGCTTGGAGGCCCAAGCGCCGATGCGGCTGCCGCGGGCACGGGTCTTGTAATAGGCGTCGGCCTCCTCGTCGCTCACCACTTCAACCGGGCCGCGCAGCCGAACCTGGCGGCGCAGCGTCTTCCAGTGGAAGCACATGGCCGCTTTTTTCTGGCCGAGGACTTCGCGGCCTTTCTGACTTTCGAAATTCGTGTAGAACACAAATCCGTCTTGATCGAATCCCTTAAGGAGAACCATGCGGACATTGGGAAGGCCGTCTTCATCGACCGTCGCAAGCGCCACCGCATTCGGGTCATTGATCTCGGAAGCCTCGGCTTCCTTCAGCCAATCCGCAAAGAGCTGGAACGGCTCGTTTTGCTCGGTGAAGTCACTGGTTGTTAACTCATTTTCCGACATATTAGCTCAAATGCCCCGGGTTTATTCGATAATTGCCCAGCCCAAAACTACTGGACAGGACACAGGGTGGAAGTCATAGCAAAGTCAGTTCGTCATACAAAGGGCCTCATGCGCCAATGCGCGGCCATCTGCGTTGTCGGAACGGCAGTGCTTTCTCTCTCCGGCTGCATGGCCGGCGGGCTTGATATGTTCAGCAGCAACAAGGTCGACCGTTCGGTCGCGACCGGCACCGTGCCGCAGCCGGCGCCGACAAGCGACAGCATCTCCGACGAAATGACCGTGGGCAATGCCGTCACCTCGGCCGACATCAACGGCCTGCAGGGACGCCCCCTTCCCTGGGCGAACGCTTCCACCGGCAGCGCCGGCGTGATCGACACGATCGTCGAAAACAACGACACCGGCCAGGTCTGCCGTCAGTTCAAGACGACGCGCCACTCCTATGTCGGCATCTCGAAATTCTACGGCAAGACCTGCCTCGTCGGCGGCGGCAACTGGCAGCTTCTGAGCTTCCAGCCCGAGAGCTGAGCGGCCTTTTCAGCCAGCCGTTAACGGCTGCCCCCGGCTACGTTTCCGGATTTAGCAAAAGATAACCATTCCGCATAAAACCGTGGCGTGTCCTGACGCCAAATAAGGACTGATTAGCAAGTTTGCGGGACTGTGGTTCGCATATGTGCGCAGATTTTCTGCTCGCGAAGCGAACTTCGGCGCACCAAATGAGTTTAATCGGGGCTGCGGAGTGCCGGACAGGGCACCTCGCATTTGGACACCGGGCGGTTTGGAACATGCGCGATCCTTATAAGATATTGGGCGTCAGGCGCGACGCGGGGCAGGACGAGATCAAGGCAGCTTGGCGCAACATGGCCAAGGTGGTGCACCCTGATCACAATCAGGGCGACCCGCTGGCCGGTGCGCGCTTCGCCGAGATCGGCCGCGCCTACGACACGCTGAAGGACCCGAAGAAGCGCAGTCTTTTCGACAGCGCGGCGCGGGCGGCCGAAGCCAAGCAGAACGAGAAGCAGAACGAAAACACCATCATGGCGCAGCGCCAGGCGGCGCGCGAAGCGGCGATCCGCGCCAAGCAGGCGCAGGAAAACGCCGAGCGCGTGATGGAAGAGCTGGCGCGCGCAGCGGCGCAGAAGGCCGCCGCCGAGGCCGCCAAGCAGCCACAGCCGCAACAACAGCAGCAGGCAGGCGCTGCCGAGCCCGCGGAAGAGATGATCGAGCGGATCTTCGGCAACCAGGCACGCACCGCAAGCGGTGGCGGACGGACGCGCGGTTTTGCTTCCGGCCGGGCCAAGCGGCCGGAGCCCGAGCAAGCCGAGGCCGACAAGCAGACAGACAAGGCTACCGAGAGCGCCAAGGCCGGCGATGCCGGCAAGAGCATAGACGACGAGCACGGCGCGGACGAGACCGCTGCGGCGAGCGCTGCCGTCCTGCAGCCGCTGAGCCTTCTCACCTCATTCGTTCGCCGCTTTACCGGCGGTGCGGCTCCCGCGCCCGAGAAGGCGCCGGATCAGCTGGCGATCGCGACAGTGACCATCGAGGACATCTTGAAGGGAGCCTGGGTGAACGTCGATCTCGGCGATGGCCGCGATGCCGGCTTCGCGCTGACGCCGGGGACCACCGAGGGCCACACGGTGCGCCTCAAGGGCCAAGGTCACAAGCTGACGGGCATGCAGCGCGGCGACGCTGTGGTCAATATTCACATCGCCCCGCACGCCGACTTCACAGTCGACGGGTTCGATCTGCACACCGTTCTTCCCGTCACCATCGAAAACGCCGTGCTCGGCACCGATGCGCGCATCGACGGACCGAACGGACCGCTGACGGTCACCGTGCCGGCATGGTCGGGATCGGACAAATCAATCCGCTTCGAAGGTCAGGGATTGCCCAAATCGGATGGCGGAAAGGGCGATCTCGTGGTCGAACTGCGCATTATCCTGTGGGAAAAGCCCGACGATAAGGTCACGGATTTGATGAGAATTATGAAGAACGGCCTGTTTTTGTGAATTTTAGGTGACATTAGCACCCTTTGTTACGTTCCCTAACAGTTGATGATTGCTGCCAATCTTGAACCGGCTGGCCGGCTATGCCATAGGCAGGATCGATCAATTTACTTAAGGGGCGAAACATGGCTCAGGCACAAGGCCTCATGTCAGGCAAGCGCGGCGTCATCATGGGCGTTGCCAACAATCGTTCGATTGCGTGGGGCATTGCCAAAGCTATTCATGCACAGGGCGGCGAGGTTGCCTTTACTTATCAGGGTGATGCGCTGAAGAAGCGGGTCGAGCCGCTGGCAGCTGAACTCGGCGGCATTCTTGCCGGACACTGTGATGTCAGCGACGAAGCATCGATCGACGAGGTGTTCGACAACATCGAGAAGACCTGGGGCAAGATCGACTTCATCGTGCATGCGATCGGCTTTTCGGACAAGGACGAGCTCACCGGCCGTTACGTCGACACCTCGGCGGACAACTTCGCCAAGACGATGCAGATTTCCGTCTATTCCTTCACCTCGGTCGCACGTCGCGCCGAGAAGCTGATGACGGATGGTGGCTCGATGCTGACGCTGACCTACTACGGCGCCGAAAAGGTCATGCCGAACTACAACGTCATGGGCGTTGCCAAGGCAGCCCTTGAAGCCAGCGTGAAGTATCTGGCGGTCGATCTCGGACCGAAGAACATCCGCGTCAACGCGATCTCGGCCGGCCCAATCAAGACGCTTGCAGCGTCCGGCATTGGCGACTTCCGCTATATTCTCAAGTGGAACGAATACAACGCGCCGCTGCGCCGCACCGTCACCATCGAAGAAGTCGGCGATGTCGGCCTCTACATGCTGTCGGACCTGTCGCGCTCGGTCACCGGCGAAGTGCATCACGCCGACAGCGGTTATCATGTTATCGGCATGAAGGCTGTGGACGCGCCGGATATTTCCGTCATAAAAGACTGATCGTACTCTCTTATGAGTCATGCTCGCGGCCCCTCCTCGCGGAAGCGATCAGGGGCCGTTTGCAATATGGAGCCGATCATTGCTTATCTACGTCATTCGTCACGGCCAGACAGACTGGAACGCGGAACGCCGCCTGCAGGGGCAAAAGGACATCCCGCTCAATGCCATCGGTCGTGAGCAGGCGCGCCAGAACGGCATCAACCTCGCGGAAATCCTGAAAGTCGAAGGCATCGAATTCGATTTCATCGCGAGCCCGCTCGGCCGCACGCGCGCGACGATGGAGATCGCCCGCGAAGCAATGAACCTGCCTCCCAAGGACTATCGCACCGACGAGCGCCTCGTCGAAGTGTCGTTCGGTGACTGGGAAGGCTTTACGGTCAAGGAACTGAAGGCGACCGCCAAGGACCGGATCGTCGAGCGCAATCTCAACAAGTGGGATTTCATTCCGCCGGGTGCCGATGCCGAGAGTTACGAGATCATGTCGTGGCGGGTAGCTTCCTGGCTGAACGAGGTGGACCGGCCGACGGTCTGTGTCACGCATGGCGGGGTCATTCGCAGCCTGTTCAGGACGATTGCCAACGTGCCGAAGGATGAAGCGGCCGAAGGCGAGATTCCGCAGGACCGGATTCTCAAGATCGAGACCGACACGAAGCAGATCGCCTGGATCTAGGCCTGCTTCGCGGCGCCCGAATTACTGTACGATATCGAGATCGTTAATGACGCGCTTTCCGTCGACTTCCGTATAGAAGACGATGACCTTCACGCCTGCCTTCAAGCCTTCGAAATTGAATTCTTCCGACGCCTGATAGGTCTTTCCGTCATCGAGCGTGAGGCTGAGATTGCTCATGTCGATGTTCTTGATCGTCGCTTCCACGTCCGCGCTCTCGGCAAAGCCGCTGATCGGCGACAGAAAACTCGCTGTGGCCAAAAGTGTAGCAACTACGAAGCGCATAACGGCATTCCTTCGAAAACACGACTCAAACATCCAATTGTGCATAGATAGCCTCCCGAATATGGCGAAATTTGCCCTGAACCGTGACCATTCCCGCCCAATTGATGAAGCGCATTTTAACAACAATCAAGAGGGTTCGTTAATACAGTCGTACACTTAAAACGTGTTCCCAATACTACCTGTAAGAAATCGTAAATTAACACCCGCTACTTACAGTCATAGGGAAACAGGGAGACTGGGGTTTTGCTATTCCGCAGGAAACATAACGAGGCAACGCGGAGTTCTTTGAGGAATACCCATATCTCGTTTCTGGTTTCCTGCCTGGTCGCCGTGGTCGTCATCATCGTCGGCTTCAGCCTGGATCGCGCCAATACCGCGGCTAATCTTCGCGAATTGACGATCCGCACGGAAAACGAGACCAGCCTTATTCGCGCGCGCGTGACCGCCCAGATCAACATGGACATCACCATCGTGCGCGACCTCTCCAACATGGTCGCGATCAGCTCGAAGATGAATGCCGAGGAGATGGAGCGGCAGATCAACTGGCTGCTCATCCAGAACCCGCATTTCGTGCATATCGCCGTTGCGCCCGATTTCATCGTGCAGTCGGTATTTCCGCCGACGGAGGGCAAGGATCGGCTTGGCCACGACGTGCGCGAATTCCTCATGGATCGCCAGTCGGTGGCGCGCACTACCGGCAACCAGCAGGCGCGTTTCTACGGACCGATCCGCACGCTCGACGGCAAGGACACATTCGCGATCTTTTTCCCCGTCTTCGTAAAAGAGAACGGCCAGCGACGGGTCTGGGGCGCGGTTGAGGCGGTGATCGACGCCGACATGTTCTATGAAAACACCGGCCTGAAGCCGGCGCGCGACAGCGAGAACCGCGAGAAATACCCGCATCTCGACCACCTCTCCATAGCGCTGCGCGATCTTGGAACGACGGGTGCCGCCGTCTCCCCGTTCTTCGGCTCGCCGGAGGTGCTGGGACAGCGGCCGCTGACGCGCAAGATCACATTCGCGGGCGGGCGCTGGGAGATCGCGGCGGCGCCGAAAACCGGCTGGACCGCCCCTCCAGAGAATCAGCAGACGCTGCGGTTCATCATCCTCGCCGCCGCCTGCCTCACCATCATTCCGGTGTTCTTCGCAACCCTTCTGCTTGGCGAGCGCAACAAGAACATCAGGCAGCTGGAGAAGCGCGAGGAGACGCTGCTGGAGCTGTCGCAGCGGCTCAACCTGGCGCTGGAGACATCCAATATCGGCATCTGGGAACTGAGAAACGGCGGCCAGAGCCTCTTCTGGGATGGGCGCGCGGCCGCACTTCATGGCAAGCAAGCGATCGAAGGCAGCTACTCGCTCGACGACTGGCTGGAGACGATCGTTCCCGATGATCGCCGGGTGGCGAAGATCCACCTCTTGAAGGTTGGCCGGTCTGGTTCCTCCTACACGACGCAATACCGGATCGAGCTTTCGGATGGCAGCACGCGCTATCTGCGATCGGTGGGCTCGGTCTATAACGACGCCGCCGGCACCATCCGCACGATCGGCATCGTCTGGGACGTGACTGCCGACGCGGTCGCGGCCGAGACGCTGCGCCGGGCTAAGGATGTGAGCGACATCAAGAATGCCGAGCTTGAACTCGCGCTCGACGAGCTCTCGCATCGCGAGTCCGAACTCGCCGAACTCTCCGGCAAGCTCGATCTGGCGCTCGATTCTTACCAGTGCGGCATCTGGGAGGCCACGCTCGGCAAGGCCGGCTCGTTCTGGGACGACCGGATGCACGAACTCTATGGGCTGGAGCCGCGCGCCGGCTTCATGGACGAGGAAACGTGGCTCTCCTGCGTGCTTGAGGAAGACCGTCCATTGGCGATCGAAAGCGCGCGGCATTTCAAGAAGGTCGGCGATACCCATACCGTCGTCTGTCGTGTTCCGACCGAAGACGGTACGATGCGCTATGTGCGCTCGACCGGAAAGGTGCACGCGACGTCCAACGGCCAGCTGAAGATCATCGGCGTTGCCTTCGACATCACCGAAGACGCGCTGATGACGGCGGAGCTGAAGGCGGCGAAGGACGAGGCGATCGGCAAGAACATCGAGCTCGAACTCGCCAACAACCGCATCGAGCACAATTCGCTGCACGATCCGCTGACGGGGCTCGCCAACCGCCGCAAGCTCGACAAGGCGCTGGAGCAGCTAACCGAGGCCGGCCAGCACGCCAGACAGAAGTTCGCGATCCTGCACATCGACCTCGATCGCTTCAAGGAGATCAACGACACGCTGGGTCACGCTGCGGGCGACGCCATGCTGGTGCATGCCTCCCGCGTGCTATCGCGCAGCATTCGGCCGAGCGATATCGTGGCGCGCATCGGCGGTGACGAATTCGTCATCCTGGCGCTCAATGCCAATGACGCAGAGATGTCGGCGCTTTCGGGCCGGATCGTCGAAGAGATGCGCCAGCCGATCGACTTCCAGGGCTTTGCCTGCCGCTGCGGCGTGTCGATCGGGATTGCGCTGGCGAGCGGCATGCGCGTCGATGCCCGCAAGGTGCTGATCAACGCCGACATCGCGCTCTACCGTGCCAAGAGCCAGGGCCGCAATCGGTTCCAGTTCTTCAATCACAATCTGCAGGCCGACATCATCAACAACAAGCGGCTGGCCGACGAGATATTGTCGGGCATCGAGAACGGCGAGTTCACCACCTGGTACCAGCCGCAATTCAGCGCCCGCACCATGCAGTTGACCGGCGTCGAGGCGCTGGTGCGCTGGCAGCATCCGTCCCGGGGTCTGCTGACGCCCGACAAGTTCCTGAAGATCGCGGAAGAGATCAACGTCGTGCAGACGCTCGACCGCATCGTTCTCGAAACGGCGCTGAAGGACAAGATGCGGTGGGCGGCGCTTGGCGTTTCCGTTCCCAAGGTCTCGGTCAACGTGTCTGCCCGGCGCCTGCATGACGATGCGCTGGCCGATTCGCTGCGCATGCTGCAG
Organism: Rhizobium sp. 16-449-1b; assembly: GCF_017741935.1. Lineage (GTDB taxonomy): Bacteria > Pseudomonadota > Alphaproteobacteria > Rhizobiales > Rhizobiaceae > Rhizobium. Next base: position 82,365 of record NZ_JAGHMH010000004.1, on the reverse strand, counting down.
ATCAGGCCGGGCGAGATTTCGTTCGAGCTGGTGGAATCGATCTTCCTCGACGAAAGCGAGGACGTCGCCGCCGAGAACCTCGACAAGATCAAGGCGCTCGGCATCGATATCGAGATCGACGATTTCGGCACGGGCCACACCTCGATCGTCAGCCTTTTGAAGCTGAAGCCGAAGCGGCTGAAGATCGACCGGCAGCTGGTGCAGCCGATCATCACCTCGGCGCAGGAGCGCGCGCTGGTGCGCTCGATCATCGACATCGCCCGCTCGCTCGGCGTCGAGACCGTGGCTGAGGGTGTAGAGACTGTCGCCCATGCCAGCCTGCTTCTCGAACTCGGCTGCGATCTGCTGCAGGGCTATGCCTTCTCGCGCCCCCTCTCCTTCGACGATTTCACCGAAGCGGCCACCCATACGGCCTGGCGCATCGCTTCGTAGTATGGCTTTGCGCGGTTGTTCTCGGATTTGAGGAAACACCGTTTCCTTATGGAGACGGTTTGGCGCAAAGAAAGCCTTTTGCCCTCTCGGCTTTTGGCCTATGAGTGTCGCGCCTTTTTAAAGAATGGCGCGGCCCGGGGACGCCCGGCGGCGCGATCCGGTCGGAGCATATGTCACACAATACATTCGGTCACCTCTTCCGCGTAACCACCTGGGGCGAAAGCCACGGACCGGCGCTTGGCTGCGTCGTCGACGGCTGCCCTCCCGGCCTGCGCTTCAAGCTCGCCGACCTGCAGGTGTGGCTCGACAAGCGCAAGCCCGGCCAGTCGCGCTTCGTGACGCAGCGCCGCGAGGATGACCTCGTCAAGGTTCTCTCGGGCGTGATGCTGGATGCCGACGGCGAGACGATGATCTCGACCGGCACGCCGATCTCGATGATGATCGAGAATACCGACCAGCGCTCGAAGGATTACGGCGAGATCGCCCGCCAGTACCGGCCGGGCCATGCGGACTACACCTACGATCTGAAATACGGCATTCGCGACTATCGCGGCGGCGGGCGTTCGTCTGCGCGCGAGACAGCTGCGCGCGTGGCGGCCGGCGGCATTGCGCGGCTGGTCGTTCCCGGCGTTCGTGTGCGCGGCGCGCTGGTGCAGATCGGCAAGCACAAGATCAACCGCGACAATTGGGACTGGGACCAGGTCGACCAGAACCCGTTCTTCGCGCCCGATCCCGAGATCGTTCCCGTCTGGGAAGAGTATCTCGACGGGATCCGCAAGAAGGGCTCTTCGATCGGCGCCGTGGTCGAGGTCGTCGCTGACGGCGTTCCGGCAGGTCTCGGCGCGCCGATCTATTCCAAGCTCGACCAGGACATCGCCTCGCTTCTGATGTCGATCAACGCCGTCAAGGGCGTGGAGATCGGCAATGGCTTCGAGGCGGCTGAGATCACCGGTGAAGAAAACGCCGACGAAATGCGCATGGGCAATGACGGCCAGCCGATCTTCCTGTCCAATCATGCCGGCGGCATTCTTGGCGGCATTTCGACCGGGCAGCCCGTCATCGCCCGCTTCGCGATCAAGCCGACCTCGTCGATCCTGACCGAGCGCCAGTCGATCGATGCCGACGGCAAGAATGTTGATATCCGCACCAAGGGTCGCCACGACCCCTGCGTCGGCATCCGCGCCGTGCCGATCGGCGAGGCGATGATCGCCTGCGCCGTCGCCGACCATTACCTTCGAGACCGCGGCCAGACCGGCCGGCTGAAATAGGAACGTTCCCATGCCTTACGATCAGAAGCGCGTCGTAGACGCTATCCGGGCCTTCGAGGCCGGCGAAATCGTTGTCGTCGTCGATGACGACGGCCGCGAGAACGAAGGCGATCTCATCGTTGCCGCTGTTCACTGTACGCCGGAGAAGATGGCCTTCATCGTTCGCCACACCTCGGGCATCGTCTGCACGCCGATGCCGAAGGAAGAAGCAAAGCGCCTCGGCCTCAATGCCATGGTCGCGGAAAACGATAGCGCGCATACGACGGCCTTCACCGTCACCGTCGATTTCAAGCACGGCACGACGACGGGCATCTCCGCCGACGACCGGACGCTGACGGTGCGCAACCTCGCCAACCCGAATGTCGGCGCCTCCGACTTCGTGCGCCCCGGCCACATCTTCCCGCTGGTCGCCCGCGAGGGTGGCGTTCTGATGCGCTCGGGCCATACGGAAGCCGCCGTCGATCTCTGCAAGCTCGCCGGCCTGCCGCCGATCGGCGTGATCTGCGAACTGGTCAACGATACCGGCAGCGTGATGCGCGGGCCGCAGGTCTCGAGCTTTGCCGAAGAGAACGGCCTGAAGCTGGTCTCCGTCGCCGACCTCATCGCCTATCGCCAGCGCAAGGAAACGCTGATCCAGCTGCAGGCGAGCTTCGATGTCGAAACGCCGTTCGGCAAGGCGAAGGCGCACAGCTACTCGCTGCCCTGGGATCCGATGCAGCACCTCGCCGTCGTCTTCGGCGATATCCGCGACGGCATCGACATTCCGGTGCGACTGCACACGGAAAGCGTCGTGGACGACCTGTTCGGCAAGCGCTCGGTCGATCACTACATGAAGAAGATCGCCGAGAAGGGTCGCGGCGTCATCGTCTATCTGCGCGAAGGTTCTGTTGGTGTCGGTCACCAGGACAATGGCCGCAAGGCTCTGGGCCAGGGCCGCGAAGCCCATGCGGAAGCACAGAACCGTGAAAGCGAATGGCTGGAAATCGGTCTCGGCGCGCAGATCCTGAAGGATCTCGGCGTCACCTCGATTAAGCTTCTGACCCGCAGCGAGCGCCACTATGTCGGCCTCGAAGGCTTCGGCATCAAGATCGCGGAAACCGAGATCGGCTAAGGCCGGTGAGATGATCAGCCGGCGGGCAAGCCCGCCGGTTTGAACCGTCGTCAGGCGGCGATGCGCTTGAAGCGTGTCCTGACGTTCTGCATGTAATATTTGCCCGGCGATTCAGAGGTCACCATGGCGATGACATGGGCTTCGGCCACGCCTTCGAACATACGTTCCTCGCCATTGTTCAGGCAGACACGCAATCTGCCGTCTTCCTGGCTGAAATAGACCGCGTCGATCAGGGCGGACTTGACGGTAACGGGCTTCATCCGCGCACGCTGTTCGCTCAACGAAACGATCGAACCTGTCGCCGCGGCGCGGGCGTCGCGACGGTTACGCATCAGTGCTCTGACCCTGCGGGCGAGGCTGTTCCATGCCGTCCATGCGGCGTATCTGATCGCTCGTGTTTTCATGCTGTAATCGTACGAGCGCGGTCCTTAAGAAGTTCGCGAAGAAGCATGGTAAACCCCCGTCAAGATTAACAGGCGGTAATCATCTAAAATACGAACTATCTCAACGATGACAATCGCTTAGCCGCGCCATCCTTCCAGCATCTCGACCCGCTCGACGCCAGCGAAGCGGGCGACGCGATCGAGCTCTGCGGCAAGCTTTTCAAGGCGGCCGGCGGAGGGTTTTACGCCCGGTTCCAGCCACAGGCGCTTGACGTCGAGCGAGCCCTTCTTGCGGTCCGCCTTCATGTCGATGCGGCCGATCAGGCGATCGCCCTCCAAGAGCGGGAAGACGTAATAGCCATATTCGCGCTTCGGCTCGGGCACGAAGATCTCGATGCGATAGAAGAAGCCGAAAAGGCGTTCGGTGCGGTTGCGATCGCGGATCATCGGATCGAAGGGGCTGAGCACCCGGATGCGCGGTGGTGCGGCGGGATAATCGTCGAGCGTATCGAGGAAATCCGAAAACGCCCATGAGGGACGCGGCTTGCCGCCCAATGCCGGCTCGATCAGGATCTCGGTCAGTTCATCTCGGTGAGCGACGACCCAGCCCTTGGCCTCATCCGGCGAGACCAGCGCCCAGAAGGCCGCGATCTCGCCATGGGTGGCAAAGCCCAGCCTCGTCAGCGCGCTGCGGCAGGCCCAGTCCACGAATTCCTCACGGCTGACCTCGGGTTCATGGAACTCGGCCGGGATGACGCGCTCGACCAGATCATAGACCTTCTGGAAATTCGAGCGGCCCGAGATGGCGAACTTGCCGGTGCGCCAGAAATATTCGAGCGCCGTCTTGTTGGGATGCCAGTTCCACCATCCACCGGAGACGTGGCCATCCGCCTTGATCTCGCGCGCCATGATGGCGCCGTCGCGGCTCACCCGCTCATAGGTCTCGTCGAAGGCGTCCTCGAAGCCCTCGCCGCGCCATTTGCGCCAGCGATCCACCAACACCTCCTCCTCCCGCCGGAACTTGTGCTTCCAATAACGGAAGTAGCTGCTCGGCAGGATGGAGGCATCATGCGTCCAGTGCTCGAACAGCGCGCCGTCCTTTTCCAGAAGCGCCGTCAGATGCTCGCGCTTATAAGTCTGGTTGCGCGAGAAAAGGATCTGGTGATGGGCGCGCTCCACCCACTGGATGCTGTCGATCTGCACGAAGCCGAGATCGTGGATCAACTGCAGCAGGCCGGGTTTGGTGAGCACGCGGTTGGGCGGGGCGCTCAGGCCCTGCTTGGCCAGAAAGATGCGGCGGGCGTCGGCATTGGAGATCAGCTTCGTCATGGCAGCGATGATAATCCGGAAAATGTTCCTAGCCACCCGAATATGGCGGGTTCGGGCGAGGATGCAATGGGGTCAGGTCGCGTCGCGTTTTGATCTTCCCTCCGGCCGCATTCGTTTATAGAACGGCGCTTCACCTCAGGGGGACGCAGTGAATATCCGTTTCGAAAGCGCCGGTGTCAGCTATGGATCGCGGACTGCGCTGCAGCCGCTGACGCTTGAACTCACCGAAAAGCGCATCGCCATCATCGGGCTGAACGGCTCCGGCAAGACGACCTTCGCAAGGCTGATCAACGGCCTGACCAAGCCGACGTCAGGCCGCGTCATCGTCAACGGTCGCGACACATCGGACGAGAAGGCAGCGCTCGGCGATGTCGGCTTCATTTTCCAATCACCGCAGAACCAGATCATCCTGCCTGTCGTGCGAGACGATATCGCCTTTGGGCTGAAGAGCCGCGGGCTTGCGAAGGCCGCGATCGAGGCCAGGGTGGCCGAGGTGCTCGACCGTTTCAACGCCGGGCATCTGGCCGAGCGGCGCGCGCACGAGCTTTCCGGCGGCGAACTGCAGATGGCGGCACTCTGCTCCGTGCTCGCCACCGGCCCCGATATTCTCATTCTCGACGAGCCGACCAACCAGCTCGACCTGCGCAACCGCGGCCTCGTGCAGGGGCTGATCGAGAGCCTGCACGAAAGCGCCATCGTCATCACCCACGATCTGGAGCTGATCGCCGATTATCCGCGCGTGCTGGTGTTTCACCAGGGGCAACTTGCAGCCGATGCGCCGGCCGCCGAGGCGGTCGCCCGTTACCGGGAGCTCGCGGCCTGATGCAATCGCTCTATGTCGAAGGCAATAGCCGGCTGCACCTGATCTCGGCGCGGGTGAAGCTCATCGTGCTCGCCGTGCTCGGCATCGCGCTATTCGCCACCGCCAACATCGCGCTGCTGGCCGTGGCCGTCGTCGCCACCGGCGTCGTCTATTTCGGCATCGGCATGCCGGTTCGTGCAGCCCTTGCGCGTTTGAAGCCGATCCTTCTCACCATTCTCATCGTCGCCGTCTTCAGCCTCGCCTTCAATCCCTGGCATGGCGCAGTCGTGGCGCTGCTTCGGCTAACGGCGCTGATGCTGTTTGCCGCGAGCGTGACCGCGACCACCACGATTGCCGCTTTCATGGACGAGATAACGCTTGCCGCCCGGCCGCTGGAGCGGCTCGGGCTGGTGCGGGCCGACGATGTCGGGCTTGCCGTCGGGCTGGTGGTGCGCTTCGTCCCTGAAATCATCGGCCGCTACCACGCGATTGCCGAGGCGCACCATGCGCGCGGGCTGAAGGTACGGCCATCAACGGTGCTGGTGCCGTTGATCATCCTGACGCTGAAGGATGCTGATAACATCGCGGCTGCGATTGACGCGCGCGGTATTCGGCGGCATGTGAATTAGCACCTATTGAACCACGGAGCCATCATGAGCACCCGAGACCTCGTTCTGTCCGCCCTGTTTGCCGCCATCATCGTCGCGCTCGGCATTCTGCCGCCAATCACGCTCGGCTTCATTCCGGTGCCGATCACGGCGCAGTCGCTCGGCGTGATGATGGCCGGCGTGGTGCTCGGCGCCAGGCGCGGCACGGTGGCGGTGCTGATCGTGCTTGTGCTCGTTGCGATCGGCCTGCCGGTTCTTTCCGGCGGACGCGGCGGGCTGGCGGCGTTCGCGGCGCCCACCACCGGCTTCCTGATCGGCTGGGTCTTCGCCGCCTTCACGACGGGCTATATCAGCGAGCGGCTAGTGAAGCACGGCCAGGCGGCCGGCATGCAGCTGACCGGCTTCTTCTTCGCGGCGATGATGGGCGGGATCGTCGTGCTCTACGCCTTCGGCATCGTCTATCTCGCCTTTGCAGCGCAGATCGGCCTGAAGGCCGCGTTTACCGGCTCGATGGCCTTCATTCCCGGCGACGTGATCAAGGCCTTCGTGGCGGCGCTGGTCGGCCGCGCGGTCATGGCCGGCTATCCGCTGCTGCCCGTTAAAGGCTAAGCCAGAACCTAGTTCATGAAACCGTAGAGCCAGTCCCGCGTCACCTCAGGCAGCGGGACCGGCGCCTTGTCCTCGCGCGTCTGCGCCTGCCAGACGATCTCGACCTCGGCGGCGCGCTCGTCGCCTGTATCCACCGCGATGATGAAGCCGACGGAGCGCACGCCGATCTTGTCGACGGCGGTTGTAAACAGCACCATTTCGTCATAGCGCAAAGGCCGATGCAGGATGCATGTGATCTTGCTCGCCACATAGAGCGGCTCGTCTGCCAGTTCCGGGCGCTCGGACCAGAATTTCGCCAGCGCGGATTCGGCATAGGAGATGTAGGAGCCGAGGAACATCTGGCCGTTCATGTCCACATCGCGAAACGGCACGTGGATCTGCACAATGTTGGAGCGCATCGCAGCGTTCATCGATTTCCCCCAGTCTCAGCCTTTGCTATTGCGCAATTCCGGACGCAAAACCGCGCTACACTTTTGCTGGAATTGCTTTAGTCCCCGAGAATAACGTCCAGCTAATATTATGTAAATGAACGCGAAAGGCGTATGACAGCGCAGGATTGTTGAAATCGCGAGCCCCTACCCCATCTGCTGTGGAACATGACGAGGCAGGCAGATAGAGTGATTTAGAGCCTTTCCTGGTTAGCTTGAAGCATTCTGCCGGAGCAGGTTTTCGTCAGGGCAAAGGCGATTGGCGAAGGGCATACCCCGGGTACGGTCGAGCCGATCGCCTTTGATCCTGGCGGAAAGATGCCCGGCCCTTCGGGTTGGCTGAAACGGGCCGCCTGATCGTCCGGCCGGCTTGGCCGTATGCTTAGGCTACGACGCGCGCCGGCCGGACGACCATTCGACTCCGTTTGAGCCAACAGAATGCTTCAATCTAACCAGGAAAGGCTCTTATGAGCACCCGCCTTTACGAACATCCGATCTTTCTGGAACACATCACGCCCGAGGGTCACCCCGAGCGATCCGACCGGCTGCGGGCGCTGAACGTGGCGCTGGGGCATCCGCATTTCGAGCGGCTGGACCGCCAGCAGGCACCGCAGGCCTCCGAGGACGCCGTGCTTCTGGCGCATCCGGAAGAGCATCTCTTCGCCGTGATGCGTCAGGTGCCGGAGGAAGACGGCGAGATCAACCAGCTCGAGGCCGACACCTATGCCAGCCCGAAGAGCCTGCAAGCTGCGCTGACGGGGATCGGCGGCGCGATGGCGGCGGTCGACGATGTCTTCACCGGCAAGGCGGACAATGTCTTCGTCGCCTCGCGGCCACCCGGCCACCATGCCGAAAAGTCCAAAGCGATGGGCTTCTGCTTCTTCAACAACGCCGCCATCGCCGCCCGCCACGCCCAGCTTAAGCATGGCGCCGAGCGCGTGGCGATCGTCGATTGGGACGTGCACCACGGCAACGGCACCCAGGACATCTTCTGGGACGATCCGTCCGTGTTGTTCTGCTCGACGCACCAGATGCCGCTCTACCCCGGCAGCGGCGCCAAGACCGAAACCGGCGCACACGACACGATCGTCAACGCACCGCTCTCCCCCAATGTCGGCAGCGAGCATTTCCGCGAGGCGTTCAAATCCCGCGTGCTGCCGGCGCTGAACGACTTCCGCCCCGACCTGATCATCATCTCGGCCGGCTTCGACGCGCATCACCGCGACCCGCTGGCGCAGATCAACCTTGTCGGCGAGGACTTCGACTGGGCGACCGGGCGGCTGCTCGAAGTGGCCGACAAAAGTGCCGGCAACCGGGTCGTCAGCCTTCTGGAAGGCGGCTATGATCTCGAGGGCCTGGCCGAATCGGCAGGCTTGCATGTTTTGAGAATGATGAAGGGTTGAGCATGACCGACAACGCCAAGCCGGAGGTTTCCGGCCTCTCTTTCGAAAAGGCAGTCGCCGAACTCGAAAGCATCGTCGCCCGTCTGGAACGCGGTGACGTGGCGCTGGACGAGTCCATCGAGATCTACGAGCGCGGCGAAGCGCTGAAGAAGCATTGCGAGACGCTGCTTTCGGCCGCCGAAAACCGCATCGAGAAGATCAGGCTCGACCGCGCGGGAAAACCGCAGGGCGTGGAGCCTTTGGACGGGGCTTGATCGGCTCACCCCGTCCGGTTGCGAACCAGCCTTATTTGTCGAGGCTAAGCATCACGTAGGCTTCACCACCTCGCCTGTCGTGCTGGAAGATAAAGCGCTTTCCCTTGATTGTCGTGACGAAAGGCTTTCCTGCCTTGGCGTCATTCGGCACCTCCGCGCCGGAGGCCGCGATCACGCGAAGGAACTGCGCATGCAGCGTCGGGTCGGAACGATTTTCGCTGGTGACCGCGCATTCCTTCTTGGGCTTGATCTGCACGGACATGGAGTGGTCGTCGGTCATGCCGCCGAACTGCTGGTCGGCGTCTTTTACGCCATAGCGTTTCGCCTTGGCCGCCGCGGTGGCGAATGTTGGCGCCGATGCAAGGCAGACATCCTTGAACGCGGCCACGGCGATGTCATTGCCCTTGCTGCTCTTTGGCGCGGCCAACGCAACCTGTGGAACCATCAGGCAAGCTGACAGGGCCATTGCGACGCTGAACTGTGCTGCGCGGCGGGAAATGCGGTCTGTGGTGATCGTCTTCATAGGTTTACTTTGCCTCAGGCTTCGGTGTTAGGGCCGAGAACAACAGAACGTAATCGGCCGTGAATTTCGTGTAGGTGATGCGTGGATAGATTTCCGGAACGTTCAGGCGGATTGCATCCTTGAACGTCTGCGGCGCCTCCGATCCAGCCAGGCGCGCCCGCGCGCTGGAAAAGAACCCACCGCTGCTGGTCTGAACGATATCAATGACGCCGGCATCGACGATCTGGCCCTTGCCGATGGTGATCGTATTGTCGCCAAGCAGCGTGTGCGGCTCTGTTCCTTGAGCCCTGAACAGTCCGCCATTTCCAGTCCCCATGGATGCGGTACTGTTGCCGTTCTCGCAAGTGATCATGGTAACGGCATAATGGCCCGGCTCGATGGGGCGGAAGGAGGTGCGGATATCGCGCACGCCATTCTCCTTGATCAGCGCCGGCACGTTGAGCGTCAGCATTTGCGCGGTCGTCTTGGCAAGCTTCTTAACCATCGCATCGGCACCATAAATACCGCTGGGCTGCCCGATTTCGGTAAATGGTCCCGAACTGATCTTGCCATCGACGACCTTCTGGAGGCGGACGGTGCCGCGCACGCAATAGCTGCCATTGAGCGAAACGCGCACGACGGCAGCAGCGCCCTTGTCCGCAACCATGGTATCCGCCTGCCTGGCGGCATCCTTGCCGTCGGCGCCCATTTTGGTTGAGTTTGGATTGGTGGCGCAGGAGGCCAGGGCGGCGAACACGGCCAGAAGAGCGGCGCTTTTCGCCAGCCTTCCGAGCTGTCCATTTTTCTTATACTGCATGTATGAATGGCTTTCAGGTTTAAATGCGCCCCTTGGTTGCATCAATCCCGAAATGAGACAAGGCCATACCAACGCCAGCGAGCGGCGACGTGCGCGTGCGGTAAAACCGCCGTTAATGACCACAGCGAGATTGTAACTTTTGGATCGCGTCACCTCGCAAAGGTTTGTGCCCGATCGCAGGCTGGTGCAGCGCTGCCCTTACCCATCAAACCCCTTGGCCAGCGGCCAAACGTCGGTCTATCATCCCCGAAACACCAGAGGGGAAGAGACGGCATGACGGATAGATTGAAGGGCAAGATCGCGATTGTCTCGGGCGGGGCGACCGGCATGGGCGGGGCGGCGTCGAAGCTGTTTGCGGCCGAGGGCGCCAAGGTCGCGATCATCGATCGCAATGGCGAGGCGGCGGCTGAGACGGTGCGTGAAATCCGCGCAGCCGGCGGCGAGGCTGATTTCTGGACGGCCGATGTTTCCGACGAGACGGCGGTGAACGCGGCGGTCTCCGCCATCGAGGCGCGGTACGGCGCGGTGACCGTGCTCTTCAACCATGCCGGCACGATCGTCATCAAGCCGTTCCTGGAAACCACGCTTGAGGAATGGGACTGGCTGCATGCCGTCAACGTGCGCTCGATGTTCCTGATGACCAAGGCGGTGTTGCCAAAGATGATTGCGGCCGGCGGCGGGTCGATCGTCTGTACCTCGTCGATCTCGGCTGTGGCGGCGACGCCGATGGAAGTGCTCTACGACACGACCAAGGGCGCCGTGCACATGTTCGCACGCGCCATTGCCGTCGAGTTCCGCGACCGCAACATCCGCTGCAACGCGGTCTGCCCGGGCTTCATCCGCACACCGCATGGCCTGCGCGAAGTGGCCGACCTGCAGAAACTCGGTGTCGATGTCTCGGACGCTGCAATCGCCGCCCAGCAGGGACGGATCGGCGAGCCGGAGGACGTGGCGCGCGCAGCCCTTTATTTGGCGAGCGATGAATCTAGCTTCGTGAACGGCGCGCATCTGTTCGTCGATAACGGTTTTACGGCGATGTGATTGCTGCGGTCGGTCTGGCCGATCGGGGCGGCGTCTCGACCAAGTCGCAGAGGTCGATTATATTGGAGGCATGGACAAGGATCAGGTCATAGCGATCATTCGCAAGCATGAGGACGCGCTCAGGGCTGAGGGCGTTCTCGGGCTTTCGCTGTTCGGGTCAGTCGCCCGCGGCGAAGCGACTGAAGAGTCGGATCTCGATGTCATCGTTGAGCTTACGGACGAGGTCCTGCATTCCGGCTTCGGATATTTCGGGACGCTGTATCGTCTCAAAGAAAGACTTGAAGATATCACCGGCCGGCCTGTCGACGTCATCTCGGAACCGATCGAGAAGCCCCGCCTAGCGAAAGAGATCGAAAGAGACCGCCAAGTTGCCTTCTAGCAAACCATGGCTCCGTCTGGCCGACATCACTGACAACAGTCGAAAGATATTGGCCTATACCGAAGGCATGACCTATAGCGCGATTACCGTCCTAATCTCAGCGTAGTCGGCATGCAGGCCATCGGCATCGCGCTCGATCAGACCGGCGCGGGAGAGGATATCGACGTCGTCGTGAACGCGGCGATAGTCGCGGTTCAGGCTCTTTGCCAGAGCGGCGATACTGGCCTGCGGATTGCTGCGTAGGTGGCGAAGCAGTTCGAGACGCTTGGCCGTCATCGTGCGCGCGAACACCTCCCAATCCACGAAAGTCAGATGTTCCTCGGAAACGGGCTGTCCCGCCTCGGCACGCTGCCATGCGTCGATGAAGCGCTTGGCGGCATCGTCGAAGGAACCGCCAACATGCACGTCGATGTTCTTGCTCATATCGTCTCGCCTCTCACCTGCTCGACATCACGCCTGAAATCAGCCAGCAAACCCTCCACGGAGACAAACTGGTAGGCTTCCTCGCGTGGTCCGTAGTGTCGATGATCACCCTTGCCGCGCTCGTTGTCGTACAAGACGATGCGTTGGCCCGGCAGACCATAGAAGAGCGAGTATTTCAGGAAATGCCGCGACGGCGGAACCTGAACGGGAACTTGCCAGATGGTCATTTCGAGAATGGCCCCATCGTCGTAGATGATACGTTCGCGAAACAGCAACTCGGCCTTCATACCCGAAACTATGACATCTGATGCCATAGCCCGTCAATCGCCTTGAGCCTGCCTTCTGGTCATCGCGCACGATAGCCGATAAGCTCCCCACTTTCGCCAACGGAGACACCCCATGTCCTTCTTCCCCGGCAAAGACCCCCTCCCCGGCGATGCCTTTGCCTGCGACGCCATCGAGAATCTGATCATTCCCCGTACCAGCGATATTGGCGGGTTTCAGGTCAGGCGGGCTCTGCCGACCAGGCAGCGGCGGCTGGTGGGGCCGTTTATCTTTTTTGATCGGATGGGGCCGGCGATATTGAAGCCGGATGAGGCGCTCGATGTGAAGCCGCATCCGCATATCGGGTTGTCGACGGTCACCTATCTGTTCGATGGCGAGATCCGGCATCTCGATAGCCTTGGGACCGAGAAGGTGATCCGGCCGGGTGATATCAACCTGATGACGGCGGGGCGCGGTATTGTGCATTCGGAGCGCACGCCCGACAATCTGCGCGGCCATCCGCTCCTGATGTCCGGGCTGCAGACGTGGCTGGCGCTGCCCGATGACAAGGAGGAGATCGATCCCTCCTTCGCGCATACGGAAAAGAGCGAAATGCCCGTGATCGACGAGCGCGGGGTGCGCGGGCGGGTCGTCATCGGCGCGTTCGAGGGCATGACTTCGCCGGTGAGCGTGTTTTCCGACACGCTCTACGCCGATATCAATCTCGATGCCGGCGCGAAGTTCCCTTTCGGCGCCGCGCATGAGGAGCGGGCGATCTATGTGCTGTCTGGCGAGGTGGTGATTGCGGGCGACCGATTCGCGGCGGATCAGCTGCTGGTCTTCCGTCCGGGTGACGCGATCACGCTGGAGGGCGGTGCCCAGGGCTGTCATCTCATGCTGTTCGGCGGGGCGGCGCTGAACTCGAAGCGTTACATCTGGTGGAACTTCGTTTCCTCGTCGAAAGAGCGCATCGAAAAGGCCAAGGAAGAGTGGCGCACCGGCCGTTTCGACATCGTTCCGGGGGATGAAGAAGAATTCGTCCCTTTGCCGGAGTAGCGTTCTCCTCTAGAAAGGATCCTTGCGGTTCTTGAAATCGACTTCTTTCACCGCAACTTATGGCCTAAAGGCTATGTGCCCCAAAAAGCCTGGAAAAGACGACAAGAACAAGAACGACAAGAAAGAGTGCCTCCCGTGACACAACCGCCGAAGACGCCGCTGCTGGACAAGGTCATTTATCCGGCCGACCTCCGAAAGCTGGAGGATCGCGACCTGCCGCAGCTTGCGCGCGAGGTGCGCGACGAGATGATCGACGCGGTGTCGAAGACGGGCGGACATCTGGGCGCCGGGCTCGGCGTCGTCGAGCTGACGATCGCCATCCACAATGTCTTCAACACGCCCGACGACAAGCTGATTTTCGATGTCGGCCACCAGTGTTACCCGCACAAGATCCTGACCGGCCGGCGCGACCGCATCCGCACGCTGCGCCAGGAAGGCGGGCTCTCGGGCTTTACCCGCCGCGCCGAAAGCGAATACGACCCATTCGGTGCCGCGCACTCTTCGACCTCGATCTCGGCCGGCCTCGGCATGGCCGTTGCGGCAGATCTCTCCGGCTCGAAGCGCAACGTGATCGCGGTGATCGGCGACGGCGCGATGTCTGCGGGCATGGCCTATGAGGCGCTGAACAATGCCGGCGCGCTCGATGCGCGGCTGATCGTGATCCTCAACGACAACGACATGTCGATCGCGCCGCCGACGGGCGCCATGAGCGCCTATCTGGCGCGCCTCGCCTCCGGCCGCACCTATATGGGCATGCGCGAAGTCGGCAAGAAGCTGACCAGCTATCTCGGCAAATCGGTCGATCGCGCCATTACCCGCGCCGTTGAGCATGCCCGCGGCTATGTGACCGGCGGCACCATGTTCGAGGAGATGGGCTTCTATCATATCGGGCCGATCGACGGGCACTCTTTCGAGCACCTGCTGCCCGTGCTGCGCAATGTGCGCGACAACGCGCATGGGCCGGTGCTGATCCATGTGGTCACGCAGAAGGGCAAGGGCTATGCGCCGGCGGAAGCTGCCGCCGACAAGTATCACGGCGTCAACAAGTTCGATGTCATCACCGGCGCGCAGGCGAAGGTGAAGCCGAATGCGCCGAGCTACACCAATGTGTTTGCCGAAGCGCTGGTGCAGGAAGCCGAGCTTGACGACAAGATCGTTGGCATTACCGCCGCCATGCCTAATGGTACGGGTCTCGACAAGCTGGCAAGCGTGTTTCCGTCGCGCTGTTTTGATGTCGGCATTGCCGAACAGCATGCCGTGACCTTCGCAGCCGGGCTTGCCGCCGAGGGCTACAAGCCGTTTACAGCACTTTATTCGACCTTCCTGCAGCGCGCCTTCGACCAGGTGGTGCACGATGTGGCGATCCAGGGTCTGCCGGTGCGCTTCCCGATCGACCGCGCCGGCTTTGTCGGCGCCGACGGGCCGACGCATGCGGGCTCCTTCGACACCACCTTCCTCGCGACACTGCCGGGCTTCGTCGTCATGGCCGCCGCCGACGAGGCGGAGCTGAAGCACATGGTGCGCACGGCGGCCGCCTATGACGCCGGCCCGATCTCCTTCCGCTATCCTCGCGGCGAAGGCGTAGGCGTCGAGATGCCGGTTCGTGGCGAAATCCTGCAGATCGGCAAGGGCCGCATCGTCAAGGAAGGAACCAAGGTGGCGCTGCTTTCCTTCGGCACCCGCCTGGCGGACTGCATGCTCGCCGCCGAAGACCTTGATGCCGCAGGCCTTTCGACCACGGTCGCCGATGCGCGCTTCGCCAAGCCACTCGATCACGACCTGATCCGCCAGCTGGCGCGTCACCACGAAATGCTGATCACGGTCGAAGAAGGCGCGGTCGGCGGTTTTGGCAGCCATGTACTGCAGTTCCTCGCGACCGAGGGTCTGCTCGACAACGGGCTGAAGGTTCGCTCGCTCGTGATGCCCGATCTCTGGGTGGAGCAGGCGAAGCCCGAGGTGATGAACGCGCAGGCCGGGCTCGACCGAGCTGGGATTGTGGGCACCGTGTTCAAGGCGCTTGGGCGGCCGGCGGCTGTTGGGTTTGCCGGGTAAGTGGGTTGGTTGATGGGTTGGGTGAGCGCTCGGCCTTTGCGGGTTTGCTTCCGCTAACTTTGCGCCAGCATTACCCCCCTCTGCCCTGCCGGGCATCTCCCCCACAGGTGGGGAGATTGGCTGGGCTTGCCCGCTCGTTCTTACCTCAACGTCTGGCGAAAACCTAACCGCGAGTCGATCTCCCCCCTTGTGGGGGAGATGTCCGGCAGGACAGAGGGGGGTGTCACAATCTCAAACGCCCACGACCCTAGTCTGGCCTAGCCCTCACCTCGCCCCGTCCTCTCCCCCTCACAACCCCGCATTGGCCGTCGGGCGCACGACGATGTCGTTGACGTCGACGTCGGCGGGCTGATCGATGGCGTAGAGGATGGCGCGGGCGATGGCGTCGGGTTTCAGCGCAACGGCGCGGTAGGCGACCATGGCTTCGGCGGCGAAGGGCTCGGTGATGGTGTCGGCGAGTTCGGATTCGACCACGCCGGGATAGATGCAGGTGACGCGCAGGATCTTGTTTTCCTGCCTCAGGCCATCCGAGATCGCCCGCACCGCATACTTCGTCGCGCAATAGACCGCCGCGGTCGGCGAGACGGCGAGGCCGCCGACGGAGGAGACGTTGATGATCTGGCCGGATTGCTGGGCGTTCATGACCGGCAGCACCGCGGCGATGCCATAGAGCACGCCCTTGATGTTTACGTCGATCATCCGGTCCCATTCCTCGACCTTCAGCGAGGATATGAGCGACAGCGGCATGACGCCGGCATTGTTGACGAGGACATCGACGCGGCCGAACTCGGCAATAGCAGCGTCGACGAAGGCCTGCATGTCGGCGCGGTCGGTGACGTCGAGCGCTCTCGACACGACGACACCGCCCGCGGCACGGATTTCCTCGCTCAAAGCGTCCAGGCGGTCGGTTCGGCGCGCGCCGATGACCAGCTTTGCGCCGGCGCGGCCCAATTCGCGGGCCGTTGCGGCGCCGATGCCGCTGCTGGCGCCGGTGATCAGCACTACCTTGTTGTTCATATCGGTCATGTCTTGCTCCTCAAGCGATCTGTTGACCGATACAGGATCGCGCCAACGGGACCAGTTGCGGTAGACGGCTTTTCCGGAATTCTTGCACGATCCTCCGAAATGGAATGATGGTCTCTTGGCAAAGCGCGCGAGACGTCCGATGCTGGCGCCATGGAAACAATTACCGATCTCGCAGCCCTGATCGATCGCCATGCCAGTGTGGATGGAAACTTCGACACCGTGCTGCCGCGCGTTGGCGTTATACGATCCTCGGCGACCACCGAGCCGCTGCATACGCTCTACAAACCTTCCTGCTGCATCGTGGCGCAGGGACGCAAGCGGGCGACGATTGGCGACACCAGCTATATCTATGACGCCGCGCATTATCTCGTTGTGGGCGTCAACCTGCCCGTTATCGGTGCGGTGATCGAGGCGAGCGCTGAGGCGCCCTATCTCTGCCTGCGGCTGGAGTTCGACCGCACGCTGTTGAACGAAATGATCGCGGGATCACCAGCACGCGACGAGAACCCGGCGGCGGCGCGGGTAAGCGAGACGACGCCGCGGCTGATCGATGCGGCGGCGCGTCTGCTTGGTCTTCTGGATGCGCCCGAGGATGCGCCGGTTCTGGCGCCGCTTGTCGAGCGGGAGATTTTGCATCGGCTGATATCGGGACCGCAGGGCGGGCTGATCCGGCAGATCGCCAGCGGCGAGAGCCGGCTGAACCAGATCGGCCGGGCGGTGGATTATGTCTGCCGCAATTTCGGAAGCCCGTTCGCGATCGAGGAACTGGCGGATATCGCCGGCATGAGCTCGTCATCCTTCTACGAGCATTTTCGCGCGGCGATGGCGATGAGCCCGCTGCAGTTTCGCACCCAGATCCGCCTGCAGGAGGCGCGACGGCTGATGATCGTCGAGGGAATGACGGCGGCCGAGGCGGGATTTCGCGTCGGATATGACAGCCCATCGCAGTTCAACCGCGATTATGTCCGCGTGCACAAGGAGACGCCCAAGCGGGATGTGGCGCGGATGCGCACGTCTCCGAACCTCTCCGGATTCTAGGACGCGGCGGGCGGCAGCAGGAACAGCGTCAGGCCGAATATGGCGTAGACGGCGAGTGCCAGCACGCCGACATACCAGGCGCCGCGCCCGCCATTGGAGAGCAGCGCCGCCGCCATCATGGCGAGGAACATCATTGCCACCGCGCCCGGCCAGAACTGCAGCGACATGGGCTCGGGGCCGATGAAATAGCTGACGATGACGAGAACGGGAGCAACGAAGAGCGCGATCTGCGAGGCGCTTCCCAGAGCGATGCCGACGCTGAGATCGAGCCGGTTGGCGCGGGCGGCCGAGAAGGCCGCGGTCATTTCCGCCGCCGCACCGACGAGCGCCACGACGATGAAGCCGACGAAGGCGGGCGTCATCCCCATCTTCTCGGCCGCCGCCTGCACCGAGCCCACGAAGACCTCGCTGATGAGCGCCACGAAGAGCGTCACCACCACCAGGATGATGATGCTGGTCGAAAGCCCCCAGCCGCCGTGATGCTCTTCCGCCTCGCCGACGCTGGCGAAGAGCTCACGGTGGGTTTTCAGTGAAAACAGCATGCCCATGGCATAGACCGCGATCAGGATTACCGCGAGGCCGAGGCTGAGCGCCTGCACCATCTCCGGCCCCTGGTCGGCGCGGCTCACCAGCGAGGGGACGAACAGCGCGACGGTGGCGAGAAACAGCAGCGACGCCTGAAAGCGGGCGCTGACGCGATTGAATTCCTGCAGGTGATGCTTGAGGCCGCCGAGCAGGAAGGAGCCGCCGAGCATGAAGAGCGTGTTGGTGACGATGGCGCCGGCGATCGAGGCCTTGACCAGCAGATACTGCCCGGCCTGCAGGGCGGCGAGCGATATGACGAGTTCGGTGAGGTTGCCGAGCGTGGCGTTCAACAGGCCGCCGACGGCGTCACCGGTGCGGGCGGAGACCGCTTCGGTCGCGCGACTGAGCAAAGCCGCGAGCGGGATGATCGCCAGCACGGAGAGGATGAAGAGCAGCGTGTGCGATTCCGGCGAGGCGATATCCGTCAGGATGACGACGGGTACGAAGACGAGGAGCGCCAGGAGCGGCGCGGCACGAAGCTCGGCCATTGTTGCCGCGACCAGCCCCGAAGGCCCATGTTTGCGCTGAACGTTCTGCACGGCGGGCTCCATCCGGATTTTCGCGCGGATGAGCATAGGGGCTTGGCTGTCGGCGCGCATTGCGCGTGATCAACGCTGCGCCGATATCGCTGCCTTTCCCGCGCAAGATTGATCCTGCGCAATGCGCAGCGTCCTGCGCCTGCTAGTTTGGCCGGGATGAAAGCGACGGGTGTGGTTGGAATGCAGTCAGGAGCGGCGATCGAAGTGCGGTACATGGTTGTGCCGGGCCGCCTTGGTCTCGTCGACGTCATCGACCAGGCGACGGGCTTGCCTGTCGAGGCCGGGGTGACGGCTGTCCTGCTTGAGCCGCGTGAAGCGAGGGAACTTGTGCGGTGGCTGCTGCGTCGGGCGCATGCTGAAGGCAGTCGCGCGCATGCCGAGTGCGGAGGGCAGCGTTCGGCACGCGCTACGGAAGACGTTCCCTTCTGTAGGCTCGCGGGTAGACGCAACGAAGCAGAGATCGCCGTGCAATATTGACCCATATCCATTGGAGGTCCGGTGCCCGTCAATTTTCTCCTCGCCACCGCGCTGATCGCGGCCACAGTCGCCATACAGGCCGTCTTCATGGAGATCGGGCTTCGCGCCATCCGGCATGCGGAGCCGGGATATCTCGGCCGCCATGCCACGATCGCGACCGTCGCCTGGGTCAGCTATCTGCTGATCCCGATCAGTCTCGATATCTGCCTTTGGGCGCTCCTCTACTATCTGATCGGCGCGCTGCCATCGCTTGACGACGCGATCTATTTCTCCACCGCCACCTTCACGACGGTCGGCTATGGCGATGTGGTGCTTGGCAAGGAGTGGCGGCAGATTTCGGTGTTCGAGGCGGTCAACGGCTGGATCATCTTCGGCTGGGCGACGGCGCTGATCATGGCGGTCATCCAGCGCCTGTATTTCCGGGACGGCAAGGCGAACGACGTGTGAGGTATCAGGCGCGCGAGGTCATGAAAACGCCGACCAGCGTGACACCAAGACCGACGAACATCGTAAGCGTCAGCGGCTCGGAAAACAGCGCCCAGGCCCATAGCATGGTGACCGGTGGGCTCAGATAGATCGCGGCGCTGACCTTAGCGACCGGGAAGAGCCGCAGGCTGGTGTAATAGACCGAATAGGCGGCGAAGGTGGCGATCAGCACCAGCCAGACCATGCCGATGGCAAAATTCTCAGTCATCGGCGGCGCGATGTCCCCCTGCATCAGGGCGCAGATACCGAAGAGCACCGAGCCGGTCAGCGTGTGGATGCAGAGGCTCTGATGCACCGGCATGTGGCCGACGCGCCGGCGCTTGTGGAGCACCGAGGCGAGCGCGAAGATCAGCATCGAGCCGACGGTCAATCCGTAAGCCCAGAGCGGCGCCGAGCCGAAGCTCAGGCTATCGAGCGAGACGATCAGCACGCCCGCCACGGCGATCGCCGTGCCGAGCCACTGGCGACCGCTCAGGCGTTCGCCGAGCACCGGCTGCGACAGGGTGGCGATGGCGAGCGGCAGCAAGTCCGAGATCAGCGCCACAAGACCGGTGGGTACCCGCTGCTCGATCGCTAGCGCGAAGCCGCCGAGATAGAGGAAGACCGACATGACGCCGAACCACATTTGCCCGACGATCGCCTTCCACTGCATGCGTGGGCCGATGGTCAGGGCGAAGGGCAGCAAGATCAGGCCGGACAGCAGCGTGCGCCAGAAGAGCACGAGCACGACGCTTGCTTCCTCGCTGGCATAGCGGATCCCGACGAATCCGGAGCTCCAGCCGATGATCAGCAAGGTGGCCATCAGCGGCCATAGAAGGCGATGTTGCTGCTTGGTCGTGGCGGTCAATGCGTGGTCCGTCATCGGTGATCCCTGTCATGCGTCTTACCGAGGGCATAAGCCATTGGTTGCGAGCGAGCACATGACAAATTTCGATCACGGCATGACTTTTAAGCGAAACCAGTCATGGAAGTTTGCAAATGCGGGCTCAACATTGCATGCTCTCGCCGGCAGGCAACGAAGAGACGGAGCGAAATGAGCGACCTGAACAACCGGCGGCTGGAGATCGACGCCTTGCGCGCCATCTGGGCGATCCGTCATCACGGCGGCATCACGCGGGCGGCGGAAGCGCTTGGCCTGTCGCAATCGGCCGTCAGCCACAAGATCAAGCGGCTGGAAACGAGCCTCGGCTGCGAGCTTTTGAACCGCAAGGCCGGCGCTACCGCCTTCACCACCGAGGGCGAGGAGCTGCTCGATTATGCCGGTCGCATTCTCGGCCTGCACGACGAGGCGCTGCTCAGCCTGTCGAAGACGACGCTCGCGGGGCGGATCGCGCTCGGGCTGACGGAGGATACGACCTGCTCGGCGCTCGCCCATATTCTCGGCCGCTTCCGCCGGCTGCATCCCGATGTGTCGGTGCGCACACAGGTGCGGATGAGCCTGGTCTTGAGGGCGATGCTCGAACAGGGCGAGCTCGACGCGGCGATCGTGCAGGTCTTCGCCCACGAGGTGCGTCCGACCGATGTCATCCTGTTTCGCGAGACGTTGCATTGGGTGAAGCATCCGAGCCTGCTCCTGCCGCAGAGCACGTCCGTGCCCTTCCTCTCCTTCCACGACGATTGCTTCTACCGCCACTGGGCGCTCGATATCGGGCAGGATGGCGGGATCATGCTGGAGACGGTGTTCGAATGCGCGAGTGCCGCGGGGATTATCGCCGCCGTGAGCTCGGGTATGGGCGTGGCGCTGCTCAACGAGCGGCATTTGCGGCCGGAGATGCAGATCATCACCGACCGCTTCCCCGTGCCGCCCGATCTCGTCTATGTGGTCCGTCGCGGCCGCAAGGTGCGCAACGCAGCACTTGATACGCTGGTGGCCGAGATCGAAAGCGAGATCAGCCGCTATGGCGGGCTGGCGCTGGCGAGCTGACGTTTTCGGCCAACTGAGGTCCTGAACGCGAAAGGGCCGCGCGATGCGCAGCCCCTTCCCTTTCCTGTCGATGATCAGGCGTTCGATCAGAACTCCGACCACTCCTCCTTGACGGCTGCGGCACTTGCGCCGCCGCCACCGAAGGCGCGGGCAACGCTGCGCTTCAGCGCGTTGGCCGGCGAGGCGACCGGGCGCGAAGCCGGGGTGGCGGTTGCCGCGCGCGGTGCAGCGCGGTCGTTGCCGAGGTTGAACTGGCGCAGCAGATCGTCCAGCGCCATGGCTTCCTGGGCGAGCGAGTGGCTGGCAGCCGTCTGTTCCTCGACCATGGCGGCGTTCTGCTGGGTGCCCTGGTCCATGTTGTTGACGGCGGTGTTGATCTCCTGCAGGCCGATCGACTGTTCGCGCGTGGCGGTGACGATGGCGCCAACGTGGCGGTTGATCTCCTGCACGGCGCCGACGATCTCCGACAGAGCCTTGCCGGTTTCGCCGACCAGCGAGACGCCGGAGTTCACCTGCGTGCCCGAGGTGTTGATCAGCGCCTTGATTTCCTTGGCGGCATTGGCCGAGCGCTGGGCGAGCTCGCGCACTTCCTGAGCGACGACCGCGAAGCCCTTGCCGGCTTCACCGGCGCGCGCGGCCTCGACGCCGGCGTTCAGCGCCAAAAGGTTGGTCTGGAAGGCGATATCGTCGATGACGCCGATGATGTTGGAGATCTCGCCCGAGGACTTCTCGATTTCCTGCATGGCGGTGACGGCTTTGCGGACGACTTCGCCGGAGCGCTCGGCGCCGAGACGGGTGCGCTCGACGAGCTGGCCGACATCCTCGGCGCGCTTGGCGCTGTCGCGGACCGTGGTCGTGACTTCTTCGAGGGCAGCTGCCGTTTCCTCGACGGCTGCGGCCTGCTGCTCGGTGCGGCGGGCCAGATCGTCGGCTGCGGTGCGGATCTCGCCGGCGCCGGCATTGATGGCGGACGCATTGTGGCCGACCGACTGCAGGGCGGCCTGCAGCTTTTCGACGGCATGGTTGAAGTCGTTGCGCAGGCGGTCGAACTGCGGCGCAAAGGCGGTGGTGATGCGGATCGCGACATTGCCGTTGGCAAGGCCGGAGAGACCGTCGGCGAGGTTGTCGATGGCAAAGCGCAGTTCGCTTTCCTCGCGCGCCTTCTGCTCGTCGCCCATCTGGCGCTGGCGTTCGGCGTCTCCACGCATGCGGTCGGTTTCGCCGGCAAGGCGCAGCTTCTCGATCGCCGCGTTCTTGAACACCAGCACCGACTGCGCCATGCGACCGACTTCGTCCTGCCGATCAAGCGCGGGAACCTCGATATCGTTCTGGCCACCGGCCAGACGGCCCATGGCGGAGGTCATGCCGACGATCGGGCGAACGATGCTGCGCGACAGCATCCAGGCGAGCACGACGGCAGCAAGCGCTGCGAAGATGCCGCCGAAGAGCAGCGTCATGTTGAGCGCCGCACTTGCATCGGCCTTGATGGCGGAAAGCGCTGCGGATTCATCACGCGCGGCCTGCTTGATCTTGGCCGAGGCCTGGCGGAAGCCGTCGAGCTGGCCCTTGGTCTCGTTGACGCCGATCTTGACGATCTGGTCGATCGGCATGTCGGTTTCCTTGCGCGCCTTGCTCTGCGGCACGGCGAGCTGGTTGAAATAGAGGTCGGCAGCCTTCTGCATGGCGTCGATCTGGCTCACGAACTCGGTCTTGCCCGCAGCCGTCTGCTTGGCGGCGGCAATCGCGTTCAGCATGCGGTCGCGGTTGTTGAAGAGATCGCCATAGGTGCTGTCGCTCTTGAAGAGCAGGAAGCCGCGCAGGTTCACGGCCTGCTCGAGCATGGCCTGTAGCGCGTCGTCGATCTGGTTGACCAGCAGCTCCGACCGCTTTTCCTCGATGGCAGCTTCCGCCACGGCGCCGGCCTTCGAATAGACGAAGGCGGAGACAGATACAAAGATGAGGATGAGAGCCGCGAAGGTCGCAGCGAGCTTACCGTTCAGGGACATGTTTCTTGCAAACATCAGTCGGTCTTTCCTGGGCGCCTGGCGCCATGGCAAATCGGGCACGCGTCAGCGCGTGCGGGGAAACTATCAACGAGGGAAAACATGATCGGCGGTGGAATTTCGGGCCATCATGGCGGACGCGGTTTTCGGCCGCTGCAATCGACGGCGACACTAGCCACCGAAAATTTAAAATTGTTTAAGTCGGCGCGACAACGGGTCGCAGTTTATTGGCTGCAGCCACTGAATTCTCGGGGATTCAACCCGTTTGACGTCTCATCATCACACGCCATCATAGCGCAGGTTGTAGGTCTCTTTTCACTTGGCTAGAGACCGCTAATTTTCCCATTGCTGTCGACAGGTGAGCCGGCACCGCCGATCCATGTGACATCAGCGGACTACCGCGACGGTGGCGGCAATCAACAAAAGGCTTGCAACTGATGGCATTGCCCGGCATGGACAGGCCATGTCCGATCAAAATACACAACGCATCGACCAGCTCCTCGTCAGCCTGGGTCTTTTTGCCAGCCGTTCGCGCGCCCGCGACGCGGTAAGCCGCGGCACCGTCAAGGTCGACGGCAAGGTCGTCACCAAGGCCGGCGCCGTCTTCGGCGAGGATGTCTCGATCGAGATCGACGACCCCGCGCAGGAATATGTGTCGCGCGCGGCGCTGAAGCTTACGGCAGCACTCGATCATTTCAAGCTCGATCCGACGGGTCATCACTGTCTCGATGTCGGCGCCTCCACCGGCGGCTTTACCGAGGTGCTCCTAGAGCGCGGCGCAGCGCACGTGACCGCTATCGACGTCGGCCACGGCCAGATGCACCCGCGTCTTGCCGAAAACCCCGATGTAACGAATATCGAGGGCCTGAACGCGCGCAATCTGGAGGCCGAGGATATCGGCCATCCCCTCACCTTCATCGTCTCCGACGTTTCCTTCATCACGCTGAAACTGGCGCTGGCGCCGGCGCTCGATCTCGCTGAACCGGGCGCGACCGCCGTGCTGCTCGTCAAGCCGCAGTTCGAGGCCGGCCGCGAGGCGATCGGCAAGGGCGGGATGCTGAAGGACCCTTCGACCGCGCCCGCCGTCGCCGCCGAACTGGAGCGCTGGTTCGTCGAGGACATGGGCTGGACCAGCCTCGGGCTGATACCCTCTCCCATCTCGGGCGGGGACGGAAACCAGGAATATCTACTCGCAGGAACCAAGCCGTGAGCACTGAAACAGTCACCATCCAGAAGCTCGGCGCCCAGGGCGACGGCATCGCCAACGGTACTGATGGACCCGTCTACGTTCCCTTCACGCTGCCGGGCGAGACGGTCGCCATCGCGCGCGTCAAGAGCCAGGGCACGGTGATGTCCATCACCACGCCCTCGCCGGATCGCCAGGAACCGCACTGTCGGCACTTCGGCCCCGATGGCGTCAACGGCACCTGCGGCGGCTGCACGCTGCAGCACGCAGGCGACGCGGTCTATCGCGGCTTCAAGCGGCAGCTGGTGATCGATGCGCTGAAATCCAAGGGGCTGACACCTGAAGTCGGCGAGCTTGTCGTCGCTCATCCCGGCGAGCGCCGCCGCGTGACATTCGCGGCGCGCAAGACCGAGAAAGAAATGCTCATCGGCTTCAACCAGGCCGAAAGCCATCACCTCGTCAATATCGAGGAATGTCCCATCTCGTCGGCAAGCCTCATCGCCCGGCTGCCGGCGATCAAGGCGATCGGTGCGGCACTTGCCGTCAACGCCGAAGCGTTCCGTATCACCGTGCTGGAAACGGCGACCGGCCTAGACATTGCCGCCGATGGTTTGAAGAAGCTGTCGGATCAGCAGCGGCGCAAGGCGACTGAGACCGTGCTCTCGATGCGCGGAATCGCGCGCGTCTCCGTCAATGGCGAGATCCTGATCGAGCCGGTGAAGCCGATGCTCGATTTCGGCGGCGTCCAGGTATCGCCACCGGCGGGAAGCTTTACGCAGGCGACAAAGCCGGCGGAAGAAGCGATGTCCGAGCTGGTGCTTGCCCATGTCGGCAAATCCAAGCGTATCGCCGACCTCTTCGCCGGCACGGGCACCTTCTCGCTCAGGCTGGCGCGGATCGGCCGGGTGCATGCTGTGGAAAGCGAAGACAAGCCGCTTGCGGCACTCGACCACGCCGCGCGCAACACGCAGGGGATCAAGCCCGTCAGCGTCGAGCGCCGCGACCTGTTTCGCCGGCCGCTGATGACCTCGGAACTGAAGGTCTACGACGCCGTCGTCTTCGACCCGCCGCGCGCGGGTGCCGAATTCCAGTGCAAGGAGCTTGCCCGCTCCACGGTCAAGAAGATCGCCGCCGTCAGCTGCAACCCGCTGACGCTTGCCCGCGACCTCGCCATTCTCGTCGAGGGCGGCTATCGCATCACCTCGGTGACGCCGATCGACCAGTTCCTGTGGACCTCGCATGTCGAGGTGGTGGCGACGCTGGAGAAATAAGCCCGGCGCGCCCGACTACCGGATAGAGCTCAGCTGGCGGTACGCAAAAGGCCGCCGGCGAGGTGCTTGAAGGCATCGACGACCTTTTCCAGAACCGCATGCGGATCATCGGCCGCGGCAATCCACAGCGCTGCGTTGAGCGCCGCACCATTGATCAGCCGGGCGGCGGCTTCGGCATTCACGGGCTTGACGATGCCGTCTGCAATCAACGCCTCGATGGTCTCAGTGCTGGTGCGCAGGCAGGCGGTCTGGTTCGGCCATTGCGAGGGATCGCCGAGCACGGCGGGGCCATCGAGTAGCATGATCCGCTGGATCTCGGGCTCGAGCGCCATCTCGATATAGGCGATGCCTTCGTTGAGGAACCCCTCCCAAGGTGTCTTCCCCTTGGCCTGCGCGGCGCGCTGGCGCACCAGCATCTCGGCATCGATCTGGTCGATGACGGCTTGCAGCAGCCCCTTCTTGTCGCCGAAATTGTGATAGAGCGCGCCGCGCGTCAGCCCCGCTTCGGCGGTGAAATCATCCATCGACGAGGCGGCGTAACCCTTTGTGGCAAAAGCCTTTCGGCCGGCCGCGATGAGCTTTGCCCTCGTTTCCTCGACCATCTGCGCACGCGTTCTCGCCGTCACCCTCGTCTCCATCAATTAGCATACGCGGCGCATGCGTATTGACATACGCCGCGTATGCTTCCTATATTCACATACGGGGCGTATATCACTCTCGCCCTTGATCGTGAAGCGCAGAGTTCCAGGTGACTGAAAAGCAACGTGGCGCGCCCTTTGGCGCGGCGGCGGGCGCTTGGGCTTTGCCTTGTTGAAACAGGAGCATGACATGACCAAACGTGACGCAATCTTCCCCGCCGGCCGACAGGCGCTTTATGAGATCAACAGCTATTCGGCGGCGATCCGCTCCGGCGATCTCCTCTTTGTTTCCGGCCAGGTGGGCAGCCGCGAGGATGGATCGCCCGAGCCGGAGTTCACGAAACAGGTGCAGCTCGCCTTCGACAATCTCGCGGCCGTGCTGAAGGCCGCCGGCGCCGGCTTCGACGACATTATCGACGTCACCAGCTTTCATACCGACCCCGAAAACCAGTTCGCGGCGGTCAACGACGTTCGTCTGAAGGTGTTCAGCGATAAGCCCTATCCGAACTGGACGGCTGTCGGCGTCAACTGGCTGGCGGGCTTCGATTTCGAGATCAAGGTAATCGCCCGCATCCCACAGGCGAGCTGATCTTCGTGGCTTCCGCTGCACCTGCGAGTAGCGTGAGTGCAGCGGGAGTTCAACAGAATTTCCCAATGATCATCCATCGCATCAAAATATAATTCATCTATAAATTCATCTATGATAAATAATCTGCGTGTATCAATGGATAATACACGGAGGATAATATGTTTGTTATTTCCATTGATGATCATGGCGACGAACGGAATTTCCTGGCGACATCCTTCAATATTGACAGGGGCGTCGTGATTGCCACGATATGCGGCATGAAGCGCAAATTCGATGCTGCCGATGTCATCGATATTCTACCGGTGGAGCCGCTTTCGGCCCGCAACAACCGCTTCATCGCGGAGCAGCCCGAGCGCCAGCGGATGCACGGATAACGGGTTTTCCCGATCTTTCCAAGTCCATAAAAAACGCCCGCGACATGCGCGGGCGTTTTGTCGTTTATATCACCGAGCGATCAGGCGGCGGCGTAGCGGCGCGCCATGCGGTGATTGCCCGGCTGCAGGTTGAACTGGCCGAGCAGATGCATCAGCTTGGCCGCTTCCTGGGCGAGACCGTGGCTTGCGGCCGTCTGTTCCTCGACCATGGCGGCATTCTGCTGGGTGCCCTGGTCCATGGTGTTGACGGCGGTGTTGATCTCGGCAAGGCCGGTCGACTGTTCACGGGTGGCGGTGACGATCGCGTCGACATGGCGGCTGATATCCTGCACCTGGCCGACGATCGTTTCCAGCGACTTGCCGGTTTCGCCGACGAGGCTGACGCCGGAGCGAACCTGGGCGTTGGAAGCCGAGATCAGGGTCTCGATCTCCTTGGCGGCCGCGGCCGAGCGCTGTGCGAGCTCGCGCACTTCCTGGGCGACGACGGCAAAGCCCTTGCCGGCTTCGCCAGCGCGCGCGGCTTCGACGCCTGCGTTGAGCGCCAGGAGATTGGTCTGGAAGGCGATGTCGTCGATGACGCTGATGATATTGGCGATCTTCTGCGAGGATTGCTCGATCTCGGTCATGGCGGAGACCGCCTTGCGGACGATATTGCCGGATTCTTCGGCACCGCCGCGGGTGCGCGACACGAGGCTGCCGGCCTCTTCGGCACGGCGGGCGGTGTCCTTGACCGTGGTGGTGATTTCTTCGAGTGCCGCGGCTGTTTCCTCGATCGAGGCGGCCTGCTGCTCGGTGCGGCGCGCGAGGCCATCGGCGGCGTTGCGGATCTCGCCGGCGCCGGCGTCGATGGCATGCGCGTTGTGACCGACTTCCTCCAGCGCTTCGCTGAGCTTGGCGACCGAGGCGTTGAAATCGCTGCGCAGGCGATCGAGGTGATCGGCGAAAGGTTGCTCGATGCGGTGGGCGAGATCGCCTTCCGACAGGGCGCCAAGGGCACCCGCCAGCGCCTCGACGGCATGATTGATCTCAGCCGCCTCGCGTGCCTTGACGGCTTCGTTGCGGGCGCGCTCGTCGTGGGCGTGGGCGCGGTTGTCTTCGGCGCTGCGTTCGAGATCGAGACGGGCGAAAGCGTTGTCGCGGAAGACGGAGACGGCGGCGGCCATGTCGCCGATCTCGTCATGGCGGTTGGTATAGGGAACGGCGGCCTCGATATCGCCATCGGCAAGGCCGGCCATGCGCGAGGCAATGGTCGTGATCGGGCGCGAGATGCGCTTCCAGGCGAGATAGGCGGCGGCGATAGCGGCGATGAGCGCGACCGCAAGACCGGCGACGATCGAGACCGTGCCGGCGTAATAGTTGCCGGCGGCCGAGACGAGGCCGGCATCGGTCGACTGACGATCTCTCGCGATCATGCCGTCGATCAGCGTCTGGATGTTGTTGGCCGACATCGACAGCTCGCCGCGATAGAGCGAATTGGCCTGGCTGCGCTTGTTGTCGAGCGCGAGCGCGATGATCTTGTCGGCAACGGCGGTGTCGTTATCGAGCGCCTTCTGCAGCCGCGCGAAGTTCTGGGTCATATACTCGCTCTTCGGCTGCTTTTCGAAGGCATCGATGGCGGTCGCAAGCCGCTGGCGGCGGGTCTTCAACGTGGTCTCGGCATTGCGGAAATCGGTCTTGCCGGAGGCGAGCAGATAATCGGCATAGCTGCGGCGCACGTCGTTCAGCGTCGTGACGATGGCGTGCAGGCGCTCCGTGTTCGGGATGTTTTGGGCGCCGATCGCACGCGTATTGGCTTCGAGACTGGTGAGCGCAACGGCGGCGATGGCGCCCTGCACGAGGGAAATGGCGACGAGGGACAGAAAGAGCACCGGAAGCAGCGTCTTGATCTTCATTTTGAACATAGCATTGTCTCGAATGCGGCCGACCGACATGCCTCAGCGATCGGAATAACGATCTACTGGCGTCTGCGCCTTTGATTGTGCCGGAAAAGGGGCCGGGCGCTCATGCCCGTGCTGCATCATGCATTGCCGATCACTAAACAAGGCAATTGGTAAAATTTGATTAAAAGTAATACTTTTTGAACATTCCGGCCTCAACGCCACGATAAAAGAGCCGCTCACGCGGGACGTGGCGGCTCTCGTTTTGCTCGAATACGACGTCGGCCGGCGGCCGGAGATATCAGGCGGCGGCGCGCATTTTCGTCGGCGCATCCCGGCGCTGGCGGAAGGTCGAGGCCAGGCCGTTCAGGGCAGCGGCCTGCTCCGACAGACCGTACACGGCAGCGGCCGTCTCCTCGACGATAGCGGCATTCTGCTGCGTGGCGCCGTCCATCTGGTTGATCGCCGCATTGATCTCCGTAAGTCCCGAGGATTGCTCCCGGGCGGAATCGGCGATCGTCGTTGCCAGCTGAGAGATATGCGAGAGGTGGCCGATGATATCGCCCAGCGCCTTGCCGGAATCGCTGACCAAGGCCACGCCGCGCTCGACCTGGGTGCCCGAATTGACGATCAGTGTCTTGATCTCCTTCGCCGCCTTCGCGGAACGCTGCGCGAGCTCGCGCACTTCCTGGGCAACGACTGCAAAGCCGCGACCGGCCTCGCCCGCGCGCGCCGCCTCGACGCCGGCGTTCAAGGCAAGAAGATTGGTCTGGAAGGCGATCTCGTCGATCACGCCGATAATCTGGTTGATCGCCTTCGAGGACTGGGCGATCTCATCGATCGCGGCAACCGTCTGGTTGGAGATCTTCTCCGATTCCTCGGCGTCGCGCTTGGCCTTGGCCGAGAAGCTGGCGGCGGTGGCGGCGCTCTCGGCGGTGCTCTTGACGGCTGCTGTCATCTGGTTGAGGGCAGCGGCGGTTTCCTCGACACTGGCGGCCTGCTTTTCGGTGCGGCGCGCCGTATCGTCGGTTGCGCGGCTCAGTTCGGCGGTGGTGGCGCGGATCGTCTCGGCGTTCACGGCGAGCTTGCCGAGAACGCCGGCCAGCTGATCGACCGTGCCGTTGAAGTCCTGGCGCAGGCCTTCATATTCATCCGGGAAGCGCTTTTCGAGAAGACAGTCGAGATCGCCGGCGGCAAGTTTTCTGAGAGACGACGCAAGGGTGCGCACGACATCCGCCTGCTCGGCAGCCTTGGCCTCATCGCGCTTGCGGGCTTCGGCTTCCTGGCGGCGCATCTTCACGACATCGCGAATGTCCTGCCAGAAGACGACCTGCGCGTTGCGGCCGGCGATGTTGGCCTGCAGAATAGTCGCCAGAACCGGCAGCGGCGTGCCATCGAGGCGCTGGTGATCCCACTCGAAACGCGCCATGCCGTTTTTCTTGATCTCGGCGAAAATGGCGACGGCGGCTTCGCTGGTCGGGCGGCCATCCGATTGCACTGACGGTGAAAGCTTGGCCGGGTGGATGCCGATGATCTTGTCCCGCGGCAAGTCAAGCATCACCTCCATCGCGTGGTTGCAATCGACGATGTGCTCATCCTCCAGTACGTAATACGCATCCGGCGAGCGCATGAAGATGAAATCGGAGATCTCCTGCCTGAACGACAATGCACTTTTAAATAGTTTCACAGCATAACCCTCGTTTTGGCGCGAGAATTGATGCGGTACGTTAAATTGTAGTAAATTTTTACTTTCGCAAATTCACCCGCCAAAAAGCATAAATTCATACTATTGGAGACGGCGTTCCCGCAGCCTCAACGGCGCATGAAAGCTTCGAATGCGGCGCGGGCTTCAGCACTTTGCAGGCGAGTGGCGAAGTGGCGGGCTTCCTCGTCGATGCGGGCGATGATCTCTTCGCGGTCGCCGCGGATGAGATCGCGGGACAGGCGCAGGGCCTCGGGCGGCTTGGCGGCGAGCTTTGCGGCGAGGCTAAGCGTTTCCGCCTCGACCTGATGCGGCTCCACGACTTTGAAGACCAGGCCGGCATCCTTCGCCTCCGCGCCAGAGAAGGGTTCGCCGGCCGCGAGCATGGCGAAGGCGCGCTGGGCGCCCATGATGCGCGGGGCAAGCAGGCTGGAGGCGGCTTCGGGCACAAGGGCGAGATCGACGAAGGGGGTTCGGAACTGGCTGCGGGCGGACGCGATCGTCAGGTCGCAATGCAGGTGCATGGTGGTGCCGATGCCGATCGCCAGGCCATCGACGCCCGAGACGATGGGCTTTGCCGAGCGCACCAGCGCATAGAGGAAATCGACGACCTCGCGCGGCATGCCGCCGCCCATGGCCACAGCCAGGAAGTCGCCGAGATCGTTGCCAGCGGAAAAGCAGCCCTCGGTGCCGAAGAAGGCGGTGGCGCGGATGTCGGGGTTACCATCGGCCGCGGTCAGCGCCTCGGTCATGACGGAATACATGGCGCGGGTGATGGCGTTCTTCTTGTCCGGGCGGTTGAAGCGGATGATCTGGACGCCAGGATGGGCCTCGGGGCGCTCGACGAGAATGTGGTCGGTCATATCGGGTCCCTCAGGCGAGAATGGATCTGGCGGCGGCGAGGCTTGCGGCGCCGTTGATGACGCTGTCCTTCAGCGCCGTGGTCTCGGCCAGCAGGTTTTCGGCGGCGAAGCGGCAGAGCACGATGCGATCGGCGGCCTTGCCATCGTCAGCATCGGCAAGCGCGCCCTTGGCGAGATAGCAGCCGGTCAGCGTCAGGCCGAACAGGCGCTGATAGGGCGTGGCGCCGGAAAGCGCGTCGGCAACGTTGCCGGCCGCCAGTTGCGCCAGGAGCCAATCGGTCGCTTCCTGGAGATCGGTGATGGCGGCGTTCAGGCGGTTTGCGGTGGCTCCGAAGTTTTCGGCATTCGAGGCACCGACGCGGTCGGCGATCTGCTGCAGTTCGGTGATCAGGCTTTTCACCTCACCGCCATCGGATAGAGGCAGCTTGCGGGTGACGAGGTCGATCGCCTGGATGCCGTTGGTGCCTTCGTAGATCGGGGCAATGCGGGCGTCGCGCAGATAGCGGGCGGCTCCCGTCTCCTCGATGAAGCCCATGCCGCCATGCACCTGGATGCCGAGCGAGGCGACGTCGACGCCGATATCGGTGGCGAAGGATTTGGCGACCGGGGTCAGCAGCGCGGCGCGCTCCTGCCAGTGCTTTTTGGCATCACCGGCGCGGTGCGCCATGTCTGTGGCGTGGGCGCAGCTATAGGCGATGGCGCGGGCGCCCTGGGTCAGCGCCTTCATGGTGAGCAGCATTCTGATGACATCGGGGTGTTCGATGATCGGGCTCATACCCCCCGTTTGGCCAGATCCCGTCCAGCCGGGCGCCTTGCCCTGGGTGCGCTCGCGGGCATAGGCGACGGCCTTCTGCGTGGCGGCTTCGGCAATCGCCACACCCTGCATGCCGACGGCAAGGCGGGCGTTGTTCATCATCGTGAACATGCAGGCGAGGCCCTTGTTTTCCTCGCCGACCAGCCAGCCGATGGCGCCTTTCTCCTCACCGAAGCGGCCGTCGCCGTAGATCATCGTGCAGGTGGGCGAGCCGTGGATGCCGAGCTTGTGCTCCAGCGCGTGGCAGAAGAGATCGTTGCGGGCACCGAGCGAGCCATCGTCGTTAACCAGGAACTTGGGAACGAGAAACAGCGAGATACCGCGCGTGCCCGCGGGCGCATCCGGCAGGCGGGCGAGCACCAGGTGGATGATGTTGTCGGCTGCGTCGTGTTCGCCCCAGGTGATGAAGATCTTCTGGCCAAAGATGCGGTAGCTGCCGTCGTCGCGGCGCTCGGCGCGGGCCTTGAGCACGCCGAGATCGGAACCGGCATGCGGTTCCGTCAGGTTCATCGTGCCGGTCCATTCGCCGGAGACGAGTTTCGGGAGATAGGTCTGTTTCAGAGCGTCGCTGCCGTGGGCGGTGATGGCCTCGATGGCGCCCATCGTCAGCGTCGGGCAGAGCGCGAATGCCATGGAGCCGGAGTTCCACATTTCGAGCGCCGCGACATTCAACATGTGCGGCAGCGCCTGGCCGCCGAAGTCTTCCGATGCCGTCAGGCCGTTCCAGCCGCCTGATATCCAGTTGCGGTAGAGGTCGCGCCAGCCATCCGGTGTCGTCACCTTGCCATCCGATATGCGCGCGCCCTGGCGATCACCGATCTCGGCCAACGGCGCGATCTCGTCGGATGCGAAGCGACCTGCTTCATGAAGGATCGCATCGACCAGATCCTCGCCGAGATCGCCAAGCAGGCCGTGGTCGATCGCCTGGGCGAGACCGGCCACGTGCTTCAGGGTGAATGCGATCTCCTCGACGGGCGCCTTGTACATACTGCTCTCCTCGCAAGCCTGATGGCGCGGGATAGCTCTCCCCTACCCGCTCCTCCGACGGCAGAGCTAATTGATTTTTACGTAAACGTCAATTTCAAACTTGCGGCAGGTCACCTCGCCCGCCCGGCGGGCGAGATATGGGTCACTGTCATGAAACTGTAGGGTTGCCGTCATAGGGAGGCATCGCTTGAAAGGGTCTTGCCATCGGGTGCGGCGCCATGCTCATGCTCTCATACGAGCTGCCGATCCGGCGCTGCTGGTCACAGAGACCCAGATGCCAGCGTGGAGCGCACCGCCAATGCAAGAGGACCGGCAAAGAATGGATACACTGCCTGTGAGCATGCCGGGTTTCGTCTGGGGCTATCGTTTCCCTGAAGGCGGCGGCAAGCCGATACGGCTCTCCAACAACGCGCTGCCGGCGGACCTCACCACCGATGGCGGCTTCTACTGGCTGCATCTCAACCTCGCCGACGCCCGCGTGCCCGCGCTTATCGATGCGCTGTCCGGGCTGACCGACGACGCCAAGGCGGCGCTCACCACCCATGACACGCATTCGGCCATCACCGTCGACGAGCAGATGCTCTACGGCACGCTGGTCGATTGCCAGCGCGAATTCGACCATGAGACCGCCGATCTCGGCTGGCTGCACTTCGCGATCTCCGACCGCTTCATCATCACCACCCGGCTGCAGCCGCTGCGCAGCGTCGAGCGGGCGCGGCTCTTGATGGAGAAGAACCCGGCGAAGTTCACCCGGCCGGTCGATCTGTTCGAGCTGCTGGTCACCGAATTCCAGCGCACGCTGATCTCGATCGTGATGGACCTGACCGAAGAGCTTAATATCATCGAGGACTTCGTCTACGACACGGCGCCGCGCGACGAGCGGCGGCGGCTGGCGCCGGTCCGGCGCACCGTCGTGCGCATCCACCGACACCTGAGAACCGTGCTCGGCCTGATGCGTCGGGCGGCGGCTTCCGATGACGACGAGATGCCCTTCGGCTTCGAGGATGTGGCCGGGCGGCTGACGGCTCGACTGGAGACGGTCGACCACGACATCTACGCGCTGCAGGACCGGGCGCGGCTGCTGCACGAAGAAATCGACTCCAAGCTCTCGTCGGAGACCAACCGGCACCTCTACATCCTGTCGATCATGACCGCCTTCCTGCTGCCGCCAACGCTGGTCACCGGCTTCTTCGGCATGAACACGGCCAATCTGCCGTTTACGCAGGGGTCGACGGGGACGGAATACGCGATCGGGATGATCATCGCGTCGATCGCGCTCGCGTGGTGGCTGTTGAAGCGGGTGAATATTCTTTGACGGATAAAAACAAAAATCCCCTTCGGCAGCGAACCGAAGGGGATTTTTCACGTCAACTAAGCCGACAGATCAATAAGGCGAAACGCACTGCTGGCGGGGACCGTTGTACGGCTGGAAGGTGTTGTCGTAGGCGCGGTAGGAGCGGTAGCGCTGCTGGCACCAGGCGACATGGCTCGATCCGGCCGGGGCGACGTAACGCGGTGCCGGTGCATAGCGCGGCTGGCTGGCGATGGCGCCGCCGATGATGGCGCCGGCGCCGAAGGCGGCGAGCGGGTACCAGTAGCCGTTATAGTGGCGATAGCCGGGACGTGCATAGGTGTATCCGCGATAGCCGCCGTACCAGCCGGGACGATAGGCCGGGCGGTAACCGGGGCGATAACCGGGATAGTAGCCACCCGGACGGCCATAATAGCCCGGACGCGGTCCGCAACGACCATAGCGGCAATATTGCACGTTTTGAACATCCGCCGATTTTTCCACCTGTGGCGCGGCAGGCATCTGCACGGCCTGCGACGGCACGAAGCTTGTCACCAGCATCAATGAGGAAATGGCCGCGACGACGAGTTGCTTGAACGACCTGGGCATGAACACTCCAATCTCAGCGTAAATTAATCCTGTATGTAACGCATTGATGGGGAAAATGTTCCTAAGCGCATCTTTTTTCGCGACCGGTCACGGTTTTTTGTTTATTCGTAAAATCTGATAAATAGTCCATTAACCAGTTTTCATCACTCTCGTTACATGAAGCAACGGCATGGAAGAGCCACTCTCCGTATTCTGCTTCTGGCGATCACGGCCGGACTGTCTCATTACGCCACGGCCGCCGACACACTCCCCTGGAAAAAGACCCAGAACGCGCTCGTCGTCGATGGTTACGAGCTGAACACGATCGACTGGGAAGCGCTGACATCAGACAAGCGGATCGCCGGCTTCATCTCCAAGGCGTCGGACGGGCTGCCCGAGAGTTTTTCGTGCGATGGCGACCATGCCGGTGACACGGTGGGCCACTGCAAGACGATGTGGCGCAAATACGCGGTCAGCCGCGAGCTGTTCCAGACAAGGCGGCTGGTGGCGCGCGCGGCAGGGCTCTTGTGGGGCGCCTATCACCTCGCCCGCCCGGGAAACCCGATCGGCCAGGCCAACCACTTTCTCGACTACGCGACACCCAAAGCGGACGAGATGATGATCCTCGATCTCGAGGGCATCGATCCCCAGAAATTCATGTCGCTCGAGGATGCGCAGATCTTCGTCGGCCATATCAAGACACGGACCGGACGCTATCCAGTGCTCTACACCAACCACGACACCGCCCGCTACATCGCCGCCTACCGCAACGATTATCCGGTGCTGGCGCGGCTGCCGATCTGGTATGCGCGCTACAAGCCCGACGTCAAAGGCGTGTTCCCGATGGGCAATTGGGACAACTACCTTCTCTGGCAATTCTCGGCTGGCGCCAATTGCAGCAAGCGGCGCTGCCCCTATCGGGTGCCGGGGACGCTGACCGATATCGACGTCAATGTCGCCGCGATGGACAAGGCCGACCTTGCGAAGATCTGGGCGCAGGGCAATCTCCTGCCGGCGCGCGAGCCGGATCCGCCGCTCATCCTCGCCAAGATCGAGATGGAACCGCGCCAGCCGCTACCGCCACCGGTCGTGGCCGCAACGCCGGGCCTGCCGCCGATCGCGCAATTGCCCGCTGCCACACAGCTGCCGGCAGCCGCGACGGGGGTGACGGTGGCTGCTCGGGATGGGCTCATGACCTCATCGGTGCCGCCGCGCGAAATCAACGCGCTGAATTATCAGGATTTCTGAACGCCCAAACGAAAACGGCCCCGGCTTCGGTGAAGCGCGGGGCCGTATTCTCTTGCGAGGCCAGCGTCAGGCGACGACGGAGAGCTTGGCCTGATCGCCCTGCAGGCGATTGGTCATGAACAGCGCGTACCATTCGAGGAACTGCATGACGCCGCCCTCGTGCAGCATGGAGTACGGGCCGGGCTCGTAAGCCGGCGAGTGGATGCCGAAGGCGTTTTCCTCGACGATGCGGCGGTCCTGGTCGTTGGTCTCGGTCCAGACGTGCGTCAGTTCCTCGAGATTGTAGTCGACGCCTTCGACGGCATCCTTGTGGACCAGCCACTTGGTGGTCACGGCCGTCTCGTTGGCGCTGAGCGGCAGGACGCGGAAGGAGATGGCGTGGTCGCCGAGGATGTGGTTCCAGGTCGTCGGGTAGTGGAAGAGCAGCATGGTGCCGATCCGGTCGATCGTCACGTCATCCGACAGCGGACGGGCGACGGCGCGCTTGCCGGACATGGTGTAGCTCTCGGCATCCTCGATCAGCGGCATACGGGCGGCGCGGAACTGTCCATCAGGCGAGATCTGGAACTTGCTCGGAAGGCCTGCGGCCTCGCAGCGTGCCCAGTGGCCCGCGATCTCCGGATCATCGGCGCCGCCATCGGTGCCGGTGACGCTCGGTGCCTCGGGATAGGTGCGGCAGAGCTCGGGATGGTTGGCGGCGCAGTGGTAGCACTCGCGGTTGTTTTCCCAGACGAGCTTCCAGTTGCCCTTCTCGATGATGGTGCTCTGGAAGGCGATCTTGGCGTCCTTCAGGTGATGCGGCATCATGTAGGGGGCGACCATGTCGCGAACCGGCTGGAAGTCCGGCGCCTTGTCTGCGAGGCAGATGAAGATATAGCCGCCGAAGCTTTCGCAATGAACCGGCTTCAGGCCGAAGCCGGACTTGTCGAAATCGTCGCCCATGTGGCGGGCGAAGGCGAGCTTGCCGTCGAGATCGTAGGCCCACTGATGATAGGGACAGACAAGACGGACCGACGAGCCATGATCCTTGGTGCAGACGCGCGAGCCGCGATGGCGACAGCTGTTGTGGAAGGCGCGGATGACGTTGTCTCGGCCGCGAACGATGACGACGGGATACTGGCCGATCTGCACGGTGAAATAGGCGCCGGCCTTGGGCAGCTCGCAATCATGGCCCATGAACAGCCAGTCGCGATAATAGATCATCTCCATATCGAGCTTGAAGTAATCCTCGTCGATATAGAAGGGTTGCTCGAGGCTGAAGCCCTCGCGGCGGTTCTTGAGCTGCCGTAAAACGTTGCTGCGAATATCCATCTCATATCCTCGTCTATTCGGGCTGCCACATAACGGATGGCGAAAGCCGCGGGAAGCGCTCGCCCCCTCTCCCGAAGGAGATATTGCCTATGTCATACATTTAACCACTGCCCACGCCGCCCGCGTGGCTGCAAAGCGACATCGGCTTCGAAAATGACGACAGTTGCATTCGGGCAGTAGCGGCACGACAGAAAACGGGCATTTCCGCGTCGCTTCAAACAAATAGGATTATTTGCGACTTTGTCGAAATTACCAGAGATCAAGGAAGGCGAGAGTGGCCTTGCCGGCGATATTCTGTTTGCGACAGAGCTTGTGGCAGTTTGTAGCAGCCGCGATCGCGCCCGGCCCAATTTAACATCGCATTAAGCATGATTGCCTATCCTTCGGCCAAAGAGACAGGCAGCCGGATCCGAGACCATGGCGAAACTTCGTTACTTCGACGCCAGAGCAAGCGTCGACCAGCCCGCCGCGCCGGTCGCGCCGCATTCCGAATTCCTGCGCACGGGCAAGATCACCCGCCACCAGTCGCATTGGCTGGCCGCCGAGCGCCGCTATCTCACCCACGACGAAGTGGCGGAGAAGACCGGCCGCAAGCTGCAGACCGCCGGCGAGAAGACCCACCAGCATATTAACGGCTTTCACCGTTCCATCCAGTTTCCGAAGATGGTGTTTCACCGCACGCTGGAAGACAGCCCGCATCTCGGCTACTGCCATGTGACCGCGGCGCGCACCAAGTTCGCGCAATATGACGCGGTCAGTTGGGCCTTCTACATCGCAAATTTCTACGCCGATATCGGCGATAACGACAATGTCTTCGAGAAGATCGACGTGCGTTACTCGCGCATGTACTTCGCCGTCGCCATCCGGCCCGGCGAGCACACGCCGGAGAAGATGACGATCGACCGCAATATCCGCGGCAACGGGCTTTTGTTTCGCACAGACGATCCGCAGGTCGCGATCAAGAACGTGCTGCTGCTCGGCGCGCGTAACGAACAGCTCCGAGAGATCATTCGCCAGCTCTGATATTGATCGCGAGGCCGCAAGGGCATAAGGACTGCCGGACAGACTATCCGGGCGGCATATGGCAGAGATCATCGACATCACCGAGAACAGGCAGCAGGCGATCGACGCCGCTTGCAAGGTGCTGGGCGAAGGGTTGCCGATCGCCATTCCGACCGAAACGGTTTACGGCCTTGCCGCCGACGCCACCAATCCGGCCGCCATCGCCCGCATCTACGAGACAAAGGGCCGCCCTCAGTTCAATCCGCTGATCTGCCATATGGCGGATCTCGAAATGGCGGAGACCTATGCCGATTTCGATCCGCTGTCGCGGGCGCTGGCGGAAGCCTTCTGGCCCGGTCCGCTGACGATCGTCGTGGCCCTGAAGGTCGAGAGCGGCATCCATGCGCTGGCGACGGCCGGGCTCGACACCGTCGGTATCCGGGTGCCGAAGGGATTTGCCGGCGAACTCATCCGCGCCTTCGGCCATCCGCTGGCGGCGCCGAGCGCCAATACGTCGGGCAAGATCAGCGCCACCAGCGCCGCCCATGTGCAGGCCGATCTCGGGGACAAGATCAAGCTGATCCTCGATGCCGGGGCGAGCGATGTCGGCGTGGAATCCACCATCGTCAAGGTCGAGGATGGCAAGCTCAGGCTGCTGCGGCCGGGCGGGTTGCCTGCCGATGAGATCGAGCGCGTTGCCGGCGTGAAGCTGGTGCGGCCGAAGGTGGCATCCGCCGCGATCGAGGCGCCGGGCATGATGGCCTCGCATTATGCGCCGGGGGCGGCCGTGCGGCTCGATGCGATCGAGGTGAGAGATGGCGAGGCGTTGATCGCCTTCGGCCCCTCCCCCCTGGCCAATGCGCACAACGCCAAGGTCGTGCTCAATCTCAGTGAGAGCGGCGATCTTGCCGAAGCGGCTACTAATCTCTTCGATTACATGAAGCGCGCCGATGCCACCGGTGCTTCGACGATCGCCTTTAGCGCCATTCCCGACGAGGGTCTCGGCGAAGCCATCAACGACCGGCTGCGGCGCGCCGCGGCCCCACGGGAATAATAGAGGATAAAGCCCGATGAGCAGCGTTTCACCTGATCTACTCGACCGTTTCGCAGCCATCGTCGGCGACAAGTACGCGCTGCGCGGTGAGGCCGATCTGGCGCCGCACCTGATCGAGAACCGCGGCCTTTATCACGGCTCCTCGCCGATGCTTCTGAAGCCCGCCAACGTTCAGGAAGTCTCCGCCATCCTCAAGCTCGCCAGCGAGACGGGCACATCAGTGGTGCCGCAGACAGGCAATACCGGGCTTGTCGGCGGCCAGACGCCGCGCGAGGGCGAGTCAGACATCATCCTGTCGCTGGAGCGGATGAACAATATCCGCGACGTCGATCCCGTTGCCAACGTGCTGGTCGCCGATGGCGGTGCGATCCTTGCCGACGTACAGAAGGCGGCCGAGGCGCATGGGCGGCTGTTTCCGCTGTCGCTTGGCTCGGAAGGCTCCTGCCGCATCGGCGGCAATCTCTCGACGAATGCCGGGGGCACCGCGGTGCTTGCCTATGGCAACATGCGCCAGCTCTGCCTCGGGCTCGAAGTCGTGCTTCCGACCGGCGAGATCTGGGACGGGCTGCGCCGCCTGAAGAAGGACAATACCGGCTACGACCTGCGCGATCTCTTCATCGGCGCCGAGGGAACGCTGGGTGTCATCACCGGCGCGGTGCTGAAGCTCTTCCCGCAGCCGCTCGGCAAGCAGGTGGCCTTCGCCGGCCTGAACTCGGTCGAGGATGCGCTATCGCTGTTCAACCTCGCTTCCAGCCTCTGCGGCACGTCGCTGACCGGCTTCGAACTGATGCCGCGCTTCGGCGTGGAGATCACCGCCCGCAATATCGAGGGCGTGCGCGATCCGCTGGAGAGCGAACATGCCTGGTACGTGCTGATAGACATCTCCACTTCGGATTCGGCCGAGACCGCGGAGCGAATGATGACGGCGCTGTTGGAGCAGGGTTTCGA
Source organism: Rhizobium sp. 16-449-1b (assembly GCF_017741935.1). GTDB lineage: Bacteria > Pseudomonadota > Alphaproteobacteria > Rhizobiales > Rhizobiaceae > Rhizobium. The sequence goes on along the minus strand of NZ_JAGHMH010000004.1, from coordinate 41,383 downwards.
AGCAGGCCTTGTACAGGACGCGGCAATCGCCTCCTCCGTCGCGCAGCAGACGGCGCTCTGGCACATGCGCGAGAGCATGTCGGAAGCGCAGAAGCCGGAGGGCGGATCGATCAAGCATGACGTGTCGGTGCCGGTCTCGACCGTACCGCAGTTCATGCACGAGGCCGAGCAGGCGGTGATGGCGGCCATGCCCGGCGCACGCATCTGCGCCTTCGGCCACATGGGCGACGGCAACATCCACTACAACATCTCGCAGCCCATTGGCGCCGACAAACAGGCGTTTCTCGAGCGCTGGCACGAGATGAACGTGATCGTGCACGGGCTGGTGCTTGCGCATGGCGGCTCGATTTCGGCGGAACACGGCATCGGGCAATTGAAGCGCGACGAGCTTGCCGCGATCCGTCCCGCGATCGAGATCGATCTGATGCGCCGCATCAAGAAGGCCTTCGATCCTGAAGGCATCATGAACCCCGGCAAGGTCGTCAATATCGACTGACGAAAAAAGCGGCCGGACGGCCGCTTCTCACCTCACCGTAACGACAGCGCTTAACGCCTGCTGTTGCTGTTGATGCTCGCCGCGTTCGAGGCGTAGGAGCTCATGATTGTCAGCGCCGGCGATGTCTGCGTGTTGTTCTTCAGATCGTACATGGCGGTGAACCGGCGCATCAGCTTGTCGACCTTTTCCGGGTCCTGGAAATCGCTGACGTCGATGAACTTCTTCAAGAGGGTGGCCTGCTTGTCGACATCCATGTTCGACATGCTCGTCGGCAGGCTGTAGGCGGTGGTGATGACCTGGAACAGCGCCTGATCGCCGATCAGCGAGTAGATGGACGTTATGCTTGGCGCCTTGCGGGCGAAGTAAAGTGCGAGGCGCACACCGTCATTGCTCTCGCCCTGTTGGGTTTCGAGCGTCATCTGCAGGTAGCCCTGCTGGGTCCGCTCCTCGGCGCCGACGTTCTGGATGGCGCCGATCTTCGAACGGGTCAGGTTGCCTGATGTGTCGAAGTTGAAGTCGGCGACGATTTCCTTGAACTTCGTCGGCGCCGTCTTGTTCAGATAGCTGTTGGCGTCCGTCGTATCCGAGGTGAAGATCTTCTTCAGGGTCGCCTTGTCATAGTCCTTCGGCTCCAGGCCGTTTGCCTTCAGAACGAAATCGGTCAGCGTGCTGTCATCGAGGAAATCGTCAAGCGACTTCACGGTGACGATCTTCTTGGCGAAATCATCGACCTCGGTGGTAGCGTCCTTGGATGCCTTGTCTCTCAACGGACCAGACGCCATGCCGAGCGTGGCGAGCGACTTGTAGGTCGTGCCATATTTCGCAAGCACGGCCGTCGATACAGCTTGCACTTCCGAGGTGGCCTTGCCGTCCGTGTCGAAGTTGAACGCGCGCACCATATTGGTGATGCGTTCATCCTTCAGCGAGGCGACGTAGCCCTTGGGGTCGTAGGGATCGCTCTGCAGCAGCGTGCGCATCATGCTGCGCGGCACGTCCTGCTCCGTCAGCCCGTAGGAGCGAAGCGCCATCTGGTAGAGATCGGGAAGACTGTCATTGCTGCGGTCGGTATCGGCCGTGAGGTTTGTCCTCAGGAAATCGGTGACATTGGTGACCTTGTCATCGGCCATCCGTGCCTTGTAGTTGGCAACGGAACTGTCGATCTCGGCCTGCTGTTCATCGGCGTAATGCGCCGAATAGAGCGTATCGACGCTCGTCGTCTGCTGAGTGCTCTGCGGACCCGACATCGCGGCGGCGGAACCGTCGGCGGCGAAATTGAAGGCCTCTTTGACGTTGCTGAAACCGCTTGAGGCGGCGAAGCTCGAGTCGGTCAGGATACTCTTCAGATCGGCATCGCTGATCGTCGATGGCAGTGAATAGGTGCTCTTGATGAAGCTTGTGAGCTTCGTGTCCGCAATCAGGTCGTCGACATTGGAAAGCGTGCTGATCTTGCTACGGTAATAGTTGAGATTGTCGTTCGCGCTATAGCCCGCAAGGCGCGTCTGGCTGATGGTCTGCGCGCCGTCAGACGTCACGCTGCCGTCGGCCTGGAAGTTGAAGGCGTCATGCACGTCCTGAAGGCCGAGCAGGCCGGCGTAGCTGGAATCGGTCAGAACGCTTCTCAGATCCGCGTCGCTCAGGCTTTGCGAAATGCCATAGGCATCCTTGATGTAGGATGTCATCTTGCTATCAGCGATCAATTCATCGACCGTCTTGATGTCGGCGATCTTGGTTGCGTAAGCGCTCGAAATGTTGTTGGCAGCCGTTGCCGTCGCGCCGATCTGGGCCGATGTCTGCGCGGCGTATCCCGCCTTCGTCGTGTCGACGGTGCCATCGCTGTTGAAATTGAAGGCGGCGGTGATCGCGTCAAATCCCAGCATGCTGGCATAGCTGGAATCGGTCAGCACCCGCTTCAGGCCGGCATCGCTGAAATCCGCGCCGGTGCCATAGGCGGCCTTGATGTAGGAGGTCAGGCGCTTGTCGGATATCAGCTGATCGACACTGGTGATCGAGCCAATGTTGGCGTCGTAGTAGGCCTTGTTGTACTCGGCCGCCTTGGTCGTGACGATCGAGGGGACGGTGAGATTGTACTGCTCGATGACCGCGTTCTTCTGATCGGCGGTCTGCGCCGTGCCGTTGACCGTACCATCCGCGTTGAAGCTGAACTGGGCGGCAAGCGCCTTGTACTTGGCGTTGCCGGTGGTGTTGACGAAGCTATCGGGATCGTTGACGTCGCTGGTCAGCACCTTGCTGAGATAGTCATTGGAGACGTAGGTCGGGTCGATGCCGAAAGCGCTGAGCACATAGGTGCGAAGGCGGGCGTTCGACGTTAAGCCGGTAACGCTCTGTACCCTGTCGATCGCTGTGCTGTAATAGTTCGATTCCGTGGCAGCGTTGGCGCCTTCATCCGCATAGGACTGGGTGTAGAGCCCCAGCATGTCGGTTTCTTGGGCATCGCTTTGAGGGTCCGTCGCCGTCGTGCCGAAATTGAAGGCGGAGGCAAACTCCTTGTAGCGGCTGTCCGACAGCTTGTTGGCGAAGCTGTTGGCGTCCGTCAGGTCGCTCTCCAGAACCTTCTTCATGAAGGCCTTGGCGTAGGTCATATCCTCAAGGCCATAGGCCTTCATCGCATAACTATAGAGCTTATAATTGCCGAGGAAATCATCTACATCTTTGACTTTGTTGATGTTTTCTTCGTAATACTGGGCTTCGCGCTTCACCGTCGTCTGCGAAGCGACGCGGTCAAGGCTCTTCTGCATGTCGCCCGACAATATCGTGTAGGCCATCGAAGCGGAGATCATGAGCGTTCTATTCCGGCAAAGTCTTGAATGAATGACAGACGGTTTCCGCTCCATTTTGCTATGAAAAGCTTACCCGAGACTTACCCGCGGGCTGTCGCGACCTGGCACAGCCGGTCGTTCACCTCTCGGAAACCCTGCCACGTTTGGTTTTGATAACCATCCAGGGAGGCAAGGTCTTCTTAACCGCGATTTTTAAGCTGTCTCGAACAGCCGGCGCCTATTGTCAGCCACAGAGGACGAAAAGTCCCGAGGAGAAGACCGGAAACCGGCTCTCAGGTAAGACAAGGGTGAGAATGAACATGAACAATACGGTTATGAAGCCCGCATGGGCTGGAGCGACACTTCGTCTTGATCCGTCGCGCTTTCCGCAGCAGGTGAGCTACGCCATCCACGACTCCACAACCGACGTCAGCATAACGATCGACGAACGCGGCGCCATCCTGCGCAAGATCCTGCCTTCCAGCGGCCTGCCGCTCTCCATCGCGCTGCCGAAGCGCGCCTTCAAGGGCGTCGCAGCCCGCGCCATCGACCATGGCAATGGCGAAGTGACCGTCACGCTCGAACTGCATCACGAAGATCCCGATCTCTGCGTGCCGCTTCTGGTCGCGCATGATCTCGCCGATATCGCCGCCGACTGGCGCGGCTGGTCGGAAGCCTTCCGTATTCCCATGCTGATGGTCGAAGCCGACGGCATCGCCCGCCCGCTGGAAGAACATCTCGGCGAACTGCGCACCAGCCACCTGAAGCCGCGCCGCCGCCACTCCTACTTCGCCAACCGCCGCCCGCGCTTCCTTGTGCGCCGCTCGACCGGCACGCTCGGCGTCGCCATGAAGATCGAAGGCAAGGAAATCATCGCCCGCAGCTAAGGGCGATGCACAAGACTAGATGGAAACACCCGGCCGGCGTGCCGGGTTTTTCGTTTTTGGACCTCGGTTGACAAATGCCCGGCGGGCCATAAGCTGCGTGCATAGCTTTGAGATCGCAACCGTCTTTCGGAGATGAGCGTCATGCCGGTGGCAACAAAGTGCATGAGACGGCTCCCACTGGCGATTATCGCCCTTTCCCTTTCAGCCCTGACGGCAAGTGCGGCCACCCTCGACGGCATCATCGAGCGGGGAACGGTCCGGATCGGCTATATCGATGACGAAGCGCCGTTTTCCGCTGCCAAGGCCGGCAATGAGCCGACGGGTTATGCGATCGACCTCTGCAACAGGATCGCCGACGACATCGAGCATCAGGTGCCGGAGCTAAAGCGCGAATACGTCCAGAAGACGCTCGCCAATGGCTTCGATGCGGTGAAGGATGGTGAGGTCGATCTGCTGTGCGGCGCGATCACCGTCAATCTTGAGCGGCGGGAGATCGTCGATTTCTCGCAGCCGATCTTCTTGACCGGTGCAAGCGCCCTGCTTCGCAAGGATTCGCCGGACTATCTGCAATCCTTCTTCTTCGACAAGCCTGCTGTCAGCGCCGTCAGCCAGCGTACCCAGTCCGCGAGCGTCATCGGCGCGCGGGCGAACTCGACGACGGGGGCGGCACTGCACGAGGCCATGAAGGGCCAGGCATCGACGACGACGATTGCCGATTTCAAGACACATGAAGAGGGGCTGAAGGCGCTGGAGGATCGCAAGATCGACGCCTATATCGGCGATCAGGTGCTTCTCACGAGCCTCGCCACCCGGGCGCGCGATCCATCCTTGCTCGAAGTCGGCAATCGGCTGTTCACGCACGAGCCCTATGCGATCGCCCTGCCCCGAAACGACGCCGATTTCCGGCTGCTTGCCGATCGTGCCTTGACCGACTTCTATCTGTCCGACGATTTCCTGTCGGTGCTAAACACCTATTTCGGTGCCGATGCGCCAATGCTGCACACGCAAATCATCATGCAGCACGTTCCTTAGGAAGGTTGGCGACCTATGGCAGCACGAAGAGCAGCGACAGGAACAGGCCAGCGAAGATGACCATGCCGACGCGGTTGTTCGACTTGAACAGCACGAGGCACTTTTCCGGATCGTCGATGTCGAGTGTAACGATCTGCCAGCCCAGCATCGAGGCGGCGACGAGGACGCCGACATAGGCGAAGAGACCGACGCCGGCGAGGATGAAGGCCAGAAGCATCAGGATCAGCATCGCGCCATAAAGGCCGATCAGCCAGCCGCGCGTGTTGCGGTCGAAGAGCAACGCCGTCGAGCCGATACCGATCAGTTCGTCGTCTTCCTTGTCCTGATGGGCATAGATCGTGTCGTAACCGATCGTCCATAGGATCGCAGCGGCATAAAGCAGGACCGGCGCTAGGGCCAAAGCACCGAAGATGCCGGCCCAGCCCATCAGCGCACCCCAGCAAAAGGCAAGCCCGAGAAAGAATTGCGGCCAGTTGGTAAACCGCTTCGCAAAGGGATAAAGGGCGACGAAGCCGAGCGAGGCAATGCCGAGAATGACGGCGAACCAGTTGAATTGCAGAAGCACCAGCAAGCCGACCAGCGCCTGCAGGACGATGAAAGTCTTCGCCTGCCGACGGCTGACGCGACCCGCCGGCAGCGGCCGCGAACGGGTGCGCGCCACCTTCATATCGATCTTGTGATCGACGAGATCGTTATAGGTGCAGCCGGCGCCGCGCATGGCGACGGAGCCGATGAAATAGAGCACCAGATGCCAGATCAGCTGACCGCCGGAAAAGAGCCCCACATGAACAGCCGCATTGGCCGCCATCGCCGCCGACCAGAAGCACGGCCAAAGCAGCAGCTGCCAGCCGATCGGCCGATCCCAGCGCGCCAGCTGCGCATATGGCCACAGCCATGGCGGCAGCACCCGGTAAACCCAGTTGTTGGACGGCGCATCCGCAACGCGCCCGTTGATTCCGTCGATCTGTTGCATGCGGCCATCTAGCGACGTGGAGGATGGTGGGTCAAGCGGGATGGTGGGGCTTAGCCGCACCCTACCCATTCCACCGCCGGATCACCGGCTCCGTCAAATCATGCTCATACCCCAACACGCTGACGCTTGTCGTATCCAGCACGAAATGCGCGCCGCCCTCCGGCGGCAATCCCAGCCAGCGAGCGGCGAGCACGCGCAGGAAGTGGGAGGAGGAGAAAATCAGGATCGGGGCGTTCACCGAGCGGATCGCGGCGATGATGCGGTCGGCGCGGGCGCCGACGTCGGCGGTGGTCTCGCCATCCGGGCAGCCGTCGCGGAAGAGTTGCCAGCCGGGGCGGTTGGCCAGGATTTCTTTAGTCTTGATGCCCTCGTAGGCGCCGTAGTCCCATTCGGCGAGGTCGTCCTTGACCACCACCCGCTCGCCGAAGCCGGCAAGGCGGCAGGTGTTGCGGGCGCGCTGGGAGGGGCTCGACCAGACTTCAGCGACGGTCACTCCCTGAAGGCGCGGGCCGAGGCGGCTGGCGGCGGCTTCGCCGTTTTCGGTCAGCGGAATATCGCTGCGGCCGGTGTGGCGGCCGGATAGGCTCCATTCGGTCTCGCCGTGGCGCACCAGCGTGATCTCGGGATAGGCACCGCTCATCTCGCAACCCTTTCAAAATGAAACAGCGGGAATAAAAAAGGCGCGGGTGTCGCCGCGCCTTTTCGTCAAGTCAGAGAATGACCTTTTCGAGCGGCGGACGCGTTGCCTCGAATTCCTTCAGCTTCGCCTCGTTCGCGGCGATATAGTCGCGATTGTCGGGGGTGGAATACTGGTTCTTGGAAATCTGGATCTGCATGATGAAAAGCTCGTCCCAGCGGAAGCCCATTTCGGAGCCGGCCAGATAGAACTCCCACATGCGGAAGAAGCGTTCGTCATAAAGCGCCACGGCTTCCGCCTTGCGCGCCACGAAACGCTCGCGCCAATGGCGCAGCGTGTAGGCATAGTGCAGCGGCAGGACCTCGACGTCGCGCACCAGCAGGTTCGCCTTTTCGATGGCCGGCAGCGTTTCGCCGATCGAGGGGATATAGCCCTGCGGGAAGATGTACTTCTCGATGAAGGCGTTGGTGCCGAAGCTCGGCTTCGGGCGGGCGATCGAATGCAGCACCATGACGCCGTCATCGGCTAGCAGCTCGTGCACCTTGCGGAAGAAGTTGCCGAAATTGCCGATGCCGACATGCTCGAACATGCCGACGGAGACGATGCGGTCGAACTTCTGACCCTTCATCGTGCGGTAGTCCTGCAGCTCGAAGCGCAGCCGGTCGGTGAGACCACGCTTTTGCGCCCGCTCGCGCGAGATCTTCAGCTGCTCCTCGCTGAGCGTGATGCCGGTGAGATCGAGCCCCGGTGTGGACTCCGTCAGATACATGCCCATGCCACCCCAGCCGGAGCCGATTTCCAGCGCGCGCTGGTTGGGCTGAAGCAGGAGCTTGGCGGCGATGTGGCGCTTCTTGGCGACCTGCGCCTCCTCCAGGCTGATGCCCGGCGGATTGTAATAGGCACAGGAATATTGCCAGTCCTCATCGAGAAAGAGCTCGAACAGCTTTTCCGACAGATCGTAGTGATGGGCAACGTTGCGCTTGTTGTGATTGACGGGCAGACGGCTCTTCAGCTGCTGCAGGGCGATGCGGCCGATCAGGAGGGCCGCCATCGGGATATCGAAGATTTCGTTGGTGGTGTTCTGTTTCACCAGGGCCAGGAAATCGTAGATGTTGCCTTGTTCCAGAATGAACCGACCATCCATGTACATTTCGCCGAGCTTGAGGGTGGGGTCGCGGCGGATCAGTCGCTCCGCCTCCTCGTCGGCAACGCGGGCGGCAACGAGATCTCCGGTGCCGTCCCCGATGGTGTGTGTCTCGCCATTGGCGAGTGTGAGCTTAAGGTTACCCTTGCGGATGATTTTTTGGACAATCGATAAGAAAGCCGACGCCATAAGTAAGGCCTCGCAATGTGACAGGAATCCAGTCAACTTAGGCCGTCTGGCCTGCCTTACAAGCGCCGTATTTGGCACTTCGGCAACAAGGCTGCCGAAGTGTGACATTTCTGCAATGCTTATCCGTAAACCCTTATTTTCGCTTCATGGCCTCGGCGAGTGCTGCGCCGAATGCCCCCTGGCTCTCCTGCTTGGGGCTCGAAGAGCGCCGCTCGTTTCCGCCGCGAGGGGCTGGATTTGAACGGGTTTCGCCGCGTGGCGCAGGGGCTCCCGCGCCGTCATCCTTGCGCATGGAAAGGGCGATGCGCTTGCGTTTTGCATCGACCTCGACGACGCGAACCTTGACCACATCGCCGGCTTTCACAACTTCGTGAGGATCTTTGACGAAGCGGTCGGCGAGCTGCGAGACGTGCACCAGACCGTCCTGGTGGACGCCAATATCGACGAAGGCGCCGAAGGCGGCAACGTTGGTTACCGTTCCCTCAAGCGTCATGCCCGGCTTCAGGTCGGAGATCTCGTTGATCCCTTCCGCGAAGGTCGCGGTCTTGAAGCTCGGGCGCGGGTCGCGGCCGGGCTTTTCCAGCTCGGACAGGATGTCCTTGACCGTCGGAAGGCCGAACTTGTCGTCGATGAACTGGCGCGGATCGACCGATTTCAGCACCGCGCTGTCACCCATCAGCGTGCGCAGGTCGCGGCCGCAGGCGGCAACGATCTTCTTGGCGACGCCGTAGGCCTCCGGGTGGACCGAGGAGGCGTCGAGCGGCTCCTTGCCGTCGCGGATGCGCAGGAAGCCGGCGCATTGCTCGAAGGTGCGCTGGCCGAGGCGCGCGACCTTCAGGAGATCGCGGCGGGTCTCGAAGCGTCCGGTCTCGTCGCGATGCCTGACGATGGCTTCGGCGATCGAGGTTCCAAGGCCGGAGACACGGGCGAGCAGCGGCACGGAGGCCATGTTGAGATCGACGCCGACGGCATTCACCGCGTCTTCGACCACAGCATCGAGCGAGCGCGACAGCTTCTGCTGGTCGACATCGTGCTGGTACTGACCGACGCCGATCGACTTCGGCTCGATCTTGACGAGCTCGGCCAGCGGGTCCTGCAGGCGGCGCGCAATGGAGACGGCGCCACGCAGCGACACGTCGAGATTGGGGAATTCGGCGGCGGCGGTGGCGGATGCCGAATAGACGGAGGCGCCGGCTTCCGAGACGATGACCTTGGTGGGTTTCGCGCCCGGCAGATCGGCCAGCATGTCGGCAACCAGCTTTTCGGTTTCACGGCTGCCGGTGCCGTTGCCGATCGAGATCAGCTCGACATTGTGCTTGCGGATCAGCGAGGCGAGCTCGATCTGCGCACCGCGCACGTCGTTGCGGGGCTGGAAGGGATAGACGGTCGATGTCGCGACCACCTTGCCCGTGGCATCGGTGACGGCGACCTTGACGCCGGTGCGGATACCCGGATCAAGGCCCATGGTCGGGCGCGAGCCGGCGGGGGCTGCGAGGAGCAGGTCCTTCAGATTGCGGGCGAAGACATGGATCGCCTCTTCCTCGGCGCGTTCGCGCAGCTCGCGCATCAGGTCGAGCGACAGCGACATGGAGAGCTTCACGCGCCATGTCCAGCTGGCGACCTCCATCAGCCAGCGATCGCCTGGGCGGCTGTTGCCGATCTCGTAGGCGGCAGCGATCATGCGCTCGACCGGCTTGTTCGGCGAGGCTGTCTCGGCGTCGGCCTCGATCGTCAGCGTCAGCACTTCCTCGTTCCAGCCGCGCAGCATGGCGAGCGCACGGTGGCCGGGGGCCGTTGCCCAGCGTTCGGAATGATCGAAATAATCGGAAAACTTTTCGCCTGCCGCCTGCTTGCCATCGACCACCTTGGCCTTCAACAGCGCCGCACCGCGCATATGGGCGCGCAGCTTGCCGAGCAGGTCGGCATTTTCGGCGATGCCTTCGGCGACGATATCGCGCGCGCCTTCCAGCGCCGTCTTCACATCGGGGACATCAGCGGTGATATAGGCTTCCGCCAGCGTTGCCGGCTCCTTGGCGCGGTCGGCAAGGATCGCTTCGGCGAGCGGACCGAGGCCGCGCTCGCGGGCGATCTCGGCGCGGGTGCGGCGCTTCGGCTTGTAGGGCAGATAGAGATCCTCGAGCTCGGCCTTGGTGGCGGCGCCCTTGAGCCTTGCCATCAGCTCGTCGCTCATCTTGCCCTGGCCCGAGATGGATTCCACGATCGTATCACGGCGAGCTTCGAGCTCGCGCAGATAGACGAGGCGTTCGGATAGATCGCGCAGCTGCGTATCATCCAGGCCGCCGGTCACTTCCTTGCGGTAACGCGCGATGAACGGCACGGTCGCGCCCTCATCCAGCAACTCGATCGCGGCCTTCGCCTGCTCGGGCCGGGCATTGATCTCGGAGGCGATGACTGCGGAGAGCATGCGGATATCAGCGGCCATGATGGTTCCTGCGTTTCAATTGAGGTGGCGGACCATAGCGGCGAAAAGCGGCAAGGCAAGGATGGAGATGGGTTTCCACAGCGGAAGTGGGGCGATGATCGGGGCACAACGGGTAAAGGCCGGGACGCTACGCGCCAGAAACGGTCATTGCCATCTATTCGCTCTGACTCGTCGTTATGGCGTTTCGTGATGGAGTTTAAATCTCCCATTCCGACTTATATCGGCGCGCTTTCAGAAGTGATGCGAGTTCAAGCTTTACTTCCAACGTTTTATTGAGCCGTGCAGAGAGTGAGTCTGCCAGCTTGTCTCCGTTCCAGTCGCGCGTCGTAGCATAGACGACATAGGGATTTAGCACGCACTTGAAATCCAACATCAGTGACATGGCGGTTGAGGAATAGGCCATGTAGCTATGAGGTAAGCCCCCCGAGCAGAGGAAGGTCACGACCTGATCGAACCATGCCGCAGTCCTTTCTCCGTCCCCCGTAGCGCCTGTCAGCTCAATGAGATTCTTGGCAGCGCTTCCAATCGACCAATTATAAATTGGAACCGACAGTACAACTCCGTCGGCATTTCGAATTGCATCATGCATCTGCAGATATGCGGGATGAGAGTAGCAATCCGCGTTGTCGAAGTTTGGCAGGGAGATACTTCGAAGATCGATCAAATGTGGGTCGTGCCCACGCACTTGCAGAAGACGCTCCGTCTCTCGCGCGAGAACATAGCTACGGCTTTGCGGGTCAAGGCTACATGACAGGATGGTGATCTTCAGCGCGTTAGAACGACTACTCATATGTCTTCTCGAACACTCGGCGAGAGAGGGGTCACGGAACTGAAAGTACCGGGCGTCCAGCTTACGTTCGAGTCAAGTTGTAATCACAGTTGATACGCCACCACAAGACATTGACGGCTGCTTCGCGCCGATAGACGACATTGCTATTCGACCGCGAGGCGGAGCCTGTTTCCGAACATCTAAGGCTGCCGAAAGGCACTCCGGTTACCCAAATCCCCTCCCCGCCCGCTCCATCCCGCTTTTGCAGCTTGTAAACCTGCGCCATTCTTTGCTAGCAGAGGCGACCGTTTTCAGACCCGCAAGGTAGCGCCTTCCCCGTGGAGGCAAGGAAAGTGACATGCCCGATCTGCTGTTAGAACTCCGCTCCGAAGAGATCCCGGCCCGCCTGCAGCGCAAGGCTGCCGGCGATCTGAGGAAGCTTGTGACCGACGCGCTCGTCGAGGCGGGACTTTCCTATGAGGGTGCCAGGGAATACTGGACGCCGCGCCGGCTGACGCTCGACATTCGCGGGCTGACCGCCCGCTCCGCCGATGTGCGCGAGGAACGCAAGGGCCCGCGCACCGACGCCAACGAAAAGGCGATCGAAGGCTTTTTGCGCGCGGCTGGTCTGTCCTCGATTTCCGAGGCGCAGGTGCAGAGCGACCCGAAGAAGGGCGATTTCTACGTCGCGATCATCTCCAAGACCGGCCGCAGCGCCGAGGAGATCATCGCCGAGGTGATGCCTTCGATCATCCGCGACTTCCCCTGGCCGAAGCCGATGCGCTGGGGCAAGGCCTCGTCGCAGCCGGGCTCGCTGCGCTGGGTGCGGCCGCTGCAGTCGATCGTCTGCCTTTTCGGCACCGAGCATGAGGAAACGACGGTCATCCCGTTCGAAATCTCCGGCATCGTCGCCTCCAACATCACCTACGGCCACCGCTTCCATGCGCCCGAGGCGATCACGGTCAAGCGCTTCGACGATTACGTCTCGAGCCTGGAGAAGGCCAAGGTCATCCTCGACGCCGAGCGCCGCAAGGACATCATCCTGCACGACGCGCGCGACGTCGCATTCGCGAACGGCCTCGAGCTTGTCGAGGACGAAGGCCTGCTGGAAGAGGTCTCGGGCCTCGTCGAATGGCCGCAGGTGCTGATGGGCAGCTTCGAGGAAGCCTATCTTTCGATCCCGTCAGAGATCATCCGGCTGACGATCAAGACCAACCAGAAATGCTTCGTCACCCGCAAACCGGGCGAAGAGACGCTTTCGAACAATTTCATCCTCGTATCGAACATCGAAGCGACGGATGGCGGCAAGGAAATCATCCATGGCAACGGCAAGGTCGTGCGCGCCCGTCTTTCCGACGCGCTGCACTTCTGGAAGCGCGACCAGGGTGATCTGCCGGATCTCGAGACGCTGGAGGCTTCGGCCAAGAAGTTCAGCCTCGACCTGAAGAAGCCGCTCGACCAGCGCATGGCCAAGCTCGATGCGCTGAACGTCACCTTCCATGCGAAGCTCGGCACGCAGGGCGAGCGGGTGGAGCGCATCCGCGCCATGGCCGCCAAGGTCGCCTTCCCCGCTGGTGCCGACTACAAGCTGGTCGATCGCGCCGTAGTTCTCGCCAAGGCGGATCTGCGCACCGAAGCTGTCGGCGAATTCCCCGAGCTGCAGGGCGTGATGGGCCGCAAGTACGCCGTTCTGCAGGGCGAAGAGGCCGTGGTCTCGACCGCGATCGAGGAGCATTACAAGCCGCAGGGCCCGTCCGACCAGCTGCCGCAGGAGAAGGTGGCCATCACGGTGGCGCTTGCCGACAAGCTCGATACGCTGATCGGCTTCTGGGCCGTTGACGAAAAGCCGACGGGCTCCAAGGACCCCTTTGCGCTCCGCCGTGCTGCGCTCGGCGTCATCCGCATCATCCTGGAGCGCGGCGTGCACCTGACACTTCTGCCGCGCATCGTCAGCCACATGGCGCGCATCGACATGGATATCGGCAATACGGTTGCCGCCGACGACATGTCGCGCCAGCTCGATCTCTTGTCGTTCTTCCATGACCGCCTGAAGGTCTATCTGCGCGACCAGGGCGCCCGCCACGACCTGATCGACGCGGTGCTGACGCCCGAGACGGACGATCTGCGCATGGTCGCCCGCCGCGTCGAGGCGCTGACGGCCTTCGTCAGCTCCGAGGATGGCAAGAACCTGCTTGCCGGCACCAAGCGCGCCGTGCAGCTGCTGGCCGCCGAGGAGAAGAAGGGCACCGTGGTCGCCGATGGCGTTTCGGATGCGCTTCTGAAGCTCGACGCCGAGAAGGAGCTTTTCGCGGCGATCAAGACGGTTTCGGCCGAGGCATCCGGCGCGATCGAGAAGGAAGATTTCCGCTCGGCGATGGCGGCACTTTCGACGCTGCGCGCGCCCGTCGACCGCTTCTTCACCGACGTGCTCGTCAACGACGAGGACGCGGCGATCCGCGCCAACCGTCTGGCGCTGCTGCGCCTCATCCGCGAAGCCACCGGCACCGTCGCCGACTTCTCGAAGATCGCCGGCTGATCCTTAATCAGCCGACAATGCCCAAGGTGATCACCGCCAGGACCGCGTAACGCGCGGTCTTGGCGATCGTCACCAGAAGCAGAAAGACCGGCAGCGGCTCACGCATGACGCCGGCAACGACGGTGATGGGATCGCCGACGATGGGCAGCCAGCTTGCCAGCAGCGACCACTTCCCATACCGCCGATACCAACGCTGCGCCCGATCGAGCGCCACCTCCCCCACCGGAAACCACCGCTTGTGGCGAAAGCGCTCGATGCCGATGCCGAGCAGCCAGTTGACCAGCGAACCGAGGATATTGCCGAGGCTGGCGACCACGACGAGCAGCAGCGTGGAATATTGCCCGGAGAGAATGAGCGCGACGAGGCCGGCTTCCGACTGCGCGGGCAGGATGGTGGCCGCGATCAGCGAGATGGCGAAGAGGCCGGCATAGGCTGCAAGCGTGGTCATGTCGCGCTGGGCTCGGTGGTCTGCATGGTGGGCGCTTTCGAATGGCGACGGGTGGGCGTTTGGGCTTTCATGATCATGTTGCAGGGCTGGGCGCAAGCGCTGAGGCCGCTGAATGGCGAGATCGGCATGTCTTGACATGATATCACATGCGATATCATATAACCGCCATGATCGTCGTTGATGCTAATGTCATGGTTTCGGCTTTGCGATCCTCGAAAGGCGCCTCGCATCAGCTTGTGCGCGAGATGCTTACTGGTGGTGTCGCCTTCGCTTTGTCGCCGGCGGTGGCGCTGGAGTATGAAGATGTGCTGAAGCGGCCGGGCATTCTCGGCAAGGCTCCCTGGCTCAGCGAGAGTAAGATCGACATCTTGCTCGATGCGGTGTTCAGCAAGGCTGTGCTCGTCTCGCCGTGGTTTCACTTCAGGCCGTTCCTCGCTGATCCGAAGGACGACATCTACATCGAGTGCGCCCTGGCAGCCGGAGCCACCTTGATCGTCAGCAACGACCGCCATTTCCGGCATCCCGCAGTGAGCGCCTTTGGCATGTCAGTCATGAGCGCTGGAAATTTCATCGCGCAAAGGAGACAAGAGACATGAGCACCTATCCTCTCAGAATAGCCGATCATGTGATGGAAGAAGCCAAGCGCGCGGCGGCGGAGGACAATGTATCGCTGAACCAGCTGCTTTCCGCCTTCATCGCCGACGGCATCGGCCACCGGCGGGCGATCATGAGCTTGAAGAAGCGAGCGGAACGGGGCGATGCCAGTGCGGCGCTCGCCATCCTCGACGGCGTTCCCGATAGCGAACCAGATGCCGGCGACGAATTGGTCGCTGCGAAGAAGATGAGCGGGAAGTAGGAAGGCAAACGGCTGGGCAGTGCGGTGTACTGGGGAGTCTATTCTCTGCAAGGTCCACTCACGTCGAGCCAACCGATACGGCAGCAGATGCTCGGGACGAGCCCGAGCATGACGTCTGAGGGTGGGGCGCCGTCGGCAAACCATTGAAAACAAAAGGCTTCCAAATTCTCGACGTCATCCTCGGCCTCGTGCCGAGGATCTAAGCACGTCTCCAGGAATGCAAACGTGAATGGCTCTCACGCAAAGCCGAACGACGGAGCGCCCCAATAAGCGCGAAACAGCCGCCGGATCGCTCCGGCGGCTGTCTTCATCTATCGCTCTTCCCGAAAGCCTTACGCCGCGCGGCGGGTCTGCGCTGCCCCGTACTCAGCCTGGGTGCCAACGCGGAAGCCGCGGATCAGTTTGAGGAGTTCGTCGGTGTCGCTGGCGAGCGATTCCGCCGATGCTGTGGTCTCTTCGGCCATGGCGGCGTTCTGCTGGGTGGCGGCGTCGAGCTGGTTGATCGAGGAGGTGATCGAGCGCAGCGTCGTGTCCTGCTCGGAGGCGCTGTGGGCGATCTTCGAGACGATGTCGTTGGCGGCCTTGATCTGGTCGGAGATGCGCTTCAGCGCCTCGCCGGCCTCGCCGACGAAGCGAACGCCCTGTTCGACCTGGCCCGAGGAGCGGGCGATCTGGTCCTTGATCTCCTTGGCGGCAGCGGCCGAGCGCTGAGCCAGTTCGCGGACTTCCTGGGCGACGACGGCGAAGCCCTTACCGCTTTCGCCAGCGCGCGCGGCTTCCACACCGGCGTTGAGCGCCAGAAGGTTGGTCTGGAAGGCGATGTCGTCGATGACGCCGATGATCTTGCCGATTTCCTCGGACGACTTCTCGATCCCGCCCATAGCCTCGATCGCCTGGGTGACGACGGCGTCGCTGCGGCTCGCCTCGGAGCTGACCGAGTGGACGCGCTGGCTTGCCTCATGCGCGCCTTCGGCGGTCTGGCGCACGGCGACGCTGAGTTCGTCGAGGGCGGCCGAGGTCTCTTCCAGGCTTGCGGCCTGGCGCTCGGTGCGCTGCGACAGTTCGTTGGAGGCGCGGCGGATTTCTTCCTTGCTGACGGCGATATCTCCGCCCTTGACGGAGACCTTGGACATGGCGGCCTCGAGATGGCCGAGCGCATCGTTGAAGTTGTCGCGCAGAGTGGCGTATTTCTGGCCGAGATCGGCGCAGCGAACAGTCAGGTCGCCACGGGCGATCTGCTCCAGCGCCTGGCCGATGGTGGAGACCACATGGGCCTGCACCGCGGTTTCGTCACGCTGCATACGCTGGTTGTTCTCGCGCTCGTCGTCGAGCGCCATCTGCTGGGCGGCTTCGCGCTCGGACATGGCGTGGCGCTCGCGGACCTTTTCCTGCAGCGCCTTCGTGGCCTTGGCCATCATGCCGACTTCGTTGTTCATGTCGGTGTGGGGAATGGCGATCGTGACGTCTTCTTCGGCGACAGCCTGAAGGGCCGTGTGGATGCGGGTCAGCGGGCCGGAAATGCTGCGAACCACGTAGAAGGCGGCGGCAGCACCCAGAAGCAGCACGACGAGGCCGCCGGACAGCGCCTTCAGGACGTCGGAGCGAACCTGCGCGTCGAGGTCGTCAAGATAGACGCCGGTCGCGACCACGACCTGCCAGGGTTCGAACGCCTTGGTGTAGACGGCCTTGCGGAACTGCGCATCGGCCGGCTGGCCGGGCTTCGGGCCATAGAAATCGACGATGCCGCCGCCGGCGCGACCGACCTTGACGATCTCGTCGCGGTAAGGCTTGCCACGGCTGTCGGGCGAGCCCTTGCTGCTCTTGCCGAGCTTCGGCGTATCATAGGTGATGCGCATGACGACGTCATAGTTGTAGCCGATGAAATAGCCGTTGGGCTCATAGCGGATCGACGAAAGCTGCTTGTAGGCCAGCGCCTGCGCCTGTTCGCGGGTCAGCTCGCCGGATTTCTCGCGGTCGTAATATTGCTGCATGATGGACAGCCCGGATTCAACCTGCGTGCGCAGCATCTCGTTGCGCTCATGATAGATCGCATTGGTCGAGGAGCGTATCTGCAGGTAGGAGGCGGCACAGAAGGCCACCATCAAGCCGGCGACGAGCAAAAACAACTGCCTGGAAATTCTAAGATTCTTCATTTGGCCTCGCAACGGAGCTCTGGTGAGATCATCCGGCGCGGTATCCTACCGCGTATGCGCCGGCGCCACGGCGCCCGACGCTGGTACTGCTGCGAAAACGACATGCGGCTACCGGTCGCAGCTAGAAATGGCCTGTTTTTTATAAGAAACACTTAACCAAGGACTAGATGATGTCCCAAACACGAAGTGGGTCCAAACGCGGTGCCAGCCTGGGCCGGCGAAGTATAAAATAGAAAATGCGCCCCTGCTTCTCTTCAGGAGCGCATTTCACCACCCTTTTGAGGTGGAGCCCCGGATGACCAAAACTTTGGACGGGAGGGGCAGGGAACTTTAAATCAAGGCCTAAGCTTGAAATTAGAAACGTCGAGCGGGCGCGTTTGTTCCGCCGGCTGGCCTGCAGCACCTGCAACGACGGGCTTGGTATCAGCGCTAATGACGGCCGACGTCGTCGCCGTATCGACACCGTCGACGGCGGCGGGTGCGGCGGCAACAGCCACCGGAGCCGGCGCTGTGGTCACGAACACGACGGGCGAGCCGCCCATCCAGCCTTCGGTGCGAAACAGCTTCTTTTCGCCGTCGACGTCGCGAATCTGCGAGTGTTCGAGCGCGCCATCGGCGAGCGTCGGGACGATATATTCCTTCTTGGCTTCCACGACCTGAAGCGGCGGGCATGTGGTGCAGGTCATCTTGAGGATGCTGCTGTCAGCGGAGGCCGCATTGGCGCCGACCACGTCGATCGACGACGCCACGGCCGAACCCGCCATGAACGCAGCAACGACACCAAAAACAACCGCAGAAACCTGACGCATGGAAACACTCCGTCTTACCTTGAACACAGGTTTAACGCGGCTTTATTTCCATCCCGTCAGGGGAAAGGGTAAAAATTTAGAGAACTGATCCGATTTCGATATCGGATCACGCTTTCTCGCGCTTGATCGCCTGCCAGCCGATGTCGCGGCGGCAGAAGCCGTTGTCCCATTCCACCTTGTCGAGCAGCGCATAGGCGCGGGCCTGGGCCTCGCCGACCGTCTTGCCTGATGCGGTGACGTTCAGAACGCGGCCGCCGGTGGCGACCAGCGCGCCGTCCTTCAGCGCTGTGCCGGCATGAAACACCTTGGCACCCTCGCCCGCCTCAGGGATGGACTTGATCGGGGTGTTCTTGTCGTAGGAGCCGGGATAGCCCTTGGAGGCCATGACGACCGTCAGTGCCGGATCGTCGCTCCATTCGGCGGTGACCTTGTCCAGCGTGCCGGTGGCGGTCGCGTAGAGGATCGGCAGGAGATCGCTCTTCAGGCGCATCATCAGCACCTGGCATTCGGGATCGCCGAAGCGAACGTTGTATTCGATCAGCTCCGGGCCCTTTTTCGTGATCATCAGGCCGGCGAAAAAGACGCCGGAGAAGGGATAACCGCTCTCGGCCATCCCTAGCATGGTGGGCTCGATGATCTCCTTCATCGTGCGCTCGACCATCTCGGGCGTCATGACGGGAGCCGGAGAATAGGCGCCCATGCCGCCAGTGTTCGGGCCGGTATCGCCCTCGCCCACCCGCTTGTGGTCCTGGGCGGTGGCGAGCGCCAGCGCGTGCTTGCCGTCGCTGAGGCAGAAGAAGCTTGCCTCTTCGCCATCGAGATAGGCCTCGACCACGACTTCAGCACCGGCAGCGCCGAACGCACCTTCGAAGCAATCGTCAACGGCGGCAAGCGCCTCATCGACGGTCATCGCGACGGTCACGCCCTTGCCGGCGGCAAGACCATCGGCCTTGACGACGATCGGGGCGCCCTGCTCGCGAATATAGGCCTTGGCCTTGGGGGCATTGTTGAAACGCTGATAGGCGCCGGTCGGGATATCGTAGCGGGCGCAGATATCCTTGGTGAAACCCTTGGAGCCTTCGAGCTGGGCTGCGGCGGCCGACGGACCGAAGACGGCGAAGCCTTCGGCGCGCAGACGATCGGCCACGCCTGCAACCAGCGGCGCTTCCGGGCCAACGACGACGAAATCGATCGCGTTGTCCTTGCAGAAGGATACGACGGCGTCGTTGTCCTCGGTGTTGACGGGGACGAGGCTCGCATGCTCGGCGATGCCTGGATTGCCAGGGGCGGCGTAGAGCTTGGTGAGTTCGGGCGATTGCGCCAGCTTCCAGGCCAATGCGTGCTCGCGTCCGCCCGATCCGATCAACAGAACCTTCATGCCCGTCCCTTTCCAGTTTGTGAGTGGCGGTTAAGGGGCTGGAGCGGAAAGGTCAAGCGGGAATGGGGGTTCTGACCTTTAGTGACGGCGTTTGGAGCCCCCTCATCCGGCTGCTGCCACCTTCTCCCCTATGGGGCGAAGGGACTCTTGGCAGGCAGCTCGCTCCATCTTCCCTTCTCCCCTCGGGGAGAAGGTGCCCGAAGGGCGGATGAGGGGGCCACACCCACTTACTCATCCAATCCATCTTAATCCTACCAGCCCCCGCCGCCGGACGAGAAGCCACCGCTGCCGCCGGAAAAGCCCGACGAGGTCGAGGTCACTGGCGCAGGGAGCGTCGAGGCGATGGTGGAGGCCATCGAGGAGGAGAAGCCGCCGATGCTATCGCCGAAACTGCCGGAATGGGTCGGATACCACATGGGCGAATAGGCGGCGGCCGCCGCTCCTGCTGCTGCAGCCGTTGCCAGCCAGGTCTGGAAGGCATCGCTCCAGGGTTTCTCGACACCGAGTGCCACGGCATAGGGCAGCAGCGTTTCGAAATGCTGCGGCGACATGGCAGGGGCGCCCGCCATGTTCATGCGGTCCTTTTCGGCAACCGTCAGGTAGCGGCGCAGGCCATCGATATGGTCCATCAGCCGGCTGCCGAGCGGCGTCGGCGCGCCCATCAGGAAGAAGAACACCACATTGATCATGACGATGCCGCCGACGGCGACGATGACGGGCCAGTGGTCGGCTGCCGTCAACTGCTCGACGGCGGCAGTGACGATGCCGGCGAGGATGGACAGAAGCGTGAAACCGAAGAAGCCGCCGATGATGACGCCGCCGATCTTGCTGCGCAGCGACGCCCCCTTGCGGAAACTGAGACCGAGACGCGACGACAGGATGCCTAGGAACACCGCCGAGAAAACGGTGGCGGCGATGAAGCCGCCGAGATCGGCATCGATCTCGCCGAAGGCCAGAACCGCGATGATGAAGATGACGCTGAGAACGATGCCGCCGACCGTGTAGAGCGCATTCGAGTGATAATACTTGCCGCGATGTTCGCCTTCGATCGCCTGGCGGAACTTTTGGCCCGCGTCGCGCACCTTTTCGCCATTGGACTTACTGATTGCAAAGCTCTGGCCGGAGCGACCGACGAGCGCAAGGAATGCGGCCTGGCCTGAAGGCAGGGCTTTCGGGAGCGGCTTGTCGGTACGGGTGACCGTGATGCTGGAGCCGATATCGTCGAAGGTGACGTATCCTTTGACGGCGAGGTCAAGTGCGTTGGCCGAGAAGGCCGGCCAGCCGGCGCCGTTGAAACCCTTGTTGTCGATATAGTTGACCAGTGCCGGCGACAGCTCCTCCGGCGGGTCCCAGCGCGGCACGACGACACCACGGGCCGGATCGCGGCCTACCCTCATCCAGAAAAACACGTAATAGAGCGCGACGAGGAGGAGACCCGCGACAGCGATGACATCGGCCATGTGATCGCGCAGCCACCAGGCGCGAAGTTGCGCCGCCGATGGTGGGTCGATGATGCCCTTTGGCACGCCGGCGACGACGGTCAGCCCTTCGTTCTGCCCGAGCATGCGGGTGGTGGCGAAGATCGCCTGGTTGCCTTCGATGCGCGACGTGGCATTCGTGGCTCGCGAGCCGAACGGGCCGGTATAGGCGGCAAGCTTCGTCACCTCGCCCGATGGCATGGTGATGCGCGCCGAGGCCTGCTCGATGGCGAACTGCCAGCCGGTGCCGGTGACGTTCCAGTAGACCTCGTCATGGTCAGGGAAGTAGCGGATCATGCGATCGGCCTTGTAGGTCAAGACATAGGTGTGCTCGCCCTCAGGCACGATGGTGTCGCTTGAGCCGGCATAGATGCGGATGCCGCCATCGATGCTTTCGGTCTTGTAGGGCTCGGGCTCGCCATCGCGGGTGACGGAAAGGAGATCGAAGCCGACGCGGATTGTGCGCCCCTCGCCATCCAGCATGGTCAGCGGGAAGTCGCGGAAGATGCCGCGCTTGACCTTGAACCCCTCGGCGACGATCGAGATTGTCTCGGTCACGGTGAGATCGCCGTCCTTGGCGACCTCGACTTCCGAATGATAGGAGGTGATGCGCTCACTGGCGGCAGCAAAAGATGCCGCCAGCAGAAGTATCAGAGCGGCAACGAGACCGGACAACCAACGCATCAAGACATTCTCCCCTTGTCTTTTCAGAATTGTCTTTTTCGGATTGCCCGGCGAGATCGGCTGCCGGTTTACTCGTCCTTTATCGCGACGCCGAGCGAGGCCAGCACCTTCCAGTAATCCGGGAAGGTCTTGCCGACGCAATCCGGGTCCAGAATGGTGATGCCGTCGATCTTCAGGCCGGCGAGCGCGAAGCTCATGGCAATGCGGTGATCGGCGAAGGTGTCGATATCAGCCGGCAGGTGCTGGCCAGCCAGCGCCGGGTCAGACGAGACGATCAGGTCGTCGCCATCCTCGGTCGCAAGGCCTGCGCGGATATTGTTGAGGCCGGTAGAGACCGCGTGGATGCGATCGCATTCCTTGACGCGCAGATTGGCGATGCCGACGAAGCGCACCGGCGTTTCGTTAAAGGCGGCCAGCACGGCGATGGTCGGCACCGCATCCTGCATCTGCGAACCGTCGATTTCGGCGGGAAGATGCGGGAACTGCCTGATGACGTCATAGGCTTTGGCGTCCGGCTGGGTGAAATCCTCATTGGCGACGCCGAGGTCGATCGCGCCTTTGGTCAGCACTTCGGCGGCCCAGAGATAGGTGGCGGCGGAGGCATCCGGCTCGATGACGAAATCGGTGGCGGTGTAGCCGGTCGGCTCGATGACCCAGGAGGACGGCGTCGGCTGGCTGACCTTGGCGCCGAAAGCGCGCATGACGGCGAGCGTCAAGTCGATATAACCACGCGCGCCGATGTCGGCACCGGCAAGCTCGATCGTGAACGGCTCGGAGCCACAGGCGGCCGCCATCTGCAAAGCGGAGACATACTGGCTGGAGAGGCCGGCATCGATGACGACCTTGTTGTTCGCAAAGCGGCCGTTGGCGTCGATCGTCACCGGCGGGCAGCCGGTCGGCGCTTCGATGGCTACGCCGAGCGACTTCAGGGCGTCGACCAGCGGCTTGATCGGACGCTTGCGCATATGCTCGTCGCCATCGACGACATAGCGGCCGTGGCCGAGCGCAAGCGCTGCGGTGAGGAAGCGGGTGGCGGTGCCGGCATTGCCGAGGAAGAGCGGGGCTGCGGGCGCCTTGAGCTCGCCGGAGCTGGTGACGACGAAGGTGGTCGCATCGGGCTCGTCCACGGTCACGCCCATGGCGCGCAGGGCCTCGGCCATATAGCGCGTGTCGTCGCTCTTCAGCGCGCCGGTGAGCCGGCTGGTGCCCTTGGCGAGACCGGCCAGAAGCAGCGCGCGATTCGTGATCGACTTCGAGCCGGGAGGCACGGCGCGGCCGGACAGCGGCTTGGCCGCCGGGATGATGGTGAGCTTGTCTTTACTCATGGGCTTGTCTTTACTCATTGCGTCTTATCCGGCAAATGCGCGCGGACCTATCCGGCCGCGATCTTGCCCTGCTCATAGCAGCTTTTCAGCAAAGGCAAATGGCTGTTGTCAGAACTTGGGGATCAGAACTTTACACTCGGGACGGCGCGATCGGCCTCATTGGTGATCTCGAAATACTCGCGCTTGGTGAAACCGAACTGGTTAGCGACGAGGTTCGAGGGGAAGCTTTCGACCTTGACGTTGAGATCGCGGGCGGAGCCGTTGTAATAGCGGCGCGCCATCTGGATCTCGCTTTCCATGGTTTCCAGCGAAGTCTGCAGCTCGCGGAAATTCTCGTTCGCCTTCAAATCCGGATAGGCTTCGGCGAGCGCCATGACGCGGCCAAGTGCTGCACCGAGCAGGCCTTCCGCCTGGGCGCGACCGGCGACATCGCCTGCCGGAACCGTCTGCGCCTGGTTGCGGAGCTTGACGACCTCTTCGAGCGTCGTCTTTTCGTGGGTGGCGTAGCCCGTCACCGTTTCGATCAGGTTGGGGATCAGATCGGCGCGGCGCTTCAGCTGCACATCGATGCCGGACCAGGCCTCCTCGGCCATCTGCCGGGCGCGCACGAGGCCGTTATAGACAAAGACCGCATACAGCGCGATCAGGACGATGAGGCCTAGAATAATATACATCGCGAATCCCCCGTTACGACGCAAGGTCGGCCGGGAGACTATGCGGCTTGGCGGCGCTTGTCATCTCCCGCCGCTGTAGTTTGGCGCATCCCAAGATCTCGCGATACCGCGGCGACCGGATGAGGCCTATCTTGATGATGGATCGGCCGACGGCGGCGGGATCCAAACCATGTCACGAGGATCAATCAGCCATGAGCGCAGCCATCTTCCTGCTCAACATGCTTGCCATCGCTTCGTTCTTCATGCTCAAGGGCGCGCCGCGTCCGGCAGCGCGCACCGTTGAGATCAAGGAGACAGACGCCGCTGATTGATCAGGCAGCCTTGCTGGCGAGATTGACGCCACCGGCGTCAGTCAGAAGGAACGCTTCGCCGCAGGCCTTGGCGAGCGTGCGCACGCGCAGGATATAGCTCTGGCGCTCGGTGACCGAGATCACGCCGCGCGCATCCAGCAGATTGAAGACGTGGCTGGCCTTGATGCACTGGTCGTAGGCCGGGAAGACGCACTTGTGCAGCTTCTGGTTATCGCTATCACCCGGCGCGCCGGCAGCGAGCAGCGCCTGGCATTCCTTCTCGGCATCGATGAAGTGGCGATGCAGCATTTCGGTGTTGGCGAATTCGAAGTTGTGGCGCGAATATTCCTGCTCTGCCTGCAAGAAGACGTCGCCGTAGCTGATCTTCTCATCGCCTTCGCGGCCGTTGAAGTTGAGATCGTAGACATTGTCGACGCCCTGGACATACATGGCGAGGCGCTCGAGACCATAGGTCAATTCGCCGGCGACCGGCGAGCATTCGAGGCCGCAGACCTGCTGGAAATAGGTGAACTGCGAGACTTCCATGCCATCGCACCAGCACTCCCAGCCGAGGCCCCAGGCGCCGAGCGTCGGGCTTTCCCAATCGTCCTCGACGAAGCGAACATCGTGCAGCAGCGGATCAAGGCCGATCGCGGCGAGCGAGCCGAGATAGAGCTCCTGCAGGTTCGGCGGGTTCGGCTTCAGGATGACCTGGTACTGATAATAATGCTGCAGGCGGTTCGGGTTTTCACCGTAGCGACCGTCGGACGGGCGGCGCGAGGGCTGCACGTAGGCGGCCTTCCAGGGCTTGGGACCAAGCGCGCGCAGCGTGGTCGCCGGATGGAACGTACCGGCGCCGACTTCCATGTCGTAAGGCTGCAGCACCGCGCAACCCTTGTCCGCCCAGTAGCTGTGCAGCGTCAGGATCAGCGCCTGAAACGAGCGCTTCGGGTTCATGTGGTCGGGGATGCTGGGTGCAGACATGAGGTTAGTCGCCATTCAATTGGTTCGGTGGGCGACAGGTGCCACGAGCGGCGATGAGGGTCAAGGGTTTCGGGACTTATCGGCTGTTCGCGCCGTCGCGATCAAACGTCCAATCCGGCGGCAGCTGCAGCTTGAATGCCTTGATCCGTTCAAACGCCTTCGACCGGGCATCTGCTGTGGCGACTTCAAGGTTGCGGTCCTTACCCACGCGAACCACGATGTCGTCGCCCTCCTTCAACCCGAGTGCATCCACAATTGCCTGTGGGATGCAGACTCCGAGACCGTCTTCGAATTTGACAATCCGCATGGCGCGTTCCGACGTGAACCTCTCACACCGTATCACACAGCAAAGGGAGCGCCAAAGTAAGCTGTCCGGCCTCTTCCCCACAGTTTGCAGGGAGGACAAGCGGTGTCGGTTGCCTTATAGTAACTACAGACCTTGCCTTGGAGACGACTATGAACGCCAAGAACTCCGTGATGCTATCGGATGAGGATCTTCGCCATGCGGAGAAGCTCGTCGAGGATGGGCGGTTTGCGAGCGTGTCCGATGTGATCAAAGAAGGGCTGGCGCGACTAAGGGCTGATGACCAAGTGACGGAAGACCCGGTCACTGCGATGGCTGACGAGATCCGGCGGCGGGCGCAGTTGCCGAAGGATCAGTTGATTTCAATGAAGGATGACAATCTGTTCGACCGCGTTCGCCGACGCGTTGCAGACAGTCATTCGAAATGAAGCAACCGTATGAGTTGAGATACCATCCGGCTGCCGAACACGATCTGGTTGAGATTTTCACGCACATAAAGCACTATTCGGGCGTGGCCAGCGCCATGCGCAAGCTGCAGGCGATCGAGCATGTCACCGACAGCCTGACTGACTTTCCCTACAAGGGAACCGTTCGCGACGACGTCCTTGCAGGGTTGCGTGCAATACCCGCCGCGGACAAGGGCGTCATCTGCTTCACCATCGACGAAAACGACCATGCAGTCGTCATCCTGACCGTGAGCTATGCAGGTTCCGATTGGCAGGCAAGGGTTCGGGACAGGCAATAGCCCTCCCCCTCAATCATCATCCTTCTTCAAATGATACTCGCCCGTCACCGGGTCTTTCACCAGCGTGCCGATCGCTCCGGTCTGCTGCTCCCTCTGGGCGCGGCGGGATTTTTCCTGCAGGCGCTTGGCTTCGGCCACGAAGCGGCGGTAGAGGAGCCAGGCGCCCAGGACGAGCACACCCATGATCAAAAGCTGCGGCATGTCGTCTGTCTTCACCCCTCGTTATTTTAACGCAATTGCCGAGGCACAGCCGCGCTGTGCCTTTGCCGCAAATGCGTCAGAGCCCGTATCGGCTCCACAATGCCTTGTCTTCGGCCGTCTCGACAAGACCGGCCGCGAAGCCGGAGGCGGCTCCTTCGAGCGATGATGATATGCCGGGAATGCGGCGTCCGAAAAGCCCCCTTGCGGGGGTTACGAGTTCGAGCTTGGTTTTCGAGCCGTAGCGCTTCTTCAGTTCCTGGCGCATGTCGCCGAGACCGTCGATAAGGCCGAGTTCCAAGCCGCGCGTGCCGGTCCAGAAGAGGCCGGAGAAGACCGTCGCGTCATCCTTCAGCTTGCCGGCGCGGCGCTCGCGGACCATCGCGATGAAGACCTGGTGGATCTCCAGCTGCAGGGTCTTCAGATATTCGATGTCCTTTTCTTTCTCCGGCTGGAAGGGGTCGAGGATCACCTTGTTTTCGCCAGCGGTATAGACGCGGCGCTCGACGCCGATCTTCTTCAGAAGCTCAGGGAAGCCGAAGCCGCCGGAGACGACGCCGATCGAGCCGACGATCGAAGTCGGGTCGGCGATGATCTCGTCGCCCGCAAGCGCGATCATGTAGCCGCCTGAGGCCGCCACGTCCTCGACGAAGACGATGACCTTCTTCTGCTTTTCGCGCGCCAGTTCGCGGATGCGGGTGAAGATCAGCCGCGACTGAACCGGCGAACCGCCGGGCGAATTGATGGAGATCGCGACGGCCGGCGCGTCCTTGAAGCTGAATGCCTTTTCAAGCACCTGCGCGGTCGAGGCGAGGTTCAGCGCCGGGCGGAACTGGCTTCCGCCGGTCATGATCGCCCCCTGCAACCTGACGACCGGGATCACGATGCCCTCCTTGCGGAAGCGCTTCGGCATCAGTTTTCTCAACAATCCGGCCATTCCCATTCCTTCGTATAG
Organism: Rhizobium sp. 16-449-1b; assembly: GCF_017741935.1. GTDB lineage: Bacteria > Pseudomonadota > Alphaproteobacteria > Rhizobiales > Rhizobiaceae > Rhizobium. The sequence continues at coordinate 14,219 of NZ_JAGHMH010000004.1, read as the reverse complement.
GCTGCGTGAAACGTCTCTCCCATGTATGCGTCGCAACGGCAAACACAATGGGCGAGACGCAAAACAACTGCGCGCCAAGTTTCTTGTTGCGAATGACTTGCATTATCATTCTAATCGGCCATATTGCTTTTGTCGGTTAAACAGGCGGATGCTGCATGGACATTATGACACCCAAGGCCAAGACGGGCTGGCGCCACGAGCGCGAGGAGGCGTCGATGGCCGATGTCCACCGTACGATCGGAACGCAGAAGCACGCCTCGCGCTGGCGCCGCGCCATCGCCTTCGTCGGTCCCGGATATCTGGTGGCCGTCGGCTACATGGACCCCGGCAACTGGTCGACCTCGCTCGCCGGCGGCTCGAAGTTCGGCTACACGCTGCTGACGGTGGCGCTGCTCTCCAACCTGATGGCGATCGTGCTGCAATCGCTCTGTGCGCGCCTTGCCATCGGCTCCGGCCGCGATCTGGCCCAGGCCTGCCGCGACGCCTTCCCGCGCTGGGTATCGATCCCGCTCTGGCTGTTCGCCGAAATCGCGATCATCGCCACCGATATCGCCGAGGTGATCGGCACGGCGATCGGCCTCAACCTGTTGTTCGGCATTCCGCTCGAACTCGGCGTCCTCATCACCGCGCTCGACGTCTTCCTCATCCTCTATCTGCAGAAGATCGGCTTCCGCTGGGTCGAGGCCTTCGTGATCGCGCTGCTCGGGATCATCACCGTCTGCTTCGGCGTGCAGATCTTCATGGCCGATCCGCAATGGGGCGACGTGATCCGCGGCTTCTTCCCGACCACGGAGATCGTCTCCAATCCGGAGATGCTCTATCTGGCGCTCGGCATTCTCGGCGCCACGGTTATGCCGCATAATCTCTACCTGCATTCCGGCATCGTGCAGACCCGCGACTACGGCCACAGCGTGCCGGAAAAGCGCGAGGCGCTTACCTATGCGACGATCGATTCCACCGTGGCGCTCTGCTTCGCGCTTCTGATCAATGCCTCGATCCTGATCCTCGCCGCAGCAGCCTTCCATGCCAATGGTCGCACCGATGTCGCGGAACTCGGCGAAGCCTCCTCGCTCTTGGCGCCGCTGCTCGGGCTGGCGCTAGCGCCGACGCTCTTCGGCATCGCGCTTTTGTGCTGCGGCCTGAACTCGACTGTGACGGCAACCATGGCCGGGCAAATCATCATGGAAGGGTTCCTGAAGATCAGGCTGCAGCCCTGGATCCGCCGGCTGATCACCCGCGCCATCGCCATCGTACCAGCAGGTTTCGTGACCATCTGGTATGGCGATGCGGGCACCGCCGAGCTTCTTATCCTGACACAGGTCGTGCTCAGCCTGCAGCTTTCCTTCGCGGTCTTCCCGCTCGTGATGTTCACCGCCAACAAGGCGAAGATGGGTGACCTCGTCGCTCCACGCTGGCTGTCTGCCATCGCCTACACGATCGCCATCATCATCGCCGGGCTGAATATCAAGCTGCTGTTCGATTTCGTGATAGGCTAACGTCTTGAGTAAGCCGCGCGGCCGTTGTTGAGGTCATCGACGAAAGGGGAGAACTTGTGGCTCCCCTCTTCGTGCATGATCAGCGGCGCGCGCAGCGACAGACGGGCGCGTGAGCCCTTGATCGCGGTCACCAGGATACGAACGGCGTTTTCGCCCTCGCGCGGATGGATGGCCGTGATCTCGATGCCGCCGAAGCGACGGCCGCAGGCGTCGATGATCTCGGCGATCGATTCCGGCCGAGCGATCAACGACAGCTGGCCGCCGGGGATCATGATGGCGCCGGCCGTGCGCAGCCAGCTTTCGAACAGATCCTCCGTCATCGCATGCGCCTCCGCCTTCAGCGCATCCGGCGTCTTTCGGTCGCCGGGATCGTTGAAGGGCGGGTTGAGGATGACGTGGTGGAAGCTCTCGTCGATCAGGCCTGCATCGTTGCGCGCCTTGGCCTTCAGCGTCACATCCGCCTCCATGACGGTGACGCGGCCCAGCATGTGGGCGTTTTCCGAAAGATCGAGGCTGCGGCGGGCGTAATCGGCCATCTCGGCGGAGCGCTCGAAGAGCACGACCTCGGCCTTCGGCAGCCGCGAGGCGACGGCAAGACCGGCCGCGCCGGCGCCGGCGCCGAGGTCAGCGACCTTCACCGCTCTCTCATCATCCACCAATGCCGCAAGCAGCATGGCGTCCATGCCGGAGCGGTGCCCCCTGCCCTTCGGCTGGAGAATATGAAAGGCGCCGCGGTGGAAGGCGTCGATGGTTTCGGTTACGGGCCGGTCGGGCGTGGGCTCGTTTGTCACGGCGTCGCTCACTTCTGCTCGCGCAATTCGTCGCCAAGGCCGGCGTCGATGAGGATGCGGCGGGCACGGTCAGCCTGGTCGTCCTCGACCAGCAGGCGGCGCGGCAGCATGCCGAGCGAGCCTTCCAATATGCTCATGCCCTGATCGGCGATGAAGCAATGGATGCCGGCATCCTTCATCAGGCTTTGCGCGAAGGAGAGCAGCACGGGATCGTTGGCGCGGATAAGTTCATGCATTTACCGTGAAATCCCTTTCAATTTTCCGCGACGTGGCAATTTCGCCTCTTGCCGCTCAAGCCGCCCCTTTCTATTGTCAAATCCAATGAGTGAACAGGAGTCCGGGTCGTTGGGCGTGGTCATACCGCTTGAAGAAAGCAAAAACAAACTGGCATCCGTCAAGCCTTTGGTGGATCTAACCAAGGCGGACATGGAGCGGGTCAACCAGTTGATCCTTTCTAAGGCCGGTTCAGACGTGCAGATGATCCCCGAAGTGGCGAACCATCTGATCTCGTCCGGCGGCAAGCGGCTGCGCCCGATGCTGACGCTCGCCTCCTCCGCGCTCTACGGCTACCAAGGCGAAAACCACATCAAGCTTGCGACCGCGGTCGAGTTCATGCACACGGCGACGCTTCTGCACGACGATGTCGTCGATGAAAGCGACCTGCGCCGTGGCAAGTCCACCGCCCGCATGATCTGGGGCAACCAGGCAAGCGTGCTGGTCGGCGACTTCCTGCTTGGCCAGGCCTTCCGCATGATGGTCGATGTCGGCTCGCTCGATGCGCTCGACGTCCTCTCGTCGGCGGCCTGCGTGATCGCCGAAGGCGAAGTGCTGCAGCTTTCCGTCGCCAAGAACATGGAAACCACCGAGGACGACTATCTCTCGGTCATCCGCGCCAAGACGGCGGCGCTGTTTGCGGCGGCTGCCGAAGTCGGCCCGATCGTGGCGGATGCCGGCAAGGCCGGGCGCAACGCGATGAAGTCCTACGGCATGAACCTTGGCCTCGCCTTCCAGCTGGTCGACGACGTGCTCGATTACGGCGGCAAGGCTGCCGATCTCGGCAAGAATGTCGGCGACGACTTCCGCGAAGGCAAGATCACGCTTCCCGTCATCCTCGCCTACCGGCGCGGCACCGAGGAAGAACGCGCCTTCTGGCGCAAGGCGATCGAGGGTGGCGAAAGCAACGATCAGAACCTCGAAAAGGCACTTGGCCTGATCACCAAGTACGGAACGCTGAACGATACCATTGGTCGGGCGGTCCATTATGGCACGATTGCACGCGATGCACTGGCGCCGCTTCCCGATACGGCATGGAAATCCGCACTGATGGAAGTCATCGACTTCTGCATCGAGCGCGTCAATTAACCGACGATCATTGGTCCAAGGCTGATTTTCTTGCGGGGTCGCTTCAAAAAAGCCATCCTGTCGTGAATCAGTCTTCTCAACTGATTTTGCAGTCGACGCTGGTGGGCTGTTCTCACGAAAGGTTTTCTAATGCGGCGGAAATTTGCCATACGTCTTCTTTCGAGCGCGTCGCTTGCGGCAGTTCTGTCGCTGAGCGTGCTCGTCGGCGCCAATGCCGAAGACGCGGCCAAGAAGGACGACGCCAGCGCGACCGTGATCTTCGATCCTGATAGCGTGAACACCTTCTCCGGTGCTTTGCTTGCCGCCCGCACCGCCGATGTCGATCACGACTACGAAACGGCGATCGAGCTCTACAAGAAGGCGCTGCAGATCGAGCCGGGCAATCCGGAGATCCGCCAGCGCCTGATGATTTCGCTGCTGCTCAATGGCGACATCAAGGACAGCGTGCGCTACGCCAACGAGCTGAAGAACGATCCGAGCATCGAGCGCCTCTCCACCATCGTACGCGGCGCCGACGCGATCCGCCGCGGCGAATACAAGACCGCCGAGAGCGCGCTGAAGACCACCGGCCCGACCGATCTCGACCGCGTCATGAACGACCTGATGGCCGCCTGGGCGCGACTGGGCGCCGGCAAGGGCAAGGATGCACTGTCGCAGGTCGAGAAGCTGAAGGGGCCGGAATGGCTCGCCATCTTCCAGAACTACAATGCCGGCGCGATCGCCATCGTCAACGGCGACGTGCGCTCTGCGCGCAAGCACCTGAACGACGCCGTGCTCGACAAGGATGGCGCTGCGACTGCGCCCGATACCTTCATGCGCGCCATCATGGCTCTCGCCCGCCTGGAAGCGACGCAGGGCAACAAGCAGAAGGCGCTCGATACGGTTTCGGTCGGCGACAACCTGCTGCCCAACTACGCGCCGCTCAATGCGCTGCGCCAGAGCATCACCAATGGCGAAAAGCAGGTGCAGCAGATCACCAACGCCAAGCAGGGTGCAGCCGGCGTGCTGTTCTCCTTTGCCGGCGCGCTGAACCGCGATGGCGCCGAGGACATCGTCTCGCTCTACCTGCAGATCGCCCGCGCGCTCGACCCTGATAGCGCCGACGCGCTGGTCATGCTCGGCGGCATCGCCGAGAAGCAGAGCCAGCTGGACCGCGCCATTGCGCTCTACAAGGAAGTGCCCGACAATTCGCCGATGAGCCGCATCTCCGAGCTGCAGCTCGGCCTGGCGCTCGCCGAAGGCGGCAAGGTCGAGGAAGCCCGCACGCATCTGCGTGGTCTGATCCAATCGGATCCGAAGGATATTCGCAGCTACCTCGCCTATGGCAGCGTTCTCTCCGACGCCAAGGACTACAAGGCGATGGCCGAGAACTACGACAAGGCTGTCGAGGTTATCGGGCCGCTGCCGGGCAAGAACACCTGGACTGTCTTCTTCCAGCGCGGCATCGCCTATGAGCGGCTGAAGCAGTGGGACAAGGCCGAGCCGAGCTTCCGCAAGGCGCTGGACCTCAACCCGAACCAGCCGCAGGTCTTGAACTATCTCGGCTATTCCTGGATCGACATGAACCGGAACCTCGACGAGGGTCTGGAGATGATCAAGAAGGCCGTGGATCTGCGCCCCGACGATGGCTACATCATCGATTCGCTCGGCTGGGCCTATTTCCGCCTCGGCAAGTTTGACGACGCGACCGAGGAGCTGGAGCGCGCCGCACAGATCAAGGCCGGCGACGCGACGATCAACGACCATCTGGGCGACGCCTACTGGCGCGTCGGGCGCAAGCTTGAGGCCGTCTACCAGTGGAACCGGGCGCTGGGCTCGGAACCCGAGGCCGCCGAGATCCCGAAGATCAAGGACAAGATCGCCAACGGCCTGCCTGCCGTGACCGACGACGCCAAGACCGTCGACAAGAAGATGCCCGATCCGGCCCCTGTCGACCCGAAGCCGGCCGACAAGAAGACCTGATCATCCATGGCTGACACCGGCTTCGGCTTCGCCGACGGCGTTGCGATCAGCGAGGATGCCTTTGCCAAGATCAATCTGGCCCTGCATGTGACGGGCCAGAGAGACGACGGCTATCATCTGCTAGAAATGCTGGTGACGTTCACGCGCTCGGGCGACCGGCTGGACTTCGCGCCAGCGGATGCCGACGAGTTTCATATCTCCGGCCGATTTGGCGACGCGCTTACTGGTGATGGCGGTACCAATCTGGTGCTGAAAGCGCGCGACGCGTTGCGTATTGCCGTCCTCGACGTTGGCGGGACCGCACCGCCGGTCAGCATTCATCTGCGCAAGGATTTGCCGATTGCCTCGGGCATCGGCGGCGGCTCGGCGGATGCGGCGGCGGCGCTGCGCGGGCTGATGCGGCTGTGGGGCATTCCCCTGCCCGCCGCGACCATCGACGCCATCGCCATCAAGCTCGGCGCCGATGTGCCGATGTGTCTCACGAGCCGGCCACTGATTGCGCGCGGGATCGGCGAGCGGATCGAGACGGTGCGCGATTTGCCTGCCTTCCCCATGGTGCTCGCCAATCCGCTGAAGGGCGTTTCGACGCCCGAGGTTTTCCGCAGGCTGGCGACGAAGACGAACGGCGAACTTGTGGTAGCACCCGGCCGCTCCTGGCTCGACGCGCTGCGCGGCATGCGCAACGATCTCGAACCACCGGCGCGCGCCCTTCTGCCTGAGATCGCCGAGATTTCCGATATGCTCTCCGATCAGGGCGCACTCTTCGTGCGGATGTCGGGCTCGGGCGCGACGTGCTTCGGCATATTCGCCAACATGGACGAGGCGAAGGCTGCGGCGCGGGCGCTTCACGGCAAGCGGCCTGACTGGTATTTCGAAGCAACAGAGACATTGGCGGGAGATGATGATGACAGGCGTTGACGACACGCGTCCGTTCATTCCGGTGGGATTTGCCGTGCTGACGGTTTCAGACACGCGCACGGCTGCGGACGACCGCTCGGGCGATACGCTGGCGGCCCGCATCTCGGAGGCTGGGCACCGGCTGATCGCGCGCGCCATCGCGCCCGACGACAGGCAGGCGATCGCCGCGCAGGTGCAGGCGTGGACGGCGCAATCGGACGTCGACGTGATCATCACCACAGGCGGAACCGGCTTTACCGGCCGCGACGTGACGCCCGAGACGCTGGAGCCGCTGTTCGACAAGCGCATGGACGGTTTCTCGGCCGTCTTCCACCGCATCTCGCAGGACAAGATCGGCACATCCACCGTGCAGTCGCGCGCGACGGCTGGGCTGATCGGCACCACCTTCGTCTTCGTGCTGCCGGGATCGCCCGGCGCCTGCAAGGACGCATGGGACGGCATCTTGAAGGCGCAGTTCGATTATCGCCACATGCCGTGCAACTTCGTGGAAATCATGCCCAGGCTCGACGAGCACCTGAAGCGCGGAGCTTAGAGCGCTAGCCCCGCGCCGAACGCGCCACCCAGGACGGGATGAGCTCGGCCGATAGCTTGCGCAGCTTCTGCCCCTTGACGAACTCCGCCAGCTGCATGCCGCTGCGCGCCGTCGCCAGCGCATGTTTTTTCGGCAGCAACAGGCCAAGCTCCAGCGGCGCCAGCCGGCGCAAGCGCTGATAGAAAGGCCGACGGTAGCCGCGCGAGGCGGTGAAGCGGGCGGGCAGCTTGTTCAGCGCCACATATTCGGCGATCTCGTCGATCCAGCCGCTCTGCGGGCGGGCGCCGGGCTCGACGAACAACAGCCACTCGCCGCGCGCCGAGCGCAGTATGTCCTTGATATCCCAATGCTGATGGAAGCGGCAGCCGGCGGCGTCCGCGACCTTGGACGAGCCATCGCGCGAGCCGTGGTCGAGCACCACCACGTCGCTCACCAGCCCCTCCACGGCACCAGCAACCAACACCGATAATGTCTGCGCCAGCTCAGGTTCCTGATCCCGGCATTCCAATACGACAGTCAACATTGCTCATTTATAGTGCGACGCACAAAACATTACCAGCGACAGTTTTCCAAATTTGTTCTTGCATTGTTCTCATTTCAACGATAGGAATTTAATCACCAGAACGGATGGGGACGACAAGTCTTCCATCGACGGAGAAACCCGATGAACGAACAGTCCCTTGCAGGGCAGGCCGCATTCGCGCCTGCCAATACGGCGGATATTGCCGACGCGATGATCGTTTCTTCCGGCCTCAGGATCGAGGTCGACCGCCGGCGTGGCCGCGGTGCGGGGCTGAACCCGAGCGGGCGCTTCGAGCCGCAGAGCCGCGAAGGCTTCGACGATGGCTGGCAAACGCTTGAGGAGTTGCCGCCGTTCAAGACCGAGGTACAGATCGAAAAGCCGCGTACGGCGATCACCCGCAATGAATCGCCGGATATCCCTTTCGACCGTTCGATCAATCCCTATCGCGGCTGCGAGCATGGCTGCATCTATTGCTTCGCGCGGCCCACGCACGCCTATATGGGCCTGTCTGCCGGGCTGGATTTCGAAGCCAGACTGTTTGCCAAGCCGGATGCGGCCAAGCTTTTGGAGCGCGAGCTCGCCAAGCCCGGCTACAAGCCGCGCGTGATCGCCATCGGCACCAATACGGATCCGTACCAGCCGATCGAAAAGGAATGGCGGATCATGCGGGATATACTCGAGGTGCTGGAGCGGGCGAACCACCCTGTGTCGATCGTCACCAAGTCGGCGCTCATCCTGCGCGATCTCGATATCCTGCAGCGCATGGCTGAGAAGAACCTCGTGCGCGCCTCGCTGTCGGTGACGACGCTGGACCGCAAGCTGGCGCGGACGATGGAGCCGCGTGCATCGACCCCATCGAAGCGGCTCGATGCGCTGAAGGCGCTGAGCGACGCCGGCATCCGGACATCTGTGATGATGGCGCCGGTCATTCCGGCGCTGAACGATCACGAGATCGAGCGTGTGCTCGATGCGGCGCATGCCGCGGGTGCCACGGAAGCGGGTTATGTGATCCTGCGCCTTCCATTGGAAGTGTCGCCGCTGTTTCGCGACTGGCTGCTGCAGCACTATCCTGATCGTTACCGCCACGTCATGTCGCTGGTGCGCTCGATGCGCGGCGGCAAGGATTACGACGCCGATTTCAGCAAGCGCATGAAGGGCGCCGGTCCCTATGCGTGGCAGATCGCCCGGCGCTTCGAGATGGCCACGAAGCGGCTCGGCATGACCCGCCGCAGCATGCCGCTGCGCGACGACCTCTTCGTGCCGCCCAACGGCAGCGGCGTGCAGCTGTCGCTGCTCTAGTTTTGTAGCATGTCGCGCAAAACCGCCGCACACTTTTGCGCGACATGCTCTGACATTCCCTTACGGACGGCTGACCCTGGCCTTCCGTTCTCAAGTCCCCGGCCCGCCGCCCTGATCCGGGGACTTGCAGGAAATCGGGTTGGCGTGCGAAGTTCAGCCGCATGAAACGTCGCACGCCACCCGATTCTCCCATGCTTTTCGAAGATGTCCCGTTGCTTCCGGATTTCCGGCTGGAGCTGAAGGCGCGCAAGGCCGGCCATTGGCCGGTTGCTGGCGCCGACGAGGCGGGACGCGGGCCGCTGGCGGGACCAATCGTTGCCGCCGCCGTCATTCTCGATCCGAAGCGCATCCCCGATGGCCTCAACGATTCCAAACAGCTTTCCGCACAGAGGCGGGAAGAGCTATTCGAGCAGATCCTTGCCACCGCGACCGTCGCGATCGCCTCATCCAGCTCACGCCGCATCGACGAGACGGATATCCGCAAGGCGAGCCTCGATGCCATGCGCCGCGCGATCCTCAGCCTCTCCGTCCCGGCAAGTTATGTGCTGACCGACGGGCTGGACGTGCCCCCCGGCCTTGAGTGCCCCGGCCAGGCCGTCGTCAAGGGCGATGCCCGCTCCGTGTCAATCGCCGCCGCCTCCATCGTCGCCAAGGTCACGCGCGACCGGATGATGACGCGCGCCGACCTGATCTTCCCCGCCTATGGCTTCGCCGCGCATGCTGGTTACGGCACGGCACGCCACCGCGCCGGCATCGACAGCCATGGCCCCTGCCCGCTGCATCGGATGAGCTTCGGGCGGCTTAAGCAGTTCCAGGTCACCGACGGCGAGTAAGCGGCATCTTGGCCGGCTTTCCCGGCACAATCGAGAACAACATCCCTAAAACGCAAAAAGCCCCGGCGAACCGGGGCTTCGAAATGCGATAGGACCGATCTCAGTTGAGGCGGGTCTTTACCTGGCCGAGGGCGTTGCCGAAGAGTTCGGACTGAACCTTGGCATCGGCCTTCTTGACGAGAACCGTTTCAGCGGCGGCGATGGCGAGGTCGACGGCTGCGGAACGAACCGCCTTCATCGCATCGGCTTCGGCCTGCTTGATCTTCGCTTCCGAAACCGCAGTGCGGTTGGCGACGAATTCCTCGGTCTTCTTCTTGGCTTCGGCGGTGAACATTTCCGCTTCGCGCTCGGCAGCTGCCAGGATATGGGCGGCTTCCGCTTCGGCTTCCTTGCGCTTGCGCTGATATTCGGCCAGCAGGTGCTGGGCCTCTTCACGCAGGCGCTTGGCTTCCGACAGCTCGTTGCGGATCTGATCGGCGCGGTCGTCGAGCGACGTCGCCATCATGCCGGGAACCTTCAGGTAGACGACCAGCGCCAGGAACAGGACGAGACCGACGAATGCGAAGAATGTTGCGTCCAGTGCAAATTCCATCGATCAAGCTCCCTTCTTGGCCGCGGTAACGGCGGACGTGACTTCAGCCTTGGTGGCGGTGCCACCGATCAGCTGTTCGACGACGGCCTTTGCCGTTTCCTCGGCGATCGTGCCGACGTCTGCAAATGCCTTCGCCTTGATATCGGCGATGTGGCCTTCCGCAGCCTTCAATTTTTCGCCCAGAGCGGCTTCAACCGCGCGGCGGTCGGCCTCGGCCTTGAGCTTGGCGGCGTCGCGCGCTGCCGTGCCGATTGCATTCGACTTGGCGCGGGCTTCTGCGAGTTCGGCTTCGTAGGCAGCGACGTCTGCGTCTGCCTGCGCCTTCAGGCGTGCAGCCTCATCGAGGTCCTGGGCAATGCGCGTGTGGCGCTGCTCGAGGATACCGCCGATGCGCGGTGCAATGACCTTTTGCATGAGCACGAAGAAAATGACGAAGGTAATCGCCAGCCAGAGCAGCTGGGACGCATACGTCGAAGTATCGAAAGGCGGGAAAACACCGCCATGGTGTTCGGCTGGCACGCCGGTCTCGGTATGAACCTCGCCTGCGGCCGGGGCAGCATGCGCGTCTGTACCGGTCGCTGCACCAGTTTCTGCGGTTCCCGCCGGGGCTTCTTCAGCGTAAGCCGGGGTCACAAAAAACATGCTCACCTCCAGGTGTACTGCAAATACAAAGGATCACGGCTCGCTGTTCGCAGGCCGTGATCCCTCAGTGCGCCGAAATTAAACGGCGAACAGCAGAAGGAGAGCGACGAGCAGCGAGAAGATGCCCAGAGCTTCCGTAACGGCGAAGCCGAATACCAGACGGCCGAACTGGCTGTCAGCGGCAGACGGGTTGCGCAGGGCGCCCGACAGGTAGCTGCCGAAGATGTTGCCGAGGCCGAGAGCCGTACCGGCCATACCAAAGCAAGCGAGGCCTGCACCGATGAATTTTGCTGCTTCCGCGTCCATGTTGTACTCCTTTGAAATGGTTGTTGCGGCGAATTGACTGACGCCTTTGGGCGTCAATGTCGGTATCCCTTAGTGGCCACCCGGATGGATCGCGTCGTTGAGGTACATGCAAGTCAGCACCGCAAAGACGTAAGCCTGGAGGAAGGCGACGAGGAACTCGAGACCCGTCAGGGCGACGGTCATGATGAGGGGAAGAACGGCGCCGCCGATACCAACAGCACCCATGGCTCCAAGCGAGGCAACGAAGCCCGCGAACACTTTAAGGGTGATGTGACCGGCCAGCATGTTGGCGAAGAGACGAACGGAGAGCGAAATCGGACGCGACAGGAACGAGATGATTTCGATAGCGACGACCAGCGGCAGCAAGATGCCGGGAACGCCCTGAGGTACGAAGACATTCAGGAAGTGGAAGCCGTGCTTGTAGAAGCCGTAGACCAGAACCGTGCCGATGACGAGCAAAGCAAGAGCAAAGGTGACGATGATCTGGCTGGTGATGGTGAAGAAGTATGGGAACATGCCGAGCAGGTTTGCCGTCAGCACGAACATGAAGAGCGAGAAGACCAGCGGGAAGAACTTCATCCCCTTGGATCCGGCGCCTTCTTTCAGCATTCCCGCGATGAACTCGTAGGACATTTCGGCGACCGACTGCGAGCGGCCCGGCACGATGGCGCGGTTCGACGTCGAGAAATAGAGGAAGCCGGCGGCCACGGCAGCGGAAGCCGCCATGAACAGCGAGGCGTTCGTAAACGAGAAATCAATCCCGCCGATTTCGATCGGCACAATCTTCTGGATCAGGAACTGATGAGTCGGATCGTTAGACACCGCTTGTTCTCTCTATATCTTATACCCGCACGAGACGGGATTATTGCACTGGATCGAACGCCTGAACGTTCCGCCCTATTTCCGGTCGCTTTCGCGCATATCGAGGTCAGGTTTCGCAACCTTGCCCGCAGCGCGCATCACGTTCAGCACGCCGGCACCAAATCCAAGAAGAAGAAGTACGATCAATCCCCAAGGCGCAGTGCCGACAAAACGGTCGAAGAGATAGCCCAGGACAGCGCCGACAACGACTGCGGAAATGAACTCGCTCGAAAGCTTCATCGCCTGGGCATAGCCCTTGCGGCTTACCTCGGCGCGGGCCTCGTCGGCCTCGTCCTTCCCCGCCTCGATGCGCTTGGTCGCGAGTTCCGCTCCCAGTTGCGCACGGCGCTTTTCCAGACTCTCCTCGCGGTCATCCGCCATCGTGCTCTCCTCCGCCTGCCGCCGTCCGCTACGCCGCTACCCCGGTTTACCGGACAACGACCCCAAGGCTGAAGAACCTTCCGGCCCGCTTTGAAGTCGCGCGCAACATAGTTTTAGCAAAATCCATAGTCAAGGCGTAGCAGGCCGATGTCCAGCCATAAAATAAGCGATCAAAAACATATGGTTAGATCGATACGGGCGGGTTGTGGCGGAATCGGGGGAAAGAATCCGCGGGCTGACGCGGCAATAAGGCGCGAAAACGCGCCTTTTACCGGGTTTTTGTCAGCTCCAGCCGCCGCCATAGGTGCGGTAGAAGACGTGCAGGCCGATGCGGCCGACCTTTTCCATGGTCTTTGCCCATTTCGGGCGAACATAGACGGCGTGGTAATGGGTGGCGGAGCCAACCTGGGGCAGCCAGATACGGCCGGCGGTCACCGCCATCGCCACATCACGGGCGATTCTCCAATGGGCCTGCGAGTTCACGCGGTCCTTGATGTTGTCGCAAGCGAAGGAGAACTGGCAGCGATTGCGCCAATCCTCATTCTGGTAGACGACGCCGCAGATGGTCTTCGGGTAGGCCGGGTTGCGCACGCGGTTGAGGATGACCTGGGCGACGGCCGCCTGGCCCTTCACGGTTTCACCGCGCGCCTCGAAATAGATGCCTGAGGCGAGACACTGCTGCTCGGCTGGCGAAAAGACGCTGGCCGGCAGGATGCTCGCGGCCCAGGCGTGATCCTTCGGGCCGATCTGCGGCACGAAGCGGCCGTTGTCGGCTTTCTCCGTCAGGATCGAATCGAACGGTGACTGGCGGGCGTAATCGGGAGCGGCAGGCGCAAACGCGGTGGCGAGCACGTCGGACTTGTTGCTGGTGACGAGATCGGCCAGCATCGGCGAGATGTCGGCCGCGGGCTTCGGCGGCTGCTTGCGGTAGAAATTGGTGGCGATCTCGATTTCCTTACCGCGGATCTTCGGCTTCACGAAGGCCGACTTGTCCTTCAGGTTGAAGGTCGGCTGAAACAGAAGACGGGTGCGCTGCAGGATCGAGCCGGCGGAGAAATCCTTCGGCGGCTGCACTTGCTCGACGGCGACCACCCTGCCCTTCTTGGTGGCACGGTTGACGCGATCCTCATCGGGCGTGTCTTCGTGGCCCTTGTTCTCGGTGGTGAAGGCGACCTTGCGGCCATCGGGCAGCACCATGCCGGCACCGGATGCGATGGCGCCGGTGACAGCGGGATCGGCGAAGGCGAGCTCGGCCTGATGGATGGAGCCAGCGGGAGAGTTGGTCAGCACCATGCGCCAGTTCTCGCGGCCCTGGTCGAGGCCGGCCAGAAGGGCTGCCAGATCGGCATGCGAGGCCATGGTGGGAAACATCAGCCACGCGCAGACGCCGAAGAGCGCGGGGGAACTCCATCTTTGCAGCAAAGGGCGCAGCTTATCGAAGCGGCGCGGCGCACCAGGGGTGCGTGATTTGCCAGGGACACGACTATTTCGACGCAACACCAGACTCCGGCATGGGACGCATGAACATGCCGATAAAATGTCTCATTAACCTTGATGCTTGGTTAATACGCCGCCCCAATTGATACAGCATTTGCTTACAGAGCCTTTCCTGGTTGGATTGGAGCATTCTGCCGGAGCAGGTTTTCGTCAGGGCAAAGGCGATTGGCGAAGGGCATACCCCAGGTACGGTCGAGCCGATCGCCTTTGATCCTGGCGGAAAG
>NZ_JAGHMH010000013.1 GCF_017741935.1 Rhizobium sp. 16-449-1b | reverse complement strand
GAAACGTAGGAACTTGACCACCCCAACCACGACAGACGATATCTAAGGCGGGTCACTTCTCGGCGCAAATCCCGGGTCAGCTCTCAGTGCAAATCAACAAAGAAGCCCAAAGATGCCGTCGAGGCGGCAGGAGCGTCCGTGACGGTCGTCGGCATCGAGGCCGGAGAGGCAAAGACGAACAACGGCGATCTCAATCCGGGCGGCAGCTACACCGTGGACAAGACTGTGAAGGATGTCTCGGCCAGCGACTTCGACGGCCTTATCATCCCCGGCGGAACTGTCGGAGCAGACAAGCTCCGGGCAGACGCCGACATCGTCTCTTTCGTGCGGTCGTTCTTCGAGCAGGCCAAGCCCGTCGGCGTGATTTGTCACGGGCCGTGGCTGCTTGTTCAGGCTGATGTCCTAAAGGGACGAACCGTGACATCCTACTCGTCGATCCGGAAGGACATCGAGAACGCGGGCGGCACCTGGGTAGACAAGGATGTCGTCACAGACAAGGGGCTGGTCACCAGCCGCAAGCCCGACGACCTGCCGGCGTTCTGCGCGAAGATCATCGAGGAGTTCGCCGAAGGAAAGCATCCCGAACAAGCCCGCAGCGCGTAGTAAAATCAGAGGAGCGCCGGCCGTCTGGCGCTTCTCACATCATGGGTGGTGCTTTAGCCCGCCGGCGACGCGATCGAGGATTGGCTGCTCGATCCGAAGAGACAGGCCGTCCCACTTCAGCGCCAAGCTGATTGTCTATGACTGCCCCGCGCAACACGTTACCGAACCCAGCCCGCCGACGGGTCTCACTTTCACGCCCGCTCCGACCGGTCCAACACAAGACCGCTCCTTGCGGGCTTCCATTTGATCGCAAGCTTCGACGGCCGGCAGGTAGCGTCCTGCCAATCTATTCTGCCGTCTTCTCGATCGCCGAAGCTTTGGAACTCGCATCGCCCGGCTCGTTTCCCTCGGACTTAAACGTCGTCATGAAGCGGAGCGTGGCGAAGGTGACGATCGAGAGGACGATGGCCGTCTCGTAGGCACCGAGGCCGACGGCAGCCCCGATGGCACCGGTCGCCCAAAGGCTCGCCGCGGTCGCAGTGCCGCGAATGCTCGCTTTGCCGACGAGGATCGCCCCGCCGCCGATGAAGCCGACCCCGTTGATCAGGCCCTCGACAATGCGGGCCGTGGCCTCCGCATTGTCTTGGGTGACCGTCTCCGCCGCCTGGATGAAACCGCAAGCGGCGATGGCGACCAGAGGGAACGTCCTGAGGCCGGCGCTACGCTCGTTACGCTCGCGATCCCAGGCGATCGGCAGCGCAAGCACGTAGGCGAAGAGCAGGGCCGCGAGATGCGGAAGGAACCGTATCTCCATCTGATATGCTGCCAGCCAGTCACCCATGCGAACTCCCTCCCCTTGACCCCTTTGCTGGGAGATGGCGCCCGGCCGATCCTTGGCAAGTGGGCGACGTCAAGCCGATGGCACGGCAGCTTCGCCGTGTATCAGGCCGCGATCTTTGAGCGCCTGCCAGAACTCGTCCGGAACCTTGGCCTGCAGCGAATTCCAGTCCTCGCGGATTTGCCGGTCGCTGCCTGCGCCGACGACAAGAGCGACAGCTACATCCGGCACGGCGGAGAACTGAATGGCGGCGGTGCGCAGATCGACGCCGTATTCCTCGGCGACTTCCCGAAGCTTTCTACGCTTCTCGATGACTTCCGGCGGGATCTTGTAGTTTTCCGCCCCGTAGTTGTAGCGCGGACTGCCACCGATGAAGCCGGCGTTAAGGCTCGAACCAATGACCAGTCCGACGCCCCTCTCTCGCACCTTTGGGAACAGCTTTTCGACGGTGGCCTGGTGGTCGATCAGCGAGTACTGGCGCGCGCACAGGCAGACGTCCGGGTCAGCGTCTTCCATGACCTTGAGGATTGCCATTGGTGTATTTACGCCGACGCCCCAGCCCTTGACGATGCCCTCCTCTCGCATTTTCGTCAGTTCCGGAAACGCCCCCTTGCGGGCGATCTCGTACTGCTCTTCCCACGGCGTCGGAAAGAATGCAAAGTCGGGCGACAGGTCGTGAACGAAGGCGACGTCGACGCTGTCGACGCCCAGCCGCTGGAGACTGTCCTCGATTGAACGACGGACGCCGTCTGCCGTGTAGTCGATGACGAGGTCGTTCGGAGAGTCCGACAACGGGTACATCTTCTCGTGGCTATTATCCTTCGATGCCTTCAGGAGCTTGCCGACCTTGGTGGAGAGCAGATAGTCAGATCGCTTCTGGTTATGAAGGAAATGCCCGAATCGTCGCTCGGCGAGGCCTAGGCCGTACCAGGGCGCGACGTCGTAATATCGGACACCGACGCTCCAAGCCGCCTCGAGAGCATCCTCCGCATGCCTGTCGGAAATCTTGTTGAATTCGTTGCCCAGCGAAACGCCGCCCTTGCCGAACTTGAATTAGGGCTTGAAGATATCACGTACGCGGCTGTTCAAAGCCATGATGGAATTCCTCTGATGCTTAAAGATCTTCGGTTAATCTGGGCCAGGAACGCTACTTCTCGCCGGGGTACTGGCTTTCCTTCAGAAGCTTTGCCAGATGAATGGTGTTTCGGGAGAGCACCGCGATCATGGTCGCAACCTCCTTGGGGACCTTTTTCAAATCCACAAAATTCGTGCTACCCATCGCCTCACCGACCCAATAAGCGACAGCGTTCGCCGGGATCGTGAAGCCGACGTCGTTGAGCGCCTGGTACATCTCCGCCGAGACGTGATGGGCGCCGTCCTCGTTGCCAAC
The DNA here is from genome assembly GCF_017741935.1 of Rhizobium sp. 16-449-1b. Lineage (GTDB taxonomy): Bacteria > Pseudomonadota > Alphaproteobacteria > Rhizobiales > Rhizobiaceae > Rhizobium. Next base: position 364,617 of record NZ_JAGHMH010000013.1, on the reverse strand, counting down.
GACGGCAACAGCCGCGACCTTGCCATAGGACACCATCCGGCCTTCGTCGTCGGTCTCTTCGAGGAATGCGTCCATGCGCTCGAGGACGCGCTTTGAGATGCTGTCGGGCTGACCCATCCAGATTGGCGTGCCGAATATGACAATGTCGGCGGCGAGCACCTTTTCACGGAGTGCCGGCCATGCGTCGCCAGGCCCTTCGTCGGAAGTAACGCCCGGAACAATGTCGTGGTCGGCAAGACGGATTGTTTCGGTCTCGACGCCGGACTTCGCCATCTCAGCAGCGATGAGGTCGAGCATTCGTCCTGTCGAGGACGGCTCCTTGTTGTCGCTGCGCTTCAGGGTCGCGTTGAACGCGAGAGCTTTGATGGTCATCGTGCATCCTTTCGAGAGATGCTGGACAACCCCTGCCTCACGTTCGAAGTTCCATACGAAAGCTTGGAAAACGGGCTGCGCTTGAAAAGGGTCTCCATGGCAAAGCAAGCACGAACGCGCTTCTCAGCCAATAGAGGGCCGACGTCTCGTCCCGATCGAGGCAGGCAGCTCCGAGTCGAACTCCGGGTGACCTTAGAAATTGTCTGTTTCAAGCGGCTCCGGTTTTGAGGAACTTTGTAAACCGGGCATCGTTTTCCTTGCTTCATCAAAGCAACAGGAGATCCTCCATGCCACAAGGTGACAAATCCGCATATACCGACAAGCAGAAGCGCAAGGCCGAACACATCGAGGAAGGCTACGAAGATCGCGGCGTCTCGGAGAAGGAGGCCGAGCGGCGTGCCTGGGCTACCGTGAACAAGGAAAGCGGCGGTGGCAAAAAGTCTGGTTCCGGTCGCGGCCATCAGGAAAACCATGCCTCCTCCGAAAAGGGCGGACACAAGGGTGGCGCGGCCGCTGCGTCGCGCACTAAGGAGGAGCGCTCCGCATCAGCGAAAAAGGCTGCGGCAACCCGCAAACGTAACGAACACCACGCTCATCACTAATCGGACCCGGCGCCGCTCAAAAGGGGCGCCGTTCTCATTGGTGGAGGAACAGTCATGCCAAGAAGGAAATCCAAGCGGAAATGGTCGCAGGATGTGACCGAAAACAGTGACGCAATGGACCTCAAGCAAGGCGTGTTCAAGCAGCCCAGCGCCAAGAAAATCGCGGATTCGCTGAAGAAATCATCCGAACAGAGCGGCCGTCGCAAGACAAGTCCGTTCCAGTCCGCCATGTCGATGCTCAGTTTTTATATCAATCGCGCCGGCAAGCATCTGTCGAAATCAAGATTGGCCACGCTCGACCGGGCCAAGGATGAATTGCGTAAAGATTTCGGCAAAGAGATTCGCGGAAAAGTGGTTCTCAAGGTTGTCGAGCAGTCACAGAAACCAGTGATCGACGATGAAACCCGCAGGCTGCGGGCCTATCAGATTTGGGAAAATGAAGGACGCCCGCAGGGCCAAGATCTTGCACACTGGTATAAAGCAGGCGAAGTCGACGCAACGCCAACGGCAGAACGCGTTGACTATCAGCAGTATGTACCGGGCGGAGCGCCTACGGGATCATTGGTCATCAAATTCTACCACTCTGGCGACCAAGTACGTGGATACGTACGCAAGATCGCAGACGCCGACACCGAGGACACGATCTTCCCGGGTGAGGAAATGGAGCCGGAGGCTGCCTTCAAACTGGCCAAGTCCCACAATGACAACCAGAGGCCCATTTTTATCGAACTTGTCGAGGGCATCGAGTGGGACGCAGCCTGGGGTCGTCTGGGATAAGTGACAACGACGATTGGAGATCTCAATGAAGAGCAAGGAGCTAACCGAGAGCGACCCATGGCGGGGGCGCAATTTTGTTGTTGTGCTCTCCGATGGTGAAGAGGCGTTCGCAGCCATTACAAGGTTTGCCGAAGAACATGAGATCGGCGGTGCATCCCTGACCGCGATCGGCGCATTTCAAAGCGCTGTGCTTGGCTTCTTCGACTTTTCAGCGAAAACCTACCGGGAAATACCAGTGGACGAACAGACAGAGGTACTTAGCGCGATCGGCGATATCGCGGTCGGTGACGATGGAAAGCCCAGTCTTCACATACATGTCGTTCTCGGCTTTTCTGATGGATCTACGAAAGGTGGGCACTTTTTGAAAGGCATCGTTCGCCCAACCCTTGAGATCATAATAAGGGAAAGTGCTGAAGGATTTCGCCGTAAAAAACAGAAGGATCTCGGCATCGCATTGATTGATGTCTGACCTGCTGGTCCTGTCGGACTTACTCTCGACCCATCGATCTAACCCACTTGGCATCGCGACCACAACGATTGCTTTTGGTATTAATAGCTTTGAATAGTTGCCTTATCGAGAGTGGTTCCACACCGCCATGCTAGCCATGATGCATGACTTGCAAAAAGATCGTCGTCTCACGAGGCGTCCTTTGTCCTGAGGACGGTGTAGCGACAAGCCAGCCTACAGGTTCAACCTCGCGCACGCGCTGCGCGCAGTCATCAGGCGCGACTAGCGGAGCAAGCGTTGGTCATGTTCTGTGAACTCGCTCTGTTTTTGAACACAGCAATCTGTGTTCTTGAGAGGATCTGAACCGGCGGCCCTATTACCCAGACGACCAAATCATTGAAATGACGTCACTGTGGCGTAAGATTGATTTATGGAACTTCTGCGACTGCCCCCCCGATCCATTTCCCAAAAGAGGCGCGCAAGCGCAACTGCGTACCCGGAAATCTACGAATAGTAATGATATTAGCAGGACAGGGAGAAGAGTTATCATGACGAATGTTATTCGTTTTGATGGCCATCAGAACCTAGGCTGGCCCCTCGATCTACGGGTCATTTCGCAAAATGCAAATGTTGAGGATTGCTGCAGAGAGCTATAAGTGTGTTGCGGCAAAATGCTGCTTACGCTTTTAAAGCCATCACGCCATTCACGATCGTGCAGTTCAAGTTCGAGAGCAGGCCATCCTTTAGACCATAAACCCAGCCATGGATGGCGATATCTTGCCCCTTCTTCCACGCCGCTCGAAGCGTCGGCGTTCGCGAGAGGCATTCGACCTGCGCAGCAATTGATGCTTCACACAGCTTATCAAGATCTGGATCAGTCCAAGTACTACATTCTACGCATTGAAATTCTTGCTGCGCGACGTCGCGAATCGGCTGCAGCCAATGATCGATAACGCCAAATTGTTGCCCGGATACTGCCGCACGCACCCCCCCACAGCCGTAGTGGCCACAGATTATGATATGCTTTACGTTCAACTGCTGCACCGCAAATTCCACGACAGACAGCATGTTGAAGTCTGTTGGATGGATCAGATTGGCAACGTTACGGTGAACAAATACTTCGCCTGGCTCAAGACCAGTGATTACGTTGGCCGGAACACGACTGTCGGAACATCCGATCCAGAGATATTCGGGTTTCTGAAGCGTTGCGAGGCTTTCAAAATAATCGGCCCTCTCGGCCGTCCGTTCACTGGACCAAGCACGGTTCCGGGCGAAAAGGTCATCTATCATTATGATTCCGTACCTGTATGACTGCGTGGCAGTCGGAGACGAAAATAGACAAGCTGGGGTATAGCCACATAGCGACGATTGCTGAGCTGCAGCGGAAATCCATTAGATCGATCAGAGCGATTTCGCGAAAAGCAATAAACCGATCAGCTGACCCGGGTGAGATTTAGAATATCGCCAATTTTTCTCACATGCTCCATATCGGCAACGCGATGCATCAGTTCAGTAGCATTCTTTTCGCCAAGCATAGGTGCAGCCATCGACATGTATTTATCGACGATAGCAGCCCGTGCCATCGGCCTCTCTGGGGAGCCCGTCGGAATATCCGATGTGGCGGAGATTGCCTCGCCGGAACGTAGCTTGATCTCAACCCGTGCACCAATGCGGCCCTCTTTATGGAACGCTGTGTTGTAGTATGCGTCGAGTTTGACAGTAATTCGCTTGGAATAGTCGATGAGATCCCGATCGTGCAGCACTTCGTTGACAAACCACCCGGGCCCAGGTTTAAAGCCGTGAAGGAGCATCGTAACGCTGAAAGGAATAGAGAAGCCGGCATCGACGCTATCCACCGGCCCGTAGATCTCAAACCCTTGGACCCAATCGAACGTGTGAACCTCCAGCGCAACGATATCTTCAGCGCGAAGCTTATGACGCCCCATTAACTCCGTGACACAATCAAGCGCAGAATGCTGCCACCGGCAGCAAGAGTATGGCTTGAAGCTAGCATTCATAATTTCGAAATCTGTTCCGAGGTTCCGTCGCATGCCGGCGAAATCAACGCGGTCCGATCCGGCCATGCGCCAAAAGCCTTTTTCGCCGTCGAGTATGAATCGATTACCGACGAAACCGTTTTCTGCAAGAAGAGCAGCCGTGATGCCCGTCCAGCTCGGCCAGCCAGTTGGCTCTTTCACCCAGTGAACTGGGCGTTCCTCATGCTCGAAACCCCATTTTTGAGAATTCGGCAACGGAGCCGTTGCGCCCGCTATACCATAAGCATGGAGAGTTTTTTCCAAATCAAGTTTGAGGCACTTGGCTGCCGCGGAAACAGCAGAAAAGGTCTGCCATGTCCCTACGAACCAAACTTCCTGCAATCGCTCGTATGACGGTTGAATCGACCGGCCGATACGGTTTCCAATGTCGTAGCCCACTAAGACGGAATCGAGAAATTCAGCACCTGTAATCTCACGATCTTCGCCCGCCGCGAGTGCTGCGCCAAAAATCGTTCCGGAAGGGTGGCCGATACCAGCCAGAGTCTCCTCAAAATCAAGCGCATTGGCGGATGTGCCGTTGAGAAGCGCGGCGTCTCCGAGGGAGAGGCTTATGTCAGTGCCAACAATCGTCGCTCCACCGCCGCTGCCGGCCTTTTTAAGCGAGCGAGCCATCGTTTGGCTCAGCTCGGTCTGGATGCCGCCGAGCATGCATCCCAAAGTGTCAAGTACAAAGAGCTTTCCTTGTTCGACGACTTCGATCAGATAGGTGTCAAACGACGTTGCTACAGCGTATTCAGCAAGTTCCTTTGTGATCCATTCCGTCATGTTGCTCCACCCGTTTTGGTCCCGATTCTCGGTGCGCCCGCGCGGTCAACCGTGCTCGAGTCGCAAATCTAGATCTGGAGTTCTTGTTCTCTCAAATGAGATTTTCGCGGTCCGGCATTAGGTGACCTCATGTCACATACCGCGTTTTCGCGTGCGAGTTTCCGCATCCAGCGTCCGCGTAGAGATGTAGAGCCGCTGTCCCGCGGGCAACATGCGAGCCGTACGACCATTCTTGGTACAACATTCCGGGGGGCAGCCGCGCTAAAGGCTGCTCCCCGTGCCCCTTTAGAGAGAGCGCGTCTTAGCTGTGTGACCGCGCGACCACACGGAGCTTGCCGTCAGCCAGGTTGCGGCGCTCCTCGACTCTGAAACGAGCAACGGTTTGCGCCAAAACGTCAGTCTCATGGGTTAGGCCTTGAGTAGCAGCAGTCGCCTGCTCGACCATCGCCGCGTTTTGTTGCGTAACCTTGTCCATTTGGTCCGCAGCCGAGGACACTTCGCGCAGGCTCGTTGCCTGCTCATTTGCGCTCGTCGCGATCTGCCCCACGGTACCGGCCATCGAGACAACCTGCTCAACGATCCGCATCAGAGACAGGCCGCTTTTCTCAACAAGCTTGACACCTGTCTCGACGTGCGACGAGGATGTTGAGATCAGACCTTTGATCTCCTTCGCCGCATCTGCTGAACGCTGTGCTAGCTCTCGGACCTCCTGAGCAACGACAGCGAAGCCCTTGCCTGCCTCGCCGGCTCGGGCAGCTTCCACGCCGGCGTTGAGCGCGAGCAAGTTTGTCTGGAACGCAATTTCTTCAATGACGCCAATGATATTCTCGACTCTGACCGATGAATGTTGGATCTCAGTCATTGCCGCTATCGCTCGTGAAACAATCTCGCCACCGTCTTCAGCGTCCGCACGAGCCTGCTCGACGGCAGTCTTAGCAGAGCTGGCCCCTTCTGCCGTGCCATTGATGCCACGCGTTACTTCGCCGAGAGCTGCAACGGTTTCTTCAAGGGAGGCCGCCTGTTGTTCAGTTCGTCGCGCCAGATCGTTCGAAGCGGTCGATATCTCGGCCAAACCACTTCGAATGGTTTGCACCGATTGAATAACCGCATGCACGGTGCCTTCAAGCGACGTAACTGCAGAGTTGAAATTCTGTCGGATAGCCTCAAAGTCGAGCGCAACCGGCTCGTCCATTCTCACCGTCAGATCTCCCTCCGCAAGTCGCTGAAATGAGATCTGAACCGCGCCCACAAAATCACGAAGATCCTCGGCTTTCGCAATTTCGAGGGCTGCCTGTCGCTTGTTACCGACTTCGACTTCTTCGCGCAATCTCTCCTGATCCATCTTTAACCGGACCCCATCTGCAAGTTCCTCACGGAACTTTTCGAGCGCGCTGCTAAGTCGTCCTAGCTCGTCGCGACCCGCATCAGCGGGAACCCGATCGGCATAGTTTCCCCGTGCCATGTTGTCGACGGCGAGGGCGACACCTTTCAAGCGTCTTGCGACGAGGACATAGGAGATTACCCATATGCCGGAGGTTGCAACAATCATGAGGATGATGCCAGCCCCGACCGTGCTCAAAACCTCGCTCCAGACCGGCTTGGAGAATACGGGCCCAGGGACATCAACGACGGTCGCCCAAGTGGCGTTCATACCGGAAGCCGTGAACGGGTAAATCACTCGTGCGCCGCCATCAGGCATACCAACGATCTGGACACCATGGCTCGAAAGTGCCTGTTCGACCTGCTCCGCGCCCTCCTCTGAATAGTCCGTCATGAGTTTGCTCTTGTCGGGATTGGCAAGCCATTTCCCGTCGCTGGCTAGCAACATGACATGCCCTCCCTCAAATGGCTCGAGAGAAACGAGAGAGGCCGTCAAGTCATCAAGCTTGATATCGACGCCTCCGACGGCAACTATTTTGCCATTAACCCGAATAGGCACCGACACTGAAGTTACGAGCTTCTTCGTCGTCGTTATATATGGCGCGGTGACGCCGCTCTTCTCGATCCTTAATGGAAGAGCATAGTACTCCGCGCTAGTATCGACCGGGAAGGTGGAGAATTCCAACTCGCCACTATCACTCTTCGTCCAATAGGGCGTAAACAGGCCTTCTTTGTTCGCCCCATCGTTTCCAATTGTTGGTCGCGGCGCACTCTCACCAACAAGCTCGCACATCCAAGTCCCGAAGACCGAGGGATATTGTGGCGCAACTGCCTTCAGCATCTGGATCACGTCCTCGCGCTTCGCCTGCCCCCCTTGAAGCAATCCCGACAGGCTCGCCGCCATCGAGGTGCTCGCCGAGATAGCTTCTACCATATTGCTCTCGACCTGCTTGCTTACCGAGCCGGCTTTCTCGAGGGCGAGATCCATTACCGCATGTTCAGTTTTGTCCTTCGCTCGCATGGCGCTGAACGTCGTATACCCAGCAAGAACGAGCGCTAAAGATGCACTCGTAGCAAGGATCATCTTAGTAGATACACTCGCAATGGCCTTCACATACCCTCCCTCGCGACATGTCCGTCGCACAAATTCCTAGAGAACCGCGGCAGTACGCCCGCTACGCATACGCTTTACTGAGTGGATGTTGTTACCCAACCGACAGGAGAAGCCTCATCACATGAGCTGCCACGACGTCGGGCGCGTCATGGTGCAAATTATGACTGGCACCCACTACGCGTTGGAAGTCTGCACCACACAAGCCGAGCCGGTCCTGTAGAGTCGGATGCCTGACCGCGAGCGATTGCGGATAAGGCTGGTCACTTCCGATCCAAAGCACCGGAGCTTTAATCTCTTGAATTGCCTGTAACCAGTCGGATGAACGATATGGTCTTGGAAAGGGTCCACGATGTGCAGGGTCAAATCGCCAGGACAAACGTCCCTCCTTGCGGATCGTCAGTCTAGCGGCAAGGAAGCGTGCTTTATCCGGAGAAAGATTTGGATTCGATCTGATAAGGCGCTTCACCGCATCGTCGAGATCGCCGAGCTGTTGCGCCGGTGGCATCGAACGCTTCGTGTTCAGCCATCTGCGGTAGTGCGCGGTTATCGTGTCCGGTTCTGGATCTGACATTCCGAACCCGTCAAGTGAAATGACGGCATTCACTTTGTCCGCCCGAATACCTGCGAACATCATCGCAAGATTCCCACCGAGACTGTGTCCGAGTACGGCAACTGGCTTGAAGAATAGTTTCCCGATCACCCCATCAACGTCGTTCAAGTAATCTTCGAAGGAGTATCCTTGCGACACCCATTGGGTTTCACCAAATCCCCTCAGATCGGGCGCGACCACCCGAAAGCCCGAGGCCAATCGGTCTGCAAGAAACTGGAAGGTAATCGAGCTGTCCATATGACCGTGCAGCATCAAGATCGCAGGAAGGCGCGCGTCACCCCATTCCCTGATGCAATGTCGCATCCCATTCACCCTAACGAAGAATTTGCGTGCTTCGTGGACAGGTCGATAGCGTATCATCTCCAACTCTCACAGATCATGGTGCATCCAATGGGATCTGAGTAATTGAGGTGCCCCGCATCTTTGGTTGGCGACCGAATATCGAGAGGCCGGCAACCACGATGATTGCGGATCCCACGATTGTCGTCACGGACGGGTAGTCGCCGAAGAACACAATGCCAAACACAATTCCCCACAGCAGCAGCGTGTATTGTATTGGTGCGAGCACGGAAACCGGCGCCAATTTGACAGCGCGCGTGAGCATTAGATGTGCGGCAGTACCAACCAGGCCGAGCAAGAGCATCGCAGCCAAACCGCTCATGGTCATCGGTCGCCAGTCAAAAATGGAAAACGCGCCAGCCCCGACGATACCCACGATAGACTGATAGGACACAAGAACCGCGTCGCTCGTTCTAGCCAGCTTCTTGTTTATGACCATGGCCAATGAATAGGAAACGCTGCCCGATATAGCGAAGACTGCCGCGAACGACATTGCTTCGGATGATGGCCGCAGGGCGAGCACGACGCCCAAAAAGCCAACGATTATAGCTATCCACTGTTTCCATCCGACGTTTTCCCTTAGGAAGAAGTGGGATGCCAAAGTCGTGTAAATAGGCCCCGCCATATAGAAGGTGAAGACATCCGCCAGGGGTAGATAAACACAGGCAGCGTAGAAGAGCCCAGTGTCAACCATCGCCAAAGCGGCACGTAAAAACTGCAAGCCCGGCTGCTCGACCTGAGTGAACAGCTTCGATTTCGAACGAACTAGTAGCGGGACGAGGAGGAGGAAACCACCTACGGAGCGTATCGCGACGACCTGTGCCACACCAAAGCTTACAACCAGCGCTTTCGCAAGAGCATCATTAAGGGCGAACGCGAAGTAGCCGAGAAATGCGACTCCTACTCCTAGTGCCAATGCCGAAGGTCGCGTCCAATGCCGACGCGCGCCTTCGGATTCATCACACGCGCCTGTCGAGCATTCATCTACAGCCACTGAATTTGCCCTTTCGCAAAGCTGCGTCTTGGCGGGCACGATACATAAAGAGGTATTTGCTCACCGGGAAGGTCAAGAATCAATTGACGCCTCGTAAGGAAAGGCGCATGGCGAGCCAGCGTCAAATTAGAAGCGTTGCAGCTCACATTGAGATTTCTAATGCCATAGTTCGGTCAGCGTTCCCTTCGTCGGATGGATATCCATTGTCACGCGATCATGGGAAGAAGCCTGTTCAAACTTTCCTTCGCATCCCCATAGAACATCCGGGTGCTCTCTTTGTAGAAGAGCGGATTTTCGATGCCGGAATACCCGGCACCTTGACCGCGCTTGGAGACAAAAACCTGCTTCGCTTTCCAAACTTCAAGCACAGGCATGCCGGCTATTGGTGAATTGGGGTCATCCTGGGCAGCAGGGTTGACGATGTCGTTGGAGCCAATGACGATAACCACGTCTGTTTCGTGGAAGTCCTCGTTAATCTCATCCATCTCGAGCACAATGTCATAGGGGACCTTGGCTTCTGCAAGCAGCACGTTCATGTGGCCCGGAAGGCGACCGGCGACCGGGTGGATGGCAAACCGAACATTCTTGCCGGCGTCCCGAAGTTTGCGCGTAAGTTCAGAAACAGATTGTTGCGCTTGTGCAACCGCCATCCCGTAACCAGGCACAATGATGACACTGTCGGCATCGTTGAGCGCGGCCGCTACACCCTCGGCGTCAATTGCGATCTGTTCTCCCACGATCTCCATAGCCGGTCCACTCGCTGCGCCGAAGCCGCCGAGAATCACCGAGACAAAGGAGCGGTTCATCGCCTTGCACATGATGTAGGAGAGGATCGCGCCCGAGGAGCCGACCAGCGCGCCGGTGACGATCAGGAGATCGTTGCCGAGCGTGAAGCCGATGGCGGCGGCCGCCCAGCCGGAATAGCTGTTCAGCATCGAAACCACGACCGGCATGTCGGCGCCGCCGATGCCCATGATCAGGTGGTAGCCGATGAAGAAGGCGAGCAGCGTCATTAGGATCAGCGTCCAGACGCCAGCATCGTTGGCGTACATCAGGAGCAGGATCAGCGACAGGATCGCGGCGGCGGCATTGAGAAAATGCCCGCCCGGCAGCTTCTTCGCCTTGCCGTCGACCTTGCCGGCCAACTTGCCGAAGGCGACGACCGAGCCGGTGAAGGTGATCGCACCGATGAAGACGCCGAGGAAGACCTCGACCTTCATGATCGCGAGCTCGACCGGGGTCTTGTGCGCGAGAATACCGGCGAAGCCATCGAGTGCAGCGCGTGCCGCCTCATCCATGCCGGCAACGCGCCATGCTTCGATGTGGGCGTTGTAGCCGATGAAGACGGCGGCGAGGCCGACGAAGGAGTGAAGCGCCGCCACGAGCTGCGGCATCTCGGTCATCTGCACGCGGTTGGCCACGTAGTAGCCTGCGATGGAGCCGGCCAGGATCATCGGGAGAATGATGAACCAGTTGCTTACACCAGGGCCGAAAATGGTCGCGACAATGGCGAGCGCCATGCCGACAATGCCGTACCAAGCGGCGCGCTTGGCGCTTTCCTGGCCCGACAGGCCGCCCAGCGAAAGGATGAAAAGCACAGCCGCGGAGATATAGGCGGCCGAAACGATACCAATCGTCATGTTGAAAATCCCTTGATATCCCTGGCCCGATCAAGACTTCTGGAACATGGCGAGCATGCGCCGCGTGACAAGAAAACCGCCCACGATGTTGATCGTCGCGACCAGCACCGACAGAGCGGCCAGGATGACGACCAGCCAGTTGCCGGAACCGATCTGCAGCAGCGCGCCGAGAATGACGATGCCCGAGATCGCATTGGTCACCGCCATCAGCGGCGTATGCAGCGAATGCGAGACGTTCCAGATCACCTGGAAGCCGATGAAGCAGGCGAGCATGAAGACCACGAAATGGTTCATGAAGCTTGCCGGGGCATAAGCGCCGACCAGGAGCAGCAGCGCGGTGCCGATCAAAAGCAGGAAGCCCTGGCTCTTGGTTTGCGCCTTGAAGGCGGCCGCCTCGCGCGCCTTCTTTTCCTCAGCCGTCGGCTCCTTGGTCTTTTCCCTTGGCTTCTGGGCGGCGATCGCCTGGATCTTCGGCGGCGGTGGTGGATAGGTCACCACGCCCTCGAAGGCGACGGTTGCGCCACGGATGACGTCGTCTTCCATGTTGTGGACGAGCTTGCCATCCTTGGCGGGCGTCAGGTCCGTCATCATGTGGCGGATGTTGGTGGCGTAGAGCGTCGAGGACTGCGCGGCCATGCGGCTCGGGAAATCGGTATAGCCGATGACGATCACGCCGTTGTCGGAGACGATCTTTTGGTCGGCGACCGTCAGGTCGCAGTTGCCGCCACGCTCCGCCGCGAGGTCGATGATAACAGAACCCGGCTTCATCAGCGCCACCATGTCTGATAACCACAGCTTTGGCGCATCGCGGCCGGGGATCAGCGCCGTGGTGATGACGATATCGATCTCGGGCGCCAGCTCGCGGAACTTCTCCAGCTGCTTTTCGCGAAACTCCGGAGACGACGGGGCTGCATAGCCACCGGTGGCAGCGCCATCCTGCTGGCTCTCCTTGAAATCCAGGAAGACGAACTCGGCACCCATGGATTCGATCTGTTCGGCGACTTCGGGGCGAACGTCGAAGGCATAGGTGATGGCGCCGAGCGAGGTCGCGGTGCCGATGGCAGCAAGGCCGGCAACGCCGGCGCCGATGACGAGCACCTTTGCAGGCGGCACCTTGCCGGCGGCCGTGACCTGGCCGGTAAATAAGCGGCCGAAATTGTTGCCTGCCTCGATGACGGCGCGATAGCCGGCGATGTTGGCCATGGACGACAGGGCGTCCATCTTCTGCGCGCGAGAAATGCGCGGCACCATGTCCATGGCGATGACGTTGGCGCCTGTGCGTCTCACCTGCTCCAACAGCTCGTTGTTTTGAGCTGGATAGAAAAATGCGATCAAAGTCTTACCTGGCGACAGACGATCCACTTCCTCTGCGGCGGGCGGTCGCACTTTAGCAATGACGTTGGCCGCTTCGAAGAGGATTTCGGGTCGCTCGATCACCCTGACGCCCGCTGCACGATAAGCGTCATCGGAAAAGCCTGCCTCGACACCCGCCCCAGTCTCGACAAGACATTTGTAGCCAATTTTCTGCAGCTGAAGAGCACTATCGGGAGTGATTGCAACACGACGCTCTCCCGAGAATTTCTCTCGTGGAACGCCCACGTACAACATGTCGGGTCTTTCTTGCGTCGTCATCTGTCAAAATACTCTCGTGTTAGGCAAAACAGGCCGGGGGTGCTGACTTCGATCCAGTCGGTCGATTGAACCGCGTTGGTGATTTTTCGCTCGGGCGGGTGTGACAGATAGATCCCTTCAAGTTTTCCATGGCACTTGAGCCTACGCAGATAGATTGCTGTTTTGGCCTGGGTCGACCTGAGACCAAGAGGAGGAAGCCGTGACTACCTCCCTAATTTCGTCTCTTTCCCTCACATGATGAACGTCGACGAAAAAGCTGCCAAAGCTGCCTAGAGAAACCTGCACCGGCGGGTATCGGCCGACGTCACTGACCGCTTCAGCGTACCAAGCACGCGCAGATCGTGCCATGGCTTCCGTCCATCCTCGTATAACTTCCCTCATGCTGCACCTCACATATTCGGATAGACAGGCCCCTCGCCGCCCTGCGGCGGTACCCAGGTGATGTTCTGGTTGGGATCTTTGATGTCGCATGTCTTGCAGTGGACGCAATTCTGGGCGTTGATCACAAACACATGGCTGTGACCGTTTTCCACCCACTCGTAGACGCCGGCCGGACAGTAACGTGTCGAGGGACCGGCATAGACATCGTGCTCCGACGATTTCTGCAGGCTCATGTCCTTCACCTTCAGATGCACCGGCTGATCCTCATCGTGGTTGGTGTTCGACAGGAACACCGAGGAAAGACGGTCGAAGGTCAGAACCCCATCCGGCTTCGGATAGTCGATCGGCTTGTGTTTGGCTGCAGGCTCGAGCGATTGCGCATCGGTCTTGCCGTGGCCGAGCGTGCCGAAGACGGAGACGCCGAACAGGGTGTTGGTCCACATGTCGAGACCGCCGAGCGCCACGCCGATAGCGGTGCCGAACCGAGACCATAGCGGCTTGACGTTGCGGACCTTCTTCAGGTCCTTGCCGATATCGCTTGCGCGCCAGTCGGCCTCGATCTCGACGACCTCGTCATGGGCGCGGCCTTCGGCGATCGCGGCTGCTATCCGATCCGCCGCCATCATTCCCGACAGCACCGCATTGTGACTGCCCTTGATGCGGGGAACGTTGACGAAACCGGCCGAACAGCCGATCAGCGCGCCGCCGGGGAAGGAGAGCTTCGGCACCGACTGGTAGCCGCCCTCGGTGATCGCACGCGCACCGTAGGAGAGCCGCTTGCCGCCCTCGAAGGTGGTGCGGATCGCCGGATGCGTCTTGAAGCGCTGGAATTCCTCGAACGGGAAGAGATAGGGGTTCTTGTAGTTCAGGTGCACGACGAAGCCGACGGCGACCTGATTGTCTTCCAGATGATAGAGGAAGGAGCCACCGCCGGTCTTCATACCGAGCGGCCAGCCGAAGGAATGCTGCACCAGACCCTGTCTGTGCTGCTCCGGCTTGACCTGCCAGAGTTCCTTGATGCCGATCCCGAACTTTTGCGGCTCGCGATCCTTCTGCAGATCGAATTTGGCGATGAGCTGCTTGGCGAGCGAGCCGCGCACGCCCTCCCCGATCAGCGTGTACTTGCCGAGAAGTTCCATGCCGCGGGTGAAGTTCGGACCGGGTTCGCCATTCTTTTCGACGCCCATGTCGCCGGTGGCAACTCCGATGACCGCGCCCTCGTCATTGTAGAGAACTTCGGTGGCGGCGAAACCCGGATAGATCTCGACGCCCAGGGCTTCCGCGTGGCCCGCCAGCCAGCGACAGACGTTGCCGAGGGAGACGATATAGTTGCCGTGATTGTTCATCAGCGGCGGCATGGCGAAGTTCGGCAGGCGGATGGACCCCGCCGGGCCGAGCAGCAGGAAGTGATCGTCCTTGACCTCGGTCTTGAACGGGTGATCCGTCTCCTCGCGCCAGTCCGGCAGCAGCCGGTCGATACCGATCGGATCGACCACGGCGCCCGACAGGATATGCGCGCCGACTTCCGCACCCTTCTCCAGCACGACGACGGAGAGTTCTGGATTGACCTGCTTCAGCCTGATCGCAGCCGAGAGACCGGCAGGGCCGCCGCCGACAATCACGACGTCGAATTCCATGCTATCGCGTGGTGGCCTATTTTGATTACTCATTGTTGTTTCTCGCTGGTGAACATGGCAACGAACTAGGTCTGCTCGAATTCGACCAAGACGCCTTGAAAGTCCTTAGGGTGCGCAAACAGGACGGGCTTTCCGTGAGCGCCGATCTTGGCGGAGCCGTCCCCTAGGACGCGCGCACCGATATCAGACAGCCTCGCTGGAACTTCCCCGATATCGTTGACTTCAAAACAAACGTGATGCACCCCACCCGCTGGGTTTCGCTGCAAGAACATCGAAATCGGCGAATTTGCTCCCAACGGGTACAGCAATTCGATCTTGGTGTTAGGCAGAGTAACGAACACAACCGTTACACCGTGTTCCGGCAGGTTCTGAGGAACTGAAACTTCCGCGCCCAGCGACCGATATTGTGTCGCGGCGGCGTCTAGGTCGGGAACAGCTATTGCAATGTGATTAAGCCAGGTGATCATGATTTCCTCACTGATTACGGCGCTTACCTTCAAGCAGGTCGATGACCGCGTTCGCTGCATCCAAAACGTTCGTCCCAGGGCCAAACACGGCTGACACGCCATGCTCGATTAGGAATTCATAGTCCTGACGTGGAACAACACCGCCCACGACGACAATGACTTCGTTGGCGCCTCTCATCCTGAGGGCTTCGACTAGTTGCGGAGCCAAGGTCTTGTGACCTGCAGCAAGGGACGACATGCCAACCACTTGAACACCGTTGGCCACAGCCATGTCAGCAGCTTCGTCAGGGGTTTGAAACAAGGGGCCCGCGAGCACGTCGAAGCCGATATCGCCAAATGCCGAGGCAATCACTTTTGCCCCGCGGTCATGACCGTCCTGACCGAGCTTGGCGACCATGATCTTAGGTTTCTTTTTGAGGGACTTTGCATAGTCGGAAAGCCTACTCGTTATGGTCCGGTACTCTGGATCATCTTCGTAGGCAGGTCCGTAGATGTTGCCAACCACCTTCGGCTGGGCCGCATGGTCACCGAAAATCTCGCGCATCGCATCCGAAATCTCGCCCACCGTTGCCCGCTCACGGGCCGCGTCTACCGCGGCCTCGAGCAAGTTACCCTGACCACTTCGTGCGGTGTCGCTGAGGCGACGCAACGCTTGCTTCACGGCATCCGCGTTGCGGTGGCGCTTGGTCTTCTCAATTCGAGCGATCTGTGACTTACGCACGGCACTGTTGTCGATCGCTAGAATTTCGATTTGATCCTCGTTTTCAAGCCGATACTTATTAACCCCGACAATAATTTCATCGCGGCGGTCGACCTTCGCTTGGCGCAGTGTAGCCGCTTCTTCAATCAACCTCTTGGGCAAACCGTCAGCCACCGCCTTAGTCATCCCACCCATCGCCTCAACCTCTTCGATGAGCGCCCAAGCCTTTGTAGCCAGTTCGTTGGTCAGGCTCTCGACGTAGTATGAACCAGCGAGGGGATCGACGACCCGAGTTACGCCGGTCTCGTGTTGCAAGATCAACTGAGTATTTCTGGCGATCCGGGCAGAGAATTCAGTCGGCAGTGCAATTGCTTCATCCAGCGCGTTCGTATGTAGCGACTGAGTGCCCCCGAGCACCGCTGACAGGGCTTCGTACGCGGTCCGTATGACGTTGTTGTACGGATCCTGTTCCTGCAATGACACCCCGGATGTCTGGCAGTGGGTACGTAGCATCAGCGACGAAGCCTTCTTCGGCTGAAACTCCTCCATAATGCGTGTCCACAATAAACGCGCAGCGCGCAGCTTTGCGGCCTCCATGAAGAAATTCATGCCAATGGCGAAGAAGAACGATAAGCGCCCGGCGAAGTCATCGACATTGAGGCCCTTAGCCAAGGCTGCTCTGACGTATTCGCGTCCATCGGCCAAAGTAAACGCCAACTCCTGAACCAAAGTCGAGCCGGCCTCCTGCATGTGGTAGCCGGAGATCGAGATCGAATTAAATTTCGGCATCTCCTTAGAGGTGTACTCGATAATGTCAGCAATGATCCTCATCGAAGGTTCGGGTGGATAAATGTAGGTATTTCGGACCATGAACTCCTTGAGGATGTCATTCTGGATTGTCCCCGAAAGTTCAGATCGTGGGCACCCCTGTTCTTCACCAGCGACGATGTAATTCGCGAGAATGGGAATGACGGCGCCGTTCATGGTCATTGAGACGGACATTTCCCTTAGAGGAATGCCATCGAACAAGATCTTCATGTCCTCGACACTGTCGATGGCCACCCCGGCCTTGCCCACATCGCCGACAACGCGTGGATGATCGCTGTCGTATCCGCGATGCGTCGCAAGGTCGAAGGCGACCGACAGCCCCTTCTGGCCAGCGGCAAGATTACGGCGATAGAAAGCGTTGGATTCTTCTGCGGTGGAGAACCCAGCGTACTGTCGGATCGTCCAAGGCCGCCCGGCATACATCGTGGCGCGAGGTCCACGAACGAACGGCTTCACGCCGGGCAGAGAATCGACATGCCCGATCCCTTCAAGATCTTCGGCGGTATACAATGGCTTTACGTCGATGCCTTCGGCAGTGTGCCAGACAATCGTTTCTGGAGACGCCTTCAGTTCCCGCTCGGCTAACGCTTGCCAGTCCTTCAATTTTTCAGACATTCTACTAGGTCCTGTATCTCGCGAAGAAAGGAGGGCGTTAGCCGACACCCGCTCGCGAAAACTATTCGAACTCCATGATAAGCTCGTCCACAGAGAGGCTCTGACCAGGAGTCGGCAATATCCGCTTGACGATACCTTGGCGTTCCGCCCTCAGAACGTTTTCCATTTTCATTGCTTCAATAACGGCAAGGGTTTGTCCCGCCTCGACAACGTCGCCAGCCCCAACGGTTATCGAGGTAACGACACCTGGCATGGGGCAGAGCAGCATCTTGGACATATCGGGAGGAAGCTTCACCGGCATGAACCGGGCCAGATGCGCGACACTTGGCGAGCGAACAGACACTTTTAGGTCGAACCCGCGCCAGCGCAACCTTATTGCTGAGCCGAGGACGTCGATTTTCACGCCGATCTGGACACCGTCCAGATTGAATTTGGCATGGGTCGCGCCCGGCACGAAATCTGACGTTGCGCGAATTTCTTTACCGTCAGCGAAGGTAACACGGAAGCCCTCGCCCTCGCTGGCAAGCTTTAGGGCGACGTCAGTTTCACCTAAAAGAACGACCCAGTCACTGCCGACGATTCGCCGGTGATTTCCGATTGTGCCTGAAATTTGCACTGCGCGTGCCTGAAGGGCTTGATTGACAAGAGCTGCGACGGCTGCAAGCGTCCGCGCAGTCTCGGCATCCGATTCGACCCCTTTGAAGCCGTCTGGGAACTCCTCGGCAATATAAGCGGTTGTGAGTCTGCCATCTCGAAAGCGGCTCTGCTGCATAACAGCGGACAAGAATGGGAGATTGTGCCCTATTCCTTCAACTTCGAAATCGTCGAGCGCCGTTGCCATGGCATCAATGGCCTGCAGTCGGTCCTGTCCCCAAGCGCAGAGCTTGGCGACCATGGGATCGTAGTACATCGAGATCTCGCCGCCTTCGTAGACGCCGGTGTCATTGCGAACGATCGTGCCATCCGGCCTGCCCCCTTCCGCGGGTGGGCGGTAGCGAGTCAACCGCCCGATCGAGGGCAGAAAGTTGCGATAGGGATCTTCTGCATAGAGCCGGCTTTCGATCGCCCAGCCATTCAACTTCACCTCATCTTGGCCGAAAGGCAGTTTTTCGCCTGCGGCGACCCTAATCATCTGTTCGACGAGGTCTATGCCCGTGATCAATTCGGTGACGGGATGTTCCACCTGGAGCCGGGTGTTCATCTCCAGGAAGTAGAAATTCC
Organism: Rhizobium sp. 16-449-1b; assembly: GCF_017741935.1. Taxonomy (GTDB): domain Bacteria; phylum Pseudomonadota; class Alphaproteobacteria; order Rhizobiales; family Rhizobiaceae; genus Rhizobium. Next base: position 346,038 of record NZ_JAGHMH010000013.1, on the reverse strand, counting down.
TGTCGCCGTCGACAATAAACTCAACGGTTCCAGCGGAATGGTAGCCGACTGCTTTTGCGAGCGCGACCGCCTGTTCGCCCATCGCCTTCCGAGTCGCCGGATCGAGGAACGGTGACGGCGCCTCCTCGATTACTTTTTGATTTCGCCGCTGGATGGAACATTCACGCTCACCGAGATAGAGTGTGGTGCCGTGTTTATCGCCCAGCACCTGGATTTCGATGTGCCGAGGCTGCGTGACGAACTTTTCTATGAAAATTCGGTCGTCACCGAAGGACGACTTGGCCTCATTTTTCGAAGATTGGAACCCCTCGCGTGCTTCCTGGTCGTTCCAAGCGATGCGCATTCCCTTGCCGCCGCCGCCTGCGGACGCCTTGATCATCACGGGATAGCCGATGGATGACGCGATCTTTACTGCCTGGTCTCCGTCCTCGATGAGGCCCATATGACCGGGGACGGTGCTGACGCCAGCTTCTGCCGCAATCTTCTTGGAGGTTATCTTGTCGCCCATCGCCTGGATGGCCCTCACCGGCGGGCCAATAAAAGCGACCCCCTCCTTCTCAAGGGCTGCCGCGAAGTTGGCATTCTCCGACAGAAAGCCGTAGCCGGGATGGACAGCGTCGGCGCCCGTCTGCCGAATAGCTCCGATGATCTTATCGATCACAATGTACGATTGTGAGGATGGCGACGCTCCAATGTACACCGCCTCATCGGCCATTTTCACGTGCATCGCATTGGCATCAGCGTCTGAATAGACGGCCACGGTCGCAATGCCCATTTTCCGTGCGGTCTTGATAACCCTGCAAGCGATTTCGCCTCGGTTAGCGATAAGAATTTTAGAGACCATCGACTGCTCACTCTTCGACGACGTAGGAATTTGTGAATTCATCGCGCCGCCATTTCAGGCGTCCGCGTTCTAATGTGGCAGGCACGTCGATTGAGCAAAGGCACCAATCCATTTCGCCCTCGTGCGAAGTCCATCTCAGCTTGTCGACCCCACTCACCAAAGCCGATAGCTCTCGTGGCGTGGCCAAGCTGTCAGTGCCACGCCAGACAATCGAGCACCTGACATTCAAAGGGGAATCGTGTCGTGCTTTTTCCAATGTGTCGCTACCTGTTTGTTCCTGAGCGAGGCGAATGCGCGGGCGATCCGTTTGCGAGACGAGTGCGGCATGATGACCTCGTCTATAAAGCCACGCTCCGCCGCAACGAAGGGATTGGCAAAGCGCTCTTCGTACTCGGCCGTGCGCGCCGCGATTTTCGTCGGATCGCCCAATTCGGCGCGGTAAAGAATTTCTGTTGCACCCTTGGCCCCCATCACCGCAATCTCGGCTGTGGGCCAAGCGTAGTTGATATCGGCGCCAATGTGCTTGGAGGCCATAACGTCATATGCACCGCCATAGGCCTTGCGCGTGATCAACGTCACCATCGGAACGGTCGCTTCTGAGTAGGCAAAGAGAAGCTTGGCGCCGTGCTTGATCACGCCATTGTATTCCTGGGCAACGCCCGGAAGAAAACCGGGGACGTCGACAAGTGTCAGAAGAGGAATATTAAAGGCATCGCAAAAACGGACAAATTTTGCCCCCTTTCGCGAGGAGTCGATGTCAAGGCAGCCGGCAAGAACCATAGGCTGATTGGCTACAACGCCCACAGTTTGGCCCTCGAGGCGGATGAAGCCAGTGATGATATTTTGCGCAAAAGCTGCTTGAAGTTCGAAGAAATCTCCCTCGTCGGCTATAGCAACGATGAGTTCCTTCATGTCATAGGGCTTGTTCGAACTGTCGGGTATAAGTGTGTCCAGCCTTTCCTCAAGACGAGCCGGATCATCAAAGAACGGACGAATTGGGGGCTTTTCTCGATTGTTGAGAGGCAGGAAGTCGAAGAGTTGACGGACGTGCTCAAGCGTTTCGATATCATTCTCGTAGGCGGCATCAGCGACCGAGGATTTTTTGGTGTGAGTCCCGGCGCCACCGAGTTCCTCGGCCGTTACGATCTCGTTGGTTACAGTTTTTACGACGTCCGGCCCAGTGACGAACATGTATGACGTATCACGCACCATAAAAATGAAGTCGGTCATGGCCGGTGAGTAGACCGCACCGCCAGCGCAGGGACCCATGATAACGGAGATTTGCGGAATGACGCCAGAAGCTTCCGCGTTGCGTCGGAACACTTCCGCATAGCCTGCCAACGAGGCTACACCTTCCTGTATGCGAGCGCCTCCGCTGTCGTTCAAACCGATCACCGGCGCGCCGACCCGAACGGCCATATCCATGATTTTGCAGATCTTTTGCGCGTGGGTCTCCGATAGCGAGCCACCGAGCACGGTGAAATCCTGAGAGAACACATACACCTGCCGACCGTTGATCGTGCCCCAGCCAGTCACAACCCCATCGCCCGCAACTTTCTGGTCAGACATCCCGAAATCGACCGCTCGATGCGTGACGTACATGTCGTATTCTTCGAAAGAACCTTCGTCGAGCAGCACTTCGATGCGCTCACGCGCAGTGAGTTTGCCCTTTCGATGCTGAGCCTCTACTCGCTTGGCACCGCCGCCTGCTCGCGCTGCAGCTCGCCTGCCTTCAAGCTCGTTCAGAATTTCGCGCATTTGATTATCCAGATTAAGAAAAGCTCATTTCACATAGCTTGCTCTCACTACTTGAAAAACCTGCATAGATGTGAATATGTGCAGCTATCGCATTGCAATTCTGTTTTTTGTAAAGTTGCGAACATGGCGCAAGGCAAGCTGTACATTGGGCGAAAGGTGCGGGAGCTCCGCGTTTCAAAAAACGCGACGCAGGCTCAACTCGCCGACCGGTTGGGAATCTCAATCAGCTATCTGAATCAGATAGAGAACAATCAACGCCCTCTGTCCGCGACAGTGCTCTTGGCGCTGGCTGAAGAATTCAAACTGACCCTCGCCGATTTGGCAGAGGGGGAAGACAACCGATTAATGTCTGCGTTGTCCGAGGCAATCTCGGATCCTTTCTTTTCTCTTTACGCGGTATCGCCGCAACAATTGAAGCTGGTTTCTAAAAATGCGCCCGGTATCGCACACGCGCTGATTGCAGTTCATCAGGCCTATCGACATAACTCCGAGCAGTTGGCGAGCATCGAAGCCAATATCGGAATCAGTTCAGGACTGGTTGAAAAGACCCCCTACGAGGAGGTTCGCGATTATTTTCACTTCGTCGATAACTATGTGAATGACTTGGATCTTTTCGCGGAGAACCTTGCCACAGAACTGCAGATCGGCGCACAAGACACCCATGTGGCCCTAAGTACATTCCTTCAGGAACGCTGCATGGTGCGCATCGAACGTACGAGCGATACAGATGTGATGCGCCAATTCGATATGGAAACACGAACTCTTACGCTCAACTCTTACCTGCCTTCGGCAACTCGCGACTTTCAAATTGCCCTCCAGATCGCACAGTTGCACGCAGGTGCGATGATAGATGAAATAGCTGCAGCAGGCGGCTTCCGAACCGCGGAAGCAGTCGAGATCTGTCGCATAGGCTTGCACAATTACTTCGCAGGCGCGCTCGTTATGCCTTACCGAAAGTTTCTTGAAATCGCCCAGGAGGTTCGTCACGACCTTGACCTTTTGTCAGCTCGATTTGGAGCCAGCTTAGAACAAGTTTGCCACCGCCTCTCAACATTGCAGCGTCCCGGCGAAAAAGGGACGCCAATTTACTTTGCGCGTATCGATAGAGCTGGAAACATCACCAAACGCCACAGTGCGGTGAAGCTCCAATTTGCACGGTTTGGCGCCGCCTGTCCCCTATGGAATGCTCATCGAGCTTTTGAATCTTCCAAAGGGATAATCCGTCAACTTGCGGAGACCCCAGACGGCGTTCGCTACTTGTGTATTGCGACACATGTTGCAAAGGGCGCCCGAGGCTTTCTTTCCGCGCGGCAAGACTATGTTCTCGCGCTAGGTTGTGAAATTTCTTATGCTGATAAGTTCGTTTACGCTGACGGTCTCGATCTCAAAAATCATTCAGCGTTTGAACCGATCGGGATTTCCTGCCGCATTTGTGAACGGCCAAACTGCGCCAGCCGGGCCGTTCCGCCAATCAAAAGCCAGCTCGTAATTCAGCACAATATGCGGGGTCTATTGCCTTACGGAATTCGCGACACCGGACATAAATGACCATCAGTTGCCATTTATACATCATAAGTATTGATCTCCGCCCTCAGCCAATCAGCAAACGCCTCTGCTCGCGGGGATAAATCGGACCCCTTTTTGGTTACAAGATAGTATGCTTCGTCGGTCTGTAGGCGGAACTCCGGGAACAAGACCACGAGCTGGCCGGCATCAATTGCTCTTTTCGCGAGCTGCGGTGAACAGAGAGCGACACCCTGTCCGGAAATAGCCAAATCGATCACGAGATTTGTGTCATCTACTACGTGTCCTCTCTTCGCGTCCGCGCCCTTGACGCCCGCTAATTTAAACCACAAGTGCCACTCCCGATACTGGCGATCATGGATAAGTGTCTGCCTACGAAGGTCGTTCGGTGTGTAGATTCGCGGCTCAGTACTGGCTAGTTGTGGCGAGCAAATCGGCGTGTAGTCTACCTGCAGGAGCTTCTCGGCGTCATAGTGGGGCCAGTGTCCATTTCCCCATTTAACGGCTAGTTCGATTCCATCGCTGATATTCAGGGTGGACGCTCGTCTCTGTTCAACTTGAATCCCCGGATGAAGTCTAACGAAGCGCTGCAATCTGGGTGAGAGCCAAGCAGCTGCAAACCCGGATTCGACTTGAATAATCAGCCGCCTCGGCCCCATTGGGTCACCAAGGTTCTCAAGCGCCCGCATAAGGTCAGACAACGGCTCGGCGATTGCCGCATAGTATCTTTCGCCGGCATCCGTCAGTGTCAGATGTTGGGAACTCCTGGTGAATAAACGAAAACCAATCCTTCGTTCGAGCCTACCAATCTGGTGACTGACTGCAGACTGGGTGAGGTTGAGCGCATGAGCCGCCGCGGTGAAACTTTCGAGTTCCGCAACAAGCTTGAACGCAAGGAGTTGTTCGCTCGGAGGAAGTCCTTTCATTGCGGTCCCAACATATGATGATTTGTCATGCATCTATATGACATACGTCATTTGCGCCTAGGAAGCATTCTCGGACAAAATCGAACCGAAGAAACAGCTTCGGTAGTGCGCAAATGGAATTCGACGTCATCTTATCAAAAATCAGTCGTGAGACGGAGAGTATCTGCTCGTACGAGTTCCGGAGAGCCGATGGCTCTCCCGTCGCAGACTACATGCCAGGGAGCAACATCACTATCCTTTTGCCAAACGGCATGGTCAGGACCTACTCGTTGACCGACGCGGGTGTGAAACCAGACGCCCTCCGAATAGCGGTGCTGAATCAAGCTGTTGGTCGGGGCGGATCTCGGTTCATCCATCAGAATTTAAAGCCAGGTGATGTGCTAAGGGTCCGCGGCATTGCGAACTCGTTTTCACTTCATGAAACAGCCCGCCGGCATATTCTCGTTGCTGGCGGGATTGGGGTTACCCCGATCCTTTCACTGGCAAAGCATCTCGAAAGCATCGGGGCTGATTTCGAAGTTCACTACGCTGCCCGCAGTCGCCGCGAGGCCGCATTTGTCGATATCCTAGCTCGCGTCCCGTTCAAGGACAAGGTGACGTTCTACTTCGACGACGAGCAGCAGCGCATTGACTTAGACGGTATTCTCTCAAGCTTCGTCAGCGGAACTGCAGTCTATTGCTGTGGGCCATCGAGCCTGATGAACAACGTGACATCAAAATCAGGCCATTGGCCGGAAGGAAGTGTACGCCTCGACTCTTTTGAGCCGCTCGACGGCAACGCCGACGACCAGGCTTTCACGGTCAAGCTGGCGAGTACAGGGCAAATTTTCGACATTCCGCCTGGAAAGTCCATCTTGCGGGTCCTCAGAGACCATGGAGTTTGCGTCGGCAGTCAATGCGAACAGGGTGTCTGCGGCGCATGCCTGACACCGATATTGGAAGGGCGGCCCGACCATCGCGACAGAGTCCTCAGTGAAAGCGAGAAACGCGCCAATGATCTAATGGCTCTCTGTTGCTCGCGCTCACTAACAAAATCTCTTGTACTCGATATGTAAATAACCACGGTCTTGGAGACAGACAATGAATAGCGAAAACATATATCAGCTACTGCTGAAACGTAAGCCTCATTACACACTCCCGCAGGAGCTATATACGACCGACGAAGTCCATGATTTCGATCTCCAATCGATATTTTATCGGCACTGGATCTTCGCGGCTTTCGAGGTTGAGCTTCCCAACAGCGGCAGCTATCTGAGCATGATGATAGGAAATACTCCGATCGTCCTTGTTCGCACCCGCGGGGGTGATATAAAAGGCTTTTTCAATACGTGTCGGCATAGGGGCGCTCAAATCCTCGCTGACGGTCAAGGACGTTGTCAACGGATAGTCTGTCCCTACCACCAATGGTCATACTCGCTCGAAGGAGAATTGGTCGGGGCGACCGGTATGGACGAGGACTTCGAGAGGAAATCGTTTGGTCTTCGTGAGATTCAGGTCGAGCGTGTCGCTGGGACTGTGTATGTTGCACTCAGCAGTGACGCTCCTGAATTCACGCCCTTCAGGGAAGCTTTCGAGCCTCTTATCAGCAGATACAATTTGCTCGACGGAAAGGTCGTGCATCATCAAAAAATTGTTGAAAATGCTAATTGGAAACTTGCGATGGAAAATGCGCGAGAATGTGCGCATTGTGACGTTGGACATCCCGAGCTTTGTCTTTCGCTCGTTAACGGCTTCACACTTGACCGTAACGACCCGCACAACCTTGCTTTCTACTCCGAACTAGCAAAACGCGGTATTCCGACCGACCACCAAGAAGGTAAATGGTATTCTGCTGGGCACGTGCCTTTACAACCGGGCATTAAATCAATGACGATGGACGGCAACTATGACGTTCGAAAACTGTTGAACGACGACGTCGCAGCTCTCGGCTATCTCCGTTGGAGCTTGCAGTCACATTGTTACAATATTGCGCTCCCAGATTATGTTTTCACTTTCTCTGTGATGCCACTTAATGCCAAACAAACCCTTGTTCACTCGAAATGGCTTGTGCATAAGGACGCGGTGGAGGGCGAGGACTACGATATCGAGAAACTACGCCGGCTCTGGGAAACAACCAACAACCAGGACGTCTATTTAACCGAAATAAATCAAAAAGGCGTGGGCTCTGCCGGTTATGAACCTGGCCCATACATGCCTGAGGCAGAGTCCTGGTGCGAGCGGTTCACGGACTGGTATTGTGACGAAGCGAAAAGTTTTCTTGAGAAGAGAGCTGGGAGTGAATTGCAAGCGGCCGAATGAAGCCACTCTGCGCACATCAGCTCGGCACGCTTGCCGAGCTGACTGCACAATTCTCGGATCAACACAACTTTTGATTTTTAGCAGTATTTGCTCTATCTTTTAATCGCGCATTAGAATTTTAAATATCCCCAAAAATTCATTTTGTTTGCGCCCCGAGGTTCACTGCGCCTGTAATATGGGCGCTGGGAGTACCTGTTCACTACCCGTAACTCCCAAGCACGACAAGCAATATGGGAACAAATCGGAGGGGATTGCCTATGGCCCCCCCCAATCGGGAGAGTGAAATGACAAATAATTCGGGATTCTTTGCTCCAACACGTCGGCGCTTTATTCAAGGTACATCTCTCGCTGGGGCTTCGTTGCTGTTACCCGCCGGCCTGCTATCAGGGCGAGCTCAAGCCGCAACACCGCAGCGCGGCGGCACTCTTCGGGTGGCAATGTCGCCTGGAAGCACCTCTGACACTCTCGATCCGATGACCTACACGGACAGCCCTCAGTTCGCTGCTGGCTTCACGCTTGCCAATTGCCTCGTCGAAATCGACAAGGATAAAAAGCCGGTTCCGGAACTTGCAGAAAGCTGGGATTCCAGCGATGCATTCAAGCGGTGGAGCTTCAAGCTCCGCTCCGGCGTAACGTTTCACAACGGCAAGACGCTCTCTGCAGCCGACGTAGTATATTCCTTGAAGCGTCACATCGCGAAGGGATCCACTTCGGCTGCCGCCGGACTGCTCGCGGACATTGATGACATTGTGGCCGATGGCGACCTTACGGTTCAAATCACCCACAAGACGGGAACACCCGATCTTCCTATTATCCTCGGTGACTTCCATCTCTTGATAATTCCAGAGGGCTTTACAGACTTTGCTAACTTCATCGGCACAGGTCCATACAAGCTGGTCCGGTTTGAGCCGGGTGTGGTACTGGAAACGCAGCGAAACGAAAACTATTGGAAGCCCGATCGGGCGTTCGTTGACAAGTTTGACCTTGTCTTCGTGAATGACGATACCGCTGCAGCAAACGCACTAATGACGGGGGAAGTCCAAGGCGTTTCCAAACTCAACTCGCAGATCGCGAAGCGGTTGAAAGCGCAAGGCAGTGTGAATCTGATCACGTCGGAGGGTGGATCCTGCACTAACATCGATATGAATTGCCAATCGAAGCTTTTCTCCGACAACAATGCCCGCCTTGCACTTAAGTCGGCGATTGACCGCAAGAAGATGGTCGAGTTTGTCGGAGCCGGCTTCGGCGCCATCGGTAACGACAACCCCATTCCCCCGAACGATCCCTTCTTTAACAAGGAGATCAAGCAGCGGGAATACGATCCCGAGAAGGCCAAATTCTACCTTAAGAAGGCAGGGCTCGATAAGCTCGATTTGAGCCTACAGGTCAGTGACGCGGCGTACTCAGGTGCCGTGGATTCCGCCGCATTGCTACAGGAGTCCGCTAGCAAGGGCGGGATCAACATTTCCATCAAGAGGGAGCCCTCAGATGGATACTGGTCCAACGTTTGGTTGAAGAGTGAGTTCATGGTCGCGTATTTTGGCACTCGTCCCACGCCCGATATGATGTTTTCCGTTTTCTACAAAGGCGATGCGCCGTGGAATGAGTCTCACTGGAAGAGTGAGAAGTTCGACAAGTTGCTTGTTGCTGGCCGTCAAACTGATGACTTCGCGAAGCGCAAGGAAATCTACGACGAAATGCAACAGATGGCTCATGACGAAAGCGGCATCGCGATCTTCATGCTGCCCTCCATCATTGATGCCTACGCTCCGGAAGTCCAGGGTGTTGAACCGGACGGCGTTCGCACCATGATGGGCGCTCGCATTGCGGAGCGCGCTTGGATCCAAGCATAAGCGGTTGATAGTGCCCCGCGGGGATGAGACAATTCCCCGCGGCTCGCGCCAGCGCACCTGCGCTTCTGCTGCCGCTTCCGCGGTTACCGAGCCGAGACAATCGGAGTCCGGCTCCCACTCCATTCATGGCACAGTAACATGCAATCAATTCGAATGCTCATATTGACCAGACTGCTACTGGCGATTGCGACCCTATTTATGGTGTCAGCAATTGTTTTCGGAGCTGTGCGGTTCCTGCCGGGCGACATAGCTCAGCAACTCTTGGGACAATCTGCGACCCCTGAGAACGTGGCAGCGCTGCGAAATCAGCTTGGCCTGGATACTCCCGGCTACATTAGTTACTTTCGTTGGTTAGGCGGAATATTTTCCGGTGATCTAGGGAAGTCGATCGCCACGAACCGTAGTATCTCGGATTTGATTGGTTCGCGTTTGGGCAATACGTTTCTTCTTGCAGGCTTCACTGCTGTTATTGCTATTCCGCTCGGATATATCCTTGGATTTCTCGGTGCTCTCCTCCGTGGATCAGCGTTCGATCGGACGACGAATGTCGCGGGCCTCGCCGTCATCTCGCTGCCAGAATACTTTGTTGCCTATGCACTAGTTGTCGTCTTTGCTGTGAAGCTGGGCTGGTTTCCTGCCCTGTCCCGGGTATCCCCCTCGATGGGTCTCGTTGAACGCTTGGACCGTCTCATTCTTCCGGCAATGTCTCTCGGCCTCGTAATCGTCGCTTACGTCATGCGCGTCGTGAAATCGTCAATCCTGAATGTTCTCGGCGAAGACTTCGTCCAAATGGCGCAGATGAAAGGAAACTCCCGTTTTCGCGTGATCCTGGTTCACGCTTTGCCGAATGCTCTGGCTCCGATAATCAACGTCACTGCTATCAACTTGGCGTACTTGGTTGTGGGCGTCGTGATCGTCGAGACAGTCTTTGTATATCCTGGGTTAGGGCAGTTACTTGTGGATTCCGTCGTCAAGCGTGACATGCCCGTCGTACAGGTCGTTTGTCTCATATTCGCCAGTATTTACATACTGGTCAACGCGACGGCCGACATTCTTATCGTCATCACCAATCCACGGCTTCGTCATGCAAAATAAAACCGCCACAATCCAAATCGAAGCTCGCAGGTTCTCAACGGAGTCTGCGCTCGCCGTCTTTGGCGCTTCAATCATCTGCTGTCTCGTCGCATCTGCAATCCTCGCTCCGTGGATCGCCCCCTACGGAGAGACCGCAAGTGTAGGCGGCGCATTTGAGCCATGGTCGCAAGCACATATTTTCGGAACTGATAACATCGGCAGAGACATCCTAAGCCGGCTAATATACGGGGCCCGAAATACCATTGGCCTGGCCTTTGTGACAACGTGTCTTTCCTTTCTGTTAGGGGCCACGTTGGGGACTGCTGCGGCGGTTCTGGGTGGCTGGATCGATCTAGCACTGGGCCGACTGATTGATTTGCTGATGGCAATTCCTCAGCTTATTTTCGCGCTCCTAATTCTCACCGTCGTCGGCTCGTCGGCCTACACGCTAATCCTCGTAATTGGCGTACTCGAATCCACTCGAGTCTTCAGACTATCGCGCTCGCTCTCCGTCTCGATTGTCAATCAGGACTTCGTAGATGTAGCTCGTCTTCGAGGCGAGTCCCTGTCCTGGATCATTTTCAGAGAGGTCGTTCCCGTTGCCTTCCCCACGCTACTTGCAGAGTTTGGCTTGCGCTTCAGCTTTGTAATCCTTTTCATCAGCTCACTTTCGTTTCTAGGGCTCGGCCTTCAACCGCCGACCGCCGATTGGGGCGCCCTCGTCCGGGAAAATGCTTCCCTGATCGCTTTTGGCGACGTAACCCCCCTTCTGCCTGCAGGCGCAATTGCGCTCATGACGGTTGCGGTCAACCTCGTTGTTGACTGGTACCTTGGCAAAATCAGACGAGGCACTGCGCTATGAACAACAATAATCTCTTGACGATCACAAACCTGCAGATTGAAGCCAAATCCACGCAGGGCCGATCCGTAATCATCGATAACGTCAATCTCACTCTCAAACGCGGAGAAGTCCTTGGCCTAATCGGCGAATCCGGTGCCGGAAAATCCACCCTGGGGTTGGCGGCGGCAGGGTTTGTTAAGCCCGGATGCAAGATTACCGGTGGCTCCGTGCGCTTCGACGGCAAAGAGCTCGTCGGCATGGGAAGAACCTCACTGGAGTCTTTGCGTGGTGCCCGGATCGCGTATGTGGCCCAGTCCGCATCGGCCTCATTCAACCCGGCATTCAAATTGGCCGAACAGTGCGCGGAGACGGCCGTCCAACACCGCCTGATGTCGTCGCGCGAAGCTCGCGAGCGCGTGCAGGAATTGTTCACCGAGATGATGCTGCCAGAACCGGGTCTCATTGGCTTCAGATATCCCCACCAGGTGTCAGGCGGCCAGTTGCAGCGCGCGATGACTGCGATGGCGATGGTTTGTCGGCCCGATCTAATTATCTTCGACGAACCGACCACAGCGTTGGATGTCACAACGCAAGTTGGCGTGCTTGCCTCAATCCGCGCTATTGTAGAGCACTACGGGACCGCAGCGATCTATGTGACGCACGACCTCGCAGTCGTGTCGCAGATGGCCCATAGGATCATGGTTATGCGAAACGGCAAAGCCGTAGAAGAAGCCCCAACTCGCGAAATGCTCGCCAATCCAAAGCAAGAGTACACCAAATCCTTGTGGGCGGTCCGCAATTTCAAAACGGAGGAGCGCGCCCGCCCCGATGATGCTCCACTGATGTCGATCAGGAACCTCGACGCCTTCTACGCAAATTTCAAAGTCCTCGATGACATCTCGTTCGATGTGCCTAAAGCACGGACTGTCGCCATCGTGGGCGAGTCCGGTAGCGGTAAGAGCACACTCGCACGGGTGATAACAGGACTACTTCCGCTGACTTCTGGTGCGATCAAATACAACGGGCGAGAGCTTCCCACCCGGACATCAGAGAGAAGCCGGCAGGATCTGCAGGCCATACAAATGATCCACCAGTATCCTGACAAGGCGATCAATCCGAAGCAGCGAATTGGCGACGTCATCGCAAGACCACTTCGTCTTTATTCGGGGCTGAGAGGACCGGCACTCAAGCGACGGGTGTTCGAGATAATGGAATTGCTGGAACTTGATGCCAAGCGTATGTACGATCGCTTCCCTCACGAACTTTCGGGCGGGCAGAAGCAACGCGTCTGCATTGGGCGGGCTTTGGCAGCGTCACCGAAGTTGATCATTTGTGACGAGGTTACGAGCGCGCTTGATCAAGTTGTGGCGGAAGGCATCCTCAAGACCCTTGTCAACATCCAGAAGACTCTCGGAGTCTCGTTCCTCATAATTACGCACGACATCGGCTTGGTTCAGGCGATCGCCGACGAAGTTGTCGTTCTAAAGTCCGGCAAGATCATTGAGGCGGGCTCTAAGACGCAAGTCCTTTCGCCACCGTATGCCGATTACACGCAGTTACTGCTTTCCTCAACGCCGGAAATGGATCCCGACTGGTTGACGAACCTCCTCGACCTGCGGGCAGGGAAACATGTGAACGCACAATCGGCGTAACCTCGCGCGGGGCGCGGAGCGGAGCCCTGACCGGCTCCGCGCCCCAGGACAAAGCGATAGATGTAGTCAAAAGATCGAAGCGCCAAAAAGTGGCGCACAAACAGCGGTTGGTTCTATGCGATTTGTTTTTCTTGGTCCCCCAGGTGCCGGCAAAGGTACGCAAGCTGCAATTCTTGCGAACGCGATGGACATCCCGGCGCTTTCTACCGGCGACATTCTGCGAGCGGCAATTGAAAACCAGACATCCATCGGGAAAGTGGCAAAAACCTTTGTCGATCGCGGCGATTTGGTTCCAGACGACGTCGTTGTTGGCGTTGTCAAAGAAAGACTTGCAAAAAAGGATGCGTCCGGCGGGTTCATTCTTGATGGATTCCCAAGGACCCTAGCACAGGCAGCAGCACTTGACAGCTTCTTATACGAAATCGGTTTGGAGCTCGACCTTACCGTCGAGTTGACGGTTGAAGACGCTCAACTCCTCGCGAGGATAAAAAAGCGCGCGGAAACAGACGCTGCAGCCGGCCGAAAGGTCCGCTCCGACGATAATCCTCAAGCATTTGCGCTTAGGATGAACGCCTACAGACAAGCAACCAAGCCCCTTTCCGAATACTACGCGACGCGCGGAAAATTGGTTCAGATAGATGGCTTAGCTACCGTAGATGCGGTGGCACGGGAAATTCGCGTAGTTGCGTCTCGCAACTGTGTGCAGTTCATAAGCTCAAATCCCTGAGAACTCGAGCGACGTTGCATACTCGATCCGTACCGAAGAGACGGACTCGTTCGAACGGGTCACCGGCACCATCTCGAATTGAAACCAAGGGCCAGGTCGATGAGTATAACTCCTAAACAGAAGAGGCTCACGCCCGTTCGCATCGGCGGCATGAAGGGTGAGATTCCGATCGTCTGCCTGACAGCCTACACGACTCCGATGGCTCGGCTACTTGATGAGCATTGCGACCTCCTCTTGGTCGGTGACTCTGTCGGGATGGTACTCTACGGCATGGACACCACAACTTCTGTTACGCTTGAAATTATGATCGCCCACGGAAGAGCGGTCATGCGAGGGGTCCGCAACGCCTGCGTCGTTGTCGACATGCCATTCGGTACGTATCAGGTATCGAAAGAGGATGCCTTCCGAAATGCAGCGCGTATTCTGCAGGAAACGGGTTGCGACGCGGTGAAGTTAGAGGGCGGGACCGAAATGGTGGAGACTATTGCCTTCCTGACCGCTCGAGGAATACCGGTCCTCGGGCATATAGGGCTAATGCCCCAGCAAGTGCACACCGCCGGCGGTTTCCGTTCGGTTGGTCACTCCGAGGAAGAGGCTGCCAAAGTTCGCCGAGACGCCCATGCGATCGGAGAATCCGGAGCTTTCGCTGTTGTCGTTGAAGGAACCGTGGAACTCTTGGCACGAGAACTCACAGGCGCTCTACGTGTCCCCACCATCGGCATTGGTGCTTCGCCTGCCTGTGATGGTCAAATCCTGGTGTCTGACGACATGTTGGGAATATTCAGTGAGTTTACTCCCCGGTTCGTTAAGCGCTATGCGGAGCTAGGCACCCAGGTCTCGGCAGCTAGTGCCGAATATGCCGCCGACGTTCGTTCGCGGCGCTTTCCTGCGAACGAACACACGTTTAGGCAGCGGATTTCGAAAGCGTCGCCTACTTAGTCGCGACGTCTCGCTTCCTAGGCCCGCTTCGGCTTCGTGGCGAGTACGTTTCGGATGGAGAAGCTTGAGTGAATTCGCAATACCCCAGGTAGCTTTGAAAGAATTTCCTTGTGAATCCTCTCAAAGTCTCCGGCATTTGCAACCTCGACCCGGAGAAGGTAGTCCGACCCTCCAGTCATCAGAAAGCACTCGCGGATCTCCGGATATTTCCGGACGGCCGCCTCGAAGCGATCCAGATGTTCTTCGGTCTGCCTTTCGAGCGTGATATTAATGATGACCGCAATCGTTGACTCCACGTTCGACGTGTCTACCACCGCGGTGTAACCGCGTATTACCCCTGCCTCTTCCATTATCTTGATGCGGCGCATGCAAGCGGATGGTGATAGTCCAACCTCCTCTGCAAGGTGGGCGTTGGAAGTGCGCGCATTAAGGCGCAAAAGCCTGATGATATTTCGGTCGATTGCGTCCAGTGCCGGCACCGTCGATTTCTCCAAAAAGTCGCTAATTCAGCTAATAAACACGCCATTTTCGAATATTGAAATACATTTTGCTGAGATATTCCACGATTATTTCAATACTGTTTCTGCAGTTTTAGGCACGGGGATGTCAGTTGAGAACGGTAAGATCCAAGGAGCTTGAGATCGATGATGTCGGCGGTGTAGAGGGCG
Organism: Rhizobium sp. 16-449-1b; assembly: GCF_017741935.1. Classification (GTDB taxonomy): domain Bacteria; phylum Pseudomonadota; class Alphaproteobacteria; order Rhizobiales; family Rhizobiaceae; genus Rhizobium. The sequence continues at coordinate 330,934 of NZ_JAGHMH010000013.1, read as the reverse complement.
CTTCCGGCTATCTCACGATCGATCTAGCGGCAATTGGCCGCAACTTCGAAAAGCTTGCGCGGGAGGCCGCGCCGGGAGCTGTTGGGGCGGTCGTGAAGGCAGACGCATACGGCCTTGGTGCGGACCGCGTAGCAGCCAAAGTCTACAGTCTCGGTTGCCGGCACTTCTTCGTCGCGCAATTTGTGGAGGCGATTAAACTTCGTCCCGCCCTGCCCGACGACGCGAAGATCTTCGTACTCAATGGGCTGCAGCCGGGCAATGAAGACATTTGCGCTAATGAAAATATTGTTCCCGTCGTCAATTCTTTCCAGCAATGGCGCAACTGGGCGGCGACGGCCGGCAGACTCGGACGCCGCCTGCGGGCCGCCGTGCAATTCGACACCGGGATGTCGCGCCTTGGCCTCCCTCCCGTAGAGCGCTCACTTCTTGCGGCGGACCTTGCTGAGGGATCTGACATCGAAGTCCTTTTCCTGATGAGCCATCTCGCCTCTGCTGATGATGAGAACAACGCGCAAAACTGGGATCAGCTAGAACAAATCCACGCCATAGCGATGGAGTTTCCCGGGTACGATTTGTCCTTTGCGAATTCCGGGGGTCTTTTTCTCGGCCAGCCGTATCGATTGGGTTTAGCTCGCCCTGGCATCGCTCTTTATGGAGGCGCGCCTACCAACAAACCGACGCCGATGGAGGCGGTCGTTCGCCTCGATGTCGCCGTTGTTCAGACCCGCTCAGTGCCAGCAAACACGAAGGTTGGGTATGGGGGCGTACATGTCACCGAGAGTGAAACTCGTCTTGCCACGATTGCGGCCGGCTATGCAGATGGGCTGCCACGATCCTTAAGCGACCGAGGCGCGGTCTACTACGCTGGCCTGCGCCTTCCTATCGTTGGCCGTGTCTCCATGGACAGTATTACGATCGATATCACCGCTCTACCCGAAGGGACCATTGGGCTCGGCAGCCTCGTCGAAGTAATTGGCCCCAATCACACGCTCGAGGAGGTCGCTCGCGAAGCGGGAACGATCTCATATGAAATCCTGACCGGACTCGGTCATCGCTATCACCGTCAGTATCGCTAACGGCCGAAAGAGCCGTATCAAAAGAGGTTATCATGAAAGTCGCAGTTCTGGGCGCTGGCATCATCGGCGTTACCTCTGCTTATCAACTGGCTAAGGCCGGGCACGAAGTCATAGTTCTCGACCGCCAGACTGGTCCTGCTTTGGAAACAAGCTTTGCCAACGCAGGCGAAGTGTCATTCGGCTATTGTTCACCATGGGCAGCACCAGGAATCCCGCAGAAAGCCCTTAAATGGATTTTCATGGAGCATGCTCCTCTGATTCTCCGGCCTAAGTTCGATACCGCCATGCTTTCGTGGTTGGTGAAGATGCTGTCGAACTGCACATCTGATAGGTATGCTCTCAACAAGAGCCGCATGCTGCGCCTTGCCGACTACAGCCGGCTGGCGCTTGCCGAGCTACGGGAAGAAACGGGTATCGCCTACGATGAGCGTAAACAGGGGACTCTCCAGCTCTTCCGGACGCAAGCCCAGCTCGACGCGTCGGCCAAGGACGTAAAGGCTTTGGCAGCTGATGGGATAGCTTTCGAAGTTCTTGATCGAGACGCCTGCATTCGGTACGAACCCGCGCTAGCAAATGTGCGCGAAAAATTTGTCGGTGGATTGCTGACTCCGAATGATGAGACTGGAGACTGCTTCAAGTTCGCTAACGCTCTCTCAAAGAAAGCGGAAGAGCTCGGCGTGCGGTTCTCTTATAGTACGAAAATCATCGGCTTAGACGTAGAAGGCGGGAGGGTTAATGGCGTTCTGACGGATGGCGGGCGGCTCGCTGCTGACGCGGTCGTCGTTTCACTTGGAAGCTATTCGCCCCTTCTATTGAAGCCCTTCGGCATTAATCTCCCGGTGTACCCGGTTAAAGGCTACTCACTGACCCTTCCGATCGTCGACTCGTCCCGGTCTCCCGAGTCAACGGTAATGGACGAGACATACAAGATTGCGATTACTCGCCTCGGTGACCGGATCCGCGTCGGCGGGATGGCAGAGATTTCCGGCTACACCAACGATTTGGGAAAAGCGCGCAGGCGAACTCTTGAACATTCGGTTACCGATCTCTTCCCAGGCGGCGATGTCGCAAAAGCAAGCTTCTGGTCAGGCCTTCGGCCGATGACTCCGGATGGTACACCGGTTGTTGGGCCAACAAAGATCACCGGTTTATACCTTAACACCGGTCATGGCACGCTTGGCTGGACAATGAGTACAGGATCCGCACGAGTGATCAGCGATCTTGTAAGCGGAAGATGCTCCGATATCGACGCTAGCGGTCTAGCGATCAGTCGCTATGCGCCAGCCGAGAGCGTTAAAAGGCATGAAGCAATTTACCCAATGAGGATTTTTTGAAGCGTCCCGTGACGCTCGCCGGGAGCCAAGGCCAAGCCAAATTTTAAATGTTGCCGAGTTCTCAAAAAGGAACGTCGCGCTATCGCGCGACGCGAAGTCGGCTGCTAAGAAGTTCAGAAAGCTTGGTAGGTTGTCCCTGTCAACTTTAACAGGGATGGTCCAAACCTATCTAATCGACTTGAGATATTCGTCGAGATATCCGTTAAACAGAGGCGCGTCTTCCCAGAACGACATATGCTTTGGCATAACTTTCTGCATCGCCGAGGGAGTGTTTGCTTTTGCCCATGTGGGCATCGTGTCTTTCCAGTCGTCACGAACGACGTAAAGAAGCGGGACCTTGCCCTCCATCGCCTTCAGGTCGTCGCGATAATTTTGATAGGCAGACGACTCGTTTAGTAGAGCTGCTACGCCAGACGATGTCATGTTGGAAATTCTCGTGATCCAATCCATGTAGTCCGGCGTCGCACTCTTGACCATCCACTGAGCAAATTCGGCGTTATTTTTTTCGCGATCAAGGAGTGGCCCTTGGGTGAAGTACGCCCGAAATCCGTCGTGGTCATCTTGATTGTACCAGACCCAGTCTTTTGTGTTATCGGCGCCAAGGCCCGAGGGCGCCGCGTCAATCATGATGAAGCCCTTTAGATTGTTGCTCCCGAACTGGTGGACATACGACAGAACATCAAAGCCACCACATGACCATCCGCCAAGAACAATATTTTTCAGGCCAAGCTTTTCAATAAACAGAGCTAAGTCACGGCCATGCTGTTCGTAGAAATTCCCCTCGCTCGTATGCGTGGATTGCCCTTGGCTCCTTGGGTCATAGGAAATGAACTTGTAGGTCTTGGAGTCGGCGAAATGAGCCATTTGTTTTTCAAAAACGTCAGAGGCCATCGTCCAGCCCGGCACAAAGAGAATGACCTGGTTGCCCTGCCCCGCGACCTGATAGTGAATTGTCAGATCGTCGGAGAGCTTTACGAACTCCGCGTGTGCCGGAATGGTGAAGGCTGTAAGCAACATAGCTGCTAGCCACGGTATGAATTTCATGAACTCTTCTCCTCTTGTTAATCGGCCGACGTTTGTCGGCCGCTCCGCTGCTGCCCCAACTCTTCGCGGTGGGGGATAGCCGGATTGCTCGCCCGCGATCAAAAAAGCGGGAACCAAGAAAGCGTTTGAACCCACAAGAGAACGTCGAACTTGATCGATTGAGATAACGAAGAGGAGCGAGGTGTCTCTGGGCGAATGCCACAGCGCCTTCTGTATGCTCACTTTGTTCCCGGGGTAATTCAGCCCGGGAACTGTTTGTTGTTTGAGAGAATCTGGGCCCTGGTCCGGGACCGCAGAATTCAAGCTCTCAGGCGTTCGTTGGCAGGATCGTAGATCGGATCGCCCAGAACTACAGCCTTGTAACGCTCGCCATTCATTTCGATGTCGAATGTAGAATCCTTGGCCGCGAACTCCGGCTCGACGTAAACGAAAGCTAGATTCTTGCCGACTGCGTGACCGAAGCCGCCAGAAGTAACTGACCCAATGATGCGGTCGCCGGAATAGGCTGGCTCCTGACCGATAACGTCGAGATGAGGAGCTTCAATTGCCACGTAAGCAAGCTTGATTTTCACTCCTTCGGCGAGGCGCTTCTCAATTCCAGCCTTACCTACAAAGATATCTTTTTTCAGCGAGTAGAAGCGATCCATATCGGCTTCTACCAGAGAAATCTCGTTCGTTAGTTCCGAGCCGAAGCCACGATAAGCCTTTTCCATGCGCAGGCAATTAAGGGCATAGAGGCCAAAGTCCTTGATGCCGTGGTCTGCACCGGCCTTCATAAGAGAGAGGTAGACCTTGCGAAGCGATCCAATCGGTACATGGAGTTCCCAGCCGAGTTCGCCGGCATAGGAGATTCTCAGTGCTCGAACACTTGCACCTTCGATCTGGATCGTGCGCGCTTTAAGCCATGGGAATGCAGCGGTGCTGAGGTCGGCATCGGTGAGCTTCGACAACACGTCACGGGTGCGGGGACCTGAAACGACCAACACACCGTAGTTCTCTGTGATGTCCGTGACCTTGACATCCTCATCCGGGTTTACAGCCTCGTTGAGGAGATTGAAGTCGCGAACCTGCATAGAACCGGCGCTCGTCATATAGAAAAGCTGCTCGTCGATGCGCGTAACGGTGATTTCTGCATTTATTTCTCCACCCGCTGTCAGGAGATGGCAGAGTGCAATGTCGCCTGGCTTCCTCGGCGCGCGGTTTGCGAAGGTTCGATTGATGAACGCTTCCGCATCCGCTCCGCTGACTTCGAATTTGGAAAAGCTCGAAAGGTCGAGTACTCCAATGGCTTCGCGAACGGCCTTGCACTCTTCCGCGACCGTACTGAACGAGCTGTTCTGGCTATAGCTCATGTGCTCCGGTTCGCCATTTGAGAAGTACTTTACGCGCTCCCAACCCATAGATTCGCCGAACTGAGCACCTTTGGCGGCCAGTTCTTCGTGAATCGGGGATACGCGCAAGGGACGGCCGCTTTTATAGTAGTAACCGGGCGGATGCAGGTCGTACATATGTGACGAGGCTTCGATCGTGCGCTCTCGAACCCAATCGCCGTTGTGGATGTCACCGTAGCGGCGCGGATCGAGTCCAGTCATGCTAATATCAGCCGAACCATGGACCATCCACTGCGCCAAGTACTTGCTGCAGCCAGGACCTTGGGCAATCCCAGTCGTGGAACCACAGTTAAGCCAGACATTTTTGAGTCCTGGCGCCGGTCCAACCAGAGGAACGAGGTCTGGCGTATGTGCGATGAAGCCAGAAATTACGCGCCGAACGCCAACACTTCCAAAGAGCGGCATGCGCTCCATCATCTGCTCGAGCCAAGGTGAGATATGGTCGAGGTCGGGCGGCAGAAGATCCATGTCAAACGACCAAGGAACATCGTTTGTGTGGAGTCGGATGCCAGCGGTCTCGTAAGGCCCACCCAACAGCCCCTTTTGTTCTTGCCGCATATAGGATGAAGAACCTGGATCGCGAACGACAGGTAATTCGCCGGGGCGATCGCGCAGTTCATCCACCGGATCTGTCACAAGGTATTGATGCACCACGTTTACAAGCGGGACGTTGAGTCCGAGCCAGTTGCCGACCTTCGTGGTAAAGAAACCGGCAGCAATCACCAAGTGTTCACAAGTTATGTTGCCCTTGTCGGTGTAAACCGTCCAACCGTCACCCGTGCGCTTGATATCGGACGCCAGGGTATGCTTGTAAATCGTGGCACCGAGCGATCGCGCCGCAATGGCAAACGCATTGGTGGCGCTTGTGGGATCTACGTGCCCATCATTGGGTGTGTAGGTACCCCCGACAACGTCGTGGAGCTCGAGGAAAGGATGGAGTTGCCGAATTTCATCAAGGCCGACGACATGAGCCTCGACACCGGCCTGCTTTGCAATGCCGACAACATTTTTATGCCAGTTGAGCTCGTCTTGATCCCGCGCCAAGCGTATGCCGCCTGCTTTGTGCCAACCAGTTGCTTGGCCAGTCTCTTCTTCAAGAGAACTGTACATTTTAATCCCCTCATCGCAGATTTTCGCGAAGTTGAGGCTTCCATTAAAATGGGGGCATTGTCCGGCAGCGTGCCACGTCGTTCCCGAGGTGAGCTCGCCCTTTTCGATGAGTACGGCGTCGGTCCAACCTTCGCGCGCGAGATAGTAAAGCGTGCTCACGCCGTGAATACCGCCGCCCAACACTAACACTCGTGCATGAGATTTCATGGTGATAGACCCTCCAAATAGATAGGCAGATGATAAAAACTCACGAGACTTTCTCGCAAGCAACGATATCTAATAGCTCAGCCAACCGGGCTAATAGCGACGCTTCTGCACGCCAAACCGACCGCTAGATCGGGTGCGGTCAGGTGTCGGGGTTCGAGGCACATGCTACGAAATTGGCAGCGAAGCACGCCTAAGGTACAGTTCCCGCGGGACGAGCTAGAATTTTCTAAAAGCGCGGCGCATCGACGCCAGCTGCCCGATGGGCCGCAATAACAGTATTTGCCATCAGCATCGCGATGGTCATAGGTCCCACGCCTCCAGGTACAGGCGTTATTACGCTCGCAATATCCTTGCACTCATCGAATGCTACATCGCCCACAAGGCGTGTCTTCGCCTCGCTGGGTCCAGAAACCGCGATGCGATTTATCCCTACGTCGATCACCGTTGCGCCCGTCTTCAGCCAGTGGCCCTTAACCATTTGAGGTCGGCCGACCGCTACGACCAAGATGTCTGCAGTCCGGCAGATCGCGGCTAGGTCCTTTGTACGAGAGTGCGCGATCGTAACGGTCGCGTTCGAATTGAGCAGGAGCTGCGCCATGGGCTTTCCAAACAAGTTCGATCGACCAACGACAACGGCGTGTAGCCCGGAAAGATCTTCTCCGTGGGCTTGCCTGATCAACACCATGGCCCCGGCAGGGGTGCAGGAAACGAGGCCTGTCGTGACATCTCCTACCGCTAACTTTCCAGCATTGACGACGTTCAGGCCGTCAACGTCTTTTTCGGGGCGAATGGACTGTATGATCGAATCAGATTGCAGCGGCTCAGGTAGGGGTAGTTGTACCAAGATCCCGTGAACGGTCGGGTCGACGTTCAGTGCTTCGACCAAACCGAGCAAATCATCCTGGGTCGTGTCTGACGGAAGCGTATACTGAACCGATGCAAAGCCGCATTCCTTGGCCATACGACTCTTCGCACCCACGTAACTATGACTTGCTGGATCGTCGCCCACGATTACAACAGCTAGCCCCGGCTTGATGTTCCGCAGCCCGGCCAATTTGCTGGTGGCCTCTTTTACTCGGCCAATTACGGTGGAAGCTACTTTCTTCCCCTCAATAACTACTACCATATCCTAGCCCATGCGCTCAGAGGCAAAGGAGCCTGGGCTGGCAGGGAAGACGACCGTGCGATTGCCGTTTATGAATGTGCGGTGATGAATATGTGCATGGATGGCGCGAGCGAGTACCTGGCTCTCGACATCTCGACCGATCGAGACATAGTCATCGGCCGACTGCGCGTGGGTTATGCGCGCCGTATCTTGCTCGATGATCGGGCCTTCGTCGAGGTCGGCGGTGACGTAGTGCGCAGTGGCACCGATCAACTTCACGCCACGTTCGTAAGCCTGCTTGTAAGGGTTCGCACCCTTGAAGCTGGGCAAGAAGGAGTGGTGGATGTTGATGATGCGACCGGACATCTTCTTGCACATGGTATCCGACAGCACCTGCATGTATCGCGCAAGCACGACGAGCTCTGTGCCGGAACTTTCTAGCAGCTGCAGCAGCTGAGCTTCGGCCTCAGGTTTGTTTTCCTTCGTCACCTTAATGTGATGGAAGGGAATGTCGTGGTTGACTACGACCTTCTGATAATCGAAATGGTTGGAGACAACGCCGACAATATCGATAGGCAGCGCTCCAATTTTCCAGCGGTAAAGCAGGTCGTTCAGACAATGGCCGAAACGCGATACCATCAGCAGAACCTTCATTTTGTGCTCGCTATCGTGCAGCTGCCATTGCATATCGAACCGCGTTGCCACAGCGGAGAAGCCGTCGGCAATCGCAGACCTTTCCGCACCGGCTTCGGAAACGAAAGTAAGCCGCATAAAGAATAGACCTGTTTCCAGGTCATCGAACTGAGAACTATCGATGATATTGCAACCAATATCAGCTAGATAACTTGTGATTGCGGCGACGATCCCGCGAGTTGTCTTACATGTAATTGTCAAAACGTGAGCTGACATGGAGATACTCTCATCAATAAATGGCACAGGGGCCGCAACGTAAAGCTGCGGCCGTTGATCTTTCGATCAAATCGAGACTTCAAAGTGCTTTTTGCAGCGCAGGAAGAACTTCGAACAAATCCCCAACAAGCCCGTAATCTGCAACCTGGAAAATTGGCGCTTCATCATCCTTGTTGATTGCGACGATTACCTTGGAATCCTTCATACCAGCGAGATGCTGGATTGCCCCAGAAATTCCACATGCGATGTAAAGATCTGGTGCGACGACTTTCCCTGTCTGACCAACCTGCCAATCATTTGGCGCATAGCCGGCATCTACGGCGGCGCGAGAAGCGCCTACAGCCGCGCCAAGCTTGTCTGCCACGGGGAGAATAACATCGGTGAACTTCTCGGCAGAGCCAAGCGCTCGGCCGCCGGAAATAATAATCTTTGCTGAAGTCAACTCAGGTCGATCTGACGAGGACAACGAGTCTGAAACGTGGGACGACAACCCAGGATCGGCTGCCGCCGAAATCACTTCGACGGCAGCCAAATTGCCTTGGGAGGCAGAAGCGAAGGACGCTGTCCTCACGGTGATGACTTTCTTTGCATCAGTCGATTGGACAGTCAAAATAGCATTGCCGGCATAGATCGGTCGTTTGAATGTGTCGCCCGAAACCACCTCGATGATCTCTGAGACCTGAGCGACGTCCAGCAACGCTGCAACCCTAGGGGCAACATTCTTCCCAACAGCGGTGGCCGCTGCGATGATAACTTCATAGTTTTGGGCAAGTGAAACAACTAGCGCCGCAAGCGGCTCGGCCAATTGATTCCCGAGGCTCGGGTGGTCGGCAAGCAAGACTTTCGATACGCCGACGAGTTTTGCTGCTGCATCCGCAGCCGGCCGAGCGTTGTCACCTGCGACGAGGACATGAATGTCTGATCCGATTTTCAGGGCCGCCGTGAGGGCCTTCGCCGTTTGGTCAGATAGATTGACGTTGTCGTGTTCAGCTAAAAGAAGGATTGGCATGGTAATCTCGCTCTGTTCGTTAAATTACGCCGGCAGCTTTTAGGTTTGAGACTAGCTCATCGACCGTCTTGACCTTGATGCCCGCCTTTCGGCCCTCTGGCTCTTCAGTCTTGAGGATCTTCAACCGAGCCCTCGTGTCGACTCCGAAATCAGCCGGCGATTTCTTATCAAGCGGCTTCTTCTTCGCCTTCATAATGTTCGGCAAGGACGCATAGCGAGGTTCGTTCAGCCTAAGGTCAGTAGTTACCACTGCAGGCAACTTCAAATTGACCGTCTGCAGACCACCGTCCACTTCGCGGGTGACAACCGCACTTTCCGTACCAATCTCAACCTTCGAAGCAAATGTGCCTTGCGACCAACCGAGTAGCGCAGAGAGCATCTGTCCGGTTTGATTTGAGTCGTCATCGATTGCCTGCTTTCCGACAATGATGAGCCCCGGCGCTTCAGCAAGTGCCACTCCCCGAACGATTTTCGCGACGGCCAATGGCTCTACCAAATCATCAGTTTCCACGAGAATGGCCCGATCTGCTCCCATCGCCAGCGCCGTTCGCAACGTTTCCTCGGCCTTGGCTGGCCCGACGGAAACGACCACCACTTCCGACGCCTTGCCGGACTCTTTAAGGCGTAGTGCCTCTTCGACCGAGATTTCGTCGAAGGGGTTCATCGACATTTTGACGTTCGCTAAATCAACGCCGGCGCCATCTGCTGCCACACGAATCTTGACGTTGTAGTCGACTACCCGTTTGACCGTCACCAAAATCTTCATTTGTCGCTCCTCTGCTTTACCGGGTTCGGCCAGGTTCCCCTACGTTTCCTCGGTACTCGTTATCCCCTCAGCACTTCGCCGAATCGCAATGCGACGTCCGGCTCCAGTTGGTCGGGGTAGATCTTTGTCTTTGCTAAAAATGTGCACCAAATTCGCCAGCTGATATCGACCGAACGGGTAGGACCGTGGCCCCTCCGGCGCTTTCTTCACATGAAGCAACATGCATTCGTGGTAAGCACAGACCTGGGACGCGCTATTGCGGAGTTCCATGAGGACATGGACGGCTTTATTGCTGAGGTCCAAAATCTGGAAAGAGATATCAATTCGATCTCCTTCGAGAACTTCCTTCAGAAAGGTCGCGTGCGACTCCGCCGTATAGACAGTACATTTCGTCTCAGCGCGATACTCGTCGTTGATCTCAACCTTTTCAAAAAAAGCGACCTCCGCTCTCGAGAAAAGCGAATGGTAGCCGATGTCGGAAAGATGGCGATTGAAGTCGATCATGTTCGACGTGACGACAACGTCGGCTAACAGTTTTCGTGATGTATTAGCGATCATGACCATGCGTATTGCTCTTTATCTAGTTTCGCCCCGACTATTTCAGAAAGCACGAGCAAGCAGCAATCAATCTCTGTTGCGGGCCGCATGAACGCAATTTATGGCTTGTTTGTTTTCTGTTTGCGACGCCGTAACTGCTCATCTCCTGTTGACATCGGCGCTGTCGAAACTGAAATTGGCCCAAAGCGGTGCCGTAACCAGTGGTGATGAGCAACCGATACAAAAAGGGAACGTTCAAATGAAACAACGTCTGCCGTCTCTTCTGGCGATCCGGTACTTTGAGGCAGTAGGACGGAATTTGAGTTTTACGCTGGCTGCCAATGAGCTGAACGTCACCCAAGCAGCTGTTAGTCACCAAGTTAGGCTTTTGGAACAAGAGCTTGGCGCGAAACTCTTTACCCGGCTCCACCAACGGATCGAACTCACGAAGCAGGGCATAGAGCTTCTTGAGGTAGCAACGGAATGCTTCGACAAGCTCTCTGATGTCACAAATTCAATGTCTGGGCGGAAACAGGAATCGAGGATCCATCTCAGCGTTTCGCCGCTGCTATCGGCTGGCATTCTGATGCCGCGCATCGGCGACTTTTTGAACTCGGAAAAGGGCACCGAGATAATCATTCACCATTCTCTTGCTCCCCCGAGTGATAAGGAACCATCCTCCGACATCAAAATATTTTTCTCACATACGCCATTGAATGACGAAGCATATGAGTTTCTTTTCAAAGACGGCCTGATCCCGATGTGTGTGCCGGCACTTTGGCGTGGGCACGAGGATCAGATGCCTTCCGAATTTCTTCAAAATGTTAGCATCGTGCATGAGTTCGACTACCAGTGGTGGGAAGAATGGTGCGAACGCGCAGGTGTCGAGAAGAGTGCGGTCCAGAGGGGGCTAGCACTGGATGATCCAGCAGTGCTAGAGAACGCCGCCCTTTTGGGCCGCGGCGTCATTCTGGGTTCCAAAAGGTTTCTTGCTGAGAGGTTGTCATCGGGCGAACTGATTACTCCCCTAGGAGCAGAAAACCGGATCGATATTTACTATTACCTCTTCAGTGGGGCCGCCAGCCGCCGCAGAGATGTGGCAAAATTCGCAAAATGGCTCCGTGCTATCGGTGCTGAGATACGTGAGACCGACGAAATAGAAGAGAGCGCAAGGTTACCTGAAGACAAGGCGCCGCCGAACAAATCCGCGTAATGTCACGGACCACATTGAGCCTAGCGGTCGATTAACAAGGCAAAAGCAGCTAGGGGAGCGTCTTTAGCCAGTTGGGCGTGCGTAACGTAGCCTTGCCTGAGCAGGCGGCATCAACGCAAGCAACTAGGCTTCCAAAGTGAAATGACCTGCCGGTAAGCCCTGGGCCGTAGTGAGCATACTTTCCGGAGTTTGTCATGATTGTGCTGGCTTGCGGAGGAATGATCGGCTCGGTTATCATACACCAGCAGGTGTCAGTCACAAATTGAACGCCAAACCGTTCAAGCTGCGCGATCAGACCCTCTTGTCGAGCACTGTCGTAAATCTGCCTGCTCGTAGTGACGACGACTTTCACGCTCTCGCTTTTCGTTTTTTCAGAACAGAGTGAGGCAAGCCTCCATATCTCTGTGAGCGAGAAATGCGGATTGCCGAGCGAAATGAGGTCCACCTCGGCCACTGTGGCGGAATTCAGCTCTCGCCATTCTGTCTCCAAGTTGGACAGGTTCAGCCTAACCCGTTCGATAGGTTTGGAACTGTTGTCTAGCGACTTCAAACTCGTTGCTGCCTCAGGCGTCACGCCAACAATATGGAACATGGGCGCACTGGAAACTGTGGCAAAAGCAGCTCCAAAACTCTTGAGGTCGTCCAAATTCATAGAATTTCGCGCTAGACCCGTGAGTAGCGGGATTCGGCTTCCTGCGATCGCGCCAATCGTATAGCCAAGAACCGGAAAGAAGGAATCATCAGCCTCCGTGATTGAGGGAACTTCGATGATAATCTCCGGCCGACGATGTTCCTCGACATAGGGTCCCGCGAGAGGGGCGCGGCCGGTCATGGCTACTGCAAGATCGAGAAAATCAGGATACTTCATGGTTCTGGCGCCTAAGACGCTGTTGGCGAACACCACTGCGTTAGACTCTGACCAAGCAACATTCGCGCCATATCGCGGGGGCTGTCCCAGCAAGTAAGGTGCGCAGGTAAACGTAGGCTGCGCACCCATTTGTGTATATAAATCGGCCAGTCTGTCAGCTGGAGCCCCTACGGACTCTTGTATCCCCTGCGCTCGCCAGCGCTTTCGGTCGACCGAAATTGCGTTTAAGGTTGTCGGGATTGAAACTCGGGCGCCCCATGCCATCATTTTTTCAGCAAAGCCGAGTGCGGCCGGGCCGGTGTAGATGCACGCGTCTACATGCGCCTGCGTTACGTCAATCAAATGGGGCGCTCCCTGGACTTGGGCCATTCGCGTAACGATACGCATCGCTACCTCCATGGCCTTACCACCAGCGCCCGCCAAAATTGCTTTGTCTGCGTCCGACAGTTCAATCTCCGGTTTTTGTCGGTAGTGGCGATTGCTCGCCGTCCCGAGAACTGTTCCTTTGCCAATCTGAACACGCCCGTCATTGATCACGGCATAATCCGAGATTTTTACCGCTTCAAAGTCCTCCTCACCCAAAGCCACGATCGGAATCGACCTGCCGAACATCTCCTCGCCAACGATCACTCCCAAGCTGAGAATATCTTCATTTCGTTTGAAGATCAGAGCCTTGGGCGCTCGGCCGTTAAGCAACAACTCCAACATAACAGCGCTTCCAGAGCAGGATCCACGGCCACCTGGAATTACCAAAATTCGATCCGTCAATACCTGGCCGCTTAGCGGATGATGTCTATCAACGATCTCCCCTGAGACGGGATCTACACCACCAAAGAAGCTTAGTTCGATATCGCTCGCCAAGATCGCCCCTTCGGCATTGCCGGTAACGAGTGGGGTACCGTTGTAAGTCGCGGCGCGTGAGGTTGCCATCGCCATGCTCCTTGTCGAAAACGATTGCGGTAAGAAACTGCCCTGCTCTAATGTCAAGGGGCCGGGCTTAATAAAAGCTCGGCCCCTACCCCAACGGCTTACAGATGTCGTCAGACAGTGAGGTGTCAGTCCTCGATCTTCACGACCATCCGGCCGCGAACTTTGCCCTTCAGAATATCTCCGGCAGCTTCGACGGCTTGTTCCAAGGAAACAACCGAAGTCATCTCCCCCAGTACGCTGCGATCAAGCGTACGGTCCAGCAGTTCCCAAGCCCGCGCCCGCAATTCGGGCGGAGCCATGACGGAATCGATGCCTCGGAGCGTGATGCCACGCAAAATAAATGGAGCGACGCTCGTTGGGAGGTCCATACCTGCCGCCAGCCCGCAGCAGGCCACAGTACCACCATACTTTGTCTTCGCCAGGATGTTTGCCAGTGTAGTGCTTCCTACCGAGTCCACTGCTCCTGCCCAGAGTTCCTTCTCAAGGGGACGAGGCGCCGCCGCGAGCTCATCGCGCGGTATGACACGGCTAGCGCCGAGTTTCTTAAGATACCCCTCTTCTTCAGCTCTACCTGTGGAGGCAACAACTGAGTAGCCAAGTGAGGCTAGCAGTGAAACTGCTACTGAACCGACGCCACCTGCTGCACCGCTTACAACTATTTCGCCACTGTCCGGCGTAACGCCGCCGTCCTGAAGCGCAAGAACGCACAATGCTGCGGTGTATCCCGCCGTTCCAACTGCCATCGCCTGCTCCGGCGTGAAACCCGCAGGCAAGGGCGTCAACCACTTACCTGGGACGCGGCTCTTCTGAGCCCAGCCGCCGAGATGGCGCTCGCCCGTGCCCCAACCGTTCAAAAGAACTGCGTCTCCAGCGTTCAGCCCTTCTGCAGAGGTCGATTCCACGATACCGACAAAATCGATGCCGGGTACCATCGGAAAGCGACGCACGACTGGCGACGCACCGGTGATTGCCAAACCATCCTTATAATTCAGTGATGAATGACTGATCCTAACAACGGTATCACCTTCCATCAGATCGTCGATCGCGAACTGTTTGATGCCCACACCCTGGACATCATCTGTCTTCTCGATAACTACCGCCTTAAAGCTCATAATTGTCGCTCCCAATGAAACGCTTGCTGATGTTTATCCCCAAAGTCTTTCTCCGGGGGCCGGCTTTGACGGCCGTGTCATGTATCGACGTAGTGGCCAGAGCCGACGTCGACTCTTGAAATCCCGCGGCTAACCTTCCTTGGAAGATGCCTCTTTCAAGAAATTAGAGGATCGCGAGAGCGCGATATCTCCAAGATATGCCATCATCGCCCCAACCCGCGGTGAAGTCCCTGCACCGGTGACCAACATTGCCTTTAACAAAGTGACGGCGTCACGATTGGTCTGTGACGCAAGCTTTAGTGCGCGAGTGCGGGCAAAGCTTCGAACGTCACCACTTTCGTCGATCTGGCTGATGAGACCAATCTCACGCGCTTCGCTCGCCGACATTGGCTCACCGAACAGCATCATTTCGCGAGCACGCGAAAGCCCTATTGCCCTTGGAGCTCGCACAGTTCCGCCACCCGTAGGTAGCACTCCGACGGTGATCTCAGGAAAGCCAAATCGAGCGGACGGAGCACAGACACGGCTGTCGCAGGCTAAGGCGATTTCCAGACCTCCACCGAGGCAAGCACCTTCGATGGCGGCGATAGTCGCGACCGGCAACTCATCAATCGTCTCAGTTAGGGTCTGAAACAAATGGGTATGATGCACGATCTCTTCTTGATTGTAAGATTTAAGGGCCTTCAAATCCGACCCTGCGCAGAACGAACGGTCACCCTCAGCTGTAATGACGAGAGCTATTACGCTTGAGCGTCGGACTTGATTGAGCGCAGACAGAAATGCCTCTATCGCCTCATTGTCGAGAGAGTTTCGACGCTCGTTACGATCAATCGTCAGGACACCGATAGTGTCATCTATTTCCAAGCGGATTGGAGTCTTCATCTCAGGCCCCTATTGATCACTTGTATTGGAAAACCTTCTCGGCATTCTGCCAGAGAAGCTTCTCTTTGACTTGCGGCTTCAGGTTAAGCTCTTCCAGCTGATCAAATGCTTCCTGATGCTTCACCAGTGGGAAATCCGACCCCCACAGGACCTTGTCCTGGCCCCAAGAATTGGCAAACTTCACCATTTCGGGCTTCCAGTACTTCGGGGCATAGGCCGATGTGCCCAGGTAGACGTTGGGATGTTTGGAAGCCAATGCAATTGCCTCCTCGACCCATGGCCAGCCCGTGTGAGTGCAAACGATCTTTAGTTCCGGGAAATAGAGAGCAATTCTATCAAGACGGGCCGGTCGACCATTTTCGATCGGCATGAAATCGAGCGTATGCCCCATGGAAAACACAGCCGGAACGCCCAATTCTACGCATTTTGCGTAGTAAGGAAAATAGAAAGCATGGTCGGGACCCAGATCGAAACCGTGCGGGTGAACGTGGATCCCGACGAAGCCATATTCTTTGACAGACTTCTCAAAATGCTTAACCCCACGTAGCGCATCGTGAGGGTTTACGCCGAAGAGACCGTAAGCAAGACCAGGCAACTGCTTGGTCACTTCGTAGACTTCCTCCGGCGTGACGTGAAGATACGGACGCTGGAAACGATAGCTCCATCCATAGAATGAGGCGATGTTTGTTCGTCCAAGACCGACGTTCTTAGCATATTCACGAAACTCCTCGACCGTCATACCCTTCAATGTTTTTGCACGGCCCAGGCTCTCGAAGACAGCAAGCTCTTCTTCATCGCCTAAGAAGTGTTTCTCGATTGACTCAGGGGTAAAGAGGTGGCCAAGGATATCAATAGGCTTACCCATGATATGAAGTTCCTTTCTAGATTGTGGTTTGCGTCAGGGAAGGAGATCATCCATCTCCAGAATATCGAGACCACTCTTTGCGAGCTCCCTCGATATGATCCATTTCTGAATCTCGTTTGTGCCCTCGAAAATTTGCAGAGCTTTGCAGTCTCGAATGAGACGAGAACTAACGTAGCTACGGGTTAGCCCGTAGCCTCCGAGGACTTGCGCAGCCTTTACCGCAGCATCCATCGCGAAGTCTGTTGCGGCCTGCTTTGCCATCGCCGCATAGACTCCCGGTTGGCGGCCTGAGCCGCGTTGGAGCGCTTGTACGGCATTGGCCACGAGCGCACGCACGCCAGCGAGCCCAGTCACAAGGTCCGCGACGATGAAGCCGAGACCTTGATGATCGATAATTGCCTTGCCAAACTGCTTGCGTTCCCGTGAGTACTGTACAGCTTCCCCCACTGCCGCAGCGGCAGCGCCGAGCGCGCAGCAGGCGATGTTGACGCGGGCTTCGTCCATCGTCACCATCGCGAGCCGAAAACCAGTCCCTTCTTCGCCTAATCGCGCATCTTCAGAAACAACGACATTCTCGAAGGAGACCTCCGCTGTTGGGCTAGAATTGAGACCGAGCAGCCGCTCGGTTGGACCTACCGTCAGTCCAGGGGCGTCACGCGGGACGACGAATGCCGTGATGCCTTTGTGTCCGGCGTCTGGATCAGTTTTCGCAAACGCAATGAACACACCTGCGACCGGCGCGCTCGTGATCCACATCTTGCGACCATTCAAGACATAGTTGGTCCCCTCGCGACGAGCGGTTGTTGTCATCGCAGCGACATCCGACCCACCGGCGGGCTCCGAGAGACAAAATGCTGGAACAATTTCACCGCTCAAAATGCGATCGAGATATCTCTCTTTAACCGCCTGACTACCTGCCGCAACGAGGGGACCAATGCAATCACCGCAGTTTGAAATCGAAATCGCAAAAGCGACATTGTGGCGTGCGAGCCGTTCCGAGATTTTCAGGGGCCCGATCAAATCGACCCCGCTCCCCCCATCTTCTTCTGGAACCCATAAAGAGAAGATGCCTAGCGAGGCAAACTCCTTGTAGAGTTCCATCGGAAAGACGGCTGCATCATCGATCGCTTGCGCCGCCGGGGCAAGGCGCTCCCGGCAAAAGCGATCGACGCTTTCCATGATCGCTCTGCGGATGTCGGGGTCGATTGAGCTATGAGGCATGTGCGTGCTCCCTCCTCAACCGTTACTGCATGGTCAAGCCGCCGCTGATACTGAGGACCTGACCTGTGATGTAATTCGCGTCCTCGGACACAAAAAAAGCAACTGCGGCAGCCTGCTCCTCAGGCTTGGCCATGCGCCGGAAGGGAATCACCTTTAGTCGGCGGGCAACCAATTCTGGATCTTGGTCGGCCTCGAGCGGCGTATCGGTTGGACCAGGTGCAGTGCAATTGACGTTAATGTTGTAGCGAGCCCACTCGCGCGCCACACTCTTCGCGAAAGCAATCACGCCGCCCTTCAGGCCGGCGTATACTGCCTCCCCCGAGGTACCCACCTTACCCGCATCCGAAGTCACAAAGAGCATCTTACCACCGCCTTGCTCGATCATGATTGGCGCGATGGCATGGCTCAGGTAAACGACGGGCATGAAATTCACGCCGATCAGCTTGTTCCAATAATCACTCGTTTCTTCAACAAAGCGGGAGCTGGATGTCCATCCGATCATGTTGACGAACGCATCGATGCGGCCAAAGTCTGCTTTGATTTTCGCAACCGTCTCGCGGCACTTCGCCTCAGATGACGCATCGATCTGATACGCCTTTGCCTTCAGGTTCTCTTCCGCAATGACTTTTTCGAGGCCTTGCGTGTTCAGATCAAGCGCAGCGACGGTAAAGCCTTCAGCCACTAGTCGCCGCACGGTCGGCAAACCCATTCCGCCCCCGGCTCCAGTAACGACAGCAACCTTCTCAACCATGTCAAATCTCCTTGCTGAATGCATTCGCGTTCCGAAGAAGATTGATAATCAAGACGACAGCGGAGCGCACATGAGGTTTGTTGTTTCTGCTATTACTTTGGTCGCATCCCGAGCATTAGAATTCTAAAAACATGTCTTTAAATCAATGCGTTAGAGACGGGGAGTAGTATCAGTACCACGCGAACATCGGCGGCTCGTATTGTGACACCGACGTTACCCGTCCACACAGCAGCTCGCGGAATTGAAACAGTATCGCCGCGGCTGGCGCGTAGAGATGGCCACCGTTCACCTTCATCCTGATAGAAATCCGTCTGGTGTGACTCATTTCGAAAGTTTCGAAACGATCTGGGTCGACAAGTTCCGAAACTCGCAGAGTGAAAGCGCTTGCAACTTCAATAAGATTGGGAACCAGGGTTTGGTTTTTCGGATCTACGCAGACAAACGGACACATGAGGAAGCCAGACGGGGTGAGGTAGGTGTCGAGCTGACCAAGAACAGAGGTCTCGCTCAAGATAACGCCGAGTTCCTCTTGGAGCTCCCGAAGCGCAGCTTGCATGACTGTCTCGTCGCGATCGACTTTCCCGCCCGGCAACCCCCATTGACTCGCGTGCATACGAAGGTTTGGCGCGCGTTCGATCAACGCAATTTCAGGGTCGCGCGCGCCCGATAGCAAGATGCAAATACCGGCGCGGGGGGCAACCCCGCCCTGCTGAAACGGTGGAAAACACTCCGCGATCGCTGCCACAGCAGAACGAATTCGCGCTACGTCAAACATCTCCCCGGCACCAATGTCCTGATCCATGACACCTACCTACCTAGGACTGCAGGCAGCTGACGCCTGCAGTCAGTGACGCGCCGGCGTCGTCTTATTTCTTTTAGCGCAAGTCCTTCCAGCGTCGAGCCTTGTAGTCGCTGACTTCTACCTTCGGCACGATTTCAATGTTGAAGTTGATACCCAAGCGGGTCTTCACTGCGTCTTTGGCGCGAGCGATAATCTGCTCAGCTGAAGATGCAGCTACTGAGGACCGCAGCTGTAATCTCAGGTTTGCAATATCAGCGAAGGACGAAGAGCGTGAGAGGATTACTTCATATTGCTCGATCTCAGGCCACGAGAAGACGAGATCATCGACGGCTTGAGGATAGATATTGATGCCTTTGACCTTTTTCACATCGTCGATGCGGCTTATGGACGCCATCTCGACACCATGGAAATTGCGAATAGATCCTTTCCGTCCACCTTTCTGGAAGACGGCGCCGTCCCTCACTCGGTTCCGGATTGCAGGGTTATCGAGGTGATAGAGGCTTGTGATAACAAGCTCGCCGAACTCCCCGTCCCCGACCGGCAGCCCAGTCGTTGGGTCCACGACTTCCATCAGGACATAAGGATCGACGTTGAGCAGCGTGCCAGGTTTTCCCGGTTCGCCGATACCATTCTCGTCCGACCACATGAAATCGGCGCGCATATTTGCACAGCCGAAGCGATCATACGCTTTGGCGCCCCACATCTCTTCGATGGATTTCAGGAATGGAAGGCTGGCGCCTTCCAGACCAGTGAGGAGAGTATCGACGCTGCTGGCTCGCGCGTCATCTCCCATCATCGTTGCCAGAGTGCCGAAATAGGACGTGCTGCCAAATAGAGCCTTTGGATTGAACCGTCTGATGTGGTCCACCTTACTAGCAGCGTCGTAATTGCCCACAGGTAGGACCGTAAGATCGGAAGCGACTGCACCTTGATATTCCACGCGACCGCCTGCGAGCATGGTTATCGGGAGCGTAAGCAGCACGATATCGCCTGGGCTCATGCCAGCCCAAGACATACCGTATCGATAGATTTCTTCCATCGCTTTGAGTTCACGTAGACTGCAGGCGTGGAGCTCCTTGCCCTGCCCACTAGTGCCGCTCGTGGTATAAAGATCGGTCCGACCGAGGTTTTGGTTTACACTTCCGGAGCGAGACCCGAAAGGAGGGTGCTCATTCTGGTCGGCCACGATGTGCGATTTTTCAATCATCGGGACAAGCCTGAAGTCCTCGAACGATTTGACTTTCGAAACGTCAATCCCGGCTTGCTTCCAAAAATTTGCATAAAATGGGTTGGTTCGAGCTACATGTTCCAACATTTCGAGCAACTTCTGAAGTTGCATTGCATCCAATTCATCGCGGGACATTGTCTCGATCTCGCGCTGATAAAAGCGAGGTTCAGTCATTGCGCCGGGTCTCCTATTCGGGCTGTCGATCTATCAGCCGAATTTTATTGACCCACCTTTGCTTTGACACGTGATTTAGTTTGTGGGCGGGATTAGTTTAATCGTATGAAATGCGGAGCTGTCGCGCATTCTGCCCCCTCCACACCTGTCGAACGATGCCGAGATTAAGCTCTCTTCGGTTGGTCGCTCTGCAAGTTCCTAAAAGGTAGGTGGAGTACATGCGCTGATCACATGGCAGGGCTCAGCACCGACGCATCGAAAGCGATGAGGTCTGCGGCTCTCGAAATAGTATGCGTCTCCTGGACCGAGGATCTTTCGCTCGTCGTCTACTGTGACCTCTAACCGCCCGAAGAGTACAACACCTCCCTCCTCCCCGTCATGGACAAGGGATACCTTTCCCGTGTCTGCCCCGGGTTGATAACATTCCTTCAGAATCTGAAGGCTTCTTCCGAAAAGGTTCTCCCCGACCTGCTTGTAAGAAATCGCGCCTTTTCCAATTTCGACGAGATCCTCGGACGCATAAAAGGCTCTGCGGGAACGCTGAGGCTCGAAGGCAAAGAACTCGGCCAACCCGATGGGAAATCCATCGAGTATACGTTTCAAAGCCCCCACCGATGGGTTAGCCGAGTTTGATTCGATCAGCGATATCGTCGTGTTTGGCACCCCCGTCCGTCTCGCCAGTTCTCTCTGGGAAAGGTTATGCATTAAGCGCAAAGACCGAAGGCGATTTCCAACATCCACACTCATTGGATTCCTTTAGAGTTGTTCAGAATAGCTAAAATGTTCGTAGCTGACTCAAGAAAAATCAAGTTCTTAATTTACTATAGAAAAGGACTTGTTAGGATCAATGAAATCGACATCCTTGTACCAACGGTAAAGGAGTCATCGCCGCCATGGAAAAATTGAACGCCAGCAACACCCCGGATTTAAAGAATTTTTGGATGCCGTTTACTGCCAATCGGCAGTTCAAAGCTGCTCCGCGCCTCCTCGCGAGTGCCGAGGGCATGTATTATACCGATGTCGATGGCAACAGGGTGATGGACGGAACTGCTGGTCTGTGGTGCTGCAACGCGGGCCACGGTCGAGAGAAGATTACGCGCGCTGTCGAGCGTCAGCTCTCCACTTTGGACTTTGCTCCCACGTTCCAGATGGGCCACCCCCTTGCGTTTGATTTTGCGGCGAAATTGGCTGGGATTGCCCCCGGTCACGGAAAGTCCAAACTCGACCACGTCTTCTTCACCGGATCAGGATCGGAGTCCGTTGACACAGCTTTAAAGATCGCCATCGCTTACCAGCGGTCAATCGGCGAAGGCACTCGCACCAGAATTATCGGTCGCGAAAAGGGATACCACGGGGTCGGCTTTGGCGGCATTTCTGTCGGAGGCCTCGTAAATAACCGGCGAGTCTTCCCGCAGATTCCAGCTGACCACATGCGCCACACGCTCGACATTGAACGCAATCACTTCTCCAAGGGGCTCCCCGCGCACGGTATCGAATTGGCGGATGACCTGGAGCGGCTGGTCCAGCTTCACGGCGCAGAGACGATCGCAGCAGTAATCGTCGAGCCGATGTCTGGCTCAGCGGGGGTCATTCTGCCTCCAAGGGGATATTTAGAGAAGCTCCGGGCTACGGCAGACAAGTACGGCATCCTACTGATCTTTGACGAAGTCATCAGTGGCTTCGGTCGTTTGGGAACCCCCTTTGCTGTCGATTACTTTGGCGTCCTTCCTGACCTTATTACCACCGCTAAAGGGTTAACTAACGGCACGATCCCTATGGGCGCGGTTTTCGCGAGCGGGAAAGTTCATGATGCCCTAATGGTCGGGCCAGACAACGCTATCGAGCTTTTCCATGGCTACACGTACTCCGGACATCCCGCCGCTTGCGCGGCCGGGCTTGCTACTTTGGAAATCTACGCCGACGAAGGTCTCCTGACCCGTGCGGCGAGCATTGCTAATCATTGGGAAAATGCGCTCCATTCCTTGAAGGGCATGCCGAATGTTATCGACATTCGTAATCTTGGTCTGGTTGGTGCGATAGAGCTCGCCTCCCGCAAGGACGCTCCTGGCGCCAGAGCTTACGACGTGTTCGTGGACTGCTTCAAAAGGGGTCTGCTCATCCGTGTCACGGGTGACATCATCGCTCTCTCGCCTCCTCTTATTGTCGAAACGGACCAGATCGACACCATTGTGTTGACAATCGGCGACGCATTGAGACGGGCGGCTTAGCCTGAAGTTATCCGGGCGGACAGCGAGCCTGCGGTCCGCCTCCTAAACCAATCCAATGGGAGGAGAAACCAGAGGATTAGACGAAAATGCCCCTAATGAAGTTTCATTTGATTCGAGGCCGATCACAGGTCGAACTCGAAAGGTTCCTGCAAGTCGCGCACGATGCCATGGTTGAGAGTTTTGAGGTCCCTGAGCGAGACCGCTATCAATTGGTCATCGAATATGACCCATCTCATCTGCACACCCTGGACACTGGTCTCGATATCGAACGGACAGAGAAGTTCGTTTTGGTAGAGGTCATTTCTAGACCAAGAACACGGTCAGCAAAGCTCGAGTTCTACGAGCGGCTGTGCGAATTGCTACGCAGAGAATGCGGGATTCCAACTGCAGACGTTATGATTACTTTCGTTCAGAATACGGACGAAGACTGGTCGTTCGGACATGGAAGAGCGCAATTTGTCACAGGCGAGCTGTGACATAGCCAAGAATCCTTTTTTGACCCGAAGACCCTGAGGAGCCGGGCCTCCAGGACGCATTGAACCGGTTTTATCCCTTTAATGCGTCCTTTTTCGATCTCCAGCCTATTGTCCATGTATCGCCATTAGAATTCTGAATGGACCACTCGACTGAAATTGTTTGCGGCCGCTCAGAAGAGATCGTTTGCTGCCTTCCAAACTTGGCAATGGCGGGAGGCATGCATGAGTGTCGACATAGGTACTGAAATTCTGAAGTTCCGCGGTGCGCCACCGAAGTTAGAAGCGCAACGCGTCGAAGAAGCGCGGGCTATCTACGATCTGCCTTTCAATGATCTGCTGTTTCGCGCACAGCGGGTCCACCGCAAAACCTTCGACCCGAACGCCATCCAGATGAGCCGTCTTCTGTCGATCAAGACGGGTGGCTGTGCCGAGGATTGTGGCTATTGCAGCCAGTCGGCGCATTACCCGACCGGGCTCAAGGCGTCGAAGCTGATGGAAGTGCAACGCGTCCTTTCCGAAGCGCGCAAGGCAAAGGAGGGCGGGGCGACGCGCTATTGCATGGGCGCCGCCTGGCGCAATCCGAAGGATCGCGACATGGATGCGCTGGTCGCCATGGTCGAGGGTGTGCGTGGGCTCGGCATGGAGACCTGCATGACGCTCGGTATGCTGACCCCGGAGCAATCTGCGCGGCTCGCCGATGCCGGGCTCGATTACTACAACCACAATGTCGATACGTCCGAGCGCTACTATTCTGAGATCATCACCACCCGCACCTTCGAAGACCGGCTGGAGACGCTCGCCAATGTCCGCGACGCCGGCATCAAGGTCTGCGCCGGCGGCATTCTCGGCATGGGGGAGACCGTCGAGGACCGCATTTCGATGCTGGTGACGCTCGCCAATCTGCCATCTCCGCCTGAGAGCGTGCCGATCAACATGCTGATCCCGATCCCCGGTTCGAAGCTCGAGAATGCAGCGCCCGTCGATCCGATCGATTTCGTCCGCACCATCGCGCTGGCGCGCATCCTGATGCCGAAGTCGCATGTGCGCCTCTCGGCCGGACGAACCGAGATGAGCGACGAGATGCAGGCGCTCTGTTTCTTCGCGGGGGCCAACTCCATCTTCGTCGGCGAGACGCTGCTGACGGCAGACAATCCCGGTGAGGATCACGACAGCGCGCTGTTCCGCCGCCTCGGGCTGAAGCCGATGGAGCTGGAGACCGCACGGTGACCGTAACGGCACTCGCTCGCTACGAGGCGACGCTTGCCGGCCTCGAACGCAAGTCGCGACTAAGGACCCTGGCTCCACGACAGGGCATTGACTTCAGTTCAAATGACTACCTCAGCCTTGCGAACTGCTCGCGAATTGCGAAGGCTCTCACGGCCGCGATCGAGCGTGGAATCCCGGCTGGATCTGGCGGATCGCGCCTTCTTCGCGGAAATCATTGGGTCCACGAGGCGCTGGAGGCAGAGGCGGCCATGATGTTTGGTGCCGAACGAGTCCTATACTTTGGGAGCGGCTTTTCTGCGAACGTCGCGTTGTTTTCAACTTTGCCGCAGCGAGATGATCTGATTGTTCACGATGAACTAATCCACGCAAGCGTCCGCGAGGGAATTTTGGCTAGCAAAGCGGAATCCGTCGCGGTGGCACATAACGATATCGCGTCTTTCGAGGCAGCCATTGACCACTGGCGAGCTGATGGCGGCATCGGGTCGCCATGGATTGCTGTCGAAAGCATCTATTCCATGGATGGTGACCGCGCGCCGCTCGCGGCATTGGCTGAGGTTGCCGCCTCGCGTGGTGGGTACCTAATTGTCGATGAGGCCCATGCGACCGGGGTCTTCGGACCAGGCGGTCGCGGCTTGGCCAGTGAATTGAGGAGCCAAAGCAATGTGCTTACGCTGCACACCTGCGGCAAAGCGCTCGGCCTCTCCGGAGCGCTGATGGGACTACCTGACGTCCTTGCCCGTTATATGGTGAATCGCGCCCGCAATTTCATCTATTCAACTGCACCGTCCCCACTGATGGCGGCAGGCGTTCGCGAGGCTCTGCAGATAATCGGAGATGAGCCCGAGCGTCGCGAACGCCTCGACGCACTACGCGATTTCTTGGGCGATCAGCTGCGCTCGAAACTCTCCATTACACCAAGCGGCTCCCCTATCCAACCGGTGATAGTTGGCGACAATGCGCGCGCTGTCCGCATCGCGGCACGCCTACAAAATGACGGTTTTGACATAAGGGCTATACGGCCGCCGACCGTTCCTGACGGAACTGCGCGCTTGAGAATTTCCCTCACTTTGAATGTCAACAAGGCTCAGATTGCGGCTATGGCGAGCCGACTGGCAGTTGCCCTCGAAAAGGACGGAGCATGAGCACACGTTTCGTGGTGACAGGTACTGACACCGGAATTGGCAAGACGATCTTTTCCGCAGCGCTCACCGCCGCACTCGGTGCTATCTATTGGAAGCCAGTCCAATCCGGCCTTGATGAGGAAACAGACAGTGAGGTTGTAACACGGCTTGGCGGTATTTCGCAGAGCCGAATACTGCCGGAAGCCTATCGTCTCGTGACGCCTGCCTCGCCGCACCTCGCCGCAAGTCTCGATGGAATTTTGATCGACCCAGCCAGGCTTGTCCCACCTGACTTGCTGGCGCCTCTCATTATAGAAGGGGCTGGCGGACTATTGGTGCCGCTTTCCGACGATCTGGTTTTCGCCGATATTTTCGCACGCTGGCAGATCCCCGCCATCCTCTGCGCGCGGACAACGCTCGGCACCATCAATCACACTCTGCTTTCCGTCGAGGCAATGAGGCATCGTGGCATTCCGATTTTTGGCATCGCCTTCATCGGCGAGGAAAACCAGGAGACGCAGCGGATCATCGCCAGCATGAGTGGCACACGCATCCTCGGCCGTCTGCCGTGGATGGCCGAGATCAGCGCCGAAGGATTACAGCAGGCGTTCGGCGCGAACTTCGATATCGCTGTTTTCAAGGAGGGCGCCCGATGAACCACTCCGCCATCTGGCACCCCTTTACCCAGCATGCGCTCGAACCACCGATGAAGCGCATCACCGCGACCGAAGGCGCCTATTTGATCGACGAAGGCGGCAAACGTCTGCTCGATGCCATCTCCTCCTGGTGGGTGATCACCCATGGCCACCGCCACCCCAGGATCATGGAAGCGATCCGCACCGCGACCGAGACCTACGACCAGATCATCTTCGCCGAATTCACCCACGAACCGGCTGAACGGCTGGCCGGGGGCTTGATCGATATCGCCCCGCCGGGTCTGCGGCATGTCTTCTACTCCGACAGCGGTTCGACCTCTGTCGAAGTCGCGATCAAGATGGCGCTCGGCTATTTCCACAACCGGGGCGAAGCGCGAAACCGGATCGTGGTGATGGAGGGTAGCTATCACGGCGATACGATCGGCACGATGTCGGCCGGCGAACGCGGCGTCTTCAACGCCGCCTACGAACCGCTTCTCTTCGGCGTCGACAGGCTGCCTTTCCCGGAGCCGGGCAGGGAGCAGGAGGTGCTCGACCGTTTCGAGACCCTTTGCCGGGCCGGAGGCATCGCCGCGCTACTGATCGAGCCGCTGATCCTTGGTGCCGGAGGCATGAAGATCTATGCGGCAAGCGTGCTTGCCGGCCTGCAGCAGATCGCCGCGCGCCATGGCTGCCTGCTGGTCGCCGACGAGGTGATGACCGGCTGGGGGCGGACGGGAACGATGTTTGCCTGCGAACAGGCCGGCATCACGCCGGATATTCTCTGCACCTCCAAAGGACTGACCGGCGGCGCTGTGCCGCTTGCCGCGACGCTCGCCACCACAGAGATATTTGATGCCCACCTCTCGACCGACCGGCGCAAGACCTTCTTCCACTCGAGTTCCTACACCGCCAATCCGATCGCTTGCGCCGCCGCCGTTGCCAATCTCGATGTCTGGCGAAGCGAACCGGTCTTCGAGCGCATCCGCGCAATAGAGGAAACGCACCGCCAACAGCTGGCACGGTTCGAAGACGATACGCGTTTTACCGGTATCCGTCAGGCTGGAACGATCGCGGCACTCGATCTAGTCGTGCCCGCCGGCGGCTATCTCGCCGAGGCCGGACCGCGCATGCGCAAACTGTTCCGGGAACGCGGCCTGCTCATCCGGCCGCTCGGCAATGTCCTCTACCTGATGCCACCCTATTGCGTGACCGGGCCGGAACTTGCCCGCGCCTACGATGCGATAGATGAGGTTGCCTCGCTCGTTCTGGACCGCAACTGATGACATTGGCCAGCTCCACCCGCATCGCGGGCTTTGGTCACGCCGTCCCCCGGCGCTGCGTCGCCAATGCTGAAATCGAGGCGCAGCTCGGCCTCGAATCCGGATGGATCGAACGCCGCACCGGCATCCGCACCCGCCACTGGGCCGGGGAAGGGGAGACCCTAACCGGCCTTGCGGCCGAAGCGGGCCGGATGGCGCTGGAGGATGCCGGAATCGCAGGAAGCGACATCGCTCTGACGCTGCTTGCCACCTCGACACCCGATCATCTGCTGCCGCCATCGGCGCCGCTGCTGGCCCACAAACTCGGGCTCGCCGCATCAGGCGCCATCGATCTCGCCGGCGCCTGCTCAGGCTTTCTCTATGCGCTGACGCTCGCCGATGCTTTCGTGCGCACACATGGCCGCGCTGTCCTCGTGGTCGCCGCCAACATCCTCAGCCGCCGGATCAATCCGGCAGAGCGAGCAAGCGCCGTGCTCTTCGCCGACGCCGCGGGCGCTGTCGTGATCGCGCCGAGCACAGACCGCGACCGCGGTCTGCTCGCGACCGAGCTTTGCTCGGATGGCAGCGGTTATGATCTTATCCAGATCCCCGCCGGCGGCAGCAACCGGCCATTCACGCCGGAACTCGGCGCCGAAGAATTCCTGATGACGATGCGCGATGGCCGCGAGGTATTTTCACGCGCCGTCGATCTGATGAGCAGGACATCCGTGCAAGCAATGGAGAGAGCCGGCGTTACTGCAGCACAGATCGACCGCTTCATCCCGCATCAGGCCAATGCCCGAATGTTCGACGCCGTCTGCAACAATCTCGGTATCGACGGTGACAGAACCGTCAACACGATCGAGACGTACGGCAACTCTTCCGCTGCGACCATTCCTCTTTCGCTGTCTATTATCAATCAGACGACACGTTTGATCGAAGGCGAAAGCTTGCTGCTTACGGCTGCCGGTGCGGGATTGGCTGGGGGAGCGGCAGTTTACCGGGTCTAGGTGAGAGTCTTCGCACTTGAGGCACTCGGAACACCGAGCTCTCCGAGTCGATCGAAGCCGACTGAAGATTGCAGTGCCCTCGCCTTTATCGTGTCGACAGGAAGGTTCGGTGTGAACAGGTCGGCTGCCGTGAGACCTCGCTTAGGCTTATATAGCGGATCCGGCGCGCTGCCCTATGCCAACACCTAGTTGTTGAGCTTCCCGTCGCGACCGCGAGACATACGGGGTTGGGCTAGCGTAGCCAACCAGCGCTGCGCGGCCGGCTTATTGTTCTTTAAGATCCGGTCTGCTGAACTTGAGTGACCGATCGCGCTCACGATAGACCGGCTATTGTGAGCTTGCTGGGAAACAGAAATCTCGCACTTCGTTGGCAGATGCGAAATGAGGCGGAGTGACCGAGGATGCCGAAAGCCAGACTGAAACCATCTAAATAATCACCGTAGTCAACAGAACTACGATGTTAGTCCTTATCTCGTTCCTTCAGGTCAACGCGCTTACCCTATGGACGGATGGCAAAATCTTTCTCATCGAGCGTTCAAGTTGGCCAGGTCCAGTTTTAAGCATATACTCCAACCAGTATATTGACATACTGCCACCAGTATGTGACACCCCAAAGGACAGAACGAATGCCATACTCGATTGAAGACAAGAAAAAGGCCGGCACGCGACTTAAACGGATCAAAGGACAGGTCGAGGCGCTCGAGAGGGCCGTTGAGGCCGGAACCGAATGCCGCCTGCTTCTCCAGCAGATCGCCGCCATGCGCGGGGCGGCGGGTGGGTTAATGGCCGAAGTGCTAGAAATCCACCTGCGCGAAACGCTGGAATCAGATGAAGAGAGGAAAACGCTTCCGGCGGAAAACGACCAGATGGAGGGCATCATGAAAATACTGCGTGCCTATCTCAAATAGGCATACTCCTCAAAGCAAGGAAAACGCCTTATGAAAAGTAGAGCAGCCGTCGCCTGGGAAGCCAACAAACCGCTGACCATTGAAACCATCGAGATCGGTGGCCCGAAGCCGGGCGAGGTCCTCGTGGAAGTGATAGCAACTGGCGTTTGTCACACTGACGCCTACACGCTCTCGGGACTTGATTCCGAGGGCAAGTTCCCAGCCATCCTCGGCCATGAAGGTGCAGGCATCGTTCGCGAGGTGGGCGCCGGCGTGACCTCAGTTAAGGTTGGAGATCACGTCATACCGCTCTACACACCGGAATGCCGACACTGCAAAACCTGCCTCTCGCAGCGCTCTAACCTCTGCACCTCGATCCGTTCGACGCAAGGTCAAGGGCTTATGCCGGACAACACCTCGCGCTTCTCCTGCGACAATGGTGAAATCTTCCACTATATGGGCTGCTCGACCTTCTCCAACTTCACAGTCCTACCGGAAATAGCCCTCGCGAAAATCCGTGAAGACGCGCCGTTCGACAAGATCTGCTACATCGGTTGCGGGGTAACCACTGGCATCGGCGCGGTAATCTATACTGCGAAGGTCCGCCCGGGCTCAACGGTCGTCGTATTCGGTCTCGGAGGCATCGGCCTCAACGTCATCCAGGGTGCGCGCATGATCGGCGCCGATAAGATTATCGGCGTCGATATCAATCCAGCAAAGATACCGATAGCGGAAAAATTCGGGATGACCGACTTCATCAACCCCACCGCGGTCGGAAACGATAAGGTGGTACAAGCAATCCAAGACCTGACGGATGGCGGTGCCGACTACACGTTCGACGCCACCGGTAATGTTAATGTCATGCGCCAGGCGCTGGAGGCCGCTCACCGTGGATGGGGTGAATCGATCATCATCGGCGTTGCCGAGGCTGGCAAAGAAATCGCCACCCGTCCGTTTCAACTCGTGACCGGTCGAGTTTGGAAAGGCTCCGCTTTCGGCGGTGCTCGCGGCCGCACCGATGTGCCGAAGATTGTCGACTGGTACATGGAGGGCAAGATCAACATCGACGATCTGATCACTCACAAAATGCCGCTTGAAGAAATAAACACTGCCTTCGACCTGATGCATGACGGCAAGTCCATCCGCTCCGTCATCGAGTTCTGATCACTCGGACGAGCATCAGAGAAGTCATCTGCGGACGTGATTATGACATCAGCCACAAGCGCTTTACCTGCCTGAAAAAGGAAAATCCTGTGACAAGACTTCTGCATCCATCTATCCAGAGTAGCTTGAGAGCCAACGACTCCTTTGCCGGCGGCGTTTTGACCTGCAAGTGCCAAGAGAAGCCGGTCAAGGTGAAGATCGAGGGCGGAATCGCCCACAACCACGCCTGCGGATGCACCAAGTGTTGGAAGCCGGAAGGCGCGGCCTTCTCAGTCGTGGCCGTTGCTCCGAGCGAAAACGTGACCGTGATCGCGAATGGCGACAAGCTCGCCGTGGTCGATCCGTCCGCGCTCATCCAACGTCACGCCTGCAACGAATGTGGGACCCACTTGCATGGTCCGGTCGAGCGCGACCACGCCTTCAGGGGCCTTTCCTTCATCCATCCAGAGCTGTTCGGGACCAACGATTGGCCAGCTCCCAGCTTTGCCGCATTTGTCTCATCGGTTATCGAAGGCGGCGTTGATCCGTCGGAAATGGACGGCATCCGTGCCAACCTAAGGGAAGTCGGCTTGGAGCCCTACGACTGCTTATCGCCAGCACTCATGGACTTCCTGGCGACTTGGACTGCCAAGAAGAATGGTGTTCTCGCAGCCTGATCTCTCCAGCGTGATATTGAAGGGGATGCGCCGTTGAGGCCCATCCCGCTCTCCTTTCCTTTCGCTTCTCTACGGGTGCCTCGTGGAACAGATCTCCGTCAGCAAGTCATTCGGTGGCTCGCAATATGTCTTCTCGCACTATTCCGAGGTGTGCCAATGCGACATGACGTTCGCTGTCTTCATGCCACCGCAGGCGCGAAAGACGAAGGTACCAATGCTGTGGTATCTGTCGGGCCTGACTTGCACTCACCAGAACGTCATGGACAAGGGCGAATACCGCGAAGTCGCCGCTGAACTAGGCATCGCAATCATTTGCCCCGACACCAGTCCGCGCGGCGGCGACATACCTGACGAGCCGGATAACTGGCGGTTCGGAAAGGGCGCCGGTTTTTATCTGGACGCTACGCAGCCGCCATTCGCGAAGAACTACAACATGCGGACATACATTCTGGAAGAACTGCCAAAGGTTCTCGATAGCAGTGACCTTGCGCTCGATTTTGCCAGGCAAAGCATATTCGGCCACTCCATGGGCGGGCATGGCGCGATCACACTGGCGTTGAAGAACCCCGAGAGGTTTGCTTCGGTCTCGGCATTTGCGCCAATTACCCGGCCATCAATAGCCGATTGGTCTGCACCAGCGTTCGAAAAATACCTGGGGTCGAACCGCGCTGCATGGCGAGCCCACGATGCCACCTGCCTGATTGAGGACGGATTTCGTGTGAAGGAGTTGCTCGTCGATCAGGGCGTAGAGGACCCTTTCTTACAAACCGGACTGAGGCCCGACTTACTCAAGGATGCCTGTGCAAAGGCTGGAATCCCGCTGACTCTTAATATGCGGGAGGGATATGATCACTCGTATCTCTTCATTTCAACTTTCATGCGGGACCACATTCGCTGGCATGCAGCACGTCTCCGTTAGATGCACCTTTCTAGGATGACGCAGCAGCCGAACGGAAGTCGCTACGATCGATCCGTCAGGTCCTCTCGTCAAGAACAAAAAACGTTCGCATCGTCCGCGCGTCCCGCTTTGTCACGCGAAGACCGACCGCGCGCTCTTCAAGCGCATTCAGTTCCCTGAGAACCAACGCATGAGCAATACCAAGCATTCGGGAGAAAGTCCGGCTGTCCGTGGCGATATCAAGATCGGCGGCAGCGAGAATTCCCGCCTGCAGTGGCGAAAGATCCCGATCCTTCCGCTGGAGATCCGCAACAAGGTCGAAATACGTCTCAACGTCCGAGTTCGCGCTCACGCCGCTCGTTTCCGGAACGACACCGTCACCGACTTCGATGTCGGTGTGTCGCTCTGATCGCCAAAGCTGCTGAGCGGCACCAGGACGTTGAGCTCCGGATAGTATCCTGCCGCGCTGCCACGCGGGATGTCGTAGGGTACGAAGCGGAAATTCTGGGCGATACGCTCGATCCCATCGTCGTGATGTCCGACGATATCGACACGGTCTCCTGCCGCCGCGTTTAGGTCAGCAAGGTCGGCCGGGTTTACGAACACGACGTTCCGTTCGCCGTAGACACCACGATACCGGTCGTCCAAACCATAGACCGTCGTATTGTACTGGTCGTGCGACCGAAAGGTCTGCAGCGCAAACTGCCCTGCATTCCTCGACGCCCGCTGATGTACGGTCTCCTCCGGCAGCTTGCCTGACGAGAAGGCTGCCTTGCCGCTGTCGGTGTTCCATTCCCTGTGGGCTGCCGCATTTCTAAGGTGGAAACCACGCGGCTTGCGAAGGCGTTCGTTGTACTTGTGGAATCCGGGGATCGTAGCTTCGATGCGGTCACGGATAAGGTCGTAATTTCCAGAGAGCGCTTTCCAATCCACGACGTCCGATCCGATCGTCGCAGCTGCAATGCCGGCAATGATCGCCACTTCCGAAAGAAGATGGGGAGACGCCGGTTTGTTGATGCCCGTCGAGCCGTGCACCATGCTCATCGAGTCTTCCACGCTGATGAGCTGAGACCTTCCGTCGCCGGACAGCTCGATCTCG
Organism: Rhizobium sp. 16-449-1b; assembly: GCF_017741935.1. Lineage (GTDB taxonomy): Bacteria > Pseudomonadota > Alphaproteobacteria > Rhizobiales > Rhizobiaceae > Rhizobium. The sequence goes on along the minus strand of NZ_JAGHMH010000013.1, from coordinate 297,737 downwards.
GTCCGGCCGAGGCATGGCAGGATGTAGGAAACCTCACCCGGCATGAGGTGCGAGTGATTGGGTTTCGTTGCGATATTCACGGTAAGCTTCAGTTTCGACAGCGCCTGCTCGACAAAAGCGCTATCAGGCGTGGCCCGAGCAAAGTTGCCGCCAAGCCCGATGAACGCCTTGGCCGACCCGTCAAGCATCGCCCCTATCGCCGCCAGCACATTGTGGCCATGCCGGCGCGGCATGGGAACGCCAAACTCGGCTTCAAGTGCATCGAGGAAAGCGGCTGGGGGTTGCTCGTTGATCCCGACAGTGCGGTCGCCCTGAACATTGGAGTGACCGCGGACGGGGCAGAGACCGGCACCGGGCTTGCCTACATTTCCGCGCAGGAACATGAAGCTGGCGATTTCGCGGATCGTCTCGACGGAGTGCCGATGCTGGGTGACACCCATCGCCCAGGTGCAGATCACCTTCTCGGCGTTCAGGTAGACATCGGCAGCCTTCTTGATGTCGGCCCGCCCGAGCCCCGACTGGCTTTCAATCTCCTCCCACGAGGTGGCCTCGACTGCCTCGCGATAGAGTTCGAACCCCTCGCAGTGCTCGGCAAGAAACACGTGGTCTAGGACCGAGGGAGCGCCGGACGCGATTGCTTGACGATCAGCGGCGAAGACCGCTTTCGCCATGCCACGGAAAGCGGCCATGTCGCCGCCGAGTTTCGGCTGGAAGTAGTGGCTGGCGATTTCGGTGGAGCCGCCGCGGATCATCTCGATCTTGTCCTGGGGGTCGGAGAACCTCTCCAGTCCCTTCTCCCTTACCGGATTGAAGACCACCACGCGGGCGCCACGAATAGCCGCGCGACGAAGATCGCCGAGCATGCGGGGATGGTTCGTGCCGGGGTTCTGCCCCACGACGAAGATGGCGTCGGCATGTTCAAAGTCTTCGAGCAAGACCGTGCCCTTGCCCACCCCGATGGCCTGGCGGAGCGCCACTCCGCTCGCCTCGTGGCACATGTTCGAACAATCCGGGAAGTTGTTCGTCCCATATAGCCGAACGAATAGCTGGTAGAGATAGGCGGCCTCGTTGCTGGCGCGTCCAGACGTATAGAATTCAGCCTCATCAGGGCTCGGCAGGCTGCTAAGGATCGACCCGATCTCGGCGAAGGCGTCCGCCCACTCGACGGGAAGGTATTTGTCGGTCACGCGATCATAGCGCATCGGGTGTGTCAGGCGGCCATGGAGTTCCAGCTCGTAGTCGGACAGCCGCCGCAACTCGGAGACGGTGTTCGCCGCAAAGAACGCCGGCGACGCGCGCTTCTCCGTCGCCTCCCAGGCCACGGCCTTGACGCCGTTCTCGCAGAACTCGAAGGACGAACCGTGCTCAGGATCGCCCCATGCACAGCCGGGGCAGTCGAACCCATCAGGCTGGTTCGCCTTCAGCATCGTCCGGGCGCCGGATATCGGCATCCCGGTTTGCAGGAGTCGTTTGCCGCAGCTTTTCAGCGCGCCCCAACCGCCGGCGGAAGCCGATTTCTTGCCGATAAATGAATTGTCCATACGCCCACGTAGTTTTTGTGCGGTCGCACCGTCAAGAAGGCGTAACCAATGAGTCGATAGGTAATTCCTATCGGGCTCCAGCTTCTTAATGCGTCCTTGTCAGAGCGACATGTTGGGAATCGCGTCAAGACAATGACCAAACCTTAGCTCTTGATAGGATCTGGACCGACGGCCCGTAATATTGCGAACGTTCAGAATGCTCCCTACTGCTTTCTTCCCTGGGCGTTTGCGTCGTCAGTGAGCATTCGGCGACGCTACTCGAGCAGATCGTGATACTCCTCAACTTTTGGGCAGCGCCAATTGAGCGATCGCTTAAGTGCCATCTTGTCTCGACGAGCAACGGGCTTCTACTTAAGCCAACATACGACAAGAAGCCCGTTCGCTTGGCACCTAGAGTGCTTTAAACCTTCTCCCACCTCGAAGAGGCGGAGTGAGCGTTGAGACCGTGGGCAAATCGATGAATTCTCAGATCCTTTCTGCTGGCGCAGGCGAACATCTCTTAGTAACGGTACAGAAGATTCCGTTAAGCCCAAGCACGGGTTGGATAACTAGAAGATGTAAACGTTACCACCCGTCACATCAGTTGACGAGTCGGTGATGGACAGCCCGTTCGATAGAACAGGTCTGCGGCAGCTCGTTGATAGCAATGTCGTTTCTGCATTTGAGCGAGCTGTCCGTGCCGCGCCCGATGTACGATTAAATCGAATGAATCCGCTGAAGTTTGCCGCAGAGCACGCGCTCGATCTAACCGAGACCATTTCGGGATTTCTGCACGCAACGCAGCGCGGGATATTTGAGCTTTCGTGGAATGTGGTCTGCAGCACCTGCGGCGGCGTCCTTCATTCCGCAGCGTCGCTTCGGGATGTCAGTTGCGAGACCTATTCCTGCGCGCTTTGCGTATCGGATTGCGAGCCGAACCTCGACGAGACCGTCGAGGTGACGTTCACGGTCGGCGCCCGAATCAGGGAAATCGGCGCTCACCATCCGGACAGGCTCCCCCTATGGCAATATACTAGAGAATGTTTCTGGAGCTCCGGCAGCGACCTTCCTGATAACCTGGAACCGTTTGCAGAAAATGCTGCCCTGGCCGCATTCGAAGTGCCGTCGGGATCGAGCGTGGAGTGCATTCTGGAGCTTCACGAGGGCACTGCCGTGCTCTTCGACCCCGTGACACACAGTTCGCGATTTCTGGAGGTTGAAGGCAGCGCGACGGCAGCCATGCAGGAGGTTGCGTTTGCGGTTCACGGCGGCCGTGGTGTGTTCGAGACGGTTCGCGTCATGCCCGGAACGGTGAAGCTTTACGTGCAAAACCCGACGTCCAAACGAATCCTGCCGATCCTCTGGAAGGTTGGACCGACACTGAAGGAAATGGTCTCCCGGCGCGTGCCGGTCCTGACCGCGAACCGGCTGATGTCGAGCCAGTCCTTTCGCGACCTCTACGGATCCAGCCTGTTGGATGTCAATCAGCACTTCAAGATCACCAAGTTGACCTTCCTATTTATCGATCTCAGGGAGTCCACGCAGCTTTATGGCCGGGTTGGTGATCTTGCCGCATACGACTTCGTACGCGCCTATTTTCACGTCATGGGCCAGGTCGTCGAAAGCGAAGGTGGGGCGGTGGTGAAGACGATCGGCGACGCGGTCATGGCCACGTTCCCCGACCCGCTGCAGGCCATTCGTTCCGCGGTCGCAATGAAGAAAGCACTGCGGGAACTGAGTGTTGCGCGGGGCGACCGCGAGCAGTCGGCCCGGATCGGCATCCATTGTGGGCCTTGCCTGGCTGTCGTGATGAACGACCGGCAGGATTACTTCGGCCAGACGATCAACATGGCTTCCCGCCTTCAGGGCATCGCATCCGACCGGATACTTGCGACGGAAGCGGTGATGGAGGATGACGACGTTCGGGCATACATCGACGAATGCGGGCTCGTCACGGAGATATCCACGGAGAAGCTTCGGGGGATCGAAAGCCAACAGCCGGTTTTCGCAATCCGGGCCTGATCGGGTCGGCATTGCGTCCGCTCAGACAGGCGTTTTTTAATGTGCCGCAAAAGGGCTTGCGGTCAGAAGAGGGCATGAGAAACAGATGAAGAAAGCGGTTAGAGCACTCGTTGGAATTTGTGTCCTTGCAGCGCTTGGTGTGCTTCTCTGGTTTGCAACGCGGCCGCCGCCCCTGGTCGTCCAAGGCGAAGTTTCCGCCGACCGGGTGGATATCAGCCCGCGCGTCGGCGGGCGCGTCGCGAAGCTCAACGTCGATGTCGGCGATATGGTCAAGCAGGGCGACGTCATCGCCACCCTGGAAAGCCCGCAGCTGATGGCATCCATGCATATGGCGGAAGCCGCCCTCGCCGTCTCCGAGGCGGACCTCGTCCGCGTCAAAAGCACCCGGCCGGAGACGATCGATGCGGCCAAGGCGGAACTGGCCGCCGCAAATGCCGATGTGGTCCTTTATCAGGAGGAGTCCGCGCGGCAAGCGAGACTGATCAGCACCGGCGCATCCAGTCAGGCGCTGGTCGACCAGGCCAGCAGAAACCTCGATGCCGCCATCCGCAAGAAGGAGTCCGCGGATGCGAACCTCCGGCTTGCCATCGCCGGCGCGAGCAAGGAGGAAAAGGCTCTCGCCGCCACGCAGGTCGAGCAGGCGCGCGCATCGCTGAACCAGCAGCAGGTCGATGTCGGCGAGCTGACCATACACTCTTCCATATCGGGACAAGTGACGACGCGCATTGCCGAGTTGGGAGAGAATTTCTCGGCGGGTGCGCCGCTGTTTGCCATCGTCGATATCGACCACCCGTGGTTCGCCTTCAATCTCCGCGAGGATCTGCTCAAGGGCCTGAAGATCGGCGACCATTTCTACGTCACGGTCCCTGCCCTCGGTCCTGACAAGGTCGAGGTCAAGGTCACGGTGCTGAACGCGCAGGGCCAGTATGCCACCTGGAGAGCGACGCGCGCGACGGGCGATTTCGACCTGCGAACCTTCGAGGTTCGCGCGGAACCCGTCACCCCGCCTGCCGGTCTTCGGCCCGGAATGAGCGTGCTGGCGTCATGGCCTTTCGAGGGCCTCTGAGATGGCGTCGCGGCGCGATTTTCGGCCAGGCTTCCTGTTGGCATTCAGACGGGAGTTCGACCGGCTCTACCGGACGCCTTTCCTGATCTTTGCGACCGTCGGCCTGCCCCTGCTGCTGATCGGGCTGCTCGGCATCGTCTTCAGCGCCGGGCTCGCCACACGGCTTCCCATTGCCGTTCTCGACCTCGACGGGAGCGACTTGTCGCGCACCATCGTCCGCACCGTGGATGCGACGCCTGATACCGCCGTGGCGTTCAGGGTGGCGGATCTTTCCGAGGGCCGCAAACTTATTCTGAGCGGCAAGGCGCACGGGCTTCTGTATCTGCCGGAGCATCTGGAGCGGGATGTCTTCGCGGGGCGCCGTCCCGAAGTCGTCTTTTTCTACAACACCCAGACGCTGACCATCGGCAACCTCACGCTTCGCGGCGTCAGCGCGGCGGTTCCTTCCGTCGAGGCCGGTATCCGCCTTCAGCTGCGCACCGCAGAGGGCCAGCCGGTCGATGCCGCCCGTGCCGACCTTGCGCCGGTGCCGGTCCAGGCAAATCCGTTGTTCAACCCGACGCTCAACTACGCCCACTTCCTGCTTGCGGCGTTGCTGCCCGCCGTTCTGCAGGTGATCATCGTGACGACCATGGCCTATTCCGTCGGCCGCGATGCCGCCACACCCCATCGCTTCCGGGTGATGCGGCGGCTTGGCGGCGGGCTGTGGCGGGCGATGGCGGGCAAGATCCTGCCCTACACCCTGCTCTTCCTGGCCGTGCTCGGGATTTCCGACGCCGTGCTCTTCGGCGTCTTCGAAATGCCTCTGCGAGGAAACCGTTACATCCTGCTTCTCGCGGCGGTGCTCTTCATTCTGGCAACGCAGCTGATCGGCACTCTGCTCGCGCTCGTTCTTCGCCCGGCAGCAAGCGCCATCAGCGTCGGAACGCTGATCTTTGCACCGTCCTTCGGCTATATGGGCATCGGCTTTCCGCGCCTCGGCATGAACGATTTTGCCTATCAATGGGGAAAGCTCATTCCGGGCACCTGGTATCTGATGGCGCGCATCGACCAGACGATACGGGGCACGCCCGTAGACCTTTCGTGGTGGCCCATCGCCTCCCTCGGCATCTTCGTGCTCGTCTTTGCAAGCCTGGTGGCGCTCAGACTCATCGCATTGCGGGCAAGCCCGCGCGCCGAACGCGTTAAAGACAACATGCACCGGGAGGCGACGACGTGAGGGCTTTCTTCGCCGTGTTCCGAACGGAGCTGCTCCGGATCCTGTCCGTCAAGCCGGCACTGGCGGCTCTTGTCATCGGTCCGCTGATCTACGCGCTCTACTATCCCCAGCCCTATCGCAACGAGGCCCTTCGCGATGTGCCGATCGCCCTGGTCGATCTCGACGGAACGGACAGCAGCAGGCAGTTCGCCCGCCGGCTCGACGCCTCCAGCGACGTCGCGATCGCTGCGCTCCTGCCCGACGAGAAGAGCGCCGAGCGCGAAGTGTATGCCCGTAGCCTCTATGGCATCCTCGTCATACCCCAGCATTTCGAGCGCGATCTGCTGCACGGACGACAGTCGCCCGTCGCCTTTTACGGCGATGCGAGCTATTTCCTCATCTATCAGCGGATATCGGGGGCAGTGACGGCGGTGGCCCGCGCATTCGGCGCCGAGGTGGAAACGGCGCGGCTGATCGGAATAAGGGTCGATCCTGTCATCGCAGCCGCAGCATCCGATCCGATGCCGCTGACGGCGGTGGCTCTGTTCAACCCCCAGGGTGGCTACGCGACCTACATCCTGCCGGCCGCACTGGCGCTGATCTTGCAGCAGACATTGCTGATGGGCGTCGGGCTGCTCGGAACGATCGGGGGACAACCCGTCGCGCCAGGCCGGACATCCGGCTCAGCCGGTCCCCTATCGACCGTCATCGGCAAGATGCTGGCCTATCTTGTCGTGGAAGCGGCGGTCCTGCCCTTCTACCTGATCGTGCTACCCTATCTTTACGGCATTCCACGGCTCGGGTCGCTCTGGACGGTCATGGTCTTTTCAATCCCTTTCGTGCTGTCCGTATCCGCGCTCGGGCTGGTCATCGCGAGGCTTTTCCGCGACCCTGTCGTCGTGCAGCTCGTCGGCGGAGCCCTGGGCCTGCCTTTCATCTTTCTAGCCGGGTTCACATGGCCGATCGAGGCCGTGCCCGATCCGCTCAGGACGATCGCATTGCTGCTGCCAAGTTCTACCGCGATTACCGGGATCGTCGAGGTCTCGCAGCTCGGTGCGTCGCTGCCGGATGTCAGGCAGGCTTTTCTCGGCCTCTGGGCGCTTGCGGGTGTCTACGCGCTGATTGCCGTTGTGCTGGAAAAAGCCCGGCAACATCACGCGGCGCTTTCCGGGTCTGAGACACGCGCCTGAAGCAGAGCAGCGCGCAACGACCGGCCAACGAAAGCAACGCCATACAATACGGAACCGAGAGCGTTTTCTAACCTCCTCAAACACCTGCGACGAAGTCCAGGAAATAGAAAGGGGGTGGAAAATGAGCAATGTTGCCGGGGTGATATCCTTCAAGGCAAAGCCCGGACAGGGCGAGGATGTCGCGAGGCTGATCGCAAACGCGCTGCCTCACGTCGAGCAGGAGCCCGGTATATTGACGTGGCTGGTCCTGCGCTCAGAGGCCGATCCGGATCTGGTGTTCCTTGTCGATCTATTCGCGGACACGGCAAGCCGAAACGCTCATCTGAGCGGCGAGGCAGCCAAGCAGATATTCGCGACCGTTCCGCCGCTCTTGGCCGAGCCGCCGGTTGTTCACCCGGCCACGATAACTGCTTCGAAAACCTAGGAAAAAATAATCGCAGCAGCGGCGTAACCTTTTCGGCCGATGCAGCGAACCTTCAAACCGGCGCCACTCGCCAATCCAGACACGGTCTGGTTCAATCATATGGAGAAAGCAATGTCCAATCGTATGCTCTCGACGCTCGTCATCGGTGCCTTCGCAAGCGCAGTAGGTGCTCTCGCCACTTCTCCTGCAAGCGCGGAAGAATTCACCGCCGCCCAGAAGAAAATCCAGGCGGAACATACCGCACTCGTGAAGTCCGGCAAGGTGGAACCGTGCTTCGGCACGGCACTGAAGGGCCAGAACGATTGCTACGCGGGTGCCGGCACGACCTGCGCAGGAACAAGCACGGTGGATTATCAGGGCAACGCTTTCAAGCTGGTGCCGAAGGGCACCTGCACGACGATGTCCACGCCGAACGGCGCAGGCAGCCTCACTCCCAAGGCATGATGTGAAGGAAAGCCGGTCCCACACGGCGGGGCCGGCCAGCCTGATGCAACGGGAGTGGAACGAATGACATCTTCAACCAGTCGCTTTCCAGATACAGCCATGCACGGGCGCGCAGGCGTGGGCCTGAAGGCCGAACACTATCGGCTCATACTCGACACCTCTCCGGATATCGGCTTCTTCGAGGTTCATGCCGAGAACTATATGGGCGATGGCGGCCCTCCGCACCGGTACCTTTCGGCAATCCGCGAGCGATATCCTCTTTCCCTCCACGGCGTCGGCCTTTCCATCGGTGCGGCACGGCCTCTCGACAAGGATCACCTGAAACGGCTGAAGAGCCTTATCGAGCGCTACGAGCCGTGGCTTTTTTCAGAGCATCTCGCATGGTCGACGCACGACATCGATTTCTTCAACGATCTCTTGCCGGTGCCCTACACATCAGAAACCCTGCGGCGGGTGGTGGAACATATCGACGAAGTTCAGCTAACGCTCGGCAGGCAGATGCTCCTCGAGAATCCCTCGACCTATCTCACCTTTTCCGAAAGCACTTATTCCGAGACTGACTTTATCGCCGAGATAGCCCGCCGTACCGGATGCGGCCTGCTCCTCGACGTCAATAATGTGCATGTGGCGTCAGCGAACCAGCTCTGGGACCCCTTCGAATATATCAACGCCTATCCCCTCGCCCATGTGGCCGAGATTCATCTCGCCGGCCATGCCACGGAAAAGGATGAGGCGGACAGGCCGCTGCTCATCGATACCCATGACCGCCCGGTCGATGACCTCGTATGGGCGCTTTACGCACACGCGATGGAACGCCTCGGCCCCGCGCCGACGCTGATCGAGTGGGACGCCGACGTTCCCGCCTGGCCGGTCCTCGCGGCTGAAGCGAAGCGAGCGGAAAATCTGATGAATGCGATCGGCCTCATCAACAGCCGCCCGGCGGCAGAGTGACTTGCATGGACCTCACCGCGGAGAATAAATCTCATGATTAATCACAGGGTGGCGGTTTACTATACGTGGGACCGCGCAGACGAAATCGAAGCACCGCTCGCGATCATCGACAATCGATTTCCCTCGCTTTTCGAAACCCGGCGAATTCTGTTTCCGCATTACGAGGAACTGGCCGATCCCGATCGTTTCGATCAGGGAATCGCCGGCTTCATGGACCAGATTCTGAAGAGGAACTTCATCGAGTTCGTGGCAGTAGCCACGGAAATAACCGGCACGGGCGTCGAACAGGTCGAACGTGGTGACGGCAGCGGCACGGTTCGCAAGCTGAACGATCTGCCGCTGGACGATGTCGATACGCTCATCGTCATCAGCTTCGATTCGATCAGAAGCGGCCAGCATGCTGGCGCGGACGAGATTGCGGCTGCGCGTTCGTTTCTGGAGAGGCCGGGGAATCTCATGTTCGTCTGCCCCCACCACGATATCGGCGATGTCGATGATGCGTCCCCGGCCGATCGAACCGAAGTCCAGACGGAGCATTTCCTCCACCATGGCGACAGGACCATTCCGCCTCAGCAGCGGTTCGGCGGATTTGCGCGAACTCTGCTGGCCGGGCTGGGCACACCGATCGAGAACCGGTTCGGCCTTCATCCGGCGGCGCTGCCCGACGGCTCCCCGGCGCCGATTGCCGCCGAGCATCCGCTTGATCGGCTCGGCCTGCTTTCAGGCGTCGAAACATTCAATCTGCACCCGCACCTCCCGCATATGGAAAGGACTGGCGAAGCAATCGACAAGATGAGCGTGCTCGCTCGTCAGCCCATCGATCCGAACGCGCCGTCCCATTCGTTCACGCGTGACGGACGGTTTACCTTCGACGCCCTTTTGCAGTCGAAGCGTGGTGTCTTCAAAGGGGATCTCCTTGTCGGCGATGCCACACTGTGGAGTTCGACTGCCGGCGGCCTGGAGAGCCTGCGCCGGCTGTGGAAGAATGTCGTCTCGCGTGAGCGACATTCATGATCGCCGCGGACGCACTACCCGCCAGATTACAGGAATTCGCCTTGGCGCTGCTCGATCCTCAACGGCCGGTTCCTGTGGGCTTGGTGGGGCCTGACGGTCTGCCAAGCCAGCGGCGTTTCAACGTCTATCGCAACAATGTCGTCGCGGGTCTGACAGCCACCCTGCGGGACGCCTATCCCGCAGTCGCCAGGATCGTCGGCGACGAATTCTTCGCGGCGATGGCGAGGATTTACGTTGCGGTGCAGCCGCCCCGCAGCCCCATCATGCTGGACTACGGTGCGACTTTTCCCGATTTCATCGGAACCTTCGAGCCGGCCGGCCCGGTGCCTTATCTGGCCGATGTCGCGAGGATCGAACGGGCGTGGGTCGAAGCCTATCATTCTGCTGACGTGGAACCCCTCGATCCTGCGGTCTTCACGCATATCGCGCTGGAGGATTTGCCCAATGTTCGCGTCTTGCTTCATCCGTCATGCAGACTTGTGCGATCGGCGTTTCCGGCGGTGAGCATCTGGCAGATGAATGTGTCGGAAGGACCGGTCGGCGAGATCAGTCTGCGACAGGGCGGGGAAAACGCATTCATCATCCGCTCCGGGGCGGACGTCGAAGTGCGACCTCTGCGATCGAGCGCTGTCCGGTTCGTGGAAAGCATCGCGACGGGAGAAACGATCATCGAGGCGATGAAGGATGCGATGAGCGAGGACACTGCGTTCGACCTGTCCAGCTGTCTGTCGGCGCTCATGACCGCGAGAGCTTTTATCACATACGACCTGTCACCTGGCGGCAGGCCCCTCTTCGAGGACGTTTAATGACCATCTCGCAACATCGGCAACGAGGACTCGGCACCTTCATCGAGGCCGTCTCGGCAATGATCGCTCGCATCGGCCATGCAGTGGCTCCTCCCGTTCTCAGGATCGCCCTGGCGCTCCCCTTTTTCCGGTCCGGCCTCACGCGGTGGGACGGTTTCCTGTCGATCTCGGCCGGCACGCAGTTCCTGTTCGAGGAGCAGTTCAAACTTCACATCCTCGGCGGCGAATATCCTTTCCCGGCGCCCGATATCACCGCGTTTATCGTGGCGATCGCTGAAATCGGCCTGCCGCTCTTTCTTCTCGCCGGCCTCGCAACCCGATTTACGGCAACCGCACTGCTTATCATGACCGGCGTGATCCAGCTAACCTTTCCGGACGGGTGGGCGAACTTTCATCTCTACTGGGCATCCATCGCGCTTGCGATCATGGCGCTGGGGCCCGGTCCGATTTCGGTCGATTGCCTGATCGCCAGGCTTTGGCATCGCTCTGACAGTACCGTTCCATGAGTGAAGAGCGCGGCGATCGACTGACTTTGGTCTCATCCGGGTCGGCGTCCACCGAAGCCGAACGAGCGCGACGTTTCGACCTGGACTGGACGATCCTCATGGCGCGCGCCCAGGACGGAGATTCTGCCGCATATCTACGCCTGCTGCAGGAAATTGCGCCCTATCTTCGTGCCATATCTGCCAGATATCATCGGGACGCCCGCGATGTCGAAGACACCGTCCAGGACATCCTTCTCACTGTACATTCGATCCGCGAGACCTATGATCCCAGTCGACCGTTCGGGCCGTGGCTGCTTGGAATAGCAAACCGGCGCGCGATCGACCGGCTTCGGCGGCAGGGACGTCAACGCGCACGCGAATATCCATTGTCGCGAGACCATGACGCGGTTACGACTCAGGAAAATGTCGAGGAGACCGCAAACAGGGTGCGACTGCACAGCGCGATCGACGATCTCCCTCCTGCACAACGGCAGGCGATCAGGATGTTGAAGCTCGAGGAGATGTCCCTGAAGGACGCGTCCAAGGAAAGCGGCATGTCGATCAGTTCGCTGAAGACGGCAACGCACCGCGCCCTCAAAAGCCTGAGGCGAATTCTGCTGGATCGGGGTGACCGCTGATGGAAACCGCCGATCTGATCCGCTCTCTTGCGGACAATGTCAAACCGGTGAAGCGACTTCGGCCGCCGCTGATCCGCTCGGCCGCGTGGGTGTTGATGACGCTTGGACTGATGTTGCTTCTGACAGCAATCCATGGTCCGCGTCCCCAGTTCGGCGAGCGGCTGAAGGATGTGATGTTCTTGACGGGCATGCTGTCGTCGCTTGCCACGGGCGTCCTGGCAGCGATCGCGACCTTCTTCATCAGCCTGCCCGATCGCTCAAGACTCTGGATGTTGTTGCCGCTTCCCGCCCTTGCCGTCTGGATGTCCACTATCGGCTACCAGTGTTTTGCAGGTTGGGTCGAGCTTCCGCCCGGTGCCGTCACAGTTGAAGCGGCGTCAAGCTGCCTGCTCACTCTCGTTGTGACCAGCGCCCCACTCTCGTTGATGATGATCGCCATGCTCCGCTACGCGGCGCTTCTCCGGCCTGTCGGCATCACACTGCTTGGAAGTCTGGCGGTATCCGGTGTCACCTGCTCGGCGCTCGCCATGTTTCATCCACTGGACGCGACAATCATGGTCCTCGGATGGAACCTCGGTACAGCAGCCTTGCTTGCGGGAACAGCCTCGCTGCTGAGCCGAAAGGTTTCGCGTCGCCATCCAACTGATTGAACATGTGTCGTGCCGCAACAACGAACGATTAACTCTGTAAAATAAGGGACATCGGGTGGAAGCCATTGCCGTTAGCCTTGTTCTGATCGCCCTTGTCGTCGTCAGCAGTATCCTGGCGAGAATGTTGCCGCTCCGCCTTCCTATTCCTTTTGTGCAGATCTTGCTCGGGGCTGTCGCCGCGCTCGCATTTGACCTTCGTGTCGAGCTTGATCCGCCAACATTCCTTCTGTTTCTCGCGCCCCTGCTCTTCCTTGACGGCTGGCGAACTCCCAAGGAGGGTCTTCTGCGGGATAAGGGCACGATCGCGGCTCTTGCTTTCGGTCTGGTGTTTTTCACGGTCCTTGGAGCAGGTACTTTCATCCACTGGATGATCCCGTCCATGCCATTGGCCGTCGCATTCGCTCTCGCATCAGCTATTTCGCCAACGGACGCGGTCGCCGTGTCCGCCATCGTGAGCCGGTTACCCATTACAAAGCGGCTGATCCACATCCTGGAAGGAGAGTCGCTTCTCAACGATGCTTCCGGTCTGGTTTGCATGCGCTTCGCGATCGCCGCCGCGACGACCGGCACCTTCTCGTTGCTGGAAGCATCGACAACGTTTGTCTGGATCGCCATCGTAGGGGTAGCGATTGGAGCGGCCGTGGCGCTTGTGGCCACGACGGGTAAGGACCTGATATCACGGCGTTTCGGCGAGGAAACTGGGTCGCAGATCCTCATCAGCCTGCTGATCCCCTTCGCCGCCTATATGCTGGCGGAACGGGCGGACGCGTCCGGAATCCTTGCTGCCGTTGCAGCAGGCGTTGTCATGGGTTGGGAAGAGCGATCGGGACGAGCATTGCCAATCACACGGCTGCAGCGGGCGGCTGTATGGGACGCGCTCCAATTTGCCGGCAACGGTGCCATCTTCGTCGTTCTAGGGCAGCAACTTCCGTCGATCTTTGTAGGCGCATCGGAGGCCGTGCAGGAGACAGGAAATCCGGGCACTTTTTGGCTCGCAATCTACGTCGTAGCCATATTGCTTGCACTTATGGTCCTGAGGGCGACCTGGGCGTGGGTCACATTGCGGATGCTTCTGTTTCGCGAAGCCAAGGCCGATGCCGGTTTCGCAATGCCGAACTGGAGGCTCGTCGCGGCGACCTCGCTTGCGGGCGTCCGCGGCGCAGTCACATTGGCCGGCGCGTTCGCGCTCCCGATCACGCTCGACAATGGATCGCCGTTTCCATCGCGGGATCTCGTCATCTTCCTTGCGGCCGGCGTCATCGTACTATCGCTTGTCGTGGCAAACCTCGGCCTTCCCATCGTCCTCAAAGGCGTGCGGCTTCAATCCCAATACAAGGTCCACCAGGAAGAGGTTCAGGCCCGCGCCGCGGCGACACAGGCAGCGATTTCCGCGGTAGAACAGAAACTTCGTGAGCTGGCTCCCGGCCTCGCCGACGATATCCATCGCGACACAGCGGCAAGAGTCTTGTCTGCCTATCGTCAGCATTCCGCTGCGCCATCGGACCCCACCGAGCTCGAAGACACAGATATCAGGGATATCGAGCGCGAGCTCCATCTGGCGGCCATACGCGCCGAACGCATCGAAATCTACAAGGCGGCCCGCTCCAACCAGCTCCCTGAAGAAATCGCTTCCCGCCTGATCCGCGAAGTGGACCTCATGGAGTCCCGTTTCAGTTCTTCTTGACTCTGCTAGCCCTGGCCTGCCTCCCAACCGTGAGTGAAAACGATGAAGAAGAAACGACCTGAAGGCATAAAAACCTACAAAGAACCGGCTGGTGGCTGGGGCGCCCTACTGGCGGTCGCAAAAACCCTGAAGCATCAACAGGTCGTTGCAGAAGGCACGGCGATGCTTCTTAAGGCAAACCAGCCGGAAGGCTTCGACTGCCCCGGCTGTGCCTGGCCGGATCCCAAGCACACGTCCTCGTTCGAATTCTGCGAAAACGGCGCCAAGGCCATCACGTGGGAGTCGACAGCCAAACGTGTAACGCCTGAATTCTTCAGTGAGCATGCGGTATCCGAACTGTGGGCATGGTCTGACCACAAGCTTGAGGATCAGGGCCGGCTGACGGAGCCGATGATCTACGACGCCGACACGGATCACTATCGGCCGATCGGATGGGACCAGGCGTTTGCGCTGATCGGGGACGCGCTTGCTACTTTGCCGGATCCAAACATGGCCGAATTCTATACGTCCGGCCGGGCTTCCAACGAGGCCGCATTCCTCTATCAACTCTTCGTTCGCGCCTATGGCACGAACAACTTCCCAGACTGCTCCAACATGTGCCACGAGGCGACGAGCGTGGGCCTGCCGGAGTCGATCGGGGTCGGAAAGGGAACGGTGACACTGGAAGACTTCGATCACGCCGATGCGATCTTCAGTTTTGGACATAATCCCGGAACCAACCATCCCCGGATGATGACGACGCTTCACGACGCGGCGCGACGCGGAACGCCGATCATCGTCTTCAATCCGCTGAAGGAACGGGCGCTCGAGCGTTTTGCCGCGCCGCAGAATCCGATCGAGATGGCGACCTTCTCATCGACAGACATCGCATCCGCCTACCATCAGGTCAGAGCCGGAGGCGATCTTGCCATCCTGAAGGGCATGATGAAATCGATCTTCGAACGCGATGCCGCCGACATCTGCTCGGGGGGCAGCGGGGTCCTCGATCGTGAATTCATCGTCGAACATACCGCTGGCTTCGACGAACTCCGACGCGATATCGAAACGACCTCGTGGGAAACCATCCTGACGGTATCCGGCCTGACGAGAGAAGCCATCGAGAGTGCGGTGGATGTCTACCTGAAGGCGAAAAACGTCATCGCATGCTACGGGATGGGCCTGACACAGCATCTCAACGGGACCGGCAACGTCCAGCAGCTCGCCAACCTGCTCCTGCTCAGGGGCAACATGGGCCGGCAGGGCGCAGGCATTGCTCCGATCCGCGGGCATTCGAACGTCCAAGGCGATCGGACGGTCGGGATAACGGAAATTCCGAACCAGGCGCTCCTCGGAGGTATCGAGCGGGCTTTCGGATTCCGGCCGCCAGCGGCCAAGGGCCACAACGCCGTGGAGACCATGGAGGCGATCATCGCGGGACGCTCGAAGGTCCTTATCTGCCTTGGCGGCAACTTTGCAGTCGCGATGCCAGATCCGGACGCCACCTATCCCGCGATCCGGAAACTTGATCTCGCCGTCCATCTTGCGACCAAGCTCAATCGAACGCACCTTCTGACCGCGAAGACGACGATCGTGTTGCCGGTTCTTGGCAGGACGGACGTCGATATCCAGGCTGGAGGGCCGCAGTCCATCACGGTCGAGGACTCGATGTCGATGGTTCACGCCTCTCGCGGCTTCCTTCGGCCGCCAAGTCCTGATCTCCGCTCGGAACCGTCGATCATTGCGAGCATTGCGAAGGCGACCCTGGGTGACCGATACGGCATCGACTGGGACGGACTGGTCGCCAATTACGACGCGATCCGCGACAAAATCGAGATTGTCTTTCCCGAGTTTCAGGATTTCAATCGACGGGTCCGCGCAAAAGGCGGCTTCCGTCTCATCGTCGCCGCATCGGAGCGTCGTTGGAACACGGCCAATGGGAGGGCAAATTTTATCGTGTCGTCCGGTCTGGACGAGGATCCAGCTTTGAACCACCCCGGCGCTCTCGTACTCATGACGATCCGGAGTCATGATCAGTATAACACCACCATCTATAGTCTCGACGACCGATATCGTGGCGTCTTCGGGCGTCGTGATATCATCTTCATGAACCATCGTGATCTTGAGACGAGAGGTCTGAAAGAAGGCGACAGAGTCGATGTGGTTTTTGCGGGCAACACCGGTGTCGGTAAAGGAAACGAGCGAGCCGCGCGAGGGCTTATCGCCGTAGAATACAACATTCCTGCCGGATCTATCGCGGGGTATTATCCCGAACTTAACGTCGTTGTGTCGCTTGATCACCATGACAGGAAATCTGGCACTCCATCATACAAGGGCGTGCATGTCGACGTGCGGAGAAGCGCCGATGACTAAACGTTGTTGGCATCTCGAAAACTGACATAATCCCATCGCCTGAGACCGCATTGGACGCGAACGGGAATAAATAGTACTTTTTGAGATATTTCCTTGTTTTGTGACCGAGAACACGTTGGGGCCAATACGATGAAGTTTCACCCGCCCGCAAAGTTGAGCCACGCCGCCAGCGACGGCGTTCGTCGTTTGTCATCCGCGGGCGAAGCGCTACCGCTGCTGAGTATCGACGATATTCTCGACCGCCGCCCTTATAAGCCTGTCATTACGACACGCGACAGAGGCTGGGGCGGCGTCACCCTGGACGTGCATAGCCCACATTTCAATATCTCCGAGAGCTACGCGGGGCTCGACCATCACATGATAACCTTCTGCCCTTCCGGGTCGTCAAAGTTGACGCAAATTCGGGAAGGCAAAGTGCATCGAGGAGTCATGTCGACAGGAATGTCGCTGCTGATGCCGGCGGGATACGACTCAACCTGGGAAGGGGACACGGGCCAGTCGGCTCGCCTCAGAATTCCTATTTCGTTGGTCGCAAACGCTGCGGAGGAATGCGATTGGCGGGGACCTTTACCGGTAGAACTCCGCAACGTTTTCGAAGCACGGGACGCGACGATCATGCATCTTGGGCTGACCTTGTTGTTAGAGGCTCAAAAAAGCCCTCACCCGACTCAGAGGTTGATGGTTGACACTCTATCGGCTGCATTGGCTATCCACCTTCTGCGAACCTACAATACTTTCGAGGCAATCGAGCGTAGTGGCGAGCCTCGCCTTGGCAAACATGAGATCACGCGACTGACGGAATATATCGAAGACAATCTCGATCGTTCCATTGGGCTCGCGGAACTCGCAGGGGTTGTCAACGTAAGCCGGTTTCATTTCATCCGCCTGTTCAAGCGCACCACAGGTATGACGCCAATCGATTTCGTTGAGCAAAGCAGGATCGAGCGGGCGCG
The DNA here is from genome assembly GCF_017741935.1 of Rhizobium sp. 16-449-1b. Classification (GTDB taxonomy): domain Bacteria; phylum Pseudomonadota; class Alphaproteobacteria; order Rhizobiales; family Rhizobiaceae; genus Rhizobium. The sequence goes on along the minus strand of NZ_JAGHMH010000013.1, from coordinate 280,343 downwards.
ATCACTCATCACCGATACGAAGATACCGCTCGCAGAGATCGCTTTGATGACGGGGTTCGCCGACCAGAGCCACTTTACCAGGCGATTCCGCGATCGCGTAGGATGTACACCCGCAGCATATTCAAGGGATCACGGCCGCAGACGTACGTTAGGGAGTAGGAGTTGATGCAGGCCACTGAATGCAGAATAGGATCCTGAGCCATGAGCGTACCCGCTGTTGGTATTCAATCGCTTTTCACGAGACGAGCAGCGCTACTCCGAGACCCAACCCTGCTAAGTAGGTCCCTGTTACGGCGAGGGCCCTTAGCGGGTCGAATATCTCCAGGCTTCGGCATCTCAGGATTGCGAAGACGAAAAGCAATCGCGCCAGCAATGCCAATATCATCAGCCCGGTAACGACATTGGATCTCGGCTCGCTTCCAATCGACAAGATTAGCACGGCAAGGAGGCCGACATATTCCGCTGTGTTCCCGTGCGCCCGCACCAGCTTCGTCAACAGGCTGGTCGGATCGGCAGGGGCACCGAAGAAAAGTACCTTGGTGCGAAGTCGCACGAACGTGATGGCGAGGCTGAGACAAAAGAACAGCAGCGTTAGCGACGCCACGCAGATTTTCGGGACCAGAGCAACGCGCGAGAGAGCAGGCAGAAATTCTGCGAACATGAATATTTCTCCGATGGCTCACTCACGTCCACCATTAAAATTGAACGATGATTCCCCATATCTTGGAGCTCTGACTGCGCCTTAATCTTGGGGCCTCTGCTTAAATCATTAAGGCCGGATCATGTGATCCATAGGCATCAGATTGCCGTTCAGGTTCGACATGATCCACAGCGATCCGACGACGATCAGGAAGACGATCAGAATCCCGAATGTGAGGGCCAGCGCGTTGTTCGTGTTGTCCGGGCCTGTCGTGATATGGAGAAAGAACACAAGATGGATGCCGATTTGGGCGATCGCCAGCACCGCCAGGCCCACGGGTATTCCGGACATCCAAAGAAAGTCGCTGCGTGCTATCCAGAATGATAATGCCGTCAGCAGCAGTGCCAGAAACAATCCGACGATATTGGTCGTCAGTCCCGATAAAAAGCTGTCATGCTCGTCGCCGGGCGCCAGATCGTTCGGTGCCGTGGTTTGGTCATTCTCGGTCATGGAAGCACTCCGTAAAGATAGACAAGGGTGAATACCGCGACCCATATGATATCCAGGGCATGCCAGAACAGGCTAAAGCACATCAGCCGGCGGCTTACCTCGGGGCGGAAACCTCGCACCCGGATCTGCATCAGCATGACCACCAGCCAGATCAGGCCGGCCAGCACATGGAGACCGTGGCATCCGACGAGGGTGAAAAACGCGGACAGGAAAGCGGAACGATCCGGCCCGGCCCCGATCGCAAGGAGATGACTGAATTCCCTGACCTCGAGGACGAGAAAGATGAGACCGAGAATGCCGGTGACCACGAGAGACAGCTGTGCGACAGCGATCGACTTGTGCTTTGCCGCCAATGACGCGACGCCGCAAGTGAAGCTCGAAAATACGAGCACCACTGTCTCGATGCCGACGTTGCGTATGTCAAGCAATTGCGAGGCTGCCGGCCCTCCTGCCGTCGCATTCTTGAGGACGGCGTATGTGGCAAACAACGCCGAGAACATGATGATGTCCGAAAGAAGGAACAGCCAGAAGCCGAAGCCAGCGACGATATGCTTGCTGGCGGGTCCGGACGCCGAGGGCGAGATCGGGGCAGCGACGCCATCGGCGCTCTTTCTATGTCCCAGGCGGTGCGGATCCTGGCCGCCCCTCTGGAAGGCGGCTTCCACGATACGCTGAGGCGACATACCGCTTAAAGCGGCCGCGAGCAATGTGCGACGCTCCCGGTCAGAGCGTGCGATATCGCCGGCCGGGATTATCGTTTCGGACTCGCGGCGCCAGGCGAAGGCGACAAACGCAGCGAAAGTTCCGGCCGTGCCCATGATCGCCAGCCACCAGATATGCCAAATCAGCGCAAAACCGACGAAACTTCCAAAGAAGGCGATGGTAAACCCGAGCGGACTATTGCGCGGCAGCTCGATGTTCTCATAGGTCGGTTCTTCTGCGAGGTGCTGTTGAGCGATGGCCCGCTGCTTCATTCCCCAGTAAGCCTCCTCGCCCTTTACGTTGGGCAGAACAGCAAAATTGAACGCGGGCGGCGGCGAGGTGGTTGCCCATTCGAGCGACCGGCCATCCCATGGGTCGCCTAGCGTATCCTTTAGGCTGTGGCGCTGGAGGATGGACACGATCAGCTGCACCGCCTGGCAAACGACACCGACCAGGATGCAAATTGCCCCGATGAATGCGACCACCATATAGGGCTGCCATCCAAGATCGTCGTAGTGCTGCATTCGGCGCGTCGCGCCCATCAGTCCGATCACATAGAGGGGCATGAAAGCGATATAGAAGCCAACGATCCAAAACCAAAACGCCGCCTTGCCCCATCCGTCATGAAGCCTGAACCCGAATGCCTTCGGAAACCAGTAGGTGTAGCCGGCAAAGATGCCGAAGACGACGCCGCCGATGATCACATTGTGAAAATGGGCGACCAGGAACAGTGAATTGTGAAGCTGGAAATCGACGGGTGGGATGGCAAGCAGCACGCCTGTCATTCCGCCAATCACGAAGGTGACCATGAAGCCGATGGACCACAGCATCGGCACGGTGAAGCGGACGCGTCCGCCATACATCGTGAAGAGCCAGTTGAAGATCTTGGCTCCGGTTGGGACCGCGATGATCATCGTCATGATCCCGAAGAAACCGTTGACGTCCGCACTCGCTCCCATCGTGAAGAAATGATGGAGCCAAACCATGCAGGAGAGAACGCAGATCGCCATCGTGGCGATCACCATAGTGCGATATCCGAACAGAGGCTTGCTGGAGAATGTCGAGACGACCTCCGAATATACGCCGAATGCGGGCAGCACCAGAATGTAGACTTCCGGATGCCCCCAGATCCAGATCAGGTTCACGAACATCATGGCGCTTCCGCCTCCGTCGTTCGTGAAGAAGTGGAAACCGAGATACCGATCGAGCGTCAGCATCGCCAGCGTCGCGGTCAGCACCGGAAATACGGCCAGCATGACAAGATTGGAGGCCAGCGCGGTCCAGCAGAAAACCGTCATTCTGCCGTAGCTCATTCCGGGTGCCCGCAGCTTCAATATCGTCGTGACGAGATTGACCGCAGAAAGCAGTGTTCCGACCCCGGATATCTGAACGGCCCAGAGGTAGTAGTCCACCCCGACGTCAGGCGAGAACTTCAGCTCGCTCAATGGGGGGTAGACGAGCCACCCGGTCCGCGCGAAATTACCGACAAATAGGCTGAGATTGATCAGCAGGGCGCCCGACGCAGTCAGCCAAAAGCTCACAGAGTTGAGCGTGGGGAACGCGACATCCCTCACCCCAAGCTGGAGCGGCACGACGAAATTCATCAGGCCGATGACAAGCGGCATCGCGACGAAGAAGATCATGATCGCGCCGTGGGCCGTGAATATCTGGTTGTAGTGATCGGGGGGAAGATACCCCTGCCCCTCGCCCGCCGCGAACGCGAGATGTGATCGCATCAATATCGCATCGGAGAAGCCGCGAAAAAGCATGACGAGGCCGAGGATGCTGTACATGATGCCGATCCGCTTGTGGTCGACCGACGTGATCCACTCGCGCCAAAGGTAAGGCCAGAGGCACTTGATCGTTACAATGCCCAGGATAGCTACAACGGCAAAGATGACAACGAGGGAAGTAATAAGGGGAATTGGCTCATTGAAGGGAATAGCGTCCCAAGTCAGTCTGCCGAGCAGCATCCTCATAGCCTTTCGTTGGAATTCGAGCTGGCGCCACGGCAAATGCTCAAGTCAGCTTCTTCCTGCGGCAAGGTTGTCGTATGAATTATATTGTCGAACAGGTCGCCAGCGACCCATCCGAATGTCGCCGGCTCGACGTAGCGACTTGGTTTTGAGAGTTCGGCATAACCGGCTGCATCGAGAACCCGCCCGCCCTGATGAACGGCTGAAATCCACCCGTCGAACTCGGCAGGTTCAACAGCATCGACCTTGAACCGCATGCCTGAAAAGCCGTCGCCGCTAAATTGCGCCGATAGTCCCTCGAACTGTCCCTGCCGGATGGCGAGCATATGGAGTCGGGTGGTCATGCCGGACATCGCATAGATCTGACCCGCAAGCTGCGGGACGAAGAAGCTATTCATCACCGTCGCCGACGTGATCTTGAGCGAGACAGGCCTGCCAACGGGTACGACGAGCCGGTTGACGCTCGCCAATCCCTGGTCGGGATAGATGAAGAGCCATTTCCAATCGAGAGCGACCACCTCGACGTTCAATGGTGTCTCTTTGGAGTCCAGCGCACGTGCAGGGTCAAGTTCGTGGCTTCCGATCCATGCAATGCCCCCGAGCAGCATGATGACCATCGCAGGAATGCCCCAAATGACGATCTCGACCTTTCCGGAATAGGTCCACTCGGGACGGTAGCGGGCCTGGCGATTTCCCTCGCGATACCACCACGCAACCAGAAGCGTGGCAGCGAAAACAGGTACGATGATGCAAAGCATGATCACGACGGAATTCAGAAGAATCTGGCGTTCGGCTGCCGTTGTCGGGCCGTGCGGATCCATAATCCCTCCGGAGCACCCCGATAAGACATCAAGGAAGAGCAGCGTGAGGATAACGTTCGCAATCGGTTTCGCGGCCGTCACCCCTAGATATTTTTCAAACGGGCGCGGTCGAAGTCGTGTCGATACGGTTGACACTTTGGCAAAGTATTGAGAGATCAGTACCTGAGACAACTTGGTCACCCCCCGCAAACAGCGTTGGTTATGCGCCGCGCGGCTGTCCGCAGACGTGGCTGAGATCGTTATTGATCCTCGGAATACCTACGAAGCTACGAGGCGCCGAGATAGGATGCTATTGCCGCCATTAGTCAGCGGTTGCTTCGTCGAAGCTGAGCAGAGCAAGAAATGCACTCAGTTTGAAATTCAGCTTCACATGACGACGGCGAGTCTCGCTGAATGCTCTTGAACGGACTCGAACCGCCGGCCACGTCGTCTCGCCTATAGGATCGCGCCGAATTGCCCTGTAACAGCAGCTACTTGCTCTCGGGAACAGCTGATATGGGGCGGAAGGAGACTCTACGCGGAAAAGCCTGAATCACAGAAATAAAGGCGTTGCAGATTGGCAGCTCACGCCGCGCCGGTGACCACTAATTCCGGTATGCTGTATTCGAGACTTACGTGTCGTCCGGCCTTCTCATGGATCTCAATGGCTGTGTCATGATAGAGTGCTCGTCAGAGCTATGCCCGCCTTGGCGGGTGACCAGATCCTTTAGTTCAAGGGCGCTGAGAATAGGAATCGCCCGACCTTGCCACCCGCATCCCATACATATCGGTCGCTCCCAAAGTCGGCCGGCATCGTTTTCGTATTCTCCGACCTCCGGATGTAGATGGGAGGAGCCGCACTCGGGGCAGGCCGATGGAACGCCACGGATTTCGTGGAGAATGATGGAGCTGATGTTTCCGACAGCAAAATCCATCATTGAGAGAGCCAGCTCGGCGTCTCGCCAAGTCGATGATTTGGAATGCGCAAGCCAGTTTGCAAAGGTCCAGGCCGACTCTGCAGCACCTTTCAGTAGGCCGCGCCGTTCCTTGTTCGTGTCACCTGGATAAAGGTCGTTGATAATGATCTCGATCCAACCCCTAAAGTTTTCTCGTTTCGGAGGATCCGCGGTCCATCGCACAGAGTCCTGGGCAGCGGCGATGAAGTCCAGCATCACTTCCCGAGACCTAACTCCAATTGTCTGAAAATCAGAGAGCCGCATCGCGCTGGGAAGCGAGTCATGGGCATCACGGAGTTTCGCGAACGTTGTCCCGAAAGGGAGCAGCCGCATGGCTTCAGGAACTTGATCTTGAGGTCGTTCCTTCGGTTTCCTGATGAGCAATCCCATGTGGAAAGTGAAGCAGAGATCCATGTTTGGAAACTGCTCTTGGGAGTAGAGGTTATGCGGATTTGTTATCACCCACCATCGGTCCTTGGTTGTATGGATGTCCCAAACGGCATGTGGCGTACCAAGGATTGTCTCGACGTAAACCTTCTGCAGGAAGGTGATCTCAAGCTCGGAAGCTTGCCATTCGAAGTACCCGCGAACGTCGTCCTCTTCTTCTTTCGTTGCTCTTAGCATCATTTATCTCCGCACGAGGCCTCGACCTCTGAAGTTACCGAAAGTGCTCCCCAATAAAGACCATGCGCAAGCACTGGTTCACGACAATCTCGCCCCTCCACTGTGTTCCGCACATCTCAGCTAGTATTTCTCGTGCGTCACAGCTGCCGCGAGATTATCAAGCTCCGCCCCGATAGACCAAGCGCGCCGGAGATGGGCCAGCGGTTCCTCCGCGTCGCCAAGGGGTACGGAGGCTTGACCCGCTAGCCAAATCAGGTGAATTCCGTTGAGAAGGTACTCGAAAGCTTCCTCAAGCAGGTCGAGAGTGTGCTGGGAAGCATAGAAATCCGATGGATCCCGTTTCCGGACAACTCCCGCAGTGGGCAGGTTGCGCGCGAAAACTGTAAACTCTTGGTCCATGTAAGCCGTCGTGCCGTGCATGATGCTGTTTCGGCAAGAAAAGCAGAGCTTGGCCGATTTGGCCCACTGTTCAATCAGCGCACCAAGCCCAGGCTTGGTCGATGACTGGCCGAGCTCACCGAGCATGTTGATAAGCTCTGCGATTGGCTTTGCATCCGTTCGTGGCCTTAGACCTTTGACCGGTTGTCCATCCAGTTCCCAGATTGCCCGCTCAGCATAATGCTCGGTGTGCGAGGCGAGGATCGCAACGGCTCCAATCGAGCACAGCTTCTTCGCAGTGAGGCCGGCGCTTCGCAGAAGCGTGTTTCTGGGCTTGGATTGTATCGTCATAAGAGCACCTTTTGACTCACTTGTCTGTCGGGATTCACTCCGCTCCACCATGCCAGCGGTCACGGGCTCCCATCTCTAAGAGCCGGGCCGGATCAGGGATTCCACTTGGAAATCAGACTATCGAGTAGCTGCGGGACCGGTTGCTTCTGGTTTCTCTTTCTAAGGTCGGTCAACAGACCAAGCTGTTTGAACTTCACTTCCACCGCCCGTTTCGATGCCTCGAAATAGGTGGAGAGACTGGACAGCAGTTGATCATAGTCCGAAATATTAGAGGGCTGGTCGTCGACGAAAATATAGCCATGGCCTCTATCCCGCATGCCGATGTCCCTGCGATATTGAACTGTCATTCGCTTGAAGACGTCCTCGGGTAGAAGGAGGCTGGACGAAAATGCATTTGCTTGAAACTCCAACCGCTCGATATTGAAGCCCGCGTCAGCCTCTTTCGTGATCAAAAGATCACGCTCGATGATGTTTTCGGAGCTCAAGTAGACCTGATGCTGCAAGGCGAAATGGCCGATCTCGTGGCCCAGGGTGAAGCGCTCTCGGTAAAGGTATCCATCTGCGTTGACGTGGATTTCCTTCCGATCGAAATAAGCGGAACCAAGGATTTGTGCTCCGTCGGCATCTAGGATGCGCCGATCCGAGATCTGCAGGTTTATCGAAAGTGTGCGGCAGATCCTCTCAAGGTCCACTGGTCCACCACCGTAGTCGATAGACTTCAGGACGTCCTGAACCGCATGTTGAATGGTAGCAGCAGGCAGAAAAGGGATCGACTTGAGGCGTGTCCCCGCCCCATCTGATAGCTCAGGGTGTAGATCTCCTAACAGCTGGCCGATGCTGCCAAAGAATTTTCCATCGAAATACGCGGAAAATTTGAGCGATTTGGGCGGCGCGTCGCTTCGAAAGATCTGCCGTTCTGCTAAGCCATGCTCGATATAGGGCCGCGCTTTGCGGTCCGCGATGATTTCGAGGCCAAGAGGATCGTATTTTACGATCCCCAGTCCTTTGTTCTTCGCGACTTTCTCTGCGCCGGATTGCAGACGCGAAGATATCACCATGACCCCCTTCGCTGAATGAGGAAAGATGCGGCCGATCTTTGACGAGAAGTCGTTTACGTAGAGCTCTGGAATGCTGCCGCTGTAATTCTTGCACTCAAAGATGACATGAAGAAGCGGTTTCAAACGGCCTGTGGCGCGGAGCTCCAAGACAATATCGAACTCGACATTGGCCTCGCGCTCTCTGCAAAAATACTCCCTCTTCTGGAATATTTCGCAGTTCTCTGGCGGGTAAGCTCCATAGATCAGTTCTCCGCGTTCCTTCTGACCCATAAGGTATAGGTAGAACGCATCTTCAAGACTGTCGCCTTTGTCCGAAGAATTCAAGACGTTTCCTTATGACAAAAGAAGCGTTGGATGATCGGATTACTTCTACAGCCGAATCACGACACGTAAAAGCGGGTTAGCTCCGTAAGGCTAAGTCCCGAGATCCCTCGACAGCCTTAGCGGGAGCGGAAAAGATCGGCCAAAGTCACGTCGGCAGGCGCAGTTTCCGACCACACAATATCTATTCCGCCACCTACAACCGCGACTTTGCATGATCTGATGTGAGAAAGGCTTCCACTTTGGATCCGACTTCCGGAAAAACGAACTTTAAAAACGAAAGGGTATCTTCGTCCGGCAGGTAGCGCTGATCGCCTTCAAGAATCAGCTTGCGAATAGATCGGGCGCGTTTTGCCCATTTTCCACTTTTGTCCTGCGCACTGATCAACGTTTCGCGCCCATAGACCCGGATCGCATAGCCCATAGTCAGGACATGTTCCGGATAACCGTCACATACCCGATGTGCAACTTCAACTAAGTGCTTGAAATCCCATCCGATTGGAAATCCTTCCTTGGCACTTAGTATTCCATTTATGAGACCCGTGATGGCGCGATCGTATCGGTCGTTAGTCGGTGGCGTGACGCCGCGGGCGGAAATGTCCCTCATCAGTCCTTGCCAGACTGCTTCGCGAGAAACTGGATCTGGTGTTTGTTGATTTCGCGATTTCCAGAACGCGAGTAGCCGTTCCCTCAAACTGTCATCTGCTCGTGAACTTGCCTCCCTTTCCACTTGAAGGAGCTCCTCGGACTGCCCTTGGTAGTCGAACGCCCAAGCCGTTTGCTTTTGCCGATCAACTTTGAGGTCTCGGAATGGGAAGATCGTTGATTTCCAATGGTCGACAAGTAAGCCCTTCGAGAGTTCGGGCACACGATAGTGAACTCGCACATGAAAGGTACCGGTTTCCTCCGAGCGCGCCGTTGTTTCTTCATCGACGACCAAAATGTTTGAATTGTTGGAGAATAGAAGGTCATCGGTGGTCATGCGACGATAGTCAGGATCAAAGCCGGCCATGATCCAAACCAATAACGCGCCTTCATCCCGATAGAATGCTCTTCGACCTGCAACGACATCGAGAAAGGTGGTCGACAATTGCGCCTCGAACGCGACACGGCCAAACACCGTCATGGCCTGCACATCTGGTTGGCGCCGGCTAGCTGGGTCCCGTGCAGACCTCCACTGGCGTTCCGATACAATCTCGCTATTTGAGAGATCGCACGTAAGGCTTCGAACAATTCGCTCCTTGATCCGGAGATGAGCGAGGCTCTCACGCTGACCATCATATTTCAGCGCTTGGATATCTGCACGTGAGAGCCCTGACCGCGTTACTGAAGGGCAGGAACCGTCTTCGCGCCGATGGCGGAAGAAAAAGCGCTTCTTTCCTGAGGCGACGAGATAGACCGGGGTTGCGCAAAGGGCGCACCCAAACCGCGGATTGTTGTCCAGGCCCTCGCGGATGTCGACACGTTCGGCAACTAACCGATCATATCGCTTCGCAGCTATGTAGGCGGCGGCGTCAAGAAACTCGCCACTCGCGAAATCCAGGATCTCGGCAATCTCCGGCCTTAGTACAGGCATAGCAAGTGCAAGTGGATCGACAGTAACATTTCCCATTGGTCAACCTCGACTTTGACGCCGGCTAAAATATGCAGATTCGGTTGCTTTCCGGAATGCGAGATGCGCTAACTTCAATGTTCAACACTGCTCCGACGGAGAAAATATGAACCGTTTCTTTTCCGACAGGCATGGTTACGGTGCGCCGGATGCGAAAATCACTGTTCGCGAAGACGCGCCGGACTTCTTGCGGTTTCAGGTCGCGAGCATCGCCCGGAACTGCCAGCTTGGCCCCAGGGCAATCCGGGCAATCGTATGCGACATCTTGTTGGAGGTCCCCGATCCCAATAATTGGAGCGAATATCCGAACATCTGGGAGGAAGTGCTGGGCCTTCTGGCCAACTGCGAATGGTACAAGGTTTATGACGTCGCAGAAGCGATCTGGCGCTCATTCGAATATCGGCCAGATCAGCAAGACCAGTTTGAAAACGACCTCAACCGTGTCTTCAAGGAAAAGGGTATCGGCTGGGAACTGAAGGATCCTGACGGCATTGTATTCCGCGGTGACCAGACATTCGAGATCGCCACGCAACAGGCTGTGGAAGCGTTCGCGCAAACTGGTCGTTACACGGCCGCCGGCGAAATTCGAGAAGCCCTCAGAGACATTTCCCGACGCCCGGAGCCAGATCGAACTGGAGCGATTCAGCACTCTATGGCAGCTCTGGAATGTGTTGCGCGCGACATGACCAACTCGCCCAATCTCAATCTGGGCCAAATCATCAACAGCCTCTCCTTCACGCCTCCACTCGGCGAGGCCGTCCATAAACTTTGGGGATATGCATCACAGAACGGCCGCCATGTCCAAGAGGGGCGCAACGCGAGTGCCGCGGAGGCGGAGCTCGTCGTGAGTGTTGCCTGCAGTCTGGCGGTGTTCCTCCTCAATCGCCAGTGATCCCTCGATCAGGACCCGTCGAGAGGCTTAGGCCGTCGCTGGCATTCCGATGGTGGATGGGAGTTGAACCATCGCTCAAGTCGATGCAACTATCCCGTTTTGCGTGTACATTTCCTCATCTGCGATTCACCAACGGTGCCACATGCATATCTCCCGCGTTCAGCTTGTAAATTATCGAAATTTCGAGCGCGCAAGTTTTCATTTCAACAAAGGCATAAACACCATCATCGGTGAAAACGGGTCGGGCAAGACCAATCTGTTCCGCGCGATGCGTCTGATGCTGGACGACGATTTTCTTCGCTGGGCCTATCGCATGGAGGAAAGCGATTTTCATCGCGGGATCGGCAACTGGCGCGGTCATTGGATCATCATCAGCATTGAATTTGCGGAGGTGTCTCAGGACGAAGCCGTACAAGCACTTTTCCTACATGGGACCGGAGTTATCGAAGACGAAGCGATCGCTCGGGCAACCTACAATCTCATTTTCCGACCGAATGCCGCGGTTCGGACGCGTTTGGCGCAACTCGATGAAGACGATCACGCTGGGTTGGCTGCAATCTTGAATGCGGTCACATTGGACGACTACGAGACCGTCTTCACAGGCAAAAGCACCGCGGACTTTTCTGATCCAGCTGTGTACCAGGAACTCGTCGGAAATTTCGAGACCGTACAGTTTCCGGCAGAGCTTCATCCAGCAGCCCTTGGAGGAAGGGTTCCAGGCATAATGTCGGTCAGCAAGGAGGTTTGCTTCACCTTCATTCAAGCCCTTCGTGATGTAGTCAGTGAGTTCCAGGGCCAGAGAACAAATCCCCTTTTGACGCTCCTGCGCAGCAAGAGCGGAGATTTGGATCCGGCAGTGCTTGCCCCGATTACTGACCGAGTGAACGAACTGAACAGTGAAATCGAAGCAATTCCCGACGTCGGAGAAATCCGGGCCGACATTCGCCAAACGATCCGGGATGCTGCCGGCGAAACGTACTCGCCAGCGAGCCTCGCAGTCCGATCGGCCGTCCCGGGTGAAGCGGATCGGCTTTTCCAATCTCTAAAATTGTTTGTTGGCGAGACCGATGATCAATACGAGGGAGCCATTAACGAGTTGAGTCTCGGGGGCGCCAACCTCATATTTCTCACCCTCAAGCTTCTCGAGTTCAAATATCAGAAAGCAAAGCAGGCCTGCGCCAACTTCCTAGTCATTGAAGAACCCGAGGCGCACATTCATACCCATATTCAGAAAACCCTTTTCGACAGGTTGAGCTATCCCGACACCCAGGTGATATACTCCACGCACTCGACCCAAATTTCCGAAGTTAGCAACATCGAGAATGTCAACATCTTGGGCCGGAGCGGTTTGCGCTGCGAAGCGTTCCAGCCGAGTGCTGGCCTGGAAGCCCCAAAAATCCGCAGCATTCAGCGCTATCTTGACGCTGTCCGCAGCAATCTACTGTTCGCGAAAAGCGTGATCCTGGTCGAGGGCGACGCCGAAGAAATCCTCGTGCCGGTGCTGGTCAAAGAGGTGCTGGGTGTGAGCCTCGACGAACTGGGCATAAGTCTGATCAACATCCGCAGCACTGGTTTCGAGAACGTCGCAGTTTTGTTTCACGATGATCGTATTCGGCGACGTTGCGCGATCGTGACCGATCTGGACGCCACCTTTTTCAACACTGACCCGCATCCGGACGATCCTGATGCGTTGAAGAGTGCCAAAGAGAAGGCGCTCGGCTCGCAGGCAGCTGGTGTCGCACGACGCACTCGTTTGACGGCCTTCAAGGATGGAAACGACTGGATTTCGGTTCACTACGCGCCGCGTACGTTCGAAGTCGACTTCGTTGCAGCCGGGAACGTCGAGCTGACAGTTTCGGTGCTCAACTCAGTCTACAGCGACGCCGCAACCATTGTTGCTGCGACCGAGGAGCTGCGGTCCGGCGATGTGGCAATCTACGGAAAGCGGATCCTCGCCATGGCGAGTTATGCCAAGAAGGGCTGGCTGGCAATTCAAATTGCCAAGCTGGTGACAGGGACAACGCGAATCCCCAGCTACCTGGTTGAAGCGATTTTTACCGCGCACAAACCTCTGAGCCGGCGTGTGCTGGCGAACATGATTGATCACCGGCTAAAATTTCATACCGATCCGGCCGTAATTTCAGAGGCTCAAGTTCTGGCGTTGCGTGCCGAGGTGGAAGCATTCCGTGCTGGCGATTTGCAGATCGAACCGCTTCGAGAAGCGATTATCGGCGCAATGGCGGGAGACGTCATCATCGACGTTCTGGGACACGCTTGATGGTGTTTGTCTGGGAAGACGGCGACCTCAATGAGGAGCAGGTCGACGCCATCGAGCACGACGGAAGCGTGTACCTTGCCGCCTGCCCCGGGAGCGGCAAGACCAGAGCATTGACTTATAAAATCGCATTGGAGTTATCCAAGCTCGAAAGCGAACGTCATTGGGTCATTGCCATCACCTACACGCACCGCGCCGCCGAGGAAATCACCGAGCGGATCGAGCGGTTGGGCGTGGCAACGGATCGGCTCTGGATCGGTACAATCCACTCGTTTTGCCTTGACTGGATCTTGCGGCCTTACTCCGTTTATCACGAGAAACTGCAGAACGGGTTTCGCGTGGTGGACCAGCATGAAACCGAAGCAATTCTGGACCAACTTTGCCATCAGTCACTGCATCAAGTTCGGGCGTTCGACTGCAGATACTATTACTCGACAGCTGGGTGCCAGCTGGAGAATGCGAACCCGAACAGACGCTTGGCTGCCCTTTCCGTGTTGAACGGATACTGGCAACATCTGGAAGAGAACAGGCTGATCGATTTCGAGATGATCTTGGGTTGCGCTTACGAGCTCATCGTCGCCCAACCCTCTATTTCCCTCCTGCTCGGCAAGCTGTTCAAATATATCCTGATAGACGAGTATCAGGATACAAAGGAGATCCAGTACGCGATCGTTGCTGCAATACTCAGCGCGTCGGCTGGGAATACACAGACGTTCATCGTTGGCGATCCTAATCAGGCCATCTACGGATCGCTGGGCGGCTTCGCCATGAGCCGGTTCGACTTCGCCGCTCTGGCAGGCATTGCACTTGCAGATAAAAGCCTTTCGAGCAACTACCGCTCCTCGGACAAGATCGTCGACTACTTTTCCAATTATTGCGTCGTCCCAGCGGTCATTGAAGCGGTCGGCCCTGACAAAGAATATCCGAGCGTGGTCTCTTTCAATCAGGAGATCAATCAGCAGGAGCTGGACGACGAAATCGTCCGACTCATCCGCTACAATATCGAGACGCTTGGCATTCCCCCTCACGAAATCTGCGTGGTTGGACCGCAGTGGATCCAGCTGGCTGCCGTCACGAGGCGCTTGGTGGCAGCACTTCCAGAATATAGCTTCGATGGCCCCGGCATGGCGCCATTCTCTCGTGACCAGGACAACATCTGGTTCAAGGTCTCGCGTCTTGCCTTGACCCGCCCAGATCCACAGCTCTTCGTCCGACGCACACGATGGGCCAGAGAGATTTTGGATCACCTCAGGTCCGCAGGTGTCGACGTCTCAAAGATCTCGCCGCGTGACCTGCTGCGTCATTGCAATAGCATCGAGATCGCTGTGGAAGATGGGCTGGAGTATCTGGAGTTGTTCTTCGCGGAACTGCTGTTGGCTCTCGACATTGAGATCAATCTTTTCCCACCGCTGCAAGAGCATCGCGTCGCCTTTTTCGAACGGTCCCGGGTTCAAATCCAACGACTGGAGAATGGCGGCGTTCAAGGCGTGTCGAGCATTGCGATGTTCAGGCGTGTGTTCGCAACTCGAGCCGGCATAACGGTTTCGACGATTCACGGGGTGAAGGGAGCGGAGTTCGATACAGTGATCGCTTTTGCGCTCCTTGAGGGAATGGTTCCGCACTTCTCAGATCCGAACGCGGCAGAGAGCGCCAACAAACTGCTCTATGTCGTTGCCTCTCGCCCCAGAAAAAACCTGCACCTGATTGCTGAAACAGGTCGGATCAACGGGATCGGCATTCCATATGAAGCCACACAGGTGCTCGCGGAGAGTAGTTTTGCTTATGATCTTGTGGATGATGCCTAGTAGCCAGAGGGAATCTGGCGTGAGCAAGGCCGTGCCTCTTTCATAGTACCCCCCACGCTCGAAACCTCCCCCTCCCCGTCATCTCTCTGAGTCCGAGCTCCAAAACAATCCGCCGCGCCGCCTGCGGCGTCACCTCGAGCGTTTTTGCCACCATCCCGGCCGACACCAATGGCTTCGCCATAACGAACTCAACTAGCTCCGGCAGCTTTGAAGACGTCCGACGCCCCTCCAGTTTTCGCTCGAACATCGTTTTCGCCAAAGTCAGCCGGTCATGTTCTTTCAAGCCGATCTCGGCGGCCGCCAACAAACCATGGGCGATGGCCAGCAGCCGCGTGTCCCGGTTGCGATGCCGGCGCCGATCGACCGGAATGGTTTTGAGGCCAAGATTGATGGCGGCAAGATGGGCGCCGGTGGTGATGCCGGATTCCCGCAGGATAGAGGCGGCAAACAACCGGCCAAGCCAGGGCGCATGCTGAAGGACGGCAAGCTCGTTCCAGGCATCGAGGACAACGATGGCCTGCAGCATCGCCGGCAAGTCTTGAGCCTGACGCAGCACACCACGCCATTCGTCCAGCCGGGCATCCTCGTCCCAATCGAGATCGTAAATCATCGGGTCTTTGTCCTGAACGCTGCCACGGCTGGGTCGTTTGGCA
This sequence comes from Rhizobium sp. 16-449-1b, assembly GCF_017741935.1. GTDB lineage: Bacteria > Pseudomonadota > Alphaproteobacteria > Rhizobiales > Rhizobiaceae > Rhizobium. Next base: position 264,790 of record NZ_JAGHMH010000013.1, on the reverse strand, counting down.
CTCTCGATCGCAGCCTCCGATCGGGCGAGCACCGCATCGATGGCGGCAAAGTCGACGCTGGGGAGATTCCCAATGTCGTCGCCATCCTCTCCCTCCCCTTCTGGTCCGACCACGACGACCCTTTTGGTGGCACCGGCTGGATCAACCGCTTCGGCTCCCACCAGACTGATGTCCGACGTCATTCGCAGAACTCGGATACCCTCCGCGGATAACGCCCAATCCGGCGACTGGCCAGAAATCCGTCGGCGAGTGCGTAGCACATCGCGGGCGATGGTGAGTTCGTGGGTTGGGGTGCGGGTATCACGAAAAGCGTCGTGGAGGACAAGGTCTTCGAGATGGACGAGTTCGCCGTCGAGCCACAGCGAGGCGCAGGCGTCGGCGAAATTCTGGCGCTCGAGAAAGCCGCTTCCGACCGGCGAGCGGACAATACGCTCGTCGAGACGGGTCAGGGCGATACCGGCGTCAAAAGCCGGCCGCATCAGGGCGCTCATGCTGATTTTCGCGAGATCATAAGCCATTGATATTATGGTAAACGATCCTTTAAAGGAACGCTATATGAATATTATAGTTCGTCACATGGTACAATTGTGGGGTGCCTTCATAACCATCGATAATGACCGGTTATCGATATTTGATATAAGAGCCACGCGAAGCCGTCTTGTCAGCCGCCCTTGTTCAGCGGATTCCCCGCAAATCCGGGCCCTCAAGCGATTTTCAGCCGAATACGGTGAACCGTTGCGCCGCGACCGGATGGACGCTCCGAGTACCGGCAGGTCGCACCAGCTCGCTGTGGACGCCCTATTGACGCCCTATGCGACCCGGCGAGGGGACTCCCCAACGACACCACCTGACATCAAGCCCAGTTTTCCAGTATTTTCGCCACAGAGCGCCGCTGACGCGCGTTTGCCCCGGTGGATGGGCACAGATGCGTATCGTGTCTAAGATCGCGCTGTACGATCTCCCATTTACTATGTAAAACACGCTTGCAAAGGAACCTTTATCACCACATTCATTATCTGAACGAAGGTCCGAGATTCGAGCAACAAATTCATGGCCAGAAACATCGGGGCGGCCGCCCCTCCCCCAGCCCGCCGGCTAATCGGTTATGCGCGCGTCTCAACGGACGAGCAGTTTAACGATGCTCAAGTCGCGGAGCTCCGTGCAGCCGGCTGTGATCGCATTTACCAAGAACACGGATCCGGTGCGTCGCGAGCCCGTCCGGTGCTCACGCGTATGCTGGGCGAGCTGTCAGGCGGCGACGTCCTTGTCGTCGTGCGGTTGGACCGCCTGGCGCGATCTGTCAGTCACCTGCTCGATGTGATCGAGGATCTCGAACAACGTGGCGTACATTTCCGCTCCCTCCGCGATCCGATCGATACGTCGACTCCGCAGGGCATGTTCTCGCTACAGGTTCTCGGGGCCGTTGCCCAGCTGGAGCGCGCCTTGATCGCCGAGAGGACAAAATCAGGCATGAGGGCGGCCAAGACGCGGGGCCGTGTCGCCGGTAACCCTGGACTACGCGAGCGCCGCCCTGAAGCAATCAGGGCCGCAGCCGCAGCCCGCAACCAAGTCTATCTTGATGAGCTGATCACCTCAGCGCAGACATGGCTTCCAACCGTCAAGCAGCTGCGGCCAAAGCACAGCTGGGACAACGTTGTGCGCGTCCTCAATCGGAAGGGCCACGACTGGACCGTCGAACGCCTTCGCCGCGCCGTCCACCGGATGGTTCGAGAAAAGCTCGCGGATCCTGCTCTTCTAGAGCGATCGCCACGTCGGCCGTCAGAGGATCACCATATGAAGCTCGTCGCAGCCATCGCAATCGCAGATCCCACCCTGTCATTGCGCGACATAGCCGGCCAGCTCGACCGGATGGGTGAGCGCCCAGTGCGCGGTGGACGAAAATGGCAGCCTTCGTCGGTCAAGGCGCTGCTGGATCAGGCGTTCCGGTTCGGACTTCTGCGCCAATGAGAGAATCGAGATGCTCTCATCCGTGAGACGATCGGCTGAACCCAAGTTCAGTTCAGTAGTCCCAGCTATCCAACGAGCAACCAGACGACTGATACTAGCGACGGTGATACGAAACTTAGTCCAAACGGTTGCCGGTCGCGATGACTGATCGATGTTGCGGTGAGGCTGTGACTGGCATTCCCTCAAATGGGAAAAGCGGTATAACACCCAACATGAAGCGAGGCCAAGGCCACTATCCCTCTCGAAGTTGAAGAACGGCTGCCAGCGCACCGGATAGGGCTCAAGTTAATCTTATCAGCTAGATTGAGCGCACAGACACACTTAGTCTGAGCCAAAACCTATATTCAGAGGCGTTTTCGATATGGAAGATCGCGTCCGTTTCGCGCTCGAAAAGCTGCTCAACGTCGCCAATGGTGATACCAGCCAGAGCCGCCGGGTGGCCAACTTCATCCTCGCCTGGTGGAATGCCGACGTTCATGGCGGCTTCGACCTGACAGACCTTGCCGATCTCGACCGCGACGTCTGCGAAGACGTGATCACCGTCTTCACTTGGATGGCCCGCGAAGAAACGCTCTCCTATCCGGATGCTTACAAGCCGGAGATCGTCGATATCATCCGCCGCTGGCGGCCGCACGTGGAGATCGTCTGATGGTGACGAAGCGGAAATCCACGGCCCTCATCGGTGCCGATCGGCGAGCCGTCGAGCTCGACACTATAGCCGCGGTGTTGCCGATCGAGCGTCGCGACGAACTCGCCGAGCCGCTGACCGACCAGGACATCGAGACGCTGCGCCACCTCGTCAACGAGGGAATGGGCGACAACACCCTCCGCGCCATCACCTCGGATCTCGCCTATCTTGAAGCCTGGGGGCTGGAGGCAACCGGCAGTCCCCTCCCCTGGCCGGCGCCGGAAGCGCTGCTGCTGAAATTCGTCGCCCATCATTTGTGGGATCCGCAGCGACGGGAAGATGATCCACATCATGACATGTCGGCCGAGGTCTGCGAGTCCAGGGCCAGACCGAAACAAAGAGGGCACGGTTTCAGCATGCAGCGCCTGGCAAAATCACCATGAAGAAGCCTTCCCTAGATCAACGTCGCGAACTGGGCGCTTTCCTGTCCGGCCAGCGTGCGAAACTTGATCCGCACGACTTCGGTCTTCCGGCTGGTTTACGACGCACTCCAGGGCTGAGACGAGAGGAAGTGGCCGTGCTCGCCGGTGTCAGCGTCAGCTGGTACACGTGGCTGGAGCAGGGCCGCGACATCCAGGCGTCGTCCGACACCTTGGCTCGGATTTCCAGTGTTCTCAGACTTGACGCCGTCGAGGCGGCCTACCTCGCAGCCCTCTCCTCCCGGGGAGCGCCGCCTGTTGAGACTGGCGGGACGCTAAGCCATGGCCTACGCGACCTGGTCAATGCGATCCAACCAATCCCCGCATATGTCCGCAACACCCGGTTCGACATTCTCGCGTGGAATAATGCAGCTGCCGACATGTTTGTCGATTATGGCTCTCTCCTGCCCCACGAACGCAACACCCTGCGCCTACTGTTCCTGTACATGCCCTATCGGACGCTGATCCTCGACTGGGAGCAAATGTCGCGTGGCATGATCTCAGCTTTCAGGGCGGCGCGGGCGCAGGCACAGGACAGGGCGCCATTCGATCGCTTGATCGCTGAGCTCAATGAGCTCAGCGAGGAATTTCGCTCTTGGTGGCCTGACACAAATGTTCAAGGTTTCGATGAAGGCCGCAAGCGCCTAAACCATCCCATCCATGGGCATGTCGAGTTTACATATGTGGCGCTTTCTCCGGAGGGGCGGCCTGACCTTTCGCTAGTGACTTATATTCCGCGGAAGGCTGCCTATGACTCGGACTCATAGGATCACAACACGCCTTACTGCACGGCATTCCCCAGACTACTGAGTGCTCAACAGCGCTTCTCGTGCGGTTGAACGGCATCATGCTGTTCGCGCGCGGCTGCGCCGGCGAACCCAGGAGACCCTCATGAATGCCATCACAGCGACCGCCCCCGCCGGGGCCATTTCACAAAACCCGACGACCGGCGCGGTCATCGAAATCTATCCGTTCCACACTGCTGAGGCGATTGAACATATCTTGCAAGGCGGTGCGACAGCATATCGCCTGTGGCGGGACACGCCGATGGCGGAGCGCACCGCGACCTACCGCCGCCTCGCAACGACCTTGCGCGAAAGCGTTGACGAGCTGGCGACATTAATTACCCGTGAGATGGGCAAGCCAATTGGTGCTGCTCGAGCCGAAGTTGAAAAATGCGCAGCGACCATCGAGTGGGTCGCGAGCCATGGCCCTGCGATCCTTGCTGACGAACCGGTCGACGTTGATGGTGACGACGAGGTCCATGTGTCCTACCTGCCCATCGGCACTGTCCTCGGCGTCATGCCCTGGAACTTTCCACTCTGGCAGGTCATCCGCGCCGCAGCGCCGATCATGCTGTCAGGAAATGGCTTCCTTCTCAAGCATGCTCCCAATGTCATGGGTTCGGCCTATGCCTTGCAGCGGGCTTTTGAGGTCGCTGGCTTTCCGAAAGGGTTGTTCGCAAACCTCAATGCCGATTACCATGCGGTCGCCAGTGTGATAGAGGATCCCAGGATCGCGGCCGTCACCCTCACCGGCAGCATGCGTGCCGGCGCCGCGGTTGCCGCAACGGCCGCCAGAGCGCTCAAAAAGAGCCTGCTCGAATTGGGAGGCAGCGACGCGTTTATTGTTTTGGCCGACGCCAACATAGATCTCGCCGTAGAGGCGGCGCTCGAAGCGAGGTTTCAGAACACAGGCCAAGTTTGTCTCGCGGCCAAACGCTTCATCATCGAGCGACCGGTCGCCGAAGAGTTCACCCGCAAGTTTGTCGAGGGTGCGAAAGCGCTGAAGGTAGGCGATCCTTTTGATCTTGATACCCAGATCGGACCCATGGCTCGACACGACTTGCGCGAGGAGCTCCATGGCCAAGTGTGCAAGACGATCCAGCAGGGCGCGAATTTGCTTCTGGGCGGGCAATTTGTCGAAGGCCCCGGCAACTTCTATGAGCCCACCGTACTCGCCAACGTATCCCCTGGCATGACAGCTTTTGCCGAAGAGACCTTTGGTCCAGTTGCCGCTATTGCCGTCGCCGACGACATCGAGCACGCCATCGAACTTGCCAACGCCAGTGATTACGGCCTTGGTGGCAATCTTTGGAGCAGCGATGTTGCGCTGGCAAAGCGCCTCGCTCGTCGCCTCGAAACCGGCGGTGTCTTCATCAATGGCTTCAGCGCAACAAATGCTCGCATACCGGTCGGTGGGGTCAAAAAAAGCGGCTATGGCCGGGAGCTCTCTCACTTCGGCCTGCGCGAGTTCACCAACGCACAAGCCGTCTGGGCCAGAACGCTCGGTTAGGCTGAGCAGTTACGGGCCGTATCGCACTATGCGGGGCTGATTGACGGCTTCGCGGGCCATAGCCTTTTGCCAAGCTGTCTCGCTGATAAGCATCCTATCATGGGTCTGCGCCATTGAGACCTCCTTGCCGAGTTAACGGCTTCGCTGCCTTATGAAAGCCCGTTATCCACCGCTCCAGATCTTTACCCATTTCCTGAGTATCAAGCCGGAGGGCAAGAATCTGTACCTTGGAAAGCTTTCGCTCTAAGCCCAACGCGTAGCCAGTTTGCCGAAACTTGGCGACACCCGGATGAGACGTCGGCCTGCCTACGCTCATACAGCGAGTACCCGAGTGGAATCAAAGCTGCCAGCATCCCGCCGGCGCCTGCAAGCCGTTCGGTTAGCCACGCCTTGCCCGCCTTCGACTTCATTGCTCGGCTCAGTCCGCCGATTTTGTCACATCTACTGTAGATAGCGGATTTAGGCTAGTCTTCGACCAGTTTCAAAGCTTTTGCTCGAGTCGGGTTTGACACGATCTTTTGCTCGCCGGTCTATCCGCCGTTTGCGGACCGTTCAGTGGTTCGCAGCGCGCCGCCGAGACTTTGGTCACCTACCTGGCCAACGCGGGATCAGGGCGGGCAGGGCGCGTTTCAGAGTCAGTCAACAGCCAGCAGATGGTGACGGTGACATAAGTCGAAGTCCCTAAACGATATCTTCCGTTCAATGTGATTGCGTTTCAGGCCGGCCGGTTGAGATCGAACTTCCAACGCCCGCACCGCGAGCCAGGTTGCGCTAGCTCCCAGGAGACGTGGAACTGTTGCTGCAAGCCTTTGCGGAGGAGGGCGTTCACCAGCATAGACCAGAGCGACGGCGTGAATGCGTAGAATCGCATGAACTGATCTCGGCCTTCTATCACGAGTACAGAAAGACCAGCCGCGATCGCCTTGGCGACGTTGGCCCACAGTCGTAAGATCACGGCACCATCAATGCGTTGTAGCTGCCAGCGATGTTGTGGCTTAGGTGAGGCAAACACCCACTCGGGAGAAACGGCAACCGATGCATCGCTGTGTGACAAACTCCCGTAGCGGCCCGTATGCTTGGTGGTACCTTGTGCCAGCGATTATTTTCGCCGAGCGCGCCATCACTCAACCGCATCGCTGTTGGCAGTTGGCCGCGGCCCACAGACTTAACATATTGAAATCATTGTAAATATCGGATGACAAAGAATAGGGGCCAATCTGATCTGTGTGGGCCGCGGCCCACAAAGCTAACCAATTGAAATAATTATGTTTTTAAACAAACATACCACATAGCATTCAATAACAATCAGCATCCAATGCCTTCAGACAATAGTCCCGAGGTCACGGAGATTGGCAAAGAAGGAGAACAAAGCATCCATCAAAGCCACGTATCGCGGAGGCGCGTCGGCCGCATTCGATTTCGCTCCGAGAGCAGCGTCGTGTCGGCAACTGCGTTAGCGCCTGCGAGCGCGTGTCGAAGCGCAGCATCAAGTGTCAGCGACTGACTGCCTAATACAGTAACAGAGACCATGGGGTGCTCAGGGGAGGGGAGAGGCGTCTTCAGCCCGTACGGACCAACGTTTGCGCCATAGCATAGCGTCTGAGAATGCCGTCGTCTCGCGGACAGCAAAGCAGTTTCTACCAGCGCCGTCGATCGACGCCATCTACAGCGACGACGATTAGCCTTTGGTAGATGCTAGCCTCAGCGATCAGGAAGCAGGGTGGACTGGCTCGACGGAGAAAGATTTTCTGTCTCGACCTAAACTTTAGCCAGGACCTCAGATCGGGAGCGGGACCCTCAGCCCGCTCGGCGTCCGCGCACCATCAAAAACAGCGCCGTTCGTCGCCATCAAAAACCCTGGAATAACAGGTCTCATCCTCTCGGAGCGCAAGAGGGGGTAGCGATGAGTTTCGACCAGGCAACTTACCCGATCGTGTGCATGTCAGCAGGATTGCTTTGGCTGTCACTAACGCCCGCTTGGGCGAACTGCACATCGGTTATGGCGAATAGCGAGTGGCCGGCTGTCGCCCACGCGATCTCAAATGCTCGTCTCTGTGAACAACTACCGGTCGGCCCCAATCGAACAAGGAGCTTCAACGTCATATCCGCCGAAGTCTGCCGCAATGCGGGGGACCTGACGTCGATAAGGGCTCAAGCACTTCTGACCCTGCGAAACCGACGACAACGTGTTGTTCCAGTTGGAACCGATCGAGGGGAAGGTGACAGTGAACGTCACGCTCGACACCGCGGCCTGCAGGATAACGGACGCCCGCATGGATATCGACGACGGCGTTGGCGGCCTCCTATCCGGGCTCGCGGATACCCAGGACCTAGCAAGAGACTGGGCGCAATCGCAGCTCTCAAGATTGTGTCGCTTGCGGTGAAGGATAGGTCAGGGGAGGGGATCAGTGAGGAATTCATATGTGCCGTCCACATGCTTCCGATCGTCTCGCTTACCTCCGTCATTCCCGGGTCAATATCTTTCGCAGTACGGACTGGCGATGGGTACGAATAAGCTTTGCTGTCGCGAAGCATCGCTGCCCTCAATTCTGTAACAGAGCATCTTGCCACTCCGCTCTAAGAACGGTCATCGCGTTGCAGAGCGGTCCTTCAGGCCTACTGATCTTACCCGGTAGCCAGCATGCTCCCTGGATCTGTTCCATATTAGCGAATCCAACTCGATACCCTAACCGGCTCGTCTAGCGCCGGTAACCGAGACGTGATCCCTTGCCACACATCTGCGTCGTCTTTGGGTGATAATCCTGCGTCATGACAACGGAGGATGAAACGGTGGATTGGGAACCTACAATTCAGCAGATGCTGATCGACCCATTGATAGCACAGCTGAACCAAGCCGATGGCGTGAACGATCGATCGTTTGCACAATTGCTACAGAGCGCGGCTCGGATACTTGATCTGAAGACTTCCGCGCTATCGCCGACAACTGACGGCGCCCCAGCTATCTCTTCCCTCGCAACACCACACTGATGCTCGACACGAGCTGTCGTCAAAGCCGTGCGCACTCGAATATCCAACACCGCCTCCTAACCTCCGCTTTGACAATTCAGCCGCCACGGCCAATCGAGCGCTCGCGTCCCCAAGGGCTGCACTATCCAACCTTACGGCCCAGATCCGCATTCGCTTTCAACAGCGCCATGATCATCGGCCCAAGAGAAAATTCACCGCGCTCAGCGCGGCTGGTCAAATCTCTCAGGTATCCGCCGGCAGAATTGATCATGTTGGCTCGTTCAAGCATGCAGGCAACCGTGACGGCTGCATTTTCCGGTCCCATCACGCCGCATGCGTCCTGATAGGCCGAAGGGCTGATCCCCATCATCGACCGCACGACCACGCCGGCGGACATCAGATCGCGCCACGTCGTGACGTTTCCGCCGGGACCGTAGTCAACTATCTGCGGGCACGCCTTCAAAACAGTACCCAGTGGGAACACCTTGAGCGGCTCGCTCCTCGGTCGGCTGTCTTCATTCGACTTCGCCCCCAGCTCTTCTTCAGAGCGTGGTTCAGATTCTGTAGGAGATTCGGGATTTGAATTATGTATGTGGCGCTCATCTTGAGCAGCATTGGTGCTAGAATAATCTGATTTATCCTGCGTTTCCAGTCGATTAAGGATTTCTTCTCTCAGTAGCCGCATTTCTTCGAGTATGCTGGCGACAACTTCGATTGTTGCCACTCGCGGCAACCGTCCAATCATGCCTACGTAGACAGCCTCTACCGCATACCAATCTCCTTCGGCGCCCTCTTCCATTGCCGCAGAGATCAGTTTTCGAACATCGCGCCGGCAGATCGTCAGGTCTTCTTTCGCCTTGCGCAAGGCTGCGCGTGCTGCGATGACCTCCTGTGCCATGATCGCGAGCTCTTCTGATCGTGCGAGAAGAGGGGAGAGGTCAAACCCGAAAGCACTCTCCACATCGCCCGCGTCATCTTTGCGAGCATAGCGTTTGCCGTTCGCGCTGTCCTTTCGCACGATCAAGCCGGCCTCAACGAGCAGCGCAAGATGCCGACGCAGCGTCGAACCCGGCATTCCATTGGCTCTGAGGGAGAGTTGGATGTTCGAGGGGTAAACGATAAGCTGTCCGTCCTCGCGCAGCTCATTGTCTGGATGAAAGCTCAACAGAGCGTCGAGAACCGCCAGGCTGTTCGATTGAAGCCCCAGCTGTTGCATGGCCGCCGACGCGTCCCGCTTGACCTTCCATTTATCCGCTGTTTTTCCCGCCTTCAGTTCGGCGACAGCCTGCTGACGCCGGACCAAGGCAAGCGTCACCGGCCGCCGCCCGAATGGCGTCGTCACATTCCCCGTATGCATCGTCTTTCACCTTTCAGCAGGCAAAAGAAATTCGCTCATCAAAACGATGCCAAAGACTCTTGACGATGATTCCCGGAAATGCGATTCTACTGGTGCTAGACAGATAGGGGCTTCCGAGACGGCGACGTTTTGGGGGCTCTTTTCTTTTGCGGGTTACGCTTCCTTCTTCGCGTGTTGTCTTGCACGATAATCTGCGTAGAGCGTGGGAAGCTGCTCGAGTACGAAAGCGGCGAAGTCAGGCGTCGCCTTCCTGTCGATTGTGAGCTCCACCTTCGCCTTGCTTTGTTTGACCTGAGCGAGCCTTTGCCCATCAAGTGCCGCAAGTACGTCGGGAATCCCCCGATCGATTCGGCGGGGCTTAAGGCGCGCCAACGTGTCCTTGAAGCGATCCTGTGACGGCAGGGCTCGAAGTGAGAGCGCGAAGCTTGTCACATCTTGCGGTGATGGCGCTTTTTCGAGGAGTTCAGCCAGTTCGATCCAGCTACGGCGCCCAACGCCCGGCGCGCGACCGATCGCATCGATCAGATCCGCCGGCAGGGCATCGACGATATTGAACATTCTCGTGAGGTCGCTCTTGTCAACCGACATGGCCGCCGTAATCACGTCTCGTGAGAACCGCTCTTTAAGACGCGCAGCGAAGCGTGCCTTTTCGATGAAGGTCAGATCCTCGCGTTCGTTGTTTTCCTGTCCCTGCGCGATAACCAACTGTTCATCGGTCAGGTCGCGAACGATGGCCTTGACCTGAAGGCCCAACTCGATGAGCGCGCGCAATCGGCGATGGCCGAACGCAACCTGGTATCGCCCGGGCTCGCTCGGATGAGGACGAACCAGGATGGGGACCTGTTGACCTTGCTCTCGTATCGAGGCGACGAGACCATCGAGATCTCCGTCCATGCGATCCTGCACGAACGATGGCTCGATGCTGGCAGTCTCGAGCTCGACCACGACCTGGCCCTCGGCCAGCTTCCGTTCGATCTCGTTGGCTCGCCGGCTACGATCGTTCAGATCACCCAATGATTTGCTGACGGCAGCCATCGGTTTGGATTTCGTGGCGTCAAGATGCGGTCGCGAAGGCGGGGGAGGGGCAGCTGGCTGTCCGTCCTTTGGCTCGCTGTGGAGCATGGATAGAAGGTTCTTCCGGCTCATGATCTACCCCATGTCGCCTTGATCAGGGATTCGATCTCGGCGTTGACGTTGTTCATCGATTCCAGCGCGCGGTCATAGGTCGATCGGGTGAACTGGCTGCGTTCAACCTCGAAAAGAGTCTGGTTTGTAATGCCTGCGTCGGAAATGGCGGTGCTTTTCAGCATCGGATTGACGAGCACATCCTCGCCGAACATCGAACGGAGAAAGGCAACCATCTGGTTCTGCGGGCCATCGGTCGGCTCGAAGCGCGTGACGAGATAGCGCATCCAGTTGTTCCGATCCTGCGCTCCGGCTTCCGCAATTTCATCGAGAAGGGCGCTGGTCATCGCGAGAAACTGGTTCATGGACATCACATCCAGCATTTGCGGATGGATCGTGATCAAGACAGAGGTTGCGGCGGTCAGGGCCGAAAGTGTGAGAAAGCCAAGCTGAGGCGGGCAATCGATCACAACCACATCATAAGCATCCCCGACCTCGCCAATCGCCGCCTGCAGGCGGGCGAAGAAGAGCACGTCATCGGGTTTGCGCTGAAGCAGGGCCTTTGGCGTGTCGTGCTCAAACTCCATAAGCTCGAGATTGCCCGGAATTATATGCAGTTCGGGAATATAGGTTCCGCGAATGATTTCCTGGATCGGGCGGCGCTCTTCATCGTAGCGAATGGCACCGTACACCGTTTCGTTCTCGCCAACGTCGAGTTCGGGCTGGTTGCCAAACAAGGCCGAAAGGCTCGCCTGCGGGTCAAGGTCAATGGCCAGGACACGATAGCCGCGCAGCGCAAGATATTGCGCAAGATGCGCCGATGTTGTCGTCTTGCCCGAGCCGCCCTTGAAATTCATCACCGAAATGACCTGCAGCTCCTCGCCATCACGGCGGTGCGGAAGATAGCGGCCGTTCGAGCGTGCGGGCTTGTCGAGATAGGCCCGCATCGCGGCAATATCCTGCACAGAATACATCCGCCGCCCGCCTGCAAGCGCTGGGCTGAAGTCGCGTTCGGAGCCTTCCGACGCTTTCTTTTCAAGCTCGACAGCGATTGTACGCAGATAGCCTTCGGCCACCCCCAACAATTTTGCTGCTTCCGATGGTGAGAAGGACCGGATAGTCTTACGCGCGTGGGGCGGGAAAATGTTGGATTGATGCTCCTGGAGCTTAGCCGACAGCGATGCGGAATGGCTCGCGATCTTGGATCGGAGCGGTAGAGAGCGGCCAGTGCCGGCGCTTGCGGTCTTCGTCATCAATTTGCCCATCAGCTCACATATGCGGAAAATACCCAGGAAACGTCAAAATTCCGCATTTCAGGAGTGCCGCGATTCTCTCTCCCTTGCAAGCCTTTTAAAGTTAACGGAATTCGACTCGCTTTGCCGCCGTCGAAAACGAACAGCTTTTTCCGCCCTTGGCGAAGAATCCGGGCATCGCAGTATGGTACAGGATCTGGGAGCGTGATGTTTTCCGAAATCCGGCGTTCGGAGCGCGGCCGAAATGCCGCCCGTCAACATGCAGGCGACATGATTGATATGGCACTATTTTCGTGGAGCACGATACCAGTGCGGTGAAGTTAGAGCGGGCTCGTTCACCCACCGAACGCTTGAAATGTCGTGCAATTCGAGCGTGGCGAGATCGATTCAACGATCCAAAACCACTGCTTGTTCAGCAAAGGTCGCCGCAAGCAGCGGCTTCGGAGCGATCGTCAGAGGCCCATGGCCTTCAGTTCTTGCAGCGGCGGGATGGTATCGAACATATGCTGGTCGAGACGATCCCAGATGATGCCGCAGGTCGGCTTGTGCGGGTTGCTGACATCAATCGTGCGCGTCGGCGTGAAGATGACGTCAACGACGGTGTCGTAGACGTCGGGCATCAGCTTTTCGGAAAGAACCTGGCAGTCATGGACGACGGCCGCGCAAGGTGTGTCCACCGAAATGCGGCCGAGCTGGTAGAGCATGCCCCATTCGGCGTCGAAGAAACCATGCCCCTTGCCGAAGCGGACACCTTCCAGGTTGATGGCGCCGGTACCCGTGACCATGTAGTCGACATCAGGCAGTGTTGCCTGGATGTCGGCCAGCGTCAGATGCTGTCCGATCCGCTCCATGCCATCCAGGGTGGAGGCGTAGAGATAAAGTTCCGGCGCGATCTTGACCGGATCGAGCAACCAGAATCCACGCTTGATCGAATAGGTGGTCATCAGCACGACCTTGCCGTCCTGCAGCGCCTTGAGGCGCAGACGGTCGAGGCAGTTGTCGGGCGTGATGAAAATCAGCTTGGCATCGCGATAGTAGGCGTTGTTCGTCAGCCGTTTGACCGCGTCCTCTCCGCCCTCAAAATCGGCGATGAATTCACCGAAATCGAAGTGGAAGCGGCTGTCGGCGACAGCGACCTTGCGCAACTCGGTCCATACGCGTTCGCGCACGGATGATTTGTGATCGGCGATTTCGGCTGCGGTGGTCATGAAAACTCCTTGTAATGCTTCAGGTCGCCGGCTGCATGCCGCGTTTGCGCAGCACGTGCCGTTCGATGACGATGACGATTTGATAGAAGAGAACCGAGATGAGGACCGAGACCACGGCGACGGTCCAGATCATGCCGTAGTCGAGATAGCCTCGCGACTGGTTCAGGAGATTGCCGAGCCCGGTGCCGGTCGCCAGCCATTCGGCGATCATGACGCCCAAAAGCGCGCGCGGCACGGCAAGCCGCATGGCGGCGAAAAGATAGGGCAGGGATGCCGGGATCGAGACCAGCCTCAGCTGGGCGAAGGGGCTGGCGCCATAGGCACGCACCACATCGAGCGCGCCGCGCGACACCATGCCGAGCCCCTGCGCCAGCGTGACGAAGGCCGGGAAGAAGGTGACCGAAATGGTGATCCAGAGGATGACCGAAGGCCCGCGGCCGAGAAGCAGAACGAGAAGCGGCGTCAGCGCCACCAGCGGCATGGTTTGCGTGACCAGCGCCACCGGCATGAACGAGCGGACGATGCCAGGACGCACGACCGAGGCGAGCGCCAGAAGGAAGGCGAAGGCGAGGCCTGCGGCCATGCCGATCAGTGTCATCGGCAGCGTCTGGCCGAGCGCTGCGAGAAGGCGCGTCTGAGCCGAGGTCGCCGAGGGGGCGAGAAATAGATAATCGAAGACGCCGGCCGGGGTCTTGGCTATCATTGCCGGTGTGCCGAGCACCTTTAACAGCAGCCACCAGACGATAAAGGGGAGGGCGATCGAGGTGAGGGTGATGGCAATCATCGACACAAGGCCGCCCTCGGAACGGATGCCGGGCGGTGTTGCGGCGACGGTAACGGCGCGGGTGGAGCGGGTGAGGCGGGCCTCGATAAGCGCGAAAATGCCGTAGGCGATCAGCGCCATGGCGGTTGCGGCAAGGCCGATACCCCAGAGGCGGGCGGGATCGGCGCGGCCAAGCGAACCAATGAGATAGGCGCCGAGGCCGAAACGGCCGCCGCCGCCGAATTCCGCCAGGATCGAGCCGAGCACGGCGGCTGGAGCCGCAACACGCAGGCCGGCGAGGATGGCGGGGAGGGCGGCGCGGATTTCGACGAGGCGCAGAAGCGCAAGCCGTCCGCCGCCATAGGCGCGCACGACGTCGAGCATGCGCTTATCCGTCTGGCTGATGCCGGTGACGGTGGCGCTCATGGTGACGAAATAACAGCCGAGGGCAGCGAGCACGACACGCGGCGTCATGCCCGAAAAGGTCAGCACGAGGATCGGCGAAATAGCGATCGGCGGCAGCGCGAAGATCGCGACATTGAGGCCGCGCCCGAGCCTTGCGGCAACCGGCGAGACAGCGAAGAGAATGCCGGCGAGGATGGCGAGCCCGTTGCCAATCAGGAAGCCGAACGATGCGCCTTGGAAGGTGGCGAGGATATGGCCCGGATAATCACCGCGGTCCGACCAAAAGCGCAGGAGAACGTCTGTCGGGGCCGGCAGTGCGCCGCCGGCGACGAGCTTGAAGCTGCCAAGGACTTCCCAAAGGACGAGCAAGATCGCCGCGTTTCTGAGCGCGGACCAATGCCGAAAACCGGTCGCTGTGGCCTGGTCAGTGGCCATCCAGCGCCTCCGCAACCTGATCTTCCAGCGCATGGAATTCCGGCGTCGTAAACACTTCCGGCAGGCGCGGGCGGGCGAGCGGGATGTCGACGACCTTGCCGATGCGGCCCGGACGGCTCTGCATGACGACAACCCGATCGGCGAGGAAGACGGCCTCGTCTATGCCATGGGTGACGAGAAGGGTCGTGGCGCGGCTTTCCATCCAGATGCGCTGCAGTTCGAGATTCATCTGGCGGCGCAGGATCTGGTCGAGTGCGCCGAAAGGTTCGTCGAGGAAGAGAACCTTGGGATCGGTGACGAGGGCGCGGGCAATCGCCACGCGCTGGCGCATGCCGCCGGAAAGTTCGCCGGGCAGCGCCTTCTCGAAACCTTTCAGGCCGACGAGGGCGATCAGTTCGGCAATCTTTGCGGAAAAATCGACGCGTTTGCGGCCGAGCACGTCGAGCGGCAGGGCGATATTGTCCTCGACACTGCGCCAGGGCATCAGAGCGGCATCCTGAAAGGCGACGCCGGTCAGGCCCGCTTTCGCCGCTTGCTGCGGTTTCATGCCGGCAATGCCGATCTCGCCCGATGTTGCGTCATCGAGGCCGAGCGCGAGGCGCAGCATGGTGGACTTGCCGCACCCGGACGGGCCGATCAGCGCCGTGAACGAGCCTGCGGGACAATCGAGCGAAACATTGTCGAGCGCCTGAACGACAGTCCCGCGCCCCTGAAAGGAGCGCGAGACAGTTTCAAGCGTAATGCCAGTTGCAGAGGTCATCAAACTTCTTCGAGAACGGTGGTGTCGAAGTGTTCGCGCTTGGCAGTGATGCCGACGGCGGCGAGCGCCTCGATATTGGCGGCAATCGCTTCCTCGCTCATCGCATAGACGCCCTTGGCATTTTCGATCAGCGGCTTCTGCGCGGTGTTGAAATAGACCTCGTTCTCGATCGAACGCCCGGTGCCTTTGAACCAGCTGTCCGCAAAGGTCTTCGGATAAGCCGCCGGATCCTTGAGGTTTTCGTCCCAGCCCTTGCGGCTGGCCTTGAGGAAGGCGACGATTTCCTTACGCTTGGCCTTCAACGTCTCTTCGGTGACGACGACGGTGTCGTTGAAGATGGTGAAGCCGAAGTCATAAAGCAGGAAGGAGGTTGCCTCTTCGCCGGCCTGCTTGATCGTGAAGGGGACGTTGGTGGTGAAATCGACCGAAGCGTCGATCTCGCCCTTGATCAGCGGGGTCGGGTCATAGGCGTAAGGCACGATGTTGACCTGGGCGCGGTCGACGCCGGAGATCTTCAGCATGGCTTCGACGGAGATGACGTTGACCGGCGGCACGGCAAGCGTCTTGCCGATCAGGTCCTTCGGTTCCTTGATCGGGTTCTTGGCCAGCGACACGATGCCGATCGGGTTCTTCTGGTACTGGGCGCCGATGATCTTGAACGGCGCGCCCTGTTCGACGATCGCCTTGATCGTCGTGTCGGGGGTGGTCAGCGTCAGGTCGGCCTTGCCGGCAATGATCGAGCTTTCCGGGATGACGTCCGGGCCGCCGGAGAGATAATCCAGCTCAAGGCCGGCTTCCTTGTAGTAGCCCTTGTCGGCGGCGAGGAAATAGCCGGCGAATTCGGCATCGTTGATCCACGAGGCCTGGAAATTGAACGGAGTGGCGGCAGAGGCCATGCGGCTCATCATAGGCATGGTCGCTGCGGCGCCCATCAGGCCCATGAAATGGCGGCGGTTGAGTGTAAGATGCATTGGTGGCTGTTCCTTGGTCTTTGGGTGAAGCGTCAGTAATGTTTCGTCAGACGATGCCACGCATGTGGGCGAGTTCCTTTAGCGGCGGCGTTTCGAGAATCTCGTCTCGCGCCAGGTCTTCCCACTTGATGCCGCGGGGGCGCCGGCTGCGGCGCTCGACTGTGGCCAGTCGGCTTGGTGTGGCGATATAATCGACCTGTATGTCGGTCTCGCTCGGGCTCAGCCGCTCATCGACCACCTGCACGTCATGCACGATAGCCGCGACCGGCGTTTTCTCGTCAACGAGCCCTAGATCGGTGAACATGCCCCATTCAAGGTCGAAATAAGTGTGGCCCTTTCCGAAGCGGATACCGTCGCTGGTCACCGCCGATGCGCCTGTCGCGAGAAAGTCGAAGCGGCCAATCGTGGTCAGCTCGGCAAGATCGATACGACGGGCGAAATGCTCCATGCCATCGAGCCAGGCCGCGAAAGGCGCCGCCTCGACCGGCACGATACCGGGCGCCATGTAGAGAAAGCCCCGCTGCATATTGTAGGTGGACATGACGAAGGCCTTGCCCTCGGCAATCAGCCGCCGTCGCAGTTCGGTCATGGAATTGTCGGGGGTGACGAAGGCGAGCTTCATCGCCTTCCAGGCGTCAAGCTCGGCAATCCGGTCCGTCGCCTGCTCCACGCCTTCGAAATCGGGAATGAATTCGCTGAAACTCATATGGAATCGCGTGTCCGGCCGCGCGACAGCCTTGAGGCTATCCCAAATTCTCTGCCGGATTACGCGAGGCTGCGCCATTCTTGGCCCCTGTTTCAATGTTTCATACTTTTGAAACAACAGTTTCATTATTGCAAGAGGGCTGCTAATCTTTTTATGCAGAGCGGCAACCCGGAGAAATCATGGCCTCGCGTCTTGTCTTACGCATTCAGGAACGCCATTCACGGCTGACCGCCGGCGAGCAGAAGCTCGCCCAGCTCATCCTCGATCGGCAGGATGATATCCTCACCCATTCCGCGACAGAGATCGCTGAGATGGCGGGCGTCTCCAAGGCGACTGCCGCGCGCTTCTTCCAGCATCTCGGCTACGCGGATTTCAACGAGGTGAAACTGCAGGCCCGTGAGGAACGCAATCGCACCGAACCTTATGGCTATTCCGTTACCCAGTCCGAACAGGTTGCGCTTGGCCGCACGATCGGCGCTCATTTGGAACTTGAGCTGAAGAATTTGACCAAGACCTTCGAGGAGATGCGCTCCGACAAGGTACGCCAGGCCGCCGAACTGATCGGCGCCGCTCCGAAGGTCTGGATATTGGGCCTCGGCACCGAAGAGGGCGTCGCGCGCTATGCGCGGCTGGTCTTTTCGCGGCTTCGTCACAATGTGATGATCCTCGGTATCAATCAGGGATCGTGGGCCGAGGACCTTGCCATGACCGGCCCGAAGGACGTGCTGATCCTGGTAACGCTGCCGCCACATCAGCCGATTTTGCGGCCGATTCTCAGCCATGCCGCCACGAGCCGTCTCAATGTCATCACCATCACCGACCGCACCTCGATGCTGGAGGCTCAACGTTACTCCAATGTCGTTCTGCCCTGCCATGTGGCGAGCTTCGCGCTTGGTCCGTCGCATACGACAATCCTCAGCACGGTAAGACTTCTGGCACTGACCTACGCTGCTCACGCCGGTCGATCCGCGCAGCAGCGCGCCGAAATCATTTCGGCCATCCACGAAGAATTGGGTGATTTCGGCTGAGACGCTTGCTCGCAGCCGGGCCTTTCCGGCGTTTAGGACTGATGATCCGTTCGAGTTGGCAAACCACTGGCCACATCGCGTGAGAGAAACGACGCAATTGAGGTAGGCAAAGCATAGGTCGGGCAGAAGCGCCTGCCTTGATCAACGGCTTGCGGGATCGACGCGCGATCGGCTCGTGACCGACCAGAAAAGTCTCTCATCGCCGTTCATCCGGAAACCTTCTTTCCTTCCCATTGTTGCGAATAACGCAATTGAATCGAAAATATTAGTGCAATTGTTTGCGCACCTCGATCCGTGGCAATTTCCAGTCATCAGCCGAGCAAGAGCGTCGTCTGAAGCTTGAAACGACACGATTGCAGGATATGAAATGACCGAGATTTTTTCTTCCATGACGCGCCGCAGCGCACTGCTCTCCGCCGGTGCAGCCGCAGCGACCATGGCAATTTCACCCGCCTTTGCCTTTGCAGCGAGTGCTGCACCCACAAACACTAAAACAGAAGGAAATACTGAAATGGCTACGATCACCACCAAGGACGGCGTTGAAATCTTCTACAAGGATTGGGGTTCGAAGGACGCACAGCCGATCGTCTTCCACCACGGCTGGCCGCTGTCGTCGGATGACTGGGATGCGCAGATGCTGTTCTTCCTCTCGAAGGGCTATCGCGTCGTTGCCCATGATCGCCGTGGCCACGGCCGCTCCGCCCAGGTCGCCGACGGTCATGATATGGACCACTATGCCGCCGACGCTTTTGCCGTCGTGGAAGCGCTGGATCTGAAGAACGCCGTTCACATCGGCCATTCCACGGGTGGTGGTGAAGTTGCTCGCTACGTTGCAAAGTTCGGCCAGCCGGCCGGCCGCGTCGCCAAGGCTGTTCTGGTATCGGCCGTTCCGCCGCTGATGCTGAAGACCGAAAGCAACCCCGAGGGCCTGCCGATCGAAGTGTTCGACGGCTTCCGTGCCGCGCTCGCCGCCAACCGTGCGCAGTTCTTCCGCGATGTCCCGGCTGGCCCCTTCTACGGTTTCAACCGCGATGGCGCCAAGGTTCAGGAAGGCGTTATCCAGAATTGGTGGCGCCAGGGCATGATGGGCGGCGCCAAGGCGCACTATGATGGCATCAAGGCGTTTTCCGAAACCGACCAGACGGAAGACCTGAAGGCTATCACTGTTCCGACGCTCGTCCTGCACGGCGAAGACGACCAGATCGTACCGATCGCGGACTCCGCACTGAAGTCGGCCAAGCTTCTGAAGAACGGTTCACTGAAAACCTACCCGGGCTTCTCGCACGGCATGCTGACCGTCAATGCCGATGTATTGAACGCCGACCTGCTCGCTTTCGTGCAGTCCTGACGAAAAGATCTGGCCGTGGCGGACATCTGCCACGGCCAGTTGCTCCATTTCCTTGACCTGATACAGATCGATACCACCATGCAGCTGACGCCCGAACTTGTTGCCCTGACCATCCGAGATGTCCGTGATGATGGACCGGAGCCGGGCTGGACGCCGCTTTCGGAAACTGAGCTTGACGATCTCGTCGACAGGATCGAACGTGAAGCGGCAGGTGAGCCTCTTCTCGTCTTTGCCTATGGTTCCCTGATCTGGAACCCGGAGTTCGAACCAGCCAGCCGCGAACGGGCAACCGCTTATGGCTGGCACAGGTCGTTCTCATTGAAAATCCAGCGCTGGCGAGCAACCAGCGAGCAGCCCGGCCTGATGATGGCGCTTGAGCGCGGCGGCCAGTGCGATGGCATCGTCTTCGAACTCTCAGCCGATCGCCGCCGCCAGGATCTGCGTGCTCTCGTTGCGCGCGAGATCAAGTATAGCGAAGTGATGGACATGGTGCGCTGGCTTCCGGTGAGGACCGAAAGCGGCGCTAAGAAGGCCCTGACATTCTGGGCCAGCACCAAGCGGGCCGGGCTGACGAAACCGCTGCCGGTGGCGGAAGCGTCTTCGCTGATCGCGACGGCGTGCGGTGAGGGCGGCTCCTGCGCCGAGTATCTGCACAACACGATCGTCGACCTTCAGGCAGAGGGTATCCGCGACCGCAACCTGTGGCGCCTGCAGGAACTGGTAGCGGCCGAGATTTTGGCGCGGCAGAATGCGTAGTCTACCGTCCGGTCCGGCTACCTGCCGAAGGGCGATGGCGTTGATACGATTTTACTAATCGCATTCGTCGCGCTAGCATGATCGCAGTCTGGGAGGACTGGCGACATGCTGGAGTTGGATTTCGGGTTATCCGAAATGGCGGAGGCTATCCGTGAGACGACGCATCGGTTTGCGACAGATCGTATTGCCCCGCTTGCCGCGAGGATTGACGAGGAGGACTGGTTCCCGGTCGAGATTTGGCCCGAGATGGGAGCGCTTGGCCTTCATGGCGTGACCGTACCCGAAGACTCTGGTGGCCTTGGGCTCGGCTACCTCGAACATGTCATTGCCTGCGAGGAAATCAGCCGCGCCTCGGCGTCGGTCGGCCTGTCTTATGGCGCGCACTCCAATCTCTGCATCAACCAGATCTCGCGCTGGGGCTCGGCCGAGCAGAAGCAGCGATATCTTCCGTCTCTGATATCGGGCGCGCATGTCGGTAGCCTTGCCATGTCGGAAGCAGGCGCCGGCTCGGACGTCGTCTCGATGCGGCTGCGCGCCGATAAGGTCGATGGCGGTTATCGCCTGAACGGCACCAAATTCTGGATCACCAACGCGCCTTATGCCGATACGCTGGTCGTTTATGCCAAGACCGTTCCCGATGGTGGCTCCAAAGGCATTACCGCCTTTGTAGTTGAGAGGGGCTTCGACGGTTTCTCGATCGGCCAGAAGATCAACAAGGTCGGGATGCGGGGCTCGCCGACGGCGGAACTGATCTTCGACGACTGCTTCGTTCCGGAAGAAAACATCATGGGCCCGCTAAACGGCGGCGTTAAAGTGCTGATGTCCGGGCTCGACTACGAGCGCGTGGTGCTTTCCGGCATCCAACTCGGCATCATGCAGGCCTGTCTGGATGTGGTGCTCCCCTATGTCAGGGAGCGCAAGCAGTTCGGCGCGCCGATCGGCAGTTTCCAGCTGATCCAGGCAAAGGTGGCGGACATGGTCGTGGCGCTGAATTCGGCCCGCGCCTACGTCTATGCGGTAGCGAGAGCCTGCGATGCCGGCAAGACGACGCGGCATGATGCAGCCGGGGCCATTCTCTACGCGTCGGAGAGTGCGGTCAAAGTGGCCGAGCAGGCGATCCAGGCGCTGGGCGGCGCGGGATATACCAAAGACTGGCCGGTCGAGCGGTACTGGCGGGATTCCAAGCTGCTCGACATCGGTGCTGGTACCAACGAGGTGCGCCGCATGCTGATCGGTCGCGAAGTCATCGGCGCTGAGGGGAGGGGCTGATGCCGGAGCTGCAGACGATGCTCGATCCCAGCTCGCAAGCGTTCGCGGCCAATCAAGCGCACAATTTAGCGCTCGTGGAGGCACTTCGATCCAAGGTGGCGGAGGCGGCCCGGGGCGGATCCGAAAAGCATCGCGAGCGGCATGTCGAGCGCGGCAAACTTCTTCCGCGTGACCGCGTCCAGCGCCTGCTCGATCCCGGCTCGCCGTTTCTCGAGATCGGACAGCTTGCCGCCAATGGCATGTATGACGACGAGGCGCCCGGCGCGGGCATGATCGCCGGCATCGGCCGGGTCTCGAGCGTCGAATGCATGATTGTGGCGCACGACCCGACCGTAAAGGGGGGCGCCTATTTTCCGATGACGGTGAAGAAGCATCTGCGCGCTCAGGAAATAGCCTGGGAGAACCGGCTGCCCTGCATCTATCTCGTCGACTCGGGCGGCGCCAATCTGCCGCATCAGGCGGAAGTCTTTCCCGACCGCGATCATTTCGGGCGCATCTTCTACAATCAGGCGCAAATGTCGGCGGCGGGCATCGCCCAGATCGCCTGCGTCATGGGCAGTTGCACCGCGGGTGGCGCTTACGTCCCGGCGATGTCCGATGAAACCGTCATCGTGCGCAATCAAGGAACGATCTTCCTGGCCGGCCCGCCACTGGTCAAGGCGGCGACGGGTGAGATCATCTCCGCTGAGGAACTTGGCGGCGCCGATACGCATGGCCGGAAATCCGGTGTCGTCGACCATGTCGCCGAAAACGACGAGCACGCACTCCTGATCGTGCGCGACATCGTCGCGACACTCAATCGGCCGAAGCGGGTGGATATAGAGGTGGCCGAGGCGCAGCCGCCAAAACTCGATCCGAAAGAGCTCTACGGCATCGTTCCGCGCGACGTGCGCACTCCCTATGACGTCCGGGAGGTCATCGCCCGTATCGTCGATGGCTCTGAACTGCAGGAGTTCAAGGCGCTCTATGGCACCACGCTGGTCTGCGGCTTTGCGCGGATATGGGGCATCCCCGTTGCCATTCTCGCCAATAATGGCGTGCTCTTCTCCGAGAGCGCACTGAAGGGCGCTCATTTCATCGAGCTTGCTTGCCAGCGGCGCATACCGCTGCTCTTCCTTCAGAATATCTCGGGTTTCATGGTCGGCGGGAAGTATGAAGCAGAGGGGATCGCCAAGAACGGCGCGAAACTGGTGACGGCGGTGGCAACGGCATCGGTGCCGAAGATAACGGTGCTGATCGGCGGCAGCTTCGGCGCCGGCAATTACGGCATGTGCGGCCGCGCCTATCAGCCACGCTTTCTGTTCACATGGCCGAACGCGCGCATCTCCGTCATGGGCGGCGAGCAGGCGGCCTCGGTTCTCGCGACCGTGCATCGCGACGCCGAAAGCTGGAGTGCCGATGAGGCCGAAGCGTTCAAGGCGCCGATCCGGCAGAAATACGAGGACGAGGGCAACCCCTACTACGCCACCGCGCGGCTATGGGACGACGGCATCATCGACCCCGCTCAGACGCGCGATGTGCTCGGGCTGGCATTCGCGGCGACGCTGAATTCGCCGATACCGGAGCGCGCCCAGTTCGGCCTGTTTCGCATGTAGCCGCAAAGGCAGGGAGAGGTGAAACCGTGATAGACAGCCTGCTGATCGCCAATCGCGGCGAGATCGCGAGGAGGATCACAAGAACGGCGAAACGGCTCGGGATCCGCACGATCGCCGTGCACTCCGAAATCGATCGCGACATGCCCTTCGTTCGCGAGGCGGATGAGGCGGTGTGCATCGGGCCGGCACCGGCCAAGGAGAGCTATCTCAACGCCGACAGGATTATCGAGGCCGCGATGCGGACCGGCGCGAAGGCGATCCATCCGGGCTACGGCTTTCTGTCGGAAAATGCCGACTTCGCAGAACGGGTCACTGCCTCCGGCCTGATCTGGGTCGGTGCGCCGGCGGCTTCGATTCGGGCCATGGGCCTTAAGGATGCGGCCAAGAAGCGGATGATCGCGGCGGGCGTCCCCGTCACGCCAGGCTATCTCGGCGAGGACCAAGCGGACGAACGACTGCAGCGCGAGGCGGATGCGATCGGCTATCCTGTTCTCATCAAGGCCGTGGCGGGGGGCGGCGGCAAGGGGATGCGTCGGGTCGATGGTGCTGCGGAATTTTCGGCGGCGCTTGCCAGCTGCCGGCGCGAAGCCGTTGCCGCCTTCGGCGATGAGCGGGTGCTGCTGGAGAAATACATCCTCTCGCCACGACACATCGAAGTCCAGGTCTTCGGCGACAAACACGGAAATGTCGTCCACCTGTTTGAGCGCGATTGTTCGCTTCAGCGACGCCACCAGAAGGTCATCGAGGAAGCGCCGGCGCCGGGCATGGATGCATCGACGCGCGAGGCTGTCTGCCAGGCCGCGGTTCAGGCAGCGCGTGCGGTCGATTATGTCGGCGCGGGGACTATCGAGTTCATCGCGGATGCGTCCGACGGGCTTCGCGCCGATCGCATCTGGTTCATGGAGATGAACACCCGGCTGCAGGTCGAACATCCCGTGACCGAGGCCATCACCGGCCAGGATCTGGTGGAGTGGCAAATGCTGCTCGCATCCGGCGAGCCGCTGCCTCTGCGCCAGGAGCAGTTATCGATCAACGGATGGGCGATGGAGGCGCGGCTTTACGCCGAAAACCCATCGACCGGCTTTCTGCCGTCGGTCGGGCGGCTAAGCCATCTGAAGTTTCCCGATGGCATCAGGGTCGATAGTGGTGTCGAAGAGGGCAACGAGATCAGCGCCTATTACGATCCGATGATCGCCAAGCTGATCAGCCACGGCGCAACGCGCCAGGACGCGGCGCGGCGATTGGCTCGGGCGGCAGCGGGTGTCGAAGTCTGGCCCGTGCGCACCAACGCCGCCTTCCTCGCGCGCACGCTCGATCATCCCGATTTTCGCGCCGGCGCGGTCGATACCGGCTTCATCGAAAGACACGCGACCGATCTGGTCCCGCCGGCCGAACCCAGCGAGCGTGTGTTGCAAGCAGCCGCTCGGGCGATCCTGCCGAAACCGGGCCGCGACATATGGACCACGGGAAGTGGATTCCGGATGAACGCGCCGTCGTCGCGGGAGATCGGTGTCGAGGTTGGCGGTGCGGCATATCGTGTGGAACTGCACGATGAAGGCGAGCCGGCCGTGACCGATGCCGGCGTGCTCTTTGTGGATGGTGAAGCCTGGGCTTATGGGCCGCCACGCGCCGGTTATGCGGGCGGGAGTGCCGGCCATTCCGATGGCGCGATCGTCGCACCGATGCCGGGCAGGGTGATCGCGCTCATGGTCGCCAAGGGAGACCGAGTGACCAGAGGGCAGCCCCTCGCTGTCATCGAGGCGATGAAGATGGAGCAGACGCTCAGCGCGCCGTTCGATGGTGTCGTTTCGGAGATGAAGGTCCTTGCCGACGCCCAGGTCGTCGAAGGCGGTATTCTCATGCAGCTGGAAGGAGACCAGTGATGGCCGGGCGTCATTTCGAGGACTGGACCATCGGCGACAGGGTTACGCACGAGATTCGTCGCACGGTCACCGAAACAGACAATCTCCTGTTCTCCACCATGACCCACAATCCGCAGCCACTGCACATCGATGCGGAAGCGGCGAAGGCCAGCGAATTCGGGCAGATACTGGTCAACGGCACCTTCACCTTCGCGCTGATGATCGGGCTTTCCGTTGCGGATACGACGTTGGGCACGCTGGTTGCCAATCTGGGCTACGACAAGCTGGTCATGCCGAAGCCTGTTTTCATCGGCGATACGATGCGCGCCGAAACCGAAATCGCCGATCTGAAAGACAGCCGATCGAGACCGACGGCCGGCATCGTCACCTTCCAGCACGAGTTGATCAATCAGCGCAGCGAAGTGGTTTGCAGATGCCTGCGCACCGCACTGGTGCAAAGGAGACCGGCATGAGGCTGCGCTCACTGCTCTTTGTGCCGGGCGACCGGCCGGATCGCATGCAGAAGGCGCTCACGCTTTCCGCCGATGCCCTCATTCTCGATCTGGAAGATGCCGTTGCGCTTGTCGAGAAACCCGCAGCGAGAGCGGCTGTCGCGACGTTCCTGCGATCGGCCGAACGACGGGCCAAGCTCTTCGTGCGGGTCAATGCTCTCGGGAGTGGCCTTCTGGAGCAAGACCTCGCGGCTATTCTCGATGCCCGGCCCGACGCGCTTGTCTTGCCGAAGGCCGAGGGCAGTGCAAGTGTCGAGGCCTTGGCGGCGCTCGCGCCCGGTGTGCCGATCATGCCGATCGCGACGGAGACGCCCGCAGCAATCTTCCAGCTCGGAAGCTACGCGGCCGTTCGTCACCTGATTCTGGGATTGACCTGGGGGGCGGAAGATCTGCCAGCGGCAATCGGCGCGACACGGTCGCGAAATGAGGATGGCAGCTATACCCATCCCTATGAAATGCTGCGTTCGCTGACATTGTTTGCCGGTCACGCCGCCGGCGCCGCTGTCATCGAGACCATCTACCCTGCATTAGGCGATCTGGAGGGCCTGCGGCGCTACGCGCACCGGGCGCGCTGCGATGGCTTTACCGGGATGATGGCAATTCATCCCTCTCAGATCCCCGTTGTCAACGAGGCCTTCTCGCCGACGCAAGCCGACGTCGAAAAGGCCCGAGCCATCGTCGCGGCATTCGAAGCGAACCCGGGAAAAGGCGTGCTTCAACTCGATGGCCAGATGATTGATGCGCCCCACCTACGGCAGGCGCGGCGCATACTGGAGCTTGCGACCGGACCAGCGTAAGTGCTGGCGGACGAAGCGGCGCCCAGTTTCGAACCGCTGTCCGACGCCGCCTAGCCGCCGCGTTGCCAATCGTGTCGCTACTCCTGGACATGAGCGATAGCTCGGTCAGATCAATGAGACGTCACCGGTCCAGAAGAATAAAGCCTCCGCGCCCACAACAGCCTCCTAGACTAGTCACACGCGAACCTTGCGAAGCGCATCGGTGATCTCGCTTCGGGCAACGCCGATCAGCTGCTCCATCGCATGCCGGGCGGCCTCCGGCCTGCGCATTCTGATTGCTTCAAGAACGTCCTGGTGCTTCAGGATCGCCTGCTCGTGTGACTGGCTGGCGCGGTTCGTCAGACGGAAGCTCGCCAGAAGCGCGGCGCGGATTGCACTGGCGAACTGGCGATAGACCCAATTTCCGCTCGCATCGATAATGGCCGTATGGAACTCGAGGTCGGCGCGACTCCAGGCCTCGTTGTCACGTGAATTGGCCTCGACCATGTCCTCGAAGGCCTTGGAAATCTGGTAGAGTTGGCGGGCCGTTGCATTCGCTGCCGCATGCGCGGCGGCCGCAGGCTCAAGCAACTGGCGGGCGTCGATCAGTGACATGTAGAAGTTCTCGTCGGTGCCGATGGACAGCAGCACATCCAGAACCAGCGGATCGAGATAGTTCCAGTTCTCGCGTGGCAGCACCGTCGTTCCCGCACGTGTACGCGACCGCACAAGTCCGAGCGCGGACAAATACTGCATCGCCTCGCGCAAGCTCGTACGGCTGACGCCAAATCGCTCGGTAAGCTCAGCCTCGTTGGGCAAGGTGGAGCCCTCCGCCATCTCGCCGGAAACGATCTTCTCGACGAAGTGATGCAGAAGCGCCTCGCGGACACTGCGCTTTCCGCGTGCTGCGATTGGGTCGCCGTCTTCCGTCAGAGTGCGTGCCGTCTTTGCGCCTGCCACTCGTGTCCCTCCCGATTCATATTCTGCAAATGCCCGCAACACGCAGCAGTAGTCAATCACCGATAAATCGTCAAATAAATACGATTTATTATCCGGTAATTTGACGAGAACTCAGGCATTTTCGGCCATCCGGCGCCAATCGTAGGTGAAATTCTAAAAATAAATCGTATTTATATTGACATTTGTACGATGATGAATAGTTTCCAGTCGTCGTGGAGAGGGCGGCAGATGAGCCTTGGTCTTCGCCGGTGGTCAATTTTGTTGGGAGGAAAAAATGAAACGTTTCAGACGCGTCGCATTGGCGGCGATTAGCGCCCTTGCTGCCTCAAGCGCAGCCCCTGCCTTTGCGCAGGACAAGGACCTGAAGGTCGGCGCGATCTACATGGATGCCCAGGGCTTCTATGCCGGCGTCCGCAAGGGTATTCAGACTGGCGCCAACGACGCCGGGCGCAAACTGGACGTGGTGGAAACCAATGCGCAGGGCGATGTCAGCAAGGAATCGTCGTTCATCGATTCACTGATCTCCGCCGGCGTTCAAGCGATCATCGTCTCGCCCGTTTCCGCCGACGGCTCCTACCGCGCGATCCGCCGCGCGCATGACGCCGGCATCCCGGTCGTCTGCTATAATACCTGCCTCAACGACGCCGACATGAAGGAATATATCTCCGCCTATGCCGTCGGCGACCCCTACGACTTTGGACACAAGCTCGGCGAGGCAGCGGCCGATTACTTCATCGCCGAGAAAAAGGATGCGCCGAAGATCGCGGTCCTCAATTGCGAATTCGTCGAAGTGTGCGTCACGCGCCGCAAGGGCTTTGAAGATGCGCTGAAGGCCAAGGTTCCCGGCGCTCAGATCGTCGCGAACCAGGAAGGTGCCGTTCTGGACAAGGCGGTATCCGTCGCCAGCACCATGCTTTCTTCCAACCCGGATATCGATGCATTCTTGGGCGAGGCCGGTGGCGCTACGCTCGGCGCCGCTCGCGCGGTCAAGAGCCAGGGCAAGACCGGCAAGGTTGTCGTCTTCGGCGGCGACATGACCACCGAAATCGCACAGGAACTTTCAGACTTCACGGTCATCAAGGCCGTGGTCGACATCTCCGGCCAGGGATTGGGCAAATTGGCTCTGGCTCAGGCGATCAAGTCCATTGACGGGCAGGCTCCGGCCGACATCAAGGTTGCCTACGACATCGACCTCTACAAGTCTTCCGACGACGGCAAGGCTTGGCTGAAGGCACACGCAGACGGCATCCCCTGATCGCAGATCGTCTCGCTTGCCTTGAAGAAAGAGGCCGCCGGCCCAACCGGCGGCATCGCTCCATAAGTGGAAAGATCTATGACACAAGCTACCAATCTTCAGCCAGCGTCATCGCCAATCGTTGCATCCGTCATCGGCTGTACGCGTCGCTATCCTGGCGTGCTTGCGCTCGACAACGCCACGTTCCATGTGGCGGCCGGTGAAGTCCGGGCGCTGCTCGGAAAAAACGGCGCCGGAAAATCGACGCTCATCCGCATGCTGACCGGTGCCGAAATCCCGGACAGCGGATCGGTTTCGATCAACGGCGCGCAACTGTCGCATGCCGGATCGGGGCGCGCTCAGGAGTCATTCGAAAAGGGTGTTCGGGTTGTCTATCAGGAACTCAGCCTCGTATCAGGAATGACTCTTGCCGAGAACCTGTTCCTCGGCCGCTGGCCGCGCAAGGGCGGCGTTATCCAATATGCGGAGATGGAAGCCGCGGCAGCCGAAGCGATGGGACGGCTGGGTCTCGACCTGCCTCCCAACAGACTGGTTGCTGGCCTCAGCCCCGCCGAACGGCAGCTTCTGGAGATTGCCCGTGTTCTCGTCGGCAAGCCGACGATCGTCATTCTGGACGAGCCCACGAGCTCGCTTGCCGCGGCCGAAGCGGAAAAAGTGATGGCTGCGGTGACGCGCATCGCTTCCGAAGGCATAGCCGTGATCTATGTCAGCCACCGCATGAACGAGATCCGCCAGATCGCGCATTCGGCGACCGTGATGCGTGACGGGCGCATCATCGACACGGTTGACGTCAAGGGCGCCGACACGCGCGAGATCGTTCGGCTGATGCTGGGATCGGAAGCGTCGCAGGCGGCCGCTCTTGAAAACACCGGCAGCGACAAGGTCGTCCTCGAGGTGCGGGATCTGGCGCTTGCGCCTAAGCTGAACTCCGTTTCCTTCGCACTCAGGAAAGGCGAGGTGCTCGGCATTGCCGGCCTTCTCGGCTCCGGGCGAACGGAGCTGCTGCAGTCGATCGCCGGTGTGCGTCGTTTTGATGCCGGCCAGTTGCTTGTCGATGGCGCGACCGTGAAGCCTGGCCGCTACAAGGAGATGCTGGGCCGTGGATTCGGCTACACACCGGAGAGCCGCAAGGAAGAAGGCATCGTCCCGTTGCTGGGTGTCGAT
This sequence comes from Rhizobium sp. 16-449-1b, assembly GCF_017741935.1. GTDB lineage: Bacteria > Pseudomonadota > Alphaproteobacteria > Rhizobiales > Rhizobiaceae > Rhizobium. The sequence continues at coordinate 234,945 of NZ_JAGHMH010000013.1, read as the reverse complement.
GAGAATACGCTCTCGACCAACTTCTCCGGTGTCAGCAAGACAGGCGTCCTGTCGAGCCGGATGATGGCGGAAGCAACACGGCGCGTGATCGATCGGCTGCATATCAAGGCAGCGCGCACCGACACGCCGATCGGCACGCTCTCCGGAGGCAACCAGCAGAAGGTCGTCATCGGCCGCTGGGTCTATGCCAACAGCCGTATCCTGCTTCTCGACGAACCCACGCGTGGCGTCGATGTCGAGGCCAAGGCGCAAATCTATGCAATCATCCGTCAACTCGCGGCCGAGGGCCGGAGCGTGATCTTTGTCTCCAGCGAAATCGAGGAACTTCCGCTTGTGTGCGATCGCGTCCTCGTCCTCAGAGACGGCACGCTGCAAGACGAGTTCATATCACCCAACATCGATCAGGATGCCGTGATGGCCGCCTGCATCAGCGGACATTGAGGGAGGCACCAGATGTCACTCGAACAGACGGCCAAGCCGTCCTCAAGATCAAAATCCAGCAAGTCGGGCTTTGGTCTGTCGCAACACATGAACGAGTTGAGCCTCTTCGTGGCCATCATCGTTCTCTACGTCGTGTTCACCTCGTCTGCGAACGGCTTCCTGTCCTTCAACAACCAGATCAACATCCTGCGCGATGCAGCCACGATCGGCATCGCTGCCTGGGCGGCCACGCTGATCATCATCGCCGGCGAAATTGACGTCAGCGTCGGACCGATGGTGGCGTTCATTTCCGTCGTATTGGCTTTCTTCCTGCAGTGGGGTGCCCCGACGCCGCTGGCCTTTGCGCTTGCAATCGTGGTCGGTGCTTTGCTGGGATCCATCGCAGGTGCGCTGCGCGCCTATTGCGACGTGCCATCCTTCGTTGCCACACTCGGCCTGTGGAGCGCGCTGCGCGGCACGGCCCTGTTCGTCACGGATGCGCTGCCTGTCTCGATCGGTCGCAACGACATGCTGGACGCGCTTGATCGCTCGCTATTCGGCGTGCCGCCGGCAGCAATCATCATGCTCGTGCTGTTTGCGGTCTTCGCGTTCATCAGCAGAAAGACAGCCTTCGGTCGGTCGGTATTTGCGATCGGCGGCAATGCGCATGCCGCGTTCCTGAGCGGCATCAGCGTATCCAAAATTCGGGTCGCGCTATTCGCCATTGCCGGCGCCATGGCGGCAATCTCCGGCATCCTGCTCGTCTCGCGTCTCGGATCGGGCAACGCTACGGCTGCCACCGGCTTGGAATTCGACGTGATCGCAGCGGTAGTGGTCGGCGGCACATCGCTGTCCGGCGGCCGCGGATCCATGCTGGGAACGCTTCTCGGCGTACTCGTCATCACACTGATCGGGAATGGCCTCGTGCTGCTCGGTATCAACCCGTTCTTCCAGCAGGTCGTGCGTGGTCTCATTATCGTCATCGCCGTCCTGGCAAACATCCAGGCGATTAAGCGCAGCATGTCGCGAAACAAGGGCTGAGCGCATATCATGTCCGCAATCGAACTGACGTCAGGCTCGCTGTCACTGAAGGTATCGACGACGGGCGGTCTTGTCCTTGGCTTCTGGCAAGACAGTGACATGGGCAAGGTGCCGCTGTTGCGCCCGGCTCGGTCTGATGATGCCGACGCGCTATCATCAGGATGCTATCCCCTGGTGCCCTTCGGAAATCGCGTTCGGCAAAACCGCTTCGTGTACGAGGGCAAGGCGTATCAATTCACGCCAAACACCCCATGGGATGAGCATTACCTCCATGGCGAGGGATGGCAGTCGGAGTGGGCGATCGATGGCCAGGGCGATGATCACCTCGAGCTCGGCTTCACGCACCGAGGTGGCCATACGCCGTATGCATATCATGCGACGCAGTCCTTCGCGCTGAAAGATGGCGCACTGGTTTTGACATTGGCCGTGGAGAACCGCGGAGAAGTGGCCTTGCCGTTTGGCATCGGCTGGCATCCATATTTTCCGATGACAGCCGAGACAACGCTCTTCGCCCCGGCTTCGAAGTTTTGGACCGAGGTCGAAGGCTGGCTGCCCGGAGAGGCGACAAACATTCCCGAGGACCTCGATTTCAGCAGGCCGTCCGAACTTCCGCATCGGTGGGTAAACAACGGATTCGAGGACTGGTGCGGCGAGGCGATCGTATCATGGCCAGAGCGCCACACCGCTCTTCATCTGACGGCGGACCCCGTGTTCAAGCACGCCTTCGTCTTCGTTTCCGATACGGCGTTCGATCCGTCATTCAAGCGGGATTACTTCTGCTTCGAGCCAATGTCGCATCTGGCGAACGGACATAATCTTCCCGGTCTCGGTGATCTCAGGCGCCTGGAACCTGGCGAGACGCTTTCGGGATCCATCCGGCTTCGGCCACAAGCCATTTAATACGTCGCGCATAGCTGGAGAATCGCATGCCCGGTACTGGTCAGTTCGACTACATCATTGTTGGCGGAGGCAGTTCCGCCTGCGTCGTTGCCGCGAGACTTGTGGCCGATGGCAAGGCGCGCGTGCTCATCCTCGAGCGCGGTCCCGCCAAGCCCAACCCAATCATGAATTTCCCCGCCGGGTACATGAAATTCCTGGCCAAGGATACGTACCTCGCCATGCACAAGACCAAACCGCAACCACAGTTGGGCGGCCGTGGTCCGATCGTACCGCAGGGTCGCGTTCTTGGCGGCGGGAGCACAGTCAACGCTATGGTTTACATGCGCGGCCAGGCAGCGGATTTCGATCATTGGAACGAGCTCGTGACACCGGCCGGTGCCAATAACGATGGCGCCTGGTCCTATCAGGACATGCTTGGCTACTTCAAAGGCCAGGAGGACAACGATCATCTGGCGGGTGAGTATCATGGCTTCGGCGGTCCGCTGAAAATATCGCATCTGGGCCACACAAGCCCGATGACGCGCACCTATGTGAAAACGCTGCAGGGCATGGGCATTCCCTACAACCCGGATTTCAACGGCGAGCATCAGTTCGGCGTCGGCTTCATGCAGCACACGATCGATTGGGAGACGCGCAAGCGCTCAAGCGCGGTCGATGCCTTCCTGAAGCCGGTGATGGACAATCCGTTGCTGACGATCGAGACCGGTGCGACCGTAACCGCCATTCGCATGGAAGGCGACCGCGCGACAGGCGTCGACTACGTGAAAGGCGGGAGCAGCAAAACGGCGACAGCGGGCGCCGAGGTCATTCTGGCCGCCGGCGCTTATCAGACACCGAAGCTGATGATGATCTCAGGCATCGGACCGGAAGATGAACTTTCAAGGCACGGAATAAAGACGAGGCTGGCGCTCCCCGGTGTCGGCAAGAACCTGCAGGACCACTATGAGTGCCCAGTCGTCGCGACGACCCGCGGATCGTTCGGATACTACGGCGCCGACCGCGGTTGGCCGATGATCAAGGCAGGGCTGCAATATCTGCTGTTCAAGTCCGGGCCCGTTTCCACCACCGGCGTCGAGACCTGCGCCTTCTATGACCCCGACGGCAACAACGACAGACCGACGATCCAGATGTTCTGCGTGCCTACGGTCTACCTCGATCGCGACGTGATGGGGACGGAGCCGGGAGACGGCGTCACCATCAATTCGCTGCTGCTGCGCCCCAAGGCACGCGGATCCGTAACGCTTTCGTCGGCGGATCCATTTGCCGATCCGGTTGTCGATACGCAGATCTTTTCCGACCCCGACGACCTGCGGCTGACGATGGCAAGCTTTCGCTTCGCTCGAACGGTCCTGCAAGCCTCGCCGCTGCGTGATCTGATCGACAGGGAAATTTTCCCGGGACCGGATGTCTCGAGCGACGAGGCTGTCGCCGCCCACTGCAAACGCACCGTAAAGACCGGCTACCACCCTGTCGGCACCTGCAAAATGGGCCGCGACAGCGATCCCGAGGCCGTCTTGGATGCAAGCCTAAAGGTCTATGGAACACGCGGCCTGCGCGTGATCGACGCCTCGCTCATGCCGACCATCGTTAGCGGCAACACCAATGCCGCTGTCCTTGCCGCCGCCGCCAAGGCGGCCGACCTCATTCTCGCTTGATCGGACCCACGCCATGAAGATTACCAAGCTGACCACCTACATCGTTCCGCCGCGCTGGCTGTTCCTGAAAATCGAAACGGACGAGGGGATTGTCGGTTGGGGCGAGCCGATCGTCGAGGGGCGCGCGCTCACGGTTCAGGCCGCCGTGCACGAGCTTGAGGATTACCTGATCGGCAAGGACCCGTTTCTGATCGAAGACCATTGGAATGTCATGTATCGCGGCGGCTTCTATCGCGGCGGCGCAATCCACATGAGCGCAATCTCCGGCATCGACCAGGCGCTCTGGGATATCAAAGGCAAAGCGCTCGGCCAGCCGGTTCACTCGCTGCTCGGAGGCCAGGTGCGAGACCGGATCAAGGTTTATTCCTGGATCGGTGGTGATCGCCCCGCGGATGTCGCCAACAACGCCCGGGAGGTGGTGGCCCGTGGGTTCCAGGCCATCAAGCTCAATGGCTGCGAAGAGATGCAGATCGTCGATACCTATGACAAGGTGGAAAAGGCGGTCGAGACCATAGCGACCATCCGTGAGGCCATCGGGCCGCATGTTGGTATCGGCGTCGATTTCCACGGCCGCGTTCATCGGCCGATGGCCAAGGTGCTCGCCAAGGAGCTTGAGCCCTACAAGCTGCTCTTCATTGAAGAGCCAGTGCTTTCCGAGAACCATGAGGCACTGAAGGAAATCGCCAATCATTCCTCGACGCCCATCGCGCTCGGCGAACGGCTGTACTCGCGCTGGGATTTCAAGCGCATCCTGGCCGAGGGCTACGTGGATATCCTTCAACCCGATCTCAGCCATGCCGGTGGCATCACCGAATGCCGCAAGATCGCCACCATGGCGGAAGCCTATGACGTGGCGCTCGCCCCGCATTGCCCTCTCGGGCCGATCGCGCTTGCCGCCTGCCTGCAGGTCGATGCTGTCAGCTACAACGCCTTCATCCAGGAACAGAGCCTCGGCATCCATTACAACAAGGGCAACGACATCCTGGACTACATCTCCAACAAGGAGGTCTTCCACTATGCGGACGGTTTCGTCAGCATCCCTCAAGGGCCGGGGCTTGGGGTGGAAGTCAACGAGGAATACGTTATCGAGAAGGCCAAGGAAGGCCACCGTTGGCGCAACCCGGTGTGGCGCCATAGCGATGGCAGCTTTGCCGAATGGTAGGTTGGAGCGAGAATATGTCCGGTCGGTTAAGTGGAAAGAAGATCTTTGTCACCGGCGCGGCGCAGGGCATCGGCCTGGCGATCGCGAAGGAGTTTCTCCGGCAGGATGCCTCGCTGTTCCTGATCGACAGGGATGCAGCGCTCCTGGCCGAAGAAGCCGAGCGTCTCAAGCAGCTCGGCGGAAATGTGGGCTACCGCCCGGTTGACATCACCGATGCAACGGCTGTCACCGCCGCGGTCAAGCAGGCAGCCGATGAAATCGGCACGATAAACGCCCTGGTCAACAACGCCGGCGTCAACGTCTTCTCGCCCCCCTTGGAGACCACCGATCAGGAGTGGGATCGGTGCTTCGACATCAACCTGAAGGGTGCCTGGAATTGCTGCAAGGCTGTGCTTCCTGACATGATTGCGACGCAGGGTGGCGTCATCCTCAACATCGCATCGACCCACGCCTTCACCATCATACCCCACACATTCCCCTATCCGCTGGCCAAGCACGCACTTCTTGGAATGACAAAGTCGCTCGGGCTCGAATATGCAGCCCAGAACATCAGGGTAAACGCCCTGGCGCCGGGCTATGTGGCGACGCAGAAGGTCATCGATTACTGGGACAGCTTCCCAGACCCCGTCGCCGCCAAGGCCGAGACCATGAAGCTGCATCCGGGCGGGCGCATCGCGACGCCCGAGGAGATCGCGCTGGCCGCGGTCTTCATGATCTCGGACGAATGCCCATTCATGAATGCGACCTGCCTGACCATCGATGGCGGTCTGAGCGTGCAGCAGCATCCGTAGCCATTGCCTGGCGCGGGATAGATAGCAGTTCACGGGCCGCATGAATGCGCCGCCGCTGCCTTGATGTGACAACCGCGCACCGTGACGGAGCGCCTATCGTCGTGAAAACGTCAGCCTTATTTATTCACGTCTGAGGCGCCAGATCAGCTCGACATCGCCCACCACTCTTCGCGGTCAGCATCTGCTTTCTGCGCGACAGCGTCACGCGTTTCATGGCCGAGTGTTGATGGCCAAGAAGCCACCACAGTCCGAGAGGCTGTCGCACCGGTTTGGTCGTGCCCGTGACCTCGGGAAGCATTCCGATGCCTTCACTGCAGCCGAAAAATACCAAAGGCGGAGCGATCCTTCAGGTCGCTCCGCCTTTGGTATTTTACAACCGTGAATGCGAAAGGCTTTAGGCGCGAGCGCCGTCTTGCGCTGCAGGCTGGGGCCGCTTGCCGAAGGGGTGATCCACCATCACGTCATCGAGACGCGTCCGCAGTTCGTCGGGATCCAATTCACCTTCGGCCACAAACCGCATGAGCAGTTCAGCCGCTTCGATCGCAGGGCGATCCTTGACGGACAGATCATGCTGAGCGCAGAACTCGTTGAGCACCTGCCGCATAATGATCACCTGCCAAAGTTCTCCACGCATATCCGTCTCCCTTTGAGGACTATCGGTAAGCGGAAGTTACCTTAGAGTTGTCGCAGGGGTTTGCCGGGTCTGTAGGAAGTTTGTCGCAGGATTTTTCAAAACCGGTACATTAAGAATGATGTCCTGCCGGCCGTAGGCCACCAGAAATGTCCGCGAAGACGCCACTGAACGGGAAAATGCCGGACGCTTTCGGATCGCCCGGCATTCACTCAGTGTTGCAAGTCGCGGTAGGCTGCCTCTCGGCACCTAACTATGCGAGAAGAGGCACCAGGGCTCCCACGCTCGCCTTCGCGTCGCCATAGAACATCCGTGTGTTGTCCTTGTAGAAGAGCGGGTTCTCGATGCCGGAATAGCCGGTGCCCTGACCGCGCTTGGACACGAACACCTGCTTGGCCTTCCACACCTCCAGCACCGGCATGCCCGCGATCGGAGAGTTCGGATCTTCCTGTGCTGCCGGATTGACGATGTCGTTGGAGCCAATGACGATGACGACGTCGGTTTCAGGGAAGTCCTCGTTGATCTCGTCCATTTCAAGCACGATGTCGTAGGGCACCTTGGCCTCTGCAAGCAGCACGTTCATGTGACCCGGCAGGCGGCCGGCGACCGGATGGATCGCGAAGCGCACGGTCTTGCCGGCAGCCCTGAGCTTGCGGGTAAGCTCGGACACCGCCTGCTGCGCCTGCGCCACCGCCATGCCGTAGCCCGGCACGATGACAACGCTGTCGGCATCGTTGAGCGCGGCCGCCACGCCTTCGGCGTCGATGGCGATCTGTTCGCCCTCGATTTCCATGGCAGGGCCGGTCGTCGTGCCAAAGCCGCCGAGAATGACCGAGACGAACGAGCGGTTCATCGCCTTGCACATGATGTAGGACAGGATCGCACCGGACGAGCCGACCAGCGCACCGGTGACGATCAGGAGATCGTTGCCGAGCGTGAAGCCAATCGCCGCCGCCGCCCAGCCGGAATAGCTGTTCAGCATCGACACCACGACCGGCATGTCGGCGCCGCCGATGCCCATGATCAGGTGGTAACCGATGAAGAAGGCGAGCAACGTCATCAGCATCAGCGTCCACACACCACCGCCGTTGACATACATCAGCAGCAGGATAAGCGACAGGATGGCGGCACCGGCGTTCAGGAAATGTCCACCCGGCAGCTTTCTGGCCTTGCCATCCACCTTGCCGGCCAGCTTGCCGAAAGCGACGACCGATCCGGTGAAGGTCACAGCGCCGATGAAGACGCCGAGGAAGACCTCGACCTTCATGATCGCCAGCTCGACTGACGTCTTATGGGCGAGAATGCCCGCAAAGCCATCGAGGGTCGCGCGTGTCGCCTCGTCCATGGCGGCAACGCGCCAGGCTTCCAGGTGAGCGTTGAAGCCGATGAACACGGCCGCAAGACCGACGAACGAGTGAAGTGCGGCCACAAGCTGCGGCATCTCGGTCATCTGCACGCGGTTTGCCACGTAGTAGCCAGCGATTGAGCCGGCCAGGATCATCGGCAGAATGATGAACCAGTTGCCGACGCCCGGTCCGAAGATGGTGGCGACAATCGCAAGCGTCATGCCGACAATGCCGTACCACACGGCGCGCTTGGCGCTTTCCTGGCCGGACAAGCCACCAAGGGAAAGGATGAATAGAACGGCCGCGGAGATATAGGCAGCCGAAACGATACCAATCGTCATATTGAAAACCCTTTGATATCCCTTGGCCGATCAGGACTTCTGGAACATGGCGAGCATACGCCGCGTGACGAGGAAGCCGCCGACGATGTTGATCGTCGCGACCAGCACCGACAGAGCGGCAAGGAGAACGACCAACCAGTTGCCGGAGCCGATCTGCAGCAACGCACCGAGGATGACGATGCCGGAAATCGCATTGGTCACCGCCATCAGAGGCGTATGCAGGGAGTGAGAGACGTTCCAGATCACCTGGAAGCCGATGAAGCACGCCAGCATGAAGACCACGAAGTGGTTCATGAAGCTTGCCGGCGCATAGGCACCGACGAGCAGCAACAGGGCGGTGCCGATCAAAAGCAGGAAGCCCTGGCTCTTCGTCTGCGCCTTGAAGGCCGCGGTCTCTTTCGCCCGCTTTTCCTCGGGCGTCAGCTCCTTGGCTTTTTCTTGTCGCTTCTGCGCGGCGATCGCCTGTATCTTCGGCGGTGGCGGCGGATAGGTCACGTTGCCCTCGAAGGCGACGGTCGCGCCACGAATGACGTCGTCTTCCATGTTGTGGACGACAACACCATCCTTGGCCGGCGTCAGATCCGTCATCATGTGGCGGATATTGGTCGAATAGAGCGTCGATGCCTGTGCCGCCATGCGGCTCGGAAAATCCGTGTAGCCGATGATGACGACGCCGTTGTCAGAGACGACACGCTGGTCGGCAACGGTAAGGTCACAGTTACCACCGCGCTCGGCAGCGAGGTCGACGATGACGGAACCCGGCTTCATGGCGGCGACCATATCGGCCAGCCACAGCTTAGGCGCATCACGCCCCGGGATCAGCGCCGTGGTAATGACGATGTCGATCTGAGGCGCCAGTTCGCGGAACTTTTCCAGCTGCTTTTCGCGGAACTCCGGCGAGGAAGGTGCGGCATAACCACCGGTCGCGGCACCATCCTGTTGGCTTTCCTTGAAATCGAGGAAGACGAATTCGGCCCCCATGGATTCGATCTGCTCGGCCACTTCCGGGCGGACGTCGAAGGCATAGGTGATGGCGCCGAGCGAGGTGGCCGTGCCGATCGCGGCAAGTCCGGCGACACCGGCGCCGATGATCAGCACCTTGGCCGGCGGAACCTTGCCGGCGGCGGTCACCTGACCGGTGAAGAAACGGCCGAAATTGTTGCCCGCCTCGATGACCGCGCGGTAACCGGCGATGTTGGCCATCGACGACAGCGCGTCCATCTTCTGCGCCCGCGAAATGCGCGGCACCATGTCCATGGCGATGACGTTGGCACCGGTTGCCTTGGCCTGCTCCAGCAGTGTGGTGTTTTGTCCCGGATAGAAGAACGAAATCAGCGTCTGACCGGCACGTAGGCGCTCCAGTTCCCGCGGTTCGGGAGGGCGCACCTTGGCGATGATATCGGCTTGTTCAAACAGGGCCTCGGCTGTTTCGACAACCTCAACGCCCGCTGCGCGATAGGCTTTGTCAGAAAAGCCGGCCAGAGAGCCGGCGCCAGCCTCGATGAGACAGATATAGCCCAGCTTCTGCAGTTGCAACGCCGAGTCCGGTGTCATCGCCACCCGCGATTCGCCGGCTATAAGCTCCTTCGGAGCTCCAATTTTCAATGTCATGTTTATTGTACCCCTAACGGCGACCGGGTCGCGCTTATTCAGTGCACGGCGGTTATGGCCGAGGCTGATCAACCAAAGACGTCAATACCTGTCCAGTACCGGAAATCGCAAATCCGAGCATTTCTGTCGGTTTCATGAATCTGCTAATCGATTTTAATTTTAATTGCCACTGGATGCAGGTGCGACAAAAGATAGCGAAAGCGTGGCATCCGACGGAAAACCAATTGCAATCCCAAGGCCGCAGCGAATCGGCCGCGTCTCGGCCCCATCGAGATTGAAGTCAGTAAGCTGGGGCTTTCACGCGCTATTCCGTCGAATGTAGCTCCAGGGCGAATTGAAACGCCTCGGCGGAAGCGGCTTGCTAAGCCCAAGCCCGTCTATGAGGTATTGACCCGCCTCTTCGAACGAGGACCATTCAGGGCCGATTGTCGTAAGGCGGGGTCGGCAGTAAAAGCCTTCTTCCGCGTTACCGCAGCCCACGACGGCGATCTGGTCTGGAACGGCGATACCTAAGCGCGAAAACTCCTCAATCACCGTGACCGCCGTAAAATCGGACTCGACGATCACCGCAGTCGGACGCTCATCCCATGAGGCGATCTGGCGCGCACAATCGGCGGCAGTCGACCGTTCACTCGCCCCTGTCAGGACCGAGACTTTTGTGTCGATACCGAGCTCTTCCCGCCGACGGACGACCGCATTGAGACGGGGGTTGGTTCCCTGAGACGTGTTCTCAATATAGCCGATATGCCGATGTCCCTTGAGCACAAGATCCTCGAAGGCAACTTCCAGCGCTGCCGTCAGCCCGTTGTTGAGAACACTGAAAGGGCCGGGTTTGGCTGTCGCGTGGATGACAAGGCAATGCTTGGTCATTGATGAGAAGGCTTTCTCGACTTCCGCCTCGGTCAGATAGTCAACCTCGGCCACGACGCCATCGGCCAAACCTGCCTCTACCTCGCCGAGAATGGTTTCAAGGTCCTCAAGATTGGAAGCGGTCACGATGATCGGCATGAAGCCGCGCTCGCGTGCTGCCTTACCCAGTCCGTGGACCATTCTGTCGGCGTAGGGGATACCCAGCTTGGGAAAGATCACGCACAGCCGTTCGCTCTTCTGTCGCCTGAAGTGGCGCGCAATCTTGTTCGGCACATAACCCAATTCCTCGACTGCGCGCCGGATGCGTTCACGCGCTTCTGGTCCTACCCGCTTCAGGTGTTCGGAGCGGTCGCTGAAATACATGGAGACTGCGGCGGTCGAGACATTCGCCAAGCGCGCCACGTCGCTGACCGTCGCCGATTTCTCGACCACAACGGCTTCGGGGCTCTGCGACTTTCGACTTTGCTTGGTCATGTTCAGGTGATTTCAGGTCTGGGCTCGCCTGCGTCAACGATCCGTTTCAGTAGTTCCGCTCGCAGGACATTGCGTATTTCCACGTAATCCTCGCGATCGCAAAGGTTCTCCAACTCGTAAGGGTCCTTTTCGAGATCGTAAAGATACGCCTCCTGATAGCGCGGCGAATTCATGTCCACGTTCCCACTTAGGCCGGCGGCCGTGATTTCGTATTTCCAGCGTCGTGTCCGCAAGGCTCGCCCCACGTGATGCTCGCTGATCTGGATGAATACGTTGTCCTCGGGCGTGGGGTTCGTCCTCAGGATCGACTGTCCCTGCATCTCCTCCGGGACGGGAAGCCCCGCGGCGTCCAATAGCGTGGGTGGAAGATCGATCAGGCTGACGAGACCATCGTATGGCCCTTTATTCATCAGGCCCGGCCCATGGAAAAACGTGGGCACGCGGATCGAGGATTCGTGGCAGGACCGCTTGTATTCACTGTTTCTCGTCTTGAAGTGGCAACCGTGATCCGACGTGAACAGAATGATCGTGTTGTCGAGTTGCTTGGAACTGATCAGGGAGTCGACAAGTCTTCCCAGCGCCTCGTCGAGGCGTTGGACCATGCCCATGTAGCCGGGGTAGTGCTCGTTGGACGACCCTTGTAGTGCCTGCAGGTCTTTAGGCAACTGCATGTTCTTCCGGATTCGATCCTCATAGCCGACGGGGGCGGGATAGTCGTCGAACTCGTTTTGATGATGGGGCTCGAGGAACGAGAGGAAGAGGAAAAACGGCTTTTCCTTGGGTTTCGTGACATAGCGGACGGCGGCATCCGTCAACGCGTCGACCCGGTAGCCCGGCAGTTTGACCGCCTCCTCGGCGTCATTGAACATCGTGGTGTCGTAGGCGTAGGACGTGAACTCGAGAATGTTCGAGGCCAGCCAGTGCTGATACCCACCGCGCTGCGCGAGCGGCACGGGATCCTGCGAGGCAAGATGCCATTTTCCGATGTAGCTCGTCTCATAGCCTCCCTCCGCGAAGTGGTGTGCGAGGGTCTTCTGGACCACCGGGAGCGGGATATCGTTGCGGAAGCAGCCTGTCGTTGTCGGATAGAGGCCTGTCTGCAAGGCGGACCGCGCCGGACCGCAAACTGGCTGGCAAGTGAAGGAGTTGGGAATGAACATGCCTTCTGCTGCCAAGCGGTCAAAATTGGGCGTGAGGCTCATCGGGTTGCCATGCAGACCGACGCTGTCCCATCGCTGCTGGTCGGTGAAGAACACGATTACATTCGGTGAATTGCGCATTGAATGCCTCTTCTTCCTATTTCATTCCGGAAGTCATGACCGACTGGACGAAGTAACGTTGCATGAAGATGAACAGCAGCAGACTTGGCACGAAGAGAATGACCCCGCCTGTCGCCGTCAGATTCCATTGGGTAAAGAATTCGGAATTGAAGAGTGTGAGCCCGGTGGTGATCGGTCGCATCTCAACCGAGCTTACGGCAACGAGCGGCCAGAGAAACTCATTGAACTGGAATACGAATGTCAGCAGCGCCAGCGTTGCCATCGGCGGCCCGAGTTGGGGAAGCACGATCGACCTGTAGATCCGCCATTCCGAGGCTCCTTCAAGGCGGGCAGCGTCGAGCAGATCCATGGGGATTGGCCGGATGAACTGCCGCATCATGAAGATGCCGTACGCGCTCATCGCAAAGGGCATAATCAAGCCCTGGTAGGTATCGAGCCATCCAAGCTCCGCCGTCAGGATATAGAGCGGGATCATTCTGATGAAGAACGGAAGCATCAGTGTCGACAGTAGCGCCCCGAACATCAGCTTGCTGCCCGGAAATTCCAGCTTGGCGAACACGTAGCCGATAAGCGGGTCGAAGATGAGATGAAGCAGCGTGATGCCGCCTGCGATGACAAAGCTATTGATGATGAACCGGAAGAACGGCGCCTTTTCCCAGATTGTGACGTAGTTGGAGAACTCCAGCACCGACGGAATAAGCACCGGTTCACCACTCATAAGGTCCGCATCGCTCTGAAGGGAAAGCGAGACCATGTAAAAGAACGGGAACAGCGCAAGGATCACGAAGATGCCGAGCACGATATAGATGACGAATAGAGCGCCCTTCGAGGTCTGATTTACATTGGCCATCAGTATGCGACCTCGCGATTGAGGAACCGGAATTGCAAAGCAGTGACGATGAGAATGACGATCAACATCAGAAACGAGAGCGCCGAAGCGTATCCGATATTGAGCTCCACGAACGCGGTTTCGAACACATGCAGCGCGTAAAGGCGCGTCGCCTCGGCGGGGCCGCCGCCAGTCAGGAGATAGGGTGCGGACAGATCCTGAAGATGAGCGATCATGCTGATGACGGCCAGGAAGAGTGTTGTCGGCGTCAAAAGCGGTATCGTGATCTTCGTAAACTGCTGCATGCGCGAAGCGCCATCGATCTCCGCTGCTTCATAGAGCTCCTTCGGGATCGACTGGATGGCGGCGATATAGATCAGCATCGCATATCCGATATCCTTCCAGACTGTGACCGCGATGATCGTCGGCAACGCGGTAGAAGGCGTACTTAGCCAGTTCTGCATCGGCAGCCCCAGCTGCAGGAGGATCGCATTCAACATGCCCGTGTATGGATCGAGGATGCTCTTCCACATCAGCGCCACGATCACGAAGGAAATGATGTAGGGGAAGAAGATTATAGCCCTGATCGTGGTAGCCGCCTTGATCGGCCCCGAAAGGATAGCAGCGAGACACAGAGCGGGAAGCAATGTTCCGACCGTCCCACAGACGGCGAAAACAACTGTCCGGATGAACGCGTCACGGACCCGCGGATCCGTGAGCGCCCTGATGTAGTTGTCGAAACCGGTAAACTCCGAGTCCCCGATAAGAGGTTGACCACGAAAGAAGCTCGCCCAGAATTCGACAACGATCGGGTAGAAGAAGTAGACGGCGAAGTAGAGGATCGCCGGCGAAAGGACGACATAGGCAAAGATTGCCTGCCTGCCGTTACGGCTGCGAGCGTAGTTCATACCGACGATCTCCGGTCTTTGATCCTACCTATTTCTTCGACAGCTCAGCGTTTGCCTGTGCCGCATAATTCGACAAGACTTCCTGGGCCGGTTTGCCATTGTAGAGGATGTCCTGCACCGCGGCCTTGAAGAGATCTTGGACCATTGCGTTCTTGCCCGTCAGCGCAAGATCCGCGGACGAGTCAACGGCGTAGGGCAGGCACTGGCTAAACCTGCTCAAGACGGGATCTCCCGTCACCTTCGGATCAGCGGCCCAGGACTTGCGTGGCATCGTCATGCCATTCGCCACAGAGGCTGCCAGTTCCGTGTCGATGGCAACGAAGCGCTTCAGAAGATCCCACGCTTCGGCCGGGTGCTTGGCGTCCTTTGGTATGAAGAGGCTGACGCCACCGGCAAATGTCGCCTGCTTCTTTTCGGTCAGGGAAGGAGCGACATCCCACTTGAGCTTGGGATTTCCGGTCTTGATGGGCGCCACGTCCCAAGGACCCGTCAAAATCATCGCGGCGCGTCCTGACGTGAAAAGCTTTTGCGGCCCCTCGTAGTCTGCGCCTGCCACAGGCAGGATCGCCGCTTTGTCCTTGTGGATCAGATCAGAGACGAACTGAAGCGACTGTGCCGCTTCCGGGCTATCGAACGTGACCTTGTTTGATGCCTTGTCGTAGAATGTGCCGCCGTTCTGATAAATCCACGGAATAAAGTATCCGGCTACCTGATTTGGAGCGAAACCAATCCGGCCGTTTTTCGCCACGGCCATTGCTGCATTTCGGAATTCCTCCCAGTTGGCCGGGGGCTTTTCGAAACCCGCGGCCTTTAGCAGATCAACGTTGTAGACGAGCGTTGCGCAAGTCAGATGCAACTGCACACCATAGTATTTGCCATCGACGGAGTTTCTCGAAACCGAAAAATCCTGCCAGTCGTCAGGATAGCCCATCGAGCTTCCGTCCTTCGCCACATAGTCGTTGAGTGGAAGGATCTTGCCCTGAAGAGCGAACTCCGGGACCCAGCCGCCGGGATCGGCTACGAGGTCGGGGACATTGCCGACGGACATGTCGGCAACAATCTTGGTGCGCATGTCCGGCCATTGGAACCTGCCCCACTCGACAGTCCAGCCGGGATGATCCGCCTCGAACTTCTTGATCACCTCAGCATAGGCTGGATAGGCGTGGCCCGCGTTCCAGTAGACCTTCAAGGTCTCGGCATGTGCGGGAGCGTAAAGGGCGACGGACAACGCGGTCGCAGTGATGCAGTGTGTCAGCTTCATTTGGTCTCCTCCTACCGAAATCTGCGAGCATGGCTCCGATGCCCCTCCTCAAGGGCGCTCGGTGCCGTGGCAAGTTAATCAATTAACTCGCGTAAGTTAATTGATTAACTTGATGTCGAAGCGGTGTCAATATTTCTGTCACCTTGCGTCGAACGCCACTCGGAAACCGATGTGTCCGGTCGTTGAATCTCCGGTGCTCCCCATCCGCGCCGCAATGCGGTAGCGATGGCAGTAGGAAGCGTGGCAAAGGTAGGAGCCGCCCTTCAGGACCTTTTTTCCCTGCTCTTTCGCGGACTTGTTCGCGATAGCGGCCTCCCTTCGAATAGAACGGATACGAAATGCGTCGGCGGTCCACTCCCAGCAGTTGCCGGACATGTTGTGCAGGCCGTAGCCGTTTGGAGCGAACGAAATAGCGGGCGCGAGACCGGCATAGCCATCCTTGCCCAGATCATCCCTCGGAAAGTCTCCCTGCCAGATGTTGCAAGGCGTGAAGACGTCTGTTGGATGTTCGTCGCCCCAAGGGTAGATGGGTTCCCTCAGGCCACCGCGTGCGGCGTGCTCCCACTCTGCTTCGGTTGGCAAGCGCCCGCCGATCCATCGCGCATAGTCCGTGGCGTCCTGCCAAGAGACATGAACAACAGGCAAGTCGTCCAGCTCCGCCCCCGATCGTTGCGGTCCGAATGGTGCTGCCCAATGAGCGCCGTCTATCTTTCTCCACCATTCGGCCCCGACGACACCAGTCGTCGGAACGCTGCCGTCGATGAACTTGTAGAAAACGTAGGACGACCCAAGCCGCTCCGCTTCAGTTACATATCCGGTCTCGCGGACGAACCTTGCAAACTCCGCATTGATTACGGCAGCCGTAGAGAGGCGAAAGCTCTCGATCTGAACCGTTCGTGGCGGCCCTTCGCCATCAAAGGGAAGAAGGGGCTTAGCTGTCCCGACGTGAACGCGACCGCCCGGGATGTCCTTGACATCGCATGGCGGAGGAGACGTAGCGGGCTGGACCGCACTCGTCGCGCGATCCGGAAGCGACCCTGTTTCCGATTTGTTGTCAAAGCTGCAGCAACTCATTTTCTACTTGCCATAGGTCGGTGAACTGGACTGACATCCACTCGATTCATATCGACCGAGCCTCAAAAGTTGAAGGGTTATTCGGCATGATTGGATGAATGATCATGAACGTGCCAATGGGAGCGCTGGAGCCCCCTATAGCGGCTTCAGGCCGACGGTAGACGTTGCACCTCTTACGACTTGTTGACTCACATACGGCTGAACAATAACCTGCGCATTCAGTCGTTAGGCTTGTCCTCAGATGACGGATCCATCTCTTCAGCGGCGCCTTGCCGCCATCGTTGTTGCCGATGTGGTGGGATATTCGCGCCTGATGGAGGCTGATGAGGTCGCAACGGTGGAGAACCTCAGGGCACTCCGTTCCGGCGTTATCGAGCCCGCTGTGCTGAGCCACAACGGTCGCATCTTCAAGGTCGTGGGCGACGGATTTCTGGTCGAATTCGGTAGCGCGTTGGACGCGGTCAAGGCAGCGCTGGAAATACAACGTGCTCCCACTGACATCGAGCGCCCTGGAGACCACCGCTTGCTTTTGCGCGTAGGCGTCAATGTGGGAGATGTCATCGGCGACGGCTCGGACATCCTCGGCGACGGCGTCAACGTCGCTGCACGCCTTCAGACGCAGGCCGCATCGGGAGGCATCTGCATTTCAGCCGGCGTCCACGGCGAAATCGTCGGCAAGATCCACGAACGGTTCTTCGATGCGGGCGAACGCTACCTGAAGAACCTGACCCGCCCGGTCCGCGTGTGGCATTGGCCGGATGCGCTGCAGAGCATATTGCCGCTGCCCGAAGGTCCATCGATCGCAGTATTGCCGTTCACCAACATGAGTGGGGATGAAGCGGACGCGCATTTTGTCGACGGCTTGACCGAAGACCTGATCACTGACCTATCCCGTACGCCTGGCCTGTTCGTCATCGCGCGCAATTCCGTCTACGTTTACAAAGGCAAAGCGGTCGACGTACGGCTGGTCGCCCAGGAACTTGGCGTGCGCTACGTCCTTGAGGGGAGCGCCAGACGCGCTGTGGGCCGTATCCGCATCAATGCGCAATTGTTCGACGCGCTTGGCGGCAAGCACCTGTGGGCCGATCGGTTTGACAGGACAGTGGAGGATGTTTTCGAGCTTCAGGATGAAGTTAACGCCAAGATTGTCGAAGCCCTCGTCGGCCGGCTGACCGTGCCAACGCAACGCAATCGTCCGAAGAACGTCGAGGCGTACGACCTGTGTGTCCGCGCACGCCTCCTAACGGAAGAGTCCCCGCAAACGGAGCGTGAGGCATATATCCTGCTCCAGCGCGCGGTTCAGCTCGAGCCGTCCTATGCCGAGGCGCTCGGTCTGCTTGCATATAACCGTTGGCTTGCCTGGACCCATTTCGGTGAGCCTGAACATCCAAACCGGGGGATGGCGGCGACGTTCGCGCAGAAAGCGGTCGACCTCGATCCCAACGATGCCGGCTGCCGTTACATTCTGGGGACCATCATGGCTTATGAGCGGCGATGGGAGGAATCCGAGGCAGCCTTCGCCAAGGCCCTGGAGTTGGACCCCAACCACGCCGACACCTGGGCTGCCATGTCGGACATGTCCGTGCTGGATGGCAAGGTTGCCGCCGGCCTGGCGCAGATCGAAAAGGCCCTGCGGCTCAATCCCTATCCAGCCTGCTGGTACCTTTGCCATCTTGGACAGGCGCAATACGCCGCGCGCGACTATCAGGCGGCGAAAGCCACCCTCCGCAGGGAGGAGACCTATCGTACCAACTCACGCAAATTCCTGGCCGCTACGCTTGCGCAGTTGGGTGACCATGAGGAAGCGCACCGGGAAGCGGAATTGTTCCTGATCGCCCACCCTCATTTTACGATCGACCATTGGCTCAACTCTCAACCGCTGCGCGACACAGATGTGCGGGACCACTTCGTCGACGGCTTCCGGAAAGCGGGCCTGCCGGAGATGTGAACGCACCAGATCGTCGGGAGTGAGATCGCGGACTTCAGCAAGCAGAGCCATTGCCGACAAACTGGGGAAGCGATGGGAGCACACCGCCCCCATCGCTTGGCTAGCCTTTTCAGTCCACCACGACAACTTCATGGTCGGCGATGGCGTCGACAACGAAGGTTACGTAGTTGCCGTCGGTCTTTCCTTCGACGGTCTTCCCGCCAACACGCAGGTCGAGCTTCGCGGGCGCCTTCTCGATGAGAAGGCGGACAGTGACCGGACCGATCGGAACGCGGTCATATTGTCTTCCCGGGACGTTCGAGAGAAGAAGCCTGGGCGCGTGATCAGCATGACGACCAAAGCATCAGTCAAGCGGAGACACCGGTCTATCGGGCCCGGCGCAGAGTGATCAGAGTCAACTCAGATGGCCGCCCGAGGCGAAGCGCGAAGCCTGGCCAAAGCGCGGTGCCATTGTTGACGTAAAGCTGCATGTCTCCGACTTGGTAGACGCCTGAGACGTAGCCATCGTTTGCACGAGCAACGAGAAGGTCCAGGCCGCGGACCATGCCTCCGTGGGTGTGTCCGGAAAGCTGAAGTGCCACGCCTTTTGCAGCCGACCGCTTCGCCAGTCTCGGCTGGTGTTCCATCAGGATGATTGGCACCCCGGCGGGCGCTCCATTCAATGCCTTGTCTAGATCTGGGCGTGGAAGGTTGGCGCCGAACGCCGCAAGGTCGGTTAGGCCAGCGACAACAATCTTATCGCCGCCGCGCTCGATGACCGCGTGTTGGTTGAGCAGCATGCGGATGCCCATACCCGCGTCATGCTTCATCCAACCATCGTAGCCGAAGTAGTATTCGTGATTTCCCGGTATCGCGAGGACACCGTCTCGAGCTTGAAGCGCAGCAATCGGAGCGATATCCGCGCGGCGCGCTTCGAGACTGCCATCAATGAAGTCTCCAGTCACAAGCGTCATGTCAGGCTGGAGAGCATTCGAGCGCTTCACCACTTCCTCTGCCCATGATTTTGGAAAGAGACGGCTGATGTGGAGATCAGTCAGTTGCAAGATCCGATAGCCTTCAAAAGCTGACGGAAGGTTTGGGATCGCGATTTCGACATTCTTGAGCGGAGGAACACGGATGGCCTGACTGACGGCAAAGCTGGCGAGACCAAGCGCAACAATCCCCATTGCGTACCGGACTTCGGGTAAGACGGAAGGGAAGCTTCGGTTCACAAGCGCCACGCCCAGTGAAACGATGTCCAACGCAATCTGGAACACAGCGAGCATGACGATCGCGCCGAACAGGACATTAAAAGCGATCACCAGCGCGCGCGGAAACTCGGGGGAGAAGACCGATCCCGAAGAAATGCGACTAACCAAATGATATTGGGATGCGATCAACAGGATGACCGCGACGGCTATCTTTATGGACCACACCCACGGCAAAGGCATAAGAAAACGCAAAACGACGACGAGCCACGGCAGCCCGAAGACCAGATGAAACATGTTGTGCCTATCGAGAACAGCAAAGTGAGCCATAGGGGCGGGTTGGATAGGTGGCGTTTCGCTCCTTGAATAACAAGGGCAGGCGGCTGCCGACGATGCACGGAAGTCCCGTTGCTACCGGGGGCGGCCGAATATAGTCTTCTGGAACGACCTCCTCGCATCTCTGTTCCGATTCCATGGCAATCCTCTTCAAGACAACCATCTCCGAGAACTCCGCGTTTGCAATGATCGACCAGGCGCTCGCCTCACGGCTTCAGTATGACGGCTATTTCAACGCCGTGAGTGATGCTGGCGAGACCACTTTATCTTGGGCGCCATCTATGAGCGCCGGAGAGTTTATTGAACAGGTCAAGGAAATGCTGCGGCTGACTTGGGACGCGGCCCGATTCTGGATCATATACGACCGCCACGAAGAGCGTAGCGATCCGGATATAACAGAGATGCGCAATGCCGCTTTCCGTCTCACGCGCGGATACAACGGTGTCATCGTAGCCTCGCTCAGTCTCCTTGGGAGAGCCGATGATGAGCACGATCTGGAACTGGTATTCGTTTGTTTCACGGAAGACTTCCAAAGAAGAAACTTTCGAGTTCGCTACGAGGGCAAGGCGATAACGAACTGAAGACACTTGCTGAACGAGGTTATGGCGGCCGTGACAGTTTTAATTATCCTGTTGTTCAGCCGCGACCTGCAAGCACTCGATCAACCATTTCGCCGCAGAGGCCGAGATAGTTGGCGGGGTCGCAGGCGTGTTCGATTGCGTCGTCTCCGCCGAGGGCGCTAACGACTTCCGCTTTGGTCTTCAGGACATCGGCGAGACGGCCGGAGGTCTCGATTGCCGTGCGGCATGCCTCGTAAACGACGTCATAGGCATCCTGGCCGCCGAGCTTGGAAGCGGCCGCCAGCATCACCGCTTCCGCCACGATCAGGCCATCGGTGAGGTCCAGATTAGCGCGGCGGTCATAGTCGATTTTGATGGATTTCGCGGCGGCGTCTATCGCATCGCCAGCGGAAGCGGGAATGGTGCCTAAACCAGCCTGGGCGCGCGCGAGTGCGGCTTCCGCTTCAAGGTAGCGGCCAACGAGAGCTGCATCGCTGAAGACCGCGCGCATCGCGGCCGTCCCGAACATATCCCTGAACAGCAGAGAATCGAATACCGTGCTTGACATAGCTAGTCCTCCATTATTGTCCCAACAAAACATTTGTACGAACAAAGACAAGTCAACTAGTCTGCTCCGGCTGCGCCGCCTATACCGTTCAGTAAAGATGGAGATTTTCGGCGAATGAAGGCAAGTAAGCGTTATGCGGAGATCGCTCAACAGCTGTCTCTCGACATCGCAAATGGTGTCTACCCTGTGGGTTCGACCCTACCCAGCGAGCCCGCCTTGGCCGAAGCATTGGGCGTCAGCCGCTCGACGGTCCGCGCCGCGCTTGGCGAATTGCAGAAACTCGGCATGGTGTCACGGCGACCGAGCCTCGGCACGCGCATCGAGGCTTCTCAGCCGTTGACATCGGGTGAAGGCTTTTCGGAGACCTTGAGCTCGATCGAGGCCATCATTCAATATGCCGCCAACACGCTACGGGACGGTCTGACGTTTGAGCAGATCGTGCTGGATGATAGTCTCGCGACCCGCCTGCAGACCAATCCCGGTTCTAAGTGGCTAAAGGTCTCCTACCTCCGTGTCGACAAGCTTGTGAACACCGCGCCGCCCATCTGCTGGACCGACGTATACGTCGACAGGCGATATGCAAGCTTCGTGTCGGACCGCATGGCGCTGCACGTGGGAGCGGTCTCCGAACTGGTGGAGGAGGCTGCAGGCCGCCCTATCTCGCAGGTGGAGCAATCACTTCGCGGCGTCGGCGTTCCGGCCCAATATGCCGAAGCGTTGAAGGCGCCAGTCGACGGCCACGCGCTGGAAATCACCCGCCGCTATTTCCTGGGAACCAGTGAACTCGTGCTCGCTTCAATCAGCATCCATCCGGGGGACCGCTTCACCTATGTTTCGAGGCTAATGCGGCATCCGTAGCCGCAACGCACCAGATCTGCGTTCATCATGGCTGGAGGGCGTTCTCTCCGGTCGACTAGGGTTGCTGGAGTGTTATCGCTAGCGTGCCGGATGATCGTTTACATTCAGTCTCGTGATACGTCGAACACTGCCTTGATCTCAACCGGAATATCGCCCGGCAGCGATCCCGCGCCCATCGCGGTGCGGGCATGTATACTCTGAACTCTCCGCGAAAATTGGAGCAAGAGCTTAAATAGTTGATGCCAGAGATTTGGGGTGCTGATCGGAGCAATCTGAAGATAGTCGGCGATGATGCCGGCCGGCAATATGTTTCAACGGCTGTAATCAAGGGACCCGATCGTTCGATTCCTTTCAAAGTGTGAGAACCGGGCCCGCGGCAGCCGCGGTTTCCCTATCTACTTTTGGCGCCTTGTCGGAGAACCAAAAAGATAAAATACGGGCATCCAATGAATGCCGCCAGAACGCCTGCTGGAATTTCATAAGGAAAGTCGACGCTTCGGCCGATCCAGTCTGCCAGCATCATCAACAGCCCTCCGATGACGCCCGACATCAGCATGAACGATCCGGGTCCCCGTGGGTGCGTCATCCGTGCCATATGCGGGGCCATGAGGCCGACGAAGCTAAGTGGCCCGACAATGAGCGTAGCAGCCGCAGTCAACGTTGCGGAAAACAACAAGAGCGTTGCGCGAATGCGTACGGGGTGCATGCCGATCGATCGCGCGAGTGCGTCGCCCATCGGCAGGATCTCGATCCAACGCCGGAACAGGGGCGAAAGCAAAAGTGCAACGAGTAAAATGAGGGCGGCGATGATTGCGACCACGCCGGTGGCGCGGAACGTCGGTCCCATCGTCCATGCGAGGACGTATGTTGCGCGCGGATCGCCACTGGCGACGATGACGGAAATGACTGACGTGACCAACGCGCCCACCGCGACGCCTGCGAGCATCACTGGGCCGGGCGCGAAATCATGATACTTGGCGACAAAGAGGATTATGGCCAGTGCAAGGAGCGCGCCGATGATGCCGCCCGCCAAGGGCATGATCGGTGAACTCATGCCGCCGAGAAACAGGGCTGCGATGATGCCCAAGCCAGCACCGCCGCTGACGCCCAAGCCCTCCGGACTGGCCATCGGGTTTCTGGCAACCGCCTGCAGAACAGCTCCCGCCAAGGCCAGCATGCCGCCCGCGGAAGCGGATGTGAGGACACGCGGCCAACGGCCCTGCACGAGAACCCACATGTCGATGTCATTGGAAAAGACATGCTCGGTCAGCGACAGGCCAGCGACGACGACCATCAACACGACGGACAGCGGCAGCGCCAGATTTCGCCTGATCGGGGCCATGACGTGGCGGGCACCCTCGGTGCTTGCCTGGAAAGGGGCCGGCGGCACTTCGCGCAGCATAAAAAGCATCGCAAGCGCGCCGGCGAGTGCGGTTATCGTTCCTGTCGGCACCTCTCCGATGAAGGGTGTGATCATCAGCACGGTACCATCCGCCATCAGCAACACGGCGCCGCCTATCAACGCTCCCCAGAGAAGCCTTTGCGGCAGTGTCCGGGCGCCGGCAAGGCGCGCGATGTGAGGGGCGGCCAAGCCAATAAACGCGATCACGCCAATCCGGGCAACGACCATAGCCGACAGCACTGTCGCCAGAAAGAGGACGACGAGGCGTAGTTTCGAAGGCGATATACCGAGGCTTCGAGCGCCGGCATCGTCAAGCCCGGCGATCGCGAGCGGTCGAACGAAAAGCAGGAGCGCGGGGATCAGCACCAGCATCCGCCATGAAAGCGCGGTGGCATTGGAAAAGTCGTTCTGGATAAGCGAGCCGCTTCCCCAGATGAACACGCTTCGCAGATACTCGTGGTGGAATAACGCCATCACCACAGACGCGGAGCCGGCTGCAAAGCTCACGATCATTCCCGACAACAGCAGGGTGACCGGCGCGAACCCGCTTCTGTATGAAAGTCCGCAGACAAGCGCGACGGCAGCCAACGCGCCGCTCACGCCGGCGAGTTCTCGCTGTGCAGCGGAGACGCCGGCAAGAGCGAGAGATACCACTGTTATTGCCAGTTGAGCGCCCGAGAGCACGCCGAGCGTCGACGGCTCCGCCAGTGGATTTTTCAGTATTTGCTGAAAGATCGTACCCGTAAACCCGAGCGCTGTCCCGGCAAGCAAAGCAACGGCAATGCGAGGCAGAAGGGAGAAATGAACATAGGTCTGACCGAACGAGGCGCTATCTGGATGAAAGAACGCGTCGAGAAGGTGCGCCGGCGAAACGTATCTCAGTTGTCCCAGGGCGCAGAAGGCGAGCGCGAGGGTCATGGCCAGCCAGTACACGCGGGCGGGCGTCACGAATTGGTTTCTATGCAAAACCAAGGGCCTTTCGGAGAACTTCGGCAAATCGCATTGCTGATGGGAATGCCCCGAACACCCAGGTGGGCGGAATGGTGGCGACATCGCCGCGCTGCACCGCAGGTAGCGATCGCCAAAGCGCGCTTCTCAGAAACGCATCGGGCGGACCGGGTTCGATGATCAGTAGCCGCGCCTCAGGGTATCGGGCGATGGCATCGAGGCCGGCGGTCGCGAAACCCCAATTGTTGGTGGGTTCGTTCCAGGCGTTTGCGATGCCGACTTTTGCAAGCACGTCGTCGAACAGACTTCCGGCGCCATAGATGTCGATCACGCGGTCATCGGTGAATTTGACGATGAGGAGTTTGCGTCCGTCATAGGCAGTCATCTCCGTCTTGATGGCGGCGAGCCTTGCGTAGCTGCGATCAAGGAAGGTTTCGGCTGCGGGGGAGCGGCCGATACGCTCACCGATCGCGACCAGGGCCTCATGCGATCGCCGCAAAGGCTGTTGCTCGGCCGTATAAAGTGGCAGCGCCATGGTTGGCGCGATGTCTTGTAATCGCGCTTGAGAGACGCCGTAATTGGCCTGCGACAGGATCAGGTCGGGCTGTAGCGACATTAACAGTTCCATGTTGGGCCACGAACGAAGACCGAGATCGATCGTGTCTTTCGGAAGCGCCGGCACGACAACACGGTCGCCATAGAGCGGAGCCTCCGCGACCGACTGCGGCGCGACGTCGATCGCAAGCAGGCTTTCCGCCCAGCCCCAGTCCAGGACAGCGATCCTGGGGGAAGGGCGTTCAGCCGAAGCGATGCGCGGCATTAAAAACGCACCGAACGCGGCGGCAAATTGCCGCCGCGTCAGTTGAACGGGACGCGTGTGTCGAGGCTTTGTCAACGTCACCAGCTATATTTCAAGGTGGCGTAGACGGTGCGTCCTTCGCCCCAGTAGCATCCGGTCGCGGCAATGCAGGTCGAGACGTATTTGCGGTCGAACAGATTGCTGACGTTGAGCGACGCCTTGAGGCCTTCGAGCTTCGGGTTCGCCTTGCCGAAGTCATAGCGCACGGCGGCGTCGAAGACGGTATAGCTCGGGATGTCGAAGTTGTTGGCATTATCGCCGAATGTCTGGCCGGTGTAGCGCGCGCCTGCGCCAACGCTCAGGCCGTCCCAATTGGTCGAGCTCTGCAAGGCGTAGTCCAGCCAGACGGACGCCTGGTGGCGTGGAACGAAGGCGAAGCGGTTGCCTTCGTTGCTGACGCCTGCAGCATTCGGATTGTCCTTAGTGATTTCGCTGTCGGTATAGGCATAGGAGGCAATCACCGAGAAGGCATCGTTGAGCTCAGCTTTTCCTTCGACCTCAACGCCCTTCATGGTGACTTGGCCTGTCTGGACCCGGAAATTGGTGTTGAGCGGATCGGGAGACAGTACGTTGTCCTGGGTGAGGTGATATGCAGACAGAGTAACGAAGCTGTTCATGCCATCAGGCTGGTATTTCACGCCGACTTCGAACTGTTCGCCCGTGGTCGGATTGAACACATTTCCGAGACGATCGGTGCCGCTGGCAGGGTTGAAGGACGTCGAGTAGCCCGCGTATGGTGAAATTCCATTGTCGAAGTTGTAGACGAGGCCCGTCTTCCAGGTGAAGCGTCCGTCGTTCTGATCGACAAGCGTATTGGACGTACTTGTCCGCGTCCGGGTGTCGGTGTTGGCCCAATCATAGCGACCGCCGATGGAAAACGCGAAACGATCCCACTCGATCTGGTCTTGGGCATAGATGCCGAGCTGGCTGCGATGTTGATCGATCCTCGTCGCGATAGGCGGTCTTGTGACGGTGCTGGCGCCGTAGTTGGGATCGTAGGCGTTGAACGGCGTCAGGATGCCCGCAAGCGCGGATTCCTCGTAGCGGCTGCTTTCGTAGGAGTAGTCGAGCCCGAAGAGAGCGGTGTGTTCAAGCGCGCCGGTCGAAAACTTGGCCACGGCCTGATTGTCGACGGTGACAGCGCGCGCACTTTCGGGGAAAGCCCAGGCATAGCGATAGAAGCCTGCGGGATTGCACACCGCGGTCGGGCAATAAGGCTGGACGCGCTGCGTGTCGATTGCGATGTATGAATAACGCAGGTTCTGGCGAACGGTCCACGTGTCATCGAACTCGTGCTCGAATTCGTATCCGACCGATGCCTGGTCGCTCTTATAATAGTCGTAGCCGGGTTCGCCGGGAAAGGCGCCGCGCGACAACTCGGGATAGAGGCTGGTGTAAAGCGTGCCGTTTGCGGGCAGCGCTGGCGCGCCACCACCGCCCGGCGAATAGATCTTCTGGTAGTCGGCGTGAACCGTAAGGGATGTTGCTGCGTCCGGCTGGAACGTGAACGACGGCGCGATGTATGCCTTCCGTTCCTTGACGAAATCGTACTGCGTATCGGTGATGCGGCCAACGCCAACGATGCGGTAGAGGAACGCGTCGTCGCCATTGACTGGGCCGCCGAGATCGAAAGCCGTCTGGACGCGGTTGTCGGTCCCCAGCTGCAGTTCGACCTCGTTCTTGGCCGTCGCGCTCGGTCGCTTCGACACCATGTTGATCAAGCCACCCGGCTCGCCTTGGCCATAGAGCACGGACGAGGGGCCCTTCAGGACTTCCGCTCGCTCGAGGCTGTAGGGTTCCACGCGCGGCTGCGCATAGCCACGCGAGCCGAACGGCAAGCGTAGGCCGTCGAGATAACGGCCCGGGCGGAAACCGCGGATGGTGAACCAGTCATAGCGGGAATCGTCGCCGTACTGGCTGATGACGCCCGGCGTATAGCGCAGTGCCTGCGTCAGCGTCGCAGACCCCTGTGCCGTCATCTGATCCTTGGTGACGACATTGATGGCCTGCGGTGTCTCCTTGAGCGACGTGTCGGTCTTCGTTCCCGTCGCGCTCTGTCTGGCGACAATGCCATCGACGGGGCCGAGCGCTTGTTCGCCGGTCACGCTGATTGGCTGCAGCACGGTCGATCCATCGGAGGGGGCGACGCTTACTCCTCCGGCTGGATTGACCAGAACGACTGTATTCGCTGATGAGAAGCGGTAGGAGAGGCCCGTCCCCGCCAGAAGCCGCGACAGTCCGGCTTCAGCTGGCATGTCGCCCGAGAGCCCTGATGTTCGCAGATTGCCAGGCATCGCCCCATCGAACACGACATCGACGCCCGTGATCGACGAGTAGCGGACGAGCGCGGCCGATAGCGACTGCCCCGGAATCGAGAATTGGTAGCTTTTGCCGGCTGTTTGGGCATGAAGTGTTGTCGCCGCGGCAAGCGGGCCGAAGACGACGCAGGTCGCTAGAAGAACGCCGCGAGCCATCTTCAGTTTGCTTCGGTGATCTCTTGCCAAATAGTTCAACACAGACACGGACGTCCCCTTGAAAAATAGTCTGCACCCCCGGTGATGTGGGGCTTCAAAAAGGGGACGAGGTAGGTCGGAAAAAACCTGAGTACATTTTGAAACTATTTTATCGCGGGTAGATCAGCGCCAGCCAGGGAGAATAGGTGTCCACGCGGATAGGCAGTCCGTTTTCAAGCGTCTGAAGGATAGTGCCGGCTCGCCTGATATCGACGATTACCGTGACCGGCCGTCTGGCAAGTTCGCTTTCCATGACGATCATCTTGCCACGACGCCATTTCGACAGTGCTCGAACGACGTCTTCCAGGGGCGTTGAAATGAAGACCAGCTTGCCGTCACGCCACGAAAGCCGGGATCCAATATCGGTTTCGGACGGCTTTGAGATCCTGTCGTTGGCAAACACGACGGATTGCCCCTCCTGCACCTCGATAGCCTCAAACGGCGAAGACACTCGCACTGAATGTTCGGCGACAGCGACGGTGATGCGGTCGTCTTCCTCGGAAACCGAGAACTGCGTTCCGAGTGCAACGGTCCGCAGTATTCCGGCATTGACGACAAAGGGACGGGAACTGTCCTTTGTCACGGTGAAAAATGCCTCTCCCTCGACCAGTGAGACGGCGCGCTGTGTCGCCGTATAGTCGAGCGAGATTGCAGACTCCGTAGAGAGTTCTGCGATCGATCCATCCGGTAAAGTGATGGTTTTGGTCTCGCCTTTTCCTGTCCTGAAGTCTGAGGGCAAGGGGCGTAGATACGCGGCTGTTGCCAGGGCGGATGAGGCGACGACCACGAGCGCGCCCCCCGATTTCAGCAGCTTTCGACGCGACAGGCGATCTGATTCCGATTTGTCCGGTACCATGCCGGCGCCGAGCCAAAGCCTTTCAATTTCAGCATAGGCCGCAGCATTCGACGGGTCGGCTTCCAGCCATGCCCTGAAATCCACCAGGTCGTTCGGCGTCGCACTGTCATCCAGCAACCGCGCGAACCACTCTGCGGCGCCTGTCGACGCATCGACCGATGGTTGCTGCGAATTCCCGATGGCTTCGTGCATATCTCTCACGGTTCCCGCCCGCCCGTGTGTTGATCCCGTCGCCGGAGACTACTTGC
Source organism: Rhizobium sp. 16-449-1b (assembly GCF_017741935.1). Classification (GTDB taxonomy): domain Bacteria; phylum Pseudomonadota; class Alphaproteobacteria; order Rhizobiales; family Rhizobiaceae; genus Rhizobium. The sequence continues at coordinate 206,068 of NZ_JAGHMH010000013.1, read as the reverse complement.
CCGACGCCATTTCGCTTCGAAGACGTTCAAGTGCAACCACCATATGGCTGAAAACCGTCTTAGGGGAAATCCCGAGGTGGCTCCCGATCTCCACATAGGTGAGGCCGTCGATACGAGACATGAGGAAGACCTGCTTGGCGCGGGGCGGCATGTTGTCAATGATCGCGGAGATACGTCTCAGTTCCTGCACCCCGATCGCTATCTGCTCGACGGATGGAGAGGGATCGGATACTCCCTCCAATCCATCGATGCCATCAACGAAGGGCGCGATCCTTTTGCGCCGCTCATGGTCTACGGCGAGATTGCGACCGGTCGTCATGAAATATCCAGCCAGGTCAACGACCTCTCGCAACAACGACCGCCGTTCCCAAAATCGAAGGAATGTGTCCTGCAACAGGTCCGCGGTCGTTGCCGAGCATTTCACTCGCCGGTAGATGACAGCCGAAAGGCGCGTTCGCACGTGAAGAAACGTATCAAGAATTTCAGGACGGTGAGCGCTGGTCATAGGACGCTGCTAGCATCCAAGAGCGGAACGGCGCAATATTAAAGTTGATTATGAAATTCATATTTTTCACGCGCGGCTATTTTGCAACTAGCCTGCGGTAGCTTTTGATGCAAAGCCGGTTGGTCGCTGGCGAGATAGTTAGCGATGTCTCTCCCCAGCTCGAAGCGCGCTTTTCAGGGCATTGGCTGAAGGCGACAACGGGCATACATAGCGAGAAGAGTATGCACAGGAGGGAAAATAAGAGAAGTTGAAGTCAAGCAGCAACGTACCGTCCGTCCGGACATTCCCGAGATCCGCGCCCTTGATCGTATCGAAGAGGTAACGGCCGCCTCCATAGGTTTCCTTGCCCGAGGTTGCGTCCGTGAACGGCAGGAAAACGCCGCCGCCGTAACCTTCAATCCAGTAGAGCGTCAATTCGCCACCAAATTTGGTTTGCAGCCCTTGCGTGCGCGCAAAGGCACGCATCGACACCTCCCCGTCGGCTCCCGTCGAAACAGTCATGCGCGCGGGATGCGCCGGAGCCATCCGCACGGTGAGACGAAGCGCTGGGTCGTAAGGAAATGTCACCGGCCCCGCAAAAGCCTGACGATCCGCCGGCTCAATGGGCGATAGAGGATGGGTGCGAAATAGCGTTTTGCGGGTGTCGCACCAAATCCGCCATGCGGCTTCCGGGTCGGGATTGGAACGTATCTCATAGTAGAGGTTAGCGATTTTCTGACGCCAATTCCACAATTGTTCCGCTTCGCTCACTTCATGTCTCCTCGTTCGACCGCTTGTGCACGCTCGCGTGCTGCAGTGCGCGTGCCGAGGATTTTCGCCTCGATTGCGTCATCGCCATCAACGGCCGCAAACATAATCGGGATTGTGGCAATCTGTAAATTCGGCCCCTATACATCGCGTGGCGGCTTAACCAAGTAGCCGCCGGATGCTTGTTTCCGCCACGAAAAGAGAAAGCTCTGGAGCAGCCAATCTCAGATTTGATAACGGCCACTTCCGACCAACGGCAAACAACCGGAAAATCTGGATTTAACTGCTCCTGTTGACGTTAGCGAATAGCCCGCCGTGTCATGCTAATGGACGGATTGTCATTTCTTCGAGCCAGGCCCCGCATCAACGGCAAACGGGTCGTGGTCTGCTTTGTCGTTCCATGTGTATTCAGCGAAACTAGCGCTTCGATCGGCCGCTTCGCGTCCGTATACCTTTTCGACCACCGCAAGCGACATATCGGTGCCTGCCGAGACACCTGACGACGTGATGTACTTTCCGTCTTCCACCCAACGCGCATGGCCCACCCAATTGACCTTGTTGCTCTGGCTCGTCGCCCAGCTGAAGGCCAGCTTGTTGGTGGTTGCCTTGTGGCCGTCAAGCAGGCCTGCCTTGGCCAGGATTGCAGCGCCCGTGCAGACAGACGTTGTCAAAGTCGTCCCTTGATCCTGTTTGCGGACAAAGTCGAGTATCTCCTGATTGTTCACCTCTTGGCGGGTTCCGATGCCGCCTGGGACCATAAGAATGTCGAACTGCGGAGCATTCTCGAACGAATATGTCGCAACTGCTTCTACGCCTTGCGCTGAGCGCACGGGACCGGCCTTCTGGGCGACCAGAACGACCTCATGATCAGGCAGTCGCCCCCACATCTGGATGGGGCCGAATACGTCAAGGGTTTCGAATTCCGGAAAGACAACGATGCCAATCCTCTTGCTTTTCACGGTAGCATGTTCACTCACGGCTCTACCTGTCTCGGGGTTTGGCATTTCGGTTGTCAGTGTTTGGGCAGAAGCGCTGCCGACGGACAGAACGAGCCCAATCCAAAGGATAAACAATCTCACCATTTTTGTAATCTCCACGATAGCAGCCTCTTTTGCGGGACTGCTTGTCAGCAATCTTGCATCAAGCCGCGATGACGACACATCTAATCTACCAACTAGTAGGATGATGTTCAACGTGCGGCGCGTGATCAAATTGTCGCAGCGTAAAGACACAGAGGTTTTTCTTGATGGGATCGAACCTTGGATCCGTGCCTTGGAGACGTGGCTGTTTACGTCAAGGTCGCTCGTATTGTGACAAGCCATGCCTGATCAGCAGCATGTAGACCGGCGGCCTTGCGAATGATATCCCAAAGCGCGTGGTCGATCGCCGAAATTGCCGCAAGCCCGAGCGCATCGCGCCTGCGTGTTAAGACGCAACGTAGGATCATGTTGCGGCGCCTGACTTAGGCTCTCTTCCGCATCATGAACATCAGGAATGGCGCACCGATCATCGCGGAAACCAGTCCGGCCGGGATTTGATAGGGCGATACGAGCGTGCGTCCCAGGAAATCGGCAACCACCATGAGCGCGCCGCCGATCAGGGCTGCGCCAATCATCTGCGGTAATGCACGCGTCAGGCCCGCCTCCCGTGCCAGATGCGGTCCCATCAACCCTACGAATGACAGGGGGCCGACAGTGAGCGTTGCCGCGCCGGTCATCAGGCCCGCCAATGCGAAGAGAACAAGTCTTGATCGCGCCAATGATATGCCGACGGCTGATGTTGGTGACGGCCCGAGTGGGAGGATATCGAGCCAGCGTCGGGTAAAGAACGCGATGGTCATCAACACGATACCGATGCCCATTTCCGCGAGGGCCGTCGGCCCGTCGACGAGATAGGTCGAGCCGCTCATCCATCGCATGAGAAGTGCAGCTCTTGGATCGCCGGTGGAGCTCAAGACGCCGACGACTGCATCGACCATCGCGCTCAGCGCGATCCCGGCAAGCAGGACGCGTTCGGGAGAAAAGCCGGATCGGCGCGAGCTCAAGAAAATGACAGCAAGCACACCGATCGCGCCGGCGACCGCGAAGGTAAACTGGCCAAACAGGCCCGGCGCGACGGCAAACAGTCCGATGGCAACACCGAATGTCGATCCAGCGCTGATGCCGAGAACCTCGGGGCTCGACATTTCGTTGCCGGTGAGCCGTTGGAGGATCGAACCTGCGACCGCGAGCATTGCGCCTGAAGCCAAAGCTGCAAAAACCTTTGGCGCTCGAATGGCGAGGATGTCCGATGACACATCACCGGAGAGAATTGAAAGGCTGCCATCAATACCGCGCCCCACGACCATGCTCACACCAACGGCCAGAAGCAGTCCAACCGCGACAAAGACGATCGATGTCGCTGTGCTGCTCCGTCTGGGTCTGTTCCAGACGGCGGACTGTTGGATCCGGTGACGGATTTTCAGCCGGGGTAAAAGCGCCAACAGTAGGGGGGACCCGAAGATCGCGGTGACCGCGCCTGTCGGTAAGAAGTCCCCAAGTCCGCCCGCAACCAGCTGGAGCACAGCGTCGGCACAGAAAAGAAGGCTGCCTCCGATCAGTGGAGACCAGAAGATCAACTGTCCGGGACGCCGCGCGCCCGACAGTCGCGAGAGCGTCGGCGCGACCAGACCGATAAAGCTTATTACACCTATGGCACTGGTGACGAAGGCGGAAAGGGCCACGGCGCAGCCGATGGCGATGACACGAAGCCGGCCCACCCGGACGCCGAGGGATGCTGAACTGTTGTCACCGAGATCTAGCAGAGACAGCGGCCTTACGATCAAGGCGCAAATAACCGCCACCACCGCCATCTTCCAGAACAAGGACAACGGTATGACCCAGCTCTGCTGGGACAGTGACCCGCTTCCCCAAATGAAGAGGCTCGCAAGGTAGCGCTGATTGAGATAGGTCAGGATGGCGGAGAGGCCGCCGCACCATAGACTAAGCACCAGCCCTGACAGCACGAGGGAATAGGGCGAAAACCCACGCCGCGCGCCAAGGCTGAGAACAATCGCTGCGGCAGCCGCGCTCCCCGCCAGGGCGACGAGATCGCGATTGGCTCCAAGCAGTCCCGGGATGAAGAGCGACGCTACCACCAAGGCGAGGTTGGCGCCCGCCGATACGCCAAGCGTTGTCGGATCTGCGAGCGGATTTCGCAGCACCTGCTGGAACAGCGCACCCGCCAAGGCAAGTGCTGCGCCCGCAAGGATCGCCGTCGCAAGACGGGGTAGGGTCGAGTAATAGAGCACCAGCCGTGTCGCATCGTAGCTTGCCTCGGAAGGCGCCCTCAGGGAAGGGGTGACGAGCAACAGGGATGCAGAGCCTCCAACGATCAGAAAGATGATGACCACGAGTGCCGGCCCGAGGACGTCTCGACGAGAAATGGTCATGCGTCGCGCTCCAGGAGATCGGTCAGAAGACCTGCAAATCGAATGGCTTCATTCACCATCCCGAACATCAGGGCCGCGGGAAGGATCGATAGGTGTCCTGGACGAGCAAATGGAAGCCGGTTCCATAGAGGGCTTTCCGCAAGTTTGGGAAGGACATCTGGCGGGACGGGATCGAAGGCCACGAGCCGGGCATCCGGGTCGGTGATCTTGGCGAGATCTTCGATGCCGATGGTTTCGAACCCCCAATAGTTCGATTCCCTCGTCCATGCGTTCTTGACGCCTAGCCGCTCGAACACACCATGAAACAGTCCGGGGTTTGAATAGATGCGGACGTGACGCGCGTCCATGAAGTTCACCAAGGCGATCGGCGGGATGTTTTTCCCTGCCAGTCGCTCGCGGCAACGTTCAAAGAACGCCTCTGAACGCGCCAGGAATGCCTCAGCTTCCTTCTCCCGTCCAATTTCCACCGAAAGCTTGTGCGTCCCCGATATCGCTGACTGAAGAGCAGGTCCACTATCAGGCGTGAATATCTCCAGGCGCACGATCCTTCCATAAGGCTTCAGCCTGGGCAGCAATTCGTCGAGGTAGGGCGTCGTCAAGATGATATCGGGTTTCAGTTGGAGCAGGATTTCGAAATTCACCTCGAAGGAGCTGCCGATATCGACGACGGAAGCCGGCATTACAGGCTCGACCACCCACCGACCCCAGTCCGCGAGATCGGAAATGCCGACCGGCGGTAGACCGAGCGAAAGAAGCGTCGATGACAGGCCATAGTCGAGACTGACGATTCTTTGGTCCGGAGCTTGAGCGAATACCGGCGTGGACGTAGCTGCCATAGCAGCCGCATATTGTAGGAAGGTCCTTCGCGAGATGGGCATCAAACCACCCGGCCTAACAGGCATAGGCAAGTGGGTGGTTCAAATTGGGCGCGGCGATAACGTTCATGTTGATCCCATAAATGTCATGTAGCGTCTCGGGCACGAGTATGTCTGCCGGCGTGCCGCTGGCAACCACGTGACCATGGTTCAGAGCATGGATCCGATCACAGAAGCGCGCTGCCATGTTGATATCGTGAAGGACGATCACCACGCTTCGTCCGCCTTCATGTGCCAGACGCCGGACGAGCGACAGAACCTCGATCTGGTGGGCGATGTCGAGTGCTGCGGTGGGTTCGTCGAGGAGCATACAGCGAGCATCCTGAGCGACCAGCATTGCGATCCAGGCGCGTTGCCGTTCGCCACCGGACAGGGTGCCGACGAGGCGTTCGGCAAGCATCTCTATGTGTGTTGCTGCAAGGGCGGCATCGACCTTGCTCTTGTCGATCTCGGAAAAACGACCGAGGGCGCCATGCCACGGATAGCGCCCGCAACCGACAAGCTCGCGAACTGTCATCTCAAGACCCGTGCTCAGATCTTGCGGCAAATAAGCGACCGCTCGCGCAAAGTCGCGGTCGCCATAGTGATCGAGTGCGTGGCCGCTACAGGTAACAGTTCCTGAGGTGGGCGACTGTTGGCGCCCAAGAATCTTCAAAAGGCTGGATTTGCCTGATCCATTGTGCCCGACCAGAGCCACGACTTCGCCTGCGGGGAATTCAAGGCTGACATTGGACAGGATGATGTTGTCCTGGATGGAAAGCCCAACGCCTCTGACGTCGAACGCCGCTACGATTTGGGTGACCGCTTGCGCGGGTTCTAGCGAGGTCAAGATGTTTCCCTTTTTCATTGACTATCGGGCCGACGGTTGATTGTCGTCCGCACGGCCGCTTTCAAACGCGATACCAACGGCTCGATTGACGGCTGGTCCGAGCACGGACATGTGCGTCTGTCCCGCGAAGAGCTCGAACTGCGTCTGAATACCCGTGGCGGGATCATGCAGCCGATCCGCCATTTCCCGTGCGAGCGTGACCGTGCGTTCGGTCTTGCGTTTCTCCGCGCGGGAAGCAGCGTCGTCGTTGCGATACTGAAAGGGGGCGAGCTCATCGCCTTCATACTCGCCGGCAGACAGATGAAGGAAGACGGCTCGGCCAACGATGGGCTGCCGTGCGGCCTCGTTGTTCAGGATTTCGCTTGCTTCCCAATAGATTGTCGGACTTGCGGCAATCCAGTTGGTGAAAAGGCTCGGCCGTTCGAAAAGGGTATAAAGCGTGAAAAGCCCGCCGAACGAATGGCCGAACAGCGACCTGCGCGTTCGATCGATGCGCGTGATCGCGTCGAGCCGCGGGAAGAGGCGGTGCTCGATGAAGTCGACGAGTTGCCGGGTGCCGCCAATACGGACCGGCGGTCCTCCCTCGAAATAGGGCGGATAGGATTTGATCGGTGGAGGGCCAAGATCCCAAGCCCGCCGGAAGGCATCATAAGGTTCTTCGCAGGGGTAGCCGATCGCGGCAACAACCCCCCAGTTGACGTTGGTTCCAGTCGGGTAAGGGGCTTGCGTCACCAAGCTGGCGAAAGCGAAGGGGAATGTCGCATTGCCGTCGGTCGTGACCAAAAGAGGCCAGCCGCCGACGGGCGGCTCGCCTTTTGGTATGAACAGGAAGATGCGGTATGGGTCGCCACCGTCGGTTGGCTCAAGGTCGAAATGAACTGTTCCGGGCAAGGCGTAGGCTTGATCAGTCATAGTCATTCCGATTATCGCTTGGTCGATCGACAAGTGGTTGCAATGCTCGTTACCACTTGAATTTCAGCGATCCCATGACCGTACGGCCCTGGCCGGTGTAGCAGTAGCCATCGGTGCAGACCTGCTCGCGACGATCGGCGAGGTTTGTGGCGCTTACCGACAGCGACAGTCCTTTGAGTTCCGGAGAGCTCACGCCGAAGTCATAGGAAACGACTGCATCGAGATAGCCGACGCCGGCGTTCTTGGCCGTGTTGGAGTCGCTCGTAAAGGAGTCGCTCATCGCGCGAATGCCGCCCCCAATGCTCAGCCCAGGTATGGCGGAGGTCTCCGGCATCGCGTAGTTCACCCACAACGAAGCAACGTGGCGCGGCACCGTCGAAGGGGCATTGCCGATCAAGGTCGCATCGTTATTGCCGGTGATCTCTGCATGGGAGTAGGTGTAGGCGGCAATCAGGCTGATGCCGTTGTCGAACTGGGTGCGGCCCTCAAGTTCGAAACCCGTATAGGTGTTTTCTCCTGAATTCTCGGAAAACAAGAAACTTGAGGCATATTGGGGCTTGTTTGTCTCGACCAAGCGATAGACGGCGCCACTCAGTGAGTAGTTCTCGCCTTCTGGCTGGTACTTCACGCCAACTTCGATCTGCCGGCCTTTGGTGGGGTCCAGAACCGAGCCATCTTCCGACAGAGCTGTCGATGGTACGAACGACGTTCCGTAGCTGACATAAGGTGCGATACCATTGTCGAACAGGTAGAGTAGTCCCACCTGGCCGGAAAGAACGCCATCGTCCTTCTCATCCGTCGAGCCGCCGGCGCCCTTTACAGTGGATTCCTGATGCGCCCAGTCATAGCGAAGGCCCGCCACGGCGCGCCAATTGCCGAGTTCCATCTGATCTTGTGCATAAATGCCGGTTTGGGTGAGGCTGCTTCCCGTGAACGAGGTAAGCGCAGGGACTGGCACGATTGAGCCAGGTGTATTCGCTGCGACGCTGCCGCTGCCCATAGCGAAGTCGGACGAAACCCACGTGTAGTCGAGGCCGCCGAGCAGCGTGTGAGAGACGTCACCGGTATCGAATTTGGCTTCTAGCTGGTTGTCAATCTGATAGCTGCGCAAGTCCTCCGTTACGGCGGTCGTCGGCCAGCTGCCGTCTGTGTTGACCAGGATGCGGTTGAGGTAATGGGCCTTCAGATCCACATCGCCTGCGCGGGCATTCTGGCGGAAGGTCAGGCCGTTTTCGAACTCATGCTCCAGCTGGTACCCCAGCTGATATTGCTCGACCTTCTGGCTGTTGAAGTCCGGATCGGTGTAGAGGAAGACGTCGTTGTCCTGCAGGTAGCTCCAGGCGCTTGCACCTGTCTCGCTCTTTTGCGCCAGTCCATAAACGGTGAAGGTTGTGTCTTCGCTAGGCTTCCAGGTTGCGGATGGCTGCAGGAGATAGCGGTCATCATCAATGTCGTAGCTTCCTTCCCCTGCGCGGGCCAACCCGACCAGACGGTAATCTATCTCGTCGTTGATCGGTCCGCCAAAATCGAAGGCTGCCTGCTTCCGGCCGAAGGTGCCGTATTGCAGCTCAATCTCGTGATGTGCTTCATCCAGCGGCAGCTTTGAGATGCGATTGACGATACCGGCGGCGCTCGCCGCGCCGTACATCACAGATACCGGGCCCTTCAGGACCTCAATGCGATCGAGCGTGTATACTTCCGTCATGAACGAACCGTAGCTCATGATCGGTTGGCGCAGGCCATCGCGGAAGTCGCCGGTGGTGGTTGTCTCGATACCTCGAATATAGATCTGGTCGAATCGCGGATCATAACCGAAGGCACCGGTTGTGACGCCTGATGCATAACGGGCCGCCTGGATCATATCGGTGACCGCACGCTCATCCATTTCTGCGCGCGTGACAACGGAGACGGAGCGTGGTGTCTCGACGAGCGGTGTATCCGTCTTCGTGGCCGATATCGTGCGCTTGGGCACGACCGTTGCATTGTCCTCTTTAATTGACTGAGGATTCGAACCATTGCCGGTGACAGTGATTTTCTCAAGCTCGGTGCTGCTACCGTCCTGAGCGAAGGCTGGCCCCACGTTCAGAGCGGCTGCAGCGACCACTCCAATGAGCATGGTAGAATTGAGGAGGCCGCGATGCGTGCGAGTTCGTTTGAAAGAAAATGCCATTGCGCGACCCTTCTCGGCAAGCAGAGGCGCCGGCAAATAGCCGACGCAAGACCAAAATTCTAAAGGCGGCAATTTGCGCCGCCGAAAGGCACGTCGCCTTTCCGGCGCATCAATAAAAACATTACTAAATGAGTCAAGATATCGGCGGAGCGTTTATCGCCCTTCTTCGATCTTTTTGCTCGATTTTCACAAGCTATTCGCGGCAGGCCCGAAGCAGTCGACCAAATATTAGACCTGCAACGAAACGCTGGAGGAGCATGCTCGTGAATGAGCGGAAGGGGATGCGGAATTGACGCCCACGAAAGCCGCGCAGCATTTCCGTATATTGGTCCGAAACCTTCAGCAAAAGCGTTTGTGTGAAGAGGGGAGGGACTGTAAGCGAGCGGCTACTTGAAGCCCTCTTCAAGTTGGCACCAGATGGCGAGTAGCGGTTGAGAGGTGCACCGTATCGCGAATGTCTGCCCCGCCTCGACCGCAAAAACCGATCCTGCGTCAGCCTTCAACCAAGCTTCACCGTCGATGCATATTTCCGAGGGGCTTAGAAGCAGGAAAGCCTTGGAGCGGGCCTGCACGTTATCGGGAAACCGCGTATACGGCTCCATCAAGATCAAACAAATCCGGATGTCTGGTCGAGTCTCAATGCCCGAGGGACCGATCAAAATGCTGTGCGCGTGTGCTTTCGAGAAGTTCACGCTGGCAAACGGACCGGATCGACCGCTTTGCCAGGCGATATATGGGCTCAGTTGAGCGAGTTCAGCGGCCAAGCTTTGGTGGAGAAAGCCGGATGATTGGCGCGCGTGGCGCAATGCCGTTTCGAAGGATTGCTTGCGCGACGCCGTTTCCTCGAGATTGAAAATCCCCGTTCGTTCGGTTCGCTGAAGCACCTTTCCCGCAATGAAGCTTGCGGTTGGACAGGCGTTGGAGGAGAGCATTGCCGAGGCAAAGGCATTCAAAAAGCCTTGTAAAGCATCGGGGCGACGCGCCGCGCCGCGCACGACGAGCCTTGCCACCACACCGTCCTTCTCAGTCACCAGAAGGTCCGCGGAGTGGTCGGGTTTCTTACTCATACGCAAAGATCCACATTTTACTATACGTCAAGGCTGCCCCGGCGATTGGTTGGCGCAAACGGCTATCTTGCCATCATCCAGAGTAACGAAATTGACACCGCCATTTTCCAGCGCGAACTTCAATTGTGCCGCCGTCGCACGGTGGACATCGTGGCGCCCGCCTTCGTAATCGCGAACCGTGCTTCGCGACACGCCGGCACGCGCCGACAGCTCGAGCTGTGTCCAGTCGAGCAGGCCGCGAGCGGCTCTACAGAGCGCCGGAGACAAAATCTTCTGGTCGTAAGCTTGACCCATGTTCGACTATCGCCCATATTGGTTGATATAGATCATATAGGCTAGTTTTTGAGAGATTTCTAGGTGGTTGCGAAAGTGCTCCTCCTGGCAGTCACAATCTGAAAAGGATCGACGCATTGGGATAACAGCCGGACCGTTCATGCTCGTTGCGCTGCTGCTTCTGCCGTTCATCGGAAGCATTCTATCGGTCTTTTTTCTGAGAACGGCATCACGTCGTCTGCCCGCTGGTCTTGCTGGTTTCGTCGTCCTCATTTCCCTTTTGCTCACCGCCTCTCTTTACCCGCAAGTCATTGATGGTGGCGTCATTCGCTTTAACGCGGAATGGTTGCCGCAGCTCGGTCTTGATCTGACGCTGCGAATGGATGCTTTTGCATGGATTTTCTCCATGCTGATCACCTCCATCGGCTTTCTGGTGATCCTCTACGCTCGCTACTACATGTCGGAAGACGATCCGGTCCCGCGGTTCTTCTCCTTCCTGCTTGCATTCATGGGAGCAATGATAGGCATTGTCATATCAGGCAATGTCATCCTGCTGTCGGTGTTCTGGGAGCTGACAAGCATCTTCTCTTTCCTGCTGATCAGCTACTGGCACAACAATTCTGCCGCACGCGATGGCGCGAGAATGGCGCTGACGATCACCGGGATCGGTGGTTTCTCGTTGTTGATCGGCCTGATCCTGCTCGGGAAGATCGTCGGCAGCTACGATCTGGACAAGATCCTGAACTCAGGCGACCTGATCCGAAATCATAGCCTTTACGTGCCCGCGCTGATCTTCATTCTGCTTGGAGCATTGACGAAGAGCGCTCAGTTTCCGTTCCATTTCTGGCTCCCCAACGCCATGTCGGCGCCCACGCCCGTGTCGGCGTTCCTGCATTCGGCGACGATGGTGAAGGCGGGTGTCTTCCTGCTCGTGCGTTTCTGGCCCGTCCTGTCGGGAACCTACGAGTGGTTCTGGATCCTCGGCGCCGCGGGCATGATCACGTTGCTGCTGGGCGCCTACTTCGCGATATTCCAGCGCGATCTGAAGGGGCTGCTCGCCTATTCGACAATCAGCCATCTTGGCTTGATCACGACACTGCTGAGCCTGGGAAGCCCATTGGCGACGGTGGCGGCGATTTTTCACATGCTCAATCACGCGACGTTCAAGGCGTCGCTGTTCATGGCGGCGGGCATCATCGACCACGAGACCGGGACGCGCGATATGCGCAAGCTGAGCGGCTTGTACCGGTTCATGCCGATCACGGCGACGCTTGCGGTCGTCGCCAGCGCCGCCATGGCGGGCGTGCCGCTGCTGAACGGGTTTCTTTCGAAAGAGATGTTCTTCGCGGAAGCGGTCGAGACGCATGCCGATTCCATCCTCGACAGAATTCTGCCCTATGTCGCAACGCTCGCCAGCGCCTTCAGCGTTGCCTACTCCCTGCGCTTCATTCACACCGTTTTCTTCGGGCCGCCGCCAACAGACCTGCCTATCGCGCATCCGCACGAACCCCCACGCTGGATGCGTTTCCCGATCGAGTTTCTCGTCGTGCTGTGCCTGGTTGTCGGTATCGTGCCGGCACTCTCGATCGGACCATTTCTCCATAGTGCGGTGATAAGCGTTCTGAGAGAGGATACGCCTGAATACAGTCTCTCGCTGTGGCACGGGATCAATCTTCCGCTGATCATGAGTGTCATCGCGCTGATCGCTGGAACGGCGATCTACTGGGCGTTGAAAGGTTACCTGTCTCGCTGTGACGATGGTCCACCTTTTATCCGGCGGCTGAAGGGGCAGCGCATTTTCGAACGAATCCTCATGGAAGTCTCCTGGCGCTGGGCGCGTGTTGCAGAGCGGCGCTTGGGAACACGCAAGTTGCAGCCGCAATTGCGTTGGCTGGTGGTTGCCGGTCTTCTGGCCGGCGCTCTGCCACTTTACTTGCGCGGCTTTGAGCATCGGCCCTTTGCCTATTCCGGCGTCGATCCCGTCTTCGCCGCGCTATGGATGATTGGGGTGTGTCTGGCGATCGGTACCGCCTACACGGCCAAATACCACCGACTGGCCGCACTGATCATGCTCGGCGGTGTCGGCCTGATCGTGTGCATCACCTTCGTATGGCTTTCGGCACCCGACCTTGCCATTACCCAGCTGCTGGTCGAGATCGTCACCACCGTTCTCATCCTGTTGGGACTGCGTTGGCTGCCGAAGCGATCCGAAGACATTCGCGAATCCATGACGATCCGCGCCCGGTTCCGCCGCTTCCGCGACTTCGCGCTTGCGGTCATCTGCGGCGTCGCCATGTCCGCCATTGCCTATGCCGTTATGACGATGCCGGTGCCTGACGCGATCGCCAACTATTTCCTCGAGCATGCCTATTCGCTCGGTGGTGGGCGAAACGTCGTCAATGTGATCCTCGTGGATTTCCGCGGCTTCGACACACTGGGCGAAATCGCGGTGCTCGGCGTCGTCTCGCTCACCGTCTACGGTCTGCTGCGCCGTTTCCGCCCCGCCGAAGACAGCATGGGGATGCCGGAACAGCAGCAGGTGCAAAACCGCTTTGACGAGGAACGGCCGGAGCGTTCGGCTGGTGACACTGTGCGCGATTATCTGCTCGTGCCATCGGTTATCATGCAGTGGATGTTCCCCGTTATCATCACCTTCTCGGTCTATCTCTTCATGCGCGGGCATGACCTGCCGGGCGGTGGGTTCTCGGCGGGATTGACGCTCTCGATCGCCTTTCTGTTGCAGTATCTCGCCGGAGGTACACGCTGGGCCGAGGACCGCATCCGCATTCTGCCGCTACGGTGGATGGGCGCGGGGCTGTTGACGGCGGTGTTGACGGGCGCCGGTGCCTGGTTGCTCGGCTATCCGTTCCTCACCTCGCATTCGCGCTATCTCGAACTACCCCTGATCGGCAAGGTGCCGGCGGCGACGGCACTGCTCTTCGATCTCGGTGTCTTCTCCCTGGTCGTCGGATCGACCGTGCTGATCCTGGTCGCGCTTGCCCACCAATCGCTGCGGATCAATCGCCTGCGCACGATCGAAGCGGCCAAATCGGAGGAGCGGTGATGGAACTGGTTCTGTCGATCGCCATCGGCATCATGACGAGCTGCGGGGTCTGGCTCATCCTGCGCCCGCGCACCTATCAGGTGATCATCGGGCTTTCGTTGCTCTCCTACGCCGTCAACCTGTTCATCTTCGGCGTCGGTGGCGTCAAGGCCAACGTTCCGCCGATCCTCGGCAATGACGATCCGTCCATTCTCGCCGATCCGGTGCCGCAGGCCCTGGTGCTGACCGCCATCGTCATCGGCTTTGCGACGACGGCGCTGTTTCTCGTCGTCCTCCTGGCGTCGCGCGGGCTGACGGGCAGCGACCATGTCGACGGAAGGAACGAGCCGAAATGAACGGTTGGTCCCATCATCTCATCGTCGCACCCATCCTCATTCCGCTGATCGCCAGCGCGCTCCTGCTGTTCATCGACGAGCGGCGCCGCGTCGCCAAGGCAATGGTCAGCCTCGCCTCCGCGATCTTGCTCACCGTGATCGCCTTCATCCTGTTCAGGATCGAAAGTGGCCCGAACGGCTTCGAGGGCGTCTATCTCGTCGGCAACTGGTCAGCGCCCTTCGGCATCGTGCTCGTTCTCGATGGCCTATCGGCGATGATGCTGCTTTTGACCGCGCTGCTTGCCGTGTCGGCACTCATCTTCTCGCTGGCGCGCTGGCATGCCGTCGGCGCGCATTTCCACAGCATGTTCCAGTTGCTCCTCATGGGGGTCAACGGGGCGTTCCTCACGGGCGACCTCTTCAACCTCTTCGTCTTCTTCGAGGTCATGCTGGCAGCCTCTTATGGCCTTCTGCTGCACGGCTCCGGCCCGCTGCGCGTAAAGGCCGGCATGCATTACATCGCGGTCAACCTCGTGGCCGCCCTGCTGTTCCTGATCGGCGTCAGCCTCATCTACGGAACCGCCGGCACGCTCAACATGGCCGACCTTGCCGCCCGTATCCCCGAGATCGAGCCCGATCGGCGCATGCTGATGGAAGCCGGCGCCGGCATATTGGGTGTCGTGTTCCTCATCAAGGCCGGCATGTGGCCGCTCTGCTTCTGGCTACCCACCGCCTACAGCGCCGCATCGGCGCCGGTGGCCGGTATCTTCGCGATCATGAGCAAGCTCGGCATCTACGTCATCCTGCGCCTGACGATGCTGCTGTTCGGCGAAGGACCTTCGGCCGGCTTCGGCGCGCCGGTGCTGCTCTATGGCGGCATGGCGACGCTGATCTTCGGGATCGTCGGCGTGCTTGCGTCGCAGGCGCTCGGGCGGCTTGCCGGCTTTTCCGTGCTGGTTTCCTCTGGGACGTTGCTGATGGTGCTTGGCATCAGCGATGGTGCGGTCTCTTCCGGCGCGCTGCTCTATCTCGTCAGCTCGACACTGACCATCAGCGCCTTCTTCATGCTGATCGAGCTCGTCGAACGCGGCCAGGATGCCGGCGCAAACGTGCTAGCCGTGACCATGGAGGCCTATGGCGAGGCCGACGACGAGCCTGAAAACGAGGAAGAGGGCGTGACCATGCCCGGCACGATGGCCGTTTTGGGCATCTGCTTCGCGGCCTGTGGCATCCTCTTGTCCGGCCTCCCGCCGCTCTCGGGCTTCGTCGCCAAGTTCGCCATGCTCTCGGCGATGATGGGAACCGGCTCCATCGGCGTGCCGCCCACGGCCGCGATCTGGGCGCTGGTCGTTCTCGTCATTCTCTCCGGCATCGCCGCGCTGATCTCCATGACGCGCGTCGGCATCCGCACCTTCTGGAGCTCGATCGAGGGAACGGTTCCCCGCGTGCTGGTGATCGAGATCGTGCCGGTGATGTTCCTCTTGGCGCTGACGCTGGCGCTAACCGTGCAGGCCGGGCCAGCGATGCAATACATGGATACGACGATCCGGACGCTGAGCAAGCCGTCGATCTACATCGACGCGGTCAATAACGCGCTGCCGATCAAGGGCGTCAAAGCTGGAACGGAGGGCGAGTGATGCTTCCCTATCCCATTCTCGCGACATGCCTCCTCATCATGTGGATGCTGCTCAACGGCTTCACCCTCGGCCATTTCATTCTCGGCCTCGTCGTCGCGGTCTTCGCGGGCTGGGCGATGGCATCTCTGCAGCCGGAACCGATACGGCTGAAGAAATGGTACCTGCTCCCTAAGCTATTTGGCCTGGTGTTCCGCGATATCGTCAAGTCGAACATCGACGTCGCGTGGATCATCCTGCGCAGCGGCAAACGCCGGCACAATCCCGGTTTTATCACGATTAATCTGGAACTCCGCAGCCAGTTCGCGCTCGCCGTATTGGCCGTCATCCTGACGAGCACACCGGGATCCGCGTGGCTGGAGTATGATTCCAACGATCACTCGGTGCTGCTGCACGTTCTCGACATCCAGAACGAAGCCGTATGGCGCGATACGATCAAGAACCGCTACGAAGCGCTGTTGCTGGAGATATTCGCATGAGTGCAATCATCCTCTTCACGGCCGTGTCGGTCGCCCAGATCATGCTCGTCGCTGCCATGGCCATCGTCTCGATCCGCATGTTCGTCGGTCCGCGCGCGCAGGACCGGATCCTCGGCCTCGACACGTTCTACATCAATGCCATGCTGCTTCTGGTGACATTCGGCGTCGGAACGGGACGGGTGGTATATTTCGAGGCTGCTCTGGTCATCGGCATGATCGGCTTCGTTGCAACCGTCGCGCTGGCGAAATTCCTTATGCGCGGGGAGGTGATAGAATGATGCACCCGGCTATGGATATGCCTGTTTGGGTGGCGGCGCTGGTCGCCTTCTTTCTCGTGCTCGGCGCCCTTCTGGCGCTGATTGGCGCGATCGGATTTCTGCGTCTGCCAAGCTTCTACCAACGCATTCACGCGCCCACCCTCGGGACTAGCTGGGGAATCGGTGGCGTCATGCTCGGCTCGATGATTTTCTTTTCCGTGGCGTCGTCGCGATTGGCGATCCACGAGATTCTGATCGGCATTTTCGTGACGGTAACGACACCCATCACGCTGATGATGCTGGCGCGCGCTGCCTTGCACCGGGATCGCGCCGAGGGAAATGGAGAGGCGCCTCCAAAGCACAACCCGGAGCCCAGATAGGAGCTTGTCGACCACCAGACTGGTTGGGGTCGTGATGTCGAACCTCTACGAGGCCGTCATGCCAGCCGATCCGGATGCGCGTTTCACCGTCGGGCGATCCCGCCAGAGCCGCTTTGCCCACAAGTCAAATTCTGTTTGGATGTTGGCGTCACTTCACATATATTGATATCAGTGTCATCACTAAAGCCGAGGTGATATCAATGCCGGCAGTAACGATCCGCAATCTTCCTGATGAAACACATCGCGCTTTGCGCGTGCGCGCGGCTCATAATGGCCGCAGCACAGAGGCTGAAATCCGCGACATTATCGAGGCCGCAGTTCGCCCTTCTCAGCGCGTTAAGCTTGGTTCTTTGTTGGTGGGCATTGGTCGCAATGCCGAGCTCTCCAATGCGGATGTCGAAGCCCTACAGCGGACACGTGATGATACGCCTGCCGAACCTATGACTTTCGAATGATCCTTCTAGACACCAATGTGATATCCGAGCCTTGGAAGCCAGTTCCTGATCAGGCGGTGGTGGACTGGTTGAATGCTCAAGCGATCGAGACGCTTTTTCTTTCCGCTGTAACGATTGCTGAACTTCGTTTTGGGATCTCTGCTCTGCCCTCGGGCAAACGCCAGGTCATTCTTCATGATCGGCTCGAAGGTGAGGTACTTCCGCTTTTCGCTGGGCGTATCCTTTCTTTTGATCTCGCGGCGTCGCAGTCCTATGCGGAACTGATGGCGCGTGCTCGTTTGTCGGGAAAGGCGATCGCCAAAGCGGATGGATATATCGCAGCAACAGCAGCCGCGAATGGTTTCGGGGTGGCGACTCGCGATACGAGCCCGTTCGAGGCCGCCGGGCTAAGTGTGATCAATCCATGGCTGCGATAAACAAATAAGCTTCCGAATCTTCGCGTCCGCTCAGAAGCGCCGGCTGTCACACGCTTTCGCGCCGAACGACTTGAAAACCCGTGTCATGGCTGACGCCGCGACGGTCGATACCGCTTGCCCGCTCCACAATCAATGTCATCGCCCGCTGGCCCATTTCATAGCTATGGGGTTGTATCGTGGTAATTCCGGGGGTGATTTCTGACGCAATCTCATAGTCGCCCCAGCCTGCGACAGCGAGGCGGTCAGGAACCTTCCAGCCGCGGCGGCCACATTCAAACAGCACACCGGCGGCGACAATGTCAGTAGGGCAGACGATCGCATCGATGTCTGGGTCGATCGCGCAGAGCCCCTCAAGCGCCTTTGCTCCGGCACTGAAGCCGTCTGCCTGATCGACAAGAACGATCCGGTGGCTATCGAGGCCTGCACTCTCCACGCACCGCCTGAAAACCGGGACCCGCTCTGTGTATCGACGGGAAACATCGCCGTCATAGCCAACAAACCCGATCCGCTGACGTCCCGCTTCGATGAGAAGAGATGTAATTGCGTGAGTTGCGTCGGCGGTGGAATAGCCGACCGCCATGTCAAAGGGGTTGTTGTATACCCAGGACTCAACGACGGGCACGCCGGTCTTCCGCAGGAGGGTCAGCGCATCCACTTCATGTTCGTCGCCCACGAGCGCCACGCCGGCAACACGCAGGCCCACGAAAGTCCGGATCGCCGCCGCTTCCTGGCTAACCGTATCCGCCAGTTTCAAAATCAGTTGGTAACCCTGGCTCGCCACGCGATCCTGCATGCCGCGAACATAGTTGTAGAAGCTCGAATTCTTGATCGATGGAATAACGGCGCCGATAACCCGGCTTTGGCCCGAGGCCAGATTGCCGGCGGCGTGGTTTGGAACGTAGCCCAATTCCGCCGCGATTGTGAGCACACGCCGCCGCGTTTCTTCCTGAACTCGCTCCGGATAGCGGAACGTGTTCGAGACCGTCATCGGCGATACGCCGGCCGCGATAGCGACCGACTGCATGGTGATGGCTTCATCGTTCCGAGATTTCGTCATTGCATGCCTTGAGCTGAATTCCACATCGAGATGACTACGAAATACGCACTGCTATAAATCGCGGCAAAGTCAGAAAAGCAATCCTTGACAGACGTCACGCGCAGAATATTGTAGCGCTACAAAAGATGGATTGGAATATATCTTTTTTGAGTTCGTCGCGTAGAGGAAAGGCCGGGACATTGATGACGGGAGCAGGGCGTCAGGCCGATACCGGGCTTTTGCTGGCGGGGATTCATAAATCCTACGGTAAGGTTGCGGCTGTTAGAAATCTCGAGCTGCACGTGGCTACCGGTGAGCTCGTCGCGCTGCTCGGGCCGTCCGGCTGCGGCAAGACAACGACGCTGCGCATGGTTGCCGGTTTCGAGACGCCGGACACGGGTTCGGTGAAGATCGGTGCCGAGGAAATCTCGGCGCTGCCGCCGCACAAGCGCCGGCTCGGCATGGTGTTCCAGAATTACAGCCTGTTTCCTCATCGCACGGTGGCTGAAAATATCGGCTTCGGCCTGCGCATGGCCGGCATGTCGAGGGCGGAGCGCGACGGTAAGGTCGCGGAAATGCTCGATCTGGTGCAGCTGCAGGGCAGGGGCGACGTCTATCCTTCGAAGCTTTCGGGCGGTCAGCAGCAGCGCGTGGCGCTTGCCCGCTCGCTGGTCGTCAATCCCAAGGTCCTGCTGCTCGATGAACCGCTCGGCGCGCTCGACAAGTCCTTGCGTGAAAGCATGCAGTTCGAGATCCGCGGCATGCAGCAGCGCCTCGGCATCACGGCCCTTCTGGTCACGCATGATCAGGAGGAGGCGATGTCGATGGCTGACCGGGTCGCCGTCATGAATGGTGGCCGTATCCTGCAGATCGGCGCCCCTGCCGATATTTACGACAGACCGAAAAGCCGTTTCGTGGCGGAGTTTCTCGGCACCTCCAATATTTTCGAAGGCACCGCGGGTGAAGGTGGCGGTGTGCTTGCCGTGGCCGGACCGCAGGGGATCGTGAACCTGCCTCTGCCGGAGCCGCAGGCTGCCGGTCAGTCGCTGCTTCTTTCTGTGCGCCCGGAGCGTATCTCGCTGGCCTCCGGTGAGGCGGTTAAGGGTTTTTCCGGCCGTATCGTCGGCGCGGTCTTCCGCGGCAACTATGCCGCCTATCAGGTCGAGGTTCCCTCGCTCGGCCGCGAGCTTTTCGTCTACCGGCAGGCCGATGGTCCGCTCGGCGCCACCACCTACCATCTCGGCCAGACCGTGACACTCGACTGGGCGCCGCAGGACGGTGTCGTCGTCAGCGCGGAGTAATTGTGAAAGTGACAAACATGTCAAAGACTGGTGCGCGCATCGGGATCGACGTCGGCGGTACGTTTACCGACTTCGTGCTCTCCAACCCGAATGACGGCAGCCTGACCTATTACAAGGAGCCCTCGACGCCGGACGACCCGTCGCGGGCGCTGATCGAGGGATTGCAGAGCCTTCTGACGAAGGCGGGCATGACATCCGCCGATGTCGGAACGCTGATGCACGGCACGACGATCGGCCTCAACGCCATCATCCAGCGCCGCGGCGCCACCATTGCGCTCGTCGTCAGCAAGGGTTACCGCGACATTCTCGAAATCGCCCGCAGCCGCATGCCGTCGTCGTTCGATTTCCATGCGAGCAAGGAAGAGCCGCTGGTGCCGCGCTTGCGCATCGTCGAGGTCGATGCCCGTTTGTCCGCGCATGGCGAGGTAACGAAAGCTGCCGACGAGGCCGAGCTGGACCGCGTGGCCGCAGAACTCAAGTCGCTCGGCGTCGATGCCGCCGCCCTCGTGCTGATCAACGGCTATACGACGCCGTCGGTCGAAATCGGCATGGCGAAAACGCTGTCGGAAAAGGCCGGTGGCCTGTCGATCACCTCTGCCGCCGCCATCTGGCCGGAAATCCGCGAATACGAGCGCACGCTGGTCGCCTGCCTCAATGCCTATATCCAGCCGCGGCGTCCAACGGCGGCTCGCTCAGCCTCGTCTCGGCCGATGAACGCCCGGTCGAAACCATTCTGTCCGGCCCTGCCTCGGGTGTCATGGCCGCTGCCCGTCTGGCGCAGGCGGCCGATGTGAAGTCGATCATCACCTTCGACATGGGCGGCACCTCTTCCGATATCGCGGTGGCGCAGGCCGGTTCGGCGGAGCTTGCGACCCGTACCGATATCGGCGGCCTGCCGCTGGTTCTGCCGGTCGTCGATGTGTCCGCCATCGGCGCCGGTGGCGGTTCCATCGTCTGGGTGGATGCCCACGGTCTCCTCAAGGTCGGCCCCCAGAGCGCCGGCGCGATGCCCGGCCCGGTCTCCTATGGTCGTGGCGGCAAACAGCCGGCCGTCACGGACTGCTATCTGGCGCTCGGTTATATCGATCCCGCCGGGTTCCTCGGCGGCCGCATGAAGCTCGATATCGACGCCGCGCGCGCCGCCCTGGCCGACGTCGGCCGGCACATCGGCCTGACCGGTGACGATGGCGCAGCCCTTGCCGCCGAAGGCGCGCTTGCCGTCACCACCGCCGGCATGGCGACCGAGCTCTACAAGACGCTTGCCTCGCGTGGTCTCGATCCGGCCTCGTTCGCGCTCGTGCCCTTCGGCGGCGCCGGCCCGACCCATGCGAACCTTCTGGCCGAAGAGGCCGGTATCGGCCGCGTCGTCATCCCGCCGGCCGCCGGCACGTTTTGCGCGCTCGGCGCGGCGGCAGCCGACCTTCGCCGCGACTTCGTCCGCAGCCTGCGCCGCGCGGTCGACGAGACGAGCGCCGCGCTGATGCTGGAAGTGATGAAGGAACTGGAAGACGAAGGCTCCGCCTGGCTCGACCGCGAAGGCAATGCCGACCAGACCCGCCGCTTCGAGCGGGGCGCCGACATGCGTTACGCCGGTCAGGCTTACGAGCTGCGTGTGAAGCTGGACGAGAACGCTCGCGACGCCGCCTCGATCTGCGAAGCCTTCCATCTGGAACACGAGCGTATCTACGGTTTCCGCGATACCGAGACCGAGGTCGAGCTCGGCACCGTTCGTCTCGCCGTTGTCGGCGTGACCGAAAACATCACCCAGCCGGAAATTGCCGCCGGCACCGGCGCGCCTTCGCCCAAGGGCGAGCGGCCGCTCTTCCGCGGCGGAAAATGGGTTTCGGCCGGCGTCTATGACCGCAGCGCGCTTGGTGCCGGCGACCGGATCACCGGTCCCGCCATCATCGAGCAGGACGATACGACGACCGTTCTTCTTTCCGGCTGGTCGGCGCGTGCCGATGCTCTTGGAAACCTCCATCTCGAAAGACATGCGCAATGAAGCTTGATCCCGTCACGCTCGCCATTCTCGGCAACAAGCTCGCCGCAGTCAGCGAAGAAATGTGCCTGACGCTGCAGCGCACCGGTCGTACCCTTTACGTCAAGGAAACCGCCGACTTCGCCTGCGCGCTGGCAGGCCTCGATGGTCGCTTCTTTGCCTATCCGCGCTCGATCGGCGTTTCCGGCTTTGTCGGGCTGGAATGCGCCCCGTCGATCGCCGCCGTCGGCCCGCTGGAGCCGGGTGACGTCATCCTGACCAACGATCCCTATCGTTCGGAAGGTCTTGCCACCCATCTGCCCGACCTGCACATGATCGAGCCCTATTTCCATGAGGGCAGGAAGGTCGCCTATGGCTGGTGCTTCGTGCACTGCTCGGATGTCGGCGGTCGCGTGCCGTCCAGCATCTCGCCGGTCAATACGGAAATCTTCCAGGAAGGCCTACGCATTCCGCCGGTCAAGCTGATGAAGAAAGGGGAGATGAACCCCGACGTCGCCCTCTTCCTCAACGCCAACAGCCGCACGCCGGACGCCAATATGGGCGATATCCGGGCCATGCTGGCAGCGCTCGCCGCCGGTCGCCGCCGTCTGGAACAGACGATCGGCCAGCATGGCGTCGAAACCGTCGCTACCGCCGCCGTCGATCTCGTCGCCTATTCGGCGGAAAAGGCGCGCAGCGTACTGAAGCGCGTGCCATCGGGCACCTACAGCTTCTCCGACTATCTCGACGACGATGCGGCGACCCGCCTGCCGGTGCGCATCGCCCTGTCGGCGACCTTCGAGGACGGCGAGGTGCATCTCGATTTCACCGGCACCGACCCGCAGGTCGCGACCGCGATGAACATTCCCTCGCGCGGCCGCCCGCATGCCTGGCTGACGCTGCGCGTGCTTGCGCTTGTCAACACGCTCGACCCGACCACGCCGCTCAATGTCGGCATGCTGGCGCCGGTCAAGATTACGGCTCCCGAAGGCAGCCTCGTCAACCCGCAGGAACCGGCGGCCGTTGGTGTGCGCCATGCCGCCGCCATCCGCGTCAACGACGTGCTGAACGGCGCCTTCGGCAAGGCGCTGCCGGATGTCATGCCGGCGGCGTCCTCGGGCACTGTCATTCCCGTTGTCATGGCGGAGCCCGATGGCCGTGGCGGACGGCGCGTGCAGGTCATCGAGCCGATGATCGGCGGCACCGGTGCGCGCAAGGGCCGCGACGGTATCGACGGTCGCGACAGTGGCATTTCCAACCTTGCCAACAATCCGGTCGAAACGGTCGAGGCCGAACTTGGCATCGAGATTTCCACCTACGCGCTGCGGCCCGATTCCGGCGGCGCCGGTCAGTGGCGCGGCGGTTGCGGCATGGAACTGACGTTCCGCGTTTTGACGGATGACAGCAACGTGCTCGGCCGTGGCCTGGAGCGGTTGCTGTTCCGCCCATGGGGCTCGAATGGCGGCAAGCCCGGCATGCCGGGCCAGCTCATTCTCAACCGTGGCAAGGCCGGCGAACGCCATCTCGGCAAGATCGACGTGTTGACCGTCAATGCCGGCGATACCGTCACCTTCCTGACGCCGGGCGCCGGCGGCTGGGGCGATCCGGCCAGCCGTGATCCGCAGGCGGTGCTGCGAGACGTGATCAACGGTTTCGTGACGGTAGAAGCCGCCGAGAGCGATTATGGCGTGGCGATTATCGGAGGCGCCGTCGATGCGGCTGCAACCGAAGCCCTGCGCAAGGCGATGGGTGAAAGCACATCCGGCGTTGCGCAAGGCGCCGAGCGTGAGCGTTGGGACGAAGCCTTCCCGGCGAGCGTCATGGATCGCTTGAACCGTGGCCTCGTGGCGCTTCCCGGCGCCGTTCGCCAGCGCCGCCGCCGCGAGATTTTCGATACGGTGCTGAAGGAACTGCCGGATGGCTTTCCGCGTATTGCGGCAAGCGAGGCAGCGGTAAACGCTGCCCGGCAAAAGCTTGAGGCTGCCGCGGGCAGCTTTTGATACGCATGCCAATGAAATGCTGATGCCACCTCATTCCAGATTTGGAGAACTGCGATGACGATTATCAAGAGAAGACACTTCCTCGGTGGCAGCGCTGCACTCGGTGCGGGCCTGATGGCGGGCGGTTTGCCGCGTCTGGCGAATGCACAGGCGGGCGAAATCACCGTCACCGCCTTCGGTGGCGTGTGGGAAGAGGCAGTGCGCACCTGCTTCGTGGCCCCGTTCGAGGCCAAGACCAAGGCGAAGGCGAATGTCTCGCTCGGTGGCCCGCCGCAATGGCTGGCGCAGGTCGAGGCCAATGCCGCCAAGCCACCTGTCGACGTGCTGATCATGACGCCCGACCTGGCGCTGACGGCCGCCAAGGCCGACCTTGTCGATGACTTTACCGTCGACAAGCTGCCGAACCTTGCCAAGATCCCGAAGGAACTGACCGACAGCGTCATGGGCAAGGGTACGCTGTTCGACTATGGCGTCGGTGGCATCACCTTCCACAAGGAGCGCGTGCCGAACCCGCCGAAGTCGTTTGCCGAATTCGTCGATCGCGTCGCCTCGGGCGATCTCGTTGCCTCCGTTCCGTCGATCTCCTATGCCGTTACCCCGATCATGCTGATCTGGGCCATGGCCAAGGCGCTCGGCGGCGGTGTCGACAATGTCGATCCGTTCTTCAAGGCGATGGAGAAGATGAAGTCCAACCTCGTCTTCTGGGGCGGGCCGAACGATTTCTTCAACCACCTGTCTTCGGGTGAAGCCGATTGCGGCATCTATTTCGATGGCCGCACCTGGAACCACTATGACAGTGGCGCCACCTGGATCGACTTCATCAACCCGGAAGAGGGCGGCTCGCTCAACGGCGTGGCCGTGCAGAAGCCGAAGAATGCCAACCCGCTGGCCTGGGATTATATCAACGAAGTCCTGGATGCGCAGAACCAGACCAAGTTCGCCGACATCATGAACTATGGCGTGACCAACACCGACGTCGTCTACAGCGACAAGCTGAAGCCGCGCATTACGCCCTGGCAGAACACCGCCTTCCCGCCCTACGAGCAGATCGCCCAGGTTCGCAATGAATGGGTCGACCGCTGGAACCGCGAGATCGGCCGCTAAAACCCGGTCGGGCTGCGTCTTGAAAGGACGCAGCCCGCCGCGCGCCAACGGATAGGGAAACATGAGCCAGACCAGCATAGAACAGGCCCCGACAAGCCGCCGCCCCCGGCTGCTGACGCCGCATCTCATGGCGCTTCCTGCCTTACTGTTCCTGGCTGTCTTCTTCGTTCTGCCGCTTTTCGACAACGGCATGCGCAGCGTGCTGGCGGAAGATGGCAGCTTCACCCTGTCGCGTTACGTCTCGCTGCTGACCGACAGTTTTTATCTCGGCATCATCGCCCAGACCGTGGCTCTGTCGGCCGGCGTTACGGTGATCTCGATCCTGATCGGTTATCCGGTCGCCTATTTCCTCGTGCGCAAGGCCGGACGCTGGGCAGGTCTCATCATCTTTCTGTTGATCGCCCCGCTTCTGACCTCGATCATCATGCGCACCTTCGGCTGGCAGGTGCTGTTTGCCCGCCGCGGCCTCGTCAACAATCTTCTGGTCGATCAGCTCGGTATTCTGTCTGCGCCGCTGCGCCTGACCAACTCGCCGGAAATCGCCATTGCCGCGCTCGTCCACGTTCTCGTACCCTTCATGGTTCTGTCGATCGCGACGGTACTTCAGGGCATCGATACACGGCTGGAAGAGTCGGCAAAGATCCTCGGCGCCAACCGGTTGCGCACCTTTTTCGAGGTCACGCTACCGCTGTCGCTCGACGGGATCGGCACCGGCGCCATCCTCGTCTTCATGATCGCCAACGGCAGTTTCGTCACGCTGGTCCTGCTCGGCGGCGGCATGCAGACACTGCCCTTGATGATCTATCAGCAGTTCAACACGACGCGCGATTTCGGCATGGCGAGCGCCATGAGCACGATCCTTCTCGTCATCGCGGTCCTGTGCCTGTTCCTGCAACTGCGCCTCGTGCGCCGCAAGGGAGCCTGAGTGATGAAACGCGACTGGATCAATATCGGCCTTTTAGCCTTCGTCGTCCTCTTCTTCGTCTTCATGCTGGCGCCGATCCTGATCGTTGTCGTCGTGTCCTTCACGTCCGCCGGCTACGTCTCGTTTCCGATCCCCGGCTGGTCGATGAAGTGGTTTGCACGGATTTTCGAATACCAGCCATTCATCGATGCGCTGATCGTCAGTTTCCAGATCGCCATCGGCGCAACGCTTGCTTCCTGCCTGATCGGCGTTCCGGCAGCGATCTATCTGGCGCGTTCGCGCAGTGCCTGGGCGAGCGCCGTCATGACATTTCTCCTGTCGCCGCTGTCCATGCCGATGATCGTCATCGGTTTCGCCTCGCTGTTTTTCCTCTCCTGGCTCGGCGTCGGCATCTCGTTCACCGCGCTGCTAATCACCCACACCGTCGTCTGCCTGCCCTATATCGTCCGCACAGTAGCGGGCGTCTATGCTGGCATGCCGCGCTCCTATGAAGAGGCGGCGGCCATTCTTGGTGCCAATCCGTTTTTGACCTTCTGGCACGTGACACTGCCGCTGATCCGTCCGGGCATCATGGCAGGCTCGCTGTTTTCCTTCCTGACCTCCTTCGACAACCTGCCGATCAGCTACTTCTTCGGCAGCGCCGGCACCAATACGCTGCCGGTGGTCATGCTGAGCTATATGGAAAACCAGTTCGACCCGACGATTGCAGCGCTCAGCACGTTGCAACTCCTGCTCGCCGTCATCGCGCTCATCGTCGTGGACCGCGTCTACGGCATCGAAAAGATGACGGTGGCCGGCTGATGATGTCGCTTGCTCTCGATCACGTCGTTGTCCTCGTGGCCGATCTCGACGCGGCGGGGCAGGCATTCGAGGCGGCCGGTTTCCATGTGACCCCGAAGACGCTGCACAGCGCGGCCATGGGTACCGCCAATCGCTGCGTCATGCTGGATGGCAGCTATATCGAGATCATGGGCATCGTTGCCGAGACGGACGCCAATACGACATGGAGAAAGCTCCTGTCGCAAGGAGCCGGCATTCGCGGCATTGCGCTCGGCAGCCGGGACATAGAGGCCTCGGCCGCAGCGCTTGCGTCAGCTGGTATCGGCGCGGAGCCGGTGCGACATTTTTCACGTCTGACGGCGGTCGGCGAGTTGCGTTTCTCCGTTGCGCGCATAGACCCGAAATCCACGCCCGGTCTGCAATGCCTTGTTTGCCAACACCATACGGCCGAGCTTTTGTGGCTGCCGGAAACGCTGGTGCATCCCAATGGCACCGCACGTCTGGCGTCCGTTATCCTGCCGCAGGCAGCATCGCTGTCGGACCTGCCGAAGGATGGTGCGGGGGAGGGCGTCTCGATCGAGCCCGGCAGCAGCAAGCTTCTCCTATTGGGTTCCCAGGCGGGGCATCATGATCTTCGCGAAACCTGCGGTGTCGAACTGGAGATCCTCGCAGAATGACCGCGTGGCCTGCCGATAAACCTTCTTCCCTCTGGATGTCGCTGTCGCGTGAAAAATTCGAGGCGCCGGCCCTGCAGGGTGAAGTGGATGCCGACGTCGTCATTGTTGGCGGGGGTATTTCGGGCCTTTCGACTGCGCTGGAACTGGCCCGCCGCGGCCGCCGCGTCATTGTTCTGGAAGCGACCCGTGTCGGTTACGGGGCGTCCGGCCGTGCCAATGGTCAGGTCATATCCGCGCTCACCCGCCATGGGCCGGATGGGGTGAGGAAAGTCTGGCCGGGCGAACGGGGCGAACGGTTCATTGCCCTCGTCAAAGGCGCCGCCGACCAGCTCTACGCCCTGGTGGAGCGCTACGGCATCGATTGCGACGCGCGGCGCACCGGATGGGTTCAGCCGGCACATACGCCGGGCCGCGCCAAGCGTGTCGCAGGTCTTGCCGCGCAATGGGCGGCAAGCGGTGCCGAGACCGGCGCATTGTCGGCCGATGAGCTTGCGCGACGACTTGGCACAGCCATCTATTGCGGCGGGTGGGAACATCGTCGTGGCGGCCATATAAACCCCTACGCCTTCACCGTCGGTCTTGCCCGCGGCGCAGCGTCGGAGGGTGTCGTGATCCACGAAAACAGCCCGGCCTTGGCGCTTGTCCGTGATGCCGAGGGCTGGATTGTCGAAACGCCGCAGGGCCGTGTGCGTGCGGCAAAAGTGGGTCTGGCGACGGCGGCCTATATCGGAGATCTCTGGCCGGAACTTGCCCGGTCCATCGTGCCCGTCACCTCCTATCAGGCCGGCACGGAGCCGCTCGGAACACTGGCAGACACGATCCTGCCGAATGACGAGGCGTCGTCCGACACCCGCATGGACCTGCGCTATTTCCGCAAGACCCGCGACGGGCGGCTTGTTTCCGGCGGGGCGCTGGCGATCCAGATCGCTGCGTCACGCCGCCTGCCGAAGATGGTCGGCAAGCGGCTGAAAGAGATGTTCCCGGTCTTGCCGGACAACCCGATGACCTCATTCTGGGGTGGGCGCATCGCCATGACGGTCGATCGCTTGCCACGGCTTCACAGGCGCGATGACGGGCTTTGCGCCTGGATCGGCTGCAATGGCCGCGGTCTAGCGCTGGCCTGCGCCATGGCGCCGGTTCTGGCAGATGCAATCGAGGGTGTGCCGGACGAGGCACTGGCGCTTAAGCCTACCGCGCCGCCGCCGGTGCCTTTTCACGCCTTCGTCTCCCGCTTTGCCCGCCTCATCCTGCCCTGGTACCGCTTCAAGGACGGACGCGAGGTGTGATGGCTTTCGACACCGGTCGACCTTCCAGACAAGGCTAACCTTTCTTTCCCCCGTGCCCCTTCCTTCTTGAAAGTTGACGATGACTGAATTGATCGAAACCCTGGTCGGCGACGCCTCCGATGACCGGTTGAAACAGCTTCTTGCGCGCCGCGCCGGGCTGATGGCCTTGACGGAGGCCAGCCGCAAGGCGGTGCTGACACCGGCTGAATCCGGCGGCCTGTCGCATGCACTGCGGGCGCTGATTGCCGTGCGCGCGTCCGAGCGGCTTGGCGACGTCAGGATGAAGGATCACTATTACGAGCATTTCACCCAATGCGAAGATTTCTATGATCTCGTCGGCCTCGTCGATGCGGATGCGACATCGGACGATCCATGGCTACAGGCGGTTCTCGACCATGCCGACATGCTGACCTGCCGTCCGCGCACGGCGACCAAGGCCGACATAGACAGGCTTCTTGCCGCCGGCGTCAGCGATGCTGATATCGTCCGGCTTGCCGAACTTGCAGCCTTTCTGGGATACCAGGCCCGCCTTGTCGCCGGCCTTCGCCTGATGGAGATGAGCCGATGAGCGATGCTGTCCACGAATACACGACCGAAGTTCTCGATTGGCGCCCCTTCGTCACGCCCGTCAGGCTCGACGAGGCGACGCCGGAGCAGATGGAGGCGATGAAGATCACGCCGGCGAACAAGAAGATCTCCGATTACGTGCTGACGCTCGCGCATGATCCGGAATCGCTGCTGCATCGCTCGCCGCTGTTCAACGGCATCATGTACGGCCGCGACGGGCTCGATCGCGGCAGCCGCGAACTCGGAGCAATCGGCTCCTCCATCGTCAATCGCTGCATCTATTGCATTGCAGTCCATGCCCGTCACTACAACCAGGCGACCAAGACGACCGAGGTCGTCGAGGAGATCTTCGCCAACGAGACGGCGGCAAAGCTGCCGGAGCGCGAGCAGGCTATCTTCGATTTCGCCGTCAAGCTCTCAGCCTTTCCGCCGGCTGCAACGGATGAGGACATGGCGCGCCTCAAGGCCGTCGGTCTCGACGAGGTGGAAGTCCTCGACCTGATCCTGTCAACCTCGATCTTCGGCTGGGCGAACCGGCTGATGCACACACTGGGTGAACCGGTGTCCCTGAAATAGAGCCTCGCTCCGCTCTGAAGGAGATCTGCGAAGCATCTTTCAGGCGGCGGACTTATTGGCTCGGGCGAGCCATGTCCTTGCCTGCGTGAACAACATCCTCTCCATCGCGATCGGATTGCCGCAGCATTTCGAGATGGCGATGGCAGGTTAGCCTGTTCGTCGTTCCAGCGTTCTCTGTCCGTCAAACCGACGATAGTTCGCGCCCGGATGCGGCGCCTGCAATCGCGCGCCGTGACCAAAGAGCTTTTCGCGCAAGGTGCCCTGGCGATAATCCTTCTTGTAGACACCGCGCTTCTGCAATTCGGGCACGAGCAGATCGACCGCGTCCTCAAAGCTTTCGGGCGTGATGGCATAGGCGAGGTTGAAACCATCAACATCGGTGTCCTCGACCCATTCCTGCAGCAGGTCAGCCACCGTCTGCGGCGAGCCGACGAAAACAGGGCCGAAGCCGCCGACTCCAACCCAGTCGGCCATCTCGCGCACCGACCAGACCTTGTCTGGATCGATCGTCGTGAAGGTCTCGACGGCGGATTGCACCGCGTTGGTGTAGCGGTGGCGGAGCGGCTCGTCGGGCGAGAACTGGCCGAAATCGATGCCCGTCCAGCCTGAGACCAGCGCCTGGGCGCCCTCGAAGGAGGCGTAGCGGCGATAGTCGTCGAACTTCTTCTTCGCTTCCGCATCGGTCTCGCCGAGGATGACGGTCTGAAGATTGAAGGCGAGGATCTCGCGCGGATTGCGGCCGGCGCGTTCTGCTGCCTCGCGCACATTGGCGACATAGCGCTTCAGCACCGGCTTGGAGGGCGCGGCGACGAAGATGCACTCGGCATGCTCGCCCGCGAAATCCTTGCCGCGGCTGGACGCACCGGCCTGGTAGAGTACCGGCGTGCGCTGCGGGGAGGGTTCGCTGAGGTGAATGCCCGGCACCGTGAAGTGCTTGCCGGAATGGCCGATCGGGTGGACTTTCTCCGGATGCGTGAAGATGCCGGCGGCGCGATCGCGAACGACGGCGTCATCCTCCCAGCTGCCCTCCCAGAGCTTGTAGCAGACCTCCAGATACTCCTCAGCCAGATCGTAGCGGTCGTCGTGCTTGGTCTGGGCGGATTGCCCGATATTGAGCGCGCCGCTGTTGAGATAGGAGGTAACGATATTCCACCCGACGCGGCCTTTGGTGAGATGGTCGAGCGTCGAGATGCGGCGGGCGAAGGTGTAGGGATGCTCGAAGGAGAGCGACGCCGTCAGCCCGAAGCCGAGGTTTTCCGTGACATAGGCCATGGTCGGGATCAGCTGCAGCGGGTCGTTGACCGGCACCTGCGCGGAATGGCGCAACGCCGCATCGACATTGCCGTGGAGCACATCGTAGACGCCGAGCACGTCCGCGATGAACAGGCCGTCGAACTTGCCGCGCTCCAGCGTTTTTGCCAGATGCACCCAGTAGTCCATGTCCTTGTAGGTCCAGGACTTGTCGCGCGGATGTCGCCAGAGGCCCGGTGACTGGTGCCCGACGCAGTTCATGTCGAAGGCGTTCAACCTGATTTCACGGCTCATGTCATTCTTCCTGCATATGTCGGGGCGCGCGCCAATCAGGCGCCGCCGGTCTTTCGGTTGATGAAGCTGAAGGCGAGCACGGCGAAGATGAGCGTGCCGGTGCCGACCTGCTGCCAGTAGAAATTCAGCCCGGTGAGTAGCAGTCCGTTGGCGACGATGCTGAGCAGCAGCACGCCGAGCACGGTGCCAGCAATATTGGGCCGGCCGAGCGGCGAGAGCGTCGTGCCGATGAAGGTCGCGCCGATCGCGTTCAAGAGAAACGCGTTGCCGGAGGAGGGTATGTAGACGGTGACGGTGGCCGTCAGGATCAGGCCGGCGATGGCGGCGATAATTGCGGTCAGAATGAACGTCACGGCGACATGCCGGCCAAGGCCGATGCCGGAATAGCGCACCACGCTCGGCTGGATGCCGATTGCGAGCACCACGCGGCCGAAGCGTGTGCGGGCGAAGATGAATGCGGCGGTAGCGATGACGACGATCGCGATCAACAGCGGCAGCGGGAAGCCTGATATTGTGCCGTGGCCGATGAAGCGGAAGGCGTCGGGCACGCCAGTTGGCGGCAGATAGACGGGGTTGCCGCCATTGGTCAGCAACTGCTGGACGCTTCGGCCTATGAACAGTGTGCCGAGCGTTGCGAGAAACGGCGACACCCCGATGCCGGAGATCAGCAAGGCGTTGAAGGCGCCGACGACGGCGCCAGCGGCGAGGCCGCCGATGAGACCGACAGCAACCGATTGCCCGGCAAGGACCAGCGAGACGAAGGCGAAGCTTGCGAAATCGACCGCCGTGCCGACCGACAGATCAATGCCGCCGGCCGACACCGCGAATGTCATGGCCACGGAAACGATCGCAAGCAGCGTGAAGTTATTGACGAGCAGGCTCTGCAGATTGCCTGCGGTCAGGAATGTCGGCGTCGCCACGGAGAAGGCGGCAAAGACCGCGACGAGCGCCAGGATGAGGCCGTATCGCCCGAGACCTGAGAGCACACGGTGATGCCAGGGCGCGACGGGAGAGTGAGAAACCGAAAGCGACATGGTCAGATCTCCCGCTTGCGAAGCAATGTCGTCGCCGAGACGACGATCAGGATGAGAATTCCCTGGACGCCGCTGACCAGCGTGCTCGAGAGGTTGAGGAGCTGGAAGCCGTTGACGAGGAAGCCGACCAGGAGCGCGGAGAGCAAGGTACCTGTTATCGTCGGGACCAGTCTGCGGGAAAATACTGCGCCGAGAAGCGCCGTGACGACGACCGGAAGCAGCATCTCGCTGGAGCCCGTCGTGCTGCCGCTCAGATAAGACACCGACAGAATGCCGGCGATGCCGCCGCACAGGCCACTCGCTAGGAAGGCGCCGGCGAGCAGACGCTTCAGCGGCAAGCCAGCAGCGCGCGCGGCATCGGGGAATTCGCCGATCGCGTAGAGCCTGAGGCCGAGCGGCGTGTATTGTACGATCGCGGTCACCACGACGGTAAAGCCGAGCAGCACATAGGCGAGCACCGGGATGCCGAGGGCATCGGAGGCCGACAGTACGGTCAGGAAATCGGTGGACGCAGGAACGACCGTGTTCTGCGTAAGAACCAGTTCGAGGCCCGCCACGACATTCATCACGGCAAGCGTTGCAAGCAGCGGCACGATCCCGGCGAAGACGACGGCGGCGGCATTGACCGCACCGATCGCCAGTCCCGTCAGCAGGCTTGCGGCAACCGCGACAGGATCACTATAGCCAAGCTGCGTCACCGTCGCGTAGACGGCGGCGCTGAGGCCCATATTCGCGGCGAGCGAGAGGTCGATACCTCCCGTCACGACATTGGCGCCGCCGGCGACCAGCACGATTGTCAGGCCGATCGCCAGCACGCCCGAGATGGCCGACTGGCCAAGCACGTTGCCGATATTGCCGATGCTCAGGAAGTAGGGTGCGGTCAGCGAGAACACCGTGAGGATGACCGCGAAGGCGATCAGCGAACCGAAGCGCAGTGACGCCGCCGCCAGATTGCGGGCGGAGCGTTCCTTGCTCTGTTCAGCGGTAAAGTCGGCCAGATCGCCGATGTGGATGTCAGCCGACATGGCGTAATCTTTCCGAGGCGCCGGTCGATTCCGCCAGCACTTCATCCGTTGTGGTTTCCGAGGAGATGAATTCGCGCGTCACGCGGCCACGAAACAAGACCAGGATCCGGTCAGTGATCCCGATCAGCTCCGGCAGGTCCGAGGAGAGAACGATGATGCCGGCGCCGCGTTCGGCAAGCTCGCCGATCAGCGTGTAGATCTCGACCTTGGAGCCAATGTCGACCCCGACGGTCGGCTCGTCGAGGAGATAGATTTCAGAGTGGCGGCTCAGCCACTTGGCGATCGCCACCTTCTGCTGGTTGCCGCCCGACAGCGTGCGCACCAGCGCATCGCGGCTAGCGGTCTTGATCTGCAGGCGCTTGATCAGGTCGTCGCTGTCGCGCTTCTCGCGCCTGCCGTTCAGGAAGCCCAGATTGGTGTAGCGATCGAGGCTCGCGAGCGTGATGTTTTCCGCGACGCTGAGATCGAGCGCGACGCCGTGACCGCGGCGATCTTCCGGCACCAGTGCGATCTGCCTGACGACGGCGGCCCCCGGTGTGCGCGCCCGATCCGCTGGGCCCGCGACCTCGATGTGGCCGGACTGCGCGCGTTCCAGCCCGAACAGGGTCCGTACAAGATCCTTGGCGCCCGAGCCGAGCAAGCCGGTAATCCCGAGCACTTCCCCGCGTCGGACCGTGAAGCTCACGTCGGAAAAGCGGTTCGCGGCGGTCAGACCCTCGACCTTGAGTAGTTCTTCGCCGAACTCGACCCGTCGCTTGGGAAACATATCGGCGATATCGCGCTCGACCATGAGGCGGGCGATGGCGTTGGCCGATGTCTCGGCAATCGGCGTCGAGGCAACGTCGATGCCGTTGCGGAGCACGGTGACGTGGTCGCAGAGCTCTTCGATTTCGTTCAGATAATGCGAGATGTAGATGATGGTGACGCCCTCGTCGCGCAGGCGGCGGATCAGGCGGAAAAGGATATCGGCCTCGCGCCGCACAAGGGCCGCGGTCGGCTCGTCGAAGACCAGCACCTTGGGATGATCAAGCAGTGCGCGGGTGATCTGGACGATCTGCTTCTCGGCGGTCGAGAGCTCCCCGATCAGAGCATGCGTGGGAAGCTTGATGCCGAAGTAATCGGCCAGCGTCTCGTTCGCCTGCCGCTGCATCTTGCGGCGATCAAGGAATGGTGTGCCCGGAAGGCGCGGTTCGCGGCCGAGAAACAGCGCCTCGCCGACGGTGAAGGTCGGAACGAGCAGGCGGTCTTGGTGGATGAAATGGATGCCATGGGTTTCGGCCAAATGCGGCGTCAGGTGATCGATCCTCTGGCCCTCGATCTCGATCGTGCCTTCGTCCTGCTGGTGCAGGCCGGCGAGGATCTTGATCAGCGTCGATTTCCCCGCGCCGTTTTGCCCGACGAGGCCGTGGATCGTGCCGCGCCTGATCGCCAGCGATGCGCCGGCCAGCGCCTGCGCGCCGCCGAAGCGCTTCACGATGCGGTCGAAGCGGATGATGTCGTCAGGCCGCCTGGCGGGCTGCGGAGGAAGTATTGCCGTCATGTCGGGAACCCCAGTGGAGACGAGGGTGACGCGGCGGTGCCGCATCACCCGTCCGCAATCAGCCAATACCGAGCTTCTTGGTGACGTCGTTGACGTTGGCCTTGTTGGCGAGCAGCGCCGGAACGTAAGTCTCGCGCGGCAGCGTCTGGCCGGCGAGCAGCTTGGCGACATTGCGGATCGCCGTGCGGCCGATCTCGGCGGGCTGCTGCGCGGCGTTGGCGCCGGCCGGCGAATTCGGGTCTGCGACGAGCTGCAGGACCTCGGGGCTCCCATCCACGCCGTAGGTGCGGATCTCGGTGCGGCCGGCGGCGGAAAGCGCCTGCGTCGCGCCGAGCTGGGGAATATCCCAGGCCGACCAGATAGCCTTGATCGAGCCCTTCTCGGGATACTTGTTGAGGATCGCGGTGATCTGCGTGAAAGCGTCCTGAACCGTGTTCGGGATCACGTCGCGCAGTTCCGGCTGGATGATCTTCACCTTCGGGAAATACTTCACGACATTGACCAGCTGGTCGTAGCGGATCGCGCAGGGCGTGACGCCGTAGAAGCCGTTGAAGACGACGATGTTGCCTTCGGCGCCGATATCGGAGACCAGCTGCAGTGCCAGATCTTTGCCGATGCCCCAGTTGTCCGACGTCGTGTTGTTGATCGAATTGGTCGAGCCGACATCGACGGTGAGAACCGGAATGCCGGCGTCGCGCGCCTTCTTCAGCCAGGGATCGATGACGCTGAGCGTGCCAAGAATCTGGACGATCGCATCGGGCTTCTGCGCCACCAGCGTCTGCAGCTGCGCGACGAGCTTTCCGTCGTTTCGGCCGGCATCCACCGCGATCGGTTCACCGCCAAGGCGCTTCACTTCCTCGATCTGGGCGTTATAGGCCTGCAGGTCGAAATAGTGGTCGGTGCCGGTGGCGCTGATGGCGATGCGCTTGCCCTTCAGGGAAAGCCCCTCGTCGTCTGCGGCGGCTGCGGCGCCGGCGCCTGCAAGAAGGCTGGTGCCGGCGAAGGTCGCGCCAGCCACGGCGGCGAATTTCAGGATTTCGCGGCGGCCGAGGCCGGAAAAAGTTGGTTCAGTCATCTCGATGTCCCTCAATGATCAATATCCATAGAATATGTAGATTAAATGGAAATGAGAGAAACGCTTTTCCAAAAGGCGGCGTCAGGAGAAAATGAACCGGAGGGAAGAAGGGGTACGGATAGGCGTTTTCGGTGGCGTTAGGAGAGGGTTTCAAAAGCATTGGAGCCGAAGAGTTGGCGGCCGATTCCGAATCGGCCTCCAACGGTGCGGGTACTGTCCCGAAGCTCAGCCACCGTACTCGATGATCTCCAGGCCGGCATTGTAGTCGGTCGCGTAGATGAGGCCTGAGGCATCGACGAAGACGTCCGCGGACTGGATGACCTGCGGGCGTCCGGGGCGCTTGTCGGTCATGGCTTTCGGTGCGGCGGGCACGAGCGCGCCGGTCTCGAAGGGGTGGTAGGGATCGGAGATGTCGAAGGCGCGGATGCCGGCATTCTGCCAGGTCGCGAAAATAAGTGTCTCGGACACGAAAGACCCAGGGCGGTTTTCATGAAGGTTATGCGGTCCGAAATGGCCGCCCTTCTTGGTGTAGTCGGCTTCATCGGGGATGGGGAAGGTGGAGATGCTGACCGGGTTGGACGGTTCGCGGATATCGAAGATCCAGGTGTGTTTGCGGCCGTCCTCTTCATTGTCGGCCACAGCCTCGTCGGCCACGACGAGCAGATCTCGTCCCGGCAACGGTAAAGGCGAGTGGGTGCCGCCGCCGTAGGGCGGAGACCAGTTGCGGTGCGCGATCAGTTTCGGCGCGGCGTGGTCGGATATGTCGAGCAGCGTCAACCCGCCGTCGCGCCAGCAGGCGTAAGCCGTGTTGCCGGAAACCAGCGCGTGATGCAGCGCATAACGCTTGCCCTCCGGTGCCGTGGAGGTTTCGCCGGCCGCGCGGTTCATGCCCGGCAGCCACCAGCGCCCGACGATTTCGGGGCGTGTCGGATCGGCGAGATCGATAGTCACGAAAATGTAGTCTGAGAAGCCGTCGAGGAGCGCCGATGCATAGGCGTAGCGGCCGCCGACATACCAGAGACGATGGAAACCGACGCCCTCGATATCCAGTTGACCGATCCTGCGCGGCTTGTCCGGCGTCGAGATATCGTAGACGGTCATGCCGGCCGTCCAGGATCGGCCTTTCTTCCGGCCCGCGACAGTCTCGCCGATCGATTTGGTGTAATAGTCCTTCTCGCTGGAAAACGTCTCGACGTCGGCGAAGAGATCGAGCGCGTTGATGACCAGCAGCAGATCGTCATGCGTCTGCAGATGAATGTTCCAGGTGTTGGCGGGAGCTGGAATGTAGGTAACCGCGCCCGGCCGCTTGGGATCGCGTACATCGACAATCGAGAAACCCTGCGACCAGGGATGGGCTACATAAGCATGGCCGCGATGCACCATCAGCTGCAATCCGTCGCCGCGTCCGCCGATGTCAGAGTGCCCGATCAGCTTCATGTTGCGGGCGAAATCCGGGCGTGGAAGATCGAGGCTGTCGGCCATTTGGTCACCTGTGAAATCTGAATTGAACATAGAAAAGCGCCGCCTCGGTGGGCGGCGCTCGATTGTCTCGAATGCTTAGTTCAGTGGCTGGATCCACGGGGCTGTCGCCGCATCGCTCTTCAGGAAGGCGGGGAACTTCTGCTGCAGGTCCTCGATCCTGGTGATCTTGTTGTTGACGAGATCGTCGCGTGTCACCAGCGTCGGCTTCAGCAGTACCGAGCGGCCCGGGAACTGGCCGGCGATATCGAGCGATACGGCGCGGACCGAGACTTCGCCGACGACGGCGGCATTGGTGGCAGCGGTCGCAACCCAGGCGCTGTCGGGTTCGATCATCAACTGGATATCGGCTGTCGAGGTATCGACGCCGTAGATCTTCACCTTGTCGGTGACGCCGAGTTCGTCGATAGCGAGCTTGGCTCCTTTGGCGAACTCGTCCCAGGGCGTGAAGATCACCGAGATATCCGGGTTGGCGCGAAGTACGGCCTTCGTCTGGTCGGCCACGGAGGCTGGAACCGTGTCGTTGACCACGCCCCACACTGCTTTTTCCGTCAGCTTGTGCTTGGCGACAAATTCCTTCCAAACGGCATAGCGGCGATCGAGCGGCGCGAAGCCTGCGACATAGACCGCGCCGCCGACGAAGCCGTCGCCCTTGTCCTTGACCGCCTGCTCGAGCACGAGGCTCGCCATGTCCTTGTCGCTTTGCTCGATCTGCGGGATCGCCGGGTTGTCGAGGTCGACGTCATAGGCCACGACCTTGATGCCTGCGTCGAGCGCCTTCTGGGCGACGTCCTTGAGCACCTCGGGGCGGCCGTTGTTGATGATGATGCCATCGACGCCGAGGTTGATCGCCTGCTCGATCAGCGTGCGTTCCGTGTCGTTGTCGTTGCGGGCCTGGGAGATCGTCGTCTTGATCCCGAGCGCGTCGGCCTGGCGCTTGACGCCGGCCTCGAAGGCCTGCAGCCAGTCGCCGCCGCCGAGATAGCTGACGACCGCGATATTGACCTGGCGCTTGTCGAACGGCGCGGGCGCGCCTTCGATGCCGGCTGCGAGGCTGGAGCTTGCAAGCAGCGCACCCGAGATGAGCGCGGCGGCAAAGGATTTCAGGGTGGTCTTCATAAGTCAGCCTCTCCTTGGGCTATGGTGTGTCATGGTTGTTCGTTCAGGGATTGGCTCGGCCGAGGCCGTAAGTGAGCGCGAGCGCGCCCGCCAGTACGGCGCCCTTGACGAAATCCTGGGTGTAGTAGGGCGCATTCAGCATCGTCAGGCCGTTGAGCAGCACGCCGACGAAGACGGCGCCGACGATGGTGCCGAGCACGTTCGGGCGGCGGAGACCCATCACGGTGAAGCCGATCAGCGAGGCCGCGACGGCGTCCATCAGCAGCGAACCGCCCGAGGACACGTCGCCACGCCCGACGCGGGCGGCAACGATGATGCCGCCGAGCGAGGCCAGCGTTCCCGAGATAACGTAGGCCAGCGTCTTGAGACGCGTGGTGGAGGCGCCGGCGAGGCGGGTGGCGACCTCGTTTCCGCCGGTGGCAAACAGCAGCCGGCCGATGCGCGTGCGCTCCGTCAGGACGTAGAGAACCACGGCGACCAGGATCATCAGCACGACGGCCACTGGAACGGTTCCGGCGATGCTGTATCGGCCGATCAGCAGGAAGCGTGGATCGTAGACGCCGGGCGCCGTCGAGCCATCAGGCAGGATGAGGCCGGCCGAGATCGAACGACCCGCTGTCGGGATCAGCTGCAGGCCCGAGAGCAGGAACATCATTGACAGCGTCGCCAAGAGATCCGGCACCTTCAACCGCACGATGACGAAGGCATTGATGAGGCCGATGAGCGCGCCGAAAGCGAGAACCAGCGGAACAGTTGCGAAAGCGTCGAGGCCGAGCACGATCATCGCGTAGCTGGCGGCCATGACGCTGGAGGCGGCCACCGCGCCGATCGATAGATCGAAGCCGCCGACGGCGAGCGTGACCGTGACGCCCGCGCCTAGAATGGCAACCACCGACACGGCCTGAAGGATGCTCATCAGGTTGTTGATGTTGATGAAGGCAGGCTGTGCGGCGGTGAAGCCGATCACCAGCGCGATGAGGAGCAGGAAGACCGCGCCGGAGCGGATCACCGCAGCCACGCGGCTCAGAAACGGACCTGTGCCCTGCGGCGAAGGTGTCTCGCCAATGGTTTCATCCTGGATGGAGCTCATGCTAGAATTCCTTCGGCAGCGGTATGGTCTTCGTGTTCTTGCGCAGGGCGGACGCTGTGGTGATCGATGACGAGGATGCGATCGGCGACTTCGAATGCCTCTTCCGGATCGGAGGTCGCGATCAGCGTGGCGCGATCGCTCCGTCCCCTGATGGCCTCGATGATGTCCTGCCGGGCGCCGACATCGACGCCCTGGAACGGCTCGTCAAGCAACAGCAGCCGGCTCGGCTCTGCTTCCCAGCGGGCAAGAACCGTCTTCTGCTGGTTGCCTCCGGAAAGGGTCCAGATCGATGCGTCGGGCCCGGAGGCCGTGATGCGCAGCCTCTTGATCGCCTGCTCCGCCTCGCGTCGTTCGCGGTTGCCCCACAGGAAACCCCGCGGATACCATTTGCGCAGGTGCGGCAGGCTGATCGTCGCCGCCACGCTGTTTCCTGGCCACGACGGCGGCATGAGGGAAGAATGGTGCCGATCCTCCGCGGCCATGACGATACCGGCCGCAATAGCCGCGGCAGGACCGTTCGGGCGGTAGACTTCGCCATCGAGCGTCAAGGTCCCTGAGGCCAGCGTTCCAGTGCCGAAGATGGCTGACAGCAGCCGGCTCTTGCCGGCGCCGAGCACGCCGGTGATGGCGACGACTTCGCCCTCGCGGATGGAAAGGTCGAATGGCACACTGTTGGCGAGAAGCTTGATATTCGCCATCTCGAGAATGACGCGGTCCCTTTCAGCGCGCGTATCCGGCCGGGCTCTCTCCAGCTTGCGACCGATCATCGTCTCGATCGCAGCGCTGAAGTCGATTGGTTTTTCGAAGGCGCCGACGACGCGGCCGCCGCGCATGACGAGCGCCCGATCGGCGATGGCCTGCAGGTCTGCGGTCCTGTGTGAGATATAGAGAACGGCGAGACCCTGCGCGCGCAGGCGCAGCAGGATGTCGAACAGCCGCTGGCTTTCCTCGATTGACAGGCTGGCCGTCGGCTCGTCGAGGATTAGCAAATCCGCCTTGTTCGCAAGCGCACGCGCAATCGCCACCAATTGCCTATCGGCAGCGCCGAGGTCCGCGAAATCGCGATCGAGCGGGAGTTCAAAGCCCGCGGCGTCGAGCATGGCCTTTGCCTGCGCGCGAATAGCGCGTTTCGAGACGAAGAACGGCTGGCTGCGGTCGGTGAAGCGATTGAGGAGCAAGACATCGGCGACCGTCAGTCCCGGCGCGCCGACCAGATCGGTTGATTGATGCACGGTAACGATGCCCCGCACCGCTGCTTCCGCCGGCGTTCGCGGCGCAAAGGGCCGGCCATCAAGGGTGACGATGCCGCCATCGGCGGAGAGCACGCCGGAGAGGATTTTCACGAGTGTCGATTTGCCTGCGCCATTCGCGCCCATGAGCGCGACGATCTCGCCGCGGGCGATCGATAGCGAGGCACCAGACAGCGCGCGCGTTGAGTCAAAGCTTCGGGATAGATTTTCAACGGAGAGCAGAGACATGGGCGAACTACGAGTGAGGAGGATCGAGAGGCGACGGTTGGGAGGCATCGCCTTGATTTAGATGTCTTTTACGCGAGCTATTCGTCTTGATTTGCCCTCAACAAGATCGGTTTCGTTGACGACAAGTTGCACTGGAACCCGGTGTCGCGACAGGCAAAGCGTTTCCCGCCATGCACGCAAATCGCACAAAGTTTTTCCTGTTCAGCGGAAATATCGGACCAATTTATCTACTAAAAAGGTAGAAAATATACCCTAATGAAAATGCGGGTGAAAAGCCGCGGATAACTTGGATCTTTTTAGGAGCGCATCATGAAGACCTTCAGCCGCCTGGCGCTTTCTGCCGCCGCGATTTCATTCGTTGCCTTGAGTGGCGCTCATGCCGAAGGGCTGGCCGGTGCGCCTGCGCCATTCGACAAGGGCGGCGTCAAGCTTGCCCTGATCAGCTACATATCTGCCGGCGATTTCTTTCAGGCCTATCAGGCCGGCGCGGAAGCGCAGGCAAAGGCGCTCGGCATCGACCTCCGCATCTTCCCCGGCCGCCAGAACGCCGCCGAACAGCGCGAGCAGATCCTGCAGGCCGTTAATCTTGGCGTTCAGGGGATCGTCGTTGACCACGGTCTGCCGGAATCGCTTGGCGACGTCGTGCAGCAGGCGCTCGACAAGGGCGTGAAGGTCGTCGCCTTCGACGTCAATTTGAACAATCCCAAGATACCGCAGGTCGAGCAGAGCGATCATGAGCTTGCCAAGCAGGCGCTCGAACAGGCCGTGAAGGAAAACGGCGCGAGCTTCAACGCCGGCTATGTCTATGTCGCCGGCTTTGCGCCGCTCGACCGCCGCAACGAGGTCTGGGAGAAATTCAAGGCGGATAACAAGGGCGTTGTCGAGAAGGCACGCTTCGGCAATGTGAGCGACACGACCGCGACATCGACGGCGGACCAGGCGAAGGCGGCGCTGACGGCAAATCCCGACATCAGCGTCGTCTTCGCTCCCTATGACGAATTCGCGCGCGGCGTGAAACTGGCGGCCAATGACCTCGGCATCGCATCGAAGCTGAAGATCTATTCCGCCGATGTCTCCACCGCCGATATTCAGGAGATCACCGAGGAGGGAAGCCCCTGGGTGGCGACCGTCGCGACCAATCCTGCCGTCGTCGGCGCCGTATCCATTCGCGCCGCGGCCCTGCAGATCGCTGGCGAAGACGTTCCCCACAACATCACGGTGAAGCCGACCCTGTTGACGCAAGCGGCGCTGAGATCGGCGAACGTCAAGACGATCGAGGATCTGGCGAAGAAGCTACCCGAGTTCAACACCAGCGACGTGGTCACCGCCCCCTGGATTCCGGCAAAGCTTTTCTGACCGCAGGCACAGCAGTCCGGCAGATCACCTGCCGGACTGCTCTATTCTCAATGGGAGTTTTCGATGAGCCAATCCAATGTCATTCATGTCGCCGCGCGAGGCGCGACAAGGGCCGAGCTTTTCG
Organism: Rhizobium sp. 16-449-1b; assembly: GCF_017741935.1. Lineage (GTDB taxonomy): Bacteria > Pseudomonadota > Alphaproteobacteria > Rhizobiales > Rhizobiaceae > Rhizobium. Next base: position 163,166 of record NZ_JAGHMH010000013.1, on the reverse strand, counting down.
CGCGGGCGGAGGAGATTTCAGCTGACCTCGCAAGCCGCGGCGCCGAACTCGACCGTGACGGCCGCCCGCCGCTCAATGAAATCGTCAAGCTCAAGAATGCCGGGCTGCTGAACGCGCTGCACGCCCTGGCAATCGGCGGAGGCGGCCTCGACTGGGTCGACGGCTTGAGGCTCGTTCGCATCCTGGCCCGTGGAGAAAGCTCGATCGGGCAGCTGCTCGGCTATCACTTCGTCAACAGCCAGTACATCTACTGGGCGATCGAGGACGCGGCTCGCGCCAATGCACTTGGGACCGAAACGGTAGCCAAGGGCCTCTACTGGGGTGCCGCCGTCAATCCTCGCGATCCTGGCCTCACGCTGACGCGACGCGGCAACGGTTATGTGCTGAACGGCCGCAAGTCCTTCTCCACGGCAGCGCGGATATCCGACTATATCAACGCCAATGCCACTCTGGACGGAAAGATCGCGAGTTTCGCGGTTCCCACCAATCGGCCGGGCTATATCGCCAACGACGACTGGGACAATATCGGCCAGCGTCTCTCCGACAGCGGCAGCGTCGAGTTCCGGGACTTCCCCGTTTATGAGGAGGATTTGATTGGCGCACCGGCGGAGGAGGGGGCAGCGCCCCCGGTGCTGGCTAGCTTCAACACACCGCTGATCCAGCTTGTTTTCGTAAACTTCTACCTCGGCACCGCCGAAGGCGCTCTTTCGCAGGCAGTCGACTATGTCAGGACGACGACACGCCCCTGGGTCACGTCGGGTGTCGCCCGCGCGCAGGACGATCCCTATATCCTCGAGCGTGTCGGAGAGCTTACGGCGTCGGTGAAGGCCGCCGCTGCCTTGGCGGATCAGGCGGCCGGTGCGGTCCAGGCTGCGCTGTCTCGAGGTGCTGATGTCACGGCGCGGGAGCGCGGGGAAGCGGCCGCTGAAGCCTATGCGGCCAAGGTGCACGCCACCAATGTGTCGCTCGACATCACCTCCCGCGTATTCGAGCTGACAGGTGCCCGCTCGACGGCTGAGTCCTATCGTTTCGACCGCTACTGGAGAAACGTTCGAACGCATACGCTGCACGATCCCGTCTTCTACAAGGCCAAGGAAGTCGGCGAGTTCGTTCTCAACGACAAGATCCCTGAAGTCAGCCTCTATAGTTAAACAGTGGTCCTCCCGACCCTAGCTAGATAGCCCCGTCGCTCGCGGCGGGGCTATCTTCGTCTCTCAGAGCGCACCGCTTCGTGGCGGTACTGCGCCGTTGAGATGATAGTTGCCGACAACATGGTATTTCCAGCGTACCGGATCGTGCAGCGTGTGTGTCCGTGCGTTGCGCCAGTGGCGGTCGAGGTTGAGGCCTGTGCTCGTGGAGGCCGTGCCGGCGAGTTCGAAGAGGGCATTGGAGGCGTCGAGCGCGATTTCCGATGTCAGCACTTTCGCTGCCGCCACGGCGAGCGTTGCCGCAACGACGTTTTCCTCGGTGGTGTCGATCTGGGCGATGTCCACCTTGTTTCCGGCACGTTCGACCAGCGCGGACGCCGCTTCCAATCTGATCGCGATTTCGCCGGCCTTGGCAATAGTCAACGGATCCTCCGATGCCTTGTCGACGCCACTGTTGGTCCACGGCCGCGATCGGGTTTTCACGAACTCGACCATTTCCGAAAAAGCTGCGCGGGCAATGCCGAGATCGATCCCGGCATGGATGATCTGCCCCACTGAACCAATTGTCGTCGGCCGCTCGAAACCTTTGTGATGGTGCACGACAGCATCGGCCGGGACGTAGACGTTATCAAGCACCGTCGTGCCGCTGCCGGTCGTGCGTTGCCCGAAGCCATCCCAGTCATCAAGGATCTCTACGCCATCGCTCCCTTTCTGGACGAAAGACATGGTCAATCGATCGTTCTCGTCCAATGCGAAAACCGTGATCCAGTCGGCAAATATGACGCCGGTCGAATAGAACTTGCGGCCATTGATGCGATAGCCGAGCCCATCACGGACAATTCGGGTGTTGTAGTGTCCGACAGTCTTGGTGCCGCGTTCGGACAGGGCATTGCCGAACCGGTCGCCGGCCAGCGCGCGTGCGAAGAAGAAGCGCTTCTGTTCTTCCGTGCCATCCGTTCTGAGCGCTTCGAGAATGTAGAAATGGTTCTGCGGGATCTGGCCAATCGATGCATCTGCCTCGGCAAGAATGGCGGTCACCTCGGCAAGCACGCTGTTGGAAACATCGATCCCGCCGTATTCGTGAGGAACCGTAATCGCCAGAAGACCTGCCCGTGATAAGGCATCCAGCTCGTGATGAGGAAGCAAGCGCTCCTGGTCGCGCAACGAGGCTTCAATTTTGAAGCGTTCTGCCAACACGCGAGCCGCCGAAATAGCCTCTTCCTCATTTGTCAGGCGTGCTGACCGTTGTTCAATTCGATCTATCTGATGTCGTGCCATGCCGTTTCCTTCGCTCCGGATTGAAGGAATAGGGGTGCAAGAAGTCTCATCAAAATAGAAGACGATAAAATCTATATATTATATTTCTGTGAGAATGTCTTTGCGCTTCACCTCGCAAACGCAATGACGACTGGGGCGCGCTGCGAAATCTCACACGTTCTCTCGCGTATAGAGGTTGAAGGGCACTATTTTCGTATAACTGGCATTCGCTTCCTTTGAAGCGACCGCGCTGATCATCCCGGTGATCGCCTCGCCGGCGAGCTGCGCGAGCGGATGCGAGATCGACAAGGTCAGCGCGCCGTCGAGCAGGGCCGACCGCACATTGTCCATCAGTTCGTATCCCACCACCACAAGCGTGCCGGCACGCCCTGTCGTGCGCAGCGCGGCGAGCACGCCGCTAATCCCACCGCCAGCCACATAGAGCCCTGCAAGATCCGGATGGTCGCTCAATACCCTCTCCGTCATCTCCTCGGCGACCGCGGAGGATTCGAATGTCGATAACGGTTCAAGCAGAGTGAAGTCCCTGGCATGCTCGCGAAAATAGGATCGGAAGCCGGTCTCGTTCATTTCCTGGTTCCGAAAGCGCGGATTGCCCACGAGAAGCGCGATTTTTCCCGGAGACTTGCAGATGTGGTGAAAGGCCCAGGCGGCGGTCCTTCCTACCTTCCAGTGATCAAGGCCGATGTAGTGGATTTGGCCGGTGGCGGCGAGCTGAGAGATCAGCGCGAAGACGGGAATGCCGCGCGCCTGGATTTCCTCGATCGCCTTGGTAACAACGGGATGCACGGCAGTCGTCACGCACACCGCGTCGCATTCGTTTGCGAGGGCCAAGGCGCGCTCCGCCGTGTTCTGGGGAGACAAATCCTCCAGATATTCGATCCGGAGTTCGATATCGAAAGCCTCTTGTGCCTGCGCTGCCTCCGTAAGCGCGCGTGCCACCAGCTGATAAAACGGGCGGTGCGGTTGAAGAAGGATGACCCCGAAGCGATATCGCGGCCGCGCAGCGTTGTTGCGCGCCGCAATCGCTCCCAGCCCGTAAAAGCCGATTGCTTCAGCCGCCTCGCGCACCTTCTCGCGCGTCTTCGCGCTGACGCTTTCGGCGCCCGACAATACCCGGTTGGTCGTCGCCACGGAGACGCCGGCCTTTTCGGCGACGTCGCGAATTGTCGGTCTCTTCATCATGGCTCCGTGATACGAAATGTATCATTGCTCGAGTTTTCTGAGATGAATGATACGAATGTATCTTACGAAAGAAATGCGCCTTGATTTGGCGGGCGTCAAGTTGGCATTGTACCGGCCAGAGGAAGGCGGGTGAGCGCGGCAGCGGTCGCTCGGCTCGGGAGGAAATGGTCTCGACATCGTTGGTTTGATCGCTTTGGGCACGTGCCCGAAGACGGTGGACCTATGCCCGGATGTCGGGCGGCCTCCCGCCATGAGGAACATTGGACACGCGGCGTCCGGGAGGCATGAAGATGGATGATCTCAAATATGGAAAGCGCAACAAGCGCGGCGACTGGGCGCCAAACGGGCGTATCGAGATCGCGCCGTTCTGGTCGTGGCCACCGAAAATTCCATCCATATTGAAGTGGCTGCCGGAATATATCTGGCCGTGGAATGCCTTCCACATGGCGACGGCTCTTCTCTACTGGTTTTACGTCGTGCCCGACGTGGAAGTGATGAAGACGCTAAGCTGGGGCTGGGCGCTTTGGCTCTACGCTGTCAATGCCACCGCCATCTTCGTCTTCTACGGCTCCGTGGAATTCTTCTTCTACGTCAAGCGCAGGCAAGGCAACCGGTTCAAGTACAACGCCAAATTCCCCGGCGAGCAGCCGTCAGATGTGTTCTGGTTCAAAAGCCAGAACATCGACAATTTCCTGCGTTCGTTCTTCCTGTCGATCCCGCTCTGGACAGTCGTCGAAGTGGCCTTCCTCTGGGTTTTCGCCAATGGCTGGGTGCCGTGGCTCACCTGGGCGAACAATCCCTACTATCTGGCGTTTCTCGTCGTCGCCGCGCCGATGATCCATGAAGTGCACTTCTTCATCATTCACCGGCTGATCCACTGGGGACCGCTCTATCGCTGGGTTCATTCGGTGCACCACAACTCGGTGAACCCGTCGCCTTGGTCGTCGCTGTCGATGCATCCGGTCGAAGGCTTTCTCTACCACGCCGTCGCCCTGTGGCACCTCGTGATCCCGTCAAACCCGATCATTGCGCTGTTTCAGCTTCACATTGCCGGCTTCGGTGCGATCAACGGGCATATCGGCTTCGACAAGCTTGAAGTCACCGAGGATACGCCGCTCGATACGCATGCCTATGCCCATTACCTGCACCACAAGTATTTCGAGGTGAACTACGGCGGCGACGGTCTGATCCCGCTCGATAAGTGGTTTGGCACCTGGCACGACGGCACCAAGGAGGGCGACGTGCAGATGGAGGCGCGCTTCGAGAAGAAGAAGGCGCGTGTGAATGCCAAGGCGGCCCGCGCCAACTCTTGAGCAGAGGACGACCCAAGGTGCCCGCGAGGAGGCGGGTGCTTGAAGGGGAAGCATCACATCTTTGAACCCGCCATCCGGCGGAAACTGGGGGAGGAAACCCGATGACAATGCTGACCACCATGACCAAGGCCCTTGCGGCCACGGTTGCTATCTGTCTCACCGCAGGCGTGGCGCTGGCCGCCAATGTCGCCGTGGTCGGTGGCAAGACGGACGATGCCTTCTGGACTAAGATCAAGAAAGGCGTCGACGACAGCCGCTTCGTCATCGAGGCCAATGGCGGCAAGGTGACTTATCTTCAGCTGCAGACCTACGACAATCTCGGCCCCGACGCTGCCGGTCTGGTGCGCACCGCGATCAGCCAGGGCGTGACCGGGCTGGTCGTGCCGAACTGGGTTCCGGAGGCCGAGGACGAGGCGATCAAGGCCGCGACCAGCGCCGGCATCAAGGTCATCCTCATGAATGCCGGCTCGCTCGAAAAGGCGAAGGAGCTCGGGGCAATCAACTATGTCGGCTCGGATGAATATATCGCCGGCGTGGCGGGCGGCGACTACTTCGGCAAGGGTGGTCAGAAGAATGTACTCTGCGTCAACACTCTGCCGGGCAGCGCCAACCAGGAAGCCCGCTGCAAAGGCGTGATCGACGGCATCACCAAGGCAGGCGGCACCGGCAAGCAATTGCCGCTCCCGGCGACGAGCTTTGGCGATCCGACCGCTATTGCCGAGGCCGTCAAGGCGACGCTGACGCAGGACGGCACGATTGACGGCGTGATCACCATTGGCGCCGGTGATGCGGATGCGGCCGCAAGCGGCATTCAGCAAGCCGGCAAGGTCGAGAGCGTCAAGCTCGGCTCCTTCGACTTCAACGAGGCAGCGCTCGACCGCATCAAGAACAAGGCGCAGTTCTTCGCCATCGACCAGCAGCCCTACCTGCAGTCGCTCCTCTCCGTCACGCTGCTTGCTTCTCACATCGATTTCGGCACGGACCTTCCGGTGAAGCCCGTTCTGACCGGACCGGGTATCGTCGATGCCTCCAACATCGACTCGACGCTGCAGGGCGTATCGAAGGGCGCCCGCTAAGAACGCGCGCTCGCCGGCCGCTCCCTGCACCTCCCAGGGAGCGGCCTTACGACAACCCGCAAGCCGGGAAGGGGAACCATCATGAGTTTGAAAACCGCAAGCCAGCCAATCGCCATGGCGCAGACACCGAAAGTAACGTCCGTCACCAGCTTCTCCATTGGCGGCCTGTTCCGCAGGCCCGAGGCCGGAGCCTTTCTCGGCCTCGTCGGCGTCTTCGCCTTTTTCATCGTCTTCGGAAGCATGGACTTTCTGAAGCCGGCGGGGGCCGCAAGCTGGCTGAACGTTGCCGCCAATCTCGGCATCGTCGCATTTCCGATCGGACTGCTGATGATTGCCGGCGAACTCGATATCTCCATCGGTTCGATGATTCCGGCCGGCTCCATGACCGTCGCGATCATCTCGGGCTATTACGGAATGCCCATCTGGCTAGGGATTGCTGCCTCGCTTGGTCTGGGAGCGCTGGTCGGCCTGATCAATGGCTACCTTGTCATTCGCACTAATGTGCCGTCGCTGATCGTCACGCTTGGAACGCTCTTTGCGGTCGCGGGCTTCGTGCTCGGTCTATCCGTCCTGCTGACCGGCACCACCAGCGTCGCGCTCAAGGCGCCGGAACTGGCTAAGTTCTTCTTTGGCCAGTTCGTCGGGAACACGTTCCAGGTGATCATCTTCTGGTGGCTGGCACTGACGGCGATTTATGTGTTCTTCATACACTTGTCCCCGTTCGGCAACTGGATCTTCGCCATGGGTGGAGACAGGATCAGCGCCCGCAACGCCGGCATTCCCACCACCAAACTCACGGTCGCGCTCTTCGTGCTCTCCTCGACCAGTGCCGCCTTCGTCGGCATGTGTCAGGCAATTCTGTTCAACTCCGCCCAGGTCTCCGCCGGCATGTCCTTTATCTTCAACTCGATCATCTCGGTGGTCGTGGGCGGCGTGCTTCTGACAGGCGGGTTTGGTTCCATCATCGGCATCTTCTTCGGCACGATCACCTTCGCAGTCGTCAACCAGGGCATCTATTTCACGTCCTTCGACCGCAACTGGTCGAGCCTGATCATCGGCGTGATGCTGCTGCTTGCGGTGCTGATGAACAACACCTTCCGCAGCATGGCGCTGTCCTACGCGCCAAAGAAGAAGTGAGGTTGGTCATGTCCACACCCATCCTGACACTTAGAAATATCTGCAAGTCCTTTGGCCCGATCGATGTCCTCAACGACATCTCGCTGGATATCTGTCCCGGCGAAGTGCTCTGTCTGCTCGGTGACAATGGTGCCGGCAAATCGACACTCATCAAGACGCTCTCCGGCGTCTATCGCCCGAACTCGGGCACAATGGAAATGGACGGCAAGCCCATCGAGTTCAACGGCCCGCGCGATGCGAGCAGCCGCGGCATAGCGACGGTTCACCAATTCGGCGGCACGTTTCCGCTGATGTCGATCGGCCGCAGCTTCTTCGTCGGCGTCGAACCGACCAAGGGTTGGGGGCCGTTCAAGATCTTCGATCGCAAGAAGGCCAATGATATCGCCGTCAAGGCGATCAGGGATTTCGGCATCACCCGTATCGATGACGGCGACCGGCTGGTGGGTGGTCTGTCGGGAGGAGAGCGGCAGTCGCTCGCGATTGCCCGCGCTGTCCACTTCGGCGCCAAGGTGCTCATCCTGGACGAGCCGACGGCCGCGCTCGGGGTGAAGCAGGCGACCCATGTGCTCAGGATCGTCAACGAGGCGAAACGCCGGGGCCTGGCGGTTGTCTTCATCACCCATCAGGTCATGCATGCCATGGCCGTGGGCGATCATTTCGCGGTGCTGATCCGCGGCGCGATCGCGGCGGATTTCCGCAAAGGCGAGAAGACCCGCGAGGAAATCACCGACCTGATGGCGGGTGGCGAGACCATGGCGGAGCTCGAAGCCCAGATCGACGGCTATCGCACCACCCATGATGGCCACGCGCAGCTTTCCAGCGCGGCCGGCTGATGTCGACTATTCATGAACTGAAATGCCGAAGGATGAGATGATGGGGACCTGGACCCGCGCCTGTGCAACCGATGACGTAGAGCTCGAAGAGCAGATCCGTTTCGATCAGGGAGGACGCACCTTTCTGGTGATCCGCAGCCCCGAAGACGAGTTCTTCTGCATCGACGGCATCTGCACGCACGAGCATGTACATCTTGCCGAGGGGCTGGTGATGGACGGCACCATCGAGTGCCCGAAGCACAGTGCGCACTTCGACTACAAGACGGGCGAGGCTAAGCGCGCGCCTGCCTGCATCAATCTGAAGACTTGGCCGGTGAAGGTCGAGAATGGCGACGTTTTTATAGAGATCTGATCACATGACACAGTTTGCTTTAGCGGCTTGCGCCGAAATGATCTGGCGGGACCGCCCCATCGAATGGCGCGCGTCCCGTCTCAAGGACATGGGCTTCGGCGTCGGCCTTTGGAATTGGCCGGACCATGATCTTGCCAAACTCGAGGCGACAGGCGCCTCCTTCACCATCATGAACGGCTACCTCACGGGGCGGCTGACGGATGACGAAGGAGCGGACGAGCTTCTACGCAGTGCACGCGAAACGGCTCAGGTCGGAAAGCGGCTTGGTGTCCAGCGTCTCAACCTCCACGGAACAGGGCTCGGAGAGGGCGGTCTGCCCGTCCAGCCGATCGAGGTCGTTACCGGCGCCATGTGGCTGAAGGCGAGTGACACGCTGCGTCGTATCGCCGATATGGCCGAGGAGGAGAACGTGACCTTCACGCTCGAGAACCTCAACCTGCCGGTCGATCATCCGGGTGTCCCCTTCGCTCGCGCCGAGGATACGCTGGCGCTCGTCTCCAGCATCGACCACCCGCGCTTGCGGCTCAATCTCGACCTCTATCACGCGCAGATAGGCGAGGGGAATCTCATCGAACTCTGCCGCAAATCCTTGCCCTGGATCGGCGAAATCCAGGTCGCAGATGTCCCTGGCCGCTGCGAGCCGGGAACGGGCGAAGTGAACTGGCACGGTATCGCCAAGGCGCTGAAGGCCATGGGTTACACCGGTCCGGTCGGCATGGAGGCCTTTGCTTCCGGTGACCCGGAAGCCGCACTCACAGCTTTCCGCAACGCTTTCACGGTGTAGTCCAATGGTTCACAAGAATACCCGACCGACTGTCGCCGACATACGCGCCATGAAGGCGCGGGGCGAGAAGATTTCCATGCTCTATGTGACAACGCCGGAGGAGGCCGCGGCTGCCGATGCGGCGGGCATCCATATGTTGTCGATCGAGGGCCGCTTCTTCTCGCCGGAGATGCGCGAGGCCGCAGGCCGTTGCTTCGTCCAGGTCGGTCTTCCTTATGGTGGCTGGGGCAAATTCGAAGGGCGGCCGCTGGCGACCGCCGAGGACTATCTGCGCGCCGCCTACCACTTCTCCACCATGGGTGGGGATTGCTTCTATTGCGCCGCCTCGCTCGATATCCAGAAGGTGCTCTGTGACAATCACGTTCCCATTATCGCGCATGTCGGGCTCATCCCGTCCTATATCACCTGGACCGGCTTTCGCGCCGTTGGCAAAACGGCACGGGAGGCTGTCGACGTCTTTCGTCACGTCAAGCAATTGGAGGCGATCGGCTGCTTCGGCGCGGAACTGGAAGTGGTGCCGGATCGCGTTGGCGAGCTGATTTCCAAGAACACCTCGATGATCATGCTCGGCATGGGCGCTGGGCCAGGCGCTGATGCGCAGTATCTGTTCGCCGAGGACGTGCTTGGCCATACAGACGGCCATCGTCCGCGTCATGCCAAGACCTATCGCAACTTCGCCGCCGAGTTTGAGCGGCTGCAAAGGGAACGCGTCGCCGCATTCCGCGAGTTCATCGCGGATGTGAATAGCGGCGCCTACCCACAGCCCCAGCATAATGTCGCGATCGGCGACAAAGAATTCGACGCCTTCAGGACCGAACTCGGTCTCTAACGAAAAGGAATATCCTATGCTTAAAGTTGGTCTTCTTGGCGCCGGCCGTATCGCAGGCGTTCATGCCACGGCTATCTCCGGTCATCCAGGCAGCACGCTCGCCGCCGTCTCCGATATCAATACATCCGCTGCGGAAAAGATTGCGGCCCAGTACGGCGCCGAAGTGCGCAGCACGGACGCAATTCTGGGCGATAAGACGATCGACGCCGTCCTGATCGCCACCTCCACCGACACCCACTCCGATCTCATCGAGAAAGCAACGGCGGCCGGCAAGGCAGTGCTGTGCGAAAAGCCTGTCGATCTCAGCCTTGAGCGCGCGCGGGCTTGCCAGAAGGTCGTCGCAAAGGCGGGCCGCCCGGTGATGATCGGCTTCAACCGCCGCTTCGACCCGAACTTCGCCGCGCTGAAGAAGGCTGTCGATGCCGGCGAGATCGGCAAGCCCGAACTGCTGTCGATCACCTCCTTTGATCCGGCTCCGCCGCCGGTTGCCTATATCAAGGTTTCGGGTGGTCTTTTCCGGGACATGATGATCCACGACTTCGACATGGCGAATTTCATCATGGGTGCGGCGCCTGCAACCGTGACGGCGGTCGGTTCGTCGATCGTCGATCCCGAGATCGGGAGCGTCGGCGATGTCGACACCGCCGTCGTAACCTTGACCTATGCCGACGGTCGCATCGCCGTCATCAAGAACAGCCGACGCGCGGTCTATGGTTATGATCAGCGGTTGGAACTGTTGGGCTCCGAGGGGCTGCTGCAGGCGCAGAACATGCTCGAGAACACCGTGGTGAAATCAACGACGCAGGGCGTGACCGGCGCCAAGCCCACCTATTTCTTCCTTGAGCGCTACATGCCCGCCTACGCGGCCGAGTGGGCAGCCTTCGTGGATGCGGTCAACGGCGACAAGTCTTTGCCGGTGACGCTTGATGATGGCGTTGCCGCGCTCGCCATGGCGGAAGCAGCGACGCTGTCGGTAAAAACGGGTGCTCCGGTCCTGCTTGAAAGCATGATTGGCTGACATCGACCGGAGGCTCCGGCAGCGCCGCGTCTCGCTCGCCGGGCCGCTTGATTCGATCGTCCAACATCAAGGGCCTCTCCAATGACTTCCATCGTTATCATCGGTGCGGGAGAATGCGGTGGCCGCGCCGCGCTCAAGCTGCGCGATCGCGGCTTCGACGGAGCTATTACGCTTGTCGGAGCCGAGGATCATCCGCCCTATGAGCGGCCGCCTCTGTCCAAGGACGGCATCGTCGCCGGTGCCAATCCGCGCTTCATCGCAAATCTTGGCGATTATGCCGATAAGCGCATCGAGCTGCGGCTTGGCGCATCTGCGACACGTCTCGATCGCGTGAACAGGGCGGTGGAACTCGATAGTGGCGAGCGTCTGCCTTATACGAAGCTGCTTTTGGCAACGGGTGCCCGCGCGCGGGGCCTGCCGGGCGATCAGGTTGAATGCCCGCGCGTCCTGTCGCTGCGCACACACGCCGATGCTCTCCGCATCCGGGAGCACCTGACGCACGACAGTCGGCTCGCTATCCTGGGCGGTGGCTTCATCGGTTTGGAGCTGGCGGCAAGCGCTCGACGTCTTGGGGCCTATGTTGTCTTGCTGGAAGGCCTGCCACGGATCCTGTCTCGCGGCGTGCCCGCCGAGATCGCCGCCGCAGTGGCGGCGCGACATGAGGCCGAGGGCGTTGATATCGTCTGCAATGCTCGTGTTGAGACTTTATGCGCCTCGGACGAGGACATTCGTTTGACGTTATCGGATGGCCTCGCCATCGAGGCGGATATGCTCGTTGTCGGCATCGGCTCGCTCCCGAATGTCGAACTCGCGGCGGAATCAGGCCTTGCCATCGACAACGGCATCGCCGTTGATCGGCATTTGCAGACGAGCGACCCGGATATATGGGCGGCCGGGGATTGCTGTTCGTTCCCACTTGCGCATTACGGTGGGCGGCGCGTTCGTCTGGAATCATGGCGCAGCGCCCAGGAACATGCCCTGATCGCCGCCGCCAATCTTGTTGGCGCAAGCGAAACGATTGCCGCCGTGCCATGGTTCTGGTCCGATCAATTCGACCTCACGCTCCAGGTCGCTGGCCTCTCCACGGGCAGCACCCGATCCGTTCGGCGTGAACTCGGCAACGGCGCCTTCATCATCTTCGAAATGGATGATGCCGGCCTGTTGCTCTCAGCCAGCGGCATAGGTCCCGGCAATGCTGTTGCCCGCGACATCCGGCTTGCCGAAATGCTCATCGCGTCAGGCAGGTCCGTCGACCCCGCGGCGCTCGCGTCACCTGACATCAGGCTCAAGGCGCTGCTCGCCGCATGAACTTGCCGTCATGCATCACTTGGCTGGCCTGAAGGGCCACGCCACTACTTTGACATCCCTGTCCACGAGATCCACCAATGAAAAGTCACGTCCTGACCGTTTCCTGTCAATCGAGCCGCGGCATCGTCGCAGCCATCACCGGCTATCTGGCCGAAAAGGGCTGCTACATCTCCGACTCCTCACAGTTCGATGACCAGGAGACCGGTCTGTTCTTCATGCGCCTGACCTTCCTGTCACAGGAAGACGTTTCGGAAGAGGAGATCAGATCAGGCTTTGGTCCGGTCGCCAAAGCTTTTGCGATGACATACCGGTTCAATGACAGCGACGAGCGCATGAAGGTGCTGCTCATGGTCTCGCGCTTTGGGCATTGCCTCAACGATCTGCTCTACCGCTGGAAGATCGGCGCTTTGCCGATCGACATCGTTGGTGTCGTGTCAAATCATTTCGATTATCAGAAGGTGATCGTCAACCACGACATCCCGTTCCACCACATCAAGGTGACCAGGGAAAACAAGCCTGAGGCTGAAGCGAGGCTGATGGAGATTGTCACCTCCTCCGGCGCGGAGCTGATCGTGCTTGCCCGCTACATGCAGGTACTTTCTGACGCGGTCTGCAAGAAGATGTCCGGCCGCATCATCAACATCCACCACTCGTTCCTGCCCAGCTTCAAGGGAGCCAATCCCTACAAGCAGGCCTTCGAGCGTGGTGTGAAGCTGATCGGCGCGACGGCACATTATGTCACGGAAGATCTGGACGAAGGTCCGATCATCGAGCAGGACGTGGCCCGGATCACACATGCACAATCCGCCGACGACTATGTCTCGATCGGCCGGGACGTGGAGAGCCAGGTGCTCGCCCGCGCGGTGCATGCCCATATCCACCACCGCGTCTTCATGAACGGCAACAAGACCATCGTCTTCCCGCCGAGCCCCGGTTCTTACAAGTCCGAGCGCATGGGCTGATCGACGACTGCCATGTTGTCGATGGGAAACAGGTCGCGGCTTCCGTGAAAGCTGCCGGCGGAGGCGTCGATACAAGTCATCGAAACGCGCAACGCCGTCGCCGGCAGACTTAGCGAGATGGCATGTCTAATTGCTTAGAACAGGATTGGCTCACCGCCATCAGCCGGTGCGTAGCGATTGATTTCCATTCCGCAGCTGACTTCGATGAACTTTGGTGCAGACCATTTCATGGTGGTATTCCTTTCGTGTTTGATTTCAGGCGCCGCCGATATTGAGAGCGGTGGTTAAGATGCTGCGGCACGACGATCTGTCTTGCCGCAGCGGTTCATGCACATGCATTCATTGCACAGGCACATCTACCCGCTCGACGTTGATCGAGCGGGCGGAGGTTTTCGAGATTACTTCGGCAAGGCGAACGCAATCGTTTCGTCGCCATAGGACGTGCCGAGCGCGCCATGGCCGCCAGCGGTGATGACGACATATTGTCGGCCATCCTCGCCCACGTAGCTCATCGGGTTCGCCTGTCCGCCCGCGGGCAGGCTGTAGCGCCAGACTTCCTTGCCTGTGTGGGCATCGAATGCGCGCACGTAGTTATCCGTGGTTGCGCCGATGAACACCAGGCCGCCCGCGGTTGCCAGCGAACCGCCAAGGTTCGGCGTGCCTGTGGGCAGCGGGAGGTTCTGCGTCAGACCGAAGGCATTGTTCTTGCGAGCATTGCCGAGCGTTTTACGCCAAAGCACCTTCTGCGTCTTCAGATCGATCGCCACCATCTGGCCCCATGGCGGCGGGACGCAAGGCACCATGAAGGGGCTGAGCCATGCGCGCAGGGTCGCCAGGTAGGGCGTGTTTTCCTGCAGGCGCACATCGAGCTTCTGGGCGTTCTCACCACCGCTGCTCTTCTGCTTCAGCAGTTCCTTGCCATAAGGCGTGTTGCGGTCGACCAGCTGGAAATAGAAGGGCATGTTCATCGTGTTGACGTACATGACCTTGTTCACCGGATCGACCGAGGCGCCGCCCCAGTCCGTCACGCCGTCGAAGGCCGGGTTGCCGATCGAACGCGTCGGGCCGATCGGCGTGAAGATGCCTTCGCTGCGCGCACGGGCGAAGTCGATGCGGCATGCGAGCTGATCGATCGGCGTCGCGCCCCACATGTCCTGCTCGGTCAGTTTTTCCGGGACCAGCGAGGGCATGCCAACCGGAACCGGCTGGGTGGGTGAAACTGGAACGTTCGGCGCGGCGCCGTTCTGCGCGAAGGGCATTTCCTTGGTCTCGACCAAAGGCTCGCCTGTCGCGCGGTTGAACATGAAGACCTCGCCCATCTTGGTGGTCTGGATGAGGGCCGGCGTGCCGTCGGGCATGTCGAAGAGCGACGGGCCAACCGGCACGTCAAAGTCCCACATGTCGTTGTGCACGAGCTGATAGTGCCAGCGCAGCTTACCGGTCGTCACATCAAGCGCGACAAGCGAGGTGCCGAACTTGTTGTCAAAAGGACGGCGGAAGGCGGTGTAATAATCCGGGGCGGCGTTGCCGGTACCCAGATACACCATGTTCAGCTTGGCATCACCGGTGATGGTGCCCCAGACATTCGGCGTGCCCTTGGTGTAGACTTCACCCTCCGGCAGGCGGCCGGGCAGGGCGTCTTCCGAGCGGCCGACGTCCCAGGCCCAGACCTGATGTCCGTCGAGCGGATCGAAGGCGCGTACGACGCCCGAGGGCTCGTCCGTGGACATGTTGTCGATGACGCGGCTGCCGACGACAAGGCGGTCGTTCATGACCAGCGGGGTGGAGGTCGAGACCTGCCAGCCACCGCCCCAGGACTTGCCATTGTCGTCCTTGCCGGTCTGGTCTTTGAGGTCGATGAAGCCGCCGTTGCCGAAGCCTTCGCAAATCTGGCCGTTTTCGGCATCAAGCGCATACATGCGTCCGTCCATGGTCGGCGCGAAGACGCGGGTCTTGCAGGTATCGGCCTGAGGGGCTTCGTAGTAGCTGACGCCCCGGCACACGATGTACGGGTTGGTGCGCGGCAGCTTGGGATCGAAGGTCCATTTCACCTTGCCGGTCGTGGCGTCGGTGGCAATGACCCAGGAATGCGGCGTGCAGCTGTAGAGCGTGTTGCCGACCTTGATAGGCGTCGATTCTGAGTGATATTCACGGCCTTTGCGATGCACTTCGATGTCGTCAGGCAGGTCGCCCGAATGCGAGCTCCAGGCCACCTGCAGCTTGCCGACGTTATCAGGCGTGATCTGGGCCAGATCTGCAAAGCGGCTCTGGCCGGCGTCATTGCCGTAATGCTGCCAGTCGGTCGGGGGCATCGGTGCAGCCTGGGCTGTCATCTGCGTGGTCTCGCCCGAAGCGGGGCCATATGCGGCGTAGAGGATCGCGCCCACCAGGAGCACGGCAACGACACCCGTCGCTGCCTGGAAGCCACGCCAGAAACGCGGGCTTGCGGCTTTCACGCCACGGCCAAGGCCCGGCAGCAGGAAGGCGGCAAGCAGAACGCTTGGCGCAAACAGGCGTACCTCGAGCTTCCACGGGTCGAGCCCGGATTCGACGAAGCTCCAAACCAGCGTCAGGGCCCAGGCCACGAAATAGATGACAAAGCCGGAATTGCGAGCGCGCGCCACTTGGACGCCGCTGGCGACCATCAGGAGACCGACGATGAGATAATAGAAGGTGCCGCCTAAGGTCACCAACCAGCCGCCATTCGCGGCAAAGTACAAGCCCAGGAGCGATAACACCGCTCCGAATATGATCTGCGCGATCTTCGCGCCTCTATTAGATAACAAGATTGCCTCACAGAAAGACGATGCCTTGCGGCAAAGGTCGGCGTGATTGGAAGGCCCGCGCAAATTGACGCGGGTCAAAGTGACGCCGCGTTTTGCGCCGTTGACATTGTCTGGACAAGCAATGATGGCCGCAGGTGAAAACATATCCGGCCGGGTGAAATTTTCTCATTTCGCTTTCGCAAGGTGACAAAATGTCATAGCCCTGCCGCGACTGCGAAACGGACGGATCGACAACTGATGAAGCGGATTCCAATCGGCGGGCTGCCGGCTTTCGAGGCTGCGGCGCGGCATCTCTCATTCAAGCTCGCCGCCAAGGATCTGAACCTCTCGCCCAGCGCCGTCAGCCATGCGATCACCAAGCTGGAGCGAGAGATCGGCACGCTTCTCTTTGACCGCAGCCACGGTGAGTTGCGACTGACCGCCGATGGGCTGATGTTCCAGCGACCCGTCGTCGAGGCCATGGCGTTACTGCGCGGCGCGATGGAGACGCTATCCGCTCGCCAGTCGCTGGTGCTGCGCCTGCATTCATCCCCGAGCTTCGCGGCGCAGTGGCTGGCGCCGCGCCTCAACAGGTTTCTGATCGACAATCCGGGTTTCGAGGTGACGATCTCGGCGGACACGAAGCCCGTGCACTTCGCCCAGGACCAGTTCGACGTCGATATCGTCTATGGTCTAAACGATCACCACGAGGGGCTGGTCATCCATTCGCTTGGCCCGGTGGAGGTCCAGCCGATGTGCACACCTGAAATGGCGCGACAGCTTGAAACGGTCGAGGATTTGCATCGCGTGCCGCTGATCCGCAGCATGATCAAGAATGTAAGCTGGTCGGACTGGTTTCATGCCAACGGATCCGCCATGCCGCGACAGCCCGCGCTTCGCTTCGATCGTAGCTTCATGGCGATCGCGGCAGCGGCTGATGGCATGGGCGTATGCCTCGAGGCCGTCAAACTCGCCGAGCGCGAACTGTCGAGCGGTCGTCTCGTTCAGCCGTTCGCCGGCCGGGCAGTGGCGTTGACCGAGGCCAACCACTTCCTCGTCTACCCCCAGCGCAACGAGGCAAGGCCCGTGGTACGCGCATTTCGCGACTGGCTGCTGGCTGCGGTGAGTGAAGCTTAGCGCTAGGCAGCTTTAGTCGCGGTTAGCTGGTATTCATTCGTCGAGTTGTGTGCAGCGTGGCTGCGTTGCAGCCCTATCCTTCTAAATTCGTTGCGAGAGCCTCAATGTCTGCCGGTCACCCCTCCGGACAGTTCAAAATCGAACATGCGTTGAGTGACGAGAGCCGCAGCGCCCCGCGCCCAGGAATTGTCCTTCCAATCCAGTAGAAGGGGAGGCGGTGCTCGGAAAGCACCGTCGGCGAGCGCTTTTCGAAGGGGACGCAGAAAATGCTCCCCGAGCGAGACGGCCTCTCCACCAGCAACAACGACCTCCGGATCCGTGACGTTTGTGATATTGGCCAATGCGGTTCCGATGCACCGGCCAGCCTCCTCGACCAAGCCCACGACCACCGGGTCTTCCGCGGCGAGCGCGCTACGCAACTCCGTCGGCCCTTTGTCGCGCCCTCCAGTCGCCTCGCGCCAACGCTGCACGACCGCCGCTTCGGAGTGGTAGGCCATAAGACATCCGCGCTTGCCGCATTCGCACGGTCTGCCATTCGGCTCGAAAAGGGTATGACCCATCTTGCCGGCCGCGCCATTGGCCCCGCGGTACAGCTTGCCTTCAATGATCTGCGCGCAGGCGATGCCGACACCGACCGCCAGCACCGCCATATTCCTGTGTTGACGACCCAGACCAAACAATTGTTGCGCAATTGCGTAGGCATTGGTGTCGTCCTCGAGCCAGACCGGTACGCTGACGCGCTCTGCAAGCATCTGGGCGAGCGGCACGTCGTTCCAGTCGAAACGATTGCTTCGGACGCACGACGTCTGATCATTGCTGATGACCCCAGGCATCGAGATGCCAATACCGGCAAGCGTCGCCTCAGGACGCTGGGCAAGCGCGACAAGCCTGGGCACGGCTCTGGCCAGGACATCCGCGATAGCGTCGGGCGCATGGTCTCCGAGCCCCAGTCGCATGGTCGCGATCGGGTTCGTTGCGAGATCCGTCGCCACACACTCCACGGCCCCAAGCATCAATTTAAACCCGATCGCGATGCCGTGGTCATAGTCGATCTGGACAGGAATTGGCCGGCGGCCGGTCATGCCCGAAATCGCCTCGCCCTCCTTGACGATGCCTTCCTCGACAAGATCGGCGACCACGAAGGTCACAGCAGCCGGGCTGAGGCCCGACAAGGTCGCCAATTCGGCGCGGCTTCTCGGCCCCTCCTGCCGCAAAAGATTGAGGATCAGGCGGCGATTGAGGGCTCTGGTCGTTGTCGGGTCGCCCTTGAGCTTCACGATGCGAGTTCCTTAATTTTGTAAATTAACTATTGCGACGCTGGATGATCTATGCATAAATTTGCCCCGTCGATCAACTCGGAATGATGTGGTCGGCACGTTGAATACCCGGTGTCTCGTTGTGGAGGACGGCCGCCGGGGCGTGTTGATCAGTTCAACTGGGAGGAATTCAATGGCATTTTCCAAGCATTTTTCATCGACCACGCGCCGAACCTTTCTGAAGGGAACAGGACTGGCATCCGTGGCTGCGATGGCAGGCAGCTTCCCGATCCCAGCAATTGCGCAGGCTCAGGAAGTCAATGTGATTTCCGCTGAAAGCAACGGCAAGGCGCTCGAAGCGCTGAAGAAGATCGCCGAGGATTTCGGCAAGCAGGCAGGCACCAAGGTCGTGGTCAACAATATGGACCACGAGGCCCACAAGACCGCGATCCGCAATTATCTGACGGCCGGCGCCCCCGACGTCTGCTTCTGGTTTTCCGGCAACCGCATGCGCGCCTTCGTCAAGCGCGGCCTCTTCGACGACATCTCTGATCTCTTCGAGAAGGAAAAGTACAAGGATGTGCTCGGTGCGAGCGCCGGTGCCGTTACCGTCGACAACAAGCAATACGGCCTGCCGACCGGCGGCACACTCTGGGGCATGTTCTATCGCAAGGACGTGTTCGAACAGAATGGTCTGACGATGCCGACCTCGGCCGAGGAGTTCTCGGCCTATTGCGACAAGGCGAAGGCTGCCGGCCTGACGCCTGTTGCAATGGGGACGAAGGAACTTTGGCCCGCCGCCGGCTGGTTCGATCAGATGAACCTTCGCATCAACGGTCTCGACAAGCACATGGCCTTGATGGACGGCCAGATGAGCTATCTCGATCCGGCGCTGACCCCTGTCTTCGATCAGTGGGAAGCCATGATCAAGAACGAGGTGTTCACGCAGAACCACACCTCGTTCGGCTGGCAGGAGGCCGCGGCCTTGCTCGCCCAGAAGAAGGCCGGGATGATGAACCTCGGCGCCTTCCTGCGGGCAGCCTTCACCGAGGCCGATTTGCCTCAGCTCACCTTCGCGCCGTTCCCGACGCTGGATGCCAACGTCCCTCGCTTCGAGGAGTTCTCGCTCAATTCGGTGCACATACCGACGAATGGCAAAAACAAGCAGGGCGCGCGCGAGTTCCTGGCTTATTTCTACAAGCCGGAAAACCTTGCCACCTATCTGGAGCCCGGCGGCAACGTGCCGCCGCGCAACGACCTGCCGCCAAGCAAGGATCCGCTGGTCAACGCGGCAGTGGAATCCTTGAAGCAGGTCAAGGGAACCTCGCAATATTACGACCGCGACAGCGATCCTGATATGGCGCAGGCTGGTCTCGTCGGCTTCCAGGAATTCATGGCCAAGCCCGATCGTCGCCAGGCGATCCTGCAGCGCCTCGAAGGCACCCGCAAGCGTATCTACAAGATCTAGTTCTCCTCCCGACGACCAGGGGGCGGAGTTGCGGTTCCGCTCCCTCACTTCCTCCAGAGGTTCTGAACAATGTTGATGTTATGGCGCCGCCAGCGATGGTGGCTCACCCCCACTTTGCTGATCGCTCCCGCGATTATTCTGTTTTTCACGGTCATTCTTCTGTCGGCCGTCCGCAGTCTGTGGATCAGCCTGCACGACTGGGACGGAATGGGGCCGATGACCTGGATTGGCTTCGGCAACTATCTGGAGCTCTACAACGATCCGCAGTTCTATACGTCGCTGAAGAACAATCTGATCTGGCTCGTCATGTTCATGGCAGCACCGCCGCTCGGGCTCGCCATCGCGCTGCTCGTCAATCAGAAGATCCGCGGCATGCGCTTCCTGAAGTCGCTGTTCTTCATCCCGCTGGTGCTCGCATCCGTCACCGTCGGTGTGGTCTTCACCTGGGTCTACACACCGGAGTTCGGACTTCTGGCGTTGATATTCAAGGCATTCGGAGCCGTCGCGCCCGCGGTGCTTTCGGATGAGCACTTCGTGACATTCGCGATCGTGATCGCGGCGCTCTGGCCTCAGGTCACCTTCTGCATGGTCCTCTACCTCGCCGGCCTCAATAATCTCAGCGAGGAGTTGATCGGGGCAGGACGTGTTGATGGCGCGCGGGGATGGAGCATGCTCTGGCACATCGTCCTTCCGCAGCTCACGCAGGTCTCCTTCATCGCGATTGCGGTCACCGTCGTCGGCGCGCTTCGCTCCTTCGACATGGTGTCGGTGATGACACGCGGCGGTCCGTTCGGTTCCTCGTCGGTGCTTGCCTACCAGATGTTCGAACAGTCGATCTTCTCGTACCGGTTTGGATATGGCGCAGCCATCGCATCGATCCTGTTCCTGATCATGGCGGCGTTCATCGTCTGGTACTTGTCGCGGATCATCCGCACCGAAGAGAGGGGTGGCTGATGTATCCTCGTCCTATTCCCGAGACCGCCGTCTGGCATCGCCGGTTCTATTTTCTTCTGGTGCTGGTCGTTCTGCTTCTCTGGCTCTGCCCACTCTTCGCGATCATATTGACCTCCTTCCGTTCGACGGCTGACGTCATGGGCGGGAACCTGTGGGGCTGGCCGACCGAGTTTGGCCTGATCGACAACTACAAGGCGGTCTTCACGCAGACGCCGATGGGCCAGTATTTCATCAACAGTCTGACGATCACCATTCCATCGGTGATCGGTGTCTTGGTGTTGAGCACGCTCTCCGGTTACGTCCTTTCGCGATACCGCTTTCCCGGCAACATGCTGATCTTCGCGCTCTTCGTCGGAGGCAACTTCCTGCCGCACCAGATCATGATGATCCCGGTTCGCGACCTCATGGTCCGGCTTGATCTCATCGATACGACGACAGCGCTGATCATCTTCCATATCGCGTTCCAGACCGGCTTTGCCACGCTCTTCATGCGCAACTTCATCGCGGCTTTGCCCGATGAGCTGTTCCAGGCGGCAAGAGCCGAGGGAGCGACACCATTTCAGACGCTGATCCATGTTGCCGTTCCGCTTGTTCGTCCAGCACTTGCCGCGCTCGCCATCCTTCTCTTCACCTTCATCTGGAACGACTATTTCTGGGCGGTGGTGCTGACGGTGAGCGATTCCGTCAAGCCGGTCACGGCCGGCCTTGCCAACTTGCGCGGCGAATGGGTGTCCGCATGGAACCTGATCTCGGCCGGCACGATCGTCGTCGCCGTCCCGCCTGTCGTGATGTTCTTCCTGATGCAACGCCACTTCATCGCCGGCCTGACGATGGGAGCGGTGAAGGGATGATCACGCGCAACCATCCGACTATCCGATTTTTCAAAGCAGAGAGCCAGGAAGCATGACCAGCCTCGAACTGCGACAGATTAACAAGAGCTACGGTGCCTATCACGCGCTGAGAGGGATCGATCTCTCGGTGGCCGAAGGCGAGTTCATCGTCATGGTCGGCCCGTCCGGCTGCGGCAAGTCCACGCTCCTGAAAACCATTGCCGGCCTTGAAGGGATCAGCTCCGGGCAGATCCTCATCAACGGGCGCGATGTCAGTCGCGAGGAGCCTGGTGACCGCGGTATCGCCATGGTTTTCCAGTCCTACGCGCTTTACCCGCACATGACGGTTGCCGAAAACATGGGTTTTGGCTTGCGCATGGCGAAGCGGCCGAAGGCGGAGATAGACGCAGCCGTTGCCCGCGCAGCCAGGATACTGCGCATCACCGACCAGCTGGAGAAACGACCGAAGCAGCTCTCCGGCGGCCAGCGCCAGCGCGTGGCGATCGGCCGGGCAATCACCCGCTCGCCCGACGTCTTCCTGTTCGACGAACCGTTGTCGAACCTCGATGCGGCGCTAAGAACGCAGATGCGCGTCGAACTCTCCAGCCTGCATGCCGAGCTCGGCGCGACCATGGTCTATGTGACGCACGACCAGGTGGAGGCCATGACCATGGCAAGCCGCATCGTCGTTCTCAACCAGGGCAATATCGAGCAGGTCGGCTCGCCGCTCGAGCTTTATCGCAACCCCGACAATCTCTTCGTGGCCGGCTTCCTTGGGGCGCCGCGGATGAACTTCCTCTCGGTCACGGTCGATGATGTCTCCGGTCAAGAGGTTCGCGTGTCGGCTCCCGGCCTTGCGCCGGTGACGGTCACGCTCGCCAACCCGGCGGTGCTGCAGAAGGGAGCCAGCCTGACGCTTGGCGTTCGTCCGGAAAACATTTCGGTGGTGCAGGACGGATCGTCGAGCGGTGTCGTCGGCGGCGCTATCCGTCTCGTCGAGCATCTCGGCCGGGAGACGATCCTCTATGTCGACGCCGGCAACCTTCGCACCGTCGCCTCGGAAAGCGGCACCGGCAATATCACCGTCCAACTCAGCTATGTCGCGCCCTTCAAGGCGGACCAGACGGTGACGCTGAAGCTCGATCCTTCCGAACTCTATCTCTTCGCATCGGATGGCGGACGCACGATCAGCGCCCGCAAGACAATCCTCGACAAATAAAAGATTGGGATCGACGATCGTGTCTGAACAGAAATCCGCAAAAATCTCCGTCTGGAACCCGGTGAAGACCGATCGCTTCCTCGTAGGCGCGCCGCATTATCCCGAGCATGTCGACGAGAGTTACTGGGAGCGCGATGCCGAGCGCATGACCAAGGCCGGCTTCAATGTAGTGCGCATGGCGGAATTCGCCTGGCATATCCTTGAGCCGGAACTCGGCCGCTTCGATTTCGATCTCTTCGACCGGGCAATCGCGGTTCTCGCCAGGCACGGCATCGACACGATCATGTGCACGCCGACGGCCACGCCGCCGCGATGGCTGACGGTCGCTCATCCAGAGATCCTGCGCGTCGATGGCAAGGGCAGGCCGATGAGCCACGGCTCGCGCCAGCATTGCGACACCGCAAGCCCCGTCTTTCGCGAGCATAGCCGGCGCATTACCAAGGCCATGGCCGAGCACTACCGCGACAATGAAAGCGTCATCGGCTGGCAGACTGACAACGAGCTCAATACGAGCATGCCGGAGAGTTTTTCAGACGCCACGCTCAGCGAATTCCAGCTTTATCTCGCCGACAGATACGGTGAGATCGGCAAGCTCAATCATGCGTGGGGCGGAGACTTCTGGGCAACGGCTTACCAGAGCTTCGACCAGGTCGTGCTGCCCATCGATTTTGGACCGACCTTCGCGAGCCCCGGGCATCTGCAGGACTATCACCGTTTCCTGGCCTTCTCGACGGCGCGCTTCCAGCACGATCAGGTCGAGATCCTGCGCAGCGTCAACGCCCGCTGGTTCGTCTTTCACAATCTCGGCGGCCTGCGTGACATCGACTTTCGTGGTCAGTTCACCACCGATCTCGATTTCGTCGGCTACGATCTTTATCCGATGCTTTACGACGAGTTCCAGCGCATCGGCAACCACGCCAAGGTCCAGGCGCTGCATCTCGATATCTGCCGCGGGTTCTCCGGCAACTACATCGTGCCCGAACAGCAATCCGGCTTCGGCAGCCAGCCGGGCTTCTGCACACTGACGCCGGAACCGGGCGAGATGCGGCGCATGGCCATGTCGTCGGTCGCGCGCGGTGCCGACGGGCTGATGTTCTTCCGCTGGCGCCCGGCGCATTTCGGCGCCGAGATCTACTGGATGGGCATCATCGATCACGATGACATCGGTCGCCATCGCTACGAGGAGGCGAAGCAATTCGCCACTGAAATGACGGCGCTTAAGGACACGATCCTAGGTACCTACGTGCGTATGGATGTCGGTATCGCCGGGTCCGATTTCGACAATCAGGAAGCTCACAAGACCTATTCGATCGGCCTTCCGAGCCCGCAGGACGATGCGGTGCTGCTGCATCAATATTGCTATGATCGTGGCATTGCCTGCGGCTTCATCCATCCCGAGGACGATCTTTCGAAGCTGAAGCTCCTCTACGTGCCGCATTGGGTCATGTGGAAGGATGAGTGGACAGAGCGGCTACAAACTTTTGCGGAGCAGGGTGGCACGGTGGTGATCGGCGCCCGCACGGGAACGCGCGATGAAAACAACCATGTCATCCGCGAGACGGCGCCAGGATCCTCGCTCTCGCGGCTGACCGGCGTGCGTGTCGAGGATTTTGGTCGGCTGACCGCGCCTGGCGCCAAAGGGCTGTTCGAGGTCATGGAGCGATCCGGCGGTCTGGTCGTGCCGCCAAATCGTCCGGCGGAATCGCATCGGCGCGAACGCCGCTTCAAGATCGGTAACCGCGAACTGACGGCCGGCCATTTCTACGAGAACCTTGCGATCGATGCCGATGTCGAGCCCATCGCCGTCTGGTCCAACCGTTACGCCGAGGGAACGCCTATGGCGACATCCCGTGCCGTCGGCAAGGGCCGCGTGATCTATCTCGGCACCTACCTCACGCCGGATCTGACGGAGGCGCTTTCCGAGCGCTTGTTTACCGATGCTGGCGTCACGCCGCTGGTGGCGGATCTGCCCGAGGGGGTCGAGGTGACCATGCGCATGAATGACGATCGCCGCCTGCTATTCATCCAGAATTACCTGGACAAGCCCGCCCGGATCGAACGCGTTCCTGTTGGCATCAATCTGCTCGATGCGAATACGCCAGTGGACGGCACACTAACGCTCGACGGCTACGGCTGCGCCGTTGTTCAGCTTTCTTGAAACGACCGGGCGCCGGAGGGCCGGCGGCCTGGCAGATTAGGAACAGGACATGACCGATACGGATAGACTTCGCTGGGGCATCCTTGGCCCCGGCCGGATCGCGGCTGACTTCTTTGCAGGCGTCGCCCAATCGAAAACCGGACGCGTCGAGGCGATCGCAACGCGTGACCCATCACGGCCGGGGCTGGCGGAACGCTTCCCCGGCGCGCGCGTCATCAAGGGCTACGAGGCGCTGCTTGCCGATCCCGATGTTGATGCGATCTACATCGCAACGCCGCATCCGACCCATGCCGAATGGGCGATCAAGGCGGCAAAGGCCGGCAAGCATGTGCTGTGCGAAAAGCCGCTCGGCCTTTCCGCCGCGGAGGCGGAGGCCATGCAGACCGCCGCCCGCGAAGCCGGCACCTTCCTCGGCGAAGCCTATATGTATAGGCTTCATCCGCTGACGCTGAAGCTGATCGCGCTCTTGAAGGACAAGGCGATCGGCGACGTCCGCATGATCAAGTCGAGCTTCGGTTTCGCAAAGCCTTTCGAGAAGGATCATCGGCTGTTTGCCAATGATCTTGCCGGTGGCGGCATTCTCGATGTCGGCGGTTATCCGGTCTCGATGGCGCGGCTCGTCGCCGGCATTGCCGAACCGCACGGCATCATCGAGCCGGACCAGGTTTTCGCCGTCGGTCATCTCGGCTCGACCGGTGTCGACGAATGGAGCGCCGCCATCCTGCGCTTTCCGAACGGCATCATCGCCGAAGTCGCCTGCTCGGTGTCGCTGGCGCAGGACAATGTGCTGCGCATCTTCGGTACAGAAGGTTCGATCGAGATCGACCAGTTCTGGTTCGCCGCCGGCAAGCAGGGTGGGACCGCGATCATCCGGCTGTTCGATGCCACAGGCAAGCGGCAGGACATCGCGGTTGACGAACCGCGCCATGTCTACAGTTTCGAGGTCGATGCGGCGGCGGCTGCGATCCGGGAAGAACGGCGCGAGTTTGCCTATCCCGGCATGACAGTCGCCGACACGCTCGGCAATCTCAAGGTCATGGACAAGTGGCGTGCGGCAATCGGCCTGGAATACAAGCTGGAAACGCCTGCTGTCCGCACCCGGACGCTAACGGGCGAGGCGCTTACCCGCAAGCAGCTGATGGTGCCGAGAGCACACATCCCAGGTGTCGAAAAGGAAACGTCCATGCTGGCACTCGGCATGATGCTGTTTTCGACCTTTCCTGGCGCATCGATCGCTCTCGACGAATTCTACGAGGCGGGTGGCAACCTCATCGATTCCGCGTTCCAGTATGGCGGCGGGACGCAGGACCGGCTGATTGGTGAGTGGGTGCGCAGTCGCGGCGTGCGCGACGATGTGGTGATTATCGAAAAGGGCGCGCATTCGCCGCTCTGCTATCCCGACGTGATCGCCAAGCAGCTGACCATCAGCCTCGAGCGCATGCAGACGGATTATGTCGACGTCTATTTCATGCACCGCGACAATCCCGACATCCCGGTCGGCGAATTCGTTGACGCCATGGATGAGGAGGTGCGGGCAGGGCGCATCCGTGGCCCGATCGGCGGGTCGAACTGGACGCGCGAGCGGATGGACCAGGCGATCGAGTATGCCGAGCGCACGGGAAAAACGAGACCGAGTGTGCTCTCCAACAATTTCTCGCTCGCCGAGATGGTCAATCCGGTGTGGTCCGGATGCATTGCTTCGTCCGATGCGGATTGGAAGAGCTGGCTGAAGGAGAAGAAGGTCATCAACTTCGCATGGTCCAGCCAGGCCAGAGGCTTTTTCACCGATCGATCCGCACCGGGGAATATGTCGGATCCGGAGCTCGCCCGCGCCTGGTACTCGGACCTCAACTTCGAGCGCAAGGCGAGAGCTGAGGAGCTCGGCCGGCGCCTTGGTAAAGACCCGATCCAGATCGCGCTTGCCTATGTGCTCAACCAGCCGTGGCCGGTGATCCCGTTGATCGGTCCTGCCACTCTTTCCGAGCTGCGTCATAGCCTCAACGCCGCGCAGATAAGCCTGACGCCGGCGGAGGTTCAGTGGCTTGAGCACGGTTGATCCGGAGCGGACAGATGGATCGACCCGCTGCCCTTTCTCAATCTCTCGTCGACGGAATGCTCGGCAGGTAACATTCAGGAGGAAACAGGATGCGTAAAGCGCTGATCGTCTGGGGTGGCTGGGCAGGCCACGAGCCCGAGCAATGCTCGGTTATCGTCAGGGATCTCCTTGAGAAGGAGGGGTTTGACGTTCTGGTGGAGCCGACGACAAGCATGTTTGCGAACCCTGACCTGAAGGACTTCAGCCTCATCGTGCCGATCGTGACAATGTCGAAGATCGAAAAAGAGGAAGTCAAAGGTCTGGCGCAGGCGATCGAAAGTGGCGTTGGTTTTGCCGGCTATCATGGAGGCGCCGGCGACAGCTTTCGCGATTCAACCGATTATCAGTTTATCGTGGGAGGGCAGTGGGTTGCCCATCCCGGCAACATTATCGACTACACCGTCAATATCACCCGGCCGGACGATCCGCTGATGGCGGGGATTGCTGATTTTCGCTACAGTTCCGAGCAGTATTACATGCATGTCGACCCGTCGAACGATGTGCTGGCGACGACGACCTTTACCGGTGAACAGGCTTATTGGATCGATGGCGTCACCATGCCTGTTGTCTGGAAGCGCATGTATGGCAAAGGCCGCGTTTTCTACTCGTCGCTTGGCCATGCTGCGAGGGAATTCGATGTGCCGCAGATGTATGAAATCTTCAGGCGCGGTGCTCTCTGGGCCGCGCGGTAATACTTACCTTAGAACGGGCGGGATTTCGGACACGTTTGGCTCAAAGTTTCCGAGCTCAATGAGCTCAAACATCCGGGTCAGCATTGCTGGCACATCTTGGCGGACCATCTCGATGTTGTCGCCGAGGAGGGCGACGAGAGGGTCGTAGTCGAAGCAACCGAGAGCGAATTCCTGTTCGCTGACAGGTCCGGCGAGCCGCACCCAGCGCAGCACGCCTTCAAGCGTGATCGTGGAGTTGACGAACATGCCTCTCGAAAAGGGCAAGCCGCTGGCGGCGCGCTCTTGGAGCGCGCTTTGCGCCTTTTCGGGGGCATAGCCACAGGCGATGACCCTGTGGTCCTCAAGGTCGATCCCGTGATCCGCATGTGCCTGGCGAAAGCCCCTCAAACGCTCCATCGTGTTGTGATCGCCGCCGCGGCCACCGACGAACATCAGCGGCTCCATGGCGCCAAAGCGTTGATGGCAGCTGACGAGAATTCTCCGCGTCAGCTCGCGGGCGCCTGCGAAATTGTCGGAAATGACGGATGGAGCGAGTTTGCCGGGCAGATCGAGGTTGATCGTGCGCACGCCGGCGGCGGCACAAAGCTCGGTGATCCTGTCGGGGTCGGTAGCACCTGTCGCGATCACGCAATCCACTTGATACGAGAGCATCGTTCGAGCAGCCTCGATCTCGAGCGCGGGGTCGCGTCGCGTGCATGTGATGAGCGGGAAGAGGCCCTTGTCACGCGCCATCGTCTCGAAGAGCTCGACGATCGAGCCGAAATACCGGTTGTCATATTTGGGAACGATCATGCCGATGATGTGCGACTTCTCGCGGCGCAGGAGACTTGCCTGCATATTGAGCGCGTAACCCTGCTCCTCGGCTATGCGCGTTATCTTCTCAGCAAGCTGCTTGCTGATGCGCCGCTTCTTCCAGTTTCCGTTCAAGACAGCGCTGACCGCGCTCGCAGATGTGCCCGCAAGTTCCGCAAGGTCGTAGATCGTCGTTCGCTTCTGCTGCCTGTCCAGACTCAAAATTCTCATCTCCTGTATCGGGCGCTAACTTGACATCAAACGAGAGAAGTGGCAAATCTTGCTTCATCGATTGAGCAAATGCGCTCAATCGATGATACGTGTCAGCTAGGAGGCTGGCACCGGGAGGTGATTTCGCAGCTATTGGTGGTCCTCTTTGCCGTGCGGCTCTCGTCGAGTTGCGGCTTGGGGCAATGACGCATCGCGCGTCAGGCCGATGTTGCGGCAATGGCCGAACCTTGCCGTTGGTCAATTAAGGAGGAGAACATGACCTATCGCAAACTTTCCCTGATGTCGGCGACCATGCTGATGGCGCTCGGCGGAGCAGCATTCGCCCAGGAAGCGTCCACGGTGGCGTTCCTGATGCCCGATCAGGCGTCGACCCGCTATGAGCAGCACGACTTTCCGGGCTTCAAGGCCGAGATGGAAAAGCTGTGCGCCAAGTGCACCGTCGTCTACCAGAACGCCAATGGCGATGCATCGCTGCAGCAGCAACAGTTCAACTCGGTGATTGCGCAGGGCGCCAAGGTCGTGGTCCTCGATCCGGTCGACTCCGCCGCAGCCGCAGGCCTTGTGGAACTTGCCCAGTCCCAGGACGTCAAGGTGATCGCCTATGATCGCCCGATCCCGGACAAGCCGGTTGATTTCTACGTTTCCTTCGACAATGAAGGTATCGGCTACGCGATTGCCAAGTCGCTTGTCGAGCATCTGAAGAAGGCCGGTGTGCCTGATGGCGCCGGTGTCCTTGAGATCAACGGTTCGCCGACAGACGCGGCCGCCGGCCTCATTCGCGACGGCATCCATCGCGGCCTGAAGGAATCCAAGTACAAGACGCTTGCCGAATTCGACACGCCGGAATGGGCGCCGCCGAAGGCGCAGGAATGGGCCGCCGGCCAGATCACGCGCTTCGGCGCCGATATCAAGGGCGTGGTTGCCGCCAATGATGGCACCGGCGGTGGTGCAATCGCCGCGTTCAAGGCAGCGGGCGTCAACCCTGTTCCACCGGTCACCGGCAACGATGCGACGATCGCGGCACTGCAGCTCATCATCTCGGGCGACCAGTACAACACGATCTCCAAGCCTTCCGAGATCGTAGCGGCCGCAGCCGCACAGGTGGCTGTCCAGCTCATCAAGGGCGAGAAGCCGGAAGCCAAGACGACGCTCTACAACACGCCGTCGCAGCTCTTCATCCCGGCCGTCGTCACCGCCGAAAACATCAAGGCGGAAATCTTCGACAAGAAGATCCAGACGGCTGAGCAGATTTGCACCGGTGAATATGCCGAAGGCTGCAAGAAGCTCGGCATCGGCAACTAAAAGCCGATCCGCCATTCCGGCCGCACCGTGTGCGGCCGGTTTCTCAAGGACGTACAAAGGCCCTCAGCCATGAGCACCACAGCAAGCAATGTACCGGAGCGCGGGCAGCCCATCCTGCGACTGCGAAACGTATCGAAGAATTTCGGTGCCGTCTCGGCGCTGACCGATATCGAACTGGACGTCAAGGCGGGCGAAGTCGTGGCCCTGGTGGGAGATAACGGCGCCGGCAAGTCGACCTTGGTCAAGGTTCTGGCGGGTGTTCACCAACCCTCTTCCGGCTCGATCGAATTCTGCGGCCAGAGTGTCTCGCTCGACAGCCCCGGCAAGGCGCTGGAGCTCGGCATAGCCACCGTGTTCCAGGATCTGGCGCTCTGCGAGAACCTCGACGTCGTCGCCAACCTCTTCCTCGGGCACGAGCTCTCGCCCTGGGCGCTCGACGAGGTCGCGATGGAAGTCCGCGCCTGGACGCTGCTTCGGGAGCTGGCCGCCCGCATCCCATCCGTCAGGGAGCCGATCGCCTCTCTCTCCGGCGGTCAACGCCAGACGGTGGCAATTGCACGCTCGCTCCTTCTCAATCCGAAGATTATCATGCTCGACGAGCCGACGGCCGCACTCGGCGTCGCGCAGACCGCCGAAGTACTCAATCTCATCGAACGCGTCCGCGACCGCGGCCTGGGCGTCATCATCATCAGCCACAACATGGAAGACGTCCGCGCTGTCGCCGATCGTATCGTCGTATTGCGGTTGGGCCGGAACAACGGCGTGTTCACGCCTGACGCCTCCAACCAGGAACTCGTGGCCTCGATCACGGGTGCAACGGAAAATTCTGTCTCGCGCCGCATTGAGCGCAAGACAGGCACGGCGCAGGAAAACAGTGGGAGACCGGCATGAGCCAGAAACCATCCGATACAACACTCGCACCCGCCACAACGCTCGATCGCAGCGACGAACGCGTGCGCCACGACGACAGTATGATGGCGATGGTCGGGGCCTTCATCGATCGCGTCAAATCCGGCGATCTCGGTATGCTTCCCGTCGCGGTCGGGCTGATCGTCATCTCCACGGTCTTCTCGCTGCTCAATCCGGTGTTTCTCGCGCCGAACAACCTCGTCAACCTGCTCTTCGACTGCGCCACAGTCGGGATCATTTCGCTCGGCATCGTCTGCGTGCTGATGCTTGGCGAAATCGACCTTTCCGTCGGTTCTATGAGTGGCTTGTCATCCGCCATCCTCGGTGTGCTCTGGGTGAATAACGGCGTCCCGTTCGTCGTCGCGATCATCGCTGCCATTGCCGCCGGCGCGGTCATCGGAACTGTCTACGCCGTGCTTTACAACCGGTTGGGAATGCCAAGCTTCGTGGCGACGCTCGCCGGCCTCCTGGCGCTGCTCGGCATGCAGCTCTATATCCTCGGCCCGAGCGGCAGCATCAACCTTCCCTATGCGTCCCCTCTGGTCCGCTTCGGCCAGATTCTGGTGATGCCCGATTGGCTGTCTTATCTGCTCGCTTTGGTCCCAGGCGCCGTGATCATCGCCAAGGGCCTGCGGACGCGCCGGCAGCGCGCTGCCGTCAATCTGTCCTCGCAGCCCTTCGCCGCAACCGCGATCAAGGCGGTCGTGCTGACCGCGGCACTCGAATTCGCGGTCTATTATCTCAACCTCGGTCGCGGCATTCCGTGGATGTTCGGCCTGTTCGTCGCCATCGCGGTGGTCCTGAACTACGGGCTGACGCGCACCCAATGGGGACGCTCGATGTTCGCGGTCGGCGGCAATCGCGAAGCCGCGCGGCGCGCCGGCATCAACGTTCGCCGCATCTATCTGAGCGCCTTCGTGCTTTGCTCGACGCTCGCGACCATCGGTGGCATCCTGTCGGCATCGCGTCTTGCCTCGTCGAGCCAGCAGGCTGGCACGGGTGACGTCAACCTCAACGCCATCGCCGCAGCCGTGATCGGCGGCACGAGCCTCTTTGGCGGTCGCGGTAGCGCCTATTCCGCGCTGCTCGGGATCATCGTCATCCAGGCGATCTCCAACGGTCTGACGCTGCTCAACCTCAGTTCTTCGTTGCGATACATGATCACTGGCGGCGTTCTCGCCATTGCCGTCATCGTCGACTCGCTCGCCCGCCGTTCCCGCGTCAGCCACGGACGCGCCTGATCAAACTTCAAGGAGTAAATTCATGACCGACCTCATGAAAGGCAAAGTTGCCGCCATCACCGGCTCGGCCTCCGGCATCGGCCTCGAATGCGCCCGCACATTGCACGCCGAAGGTGCTACCGTCGTTCTCATCGACCGCGCCAAGGACAAGCTGAATGAAATCTGTGAGGAGTTCGGCGAACGCGCATTCCCTCTCGTCGTCGATCTTCTCGACGGCAAGCAGCTCTCTGGCATCCTTCCCCGGATACTGGAGATCGCCGGCAGGCTCGACATCTTCCACGCCAATGCCGGCGCCTATATCGGTGGGCAGGTCGCCGAGGGCGATCCGGACGCCTGGGATCGGATGCTGAACCTCAACATCAACGCCGCCTTCCGCTCCGTTCATGCCGTCTTGCCGCACATGATCGCCCAGAAGTCGGGCGACATCCTGTTCACCAGCTCGATCGCCGGTGTCGTGCCAGTTGTCTGGGAGCCGATCTATACGGCTTCCAAATTCGCGGTGCAGGCATTCGTGCATTCGACACGCCGCCAGGTGGCGCAGCACGGCGTTCGCGTCGGCGCTGTCCTGCCGGGTCCTGTTGTCACCGCCCTGCTTGATGATTGGCCGAAGGCGAAGATGGAAGAGGCGCTTGCCAACGGCAGCCTGATGCAGCCCAAGGAAGTCGCCGACTGCGTGCTCTTCATGCTGTCGCGGCCGCGCAACGTCACCATCCGCGACCTCGTGATCCTCCCGAATAGCGTTGACCTCTAAAGACCGTGATCTCCGCGCGACGCGCGGGCATCAGCCATTCATGCCAGAAAGATGAGAGACCATGAGCGACGAAGTCCAAACACCGCGCTACGTGATCGGCGTTGACGTCGGCACCGGAAGCGCTCGCGCGGGGGTGTTCGATCTCGGCGGGCGGATGCTGGCCTCCGCCAAGCGCGACATCACGCTTTATCGCGAGGCGGGATCGATCGTCGAACAGTCGAGCAACGAGATCTGGCGCGCGGTTTGCGAGGCCGTACGCCAGTCCGTTCAAGATGCCGGCGTAGACGCTAAAGCCGTCGTCGGACTGGGTTTCGATGCGACCTGCTCGCTCGTCGTTCTAGGTGACCAGGGCAAGCCCTTGCCGGTCGGCCCTTCGGAAGACCCGGAGCGCAACATCATCGTCTGGATGGATCACCGGGCGGTTTCTCAGGCGGAGCGGATCAATGCGCTCGGCCACGAGGTCCTGCGCTATGTCGGCGGCCGCATCTCGCCGGAGATGGAAACGCCCAAGCTGCTCTGGCTGAAGGAGAACCGGCCTGACGTGTTCGACGCGGCGTGGCAGTTCTTCGACCTCGCCGATTTCCTGACCTGGCGTGCCACCGGTGACCTCTCGCGATCCACCTGCACGGTGACCTGCAAGTGGACCTATCTCGCTCACGAGAAGCGCTGGGATCCGACATACTTCGAAGAGATCGGCCTCGGCTCACTGGCCGACGAAGGGTTTGCCCGCATCGGCCAGACGATTGTCGAGCCGGGCTCGGCGCTTGGCGGCGGTCTGACGCCGGCTGCGGCAGCGGAGCTCGGGCTGTTGCCGGGGACAGCGGTCGCTGCTGGACTGATCGATGCCCATGCCGGCGGGATCGGGACCGTCGGCTTTGGCGATGGGCCGACGGCGAACCTTGGCTATGTCTTCGGCACCTCATCTTGCACGATGACATCGACTGTCGAACCGGCCTTCGTGCAGGGCGTTTGGGGACCCTATTACTCTGCGATGGTTCCCGGGCTTTGGCTCAATGAAGGCGGCCAGAGTGCTGCGGGTGCTGCGATCGAGCAGCTTCTCTCCTTTCATCCTGCCGCGGCGGAAGCGACGCGGATCGCAAAAGACAAAGGCCAACCGCTCCCCGTCATGCTTGCCGACCTCGCGGCCGGTGCGGCGGGGACCAATGCCACCTCGCTGGTTACAGGTCTTCACGTCGTCCCTGAATTTCTGGGCAACCGCGCACCGCTGGCCGATCCGCACGCACGCGCGCTGATCGCCGGCCTCGGCATGGAACGCGAGATCGACAGCCTCGTCCGGCTCTATGTGGCGGGACTCTATGGCATCGGTTATGGGCTCAGGCAGATCATTGACGCGCAGGCGGAGGCGGGTGTCGATATCGATACGGTCGTCATCAGCGGCGGGGCCGGGCAGCAGGCCTTTGTTCGTCAGCTTCTGGCGGATGCCTGTGGCAAGCCCATTGTCGCGACAACGGCTGATGAACCGGTGTTGCTGGGCGCAGCCATTCTTGGCGCGGTCGCCAGTGGCAGTTATCGCGATGTTCGCGAAGCGATGAGCATGCTGACGATGGTCGACGGAACGTTCACGTCATCCGCGGGCCCGGCGGCCGATATTCACATGCGGAGATATGACGCCTTCAAGCTACTGCAGCAGTTGGGGCAGCAAGTGCGTGATTGCTGATCAAGGATAGGCCTTCGCCTCATCTGTCGCGCTTTTGCTGGAAGTGTTGGAAGTCCACGGACCGGATCGCAGGCAAAAGCGTGTCGGGCAGGTGCTGCGCGATATCGGCCTTGCGCCAGATGCCTTGCGGATCCGGCATCTTCATCTTAAACCGGGCATCTGCCAATCACGGCTCGTTGTGAGCGGCAAAATGGCTGACGAGCCACGGATGAGTGATTGCCGATCCGCCGGATGACCTGATGAGCGACCTGTTTGACACTGCTGCGCGGATGAATCCGCAACCTCTTGCCGCGGCGCTGAGGCCAGCGACGCTCGACGACATCATTGGCCAGGAAGCCGTTGTTGCTCCTGGCTCCATCCTGCGCCGGCGTATTGCGGCCGGCCGGCTGGGAAGCATCATACTTTACGGCCCTCCCGGCCTCGGCAAGACGTCGATCGCCCGCGCCGTCGGCAACATGCTCGGCAAGACGTTCCGACCTCTCAATGCGACACGGGCGGGCGTTGCCGATATCCGCCGTATCGCGGACGACGCCCGCATCCATCCAACCCTGATTTTCGTCGATGAGGTTCAGCGCTTCTCGGCGACCCAGACGGACGATCTTCTGGCGCTTTGCGAAGAGGGGCTCGTCGACTTCATCGGCGCCACGACTGGCAATCCGTTCCATGTCCTGACACCCGCTCTTGTCTCTCGCTCGACGATCATCAGGCTCGAGCCTTTGACGCTTGGCGAGATGGAGCAGGTCGTCCGGCGCGGCGTCGATCATCTGCACGCGACCGACATTCCGATTGTCCTGACGCCCGATATGGTCCGGCTGATTGCCGGCCGTTCGGGTGGAGACGCCCGCCGGGCTCTCACCACATTGGAGAGCCTGGCCGTCGGTCACGCTGGCGAGGAAGACATCGTCATCACAGATGACATGATCGACGACGCCTACGCGTCGGCCCCTATCAATCACGATCGTTCGGGTGATGCCCATTACGACATCGTCTCGGCTTTCATCAAATCCATGCGCGGTTCGGATCCGGACGCGACCCTTTATTGGCTCGCACGGCTGATCCACGGCGGCGAGGATCCGCGCTACATCGCCCGGCGCATCATGATTCATGCGTCGGAAGATATCGGATTGGCCGATAACTCGGTGCTCCAAACCGCGGTGGCGGCTTCACAGGCGGTTGAGAAAATCGGATATCCGGAAGCGCAGACAATTCTGGCACATGCCGCCCTTCATCTGGCGCGTGCGCCTAAGTCGAGTTCGGCTTCCCGAGGCCTGGGGCTTGCTCTCAAATACGTCGCCTCACAGCCCCCGGAAAGCGTCCCGCTGCATTTGCGTGATGCGCATTACAAGGGGGCTGCTTCGCTCGGCCATGTCGGATACCAGTTTCCGCATGATGATGCCCGAGGCTGGGTCGAGCAGATCTACGCGGAAGGGATCCCCCGGGGAGCCTTCTACCAGAGCGACGCGCGCGGCGCATCGACATTTGAAAAACGGGCCGATGAGTTCTGGGAACGTGTCACCGGGATGCCGCCCGTTCGTCGCTGAGGTCTTTCGTCCCGCAGATCGCTGCGTGTCCGCGCACAGGCGGACTGATAACGGGCGGATCATGGAATGTTGGCGTATAAAAGGGAGCCGTTGGGAGGGGAGGAACGGCTCCCTTTAAGCCGTCAGAAACTCGCCTTCAGGGATGCCATGACGTTGATCGGCCTGCCCGCGTAGTTGTCTGTTCTGCCCGCCGTGGTTTCGATGTAGCGCTGGTCGGTCAGGTTACGACCGATAAGCGAGAAGTCCAGATGCTCGTTGATCTTGTAGGCGAGTGACGCATCCAGGGTGTAGTAGCCATCGACGAAGAAGCTGTTTTCCAGGTCGCCGGGGCGTTCGCCTGTGGCGGTGATACCGGTGCCCAGCTTCAGGCCTTCGAGCTTGCCGGTCTGGAACTCATAGGTCGTCCACAGGCTGCCGCTCCAGTGCGGCGTACCGGTGAGGCGGTTGCCAATGATGGACGCATCGCTGTCTCTGCTGACTTGGGCGTCGAGATAGCCGAGCGAGCCGATAATCTGCCAACCAGGCATGATCTCGCCGGCCACATCCAATTCAACGCCGCGCGAACGCTGCTGACCCGTCAGGCGCGAATAATCTTCGCCCGGCACAGAGACGGCAACATTGTTTTTGGTGATGTGGAACACGGAGAACGTTGCGGAAAGCCGATCGGGAATAAGGTCAGCCTTGACGCCGGCCTCGATCTGCCAGCCTTTTTCCGGATCGAGCGGCGTGTTGTTCTCGCCAAGACCGCTTTGCGGCATGAAGCTCGTGGCGTAGCTGGTGTAGAAGGAAAGCGCGTCGGTCGGTTGATAGACAACACCAGTCCGCCACGTTAGAGCGCCGTCACTGACCGACGGTTCGGGATCACCCACGCGCACGGTATTGTCCTGGTCGAAATAGTCGTAGCGCAGGCCCGCCAGCAATTTCCATTGATTGCTGAGGTCGATCTGATCTTGCAGATAGACTGAACTGGCGACCATTTCCTGCGTGTAATCCAGGAGGCCGCTCGTGGGCGTCATCGGCGCCCCGTAGACAGGGTCGTAAATGTCGATCGACGCGATGTTACCGCGTTCGCGCCAGAAATCCACACTGGAGCGGGTGTGCTCGACGCCGGCCAGAACCGTATGGCCGATATCGCCAGTATCGAAATTCAAGACCGTCTCGAATTGCAGATCGAGATTGCTGAGATCTTGGGTGCGATGGTTGTAGCGGCGTGAGAGCGTCCGCCCATCTGCTGCCAGGTCTCGCAAATCGATCCCGGTATCTCGCGACAACGACCCATTATAGCGAACGGAGCCTCGGAGCTTCAACCAATCGAGAGCCTGGTGCTCGGCAGTGAGAGCAATCTGTGTTTTGTGATTGTCGACCATGGACCAGTCTTCGCCGAGAAACCGATCATAGGGGATATGAATCTCGCCGTCGCGGCTTACGACCAAACCGCGGTCATAAGGCTGATCCTGATGAGTCCGGCTGACGCTGAGATTGACAAGGGTATCGTCATCCGGAGACCATTGCAGTACGCCGCCGATGTACTGTCTTTCGCTGGCCTGCCGTTCCTCGACGAAGCCCTGATCGCGCTGCGCTGCACCCGTGAGGCGACCTGTTAGCGAGCCGTCTGCATTGAGGGAACCGCTGACCGTCGCCTCGGCGCGTCGGAAGCCGTAGCTGCCGACTTGCGTCTTGGCTTCCGCTGTCAGTTCTTCGGTGGGCTGGCGGGTGACGATGTTGATCAGGCCACCGGGCTGGCCACGGCCATATAGAACAGAGGCTGGCCCTTTCAGGACCTCCACTCTCTCTATGCCGGCCATGTCGGGTTCGGTGCTGTTCTCCGGATTGTTGACCGCGCCATCAAGCATCACGCCGTCAACGGCGTAGCTGTTCGCTGTGAAGCCGCGTAACACGTAGGATGGCGCGCGGTTGGCGGCTGTTGAGCTCTCGCGGACGTTCGACACATTCTCGAGCGCTTCGGTCAGGCTCGTCGCCTGCTGGTCTTCGAGAACGCTACGCTTGACGACCTGGATCGATTGCGGCACGTCACGCAGCGGCGTATCGGTCTTGGTTCCGACAGAGCTCTCGGTTGCATCGTAGCTGCCCGGTGCAGCGCCGCCGCTCAGCAAGATCGGCTGAAGTGCCGTTGCGCCGCTGGTGTCGGTAGCAACTGTTCCGGACGCGATGATCGTGATCGTATCATTGGCGCCGAATGTGTAGCGCAAGTCCGTGCCGGAAAGGAGCTGCTGCAGTGCCTGGCGGTCCGAAAGCTGACCCTGGATGGCGCGGCTGCGCGCATCGGCAGGCAGGGTTCCGTCATAGACAATATTGGAGCCGGTTATGGCGGAGTAACGGACGAGGGCGGAGGCCACTGATTGGCTGGGAATACTGAATGTGTGTGATGTGGCTGCATCCTGGGCAGT
Organism: Rhizobium sp. 16-449-1b; assembly: GCF_017741935.1. Lineage (GTDB taxonomy): Bacteria > Pseudomonadota > Alphaproteobacteria > Rhizobiales > Rhizobiaceae > Rhizobium. The sequence continues at coordinate 124,519 of NZ_JAGHMH010000013.1, read as the reverse complement.
GCCGGCGGTTGCTGCTGCAAGCCACCCGATCATTGCCAACGCCGTGCCCCGAGCCAGCGACTTTCCATGAAATTCAATCTTATACGTCATGACCTTTGCCCCCGCAAAATGCTTGTTTCCCGGCTCCTCCCAAGACCGGCTGCGTGCTTTACGAATGGCGGACGCAAAAACCTGAGTGTTGCGGTAAAATTATTTTCGGGTCGTGACGATGGTCAGAAGCGATGTGTAGTTCTGCAGCGAGATCGGCAATCCCTGCTCAAGCGTCGCATCGATGCCGTCAATGTCGTTGACGTCGAGAATGGCGGTCACTCTTCTGGCGGCGAGTGCGGCGTCGGGAATGAAGAGCCGTCCCTTGCGCCAGCGGTTCACCTCCGCGATAACTTCGCCCAGGGGTCTTGCGAGGAAGACCAGTTGCCGTTCGCGCCATCTCACGCGGCTTTCCGCATCTCCGATGATCGGGCTGCCAAGTACCCCGTCTTGCCAGTCGATAGCGTCGCCCTGCGAGAGATCGACGCTTCTGCCGCCTGCTTCCACTCTCACATTGTGTTCAGTAACCGCGACACTCGTGCGCTCGGGCGCAATCGCTACGGCGTAGGCGGTGCCGAGGGCCGTCGCGGCAAGGCTGCCGGCTTCGACCCTGAAAGGACGCCGACTGTCGGGCACAACGGAGAAAAAGGCTTCGCCGCCGTGCAGCACGATGCGACGTATGGATGCTGTGAAGTCCACCGAGATCGCGCTCGCAGCGCCAAGTTCGACTGTCGATCCGTCCGCGAGAGTCAGGCTGCGAATCTCACCCGTGCCTGTGGAGAAATCAGGGCGTGTCGCGATATGCCAAGCCGTTCCGCCGGTTCCAGCCAACAGCACGATGCCACTCGTGATCTTTAAGAAGCCGCGGCGCGAGACAGCATCATCTGGCCGTGCCTGCTCCACCGCCGCATGGCCCCAAACCCTTTCAATGCGCGCATAGGCGCGCGCATTTCTCTCATCGGCGAGAAGCCAAGTGCGGAACCGCTCGTAGTCCGCTGTCGACGCGTTCTCATCAAGGAGAAGAGCGAACCAGGTCGCAGCCTCGTGTGTCCTTTCGGCGTCTTTGCCTTTGTCCGGAAGATCGTTCATCGCATATCCCGATAGCCAGTCATGTGAGTAAACGAGTGGCGACACCAAAAACCGGGGTCGAAAGTGCCCGGAAGAATAAATTATGGCTCGTCTTGCTGGAATGCTTCGAGGCGCTCAAGTGCGACAACCATGTGGCTGAAGACTGTTTTCGGCGATATGCCGAGCCTTTCGGCGATCTCGACATAGGTCATGCCTTCGATCCGCGCCATTACAAAGACTTCCCGCGCTCTCGGAGGAAGGGCGGCAATTGCGCCGGACAGATCCCGCAGGGTTTGTGCGGCGATTGCATTCTCTTCGGGCGACGGGGTGGTGTCGGCCATGAACTCAAGCAAGCGGATATCATAAACGAACGGAACGATGCGCGCGCGGCGGTTGAAATCGATCGCAAGATTGCGCCCTGTGCGAACCACATAGCCGGATAGCATCGACCGTTGCGGCAGGTGGGATCGGCGCTCCCAAAGTCGCAAAAACGTGTCCTGCACGAGATCCTCGGCTGTCGATTGAGATCGCACGTACCGGGCTATTGTAAGATGCAAACGCTTACGCAGACTTAGAAATATCGTAAGCAGATCCTGGGAATAAGCCGTATCCATCAAGGGTGGCATTACCAGCGATCGTCAACTCTGACAATTCCGGCAGGTAGAAAATATTACCTTTTAACTCATGTTATTGAAGTGATGCGACGCTCCAGATTGCACCGGCTCTTGGTCAAGGGCTATGCCTGCTGCCTTGCGGGCTTGGACTCTAGAAGCGTGTGACAAAATTGATCTGTGCTGCGCTGGAGCGCAGATCTTTGCCAAACTCACCGGTGTAGGCGAGTGTCAGGCGCGCCGACTTGGAAAGCTTTGCCGAAATGCCAAACTGTGTCACGACCGAGTTTTCCGGAATATCGACGCCACCGATGAGGAATGGCGAACCGCCGGCGAAGGCGAGGCTGGAATATGGAGTGAGATCACCCGCGACATGTCGCCATCCCAACATGCCTGACAACAGGATAGGCACGTCGCCTTGCGACCAATCCATGGACCAACGCAACCCAACCGTCGATGTGGCGATTGCATCATTACCGCCCGCCGATGACAGAGCTGCAGCGCCGCCACTTTCCTGAAATGCGTCGGTCTTGAGGTTGACGTAAGCGAGGTTGGCAAATGGCTGGAACCTGACGGCATTCCATTGTTGCGTCCACGAGACATCGGCGAACAGCTGGCTGGTGGCGCTCGCATACTTGGCGTTCAGTTCATCCGAAAATGTTCCAAACGACACGTCCCTGTGTATTGACGCTTCGTTATGGGAGTAAACGGCGCCGCTTGTGAGGGTTATCGGCCCGAAGTCGCCCGTGGCATAAAGGCCGGCGTGGTAGGAATCCGTGTCCGCCTGGTTGAAGGAGTCTCTGCTGTAACCCGCTATCGCGCCAACGCGCCATTGATCGGAGATCGGCGCATCGGCTCCAAACACGACACCGGAAACGCCGGTACCGATTCCCGCCGCATTTCCATTGTCCGACCAACGGTTGGACGATGCGTAGCCGGAGGTCCAGAAAACCGCGTCGTCCTCGCGTGAAGCGATGTCATTGAGGATCGCCTCACGTGTGAAGCGGCTCTCCCACAGGAGGGCGCTCTTGAGCGAGGCATGAACCTCGCCGCTCAATTGCGAGAATGCGCTTTTCGCCGTGATGTCATCCAGTGACAACACCGTATCATAGACTGCGTTGCCCGCCCCTGATGCTTCCACGGCCGTAGCGGTTGCCCTACCATTTGCCGTTTCGGCAACGTCTGCAAAACGCACGTTGTTGCGATCGAGCGTCATGTCTATGCCGGTGACATCATAGGTGAGTGTCGGCGACAGAAAGGCAAAATCGCTTGAGATATTATCGAAGGCGCCAGTAACGCTTCCGGCGGTCAGGATTGTGTAGCTGCTCGTCGTCCCATAATTGCCGCCTGCCGCTCTGATATCGAGCGTGCCTCCCTGGATGGAAACCGCGCCTGTCGCATTGACACTGTCGGAATGGCCATCGGACTGGATGTCCACCTGATAGGTCGAGCCGGCACCAAACGTCAGATCGCCGTTGACGCTGAGCGTCGCAATACCCGGTCCTGGCGACAACGAGCCGCCGGCATTCACGAGGAGCCCGCCGACGACGCCGCTACCGGATAGAAGACCGCCGTCGTTGACGTCGACCGCGCCCGAGATAGTGCCGTCGTTGATTAGCGCACCGCCCGAAACCGTTGCCGTTCCCGCTATGGTTCCGGTGTTCGAGAACGTGCCGCCATTGTTCACCAATGCGGCGACCGTTCCGTCGTTTGCGGTGCTGCCGGCATTTGTAATCGTTCCCGCCACTGCGCCACTGTTGTTGATGAGGGTGCCCTGCGCGCCGACATCGACGTCGGCCAATGTCGCATTGTTGACGACCTCGCCTCCGCTCACTGTCGTTGTGCCAGTTACCGAGCCACCCGCATTGTTGATGAAACTTCCACCGTCGTTTTGAACGGAGGCGATCGTTCCGGCATTTGTGACGCTCCCGGAGTTCCTGATCGCGCCCGCCGTGGCCCCACTGTTGTTAATGAACGAGGCCACGGCTGCGACGTCGGCGTCGGTCACGACGAAATTGTTGATCACAGTTCCGCCTGCGACCACGGCTTGCCCGGCAATCGTGCCGCCGTTATTGTTGGTGAAAGTGCCAGCCATATTGGTCAGGCTGGCAACCGTGCCGGCATTGGATGTCGTGCCGGCATTCGTGACATCCCCGGCGGTCGCGCCAGTGGCGTTGGTGAAGATGCCCGCCGTGCCGACTTCAACGCCGTTGAGTGTGGCGTTGTTCGTAACGATGCCGCCATTGACGCTGGTGTTGCCACTGACGACCCCACCTGCATTATTGACGAAGGTTCCGGCATCGTTTTGCAGGGAGGCGACCGTACCGGCGTTTGTAACGGCGCCGGAGTTCCTGATTGCGCCGGCCGTGGCTCCCGTATTGTTGATAAAGGCAGCGGTGGCGGCGACGTCGGCATCGGTGATGACGAAGTTGTTCGTGACGGTTCCGCCAGTGACGGTGGTCTTTCCGGTCACCGTTCCGCCGGCGTTGTTGGTGAAGGTGCCAGCCGTATTGGTCAGGCTCGCAATCGCGCCGGCGTTGGATGTGGTGCCGGCGTTCGTGACCGCCCCTGCGGTGGCACCGCTGGTGTTGGTGAAGATGCCCGCCGCGCCGACCTCAACCCCATTGAGCGTGGCGTTGTTCGTCACATTCCCGCCGTCGACGTTGGTCGTGCCGGTGACGATGCCGCCCGTATTGTTGGTGAATGATCCAGCGTCGTTCTGGATGGAGGCGATCGTTCCCGCGTTTGTGACGGTGCCGGAATTCCTGATCGCGCCGGCTGAGGCTCCGGCGTTGTTGATGAAGGCAGCGGTCGCGGCCACATCTGCATCGGTGATGACGAAGTTGTTCGAGACGGTCCCACCCGTGATGGTCGTCTTTCCGCTAACCGTTCCGCCGACGTTATTGGTGAAGGTCCCCGCCGTATTGGTCAGGCTGCCTACCGCACCGGCGTTCGACGCCGTACCGGCATTGGTGACCGTCGCGATCGTCGCGCCGCTGTTGTTGACCAATGTTCCGCCGGCGGAGATGTTCGCCGCGCCGGTGGCGCCATTATTGGTGAGGGCCGTCCCGGCGCTGACCTCGGCGCTGGTGAGCGTGCCGGTGCCGGTTACGGTGACATTGCCGTTATTGAGGTTTAGCTGGCCATTGAGGTTGCCATCAAGAGAGAGGCTGCCGCCGTCCAGGCTGACATCCGACTTGACGACGCCCCCCTGATTGATGCCAAGGCTGCCCGCGCTGATCGTGATGCCGCTCGCCGCATTGAGCGTACCGTCAGAAGTGACGGTAACGTTGCCGCCACCGACATCGAGATGGCCGATCGTGACATCCGTCGTGACCTGCGGGGAACCTGCATCCACGCGCGCGGCGTCGCTGGATCCGGGCGCGGATGGGGTCCAGTTGGATGAATTGCTGAACTCATTGTCCGCAGTACCGGACCACGCAGACTGGGCAAGGCAATGCGCCGGCAGCGTGGCCGATGCAAGTGCCGTGAACAAGCCTATGCGGCGGGAGAATGCCGAGAGCGGTGATTTCATCTGGTTCGGTCGAGGCTAACGGGCACCCGCCATGCATCGACGGGATGGTTAACAATTTCTATCCAAGCCCGGTTAATGAATCGCTAATGCATAGACCGACGCCGGTTGTGCCGCCCGCTTTCGGCAAAACGCACCAACGATCAGCCAAATGGCGTCGGCAGCTGCGACAGCTTGATACAATTTAGTCCTCCGATGGCAAATATCTGCGACACCCGATCTGTAAATCCTGGGCTCCAAGGTGATCGGAAAGGTCTCGAAGACGTTGTCGTCGCCGCATGAGTTCCTCGTTTGCCTACAGCTAGAGCCGGTGCAAGCCGGCGCGAACTGTCGGACGAGCCGGTTGCGCGGCAAGTCGCCGCCTCCTTGAAACCCTACTGGAGCGCTTCATGAGCAGACTGACCCTACGCCTGGCCGCGGTTCTTATCAGCACGTGTGCCTTGACGGCATGCGAGCAGGGAGAGGCATCGACGCCGCAGGCGCAGCCTCTTCCGACCGTCGGCGTCGTCACGGTCGCGCAAAAACCGTCGTCTGTCGTGACCGAACTTCCAGGAAGAATTGCTGCGACGCGGGTTGCTGAGGTTCGCCCGCGCGTCTCGGGTATCGTCACGGAGCAGGTCTTCGAACAGGGGGCGATCGTCCAGCGCGGCGATGTCCTCTACCGGATCGATCCGGCTCCCTTTCAAGCGCAGGTCAACAGTTCGGAAGCCACGCTTCGCCGGGCCGAGGCCGCGCAACTCGATGCGCGGCAGACGGCGGACCGTCAGGAGCAGTTGCGCCGGTCGAACGTGACGTCCAGGCAGGATTACGATTCCGCGGTCGCACGTCTTGCCCAGGCGGACGCGGACGTTGCCGTTGCGGAGGCCGGCGTGGTCACGGCCAGGTTGAACCTGCAATATGCCAACGTCACGGCGCCGATCTCCGGCAAGATCGGGCGGGCGCTGATCACCGAAGGAGCGCTGGTTTCGGCTGAGGGAAGCGAAAATCTCGCAACGATCCAGCAACTCGATCCAGTCTATGCGGATTTCACGCAGCCCGCCGCTGATCTTATTCGCCTGCGAAAGGCGCTTGCGGCCGGGCGTCTCGCCGCCAGTCCCAACGAAGCGAGAGTGACGCTTCGGCTCGATGATGGATCGGAATACGGCGAGCCCGGCCGCGTGCTCTTTTCCGAAGCTGCGGTTGATGAGACGACCGGTCAGATCACCTTGCGCGGCCAATTCCCGAATTCCGGCGGCGAACTTCTGCCCGGCATGTATGTGCGTGTGACGGTTGAACAGGGTGTCGACAATCAAAGCCTGTCCGTGCCCCAGCAGGCGGTTCAGCGCGATGCCGGAGGTCAGGCGAGCGTGTTGGTGGTGAATGGCGAGAACAAGCTCGAGCAGCGAAAAGTTGTCGTGGGGCGTGCGGATGGCAACACCTGGCTGATCGAAGAAGGCATCTCGGCCGGTGACCAGGTGATGGTCGACGGATTTCAGCGTGCGAGAGCCGGCGCGAGTGTGCAGCCGCAACCATGGACGCCCCCTGCGTTGGCCGCCGCCGAGCCCGTGGGCGGCAGCACGGGCCGCGTGAACTAAGATCCCCCCGCTCAGACCACAAGGTATTCTCGATGGCAGGTTTTTTCATTCAGCGACCGATCTTTGCCTGGGTCATCGCGATCTTCATTTCGTTGGCGGGCGTGCTCACCTTGCCGTTCATTCCCATCGCGCGCTATCCCCAGGTCGCGCCGCCGCAGATAACCATCTCGACGAACTATCCCGGCGCGACACCGGAAACCATCTACCAATCCGTCACGCGCCTTGTCGAAGAAGAGCTCAACGGCGTCCCGGGGCTTCTCTATTTCGAGTCCGTGTCCGAAGCGTCCGGCCGGGTACAGATGACGGTCACCTTCGAGACCGGAACCAATGTCGGCGAGGCGCAGGTCGAGGTGCAGAACCGCATCGCCCGCGTTGAGGCTCGCCTGCCGAGAACGGTGACGCAGCAAGGGCTTCGCGTCGACCGCGCCGGCACGTCGTTTCTCATGATGGTCGTTCTCAAATCCGACGACGGAGCGACGGATGCGATCGGGCTCGGCGACTACCTGAACCGGAACGTCATCGGGGAACTGCGCCGTATTCCGGGCGTCGGCAGCGCCCAGCTCTTTGCCACGCAGCGCTCGATGCGCATCTGGATGGATCCGGAGAAGATGCTTGGCCTGAACCTGACTGCCGCCGATGTCACCAATGCGATTTCGGCGCAGAACGCTCAGGTTGCCGCCGGGCAGATTGGCGCCAGTCCAAACATGCCGGGCCAGCAGATATCGACGATCGTCAACGTTCCCGGACAGCTGACCAATCCCGACGAATTCGGCGACATCGTATTGCGAGCAAATTCCGATGGCTCCAACGTGCGCCTTCGCGATGTTGCTCGTGTGGAAGTCGGTGGGGAGAACTACAATTTCGCAAGCCGGTTGAACGGGCAGCCCAGCGCCTCGATCGGTATTCAGCTGGCACCTACCGGCAATGCACTTTCGACTGCGGAAGCCGTGCGCGCCAAGATGCAGGAACTTGCGCCGTTCTTTCCGGCAGGGCTTTCGTTCGAAATTCCCTACGACACCACGCCGTTCGTGGAAGTGTCGATCGAGAAGGTGCTGCACACGCTGCTCGAGGCGATCGGCCTTGTCTTCATCGTGATGTTCCTCTTCCTGCAGAATATTCGCTACACGATCATTCCGACGCTGGTCGTTCCCGTCGCGCTGCTTGGAACCTGCGCGATCATGTTCGCGGCAGGCTTCTCAATCAACGTTCTGACCATGTTCGCCATGGTGCTTGCGATCGGCATCCTCGTCGACGACGCGATCGTCGTTGTCGAGAATGTCGAGCGAATAATGGCCGAGGAGGGGCTCCCGCCCAAGGAGGCGACCAAGAAGGCCATGTCGCAGATCACCGGGGCGATCATCGGCATCACCCTTGTGCTGACGGCGGTCTTCGTGCCGATGGCATTTTTCCCGGGAGCCGTTGGCGTCATTTACCAGCAGTTCAGCCTGACGATGGTCGCGTCCATCCTGTTCTCCGGGCTTCTGGCACTGACCTTTACGCCGGCTCTGTGCGGCTCGTTCCTTAAACCGATCACCAAGCACCATGAAAGCAAATGGCGGTTCTTCCGCTGGTTCAACAGAGGCTTTGACCGCCTCACGAAACGCTATTCATCGAGCGTCGCTATGACGGTGCGCCGAGCCGGGCGTTTCATGATCCTCTACGTCGTCCTGCTCGGCGGATTGGGCTGGGCCTATCTCCAGCTTCCCTCCTCGTTTCTGCCCAACGAAGATCAGGGCTTTCTGATCGTCGATCTGCAGACCCCCGCAGAGGCGAGCTCCGACCGGACACGCGAGGCGATCCGGCAGATGGAATCGATCGTCACGGCCGAGCCCGCCGTCGCAAGGGTCGTCAGCATTTCCGGATTTTCGTTTTCCGGCTCGGGACAAAACGCCGGACTGGCTTTCGTGACCTTGAAGGATTGGAGCGAGCGCGGGCCAAATGACAGCGCAGCCGCGATTGCGTCTCGGGTAAATGCCAAATTTCGTGGAATTCGGGATGCGGCGGCCACCGCGCTGTCGCCGCCTCCGATCCAGGGCCTCGGCAACTCCAACGGCTTCGCCTTCCGTCTGCAGGATCGGTCCGGCGCGGGGCAGGCGGCCCTTGCGGGAGCCGCGTCCCAGCTGTTGGAAGCTGCCCGAAACAGCCCGATCTTGACTGGGTTGCGAGTTGAGGGGCTACCTGATGCGGCACAGATCAATCTTCTGGTGGACCGCGAAAAAGCAAATGCCTTCGGCGTCGGCTTCGCCGATATCAACGCAACCCTCTCCGCAAACTTCGGATCGTCCTATGTCAACGACTATCCAAACGCGGGCCGCATGCAGCGCGTCACCGTGCAGGCGGATTCCTCTCAGCGCACACAGCCGGACAACTTGCTGGCACTGAATGTGCGCAACAGTCACGGAGGCATGGTGCCGCTCTCCTCGTTTGCCTCGATCGACTGGGTTCGCGGACCGTCGCAGGTGGTGGGATACAACGGCTACCCTTCGCTGCGCATCAGTGGCCAGTCCACGGCCGGTTACTCCTCGGGCGATGCCATTGCGGAAATGGAGCGCCTGACGAGCCAGCTGCCGGCGGGCTTCGGCCACGAATGGACAGGCCAGTCGCTTCAGGAGATACGATCGGGCTCTCAGGCTCCGGCGCTGATCGGTCTCAGCATCCTTCTGGTGTTTCTGCTTCTGTCGGCGCTCTACGAGAGCTGGGCCATCCCCCTGTCCGTCATGCTCGTTGTCCCGCTCGGCGTGATCGGCTCGGTCTGCGCGGCCATGATGAGAGGACTTCCCAATGACGTCTACTTCCTCGTTGGCCTGATTGCGATTGTCGGCCTGTCGGCGAAGAATGCGATCCTGATCGTCGAGTTCGCCAAGGATCTGGTCGCCGAGGGCCGATCCGTTCCCGATGCGGTGGTCGAAGCCGCGCATCTCCGGTTCCGGCCGATCCTGATGACCTCGCTGGCGTTCACATTGGGGGTCGTCCCCCTCGCGATCGCCACCGGCGCGAGCGCCGCGAGCCAGAATGCGATCGGCACCGGTGTCCTGGGCGGCATGATTTCGGCGACCGTGCTGGCAATCTTCTTCGTGCCAGTCTTCTTTGCCTTCGTGCTCAGTCTGGTTGGGCGTTTCAAAGCAAAGGCCAGAGAAGAAAGGCCGCGGCTTAGCGTTGTTGGGTCCGCGGGGCAGGATTCGTGACTGCGAAACTTTGTTACACTTTTTTCGATGCGCCCTTGACCGCCTTTCTGTAGAGTTGCGCAAATTACGGACTTGGATGATGCAGAAAGCTTCACATATCGCGGTCGTCGACGACCATGGGGACATTAGGGATCTTGTTGGAGAGTACTTGCAACAGCAAGGCTACCGGATCAGTGTTGCCGACAGCGGCGCATCCTTGCGCCGGATCATGGAACGCAGCAACGTCGATCTCATCGTTCTCGATGTGATGATGCCCGGCGAGGACGGACTTTCGGTTTGCCGTCAGCTGCGAACCAGCACCCAGATCCCGATCATCTTTCTGACGGCGATGGCCGAGGAGATGGACAAGATCATCGGTCTCGAACTCGGCGCCGATGATTATCTCGTGAAGCCATTCAATCCGAGAGAACTGCTGGCCCGCATCCGTGCGGTGCTCAGGCGCGCCAACAGCCTTCCGGCACAAGAAAGGGAAACGCTTAAATCAAAGGTCGTGCGTCTCGGCCATCTTCGCCTGAATGTCGGGCGGCAGGAGCTTTTCAGGGACGACGGCGTGGGAATTTCGCTGAGCACGGCGGAGTTTCGCCTGCTGAAGGTTTTTCTCGAACGACCCGGACTGGTGCTGAGCCGCGAGCAGCTTCTCGACCTGACTGCCGGAAGAACAGCCGACATTTTCGATCGAAGCATCGACAACCAGGTGAGCCGCCTGCGCAAGAAGATCGAGCCGGACCCGAAGAATCCGTCGATCATCAAGACGCATTGGGGCGGCGGGTATAGCCTGTCGGGAGAAGTAGGTTTCGAATGAGGCACTGGTGGAAAAGAAGCCTTGCGGCGCAACTGATCGGCTTCACGCTGATGGCGCTTGTCGTTGCACAGGGTCTTACCATCCTCATTTCCTGGGACGAGCGATCGAAAGCGCTGCACGCGGCGATGAAGAGCGAGTTCTTCAGCCGGTCGGCGTCCATTACCCGTCTGATGGAGACAATGCCGCAGCCGTTGCGTGATCAGGCCCTGCTGGCAAGCGAGACGGTCTATTCGCGTTTCTGGTTGTCGGCGGAAGATCCGACGGATGCCACGACATGGCGCAGCCGGGCAGTGTCGGAACTCGACCGACCGCTCGAGAACTATGTCGATCTCATGCGGAAATACGGTCTTGGATCTCAGACCAAGCGTCTTACGCAGCAGGGGGTCGCACAATCCAACACGAACGAAGGCTGGACGACACCCTCGCAAGTGTTGTGGAATTTGCCGCAGCCCGCCAAGTTCGTTTATTTCGATGATCGCAACGGTTACGGACTGGCTGTCCAGCTTAACAACGGGATGTGGTTGAACACGGCCTATTACAAGGCCGACGTGGATCAATGGTGGAACGCCAAATCCCTGATCTCGCTTTGCCTGACCGCTGTTGTCCTTGCCCTGATCTGCATTCTTGTCGCGCGCATGATTGCGCGGCCATTGCGGGGACTGGCGATCTCGGCCGAAGCCCTTGGTCGGGGAGAAAGCCTGCCGCCACTTCCCGAGCAAGGTCCGGATGACATTCGTCGCACGGCCGAGGCGTTCAACAAGATGCAGGAACGGCTCCGTCGCTTCGTCGACGACCGGACCAGAATGCTCGCAGCTATCGGTCATGATCTCAGAACGCCCCTGACGTCACTTCGTCTGAGGGCGGAGTTCGTTACCGACAAGAACGTCCAGCAGAAGATGCTGGCCACCATCGACGAGCTTCAGAACATGACCGAGGCCGCGATTGCTTTCGCGCGCGGAGAGGCGAACGTCGAGGAGACGAGAGCCATGGAACTGGATGCGCTGGTCGGCAGCATCTGCGACGATCTCTCCGATCTCGGCCAGGCCGTCGAATATGTCGAGGGCCCGACGATGACCTATCGATGCCGCCCGGATGGATTGCGGCGCGCTGTGCGCAATCTCGCTGAAAACGCCGTACGCTACGGTGGGAAGGCGCGCGTGCATATTGTGCAGTCGCTTGCGACGGTCGATATCGTCGTTGAGGACAGCGGCCCCGGAATTCCGGAGGCAATGCGTGAGAAGGTATTCGATCCCTTCTATCGGCTTGAGGCATCTCGCAATCGAGACACAGGCGGTGTCGGCCTTGGCTTGTCCATCGCAAGGGCGATCGCGCGCCAGCACGGCGGCGACATCATTCTTCGTTCCAATGATCCTGGCTTGAGGGCGATCATCTCTCTTCCGAAGGAAGGACGCACCGACACCGCGATCAAGGGAAGGAAAGTGTCGTTGACACGAACGGTCTCGAGAGTGCGGCCGGCGCGGGATCGCGTGGCCTGAGCCCGAGAAGACGAATAGCTTCCGATGCCACCCGCACGGCCGGCGCTTGCTTCCGCGCCTGTCTCAAGAAAAACGATGTTCCTTGTTTGGCAAGGGTGAGGCAAATGCCGTGTCGCCAACGCTGATGGTGCTGTCGCCATCAGCCCTTACGAGCAGGGCTCCGAGGGTGTCGACATCGAGATGAATGATCGAGTCCGCTCCCAGCCGCTCGATGTGCCGGACAGTGCCTCGCCACTTGCCGTCGGTGGCAGACAACGCCAGGTGCTCGGGCCGGATGCCGTAGATGCGGCATCCTTCGGCTTTGGCCAGGGCTCCGTCGAACAGGTTCATTTTGGGGGATCCGATAAAGCCCGCGACAAAGGCGGTCTGAGGCCCATTGTAGAGCGCCATCGGAGAGCCGACCTGCTCGATGTGGCCGCCGTTCAACACCACGATCTTGTCGGCCATGGTCATGGCTTCCACCTGGTCGTGGGTCACATAGATCATCGTCGCGCCAAGGCGGGCATGTAGCTCGGTGAGTTCCATGCGCATCTGCGAGCGCAGCGATGCGTCGAGGTTGGAAAGCGGCTCGTCGAACAGAAACACCTTCGGATTGCGGATGATCGCCCGCCCGATCGCCACGCGCTGCCGCTGGCCGCCGGAGAGTGCCTTCGGCTTGCGATCGAGCAGATGCGAGAGCTGCAATATGTCTGCGGTCTGCTTCACCTTCTCGGCGATTTCCGCCTTGGGTCGTCTCGCGAGCGAGAGGCCGAAGCCGATATTCTCGGCGACCGTGAGGTGCGGGTAGAGAGCATAGGATTGAAACACCATCGCGATGCCGCGCTCGGAGGGTTCGGCATCGGTCACATCCTTGTTGTCGATGACGATCTTTCCGGCGCTTGATGTTTCCAGGCCCGAGATCATTCGCAGCAACGTCGACTTTCCGCAGCCTGACGGTCCGACGAACACACAAAATTCTCCGGCGCCGATGTTGAGGTCGACGCCCTTGATGACTTCGAGGCTGCCGAAGCTCTTCTTGACGCCATCGAGAACAACGCTGGTCATGGTTTATCCTTTCACTGCGCCGGCAGTCATGCCCGCCACGATCTGTCGGTTGAAGAAGATGAAGACGATCAGCGGCGGAATGGTCACCAGCAGGATGTTCATGAACAGCAGGTTGAACTGCGTCTGGAACTGTCCCTGGAAATTATAGAGGGTGAGCTGCACGGTGACGTTTTCCCGGCCGGGCAGGTAGTAGAGTGGGTTGGTGAAATCGTTGAAGATCGCAATCGACTGGACGACGATGACGGTTACGGTCACCGGCTTCAGCAGAGGAAGGACGACGCGGAAGAAGATCTGCAGCGGCTTTGCGCCGTCGATGATCGCCGCCTCGTCCAGATCGCGCGGAATGGTCGCGATGAAGCTTCGAAAGAGCAGCACGGTGAACGACAGGCCGTAAGCGACCTGGATCAGAACCATGCCGGAAATCGTCTTGAACAAGCCAAGCGCCTGCAACACCCAGATCGTCGGCACGACGGCGGGCGGGATCATCAAGCCGGCGAGCACAAAGGCATAGATCACCGCGTTCCACCGCGATGGCCGGCGCTGCAGCACATAGCCCACCATCGCGCCGAACAGCACGAGCAACGTGACGGCAGCGACCGTGATGACCGTCGAGTTGAAATATGCCAGCAGCAGCATGTAGTTGCGGGCCTGGATCACATCGACGAAATTGGTCCAGAGCTGCCATTCGCTTGGCAGTGTGAATTTAAGCGCCGCTGCATCCTGCTTGGTTTTTGCTGCCGTCAGAAAGATGAACAGGAACGGCATCACGAAGATCACGCAGCATGCGGCCAGCGCCGAGGCTCCGGTGTAGAACTGACGCCGGGTCATACATCGACCTCCCTGCGATTAAGCCAGAAGGTGAGCGGCAAAACGATCACCGCGATCAGCACGAACAGGATGACGTTTCCGGCCGTGGAGAGGCCGTAAAAGCCCGCCTGATATTGCTTGTAGATCACGCTTGCGAGCACGTCGGAGGAAAAGCCGGGGCCGCCCTTTGTCATCGCCCAGATCAGATCGAAGCTGCGCAGCCCGCCGATCAGCGACAGGGTGATGACGGTGATCGTCGCCGGCTTGACCAGCGGTATGGTGACGCGGAAGAGCATCTGCGTTCTGGTTGCGCCGTCGATGCGCGCGGCCTCGTAGTAGTCGGCGCTGATGGATGCCAGTCCGGCGATATAGATCACCGTCGCAAGCCCGATGCCCTTCCAGAGATCGACGAGGACGATCGAATAGAGCGCTAGCGCCGGATCCGTAAGCCAGCCCGGTCCGTGTATGCCGATCGCGGCCAGCGCGACATTGATGATGCCACGCGTTGGATGCATGAGAACCGAAAAGGTTATGCCAACGCCGATGGTCGACACCAGCACGGGAAAGAAGATCACCGTTCTAAGAAGACCCTGAGCCCAGAGGCCGGATGTCAGCAGGACGGCCAGAAGCAGGCCGAGAACCGTCTTCGCGGCCGATGTCGCCACCGCATAGATGACGGTGTTGGTCAGCCCCTGGATGAGGAAGGGCTCGCGGAAGAATTGCTTGTAGTTCTCAAGCCCGATGAACGCTGTCGTGAACAGATCCCAACGTGTCAGGCTGAACCAGAAGGATGCGATCGTGGGCGCCAGGAACAGGACGGTGAAGATGACCGCTGCCGGCAGGATGAACCAATAGGGGTAGGGTGACTTGCGTATAACCATAGCGGTTCCTAAGCACCTTGCCCGGATATTTGCCGGGCAAGGTGCGTCTGGATGTTACCAGTTCGGGAGGCCGAGCTGCTTGGCCTGCTTGGCGACGTCCTGGTCGTAAAGCGCGGCCGCGTCCTTGGCGGAACGGATCCCCGTTCCGACTTCGACGGTGATCTGCTCGAGCGCCGGTCCTTTCACGGGCGACAGGAATTCCAGCGCCGGGCCATTGCGGCCTTCCGTCTGGAAATAGGGCAGCATGTCCGTGACGGCTTGCGGCACGTTCTTCGGCAGTTCGCAGCCCTTGATCAGGTAAGGGCCTGAAGGAACGGCCTTCGCCATCAGCTCGCAACCTTCCTTGGAGGCCACGAAATCGAGGAACTTCTTGGCCTCGTCGAGATGCTCGGCCTTGGCTGACAGATAGAGTGCCGCCGGCATCCAGATCGTCAAACCGTTCTTCGCGGCATCGGTCCCGGGCTCCGCGAAAAAGCCGACGTCTTGAACGTTGTCGGGAAAGTTCTGCTGGATGTTGCCGATCCCGAAGGTCAGGCTGGGGTAGTGCGCTGCCTCACCGGTCGAGACCATGCGCATACCGTCATCAAAGCTTGCCGCGCCGAAATCCTCGTTGAAGAATCCTGCTTTCGCGACTTCTTCCTGATGCTCGAAACCACGAAGGGCGGCAGGTGTCGTGGCGTACTTGACCTTGTTCGCGGTGTAATCGTCAGCAAAGGTCGGAACTTCGGTCTGGACGTTGAAGAAGTCCGCCAGGACGAAGATCTGCGATGTCCAGGTCGTGCCGTAAGTCTGGGCGATGGCGACCTTGCCGGCTGCCTTGATCTTCTCGTTATTGGCCATGAATTCGGCCCAGGTCTTCGGCGGCTGCAGGCCGAGCTCGGCGTAGATCTTCCTGTTGTAGAAGATCCCGCCGCCCATCGCCGGGCCGAACGGTATACCCCGCACATGACCATCGGATCCGCTGACCACCTTCTTGAAGCTTTCGAGAATACCGGCGGCGGATGGGAGATCGGAGAGATCGGCCATCGTCTGCTCTGGCTTCAGGGCCTGGAACAGAGAGCCACTGTTATACTGGAAAATATCAGGCATCTCGCCGGTCGCCAGTCGCGTCTTGACGATGTTGTCGCCCTCGGAGCCGCCCGCGCGCTGCTCCACATCGAAGGTCACATCCGGACGCTTCTCGCTATACGCTTTGGAAACGGCATCGAAGGAAGCGATGGTTTCCGGGTTCGTGTCGATCAATACGCTCAATGTCACGTCTGCGTGCGCGACGCTGCTCGCCAGCGCCAAAGTGGCCGCTGCGATAATGCTGCATTTGGTCATCCGCATGGTCGTCTCCTCCTCCAAGGACTTGCGATTTACCGTTAAGATCAGTCATGTCGTGCGCGGCCTGCCGCGCTGTCTTGATCAGACGTCGAAGGTGATCGAATGGCTGCCATGTCCGATCTGGACACGCTCGTCATCCGCCACGTCGGCGCCGTTCACCTTCAGGTTCTTCCTTGCACGATTGCCGCGTATATGCGCGGTGATGCCATCTGGGATTTCAAGATGGCACGTGACTTTCCCGCCGTCGATATCCCATCGGGCCTTGATGCGGCCGAAGCGCGTGTCGTGCCACGCCGCAACGGGCGATAGCGCCGGAAGGATAGCGGGATCGAACTCGATCTCCTCGAAACCAGGCTTGTCTTCAAGCGGCTTGATGCCAGCCACATCCTCGAACAGCCATTGGCACACGGCGCCATAGGCATAGTGGTTGTAGCTGTTCATATCGGGATCGTAGATCGTTCCGTCCTCTGCAAGCGCATCCCAGCGCTCCCAGATCGACGTCGCTCCGCGCTCCACCTGATAGAGCCAGCCGGGAACCTTGCGGTTGAGGAACATCTTTTCCGCGAGATCGAGCATGCCGAGCCGGGTAAGCGCCGGTAGCAGCGCGGGCGTCCCGATGAAGCCGGTGCCGATCACGCCATCGGTCTCTTCCGCGACCCGGCGGAAATAGCCACGACCGGCCTCTTCATATTCCGGCGGAACGAGACCATAGAGGAAGGCGATCGCCCACGATGTCTGATCGTTATGCGCGATACGCCCCGATGGGGAAAAGAACTCGTTCTTGAATGCCGCGCGGATGTCTTCGAGCTTGCCGTCGAGGCGCTGTGCCTCGCTCGTATCGCCGAGGACCCGCGCGATCTTCGCCGTCAGCTGCGTGGCGACGAAGTGATAGAGCGTCGCGGCGCAATCGTCGGCGACGGTCGGGCGCGGCTTGCGATTGTCGCCGACCGGCTGCAGCCAGTCGCCAAAGGTGAAGCCATGGTCGCCCCAAACCGCCGGAGGGCGGATGATCGGGCCGTTGGAAATACCCCAGAGGTAATCCAGCCAGTGCAGCATCGCTGGAAAACACTCCTTCAGAGCGGCCTTGTCGCCATAATGCAGGTAAAGCTGCCATGGGATGATGACGATAGCATCGCCCCAGCCGGTCGAGCCGGCCCAATCGCCGCGATTGCTGATCGGATGCAGACGTGTCGGATCCGGCGAGAAGTGCGGCACCGCCCCGTTCTCTCTCTGATCGTGCATCACGTCGCGCAGGAATTTCCGGAGAAAAGATTGGCTGTCGGCAAGCCAGCATGCGGTGCCGGCAAAGACCTGGGCGTCGCCCGTCCATCCCAGACGTTCGTCGCGCTGCGGGCAGTCCGTGGGTATCTCGATGAAGTTCGATCGCTGAGACCAGATCGTGTTCTCGACAAGGCGGTTGACGGCGGGCACGCCCGTGGTGATGCCACCTGTCGCGACCGGCACCGAGGTGATCGGGATCATCTTGATGGAGAGAAGCTTCGCATCGCCGGTGACGGTTACGCGGGCGTAGCGGAAACCCATGAAGGTGAACAGCGGCGCGTAGGTTTCGACGCCATCTCCCGACAGCGTGTAGACCAGTTCGGCCCTGGCGCTGCGATAGTTGCGGTTATCGAAGAACCGGTTGGGCCCGAGGACTTCGGAGTGCTCCACGCGGATGCTCGCGCCGGCTTCGCCTTGCGCCTCGATGCGGATATACGCTCCAGCGTTCTGGCCGAAATCATAGACCAGCCGGCCATCCTCTTCCGTCCAGCTGTCGATCGGCTCGAACGGGGCGAGCTCGACAACGGCGGCGGTCTCGTGGGGCACAAGCAGGGTCTTGTCGAAGGCAAGTTCTTCAACGCCGAATGCGGCTTCCGGCTTCAAGCGGGAGTCGTAATCCTCGCCGTAATAGATGCCGTTTCTGGTGACGGGGGTCAGTCCACTTTTCCAGGTGGAATCTGTCTTCACCGCCAAGGCGCCATCGACGCTGAGTTCGGCGATGGCAGCCGCACGGTCGCCCCAGCAATTGAAGATCGGGTTCGACGCCCACATGAGCTGGCCGCGATACCAGCCGTCGCCGAGCCAGATCTCGATCCTGTTCTCGCCCGGCTGAAGCAGGCTGGCGACGTCATAGGTCTGATAGGCGATGCGATCGTCATAGCAGGTCCAGCCCGGCGTCAGCAGATCCGAGCCGACGCGGTGGCCGTTGATAAACGCGCGGTAGAGCCCGAGTGCCGAAATGGTGAGCAAGGCTTCGCGAGGGGCATGCTCAAGCTGGAAGTTGCGCGACACGAAGGTGCCGGCGGTGCCTTGGCCTTGATCGCACAGCGGCGCCACCATCGCGGCGGTGAATTGAAATGACGAACCAGCGGCAGCGCTCGCGCGCCCTTGCAGAATATCCATGTCCCCTCCCGATCCGCTTGAGGCGGACCCATCAAACGAAGTGTGTATCGTTATATGTATATCCTTCTACATTCCCGTTTGATGTGCAACAGAAAAATGCCTATACTCCGGCGCAGATCGATATGAACGGAAAATTATGCATACATTTCAGAAGGATAACGACGGAGCGCGAGCGCGGGTGACGATCCGCCATGTCGCGGAAGACGCCGGCGTCTCGGTTGCGGCGGTATCGAAAGTCCTTCGAAACGCATATGGCGTGAGCGCGATTTTGCGCACGAAGGTCGAGACTTCGATCGAGAAGCTCAACTATCGCCCTTCCGTCGCTGCTCGCGCCATGCGGGGGCGGACGAACACCATCGGCGTGCTGGCGATCGAGCTGTCAAACCCGTTCCTGCCCGGCCTGATCGAGGCGGCCAGCAATACGCTCGCCGACAGCGGCTTCAAGGCTCTGGTCGGGCTTGGACGATCTGCGCAACCAATCGAAGCATCGATGATCGAGTCGATGATCGACAACCGGATGGATGGCGTTCTGATCATCGCCCCCCGTATTTCCGGCAAGGTTCTCGAGCGCTACGCCAAGCAGATTCCGATCGTGGTCATCGCGCATCACGAGCCGGACGCCCAGACCTACGATACTGCCAATTCCGACGACCGGAAGGGCGCCTACCTCGCTGTCGAGGCTGCTCTTTCGAAAGGCTATCGCGATATCGCGATGCTCGGCTACGATATAGAGGGGTCACCGGCCACCATCGTCGCCATGCAAAGAGAGCTCGGTTATCTGGACGCCATGAGGGCGGCCGGCTTGGAGGCGCGCATGCTGCGGCTGCCGCCGGTTGATGCCGACAGAACCGCCGCCCTGAACGATTTTCTTTCCGCTCCCGATCGTCCGAGAGCTGTGTTCGTCTGGTCGGATCTCGATGCGGTGCCGCTGATCAACATTGCGAGGATGCGAGATATCGGCGTCCCCTCGGACCTTGCTATCATCGGCTACGACAACTCGCCCGTCTCGGCGCTTCCGCTGGTCGGGCTGACAAGCGTCGACCAAGACCCCGTCCAGTTGGCCCGAACGGCGACGCAAATGTTGCTTGAGCGGATCGACGGAAGACGCGAAGCCAGACATGTCTTGATCGAGCCCCATGTCGAACATCGCGGTAGTGCGTGACATGACGCCGGCAAACACTTCCTAACCTCTGCACCGTCCGTCCTTTGCCCATCTTGTGCGCCGGCTTAAAACACGCTTAGCTGGTGTTAAGGGAGCGCGGTAGAGGGGGGCGGCATGAAGCGGCATGGCACGTCCAAGGGGCTGGTGGACTGGTCCCGGCCGCTCAGGCTGCATCTTGGCGTGCTGGTCGTTGGATCGCTTCTCTGCACATCGATACCCATCATCTGGATGGCTTTCAGCCAGGGAACGAGCGCGGCAGTCACCGCGGGCGCGCAACAGATGCGCGAGATGAGCCTGCGGCTGATCGAGGGATACCGAAACACATTGCAGGAAGGCACCGAAGCGGTGGCGCTGGCCTCGACCATGCAGCAGCTCGTCTCCGCGCCGCCGGCGGATATCAGCGCGAAAGAGGGCTTCTTTCTCGAGGTTCTGCGCAACGTCCCCAATGCAACAAGCGTCTACACCGGATATCCTGATGGCTCGTACCTGCAGGTGATTGCTGCCGTCCGCGATGACGTCAGGCAGACGCTGTCGGCGCCTGATGGAACGGCTTTCGCGATCCGGACGATCGCTGGCAGGGATCGGCCGGATGCCGTGTCGACGCTGCGCTTTCTGGATGCCAATGCCGGCGTGATCGGGGAGCGCGCAGTCGAGTACGCATCCTTCGATCCACGGCAGCGGCCCTGGTATCAGGCGGTCGTACAGGATGGAAAGGCCGTCTCGGTCGGGCCTTACGTCGCTGGAACGCTCAAGACGCCGACGCTGACGATCGCGGCTCCAATGCGCGACGACGGCAAGGTCGTGGTCGGTATCAACATCCACCTGAGGACGATCAGTCGTCTCCTGGATGCCAGCCAGATTTCGTCACGCGCCCGTGCCTACATAATCGACGATGAAGATCAGCTGGTCGCTCATTCAGATCCCGACATAATGAATAGACTGATGGATCTGTGGTCACGAAACGCCGGCGGCATTGGCGCGACGGCAAGCGGTTTCGACACCAGCCTGGCCACCGTGGCCAACCTGCGGCGAGATTCGGCTTTCGGTGCAGGCGGCCTCGCGCGACTGGATCTCGACGGCGAGCACTATCTGATCCAGGTTGCGCCGATCAGCGTGTCCGGACTGTTTGCGGGAAGCGAGGCGGCGATCGTCGTGCCATTGGCGGACCTCGTGGAGCAGGCCAATCGATCGCTGATGCACAATCTCATTATCGCTGCTGCCTTTGTTATTGCCGGTGTTGTCGCGTCGGTGCTTCTGTCACGCATGGTCAGCCGCTCTCTCAACCAGCTGGCGGGGGAAGCACGTGAGATCGGCAACCTCGATGTTCACGAAAAGACCTCCTCGCATTCCTTGATCACCGAGATCAACACGCTCGCGACCGCTCTCGCGGCAAGCCGCCGGGCCATCGGCCAGTTCGCGCTCTATGTGCCGCGCGAAGTGGTTCGGCGGATCGTGGGGCCCGGTGGGCCGGCGATCGTCCAGGCCAAGCGGCAGGAAATAACAGCGCTGTTCACCGATATCCGCGACTTCACGACCATATCCGAGCATCATTCGCCGGAAGACGTCGTCGAAACGCTCTCCACCTATTTCGAACTGCTGAACAGCATTGCCGAGCACCACGGCGGAACGGTTGTCCAATATCTCGGCGACTCCATCTTCGTCATGTGGAACGCGCCCGTCGAGACCGCAACGCATGTGGAAGAGGGTTGCCGGTGCGTGCTTGCGATGAAGGCAGCCGTGGATGTGTTGAACGATGCCAATGAGAGGGATGGGCGTCCGCTGCTGTTGACGCGATTTGGCCTGCACACCGGGCCGGCGGTTGTCGGCAGTTTCGGCGCCGCTTCGCGCCAGCAGTACACGGCAATGGGTGATACGATCAATGTGGCGTCACGGCTCGAAGGGCTGAACAAGGAGTTCGACACGTCGATCCTGGTCAGCGCAGCTGTGAGGGATGCGGTCGGCAGTGGGTTCGATTTTCGACCGCTCGGCCTGGCGCAGCTCAAGGGGCGGGCGGGCAAGGTTGAAGTGCTGGAACTTGTCGGCGAGCGCTCGACTGGTCCGGGCTGACGAACTTTGGGTGGTTCACTGCTCGGCCCCGCCGGACACGGGCGTTCCGGCGTCGCGGCGCCGGCGCCGATTTCGCACAAGCCGTGACAGGACGTTGCGCTTTTTCTTCTTCCTCGGGATAAGGTCGACGTCGCTCACAAGCCTTGCACCGCCATCGCGCTTTTCCAATGTGATCTTGCGGCTATGAAACGCTTCCAGTTCGACCCGGTGCCCGACGCTCAAGATGGTGGCCTTCGGCAATTCGGCAATCAGCATCTCCATGAGGCGATCCTGGCTCTTTTCGTCGAGAGCCGAAGTCGCCTCATCGAGAACGATGATATCCGGATCGTGTAGCAGCAGTCTGGCAAACGCCAGCCGCTGCTTTTCGCCGCCTGATAATGTCTGATCCCACGGCGCCTCGTCTTCGATCCTCTCCTTCAGATGACCGAGGCCGACCTGCTCAAGGACACCGCCAATCTCCTCGACGCTCCATGTGTCGGCGCCCGCCGGATAAGTAACTGCTCTGCGGAGCGTTCCTGATGGAATGTATGGTCGCTGCGGCAGCATGAACAGGCGCTTGTCGGGGCGGAAATTGACGGCGCCATCGCCCCATGGCCAGAGGCCGGCGATCGCCCGGACCAGCGTGCTTTTGCCGGATCCGGATTCCCCGGCCACAAGCACCCGCTCCCCTGGCTGGATCTCCACCTCCGTCTCCTTGACCACGGCCGTCCCGTCGCCCAGCGAGACGGAGAGGTCGTTCAAACTGAGGATCGCATCACCTTCTGTTTCGCCGCGTTTGATACGTCCAAGCGCATCGCTCTGTTCGGCTCGCTCCAGTCCGTCGATCGACATCATCAAGGACGCGACGCGCCTTGCGCATGCATTCCAGTCGGCAAGCCGCGGATAGTTGTCGACCAGCCATCCGAACGCGCTCTGGACAATGGTGAACGCGGATGCTGCCTGCATGACCTGGCCCAGGCTCATGCTGCCGTCGAGGAATTTGGGCGCGCAGAGCAGAACAGGCACGACCGGCGCGATCAGCATGGAGCCGTGCGACACCAGGGTCGTTCGCATGTACTGACGCGCGAGCAGGGCCCATTGGTGCAGAACGTTGCCGAAGGTCTTGTCCAGGTCGTTGCGCTCTTCGTCCTCGCCACCGAGCAGGGCAATACTCTCGCCATTCTCGCGCACACGCGTCAGCGTGTAACGAAATTCGGCCTCGACTTGGTTCTTGGCTTCCGAGACCTTGACGAAATGGCGGCCGATATAGGCGATCGAGGTTGATGTGATGACAGCGTAGAGAACGGCGGTGACGACGAGAAAGCCCGGAATGGTGATCACGGTTCCCGCGATGGGCAGGGACAGTGCTCCACCGATCATCCAGAGCACCACGATGAAGGTCGAAGCCGAGACGAAGGCCGCTATGACGCCGGCGACGAAATCGACGGGCGATTCTGTGGCGATGCGCATGTCCTCGGAAATGCGCGCCTCCGGATTCTTGTGGTCACCGCCGATAAGATTCAGCTGATAGTAGCGCCCGCTGGCCAGCCATCGTCCGATGAGCGCTTTCGTCAGCCATGACCGCCAACGCCGCTGCATTTTCATGCGCATGTAGACCTGAATAGTGACGAGGGCGACGCTTCCCAGCACGAGCGGCGGGAAGAGCGCGCCAAGGAAATAGACCGTGGGCGCATCGCGCTTTTCGATGGCATCGAAAAGACCGCGGTTCCAGACGTTTATGCCGTATTGGAAACAGACGTTCAGTCCGATCAGCGCCAGCAGGCCGATGGATAGCGGCCCGGCCAGCTTGTCACCGCGCCGCGTCCAGTAACCGCGCGCGCTGATCCAGAACCGCTTGAGAAGATAAGCCCTGCGTGCCGCCTCGAATTCCTCGGGCGTCATGTCCTCTTCGGGTTTCAGGACCTCGGGTGGAGGGGCAAGATCAGGCGTTGGCGTGTTCTCCTGGGCCGGGTCTTCGCCATCACCCGGTCGGGTGCCGCCAGCGTTGGTCGGATCAACATCATCGTCCCTCATGACCAGCTAAACGTTCTGAAAATCAGAAAGTTTCAAAACCGGGACAGGATGTTAGTGTCTGCCGCGTGGCTCGTCGCTCTCGTCAACGATTGATGGCAAGAACGACTGGACCTCAGCGCGCTCCCTATCTGGCAGGGTCGCAATCCTCGTCTGCCAAAAACGCTCCGCTTCCGGCGTATCCTTGTCCCAGGCTCGGGTCGAAGCCTTGTTGTCATCAAAAGCTGCCAACCGCCGTCCTCCGAGGTGGCGATACTCGTCTGCTGTCTGCTTGGCGCGGTTGATCATCTTAGTCTCCTTTCCACAGAGCCCGATGGCAAAGCGCCCGACGCTGCAAGCGCTTCGCCACAGGAGAGTCTCGGATGGGGTTTGTTCCGAGATGCTGACACAACGAATTTTCTGACCGGTTGTTCCCAGCCGCCGCTTGAGTTGGGAACGACAGTCCGAAGCTGTCGCAGACTGGCGTGGCATCAACCGCTCGCTGTAGCGGCCTTGAAACTCCCGCCGGAGAAACCACGTCTTTATGCAGGCCGCGAAGGAGACGCGTATGAGCTATGACGTGGTGGTGGTAGGGGCGGGCTTTTCGGCAATCGCCACTGCCTGCAATCTGATCGAGCATCTTCCCGCTTCGGCCAAGGTTGCCGTTGTTGGCGATGATCCGGGATTTGGACGCGGAACCGCTTATCGCTCGGAGCTCTATCTGCACAGATTGAATGTGCCCGCCGGCAGGATGAGCCTTTTTCCCGACAGGCCGGATGCGTTCGTGACGTGGCTTGCCGAGCGCAAGCGTCCGCTGCGGGATGGCGATTTCGCCTCGCGCCAAGATTATGGGCTCTACGTTCGAGATACGCTCGCAGCCCTGCTGCGGGATAAGCTATCACGCTGCAAGGTCGATTTCATCCGCGCGAAGGCCACCGGCTGCGTGGAGCGCTACAGCGCGACACTCGGCTTCCTGCTGGACAATGGCGACGAGATTGTCGGACGAAACGTGGTGCTGTGCCTTGGTGTCGGTAACGCGCCGCTGCCCGTTGGGCTCTCCGGACTTTCCACTGAGGCGCGCGACAAGACTGTCGAAAATCCCTGGCGCCTGTCTTGGCTTCGTCGCGTGGAGGCGCATGACAGTGTCTGCATCCTGGGCTCGGGGCTCACCATGATCGATCAGGTCCTTGCCTTGTTTGCCCAGGGGTTTCGCGGCAGGATCGACGTGCTGTCGCGAAGGGGTCTTGTGCCGCACGGACACGCAAGAGCACCAAAGCCACCGGCGGATTTTGATCCGGCCAGCCTGCCGAGCAGCATGAGTGTGCTTCTGCGCGAATTGCGCCGCGAGAGCCGCCGCTCCGGAGACTGGCGCAGCGTCATGGACACCTTGCGTCCGAAGACGCAGGCACTGTGGCAGCGGCTGCCGCCGTCGGAGCGCTCCAGATTCCTGCGTCACGGTCTTGCATGGTGGAACATCCACCGCCATCGCGTGGCGCCGGATGTCTACGACAGGTTTCGCGACATGATGGCGAGCGGTCAGGTGTCGGTTCATGCCGGATATCTTCAAAGTGTCGAGCAGGCAGGAAATCAGCTGATGCTCCGCTACCGCGGGCGAGGAACGCATGATGCAAGCGAGATTACCTGTGATTGGCTGGTTAACTGTACGGGTGTGGAACGCGCCGGCATCGCTCATTCGCCCTTGCTGCAGGAGATGATGCGGCAGGGTTTGATCAAGGCCGACCCCCTTCAGCTCGGTATTGGAGTGGATGCGGCTTCCAGGGTTTTGGGCGGTAATCCCGGTTCAGTACCGATGCATGCGGTAGGCGCGCTGACGGCCGGTCAGTTCTGGGAGATCACGGCTGTTCCCGATATCCGGGCACAGGCGCGCGCTGTTGCGCAGCGGATCAGTGACAGCATCGCGGGGTAAAATTCCAATGGCTTGTGTCGAGCGCGTCGGAGATTTTTCAGGAGTTTGCTGATTATAGAATACTAATTCTATATACTATATGCTTATCCGATTATCGTTTTCCCATCTGTTTCAGAGGGACAATCGATGAACTTCACGACGACGATAAAGAGCCTTCTTCTTGCCGGGACGATCGCGGCCACGGCGGCCAGTGCCTGGGGCGAGGAGTCCTCCAAGCCAGTGGAAGGCGGCACGTTGATCTATCTGGAGCAGCAACCCCACACCAACCTCTATCCGCCGGCCGGCGGCTTTTATCCGAACGGTGGCGTGCTGAACCAGATCACCGACAAGCTGACCTACCAGAACCCGAAGACGCTCGAGATCGAACCGTGGATCGCCGAATCCTGGACGGTGAATGAAAACGCCACCGAATATACGTTCAAGCTGCGCAAGGGCGTGACCTTCTCAGACGGATCGCCGCTCGATGCCAACGCGGTCGCCAAGAATTTCGACACTTTCGGTCTTGGCAACAAGGAACTGAAACAACCGGTGTCGGAGGTGATCAACAATTACGATCGCTCCGAGGTTATCGATCCGCTGACGGTGAAGTTCTATTTCAAGAAGCCGTCGCCGGGCTTTCTGCAGGGCACGTCGGTCATCGGATCCGGCCTCGTGTCGCTGAAGACGCTGGCCTTGCCGTTCGACCAGCTGGGAGACGCGACGAAGATCGTCGGCTCGGGTCCCTTCGTCGTCGACAGCGAGACACTCGGCAAGGAGCTCAGCCTGAAGGTTCGCCCGGATTACGGCTGGGGGCCGGCAAAGCTTGAGCATCAGGGCCGCGCCTATCTCGATGGCATCAAATACATCATCACCGGCGAAGACAGTGTGCGGATCGGCGCGCTTCTCTCAGGCCAGGCGGACTTCATCCGCCAGGTCCAGGCCTATGACGAGGAGCAGGTCGAAAGCCAAGGCTACAAGATCTACGCCGCTCCGACGCGGGGCGTGAACAACAGCGTCGTCTTCCGGCCCGATAATCCGCTCGTATCGGATATCAGGGTCCGCCAGGCGCTGCTCCACGGGACCAATAGCGCCGAGATTATCTCGACATTGTTTTCGGCAAACTACCCGCAGGCGAAATCGATCATCGCCTCCACCGCACAGGGCTATGTCGATCTGTCTCCGAAACTGGCCTATGACGGCGACAAGGCCACCAAGCTGCTCGACGAGGCCGGTTGGAAGGCCGGTGCAAACGGCGTTCGCGAAAAGGATGGTCAGCCGCTGGTGTTGACCGCTTATGAATCGCCGCCTCAGCCACAGAACAAGGCGACGCTTCAGCTGGTTGCCGAGCAATGGGCCAAGCTTGGCGTGACGCTCAACGTCCTTGCCGGCGATTCCGGCAGCAAAACCGTCGATGACCTGGATCCCGCCAAGACGCCGGTGTCTCCGGCGATGGTCGGCCGCGCCGATCCCGATGTCATCAAGAGCCAGTATTATCCGAAGAACCGCGACGTTCTTCGCCAAAAAGGCGGGCCAAGCGACAAGGTCAAGTCCTTCGTCGACGACAAGCTGAATGGTCTGCTCGAGCAATTATCCTCGGAGCCTGATCGCGCCAAGCGGCTCGTGATCGCCGGCGATGTCCAGAACTACGTGATCGATCAGGCTTACGCGATCCCGATCTTCGAAGAGCCGCAGGCCTTCGCCGGTGCCCCTTATGTGAATGGCGTCGCCTTCGAAGCTGTCGGTCGCCCGAGCTTCTACGGCACCTGGATAGCCGCGCACTGAACAAGGTGCCCGGCGCCGGCCGGGCACACCCTCACGCGAAGGGATCGGTATGACCCGCTATATCACGTCACGCATAGGTCAGGCGCTTTTGGTGCTCTGGGCCGCATTCACCATCTCCTTCGTCCTTCTGCAGGCGATGCCGGGAGATGCCGTGCTGATCAAGTTCCAGAATCCGGAGTATGGCCTGAGCCCCGAGCAGCTGGCCGATATTCGCGCGGCATACGCAGCTGACGGCACCGTGTTGACGCAGTATCTGCACACCGCCGGACGGTTCCTGGTCGGCGATTTCGGCTACTCGCTGCAGGCGGGCGTCGCCGTCAGCGCCCAGCTTGCAACGAATCTGCCTCCCACGGTCCGCCTCGCCGGCTTTGCCTTCGTCGTCGCAGTCTTGATTGCGCTATTATTGGCAGTCCTCGCCAATATCCAGGGCTTTGGCAGGCTGCGCGGCATCATCCAGTCGGTGCCTTCGCTCTTCGTGTCTGTGCCGACTTTCTGGCTCGGGATCATGTTGATCCAGATTTTCTCGTTTCGCCTGAGATTGGTTCCCGTGATCAATCCGGGACCGTGGGAAGGCTTGATATTGCCCGTGCTTGCCGTCGCCGTTCCCATCTCGGCACCGCTGGCGCAAATCCTTCTTCGCAATATCGATCAGGTTAAAACGCGCCCGTTCGTCGCCGTGGCGCGCGCCAAGGGAGCCTCGCATGCCGGTGTCCTGTGGCGGCACGTGGCGAAGAACGCAATCTTGCCGGTGTTGACTGTGGGCGGCGTGTTGTTTGGTGAACTTCTGGCCGGTGCCGTGATCACTGAAACCGTCTTCGGCCTCAACGGCATCGGCAGTCTCACTGAGCAGGCCGTGAATTTCCAGGATGTGGCGGTGCTGCAGGCAATCGTCGTGCTGTCGGCCGCCGCCTTCGTGACCATCAATCTACTGGTCGACCTTCTCTACCCCATTCTCGACCCACGGCTCAAAGCCAAGCCGGAGACTGCCCGATGACAAGCCTTGATGTCGCCGAACGCCCGCTTGAAATCGACGATGCCAAGAGCATTAGCGCAGCGGCAGACGCGCCGCGCCGGCAGCGTATTGATGTTAGCCTCGTGCTTGCCGTCGCCGTGCTGGCTATCGTGCTGTTGTGGGCTATCGTTCCGTTGCTTTTTACATCCTACGATCCCATCAAGGGGCTTCCCGGCCAGCAGCTGAAAGCGCCCAGCCTCACGCATATCCTCGGCACGGATGCACTCGGGCGCGATCTCTTCGCGCGCCTGGTGCACGGCGCCGTTCATTCGCTGTCTGGTGCTCTGGCGGC
The DNA here is from genome assembly GCF_017741935.1 of Rhizobium sp. 16-449-1b. Classification (GTDB taxonomy): domain Bacteria; phylum Pseudomonadota; class Alphaproteobacteria; order Rhizobiales; family Rhizobiaceae; genus Rhizobium. The sequence goes on along the minus strand of NZ_JAGHMH010000013.1, from coordinate 95,553 downwards.
CGTCGCGATCGGGCTCGCTCTCGGAACCACGCTCGGTGTGCTCGCCGGATCGCTCGGCGGCCGGACGGATACCGTCATCATGCGGCTGGTCGATGTCCTGCTCTCGATCCCGGTTCTGCTGCTCTCCCTCAGCATCATCATCCTCCTCGGTTTCGGTACGCTGAACGCCGCGATCGCCGTCGGCATCACCTCGGTTGCGAGCTTTGCACGCATCGTGCGCTCCGAGGTCGTCACGGTGCGGCGCAGTGAATATGTCGAAGCTGCCTTCGGCAGCGGCGGCACGTTTCTGAGTGTCCTCTGGCGCCATATCCTGCCCAATTCCCTGACGTCGGTGATCGCCTTCGCGGCGCTGCAGGTCGGATCGGCGATCCTGCAACTGTCGACGCTCGGCTTTCTCGGATACGGCGCGCCGCCGCCGACGCCGGAATGGGGGCTGCTGATCGCCGAGGGTCGCAATTATATCGCGACCGCGTGGTGGCTCACCGCAGCGCCCGGTGTCGTCGTTGTTCTCGTGGTGCTCTGCGTAAACCGCATCAGCCAGGCAATCGGAGGAGGAGAGAGATGACGATGAAACCGAACGATCTGCCAAGGAATCTGCTCCACCCATTGCCGGTGTTGGACGTTACCGGGCTGAGGGTCAGCTATGAAAGCCATGGCGGAAGGCGGACTGCCGTCCACGGCATAGACTTTCACGTCAATCCCGGCGAAGTTGTCGCGCTCGTCGGCGAATCCGGCTCGGGCAAGAGTTCGACCGCGCAAGCAGTCATCGGCCTCCTGCCCGGTAACGGCAGGCTTGAAGCCGGGAGCATCCGGCTAAATGGCGAGGAGATCGCCGGTTGGCAGCAAGGGCGGCTTGATGGCATTCGCGGCGCGGTCATCAGCCTCGTGCCACAGGATCCGGGCAACTCGCTCAATCCCGTCAAGACGATCGGCAAGCAGGTCGCGGAGATCCTTGCCATCCATGGCAAGGCATCCGGTCCGGTCGCCTATGCGCAGGCCGTCGAACTCCTGACGCGGGTAGGCCTCAGCGAGCCGAGGCTGCGCGCTCAACAATATCCGCACGAGCTTTCCGGCGGCATGAAGCAACGTGTGCTTATCGCCATCGCCATCGCGCTGAAGCCGGCGCTCATCATCGCCGACGAGCCGACAAGCGCGCTCGACGTGACGGTGCAGAAACACATTCTCGACCTGATCGATGAGCTCCGCCGGGAATATGGCACGGCGATCCTGCTCGTCACGCACGATCTTGGCGTGGCGGTGGACCGGTCCGATCGCCTGATCGTCCTCAAGAACGGCAGAATCCAGGAAGAGGGCCGGACAGTGGATGTCGTGGCCAACCCCAAGAGCGCCTATACGCGCCAGCTGCTCCTCGATGCGCCATCGCTCAACCGGCGCCCGCGCATCGTTGCCACACCTCGAAGGGAGCAACCGGGTGACGATATCATTGTCGTCGAGAACCTGGTCAAAGACTTCGGCATCGGCGGGGACGGGCGCTTCCGTGCGGTCGATGACATATCGTTCGCGGTTCGGCGGGGCACGACCCATGCACTGGTCGGCGAATCCGGCTCGGGCAAGACGACGAGCATCCGCATCGTTGCGGCTTTCGAGAAGCCGACCTCGGGTCGGGTGGTCATCGACGGCCTGCCGCTTTCGGAGCTGCGCGGCGAGACGTTGCGGCTGTTCCGCAAGACGATACAGCTCGTCTACCAGAACCCCTTCGGCTCACTCGATCCCCGCCAGACGATCCGGCGTATCGTCGAGGAGCCGCTTTTGAACTTCGAGCCGGTGGCCCGTGGCGAGCGGATGGCGCGGGTTGAGGCGATCATCGCCAAGGTCGGGCTTCCGGACGATGTTCTGGGCAGACGACCGCAAGCGTTGTCGGGCGGGCAGCGGCAACGCGTCGCGATTGCGCGCGCCTTGATATTGAAGCCGAAAATCCTGGTGCTCGATGAAGCCGTCTCCGCCCTCGACGTCACGGTGCAGGCGCAAATTCTATCCCTGCTCGGCGACCTGCAGCGCGAGCTCGGCCTGACCTACCTTTTCGTCTCGCACGATCTCGCCGTCGTTCGCCAGATCGCCGACACGGTTTCCGTGCTCAACGGCGGAAAGCTGGTCGACAGCGGTCCGGTCGATCAGGTCTTCGGCAACCCCGCGAGCGACTACACACGCGAACTCATCGCCGCAATTCCGGGCAAGACATTCGCCCCGGCACGGCGGCCATCCACCTTGACGAATACGGGAAGCAAACGATGACGAAGGCAATTGCGCCCAAGCGCCTGGGCTTTTTCAGCCGCGTGCTCGATCAGGCCGATGCGGCCACGCGTTACCGGCTGGTTGCCGAGCAGATCGTTCATGCCGAGAAACTCGGCTTCGACAGCGCCTGGGTGGCGCAGCACCACTTCGATGGTGAAGAAGGTGGCCTGCCGTCGCCGCTGATTTTCCTGGCGGAGCTTGCGGCCCGGACTTCGCGGATCAGGCTTGGGACCGGCGTCATCACACTGCCGATGGAAAGCGCGGTGCGCGTGGCGGAAGATACGGCCGTCCTCGACATTCTCTCAAGCAACCGCCTTGAGATCGGCTTCGGGACGGGTGGAACGCCGTCGTCCTTCCTGCCCTTCGGACTGGAGAGCAGCGCGCGGGCCGCCGTCTACGCCAAGAGCCTGGCAACGGTTCGCGACGCCTGGGCGGGACGCCCGCTTACAGGAGGTAGCCGGCTCTATCCAACGGCGCCACATCTTCTGGATCGTGTCTGGCAGGCAACCTTCTCTGTTGGTGGTGGCGAAAGAGCAGGGCGCGATGGCGATGGGCTGATGTTGTCCCGAACCCAGCCGCGCGCCGCCGATGCCCCAGACACGCCTCTCTGGGAGCTGCAAAATCCGATCATCGACGCCTATCTCCAAAACCTGCCACAGGGGAGGGCGCCGCGCATTCTCGGATCGCGAAGCCTTTTCGTGGCGGATGATCGCAAGCAGGCTCTTCATTTCGCCGAACTGGGGCTTCGGCGCAGCGTGGAGCGCTTCATCGCCAGCGGACACAAGGTTGCGAGCACCAAGACGGAAGATCTCATCCGGGCGTTCGATGTCCATGTTGGCACACCAGAGGATGTGATCGCGTCTTTGAAAGCAGACACGGCGCTCGAGCGCGTCACCGATCTCGTCTTCCAGGTCCACTCCGTCGATCCGCCGCACGACTACATCCTGCGATCACTGGAACTGATCGCCGGCGACGTCGCGCCCGCGCTCGGCTGGATCTCGGAGACGAAAACCCAGGAACGACGCTTTGCCACGGTTTAGGACGATATCAGGAAAGGAACCCATATGAGTGCGCAGACACCCGACATCATCGATCTTCTGGCGGCCATCGAGCCAGGCTTGTTTCTGGATCGCATCCGTAACCAGCGCCCGGAAACGCGCATCAACGCGCAGAAGAGTTATCTCGCGCTCTTCGACCCGGTGAGTGAGATCGATGTGACGCGCCCGGAACGGCTTGCGCTTGCGGCATTTGTTGCCGGTCTGCATCGCGCCGCGGGTGCCACCGAGTTCTACGCCGCCGGTTTGAGTGAAGCGAGTGGCGGCGCGTCACTTGTGGCAGCGGTGAGGACTGAATTGCTCCGGGCCGCGGCGGAAGGCCCATACGGACATTATCCGGCGGGACCGCTATCTGTCGAAGACAGGCCGGGGCCAGCCTATGCCGTATCTGACTTTGGCCGCGCCGTTTTCGGCGCCAGACTGTCGGCAGCTTTGGAGCACGCGCATCTCCTCGTTTTCCGTCCGCGCGAGGCGAGCCCGGATGCCTTGCAGAAGCTGCTCGACGCCGGATGGACGACAACGGCGATCGTCACCCTCTCGCAACTCTTTGCCTTCCTCTCTTTCCAGATCCGTGTCGTCGCTGCGCTCTCAGCGCTGGGGACCGCCGTACAGGCGCGCGCTCCACGCGCAGCCGCGGAATAAGGAGCTCGTCATGACCGATACCGTCATTCATCCGCGGATTGAAAATCGCCCGAATACCTTTACCCAGGCCGAAATGGGCTGGACGCCCTGGCTTGAGCCGCTTTCAGAGGGGGAGCTCACCGAACGGCACTGGGCCGGCCTCGTTGACGCCTCTCGGTCGAAGTCTCCGTACTTCATGCTCCTTGCGCGCGATCCGGGGATCCTCGAAGCCCGCACCAAGACCGACAAGGACATTTTCTACAACACCGAGGCCGGTTTGCCGCGCGCCGAGCGTGAGCTTTCCGCCACGGCCGCTTCGCGCAGCAACGGGTGCATCTTCTGCGCCTCGGTACATTCGCGCTTTGCGTCGCATCATTCGAAGCGCACGGAAGAGGTTCAGAGGCTGCTTGACGAAGGCACCGGCGCCGATCTCGCCAGCCGCCGTTGGAAGGCTGTGGTTGCGGCCTCGGTGGCTTTGACCGCGACACCACCGGCATTCGGCGCGGAGCAGGTCGACCAGCTGCATAAGGAGGGTCTCGACGATCTCGAAATCGCCGACGTCATTCACGGCGCCGCCTTCTTCAACTGGGCGAACCGCCTCATGCTCTCGCTCGGCGAGCCGACACCGGCTAAATAGCGGTTGTCGCCCGTAAACGGGCGACAACGATGGGTCAGATGGCGTTTGCCAGCTTGTCTTCGATATAGAGCTGGCGGAGCTTCAGGGTCTGGGGTCCCGGCTTTCCGTCGCCGACCGCCTGTCCGTCGATCGAGGTCACGGGCAAAACGAAGTTGGTCGCCGAGGTTATGAAGGCTTCGGCGGCATCCTTCGCTTCTTCTGGCGTGAACGCGCGTTCCTCGACGGCAAGGCCGGCGTTGCGAGCGATGTCGAGAACGCTGTGGCGCGTGATGCCATGCAGGATCGCGTTTGACAGGCCCCGCGTGATCAGCGTCCCATCCTTGCTGATAATGTGTGCCGTTGCCGCGCTTGCTTCGGTTACGAAACCGTCCTCGACCAGCCAGGCGTCGTCGGCGCCGAGGGATGCGGCCTGCATCTTCGCCATCGAGGGATAGAGCAGCTGGACCGTCTTGATGTCGCGCCGAGCCCAGCGCTGGTCGGGAACGAGCGCAACGGAAATCCCGGTCTTGACCTTCGGGTTGTCGAGCACGGACTTGGCCTGGGTGAACAGAACCAGCGTCGGGGTTGCGTTCTCAGGGAAGGCAAAGTCTCGGTCGGCCGCGCCGCGGGAAATCTGCAGATAGATAAGTCCCTCCTGAAGATCGTTCCTGCGCACGATCTCGCGATGAACTTCAAGCAGTTCCTCTTCCGTCAGCGGGCAGGCGATGCCTAGTTCGGCCGTGGAGCGCTGTAGGCGTGCCGCGTGACCGGCATATTCAAGCAGCTTGCCGCCGATCACGCCGGTGACTTCGTAGATCGCGTCGGCGAACAGGAAGCCGCGGTCGAAAACGGAGACTTTTGCGTCAGCTTCGGCGAGCCAGCTGCCATTCAAATATACGGTACGGGTCAAGATCATTCCTCGTTCAGATTTCAGGCTTGGAAAAGGGTGCGATATCTACGCCAGCGGCGATAAGTTTGTCACGCAGGGCGCGTGCCGTTACCGCCGCACCCGGCGTATCGCCGTGAATGCAGACGGTGGCCGCGTTGACGTTGAGGCTTGCGCCACCGACCGTCGGGATCTTGTTGTTGCAGACCATTGAGAGCACCTGATCGACGCTTTGGTCGACATCATGAATGACGGCGCCCTCCATTTGCCGTGGCGCCAGCATGCCATTGTCGAGATAACGGCGATCGGCGTAGACCTCGCAGGCGACGCTGAGGCCGGCGGCCTCGGCGGCCCGCATGGTCTGCGAATAGGGGAGGGTGATGAAGACGAGGTTCGGATCGACGGCGCGGATGGCGCGCACGCAAACTGCCGCCAGTTCCGCATCCTCGGCCGCCATGTTGCCAAGCGAGCCATGCGTCTTCACATGGGTGATCGGCCAGCCGAGTGCCGACGCCATCCCCTGGATCGCGGCAATCTGATAGATGATCTGCGCCTCGATATCCTCAGGCCGCTCGCCCGAAATTCTGCGTCGGCCGAAACCGTAGAGGTCCATGAAGGACGGATGGGCGCCGACGGCGACGCCATGCTTCTTGGCGTTGAGGATCGTGTCGCGCATGACAACGGGATCGCCGGCATGGAAACCGCAGGCCACGTTCGCCGTGGTAATGATCTCCATCATGGCCGCGTCGTCGCCGATCTTGTAGGCGCCGAAGCTCTCGCCCATGTCGCAGTTCAAATCTACTGATACCATGGCTGAACTCCTTGTTTGCGAGGGCGCCGCCGGCCATTCGTCAATTGCCGCTGGGCGTAGGATAATGCTTGACATACAGTTGGTGTACTGAAATGACAAGGGCATTGTCGATTGAGAATCTCGCTTGTCGAGACGTGTTTGATGGTGATGGTGGAAATATCTCTCGCTTTCCGTTTGCGCTCGGCACTTAGGCCTTTGGAGCGGCATTCTACTGCGCCCGCGCCCCTCTTACAGGTAAAGTCGCGCCCATGGCCATGATGCAGTCGGTCCATCCCAACTATCCGCGCATTATCGCGTGCGGCGACAGTGCGCTCGTGGTCGAATTCTCCGACCAGATCGATGAGGAGACGAATGAGCGTGTCATCGCCTTGGCGGACATGCTGGCGACGCGGCCGATAACAGGCGTCATCGAAACCGTTCCGACCTATCGTTCGCTTCTCGTCGCTTATGATCCCGTCATCATACGCGGGAAGACCCTTTCCTCTTCGCTCCAAACATTGCTTGGCGAGCTGTCGGTAGGCGGCGCAACAGCGCGCCGGATCACCGTACCCGTTCTTTATGGCGAGAAGGTCGGGATCGATCTCGATGAACTCGCGGATATGAAGCAGATGTCGCGCGAGGAGCTGATCGCGTTGCATGCGTCCGCCGATTATCGCGTCTATATGATCGGCTTCGCGCCGGGCTTTTCCTATCTCGGCGGCCTGCCGCAGCAATTGCATACACCGCGTCTGGCCGTTCCGCGCCAGCGGATCGAGGCGAGCTCGATCGGCATTGGCGGCAAGCAGGCCAGTATCAATTCCGTTCCCGGCCCCAGTGGTTGGCGCTTCATCGGCCGCACGCCCCTCAGGCTGTTCGATCCCTCGCGGCCCCAGCCATTCCTGTTGCGTGCCGGCGATCGCGTGCGCTTTCGTCCTGTTGACGCCGACGAGGCCGAAAGGCTCGATGCTGCGGTCAGTCGAGGCGAGGCGGTGGAGGAGTGGGAGACGCCATGACCATGCTCCATATCAGACAGGCCGGGCCCATGCTGACGGTCCAGGATCTCGGACGCACCGGGCTCATGCACCTCGGCGTCTCCGGCGCCGGTGCCATGGACCGGATGTCGATGCTGATCGCCAACCGGCTGGTCGGCAACGCGGATAGTGACGCGGCGCTGGAATTTGCGCATGTCGGCGGGGCGTTCGTGGCCGAAAAGCCGGTGCGTTTCGCGGTGACCGGTGGCGCCGTCGATATCACCGTCGATGGTCAGGTCAGGCATGGTTGGGAAAGCCACTGGCTTATGCCTGGCGAGGTGCTGAAGATCGGCGCCCTGCGGCAGGCCGTCTGGGGTTATCTCGCCATCTCGGGCGGCATCGATACGCCGAAGGTTTTGGAGGCGCGCTCGACGCATCTTCGCTCGGGTCTCGGCGGTATTGAGGGACGGCGTCTTGCGATTGGCGATGCGCTGCCGCTTGGCGAGACCAAGAAGTCCTCGCTCCTTGCATTGAGCAAGCCCTTCTCGCGATCGAACGGTCCGGTGCGCGTCGTTCCGGGGCCGCAGGCGGATCATTTCGATGCCACTGCCTGGAAGAATTTCCTGCAGGAACCCTTTAGTGTCACCCCAAGCCGGGACCGGATGGCGCAGGTTCTCGATGGTCCTGCCATCCGTGCCTTCGCTGGTCACGATATCGTCTCGGATGGGACGGTGGCCGGCTCGATCCAGGTGCCGTCATCAGGCCGGCCTATCGTGCTGATGGCGGAGCGCCAGACCACGGGCGGCTACCCGAAGATCGCGACCGTTGCCTCGGTCGACCTGCCAAGATTGGCGCAGACGGCGACGGGCAGCACCATTCGCTTCAAATCCATATCCCAGGAAGAGGCGGAAGATCTGCTGATCGCGCGCAATGACGCGCTCGCGGATATCCTTGCGTCTCTCGAAGAAAAACCAGAGGACGCGGCAAAGGTGGAGGACCGACAAACATGAGCCAACCGCTTGCCAAGCAGGCCTATGCGAAAATCATCGAGATGATCCTCGCCGGCGGACTGAAGCCCGGCGACGTCTTGCAGGAGGCGAAGCTCGGCGAGGAACTTGCCATGTCGCGCACGCCGGTTCGCGAAGCGATTAAGCGCATCGAGGCCGAAGGACTTGCCGTCCAGGAAGGGCGCTTTCTCAAGGTTCGCACGCTGACCTCAGGCGAGGTGAACGAGATCTTCTTTCTCAGAAGTGTCATCGAAGGCTATTGCGCCCGCCATGCGACGGCGGTCGCTCCCGCTATCCTCGACGGTCTTGAGAGGCGCGTGACCGCCCTGATGACCGAAGGACCGGGCGAGGAAGACGAGCAACGCCGGGTCGATGACGATTTCCATCTGACGCTGGCGCGTTCCACGTCCAATCAGATGGTGGTGCGCACCATCAGCGATCTCAGGCGCCGGACCTGCATGTTCGACCATAGCCTCGTTCCCGCACGCTATCTGAAGGGTTGCGAGGAGCATCTCGAGATCATTGCGGCGCTACGCGCCAAGGATGGAGAGCAGGCTGGAAAGCTGATGAGCCGACATGTCCTCAATGCCCGCGACGCCATTGTCGGCCGGCTTGAAAGCAACGAGCGGAAAGCAACGCGATGAAGTGCCTGATCGTTCAGCCCATTCACAAGGATGGCCTTGATCTCCTGCAGCAGGCCGGCGTGGAACCCGTCCTGTGCCCATCGCCGGATGCTGAGACCGTATCGACGATGATCATGGGCTGCGACGCGGCCATCACCCGCGATGCGGGCCTCTCGGCTGCGCCCATCCTAGCAAGCGATCGTCTGAAGGTTGTTGTCGTTCACGGCGCGGGCCACGATGCCGTCGACAAGCGCGCGGCGCATCAAAAGGGCGTGCTGGTGTGCAACACACCCGGCGCGAACGCGCAATCGGTTTCGGAACTCGCCTTGGGGCTCGCGCTCGCGGCGGCCCGGCTTGTTCCGGCCGCCGATCGTGCGGTTCGCTCCGGCGAGCGCGGCTTTCGCGAGGCCCATACGTTTCATGAATTGTCCGGCAAGACCGCGCTCGTCGTCGGCTGGGGCGCGACGGGCGCCGGCTTGGGGCGGATGCTTCACGCAGCGCTCGGCATGCGGGTTCTCGTCTTTTCGCCGAGAAGCTCGGATACCGGTTCGTTCCAGCGGGTGAGCACGCTTGCCGAGGGCCTCGCACAGGCCGATGTCGTCTCGCTTCACACCCCCATGCGTGATGAGACGCGCGGGATGATCGGCGCAAGTGCTTTTGCGGCCATGAAGCCGGGAGCCATCCTCGTCAACACCGCGCGCGCAGGTCTGATCGACGAACCGGCGCTTGCCGAGGCACTTGCAGGCGGGATTGTCGCTGCGGCCGCGCTGGACGTCTATTCGCCAGAAGCACCGAGCGGTCCACTGGGCGCCACCGAGCGGGTTATCTTCACCCCGCATCTCGGCGGCACGACGCCGGAGGCGTTGCAGCGGGTCGCAGTCGGCGCCGCCCGCAATGTGCTCCTAGCGCTCTCCGGCGAGAAGCCGGCCACAACCATTGAATTCCTGCCGGAGGTAGCCGCGTGAGTGCAATCATCAGGGACACGATCGATCGCCTGCTCGATCGCATCAACGCCATTTCCGATACCGGCCCGGGCTTCACCCGCCCATCCTACAGCCCGCTCGAAAGCCGCGCGCATGATGTGGTGGCCGAGGAAGTAGAGCGCCTGGGAATGACAGTGACGCGGGACGCCGCGCTCAATCTCTTCGCGCGCCTGCCGGGACGTGATCGCGATGCGCCGCCGATCTATGTCGGCTCGCACGTGGATACGGTTGCCATGGGCGGCGCCTATGACGGCGCAGCCGGCGTCGCCGGCGCCGTTGCCCTTGCGGCGGCTTTCGTGGAAAGCGGACAGGCGCCGCCGGTCGATCTTGTCGTCACCGTGACGCGCGCCGAGGAAAGCGTGTGGTTCCCCGTTTCCTATGCCGGTTCGCGGGCTGCGCTCGGGCGCCTGACTGCGCCTGAACTGCAGGTGAAGCGGGCCGATAATGGCCGCACTCTCAGCGACCACATCCGCGCGGAAGGCGGCGATCCTGATGGCATATTGGGCGGTTCGGGCCTATCGCCGGCACGCTTCATCGAGCTGCATATCGAGCAGGGGCCCGTGCTGGACGATGCGAAGGAAGCGTTCGGCATCGTCGCTGGCGTACGCGGCGGATTGCGATATCGTGAGGCGCGCATCGACGGAACATGGGCGCATTCGGGCGGAGCGCCGCGTGCGGCGCGTTCGGACGCGGTCTTCGCGCTCGCCGATTTGATCGTTGCGATGGACAAGCACTGGGGTGACATCCTCGATGGTGGCGACGATCTCGCCGTCACCTTCGGCCGGGTCGATGCGGCAAGCTCGGAACACGCCTTCGCCAAAGTGCCGGGCCGGGTCGATTTCTGCGTCGATCTGCGTAGCGACGATGTCGCGGTTCTCGAACGCGCCAACGCGCTGCTGCAGGCCGAGGCGGCATCGATCGCCGCGTCGCGTGGCGTGCGCTTCGATTTCGGTCAGCAGTCGCGTAGCCAGCCGACCAGGCTGTCGGCTGATCTCGGCGACATGATTGCCGATGCGGCGAAACGGCTTGGCCACTCGCCGCGCCGGATGCTGTCGGGGGGCGGCCATGATGCGGCAGCCTTCGCGCAGGCGGGCTGGGACTCCGTCATGGTGTTCCTGCGCAACTGGAACGGCAGCCACAATCCCGATGAAGCCATGGACAATGCGGATTTGGCCGCGGCAGTCGAAACCTTGTACGCCGCGATTGCCGGCGAGACGGGCGGTTCACGATGAGTGAAAAGGAAAACCTGACACAGCAGGTCTATCGCGATCTGAAGCAGCGTATCCTGGAAGGGCAGTTTTCCTCCGGCGATATGCTGACGGAACGTTCGCTCGCGCAGGACTCCGGTATTTCCCGCACGCCACTGCGCGCGGCGATCTCGCGCCTTGAAAAAGAGGACGTGATCTCAAGGCTGCCGAACGGCGCGCTCATGGTGCGCCAGGTGACCGTGGAGCAGCTGCTCGAGATCGTCCAGCTCAGACGCTTGCTTGAAGGAGCAGCAGCCGAGACGGCGGCCACGCGACCGCTTACGCCCGATCTCATCCAGTCGCGCGAACGCATGCGTGCCTACGCCAATGGCGGCGACATCGCCTTCGATCACTTCTGGCTCGACGACGATGCATTTCACAATGCTGTCGCCTATGCCGCCGAGCTTCCTCTGCTCGCGGCCATGCTGACCGAGATGCGCGGCATTGCGCGCCGCTGCACCATCACGCGCACCCACGACCGCTTCGACCAGCAGGCGCTCGAGCACATCGCGGTCATCGATGCGATCGAAGCCGGGGACGGCGTCGCTGCAAGACTGGCGATGGAGGCCCACTTCGACAGCGTACGCGCCCGCTTCCTGGGCTGGCTGGCGCGGAGCTGAGGCAATGAACATGCAATCCAAGATACCCAATGACGGCCTGGACGCTCTTCGCGGAAGCGAGGCTTCGTTTTCGCATGACGAATTCGCCCAACGTCAGGCGCGTGCAGTGTCGGCGCTGGTGGCCAGCGGCCACGAGGCGCTCGTCGTCACCGGGCCGGAGACGATCTACTGGCTGACAGGACGCCAGACTGCCGGATACTTCGCGTTTCAGGCGCTGATCCTCACGGCATCGGGTGAGCTCACGCTGCTGGTGCGGCAGCTGGAACTCTACGGTACGGTGGCCAATACGTGGCTTTCCGACATCGTCGTCTACCAGGATGGCGAGAGCCCTGTCTCGGTGCTGGTAGCACTGCTGCGAGACCGCAAGATCACGCGGCCGGCGATCGAGCTCGGTGGCTGGTTCCTGCCGCCCAGGCTCGCAGATGAGATCGCCAGGGAGCTTGGACAGGAGCGTCTTGCAGATGGCTCGGATATCCTGCCGCCGCTGCGCATGGTCAAATCCGCCGACGAACTCGCTGCGATCCGTGCTGCCGCGCGATATGCCGAAGCGGGCATGATTGCGGCCATCGACGCTTGCCGGGGTGGCGCCAACGAAAACGACATCGCGGCGGCCATGCTGCAGGCAGCAACGCAGGCCGGTTCCGAGGCCATGGCCATGGAGCCGCTCGTCTCGTCGGGACCGCGCAGCGGGCTGCCGCACATGACGTGGCGCCGGCGCCTGTTGGAGGCGGGCGATCCCGTGTTCCTCGAACTCGCAGGCAGCCATGCCCGTTATCATTCGGCGCTCATGCGCAGCGTCTGGATCGGCGGCCCGCCTGATGAAGCACAGCGGATGATGGATTGCTCGCTGCGCGCCCTTGATGCCGCGCTATCGGCGATCCGTCCGGGCGCGCCGTGTTCGGCGCCGCATGAGGCCGCACAGAGCGTGATCGACGAGGCCGGCTACACCGCCGCGTTTCGCAAGCGTATCGGCTACTCGATGGGCGTCGCCTTCGCGCCCGATTGGGGCGAGGGGGGTATCCTCAGCCTGTTTACCGGCGTCTCGCGCGTGATCGAGCCCGGCATGGTGTTCCACCTGCCTGCCACGCTTCGCAGCTACGGCCATTGGACGGTCGGTGCGTCGGAGACGGTGATCGTTACCGAACACGGCGCCGAGCCGCTATCGAGCCTGCGCAGAACCCTTACCATTCGCTGATCAAGATCATTTCGCCATCACAAAGGAGACCACCGTGCGCTCACTCTTCCATCTCGCCTACCACGTCACCGATCTCGACGCGTCGAGACGCTTCTACGGCGACGTCCTCGGTTGCGCCGAAGGCCGTTCGACCGATACCTGGGTCGATTTCGACTTCTTCGGCCACCAGATCTCGCTGCACCTCGGCAAGCCGTTCGAAGTCACGCGCACCGGCAAGGTTGGCGATCACATGGTGATGATGCCGCATCTCGGCGTCGTGCTGCCGCTCGATGACTGGTTCGCGCTCGCTGAGCGTCTGCAGAAGGGCGGTATCGCCTTCGACATTCCGCCGGTGATCCGCTTCGAGGGTGAGCCGGGCGAGCAGCGGACGATGTTCTTCTTCGACCCGAGCGGCAACCCGATCGAGGTCAAGGGCTTCAAGGACTTCGATAGCGTCTTCGCACACTAAGCAAAAAGGACCGGGCGAGCATCTCGCCCGGTCCTTTCTTATTCAGGTTGCGGTTGGCGCCCAGCCTAGAAGACGCTCGGCGACTTCGTCAGGAGCTCGTTGCCATCCTTGCCAATGATGATGATGTCTTCGAAGAAAGCCGCCCCGACGCCGTCGAGCGACAAGAACGCCTCGACGCCGAAGACCATGTTCTCTTCCACGACATCTTCAGGCATAGACATGGTCGTCGAGATGCGGGGCAGCTCAAAGCCGAGACCGATGCCATGGCCATAGAAGGGGAAGTTCTTCATGATCGGCGAGATCGAGCCGCCGAATGCCGCCGTCATGCGATCACCTTCGGCCGCGACGTCAAGCAGCTTCGTGCCGGGTCTCAGCATATCTGACAAGCGGTGCACGATGTTGCCGGCGGCTTCGATCAGGCGCAGCTGTTCGCTGTTGGCCTTGCCACGCACCGCCGTCCGGCCCGGGTCGAGGTAATATCCCTGAAACAGCGGGCCATGAAGCGTGCCGGTGACGATGTCGCCGACATCAGGCACATCGGCGCTATAACCCGTGAGCGGGAAGCGCTGGTCGAAGCCTAGCGTGTCGCCATGGTTGGTGCCGATCATCTGGATGCGGCCACCACGGCGCACGACCTCGCGCGCGGCCTCGCCGGCGGCTTCACGCTCCGACATGCCGCTGATCAGGCTTTCCATCAGGATCGTCATTCCCGCCGTCGCGGTCTCGCCCGCGACGCGATAACAGTCGAGTTCGCGCTTGCTCTTGATCCGCCGAACGGATCTGACAAGGTCGTCGGCCGGGACCCATTCGATATCGGGCGCAATGGCTTCCAGCTCGCGGTAGTATTTCACCGGGATCAGGTTGGTGCCAACAAGCGCGACCGGGCCCTTCACGCCGCGTTCGACAAGCGAACGGGCAACGCTTTCGAAGGGATGATTGCTGCTCAGCACATCATCGATCGATACCAGATCGCGACGAACTTCCGGCTCGTCGATATGCAGCTGCGGCGCAAGTCCTTCCTGCAAGATGACGCCAGCGAAGGATCGCGCGGTCCAGATCAACGAGTCCATGCCGCTGCTGATGGCATAGTGGTTGGAGAGGTAAAGGATGTCGCCGCAATTGTCGGTCGTTCCGCCGCCGCGTCCGAAGACGACCGTCGTGGCAAAGCCACGCCGTTTCATCTCGTTTTGAACGCGATCCCAGCGCGCCTCGTATTCGTCCAGCGGAAAATAGCGATCCATCATGTCACTCCGTATGCACTCTTGCGGCAAGGCCTTGATTTTCGGTACACCACGAGTATCCGAACGTCAATCGAGCGATGTGCGGCTCTGCTAATTAAAGCATCAACCGACAAAATATGCTCACGATATAAGCATTCTCTGTTTAAATTATACACACGAAGCCGATTATATAGGCTATAATTTATTGAAATTGCTACTTGAACTCCACTGGTATACTGAATAGGGTTGCCGGGACTTGATCGATCGACCCTCACTCAATGCCGATCGCATCGAAGAAAGACGAGTTTGAAATGAGCCTAGACGCAGATATCGTGCCCGCCAGCAGGGGGCGCTCCTTCGAGATGAAGGCCGGGCAATTTGCCCTCGTGACGAACACCCACGGCAACCAGGTTGTCGATGCCTGGGCGTTGGCTGACAGCGACCATTTCGAGACGTCTTCGCTCGATCACACGCGTTCGATGAACAGCAACATCTTCTTCACCGAGGGGATGGCGTTGATGAGTTCACGCCGCCGCCCCATGCTGACAATGGTCGCCGACAGCGCCAAGGTCAGGCACGACACGTTGCTTTGCCCGTGCAATCGCGAGCTCTACCAGCAGCTCGGATGCCAGGAATATCACCGCAGCTGTACCGACAATTTCCACGAGGCGCTGTCTGGCGTAGGTATCGAAATGCCGTTCACGCCTGCGTCGTTGAACCTCTTCATGAACGTGCCCGTCACCGCTGACGGCACCGTTGATCGCGTTCCGCCCGATACGGCTGCCGGCGATTATGTTGTCATGCGCGCCGAGATGGATCTGATCTTCGTCCTGTCGGCCTGTCCGCAGGACATCACGCCAATCAACGGCGCCGCGCGCACCCCGCGCGATGTGGCGGTCAATATCCTCGATACCTATCCGTCGGAGGTGTCAGCATGAGCGAGCAGCTTCTGAAATTGCGCGAAATCCGCAAGAGCTTCGGCGAGAACGAAGTGCTGAAAGGCGTCTCGCTGGACGTCAAGGCGGGCGAGGTGGTTTCGATCATCGGCGCCAGCGGCTCCGGCAAGAGCACCTTCCTGCGGTCGATCAACGCGCTGGAAATGCCGCAATCGGGTTTCATGGAGTTCGAGGGCCTGTCTTTCGATTTCCGTCCAGCCTCGCGCTTCTTCCCGACGCCGTCGCAGCTGCAGTCCTTGCGGGCGCGCGTCGGCATGGTGTTCCAGAGCTACAATCTCTGGCCGCACATGACGGTGCTCGAAAACGTCACGCACGCGCCGATCCGTCTCTTGAAGCTGCCGCGCGCGCAGGCGATCGAGGAGGCCGAGGCTCTGCTATCGCGGATCGGCCTGTTCGAAAAGCGCCATAGCTACCCGTCGCGACTTTCGGGCGGCCAGCAGCAGCGCGTGGCGATCGCCCGTGCGCTGGCCATGAAGCCGCGCCTGATGCTGTTCGACGAGGTCACCTCGGCGCTCGATCCGGAGCTCGTCCACGAAGTTCTGGTGCTGATGGCATCGCTGGCGTCCGAGGGCATGACCATGCTGCTCGTTACCCACGAGATCGCCTTCGCGCGCGACGTCTCCTCGCGCGTTCTGTTCTTCGACAAAGGCGTGATCGCCGAAGAGGGTCCGCCGGATATTCTGAGGCACCCCGAAAGCGACCGCCTGAAGCAGTTCCTTCATCGTATCCTGCATGACGACGTTGGTCATTCCTTCTCGAACGATCAAGGTCAGGGAGCGCAGGCGCAATGAGCGGTTTTATTGAAGAAGTTCAGCTTTATGGTCCAGGCTTTCTTGAAGCCGCCTGGACGGTATTCGGCCTGACGATCCTGACGATCGTCGTCAGCTGGGCATGCGGCCTGCTGGCTGCCTTGGCGCAGCGTTCCAAATGGAAATCGGCGCGCGTGGCGGCGGGCTTCTATATCTGGTTCATTCGCGGCACGCCGACGCTGATCCAGGTGTTCATCATCTATTTCGGCCTGCCGCAGATCGGCATCCGGCTTTCGCCGTTTACGGCGGGCGTCATCGCGCTCGGTATCAACAGCGGCGCTTATGTCGCCGAGATCGTCCGCGGTGGACTCAACGCCATCCCGCGCGGCCAGAATGAATCGGCGCTGGCACTCGGCTTCAGCCCGAGCGAGACCATGCGCACGATCATCCTGCCGCAGGTCTTCCGCATCATCCTGCCTGCGGTCACCAACGAGGCGATCTCGACCCTGAAGAACACCTCGCTTCTTTCGACGATCACCGTCGTCGAGCTGACGCTTTATGCGCAGACCCTGATCGCGGCGACCTTCCGCCCCTTCGAGTTCTATATCGCGGTAGCAGTCATCTACCTCGTGCTGACCACGATCCTCACATTCGTCGCCTCCTGGCTTGAGCGACGTTACGCCAACCTGGGTTGAGGTCAGCCATGAGTGTCCTGCCGATCGACTCGCTTGAAACGCCTCGGTTCTGCGGTGTGCCGACCTTCATGCGCCTGCCGCAGGCAACGACATTGAGCGGGCTGGACGCGGCCGTGATCGGACTTCCCTCCGATTCCGGCGGCCCGTACCGCACCGGCGCGCGCTTTGCGCCGAATGCGGTGCGCGCCATGTCGGTGATGCTGCGTCCGATCAATCCCTATCGCGGCAATATCAATGTCTTCGAAGAGCTTGCCGTGGCTGACGTCGGCGACGCCAACGTCGTGCCGGGATACGAGATCGAATCCTTGGAGCGCATCGAAGAGTCGGTCGCAGCATTGGTCAATGCCGGCATCGTCCCCTTCGCGATCGGCGGCGATCACTCGATCACGCTGGCCGAGATCAGGGCGCTCGCCAAGGTCCATGGCCCGATCTCACTGATCCACTTCGATTCCCACACCGACACCTGGGACAAGTATTTCGCCGGCAAGAAGTATAGCGCCGGAACGCCGTTTCGCCGCGGCGCAGAGGAGGCGATCATCGATCCCGCGCACTCCATTCAGATCGGCATGCGGGGCTCGCTGTTCCAGAAGGACGATATCAGCCAGTCGATCGATCTCGGCTACGACGTGCTGACGACCGACGATGCACTCGATTTAGGCCCTCATTGTCTCGCCCAGCGCATCGCCGATCGTGTCGGCGGCCGGCCGGCCTTCATCTCCTTCGACATGGATTTCATCGATCCCTCTGCGGCCCCCGCGGTCCAGACACCCGAGGCGGGCGGGCCGACGGCGCGTGAGACCTTGCAGATCCTGCGCGCCCTCCACGGCATCAACCTCGTCGGCTGCGACGTGGTCGAGGCCAATCCGCTCTACGACGGGCCGGGACAGATCACCGCCTTGATGGCCGCAACCGTGATGGCGGAATTGATGGCCTTGCTTGCTTCCCAACGCGCTCAGGCGAAGGGCTAACGAAAACCGGCGGCGCGACGCCGAGTGAATGCACTGAACCAACATAAAGGGAACTGAACCATGAAATTGAAGTCTCTCATCATGACCGCCGCCGCCCTTGCAGGCATGGCTGTCGGCTCTCTCGCCCATGCCGCCGACCTCGAGCTGCTTCAGCCGGGCAAGCTGATGGTCGCCACCGAAGGCACCTACGCGCCGTTCAGCATGCGCGCGCCTGATGGCAAGCTCGATGGCCTCGAAATCCGCGTCATGACCGAAGTCGCAAAGCGCCTCAACCTCGAATACACGCCCGTCCTGATCAAGTGGGACTCGCTGCTCGTCGGCCTCCAGGCTGACCAGTACGACGTCATCAGCGCCGCCATGGACATCACCGAAGCCCGCCAGCAGCAGGTCACCTTCTCGAATGGCTGGCTTGAATCCGGCGGCCGCGTGGTCATCCCGAACGATTCCGCCATCAAGAGCGCTGCCGATCTCAAGGGCAAGACGGTCGGTGCGCTCGTTGCATCGAGCTGGACGAAAATCGCCGAAGAAAAGGGCGCGACCTCCAAGGGCTACAAGGCCGAATCCGACGCCATGCAGGACCTCGTCAACGGCAATGTCGACGCCGTCATCACCGATGCGATCGCCGCCGCCTACGCCATCAAGTCCGCGAAGATGCCGCTGACCATGACCGAAGATTACGTCAGCCACGTTCAGAAGGGCTTCGCCTTCAAGAAGGGCAAGCCGCATCTGGTCGAGGCCGTGAACAAGGCGCTGGCCGACATGGTTGCCGACGGCACCTACGCCAAGCTGACGACCGATCTGGTCGGCTTCGATCCGGCGCCGAAGGACCCGATCAAGACCATTCAGTAATGATCGCATGGCCGGGCACCGAAAGTGCCCGGCCTCTTTTCCTTGATACCGCCCGGCTTTCATCCCCGGCAATCCATGTAGAGCAGATCGATGTCGCCTCTCATCGCGCTTGTCACGCGCTTGTCGGAAGCAGCCGAAAGCAACTGGCTCATGGCGCTCAGCGCAGCCATGCCGCAGGAAACCATCCGTTCCATTCGTCAGCTGTCGCCGGATGAGCTCGCCCGTGTCGATATCGCCATCGTCGCCAATCCCGACCCCGCCGATCTCGAGCGGCTGCCGAACTTGAAATGGGTGCACAGCCTGTGGGCGGGTGTCGAGCGGTTAGTCTTGGAACTCAAAGGCTTCTCACGTCCGATCGTACGCCTCGTCGATCCGGATCTCGCGCGCACCATGGCCGAGGCCGTGCTTGCCTGGACGCTCTATCTCTCCCGCGACATGCCCGCCTATGACATGCAGCAACGCCAAAGCCTTTGGCGGCAGCTTCCTTATCGGTCGGCACCCGACACGCGGGTCGGCCTGCTGGGCCTCGGGGCGCTCGGCTGCGCAGCCGCACGACAACTGCAGTTGGCGGGTTTTGCGGTCAGCGGCTGGAGCCGGACCGAAAAGCAGGTCGACGGTGTCGAGACCTATTTCGGCGCAGACGGCTTGGACGCCATGCTCAGGACGTCCAACATCGTGGTCTGCCTGCTGCCGCTGACGGCTGAAACGACAGGGCTCCTCGGCGCGCGCGAATTTGCTCTGCTACCGGCGAATGCCGGCTTCATCAATTTCGGACGTGGCCGCATCGTCAAAACGCTCGATCTGATCGCCGCGCTCGATGCAGGCGCTGTCAAGCACGCCGTGCTTGATGTCTTCGAGAGCGAACCCCTCGATGAGCAGAGCCCTCTATGGGATCACCCGGGCGTGACCGTGCTGCCGCATATCTCGGCGCCCACCAACCCGTCGACCGCAGCAAAGATCGTTGCCAACAGGATCGGCGAATACCGCGCGAACGGCATTCTGCCGGATGGGATCGATTTCGATCGAGGCTACTAGTCGCGTCCTGGCATCGTTTTGAGATGCCGGGAAGATGCATATTGGTTCAATTTTTATGAAAACTGATTCCAGCAAAGACTGATTGTGCTGCCGCGCTCTCACAACTAGTAAATAGTCTTAGATTGCATTTGCTTAGATGATTTAAGCGTAGGCATGGCGCATGCTACGCCCTGCTTTCGATTTGCCTGCAAGATATACTGAAAACCCTTAGCCTTGAGCCGAATTTGTAACTGGTAGAAGCCGCTCAAGTCGCCATGATGGCCAAGATCTCTGCCATGTCGATATCCCCACCCGATCGATGAGTGGATTGGCGGCCAAGAAACCATAGAGCTATCCCTGCATGGCGTAACGATACGCATCGCTTCGGCACGTCACGTGCCGTTGTGCCGGCGCCGTCGTGCTGTCGAATGGGAATTTGCGGCCTCGTGACACTCGATCCCGTCAAACAGAGGTCACATGTCGTTTCTGAAAAACGCGCGCATTCGCACGAAAATTCTCTCTCTCATCATTCCCATCTGCGTGGTCGGCATCGGCGCCACGCTCTTCATGTCCGATAAGTTCAAGGCCGTCGATTCCACCTATTCGGAGTTCATCGCGCAGGACTACCAGGCAGAGGTCGACCTCGTCGCCTCCACGCGAAGCCTGGTTTCCATAGGTTACGCGGCCTACCAGACGCTTGCCTACGACGCTCAGGATCCGGCCTTCAAGGCGGCGAGCGACTTTTACAAGGAAAACGCCGGGAGCCTGATCGCTCGCCTGCAGCAATCCAAGGGTGGTCGTCCAGAGGATGCGGAGGCGATCGACGCCTTCATCGCGAGGTCGAACGACGTGATCGCCAAGACCGATGCCGCCGTCAAACTGGGAAGCGGGCGTGCAGCCGAAGCGCTGGTGATTCTGGCGCAGGCGGATATCCTGATCAGGCCGCTGCTGTCCGATATGCGCGATCTCACGACATTGATGAAGAAGAATATCAATGCGCGAGCAAACGAGCTGACCCAGCAGACGCGCTCGACGATTTTCATCTCCCTAACGATGCTCACCCTCGTCTTCGCGGCAAGTATCGCGGCGGCCCTGCTGGTGTCCGCGCGCGGGATTACCGCACCGATCGCGAGATTGCGCGAACGCATGACATCGCTTGCAAGCGGTGATACCGCCATGGCCGTGGAAGGACAGGACCGGCGCGACGAAGTCGGCCAGATGGCAAAGGCGGTGTCCGTGTTCCGCGACAACGCGCTGGAGCGTATCCGTCTTGAAGATGAAGCCGAGGCCAATCGCAGCCTTTCAGACAAGGAGCGTATCGCGCGCGACGCCCAGAAAGCTCGGGATGACGCAGACACGCAATTCGCAGTGGACAAGCTGGGCGACGCGCTGGGCCGACTGGCGCAGGGTGATGTCGCCTATCGCATCGACACGCCTTTCGTCGCGCATCTCGATGCATTGCGAGCCAACTTCAATGAGTCCGTTGCCAATCTGAGCGAGGCCCTCCGCGCCGTCGGCAGCAATGCGCGGGGAATTGATGCGAGCGCAAATGAAATCCGCGCCGCGGCCGACGACCTGTCGAAGAGGACCGAACAGCAAGCCGCCTCCGTCGAGGAGACGGCCGCCGCGCTCGAGGAGATCACCACGACGGTGAAGGATGCCACCAAGCGGGCGGAGGATGCGGGCAATCTGGTAGCGCAAGCGCGTACCGGAGCCGAAAAATCCGGGCTGGTCGTTCGCGACGCTGTCGTTGCGATGAAGGAGATCGAACGTTCGTCGGGAGAGATTACCAACATCATCAGCGTTATCGACGAGATCGCTTTCCAGACGAACCTGCTTGCTCTCAATGCTGGGGTGGAAGCAGCCCGCGCCGGGGAGGCGGGCAAGGGCTTTGCCGTTGTCGCCCAGGAGGTGCGCGAACTCGCCCAGCGTTCCGCTCAGGCCGCCAAGGAGATCAAGGCGCTGATCATCATGTCGGGCGACCATGTGCGTTCCGGTGTAGCGCTTGTCGGCAATACCGGTACCGCGCTGGAGGTCATTGTCGCGGAGGTGCAGGAAATCAACCGGCACGTGGATGCCATCGTCAAATCGGCCCGCGAGCAATCGATCGGACTGCAGGAGATCAACACCGCTGTGAACGCCATGGACCAGGGCACACAGCAGAATGCCGCGATGGTCGAGCAGTCGACGGCGGCCAGCCATAGCCTTGCCCGGGACGCGGCCTCGCTCAACCAATTGCTGTCACGGTTCAATTTCGGCGACGACGCTCAGCGCGCGGTCTCCGCACCGGGTGCGGTTCGCGAGGCATCGGCCGCCAGCAACGCCGTGCCGTCTCCGGCGCGCATGCTTGGACGCAAGATCGCAAACGCCTTTGGTGGCCGGGCGGCTGCGGTAGCGGTCGTGGACAAAGCCTGGGAAGACTTCTGAGCCTATGATCGTGTCAGGCGCTGCCGGTGTGGCGCCTGACACGGTGTCAAATCGACCGGCTGCCGCCCGCTCTCATGGGCTGAGAGGTGGGACACGCGGCCGATAACCGCGTGCCCGCTTCTGCCGGACGAGCGCGAGAAAGAGATCGACGGCGTCCGTCTCACGCTCGAAATGGTGCTCCTTGGTTTGTCCATTTTGGCCAATCCGACCCCAGCTGCGTGTCAGGCGGATCTCGCCGAATAGGGTCAGCGAGATCTCCATGATGTAATACCGGGCCATGTTCCTCTTGGCATCCGTGCGTTCGACATGGTGATGATATGGCTGAGCGATCATGCCCATAGAATCGGGGATGCACGTGCCGGCGTCCAACGAGACTTATGAATCAATCGGGGGTGATCGATTCACCTGAGTGATGACCCGCCTACCATGCTGTTGCGCCTGCATTTCATACGCGTGACATTTTTGTCGTCGTCCTGCTTTCAACCTCTCGTGATGGCGTTTTGCCCAGCTTCTGCCTGAATGTTGCCGCTCTAGTCCGCGGTGACGACAAGCGAAGATAATGTGCTCATCCGGAGTGGCTTTTCTCGTCAAGTGCTGGGGATATTTGGAATGGCAGACACATCAGCTTTACGCCTGAAGATCACTCTGATGAGCGTGGTCGCGCTTATGGCAAGCGGGATAGGCGCCCGTGCGGAGCCGCAGCCCGCCGCGCCTGCTGCGCAGCTCTCCGCGTCGAAGGGATATGCCGTTCCCGAGCGCCGGCCGGTGCATGTCGTGGGTCACGGTGACGATTCAGCGCTGTCGACGCTGTTCGAAAGCGGGGCTGGAAACCCGGCTAAGGTCCTGCGGGAGATGGCTGGCCTTTCTCCATCGATGAACAGTGACATTGCCGCCGCGCTTGAAGCCTATTATGGCCAGCCGAAAACAAAGCTGATCTGGACGGGCGCGAAGGGACCGAACGCCAAGGCAAGGCAAGCGCTTGACCTCTTGCGGCAGGCCGACGATTGGGGACTGACCGTTTCGGACTACGCCGTTTCGCCCTCCCCGGAGGCTTTGCAGCAGAATTCGCCTGACCGCCCGAAAGCTCTGGCAGCGTTCGAACTGTCCCTCTCGAGCAATATGCTGATGTTTCTCCAGGATAATTTCAGGGGGCGCATCGATCCGAACAAGCTGTCGAACTATTATGACTTCAAGCGTAAGCCCGTCGATTTGAAAGCGACGCTTGCTCAGTTGGCAGCAGCGCAAAACCTGGCGTCGGCGGTCGACCGTTTCATGCCGAGCAGCCCAAAGTTTGCCCAGCTCGCCGCCGAATTGCACTGGCTGCGAACATCCGGCCAGGGCGGGGATACTACCGTCAACAAGAACAAGGTGATTGTCGCCATGGAGGAGCTGCGGTGGTTGCCGCAGGAGTTTCCGGATCGGTACGTATTCATCAATCAGCCGGCCTATATGGCCTACTACACCGAGAACGGCGATGTCACGCTTTCGATGAAGGCGGTGATTGGACAGCAAGATCACCAGACGAACTTTTTCGATGCTTCGATCAAGACGGTCGAATTCAATCCCGATTGGGGGGTGCCGCAGTCGATCATCAAGAACGAGATGCTTCCGCATCTGAAGCGGGATCCGTCCTACCTCGACCGCGAGGGCTACAAGGTATCGGTCAACGGCAAGCCGATGTCCTCGGCGAAAGTCGATTGGGCGCAACCGCTCGAGAATATCGCTGTCGTACAGCCGCCAGGCCCCGATAATGCGCTCGGCCAGCTGAAGATATTGTTCCCCAATCCGCATGCCATCTACATGCACGACACGCCGGCGCGCGGAAAATTCGCTTCGCAGGATAGAATGTTCAGCCACGGTTGCGTGCGGCTGGAAAATCCGAGAGCCATGGCAGCCGCCGTCTTGAAGACATCGGTGGATTCGGTCGCGCAGGAAATCGCCGGCGGCGAGAAGAAGGACGTTCCGGTTCCCGAGGAAGTTCCCGTTTATGTCTCCTATTTCACGGCATGGCCGACGGCCGACGGGATCATTCACTATTACGACGACATCTATGGTCGTGATGCGCAGACGCTCAATGCGATAGCCGCAACGAGCGCAAGCCGCTCCTAGGGTCACATCAGAGCTTCGATCGCGTTCGGAGGCGTGGAATAATATTCATTGCGCAATGCGTTGCGATCGCGGGCAGTGCAAGAACACCGGTCCAGCGGACAAAGAATGGCGTTACCGAGGTGCTGAAGTCCCAGAAATTGGGACTTAGCTCAAAGGATAGCTTCGTTTGGACATCGAGCGCTGAAAGGCTCGATATGCCGATTGCAACAAGCACGACGGCGAGCAACGTCAGGAGCCGTGTCTGAGCCGGTGTGGCCGGCGGCAGGTCGAGGGCAGCGCTCGTTATTGCCCTGATCCTAGGCCAATGCAGTCCGACATGGCACCCGATCGCGATCACGGCCCAATAGGCAGAGAACCAGTGTATTTCGGTCAGCACGGCGCTATCCGGCCGTGGCAGAGCCGCGAATAGGGATTGGGATATGGCGAGACTTGTTGCCAGAAGTGCAGCCATGTTCAGAGCGAGCGCGGCATGAAACGTGACGATGACCGTGCGTCGCAACCCATATCGCCCTTTGACGATGTTCCGAAACCAGCTCCGGTTCTGGTAGATATGCCTTGCAAGAAGCAGGAACAGCGCGGTTCCGAAAAGCTCGTGGGCGAGGTTTTCGAGCCACCAGTATGCGAGACCAAGCAGCATGAGCGCGCCCATGCCGACGGCAAGGACGATGCGTCCGCCGAGCCGCTGGCGTGCGCTGCCCGAGATCTTGGTGAACGGCGTGCTCAATTGCTGAAGCTCTTTGCTTCAGACAGCGTGAACATGAACTGGCTCTCCTGACGAGAGCGGTGACATGAGTGGCAACGCGCGGTGTTCTCGTCGCTCTTTATCGACCGGTCGGGATGAAACCACTGAAACTGCCAGTCCCCGACGCCTGCTCCAATCTTCTGGGAAACGAAGTATCGGAAAACCGCACCATTGCGGTAGTCGACGAGAACGAGGTGGCTGCCAACCGGCACCGGCGATCCGGCTTTGAGCAAGGCCAAGGTGGCTGGGCTGGCCATCATGTGTTCGGTGGAGTCGCCACGCTTCACCGTGGTGTAGTGAACAAATTGCTCCAACGGCGGGAAGGTGACGGCGTTCGATTCGGCAAATGCCCTGCTTGGGCTGCCTCCGACCAACAGCATGACCGTGGCGCCGAGAAGAACGAGCAATCCGCTGACGATCGCCAACAGGACGTGGATCATTTTTTCTAACATAATTCACGTTCTCTTTCGTCTGTTTCACACGTCGGCCGTTGCTGCGCACCGTTCATGGCATTCATCGGCCAACAGCTTGCAGCAAACAGAACGGCCACCAATCCGATCGAACTCAACGGTCGTTGTCGTCTCAGTGATTGACCGCGACCCGAGCCAGCCGTTGGTATTTGGATCGTGCCTGCCAGCTTTGCGTGACGCATAGCTAACATTGATTTGTCGCAGAGATGTGCCCCCGATCTTTCCATTTGTAACAATCAATCGCAGGCCGGAGAGGGACATATCCGCGCAGTCGGCGGCTGGGCTGCCACAGAGGCTGAGGAAGCCATATCTCCATGTTGCGAAATCCGTCTGACGGGCGTACCGAGCAATGACAGGCAATGTGAGTCCGGGCACACATGACAAAGCAGAAGACGAGAATAGCCATCAATGGTTTCGGTCGCATCGGCCGAACGGTGTTGCGTATCCTGCTGAGCAAAGGCAGGGATTTCGAGCTCGTCCTGATCAACGATGTCGCGGCGCTGGAAAGCTGCGCCTACCTCTTCCAGTACGACAGTGTTTTTGGCCCCTGGCCGGAAGAGGTCGCGGTCCGCGACCAGGCGCTGCAGGTGGGCGACAGGCTGATTGCATTCCACAATGTTCGCGATGTTCGCCAGCTTGATCTGTCTGATGTCGATGTCTTTCTCGAGTGCACGGGGCAGCCCTATACACGCGAGTTCATTTCCCGTGCGCTCGAAGCCGGCGCGAAGAGCGTGTTGATCTCAGGGCCCGCCGAGGCCGCCGATGTGACGGTTGTTCTCGGCGCCAACGAGGAAATGCTTGGGGACCACCTTATCGTTTCCAACGCCTCCTGCACGACCAATGCGCTTGCCCCTTTGCTCAAGGTTATCGACGATGCCTGGGGCGTGGTGGGCGGCCAGATGACCACTGTGCATTGCTATACCGGGAGCCAGCCCACGGTTGACCAGCCGCGTGACGATTTCGCGAGAAGCCGCGCCGCCGCGCTCTCCATGGTGCCGACGACGACCAGCGCGCACAAGCTTCTTGGCAAGGTTCTGCCGTCGCTCGCTGGCGCGATCGAGGCACGCGCCATAAGGGTGCCGACGGCGAGTGTTTCGGCGATCGATCTCACGGTATCGTTGCGAGACACCCCGTCGCTTGCCGATGCGCGTGCCCAAATGCAAAAGGCCGTCGCCGCGTCGCGTGTTCTTGGGTGGACGGAGAAGCCGGTGGTTTCCGTGGACATGCGGGCACGCGAGGAGTCATTGGTCATCTCCGGTCCGGAGACCTCGATTGCGCCAGGCGGGCTGCTTCGCGTGTTCGGCTGGTACGACAACGAATTCGGCTTCGCAAACCGGATGCTCGACGTTGCTGATCTCTTGGGGCAGAAGGTTCCGGGCAGGCGATAAAGCGGCCGGCATGCAATTGATGTTGCTAAATTCAGGGAGAATTGCTTGACGATCGGGCTTGCCCACGCGGAACTCATGGCTGTTGTGGCAGCCGTCACCAGCAACGAGCCACGTGTGATGACGGTGCGTTCCGGCGAAGCCTTGCCGTCCGGCCCTTTCGAGCTTGGTCATCGCACGCTGCAGAGCGGCTTGCGCGAATGGATCCAGGAGCAGACCGGCCATCCGATCGGCTATCTCGAGCAGCTCTACACATTCGCCGACCGGGACCGTAACAACGACATCCGCGGCGGACGGACGATCTCGATCAGCTATCTCGGGCTGGTACTCGAACAGGATGCGCCGGGTGCGGGGCGTCCCGCTTGGCACGGATGGTACGAATATCTGCCATGGGAGGATCATCGGCAGGGGCGGCCCAAGGTTCTGGATGCGATCATCGAGAAGCTCAGGGTCTGGGCCGATGCCGATCCAAGGCGTCGCGACGAGCGTCACCAGCGCGCCGATTTCACCTTTGGCCTCGATCACGGGGGCTGGAATGAGGATCTCACGCTGCAGCGATACGAGCTGCTCTATGAAGCCGGGCTGGTCGCCGAAGCAGGTGATGTGAGCGATAATTTCGGCCGGTCGATGTTTGCCGATCATCGCAGGATCCTGGCGACCGGCATAGCGCGCCTGCGCGCAAAGATAAAATACCGCCCGGTCGTCTTCGAGCTGATGCCGAGCGCTTTCACTTTGCTGCAGCTGCAACGAACGGTCGAGGCCTTGGCGGGCCTTTGCCTCCACAAGCAGAATTTCCGCCGCCTTATCGAGCAGCAGGAGCTAGTCGAGGAAACCGGTGGCATCACTAGCGAAACTGGCGGCCGCCCCGCCAAGCTCTTCCGCTTCCGGCAGACGGTCGTCGAAGAACGTGCTCTGTCAGGGACAAAGCTGCCTCTCGCCCGTAATTGACATATGCTCACTGTGAGAATATCTATTTGTCCAGAATATACTCGAAATGAGTATAATGGAGGACGATATGAATACCGCAGTGTCTGCCGCGTCGCTTTACAATCGTGTCAGCCGGGTCATTCCCAAAGCGGAATGGATGAGCTTCGAGGAGGATGTCGAGGCAATCCTGGAGCTGAAGCGCAAACGCAATGCGGTCATCCTCGCGCATAACTATCAAACGCCGGAGATCTTCCACGGCGTCGCGGATATCGTCGGCGACAGCCTCGCGCTTGCCCGCAAGGCAGTCGATGTCGATGCAGACGTGATCGTGCTCGCGGGCGTGCATTTCATGGCCGAGACGGCCAAGCTGCTGAACCCGACGAAGACAGTGCTGATCCCCGACACCGAAGCGGGCTGTTCACTGGCGGATTCCATCACGCCCGAGGACGTCGCCTTGCTGCGCAAGGCTTACCCCGGCGTTCCCGTGATCACTTACGTCAACACATCTGCCGCGGTGAAAGCAGCATCGGATATCTGCTGCACATCGGGCAATGCCAAGCAGGTCGTGGAAGCGCTCGGCGTTCCCAGGGTTCTGATGATCCCGGATGAATATCTGGCACGCAACGTCGCCAAGGAAACGAACGTCGAGATCATCGCCTGGCACGGACACTGCGAAGTGCATGAGCTGTTTTCAGCCGAGGATGTTCGCCAGCTTCGCGAAAACCATCCAGGCGTCACCGTGCTCGCCCATCCCGAATGCCCGCCGGATGTCGTGGCGGAAGCTGACCTCGCGGGCTCGACGGCGGTCATGTCCGACTATGTTGGAGAGAAGAAGCCCGCACGTGTCGTGCTTTTGACCGAGTGCTCGATGAGCGACAACGTCGCGGTGCATCATCCCGATGTCGAGTTCATTCGCCCCTGCAATCTTTGCCCGCACATGAAGCGCATCACCTTGCGCAACATTCGAACAGCGCTTGAGGAAAACCAGCACGAAGTCGTCGTCGACGCCAATGTTGCGGTCGCGGCTCGCCGGGCTGTCGAAAGGATGCTGGCGGTATGACCGAGATCCTCCAAAATCTTGTCGATCGCCCCGTCATTGTCGGGAGTGGGCTTGCCGGATTGATCGCGGCGTTGACGCTGTCTCCCGAGCCCTGCGTGCTCGTTACCCGTGCACATCTCGGCGCCGAGAGCTCGAGCGGATGGGCGCAGGGGGGCATCGCGGCATGCATCGGTGCGAATGACAGTGTGGACCTGCATATGGCAGATACCCTCGCCGCGGGCGATGGCCTTTGCGATGCAGCTGCAGCCGCCGAAATCATCGCCGAAGCGCCGTCCGTCATCGGAGCCTTGCAGCGTCTCGGCGTCTCGTTCGATCAAGATGGCAATGGGAGTCTGGCGCTCGGCCTTGAGGCCGCCCACTCGCGCCGCCGCATCGTGCATGCCGGCGGCGATGGATCGGGTGCCGCGATCATCGATGCCCTCACAAGGGCAGTCCTTGCCGATCCGGCAATCACTGTCATCGAAGGGGGGGAGGCGCGGCGGATATTGACGACTGATGGCGTTGTCTCCGGGGTGCTCTGCGCCAGTTCTCGCGGGGGCATGGTCTTGCCGTCGTCGCGCATTCTTCTCGCCTCCGGCGGCATTGGCGGCCTCTATGAGGCGACGACCAATCCGGCCGGCAACTTCGGCCAGGGGATTGCGCTCGCCGCGCGCGCGGGTGCCGTGCTTTCCGATATGGAATTCGTCCAGTTCCACCCAACCGCGCTCGACGGCTATCAGCGCCCGCTGCCGCTGATCAGCGAGGCGGTGAGAGGCGAGGGTGCCGTGCTGATCAACGAGCGCGGCGAGCGCTTCATGAGGCATGTATCCGGTGCCGAACTCGCGCCGCGCGATGTCGTTGCGCGTGCAATCAGCGCCGAGATCGCCCGCGGCGGCCGTGTCTTTCTCGATGGGCGTCGAGCGATTGGCGCGCGCTTCGCCTCGCGCTTTCCGACGATCCATGCGGCCTGCCGTTCGGCTGGGATCGATCCCGCCGAGCAGCCGATCCCCGTTCGCCCGGCCGCGCATTACCACATGGGTGGCGTCGCGACGGATCGGGCCGGTCGAAGCACCGTTGCTGGTCTCTGGGTCGCGGGTGAAGCCGCTTCGACCGGATTGCATGGCGCCAACAGGCTTGCCAGCAATTCGCTGCTGGAAGCCGCCGTCATGGGCATTCGTGCGGCCAACGACATGAGATCGGAGCTGACGGCGGTTCCGCTTGGATATGTTCCGCCCATGCCGAGCGTGCCCGACACGACGGCCGTGCGCCCAACCGTCTCCCGGCAACTTGGCGTTCTGCGCAACGCGGCGGGCATTCACCAGGCGATCGAGGAGCTGTTACCTGTGGCGGAAGGCAACGACATAGCGGCCGATCCTGCGATCGTCGCGTTGATAATCGCCGTTTCCGCAAGGCTGCGCACGGAGTCGCGTGGCGCGCATGCCCGGACCGACTATCCGCTGAAGCACGCGGTTGCTGAGCGTAGCCGGATAACGCTTGGGCAGGCGTTGCAGATCGCCCGTGTCGCAAGCGCATCAAACTTTGCAAGGAGTGCATGAAATGCATGTTACGTCCCTTCCACGTCTCGTCATCGAAACTGCGGTGAGAGCGGCGCTTGCCGAAGATCTGGGAATGGCCGGTGACGTCACCTCGGCTGCGGTTATTCCTGAAGACCACATGTCGACCTTCGTGATGACCGCGCGTCAGCCCGGCATTGCCGCAGGGTTGGATGCCGCAGCCCTTGCATTCGAGCTGGTCGATCCCGCGATATCAGTCTCCCGGCACATCCGTGAGGGAAGCCCGGTCGGGCCGGGTGACGTGATCGCCACCATCAGCGGGCCGTCCAGAGGAATACTGACCGGTGAGCGCACAGCGCTCAACTTCCTCAGCCATCTGTCAGGGATCGCAACGGTGACCGCATCGATCGTCGAAGCGGTCGCCGGCAGCGGCGCAGCCGTCGCCTGCACTCGCAAGACGACGCCGGGGCTGAGGGCGCTCGAAAAATACGCGGTGCGTGCCGGCGGTGGGATGAACCACCGCTTCGCGCTGCATGACGCGATGCTGATCAAGGACAATCACATCGTGATCGCCGGGGGTGTCCGGGAGGCTCTGCGTCGCGCGAAAGCAGCGGCGGGACATATGCTGAAGATCGAGATCGAAGTCGATACGCTCGATCAGCTCAGGGACGTGATGGAGGAGGGTGTCGACGCGGTTCTTCTCGACAATATGGGGCCCCGGCAGCTGAGCGAAGCGGTGGCTATGGTCGGAGGGCGTGCAATCACGGAAGCTTCGGGGCGCATAACGCCTGAAACCGCGCGCGACATTGCAGCATCGGGGGTCGATTTGATCTCCGTCGGCTGGATCACCCACAGCGCGCCCATTCTCGATATCGGTCTTGATTTCCCGGCTTGATAAGCCGGCATCGACGATGAACGGATGGCGATGGCAACGGCGTTGAACGCGGTTGACTACCGCGAGAGCCAGCCTGTGACCTCTTTCAGTGTCCGGCGTTCCTGATCGGCTTCCATCGAGAATGCCTGACGAACGTCGGATCGCGGTGCAAGCGAGCGGACCACATCAAGGCTATCGCCAAGACCATAGCCGCCGTGCGTGATGAAGGGGGTGACCGGCGTCCCTGAGAGGTCATGCCCCTGAAGGAAGGAGCGTATGACCGGAGGAGCGGTCATTCCCCAGATAGGAAAGCCAAGATAGATTTCGTCATATTGGCGAATATCCGTCACCAGATATTCGAGCTTCGGGAGATAATTCTCCCTGGTTTCGCGCGCGGCCTGGGCGACGGTTTCGTCGTAGTCTTCAGGGTAGGGCCGTGCGACCTTGATCTCGAAGAGCGTGGCGTTTCGCGCTCTTCGAATCTGCCTTGCTACAAGTGCCGTGTTGCCGGTGCGCGAAAAGAACGCGACCAGGGTTCTGGCCGAAGAGCCCGGCGCCTGCGATCGGGCAGTTGCCGGCGCCAGCGCCGACAACCCTGCCAAGGGGAGAAGCTTCAGAATATTTCGTCTCGTGGTGCTGTCATACATGAGAGGGCGTCCGAAGCGAATTTCTCAAGGATCAGTCGATTGCACTGGCCTTGCCGTAGTCCTGATCGGAAACCTTCTCCATCCAGGTAACGGCCTTGCCGTCAAGCGCTTCGGCAATCGCGAAATGTGTCATCGCCGTGTCAGGCGAAGCGCCATGCCAATGCTTGACGTTTGCCGGAATCCACACGACGTCTCCCGTCTTCACGCTTTCGATCGGGCCACCTTCTTTTTGAACCAGACCGGCGCCCGAGACGATGAACAGGGTCTGGCCAAGCGGATGCGAGTGCCATGCGGTGCGAGCGCCCGCCGAGAATGCCACGGTTGCGCCGCCGACGCGTGCCGGGGCATCGCTGCGGTAGAAGCCGGATGTCTCGACATTGCCTGTGAAATTCTCTTGCGGCGCCGTGGCCTTCCCTTCGCCGGCACGGGTGATCTTCAGGTCCGCGGTGGCAGACGATGCGGGCTGAGCGGCGCTTTCACGCGTCTCGAACACCTTCTTCATGACGGGGACCGCCGACATGGCGCGAGGCCAGCCGGCGTAGAAGGCGACATGGGCGATCACCTCGGAGGCTTCCGCACGCGTCAGTCCATTGTCCATCGCGCGGTTGGCGTGGAAGGGAAGCTGTTCAGGTTGGCCGATGGCGACCAGCGCCGACATCGTCACAAGGCTGCGGTCACGCGCGGCGAGGTCCGGCCGTTGCCAGAGGTCGCCGAAGAGAACGCGGTTTGTCAGCTCCGCGAGCACGGGAGCAGTCGGGGCCACGGCGCTGTTGACCATGCCGGCCCGGGCCGCTTCGGCGGCCGCCTCCAATTCAATGCGAGCGGCGTCGCTGTGGGCAAGCGGCGCGATCTTGCGCTCCTCGAATACCTTCTTTACCTCGAAGACTGCGGAGATCGCGTTCGGCCAGCCGGAATAGAAGGCAAGGTGAGTAATGAGTTCGCCGATCTCTTCAGGCTTAACGCCGTTGTCCAATGCGCGGCGAACATGGCCGCCGATCTGCGCCGTCTTGCCCGTCGACACGATTGCCGAAACGGTCACCAGACTACGGTCGCGCGGTGCGAGCTCGGTGCGCTCCCAAACCTCGCCAAAAAGAACGTCGTCAGTGAAATGGCCCAGACCGGGTGCGACCTCGTAAACGGCGGCGGGAGCGACGCGGCGACGCTCTTCCTGCGCTTCAGCACCAGTTGCCGCCAGCGCGGTCATGGCAATACTCGCTGCGATGTTCTTCATAGGATTTTCCTCTCAAGTCGGCGTTAGGACCCACTGATGGAAATGGGGAGTGGGCCACGCGAGATTAGGCCCCGGATTCCGCAAAGGGCTATATGTTCGATTCATGAGTGGGGGGCATCCCGCGATCGTGTCACGGGATGCCAGTCACATTACATCCGCAGCAGGGACTTGATCGCGCGGCGTTCGTCCATCGCCTTGTAACCTTCGGCGACGTCGGCGAGCGGGATTTCCAGGTCGAAAACCTTGCCCGGATTGATCTGTCGCGTCAGCACGAGATCCATCAGGTGCGGCAGATAGCGACGGACGGGCGCCGGACCGCCGAGCAGGCTCTTCTGCTGGAAGAAGAGCATCTGACCATCGAGTTCGACACCATGCGGAACACCGACGAAGCCGATCTTCCCGCCTGGACGGGCGCAGTTGATCGCCTGCATCATCGATTCTTTCATGCCAACGCATTCGAGGACCGAGTCCGCGCCGACGCCGTTGGTCATCTCCTTGATGCGGGCAACACCTTCGTCACCGCGCTCGGAGACGATGTCGGTTGCGCCGAACTCGAGCGCCAGATCCTGGCGGGTCTTGTGGCGGCTCATCGCGATGATGCGGCCGGCGCCCATCTGCTTAGCCGACAGGACACCCATAAGGCCGACAGCGCCGTCGCCTACGACAACGACCGTGGAGCCTTCCTGGACGCCGGCTGCGTCCGCGGCATACCAGCCGGTGCCAAGCACGTCGGAAACCGCCAGAAGCGAGGGGATAAGATCGTCCGAAGGCATTTCGGCGGTCGCAACCAGCGTGCCGTCGGCAAGCGGGACGCGGGCATAAGGAGCCTGCGCGCCGACCATGAACTCGCGCTGTTCACAGGAGGACTGGAAGCCGAACTGGCAATGCGGGCAGGTGTTGTCGGACAGGCAGAACGAGCCAACAACGAACTGTCCCGGCTTGATGGTCTTGACCGCGCTGCCGACTTCGACCACGACGCCGCAATATTCATGTCCCATGGCGAGCGGTTCGTTGACGTCCCTGACGCCCCTGTAAGCCCACAGATCGGATCCGCAGACGCAAGATGCCGAGAGCTTGATGATGGCATCCGTGGGCTTCAGGATTTTTGGCTCGACCACTTCCTCGCACCGGACGTCGCCGGTGCCATAAAGCACTGTTCCTAACATTCTCTCATTCCTTTTGCTTCTATCGGATTCACAGTCGGGTTAACGCCGCTTCATTCGTTCGGCGGAAAGTCGGTGGATGCGGCGAGCTCGGTCTGCGCTTCGAAGCCACCGATGCGTTTCTTTAGTGTGTCGATCGTGCTCTGCAGGGCTTGCGAACCAAGCACCATGCGCAGCGGTGCCGGTTCGATTTCCACGCTTTCTATGATACGTGCGGCCATGCGGGCGGGATCGCCGACAGCCAGACCGTTCTTCGGATCCAGCATCTTGAGAAACGCATGTGTCGGCGTGTCGTCGTAGATCGGCATCAGATTGGCGACCTTGGCGCTGCCGTAGCGGAATTCGGTACGCGCGCCACCCGGCTCGACGATCGTTACACCAATGCCGAACGCGGCGACTTCCTGCGCGACGGATTCGGCAAACCCCTCTATTCCCCACTTGGTCGCGTGATAGAGCGAGTTGCCGGGAAAGGCGACCTGGCCGCCATAGGATGAAAGCTGGATGATGCGGCCGCCGCCCTGCGAACGCAGATGAGGGATGCTCGCACGGAAGAGCTGGATCGATCCGGTCAGGTTGGTTGCGATGATCTTGTCGATTTCGCTGTCGGAAAGCTCTTCGGCGGCGCCAAAAAGGCCGTAGCCAGCATTACTGATGACGACGTCGATGCGTGCATGACGCGAGAATGCGCTATCGACGACACGCTTCACAGCTGCGACGTCGGTAACGTCAAGTGTCTGTCCGTCGAACGAGTCGGGATAGGCTTCGATCAGATCCTTGACCTTGTCCAAGTCGCGGACCGTTCCAACGACCTTGTCTCCGGCCTTGAGCAACTGTTGCGCCAACTCGCGGCCAAAACCGGTGCTCACGCCGGTGATGAACCAAGTGCGTTTCGTCATAGTCTGTCTCCAGTAGAGTTGTTTCGATGTCGCAACAGTTACTGTGCCATCGCGTGTTTTTGTACGGCGTGCAGGTCGTCCGTCACCCGGCTGGGCTCATCGCCGAGCGGCATGTTGTCGGTATCGCGCACGGCATCCAAACGGCCGGCTTCGTCGGCGGCAAGCGATGCGAACAAGGGCGTCAGGTCACTCTGTGCCGCACCGACTTCGGCAACCAGTTCGAGTGTCTTTCCACGGGCATCATCGCACGTCAGGCTGTCGACCAGAACCTTAGCGATCTGCTTCCTGGCGATTACGCCATCGCTTGGCGTGCCGGACTGGCGCTTGTCGCCCTGAAGAAAGACGATCTTGTGCTGATCCCGACCATTATAGTCGAACCAGCCTGGCCTGACGATCGTATATGGCATCCCGCTGGCGCGAACCAAGCGTTCGCCACGGCGCTTCCAGTCATGCGCCTCGGTGGACTGGTTGTAGCTGCCGGTGCGGTTGGTCACGCCGATCGATGTCATCAGGGCGATGCGCACCTTGTTGCCACCAAGGGCGAAAAGCAGATTGCGAACGCCACCGTAGTCGACACGCTCGGAGCCGACCTTGCCGGCCCCGTCGGAACCATGCGTGAAGACCACCGCATCGATGTCCTGGACTGCACGGCTGAGCGATTCTGCCTCGGTCAGGTCACCAACGAATAGCTCGACATCATCGCCCAGCAATCTCCCCTTGCGGGTGTCGCGTACCAGCGCGCGCACGGTGTGGCCCTGGCTTATCGCTTCCGAAACGACATGTCTGCCTACGCTGCCAGTGGCGCCAATGACGAGAATATTGAGGGGCTTGTCCTGCATGATCCGTTCCTTCTCGATTGCGACAGGCGGCTCAAATGTGAACATCTGACGGAAGCCGTACCATCGCAGCGGCAATTTAGCGCTGGCGATCCTACTCTATTAGATGCTAGGTTCGGCATGAACCTATGTTGCGGATTCATCAATGAGAAGAGACGAACTGGGCGACCTTGTCGCCTTCCTGACCGTTGCCGAAGAGCGCAGTTTCACCCGCGCCGCGGCCCATCTCGGAACCTCCCAGTCCGCGCTCAGCCACACAGTCAGACGGCTGGAAGAGCGCATGGGCCTTCGGCTGCTGACGAGAACGACCCGCAATGTCAGCCCGACCGACGCTGGCGAGCAGCTGATAGAGACCTTGCGGCCGGCTTTCAGCGATATTCGGGATCGTGTCGCGTCGCTAAGTTCCATGCGTCAGAGCCCAGGCGGGCAGCTACGCATAACATCGAGCCGTCAGGCGGCCGAGAGCATTGTCATGCCGGCGGCAAAGAAGTTGATGAGGGACTATCCTGATATCAATATTGAGATCTCGATCGAGCAGCGGTTTGTCGACCTTGTCGCCGAACGTTTCGACGCAGGGGTTCGGCTTGGCGAACAGGTCGAAAAAGACATGATCGCCGTCAAGATCGGTCCTGAACTGCGCATGGTCGTGGCCGGCTCACCGGAGTATTTCAAGAGCCATCCCGTACCGCTGACACCGCATGATTTGACGCAGCATCGCTGCATCAACCTGCGCCTGCCAACCCTGGGCGGCCTCTACACCTGGGAATTCGAACAAAACAAGCGTCCGCTCAACGTACGCGTCGATGGCCAGTTCATCTGCAATGATGTGCCGATGATCGTCGATGCGGCGCTAAGCGGCCTTGGGCTCGCCTGCCTGCCGGATGATCACCTTGGTCCGTGGGTGAAGAAGGGAAAACTTATCTCGGTTCTCGAGGATTGGTGCCCGCTTTTTCCCGGCTATCATCTCTACTACCCAAGCCGCCGCCTTTCATCGCCTGCATTCGCCTTGCTTGTCGATGCATTGCGCTATCGTTGACGGATGATCCGGCTGAGCGTCAGATCGCAGGCTTGGTTGCGATCTGACACAGCTTCCACGCGCTCCGGATCAGCCTGGGGGCAGGTCCAGCCGTTGGCGAAGATCGGCAGCGGTCGTGTTCGCGCGGAAGCCGGGTGCACCCCGCTCAAACTTTCGACCCGCCAACAGGTTTCCGACGACGACCGGCTCGCAACCGGCGCCTCGAACCAACTGCGCGGCGATCTGAACGGCTTCCTGATCATCGCCTGCCAGGGGAACGCCGAGCTTGCCGGAAGATATCTGGCCGACGTCGGGCCGGCGCCTTGGCTGACCGCCTCTCGAGATATGGCGGTGCTCGATCCGCTCGGCGGATTGCATGTATCAAGGACAACCTTGCCCTGGATGAATTAGCGTAGATCAACGCCAGTGCAGCAAGCGCGTAACAAGGGACAGCAAAGAGCAGGATTTCACCAGAGGCGGCGGCGTCCGCAGGAGGGCCGTTCGATTCCCAAGGTCCGCGCAAGAAAACAACGACTACACCAGAGTTGCGCTTGGTAAGCGAGCTACATTCCGTGGTCACATTGTCGTCGGTAAATTGCGCACCTTTTGCATAGGCGGGCGCATGCGCTCTATCTCCTTGGCTGCGTCCTCCGCGAGATCCCTGCTGCGGTAGCAGTCCATGAACATACTCATGCCGGACGACGGAGCTGTGTGATGATGTCGCCAGTTCGGCACCTCCAATCTGCACGGGCGATGGCACACGAACGACTGATGTTCTCACAGAAATGGTTCCATAGTATCTTCAATCGATCACCAATGAGGGCAACAGCATGACTCTTGACATCGAGGCACTCAGGATCGCCGCGGAGCGATGCACCAAAGCCCACGCTGCCTATATGGCGAACGAGGACGGGGAAGAGGAGGCTCGCCTCTCTGATGAGCTCGAAGATGCCGACGAGAAGCTTGAGGCGTTCGGGGAGATGGCGCCGATAATTCTTGAGCTGATCCGACGGATCGATAGCAAGTAGAGCCGGGTTAGGTGCATCGCTATCCTCCGGGTTACCGGGCGGTGGCGCCGAGTAGAGCCGAACCGCTCTCTTCGCGCCGGGCGACTTAGCTTCTAACATGCGGAAGATGTAGCCGGTGTTCTGCAGCGAGGCGTTCAGCGTGCTTCCTAAATCCAGGTAACTGGTTTAGCGCCAATCAAAAGCTCTGCGGATACTGGCTGGCGATCCCTGATCTGGCCCAGCACTCGTGTAAAGCATCCCCGCTGACTTCGACGCCTGCCGCCTGCATTGAAGTCAGTTGAGAGCAGAAGCGCCTGGCCGCCGAAAAATGATCCGGAGCGGAGGTCAACCCCCGCGCCGCGCCGAGCAGGATCAACTCGTCGCAGATGGAGCGATAGGCTGAGAAGCCGCGCTTCTTCTCGACATTGATTGTGCCGAGATCGGAGAAGATCATCTGCACAGCGTCCGGCAAATCGAAGCCCTTGCCCTCGGGACGGCGATAGGTGGCATCGCCGGTTTCCTTCCAGATCCGGTGGGCATTGCGAACGAGGAGATTGAGCTTGCTGTCGCCCTCATTCTCGGCGGCCGGCATGACGAAGCGCAGGTCGATAGCCGCATGACGGCCATCAGTGATGACGGAGAGAAGGATGTCATCACCAGAGAGTTTCTGAAGCGCCGATCTGGCGATGTAACCTCTGGGATATGGCGCTACTTGCTGCCGAACTTGGAGTTAGTCGAGCAACTGCATCGATTTTCCGTCGAAAAACAGTTACCCGATTCCCCCTTTGCATCAACTGCTACTTGGTAAACGAAACCTCAACAGAACGCGACGCGGCGCTATCCCGAGAGCCGTGGAAAAGCAATTTTTCTATTGAAACTCTGATGGTTACAGTGAACCGCCTTATTAGCTGGGTTATCGTTTTGTTCTAGGGTTCGAAAGTAACGCCCTAGGAGTCAATCGCCGCAGCGGCCCAAAAAAACAAAGGTTTGCAGGATCCTACAACTGCAAACCGAGTCCCTTACGTGCTGATTTCACTCCGAAAGCGATGGAGGATCTCATGCAGGTTGTAGCAATCTCGAAACCACGGAACTCCCACGAAGAGAAACTTCTTCACGCTCAGTTCGAGCTTCGGGCGCGCGTGTTCTCAGGACGATTGAGCTGGGACGTTGAAGTAAAGGACGGCATCGAGAAAGATCGCTTCGACGCTCTCGATCCGACCTACATTCTGGCGGTCCAAACGGATGGCCTTGTGACCGGGTGCGTTCGCCTGCTCCCGGCGGTCGGACCGACGATGGTCAACGACGTCTTCTCAGCACTTCTCGCTGATGGCCGCCTGTATTCTCATGCTGCAATGATCGAGAGTTCGAGGTTTTGCGTCGATACAGCGTCGGACCAGGGCAGGGGAGATAGCTCGATCCACGAGACGACACTCGCCATGTTCGCCGGCATCGTGGAATGGTGCGTGGCCCATCGCTTCACAGAAATCGTCACCGTCACCGATCTCCGGTTCGAACGAATACTGTCGCGTGCCGGTTGGCCCCTGAACCGGCTAGGCCCTTCTATCAGGATTGGCTCGACGGCTGCAGTAGCCGGCACCCTGCCAGCAGACCGCGACGTATTGTTGCACCTTATGCCGAGCAACTACCGTTCACAGATCACGCCCCCCTCGCAGCGCGCAGCGTAAGGAGAGGCGAGTGTCTCAGCTCCGATCCCACCCCAGACTCGTGCGCAAACTTCAAGACGCCCTCGGCGACGAACTCTGCGTCGCGCTCGACGACAGCACCGTTGTCGAAATCATGCTCAACCCCGACGGCAAACTGTTCATTGAGCGGTTGGGACACGGTATGGCACATGCGGGACAGATGTCGGCGGCAGCGGCCGAAATGGTGATTGGTACCGTCGCACACGCTCTCCAATCGGAAGTCGACACCGGTCAACCGATCGTCTCAGGCGAGTTACCAATTGGCGGGCATCGCTTCGAAGGCTTGCTTCCCCCGATCGTGACAAAGCCCGTCTTCACTATTCGCCGCCGGGCTTCACGTCTCATCCCGCTCGATGACTATGTGCGCAGTGGCGTCATGACTGAACTCCAGGCGAGCACCATCCGTCTGGCGATCGGATCTCGCCTGAACATCGTGATCTCCGGGGGAACCGGATCGGGCAAGACGACCCTGGCCAATGCGATCATCGACGAGATCGTCAGACACGTGCCTGACGATCGTCTCGTGATCCTGGAAGACACAGCGGAGATCCGTTGCGCTGCCGACAACGCCGTGCTTCTGCACACGAGTGATGCCGTCGACATGGCACGCCTGCTGAAGAGCACAATGCGATTGCGCCCCGATCGTATCGTTGTGGGCGAGGTCCGAGACGGGGCTGCATTGACGCTGTTGAAGGCATGGAACACCGGCCATCCCGGCGGGGTCGCAACAATTCACGCCAATACGGCAACATCGGCACTCAGGCGCCTTGAGCAATTAACCGCGGAGGCGAGCCAACAACCAATGCAAGAGGTTATCGGGGAAGCCATCGACCTTATCATTTCGATCGAGCGAACGCCGCGAGGCCGTCGCGTCAGGGACGTCCTCCACGTTGAACGTTTTTCGAACGGAGAATACGACCTTCAGTCCGATACACCGACTGCAGAGCAGGAGGCACGCAATGTCGCCTAACCGGCTTTTCGCAATCACCGTCATCGGTGTCGCACTCGGTTTTGTCGCGCTTACGCCAGCTGCGGCAAGCTCAGGAGGCAGCCTGCCGTGGGAGGGCCCGCTTGAGCAGATCCAGCAATCGATTACGGGGCCCGTTGCCGGCTACATTGCGCTTGCGGCCGTTGCTATTGCCGGTGGCATGTTGATCTTCGGCGGTGAGCTGAACGACTTTGCACGACGTCTCGTGTACATCGTTCTTGTGGCTGGCATTCTGCTTGGCGCGACGACCATCGTTGGATTGTTCGGCGCAACCGGTGCATCGATCGGCTCTCCAATTGCAATGGCGGTTTCCTTTCAATCCACAGTGGCAGGGGAGGGGACCAATGGCTAGTGACCTAGCAGGTCTTCATCGGAACCGGATCCACCGCGCGCTATCGCGTCCAAACCTCCTAATGGGTGCCGACCGGGAACTCGTGCTAATCACAGGCTTGGCGGCAGTCATTTTGATCTTCGTCGTTTTGACTGTCTACTCGGCCCTCCTTGGCATCGCAGTATGGGTCCTGATCGTCGGCGCTTTGAGGATGATGGCAAAGTCCGATCCATTCATGCGGCAAGTCTATGTTCGCCACATCTCCTACCAGCCTTACTACAAGCCAACCACGTCACCATGGCGAAAGTTCTGAGGAGGTTTGCTATGGTTGCTCTCAAGCGTTTTCGCACCACCGGGCCGTCCTTCGCCGATCTCGTGCCCTATGCCGGCCTCGTGGAAAATGGTGTTCTTCTTTTGAAGGATGGAAGCCTCATGGCCGGCTGGTATTTCGCTGGGCCGGACTCCGAGAGCGCGACCGACACCGAGCGCAATGAGCTGTCGCGACAGATCAATGCGGTCCTCGCGCGGCTAGGCAGCGGTTGGATGATACAGGTCGAGGCCGCACGGGTGCCAACATTTGCCTACCCGGACAAGGATCGTTGCCATTTTCCTGATCCGGTGACGCGCGCGATCGATGATGAACGGCGCACGCACTTCGGTCGCGAGCAGGGCCATTTCGAGAGCAAGCACGCCTTAGTCCTGACCTACCGTCCCGTCGAATCCAGGAAGACCAAGCTAACCAAGTACGTTTACTCCGACGAGAAAAGCCGACGGATGTCCTACGCCGACACCGTGCTTTCGGTGTTCAAGAATGCTGTTCGCGAGGTCGAGCAATATCTGGCAAGCACGATCTCGATTGCCCGAATGGAGACGCGCGAGGTCGCCGACCGAGGCGGGGATAGGACGGCGCGGTACGACGAGCTCCTACAGTTCATCCGGTTCTGCACCACTGGGGAGAACCATCCAATCAGGCTCCCCGATGCGCCGATGCGCCCTTTGGACCCGCTCCTTCGGAACGGAAGGGATCATTCACGAAAGCAGCGCTCCGGGAAATTGTAGGATTCACAGTAGTGCGATGCGCGCTCCATTCTGAAAATCTCCTGCTCTCGAAAGGAACTTCCAGCCAGGAGAGACGATCGGAATGAAGAAGCCTTCCTCCAAAATCCGCGAAGAAATCGCGAAACTTCACGAGCAGCTCAAGCTCGCCGAAACCCGCGAAGCTGAGCGGATCGGCCGGGTCGCCTTGCGAGCGGGCCTTGGCGACATCGAGATCGAAGAGGGCGAGCTGCAGGCCGCATTCGAAGATCTGGCAAAACGGTTTCGCGGCTCGAAATCGAACGGCAAGGATAGGGGAGGCGGGAGCGCAAGGACCGGCCCGACGAACTCGGCTGGCGAGGCTTCGGGCAACAGTGGCGAGGCTTGAGCGAATGGAAAGGATCGCAACATCGGCTGCGCGCAAGAAGGATACCCGCGAGAAGATCGAGCTCGGCGGCCTTGTCGTCAAGGCCGGGCTTCGCTTTGAAAAACGTGCGCTGCTGCTCGGCGCCTTCATCGACATTGCAAGCCGCCTCGAGGCGGATGCAGGGGAGCGGGTGAGGCTGACGACAATTGGGTTGGAGGCCTTCAGCGATGACAGCGAGTAGAGTGATCCTCACCATCACGCCTGCAGCCATGATGATCGCCGTTGTCCTCGCGCCATCCGGGGTTGATCAATCGCTCGCGGCTTTCGGCAAGACTGAGGCCACGCGCCTTGCACTCGGCAGGGCCGGCATTGCCGCGCCCTACCTGCTCGCTGCGGCGACCGCGTTGATCTGGCTCTTCGGGTCTGCCGGCTCCGCAAGGATCAGGGTCGTCGCATGGAGCGCGCTCGGAGGAAGTCTTGCGACGATCTTGGTCGCAGCAGCAAGAGAGATTTCGCGCCTGGCGGCATTCGCGCAGATGGTTCGCGAGGACAAATCGATCCTGTTCTATCTCGATCCTGCCACGATGATCGGCGCGGCCGGTCTTCTAATGGCGGGATGCTTTGCACTTCGCGTGACACTGATCGGTAACGCGGCGTTCCAGCACACGGGACCGAAGCGGATCGTCGGCAGGCGCGCGCTGCACGGCGAAGCCGATTGGATGTCACTCAACCAAGCCAAACGATTGTTTGCCGATACCGGCGGTATCGTTGTCGGCGAGCGCTACCGCGTCGACCGCGACGGCGTGACCGATAGCGGGTTTCGGGCCGATAACAAGGAGAGCTGGGGACGGGGAGGCAAGGCTCCGCTACTTTGCTTCGATGGCTCGTTCGGATCGTCGCATGGCATCGTGTTTGCCGGCTCCGGCGGTTTCAAGACGACCTCGGTGACGATCCCGACCGCACTCAAATGGGGTGGCGCCCTGATTGTGCTCGACCCTTCGAACGAGGTGGCACCCATGGTCACCCACCATCGGGAAAACGCCGGGCGCAGAATCAAGATGCTCGATCCCAGGCAGCCGTCGTCCGGGTTGAACGCGCTCGACTGGATCGGGAGCTTCGGGGGCACGAAGGAAGAGGACATCGCGTCCGTGGCGTCATGGATCGTCAGTGAGAGCGGCCGCGCGAACGGCACTCGCGATGATTTTTTCCGGGCGTCCGGACTGCAACTTTTGACCGCGATCATCGCTGACGTCTGCCTGTCG
Source organism: Rhizobium sp. 16-449-1b (assembly GCF_017741935.1). Lineage (GTDB taxonomy): Bacteria > Pseudomonadota > Alphaproteobacteria > Rhizobiales > Rhizobiaceae > Rhizobium. The sequence goes on along the minus strand of NZ_JAGHMH010000013.1, from coordinate 51,819 downwards.
GGTCACACGCCACGCGAGCAACAGACATTGCGCCAGGTCCGCACCAATCTCTCCGAACCGGAGCCGAAGTTGCGCCAGCGCCTGCAGGATATCTATGACAACTCGCGCTCTGACTTCGTGAAGGAGAATGTCGCGGCTTTCGTCAACATGACGCCGGAAACGTTCAGCGGTGTATACGCCAATGCGATCAAGGAGACCCATTGGCTATCATACCCGAATTATGCTGCGTTGGTCTCAGGTTCGAGCTTCAAAGCCGACGCGATTGCCGACGGAAACACCGATGTATTCATCAACATCGACCTGAAGACGTTGGAGATGCACGCCGGCCTGGCGCGGGTGATTATCGGATCGCTCCTCAACGCTATCTACAATCGCAATGGCAGGATGGAGGGTCGTGCGCTCTTTCTTCTCGACGAGGTTGCGCGGCTCGGCTACATGCGCATCCTGGAGACGGCTCGTGATGCTGGACGCAAGTATGGCATCACGCTGACGATGATCTATCAGTCGATCGGTCAGTTGCGAGAAACCTATGGGGGACGTGACGCGTCCAGCAAATGGTTCGAAAGCGCAAGCTGGATCGCGTTCGCGGCCATCAACGATCCGGAAACCGCAGAATATATTTCGCGCCGGTGCGGCACGACGACGGTCGAAACCGACCAGGTCAGTCGCAATGTGAACGCGCGGGGCTCCTCGCGGACACGCTCGAAGCAGATGGCTGCGCGAGCGCTGATCCTGCCACACGAAGTGTTGCGCATGCGCGCCGATGAACAGATCGTCTTCACGGCCGGTAACCCGCCATTGCGCTGCGGGCGAGCGATCTGGTTTCGGCGCGACGACATGAAGGAAAGCATCGGTGAGAGTGAGCTTGAGCAATCGTCACCGGCGCCCGAATAATGAGCTGATGTCTCCATCGCGTAGCGACCAAACAATAACGGCATGGGAGTGGGATAGGGGTTTGGGGAAAGGGAGGAGGGAACCGTCCCCTTTCTCCAAGGAGGGAGTTTGAGGGAGGGGCTTGCCCTTCCCTCATGGGGTGAGTTTGAGAGGGGCGGCAAGGCCCCCCTTTCATGAAGGGCGATGGCCCGGTCGATCCGGGGCGTCGCCCTCCCTCAACGGCTAAGACGAGATGCGGTAAACCGCATCTCGTCTGGATCTCAATTGACGGCATCGCCTTTGTGAGACAAGCGGGCAACCACGAACGAGACACCCACCTCGCGTTCGATCTCGTCGATGATCTTGCCCAAGCCTTCAAGCTCCGGTCTCGGAACGCAAGTGTGGTGCAAGGCCGCTTGTCGAACCAGCCCTTCATGATCCGCCACAAATGTCGCGATTGGATCGAGAAGCGAAATCGCGCGATTGTTCAGCCACTCCTCGCTGAACGCACCGCCGCTCTCTCCAAGCGCAAGGTTCGGGTATGGAATGCGGGTGTGGCGCATGGTGATCACTTCCGAACCGATGTCACTGCGCAGGTTCGCGATCATGTAGTCGAGAACCACGACAAGCCGGTCGTGAAGTTCTCGTGAGAAGTCAGTAGTGCAGCAAGCGCGACTGGCACGAGCCCACAGTTTGAACCCTTGCAGTTTTCCGAAGGTCGTGAAGACGTTGATGTTGGCCATGATGATCTCCTTTTGTCTATCTGGCGAAAGGAGGCCGCACCGAAGACGCGAGGGGTCCAGGAGCGCGCAGCGACCGCCAGCGGCGGCTAGCGGAGGAACCGATTTTCTCGAAGTGGCGCGGAGCGAAACGGAGTGAAAATTGGAGGGGCCGCGCAGTCCTTGACGCCGGAGTGGCGGGTGTAAAATGCACTGTCAGATAGATAAGTACTCGCGCCTGGAGGGCGCGCCCGCTCCCGGCGCCAGCCGGCTCAGCAACGGCTCGAAAACCGTTTCTGTTGACTAGTTTACAGCAGTTGCGGCTTGCCGCGAGAGGATCGTAACCCGAATGGGCGAAGACCGCCCGCGGGCTTCGTTCGCGATAGCGAATAGAGCCGTACGCCGCAGGCGGATCGCCCGTCGATTACTGGTATCCATCCTTCACCGAAATGAATCGATAAGCCAGAAACGATTCAAAACTCTCGTTGGACGCAGAACCCCACAAGCGCGATTCTCCCAACATGATCGCGCAACCCTATAAGCTCTACATCGAACGGACAGACCCGACCCTAAACATGGCCCGGTTTTACGCCGTGTCGATCGACCAGACGCTGTTTGGTGAAGCCTGCCTGACACGGCGTTGGGGAAGGATCGGAACTGCCGGCCAGTCGATGAAACACCTTTTCGCTCGTGAGCAAGACGCCGTCGTGCTGTTCCTCGATCTGATCCGGCAGAAGCGTAAACGCGGCTATGTGCCGGTCGGCGCAAAGCGAGTGACGTCCAAGGCTTGAAGATATCAGACTGGGCGAACCGAATCTGATACTGGGCAAAAAACAATATGCTGGGATTGATCCATGAACCTGCACCGACCGAAGAGCTGGCAATCACGGCTCCTTGCGAACGTTGTCCTGGTTGCGCTCGTATCATCGACCTTCGCCTCTGGTCTTCTCTTCGCTCCTGACACCGTGACCGCGGCCGCGACCAAGAGTTTCCCGCCCATGCGCAAATGCGCAGGCGGTCATAGGCAGCGATGCGTGGTCGACGGCGACACGCTCTGGATCGATGGTCAGAAAATCAGGATCGCCGACATCGATACGCCGGAGATCAGTGAGCCGAAATGCGCCTCGGAACTTGCCCTTGGCAATCAGGCGACACAGCGACTGATCGAACTGATCAACGAAGGACCGTTCGACCTGATGGCGTGGCCTGGCCGCGACGAGGACCGATACGGTCGCAAACTGAGGGTGCTTATGCGTGATGGGCGCAGTCTTGGTGATATCCTGGTTTCTGAAGGCCTTGCCCGGACGTGGAGCGGCCGTCGCGAGCCTTGGTGCTAAGAGCAGCCCACCCCGCGTGAGAGGGACGCACATGCCGATCACGGCGATAGCCGCCCTTAGAAGGGCGGCTCTGCGGATACGATCCCGCTCTGCTCGGCAAATGCGACGGCAAGCTCTGCCTGTGCAAGATCGAGCTCTGCCTCGATCTGGCGACGCTCTGCGACGTCAAATGCATTGCGCAGTTCAGCGCGCAGTTCTTCAACCAGTTGTTCGTTTGAATGGGTCATCGTCTCATCTCCATGAGTTTGTGAAAGACGATGACGGCCGCCGACGAGGGCGTGGCGGGGTCAGGGATCGCGAAGCGACCGGCAGAGCCGGGGAGTGGGGGAGCCGATTTCAGGAAGCGGCCGAAGGCTGCTGGAGGAAATTGGGGGAACCGCTCATCCTTGATGCCGTCATGGCCGACTGGCACAATTGGCCACCTGAGCAGCTACCCCACGGTCCGGTTTGGCACCAAAGAGCGGGAAACGGGCTCGATGCCTGTTTCCTGCTTCTCTTGACTAGGCAACTTGGCGGCGAGCCGATCCCAACGCGATCATGGCAGGAAACGCAAGCGCCGCTGGTCGGGCTGACTTCTGCGTCTTGGCTACCGCTTGCTGAACGTATTGCCGGTCCGGACTAGACCGTAGGCGTCACAGACTTTGGTTTCGAACTGGCGGTGCAGTGCTTGGGTTTCGTCGACATCGAAGGATAGAACTTCACCTGAGGTAATCTCGAACACGACGTGAGGCTCGAGGTTGCTGTTATCGACAAGGACAACTTCATCAGCGGTCTCTAGAGCTTCCGACAGCTTCAGGAATGAGGCACTGTGTCGCCTACGTATAACATCTTCCGGAATGCTGTGGCCGCCCTTGAGAACGCGTTGCCGCACGCGCTCGATGTTCGTCTCGACAGAATCGAGCGCGGTGTAGTAGAGGCCAACCGTAAACCCGGCCACCTTTGCTTCACGCATTAAACGTATCGAATGTTGGCTTGCCAGTGTTGTTTCGAAGATGAATGAGCGTCGCGTATCGATCATCTCCGCGAGCTTTTTCAGGGCTATCTGACCGGCACGCCAATCTCGCGCCGAACCGCTCAGGTCTGCAATATCTCTTGCAATCTCGTCGGCATTGATAAGCTCGCCCTCGAGCTTAAGCTTCGGAAAGGCTGAGGACTTTCCGGACCCGTTCGGTCCGGCGAGGAGAACGCACGACAACTCAGGCATCAGAGGATGCTATCTTACCGATGCCGAAACGCGATCCTTGCGCTCACGTTTCATCTTGTCCTTCGCCTCGTTCTGACGATCCTTTGCGGAAAGCGTCAAGCCCATACGTCTGCTTTCGGCCAGAGCTTCCCGACCAATCTGCTTCAGGGCTTCCTTGTTTTCGCGGTACTTTTGCAAGAGCATCGAAAATCTCCTATTGCGCCTATATACGACGTCTTCAGGTCGTCTGCAATTCCGTCCCGGGTTCGTACACCTCGCCCGCGAACGGAGACCGATGAAATTGGTCTGCACGTCGCGCTGCAACATTGGCAAGATCAATGAGTTTTTGTGGAGAAGCGAGGCTTTGAAGAGGTTTTTCCTGGCTAAGCGGTGACAGATCTCGATCCGAGTGGAAAGAATTCCTTATTCACCAAAGGATCAAAAATGACCACGACCAACGAAATTGCAGACAAGATCGCCTCCGAGCATGGCCTCACCAAGGTTCAGGGCAAGGCAATCGTCGAAGCTGTCTTCGCCGCCATCACCGGCGCAGCGACGTCCGGTGCCGAGACCTCCATTCCCGGCTTCGGCAAATTCAAGGTGAAGGACACCCCAGAACGGGAAGCGCGAAACCCGTCGACGGGTGCGACGATCAAGGTTGCCGCGGCAAAGAAGCTGAGCTTCCAGCCGGCAAAGGCGCTCAAGGACACGCTGAACAAGTAACGAAAATGAGCAGACCGCGATGCGGTCTGCTTCTTGTTTCGAAGATTGACGCGGCCCCGCTCGATGGAGCGGGGCCGTTCTCGTTCAATCCCGATTCGAGCGGGACCAGATCAGCTGGTAGCCATCTTCACCGTCGATGTTGATCAGGTTGGCGAAGATCGGCGCGGGAAAGCTCGGATCGTCGATCTTGAGCGCGAGGTAGTCGCGGTCGGTCTCGGCGGAGCGCTTCTGCCATGCTGCACCGAGCTCGACCTTGCCGGCGTAGATGCGGAACTGCGGTCCCTTTTCGGTGGGGTTTTCGACGCGAATGATGTTGGCCTTGACGTTGAGCGCGAGAGTGCGGATCGAGCCGGTGAAGCCATTTTCGGTAGTGGTGAAGTTGCCGATGTTAGCCATGTTCAAGTTCCTTTTGCTGTTTCGGAGCCGCGCCCATCGCGACCTCGATGGCAGTCGCAAAGACCGGAGACGATCGGACCGCACCCAAAGGGCCGGAACATCGTGGAGGGCGGGAGATCGGTGCTTTCTTGTCCCGCGAGGAATGGCGGCGTAGCCGACAGGGGAAGAAAGTTCCGTATCCACCGTTGCGGGATAACGAGCGAGGCGAAGCCGGTTTCCGGTCAGACATGCCTCATCGAGAACGCAGATGGACGCAGCCACCCACGCAAAGGACTTGGATGTGGTGAGCCACCGGTTTTCCACCGTGCTGCGGGACCAGCGATTGGTTCGGTTTCACCTCCTCTCGACGACGTGGAAGGTTCACCCAACGCCGACACACGAAATCTATCGCTTGAGGGATCGGACGTCGCTTGTAGGATTCGACAAGCGACATGCGTGATGATGCTGGCTAACATCCTGCCGAACGTCGTGCCCATTTCCTCGTTCGACATGTCTCGAACCACCACTCGTATGAGGGAGCCACCATCGGCATTTGAAGCGCTTGGTCAGACATTGATGCAGGATCCCAACTCGAACCCGCTATTGCCCGACAAGGTCCTTGAGGCCTATTCGAGGGTCCGATCCGCCCTCCATCATCATCTGTCGCCTCCGGGATCGTTCCTCAACATCCGTGTGATCGCTGAACGCCTGAAGTTCAGCACCACGCCGGTCCGTGAGGCACTCATTCGCCTCGCCAACGAGGAGGTCATCGGCTTTGTGCGTGGGCGCGGCTATTACACGCGAGCGCTAGATGCAGACGAGATGATCGCCGACCATAGGTTCGCAATGGTGATGATAAGGTACGCGATCGAGCATGGAGCGTCGCCACACCGCCAAGAGCCAATCGTGGAAATGAACGCGTGGCACGGGGAGCCCGTTGCGGACGACCTTGTCGCGACGATGATCGCCACAGAGGCTGAAAGACGCTATCAAAGTATCGCCAATTCATCGGGGAACCGCAGGATCGCTGGCGCCATGGCGGGGTTCTGCGCGCGCACGGGCCAAGTGCGTCAATTCGGGGTGCGATTGATGCCGGAGGTCCGGCGAGCATTGTGGTCGCTCAGGGCGTTGGAGGAACGGCTACAACTTGAAGACCGCGATGTCGCGGTCCGCATCGGCGAAGAACACATCCGGCTGATGATCGACGCCCTGCCGGAACTGGTTCGTAATCTCAATGGGCACGCGAGCTCGAGCAAAGCCCTGATCGAGGATCTGCTTTGACCCGCGCTAGATCGGCAAGAACTCCCCTCCATTGATGTCGAGCACAGCGCCGTTGATGAACCCGGCAGACGTTGACGCCAGAAATTCGACCGCCGCAGCGACATCGTCGGGATCTCCCAACCGCCCGGTTGGTATCCTGGAGAGCGCCGCTTCGTTGGCGGGCGAGTTGGCGGGCATCGTCATTTCGGTGAGGATCCGGCCGGGCGCGACGGTGTTTACGGTAATGCCCCGGCTCGCATATTCGTTGACCAGCGTCCGCGACAGGCCCGACAGCCCTGCCTTCGAGGCGACGTAGCTGGCGCCGGCGATCCGCGGCATGGTTCGGGCGGCGACCGACCCGATGAAGATGATCCTCCCGTACTTTTCCGCCGCCATGATGGGAGCGACCATCTGGCAACATAGCATGGCTCCGGTGAGATTGACGGAAAGGACGTCGTTCCATTCGGAAAGCGGGATTTCGTCAAATCGGAGCCGTGCGCCCTTGCGCTTGGGAGAATAGCCGGCATTGCACACCAGCACCGATGGCGCCCCCCATTGATCGGCAACCATTTGAACGAACGCTTCGACCTCCGAAGGATGTCGGATATCGACCGCGGCAGCGATCACATTCTCCCGACCGAAGCGTTCAACAAGCGCCGCTCCAGTTTCTACAACGCGGCCACGCTGCTGACTGAACACAGCCACCCGAAACCCCACAGTCAGCAGCCGCTGCGCGCAGGCAAGGCCAATGCCGCTCGTACCGCCGGTGACAATTGCGATCGGCGATTCCATCACGCGGCGACCTCGAGCTTCGCGAACAGCGAAATCGCCGGAAAGGCGTCCGGGTCCGTCATGACCTCCACCAGCAGCGATCCGCTTGTCGCCATTGCCCGGTCGAGCGCTTGCGACACATCCGCGATCGTATGAACGCGAACGGCTGGGCAGCCGCATGCTTCAGCGACCTTGGTGTGATCGACATCATGGAAATGGATTGCGCTGGTGTAGCGGCCGAATTTCACAGTTTCCGCGTGCTTCTGGAAGCCGAGAATGCCGTTGTTCAAGACCAGGATCGTGACCGGCAGATCCGATCGGACGATCGTTTCGAGCTCGGCCCAGCTGTGGGCAAAACCACCGTCGCCGACGACGGCGATCACGCGGTTGTCGGGCCGGGCGACCTTTGCCCCAATTGCAAGCGGCAGTCCCCATCCCAGGCCAGCCAATCCGCGCGGGGCGAGGAAGCGCATACCGGCGGCAAGCGACCGCAACTGCCCGACAATCCACATCGAGGAGTAACTTGCATCGGCGACAACAATCGTCTCGGGTGTGAGCCGCGCCTGTACCTCGCGCATCACGGCCTCGGGGCGGAGCAGTCGCTTGCTTTGATCGATCAGCGTGTCGCGATCCTTGTGAAACGCCAACCAGGCGCGCTTGATCAGTACCTCGACTTCGGGGCGCCGCCGTGCGCGCTGAGACAGATCGACATGCGACAACGCAACGCAAAGCGACGAAAGCGTTTCTGCGGCATTGCCGACGAGACGGATGGCTTCGTAGTTTCTGCCAATCTCGACGGGATCTATGTCGACGTGAATGATGGTGGCCCCTGGTGGGATGAGGCGCCAGCTATCCGTGCCATTCTGGTTGCTCCGGGTGCCAACCATGATCACCAGATCCGCGTCGTCGAGGAGCGGACGGGTATGTGAACCAAGCGAGAGAGGTCCCGTGAGGGTCATCGGCCCGGCGGAAAGCGGATGGAACTCGTCGACAGCCCCTTTGCCCATGTTGGTGGTAAAGACCGGAAGGGAGCCGACCTCCTGCAGGCGTGACAGCGCGTCAGCGCCGCCGCCGGCATGGGCGCCGCCACCAGCGACGACGATTGGTGCCCTTGCCCTTGCGATGCGCAATGCCACATCGGCGATTGCTTCGTCAGTGGGGCGCACCTGATCCAGCGGCCAACTTCCAAGGTTGGCATGGCGATGCACCAGCGACGGCTTCGCCGGCTCACGGAGCAGGTCGGCTGGAAGCAAAAGGACAGCCGGTCCCGGGCGACCGGACGCTGCGGCCGTAAACGCCATGTCGATATAGTCCTCGATGCGGTCGGCGGTGCTGACGCTGCGGACGAACTTCGAACAAGCCTGGAAGAGCGCGATGTGATCGAGCTCCTGGAAGGCATTGCGGTCGGCCTGGTCTCTCTCTACCTCCTGCACCAACGCTACCACGGGGATGCTGGCTTTCAGCGCTTCTGCGAGAGGAGGAACCAGCAGGGTCGCCGCAGGCCCGTTCTGGGCAGTCACGACCGCGACCCGACCAGACGCGCGAGCGTAGCCGTCGGCCATTGCGCCGCCCATGTTCTCCTGGCGGTAGGAAATCTGGCGAATACCGAGTTCCTCGGCGGCAAGAATGACCGCGGAAGGTAGGCTCTGGCCGAAAATGAACTCAACGCCGTGGCGGCGCAAAGCCTGTGCAACACGGTGTGCAACGGTCTCAATGTTCGATGTCGTCATGATCAGAATTCCTGGCGCTCGAGAAAGGCTTCGAATGTCTGCGCGACATGCGAGATGTCGTCGTCATTCATCGCGGTGGATAGAGAAGAGGCGGCGCCCTTCGGCATCAGCACGCCATTTGCTTTCATGTGATGATCGAGTTGGGTCATGATCCGATCCTCTCTCGCATCGAGGTAAGCCTCGCGATATTCGCGTGGCGGGTTTGGTATGGGATGAATGCGAAACAAGGACGCCGAACCCGTGACGCTGAAGGGCGCGCCCGACGTGTCGATAGAATGCCTGAGGCGTGCGCGCAGGTCGTCACCTAGTCGTTCGAGACGGCCGAATTGCTCGCGTGTCATCTCTTTCATGGCGGCCAGACCGGCCACCATGGATATCGGATTGGCGGAGAAGGTGCCCCCCTGCGAAAGATGCGATGAGCCGAAGACCGCCATTGCGTTGCGGCTTCCGCCGATTGCCCCGATCGGAAAGCCGCCGCCGATAATCTTGCCCATGGTGGTCAGGTCAGGTTTCAACGAGAAGCGATCGGAGGCGCCGCGGTAACTCTGACGCAAGTTAAGCACTTCGTCCGCGATAACCAGAATGCCGTGTTGCCTGGCAACTGTCGCTATCGCAGCCAAAAAGGCCGGATCGGGTGCGATCAGCCCGGCGCGGCTGGGAACGGGATCGATCAAAATACAGGACAGCCGGCCGGCATGTTGCTTGATCCGCGAGACGGCCGTATCGACGTCGTTAAAACGCAAGAGAACCACATCTTCGAAGACCGAAGCCGGCTGCCCATAGTAGGATGGGACCGGAAGGGGTGCATCGGGTGCCCCCCACGTCGAAGGCGTGCCGACCTGGCCGACTTCGGCCCAATCATAGGCGCCATGATAGGCGCCCTCAATCTTGGCGACTGCCGGACGTCCGGTAATCGCACGGGCGGCTTTGATCGCAAACATGACCGCTTCCGTACCGGTGTTGACGAAGCGGACATGCTCGACCGAGGGAATGCGCTCACACAATAGTTCGGCCAGCGCAATCTCATGCGGTGTCGGGTTTGAAAAGCAGGTGCCGTCGCGCAAGACTTTGGTCACCGCATCAATAACCGGCTCGAAGGCATGGCCGTGGATCAGGGTGGTGAAGTTGTTGTTGAGGTCGAGCAATCGGCGTCCGTCGACATCATGGAGATGGGCGCCCTTTCCCCAGCCGATGTAGTAAAGATCAGGGTCACGATCGACGGTATTGCGCGTGATGCCGCCAGGAAAAACGCCACTTGCCCTGTGCGCAAGGCGTGCGGAAGCGTCTCCGGGCGAGCCGCCCGGCTTTGGTAAGGCAATTTGCATATGATCCTCCAAACGGCGACCTCGCCGCGTTTTGATGCAACAAAAGAAACAGGTTTTCTTTTTTGTTGCAACAAAAAACTGGAGAAAATTGACTAGCCGCGCAAACGGCGCTCGTTCAGCGCGCGCCGAAGACGCCGGTATCCGTCGCGAATATCCGTCTCGATTGCAGCCCGAACCTCCTTCGGATCCTTGTGCCGCAATCCCTCTATTGCCGCACCGTGGTTCTGGACACCGTATCTTGAGACCGCAAAGTCGGGATAAAGATCATGGAAGGCGGAGCCGATGCGAAGCCATAGCGTTTCGATGGTGGCCACCAACAAAGGCATGCGCGAGCGGTTATAGATGTGGAAGTGAAATTCCTTGTTGCTCCATAGCGCGTCAGCGTATCGCTTTTCGTCCAGCGCAGCGTCTATATCGGCCTGAAATGTTTCCAACTGCTTGATATCGTTCAAATCAGCGCGAGACGCGCCAAGCTCTGCAGCCAAACCCTCGAGCGCCAGTCGCATCTGCGTGACCTCGTTGAGTTCCGCCAGGGTCAGCGTTGGAATAACGACTGTCTTCGGCCCGGCGAAGACCAGGGCACGCTCCGCGACAAGACGATTGACCGCATCGCGTGCCGGCGTCGTTCCCAGATCCAGCTCTTCGGCGACCGTACGAACGGTGAATTTGTGTCCGGGCGGGTAGGCGCCGCGCACAAGCTTCTCCTTCAGATGCTCGTAGGCGCGATCACTCAGGCCCAAAACCTTGTTCGAGTTTTCTGCCGACGCATCCATTCCAATCATCTCCAAAGTTTCTTGCCTCGCGGCGATTATTTTTGTTGCAACAAAAATATCCAAAATGTATACAGCTCTAACTAGCCATACGATCAAGCACAGCAAATGTGCAACGGGGAATAGAACGACATCGCCGACTCATTGTCGGCGATACGCGCAGGATTGCTGCGTTCTCGAGTGAGACTTGATTCCCGTTTCAACCTTTCAAAGCGTCGATCAGCGCCTGCTGAGCGACCGATACGTCTCGACTGGAGGAGAGCGATGTTGATTGGAGAGTCTATAAATCTAACCGGCGTTGGAAAGCAGTTTGGCGGCAAGTCCGTCGTGGAGGATCTATCGCTGGATGTGAAGGCGGGGGAGTTCATTTCGCTGCTTGGTCCGTCCGGCTCGGGCAAGACCACCCTGCTGATGATGATCGCAGGTTTCGAGTATCCGAATACCGGACAGATCTCTGTTGGATCACGAGACATCACGTATCTGGCTCCGAACCGTCGCGCTGTGGGCATGGTGTTCCAGAAATATGCCCTGTTCCCTCATATGACTGTAGCGCAGAATGTCGCTTTCCCCCTGAAAATGCGCGGCGCTGCAACCAAAGATATAGCTTGTCGAGTATCGGAGATGCTCGGGCTTGTCCAGCTTGCCGGCTTCGAGAGCCGCTATCCCCATCAGGTGTCAGGGGGACAGCAGCAGCGCGTCGCCGTGGCTCGGGCGCTGGTTGCCGAACCGCCGGTACTGTTGATGGACGAGCCGCTGAGCGCGCTTGACAAGAAGCTGCGCGAATCCATGCAACTCGAGATCAAGCGGATCCAGAACCGCGTTGGCGTCACGGTTGTCTACGTGACACATGACCAGGAAGAAGCCCTGACCATGTCGGACCGGATTGCCGTCATGTCCGGCGGCCGCCTGGTTCAGGTTGGATCGCCGCTCGATCTCTACCACCGTCCATCGAGCCCTTTCGTGGCCGAGTTCATCGGCAAGATGAACTTTATCGATGGCGAGTATCTTGGATCAGATCAGGGGACTAGCTGCGTTCGCGTCTCCAAGACTGTGACGCTCCAGTCGCGAGATGCGACAGGCGCGCAACTGGCACATTTTCGAACGGGCGCCGCCGTCCGCGTCGCAGTCCGCCCCGAGCAGATTGCTCTTCGGGCCACTTCGCCCGGGTCATCCAAGGATCAACTGACCGGGACGGTCGAATCCGTGATCTTCGTCGGTCAGGCGCATCTCGTTCTCGTTCGCATGGAAGGGCAGGGCGGGTCATTGGTGGAGGTTCATGTTCCATCCGGCGCACGGCCCACTGTTTTCGCCCAGGGAGAGATGGTTGTCCTCGAAATCGATCCCGCCGACGTCAAGCTTTATCCACGCGACGCGGGGAGGACCCGATGACAGTGACCACACTCACCGATGCTGCCAAGCCACAAACCGTCGCTTTGCCAGCACGCACAGGCTCTGGAAAACGTTATTCGCATGCATTGTCCTTGACGCTGATCGCCCCGCTGGTGGTGCTGATGGGCTTCGGATTTCTCTATCCTGTCGGCAAGCTTCTGCTTGGAAGCGTCCTCAATCCGGCGCCGGGCCTCGACACCTATCGACGCCTTCTCAACTCGACGCTCTACCTGACGGTGCTGCTGCGCACATTCGAGGTGGCAGCGATCGTGACGCTTGCAAGCCTCATACTCGGCTACCCCGTTGGCTATGCCATGGCAAAACTGCCACGTAAGTGGGCATTGGTGACGACGGCATGCGTTCTGGTCCCGCTGTGGACATCGGTCCTGGTGCGCTCCTATGCATGGATCGTGCTCCTCCAGCGCAAGGGCGTCGTCAACGAGCTTCTACTCGATCTTGGCTGGATCACCCATCCGCTCCAACTCATCTACACCGAAGGCGCGGTTATCATGGCGATGACACATGTCCTCCTTCCCTACACGATCCTGCCGATCTTCGCAGCGATCAGGGGAATACCCGGCGAGCTCAGCCAGGCAGCCAGGAACCTCGGCGCGAATGGGCCGAGCGTGGTGTGGCGGATCATACTGCCGTTGAGCCTTCCGGGCGTCTTTGCCGGATCGCTGATGACTTTCATTCTCGCTCTTGGCTTTTACGTGACGCCGGCGCTCGTCGGTGGCCCACGAACGATGTTGATGGCGACCCTGATTGGCCAGCAAACCACCGAGACACTGGATTGGGCCTTCGCCGGCGCACTGTCGGCGGTTCTCCTAGCCTCCACCCTGGCGTTCGTCGTCATCTTTCGCAAGACGCTCTCTTTCAATCGAGGATTTGCCGGTGTCTCCTGATATGAACTATGCGCTCGCCGAGCGCGAAGCGAAGCTTGGCCGGGAAGGGCGCCGCGGCGTCACCCAGCGCCCGATGCTCGGCCTGCAGCACATCTACATCGCTGCAATGGTCGTCATTCTCGCTATGCTCCTCTTCTTTCTCATCCTGCCCACCATCCTCGTCATTCCGATGTCGCTGGGATCGGCCGACTATCTCGAGTTCCCGCCGAAGGGCGTGACTTTGAAGTGGTACCTTCAGTACCTCACGGACCCGGACTGGATTGCCGCGACACTCTTCAGTCTGAAAATCGCCGCGTCGACCACCGTGTCCGCCACACTCATCGGTACGCTTGCAGCATTGGCACTTGTCAGGGGCGATCTTCCAGGAAAGGCATTGCTGCAGGCCATCACCATCAGCCCGATGATCGTGCCTCACATCGTCATCGCGGTATCGGTTTTCGTCGCCTTTGCGCCGATCAGACTGTCAGGCAATTTCCTTGGTTTTTTGATTGCCCACACAATGCTTGCTGTTCCCTACGTCGTGCTGACCGTGATGGCTTCGCTGCAGCGTTTCGACACGACATTGGAGCTTGCGGCGCTGAACTGCGGCGCAAGCCGGGCACGAGCGTTCTTAAGCGTCGTGCTGCCAGGGATCCTGCCCGGCGTGATGACGGGCGCAGTCTTTGCGTTCCTTGCATCCTTCGACGAGGCAACCGTCGCCTTTTTCCTCTCGGGGATCGAGGGCAAGACCATCACCCGCAAGATGTTCGAGGACATCGACTTCAATCTTACCCCCGTCGTAGCGGCGGTCTCAACCATGCTGGTGCTTGTTTCACTGCTTGTGATGGGCGGGCTCACGCTTCTCCAGAAGCGGCAAAAGGCCGCGCGCCGAATTTGACAGGAGGAAAAACCGATAATGCGACACATTTTCGAAAATCTCGCGGGGCCCGGTCTGGCAATCGCGATGATACTTGGCCTCACGGGCGGCGGTGCCACCGCTGCAGCTGAAGACACGCTCGTCATCGCGACCACCGGCGGCACGTGGGAAAAGGCGATGCGGACGCATTTCTTTGATCCTTTCACGAAGGAGACCCGGATCAGGGTGATCACCGTATCCGGGACCGGCGCCGAAAACGTCGCTCGCATCAAGGCGATGGCGCAGACCGGTAATGTCGAATGGGACCTCTACCAGGCAGGCGAGATCCAGGCGGCATCCGAACTGCACAGATCCCTTAACGAGGATATGACGGAATTCTGCCGCACCTATAACGACGACCAGGATCTCCTACCCGGTGCCTGCGCGCCGTCAGGCGTTCTGTCGGCCTACGGTACGACGCTCCTTGCGTATAATACCGACGCATTCCCCGCCGGCCTGAAGAGTTGGGCCGAATTCTTCGACGTCCAGAGATTTCCTGGTCCGCGATCGATGCCCAATTTCAATGATCCGTGGCGCGTGATGGCAGCGGCTCTACTGGCCGACGGCGTCGAGCCGAGCGCGCTGTTTCCGCTCGATGTCGATCGAGCACTTGCCAAGCTGGATACGATCCGACCGCATATCAGTCTGTGGTGGAAGACGGGCGATCAAAGCACGCAAGGGTTCCGAAGCGGAGAATATGTCGCCGGTGAGATCTGGCAGACACGCGCATCTGCGCTCCAAGAAGAAGGCCAGCCGCTGGCGTGGAGCCAGAAACAGGCGTTTCTGGTTGGCGACCGATGGGCGTTAATTCGCAATGCACCGCATCGCGCAGCCGCCCTCAAATTCCTGACGTTCTTCCTGGCCCATCCAGAGGCTCAGGCAAAAGTCTGCGAAGCGCTGACCTGCACGCCGGTTCGATATTCCGCCGCCAAGGCGATGAGCGCGAAAGCACAGGCTGCGTCTCCGACATCACCCGAAGTCTTCGACAAGCTGATCAGACCGGATGCGGACTGGATCAATGCCAATAACCAAATACTCCTCGAACGCTGGAACGAATGGAACCAGCGCTAACCCCTAGCAACCAAGGAAACCGGTACCATGAACGTGCCCACCAAAAGGCTACGGATTGCCGTCGGCCGCCTCTATCACGAATCCAATCGCCTGAACCCGCAGCCCGCAACCATCGACCAGTTTGAAATCCAACGCGATAGCGCGGTGTTTGAGTGCGCCGGCTCAACGCTGGGAGGCATCATCAAACATTTGCAGGGCGCCAGCGCGGACATCCTGCCATTGATCTCCGTCTCAGGCCCACCGAGCGGACTAATCGAGCATCGCTTCTATGAAGACATCCGCAACGAACTGTTAGAGCGCATCGACAAGGCTCAGCCTGACGCCATCGTGCTCGACCTGCACGGTGCTGCCGCAACCACGCAGATCGCGGATGTCGAAGGCGACCTTCTTGCGCATCTCAGAGAGCACGTTGGTCCTAAAGTCCCGATTGGGGTCGGTCTTGATCTCCACGCTCATCTGACCGACCCCATGCTGGAAAACACAGACATCTGCATCGCCTGCAAGGAAAACCCGCACGCTGATGTCGTCGAGTGCGGAGAACGCGCGGCGGAGCTGACACTTCAAGTCCTGCAGGGGCATCTACAGCCAGTGGTCGTCAGCGCCCGTGTTCCGATGATTTTGCCGGGCGCCGGCGAGACAGCAAGCGGCCCACTCGGGGCGATCCATGCCAAGGCACGGTCCCTTGCAGCCGCCGGAACCGGGATCGTCGACATATCGATCTACAATGTCTTTCGCTACGCTGATGACTATGACATCGGGCAGGTTGTCACGGTAATGACCGACGGAACTGTATCGCTCGCAACCGGACTTTCCGAGGATCTGGCCCGTGCGTTTTGGCAGAGCCGGGAACAATTTACCGATGACCTGCTAGAGATCGATGACGCATTCGAGACCGTAAGATCGCAACCTAGTGCTAGGCCATATGTGATGGCGGACATGGGCGACCGGATCCTGGCCGGCGCGCCAGGTGACAGCACGATATTGCTGGCAGCTGTACTCGAGCGCTTCGACGACCTCATCGGCGCTCTGACCATAACCGATCCTGCCAGCGTCGTGCGGGCACAAGAAGCCGGGATCGGCGCAACGATCACGCTCGATGTTGGCGGGCAGATCACACCGGGCTTTTCACCGCGCAGCATAACAGGCCGGGTGTCTCATCTCAGCGACGGCAACTACAGGCTAGCGGGGCCATTCCACGGCGGGGAAGCGAGCTCCCTTGGACCGGCGGCCATCCTCCTGGTCGACGAGCGGATCTACGTATTGCTGACCAGCAAGCCAGCCTTCAGTCATGATCCCGCGGTCTTCACAAGCCAGGGGATCGACCTCAAGTCGCTCGACTTCGTGGTCGTGAAGTCCGGCTACCATTTCACCATGAATTTTGAGGGATTGGCGACGCCGATGCTCGTCTCGACGCCTGGTGTTGGGTACTACAGGAAAGGGATCTTCCCGTATCACAAGTCCCGCTTCTGGCCGGAGCATGAGGTTGATGGGTCAACTGTCCGCACCAAGATTTTCGGCGGCAGATCTCCAGGACAGGGGTTTCGGGCCGCGCTGCCACTATAGGAACGCGGGAGGCGCCGGGCGCTTTAGTTCGTAATAGCGGAATGTGGTGCCCAGATGCTTGGTCACGCCGACGAAGGTGAAACCCAATTTTTCCATCGCTCGTTGGGAACGGATATTCGTTGGCCGAACCACCGAAACGAGACGTGCAACAGGCAGGCGTCGGAAGGCGAATTCGATCGCCGCACCCAGGCCTTCTCCGGCAATGCCTTGACCGGAGAAGGCACCGAACAGACAGACGCCGACCTCGACATCGTTTTCGTCATACCGACGGAGCCCCGCACGCCCGACAAAGCTCAGATCGCCGCTCTCTTGCCTGAGGTAGACCATCCAGAAGCCATATGCGAAGCGGTCCCACTCATCGAGATAAAGCCTTAGGCGAGCATCGGATTCCTCGCGGGTCAGCGGCTTCCCCTGCATTATGAGCTCGACGACAAGCGGATCCATATGCAGGCGGTGAAGGGGTTCGGCATCGCGCGCGGTCACCGGTCGCATGAAGAGACGTTCGGTTTCGAGGTTCATGGTGTGGTATCCGGTGCCAAGCGACCTGAAACAGAGACTGTTCGCAGGGCCTCCTCGAAGACGGCGGCCAATCTGTTGATGTCATCAGGCCTCATCGGCGTCGAAACTGCGCCGAGGCCGACCTGCGAAATCATGACCCCTCGATCCTGCATGGCGCGGACGAGCGCACCGAGTGCCGACGCCGATCCGGCCCGGAAAACGTCGGCATAGCCTGAGACCTCTGCGACGCCGAGGAAAATTCGAAATAGCGATCCAGCGCCCGTCACGGCGCCTGTAACGCCGACGCTTTGCAGCGCGCCCCTGAGGGCTGATCGTGCATCGGCGCCGAGCTCGTTCAGGCGCGTGAACTCGTTCTCTGTCATCGCCGACATGGCCGCGTGTCCGGCAACCATGCTCATCGGATTGGCCGTGAAGGTGCCCGAGTGTGCGACGTGTGGTCGATCACTCGAGGGCGCAAACACGCGCATGACATCTGCGGAACCGGCGACCGCACCGATCGGAAGACCACCGCCGATAATCTTGCCGAAGGCGGTAATATCCGGACGGATCGGCCCGTCACCCAACGCGCCAGCATACGCAAGTCTGAAGCTCAGGACCTCGTCCGAAATCAGCAGCGCCGCGTGAGCCGACGTCCATCGCCGGAGAAAGGCAAGGTAGTCCGGCGAGACGCAAATCAGGCCCGCTCGTGAGGGAAGGGGATCGACCACGATCGCTGAGATCTCCGAACCATAAGCGGAAAGAGCGCGTTCGGTCTTTTCGATATCGTTGAACGCTATCGGGATGGTCTGGTCGCGAACGGTCGTGGGCAACCCGTCATGCTGAAGGGTCGCACGCCGATCATCTTCCCAGTCGATCGGAGGCGCCGAAACGTTGACCTCGATTGGATCGTAACAACCGTGGTAGGCGCCTTCACACTTTGCGATGAGCGTCCTGCCGGTCAGCGCGCGAGCAGCCTTGATGGCCATCATCACAGCTTCCGATCCGGTGTTCGTGAACCGCAGGTGCTCGAAATGCGAAACACGGCCGCAAAGGAGTTCCGCAAGGTCGATCTCCGTTTTCGTCGGATTCGCGAAGCTCAGTCCAATTGGTACCTGACGGCATAAAGCCTCGCTGACGGAGCTATGCCCATGGCCATGAATGAGGGCCGTAAAGTTGTTCTGGAAATCCAAATAGCGATTGCCGTCTACATCGGTGACGTGTGCACCATCACCCGATGCCAAATAGATCGGATGCGGCGCCGTGAATGCCGAACTGCGGGTGTTCCCCATCGGCATCACCCAGCGCGCGCGATTACTCATCGCAGACGAAATCTCCACGACCCTCATCTTTGAACCTCCTGACCGTCGGCGCCGGAGGCCAGGATTTCGTTCAGCTCTACACCGAGCCGATTGACCTCTTCAGGGATATGACTGGCAGTTGGACAAACCCGCAGTCCCGCGCGACCGGTGGCGACCGTAGGGAAGAAGATGGCCGAGGTGTAAAAACCACGATCGAGCAGGCGGCGCGCAGACCTGATCGCCATATGTTCGTCTCCCAGTGTGATTGTCCGGATCGGGAACGGAAGGCCGGCTTGCTTCGTCGAAACTGCGGCGTCGAACTGCTCTATGCGTTCTTTCAATGCCATTTGGCGATCGGCGAGTTCCGGGGTGCGATGAAGATTTGCAGAGGCGATCGCACCACCGACGCCGGCGAGGTTGACCGGTACGGAGAATGCGAACGCCAGCGCGAAACGCCGAAACAGATCTTCCTGCCGTTGCGATCCGAGCATCAAAAGCGCACCGGAGGCACCGAAGCCCTTGCCTAGGGACGCGGCGATGATGGTGCGTTCGCCAAACTCGTCCCCAATGATCGAACGAGCATAGCCCTCACCGGAGCGCCCAAACAGCGATACTCCGTGAGCGTCGTCGATGTAGAGGAACAAGCCATACTGACGCTGGAGCCGTACGAGTTCCTCGACGGGCGCTGCTCCGCCCATGGAATACAGCCCATCGCACACGAATGCGACCAACGGATTTGCCTTGCAAATCTCTTCTAACCTTTCGACGTCGTTATGGTCGATGGTGAGGATTTTGGTTTCGGCTGCAACAAGGGGCTTGTGAGCAGCCAACGTCGCATGCGCAAGGCGGTCGAACACGATGAGCGGCTTGTTTCCATCGGTCAGATGCCCCGAAGCCAGGATCGGAAGCGCACTCAAATTGGCCGCAAGCACGGTCGAGAAGGTGATGACGTGGGCCCGGAAGAGGTCGGAGAGGTTCTCCTCAAGATCAGCGAGCAACTTGAAATTCAAACGCGTACGGGCACAGGACCAATGAAGGGATCCATAGTCGGCAACGGCCTCGATCGCACCTGAAATGATGGAAGGATGATTGTCGAGACCGAGATAGGAGCACCGAACGAAGTCGACGACCTCGCGCGGCGCCTGATCTTGCTCGGAGACTCTGACGAGGCGCCGTTCCGTCGATTTGGCGCTTAGCCCCATGACCCCGGCACGATAGGCAGCCGCGAAGGTCGGCTCCGCACGCTCGATCATCCGCTGGGTGTTTCGAAGTGGTCGCGACGCTGCGTTTCGCGCGTGACTTTTCTGCATTTGCCTGCCTCCCTAAAGAGGAAGGATGAGCGGCTCAGCACAGCAACACAAATCATATCAACAATATAAGGCTGATATATACGCTGGCTTTGTGCGTGCTACCAGGCCACCTCGACTTCGCGAAGTGTAAACGCTAAAGTGTCCGCCATCCCTCCCACTCGCGATACACCTCAGCCCTTGCTTGCAATCTGGTGTCAGCTCGAAGAGGGTTTCAAGTAAGGCGCCGACTGGCGAGAGGCATGTCTGCGTAGCCAAGGTTGGATAGTCACTTCACGGTGCCTATGGCCAAAGTCATTGGCTCTTTCTTTTAAACGCCGGGTAAGTCTGACACGGCACAAGGACCTACAGACGCTCCGCTAGAATGCATCGTTTGCCCAATCTTCGTGACCGTGTCGAATTCGGATAATCAGAATCGATTCGTCGTCCTCGATCCGATAAACGACGAGATGAGCCTTGAAAGGATGAACTCTAACCGGTGGATGGATTTCGTCTCTTTCGCGAGCGATAAGCGGATTGCCTGCGATCAGATCCAATAGACTGTAGAGATCATCGTGATAACGCCGCGCCTGTGCGACCCCGAACAAGCGAACGCCTTGCTCCGCGATTCCAATAATGTCTTCTTCTGCCTCGACTGAGAGCTCGAAACTCATGAGTTGCTGGCGCGAGCCATAGCTTCGACAAAGAGTTGGTCTTTGGATCGAGTACCGACGCCACTTTCAAGCCCGTCGTCGACGAAGCGCTGCATGGCGGCAATCTTGTCATTGCGGGACTGGTCCCGCCTGATCAGATCCCGCACGTAGTCGCTGGCATTGGAGTATCGCCCAGTTTTGGTTTGCGCCTCGACCCAGTCCTTCATCGGGTCAGGGAGAGAAACATTCATCGTCGCCATAGCTAGCCTCCGTCGTCCGATCTAAATTACTGATATTGGCAAACTTTGTCAAAATCCAAAGGTCTCGCACGGATCGACGATGAGGGGGCGCTTGTTGCGCTAGCGTCAACCGCCGCTACAACGGCTTATCGCTGGTCACAATCAGTCGGTCCCATCACACTCTCAACGCCTTCTCAGTAACTGCATCGAAGAGTTGCACTTTGGTCAGGTCTGGCGCGATTGATATCGAGTCGCCAGCGTGCAGCGCAAGACGGTCTCGGACGGTTGCCACGATCTGCACGTCGCCAAGGCCGGTCGTGATCTGCGTTTCAGCGCCGGTTGGTTCGATCAAGGTTACGTTAGCCTGCGCGCCACCCTGGTTGATCGTCAGATGTTCCGGGCGGATGCCATAGATGACCTGCTGGCCGCGAGTGACTGGAACATCGGCGGGGATGGGCAGCCTCGCGCCTCCATTCGCGATAAACTCGACTGGACCTTCGGCACCGATCTGGCCTTTGATGAAATTCATCCCCGGCGAACCGATGAAGCCGGCGACGAAGAGGTTGGCCGGGCTGTCGTAGAGATCGAGCGGCGATCCGATCTGCTCGACATGACCGTCGCGCATGACGACGATCTTGTCTGCCATGGTCATCGCTTCGATCTGGTCGTGCGTAACGTAGATGGTGGTGGTTTTCAGGCGCTGGTGCAGCTGCTTGATTTCCGAGCGCATCTGGACGCGCAGCTTGGCATCCAGGTTGGACAGTGGCTCGTCAAACAGGAAGACCTGCGGCTGGCGAACGATAGCGCGCCCCATGGCGACGCGTTGGCGCTGGCCGCCGGACAGGTTTCGTGGATGGCGGTCGAGCAGTTTTTCGAGCCCGAGAATCTGAGCTGCTTCACGTACGCGTGCCTTGATCTCTTCTTTCGGTGCCTTCGCCAACCTCAGGGAAAAGCCCATGTTGGCCTCCACCGTCATATGCGGATAAAGAGCATAGGACTGGAACACCATCGCGATGTCGCGCTCCTTCGGTGCGACGTCGTTGACGACACGCCCGCCGATCGAGATGCGTCCGCCGGAAATCTCCTCCAGGCCTGCGATCATCCGCAGGAGGGTGGATTTGCCGCAGCCCGAGGGACCGACAAGAATGACGAACTCGCCGTCCTGGATGTCGATATCGACCCCATGAAGAATTTCCAGGTGACCGTAGTTCTTGCGGGCATTCGCGACGCTGACTGACGCCATAATTCTCTCCGACTGAAACTGTGTGACGTGCGGCCGCCGTACCGGCAGCCTCCCGCACCACTTGAAATTTACTGGCTGGCCGTGGCCGTGGAATAGGGCGCGAGCGCCGCATCGATTGCGGCGAGGCAAAGATCGCGAGCTCGTGGCGCCACGCGTCCTGTCACGACGTCAGGATAAACACGAGCGAGATACTGGCTGATCAGCGTTTCCGGGATCGGATCGGGAAGCGCTGCCATCAAGGCTTCCACCGCGCCAGCAGCCTGCCTGTCGGGCCAATAGTAGCGGATACGGTCGCTGTAGCTGAAGTGGCGCTGCAGCCGCATTTCCTTGGCAGACCCTGTGTAGTGACCCGCCCAATGCTGCGGCTGGCTCAACATGATCGCGTCCATCTCGGCATGGAGGCTATCCGACCCGCCAGCGAGTACCTGCCTGATGGCATCAAGCCCGTAAAGCGCCTCGCGCAGTGCGAAGGTCAAGCCGGGACCGACTTTCAGGATGGCGAAACCGCCATCGACAAGAGCCGAAAGCTCGGCAACGGTCTGATAGTCCGTCGAGTGGGCCTCGAAGAGGAGTCTCGGCATTCGGGAAAGCGACGATGCCAATCCCTGGGCGCGGTCTGGCTTGTAAAGGACGACATTCGCATTTCCGAACTCGACGCCCGGCTGGACGACGATCCCGATCACGCGGTCCATGGCCGCTCCGGCGCCAGCCTTCTCGAAAGCCGATGTGTGGATGGCGAGCGTCTTCAGGGCGGCGTCGGGAGAGGTGACCTCAAGCTCCTCGATCGCATGCGTCGCGCCGCCGGGAGGAGGGACCTCCGTGCCGATGATATACACCGGAGGCCGTTGCCCGATCCGGCGTGCCGTATCTTCCGCGACCCTTGTCAGACGTGCCGCCCTTTCGGCAGTCACTTCGTCGTCGAGCGCCGCCGGTTCCCCAGCGCATCCCATCGACGTGTCGAGATGCAGCTTCTCGAAGCCTGCTTCGACATAAGCCGCGACCATTGCCTCGGCTCGAACCATGGCTTCGTCCGCACCCAGCTTCTTCCAGGGATTGGGACCAAGATGATCGCCGCCGAGGATGATCCTCTCCAGCGGGAAACCGACCTCTATGGCGATCCGCTCAATGAACTGCCGGAAGGCTGCCGGGGTCATGCCCGTGTAGCCGCCCTCCTGATTGACCTGGTTGCAGGTGGCCTCGATGAGGACCACGGTGCCCTCCCGCGCCGCCCGCCGCAAGGCGGCCTCGATCACGAGCGGATGAGCCGAGCAGACCGACGTTATGCCGCGCGGCAAGGGTTGTTGGCGCGCGCCGAAAAGCTTGGAGAGCGCGCTCTCACGATTTTGATCAAGAGCGTCGCTCATACCAGCGTCACAACCTTGGTCAGGTGTCGCGGCGATACCGTGTCTATGCCTCTCGATTGCGCGACACGCTCACCGAGCATCTGCAGGGCGGGGAGAATGACGAGTGCGGCGAGCGAAAGATCGGCTTCGACAGCGAGTTCGATATCGCCAGGTCCGCCGAGGCCGATGACGATAGCGCCCTTTTCCTGCAGCTCTCCGACGAGTTTGGCTTCGGCATCCTTCTGATCGGTGCTGTAAAGCATGACGGCCGCGGTTTTCTCGTCCACAAGGCTGATCGGGCCATGGCGATATTCAAGCGGATGGAAGGGCTGGGTCAGGACCTGGCTCATTTCCATAAGCTTCAGTGCGCCTTCCGCGGCCATGCCGAAAAGCTGTCCGCCGCCGAGAAAAACGAAATGGCTGCGATCGAGAACCTGTTTGCTGAGCGAAGCGTCGAGCGCATCAGCGAGCTTTTTTGCGGATGCCACGGCCGATGCGGGGATCTTATGGCCGATCATCTGCAGGCCAAGCAGCAGCATGAGGCTGGCCGAGACCGACATGACGATGCCTTCCTCGCTGTGGGTCGGCGAGGCAACGACGTCGTCGCTGCATTTTGCAAGCGAACTCTCGGCCTCGACAGTCAGGGCGGTGACGAAGGCGCCGTTCTCGCGGCTCATTTTGGCGGCAGCTACTGTCTCGGTCGTTTCGCCGCTGCGCGATATTGCGACGACATGCGTGTTCTTCCAGTCCGGCCAGAAGAATGATGGGCGATTGAGCCATTCGGCGCCGGGGACGGCGATTGCGCGACGGCCGGCATTGTTCGCGTAGGCCGCGAGCGACATGGCGAGATAGTAAGATGTTCCGCAGCCAACATAGACGAGCACGTCGTCGCGCGTGATCGCGGTGTTTGAGCCCAGCGCCTTCTCCCAGAAGGGAAACTGCTCGCGGATGACTTTTTCGGTCGTGTTCATGGTGACTCCGATTACTTGACCGAGCCGGCCAGCAGACCGCTGACGAGGTATCGGTTGAGGAAGATGACGACGAGGGCGGGGATGACGATCGCGATGGAGCCGCTGGCCGTGATCAGCCCGTAGTCGATGAAGTTTTTCGTGACGAACTCGGGAATGAGAACAGTCAGTGGCTTGGTCGCCTGCGGCGAGAAGATGAGGGGCACGAGATATTGCCCCCAGGCGCCGAGGAAGGTGAGGATCGCAGCGGCAGTCAGACCGGGACCGGCCAGCGGCAGTACGATGTTGAAGAAGATGTAGAGACGTCCCGCACCATCGAGCTGCGCGGCTTCCTCCAGCGCCAGAGGCAGGGCCTCGAAGACGCTGCGCAGCAGCCAGAGCGAGAGCGGCAGGTAAGCCGAGACGTAGATCAGGGCGACGCCGACATAGGTATCGACGAGATGCATCTTGATCATGATCTGGTAGAGCGGGATCAGCACCGCATAGGCCGGGATCGCGAGCGTCGCGACCACAAGGCCGAAGAGCGCGTTGCGGCCGGGGAAGCGTATCCGGGTGAAGGCGTAGGCGCCCAGTGCGGAAATGGCCACACAAAGGAGCGTCGCGGCCGCCGAGGTGACGACGCTGTTCAACAGCGCTGAGCGAAACTGCCGCCATACTTCGACGCCGCCGATACGGTCGACGTTGATGCCGAGCAGTCGAGAGTAGTGATCCAGCGTGAAATGTTGCGGGAAGAAGTGAATTGGCCGGACGGAGAAGTCATCCGTCGGCGTCACCGAACTGGCGACCGTCCAGTAGATCGGACCGAGCGACCAGATCAACAGCACGACGACGCCGATCCATATCATCAGGCGATAGAGAAGGGTGGGTTTCATCAGTCGAACCGTGTGTTGCGATAGACCCGAAGGACGTAAATGAGCGAGACGAGAAGCGAGACGAAGGTGATGACGACAGAAAGAGCCATGCCGTATGAGAATCGCAAGTTCTGGAAGGTCTCCAGATAGATCTGCACGAGGATCGGCCGCGTCTCGAGACTGGATCCAGCAAGAACCCAGGCTTCGTCGAAGAGGTTGAAGGCGTTGACCGTGGCGTTGGTCATGGCAACCGCGATCGCGCTGCGAACAAGCGGAAGCGTGACCAGCGCGAACATCTGTGGGCGCGTTGCGCCATCGATGCGTGCCGCCTCATAAAGATGCGAGGGAATGCTCTGCATCGCCGCGAGGACGATGACGATCGTCAGCGGCATCATGCGCCAGACATGCACGACGGTGACGGCAATGATCGCGCTCGTCCGATCGTTGAACCAGACGTGGTTTTCGAAGGGAAGGCCGAGCGAGGTGAGGATGCCGTTCAGCAGGCCCGCGCCAGGCTGATAGATCCATAGCCAGATCACGGAGTTGACGACACCGGGAAGCGCCCAAGGGAGGATCACCGCCGCGAGAACCCACTGCCGGCCAACTTTCAGCTGATTGATCAGCGAGGCGGCGAGCACACCGAAGACCGTTTCCGCAAGCACTGCCAGCACGACATAGATGAGCGTGTTGACCCAGGTCGTGCCGAGCTGCGCGTCCGACAGCATGCGCGTGTAGTTTTCCAGGCCGACGAAGGGCGTGCCGGCCTGCATCGGATTAACCCGGTGAAGGCTGTCCCAAAGCGTTCGCGCCATCGGATAGAAAACGAGCGCCGTCATGGTGATGAGAATGGGGGACACCAGCAGCACGCCGAGAGTGGTGTCGGCATTCAAGCCGACACCCTTCTTGCCTGCGGTCTCCTTATAGGCGACAGCAGTCATTGCGCCATCGCCTGCTTGGCGGCGTAGGCAATACTTTCGACTGCCTGGTCAACGCTCATCTGACCCTTGGCAGCGCTGTTGATTGCGGTGTTTACGCCGCTGGAGAACTGCGGGTACCACGGAGGCGTGCCCTGCGGGAACAGCGCCTCGACCGTCTTAGACTGCGCGACGAGTGCATCGCCGCTGTTCAGCTTGCCTTCCGAGTTGAGCTCGGCCAGTGCCGAGGTGCGGGTCGGCAGGAAGCCGTTCGCCATGTTCTTCTTCTGGAACTCGCGGCTCGTGAACCACTTGACGAAGGCAACAGCCGCTTCCTTGTTGGGCGAGACGTTGGGGATGGCAAGCGCCTCCGGCAGGCCGAAGCTGCGGGTCTCGCCGCTTTCGGTCGGAACCAGGATCGCCTCGACCTGACCGGCGACCTTGGACTGCTTCGGATCGTTCATCTGTCCGAGACGGCCGGGTTCGCCCGAGATCATGATGCTGGTCAGACCCTGGGAGAACATTCCCTCGTTGATCTGGCTATCCTTGAGACCGGTGGAAGCCGGATCGACCAGGCCTTCCTTGAGCAGCATCAGTTCGAAGGCCAGCGCCTTGTAGCCGGCGGAATCGGGCTTGGTGAAGAGCGGGTTGAAATCCTTGTCGAACAGCTCGCCGCCAAATGCCTTGGTCAGCAGGTACCAGCTCGTCGAGGCACCCTCTGTCGCCGAGACCGGCAGGCCGATCGGATAGGTGGCGATGCCCTTTTCCTTGATCTTCTTGGCCGCTGCCACCAGCTGGTCGAGCGTCTTCGGGGTCTCGGTGATGCCGGCATCCGCGAAATGCTTCTTGTTGATGAGCATCACGCGGAAGTCGTTCGAATAGGGGACGCCAAGCAGCTTTCCATCGACCGTGAAGATCTTGGCAACGCCGATGTCCTTGGTGGAATCCGCGTCAATCACATCGTTAAGCGGCATATACCAGTCGGCTGCTGCGAATTGACCCGTCCAGGACCAGTCGAACTCGGTCACGTCGGCCGGTGCCGTGCCGGCAACCAGTGCCGTCACCAGCTTCGGGCGGATATCGTCCCAGGAAAGCGTCTGCAGGTCGACATGGATGCCGGTTTCAGCTTCGAACGCGGCGGCGATATCGGGGCCCTGCGGCGACGGCATCAATACGGTGATCGATTCACCGGCAAGCGGCTTGTCTTGCGCGGCCGCCGGAAGAGCGACGGCCAGGGCGGCTGAGGCGAGCAGTGATAAGATTGTTTTACGCATGTTCCCATCCTTCTTTGTTATCAAGAATTTACGTGATTTTATTGCGCAAACGCCGCATTTGCCGATGCGGCGACGTGCCCGATCCAGCCTTCGTCTATGGGCCAGTCGAGAAGTTGGGCGGCAGCGAAGAGCGCTCCGCCGATCGGGGGTAGTTTCGGAGCAGTCGGGGGGCGACCGACGCGTCGCTCGAGCGCTTTCAAGAGGATCGTGCTCCGGAACGTGCCGCCGGCAAATGTCCAGTCGGCTCCCGGTTCACAGTGGCCGGCGATCGCACGGTGGTGCTTGGCGAGCTCGTCCGCAGCGAGGTCAAGCAGGCCGATGGCGGCCGCGTCGCCGTTTAGTGCAGCCTTGTCGACCACTGCGGACAGCGCAGCGATGCTTGACCGTTTCGCATCAGACGTCGCCCAGGCGCCGAGGCTGTCCATCGGGTTGGACCGGTCAAGCCGCAGATTATCAAAGACCGCCTTTGCCAAGGCGGTCGGTGGCAGGCGTCCATCCAGGCTCTGGCTGACAAGATTGAGCGCCAGCCTGCCGATCCAGTAGCTGCTGCCTTCGTCGCCGATGATGTCGCCCCAGCCGCCGGTCCGGGCGGGTTCGCCTTCTGCATTGCGCGCCCAGGCCATGGAGCCGGTTCCGGAGAGTACGAGAATACCGGATTTCCCCGCCAGCGCGCCGAGATGGGCGGCATCGACATCGTTGAGAACGCGTGTCCGCGCATTCGGGAAGGCTTGCGCGATGGTTTCTTCCAATTGGAGGGAAAGATGGACGACCTCTCCGTAAACGGGCAACGCAGCCGCGACGGCGGTCAATCGCCTTTCGCCGCGAAACGGTTCGATCTGCGCCTCGAGTTCGGTCCGCCAAGCCGGATTGTCCATGGCGTTGACGCCACCACCCAAACCGGTACGAAGAATGCGCCCGCTGCGATCGGCAAGCGCCACCATCACCTTGGTGCCGCCGCCATCGATGCCGAGGATCAGGTCGTCGCTCAAGACTTCGCTCCCTGGTCGGCAAAAACTGTCTCGACGGCAAGGTCGCCGAGCTGTGCGCGCCAGTCCTTCGACAGATCGGCATCGGTGATCAGCTTGGCACTGTTCAGCGGCGCCACCTTGTACGTTGCCGTCGTGCCGAATTTCGAGGAATCCGCGAGTACGAAGCGATGGCTAGATCGGGTGAGCATCTTCCGATTGAGGCTCGCTTCGGCGCTGTCCACGCTGTAGATCGCGCCATCATTGCTTACCGCGCTTGCGCCGAGAAACAGCTGGTCGAACCAGATCGTTTCCAGCATGGCTTCGGCCTGGGGGCCGACGAGCGATGCATTTTCGCTGCGCAGCTGCCCGCCGAGCAGGACGACGTCGAGGTTCGGGACGTTCATGAACTCCTGCGCCACGATCAGGCCGTTGGTAAAGATGCGCAGCGGCATGGGATTGATGCGGATCAGCTTGGCCAGCTGCAGCACCGTCGTGCCTGCATCTAGGAAGATTGCGGTACGGGGATGAAGGCGCTCGTAGGCCGCATTCGCAATGGCGCGCTTGGCAGCCAATTGGCGCTTCTCGCGCTCCTGAAACGCAAGCTCCACCGAAGACCCTTCGGCGATCCGAGCCCCGCCGTGTACCCGGTCGATCGCGCCAGCCTCCTGCAATAGCTGGAGATCGCGCCGCACGGTCGCGAGCGAGGCGCCGACGGCATCCGCGATGTCCTGGATCGTGGAAAAGCCGTTCGCATAGAGATGGCTGCGGATGAGGTCCTGCCGATCAGTCTTGAGGCCGCCGCTTTGGTTCAAGGCATGTTCCCTTTTGCATCTTAATTTCACTCAGGTTTTCATTTGAAAAGATCAATGTCAATCACCATTATGATTTTTTATGATCGTTTGCCTTGCCCGCAAAGAAAACGGCGCCTCAAACAAGGCGCCGCTGAAAAGGGTAGGGGTGTGCTCAGTGATACTTTGGCAGCAGGTCGCCGTGTTGCTCGATCAGGTCATCCACCATGTGCCAGATTTCGTCGGGCGACAGCTCGGCGGATGTGTGCGGATCGAGCAGCGCGGCCTGGTAGATCCGGTCCCGTTTACCGGTCAGCGCGGCCTCCACGGTCAGTTCCTGCACGGAGATGCTCAATCGCATGACGGCCGCGAGCTGCGACGGAATTCTGCCGATGCGCGTCGGCTGGATGCCGTTGCGGTCGACATGGCAGGGAACTTCGACGATGCATTCAGGCGGAAGATTCTCGATTAG
Source organism: Rhizobium sp. 16-449-1b (assembly GCF_017741935.1). Classification (GTDB taxonomy): domain Bacteria; phylum Pseudomonadota; class Alphaproteobacteria; order Rhizobiales; family Rhizobiaceae; genus Rhizobium. The sequence continues at coordinate 22,135 of NZ_JAGHMH010000013.1, read as the reverse complement.
GCCGTTGTTCGGAACATTGCCATAGATCAGCGCCGGCTTTCCGGTTACCGCCGCGTGGATGATGCCGGCGGCATACTCGTTGCTCCGGCACACCTCGATCGGCTTTCCGCCTTCGAGGTCCTGACGCAGCGCATGCCATTCGCCGATCTGCACCTCGCAACGGCGGATGTACTCGTCGAGCGGAATATTGAGCTGTTCCACCAGTTCCGGCCGGCGATCCTTGATGTACCACGACGTATATTCCGAGAAATGCTCGCTAGATTCGGTGACGAAGTGGCCAAGCCGTTTCAGGGCGTCGAAACGAACGCGATCGTCGGCTGGAACCTTGCCCTCGGCTGCCAGCGCCTTCAGCCTCGGATACAGATCTTCCCGTGCACCGTTGGTGCCGACTTTCTCATATTTGAGAAAGAACGCAATGTGATTGATGCCGGCAGAGACGTAGTTGATGTCGTCGATGTTTTCGCCAAGGCAGCCGGCAAGATGGCCGGCGGTGTGTTGCACGCTGTGGCAGAGGCCGACGTTGCGGATGGTCGGGGCAATCTCCTTGATGGCCCAGCAGTTGATCGCCATCGGGTTGACATACTGCATCAACAACGCATTCGGGCACACCTCCTCCATGTCGCGGCAAATGGCCTCAAGCACGGGGATCGTTCTGAGACCCCGGAAGATGCCTCCAATGCCGAGCGTATCGGCAATCGTCTGCCGCAGGCCGTATTTCTTAGGCACGTCGAAATCCGTGACCGTTGCTGGCTTGTAGCCACCGACCTGCATCATCAAGATGACGAAGTCCGAACCTTTGAGGGCCTCGCGACGATTGAGCGTCGCCTCGATCCGCACCGAGGGCAACTTCAGCGCCTCACATATGCGTCGCGCGACAATCTCAGACGTCTTCAGGCGCTCCGGATCTATGTCGAAAAGGCTGATGACATAGTCATGGTCAGATGGAGTCGACAGCACGTCGCCCAGGATGTTCTGGGCAAAGACTGTGCTTCCGGCTCCGACGAGGCAAATTTTTGGCATAAGGTTCTCCTTTGGTGAGATCGACCTTTCATGCCCCTTTTAATTGGGACTTTCTTCTCGATAATAGGGAGATTATTCTCGGATCGGAGCAGACGACGGTGAACGGAGAAGAAGCTGGTACGGAGGGCAAGTGGCTCGGGTCGCCGCGCGACTTTCTCGTTGAAGAGCATATGGCGGATACGATGACGTCAGCGCATTGGCACGACCACATCGAGATCAATCTGCTCCGCGAGGGCTCGATGACCTACCTTTTCAACGGAAAGCAGGAGCATGTCGAAGCCGGACGCCTCGTCTTGTTTTGGGCGGCGATCCCTCATCAGACGATTGTCGTGACGCCGCAATCACCACTCGTCTGTGCCTATCTTCCGCTCGCGGACTTTCTGGCAATGCCAATCGAGGCAACCGCCAGACAGGCCATATTGCAGGGGGCGTTCATACACGAACCCAACCCCACGGACGGCGCATCGTCGTCAGGCGCTCGATGGGTCAAGGAATGGACCAATGGCGATCAGGCGCGGCGGCAACTGGTCAGCGATGAGGTTGCTCTTCGCGTGCGCAGGCTTATTCTTGACCATGCAGACGCCGGCATCACCCGCCGCGAAGCGACGGCGCTTGCCGGTCCGGGCATACGCTATACGCAGGCTCTGACGGAGATAATCAGCAAGCGCTACCGTGAACCACTGACGCTCGCATCGATCGCAAAGCTGGCGCGCGTGCATCCCACAACCGCCAACAGGGCGTTTCGCAACGTGCTGGGAATCTCTGTCATGGAATATCTGACGCGGTTCCGGTTGTCGCGTGCCATGCTACGACTGGCGGAGACCAACGACCCGATCCTTGAGATCGCACATGACTGTGGTTTCGGTTCCCCCGCGCGCTTCTACGCTGTTTTCAAACACCACACGGACGACACCCCTCGCAACTTTCGCATGATGATGCGGATGAGAGCGGGCTAAGCTGTGTGTTCGATTTGTTGAGCCAAATCCATTTCGGCCGTCGGAAGCGAGCCATCGATCGTCCAGGCACAGATAGATCCACATTAATTTCCGAGATCAGTCTTCCGACTAGATGACGGTAGAAACGAGCAGAAAGGCCGCCTCTCATCAAGGCGGCCTCGATCTCGTGTGCTCGTGCTCAGATCAATCGCTACTACGCATTGTTGTTCGTGCGACCCGAGACTTTCGACCAGCCCAGGGCATGATAGAGCACGATCGCGCCGATCGTCGCCGTGCCGATGCCGTCGAGCGTGAACCCTGCAACGTCAAGCTTGAAGTTGCCGGCGCCCAACACAAGCGCGACGCCAACCGTGATGAGATTGCGCGGCTCGGCGAAGTCGACCTTGTTTTCGACCCAGATACGGCCGGCGGTCGCCGCGATAAGCCCGAAGACGACGATCGACAGGCCACCAATCACAGGGGCAGGTATCGTCTGAATCAGGGCTCCGAACTTCGGCGAGAAGCCGAGCAGGATCGCGACAGCGGCGGCGACGAGGAACACGAGGGTCGAGAAGATACGTGTGACGGCCATCACGCCCATGTTTTCCGCGTAGGTCGTCATGCCCGTGCCACCGAAGGCGCCGGACAGCATGGTCGCGACACCGTCGCCAATGAAGGCGCGGCCGAGATAAGGATCCAGGCTGCGGCCGGTCATGGCGCCGATCGCCTTGATGTGCCCAAGGTTCTCCGCGATGAGGATGATGACGACAGGCGCGATCAGCGTCACGGCGGAGGCTGAAAAGACTGGTGTCGTGAAGTGCGGCCAGCCGAACCACGGGGCGGCGGCCACACCGGAAAAGTCGATGGGAGCGCCAAGCCCGAAACCGTTGGCGACGATGTAGTAAGTTAGATAAGCGAGCGCGCCGCCGATGAGGATCGGCAGGCGGCGGGTCATGCCAGGTGCATAGACTGCAATGGCGCCGACAGCCACGAAGGTCAGGATGGCGATCCAGCGCGAGAGCTGGCTGCCATCGGGGCTGGACGCGCTGATGCCGGAGGCACTCGATATCGCGATCGGCGCCAGCACAAGTCCGATTGCCGCAACAATCGCACCGGTGAGCACGGGTGGCATGAGCCGCTCGATCCAGCGGTGACCGGCGAATGCGACGAATAGGCCGATCAGGGCATAAAGCGCCCCGGCGGCGATGATGCCGCCCAAAGCCAGCGCGATATTTGGATTTGGCGCGCCGGCCGTGGCCGCGGTCGCGGCAAGCACGGGGCCGATGAAGGCGAAGGAAGATCCGAGATAGCTCGGAACTCGACCACCGACGGCAACGAAGAAGATCAGCGTCGAGATGCCTGAAAACAGAATGGAGACATTGGGATCGAAGCCCATGATCAGCGGCGCAAGCACGGTCGAGCCGAACATGGCGACCACGTGCTGCAGGCCAAGCACGACAGTCTGACCGGCCGGCAACCGTTCATCGGGCAGGATGCGCCCTTCCGTCTTCAACCGCCAGCGCGGGAAATAGCCACCAGTTTCGCTCATTAAATTCGTCCCCCGTCGAGATCGTTGCGCAGAGCCGCGCCCGCGACACTTGTCTCGTGCTATGGCCCGTCGCGGATAAGAATTATCGATCACCGCATACGCAAATCGCTCGTTGATGTCATGGGGTTGCTGAGCTTACCCACAACGGCAGACCCGATACGTCGATCCGACTGGTCATTCCGCCGCTCCGCATGGCAAGCCGAACAGCACACGCGCGCGAAACGCCTGCGGGGCTCTTGATATCGCTGAGGTGCGCCATAGTGGACACGCGGTAACGTTTAGGACTTTTGCTAAAGGTTGATCAACCTGTCGGCGCTGGACCGATCGCTGCTTTGCCGGTTGCATCACGCGCGGCGTTCAATGCTCGACGATGCCTTTCCAGGCATAGACTTCCATTGGTTCCTCGACACCTTTGAGCTTGAAGTAGCCAGCGCTCTCAAAGCCGATCGTGGCCAGTGTCGCTGCAAACGGGGCTGATGCGAGCACGCTGCACTCCACCACATCGGCAATCTTCTCAATCCGAGCTACTTCGTTGACCGCCCGGCCAATTGCCGTGAAGTCGAGCCGGCGAGAGGCGCCGATGTTGCCGTAGAACACCTCCCCGACATGCAAGGCGACATCGACGAGCAACTGGGATTCGCCGAGGGCCGCGCGGCTCGCGTTGAGCTCTTCGTTGCCCTTAACGGCATCTAAAGCGGCTGACAGAGCACGCCCGCAGGCTGCTGACGGATCGTCAAGTTCACTGGGGAAAATAGCCAGCAGGCTATCTCCCATGAATTTCAGGATTTCGCCCCCGCACGCTTCAACAGGACCGGCAATGGCTTCGAAGTGTTCGTTCAACCAGCCGATTATACGTTCAGCGGGCCAACGTTCATTCAATGAAGTGAAGTTCTTGAGATCAGCAAACAGGATCGCGGCGTCTATCGAGGTCCCGTCACCCCGCCTGGTTTGCCCGCTCAAGATACGGCCGCTCGTTCGCGTACCGGTGTAGACCGCCAGCATGTCTGTCGCCAAGCGGGTCGTCGCAACGCGATAGCAAGCCAGCGCAAGGGCGGGCATGAACTGGGCGATCCCTGCAATCTGCTCGTCGGAGAATCCTTCCACAGCGTTGGCCGCCAAGGAGAACCCGACACCTCCGATTGCGATCTCTCCCGGAAACTCCGCGAGCCTAATGACGTAGTCGGTGGCGCCGAGCGCCGCCAGATCGTCGAACAGAGGGAAGGTATCGGGTCCGTCCGTCGGCAGTCGCCACCGACCGTAAAGAAGGTCATTGGCCAACAGGTGAAAAATAGGCGAGCGTTCGAACATCGCCTGGCCCGCATCATCATGTCCCTGGCTATCGATCGATACGCCTAAGTCTGGGGCCCATGCCACCGAATACCCTCTCTGCATCGGATCGATGGAGGGCATCGCGATCGAAGCGCGAGCAATGGGGTACCCAAGCGCAAGCAAGCGCGGACCAAGCCCCTCCATGATCTGCTCGATGCTTCCGCTGGAGATACCCTGTGCGATCAGCCAGTCGACGAGATTTCGCAAGCTCTAGCCTTTCTCGTTGACTTCGACCAAAGAGAACGGAGTATCCAACCAGGTGGCGCGAAATCAAGTCTCGCATTGGCGGATCGTTGTGAACTGAACGCTCTCTGAAGGTGATGGCATAGTATCGGGATTGTTTCAGCTGTTAGAGAGCGGATGACTATTTTGCAGATCATTTTACAAAAGGGCGGGCCTGAAGCCTAGCGCGCAGTTATCACTGCATCCGTTACGTTCCTGCGTTAAAAGAAAGATGCCCGTCGATGAGGGTCGACGGGCATTTAGCAAGGTGTTCTTGCGGCTTGAACACAATACCATTTAAGCGATATCGAATATTAAGTCATAGATCGTCAAAAGTCGTAGAGCGACAATCCCTCCGACTGCGCGTTCGCGCACCACGCAATAGTTTGTCTATTCAGAGAATCGTGCTCATATCGCATTGCTGAAGCTAGCTGTCAGAAGGATGCCTTATGAGCCCATTTGATTTCGCTGCACTGATGATTTTGATCGGGGTCGCCGTTGCCGGACTATCGATTGGGGTCGTTGTCTGGATAAGCCGGAAAATCGAACGAAGACCAATCGTGCTACCCGAAGATGAAGCGCGGGACCTTGCGATGCAGTTGGTCCTGGCAATCGACGACTTTGTCGGCGGTTGCTACATGGCGGCGCACGATTTCCCCGAATTCGACGTCGATGATCCGGAGAATTTCTTCCTCCACGCTGACGATCCAGTTCTCACCCTGCCAAAGGATGCAAATTGGTCATTGTTCGAACGGCAATTGTCCGACGAGATCAGGTGGCTGCCGAACCGGCTGCGCAATGTCCGCGACGCGTTGGAATCCATCGAGATCGATCCACCGGATTTCAAGGACTTGTTTGAACATCGGCAGGATGAATATGCACGCCTTGGCCTGCGGGGGATGGATCTGGTTGAGCGGATTTGCGCTGCTTACCAGTTGCCTTTGCCGGCCCGACCCGACTACTACAATCCCCGCAAGGACTTTCTGTCGAAGACACGGGAGATGGATCAATTCTGGAGACGGCGCGCTCAAAGTGCAAGGCAGGTTCCGGATGAGCCATCGAACGTAACCTCGCTTTTCGGCCGAGTTGCTCTGCCAGAGAGTGCATCGACTTAAGGTCAACTGGGATCATCATCCCGCCCTCGCGGATCCGCCCATTCAGCGCATGACTGTGGTGCGGCCACGACATGGGTTAGGTCTTGTCGTCGCCACTTTCGATTGCCATCTGATCCCGACGGACATGTCGCCGTCTGTAGATTTCTCAACGTCAACCAATAGGTAGCCGGCAAAGTGATATCTTTGCCATGGCGGAAAGTGGCATCGATGACCGCGCGCACCTTGAACGAGATGACAGCCGTGGAACGAGCGAAGATGATGTTGCTCGTTGCCCAGGCGCTTGCGAGCGTCGCAGAGGATGCAGACGAACTCGGCGACGTTCAGTCGGCACGCAACGCCACTTATCTTGCACGCTCGATCCGTGGCTGTGGAACTGGCAAGGCGACGGAAATTCTGCGCGCGGCCGAAATACTTTTGGAGCAAGGCATCAGCTACGTCGCCAGCGTTGCAGAACGGCTCGAGCAGATTCAAGACCTTGGCAAGGACAGCGGGTTCCAAGGCGAGAATCCCAACGATCCGGCCGAAGTATCGCAGACTTACCATTAATCGTCTTCGAATGTCTTGGGCCGGATCGCGATCCTGGCGTGCGGACAAGTCCTTATTGTATCGTCGACTGCGGTCCAGCAATCGCAGCATTGCTGCAAATACAGGCGACACGGCCCACTCCCATCACGATCTCGGCGGCATCAATCAGGCCGAAACGTCACCGACGCTTCGTGCAAACCATGCAGGTAGGTGACGGCACGCTGTGCATGGGCCGCCGCTTGGAAAATCGCCCGCTTGTCGTCGGCCAATACCTTCAACCAAGACTGAAGGTACGACGCGTGATCAGGCCTCGGTTCAAGCTCTGGGGCGATCCCAAGGTCCGCGCAAAGGAAACAACTGCCAAGCTCCGCAATCAGCTCTTCGCGAGCACGTTCGCTTCTATCCTTGGCATAGCGTGACAGGTCGCGGTCAACGCGGTTCTCATTTGCAGTCCAGTGGGTCGCTTCATGGCTCAACGTGGCATAGTAGCTTGCCGCGTCCTTGAAGGTCTCGAAGGGTGGCATCTGGATGACGTCCGGACCGGGTGCATAGAAAGCCTGGTTTCCGCCGTGGCGGATCACCGCGCCAATGTTGCGAAAAAAACGATCCGCCTGCTCGATCCGTGTGACGGTGTCGAGCACGATCTCTGGCCGACTATAGTAATGCTCCGGCAATCCGTCGATCTGCTCCACGTTGAACACGGAATAGGCTTTAAGAAACGGGATCTCTCGATCGACCTCCCCACCGTTTTCGTCCGCTTCGGATTTGGTGAATCGGCTCGCGAATACGACCGTCGATCCGGTCTCGCCCTTTCGAACAGCGGCGCCGAGTTCCAACGCCTGCTTGAAGGTCATCCACATCGACGAAGCAAAGCCACGCGACATTTGCTCTGACCATAGCAGGAGAACGTTTATCCCTGAATAGGGCTCGCCGTTATGACGGAGCGGGCGAGTGATGCGGCCATCCGTATTAGCCGCATTCCAGGGCTTCATCCATGGACGAACCCCGCTGACGAGGTCCTCGATGATCCGATCTGTGATCCGGGAATAGGTGTCGATGCGCTGGCTTTCGGTCTTTCTGCTCATTGCTCTTCTCCACTATTTGGAGCCGCGCCAATCGCGGCCCGTCGCGGAGACCAAGAGCAGGAGGCATAAGCGCACGGCTTGCACCGGAACGGCCGGAACGACGTGAAGGACGGCCAAGCCGTTGCCTGACGTGGGCGGCTCCTGCAGGTCCGACGCCCGAGACGGGCCGCATAGCCCGATCAATTTCCTTTTTTCTCTTCCTCCCGCACGAGCCGGCATGAAAAAGGCCGCCCCAGGGAGGGGCGAACCCCGCCGCAGTGTGTCAGTCGAACGCGGACATCTGGACTGCCGCCGCTTTGCGGTCGAGGGAGTGTCCAGGATTTTCGATCGGGCGATCGAATGGCTTCCAGTTCTCACCTACGACGTGCTTGTAGGCGGTGACGGCACCTTCGGCCGCCATCCGTAGCGCGTGGGCTTGAACACCCATGTCGGCGGCGAACTCGCGCTTGCGCTGTGCGGCACTATCGTAGCCAACGGGACCGTCGAGGTCTTCGTCGCGAGCGTCGTTTGCAGCCTTCGCGGTGGCATCGCGTGCCTGGGTGACGGCATTGCTGTAAAATTGCCCGGCGCCGTGGGCGGAGCCGACATAGGCGCCGACGATCCGCTGCAGGTGGATCTGCATGGCCCGGTCACCGAGGCCTTCGCTGAGTGCATCCGCGGTCTCGATGATGAGTCGTTCGTGGAGATCTCGGATCCCGTCGCTGTCGACAACAGCGTTCCCGAAGCTTTCGGCGATCTTGATCGCCTGGGCGCTGTCCGGGCAGGTAAGGCGGACCATTTCGAGGCTGGCACCCTTGCGGAGCTGAACGACCCGGGCGATCTGATGAGGATTGTTTGTGGGCTTGGCCATGTCTCTTCCTTTCGAGCCGAAGCGGTTCCGGCCCCATGCCGGCTTGCCCTTCGGTACGGTCGCCACGAACCGGCGGAAGACGGGCGCTTCACGGTCCGGACATGCCAGGCCAAGCGGAGCCGATCTGCGAGCAAGCAGGGAAATTGCCCTGCGAAGCCGAGCGGAGCTGCTCCGTGCAGGACGGCAGGTTCCGGCCGCCCCGCGGCGCGATAGCGGCCTTGAAGCGGACGGACGCTGGTTCAGACCGCAGCAAAACCGAAGGACGAGCCGACACGGGCCAATCGTGCGCTAAGAAGCACATGACCGAAACAGGTTCCAACACGTCGTGCTTACGACCATCACCCGAGATCGCAATGGGATGGTGTACGGATTGGACAGTTTTAGACTGACGCCACATCAGTTCGAAAATCCAAGCTGGACGCGTGATGCACAACAGGACGATATCCGCGCTTTCTGGAACCATGGTCGAAACGAGTGGCCCATTTGAATTGGCGTCGTGCAAAGCGCACTCATTGCGCAACATCAGCCTCGAACGGCAATCTACCCGACTTGGTCTCTGCGTCGTCGCTACAGTGCGTTTGGCGACGGGCTCCCGGTCATAGGGTGGAGCGCAGTTTGCTCCAAAACCTATGTAGCATAAAAAATCAGAAACAGACGACATCCCCGCGCCTGGTAATCCACCTGTCGAGTGGCAGGGAATGTGACGCCTCGTCATCAATCGGCGTCCAGTCGACAATAGAGGCAACCGCGACTTCCAAATCGCAAGTTCCCTTGCGCACGAAAAGCGTCTCACCGTCGCATCGAAGGGCTTCGACCACCAGAGCTCGGCATTTTCCCTCCGGGTCGACCGTGTCGATAACAATCTGCAAAGTCGCCCTCTCAAATTCACGTTATTTCAGCAACTTGTCGTTTTAATCTTGCCTGAAGCATGACTAACATTAGATTTACGGTCGAAACTTCCACTGTTTGCGGAATACGCCGCAGATCATTTTCTGCCTTCTGCAATCGATCACGCTGAAATTATTTGGTAAGCCCACGGAGACCGGTATGTTCCAGACCACATCGAACCTGAAGATCCTCCGCGAGGCTCTTTCCTCTCATCTGGAACTTTCCCAGTACTTCCTCGGAATTCACACTTTCTTTGATGGCGAGGTCATTTTTGCGCGGGACGTGGTCCAGGTGAACGTTGATCTTGGACCTTTTCCGGTCGACTTTGCGAATGTGTGGGAGTGGTTCAGGGAGCAGCTAAGCGGGCCAGCAAGCCAGGAAACCTTCGCATATGAACTCCCATTTGCCGTCCAGGCGAGCGATGATCCGATCATGGAAAAACTGATCGAGCTCACAACCCTGGCGCCGAAAACGATCTGGATGATCGACCTATCAAATCAGGAGGATCCCGAGACTGGACGTCGCTTCGTAATCGTCACCGTGCCCGACAAGAAACACGCAAAAGCGTTCCGCGAGACCTATCACGGAAAGCCCGTCCACCCGGATTGAAGAAATGGCCGTCTCGTCAGGTCACGAGCAGACGGAGTGATCGCACGTATGGGCGAGAAGTTCAGGAAGGGATGTGTGCGTCGTCTTTGAAATGCCAGCAGCGCTCTGTGATCATGCAGATGTCAAGATCGCCTCTGTTCGCACCGACAATCCGGTAGCCCCGCCGCGAGAAAAACGACACCAGTTGTTCGTGCAGAAGGTTCTCGATGTAGAAACTGTGGTCGGCTCATACCTTTCCAAGAACGACGTCAGCGATCCACTACCCGGCACGTCCGCTTCCATCGAAGCGAGCTCATAGTCCGCATTGTGGCCAAAGCCTGTCGGCTTGCGGATGTAAATGGAAATGCCGGGTTCGCGCACCCACTTGTTTCGCATCCGCGGACCAGCAGAAACAAATTCTTCAAATGTCAATTTGTGCTCCCGCACGATCACAGATTGTCGATCAGGAAGGTGAATATCAAAGCGCAGACGAAGGTCAATCTCAAGTTGCTCGCGCAGGCTTCCAGCAATCACGGCGAGGGAGCGCAAGCTATGCATCAGGGGCACCTTTCGTTCGTCGCCAAGCTCGGTGGCATCCAGGGCGGCCACCTTACGCAGGGGCGTTTTGCGTACGCTCGTCTTGAGCTGAGTTTACCGGCTAGGGTGGCGGCGGAGAGCGATTCCGCGAGCGCGTCTGTTGACGCAACTGATCGCATCGGAGCGACGCCAGAGTCGCAGGGAGAAAAAAGGGCCGACGGCGAAAGCCGCGGCCCATAAAGTTTGAAGGTCAAAAAAACCTCCAGAGGGGAACAGCCAATGCGACGGAACTGGGAGGAGACCGTCATGTGCATCAGCTGTAGGCGTTATGCCTGAATATTGTCCATTTGGAAAACATTTATTGTGCAATGCAGCTATGCGGTGGCTGCGAGGTCAATGGCAAGCGACGACGTGAGGCGACGCATTTCAATGGCCGGATGAAACAAATTGCCGGTTGCCGGGCTCATCTACAAACCATAGACTGTGACGATCACATGGATCACCGAAATCCAACCGGCGGGAGTCCTCAATGACCCAGCAGTCAATCTTCGAGCTTCGTCGGCTTCGAAACATCGAAGCCAATCTCGGCACGTTGCGGGTGGTGGGCGCGACCCTGCCGATCTGGATTATCGGCGTCCCGCTGGTGGATTTGTTCCCTACTCACGGCAAGGGATTTGCATCCTCGATCTTTGCGATAACATCCATTTTTTTCAGTCTGGCAATCGCTCGTCACGTGCTTTGCAGCTGGATCGTTGGCCCCGAACATCGATTTTTCAACGACGCGCGGCGTGTTGCAACCTTCATTGATCGCACTCGGGAACGCGGTTACATCCCGTTGCGGGGGCCATCTGAGTTGTTCAAATTGAAGGCGCTTAATCTGTCCCTCCTGCTTATCGGTTGGGCAACCCTGCTGTCGTTCCTCCTTGGTGGATACCGATATCTGATCGACGGGTTGAGCGCCGGGCAACCGTGGCCGACCTATGCCGGATTGATCTTCGAATGGGGAATGCCGGCGGCCATGCTGAGCTGCATCTGGCTCGCAATCCGCGGCAGTGTACGGGTGGTCCGTAGCACCGACGCCAACGATCTTCCAATGAAGCAGCCTCGAAACGACCCGAACAGAAACTAACGAGTCGAGGTCAGGCGAACCTTCCAGACTGTCTCAACACGTCGTTCCAGTCATCGGCGGCCGGCCGCAGTCGAAGATATGAGCAGCCGACATCCTGCGCCAGAGCGCGCAGTCGATCTGCGAAGACGTCACCTTGAGGATTGTTATCGGTCGCTGCTACCAATTGAATATTGGGACGCTCGCCAAGCCGGCGCAACGCTTCCGCTGTGGCCGGCGCCCAGCCCCCACCGGTGCTGAGGTAGGCGGTCTCCTCCCGCACTCCCTCTATCGAGGCGAGGCTCATCGCATCGATCGCAGCCTCCGTCACACAAAGCCGGTTCGCTCGACTGGCGCCTAGGCGAAACAGAATCTTACTCCCACCTTTAGCGAACCCACGCCACTGAGCACCGCGGCCTTCCCATCCACTGATTCTTCCCATGTCGTCCGTGTGGGCAGCCCACATGCTGCCATAAGGTCCCTCGCGCAGGCGATCCTCGTCGATCGCCGCCCGAATAACGAACGCGGGCAGGGACCTCTCCAACCGCAGATAACGCCATACTGCGGATCCCGGCCACGGCGGTCGCCGGCTTGCCCAACTGTCGGCAATAGAGACCTCGTTCAACGGTTTGCGGTCGTTGCTTACCGAGGTTCCATCAGAAGGCGCAAACCCAGATAGAGCGGCGATCCGCGCGCATCCCTCAAGGAAGTCGCATCCCTCCAACGCAGCCACCAACGCGAACACATCGCCCTTATCGTCACCGAGAGGATCAAACCATCCCCGTCCAGCGTGCGTGACGATAATGATCTCGCTGCCACGGCGATACTTCATCGCGCGCTTCGTGCTTTGTTTTTCATCAAGGTCGAACCCGGCGGTCTTCAGAACCGCCTGGCATCCCACCGTTTCCCTTAATTGTTCAATCTGATCTCTTTTCATTTGCTTTCCCGGTCACGTAGACCGGCCCTCCTTTCCTTCCCGATATTTTACAGACAAGCTTCCGACCGGCGCGAAGAGCAAGGACGGCAAGGGCGCGCCTGCGCAATTGGAGGATCCGACAAATGGGGCGAGGCGCGGCAAAGCTTCCCTTGCGGCCGGCAGCTCGCAAGCGGCAGCCAAAACGGCGAGGAGCCACCGAACGAGATTGGTTTGCTCGCTCATAAAAACCTGCCTCCTGAGGATTTGTGCTGTCATTGAGCAATTGGGCCCAGATTCAGTCAATCAATCCTCATCGCCGAACCAGAACGGGCGTCAACGGACTTGTATTTGTCGCGTTTGGACTATCACTTCGCGAACGCTAAAACCTTAGGGAGTCAGACGTTGAGCATACGACAGCGCGTGGGATTGAGGTTCAGGGACGAAATCGAGTTTCTAAAGGGATGGAAGCGGAACCGAACCGCGGTCGGCGCGATCACGCCAACATCCTCTGCTACCGCCAGCCGAATGGCGAGTGTCATCCAAGCTGCCTCGGGGCTACCGGTTCTTGAACTCGGGCCAGGGACAGGTGTTATCACCAAGGCAATTTTGGCACGGGGCGTCCTACCGAGGGACCTCATTTCAATCGAGTATTCACCCGAGTTCTGTCGCCATCTTCGGGAGCAGTTCCCGACAGTGGATGTGCGATGCGGCGATGCCTTCGCACTTGATCTTATATTGGGCGCGCAGAAAAACGCGATGTTCGACTGCGTCATTTCCGCTATACCGCTCTTGCACCTGCCCCCTGCTAAGCGACGCGAACTGGTCCTCGATTTGCTTGAACGCGTCCCCGCTGGCCGACCGGTCGTACAGATAACTTACGGCCTTTTGTCGCCGGTTGTGTCACTTCCTGCGGGCTACGAGGTGCGCCATATCGCATTCATGATGCGAAACATCCCGCCCGCGCAGCTTTGGCTGTATCGAAAAAGATCGACCTAACGTTGGCCACGCCAAGCGGTACGTACGGGAGCGGCGGATCGCTGATCCGCAGCCTCCAACATGCGTGTTTCGATAGCGTCGCACGCTAGCGCCACGCACGACAGTGGACCCTGCGCAAACCATCCAGTCCCCCCGCCGAGACGGGATAGGCAGGAGTTCGCCAGGCTTTTGCGGAGAACACCCTAAGCTGGCCGGGAAGGCAAACGTATCGCGTTCCGGGCCAGCCAAACTTTCCAAACGAGCGCTGTCACCGCTGGTGCCAGCGCCGTCAACCGCTATACGACAGAGACGTTTTCAGCTTTCGACTTCCCAGTCTTTCGATCCTGCCCAATGTCATAATCGACCTTGTCGCCCTGGCTAAGCGATCCGCCACGCGAAAGGGCCGACACATGGACAAACACATCCACCCCGCCATCGTCCGGAGTGATGAAGCCGAAGCCCTTTTCGTCGTTAAAGAACTTTACCGTGCCGGTAGCCATTAGATCATCCCCTTTTTGCACTTTCCAGATCGCGACTGTCTCGCGAGATACGCTATGATCGATACAGTATGAGCGCTCAGAATTAAACCGTGCGCCGCGAGACGCATATATGGAACCATTTTTTCCATGGCCGGCGAACCAATCCAGAATGCAAATAAGCCGGCCATCCTGGCGAGCGGCGTCCGCCGGGAGCCGGAACGAGACGATGAAGAGTATCGGAGAAATCAGCATAGCGCCGCCTTGGCGGGATTTCGGGAATTCTCGCCGCGGCCGGACGGAACGAGGGCAGCCGCAGGAGCCTTAGCATAGCGCCGCTGCAGCGGAAGGCGGGACCGACTGCCCCCGTCCGGCCGCTCCGTCTACCTGCAAAGCCGCCCCTAGGAATTCCGCAAAAGAGACCCACTTTTCTCGTCAATAAGTTGGAAACCATATCTCACGCATACTTACTGTGACTAACCATGGTCGCTAACTATCTATCGATCTCAAGGATTACACCGATGGCTGACGAAACCAGCATGTCCCCTACAGTCGAGACCCCGCCTGCGGAAGCGCCTGCGGCGTCCAAGGAAAAGAAGACCCGCGCGCCGCGCAAGCCCAAGGTCGCCGCGGAGGCCGCTGTCGGCGCTTCGGTGAGCACGGCCGCGAAGAAAACCCGTGGCCCGGGCAAGAAGAAAGCAGCCGCAACTGAAGCCGCTGTCAGCGCACCGGTCGTCAAGACGCCTGCCGCAGCCGCGAAAGCTCAGCCAGCCAAGCGCGAACCGCGCAAGGCCGAGACAGCACCAGCCGTGATCGATGGTTTTGCGGAACTGCTGAAGCTTGAGGAAGAAAACCAGAAGCTTCGCAAAGCGCTTTCGGAAAAGCTCCGCGCCGAGAACGCCGAGCTTCGCAAAAGGCTTGGAACGGCCTGAACCCGCTTTCGTTCAGTCCAGATGAATAGCTGAGGCCAACGACACCAAAAGGCAGGGCTCGCATTGCAAGCCCTGCCGTCGGCTCGGTACAATTCGTAACGATAGCGAGTCGGGAGTTTGGTCGATGAGATCGCCATGGCAGGTTTTGAAGAGCTTCGCATCACGCGGAAAGCCAGAAGACGTCCAGTCGCTACCAGATGACGTCCCAGGCGCCTCCGAGCCTAGTGACAACGCGACTTCGACTGAGCCGCCGGCGGAATTGACAGCGCCTGATACACAGATCTCTCAAGTCTCGGCGGGTGCAACGGAAGAGCAAGTGCGCGTTTCCAACGCCGATCCTGTGCGAACGAAGCCAGCGCCGGGAGGCTCATCGCCGCCTCCCACTGAGCCGACGGATCCCGTAGCTGCCGTTCAGAACGTGATTGACGGGCGCGCGACGATCAATGCGAAAGCCCAAAAACCACACGCGCGACAGGTAAAGACGCAGCGGACGAAAGAGCAGTTGCCGGCAGCCCGAGATAATCGGTCAATACCGCCCGCGCAGCTTCCTGCGCCACAAGCGCCGTTGTCAGATCGAGATCAAGCCGCAGAACTTGACGCTGAGATCAAAGACCTCCGATCACGGCTCGCTCAGAAGCTCCTCGAGCAGAACGAGCAACTACGGATAATGCTCGACCGCTACGACGACTAAAATCAATCGAGACAGCTAGACGCTCAATAATGGAGCGGCACAGATCGCGCCGTCTTTATGGCTACACTGGTCCTGAGGCAAAGCTCAACGACTTCGATCGTAAGCTTGGCTTGCCGAAGTTCTTGCCCGCCTGACAGACACGCCGATTATCAAGTTAGAGCAACTGATTTCTTGGAATTGGTCCCCAGCGGCGGACGCTCACGGGGTGACTGACAGCGATTTGCGTGTCGATGCCAAAGCCGGAAGTTACCGCTTCATCGTTAACAAGCCGCTGTCTACTTTTTCAATCCGTTCTTGCAATGACCACACCAGATTCCCTTGCTTGGAGATTGTAAGGCAGGTTGCCGCATCGTGGGCAGACAGTGGCAATGGAGCCGATTCTGTAAATCATAGCGTATCTCTCATCGCAAAAAACGTCGTCCACCACCCCAACACATACAGCATTGTGCCTGCCTTCACCATCGGTTGGTGCTGAGCAGCAAACCGCCGCCAGCATAACCGGCGGCGGGGCGTGGAGTTTGGAACGTACTGGAGACTATTCGGCCGCGATATCGTAAGTCGCTTCGGGAACGTCGAGCGTGCCGGGCTCCTCATCGGACCCGACGATATCGGAGGCGTCGACCCCGGCATGCGCGTCATCAGCAACGGCCTGCTCGGTTTCGACTTCGCCTTGCTGGCCGGTGTCGTGATCAAGGTGCTTGAGAAGGGCGCAGACCTCCGTCCGCTCCGGCGCGAACCGAGCAGAGGGATGGACGAGGTTCGCATCGCTTTCGAAGTGGGTGACGAGAGCTGAGCGGGTCTCGCGAACGCGTGCTCCCGGCTCAAGGCCGGCATCCTTGGCCACGCTTTCGAGCGCCTGACGCGACAGCGATGCGAGGAACTCCTCGCCTCCCATGTTCGGCAGGTAGTTGTCCGCGCCTATTGCCTCGCCGGCGACACGGGAAACAACGCCGCTGTTCGACATACCGCGGCGGCACGAGAGCACATCGACCAGGGCCGCTCGCGCGGCGGCGCGGACCGTATCCATGTCGAAGGACAGCCTGCCGTCCTCGGCGAGGAGGCGAGCCGCATGGCGGCCGAACCGCGCACCTCCGTAAAGACCACCTTCTGCGCCGGAGTCGACGCGGACGTTCTGTCCCGCGAAGGCAAGGACAAGCAGCGCCATCAGCATATCATCCTCGATCGGAGCGCGGCCGAGGGCATCATGCAGGGCGTCGGTGCGAAAGTCGCCGATCATATCCTGCCCCTTCTGAGTGACGTCAGGACGCGCCTTCGGTGTCGAGCCGTTATCGCTATCGACGACACCGTCGGCACCGTTCGGCTTGGCCGCCTCGGGCATGCGATAGTGGACAGTCTGAACCTTGCCATCGCGATCGAGATAGAGGCCAGCGGTGTCGGATTTCGAGGGCTTGCCGTAGACCTGGCTTGCCTTCTTCGGCAGTTCCGGCTGACCCCAGTTGTTGACCTCGACGATCGCGCCGCGCTTCGGCAGATTGTTGGTCATCCATTCATGCTGGGCGCCGAGAAAGCCCTCGACGTTGGTTGTGTAGCGGCTGTCCTGATCAGCCGGTGCGAACAGATCCTCCGCCCACTCGATGCCGTAGGCCTCGCGCAGATCGTCGCCGAAGCTCGCATCCTTGGCGTACATGCGCTTCTTGGTCAGCGCATTGGCGATCGTCCACCAGGCTGCGGTGTCGCCGTTCTTCGGCTTACTCGCCTTCCAGACTTCCTTCTGCTCGCTCTCGCCGGCAGCCGCGATGATCCGGAGTTGCTGCTCGGACGGCATGTCGCCAAGTGCCATTTGCTCCAGCATCGCCGGCAGCACGTTCGCGAAGAGCCGCAGCTTGCGAATCTGGCGAACGGGCAGCGCCAGCGCGACGGCGATCGCTTCCTCGGTCCATCCGAGTGCGACGAGCCGCTCGATACCGCGCCACTGGTCGACCGGATTCAGCGCTTCGCGCACGCTGTTTTCGACCATCGATCGCATGGCGCCGTTGTCGGTCGAGGCTTCCGCGACGAGGATCTCAATTTCCTCGAGGCCGGCTTCAATCGCAAGGCGGACGCGACGGTGTCCGGCGTCGATGATGAAGCCATTGCCACCGTCCGCTTCAGGCGCGACGATCGGCGGCTGGACGATACCGACGGCCTTGATCGTCGCCAACATCAGCGCATCGGCCTGCGGCGACGATTTCGTCTGCCGCAGGCGGTCGGGGTTTTCCTTCAGGGCGCGGGGATCGATCGTCTTGATTTGCATGGGACTGTCCTTTCAGGAGATTTGCGGGCCAGCGCCTTGCCGACCCTTCCTGTCTTCATTTTTCCTCGAAGACATCTCCCGGACCGCGGGGCGGCCGGACTGCCGCAACTGCGGCCGAGCATCCCTGCTGGGCAGGACGAGCGGGGCAACTGCCCTGCGCTGGACAACCGGCCGGGGTCGCGCAGGCGGCGGTTGAGCGAAAGCGGCGGCAGGAGGAGCGATCTGCGATCGAGTAACTTGTATTCTCTTCCTCTCCTTCTCAATCCTTATCCGATATAGACGGCCGCAAGTTCCGGATTGGACGGACTTGAATTCCGAATTGGACGACGGTATTTTCCGAATCGGACAAGCGATTGTGATAGTTTTCGGGAGTTCGATTTTTGACCAGTGACGACAATGCTAATTTGCTCTTTCCCAGAGGCGCGTCTAAGCGCGTGGCAATAGCCATGACAGATACGCCGGTCGTCCTCGTGAACGGACCACGCCAATGCGGCAAGACCACCCTGGCGCGTTCACTCCTCAAAACCAAACGGCCATATTTTACGCTTGATGACGACACGACGCTCGCGTCGGCAAAGGCCGACCCAGTTGGCTTTATCCGACAGATCGATACTGCGATCCTAGATGAAGTGCAGCGGGCGCCCGAACTGCTGCGCGCGATCAAGGGCACAGTTGACAATGACCGACGCCCAGGCCGGTTTCTTTTGACCGGATCCGCCAATATTCTGGCACTTCCGACCGTCTCGGAAAGCCTTGCCGGCAGGATGGAGGTTGTGACCTTGTTGCCTCTGGGCCAGGCAGAAATCCTGAGAGGGAAGGACAATTTCCTCGACAAGGCGTTTGCCGGAGAGCTTACGGCTCCCAAGAGCGTCACTGTTGGGCCTGATCTGATCGAGCTCGTTCTGACCGGCGGCTATCCGGAGATGATCGCACGCACCGATCCTCGCCGGCGATCTGCTTGGGCAAGAGAATACGTTCGCGCGATTGTCGAGCGCGACGTCAGTGAAATCGCCGATGTCGAACGCCTCGACCAGATGCCGCAACTTCTTCGCGCGCTCGCGCATCACTCAGGACAGCTCTTGAATTTTGCGCAGCTGGCTGGGCAGATCGGTCTCGATGATAAAACCGCGCGCCGCTATATCGGCATTTTCGAGAACCTGTTTCTGGTTCGCCGGATCGAACCGTGGTTCCGCAATCCACTGAAGCGCCTCGTGAAGACACCAAAGCTGTTTTTTCTCGACAGCGGACTTCTTGCGGCACTGACGGGATTGACCCAGGATCGCATTGCTAAAGATCGATCCCTGTTCGGGGCGTTGCTCGAAACGTTCGTCGCCAATGAGATTCTCCGGCTCGCCACATGGAGCGAAGCTCGTCCGACCTTCCATCACTATCGTGACAAGGATCAGGACGAGGTCGACATCATTCTGGAGGATGAGAGCGGCGACCTTATCGGCCTTGAGGTAAAGGCAGCGGCCACGGTTACGGCGCAAGACTTCAAGGGTCTTCGGAAAGTTGCGGCTGCCACCGGCGGTGCCTTCAAAGCGGGATGGGTTCTCTACGATGGTGATAAGATGCTGCCCTTTGGTGACAGACTGGCGGCAGTCCCGCTCTCCTGTCTCTGGAACGAATGATTGCAGGTATTATGATCTCCACAGCATCGGGATCACTAAACGGTGGGCCAAGAAAAAAGGGGCCGCCGGCAAAAAAAGCCGCTGGGCAAAAGTGTGGAGATCATAAACTTCCAGAGTGTCGCCATCGCATGAGCAAGCGGATATCTACCATCATCCGCTTCAGGATCGCCTTTTTTGTCGCTGGGTGGCGCTTCAACTGGTGGAGACGGAAGGTGCTCGCGTGGAGCGTCGATATCAGGATGGCGCAAAGCCATGCTGACATAATCGTCCGTTTTCGCCGGGACGACAACGCGGGTGAGCGTCGCCTCGTCCGCCTTCACCGTAACGGCCACTTTGCGGCCCGACCGGATCAGCTCGACGGCTTTTAGAGCGGCGGCGTTCTCGTCCTGGGCTTCGATGAGAGAGGTCTGGGTGACAAGATAAAAAGGCATCGATTCCCGCAATGTTTTCTCTTTTGATCTCATCGAGTTCGAGCATCGGTCAAGGCATGGAAAGCGAAAAGGGCGCTCGACCCGCATGGGGAGCGCCCTTTCCTTGATCCCGGACGATCGAAAGTCGCGGTGTTGCCCGCGACAGGACATCATCGAAACGGGAAGTGTTGCTCAGATGTTGTTGATAGCGTTAGATTTCAAGTCGCGGCGTAAGCACCCCCCTGATAGATGTCGCCGCCCACCTGATCGCGCCCAAGTCGAGGCAGCCCTCGCGCTGTTCGATCTGCGGCGGCAGCCAAGGGAACCCGATCAGGAAACGCACCTTGTTGGCGCGGACATCGCCGAACAGCCGTTTCCTCCATTGCGACATCTCAACAGTCATCGATGAACTTGCTGATGTAACGACTGTTGCCCCGCAAATTTTCTATGCGGCAAGCGGCCGCTGCGCCGTCCCTTTCGTCGCCCCTTGTCGATTAGTCCGCGAAGACTTTCGAAGACATCCGGGAGCCGGTGGACTTCGTCCAGAATGACCAGATTATCTTCGTGACCGGAGAGGTAAAGTTCCGGCTCGCAGAGTTTGGCTCGATCGGCGTCCAATTCCAGATCTAGATAGATCGATGGTCGCTGTTCCCCGATCTTCAATGCGAGCGTTGTTTTTCCGACCTGTCGAGGTCCCAGCAAAGCGACGGCCGGCTTTGAATCGATGAGTTCGATGAGTTCTAACGTTTTTCGCCTGCCAATCATCCTTGCAATTATGGAGTTGAATTCCAGAAATGCGAGGTTAATTATTGAAGCAAAAAGGCGGCAATCATCTCAGCACCTAGATCAGCGACGTCAGGCGAATACCTATCTGCTCTGACCAGAGCAGGAGAACGTTCATGCCCGAATACGGTTGGCCGTTGTGGCGGAGCGAGCGAGTGATCCGGCCATGGATCGATGCTCCGGCTCATTGTTTTCGCAATGGCGGCGGAGGTTGAGGCCGCTGGATGGGGCCGGGCGGTAGGGTTGACCAGCCCTGTGAACATTGGAAGTTTGGGTTGCCGACCATGGTCAAAAAAGGCATTAGCGTGGCATCACCGATTCTGCAGATCTGACGCTCTGGAAGTGCGGCAGGAAACCACTGCATTTCGAAGGGAATATGTTCAACCCTATGCGTGAATATCTAACAATACCCAGCCGTGTTGACGTCGTCCGCGCTCAGGAAATCACCTCCGCTTCTGAGTCCAACTGGGAGCTTTTGCCGAAGTGGGTTGGTGACTGCTACGAAAGTGGACAAATGGTTGTGGCCGAAACGGGCGTCACAATTTTCAATGGGGCGAAAGCTCTGAGAGCTCGACCGGATGATTTCATTGTCCGCGATCAAGCCGGCAGTTTCTCGGTCTATGACGCGGCGTCCTTTGAACAAACCTTCATTGCAGCTCACCCGGCGGAAATTTACAAATTGCACGCCGCGTAGGTCCGTGACAACGGCGATGCAGGTCAATGAAACCCCGTGTTGGATCGGTAGTTACTGATGTCCACTGGTTGATCACCATGCAGTTCGAGCAGTGCTTAGCGCGTATGGGTGCGAAGAACTCACATGTGCAACGAGCGTCTTGACGGACACAGCACAATTACCTGGGTAGGTGAGCTTGTACGCAGCGAGGTGTTTGAGCAATTCCTCGGCATTCCGCTTTTCGCTCAATGGGAAACTGACGACCAAGACTAAACCTCCTTGTACCTATTGTGAGAAGGATTAGCGGGATAGTTATTCTGCATTGCAACAAGAAATTTTTAATAAACAAATTAAAATCGATTAGCTGAAAGTTCACTATTTTTAAAATCGATTTAAACCCTCTGTGCCGAGCGCTGACCTCTATGACCACTAAACTCCGGGAAAGCCAAAGCGCGGTACGCGCGTTTAGGCGGGGGATGTGCGCCGAAGATGAAATGGTGGCCCGGTGCAGGGACGGGTCTCGCGATAGCGGTATCTGAATACCACATGTGGCGGGAGAGTTGGAATGTCCGGCGGTTTGCAAGGTAGAAATGTCCGCGTGGTCATCACACGGCACAACGGTCAGCCCCGATCTGAGCGGCTGATC
>NZ_JAGHMH010000039.1 GCF_017741935.1 Rhizobium sp. 16-449-1b | reverse complement strand
CATGAAACGGGAAGGGCAGGCGGTTTGGTATCGGTGGTATTGGTTGTCAGGCTGTCCGCCTGCCCGATCACCTCGGTTTCCGGTTCGCCCGACCCGACAGGAGCGTCTCTCGGATCGGCCTTGCCGGTGGATCATCGGCCCTGACGGCGTCAAATCCCCTTGGCAACCATCACCCCACGCCGGATTTCGAGCGGTACGGGCTTCCGGTTCGCGACCCGGCTCCCAGTGCGGTGACGAGGGGAGTATGGCGGGGTGGTGCAGGGTGGGGATGAGGAAAGTTCGGCGTTGGGGTTAGAGTGTTGAGCGGGTTGAGGGATTTGTTTTGTGGGGTGGGTGGTTGTGCCCGTGAGGTGGGGTGGTGGTATGGGGAGGGTTGGTCGCTTCGGCTGATCTCGGCGCAGAGCCATACCCCCCTCTGTCCTGCCGGACATCTCTCCCACAAGGGGGGAGATCGACTCGCGGATAGGTTTTCGCCAAACGTCGAGGTAGCAGCGAGCGGCCGCCCCCAGCCAATCTCCCCACTTGTGGGGGAGATGCCCGGCAGGGCAGAGGGGGGTATCACACGGTAAAACGCTCGCCGG
>NZ_JAGHMH010000021.1 GCF_017741935.1 Rhizobium sp. 16-449-1b | reverse complement strand
GAGCCCCCACTGAAACTTCGCGAGGGATGATTGAAACATGGGTCAAATCTCAGTGATAATATCCCGCAATCCCGGGTCAGCTCTCAGTGCAAATCAACATTCTTACCTTCGATTGGTAGCTAAATAGGCCAAGGGATTGCATTTGGCCGGTCCACCCTGGAACGGGCCGTGTAGCTGGCTATTAAAGAAGACTGTCAGGAATGAAACGCAAGCGACACGAGAGGCCGGCGCGCCCGCCCAAACCCGATTCCAGATCAGGATCAAATGCGGGCAGGGGCTTTCGTTATCAGGACGCCGTATCCGCTTGGCTGGCAGTTGAGATATGGGCGGGCCGGCGCAAACCCGCTATCGTCATTCCCGAAGGTGGCGACGACGTCGAGTTGCGTGGCGAAGAAGCTGTGTTCATTCAGGTCAAAAGCAGGCGTCAGCATCTCGGGCGATATTCGGAGGGCGAGGTTGCAGGCCATGTCGATGGCCTGTGGGGCAGGTCGATGGCAGCTTCACCGCCACCGGGGGACTTGGCATCGTTCTTGAGCAGGCTGCTGCAGGTCTGATCCCGGTTGGCGTAGCGCCTGGTCAGAATACATTCGGCAACACGGTTCTTGCGCGCTTGTCGCAATATGCCAGCAGATCCGATCTGAGACAAAAGACCTTTATCGAGATCGTGCCGTATCCGCAGCAAAGGGCGATCGACCTGATCCGCGAGCGGCTCGGCTGCTCTCCCTTGGCCGCGCAAATGTGCTTTGCCGAACTGCTCGTAAAAATCGGCGTCTTGGCCGACGACAACGGCCGTCTCGCCCGAGAACATTATCGCGGCCTTTCGATTTCCGACACGGAAGCGGCGATCGCCGGCGTGCTTGCCGCAGTCGATGTGGCAGCGATTGAAGGCGCGCTTAAAGAGGGTATTTGCGAACCCGTCGATTTCCTCACGCCGCTTGAGGATCCCACCTTCTATATGGGCGTCGATGTCGAACCCGGCCATATTGCGGCAGGCCTCGTCGCCGAGCGTCCGTCGAATAGGGTTGCCGTCATGGCCGGCATTGAAGATCGTCGGGCTGCCCTGATCGTCGGTCCGTCGGGGGCTGGAAAATCGGCGCTGATGTGGGAAGTTGCCAATTCGCTTCGCCATACCGTTCGATGGTTTCGCATTCATCGCCTGACGTCTGCCGACCTGCCCGCATTGCTGCAGTTCGTTCATACGTTCCGGTCCTCCGCTGCCAGTCCGGTCGGCTTCGTCATCGACGATGTTGGCCGCAGCAGTCCAGAGGGATGGAGCATGCTTTCGCGCCGGGTCGCCTCGCTTGCCGGCGTTGTGCTGCTCGGATCGATCCGAGAAGAGGATATTGTCCTGATCGGCGAACGCGCTCGCTCTTTCGAATTGCACCTTGAGGCTGACGATGACCTTGCCGAGCGCCTGTGGAGCGAACTGGTGGCGACAGACAAAACCGAGTGGGCCGGATGGCGCGAACCGTGGCGATTGAGCGGCGGGTTGCTTCTTGAATATGTGCATATCCTGACACGCGGCCGAAGGATGGCCGACCTGCTTTCCGATCAAGTCGCCGCAAGGATTAACGATCCGGCGCGTGCGCTTGAGCTCGACATCCTCAGATGCGGGGCTTGGGCGGGGACCGCAAATGCCGAGCTCGATGCCGCCAGATTGGCGGGCGTATTGCAGGCGAGCGACGCCGACCTGTCACGAGCACTTCAAAGACTAGTGCAGGAACACCTCATCCGCTCCCCCGGTCCGGGCAAATTGGCGGGGCTGCATCAGCTGCGATCGCAAGAACTGTTGCGGCTGACGCATCAGACTGTTTTGCCGAGCCTCGAAACGAGCTTCGAAAGAACCGTTCTCAGCGTCGCTGCGGGGGATCTGGAATATCTCGTTGCCGATGTCCTTTCCGCGCGCCGGCTTTCGACTGAGGCTGTGCTTCCAGTACTGACCACGCGCCTGGAAAGAGAATCTCAGGGTCATACACTCGCCGCCGCACTACGCGGGCTTGCTGCGGGACGCGTCGCTGCCGGCGTGGATGAATGGCTTGCTCGTGCCGAGGTCCGCTCACTTGCCCGTACGCAGGTCAGTTCTGTCGCGTTTTTCGGTGCTGGTGGGGTGGATATCAGTGCTCTTGCGCCGCTCCGCTTTGTTCAGACGGCCGCCGACAGCTTGGCACGAATCAAGGGAACGGCGGAGCATGATCCGCGCCGTCTCCTGGTCGAAGGCATTGCCCCGTCGACATTGTCTTTAATGATTGCCACCGCAGCGCTTTCAGATTTCGACGAAATACTTGCTGCGCTTGTCGGCCTTCCACTTCATGCAACGGTGCGCGCCTGTCTTAATCAAGCGCGGACTGAACTCTTGGATGCCGATCTCGATCTGGCAGCATCAATCATGGGAACGCTGGCGGCGCTTGATCGCCAGATCGCCGTCAACTGGACGAATGCGCTCGGGCAACAGGCATTCTTCGACAGGATCCAGGCGGAAACCGCATGGGCAGGCCCCGTCTCGACCGAACAGGAGAGCGATGGGACGATCGTTCGTTGCGATATTCTCTACGTTGCCGCCTCCGTGCAGGACAATCCGCACGACGCAGTGGTTTCGCTATGTGAAAGGATACTGGCGTTCTGCCCCGCCGCCGATATCGCGGCCTCCAATGCCGTCACCGGAAGCGGAGATCTGGCAGGCCTCTTCGACATGCCGCTGGCGCAAAAGCGCATACCGCGTGAAAACCTTCCGCCTCCATCGCTGCCGCGCTGGAACAGGAAATGGATTGACCTGATTTCAAGGCGGATGGCCGCGCCGAGCTATAGCGATTATCTCTCCCGGGGAGCCTCGCTGCTTGAACGGCTTTTGCCTGCGTTGGAGACCAGCATCGATCGCCTTTTGCGCGGCGATCGGATAAAGCAGTCAAGCATCGATTTCCTCGAGGCGCTGAACGTAGAAGCAGAGGCATTGACCGCGCCGGATATCTCTCCCTCGGCGGCGTCGGGAAGCGGCAGCCTGAGTACGACTATGGGCGTCTCCAGATTTCAGAACGTGCTTCATGGCGCGACGGGCAACGTTTTATCGAGGTTCGCCAAACTCCCGGACGGAGCGGGCGCGTACATAGCGTGGTTGGGCGATCTTATTGCTGACATCGACTGGGCGCTTGAGGGCGAACCCTGGGAATTGATCGGTCCGCCCGCGCCTGCGCTAGCGCGGCTTAGGACGCTGATGGAAAGGCTGAGAACGCTGGCGGGCGAGGCCCATGAACGCCAGGAAAGGCCTGCCGCAACATGGGCGGCGCAGTCTAACCGGGCACGCGCTGGCAATGCCTTGAAGTTCATATCGCTTGCTGCCGATGCGTCCGGCCAAGATCGGCTCAACGAGCGCAAGGCGAAGATCGAGCGTTGCGCAGGAGAGGCCGGCATCAATGCCATCTTTCATTTTCTGACCGATACGAGCGCTATCCTGCCCTGGCCGCCGGTCAAGGTCGTGGCGCTGTTGCCGGCCTCCAGTGTGCCGAATGCACTAACAGCCATCGCCGAAAGTCAGCCATTGTTGAGATCGCTTCTGGAGTCAGAGCATCTGACGATCATTCCTCTCATCAATGATGTCGCGTTTCCGGTCCTTGCGTCATCGGGCCATCAGACCTTGCTGCCCGATCCGGCGAACGCCCGCGTATTGGCCGGTGAACTCGGCCTGCCGCATGCGCCGTCTTTCGCTTCCGGTCTATTTGGTGAAGCGCTCAACAGTGCAAGCGAACTGGCCGCGATGGACGAAGCCGGCTTCGGCCTTGAGGCTCGTCCGGCCCAAGAGGTCAAGGCGCGCCGGGACCTGGAGGCGAAGCTTTCGAAACAAAACGTCAATTGATCGGCTGGCTCGACCGCTTCGATCCAGCCATCGGTACGGCCTGCCTCGAGACGATCGATCATATCAGGGCAGGTGCTGTAGATCTTGCAGCCGGGGCGCGGGCCGCGCTGGAAAGGACCGGCGTGCCGGAGATCATGGAGGGCATCGGCCTCTTGAACATGGCCCTTCTTGAGAGTGAAGGGCTGGCGGATTGATGCAGGCCGCAGCTACGCTAGCCTTAAAACCGGCAGATCACAGCCGGTTTTGCATTCAGGGAAACAAGTGAAGGGCGGCTGCGACCACACCTATGCCAAGCCCCGTCGGCAGGTAGAATACGCTGATCGACCAGCTGCAGAGTGCGTCGAGGAATGAGACGGCCCCGATGCCGGCGATTGATAATCTGAAATCGACCTGCTGTTCAGCCGGCTCGCATCTGACCTCCTCGTAGAGGAGCCGGTAGCGCCGTTCAAGCCTCAGATATTGCGCGTCGAGAATGGCGAAGATGATCACCGGAACGAGCGCGAGCAGGGCAACGATCGGCCGATGAAGCGACGCCGCAAGACCGCAGACTGCAGTCACGAGCGTGATACAGTAGTTCTTGTGAGAACCATTGCTGTCAACGAGCCGATTTATGACCGACTGGATCAGTTCGAGATGCTTTATTCTGGCGTCTGAAATTGAAGTCACCATCACGTCCGTTGCGTTTTGACAATCCTGCGTTTTCTTCTCGATATTCTGTCGAATATCTTGCATCGTAGACGTGTAGAACAGATTGACGCCGAAGCAAGTCGATGGCAGCGTCCAATTTGCAAATAAACGTCATTTCCACATTTCTGCAGATGAACCGAATTTTCATTTCCCACGCCAAAGAAGACAAGCACAAAATAGCCGGTCACATGGAACGACTGGTATCTCATGGCTTTCATCTCTGGCTTGATCGTGTCTACGAAGAAGATCTTCCCTGGCGCAAGCGCCACCCGATCCATAAATACATTCACAGCCTGCCGATCGGCGAGGTCTGGCATATCGAGCTCGGCAAGGCGCTTTGTGATGCCGACTCGCTTGTCGTCTTCTGGTCACGAAATTCCGTCGATCAGTCCAAAAAGCCTATCATCCTTATGGAGGTTGCGGTCCACCTGTTCCGCGGCACAGCCTATCAATATTACATCGACGACGCCGAACTCCCCAAGGACGTGCGCTCACAGCACCAGTTTGGCCGGGAATCCGAGCCGGGATCCTTCGAGGCGCTGATCAGTCAAATGGTCAGAAAGCTTAAGAAGGAGAACGAGCCCTGGAACGGCAATGGCATCGATACGGACAGGCGCAACGTCCGTGCCTATTGGGAACTCCTCCAGGAAAAGGGCTCGACAGGGCCAACGCGGTCCGCCAACGCAACACGCATTCCCTTCAAAAAGGGCCATCCCTTCTGGCTTTCACGCCGCGACGCGGCGATCTCTGCCAGAGACGTTCAGCAGCTGGTCACCACCAATCCGCATCTCATAGACAACATCCTGAGCTACGATGAATGCAAGGCGGCCTTCATGCCTGGCGGTCACGACTGGGGAGAGGACCATCCATATGGGCTGTCTTGGAACAGCGGCGATGCGACCTTTTTCGCGCATCACGGAGATCTCCATATTTTCCGTCATGGGGGCGGGTTCGAGAAAGTGAACTCGAACATATCGGCTTCCTTGTGGTTCAATAGGGCAAGATGATGAATTCCGATCCGTTCGCGGCCGATGGCAATGCACAGGTGTCACCAGGCGATGAAATCAGTTCTGATGATGGCTTCGCGTTGCCGCCTGCCGTCAGTGGCGCCGAGACCCCGGACTCCGAAGATCTCGATGAGATTTTCGATATCGGCAGGCAATTGTTCTCGATCCAAATCCCGGTTTTCCCGGTTGGCGATGTGCTTGCCGAAGATGGTCTCGATCGGCTTATCGAGGGCGTAAGGGCCGCGGGGATAGTCATCGGGCCCGGCCCGACAACTCCAATGCGCATGTGGACGACGGACGCCCGCTTTATCCGGCTTCTACTGGGTGCCAGCGGCAATGGCTGGCAGCTCGTCGATCACCAGGCCGTCAGTGCCCGCCGTCTCGAGCATGCCACCGCCGAAGAGATCGCCCGGCAAATCCGGATAGCGGAGGCCCCTTGCCTCGTGGAATTGCGTGCGGAACACCCCGCCGACCCGATCGCTGCGGCGCTGCGAAGCGAACTCACCGGCTGGCCACATCCCGTCGTTATCGCAATCGTGGCGGAGGGGACGAAGGTCACAGCCGAAACCAAGCGGGTCGAGATCGGTATTCTGCAATCCATCATCGATGGCAGCGAAGGTATTCCCGGGCGATCGACCGAAGACTTCCCGTTTCACACCCAGGCGTCGCAACGGCGATGGGATGCCGGTGCCAAGGGTGGCCTCGACGCACGCGGCATCCTCGACATGCTGCTTACCGATTTGCCTGCTTATGAGGAGGAATATGCAAGGCTTATTGCTGAACCCTCGTTGGCTCACCCGACGCTTGCGGCTGGGCAAGCCCTGGCGCGCGAGGCACTGGGTGAACCTTCAGGACTGCTTTTGCCGGTAGCGTTCTTGCTCAGCCAGATGGAACAGGTTCCCTACCAGACCTTCCTTCGCCTCTGCGACGGCTTCGCAAAAAAACGGGCCCCGATGGACGGTCCTGCGGCGATGGTCGATCATCTAATAACCGACAAGCTTGGCGCCAAGCGCAGGAATGACGATAAGGGCGTATTTGTCCATATCGTTCTTGCGAGCCGGCGCGCGGGCATGTCGTCAATGTTCCTGGAAGGAGGATTTGTCGCCGCAAGCCGCCTCTTTGAGGAAATCGAGACCCTCTTATGCGAGATCGGGATCGAACCCGGTTTTGAATATGAGGCGGGCCGCTTCTTTGGCACCGCTCGTATCGTTTCCGGCCAACGCTCGCATGTTGATCTGGCGACTGGTCTGGTAAGTTGCTTGCAATCGCTGATAAAAGGACGCCCGGACGCATCGCCGCAAGAAATGACCTTTGCGGCGCAGACCCTGCTGAACGGGTTTCTCAAAGCTCTTTCGGTGCAGGAATGGGCCGATGGTTCTTCGTTGCGCAAACTGCATCGCGTTGTTGCAGCGCTTCGCTTCGACGGGACACGCAGCCAGGAGGAACTCGACAATCTTCTTGCGGCAACCGGGGCGGCTCTTGCACGTGTCACATTGGCCCACGACCCTGCGGCCGATGAGCTGGCATCATTGGAGGGGCTGTGGGAATCGCTGTGCCTTCGCAGTTTCATCGAGGCTATGGCCGATGATCTGGCCAATGATCCGCTGCGGGTACTGCAATTTGCCCTTGCCTTCATCAGAACGGCGCAGAGCCGCAGGAGCCATCTCCAGCTTGTAGCCGGACTGCTGCTGCTCCAGAGTGCTGCCACCGACTATTGGCGTCTGGTCATCGGCGAGCCAGGTCAATCCTCGCAGGACGCCCTAGGACGGCCGATCGACATTTCCTTTGCCGACCTGATGGGGGTCCTTTCCGCACAATCCTATTTCGAGCCGCCTCACGCCCTCATTCATGGCTGGCTGAAGGCGACGGCTCCTGCGGCAGGCGACCGGGTGTCGGCGCTGCGCTACAATGTCACTGTTCCGGATGTCCGCCGGGCGCGGCTTGTGTCCCGGCAGGTCTTGTCCGTGCCGGGCCTGTTGCTGGCCGGCCAGTCTCCGAGGCTGGTGGAGGCGACGATGCTGCATTGGGCGAGATCGCATGGAGCGCCAGCTGCCGGCTTCAACATCAGCTACTTCTCGACCTGGCTGAATCAATTTCGGCCGGGACCGGTTCCTGAGACGCTTCAGCGGGCGATCGAGCCATTTGGCCGCATCCATCGCGGATTGATTTTAGCAATGCTGTTCAACCTCTCGGGCCGATCAGATGGACCTGTTGTCAATTTCAAGGCACTCGTCGGAGAAAACCGAAGCGTGGAGGCAAACGAGGCGCTTCGCCGCGCCGTCGATGACCTCACCTGCCTGTTGCAGGTCGCAACCGAGCTCTACGATATTGCAAGGGCCAATCGCGAGCTCGGTAGAACCGAGGCCGAACAGCTTGCCAGGCTCAGCAGAGGCTTCCGAGACCGATTGCTGCAATTGATGAAGCAGGCATTCTAACGACCCGGCAGAAACGCTTTCCAGAAGGACGTCTTCTGCGGACCTGACGGCTCGTCGATACGCTCCGCCGGTTCCGGCGTCAGTGCCTTGAGGTCGATCTCGCTGGTTTGGATGGGGCTGGCGGGACGGCTCCTTCGAGGCACATCGTCGGCCGGTTTCCGGGGCGCGGTCAGATGGTTTTCGATTGCAACGAGGCGGGCGTTCGACGAAGCTGCAAGATCGGTGATCTGGCCCAGAGCGGCTGCAGTATCCTTGAGAATGGTCGCCGTCCGCGAAAGTTCGCTCGAGACAGAGCCGTTGTGCTGGTCGATCAGCGTCGCGATCTGGCCACGCAGCTTGGCGGGGTCAAGTGAGCTCACATAGGCCTTGAAGCTCTCGCCGAGGATTTTCTGGTCCTCTCGGATGGCGCGCACGGCGGCGTCGAAACTGTCGCGCACCGAAACAAGTTCCGACACGCCTGCTGCGATGGTATCGTTTAGACGGCCGACGCGCTCGGTGACGGCGCGTGCCACCTCGTTTGAGTTACTGACTGCTGAAGAGATTTCAGACAGTTGGGCGATGAAGAATTTGTCCTGGGGCAGCCTGCGGCCCAGGTCGAAAAGCTCCTGAATGAGGTCGGCGAAGGCATCAAGGGTCGCGGCGTAGCGGCGGCGGACGCTATGGGTCATCAAGATGATGGCGATGGAAGCAAGCAGTCCGGCGATCGAGGTTCCGAACGCCAGGCTGAGACTTGTCAGCATCTGGTCTACGATTGCATTGCCATTGGAAAAACTCGTATCGGCTTGAAAATTAGCGATGCTGAAGCCCCAGCCAAGGCCGATGAAGGTAAACAGCACACCGGCCTGTAGCGATATGCGTTGCCATTGCGCCAGAACGGAAATATCGCGCGCCAGGGTGTCGCGATAAGGTGACAGCATCGTCATGGTCGGCTCGAACCGGCCAGACAGCGACTTGCGGACAGCTTCATCGAAGATGTCGCTGACCATCGGCGGCCCACCGGCAAAATCGCCCCCGAAAAGCCGGATGAAGTCCTCGCGGGTTGCCTTGCCATTTGCAGATATCTGCGCGATCTCGTCCACCTTGGTGGTCGCATCGCGGGCCGCCGCACAAAGCCGGATCGCATAGCGTCGTTCCTTCTCGAGCCGTGCCATGCACCGTGCCGCAAACCAGATGCAGCCGAGTGGGATCAGGTGGATGACACCGGCAGAGCCGATGCGAAGCCAATCTTCGAGATCGTTGTACAATTCAGGCGATGGCCGTGCCAGCGGCAGGAGGTGTTCACCCGGGAAAAGCGTTAGCGTCCTCGCCACCAGGGTGGCTGCGATCACATAGGCCAGGGCGTACAACCAGAATCTCACGAGATCGCTGGTGCTGCCTGTGTTCTGGCGGGCGCTTGGCATGGATAAATGTCTCTTCTGGGGTCGGTCGGGATTCAGTTCGCGGGTTCGACGTCCGGTGATCCCGGAGCGTTCTCCCCTGAGGGTTCTATCGCCTTGCGGTCTTCGCTGGCGAGTTTCTTTTGTCCATATCCGCGATCAAGGAATGCCGTCAGTGCGGTGCGGGCCTTTTCATCCTCGGCAATATACTGCAATTGCGGATAGAGGTTCTCTCGCAGGCTCTCGAAGGTTTCATCACCCCCGAGGCCCCCCTGGCCGAAATAGCCGTCCTTGATGAGCGATTGCAATTTTCCTGTGTTCGCCATGCTCGTCTCGACCTTCTGGCCCGCGTTCCAGTCGAGGGGATCGGCGGAGCTCAAACTGTCGATGATGTTTTGCTGGTTCGCACGGATGGCGCCATAGGCGGCCGCTTTGGCGTTGTTGTCGTCCTTGATTTGGATGGTGACGTTGCCAGGAGGAATATCGATGACAAGGCCATGATAGGTGGCGACCCGTGACATTGCCAGAGTGGCGATGAAGCCGTCGAGCATCGAAGCCCGCAGATTGTCGCGGTAATAGTAATTGGCCGGTATGCGCCTCAGGATTCCGATGCAAGCATCGCTGATCGTCTGTTTTATCAGTGCCATGTGACCGCGCACATCGTGCTTCAGTGCATGATCGATCACGACGTCCTTGCTTGTTTCGGCATAGTCCTGAAGGATAAATCTGATATCGAATCTGACCTGATAAGACACGCCATGGATGTCGGTGACCGGCTCATCGCACATGACAAACGAAGGCGCGTTGCGCAATTCATGCAGACGTTTCAGCACGGGATTGTTTCCGAGACGGAAGGTGATCGCGCTGCCGGTCGTTGCTTCGATCGTATTTCCCGAAAGCCTTCGCGTTCCGGTCGCTTTGCCAATCCGGATACCGGCCTGTGACAGGGCATTGTTGGCCTCTTCGGCCAAACGGATCTGCACGTCGGATGCAATATCGAAAGTGTCGCCCCCGGATGTGAAATCGAAGAACGCATTGGCGGTTGTCGAACGCAGCACGCTTTCGATCGCTCGCTCAATGCGCCCGCTCACCAGGCTGGATGTTGTATCATTGGTATTCAGCGCAGAGAGGAGAAGTTCAGCATCAACGACCTCGACTGTGGCCTCACATTCGATCGCCGCTTTGGCCACATCAAAGGCAAGTGTATAATCTCGCATCCGGCTCTCGACATGCCCACCCTTGCTCGTCAGCAGGCTGTCGCCGAGTGGCGACGGGATAATGGCAGTTTCGCCAGCACTCCATCCGTAGGCACCAATGGTCTCGGCAAGCTTGCGCTCGACCGCGCTTGTCAATTGCGCAACACTTTCCTGATCTCCGGTCAAGACATTCAGCGCTGCATCCCTTGATGTTGAACGCAAGACAGATGATAGGGCGTTCTCGACCGCCTGGCGACCGGCGGCGGAGATGTCGTTTGCGGCGGGATCGTTTCTTTTAATCCGATCCCATGTCGCCGCATCCGATAGACTGAGAGAGGCGGAGTAGCGAAGGATCAGACTTCGGTTGGTATCAGAGAGCGGAAAGCTTGCCTGGCCCTCGACTGTCACAGGCTTGTTGGGGCGTTCTTCGGTGGTTCGCACCGCCACGGCATTGACAAGCCTGCGGCCGAACTCCGCCGCCTTTTCGTTGACGAGCTGTGTCATCTGGTCACGGATCCCGCTGGAATCATAGCGCCATTGCTGCAGGCTATAGCGTCCGGTCAGGTGATCACGGATGTCAGCATGCAGTTTGTTCTTGATGATTTCGCTGGTTGCCAGCGAAGTATAATAGACATCGGCGCGATCAGGGTCGGGTTCCAAAGAAAAGCTGATGTCAGGTGATATCCTTACGCCGTCTGCCGGGATTTCGAAGGGGTGGCTGAAATCGATGACAGGTTTCGACGGTTCAACGGGCCTGGCGACTGCCGATGACACCGAAAGGCCAATGCGGTGGAATCCGGGCGAAAGCGCCGCCATGAAGGCACGCGCTCGGCTATCGGTACCGCAAAGGGCAAGCAACGATTTGAAATCTCTGCCGTTGGCGCCTATCGCAAAGGCGGCCTTGATTTCTGCCTGAATGGCATTCAGCCAGCCGGTCCTGACCGAGGCCACGGCAGCCATTTCTGCGGCTTCGCCGTCGATGATCGATGCTCGAAGCGAAACGTCGACCTGTAGCGTCCGGTCATCACCCATGACTGACAATTCCATCCGGAACGTGCTGGCACCTTCCAGGCCGACGGCAGCAAAGCGCTTTTCGCGTCCGAACAGGCTGGTAACGCCTTTTTTGTTGCGCCCCTTTGAATCGAGCTTGATCTGCACGGCAATACTCGGCCGGTCCTTTGGCGCGTCGCTCGTAATCAGTTCTTCCAAAAGCAAGTTATGGCCCCTCGCTTGCAAACAAAATATAGTTTTTCTATCGTACACAAAGCAACGCACGGTGGAAGTAGTGTTCGACGACGGATCAACCGCAAACACATCATTTGACGATGAAACCGTCAACCCATTTACGGATCTGATGCCGGCGCTCGTAGCGACCCTGCTGCTGATGCTTGTGGTGAGCCGGCTGTTTTTCGTCGAGGTCATGGGCGGCAATGTCGATTTGCGGCGCGTCTGCGCAGCCAAACAGCAGATCGTTCGCTCGCTTGCCGCCAGCATGCAGGACAAGGTCGATCTTTCGAACGAGAAGGCCTGCCGGGAGATAGAGATCGTGTTGCATGGACAGGGCAAGTCGATCAGAATCACCAACGAGCCGACATCCCAGCGTTTCTCTTTTGAGGGAGACACAATTTTCGAACCCAACAAGGCGGTTCTCCTGGTCGGTGGGGAAGCCGTCCTGCAGAATTTCCGCAGTTCGATCGTACCGCTTCAGAAAGCCTTCGACGAAGTCCAGATCCTCGGCCATACCGACAGCGACGGCGATAGCAGAACAAACCTTGCGCTTGGCGCGCAGAGGGCCATGACGGTTTACGATCAAATGGTAGGGCCGCTTGGAGTAGACCCGGTTTCGACACTCGTTTCAGTTTCGAGTTTCGGCTTCTACGATCCAGTCAACCGTCGTCCGGATACGACATTTTCCTGGGTATCCTTGAAGGCCGCCAATTCTTCGGAATTGTTGAAACAGAGGAACCGTCGCATTGAGATACTTATTAAGTACAAATTTGGGCGGCTTAGCTTGTAAAGCGACACATGGCCAGAATTGAGACTCTAATCGCGCCAAAGCCGATTCATATATGTCTGAATTTTTCCATTAAGCGGAGCGCCATGTACGGCGTGTTCTATATTGTTTCCTCGGCTATGCTGACTCTTTCATCGATATTAAGCCGAAGGCAGGGGCGCTTGCTTCAGCCCGGTGGGACACCATATGCTGTGTCCACAAATAAAATTGGACAATTTGACATTAGCAATCAACAGCTTGGTACAATTAACAAGGCTTCGTCGGTTCGAATCCTATCAAGAACGACAATATCCACATCTTTGGATCGAACACTGGCTGCGGCGCGTTCAAGCGCGGCAGCCAGCTGTAACTCATATCATGGATAGGCGGTCGATCCGTCGGGCTTGCGGGTGATCTTTCGCTCCCAGTGGATGTAGTCCTCGGTCTGCAGCGCCTTCTCGTCAATCTCCAGGCCCCAGCCGGGGCGATCCGGGCGCAGTTCCATGTGTCCGTCGACAGGCATGTAGGGGTCAGCTGCCCAGGGCGCGTGGATGTGTGGCTTGAATTCCAGCACCTTGAAGTTCGGCTGGGCCGCGCAGAAGTGGATGTTGACAGCCGTTGCCAGCGGACCCATCGGGTTGTGCGGCGCGACTGTCACATAGTGCGCCTCGGCGATGGCTGCGATGCGCCGCATTTCGCTGACCCCACCGACCACGCAGATATCCGGCTGGATGATGTCGGCACCACGGGCCGACAGCAGCGCCAGGAACTCGAAGCGCGAATAGAGCGATTCACCGGTTGCGAGCGGAACGGTCACTTTCGACTTCAGCTCCGTCCATGCCGGGATATGTTCCGGCCGGATCGGCTCCTCGTAGAACAGCGGGTCGTTGGGGGCGATGGCGGCGGCAAGCTGGACGGCCTGATAGGGTTCGAAGATCTTCGCGTGGGCGTCGAAAGCATAGTCGAAATGCGATGGGGTGATCTCGCGGATCTTGCCGAACCAGTCGCCCGTCTCCTTGACGAGTTCACCCCAGCGGCCGGCATGAAGATCGCGGCGATAGGGGCTGAGCTTGAAGGCGGTGTAGCCGTATTTCTCGTTCAGCTCGAGCGACTGGTCGCGCGCGGCTTCCGGGTCCGGCGCGGTGTAGACGCCGCAATAGACCTTGACGCGATCGCGGACATTGCCGCCGAGCAGCATGTATACGGGCAAGCCGGCGGCCTTGCCGGCGATATCCCAGAGCGCGTGATCGATCGCCGAAATTGCCGCGAGGCCAAGCGCGCCAGGCGGGAAGCGGCATTGCTGGTTCAGCTTGAGCACGAGGAATTCCACGCGGCGCGGATCCTCGCCCTCGATCTGATGAAAGAGATAGTCGAGAAGCGGCGGCAGCGCCCAGTCAGGGCCATGGTTGTAGCACTCGCCCCAGCCGGAAATTCCTTCGCTGGTCTCGATTTTCAGAAGCAGGCGAGGGCGATCGTCGACGCGCTGCATGTAGGTTTTGATGCCGGTGATATGCATGGGATCTTCCTCAGGCCGCGCGGCTCTTTTCGGCGACATTGTCAACGATGGCGCGCAGGTCGGCGCGCTCGGCTTCGGTCAGGCTCTCGACGCCTGGCACGCGCACGGGGCCGACCTCGGTTCCAAGCATGCCGAGCGCTTCCTTGACGACGGTGACATTGGCGCCGTTGAGATATTTGGTGCGCAGCGCCTCGAAGCCGGCGATATCGTCGATGAGCGCGCGGGCGGCCGCGTAGTCACCGGTTTCCAGCGCCTGGTGGATGGCGTGCGAGCGTTCGGGGAAGACGTTGACGAGGCCGGAGGTGAAGCCACGGGCACCCATCGCGTAGAAGGCCGGGGCCCAACCTTCGGCGAGACCGCAGACCCAGATCGCCGGCGCATCCCTGGTGGCGCGGATCACTTCGGCGAGCAGCATGAGATTGCCGGATGCGAACTTGATGCCGGCGATATTCGGGTGCAGCGCCAGCTTGCGGAAATCGGCGACGGCGAAGGTGTCGCTGCGCACATAGGCGATGACGGGGACGGTGCTGGCGTCTGCAAGCTCAAGGAAGTAGCGGGCCTGGTAGCTCGGGCCGGCAAAGGGGTCCATCGGGTGATGGCCCATGATCGCATCGGCGCCTTCGGCGATGGCGTCGCGCGCAAGCGCCTTGGCTTCGGTCAGCGAACGACCGACAGCGGCGCTCACCAGCGACTTACCGCCGGCGGCCTTGATCGTCGCGGCATGGACCGCGCGCACTTCGTCCATGGTCAGGGTGAAGAACTCACCGGTGTTGCCGGCGGCCATCAGATTGTGGACCCGCGCATGGGCGAGGCGGGTGATCAGGGCCGAGAGCTTGGCGATATCGACGCTGCCATCCGCTTTATAGGGGGTCACGGGCACGCCCGATATGCCCGTCAGGGCCTTGCGGATCTTTTCCATTGCCTCGGTCACGTCAGATGTCCTCCTTCTTCTTAAACACGATGTTGAGGTAGGTTTCGCCGGAGCGGACGACGTGGTCGCGCATCACGCGTTCGGCCTTGTCGCTGTCGCTGGAGATGATGGCGGCGGCGATCGCGGCATGTTCTGCCAGTGCCTTGCCGCGCTCAAGCGGATCGGAATGAATGACGCGACGAATGCTGCCGTCGTAGAACTGCTGCCGTTCGATCATCCGCGAGAGGTACTGGCATCGCGAGGCGATGTGGATCTGCTCATGAAACGTCTCGTTGAGCGAGATCAGGTCGTCGGCCACGCCGTCCTCGGTCGCCTTGCGCATCAGGGCGACGATGTCTTCCAGCTTGGCTGCTTCGGTCTTCTCGATGCGCTTGGCGGCGAGGTGGGCGATCATCGATTCCAGCGCGGCGCGCGCCAGGATCATCTCTTCGGCCCAGCCTGCGTTGAAGCGGATCAGCACGCCGCGACGCGGCAGTGTCTCGACGAGACCCTCGGTCTCGAGCTGACGCAGGGCTTCCTTGATGGGTGTCGTGCTGACGCCAAGCTGCTCGGCGAGCTGGCGCTCGTTGACGCGCTCATCCGGCGCAAAGCGGCCGGAGAGAATCGCTGTCCGTAGTGTCTTGTGCACGTGGTCGCGCAAAGTCGTCAGAAAACGCGGGTCGATCTTTTCGATGCGGTCTGCGCCAGGCTGCGTCGATGCCTCTTTTTGCATGTCCCGAAAATTCCCCCGTTGACGACAAAATCGTTTTGTGAGATCTGATATACCAGATTTCAGATCGATGTCGATATGAAAATTCGCGCTCGGGGCGAGGTCCGGCGCACCAGGGAGGAGATAGGACGATGAAAAGACGCAGTTTTCTGATGGCGTCGGCTATGGTGGCGTCGACGCTTGCCATGCCGCTCGCAGTGCAGGCGGCAACGCCCAAGGACCAGCTGGTGATCGCCACCAACATGTCCTCGATGCGCGGTCTGGATCCGAACGAGCTCAACCAGCTGGAATCGGCGGAAATCGTCGCCAATCTTTACGAGCGCCTGATAGTGCTCGCCGCCGATGA
Source organism: Rhizobium sp. 16-449-1b (assembly GCF_017741935.1). Taxonomy (GTDB): domain Bacteria; phylum Pseudomonadota; class Alphaproteobacteria; order Rhizobiales; family Rhizobiaceae; genus Rhizobium. Next base: position 398,557 of record NZ_JAGHMH010000021.1, on the reverse strand, counting down.
CATCACCAAGCCGCAGCCGGGCATCGCCGAGAGCTGGACGGTGTCCGACGACGGCAAGACGTTCACCTTCAAGATTCGCTCCGGCGTCACATTCCATTCCGGCAACGCGCTGACCGCCAAGGATGTCGAGTGGTCGCTGCGCCGCCTGGTGAAGCTCGGGCTGGCGCCCTCGGTCGATCTTCGCCAGTGGGGGATCACCGACAAGAATGTCGATGAGCTGATCAAGGCGACCGACGATTCAACTGTCGTGCTGCAGACGCCTGAGGTCTGGAACCCGAACCTGATCCTCTTCTCGCTCGCCAGCTTCTCGACCTCGATCCTCGACAGCCAGCTTCTCGCCAAGAACGAGAAGAACGGCGACATGGGTCGGGAATTTCTGCAGACCAACGATGCCGGATCCGGCCCCTATTCGCTGCGGACCTGGCGCGTCAACGACCTTTTGATCGCCGAGGCCTTCAAGGATTACTGGCAGGGCGCGCCGAAGATGCGCCGGGTCATCCTTCGCCATATGCCGGAATCGTCAGGCCAGCGACTGCAGCTGGAAGCCGGCGACGTCGATGTCGCGACGCGTCTTTCCTCCACCGATCTGGCTGCAATCGAGGCCGGCGGCAAGGCCGATATCCAGAAGACGCCGGGCTTCGGCTTCTACTATCTGGCGCTCAATCAGAAGGATGAAATCCTCTCCAAGCCGAAGGTCCGCGAGGCTTTCCGTTATCTCATCGATTATGACGGCCTCGCCAACACCGTCATGAAATACTACGGCATCAAGCAGCAGACGATCATTCCGGGCGGTCTGCCAGGTGCCAGCACCGAGAACCCGTACAAGCTCGATATCGACAAGGCCAAGCAGCTGCTGGCGGAAGCCGGCTATCCCGATGGCTTCTCCAAGGTCTATTACGCAACGCCCGTGACGCCGGAGTATGAAGTTGCCCAGTCGCTGCAAGCCAATGCAGCCAAGGCCGGCATCAAGCTCGACCTGCAGGGCGGCGATCATATCGGCAAGTTCCGTAATCGCGAGTTCGAGATCTTCTCGGCGCGCACCGGCGAACGCCTGCCCGATCCGCATGCGGTTCTGGCATCCTATGCCACGAACCCCAACAATGCCGACGATGCGAAACTCTCTGGCCTGATCGCCTGGCGCTCTGCCTGGGAGGTTCCGAAGGACATCCAGGACATGGTGACGGCGGCCGCGCACGAGACCGACCAGCAGAAGCGCGCCGATCTCTACACCAAGATAAACAAGGCCTATCTGGACGCTTCGCCGGCCTTGATCACCTCCTTCCAGCGCACGGACGCAAAGGCGGTGAGAAAAGAAGTCAAGGGCTATGTCGGTCATTCGACCTGGCTCACCCGTTGGGACACCGTCTCGAAGGGCGAATAAGCCCTTCCTGTCGAGGAGAATGACGTGAGTATCTCACAGACATCTGGAAACGCGCCGGCAGGCGCACGGGCGGCGCTTGGCGCGCTGCGCAAGGTGACGGCATCCTTTGCCGTCATCCTGACAACGCTGCTCGGCCTGCTCGTGATCACCTTCGTTGTCGGCCGCATGGTTCCCGCCGATCCGGTTATCGCCGTGATCGGCGACCAGGCCGATCACGAGACCTATGAGCGTGTGTACAAGGAAATGGGGCTGGATCAGCCGCTCTATGTGCAGTTCGGAACCTATCTCGGCAATGTCGCACACCTGGATTTCGGCCAGTCGCATGTGACGAAGAACCCCGTCGCCAGCGATCTCGCCCGCGTCTTCCCGGCAACGCTGGAGCTCGCCACGCTGGCAACGATCATCGGCGCGGGCTTCGGTATCCCGCTCGGCATCATTTCCGCTGTGCGCAAAGGCACCTGGGTCGATCATCTCGCGCGTGTCGTCGGCCTGCTAGGCCACTCGACGCCGATTTTCTGGCTGGGCACCATCGTCATTCTTGTTTTCTACGCGAAGTTCGGTCTCATACCAGGCAGCGGCCGTCTCGATGTCTATAATGAGGGGCTCGTCGAGGGGCCGACCAATTCCATCCTCGTCGATGCGATCCTTGCCGGCGAGTGGGAGGTCTTCCGGGATGCCCTGCTGCATGTCGCGGCTCCCGCGCTGATCCTCGGCTATGCCGCGATGGCCTATCTCAGCCGCATGAGCCGCAGCTTCATGCTCGAGCAGCTGCGTCAGGAATATGTGCTGACCGCCAAGGCCAAGGGCCTCGGTCAGCGGGCGATCGTCTGGCGCCACGCTTTCCGCAACATCCGTGTTCAGCTGCTGACGATCGTGGCTCTCGCCTATTGCGGCCTGCTCGACGGCACTGTGCTGATCGAGACGGTTTTCGCGTGGCCCGGCCTTGGCCAGTATCTCACCTCGGCGCTGTTCTTCGCCGACATGAACGCGGTGCTCGGCAGCGTGCTCCTCATCGGCATCATCTCGATTGCCATCAACCTCCTGTCGGACCTGACCTATCGGTTCCTCGACCCGCGTACCCGGTGACATCATGGCGACACGCTATTTCAACGATCTGCACAATTGGCTGATCAACGAGGAGTTCTCCTCGACACGGCAGGCGCGGCTCCACAAGGCCTATGTCTTGTGGCTGAACCTGATCGCCAACCCATTGGCACTTGCCGGCTTCGTTGTCGTGCTGCTGCTGGTTTTGATCGCGACCTTCGCGCCGCTGCTCGCCAATCACGATCCGATCGCCCAGGATCTGACGATGGCGCTGAAGCCGCCATCGTCAGTCAATTGGTTCGGCACTGACGAATTCGGCCGGGACGTTTATTCGCGCCTCGTCTACGGCGCGCGCACGACGCTCTACATCAGCATTCTGGTCACGGTCATCGTGGCACCCATCGGCTTTGCGATCGGCGCGACCGCCGGCTATCTCGGCGGCTGGGTCGATGTGGTCCTGATGCGCATCACCGATATCTTCCTGTCCTTCCCAAGCCTCGTGCTGGCGCTCGCCTTTTCCGCGGCCCTTGGTCCCGGGATCGAGAATGCGGTCATCGCCATTGCGCTCACCGTCTGGCCGCCGATCGCGCGTCTGGCGCGCGCCGAAACGCTGACGTTCCGCGCTGCCGATTTCGTCGTCGCAGCCGAGCTGCAGGGTGCTGGCATGGGGCGCATTCTGTTTCGCCATATCGTGCCGCTCTGCGCGCCGTCGATCATCATCCGCCTGACGCTCAACATGTCGAGCGTCATCCTGACGGCTGCCGGTCTTGGCTTCCTCGGTCTCGGCGCGCAGCCGCCGATGCCCGAATGGGGCGCCATGGCGGCCTCCGGACGCCAATATCTTCTCGATGCCTGGTGGCTGACGACGGTTCCCGGCATCGCCATTCTCCTGGTCAGTCTCGCCTTCAACCTGCTTGGCGACGGACTGCGCGACATCATGGATCCCCGCAATGCCTGAACAGTCAAAACCGATCCTCTCGGTCAAGAACATGTCGGTGCAGTTTCCGACGCTGTCCGGCGTGGTCAACGCCGTCAAGAATGTGAGCTTCGATGTCGGCCGCGAGAAAGTGGGCATCATCGGCGAATCCGGCTCCGGCAAGAGCACGACCGGACGCGCGATCATGCGGCTGCAGCCGGGCACGGCTCAAGTCGTCGCAGATGAGTTACGCTTCGAGGACGTCGATCTCCTGGCTGCCAGCGAGGCCGACATGCGCGCGATCCGCGGCAGCCGGATCTCGATGATCCTGCAGGACCCGAAATATTCGCTCAATCCCGTCATGACCGTCGGCGAGCAGATCGCCGAGACCGTCATCCTGCACGAGCGCCTTGGAAAGAAGGCGGCGCGCGAGCGTACGCTCGCCATGCTGGAGCGGGTGAATATCCGCGATCCGCAGCGCGTCTTCAATCTCTACCCGCATGAGGTCTCGGGCGGCATGGGTCAGCGCATCATGATCTCGATGATGCTGATCTCCTCGCCTTCGCTGATCATCGCCGACGAGCCGACATCCGCACTCGACGTGACGGTGCGCCAGCAGGTGCTGTCGATCCTCGATGACCTGATCACCGAGCGTAACATCGGCCTGATCTTCATCTCTCACGACCTCAACCTCGTGAAGAGCTTCTGCGACCGCGTCATCATTATGTATGCGGGCCGGATCGTGGAAACGATCGAAGCTTCCAAGCTCGACGAAGCAACCCATCCCTATACACGCGGCCTGCTTGAGGCGCTGCCCAGTCTTGACCATCCCAGGGATCGGCTGGAAGTGCTGAAGCGTCAGGCAAGCTGGGCGGAGGCGTGACATGTCCATCATATCGGTAAACGATCTCGCCGTGTCCTTCGGCAGCGGCAATGATTTCAAGCAGGTCGTCAAAAACGTCGCTTTCGAAGTCGCGCCCGGCGAAACATTTGGCCTTGTCGGCGAAAGCGGATGCGGCAAGTCGACGGTGCTCGGCGCGCTGGCGGGACGCATCAAGGAATGGAGCGGCTCGGTTTCGATCGACGGCGACGTGGTCGGCCCGAAACGGTCGCGCGCACAACTCGCCAAGCAGCAGATGGTGTTTCAGGATCCCTTCGGCTCCCTGCATCCGCGCCATACGATCGGCCGCACGCTGCTGGAGCCCCTCGAGATCCATGGGCTGGACCGCAGGCAGGAGCGTGTCGAGCAGGTTCTGCGCGACGTCGGCCTGCCGCCCGGCTTCCGCCATCGCTTCCCGCATCAGCTCTCCGGCGGGCAAAGGCAGCGCGTGGCCATTGCCCGTGCGCTTATCCTCGAGCCGAAGATTCTGTTGCTCGACGAACCGACATCGGCGCTCGATGTCTCGATCCAGGCGGAAATTCTCAATCTGTTGAAGGATCTGCGTGAGCGCTCGAAGCTGACCTATATCCTCGTCAGCCACGACATGGCTGTCATCGCGCATCTCTGCAACCGGGTGGCAGTCATGCAGGACGGCGTTTTCGTCGAGATTGCGACGCAGGCGCAGCTGTTGGAAAGCAATGTCGAGCACCCCTATACGAAAACTCTGCTCGATGGCAGCAGGGGGTATATTCCACGGTCCAAGCAATCAGTGACCGCGTCTCCCCCGTAAAGAGGTCATGGTCAAGTTTGAGTCCCCGGGTGGGCAAGGTCAGGCCGCGAGCCAACACGGAAATGGCCACGCCCAATCGCCCCTTAGGCGTCTCTGGCACTTTGTGCGATCAAAGCCTTGGGGATCATTATATGGACGCCTTTCTTGACGTTGACGACCTGCGTGATTCGTACATCGGCAGCCATGCTGCAAAGGCTGTAGGCCTGTACCGACGTCAGATGTGTTCTTTCGACGATCATCCCGATCGCGAAGCGGAGCGCCTCCCGCATCGCCTCCTGCAGGTCCTCATCGAACGCCATAGTGATCAGGTGACTGGCTGTCTCGGCGTAAGGCATTGCAAGCTCTGCGCCTCTGATGACATCGATCTTGAATGTGCCGCTCAGTCCGGTCTCGACTGCGGTCAGGCAGACTTCGCCATCTCCCTGTGACGCGTGGCCGTCGCCGGCCGAGAACAAAGCGCCTTCGACGGAGACAGGCAGATAGATGATCGAGCCGGCAGTCAGCTCGCGGTTATCCATGTTTCCGCCGAAATATCCGGGGATGATCGAGGTCAGGCAACCATCTTCAGGCTTCGGCGCAGTCGCCATGATCCCGAAAAACGGTCGTGCCGGCATCACCATGCCCCAGGGCGTGACGATCGTCCCGGCCTCGCGGCCGATGCTCAGATGCAGGGTTTCGTCCTGCGTGAAATCACGCGGCAGCGCGCCTTTGCCTGGTCTGATGATGTTGAAACCCCAATCATCCCGAAGCCTGACATCAAGGATCTCGACACGCAAGGCGTCGCCAGGCTTGGCGCCACGGATATGGATTGGTCCGGTCAGTATGTGGGGGCCGGGCGAAGGCGCGAGCGCCTCGTGGATCGCCTGCAATTCGGGACGGATCGAATGGGCGGGGTTGCGCGAGGCCTCGGCAGGCGACCCGCTGACGCTATGAATCGTCACGGTGTCGCCAGGATCGATCTCGATCACTGGCCGACGGCGCGCATCGAGGTAGCCCCAATGCACGGTGTCCGGTGTGGGGAAGACGTCGTGATGGGGCATGCTGGATCAGGCCAGTTCGAAGCGGATGGATTGCGCACCTTCCCAGAGCGTCAGGTTGCCGAGTGTTTTCAGGTTCTCGAGGCCCGACGTCAGGGTGATGAAGTGATTGCCGGCAAGCTGGCCCATTTTGGAGGAGAAGTCCACGCCGCCATAGGCAAGCAGGATTTCTGTTTCGCTGATGCCACCGGGATAGAGGATGATGTGGCCGGGGGCCGGATGACTTGTGTGGTTCTCATACCCGACGCCGAAGTCCTCGTCGCCGAGCGGCACCCACACGCCTTCGCCGCTCCAGCGGACATGCACGATCTTGCTTTCGTAGGGCAGGCGCTTGAGGAAGGCAGCGCAGGTCTTCGGCGCATCCTCCGTCTCCAGACGGGCGTCGAAGGTGAAGGGGCCGGCGGTGATCTTGAGCTTGGTCATTGCTGTTCCTGTCAATGTGAATGGAGGAGAGCTGGCGGGCTCATCAGCCGCCAGCGGAAAAATTGTCGCCGCGTCTGGCCCAGCCGGTAACGCGCGCCTCGATTACCGAGAAGATCACGTAGAGCGCGACGCCAAGCGCCGCCAGAATGAACAAGCCGGCGAAGACCAGCGGCACGTCGAAGCTGGAGCTCGCGATCATCATCACATTGCCGATCCCCCGGTTGGAGGCAACGGTTTCGGAGATGACGGTACCGACAAAGGCGAGTGTGGCCGCGACCTTCAGCGATGCGAAGAAATACGGCATGGTGCGCGGCAAGCCGATATTCCAGAGGATTTCGAGCTTCGTCGCCTTCAATGTCCGCATGACGTCCTGCAGTTCCGGCTCCGTTGACGCGAGACCGGCGGCGACATTGACGACAATTGGGAAGACGCACATCACCATGGCCGTCAGCACGGCGGGAACGGTGCCGGAGCCGAACCAGAGCACGAGGATCGGCACGATCGCGACCTTTGGGATGGACGAAAAGCCGACGAGCAGCGGGTAGGCGACATCATAGGCAAGCCGCGACGAGCCAATCAGCATGCCGAGCGCCAGCCCAAGGATGATGCCGAGGCCGAGACCAAGCAGGGTCGTGTAGACCGTCTGTATGGTGTGGGGCCAGATCGCCGGAAACTGCGTCCAGAGCGTTACCAGCACCTGGCTCGGGCGCGGCAAGACAAGATCCGAGACATTGAAGGCGAGGCATATGACCTCCCACAGCACGAAGAAGCCGGCGATGCAGGTGGCGGACAGGATCTGGCGTTTGGCGGCGGCTGTCATGACTGCACCTCGTTGACGGCGCGCGCGGCGACGATGCGCTCACGCAGCCTTTGCGTCAGGGACACGAATTCGGGCTGGAAGGAGACGTCGATTGTCCGCGGACGGGCGAAGGGAACGGTGCTGTCCTCGATGATGCGGCCAGGTCGCGCCTGCATCACGCAGATGCGGGTGGCGAGATAGGCGGCTTCCTTCAGGTCGTGGGTGACGAGAACGACGGTTGGGCGCCGTTCGATCCAGAGCGTCTGCATGATCTCCCACAGCTCTTCGCGGGTAAACTGGTCGAGCGCGCCGAACGGCTCATCCAGAAGCAGAAGCGTCGGATCATGGATCAACGCGCGGCAAAGCGAGGCGCGCTGCTGCATGCCGCCCGAGAGCTGCCAGGGAAACTTATCGCCGAAACCTGAAAGCCCGACCTTGGCGAGCAGCGCTTCGGCGCGATCGCGGTATTCGCCCTTCTTTTTCCTGGCATAGCCATGCTTGAACGGCGGAACAATCTTCAGCGGCATCATCACATTGTCGCGGATGTTGAGCCAGGGGAGCAGGGTCGGGTTCTGGAAGGCCATGCCGATCCTGACCTCGTTCGCGCCGATTTCGCGACCGGTGACGAAGATATTGCCCTGCGACGGCGAAAGCGTGCCGGCAACGAGTTTCAGGATCGTCGACTTGCCGCAGCCGGACGGGCCGACGAGGGCGACGAACTCACCGTTTTCGATCCTGAGCGACGTTTCCGCCAGCGCCACCGTCTTGTTCTTCTCGCCACCGAAAGTGACGTTCACTCTTTCCAGATCGATCACGGGGTTGCCGGGGACGACCCCGGTTGCGAGAGGCTGGTTCATGGCGATCAGCCCTTCCTGGGCGCGGTCACGGCGGCCATGGTCTGGTCGGCGTTGCGAACGTCCGGCACCGGCATCTGCTGGATCGCGTGAACCGAGCGGCCCCAACCCTTAGCGCTGTCCTGCAGCGTACGGTCCTTCATCGCGAAGCGGCCGCGCACGATGGTGTGGATCGGCAGCGCTGTCGCCTTCATCCCGTGCCAAGGTGAGATTTTCGCCGTCGACTGGATCTGCGCGTCGTCGATCGTCCACTCGTGGTTCGTATCGACGATCGCGAGATCGGCGTCCGAACCCACCATCAGCGCACCCTTTGTCGGGTAAAGGCCCCAGCACTTGGCGGGCTTCTCGGCGCTCCAGCGCACATAGTCGGACAGACTTGCCCCTCGACGCTCAAGCTCCGTCAGCATCAGCGGCATTTGCGTTTCGACACCGGGGAAGCCGCAATCGACGGTCCAGATGTCGTCGCGGGTCTTTTCCTCGATCGAATGGGGGGCGTGGTCGGTGGCGATCATGTCGATCGTGCCGTCGGCAAGCGCCTGCCAGATCGGATCCTGGTTCTCGGTCTCGCGCACCGGTGGGTTGACGCGGATGACGCCACCCTTCGCCTCGTAGTCATCGGCCGACAGAAGCAGGTACTGCGGGCAGGTCTCGCCGGTAATGTCGACACCGCGCGCCTTCGCCTCTGCCAGCGGCCGAAGCTCGGCGGCGGATGAAATGTGGAGGATGTGGATGCGTGCGCCCGTCCATTCCGCAAGGATGGCGGCGCGGGCAACGGCTTCCGTCGCAACCACGGCCGGGCGGGCGGCGAGGTGGGCCAGCGGATCGGTGCGGCCCATGGCGCGCAAGCGGGCTTCGCGGCGCTCCATTATCGAATTCGTCTCGGCGTGCAGCGAAATGCGCTTGCCGGTCGGTGCAACGATTTCGAAGAGCTCAAGCATGGCGCCCGTCGTCGGCGACGGGATACGGCCGAACGTGTTGCCCATGTAGCATTTGAAGCCGATGACGCCGCCCTCGATCAGTTCGCCGATATTCGGGAGGCTGTCTTCGCCGAGCACGGCATAGAGGCCATAATCGACATGGGCCTTGGCGCCGGCGATCGCATGCTTTTCGGCAAGCGATGCGGCATCGGAGATCGCCGGCAGCGTGTTCGGCATATCGAAGACGGTGGTGACGCCACCGAAGGCCGCCGCCGCCGTGCCGCTCGCAAAATCCTCCTTCTGCGGATAGCCGGGATCGCGGAAATGCACATGCACGTCGATCGCGCCGGGCAAGATATGGAGACCGGTCGCATCCAGACTGTCCTTTGCCTCGGGCATCGCATCCTTCTCGCCGATCGCGAGGATCTTGCCATCCTTGATGGCGATGCTCGCCAGATACTGGGTGTCGGGGGTGACGATCGTGCCGCCGTGCACGACGAGGTCCGCAATGATCTCGGTGGTCATCTCATATCTCCTTAAAGGGCAGCCCAGCCGCCATCGACGGGCAGGTCGACGCCGGTGATCTGGCGCGAGACGTCGCTGGCGAGAAAAAGGCAAGCATTGGCGACATCGTCGTCGACGGTGATGCGCTTCAGCGCGTAGTCTTCCGCATGGCGGTTTGCTGCTTCTTCTTCCGTGATGCGGAGTTTCAGCGCCATAGTCTTGCAGACCTTGTCGCGGAAACGGGGGCCATCGACCATGCCTGGGGCAACGCAGTTGACGTTGATGTTGTGCTGGCCGACCTCGAGCGCGAAGCTCTTGGTGATCCCACGCAAGCCCCACTTGGAAGCGGAATAGGCAAGGCGGCCGGCACGCCCCTTCATGCCGAAGGTGCCCCCGACATTGACGACCTTGCCGTAGCTCTTCTCGATCATCGAAGGCAGAACCGCGCGGATCGTGTGGAAACACCCGTTCATGTTGAGCGTGACGATATCGTCGAATTCTTCCGGTGTAGTCTCGACGCCGGTCTTGCCCATCGGGCCGGAGCCGCCGGCGACATTGACGAGGACATCGATACGGCCGAAGGCTTCGACGGTCTTCAGGGCGGCGTCGTCACATTGTCCGGCGTCCGTCAGGTCGCATCCGATAACGACAACGGAACAGCCTTTGGACCGGGCTTCCTCGGCGACCGGCTCGATCGCTGCCGTATCACGGCCGACGAGCGCGAGCTTGGCGCCTTCATTGGCAAAGGCAAGCGTGATGGCCGCGCCCATGCCCTTGGCGGGGCCCGTGATGAACACGACTTTATCCTTCAGCATCAGGTCCATGATGTTGTTTCCGTTATTTCAACTGTGATGGGAGGGGCGGCGCGCTGGCGCCGCCGTCATTGGATGGCTCAGTTCATGACCGTGAGACGGTCGTCCTTGGCGGGGAGGAAGCTGCGGTCGAAGACTTCGGTGAGCGCCGGCGTGCGTGGCAATTCCTTTGCCTTGACGATAATGTCGATCGACTTGCCCAGACGGGCGTCATCGACATCACCGAAGCCGATCTTGGCGATTTCGTCGTGGTTCATCTCGTTGGCGATGGTCGCGTCGAAGCGTTCGCGCTCGATGACCGGCTTGATCAGCGGTTCGCGCTTCTGAACGGCAGCGATCGCCGCATCCGGATCCTTGATCGCGTCCTTGATGCTCTTGTTGATGGCGCGCAGGAAGCCCTTCACCGCGTCGGGATTGTCCTTGACCAGCTTCTTCGAAGCGATGATGGCGTTCGAATAGAGATCCATTCCGTAGTCGCCGTAGCGGATGAAGCGCAGTTCCTTGTCGGGATCGACGCCGATGAGCTTGGAGCTGAAGCGGATCGTGTTGACATAGCCGAACACGCCTTCGACCTGGCCCTTCATCAGCATCTGCTCGCGAAGGTTCGGCTGCATGTTGGTGATGTTCACCTTGGTGCAGTCGATCTTGGTGATGGCGCACAGCGCCGGGAAGAGCTTGAGCGCGCCATCATTGGCCGCACCACCCAGCGTGTGGCCAGGAAAATCGGCAGGCGACTTGATTGGGCTGTCCGCCTTGACGGCGACCGTGAAGGGCGGCTGGCTGTACATCATGAAGACGCCAACAGGCGCGTCTTCCGGCTTCTTGGCGGCGAGTTCGATCAAGGCGTTGATGTCGCCGAACGCCATATCATAGGCGCCGTTGGCAACCAGCGGAACGCCTGCACCGGAGCCGTTGCCCTGGTCAAACGTCACGTCGAGGCCTTCCTCCCTGAAGTAACCCTTGTCCTCGGCGAGGAAAAGCAGGCCCTGAGGCCCCTCATACTTCCAGTTCAGGACCATCTTGATGCTGGTTTCGGCATGTGCTGCGGTGCCTGTCAATGCGGAAAGTGCTGTGGCGGCGGCAAGCGCCAGCATACGGGCGCGCGTCTTCATCTGGTGATTAGCCATTGTTGTTCCCCTTGTCTGGTCGTTGGAGGCCGCCTTTGTCGCGGCTTGTTCTTTAATGTTGCAATGCAAGAGTACACGGTCCAGTGTGTATCTCAACCGCAATTTTTGTGCATGAACGGTGCCAAAAAGGCCTCACTCGGAGCAAGCGATGCGCCACCTGAAATTGCTGCAACAAGTCTCTGAAATCGCGAAAGCCGGCTCGATCCGCCAGGCGGCGGAGCGGATGAACATCACGGCATCGGCGATGAACCGCAAGATCCAGGACTTGGAGCTCGAAATTGGGACGCCGATATTCGAACGGCGTGCGCGTGGCGTGAAGTTGACCACGGCGGGTGAATTGTTCGTCCGCTATGCCAGAAGCCAGATCGCCGATGCAGAGCGGCTTAGTTCACAAGTCGAAGACCTGCGTGGCTTAAGGCGCGGACCGGTGAAGATCGCCTGCAGCCAGGCGCTTGCGCTCGACTTCCTGCCGTTTCAGATTGGAGAATTCCGAAAGGATAACCCCCGGCTCGTTTTCGATCTGAAGGTGATGGACCACAACGCGGCGATCAACGCGCTCGTCGAATACGATGTCGATCTCGCCCTGGTCTACCGAGCTTACATGCGGCCGGGCATACGCATATTGACGTCGCTGCCGCAGCGATTGGTCGCGATCATGCGGGAAGATCACCCGCTGGCATCCAAGCAGGTGGTTCGGCTTTCCGATTGCGTCGGACAGCCGCTCGCATTGCCAGATCAAAGCCTCGGCGGGAGACAGGTTCTCGATGAGGTGATTGCCCGTCGCGACTTCCGGTTCGACATCATGGCGGAATCGAATTCGTTCGAGATGCTGAGAGGGCTGGTTCTTCGCGGAAACATGATCTCGTTCCAGATCGAGGCCGGGGCGCCGCGACAGGATTTCGGCATGGGGCTTGTCGGCCGGCCGATAGACGAGCGCGACATACCGCGCTCGGACCTCGTACTCTGCCAGCTCAGGGGACGCGTCCTGCCGATCGCCGCTTCCAGCTTCGCGGACAGGCTCGTCAAGGCGATGACATAGCTCGAACGGTTGCCGCGCTCCTAATCCCGGCGCGGAAGCTGCGCTTTAGCAGCAACCGCGATAATGCTCGCCGATCAGCGGTTCGAGAGCCGCGAATGCCTCCTGAATATGCTGTGTAGAACCGATCGCCGCGCGATATTGCTGGCGAAGCGCCGTTTCAACGGACTCGAGATCGATCCCAAGTACCTTGCCGTCCCGCACGATCGTTCTTCCGCCACGGATCACCTCAACGACGTCCCTTTGCGTTGCACGCGCGAAGAGATAGTGGCGGGGATCGACCTCCATCACGCGGTCCCGGTCCAATCGGTCGAGATCGAGAAGCAATAGGTCGGCGGGCATGCCGACGTTTATGCGTCCGCCGGCAGGAAGACCGACCATCTCACGCCCGGTTGCGCAGGCCGCGGTCAGCGCATCCGCAGGCGTGATCTGCTCGTCGAAAGCCACGCCAGCATTGAGCATGCGAAACAGGCGCAGTTCCCGCAAGGCGTCATCGTCCTCGTCGAACGCGCATCCATCGAGGCCGATACCGTAGCGAAGCCCCGACGCTTTCATCCGTCCCGCGCGCGCGATGCCGGATTTCAGGTGCAAATTCGAAGAGGGATTGACGGCGATCTTCACGCCATGGCTGGCTAGGATAGCCAGTTCTTCCGGCCTTGCCCAAACACAATGCGCGACCGTCAGGCGAGGGGACAGCAGCCCGATTTCACGCAGACGTTCGATGATACCACCAGGATAGGTGTGGTCGGCCCATCTGCGCTGTTCACGCGTTTCCAAAAGATGGATGTGGACGCGACGGCCGCTCTCCGCCGATGCCCGGGCGATCGCTTCCAAAAGGCCGTCGGAGCACCATTGCACGCCGGTCGGCCCGAACTGGACATCGACATGCAGCTCATTTTCCAGTTCCAAGGCAACGTCGGAAACGCGCTTGATCTGTTCCTGGGGCGACATCGTCTCCGCCCGCCAGATATCGTCGATCTTGTATCGATCGCCGAGCTTTGCCGCGATGTCGGTATGGTCGCCGTAGACGATCGGGTTCCGGTCCCGCATGGCGATCGCAAAGCCGATCGACACGCCGACATCCGACGCAGCGCGGGCATAGTCGTGCGCTTCTTTCGTTAGAGGCTCGCGACCCATGGGGCGGATCAGATGCACCATGACGGCAACGCAGCCGCCGCGCGCGCATCGTCCGAATGAGGCGGCGGCAGCAAGGTAGGGATCAACGGCCGGCATGACGGCAAGCGAAGGCAGCCAGGTCTCCAGCGGCTTCATCCCGGCGCCGAACGACGTTGGCGACAGTGGTCTTGCGTGATTGTGTCCATCGACCAATGCGGGCATGGCCAGGATACGCGGCGTCGCGGGGTCGTCAATTGCCGATCGGACGGCGGTGATGCGGCCGGATTCGATCCAGATTTCGACTGGTCCAACCGGCTGATAGCTCTCTCCGATGAGGGCCTTGGCCACAGTGATTTGACGGTCACTCATAAGCATTCTCGTTGGTGATGGGCGAACTCCGATGAAATCCGGAGCTCGCCTATTTGAGATCAGTTGACGGTTCTCTCAGCAAGGGGCGGCAGATATTCGGCTGTGAATACCTTGTCTGGCGTCACGTCGCCCTTAAGCTCGTAGGCGGCCTTGATGCTGGAGATCGATCTCGCCAGGCGCGAGACATCGACATCACCGACGCCGACCTTGCCGGTTTCTTTCGATACGATCAGGTTCTTGATGGCGAATTCGATCCGGCGCTTTTCCAGCTGTTCGTTTATAAGCGGCTCGACGGCCTTGACTGTCGCCGCGCCGAGCGCGGGGTGATGCATGATCTCGATCACGGCCCTGTTCACGGCCTTCACCAGTCCCCGAACGGCTTCCGGATGTTCGTTGATCAATTTGCGGGAGACCATCAGGCCGTTGGAATAGATGTCCACGCCGTGATCACCATAATTGTACCAGGTGAAATCCTTTTCGGGGTCCAAACCAAGACCGATCAGGTTCAGATAGCTGGTGACGTTGAAGACCAGGCTTGCATCCACGTTTCCACGGATCAACATCTGCTCCTGGATGTTCGGTGCAACATTGACCATTTCCATGCTGTTTGGATCAATGCCAACATTCGAGGTCAACGCGGGGAAGAGGCGGCCCGCGGCCGAGCCGGCCGGGCTTCCAATCTTGAGGCCAGCCAGCTTTTTCAGGTCGGTGACCGGGCCATCCTTCTTGACCAGGACTGAAAACGGCGGCTGATTGTAGATCTGATAGACCATGACCGGCGATGCATCGGGCTTCGTCAACGCATTCTGGATGATGGCGTTCATGTCGCCGAAGCCGGCATCATAGGCGCCGGACATGATACGTGTGACCGTGACCGCCGAACCTTCTCCCTGATCGATCTGGACATCCAATCCCTCGTCGGAGAAATAGCCTTTTTCCTTGGCAAGATAAAACCAGGCGTGGATACCCTGGATCTTCCAGTCCAGCGTCAATTTGATCGGAAGATCGGCCGCATGAACATGCGACGCGAACATCAGCGCGGGTATTATCAGTGACCGGATGAATTTTTTCATTTGTGTTCCCATTCTGAAGGCCGTGTCATGCGACATGACGCGGCAATGCGCGGTGGCGTGTACAATCCGGGCAACAACCGTTACCTCCGCAGGCGCCGATGGCATCTGTGGTTCGCAAACCGTCAGGTTGTCAGAGTGTCTGCCGCTGAAGCGAGGCTGGATTGTGCGCCTGGATGTCGAAAGACATGGTCACGTTAGAACCGGTCGCCGATGCCGGCTACTGCTCTTTTCGCGCGCGAGCGATGACAAAATGGCTTCACTGGCGGCGGTGGAGGACGTCGCTATGGCGCCGCAGCTACTCGCCGGGCCATAGTGCTCAGTCATTTCCTATTGTCTGGAGGGCGTCAGCCGAAGCAGGCGGCCGGGGTTGTCGTCCTCGATGACCCATACTGCGCCATCAGGTGCCTCAGCAACGTCGCGGATTCGCGCCTGCATATCCCAGCGGTCCGCCTCGTCAACCGCGCCGTTTGCGGCAAAACTTATCCGCACCAGGCCGGTAGCAACCAGGCCGCCGATCAATGCCGAACCACGCCATTCAGGAAACATCTGGCCGTTGTAGAATGCCATGCCGGCCGGCGCGATAACCGGGTTCCAGTAGAGAGCGGGCGGTGCAAGTTCTGGCCTTGTGGAATGCCGGGGGATCGGCGTGCCGCTGTAATTGTCACCGTTCGAGACCAGCGGCCATCCATAGTTCCGGCCGGGTTCAATCAGGTTGACCTCGTCGCCGCCCCGCGGCCCCATCTCGTGCAGCCATAACTTTCCGTCGGGCGCAAACGCCAGACCGTAAGGGTTGCGATGGCCCATCGTCCAGGTCTGTGCAGGCACCCCACCATCTTCGACCTGCGGATTGTCGTCCGGCGTGGAGCCGTCGAGATTGAGCCGTAGTACCTTGCCGAGCGTCTGGTTCTGATCCTGCACGCCAGAAGGTATCATCCCGTCTCCGGAGGTAAGGAAGAGATGCCTCCCGGCCGGATCGAACGCGATTATGCCGCCGGGCTGGCCCCGGCCGCCTTTCGGCGTCTGCCGCCAGATCACGTTCAGGTTCTGCAATGACGCCTGTGGCCCAGATACAGCAAGCGTCGCTTCGGCTAGCGCGAGTCCGCTGCCACCGTCACCTGGCTCGACATAGCTGATATAGATACGTCTGTCGCTTCGGTATGTTGGCGATACGGCAACGTCCAGTAGGCCGTTCTGCCCGGATGCCGCAACGTCAGGCACGTTGGTGATCGGAGTCTTCCGTCCGCTTTGCGATACGAGAAACATGCGCCCCGGCTTTTCTGTCACCAGCAGGCGTCCGTCTGGGAGGAATGCGATTGCCCAGGGCGTGTCGAAGTCTGCCACTGGTCTTGCGGTGAACGGTTGCGTGGTCGAGTAATCCCGGTCTCCGGCATTGATACTCTGTGCGTTCGCCGTCGCGATCGAAAGTGAGCACATTACGATTGCAAGAACTGATCTCATGGCTATTCATCGCTTCCTGTTTGTTTCGGCCCTGTGCCGAAGGTATCCAGTGTCAATTGGAGGCGAAGGCTCGCGGCGATCTGTGGCGCCGCGGCCCCGCCGGAAGCCGCTCGGGCGCGGGCGAGGCTGCTATCTGCGTCCGCTTAGATGCCGGTGAGTTTTTCCAGATGATCCGGATAACGGCTGGCATGCAGATCGATCTGCGCGACCGCTGCCTCGATTTCCCGCAGGTCTTCGTCGGAAAGCTCGATTTCCGTCGCGCCAATGTTCTCGTTGATACGCGACAGTTTTGTTGTGCCGGGGATCGGCACGATCCAGGGCTTCTGCTTCAGCAACCAGGCCAGCGCGATCTGCGCAGTGGTGGCGTCCTTGCGCTTGGCGATCACGGCGAGCAGATCGATCAGAACCTGGTTTGCCTGCCGCGCTTGCGTCGTAAACCGCGGCATGTTGTTGCGCATATCGGTGCTGACGAAGGTCGTGCTCTGGTCAATGCTTCCGGTCAGGAAGCCACTCCCGAGGGGGCTGTAGGGGACAAGGCCGATGCCGAGCTCTTCCAGCAGCGGCAGGATTTCCGTCTCAAGCGGACGCCACCACAGGGAATACTCGCTTTGTAGGGCCGTGACCGGTTGGACCGCATGGGCGCGGCGGATCGTCTGGGCGCCGGCTTCGGACATGCCAAAATGCTTGACCTTACCCTCGGCAACCAGATCCTTAACCGTTCCAGCGACATCTTCGATCGGCACATTCGGATCGACGCGATGCTGGTAGAAGAGGTCGATCGTCTCGATATCCAGCCGCTTCAGCGATGCCTCGGCGACGGCGCGGATATGCTCCGGTCGGCTGTTGACGCCGGACCAAGGGGTACCGTCGGGCTTGATGTCAAAGCCGAACTTCGTTGCGATGACAACCCGATCGCGGACAGGAGCGAGCGCCTTGCCAACAAGGCTCTCGTTGATAAACGGTCCATAAGCCTCTGCCGTATCGAAGAAGGTAAGTCCGGCATCCACTGCCCCGCGAAGGACATCAATCATTTCCGTTTCGTCCGGCCTGGTGCCGTAAGACTGGCTCATGCCCATGCAGCCAAGCCCAATCGCCGATACCTCAAGACCACTTTTGCCAAGTAGACGTGTTTTCATACGACTTTTCCTTCAAATTGTCCGATGACCGAATAGTGCATACAGTCCTGCAGGGACCAATGCCGGTCGATGGGATATTGACGAACATGAGGGCGCGCGGTTCACGACAAAGCGGCCAGAGCATTGTCCAAGCACGATCAAGCAGCTCGCGATCTTCAGGTCCATCAATGCATTCGCCAAAATATTCATCCTCAAGATAGAGAGGTATGATGCATACGGTTAGGTCCTGCCGGCCGATAAGGTTTATGAATGGGGAGCATCAATGCGCAACTACACCGGCGCAGGGGGAGGTTGTCCTATGAGCAGAACGAAGTGCCGCGGCGCTCTGCAGCGATCACTGGATTCAAACAGGCGCTTCTTTCTCCATGTAGTCGCTACCGCGAACTGAACCGACACGACAACCACGTCGTCTGCCGGGATAAGTCCAACAACATCTCGATGGAATTGCCGTCACCGCTTGTAGCGAAGCGCGTCCAGAAGCACCGAAAATGCCGCCGAAGATTGGCGGCGGCTGGGAAAATAGAGATGGTAGCCTGGAAATGGCGCGCACCATTGCTCGAGAACGCGAATGAGGCATCCCTCCAGAAGATCGGGTTGGACGAGATCCTCAGGAATGAACGCGTCGCCGAAGCGGTGATCCAACATGTTGATGTCGGTTTCCCGATGCTCGCCCATTCCTATGCCGAGAGTTCCCTTCGAATGATCTCGGCGCCGGCGCTCAAGGCTTTCAGTTTGCCCCGTGCGACTTGACGAGACAGGGGCGCCATGCCGCAGTTGGTGCAGGGATAAAGTTTGTCGGCATCCACGAACTGCAGTGCTTTTCGCAGGGTATCGGCGACTTCCTGCGGTGTCTCTATGGTATCGGACGCAACGTCGATCGCCCCCACCATCACCTTCTTGCCTCGAAGGAGTTCAATGAGGTCGATCGGCACATGGGAGTTGTGGCACTCCAGGGAGATCAGATCGATATTGGACCTCTGCAGCTTAGGGAAGGATTCTTCATACTGCCGCCACTCCGACCCCAGGGTCTTTTTCCAATCGGTATTGGCCTTGATGCCGTAGCCATAGCAGATATGGACGGCTGTCTCGCACTTCAGGCCTTCGATCGCCTTCTCCAGGGTCGCGACGCCCCAATCATTCACCTCATCAAAGAAGACATTGAACGCGGGCTCATCGAACTGGATGATGTCGACACCAGCAGCTTCCAATTCCCTCGCTTCCTCATTGAGGATCCCGGCGAACTCCCAGGCGAGCTTTTCGCGGCTTTTGTAGTGCGCGTCATAGAGCGTATCGATCATCGTCATGGGTCCCGGCAAGGCCCATTTGATCGGCTGACTGGTCTGCTGACGCAGAAACCTGGCATCCTCGACAAAGACCGACTTTGGCCGAGACACCGCACCAACGACTGTCGGTACGCTCGCATCATAGCGATTGCGAATCCTGACCGTCTCGCGTTTCTCGAAATCGACACCGCTCAAGTGCTCGACGAATGTCGTGACGAAGTGCTGGCGCGTCTGCTCGCCGTCACTGACGATATCGATGCCTGCCTGTCGTTGATCGTCCAGGGCCAAACGCAGGGCGTCTCGCTTGCCCTCGGCCAATTCCTCGTCCTGCAACTTCCATGGCGACCAGAGTTTTTCGGGCTGAGCCAACCACGAGGGTTTGGGCAAGCTGCCGGCGGTTGAGGTGGGCAACAGTCTTTTCATAATAGGCGAGCCTTGTGTCTTTGGTTCGTCAGCGAACGTGATTGGCAGACCATTGTTCAAGAATGGTCTTGTACGGCTTGATGAAGTGCTCCTCGGCAAACCTTCCCTGCTCGACAGCCAGCCGGCTCCGTTCCTCGCGGTCGTAGACGATGCGCGTGAGCGAATAGTCCTGGTGCTTCAGGTTGGGCTGATAGCAGGCGCCTGCCGCAGAGTTGGCGTTGTAGATCTCGGGCCGATAGATCTTCTGAAACGTCTCCATCGTGCTGATGGTGCTGATCAGTTCAAGATTGGTGTAGTCGTCGAGCAGGTCGCCGAGGAAATAGAATGCGAAGGGCGCAACGCTGTTGGGAGGCATGAAGAAGCGAACCTTTAGCCCCATTTTCTGGAAGTAGAGATCCGTCGAAGACAATTCATCTTGTTCGTACTCGACACCCAATACGGGATGTTGATTTCCTGTCCTGCGATATGTCTTGCTGCTCGAGGCGCTCAGGCAAATGACCGGCGCCTTGTGAAAATGCGCTTTGTAGGCGTCGGAGCTCACGAAGCACTTGAACAGGTTTCCATGCAGATCGCCAAAATCGGCTGGCGCGGCGAATGCAGAGCGATCCCTGTTGTACTCAGGCAGCACGACGCTGAAGTCGTAATCCCGGACATAGGAGGAGAAGTTGTTGCCGACAATGCCCTCGATGCGCTCGTGGGTCTTTCCGTCGAGGATGGTCGTCTTCAATATCTCGATCAGCGGGAAAGGATCATTGGCGCCTTGCGCATCGATGTTCATCTCGACGGAAATGATGTCGAGTTCGACCGCATAGCGATCGCCTTTGGGATTGTCCCAATGCGCCAGGGCGTTGAAACGGTTGTCGATCATCCTGAGCGCGTTGCGCAGGTTCTCCCGGCGGCTCTTGCCTCGCGCCAGATTGGCAAAGTTTGTGGTAACCCGCGTATGTTCCGCGGGGCGATAGTCCTCATCGAAGCAAATGCTCTTAATGGTAAACTTGAGCTCTGTACTCATCGCGATCCGGCATCCTAATGGGGTTCTCAGTCGGCAGTCTCCGGACTGTCTCTCCTGAAGCTGTCCGCCTCTTATGCCTGACGGACTGAGCGGGAAATATTGGTTTTATCTCATGGAGCCATGAGCCGTGCTCATGGTTTAAAGGCGGGCGCCGAACCTCGCGCGGCACTGATGATCACGTCTTGACCACTTCGGCGACATCAGACATTGGTTGGTCATCGTGGTTCTCAGGCGCGCCAATGCGCTGGAGCTAAGAGGGAATTCGGTGAGGGTTTGATTTACAGCCCGAGGCCGAAGCTGCCCCCGCAACTGTAAGCGGCGAGCGAAAGTCCATAGAAGTCACTGAGGCCAGCCTCGGGAAGACGGACCAGAGCGAAGACCCGTGAGCCAGGAGACCTGCCGCGATCGATAACGTCCACGGGCGGGGTGTCCCGGAGTGCCGCTTTCGCGTCAGCATTCCCGTGCCGTCGTCTCTGCGTCATCGTCCTGCCCTGCCGCAACCTGATGGCAGTACCGATGACAGAAACCTCCACGATACAAAGATCCGCCCAGCACGGCGTCGTCGCTCTCAATGATGGGCAGGCGTAACGATGCTGGATAGGCAACATCTGTCGATCCTGCGCGAGGTCGACCGCCTGGGCAGTCTGACGGCTGCGGCGGAGCGGCTGAACGTTTCCCAATCCGCTCTCAGTCATACGATCCGCAAGCTCGAAGAACGCTATGGCGTCGCGATGTGGGAGAAGGACGGCCGCAACCTTCGTCTCACGGAGGCCGGCCGCTACATCGTGGGGCTTGCGCAGCGAGTCCTGCCGCAGATCGAAAGAGCTGAGACCGTCCTGTTGGATTATCGCCATGGTCAGCGAGGATCGCTCAGGATCGGCATGGAGTGCCATCCCTGCCACCAATGGCTCATGGGTGTCACGAAGCCCTATCTCATGGACTGGCCGGATGTGGACCTCGAACTGACGACATCCTTCGCCTTCGGCGGCGTAGCGGCACTGACGGGATACGAAATCGATATTCTGATCACGCCGGATCCGATCGAGACACCGGGCATCCACTATTTGCCGGTGTTCGATTACGAGTTGGTGCTCGCCGTGCCAGTCGATCATCCGCTGGCGCTGAAGCGCCATGCCGAGCCAACGGACCTCCTGGATGAGACGCTGTTGACCTACCCGGTGCCGCCGGAGCGGCTGGATGTGTTTACGCATTTTCTGGTGCCCGCCAACTGCCGACCGCGCCACCACCGCAATGTGGAGACGACGGAAATGATGCTCCAGCTCGTCGCGGCCGGACGCGGGGTGAGCGCCATTCCGAACTGGCTGGTGCGCCGGGAAGCGGCGGAGCTCGGTGTCCGGCCCGTCAGCATCGGGCAAAGCGGGATTCGGAAGAGCATTCATCTCGGTCTAAGAGAAGGTGACGACACGCTCGATTTCATATCGGGGTTTCTCGCGACCTCGCGCCGGATATCGGCCTGACGTGGCGATATCTTCGGTCCGCCTCGCCGGCCCACGGCTCTTGCACGCTGTAACATCACGGGGCCTGTGGGGCGCAACGTTCGAATTCATAAGGGGAGCGCCAGCGTGGGCAGGCGCTCCCCTCTGCGGCTAGTGCACTGCACCCGACCCGCCGACCGCGACAATTGCGAAGGGCTGTCCTTCAACGGCGATCGTCCTGTCTTCCTTGAATGTCTCAGCATCAACCATGCGAACCAGGCTATGGCGCGGATCGGTTACGGCGATGTGGTCGCCGGCAACGGCAAGGCGCGGTCGCGGGTCGCGCCAATGGCCATCCTTGCTATAGGGCTCGGTGACCGATACCGACCTCTTGATGCTGCCATCGACGACGTCCAGCAGATGAAGCTTGCCATCTTCCGTCAGGACATAGGCATTGTGGGGCCTTGCGGGGTCGAGCGCGAAATCGATGCGGCGCACGGGCAGGTCGACGAGGCGATAGGGCTTTTGGTCGTCGGGATCGATCAGCACCACCTTGTCTTCCCCATAGTTCCCGAGAAAGAACTGCATGGAGGTTCCGCCAAGAAGCGTCGAGACCTTGCCCTTTGGCATTCCATCGCCATAGCTCAGCATTTCGATCTTCGGCCCATCGATCCCGCCAGGCCGTACGACAAGGACACCTTCCTCGCAACCGAAGGCGACAAGACGCGCGGAGGTTGCCTCGCCATGGAGGCCCGTGCATTTCGCCACATCGCCAACCTGCTTTCCGTCCCTGTCGAGCACGCGAAGACCAAGGCGCGGCGGCAATTCCCCCTGCTTGGCCGGTGCCTCCATGTTTGGTACGGAGACAAGAAGATAATTGCCCATCGGAACGGCAACGCCGTGGTGGGCGGCTGTGGTGTCGTATGGTTTGGGATCTGCCTTGCCTGCCTGCAGCGCGCTTTCCTTGAGAAGGTCGAAGCTGCTTCCACGATCGAAAAAGACGGCAAGGTCGTCTCCATGCACGACCACGTGGCCCGGCTTCTGGCCTTTAATCGTCGGCGCCAGCAGTTTCGGATCCTTGATCTCGATGTCGCGATGTTCGCCATGGTCGGACAGGGCAATGCCCGTGTCGATCGCGTGGACGACATTCTGGTCGCCCTGGATCGCGAACACGGTGCGGCCGGTATCGCTGAGCGACAGCGCCGCATACCCCTCCAATTCGAAACGACCGATTTCCTTGTCGCTACCAAGATCGATAGCGCGAACGATCGGCTGCGTATGGTCGGCAACGAAGAGGCGCCAGGTCTCGCGGCTTTCTTCCTCGGCGCGCAACGTCAGGGGTGCAACCGTACCGGCGATGATCGTTGTGGCGAGCAGTAAATGAAGCTTGGATCGGAACATGGATGTCTCCCAATTTTGAAACTATCGTCTTTGAGATCTGGCTTCGAGACCGCAAGGTAAGCCGTCGTGCACGAGCGAGATCCGATGATCTGTGATGTTATACAGTTACATTATAGAATGTGAAGTGGTGCCGTGGTCAAGACGGCGGGCGGAAAAATTCCGAGAAGGAAGATGAGGATAAGCTTTCGTACCCGTTGACGAGTTTTTCGCCTCGTATACTATATCTAGTGTTCAAGGTTCTTCCGATTCGCGTCGGAAGC
Organism: Rhizobium sp. 16-449-1b; assembly: GCF_017741935.1. Classification (GTDB taxonomy): domain Bacteria; phylum Pseudomonadota; class Alphaproteobacteria; order Rhizobiales; family Rhizobiaceae; genus Rhizobium. The sequence goes on along the minus strand of NZ_JAGHMH010000021.1, from coordinate 375,070 downwards.
TAAGACGGGAATACGGTGCGTGAGGCCCATGACGGGCTGAGTAATGCCGGAGCTGCCCCCGCAACTGTAAGCGGCGAGCATTTGATCGATACGTCCACTGATGTCTTGAGGGCATTGGGAAGGCAGGTTGAATGCAACGACCCGCAAGCCAGGAGACCTGCCTTGCAACGAAAACGTCCACGGGCGGGGTGTCCGGAAGGTCGCGATTGCGTGCGGGATGTTGCCGTGCGTACCGCTTCCCCTGACCGCCGCATGAGCCACTTCGGGGTGAAGTCTTATGATCTTGAGTTTCGAATTCCGTCCGCGCGAGTGACGGGCGCCTGAGCGTCCGGCGACCGCAAGCGGCTGCCTTCATCATCCATCATTTTTGCCCGGACATCGGCGGATGTCCGATCGCTATCGCACGCCTATCCGACACGAGGATCAAGATGACCATTACCGTCTACAGCAAGCCCGCCTGCGTTCAGTGCACCGCGACCACCCGCGCGCTCGATCGCCAGGGGATCAACTATGACGTCATCGACGTCTCGACCGACACGGCGGCCTACGAACTCGTGCAGGGGCTCGGCTATCGCCAGGTTCCCGTCGTTGTCGCCGGCGATCAGCACTGGGCCGGTTTCCGTCCGGATATGATCAGCGCGCTGGCCTGAGGATCGGCCGATGGGTGAGCTCGTCTATTTCTCCAGCAGATCCGAGAACACCCATCGCTTTGTCGAAAAACTCGGGCTGCCGGCATCGCGCATTCCCGTCAGTGCGCAGCTCACGCTGACCGCGCAACGTCCCTTTGTGCTTGTTGTCCCGACCTATTGCGGCGACGGCGGCAAGGGCGCCGTGCCCAAACAGGTGATCCGCTTTCTCAACGATGCGGACAACCGTTCGAACCTCCGGGGCGTGATCGCCGCGGGCAACAGCAACTTCGGCGAGACCTTCGGGCTTGCCGGCGACATCATCTCACGGAAATGCCAGGTGCCTTACCTCTACAGGTTCGAGCTTCTCGGCACGGATGAGGATGTCGCCAATGTCACACACGGATTGGAACGATTTTGGACACGGCAGTTCTCGAACGCCCCTTGAAGGCGACAGATACCAAGATAGCCGACGCGACGCTCGACTATCACGCGCTGAACGCGATGTTGAACCTCTATGACGAGGACGGCAGGATTCAGCTCGACAAGGATCGGCAGGCGGCGAAGCAGTATTTCCTGCAGCACGTGAACCAGAACACGGTGTTCTTCCATAATCTCAGGGAGAAGCTCGATTACCTCGTGACGGAGGGCTACTACGAGCAGGAGGTGCTGGACCAGTATTCGTTCAACTTCGTCCGCGACCTGTTCGACCACGCCTATGACAAGAAATTCCGCTTCCCGACCTTCCTAGGCGCCTTCAAGTATTACACCAGCTATACGCTGAAAACCTTCGACGGAAAGCGCTACCTCGAGCGCTACGAAGACCGCATCTGCATGGTGGCGCTGGCATTGGCGCGCGGCAACGAAGGGCTCGCCCGAGATATGGTCGACGAGATCATTTCCAGTCGCTTCCAGCCAGCGACGCCGACTTTCCTCAATGCGGGCAAGAAGCAGCGCGGCGAGCTCGTCTCGTGCTTCCTGCTACGCATCGAGGACAACATGGAGAGCATCGCGCGCGGCATCAATTCCGCCTTGCAGCTTTCCAAGCGCGGCGGCGGCGTCGCCCTGTCGCTGACGAACCTGCGCGAGGCCGGCGCGCCGATCAAGCAGATCGAAAACCAGTCGTCGGGTGTGATCCCGGTGATGAAGTTGCTGGAGGACAGTTTCTCCTACGCCAACCAGCTTGGCGCCCGCCAAGGCGCGGGAGCGGTCTACCTCAATGCCCACCACCCCGACATCATGCGCTTCCTCGACACCAAGCGCGAAAACGCCGACGAGAAGATCCGCATCAAGACGCTGTCGCTCGGCGTCGTCGTGCCCGATATCACCTTCGAACTCGCCAAGAACAATGAGGACATGTACCTGTTCTCGCCCTACGACGTCGAACGCGTCTATGGCGTCGCCTTCAGCGAGATCTCGGTCACCGAGAAATACCGCGAGATGGTGGCCGACAGCCGCATCAAGAAGAAAAAGATCAAGGCGCGTGACTTCTTCCAGGTGATCGCCGAGATCCAGTTCGAGAGCGGTTATCCCTACATCATGTTCGAAGACACGGTGAACAAGGCGAACCCGATCGCCGGGCGCATCACCATGAGCAATCTGTGCTCGGAAATCCTGCAGGTCAGCGAGGCCAGCACCTACGGTGCTGATCTCTCCTACGAGCATATGGGCAAGGATATCTCCTGCAATCTCGGCTCGTTGAACATCGCGGCAGCGATGGACTCGGCCGATTTCGGCAAGACGATCGAAACCTCGATCCGCGCTCTGACCGCCGTTTCCGACATGAGCAACATCACCTCTGTTCCATCCGTTGCCAAAGGCAACGAGGACAGTCATGCGATCGGTCTCGGCCAGATGAACCTTCACGGCTATCTCGCCCGCGAACGGATCTTCTACGGCTCCGAAGAAGGCGTCGATTTCACCAATATCTATTTCTACACCGTGACCTATCACGCCATCCGGGCATCGAACCGGCTCGCAGTCGAGCGTGGGCAGAGCTTCAAGGGCTTCGAGAACTCGAAATACGCATCGGGCGAATATTTCGACAAATACACCGAGGCCGAATGGACGCCGGCGACGGCGCGCGTCGCCGAACTGTTCGAAACGGCAGGCATCGATATCCCGACGCAGGACGACTGGCTGGAGATGAAGAAGGCGGTCATGGAAGGCGGCCTTTATAACCAGAACCTGCAGGCCGTGCCGCCGACAGGCTCGATCTCCTACATCAACCACTCCACCTCCTCGATCCACCCGATCGTCTCCAAGATCGAGATCCGCAAGGAGGGCAAGATCGGCCGCGTCTATTATCCGGCCGCCTTCATGACCAACGACAATCTCGACTACTATCAGGATGCCTACGAGATCGGGCCGGAGAAGATCATCGACACCTATGCGGCGGCCACCCAGCATGTCGACCAGGGGCTGTCGCTGACGCTGTTCTTCCGCGACACCGCGACGACGCGCGATATCAACAAGGCGCAGATCTATGCATGGAAGAAGGGTATCAAGACCATCTACTACATCCGCCTTCGCCAGATGGCGCTGACCGGCACGGAAGTGCAGGGTTGCGTCTCCTGCGCCCTTTGATCTCAGGTGACCAAGATGAACATTCAAGTGAAGACCAAAACCCCGAAGGTCGCCGCGGCCGTGCGCGCCATCAACTGGAACCGCATCGAGGACGACAAGGACCTGGAGGTCTGGAACCGCCTCACCGGCAATTTCTGGCTTCCTGAAAAGGTGCCGCTGTCGAACGATATCCCGTCCTGGGCGACGCTGAAGCCGGAAGAGCAGCAACTGACCATCCGCGTCTTCACCGGACTGACGCTGCTCGATACGATCCAGAACGGCGTCGGCTCGGTGAAACTCATGGCCGACGCGGCGACCCCGCATGAGGAGGCGGTGCTCTCCAACATCTCCTTCATGGAGGCGGTGCACGCACGATCTTATTCGTCGATCTTCTCGACGCTGTGCTCGACCCCTGATGTCGATGACGCCTATCGCTGGTCGGAGGAGAACGAGTTCCTGCAGCGGAAGTCGGCGCTGACCATGGAGCAGTACGAATCCGCCGATCCCTTGAAGAAGAAGGTCGCCTCTGTCTTCCTCGAAAGCTTCCTGTTCTACTCCGGCTTCTATCTGCCGATGTACTGGTCGAGCCGCGCCAAGCTCACCAACACCGCCGACATGATCCGCCTCATCATCCGCGACGAAGCGGTGCATGGCTATTATATCGGCTACAAGTTCCAGCGGGCAGTCGAGCGTCTGCCGGAAGCCCGCCGCCAGGAGATCAAGGACTTCGCCTTCGATCTGCTGCTGGAACTCTACGACAACGAGGCGAAATACACCGAGGCGCTCTACGACGGCGTCGGCCTCACCGAGGACGTCAAGAAGTTCCTGCATTACAACGCCAACAAGGCGCTGATGAACCTCGGCTACGAGGCACTGTTCCCGACGGAAGCGTGCAAGGTCAATCCGGCTATCCTGTCGGCGCTATCGCCCAATGCCGACGAGAACCACGACTTCTTCTCCGGATCCGGTTCGTCCTACGTCATCGGCAAGGCCGTCGCCACCGAGGACGAAGACTGGGACTTCTGACGTGGCGCAATAGGCGCCTTTGGCGAAGGGTGACCACCAGCTTGCGCTGGTGGTCTGTACCCGGCCCGAAGCGGCCGTTGGATGAATGCATCCCAGCCCAGACGCCCGTCACACGGCCTCACCCCGAAGACGCACGAGATCCTTCGAGGGCGGTAGCCCGAACTGCCTTGCGTATTCCCGGCTGAACTGGTTCGGGCTTTCATAGCCAACGCCGAAGGCGACCGACGTTGCCGTTCCTTCTCCAGCCATCAAAAGCCTGCGCGCATGCAGAAGCCGGACCTGCTTTTGATATTGGATCGGGCTGAGAGCCGTGATTGCCTTGAAGTGTCGGTGGAACGCCGAGACGCTTAGAGCTGCCATCTCCGCGAGAGCGTCGACCCTGAGCGGCTTGGCAAAGTTTTCCCGGATCCATTGGATCGCAACGCCGATCCGCGACAGTGCCGCATCGGGCGCGGCAATGTCGCGCAGCATCCAGCCCAGCGGCCCTTGCAGCACCCTGAAAAGAATCTCACGCTCGTAGGCAGGTGCAAGCACGGCGATTTCGTCCGGACGGTCCATCAGCCGGAGCATCCGCACCCAGGCGTCGAGGAACTCGTCGTTGACCGGCGCGACCGAGAAGCCGGAGCCGAACAGCTTGCTGCAGACCTGCACGGGCAGATCGCTGATGAGGGCGGCGACCGTCGGCGGGTGGAGTGTCAGGCTGACCGCGAGATAGGGCTCTCCCGCCACCGAAGGGTGAACCGACCCCACCGCCGGAAGATCGACCGACATGACGAAATACGTCGCCGGGTCGTAGGCAAAAGTCCGCTCGCCGACCGTCATCGTTTTCGAGCCAGTCAGGATCAGGTTGATCATCGGCTCGTAGACGGCCGAAAGCCGATGCTCCGGGATCTCGCCCTGCACCATCGCAACACGGGGAATTCCCGTTTCCGTGCGCCGGTTTTCCGCCGTCGACGCCAGAGCGCGCAGTTCCTGAAGTTGTTTTTCCATGGAGGCGACCGTGGCATGTCAAGATCGCCTCCGCAACAGGGAAGCAGAAATAGGCAAGCTTCGGAGAGGAATAGGTGAGCGGGCGAGACGGTGCAGGCCTAGCTTCGGGGCACAGCAAACAGCCAAGGAAACAGCCATGAAGATCGTCATCGTCACCGGAGGAAGCCGGGGTCTTGGAGCCAGCACGGCCATCGAATGTGCGGCCAAGGGAATGGGCGTCGTCGTGACCTACAACAGCAACCCGGCAAAAGCGGATGATGTCGTGAAGGCAATCATGGGGAACGGCGGCAAGGCCGTCGCCTTGAAGCTCGACGTCGGCAACAGCGGCGCGTTCCCGGCCTTCCGGGATTCGCTTGCATCGAAACTTCAATCAGTCTTCGGCCGGGACGACTTCGATTACCTCGTCAATAATGCCGGATACGGCCTCTTCAATCCGATCGCGACTGTGACGGAAGAACAGTTCGATGGGCTGTTCAACGTCCATCTCAAGGGGCCATTCTTCCTGACCCAGATTCTGCTGCCGCTGATGGCGGACGGCGGCCAGATCATCAACATCACCAGTGCGACCACGCGCGTGGCAACCGCAGGCGTCGCGCCCTATGCCTCCTTCAAGGGTGGTCTGGAAGTTTTGACCCGCTACATGGCCAAGGAGTTCAGCGAGCGGGGCATCCGCGCGAACTCGATCGCGCCCGGCGCAATCCGCACCGAACTCGGCGGCGGCCTGAACGACGAGCTCGAGGCGATGCTTGCAGGCCAGACCGCACTTGGCCGCGTCGGTGAGCCTGAAGAGATTGGTGGCGTCATCGCCAGCCTTCTGTCTTCGGAAAACCGCTGGATCAACGCCCAGAACATTGAGGTCGCGGGCGGCTACATTATCTGAACGAAGGAGAGCGATATGCTCGACCATGTCTTCATTTCCGTCAGCGACATCGATCGCTCGATCGCCTTCTACGAAGCGACGCTGGCCCCACTCGGCATCGTCCACGCCCACGACTACGAAGGCAATGACGGCCCTCCCGGTCATCCGGATCTGAAAGGATTCGGCGCGAACGGCCGGGTGTTCTTCTGGCTCCGCGAAGGCGTGGTCGAAGGCCGCGCAGCTCATGTCGGCTTCGTCGCCGATGGCATCTCTGAGGTCGACGCCGCCTTCGCCGCCGCCATGACGGCAGGCGCCTCGGAAATTCATCCGCCGGGAGCACAGCTCCACTACGACCCCCGCTATTACGCCGCCCAGGTCCGTGATCTGGACGGCTACAGCCTCGAATTCGTCTACAAGGAATGGCAGCACTGATATGACCAAACTGATGATCTACGGCGCGACCGGCTATACCGGCCGCATGGCAGCCGGGCATGCGAAGAAAGCAGGCACGCCCATCGTTCTCGCCGGCCGAAACGAAGCGACCCTTTCGGCGCTTTCTGCGGAACTCGGCGTCGAATACCGCGTATTTAGTCTCGACGATGCTGCAGCGATCGATACCTCCCTAATCGGCATCTCCGTCCTCCTAAACTGCGCCGGTCCGTTTATCCGTACTGCCGATGCCCTGATGAAGGCGTCGATCCGCAACGGTGTGCACTATCTCGACACGGCTGCCGAACTCGACAGCTATCGTCTGGCCGAGAGTTTGGACGACAAAGCGAAGGCTGCAGGTGTCATGCTCATGCCAGGTGGCGGCGGAAGCGTCGCCATGCTCGGAAGCCTCGCGGCAGACGTGGTGTTGCGTGTGAAGGACCCTCGCAAAATTAGGATCGCGTTGCATGTGGCGGGCGGACTGTCACGAGGATCGGCGATCAGCGCCATGGAGAACGTCACCGTCGAGACCCTGGCGCGGGTGGACGGCGAGCTTGTCGCCATTGCCGCCGACGGCATTCGCAAATTCGATTTCGGCAAGGGTGCGGTCGACTGCTTCCCCGTGACGCTGCCCGACCTCATCACCATCTGGCGGGCGACGGGCGTTCCCGATGTTGAGACCTTCGTGCATGTTACCGGCGACCGTTTTCCTCAGTGTGACCTTTCGACACTTCCCGACGGACCAAGTGAAGAGGAGAGGCTGGCGAACCGCTACCAGGCATCCGTCGAAGTCACCGGCGCGGATGGCAAGGTCACACATTCCGCCCTCGATACGGTCAACGGCTACACGTTCACAGCGATGGCGGCAGCCGAGGCCGGCCGGCGCGTCCTGGGCGGCGAATTCCGTCCCGGCTTCCAGACGCCCGCGGCCCTGTTTGGCAACGGCTTCGCGCAAACCATTGCCGACACCTCGATCAACGATGCCTGAGGAACCCGGCACCATGCGAAAGCTCGTCGAATCCTTCATCGCTGCCGCCAATGCCTTCGACGTCGAAGGGGCATTGTCCCTGTTCGCAACCGACGCCGTCATCGACGATATCTCGGTCGGCGACGCCTTCATTGGCCACGCTGGTGTCCGCCAGTACCTCGAGCGGTTTTTCGTCGGCTACGACACCAGCAGCAAGCTGCTGTCCATAGAAGAACTGGGCACCTTCCATTCCAGCGTCAGGCTCGATTTCACCGGCGATTTCGGACACGAGATCGGCATCCTGAAGATCGCGATCAATCCCACCGGCCTGATCGAGCGCATCGACGCCGATCTCGAATAACAAACGCCACCAGTTCCATCGAACCAGAAACATCGGCGCCCGGCGCGCCGACGCCGGGGACGGTCTGCATTCTGCAGGCCTCCGGCACGACAAGGAGCACGTTCATGACCATCTCGCCATCGTTCGCACAGGACGCAGCAGACCGGCTCGCCGTCGTCGAGGCCCTTTATCGCTTCGCTGCTGGTATAGATCTTCGCGACAACAATCTCCTCGCCTCATCGCTGGCGGAGAATGCCGTATCCGACTTCCGTCCGGCTGCCGCCAAGGCAGGCTTCGACTATCCTGTTATCGAGGGCCGGAATGTCATCGTCTCGGCGCTGACGACATCGCTCGCCACCTTGGACACCACTCACTCCGTCAGCAATCCGCGGGTGACGATCGATGGCGACACAGCACGCATGGATGTTCTCGTCGAGGCGCAGCACATTCCCCGCAGCGATCCCTTGCGTCATTACCTGATGAAGAACCGCTACGACGTCGAGCTGAAGAGGAGCGGCGACCTCTGGGTCATCACTCGCAACACGGTCGACAATATCTGGCGCTCCGGCGACATCGGAGTTCTCTCCGGCATCTAGCCTCCACCATATGTGCCCAAGGAGGGCGGCGGTGACATTGTCACCGCCGCTTAGTAGCTTATGGCGACGGGGTAGTGCGACGTCGGCTTGTGCGGCGCTTTGCGGAAGTCGCTCTCGTTTGGCTCGGGCCCCTTTGCAGACACATGAATCGACCTGTAGAGTCACCCGGTGGATATCGACGTAGCGGAGACTTGCATGAGCGAAATTGCCCTGACGTCCATCGTACCGATCCTCTTTGTGCGTGATGTGCCGGCGAGCGCGCAATTCTTCAATGAGAAACTCGGATTTGACGTCGATTTCCTCCACGGTACGCCGCCGTTTTACGGCGCTGTGTCGCGCGGCGCGGCCTGTCTGCATCTTCGGTGTGTCAGCAAACCGAATTTTGCTGATCTGGCAGCACGCGAGGTCTCGCTTATTCTCGCTACAATTGAGGTTTCGGACGTGCACGGGTTATTTGAGGAGCTGCGGGACCGCGGCGCGGAGTTTGCGCAGGAGCCAACCAGCCAGCCCTGGGGTGGAACGGACTTCCATGTCCGTGACCCGGACGGGAACGTAATCTCGTTCGTCGCCTACGAGTGATGGAACGATCGCAGCAGTCGTGAAATGCCCGATCGACGACGTTGGTGGCTCACACTCGAAAGTGACCGACGTGTTCGCGGGGACTGGACCCCCGCTAACCCCTCAATCCAAATGATCTCGTTCGTGGGCGGGGAATAGTTTTGTCCTATTTGCGACAGCGTCTTGTCGCATCTTGTTGCGCGAATACAACCTGACGGGAGTATATGCGCAACATCTTAAGCATGACGTTGAAGCATTCCATTTTTGCATTCTGAGCTTCAATGGTTGAATGACACTCTGTCCGATAAGCTTTCCACTGATGACCCGCCAATGTTCAAGTATTGGCGCTCTTTGCATTCAAACGTTGTGGGGCGTGGCATGCATATGGATTGTAATTCTCTCATCAGCGACATCTACGATGCATCGACAAGCGACCAAGACTGGTCATCACTGGGGCAGCGCCTGTTCAGGTTCTTTGGCGCCGAAGCGGGGACGTTTCGTTTCCGGGACGGCGACGGTCGCTACACCAACGTCTTTCAGACATCCTCGCCTGACGAGGACAGCTACAGCAGTTACTATCTCCATATCGATCCGGTGCGGTCGGCTACATCACACATGAAGCCCGCGGCATCCGGAGCGGAGACCGTCGTGGTCGTCGACGAAATCGTCGATAGCGAACGCTATCGGCGATCCGAGTTCTACCAGGATTTTGCCAGACCGAATGGCCGGGAAAACATGCTCATTGGTCTCGTTGGCGACAGCGATCACACCATCATCAGCTTCTTTCGAGATGGGAGGGCTTTCGGAAGTCGAGAGAGGACTGCGCTGGAGCAGCTCATGCCGCACGTCCGCCGCGGACTGAGGATGCGTCAGAAGCTATTTGAATCCGAGCTTGCATCGCGCCTCACATATGCGGCCTTCGAAGCCTTGCCCGGAAGCGCTGTTGTTGTCGATGGCGATTGCAACGTGCTGTTCGCGAACACAGCCGCGACCAAGACGTTGTCACATAAAGACATTCCGATTTCCTTGTCCAAGGCGCTGACAACAGGAGGCACGCGACTGGTTGTCGATCGAGGTGAGGGCGCGAAGATCCGGCAAATCGTCCACAGCGCTGCCAATGGTGGCAGTGGCGGTGCAGTTCGGATCGAGTTTGACGCCACCGAAAACTATCGCATCGGCCAACTCGCCGTGTTCGTCACCCCCTTGCCGGCGCAGGGGACCGTCCTCGGAGTTGGTACGCCGGCCCTTGTACTGATCAATGACATCTCGCAGCCACGATCGGCGCCGCCGCGTGTTTTCAGCGAATTGTTTGGGCTAAGCGCAGCCGAAGGTGCTGTCGCGGCAGCGCTCCTGGGTGGGCAGACAGCCGAGATCGTTGCGCGAGATCGTGAGGTCTCGCTCGACACGGTGCGCACGCAGATACGGACTGTGCTGCGCAAGACGGACGCAGCCAACCTGCGTGACTTCGAACGCATCGGCGCGCTGCTGGGAACCTATATTCATTGAGCCTGCCAAAGCGGCTCAATCTCATTCCGTCTAATCACCAGTTCTGAGGATGCGGGCTTTCGGCCGTGGTCGTAGGTAACGCGCAAGCTCATCGATCGGGTTTCACCGCGATCGGAGCATTGTGGTCGTTTCTACGGAGCTCACTATGATCGCTGATACAATCCGGACTATCCTCACAAACCTGCCGGCGTTCCTTTGCATCGCCGCCGTCATCTGCGCCACGTTGATCAGGCGCGACCAACATTGGGCACGTCGATACCTGTCCTGGATCCTGTTGTTGGCCGTCGGCGTCGACGGTTTGTGGGCGGGTCTTTTCCATGTGTTTTTCCCCGCAATAGCATCGGCGCAGATCGGATGGCAGCAGAGCCCGTTCGAGTTTGAAGTCGGCGTTGCCGATATCGCACTCGGCGCGGTCGCCGTCCTTGCATTCTGGCGCAGCCTGTCGTTTCAAAGCGCAGTCGCGCTCTATGCGATTATCTTTTATGTGGGCGTCACGGTCGGTCATTTTGTGCAGGCGTTTCAGAACAATGACTACGCCGCTGACAATTTTGGCCTGTTACTCGCTCTGACGATTGCACGCGCCATTGCGTTGTCGATCCTGCTGTGGGCGGCCTGGAAGCAATCTCCATCCGAACGACCTCTGGAGGACTATCGTGCTCGCGCATAGTCCCAAGCATGCCCACAGGTGGTTAGTCTCCGCCTTCGGCGGCTGTGTGCTGATTGCGTTGGGAGCGGCACTTGCTATCGACCAACTCGGCTACCCGCTGCCCTATCGCTGGATCTTTCTGATCCTGCTCCTGCCGGCAATGAGTGCGATCTGGGATAGCGTCCGGCTTGCAAGGATCATGGGCTGGCGAAGCATTCAGCCGTTGTCGCGGCTGATCGCTGGCGCCATCTTTGCTCTCGTCGGAATACTGTTGTCGCTTCGGCTCAACACCGGCCTCATATTGCCTGCGTTAACCATCCTGCTTGGCTTGGCGACGATCTTCCGCGCAGTCTTGAACAGGATCGGTTGACCCTCGCTCGAGCCTGCAACGCGATCAGGAGGCGTTGCACGTCATCGTCGGCGGAGCATTGTCACCCAACGTGGTGTCATAGAGGCTCGCGGAATTTCCCTTGGTCCACCAGATGTACTTTCCAGCCGCATAGCGTGTTCCCGAGCCGGATATCACCGACGTGAACAGCAGCGGCTGCGGCTGTTTGGGCAGAGCCACGAGCGCGATAAAGTTTGGATCGGCGTTGATATAGGTCACCGCAAGCTTGCCCGCCGCTCCGCAGTTGTAATCAGCCTGCATGCGTTCGATTTTCGTTTTGCTGTGAAGTTCGATCGTTCCGTTCTCTGCGGCATTTGCCAAGTTCGCTGATAGGCAGGAACTGGCGAGGCAAACGGTAACAGCGATAAGTTTCATGTCTTGATCCTCAATTGGTCGCCCAAAGGGCGGACGCATCGACAAAGGCGGTCGCCGATCGGTTGCGGGAACTCGGATGTCGGCGTCAGCTCCAATGTCTGATTTTGCCACTCTTCGTCCGATGGGAGCGAAATAATCTGATCCTGTTTTCACCGCATACCCAGAAGTGGTGATGCGGCAACGGGTCGATATCGGCTAATCCCCCGGCCATCGGAGCACACCGACCGGCCATCAATGGCCTGCGACGCACTCCGGTCGGCAACCGACGCTCTCCCAAGACGACGATCGTCCGACAGACACGCATTCAACCGTAGTCCAATCGAAATGCAGATTAAGCGAGCGCAACCGCCCGCAGCATCCAACACATCTGGAGTGAACATGAACACGAAATTTGCAGTCATCCTCGGCGCTGCCGCACTGTTCGCGGCACCGTCTATCTCGACCGCAGCGCTGCTGATGCCGACGATCGAGGCGCCTTCCGCGATCACGCTCGTCGCCGGCGGCTGCGGCCCCAATGCGTGGCGCGGTCCTTATGGCGGTTGCCGCACCACCCCGTTCTATGGTCGGCTTCCGAATGGCTACTACCAGGAGCGCCCCGTTGCCAGCAACGCGTGCCCGCCCGGCTACTGGCGTGGTCCCTGGGGCCATTGCCGCAACACGCCCTATCACGGTCGCCTGCCCAACGGCACCTGGAAGTAAAGGGGGAGCCGACAGATGACTATCTCGAAACTCTCCGGCGGGCTTGCGCTTGCACTGGTCCTGGTTGCTGCTTCCGTTGTCCCCGGCCATGCTGACATCGCCAAGATCGGCATCCTGTCTTGTGACGTGTCGAAGGGCATCGGCGAGATCCTCGCGCGCAAGCAATCGCTGACCTGCCAGTTCAAGCCTGATGGCGGGCAATCTGAGGCCTATGTCGGAAACATCGACGAATACGGCGTCGAGATCGGCAAGGTCGATCAAGGACACCTGATCTGGGGCGTCGCGTCGGCGACGCGCGGGATCCCTCAGGGTGCCCTTGCTGGAACGTATGTCGGCGTCGCCGCAGGTGCCGCGCTCGGCGTGGGCGCCGGAGCGAATGCTCTGGTCGGCGGCAGCAATCAGTCGTTTTCGCTGCAGCCGATCTCGGTTGATGGCGAGACCGGCATCAACATCGCAACCGGCGTCGTCAAGGTGACGCTCACGGCCACCAACTGAACAATCCTCACGAACTTGGAGAACTGAAATGACCGAACTCACACTTTCACGCAGAAGCATGCTTGCCGCTGCAGGCGTTGTGCTCGCCGCAGGCTCGGCTGCTGCCCTCGTAACGTCTCCTGCCATGGCGGACCAAGGCAATATGGATGCCGCATTGCGCCAGCTCCAGAACGCACTGAATTCGCTTCACCGGGCGACGCCGAACAAGGGCGGACACAAGGAGCGCGCCGCCGAACTGGTCATGCAGGCCATGTCCGAAGTTCAGGCCGGCATCGACTATGCCGCCGAACATGGTGGCGGCTGATCGCCGAGGCTTTCGCAACGGAACTCACAAAGGAATTCGACAATGATACGCATGAATCCAATCGGCCTGGTGTTCGCCGGCTCGCTCACGCTGCTGGCGGGTACCGCGCTGGGGCAGGATGCTGCCAAGGCACCGCATGTGCCCCTGCAAAAGACTGTCGGCCAAGTCAGCCAGCAGGCGCCTGCAGCATCACTCCTGGTCGTCAACGCCGACGGCGCGAAGCTGGAAGGCGACAAGCTGGTGCTGACGGGCGTTGCCACCAACTCGATCATCTTCTCCGATCGTCCGACACGCGCCGCCGGTCACATCGCGACCGACGAAATCGTCAAGCAATGGGGCGCTGGCGCCGACAGCTTCGACAAGGACCCGCCGAACGCAACGGTATCGGTTCTTGGCGGAGGCTCGAATGTCAGCGACGCCGTGGTCACGCTCAGGTCGCCCAAGCTTGATGGCACGACGCTGACGTTCGACGTTTCCGTGCTGGAGGGCAATCTGACCGGCGCGACCGGTCCCGCCGCCGTGTTCATCGACCATTGGCGCGGCTGGAACAATGCTGGTTGGTACGCACTCGGCGCCGCCTCCGGTGCGGCGATCGGAGCATCGTTGGCCGGGCCTCGCTACGTCGAGCCCTACTATCCGGCGCCTGCATACTATCCTCCTGCAAATCTGTGCCCTCCGGGCTGGTGGCTCGGCCCATGGGGTCATTGCCGTGACACGCCGTATCATGGGCGTCTGCCTGATGGTCAGTGGCAGTGATCATGAGGACAGGGGCGGCCATCGCCGCCCCATCTCAAGCTGCATGCAGCGCTCTTTGAAATCAATGAACCGGGCGATCAGCCCTATTGGACGACCATCATGACCCGAATCCGCTTCATAGAACCGCCCAGGCACAGGTTGGCACGGGCGAAAGACACGCTCCGGCTGCTGCTGGGATATGGGCTCGCGGCTCTTGTCGTGTGGGTACTCCTGACTTGGGGCTCGGCGAGAGCCAACGACGCGTTCTACCAGCCCGAGAGCGGTGAACTCGCAGGGCGTCCCGGCTCCGTCATCCGCTCGGAGGCCATGCCGTTCTCTCCGCAGGGTGCCACCGCGTCCCGCATCCTCTACCGTTCAGTCGGCCTGCATGGAGAGGGAATTGCGGTCTCCGGTGTCTTGATCGTGCCGGCCGATGGCGACAACACAAGCCGTCCGATCGTCGCCTGGGCACATCCGACCAGCGGTGTTGCCACGGCCTGCGCGCCGTCTCTAAGCCGCGGCGTCTATCGGCAGATACAAGGCCTCGAGCAACTGCTGCAACAAGGATTTGCCGTTGTCGCGACGGACTATCCCGGTCTCGGCGGTCCTGGTGTCCATCCCTATCTCATTGGCGACAGCGAAGGCCGCGCCGTGCTCGATTCTGTCCGGGCCGCGCGAGATCTTCTCGGTGAACGAGTGCCGACACGCTTTGCCGTCTGGGGTCACTCGCAGGGAGGGCAGGCGGCGCTTTACGCAGGCTTGTTGGCATCCACCTACGCGCCCGAGCTTAAACTGGTTGGCGTTGCCGCGGCAGCGCCGGCAACCGATCTCAGCACGCTGATGCGCGACGACTTCGCCTCGAGCGGGGGCAAGGGGCTAACGGCCCTTACGCTTTGGTCCTGGTCACGGGTCTTCGACATCAAGCTCGACACTATTGTCGACGCGAATGCGATGCCGACGGTCGACACGCTTGCAGGCGGCTGCATCGAGACGATATTCGATCTTCTGGAACGACGTCTCGAGGAACGCCCGCTGGTCAAGGACTTCCTGACTGTCACTGATATCAGCGCGGCAGAGCCGTGGAACGCCTTGCTGAGACAGAATACGCCCGGCTTTCTCCCAAAGCAGATTCCCATCTTCATTGCTCAAGGATTGGCTGACGGCATCGTTCGTCCCGACGTGACCATCTCCTATGTGCGCCGTCTCTGTGGCAATGGCAGCAGCGTGGACTTCGTGACGCTTCCAGAAGTCGGGCATGGCTTCATCGCCCGCGATACAGCGAAAGACGCTGCCAAATGGATCAGCGGCAGGTTCGCAAATACGGCCACTCCCAATACATGCGCGCGCCTTCCGCAAGCAGCCGAAGGCGATTGAGCGATGAATGCTCTCCTTCTCGCCGCCGGCGTCTTCATTGTTCTTGGGTTCGCGACCGCGATGGGCATGCTTCTTCGCGACCGTCTTCCATCCCATCACCTGAACTCGGAATCGAAGGAAGTCATCAGGCTTGCAACGGCGATCGTCGGCACGCTGTCGGCGCTGGCGCTCGGCTTGCTGATAGCGTCTGCGAAGTCCGACTACGATGAGGCGCAGACGGAACTTGGCGCGACGGCCGCCCGGATCGTTCTGCTCGATCGCTTGATGGCTCAGTATGGTCCCGATGCCGATGACGCGCGTCAGTTGCTGCGGGCGCTGATCGAAAGCCGTCTGGACAACGGATGGGCCGTTGAGACAAGCGATGACCAGTTCGCAGGGAGGGCACCGGCTTACAAGGAAATCGAAGCGGTGCAGGGAAAGCTTCGTGCGCTTGATCCCCATGACGACGTGCATCGCCTTATCCAGGCACGCGCACTTGAAGTCAGTGGTCACCTTGCCGAAGGACATTGGCTTCAGATCGAGTCCGCCGACGAAGGTCTGCCCTGGGGTTTCTTCATCGTTCTCATTTACTGGCTCGCCCTTCTGTTCGGCACGTTCGGGCTGCAGGCTCCGGCCAATCCGACGGTGCTGACGATCATCATCGTCTGTGCGCTTTCGGTTGCGGGCGCAGTCTTTGCGATCTCCGACATGGCAAACCCCTATGCCGGCCTCATCCGGATCTCAGACAAACCGTTGCAAGGGGCGTTGGGTCGTCTCGGCACGTCATAGCACCGCGGGGTCCGAAAAAGCGGTTGCCATCCGGTTTATGGAAGACTTCCGCTTTGCTGCCGGGGCAGCGTCGCCGTTCGACGAGGCTTTTTGGTTGAGGTTGGCCGCGCGGTTGCCGATAGAGAACCTGCAGCGGTGCAACGGTGGCCAATCACAGCAATTCTTTCCGCCAGAGCATGCAAAGTGGGCGGCGTCCAACTTGAAGGACGCCCAGCTTTATCTTGTTCCGAAGATGGGCCACGCGCTCGATCCAGCCTTTATCGAAGGTCTAGTCGAACGCCTTGCCGCGTTTCTGACTTCAACCGAGATCAACGCGAAGGCGCTGAGGTTCGCCTGATAAGGCGAAAAGTCTACTTTTGGTCGCATTGACTCGACGGCATAAGTTGATGCTAAATTGCAGGTATTCTACAGATAGTGCGGGGGCGCTTGTGGAACTCAATTCGATAATCGGGGATATCTACGACGCCAGCGAGAATGATGACAACTGGCTGGCAGTTGGAAAACGCCTCTTCGAACATCTGGGCGCGGACGCCGGCAGCCTTCGCCTCCAGGCAGGTGGCGGCAGATCCGTGAACGTCTTCGAAACGCGCGCCGAGAACGATCACTATGTCGAACACTACCTCCAACTCGATCCAATCAGAGCCGCCTTGTCCAGCCTGATGAGGCGAAACGAGGCGGATGGTAAAGTTCTGTTGGATGAGGAATTGGTAGAGAGCGAGGCTTATCACCGGACCGAATTCTATCGGGACTTCGCCAAGCCGCAGGGTCAGGAACACATGATTGTTGGCCTCGTGGGCGACAGCCGCCGATCGATTGTCGGATTCTATCGGCAAGGTCTCGCATTCGGTGTTCGCGAACGCGCGGCTCTCTTAACCCTGCTGCCCCATGTCCGCCGTGCACTGCAATTACGCGAGCGGCTGCATCGTGCCGACTTTGACGCGCGGTTGGGATATGCCGCTTTCGAAGCCCTTCCCGGTGCCGCGATTGTGGTCGACGGCGACTGCAACGTACTATTTGCCAATTCGTCGGCGACGAAAGCACTTTGCTACCGTGATCGACCGGTCTGCCTTGCGACCAGTCCTTCTTCGGGAACGAAGCTCGCTGTCGACAATCGAGGCGAGATGAAGCGATTGCGAGCCATGATCCGCGATGCCGCCGCGAGAGGTTTCGGAGGAGCCATGCGAGTTGAATTCGATATGCTCGGTAACAGCGGTCGCATTGGCCAGTATGCGATTTTCGTGTCGCCGCAGTTTCCGGATCGTGTTTGTGATGCGTTAGTCGAAGGTGGCAGTGTGCCGGTTCTGGTCCAGATCAGCGAGTTGTCGTCTCCTCGGGCTGCAAGGCCATCGCTGCTAAGCGAACTGTTCGGCTTGAGTGCGGCAGAGGGAGCCGTCGCTGCGGCTCTCCTCGGAGGTCAAAGCGCTGAGGCAGTCGCGCGCGAACGGGATGTTTCGCTCGACACCGTCCGAACGCAGATCCGCACGGTGCTGCGGAAATCCAATGCCACGAACCTACGCGATTTCGAGCGCATGGGTGCCCTCCTGGGATCGCTGGGCTCCCATAAGGGCGTTGCATGATCTCGCGCGTCCGCGCTCAACAGTTATGGGTATGCTGCAAACTCTCGTGACCTAGATGTTTAGTCCCGGCACCGGTGAGGGCTGTCGGATCAGTTTTTGGCTCTGTTGGAGTTCGACGCCGAGGATTTGCCGTCGAGACGTTTGTAGACCTCGGTCAAAGTCGACGTCGGGGCGGGGCATTTCTTCGATCTGGCAATGTCGGCCAGAACACCGTTACGATTGCGCAAAGCGTCGATCTCGACCTTCTCCGGAGATTTCGGATCCATGAAGAACAGTGCCGGCCAGAAGAGCAGGACACCCGTCGCGCCGAGGGCGACATTCTTGCCCTGGGCCTGTGAGCGTTCCTTGACGGTCGCTAGTACCTGCCGCTCGTTGGCGTCGAACTCTCGCTTGATGCCGGCGCAGTTGAAGACGCTGTCGCTGGGATTGGTCGAGGCGATCGGATGGGCTTCTCGGCCACCGCAACTCGACAAGAGCAAGGCGCTGGCGAGCAAGGCGGCAAGCGCTGACCGCGAGTGAGGCATCTGAAAATTCGTGAACTGCATGGTTTTCTCCAGAAAATGACTACCAGCGCATTATCGCGCTGGAGGAAATGAGATTGGCGCATCCTTCATTGATGCTGCCTGCAAAGGGTTTTCGGATATCCGATGATCGAAACGTTGCGCTCGCGCATTCTGATCTTGCCCGCGTGAAAGATCGTCGGCATGCGACTGCGCTTGTGCCGTGCTGCTTGCAGCAACGGTAAAGAGTGACAACTGTACAGCGATCGCAAGCGCGGCTGTGGGTGTCGGATTAACTTGGGGAATTTCTTGGCTGCTCGCCGGAGCGAGAGAAAATGTTACGTAAAAACAGATCGATAGCAAGAAATTGAGTAACAAAGAGAAAGGAACTTTGGCGGATATATGAAAGCGGCGAAACATCAATGAAATACAACTTACGAGCATAGAATTCAAAATCCTCCTTCGGCGTGTTTGCTCCGAAAGTCAACGTATGCTTGTGTCGAATGGTGAATGGATTGTTCATTTTGATACAATCCATTTTAGCGATGCGATGCTCTGTGGAAGAGTGAGTGCCATCGATTCAACCGGATCTCGGGAAGGGAGCGGGTGCGATGTGTGCGATCCTGTCGCTCATCGTTCTGCCCGATGCGCCATCAGCGCGGCGGGGGCGGTTGCAGCGACTGGGTCGTGCCGATCTGTAGAGAAAATCTTGGAATTTCGGGTTTATTCCGACGCGTGTTTCGCATCAGCGATCTGATAAGCCCTCACGAGTTCCCCCTGTACGGCACGCTTGGCGCGTAGCTCCTCTGATGTACTTGTCACGGCGGATATTTCGATCGCGGCCGGAATCGAAAGCGTTACCGAAAGGCCGTCGGGAAGTCGTGTTCCTATCGTCCGGTGTTTACGCGCAACAGATATTTTCGCCGTTGCGTTTTTGAGTACGCGTCGGTGACCATTCGATTGTTGTTTGCAACGGGACCACCGTATTAGAAATTTCGGCGTCGACGCCAAGTGCCTATAACCGGCTATCAACACGGAGTTTCAGGTGAAAAAACCTTCATACTTGCATGCACTTGCTGTCAGCTTCTTTGCGCTCGCCGCGGCGTCCGCCGCTCAGGCTGAGGATGCGGCCAAATTGACTGTTGTACTCGGCTATGTTGCCGACGTTGAAAGCTTCGGTGCGATCTACGCAAAGGATAAAGGCTACTTCAAGGATGAAGGGCTTGATGTAACCGTCGTGCCGGCCGGCGTGGGAGTTGACCAGGTTCAGATGGTCTCTTCAGGCTTGGCGACGATCGGGATTGTCGGTCCCGAACTGGTTCTGGCTGGACAGGACAAAGGCGCAGACTTCAAGATCATAGCCGGGCAGTTTCAGCGTACGCCCGTGGCGATGACCTGCACCAAGGCGTCCGGCGTCAAGAAGCCGGCAGACCTGATCGGCAAGCGCCTGGGTGTAAAGCAGATTGCCGCCGCATACGGAGATCTGTTCCTCGAGAAGAACGGCATCAAGAAGTCGGATGTTGAGATCACCCCGATCGGCCCGAATGATATTTCGCTTATCGTCGCCGGCAAGGTCGATTGCATGATGACGACATTTGCCTTTGCCGAGCCCCGGATGATCGAAGACCTTGGCGTTCCGGTGAATGTCATCAGCATCGGCGATTTCGGCATGAACGCGCAGATGAACGCATATTTCGTCAATGCTGACTTCTACAACAAGCCCGGCTCGAAGGACGTCCTGGCCAAATACATGCGGGCTGAGATGAAGGCCTGGCAGGAATACTTCAAGGATCCGGCGGCGGCTGCGAAATACATCGTGGAAAATGGCGTTTCCGATGGTCTGGATGCGGCGCAACAGACCTACCAGGCGGAGCAGCAGGTCGATTACATGCTGAGCCCGCTCACCAAGGAAAAGGGCCTCATGTGGCTAGACCCGAGCATCTGGAAGCAGACTGCGCAAAATGCGCTCGAAGCCAAGCTGACGAACAAAGTGGTCGATACCGACTCGATGCTCACAAACGACATCTTGGAGAGCGCGGCAACGCCAAAGCTCTGAGAGCACAGTGAATGCTGAAATGCGAAGGCGGCCTCAGGTCGCCTTCCTCTTTTAAGAGAATAGAGAAAGGCGATTATGGCCTACAAGCTTATTGTCGAAAACGCGGCCCTCATTACGCTGGATCCCTCCCGTCCGGCCTGCTTCAACGGTTGGATGGCTGTTGGGTCGGACGGACGGATCGAGGCAATAGGTGAGGGGCGTCCTGTCGGCTCGGCAGATGAGCGCCTCGACGCGAGAGGCCGCTTCGTGGCGCCCGGCTTCGTATCCGGCCATTCGCACTTGTCGACATCCGGTTCACGTGGCCTCGGTGCCAATTGTTCACTTTACGCCTGGGCCGATCACATGACGCGTTATACGCGTCACTGCGATGCCGACGACATATATTGGGTGACGATGCATGGTGCTCTCGATTTTCTCTCGAACGGTACCACTACGGCCTACGATTTCTGCGATAGTCGCCTGTCTTTCTATATGGTTGAAGCCCGCGAGATGGCCTACGGACCTTTCAAGCCGAAGGAGTATGGATTCGAGCAGATCCGCGGCAAGGTGGATGCGGGAATGCGCTTCATCAACTCGATCATGATCAATGATCAGATCGGGACGGATGCTGAAATTTCCGACCGCTTTGGTGAGAGCATTGCGTTTGCCGACTCGCTGGAAAAGCCGGATTTGCACCTATCGCATGCGATCTCCGGCTCCGTTCAGTGGTCAAGCGACCCCAGGACCGCGCACCGCGAGGTGTCGATCATGCGCTGCTATGGCGTTGTCAACCAGCCGCATTTCCTGGAGACGCCCGAAAATCTCGAATTCCAGCGCTCCAAGTTCGCCTGGTATGAAGAAGCGGGCGCACTCGGCCCGGACTTGATATTCGGTCACTTCATCCACCCGACAGAAGAGATGAAGTGCAAGTGTGCCTCGTGCAACGTCGCCATGATCTGGCAACCGAACGCGAATGGCCGGCTTGGATCCGGTTTTGCCGACATTCCAGGCATGCTCGCCAAGGGTATGCGCATCGGAATCGGGCTCGACGATCAGGCTGCGTCCGATATTTCCGATCCGTGGCAGAATATGCGCATGGGCCTCTATATGCAGCGAGCGCACAACCAGAATCCGGAGATCCTCAGCGTGGAGCAGATGTTGTGGCTGCACACGATGGGAAGTGCGAATGCACTTGGTATCGGCGATCGCGTCGGCTCGCTAGAGGTCGGAAAATATGCCGATTTCCTGCTGGTCGACCCCAGGGCACCGGACCTAGGCCCCGTCTGGAGCCCGATTGCGACCTACGTGCTTGCCGTTGGTCCTCGCAATTTGAAAGAGGTCTATGTCGGTGGAAGCTGTGTAAGCCGTGATGGCATATCGACAAATCCGTTGGCTGCACGCGCCTCGCATGAGCTGCATGCCAGGCTTGCCCGGATAGCCGCCGAGCAAAACCTGCCTGTCGGAATGTAAGTCTCTGCTTAGCAATTCTCTGCCGGCGCTGGTGGCCCGGCAGAGAAAAGACATCAGGATTGAGCCGCCGCCTTAAGATCCCTGTTCTCGCGGAACAGGTTGCCGAGTGACGTCAGCGGGCCTTCAACGTAGGCCTTCAGGACAGAGAAGTTCTCCAGGGCAACGTCATGAAGCTGCGCGAAATGGTCGATGAGGCCGTCTGAATCTTTCTGGAAGACACCCAGGGCCGTTTCCGCCGCGGGAAACGTTACCTTATCAAAGGCTGTTGCAAGTGTTGCCCTTATCGCTTGCTCCTGCTCGGTGCCAGGTTCGAACTCCACGATCGACACCTTGCCCAGGATGCCTGCTTCGAGCAGGAACAGCCTGACTTTAAAGCAGTAGGGGCAGTTCTTCTTGAAGTAGAGCGTGGGCTGGAATTCAGTAGTCATCATGCGGTTCCTTTGACAAAGTCGAGTTGCGAGGTCAGGCAACAGACCCTCGGGTTGGATGGGCGGCGCGGCCGCGCAGATCATGGGCGCCTGTCAGTTTGCCATCTTCGGTGCGGATCATGCCGGCCCGTTCGGCGAACTGGCGCACGGCAGGAAATGGGCTGATGCCATGCCGGGCTCCGACGATCCGGCCTGAAGCTAGTGGGGGCCAGCTTCAGACCGTCTCCATTGTCGGATACGGTCCGAGCAAGCAGGAGGCCGGGCATCCTAAGGGCCGCCTCCCGCGCAAGGCCTTGATCGATCACATGGCGTAGCTACGCATCGATTAATTCAACGCGGGCCAGTCTTTGCGCTTCTGCCGCCAGCTTGGCTGCCATGTTTTCCGGGACGGTCACGCCGGGTGCGTGGAGTGTATCGAGGTAGGGAACGATCTTGTCGATCTGCTCCTCGAACAGCTTTTGCGTTACTGCGTCGGCGAGCTTGCGTGCTCCGAAGCGGAACGCGCCGATCGATACGGCTGCCAACCCACCCATGCTGAGAGACGCCAGCGCATTGAAGGCGTATACGCGGTCCAATCCGGGGGCGCTTCCGGGCCGTTTCTCGGTAAAGCGGTAGGCGCCGTCAAGGTAGGGGAAGTTGAGGCGAGGGCTCTCGGCGTCGCCTGCCGGCGGCATGAAGCGGTCGCGCCATAGAGCTGCCTTTTCATGAATGCGATTCAATTCGGGCCGCAACATCATGTCAACGCGTACGCCGGTTGCCGCGAAGATGTGGTCGCAACGCCATTTGCCTTGTGGAAGATCGATAACGATCTCCTTCCCATCCCAGCTGACCTCGGACCATGGCGATCCGAGATGGATGTTGAAATTATCGTGCGCACAAGCCTTGTGGAAATGGTGTTCCGCAGGCGCCTGACTGAGGCCGCTCATGAAGCGGGAGATTTCCCATTTGGTGGCGTCGGGAATGCGTTCGGCATGGACCAGGTAGCCGCCGTTTTCCAGCTCGCGGATAACATCGCGCATCGGCAGCTCTTTGCGACGCAGGAACATGTCGACCCGTGCCGCACCGGCGTCCAGCGCGGCAACGGCCACGTCGAACGCGGCCGCACCGGCACCCAGGATCGCCACCCGTTTGTCCTGCAGTTTGGTCTCGTCGAATATATCGGAGGAGTGGTTCCAGACAGAAGCAGGCAGGGATTGCTGGATATGGTCCGGCGTCTGCCAGCGGCCACCGCCATCCATGCCAGTCGCAAGGATAACCTGCCGCGTCCTGAGATCGGTGCCGTCGGCAAAGCTGAGCGTTACACCCTCAGCGTCGTAGTCGATGTCGACAACGCGTGTCTCGTTGCGGATATCGAGGTCGACGCAGGATCTGAACCAGCGCAGGTAATCCATCCAGATCGTCCGCGGCACGCGCTTCATGCCATCCCAGGCGTCCTGGCCGCAGCGGGCAATGACGTAGCTCTCGATCGCTAGCGAAGCGATACCGCCTTCCATTCCGGTGATGTCCTTCGGAGAACGGATCTCGTAATTGCGCGCGTAGGTCTCCCACACCCCTTCGTAGCCTTCAGGACTGGCGTCGAGGAGCAGAATATTGGTGACACCACGCCGCTTCAGCTCCAATCCAGCCGCAAGCCCGCTCTGACCGGCGCCGATGATGACGACATCGGGCATCGGCGCCATGTCTGAGGCAGTCGGAACAACCCAGCTCTTCGTCGCGAAGGAAAGAATTTCCATCTCGCGCCGGACGCGGCTCTTCAACTCCTCAAGGCGCCCAACGGCTTGTAAATCCAGATCGAACATGTGCACTCCTTCGTCTTGTAGACGATTGCAACCTATCGATCGGATCGCGGTTTAGAAGCGCTGAATGGCGTTCATGATGTTGCCCTTTAGGCAACGCCCTTTTCCCATGGCTGCAGTCGCTCCTCAAAGTCGGCGAGCCCCTTGATGAGGCGTTGCGTCAGGATGGCGCTGGCGGTTGACGGGCTTCGATTTGAATGGGTCCAGAGGCAGAGTTCGACACCGGGTGCGCGCGGCCCAGCCAGCGGCACGAAACGAAGCGCGCCCGATTCCAAATGTGACATTGCGCCGACCGGCGTGCGGACAGAAAGTCCCAGCTTGGCCAGTGTCAGTTCCAGCGCGGTATCGGAAGAGTTGGTTTCGATGAAGGGTTTGAGGCGCCGGCCTTCCGTCATCACGCGATTGACATGTTCGCCGCCGCCATAGCCCGCGTCACCGAGGATCATTCTTTCACCCGCGAGATCGCCGAGCTGCAGGTTATCAGCGGTCGCAAGCGGATGATCGGCCGGCATGACAACGCCAAGACGAATGGGTATTCCGCCGATCTTGCGAATATCGGCCCGCATCGGCGGGTTCATCGACAAGCCGATTTCGACTTCGGCAGCCGCCACGAGCTCCATGACTGTCGCTGCTGAGTGGATGGCGATGGAATAGATGACACCTGGAAATTCCGCTGAGAAGGCGGATAGCTCCGGGATCAGGAAATCGCGAGCAATGCCGTCCTCAACAGCGATTCGGACGTGACCGCGCCGAAGCTCACGCATGCTGTCGATCTGGTTGATCGCGCGATCGAGATCGCGTTCCATATTGCGGATGTAGCCATAGAGAACCTCGCCAGCGGATGTCAGCCTGACACCATCGGCGACGCGGTCGAAAAGCTTCGCGCGCAGTTGGCTCTCAAGCTTGAGGATCTGTCGATTGACCGCCGATGGCGCGACTGAGAGAAAGTCGGCGGCCTGCCGCATTGAGCCGGCTCTGGCCGTCTCGGCAAAATAACGCAGCGCCATGATGTGGACGTGGACGAAGCTGTTCGAAATGGGCATGGTCGCTCTCCGGCTCGCGCCTGTCGCTTCCGGGCGGGATGTGGAGCGACGTTTGTGTGCTCCCTATCATACCTGCCAACGTTCGCAATCAGGCGCCCAGCCGGCGCAGTGCCCATTTTTCGACTAAGCCGACCAGCCCGTAGAAGCTAAGCGAGACGATGCAGGCCAATATTGCCGCCGCCCAGACATTGGCGATGCGGTATCCCAGGCCATAGAAGACGATCAGGTATCCCAGGCCCTGCTGAGAGGCCACCCATTCTGCGACCAACGCCGCGACCATCGATCCGCAAGCGGACAGCTTCAGCGCCGTGAAGATGAACGGAAGCGCGGACGGGAGCTGGACGGTGCGAAGGATTTGGTGGGGCTTTGCGGAATAGGTGTGGAGGAGTTCCAACGTATCAGCGCCTGCTGCGTGCAAACCGCGATGGGCGTTCACCAGCATAGGAAAGAAGCTCAGGAAAGCCGCGATAAATATTTTCGGACCCATGCCGCTGCCGAGCCAAATGATCAGCATTGGCAGTATCGCGACGATCGGGATCGCTTCGCAAAGAATAGCGATCGGCAGCAGGGCCCGCTTCAGGACGATCCAGCGGCTAAACAGGATGGCGCAAACGAGGCCGACGAGATTGCCAAGTGCAAAACCGCTTAGAGCCTCCGCGACCGTTACGCCGCAGTTCCGTAACATTTCGAGCCCGTCGCTGGCAAAAGCGACCGCTATCGCGCTCGGTCCAGCCAGGACGAGCTTGGACACCGCTCCGCTCTGGTAGAGGGCCTCCCATCCCAGTATCAGGACGATACCGAAGATGGCGGGTGAAAGGATCGTGCGGTCGAGACGCAATGTCTGTGTCATATCAACCTCCTGTCGCAAGCGCGGCATAGCGACCTGCCGCCTTCTCAAGAAGCGCGACAAGCGCCAGAAGTGCCAGAGTAAGCAGCGCAACGAGAAGAATTGCCGCCCACATGGTTGGCAGTTTGAAATATTGACCAGAGACCATGACCAGATAGCCGAGCCCCGAATTGGACGCGATCCATTCCGTAACGACCGTATTGATAAAGGCGGTGCTTGCCGACACTTTCAATGCCGAAAACAGGAAGGGCAGCGAGGAGGGAAAGCGGATCTTCCACAAGATCTGCGTTGGTGTCGCGGAGAAACTATGAAGCAATTCCATTCTCTCCGCATCCGTCTGAGCCAGACCGCGCATCATTCCGAGAAAGACTGGAAAATAGGTGGAGATCGCCACGATTATCATGATCGGAAAACTGCCGCGACCGAGCAGGATCACGATGATCGGAGTGAAGACGACAAGTGGCAGTGCTCGGCTTGCGAGCGCATAGGGATACAGCATCGTGCGCAAGGACGGCAGCACGGTCATCGTGAGTGCACCCACCAGACCGGCGGCGACGCCAAGTGCGAGCCCGCCGACCGCTTCCACGATGGTGAAACGCATATGCTTCATCAGGATCGTCGAGTTCTTGAAGAACTCGGCAAAAATCGCTTCGGGCGCCGGCAGCATCCATCTGGGAATATAGGCCGTCCGCACGCCCCAGCTCCACAGGCACACCAGGGCGACGATGAGAATGATTGGTGGCAGTATTGTTGCCGCACGAGACTTCAACCGTTGCACTCCGATCATATCAGTCGTGTCCGAGTGCGAGGCGCAGCTGCTGTTCGTAACGGATAAAACGAGGATCGAAGCGCATCTCGGGATTGCGGCCGCGGCCGAAATCGACGTCGATGATCTCCTTGATCTTGCCGGGGCGCGGCGTCATGACGACAACCCGGTCAGACAGGATCACTGCCTCGGAGATGGAATGGGTGACGAGCAGCAGCGTCGCCTTGGTTTCCTCGAGTATGCGCAGCAGTTCGAACTGCAGACGGTCGCGCGTAATTTCGTCCAGTGCACCAAAGGGTTCGTCCATCAGCAGGAACTGCGGGCGCAGGGTCAATGCTCGGGCGATCGCCGCTCTCTGGCGCATGCCGCCGGACAACTCTCCAGGCAGGCTCTTCTCGAAACCCTTGAGGCCGACCAACTCTATTGCGGCAGCCGCGCGCTCGTGCCGCTCAACCTTTGCCACACCACCGATCTCAAGTCCAAGTGCCACATTGTCGAGAACCGAGCGCCACGGAAGCATCGTCGATCCCTGTTGCACGAGTGCATAGAGACGATTGGCCCGTGCTTCCGCCGGCGATACACCATGCAGACTCGCTTGACCGGACGTTGGCTGGACAATGTCGGCAAAAACCCGCAGGAGCGTCGATTTCCCACAGCCGGAAGCGCCGATCAGCGTCGCCCAGCTGCCACGGGGGATATTAAGGGTGCAGTCCTGCAGTGCCTGGACTTGCTGCTTGTCCCGCTTGTAGACAACGCTGATGTTGGATGCCTCTAAGCCTGCGGCTGATTGCTGTCTGGGCTTGTTGGAGTTTTCAGGCTCCGTCACGAGCGAGGTTGCAGGCGCAAGCGTAGTTTGACGCATTCCATGTTCCCGGTTCTTTTTTGTCTAATCGCAAACATGGCTGGCAATCCGATCATTCACAAACGTCAATTTGCGAGCGCTGCGTTGCACAATCGGCAACACGGCTATGGTGCGGCTTGCCGGTTTTTTGGCAAGAACCCGTTGCCGAAAGTGCAACGCTAAACGTAAGTATTTATTTTTGAAGGATTTTCTTTCCGTTTTCCCACCTTTCCAGGCTCGGCCGGTCCGCTTGCCGACTGGCGTTGGGGCAGCATAAGACTTTTCCACCCGATTTGTGGAGACAGGCATGGATACGCCCTTAAACCCATCCTCACGCGAAGTCCTTCGCGATTTGCTTTCCGAGATGCCGGGCTATGGAAGCGAGTTCGTGGGGACGTTCGCCAATCACGCCCCGATGGTCCTGGTCGCGCAGGCGCGAATGGGAGCGAGCGGGTATCAGCTGCGCAGGTTCTTCGAAAACTACAAGGGTTACAAAGGTCTGCTGCCGTTCAAGCCGAGTTTGCTTTCGATTGATGAAACCAATTGGCGTGATCACCTCGGCGAACGTGAGCATGAGGATGCCTATCGGCGCTTCTTTGCCGATGAGTTCCGGTGCCGCGGACGGGCGGAACTGCTTCACCGTTGGCTGCCGCTGCTGGCGCCAGGGGTCGGCTCATCGGCATTCCATGCCTTGATGCGGGTCGCCTACGCCGTTCTCAACGACGACGATACGGAGGTCGTCAATGGTCTTGCCTACTGGTGTGCCTGCTGGCTGCAGATGCCCACGCCGACCGGCGCGCAACCGCTTTCCAGCGAGCCCGGCGAGGTTCTCGTGCATGCCGGTTCGGTTCCTGCCGCAAAGGGGCAACCCATCCATGCGCTGATCTGGCAAAACATGCAGCAATCCTTTGCTTTGCCAGGCTTCGAAACGGCTGGCGACTGGCTTGCAATCGACGAAGACACGATGGCGCGCTGCGCCAATGCTGCGCTGTCGCTGTTTGCCGCCACGCAGGATTTCTGCGCACTGCATGCCTTGACCGGTTTGCACTGGATCCGCGTGCTTGCGCCATTTCACGAAGCGACGTCGGAGATGGTCCGGTATTTTTGGGCCGGTGTCGGCGCCCTGATGAACGAGATGGGATATCCGAGCCTGCCAACGCCCGAGGCGGTGCAGGCCTGGCGGGATTTGCCCTGCCCGAGTTGGCAGGAGATTTTTGCGGCGGCTAGCCAGAGTTTCGACGAGCATGATCTCAGCCTCGTCTTTTCGTGCTCGCAAGAAGAGGCTGCGTATGGGGACCCGCTATATCGCAGAGCCGCTGCCCGCCGCCTGGGTATGATCAAGGAGATAGTGGCACTATGAACAAGGACGTCAATAGCTGCATCGTCGAGGCTGATATCGCGCTGGTGGGCGCGGACGCATCCGGGCAAATGCAGCTTCGCCACGACGTGGCGATCCGAATACATGAAGGCGTGATTGCGCAGATCGGTCCCTTGCGCGGGATGCTTGGCGGCAATGAACATCTGCCACGTTATGGCGGAAAAGGCTTCATCGCCATGCCCGGTCTCGTCAACAGCCACCATCATTTCGGCATCACACCGCTGATGGCGGGTATCCCTTTCGAGCCACTGGAATTTTGGCTGCCGCAGTTTCGCGCGATGCGTTCGGTCGGCCCACGGCTGGATACGCTGTTCAGCGCGATCGAGATGCTCGAAAGCGGGACAACGACAGTTCACCACATCGCCAGCGGTCTGGCAGGCGACAGTGACGCGTGGCACTCGACTGCCGACGAGGTTATAGCCGCCTATGACGAAATCGGCATGCGCGCCGGCTACAGCGCAATGCTGCGGGACCGCAATGTCCTCGCCTACGATGGCGACGATGCGGTGCTTTCGGACATGCCCCCGGCCGCGCGGGACTGGTTTGCCGCCCGGCTCTATCCGAAAGGCGCCGGTGTCGACGCCTACATCAATTTCCACGAAACGCTTCGTGCGCGTCATGCCGCAAACACCCGGCTTCGCGTCAACTACGCGCCGGCCAACCTGCATTGGTGTTCCGATGGCCTTCTGGAAGCCGTTGCATCCGCTGCCAGATCGTCGGGTTCGCAGATCCACATGCATCTCGTTGAAACCAAGCGACAGGCGGATTTTGCGCGCCAGCGCTTTGGCAAATCGGCAGTCAGATATCTCGAGGGTCTCGGGCTGCTTGGTTCCAATGTCACATTCGGCCATTGCAATTGGCTCGATGAGGGCGATGCCGAGGTGCTGGCTTCGTGCGGATGTTCGGTCTGCCACAATGCGTCCTCAGGTCTACGGCTAGGAAGCGGCCGCGCAGAGATCGCCAAGTTGGCGAAGGCCGGTGTCCGTGTCGCGCTGGGTATCGATCAGTCAAACATTGCGGACGATCGCGACATGCTGCTCGAAATCAAACTGGTATGGGCGCTGCATCGGGGCACGGAACTGTTTTCCGAGCGCGTCGAGGCCACGGAAGTGCTGCGACAGGCGAGTGAGAACGGTGCTCGCACGGTTGGGTTCGGCGGTCTATCGGGGCGGCTGGAATGCGGGCAGCGGGCTGATGTCGTCTTGCTTGATCGCAGGTTGGTTGAACGGCCGTTCGTGGACGCGCGTACGCCGATCTCCGATGTGGTGCTGCATCGGGCGCGCCGAGATGCGGTGAGAACCGTCCTTGTCGACGGCCGTCTGGTTGTCGCGAATGGACGGGTCACGCGCGTCGATCGCGACGATGTTCTTGAACGGGTTAGAGTGAAGATGTCGGAGGCGCCCAGGAGTGCCGATGTGGAGGCGGCAGAGATGGTCGCTCTAGCCATGCCTGCTGTTCGCAAACACAACAGTCTATCGTAGGGCTGCCGGCGACCATAACGGACCCCGCCCGCCTTCGCGCTCGCGGCCGAAATCCTTGAGCTTGCTACTGCTGTATTAGCGAGGAGATCCCGGTTGCTTGCGGACCTCGCCGTTATCTCTGACCCGACGACTAATAAAACATCCGGCGGAACGGCATGATGGCGGCCCCCATGGCTGCCGCGTCGCTGGCGATTTCCGATACGATCAGCTTCGGGCCGCCGCGGTGTACGCCGTAGCGG
Organism: Rhizobium sp. 16-449-1b; assembly: GCF_017741935.1. Taxonomy (GTDB): domain Bacteria; phylum Pseudomonadota; class Alphaproteobacteria; order Rhizobiales; family Rhizobiaceae; genus Rhizobium. Next base: position 344,423 of record NZ_JAGHMH010000021.1, on the reverse strand, counting down.
GGACGATCGAAAATCTTCGTCCGTTCGATCAGCATGGACGCCAAAGCGGGCGGGATCTGGCCGCCGAAGACGATCGCCTGCGGGTCCAGCGTCGCGCGGATGGCGTTGACGAGCCGGATGTAGGCCGGCGTCACCTCGTCCACCCATTCCAATACGCCGGGCCAGTCTCGATTGAAATGGCGGCGCATATAGTGGATCGAGGGAACGTCGATACCATTCCGGTTCACCCGGTCGATTAGATATTGCAGAGCGGGACGGCTGTCCGTCTCAATCTCATCATAGAGGCCGGAGAATTCGCCCGCATTGCCGTTGCCACCCTGCAGAAGTTCCCCGTCGATGATGACGCCACCGCCGAAGCCGTAATTGAAACTCAGATAGGCGAAGTGCCTGATGAACCGGCCGATGCCGAACATCGATTCCGCGATGGCCCCGGACTTTCCGCCGTTGACCACCCACGCCGGTCGGTCAAACAGGTCGGTAATGATTGGGCCGAGTTCGATCATCGACCATTCGTGAAGCGGCAAGGGCGCGTTATGACGCGTGCCGTCGACATGATAGCCGGCGATTGCAAAGCCGATGCCGAAGAAATTGTCCTCGGCAAGATTGTTCTGGCGCTGCAGTTCCTCGACCTGCTGCTTCACCAGCCGGAGAGCGTGGTGCATCGTCAATTCACGCAACGGGACTTCCCGCTCGCCAAGAATTTTTCCGGCCAGATCGATGAGGCAGATGCCGATGATGTCGGTGTTGACCGAGATGCCGCAGGCATAAGCGTGGCCGCCGTTCAGGTTGAGCATCGGGCTTGGCTGGCCGCGTCCCAGGCCCGGTTTCGCTGATCCGAGCCGGATGACATCACGCTCGGCAAGGTGATCGAGGATGCGATGAACCGATTGCTGCGTCAGGTCGGTATGGCCGGTGATTTCCGATCGGGAGATGCCGGGATTGCGCCAGATCAGCTGCAACAACTTGCGCTCGTTGGACGAAACAACCGTCGTCTCGTGCAGTCGCAGAAAGCGTGGGGCAATCAATGCCTCCGGTACGTAAACACCTGCCAAGCCCAGACACCTTACTGCAAAAGTGTAATAATCGCATTGCCTTCATTGCAACCTAAGCCTGATTACCGGCGAATAACGGTTCTTTCAAGCGATTTTCGCCGTCATGTAAATGTTACACACAAAGTGTAGTAAGCCGCCGTCAGAGATCGAGCGGGGCTCGGTCGACCCGAAAAGGCGAGGGCGATGATGAACAAGTTTACTTTGGCGGCCATAGCCGCCGTGATGGCCGGCGCAGGCTCGGCCCAGGCGACGAATATCGAATTCTGGTATGGCAATACCGGTCCAGTCGAGACCGCGATCAAGGCTCAGTGCGACGCCTTTAACGCGTCGCAGAGCGAGCACCACGTCAACTGCGTCGGTCAGGGCTCTTACGAGGTGTCGATGCAGAAGGCGATTGCCGCCTATCGCGCCAAGAACCACCCGGTGCTGATCCAGTTCTTCGATGCCGGTACGCTCGACCTGATGCTGTCCGATGCCGTCGAGCCGGTCCAGGATCTGATGCCCGACGTCAAGTGGGATCAGTATATCGCGGGCGCGCGCGCCTATTACGAGACCTCGGGCGGCAAGCTCTTCGCCCAGCCGTACAATTCCTCGACGCTGCTGTTCTACACCAACAAGACCGAACTCGAGAAAGTGGGCATCACCGAGACCCCCCAGACCTGGGAAGACGTGATCGAAGCCGCGCGCAAGCTGAAGGCTGCCGGCCATACCTGCCCGTTCGTCACCGATGGCGACACCTGGCGCGTGCTGGAGCAGTTCTCCGCCCGTCACGGCCTGCCGATTGCCACCAAGCACAACGGCTATGATGGTCTGGACGCGGAATATGTGATCAACACCACCTTCGCCGCCAAGCACCTCGCCAACCTGGTTGAGTGGCGCAAGGAAGGTCTCGTTCGCCTGGCTGCCGATACCAAGGCCGGCAACTACACCGCCGCCTTCAATGCCGGCGAATGCGCGATGATGGAACAGTCTTCCGGGTCCTACGCCGCCGCTGCCAAGGCATTCGACGGCAAGTACCAGCTGACCGTCACCATGGCGCCGATGTACAAGGGCTATGAGCGCCACAACACCTTTGTCGGCGGCGCCTCCATCTACGTCATGAAGGGTCACGACAAGGCCGAGATCGACGCTGCCAAGGCGTTCCTCGACTTCCTGCGCAAGCCGGAACAGCAGATGTTCTTCACGGCCAACACCGGTTACGTGCCCGTCACCACCGACGTTCTCGATGCGATTGCCAAGAGCGACGAGGCGAACTCGCCGAAATATGCGACCGCCAAGGTTGGCGTCGAATCCATGAACCAGCCGGCAACGCCTGATACCCGCGGCATCCGCCTCGGCTTCTACGTGCAGTTCCGCGAAGTCTTCATGGAAGAGACGCAGAAAGCCTTTGCCGGTCAGCAGACAATGCAGGTCGCGCTCGACAATACCAAGAAGCGTGGTGACCAGCTGCTGCGCCGCTTCGAGCAGACTTACAAGGGCAAGAAGCTTCCCTGATCCGTTTCGCCTAGCCTTCGTCGCATGGGGCGTCTTTCGCCCCATGCCTTCTCTCATTTGGAAGTGCCTTCATGTCGTCGGATTCCTCTCTGTTCAGCCATCGCTGGCTACCGGCTCTTCTGCTGGCCCCCATGATGCTGCTGATCGTGCTGTTCTTCTATGTGCCGGTCTTCCAGGCCTTCTATTGGTCGTTTTTCCTCGAACAGCCCTTCGGTGGCGGCTCGGAATTCGTCGGCCTGCAGAATTTTCAGCGCGTGCTCGGCGATCCCGAATTCTGGGCGGCCACGGGCCGCACGGTCATCTTCATGCTGACGGCGTCTTCGCTTGCGGTCGTCGTGCCGCTGATGCTGGCGATCGCGGCAGACCGGAAGATCGGTCTCTCCTATACCGCGCGCAACATTCTCGTCTGGCCGAAGGGCATTGCCGGGGCGTCGATCGGCGTCGTCTTTGCCTTCATCTTCAATCCGTTCGTGGGGCTGATGGCGCCGCTCAACACGCTGTTTCCCGGCCTGTGGAACCCCGGCATAAACGGCACGGACGCTTTCGTGACGCTGGTCGCCGCGCATGTCTGGAGTGGCATTCCGTTCAATTTCGTCATCCTGCTTGCCGGCCTGCGCTCGATCCCGCCCACGATGTATCAGGCGGCCGCCATGGATGGCGCCGGCCCGTGGCGCCGCATCTTCGATGTGCAACTGCCGCTGATCATGCCGCAGCTGTTCCTGACCTTCGTTCTGGAATTCACCGAAAGCATCACCTCGGTCTTCGCTTTGATCGACACCATTACCGGCGGTGGCCCGGGCGGCTCGACGACGCTGCTCGTCTACAAGATCTACGTCGATGGTTTCCGTGGCTTCGATCTTTCCGGCGCCTCCACCCAGACGGCCATTCTCATGGTCTTCGTCCTTATTCTCGCAGCCTGCCAGTTCTTCTTCCTCGGCCGGCGCATCAATTACGAGCGCTGAGCCATGGTCGAAAACGCACGCTCCATTAACATCGTTGCCAGCATCCTGCTTGCCATCGGCATTCTCTATATCGTCGGGCCGCTGTATCTGACGCTCTCCACCGCGTCGCAGTCCTATGAATACATGCTGCGCAACGGTCTTGCCTGGGTGCCGGGCACCGAGCTTTTTGCCAATATGGGCAAGGTCATCCACGATACGCGCATCCCGATCCAGATGCTGAACAGCCTGATCGTGGCCTTCTCCAATGCGCTGGCCACCTGCGTCCTGTCGTTTCTCTCGGCCTATGCGATCGTCTATTTCCGTATTCGCTGGGCGGGCGTGGCATTCGCGCTGATCCTTGCCACCATCATGCTGCCGCTCGATATCCGCGTCATCACCACCTATCAGGTGGCCTCAAACATCTTTTCGCCGCTGAATGCTGTGCTCGATTTCACCGGACTCAACAGCCTGATCGAGATGATGTTTAGCGCGCCCGTCCACCTAGAACTCAGCGTGCTCGACACCCATTTCGGCCTCATCGCGCCGTTGGTCGCGCATGGCACCGGCACGTTCCTGTTCCGTCAATTCTTCCTGACGCTGCCGAAGGATCTTTTCAAGGCGGCGCGCATGGACGGGGCAGGGCCGATCCGCTTCCTGATCGACATCCTTCTGCCGCTCGCACGCACCAGTTTTGCCTCGCTGTTCGTGCTCACCTTCCTCAGTGGCTGGACGCAATATCTGTGGCCGCTGGTCGGCGCCTCGACGCCCGACATGCAGACCGCCGTCGTCGGCCTTGCCCGTCTCGTGCCCGATGCCGACGGCCAAGTACCCGATTTCCCGATGATCATGGCCGGCGCCGTGCTCGTCTCCCTCGTTCCGCTCACGATGATCGCCCTTTTGCAGCGCTTTCTCGTCCAGGGCCTCGTTCTTTCGGAGAAATGATCCCATGACCGCCATCGACACAGCCATTCGCGCCGCCGCGGCCGAGATCGATCTGATCGGCGTCACCAAATCATATGACGCCAAGAACACCATCATCCCGCCGATCGACGTGACCTTGCGCCCCGGTGAATTCACCGTCGTGCTCGGCCCGTCCGGCTGCGGCAAGTCCACGCTGCTGCAGATGATCGCCGGTCTGGAACGTGTCTCAGACGGCAAGATCGTCATCGGCGGTCGTGAAGTGCAGGATCTGGAACCAAAACATCGCGGCTGCGCCATGGTGTTCCAGAACTATGCGCTTTACCCGCATATGACGGTGGCCGAAAACATGGCTTATAGCCTGAAGGTGTCAGGTGTCTCCAAGGCCGAGCGCAACAAGCGGGTTGCCGACGTCGCCAAGATGCTCGGCCTTGCCGATTTCCTCGCCCGCAAGCCAGGCCAACTCTCCGGTGGCCAGCGCCAGCGTGTCGCGATCGGCCGCGCTATCATCCGCGAGCCCGGCGTGCTGCTCTTCGACGAGCCGCTGTCCAACCTCGATGCGCAGCTGCGCCACGACATGCGCGTCGAGCTTGCCGAACTACATCGCCGCATCGGCGCCACCAGCGTCTTCGTCACCCACGATCAGGTCGAGGCGATGACGCTGGCCGACCGTATCCTCATTCTCAACAAGGGTCATATCGAGCAGTTCGATACGCCGAAGGCGATCTATCACAATCCCGCTTCCGTCTTCGTCGCCAAATTCATCGGCTCGCCGCCGATGAATATCCTGCAGGTCGAGGGCGATGGTCGGGTGCTGCGGCTGGCCGATGGTCAGGTGGTTGCGAATTACGCCGGTACAGGCACGTTCCAGCTTGGCATTCGACCGGAAGATATCACCGTCAATAACGGCGGGTCGATCAAGACGGAAGTCCGTTACCGAGAAGACCTCGGTTCGCACGAAATCCTCGAAACCAGGATCGCCGAGCAGGGCCTCAGGATCGCCATGCCCTTCGGCGTCGAGATCGATACATCAAGGACGCTGTCGCTCTCCTTCCCCGAGGCGCGTCTGCATCTCTTCGATGGCCAGACCGGTCGCGCCATTCCCAATGCCTTCCGTGACGCGAACTCGGCTTCGGTGAAAGAATACCAGTGACCTACAGGGAGTTTATTGCCGACAAGACCCGCGATTGCGCCGTGGTTGCGCATCGCGGCATCTGGCGCAATGCGCCGGAAAACAGTTTGTCTGCCATCCAGCGCGCCATCGATGCCGATTATGATGTCGTTGAGATCGACATTCGCCGCAGCGCCGATGGCGGGTTGTTTCTGCTGCATGACGAAACGCTGGAGCGCATGGCCGGGCTCGATCAGCGGCCCGAATCGCTGGCATCGGCCGACCTGGCGGTGCTGCGCTTGCGCGACCGCGATGGCGGTGAAGGCAACGCCTTCACGCTTGAGAAGCTGCCACGCCTCGCCGAAGTGTTCGAGCTCACGCGCGGGCGCATCTTCCTGCATCTCGACGTCAAGGAACGCGAGGTGATCCCGGATGTGATCGCTCTCGCAAAGGCCATGGGCGTCGAGCAGCAGGTCGATTTCTGGGCCTCGCTGAGAAATGAAAAGGACCTCGGCTGGATCCGTGAGACGGTCCTGCCGCATGATGTTCTGTTCATGGCCAAGACCCGCCTCAACGTTCCGGGTGCAGCCGCGCAATTGGCGCTGCTCGGCGACCTGATGCCTGGCGTCTGCGAGGTCTATTTCGACGACCTTCAACAGCTCTCCGCGCTCAACGATATCAGACGCCGAAACGGCATGGCGCTTTGGGTGAACACGCTCGACAGCGTCGCCTGCGCTGATTTCACCGATACAGCGGCCCTTGCCGATCCCGATGCCGTCTGGGGACGGCTGATCGATGCTGGCATCTCGGTCATCCAGACCGACGAGGCCGCCGCTCTCAAATCCTATCTCGCGGCCCGCCGCGCCTGAATACTCTCCAAGGAAGAATGAAATGACGCATTACGTAGATTATATCGCCGACCAGAAACGCGATCCCGCCATCGTTGCCCATCGTGGCGCATGGCATGGCGCACCGGAAAACAGCCTCGCGGCCATCGAGCGCGCGATTGCCGTTGGCGCCAACGTTGTCGAACTCGATATCCGCAAGAGCGCCGATGGCGAACTCTTCATCATGCACGACGATACGCTGCTGCGCGTGGCCGGCATCGATCGTGATGCCGAAACCTTCACGATGGCCGAGCTGCAGGCGATTGCCTTGCGTGAAGACGATGGTGGCGAACACCGCGCCGCGACAGACCAGCGCATCCCGACCTTGAAGCAGGCGCTGGAAATCATCCGCGGCCGCATCTTCGCCGATCTCGACCTCAAGGATCGCGGCCTGTTTTCCGAAGTGGCCGCCTGCGCGCGCGAGATGAACGCCGCGTCCTATGTGGACCTGAAGACCCGCGTCATAAACCGCGAGGAACTGGACTGGGTTCGTGCGCAGGATATCGACGGCGTTGCCTTCATGGCGATGTCGAAATTCACGGGTGAAGGCATCCATGACACCATGGCCCTGCTGTCTGAGATCAAGCCGTTCATGTGCGAAATGCGCTTCGACCGGCTGGAAACGATCATCGAACATCGCCAGACATTCCGCGATGCCGGCATGGCTCTGTGGATGAACACGCTCAATATGGAAGCCAGCGGCGAATGGATCGACAAGACCGCGCTTGTCGATCCCGACCGCATCTGGGGCCGGCTGATCGATGCCGGCATCAGCGTCTTCCAGACCGACGAGCCCGAGGCGCTCAAGGCCTATCTGGAGGCCCGTCGGGCATGAAAAGGATCGACGACGACCTGCTCAAGGAACTGATGAACTATGTGCGCGAGGCGGCGGCGGGAGAAATCCTGCCACGCTTCCGGTCGGTTTCGTCGGACAGCATCCGCGCCAAGACGGTGGCCGACGATATCGTCACCGATGCCGATATCGCATCCGAGCGTGTGCTCAGCGAAAGGCTGAAGGCGCGGCTATCAGGCATCACGATAATTGGGGAAGAGGCCGTGTCGGATGATGCGTCCATTCTCGAACGTCTAGCCGATGCCGAGCTCGCCGCCGTCATCGATCCGGTCGACGGCACATGGCATTTCGCGCATGGAACGCCGATGTTTGGCAGCATCCTGGCGATCGTCTCCGGCGGCAAGACCATAGCTGGTATCATACACTATCCGGTGCTGGGCGATTTCCTGGTCGCACGCCCGGGCGAGGGCGCATGGCATGTGGCGGCGGACGGCGCCCGCACGCGTCTCTCGGTCGCCGCGCCAACCCCGGTGGACGAAATGCACGGTTTCATTCCGCTGCACATGTTCGAGCCGGACCTGCGCACCAGGCTTGCACCGAAGCTGCTGAAGTTCCTGCGGGTCACGACATGGCGTTGCTCCGCATGGGAATACCGCATGCTGGCAACAGGGGCGATGAGCTTCTGCCTCAACGAGAGCCTGAAGCCCTGGGATCACGCCGCCGGTGTCCTCATCCACGCGGAAGCAGGTGGCCATGCGGCAACCGTTGCAGGTGAAGTGTACCGGCCAACGATGACGGAAGGCCATCTTCTGGCGGCACCCGATGAGAGGTCTTGGCATGCCATTCGTGAGGCACTGCTGGCGGATTAGCTTGTCTCACCTTTGTAGCGGAACCGCTCCTGCATTCCCCACAGACGACACGGATCTGCGGATCAACCTTCGGCCGGCGCGGAATGGCGTGGCTGGAATGGCGATCCTTTGGGAGCGGTCCGCACCGTAAAATTTACCGTAACGTACTTTCATCGATTTCTGATTGAGTGAACATGAGCCGGACAGCAAGGTTCCGAGTGCGATCCTTGTCAATGAGTGAACGCGCAATTTTGCAGGGCCCTCATGCCATCGAACTCATTCGATCAGTTGATGCCATCGGGACTTGCCCTGCCGCCCGGTCAGGTCAAGGAGGAATTGGATCGTATTCTGGATAGTCCGGACTTCAAGTCGACGACGCGGCGCCGGAAGCTTCTCAGGTATCTGGTCGAAGAGTCGCTTGCCGGTCGCGACAAGGGGTTCAAGGGCTATACGATCGCCACGATCGTATTCGGACGCGATGAAAGCTTCGATCCCCAAAGCGACCCGGTGGTTCGGCTCGAGGCGAGGCGACTGCGCCATGATCTCAACAGCTACTATGTCTCTGCCGGCCGCAACAGTCCGCTGCGGATCACCATCCCGAAGGGGCAATACGCGCCTGTCATGGAGTGGTTCGACAGCGCGAATGTCTCGAACGGTTCGATCGCGCATCTCGATGCGGCAAACAAGCCGGCCCCCGATATGGCGCCCGCACCCGTCTCCGGGAACTTCCTGGAGAAATGGCGCTTGTCAGGCCGCTCTCTGCTTTGGATGATCATGCTCTTGGTCGTCGCGGCTGTAACCATCACGGCCATGGTTCTTGCCCGAAACGCAACGACGCAGATGTCTGGTCCAGCGCTGGCTGTTTTTCCTTTCAAGACGTCAGACGCGTCACAGTCGATCCTGGGTGAAGGTTTCTCCGACGAGGTCCTAGCGAGGTTGAGCCGGTTTCCCGATATCCGTCTCTATCTGCCGCAGACCGCCCTGGAGCCGACGGCGGATGCCGTCGAGGTCGGGCGGCGCTTGGGGCTGACATATGTGGTCGATGGCGTCATTCAGTCCGCCGCGGGAGCCGACAGCGTGCGCGTGACTGTTCGTCTCACGGAGGTCTCCACGCGGCGGCTTGTCTGGATCGGAAAGTATGAACGGCCTGATGTCGGCGGCGCATTTCTCACTATGCAGGATGACATCGCGGCGTCAGTCGCAGCCGCGTTAGGGGCGACGCAAGAGGACGTGCAGTCTGACGAGACGACAACTCCCTGATGGCTCAACGTCGAGGACTGTTAGTGCCTGTTCCAATCCATGGAGTGCTCCAGCAACTCCTGGATTTCCAACTCGATCTCCTCGCTCAATCGGCGGAAATCGTCAGCCTTGCGCTCGTCCGCCTTCCAGCGCTCCAGCGCGCATCGCGCGGTCGCGTAGTCCTCACACAGGCTGCGGAATTCGGGCGCACGGGCATAGAGGCGACGAATGCTCAACTCCTGAGCTGGAAACCGGCTGATAATCGCTGACAATTCCTCCATGGCGACCATTTCCGCATAGGAACTCTGTTGCGATTATTGCGTGCTTGGACGGCGGCGGTAGGTGCGCACATGTACGAACATGTTCACGGCTTGCCGCGCCACGGACCGGTAACTAGCTTACCGGAGACAGAGCTGACCGGGCAGCAGCGGAGGAACAAAAGTGACGGCACGTGAGGATATTCTTGACCTGGGAAAGCGTGTCGGGCAGTCGATCATCGGCCAGGATGCGATGGTTGAGCGGCTGCTGCTTGGTCTGCTCGCCAATGGCCATCTGCTTGTCGAAGGCCTGCCCGGCCTTGCAAAGACCCGAGCCATCAAGAGCCTGGCGAAGAACCTGGATTCGGAATTGTCGCGTGTCCAGTTTACCCCCGATCTCTTGCCCGCCGACATCACCGGTTCCGAGATCTATTTTTCCGAGGGCGGGAAGGGCGAATTCAAGTTTCAGCAGGGGCCGATCTTCGCGAACCTGATCCTCGCCGACGAGATCAACCGCGCGCCCGCGAAGGTGCAGTCCGCGCTGCTTGAAGCGATGGAAGAGCGGCAGGTGACCGTCGGCGGGAAAAGCTATCCTCTTCCCGATCTCTTCATGGTGATGGCGACGCAGAACCCGATCGAGCAGGAGGGCACGTATCCGCTTCCCGAAGCACAGCTCGACCGCTTCCTCATGCATGTCGAGGTCGGCTATCCCGACGAGAAATCGGAAGGGGCGATCATGCGTCTCAACCGCGACGAAGAGAACGCCTCTCACGAGAAGAAGCCGAATTCGACGATCGAGCGGCTCAACCCCCAATCGATATTCGATGCGCGCAAGGAGATCGGTACCGTCATCGTGTCAGAGCCCGTCGAGAAATACATCGTTTCTCTCGTCATCGCCACGCGCTACCCGGATCGTTACGACAGGGACCTTGCGAAACAGCTGCAGGTCGGCGTCAGCCCGCGCGGGGTCATTGGCTTGGACAAGGTGTCGCGTGCCTACGCCTGGTTGAAGGGGCGTGACTATGTGACGCCTGACGACGTCAAGGCGGTGGCAAACGACGTCTTCCGACATCGCCTCATTCTGTCCTACGAGGCGCATGCCTCCAGCACCACGGCAGACCAGGTCATCGATCGCATCGTCGAGCTGGTGGCCGTCTCATGAGCGGCGAGCGGGATCGCGAGGTTGGCGTCCATGTGACGACACAAGAGCTGGTCGCGCTCGAAGGGCGTGCGCGAGACCTTACCTTTGTCCAGAAGGCGCGCAGTCACCAGCAGTTGGCCGGGCGCATGCAATCGGCCATGCGAGGCCGCGGTCTCGTCTTCGAGGAGCTGCGCGAATACCTCCCAGGCGACGATGTGCGGTCGATCGACTGGCGCGTCACGGCACGCACCAGCAGGCCTGTCGTCAGGGTTTACGGCGAGGAGAAGGAGCGCCCCGCCATTCTCGTCGTCGACCAGCGCATCAACATGTTCTTCGGAAGCCGACTGGCGATGAAGTCGGTCGCGGCGGCGCAGGCCGCGATGCTCACGGCCTGGCGCATTCTGGGCTCCGGCGATCGCGTCGGCGGTTTTGTCTTCGACGACCAGACCATCAGCGACGTGAAGCCGTATCGCAGCCGAAATGCGGTGATCGCTTTCGCCGACAGGATCGCCAACCTGAACGGCGGATTGAATGCGACCTACGCGGTTCCCCCGTCGCCGGCTGCGCTCGATGAGGTGCTGCATCGGGTGGCCGAGATCGCTCAGCATGATTTTCTTGTCGTCGTTGTCAGCGACTTCGATGGCCACAGCGAGACGACGCGCCAGCTGCTGCTGCAGCTCTCCTCGCGAAACGACGTCGTCTGTCTGCTTGTCTATGATCCCTTTTTGCTCGAGTTGCCGTCCACAGGCGATATTGTCGTCAGCGGCGGAACGTTGCAGGCAGAGTTGCCGCTGGGCCAGCCGGCGGTGCGCCGGTCCATCGACACGTTCGCCAAGGATCGTGGCGACGAACTTCGCGCCTGGCAGCGTCAACTCGGGCTGCCGATGCTGCCGATCTCAGCGGCCGAGGAGGTCGCGCCTCAATTGCGAAGCCTGCTGGAGCAATCCGCCTGGCGGCAACGGAGGCGGTGATGGCAGAGGAGGCCCGACCGGATCCGATCACCGAGGCTGCCCTTCGCTCTCTCAAGGACATCGCCGTCCCGCAGCCCGTCTCCTGGATGCCGCAGACCTGGGGATGGCTCGCTCTGGCGCTGATCCTGCTGGCGGCAATCCTGTTATGGGGGCTGCTTCTCTACAGGCGCTGGCGCCGCAATGCCTATCGTCGCGAGGCGCTGCGGCTTCTCGATGAGCTCGCGGGCGATTTCCGAAACGGCCAAACGCACGCTGGAGCAAGCGCGCGGCTCGGGGAATTGCTCAAGCGAACAGCGCTCGCGGCCTGGCCACGCAAGACGATTGCTGCCGTGTCGGGCGACGAGTGGGTCGGGTTTCTGAGCTCTCATGGCGAGATCGGCGACACCTTGAAGCGCTATCTCGACGATCTGGAGTATCGCGGCGGCGCGATACCGGGCGCCGATGTCACGGATGATCTCCTGCGCGATGCGCGGCGCTGGATCGAGAGGCATCATGTATCAGCTTGATATGCCATGGGCGCTGCTGCTTCTGCCCCTTCCGCTGCTGGTCTGGTGGCTCGTGCCTGCGCATCGCGAGACCTCGGCGTCGGTCAGGCTGGCCTTCTTCGACCAGGTCGCCCGCGCCGCCGGCGTCGAGCCCACGGTTGGCTCGGTGGTGCCCAGGCGGTCCTGGGCGCAGGTCGTCGTCGATGTTCTCATCTGGTGCCTCATCGTCATCGCCCTGGCGCGCCCGCAATATGTGGAGCCTCCATTGGAGAAGACCGAGCCGCAGCGCGACATTCTCCTGGCACTTGACCTCTCGCAGTCGATGGACACCCGCGATTTCGTGGCGCCCGACGGCGCATCGAAGGCGCGTGTCGATGCGGTGAGGGCCGTCGTCGCGGACTTCGTCGCCAAGCGCCCCGGCGATCGTATCGGCCTGATTGCGTTCGGCGATGCTCCTTACCCGCTGGCACCTTTCACGATGGACCATGCGCTGGTCGAGACATTGGTCGAGGGGCTGCTTCCTGGCATCGCCGGGCCGCGAACGGCGCTTGGCGACTCGCTCGGTCTCGGTATTCGCATGTTCGAAAAGACCACGGTGCCCGAGAAGGTGATGATCCTTCTGACCGATGGCAACGACACGGCAAGCAAGATGCCGCCACTCAAGGCGGCTGATATCGCCAGGACCAAGGGCATCCTCATTCATGCCGTCGGCATCGGCAACCCGGCCGCGACGGGCGAGGACAAGCTCGATACCGCGTCTTTGCGGAAGATCGCCGAAACCACCGGCGGGCGCTATTTCTTTGGCGGCGACCAGACGCAGCTGCAGAATGTCTATGACGAGCTCGACCGGATCACGCCACAGGATCAGAAGCAGCTTTCCTGGCGGCCTCGCATAGAGCTCTTCCACTGGCCCCTTGGCGCAGCCGTGGCACTCGCCGTCGCATGGTACGGATTAACAGGCATGCTTGGCCTTATCCGCAGGAGGGCCAGCGCGTGATTTCGGATTTTCACTTCCTTCGTCCACTCTGGCTCCTTGCCCTCGTCGCGCCGCCCATCATCATCTGGATGGCATCGCGGGCGGGGGATACTCGCAACCGCTGGAAAGGATTGATCGCGCCGCATTTGCTCGACAGCCTGATCGTTCAGCCGGATCGCAGGCACCGCTATGCACCCGCCTGGGTTCTCGCCGCCCTGCTTGCGCTTGCGACGCTTGGCGTCGCTGGGCCGACCTGGAAACGCGAGGCGCCGCCGTTCGTCGCCGATACCGCCTCGCTCGTGATTGCCGTCGATCTTTCTCCGACTATGGATGCGATTGACATTTCTCCAAGCCGGATCGAGCGGGCCAAGCTGAAGATCGATGATCTGCTTGCTGCGCGCAACGGCGCGCGCACCGCCGTGGTTGCCTATTCCGGAACCGCCCATCTCGTCGTGCCGCTCACCGACGATGCGGAACTGATCGAGACCTATACCGATGCACTGGCGACCGCCATCATGCCGAAGCCCGGCAAGGACACCGTGGCCGCGCTGAAGCTGGCCGACGACCTCTTGAAACGGGATGGAACGTCGGGGACGATCGCGCTTCTGACCGATGGCATCGAACCGGCCGCCGCCGCGGGCGCCAAGCAGATCGGCAGCGCCATCGTCGTTCTCGGTATCGGCACGTCGGAGGGTGGCGTGGTGAAGCGGGCCGACGGTAGCTTTCTCGACAGTGCCGGCGGCGCTCGGCTGACGGCAAAACTCGATGTCGATGCCCTGAAAAAGTTCGGCAGCGATACCGGCGCCGATGTCGCGACCATCACCCAGGACGACACCGATATTCAATGGCTGGCACAGCGTGTCCGAACCAACTTCGTCCAGCAGACGGCGATCCAGGGCGACCGCTGGCATGATCTGGGATGGTGGCTGGTCGCTCCTGCGGCGCTGTTGTCGGCCCTGTCATTTCGGCGCGGCTGGCTCGTCAGGTTGTCCGTGGTCTTTCTAGCCATTCATGTCCTCTCGCCAACATCGGTTTCTGCCTTCGACTTCGCCGACATGTGGCTCACGTCGGACCAGCAAGGACGCCAGTCCTACCAGAAGGGTGACTATCCGGCAGCCGCTGGCCATTTTCGCGATCCGATGTGGAAAGGCACGGCGCTCTATCGCGCCGCCCGCTACCAGGATGCGCTCGACGCCTTTGCGTCCGTCGACACGCCGGAGAGCTGGTACAACCAGGGAAACGCGTTGCTGCATCTGGCCAAGCTCGAAGAGGCGGTCGCCGCCTACACCAAGGCATTGGAGCAGCGAACGGATTGGCCCGACGCCACCGCGAACCTGGCGATCGCCCGGCAAATGCTGAAGCAACAACAGGATGCAGAGCAGGAGCAGGAACAGGACCCCAACCAGAAACCCGACAGCATCCAGTTCGACGACAAGGGTAAGAAGGGCAAGGCCGGCGAAATGACGGTTGCCGAGCAGACTTCGGAGATGTGGATGAAGAACATCCAGGTCAGTCCCGCGGATCTCATGGCCAGGAAATTCGCGATCGAGGCCGGAGGAGCGCAGCCGTGAGAAAGGCAATCCTCTTCGCCGCTTTGCTTGCCGTTCCCTCATTCGCACATGGCGCCGAACCTTTCGCCCGGACGACCGTGGAGGGGACAGGCGGGATCGTTGCCGGCCAGCAAGTCCTTGTCGATGTGGATGTTTACGTTCCCGACTTCTTCACGTCGCCGCCGCAGTTTCCGCTTTTCGATCTTCCCAATGCCTTGGTCACGCTTCCGGACGTGCGCTCGCAAAACCTCACCGAAACGATCGACGGCGTGCAATATACCGGCATCCGCAAGACATATGCGATCGTGCCGCAGGTCTCCGGCGCCTACACATTGCCGGCGTTTGGCATCGAGTTCGGCCGCGCCTCCGACGGCAAGCAAACGAAAGCGACGGTGAACGCGCCGGCGGTGTCCTTCGATGTCAAGGCGGTGGCGGGCAAGGAGCAGCAGGTCACGTTCGCGGCAAGCAATCTTGTGGTCGAGCAGTCGTTCGATCCCGACGCCCGCACCATGAAGGTCGGGGATGCGCTAACGAGAACGATATCGATCACCGCGCAAGATACCCAGGCGATGATGATACCGCCGCTGGACCCGGGAAACGCGGTCGGCCTTCACCGATATGAAAGCGCACCCGCCATCCAGGATGGTATCGCACTTGGCCGCAACACGGCCAGCCGGCGAACCGAGACATTTGTCTATACGGCCGACAGGGAAGGGGCGTTTGTCGTGCCGGAGGTTTCCTACAGCTGGTTCGACGTGTCGAGCCACGAGAGCAAGTCCGCCTCGTTGCCCGCGATGACGATCAACGTATCGGCTGCCTTGAGCCCCACCGCCGAGATCAAGCCCGTGCTTGAGGATGCGCCCCGCCCGCTGCCCTATGTCCAGCGCCAGAAAGCGGCGATCGCCATCGTGCTTTTTCTTGCGGTTTTAGGGCTGCTCTGGATCGGCTACCGGGCCTTGCCGGCGATCAGGTCACGGGTCGATCGCGCTCGTGGGAAACGCCGCTCGTCCTACAGCCATCGTCTCAAGGGGCTGCGAAAGACGATCCTGACCGCGTCTGAAATGGAGGTCTACAACGCCCTTCAGCAATGGAGCCGCCACCTGGGGTTCCGCACGCTCGACATGTGGGCGCGGGCAGGTTCTGCAGAGTTGTTATCCGAGGTGGAGACGCTTTCGCGAAAGCTCTTCAAACGGGAGGGCGGCAGTTTCGATCGCAAGGCTCTCGCGTCCGCCGTCGATGTCAGCAAAACGGCTGGGCTTGCCGATCAGAGCAGCCTTCCGCCACTGAACCCGGAACACGGCTACAGTACGAACGGTACGAACCTCTCGCGCGGTATCTAAAGCGACGCTACGGTCCGGGCTGTCAGGTCTACCCGGGTCTCTGTGGTGAACAAGAGCTGACACCGATCACACGTAACGCATGACCTACACGTCGCAATGTGTCGGAGTTCTACGCTCGATTTAACGCAACGTCCTTTTGCGGATGCGAGAAGTCGCGCTGTCTATCCTGGCACGGTTCCAATCGAGGAGACTACCAGATGGATAATACCGAAAGTGGCAACCGCGATTCCCAATCGGCATCCGTGAGCCGCCGCAACCTTCTGCTTGGCGGAAGTTCCCTTGCCGTAACCGCTCTGGCGGCTGCCTCCATGGGGAACACTGCCAGCGCTCAAGCACAACAGGCCGCCCAGCCGCAGTCGGGGACGACAGGCAAGAAGCCGAATATCCTCGTCATCTTCGGCGACGATATCGGCATCCCGCAGATCAGCGCCTACACGATGGGGCTGATGGGCTATCGCACGCCCAACATCGATCGTATCGCCAGGGAGGGCGCGATCTTCACGGACTCTTACGGCCAGCAGAGCTGCACGGCCGGACGCGCCTCCTTCATTCTCGGCCAGGAACCGTTCCGCACCGGCCTCCTGACCATCGGCATGCCGGGCGATCCACACGGGATTCAGGACTGGATGCCGACGATCGCCGACGTCATGAAAACGCAAGGTTACGCGACGGGCCAGTTCGGCAAGAATCACCTCGGCGACCAGGACCAGCACCTGCCGACGAAGCATGGCTTCGACGAGTTCTTCGGCAACCTCTATCACCTCAATGCGGAGGAGGAGCCGGAGGGCTATTTCTATCCCAAGGATCCCGCCTTCCGCCGGCAGTTCGGGCCGCGTGGCGTGATCAAGGCCAGCGCGGACGGAAAGATCGAAGATACCGGCGCGCTCAATACCAAGCGCATGGAGACGGTGGATGAGGAGTTCCTAAGCGCCGCCAAGGACTTCATCGGCCGGCAGGCGAAAGCCGACAAGCCGTTCTTCGTCTGGTTCAATTCGACACGCATGCATGTCTTCACCCACCTGAAAGCGGATTCGCTCGGCAAGACCGGCAAGGGCATTCACGCCGACGGCATGGTGGAGCATGACGGCCATGTCGGCCAGCTTCTCGACCAGTTGGACGAACTCGGCATCGCCGAGAACACCATCGTCCTCTACACCACCGACAACGGCGCCGAGCTCGCGCTATGGCCGGATGGCGCGATGACGCCGTTCCACGGTGAAAAGGGCACGACATGGGAAGGCGGCTTCCGCATTCCGATGATGGTGCGCTGGCCGGGCGTCGTCCAGCCCGGAACCGAGGTCAACGATATCGTCACCCTCATGGACTGGATGCCGACATTCGCAAGCGCTGCAGGCATCGCCAACATCAAGGAAGAGATGAAGGCTGGGTTCACCTCGGGAACCAAGACCTTCAAGGTGCATCTCGACGGCTATGACCTCGCCCCCATGCTGAAGGGCGAAGTGAAGACCGGGCCGCGTGACGCGGTCTACTACTTCGACCAGGGCGGCAATCTCAACGCCATCCGCTGGAACGACTGGAAGCTCAGCTTCGCGATCAACAGCGAGGGCAATATCGCCACGGCGACACGCGAGGTTCCTGCCTGGGCCAACATCGCCAACCTGCGCATGGACCCCTATGAACGCGGGCTGCACGAAGGCGGCGGCGCCATCGAATTCCTCGCCCGCAACATGTGGCTGCTGGTGCCGGTACAGGCAAAGATCAAGGACTTCTTCTCCGACTTCACCGACTACCCCTATCAGGAAGGCAGCAGCCTGAACGCAAGCAACATCAATTACGGCCTGCTGCGCCAGCAGGCCGCATTGAAGCGGCTCAACGAACTGGAGCGGCTGGCGCCGCAATAGTTCTCTTGGATCGCCGCGGCAGCGCGCATAATGCTGCCGCGGCGCTCACCGGACGATGGCTTAGGCTGGGAGGCCGCAATGAGGTTCTGTTTGAAGGCGGGGCTCACTCTGGTCGCGGTCGTGGCGCTCTTCGCTCCCATGGCTGCCGAAGCTCGTGAGCCCGCAGCCCGCGCCCTGATCGAAAAGCACGTCATCGATCTCCAGGCGATGAAGGAGCGCCGCATCATTCGCATCCTCGTGCCGTTCAGCAAGACGGTCTATTTCATCGACAAGGGGCGCCAGTTCGGCACGGCGGTCGAGTTCGGGCGGGAGCTGGAGAAGGTCCTGAACAAGGACCGCAAGAAGCAGATCGACCATATCACCATCGTCTTCGTGCCCATGCCGCGCGACAGGCTGCTGCCGGCGCTGAACGAAGGCCTCGGCGATATCGTCATGGCCAACCTCACCGTGACCGGCGATCGCTTGAAGGAGGTCGATTTCACCGATCCGCTCTATAGCGATGCGCAGGAGGTCCTGGTCGCGGCTCCAGGAAGCCCAGCGCTGGAGAGCGTCGATGACCTCTCGGGCAAGCATGTCGCCGTCCGGCCATCGAGCAGCTATCACGAGCATCTTCTGGCAAAGAACAAGGAACTGGCGGCCGCCGGCAAGCCGGAGATCGTCATCGATGCCATGGACGAGAGCCTGGAGGACGAAGACCTGATGGAGATGGTCAACGCCGACCTTCTGCCCTTCACCATCGTCGATCGATACAAGGCCGACATCTGGTCGCATGTCTTCCCTGACATGAAGGTACGCGATGACATCGTCTTGTCGTCTGAAGGGAAGATCGCCTGGGCCATCCGCAAGAACAGTCCGGAGCTGATGGCGGAATTGAATGCTTTCGTGGCAACCCACAAGGTGGGCACCACCTTCGGCAACGTCTTGCGCAACAGCTTCTTCAAGCAGGACAAGATCGTCAAGCGCGCCTATTCGCCCTCGGACGTCGAGCGCTTCCAGAAACTGGTCGAAATCTTCCGCAAATACGGCGATACCTACACGTTCGACTACCTGATGCTGATGGCCCAGGGCTATCAAGAATCGCAACTCGACCAGTCCCGGCGCTCACCGCGCGGGGCGGTCGGCATCATGCAGATGCTTCCATCGACGGCCAAGGACAAGGTCGTTGGCATCAGTGGCATCGACAAGGACCCGGATCGCAATGTCGAGGCGGGTGCGAAATATCTGCGCCACCTGATAAAGACATATATCGATGACGAGGCCCTTTCGCCGAAGGACCGGCAACTTTTCGCCTTCGCGGCCTATAATGCCGGTCCCGGCAACCTCCGGAAATTTCGCGAGAAAGCGAAGACGATGGGTCTCGATCCCAATGTTTGGTTCGGCAATGTCGAAAACGGTGCCGCAGCGATCGTCGGACGCGAGACGGTGCAATATGTCAGCAACATCTACAAATATTACGTCGCCTATTCCCTGCTTGTCGATCGGATGAGTGAGCGAAAGCAGGTCGGGCTCCCTCAGGCGGATTAGGCGATGACGGATCACAAGACAGTGGCGGCGCGTTTGGCTTCCACGTTCCCATATGACAGCCTGCGCGATCACAGCTAGCGGCGTGCGGCCCAGCTCAAGCCCCGTCGCAGTATCAGCGGCATGTGGGGATGATCGAATTCGGCAGCGACGTGACCGAGCGCTGAATAGAAGACGCGCCCTGCGCCGAATCGGCGTTTGAAGACGACCGGCATGGTGACGTCGCGGGCTGCCGGGTCATGTTCGCCGGTGAAGGTGGTGGTCGCTAGGATTTCGATCGAGGGGTCGTAGTGCAGATAATATTGCTCGGACCGATAGTCGAAATCCGGAATTCCCTGCATCACCGGGTCCTCAGGGAAGGTAACAGCGACGCGAAAATCGATGATGTTGCCGGGATGAGCGACCCAGGTGACGCCGGAGACATAGCGGAACGGCGCGCTTTCCTTGAACGAGGTCGCAAGCGAGCCATGATGGCCACCAAGCCCGAGCCCTCCGCGTACGGCTTCCACCAGGGCGTCAGCATGGGCCTTTTCGAGGCTTTCGCCTGTGATCACAGGCACGACAAGATCTGCTTGAGCAAGCTGCGGCGAACCGAAGATGCCGAGATCGTTGGTGACTTCGGCATGGAAGCCGTCTTCCGCTAGAAGCCCGGCGACGATGCGAGCGCATTGCTCCGGCTCGTGACCCTTCCAGCCTCCCCAAACGATGATCGCCTTGCGCATGATCTGTCCTTATCCCTGGTGCGCTGAACCGCCGGGGCCGTGGCGCGCCGGCGGTCCAGAAATTTGCATGATCTCAGCTGCGGATCGTGGCTTTTCCTTCTTCGACCAGCCGAGCCGCGGCTTCGGCAGGCGTCGTTCGCTCGAACGCCAGCTCGTCGGCGATCGGACGCAGCACGCGCTGGTCGAATTCGGTCGATCCCAAAGGTGCGGGTGCCGGGTAGTCGCCCACCTGATCCTTGAGCAGGTTCACGTATTTCACGGTGTCCTGCTCCGTCGGGTTCAGGTTCGGCAAAATCGCTTCGCGCACTGCCGGCGATAGTGGCACGCCGCGTTCCACACCGAGGATCTTGCCGGCCTCCGGGTCGTTGACGAAGAAGCTGATGAACTGCGCGGCGGCTTCGCCGTTCTTTGTGGTGGCACCAACGCTCCAGATGAGAGCCGGGCGATAGTAGTGGCCTGATGGCCCCCCTTTCTTCTCGCGGGGCAGCATGGTGATGGCTAGCTTGTTCTTCGATAGGAGCTGGTAGCCGACGAGCTGGTTGGAATAGGCCATGCCCATTGCCGACTTGCCGAGCGCGAGGCAATTGGTGTCGATCGTGTTCTGGTCCAGCGTCTGGACATCGGCGGCAACGGTTCCGCCCTTCTTCCGCAGATCCTCCCAGAAGCTATACCACTCCTTGGCGTCGTCGACGTCGAAGCCAAGCGCCGCATCCTTGTAGAGGCTTTTTCCGCGCTGTCGCAGCCAGGCATCGAATACGTAGGTGTAGCGCGCGCCGTAGGGGCCGCCCGCGTAATTGTTCTTGCCGGCCGCCTTTGTGAGCTCGACCGCCAGCTTGGCATACTCGTCCCAGGTAAGATCGGGCGTGGGCAAAGGAATTCCTGCTGTCTCGAATGCGGTCTGATCGAAGAAGAGCGCGAAGGAATTGAGGCCAAGACCCACGCCGTAGAGCTTTTCGTCCACGGTCGTCAGTTTCAGTATATCTTTGCCGAAGGCATCGACCTTCAGCGTCGAGGGGACGAATTCATCGAGCGGCAGGCACGCGCCGCGCTTGGAGTAGTCGGAGATTGTTCCAGGCTCGAGCTGAAACACATCTGCGATCGAGCGGCCGGCCATCTGTGTCGCGAGCTTGGTCCAATAGCCGTCCCCGCTAAGGGATTCGCCGATGATCGACACACCAGACGTCTTGCCTTGATAAAGCCTGGCGACATCGAGCGTGCGCTTTGCCCGATCGTTCGAGCCCCACCACATGGCGCGCAGTTGTGTGTCCGCTGCAAAGGCCGGCATGCCGGCGCCGAGTGCAAGGCCGCTCGCCACGCCGGCGGAGCCCATCAGAAATGAACGTCGATTGATCTGCATGCTGATTCCTCCGGTTGTCTGCCCGGCGTCCTCCAACGCCTTTTGGGCATGTGGCGGGGAGATTACGCAAAAACTTTCTGTTTGCAACAAAATACATTTCTATTGCAAATTTGCATTATTTGCATAACTCTGCGTTTATGAGCGAGATTAAATCAAAGCGGCCGCGTCAGGCCGATGTTGCCGCTGCCGCAGGCGTCTCCGTATCGACCGTGTCGCGTGTGCTGGCGAACGAGCCCGGTATCAGCGAAAGCGTCCGGCAGCACATCCTGCGGGTCGCGGCCGAGCATGGTTACCAGACCAAGAGCTCCTCCGAGCCAATGCCTGGTGGTCTCGCCTTGATTGCCAGCGACGGCGCGACCGGCGGGCTGAGCGTCTTTTACGAAACAATCGTCGAAGGCTTGCGGACGGGTGCGGCGGACGCGGGAATGTCCTTCGAAGTCCGGCTGGTGCGCGAGGATCGCGCCATGCCCGATGTCATTCGCGACCACATGAAGGCCACCAACGCAGAAGGCCTGTTTCTTGTTGGCATCGACCCCAATACCGCACTGCGACAGTGGATCGAGGCGGAGAATATCCCGGTCGTTCTCGTCAATGGCACTGATCCGCAGCTTTGCCTCGACGGTGTCTCTCCCGCCAACTTCTTCGGTGCCCTCCAGGCCGGCGAGAGGTTGCTTGCGGCGGGACATCGCAAGATCCTGCATTTCACCGGCTCGCACCGCCACACCATCCGCGAACGCGTCAGGGGCTTTGACGCGGCGATCGCCTCGGTGGAGGGAGCCGCGAGCAGGATGGTTCCGATGAGTTTCCAAGGCAGTGCCAGCCGGGAAGCCCACGAATTGATGGCCGCCATCCTGGATGAAAACGCGGGCTTCACTGCCGCCTTCTGCATGAACGACTTCATTGCCGTCGGTGTTCTGGAGGCAGTCACTGAGGCGGGCCTTCGTGTACCTGAGGACTTCGCGATTGTCGGCTTCGACGATCTGCCCTGCGCAATGATGACCAACCCGCCGCTCTCCACCATGCGCGTCGATCGGGGCGCTCTCGGCCGCGAGGCCATCGGCCTGATGATCGACAGGTTCCATGATCGGTCAGCGCCGGCCCGCCACGTATGCCATGCGGTCGTCTCCGTTGTGGGCGGCACCGTACCAATGCTGAAAACCGATGAGTGATAGAGATGACCTATGATCCGGCCAGCGCCAATCCGTTAGCAGGCAATCCGCTGGAGACGCGCGAGGACATGAGCCGCGCGCTCCTCCACCTCTTCGATCCGTTGCTCCCCTATTTCTCGAAGGGCAATGCACGCGTTCGGCTGGATGGTGCCGGCGCCCATTTTGACCGCGCCGCCGCGGACTTGGAAGGGTTTGCTCGTCCGCTTTGGGGCCTGGCACCGCTTGGAGCAGGAAAGGGCGAGTTTACCCACTGGCAGCGTTTTGCGGAGGGGCTTGCGAACGGCACGGATCCCGAGCACCCGGAATATTGGGGCGCAGTGAATGGCCGAGACCAGCGAATGGTCGAGCTCGCGGCGCTCGGTTTCGCCTTGGCGCTTGTCCCCGACAAGATCTGGGAGCCGCTGAGCGAGCAGGCGCGGGCAAATGTCATCGCCTATCTCAAGCATGCGCGGCAGTTCGATTATGCGGATAACAACTGGAAGTTCTTCCGAATCTTCGTCGACATCGCCCTTGATCGCGTCGGTGCCGATTTCGACCGCAGCCTGACAAGGCAATATCTCGAGGAGCTCGAGGGCTTCTATATCGGTGACGGCTGGTATCGCGACGGCAACGTGCGTCGCGTCGACCACTACATTCCCTTCGCCATGCATTTCTATGGGCTGATTTATTCCAAGCTCGTCGATGACGCCTACGCCAAGCGCTACCGCGAGCGTGCCGTTCTGTTCGCCAAGGATTTCCGCAACTGGTTTGCCCCCGATGGCGCGACCATCCCCTTCGGCCGCAGCCTGACCTATCGCTTCGCTTGCGCCGGCTTCTGGTCCGCGCTCGCCTTTGCCGATCTGGAGGCGCTGCCCTGGGGCGAGATCAAGCACCTCTGCCTGCAGCACCTGCGCTGGTGGAAGGACAAGCCGATCACCAGTCGCGATGGCATCCTGTCGATCGGCTTCGGCTATCCGAACCTGCTGATGTCGGAAAGCTACAACTCGGCGGGATCGCCCTATTGGGCGTTCAAGGCCTTTCTGCCGCTGGCGATCGCGGATGACCACCCGTTCTGGACTGCGGAGGAGAAGGCTCCGGCTTCGAGCGAAAGCGTCTTGCCGCAGCGCCATCCCGGCATGGTCCTGATGCGTGCTGGTGGCGACGTCGTGGCCCTGTCTTCGGGACAAGAAAATCTCCAGATGCGCTTCGGCACGGAGAAATACGCGAAGTTCGCCTATTCGGCGCGCTATGGCTTCAGCGTCGAAGCCGATGAACGGAGTTTCGCCGGCGGTGCGTTCGATTCCGCGCTCGCCTTCAGCGACGATGCATTGCACTACCGCGTGCGCGAGACCAACGTCGAAGCAAAGCTCGCCGGCGACGTGCTCTATTCGAGATGGTCGCCATTCAAGGATGTGTCCGTCGAAACCTGGCTGGTTCCCGCAGCACCCTGGCACATCCGCGTCCACAGGATCAATTCGCCGCGCCCGCTGCAAACCGCTGAAGGCGGCTTTGCGATTGCCAAGCGAGACTTCGGTCTCGACGTTCTTGAGGGAGGGCCGGGCAGCGCCCACGTCATCGGCGATGCCGACTTCTCCGGCATTGTCGATCTGGGTTCGACAGTGAAGCGAGCTGGGCTGGCGCAGAAAGCTCTGCCGAACACCAACCTGATCGTCGCCAAAACGCTTATCCCTCAATTGCGCGGCGAAATCCCGGCCGGCGAGACGGTGCTCATCACGGCCGTGCTCGGGCTTGATGATCCGGCCACGGCTTCCGGCGCATGGACTACGCCTCCCGCCGCACCTGACATCTCGGCGCTTGAGGCCCGCATAGCCAGGGACGGCATCACCGTCAGCGCCATCAAAGCGCCGGGGCAGATGCCATGAGCCGACCGGGTATCGCGCTTGCCATGCACCCGGGTCGCACCGAGCACGTTCTTCCCGATCGCCTCCTTGACCGGCTGGAGAGTCTGGGCCGATTGCTCGACCGAGAGCCGTTGCAGACTTTCGCTGACGAACGCGCCAGGCGACTATTGCCCGAGACGGAAATCCTCATAACCGGATGGGGCGCTCCCTATGTTGGCCGCGATGTGCTTTCGGCAGCCGGGGGTTTGAAGATGATCGCCCATGCGGCGGGAACGGTGAAGGGGCTGATCGACGAAGAAATATTTCGCGCGGGCATCGCTGTCAGCCATGCGGCCGAGGCAAATGCGGTCCCAGTGGCCGAATTCACGCTTGCCGCCATTCTCTTTGCCGGCAAGCAGATCTTCCGGTTTCGCGACACTTACGTGGCGGACCGCAACCGCGATCGCACCCACCCGATGCAGAAGCTTGCGATCGGAAACTATGGCCGTACGGTCGGCATCATCGGTGCGTCGCGCATCGGCCGGCGCGTGATCGAATTGCTGAAGCCCTTCAATTTCAAGGTCATCCTTTTTGACCCGACGTTGAGCGCATCGGAATGTGCTGCGATGGGCGTAGAAAAGGCTGATCTTGATACCATGATGCGCAGCGCCGATATCGTCTCGCTGCATGCGCCTTCGCTCCCATCGACACATCATATGATCGACGCCCAAAGACTGGCGCTGATGAAGGACGGCGCGACACTCATCAATACGGCACGCGGTGCCATCATCGACGAGGCAGCACTTCTCGCCACGCTTTCGACCGGTCGGATCGATGCGATCATAGACGTGACCGACCCCGAAATACCGGAACCGGCATCCGCCTTTTACGACCTGCCGAACGTGTTCCTGACACCCCATATCGCAGGCGCCGTCGGCCTAGAGCGGACAAGATTAGGTGAAATGGCTATCGACGAGATAGAGCGATACTTGAGCGGTCGGCCACTGCAATACGGGATTACGCTGGCCGACCTCGATAAAATGGCTTGAGGTCGTGTAGAGCCATAGGCCGGTTCCCAGCGCGTCAAGGCGGCGGCGACACCGAGCTACTAATGGTAGGACTGTAGCGGACGCTCCGCTGAGCGAGAAATCCCAGGAGTGAGCACGGTGTCCATTTCTTGCTCCGCCTCATGGCTTTGCGCGCGTGAGCGGTCGACACATCCGCAGGGGTGGTTCATGAAAACCGGGTAAGGCCGTGAGTTGTGACGCGCATCATAGCTGCACCTGGACGGGTGAAAGGCAGTGGATCGCATAACATCTCCGCTTATCTGGCTGGATTGAGAGGCGGATCCATGGGGCTGTTTGGAATTCTGCTGGGACTTGGTTTGCTGATGTGGTTCGCCTACCGCGGCTGGAGCGTCTTGCTCTTGGCGCCCGCGGCAGCCCTCATCGTTGCCGCGGCCTCAGGCCAGCCGCTGCTTCCGCATTGGACCTCGACGTTCATGGGCGGCACGGCGCGGTTTGTCACGCAGTGGTTTCCGATGTTCCTTCTCGGCGGCATCTTTGGCAAGATGATGGATGACAGCGGCTCCATCACCTCGATCGCCCGTTTCCTGACGGAGCGGCTGGGCGTGAAGCGAACCATGCTCTCCGTGGTGCTCGCCTCCGCCGTCGTCACTTACGGCGGCGTCAGCGTGTTCGTCGCCTTCTTCGTGCTCGTGCCGATGGCGCGCGAAATGTTCCGCGCCGCCAATATTCCGGCCAGACTGATGCCGGCGGCGATCGGCCTCGGCGCGTTCACCTTCACCATGTCGGCCATGCCAGGCACGCCCTCGACGAACAACGCGATACCGATGCCCTACTTCGGCACGACGACCTTTGCCGCGCCCGGCCTCGGCATCATCGCCTCGATTATCACCTTCGCCTTCGGGATGTGGTGGCTCGCCCATATCGAGGCGAGGGCGCGCGCCGCCAACGAGGGATATACGGAGGACGAAACGCCTGTCGTCATCAGCGAAAAGGTCCGCGAACAGGCAACGACCTCAGGCGACTTCGATCCGAGCGAACTGACCCATGGCAAGAAGAGCGACCTGGGACCATCCTTCCTCTTCGCGGTGCTGCCGCTGATCGTCGTCATCGGTGTCAACTTCCTGATGGCGCTGGTGGTGCTGCCGCGGATCGACTTCTCCAGCGCCGAAGCAGCGCTTGGCATCAATATCACCTCGACGATCGGCGTCTGGGCCGTCCTCATCGCGCTCGCCGCGGCGATCGTCACCGTGATCGGCCTGAATTACGGACGGTTGGGCGCATTGCGCGAAAGTCTCGACGCGGGCGCCAACTCGGCCGTCTTGCCGATCATGACCGTTGCCAGCCTCGTCGGCTTCGGCGCGGTGGTCGCGGCCATGCCGGCTTTCAACGTTGTGCGCGATGCTGTCCTGCAGATGCCTGGCGGCCCCCTCGTATCGCTGGTCGTGGCGATGAACGCGCTGGCGGCCCTAACCGGTACGGCATCCGGTGGCATGGCGATCGCGCTCAACGCGCTGGGCGCCGAATATATGAAGCTTGCGGCCGAGCACGGCATCGATCCAGCGCTCATGCACCGCCTGACGACGATCAGCGCCGGTACGCTCGATGCTTTGCCCCACAATGGCACGGTGCTTCTGCTCCTGCAAATCAGCAAGCAGACGCACTCGGGAAGCTATTTGGACATGGTGATGACGGTGATCGTCGGCGTCATCATCTCGCTTGTCGCGGTCTTCGTGCTTGGGTCGATGTTCGGCTCTTTCTGAACAGGCCAGATCGCAGTGCCAGCATCAGTTCGATGGAGTGCCTGAACTACTGGATGTCAATCGTTCCTATTTCACCAACCTTAGGGAGATTCGTGCCATGAAGAAGATGCCTCTCTTGATCCTCGCGCCGGTGCTTATGGCGAGCACGCCGGCATTCGCGCATGTAGGCCCTGGTGATCACGGGTCCTTCGCATCCGGCTTCCTGCATCCGCTTTCGGGGCCGGATCATGTTCTCGCCATGGTCGCGGTCGGTCTGGCGGCGGTCATGCTCGGCAGCCGCGCGCGGCTCGCTATCCCCGCGGCTTTCGTCAGTGTGATGATCCTCGGCTTTGTGGCAGCACTCGCGGGTATGCACTTGCCTTTTGTCGAGCCGATCATTCTTGCCTCGGCCGTTGTCATTGGACTGCTGGTCGCCGTTGCCCGACCGGCTTCACCCACCCTAGTTGCGGCCATTGTCGGCGGCTTCGCATTCTTTCACGGGCATGCGCATGGTGCCGAGATGGCAGGTGCGAATGCCTTGTCCTTCGGCGTGGGCTTTGTGCTGGCGACAGCATTCCTGCACGCCGTGGGGATGGGAATGGGGATTGCCGCCGGTCGCCTGACGCAAGGCACGACAGCTCTGCGGATCGCCGGCGGAGCCACCGCGCTTGGCGGCGTTCTGCTGTTGGCGAGCTGAAGGACATGGGCATTTGAAGGCCTGGGGCCGGTGTGTAGTCCGGCCACGGGCGATCGTTTCGGGAGATGGATGTGACGTTCCAACCAACATTGGGCCAACCAACATCGAGCGGTTTGCCGCTTCAGTTGCTGCGGCTGGTCAGTCCAAGCCAGCCGGTTGGCGCGTTCGCCTATTCCCGTGGCCTCGAATGGGCGGTCCACGACCGGATAGTTCGCGACGAGGCGACAGCCCGCGACTGGATCTTCAGGCTGATCGAACACAGCTACGCCGTCTGCGATGCGGCACTGTTCTTGCGCATGATGCATGCGCTCGAAGTGGGTGACCGCCCAGCCTTCCTGAAAGCCGATGCATGGCTGTCGGCGGCGCGCGAAAGCAAGGAGGTCGAGCTGGAGGACAAGCAGATGGGCGCGTCGATGCTGACGGTTCTTTGCGATCTCGGCGTCTCCGCCGCGAAGACCTTCAGCGGCAAGAAGCTGACCTATCCGGCGGTTTTTGCGCTCGCGGCCACGCATTGGAAGATCACGCCGGCCGATGCGTTGCGCGGACTTCTTTGGAGTGCGGTGGAAGGGCAGGTATCGGCCGCCATTCGGCTGGTGCCGTTGGGACATACGGCCGGCCAGCGCCTTCTGATCGCGGCGGCTGACGTCATCGAGCGCGCGGCGCGCACGGCGGAGACGACTGGTGACGACGAGATCGGCAATGCGGCGCCGGCAATGGCGATGGCAAGCGCATGGCATGAAACGCAGTACAGCCGGCTGTTTCGTTCCTAGGCGCTGACTGGGCAAAACGGGCGGCGCCGATGCAGTCAAATTGATCCGAGGAGGAAGAGTGCATTGATTTCGTTGTTCCGCGGCCTTCGGTCCATTCTCATACTTGCTGCCGCGGGTGTGCTGTTCGGTGCCTTCCTGATGTTTTGGGAGGCGATCTTGATGCTGGTGGAAACCTTCCGGATGACCCGGCTCAATCCGGATATGTCGGTCATCGTCTCGGTCTTGCGTGCAACCGACAAGATACTCCTGGGCATCGTGCTGATGGTGGTCGGCTGTGGCATCGCGCTTGGCTTTGCCCTCGATATACCGCCGGAGCAGCGATCGAGACTACCGCAGTGGATGATCATCGATACCGTCGCGGAACTGAAGAACCTCTTCTTCCAGATGATCATTCTCTATCTGGTCGTGCACTTCGCGGCCCAGGTGGGCGAAATGCAGACGCCGCCACAATGGGAGGCGCTTGTGCTGCCGGTCTCGGCGCTGCTTCTGGCGGGCGCCATGAAGTTGACCGCCAGCTCGCACCATCTTTCGGAAGGTACGCGACATGAGAGAAGCGAGAAGCAGAAACCGAGCGATCAAGCGTGAACGCGCGTTGGGCGATCACGTTCGAGCTTTAGCAGCAGATGAAATGTCGAGGTGGCAGAAGGACAGCAAGGGCCGCGAGGCCGGATTTAGGAAGGTTTATCGCCGATGGCTGATGGTTGGCATGCCGAGCTAGATTTGTGGTTTGCGAACTCCCACGGGAAGACGCGCCTGATGCGCCGGCGCCATGTCGGGCCGCTGGCTGTGCAGCGCGCCTTTCACCCAGAGGACGATGGCTCCGCTCATGTCTACATCCTGCATCCACCGGGCGGCGTGGCCGGCGGCGATGTTCTCAACATAACCTGCGGCCTTGCGCCCGAGGCACGCTGTGTCCTGACGACGCCTGGCGCGACCAAGTTTTACCGCAGCGAAATCGGCACGAGTACGCAGCGCATACGGATCGATGTCGGCGCCGGCGCGGTCTGCGAAAATCTTCCGCAGGAGACGATCCTTTTCGAGGGCGCGGATGCCTCGATCAGCACAAGCGTTACGCTCGGTGAAGATGCCGCTTATGTCGGTTGGGATTTCGTCAGCCTCGGCCGCCCTGCCGCCGGCGAGGGGTTTGCAAGCGGCCGGCTTGCCCAGCGCGTCGAGATCTTTCGCAAGGATGAGCTGATCTGGTTCGAACGAATGGCGTTTTCGCGCGCGCCTGATGTTCTGGGCGCGCCCGTCTTCTTTGCCGGAAAGCCCATCGTCGGAACGATGGTTTATGCGGGGCCGGCTCTCGAAAACACCGTTCAACATATCCGCGACGAACTCGGCGAGCAGGCGCGCGGCGTGTTCTCGGCAAGCCAGCTCGAGCGCGTGATCGTCTGCCGCTATCTCGGAAGCCGCATGTCCGAGGGCAAGGCACTTTTTCTGCAAGCGTGGAGCATTCTTCGCGAACGCGGCCTGATGAAGAAGGCCGTCGCTCCGCGCATCTGGGCAACATGAACAGCAAAACAAGGAGGCAAGCTCATGGAACTGTTACCGCGTGAAAGAGACAAGCTCCTGATCTTTACGGCCGGATTGGTCGCGGAGCGGCGCAGGGCGAAGGGTCTGAAGCTGAATTACCCCGAAGTCATAGCCTACATCTCGGCCGCCCTCCTGGAAGGCGCCCGCGAGGGGCGGACGGTGGCGGACCTCATGTCCTATGGCGCTACGCTGCTGACCCGCGAGGAGGTCATGGAGGGCGTGCCCGAGATGATCCACGACATCCAGGTGGAAGCAACCTTTCCTGACGGCACGAAGCTCGTGACCGTCCACAACCCGATTCCCTGAGGAGGCCATCATGATCCCCGGCGAATATTTCATCGAGAGTGGCTCGATCGACATCAATGCGGGCAGACAGACCCTGAAGGTCGATGTCGCCAATTCCGGCGACAGGCCGATCCAGGTCGGTTCGCACTACCATTTCTACGAGACCAACGAGGCTTTGCTGTTCGACCGCGGGCCTACGCGCGGCTTTCGGCTCAACATCCCGGCCGGTACGGCGGTTCGCTTCGAACCGGGCCAGGAACGAACGGTGGAGCTCGTGGCGCTCGACGGCAAGCGTGAGGTTTACGGGTTCAACGCCAAGGTCATGGGCAAGCTGTAGGAGGCTATGATGGCAACGATCACAAGGCAGACCTATGCCGATCTCTACGGCCCGACCAAGGGCGACAGGTTGCGGCTGGCCGATACCGAGCTCGTCATCGAGATCGAGGAAGACCGCACGGTTTACGGCGAAGAGGTGACCTTCGGCGGCGGCAAGGTGATCCGCGACGGCATGGGGCAGGGGCAGCGCCCCTATGCCGAGGTCGCCGATGTCGTCATCACCAATGTCATCATCATCGACCACTGGGGCATCATTAAAGCCGATGTCGGCATCAAGAACGGACGCATTTCCGGGATCGGTAAGTCGGGCAATCCCGATATCCAGCCGGGCGTCAATATCGTCGTCGGCGGCGCGACGGATGTGATCGCGGGCGAGGGCAAGATCCTGACCGCTGGCGGGATCGACACCCACATTCACTTCATAGCGCCGCAGCAGGCGGATGAAGCGCTTGCAAGCGGCACGACGACGCTTGTCGGCGGCGGCGCCGGCCCGACCGTCGGCACGCTCGCGACCACGGTGACGGCTGGTCCATGGGCAATCCACCGCATGCTGGAAGCGGCGGAAGCGCTGCCGATCAATGTCGGGCTGCTCGGAAAGGGCAATATCAGCCTGCCCGATCCGCTGCGCGAACAGGTCCGCGCCGGCGTTGTCGGGCTGAAGCTTCACGAGGACTGGGGCACGACGCCGGCGGCGATCGACAACTGCCTGACGGTTGCCGACGAGATGGACGTGCAGGTGGCTCTTCACAGCGATACGCTGAACGAGAGCGGCTTCGTGCGCGACACCTTCGCGGCCATGAAGGGACGCACGATCCACAGCTTCCACACCGAGGGCGCCGGCGGCGGTCACGCGCCCGATATCATCACGGCGGCGGGCGAGGAGAATGTGCTGCCATCGTCCACTAACCCGACAAGGCCCTATACGATCAATACCGTCGACGAGCATCTCGACATGCTGATGGTCTGCCACCACCTCAGTCCGCAAATCCCGGAGGACGTCGCATTCGCGGAATCGCGCATTCGGCGCGAGACGATCGCGGCCGAAGACATTCTTCACGATCTCGGCGTGTTCTCGATGATGTCGTCGGACTCTCAGGCAATGGGCCGTATCGGCGAGACGACGCTGCGCTGCTGGCAGACGGCGCACAAGATGAAGGTGCAGCGCGGTCCGCTGCCCGAGGATAGCGGCCGGAACGACAACTTTCGCGTGAAGCGTTATGTCGCCAAATACACGATCAACCCGGCCCTGACACATGGGTTCGCCGACCAGATCGGCTCCATTCAGGTCGGCAAGCGCGCCGATCTGGTGCTCTGGAAGCCGGCCTTCTTCGGCATCAAGCCGCAACTGGTTCTCATCGGCGGCATGATCGCGATCGCTCCGATGGGCGATCCCAACGCATCGATCTCGACGCCGCAGCCGGTGCACTATCGTCCGATGTACGGTGTGCTCGGCAGGGCGCTCGGCTCGACGGGGGTCACCTTCGTCTCGCAGGCGGCACTCGACGATGGGATCGGCGAGAAGCTGAAGCTCTCCAAGCAGCTCGCTGCCGTG
Organism: Rhizobium sp. 16-449-1b; assembly: GCF_017741935.1. Classification (GTDB taxonomy): domain Bacteria; phylum Pseudomonadota; class Alphaproteobacteria; order Rhizobiales; family Rhizobiaceae; genus Rhizobium. The sequence goes on along the minus strand of NZ_JAGHMH010000021.1, from coordinate 312,026 downwards.
AAAGGCACGCGGACGGTGCGCAAGAAGGACATGGTGCACAACAATCTGACGCCGAAACTGGAGGTCGATCCGCAGAACTATAATGTCCGCGTCGATGGCCAGCTGATCACCTGTGAGCCGGCGGATGTGTTGCCGATGTCGCAGCGATATTTCCTTTTCTAGGGAAAGGAAAGCCCGGGCGTGAGGTCGCGCCCGGGCCGGACCAACACTCCGGGGGGATAGGCACGCTGTCGCTTCCGGGCCGAGCCGAAGGAGCAGAGATCAATGAATTTGGATCGTTTCCGTGATCATCCATCCTTGTTCTTCGTGGATTGGTCGCTGCGCGGCGTAGGCCAGGTCGTCTTTCAGAACAATCCGCTGTCGGGGCTCGTCATCCTCGCAGCGCTCGTTTGGAACTCATGGATCTATGCCGCGATCTGCGTGCTCGGCGTCATCGCCAGCACCGCGACCGCGCTTGTTCTGAAGGCCGACAGGGCTGTGATGCGGGACGGGCTGTATGGTTTCAACGGCGCGCTGGTCGGCCTGGCGCTCGTTGCCTTCACCAGCGAGGATTTTCGCACGGGCGCCATCCCGTCGGTCGCCATGGTCGTCTATCTCGTCTGCGCCGCTGCCTTCACGACTATGGCTTTCGCCAGCATGGGCGCGGTTCTGGCGCCATACAAGACCGCACCTCTGACCATGCCTTTCGTTCTCGTCGGATGGCTGTTTCTGTTTGCGGTGCTGAAATTCGACGCGATCGATGCCGGGCCGATGGCAAAGCCGGTATCGCCCGAGCAGTTTTCCGATACGGTGCCCTATGTCTTTGCGACCTGGTACGAGGGAATAGGGACCTCGATCGGGCAGATATTCTTCCAGGACAACTGGATTTCCGGCTACCTCATCATAGTCGCCATCGCCTTGAATTCCCGCATCAGCGCCGCGATGGGGTTGCTCGGTGCTGTGGTCGGCACGCTGGTGGCGGCCGTCTATGGCGGTCCGGAGGGCGCGGTTCGCGACGGTCTCTTCGGCTACAACTCCGCTCTCACAGCGATGGCGCTATGTGGTGTCTTCCTCGCCTTCAATTGGCGCAGCCTGACTTATGCGGTCTTTGGCGCCGTCATTTCCAGCTGGCTCTGGGCCTCGGTCGCCATCTTCCTGACACCCATCGCAATGCCGGTCCTGACCTCCACTTTCGTGCTCGTGACATGGCTGATGCTTTTGGGGCGAGGGGCGTTCAAAGCGCTTGAGCCTGCATCGGCGGAGTAGCCTGCGGCCCCCGAACAAAGCCGAGCCGGATAGTGTAGCCGGTAGCACCTATTCAGCAGCGACGTTGGTGACCGGATCGGGTTCGACGCCGAAGAGCCGTTGCTTGAGTGTTTCGCGAAGGCTCTGAACAACCAGGTAGAGAACCGGGATCACGACCAGCCCGAGAACCGTGCCGAGAAGCAGACCCCCAAGAACGGTGGCGCCGATCGCCTGGCGGCTTCCCGCTCCGGCGCCGGTTGCGACCACCAGCGGCACAACACCCAAGATCGAGGCAAGTGCTGTCATCAGCACGGGCCTGAAGCGCTGGGACGTTGCTTCGGAGGCTGCGTCCAGCGTGCTCATGCCCTCCTCGCGACGCTCCTTGGCGAATTCGACGATCAGGATCGCGTTCTTGGCCGCAAGGCCGATCAGCAACAGCATGCCGATCTGGGCGTAGATGTTGAGATCGATCCCGCCGACCACGAGCGCGCCCAGCGCGCCGACCACTGCGACCGCGACCGACAGCATGACGGCAACGGGCACGCTCCAGCTTTCATATTGCGCGACGAGGAAGAGATAGGTGAAGACGATGCCGGCGATCAGAATGATCACGGTCTCGTTGCCCGATTGCTGCTCCTGAAGCGCGAGCCCGGTCCATTCGAAGCCGAACCCGTCAGGCATGGTCTCATTGGCAAGGTTGCCCATGATGGTGAGTGCCTGGCCGGAGCTGGTGCCCGCCGCGGCCTGGCCGTTGATCGAGGCCGACGAGAACAGGTTGTAGCGGTTGACCGAGCTCGGCCCATAGATCGTCTCGATGGAGATCATGCTTTGCAGCGGAACGAGCGCGCCCGACTGGCTGCGCACGCGCAAGCGCTGGATGTCGTCGATGCGCTGGCGATAGGCCGGCTCGTCCTGTAGACGCACCTGATACACTCTCGAGAAAATGTTGAAGTCGTCGATATAGGCCGATCCGAGATGCGCCTGCAATGTGCTGAAGATCGCCGCCGGCGAGACGCCGTAGAGGTCGGCCCGCTTTCGGTCGATATCGAGATAGACCTGCGGTACGTCGGCGGAGAAGGTACTGAACACGCCGGCAAGGCCGGGCGTTCGGTTTGCCTGAATGATCAGGTCGCGCATGACCTCGGCCAGCGCCTGCTGGCTCTGGCCGGCGCGCGCCTGAAGGCGGAAATCGAAGCCGCCTGTCGTGCCGAGGCCGGGGATTGCGGGTGGGTTGAAGGGCACGATCGATGCCGTCGAGATGGCGGCCAGTTGCGGGCGTAGCTTGGCGATGAGCGCGAAGGCGCTCTGGTCGGCAGGGCGCTCGCTCCACGGCTCCAGCGCGGAGATGATCATGCCGCTGTTCGAGCCGCCGCCGCCCACCATGCTGACGCCCGCGATGCCGATCGTATTGGCGATCCCAGGCGTCTGCTGCAGGAGAGCGCTGACTTGCGCGATCGTCTGTTGCGTCCTCTCAAGCGATGCGGCGTTCGGAAGCTGCACGTTCATGAACAGGTAGCCTTGGTCTTCGGCCGGCACGAAGCCGGTGGGGAGAACGCGGTAGAAGCCGTAGATGCCGCCGATAACGGCGACGAAGAGCACGCCCGCCAGCACGAGACGCCGGGCAAACATCATAAACATGCTGAGGTAGAAGCGACGGGACGCCTCCAGGCCGTTGTTCATCCGGCCGAAAAGGCCGGTCTTGCGTTCAGGTGCAGGCCTCAGGATGAGCACGCAGAGCGCCGGGCTGAGCGTCAGCGCGTTGACGGTCGAGAACACCACGGTCACCAGGATGGTGACGGCAAATTGGCGGTAGAGCTCACCGGTGATGCCGGCCAGGAACGCCACGGGGACGAAGAGTGCTGCGAGAACCAGTGTGGTCGCGACGATCGGTCCGGTCACCTGCTGCATGGTGGCAAGCGTCGCCGCTCGTATATCCATCGCCTTTTCGCTCATAAGTCGTTGGGCGTTTTCCACGACGATGATGGCGTCGTCGACCACGAGGCTGATGGCAAGAATGACGGCAAAGAGGGTGATGGTGTTCGCCGAATAGCCGAGAACGTAAAGAACGGCGAAGCCGCCGATCAGGGAGACCGGGATGGTCAGCGTCGGGATGACGGTGGCGCGCCAGTCCTGCAGGAACGCATAGACGACGGCCACGACGAGCACGAAGGTGATGGCGAGCGTCACGAAGATCTCGCGGATGGTCTCGCGTACGAAAGAGGTCGTGTCGAAGACCAGCGTATAGGCGACATCATCGGGGAACTGCTTCGAGAGCCGCTCGACTTCGCCGAGCACGGCGTTCGATACGGCAAGCGCGTTGGCATCGGATGCCTGGTAGACGACGACGGTGGCGCTCGGGCGGCCGTTCAGTGTCGAGGCCGTGTCATAGGATTGGGCGCCGAGTTCCACGCGCGCGACATCGCGTAGCCGGACAACGCCCCCATCGCGATTGCTGCGAACGATGATATCTCCGAACTCGGCGGCATCCGCAAGACGTCCGCGCGCCGTCACCGTGAGCTGCAGCTGCTGCCCGGTCATCGCCGGAGGCGAGCCGATCTGCCCGGCAGAGGCCTGGGCATTCTGGGCTCGGATAACGGTCATGAGATCGGCCGCAGTGACGCCCAGCGCCTCCATGCGATCCGGCATCATCCAGATGCGCATGCTGTAGGTCGGCCCGAACACGGCGGCTTCGCCGACGCCGGGAAGGCGGGAGATGGCGTCTCGAATGTTGATCGTCGCATAGTTGCTGATGAAAACTTCGTCGCGCGTGCCTTTCGGCGAATAGAGCGCTAGGCCGAGCAGCATGCTGGACGATCGGCTGCGCACCGTTACGCCCGCCTGCGTTACTGCGGCCGGCAGGCGGGGGGTCGCGAGCGCGAGGCGGTTCTGGACATTGACCTGGGCAATAGCGGGATCGGTCCCGGCCTCGAAGGTCACGGTCAGGCTGTAGGTGCCGTTGTCGGAGCTCGAGGAGGACATGTACATCATGCCCTCGACGCCGTTGACCTGCTCTTCGATCGGCGCGCCGACGCTGTCGGTCATCACCTGCGCGTTGGCGCCTGGGTAACTGGCGGTGACCTGAACTTCCGGCGGCGTGATCTGCGGGAACTGCGCCACCGGTATTTGCATGAGCGCTACGGTGCCGGCGATGAGCATGACGACCGCGATCACCATCGCGAAGCGCGGCCGGCCGATGAAGGGAGCGGAAATGTTCATTTTACCACCGCCGGCTGGGACGCATCCTTGTCCGCAATGATCTCGACCGCGGAACCTTCCGTGACGTTCTGAAGCCCCTCGATGATGACATTTTCACCGCCCTTCAGTCCGTCCTCGACGATCCAGCTCCCCTCTCGCTGCTCGGAGATGCTGATTCTGCGCTCCTCGGCTTTCTTGTCAGCTGTGACCAGCATGACGTACTTGCCCTCGCGGTCCTGTTGCACCGCCCCCAGCGGCACCGTGGGCCGTTCCTTCCGCGCGGTTTCGGAGACGACGACGGTGACGAACTGGCCTGGGATCAGCAGGAAGTCGCTGTTTGGAAAGACCGAGCGGACGGCCAGCGTTCCGGTGCCTTCATCCACCTCGTTTCCGAGGAAGGCGATGGGTGCGTTTTGTGGATAGATCTGTCCGTTGGATAGCCTCAGACGCGTCTGGTAACGCTGGGCCAGCTCATCCTTGCTGACATTGCCGGCCGCTTCGCGCAGATCCAGCAATGAGCGGTCACTGACTGAAAAGACCACCCTCACGGGATCCATTTGCACGACGCGCGCCAATGCGGGGGATGCGGTGGTGATGAAGCTGCCGGGAGAGAATGCGGCGGTTCCAATTCGGCCCTTCAAAGGCGCCATGATGCGGCTGTAGCTGAGATTGAGCTCGGCCTGCTTTACGGCTGCTTCCGCGGATTGCAGGTTTGCCGCGGCGGTGTCTCGCGCGGTTTCGCTCTGTTCGATTGTTGCGCGCGCAACGGTCTGGTTGAGGGATTGGTTGCGCACCATCTGGCGCTCGGCATCGAGCAGCGTCGCCTTGGCGCGGGCGAGGTTGGCATTGGCGTCGGCGAGTGCGATCTCGAGCGCGCGGCTGTCGATCTTGAATAGTTCCTGGCCCTCGTCGACCACTGAACCTTCCTCGAACAGCCGCTGATCGACGAAGCCGTCAATCCGGGAACGGATGTCGACGGCATTCAACGCTTCCACGCGCCCGACGAATTCGTGCTTCGGTGAAACGTCCTCAACTGCAACGGTGATTGTCGCCACTTTCGGCACATCCTGTGCCTCTGCCGCTATTGAATGCAAGGCTGCAATGACCGAGGCGAGTAAGACACCAGAAAATCTGCCAGGAATTCCCATCCGTCACACTCCTGAAAGCGTCAATGGCCATGGCCGAAGCGGTCGATGGAACGCGAGTTCAGACCTTCCGCTCCGACGGCAGCGCTCGAAGCTTATTTCTGCAGGGCATTGCCCGGAAAGCGGAAAATGCCGTTTAAACAGTGGTTTCGCGCTCATTCTCGCAGAAATGGATACAGTGCACGACGCTGGGATAAACTGCACAGCCACGAGTAAGTAACCACGCTGTCACAAACGCGGACGGCGCCGCGAGCGGTCCGGCGCTGCTTGAGAGAATGTTTCCGAGACCGTTAAGAGCGGTTCGCTATATCGCCGCTAGCCAGCAGAGAGCTCCAAGGCGGGCCGCCGGCGAAATGGGCGGCGGAAAGTCTCGGCGCCTCGTTGATCCGCAGCCATCCGGTCTCGCGGGCTTCCTTCGGCGTCATCCCGAACTCGCGCCGGAAGGTTCGGCTATATGTCGATGGGTCCATGAAACCCCATTCCTCGGCAATCAGCGAGATGGAGCGCCTGTCCGTGTCGTCGGAAAGGATATCCCTAGTGCGCAGCAGCCGTTGGCGCCGGATGTAATTGGAAATGCCGCCGCTGGCCTCGAAAATCCGATAGAGCCGCGATCGCGAAATATTCAGATCGCGGCACAGTTTTTCCGGCGATAGATCGCGCTTGGCAAGCTGCGCGGCAATGAGCTTCTTGGCGCGCGCCATGATCACGCCGTTGATCGGTCCTTCGGCTTCGACAAGGTGATCACGCGATGGCGCAAGGCAGGCGGCGAGCAATGTGGTCGTCGCGACCGCGATATGTTCGGCATCGCGCTCCATTCTGTTGGGAAGCGAGCGATGGAGAAGCTGAAGGTAATCCACGATCAGCGCTGCCATCTCGGGACGAATGGTGAGGTCAAAGGGTTGCGAGAAGGCGAAGTCACGGGGAAGCAGCAGCGCAAGTGCGCCGTCATCCTCGCCTTCCGCCTCGTAGGGGGCGGCAAGGCAATGCCAGTGCAACTGGCCGGTGATACTCGGACCGCCATTGTCCGAGACCGTCAGCGGGACGCTGAGGATCCAGTGATCGAAAACGGGATCCTTCTTGTTGGTCCAACGACGGCGATAACCGGTACCCCGGTAATCCAGCGACATCAGCGCAAGACTTCCCAGTTGCCAGACCTGCTGATGCGCGTTGAAGGAACTGAACTTTTCGCGCAGCAACGCGACATCGCCGAGATTGGAATTCCAGGATCGGTAAAGGTCAAACTGTTCGGCGGGCGGCGCGGCGGATGTGTCGATGTCGACGACGCATGTGAGGGGAGCTTGGCCCTCGTCCTTGCCGGCGATGTTGTTGTCCTGTTGCATGATCCATCCTGCTGTTGAGTATCTATGTCTGACAGAAGGTTGGCTGCCCGGAGGGGAGGATGTCGCGCGCGTTTACAGGCACGGTGTGGAGGATCGCCAATGCGCTTCCGGCTTTCATAAGCATTACTCCTTGTTCGATGGCGATCACGAAGCGGCTCATCAGCAACAAGGCGCTGGCCGAGAGGAACGGGAAAGCACGCTGGTCGAACTTAGAAAGCAGAGTTGAGGCAGGACATTACTAGTTGCAATCGCGTGTCGATATCACGCAACTCTATTCATATGTTCGGGTTTGAATATATGCATTCCATCCCAATCCTGTGCAGAGTGTCCATTTCTGTCTCGGCAAGCGGGAGGAACGAAATCTCGCCAAAATCCTCAGTTGCTCATCGATATGCCAAGAGAGTTGCTGATGAGCAGCGTGTTCAATGTGGGGTTGCCGCCGCCTGCCTGATCCATCTTGAGCGAGCCCGGATGCAGCATTCCCTGCCAGCCCAGCGCCCGCACTTCCTTCGGCGACAGGCCGAATTCGCGTTTGAACATGCGGCTGTAGGTCGATGGATCGGTGAAACCCATATTCTCCGCGATCTGCGCAATCGAGTGCACATTGGCGCTATCGGCCAGCGCGCGGCGCGTCTCAAGCAGCCGTTTTCGACGGATATAGTTGGAGATTCCGCCCGCCGGTTCAAAAATCCGGTAGAGGCGCGAGCGCGATACGCCGACACTCTTGCACAGATACTCTGGGCTCAGGCCCGGGTCGGCAAGCTTGGCATCGATCTCCCTGATGGTGCGGGTCGTTATCACGGCATCGATGGGAGCCTGTGCCTGCGCCAGCTTGTCGTGCGACGGCGCGAGCACGGCTGCCAGCATGTGTATGGTCGCTTCGGCGACCCTCGAAACGTTGCTTCGGCGCAGATGAGTGAGATTGTGATGAAGCAGGATCAGATAGTCGGCGAGGAACTGGGCGTCTTCGTCCGCGATCTCGGGGTCGAGGGAGGCATCAACCGTGTTGTACGGCAGAAAGAGCGCGATCAACCGCCCCTCGCTCTCGCAGGCATGCGGCGCCGTCAGGTTCGTTATGCCAAGTTTTCGCCGGGAGGTTCTATCGGCGGTGCTGGATGCGCCGCTGTTTTTGACGCTGACGACCCAATTGTCTACTGCCGGCTTTTTCTTGTGCTCCCAGCGAAGGAGATGATCGGGAGACGCATCGATGACTGCAAAGGCGATATCGCCGAGCTGCCAGATTTTCTCCGTCGCCTCGAAGGTGTTCGTCTCGCCGCTCTTCAGGCCGACATCGAGGATGGACGAATGCCAGTCTCGGAAAACCTCGAACCGTTCCGGCGCGCGAGCGCGAGCGGTATCACATTCGATTGCGCATCTCAGTGGCTCGTCGGCAAGAGCCGTGGCAGTTGTCGACCCCAATTCTACCCGTGCATTCATGATGTCGCTCCTTGAACACAAGACTAAGCAAGCATGAAGTGACCAGTATCGACGCAGGCGGTGGTGCAGCCGGAGGGAAGCTGATTTGCACCATGACGGCAATGTTGACTGTGTGCAGAAGGTAAACCTAAAGCGAAGATCACTAATACAATTCTTGCTATGTAAAAGAAAGACGCAAAGCGTGTCCGCTTTCCCGGTTAACGTGTTTCCGGATGGGGGAGCTGGTATCTGGCTTCCCCGCCCGTGAAAGGTCCGCTGTGTTAAAGGGTGTTCTTGTGCAGCCTCCCGTTCTTCATGATCGCCAGGAAATTCTTTTGTGGATTTTCGACCAGGGTCAGATCTTCCGTCGGGTTGCCATCGACGACGACCAGGTCCGCCAGAGCGTCTTTCTCGATAACGCCGAGCTTGCCGGGATAAGGGTTGCGCATGTTGGAGAGTTCGAGCAGTTGCGCGTTGCCTGATGTCGCCATCTGCAGCACCTCGGCGTTCTTGTACCAGTTGCTCAAATGGGTCAGCATGATGTTCTGCCGCGGCCCGAGCTCAGGAGAAAAGAGCACGTCCGATCCCCAGGCGGTCTTGATGCCGTGCTTGTGCGCATATTGGTAGAGCGTCGGGGTTCCGAGGAAGATCTGCTTGGCGCGTTCGACGCCCGGTCCGCTTTGAGAGGCTGCGTCCGCCATCGTCAGGAAGGGCTGGGTGCTGAGCCACACGCCCTTCTCGGCCATCATGATTGCAGTCTCTTCATCGATCAGATGAGCGTGCTCGATGCAGGTCACCCCCGCGCGCAGGGCGCGTTGAACGGCGCGGGTGGTGTAGGCGTGGAGGGCGACATAGGTGTTCCAGTCCGCAGCAACGCTGGCCGCGGCGCGCAGTTCGTCCTCGCTGAAGGTGATCATATCAAGCGGGCTGCGCGGCGATGAAACGCCGCCGCCGGCGACGATCTTCACCTGTGATGCGCCCTGCAGAAGCTGTTCGCGTACCCGAAGCTGCAATTCGGCTACACCATCGACGATCGCAGCGCCGCCAAAGAGTTCGCCGCTGCTTAGCTTGTTTCCGTCCCTCGGAATCTCGGTGGGAAGACGCAGGTCGCCATGCCCGCCTGATGTAGTGATCATGGCGCCGGACGGATAGATGCGGGGTCCGGGGATGAGGCCGGCGTCGATCGCTTGCTTGAATGAAAAGACGGGGCCGCCAAGATCGCGCACGGTCGTGAAGCCGCGCATCAGTGTGCGCTCGGCTTCGGCGGTCGATGCTGCGAAGACGATGCCAGGGTCTCCGCCAAGGAGCAGGTTGAGCGGCACCGCCGCGAAAATCGTGTGCCAGTGCGCATCGATGAGGCCTGGCATGATGACGCCGTTGCGGCAGTCCAGAACCGTCGCGCCGTCAGGCGGCGGCGCGTGGGAGCGATCGACATCGGCAATCTGGTTGTCGCTGATCAGCACCTGGACATTATCGACAACCGTGCCGGCCTTGCTGTCGAAGAGCCGGGCGTTGCTCAAGAGGGTCTTGTTTGGTTTGGCTGCCGTCTGCGCCAGACCCTGCGCGGGCAGGGCGCCGACCAGGGCGGTCGCCGCCAATCCCGATAGGAGATCACGTCGTGAGAAGGCTTCGAGCCGCCGTGAGGCCCGTTGCAGGTCCGGATGCGAGCAGCCGCAGCCCGCGTCGTGAATAAGGTGGCGATACTTCTCTCCCATCCGCAGCATGGGTTTTCCTCCCTGGTTTCTTTGCGTTGCGGCCGATCTGCATGGCCGCGACATGACCTGTAGTGACGCCCTTGAGGGCGCAGAAAACACGTTGGCGTTGCTCTCGACCTAGAAAGACCAGATGAGTGGGACGATGAAGACGGCAACGACGAAGAACCAGGCGAGCAGCGGCAAGCCGAGTTTCCAATACTCACCGAAAGTGTAGCCGCCGGGACCCATGACCAAGGCGTTCGCCGGCGCTGCTATCGGCGTCAGGAAGGCTGCCGATGCCGCGACGGCGATGCTCATCATCACGGGGCGTGGGGAAATGCCCATGCCGGCCGCCGCCGCAACGCCGATCGGGATCGCGATCAAGGCGGTCGCCATATTGCTGATGAACTGCCCGAGCACCGCGGTCAGGAGAAACAGGCCGGCGAGAAGCATGGTCGGGCTGCTCTGCCCGAGAATATAGAGAAGGTGGCCGGCGGCCAGTTGCGCCGCGCCGGTTTCCGTCATCGCGGTGCCGAGGGGTTTCATTGCCGCGACGAGCACCACCGTCGACCAGCCGATCGCATTATAGGACTGCTCCGCTGTCAGGATTCCCGACAGAAGGATTGCTCCGGCCGCCAGCAAGCCTGCCACCGCCGGCGGTACGAGGCCGGTCGCGAGAAGAAGGATCATCGCAGCCGAGATCGCGGCGGTCCGCTTTGCGTCGCCGCCCATTGGTGCGGCTTGCCGGCGAACGAGATCCGGGGAGTCGACGGTTAGCACATCCGGGTCGCTGAGGCGCGTGTCCAGTGCCTTCCAGGTTCCCTGCAGCAGCATCGTATCGCCGGCGCCGAGCACGACCGCGCCTGTCGGGTTGTTTGCCTCGACATCACCTACCGGCTCCCCTGCCTTCTGGACGGCGAGGACGATCAGGTCACCGCTCTCGGTCACCATGCCAGGAAAGACGTTCTGCCCGATCAGGCCCGATCGCGGTGGGATCGCCACCTCGGCCAGCCCCGATTTGTGGGTGAAGAGGATGTCGTCGGCGCCCGCCGTCTGTTCGCGGAAGGACAGGTGCGTCTCCGCCGCGAACTTCGCGACGATATCGGCATCGCCGCGCAGGAGAACATGGTCGCCTTCGGCGATGTGCGGCCTGCTGATCGGCCGCGCCGTGTCGCCCTCGTGCACTGCTACCAGCTGCATTCCCTCGTTGCGCGCGACCTCGATTGCCGATGGCGTCTTGCCGACATAGTGGCAAGAGCCGCGAATGCGGAGTCGGTGGACGTCATTGCCCAATCCATATTGCTCGACCAGCGTGCGGGCGTGCCGGCTGAAATCCGCGGGGATGGCTGCGCCGTTTCGTTGCGGCAAAAGGCGCTGGCCAAGCAGCATGATGATCGCCATGCTGCCGAAGAGCAGCGGAAGCCCAACCAGCGCGAATTCGAAGAAGCCAAAGCCAGCGAAACCCGCGTCGATGGCGGCGTCGGAGATAAGGACATTCACCGGCGTACCGGTCAGCGCCAGCATGGAGCCGGCATGCGCCGCGAAGGCAAGCGGCATGAGAAGTTGCGAGGACCTGCGGCCAAGGCGCACCGCGATGACGATGACAACGGGTAGCAGCGCCACGACGGCGCCGGTCGTCCCGACAAACATTGCCAGGATCGCCACGAGGCTCATCATCAAAACCAGAAAGCGGGTGCGGCTTTTTTCGCCAGCGGCGCGGATCAGGTGCTTGCCGATCCAGGCGGTCACGCCGGTAATCTCGAGCGCCGAGCTGACAACGAAGAGCGTCGCGATGAAGATGACGACTGGATCGCCGAAGCCCGCAAGTGCCTGATCGAGACTGAGGATGCCTGAGGCCCAGAGGGACAAGCACACCAGCATTGCGACAACCGCGACAGGCAGCCTGTTCCACACGAAGAGAACGATCGCTGCAGCGACGATAATCGCAACGAGGGCTACCGGACTCAATTCCACTATCCCTTTGAGAAGACCCGATCTTGAGGTGATTTCAAAGGCAATGATGGCCGATCAGAGCATATGAAATCGTCCCACAGGATGAGCCGGGGGATACTAGATGTCATGAGCCGGGCGTCCCGAAGCTACGCTGTGCGTCCCGGAGTATTCCTAGCCTGATCGATTTCAGGCTGGAGCTATTGACCCCGTGCGAAGCCTGGAAGCAGGTGAACGTGATAGGGCTTGGAGAGCGTTTTTGCTATGGTAACCGTGTGTGTTGGCGAAAGGGTCTCGTATCGCCGCCCCGACGTGCCGAGATAACGATGCGCTGGCGGCGGCTGTTCATTGTTTTGGTTCTCAATGCATGCCTGCTGGCATGCGCCGGTCCGCAGGCGGGGCTTTTAAACGTAACCCGCCCTGCAAAAGACGCCGATCAGATCACGCTCATCGCAGCGACGACGCGGGCACCGGTCGAGGACCCGGCGGTACTCTATGGCGGTGAACGGGGCGCATCCGTGTCGTACACTCGGATCAGGATTTCAGTTCCGCCAAACCGAAAGGCAGGCACGCTCGAGCTGCCGCGCCGTTCTCCCGGCGATCCCGAGCGGACCTTCGCCGCGACATCGATAACCCCGATCAAGCGCGAAGATATCGCCGCCGCGTTTCGTGCCCCAGGGGCCCACAAACGGCGCGCCTTCGTCTTCGTCCATGGTTACAGCACGACCTTCGATCGCGCGGTTTTCCGCTTCGCGCAACTCGTGCACGATTCAGATGCGGATGCTGTCCCGATCCTCTTTTCATGGCCGTCGCGCGGGCGGTTTCTCGATTACAAGCGCGACCTTGATAACGCATCCTACTCGCGATCGGATCTGGCAAACCTGCTTGAGGCCGCGATCGACAGCCAATCGATCAACGAAGTGGTGGTGCTCGCCCATTCCATGGGCGCCTGGCTCACGGTGGAGGCGATCAGGCAGGTCGCTCTGCGGCGGGGCGGCGTGCCGAGCAAGGTCTCTAGCCTTATCCTCGCGTCTCCGGATCTGGATGTCGGCGTCTTTCGCCGGCAGGTGGAGGATATGGGGCCGAAGCGACCCAAGATCACGATCTTCGTTGCGCGCAACGATTTGGCGCTTCGCTTGTCGCGGTTCATTGCGCGCGGAGATGCTCGCCTTGGCGGCATCGACCCTTCGCAGGAAGACTACCGCCAGGCCCTCTCGGATCTGCAGGGCGTCACGGTGCTGGATTTGAGCGCTTTGAGTTCGGGCGATCGGGTCAATCACGCGCTATTCGCCACCAGCCCCGAGGCCGTTCGGCTGATCGGCGATCGGCTGGTGCAGGGGCAGCAAATCTCGGACGCTGATGTCGCAAGGCCCACGACGGCGGTCGATGCGATCGGCGCCGCCGCGACATTTGCGGTTGCCGCGCCGATATTGATCTTCGACATGGCGACCAGCCAATGAGACGCCAAAGCCGAAAATGGGACGACCGGCGCAATATTGGGATTCGCCGCGCATCATTATTGCCGCGGCAATTGCTAGCGTAGTGGCGGCGCATGCACGTTGTCGCTAACGGTCGATTTTTCAGCAAGGGGGCGGACATGAGCGATCTGATTTTCATCGGGTTCCCAACGGAAGCAAAGGCCGAAGAGGTGCGACAGAAGGTGCTGTCGCTGCAGCAGGAATATCTCATCGAGCTGGAAGACGCCGTCGTCGTCGTGAAGAACGAGAAGGCGCAGATCAAGCTCAATCAGATGGTCAATCTCACGGCACGCGGTGCTGCCTCGGGCGCCTTGTGGGGAACGGTGATCGGGGCGATCTTCCTGATGCCTCTGGTCGGCACCGCGCTGGGCGCTGCCTCCGGTGCGCTTGCGGGCCAACTCAGCGATGTCGGCATCAACGACGAATTCATGAAGAAGGCCGCGTCGGCCTTGCAGCCGGGCACGGCGGGGCTTTTCCTGCTCGTGCGCAAGATGACTGCTGATAAGGTGCTGGCCGATCTCAGGGGCATTGGCGGTGAGCTTCTGCAGACGTCCTTCGATGAGACCAGGGAGGCTGCCTTGCGCCAAGCTTTGTCAGCCGCCCAAGCTGAAGCGGAGACGGCGCCAGCAGCGACTTCGTAACGCAGCCATGCATGGGAGGTTTCATCGATACCGGCGTGCTAGGCGGGGAGGGCCTGCTTGACCCCGATCCAGACAACCTGCTGCATCATCCTCGCGACGATCGTTCTTTTTGCGTGGAACAGGCTGCCCGTGATCGCCGTCGCCTTCGCGGCGGCGCTTTCGCTATGGGCTGCGGGGCTCGTAACGCTGGATCAGGCATTGGCCGGCTTCGGCGATCGCGCCGTCCTCTTCGTCGCCAGCCTCTTCATCGTCAGTGCCGCACTTGAACGAACTGGCGTTACGGCGTGGTGCGGACAAGCGCTCATCTCGCTCGCTGGCCAGAACAACCGCAGCCGGCTTTTGTTTGTTCTGATGATCTCCGTTGGGTGCCTGACGTCGCTTCTGAGCGGCAGCGGGGCTGTGGCCGCGCTCATGCCCATTGCGGTGTTCGCGGCGGTGCGGCTCAATCAATCGCCCGCGCAACTGCTGATGCCCTTGGCCTTCGCCGCCCATGCCGGGGCAAACCTGCTGTTGACCGGTGCCCCGAAGAATTTCCTTGTCTCGGAGGCGCTTGAAGACGCGGGGCTTGAAGGTTTCGGCTTTACCGAATTCGCCCTCGTCGGCGTTCCCCTTCTCGCCGGAACCGTCTTTGTTGTCCTGTTGTTGGGCAAGTATCTGCTCCCCCGGCAGACGAATGCACGGCTGCCCGCCGATTTCAGCGGCCACGCTCAGACGCTGGTCGAGCATTACGGCCTTGAAGATGGGCTTTTCCGGCTCCGCGTTCGCCGGGACTCACCTCTCGTTGGGCTGCGCACTGACAAGATCGATCTGGGTGCCGCGAGCGACATGCAGCTGATGGCCGTCCAGGCCGCCGCATCCGGTCTTCTGGTTCGGGACAGGGCCATGATTGCCGATGATTATCTGCTCGTGCGCGGCACCGCCCAGGCTGTCGCCGAGGTTGCCGCGCGGCTCCATCTTGCCGTTCGCGAGGATGCGCCGACGGGTAGCGGCAGCGCCGCATTCAATCGCAGGTCCGGCTTGGCAGAGGTGATGATCCCGCCGCGATCCAAGCTGATCGGGCAATCGATGTTTCCGGGCCTTGCCACGGAGAGCGGCGACCTCGTCGTCCTGGCGGTGCATCGCGGCGGTGCGGAGATCGACTATGCCAACCCGGAGCTCAAGGCCGGCGATACGATCTTGCTCGAAGGAAGCTGGGAAGCGCTCGATCTGCGCCTCGATGATCCCGATGTCCTCGTCGTCGATTCCCCCGATCTCGTTCGCCGCCACGCTGTGCCTATGGGTCCGGGCGCCAAGGTCGCCGTGGCGACACTGATCGGGCTTGTTGTCATGTTGGCATCGAACATCGTGCCGCCTGCCGTGGCAGGCATCCTCTGCGCCTGCGTGCTTGTTGCTTCCGGCGCGATTACCGTCGAGCAATCCTACCGCGCCGTTCACTGGACGACGGTCATCCTCATCGGCGCGATGATGCCGATTTCAACGGCGATGATACAGTCAGGCACGGCAAAGTTCGTCGCCGACGAACTGGTCTCCGCGCTCGGCTCGGCCGGACCGAGTGCTCTGGTTGCCGGTCTCTTCGTGCTCACGGCGGTGTTGGGGCAGGTCATGAGCAACACGGCGACGACCATGCTGGTCATTCCTATCGCAATGGCGGCGGCCTCCGCCATGCATATCCAGCCGCACCCGGTGCTGATGAGCCTCTGCATCGCCGGATCGGCATCCTTCATGACGCCGATCGCGACAACAACAAACATGATGGTGATGGGCGCTGGAGGCTATCGGTTCGGCGACTACTGGAAACTCGGCACGCCTCTGATGGCGTGGTTTTTCATCGTGGCCGTCTTCCTGGTTCCGCGGATATGGCCGTTCACCTAGGTGTCGGCAGGACGGCGGGCAGCTGCGAGCAGTTCATCATCACGCAGATTAGAGACGTCAGGCATGCTTTTGGGACAGGCAACCGATTGCCCGCCCAATCATATTTGTGAGGATGGTTGCTCGAAGGCAATCGGAGGGGATGTCGACTGGATGAATAGCCGAGCGGTTATCACTCTCCTGGCGATCCTTGCTGCGATAGCGGTCTTGTGCGTTCTCCGGATGGCTGCCAGCGTCTTCGCTCCCGTTGCCGGCGCGCTTTTCATCATCGGTCTCGTCTGGCCGCTTCAGCAGAGATTGCAGCGGGCTCTCCCCAAGCTGTTGGCGCTTGCGGTGGTGGTCGCGGTGATCGTCTGCGTCTTCATCGCGCTCGCCTCCATATCCGCCTGGGGTTTCGGCCGCATCGGCCGCTCTGTCGTTAGCGATGCCGCTCGCTTCCAGCTGCTCTATGGCGATCTCGTCCAATGGCTCGACGGGCACGGCATCGTCATCGCCGGCGTATGGGCGGACTATTTCAACTTCAGTTCGCTGCTCCGCGTACTGCAAGGCGCGACCGCCCGCTTGAACACGATGATCTCCTTCTGGATCGTCGTGGTCGTTTATGTGCTCCTGGGCCTGCTCGATACGGAGGCCGTCGCCCGCAACATTCGAAAGGCTCTGAGTGAAGAGAGGGCGGACGCAATCATCGGCGGCGCGCTGCAGACGGCAGCCAAGCTGCGGCGCTACATGGCCGTCCGCACCGTCATGAGCCTTGCCACCGGCACGCTCGTCTGGGTGCTTTCCGCGCTGTTCGGCCTGCGCTTCGCCGCCGAATGGGGCGTCATCGCGTTTACGCTGAATTACATCCCGTTCATGGGGCCCTTCGTGGCAACATTGCTGCCAAGCGCTTACGCCCTGGCGCAATTCGGCTCGCCGGAGGCCGCGATCCTGATCTTCGCCGGGCTCAACATCATACAGTTTGTCATCGGAAGTTATATCGAACCGCGCGTTGCCGGTTACGCGCTTGCGATGTCGCCGTTCCTCGTGCTGTTTTCGGTCTTTTCCTGGTCGTTCGTCTGGGGCGTGTTCGGCGCCTTCATCGGCGTGCCGATCACGATCGCGATCCTTACCTTCTGCGCACGGTTTTCCTCGACACGCTGGGTGGCGGAAATCCTCGGCGCGCCCGGCGAACCTGATGGCAGGCTCCGATGAAGCTCAGGCTGATGGACGCCTATCGGCGAAGCCTGGTCATGCGGATCACGCGGCCCGTGTGGGCGCTCAAGGCAATCTCGAAATCGCTGCTGCCGCGCCTTGCGTGGTAGATGAACGTCCGGCCCCTGCAATCGACGCGGCGCACATTGCGGAAACCGCGGTTCTGAAGGAGTTGCTGCCCTTGCCGGCAGCTGATCGCGCGACCGAAGTTGAGATCGGAGCCGACGTGAATGTTGACCGTCACGGCGTAGGCCGGCGCTGGTGGCGACGCCGTCAGCGCCATCAAGGAAGCCAATGCAAACGCAGTCCATATGTTCAGGCGCATCTTGCCTCTCCATCAATGAAAAGCTCCGCGAGATATTTGCCGCGTTGACGTCTTGTCAATGAGCGGCCACGGCCCGCCCCCACATTAGGGACGCGGCGCCCATCCCTTGGACGATCTACGCAGAAGGAATGTGTTTTTGCTTGGCTTCGCGGCCACGCGTCCGTGGCGTTGGCATGGGAGATTCATATGATCGCGAAGAACGGTCCTTGTGAGCGCGTTTGCGGGCCGGATCGAGGCGTTGTCTCTCGCGCGGGAAGAGGATCACGCAGGGCTCAGACCTGAGGGTTTTGCGCCCATTGCGCGCTCCTCAGGCTTTCGCCGTCACCGCTCTGGTCGGAGGCTTCAGCAGGATGATGAGAAGCAATCCGGCGACGATGAGTGCCGCCCCTTCGAGATGATAGCGTTGCAATTGTTCGCCGAGGATGAGGTAGGCGAGCACGGCGATAAAGATCGTCTGGATGTAAAGCAGCACGCCCGCCCGCGCCGCGCCCAGGGCTTCGATGCTGCGATTGAAGAGATAATACATGATTGCGCCGCCGGGGATCGCGACATAGCCGAGCGCGATAAGGCCGCTGGCATTCAGCGTCGAGCGTTCGTCGGAAACAAGCTCGAACAGATAGAAGGGCAGCGCCGTCAGCGCCGCGGCACCGAGCAGCAGCACGAGGAGCGCAAGGCGATTCACATCGAATTTCGCCCTGCGAAGCAGGACCGTGTAGAGGCTGAAACAGAAGGCGCCGGCGACGATCCACAATTCGCCGGGATTGAAGTCGAGACGCAAAAGTGCGGCCGGGCTGCCCTTGATGATGATGACCACGATGCCCGCAAAGGCGAGGATCGATCCAATCACCTGCCAGCGCCCCATCGGCTCGGCCAGAATGAAGCGGGCAAGGATCATGGTGATGATCGGGATCAGGGCGATGATGATGCCGGCTGTCGTGGCGTCGGCATGTTCGAGGCCGACGAAGATCAAGCCCTGGCAGATCGCAAGCCCGATACCGCCGATGATGAGTAGTTCGAGACCGCGCGCCCGCAGGAGCGCGATCATGGCGCCGAAATGCCGGTAGACGATCGGCATCAGGATCGCCCAGGCGATCAACACGCGCCAGAAGCAAAGCGCCCAGGGAGGCATTTCGGGAGAGACCCATTTGGCGGCGATATAGACGCCTGATGATAGCAGCCAGCAGAAGATGCCCACGGAATAGGCGGCCGCAAGCGAACCGCCCGCCCCCTTTTCCGTCCCGACCGTGTCGCGATGGACTGCCAAGACATGTATCGCCATGGGGCAACTATGCCACAATTCCCGTGCGCTGCACAGGTGAGAGCGCCGGCCGTCTGGCCGATCGCGGACAAAGGTCGGCCCCGCGCGGTTCATCACTGCGCGGGGCCTAGATGCGTATCGGACATTATCAGCCCGCGGTGACCATCCTGCGGCGGCTGGCGACGCCAATCAGCGTGGCACCGAGCAGGGCGGCGATGCCGGCGAAGGCAAAGACGCCCGCTGCCCCCTGGACATCGACGATCAGCCCGCCGAGCACGGCGCCGCTCGAAATCGCGACCTGAAACGTCGTCAGCATGAGGGCTCCTGCACTCTCGGCCTCGTCGGCGGCAGCCTCGGTGATGAAGCTCTGCACGCTGACCGGCAATGCGCCGAAGGCAAAGCCCCAAAGGGCTGTGGCGACCGCAGCCAGCGCCGGCGCCTCGCCGGCGAAGGCAAGCAGGAAGGCGGTGACGGCAATGCCTGAGGCAGCAAGCGTTATGGCAAGCGTCGTGTTGCGCTCGGCGATCAGGCCGCCGACGATATTGCCGATGAAACCGCCGATGCCGAAGGCGAGAAGAATGCCAGAAATCGCCTCGACACCGAAATGCGGCACCGTTTCAAGAAACGGTCGGATGAAGGTGAAGCCCGCGAAATGACCGGCGACGACGAAAAGGATGGTGACGAGGCCGAGCCGGATGGCAGGACGGCGCAAGACCGAGGCCATCGTGCCGAGGCCGCCCGAACTTGTCGGCGGCATGGCCGGAAGCGTGAACGCCTGGACGAGGAATGCGACGACGCCCAGCACGGAGGCGATCCAGAAGGCCGCGCGCCAGCCGAACGCCTCGCCGACCCAGGCTCCAACAGGCGCCGCACAGACCGTTGCCGCCGACACACCGGTCATCACGATCGCCATGGCGCGCGGCATCAAGCGTTCCGGCACGAGGCGCATGGCAAGCGCCAGCGACATCGCCCAGAAACCACCAAGCCCGACGCCGAGCAGCGCGCGCGACAGGAGCAGGGTCACAAGGCCATTTGCCGTGGCGGCGATCAGGCTCGAGATGATGAGCAGGCTTGTGAGCGCCAGCAGCGTGTAACGGCGATCGTAGCGGGCCGTGCCGAGCACGACGCCCGGCCCCGCCAGCGCGCCGACCACTGCTGTCGCCGTCACCGATTGCCCGGCCGCGCCGAGGCTGACGCCGAGGTCATGCGACATCGGTGTCAGCAGGCTCGCGGGTAGAAATTCCGCCGTCACGAGCCCAAATACACCAAGCGACAGCGAAACTACGCCTGCCCATGCGGCAGGTGTCTCGCCCTTCACGGCTGGATGGTTGATCTCCGAGTGAATGTTCATATGCATCTCCGTAAATTCTGCCGCGACGCTACGCCTTAGCGTCTGGCGTTTCCATGCTGGAAAAGCTATAAAGCATAACAATTCGTCCAAACCTGCCGGAGGCCATGATGACTGATCCATTGACCGAGATGCTGCGTGGGCTGCGGCTCGATGGCGTCGAATACGGTCGCTGCCAGCCGTCCGCGCCCTGGGCTACGGCCTATCCCGCGCAGGCGGAAGCGCGGTTTCACTTCCTGGCGGCCGGCAGCGCCTATCTGCAGGCACCCGATGGCGAGTGGACGGAGATGCGCCCCGGCGACGCCGTGCTGTTGCCGCGCGGCGACGCGCATGTGATCGCGAGCGAGCCGGGTATTTCGCCGACGCCGGTCGAGCAACTGCCGCGCAAGTCGCTGTGCGATGGCATCGTTGACCTGCAATGTCCATGCACCGACAGCAACAACCTCATCTTTTTCGCGGTCATGCGCTTCAATGTGGACAAGCGTCATCCGCTCCTCAACCTGATGCCCGATGTGATGCGCACCAGCGATCTCGCCAAGAGCGAGCCGACGATCCCGCCGCTTCTCGACGCCATGATGCGGGAGGTCGAGATGAACCGCGTGGGCGCCGGTGGCATACTCTCGCGCCTTGCCGACGTGCTGACGGCGACGATCATCCGCACATGGGTGGAGCATGGCTGCGGCGACGCCAGCGGCTGGCTCGCCGCCGTGCGCAACCCGGAAGTCGGCCGGGTGCTGGCCGCCATCCACCTCGATCCCGCGCACGACTGGAGCGTGAACGAACTGGCGCGCCACATGGGCGCATCGCGCTCCGGCTTCGCCCAGCGCTTCGTCAGCGTCGTCGGCGAAACGCCGGCGCGCTATGTGGCGCGAATGCGCATGCACCAGGCCCATGAATGGCTGCGCGAGGGGCAGCGTGTGGCAACCGTCGCCGAACGGCTCGGCTACGATTCCGAGGCGTCCTTCAGTCGCGCGTTCAAGCGCGTGATCGGTGCTTCCCCGAGCCATTTTCGCGAGAAGCGGAAAGATTACGGCGCCGCTATTCGGTGACGATACCTGTAGAAGATGCTTCTGCATCGTGCCGACAACGGTGGCGGAAAGATCGCCGATGCTCTGAAGGCAAGCGGGCGGTAGTCAGTTTGGTACTGCCGACTCAACTGTCATCGATCCGATCTCGCGGCGACCGGATCGATGACCGCTGCTGCGAGTCCTGCGCCTCTTGCTAAGCCTGTACTGATCGGTACAATAAAAACCGATAGGTACAAATTCATGCAGGAGATTGCCGTGTCTGGTCTGATACCCCCCTTCACACTCGAAACCGCCACCCAAAAAGTCCGCATGGCGGAAGACGGATGGAATAGCCGTAATCCCGAAAAGGTGTCGCTCGTCTATACCCCCGACAGCCAATGGCGAAACCGCGCTGAGTTCGTCAACGGCCGGGCTGAGATCGTGGCTTTCCTCACCCGCAAATGGGCAAGGGAGCTGGACTACAGGCTGATCAAGGAAATCTGGGCACATGACGGCAATCGGATCGCCGTGCGGTTTGCTTACGAGTGGCATGACGACAGCGGCAGCTGGTTTCGGTCGTATGGAAACGAAAACTGGGAGTTTAATGCAGAGGGATTGATGCAACGTCGATTTGCCTGCATCAACGATATGCCAATCAGCGAGGCGGAGCGAAAATTTCACTGGGCTCTCGGCCGTCGCCCAGACGATCATCCAGGTCTCTCCGATCTCGGCCTTTAAGAACAAAACCCCTGTCCTGATGGAGTTCTGACCTTAATCTTCAGGAAGAAAGTTCGATCTGTTGAAGACACTCTATGAGCGCGCGGATGTGGTGCCTTTGCTTGCGGAAATTTTCCGCGAGCTTGGTTACGAGGGAGCCACGCTCACGCGCATCACAGCGCGCACCGGCATTGGCAAGGGCAGCCTCTACCATTTCTTTCCGGGCGGGAAGGAGGAGATGGCGGCAGCGGTATTGGAAGAGGTCGACAGCTGGTTCGAACGTGAAGTCTACGCGCCGCTGCGCGAGGACGATGCCGCGGCCGCGATCACCGCCATGTGGCGCAATACAGAGGCCTATTTCCACTCGGGAGGCCGGGTGTGCCTTGTCGGCGCCTTCGCGTTGGACGAAACAAGGTCGCGCTACGCTGGCGCGATTACCGCCTACTTCGTTCGCTGGATCGACGCTCTGGCGGGCGCGCTTGTGCGCGTTGGCGCAGGCCGCGTCGAGGCCGTCATGATGGCGGAAGAGGTGGTCTCGGGAATACAGGGCGCGCTGGTACTGTCACGCGCACTCGACGACAAAGGTGTCTTCAAACGCCTGCTCGACAATGCGCGGCGTCGTGTTGAAGCATCCGTATCGCAAGCGGCGGCTTTGCGAGCCTGACCGTGTCAAACGAGAAGCGAGGCGTCTGTTTCGCCTGAGTTTTTGCAGGCCTAGCGCTCGCCGCTTCGGCGGCCTTGTCGCCGCGCCGTCACCCATCGGTTCGTCATTTGATGCCGTGCCGGAAGCCTCGCACTCCCCGGCGACATATCTGACAGGCCAGGAGAGCCTGCCGATCACAACAGCGTGACGACTGTAACTTATCCGCCTTGCGAGCCGAATTGCCTCATGTGTCCGCCGTCGCGTGTGCGGCGACACATCCCTTCAACGGGTCTTTATTTTTGGCATACGTACAAACGAAAGGCATGATCTTGAAACGCTTACTTTCCATCCTCGCCGCTGTTGGCAGTTGCACCCTTGCTGTCGCACAGGTTCAGGCAGCAGAGCCCGTCAAGAATGTCGTGCTGGTTCACGGTGCCTATGCCGACGGATCCGGCTGGCGCGGTGTTGCGGAGATTCTTCAGCGGGACGGCTACAAGGTTACCGTGGTGCAAGAGCCTGAGACGTCGCTCAGCGATGATGTGGCGGCGACGACGCGGGCTATCAGCCAGGCTGGCGGTCCCGTTGTGCTTGTCGGCCACAGCTATGGCGGCATTGTCATAACGCAGGCCGGAAGCGATCCGCAGGTCAAGGGTCTGGTTTATGTCGCCGCTCTCGCGCCCGACGCGAATGAGAAGATCGGTGAGACGCGCAGCAAGTTTCCGCCCGCAACGAACAATGTGGTGAAGAGCGCTGATGGTTTTCTGACGCTCAATCCTGCGACGTTCCACGACGATTTCGCTGCCGATCTGCCGGAAGCGGATGCAGCCTTCATGGCCATCTCGCAGGTCCCGATCAACGAGAAAGCAATTGCTGCAACGGTCACCGAAGCCGCATGGCGATCAAAGCCGAGCTGGTACGCAGTTGCGACCGAAGATCATAAGATCAACCCCGATTTCGAACGGTTCATGGCCAAACGAGCCGGCAGCACCACGGTTGAAATAAAGGGTAGCCATGCCGTCTATGTATCGCAGCCGCAGGCTGTCGCCGAGTTGATCGAGAAAGCTGCAGCCGGCGTCGCTCAGGATTAACGATTGGCCGGAAAATCCGGCTTGTTCAATCTGAGATGTGCTGAAAAGTTGGGAGGCGCGCGATACTGGCGTTCGGCGGATTGTCGGACGTGAACGAAAATCGTGCGTCTCTTCAATGTCCGGGAAGTCCATTCTTGGGCTTAACACTATCGCTGCCGCAGGTCGATCCGCCGATCTGCTTGGACCGCGCCGCGGCGCCCAACCACATCGCATTCGGGCTGAAGGTGGGGTGGCAGTTTCCGCTCAAGCCTCGGGTGGCTGACGTCCGGCGAAGTGAAGCCGCACCATTTGTTCAATGATGGGCCAAAAATCAGGGAAGGCCGTCGATATCGCGGGTCCGTATCGCTCCATGACAGTCTGCTCGCCGACGCTGTTCTCTGCCCACGTTCCTCCCTCGTTGAGGAGGTTAAGGAGAAGGGGCTGTAGTCGATCCAGCCCCCGCGCGAAAACGGCTTCAGCACTGTTGCCGGTTTCGAACTCATCCCACAATGCAAGGCAATCCGCGGCATCGCCAGGCGGCAAAAGACCAAAGATGCGCTTTGCCGCCGCTTTTTCGGCCTCCATCTTGTCTTGCCTGTTGACGGAATGAAGCGGCGTATCGCCTGCATCGATCTCCACCAGGTCGTGGATGAGGAGAATCGTTAGCGTCTTCAGCAAGTCGATCGGCCGGTCCTTGCCGAGTATGAGAGCGAAAAGTGCCAGATGCCAGGAGTGTTCGGCCGAGTTTTCGCGCCGTTGACCGCCTGCCACCTTGGATTGACGATCGACCAGCTTCAGCCGGTCGACCTCAAGGAGAAAGGCAAGGCGTTGGTTGAGATCGTCTACCACATAACGTCTCCGCCATTTGGCGAAATGCTTTGACCGACGAAGAAGCCGGCGAGGTCCGAAGCAAGATACACGTAGGCTGACGCGACCTCTTCCGGCTCCCCCGCGCGTCCAATCGGCAGGGCGGCAAGCTTCGCGTTGACAAATTCTTTCCCTCCGACCCAGAGCATCGCCGTGTTGGTCATGCCGGGGCAGACGCAATTCACGGTGATGCCTGATCCCGCTACCTCCTGCGCCACGCTTGCGGTGAGAGCGGTCACCGCGGCCTTTGATGCACAATAGGCGCCATGACTGCCGACCGGTTTGTGGGCGAGCTGCGAAGAGGTGTTGATGATCCGGCCGTAGCCGCGCTCCAGCATATGCGGGATGACATGCTTCATGCCGTAGGCGACGCCTTTCACGTTGACGTCAAAGATTGCTGACCAGACGTCCCAGTCCTGCTGGTGGATGGGGGCGCCCGCGCTGGTGATGCCGGCATTGTTGACGAGGATGTCGATGTGTCCAAAGCTCTCAAGGGTCCGCAGTATGGCTCCGGCCACCGACATCTCGTCGGTTACGTCGACCTCCAGTGCGACGGCCCGGACTGACAGGGCCTCGAGTTCGGTCAGGAGGGACGCCTTGTCATCCTCCTTGCCAAGGTCAGCGAAAGCGACGTTGGCACCCGCCTGCGCAAATGCAATGCATACTGCCCGGCCTATGCCGACAGCGCCGCCTATGACCAGTGCGTTCCGGCCCCTCAATGTCATGATGCGTTCATCCCCTAACGGTTACTGGCTTCTTGGGAGCAGCCGAAGCGGCGGACTTGGAATATTTGACCAATACGCTTTCAAGGCTCGGCTTTTCTTCCGGTTTCTCGTCCTGGAGAAGGTCGTGCTCGATGTCATCGAGGTGCCGCTCCATCTTGCTCATGGCGGCAGCGGTGTCGCGTGCGGTCAGGAGCTGAACCAAATTGCGGTGGTCGTGCGCCTTGCAGCACGCCGTAACGTCGCTGTAGGTCGCGATGACCAGGGCGGAACGGCATATGAGGTTGCGCAGGTACACGGCAAGTACGCCGTTGTCGGCGAGCTCGCTTAGCAGGACATGAAACTGCCCCGAAAGCCTCAGAGCCTCGCGGTGGTCATTTCGATGATAAGCGGCATCCTCTGCATCGACATGCGACTTCAGTTCAGCGACATCCTTGTCCGTGGCGATCTCGACCAGCCGCCTGATGATGTACGGCTCGATTGCCTTGCGTGCTGCGATGATGTCCCTTGCCTCCTTGAGGTCGGGCACAACCACGAAACATCCCTTGTAGGGCTGGACGTCGACGAGGCGGTCCTGCTGCAATCGCTGGATCGCAACCCGCACGATCGTCCGGCTTACGCCGTAATGGGTGCAGAAGACCTCTTCGGGGAGTTTCGTGCCGGGATCGAGTGCCCTGTCCAGGATCGCGTTGACGACGGTATCGTAAATTTCGTCCGGCACGCGATCGATGGAGTTCGCCGCCTCTGGCGCCTCGGCGGCGGATGGTCCGGTTTGCAGCTTCTTTGCCATGAAATCACCCCTGGTCTCGATACTGTTTGATATATCTGACGATTGAGTAGCGCTCAACAGAAATTCAACTTGGCGATAAATTTTGATACGAAATTATAAAGTATCGTATTGACTAAGAAAATAATCCGTCCTCCTATTGTCGTGCAAAGCCCGCATTTCCAATCCGGGCTCGTCATCGAAAATCATGCGGAGGCAAATGAATGCGCAAGAAACTCATCCTCGATGTTGATACCGGAACCGACGATGCAGTCGCCATCATGCTGGCAGGGCTGCATCCTGATCTCGATCTGGTCGCCGTGTCGGTCGTCAACGGGAATGTCCCTGTCGAGAACTGCACGGACAACACACTGCGGACGCTGGACTTGATCAGTCGCAGCGATGTCCCGGTCTACGAAGGTCTCAGCCATCCGATCGTGCGCGACGATTTCCCGACGCCGCGGGCAACAAAGCGTGATCCCAAAGTCCATATGGCGGTGCTGCCGCTGCCGCCGGCAACCTCGACAAAGAAGGCTTTGTCAGCGCCCATTTTCTTGAGCCAGGCATTTGCCGAGCAGCCGGGGATGATCACCCTGGTCGCCGTCGGTCCGCTGTCCAATCTGGCTGCGGCCATCGCAATCGATCCGAAATTCCCGGAAAACTGCGCCGAGCTGATCATCATGGGCGGTGCCGTCAATAAGTCTAACATCACGCCTTCCGCCGAATTCAATATTTGGGCCGATCCGGAAGCGGCCGCGCAGGTATTTCGCGCGCCGTTCCGCAAAATCACGCTCGTGCCGCTTGATGCAACGCATGAGGCGCTGGTCTCGAGAGAGCAGTGCGAGATGCTGCGGGGCCTGGGCAGCCCTGCCTCCAAAGCCTCGGCCGATATCATCGAGCACCGGATCAATGGCTATGAGGAAACCCAGCCGACCGGCACGCCGCGGACGGCGCCGGTGCATGATGCCGTTTGCGTAGCCGCGCTCGTCGATCGCGATATCATCGAAACAAAGCATGTGAACGTCGTTATCGAAACGCTCGGTGAATACACGATCGGCCGGACCGTCGTGGATCACGAAAGACGCACCACGAGAGTTCCAAATTGCCATGTTGCGTTCCATGCCAAGCGCGAACCCTTCATCGCGATGCTGTCGGAAGTATTTGCGCCCGTTGCGCCTGACCGGGTGAAGGTCGGCTAGGTGCACCTTAATTTTCGTATTGACAAATAAATACGAAGAAATCTAATATCGTATCAACTTGCAAGACGACTTCAATAAACGACAACGGAACACCTGCAAGTTTTCATATCAAACTGGGGATCAACCATGAGACTCTTCAAAACTGCAATCCTGTGCGCCGCTCTATCGCTCGGTGTCCTGACGACAATCGCAGAGGCCGCAACCCGCGTCGCCTTCGTGACGGCTGAAGGCGGGTTGGGCGATCACTCCTTCAATGACATGATCAACGAAGGCCTGAAGAAGGCGAAGTCTGATCTTGGCATCGAATTCGTCGTCATTCAGCCGCGCGCTGTCTCGGACATGCAATCGTCGCTGATCCGGGCCGCCGGCCAGAAGTTCGATCTCGTTCTCGGCGCTTCGTTCGACATGATCGAGCCAATGAAGGCGGCAGCAGCGGCGTTTCCTGATCAGAAGTTCGGGATCATCGATGTCGGCTCCGATCCGATTGCCCCGAATGTCGTCGGCGCTGTCGCGAAGGATTGGGAAGGCTCGTTCATCGTCGGCATCGCCGCTGCCATGACATCGAAGACCGGAACGATCGGCTTCGTCGGCGGCAGGGACATTCCCGTCATCCATCGCTTCTTCAACGGCTATTACTACGGCGCCAAGATGGCGAAGCCCGACATCAACGTGCTCGAGCGCTACTCGGGTTCCTTCACCGACCCAGCCGCCGGCAAGGAATATACGCTGGCGCTGGTCAGCGCGAAGTCCGATGTCAATTTCGCGGTTGCCAATTTGACGGGGGCCGGTGTCATCGACGCGGCCAAGAGCACCAAGACATTCGCCATCGGCGTCGACTCCAACCAGAACGGCAGGGCGCCGGGCACGGTCCTGACCTCAATGGTGAAGCGCGTCGATGTGCTTGCCTATGACATCGTCAAGTCGGTGACCGACGGCAGCTTCAAGGGCGGCGTCAACAAGCAGTACGGCCTGAAGGAGGGCGGTGTCGAAGCTGCGATGGACGACAACAACAAGGGTCTGATCTCCGAAGCAACGCTGAAGACGATGGACGAGCTTAAGGCGAAGGTGATCTCCGGCGAGATCGTCGTGCCGAACTATATCGACCTCGATCCGTCCGCAAAGCAGATGGGTACCCCGCCGATGGACCGTCCGTCGGAAAAGTAAAGCCTCCCAGAATGCCTGGGGTGTCGCCGTGGCACCCCAGGCATGAAAGACATTAGCCAGAGGAGAGGCGTCATGTCGCAAGCCCATTCGGAAAACAGTCCAGAGGCCAATAAGGCCAATAACGAAATCCTGGTCATTGAAGGCGTTACCAAGACCTTCGGAGAACTCGTCGCCATCGAGAATGCCTCCATGACCATACGCAAGGGCGAGATCCATGCCCTGGTCGGCGAAAACGGCGCCGGCAAGTCGACCCTGATGAATATTCTCTACGGTATTCACGCGCGAGACAGCGGTGAAATTCGCCTTCGCGGCCACAATGTCCAGTTTTCTGGCCCGGCCGAGGCAATCCGCGCCGGCGTTGGCATGGTCCATCAACATTTCAAGCTGTCTCCGTCGTTCACCGTCGCGGAGAATATCATCCTCGGCTCGGAGCCCATGAAAGGGGCGGGCAGGGTGGACTTCGCCAGAGCAGAGGCCGAGACCCGTGAATTGAGCCGTCGGTTCGATCTTGAGCTCGATCCGCAGGCGATCGTCGCCAAGCTGCCCGTCGGTCTCAGGCAGCGCGTCGAAATCCTGAAAGCCCTCTATCGCAGCGCCGAAATTCTTATCCTCGACGAGCCAACTGCGGTGCTGACGCCGAATGAGACGCGCGAGCTTTTCAATACCATGCGCTCACTGGCGGCCAGCGGCTGCAGCATCATTTTCATCAGCCATAAGCTCAGGGAAGTCCTGGCCGTCTCTGATCGAATTTCGGTCATGCGCCGCGGGCGGATCATGCGCACGTTCGACAACAAGAATGTCACGGCGCAAGATATCGCCAACGAAATGGTCGGCCGCTCGGTGTTGCTTCGAGTCGACAAGTCGGCGGCCCGAGACGTCGGCAAGCCGATACTCGAAGTCAAAAATCTCGTTGCCTTTGGTGATCGCGGAGAAAGAGCGGTCGATGATCTCTCGCTCACCGTGCGAGCCGGCGAAATCGTCGGGGTCGCCGGTGTCCAGGGCAATGGCCAGGACGAACTGGTCGAATGCATCGCGGGCCTTCGCTCGCCAGCCGCCGGGATGATCGCAATCGATGAGGTGGCGGCGTCCGCGGATCCTCGCAAGGCGCGCGAAGCCGGTCTTGCCTACATTCCGGTCGATCGCGGCGGTCTTGGCCTGTCGCTCGAAAGCCCGCTTTGGGAGAACCTGACCATCGGGCATCTGCCCGCGGTTTCGAACGGTCCCTTCTTGTCGCAGCGCCGCGCGCAGGAGCGCGCTCACAAGCTGATCCAGACCTATGATGTGCGCGGTGGCGGCATGTTTGCCACGGCGGGTTCGCTTTCGGGCGGTAATCAGCAAAAGATCCAGATCGCCCGCGAGCTGAGCCGCGAGGCTCGGCTCATCATTGCCGAGCAACCGTCGCAAGGCGTCGATATCGGAGCGATTGAATCTATTCACAAAGTGCTGGTCTCCATGCGCAACGCCGGCAAGGCTGTCCTTGTCGTCTCCGCCGATCTCGATGAGGTAATCGCGCTCTCCGACCGCATCGTCGTCATGTATCGCGGCCGGATCGTTGCTGATCTTTCGAGTGACCAGACCAGCTACGAGGAAATTGGTCGGTACATGGGCGGTCTTCATGAAGACGCGCATGCAGACACCGCCTCGACGGGCTCGGGAACGAGCACGCAGGCCGTACAGACAAACGACGGGTGAGCGACATGGAAAATCAAAAGAGCCTGATAAAAAAGCTGGCGTTGCCATTAATCGCCCCCGTGGTCGCGGTCGTCATAGCCTTCGTGGTGGGCGCAATCCTGATCGCCTTGCTCGGACGCAATCCTGTCGAGGTCTACTGGACGCTGCTCGAAGGGGGGCTGTCGGGTTGGCCGAACCTTTCGGTTACCCTTCAGATGACGACGCCGTTGTTGTTCACCGGCCTGTCGGTCGCAATCGCGTTCCGCGCCGGGCTCTGGAATATCGGTGCCGAGGGGCAAATGCTGATCGGCGCGCTGTTTGCCGGTGTGGCGGGCTATGCATTGGTTGGTCTTCCGACCATTATTCACCTGCCGCTCTGCATCCTGCTCGGCTTTCTGGGCGGCCTGCTTTGGGCGTCGATTCCAGCGTTGCTGCGCGTTTATCTCGGTGTCAACGAACTCGTCGTTTGCCTGATGCTGAACCCGATCGCGTTGCTTCTGACGGGCTACGTCTCGACGAAAGCCCTGAAGGCGCCTGGTCCGACAAACAAGCTACCTGATATCGCGCAGACCGCCTATCTTCCGTCGTTCTCCATATACTCACAGCTCAATGCGGGGATCATTCTGGGCCTTGCGATCTGCATCGTCTTCCTTGTTTTCAACGCGACGACGGTGCGCGGCTTCATCTGGAAGCTGATCGGCCTCAACCCCCGTTTTGCCCACTATGGTGGCATCGACGTCAAGGCGAATGCGCTCTGGGTCATGATGATAAGCGGCGGCGTGGCTGGGCTTGCTGGCGTCGAGCAGGTGCTTGGTCAGTATCACTCCTTTTACGACAATTTTTCGCCGGGCTTCGGCTTCGACGGGATCGCGGTTGCCATGCTCGCCAACTCCAATCCGCTCGGTGTGATCGCCGCCTCCTTCCTGTTCGGAACGTTGAACGGTGGAAGCGCCGTACTGCAGATGACCACGGGCCTCAGCAAGTATTTCGTTCAGGTCCTTCAGTTCATCGTGGTTCTTGTCCTCGCTGCGAAATTTACGTGGCGGCGCAGGCCCGCCGCTATCAAGCAAAAAGCCGCCGCGACACCCGCGGAGCCGAAACCTGCCACTCAGGAGGTCTGACATGATCGAAGAACTTGCCTTCTCTGCCCTTCGCATTTCCGCTCCGCTCGTGCTGGCAGCCCTTGGTGGTCTGCTGACGTTCCAGGCGGGTATTCTCAACATCGCGCTCGATGGTTTCATGATCATAGCCGCCTTTGCCGCCGTGGCGTTCGCCTATGCGACTGGCAGCCTGACGATCGGCATCTTAGCCGCGGTCATCTGCTCCATGCTTCTGGCGGCCCTTCTGGTCACCTTCAACCTCCGGTTCAGGGCGCATATTTTCATCGCCGGCATCGCCGTGACCTTTATAGCCTATGGCCTGACGGCTTTGCTTCTGGAAGGTATCTTTGGCCAGGACGGCATGTTTACCTCCAACGAGATCCCGACCTTCCCGTCGATCGACATTCCTGTTGTCAAGGATATCCCGTTCATTGGGCCGATCGTCAGCGGTCACACGCTGCTGGTCTATGTCGCCTATCTTGCGATCCCGGTTGTCTATTGGGTTCTCTACAGGACGCGCTGGGGCTTGCGTGTCCGTGTTGTCGGCGAGGCAGAAGCTGCTGCCGCCGCCGCCGGTGTCAATGTCGATCGCATCAAGATAGAGACCATGCTTGCTTCGGGCTTCTTCTGCGGGCTTGCGGGCGCCTATCTTTCGCTTGGCTATGTGTCGCTATTCGCCAAGCAGATGACCAACGACCGTGGTCTGATTGCGATCGCCGCGATCATCTTTGCCAAGGGCAATCCCTTTGCGACGGCGGTTGTCGCGCTGCTTTTCGGTCTGGCTTCGGCCCTGTCGATCAGGCTGCCGGAGGTAACGGGTGTCGCCCCGCAGCTGTTGCAGCTGATCCCCTATGTCGTCACTGTTATTGCATTGATCATCGTCGGCATCAGCAGCGCCCGGACGAGGAACAAGCATGGCAGCTGGAATTTCGACATCACGTGACCGGCACACTGTCCGCGTTCGCTTGGAACCGGCATATTGGGAGTAGCATGCAATGCGTAATTCGATCCTCGTAACGGGCGCCAACGGTCTGATCGGTTATGAAGTCGTGAAAAGGCTCGCGAGTGCCGGACGTAAGGTCATCGCCGTGGATCGAACGGTGTCCGATGTCGCAACCCTAACCGAAAATGCCTACGCACTGGAAATCGGTGACCAGCACAGGCTCCATGAACTCGCTGCACGCTTCGGGGTCGACGCCATCGTTCATTGCGGCGGTGTCTCTGGCCCGATGCTTGGTCGTGACAATCCAGCCGCTTTGTTCAACACCAATATTGGTGGCACGATCGACGTTGCGGAGGTCGCGCGCCAGCGTACCGCGCTGGGACACCCTTGCCGGCTGTTGTTCTGCTCGTCGCTCACTGTTTATGGAAACCAGCCACAGGACGATATCAAGGAGAGCAACCCACTGCTGACGCGGCAGTGCTACGCCTCCAGCAAGGTGGCGGGCGAGGCGGTGGTGCTTTCCTATGTCGAGGAGCATGCTCTTGATGCGATCGTGCTGCGCATCGCGGGCGTCTATGGGCCTCGACGCAGGACGGCTTGCGTGCTGCGGCTGATGATTGACAATGCGCTCGAGGGAAAGGCGACGCACCTACCTTATGGCCAAGGCTTTCCGCGACAATGGGTGCATGTCGACGACATTGCCAGCGGCCTGATCCTGGCACTCGACGTCGAAGCGCCCTCGGAGCGCATCTTCAATCTGAGCGGCGGCATCAATCCGCCGATCGATGAGGCTGCCGACATCATTCGCGCAGCAATCCCCGGTGCCGACATCCGTCTCGATGAAGGTGCCGATCCGGAAGACATTACCCTCGGCCTGCTCAGCATCGATGCCGCTCGGCGGGTGCTCGGATACGAGCCGGCGGTGACACTCAAAGACGGGATACACCGTCTGATACAATTCATAAAAAACGATAGGTGAAGGAGACTCTCATGGAAAAAATCATTCTGGATTGCGATCCTGGACACGACGATGCCATCGCCATTCTGCTGGCGGCGGCCAATCCGGCGATAGACCTGCTCGGGATAACGACGGTGTCCGGCAACCACAATGTCGACAACACGACACGCAATGCACTGTCCACCTGTACTGCCTACGGGATCAAGGTGCCGGTCGCCAAGGGCGCGCGCGGTCCGATCGTCGCCGAGCAGGTTCTGGCCATCGAGATCCACGGTGAAACGGGTCTCGACGGCCCGGAACTGCCGCCGGCTTCCTTCGATCTCGACAAGCGGCACGCCGTCGACTTCATCATCGATACCGTGATGGAGCACGAACCCAAGACCGTCACGCTCGTGCCGGTAGGCCCCTGGACCAATATCGCACTCGCCGTCCGCAAGGAGCCGCGCATCGTCGAGCGCGTGAAACGTGTGGTCGGGATGGGAGGATCCTATACTCGCGGCAACATCACGCCAGTGGCGGAGTTCAACATCTATGCCGACGCCGAAGCCGCCGATGTCGTATTTCGCGCCAATTGGGATGTGACCATGGTCGGGCTCGATCTGACGCAGACCCAGGCACTGGCCACTCCGGAGCTCCAGGACAGGGTGCGCGCGATCGACGGGTCGATCAGCAAGTTCATCCTGGACATCTGGGCTTTCATCGCGACGACGCATGGCGACCTCCTGCAGATTGCCTATCCCGCTATCCACGACGCAGTCTGTGTCGCTGCCTTGATCGATCCCACTGTCCTTTCGACCGAAAAGGCCGACATTCGTGTGGAAACCGCCGGGCGCTGGACCCGGGGGATGACCGTGTGCAACTTCGAGAAAATGGGCGGCATGCATCATTTCGGGGGAACGGCCGCGGAGCAGGTCGATTTCCGCCACAATGTCGCGATGACGCTCGACCATCCGAAGTTCTGCGACATGATCGTCGACTCCGTCGAGCGGCTGAGCCGGAACAAGAACTCAAGCTGAAACGGCCAATAAGGCTGCAACAAGGGGAACTAAGAATGAAAAAGATCGCGATCATTGGCTCCGGGCAGGCGGGTTGCATCCTGGCCTATGCGCTTGTGAAGCAGGGCTATGACGTTACGCTCTACTCCGACAAGACGCCGGACCAATGGCTGTATCATTCAGCGCCGACCGGAACCGCCTGTCTTTATGCCGAGGTTATCGACATCGAGCGAGAACTCGGCATGGATTTCTGGTCTGAAGGCATGTTCCCGGCGGAAGGGGTGCTGCTCGAGAGTGCCCGCTTCCCGAGCGACCCCCAGGCCACCGTCATGAAAGGTCGGATCGAATACGGCCGCAGCGGCGGCGCGATAGATCAGCGCATGCGGATTCATCGCTGGCTTGAGGATTTCGAAGGCATCGGCGGCAGGCTTGTGATCGAAAGCGTTACGCCCGAACGCGCCGACAAGATCGCGCTCGAAAGCGACCTCACGGTTCTGGCTGCCGGCAAGGCGGATCTTGGCAGGCTTATTCCGCGCGACCCGTACCGAAGCGTCTATGATCGTCCGCAACGCAATCTGGCGATGACGATCGTGCGCAGCAAGTCCGGCCGTCATGTACGCGAATGGTTTTCCGAACGTACGCCTTACAGTTCGACGAAATTCGACTTCTTCGCCGATTCCGGTGAGTATTTCTGGGTTCCCTACAACCACAAGACCTCGGGCCCGACCTACGGCATTCTCTTTGAAGCGCGTGAGGGAAGCCGCATGGACCGCTTTGGCGGCAGCACTTCGGGACAAGAAGTGACCGAACATGCGCGCAATATCATCCGCGAGTTCGCGCCGTGGGAACACGACATGGTCGATGACATGGAATATGTCGATGAGGATCCGCATGGTTGGCTGGTTGGGCGGTTCCCGCCGACGGTGCGCAAAGCCTTCGGAAGGTTGCCCTCCGGCGGTCTGATTATGCCGGTGGGCGACACAGCCATTACCTTCGACCCGATCTGTGGCCAGGGCGGGAACTTCGCCAGCCGCAGCGCCAAATATCTCGCGCAGGAAATCGCGCGCCACGGCGACGCCGCGTTCGACGAAATCTGGATGACCGAGGTCAATCTCGGCATGTGGGAAAAATATGGTCGCGGAGGCTGCGATCTCACCCGGATCTTTCTTGAGCCTGCGTCGGAGGCAACGCAGATTGTGCTGGATACGGCCAGGGCCGACGAGCGGGCAGCCGATGCGTATTATTATGGCTTCCCGCATCCGGAAAGCATCGTGCCGGCCCTTACCGATATTAACGTCGCAAAGGCCTTTGCCGCCCGCCACGGCATCACGCAGCCGGGATACTGACGTCCATGCCCAGATCAGGCAATTTCACCGAGCTCCAGGAGGACGTTACCGTATCCATGCAGGCGTTCCGGGATGGCATGTGCCGTCTCGGCGCTGCCGTGAACGTCATCACCTCCGACGGGCCCGCGGGGCGCCTTGGTTTTACGGCAACCGCTGTCTGCAGCATCAGCGATACCCCGCCGTCACTTCTGGTCTGCATGAACCGTCGCAGTCTGCAAAACGGCCCGCTGAAGCAAAACGGCGTCTTTTGCGTCAATACGCTCTCGGCCGGTCAGGAGGAGCTGTCTGGCGTGTTCTCAGGCGTCGGCAAGCTGGAAATGGATGATCGGTTCAAGCACGGCCGCTGGGCAATTCTCGAAACCGGCGCGCCTGTTCTTCTGGACGCGATTGTGTCTTTCGACTGCCGGATCGTCCAGGCTCTCGAGGTAAACACCCACACGATCATGATTGCCGAGGTTCTGGCAGTCAAAAACAGTTCGCAGGTGACCAGCCTGATCTACCTGAACCGCCAATATCACGAACTGCATCCGGAGGCCTGAATGGAACCGAAATTCGATCTTGTCATCCGTGGCGGAACCGTTGTCACGGCGGCCGACACATTTTGCAGCGACATAGGGGTTACGGACGGCAAGATCGTCGCACTCGCCCGGGGACTGCCGAAGGGCATCGAAGAAATCGATGCAACGGGTCTTCTGGTGCTGCCTGGTGGTATCGATAGTCATGTTCATCTCGACCAGTACCAAGGCGAGGGAATTGTCATGGCGGATGGCTTTGAGACGGGAAGCCGGAGCGCGGCGGCTGGCGGCAACACCTGCATCGTTCCTTATGCCCTACAGCGAAAGGGCCAATCGCTGCGCGAAGCTGTGGCGGACTATCACGCCAAGGCAGATGGCAATTCGCTGCTCGACTACGGCTTTCATCTGATCATCAGCGATCCAACGCCCGCCGTGCTCGGCCAGGAACTCCCGGCATTGATCGCCGACGGCTACACGTCCGTGAAGATCTTCATGACCTATGACGATCTGGTGCTGAAGGATCGTGAAATCCTCGAAGTGTTGAGCATCGCCAGGCAGTACGGCGCAATGGTGATGATCCATGCCGAAGGTTACGACCAGATCAAGTTTCTTACCGACAAGCTGGAGCAGGCGGGCAAGACCGCGCCCTACTATCATGCCGAATCCCGGCCGCAAGTGGTGGAGCGGGAAGCAACCCATCGCGCCATCGCGCACGCCGAACTGGTCGATGTCCCGGTCATGATCGTTCACGTCTCGGGGGAAGAGGCGATGGAGCAGATTGAGTGGGCCAGATCCAGGGGTATCAAGGTCTACGCGGAAACCTGCCCGCAATATCTCGTGCTGACGGCCGATCATCTGAAGGGTCTCAACATGGACCATTCCGGCGCGAAATATGTCTGCTCGCCGCCGCCGCGCGATCACGCATCGCAAGAGGCGATCTGGCGCGGCATCGTCAACGGTACTTTTCAGACCTTCTCTTCCGACCACTGCCCTTTTCGTTACGAGGACGCCGAAGGCAAATCCAATCCGAAGGGGCGCACATCATTCCGTTGGCTGCCGAACGGCATTCCAGGCGTGGCTGCCCGCATGCCGATCCTGTTTTCCGAAGGCGTCAGGAAGGAGCGGATCTCGCTTCAACGCTTCGTTGAACTGACTTCGACCAATCACGCCAAGCTATTCGGCATGTATCCGGCAAAGGGTACGATCGCGATCGGGTCGGATGCCGACATCACGCTCTGGGACGCGGACAGGAAGGTGACCATGACGCAATCCCTCATGCATCACGGCAGCGACTACACGCCCTATGAAGGTATCGAGGTGACGGGCTGGCCGGTGACGACAATCTTGCGCGGCAAGGTGATTTTCGACGATGGGCAAGCAGTGGTCGAGAAAGGTTTCGGCCAGTTTCTCTCGCGCGACCTCGCCGGTCGGCTCTAGGTGCCTCATGATCGTCGTTCTGGGTTCAATCAATCTCGACATTCGGTTTGAAGTGGAAAGCCTGCCTCAAGCTGGCGAAACGCTCCATGCACATGGGAGGTCCCATTTCGGTGGGGGCAAGGGCGCAAACCAGGCGCTTGCGGCAAGGCGCGCCGGCGCCGACGCCTTCTTGTTTGGCGCTGTTGGCGATGACCAGCACGCGGAGATCGCCCTCCAGGAATTGGTCGAAAGCGGTGTCTCGATTTCTGATGTTGCCATCGTTCAGGAAGACACCGGTTCTGCGAACATTTACGTCGATTGGCAAGGTGAGAACTGTATTGTCGTGGCGGCCGGCGCCAACGGGCTCGTAGATATCGACATGGCTGCCACTGCGGTCGCCAGAGCGCAAAAGGGTTTGCTCGTCCTTCAGCAGGAAGTTCCATTCGACACGAACAAGGCGGCCCTGGAGCTTGCAAGACTTCACGACGTCAGAACGGTTCTTAACGTTTCACCCTTCGATGCAACATCCGCAAAGCTGTCGCGGCTCGCGGATGTCGTCATCGCGAACCAGCATGAATGGGCAAAGCTGAGCGACGGCGCGGAAGACCCAGAGGCAATGCGCGCATGGAGCCGTCGAAATAACCAGATACTTGTCGTCACCAAAGGCGCGGCAGGCGTGACCGTCTCCGCACCTGAGGAATATTTCGAAGTCGCAGCTCCTGGAATTCAGCCGCTCGATACCGTCGGCGCCGGCGATACGTTCTGTGGGTATTTTGCCGCGGAACTTGATCGAGGTGGTTCCTTGCGGGAGGCCGCGGAAATCGCAGTCGTTGCAGCCAGCATGGCGTGCCTGCAGGCTGGCGCGCAGCCTTCCATTCCGCGTAGGCCCGATGTGTTGCGTGCGCTGGCCGAACGTCAACGCTCCTGATCCAAAGCGCTTGCTCTGCGCGGAAATCTCCGGCGCCGACGTATTTGTCGCTAGCTCCGTTGGCGGCGTTTCATGAAGGACACCAGACATGGATATGGAAACCCGTCGGTTCATCGAGAACTCGACGCTCCTTTTCATCGCATCGCGCAATGCCGAAGGTGCGATGGACGTTTCGCCGCGAGGCGGGCAGCCTGGTGTCCTGACGGTTGCCGAGGACGGGACCCTTTTGTTGCCCGACTACAATGGCAATCGCAGGCTCGACACGATCAGCAACATCCTAGCCAACCCTCGTGTTGCGCTGATTATCGTGAACCGGGGATGTGGCCGCTTCCTGCGTGTCGCGGCGGATGCGGAGGTCTCGTTTCTTGCGGAACACCTCGCGCGGTTCCCAGCCGATGGGAACCCGCCGATCAGCGTGCTTGTGTTGACGCCGACCTCGCTCGAATTCGCTCAAACCCCGGCTTTCGACCAGGCTGGTTTCTGGATCGATCCAGCGCGGCGCCTGCCGCCGCTCGATCTGGGCGCTGTCATTGATGGAGACAAGGCGGCGCAGGCTGCCAGGGGGGCTTCTCCTGTACCAAGAAGCGAGGCTGAGGAACGCGATCTGCAGGACGCCGGCGTGCGTGAAGTCTATGGCCCTCCAATGGAGGGCGTCGACCAGAAGGTCGGCGGGTTCGCCGGTCCTGGCGCGCTGCAATTCATGGAGAATGCGGTTTTGACCGTTTATGCCCGGGAAGGCGAAAATGCGGAGATCGCACTCGACATTACCGCTGAAGCGCCGCTTGCCGCCATCCCGTTCGACAATAGGCACGCCTATCGCCTTCGCCTTCCCAGTGGCACCGCTGCCGTAGCGGACGGGGAATGCGCGCTCCTGACGATGATACCGGGACAGAACGAACTGCTCCGGATCAACGGGCGTTCGGAATCGGAACCGAA
Organism: Rhizobium sp. 16-449-1b; assembly: GCF_017741935.1. Taxonomy (GTDB): domain Bacteria; phylum Pseudomonadota; class Alphaproteobacteria; order Rhizobiales; family Rhizobiaceae; genus Rhizobium. The sequence continues at coordinate 272,992 of NZ_JAGHMH010000021.1, read as the reverse complement.
CGCGCTGAAGATCTCGCCGCGGGAAGTCTACTTTCACTGCTCCGCGGCGTTGTCGCGCTCGCGTGTCTGGCAACAGGACCGCCGCAGTTTCTGGTCCGGCAAGCGCCGGTTCCGATGCGCGGAACGGCACCGCGAAAGCCCTGATGTCACGTCGTTCGTCCTTGAGCCGTGCGACCAAGCGCCGATTGGTCCCGTTCTTCCCGGACAGTACGTTACGGTCTCCGTGCCGGGTACCTCTGGCGCCCTTCGGCAGCGTTCGTATTCCGTCTCGCGCCGACCCGACGGGAAAAGCCTGCGCATCTCGGTGCGCCGTGTCGGAAGAGGCGGGGTATCGGACCTTCTTCACGATACAATCCAACCGCGAATGGAGCTGCATGTGGGCGTCCCTGCCGGGCGCTTCGTGCTGTCGAGCGCGCCAGGGCGCCGGATCGTACTGATCAGTGCCGGCGTTGGCATCACGCCTCTTCTTCCGATGCTGGAGCAAATTGTGTCGGAAGACAGCGGTCGAGAGGTATGGTTCATTCACGCCGCCCGCGATGCGACCTCCCACCTGTTCGAAAGGGAGGCTCAAGCCATCGCAGCACGGGCGAGGAACGGTGGCGTCAGGCTGTTCACCTGCTATTCCCGTCCACGGAAGGAAGATCACTGCGATTTCGTCGGTCGGATCGACAGCGATATGCTCGCCCGGACGCTGCCGGTGGATGAGGCCGACTTCTATATCTGCGGTCCCGACATCTTCATGACGTCGCTTCGCGATGGGCTGGTCGCACGCGGGGCAGCACCGCTATCCATTCGCTACGAAGCCTTTGAAGCGGCGTCGGGCGGGACACTCGATCTTGCTGGCAAGTATACAGTCAGTGGCAGCACGGTTACCTTCGCCAGATCGGGCAAGTCGGTATCATGGTCACCGAGTGATGGTACGTTGCTTGACCTTGCGCTCAAGAACGATATCGAGGTTGCATATTCCTGTCGCCTCGGGGACTGCCAGTCCTGCGTTCAAAAAGTGATCAGCGGGGTCGTCGACCATGTCGGCGACGAGATGCCGCTGCTTTCTCTGAACCAGGCTCTCTTGTGTCTCGCAGTGCCGCGGGGCAATCTCGAGTTGGATTGTTGACCTTGGCTGGTCAAAAGGGTGCGGGACTTTGGCAAGTCGTGTCTTCGACACTAAGCTTTAACTCGTGTCTATGACGGGACCTGGTCATCGAGGGCCATTGCGAGGGCCACATCGCAATGGATCAGTGTCGTGTCGAACACGGGCACGGACACATTCCCCTGGTTAAGAAGCATGCCCACTTCCGTGCAGCCGAGGATCAGGCAATCAGCGCCTCGATCGACAAGACGTTGGGCGATGGCGACATAGGCCTCTTCGCTCTGCTTGGTAACAACATCGCAGCAAAGCTCTTCGTAGATGATCCGGTGCGTTTCGCTTCGATCGCGCGTTTCCGGTATGATCGCCGTAACACCGGCCGCAACCAGCCTGTCGGTGTAGAAGGACTGCTCCATCGTGAATGCGGTCGCCATCAGTCCGGGGCTGCGCAGACCCTCCAGCTTGATGCGTGATGCGGTGGCGTCGGCGATATGCAGCAAGGGGATCGACACGCCGTGCATCATCTGCTCGGCCAGCTTGTGCATGGTGTTGGTCGCCAGGACGATGAAATCCGCGTTGGCGCGCTCAAGGGCCTTCGCTTCTCTGTTCAAAATCTCGCCGGCTTCTTCCCATTTTCCAGCGACCTGCAGGGCCTCGATCCGTGCGAAATCCAGGGAACGTATGAGCAGTTCCGGAGAGTGCAGGCCTCCCAGGACTTGTCGGGTTCGATTGCAGAGTTCTCGATAATAGATCTGCGTTGAAGCGGCGGACATACCGCCGAGAATTCCGATTGTCTTCATGTCTGCCGCCGGTCTGTTTCGCTTTCGTACTAACCGTGAAGGGACGCAAATTCAACAGTCAGCTGTTTCCGATTGACGATAAACCTACTAGAAGGTAGGCGTATGTCAACGGTTCGGGGGAACCTCTGCAGGACCGTCTTCAAGGGACGTGCACAATCGCCCCGCAATGCCCGGTCACAGAAAGGACGTCGCATGACGAGCTCTCTCGGTAGTCTCACTGCCTCCACAGCAACTGCTCCCAACACCAATGTCCAGCATAAGACGACAGCAGATTATGACGATTTCTTGCAGCTCCTCATCGCGCAGCTGAAAAATCAGGACCCCACCGATCCTGTCGATGCCAGTGAGCAGCTCGCTCAATTGGCGACCTTTTCCCAAGTGGAACAGAGCATCCAGACAAACAAGAAGCTTGATGCTCTGCTTGCTGGCTCTAACCTGACACAGGCTGGCGGATATGTTGGCAAATATATTGAGAGCGCCGACGGATCTGTCAAAGGCACCATATCATCTGTCAAAATCTATTCCGATGGCATCATTGCGACGACATCGGAAGGTGGCAACATATTGATTCAGCCAGGCATCAGCCTTTCCGACGCTCCGCCGGCAACGGCACGCGACGCAGGGTAAAGGCATTCAATGCTCGATCAGCGCCGGGGCCACGTTGACAGGGTCCCACGCCAGCCAGAGCGGCCACTGCTTGCGGTCTACATTGCATTTGAAGCGCTGCGACAATTTGCACCATGAAAGTCGATTTACATATACCTACTAGTTGGTAGATATATGTGGCCATGCTGTTAGACGCTTCAGCTGATTGCGAGTGTTTGCGGACATGGAACGATCAACCAATCAGGAAGACGAAATTGAAGATATCAGCCTCCGCTACGCTGCTTGCCGTTTGCCTCATGGCTATCTCCACCGCGCACGCCGCGGATCACAATCAGATGATGGTCGCAAAGACCAAGACTGCCTCACCGCAGGCCGGGGAGGAGGCTAGCCCAAAGCTGATCGTCTCCTCGCCCGACGCAACGATCCTCAAGGATGGCTACGTCTATCTGCCATTCCACGTCGAGAACATGATGATCCTTCCCATCTACACGGAAATCGCGGGCGCGGAGGCCACGAAGCTGAAGCCGACGATCGGTCATATTCATGTCATGGTCGATGGCGCCGGATGGAAATGGATTCACGCCTCGACGGACCCAATCTATTTCGGACAATTGCCGCCAGGCGCCCACAAGGTGGAGCTCGAGCTCGTCAATGCCGCCCACAGCGTGATTGAAGTGCAAACGATAGATGTGGTCGTGCCTGAAAGGGGATAGTTGCACGCGGCAGTGCGCGCTGCCCGCGCGCCGGCCGTGCCTACGACGCTTCTCCCTGGCGGACGGCCCGTGAGTATGGGTTTGCCGATGGCGCTTCGGGCCGTCCGTCCATCAAGCTCCTCGATCCGGAATCATCGGGTCTTGGGCGCCTGTAATCAAGGAAGATGACCATGAGCGACTTTAGCCGCCGCGACATTCTCGCGCTTGCCGCGAGCGTGGGTGCCGCCAGCGCTTTTTCGATCCCGGCTTCCGCCCAGCAGGGACCGGGACCCGCAGCTCACCAGATGCCGATCCCCGCTGATGCGCCACGCATCACCATGCTTGTCCATCCACGCATGGTCATGCAGGATCTCGTCGGACCCATGACCGTATTTGATATCCTGCGATGCCGGATCGATCTTGTCTGGAAGGACCGGACGCCTGTTTCGACCGAGCTCGGCATCCCCGTTACCCCGACCAAGACATTTGCCGAGGCCGACGAGGCGCCGGACGTGCTGTTTGTCCCCGGCGGGCTGCTGGGGACAATCGATTGCATGAACGATCCTGAAGTCATGGATTTTCTTCGTCAACGGGGAGAGAAAGCCAAGTGGGTTACAGCCATCTGTACGGGTGTCCTGACCCTTGCGGCGACAGGACTGTTGAAGGACTACGACGCGACGGCGAACTGGGTACATGCCGACCTGTTGCCGCTGATGGGGGTGAGGCGGGTGAACAAGCGCGTCGTGAAGGACCGAAACCGGATGACAGGGGCGGGCGTTACCGCCGGTCTCGACTTCGGGCTTGCCCTTGCCGCCGAACTTCGCGGTGAGGACGCAGCGCGGCGCGTTCAGCTTGTTCTCGAATATGCGCCAGAGCCGCCCTTTGATGGCGGGACGCCTGAGAAGGAGCCGGAGCAGGCTGCTGCGTTGCGTGCGCGTACGCCCATGATGCGCCAACAGATAGAGCAGGCTGCGGAGGCTGCCGGCAAACGCCTCGGTATCTAGGCGATCATCAGGACTGGGTGGCGGTGATGAGGATGCGAGCTGCAGGCAGCTTGCAGCTGCCACCGCCATCAGAAGCGCTCGCGCCGCAAACCTTCGCGGGCAACAGCGAACCCGGCCTACTTTTCTCCATCCCGGGCGAAGTACAACTCGTCCAGACTGGTGCGCAGCAACGTCTGGTGAGCCCGCGAACCATCAACTGGCAGAAGGGTTCGCCGCGCCACCCGCCAGCGGCCGCCGATGCGATGGAGTTCCCAGCGATTAACAACGGCTCGATGGATACGATATCCCGTCGAGGTGCCATGATTTGGCAGATCGCGCGGCTCACCGCTGTGATCAAGATGCACGATCTGGAGATAAGAGGTCACGATCGCGCTATCACCACGCAAGTCGATCAGCGGCAGGCCTGCGAAATGCGCCAAGCCTGCGGTAATGGCCTCTTGATGCTCGGGGCGTTCGATAAACGCGGCAATGTCTTTTGCCCCGCGTGCGCCATCGAGCGTGGGGCCGCGGTCGAATAGGCCGTCTTCCTCGTAGACGGAAAGCGTGTACTCGGAATGCCCGGTGTCGGCGCTCGGCGGATGGGACGCGATGAGCTCATAAATCGCGAGCTTGTCCTCCACAATGCGCAGTCGGCCTTCAAGGCTGTTGTCTTCCGCTCTGGTCATGTTGTGCTCCTTGGGGAATGTGCCGGGCGCCGCCGGCGCCGCCACAATAGCCTTCTTAGCTACCTTCTAGTCGGATGGCAACGATGGGTCAGTTGCCCGGTTTTCGATGGATACGGAGGACGGTCAGCGACGCTGACTGGAAAGTTGGAGCCCAGGCTGATAACTGGATCTTCTGATCGGCTCTATGAGGATCGGACAAAATAAATTGCATTGGCGATTGACAGTCTCCCTACTAGAAGGTAGACACAATGCATGAGCAACTTATCGACGACTTCGGACGACATTCTCGCTTCTGCGCGCAACCTCATCATGAGTGGCGGCTACAATGGTTTCAGCTATGCTGATATCGCTGAAGTCGTCGGAATCCGCAAGGCAAGCATTCATCACCATTTTCCGACCAAGTCAGACTTGGTTCGAAAGCTGCTTCTGCGTTACCGCGAGGATGCGCAGGCGGGCGTCGAGGCACTGGAACGGAACGTCCCGGAGCCACGGGAGATCTTGAAGATCTACGCGGATCACTGGGCCGGATGCATTGAGGACGCAAGCAGGCCCTTCTGCGTCTGCGCCATGCTTGCAAGCGAGCTACCTTCGCTTCCCCCTGAAGTTGCCACCGAGGTGACTGCTTTCTTTCGCTTCCTGTCACAGTGGCTGACCTCGGTGATGGCGCGGGGCGCCCAAGCGGGTACCTTGAACCTGACGAGCGCCCCGGATGTGGAGGCGGAAGCTTTCCTGGCTTGCGTTCATGGAGCGATGCTCTCGGCGCGGGCCTATAGACAGCCTGCCGTGTTCGCGACTGTGCTCGCGCCCACGTTGGAGCGTCTGTCGAGAACCACCGTTCAATAATCGCCTGGGGCGATGTCTCGCCCCAGGTCAAACTGCGCCTTGTTAACCTATCAACTAGTAGGAAGATTGTCATGATAAAGAACTTCACACCCGCTTTGGCTTTGGTGCTCTCCAGCATTTCATTGGCAACGATGGTCGCTTTGCCTGTTCATGCCGAGGACGCGAAGGGCAATCGCATCAATGTCAGAGGTAGCGTCGTTTCCTTTGGCGGCTCCAAGCTGACCGTGAAGACCCGCGAAGGTGAGACCCTCGATGTCGCTCTCGCCGACGGCTGGCAGGTTTCGGCTGTTGCGAATGCGAAGATCGAGGACATCAAGCCGGGTGATTTCGTCGGCATTGCGTCGCTGCCCAAGAAAGATGGCGGCGATGGAGCGCTCGAAGTTCTCATCTTCCCGCCGGCGCTTAAGGGTGCGGGCGAGGGTAGCTATGGCTGGGACCTGAAGCCCGAGAGCAGCATGACGAATGCGACCGTCGCCGATGCCGTCAAGGGTGTCGATGGCCGCACGGTGACCGTCGCCTACAAGGGCAAGGAGAAGAAGATCTCGATCCCTGACGGTACGCCGGTTGTCACCCTTGCACCTGCGACGAAGGACGACCTCGTTCCGGGCGCCGTTGTCTTCGTGCCGGCCGAGAAGGCTTCCACCGGCACTGTCGCCCATCAGCTCGTCGTTGGAAAGAATGGCGTGGTCCCGCCAATGTGACCATGTCTGTCGCCGGTCGGCTGGACCGCCCCTTCCGGTTCGACCGGCGACGATCCTCCATAAAATCCGCCTCTTTAAGGAGCAAGGCCGGACATGAATGCCACCAACGATAACGTCCAGTATACCCGGACGATATTCATCCGCCGCCACTCGCTTGTGACGCGTATTACACACTGGCTGAACGTCATCTGCCTGAGCTTTCTCCTGCTGAGCGGCCTGCAGATATTCAACGCCCATCCCGAGCTCTACTGGGGCCCTTATGGCGCCGATGGCGATCCAGCCGTTCTTACCATTGGGTCTGCGGGAAATGGCGCCGATGCACATGGCTTCGTACGCGCTGCGGGTCTGGAGGTTTCGACCACCGGTGTGCTCGGGATTTCCAATGTCGATGGCCAGCCGACGGCAAGGGCATTTCCCGCCTGGGCGACCATTCCGTCGTTTCAGGACCTCGCGGCAGGGCGTCGCTGGCACTTCTTCTTCGCTTGGCTGTTTCTTATCAATGGCCTCGTCTATGCAGGTTTTGGGATACTGAACGGACACTTCAGACGGGACCTTGCGCCGAAAGTGCGCGAGCTATCTCCCCGTCATCTCTGGCACGAGATCCTTGATCATGCGCGCCTGCGCTTCCCGAAGGGAGAGGAAGCCAAACGCTACAATGCATTGCAGAAGCTGACTTATCTTGCCGTGATCGCGGTCCTGCTTCCGCTGATGATCCTGACCGGCCTGACGATGTCGCCCGGGGTAGACGCTGCCTTTCCCTGGCTCGTCGATGTCTTCGGAGGACGACAGTCAGCGCGGACGATCCACTTCGTGACGGCGTCGCTGCTGGTGCTGTTTGTCATCGTCCATGTCGCGATGGTCGTGCTGTCAGGCACTTGGAACAACATCCGATCGATGGTGACCGGCCGCTATGCGATCAAGGAAACAGGACCGAACCCATGAACCGTTTTCTCACCCGCCGCCGCTTCCTGATCGGCAGTACGCTTGGTGCCAGTGCGCTCACCCTCTCGGGATGCGACCTCTTCGACCAGAACGACAAGGTTGCCGGCGTTATCCGTTCGGCCGAGACGCTGACGATGAAAGCGCAGCGCCTGCTGCAGGGGCGCGATGCCTTGGCGCGCGAGTTCAGCGAGGCGGATATCTCGCCGTCCTTCCGGGTCAATGGCACGAGCTCGCCCGATAGCGAGGAATATGCCGAACTCCTTGAGGGTCGGTTCGCGAAGTGGCGGCTCACGATCGATGGCCTCGTGGAAAGGCCGCTTCAGATTTCGCTCGACGACTTGAAGAAACTGCCGGCTCGCACGCAGGTTACCCGTCACGACTGTGTCGAAGGCTGGAGCGCGATCGGCAAATGGACGGGTGTTCCCCTGGGAACGTTGCTCAAGACGGTCGGACTTCGGCCGAACGCGCGATTTGCCGTCTTCCATTGCGCCGACGAACTGGAAAAGACGCTCGATGGAAGCGGTCGCTATTACGAGAGCATCGACCTTGTCGATGCGTTTCATCCGCAAACTATCCTCGCCTATCAAATGAACGGCAAGGACCTCACCGTCGGCCACGGCGCTCCGCTGCGCCTGCGGGTCGAGCGGCACCTCGGTTACAAGCATGCCAAATACGTCATGCGTATCGAGATCGTCGACAGCTTCGACAGTCTGTGGGGCGGCAATGGCGGCTTCTGGGAGGATCGCGGGTACGAGTGGTACGCGGGAATCTAGGCGAGTGATCGCCGATCTCGAATTGCCGCACTCCAACGTGGATGTCCGGTGGCCGGATCCTGATTTCTGACCGGTCGCCTTGCAGGTGAATGCCCTTAGCAAAGCCGCAAAGGAGATTTCATGACCAGACGAAGAGTGAACAGGATCCAGCCAATATCGGCGACGGCGCCTCCAAGCCCCGTCAGTGTCTGTCAGACAAACTCTATCCTCACGGATCCCGATGGTCGCTGGGTTGCGGCCCGGCAGTCGGCCATCACCGCAGGCCTGGAGCAGCGGCTACAGCAGGCGAAAGCTGAGCGCCAAAGCGAAATGGCGCCCCGATTTTCAGGGGAAAATGATCGCATCGGAAAACAGGCGGACGACGAAAAACGCTTCGGCGATCGCGTCTTCTACATCTGACCGCGTCTTGGACAGACGTTCCAAGCGCAGGAAAAGGAAAGTTCAAAATGAGCAACAAGACATCGAGCACCATCAGCAGCAATGAATTCTGGCTGAAACGCTACTATTTCACACGAGCAGCCTTCTCCATCGTGTGGGTCATCGCGGCGCTTGCCATCGGCCGGCAGTCCTCGGGCGTCGCCGCTTTTCTGCTGATCATCTATCCGGCTTGGGACGCGGCGGCGAACTTCGTTGACGCGGGGCGAAATGGCGGACTGGCCGACAACCGCAGCCAAGCCTTCAATTTCTGGGTCAGCTCGCTCATGACAGTGATCGTGATGTTCGCCCTCACGATGAGCATGAACTGGGTTCTGGCCGTCTTCGGGCTGTGGGCGATCTTCTCGGGCCTGCTCCAACTCAGCGCTGCCGTGCGCCGCTGGAAGAGCAATGGCGGGCAGTGGGTCATGATCCTGAGCGGTGGCCAATCGGCGGTCGCAGGCATCTTCTTCATTCTACAGGCGCGCATGCCCGACGAGCCGTCGATTGCAAACGTCGCCGGATATGCGGGGCTCGGAGCATTCTACTTCCTCGTTTCCGCCATCTGGCTCAGCGTCAGCCATGTTCGCGCTGCGAAAGCCTGAGCCGCTTGCCGTCTCCTTCCCACGGCCGTCGGCCGCAAAGATGACCTCTCGTATCGAGAGGTCATCTGCTCTTCCTCCAATCGACAATTGAAAGGCTCCCGCTTGATGGCCCGCGCAGGCCATATCGGATGAAACACCACATGGATCAGATCCAGGCGATGCGCGCCTTCCTGAGAGTTGTCGAAACCGGAAGCTTCACACGCGCGGCGTATGCACTGACAATGCCGAAAGCGACGGTCAGCAACTCGATCCGGAATCTCGAAAGCCACTTGAGCACGAAGCTCATCAACCGAACGACACGGCGGCTCACCGTGACCATGGACGGCGCGCTCTATTACGAGCGTGCGTTCCGCATCATAGCCGAACTAGACGAGTTGGACGCCAGCCTGCTGACGTCCAACATGACGCCGAGGGGTCGCCTTCGCATCGAAATGGCGGGCGCGTTCGCAACCTCGTTGCTCGTGCCGGCATTAGAGGGGTTCTATGAAAAATATCCGGACCTGCACATCGATCTCGGTGTCAGTGCAGGCGATACCGATTATGTCGCCGAGAATGTCGATTGCGCGCTGACCGTCGGGAACCCCTCAAACCCATCCCTGATAGCCAGACGTGTCGGCGATCTTGATTTCGTCACATGCGCCTCGCCCGGCTATATCGACCAGTTTGGCGCGCCGCGACATCCGGATGATATCGCGACTGGGCACCGCGCAATCGGCTATTTTCGTTCGCACACGAAGCCATCCGCCACCTTCAGGTTCATCCGAGGTGAAACTGTCATCGACATCGCGCCCGGCTACCTGTTCTCGGTCAACGATAGCCGGACCTTCATAGAAGCACTCACCTCAGGGTTAGGCATTGGCCAGACACCGAGCTTTACGGCACGCAAGGCAATTGCAAGTGGCGAACTGGTAAATGTCCTGCCGGAATGGTCTGGTGCAAGCATCCCGCTCTACATCGTCTATCCGCCGAACCGGCATCTCGGTAACAAGGTGAGGGTATTTGTCGATTGGCTCGTGAAGCTGTTGGCGACGGCGAAATTGAACGAATTTTGAGATCGCCAATTGTTCTCAACAAAGTCCGATTCCGTCGGTCTGTTGGGAAGAGGCGCAGTCTGGCTCGTCTCGAGCGATACTGCGCCCCTCGTGAGGCCTTGAAGCAACGGCGCGGAAATGCTGACGAGCAGATTCCCGCTCGTGACGCTCAGATGTGCGGAGCAGATGGTCTTTTCGAGGCGGATAGGTTGAGTATCGAAACCAGCAGCGCGAAGACGCTGAAGGCCAGCAACTGGCCGCTTACGAACGGCCAACCACCTGCGCTCCAGGCCCAAACGCCACAGTAGGATCCAATAGCGCCGCCGATGAAAAAACAGACCATGAAGACGGAATTGATGCGACTATGGGCAGTTTCGTCAAGCTTGTAGATCTGTGCCAGATTGTTGACCTGAGTTGCCTGCACGCCGATGTCCAGAAGGAGCGTCGCCGCGATAAGCGCGATCGTCGAGTTTTGCCACCACTGGCCGCACAGAACGCCGAGAATCATCAGGAAGATCGTCAGTGTCTGCATTCGTTCAGGACTACTGCGATCCGCCAGCCTGCCGAAGAACGGGGCGAAAAGAGTTCCTGCAATTGCGACGAAACCAAATAGACCAATCTGGCTACTGTCGAAGGAAAACGGTGCCATGCTCAGATGGAATGTCAGCGTGGTCCAGAATGAACAGAAGGCACCGAAAATCAGAGCGCCGAGCAAGGAAAGTCTTCGGAGTTTCGCAAATCGGAAGAACTGTGAGAGCGTCGATGCCATGAGGCCGCCATAGCTGCCTTGATGCCTGCCGGGTTGGCTTGGAAATGCAGCGAGGATGAGCAGGCTCACACCGAAAACGAGTGCGGCCGACACGATATAGACAGAGCGCCAACCCAACCAGTCCGCCAGATATCCACTGGCTATTCGCGATACGAGAATGCCGGTCAAAGTGCCGGTGAACACCGTTCCAACGATCTTGCCCTTTGTTTCGGCGGTCGCCATCGAGGCTGCCATCGGGACAACGATCTGGACCGCGACCGCGAAGACGCCGATCGCGAAACTTGCGGCATAGACTGTTGCCAACGTGTTGGCGACCGACATGCCGAGCAATGCGCATACGAGAAGAAGCTCAAGGCAGATGACCAGCTTTTTTCTGTCAAGCATGTCGCCCAGCGGCGCCAGGAACAGGAGACCCATGCCGACGCCCACTTGGGTCAGCACCGGAAGGTTTCCGATCTGCGCATCCGTTGCTCCCAATGTATCGCTGATCTTGGACAGGATCGGTTGGCAGTAATAGACGTTCGCGATTGTGATAGCCGTTGTTACCGCCATGGCGAAGACGCGCCATCTTAGCGGATCTGCTTTCGCATTCATGATTTGTTTGTCCTGGGGGAGATTGAGAGGGTGACGTTTCCCGATCGATGGGGAAACGGCGGCTGTGCCGCCATTTCCAATCGGAAAGTTTAGCGATCGAGACTCGCCATCAGAACGTATTTGACTTCGACATATTCCTCGATGCCGTAGTAACTGCCTTCGCGGCCAAAGCCGGAATGCTTGACACCGCCAAACGGGACCGAGGCGGTACCGACGGATGGCGAGTTCAGGATGACCATGCCGGCCTCAATGTTGCGCGACAGGCGAAACGCGCGCGCAAGGTCTTTTGTGTAGGCATACGCAACAAGTCCATACTCGGAATTGTTGGCACGCTTGACGACCTCGTCCTCGCTGTCAAACCGGTAGATCGGAAAGACCGGTCCGAAAATTTCCGTACGAGCGACTTTCATGTCGTCCGTGACGTCAGCGAGAATAGTCGGTTCATAGAACAAACCGCCCTTGGCGTGAGGCTTGCCGCCGAGAACGGCACGCGCACCCGCCGCCTTGGCTTCTTCGACGAGGCCGGCAACTTTGTCGAAGCCGATCTTGTTGACCAGTGGGCCGACAACGAAATCGTCTTGAAGGCCCTGATCGACTCGAATTTTGGCCACACGTTCCGCAACAGCGGCAACGAACTTGTCATAAATGCTGCTGTGGACGTAAATTCGGTTCGGCGAGATGCAGACCTGCCCGGAGTTGCGCAGCTTCGCGGACACAATGCCGGCGACTGCGTCGTCGAAGTGAGCGTCGTCGAAGACAATGAATGGCGCATTGCCACCCAGCTCGAGCGTCATCTTTTTCAGGTTCTTTCCACTTGCCTCCGCAAGCAGCTTGCCGACGGCCGTGGAGCCGGTGAACGAGATCTTCCGGATGCGATCGTCACCGGTGAACAGCGGCCCGATTTCCCGAGGATCGCCTGTCACCATTTCGAAGACGCCTTCGGGAATCCCGGCCTTTCGAGCATATTCGAGGAGCTTGTAGGCCGTGAGCGGCGTCTCCTCCGAAGGCTTGATGATCATCGTGCAGCCGGCGGCAAGCGCGGTTGCAATCTTGCGCGCGATCATCATGAAGGGAAAGTTCCACGGGGTGATCGACGCTGTCGGGCCGGCCGGTTCCTTGACGACCAGCACCGCTGCGTTGTTCGCATGCGATGGGATGGTGTCGCCATAGACGCGCTTGGCCTCTTCGGCATACCACTCGATAAAGCCCAGGCCGTAATCGATCTCGCCCACGGCTTCCGAAAGGCATTTCCCGTTTTCCTTGACCATGATCTCGGCGAAGATGCGCTTGTCGTTGCGCACCAGCTCAAACCAGCGACGAAGAAGATCGCCCCGTTCTTTTGCGAGTTTGCGCGACCAGGCAGGGAAGGCATCACAGGTGCGGTCGATCGCCGCTTTGACCTCTTCGACGGAAAAATGAGGGACTTCGCCGACGAGGCTGCCATCCGCAGGATTATATACCTTTATCATCATGCTCTCTCTTTCTGGGGGTACCCGAAATACCGGCAAACAGTCCGTAGACTTTTGCCGGGGTTTGGCAGCCGAGCCTTAGTGTCAGCTCGGCAGAATGGGCCGGCGTTATTCGCGATGAAATCGCATCCCGACGTGATGCAGGACGCCGTCGATGAATTCGCCGTCCGCGGTAAAACCGGTATCGTCCCAATATTCGATATGGTTCCCGGTAATTTCATAGCGCCCTTGGTAGGCGCTCCTCTTGTTGCCGCGTGCTTCGTCATAGCGACCGTTCGGCAGCAACTCCTGACGAATGTAGCCATCCTCGGTGACCCACATGCCGACGAAGCAGTGCAGGGCGTTGTCGTCTGTTGTGCGCATATCCGATCCTTTCTGTTGACCGAAATATGCGCCACGCGATAAGGAATATCCAATATATCGAAAGTTTTTTGTGATATCTTTTGCGTATCAATTGAGAGAGGTCAGATGGAGCTGAGGCACCTGCGCTATTTCATTGCGGTCGCGGAAGAGGGCAATTTCCGCCGTGCCGCTGAGAGGGTGGGAATTGCTCAGCCGCCGCTCAGCAGTCAGATCAAGGATCTGGAGGAGGAGATCGGGGTGCCACTGTTCCACAGGCTGCCAAGGGGAGCTTCGCTCACCGAGGCAGGCGAGGCATTCTTGGCGGAGGTCTATGTAATCTTTGGACAGCTCGACTATGCGAGGAAGATGGCTTTGCGTGGCGCGGCCGGTGAGTTCGGACGGTTGCGGGTCGGCTTTACCGGCTCGGCCGCGTTCAATGAGGCAGTCCCGAAGATCATAAGATCGTTTCGGCGTGCTTATCCGAAGGTCGAAGTCACGCTTGCCGAGCTCAACACGTTGCAACTGCTCGAGCAATTGAGGCACCGATCGATCGATGCCGTGTTCATCCGGCCAGGCCCTACGGCACCTGAAGGTCTGACGGTGACCTACCTCGCCGAGGATGCGATGATGGTCGTGCTCCCCTCCGGCCACCGTCTCGCATCCGAATATGCGATCCCGCTGAGTGCTCTGAAAAACGAACCTCTGGTCTTGCACTCCCGTAGTCTTGGGCCTGATCTTTATGACGAGGTCATCGATGCCTGCCGGCGGGCCGGCTTCGAGCCGGTGATTGGACAGGTCTCCCCTCAGATCACGTCGATCGCGAACCTGGTGGCAGTCGAGCTTGGTGTTTCCATCGTCCCAGCTCCCTTGTCCAACATCAACGTGCCAGGCGTGGTTTTCCTGCCGATCATAGGCGACGCGCCGCGAGCTCGGCTTGCACTGGCGACCCATCCTGATGATCATTCCGTCGTCACGCGTAACTTTCGCGAGCAGCTGAAGGGCGTTGCCAGGGGCCAAGCCAGACCCGGCCGAAATGCATAATGAAGGTGTAGGCTCCCGGATACAGCGGCGCGCGAAGCCGTCTTTGTTCCGGTGGCTTCTACAGCCTATTCGACGTGAACCTTCGCACGAAGGGCTCCAAGGGACGCCGCGGCCAGATCCGCGCTTGCGATCAAAGCATCTCTCGACATCCCGTCTCGGGCCTGCACCGACAGTCCGTGAACTATCGCGGCCACGAAACGCGACCAAATTTCGCAATCGACATCGGCTTTGACCTGTCCATCCTCTATGCCTCGCTGAAGGCGGGCGCGTACCTGTTCAATACTCTGTGTTCGAAGTTGCTTGCCGAACTCACTTAGAGGTTCTTCTCTATCGCCAGACGGAGCTGTCGTAATCATGCATCCCGGATTGTAGTCGCTGCTGGAAAAAACAAGCGCCGCGTCGTGGATAAGCCGAGCCACTGCCGACACCGCGTCCTTCTCCTCCGCCAGAGCCTTGGTGCCGAACCCTCCGACCGTCGTCTGATAGAGCTCCATGGCCTCGCGGTAGAGAGCGTCCTTTGAGCCAAAGGCCGCATACAGGCTCTGTGCCGATATGCCCATCCGCTCGGTGAGCAGGGGGATGGACGCAAGATCGTATCCACGAGCCCAGAACACTTCCATCGCGCGCATAAGCACGTCATCTCGATTAAAAGCCGCAGGTCGCCCCCGCCGTCGGCTATTTATCACATTGGTCATTGTTGTAATTGGCTCCGCAATGTTTTATTGGAATGATCGTTGTGATAAAAAAATAGCAGGAGATTACATCTGTGACCACTCTTAATCTCGTCGACCGCGAACAGCGGCACCTCATGGATGGGATGTTGTCGTTTGATCCCAAATTGCATAGCATTGCGGATTTCCGATCGTTGATGGAGGGATTGGGCTCGCTCTTGACGCCCGAGCCCGTCGACTATGAGTTGCGCCAGGCTCCCCGGTTGGATGGCGAAGGCACCATTCGCGTTCTTTTCCATCGGCCTCAGAGCGGCGACGCTCTAAAGCCCGCCATCCTCTATTTACACGGTGGCGGAATGGTTGCCGGTTCGCCGGAATTGATGGCGGGGAGCCATCTGAAACTGGCCTCCGATCTCGACGCAGTCGTCGCTGCCCCAGGCTATCGTCTGGCGCCAGAGTTTCCGTTTCCGAGCGGCCTCGAAGATTGCTACTCAGTCCTGAAGTGGTTGCATGCCAATGCTGCCGAACTGAAGATTGATCCAAACCGCATCGCTGTAATGGGTGATAGCGGAGGCGGTGGCCTTGCTGCCGCGCTCGCGCTCCTCGCGCGTGATCGCAAAGAAATACCGCTATGCGCTCAGATCCTTCTCTATCCCATGCTGGATATGAGAACTGGCACCGAGGAAGCACCCTTTGACGATCCGCTGACCGGTGAGTTCGTGGTCAATCGTCCTTTGACTGCTTTTTCATGGAACGCGGTAAAGGGTTCTCTCAATCGCGACAGCGATCAGGTGGGGTACCTTTCGCCTGCGTTGGCGGAGGATTTGCATGGCTTGCCGCCAGCCATCGTCGTGACCGGCGCGCTGGATCTGTTCCGAGAAGAGGATGTATCCTACGCTCAGCGGCTCTTGCGTAGCGGTGTCCCCACCGACCTGTTTGTCTACGCGCGTGCCGTGCACGGCTTCGACATGTTGGCTAGCGCGCTAGCAACCCAGGCGCGAACGAACCTCATCGCCAGCATCATACAAGTTCTGAAGTCACAGGCCCCCGCGTATTGAGACCGGTCGCAATGCATTGCGACCGCCTGCCGTAAGCGACCCTGATGGGCCCAACAAACGGGCTCATCAGATCAGCCCGGCGGCGACACCACTTCACACTCTCTGCCATCGTCTCGCGTTTGCGCTTCGATGTTGCACGATTTCGAAACTTCAAAAGGACCCATTCCATGAGCACGCTTCATCTTGTCGCTCCGGCTTACCGCGATGCCGCAACAGTCATTCCGATCTTCGACTACGACACGCAGACGCTGGAGGAAATCCGCGGTCACCTGCTCAAAGCCTATGAAGGTGCGTACGGCGCTCCTGATAGCGTTGATTTTGAGGTGAAATTCATCGAGCGCGATGGTGAAGACGCGGTTCGAGCGCTACTCTTTCGACCTGCCGGTGGTGATGTGCGCGGCGCTATCTTGCATGTGCATGGCGGCGGCTGGATCGCAGGCTCAGCCGACATGTTTGCTCCCTTCTGCGCTGAACTTGCCAATCGGCACAATGTCGTCGTTCTATCTGTCGACTATCGTCGCGCGCCTGAAGTCGGTGGTCACGTCGCTCTCGATGAAAGCGTGGCCGCTCTTGGTTGGCTGCATCGCGAGGCGGCAAACCTGGGCTTTGAATCACAATTTATCGCCGTTATGGGCGATAGCGCCGGCGGTAGCCTTTCGGCGGGCGTTGCGTTGCGAGCGCGAGATGCTTCTCTCCCACTCAAGGCTCAGTTTCTGATTTATCCGGCGCTAGACGACCGCCTGGTTAGCCCCGATGGCCCTCCAGCCAATGCTTACGCCGGAGAATTTGTTCTGTCGCTGGCTTACCTGCGACAGGTATGGGACGCGCGCTTGAAAGATGCTTCGCCCGAAAGCCTTCCCTACCTTGCCGCCGCACGCACGCAGGACCTCTCGAACCTGGCGCCGGCATTCATCGCCGTCGGCAGCATTGACGTCGTGGCTGATGATGCGATCGACTACGCGAAGCGTCTGATTCATGCGGGCGTGCCGACCGAGTTGCATGTCTATGACGGCGTATTCCACGCTTTCGATCTCGTGCCGGGCCCGGAAACAGAAGCCTTCAAAGCAGACCTTTTCAGAGCGGTCGAGAAGTTTCTCGAATAGTCCTTGTCGTTTTTCTGCGTCTTGACATGCGCCGCCGATGACGACGGAGCTTTCGACCCCGGTTCGTCTGAAGCCGTTTCGCATGAGCCATTTTTAAACTAGACCTGCAAGACGAGAAAATTTTGCGAGCATACCCATGACCAGCCCATCCTCCGCCGGAGAAAGCGTTTTTGATCCGTCCCGCAGCTACAAGGTGCTTGTCTGCGATCTGATAGGACTGAAGCTGGGGGAGGATGGCAAACCCGACCCATCGGAGGCGAGGGCCTATATCGAATCCCGGGGCGGTGTCTTTCATTTCGGCGCCATCGGGGATGCGGGTCCACTGCAGCCGGGCGTATTGCATTTCTTCTACCAGCCGGACCTCAGCACTGCCGCCGAATTGCTGGCGGCGGCGGGCGAGGGGCAATACGACGCGGTGATCGCGGCAGCCACCTTCCTGCCGGCCGAGACGGTGTTCCCGCTCGGCGGCGTGCGGATCGGCGCCGGTACCGGCAATATGGGGTCGCTCTCATGGGGCGGTGGTGGTGGCGAAGGCGGGGCGGCGCCGCTGATGAACACACCCGGCATCAACAGCCGGGCGACTGCCCAGATGGCGATGAAGGCCATCTTGAAGGTCCTGCCCGACCTGCCGGTCGAGACGCTTCACACCCTGACGTCCGGAGGAGATTTCGATACCGGCCGCCAGCTCCGCGACTATCCGACGGAGAAGTTGGAAGGCAAGACGATTGCCATTATTGGTTATGGCAATATCGGGCGTGAGCTGGCCAAGCTGGCGCGGGCCTTCGGTATGCGTGTCGTCGTCCATGCCCGCGCCCATCATCGCAAGTGGATCGAGTCTGAAGGCTTCGTCTATGGCGACAGCGTTGCCTCAGCCGCTTCCGGTGCGCATGTCCTCAGCGTGCATGTCGGTCTCGGCAGCCTTGATGCAGCAACAGGACGCTATGCCAATGCAGGCCTGATCGACGAGACAGTGCTTTCCATGCTGGCCCCTGGGGCCGTGTTGGTGAATTATGATCGCGGCGAACTTGTCGATGTCGATGCTTTGGCGAATGCGCTGGCGAGCGGCCAGGTGCGGCACGCCGCAATCGATGCCGATCTGTTCAAGAACGCTGCGACCGGTGAACTGACCGGCCCAATGGTTCCCTATCTGCGCCTGGTGGAGCACCACCCGGATCGGCTGGAGCTTCTGCCGCACGCGGCCGCGGACACCGATCATCCCTCGCGCGTCGCCGGCGCGAAGCAGGCTATCGATCAAATCTACGATGCCATCCGGACGCAAACCGTCACGAACCTGAAGGGGACTTTGCCGGAAGGATATCGCTCCGCAGGTAGCAAGATCCCGGACGGGATAGGAGCGGTGACCGTGCAACACCTGCTCGACCTTTGCCACTCCGGCAGCGAAGCTGCGCAGTTGGAGTCATTGTTGTCAGAGCTGGCCGACCGCTGGCGTGCCATCGCCTCTGCTTCCGATGATAAGCGTCGCGCAGTGATCGAGGCGAACGGCGAGGATCTGATCAGCGGCATAAATCACCTGTCGCGCTTTATCGAGACAATGGGATTAAGAGCTCCGTACCGAAGCTGATCCGCAAACGATCCGGTGCCGCCAGGACTTCGAATGCTATGAGCTCTCGCGAATGATAAGGCGCCCAGGTGTGGTGCGTGTCTCCGCGGGCGGCAGCAGCTCCTTGTTGGCAATGAGGAACAAGAGGCGTTCCACTGCCTCTGTCGCAAGTTGTTCGACGTCGTTGTGAATCGATGAAATTGGTGTCGTCGCCTGTGCCACATAATCAGTGTCGTCAAAGCCGACGATCGCCAATTCCTCGGGCACCTTGACGTTGGATTTCGCCGCCCAGCGTAGCGCGGCGAGAGCGGTCAGGTCACTTGTGGCAAATATGGCGGACGGCGCGTCATCTTGCGCCATGAGCTCGTCCATTGCATGGACGCTTGCTTCGATCGAGTGATCAATGGGGATCGAAACAATGGTCGGGTCATAAGCAATGCCGGCAGCCTCAAGTGCATCGCGATAACCCTGCAGTTTGCCGACATTGCCAACGGTGCTGGTGAATGAAGGTCCCAATGTTCCGATGCGGCGATGCCCGCGTTCGATAAGATGGTTCGTAGCGTCGAACGCTCCCTTTCGTTCGTCAATGCCGACTGCATCGATGCCTGTTGCGTCTGTGTGAATCAACAGCACCGTCGGAAAGTTGTTTCGTCGAAGCGCCTTCAGGTGATCAAGCTTGGAATGTGCGATCGGATAGATGAGAAGCCCGTCGACCATTCGTGCCCGGAAAGCGGCGATCGCCTTGAGTTCCTCTTCCGGGTCGCCGTTCGACGAGGCGAAAAGAACGCTGTACCCGTGTTTGCCGAGTGTCTTCTGAACCATGTGGGCGACACTCGTCAGAACAGGGTTGGTGATCTCGTGCAGGATCAACCCGATCGTGTTGCTCCGGTTTAGGACGAGCGACGCCGCGATCTTGTTGGGCACATAGTCCATTTCGTCCGCGACACCGCGGATCAGGTCCCGTGCTGCCTGCGAGATGCGCGTGCTTCCTCGTAGCGCAAGCGACACGGTGTTTGTTCCGTAGCCTGTCTTAGCTGCAATGTCGGCCAGTGTGACTTTTCGCTGTCGCATCGATGTCGTGTCCAATTTTAGATGATCCTACAGAATCTACTTGCACTCATGCCGTAGTAGCGTTACTACAGCAAGTGTCGCAGCGTTACTACATGGTCGAGGAGGACCATGCTGCTACAAAAAATGGAGGAAAAACATGCCGACCCGCTGGAGTCGCATCACGCCTCAGCTCGCGCTAACGCCGGCTGTGGGGGTGACTGCCTTTGCCTTTGTTGGTTCTGTTGCATGGACGATCATGTTGTCGTTCACCAACAGTCGCCGTTTTCCAAGCTACGAGTTCAATGGCTTCTCGCAGTATGCCAGACTGTTCAGGGATAGCGCCTGGAGTTTGTCTCTCCAGAACATGGTGATCCTCGGGATCGGAAGCCTTTTCTCGATTATCATCGGCTTCATCCTAGCGGTGCTGGTCGACAAGGAAGTTCTTGGGCGGTCCTTCTTCCGCACCATCTTCCTTTATCCACTCGCCGTGTCGCTCATCGTCACCGGCATTGTCTGGAAGTGGCTCTTCAATCCGTCTCTGGGGCTTCAGCATGCGGCCGAGATGATAGGCCTTGCGGGGCTGAACCTCGACTGGCTCTCGTCAAAAGAGACGGTCATGTACGGCATCATCATCGCTTCGATCTGGCAAAGCACCGGGTTCTACATGGCGTTGATGCTTTCCGGGTTGAAGAACATCAACAGCGAGATCTGGCAGGCCGCTCGCATAGACGGCATTCCCATCTGGCGGCTCTATATCGAGGTCATCATTCCCATGATGAAGCTCACCTTTTTCACCTCGATCCTGCTGCTCTCCATCGGCGTGGTGAAGGCCTACGAGGTCATCGTCGCCATGACCAACGGCGGGCCGGGCGGTGGATCGTTCGTCCCTGCGTTCTTCGCCATCTACACATACTGGCAACGGCAGAATCTCGGCTATGCGAGTGCGGCGGCAACCACGCTTTTGATCATCACCTGCCTGCTGTTCCTCCCGTTCCTTCTGCTTCGCAAGAGGTCCGCATCATGACGATAGGTATAGACACAATGTCCCGCGCGCAGGCCAACACATCGGCTGTGGCCCAGCGAAGCGTCCGCCGCCGGAAGAGCAAGGCATGGGGGCCGAAGCTTGCGATCTTTGCCTTCCTGGCGATGTCCGCGGCGTTCTTCTGCGTGCCGCTCTATGTCATCATCGTCACCGCGTTCAAGTCCATGGACGAGATCCGGCTGGGAAATATCTTCTCCTTGCCGCAGGTCTGGACGGTGGAGGGCTGGCACTACGCCATGTTCGAGGCGTGCTCCGGCACCGTCTGCAATGGTCTGTCGGTCGGGTTCGTCAATTCGCTGTTCATTCTGGCGCCGAGCCTTGTCCTGTCGATCGGTGTTGCGCTGGTGACGGGTTATGCGATGGCCGTCTGGAAGGTCAAATGGGCGAACGGGCTTCTGTTCACGATGTTCGTCTGCGCGTTCGTGCCTTTCCAGGTGATCATGTTTCCGCTGATCAAGATTGCGTCGACCCTCGGTGTATTCGGATCGGTCTGGGGTGTGGCCCTTGTTCACGCGGCGCTGGCGCTTCCCATTCTCACCTTGATCTTCACCAACTACTTCCGCGGCTTGCCGGCCGACCTCATGTCGGCGGCGATGATCGACTCGGGTTCATTCTGGGTCATCCTGCGGGAGGTCATCCTGCCGATGTCGGGAAACATCCTGATCGTCGTCCTGATCCTTCAGGTAACGGGTATCTGGAACGACTTCCTGGTCGGCGCCACCTTCGGCGGTTCCACGGGGCAGCCTATGACGGTGATGTTGAACAACATGAGTTCAACAACGACGTCGGGTGCGGTCTACAACGTGATCATGGCAGGAGCCTTGCTCACGGCCGCTCCGCCGCTGCTGATCTACTTCGTCCTCGGAAAATTCTTTGTGCAGGGCATCACTGCCGGTGCCTTGAAAGGTTGAGCCATGTCCGTTGTTGAATTCCGCAATATCCTCAAGACCTACGGCGCGCTGGTCATTCTCGAGAACCTCAATCTCGATGTCGGCGACGGCGAGTTCCTGGTTCTTCTCGGTCCGTCCGGTTGCGGCAAGACCACCCTACTGAACCTGCTCGCCGGTCTTATCGAGCCGCAGGATGGTCAGATCATGATCGATGGTCGCGACGTGACCGATCTGGATCCCCGTGATCGCGGTCTTGCTATGGTGTTTCAGTCCTATGCCCTCTATCCGACCAAGACGGTGCGCGGGAACATGCGATTTGCCCTGACGGCTCGTGGTCTTGCCACCGAGGAGATCGATCGGCGTATCGCCTGGGCGGCGAAAATGCTTCAGCTGGAGCATCTGCTGGATCGCAAGCCGGCGCACCTGTCCGGTGGCCAGCGGCAACGCGTTGCGATCGGGCGGGCTCTTGTCCGTCAGGTTGGGCTGTTTCTGTTTGACGAACCGCTCTCGAACCTAGACGCGAAGCTGCGAAACGAAATGCGTATCGAAATCAAGAAGCTGCACAACGAGCTGAAGAATACGATCGTCTACGTGACGCATGACCAGGTCGAGGCCATGACCATGGCAACGCGGATCGCCGTCATGAACAAGGGGCTGGTCGAGCAGGTTGGCACGCCGACGGAAATCTACGACCGACCCGAGAGTGTGTTCGTCGCGGGCTTCGTCGGGTCGCCGGCGATGAATTTTCTCGACTGCACGATCAAGCTCGATCAGGGGCGCCCGCTCGCGACGGCCGACCATGCGCACGCCACTTTTGATCTGTCGTCGTATCAGTGGGCCAAGGCTCCGGCGGACGGCACGCGGATCACGTTGGGCTTCCGTCCGGAATCGATCGCCGTCGAAGCCGGGGAGGTGCCGGCGCGCGACAAGGATACAGCGTTGCACCTGCCTTTGCAGATGGTGGAGCGATCCGGCGCGGAAGCGACGGCATTCCTGACATTCTCGAAGAAGGAAACCATCGCGGTGCGGTCGGATCCGGGCGTCATGAGCCGCCTCAACGGTTCGGCCCGGCCCACCGTGCACGTTCCGGCCGGCGTGCTCAATCTGTTCAATCGGGAAACCGGCCGTCGGCTCTAGCAAGGCTTACAAGAGGAGGAGGAGAAGTCATGAGGATTAAAGCATTTGGCATCTACGCGGCGCTTGCGCTGTCGACAGCATTGTCCTGGCCGGCCTTGGCCGCGGATACGGAATTGAAGGTGAACTACACCTGGACGTCGCCGTCCGAGACCGCGGCGATCAAGGTTCTCATCGATGCCCTGAAGCCTAAGGGCATCAAGTGGTCCGACTTCAACGTCATCGCGCACGATACGGGCGCCAATGTCACGGTTGTGAACATGGTCTCGGGCGGAACGCCGCCGGATGTGTTCATGGATTCCATACCCGGCCTCTATCGTGATCTTGCCGGCATGGGGCTGGGAGTTCCGCTGGATGATATCTTCAACAAGAGCGGCGCCACTGCCAATTTCCCGCCGGCCATCAAATCGGCGATCACGGTCGACGGCAAGATGGTCAAGGTGCCGGTCGGCGTCCAGATCGACGGCATGCTCTATTACAATCTCGAGGTCGCTCAGAAAGCCGGCGTCGATCCGAGCAAGTGGACATCGATGGACGACGTCTGGAAGGAATTCGACAAGGTGAAGGCGGCAGGCTTCATTCCGCTCGCGATTGGTGCGCAGGAATGGCAGGAGCGCTACCTCCTGCACGCGCTGATGGCTGCATTCCATGGAGACGTCTATGACAAGTTCTATGCGGAAAAGCCGGATGAAACGGTGTTCGACGACCCGGGTCTGAAGCAGACGATCGATCTCGTCCGTCAATTCCAGCAACATGCCGATCCGGCAGCTACCAATCGTCCATGGAACGACACCACGAACCTGGTGATCACGGGCAAGGCATTGATGCAGATCCATGGTGACTGGATCAAGGGTGAGTTCCGCAATGCCGGTAAGGTTGCCGGCAAGGACTTCGGCTGCATTATGATCCCCGGTGCAACGGGCGTCGCGGTAACCGTCGATGCGTGGGGCTTCGTCAAGTCCAAGGATGAGGCTGTCACGAAGGCACAGCAAGTGATGGCGGAGACCCAGGTCGATCCGAAGGTCAATGCCGATTTCGCCGCAGCCAAGGGCTCGACACCGGTCGTGCTGAATGCTCCCACGGATAAGCTGGATCAATGCAACAAGGTCGTCCTCGAACAGCTGGCTGACCCTGCCAAACAGCACCCGAACCCGAACAATACCGCCGACGCCGATTGGTACCAGGCGACGGGCCAGGTGATCGATCACTTCTGGAACGACCCGACGATGACATCGGAGCAGGCAATCGAGGAGCTGCGCGCCGAGTATAGTTCAATCTTCTGACCGTTCAGGGCGATGCGCCGGATTGCCGGTGCATCGCCTCGATCAACAAAGGAACCTGAGATGGGCAACGCGTTTCCTGAAGAAGACGCGATCATACAGATATGCTTTGTCACCGATGATGCCGAACGCACCGCGGCGTGGTTCGGCGACCTCATCGGACGAAGCGATATCACGAGCGCGAAGGCGGCTGATCCCGAGGCCGCCAAAGCAAGGTATCGAGGCAGGGACGCGTCGGTATCCTGCAAGATCAAGTTCATGCGGTTCGGCAACATCGACCTCGAGTTTCTCGAGCCGGGACCAGAACCAAGTGCCTGGCGCGATATTCTCGAACAGCGCGGGCCAGGCTTGCACCACATCGCATTTCGCACGAGCGACATGCACAGCCATGCCGCCTATCTGGAAGGAAAGGGCCATCCTCTCCTCCAGAGCGGTGAATTCGACGGCGGAGGAGGGCGCTATGCCTACTTCGACACTCACCAGCAGCTTGGAGCGCTGATCGAACTCCTGGAGTTCGATAGCCGTCCAACCCACCCCTGAAACACCATCCGAAGGGCAAATGCCATGAAACACATCACCGGTCTCGGTCATATCGCCATCAAGGTGAAGGACGTGGATGCATCCATGAACTTCTACAACAAGGTTCTCGAACTGCCAGAGATGCTTCGCCTGCATCACGACGATGGCAGCCTGTTCCTGATCTACATCCGCATTACCGACAATGCCTTCCTGGAAATCTTCCCCGGCGCCGAAACCGACCGGGCGCCCGGTATCACGGCGAACGGTGTTCACCACCTTTGCTTTACCGTCGATAAGCTCGAACCGATGCTCGCCCGCGTGAAGGCAAATGGCGGGCGCTATGTGGCTTGGAAGGATGGTGCATTGGTGACCGTTGACGAACCGCAGATCGGCCATGGCCTCGATGGCAACCGCGGCTCGTGGCTTGAGGATCCGGATGGAAACCGCATCGAGCTCATGGAGATGAACGAGGACTGCATCCAGTACAAGGCTATCCGCCGACTGCAGGCCGAAATGGCGTGAGGCAGAAGTTCACGCGAACGCGGGGCTGCAATTCCCCGCGTTCCAGCCAGGGATCTGACATATGAGAAATGAAACACAAATGCGGATGCCGAAGATCGGTCTCGGAACCTTCGGCAAGAGCGGAGATATCGGGCTGCCGGCGATGCTGGCCGCGCTCGAATTGGGTTACCGCCGTATCGACACCGCACAAGGCTACGGCAACGAGACCAATGTTGGAGAAGCGGTGCGGCAAAGCGGCTTGCCACGCGCAACATTGCATTTAACCACCAAGATTTCCTACGAGAACCTGCTGCCCGAGCGTGTTGTCGATAGCCTCAAGGATAGCCTTGATCGGCTGGCGACCGACTATGTGGACCTCGTCCTGGTTCACTGGCCGCACCGTGATGCATCGGCGATGCCCGCCTATCTTGAGGCTTTGCGGTCAGCGCGTGAACAGGGGCTGGCGCGTGCGATCGGTGTTTCCAATTTCTCGATCGCTCTGCTGCAGCGCTCCATCGAAATCCTCGGAACCGATATGATCTTCGACAATCAGGTCGAAGTGCATCCATTCCTGCAAAACAAAGCGCTTCGTTCGTTCTGCACGGCAAGCGGTATCGGCGTGACCGGCTACATGCCGGTGGCCGGCGGGCTGGTGGGCAACGACCCGACGATCCTGTCCATTGCCGAACGCCATGGCGCCACCGCGTCACAGGTGGCCATCGCATGGGCGCTTCAAGACGGAGTGAGCGTCATACCCTCGTCCCGCAGTCCGCAGCATCTGGCCGAAAATCTCGCGGCCGGCGATCTGCATCTCGAACCGCAGGAGATGCAAGAGATCGCCGCGCTGGATCGCGGTCACCGTATCATCGACCCCGAAACTATTGCGCCCATATGGGACTGACAGGATCGTCATGACAAACTCAGAAATCTCGCTCTTTGATGGCCGCACGACGGCCGGCTGGCATGCCGTTCCGCGCACCGTCGCTCCCCAATGGCCGACAGAGCCGATGCCGGATATTCCGGAACCGGACAGGAGCCGCATCGCAGCCCATACCGGGCGTTGGACGGTCGAAGACGGCGCCATCGTTGGCCGGCAGGATCCGCCGGGCTCTGGTCTTGGAGCCTACCTTGTCAGCGACGAGACATTCGAGGACTTCGAGTTGATCTTCGAAGCGCGCCCTGACTGGCCGGCAGATACCGGTATCATGGTGCGCGCTACGCCGATTGGCTCGCAAGGCTATCAGATCCTGCTTGATCATCGCAAATCAGGAAATATCGGCGGCTTTTACGGAAATGGCATCGGCCGCTTCCACGCGATCAATTTCCAGGTCGACGTCGAACGCGATGCTTCCGGCAAAGCCACGGGAATGAAGCTCGAAGACCCCACGACCACCATCGAGCCGATCACCGACCTCAAGCGATCCCTTCTGACATACGCTGCATCCGGCGAGACATTCATGCGTGCCTGGAAGTGGGACGACTGGAACGAGTTTCGCATTACAGTGCGCGGCGAACTCCCCGTGATTTCGACTGTCATCAATGGAACGCGTATTGCCGAGATCGATGTTTCGAAGATGCCGGCAGCCTCCTTCGATCCGGAAGGAACGCGCGCCTTGCTCGGGCGATCAGGGCATATCGCCTTCGAGGTGCATGACAACGATCCCAATATCGGCGACGAGCGCTGGGGCAGGGCCGCAGCGTGCAGATGGCGAAATATCCGGCTGCGCAGACTTTAGACCAGGAGAGAAAATTGACTTATCAGATTGGATTTCAGCTTTATTCATCACGCAACTTTCCGCCGTTAGAACCTCAGCTCGAAAAGTTGGCATCCCTTGGCTATGACGGTGTCGAGCCCTTTCTTCCGAACTACGAGGCCGATCCTGCCGCGTTTCGGCGCAAGCTCGATGACGCCGGTCTGAAGTGCTTCGGCTTTCATCTGCCGTATGACGGCCTTGTCGCCGACCCGCAGCGCTTCGCCGACATCGCACACACGCTCGGCTCCGACCTTCTGATCCCGCCATGGCTCGCGCCGGAAGATCGGCCCCGTGATGCCGATGGATGGCGCGCGGTCGGCGAAAGCCTGGGCAAGGTTGCACAACAGCTAAGCGGGCAGGGCCTTCGGCTCGCCTGGCACAACCATGATTTCGAATATCTGCCCCTGCCGGATGGTTCCTATCCGATCGACCATCTCCTCGACGCGGCCGGCGCCGATGTGGGCTTCGAAGCCGACTTTGCCTGGATCACACGCGCCGGCGTGGATCCCGTTGAGGCGCTGATCCGTCACGCCGATCGCATCTTCGCAATCCAGGTCAAGGACACGATGAAGGTGGGGACCGTTGCCGAAGGTGGCTGGGCGGCGATGGGCGATGGCATCATCGATTGGGCAAGGCTCTGGCCGTTGTTTGCCAAGACCCGCGCGGACCACGTCGTGGTCGAACACGATGAGCCCAATGACTGGTACGAGACCGCGCGTCGGTCGATTTCGTTCCTCAAGCGCCGGGAGAGCTGAAGCGATGCGTTTGTCGTTCCAGCTCTACACCGCACGCGACATCGAGCCCCTGGACCCGATCCTGGAGCTTCTGGGAAGGCATGGCGTTTCCAGGGTCGAAGGCTGGAGCGGAAACTATGATACGCCCGGATTCGGCACGGCTCTGCGTTCGCGCGGAATGACGATGCCGAGCGCGCACGTGCCGCTCGGCCTTTTGAAGGATCGCGCTTTTCGAAGGTATTTGGTCGAGGAATTCGGTGTCGCTCGACTGATCGTGCCAGGCGTCCCAGCGGAAATCCTTGCCCACAGGCCGTCCTGCCTCGAACTGGCGAGGGAGCTTGCCGACCTTTCCGGGGATTTGTCGGCAGAAGGCCTGCGTCTCGGCTGGCATAATGGCGGCGCCGAACTGGCGCCGATGCGCACAGGCGAGACACCGATCGAGCTGCTTCTGGCTGCCGCGCCGGAGCTAGAATGGGAGTGCGATCTCGGATGGCTCGCGTCAGCTGGGCTCGATCCTGCGGTGGTTCTTCAGCGTCATGGAACAAGCATCACCGCCCTGCATATGCGCGATGTCGCAGGCCCAGATGGTGATCCGGCTCAAAAGGGCGGCGCCTATATCGGTTCCGGTGTGCTCGACTGGACAGCGATCGGCCAGGCGCTTTCCTTCACCCGCGTCGATCTTCTGGTCATGGAGCATGACCACGCGGCCGATGTGCCGGATTTCCTTATTCGATCAATCAATTATCTCGACGGCTGGATGAAACACGCCGTCGCCGCGCCCTCTCATCAGCAAAGGTAACTGCCATGCGTCCCAAATCACCACGCCGCCTTCACGACGGCCAGATCAGCCAGCTTGTCGTTTCATCCAGCAATGGCAAGCGGATCGAAGTCATCTACGAAACGGGGGAGCTTATTGAAGCGCCCAACTGGACGCCGGACGGGAAATGGCTTGTCTATAATGGCGACGGCAGGCTCTTTCGCATCTCTCCGGACGGGCTCAATGGTCCCATCCGGATCAACACCGCACCCGTCGAGGATCTCAACAACGACCATGTCATTTCGCCGGATGGCAAGTGGCTGTATATCAGCGCCAATGACGGCCATCTGTATCGCGTTGCGATCGAGGGTGGGAAGCCGGAGCGGGTTTCCAACGAGCAGGATCCCAGCCGTGGTTTTCGCTACTATCTTCACGGCATCTCGCCCGATGGAAAGACGCTGGCCTATGTCGGACTGGAGATGGAGGGTGGAAAGGTCGTCACTCGCGTCTGCACAATTCCCGCGGCAGGTGGAGCCGATGTCGTTCTGACCGACGGCGCTTGCCCTGTGGATGGGCCCGAATACAGCCCGGATGGACAGTGGATCTACTTCAATTCTGAGGCCGCTGCCAAATTGCCTGGGCACGCGCAGGTGTTTCGAATGCGGACGGATGGGTCCGGATTGGAACAGATAACGCATGACGAGCGCGTCAACTGGTTCCCACACTTGTCGCCGGATGGAAAGCTCGTTTCCTATATTGCATTTCCCTCGGGAACCTTGGGGCACCCCGCGGACAAGGACGTAGTAATCCGGATCATGAATCCGGATGGAAGCGGCATCGTTGATATCGATCGCTTCAATGGCGGCCAGGGCAGCATCAATGTTGCCTCCTGGGCGCCAGATTCCGCTTCCTTTGCCTATGTGCGCTATCCGCGCCGAGACGAATAGCGGGGATTGCGCGACGGTCGCGCCGCCGAGGCCGGTTTTCGGGGCGACTGGTTGCTACGGGTTTCGTGGAATACCTGTAGCAACCCAAGTCCTGTGAACTCCGACGCTCATTCCTGGCCCCGAAACACAAACATATAAACAAAACCCAGCTCGCACTAAAAAGATGCTTGCATCCATTCATTAGTTAGGTAAGTTAACTAATGAAATTGGAGTGGCAGATGATTGCGGGTGTAGACGTGGGCGGGACCAAGACACACATCTTGGTCGAACGACAAGACGGCTCCAGGGCGGAACACGTGCTGGAGACCTCCAGATGGCGTGAGCGGGGCGAGCTGGAAGACGCCAGGAGCCTCGCTGAGCTGGTGCTCGCAGTCGAGGGTGGTCAGCCGGACGTGGTCGTGGTTGGCGCGCGCGGCTGCGACGCGGATGCAGATTGTCTTCGTCTTCAGACACTTCTTTCCCAACACTTTTCCGGCCTGGTGCTGGTTCTGAACGATTCCGAGCTCCTGTTGCCGGCGGCGTCTAAGCCAACGGGTATCTCGGTGATCGCCGGTACAGGATCGATCGCCGTCACCCGCAACCACCATCGGGAAATGATGTCCGCTGGCGGATGGGGATGGTTCCTGGGCGATGAGGGCAGTGCAAGCGGTCTGGTCCGCGACGCCGCCAGGAAGGTTCGCCTATCTCTCGATGCGGGATCTCCAATTGATAGTCTCGGCAAGGCTTTGCTCGACACACTCCAAGTGCAGAGCCCGGTGGAGTTCGGACGCGCGCTGTCTCGGCTCGGCTCCGCTGATCGTATTGGTGCGCTCGCGCCGCTGGTTTTCGATGCCGCCGCCTCGGGTTCGCGCATCGCGGACGAGGTCATTGCCGAGGGTGGCGATGCTCTTGCGTTTCTCGTCGAGCAGCTTGCAAAGCGGGGAGCGCCGACGGACGCGGTCGTTACCGCGGGTGGCGTTATCAGCCGACAGGAGCGGCTGCTCGAAGCCTTTAGAGCGGCCTTGATCCGACGTGTGCCGGGGGCGGCAGTCACGCTCCTTGGTGAGCCTCCCGTCGTCGGGGCGATCAAGCTCGCCCGGCTTCTTTCCGAGGGGGGAGCGACGCAGACCCTCCCTACGCCGCACAGGGCCGGGCGTCCTGATACCAATCAGCCAGGGAGAATGGCATGAACGCCAAGAAGATCGTTCCGGCGAAAAATTGGGGGCAGCGCGCCATAGCGGTCGTGCTGATCGCCGTTGTCGCACTCCTGATCTACATGGTCGCGACTAGCCGGCACATCAGCTGGTCGACGATACCGCAGTACATTTTCGACGAGACGATCCTTGATGGCATCCGCCTGACGATCCTGTTCACAGTGCTCTCGATGGTCATCAGTATCGTCGCGGGCGCAATTCTCGCAACGATGCGGCTATCCTCGAACCCAGTTCTATCTGGCTTCTCCAGCCTCT
Organism: Rhizobium sp. 16-449-1b; assembly: GCF_017741935.1. Lineage (GTDB taxonomy): Bacteria > Pseudomonadota > Alphaproteobacteria > Rhizobiales > Rhizobiaceae > Rhizobium. The sequence goes on along the minus strand of NZ_JAGHMH010000021.1, from coordinate 242,165 downwards.
ACATCTGGTTCTTCCGGGGCACGCCGTTGCTCGTGCAGATCATATTCTGGTTCAACATCCAGCTCTTCATCCCCAGCATCGATATCGGTATTTTCCAGATCGATACAAACGTCATCGTCACGGCGTTCGTTGCCGCTCTCCTTGCTCTGAGCCTGAACGAAGCCGCCTACATGGCCGAAATCATTCGTGGTGGATTGTTGGCCGTTGATGGCGGCCAGGGTGAAGCGGCCAAGGCTCTGGGTTATACGCCAGCGCAGGCGATGCTTCGGATCATCTTTCCGCAGGCGCTGCGCGTGATCATCCCGCCGATCGGCAACCAGACCATCTCCATGCTGAAGACCACTTCGCTGGTCTCCGTCGTCGCGGCGCAGGACCTTTTGACGAGGGCGCAGAACATCTACGCGCGAAACTTCCTGATCATCGAACTGCTGATCGTTGCCAGCATCTGGTACCTCGTGATGACCACGATCGCCTCCTGCATTCAATACGCAATCGAACAGCGCCTCGGCCGGTCGGCGAAACAGCCTCCCGCTGTCTGGAAAGCTGCGCTCCGTCTCATGCGCGCGGAAGGAAGAAACGGATGAGTGATCGTTCAAAGCAATCTGCCTCCGTCGTGGTTGAGGCAACCGACGTCCACAAGTCCTTCGGGACGCTTGATGTCCTCAAGGGTATCAATCTCACCGTCCGCAAGGGGGAGGTCGTCTGTCTCCTCGGTCCGTCGGGCAGTGGCAAGTCGACATTCCTGCGCTGCATCAATCATCTGGAGACGATGACCAGCGGTCGTATCGTCGTCGACGGCCAGTTGATCGGCTATCACGAGCGCGGCGACGAGCTCCACGAGATGAGTGGAAAGGAATTGGCAGTCCAGCGCCGCGATATCGGCATGGTGTTCCAGCGTTTCAATCTGTTCGCGCATCAGGATGTCCTGACCAACATCAGCCAGGCACCAATTCTGAACCGCGGAAAATCACGTGACCAGGCGGTCGCGCGAGCCAAGCAGCTGCTGAAAATGGTCGACCTGGAGGGCCGGGAAGGCGCTTATCCTTACCAGCTATCCGGCGGCCAGCAGCAACGTGTCGCCATCGCCCGCGCGCTGGCTATGGAGCCGAAGCTCATGCTGTTCGATGAGCCGACATCGGCACTCGATCCAGAACTGGTCGGCGAGGTCCTGAGCGTCATGCGCAAGCTCGCGGACGAGGGCATGACGATGATTGTCGTTACTCACGAGATGTCCTTCGCGCGCGACGTCGCCGACCGGGTCGTCTTCATGGACCAGGGCGTGGTCGTGGAAGAGGGGACCGCGCGCGATGTCATCGACAGTCCTCAGCAGGAACGAACCCGAGCATTTCTCAGGCGCATGCACTGACCAGTCGGCGGTGAGAATCTGAAAAGGTCGCACGTCCTTCTCGTGCAATTTACAAAAGGGGAATGACAAATGAAGAACGCATTTAACATCCTGCTCGCCACCGCAGCGATGTCGTTGCTCGTCGCCGGAACCGCCTCCGCCGCAGGTCCGGATCAGAAGCTCCACGACATGCTCCCTGAGAAGATCAAGGCTGCCGGCGAGATCAAGGTTGGCACCGAGCCGCAGACGCCTCCGTACGATTTTTACGCGGAAGACAACAAGACAATCACCGGGCTTGAGAAAGAACTGCGTGACGAGATGGGCACGCGCCTGGGCGTGAAGTTCACCGATATGCCCGCGCAGTTCGCCAGCATCATTCCGGGCATTCAGGCTGGACGTTTCGATATGGGCATGTCCGCCTTTGGCGACTTCGCCGAACGCGAAAAGATCGTCGATGTCGTGAACTATATGCTGGAAGGCACCAGCATTATCGTACTGGAAGGTAACCCGAAGAGCGTTCACAAGATGAAGGACACCTGCGGCCTGAAGGCGGGCGCCGTGCAGGGGTCGATCCCTCTTCAGCTTCTCGACAAGCAGAAGACGCTTTGCCCGAGCGACAAGCCGCTGGAGGTGATGCAGTTCCCGTCCAACGACCAGATCAAGATCGCACTGCAGAGCGGCCGCGTCGACGTTTCCATGGATACGACCGGCGTTGCCGCCTACAGCCTCCAGCATCAGCCTGAAGGTGCGAAGAAGCTGGAGCTTGTGACCGGCGCCCAGTATGCGGTCGGTTACCAGGCCATGCTCGTCTCCAAGGAGAGCCCGGAACTGCGCGACGCCCTCGCCGCGACGATGCAGTCGATGATCGACGATGGCAGCTACGCCAAGATTTTCGACAAATGGGGCCTAGGCGAAAACAAGCTCGACAAGGTCACGATCAACGATGCGGCGCGTTTCGCCGACTACATGAAACTCGACGATTGATTTGAGTGCGCCGGCGGCCGGGGGAGACCTCCGGCCGCCTCATTTTGTTTGAAGTGGATCCGATGATGAACGACAGAGTACCCTACCGCGAGGCGATCGCGCTGCAGCCGACCGCACTTGAGACCTGCATTGCCGCGGTTTCCGAACGTTTGAAAACCCTGGATGTGGCACCGATCCAGAGCGGTCCCGTCGTGCTGGTCGGTATCGGAGCAAGCCTTTATGCGGCCAATGTCGTCTCCGCGCAGATGCGCAGCCAGGGCTTGCGCGCTTTCTCTCTGCCCGGCACGGATCTGTATGACGCTTCCATAGATGCAGGCAGTGCATACATCGCGTTTTCCGCCTCCGGGCGAAGCGAGGAGCCTGCCCGCGCAATGGAGATCCGTCCGGATGCGGTGACCTACGGGATCGCAAAGGCTGATGGCACGCCAATTTCTCGCGTTGTGAAACACATGATCGCAACCGAAAGCGGGACCGATAGCGGTCCGAACACAACCAGCTATCTCGGCTCACTCGTTGCCGGAGCACTCCTTGCCGACAAGGCCGGCACTCCTTCGGGCGCCGACTGGGCCAAGCTTCCGGCATTGGCCGCGACCGTACTGGAGGCGACACGCGCGCAGGCAGACAAGGCCGCCCGCATGCTTTCCGGCAAGACCTCGATCGACTGCGTTGGCGCCGGTACGGCTTATGGCACCGCCGGTTACGCGGCACTGCTCATTCGCGAGGCCGCTCGCGTGGCTGCTCAGGATTGGGACACACTGAACTTCCTGCACGGTCCGATGGAGCCGAATGACGGCTCGACCGGCGTACTGTTGTTCGGCGACGGGCGCGAGGTGAAGCTGGCGCAGGACCTCGCCGGGTTCGGTATTCCGTCAGTGCTGATCACGACGCGCGCCGATATCGCCGACGCCGATAATCTCGTCGTAATCCCGGTGCCAGACTTCGGCAGCCAGATCGGTAACGCGGTCCTTCAGGCGCTCCCGGCGCAGCTGTTCATCGCGACGCTGTCGGAGGAGGCTGGTCTTCCAGTCTGCAATTTCCGTTATCGTCAGACCGACACCAAGCGCGACGCCTGATCCGGCGAGAAAAGGAACGCCGCCTTGGCGTTCTCTCCAAGCAGCCTTGCCAGGGCAAAGTCCATGGCAAGGCGCACCGCTCCGACCACCGTGGCCTTGTTCGACAGTTCGCCAACGACGATATCAACCGGCCAGCAAAGCCTTTCGACGGTATTTCTAATCTCAGGCAGAAGACGAGCATTCTGTCCGACGCCACCGCCCACAACGATCAGTTCCGGATCCAGGACACTGACGCATGCTGCGGCCAGATTGCCGATGTCGCGCGCATGCCGATCGACGATCATGCTCGCCGTCGGCTCGCTTTCCACTATGGCAAATAGCTTGCTGGTGTCCCCTGGCGCTTCCTGGGCCGTGGATTTCCACGTCTCGCCGGCGCGCTCCAAGAGTGCCTTGGCGCCAAGATAGGACTCGACCCCGAGCGGTGCGGGCTGCTCGCTTTCGGACCAGGGGAATGGCAGATGCGCAATCTCTCCAGCGCCTCCCTTGAAACCGCGAAACAGCTTGCCGTCGATCACGATGCCCATGCCCACATTTACGCCGATCTGCATATAGACCGCGAACGAATGATCCCTCGCAGCACCCTGATGGTATTCCGCGAGGGCGGCGCAGTTTACGTTGTTCTCAAGAAGGATCGGTACCTGGTACGTTTCGCTGAGACGCGCGATCACATCCAGAAACCTCTGGCGGTTCGGCAACCGCGCGAGTGTCGGCGAAATCATGTTCGGAAGCGCGATGACGATACAGCTCAGATCGCTCCGCTGCGCCGGGCATTTCGCCAGGATGTCGGAAAGAACGGTTTCGACATGTTCGAACCGCTGACTGTCCGGCAACGGCTCATAGGTGGTCTCGACCTCTGCGACCTGAAGACCATCGATCCCGGTGGCAATTGCGTGGATCCGTGTCGTCCCGCAGTCCACTCCAATAACCAGGCCCGCCTTGCTGCCGATTGAATAGGTAATCGAAGTCCGCCCCACATTCCCGCGATTGACACCTGCCGGCGTCAAGAAGCCGTATTTTTCGAGTTCGCTGACGGCAGCAGACATTGTCGGCTTCGAGAACTGCAACGCGGCGCTTAACTGCGGACGAGTGGCCGGACCATCGGTCGCAATTGCTCTCAGCACAGCACGCGCGCTGTCCGTCAGGGTAGGGGGCTCTTTGACGTATGACTGAGACAAATCGAAGCCTGCTTGTTGAATAGTTAAGGAGCTTTACCATTGGGAATGTTCCTTGACAAATGAATGCCTTGGCGGCTGCCGTCGCGATGAGGGCACGCAAGTGCTAGGCAAAGCCGGGCGTCACGGCTTTGCCTCCGCCAAACACGCCCCAGTCGGCCCCGTGTGATTGAATAATGGGTCGGCGTGTTCGCTGAGGACGTGGGCGACATAGCGCTTCATGGGTCACCTGCACCTGCGTTACTCATCGCCGGGAATTCACTTCAGAGCATCCGCACTGCACTCCTTAGGTCGATGCAAGCGAACGGCAGCAAGATCTTCCAATTCGCATTGCTGCGTCGCACAAAATCTAATTGCAATCCGTCGTGAAACCAGAATAGAATTTAATAAGACTATAGAAATACTTTAACGAACCTTGTGGTCGGTGAGTGACGGCGCACTAATCAAGAAAGACGCGGGGCGTATGAATGCTTGCATTTAAGGCCATCAGAGGAGCTGGATGGCTCGTACTATCGCGCTTCGTCGGTCGGATAATCGATTTCTTCACCCTTCTCGTATTGGCGCGTCTGTTGGCACCGTCGGATTTTGGCGTGGCGGCGCTGGCAACGTCACTGGTGGTTGTTGTCGATATGATTCTGGAGGTGCCTGTCACGCAAGCACTCGTCCGCTTGAGATCCATAGACAAAAGCCATCTCGATACCGGTTTCACTCTGGGCTGCTTGAGAAGCATTGTTGTGGCGGTTGTTGTCTTTGCGGTCGCCTGGCCCTTTTCGCTGCTACACAACGACAAGGTGCTTCTTCATCTTGTGTCGGTATTAGCCATTGGGCCGATCGCCAAGGGTCTCACCAGCCCCGCCATGGTGCATTTCTCCAGGGCGTTGCGATTTCGTCCTGCCTTCATATTGGAGTTGTCCGGAAAAATCGGTGCTTGCGTTGTTGTCGCGTTGGTGGTGATGGCGGGCGGGACTTATTGGGCCATCGTTTCCAATTTCTCCACGGCCGCCGTTATCTCAACGGCGCTTTCCTATGTACTCGCCCCGTATCGCCCCAGATTTTCGCTCTCGCAGCGTGCGGATTTTGTCGGCTTTATCCGTTGGTTTAGCGCCGCACAGGTCCTTGCGGCTTTCAATTGGCAATCGGATCGGTTTCTGCTGGGTGGCCTTGGCGACAAGACATCCCTCGGGCGCTATGCAGTGGCGAACGACATTTCGGTCATTCCCTCTCAAAGCATCATCGGTCCTGCCATGCAGCCGGTCATGGCCGCGTTCTCCCAGGTTGCTCAAGATCCGGAACGAATGAAATTGGCGTTTCTGAAAGCAGCGCGTTTCGTGATGCTTATCTCGATTCCAGTTTGCTTTGGCATTTCGCTAACGGCGGATCTGGTTGCCGATATTCTCCTGGGACCTCAATGGAAGAGTGCGGCGCCACTTTTGAGCGTTCTTGCCATCTCCGTTGCCCCCTTCCCATATTTTCAGACACTCCACTCCGCGAGCATGGCGCTTGATCGCCCGGTTGTCATATTCAAGTTGAATGCAATAGAGCTATGCTTCAAGATACCGTTGCTTCCCGCCGGCTTCTATCTCGGCTCCGCATATGGGGTCAGTATTTCCAGATTAACTATTGCTCTGATTTTATTCGTCTTTTATCTGATTTACGCAAGCCGTCTGCTGTCGCTAGGCATTATCGTGCAGCTAAAGAACATCTGGAAAATACTGACTGCAGGGGTGGTCATGGCGGTGTGCGTCCTGCTTCTTCGTTCTCAGCTGACGGGCGTGATGACGCGGTATGATGTTGTGGAGATGGGGCTGGTGGCCGCGACGGGAGCGATGGTCTACGGCTTGACCTTGGTCGCACTCGGGGAAAAATTGCAAATGCGATGACCGCTTCCTTGCGAGGGCATGCCGGTCAGGTCGTTAAGACGGCACGCAGAAAGCCACCGATTGTCCGCTTTCCTACGTCGAAGCGATAGGCCACGCTTCGACGAGCACGCTTGTTGGGCAGCATGGCGGTCAGCAAGATAAAGAAGCTGATTTCTGTCTTGAATTTCAACGGATATGGGCCTCGCCACAGCACATTGATGAGCTTGCCTACCGTACGCATCGAAACTCGCCGTCCTTCGGATATTGCCAAGAGAAACGAGCGTTCGAGGTAGAAAAACGCGTTGTCCGCTTCTACCAGCTCACGTTGGAACTCGAAACGGCCCAGTATCTGGCGCAAGTGATCCAAACGATGAACAAATCGGTCTATTTCCTTGCGCAGCAAACTGGGATCAGGAAGTCGACCAAGTCCTGAATCGTTTCTGCCGTGGACCCTATAACGGCCTAAAGGTTCTACGAGGCTTACGACATCACCGAAGAATGGCGCCGCGAAAAGCGTGACGCCATCCACCCAATTCTCGTAGTCAACTTCTGTGAGAAGGTCACAGAGATCGCGCCGGAAAACATTGCCCGACGTCGGCGGCGACGTATAGACACCCGTGCGCAGGACGCTGTCGATAAGATGCCGATCGCGAAAAGCTTCGAGCTTCGGCGTCGGGCCGCTTATCACATCGCCATCCTGATTGATTCTGATTAGCGGGAATTGCAATTTGGCGACGCCCTCATCGAGGTTCGCGACGATCTTTCCAATGCTGCCCGGCAGAAGTTCGTCATCCGCGTCGAGAAAGAGAATGAAGGGTGCGCTTGTTTGAGCCAAACCAAACAAGCATGCCGATCTGGCACCGCCATTTTCAATGCGGAAGGCATTTACGCCCTCGCGAGTAATCACGTCCCAGGATGCATCTGTCGAGCCATCATCGACAACAACAAGCTCGCAATCGTCGCGCAGCTGCGTCATGACACTTCGAATTGCCTTGGCGACAAACCGTTCATAGTTCCAGCACGTTATGATCACAGCGAGTTTTGTCATTCTGTCGGTCTTCATGGGACGGAGTGTCGTTGCAGATTCATAATTTACGGGCTTCGGAATTTTACTCGCAAAGCACCGTGCCAATGACCTTCGCGCGCGCGCGCCGTAGTTGCTGCACTGCAGAGTTGACTTCGCCAATCGACGTCTTCCCGATGTGGGCGACAAAGATTACCGCGTCAGCGTAGGTCGCCAGCGCAAGTGCGTCCTTCGAATTCGTAATCGGTGGCAGATCAAGTATGACGTCTCCCCTGTCTCGTGCTGCGGTCAAGACCTTGGAAACCCGCGGATGGCGAAAATCCGCAAGCAAATTGGCGTCGACGTTCGTGGAGTGTATCGGCAGCACAGCCACGCCCCGAATGTTCTGGAATGAGAATGGACCTGGCTGCAGATCCGACAAAGCGATGTCAACCAACGAGTGGGACGGCGCACCATCGTTCTCATTTAGCCGATGGAACCACTCCGCGGATTGAAAGAGGGTGACATCACGGCTGCCTGCCTTGATAAGCTGGGAGAGGCCCATACTGAGGAAAGAAGTGAGCTCGCCGTCACCCCATGCTACGAAGGCTATCACGAGGCTTCGTTCGTTGCGAAGCGTCGAACATGAGATTTCAATGGATGTTCTGAGATCTCTGATTGATACGGCGCAGTCCGACGACAACTCCCGAAACGGCCCTGCATACCCCTTTTCGGTGTCCAAGAAGGAGCCAAGGCACGGGACACCCGTCTCGCGCGCCAATTCCTCCGCACTTGTCACTTTCCTATCCCTCGCGAAATTCAAAGCTATCAAGCTTGAACCTGCCAGAAAGCCCAGGATCCCGCCCAGAATTGTGATCAGAGTAACACGGGGTCCAGATGGCGCCAGCGGTGGCAAGGCCGCGCCGATAACGCGGGCATCGGCATCCGGTGTGGGTATAGCGGGCAATTCGCCGCGTTTCATCGCATCCGATGCCGCGGTCACTTGGGCCGCGAGCGCCTCCAATCGACCCTGAAGGGCCTCGCTCCGGGCGCGCACCGTTTCGGCCTTAAAGGAAACTGCCTGCATGATGTAGCCGGAAACTGCGGCATTTGCGACACGCGCGGGCACGGAAGGATCCACCGACGTGTACTGTATTTCGATAACGTAGGACTGGCCGACACGGCGTACGGCGAGATGCTTGCTGAACTTCCCGAAAGCGGCTTGACGTGCATTTTCTTCGGCTGTTGCCGTGACTTTGGAGGCTGTGTTTACGTCATCCGGGGTTGATGGTCCCGCCAATCCTATCGTTTGTTTTGCCCAGGCAATGACGGAGCCGATCATCGATGGTGGTTGTGGGCCCAATTCAGGGTTGTCTTCAAGATTAAGTCTCCCGAAGACCTCCGAAAGAAGCCGTTCTGAACTGATGATCTGTAGCTCGCTGTCTGCCCGATTAAGGTCGAGGTTCTGCTGCGGTCCGGCATCCTGACCGGGAATAGCTGCCTGGCGCGGTTCTAACAGGAGCGTCGCTGTCGAAACATAGGTCCGAGGAAGGGAGTGAGCGTATAGGCCTGCCAGGATAAAGCCCGCAACAGTACATGCGATGAGCCGGTGTCTATGAACCCAGGCGAGCGAGCCGAGTTCACGCACCAGCGCCGCTGGGCCATCATTCATCTCTTCACTGCCGTCGAAATGCCAAAACCGCGATGTGCGTTCAGTCGGAGTCATTTTATTGAACATCATCTATGCCTTAACTCCGATCGATCGGTGCAAGCTTTCTTGCTATCGAGAGTTCGGCGGCGCGTTCGGGCTGAAGGCGACCGCGCAAGACGTCCGCGATACCCATCAGATTTCCCCTTATCCGCCCGCGTCTGTCGATGAAGGGTTCCGGCTGTGCGGCCCGCCCAAAGTTGCTGGCCATATTACGAAATATCTGACCTGCGACCTGGCTCGCCGTCATTGTTCTTTTGCGCAGCATGTACAGGGGATTGATAACCTGGGAGTAACCCAGGCGCTCGCCGTTTACACGGCCGCCCTTCACGCCCATGTGCACACCATAGGCCTCGGATGATTTGACCAGTCGGCCGCCGTTGCGCGCAAGCGTCGCTCCGAAGTCGCGGTCCTCAAGCCAGCCATAGAGCACCAGCCGCTCGTCGAAAGTAGTCTCGCCGATGGCGGAGGTGCGGAATGCCATATTGCAACCATAAGGGCTATACCGTTCGATCCATGAAAGCGGCGGCTTTGCTGAAGATTTTACCGTCATCAATGCCTCCTCGAAGGGGATGCCCGGCCCTTTTATTCCATCTGCGATGACTTCTCCGGTGAAACCGACAACGTGGCTCTCATCGCTGAAAGCCTTCACCGCCGCAGCCAGCCAATTTTCATCTGCGACAAAGTCGTCGTCGAAGAACGCGATCACATCGACCGATGATTTTAGGTGGGCCAATGCTTTATTTCGTTGCGCCGACGAGCCCGGCGGCCCAACCAAGACTGTTACGTCTGGATGGGAAGCAAGCTCACCTGCATCCGCAAGGTCCGCGCATGAAACGATGACGGCATCGGGTTTGTGCGTCTGTGTCGCCAACAAATGCTTGATCGTCTGGCTGACAATATGCGGCCGGCCGCGTGTCGCGCAGGCAACGGCAATTTTGCGGGTCGAAAAGTCTTTTGCGGCGTAGGTTGGGAGAATACTGGAGGGCTGCTCAAGCAGTTCCATGTAGCCTTTTGCTGTCTCCGCCCAAGAGAACATCTTCACCTGTTCGCGGCCACGGTCCACGAGCTCGGACGCCAGCCCGTCGGATGTCTGCAAGGCTTTGATATGGTGCACCCAGGCCTCGCCATCGAACGGCGATGCGAGCAAGGCGGCATCTCCGCAGACCTCCGGCATGCTCGCGCAGTTCGCTGAAATGACTGGACAGCCACGCGCCATTGCCTCCACGATCGGGAGCCCGAAACCCTCCGTCAGGGATGGAAACGCCAGGCAAAGCGCACGGTCGAGAAGATAGGCGAGATCGTCGTCGGATACGCGTCCGAGTCGGTAGACGTTTCTTCTTTCGTCCAGCTCTCCAGCCGCAAAGATGTCGCCGCCTCCGCCAGCAAACACCAGATCGATGCCCAACTCGTCGAGTTGCTCCGCAATGGCGACAAGCAGGCCGAGATTTTTATGCGTGGCGCGCGAGCCGATCGCTAAGACAAAAGGTCTTTCGCCATGACCCGCGATATCGTTGAGAAAACTCGGAGCCGCCTTCGCCAAAGCCGGGTTCCAGCTAAGGGCATGTTCATGGCCGTTCGGCAGGATCGCGATGTCCTGCGCGCGGATGGGAAGATGGCGGGCGAGTTGCCGAGCCGCCGCGTGAGACACGGTCGCGATACGTGCCGAACGTTTCACCAATTGGGGATGTAACGTGTGATAAAGGGTCCGGAAGAGTAAAGTATAACTCTCGGGACTGGAGAAGATATTGGCGTCGTGAATGCAGACAATCTGGTCGTCTCTGGCAACTGGAGCCGTGTTGCAGAGGTTAAGCAGTCGACCTTCGGAAATGAGTGGAAGGATAGCCTGTTCCCAGGCATGCCCTGATACCGCTCCGCGCCGTATCCACGTCGTATGTTCGAGGTTCGGCAGCGGCGCGTTGGCCGGAGTGGCGATCGAAGCTGAGGCTCCCGCTTCCCCGAGAGCGGCATCCACGGCTTTGACCACATTGGCGGCGTAACGCTGCACACCTGTCGTGTTTTGTGTGAGGAAACGACCATTGATAGTGAAATGCGATGGTGTCGCCATAATTTATCCCTCAAGACCAATGCCTGTCCGACACCTGTTCGACTGCTGACTTCTGCCCCTGAACCCGCCTCGCGAAAGCGTAACGGCGGCCGTGCCGCCGACCGCCCATCGTCGTCATTCCGGCGGGGCCGAGAGCTTTTCTATTAACGCTGAAACGGCGCGGCAGATATTGCTCAGTAGCTTCCGCGTGTCTGAAGGACGGCGGGGATAGTTTTGAGCATGATGACGATATCGCCCCACGTCGATCTCTCGGAAACATATTGCACGTCCAAATCCACGCGGGTGCCGTAGCTGGTATCGCTGCGTCCGCTGATCTGCCACAAGCCCGTCATTCCGGGTCGCACCATTGTGTAATGGCCGAAATGGGGGCCGTACAATTCGACTTCGCCTGCAACGATCGGACGCGGCCCCACCAGACTCATCTGGCCACACAGAACGTTCAGAAGCTGCGGAATCTCGTCAACGCTGCTCTTGCGCAGGAAGCGCCCGAGTGGCGTTACGCGAGGATCGTCCTGAAGTTTTCTGGTCGCATTCCATTCCGCCCGCAGATGCGGATTCGATGCGAGGTGTAGGGCAAGCGCCTCGGAAGCGTTGTTGACCATCGACCTGAATTTCAAACACGGAAAGAGAACCCCGTCCTTGCCGATGCGCTTCTGGCTGATAAAGATCGGGCGGCCTTGCGCCACGAGCAGAACAACAACAACCATGGCGATCATCGGGCTGAGGAGGATCAGTCCAAGGGACGCCAGTACAAAATCCAATCCGCGCTTTATCCAGCCGGACAAGGTGCGGCCGATACCCCTCGACAGCTTGGCGCTGCGAGTGAAGCCTTCTGAGCTTCGGTTTATTCCAGTCCGTCTATCAAAGTTACGATTAAGATCGATTTTTAGATCGACTTCTCGCATCGGATAACCCCCGTAAGAATAGCAATTTCAAACGAACATGCAGAAATTCAGACTGTCAGGCATATTTAAATTAACAACTAGTAAACGATTTGACAATGCTTTTATTGCGTCGCACTATATAAGAGTGCGGCGCAGTATGATGAATATATTTAGTATAGATATCTCGATATGAAATATATCTGAGATATTAGATCCAATATCATTTCTTGGTATTGGATTCGGACTGTGCATTTTAAGCCCTTAAGGGTGGCCTGTTGCCCTGTTGTTTTGGACGTGGAGCATCTTATGCGTGTAGCGATCATTCACTACTGGTTGGTTGGAATGCGTGGCGGCGAGAAAGTTCTGGAATCTCTGTGCCGCATGTTTCCTGAGGCTGATATCTATACGCATGCCTATGATCCAGCCGCCATTTCCGACACGATAAACAAGCATAGGATTCATACGACATTCATCGGCCGCCTTCCGTTGGCGACGAAAATGTACAAGCGCTACTTGCCGTTGATGCCGATGGCGTTGGAGCAGCTCGATCTTAGCGGCTACGATCTTGTCATCAGCAGTGAATCCGGGCCGGCGAAGGGCATTATTCCCACATCGCCGGCAATGCATATTTGCTATTGCCATTCGCCGATGCGCTACATTTGGAACATGTATAACAGGTACTATGAAAGCTCCGGTTTGCTGACCCGAATGATGATGCCGCCGATGGCGCATTATCTGCGGACATGGGATGTCGCGACATCCAACCGCGTGGACGGTTTTATCGCCAATTCGGCAACGGTTGCCCACAGGATCAAGAGCTATTATCGCCGGGACGCCGAGATTATTCATCCCCCGGTTGACACGCAGGCATTCAGCCCGGTTCCCCGTCGGGAGCTCGATGATTATTTCCTGATGGTCGGCGAATTGGTTGGCTACAAGCGGCCGGACCTTGCGGTTGAAGCCTTCAATCGTCTGGGGGCGAAGCTCGTTGTCATCGGTGGCGGGGAAATGCTCGGCCACCTGAGAAAGATCGCGGGTCCGAACGTCACAATTCTCGGCGCGCAACCGTTTGACGTGCTCAAGCATCACTATGCGCGTTGCAAGGCATTGATCTTCCCGGGTGAAGAGGATTTTGGAATTGTACCTCTGGAGGCAATGGCGAGTGGCCGGCCGGTTATTGCCTATGGTCGCGGAGGCGCAACCGAAACCGTCGTCTCCCAAAAGACGGGCCTCTTCTTCGAAGAGCAAACCGTCGATGCCATTATCGATGCGGTAGAGCGGTGGCAGAGAGTCGACTTCGACCCCAATGACGCTGTTTTCAGGGCTGCTCAATTTAGGACAGATGTGTTCGTGGACAGGTTCAGTGCTTATATCAGCAAAGCTATGGGCGGCAGTTTGCTTTTGGCGCAGGCGAGCTGAGCGCCGATCGGTCGTTAGCGGATGAACAATGCTCGGAGTATGAGATGCGCCTAAATCTGATAGCGCTTTCAGGCGAAGGATGTGCCGCTGCGATGCGTCTCGCTCGGCAATTTCGGAAGCTCGTTCCGTTGATGTTTGCCATGATGATGGGCGCCGCGGTGCATCCGAATCTGGCTCTGGCGGAAGGCTATGTTCTCGGCGTCCAGGACACTTTGAAAATCCGGGTGTTCGAATGGCGTCCCACGACCGGCACGGCCTTCGAATGGGTGCCATTGACAGGCGAGTTCGTCATATCTCCGGGGGGTAATCTCTCGCTGCCGATCATTGGCGCAGTACCCGCGGCCGGCAAGACCCTCGAACAGGTTGCCGACGCGATCGGCGAAAAGCTTCAGTCGCAAGTCGGCCTGCAGAAGCGGCCTAACGCTTCCGTGGAAGTCGTTGCGTATCGGCCTTTCTTTGTAAACGGGTTGGTCGGGCAGCCCGGAAAATACAATTACATTCCGGGACTCACCGTTGTTCAGGCTTTGAGCATGGCCGGAGGCGTTGGCCCGATGGACTCGAACGTAATCAGCATTCAACGCGACGCGCTTATCAGCAGCGGAGATATCCGGACGCTTGCCGAAGAGCGGTTGGGTTTGCTTGCCAGGCAAGCAAGGGTAGAAGCCGCACTCGCCAACGCTGCATCGGTGGCTTTCCCCCCGGAGCTGACAAAGCTGGGGACCGATCCTGTCGTAGCCCGCATGATGACGGACCAGCAAGCACTTCTGGACACCCAGCTGAGTTCGATGCAAGCAGAGCTCGATGCGCTAAGTCAGGCAAGGGTACTGGCTCTAAATCAGGTCGAATCGCTCAAATCAAAGGCGGATTCCCTTTCAAAGCAGATAGAGCTTGCGAATAAGGATGTCGGTTCCGTCAATAAGCTCATTGCGCAGGGGCTTACCGTCTCTTCGCGAGAGTTGGCCGCCAACCAGAATCTGGCGGAACTCGAGGGGCGCAATCTCGATGTCGCGCTCGCGACCCTGAAGACTCAGCAGGACATCACGAAGTTCGATCAAGATACCAAGGAAGTGCACAATCGTTACCGCGTTGCCGCGTTGACGGAAGCGACGAATTTGCGTGATCAGTTGATCACGAACGCTGAGAAAGCGAAGACAGCGCAATCGCTTATCAATAATCTGGAGGCGCGCGCGCCGGCCGCGATCGCGGCCGTGGAAGGTGAACATCCGTCCGATTTTGTCATGACTGTCAATCGCAACGAGAATGGCGTCGTTCATAATCTCACCGTCGATGCCAACGATCTGATCGTTCCTGGCGACGTCCTGACCGTTGAGCGGCCGCGAAAGGAGACTTCCACCGGTGGAAACGGTTAGCGCGTGTGTAGCTCATCTCGCTGCGTAACAGATCGGCAGCTGCTCGAATTTTCAGTGTAGACTACTTGCGACGAACCCTTTGATGGTCGATAACGATACGTGTGATTTGTTATCCATGAGGCTGTCGGAGGCTGTACTAGATGCCATTGGCGATCGTGATCGCATTTATTGTTGGCGCAGTATGCGCCGTGCGATTGCCTGTGTTGATTTTCACACTTATCGTTGCCTTGGTGGTCGTCGTCTTTGCCGTTACCAGCCATGGGCTGGGTGACTCGATCGGTTCTTCGGTGCTGTGGGGATTAGCCTACGCTGCTGCACTGGAGGCCGGTTACGTCTTCGCCCATTGCCTGTTTTACATGGTTTATGTGCGGCGTTCGTCTCGCGAAGACAAACAGCCTTCAGCTAAAATCACCTCAAGATATCCGTCAGAATAGCTAGTCGGCGATTTGGGCGGAGACGTCGGTTTTACCAGCTTACGATGCTAATTTGAACGATAGTCGTCCGTTGGCCTCGGTCGCCCATGGAATAGTCGCACCCAAAGACAAAGAAGCGCCTGCGAAGTCGCAATTTTGCCGGCGGCTTTCAGCCTGCGCGCCAAGCAGGAGAGCGAATTAGCCTGAAGAGCATTGTGAATTTACGCGGTGCCTCCGGAAATGAATTTGGCATTTGGCTCCCGGCCTGCAGAGGGTAGCGCTCTTGCGTTTCATCAGCTTGGCATTCACGGCAAGCCACGTCACTTTAGAACTGGCAGCGCTTTCTTCAATCGAGATCTTACGCGCCAAAAGCGTGCGGGATTGAGCCTAATCTGCGCCAGTTGGCGGCGGCCCCAATCGGGGGATACAAAGAGAGCGATAGCAAAGCCAGTGAACGCCAGCCGGCGCGCCATGCTGGCGTGCTCACGCCAGACCGCCTGAATATAGCGGTTGACCAGATCCCAGCGTGGTCTCTGCCCCAGCGCAACCGCAGCCAGTATTCGCATTTCCAATACATAGGCGTAGTCTTCTCGAACCTGTAACTTCGCGCCCAATCCGCGGGCATCAATCAACTCGGAAAGATGCTTCAGCCGGCCGACGAAGCGATCCGCGTAACCTCTCATGCGATCGCTTGTAAGCGTCGAGAACGATGAGAGATTGGAATTGTGAATTCTGTATTTTCCGAGCGGCTCGTTGATCGATATGACATTGCCAACAAACGGAGCGAGCAAGTAGGGAACCCCATCGATCCCTCGTTCGTAACTCAAATCGCCCAGATTTTCGTAGACGTCGCGACGATAGATATTACCGGACGTCGGAGGTGTATTGTAATATCCGCGTTTGCGTATGGAGCGTATCAGCGACTTCGATTCATCCAGTGCGTTGAGCTTGGGAAACGGCTCGCCGATCTGCCGCCCATCCTTGTTGATGGGCACGAGCATGAATTGTATCTTCGATACATCCGGGCGCAGGTGCGGCACGATGATCCTGAGGGCGTCGGGCTGAAGCAGGTCGTCCGCGTCAAGGAAGTAGACAAACTTGCCCTTTGCCCGTGAAAGACCAAACAGCGAGCTTCTGAGCGCGCCACGGTTTTCGGTTCGAAAGGCGGTTACCTTGTCCTGGAATTCGCCAATACGTTGCCAGGATCGATCCGTAGAGCCGTCATCTACAACGATTACCTCAACGTCCATTGATTTTTGTTCAAGTACACTTTCAATACACTGCTTTATGTAGAGCTCGTAATTAAAGCATGTTATCACGACGCTTAAGAATGGCTGATTTTCTTTCATGGTCGCCCCGGTCTTCCAGGATGTATATTGCAATGCAATATGCCAAATAACGCCATTTAAATCTACTATTTATGATAGAAAAATTCTCTGTTTTTGCGACCTTTTTCCGAAGTGATTTCATACGAAACCAAACTCGAAATGGTACCTTTGCTGTTCTGGGCTGTAGATTTAATTCGCTCTTGCATGCATCGCTGCCAGGTCTTGCTTCCCGCCGGCAGTGGTGCTCTTTTTCCAGCCGCCAAGTGGCAGCGCGTACTCATTTTCAGGCTCCGAACTTGCAAGAGCTGCCAGAATAAAAAATAGCAGCCCAAGATCGACCATCGCGCCTGCGACCGTCGCCCCGATCAGGAGAAACAGGCATCCGTTGCGAGCGGCAAGCCGTACGTCGGCGTCTACTGTTCGTTCGACGCCGCGCTTTCGGCCGATCGCGCAGAAGGCAAAGAGGACAAAGAACAAGGTGCCGGGTAGGCCGACATTCGACAGCAGTGCGATCGGAAAGCTTGAAGTCCGCGACGTGCCCAAGCCGACGCCCATGCCCCATGAGTCCAGAAAATTCTGGATTCCATAGGCGTTCCAAGAGGCGCGCTCCACACCGGAGGAGGTTGTCGACTTGCTGAGGATCAAAAGATCGACGTAGTGATAGAGAGTGTCGAACAGGCCGCTGTTCAATACCACAATGATCCCCGCCAGAATGAACAGCTGCGGCGCGAGTAGGACGACGAGCGTGCTGTTGCGCCTGTCCCTGCCGACCCCACAGCGTGCGATCGCCGTGACGTATAGGATCACCATGCATACCGGCGTCGCAACCAGTCCCGTCGAGGATGTTGAGAGAAGAATGAGCGCAAGCGATAGCAGTGCAAGAAAGCCCATCCATCGAGCCTGCCTGCCGCAAATCCACATTGTCGCGGTGAAGCCGAGCGCTCCAAGCGTCATTCCGGCGAAGGCGGACGCCTCTGGGAACGAACCCACTATGCGCTTTAGGCCCGCTATGGATTCCTTGTCGTGAAATGCATACTGCGCATTCCTCATGAAGGCGAGCAGGTCTGCCGTGCCGGTTGCGCCGGTGACAAGGTCAAGCATCGCGAAGACCGCGTTCATCGACGCATACGCGATGAGGCCGGTAACGATGGCGTAAAATCCCCGTTTCGTGGAGGCTACTGCCAAGACAGTGAGGAAGCAAACAAGGTCTGCGGTGAGGTAAACGGTCTGCGTGAAGTTACTCGACAAAGGTCCCAAAGGCACTGTTCCGCCGGTTTCAGGATACTCGGAACTGCCGACAGGTATGATTTGCGTGGCGCCCGCAAGCAGCCTGGGCATGAAGAACCCCGAAATGGCGCCATACAGGACGAGGCACGCAAGCCAGAAGCCAGGTTGAGCAAATCTTAGGCCGCGCAACGCGACACCCACGTTGAACCGCCATGGAAGCACGGAGAGGACGAGAAACATTAGAAACAAGTGCGCGGGCTGAATACTGGCCGCGCCGGCTATGAACGCTGCCGCGGAACCGAATACCGTCATTACGACGAAGATGATCGCCGTAGCCTTGTAGCCGTAGAATAGGCAAATAAGGCCAATGAAAACGGTAATAACTCCGATTGGTTCTACGCTCATCGACCAATTACTCCTTGCCGTATTTTGCTATTAGTCGCGATCGTTATGCGTATTATCTGGAATAATCCAAAAATATATTATTATATTGCAGTGCAA
Organism: Rhizobium sp. 16-449-1b; assembly: GCF_017741935.1. Classification (GTDB taxonomy): domain Bacteria; phylum Pseudomonadota; class Alphaproteobacteria; order Rhizobiales; family Rhizobiaceae; genus Rhizobium. Next base: position 223,811 of record NZ_JAGHMH010000021.1, on the reverse strand, counting down.
AGTAAACCATATTATTCTCGGATGAAAGCTGAAATGTCCTCAACGGCAACTTCATCATGAGGCAGTGCGGCCAGCGTTTTCCGCGCAAGTTTTCCGACAAGGATCATTCGCATGATTACTGCGCGTTCCCGTATTCTTCTTAGTTTGTTTATTTTTGGCGGCTCTTTGCTCTGCACAAACGCGCGTGCAAACGAGGCACTCGATGCTTGCGAACTCAAACCCGTGATGATGGAAGAGTTTGACGACGAAAGCATAGCGGTCGATCGTATCGGTCCCGCACGGTGGATTGCGCATACGCCGTGGGGCGGCGATTTCGGTGATGCACAGTTCGCGAATCCCGGTCCCAACGGACCTTTCAGGGTTCGCGATGGCATGCTGTCAATTACTGCCGCGAAGGATTCCACCGGCAAATGGACATCGGGCCTGATTGCCGCCGCCGATGCGACGGGCGCAGGCGTCGGAACGCGTTACGGCTATTTCGAGGTGAGAATGAAGATGCCGCCGGGGCCCGGAACTTGGCCGGCATTCTGGCTCATTCCTCTTCGCCCGGCGAGCGCCATGGACGGAAAGGTCGAGATCGATGTGATCGAATATTATGGCCGCGCGACATCGGAGTATCACTCGGTGGTCCATGTCTGGTTTCGCGACCAGGCGAAAAACCGTGGTGATGGCCACATCGTGTCTGTCCCCGACGGCAGCCTGATCGATGACTTCCATACCTTCGGCGTCGATATCTCGCCGCGGAACCTGACCTTCTTTTTCGATCGGGAGAAGGTCTGGCAATATCCTGCGCCTCCCGAGTTGGACAGCGCGATGTATCCTCTCGTCAATCTCGCCTTGGGTAGCGGCTGGCCAATCGACAAGACGCCAAACCCGTCAACGCTACTTGTCGACTACGTTCATGTTTATGGAAGAGGAGCCGGGCCGGCGGAAGGATGCGAACCCGGCCTCCCGCCCTCGAAGTAAGAAAAGCTGGAAAAGCTGCAGCACACATCGCTGCCGTGCCAGACCGCGCTCACGCAAATAGATTGGAAGATCGATATGCAAACTCCTTTTTCGGCGTCGACCGCCGAGCCGCACTCTTCATCCGGCTCGTCACAGGCTCGCGGGGAAGAGCAACAGTCCACACAGGAAAGCGAAACGGCGATCCGCCGGTTTGTGTCCCTGATGCGTGCACCTGCGGTCTATATCAGGATGCTGCTTACGACCGTTGCATTCTGCCTGATTTGTTATCTTCATTATCGGAGTATCGCGACGACGATATACTACGGACTGATCTGTATCGTCCTTATACAGGTCGGATATTTTGGAGGGGTACTATACTTGGTATGGAAAGAGCGCAGCGAGAGATGAGAAGGAACAGGACGTTTCAGGCGCACAGATATTTCGGTTGGGCTTATTCAGAATGAAATTTGGGACAAGCGGGCTTCGAGGCCTTTCCGAGGATCTGAAGGGTCGGGCATCGGCGCTCTATGCGACGGCGTTCGGGCGCTATCTGCTTGAAAGCAGCCGAGCAAAAGCGGGTGATCCCATTCTCGTCGGCCGCGACTTTCGTGATTCCAGCCCTGAGATATCAGCCGATTGCATCAAGGCGCTCGGCAAGCTCGGCTTCGCGATGATCGATTGCGGCACGGTCCCGACGCCGGCGCTGGCGCTTTACGGCCTGCATCTCGGCGCCGCCTCGTTGATGATCACCGGCTCCCACATCCCCGCCGACCGCAACGGCATCAAGTTCTATCGGCCCGATGGCGAAATCGACAAGGCCGACGAAGCCGCGATCACGGCCGCCGCCACGGACCTCGACCGCACCGGCTTCGATTGGCCGTTGAGCGACGTTCGGGCCGAGGATCGGTCGGCCGAGTGTCTCGCTCTCTTCACGAAACGCAACGCCAGCCTGTTGCCCGCCCATGCGCTTGCCGGCCTGAAGGTCGGCGTCTACCAGCACAGCACGGTCGCCCGCGATCTCATGGTCGACCTGCTCGAGCACTTCGGCGCCGAGGTTAAGGCGTTCGCGCGCTCCGAACACTTCATTCCCGTCGATACCGAAGCCGTCTCGGAAGAGACCGTCGCGCTGCTGAAACAGGCGGCACGCGATCATGGCCTCAATGCCATCGTGTCTGCCGATGGCGATGGCGACCGGCCGCTGGTCACTGATGAAACCGGCACGCCGCTGCGCGGCGACCTGCTCGGCCTGATCGCCGCTAACGTCCTCGGTGCGGACGCCGTGGTGACACCCGTCACCTCCAACTCCGGCATTGAGGCATCAGGATCGTTCAGCGTCATCCGCACCCGCGTCGGATCGCCCTTCGTGATATCGGGCATGCAGGAGGCGCTTGTCGAGGGCAAGACCGGCGTCGTCGGCTTCGAGGCCAATGGCGGCACGCTCGTCGCGAGCGATTTCGAGCTCAATGGCACGAAGCTTCTGGCCCTTCCGACCCGCGATTGCTTCCTGCCGATGTTGGCGACGCTGGCCCAGGCGGCCGCAAACAAGCGGCCCCTGTCGGTGGTCGCATCCGGCTACGCACTCCCCTTCGCCGCCGCCGACCGGCTGGAGAACTTCCCGGTCGAGACCAGCGCCAAGCTGATGGCGCATCTGCGCGCGAGCCCGGCCAATCTCTCCGACTTCCTGCAGCCGATTGGAGAAGTCGGCAGCACCAGCGACATCGACGGCCTGCGCGTGACGCTTGCCGACAAGCGCATCATCCACTTCCGCCCATCGGGCAATGCGCCGGAAATGCGCTGCTACGTGGAGGCGGAGACGGAGAGCGCTGCCACCGACCTTCTTGCAGCCGGCCTCAAGCGCATCCGCGCCTGGGCAAGCGCAAACTGATCAACGATTAAAGACCATTTCGAGGACCAATGCAGATGACGCAGAAGATCGTTCCGGTAATCATGGCAGGCGGCAAGGGCACGCGCCTGTGGCCGCTGTCGCGCGCCGCCGCCCCCAAGCAGTTCATCCGTTTCATCGGCGATACCACCCTTTTTCAGGAGACATTGCTGCGCGTCTCCGACAAGGCGCTCTATGAGCCGGCGATCGTCATCACCAACGAGGAGTTCCGCTTCCTCGTCGCCGAGCAGGCCCGCGAACTCGATCTGACGCTATCGAGCATCCTTCTGGAGCCGATGGCCCGCAACACGGCCGCTGCCGTTGCCGCCGCCGGCGCGCTGGTGCGCGACCGCTTCGGCGAGAGCGCGATCATGCATGTGCTCGCCTCCGACCACGAGATCGATGCCGACCAGGTCTATTTCGACGCCGTACGCGCCGCGATCGCAGCCGCATCCGCAGGCAAGCTCGTCACCTTCGGCATCAAGCCGACGGAACCGGCAACCGGCTATGGCTATATCGAAGGCGGCGAGGCGCTGCCGAGCGGCGCGATGGCCGTCAAGCGCTTCATCGAAAAGCCACCGCTTGCGAAGGCCGAGGAGATGCTGGCATCCGGCGGCTTCTACTGGAACTCCGGCATGTTCATGTTCCCTGTCGCCAAGCTTTTGAGCGAAATGACCACGTTTGCCCCCGACGTCCTCAAGGCCGCCGGCGAAGCCGTCATCAAGGGTGTCAAGGATCTCGACTTCATCCGCCTCGACAAGGCGGCATTCGCAGAAAGCCCCGATATCTCGATCGACTACGCGGTGATGGAAAAGACCAGGAATGCAGCCGTCGTTCCCTCGCCCTTCCAATGGTCGGATCTCGGCAGCTGGGACGCGATCTGGAAGAGCGGCAATCCTGACGAAAAGGGCAATGTCGCCGCCGAAAACACCACTGTCGTCAACACCCGCAACTCGCTGGTCATGACCCATGGCGTTCATCTCGCGGTCAACGGCATGGACGATGTCGCCGTCATCGCCAGCGAGGATGCCGTCTATGTCGGCCACCTCAAGGACAGCCAGGACGTCGGCGCCATCGTCAAGATGCTGGCCTCGAAGCCGGCGACATCGAAGCTCACCGAGACGCACCCGACCTCCTACCGTCCCTGGGGCGGCTACACCTCGATCTTCAACGGCGACCGCTTCCAGGTGAAGCGCATCTTCGTCACACCAGGCAAGAAGCTCTCGCTGCAGAAGCACCACCACCGCTCCGAGCACTGGATCGTCGTCAAGGGCACGGCGGAAGTGACGATCGGCGAGAACGTGCAGATGCTGCGCGAAAACGAATCGGTCTACATACCCCTTGGCGAAGTCCATCGCCTGGCCAATCCGGGCAAGATCCTGCTCGAGCTGATCGAAGTCCAGACCGGCTCCTATCTCGGCGAAGACGACATCATCCGTATCGTCGATGAGTTCGGCAGAAGTTGAAAAAAGAGCCCGACGCCTGATTTGCGCGCGCTCTTTGGGAAGAGCCAGCGGCGCCCTGCTAGCTGCTGCTCTTTTCGCGCGATGGCAGCGTCGCCGCTGACATTCGTTCGCCTGCCCGTCGAAAACATACGTATGCTACCGTAAGATACGTTGGTCGGAATGCCACGTCTGCCTATGCTGCATCTGCGAGATAACTGAGTGCCCTGCGACAGGCGGGGCGCATTCATAGAGCGGATGCAGAACGAATATATTCTCATAGCTGCATTAGGTCTTTGAATGATCGCCACAGGCGATGAACCAGGAGATTCGGCATGCGGTATTCCTCCCATCTCCCCACACAAGATTTCGGCGCTCAATTCGGTGCTGTCGGGCTTGCTTTCGACTACGCGTTGGATGCGGCGCAACGCTCCGTTCTGTTTTGGGATGTCATGCGACAGCGCGGCAATCAGTATCGCGAGCATGCCAAAGCAAACGCGCCGCATGTGCTCAATTTCACGCCCGAGCTCGTGTTGGATGGGCGCACATTGGAGCGACCCGTCAACTACGCGCTGGTCCGCATCCTTCCGCCCGAGGACATGACGGTCGACGATCTGCGCCGCCCCTTTGTCGTGGTCGACCCGCGCGCCGGGCACGGGCCGGGGATTGGCGGGTTCAAGGCCGATAGCGAGATCGGCGTTGCGTTGAAGGCGGGGCACCCCTGCTATTTCATTGGCTTCCTTCCGGAGCCGGTTACAGGCCAGACGATCGAGGATATCGCGCTGGCTGAAGCGGTCTTTCTTGAGAAGGTCATTGCGCTGCATCCGCAGGCCGACGCCAAGCCCTGCGTCATCGGCAACTGCCAGGCCGGCTGGGCCGTGATGATGCTGGCCGCGATGCGGCCCGAACTCTTCGGCTCGATCATCATTGCCGGAGCGCCGCTGTCTTACTGGGCGGGCGAGCGCGGCAAGTATCCGATGCGCTATACGGGAGGGCTGCTCGGCGGCACATGGCTGACCGCGCTCACGAGCGATCTCGGCCACGGAGTGTTCGACGGTGCCTGGCTCGTGCAGAATTTCGAAAACCAGAACCCGGCCAATACGCTCTGGACCAAGCAGTATAATTTGTATTCGAAGATCGACACCGAGGCACCGCGCTATCTCGGCTTCGAGCAATGGTGGGGCGGTCATGTCAGTCTCAATGCCGAAGAGATCCAGTTCATCGTGGATGAGCTCTTCGTTGGCAACAATCTTGCAGCCGGTCGTATCGAGGCATCGAATGGGGAGGCGATCGATCTTCGCAACATTCGCGCGCCGATCGTTGTCTTCTGCTCGAAGGGTGACAATGTCACCCCGCCTGCTCAAGCGCTCGGCTGGATTTTGGATCTCTACGACGACGTGAACGAGATACGCTCGCACGGGCAGACGATCGTCTATACCGTGCACGAAACGATCGGCCATCTCGGGATATTCGTGTCTGCAAGCGTCGCCCGCAAGGAGCACGGCGAATTCTCCAGCAATATCGACCTGATCGATGCTTTGCCGCCGGGGCTCTACGAAGCGATTTTCGAAGCGAAGACCGATGAAACCGTCGGCGGAGACCTCGTGGAGGGCGATTGGATCATGCGCTGCGAGGCGCGGACGCTGGATGATATCCGCGCGCTCGGATGCAATGGCCCGGAGGACGACCGGCGCTTTGCGACCGTCGCGAAGGTCTCGGACATCAACCTGTCGCTCTACCGCGCTTTTCTTCAACCCGTCCTGCGCGCCATGGTGCCGGATTGGGCGAGCCGCAGCCTTCGCGAGATGCATCCGCTGCGGCTGCAATACGAGGTGTTTTCGGACGTCAATCCGTTGATGGCGCCGATTGCCGATCTCGCCGCCGAGGTGGCCGAAGAGCGCCGTCCTGTGGCTTCAGGCAATCCCTTCCTGACAATCGAACAGGCAGTGTCGCGCCAGATCGTCGAGAACCTGGATGCATGGCGGCAGGGTGTGGAGATGCTGAGCGAGGCGATGTTTCTGTCTGTTTATGGATCGCCGTTCCTGCAGGCCTCGGTCGGTATCGACAGTTCGGACGCTAGGCAACAGCGGCGGGCAAGCAAGACAGCGTTGCATGCGCGCGTCCTTCAGGAGAGGATCGAGGAACTAAAGGCACAGATGGACCGAGGCGGGCTTCGCGAGGGTTTGGCGCGCAGCCTGCTTTACGTGGCCATGGCGAACGGTGCTGCCGACGAACGCGGATTTGCCGCGATCCGCCGGATGCGTCGCGTTGAGGACGGGATGCCGGTCATGACGCTGGCGGAGTTCAAAGCTTTGATCCGCGACCAGTTCTTCATGCTCGTCATCGACGAGGAGGCGGCGGTTAACGCCATTGCCCGGTTGTTGCCGTTGGAGGAAGGGCTGCGCCGGCAAGCACTGTCCTCGCTGCGGGAGGTCCTGAATGCGCGTGGTGCCCTGACCGGTGAGGCCGAGCGGCGTTGGCTGAGGATCATCGACATCTTCGACGTTTCCGAGGAGCCGATCACCGCCCCCTCTGCGCCGCCATCAAAGACGGCGTCGGTGAAGGCCATCCGCCGTGTGACCTAGCCGACGGGATTACCGAAGAACCCAAGCTTTGAACGCGCCTTCCTGCATGGAGCATGTGCAAATGTCGAACTTGGAAAACGTCGGCGACACCGGCCGGCATGAGAAGTACGAGCGGCTCATCGCGAAGGCCAAGCTGGTTCCCGCGATGAGGACACTCGTTGCCCACCCTTGCGATGAGACATCGCTGCGTGGCGCTGTCGAAGCGGCCGAGGTCGGGCTGATATGCCCGGTCCTTGTCGGCCCGGCCGAGAAAATACGCGGCGTGGCCAAGGCGCATGATCTCGACATCTCGCCTTTCGAACTGGTCGACGCTCCTCACAGTGATGCGGCTGCCGCCAAGGCAGTGGAGATCATCCGGGAAGGCGGCGGTGATCTTTTGATGAAGGGAAGTCTGCATACGGATGAGCTTTTGCGGGCCGTGACGTCATCTGCGACGGGGCTCAGAACCGCACGGCGGATCAGCCATGTCTTCGTGATGGATGTGCCTGGCCATTCGGAAACGCTCTTCATCACCGACGCCGCCATCAATATCGCGCCGGATCTCGATGCCAAGCGCGATATCATCCAGAACGCGATCGATCTTTTCACCCAGATCGGGCTCGGCACGCCGCGCGTGGCGATCCTTTCGGCCGTCGAGACGGTCACGGCGAAGATTCCGTCAACGATCGAGGCTGCTGCGCTCTGCAAGATGGCGGAACGCGGACAGATAACGGGGGGCGTTCTGGACGGGCCGCTTGCCTTCGACAATGCGATCGACCCGGAGGCCGCGAGAATAAAGGGCATCCGCTCTCCGGTCGCCGGCCACGCCGAAATCCTCGTCGTGCCCAATCTCGAGGCTGGCAACATGCTGGCCAAGAACCTGACCTTCATGGCGCGGGCGGATGCAGCTGGCCTCGTCCTTGGCGCGCGTGTGCCGATCATCCTGACGTCGCGGGCGGATTCGGTGCGCACGCGCCTTGCCTCCTGCGCGGTCGGCGTCTTGCTTGCGGAAGCGCGCCGTCGTGCGGCGCCGATACAGGGCGGTTGAGGCCATGGACACGATACTGGTGGTGAATGCCGGCTCATCCAGCCTGAAATTCGAAGTCTTCTCTGCTGCTGGCTCGCTCGCGCGACTGGTCAAGGGGAAGATCGACGGGATCGGCACCGCGCCGCATCTCTCGATAAAGAACGCCGTGGGTGACCGACTGGCGAATGAAGACTATCCGAGCGAGGACATCCCGGATCTGCCTTCGGCAATGCGCCTGGTCGGACAATGGCTACGGGAGCGACTTGAGGGGCGGCTGATCGCGGTGGGCCACCGGGTCGTCCATGGCGGGCCGAACCATGCGGGACCGGCGAAGGTAGATGAAAGCCTGCTGCGGGAATTGGAGTGGTACACGCCGCTTGCGCCGCTGCACCAGCCAAACAATCTCGCGCCCATCCGGGTTCTGCTGGAACGGCAGCCCGACCTCGCGCAAGTCGCCTGCTTCGACACGGCCTTCCATCGCGGGCATGATCCGATGACTGATCATTATGCCATACCGACGCGCTATTTCGAGGAGGGGATTAGGCGCTACGGGTTTCACGGGCTGTCCTACGAATATGTCGCGGGGCGGCTGACGGACATTGCGCCCGATATTGCTGGCGGACGTGTCATCGTCGCCCATCTCGGCAGCGGCGCGTCGATGTGCGCGCTTCGCGAGGGACGAAGCGTGGAGAGCACGTTGGGCTTTACCGCGCTCGACGGCCTGCCGATGGGCACGCGGTGTGGCCAAATCGATCCCGGTGTGCTGCTCTATCTGCTTGAGCAGCATGGCATGTCGGTCAAGCAGCTGCAGGATCTGCTCTACAAGGAGTCGGGGCTGAAAGGGCTTTCCGGCATCAGCAACGATGTGCGCGATCTGCTCGGTAGCGAGGAGGCTGGTGCCGCGCTGGCGCTCGACCATTTCGTTCATCGCATCGGTCTCAATGCCGGTGCGCTGGCTGCCGCGTTGAGTGGGCTGGACGCCTTTGTGTTCACCGCCGGTGTCGGTGAAAATTCGCCAGCAATGCGTGAACGGATCGCCAGGAAACTCGCCTGGCTCGGCGTATCGCTCGACACGGAGCGCAACAAGGCCGGTGAACTGCTGGTGTCGAGCGATGACAGCAAGGTCAAAGTCTTCGTCATCCCGACCGACGAGGAGCTGATGATCGCTCGGCATACTCTCGCGCTTATCGATGCTGGTGGGATCGTGCCTGCCGACACACTCTAGCTATGTGGATGGAAGAAAGGGCTGCAGATGATCCCGACGGTGAAGGCAAAGCTTCTCGAAGGAAAGCGCGGACTGGTGGTTGGCATCGCCAACGATCAGTCGATCGCCTGGGGTTGCGCGCGGGCATTCCGCGCTCTGGGGGCCGAACTGGCGGTGACCTATCTCAACGACAAGGCCAAGCCATACGTCGAGCCACTCGCGCAGGCGTTGGAGGCGCCGATTGTCATGCCGCTCGACGTCTCGGTGCCCGGCCAGATGGAAGCGGTATTCGAGCGCATCGCAGAGCAATGGGGCGAGCTCGATTTCGTGGTGCATTCCATCGCCTTCTCGCCGAAGGACACCTTGCAGGGGCGGGTCGTCGATGTGCCTCACGACGGATTCCTGAAGACGATGGATATTTCCTGCTGGTCGTTCATCCGAATGGCGCATCTTGCCGAACCGCTCATGAAACAAGGCGGCACGCTGTTCACCATGACCTACTATGGCAGCCAGATGGTGGTGAAGAACTACAACATCATGGGCGTTGCCAAGGCCGCACTGGAAAGCGCCGTTCGCTACATCGCGGCCGAGCTGGGGCCGAAGGGCATTCGCGTGCATGCGATTTCGCCCGGCCCACTTGCTACGCGCGCAGCTTCCGGCATCCCCGAGTTCGACGAGCTGTTGAATAAGGCACAGGAAACGGCACCGACGCGCAGCCTTGTCTCGATCGACGATGTCGGTATGGCAACGGCATTCCTGGCGCATGACGCAGCGCGCCTTATCACTGGTGATACGATCTATATCGACGGCGGATACCACATCATCGACTAGAGCCTTTGTCCGTCGCGGGCAAGATCGGGCGGCGCCAGAGGTGGTGGTCGGCGATCTGGTCTTTGCCAGTTCAACACGCCGGTTCTCGATCAAGGGCGAGCCGCTGGCGCTGACCCCAAGAGAGCATGCAGTGCTTGAGCATCTGATTACCCGCGTCGGCTCGACGGGAGAGCCGCGCGCTAGCGGCAAGCCGCTGCCCGTCCGTATCCGAAGCCAAGCCTACTGTTCATCGCTTTCGTCATCGGCAATCTTGCGCAAGAGATAGAGCAGCGCAACCCGCTCCGCAGGGTTCAACCGCGCCACGGTTTCTTCGCTGATATGGTAGGCGCGGGGATACATCTCCTGCAGCAAGGCCTCGCCCTTGGGCAGCAGGGAGATCACGACCTTGCGGCCATCGGCTTCGTCCTTGGACAGGTTGACCAGTCCGCGAACCTTGAGCCGATCGACAATGCCACGGATCGTGGCCTGATCCACGGAGGTCGCCTTGACGAGTTCGACCTGGGAACTCGGACCCAGGTCATGCAGCGCGCACAAGGTCACGAACTGCACCGAGGTCAGGTCCGGGTCGCTTGCGTTGGTCTGGAAGATCGACAGATGCCGCTGATAGGCCTTGCGCAGAAGATGTCCGACCTGCTCCGTAACGTGGTAGCCACCCTGCGATGCTGGCACTTCCGGTGGCTGCTGGTCGGTGTCTTTGGCGGTCATTCTCAGCGTGATCCATCATTTATGGTGTCCTGCGGTGCGGCATGAAACACCACAGCAAATTGTGACGGTCAAGACATGGCGCTCCGCGCTGCTTCGCGCGAAGCGCCATGGTGGCTCGTATCACCCGAAGTTATACTTCATTTCCTTGACGGCGATATCGCCGTTCAGAACCATCGGTTCGTCATCGAGGAACAGCGAGCAATTGCGCATCGGGATGTCCAGGTGGCAAGCGGTGTCGTTCGGGCCGCCGAGCTCGTTGTTCGGGCCGGTGGAGAACATGACGTTGCCGTAGAACGAACGGGCTTCCATGCCCATGCCGCCGGGGAATTCGCCAGGCACCATGCGATGCCACTTGGCGTTCTGGTTGAGGCCCCAACCGACATGGCTCATGCCCATGCCGCGCGGATCGTTGAAGCCGGCCATATAGGATTTGACCAGCTCGGCGTCGAGGCCGCCGCGAATGTCGGTGATCCAGCCGTTTTCGATCGTGTAGATGATCGGGTCGCGCACGTAGATGTTCTGCGGCAGCAGGATGTCGCCGGGAGCAACGACGATCGTGCCATCGACGCCGTCGTCATCACCACCCGTGAAGACGAAACCGGACGGCCAATGGTCCCAGCGGCCCGGCTCGTCGGTGCAGGCATATTCCGTGATGGCCGGATAGGTGTTGAGCTTGTAGGTGACGTCGGTGCCGTGCTCGGAGGTGATACGCATCACCTTCGCCTTGGCCAGAAGCTCGCCGGCGAATTCGACGCGCTCGCGCAGCTCCTTCGTCGGCAGCATGCGGGCGAGAACTTCCGGCGGCTCCACTGCGGTCAAGATGCGCGTGCCGGCCGCCTGGATCGCCATCTGCTCCGGGCTGAAGAGCAGGAAGATGCAATCGATGAGCATGTCGGCTGCCTTGAGCGCTTCCACCGCTTCCGGCATGGATGCCAGTCCGGTCTGGCCGACGGCCCATGCACCTGCCGGCGGAACCGGCGGCAAACGCATGTGGTACATCTTCGCGCCAAGACGCATGCCCGCCGCCATGAAGGCGTCGGCGTAGTCGAGACGCTCGTTGCCCTGGGTGAGGACGATGAGTTTTTCGCCCTCGTGAACGCCCGACATCTTCAGCTGATGCAGGCAGATTTCCGTGAAACTGAATTGATCCATGCTCGTTCCCTTATTTTGCTTGAGGACTTATGTGCCTCGTACAGTTACGGACAGTCGGACTTGGCCCCAGATTGGACCTTGGCGATTTCTGTGATCGCCTCTTCCTTCGAGACGACATCGCCGTACTTGTTGTCGATGTCGAACAGGTTCGCATTGTGCGGATCGGGATGCCGGTCGCCCACGCAATCGCGCACGACGATCGCCCGGAAACCATATTGAACCGCATCCACCGCGCTGGCGCGGATGCAGCCGCTGGTCGAGCATCCCGCCATGATGACGGTGTCGATGCCCTGCGCATGCAGATGCGAGGCAAGGCTGGTTCCGAAGAAGGCGCTCGCATACTGTTTGACGATAACAAGCTCGTTCTTGGCGGGCTCGACCTCGTCGCAGAACTCTGCGAGCACATTGCCTTCCACCATCGCCTTCATGACGGGCGACTTCTTCACCCACATGCCGCCATCCGCGCAGTTTTCCGCGAGATAGAGAATGCGCGTGTGGATGACCGGAATGCCGGCCCTGCGGGCGGCTTCGATCAGTTCGGGCGTCTCTGCCACGGCCTCGACCACGCCGGGCGCGTAAAGCGGCGCGCCTTCGATCGTGTAAGCTTTGAGGAAGTCGATGACGACGAGTGCGGGCCGCTGGCCGAAGCCGATGCGGTTGCCCCAGACACCCTGATAATTCGCTTCGGCGCTCTGCATTGCAGCTCTCCTCAGTAGGCGCCGGACAGAAGCGCGCCGGCACCCGGCGAAACCGCTTCCAGACCGAGCGACTTCAGCATGCAATAGGTGGTTGCCACGGCGGCGGTGACCACCGGCTTGCCTGTCATCGCCTCGACCTTGGCGATAACCGGAAGCGAAGGCATCTGAACGCAGGCCGACAGGACGATGACATCGACATCGCTCAGGTCGAGCGTCTGCACGATCGCCGGCAGGTTTTCGGGATCGTGCCGGGCAACGTCGAGATTGTCGGGAATTTCCAGCGCGCGCCAGTCCTTGACCTCGAAGCCTTCCTCGCGGATGTAGTTCACGACGATCTCGGTCAGAGGCTTCATATAGGGAGCGACGACGGCGATCTTCTTGGCCTTCATCACCTTCAGGCCCTCGATGAGAGCGCCAGCGCTGGTGACGACAGGAATATTCGTGCCTTCCTCGATCGTGCGGCCGGTCAGGCGCTTTTCCGACTCGCGGTGGTAGCCGAGGCCCATTGCCATGATTGCAACGAGGCAGGCGTAGCCGAGCACGTCCACGCGAGCGTCGGAAAGCTCGATGGCGCAACGGTCGGACTCTGAGTCCATGGCCGCGAGCTCTTCCTTGACGACCTTCTTCATGCGCATACGGCTCGAATGGAAGGTGAAGCGCTCCGGCCGGATCGACTGGCGGGCGGTCAGCATGGCGGGGATCTCGGTCTCCATCGTCGTGTTGGAGCTCGGAACGATCTGGCCGATACGGTAAATCTTCTGCACGGACGTATCCTTTGAAGCATGAAACTGGAAAACAGGAGCGGCGGGCGCTGGCCCGCCGTGTCGCTAGATCAGCGGGAGAGAAAATCCCCAAGCGCTGCAAAGAAGCCGTCGAAATCGTCCCACGGGATCATGTGGCCACCATCGGGCACACGGGTGATCTCGATGGCGGGCTGGAGCGAGCGTACTTCTGCCTCGTCTTCGGCCTGGATCACGCCGCCGCGCCCGGCCACCATCAGCATTGCCGGATGGGTGAGCTTCGGCAGGTCCGGGAAGATGTCATCCTTGTGGAAATCTTCAAACGCCGTAACGATCGCCGGCTCGTAGCAGGTGTGCAGCCATTCAGCGCGCAGGGTGCGTTGCTCCTCGGTCCATGTCGGGCAGAATGCCTTCATGTCCTCGGCGGTCATTCCCTGCAGCGATTGGCGAATGGAATCCACATACCAGGGCAGCTTGCTCGGGTACGGGCGCCGACCCGGGCCGGAAACCGGCGGATCGATCAGCGCAAGCCGCGAGAAGGCCACGGGTGCGGCGATCGACGCGCGAATGGCGATGCGAGCACCCATGGAGTGGCCAAGCAATGCCGGCTGTTCCAGGCCGAGAGCTTCGACGAAACCGACGACGTCGGCGGCCATCGAATTCAAGCCGTAGTCCAGATCCGGACCGGTCGAGGACAGGCCGCGGCCACGCACATCGAGAACATAGACGTCGTAGCGCTCCGCGAGCCTTTCGGCGACGAAGCCCCAGGTGATCGCCGGGCTGGTAATGCCGGGGATCAGGACGACGGGCCGGCCCTTGCCGCCATAGCGCAGGTAGTGCTGGCGGATGCCGTTCGCAAAGACATTCGCACCATAAAGCGCAGCGCCGCTCATGCCGCGGTCTCGCTCTTCAGCGGCTCGGCGTAGATGTCGTAACCGTAGACCCATGCCGGATCTTCTTGCGCCAGCAGGAAGGTGTTGGCGTTCGATACGGTCTGGACACGGGTGGCGCGGTCGCGGCGATTGGCCTCGTAGAGTCCGAACGCGGTCTTGAAGCCGTTGACGCCGGTTTCCTGCAGGCAACGGGTCAGCATCGCGGCGTCTTCAATCGCCATCGCGGCGCCCTGGGCCATGTGCGGCTTCATCGGGTGGCAGGCATCGCCGAGCATAACAAGGCGGCCCTTGCTCCAAAGCGGCAGCGGATTGCGGTTGAACAGCGGCCACTTGGTCACTTCGTCGGTGCTTTCGATCAGCGCCTGAATGACCGGATGATAACCATCGAACGCGGCTGCCATCTCGTCTCGGCTGCTTTCGACGAAGGCCGAATCGAATTCCCACGCCGGATGGGGCACGCCGGTGACATAATAATATTCGTCGCGGCGGGAGGTCGTGTAGTACACCATCATGTGACGGTCCGGACCCCACCACTTGACGCAATCCTCGAACGTCAGATCGTATTTCTTCAGCTTGTCGGACGAAATGAGTGAGCGGTGACCGACCCAGCCGCTGTAATTCGGCTTCTCTTCGCCCAAAAGCGTTTCGCGAACACGCGAATTGATGCCATCGGCGCCGATGACGATATCAGCGCGCACGGAGGTTCCGTCCTCGAATTCCAGCAGAACATCCGTGCCGTTGTCGTCAACGCGCGAGAGCTTCTTGCCAAAATGCAGAGTGCCGGGCTGCAGCGCTTCGCGCTGAATGGTCTGCAGGTCGCCACGGTGGACCGTGCAGTAGGTGTGGCCGTAGCCTTCCAGCGAAACGCGCGCGGTGTACTCGCCGGTGATGCCGTCGCGGCTGAACCAGTGGCTCGGCGTGCTGCTGATGCCGATGACCTTCTGATCAACGCCGATACGCTCGAAGATTTTCAGAACGTTCGGCCCCATGTGGATGCCTGCGCCCAAACGCGAGAAGCTTGGCGCCTGCTCGTAGATGTTGACATCGAAACCCGCGTGCTGAAGCAGCGCGCCAGCGACCGCGCCGCCGAGGCCGGCGCCGATAATCGCGATCTTTTCTTTTCCGTTGGACATGGCGACCTTTCTTGACTGCCTTATCGGCAGCGTTGTTCCCATCATTATGAAGTCTGCGAAAAGTCTAGCGCATACGCTCTAAATTGCAATGGCGAAGCTTTGATTTTCATCAAAAACGCTCAGAAATCTGCCTGACAATTGAATATTATAGCGAATTTCGACCAGTTGAATTCGGCTTGTCATTTGTCATTATGGAGCGTATACACTTATAAAAAATATAAAAGGGGCAATAGATGCGAAGAATCGGTAACGATCGCATCGTTATGGTTTGTGGGCGTCTGCATGAGGTCCGCCGTATAACGGTTCGGTCAGCGAGCGAAGGCTGGGTCTGTGTCGAGTTCTCTGCGGAGGGCCTGTTTTGACACTGCCAGTTTGCTTCAGTTTGAATGTGAACGACGCCATCAAGAGCGTTGAAGCAAGCCGGGAAACACCACTCCTTTATATTCTTAGAAACGATCTTTCGCTCAACGGCCCGAAATATGGCTGCGGGCTGGGTGAGTGCGGCGCATGTGCCGTGCTCATGGATGGCCGTGCGGTCAGATCCTGCACCGTGCCGGTCGGCGCGGTTGGTACGCGTTCAGTGACGACGCTGGAGGGCCTCGGCACGCCTGAGCATCTGCATCCGGTTCAGGCGGCCTTCATCGAGGAAGCCGCGGCGCAGTGCGGATATTGCCTCAACGGCATGATCATTGCCACGGTTTCCCTGCTCAACCGCAGTGCCGACCCCAATGAGGACGACATTCGCGAGGCGTTGCGCCATCATCTCTGCCGTTGTGGAACTCACATGGAAATACTTGCTGCGGCCCGGCGTGCCGTCGCTTATGTCAAGACCGAACGCGCGCGCATTGACATGTCGGATAATCGCGAAGCCGATCGCGCCACATCGGGCAATAAGACTGAGGTTTCGCCATGACCGACCATCGCGAGATACCCAAGACCCGCTACATGTCCGCAGCCGATGCGTTGCTTGTCGTCAATGACGTGTCGTTGGGCGACGCCGCCGAACTCTATATCGCGATCGATGCTGATAGCCGCGTGATTGCCTTCAACGGGCATGTCGACCTCGGCACGGGGATACGCACCTCGCTGGCCCAGATCGTGGCCGAGGAATTGAGCACGTCCTTCGAGCAGGTCGAGATGGTGCTCGGCGCCACCTCGGCTGCGCCGAACCAGGGTGCGACGATCGCAAGCGAGACGATCCAGATCACGGCCGTGCCTTTGCGCCAGGCCGCCGCCACCGCCCGCCATCATCTGCTTGAAAGGGCGGCTGAACGCATGGGCGTAGCGCGTGAGCGGCTGATCCTGGAAAACGGCATTATTCGCGCCGATGGTGGGGAGAACTGGCAGCTCAGCTTTGGAGATATCGTCGCCGGCGACCACGTTAGGCTCTCGATCGACAATGAGGCTGTTCTGAAGCCCGCAGCGGATTACCGGCTCGTCGGCTCGTCACGGCCACGCGTGGATATTCCTGAAAAGGCGACGGGACGCTGGACCTATGTGCATGATGTGCGCGTGCCCGGCATGCTGCATGGGCGCGTCGTGCGCCCGCCCTATGCGGGCTTCGACCATGGTGATCATGTCGGCAACAGCCTGATCTCGATCGACGAGGCGTCGGTGGCGCACATCCAGGGATTGGTGGGTGTGGTTGCGATCGGAGATTTCGTCGGTGTCGTTGCGACGCGCGAGGAAATCGCCATCGAAGCGGCGAGGAGCCTGAAGGTCGTTTGGCGCGCGCCGCCTGTGTGGCCCGATCTCAATGCTCCGGAACAAGCGCTTCGCGCCAACCCATCGACACCGCGAAAGCTCGCCGATCGCGGCAATGTCGATATGGCGCTCGCCGGCAGCGCGCAGCCGATGAACCGAACCTATGTCTGGCCCTACCAGATGCACGGCTCCATCGGCCCGTCCTGCGCTGTCGCTGATTATAGCGACGCCGGGCTGACCGTCTGGTCTGGCACGCAAAACCCGTTTCCGATGCGTCGCGATCTGGCGTTGCTTCTCGATATGCCGGAAGATCTTATTCAGGTGGAGCGCCTGGAAGCGGCGGGCTGCTATGGTCGCAACTGCGCCGACGACGTCACCGCCGACGCGGCCTTGCTATCGCGCGCGGTCAAAGCACCGGTGCGCGTACAGCTGACGCGTGACCAGGAGCATGCCTGGGAGCCCAAGGGTGCCGCCCAGATCATGGATGTGCGTGGTGGGCTCGACCTGGAAGGCGGTCCATCCGCCTATGATTTCGAAACGCGCTACCCGTCAAACCTGGCGCCGACGCTGTCGCTGATCCTTACCGGCAAGGTGCCTCCGGTTTCCGATGTCGTGCAGATGGGCGATCGCACTGCGATACCGCCCTATGCCTATGGCAATCTGCGTGTGACCGTGCATGACATGCCGCCGATAGCGAGAGCCTCGTGGTTTCGCGGTGTGTCGGCCATGCCGAACACCTTCGCCCACGAATGCTACGTGGATGAATTGGCGGCCGCCGCAGGTGTCGATCCGATCGAATACCGGCTGCGGTATCTTCACGATCCGCGTGCCGTCGATCTCGTCCATGCGCTCGCCGAGCGGGCAAAATGGGTGCCGCATACGACGTGGGGCACACTCGGCGGCGAGGGTGACCTGCTTTACGGCCGTGGGTTTGCCTATGCCGTCTATGTGCACGGCCCGTTCCCGGGCAAGGCCGCCGCTTGGGCGGCTTGGGTCGCCGATGTCGCGGTCAACAAGAAGACGGGCGAGATCGCGGTCACCAAGGTGACATGCGCGCAAGATTCCGGAATGATGATCAATCCCGACGGCGTGCGCCACCAGATCCACGGCAACATCATCCAGTCCACCAGCCGGGTACTGAAAGAAAAGGTCGAATTCTCCTCGACCGCCGTCGAGTCGAAAGAGTGGGGCGGCTACCCGCTGATCACCTTCCCGGAGGTTCCTGCGATCGACGTGCTGATGGTACCGCGTCAGGACGAGCCGCCGCTTGGCGTCGGCGAGTCGGCTTCCGTTCCCAGTGCCTCGGCCATCGCCAATGCGGTCTATGACGCCACCGGCATTCGCTTCCGCGAACTGCCCTTGACGCCAGAACTGGTGCTTGCCGCGCTGAGCGGCAAGGCCGACGAGCCGGTTGCTGCGCCAAAGGCGAAGAAGCGCAAGTGGTGGAATATCGGTCTCTCGGCCGCCGGTGCGGTCGCCGCTTTATCGGGTCTCGTCACCATGACCTCTCCCTGGCGCCCGGCGATCGGCACGATCCCGCGTCCCGATCTCAATGTCTACAGTGCCGCCACGATCGAACGCGGGCGTCTCGCCGCGGCGGCAGGTGCCTGCAATGTCTGTCACGTCGGTAACGACGGGACGCCTTTCGCCGGCGGACGCCGCTTCGACACGCCGTTCGGCGCGGTCTACGCCACCAACATCACGCCGGATCTGGAAGCTGGTATCGGCGCGTGGTCCTACACCGCCTTCGAGCGGGCCATGCGCGAAGGCGTGAGCCGCGACGGGCACCACCTCTACCCCGCCCACCCCTATACGTCGTTTGCGGGCGCTGAGGATGCCGATCTCCAGGCGCTGTACGCCTACATGATGACGCAAGCGCCTGTTGCCGAGAAGGCGCAGGAGACGAAGCTCAACTTTCCCTACAACATCCGCGCGATGATGGCGGGCTGGAACGCTCTCTTCCTCAAGGCTGAGCCCTTCAACTATGTGCAATCCCGCGACGCCCAGTGGAACAGGGGCGCCTATCTGGTGGAGACACTCGGCCACTGTTCCGCCTGCCACACCGAGCGTAATGCGCTTGGAGCGGAAAAAAGCGGCAGCGCCCGGCTTTCCGGTGGCTTCGCCGACGGTTGGGAGGCGCCGGCCCTGAATGCGTTCTCCAAAGGCCCGGTCAGCTGGACCGAGGATGCCTTCTACGACTACCTGCGCACCGGGCATTCGCGCGACCACGGCAGTGCCGCCGGCCCGATGACCCATGTCGTGGAGGTGATGCAGCCGTTGCCGGACAGCGATATCCGCGCGATGGCCACTTATCTCGCAAGCCTCAATGAGACGCCGGTCGAGACCACGGCGCAGAGCGAGGCAGCCATTGTCGCCAGCGACGCCGCCAAGGCGTCCGCGGCCAGGATTTCGCCCAGCGGCGAACGGCTGTTCAACGGCGCATGCGCCACGTGCCACACCGGCAACACCATCCTGTCGTCTCTGGCGCTGAACAGCAACCTGCATGCGGCGACACCTGATAATCTCATCCAGGCAATCCTGAATGGCGTCGAGGCGCCGGCGATCCTGGCGCAGACCACTGGCCGCGAGGCACCGGAGGTGATGTCGATGCCGGCTTTCCGCCAGCAACTGAACGAGCGCCAGATCAAGGATCTGGCAGACTATCTTCGCGCACGCTTCGCGCCTGATAAGCCAGGCTGGAGCAATACGGCGGACGCTATCAAGCGTGTGACGGCAGCAAGCCACTAAAGGGGAAGACGACTTGGAACAGATCCGAACCGGAACGGATAGCGATCATCGCGGCCTGTTCGAGAACCCAACGGCTGCTTTTCGCCCATCCGCCTATTGGTTCTGGCATTCTATTCCAACGGAAGAGGTCTGCCACGCCCAACTCAGCGATTTCAAGCTGAAGGGGATTGGCACGATCCTGATCCAGGCGCGGCTTGCGATGCCGCGGGCCGACTATCTTTCGCCGGCCTATCTGGAAGCCTATCGGACAGCTGCCGGAATAGCCGCGAGGCTTGGGCTGAAGCTCGGGATCTATGACGATTACAACTGGATCAGCGGACACGCTGGCGGCCGCACCGTCGCCGGTCGCGACGAGTTGCGCGAGCGCCATCTGTTCTGGTCGTCCTCTGAAAAGGCGCAGGGCGATATCAGCGGCATCCATCCACCATTCACGCGGACGATGGGCGCCGATATCGTCGAGTGGCAACATGAAGGTAGCGTCTTCGAATGGTGCGAATGGACGGTCGAGGCGGCCTTGCTTTATTCGTCGGCGGCCATCGGAAACCTCGATGAGGTGATCGATGTGACCGCACGCACCTCCATCGTCGATAGCGACCATGCTTCGTGCGCATATGCGTTCGACGGAACGATCGACGACGGCCAGATGCTGACCGTGTTCATCAGCGCCCGCTCGACCACATCGCGGTTGATCAACTATCTGCTGCCGGAGGCCGCGGAGCAGTTCATCGCGGTAGGGCTTGATCCGCTGATCGACGTACTCGGTGATCTCGTGCCCGATCCCGTCAGCTTCGTCTTCTACGACCAGCCGGCTGCTGGCTTCTACAAGTGGGATCAGATTTCCGGCAGCCTCGGCAACAGCCTGTTGTTTGCGCCGAGCCTGATCGATGCCGTGGCGAGCGGCACGGGAGAACCGTTTGCCAAGAGCCTGCTCGCGCTTTTGCGCGACGTGGGCCCCGCGACCTTGCAGCTGCGCGCTGGATTTTATGCCGCCTATTCGGGATTGATGAACGAGGCCTTCTCCGGGACCTTGCGGAGATGGGCCGAGAGCAAGGGCATTGAACTCACCGGCCATGAAATCCTGCCGCATATCAGCGCCTGGTCGTTGAACGGTGGCTTCACCAGCATCGATCCCCGGGTGGCGCTTGCCGTCGATTTCTTCGGCATCGATTCCTACCGGCACCAGACGGCGGTCGATTCCAACAATTTCGTCGCCCAGCTTGCGCCCAAGATCGGCGATTCCGTTGCGCGTTCCAATGGCCGCAGCCGTTGTGTCGTCGAAACCTATGCCAGCGCCGAGCGGACCCCGGTGCGCGCCGCCGGGCAGTGGGAGTTGACGCTGGAGACGATGCGGGCGCAGGCAATCCGGCTCTATTGCCTCGGCACCCGCCAGTTCTTGTGGCATGGCGTCTACCAGACCGATGGGCGCGACCACGATCCGACGCCATTCGCCAATCCGCGTTTCGATTTCGGGCCGGGCATCAATTTCGAGCCCTGGTGGAGCTATCACGACCTGTTCGCGCACGAGACCGCGCGCATTTCCGCCTTTATCGAGCCGGCAACGCCGCGCGCGCCGGTGGCGATCCTCTATCCGCTTCAGACGGCCTACGCCGAAGGTCCGCGCCACAGTCACGCCACCCATATCGGCGCGTGGTGCGAAGGGCTACTCGCCAGGCGCTGCGACTTCATGTTCGTCAGCGAGGCCGATCTGATCAAGGCTAGAATCGACGGCGGCCGTATGCTGGTATCGGGGCTTGCTTTCGATGCCGTGATCCTGCCATCGGCCTCCGTACTGCAAGCCGCGGAAACGGTGCAGGCGCTCAACGCGTTCAGCGCTGCCGGGGGTATGGTCGTGTCCTCGGGCGATCGCCTCTCGACTTTGCGCGACGCTGCCGTTCATTCGGATGCGATAGCGTCGAAGCATATCGACCGGTTGCCTGGCAGCAGTGATATCGAAGCGCTTCTGGAGGTGCTGCCGTCGTTCGGTCCCGTGATTGCTGGTCGTTCCGGGGAGTTGCCCTGGCAATGGGTGGGGCAGGACGCCGATGGCTGGTGGCGGATTGTTCTGTTCAATGATGGCGAAACGGCGGTGGTGAGCGAGATCACCTTCGGTAATGGTTTCGACTGCGAGATCTGGTCGGCAGCAACCGGCACGACGGAGCAAACGGCAGCGTTCAACCGGCCGACGGTAACGCTTGAGCCACAGGAGGTGCGTTGCCTGCGCTTGCGGCAGACGGCGGAGCCTGTCAGAGGTGAGGGGCATTTCACGACACAGCCGCCGCTCGATCGTGCTCGCTCCGTGTCTCTCGTCGAGGGCTGGACTTTCGCGCCGGAAGGCAGTGCCGGTTTCGCGCCGATCTCGGTGGAGAGTGGATGGGAAACGCAGGGCTTTGCCGAGTTCTCGGGCACCGGCATCTATCGGCTGGCGTTGGAGATCGGCGACGAGGCCGAGTGGTTTCTTGAATTGCCCGAAGTCGCGACCGTGGTCGCCGCCCGGTTGGACGGCCGGCAAGTCGATCGACTTGGCTGGCGACCCTACCGTTTTTCGCTGGGTCGACTGCAACCCGGCGTCCATTCGCTGGAATTGCGTGTCGCGAACACGGCGGCGAACCGCTATTACGCCGACACGCCATATCGCGGCGATACCGTTGACAAGAGCGGACTGTCCGCCGCACCGAAACTCATCCCGTTGATACACTGACCGGAAGTTACAGAGCCATGCTACAACATTCGACAATCCCCCTGATGCGCGCCTGGAACAGCTGGTCCACCCGGCCTGCGGAAATGGTTTTCTTGCCGCTTGGCGTGCGGATCACCCCGGTTCTCTATTCGACCCGCAGTAAGACGACCTCCGCGATCGAGCCGCGGCGAGACACGGTACGCCTTGGCCGTCACGCCATCGACGGCTCGCTGATCGAGCTGGAAACCGATCTCAGCGGGACGACGGTCTCCTTTTCGACGACGAAGACTGATCCTTTTGCCATCCGGGGCAGCTGGAACGGCAAGGTCTCCGCCGAATGGGGGCTGCGGTTCTGGCTGACATTGGCGATCTCGGCCGATGGCGGTGAGGTCGCGATCCATGACGCAGGCCGTAACGTCACGCTCCTGAAGGTCGGTACGCGTTTCGTTGCGGTCGCGACCGCCGAGGCGCCGGTCCATGTGACCGGCCACGACAGCGTCGACGCATTGCGGGCGGACTTTGAAGCCAACGGCTACTTCTATACCGCGACACGAAAGAACGAGGCGCCCGTCATCGCCTTGCGTTTCAACCTCGAAATGATGCGCCAGGGCGCATACGGGGCTGGCGTTGCCGACAGTGCTGAACTGGCGATCGCCAAGGCGCAGGCCTGTCTTGCGGCCGGAGCGCCGGCGGAACTCTCCGACGCCCAGACAGGCGTGTTCGAGGGCGCGCTTGACGCGATGCGTGATGTGGTTGCCTGGAACACCATCTGGGACGAAACCAATGCGCGTTCCTACACTGCGGTAACGCGCATCTGGAACCTCGGAAAATTCGCGGTCTGGTTCAACGACCAGATTTTCGCGGCTCTGCTCGCCGGCGTGTTCGATGCCGATCTCGCGCGTGAGAACATGGCGACCGCAATGGCCAGCGCCACCCCGCAGGGCAATATCGCCTGCATCGTCACCTCCAACGACGCCTGGGTCGATCGAACCCAGTTGCCGTTCGGCGCGCTTGTCGCCTGGCAGCTTTATCAGCGCACCGGTGAGCGCTCGATGATCCAGGCGAATTATGATGCGCTCGCTCGCAATCGGCGCTGGTGGCAGGACAATCGCGATCCCGATGGCTTCGGTCTGCTGTCGTGCGGCACGTCCGATGTGGGCGAGGGCCTCTACAAGGGGACCGCGTTTGCGGCCCGCAACGAAACCGGGATGGACAATTCCGCGACCCACGACGAGGCCATCTACGATCCCGTCACCCGTACGCTGTCGACATTCGATCTGGGCTTGAATTGCGCGGCAGCGCTGGACGCGGAAATGCTGTCGAAAATGGCCACGGTGCTTGGCAAGCATGATGACGCGCGCGAATTCGCGGCGCTGGCTGAACGCCAGCGGAAGCTGATCTCCGAGACGCTTTGGGACGAGGCGCGCGGCATCTTCGCTAATCGCCAACGCCACGACGGCTTCGTCCGCTCGCTGTCGCCGACCAGCTTCTACCCGCTGCTGTGCGGCGCTGCGACACCGGAGCAGGCCGCGCGTCTGCTCGAGCATCTGAGCGACGAGAATACGTTCGGTGGCGATTTCGTGCTGCCGAATGCGACGCGCGACGATCCGGCCTTCTCCGACAACGTTTACTGGCGTGGCCGTATCTGGCCGAATGTCAACTACATGGTCTGGCTTGGCCTGCGGCGCTACGGCTTTATGGCAGAAGCGAGCAAGCTCGCCAGCCAGAGCTACGACCTCTTCATGAAATCCTGGCGCACGGATCGCATCGCCGCCGAAAACTATAACGCCGTAACGGGCGAGGCGATGGATCAGGGCGATACCGATCCCTTCTACATCTGGGCGGCAATGCTTCCCTTGATGGCGGCGGGCGAAATCGTCGATTTCGATCCATGGACAGGCTTCACTGTTCGCAACGCCGGCCGCGATCTGGCCGTAGGGCCAATGGTCTCTCCGGCGGGAACGCTGGAATTGCGGGGCGAGGCTGGCCAGTTGTCCATGACGCTCAATGGTCACGCAATGTTGCGGACGGACTTGCAAACGACGCTCTCGCGCATCGTGATGAGCGATGGGCGGCTGTCCTGCACCGTCGCGGCTGTTGCTGCAGCCGGCTACATCGATCTGCCGGGTCTGGAGCCAGGCAATGTCCTTGCAGTGCGTCTCGACGGGCATGATATCGGCTATCGTGCAACTGCTGACGGGCTGCGCCTCTCGATTGCGGAAAGCGACGATGAGCGCCGGCTCGACGTCTATTTTTCTGCCACGAACGCAGGCTGACGCAAGGTGGCGCTTGACACTTGTCAAATCGTCATTAATAGTTTGTGTGCAAATAAAAAATAGAAGACTGATTGCTAAAGTCAGAGGGTTGAACTGAAGGTCTGCTAGCAATCGATTGATTGAAGCGGACCACTATTGAAACTGGGTGCTTTTGTGTCGATTGTATAGCGATGTGTCGCCTTCTGGCGGCGCAGGCTTCTGCTCGGCCTGAAGTCATGCGGTTCGAGAATTCAGCCTTCCCTGATTATAGTTTGTACACAAACGGTTTGATGTGCGTTCAGCACGTCTTCTGTTTTCGGCTCTGCCGATCCGTCGAGGTCGCTGACGCAGTCACGATCGTCCATAACCGTGTATGTTCCAGAGGGGTGCCACAATGACTGAACTCACCAGACGCAACACGATGAAGCTGATGTCCGCAGCGCTTGTCGCCGGCGTTAGTTTCTCCAGCCTGCCGCGCAGGGCTTTTTCGGCCGGCACCATCACAGTTCTGAATTGGCAGGGCTACGGTACGGACGAAGCCTGGTCCGTGAAGGCTTTCACCGAGAAGACCGGCATCACAGTCGTTCACGACTACTACAGCTCGGAATCGGAAATGCTGACCAAGATGCGCACCAATCCGGGCGCATATGATCTCGTCGTTCTCAACGCCGCGCGCTGCGCCCAGGCGGTCGCCGAAGACCTGCTGCAGCCGATCGATTTCAGCAAGGTTCCGAATGTCGCGACGGTTGACGAGAACCTCCGTTCCAACGCGAATTTCAACAAGGACGGCAAGGGTTATGCTGTTCCTTGGG
This sequence comes from Rhizobium sp. 16-449-1b, assembly GCF_017741935.1. Classification (GTDB taxonomy): domain Bacteria; phylum Pseudomonadota; class Alphaproteobacteria; order Rhizobiales; family Rhizobiaceae; genus Rhizobium. The sequence continues at coordinate 198,399 of NZ_JAGHMH010000021.1, read as the reverse complement.
TCTGGGGCATGACCTCGCTCGCCATTCGTGAAGGCATGGCGGTTCCAGACAGCTATGCCGTTCTGGCGGACCCTGCCTACAAGGGTCGCGTCGCGATGGACGACGATGCCATCATCAACGTTGGTGTCGGCGCGCTGATGAGCGGCCAGGATATCAACGACCCGAAGGACCTTGCCGCGGTCACGGCCGCGCTGAAGTCGATCAAGCCGAACGTCAAGCTTCTCTGGTCCACCGAGGATCAGTGGAACAAGTCGTTCGCGGCCAAGGAATTCGACCTCTCCCTGTTCTGGTCGGGTGGTTCGGTGCGCTCCAAGCGCAACTCGAAGCTTCCCGTTCAGTTCGTTGTCCCCAAGGAAGGCGGCATCGGCTGGGTGGATGGCCTCGGCATCCCGGCATCGGCTCCGAACGTCGAAGGCGCGCTCGCTTTCGCCAACTGGATGATCGATCCCACCTTCTATGTCGAATGGGCAACCAAGGTCGGCGCACCGGCTTCGTCCAACTCGGCCGCTCTCGAGGCGCTGCCGGCGGATGACTTGAGCCGCCAGGTACACAAGCCTGAATACCTGAAGACCATGGGCATCGTTTCGGGCATTCCGGATGATCGCCGGGAAGCCTTCAACAACGTATGGCAGGAAGTGAAAGCCTTCTATGCACAGTAATCAAGCGACATTGGCGTCAGAGCGCGGACCTTCGGGTCCGCGCAGTCGGGGCGCACTCCCGTCTTGGGTTTCGGCGACCGCCTTGCTTCTTCCGACCTATGGTTGGTTGACGCTTGCAGTCTTCCTGCCGCTGCTGACAATGCTGGTGTTCAGCTTCATGTCGGCGACACCGATGGGCAAGGCCCCGATCGTCTTTACGCTGAAGCAGTACCGCGCGTTTATCGATCAGCCTTATCTGGTCGGTATCGGCATCACGTCGCTGCTGATCGGCTTCTGGACGACGCTGTTTTGCGCTGTTCTCGGGTTCCTGGCAGCCGTGGCGCTTGTCCGCTCGACGTTCGGCAAGACGCGTGAGATGCTGCTGATCCTTATTCTTCTGCCATTCTGGACCAATGGCCTGGTGCGCGTCTTTTCGTGGACGATGGTGCTCCGGGAAAACGGCTTCCTCGACAATCTGCTGCACATGATCGCACCCGATGTCGGTTCCATCGGCTTTCTCTACACACGATATGCCATCGTGGTCGGTCTGGTGCACGGCTATCTGCCGTACATGATCCTGACCTGCTATATCGCCCTGGTCGCGATCGATGACGCGATCATCGAAGCCGCTGCAAGCCTTGGCGCGCGCTGGTGGACCATCCTGTTCAAGATTCTGGTGCCGCTTGCCGCTCCCGGCCTGATTTCCGGCTCCGTTCTGATCTTCATCCCGGTCATTGGCTCGTTCATGGAGCCGCGCATCCTTGGTGGTCGTGTCGGGGTGACTATGGGTACGGTCATCGAGGACCAGTTCACGCAGGCCTTCAATTGGCCGCTGGGCGCCTCGCTCTCCTTCACACTGCTTGCCGTCGTGCTTGCAATCTTCGCAACCTTCTCCGGCGTTTTGCGCCGTGGCACGACAGCTTGAGGAGAAGATCATGAAACCGCTTGGACGTGTCTATCTCATCGCGATCCTGATCTTCCTCTACACGCCCATTCTCGTGATGATGGCGATGGGCTTCAACGCATCGCCGCTTTACGAACTGCCGTTCAGCTTCTCGCTGCAATGGTACCAGGCGCTGTGGAACAACTCCGTGCTCCTGACCGCGGGCCTGAACAGCATCATCATCGCCTCGATCACTGCCGTCCTAGCGACGGCGCTCGGCACCATGGCCTCGGTGGCGCTGTCGCGGCGGACGTTTCGTGGCAAAAGCTTCCTGCAGCTGATGCTGCTGCCGCCGATCGCCATTCCGTGGCTGATCACCGGCACCGCGATGCTGATCTTCTTCTACTGGAGCGGGATCGGGCGCGGCATGCACGCGCTGCTGATCGGCCACGTCGCACTTGCGATCCCCTACGTAGTGCTGGTCGTCGGCACCGGTTTCCGGACGATCCGCGCGGACCTGGAAGAAGCGGCGATGAGCCTTGGCTCGACACCGGTTCATGCGTTCTTCTCGGTGACCCTGCCGCTGCTCTATCCGAGTATCCTTGGCGCCGCACTGTTCGCGTTCGCCGTGTCGCTCGACCAGTTCGTTATCTCGTACTTCCTCGCCACGCCCGGCTACACCACGCTGCCGGTGCAGATCTACTCCTCGATCCGCAAGGGCTTCACCCCTGAAATCAATGCGATCTCGACCGTTCTCTTGCTCGGTTCGATGACGATCATCCTGATTTTTGCGCGCTTCGCCAAGCCCGGAGACACCCGTGACAAACGTTAAAGTCAATTCCGTCGCCAAGACCTACGGCACCACGCCGGTCCTGTCCGATATCAGCACCGAATTCCCCGAAGGATCGTTCACCAGCCTTCTCGGCCCATCCGGCTCCGGCAAGACCACGCTGCTGCGCATCATCGCGGGCTTCATCAAACCGGATCAGGGCGTCGTGACGATCGGCAACAACGATGTTACCGACATTCCTGTCTGGGGCCGCAACATCGGCATGATGTTCCAGTCCTACGCGCTGTTCCCGCACATGACGATTGCCCAGAACGTGGCTTTCGGCCTCGAGCGCCGCGGCATCAAGGGTGCCGCCGCCCGCAAGGAGGTCGAACGTGCGCTCGAGATGGTGCGTCTGCCCGGCTTTGGCGATCGCACCCCCAAGCAGTTGTCCGGCGGTCAGCAGCAGCGCGTCGCGCTCGCCCGCGCCATCGTCATCAAGCCCAGCGTGCTTCTGCTTGACGAGCCGCTGTCTGCGCTCGACCGCCGCCTTCGCCAGGAGATGCAGGTCGAACTGCTGCGCATCCAGCGCGAGAGCGGCCTGACGACGATCTTCGTGACCCACGATCAGGAAGAAGCGCTGACGCTGTCCGACAAGGTGGCCATTCTCGACAAGGGCCGCATCGTCCAGATCGGCGATCCGGAAACCGTCTATGAACGTCCGCTGACGCGCTTCGCGGCGGAATTCCTCGGTGACTCGAACTTCCTCTCGGGTACCGTCGAGAACGGCGCCGTTCGCCTTGCCGATGGCACGGTGGTGAAGACGACCGGAACGCTGCCCTCCAGCGGCTCGAACGTGACGCTCGCGGTTCGCCCGGAAAAGATGTCGATCGTGCCCGGCCCGGCAGATGGCAACAGCCTGACGGCGCGGATCACGACGGTCATCTACGCAGGTCCCGTGCTTTCCTATCTGCTTGAGGGGCCCGGTGGCTTGCCATTGAAGTTGTTCGCGCAGAACCGCGACGGCAAGGTTCTGAGCGATGGTGACACTGTTACGCTGAGCTGGGGTCCGGAACATACCGTTCCGGTGGCGGACTGATCATGGCAACCGCGCCGCTTTCTCAGAACGCGCTGCACGTCGTCATCGACATGCAACGTTTGTTTGCCGAAGAGACGGCGTGGCATACGCCGGCGATAGCGGGCATTCTTCCAAACGTGGTCACGCTCAGCCAAGCGCGACCGGCAGAGACCCTCTTTGCCCGCTTCGTCGTTCCGCGGAACGCGGCAGAGGCTAAGGGCCGTTGGAAGGATTACTACCGCCGTTGGTCGTCGGTGACGCTCGATGAACTCGATGTCGGGATGCTGGATCTCGTCGCACCTCTTGCGGCGATCGCCCGCCCCGGCTCCATCGTCGATAAGGAAACCTACTCGATCTTTGGATCGCCGGCTTTCGCCGCGCGCTTGCAGGGATCGGATATCGATACGCTGATTTTCTCCGGCGTCGAGACCGATGTTTGCGTCTACGCCAGCGTTCTTGATGCCGTGGATGCCGGCTATCGGGTCATTCTGGCTAAGGATGCGCTGGCAAGCGGCGACATGAAGGCGCACGCCATGGTCATCGATATCCTGGCGGCGAGGCTTACCGAGCAGATTGAAATTTTGTCGACAGAAACCATCCTGAATTTGTGGTGAAGCTGAATTCGGCAGCGTGATTGCTGGTCATCACCATGGCGAGGCAAATTTGAGAGATCCCATGGACGTCCCGTTCAAAGACAAGGTTGCAAGAAAGAGAGCAACCGCGCGCGATGCCGACGGCCAGCAGGCCCAGTACGCGCTTGGCGAGCAGATCGGCTTCTATCTCCGGCAGGCGAACCAGCGTCACGTGGCGATTTTTGCAAGCCTGATGGCGGAAAAGCTGACCACCACCCAGTGGGCGGCTCTGGTGAGGCTCAAGGATCTCCAGCCCTGTTCGCAGGGCAATCTCGGCCGCGAGACCGCCATGGACATGGCGACCATCAAGGGCGTCGTCGATCGCCTTGTGAAGCGCGGGCTGGTCCACACCGCGCCCGACGCGACCGATGCGCGGCGGCTGGTGCTGACCCTGACGCCGGATGGCGAGGCGATGGTCGATCGCAATCTGGCGGTCGCGCTGCAGATTTCGCAGGAAACACTGAGCACCCTGACGCTTGCCGAGCGGATGATGCTGATGGAACTCCTTCAGAAAATCTGCTGATTACCATCTGAGCGGCAATATCGGAGAGCAAGCATGTTCAACCCCAGCGACGACGAGATCCGGTCGCTTGTCGGCCAGATGACGGTTGCCGAGAAGGTCGATCTCCTAAGTGGACGCGGCTTGTGGAAGACGGCGGCCATCGAAAGACTGGGTATACCCTCGATCGTGATGACCGACGGCGCCTACGGCGTGCGCTACTCGACGACCCAGATCGATGCCGGCGATAACGACGAGGATAGTCTTCAAGCGTTTCTCGACGTCGTCGGCCGACAGGGCAATGGATCGGGCGGCATGTTCGGCACGACCCGCCCGGCAACCTGTTTCCCGAACGGCAACCTGCTTGGTTGTTCGTGGGATGTTGACCTGGCCTATCGCATGGGCGCCGCATTGGCGGCAGAGTGCCAGGATTTCGGTGTTCACCTGCTGCTTGGCCCCGGCATCAACATCCGCCGCACCCCGCTCGCGGGCCGGGCCTACGAGTATTACTCCGAAGATCCTGTCATCAGCGGCGACATCGCGGCGGCGGTCATTTCGGGGCTGCAGGATAATGGTGTCGGTTCCTCGCTGAAGCACTTTGCCTGCAACAATTCCGAGATCGAACGAACGACCACAAGCTCGGATGTCGATGAGCGGGCCTTGCGCGAAATCTATCTGGCAGGCTTCGAGCGCGCGATCGAAAAGAGCACGCCGTGGACCGTGATGAGCGCCTACAATCCGCTGAACGGCATCCAGGCAGCCGAACATCCCTGGCTGCTCACATCGGTGCTGCGCGAGGAGTGGGGCTATGACGGTCTGGTCATGTCCGACTGGCATGCGATCAAGGATCGTGGCGCCGCACTCAATGCCGGCACCGAACTCGACATGCCGGAAAGCCGACCGCGCAAGACGCGCCTGTTTGCCGCGATCGAAGCTGGCGATATCAAACCCGACGTGATCGATGCGGCCTGCGCGAGGGTTCTGTCACTGGTCGCCCAATGCAAGACGCACGAGCGGTGCGGCGTCACGGCGGACCTTGAGGCTCACCACGCATTGGCGCGCGACATCGCAGCGGAATCGATCGTATTGCTGCGCAATGAAGGCGCGGCGCTACCTCTTGATCCCGCGCGATTGGGCAACCTCCTGATCGTTGGTGATGGTGCACTCACTCCCGTCATCCAGGGATCGGGCTCCGCCACCACCAATCCTTATCGTGTCGATAGCCCATTCACCCAGATCTCCGCGCGGGCGGGGCAGGGCTTCAAGGCTCGGCACCTGCCTTTCTCTTCATCCGCGCATGAGGACTTGTCGGCTTCGATTGGCGCGATCGTCGACGCCGCGTCGGACGCCGATGCCATCGTGGTGTTTGCGGAAAACGAGCCAAGCCTGAATGGCGAAGGGAACGATCGCCACTCGCTGAAGCTTGCCCCGAGCCATGACGCTCTCATCGCGGCCCTTTCGGCGACAGGTCGCAAGCTCATCGTCGTGCTTTCCATGCCTGATACGGTAGAAATGCCCTGGATCGAGGATGTCGATGCCGTTTTGGCCGGCTTCTACGCCGGGCAGGGCGGTGGCGAAGGCCTCGCCCGCATCCTGTTCGGCGAGCAGAACCCTTGCGGCAAGCTCTCAGCCAGCATGCCGGTTCGCATGCAGGACATTCCGGGATGGCATACCTATCCGGGCGAACGTGGCCGTCATCTCTATAGCGAAGGTATTTTCGTCGGTTATCGGTTCTATGATATGAAGGCGATTGCGCCGGCATTCCCCTTCGGACATGGGCTTAGCTACACCTCGTTCGTCTATGAGATGATCGAGATCGATCAGGACGAGATTGCCGCGGATACGGCCTGCACCGTCCGCGTCACTGTCCGCAACAGTGGCGCGGTCGCCGGCAAGGAAGTGGTCCAGCTTTATGTGCGTCCGCATGCGCCAGGCCTGAGACGGCCGGTCCGCGAACTCAAGGCCTTCAGCAAGCTGGATCTGCAGCCGGGCGAAGCGAAGACGGTGTGCTTCTCGCTGACGTCACGCGATTTCCGCTATTTCGACACGGCGCGCTCGGCCTGGGTTCTCGATGCCGAAGCCTTCGAGATCGAGGCAGCGGCCTCGTCGCGCGACATCCGTCTGTCCAAGATCGTGCCGTGTCGGCCACAAGCCGCCGCAATGCCCGTCATCCTGGCCAATTCTCCCACCGCGATCGTCTTCTCTCATCCGAAGGCGGAGGCGGCCCTTGTCGATTTCATGGTTGCGGCGCTTTCGATCTCTGAGATCGAGGCGGCAGCCCTTCTCGGCAAGACTAAGGGGTCTTTCCTCGGCTTTTACGACACGCTGAGCTGGTATGTCGGCGATAGCGTCAAGGAGAGTGATATCGCTCGGGTCTTCGCGCGCTTGAACGACGACGATGGCGGCATTCCGCCGGGCTGAGGCCTGGCTAAAGGCGCGCCATGGCGCGGCCATGCGAAAATTGGTAAGCAAGCCGGGCAACCGATAGGACGATGCCATGACCGCCAGCCCCACTTTCCGCCATGCCGTTCCAGCCGATGCAGTCCGCTGCTTCGAGATCGAAACGGCCGCCTACGAAGGTGACGAGGCGGCAACGTTGGAGAAGATTGCCACACGCATTGCGCAATATCCCGAAGGCTTTCTGATCCTCGAGGCGGAAGGCGGGATCGCGGGCTTTATCAACAGCGGTTGCGCATTCGAAGTCGTGATGTCCGACGAGGCGTTCAAGGAACTGATCGGCCACGATCCGGTCGCGCCGAACGTCGTCATCATGTCGGTGGTCATTGATCCGGCTGAGCAGGGCAAGGGCTATTCTAAGCTGCTCATGCAACGGTTCATCCGGGACATGCGGGAAGCGGGCAAGAAGAGCATTCATCTGATGTGCAAAGAGCAGCACGTGGCCCTCTATGCGAAGATGGGCTACCGGTATACGCAGCCATCCGCCTCCGATCATGGCGGCGTGGCCTGGCACGAGATGGTCATGGACCTTTGACCGAGCGCCGAAAGGCGCTCATCTCAGTGCAGGCCGCCCACACCCAGTAGCCGCTCAACGGCGTCGTGGTCTTGAGCCAACGCCTGCGGCGTGCCGCTCCATGCCAATCTGCCACGCTCAAGGATGATGACCTGATCGGCGAATTCCAGCGCGCTCTGGATGCGCTGCTCGACGAGGAGGATGGTCATGTCGCCGGTCTTAGCGAGTTCGGCGAAAGCGGCCATCAGTTCCTCGCAGATGACGGGCGCCAGGCCCTCCAGCGGCTCGTCCAGCAACAGCACCGAGGGGCGGCCGAGAATGGAGCGGGCTGTCGAGAGCATCTGCTGTTCCCCGCCGGACAGCTGGTTGCCGAGATTGCGGCGGCGCTCCTTGAGGCGCGGAAACATCTGGTAGGCTTCTTCGATCGCCGTCTTTGGGCGCCCCTTGAGGCCAACGAAGAGGTTTTCCTGGACCGTCAGCGTCGGGAAGATGCAGCGTGCCTGTGGCACATAGCCCAATCCCTGGTGCGCCCGCGCCGCACTCGGTATTGCCGTGACATCGGTGGAACCGAGCCTGATGCGACCATCGTAGCGCTTCGTCTGTCCGGCGAGCGTTGCAAGCAGCGTGGTCTTGCCCATGCCGTTACGGCCGAGTACCGCAAGCCGCGCGCCGGCAGGAACCGAGAAGGATACATGTTCGAGAACGCGCGTCGGGCCGTATCCGGCCGACAGGTTTTCGACCTCAAGCGACGTGGCTGGCATTGGCATAGCTCCCGAGATAGGCTTCGCGCACGCGGGCGTCCTTGGTGACATCGGCGGGCGAGCCGTCGAAAATGATGGCGCCAGCGGCGAGCACGATGACGCGCTTGGCGAAGCGGAAGACCAGGTCCATGTCGTGCTCGATCATCAGCACGGCAAGATCGGCGGGCAGGTCAGCTAGGGCCTGTTCGATGCGCCCGGTATCGCTCTGCGGCACGCCGGCCGCCGGTTCGTCAAGCAGAAGCACCTTCGGTTTCAGCGCCATGGCGACGGCGATCTCCAGCAGGCGCTGCTGGCCGTAGGCGATCTCGTTGACCTTGCGGTGCATCAGGCGCTCGAGGCCCAGTGTGTGCAACATGCCGGTCACCTCGTCCATGACACCAGGCATCGACAGGAAGTTGCCGAACATCCGGCCCGTCCGTCCGTCTCGCTGCAGGATGGCGAGCGCGACATGCTCGGCCGGCGTCATATCGTGAAAGAGCCGGGTTACCTGGAATGAGCGGACCAGCCCGCGCTTGACGCGGCCGGCGGCATCCACCCGGGTCACGGTCTCGCCGCCCAGCCGGACATCGCCGGAATCGGGTGCCAGATTGCCGGTGACCAGATTGACGAAGGTGGTCTTGCCCGCGCCGTTCGGGCCGATCAGCGCGACGCGGTCGCCAGGATGCATAGAGATTGACACGTCGCTGGTGACAGCCAGGCCGCCGAAGGATTTCTTCAGGTTGGCGACTTCGAAGACCGCGCTCATTCGGCGGCCTCCTTGCGTCGCGAAAAGAGGGCTGCGGCGGTGCCGTAAATGCCCTTTGGCGCGAACAGGACGACGAGGATCAAAAGCGCGCCGACCATGGTCAGCCAGTGGAAGGGATTGGCGGCCGAGACGTAATCCTCGAAGAGCATGAAAATGACGGTTCCGGAGAGCGCGCCGAACAGCGAGCCGGTGCCGCCGAGCACGAGCATGACGAGGCTCTCGGCCGAAAGCGTGAAGGACAGGCTGTCGAGGCCGACCACCTGCGTCGAGATTGCCGTCAACGCCCCGCCAACCCCGGCTACCGCGCCTGATGTCACATACATCTTCATCAGCGCCGCCTTCGGCGATGCGCCCATCGCCTTGATGCGCAGCGGGTCTTCCTTGATGCCGCGGCAGAGCATGCCGAAGGGAGAGCGCACAAGCAGGCGCAGCAAAACGAAGACGACGAGCAGCAGGACGACGCCGAAGACATAGGCGGTGTGGCCATAAAGATCGAACTCGAAATAGCCGAACAGGGGATCGGCGGAAATGCCGGAGAGGCCATCGCTTCCGCCCGTCCAGGACGAGGCCTTGTTGGCCAATTCGTGGAAGAGGTTGATGAGCGCGATCGACAGCACCAGCTGTGGCAGCCCATGCGCGCGCAGAATGATCGCGCCGCAGACCAGCCCCGCAACCGCGCCGCCGACGATGCCCGCCAGTGTCATCAGCAGCGGATCGGTGATGCCATAGTGAGCGGACACGATCCCTGCGGCATAGGCGCCGCTGCCGAACAATGCCGCATGGCCGAGCGTGGCGATACCGCAATAGCCGGTGACGAGGTCGAGCGACAGCACCAGCAGCGCAATGGCGATGATGCGCGTCAAAAGCGCCAGGTTGTCGGGAAACAGCAGGTAGCCGATGCTGGCGAGCACAATGACTACCGCGATGCCCGCGAGATCGCGACCCGTGGAGCGGTGGCGTCGGGCGGAGGCAGCGGTCGTGTCGGTGTTGGTATTCATGGCGAGCGTCATCCTATTTCGCCCTTCCGGCAAAGCCACGCGGGAAGATGCAGATGATGGCGATGACGGCGAGGTAGAAGAAGAATTCGCCGAATTCGGGCATCAGGTAGCGGCCGGTCGTGTCGATGCCGCCAAGCACCAGGCAGGCGATCAACGCGCCGGGGATCGAGCCGGCGCCACCCACCGAAACGACGACCAGGAAGGTCACCATGTAGCGCAGCGCGTAGTAGGGCTCGACCGGCAGCAACTCGGCGCCGACGACGCCACCGAAAGCCGCGAGGCCGACGGCGACCGCGAAACTCAGCGCGTAGATGATCTCCGTGCGCACCCCAAGTGCGGCCGCCATCGCGGCATTGTCGACCGAGGCGCGCAACTTCACGCCGAAGCTCGTCCGCTCGATCGTGAACCAAAGTGCTACGGCGACGCCAAGCCCGCAAACGATCGCGAAGAGGCGGTGAACGGGAATGGTGCGGAAGCCGAGATTGGCAGAGCCCTGCAGGCTCTCGGCCAAGGGAATGGTTTTCAGCGTCGGCCCCATCGCATAGTTGGCAATGCCGATGATGCAGAACGTGATGCCGATCGTCATCAGCACCTGCGTCAACTCAGGCGCGCCGTAGATGCGGCGATAAAGGAAGCGCTCCATCGGAATGGCAATGATGATCGTGCCGACGACAGCGGCAATGACGCCGATGCCGTAGCCGAGCCCAAGGTCGCGCACCGCATAGGAGGCGATATAGCCGCCGATCATCGCAAAGGCGCCGTGCGCGAGATTGACGACGCGCATCAGGCCCATGGTCACCGAAAGGCCGATCGAGATCACGAACAGCACCATGCCATAGGCGAGCGCATCGACGGCTATGCTGAAGACAGTTTGCATGGGTTCGGCATGGTCCTTGTTATTGGCAGGCGGCAGCTCGCGGTCCTTGTGCCGGGTGCCCCTCATCGGCCCTACGGGCCACCTTCTCCCGGCCGGGGAGAAGGGATGTCAGGCACCGCGTTCACTTCCCCTCTCCCCAGCGGGGAGAGGGTAGGGTGAGGGGGCTGCGGCACAACATTTACGTCGAAACCGCTGGCACAACGCCTACGTTAGAAATCCCTACTTCACAGCAGCAAGACCCGGATCGCCCTGCTTCTCGAAGGTCTGGATTTCCTTGTTGATGAACTTGCCGTCGTCACCCTTGGCGACTTCGCGCAGATAGATGTTCTGCGTGATATGGCGGCTTTCAGGATCGATGGAGACAGGGCCGCGCGGGCTCGTCCAGGCAAGGCCCTTAACCGCGTCGACTGCCTTTTGCGCATCCTGCTTGCCATCGGTCGCTTCGATCATCTTGTAGATGACGTGCATGCCGTCATAGGCGCCGACTGCGGGGAAGGTGAGCTCAGCAGGGTTGCCGATCGCCTTGCCGGCCGCTTCGACGAAGGCTTTGTTCTCAGGTGAATCGTGCGAGACGGCGTAGTGGAAGGTGGTCAGCATGCCGAGTGCCGCATCGCCGAGCGCCGGCAGGTCGGATTCCTGCGTCAGGTCACCGGGGGCGAAGAGCTGGATATTGGCGCCCTTCAGGCCGTTCTCGTTATAGGCCTTGACGAAGCCGAGCGTTGTCGGGCCCGACGGCAGGAAGGCGAAGACGCCCTGGGCGCCGGAATCCTTGATGCGCTGCATGATCGGGCTGAAATCATTGGTGGCAAGCGGCATGCGGATCGCCTCGACGACTTCGCCGCCGGCCTTCTCGAAGCCCGCCTTGAAGGCGTTTTCGGCATCGACGCCCGGCCCATAATCACTGACCACGGAGATGACCTTCTTGACGCCCTTGTCGAAGGCGACCTGCGCCATCGGCGTCGATGTCTGCCAAGTGGTGAAGGAGGTGCGCACGACGAGCGGGCTCTTGGTGACGATCGCCGAGGTCGCCGCGTTCATGACCACGAGCGGCGTGTTGGCCTGCTTCAGGATCGGCGTGACCGCTATCGCGTCAGGGGTGAAATAGAAGCCAGCCAGATACTGGACCTTCTCCTTGACCACCAATTCCTGGGCGAGCGACTTGGATTGCGCGGGGTCGGCGGCCGGGAGGTCGCGATAGATGATCTCGACCGTGTTGTCGCCGACCTTGTTGCCGTTGGTCGCCATATAGGCGTCGATCCCGGCCTTGAAGTTCTTGCCCTGCAGGGCGAATGGACCTGAGAACGGGCCAACCACGCCGACCTTGATTGTGTCGGCATAAGCGCCCGAACCCATGAGCAGGGCCGCGGCGGCGGCCAGAAGCAGCTTCCTCATTCTTTCTCTCTCCCTTTTAGGCGACTCCAACGCCTTATTAGCGCGCGGCTAAAGTTTTCAGGCCAGTTTGTCATGCGAAACGGTGATGTAAAATGAAATAAATGCCATAATTCATGCTCTACAAGTTATGCATCGGCGGTGCCGAGGCGGCTTATGTTACTCGCCAGTTCTTGCGCCAGGCGCAGTGCCGCGCCGGTGGCGATCGCCATCTGCGGCAGCACCAGCCACTCAAGCGTCCAGGCCGCGCCGGAGCGCTCCTGTTCGTGCACCATCGAATGGTGGATCGCGGAGATTTGCGTCGCGTTGAAGCGGGCCAGTGCCACCAGTGTCTCGGCCGCGACCGGGTTCTGCTTGTGCGCCATGGCCGATGACCCACCGCCACCCGTCAGTCCGATCTCATCTCCGGCTTGCGCCATCAGCGCGACGTCCTGGCCGAACTTGCCGAGGCTGCCTGAAATCTGAGCGAGAAGCCCGGCAAATTCCGCGATGACGGCCCGTTGGCTCTGCCATTGCTGGATATCGAGGAGATCAAGTTCCTGCGCCAGCGAGCTCCGAACCGCTGCCGCCTTGTCGCCAAGCTTATCGAGTGTGCCGGCCGCCCCTCCGAACTGTAGGGGAAAGCGCAGCGCGGTCAATGTCCCGCTGTAGCTGGCGAACGGAGCTGACCAAGCGCGCAGCCGGTCGGCAACGGTGATCGGAATTGCAGCCTGCATTCGGGTCCGGCCCATCAGCGGCTTGTCACCGAATGCCTGCTGTAGCTCCGCAAAGCGCAGCTCGAGTGCCGCCAGACGCGCCGCGAAAACAACGGCGACGGGCTTCAACCTCAGCATCAGGCTGGTATCGATAACGTCTTGGCTTGTGGCGCCGAGATGGACATGAGGGGACACGTCGCCGACGGCCGCGCGCAGCTGGCGAACGAGCTCGGGAACGACGACGCCGTCGCGGGCCGTGGCGGCGCGAAGAGCGGGGATGTCGGCGTTGAAAGAGGCGCAGGCGGCGGAAATCGTCTGCGCCGCTGGCTCAGGGATGACGCCATGGGCGGCCTCGGCGCGTGCAAGTGCCCCCTCGAATTGCAGCATGGCGCGGATATCGGCCTCGGCCGTGAACCAGGCCGACGTCTCCTCGTCGCCAACAAGGCCGGAGAGAAAGGGGTGGTCGAAGGCAGTCGCGCCCATGTGTTGTCCCGTCGTTCATGGTCTTCGGCGGATGTGGAATGAACGGTTCCGCTCCGTCGTCAGATGTCGAGAAACACGGTCTCGTTTTCGCCCTGCAGCCGGATGTCGAACGTATAGGTAGAACCATCGCGTGCGGCAATAAGCGTTGCGACGCGATCCCGGTGTTCGATGCGCTGAAGCAGCGGGTCCGCGCCGTTCGCTTCTGTTTCTTCCGGAAAATACATGCGTGTCTGCAGGCCGACATTGATGCCGCGCGCGACGATCCAAAAGCTGATATGCGGCGCCTGTCTGCGCCCGTCCTTGAAGGGCACCTTGCCCGGCTTGACGGTATTGAAGCTGTAGACGCCATCCTCGGCGCGGGTCGGGCAGCGGCCCCAGCCGGTGAAATTTGGATCGGCGGCGCCGCGCATTTCCGACGGGCTGTTATAGAGACCGGCGCTGTCGGCCTGCCAGATCTCGATGACGGCATCGCGCACCAGCGCGCCGGCTCCGTCGAAGATGCGGCCGGCGACGGTAATGCGCTCACCTGTTGTCTTGTCGTTGACCATCGCGACGCCGAGATCGCGCTCGTAAACGCCGCCGATATCGCAGAAATTCGGGGTCAGGCCGATATGGACGTAAGGGCCGGCCGTCTGCGAAGGGGTTTCCTTGAGATAGCGTAATTCCTGAGCCATCAGTTGCCCTCCAGCTTGTTTTCGAACATCGTCGAGCGGCGGCCGCGCAGCACGATATCGAACCTGTAGGCACGGCTGTCCATGGGAATCGTATTGCCCCAATCCATCGGCGCGATCAGCTGTTCGATGGCGGCCTTGTCGGGGATGGTGCCGACGATCGGACACTTCCAGATCATAGGGTCGCCTTCGAAATACATCTGGGTGATCAGGCGCTGCGAGAAACCGTGGCCGAAGATCGAAAAGTGGATGTGCGCCGGGCGCCAGTCGTTGACGCCGTTCGGCCATGGATAGGCGCCGGGCCTCACCGTGCGGAAGAAATAGCGGCCGTCCTCATCGGTAATCGCGCGCCCGCAGCCGCCGAAATTCGGATCGATCGCCGCAAGGTAGCTTTCCTTCTTGTGGCGGTAGCGCCCGCCGGCATTGGCCTGCCAGAACTCGACCAGAACGCCGGCCTGCGGCCGACCGCGTTCATCGAGCACCTGACCATGGACGATGATGCGTTCGCCGATGGCGCTTTCGCCCGGCTTGGCGAAGTTGTGAAGGAGATCGTTGTCGAGTTCGCCGATCATCGCGTGGCCGAAGACCGGGCCCGTGATCTCCGAGATCGTGCCGTCGAGCGAAAGAAGCGCGCGCTTCGGCGAGCGCAGGACCGAGGTCTTGTAGCCGGGCGCATAGGCCGGCGGATGCCAGCTGAGGTCGCGGGCGAAGAAGGCGCCCGTCTCGGGCTTGCGGTTCGGTATTTCGGACATGACTTCCTCTCAAGCCGCCTTTTCGGCGTCCATCTGTTCGAAGACCTGCTTGGCGATCTTGATCGCGTGATTGGCGGCTGGGACGCCGGCGTAGATCGCCACATGCAGCAGCGCTTCGCAGATGTCGTCTCGGCTGGCCCCCGTATTGGCGGTGGCGCGCACGTGCATGGCCACCTCGTCGTCCTGTCCGAGTGCGGCCAGAAGCGCGATCGTGACGATCGAGCGCTCGCGCTTGGTCAACCCCGGGCGCGACCAGACGTGACCCCAGGCGGCTTCGGTGATCAAATCCTGAAAAGGCTTGTCGAATGCCGTCGAGATGGCTTCCGCACGATCGACATGGCTGTCGCCCAGAACGGCGCGGCGGGTCGCCATGCCTTGTCTGTAGCGCTCGGAGGCAAGCGGAGTGTCACTCATGAGCCTTTTCCATCTAATGCGAAGTCGATGAATGCGCGGATCACCGCCGTCAGCGCCTCGGGCTGCTCGACGCAGGGAATGTGGCCGGCATCGCGGATGATTTCGTAGCGGGCATTGGGGATCAGCTGTGCCAGCGATTTGACAAGGTCGGGCGGCGTCGAGCCGTCCTGATCGCCAACGATGCAGATCGTCGGAACGGCGATCGCCTTCGCCGCTTCAGTAAAATCGGCATCGCGCACGGCCGCGCAGGTGGCGACATAACCGGCCACTGGCTGTCGGACGAGCATGTTGCAATAGCCGTTATAGGCAGTGTTTTCGGGGCGGCGGAAAGCCGGTGTGAACCAGCGCTCCATGATGGCATCGCACATGCTGTCGATGCCGTTTTCTTCAATCGCCGACATACGCGTGTTCCAGCTGTCGGCGGTGCCGATTTTGTGGGCGGTGTCGCAGAGGATGAGAGCGCTGACGAGATCCGGCCGCTGCCGGTAAAGCGACTGGGCAATCAACCCGCCGACCGAAAGGCCGCAGATGATGGCCTTCTTGATCTCAAGCGTTTCCATGAGGCCGATCAGGTCCGATGCGTGGTCCTCGATCGTGTAGGGCGTCTGGCCGACATCGGACAGGCCGTGTCCGCGCTTGTCGTAGAGCAGTATGGCGAAATCGCCCGCCAGCCGGACGATCACGTCGCGCCAGATGCGGAAATCGGTGCCAAGCGAATTCGCAAAGACAAGAACCGGCTTGTCGGCCGGTCCGCCGATAACCTGGTAGTGGATCGCGATGTCGTTGACGCGGGCAAACTGCACTGGAAACTCCTCCTGACAGGAAATTGAATGTTTAATCTGGTTAGGTAAAATGATATTTCGTGGCGATCCTATAACTTCAGGGTTATGCAAGAGATGATCGACAGCCGCATAAAGTTCCGCCATCTGCAAACCTTTGTCGAGGTCGCGCGCCAGAAAAGCGTGATGAAGGCGGCAGAGCTGCTGCATGTCAGCCAGCCCGCGGTGACCAAGACGATCCGAGAGCTCGAAGGCGTTCTGGGCGTTGAAGTCTTCGAACGCGACGGACGCGGCATCAAGATCACCCGCTACGGCGAGGTCTTCCTGAAACACGCCGGCGCGGCGCTGACGGCGCTGCGGCAGGGACTTGATTCGGTCACGCAGGAGCGGATAGGTGATGCGCCGCCGATCCGTATCGGCGCCTTGCCGACGGTATCGACGAGGATCATGCCTCGGGCGATGCAGCTCTTCCTGAAGGAGAACACCTGGAGTCGGCTGAAGATCGTGACCGGCGAGAATGCCGTGCTGCTCGAGCAGCTTCGCGTCGGCGATCTCGACCTTGTGGTGGGGCGGCTTGCAGGGCCGGAAAAGATGACAGGATTTTCCTTCGAGCATCTTTACTCGGAGCAGGTGGTCTTCGCGGTGCGCGCCGGCCATCCGCTGCTCAAGGCAAGGCAGTCGCACTTCAATGCGCTCGGTGACTACACGATCCTGATGCCGACCCGTGCCTCGATCATCCGCCCATTCGTCGAGGGGCTCCTGATCGCCAACGGTGTACCTAGCCTTCCGAACCAGATCGAGACGGTTTCTGACAGCTTTGGCCGCGCCTTCGTGCGCGCAAGCGATGCCATCTGGATCATCTCCGCCGGCGTCGTCGCCAACGACATCGAGGATGGCGCGCTGGCGGTGCTCCCAATTGATACGAGCGAGACCAAGGGCCCCGTGGGCCTGACCATGCGCAACGACGCCATTCCGTCACTGCCGCTGTCGATCCTTATGCAGACCATCCGCGAGGCGGCCATGGAGGTGGCTTCCGGCGTACCCAGCTCAAAGCCGTACGCTTAGAAGGGCAATCCGACGTAGTTTTCGGCCAGCACCGTCGCCGCAGCTCGCGAATGCGTGAGATAGTCGAGCTCCGCCTCCTGGATCTTCTGGCCGAAGTCGTCGGTGTCGGGAAAGCGATGCAACATGGTCGTCATCCACCAAGAGAAACGTACCGCCTTCCAGACCCGCGACAGCGCCCGTTGCGAATAGGCGTCTATGCCGGCGCGCGAATGCTCCGCGTAATATTCCGAAAGGCCCGAGAACAGGTAGTGGACATCACTGGCCGCAAGGTTCAGGCCCTTGGCGCCTGTCGGCGGGACGATATGTGCGGCGTCGCCAGCGAGAAACAGCCTGCCAAAGCGCATGGGCTCGGCAACGAAGGAGCGAAGCGGGGCAATCGATTTCTCGAAGGACGGCGCGGTCCGCAGCGCTTCGGCATGATGTGAGGGCAGGCGGCGGCGCAGCTCGTCCCAGAAGCGGTCGTCGCTCCAGTCCTCGATTTTTTCATCGAGCGGAGCCTGGATGTAATAGCGGCTGCGGGTCTGCGAACGCATCGAACAGAGCGCAAAGCCACGCGGATGGTTGGCGTAGACAAGTTCGTGACTGACAGGCGCGACATCGGCCAGAATGCCGAGCCAGCCGAAAGGGTAGACCCTTTCGAAGGTCCGGATCGACCGCTCCGGCACCGCCTTGCGGCTTACACCGTGGAAACCGTCGCATCCGGCAATGAAATCGCAGTCGATGCGATGGGTCACGCCATCCTTCTCATAGGTAACAAACGGGGTATCGCCATCGAAATCGTGCGGCGTGACGTTGGCCGCCTCGTAGATGGACGTCGCGCCGCTTGCTTCGCGGTGTTCCATCAGGTCGCGGGTCAGCTCCGTCTGCCCGTAGACCATGACGCACTTTCCGCCGCTCAAGCCAACGAGATCGATGCGATGGTCGCGGCCATCGAAGGCAAGCGAGAAGCCGTCATGCAGCAACCCTTCGGCATGCATCCGGGCGCCGGATTTCGCCTTGTCCATCAGGCCGACCGTGCCCTCCTCCAGTACGCCCGCCCGCACGCGGCCGAGAATGTAATCCTTGGAGACACGGTCGAGTATGATGTTGTCGATGCCGGCCTCGGTCAGCATTTGGCCGAGCAACATCCCTGCCGGCCCCGAGCCGATGATGGCGACTTTGGTGCGCATGTTTCCTCCCAGCTTCCTCTCCCGCGAAGCTTAACGGCGCGTCACGCGCGCTCCAGCGCGATGGCAATCCCCTGGCCGACGCCGACGCACATGGTCGCAAGGCCGAAGCGTCCGCCGCTGGCGGCCATCTCCAGCGCGGCCGTGCCGGTGATGCGCGCGCCAGACATGCCGAGCGGATGCCCGAGCGCGATCGCGCCGCCGTTGCGGTTGACGCGCGGGTCGTCGTCGGCGATGCCGAGTTGGCGTAGCACCGCAAGACCCTGGCTGGCGAAGGCTTCGTTGAGTTCGATTACATCGAATTGCTGCTGGGTTATCGACAACCTGGCCATCAGCTTTTGCGAAGCGGGCACCGGGCCGATGCCCATCACGCGAGGCGGTACGCCGGCGGAAGCCCCGCCCAGAATGCGGGCGATCGGCGTGAGGCCATATTTCTTGATGGCTGTTTCCGAAGCGATGATCAGCGCTGCAGCGCCGTCGTTGACGCCCGATGCATTGCCCGCGGTGACCGTGCCGCCCTCGCGCTTGAATGGCGTCCCGAGCTTGGCTAGCGCTTCGATCGTGGTGGCGCGAGGATGTTCGTCCCGATCGACGACAACGGGGTCACCCTTGCGCTGAGGGATCGAAACCGCGACGATTTCCCTGGCAAGTCTGCCGTTCTGCTGCGCCGCCGCCGCTTTCTCCTGGGACCTTAGCGCGAAGGCGTCCTGATCCTGCCGGCTAACCTTATAGTCTTCGGCGACGTTCTCGCCGGTTTCGGGCATGGAATCGACGCCGTAGAGCTCTTTCATGAGAGGGTTGACGAAGCGCCAGCCGATGGTCGTGTCGTGGATTTCGGCGTGGCGCGAAAAGGCCGTATCCGCCTTGGGCATGACGAAGGGCGCGCGCGACATGCTTTCGACGCCGCCGGCGATCATCAGTTCGGCCTCGCCAGCCTTTACCGCCCGCGCAGCCGCAATGATTGCGTCCATCCCCGAGCCGCACAGCCGGTTGATCGTCGTGCCCGGCACGCTTGCCGGCAGACCGGCAAGGAGCAGCGACATGCGGGCAACGTTGCGATTGTCTTCGCCGGCCTGGTTGGCGCAGCCGAAGATGATATCGTCCACCGCTTCCCAATCCACAGAGACGTTGCGCGCAATCAGCTCGCGCAGAGGGACTGCACCGAGATCGTCGGCGCGAACGGAGGCGAGTGAACCGCCAAAGCGGCCGATCGGCGTGCGGATGTAGTCGCAGATATAGGCTTCGGTCATGCTTCATCTCCCGAAAGCGTCGGCACGATCAGATCAAGGACCGGCCCATCCATATGCAGCTTTGCGCCGGTCATGGCCTGCAGATCCTCGATAGCTAGGCCCGGCAACTTTTCCCGGAGCACGAAACGCCCGTTGGCGATATCGATCACCGCGTGGCTGGTGTAGGCGCGGGTGATGCAGCCGACGCCGGTCAGCGGGAAGGTGCACTTCTCGACAAGCTTCGGCTCGCCATTCTTGGTCACGTGTTCGGTGATAACGAAGACCTGTCGGGCGCCATGCACGAGGTCCATCGCGCCGCCCACGGCGGGCACGCCCTTGGAGCCCACCCGCCAATTGGCGAGGTCTCCGTTCTCGGCAACCTGATAAGCGCCAAGGATCGCGACATCGAGGTGGCCGCCGCGCACCATGGCAAAACTGTCGGCGTGGTGAAAGAAGGCGGCGCCCGGCTTCAGGGTCACGGCGCGCTTGCCGGCGTTGATCAGGTCCCAGTCTTCTTCGCCCGCCGGCGGCGCCTCGCCGAAGTCGAGGACGCCGTTCTCCGTATGAAAGATCGCCTGTCTGCCGGGCGGCTGATAGCGCGCCACCATCTCGGGAAAGCCGATGCCGAGATTGACATAGGCGCCGTCGGCGATGTCCTGCGCGGCACGCCAGGCGATCTGCGCGTTCGAGAGCTTGTTGTCGTTGCTCATGGGTGTGTCGCTCCCTCGCGGATCAGCTCTTCTTCCTGTTTGGGATTGGTAATCTCGACGACGCGATCGACGAAAATGCCGGGTGTCACGACGTGCTCGGGGTCGATGCCGCCGGGGGGCACGAGGTTCGAAACCTGGACGATCGTCTGCTCTGCCGCCATGCACATCAGGGGATTGAAGTTGCGGCCGGCCTTGCGATAGGTGAGGTTGCCGTGGGTGTCGCCGACATGCGCCTTGACGATCGCGAAATCGGCCTTCAGCCAGCGCTCCTGCACATAGGGCCGACCGTCGAACTCGGCGATGACCTTGCCTTGTGCAAGTTCGGTTCCGTAGCCTGTCGGCGTGTAGAAAGCTGGGATGCCGGCGCCGCCGGCGCGGATCCGCTCGGCAAGTGTCCCCTGCGGGACGAGCTCAAGCTCGATCTCGCCGGCGAGATATCTGTCCGTAAACGCTCGGGGATCGGAAGAGCGGGGGAAGGAGCAGATCATCTTGCGGACCATGCCCGCATCGATCATCGCCGCGATGCCAATCCGTCCGTTGCCGGCATTGTTGTTGATAACGGTCAGGTTCCTTGGCCCCTTGTCGATCAGGGCGTGGATCAGTTCGATCGGGGCGCCGGAGCCGCCGAAGCCGCCGATCATCACGACCGCTCCATCGCCAATCCCGTCGACCGCTTCGGCCGCGCTTCGCACTGTCTTGTACATTGATCCTCCATCACCGCCTGTCACCGGCAGCACGTCGATTTGTAGGGGAGGGCGGTGTGGACGGCAATCGTGTTTGTGCGGTATGTAATATTTGTTCGAATATCGCACATTGGAGACGGCACATGCAGGTGAAGGAACGTGACATCATGGGTGGCCTCGCCAAGGGGCTGAAGGTGATCGAGGCGTTCACCGCCGAGCACCCGCGTCTCAGCATTTCGGAGGCCGCTGACATATCGGGTTACGACCGCGCCACGACGCGCCGATGCCTTCTGACGTTGGCGGAACTCGGCTACTGCGCCTATGACGGCAAGTATTTCACGGTGACGCCGCGCGTGTTGCGCCTTGGAACCGGATGCCTGGCGTCAATGCCGCTGCCGCGCATCGTTCAGCCATGGCTGGACCAACTGTCGGAGGAAATCGGACAGAGCACCTCGGTCTCGATCCTTGATGATGCCGAGATCGTCTATGTGGCGCGCGCGTCGCAGCGCCGGGTCATGTCGATTGCGTTGATGCCGGGATCGCGGCTTCCAGCCTATTGCACGTCAATGGGGCGCGTTCTCTTGGCAGCACTTCCTTCGGAGAGGGCGCTGGAATTGCTCTCGGCCGAACCGCTCGCGCAACGCACACCGAAAACGCAGACGGACGTGGGGGAACTCCAACGCATCCTGCAGGATGTGAAGGCCGCCGGCTACGCGTCCATCGACCAGGAGGTCGAGATCGGTCTTCGCTCGGTCGCGGTACCATTGGTCGGCGCGCGCGGGCAGACGCTGGCGGCGCTAAATGTCGGTCTGGCGGCAACGGAAGAGCCGATGCAGGCGATGGTGTCGCGATATCTTCCGGCGCTGCTGCGCATAAAGGCCGAACTGAGCGGAATTCTGGTTTAGGGCTCAGCTGTCCTGCTTCAGCAGACCGCGCGCGAGCGCATGCTCGACACCGCCTTCGATGTGCGCGGCAAGGATTTTCTTGGCCGAACCGGCATCACGTTCGAGCGCGGCATCGAGAAGCGCCTGATGTTCGCGTGACGCCACATCGCCGCGGTAAGATAGTGCCACCATCTGATAGCGCAGATACTTGTCGAAAATGACCGAGTGCGTCTCGATCAGGAGCTTGGAACCACAGGCCGAAATCAGCGCCTGGTGAAACTCCCAATCGTAGCGCTTCCAGTCCTCGGCCCGGCTTGCGTCACCGGTCGCCATCAGTCGTTCCAGGCTGGCGAGCTTGTAGTGGGCGGATACGAGGCGCGCTTCCCACTCCATGTCGCCTTGCGCGAAAGACTGCTCCAGCGCATGCGTCTCCAGAAGCAGCCGCAAGGCGGCGATCTCCTTGAGGTCGGCGACGGAGACCGGGCACACCTGAAACCCTCGCTGGCCTTCCGCCAGCACCAACCCCTCCGATGAAAGACGGTTCAGGATCTCACGCAACGTGCTGATCGACGTCTCGTAGGATTCTTTCAGCGCATCCAGCTTCAACTTCTGGCCCGGTGCGAGCCGGCCGAAGATGATGTCGGCACGGATGCGGCGGTAGCTGCTCTCCGCAATGGTCTCGTTCTCTGTCTGCTGCAACATCACGATGCTCTGCTATTTCGATGCGAACTGTGCTGTGCACGTTACCTCATTGTCACAGCCGCTGAAATCCTATCGTCTGCCATATTTAAGAAAGACATAGGAAAGGCAATTTGCTGTATGATTTTCCAAATCATGGCGACTGGAGCCCGCGTAACGCAATGCTGAAGAAAACGGGAGAGACGGCCGAAACAGTCAGCGAGGTCGTGTTTCGGCAGATCCGCCAGGATATCATTTCGGGCATCTTGCCGCCGGGATCCAAGATCAAGCTGGAACAGGCGCGCGAACGCTATTCGATTAGCGTCTCGCCGCTGCGGGAAATCCTCAGCCGACTGACAACGGAAAACCTCGTCGTCGCCGAGGGACAGAAGGGTTTCGAGGTCAGCCCAGCGTCGCGTCGCGAATTACTCGAACTTGCCGACCTCCGCGTGGTGCTCGAAACCCACGCGCTCGATCTCGCCTTCGCCGCAGGCGATCTCGAGTGGGAGGCCTCTATCGTCGCGGCGCATCACAAGCTGGCGGCTGCGGAACGGCGGCTTCTCGCCGGCGATGCCTCGCGCACCATTGAATGGGTGCGCTATGACTGGGAATTCCACCAGGCGATCGTCTCGGCCTGCAACTCCGCGACGCTGATGGCGACGCTGTCCTCGGTGTTCGACCGTTTTCTGCGCTATCACATGCTGGCCGAAAGCTTCCGCGGCAAGCCGGTGGTCGAGGATCACCGGGCGCTCTTCGATTTTGCGCTTCGACGCGATGCGGAACAGGCCAAGGCCGTGATCCGCCGGCATGTGCATAGCGGCGTCGAGCACATCCTGAAGAGCGGCATCGTCGCCTGACCGCATGCTGTTCCCGGCCTAGTCGCTATCGCGCGGCAGGCCCTCCGGGCGCATCTGCTTCTTCAGTGCCGCGATGCGGAAGATGGCATTGGCCGCGCCATAACCTCGATAGCCCTTGCGCTCGACGATCTCGAAGAAGAAGCCCTCACCGTAGGTGCCGCTGTAGAGCTGGAAATATTCGCCGTGCTCATCGCGGTCGTAGAGAATGTTGTGTTCCTTCAGTCGCTCGGTGAGATCGGGATCCAGCCCGAAACGCGCCTCCACATCCCCATAATAGTTCGGCGAAATGTGCAGCGGCTTGAAGCCGGCCTTTCGCAATGCCTCGGCGGTGGCGAAGATATCGTCGGTGCTGAAGGCGAGATGCTGGATACCCGAGCCGAATTTTTCCGCGATGAAATGACCGGCGAGCGTCCGCCTGTTTTCCGCGCCGTTGAGCGTGATGCGCAGCGAGCCCTCTTCGTTCTCGACCACCTGGCTGCGCACGACCCCGCCGGGATCGATGATATCGACCATCGGTGTCTTCTCGGTCGCGAAGATCGAGGTGTAGAAGAGCAACCACGTCAGCATCTCGTCGTAGGAAACGGTCTGCGCGATATGGTCGATCCGCAGGAGACCCGCATTCGAGGCCGATTGCTGTTCATCGACGGGAATGAAGTCCACTTGCGCAAAGCGTCCCAGCGGCGATTTTTCATCGATCAAATAGACGATGCCGCCGCCGACGCCGCGGATTGCCGGCAGCTCAAGTTCGCCTTCGGCGACCGGCTGCCGGAAGGGTTCGGCATTGAGTGCCACCGCGCGCCGGTGGGCCTCCCAGGCATCGTCCACCACGAGCGCGAATGCATAGGCGAGCGTCCCATGGACGGCGTAGGCCGCGTTGGCGAAACCCGCCTGGTCGATATTGACGAGAATGCGGATGCCGCCCTGTTCGTAGAGGCTGACATCCTTGCTGCGATGCTTGGCGGTCTTGCGAAAGCCCAGCACCTCTAGGATGCCGATCAGCTCGGCCGCATCGCCTTCATCGGCCGTAAACTCGACGAAGCCCACGCCCTTCACCGTCGCGCGCGGCGGCATGGGCTTTCCAATCGGATTGTCGCCGCCGAGGCTACGGCGCACCTGATCGCCCAGATAGATCAGCGAACGGTGGCCATCAGCCGCGATCTCGCGCGTCGAGCCGCCACGGAACTGGTCGTTGAAGATCTCCAGCGAATAGTAGCCGTCGTAGCCGGTCGCGGCGATCGCGGATGTAAAGGCCGTCACCGGCAGGTCCCCTTCGCCCGGCATGTTGCGGAAGTGTCGCGACCAGTAAAGCAGATCCATGTCGATCTGCGGCGCGTCCGCCAGCTGGACGATGAAGATCTTCTCCTTCGGGATGGAGCGGATGGAATTGATGTCGATCTTGCGTGAGAGGCTGTGAAAGCTGTCCAGCACCAGGCCGATATTGTCGTGGTCGGCACGGCGGACGATCTCCCAGGCGTCGCGGTGGTCGTTGATGTGGCGCCCCCATGCCAGCGCCTCGTAGCCGACGCGCAATCCGCGCGCTGCTGCGCGTTCGCCCAGTTCGCGGAAGTCGGCAGCGGCGCGGTCTATACCGCCGAGTGAGGCGGAAGAGACGTTCGAGCAGACGAGAACGAGGTCCGTACCGAGTTGCTGCATGATGTCGAACTTGCGTTCGGCGCGGTCGAATGTGCGGCTGCGCAGCGGTTCCGGCATGCCTTCGAAATCGCGGAACGGCTGGAACAGCGTGATCTTAAGGCCGAGATCACGGGCCATCTTGCCGACATCGGCGGGGCTGCCGTCAAAGGCCAGGAAGTCGTTTTCGAAAATCTCCACGCCGTCGAAGCCCGCCCGCGCGATCGCTTCAAGCTTCTCCGGCAGCTCGCCGCTGATCGAAACCGTCGCTATCGAGGTTTTCATCTCGCTCATCCTCCTTGGCCGATATCGTCGTGATAATCATTATGACGAATGTCGTGAGAAGTTCAATTCAACGTTTGAAAATAGAAGTCTCATACGATTTGAAAAAACTATGTTGATTTATCGGTCCGTGTCAGGCAGTTTTGGTCTCACAGTCGGAGGAGAAGGAAGGCTGTTCGGTCGCAACGACCATTGAGGAGGAGAAAAAGATGTTGAAATCCATGTTGTCACGTTGCAACGCCATGCTTGGCGCGGCCGCTCTGCTCACCAGCATCGCGCTGGCTCAGCCGGCCGCCGCCGTCACCCCGGAAGAAATCAAAGCCCGCGGCAAACTGATCGTCGGCATCCAGGGCGACAATCCGCCATGGGGCTTCGTCACCAGCGCCGGCAAGCAGGACGGCTTCGATGCCGACATGGGCGCGCTCTACGCCAAGGAACTCGGCGTCGAAGTCGAGTTCGTGCCGCTTGAGGTCAATAACCGCATTCCGGCGCTGACGTCGGGTCGCGTCGACGTTCTCTTCGCGACGATGGCGATGCTGCCCGACCGCGCCAAGGCGGTGCAGTTCAGCCAGCCCTACAATGCCAATGCCATCGTGCTGATCGGGCCGAAGAACAAGTCGATCAAGACGAATGACGACATGGCCAATATGACGATTTCCGTGGCGAAGGGTGCTGCACAGGATACGCAGGTGACCAAGAATGCACCGGCTTCGGCCACCATTCGCCGTTTCGATGGCGATGCGGCCAGCGTCCAGGCACTGGTATCCGGACAGGCCGAGGCACTCGGCGGCAACATCTTCTACATGGATCGCGTCGAGAAGGCGCGCCCCGGTGAGTTCGAGAACAAGCTCGAGTTCCAGAAGCTCTACAACGGCGCCTGCACCCGCCTGGGGGAGAAGGAAATCAACGCCTCGCTCAACACCTTCATCGACAAGATCAAGGCGAACGGCGAGCTGAAGAAGATCTATGACAAGTGGATGAAGGTTCCCGTGCCTGAATTCCCGGCAAGCCTCGAAGGCATTCCCTTCGCGGCAAATTAAGCCCTTCCTGATGGGGCGATGCGACGGCGGCGTCTTGAAGGCGGCCGCCGCCGCTTTGCCGCCGCGATGAATGTCTCGTGCCGAACGCGGGAGCGATGATGAGCAAGACGATCTTTGTACTGAACGGGCCGAACCTCAATCTTCTCGGTCAGCGGGAGCCGCATATCTATGGCTCGACGACGCTCGCCGAGATCGAGCAGCGCTGCACGGCCAAGGCACGCGACCTCGGCTTCGAGGTGGATTTTCGCCAGACCAATTTCGAGGGTGCGCTTATCGAAAGCATTCACGAGGCGCGCCAGAAGGCGTGCGGGATCATCATCAACCCGGCTGCCTTCACCTTTACCTCGATCGCGGTTCTCGATGCGCTGAAGACCTTCGATCCGCCGAAGATCGAACTGCACATCTCCAATGTCCATGCCCGCGAGAGCATCTACCACAAATCTCTGATCTCGCCGATCGCGACGGCGATCATGATCGGCTTCGGTGCGGATGGGTACGAGCTGGCGATCCAGGCCATGACGCAGCTGGTCGCTCGCGGCCGCTGACCGGACAGGAAAGGCCAGAAATAACACCATGAACTACACACTGGACTTCACGCCTGTCATCGACGGTCTGCCAAGCCTGCTGCTTGCCTGTCTCGGTACGTTTCTGCTGGCGATCTCGGGCATGCTGCTTGCGGTCCTGATCGGCATTGGCGGCGTCATGCTGCGCGATTCCCGCTTCGAGCCCGTGCGCTGGCTGGTGATCGGCTTCGTCGAGATCATCCGCAACACGCCGTTTTTGGTGCAGATATTCTTCATCTATTTCGCGCTCCCGCTCGCCGGCATCAGGCTCGATCCGACGCCGACGGCGATCATCGCGCTCGGCATCAATGGCGGCGCCTACGCCATCGAGATCATTCGCGGCGGGGTGCAGTCCATCCCCGCGGGTCAGAAGGAAGCCGGCCTGGCGCTCGGCCTGCATAAGGCGCAGGTCTTCCGCTTTATCGTGCTGAAGCCGGCACTTCGGGCGATTTACCCGTCGCTGACCAGCCAGTTCGTGCTCTTGACGCTATCGACCAGCATCTGCTCGGCGATCTCGGCCTACGAACTGACCTCGGTCTCGCAAAGGATCGAGTCGGAAAGCTTCCGCAGCTTCGAGGTCTACTTCACGGTCACGGTTTTCTACCTCGTGATCTCCTGGGTGATGATGCGCCTCTTCGGGCTCTTCTCATCCCGCTACTTCAATTATCCGGTCAAGTAGGAGGCTCCCATGGGTCGCGATGAATTCATCTTCCTGTTGATCGGCCTGAAATGGACGGTGGTCCTGTCCGTCGTCGGCTTCATCTGCGGTTCGATCGGCGGGCTCATAATCGCGCTGCTGCGGACCTGCGGTCTGCCGCTTCTGGAAAGATTGACAGCTGGCTACATCGCGGTGTTTCAGGGCACGCCGCTTCTGATGCAGCTTTTCGTCGTCTATTACGGACTGGCGCTGGTGGGCCTGAAGCTGGATGCGTGGGTCGCGGTCGCAATCGGTCTCACGCTGCATGCCAGCGCCTATCTCGGCGAGATCTGGCGCGGCTCGATCGAGGCGGTGCCGCGCGGGCAGACCGAGGCGGCCAAGGCGCTCAGCATCAAATACGTCTCGCGCATGAAGGACGTGATCCTGCCGCAGGCGATCCGCATCTCGCTGCCGGCGACGATCGGCTTCCTGGTGCAGCTGATCAAGGGGACGTCGCTGGCCGCGATCGTCGGTTTCACCGAGCTCACGCGCGCCGGCAACATCATCTCCAATCAGATCTTCGAGCCGCTGACGGTCTTCGGCATCGTCGGCATCCTCTATTTTATCATGTGCTGCCCGCTGACGATCCTCGGTGCCCGTCTCGAGCGGCGCTTCGCGATGTCGGCGCGCTGAGTACGGCTGCCTGTCCGGGAGAATTGAACCATGACCACTGTGTCGACGACGACTACTACCGAGCCGATGATCCGCCTGGCGCAGGTCGAGAAATGGTTTGGCGCCTTTCAGGCATTGCACGACATCAACATGGATGTCCGCCAGGGCGAGCGGATCGTGCTCTGCGGCCCCTCGGGCAGCGGCAAATCAACGCTGATCCGCTGCATCAACCACCTGGAGAGCTATGAGAAGGGCGAGATCCGCGTTGGCGGCACGCTGCTCGGACATCGCTCCAAGGATATCGACGCCATCAGGCGCGACGTCGGCATGGTGTTTCAGCAGTTCAATCTCTTTCCACATCTGACCGTGCTGCAGAATTGCATGCTGGCGCCGATGCGCGCGCTCGGCCTTGGCAAGGCGGAAGCGGAAGAGCGCGCACGCAGCCTGCTCGACCGCGTCAAGATCCTCGAACAGGCCGAGAAATATCCGGCGCAGCTTTCCGGCGGCCAGCAGCAGCGCGTGGCGATTGCGCGTGCGCTCTGCATGCGGCCGAAGGTGATGCTGTTCGACGAGCCGACATCGGCGCTCGATCCTGAGATGGTCAAGGAAGTGCTCGATACGATGATCGGCCTCGCGGAGGAGGGGATGACGATGATCTGCGTCACCCACGAGATGGGCTTTGCCCGCCAGGTCGCCGATCGCGTCATCTTCATGGCGAGCGGCGCGATCATCGAGGAGGCACCGCCCGCCACATTCTTCAGCAATCCGAGGCACGAGCGCACGCGCAAGTTCCTTGGCGAAATTCTGCGTCACTGAAAGTTTTCGGCATGATTTCCGGCACCACCAGGATCATCGCCCATCTGGGCTATCCGACGGAGACCTTCAAGTCGCCGCTGATCTACAACCCGTATTTCGAGAAACACGGCATTGATGCCGTCGTCGTGCCCATGGGCTGCCGGGCGGAGGATTTTCCGGAATTCCTGAGGCTCGTGTTCCGCCTGTCGAACATCCACGGCGCGTTGATCACCATGCCACACAAGGTCACCACCATGGGCCTGCTCGACGAACTGTCGACCCGTTCTCAGGTCGCGGGCGCCTGCAATGCCATCCGGCTGGATGAACATGGCCGGCTGATCGGCGACATGTTCGATGGCGAGGGTTTTGTGCGCGGCGTGCTGCGCAAGGGCAGGC
Source organism: Rhizobium sp. 16-449-1b (assembly GCF_017741935.1). Lineage (GTDB taxonomy): Bacteria > Pseudomonadota > Alphaproteobacteria > Rhizobiales > Rhizobiaceae > Rhizobium. The sequence continues at coordinate 169,079 of NZ_JAGHMH010000021.1, read as the reverse complement.
GGGTATCTGGCGCCGATGTGCTCGTCGTCGGTTCCGGCGGCGTCGGTTCCGCGATCGCCGCATCGCTTGCCGCTACCGGCGTTCGAAGGCTCGCGATTTTCGACGCGAACGCGGCGGTCATGGACGGCCTGATGGGACGGCTTCGCCAGCATTATCCCGACGTGGACGTCACGGCCGGCTCGCGTGATCCTGACAAATTCGACATCGTGGTGAACGCGACGCCGCTCGGCATGAAGAGCGACGATCCGCTGCCGATCGATGTGTCGCGGTTGTCTCCCTCAACCTTTGTGGGCGAGGTCGTGATGAAGCAGGAGATCACGCCCTTTCTCGAGGCGGCGCGCGCCGCCGGCTGCGACTTCCAGGTGGGCACCGACATGCTGTTCGAGCAAATCCCCGCTTACCTCGAATTCTTCGGCTTCCCGACCACAACGGCCGATGAGCTCAGATCCGTTGCCCGTATAGGCTGATGTTGGTCGGGCTGCGAATCAAGCCGCCACAAGTCAAATCTGCGACCGTATCTCGTCAGCAATCGTATGGAGATGTTCCGAGCCGATTGCGCCGACGAGGCTATAACCGAGTCCGTTCCTGGCCCAGCTCCATCCTCGAATATCGTGCTGGTCGCTTGCGACCATGGGCTTGTCCTGGTCGACCTGCATGCGCCGGGTCAGCATCACCAATCGGTTCCCCTTGTCGTCGTCGTACATCAGCATGAGCCCGGATCCATGCGGCGTCGGAACCACGCGGCCGCCCATCAGCCGGTAGCCGGCCTTGCTGAGATCGGGGATGATGGCCGGACCACCGATCGTCACGGAAACCAGGTTTTTCAGATCGTCGCTGCCATCAGCCCTGACCTCGACCGGTCGCAGGCGATCAGCGGCAAATGCGCTGTAACTCGCAGACGCTTCCTGCGCCAAGGCGGCAACACCTTCCGTCGGAGGCATGCTGTAACCCTTCAGCAGCCAGCCGCCAGAGGCGCCGACCGCCAACAATACGACGGCAGCGGCCACCATTGGCGCAATCCGAATTTTGTTAGTCGGGCGCTTTCTGTCGATGATGTTGGCGAGGTTCAGCCGGCTTGGGATAGGCTCGGCTGCGATCGGAGCCAGGGCAGATCTAAGCGCCGTAGAACCTTGCTGATAGGCGGAGACACGCTTCGCGGCATCCTTGTTCGTTTCAAGGAATGAAGCCACGTCCTGCTGTCGCTCTGCATCCAAGGCGCCGTCGACAAAGGCCTGAAGGTCATCCTCGTTGATCGGTCTATTCGTCATTTGATCCTCCGGATAAATGGACCAACAGGTTTGGCGCTCGTTGGTTTGGACTCAAGGATAAGCCTCAGTTGCTCGCGTGCACGAGACAGGCGCGACATCACGGTTCCGACGGGTACGTCGAGTACGGTAGCCGTCTCCGCATAGCTCAGGTCCTCGACCGCGACCAATAGCAGGATGCTCCGATAGTCGGGCGGCAGACGCTCGATGGCGGCAAGAACGTCCTGACCGAACAGCGTGTCGTCCTGGCTGGCATCCACCGTCGCGGTCGCCTCCGGCATCTCGTCGATCGTCACGATGCCCGCGCGTCTGACGTCCTGGCGTATTTTGTTGACCGCGAGATTGTGAAGGATCGCGAATACCCAGGAGCGGGCATTGGCATCGCGTCGGTGCGTCCAGTTCGTAACGACCCGCTCGAGGCAATCCTGGACGATGTCATCAGCCGCTTCGCGATCGCGGATCAGGCCGCGCGCGTATCGTCTCAGCGCCGGGATCATCGGCTCTACCTGTGTCAGCAGATCATCCATCTCTCAAATCCTCGAGGGTGGACGGCCCGCAGTCAAGCTGCGGGCCATCTTGTTTATGCCAGTCGGGTCACATCAATCGGCCTGCACCTGCAGGACCTTGCCGGGCTTGCCGTCGACCGATGAGGCGACGACGATATACCTGCGCTCATCCTTGTGCTTGGATTCGACGATCTGCCGGATCGGGCCGACTGCGTTGACAATCGCGGAGCCGGCCGGGTTCGTCATGAAGTTCGACAGGCCCTGAAGCGGTCCGCTGCCATCCGCCTTGTCGGAGAGTGCCAGCACGTACATCGTTTTCGGTTCCAGCCCTGTTACCGATGCCTGCAGCACCTGCGTCAGCCCCTGGTCGAAGAGCGTAACGCTCGTCGGCGCCGTCTTGCCCTTGTCGCCCTTTGCCGACAGCGTCAGATGAGCGGCGACGCCGGCAGTGCCGAGCGGCTGCAGGTTCTGCATGCCGTCGCCTTCAGGAACGGCATTCGGCACATAGTTGACGGCCTGTGCAGCCTGGCCGATCGGGATCGTCGCGATGACCTTGTTGGTCAGCGTATCGATTGCGGCCATCGCATCGGCGTTTTCAAGGCCGACATAGACGCGCGTGCCGTCGCCGGAGGGCCAGACACCGTGTGGCAGGTTGCCGACGGGGATGGTAGCGACTTGCTCGAAATTGTCGATGCGGAAGACCTTGACCTCGTTGAGGCCGCCGACGGTGATGTAGGCGAAGCTGCCGTTCTTGTTGGTGACGAGGTTGACGTGGTTGGTGATCGGGCCGGTATCGATCGTCTGGATCAGATCGAAAGGCGGCTGCGCATTGAAGACCTGGGTCTTGCCGATGTCCTTCAGCGTGAACCAGACCTGCTTTCCATCAGGCGATGCCGCGATATTCGGGCAGAAGGGGCTTGCCTGCTTCACGTGGCCGACGATCTGGTGATCGGCCACGGTGACGACGACGGTCTCGGGATTGAAGGATGAGCAGATATAGCCGTACTTGCCGTCAGGCGAGAAGATCTGCATGCCGGGACCTGCCGGCACCTTGATCTGCGTCTTCTCCTCGAAGGTGGCGGCGTCGATAACGGAGATATAGTCCTCGCCACGAACCGTTACCCAGACTTCCTTGCCGTCAGGCGTATAGAATGCCTCATGTGGCGAGCGACCGACATAGGTGGTGTGTTTCACCGCGTTTGTTGCGGTGTCGATGAAGGTCACAGAGTTCGAGCCGATCGAAACCACCGCGATCGTCTTCTTGTCCGGCGAAAAGCCCATGCCGTGGACCAGCACCTGACCCTTGTAGAGCGGCGAGAGGTTGCCGGGCTGGGGATCGCCGAGCTTGATGACGCCGAGAAGCTTGTTGGTCGCGGGATCGGTCACCGACACGGTGTTGGAGAATTGTTCGGCGGCGTAGACGCGGTCCTTACTGCTGACTGGAATGTCCGGATCAGCGGCGGCGAAGGGCGCCTGTCCCGCGAAGGCTGCAAAAGGCAATAGCATGCTGCCCGCCAGCAAGCTGGCGGCAAAAGATGTACGAATGTTCATTGGGAGGACCTCTGGGTTACATCTTCATGTTGGGGTCCATGCCCTGCATGGTCTTGCTGGGCGTGGATCCGGTGGGGGTAGTCTCCGGTGTGACCTGGGTTGGGGCCGCTTCGGATGGGGGGAGCGGATCGCCGATCGCAAGCTTCATGGCCGCGATCTCCTGCTGCTGATCCACGATAATCTCCTGCGCGATGCGCTTCAGCTGTTCGTTCTTGCCGTATTTGAGAACCGCGAGCGCCATCTCGATGGCGCCCTGGTGATGGGGCGTCATCATCGCGACGAAGTCGCGGTCGACATCGCCTGATGGCTTGACCTCCATGTCCACCATCATCTTGTTCATGGCCGCGTCGTTCTCCGCGAGATAGGCAGCCTCAGGCCCGGCGCTATCCACCTGCATCGCCGAATGGTCGTGCTGGGCGGGATCATGAGCAAAGGCAGCGCAGGCGCCCGCCGTTGCGAGAATGGTGGCCGCGAGAGCCATCGACTTTCGGGAGGACCAGAGGTTCATCGGCTTCTTCCTTGTTGTTACATCGAGGTAGACACCCGGGCAGAGGTTCTATTCCCGAGGGGAGCAAATTATTTTCTCACGCTTGCTGGAGGGCCGCGCCGAGGTTGCCCAACACGCCAAGCTGGCCGAAGATGATCGTCGCGGCGGTGTAGCAATGGAAGGACGTCACCTTGCCATCCTTCAGATGGAAGACGTCGCAGCATGGTGCGTGCATTTCCTTGCCTGTGGCCGGGATCGTTCCAGTAGGCAGGGCGAGGGGGCCGGAGTGGGTGCCGTTGAGGGTTAGTTCCACGATGACCACGTCGTCGGTCACGTAGAAGTTTCCGAGTTCGCGATGCATGTCATGGAAGGCGGTGGCGTAGATGTCGACCGTCTTGCCGATGTCGGCGCCGTAATATTTCGCGCCGGCCGACACGTCCCAGAAATAGCCGTCTTCGGCGAAGAGGGCGACGAATGCCGCCACGTCCTTCACCTCTGCGGTCCGGTAGAGTTCGCGGACGATTTCTTCGTTGGTAGGCATGTTGTTTCCTTGGCTTTGCTTGAGCTGGATCAGCGGATGGATTTGAAGGCCTTGCGCATTTCCTGCGCGAAGAGGTCGGGTTGCTCGAAAGCGGCGAAGTGACCGCCCTTGTCGACCTCGTTCCAGTAAAACAGGTTCGGCCAGTGGGCTTCCGCCCACGCCTTAGGCGCCCGGTAGATCTCCTTCGGAAAGATCGTGGCGGCCATTGGCAGTTCGATCCGGCCAGCGTCGAAGCCGCCGCCGTTGCGGGCGTTTTCCCAGTAGATGCGGGCGGACGAGGCGGCCGTGTCCGTAAACCAGTAGAGCGAGATGTCATCGAGCATCTCGTCGACCGTCAGCGCGTCTTCCGGTTCGCCGCGATTGTCCGTCCAAGCCTGGAATTTCTCGTAGATCCACGTTGCCTGGCCGACGGGTGAATCGGCGAGTGCATATCCGATCGTCTGCGGCCGCGTCGCCTGCTCCTTGAAGTAGCCGAACTGATCGTTCGCGAACTTCATCGCCGCGTCCATCGCGGCCTTTTCCTCAGGCGTCGGGTTCTCTGGGAATTTCTCCGGAAAGACCAGCGGCCAGTTCACATGAGCTGCCACCAGCCCTTCGGGGCGGACATGTCCGAGCGCATGGGTGACGCCCGATCCCCAGTCTCCGCCCTGCGCTACCCACCTGTCGTAGCCGAGGCGTTTCATCAGCGTGGCCCAGGCATTGGCCGTCCGCACAACGGTCCATCCTTCCGAGGCCGGCTTGTCGGAGAAGCCGAAGCCGGGCTGCGAGGGAATGACGACGTGGAACGCGTCCTCGGCCGTGCCGCCGTGCGCGGTCGGGTCGGTGAGGGGGCCGATGACCTTGAGGAACTCTACGACCGATCCCGGCCATCCATGGGTAAGAATGATCGGCAGAGCGTTCTCATGCTTCGATTTCACATGGATGAAGTGGATACCGAGCCCATCGATTTGAGTGCGAAACTGCGGAAACGCATTGATGCGCTTCTCGAATTTCCGCCAATCATATTTGCGCTCCCAATAGGCGATCAAAGATTTCGCCTTGTGGAGCGGAACACCTTGCGACCAGTCCGAGACGGTTTCCTGATTGGGCCATCGCGTGTTCTTGAGGCGGCGCTTCAGGTCATCGATGGCGGCTTGCGGAACGGAAATCTTGAAAGGCGTGATCGCGTCGGTTGCCGGCGGAAGCAATAGCTCCTCCTGCGCTGCGACCGCCTGAGATGTCAGCGAGGCTAAGGCAGGTGCTGCCAGAGCGAACTGAAGAATGCGCCGGCGTGTCGCGACGGTCGATGGATCGGTCATATCTTGGTCCTTGGTTTGATTTGCTGTTCCGGCTGCCATGCTGCCGGGGGATCACGATCCTGTCCCGATGGCGTCAGGAGACGCGGCCGCGTGGGTCATCGATGTGCTGCCTTGCAACATCGTAACGAATACCCTGTCGGTCGAGGATCCGGACATTCCTCACCACAGTGCTCAGAGCCGTGAGGAAGATCGGCGAGTTCTCGTGCGCTTCATAGGCGGCCTCGTCTCTCCAGCCCTCGACAAGGTGGAAGGTGTTCGGATCCGTCAGATCCTGCGCGAAGGCGTAGAAGACGCATCCGTCGATCTCGGCTGCCGCCTTCATGTCCGGGATTACCGCGTCGATGAAGGTTTGCCGATCGTCCGGATGAACGCGATAATAGGCGCTGACGAGCATGTTCGTTGGCAGGGTCTTGTCGTGGTCGGCCATGGCTGTTTCTCCTTTGGCTGGCTGATGGTGTATTTCCGTTGCGCGGCGCCTAGCGTGACGCGATCAGAACCGTGCCGGATTTGCCTGGCTTTTCGACAAGTGCGGCAGCCTTGGCGACATCCGCGAGATCGAAGGTCTGCTCGACCAGAAAGAGCTCCGGCTTGCTGGCTGCGAGCTCAAGCGCTAGCTTCAGGTCGGCCTTGCGGACGTTTACAGGCAGGCCCGCCCATCGCCCGACCGTCACACCCGACAGGCGGATGTCGCGTGTCGAAAAGTAAAGCGCGGGGACCGAGATCGGCTGTCCGGAAAGGTCGCCGTAGGACACCAGGCTACCGCCTTGGGCGAGCAGGCCGACCGCCGCACTGGCCGTGTCGCCGCCAACGGGGTCGAGCACGACGCCGATGGGATGGCCGTCGGCGGCCGCAACGACCTTGTCCCGCCAGCCCGGCTTGTCTGTGGAAACCACCGGCAGATCCGGAAATACGACATTGAGCTCGTTCACGCCGGCTTCCCGCCGGACGACACCGACGACGTCAAAGCCGCGATCGAGCAGCAGTCCGATCACTAGCCTGGCAACGGCGGAACCGGCGGCGGTGAGAACGACGACGTCGTGGCCCGGTTTCGCGCCGGATGTCTCGACGGCCCGCAAGAGGAGCGCCGTCGTCAGCGGATTGACGTGCAGCTGTGCCGCGGCTTCATCCGATACGTCATCGGGAATCTCGGTGACGTATTCGGCCGAGACGATGGCCTTCTCGCTCCACGCGCCTCGGCCGGGGAAGAACGCGACGCGGGTGCCGGGTTTCAGATCGACGCCGCTGCCCGCTTCCTCGACGATGCCGTAGCCTTCGAAGCCGACGCGCACGCCCTCCTTCGGAAGCGCTGCTCCCGGCTGATAGCGTCCTGCTATACCGAGGAGGTCGCCGTGGTGGACCGGCCGAAGAAGTACCCGGATCAGCACTTCGTTGTGGTCTGGATGCTTGGGATCCTCGACGTCGACTGCCTGAAGAACGTCCTCAGGCTTCCCATGCTTGAAATAGACTGCGGCACGCATCGCGGGCTCTCCTTGAGAATGAGAAGTGGAGCGGCTGTTTGCCGCTCCTGCTGTGGGGTTAAACCTGAGCCTGACCGCCATCGGCGAAGAGTTCGGCGCCGTTGACGAAGCTTGCATCGTCGGAAGCGAGGAACAGCGTCGCCTTGGCGATTTCCTCGGACTCGCCGACGCGACCGAGCGGGATGCGCGATGCGAGATAGTCGAGCAGGCCCTGCTGCTGCTCCTTGTCGTCCCCGGCAAGTTCGACGAGGCCAGGAGTGCGTGTGGCACCAGGCGAGACAACATTGACGCGGATGCCGGTGCCCTTGAGATCAAGCGCCCAGGAGCGGGCGAGGTTGCGGACGGCGGCCTTGGAGGCGGAGTAGACGGAGAAGGCGGCGGTGCCTTCGATGCCTGCGGTCGAGCCGGTCAGAACGACCGACGAGCCCTTGCTGAGCAGCGGAAGTGCTTTCTGCACGGTGAAGATTACGGCCTTCACGTTGCGGCCGAAGGTGTCGTCGACCTGTTCCTCGGTGATCTGGCCAAGCGGAAGCATGCTGCCGCCACCGGCGTTGACGACGAGGGCGTCAAGGCGACCCTGTTCCGCCTTCACCTGGGCGAACAGCTTGTCGAGATCAGCGTTATTGGAGGAGTCGGCCTGTACGCCAATCGCGCCATGGCCGATCTCGGCGACTGCCTTATCGAGCGCATCCTTGCGGCGGCCGGTGATGTAGACGCGAGCGCCTTCGGCGGCGAACAGTTTGGCTGTCGAGAGGCCGATGCCGCTGGTTGCTCCGGTAACGACGGCGATCTTGTTTTCGAGTCTTTTGGTCATTGTACTCTCCTGATGCTGGGCGCGCGAAAGGGTTCAGCCCGAATGCGCGGCCTGTTGAAGTTCTGAAACTGTTCGGGAGGTGGCGTTGGCTGTTGGCCTCGTCGCCGTCCGATGAGGAGAAGTTAGTTCGTCAGCTTGGCGGCGAGAAGCCGCTCAGTGTGGAGACATTATCCATGGGGATGGATGGTCTCCGTCGTCACATGGCGTCTGGCATCGACGGCTTCGAATACTTTCGCCGCCCATTCCGTGAAGGCGCGCAGCCGTGGGTTTGGAAATCGATCGGCGGGATAGACGAGGTGCAGCGGATGATTGTCCGGCTTCCAGGCGGGCAACAGCTCGACCAGCGCTCCGCTCTCGAAGTGCGGTCTTGCGAGGAAGCCGAAGCTCTGGCCGATCCCAAGCCCTGACAGCAGCGCGTTCAGGTGTGCGGTACTCTCGTTCACCGAAATGCCGCTAGAGGTCGGGAGATACTCGCTTCGCTCATCGCCGCGCTGAAACCGCAATGGAAACCGCTTTCCGGATGAGGCGGAGAAGTAGCTGACGATCCGATGCCTCTCGATATCCTCCGGCCGCTCCGGCAACAGCAGGCCATCCAGATAGCTGGGTGACGCGCAAATCACGTAGTCCAACTCGCACAGCTTTCGCGCCTTCATCGATGAGTCACTCAGCGCCCCGCCGCGAATGACGCAATCGATCCCCTCACTGACGAGGTCGGCGGGGCGATCGCTGACCCCGAGCATGAGATCGATATCAGGGTACTGGTGCTGGAAGTCGGAGAGCGCGGGGATGAGGATCTGGTTTGCCAGCACGGAGCCAATGTCCACGCGCAGCTTTCCCTTTGGCGCGCTGCGGGAACCGGCGACCGTGCCGTCCATGTCATCGAGATCGGCGAGGAGCTTCAGCGCGCGCTCGTGATAGGCAACGCCCTCGGTGGTCATCGTGACCGACCGCGTGGTGCGCTCCACTAGCTTTGTGCCAAGATGCGCCTCGAGATCCTGCACGAGTTTGCTGACGGAGGAGCGGGGCAGGTTCAGCGTGTCCGCCGCCTTGGCAAACGAGCCGGCCTCGGCGACGCGGACAAGTGTTCGAATGGCGAGTATCTGATCCACGGGAGCCCTGGCTGGTGCTGGTTAGACGATGACCATCTATACCGGATCGCTGAGCTCCGTCATGCAAGTTATTGCTTGATTTGGACAATCGCACTGTCGATGCGGCTTGTGAATTTGCGGGTCGCCATTGTGAAAACTCTGCCGGCCGCCCTTCCAGCCCGCGACAATCCTGCCGATTTCGCGCACTGCCGCCTTCGGCCCGGCTGTGTCGATGAGAATGATCGTAGCCTCGCTGCCCACCGCAAGGCCGTAGGGAGTGCCGAGCTGGCGCGCCGCCGAGTGTCCTACCATATCGAACACCTCGGCTATTTCAGCGTCCCGGGAGAGTTGCGCGACATTGGCGTAGAGATTGGCCATCCGGATCAGCGAGGCGTCTCCGTAGGGCGTGAACGGATTGAGGACGTTGTTGGTTGCAATCGAGGTGACGACACCGTGAGCCGCGAGGATGTGGGCGGGGGCGACGCCGCGCGGCACCAGATGGTCTTGGCCGCGACCGTTCAGGAAGAGATCGGTGGCGGGCAGGACGGTGAGGGCGATCCCTGCTTCGGAGAGGTTCTTCGCAATTTCGACTACCGATGCCTCTGGTAATGCCGAGAGGTTGGTGACGTGGCCGATCGAGACCCGGCCTTGCCAACCGTGGCGTTTCGTGGCGGCGATGACGGCGGGCAAGTCGGTTCTGTTGGGGTCGAGGCTGAAGTCGAGGTGGAAATCGACAGCGACGTCGTGTTTCACCGCGAGTTCGAAGATCCTGATGATGTGCGCTTCTGGATCGGGGTCGGTGTAGGGGCAGCCACCGATGAGATCTGCGCCGTCAGCCAGTGCGACGTCGAGCATGGCCAGGGTTTCGGGCTCGTTCGTGAGGCCGTCCTGCGCGAAGGCACAGATCTCGATATCGATCGCGAAGGCGTAATCCGCCCTGATGCGCTTGATCGCCTCGAATGAACGGAAGCCGGCGCGGGGGTCGATCTCGACGAAGGTGCGCATCCGCACCGTGCCATGCGAGATCGCCTTTTCGACGACGCGGGCGGCTCGCTCGTAAACGTCGTCCACGGTAAAGCCGGATTTGGCGCGCGCCGTCTCCCGCACCGCTTCCGCGAGCGTTCCCTCGCAGATCGAGCAGCGGTCGAGAATGCAGGCCTTGTCCAGATGCACATGCGTATCCACGAGGCCGCCGAACGCGAAGCTGCCTTTGCCGTCGACATCCGAGACGGCATCGCAGCGGAAATTCGGTTCGATCGCGGCGATCAAGCCATCGCGTACTGCGATGTCGACGAGGGCACCATCTTCCTCCACGCGAACATTGCGGATGACGAGGTCGAAAAGATTATCGGACAAACTGCTCATAGGCCGATGGCTCCGCCATCGCTGCGCGGGTCGTGAGCTGCTTGCATTTGTCCGTCTCCATTTATGCGAATGATGCCTGCCTGCCCGCCAAGTGGGCTGAGGCGCGCGATGGTCCCGACTTCGTGGCCCATGGAGCCCAGGGTCGCGAGCGTATCAGCCCCGATGTTCTCCTCGATTTTGAGGTTGTCGCGGGTATCGGAAAAAGTGCGGCCGAGCAGGAAGCGCGGCCTCGAGAGGGCGGCCAACGGATCAAGCCCATGGTCGATCAACAGGCTGAGCAACAGCGCCAATGTCTGCGGCTGGCCATCCGCACCCTGTGTTCCGTAGACCAGATGCGGGCGTCCGTCCTTGAGTGCAAGGCCAGGGTTCAGCGTGTAGAAGGGCCGCTTGCCGGGCTGAATGAAATTCGGGCTGGCGGGATCGGTGCTGAAGGCTGCGCCCCGGTTTTGCCAAAGGATACCGGTGTCACCGGCAACGACGCCGCTTCCCCAATCGAAATAGATGCTTTGCAGCAGGCAGGCGGCCCGGCCGTCGGCGTCGACTGCGGCCAAGAGCGCTGTGTCGCCCTGCCTGTAGGGTACGGGCCAGTCGACGGCGCGGTTGGGATGGATTGCCGAGGCCTTTGCGGCCAGGCGTTCAGGGTCCAGAAGCGGTTTCGTGGCATCGACGGCGAATTCCGGATCCGCGATCAGATGGCGATCGAGGAAGGCCTGCTTCACGGCTTCCACAAGCGCATGGTAATAAGCAGCGCTGTCAGGTGCCTTGTCCTTCGGCGCCAGCTGGGCGAGCACGGCCATGATGCCAAGGGTGGTTATGCCCTGGGTCGGCGGGGGCGGTGCCAACAGAACGGTGTCGCCATAGGCGAGCCGCACCGGCTCCACCATGCGGGTCCGTGTCGCCGCGAGATCGGCGGCTGTCAGCGGTGAGCCTGTCGCGGCAAGACCTCGAGCGATCCGATCCGCCAACTCGCCCTCGTAGAATTCCCTTGCGCCGTTGGAGGCAATGGCCTTGAGCGTTCGTGCCAGATCAGTTTGTCGCTGGATGCCCTCGCGTCGAAAGAGGTCGCGAAAGCCCGGCCATGCCGCGGATTCGCTGGCGCGGAAATCATGCCAGAATGTCTGCGACGGGCTGACGGCAAAGCCGTCTTCGGCGAGCGCGATGGCGTCGTCAAGCAATGCAGAGAGCTGCTCGGAGCCGCCCCAGGCCGTCGCCGAGTGATTGAGGACCTTTTCCCAGCTATCCACCAGACAGGCGGTTGTCAGCGTCGAAGCCGGTCCGCGCGGCGGGATCGCGCCGTTGATCTCGGCCTTCGCGGCAGCCTGGCCGATACCTAGGAAGGTGCGCGCGTCGCCGTCCCGGTCACAGACCATCCAGACGGCGTCACCACCGAGACCGCAGAAATGCGGGTACGTGACGGAGAGGGCGGCACCCGCCGCGACCAGCGCCTCGATCGCATTGCCGCCGCGCGCCAGCACCTTGGCGCCGGCCTCGCTCGCCGCCCAATGTGGCGTCGTCACCATGCCGTCGCGCGATTGCGCGACGGCTGTTTCGGTCTGCTGGCTCCGATAGTTCATCAGCGCACCACTACCCCGTTCTCGGCAACCAGCCGGCCTTGCTTGAAGACCCGGCGGGGCTTCGGAATGGCGACGACGGCTTCCGGGATGTGCTCGGCCGCAAGCGTCACGAAATCGGCCTTGGCGCCGGTCGCAATGCCATAGCCTTCGAGGTTGAGCGCCTTGGCGCCTCCTGATGTCACCACGTCAAAGGCGGCGGAGAGTTCCGTATCCGTGTAGAATCCGGAGCGATAGGCAATGATCTCGGCGCGGCGCAGCATGTCGCCATCGCCGAAGGGCCACCAGGAATCGCGGATATTGTCGTTGCCGGAGAAGACCGTGACACCTGCCGCGCGCAGCAGCGCCACCGGTGGGAAGTTGTGGTTGCCAGGCGCGTTGGTCATGATCGCGACGCCGCTCTTGGCGATCAGCGCAGCGATCTTCTTCAGCGCATCCGGTCCAAGGTCGCCGAGACCATAGGCGTGGCTCACGGCGACATGACCCTGCATGCCAAGTGCCACGGTACGGGCGCAGATTTCCTCAATGGTCATCGCGCCCATCGTACCGGCGTCGTGGAGATGGATATCGACGTCAACGCCGCGCTTTTCGGCAATCCCGAAGACCACGTCGAGATGCCCCTTGATGTCGCGGTCGAAGGAGAGCGGATCCAGCCCGCCGACAAGATCGGCGCCCATGCCGATCGCCTCGTCCATCAGTTCCGGCGTGCCGGGGCTCTTCAGAATGCCGCTCTGCGGAAACGCCACCAGCTGGATATCGATGATATCCTTGTAGGCCTCGCGTACGGCAAGGATCGTCTCCAGCGATTTCAGCCCCACCGAGCCGTCGACCATCACATGGCTGCGCATCTGCAGCGCGCCGTTTGCGATGCAGAGGTCGAGCTGCTTGCGGGCGCGCTCGTCCATCGGCGCGGCACCTGCCATATTCTCGGCCTGAAAGGCCACGCGCTCATGCACATCGAAGCCGTTGGTGCAGGCTTTGTGCGGGATCCACTTGTCGCCGTAGAAGCTGGTGTCGAGATGGATGTGCCCCTCGACGAAACTCGGGACCAGAAGCGCGCCGCTAATGTCGACGGTCTTGGCGGCGGCCGCGCTCGTGCCGGCCTTGTTGATCGCCGTGATGCGGCCGTCCGAGACGAGGATATCGTTGAGCGTGCCGTCGGCCAGCTTGGCGTTCGTGAACAGTGTTTCGGTCACCGGGGTCTCCCTTGATGTCTTTGTTCTATCGTCGTTTGCAATGCTCCTCCCCAACCAGGGGAGAAGCGATGTCGTGTGGTCGGCGCGCCGATCAGTTCTGCGGCAGGGTGCCCTGCACGCCTTCGATCAGCCAGGTCATGCCCTTGATGTCGGCATCTGCGAGTTCCTGACCCTTGGCGACCTTCACGTCACCCTTCTGATCCTTGATCTCGCCGGCAAAGGGCTTCAGTTTGCCGCTGATAATCGCGGCCTCGGCGGCCTTCATTTCGGCGGCGACGGATTCCGGCAGTTCGGAGTTGCTCGTCGTCATCTTGACGTAGCCGCCGGGTCCGAGGCCGAGCCAGCGGCTCTCCGGCTTCCAGTCGCCGGCCATCACGGCCTTGGCGGCGTTGATATGTGCGGCACTCCAATCCAGCTCGAAGGATACGAGCTGCTTCTTCTTTACATAGGCGGAGAAATCGCCCGTCGAGCCGATCGACCAGACGCCCTTCTCCTCGGCGGCCAGTCCCTGCACCGGCGTGTTGGGGCTGCCGGAGATGACGTCGGCTCCCTGTGCGATCAATGCCGCGACGGCGTCCTTTTCCTTGCCGGGATCGACCCAGGCGTTGGCCCAGACAACCTTCAGCGTCACATCGGGATTGACCGAGCGGGCGCCAAGCAGGAAGGCGTTGAGGCTATAGATGACCTGCGGCACGGGGAAGGCGCCGACCCAGCCGAGAACGTTGGTCTTGGTCGTGCGGCCGGCGGCGATACCGGTGAGGTAGGTGCCCTCATAGTGGCGGGCTTCGAATACGCCGAGATTGTTGCCGGCCTCGATGCCGGCGCAGCATTCGAAATGCGACTTGGGCAACATCGGAGCCAGCTTCTTCAGCGAGGCGTATTGCGAGAAGGTAGTGCCGAAGATCAGCTTGTTGCCCTGTGCGGAAAGCTGGCGGAACAAGCGCTCGCAATCCTGCACCTGGGCGATGTTTTCGAGCACCGTTACCTTTACCTTGTCGCCGAATTCCTTTTCGAGCGATTTCCAGGCGTTGGCCTGGAAGTATTCCCAGCCGGTATCGGAGATGGCGCCCATATGGATGACGCCGACCTTGAGAGGTTCTTCGGCGGCGAAAAGCGGTTTGGCGCCCGCGCCGATCGCAAGCGCGCCAGCGGCGCTGGTTCTCAGGAAGTCGCGTCTGGAAAATGTGGTCATTTCGGTTCCCTCTGTTGTTGTTTGGTTTAAGTGATGGACGGCTGTTTCAGCCCTCGGCAGCAAATGGCTTGCCGAGGGAAGCGGGGACGTTGAGGCGCATCAGCGCGGCGTTGCGCGAGATCAGCACCAGCACGACGATGGTGACGAGATAGGGAAGGGCAGACATGAGTTCCGACGGCAGGCCGATGCCGGCGCCCTGGGCAAAGAGCTGCGCGATGGTGGCGCCGCCGAAGAGATAAGCGCCAAGGAAGCAGCGCCCCGCCCGCCAGGTGGAAAAGACCACCAGCGCCACGGCGATCCAGCCGCGCCCGGCGATCAGTCCCTCGGTCCAAAGCGAGGTGTAGACGATCGAGACGTAGGCGCCCGCGATGCCGGCGCTCGCGCCGCCGAACAGCGTGGCGAGATAGCGGATCGTGTTGACGGGATAGCCGAGCGCATGCGCGGATGTGGGCGATTCACCGACGGCGCGCAGGATAAGCCCGCTGCGGCTGCGGTTGAGGAAATACCAGACACCGGCGAAGAAGACCCAGGACAGCCACGTCAGCGGATGAAGCTGGCCGAGGACCACGCCGAGCAGCGGGATTTTCGCGGCAAGCCTGGATGCCGCCGAAGGCTCGATCACGATCGCCATGCCGATGTAGGGCTTGCCGATGAACGAGGCCAGGCTGGTGCCGAAGATCGTCAATGCCAGCCCGACCGCGATCTGGTTGGCGCGGAAGCCGACGGCGAGGACCGCGAACATGAGGGCGAGCAACATCGCCGCCAGCATGGCCGCGACTACGGCGAGCCACAGGCTGCCGGTCGCCATCATCACGATGAAGGCAATCACCGCGCCGATCACCATCATGCCCTCGACGCCCATGTTCAGCACGCCTGAGCGTTCGGCGACGAGTTCGCCGAGTGCTGCGTAGATCAGGGGCGTGCCGGCAACGAGCGTGGCCACGAGAATGGGAAGGATCTGGTCCATCAGGCGGCGGCTCCCTGCCGGTTGGAGGACTGGAAGCGGATACGGTATTGAATGAAGACATCAGTCGTCAGCAGGAAGAACAGCAGCGTGCTCTGCAACAGGCCGGTGATCGAAGACGGCATGCCGAGCGACATCTGCGCGACATCGCCCGAGAGGTAGAGCAGCGCCATCAGGAGGCCGGAGAGCAGGATGCCGACCGGGTGCAACCGGCCGAGAAAGGCAACGATGATTGCCGCGTAACCATAGCCTGGCGAGGCGGTCGGGAAGATCTGTGCGAGCGGGCCGGCGATCTCGCCGACGCCGGCGATGCCAGCCGCCGCACCGCTCGCCAGCATGCCGATCCAGACCGCACGGCTGACGCCGAAGCCGGCATAGCGCGCGGCACCTTCGGAGAGGCCGGTGACCTTGAGCTGGAAGCCGGCGAAGCTACGGTTCATGAATAGCCAGCCCGCCAGCACCGCGCCGAGCGCGAAGAGTACGCTGACGTTCGCTCGGGTATCCTCGATCAGGATCGGGAAGAGGGCATCCGGCGCCAGCGGTTCCGACTGCGGGAAGTTGAACCCGGCCGGATCGCGCCAGAGGCCGAAGATCAACCAGGACAGCCAGAGTGCGGCGACATAGTTCAACATCAGGCTGACCAGGATTTCGCTGGCATTGAACCTGACCCGCAACAGCGCTGGAATGGCCGCCCAGAAGATGCCGCCAACGGCGCCGGCGATCACCATCAATGGCAGAACCCACCAGCCGCCGGCTGGCCCGTATTTAAGCGCGACATAGCCGGCGAAGATGACGCCCACGGTCAGTTGCCCTTCGGCGCCGACGTTCCAGATGCCGGCGCGAAAACCGATCGCGAGCCCGACGCCGATCAGCACCAGGGGTGCTGCCTTGATCAGCAGTTCGCCGAAACCGTAGAGATCGGCGAGTGGCGCGGTCAGGAAGGTGATCAGCGCTTCAAGTGGGTTCTGGCCGGCGAGCGCGAAGAGCGCCATGGCAACGATCGACGTCAGCGCGATCGCGATGACCGGCGACATCAAGATCATGATGCGCGAGGGATTGGGACGCGGTTCAAAGCGCATGGGCAAGCTCCTTGCTGGCGCGTTCATCTGGCTCGTCGCCGGTAGTCTGGCCGGACATGGCAATGCCGATCGCATCGCGGTTGGCATCGGCGATCGGTATGGCCGCGGTCAGCCGGCCGCCGGCGATGACGGCGATCTGGTCGGAGATCTCGAAGAGTTCGTCGAGTTCCTCGGAGATCACGACGATCGCCGCACCCCGATCGCGCAGGTCGAGCAGCGCCTGGCGGATGACGAGTGCCGCGCCGACATCCACGCCCCAGGTCGGTTGCGAGACGATCAACACGCCCGGCTCCTGCAGGATCTCGCGGCCGATGATGAATTTCTGGAGATTGCCGCCCGACAGGCTGCCGGCCCGCGCCTGTGCGCCCGGCGTCCTGACGTCGAAGGCCTGGATGCAACGCTCGGCATAGGCCTTGACGCGATCGAAGCGGATGAGGCCGGCGCGTACGGCGCCGTTGCGATTGGCGGTAAGCAGCACGTTCTCCAAGAGCGGCAGCGAGGGAACCGAACCCTGCTTCAGCCGATCCTCTGGAACGGAGCAGAGGCCAAGCCGCCGCCGGCCGGACGGATCGCGGTGGCCCGCCGGCGTGCCGTCAATCGTGATCGTTTGGGCGTTCGACAGCGGCGTTTCGCCGGAAAGTGCAGCCAGCAGTTCCTGCTGGCCATTGCCCGATACGCCGGCGATGCCGAGAACCTCGCCGCCGCGCACCGCAAAACTGATGTCGCCTAGTGCTGTCCCGAACGGGTCCTGTGTGGCAAGCGTCAGACCGGACACGCTGAGACGCGTCTTGCCGGCCGATGTGTCGCCGCGATGGCGAAAGCTCGGGAGATCGGCGCCGATCATCATCCGGGCCATCGAGGCCGGGCTTTCCTGCCTCGGATCGCACATGCCGGTAACCCGGCCGCCGCGCAGGATGGTCGCGGTGTGGCAGAGATCCCTGATCTCGTTCAGCTTGTGGCTTATATAGAGAATGCTGCATCCCTCGGCCGCGATCTGGCGCAGCGTTATAAACAGCGTTTCGACCGCCTGAGGTGTCAGCACCGAGGTCGGCTCGTCGAGAATGAGCAGGCGCGGATTTTGCAGAAGCGCGCGGATGATCTCGACCCGCTGCCGCTCGCCGACCGACATGGTGTAGATGTGCCGCTCCGGGTCCACCGGCAGGCCATAGCGCGCCGCTACCTCAGCAATCCTTCTCGACAACGGTTCGATCGCCGGCCGGCCCGGCAAAGCCAGCGCGATGTTTTCCGCCACCGACAGCGTGTCGAACAGCGCGAAGTGCTGGAACACCATGCCGATGCCGAGCTTCTGCGCATCAGCGGGCGAGGCGATCGACACCTCGCGTCCATCCCACAACAGTTCGCCGGAATCTGGCCGCACCATGCCGTAGATGATCTTCATGAGCGTCGACTTGCCGGCACCGTTCTCGCCGACGACGGCGTGGATTTCGCCTGGACGGACGCAAAGGTCGATTCCGTCATTGGCGACGACGGCCGGATAGGCCTTGCGGATCCCTCGCAGCTCGAGGCGGTGTTCGGTATGTGGCGATATCGTATGTGGCATGATGACAATCTTGGCTACATGATCTCTATAATCACGTATGCAACATTGATGCCAGTCCGTATCGATAGGCGCGCCAATCGCCGCGCTTAAGTCTTATAAGTATGTATTCATTGAGATAAAACGAGTCCGGCGTCGAATGGCGTCCAAAACGGCGCAAAATCGTGCACGACTTTTCGTCTACATAAAATGCAAAATCATGTATACGTGATTGAAAAAGCGGCAGTCAGCCCGCGGCGCGAGCGGAGAAACGGGAGAGGATCGAGCCGAGGTCAGGCTCGGCGGCAGGCTCGTCCTCGAACAGCGCCCGGCTTTCCACTGACGAGAGGTGATCGTCCATCAAGCGCTCGGCAGCGGTGATATCGCCCTTCTTCAGCGCGGCGATGAGCCCGGAGTGCTCGCTGATGGCGCATTCGCTAGAATGCGGGCGGCTGTACATGGCAAGGATCAGCGAGCAACGCGACACCAGTTCGGAGAGATAGCGCTCCAGCAGCGCATTGCCCGCAAGGTCGGCAAGTTTCAGATGGAATTCACCGGCGAGCCGCGTCGAAAGCCGGACATCACCTTTGGCATGGGCGGCTTCCTCTTCCTGCACATGCTCGCGCAGGCTCTTCTCGATGGCCGGGCTCCAGCGTTTGGCCACCGCCTTCATGACCTCGCGCTCCAGCGCGCGGCGCACGGCGAATGCATCGCGTGCTTCTTCGAGGCTCGGCTGCGCCACGGTGGCGGTGCGCTTGTGATAAGTGTCGACAAGCCCCTGCGCCTGTAATTTGGCCAGCACGGCGCGCACCAGGGTGCGGCTCATGGAGAAGTGCTTGCCGATCTCATCCTCCGGCAGTTTGGTGCCGGCTTTGATCGCCTGCTCGATGATGGCCTGTCTAAGGGTGCGATGGGCGATGTCTACCCGGTCGGAATTCGATGACATGGGACTTCAATGAATGTTTCGATCACGTATACGCTATATTGCCATCAAGCGTACAACAAGTGCTGTAGGCTCTCTCGCAAGCAAACTGTTACATCGCGCAGGAGATTGAAGGCGGACACGCCGCAATGCGGTCGCGAATGCGATGCCGCCACGGCACAGCACAGGTTGAGATGAAAGCCGTGAAACGCGCCCAGGTTATTTTCTTCGCCAAATCATCAAAGTTTCATCTCCGGTTTGTGAATGCTTAACGTCATGGGTGGTGTAAGCCCGAGACGAAATTGCCGGGGGTGTATCGTGGCCTTACTCTCAAACCTGAAAATTGCCCATCGGGTGATGTTGCTTGCCTTGGTGGCGTTGATCGGGATTGTCGCGATTTCCGCGATCTTCATCGGCCAGCGGCAAGTGGAAGCCCGCTATCGGCAGACGGCGGACAGCCTGGCGAAACAGCAACGTGATGTCGCAGCCGCGCGGGACGACATTCGCGACACTATGATCTGGGAAAAGGAATTCCTGCTCGCGCGGCAGCTTGGTGCTGTCGAAGACTTCGACAAAGCTCTTCAGAGAGCAAACTCGGTGATCGACAAGCTAAAGGGCGATGCGGCGCCTGAGCAGGCTGGGAAGCTTGACGCGTTGAGCGGTGCGCTTCGGGCCTACGCGGGCACGTTTTCGGCGCTTGTGGCCAAGGACAAGGAGTTGGGTCTTGATCCGTCGCAGGGTCTTGAAGGGGCCATGCGCGATGCCGTGCATTCGATCGAAGGCCAGCTTGAAGGCGTCGCGGATGCCGAGCTGAAGGCCAGCATGTTGATGATGCGCCGGCACGAGAAGGACTTCATCCTGCGCCGAAATCCCGATTACCTGGCCAAACACGCCGCCGAAGTCGCGACGTTTACCGATTTGATGAAGAAGGCATTCCGGCCCGGCGCACAGCGCATGCGCGCTACGGAAGCACTCTCCGTCTACCAAAATGCGTTCCGGCTTTATGGTAATGCAACGCTGGAGGAGGCCTCCGCTCGCGAGGCGGTCAGTTCTGCTTACTCCGCGGTGCAGCCGGTGCTTTCAGACATCATTCAAAGCTACGCCGCGGCAGAGGTCGCCACGCTCAAGGAGAATGATCGCGTCGGTCAACGGAATATCACGATCGTTGTCGCGCTGATCGCCGCCGCGATCGGTCTCATTCTGCTCAGTGTTTGGCTGATCGGCCGATCGATCAGCGCGCCGATCCTCATGATTACCGCTGCAATGCGCCGCCTGGCCGAAGGAGACACCGGTCAAACGGCGCCCGGCGCGGCAAGGCGCGACGAGGTTGGGGCGATGGCGAAGGCGCTTGAGGTGTTCAGGCAGCAGGCGATCACTTCAGCGGCACTTGAAGCGGAGGCCGCAGCGGCGCGCAGAGATGCCGAGGCCAACCGGGCTGAGATGCAGGAGCAGGCCGAGGCACTCGCGCGCGAACGGCTGCTGCAGGCCACCGGCGACCTTGGCGCGGGCCTGAAGCGGTTGGCCGCAGGCGATCTCTCCTTCCAACTCGTCGAACCCTTCGCACCGGATTTCGAAAGCCTGCGCGGGGACCTGAATGCGACGTTGAAACAGCTGGCGGGTGTCATGGGCGACATCATGCAGTCCAGTCATTCCATCGACAACGGCACCCGGGAGATCAGCAGCGGTGCAAGCCAGCTGGCGCAGCGAACGGAGCGCCAGGCAGCCTCTCTTGAGCAAACAGCGGCTGCGCTCGACGAGATAACAGCAAATGTGTCGAACGCGACCAAGCGTGTTGAAGATGCCCAACAGGTGGCGCGAGAGGCCAATGACAGCGCTTCGAAGGGGACGGCGCTTGTTGATGAGGCGGTTGCCATGATGGAACGGATCGAGGGGTCTTCGAAGCGTATCGCAAGCATCATCGCGACGATCGACCAGATTGCCTTCCAGACCAATCTTCTTGCCCTGAACGCCGGCGTCGAGGCGGCCCGTGCCGGTGAGGCTGGTCGCGGGTTCGCGGTTGTAGCGCACGAGGTTCGCGAATTGGCCCAGCGCTCGGCCAACGCAGCCAAGGAGATCAAGGCTCTCATCGATGGTTCGACTATCGAGGTTGAGGAGGGGGTGCGGGCGGTGAAGGACACAGGTGCGGCTCTCCACGGCATCGGCAGGCACGTTGTGGCCATCAATCAGCATATGGAAGCAATCGCGTTGTCTTCGCGCGAACAGAGCGTCGGCTTGGTCGAGATCAACACGGCGATGAACGGCATGGATCAGGATACCCAGCAGAACGCCGCCATGGTCGAGGAAAGCAACGCCGCATCCGCAGTGCTTGCCGGCGAGGCCAATCGCTTGCGCGACCTTGTCTCGGTGTTCAGGGTCACCAGCGAACAGCAGGCCGAAACGGGGTTGCGGTTGGTTGCCGGCCGCCGAAACTGAGCGCGATCCATCACGCGAAGGTTTACCGAGCGGCTGCTCTCGTCGACCGTGGAGAATGGCAAGTGCTCTGCGCGCGGAGGCGCGCAGGTTTTGCGGTTGTCCGCTCTATCGAAGACGCATTCTAAGTCATCGGTTTGTTCGGTAGGCGCCGTTCACTGCGTTATTTCGATCCAAGCAGCGGCGAGATTGCGTCCATCAGGAAACGCAGCGACGTGGCATCCTTCTCGCCGTCAGAGGATGCCTCGAATTCGGCAAGCTCGACGCCGATAATTTGGTCTGCCGGAATTTTCTCGAATATGGCGCGCAGCGTTTCTGGCAGCAGGCCATTCGGCACGGTATATGCCGCCGGCACAAAGCCGGGCTCCAGAGAATCCCAATCGACGTGAATCCAAACGGGCCGATCGCCGATAATTGAGACGATCGAATCCGGATCTGTTTCTTCAGCCGAGAGCACGCAGACACCGGCCTGTCTGAGCAGTTCTTCCTCTGCGGGGTCGATATCTCGTGCGCCCGCAATCACGACTTTGGCCGGATCGACACCCTGTCCGAGACCACTCTCCCAGAGGCCGCAGACCGCAGCGAGAACCATGCCGCCCAGATATCCGCTTCCGGTGGTCTCAGGGGTATTGAAGTCGCCGTGAGCGTCGATCCAGAGGATCGTTGCTTCAGGATGGACACGCGCGACAACCGGCAGTGTTGCGAGGCTCGCGGAGCAGGTATTCATGGCCATCAACGGCCTTTGGCCACGACGAAAGATGTCGGCCACTTCGCTTTGAAGTTCTGTCAGCGTGCCGGTTGCTTCGGGCAGGCTGCTGGACCAGTCGTCTTGTTTGGGTGGTGAAGGTGTTCCCACGGAGCGCGGTGGCAGTCCTGTCCGTTCCTGCAAGGCTCTTGCTGTCTTGGCCGCGCCTTCGATCGCGCCAGGCGTACGGTCGGCAATGCGTCCCTGGCAAAAAATGATCTCGAACGTCAAATCGATACTCCGATACTAAAACTGCGAATCCCGCCAACCGGCCTGCTGCGGCTATCATTATATTTCTTCGGATATATCGATCGCCGCGCCACTTGCAACCCGTCAGATCGATCAACGACCTTAGCGATGTTGGGCGGGCTTTCTTAAGCGGTCAGTGTTGGCGTTTGGGCGGGAAAAGCGCCTAGTTCATTTGTCCTGCGAGCGCCGGCCTCGCGGACGATGTCGGCGATCGGGCCGAATTGCGCCACCAGGGGATTGGTCTTACGCCAGATCATGCCGATTGTGCGAAAGGGCTGCGGCTCAAGAAGGCGAAATACGCTGACATCGGCTGAGCGGGTCTCGGTGCGCACCGCCATCTGCGGCAGCAGCGTGACGCCGATGCCGGCGCCCACCATCTGTACCAGCGTGGTAAGCGAGCTTCCTTCCATAAGTTCGCGAGGGGGCGCGGCTGCAATGTTGCAGAAGGAGAGCGCCTGCTCGCGGAAGCAGTGTCCTTCTTCGAGAAGCAGCAGACGCATCTCGTGCAGCATCTCGGAGCTCGGAACAGGTTTGCCAGCGTCCTCCAGCGGACGCACCAGCACGAATTCCTCGTCGAAGAGCGGAATTTCCTCAAGCGTCGGCTCTGAAACGGGCAGGGCGACGATCGCGGCATCGAGCCGTGCTTCGTGCAGGTCTTCGATCAACCTCTGTGTCACCGCCTCGCGCGGGCGTGGATCGAGCCCGGGATAGCGCTGCGTCAGCGTCTTGATGACATCGGGTAGGAGATAGGGGGCAATTGTCGGAATGACGCCGATGCGAAGCCGGCCCGCAAGCGTTGTCTGCGTGGCGCGGGCCAGTTCCGCCAGATCGTCGACCGAGCGCAGGATGCCACGCACGCGCTCGGCAAACTCCTCGCCAAGGCTCGTCAGCCTGATCTGCCTGCCGCCGCGTTCCACCAGCGGCGCCCCGATCAGTTCCTCGAGCTCACGGATTTGTACCGACAGTGCCGGCTGGGAGATCGCACAGGCTTCGGCGGCGCGGCCGAAATGCCCCAAGCGTGCAAGAGCCTCGAAATAACGCAAGTGCTTCATGGATAGGCCTATCATAATCAAAAACTATCAGACCCTTTAGAATATACAATTGGAATTTATCGAGTGAGTTGCTTATTCCCTATCTCGGGACTTGAAGCCGACACGAGGTTCAACGACCCGCTCAAACACTTGGTACGCGATTTCAACCCGAGTTCGAATTTTAGGGAGAGTTAACGTGGACACGAAGACACAATCGGCCGGCAAGTGTCCGGTCATGCACGGTGGTAACACGGCACTCGGCAAATCCGTTACGCAATGGTGGCCGAACGCGCTGAACCTGGACATTTTGAGCCAGCACGACACCAAGACCAATCCGCTCGGCAGGGATTTCAAATATCACGAGGAGCTTAAGAAGCTCGACGTAGAGGCTCTGAAGGCCGATCTCAGGGCGCTGATGACCGAAAGCCAGGAATGGTGGCCGGCCGACTGGGGTAGCTATGTTGGCATGATGGCCCGCGTTACCTGGCACGCAGCCGGCTCGTATCGCGCCGCGGACGGCCGTGGCGGCGCCAACACCGGCAACCAGCGTTTTGCTCCGCTGAATTCGTGGCCGGATAACGTCAACACCGACAAGGGCCGCCGCCTGCTTTGGCCAATCAAAAAGAAGTACGGCAACCGGATTTCCTGGGCCGACTTGATCGCGCTCGCGGGCACGATCGCCTACGACGTCGCCGGCCTGAAGACCTTCGGCTTCGGCTTCGGCCGCGAAGACATCTGGCATCCGGAAAAGGATGTTTACTGGGGTGATGAGCAGGAATGGCTCGCGCCAAGCGATGGCCGCTATGGCGATGTGGCAAAGCCCGCGACGCTGTCGAACCCGCTTGCGGCTGTCCAGATGGGTCTGATCTACGTCAACCCCGAGGGCGTCAACGGCAAGTCAGATCCGCTCGCCACCGCCGCGCAGATGCGCGAGACCTTCGCCCGCATGGGCATGGACGACGAAGAGACTGTTGCGCTGACCGCCGGCGGCCACACCATCGGCAAGACCCACGGCAACGGCAACCCCGCTGATCTCAGCGCCGATCCCGAAGCGGCAGGTCCGGAAGCCCAGGGTCTCGGCTGGATGAACACCAAGGGTCGCGGCATTGGCCGCAATACGGTTGTCTCGGGCCTCGAAGGTGCCTGGACCACCGAACCGACCAAATGGGACAACGGCTTCTTCGAAATGCTGTTCAAGCATGAATGGCATCTGGTGAAGAGCCCGGCAGGCGCCACCCAGTGGGAGCCGATCTCGATCGCCGACGCCGACAAGCCCGTCGATGTGGAAGACCCGAGCATTCGCCTCAATCCGATGATGACGGACGCCGACATGGCGCTTCGGGTAGACCCGATCTACCGCGAGATCTCGCTGCGTTTCCGCGACGATTTCTCGGCATTCTCGGATGCCTTTGCTCGCGCCTGGTTTAAGCTGACCCACCGCGATATGGGCCCCAAGTCGCGCTACATCGGCCCGGATGTGCCGGCGGAAGACCTGCTCTGGCAGGATCCGATCCCGGCAGGCAGCACGAGCTACGACGTTTCGGCCGTCAAGGCGAAGATCGCCGCTTCCGGCCTCTCCGTCGCCGACCTCGTCAGCACGGCATGGGACAGCGCCCGCACCTTCCGTGGCTCGGACAATCGCGGCGGTGCCAACGGCGCCCGCATCCGGCTGGCGCCGCAGAAGGACTGGGCCGGCAACGAGCCTGAACGCCTCGCCCGCGTTCTTGCCGTGCTGGAACCGATCGCTGCGGCAAGCGGCGCATCGGTTGCCGACGTCATTGTTCTCGCCGGTAACGTCGGCGTCGAACAGGCCGCCAAGGCTGCCGGCTTCGACATCCAGGTGCCGTTCGCAGCTGGCCGTGGCGATGCCACCGACGCGCAGACCGACGCGGACAGCTTCGCGCCGCTCGAGCCGCTCGCCGACGGCTTCCGCAACTGGCAGAAGGAGCATTACGTTGTCAGCGCCGAGGAACTGCTCCTCGACCGCGCCCAACTGATGGGCCTGACCGCGCCTGAGATGACGGCTCTTGTTGGTGGCCTGCGCGTCATCGGCGCCAACCACGGCGGCAGCAGCCACGGCGTCTTCACGACCAAGGTTGGTGCGCTCACCACGGACTTCTTCGTCACGCTGACCGATATGGCCTATTCCTGGGTCCCGACCGGCCGGAACTCTTACGAGATTCGTGATCGCAAGACAGGCGATGTCCGCTTCACCGCAACCCGTGCCGATCTTGTCTTCGGTTCCAACTCGGTGCTGCGCGCTTATGCCGAAGTCTATGCCCAGGATGACAGCAAGGAGAAGTTCGTGAAGGACTTCGTAGCCGCCTGGACGAAAGTGATGAACGCCGACCGCTTCGACCTGACCGCCTAACGGCGAAATGGTCTAAGGCAAGTCTCGAAAAGAACCTCCCGTGTGTCACAGCGCACGGGAGGTTTTCTGTTTCTGCGGGCTATCGCCGGGCCGTCTGAGCGCTGGTCTTCTTGGGGCCACTTCCTTCGCCCGCATCTGACTTCGCCGCACCCTTGTCTTCTCTCGGTGCTGTCTTATGAGTGGGATCTTTTCCAGAACGCTCTCGTGCGTGTGCTTCCGGTCCGGCAACGATCACACCATTCTGATCTTCGTCGACATGCTCCTTCGCCCGGCGATTTGTAACGTCTTTGGCCATTGGTCCAATCTCCTTTCGCTGCTCCTCGCAGGTTAATGACCGGAGACGAGACTGGTTCCCTCACTCGATCGGCTGATGACGCAATATGGCTCGCAGGCCAACGACGCCCGTGCGCTGCTACGCCAACTGATCGAAACGCGGCTGAAACAGGATGGCGCTGGAGGCGAGTGGCGAGCACGCGACCGGATCAGGGTCCGTGTATCAAGAGTTCCCGCTGACGGGCTCCTGAAGGACGCCAGCTTACTTCCTTTCCCCTCGGATATGATCCCTCTTGTCTTCCGGCACGAGATGGCGAATTGCTTCGGCCGCCCCCTCGTTCGCCCAATCGTCTCGTATCTTGCAGCATCAAGCGGACCACGGTTGATGGTTTGAGCGCGCTCAAATGGGCAACATTTAGTACGAATGTGTATTGATCGGGCTCTAAACGGATATGGATCTTGGCCACTTACAAATGGCGGAGAGATCAAAACCCTGAACGATGATTTGATTGGTTAGGCTGTCAATGCCTCGATCTCACGTCGTGATTTTTGCATGGTCGCGACGTTGGTGCTGCCATTTTGTGAGACGCGGCGACGGCCACGAATAATCGCAGATCCGCATCCGGCTCTTTGTTCGCCGGAATTGCCGGGCAAGCAGTTTTAGCTTTGACGCCACCCGCAAGGAGGTGGCTGTTTGCGCGGGAATGTGAGAGGTTGCTATTGTACCAGGGTGCAAGCCCGGTTGAACGCCATTTGTGAAACACGCGAAATGCAGCACAGGGGGGAAACAATGTCAGACACAAAAATGATGTCCCAGATGGCCGACAAAGCCGGCTTTATCGCAGCGCTCGATCAGAGTGGCGGATCGACGCCGGGAGCGCTGCGTCTCTACGGCATAGCGGATGCGGACTACCATGGCGAAGAAGAGATGTTTCGCCTGGTGCACGAGATGCGTGTTCGCATCATGACCGCGCCGGCGTTTTCGGGTGACAGGGTGATCGGCACCATACTCTTTGAGCGGACCATGGATGGAGAGGCCAACGGTAAGCCGGTTCCCGCCTTTCTCTGGGAAGAGCGCGGCGTGGTGCCGTTTTTGAAGGTCGACAAGGGGCTGGCGGCCGAAGTGAATGGCGTTCAGGTCATGAAGCCAATGCCCGATCTTGACGATCTGCTCGACCGGGCGGTCAAGAAGGGCATATTCGGCACCAAAATGCGTTCAGTTATTGCCCAGGCCAACAGGGCAGGAATTGCAGCGGTGGTTCACCAGCAATTTTCCGTTGCTCAACGCATACTTGGACATGGTCTGGTTCCGATTATCGAGCCTGAAGTGTCGATCAAGAGTACGACGAAGCGAGAGGCCGAGGTTATCCTGCGCGAAGAGATCCTTCGCGAGCTCGACGCCTTGCCGTCCGGTCAGAAGGTCATGATCAAGCTGACGCTTCCGTCCGTTGCGGACTTCTACAAGCCGCTGATCGACCATAAGTCGGTTATCCGCGTCGTCGCTCTGTCCGGTGGTTACAGCAGAGCTGACGCCTGCGAAAAGCTGAGCCATAATCACGGCATGATCGCAAGCTTCTCCAGGGCTTTGGCGGAAGATCTTCTTGTCACGATGAGCGATGCTGAATTTGATCGAAGCCTCGAGGGCGCGATCGACCAGATCTACGCCGCGAGTGCCTCAAAAAAATAGCGGGTGCCGGAGCCCGGCGTCTTTCAAGTGGCGGGCAATGCTAGATACCAGAGCCGTCCAGCTGCAAGCTATCCTCGCCTTCCCAGGGCGTCGGCATTGAGGTGCGGTTGAGGCTGGCCGAGGGCATCGGCATCCAGCACTTCAATTCCGGTTCGGCATATTCGATCAAGCGGCCGGGCGAGGAGTCGGACGCGCGCCAACCCTCGGTCCCGAACCGGTCACCATTCGACCAGTAAGCCAAGTCGACTTCCGCCGGTCCCTGCTCGGATGGATAGATCGTGACAAGAATTCGGCTGCCGTCTCTTGGCGCGCTTGCCATGTTGCGCCAACGTTGGGGTTCGTCCATCACATCGTCTCCCGGTTCCTCTCGGCAGCGATTGTCTTCCTGTCACTATGTTCGGTCAATTCAAACTTCGCACAACAGTCTACGCGGCGGGTTTTGCCGCGTAGACTGTCTTCCGTAGGCTCCGCGCAACTCAGTTGCAGACGCGGACGGTTTCAACATGAGACCCGCCGTCGTAATTGTTCTCAACCTCGCGATCCTCGTACCAGCAACGCGGGCGCGGCGGCGGCGGATCGACATAACGAGGACCGGAGTTGGCGATTGCGCCACCGATCAAACCGCCGACGACACCAGCGGCCACGCCTCCAGCAATGGCTCGGCCGGTGTTATCGTGGTGGTGGTGATCACGTGCGATCGCCGGGCTCAGGCTCCCGGCCGATATGATCGTCGCGGCAATGACTGCGCCTAATGTCCGTTTCATCGGGGTGCTCCTTTTTCAAAAGCTATCCCTTACTCAACGCTGCGAACGCAATTTTGTTCGCAAAAATTGGCCATCCGATCGCGCGCCAACCTGATCGCGGAAGGAAATGACAGGCTCAATGACGCTCTTCCAGCGACCGCACGATCATATACAGCGCCGGCACGACGAAGACGCAAAGCACCGTCGAGACCAGCATGCCGCTGACCACCGAGATCCCGATCGATCGGCTGGCATTGGCTCCGGCGCCGGTTGCGAGAACGAGCGGAACCATGCCGAGAATGAAGGCGATCGATGTCATAAGGATTGGTCGGAAACGAAGTTTGCCTGCCGTGACCGCGGATTCGAGCAGCGACTTACCTTCCTTGATCCTGAGGTCGCGGGCGAATTCGACGATCAGGATGGCATTCTTGGCCGCAAGCGCAATGAGCAAGACCAGACCGATCTGCGTATAGAGCGTGTTCTGCAGGCCGAGTGCCAGGAGCGCCGCAATCGTGCCGGCAAGGGCGAGCGGGACCGAGAAGATCACGGGCAGGGGGGCGAGCCAGCTGCCGTACTGACCGGCGAGCACGAAATAAACGAGAACCAGCGCCAAGCCGAAAGCGATGTAGATCTGGTTGCCGGTCAGCTTCTCCTGATAGGAGATGGCGGTCCAGTCCGTCGTGGCACCGTCGGGAAGTGAGGTGGCCGCCGCCTTGTCCATGATCACCATTGCCTCGCCGGAGCTCACATCGGATTGCGGCCGCCCGACAACAGACATGGCGGGGTGGAGATTGTAGAGTGAGATCAGCGACGGGCCGATCTTTTCCTCCACCGTGACGATGCTGCCAATCGGCACCTGCGACCCCGATCCGTTCGGAACGGTCAGCCGCGCAATGCCCTCGGAAACGCTTCTGAACGAGCCCTCCGCCTGGACATACACCTGGAACGTGTGGCCGAAGCGCGTGAACTGGTTGACATAGGTCGAGCCGAGATAGCCCGACAACGTGTTGAATACGTCGCCGATTGGCACGCCCAGCGTCGCGGCCTTGGTCCGGTCGATGCTGACGGCAAGCTGTGGCGCGTTGACGTTGGCGTTCACCTGCACGTTCTGCAGGCGCGGGTCCTTTTTGGCTTCCGTCGCCACACTATTGGCGATATCCGCGAGCCGCCCGAAGTTGCCGCTGCCGTCCGTTAGCTCGACCATCATCGTGAAACCGCCGGTGTTGCCAATGCCCTGGATCGAGGGTGGCGGGACGACCGTCGCGAAGCCGTCGGAGAGGTCGGACAGGCTCTTGGATATCTTTTGATAGAGCGGCAATAGTGCTTCCGATTTGCCGCGTTCATCCCAGGGCTTTAGGACAATATAGGCAAGGCCGGCGCTTGGTAGCGGCGCATTGTTGTCGAGCAATGACACGCCCGCGACTGTGATGACGTTGTCGACGCCGGGCTGGTCCTTCAGCTTAGCCTGCACCTCCTTCAGCGCCTTGTCGGTACGCTCCAGCGAGGCGCCCGCCGGCAATTGCACGGCTGCCACGAGATAGCCTTGGTCCTCGAGCGGCAGAAAGCCGGTCGGAACGCGTGACAAGCCGACGAAGGCGAGCGCCACCACGATCGCGGTCGCAAGGGCAATCACATAGCGAAAACGCAGCATGCGGGAGAGAAGGCTGGTGTAGCCATCCTCCAGACGGTTGAAACCGCGGTCGAAGAACCTGAACACGATGTTGCGCTCCTCGACCGGCTTGACGGGCCGCATCCAGAGCGCCGCCTGCACGGGCTTCAGCGTGATGGCGTTGATGGCGCTGATGACGGCTGTGCTGGCGATCACGAGCGCGAACTGCTGATAAAGTTTGCCCGTCAAGCCGGGAAGGAAAGCGGCGGGGAGGAAGACAGAGACCAGCACCAGCGTGATACCGATGATCGGCCCGAACAGTTCCTCCATGGCCTTTTCGGCCGCCTTCGGCCCGCTCAGACCATTGGACATCTGCCGCGCGGCGCCCTCGACGATGACGATCGCGTCGTCGACGACGATGCCGATGGCGAGCACCAGCGCGAAAAGGGTCGACATGTTGATCGAGAAACCCATTGCGGCCATGGCGGCGAAAGCGCCAATCAGCGTCACCGGTACGGTGGTGGCCGGAACGAGCATGGCTCGCCAGTCCTGCAAGAACAGCAGGATGACGGCAAGCACGATGATGCAGGCCTCGATCAGCGTCTTGTAGACCTCGTCCACTGCCGCGTTGACGAATGTTGTGGTGTTGAACGGCACGGAATAGCTGAGGCCCGGCGGGAAGGATTTCGACAACTCCGTCATCCGCCCCTCAACCGCCTTGGCGACATCGAGCGCATTGGCCTCGGGAAGCTGGCTGATTGCCAGCGAGGCCGATGCCTTGCCGTTGACGCGGAAGACCTGGTTGTAGGATTTCGAGCCCAGTTCGACACGGGCGATATCCTTGACGCGGGTGAGCGCACCGGTCTCGCTGTTTGTCTTGACGATTACATCCTCGAATTGATCGACCTGGTCCAGCCGACCGGAAATCTCGATCGGCGTCTGAAAGCCCTGGCTGGTATCGACAGGCGGCATGCCGATCTGCCCGCCGGAGACCGTCTGGCTCTGTGCCTGGATGGCGCTCACGACATCGGCGGGTTTGAGACCGCGTGCCTGTAGTCTGTTGGCATCTAGCCAGATGCGCATGGCGTAGTCGCCGGCGCCGTAGACCGTGACATCGCCGACGCCTGGAACGCGGGCAAGCGCGTCCTTAAGATTGATCGTCGCGTAGTTGGCCAGAAACAGGCTGTCGTACTGAGCGTCTTCGGCATCGAGCGTCACGAAGGCGAGGATTGAGGTCGAGCGCTTGCGCACGGTGACGCCTTGCGACTGCACCGCGCTCGGCAGCTGCGCATTGGCCGCGTCCACCCGGTTCTGCACCAGAATCTGTGCCTCATCGGCATTGGTGCCGATGTCGAAGGTGACGGTCAGGTTGTAGGTGCCGTCGCTGGCGCTTGTCGACTGCATGTAGAGCATCCCCGGGACGCCGTTTACCTGCTGCTCGATCGGCAGGGCGACGGTGTCCATCAGCGTCTTGGCGCTGGCGCCGGGATAGCGCGCGGTGACCTGCACCGTGGGGGGTACGATATCCGGATATTGCGTGATCGGAAGGCGAAAGAAGGCGATGGCGCCGATCAATATTGTCAAAAGCGCGATGACATTGGCGAGCACGGGGCGCTCGATGAAGAAGCGGGAGAACATGATGGTTGCTCCGATCAGTTGGCGGCCGGATGGGAGCCGGCGGACTGCTTTGCCTCGGACTGGGCTGACGCCGAAGTGTCTTTCTTCTGCACCTTGTCGCCAGGCCGGACGCCGGAGGCGGCATTGGTGATCACCCAGTCTTTCGCGGCCAGAGAGCCCTGGATCTGCTGTAGCTCGTCGCTGCGATCGAGCGGATTGACCGAACGGCGCTCCACGACATCGTCGCCATTGACCACGAGCACATAGCGGCCTTGCTGGTCGGTGCCGATTGCCGACGGCGGGACGAGTAGGGCGCCGTTCACCACGCCCAAGGGGATGCGCAGGCGCAGGAACAGGTTCGGCACCAGATCGCGGTCCTTGTTTTCGAAGACGGCGCGCACGGAGAGCGTTCCGGTCTCTGCGTCGGTCTGCGGGGCGATGTAGTCGAGCCTGCCCTTATGCGGGAAGCCGTTATCGGCCTTGGTCGCGGCTTCGACTGTGATCGTCTCCACGTCCTTCGCCGTCAATCCACGGGCGCGAGCCTGCTTGCGAATACGCAGCATGTCGGTGTCGGAGACCGACAAGGCGACATGGATCGGGTCGAGCCGGACGATGGTCGCAAGCGTTGTCGGGCTTCCGCTGCCGACAAGCGCGCCGACATCGGCCTGATGCTCGGTGACGAAACCGTCGAAGGGCGCCGTGATGCTCGTATAGCCGAGATTGATCTGCGCCTCGCGCAGCGATGCCTTTGCCTGGTCAAGCTGCGCCTTGGCTTCGTCGCGGCTTGCTCGCGCATTGTCGACGTTGGCCGCCGTCGTGGTCGACGATCGCGACAATTGCTCCTGGCGGTCGAGCTGTACCTGCGCATTGCCAAAGTTAGCTTGTGTCTGCTCGACCGTTGCCTGCGCCTGCTGGAGCTGTGCCTCGTATTGGTCGGGCTCGATCAGGAACAGGCGCTGGCCCGCCTTCACCTCGGTTCCATCCTTGTAGTCGATGGATTTGAGATAGCCGGTAACGCGTGCGGTGAGCGCAACGCTATCGAGCGCCTTGGCGGTGCCCGTTTCATAGAGATAGCGCGTCACGTCGGCGGATTGCGGCTGGATGACGGCGACCGATTTCGGTGCCGGAGCCTGCGGCGGTTGCTCGTTGCAGGCGGCGAGCGACAGCACGATGGAAAACAGGACAAGGCCGCGTCCGCAAACGCGGGAGAGGGGATTTTTTGGGAGAGACATGCCAACCTGCCTTTACGCGACAATGGTCGATTGAATTCGAATGAGGCCTTGGTTGTCGCAGGCTGGGGTCGCTGTGGAATTACAGCTTTGTTGCAATTTGTTGCGGACGCCGCGGCAAGCCGCAGCGTCCTGTGCGCGATGTTTCTGTGTCATCTCCTCGCTCAGGGCCGGTCGAAGCCACCGTGCCGGATGACGGTGTTTCCCCTCGGGCCGCGCGTGACCGAAGCGCCCGCGCATCGCTCGTCGTTGCAGCCGCCGATCGCGGCCCTGCCGCCGCCGCGCGGGCCATGGGTGACCGCGGCACCACCGCAATTGCCATCCTGGCAGCCGCCCGCGACGTGCCGTCCGCCACCGCGCGGTCCGTGCGTAACAGCGGCTGCGCCGCAGCCATTGTCGTTGCAACCGACAGCGACGGAGCGGGAATAGCCGCCATAGTAGCGGTTCCACTGACCATACCAGGGCTGCGCATGATAGTGGGCGTCCCAATAGGCCACCGTGAAGGCGACGGTGGCGATGCCAACCGCCGGCACGACGGCTGCCGTGAGCACCGTCGGCTGGCCTTTATAGATCACCTGCACGTAGCTGGCGGCGACCCAGCCGCGATAGCCGCCCCAGCCGATGTCGCACCACGACTGATCGGCGATGCATCCATAGACGGATAGCGACGCACTGCGGGGCAGCACACTGACGACAGGATAGCGCGTGCTGGGGCCGGCGCGCAGGTTGACGTCGGAAAGCGCTATGCCGCCAGTTGCCGCGAAGCTCTTGGTCACGCCGCCGAAGCAAATCACGAACAGGAAACTGATGGATAGCACGACGATCAGCAAGCCATCGCGGACCCAGCCGGCCACTCGGTGGAGTTTGGCGGCGTGCGCGCCGGGCGTGGCAGCGGCGGTATGGCTGCCTTTACGTTGAACCGCATTCATTGGTGGATACCTTTCTCTGATGAGCCACGGTATCGAGAATGCGGGTCGATCTTTGATGCGCTATTGCAGATTTGCTTCCAAACATTACAGCTGGCTGCTCCGACAAATCAGTCGCGCAATGCTGTCGCCTGCAACAAATTGCAATATTTCTGAAACGCTGGCGAAAAGCGGGTGTCGTTTCATGCGAGTTCGTTTGGACAGCTTGCTTGCTCTATGACGCAAGAGTGACCTCGGCGTTTTGCAACAAGATGCCGTATTGATGACAGAATGCTACTAGGGGCAATGCCTGCCAGAGACGAGGAAGCGCAATGGACGAGACGTTGAAGATCCTTGTTGTCGAGGACGACCCTGAGATCAGGGACCTCCTCGACGAATTCCTCACGGGCGAAGGTTTCCTGGTGCACACCGCCGATAGCGCTGCGTCCGCCGACCGGCTGATCGAACGGAAATGGGCGGATCTCGTCGTTCTCGACGTCATGATGCCGCGCGAGGACGGCTTCTCCTTCTGCCGGCGCATCCGCGCGCGCTCGCAGGTGCCGATCATCATGCTGACGGCAAAGACGACTGATATCGACCGCATCGTCGGCCTGGAGTTCGGCGCGGACGACTATCTCGGCAAGCCGTTCAATCCGCGCGAACTGCTTGCACGCATTCGTGCGGTCCTGCGCCGCACCTCGCCGGCCGGCGGAGCGCTGGAGGCCGCTAACGGGATCAAGCGCTTCGCGGGGCTGATAGTCGATCCCGAGGCGCGCACGATCTCGACCGAGGACGGAACCGCCGTGCCACTGACGACCACGGAATTCGATCTGCTTGCCTGCTTCCTCGACAGGCCGAAGCGCGTGCTGTCGCGCGACCAGCTACTCGATCTGACCCGTGGCACGAGCGCTGAGACCTACGACCGAACGATCGACGTCGCGATCTCGCGCTTGCGCACGAAGCTCGCCGCTTGCCTGCCGCCAAACGTGCAGGTCATCACCACTGTGCGAAATGCCGGTTATCTCTTCAATCTCAATGTGACGGACGGCTAGATGGGCCGGTTCGGAATTCTCTCGCGCATTGCCCTCATCGTTACGGCGGCGCTGTTTCTCGGCCAGATGGTGGTCCTGCTCGCCTTTCTCTGGCAAAGCGGACGCTCCCCATTGCCGCCTTATGCGATTGCCGATCGTGTCGTCGCGGTCGTCCGTCTTCTCGATGAGACGTTGCCGCAGGCGCGCCAGCAAGTGCTTGATGTCGCCAATGCCCAGGGCTTCGGCGTGACTTATGCCGCTGGCATACCGGCCGACTTCAAGGACAATCTCAGCATCTCAAGGCTTCGTGTCGTCACCCAGGCGAAGATGGAAGAATACGCGCCTGGCCGGATCGTTCGAACCGGAACGCGTCTCGGCGAAGCCGATAGCCGCGACGCCTTTACGATCACCTTCGTGATCGGTCTGAAGAGCGGCGAGGTCGCAATCTTCACCATCTCCGACGAGACGACGCTCAGGATCTGGAATGTTCCGATCGGCTTCCTGGGCGGCCTGTCCGGCATTGTCGTTGCTCTCCTTGCTGTGCTGGCGGTCGCGCGGGAAACAAGGCCGTTGACGGAGCTTGCCCGCAGTATCGACGAACTTGGAAATCGCGTCGAACCGGTGCCGGTCAAGGAGCGCGGCGCGCGCGAGCTGCGCACCCTGATTCGCGCGATCAACAACATGCAGACCCGCATTCTGGCACTGCTGACCAATCGCACACTGTTTCTTGGCGCGGTTTCGCACGATCTGAAGACCTATCTGACACGCTTTCGACTGCGCCTCGAGATGATGCCGGCCGGCCCGCACCGCGACCGGGCGGTGCTCGACGTCGAAGCGATGGAGCATCTGCTGAACGACGTCCTCCTCTTCGCCAGCGAATCCACAAACACCGAGACGTCTGAGGAAATCACAGACATCAACGAGGCGCTGCTCTACTGCGCATCCGGCCTGGAAGACGTCAGCGTTGATCTCTCGACGGCGCCCAAGGCGCTCACCGTGCGTATGCCAAGATCGGCGTTGTGCCGGGTGATCGACAACTTGCTTTCCAACGGCGTGCGCTATGGCAATCATGTTCGCGCCTACACCGAACGGCGCGACGGCTTCGCCTGCCTCGTCTTCGAGGACGACGGCCCTGGAATAGCGGAGGAGGATCTCTCCATCGTCTTCGAGCCCTTCTTCCGCGGCGAACCATCCAGAAATCGCGGGCATGGGGGCACGGGGCTTGGCCTTTCGATCGTCAAGCAAATACTCGATGCCCATGGCGGCAGGGTGGTGCTTTCGAACAGGGACTCCGGTCGCGGCCTGCGCGCTATGGTCTTTCTGCCACTCACGCCCGCGTCGGCGACGGTCACAGACTGAAGCAATGTCGAATTCGGACGGCAAATCCACCGGGCTATGTCTGTGCATCCCGACGCGGCGTGACGCCGCGTCTCAAGCGGGGAGTTGCATTGATGCCCACGAAACCGAAGCGACAGTATCGACAGCTGCTTCAGGACCCCTTGATCCGTCGGATGATGGCGGCGGACGGTGTGTGCCCGCTTGAGCTCGAGACACTGTTGAACGAGATCGCCGACCAGTTGCGGGACAAAGGAGAGACCAGCTCGGCCACCTACATCATGTTGCACTCGAAGGCCGGACACTCCCTCGACGAACGGCATTCCGGCTCATGCAGCCGGCTTTTGAGAATGGGGCGTTTCCCGACAATGTATTGATCGCATGGAAACGACAAACACCGCAGTCCGCCGGGATTGCGATGTTTGTCATAGCGAGGCGTGGGGCTCGTCGGTGACTGAGCCCTCGCATTGCTATCGCGGCAGCGGACCGTGTACCTTCCATTTGAAATTACCATCGCCGTCCGATTGCTGCGACAGGCTGGTCTTGCGATCGGTGGCGACCAGGCAGTCGATGAGCTGATCGCGCAGCCCATCGAGCGCGTTGGTGAAGACGCCGCTTTCGTTTCTGAAGCTGTAGGCGAGGTCGGCGACCTCCGTGAAGGCTATCGCTTCCGAAACGCACTGATAATCGATGTCGCTATCTTCGGCGGATGCAACCGAGGACGTCATGGTGAGCGCCGCAAGAGTGGTGGCGGCAAGAGTTATCCTGGAGGCGGTGCTGGATCGCTTCATGTCTGCTTCCTGACGTGAGTTGTTTGTCGGGCGTAAGAAACGCTGCCGGTCCCGCTTTGTGGTCGTGCGGTGGGGACGAGCGGCCTTGATTTCCTGGTGTGGGCAGGACAACAGAACGCTATTTCTTGGCCGCCAACAGCTTGTCGATGGTTGCCGAGCACATGCTTGAGAGCTTGGCCTTGTTTTCCTTGACGCAGGCCATGATCCCGCCGTCACCCGGCTGCACGCCCGGGCATAGCTGCTGGATGTCCTGCTTGCAGTTGTCGCGAAGCTCCATCTTCTGCGACATCGAAAGCTGCTGCTGGGCGGATGCAGTACCCGCGGAGATGAGAAGGAATGCGATGATGTAACGGTTCATCGTGGGTGTCCTTTGCTTGTGGAACGGGCCGCCGCAGGTTACCTCGCGGCGTCTAAGTGCCGACCCGCTGCCACCAGGGAAACGTCATCGACGTGGGGCAACGAAGCCGGCGGGACCGTTTTCGCAGCAGCAGGTCGCATTCCGATTGCAGGATTGTTTCCCAACGTTACAAACTTGGACGCCAAGAGGCGAACACGGAAGCGGTCAGCACCTTCCGGATTTCCGATACATTGGCGCTCGAGGGACGAGTATCATGCGTGTCGAGGCTGACAGCCCGCGACGTTTGCGCGTCATGCGTGAAGCTGCGGAAGGTCCGGCATTCTTCTCGCGTTCGACGTGGGTGCCGAAACGCTCCGGCGAGCAGCCTTGATACCGGCTGCCGGAATGCCGGGAACGATGTCGAACGGAACATTCGCGCGCTTGAGGCATTGGATTTCGGCTCCGGTGCGTACACAGCTCATCGGATCGCCCATTATCAATCTGACCACGCGCTTTCCGTTCCTGGCCAGCCGGATCATAAGGTCGTCGGCGTCCGTCCTTTTGCCGTCAGCGCGATTTGCCACCGGCACGCGCTGTGCCTCGCGTCGAGCGAGCTCCAGAACATCAGGCGAGACAAGATCGTCGAAAAGAATGATGTCTGCAGTCTGCAACGCGCGAACGGCTTTCAACGTCAGCAGTTCGACGTCGCCAGGCCCTGCGCCAACCAGCGCGACACACCCATTTGTTAGCGCCACGCTGGAAAGCTTTGCGAGTTCGTCAGCGTCTTGAAGCAATAGTTCACCAAGTTCGCGCGCCGGCTTGTCCGAACTTGCGAAAACGCGGTCAACAAACCGCTCCCAGAACAGCCGTCGCAGTGATGCGGTCTGCAAACGCTGATTGACGGATGCGCGGAGTGATTGGGCAAGCTCCGCCCAGGCTTTCAACGTCCTGGGAAGCAGCGTCTCGATCCTCTGTCTGATCGCCTGGGCAAGCACCGGGGCAGCGCCATCCGTCGAGATCGCCACCACCACCGGCGACCGGTTGACGATGGAGCCGAACTGAAATTGGCAGAGTATTGGCTTGTCGATAAGGTTGACCGGAACGCCGGCGCTGCGGGCGGTGTCAAAGAAGCGTTGCGCTTCCTCCATTTGCTCGCAGTCGCCGATCGCGATGGCAGCCCCACTCATGATCGTGGCGTCCCATGCCCGTGGGAGGTGGGTGAGGGTGCCTTGCGGATGGGCGGCACCGCGCGCGAGGAGAGCCTCAAACGTTTCTGATAGTGTCTGCGCATAGATTTGAACCTGTGCACCGCAGGCAGCCAGCAATTCGGCCTTCCAGGCCGCCGCATCGGAGCCGCCGGCGACAACAACGCGCTTTCCCTCAAGTGCCCAAAAGACGGGAAGCTTCGCAAGCGCTTCCACGCGCGCTGAACCATCATTCCGCTGCGGCTGCAAGACATCCATCGATAATCCCCCTGATCTCCGCGCGGCAGGAGCCGCAATTGGTTCCCGCGTTGGTTTGCTTTCCAACGGCCTCGACACTGCTGCAGCCGCCGCGGATGGCGGCAACGATTTGATTGACCCCGACACTGAAGCAGGAGCAGACGGTAGCGCCCGGGTCCGGCTTATCCGCACCCGGCCGACCTGCGACGAGTGCGAAACGTCTGCGCAGATCGTCGTGCGTGGCGCCAAGCTGCGAGATTGCCCAGCTGCGGGCGACCGCCACCGGCTGCCGGGCGATGAACAGAGCGGCAATCAAGCGATTGCCGTTAAAGAATGCCAGCCGCATGTCGCCGGATTGACGATCAGCATAACCCAATGGCTCCAAGTGATCCGGGATGGCGAATGTCTCCCGGCACCAACGATGCCAATCTTCTTGCTGCGCATCAAATGCAAGCTCTGTCCGCCAGCCGCCATCGGCTTTCGCCAGTGCCCAATAGGCCGAGCTCAAGGCCGTTGGCTTGGCGACCGATATGGCGAAGCCGTAAAATGCAGGCTTGAGCGGGCGCACGGAAACGGCGACATTCTTGGAGGCCGGCTGGCCGGAGACAGGGTCCGTAACCGGCGCAACGACGGCATCGATACGGGATTTGGCAGCGAATTGATCATTCCAGTGCATCGGAACGAAGACGCTCCCACGGGCCTGTCGCTCGGTGATGAGCGCGCGGGCGATGGACTTTCCGTGTGGGCTCTCGATTTCAACGAGCGCGGCATTGCCAACGCCGATTTCCAATGCATCCCGCGGATGGAGTTCTGCGAAAGGCTCGGCAATGTGTGAGGAAAGCCGCGCACTTTTGCCCGTCCGGGTCATCGTATGCCATTGGTCGCGGATGCGGCCGGTATTGAGCGTGAAGGGGTAGTCGGCATTGGTGCGATCACAGACTTTAGGCTGGACTGCGATAAAGCGCGCTCTTCCGTCCGCGTGATAAAAGCCACCATCGGCGAAGAAACGCTTGTCGTATCTTGCGCGGCCCGCTGGCTGCGGCCACTGGAAAGGCGCCAGCGCTTCGTATGCGGCGTTGTCCAGGCCCATGTGGGCGCCTATGTCGAAGTCGCGGCTGCCACCGTTTTCGAAGGCCGAAAGAGCTGCGTGCTCCCGGAAGATCTGCGAAGGGGAGCCGTAGGTGAAGGCTTTCGCAAAGCCCATGCGCTGCGCCACTTCGGCCAGCTGCCACCAGTCTGCGCGGGCTTCACCGGGCGCCTCAAGGAAATCGCGCTGGCGCGAGATGCGGCGCTCCGAGTTGGTCACCGTGCCGTTCTTTTCGCCCCAGCCGAGCGAGGGCAAGAGGACATCGGCATGGCGGGTGGTGTCGGTGTCGCGCAGGACATCGGAGACGACGACGAAGGGGCAGGCTTTGATCGCGGCTTCGACTGCATCGGCATCGGGCATGGAGACGACGGGGTTGGTCGCCATAATCCAGAGCGCCTTGATCCGACCATCGGCGACAGCCTTGAACATGTCGACCGCCTTCAGGCCAGCCTTCGATGCTATCGTCGGAGAACCCCAGAAACGCTCGACCCGATCGCGGTCATCGGCGTTTTCGATCGCCATATGGGCGGCAAGCATGTTGGCGAGACCGCCGACTTCGCGGCCGCCCATGGCGTTCGGCTGGCCGGTGAGCGAGAACGGCCCCATGCCGGGCCGGCCGATGCGGCCGGTGGCAAGGTGGCAGTTGATGATCGAATTGACCTTGTCGGTGCCCGATGAGGATTGGTTCACGCCCTGGCTGTAGCAGGTGATGACTTTTTCGGTCGCCGCGAACAGACGGTAGAACTCGCGTAACTGCATGGCCGGCAGGCCGGTCTGCTCGAGGATGTCGTTTGAGGAGAGCATCGCGGCGGTGGCGAAAGCGTCGTTGAAGCCGCTGGTGTGCTCCGCTACGAAATTCTGATCGATCGCGCCCGATGAAATGAGATGCGTGAAGAGGCCCGTGAACAGCGCGACGTCGCTGTCGGGACGAATGGCAAGATGCAGGTCTGCGATATCCGATGTCATCGTTCGGCGGGGGTCGATGACCACGACTTTCATGCCTGGGCGCGCGGCCTTGGCGGCGGCAAGACGTTGATAGACGACGGGGTGGCACCAGGCGAGATTGGAGCCGGTGAGGATGACGAGGTCGGCCAGTTCGAGATCTTCGTAGACGCCGGGAACCGTGTCTGCACCGAAGGCGCGTCGATGACCGGCGACGGAGGACGACATGCAGAGGCGAGAATTGGTGTCGATATTGCCGGAGCCGATGAAGCCCTTCATCAGCTTGTTGGCGACGTAATAATCCTCGGTGAGCAACTGGCCGGAGACGTAGAAGGCCACGGAGTCCGGGCCGTGTTCGGCGATCGCCGTCGAGAAGCGGTCGGCGACGAGATCAAGCGCTGTTTCCCAATCCGTTCGTTGACCGGCGATTTCGGGGTAGAGCAGGCGTCCGTCGAGATCGATGGTTTCGGCGAGCGCGGAGCCCTTGGAGCATAGGCGTCCGAAGTTTGCGGGATGGTCGGGATCGCCTTTGACGGAGACGGCGCCATCATCGGTGACCGTTGCGATCACACCGCAGCCGACGCCGCAATAGGGACAGGTGGTCTTGGTTTCAGTGGGCATGGGGGCGCCCTCTCATGGTGCCGAGAGCGTGGTCACTCCCCTCTGTCCTGCCGGACTGCCGGGGTCGAGCCACGGGTCTCGACCCGCGCTTCGCGCCCCCCACAAGGGGGGAGATCGACTCGCTGTTGGCGCTTTGCGAAGCAATGGGCGTTGAAGCGAGCGGGTGCGCCCAGCCAATCTCCCTCCTTGTGGGGGAGATGTCCGGCAGGACAGAGGGGGGTAATCTCTCCACCATCGCTCAACTACTCCGCCGCCATCATCAAGCTCTCGAAAGCGATGAACAGCGCCCCATCCTCGTTTTTCACGGGAATGGTCCGCACTTCGCCCTCATCCGCCCCGAGCGCTTTGCCGGTTTCCAGCGAGATCACCCAATTATGCAGCGGGCAGGTGACCGCCTTCGCATGCACGATCCCCTGCGACAGCGGCCCGCCCTTGTGGGGGCAATGGTCTTCGATGGCGAAGACCTCGTTCTCCGCCGTGCGGAAAACGGCGATCTTGCCCTGCGGGGTCTTCACGCAGCGGGCGCCGCGCAGCGGGATGTCGGAAATGTCGCCGATCGAGATCCAGTTCATGTCCATCTCCTCACTCCGCTGCCTGGGGGAAGCCGATCGTCGCCATCGGCTTGAATTCATGCTTGTCCTTGCCGGAGACGCGCTCCGACCAGGGATCGACCTGAGCGAATGTCTGCGAGAAGACGAAGCGGTCGTAATAGGCTCGGCGTTTGTCGGCATCACCGATGATCTGGCGGCGGATTTCCTCCAGCCCGACGCGCTTTGCCCATTTGTAGATGCGCTCAAGATAGCGGGCCTGCTCGCGGTACATCTGCGTCAACGCCACGATGTGCTCCAGCGCCTCGTCTTCGGTTTTGACGAGGCCGAGAACCTCGGTGCCCTTGATGTCGAGACCGGCAGCGCCCGCGAAGTGGATTTCGAAGCCGCTATCCACGCAGATGACGCCGATATCCTTGCAGGTCGCTTCCGCGCAGTTGCGCGGGCAGCCGGAGACGGCGAGCTTCAGCTTGGCCGGCGTCCACGAGCCCCACATGAATTTCTCGATACGAATGCCGAGGCCTGTGGAATCCTGGGTGCCGAAGCGGCACCAGTCGGAACCGACGCAAGTCTTCACGGTACGCAGCCCCTTGGCGTAAGCCTGTCCGGAGACGAAACCGGCCTTGCCGAGATCGGCCCAGACGGCCGGCAGGTCTTCCTTCTCGATCCCCAGCAGGTCGATGCGCTGGCCGCCGGTGACCTTCACCATCGGGATTTCGAACTTGTCGACGACATCGGCGATGGCGCGCAATTCAGTCGCGTTCGTCACGCCGCCCCACATGCGCGGGACCACCGAATAGGTGCCGTCCTTCTGGATGTTGGCGTGGACGCGCTCATTGATGTAGCGCGACTGGTAGTCATCGGCATATTCGTCCGGCCAATCGCAGACGAGGTAGTAGTTGAGCGCCGGGCGACATTTGGCGCAGCCACAGGAGGTCTTCCATTCGAGCTCCTGCATGACGGCGGGGATCGTCTTCAGGCCCTTGGCCTTGATCAGGCGGCGCACGTCGTCATGGCCGAGTTCGGTGCAGGTGCACATCGGCGTCACGGCGGCGGGGTTGTAGCTGTCGCCGAGCGTCAACGACATCAACTGCTCGACCAGGCCGGTGCAGGAGCCACAAGAGGCGGAAGCCTTGGTGTGGGCGCGGACGTCGTCGAGCGACGTCAGTCCCTTGGCCGATATCGTCGAGGTGATCTTGCCCTTGCATACGCCGTTGCAGCCGCAGATTTCCGCATCATCCGGCAAGGCTGCAACGGCCGCCATAGGGTCCAGCGGCGACCCTCCCTGGTAGGCTTGGCCGAAGATCAGCGTATCGCGCATCTCGGTGATATCGGTCTGCTTTTTCTTCAGATCGTTGAACCATGCGCCATCGGCTGTCTCTCCGTAGAGCACGGTGCCGATGATACGGTTATCCTTCAGCACGAGGCGCTTGTAGACGCCGGCGGTGGCGTCGCGCAGCACGATCTCCTCGCGGTCGTCGCCATCGGCGAAATCACCGAGCGAGTAGAGATCGATGCCGGTGACTTTCAGTTTTGTGGGCGTGTCCGAATGGACGAAGGCCGGCGAGGTATCGCCTGCAAGGTGTGAGGCGGCGATGCGGGCCATCTCATAGAGCGGTGCGACGAGGCCATAGACCATGCCGCCGACCTCGGCGCATTCGCCGAGCGAGAGAATATCGCCATCCGAGGTGCGCATGCCGTCGTCGACGACGATGCCGCGATTGACCGCAAGGCCGGCCTCTTTCGCCAGCCCGACATTCGGGCGGATGCCGACGGCCATGACGACGAGGCTTGCCGGAATGATACGACCGTCGTCGAGCTCGATGCCCTCGACCTTGCCGTTGCCGACGATCGCCTTGGTGTTGGCCTTGGTAATGACCTTGATGCCTCGTTCCTCGACCGCCTTTTGCAGCAGATAACCGGCGGCGGGGTCGAGCTGGCGCTCCATCAGCGTCGGCATGACATGCAGTACGGTTACGTCCATGCCGCGCTGCGCGAGGCCAGCCGCGGCTTCCAAACCAAGCAGGCCGCCGCCGATGACGATCGCCTTCTCGCGCGATTGCGCGGCCAGCAGCATGGCCTGCACATCGTCGAGATCGCGATAGGTTATGACCCCTGGCAGGTCCTTGCCGGGAACGGGGATGATGAAGGGTACGGAGCCGGTGGCGATCACCAGCTTGTCGTAGCTCTCCGTCACACCGTGGTCCGAGGTCACCGTCTTGGCAGCGCGGTCGATGGCGACGATCTTGTGGCCCTTGTAGAGCGTGATGCCGTGATCGATGTACCAGCCGTCGCCATGGATGACGATCTGCTCGTAGCTCTTCTCGCCGGATAGAACCGGCGACAGCATGATACGGTCGTAATTGACGCGCGGCTCGGCGTTGAAGATCGTGACCTGATACTGGCCCGGCGCCTTCTCGAACAAGTGCTCGAGCATGCGCCCAGGCGCCATGCCGTTGCCGATGATCACGAGTCTTTCGATGCGGGTGTCTGACATGGGCTTACTCCGCGGCTTCGACAAAGCGGTGGCGTTCGTAGAGGAACTTCAGCACGGCTTCGCGGCATTTGAGGTAGGTTCGGTCGGAGGCAAGTTCGATGCGGTTGCGCGGGCGCGCGATCGCCACGTCGAGGACTTCGCCGATCTTTGCCGCCGGGCCGTTGGTCATCATCACGATGCGGTCGGAGAGCAGCACGGCTTCATCGACGTCGTGGGTGATCATCACCATGGTGTTGCCAAGGCGAGAAT
Source organism: Rhizobium sp. 16-449-1b (assembly GCF_017741935.1). Lineage (GTDB taxonomy): Bacteria > Pseudomonadota > Alphaproteobacteria > Rhizobiales > Rhizobiaceae > Rhizobium. The sequence continues at coordinate 124,456 of NZ_JAGHMH010000021.1, read as the reverse complement.
GGATTTCCATGACCGCATCCTGCAGATGGGCGCGCGTCAACGCGTCGAGCGCGCCGAACGGCTCGTCGAGCAGCAGGATCTTCGGCTCCATGGAGAGCGCCCGGGCGATACCGACGCGCTGCTTCATGCCGCCTGATATCTCGGAGGGACGCTTGTCCTTGGCGTGGGCCATCTGCACGAGATCGAGGTTCGCCATCACCCAGTCGTGGCGCTCGGCCTTGCTCTTGGAGTTGCTGAACACCTTGGAGACGGCGAGGTTGACGTTTTCGTAGACGGTGAGCCAGGGAAGCAGGCTGTGGTTCTGGAAGACGACGGCGCGCTCGGGGCCGGGGGCGTTGACCTCTCGGTTTTCCAGCAGCACGGCGCCGGAGGAGACCGGTGTCAGGCCGGCGATGAGGTTGAGCAGGGTGGACTTGCCGCAGCCGGAGTGGCCGATGATCGAGACGAACTCACCCTTGGAGATCGTCAGGTTGATGCCCTTCAGCACCTCGGCGCGCACGCCGGCCCGGTCGAAATGCTTGTCGATATGGTCGAGCTTGAGATAGGCGGTCATGGTCGTTCCCTTCAATTGGCCGAAGCGCCGCGGGTGATCAGCTTGCCGACGGCCGCCACCAGCTTGTCGAGCGCGAAGCCGACGACGCCGATGTAGGCAAGCGCGACGATGATGTCGGGCAGCCGGGACGAGTTCCACGCATCCCAGATGAAGAAGCCGATGCCGACGCCGCCGGTGAGCATTTCAGCGGCGACGATCGCCAACCAGGAGAGGCCGACACCGATGCGGAGACCGGTGAAGATGTAGGGGGCGGCCGACGGCAGCATGATCTTGAAGAAGAACTCGATCTGGTTCAGCCGCAGCACCTGGGCGACGTTGCGGTAATCCTGCGGAATGTTGCGCACGCCGACGGCGGTGTTGATGATGACGGGCCAGATCGAGGTGATGAAGATCACGAAGATCGCCGAGGGGTTGGCGTTCTGGAATGCCGCGAGCGACAAGGGCAGCCAGGCAAGCGGCGGCACGGTGCGCAGCACCTGGAAGATCGGATCAAGGCCGCGCATCGCCCAGACCGACTGGCCGATGACGGCGCCGACGATGACGCCGACGACAGCCGCCAGGCCGAAGCCGTAAGCCACGCGCTGCAGCGAGATCAGCACGCGCCAGCCGAGCCCGATATCCTGCGAGCCGTAGTTGAAGAAGGGGTAGGCGATGAGGTCGAAGCTTTCCTGCCAGACCTGATGCGGGGAGGGCAGCGAAGCCGTTGGCGACGAACAGAGTACCTGCCAGACGCCAAGCAGGATGGCGAGCACGACGAGCGGCGGCAGGACGTTGCGGGCAAGCGTTGCCGCCATCTTCGCGACGTTGATCTTGGCGACCGGGCGCCTTGCGAGCGGCAGGATGGTGGCGGTGTTCGTTGCGGTTGCCGATGTCGCGATCGTTTGTTTCTTGGCCAAAGCGGGCATTCTACGCTCCTCTTGCGGAATGGAAGAGCCGGCGCGGACCGCGCCGGCGGCACGGATCAGGACGCGACCTTGATCGTCAGGCTGTCGAGATAGGCGGAGGGGTTTTCGGGATCGAAGACCTTGCCGTCGAAGAAGGTTTCCTTGCCGCGCGAGGACGATGCCGGGATGTCTGCGGCAGCGACGCCGAGGTCCTTGGCGGCGGCGCGCCAGATGTCCTCGCGGTTAACCTCGTCGACCAGCTTCTTGATGTCGGTATCCGGCGCGAACTTGCCCCAGCGGATATTCTCGGCGAGGAACCAGCTATCGTGGCTCTTGAAGGGATAGGAGACGCCACCGGCCCAGAACTTCATGTAGAGGTCGGTACCCTGGGCAACCCGGCCGTTGCCGTAATTGATGTCGCCCTTGAGACGGCCGAGCACGTCCTTCGGCGGCACGTTGAACCACTGGCGCTTGCCGAGCAGTGTCGACATCTCTTCCTTGTTATCCATGCTGTCGCACCATTGCTGGGCTTCCATCACGGCCATCAGCAGTGCCTTGGCGGCATTCGGGTTCTTCTCGACCCAATCCGAACGCATGCCGAGCGCCTTTTCGGGATGCCCCTTCCAGAGTTCGCCGGTCGTTGCCGCCGTGAAACCGATGCCCTGGTTGACCAGCTGTTCGTTCCAGGGTTCGCCGACACAGAAGACGTCCATGTTGCCGACCTTCATGTTCGCCACCATCTGCGGCGGCGGGACGACGATCGTCGACACATCCTTGTCCGGATCGATGCCGCCGGCGGCGAGCCAATAGCGGATCCAGAGATCGTGCGTGCCGCCGGGGAAGGTCATGGCCGCCTTGATCTCCTTGCCCTCGGCCTTCTTCTTCTCGAAAGCCGCCTTCAGCTTGGAGGCGTCGAGCTGCACGCCGGTATCGGCGTATTCCTTGGCGACAGAGATGCCCTGGCTGTCGTAGTTGAGCCTGGCGAGAATAGTCATCGGCACCGGCAGGTTGTTCTGCGTCACCTTGCCGGTATGCATGAGGTAGGGGAGCGGCGATAGAATGTGGGCGCCGTCGATGCCGTTGGCAGCGCCGCCGAGGACGAGGTTGTCGCGCGTGGCGCCCCAGGACGCCTGCTTGGCGACTTCGACATCGGGCATGCCATGCTTGGCAAACAGGCCCTTCTCCTGCGCGACGATGAGCGGCGCGGCATCGGTGAGCGCGATGAAGCCGAGCTTGGCGCCCGTCACCTCGGGGGCCGCACCGGCGGCGAAGGCGCCTGACGGGAAGGCGCTGCGCACCGCCGTGATAAGGGCTGCGGTTGCTGTCGTCTTCAACATGCTGCGACGCGTGATGCCGGTCGTGATTATCTTGCTCATTGCGCAGGTTCCCTCTGCTTGGTGCTGGCCGGAATTTTGGGAATAAAAAAACGCCGCTCGGCAGATGCGTCATCGGGAGGGAGGATCCCGGACTGCAAAGGCCTTGCGACGTCGATGTCTTTTGCGAGCGCTTATCGCGCGCTCATCTCGCACCGATCGCCGTTGACCGGTGCGGATTAAGCTCTGCAAGGCGCATGCCAGTTTGAGATTAATTTACTAATGCGCTGAAAAGACAAGCAAACCGGCGACGTTTGGTCGTCTGCCTATTTTGTGTCCTTGGATGTGTCGCGGCTAGTTTTTAAGCGCCTGCCATTTCGGCGGCATTTCTCGATGCCGGGAATTTGTGCAAGGCAGCAAGTTTTTGCAGGCGATCACACGCCGCCTTCGTCGATCGCGCCCAGTTGCTCGCTGCGTACGGCAAAGCTCGATACGTACGCTGCGAAATTTGTGGGATCGAAGATGTGCCCATCCATGAACCGATCTCCGTCCTTGTCGCCCTCGACGCGAATGTCGGCGTCGGGTGGAGTGCTGTCGGCGCCGAGTGCCGCGCGGTAGAGGTCGGGTCTGTAGGCCGCAGCGGCGGCCCTTGCGTGGTTCAACGACATCTCCGCCTGTCCCCAGCGGACCATCTGGCTGTAGATCCAAAGCGCCTGACTGGGGCGCGGATAATTGGCGAAGCGCGAATGAAACAGGAAGTAGTCTTCGATCACGCGTCGGTTGCCCTTGGCGTCGAGGCTGAATTCACCGGCGAGCACGTGGCGAATGATATGAACAGGGGCCGCTATGTACCGCTGGTCTGCGAGCGCTTCTGCCAGCGCATCGTGATTTTCGACACGATCACACCAGCGCGCCGCGGCATCAAGCGCCACAATGAGCCGGGATACCGTTTCCGGGTGGCTCTCGGCCCAGTCAGGCCGCATGCCGATCACCTTTTCCGGGGCGGATGGCCAGATATCCTGCTTGGCGGCAACGATGCGACCGACCCCGCGTTCGGACGCTATCATGTTCCAGGGCGCGCCGACGCAGAAGCCGTCGATGGCCCCGGCCGCCAGCGCGTCGGATGTCAGTGGAGGCGGTACAACGACCAGTTTGACATCGCTATCGGGATTGATGCCGCCGGCGGCCAGCCAATAGCGGAACTCGTAATTGTGTGACGAGAATGGGTAGGTCATGGCAAGCGTCGGCAAAGCTTCGCCGCGCTCCTTCATATCCGCCACCACCATTGCCAGAGCGCGCGCGCTTTCGAGTGCGCTGGGCGCCTCCGGAAGTTGCGCCGTGTTGCGCATTCTCTCAAACAGCGGAGACGACAGCGTGATTGCGTTACCGCCGCGGCCGAGGGAAAATGGGGTAATCGTTGGCGAGGGGTTCGAACCGAGGCCGAGCATCGAGGCCACGGGCATCGGCGAGAGCATGTGGGCGATATCGAACTGCCGGAAGGCGAGGCGATCACGAACATTCGCCCACGACACATCCTTGACAAGGTCGAGCACAAGGCCCTGCTTTTCGGCAAAGCCGAATTCCGCAGCCGCGATGAGCACCGACGCATCGACGAGTGGAATGAACCCGGCACGCAGGGTCGTCGGTCCTTCCGTCGCTATGCTGGCCGGAGCGGCCAATCCGCTCGCAGAGCTCTGGGTCGTCATCTTGTTCACTCCGGTTTCCTCCGGGCGCCGTGCTGATCGCATGCCGTAGCCATCACATCAGCAATCCGGCAGCGGTCACGACACTTTGCGCGATCTCGGCGATCTTCTTCTTTTCGTTCATAGCTGTCTGCCGAAGTAGCCCAAAAGCCTCTTCCTCCGAAAGGCCGCGCATCTTCATCAGAATGCCTTTCGCCCGATCGATGATCTTTCGTTCCTCGAGCGCGGTCTTCGCTTCGGCCAGCTCGCGCTGCAGCCTGTTGAAAGCATTGAAGCGACTGACAGCCATCTCGAGGATTGGCTTGACTCGTTCCTTCTTCAGGCCATCGACAATGTAGGCCGAGACGCCGGCTTCCACGGCCGCGACAATGGAATCCTCGTCCGATTTGTCCACAAACATGGCGATCGGGCGTTTAACCGCGCGCGAAATCTGGAAGATGCTCTCCAGCATGTCGCGGTTCGGGTTCTCGAGATCGATCACGATTACATCGGGATTGACCTCCTCGATGCGGCGGGCGAGGCCGTTCATGTCGTCTACGACAGTCACGCGCTGGTAGCCCGCCTCGCGGAGCCCCAATTCGATGATTGAAGCTCGGATGCTGTTCTCGTCGATAACCAGCACATTCAGGCTGGACTTGGATGGTTCAGACGTTGCCACAGGCAGCCAGCATTCCGTTCAAAGAGCGTCAATGTTTGTGATGATGAAATGCTCGATCTGAGCCTAAAAATCAATCAAATATTGAGTTGCTCATAATTTGATCGCTAATATGGCTTGAGTAACTCGAACTCGCCCCAAGCGTGCCGTCTTGTCTTCATGTCCTAACCACCGGCTTGGGAACAAAAACAGAAGACCGCCGTTGTTTTCCCAGTATTACGAAGGAGGCAGCAATGGCCAAGACTTGCAAAGCGGCATCTTCATTTATCACGATTGCTATTCTGCTTGTCTCCTCCGTCGGATCAGCGCACGCCTTCAGTATGGCAGGAGCCGCCGAGAAGATGCAGCCGCATTCGAAAAGCGCCATCGCTGCGTATGCGCAGGAGGGAAGCTCTAAGGATAGCGGCGATTTTCTGCTTTCCAAGAAAGAGGTTAGCCATATCCGCTGGTGCGCCGAGCGTTATCTGTCCTACCACGCGACCGACAACACTTACGAGAGCTCGGCCGGCACGCGCACCGCTTGCGTTTCCCCTTGAATGCACTGCCTACAAGCGCTTGGCGTGCTGCGCCTGGAAAAACTCTGAATGAGCGATAGCTATCCGGGATCTTCTCACAACTGGTTGATCATGAATTGGATTTCCCGCTGGACTGCCCGCTCTCTCGCGCTGCGATTTGTCGTCGTTGGCGGCCTGGTCAGCTTGGCGGCCATGTTCATCGTCGGTTATCTGGTGTCAAAGGTCATCGAAGATGCCGTGATCCACAATTCCGGCGCCGCGACCGCCCTTTATGTCGACAGTGTCGTTGCTCCGCTTCTTCCCGACATGCAGAAGGCCGCGCCGCTCGATGAGGCGAGCGCGCTGGCGCTAGATGAGACGCTTGGCCAAGGGGCGCTCGGAAAGCGATTGGTGTCGTTCAAGCTGTGGCGCGGGGACGGAACAATTCTCTACTCCAACGACAAGGCGCTCGTCGGAAAGCGGTTTACCGTCAACGACAAGCTTCGACAGGCATTCGCAGGAACGCTGGTTGCGCGCTACGAGATCGCCGACGACCCCGAAAGCACCACCGAACGTTCGCTCGGCAAGCCATTGATGGAGATTTATAACCCTGTTCTCCAGCCTTGGTCCGGCCAAGCCGTCGCGGTTCTCGAATTTTACGAGACGGCCGAAGGGCTGGGTGAAAGCCTGGTGCGAGCGAGATTGTGGAGCTGGTTTGGCGTCGCAGGCCTCACTTCCGTGTTCTTCGCCGTCCTGTCAGGGCTGGTTTTTCGCGGGAGCCGAACGATCGAGGACCAGCAGAGAGATCTCGCCAAACGCGTTGCGGAACTCTCGGCATTGCTTGTCGAAAACAAGGGGCTGCAGGGTAGGCTACAGCGTGCATCCCAGCGTGCCGCATCATTGAACGAGACCTATCTGCGCAGCATTGGCGCCGATCTCCACGACGGTCCGGCGCAGCACATTGCATACGCCTCGCTGAGGCTGGACAGCGAACTGTTGATCAGTGCGGAAACGCTGCCCGACGAGCGTGAGAAGGAGCTCACCTGGATCCGCTCCAGCCTTGCCGAGGCGATGACCGAGATACGGGATATCTGCAAGGGACTGGTGCTTCCGGAGGTTGAAAAGGCTTCATTTGCCGAAATCGTCAATCGCGTCACCGAAGCCCACCAAATGAGAACCGACACGACGGTCAACACCGTGATCGAGCAGGACGGCTCGGAGCCGGTAGCGGCGGTCAAGATCTGTATCTACCGGTTCATTCAGGAGGCCTTGAACAACGCCCATCGTCACGGCGGCGGCATCCAGCAAGCCGTTTGGGCCACCCTTCATCGCGGGCATGTGACGATAGAGGTCAGTGATCGCGGCGAGGGCTTTGATCCAAACCATGTCAGGCCATCCAGCCTGGGGCTTGTCGGGCTCCGCGAGCGGGTCGATAGTCTTGGCGGAACGTTCGAAGTGAAGACCGGGGACAAGGGCACGATCCTGACGATGACCTTCGAACCGATGGAAACGGGAGAGCAGAGATGACGTCCATTACGGTTGGGATCGTGGATGACCATCCGCTGTTTCGCGAAGGTGTGACGCGCAGCCTTTCCGAGATCAAGGACTTCCTCGTCGTCGGGGAGGGTGCCACCAGCGACGACGCGGCAATGATCGCGGCCGACCAGCATCCCGATGTCATGCTGGTCGATGTCTCGATGCCGGGCGGTGGGTTGAGCGCGATAGGCGAGATCCTGCAACACAGCCCATCGACGAAGGTGCTGATGTTGACCGCTTCCGAGGAGATCGACACGCTCTTGGGCGCTCTTCAAAGAGGCGCGATGGGATATGTTCTCAAAGGTGTTGGCTCCAGGGGGCTAGCGGAGGCGATCAGGACCATCCTCAAGGGAACCCGCTATGTGTCTCCAGCGATGTCCGCGAAGGTGGTCGACGTATCACTGGACAAGGAGCCATCCAAGAACAGCCTGACGCCGCGCGAACGCGAGGTGATGGAGCTTGTGGGCGAAGGTCTCTCCAACAAACATATCGGTCTGCGGCTTGATCTGCAGGAAAAGACCGTCAAACATCACATGACGCAGATCCTGACGAAGTTGGGCGTTTCCAATCGAACTGAGGCGGCCCTGCGCTGGCGCGGCCGAGGTTAGAGCCTATGGAACAAATCGGTTCAGCCGGCGAACATCAGTGGCTGTCGCCTGCCTGTCCACGATCGTCCGGCCTTTCGAATCCCGCATGATGTAGCGGCCGCGACGCAGCGTTTCTGTTATGCCGTTGCGGTGGCGGACATCGACACTTCCGTCAGAACTTTCGCTCGCCTGAGCGCCTGAGGCTGATGATGCGGAGTTAGACGACGGCGACGAACCGCCGGCCTTGGCAGAGTTGCCGCTTGCGCCGGTGCCTCCGTTGTTTTTTCCATTTCCACCCGCATTGCTGGAGCTGTTGCCCGCGTTACCCGAGCTGTTTCCATTGCCGGCGCCGTTGCCGCTCCCATTGCTGGAACCGTTTCCATTATTGCCGCCGTTGCCATTTCCGCCGCCATTGCCGTTGCCGTTATTGCCGTCCTTCGCATGCGCGGCATTCGTCGTCGGCGCCGGAAGCGGCCCGAAGCTCAGCGTCATTGGCATCGCGGTAACAATGGCGACAGTGGCCCCGCATCCCAGTCTCAGCAGGCAGCGCCTTGAAAGCATGATTGCGCCCTTTTCAGCCTTATGCCCTTGTCTACGCAGATAATGGCGCATGGATCTCCGCCGCACAGATCTCTCGCATCGATCATTCGACCTCTGGGCGATCGGTCCGCTGTTTGTGGCGAAATTCGACCACCTGCCGCATCTGCGCCAGGCGAAGCTCAAGCGCGGTCCGATCCATCGATGGGGCAAGCTTGGCGAGTTCATCGGCCAGAATGTCCATCTCCCGGAGGAAGAACAGAAGGTCGAAGCCACGTTCGAGTTCGGTGGCCGCGTCGTTGGCATCATGCGAACCGCTCCGTGACGACGCGGGCTCCGCCAAGATGATCTCGGCGACCGCAGCGTCGGCGTGCCTAGCTCGAATGTTTGTCACGATGTGCTCCTGTCAGTGCTGTTGCGGTTTGGACGTGGCATTTCCCACACCGTCTTGTGCATTCTGTTGTCGCGTACGGCGGCTGCGCCACGCTGCGGCCTGGCGTAGGCCGTCGACAACACTTGGGGCGCTCGGTGGTTTGACGACGACGTGTACGCCGTCCCGGTCGCCAACAAGATCAGGATTGCCCGTCAGATAGACGATGCCGACGTTGAAATGTTCGACCAGTTGCTTAGCGATCTCCGGCCCTGTCAGCCCATCGGCGAGGCGCACGTCCAGAATTGCGATATCCGCCTCGGGCGCCAGCTCCATCGCCTCGGCGGTGTTTCGGGCGATCCCCGCGATCTCGAAGCCTTCGGCCATCGCGATGTCTTCCACCATCAGCGCAAAAGCCGGCTCATCCTCGACAATCAGAACACGCATGATCGCTCCTAGTGTATCGTCGGCGACAGGTGGCGGAGGTCGGGGTCAGGCGCGTCAAAGATTCCCAAGAGCTTCTCGAACTCGATCAGCACCAGTTGAAACTCCACGTCATCCATGGCGGCGATCTGGATAAGCTCCGAAGACGCTCGAGCGATGAGCGTGTCGAGCCAGATACACTTGTCCGCCCGGATACGCCCCAGCACGTCCTTCCTGATATCGCGCAACTCGGACAAAATGCGAGACACCAGTTCGATGCGCTCATCGTGACCCATCCACTGCAAGCCGTTGCGGGCTTGCCGGATCTCAGCAGTCATCTTTGACGGCATAACCCGCCCTCCTGTCGTATCGATGAAGCTAACCACGACGAACCAGCCGACAACACGGGCTTTGGTCCCTGATGGATCGACTATTCGTTTGCGGCGACTGTCTGGGCTTCAGCCGGCGGCGTGCACGTCATGCGGGGGCCATCGTAGGGCTGATAGGTGTTGTCTTCCGCACGATAGGATTTGTAGCGATTGGCGCACCAGATTGCCGCGTTCGCCAATGGGGCGGCGACAGCAGGCGTCGTAGAGGCCACAACGTCACCACTCTTCTCCGATGAGGGCTGGCAGACGCGAACTTGGCCCTGGAATGTACGATAGGTGTTCGTCGCAGGATCAAACGACCGGTAGTGCGACGCACACCAATTCAGATGTTCGGCCGACATTTCGCTCGATGGCGGCGGGATATCGGCGACCACAGGCGCGGCCGCGGCCGGTCGCTTGGCGGCAACCCGCCGGCTGTCAGCCATCGCATATGTGGAAAGTGCCGGAGGCAACCGCTCATAGGTTTGAAACGCGGGATCGACACGTGTGGGCTCCGTCGTCCAGAGCTCGGCATCCCTCAGACCGCGCAAGCCTTGCTCCGTGTTCTCCGCCATGCCGATCGATGCCACGGCCGCTGCGACCGTAACCGTGCCCACGACCGTGGCTATTCCAAACGCAACGCTTGCGAGCCCGTTCATTGTCGTCATCCGTTGTTGTGTGAGGATGTTCGCCCGCCACCCCATCGGCGGCGCCGGATCAATCAGGCCGGGCGGTACGGCATGCGCCACGCCGCCCAACCAAGCGCGATCAATTGATGACCTGGATCACCTTGCGGGACGAAGGTTCGATGATGACCCGTTCGTTGTTGACGATCGCGTAGCCATATTTCGGATTTTCGGGAACTGGTGTGACCACGACGGTCTCTGGCAAGACATGACCGACGACGACCTTTTCCTGCACGACGACAGGCGCTGCCGGAGCCGGCGCTTCGCGAACATAGGTGACGACCTTTGCCGGCGGCGGATCGATGATGGTGCCGACCACGGCGCCCGTGACGCCGCCAACAGCCGCACCGACGGGACCACCAACGATAGCGCCAGTAACGGCTCCGCCTGCCGCGCCATTAACGGTGCCCGACTGCGCCATGGCAACGCCGGACATGAGGGTGATGGCTGCGATCGCAGTCGCGGTAAGTTTGAAAAACATGTTCATCTCCTCTTCTTTGCGACGCTCTGTCGCTGGGAGACAAACGGCTGTAATTACTGCAGGTTCCGGGGTCGGACCTCAGTCGGAGAGGCCTCAGACCTTGGTCTGATGTTGCGTTGAAGCGCCTTGATACCGATCGGTGCGCTCGGTCGCGTCCGGTAAATTCTCCGACGGACCTGTGACCGCCGGAGAGTTGATCTTGCTATCTGGCAAGGCGTTCGACACGCGTCTCGGGCGTGAGGTTGTCTGCCACCTTGTTGGTGAAAGTCGCACGGTAATTGCCGTCAAGACCAGGGAAGAGAATGTAGTCCACGCCCTTGATCGTTGCGGTCTCCACGGGGATTGGGATACCATCCCGCGCAAGCTCAGAAAGCCTCCCTCCCGCTGTCGAGGAAGGGAGCATAGCGGTCAACATGCCATGGGTGCGGGGATCACCTGCGATGGTGAACGCCAGGCTTTCGCCATCCCATCGCTGCTCGAGAATATCCGTCTGCGATCTGCCGTCCAGCCAATCCAGCATCTGTCGCGCCGACACCATGGGGATCGCGTATTTTTGCCCAAGATCCATGAGGAACTTGTCGAAATCATTGTGAAAATCGTAGTGCGTCCCAAAGGCGCCGAAGAACTCTTCCGGTCCCAAGGCGCGCTGGACGAGGCGCTCGACGGCCTCGCGCTCGTCGTTGAAAATCTCATCCACAAGATGCGTTTCTTGCTGGTAGACGTTGATCAATTCGCCTGAGGCCGAACTGAATCTCATGGGAATTCCAGAACCCGTCATGAAGCCGGCGCGACCCTTCAACCAGGTCCTTGGCCAGTAGTAGTAGTTCATGTCGAAGCGGATCCCCCAGTCGCGACCGATCTTGGCCTGCGAGGTGAAGTCGCTCCACACGATACAATGAAGGCGGCTTGCTTCCTGTACTGGAACATCGGGATAGGCGGCCCGAAAGCGTAAGATATCGGTCGCGAAAGCCTGGTCCAACGACGCCTTGGACCAGTTCTGGCAGAAGGTGCTGGCATGGGAGCCGAGATCGAAACCACTGGAGACATAATCAGCAGCCTCCCGGGCACTCAGGCCTGAATCGGGATAGAGCCATGACGTTGCGCGGGCGCATTCCCATTTCCTGGCGTCGCAGTTTTCGGCGTCCAGAGTCAGCATCCGGTTGAAGGAATCTCTTGTCCCGCGTTTCGTGCCGTGATCGTCCGCTGCCATGACAAGGACTGCCTTGGCCCGGTTTGGGAAATACCAGAAGCGGGGGATGGGTGCGTCGTCCCGCTGAACATGCTGGATGAGGTTTGAGAGAAGACGCATCTGCTCATCAGCCTGGGGAATATGCACGCGAGCCAGATCGACGAAGTCGGGTTGCGGGTCGGCGCTGGCCGCGCCGAAAAAGAGATCGTTCGGCCGTATGGGCGCAAGGCCATCGCGATCCTGGCCTGCCCATTCGGGATTGCCTTGCCGTGTCAGGACAACGGATTGGGGCAGGTCGAACGCGAAAGCCGCGACCTCGCCTCCCGCGCTGCCCACCGGCCTGAGGGTTAGCGCCGGCGTCGAGGCTTGGTCCATGCCACCTGAAAATGATGCAAGCGTCGCCGTGTCGGCATTGGTGACATAGCGTTCCGCTACGCCGTGAAACTGAATGGGCTCTCCGACAAGTCCCTGTCCGGGCGGTCGTTTCGTGTCGATCAGGACATCGCCGGCAGAGATTGCCCCTTCTTCCGATCGCACCCCGGCAAGATCCGCCAACTCGCCCGATGGACGCACGGCAATCAGGTTTCCACCGCTGGAGACCCAGCTGCGAAGCGCCGCCACCGCCGTATTTGCTATGGTCCCGGCGGTGATGACCAGCCGGTGTTCGGCAAGTGCCGAGGCTTGCAACTCGGGGCTGGTGATCGTCTTGAAATTCGTGAAGCCTTCCGCCCTCAGTATTTCAGAGAGATAGGGTCCAAACGGCGCGCCTTCGCCTAGAACAAGCAGTATAGGGCCGTCGCGCCCCAGATAGAGCGGTACCTTGTCCAGCACGGTGAACCGCCAATCGTGGCCAACATCATCTCGCAGCGCACTGCGCACTTCGATTTCGCCTTCAGGAAGTGGCTGGTAGCTGCGGAAGATGGCAGCCGTTCGTAGTCCGTTGACCTCGACAGCGCCGGAAATATCCAGCTTTGATCCGTCCGGCCTGGTGGCCGATACCTTGAGATCCATTGCCGTCGGGTCGATCGGCTGGTCGAAGGCGATCTGAACACGGACGCCCGGTACATTGACGGAACCCGGCATGGGAAAGGTGGAGACAATCTTCGTCGCATCTTTCGATACTGTGGATACGCCTTCGGCAATCACTGCTGCGATCAGGCAGAAGGCGACAGTTCCAATGATTTTTTTCACGGCTTGTAGCTTCCTCGAGATATTGCGACTTGCTCACAGAAAGACACCGATCCGTTGGAGGCCGGTAACGGCGGCTACATGGCCGGCGAAGCTTTCTGTCGGAGTGTCGCATACCCGAAGGTGGCCCTCGGTGAACCTGCTGGCCTTCTTAGGTGACACTCTGATCGAGAGATATCTTGAGGAAGATGGTAATAAAATATGCACTTATCAGGTAGAATAATACTACTTTTAGATGATGTCGATTGTAGCTGCCGACGGCCTTCTGATTGAAGGCATTGCTTGCAACACCAAGGGGCTCAGCCCATTTGCATCCTGCTCCAGTATCTCGAACAGTTGCCTTCGCATGCGCGGCTCCCAGAACTTGTTGATATGCGAGGCCACGCCCTGCGCGGCCTCGGCTTCGGGTTGCGTCGCGAAGAAGCCTGCGATCTGGTTCGCCATATAGACAAGCTTGTCGTGTGTGCCGTGTGACATCGTTTACTCCGCCGCTTCGAGCTTGCCGGATATCCGGCGGCTCTGCCGCGCCTGCTCGTCATACTCGACCTGCCAGTCCGTCGGTCCGTTGGACGGCGAGACCTGGACGGCGGTCACCTTGTACTCAGGACAGTTGGTCGCCCAGTCGGAGAAGTCGGTGGTGATGACGTTGGCCTGCGTGTCCGGATGGTGGAAAGTGGTGTAGACCACACCCGGCGAGACGCGATCGGTGATGAGCGCGCGCAACGTCGTATCCCCGGAACGGCTCATCAGTTTCACCCAGTCGCCATCGTGAATGCCGCGTTGTTCGGCATCATGCGGATGGACCTCCAGCCGATCTTCGGAATGCCAGACGACATTTTCGGTGCGCCGCGTCTGCGCCCCGACATTGTACTGGCTGAGAATGCGCCCCGTTGTCAAAAGCAGCGGGAAGCGCGGTCCGGTGCGTTCGTCGGTGGCGATGTATTCGGTGCGGATGAACTTGCCCTTGCCGCGCACGAAACCATCGACGTGCATGATCGGCGATCCCTCGGGATGTGCCTCGTTGCACGGCCACTGCACGGAGCCCATCTTTTCCAGATAATCATAGGAGACCATGGCGAAGCTTGGTGTAGTGACGGCGATCTCGTCCATTATCTCGGACGGATGCTGATAATTCCAGGCAAGGCCGATCGCCTGCGCCAGCTTCTGCGTCACTTCCCAGTCGGCATAGCCGTTCTTCGGGCTCATCACCTTGCGCACGCGGTTGATGCGCCGCTCGGCATTGGTGAAGGTACCGTCCTTCTCGAGGAAGCTCGAGCCGGGCAGGAAGACATGCGCATAGTTCGCCGTCTCGTTCAGGAAGAGATCGTGGACGACCACGCATTCCATCGCCGCCAGCCCCGCCGCCACATGCTTGGTGTCGGGGTCCGACTGCAGGATGTCCTCGCCCTGGACATAGAGCCCCTTGAAGGAGCCATCGACGGCGGCATCCAGCATGTTGGGAATGCGCAGGCCCGGCTCGTCGCTGATCGTGACACCCCAGAGCTTCTCGAAGATATCACGCGTCGCGTCGTCGGAGACATGGCGATAGCCCGGCAGTTCGTGCGGGAAGGAGCCCATGTCGCAGGAGCCCTGCACGTTGTTTTGGCCGCGCAGCGGGTTCACGCCGACGCCGGGACGGCCGATATTGCCGGTGACCATCGCCAGGTTGGCGATCGCCATGACCGTCGTCGAACCCTGGCTGTGCTCGGTCACGCCAAGCCCGTAGTAGATCGCGCCATTGCCGCCGGTGGCATAAAGACGGGCAGCGCCGCGCAGCATATCCGCCGGCACGCCGGTCAGCGCTTCTGTCGCCTCCGGGCTATGGTGCGGCTCGGCGACGAAGGCCGCCCAGTCCTCGAACTCCGACCAGTCGCAGCGCTCGCGGATGAAGCGCTCGTCGAACAGGCCCTCGGTGACGATCACATGCGCCAGCGAGGTCATGACCGCGACGTTGGTGCCCGGCTTCAGCGGCAGATGATAAGCTGCCTCGACATGAGGCGAGCGGACGATATCGGTGCGGCGCGGATCGATGACGATCAGCTTTGCGCCCTGCCGCAGCCGCTTCTTCAGCCGCGAGCCGAAGACCGGGTGCCCATCCGTCGGGTTGGCGCCGATGATGACGACGACATCGCTCTTTTCGACGCTATCGAAATTCTGTGTGCCGGCCGAGGTGCCGAAGGCCTGGCCGAGGCCGTAGCCCGTGGGCGAATGGCAGACGCGGGCGCAGGTGTCGACATTGTTGTTGCGGAAGCCGGCGCGCACCAGCTTTTGCACAAGATAGGTTTCCTCGTTGGTGCAGCGAGAGGAGGTGATGCCGCCGATCGAATCGCGCCCATATTGGTACTGGATGCGCCGGAACTCGGACGCTACATGCGCGAAGGCCTCGTCCCAGGTAACCTCGCGCCAGGGATCGGTGATCTTCTCGCGCACCATCGGATTGAGAATGCGGTCCTTGTGGCTGGAATAGCCATAGGCGAAGCGGCCCTTCACGCAGGAATGTCCGCGGTTCGCCTGTCCATCCTTCCAAGGCACCATGCGCACCAGCTCCTCGCCGCGCATCTCTGCCTTGAACGAACAGCCGACACCGCAATAGGCACAGGTGGTCACGACCGAATGCTCCGGCTGGCCGATCTCGATCACCGACTTCTCGGTCAGGGTCGCCGTCGGGCAGGCCTGCACGCAGGCACCGCAGGAGACGCATTCCGACGAGACGAAATCCTCGTGCATGCCGGCCGAAACGCGGGAATCGAAGCCGCGCCCCTCGATGGTCAGTGCAAACGTGCCCTGCACCTCCTCGCAGGCGCGCACGCAACGCGAACAGACGATGCATTTCGCCGGATCGAAGGTGAAATAGGGATTGCTCTCGTCCTTCGGCGCCCACTTGGCATTGAGCCCGCCATTGTCGCGCGCCTTGACGTGGTTGTCCCCGTCATAACCGTAGCGCACATCGCGCAGGCCGACGGCGCCCGCCATGTCCTGCAGCTCGCAATCGCCATTGGCTGCACAGGTGAGACAGTCGAGCGGGTGGTCGGAGATATAGAGCTCCATCACCCCGCGACGGACGTCCTTGAGCCGGTTCGTCTGCGTCGATACCACCATGCCCGCCGCAACCGGCGTCGTGCAGGACGCCGGCAGGCCGCTGCGTCCCTGGATTTCGACCAGACAGAGCCGGCAGGAGCCGAAGGCATCGACCATATCGGTGGCGCAGAGCTTGGGGATCTCGATGCCTGCATCCATCGACGCGCGCATGATGGATGTGCCCTCGGGCACAATCACCTGGTTGCCGTCGATGGTGAGCGTCACCATGGTCTCGGAGGCAGAGGCCGGCGTGCCGTAGTCGATTTCATGAACGAGGGACATGGTGTGCCTCCTGTCTGGAGCGGTATGTGCTGTTTGATGCTGTCCGTCTTGAGCGTTTGAGCGGTTCACCCCCCTCTGTCCTGCCGGACATCTCCCCCACAAGGAGGGAGATCGACTCGCGGTGAGGTTCGCGCCAACCGATGAGCGTTGAGCGAGCGGGCGCCTCCAGCCAATCTCCCCACCTGTGGGGGAGATGCCCGGCAGGGCAGAGGGGGGTATCACAAGCCGCAGCGTCAATCATTCCGCAGCCTCCACCATCGGCCCCGGCGCGAAATCGTCAGGAAAATGCGCCATCGCGCTCAGCACGGGATAAGGCGTGAACCCGCCCAGCGCGCAGAGCGAGCCGAATTTCATCGTGTTGCAGAGATCGGCCAGCAGCGCCCGGTTCTTCTCCGGCTCGATACCGCTGGCGATCTTGTCTGCCGTTTCCATCCCGCGCGTCGAGCCGATACGACAAGGCGTACACTTGCCGCAGCTCTCCACCGCGCAGAACTCCATCGCAAACCGCGCCTGCTTGAGCATATCGGCGCTGTCGTCGAAGACGACGATCCCCGCATGGCCGATCAGCCCGTCCTTGGCTGCGAAGGCCTCATAGTCGAACGGCGTATCGAACAGCGCGCGCGGGAAATAAGCCCCCAGCGGCCCGCCCACTTGCACCGCCTTGACAGGCCGTCCTGAAGCCGTGCCGCCGGCGATCTCGTCGACGATCTCGCCCAGCGTCAGCCCGAAGGCGACCTCATAGAGACCCGGATGCTTCACATTGCCGGCGATCTGCAGCGGGATCGTGCCGCGCGAGCGGCCCATGCCGAAATCGCGATAATGGGTTGCACCCTTATCCATGATGACAGGGACGGAGGCGAGCGAGATCACGTTGTTGATCACGGTCGGACAGTCGAACAGACCCTTGTGCGCCGGCAGCGGCGGCTTGGCGCGCACGATCCCGCGCTTGCCCTCCAAGCTGTTCAACAACGCCGTTTCCTCGCCACAGACATAGGCGCCGGCGCCCTTCCGGATCTCGATCTCAAATGCCTTGCCGGAGCCGAGGACCGACGGCCCGAGCACGCCGGCGCGTCCCGCGATCTCCACCGCCTCGGTCATGGCAGCTATCGCATGCGGATATTCCGAGCGGATGTAGACGAAGCCCTTGGTGGCTCCGGTCGCGAGCCCCGCAATCGCCATGCCCTCGATCAGCACAAAGGGGTCACCCTCCATGATCATCCGGTCAGCAAAGGTGCCGCTGTCGCCCTCGTCGGCATTGCAGACGATATATTTGCGCGCACCCGGCGCATCGAGCACCGTCTTCCACTTGATGCCCGTCGGGAACCCCGCGCCGCCGCGGCCGCGCAGACCGGAACCGGTCACGTCCTTGACGATATCGGCCGGCTGCATGGCGACGGCGCGGCGAAGGCCAGCCAAGCCGCCATGTGCCTCGTAATCGGCAAGCGACAGCGGATCGATCACGCCGCAACGCGCAAAGGTCAGTCGTGTCTGTCGCTTGAGAAACGCGGTCTCCTCGACCGCGCCAAGACAGAGCGGGTGATCGCCGCCCGATATCAGCCCGGCATCGAACAACGCAGCGACATCGCGGGCCTTCACCGGGCCGTAGCCGATCCGCTGCCCGGCGACCTCAACCTCGACCAGCGGCTCCAGCCAGTGCATGCCGCGCGAGCCATTGCGCACGATCACGGCATCGATACCGCGATCGGCGATCTCCCTGGCAACCGCCGCTGCCACCTTGTCGGCGCCGAGCGCCAATGCGGCCGCATCGCGCGGGATATAGATCCTGACACTCATCGGCGTGCCTCCGCGATCATCTCCTCGATATCGGCGACATCGACCCTGCCATGAACCTCTCCATCAAGCATCGCTGATGGAGAGCACGAACAGAGCCCGAGACAGAAGACCGGTTCCAGCGTGATCGCCCCGTCAGCCGTCGTGCCGTGCCAATCGATGCCCAGCATCGCTTTCACCCGCTCGGCCAGACGGTCTCCCCCCATCGACTGACAGGATTCGGCGCGACAGAGCTTCAGCACATGGCGGCCGGCCGGGTGGTTGCGATAATCGTGGTAGAAGGTAACAACCCCGTGCACTTCCGCGCGCGACAGGTTGAGCCCATGCGCGATGACGGGAAGCGCCTCCTGCGGGACGTAACCGAACACGTCCTGGATCTCGTGGAGGATCGGCAGCATCGGGCCGTCGAGCGTCTTCAGACGATCGACGATGTCGCGTACCTGGTCGGAAATATCGCCGTTGGCGACACGAATATTCATCAGCGGCCCTCCCAGACCAGCAGCGACGTTCACGGACGTTCGGCAAGCCTCCTCCAGAAGCCGTTGGCCGACGATGCGGGACCGTCAAATCATTATAGAACTTTCTCAGGGAAGGACGAAGCGATCAATAAAGCTGTCTCGTCAGTCGATAGGAATTTCCTATTGAAGGTCCGGCTTCTCTATGAGGATGCGCGCCTCGTGCAGCAGCGCCGAGACCAGCGGCGTGAAGGGCTCACGGTGCGTCGCGACCAAGCCGACGACATGATGCGCTTGCGGCTCGACAATCGGGATCATCCGGATTTCGGCCGGAAAGCCGAATGATTTCGCGACATTGCGCGGCATGATGCTGGCCCAGCGGCCAGTGCGCACATGCGAGAACAGCACGATCATCGAATTGGATTCGAGCGTTGGCTGCGCCGTCACTCCAGCTTCTGACAACAACTGATTGATAATACGTCGGTTCTGCATGTCGGCCGTCAATAGACAGAGCCTGATATCGCCGACCTCTTTCCAGGTAACGCTTTCGCGATCGGACAACGGGCTGCCGGCAGCAGTGATGAGATTATACTGTTCGGCATAGAGCGGAACGCTCGTCACGCGCCCGAGCGGCTCGTTTTCGAGATAGGTTATGCCGGCGTCGATCTCGAGATTCTCAAGCATGCTGAGCACCTGCAGCGAATTGCGCGAGACGATCGAGAAGGTGACGTCGGGATGGCGCTCCTGAAAGGGTGCGGTCAGCTGTGGCAGCATGGAGAGAGCCGTTGGGATGGCCGCGATCCTGATATGGCCCGCGAGGCCCGATCGGGCGGCGCGCATTTCCTGGCGCATGGTGCGGGCGTCGCCGACGATCCGGCGCGCCCATTCGAGCACGCGCTGCCCTTCAGGCGTCAGCCCCTGAAAACGCGAGCCGCGCTGTACGAGAATCACACCAAGTTGGTCTTCGAGCTGACGGATGGCGGCGGAAAGGCTGGGCTGGGAAACGCCACATTCCTCGGCGGCACGGCCGAAATGCTTTTCATTGGCAAGCGCGATGAAGAATTCCAGTTTGTCGATCATGCAGCCTCCCTGCCGGGCGCCACCTTACCGCCATCGCTGCGAATGTGAAGAGCCGAGCGGCAGCCTCGATACGTGCCATAGGCCCGTGCGGCTTGAGGCTCGCGGCCCAACGGTCATGCCGATGAATCTGGTCCCCAAAAGCGAGAGAGCTCCCGTGAATTTGTCACGAGAGCTCGACTTGGTTGCGACCTGAAGGAGTCAGAGCCCGTGCGTGCCGTCGTAGCCGTTAACCGCGGGCGCGCTCCAGCCTTCCGGCGGATGTGCCGGCTTGTAGATCTCGACCACCAGCGGATAGCAGGCGACGGAATCCGAGGAGTGCTCGGAGGAGCAATCGCCGCCGGGGCAAGCCGACATGCAGCCGAGAAGATCGATCTCGGCGAAGAATTCGAGATAGTCGCCGGGGCGGACCGGGCTTGCCTTCATGAAATACTGGCCGGTATCGCGCGTGAAGCCGGTGCACATGAATACGTTGAGCACGTCGTGAATATAGGTGCCGGCTTCCTGCAGCGACTTGCCGGTCTTCGCGGCAAAGGCGCGCGTCAGGTTGGAGTGGCAGCAGTGGTGATACTGGCCGCCATTGCTCAAGAGATTGTGCGTATAGGGGTCGCAGCGGGTGCCGATCACGTCGTGCACCGAGCCGCCGAATTCGTCGAAACCGTACCAGTCGAGCGTGTCGTGGGTGATCGTCGCGATCGGCCGCAGATAGGGCATGTTGGAGAAGAGCTGGTCACCAAGGCCGACATGCGTGCCGTTCAGCGCCCGGGTCTTGCCGGTGAAGAGGCGTTCCTCGAGGTTGTTGGCATTGAAGAGGTTGAGATCCCCCACCTGCGAGCCTTCGCTCGAAAGGATGCGGCAGAAATGGCCGGCCGGCACGGTCCAGCAGGCCGCATCACGGGGCGGGACGACCACGCGCTCGACGAATTCCAGATCGTCGCGCAAGGCGCGGTATGCCGCAAGGTCCGGCCGCGGCAGTGTTTCGACGGGATAACAGATGACCGGCTTGATTGCCTTGCGGCTCGCTGCGTCTTCCGGTGCGCTGGTAATCGGCTGGGGCTTCATCCCTCATTTTCTCCTGATATGTCGGGCGGGCTGCCGTCAGTCGGCAGGCGTCGCCAATGTCTTCTTGGGGCGGGGCAGGCTCTGCGCGCGGGCGGCTTCCAGCACCACGCGTTCGGATTCCTGCAGATAGAGTTCAAGGGCGCGGGTGGCTGCCGTGCGGTCGCCGTCGCAAAGCAGGCCGCAGATTTCGACGTCGCGCGCCACCCATGGCTCCTGGAACCGGCGGGCGTCGGGCGCCATCGAGAAGGCGAGGCGGGCCTGGGCGGCGACCGTTGCGAACACGTCGTTCAGCCGCGGGCTGCCGATGAAATCGACGATCTGCTGGTGAAACTCCAGCGATGCGGTGCCGCACTGCTGCCAGTCCTTGGCAAGTGCGGCGCGCTGCACTGCCTCGACGCGGGCGACGAGTTCCGACATCGCTTCCTGCGAGGCGTAGGCGCTGCAGGTGACGCCGCGCAGTTCAAGCGTCATGCGGATCGCGTAGATCTCACTGATCTCGGTGGAATTTAGCGCCCGCACGGTGGCACCGTAATGCGCGCGGTGCTCGATCAGGCCTTCAGCAACCAGATCCCGCAGCGCCTCGCGCAACGTATTGCGCGAAACATTCAGCGCCTCCGCCCACACGACCTCACGCAGCGGCGCGCCAGGCGCGAGCTCGCCACGCAGAATCTTGTCGCGCAGCAGGCCAGCGGCGGTCTGCGTCAGCACAAGAGGTCGGTCGGGGGGATTCTGGTTGGTCAATATGGTCTCCTTGGTGATTTATTTTTGTTGAACAACTTACGCATGTCAAGAGAGGTGAAGTGCTCATGCCAGGATGTCGCCGGTGAGGCGGAGGACGTTCCGAGGCGCCGTGCGCTGGAGGCCTCGCTTTCCATGATTGCCAGATCCGCGCGCCTTCTGCTTCGGAGTGGGTATGTCGTTGCGACCTGTTTTCCGGGTATTGACATGCCGACGCCAGGCTTTCTCGTTTTATCTCGTTATTTCAGTCGCTTGCTCGCTGTCCGTCAAGTGCCTTCGCCGGGATGTGGATGGTCGATCTGCTCGAAATCCGACCCTTGATGAAACTTTATGCATCGAGGGGGATTGCAATCTCATAATTGTTCAACAAAAATGAGCCATCAATCGAGAGGAACAGTCCATGAAAAAACTCCTTGCCGGCATCATCATGTTGGCGGCACCGCTGACGGCGGCGCATGCGGAAACGCTGAAGATCGGTGTCGATCTCACCTATCCGCCCTACAACTACTTCGACGACGCCAACCAGCCCGCCGGCTTCGACGTCGAGCTGATGAAACTGATCGGCAAGAAGACCGGCAGCGATGTCTCTTTTCATGACACCCGTTTCGAAAACCTGATCCTCGGCGTCTCCAGCGATCAGTTCAACGTCATCGCCTCCACGCTCTACGTGACGGCGGCGCGCGCCAAGCAGATCGACTATATCCCCTACATGAAGACGGGCGTCTCGATCGCGGTTTCGGCCGCCGGCGGCCAGAATTTCACCAAGCCGGAAGAGCTTTGCGGCAAGCGCGTCGGCTCGATCAAGGGTGCGGCCTGGATCCCCGAACTCGAGAAGCTGAACACGACGGTTTGCGCCGCCAGCCCGATCGATTCCCGCGAATTCCCGACCTCGCCTGAAGCAACGCAGGCCGTCATGTCCGGTGGCGTCGATGCCCAGCTGGAGAACTCGGCAGTGCTTGCCGATGCCGCCAAGAAGCTGAACGGCCGCCTGAAGGTCACCTCCACCGAACAGCTCTATCCCGTCATCGTCGGTTTCGGCGTGAAGAAGGGCAACACCGAGGTTGCATCCTTCCTGCGCGATACGCTGGCGAAGCTCGATGGCGATGCCGATTACGAGGCACTGTTCGCCAAGTATGGCGTGGCAAAGTCGACGGACGCCGAGTTCAAGGCGGCTGTCGGGCATTAAGCGTTCAAGGCGGGTGCCGGTGAGACGCTCGCCTGACTGATCAACACAGGAATGCGCGGCGCTTCGGCGCCGCTGCTCTTTTGGGGATACCCGCCCATGAACTTCGACTGGAACTACCTCTTCAGCCTTGTGCTCTATCCGGATTTCTGGCGTGCGACGGCGCTCGTCGCCTGGCTCGGCGTGCTGACCTGGGTCATCGGAACCGTGCTCGGCTTCCTGCTCGCGCTCGCCCGGCAATCCAGCCTGCGCGCGGTGCGCTGGTTCGCGAAGACCTATATCTGGCTGTTCCGCAGCCTGCCGCTGCTGGTGCTGCTGATCTTCGTCTATAACCTGCCGCAGTTCATGCCGGCGCTCGGGCCGGTGCTGTCGGTGCCCTTCTGGGCCGGGCTGATCGCGCTGGTGATATCGGAAACCGCTTATCTCGCGGAAATCCATCGTGCCGGCCTCATCGCCGTCGATCAGGGGCAGCATGAAGCGGCACACGCGCTCGGCGTCCGCCCCGTCGGCAAGTATCGACATATCATCCTGCCGCAGGCGATCCGCGTGGCGCTGCCTTCGCTCGGCAACGAATTCATCACCATCGTCAAGCTGACCTCGCTCGTCTCGATCATCTCGCTCGCTGAAATCCTGCTCGTCGGCCAGCGGCTCTACACCCGCAACTTCATGGTCATCGAAACGCTGGTCGCGGTCTCGTTCTATTACGTGCTGGTCGTCTCGATCTTCAGCTTCTTCCTGGCACGCCTTGAGGGGCGTCTCGATATATCGAGGATGACCGGCGCGGAGATCCCCGTCCCGGCAGCAGCCGCCCAGGCAAGCGCCGCTGGCACGGAACGCCGCGTCGGTGAAGAGGTCGTGGTCGGCATCGATGGTATCAGCAAGAGCTTCGGCGACAAGCGGGCGCTGTCTGACGTGTCACTTCAGGTGCGCAAGGGCGAGGTGCTGAGCATCATCGGTCCCTCCGGCTCCGGCAAGACGACGCTTATCCGCACGATCAACGCGCTGCAGGACATCGACAACGGCCGTATCACGCTCGATGGAAACGAGTGGATCACTGCGGACGTCAAGGGGTACCGGATGGTTCCCGCCTTCCATCATCGCGTCACCTGTCTCGGCATGGTGTTCCAGTCGTTCAACCTCTTCCCGCACATGACGGCGCTCGAGAACGTCACCTTCGGTCCACGCTATCACGGCAATCGCGACAAGCAGGCGGTGCGCGCGGCGGCGATGAACCACCTGGCCCGTGTCGGCCTGGCGGCGCATGCCAACAAATATCCGCACCAGCTCTCGGGCGGCCAGAAGCAGCGCGTGGCGATTGCCCGCGCGCTCGCCATGGACCCTGAAATCATGCTGTTCGACGAGCCGACTTCTGCGCTCGATCCGGAGCTGGTCGGCGAAGTGTTGCAGGTGATCGAGGGCCTTGCCCGCGAAGGCATGACCATGGTCATCGTCACCCACGAAATGCGCTTCGTCAGCCGCGTCAGCGACCGTGTCGTGATGATGGAAAACGGTCACGTCGTCGTCAACATGACGGCGGAGGAGCTGGAGAACTCTCCGGCGGACAGCCGCATCCAGCAGTTCATGCGGCAGAGCTGATCGCTCTTTCATCTTCCGAACAGACGAAAGCCGGCGGATCGCAAGACCCGCCGGCTTTCCTGCTTTGAGCTTTACGCTTCCTCTTACGCGATGAGCGCCAGCTCCGCGCCGAGAACGACGCTGTCGCCGACCTTGGCGCTGAGCTTGATCGTGCCGGCCTTGGGCGCGGCAACCCGCGTTTCCATTTTCATGGCCTCGATCACGGCAACGATCTCGCCCTCGACAACCGTCGCATTGTCCTCGACCAGCCACTGCCGGAACGTGCCTGGAATAGGCGCGGCAACGGCGCCTTCGCGCTGCTGGGATGCTTGTGGAGCGGATGCCTGCGGGGCGACCGCGAGGCCTGAAAACAGCGCCGCCGGCAATCCGATCTCGTGGCGCTTGCCGTCGATCTCGATAAAGCTGCGAAGCACGCCGCTATCGGCAGGCTCGATCCTCGGTGACGAGGCGACGCCACGGAATTCGGTCTCGATCCAGTTGGTGAAGACCTTGAAACCGTCCTCGCCGGTAAAGTCCTTTTCCTTGAGAACGGCGCGATGGAAAGGAAGCACGGACGCCACGCCCTCGATCCGGAACTCGGCCAGCGCGCGGCGGGCGCGAACAAGCGCTTCCTCGCGGGTGGCGCCGGTTACGATCAGCTTCGCCATCATGGAATCGTAAAGGCCGGGGATTTCCGAACCGCTCTCCACGCCGGTGTCGAGGCGGATGCCGGGGCCGGACGGTGCGCGGAAGCGGGTGATGAGACCCGGCGTCGGCAGGAAGCCGCGGCCCGGATCTTCGGCGTTTATGCGGAACTCGAAGGCGTGGCCGCGTGGCTTGGGCGTTTCCGTCACCGAGAGCGGCTCGCCATCGGCAATCCGCAGCTGCTCGATGACGATATCGATGCCAGTGGTCTCTTCGGTCACAGGATGCTCGACTTGCAGGCGGGTGTTGACCTCGAGGAAAGAGATCGTGCCGTTCTGCGAGAGCAGGAACTCGACCGTGCCGGCGCCGGTATAGCCGGCCTTGGCGCAGATCGCGCGGGCGGCATCATGGATGCGCTGGCGCTGCTCCTCGGTGATGAAGGGAGCCGGCGCCTCTTCGACGAGTTTCTGGTTGCGGCGCTGCAGCGAGCAGTCGCGGGTGCCGAGGACGACGGTGTTGCCGTGGCTGTCGGCGATTACCTGCGCTTCGATGTGCCGCGGCTTTTCGAGGAACTGCTCGGCGTAGCATTCGCCACGGCCGAAGGCTTCGACGGCTTCGCGAACGGCGGAATCGAAGAGTTCGCCGACTTCGTCGATATGATGCGCCACCTTCATGCCGCGCCCGCCGCCACCGAATGCGGCCTTGATCGCCAGCGGCAGCCCGGCCTCGCGGGCAAAGGCGACAGCCTCGGCGGCCGAAGCCAGCGGTCCGGCGGAGCCCTTTACGAGCGGTGCGCCGACGCTTTCGGCAATGCGCCGCGCCTCGACCTTGTCGCCAAGCGCCGTGATGACGTCAGGCGCCGGGCCAACCCAGATCAGGCCGGCATCGATGACCGCCCGTGCAAACTCCGCGCGCTCCGAGAGAAAGCCATAACCGGGGTGGACGGCGTCAGCGCCGGCGCGCTTGGCGATCTCGAGAATCTTCTCGATGTTCAGATAGGTGTCTGCAGGGCGACCGGCGCCGAGACCATAGGCTTCGTCGGCAAGTTCGGCGTGCAACGAACTTGCGTCGGCGTCCGAATAGATCGCGACCGAGGCGACGCCATAGTCGCGCGCGGCGCGGATGATGCGGATGGCGATTTCGCCGCGATTGGCAATGAGCAGCTTTTTCATGAAATCAGTGTCCTGTTCGGCTCGTTGCCGGCGATGACCTCGCGCGACTCGAAAGCGGAGATCGGATTGAAACGGATGCGGGCGCCGATCGGGATCTGGCCGGCGAGGTCGAGATGGTGGCTGGCGACAACGCCGATGACCGGATAGCCGCCTGTCAGCGGATGATCGGCAAGGAAGAGCACGGGCTGGCCGCTATGCGGCACCTGGATCGCGCCGAGTGCGGTCCCTTCCGAGGGCAGTTCCGCATTGTCCGAACGCTCGATCGCCACCTTGCCGTCAAGGCGCATGCCGACGCGGCTGGATTGAGGCGTCACGTCCCACTCCTGCGAGGTCAGCGTCGCAACGCCCTGCTCGGTGAACCAGTCCGTGCGCGGACCAAGCACGATATCGAGCGTCACGACTTCGCCGGTACGCGGCAGGCGCCGCTGCTTGGCATCGGTCGGCATGACCGCAAGTGATCGGCGCTCAGCGGGAACAAGGATGTCGCCGGCCGCGATCGGCGCCGGGCCGACCTTGGCGAGCGTGTCGGTGGCCGCCGATCCGAGCACCGGCTGGACCTCGAAGCCTCCCCGCAGGGCGAGGTAGCTCATCATGCCCTCGGGCGGAATGCCGAGCACCAACTCGTCGCCGGCATCAAGGGCGATCGGGCTTGCGAAATTAGCGTTGACCTCGACGCCCGTCGCTGTGTGGATCGTCAGCGGGCAGGGGGCGCCGGTTACCGCGACGGTGACCGGCCGATCGGCCTTGATGGCGAAGCCTCCGAAGAGCACTTCGATCACGGCGGCATCGCGCGGGTTTCCGAGGCAACGATTGGCCTCGATCATCGCCGTGCGGTCGAGTGCGCCGGATTCCGAGACACCCTGGCTGGCGAGACCCGGTCGGCCGAGATCCTGGAAGAGCGCGGGGCGATCCGAGCGGGTGACCAGCAATCCGGCTTTCTGTGCCGGAGCCTCACTGCTTGGCAGCTTGGGTGAGGAGACCGGGACGACAGCGCCCTTGGCTATGTCGCGAAATCGAACGCGGTCGCCGGGCGCGAGCAGTGCTGCGCGTTCCCGCGTCGTGTCCCACATCGCGAGCGGCGTCTTGCCGAGCAGCTGCCAGCCGCCGGGGCTGTCGGACGGATAGATGCCGCCGAATTTGCCGGCGATGGCGACCGAGCCGGCGGGGATCTTTACCCGTGGGCTCTTGCGGCGCGGCACGTCGAAACGTGGATCGTCTGAGGTCATATAGGCAAAGCCAGGGGCAAAGCCGGTGAAGGCGACGGTATAGGTCGCCTCGGTATGGCGCTGGATGACCTCTTCGATCGTGCAGCCGAGCATTTCGGCGACATCGCCAAGATCCTCGCCATCATAGGAGACCGGGATTTCGAACAGCTCGCCGCGGCGGGAGGAGCGCGTAGAAAGGTTGAGAGCGGCGATCTTGTCGTAAAGCCCTGCCACGCTTGCCAGCCACGGGTCGAAGCGCACCATGACGGTGCGCGCGCCCGGGATGACCTCGCGTACACCTGCGAGCCCCGCTGCCAGAAGCGCGTCGAGTAAGGTCAGAGTGGCGGCGAGATCGTCGAGCTCGACGAGGAAACTGTCGCTGCCTGAAGGCAGGAAACGCAGGCGCTCGCTCATGACGACATATCGACGAAGGACTTGAGCTCGACACCACGTGCTTCCAGCGTCTGCCGCAGCGTGCGCGCGATCGCGACGGCCGCCGGCGTGTCGCCGTGAATGCAGATCGAATGTGCGTCGAGCGCGATTTCGGTTCCGTCGATCGCCACAACGCGGCTTTCCGTGACCATGCGCAACATGCGCTCGGC
Source organism: Rhizobium sp. 16-449-1b (assembly GCF_017741935.1). Classification (GTDB taxonomy): domain Bacteria; phylum Pseudomonadota; class Alphaproteobacteria; order Rhizobiales; family Rhizobiaceae; genus Rhizobium. The sequence goes on along the minus strand of NZ_JAGHMH010000021.1, from coordinate 96,624 downwards.
GACAGCTTGCGGATCATGGATCACCGAACCGTCCAACCGGCGGCTGACGAGGCTGCCATCGACATTATAGGCACGGTCAGCGAAGGCCTCGCAGACCACGGTCAGCCCGGCCTCACGCGCCTGCGCTACGATCGGCGCTCCGGCCAGCGCCATCAAAACAAGGTTCGGATCGACGGCCTTGATGCCTTCAATGACATCGGCGGCCTGGCGGGCGTCGTTGGCGATGGTGTTGTAGAGCGCGCCATGCGGCTTCACGTAGCGCACCCTAGTTCCGGCCGCCTTTGCCAGACCCTGCAGGGCGCCGATCTGGTAGATCGTGTCGCCGACGAGTTCGGCGCTCGAGGGGTCCATATTGCGGCGGCCGAAGCCGACCAGATCGCGATAGCCGATATGGGCGCCGACGGCGACACCGCGCCGCGTCGCTTCTTTTAGCACCGTCAGGATTCCCGAGGGATCGCCGGCATGGAAGCCGCAGGCGATGTTGGCGCTCGTCACCGTCGCCAGCATGGCGGCGTCATCCCCCATCGGCCAAGGGCCGAAGCTTTCGCCGAGATCGCTGTTCAGATCGATTGCCGCCATGTTCCATCTCCATTGAAAATACTGACGTCACGGATTATTGTTCAATAAAGCAATATAGATTGTTGAACAATATGCCGGAGCGCATTTTTGGACGTGCCGCTATGGCCGGCGATAAAGCCGGTTGGCATGCGCTGGAATTCGATATGGTGCCCTGAACAAAGGGGGAAAGGGCGTTGATGATGCGCACGGCGATTACTGAAATCGACGACGAGCCGTTGACGGCGCAGATTGCCGGAAAGATCCGCGCGATGCTGATCTCGGGCGAGCTGGCGCCGGGTGCCAAGCTTTCCGAACAGCAGATCGCAACCCAGTTCGGGATCTCGCGCAACACGCTGCGCGAAATATTCCGCCTGCTGACGAGCCAGAACCTGCTGGTTCACATACCCAACCGTGGCGTCTTCGTTGCCACTCCGGGCGAAGCTTCGGTCGTTGATATCTACAGGGTGAGGCATGTCATCCAGAAAGGCGCCGTTCGCGCCGCTGTCCGCACACACCCGGCATTGGCGAGTATGCGAGAGCTCCTGGCGCGCACCGAGGCGTCGCGAGAGGCTGGCGACTGGCGAAGCGTGGGTACAATCAACATGGAGTTTCATCGCTCGATGGTCGAGCTATGCGATAGCCCTCGGCTAAGCGCCTGCTTTGAGCTTGTTCTGGCGGAGCTCCGTTTGGTGTTCGCTCAGTTTGAGGATACCGCCCATCTGCATGTTCCCTACATCGCTCTGAATTGCGAACTCCTTGCGTCTCTTGAGGCTGGCGACATCGAGACGGCATCGGATCAGCTAGACGCCTATCTTGTGCGCTCGGAAAGATCCGTTCTTGCGGCACTCCAAACCGCCAAGCCGAAGTCTTTCGGGCGGGCGTGATGATTGAGCCGTTTGACCCCGGTCAGTAACCGCGCACGGGATCGACCAGCGCCTCAAGCTCTTCGCCTTTGAGATAGGCGTCGAGGTTCTTCATCAATCGCTGCTGAAACGCCTGATCCTGATCGCCGCCGGCCCAGGAAATGTGCGGGCTGATGAAGACGTTGGGCAGGGTGTAGAGCGGGTGGCCGTCGGGCAGCGGCTCCGGCGTTGTCACATCCAGCGTCGCGCTGCCGATATCTCCCGCAACGAGTGCAGCCACCAGAGCTTGCTGATCGACAAGGCCGCCGCGTGAGATGTTGATGAGATGCAAACCCGGCTTGGCTGCGCCAAGCAATTTACGATCGATCAATCCTTCCGTCTCCGCGGTCAGCGGCGCGGCGATGACGAGATGGTCGGCGGCAGCGAATATCTCATCGATACCGGCCGCGACGATGCCGCCGTCTCCCTCCCAGGGCGTGCGCCGGTTGACCATGACGTTCATGTCGAAGGCCAGCGCCCGGCGGGCGATCGCCTGGCCGAGGCTGCCGTAACCGATGAGGCCGAGCGTCTTGCCGTAGACGCGGCCGATGTCGTGACGGCGCCAGTCCGCCTCGCTACGAGCACGCGTCTCGTCCAATCGTTTTTCGCTGCGCAGTATCGCCGCGAAAACGAACTCGGCGATCGGCAGCGCATTCAGGCCGCGGCCGCAGGTCATGACCCGGTCCCGCAGCAAGGTCGGCGGATAGATCTCGATGCCTGTCGTCTGCGATTGCACCCATTTCAGCCGCTCCGGAAATCGCCAGTCGCGTGGCGCCTGTTTCCAGCTGGCAAAGCCGCCCGTCACCAGGATATCGGCCTCCGGCGCGATCTTCCATGGCTCCGCCGGAACGGAATCCTGGATCACCACCGGTCGGGATGGATGCTCTTCGAGAGCCTTGCCGAGCTCAGGACCAAGCTGGTTCAGGATGACGGGGCGTTGTGGGGCGGACATGTGTTTCCTCCTCCGCGCGACGGTTGCCGCGCGGTCTCCTTGCGGGCGTGACGCTCGGTCTTGTTACTGAGCGCGGCTCATATGCGCTGGCAGCGACGAAATGAAGTCTGTCAGCTGGTCGCCGAGGAGTTGCACGTGATCGCTGGCCGCCTTGCGCGCCGCTTCCGGATCGCCCGCATCGATCGCATCCATGATACGGACGTGCTCGGTCAGCGTGCTCAGCATGCGGCCGGGCTGGTAGGTAGCGCGCATGCGGTAGGCGCCGATGCGGCGGCGAAGCTGGATCGCCTGATCCGCGATGAAGTGCGTGTGGGCTGCTTCATAAAGCTGGTCGTGGAATTTCTGGTTCACCTTGTAGAAGGCAACCGGGTCACCGGAATTATAGGCTTCAACCAGCTCCTCATGCACCTTGCGCATGCCGGCGCGTTCGGCCGGCGTCGCGCGGCGGGCGGCGAGGCGGGCACAGAGACCTTCGAGAGCCGACATCACGTCGAACATCTCGATCAGCGCCGGAATGGAGAGCAGTGCTACGTGCGTGCCTTGGCGGCCGCGTGTCTCGACAAGGCCGATCGCCAACAGCGCCTTGATGGCCTCGCGCACCGGCGTGCGGGAAAGGCCGAAGCGACGCGCGAGTTCCATTTCGTCCAGCCGCTCGCCGGGGACGAGCCTGCCGTCGAGGATCATCTGCTCAAGCTGTTCACGCAGCTCGCCGGCGCGGGTCGGAGCGCGCATCCCGTTTGCCGCTTCGGGCAGACGCGTGTCATCCTGATCCAATGCGGTCACTCCTCTCGCCGAACTGCGAATGGCCAATTTGTATTTTGCTGGCGGCATTTATACTTTTCTTTTTGCGGTGCATTCAATGGGGGGATTATGGGTATACGAGTGTAGCAAGGCAGCTTCGAAGCTTTTCCACAATCATCACGGGAGCTTCGATCATCGGGAAATGTCCGGAATCGTATTCGACGACATCGATGTCGCTGAAGCAGGGCATTGGCTTCGGATCCGCCAGTCTCGCGACCCACGTCGAGTTGAGCATGATCGCCGGGCAGGAGATAAGCGGCCAACGTTCCTCGGCGTCCCAGGCGAAGAGGTCGTCCTTCACATCAAGCGCAAAGGTGGCCGGGGCCGAGGCGATCATGTCGTCGGTGATCGCCTGGCGCATCGCCTCGTTCGTCGATGGATGCACGATGATATCGATCATGGCGCGCATGCGGCCGGCGTAGTCGGCAGCGAACTCCTCGTGGCGTCGGATGAGTTCGTCGTCGGGAACACGGCCGTAATAGTCGCGGTCCGTCAACGTATCGAGACCGATCAGGGCCCTCACACGTTCCGGCGCGATGATCGCGACCTCGGTCATGATCGGGCCACCCATCGAGTGACCGATCAGCGTCGCGCCTTCGATGCCGAGATGCGCCAGGAGATGCGCGACTGCTTTGCCCATTGCCCGGATTGTCTGGCCGGCCGGCGGCGGCGGGAGCATACCGCCGAAACCGGGATGCGAGACCGCGAGCACCCGGTGGCCGCGCGCCAGTTCGGGCGCGATCCCGTTCCAGTGCTCGGCGTTGCCGCACCAGCCGTGGATCAGTACCAGCCAGTCGCCTTCGCTTCCGAAGACGCGATAGCCGATCTGACCACCCATAGGGGCGTCCAGCCTCAAAAGCGGGGCGAGGTTGTGGGCCGGTGCGTTCATGGCCTAGCCCTTGATCCCGCTGGTGGTCATGCCCTGCGTGAAATACTTCTGCAGCAACAGGAAGAGCAGGATGAGCGGTACGGTTGCGACGGTCGCGCCGGCGAAGGTTTCGCCCCAGTTCGGCAGCTGCGTCGGCGAGCCCTGCTGGGCAATCGCCACCTGGATGACCTGGATTGCCGGATCCTGGATGATGACGAGCGGCCAAAGGAAGCTGTTCCAAGAAAACAGGAAGGTGATGAGCCCGAGCGTCAGCATCGGAACCTTCACGTTCGGCAGCACGATCGAAAAGAAGATGCGCACATGGCCGGCGCCATCGATCCGCGCGGCGTCCTCGAGCTCGACCGGCAGTTCCTCGAACGCCTGCTTCAGCAGGAACAGACCGAACGGGCTGGCGATCCAGGGGATCATGACGCCGAGCAGGGTGTTGGAGAGGCCGAGACCGGAAACAACCTGGTAAAGCGGCACCATCATCGCCTCGATCGGCAACAGGAAGGTGAGGAGGATCAGCACGAAGACGATCTTGGCGCCGGGGAAGCGGATGCGCGTCAGCGAGTAGGCGGCCATTGAACAGAGCAGCAGCGTCAGCGCCACTTGTCCGCCGGCAACGATGGCCGTGTTCATTAGCGCGGTCAGCACGTTGGTGCGCTCGAACAGCGTGCGATAGTTTTCGAACGTTCCCTCGACGGGCAGGAAGGCGCGCCAGGAGAGCGGTGTCACGTCGTTAAACAGCGTCAGCTGATTCTTGAAGGACGATGATACGATCCAGGCATAGGGCGCCAGGAAGCAGCACAGGATGACGACTATGACGAGGGCGACCATGACGCCGCGCCGGAGATGTTGCTTCTTCATGTCAGTAATTCCAGCGAGAGCGCAGCAGGGCCATCTGCGCCATGGAAATGGCAAGCACCACGAGCAGCAGCGCTACTGATAGTGCCGAGGCATAGCCGGCCTGCTGCATGATGAAGGCGCTGTTGTAGATGTGGTAGACGATCAGGTTGGTACTGTCCTGCGGTCCGCCCTGGGTCATCAGGAAGGCCGGCGCGAAGGCCTGCAACGAGAAGACGGTCATGATCACGACGACGAAGAGCGTCGTGCGGGAGAGAAGCGGGATCGTCACGTTCCAGAGAACCTGGCGGCGGGTGGCGCCGTCTATACGGGCAGCCTCCGTCAGCTCCACCGGCAGGCCCTGCAGGCCGGCGAGGAAGAGGATGGCGCCGAAACCCACCTGCTGCCAGAGCGTCATGGCGATCAGGGCCGGAAGCGCCTGGCTTGTCGAAGTCAGAAAGGGCTGGTTGCCGATGCCGACAATGTTCAAAACGCCGTTGATCAGGCCGTTCGATGGGTCGAGCAGGAAGGACCACATGGTGGCGACGACCACCGACGAGGTCACGACCGGCAGCATGATCATGGTGCGGACAAGGCCGCGCGCCGGCAGCTTCGAATTGAGGAAGAGCGCCAGCGAGAAGGCGACCGGGATGACGAAGACGACGACGCCAAGCGCGAAGAGGAAGGTGACGCCGAAGGAGACGGCGGCATCGTCATAATCGATCATGTCGGTGAAGTTGCGCAACCCGACGAACTTGGCGGCGGCCGGGTTGAGCAGGGAGTAGTCATAGACGCTGTTGCGGGCCATGACGAGCAAAGGCACGTACTGGAAGACCAGCAACAGGATCATGAACGGCGCAAGGAAGCCGGCCGCAAACAGCCAATCCCGCTTCTGCCGCTTGGTAGCGGGCTTTCGCGTTTTTGGTTTGGCCGAAGCCGTGGATAGGGTATCTGAGACCGACATTCTTGCGTCCAATGCTTAGCGATCGAGAACTCGCTGTACTTTCTTCTCGGCGTCCGCCATCAGGTCGGCCGGATCGCCACCGAAGGCCACGGCACGCAGAGCATCGGTGACGAGCTTGTCGTACTGGGCGAACTTCGGACCCGGAGGACGCGGCTGGCCCCATTCCTGCAGCTGATCGACGAAGACCTTCATCGGATAGCTGTTGTAGGTCTCGAAGCGTGGGAACAGGCTCTTCAGCGTCGGAAGATTGCCGCGCTGGCTGACGTTCATGTAGGCGTATTCACCCGTGGACATGTCGACCACGAACTTCGCCGCGATCTCGGGATGCTTGGAACGCGCCGTGGCGCCGATCGTGGTCGAGCCGGTGTGGACGATCGGGGTCTTGAAGTACGGGATCGGGGTGATGCCCCACTCGATCTTCGGATCCTTGATCAGCGCGCTGCCGGCTGCCGGCGTATCGATGTAGAAGCAGGCCTTGCCGTCAAAGAAGGCGTTCGGGATGCCGACCTTGGGTGCGACACCCTCGGAATTGAACAGCGACTGATAGAACTTCAGCGCTTCGACCGCTTCCGGCGTGTTCAGGTATCCCTCGACCGACTTGCCGTCCTTGGAGAGCGCCCAGAAGGTCTTGTAGGCGGAGCTTTCCGGATCGGCCTTCGGGTCGCCGGCGGAGCGCTGGTAGATCAGGTCCTGGTAGACGAGGCCGGGCTGGCCGTTGCCGAAACGGGTCGGGCCGAGACCCCAGACGCTCGGTGCGCCGGCCGGGCCCTGCTGGCAGGCCTTGAAAGCAGCCAGTGCTTCGGGCCATGTCCAGGCCTTGTCGAGCGTCTGCGGCGGCTTGATGCCGGCGGCTTCGACGAGCTTCTTGTTGTAGTACATGGCGACCGTGGTCTGCTCGATGCCCGGCGAATAGACCTCGCCCTCGTAGCTGTGCTCGGCCTTGGTCGCGGGAAGGATATCCTCATCCCAGCCCTTCGGCAGGTACTTTGTGATGGGCAGCAGGATGCCGGAGGCGGCGTAGGACTGGGTATTCGGACCATCATAGACGAGGACGTCAGGCGGATTGGAGCTCGCGGCCTGAACGGAGATCGTGTCGGCCAGCTGGGCGAAGGGAACTTCGTTGATCTCGAACTTGACGCAGGGATTTTCCCTCTGCCAGGCCTCCATGGGGGCCGGGTAGGGGTAGTTTCCCGGCGTGCGCAGAATGCGCAGCGTCACGGTTTCGCCGGTACAGGCAGCGCTGTCCTGGGCAAATGCGCCGGTGCCGCCAAGCGCGGTGGCGCCAAGCAGGCCGGCGAGAAAGAGTATGCGTGCATTCATCAGCTGTTCTCCTTGTTTTTATGCAGTCGTACAGGCAGTGGTCGCGTCAGATGGCGCGGCCGGTATTCGGGTCGAAGAGGGACATGCGATCACGCGCGATGCGCAACGACTGGGTCTGCCCCTCGGCCGCCGCGAGTTCTGGCGGCAGCATGGCGGAACAGGAGACGCCTTCCAGCGTGAAATGAACAAGCGTTGTCGGGCCGAGCAGCTCGGCCATGTCGACCGGGACTGAGATTTCGGTTGCGCCGTCCGCCAGGAAATGTTCGGGGCGCAGACCGATCTCGACATGGCTGCCGGCGAAGGCCTTTAAGGCTTCGACCTTGTCGGCGGGAGCGGCCAGCGTCGCGCCCGCGAACTTCAGCGTCGGCGTCTCGCCTTCCATGACGACCTCGGCCGGCAGGAAATTCATGGTCGGGCTGCCGATGAAACCCGCGACGAAACGCGTGGCCGGACGTTCGTAAAGCTCCTGCGGCGTTCCCTGCTGTTCGATCAGGCCCTTGTTCAGCACAACCACGCGGTCGGCCAGCGTCATCGCCTCGACCTGGTCGTGGGTGACGTAAACGGTGGTTGCCTTCAGCCGCTTGTGCAGCCGGCGAATTTCCGCGCGCATCTGCCCGCGCAGCTTCGCATCGAGGTTGGAAAGCGGTTCATCAAACAGGAAGACGGCGGGATCGCGCACCATCGCGCGGCCCATGGCAACGCGCTGGCGCTGACCGCCCGAGAGCTGCTTGGGACGACGCTCGAGCAGGGCGGAGATATCCAGGACCTTGGCGGCGTCCTCGACGCGGCGGCGGATCTCGACCTTGTCCATACCCGAGAGCTTCAGCCCGAAGCTCATGTTCTGCGCCACCGTCATGTGCGGATAGAGCGCGTAGTTCTGGAAGACCATGGCGATGTTGCGATCCCGTGGCTCCAGCTCGTCAACGCGTCGATCACCGATCCAGATCTCGCCGTCCGTCAATTCCTCAAGGCCCGCCAGCATCCGTAGCGTCGTCGACTTGCCGCAACCAGAAGGCCCAACAAGGACGACGAATTCGCCGCTGCGAATGTCCAGGTTCAGCTTCTCAATCGTATTCACGGAAGCGTTTTCGTAAGTCTTCCCTACATTTTTGAGGGACACATCTGCCATGAGAATTCCGCCGTCTGTTTCAAAGGTCATCCATGCCCGAGGGCGTGGATGCGACATTATGCCTTTTAGGTATTCGCGCAATAGGTATTCGTATACATAAAATGAGTTTTTAAAAATAGTCGTCAACATGCCAATGAAATAGGCCAATTGCCTCATTAATCCGCATTGCGTGCGAAATAGTTCCGCATTCTATCACTACGTGGGAAAATTTTCCAATTTTGTCGCCAAAACCCTATAGACATGACCATAAATCGGCGTATGCAAGAAGGCGAAATATGTATTCACACAGGAGATGCAGGTGGAACTTAATCTTGCTGGAAAGACGGCGCTGATCACCGGAGCCTCGCAGGGCATCGGCCACGCCATCGCGAAGGTGCTGGCTGCTGAAGGATGTCACCTTCACCTTGCCGCCCGTAACGGCGCGGCGATGGAAGAGCTGAAGGCGGAGCTGGCGCAGTACCCGGTCAACGTCACGGTGCATGAAGCAGATCTCGGCACGACCGAAGCCATGGTGGCGCTCGACAAGGCCTGCGGCGACTACGACATCCTCATGAACAACGCCGGCGATATTCCTGCCGGCTCGATCGAAGACGTCACCGACGAATCGATCCGCCGCGGCTTCGATCTCAAGGTATTCGGCTACATCACGTTGGCCCGCGAGTTCTGGAAGCGCCGCAAGGGCCAAGGTGAGGGCAAGGGTGGCGTGATCATCAACGTCATCGGCAATTCCGGCGAGAACTGGGATGCCGCATACTTCGCCGGCTCCACCGGTAATGCCGCTCTGATGAGCTTCACCAAGGCGCTCGGCGGCCGCAGCATGGATGAAGGCATCCGTGTCGTCGGCGTCAACCCTGGCCCGGTCGATACCCCGCGCATGTTCAAGATCATGAAGCGCAAGGCGATCGACATGCTCGGCGACGAGAGCCGTTGGGAAGAACTCTACGACAAGTATCCGGGCAAGCGTCCGGCAACCGCCGAAGAAGTCGCCGATCTCTGCGTCTTCCTGGCGTCGCCCAAGGCCGCCTATATCAGCGGAACGGTCGTTACGATTGACGGCGGCATTGCCGCGCGCGGCTCGGTGATCTGACCATGGCCGCAGATGCACGCACCCGCAACCGTTATTTCGACGACCTGTTCTCCACGTCCGATCTGGCGTGGATGGGTCAAAACACCAACCACGTGCCCGCCCATCCGGCGGTCGCGGAAGCCATGATCCGCTCGGTCGAGGCCGGCGAATTCAACGCCTATGCCCCGCCGATGGGTTTCGAAGCGCTGCGCAGCGCAATCGTTGCCGATCTCGGCGTCGCCGGAACCTCGGCCGAGGCGCTCATCACCGAAGGTGGCGTCAACGCGCTCGCGATGATCTGCAAAGCGCGGTCGAAGCCTGGCACCACGTTTGTCACCACCGACCCGACGTGGAAGTGGCCGTGCATGTTCGCCGAACAGGCCGGCGCGCAAGTGATCCAGATCCCGATCTACGACGCCTCGGTCAACTACAAGCTGACGCCGGAGGCTCTGCGCGCCAACGTCGATGAGCGCTGCGCGATCATCTACATTGTCGATCCGAACAATCCGCTCGGCATTCGCTATGACCGCGAAGAGATCGAGGCTTTCGCCGAGATCGCTCGCTCGGTCGGCGCGTTGCTGATCCACGATTGCACCTACCGCGACTTCGCCGACGGCCACACGCCGGTGCTGCAGGTCGCGCCGGAGGGCACGGTCGTTTCGCTGTCGTTCTCCAAGTGGCTCGGTCTCGCCGGCATGCGGATCGGCGCGCTTGTCGCCGAACCGAAGCTGGTCGACGAGTTCTCGGCGGCCTCCACCTCGGTGCTTGGTGCATCGGTCGTGGCGCAGCGCGCGGCGATGGCCGGCCTTTCGGTCAAGCCGGAATGGATGAAGGACGTGCGCCGCATCGACAGCGCCAACAAGGCGATGATCATCGAAGCGGCGAAGGCGACCGGTCTCTCGGTTCCGATCCCGGTCTCGCACGGCAACTTCCTGGTTCTCGAGACCGCCTCCACCGGCGTGTCGCCAGAGGCCATCGTCGAGGCCGCCCGCCGCGAGGGCGTGATGATCCGCCAGGGTCGTTACCACACGGCCGCCTTCGGCGATCGCTTCATCAAAGTCTCGACCTCGGTGCCAACAGCTTGGGCCGAGCGCTTCTGCGAAGGCCTGCCGCGCTATATCGAGACCGCGCGCACGCTCAACGACGTACCGGCCCTTTTCTAGGGCCGGCATATCCATCGACGATAAAAGGCAAAGAGGCTTTCATATGTACGCGACCGCCAAGGATGGAACGAAGCTTTACTACGAGACGGCAGGAGAAGGCGGAACGCCGATCCTGTTCATCCACGAGTTCGGCGGCAACTACGATGCCTGGGAACCGCAGATGAGCTTCTTTGCCCGTCGTCACCGCTGCATCACTTATGCGGCGCGCGGCTACGCGCCATCCGATATCCCGGCTGATATCGAGATGTATTCGCAGGCCAATGCCGCCGATGACGCAATTGCCGTGCTCGACGCGCTCGGCATCGAGAAGGCGCATATCGTTGGCCTGTCGATGGGCGGATTCGCCGCCCTGCATTTCGGCCTGCGCACGCCGCAGCGCGCCCTGTCGCTGACGATTGCCGGCGCGGGTTACGGTACGGAGCGGGAAACGGCCGACTATTTCCGCAATACCTCGCTGAAAGTCGCCGATAATTTCGAGAGGGATCCGGCCGAATTCTCGAAGATCTATTCGCTCGGCGCCAGCCGGGTGCAGTTCCAGAACAAGGACCCGCGCGGCTGGGCGGCCTTCGCCGAACGCCTGTCGCATCACTCGGCCGTCGGCGCCTCCAACACCATGCGCGGTGTCCAGTGCCGGCGCCCGTCCTTCTGGGATCTCGAAGAGCAGCTTAAGACGATGATGGTACCGACGCTGGTCATGACCGGCGACGAGGACGATCATTGCCTGCAGCCTTCAATCTACCTGAAGAAAATGCTGCCGGCCTGCGGTCTCTCCGTTCTTCCGAAGGCGGGCCATACGCTGAACCTCGAAGAGCCGGCGCTGTTCAATTCCGTGGTATCCGATTTCATCGCCCAGGTGGAGCAGGGCGCCTGGAAGGTGCGCGATCCCCGCGCTGATCCCGGTCAGGTCATGCGGACGGAGTAAAAGACATGGCGCGGCCCGCAATCTCTCCCGACCGGCTCTGGACCCGCCTGATGGCACTCGGCGAGGATGGCGCGCTGCTCGGCGGCGGCGTCAACCGGCAGGCGCTATCAGGCGAGGAAATTCTGGCCTGGCGGCGGATCATCGCCTGGGGTGCGGCGGCCGGCCTCGAAGCTTCGACCGATCCGGCGGGCAATCTGTTTCTGACGCTTAAAGGCGTGCTTCCCCGCCTGGCGCCTGTCGTCGCCGGCAGTCACATCGACAGCCAGCCGACAGGCGGTCTTTTTGATGGGGCTTTTGGCGTGCTGGCGGCCCTTGAGGCCGTCACCGCGATATCGGAGGCGGGCCTGACACCCGAGCGTTCAATCACGGTCGTCGGCTGGATGAACGAAGAGGGAAGCCGCTTCGCTCCCGGCATGATGGGCTCCGAACTGTTCGCAGGCCTGCGCACCCACGAAGAGGTGATGGCAGTGCGCGACGCCGATGGCATCAGCGTCGGCGAGGCGCTTGGCGAGCTGCATGCGGCATTCCCCGAACTGCCGCGTCGCAAACTTGGTTTTCCGATGCACTCCTACATCGAGCCACATATCGAGCAAGCCGATGTTCTTGAGACGGAAGGCGCCGTTATCGGCGTCGTCTCCGGTATCCAGGGCAAGAAAACCTACGACATCACGATCACGGGCCGCGAGGCACATGCGGGCACCGAGCCGATGAGCCGCCGGCAGGATGCAGTGCAGGTGTTCGCGCGCATCGCGACGCGGATGCATGATGCAATGGCCGGCGAGGATCTGATCAAGTTCACCATCGGCCGTGTCGTTGTCGAGCCCAATGCGCCGTCGGTCGTCCCCGCCAAGGTTACATTCCGCATAGACCTGCGCCATCCCGAAAACACCGTGCTGGAAGCATGCGGCGCCCGCCTTGAGGAAATTGCACGCGCCGAAGCAAGCGCCTGCCAGGTCGATATCCGCCGTCTCGTCGACGCGCCCTCAAACGGGTTCGACGAGGGGCTGAAGCAGGCGATCCGGGTGTCGGCGGACTGGCACGGATTGTCGCGTCTCGAGGTCCTGTCCGCCGCCGGCCACGATGCGCGGCAGATGGCGCCGCTGACGCGGTCCGCGATGATCTTCATTCCCTGCCGGGGCGGCATCAGCCACCACCCGGACGAATGGTCCGAGCCGGATCATGTCGCCGCCGGGGCGACCGTTCTTCTCGACCTGCTTCTGGAGGAAGCCGGTGTTTCGTTCAACCAAGGAGATGCATGATGAGCACAGCCAATGACATGGCCGAAATGCCGGTCCAACTGCCGCGCGAGCCCGCCAACGCGGCCGAGGCACGCAGCCGCTATTTCAATTCCGGCAATGCCTTCAACATAAAGCTTCCGGCGGTGCCTGGGCACATCTTCATGGACGAGCCGGCTGAGGCGATGAAGATGGAGAAGACCGGCTTCATCAATTGCGACCAGTCGGACAAGATGGAGTGCGCCTTTGCCGCAACGACGCCGCTGATGCTGGCGCGCTATGCTGTGGTCAAGGCCGGTGAAACGCTGGATACGACGCTCGTGAACACGGCGTCTATCTGGTACGTCATCAAGGGCAGCTCCAGCCTCGTCGTCGGTGACGAGAAGGCGACGCTCGGCAAGGGCGACGTCTTCCTTCTGCCGGGTGGCATCGCGTCGGCGATCACCGCGAAGGACGATTGCGTCTTCTGGGCTGTCGGCAACGATCCGCAGCTGAAGTTCGATACATCCGCTCCGGTCACCGGCGAGGAAGCGGCCGTCCAGTTCGTGCATTACCCTGCCGATGAAATCACCCATCAGCTCGATGTGGTCTACAGTTCGAACGCCAATGCCTCGACATCCGGCCACGCATTGATCTTCTCGGCCGAAAAGACTGAAGCTGCCCGCAACATCACACCGACCATGACGCTTTCGCTCAACACGCTGAAGCCAAGGAGCGCGCAGCCGCCGCACAAGCACAATTCGGCCGCCATCACGCTGGTCGTCGCAGGCGACCCCGCTTACTCCATGGTGGCCGAGCAGAAATGCGACTGGTCGCCCTGGGCAACGCTGGTGACGCCTGCCGCCGCCAAGCACAGCCACCACAATGACGGGAACACGCGCGCCGAATTTCTGATCGTGCAAGATGGCGGGCTCTACTATCATGCCCGCACCATGGGATTCGAGTTCTACTGATGCGGCTGATCATCGATACCGATACCGCAGGGGATGATACCTATTCCCTGCTGCTGGCCATGAAGACGCCGGGCTCGACGCTGGAGGCGGTGACCGTCTGCGTCGGCAACGTGCCCTTCGACCAGCAGGTGGAAAACGCGCTGGCGACCATCGAGGCCGCCGGTTTCTCCGGCAAGGTTCCTGTTTACTGCGGCGCGCGCCGGCCGATGGTAAAGCCGTGGGAAGCCTCCACCATGCACGGCAACGACGGGATGAGCGGCGCCAACCTGCCGATCGCCCGCCAGCGGCCCGAGACGATGCATGCCGTCGATGCGATCATCGAAAAGGTGATGGCCGAGCCCGGCGAGATCGACATCCTTGCCCAGGCGCCGCTGACTAACATCGCGCTGGCGGTGATGAAGGAGCCGCGCATCGCCAAGGCGGTTCGCCATCTCTGGATCATGGGTGGCACCGACAATTCGGTCGGCAACATCACGCCCTGCGCGGAGTACAACTTCTTCATCGATCCGGAAGCGGCGAAGATCGTCTTCGAGGCGGGCTTCAACATCACGCTCTCGACCTGGACGCTCACCATGCGCTCCAGCCTGTTCGAAGCGGATCAGCTCGACGAAATCTTTGCGATGAAGACGCCGCTTTCGGAGTTCTACCGCAAGGTTTCTGCCACCCCTCGCCAGACGGCGGAGGCGCGCTATGGTCGGCCGATCAGCACGCATCCCGACTCCTTGACCTGCGCCATGGCGCTCAATCCCGATCTGATCGAGAGTGCGCGCGACGCGGTTGTCAGGATCGAGACCGCGGGTGAAATCACCAGGGGATTTTCGGCCGTTCATCCTCCGGTTCTCGGCAATCGCTGGCCGGAGTTCAAGGTCAACGCGAGGGTCGTCGAAAAGGCATCGAACGGCGGCTTCTTCAATATGATGAAGCAGGCGCTTTCCTGAAGCTGCGACCGCTGAGTTGGCAATTTTGAGAAGCCGGGAACGAGGTTCGCTCCCGGCTTTTTTGTGTCCGGCAACCGGAAGCGATCAAAAAGGCGGATGGCTAAAAATCACTCATCGAATGCACAACAAATAGCACATTACGGACACGTAGATTGAATATATGTATCCATATACCCGCTATTATGCATACTTATGGTGATTTCCACGCCTCTGACGAGGATGCCAATTGGGTTTTCTGCCGCAAAAATCGTTTTATGAATAAAAAACTACGGAATTTAGCATCTGGCACGCCGCTTGCTTGTATCCTGCAGACGAAGAATTGCATACGTGACAGGAGTTTTGCGAATGACTGATCGGGCGATAACGCCTAACGAGCTCTTCCCACGCGGTTCGGCCTCCGGTGCCATGGGGTTGATCGAGTTGCTGAAGCCGCGAAAGGCGCAGCCTGTAGCCACAGCTCCTGCCTTGCTTGAAGCTCCAGAGGCCGCCGACGACGGCAAGCCGCTTATCGAGCTTCGGAATGTATCGAAGACCTTTGGTGCGACGAAGGCGCTGAGCGATCTCGAAGTGTCCATTCGCCCCGGTGAACTGGTCACCGTGGTTGGCCCGTCGGGTTGCGGCAAGAGCACGCTTTTCAATATCCTCGCTGGCCTGGAAGAGCCGGATCCGGGCAATATCCTGCGTCTCAAGGGCGTCAGCTCCACGGCATCCGATCTGCTCGGCAAGGTGTCGTTCATGCCGCAGCGCGATCTGCTGCTGCCTTGGCGTAACGTGATCGACAACGCCATTCTCGCTCTTGAGATCGAGGGCATGTCGCGCGCCGAGGCGCGAAAGCTCGCTATGGAAATGCTTCCCGAGTTCGGTCTCGCCGGCTTCGAGAACCAGTACCCCAACCAGCTTTCCGGCGGCATGCGCCAGCGCGTGGCGCTTATGCGTACCTTCCTGTTCAAGCGCGACCTGATGCTGCTCGACGAGCCATTCGGGGCATTGGATGCGCTCACCCGCACGATGATGCAGCGCTGGCTGCTCGATGTCTGGCAGAAGCATAAGCGCACCGTGCTGTTCATTACCCATGACGTCGACGAGGCGATCTTCCTCGGCGACCGCGTGCTGGTCATGACCGCGCGCCCGGGCAAGGTGAAGCTTGAGCAGGTTGTTGACCTGCCGCGCCCGCGCAAGGCTGACATCGTCACATCGCCCGAATTCATTGCGCTGAAAAAGACCCTTCTCGAGGCAATCGAGGAAGAGAGCATGAAGTCCTTCCAGGTTGCTGGACACTGATTGAAGCATGAGGAAACAGATTATGACTGACCACTATTCGGGTCGCCCGGCCCATATCGCCGAAGACGAATGGAAGGCGCGCGTCGATCTTGCCGCCTGCTACCGCATGGTTGCCCGCCTCGGCATGGACGATCTGATCTACAATCACATCTCGATGCGCGTGCCCGGTCACGAAGACCAGTTCCTTCTCAACCCCTACGGCTTCCTGTTCGAGGAAATCACCGCGTCGAGCCTCGTGAAGATCGATATCGAGGGCAACAAGCTCGACGATACGCCTTACACGGTCAACAAGGCGGCCTTCGTCATTCATGGTGCACTTCACAAGTCGAGCCATGATGCTGTCTGCGTATTGCACACGCACTCCGATGCCAGCGTCGCGGTATCGTCGCAAAAGGACGGCCTGCTGCCGCTCAGCCAGTTTGCAATGCGCTTCTACAAGCGCCAGGCTTTCCACGCTTATGAAGGCGTCGCCATCGACTTGGCCGAGCAGGAGCGCCTCATCAGCCATCTCGGCGATAACAAGGTGATGCTGATGCGCAACCACGGCATCCTCACCATTGGCCGTACGCCGGGCGAAGCCTTCATGCTGCTCTACTACTTCGAGCGCGCCGCCCGCATCCAGCTCGATCTCCAGGCCGCGACCGCGTCCGGCGCCGAGCTGGTCATCCCGCCGCACGATGTATGCGAGAAGGCAGCACGCCAGTTCTGGGAGAGCAAGGGCGACATTCTTATTGCTGGCGAACGGGAGTGGCCGGCCTTCCTGCGCCAGCTGGACAGGGAAGGCTCCGACTTCCGCAAGTAAGCGCATCATTGGGAGGAAAACGCCAAGTCACGAAAATCAAAAGAGGGTTTCATGCTTAACAGACGTAACGTGATTGCAGCATTTGCTGCCGCCGCCATGACGCTTCCCGCGCTCGGCATGTCCGCCGCTTCAGCCGGTGCGCAGGAGATGGTCGATGCCAGCCTGCGCCTGAAGTGGCTCACCCAGGCTCAGTTCGCGGGCTTCTACGTGGCGCTTGAAAAGGGCTACTACAAGGACGAAGGCATCAACCTCACCATCAACCCAGGTGGGCCGAACCTTCTGACCGAAAACCTCGTCGCGACCGGCGCCGATACGTTCGGTCTTTCCGGCGGTTCCGACAGCGTGTTCGCCGCGCGCGACAAGGGCCTGCCGGTCGTCTGCATCGGTGTGGCCCATCAGCAGACGCCGTTCGTCTTTGTCTCTCACAAGGACGGGGCGGTCCGGAGTGTTGCCGACTTCAAGGGCAAGAAGATCACCACCTGGTTCACCGGGGCCAACCATGTGCTTGCGGCCATGCTGTCGAAAGCCGGCATCGATCCGAAGCAGGCCGATATCCAGCCGCAGCAGGTCTCCGTCACCCCCTTCGTCGACAAGCAGGTCGATGTCGTGACTGCGACCCGCTACAACGAGCTCTACGTCATCAACCAGCGCGTCGGTAAGGAAAACCTCAACATCTTCGTGCCAGAGGATAGCGGCGTTTCCTTCCCGCGCGATACGCTGATCGTCTCCGAGCAGACCGCGCAAGAGAAGCCGGAATTGGTCGAAAAGTTCCTGCGCGCCAGCGTCAAGGGCTGGAAGGAAGCCTTCGCCAACGAGAAGGAAGCAATCGACATCATCATGAAGATCGCGCCGACACTCGACCGCGCGCAGCAGGAATTCATGCTGTCCGAGATCAAGACGCTGATGACTGCAGGCAAGGCCTCCACCGACGGCATTTTCACCATCGACAAGGCCGCGGTCGGTTCCGCCAACGAGCTTCTGGCCACGTATGGCGTGATCTCCAAGCCCGTCGATCTCGACAAGGCCTTCAACGCCTCCTTCATCGAAAAGATCCCGGCCGAGGAACGACGCCTGTGAGTGGAATGAATCCTTCTGCGACAAGCCTGCCCGTCATTTCGACGGGCAGGATCTACGCCGCGGTAAAACCAATCCTGTGGCTGGCTGTCGGGTTGTTGGCGATTGAAGTCATCGTCATGGCCTTTGGCATCCGCCCCTATTATCTGCCGCGTCCGAGCGCCATTGCAGCCAACATCATGGCGACACCAGGCGCCTATATCGCCGGCCTGTGGCGGACCTTCCTCGAGACGGCGCTCGGCTTCGTTGCCGGCAGCTTGTTCGGTGTGGCGATTGCGGTCGTCTTTCACCGCTGGTCTGTGCTCCGCGAGCTGTTCTTTCCGCTCTTCATCGTGTCGCAGACCATTCCGGTCATCGCCTTCGGCGCGGTCGTCGTGCTCTGGTTCGGAAACACGCTGTTCGCCAAGGCGGTAATCTCTTTCTACGTCAGCTTCCTGCCGGTCACGGTCAATGCGATCCTCGGCTTTTCATCGGTCGATCCGAAACAGGTCCAACTGGTGCGCAGTTTCGGCGCCAAGGATGGGCAGATCCTGCGGCGGATCTATCTGCCGGCCGCCCTCCCGCAAATCTTCGTCGCTCTGAAGCTTGCCTCTTCGCTGGCTCTCGTCGGCGCCATCGTTGGCGAGTGGTTTGGTGACACCACCGGGCTTGGGGTGTTGCTGTTGCAGGCGATGTACAACGAAAACGTCGTCGGCATATGGGCCACCATCGTCGTCTCAGCCTGTCTCGGGATGGGGCTTTACGGCATCGTCTCCTTTGCAGAGCGCCATTTCGTCTTCTGGGGTAGCGAGAAATGAACAGCCAACCGAATGAAAACCTGCGCCAGATCGGGCGTGGCATCGCCGGCGCGCTTCTGCTTGCGGTGGTCTGGGAGCTTGCGGCACGTGGTCTCAACCTGCCGGCCTATGTGCTGCCCTCGGTCAGCAGCATTCTGGCCGGAATTGTCTCTGACGCGGGTAACCTTCTCGATGCCACCGCCTTCACAGCAGGCGAAGCCCTAGCGGGCTACGTGATTGGCTGCGGCATTGGCATGTCGCTGGCGGTCCTCGTCACGATTATCCCGGCCGCTCGTGGGGTGGTTTTGCCGCTCGCGACCGCGATCAACTCCGTCCCCGTCGTCGCTTACTCGCCGCTTGTTCTGCTCTGGTTCGGCATGGGCATGGCCTCCAAGGTGGTGATGGTCGCGATCGCGGTCTCTTTCACGATCTTTCTCAGCACCATCGCAGGTCTTGACCGGATCGATCGCAAGACGGTCGATCTCATCCGTTCCTTCGGGGCAGGTCAGCTCGCCATCGTCTGGCGGCTGCGTCTGCCGACCGCATTGCCACTGATCATCGCCGGCATGCGTGTCTCCACGGTGCGAAGCGTGCTGGTAGCCATCGTCACCGAGATGCTTGGCGCCTATGGCGGGCTCGGCTGGGTCATCTATCAGGCCGTGCTGCAGATCGATTTCGTCAAGGTCTGGGCGGCCATCATCGTTGCCTCGACGATCAGCCTTGTCTTCTTCGGCCTGATCAGCTTCGTCGAGCGACGCTACGTCTTCTGGAGATAAGCAGGCATGACACGCAAGATTCACTTCGGCCTCTTCCTTCTCGGCACCGGCAGCCATGTTGCCGGCTGGCGCATGCCGGGCGCGATCGATAGCTTCCAGAATATCGATCAGGTCCGCACGATTGCGCAGGAAGCCGAGCGTGGTCTTTTCGATCTCATCTTCATGGGCGATAACCTGCACGCCGATCCGGCAGCGCACCCATCCTACACGGCACGGCTCGAGCCGCTGACGCTGCTGTCGGCTATCGCCGGCGCGACAAAGCATATCGGGCTCGGCGCCACCGTATCGACGACCTACAGCGATCCCTTCACGGTCGCCCGCGTCTTCGCGTCGCTTGATCATCTGAGCGGCGGTCGCGCGGCCTGGAACGCGGTGACGACCGCTAACCCGACGGCGGCGGCGAATTTCGGGACCATTCATCCTGATCACGCCAAGCGCTACGAGATCGCAGAGGAATTTCTGACCGTTGTTCGCGGTCTCTGGGATTGTTGGGCTGATGACGCAATCGTCGCCGACCGCGAGACGGGTCTCTACATCGATCCGGCCAAGGTTCGCTCTCTTGAGCACGAGGGCGCGCATTTCAAGGTCAAGGGCCCTCTGAACATCGGCCGCTCGCCGCAGGGGCAGCCGATCATCCTGCAGGCCGGCGGCTCCGGTCCCGGCCAGGAACTGGCCGCGAAGTCGGCGGATGTTGTGTTCTCGGTGACGCAGGATCTGGAGGAGGCGCGCGCCTTCTACCGCTCCGTCAAGGACCGCTTGCCGAATTACGGCCGCGCCGAAGACAGCATGGTGATCCTGCCGGGCGTGATGCCGATCGTCGGCCGCACGGAGCGCGAAGCGCACGACAAGCTCGCGGCGCTACAGGGCTTCATCAGCGAAACCAATGCCTTGTCGCTGCTGTCTGATCGCTTCGGCATCGACATGAGCGTCTATGATCTCGACGGTCCCATCCCCGCAGATCTGAAGCCCTCCGACAGCTATCACGCCTTCGCCAAGGTCATGCTCGACAAGGCGCGGCGCGAGAACATGCGGCTGCGGGATGTCTACAACCTCATGGCCGCAGCGCGCGGTCACTGGGTGCTTTGCGGTACGCCCGAATATATCGCCGACACGCTTGAGGCCTGGTTTACGACCGGCGCCGCCGACGGCTTCAACATCATGCCGTCGCACTTTCCGGATGGGCTGACCGACTTCGTCGACATGGTCGTCCCGATCCTTCAGCAGCGCGGCCTTTATCGCACCGAGTACGAGGGCAACACGCTGCGCGACCGCATGGGCTTCGAACGCCCGGTGCGCGACCCATCCTGAAGCTCTGAGCCTGCAGGAAAACGGTGAAGACATCAGCACGCAGCGGGCTGCGTGCGCGCGCCACCGCACACTTTTCTGTGTGTGTGGCTGTGATCAGAGAGGCAGTAGTCGCCAGCCTAGTCCCGCTCCGAAACGTCGTGCTTGTGCTTCCCCGCATTCGCCGCTTCAGACATCGGCCACGCCGACATTTCGGCCATGGCGACACAATCTGCCTTAACTGCTAAGCTGTTTCCATCGACCATTTGCGTTCCTGAAAGGGAAGCCGCCATATCTGCTTGAAGGCGTGACCGTTCAAGTCGGCGGTTTTTTGTTGTTGCATTTAAATCCGATCGTTCGTAAATAAACGCCCGAATTGGAGCATTGCATGGGCCGGACGAGAAAAATCAGCGAGGATGACATCCTGGACGCAGCCGAGCGCGTGGTTGTACGGCTCGGCGCTACGGGGCTGTCGATCGATGCCGTCGCACAAGAGGCCGGTGTCAGCAAGGCCAGGGTAGTCTACGATCACAAATCCAAGAGTGGCTTGCTCGAGGCTCTGGTTCATCGGAAATTCGAGGCTGACTTGGCGCATATCAATGATTGCGTGCGAGCGTCTCAAGATACGCCTCACCCCGAGCTTTTCGGTCGCATCTCGTCTGCCGAGATCACGGTTGATGAAACCGATCGCGCCGTTGCGATGGCTCTCAGCGCGTCGATGGCAAGCGGCGATAAGCTTCAGGAAACGATGCGCGAGTGGTGTGATCTCGATCTTCGCAAGATGGCAGAGGGAGCCAAGCCGAAAGCAGCTCTGATGGCCTATCTCGCATTAAGTGGTTTTTTCTGCACCGAGCTTTTTGCCTTCCACACCTGGCCGGAGAACGAGCGCCGGCAGATCCTCGAGGGCATACGCTCAATCTATCTCTCCTATGCTGACATGACATGACCCGCTCGACGCGCGGGGCACCTAAAAAAAGGAATGTAAATGCGACGCAGTAGCCGAATGGCGCGCCTGAAGGCGTGTCTGATCGCCACCAGCTTTCTCGTAACCGCCTTTGGTGCGTCCCAGGCCCAAGAGGCAGGCGCGATGCCACCGCCGGCAGTTGCCGTTATCGAGTTGACGGGCAAGGATGTGCCCGTCGTAAACGAACTTCCTGGACGTATCGCGGCAACGCGCATCTCCGAGGTGAGGGCACGTGTATCCGGCATTCTGCAGGAGCGTGTTTTCGAGCAGGGCGCGACCGTCAAGAAGGACGATGTCCTCTACCGGATCGATCCCCGTCTGTTCCGCGTTCGCGTGGCGAGCGCCGAGGCAGCGCTTCAACGTGCGAAGTCAATCCAGGATAATGCGCGACTTCAGCTCGAGCGGCAGAAAAGCCTGCGTGATCGCAACATTGCCTCCGGCATCGAGTACGACACGGCGGCCGTCAACCTCGCGCAGGCGACCGCGGATGTCGCCTCGGCCGAAGCCGGGCTGGACGAGGCGAAGATCAATCTCGAATATACCGAGGTCCGCGCGCCGATATCGGGCGTTATCGGCGCCGCGCTTGTCACCGAAGGTGCCCTGGTCACAGCCGATGGGACGTCGAACCTTGCCCTTATACAGCAGGTCGATCCCGTCTATGCCGATTTTACCCAGTCGGCGCAGGAATTGCTGAACCTGAAAAGGGCGGTGTCCGCCGGCACGCTTGCAAGCACGGCCCCCGGCGAGGCCCGCGTCGAGCTGGTGTTCGACGACGGCTCTCTCTATGCCGAGCCGGGCAAGCTGCTTTTCGCCAATGCCAATGTCGATTCCAACACGGGGCAGGTTACGCTGAGGGCGGAGTTCCCCAACAAGGCCGGCGATCTTCTGCCGGGCATGTATGTGCGCGTCCGGATAGAGCAGGCCGTTCGACACAATGCCTTCACGATCCCGCAGCGCGCGGTCATCCGTGACGATGCCGGTCAGGCCCAGGTATACGTGCTTGGCGCCGATAACGTGGCTGAGCTTCGCAAGGTCACGCTTGGCCAGGCCCAGGGTTCCGAATGGCTGGTCGAGGGCGGCTTGAAGCAGGGTGAAAGCATCATCGTCGACGGTGTGCAGAAGGTGCAGCCTGGCGCCAAGGTTGCGCCGGAAGCATGGAAGCCGGCCGAAGCGGCGGCCTCTTCTTCTCAGCAGCCGGTGAAGACATCGGAGTAATCGATCATGGCACAACTTTTCATTCGCAGGCCGATTCTGGCCTGGGTCTTCGCGTTGTTCATTTCCATCGCGGGCATCATCGCAATCCCATTCCTGCCGATTGCGCAGTACCCCAAGGTCGCGCCGCCCCAGCTGACGATCTCCACCGCATATCCCGGTGCATCGCCGCAGGAGATCTATCAGGGCGTAACACGCCAGATCGAAGATGAGCTCAACGGTGTCGCCGGCCTGCTCTATTTCGAATCGACCTCGGACAATTCCGGCTCGGTCAGCATCAATGCGACGTTCCGCGCCGGGACGGATATCGATCAGGCATCGGTCGACGTTCAAAACGCGATCCGTCGCGTGGAAGCCCGTCTTCCGGCCACCGTGCGCACGCAAGGCGTCACCGTCGAAGAGGCAAGTTCCGGCTTCCTGATGATCGTCTCGATGACATCGACCGACGGCAGTCGCGACGAAGTGGAGCTTGGCGACTACATCAATCGTAGCGTCATTGGCGAAATCCGACGCATCGATGGCGTCGGCCGCGCTCAGCTTTTCGCCGCGCAGCGCGCTCTGCGCGTATGGATCGATCCGGACAAGATGGTCGGCCTCAACATCAACACGGACGATATCAACGCGGCGATCACCGCGCAGAACGCCCAGGTTGCGGCAGGCCAGATCGGCGCCAGTCCCAATCCCATCACTCAAGATCTGACCGCGACCGTCCTGGTCCAGGGGCAGCTGAGCACACCGGAGCAATTCGGCGAGATCATCCTGCGCGCAAATTCGGACGGCTCGACCGTTCGCCTGAAGGATGTCGCGCGCATCGAGCAGGGCGCGGAGTCCTACAACTTCACCAGCCGTCTCAACGGTCAGCCCTCGGCAGCCATCGGTATCCAGTTGTCCTCGACGGGCAATGCCGTTGCGGTCTCCGCCGCGATCAAGGCCAGGATGGAGACGCTGAGCCGCTTCTTCCCGAAGGGCGTTGAGTATAGCGTTCCGTACGACACCAGCCCGTTCGTCTCGGCGTCGATCGAAAAGGTCATTCACACGCTGCTCGAAGCGATCGTGCTGGTGTTCATCGTGATGTTCGTGTTCCTGCAGAACTTCCGCTACACCGTCATCCCAACGCTGGTCGTACCCGTTGCGCTGCTCGGCACCTGCGCCGTCATGTACGCGACCGGGTTCTCGATCAACGTTCTGACCATGTTCGCGATGGTGCTCGCGATCGGCATCCTCGTCGACGATGCGATCGTCGTGGTCGAAAATGTCGAGCGCATCATGGCCGAGGAAGGCCTGTCGCCGAAGGCGGCGACGAAAAAGGCCATGGGCCAGATCACCGGGGCGATCCTCGGCATCACGCTCGTGCTTTCATGCGTGTTCATTCCAATGGCCTTCTTCCCAGGCTCGACGGGCATCATCTATCGGCAGTTTTCGCTGACGATGGTCGTGTCGATCCTGTTCTCGGCCTTCCTTGCCCTGTCGCTGACGCCGGCACTCTGCGCCACCTTCCTGAAGCCCATCAAGGGCGGTCATCATCAGAAGGGCGGCCCGGGCGGCTGGTTCAACCGCAAATTCGAGAAGCTGACCAACCGCTACACCAGCTCGGTGACTGGAATGGCGCGCCGCGCCGGCCGGATGATGATCGTCTATCTCGCGCTCGTCGTAGGCCTCGGCTATCTCTTCGTGAGCTTGCCGACATCCTTCGTGCCGGATGAAGACCAAGGCTTCCTGATCGTCGACATACAGGGGCCGCCGGAAGCCAGCGCAAACCGCACGATCGAGTCGATCAGAAAGATCGAGACGATCTTCAAGGCGGAGCCGGCGGTCGCCAACATCGTGGCGATCCAGGGCTTCAGCTTCTCGGGCAATGGCGCCAATGCCGGTCTCGCCTTCGTGACGCTGAAGGACTGGTCGGAGCGCGGTGAAGGCAACTCGGTGCAGGATATCGCCAACCGGGCCAACATGCAGCTCTTCGCGCTGAAGGATGCGACGTCCTTCGCTCTTTCGCCGCCCCCGATCGAGGGCTTTGGCACCACTGGTGGCTTCTCGTTCCGTCTCCAGGACCGTGCAGGACTTGGCCAGGCCGCGCTCGCGAACGCGACGGCCGAGCTGATGGCGAAGGCCGGGCAGAGCAAGGTGGTCACCGGCGTGCGCATGGAAGGCCTTCCGGACGCCGCCCAGGTGCTGTTCGTTATCGACCGCGAAAAGGCCAACACCTTCGGCGTGACCTTCGCGGATATCAACAACGCGATCACCGCCAATCTGGGCTCGTCCTACATCAACGACTATCCCAACCGGGGTAGGATGCAGCGTGTCATCGTCCAGGCCCAGGACCGCAGTCGACTGCAGATCGAGGATGTGCTGAAAATCAACGTGCGCAATGCGACGGGCGGGATGGTTCCGCTTTCGTCCTTCGCAATCGCACAGTGGCAGAAGGGGCCGCCGCAGATCGTCGGCTATAACGGCTATCCGACCGTGCGCATCTCCGGCGCGCCGGCACCGGGAGAGTCCACAGGCGCGGCGATCGCCGAAATGGAGCGCATCGCCTCCGAGCTTCCCGAAGGCTTCGGTTTCGAATGGTCGGGCCAGTCGCTGGAAGAAATCACCTCGGGCAGCCAGGCGCCCTTCCTGTTCGGGCTGAGCATCCTGTTTGTCTTCCTCCTGCTTGCAGGTCTTTATGAGAGCTGGTCGATTCCGATTTCGGTCATCCTCGTCGTACCCTTGGGGGTGATCGGCTCGGTACTCGCGGTCATACTCCGCGACATGCCAAACGACCTCTACTTCAAGGTCGGGCTGATCGCCATTATCGGGCTTTCGGCCAAGAACGCGATCCTGATCGTGGAGTTCGCCAAGGACTACTATGCCGAGGGCAAGTCATTGCTGGAATCGGCGGTGGATGCGGCGAGATTGCGCTTCCGACCGATCGTCATGACATCGCTCGCCTTCACGCTCGGCGTCGTACCGCTGGCGATTGCGACGGGACCGAGCGCGGCGAGCCAGAACGCCATCGGAACGGGCGTGCTCGGCGGCATGATCTCAGCTACCGTCCTTGCGATCTTCTTCGTGCCGGCGTTCTTCGTCTTCGTGCTCAAGGTGATGAGAACGAAGCGACCCGTCGAAGACGACGCCTCGGAGGAGGGGCGCGGTTGAATAGCGACGGGGTGAGTTCTGCAGAGAACTCACCCCGTCAAACACGCCTAGCGCAACAATATCCGGCCGTCCCGGATTGATTACCTGGCTTCTTTCTTAGGCCCGGTGGACACCGAGAGATGATGACGCTGGATGAGCCAGAGAGCGAAGGCCAGGCAGATCAAGGCCATCGCACCGGTCATGATAGCCTTCCAGCCTGCCATCTCCCACAAGAGCCCCGCCAGCAATGAACCCAAGGCACCACCGAGGAAATTGCACGAAACGAAAGCTGTGTTGAGACGGCTGCGGGCTTCGGGCTCAACGGAAAACAGGCGCGTCTGATTGAGGACGTTGTTGCTTTGGATAGCGACATCGAACAGCAGAACGGCGAGCGCGACCAGCAGAATGTTGCTTGCCCCGATTGCGCCGATACCCAGCGAGACGAATGCGAGGACCAGAGCGGCGCCCGTACCGGCCGCCGAATAGCCGTTGTCGTGGAGCCAGCCTATCCGTCTCGCGGCAAGCGAACCGGCGAGGCCAACGACACCCATGAGACCGATCTGGCTCAGCGAGTATGAGAACGGCTCAGAGCTTAGCAGGAATGTGAGGCCCGTCCAGAACATGGTGAACGTGCAAAAGCCCACTGTCCCGATCACCAGCGTCACCTGCACGGATCGGTGCTTTCGCACCACGGCCGGCACCGAGGCAAGCAATCGTCCATAGGCGATGCGTGGCCGTTCCTTTTCGCTCGGAAGCACGCGTGTCAGCAAGAAGGAGAAGGATGCGGTTACGACCGCGGCGAGCAGATAGACGGCACGCCATCCGAAAAGATCGGCAATGACGCCGCTGACGGTGCGCGACAAAAGGATGCCGATCAGGATGCCGCCGACGATCGTTCCGACCGTTCGTCCGCGCTCCGCAGGGCTCGACAGGTCGCTGGCGAGCGGAATGAGCAACTGACCGGCCACCGTTGTAATGCCGACCGCGGTCAAGGTGGCAAGCAGCGTTGCGTAGGACGGCGCGAATGCGGTGCCGAGCAGCGCCAGAGATGAAAGAAACATGACGATCGGGATCAGTCTGCGCCGGACGACCACATCGCCAAGCGGTACGATCAACACGATGCCGAGCGCATAGCCAATCTGCGTCATTGTGACGAGCGCGCCTGCGGATCCGATCGGGACATCGAGGGACTTCGCGATTGCCGCGAGCAGGGGCTGCGCCCAATAAAGGTTGCCTACCGCTGCCCCGCCCACGATTGCAAACAGCAATGTCATTGCGCCCGACATGCCGGGCGTTGATTGTGTATTACTCGTCATTATTCCATTTCCCGGGAGGTGCGAGATCGCGCGCGCTTGGCGCGATCAATCATTGAGTTCGCAAGTCATCTCCACCATCGTCGGTCGGAAACCCAGTGACGCAAACAATTGCTGCGCCGCCTTGTTTCGATGAGCGGTGGAAAGAACGGCACGTGCGGAGCCGTGTTTTTTGATTTCGGACAGCGCAGCCTCAAGCAATCTGCGTCCGATGCCTTCGCGTCGGCGGCCTTCGTCGACGAAGAGGTCGTGCAAGACGCCTGCTGGTCCGCGCAAGGACATGTAGTCGTATCCCTCGATCTGGGCGTAGCTATAGCCCAGCACCGCGTCGTCCTGCACGGCTACGAGCAGGACCGCATTCGGATCGGCAATCTTCTTTTCCAGAAACCGGCTGTACCCGGACGGCGTACCGTCCGTCGTATCGAGAAAGCGCTGCGGGTCGAGTTCGTGATGAAGGGCGACGAGACGAGTACCGAAATCTCCGAGCGTCCCGACATCCGAAGGCGATGCGGGGCGTATGAAGACCTCAGATGGCACTGATTGCGTTTTCGTCATGATGTGCTGGAGCCTTGTGGCTGACCGGCGAAGCCGTTCTTCGTATACCGTGTTTTATCTGGTTGAAGGAGATCCACCAGCCAATCCTTTCAGATATCGTGGCGTCACGGCAAGTCCGGCGCTCTGCGGATCAACCCCTACCTTTTTCCGAATTTCCCTGTACCACCAGACCCACGCACAGCACGGAGCCAATGCTCATGAGGGCAATAACCCAGCCCATCGGCCATGGCGTCCCATCGGCAAACAAGCCAACGAGGCCGGAGCCGGCAATGCCGCTGCCATACTGAATGGCGCCGACGAGCGCCGACACGGATCCCGCCTGCTCAGGAAAATCAGACAGCGCACCGGCAATCGAGTTGGCGACGATGAAACCGGTCATCGAGACGAACACCAGCAGCGGGATGAACAAGCCCCACAGGCCACCGGCATCAAAATACGAGGCGACACCCAGGACAAGGCCAGCCAGCATGGCGACCACCGCCCCCCGCACAAGGATCGCGTCCATACCGAAACGGGGGACCAGGCGCGTGTTGACCAGATTGGTGACGACGATGCCAACGATACCCGATCCAAACAGCAGGCCATAATATTCAGCGGGGACATGATGATAGGTGATGAAGGCGAAGGGCGTTCCGGCGATATAGGCATACATTCCCGAATAGAAGAACGCGCCAACACCCGCATAGCCGAGAATCTTCTTCTGCCCCAGCAGCTTACCGTAGCGTCCGAACGCGCCGAGAAGCGAGTCCTGCCGGCGCTTTTCCGGCGGAAGCGTTTCGGGAAGCGTGAAGAGTGCTGCCAGGCTGGCCGCGCCGAGGATCACCAACGTCCAGAAGATCGCCCGCCAGCCGGCGACGGCAGCAATTTGCCCACCGATGATCGGGCCGAGAAGCGGCGCGATCGCCATGACCGCAATCAGCGTCGACAACATCTGGGCGGCGCGCGGACCGGCGTAAAGATCGCGAACCATGGCGCGCGACAAGACAACGCCCGCACATGCGCCCAGCGCCTGAATGATGCGCCAGATGATGATCGTTTCGACGTTCTGCGCCATGGCGCAGCCCGCGGAGCCGATGATGAACAGAACAAGGCCGGCGGCAACCGGCATGCGTCGTCCATACTTGTCGCTCAAGGCGCCCCAGACCAGCTGGCCCAGACTGAAGCCGATCAGGAAGCCGGAGATCGTGAACTCCACGCTGCCTGTGCTGGCGCCAAGCGAAACAGCCATGTCCGGCATGGCGGGCAGATAGAAGTCCGTCGAGATGGAGGCGAAGCCCATCAGCGCGCTGAGAATGCCGAGAACATGCCAGCTGCTGGAATGGGCCGGCTGGGCGTCTGCTTCATTTGCTCCACCAAAGGAGACCGTATCGTTTTCGGATGACATTGTGATCTTTGCAATTCGCTGGATTTGGCGCGAATTTATACTTGGTCATCCTTGCTGATTAGCCGCTTAGTTTGGGATGAACCTATGTCCGGCATTCATGAGTTCGGCGACCGTAATTCCGGCGACGCAGGCGCCGGCGATCGCGGCCTGCCACTGATTTAAGCCCGTTGCTTCATCGCGACGAACTCACGGACGTATGACGCCACTCCGACGTCGGGATCGACAGAAGCCCGACATGAGTTGCGAGTCGAAGCATTCCCGCGCGGCAAACCGTTTTTTCCGCAAAAGTCCATTCGCCAAAAGGATGGTTTTTCGATCGGTCGAAGTTGGTAGCGCCCATTATTCGCCTTTTCGAATATAGTTAACGCGCAAGCACATCCGACACATTCTCAAACATCCGATCCCGGCAATTAAGCGAGAGGGCATGCCATGTATCGCAGCGCGCACCGATGGGCTCCCCGTTCGATATTAACGGACCTGTTCGATCCTCGTTGGTGGCTAAGCGCTGGCGGAACGACGAAAGCGCGCGCGGCGCCGAAGAAGGAGGAGACGGGCGATGAGCTTGCCACCGCTCCCGGCCAGGCCTTGGGTGAGAAGAAATATGATGGTGCGCTTGGACACCTGACCGATAATTCAGCGCTCGGCGAGAATGGTACCACCCAGGAAGAGGATACGGCTGGCATCGTTGATGCCCGGCTTGACGGCGAGCATTCGCAATCCGCACGCGACGGCAATTCTGCGACAACAGGCGATATCTCGGCGCATGACGGCCGTCACCCGACGCATTCGCGGTTTTCAACCGTGGCCGGTACC
This sequence comes from Rhizobium sp. 16-449-1b, assembly GCF_017741935.1. Classification (GTDB taxonomy): domain Bacteria; phylum Pseudomonadota; class Alphaproteobacteria; order Rhizobiales; family Rhizobiaceae; genus Rhizobium. Next base: position 66,656 of record NZ_JAGHMH010000021.1, on the reverse strand, counting down.
TCTGGCTTTGCAAGCGCGCCTGCATCTGCGAATTTGTCGTCGCTGCACGGTGCGCGCTTCGCAAGCGGATCGATGAGTGGTGATCCGCTTGCTCCGTTCCTGCGCCCAAGTGCCGTGTCCGGCGGACGTGGTTCAGCCGTCTCCACGGGCGGAGCCAGCGATTCCGGCCACGTCGTCATCCTGGATTCGGCGCCGTCCGGCCAGACAACCGCCCACGTCACGGGCTCGCAGTTTCTGGCGTTCGGCATGCCTTTCAGCGTTTGCGGATGCGGTTACTACAACTCGCCAACCCGGATTCTTGAGCTTGGCAAGGACAGCGGCATTCTCCAGCCCGATGGTCAGCTGCCGGGTACTCGGCTGGTGGAGGGACCGGACTACATCTCGACGGGCAAGTCGGTGATGGGTGCCTCGGTCAGCGATCAGCTTCTTGACCGCAACCTGTCATTCGCCACGACGTGGACGGGAACCGCGAACTGGAGCAACGCAACGGGCCCAGCTGGGTCATTGCCGGGCGGCGGAGAGATGGGCGGCGCAAACGCGACCAAGGGGACCGGCGTGCTGACCGGCTCGGTTACCACGGCGCAGCTCACACAGCGCGCCGCCACGCAAAGCTTCGCGGTCACGGCCGCCGCCGCGGCGGCGCCCAATAACATCATCGTCGCAGAGAACCTGAAGCAGGGTAATCCAGAAAGCGAATGGGGCATCGACGGCGCCGGCAGCTCCAATATCGAGGGCTTCGCGACCGATATCAGCGTCGACAACGGTAAGACGATCAGCTTCAAGATCAACACGGATTCCAGCAACTACCGCATCGATATCTACCGCCTCGGCTACTACGGCGGAATGGGTGCCCGCAAGGTTGACACCATCCAGCACACAGGGGTGCAATCGCAGCCCACTCCGCTGCGCAATGCGGCGACCGGGACTGTCGATGCGGGCAACTGGTCGGTATCGGCATCGTGGACGGTGCCCGATGATGCCGTGTCCGGCGTCTACATCGCCAAACTGGTCCGCCAGGACGGGACGTTCGGCGAAAACCATATTCCGTTTATCGTTCGTGACGACGACAGCCACAGCGATATCGTTTTCCAGACCGCGGACCAGACCTGGCAGGCCTATAACGGCTGGGGCGGCGCGAACTTTTATGGCGGCAACGGCCCGGCGACCGGGCAGGGTGCCGGTCGCGCCTACGCCGTCAGCTATAACCGCCCGATCGCGACACGCGGCGAAGTTGGTACATTTGCCGGCCCTCAGGATTATCTGTTCGGCGCCGAATATGCCGGTATCTACTGGCTGGAGCAAAACGGCTACGACGTGTCCTACATCTCCGGTGTCGATGCCGATCGCTACGGGAGCCTGCTTCTCAATCACAAGACATATGTAGATGCCGGGCATGACGAATACTGGTCCGGCCAGCAACGCACCAATGTCGAAGCGGCGCGTGATGCAGGCGTCAACCTCATGTTCTGGAGCGGCAACGAGGTCTATTGGCGCACCCGCTGGGGCAACGCCTACAGCGCCGACGGCACGCCATATCGTACGCTCATCTCCTATAAGGAGACGTGGTCGCCAGGTGCCAGCATCGATCCCTCGAGCGAGTGGACCGGCACCTTCCGCGATCCGCGGCTCAGCCCGCCGGCCATCGGCGGCGGAAATCCGGAAAACTCCCTGACCGGACAGCTGTTCAAGGTCGATGATGTCGGCACCAACCTGCAGTCGATCACCGTCACTTATGACGATGCCAATCTGCGCTTCTGGCGCAACACGAGCATCGCCAATCTGCAGCCCGGTCAAACCGCAACGCTCACCAAGAATTATCTCGGATACGAGTGGGATGAAGCGGTCGATAACGGCTTCGATCCGGCAGGTCTTGTGAAGTTGTCGTCTACGACGCTTCCTGTTAGCACCTATCTCTTCGACTACGGCAACACGACCGGCAATGCCGTCGCGACGCATAATCTGACATTGTATCGTGCACCGAGCGGTGCGCTGGTTTTCGGCGCGGGCACGGTCTATTGGACCTGGGGCCTCAGCGACAACCACGACAATCAGGCGACACCGACCGATCCGCGCGTACAGCAGGCGATGGTCAATCTGCTTGCCGACATGGGCATTCAGCCGGGAACGCTGCAGGCAGGACTGGTCGCGGCGACCGGGTCGACCGATCACACAGCTCCAACCTCTGTCATAACGGTCCCAGCGACGGCGGCGGTTGGATCCAGCATCACCATCACCGGAACCGCGGTGGACGCAGGCGGCGGCGTGATCGCGGGTGTAGAGGTCTCCACCGACAACGGGGCAAGCTGGCATCCCGCGACCGGTGACGAGAACTGGACGTATGCTTGGTCACCGCAGACCGCCGGCACCTACACCATTCTCTCCCGCGCGGTCGACGACAGCATTAACCTTGAAAGGCCGTCGGCGGGGAAAACGATTACCGTCAGCGGACCGAGTTTCACCTCGCTGTTCCTCGGCTCGACGCCAACCATCGTCAATACCGACGACCAGGCCTCCGTTGAACTGGGTGTTCGTTTCCAGACCTCGGTCGCAGGCACGATCAGCGGCATTCGGTTCTATAAGGGCAGCCAGGACACCAGCACGCACACCGGTTCACTCTGGTCGAGCACGGGCGTTCAACTCGGAACGCTGACGTTTACGGGTGAAACGGCGAGTGGCTGGCAGACGGCTTACTTCACCACTCCAATCACTATAACGCCCGGCCAGATCTACACGGCGTCCTACCACACCGATACCGGCCGCTATTCTTCGACAACCAATTACTTCACATCCGATGTGATCAGCGGGCCGCTGACCGCGCCTGCGAGCAACAACGGCGTTTATCGCTATGGTACCGGTAGCCTGTTCCCGACCGCCACGTTCCAGGCGGAGAACTACTGGGTCGACGTGATGTTCAATGCCGGCTCCGCGCCTGCGAACACGGCTCCGACGGCGGTTGCGGATACTGGAGACGCGACGGAGAAGGGCGGGGTGGCCAATGGCTCCGGCGGCGTTGCAGCCACTGGCAACGTGCTGACCAACGATACCGATCCCGACAGCGGCGACACCAAGACTGTGACGGCTGTCAGCTTCGGATCGACGGCAGGCACCCTCGGTTCGGCCCTCAATGGCACCTATGGCAGCCTGGTCCTGAATGCTGCCGGTACCTACACTTACACGATCAACGAGAGCAACGCGGCGGTTCAGGCCTTGCGGCTGTCGACCAACACGCTGAGTGAAGTCTTCAACTACACGATGCGCGATACGGCCGGCGTCACAGCCTCCTCGACGCTGACCATCACCATCCATGGCGCCAACGACGCCCCGGTTCTGGCGGCACAGACGGCGGCGCAGAACGCCACTGTCGGCACAGCCTTCTCGCTGGCGCTGCCGGCCAACACCTTCACCGATGTCGATACCGGCGACACGCTGACCTACAACTCGACGCTGGCCGATGGTTCGGCACTGCCGTCCTGGCTGAGCTTCAATGCCGCAACGCGGACCTTCAGCGGCACGCCGACGGCAGCCGGCACGCTAAGCGTGCGGGTCACCGCCACCGATACAGGCGGTCTTGCCACCAACGAGACCTTCAACATCGCCGTGTCGATCCCCGGCAACACGACGCCGACGGCGGTTGCCGATATCGGCGATGCGACGGAGAAGGGCGGGGTGGCCAATGGGTCCGGCGGTGTTGCCGCCACCGGCAACGTGCTCACCAACGATACCGATCCTGACAGTGGCGACACCAAGACGGTCAGCGCGGTCAGCTTCGGCACCACCGCGGGCACGCTCGGCTCGGCGCTCAACGGCACTTACGGCAGTCTGGTCCTGAATGCCGCGGGCACCTACACCTACACCATCAACGAAAGCAACGCGGCGGTGCAGGCGCTACGGCTGTCGACCAACACGCTGAGTGAAGTCTTCAACTACACGATGCGCGATACGGCCGGCGCCACGGCCTCCTCGACGCTGACCATCACCATCCATGGCGCCAACGACGCCCCGGTTCTGGCAGCACAGACGGCGGCGCAGAATGCCACTGTCGGCACCGCCTTCTCGCTGGTGCTCCCGGCCAACACCTTCACCGATGTCGACACTGGCGACACGTTGACCTACAGCTCGACGCTGGCCGATGGTTCGGCACTGCCGTCCTGGCTGAGCTTCAATGCCGCAACGCGGACCTTCAGCGGCACGCCGACGGCAGCGGGCACGACCAGTGTGCGGGTCACCGCCACCGATCTTGGCGGCCTTGCCACCAGCGAGACCTTCAACATCACGGCTACGACGGCGCCGACCACCTACAGCCTGTTTACGGCTGCGAATACGCCGGCACAGACCAATCTCAACGACGGGTCGCAGCTCGAACTCGGCGTCAAGTTCCAGTCGAACGTCGCCGGCACGATCACAGGCATCAAGTTCTATCGCAGCGCCAACGACAACGGCCAGAACGTGGTCGATCTCTGGAGCTCGACAGGCACCAAGCTTGCCACTGCGACCTACTCAAGCACCACAGGGAGCGGCTGGCAGACGGTGAACTTCGGCACAGCCGTCTCGATCTCGGCCAACACCACCTACATCGCGTCGTATCATACGACCGGTACCTACGTGGCGACCAACAATTACTTCACCAACGCCGTCACCAGCGGCCCTCTGACCGCCATGTCGAATGCCACAGCCGGCGGCAATGGGGTCTATGCCTATGGCGGCTCTGCGACGTCGGGGATCTTCCCCAACGCCACCTATGGCTCATCGAACTACTGGGTGGACGTTGTCTTCAGCAATGGCTCCGCGCCTGCGAACACGGCGCCGACGGCGGTTGCCGATACCGGAGACGCGACGGAGAAGGGCGGGGTAGCCAATGGGTCCGGCGGCCTTGCCGCCACCGGCAACGTGCTGACCAACGATACCGATCCAGACAGCGGCGACACCAAGACTGTGACGGCTGTCAGCTTCGGATCGACGGCAGGCACGCTCGGCTCGACGCTCAACGGTACCTATGGCAGCCTCGTTCTATCGGCTGCGGGTGCTTACACCTACACGATCAACGAAAGCAGTGCTGCGGTTCAGGCTCTGCGGCTGTCGACCAACACGCTGAGTGAAGTCTTTAACTACACGATGCGCGATACGGCCGGCGCCACAGCCTCGTCGACGCTGACCATCACCATCCATGGCGCCAACGACGCCCCGGTTCTGGCGGCACAGACGGCGGCGCAGAGCGCCACTGTCGGCACTGCCTTCTCGCTGGCGCTGCCGGCCAACACCTTCACCGATGTCGATACTGGCGACACCCTGACCTACAGCTCGACGCTGGCCGATGGCTCGGCACTGCCATCCTGGCTGAGCTTCAATGCTGCAACGCGGACCTTCAGCGGCACGCCGACGGCAGCCGGCACACTAAGCGTGCGGGTCACCGCCACCGATCTTGGCGGTCTTGCCACCAACGAGACCTTCAACATCGCCGTGTCGATCCCCGGCAACACGACGCCGACGGCGGTCGCCGATACCGGTGACGCGACGGAGAAGGGCGGCATTGCCAATGGGTCCGGCGGCGTTGCAGCCACAGGCAACGTGCTCACCAACGATACCGATCCTGACAGCGGTGACACCAAGACGGTGAGCGCGGTCAGATTTGGCACCACCGCGGGCACGCTTGGCACGGCGCTCAACGGCACCTATGGCAGCCTCGTTCTGAATGCTGCCGGCACCTACACCTACACGATCAACGAAAGCAGTGCTGCGGTTCAGGCCCTGCGGCTGTCGACCAACACGCTGAGTGAAGTCTTCAACTACACGATGCGCGATACGGCCGGCGCCACGGCAAGTTCAACGCTGACCATCACCATCCATGGCGCCAACGACGCCCCGGTTCTGGCAGCACAGACGGCGGCGCAGAACGCCACGGTCGGCACGGCCTTCTCGCTGGCGCTGCCGGCCAACACCTTCACCGATGTCGATACCGGCGACACGCTGACCTACAGCTCGACGCTGGCCGATGGTTCGGCACTGCCGTCCTGGCTGAGCTTCAATGCCGCAACGCGGACCTTCAGCGGCACGCCGACGGCAGCGGGCACGACCAGTGTGCGGGTCACCGCCACCGATCTTGGCGGTCTTGCCACCAGCGAGACCTTCAACATCACGGCTACGGCGGCGCCGACCACCTACAGCCTGTTTACGGCTGCGAATACGCCGGCACAGACCAATCTCAACGACGGGTCGCAGCTCGAACTCGGCGTCAAGTTCCAGTCGAACGTCGCCGGCACGATCACAGGCATCAAGTTCTATCGCAGCGCCAACGACAACGGCCAGAACGTGGTCGATCTCTGGAGCTCGACAGGCACCAAGCTTGCCACTGCGACCTACTCAAGCACCACAGGGAGCGGCTGGCAGACGGTGAACTTCGGCACAGCCGTCTCGATCTCGGCCAACACCACCTACATCGCGTCGTATCATACGACCGGTACCTATGTGGCGACCGATGGCTACTTCACCAACTCCGTCAGCAACGGCCCGTTGACTGCCATGTCCAGCGCTTTGGCCGGTGGCAATGGGGTCTATGCCTATGGTGGAACCGCGACGTCGGGCATCTTCCCGAACAGCACCTATGATTCGGCGAATTACTGGGCCGACGTCGTGTTCAAACCACTGGCGGCGTAGCACACTGAACGGTCGATCGAATGAGGCAGACACAAAGACGATGGACATGATGATGACAACCCCGCACGAGCGGGGCAAGGAGGCGCCGCAAAGTGTCGTCAAGAAACTGCCGGTCACGGTGTTGGCCGGGTTTCTCGGCGCGGGCAAGACCACGCTTCTGACCCATGTCCTGACCAACCGCGAGGGGCTGCGCGTCGCGGTGATCGTCAACGACATGAGCGACGTCAACATAGACGCCAGCCTTATCCGCAATAGCGGCTGCGACCTGTCGCACACCACCGAGACCCTGATAGAGCTCAGCAATGGCTGCATCTGCTGTACCCTGCGCGACGATCTGCTCGCGGAAGTGCGGCAGTTGGCGCAGGGCGGACGCTACGACTACCTGCTGATCGAGGGGACCGGTATCGCCGAGCCGCGACCGATCGCGGCGACATTCTCGTTTCGCGACGAGAGCGGTTTTTCGCTGTCCGACTTCGCGACGCTCGATACGATGGTGACCGTTGTCGACGCGGCCAATCTTCTCAACGAATACAGCCGCGCAGATCTTCTAAGCGACCGCGGACTGCAGCGGGACAACGAGGACACCCGTACGCTCGTCGATCTCCTCGTCGACCAGATCGAATTCGCCGATGTCGTCGTGATCAACAAGATCGGGGATGCGACCGAGGATCAGCGCGCCGATGTTCGCAAGGTGGTGGCCGCGCTCAACCCGCAAGCACGACAGATCGAGGTCGATTACGGTCGGCTGCCGCTCGATACCATCCTCAACACCGGGCTTTTCGATGAGGAGAAGGCGGCCGAAAATCCGCTTTGGTACAAAGAACTGTACCAACCGGAGGCGCATGTTCCCGAGACCGAGGAATATGGTGTTTCGAGCTTCGTCTATCGCGCCAGACGGCCTTTCGATCCTGCCCGCCTCGTCGCCTTTCTGGATGCGCCGTGGCCGGGTGTTGTTCGCGCCAAGGGGCATTTCTGGCTCGCCACACGTCCGCATCACGTCGGCCTGATGTCGGCGGCGGGCGTACAGCGACGCTGCGAACCTATGGGGTTTTGGTGGGCCACCATTCCGCGCGAGGATTGGCCTGATCATCCGCAGTTTGAGGCGCAGATGCGAGGCCAATGGGACGATGCCTGGGGTGACCGGCGCCAGGAGCTGGTCTTTATCGGTGTCGACATGGATGAGGCTGGTATCCGCGCAGCGCTTGACGGCTGTCTCGCGAGTGCCAATCCGCATGATTGGCCCGAGCTCGAAGACCCGTTCCCTGCTTGGTGATCCCGCGTTGCTTGGCGACCGCCCCTGCACAGGCGCTCAATGCTCAAGACAAATAAAAAGTTCATGGGAAATGAAACTGGATCGACGTTTTCTGCGTAATGGCTCCCAAAATGGCATGGAATTGCGTGGAGCAGCAGTTGCGTCTTTTAATAATGGTGCTTGGTATACTTACGTTACTCGCGTGGATTGTGACTTTTCATCTCACCTCGATCTATCATTAGTATTGGTTGAGCATACGCTAGACCGGCAGCTGGCTCTTCGCGAATCTAGCCTGCCGCACCAGGCGGCAGGCTAGACGTTTTGAAACGTTCAATCAGAGGATGGAGACGTTTTCAGCCTTCGACTTGCCGGTCTTGCGGTCCTGGCCGAGGTCGAAGCTGACCTTGTCGCCTTCGCGAAGCGAAGCGCCGCGCGGCAGGGCGGTGATGTGAACGAAAACGTCGGTTCCGCCGTTCTCTGGCGTGATGAAACCGAAGCCCTTGTCCTCGTTGAAGAATTTAACAGTACCCTCAGGCATGGATATTCCCTTTTAAGTGTTTTGCTTGCAATGGCGAGGCGAACCTATAGTGCTGTCGCGCGTCCATCAACTCCCAGCATGCCTTCGAGCCACTTCATTTGCATGAAATATGAATTTTGGTCCGCCTGTAGCGCGATTAGGCGCGTCGCAGGGGCGATAGCGCCAAAATCGACAAAGTCTCGTTGCATCCTGTGCAGCGAATTCTTCGGAAAAAGAAAGCGCCGATGACCATTTCAGCCGATTTCGATTGTCAGACCTGCGGCGCCTGCTGTTCGTACTCGTCAAGTTGGCCGCGATTCTCCGTCGAAACAGATGCCGATCTCGACCGCTTGCCCGCCCGCTTCGTCGCCGATGATCTAACGGGCATGCGCTGTCATGACAATCGCTGCTCGGCCCTGGATGGCACGGTTGGTTCGGGCACATCATGCATGGTCTACGAGATCAGGCCGCAAGTGTGCCGCGACTGTCTTCCCGGCGACGGCGAATGCCTTGAGGCGCGCGCCGCCTACGGCTTCCGTTAACTGGCTCTCCCGTTAAGGTATCGCCGCATCGCGTCGAAGGAGAAAGCGCCGATCGGAAGCTTGCTCCCGCCATCAAGAGCGAGATCGGCAAGGATTTCACCGACGACGCTGGTAAACTTGAAGCCGTGTCCCGAGCAGGGCGAGGCGACAACGATGTTGGAGCTTGATGGAGCAAGGTCGAGCAAGAAATCCTCGCTCGGCAGCATCGTGTAGCGGCATGTCGTGGCATTGGCGCGTGTACCGGCGGCAGCCGGCAGACGCCTGCCGATAAAGCCATCAAGCAATGCGGTATCGGTATCGTTGACCGGCGGGTTTGGCTGGTTCGGGTCGATCGGCTCGCGGAAATGGGCATGTCGGCCGACCTTGACGCCATCCACGCCGATGGCGGGGAAGCCGAAATAGGATCCTTCGTCACCCTCGTCGCGCAGGAAGCATGGCATGCGCCCGGGCTGAGTAACGAAGCCGTCGCGCGGCTGGTACCAGGCGACGACCTGGCGGATCGGAACGGCATGCTCTCGCAGCTCCGGCACGAGTTCCGCGATCCATGATCCCGTGGCGACAATCACCTTGCGAGAGCGGTAAGTTCCCTCGGCGGATCGGATAGTGACGCCTGCATCGTCGGGGTCGATCGATGTCACGCGCTCGCCGAAATGAAGTACGGCGCCATCTTCTGCCGCAAGCTTCAGGTAGCCCATGACCGCCGTCTCCGGACGCAGGTAGCCGCCCTGCGGGTCGAGTACGGCGATCTCGTTCTGGTCGAGCTGGAACACCGGAAAGCGGCGCGCCGTCTCCTCGCGATCAAGCACCTCGTGCGCCAGGCCATGCATGGCACAGGATGCACGCGTCCCGCTGACGATCTTGCTGTCTGGAGCCCCGATCTGCAAGACGCCCGTTATCTCGAGTACATTGGTCCGAAGTCCGGCTTCGAGCGCGCGCCAGTTTTGATAGGCGCGTTGCAGCAGCGGCACGTAGGAGGGGTCCTCGAAGTAGCCGAGGCGGATCAAGCGGCTGTCGCCGTGCGAAGAGCTTAGAGCATGCGCGGGGTGATAGGCATCGATACCGATCACCTTGACACCGCGGGCGGCCAGGAATGCGACGGCCGCACTGCCCATGGCGCCAAGCCCGACAACGGCAACGTCATATTGAGTGGTCATGGCTGTTCCTTCAGGCAATTGACGGCGGCAAGCTGCGCTGGATCAGCGACCGCACCTGTTCCATATCGAGCGATAGCGGCCGGTCGTCTGCATAGTGAGCGACGACGCCTCGAACGGCGGCGTGGATCATATCGGTGCCGGGCGCGCGTTGCGCCGTTGACGACAGAAAGTCATGCGCCTGTGCTGCGGCCATCAGCTCGATGGCGAGGATGTATTCGGCGTTGTCGATGATCGAAAGAAGCTTGTTTGCGGCCGCGGTCGGGTGCGCGAGAAAATCTTCTTGCAGACCGGATGTCAGCCCGCCATCCAGCGATGCCGGCGCGGCAAGCCGGCGGTTCTCGTTGCTCAAGGCGGCTGCCGTGTACTGAGCGATCATGAAGCCGGAATTGCTCCCAGCATCGCTTGCCAGAAATGCCGGCAAGCCGCTGACGAGCGGATTGACGAGCCGGTCCATGCGCCGTTCGCTCATGGCGGCGATCTGTGCGAGCGCGGTACCCAGGCTGTCGGCCGCCTGGCCAAGCGCCGGCGCCACTGCATGTGCTTCCGATGAGACGATGGGCGCATCAGGTGTCCCCGATACGGCGGGGTTGTCGGTGACGGAGGCAAGTTCGCGATCAACGACAGCGCAGGAAGTGTCAAACACATCGCGCGCGGCGCCATGGGCATGCGGTACGGATCGCAGGCTCAGCGCATCCTGTGTGCGCTTGCCGAGTGCCGCCTCCACCAGGCCGCTGCCCGCGAGATAGCGGCGCAGCCGGGCGCCCACGTCCTGAATGCCCTTCGAATGTCGCAGTGCCAAAACATCTTCGTCGAAGGCCGCCATCTGGCAGCCGACAGCCTCAAGGGTCAGCGCGGCAATGGCGTCCGCCCAATCGAGCAACCGCTCAGCACGCGCCAGCGCCACGCTGGAAAGTCCGGTCGCACAGGCCGTGCCGTTGACAAGGCTCAACCCCTCCTTGGCGCCAAGCACAAGTGGCGCCAGATTGAGCGCTGCAAGCGCCTCGCCGCCAGACATCTGTTTTCCGCCAAGGTGCGCGCTGCCCTCTCCAAGCAGCACGAGCGCCGTGTGGGCGTTGTGCGTGAGATAGCCTGCCGAGCCTTTGGCGGGCACATCGGGGATGCAGTCCCGCTCAAGAAACGCCAGGAGATAGCGCAGGATATCGGATCGCACGCCGGAGTGACCGTGGCTGAAATTGGCGATCTGGGCCGCGATGATGGCCCGCACTTCGCGCGGTGCCAATCTATCTCCGACCCCGCAAGCGTGGCTGAGGATGATGTTGCGAGATAGCCTGCTTTGCGACTGCCGATCGACTACCGTATCGGAAAGCGCGCCGACGCCCGTATTGACGCCATAGGCCCGAACACCGGTCTCGACGATCCGCTCGACAATGCGGCTGGCGTTATCCACGCGCTGCCAGGCGGCCTGCGAGAGCGCCAGTGTGTCTCCGTCTGCGACGCGGGCGATATCGCGCCAGCCGAGGACGCCATCGAGAAGAGTTGTCATTGCCCGGTTCCGAAGTGACCGATGAACTGCCGAAACGCCGGCGATCCGCCACCACCGAACATCTCGTCGGGCGTGCCGCTGCTGTCAACGACGCCTTCGCGCATGAAGACGACCCGGTTCGAGACGTTGCGGGCAAAGCTCATTTCATGGGTCACGACCAGCATGGTCATGCCCTCTTCGGCAAGCGCGCGCATGACGCGCAACACCTCGCCGACGAGTTCGGGATCGAGTGCCGATGTCGGTTCGTCGAACAGCATCACCTTCGGTTTCATGGCGAGCGCGCGGGCGATCGCGGCGCGCTGCTGCTGGCCGCCCGAAAGATGGGCCGGATAGGCATGACGCTTGTCGGCAATACCAACCTTTTCGAGCAGGGCTTCGGCCTCGGCGATGCATTCGGAGCGCGGGCGCTTCAGAACATGCACCGGCCCCTCGATGATGTTCTGCAGGATCGTCATGTGAGACCAGAGATTGAAGGACTGGAACACCATGCCGAGTTCGGAGCGAATGTGATCGACCTGCTTCTGGCTCGCGGGCCGGCTCTTGCCGCCCTTGTGGATCATCCTGATCTGTTCGCCGTCGACCCAGATTTCGCCATCGGTCGCGGTTTCCAGCAGGTTGATACAGCGCAGAAAGGTCGATTTGCCGGAGCCGGAAGCGCCGAGCAGCGAGATGACGTCGCCATCTTGCGCATCAAGCGAGATGCCGCGCAGGACTTCATGGATGCCGAAGCTCTTGCGGATATTGCGGACCGAAAGTCGGGTTACGCCGGGCATGGGTGCTCCATCGGTTTGGTTCTGCTCTTATGCCTTCAGCGCGGGCGGCGCGGCGCGGCGATGTCGCGAAAGCGAATATTCAAGCAGGGCCATGGCCTGCAGGATTATGAAGTTCAAAACGAGATAGATGATGGCCGCGCAAAGGAAGACCTCCATCGTCCGGTAGGTCTGCGAGATCAGCCTTTGTGCGACGCCGGTCACTTCCCAGACGGTGACGAGGCTTGCAAGCGCCGTCGATTTCATCATCAGCACGATTTCGGTGGAATAGGCGGGCAGGGCATGGCGGAATGCGATTGGCGCCAGGATGCGGCGCACGAGCAGAAAGCCCGACATACCGATCGAACGTGCCGCTTCGATCTCGCGCGGCGAGACCGCGCGAATACCGCCTCGGAAGATCTCGGCCGAATAGCCGGCGGTGCACAACGCCAGTGAAAGCACGGCGCAGATGAAAGGTTCGCGCAAGAAAGGCCAGAGGAACGAGTAGCGGATGAAGCCGAACTGGCCGAGGCCGTAGAAGATCAGGAACATCTGGATCAGCAGGGGCGATCCGCGAAAGACGAAGATGTAGCCCTTGGCAAAGGCGGACAGAACCGGGTTTCCGCCAACGCGCATCCAGACGATCAGCAGCGCAAGCAGGCATCCGGAGACGACCGACACCGAAAACAGCGCGAGCGTCGTCGGCACCGCTTTCAAGAGTGTCAGCATGGTTTGGGTGAGAAAGGCGATGTCCATGGGCTTGTCCTTATGCCTTTCCCATCGCCGCCGTCGGCATGCTGCGGTTGGCGCGTCGTTCGGCGCCGTTGAAGACGCGGTCGGACAGGCTGGTGAGGATCAGATAGAGAATGCCGCCGACGATGAAGAACAGGAAATACTGCCGCGTCGAACCCGCCGCCACCTGGCTGGTGCGCATTAGCTCGGCAAGGCCGGTAACGGAGATCAACGCGGAATCCTTCAAGCTTAGCTGCCAGACATTGCCGATGCCGGGAATGGCGAAGCGGAAGACCTGAGGCATGATGATGCGGCGGAAACGCAATGCGCGATGCATGCCGATCGCCGACGCCGCCTCGAGCTCGCCCTTGGAAATCGCCTGGAAGGCACCGCGAAAGACTTCGGCCTGATAGGCGCCGGAGATGATGCCGACAGCCAGCGCGCCTGCGATGAAAGACGGCATGCCGAGGAAGCCCTCGTAGCCCATTGCCTTGCCGATCGCGGTGACCGCCGAAGAGCCGCCGAAATAGATCAGGTAGATGATCAGAAGTTCAGGCACGCCGCGAAAGACGGTCGTGTAGATATTGCCGAGCGTGGCGAACACGAGGTTGCCGGACAGCTTCGCAGCAGCGACGATCGCGCCGATCACCGCGCCAATCACGAGCGCTGTCGCCGTTACGCACAAGGTGATGAAAGCGGCAAAAAGCAGCAGCGCGCCCCATCCGCCGGAGCCGAATCCAATCAGTGACAATGATGCCATGGCACGTTCCCCGCATGCGTCGCTCGATCGACGACGTTGTCAGACATGCGGTCTCCGGCGCTAACGTCGGAGACCGGGCTATGTTTGCCGGAGGCCTTACTGCTGCGGGCTGACGTCGATCTTGAACCACTTCATCGACAGGTTCTTCACGGTGCCATCAGCAAGCGCCGACTTGATCGCTTCGCTGAACTTGTCGCGCAGGTCGGTGTCGGCCTTACGGATGCCAAGCCCTTCACCTTCGCCCCAGATCGATCCGACGATCTCGGGGCCGGTAAAGGCGAGCGCGCCGCCGGCGGTCTCGAACGCGCTGTTGAAATAGACGGCGTCGTCGAAGCCGAGGTCGATACGTCCGTTCTGCAGGTCGAGGTCGCGATCGGCGCCCGTCTTGTATTCGCGGATCTGGGCGATATCGCCGAAGTTGTCGTAGACGAACTTCGCATAGACGGTGGCGGCCTGAATGCCGATCGTCTTGCCCTTGAAGGCTTCCTTCAGTGCGTCGATTTCCTTCACGCCGGTCTGGCCGGGTGTCATCTTGATGGTCGCGCCAGTGCCGGCGGCATTGGCCAGCGGGCTGTCCTTGGCAGTGGCGAAAGCAGCCGGCGTCGCGGCATAGGGCACAGTGAAGTCGATGATCTGCTTACGCTCTTCGGTGATCGAGAGCGCATCCATGATGACATCGAACTTGCCGGCGTTCAGTGCCGGGATCATGCCGTCCCAATCCGAAGCCACGAGCGTGCATTCGATCTTGGCGCGTTCGCACAGAACCTTGGCCAGTTCGGGTTCGAAGCCGCCGAGCGTGCCGTCGGCATTCGTCATGTTCCATGGCGCATAGGCGCCTTCGAGCGTGATGGTGGCGGTCTTCCAGTCCTTGGCGGAAACGGGAGCGACGAGCCCGGAAAGCGCGACGGCGCTGGAAAGAAGAATGGCTGCGAGTTTCATAGAGATCTCCTCTGAAGTGACGATGGCCTTGCGGCCGCGTGATGCCGATCTACGCCGGCTTGCCTGCCATCCTTCGAAGAGAAGTTGATCAGGTGGTTGTATAGGGTACCATATGAGATAATTTGTGTTATGCAAGAGGAAAGTCGATTGAATGGGCGGATTTCATTCGTGCAAAAGGAATAGGCAATGAAGCATTCCAGCGAGATGAAGCGTGAGCTTGCGCAGAACGATAGCGCGCCGCTCTATGTCGGTGTCAAGCAGATGATTCTCGACCGTATCCAGAGCGGCGAATGGCCGCCGAAATTCCGCGTGCCCTCCGAGAATGAACTGGTCGCCGAACTCGGCGTCAGTAAGATGACGGCGAACCGCGCGCTGCGCGAATTGGCAGCGGAAGGGGAGCTCGTTCGCATCCAGGGCGTCGGCTCGTTCGTGGCGGAGCGCAAAGGCTACTCACCGCTGTTCGAGGTCAGAAACATCGCCGACGAGATCGCGGAGCGCGGGCATTCGCACGAAGCATCAGTCATTGTGATCGCTGAAGAGCCCGCATCTCCGGAGACTGCGGACGCGCTCGATCTCGATATCGGCGCGCCGGTCTTTCATTCGCTGATCGTGCACAGCGAAAATGGCGTTCCGGTCCAGATCGAGGACCGTTTCGTCAATCCGGCGGCTGCGCCGGACTATCTCATTCAAGATTTCTCGTCCCAGACGCCGAACGCTTACCTGGTGGCTGCCGCGCCGCTCAGTGGTTCCGAGCACGTGGTGGAGGCGGCGATGCCGCAGGCCTGGGAGTGCAAATTGCTGACGATCCTGAGAAGCGAACCTTGCCTGACCATTCGGCGCCGGACATGGTCTGGCCGCCAGGTGGTGTCCACAGCCCGGCTGGTCTATCCCGCGCACCGCTATCGCCTAGAGGCGCGAAGCGGCAAGGTGTTCGAAGAGTAATTAGCACCCATGTTGTATATGGTACTTGAGCCGGGCCGGATTTAGCTCGGGCTCATGCACGGGGAGTTGGCCAAGTGGGGAGGGGATAAGCCCCCGTCTTTCCGGGGTGAGCGTCAGGCTTGTTATCGGCGCTTCTGCGAACGCGAAACAACTTGGGGATCTGCGACATCGGCGCGAAGCACCGCATTCCCTCCCAGGCAATCTATCTGACCACCTTGGGCCAGGCTGCATGATCCGGCGCGCGCTGGTGTGCAGGCAGCGCCGGAGATCTTTTGCGCGAGGAGATGGCGCCAACAATTGCTGACGCCATCCTTACTGCTGTTAGAAGCTGACGTTGAGGCCGGCCTTCAGCGTGTGGTCGTGGACGTTGCCCGTCGTGCCGACACCGTTGGAGAAGGTACGCACGCTGTTGGTGATCGTGTAGTTATATTCGACGCGAGCCGAAACGTTGGACGTCAGCTTCTGCTCGACGCCGGCGCCGAGGATGTAGCCTGGCTTCCAGCCGTCGGGGCCGGCGATGTTGCCGTTGTCACGGAAGTTGGTCATCGCAAAGCCGGCCGTTCCATAGATCAGCGTCTGGTCGATCGGTGCACCAACCTTGCCCTTGGCGCTCAGGCGGTGACGCTCCTTGAGCTTGCCGTCTTCCACTTTCACGCGGCTGTCGCCGAGGTAAGAGGCTTCGACTTCGCCGCCGACGACCGCGCCGCCAACCATGGTGTTGTAGCCCGCCTGTCCGCCGACGCTCAGGCCATTGTTGCCGGAGAAGGGGTTGAGGTTCGGAGAGGCCATGCCGCCGTGGACACCGGCATAGGCGCCTTCCCAGCTGCCGGAAGACGGCTGGTCGTAGGAGCCGAAATCGGCGGCCAGAACCGGCGAGGCAAGAAGGCTGACGGCAAGGGCTGCCGCGAAGTGTTTGATACTCATGATACGCTATACTCCATACGCATTGCTGCGCACCGTCGAGCGCGCGAGCATTTACTCATTGAACCACGTCATTGGGGTGCAACGCGCGCGAATGCCGCATTGCCACGATCGTCCATCTCTAATTTTCACGATTTCATAAATAGTTTCTTAACTTGCCGGCCAATCTCGCGGATGTGATTGCTGGTGTATTCCTGCCGCTCAATGCACATGGCAGATGGTAATGCCGACTGATTTTTTCGCGTTGCAGCATGAATTCGCGATCAAGCGATTGCTAATTCGAATGTATTGAACCATTGTGAGTATGAGCTTTAACTTATAATCCAGCCGCAAAGGTGATGGATTTGGTGAGTGATGCATCACAAGAGCAGGTAAGGGTGCCGTTGCGGAACAATATCCGCAGGTCCGTCTGGTCGATATTCTTCCTCATCCTGCCGTGCTTCGCGGCCGCGGCGCTGTTTTTTGGCGATCCTCAGCGGTTCGAAAGCCTCTTTCGCCATTTCGGAGTTCAAATCTTCGACGAACCGCCACAGCCGCCCATGATTGTCGAGCCGGCCGCGACGTCCACGCCACCGTCGGCGCAACCGGTCGATATCCCCGTTCGCCTGATCGAAGCCCCGGAACCCGACGTGGCGGCTCAGTTCCTGCGCATTTGGCGGGTCTCCGGGCCGACCGTTTGCAAGGCGTTGCGCGATGCTGGTATCGAGACAAGCGAATGGCGCGCGCCGTCGATGCGTAGCACCAGCCACGAATGCTATTTCCAACGCATATACAAGAAGAATGACGTTCGGCCGCTGAACTCTGTGTTCCTGAGGGTCAAGGGCAACGCCAGCGGCGACATCGTGGAGATCAGGGGAAGGCTCGTCGGCCCCCCGACGGATGCCGAAGGGCGGCTGGACGTCGGTCATATGAAGATATTCGAAACCCTGGTGCGGCAGGCGGGGTGGAGCGATTTTCAGGACGCGCTGGCGCCGATCCGCAGCCTTCGTGATTTCGAAAACGAGCGGTTCGGGGCCTATTTCAGCTTCCGGCGCGACCCCGAGAGCCAGGATAGCTACAATTTCATGCTTGTCGTTGCCGCCGATTCCGGGCCGCAGACGCGCACCAAGGCCTACTTCTCGCCAGAGCGGTGGGTCGAGGCGCCCGATCCCAGGATTGCCGAACTCTCCTTGCCGATCAGCCAGTTGGCGTCGAAGCAACGTGCGTATCGCCAACAGGGCGTGGCCTCCCGCTAACCGGGCGCGCTCTATAAGCTACAGATCGCCCACATCATCCGCACGATCGCGTGGTCAAGGGCCGGATCAACCGGCAACCGCTGCGACGACAGCTTGACGATGACAGTTTCGCGCTCCGGGTGGATCCATATCCACTGGCCATGGATGCCGATCGCCGCCAGCTCTCCGACGCCCGTCTCGTACCAGTAATTGCGGTAGCTTCCCTCCGGAAACAGCTCCAGCTGATCGCCGTTCTTCCATGCCTCCCGGCGCTTGCGCGACCAGAAATCGGCGATGAAGTCCTCTGACACGATCCCCGCGCCGCGCCTCCGCACCAGTTCACCCACCAGGGCAAGGTCTCGTGCCGTCGCAGAAATGCCGCCCGCCGCGCGCGCGGTGCCGATCCGGTCGACGGTGACCATGGCGTTCGCTTCGGCGCCGATTGCCTTCCACAGGTGGTCGCTGAGCAGCGCGGCGAACCACGCGCCAGCGGCCCGCTCGAGAACGATGCCGGCCAAATCGGTGTTCGGCGAGCGATAGGCGTGCCTCTCGCCGTGTGATCCGGCACCCTTGCCGATGCCGCAGATGAACGTCTTCAGATCCGGTGCGGGATCGCCTGGCTTTTCAGGGTTCCATCCGGTGGAGCGACGGTAGCGCTCGAAACCACCTGAGGTGTCGAGATAGCTCTCCACGAAATCGACGCTGATCTCCATGTCGATGAGCTGCTGCACCGTCGCATCCGCATAGGCCGAGCCGGCGACCTCGGGCACATAGCGGCTGATCCGGCTTTCGAAGGACAGCAGGCCTCTATGCGCGAGAATTCCGCCGAGGAGCCCTGTCAGGGACTTGGAGACGGAGAATATGATGTGTGGGCGCGTTGGATCGGAGTGCGGCGCGGACCAGTCGGCGATGACGCGTCCGTCTTTCATGACGACGAGTTCGTCGGTTTCGCTCTCGGTGAGAAAGTCCGACAGCGATGACGGTGCATCTTTCAGACCCGTAAACGAGATGCCTGATAGCGCACTGAGGCCGATTGGCTCGGCCGCTTTTCCGCCGCGCGTGCCCGGGATGATCGCCGAGGGGACGATCTCGCTGACATGCTCGAAGGACCACCGGCTGTATGGGACGGTGCGCCAGTTGGCGAGCGTCACGTCCGCGCGATTGAAGAGCAGCTCAGGCATCACATCACTCCCCTTCAGGCAATCAGGCGCCTTCGAAACCGGTGAGCACGCTCACCGCGTTGACGCCGATTTCCTCGACGGCATAGCCACCCTCCATGACGAAGAGCGTCGGGAGCCCGAGCCTGGCGATCCGCTCGCCGATCTTGGAGAAGTCCTCGGTCCTGAGCTTGAACTTGCTGATCGGATCCTTCTCGAAGGTGTCGACGCCAAGCGAGACGACCACCACATCAGGCGCGTAGGAAAGCAGTTTGCCGCAGGCGTCGTCCATCGACTGGCTCCACTTCGTCCAGTCTGTGCCGAAGCGCATGGGGTAATTGAGATTGAACCCTTCGCCTGCGCCGATACCCCGCTCGTCGGCATGGCCGAGGAAATAGGGATACTCCTGCATCGGATCGGCATGCAGGTTGATGACCTGCACGTCATCCCGCGCGTAGAAAATCTCCTGAGTGCCGTTACCGTGATGATAGTCCACGTCGAGGATCGATACCCGCCTGGCGCCGTTATCACGCAGCCACTGCGCGGCAACGGCGGCGTTGTTGATGTAGCAATAGCCGCCCATGAAGCCGGCGCCGGCGTGGTGGCCGGGCGGGCGGCAGAGTGCGAAGGCGGCGCGTTCGCCGGATTGCACCAGGCCGGCTGCCGTCAGCGCCACGTCATGGGAAGATTTGATCGCATCCCACGAGCCCTCGACGATGCCGCAGCCGGCGTCGAAGGAGTAATAGCCGAGGAGACCGTCGATGAATTCGGGAAGGACATCGCCGCGCAGGCCGCGTGTCGGCCATGTGAAGGGCAGCGCCGTTCCGGTGCGCCCTTCCGCCGTCCAGCGGCCCCAGATCGTCGGCAGGAAATCGAGATAGTCCTGACGGTGAACCCGCGCCGCTGTTGTCAGGTCATGCTCCGCCGGCTCGATGATCGCGCCGAGTTCGACCGCTGCGACACGGGCGGCGATATACTCCGCCCGCGATGTCAGCTCGAAGCCCGGAACGATGTCGCCCGCCACAAGCTCAAGCTGGTTGGCGTGGCCGCGATGGCGGGGAGAGAAGACGGTCTTCATCAAAACATCCATTCGCTGGAAAATGTGGCACCCCGCACCATCGACGGGGCGGGGCGCCGCGATCGGGCCTACTTCTGCAGCTCGGTCCAGATCTTCGTGTAGAGCGCCTGAACATCAGGCGGGCAGGTCTGGGATGGCACGCCGACCGACGCGAATTCAGCCGGGATGGTGATCTCGGGTGCGTTCTTCATGTCCTCGGGCATGAACTTGTCGGAGCCGGCGATGCCGTTTGCATAGCGGTGGAAACCGGAGTTCATGCCGGCGTTTTCAGGGTCCATCATGAAGTTCTGGAACAGCTTGGCGTTCTCGACATTCTTGGCGTCCTTGAGGACGGAGAGATTGTCGCTCCAGTTGACGAAACCTTCCTTGGGATAGCCGAACTTGATCGCGGGGTTCTTGAGGCGCTGGCGGAAGGCCGAGCCGTTCCAGTCGCTCGATGCCGCGAAGTCGCCCGAGCCCATCTTCTCGATGGTGCCGTATTCCATCGCCACCCAGTCTGGCTTGGCCTTCAACAGCGTGTCACGCACTTTCTTGAGCACGGCCAGATCGCCGGTGCACTTCTTGCCACCATTGTAGAGCACGGCCGCGTCGATGACGTCGGTCATTTCGGGGACGACGTTGACCTTGCCCTTCAGCTCGGCCGGCGTATCGAAGATGATGCCCCAGGTGTTGATGTCACCCTTGTAAACGTCGGTGTTGACAACCGTGCCGACGATGCCCATCGCCCAAGGAACGGTGTATTTGCGGCCGGGATCGAAGTCGGGATTGGCCCATTCCTTGGCGACGTTCTTGAAGTTTTCCATCTTGTCGGGGTCGGTCTCAAGCAATAGGCCCTCGGAAATCCAGATCGGAATGTAGTTCTGCGAGGGCACAACCATGTCGAAGCCTGAGCCGCCCTGGCGAACCTTGGCAAGCGCCGTGTCGTTGGAATCATAGTCGGTGATCGTCACCTTGACCTTGTACTTGTCCTCAAACTTCTTGATCATCTCGGGGCTGGTGTAATTGCCCCAATTGTAGATGTTGAGCTCACCCTCGGCATGGGCAAGGCCCGCGGTGCCAAGGAGTGCCGCCATAAGGGCGATTGTCGAAGTCATCCGTTTCATGCGCATGTTCCCTCTCTTGTTTTCAGGCACGTTTTCGATTGACGACAAAGAAGATGGAGACGACGAGGATCGACAGGCCGAGAAACAGCGTCGAGATCGCGTTCATTTCGGGCGTGATGGAGCGGCGGATCTGGCCGAGCATGTAGGTCGGAAGCGTATCCTGGCCTGCGGATTTGACGAACTCGGTGATGACGACATCGTCGAGCGAGATGACGAAGGCCAGCATGAAGCCTGCGAGAATGCCCGGCCATAGCAGCGGCAGCGTCACATGGCGGAACGCCTTCCACGGCGTGGCATAGAGGTCGGCCGCCGCCTTCTCCAGCGTCAGGTCCATGTTTTCGAGCCGCGCCCGGATCGGCAGATAGGCAAAGGGGATGCAGAAGGCTGTGTGGGCGGCGATGAGGTAACCGATACCGGCGTAACCGGTCCAGATCTTGATGCGGGCAAAGAAGATCAGAAGCGCGACAGCGGTGACGATCTCGGGGATCATCAGCGGCTGGTTGATGAAGGCATATTTCATCGTCAGGCCGCGATAGGGCGCTGTTCGCGTGGTCGCCAGTGCCGCCATCGTCGCCGCGACCGTCGAGACCACGGCGGCGATCGCGGCGATCTGCAGCGAGCGCAGCGAGGCGTCGATCACCTGCTTGTTCTCGAACGCCTTCTGAAACCAGCGCAGCGACACGCCGTCGAACGAAGCGAGCGACTCGCCGGCGTTGAACGAATAGAAAACCAGCACGCCGATCGGCAAATAGAGCGCCGCAAAGCAGATCATGGCGATCGTGGTGAAGCCGCGCTGGCGCCTGATAGAGAAGGATCTAGCCATGCCGGTTCTCCTGCCCGCCCGCGTTGCGCACGTAGAAGAGCAGGGCGATCATGACGATCATCATCAGCGTGATCGACAATGCCGAGCCGAGCGGCCAGTTGCGTCCCTGTCCGAACTGCAGTTCGATCAGGTTGCCAAGCATCAGGTTCTTGCCGCCGCCGAGGATGCTGGGGGTGACGTAGGCGCCGAGCGCGGGGATGAAGACGAGTATGGAGCCGGCGATGATGCCCGGCTTGACCAGCGGAATGATGATCCGCCGCAGGACCTTGAAAGGCGTCGCGTAGAGGTCGTATCCGGCCTCGACCAAGCGGAAATCGATCTTCTCCATGCTGGCATAGAGCGGCAAGACCATCAGCGGCAGGTAGACGTAGACCATGCCGGTGAGGATCGCGCCGTCGGTGAAAAGCATCTGGATCGGCTTCGAGATCAGCCCGAAGCGCATGAGCAAGCCGTTGATCAGCCCTTCATTGCGAATGATTTCCAGGATCGCGAAGGTGCGGATCAGGAGGTTCGTCCAGAAGGGAATGGTGATCAAAAGCAGCCAGAGCTCGCGCGTCGTCTCGCGACGGGTGGCGATGAAGTAAGCGGTGGGGAAGCCGATGGCTAGCGTCAGGAGCGTGGTGGCAAGCGACAAAACGACAGAGCGGATGAAGATCGAGACATGCGCGTCGGCCAGGGATAGCGAACCGTCAAAAATGTCCTGCTGCAGTACGACGTTGATCCAACCCTCGATGGATGGCACCCACACGACGTCGCCATAGGGGCCAGGCGTCAGGAAGGAATAGGCGACGACGATCAGCAGCGGCCCGCTGGCGGCCGCGAGGATGATTAGCAGGGCAGGCAGCGAAAGAAGCCAGCGCGTCCGGATGTCCCGGCTCTTTTCCGCTTCGATCACGTCCGCCACATGGGTCATGTCAGCTCCTCAGCACCCTGGCGGCATTCGGCTCGATCGCGATGCCGACCCTGTCACCCTCGGCGTACCGCGCAGCCTGCAGCGGCTTGTTCTGCTCGCGCAGCGTGAACAGGGTTTCGTTGTCGGCGAGGCGGACGTGATAATGTGTATCGGTGCCGAAATAGACGATCGTCTCCAGCGTGCCCGTCATCTGGCAGCGCGCATGATCCGCCGGCCCGCAAAGCGCTGCGTGTTCCGGCCGCAGCACCAAAGTCACCTCTCCGTCATCGGAAAAGTTGCTCGGCATAGTCGCCGAAATGCGGCCGGCCGCAGCGGTCTCCACTTCTGCGATCCCCGAATTCACCGCGTGAATGCGGCCCTTGAGGAAGTTCGTCTCGCCGATGAAATCGGCCACGAAGCGGTCGGTCGGCGCATCGTATATTTCTCTGGGTTTGCCGACCTGCAGGATTTTTCCCGCCGACATCACGGCGATGCGGTCCGACATGGTCAGCGCTTCCTCCTGGTCGTGGGTGACGAAGATGAAGGTGATCCCGGTTTCGGCTTGCAGGCGCTTCAGCTCTATCTGCATGTCCTTGCGCAGCTTGTAGTCGAGCGCCGACAAGGGCTCGTCGAGCAGAAGCACCTTCGGCTGCGGTGCCAGCGCGCGGGCAAGCGCCACGCGCTGCTGCTGGCCGCCGGAAATCTGGCTTGTGCGACGGTTGGCGAGCGCTTCCATGCGCACCAGCTTCAGCATCGCAGCGACCCGGTCGCGGATCTCCTGCTTCGGCCGGCCAAGCATGGTCAGGCCGAAGCCGATATTCTCGGCGACCGTCATGTGCGGGAAAAGCGCGTAGCTCTGGAAGACCGTGTTGATCGGCCGCTTGAATGGCGGCATCGCGGCGATGTTATCGCCGTTCAGCATGATCTCGCCAGATGTCGGGTATTCGAAACCGGCGATCAGGCGCAGGAGCGTTGTCTTGCCGCAGCCGGACGGCCCCAAAAGGGTGAAAAACTCATTCTGCCTGATGGAAACCGATGCGTCGTCTACCGCGGAAAATGCGTACTCACCAAAGCCGAACACCTTGGAAACACTGCGAATCTCAATCGCGTTCAATCCCGCCATATGCGGCCCACTCGTGGTTGCTGATGCTGCTGTCCCCGCCTTTTCGGCTTTTGGCTAGGTGACCACACGCCTCGCGCATTGACAACCCGATTTTACGCTTCCGGTAGAAAATATTTATCAATCGGAAAAACTAATGCGCCCGCCGCAGATGGTCGTCACGGGCTTGATGGTGTCGAGATCATCTGGGTCGATCCCCTCGATATCGCTGTCGAGAATGACGATATCTGCGACGTAGCCCTGCCTGATCATGCCCTTGCGATCTTCCTTGAACTCGGCATAGGCGCCCTCGACGCAATAGGCGGCGAGCGCTTCCGACAACGAGAAGGATTGATCCGGATCGCCATCGCTCCATTTCTTGCGCGTCACCGCGGCCTTCAGGCCGACCAGCGGATCGATCGGCGAAACGGGCCAATCGGACGCGAAGCAGATATGGGCGCCGGCGTCCTTCAGCGTGCGCCAGGCGTAGCTGACGGGCCAGCGTTCCCTGCCGATGCGCGATATGGTCGGCTCCAGCGGCAGGCCCGCGCAACCCGGCGGATGGGGAGGCTGCATGGAGGCGATGACGCCGAGCTCGGCGAAACGCTTGATGTCGGCTGGATGCACGACCTCGATATGCTCGATGCGATGGCGGCTGTCGCGCGCACCGTTCTCTTCGCGCGCTGCCGCGTAACCATCAAGCACTGCCCGGACGGCGCCGTCGCCAATCGCGTGGACAGCGATCTGCAGGCCACGCCGATCGGCCTCGACGGCAACCGCGCGAAACGCTTCCGGCGTGAAGAGACCCTCGCCACGATCGCCTGGCTTGTCGGCATAGGGCTCGACCATCACGGCGGTTCCGCTTTCGATCACGCCGTCGTAGAAGAGTTTGACGAGGCCGGAGGAGAGCCAGTCGCTCTTGTAGCTCGCCGCCATGTTCGAGGCCTTCTCCAGCATGTCGAGCGACATGAAATTCTTGAAATGAAAGGGGATCTGCACGCGGCAGGGCAGGTGGCCATCCTCTTTCTCGATCGCGGCGAGCAGTTGCAGCTGATAGAGATTGCCGTCCATGTTCTGGACTGTGGTGATGCCGTGGCGGGCGCAATAGCCAAGGCCCGTTCGCATCACGGCGATGTCCTGCGCCCACTGCGCGGCATCCGGATATGGCTCGGGCTCGCCGCCTGTTGAGAGACCCAGCCGGTAGCGATCGAAACCGCCGGCGGCCTGAAGCGGGCTGAAGGCTTCCATTTCCCTAAGTTCGCCGGTCGCCAACCCGTCGGCGCCCACCACAACCTCGTTGCCGGGCCTGAGATCGGCGCCGTGGAGAATGCCGACCAGCTCGAGCGCAACAGTGTTTGCCCAGGCCGTATGATGATCGGGCGCGAAGAGGACGAGCGGTTGGTCGGGCAGGATGGCATCCAGGTGTTGGCGGGTCAGCGGCTCTGCTTCGCCAAGAATATTGTAATCGACGCCCTGTGCGAAAAGTACCTTCTGCGCTCGCCGGCCCTGTGCATAGTCACGGATGGCCTCGGTCAGCGCGGCCAGTCCCGTCACGCTCTTGAGTTGAAGATGATCCAGCTCGGCGGCACCGGAAAACAGGTGCATGTGGTTTTCCGAAAAGCCCGGTAATACGGTCTTCTCGTGCGCGTCGATCACCCGCGTTGCGGGACCGTGGAGAGCCTTGATCTCTTCGTCCGTGCCGACGGCGATGATCCTCCCATCGCCAAGCGCCACCGCCTGGGCATCAGGGTGATTGGGATCGAGGGTGAGAACGCGGGCGTTGATTACGATGATGTCGGCCGTCGATGTCATTGGATGCTCGCTGCTGAAGGACTGTAGCGAGCTAAGCCTATGCCCGCGGCGAATTCAACCGCTTCGCGTGCCCAGCCATTCATGAAGTGTTCGCATAGCATTATGCCGTGTCAGACACCTAGTCCTCACAGGATGTCTGGCCTATGTGGCACAGTGAGTTATCAGACCTGTCACAGGAGCAAGACAATGGAAATCAGGAAAAGCGGCGCAAAAGCCTCTGCAAAGGGCCCGGAAGATTATTTCACCGGCACGGTGCGCATCGATGCGCCATTCAACGGCAGCGGCAGCCTGAGCGGTGCGACCGTGACCTTCGAGCCCGGCGCCCGCACCGCCTGGCACACCCACCCCCTCGGTCAGACCCTGATCGTGCTTTCGGGCCTTGGCTTGATCCAGCGCGAAGGCGGAGAGGTCCAGGAAATCCGGCCCGGCGACATCGTGTGGTTCGAGCCCGGTGAAAAGCACTGGCACGGTGCTTCTCCGGATTGCGCAATGAGCCACCTCGCCATCGCGGAAATGAAGGATGGCTCCGCTGTTACCTGGATGGAGAAGGTCGCCGATCAGGATTACAGGGGCTCGGCCGCGTGATGAAGCCACATATCATCTGCCATATGATCACTTCGCTCGATGGCGGGCTCCACCCTAGCCGCTGGACGGCAAGCCCGGATGGAAACCGGGCGGGGTGGTCGACCGCCTACGAGACAATTCACAAGACGATGAACGCCGACGGATGGCTGGTCGGGCGCGTCACGATGGCCGAGATATCAAAGGCCGGCGCGCATCCGCCAGCCGGACCATTCGACGTCAGCCGGTCGTTGCACGTCGCCAACCGCGACGCCAAGAGCTTTGCAATCGCTGTCGACCAGCACGGCAAACTGCATTTCAACGGCGGCGATCTCGATGGCGATCATTTCATCGTGTTGCTCGGTAAGGATGTCAGTGATCAGCATCTGGCCGAGCTCGTCGCCGACGGCGTGTCCTATATTGTGTCCGACGGGCAAGAGATGAATCTATCCAGCCTGCTGGAAACACTGGGACGCGAATTCAATATCCGCCGTCTGCTTCTGGAAGGCGGAGCCGGTGTCAACGGTTCGTTCTTCGCGGCGGGCCTGGTCGATGAGCTGAGCCTGCTTGTTGCCCCAGCCATCGACGCGCGAAAGGGGAGCGACCGTTTCATCGAATACGGTCAGGATGGTCTGGCGGGCAAATGCGAGCTTTCGCTGCTTTCCTGCGACAAGCTTGATGACGGCCTGTTGCACCTTAAATACACGGTCAAGGCTTCGGCCTAGCCTTCCGAGAGAGCGTTGCGCCAAGCTTGGCGCAACGCCTTGTTTCTTGCCGAGGTCTGGATCACTTCAGCGCTTCAGCCATGAACGCACCCGCCCGGGCAGCGCCATCGGCTGAAATGGTATGGCCAAGCCCGGGAACGATGATCGTCTCAACGTCCATGCCAAGCGGCTGAAGAGCCGCCGCGGCACGCGTCGTTTCAGCCGCCGGAATGACCGGATCGGCGCTGCCATGCACCAAGAGCACCGGCGTCTTGACCGCAGGCGCGAGTGGAAGCGGCGAGGCGAGGCGGCCGGAGAAGCCGACGACGGCGCCAACAGGCCAGCGCCCAGACGCCACGGCGTCGAGCGCCATGATGGTGCCCTGCGAGAAACCCACCAGAACGACGCGATCGAGCTGATCGGCGAAGCCATTCTCCTTGATGATCGACGATATTGTGGCGTCAAAAGCCGGGCGCGCATCCTTGATACGCTCGCTTCTGTTCTCCTCGGTGACACCCGCCACACTGAACCACTGGTAGCCCGCGCCGAAGCTGGAGTGGCTTGGCGCATTCGGCGAAGCGAAGACGGCGCCGGGAAGAGCGTCTTTCCAGACATTGGCCAGGGGCGCGAGATCGGCGCCGCTCGAGCCGACGCCGTGGAGCATGATGACCAGTGCATGTGATGCGATTGTCGACATGGCTGTTTCCTCTCAGATCTCGAACGGAAGCTGCGGGCCGACGGGAACGATCCCCGTCGGGTTCAGCGCCTTGATCGAGTAGTAGCCGCGCTTGATGTGATCGATGCTGACCGTCTGGCGGATACCGGGTATGGCCAGCATGTTGTCAACGTAACGGCTGAGGCTGGGATAATCCGCCAGCCGGCGCAAGTTGCACTTGAAGAGCCCATTGTACGCAGCGTCGAAGCGGATGAGCGTTACGAAGAGGCGGACATCGGCCTCGGTCAATCGCGTGCCAAAAAGGAATGGCCGCCGTCCTTCGAGGCGCGCCTCCAGCTCGTCGAGCATCGTGAAAACATCGGCGAAGGCTTCCTCGTAGGCGACCTGTGTCGTTGCGAAGCCGGTGCGATAAACGCCGTTGTTGAGCTGCGGATAGATGCGCTCGTTAAGGGCGTCGATCTCGGCGCGCAGATCTTCCGGATAGAGATCGACCGAACCATCGGCAAGCGCGCCGAAACCGGAGTTGAGCATCCGCAGGATATCGGCCGACTCATTGTTGACGATGGTGCGGCGTTCCTTGTCCCAAAGCACAGGCACGGTCGCGCGGCCCGTGTAGTGGCGGTCGGCGCTGGTGTAGATCTCGTGCATGTAGGTGGCGTTGTTGAGCTCATCTCGATTGGCGCCCGGGTAGTTTCCAAAGCGCCAGCCCTGATCGGATAGCGCCGGTTCGACCACCGAGACCGAAATCACATCCTCCAGCTTCTTGAGCGCGCGGCCAATCAGCGTGCGCGAAGCCCAGGGGCAGATCAGCGCGACATAGAGATGGTAGCGGCCGGCCTCGGCCTTGAAGCCGCCGTCACCTGTTGGCCCGGCGCTGCCATCGGGGGTGATCCAGTTGCGGAAACCCGAAATCTGCCGGACGAAACCGCCCTTGGCATCGGTTGCCTGTACGGGGTGCCAATCGGCGGTCCACTTGCCATACACGAGCATGACTGAACTCCTGATCTGTTCTTGCGCGGTGTTGGAGTTTGATATGGCGCAATTCCAGATGGATTATTATCCGGTCATGAAGAGAATATTTCCTTCCGAAATGGAAGCAATTAGTTCCAACCCTTGTCCCACACCGGTTGTCCGCGAAAAGCGTCGGCCAGGAAGTCGACGAGCACTCTGACTTTCAGCGCCAGATGCCGGGCAGGGGGATACACCGCGTAGAGGCCGCGCGGTTCATCCTCGAAATCGGAAAGCAAAGGACGCACCGCCTGAAGACGAAGTCGTGCGCCGGCAACGAAGCTCGGTACGCGCGCGATCCCCAAGCCCGCTTCGGCTGCGGCGACGCAGGCCTCGGCGTTCGAAAACTCAATGCGCCCGCGGACTTCTGTCACGATGGGCTGCGAACCGGCCTTGTCGCGGAACCGCCAGGTGAGTGGATCGCGAAAATTGGTGTCGATGATGCAATCGTGAGCCGCGAGATCCGCCGGCGTCATCGGCATGCCGCGCTGGTCGAGATAAGAAGAGGCTGCAACGAGCACGATGCGCGCGGCGCAAAGCTTGCGCGCGATCAGGCTGCTATCATCAGGGCGCCCGATGCGCACGGCGGCATCAAATCCTTCATCGACCAGATTGACTGTACGGTCCGAGAAGCTGACGTCGAGATTGATGTCGGGGAAGGCCATCGCGAACTGATTAAGCACGGACGTGAGCTGCGTGGTGCCGAAGGTGATCGGCGCGGTAATGCGAAGCCGGCCTGATGGCGCGCGCGAGGCATTGCGCACCGAGGCATCAAGCGCATCGAACTCTTCGAGAAGCGATTTCACGCGTTCGTAATAGGCGCGACCTGCCTCCGAAAGCGACAGCGCGCGCGTCGTTCGCATGATCAGCTGAACGCCGAGGCTTGCCTCAAGGCGCGAGACCAGTTTCGAAGCCTGGCCGCTGCTGGTGCCGAGACGGGCTGCTGCGGCAGCGAAGCTCCCCGTATCGATGACGGCTACGAACATGCGGTCGCATTCGAGACGGTCCAAATCGCTGTCCTCTTACCAACTTGCCGCCGTGAGAGCAGTCACCGCTGAGGCAAACAAACCGGCGGCGCATGACGCCGCCGGCAGATGTTATCAGCCGAAGACCTTGAAGCGGTCGCTGTCGTCCATGAACGCCTTTTCGCCGAAGGCGGCGGAGTTGGCGCCGAACGGCATCTGCGCGCGCAGCTTCCACGAGGCCGGGATGTTCCACGCGGCTGCGATCTCGGCATCGGCCAGCGGGTTGTAGTGCTGCAGGCTGGCGCCGATGTCGGATGCGGCCAGAGCCGACCAGACGGCGAACTGAGCCATGCCGCTCGACTGTTCCGACCAGATCGGGAAGTTGTCGGCGTAAAGCGCGAACTTCTCCTGCAGGCCCTTCACGACGTCCTGGTCTTCGAAGAAGAGAACGGTGCCGGCACCGGCGGCGAAGCTGTTGATCCGCTTTTCAGTCGATTCAAACGCGTCTGCAGGAACGATCTTGCGCAGTGCGTCCATCACGAAGCCCCAGAGCTTGTCGCTCTCGGCGCCGTAGAGAACCAGAACACGCGAACTCTGCGAGTTGAAGGAAGACGGCGTGTGCTTCACGGCTTCCTGGATGAGCTTGGTGGTTTCTTCCTGGGAGATCGGCAGGGTCTTGCCGAGAGCATACTGGCTGCGGCGCTTCTTGATGGATTCAATCAGGGTATTCGTCATGTGGGGCGCTATCCTTTTTCATATATGCGGCCACCCTGCTGCTGGGAGGAGCAGCGACATGCGGCCGGCAAGAAGGGATAGTGCATGCGAACGGATATGCATATTGCGTTGCATCAAGCGCGCGAGATTTTTTTGCTCCATCGCGGTCTTGTGACCGTTTCGCCCGTGCCTCCCGAAGGCTAGGACTTCAGCGGCAACTCGTCGCGCGCCAGCCGCGCTAGCTCTTTCTCGTCCTGCACGCCGAATTCAAACCAGTCGATCAGCGCCTTGGCGGTCGCCTGCCCACGGTCGCTGGTCACATCGCAGTTTTGTTCAAGGCACCATTGCCTGAGGATGCGATCCAGCATCTCCATCGCTTCCGATGTCAGCGCCTCTTTCGGCCAGTCCGTCTTCGTCATCGCATCCGCCCCCGTTTCGCACCACCGTAACGCGTAGCCGCCGGGGCGCTATGACCGGCGAAGCACAGTCGCGCAAAATCGTCGTCGACCATTCGGTACCGACGATGACGTTCAAATATTGGAACGTCACAACCGGACGTGCGTTAACGGGTATCGGAGGTATTGCGTTATGGACCCGAAACGATGGAGCCGGCCGATCTACTTCCAGGCGAGCAGATACGGCGAATTTCGAACAGTGACGAATACAAGCGAGGCCGCGACGGCGTTGAATACGGCGTGGCCAATCGCGCGCGGGCGCAGTCTGAAGACCGCCAAGCGCACCTGCCAGCAGGTTCTAAGCGGCAAGCGACCGCCATCCGAGGCCAGAAATGCCTTCATAGCGGCAGCCGTCGAGGCCAACGTCTACGTCAAGGAACGATAGCCGGAGCAGAAATCAGAAAAATCTTATTTAGGTAGAGTGCAAAGATAGAAGTTTAATGATGCATTCAATCCGATTTGAACACGAGCGTGCCACTATGGGTTTCGTAATCTCGAGTGGGACAATCATGCTGACGCTGCAGAATGCCATTCTTGAAATGATCGCCAAGGGCGAGCCGCTCGGCGCCGTCGTCCATGATCTTTGCACGCGCGTGGAGGCCGCCATCCCCTGGACGGTCTGTTCGGTACTGACGGTCAAGGATGGCCGCATGCATCCGCTTGCCGGACCATCGCTGCCGCTCACTTATTCGCAGGCCGTGGACAATCTGGCCATCGGCCCTCTCGCCGGCTCCTGCGGGACGGCGGCCTATCATGGTGTACCGGTGACTGTTACCGACATCGAAAACGATGCCCGCTGGCAGGACTTCAAGGCTATGGTTCTCCCCCTGGGCTTCAAGGCCTGCTGGTCGACGCCAATCATGAGCGGCGATCGTGTTCTGGCGACCTTCGCCTTTTACTTCCGTGAAAAGCGCGGGCCCAGCCAACTGGAACGCGATGTGGTGGATGCATGCGTGCATCTTTGCGCGATTGCGCTGGAGAGAAACGAACGCGCGCTAGAGCGCGAGGCACTGACCTACACGGATGCCCTGACCGGGCTGCCCAATCGCGCGCGGTTCAACGAGGTGCTCAAACAGCAGCATCGATCCGCCGAGCGAAGCTGGGGCATGCTGCTTGTCGACGTCGACAACTTGAAGCTGGTGAACGACACGTTCGGCCATGGCGCGGGTGACGCGCTCATCCAGGTCGTCGCGCGCCGCATGGCCGCCACCATGCCAACCGAAACTACCTTCCGATTGGGAGGCGACGAGTTCGCGGTCATTCTGCATGATGGGCCGGAGCCGGATCTTGCCGCAAAGGCGGAAGACATTCTCCGCGAGATCAAGCGGCCGGCGCAGTGCGATGGCCATGTGATCTTTCCGGCGGCCAGCATCGGTGGCGCGATCGCCGAGATCGATGACACGCCCGAGCAGGTCCGGCACAATGCCGATGTCGCGCTCTATCACGGCAAGGAGCGCAACCGGGGTCAATACACTGCCTATCATGCGGGGCTGGGAACATCTCTGACGCGCCGCTTCCGCGCCATCCGCGACGTCAGTGTCGCGCTGGCGCAGAACCGCATCGATGCTCACTACCAGCCGATCCTTCGCCTCGACACGCGCGAGGTCGTTGGCTTCGAGGCCCTATGTCGCATGACCACGCAGGCCGGGGATGTCGTCTCGGCGGCGAACTTTCATGATGCGACGCTGGATGCCCAGGTGGCGTCGGAGTTGACCGAGCGCATGCTCTCACGCGTTGCGGCCGATGTCCGCCGATGGCTCGACATGGGCCTCCCGTTCCAGCATGTCGGCATCAATCTGTCGGCGGCGGATTTTCACGCCGGTCATCTTCAGGAGCGACTGTGCAGCGCATTCGCGGCATCAGGCATACCGCTGAAGCACGTCATCATCGAGGTCACGGAATCCGTCTATCTCGGCCAGGGCGATCATGTCGTGGCAAACGAGATCAATGCCATGCGCTCCCGAGGTTTACGCGTTGCGCTCGATGATTTCGGAACCGGCTTTGCGTCGCTGACGCATCTGCTGACGGTTCCCGTCGATATCATCAAGATCGACAAGTCATTCGTCGATCGACTGGTGCCCGGCGATGCGGGTGCGGTGATCATCGAAGGCCTGATGGGGATCGCCGAAAAGCTCGGCATCCGCGTCGTTGCCGAGGGAATAGAAACGGAGATGCAGGCCGAACATTTGCGCGCGCTCGGATGTCTACTGGGGCAGGGCTATCTGTTCCACAAAGCCGTCGACCGTCATTCGGCCGCCTGGCTGTTGCGGGAGTTCGGTCAGCATTCGACCTCCGACGAGCACGCGATGTCGCGTCTCGCATAGGCCAGGTGATAATCAGGCCGCCGCCTGCCTGAGATCCTGCCCGTGGAAATCACTAAGCGTCGTCACGACGTCGTCGATCTCTTTCTCCGTGCGCGCCGCATCCCAGCCAAGCGCCTCGGCGGTGACCTTTGCCATGTCCTGCAGGCCCGCCATGGTCAGCGCGCCTTCGATCGCGATCGTGGTCCGGCGAAGGACGATGTCGGAGAGATGGACGACAAACTCTTTTCTTGCGATCCAGTCGATCTCAAGCAGGCTGTAGTGCTCGGCATCGGAAAGCCGCTCGCTGTCGCGATGGGCGGATGTCGCTTCGTGATCGAGGATCGCGGATGCCGTGGTGCCGTATCGCGACAGCAGCGTTTCGGCGCGCTTCATATCGATACCGCTTTTCTGTGCGGCGGCCGCTAGCCAGGCTCGACGCTGAGCGGCGTCACCAGGAAACTGGCGACCGCCGCCGATTGCCAGCTGCTGCGTCGATTGGCGGCGTGTGCGCTGGAGGCGTTTGAGCACGAGGTCGGCGACCTCCTCGGAGAAGCCACGGAACGTCGTCCATTTTCCGCCGACCAACGATACGACAGAGAAAGGACGCTCCGCCGTCGGTTCCATCACTGGTGCTGAGTGATCGCGGCTGATGAGACCCGGCGACGATGCGTCCGAGGCCGGCAGCGGGCGGATGCCGCTATAGGTGTAGACCACCTGATCGCTGCTGAAGCGCAGCGAAGGGAGAAGGGAGCGGACACTCTCAAGGAAGTACTCGATCTCTGGCTCTTCGCAGCGCACGTTCTCCGGATCGCTCGCCGGTATGTCGGTCGAGCCGACCATGGCGAGACCCAGGTAGTCGTAGACGAGGCAGATGCGGCCGTCATCCGCCTCGAAGTAGATCATGTGGCCGTTGAGGCTTTTCACCAGTTCCGGATGGTCGAGCAGGATATGTGAGCCCTTGGTGCCGCCGATCAGCTTCGAGGGCGCGTTGAGCGAGGCATTGGCATGGTCGATCCAAGGTCCGGCGGCGTTGATGACCAACTTCGGACGAACGGAAAACGTCTCGCCATTCGCGCGCTTGAAGGTCAGCACGCCATTTTCCGATGAGATCAGCGCCGTGAAGTTGGTTGCCAGCGCGTTCTCGTTCGCCTGCAGGCCGTCTGCCACGAGTTCGTAGACCAGGCGTTCCGGGCGGCTGATCTTGGCGTCGTAGTAGATGCCGCCCGCGACGATGGCGGGCGTGACATGCGGCATCTCTTTCAGCGCCTTCTTCTTGAAGAGAAAGCGATGGTTCGGCATCACTCGGTTGCGGGAGCCGAAGAAATCATACATCCGCAGGCCGATCTTGACGAGAACAGCGCCGCGGCTGCGCGGGGCCGTGGTCGAGCCGGTCAGCGTCCTCAACGCCGCCCAGATGCCGCGCGTCCAGGAAAACACGGGAATGAAGGTCGGAAGCGGCTCGACGCAATGTGGTGCGTTGCGCAGCAGCAGATTGCGCTCCAGCGTCGATTGCGCCACCAGGCCAAACTCGCCGGTTTCCAGATATTTCAATCCGCCGTGGATCAGCCGCGACGGCGCCGAACTCGTGCCCGAGCCGAAATCCGCCTTGTCGACGATCAGGCAATCGACACCCTGCACGCAAAGATCGCGGAACGTTCCCGCGCCGTTGATACCCGCGCCGAGGATGACGACGTCAATGTCCTTGATCGCGCCGAGGTCTTGGAAACGAAGCGTGTTGGCGGCGGAAATATCGATCATCTGAAATCGTCCTGCTGAATGTCATTTGCAAATCGCGCCCGGCGGGCGCGGTTCATATTTCAAGCCGATGGCTTGCCTGCGGTAAGCTTGCCGATCTTCGGCCAGATGGGCGCCATGGCATCGGCGATCTCGCGGAAGAGGTCGTAGCGTTGCTGGTATGCGGCACTTCGCGCTGCATCGGGATAGCAGCGATGCGCGATGGCCGCCGTGTCGCGGGGATCGTGCCGAGGGCTTGCATAGAGACCGGCACCAGCGCCAGCGCAAAGGGCAGCACCCCACGCGGCCGCTTCGTCGGTTTCGGTAACGGTCGCCGGCATGCCGAGGATGTCGGCGAACATCTGCACGACGCGTTTGTTGCGCGAGATGCCGCCGGCAAGCCGCGCCTCGCTGAAGGTGAAGCCATCCCGCAAGGCGTCGACATGGATGCGGTGGTTGAAGGCGATCCCCTCAAGCACGGCGCGCAGCATGTCGCCGCGATTGTGCCAGCCGCCGAGGCCGAAGAAGCCGGCGCTGGCCGCGGCCCCATAGGGCGAGCCAAAGAGATAGGGATGGAAGAGGGCTGTCAGCGGACGCTCGAAGGCGGCCTCGATCTCCGGTGCGAGCAGTGCGTGAACCGAACCGCCGGATGCCTCGACGCTCTGGCGCTCACTGGCGCAGAGCGTGTCGAGGAACCAGTCGTAATTGGCCGTCGATGCCGGCGAGATCGACATGTTGTTCCACTGGCCGGGTTCGATGGCGTTGCGGCAGAACCAGCGGCGGTCCATGCGCGGATGTGGCGACAGCGTCTCATTGATGGAATAGGTGCCGGCGATGACGGCAACGACGTCGTCGGCATAGCCGCCGGAGCCGAGCGCGGAGGCTGTCACGTCGTGCAAGCCGGCAACGACGGGCGTTCCAACGGCGAGGCCGGTGCGTTCGGCCGTCTGCGCGGTCACGTAGCCGATGATCTCGTCCGAGCGCGAAATCGGCGGCAATGCGGAGGCCATCTCCTCGATGCCGAACAATCTCAGGGCATCGAGATCATAATCCTGCGTCCGGACATTGGTGAAGGAGGTGCTCGCCTCCGTGCGATCGGTACCGATGACGCCGCTCAGGCAGAACCGCAGCCAATCCTTGCACGACAGGATATGGCCGATCTCCTTGTAGCGTGCCGGCTCATGCTTTTTGATCCAGGCAAGCAGCGCAGAAGGCGCCGAGACGTGCGGGACCTGGCCGGTCAATTCCAAGGCCTCGTCGGCGAGCGGGCTTTCAAGCCAGGCCTCGACGATATCGACGGAACGGCTGTCGAGCGACAGAAGCGCGCGGCCGAGAGGGGCGTTGGTCTTGTCAGTGAGATAGATGCCGTCGCCGTGCGCGGTGGCCGCGATTGCGGCGATGTCGCTGGCCGGGCGGCCACTGAGTTCGATCGCCTCGCGGATCGCGTCGGCCGTCTGAGTCCAGAGTTCGTTCATGTCGCGCTCGACATGGCGCGCATGCGGCATGAACTGGGTCACGCGGCGGCGGGCAACCGCAATCGGTGTTCCGTCGACGTCGAAGATCACGGCCTTGGTGACGGTGAGGCCGCTGTCTATTCCAAGCAGACTTGGCATTCAGGCTTTACTCCGGCTGATGTGGTCGCAGACGCGCCTTGTCCTCTCGCGCGATGATCACGTTGATATCGCGTGATCGCATGCGGTCGATATGGACGGCGGGCGTCTTGTCGTCGACGATGATGACGTCGAATTCGCTGAGGGCTGCGAAGCGATGCAGGGCGCGCCGCTCGAATTTCGTGTGGTCGGCCAGGAGGACGCGCTTCGCGGCGCAGTCGAACATGGCGCGCTTCGTGTCGACCATCTCGGGCGACTGGTGAAAGACCAGATCGTCGGTGATCGCCGACATGGAGATAAAGGCAACGTCGGCGCGAAGACGATGGATCTCGTTGACTGTGGTGCGGCCGACAAAGGCGTTGCACCAGTTGTAATATTGCCCGCCGAGCGCCAGCAATGTCAGGTCCTGCATGCCCTTCAATGCGTTGATCAGCGTCAGCGAGTTGGTGATCGCCGTGATCGGAACCTTCGCGGGCAGGTGGTCTGCCATCGG
Source organism: Rhizobium sp. 16-449-1b (assembly GCF_017741935.1). Lineage (GTDB taxonomy): Bacteria > Pseudomonadota > Alphaproteobacteria > Rhizobiales > Rhizobiaceae > Rhizobium. The sequence continues at coordinate 29,592 of NZ_JAGHMH010000021.1, read as the reverse complement.
CAGCACGGTGGTGGAATCGTCGAAGAAGATAGCTTGCCCAGGCTCTACGAACTGCATGGCCGCCGCGGCGATCATGTTCTTCTCGGCTGATTGGCGGCCGGAGCGGTAGACGTCGCTGGATTCGATCAGGCTGGAGGCGGCTGCCGTCACCACGCCGCGCGTCTTGCGAAACAGACCGCGGCTGACAAGGTCGTCGACGTCGCGATGCGCCGTCATCAGGCTGATGCCGAAGCGATCGGTTAGATCCTCGATCCGCATCTGTCCTTCCGCCATCACGGCCTCGGCGATCATCTGCCGGCGCACGAGCTGACGCGTCTGTCGGCTGTCGCTTGGGAGTTCGTCGATGGGGAGCGCGCCTGCGCCTATCTTCTGTGTCACGATGGCCTCTGCGCTCGAACGACTGGTGTGCGCGTTGTATCGCGAAGATACGCAACTGTGGAGGAAAAAGGGGGCGCCTCATTGAGGCGTCCCCTTCCGTGTCTTACTGCTCGAGAACGAAGGGAGCCGTGTACTTGTCGACGTTGTCCTTGGTGATCAGCAAGCAATCGAAGAGCTGCTTTTCGCTCTTGGCGCCGGTGCTGCCGTTCTTGATGACATTGTCGGCCTGCTTGACGGCTTCTTCCGAGAAGACGGCGACCGGCTGCAGGACGGTGTACTGCAGGTCGCCGGCCTTGATGGCGGCTACTGCGTCAGGCGAACCGTCGAAACCGCCAACCTTGACGTTTGCGAGCTTGCCGGCTTCCTTCAGAGCTGCGATCGCGCCGAGAGCCATTTCGTCGTTGCCGGAGATGACGCCGATGATGTCAGGGTTTGCCTGGAGCATCGACTGCATCTTGTTGTGGCCCTGGGTACGATCCCAGTTGGCGACTTCCTTGGCCGACTTCACCAGGTCAGGATACTGGGTCAGGACCGACTCGTAACCATTCGAGCGCGTTGCGGCGTTGTTGTCGGAGGGAGAGCCGAAGAGTTCGGCATACTTGCCCTTGTCGCCGACAGCTTCGACCCACTGCTGCGCACCAATGGCCGCACCCTGTGCGTTGTTGGAAACGAGCTGTGCCTTGGCCAGGCCTTCCTGGTTGATTTCAGCGTTGACGAGAATGACCGGGATGCCAGCGGCAACGGCCTTCTTGACAGCGCCAACCGAACCATCGGCGTTTGCCGGGTCGAGGATGATGGCAACCGACTTGTTGGTGATCGCGGTGTCGATCAGGTTGCTTTCGGTGTTGGTGTCACCCTTGTGCGCGCCGACGGTTGCGGTGTAGCCGAGCTTTTCTGCGGTTGCTTTGGCAACGTTGCCTTCGGTCAGCCAGTAGGGGTTGGACGGGTCGTTGACGATAACCGTCATCAGGCCCTCAGCCCATGCGGAGCTTACGAAGATCGGCGCTACGGCAACAGCTGCCAGAAGAACGCGCATGCCCTTTTTAAACATAATCTCTCTCCCATTGATGAGTTCGTGTTGTGCCGGCTTCCCGGCGGTGCTTTCCGCATTGTTGCGGAGAAGTTCGGTGGCGTGCGTCAGGAGGACTTGACCCGACGCCCGTATTGGATGCTGTTCATGAGAACGGCGAGAACGATGACCGCGCCGGTAAAGACAGTTTGCCAGTATGCCGAGACGCCGATGATCACGAGGCCGTCCGACAGGAAGCCGATGACGAAGGCTCCGAGCATGGTGCCGCGTACGGTCCCCCGTCCGCCGGTGAGCGCAGCGCCGCCAATGACCACGGCAGCAATCGCCGTCAGTTCATAGGTGGTACCGGCGGTCGGACCGGCGGACGTCAGCTGGGAGGAAAGGACCAGGCCGGCAATGGCCGCGCAGACGCCGGAGAACACGTAGACAAGGATCTTGACGCGCTTGACGGGGACGCCCGAGAGCTCGGCGGCGCGTTCATTGCCACCGGAAGCGTAGAGCCAGCGACCGAAAGCAGTCTTGCTGAGCACGATGCCGCAGATGATGGCGAGAGCCGCAAGCACCAGCACGCCGATCGGAATGCCGCCAAGACGGTTGAAACCGAGCCAGTCGAAGCCGGTATTGCCGAGTTCGGGGCGGCCGCCGAGATTGTTGTAGGTGAGGCCGTTCGTCATCAGAAGCGCGATGCCGCGGGCAACGTAGAGAACGCCGAGCGAGGCGACGAAGGCGGGAACCTTGAGGTAGGCGATCAGCACGCCGTTAACGGCGCCAACAAGCGCACCCATCGCGCAGGTGAGGACCACGACCGCCCAGACCGGCGTGTAGAGGATGACGCCGAAGGAGGGAAGCTGCACGCCCTGCATCAGGAAGCCAGCGATACAACCGGCCAAGCCCAGCGTCGAGCCGACCGAGAGGTCGATGCCGCCGTTCAGGATGACGAGCAGCATGCCGATCGCCAGGATCCCGAAGATCGCCACGTGCGAGGCCATGATCAGGAAGTTGTTGAGGCTGAAATAGTAAGGCGACAGGAAGGAGAAGACCGCGATGATGACGATCAGCGCGAAGAACGCGCGACCTTCCAGCAGCAGGCGAATGATATTGAAATCCCGCCGTGGCCCGTTCGAAACTGTCTTTTTGTCGTTTGCTTCAGTGACTGACATAATCAGTGCTCCATAATTCCGGGCTAGTGCGCGACCACTGCTTCGCCAGAGGCGGCCATGATCTTTTCCTTGGTGACGTCAGAGCTGAACTCGGCGGAAATCTTGCCGCGATGCATGACGATGATGCGATGTGCGATGCTCAGGCATTCGGCGACTTCCGAGGTGGAGTAGATCACCGCCAGCCCCTGCTTGGCGCGTTCGGCCAGAAGCTTGAACACCTCGGCCTTGGCGCCGATGTCGATGCCGCGGCTCGGTTCGTCGAGCAGGATGACCTTCGGATGCGTCGCCAGCATCTTGCCGATGACGACCTTCTGCTGGTTGCCGCCGGAGAGCGAGCCGATGGCGGCCGCGCCGCCGTCGGTCTTGATGTGAACCTTGCGGATCGAATCCGTGACCAGTTCGCGCTCGCGGCGACCCGAGGTGAAGAGCCCCCTGGTAAAGGCGCCGATGCTGGCAAGCGAGAGGTTGGTGCCGACGGTCATCGTCTGCACCAGGCCGTCACGCTGGCGGTCTTCGGGCACGAGGCCGAGGCCGCTTGCAATGCGGTTGGCGATGCTAAGACCAGCCACGTCCTGGCCTTCGAGAAGGATATGGCCGCCGCTGGCGTGCAGCCGTCCGGCCACGCATTCGAGAAGCTCGGTGCGACCGGCGCCCATGAGGCCGTAGATGCAGACGATCTCGCCGGCGCGGACATCGAGCGACAGGCGGTCGACCGCGTTATAGGCAGCACCCGAAGGGCCGGGAACGGTGAGTTCCTTGATCGACAGGGCGACCTTGCCCATCTCGTAACCGGTCGGTGGGCTGCCGAGGTCGAAGTTCTCGCCCACCATGTTGCGGACGATCCATTCGAGATCGATGTCCTTGCGCTCGGCATAGGCGGTCATGGTGCCGTCGCGCAACACGACGGCATGGTTGGTGATCTGCAGCGCCTCTTCGAGGTGGTGCGAGATATAGACGATCGAGACGCCGCGGCTGGTGAGATCGCGGATGACCTTGAAGAGCACTTCGACTTCGGTGGCGCTCAGCGCCGAGGTCGGCTCGTCCATGATCAGGATACGCGAATTGACCGACAGCGCGCGGGCGATTTCCACGATCTGCTGCTGGCCGAGGCGGAGATCCTCGACGGGGGTCAGCGGATCGATATCCTCTTCCAGCTCTTCGAGCAGGGCACGGGTCTGACGCTCTTCCTCGGCGAAATCGACGGTTCCCGCCGTGATGATCTCGCGGCCCATGAAGATGTTGTCGCGGACGCTCAGATTGGGCGCCAGGCTGAGTTCCTGGTGGATGATCGAGATTCCGCATTCGCGAGCATGCGTAGACGACACGAAGTTGACCGTTTGTCCGTCGAGGATGATCTCGCCGGATGTCGGGCGCACGACACCCGACAGGATCTTCATCAGCGTTGACTTGCCGGCACCATTTTCGCCGAACAGCGTGGTGACCTGGCCGCGATGGATGTCGAAGTTCACGCCCTTGAGGGCCTGCACGCTGCCATAGGTCTTGGCAACGTTGCGGGCGCTGAGCACGACCTCACCGATCTCACCTTTGATCTGGCGTTGGCTTGCCTGGCTCATTTGACTTCAACCTTGACGGGGGTGACGAGCCAGTTCTTCGGATTGATGAGCTTGAAGACGCCGGTGACGGTGACCGTCTTGCCGGTGAGCTGCGTGGGGTCGACGCTCCCGAGCACTGCCTTCTTCATCTCGTTGTTGATCGCCGAACCGGCATCCTGGTACTCGATCTGATTGGTGAACTGGCCGAACTCGATCGTACCCGTGGCGTCGCGAAGATCGGTGCCGTTGATTGCCGGGCCGGTCTGCATGCGAATGACGACTTCAGGCGGCAGGCCATCGACCTTCACTTCGTTGATGTTGCCCTTCCGCTCGCCGACGACGCCGGAGAAGGACACGGGCAGAACCGGACCGGTGGTCGTTGCGACGCCGTATTTCTCGCCCGCCGCCTTCTTGTCGGCGAGGGCGGCCGGTGCAAGCTCGGCAGCTGGGACCGCACGCTTCTCGACATCAGCCGCGATCTTCGGGAACTGTTCCACGCCGTAGGTTTCCGAGGAAAACGCCTGCTGGCGCACGTCGTTTTCGGAGCCGATATGGACAACCTTCGTGTCCAGCGCGATCGCACCGACGACAACCACGACGGCCGCAATGCCGGCCGCGATTTTCAGTTTGCCGCTCTTCGGCTGGGAAGCCGCGTAGTCCGTTTCTATGCTCATTTTCTGACAACCTTCGGCGCGAGGCCGGATTTCCTGTTGAGGGAAAGAAAAGGGGATGAGGGATTATCGACGTCGCGACCGGTCGGTCGGGCGACAATCCAGCATGTTAGTTAGGGAGTTTGCGAGGAGGCCGCCAAGCGGGGATCGCGCGTCGGGGCGGAAATGCTGGCGGGACGCCAAGCCATGTCTGGAAACAGAAATTCGCACCGTCGTGATCCTCCTCAATAACCCGGCGTTTGTTTCTCCTCCAACCGCCAGGCGCTTCACGCAGATACCGTGTCAGCCTGTAGGCTATGGTATCGCCGTGTTATCAATGGCAGTAAAGATGTTATAAAGATTGCACCTTGTCAATCGGCCATTCGGTGGCGTTTTTCGTTTTAGGCGATGTTGATGGCTGTAGATAACGATCGGGCTGGCGCGCGGAGAGGGCGCTAACAGGGCAACGTTTTGTAATCTCTTGCATTACTGACGCATGCGCGACCAATCGCGTGACGAGATCACAAGTTATTGATATTACTATATTTGCTTGAGATCCACGCTGGCATGCGCTTTGGCGCTGGAGAGCATCCTCGCCGTACTTGCGCAATGGCGCTCAGTCGAGCACTTCGCCGATCGTGTCTATTTGATGGTTTGCATTATAGCTGAAAAAAATTGCGACAACAGAAAAAAAATTCATTTGCGGTGATAAGTTTGTGTTATATTCTGCATGAAACGAAAATCCGGTGCTTGCCGGTTTCCGGTTGCTGCCCGAGGCGAGGTCTTTCAGTCTGATCTCGCGAGGAGCAGTCGCAATGCGACGTACTTGCCTGAGTGGTGGCGCTTGGCGCGGTCCATCGGCGGTCGTCTGGGAGGAGTGACCATGAATGGGATGAGGATGTCGTATCCAGCGGCATGGATGATCGTGGCCGACGAGGCTTTCGATGTCTGAACGTGGACAGATCATTATCGGTATCGATGCCGGGACCTCGGTGATCAAGGCGGTTGCCTTCGAGCTCTCCGGGCGCCAGATCGCGTCCGCTTCGGCGCGCAATCAATATGCGACCGGCGATGATGGCTCGGCGACGCAGTCGTTGTCGCAAACCTGGGCCGACTGCGTGACCGCGCTGCGCGGCCTCAGCGAAAAGGTGCCAGGACTTGCCGAGCGCACTGCGGCCATTTCGGTTACGGGGCAGGGCGACGGCACATGGCTCGTCGGCGCCGACAACCGGCCGGTTGGTGATGCATGGCTATGGCTCGATGCGCGTGCGGCTCCGACCGTGACGCGACTTAGTGCCGGTGAAGGCAATCGCGCCCGCTTCGAAGCGACAGGGACCGGTCTCAATACCTGCCAGCAAGGCGCGCAGATCGCCCATATGGACCGCAATCAGCCCGATCTTCTCGATCACGCCGAAGTCGCGCTTCATTGCAAGGATTGGCTCTATCTCAATCTCACGGGCATCCGTGCCACCGACCCCTCGGAAGCAAGCTTCACCTTCGGTAATTTCCGCACGCGCCAATATGACGACGCGGCGATCGATGCGCTGGGCTTGTCACGCCGCCGGTCGCTGTTACCAGAGATCATCGACGGCACCGAGGTTACCCATCCGCTTTCCGCCGATGCGGCGCGAGCCTGTGGGCTTCTCGCCGGCACGCCTGTCAGCCTCGGCTACGTCGACATGGTCATGACCGCGCTCGGCGCCGGCGTGCGCAGCGCGGGTCAGAATGCTGCCTGCTCGACCGTCGGCTCCACTGGAGTCCACATGCGTGCGAAAGCGGTGGCCGATGTGCAGCTCAATGCCGAGGGCACGGGTTATGTGATTGCCTTGCCGATGCCGGGGATCGTCACCCAGGTGCAGACCAATATGAGCGCCACGATCAACATCGACTGGCTGCTGCAGATGGCCGGCTCGCTGATGGCCGACGGCGGGAAGACGGTATCGCATGCCGATCTGATCGCCCGCATCGACAGCTGGTTCGCCGAGAGCCGGCCCGGTTCGGTGCTCTATCACCCCTATATCTCGGATGCCGGCGAGCGTGGCCCCTTCGTCAATGCCGCTGCACGTGCGGGGTTCACCGGCCTTTCCATGCGTCACGGCTTTGCCGATCTGTTGCGCGCGGTCGTCGAGGGTCTCGGCATGGCGACGCGCGATTGCTACGCGGCGATGGGCGATATGCCCGAAGAGCTCAGGATTACCGGCGGCGCGGCGCGGTCTCGCGCGCTTCGCGGTTGCCTGTCGGCGGCGGTCAATGCCCCGGTCAGGGTATCCAGGCGTGAGGAGGCAGGTGCCGCCGGCGTTGCGATGATGGCGGCGGTCGCGATCGGCGCTTACCGCAACATGGATGATTGCATTGCCGAATGGGTGACGCCGCTGCTTGGCGAGGCCGAAGCGCCCGATAGCGAGCAGGCCGAGCGCTTCGAGCGCCTGTTCAAGGCCTACGTGATGGTGCGGCAGGCGGTTGCGCCCGCCTGGGATCAGCTGGTCGCCACGCAATAAACGGAAATCTCGCGCTTGGCCGCGACGTATGCGCGGCCGCGCTGAATGAATGTGTTGATGCAAAAAGCATCCGAAGGAGCATGTTGATGACTGAGTCCGGAATGGTGGATCTGTTCGTGATCGGTGGCGGGATCAATGGTGCCGGCATCGCGCGCGATGCGGCGGGCCGTGGCCTGAAGGTCGTTCTGTGTGAGAAGGACGACCTGGCGCAGGGGACATCGTCGCGCTCCGGCAAGCTGGTCCATGGCGGCCTGCGCTATCTCGAATATTACGAATTCCGGCTGGTACGCGAGGCGCTGATCGAGCGCGAGGTGCTGCTCAACGCCGCCCCGCACATCATCTGGCCGATGCGCTTCGTGCTGCCGCATTCGCCGCAGGATCGCCCGGCCTGGCTCGTTCGTCTTGGCCTCTTCCTTTACGATCACCTCGGTGGCCGCAAGAAGCTTCCGGGCACTCGTACGCTCGATCTGCGCCGGGATCCCGAGGGCACGCCGATCCTCGATCAATATACCCGTGGCTTTGAATATTCCGACTGCTGGGTCGACGATGCGCGCCTCGTCGTGCTCAACGCGGTCGATGCCGCCGAGCGTGGGGCCGAGGTGCTGACCCGCACGGCAGCCGTCTCCGCCCGCCGCGAGAATGGCGGCTGGAGCATCACCACCAAGAACAGCGTCACCGGTGAAACCCGCAATTTCCGCGCCCGCTGTATCGCCAATGCGGCAGGCCCGTGGGTGTCCGATGTCATCGGCCGCGTGGCCGGCGCCAACAGCAGCCGCAATGTCCGGCTGGTCAAGGGCAGCCATATCATCGTGCCGAAGTTCTGGGCGGGCTCCAACGCCTATCTCGTGCAGAACCACGACAAGCGCGTGATCTTCATAAACCCCTATGAGGGCGACAAGGCCCTGATCGGCACGACCGATATCTCCTACGAAGGCCGGGCCGAAGACGTCGCGGCCGACGAGAAGGAAATCGAATACCTGCTCACCGCCGTCAATCGCTACTTCAAGGAAAAGCTCCGCCGCCAAGATGTGCTGCACAGCTTCTCCGGCGTGCGCCCCCTGTTCGACGACGGCAAGGGCAATCCGTCGGCTGTGACCCGCGATTACGTCTTCGATCTCGAAGAGACCGGCAATGCGCCGCTTCTCAACGTCTTCGGTGGCAAGATCACGACCTTCCGTGAGCTTGCCGAGCGCGGCATGCAGCGGCTGAAGCATATCTTCCCGCAAATGTCCGATAACTGGACGGAGCATGCGGCACTTCCGGGCGGCGATATGCCTAAGGCCGATTACGAGACCTTCTTCAATGGCCTGAAGGAAACCTATCCCTGGATGTCGCGCACGCTCGCCGGTCACTACGGCCGTCTTTACGGCACTCGCACCCGCAAGATCGTCGGCGATGCAAAAGGTGTCGAAGGCCTTGGCCGTCACTTCGGTGGCCATCTCTATGAGGCCGAGGTTCGCTATCTCGTCTCGTCCGAGTGGGCGCTGACCCCTGAAGACGTGCTGAAGCGCCGCACCAAGCACTATCTGCACCTGACCGAGGCCGAGCAGGCCGCCTTTGCCGACTGGTTCGCCGGCGCGAATCTCGTTGCGGCCGCCTGAGGATACCGATCATGGCATTGACCCTTTCGCTAAACACCAATCCGCTCGTTAATCGTTTCGCCGAGCCGGATGACCTGATCGAAACCGTGGCGCGGGATTTGCGCATTCGCGACCTGCAACTCACCCACGAGTTCGTCAATCCCAGCTGGCAGGCGCCCATCATCCGCAGGCTGACCCGCAACATGTCCGCAGCACTCCAGCGCACCGGTGTCAGGGTGACCTCAGGCATGACCGGGCCTTACGGCCGCCTCAACCACTTCGGCCATCCCGATGCCGACGTCCGTCGCTACTATGTCGACTGGTTCAAGACCTTCGCCGACATCACCGCCGATCTCGGCGGAACCTCGGTCGGTACGCAGTTCGCGATCTTCACCTACAAGGATTTCGACGATCCCGCGCGGCGCGAGGAGCTGATCAAGATCGCCATCGACTGCTGGGCCGAGGTTGCCGAGCACGCGAAGTCGGCGGGGCTCTCCTACGTTTTCTGGGAGCCGATGAGCATCGGCCGCGAGTTCGGCGAGACGATCGCCGAGTGCATGAAGCTGCAGGACCGCCTGACCGCCGCCAACATGGCCGTGCCGATGTGGATGATGGCCGATATCGACCATGGCGACGTGACCTCAAGCAACCCCGATGACTTCGAGCCCTATGCCTGGGCGCGCGCCGTGCCCAAGGTCTCGCCGATCATCCACATCAAGCAGAGCCTGATGGACAAGGGCGGGCATCGCCCGTTCACGGCCGAGTTCAACGCCAAGGGCCGCATCCAGCCGCCGGAGTTGCTCAAGGCGTTTGCCGAGGGCGGCGCCAAGGATAACGAGATCTGCCTCGAGCTCTCCTTCAAGGAGCGCGAGCCGAACGACCGCCAGGTGATCTCGCAGATCGCCGAAAGCGTCGCGTTCTGGGCCCCGCACATCGACACCGGCGTCGCCGACCTGCATATCTGACCGAAAGGCGAATCGAAAAAAGAGGCGGGATATGCGCATGGCCAAATCGGGAGAAGACTGTCGATGAACGATCCGGAAGAATCGCTTGCGGTGCGAGCCGCCTGGCTGCATTACGCCGGCGGCCTGACGCAGTCCGAGGTGGCCAAGCGTCTCGGGCTACCCTCGGTGAAGACGCACCGTTTGATCGCGCGCGCGGTGGCCGAAGGTGTCGTCAAGATCAGCATCGACGGCGACATCATCGAGTGCGTCGCGCTGGAGAACAGCCTCTCCGAGCGCTTCGGCCTGCAATATTGCGAAGTGACGCCCTATGTCGGCGAAGACGAGTCGATCTTTCGCACGCTCGGCCTTGCCGGCTCGAACTTCCTGAAGCGCGAGATCGAGCGCGGCGACAATACCGTGATCGGGCTTGGTCATGGCCGCACGCTGTCGACGGCGGTGCATCTTTTGCCGCGTGTCTCCGCCCGCGACCTGCGCTTCGTCTCGCTTCTCGGTGGCTTGACCCGAAATTACGCGGCCAACCCCTATGACGTCATGCACCGCATCGCCGAAAAAACCGGCATGCCTGCTTATGTCATGCCCGTTCCGTTCTTCGCCAACACGGCTGAGGATCGCGAGGTGCTCTTGGCGCAGCGCGGCGTGAAGGAAGTGATGGATCTCGCCAATGCCGCCACGCTCAAGCTGGTCGGGCTCGGCACGGTCGATACGCATGCGCAGCTGGTGCAATCGGGCATGATCGAGGCGCGCGAGATCAAGGAAGTGGCGGCTGCCGGCGGTGTCGGCGAAATCCTCGGCTACTTCTTCGATTCCAACGGCCGGATTCTCGACACCGCACTGACCGAGCGAACGCTCTCGGCCAACCTGCCGCAACCAAGAACCGAGCGGCTGGTGGCGCTTGCGGGCGGCGGCGGCAAGGTCGAGGCCATCCGCGCCGTACTGCGCAGCGGCAGCCTCCACGGCCTTATTACCGACGAACGTACGGCCGAGGCGCTTCTGCGCTAGCCGGATCATCAGACAGACCACGACAGCGAATAGGATTGCACATGGCCAACTCACCGCGTTTCTGGATCGGCACCAGCTGGAAGATGAACAAGACGCTTGCCGAGGCGCAGAGCTTCGCTAACGGGCTCAAGGCTGCGGATGGCGCACGCGATCCGCGCATCCAGCGATTCGTCATTCCGCCCTTCACGGCGGTGCGCGAGGTCAAGGCCATGCTGGCCGACACCTCCGTCAAGGTCGGCGCGCAGAACATGCACTGGGCCGATGACGGCGCCTGGACCGGCGAGGTGTCGCCGGTGATGCTCAAGGACTGCAATCTCGACATCGTCGAACTCGGTCACTCCGAGCGGCGGGAGTTCTTCGGCGAGACTGACGAGACCGTTGGGCTCAAGACCGAGGCTGCCGTCCGTCATGGTCTGGTTCCGCTCATCTGCATCGGCGAGACGCTGGCCGACCGCGAAAGCGGCCGCGCGGCCGAGGTGCTGGCGACCGAGGTTCGCGGCGCGCTTTCCAAGCTGACCGGCGCGCAGAAGCAGGCGGAGATCCTGCTCGCCTACGAGCCGGTCTGGGCGATCGGCGTCAACGGCATTCCGGCGACAGCCGAATATGCCGATGCGCGCCAGGCCGAAATTATCGCGGTTGCCGAGGAAGTGCTTGGTCGCCGCATTCCTTGCCTCTACGGCGGCTCGGTCAACCCTGGCAATTGCGAAGAACTCATCTCAAGCCCACATATAGACGGGCTTTTCATCGGCCGTTCGGCCTGGAACGTCGAAGGTTATCTCGACATCCTCGCGAAATGCGCCGCCAAACTTGACGCCAAACTCGAAGGAGAAAAAGCATGAAACTGGCAATCGCAGGAGACAGCGCGGGCGAAGGCCTCGCCAAGGTTCTCGCCGACCATCTGAAGGATCGCTACGAGGTGTCCGAAGTCTCGCGCACCAGCGCGGGCGCCGATGCGTTCTACGCCGGCCTGTCCGATCGCGTCGCATCGGGCGTGATCGACGGCACCTATGACAAGGCGATTCTCGTATGCGGCACCGGCATCGGCGTTTGCATCTCCGCCAACAAGGTCCCCGGCATCCGCGCCGCGCTGACCCATGACACCTACTCCGCCGAGCGCGCGGCGCTGTCGAACAACGCCCAGATCATCACCATGGGTTCGCGCGTCATCGGCCCTGAACTTGCCAAGGCCATCGCCGACGCGTTCCTGGCGCAGACCTTCGACGAAAACGGCCGCTCCGCCGGCAACGTCAAAGCGATGAACGAACTCGACGCGAAGTACAATCAGCGTTGATAGACTAAGAGATACGGTCCGCGCCTTGCGGGCCGTATCCTCCATGGGCGCGTCGACGAGTTCCGCGTTCATCCCGCAGCGGCCCTTCTGCCGTCTGCCAAGCTTTCCCGCACGAATATCCAAACGTCACTGAAAACGACAATCGCCAAGCGCGTCGTTTCCATAAGCTCCTGACATCAAAGGGCGGCGTAGCCGGCTCTGATGATTTGAGACGGAGCGCCCTGTGGCAAACGAATTTTCACTCCCGCTTTCTCGCCGCCAAGCAATGCTTGCCGGAGCAACGATTTCATTCGCGATGGCCACCCCAGCCTTCGCCGCGAAGCAAAAGACACCACACACTGCAAAAGGAGCAACTCCCATGGCCGGAAACTTTGTGAAGACGAAAGATGGCGTTGAAATCTTCTTCAAGGATTGGGGTCCGAAGGACGCCCAGCCGATCGTTTTCCACCATGGCTGGCCGCTGTCGTCAGACGATTGGGACGCGCAGATGCTGTTTTTCGTCAGCAAGGGCTACCGTGTCGTCGCGCACGATCGTCGTGGCCACGGCCGTTCCGCGCAGGTGAGCGACGGTCATGACATGGACCACTATGCAGCCGATGCCTCCGCGGTTGCAGAGCATCTCGATCTGCGAAACGCGGTCCACATTGGCCACTCCACGGGTGGTGGCGAGGTCGCTCGCTACGTCGCCAAGTATGGTCAGCCGCAGGGACGTGTCGCCAAGGCAGTGCTGGTCAGCGCCGTTCCCCCGCTGATGCTGAAGACACCGGGCAACCCGGATGGTACGCCAATGGAAGTGTTCGATGGTTTCCGCGCGGCGCTCGCCGCCAACCGCGCCCAGTTCTACATCGATGTCGCCTCCGGTCCCTTCTACGGCTTCAACCGGCCTGGCGCCAAGGTATCCCAGGGCGTGATCGACAACTGGTGGCGGCAGGGCATGATGGGCTCGGCCAAGGCGCACTATGACGGCATCAAGGCGTTCTCGGAGACGGACCAGACCGAGGACCTGAAGGCGATCACCGTTCCGACGCTGGTATTGCAGGGCGATGACGACCAGGTCGTGCCCTACAAGGATGCCTCGCTGTTGCAGGCGAAGCTTTTGAAGAACAGTACGCTGAAGGTCTATCCCGGCTTCTCGCACGGCATGCTGACGGTGGATGCCGACGTGATCAACCCTGATCTGTTGGCCTTCATCAAGGCCTAACCGGGTATTGATCAACCACTCTGGCGTATGTGGCCGGCTCATGTCGTCGGCTGCGCACGCTAGGGTGCGCATGTGCCTTTCCTGCAGGACCGATTGCGATTCTCGGATGCCTCTTATGCAAATTTATCTCTGCTCATTATCCAGGCAATGAGATAAATAATTGGGCATTCAAAAAGGAGAAATGCAATGAAAATCGCCAACAGGATTGTCGAGTATTTTCAGCTCGGCAAAGCATACCGTGAACTTTCCCGCCTTGACGACGCTGCCCTCAAGGACATCGGTGTTAACCGCTCTGATCTGAAGCGTCGCGTATACGGTCGCTGATCAACCTCACTACCTGATTGCTTCCGAAGGGCCTGCTCAAGCGGGCCTTTGTTTTTTCTCCCAGTACCAAGCCACGTACATTCTTTTCCGGTCGTGCTTGATGGCCTTCAAGCGGGCCTTTATCGAACGGATGTCTTCCTTCTCGCAGGCAGCCCAGACGAATGTATCGTCGGTCATCGAGCCAATCGCGGTCTCGACCTCCTCGCGGAGAGTATTGCCTTCGCCCGCTCCATAGCTTCGGCGATGCAACCAACGGACATCAAGCGCAGCGCCGGATGGCAGTGGTTGCTCTTCCGACTTATCCGCCACCTCGATAATCGCCCGAATTCGCGTGCCCGCAGGCACCTCAGCAACGATGCGCGCGATGGCGGGGAGGGCACTTTCGTCTCCGGCCAACAGCAGATTTCCTGCCTCGGGAAGCGCTCCGCCCCCTGGGCCAAGCAAGGCAACCCTGTCTCCCGGCAGGGCATCGCGAGCGAAATCCGCTCCAGGCGTTTCGACGCCGGCAGAGCTATGCTGCAGAAAATCGATCCACAGCTCGCCCCGTTCGATATCCACCGCACGGATCGTGTAGACGCGGACCAATAAGGCGTCCTCGCCCTCCGGCCAGGCAACACGACCGTCCTCGCGCAGGCCCGGCCATACGGGCCGGCGGCCTCTGGGCGGAACGAGCAGGCGAACATGCATCTCGCCGCCGATGAATGGCCTGACATCGGCGCAGCTGAATTTGACCCGGCGCATATGCGGCGTGACATTCTCGGCCGAGACTACCGTCGCCTCGTGGATATTGGGCAATTGCGCAAGCGCTGCGGATTGGGACCAGGACAGCTCAAGCGCATCGTCACCAGCGAAGTAGAAAAGATGCTCGGCGATGCTGGTCCGGCTCATCTGCAATGCCTGTTGTGAAGGGCAAGTCAGTTCGATCGATAGCCGCTGATCGTCGATGCGTATGTCGGCGGAACCAAGCTTGCTGGTGAGTAGCGCCCCGTTCTGCGTGCGCCTCACATCCGCATGTTCGACGAAGTGCTCGCAGATTTCGCTCAGCATCTGGACGGCGTCCCTCGGAATAGCGATGCCGGAGAGCTTGAATTCCTGGGTGGTGTTCATTTCACCTTCTCCTTTGCGCTCACGCTCGGCGCCATGTGGTTGCGACCGATCGGAAGCATGATGGGGCGGCCGGATGTGGGGTCGATGATGATGCGGCTCTCAAGCCCAAAGACCTGCCGGACGTTGTCTTCGGTCAAGACCTCTTCCGGCGCGCCCGTGACGTGCACGCGACCATCGCTCATCGCAACGAGATGGTCGGCGTAGCGCGCGGCGAGATTGAGATCGTGGAGCACCATGACGACGGTGGTACCGCGTTCCCGGTTGAGATCGGTCAGGAGATCTAGGACTTCAATCTGATGGCTGATGTCGAGGAACGTCGTGGGTTCGTCCAACAGAAGAATATCGGTGGCTTGCGCCAGCGCCATGGCGATCCACACGCGCTGGCGCTGGCCGCCGGACAATTCGTCAACAGCCCGATCGGCGAGTTCCGCCGTGTTTGTCGCCGCAAGAGCGCCATCCACCGCCTCATCGTCCTTGCTGCTCCAGCGCGAGAAAAGGCTTTGATGCGGATGCCGGCCGCGGCTGACGAGGTCGGCAACCGTGATGCCTTCCGGTGCGACCGGCGACTGGGGAAGCAGCCCCAGGGTGCGCGCCAGCTCTCGCGGCGGTGTCTTGTGGATGGATTTCCCATCGAGAAGCACCTGTCCCGCGATGGGCGACAGAAGCCGCGACATCGCCCGGAGCAGAGTGGACTTGCCGCAGGCATTGGCGCCGACGATCACGGTTATCCTGCCGGGCGGGACAGCGAGGTCGAGGCCGTGCAGGATTTCCGTTTCGCCGTAGCCCGCAGAGAGATTGCCTGCTGTCAGAGTGCGAGCCATCATAGGGAACCTCCGGTCCGGTTGACGCGGACGATCAGGAAAATCAGATAGGGAGCGCCGAGTGCGCCGGTCACCACGCCAACGGGATAGCGGCCGGGTAGCAGGAACTGCCCGATGTAATCGCCGCCGAGTACCAAGACGGCGCCGATCAGCGCCGAGGGGACGAGGAGCGATCCGCTGCCGCCGACGATGCGGGCGGCGATCGGGCCGGCAAGGAATGCGACAAAGGCGATAGGGCCAGTCACGGCCGTCGCTGTTGCGATGACGCCGACGGCGCCGATGATGATAATGATGCGGGTTCGCGATACGCGCACTCCGAGTGCCGCCGCCGTATCATCGCCAAGCCGGAGCGCCTCAAGGTCTCTGCTGCGGCTCAAGAGAAGACCGCCGAAGACGATAAGCGACAGGAGCAGAGGCAGCGCCTGGCCAAGCTGCACACCGTTGACGCTGCCCGTCAGCCAGCGCATTGCTTCCTGCAGGTTCCACGCCGGCGCCTGCGACAGGATATAGGAGATGATGCTCTCCAGCATGGCCGAGACCGCGATCCCGACCAGAACCAGACGCGTCCCCGCCACGCCGTTTCGTGACGAGAGGCCGTAGACCAAGAGGGCAACACCCAGTCCCGCGACCACCGCGAAAATCGAAACGAATGGTCCCTTCATCGACAGCACAATGATCGCGAACACGGCAGCCGCGCCGGCGCCCGAGCTTATGCCGATGATATCGGGGCTGGCGAGCGGATTGCGCAGCATGACCTGAAACGCCACGCCGCCGAGACCGAAACTCAAGCCGGCGAGAATGGCAAGCACAGCGCGCGGCAAGCGCAGCTGACCGACCGTGAAGCTCGCGCCCGGTACGGTCTCTCCCATCAGCACGCGAAGGACATCGCCCGGCGGTGTCACCGTCTGCCCGACCGAGAGCGTGAACGCGAAGATGGCGATGACGAGCAACAGAAGCGCAAGCACGACGGCCGCATGCCTGCGACCGCGACGGCGACGGCTGGTGGCGGTCAAACCTGATATGGCCGAAGGCATGGTCACAGTTCACGAACCCTTTGCCGCCTGACGATCCATATGAAGAACGGCGCACCGATCAGGGCGGTGACAACGCCGACATCGAGCTCGGCCGGACGAGCGACGATGCGTCCGACGATGTCGGCGGCAAGGAGCAGGCAGGCGCCGCCGATGGCGGAGAAGGGGAGGAGCCAGCGGTGATCGACGCCGATCAGCAGCCGGCAGAGATGCGGGACGACAAGGCCGATGAAGCCGATCGGTCCGCAGATTGCCGTTGTCGCGCCGCAGAGCAGAATTGCGCCAAGCGCGCCCATGCCGCGCGCCACCGCCACACGTTCGCCGAGCCCGGCCGCCAGATCGTCGCCCAGCGCAAGCGAGTTTAGTTTCTGGGCGGAAAGAAAGCTGATCGCAAATCCCACCGCCAGGAAAGGCAGAACCGGCACGATCCGCTCAAAGGCCGCCCCGCCGACGCCGCCGATCTGCCATGAACGTATGCCGCCCGCGATATCGGCGCGTGGCAAAACCACGGCGATCACCATGGAGGCGAAGGCGACCGAGGTCGCAGCGCCAGCAAGCGTCAGCTTCAGCGGCGTCGCGCCGCCACGGCCCAACGAGCCGATGGTGTAGACGAAGCAGGCAGAGCAGCCGGCACCAACAATCGCTGTCCAGACATAGGTTTCGGCGGAGGCGATGTTGAACCATGCGACGCCGACGACCACGGCAAGCGAGGCGCCCATGTTGACGCCGAGGATACCGGGATCGGCCAGCGGGTTGCGCGTCACGCCCTGCATGATCGCACCCGCAAGCCCAAGCGCGCCGCCGGCAAGCATGGCGAGAACAGTGCGCGGGATACGAACGGCAACCGCAGCCTGGCCGATATCATCGACATGTCCGAAGAGCGCCGCGCCGATATCGCTCCACGGCACCTGACGCGTGCCGACGGTGATCGACAGCGCAAGCAATGCCACGAGCAGCACGAACAGACCCGCCAGCCACAGGCCCCGGGCGCCGTTCGACCGTGCGGCGATGGCCGCCGGCGCGACCGTCTTTCTCGATGGCGTCATTTCGACTTTTCCACGCCCTCGGCAAGCAAAGCGACATAGTCCTTCAGCACCCAGGAGATCGAGAGCGGTGTGGGATTTGCGGCTGTCCCGACGCTGTTTGCGCCGAGAATAACAATCGCCCCCTTTTCGACAGCCGGCATCTTGGACATCAGCAGGTTTGCCGTGACCGCCGACAGCAGTTTCATGTTTCCATAGGTCACGACGAGATCGACGTCGTCGAACATGTCGATGCGCTCGGCGCTGATCGAGCCCGAGAATTTGCCGGGTTGCGAGACATCGACAACGCTCTTCGGGCTCTCGAGCCCGAGATCCTTGAAGAATTTCACGCGTGTATCGTTGGTCGTGTAGAAGTTGATTGTGCTGAGGTCGAGTGGGTTGAGATGCGTGACGAACATGGCCTTCTTGCCGCGAATCTCCGGGTGCGTGGCCACAGCCGAAGCGATCTCGCCCTCAATCTTCTTGATCAGCGCCTCGCCCTCCGGCGCCATGCCCATGCCGGCGCTATTGAGGCGGATCATCTCGCGCCAGTCGGTGGACCAAGCGGCGTCAGGGTAGGCGACAACCGGGGCGATCTGGCTCAGCGTATCGTAATCGGCCTGGCTGAGTCCGGAGTATGAGGCGAGGATGACGTCGGGATGCGTGGCCGCGACCGCCTCGAAGTCGATACCATCCCCCTCGTCGAACAGCACGGGCTTGTCGGCGTGAAGTTCCTTCAGCCTCTCCGCGACCCAGGGCAAAAGACCATCACCGTCATCATCGCCGAAATTGGCTTTCGCAAAGCCCACGGGCACGACGCCAAGCGCGAGCGGCACCTCGTGGTTCGCCCAGGCGACGGTGGCGATCCGTTCGGGCTTTTTCGGGATGATCGTCGTGCCGAGCGCGTGCTTTATGGTGATGGGGTAGGTGACGCCCTCATCGGCGAACGCGCCGCGAATGGGCATCATCAGTGCGCATATCACCACCGCGAGGGTAAGGCGCCAGAACCGAAACATTGTGCAAACTCCGCCGTACGTATAAGTGGACCCTCACTTTCAGGTTAAGGCGTGAGCGTCAACGGCAATGCGTTTGTCGAATGGCCAGGCAGGCGAGATTCCCATGGTATCCTACAAAACGCGGAAAACTTACAATACTAGACAATCTCGCTCAAGTTAGAGGCTGTGACCGGGGATGTACACGAGACCATGCCGACTGGCGACTGCTTCGCGCATTTCGCAACGTCGTCTGGTGCGTTCCCCTGCAACCGGCATGCACTTTCGGTCTCCACCGGGTGTCTACCATGGTGAAATCAGCTTCTGGAACGCGAATATGAATATCGAAACAAAAGGCCTGCGCTCTCAACGAACCCGTCTTCGCTGGCGCAAGGCGGTGCTGTTGGGATGCACGGCCATCGGCGCTCTTGCTCCTGCCGTCTCCCTTGCGCAGGACGCATCCAGCTCGGATTCCGCGACGACGCTGGCGCCGATCGTTCTGGAAGGGCGCAAGGCCTCGGGCACCAGGATCGATACCAGTAACGATTCGAAGTCGATCGTCGCCACGCAGACCACCGGCGCCGGCAAGTTGGCGACCGAGATCCTCGACACACCGGCATCTGTTTCGGTCATTACCTCCAAGGAAATCGAGGAGCGCAATGCCGACACGATGGAGAAGGTGGTGCAATACACCTCTGGTGTCGTCACCGACTTCTACGGTTCGGACGATCGCTTTGATTATTTCGATATTCGCGGTTTCACGCCCTACACCTATCGCGACGGGTTGGCGATCGGCAGAACGTTTGCTGGTGTCCGGGAGGAGCCCTATGCATTTGAACGCATCGAGATACTGAAGGGCGCCAGTTCCTCAAGCTTCGGTTCGGCGGAACCAGGCGGCTCTGTCAACTACGTCACCAAGACGCCGAAGTCGGAGCGTTTCGGCGAAATCTATGCGACCGGCGGCTCTTTCTCCCACAAGGAAACCGGCTTTGATTTCGGTGACAACATCACCGCGGATGACACGCTGTCCTATCGCCTGACCGGCAAATTGCAGCGGGCGGACGACGAGTACGATTTCTCGCAGAACGACGAGAACTTCATCATGGGCGGCCTGACATGGCGCCCGACCGCCGCGACGAACCTGACTGTGGTCTTCGATCACCTGGACAAGGATGGCGTTCCCGGCAGCGGCGGCCATCCACTCGGCACCGATTTCGACCGGAGCGTCTTCTTTGGCGAGCCGGACTACTATTTCAACTCGACGAACCGCAACACCGTCAACGTCATGTTCGACCACGACTTCGATAACGGCCTGAGCTTCAGCTCCAAGGCCCGTTACAACAAGTTGAACAGCGGCTTCGGCAGCGCCTACATCGGAAGTACGCCGACCGATGGTTCGACGACGGCCGGCCGCTACTTCTTCGGCAACGACAAGTCGAGCGAGCAGTTCATCATTGATGCGAATCTTGCCTATGAGGCGAATTTCGATGATGTCGAGAGCCGAACGCTTCTCGGTGGCGAATACAACACGTTCAAATCGGACAACGACAATTTCACTAAGGGGGCGCCTTCGATCGACTGGCTGAATCCGGTCTACACGGGTGGCCCTGGCCCAATGTCGCCTTACTCGAGCACCTTGAACGACCAGAAGACAGGCGCGCTATATCTGCAGCAGGATCTGACATTTTTCGACAGGCTGACGGTGAGTGTCGGCTTGCGCAATGACTGGCTCGACCTCGACGAGACGAACCAGCTCACTGGCGTGACCACCTCGGGCACTCATAGCGAGTTCACCAAGCGCATCGGTGTCAGCTACAAGCTGACCGATGAATGGGCGACCTATGCGAGCTACGCCGAATCCGCTGCTCCGCCTGCCGTGGGCGCCGATCCGACGACCGGAAAGCAGTACGAAGTCGGCGTCAAATACAAGCCCGACGCATTTCCTGCCTTGTTCACCGCCTCGGTCTACGACCTGACCAAGGGCAATATCACCGTTGCCGATCAGGTCACCTATCTTCCGATCACGGTCGACAAGGTCAGGCATCGCGGCTTCGAATTCGAAGCCAAGGCGGAGATGACTGACAACATCAACCTGATCGCCAGCTACAGCTACATCGATTCCCGTATCGACGAGCCGGGCGGCGTAAACGACGGCAACCGCTTGATGCGCGTTCCCAAGCATTTCGCTTCGGTATGGGGTACCTATACGCTGGAAGGCGATGGCCCTCGCGGCGACATGACCTTTGGTCTCGGCGCGCGCTATACCGGCGCCTACTTCACAAACATCACCAACACGATTTCAGCCGATAGCGCGGTCGTGTTCGATGCCGCCTTCACCTACAAGTTCGCCGAGAACACGACGCTCCAGCTGAACGCCAGCAACGTGTTCGACGAAAAGCACGTCGCCAGCAAGGATGGTGGCGCGGTCTACTACAATCCCGGCCGCACGATCATGGCAACGCTGCGCCAGACCTGGTGATCGAACGTTGAAAACACGGACTGGACTGTCCCGCCTGCCATGTGCCGGCGGGACTTTCGCCTTAGATACCCTGACGAATCCGCCGCCAGGCAGCCGGTGTTTCGCCAACGATCTGTCGGAAGACCTTGGTGAAATGCGCCTGATCGGAGAAGCCGAGCTGAGCCGCCACCCCGGCAACCGTCACGCCCTCGTCCAGCAAGGTTCTTGCGAGGTCGATGCGCTTGGCAAGCTGCCATTGTAGCGGGGTCTTGCCGGTGGTCTGCTTGAAAACGGTGGCAAACCAACTCTCCGACAAGCCGACCGTCGCCGCCATGTCGGCAACGGACATCCGGTAATCGCTTGTCCTGTCCATGCGAGCGGTGAGCCTGTTCATCTGCGCCTGCGTCATGCGGCCATCGCGTTTCTCGCTGCCTTCGTCCGGCAGGTCGAGAAGTCCCGTGACGATGCTGCCAATCAGGCTTTCGGCATAGAGGGCATGGCGCGACGGCTTCGATATCTCGTCGACGAGCAGCCCGCCCAACGTCTGCACGGCGCCCGCATCCTGGATCTCCACTGGCCGGCGCAAGGCCGATAGCGCGGCCGAGCTGCCAAGCGAAGGCGATAGAAACTTCAAAATCCGGTCTTTGTGCATATGCAGGTTCAGGTGTGAGAACCGGTGCGTGGATCGGCTGGTTGTCCACATCGGCACTCCAGCAGGCACGTAGATGGCACGGGTCATCGATCGGGCATTGTTGGAGAAGTCGCCGTTCTGGTTCGACACATGGATCTGAGATGAGACGTCGTTGAAGAAGATCATGATGCGCGGATCATCGGCCAGATAATAGCCCTTCGCCCCAGACTGGCTTTCTGCTTCCCAGTAGGCGCTCACCAGGCCATCGAACTGGCGCCATTTCACCGGAGCAACAACCCGAATTCCCTCGGTGTGCCATTTCATCGTGTGCCAGAAAGCCAATGCCAAGATCCGTTTACGCTGAGATGGCGGCGCATGCGCACGGCATGACCCTTGCGCCATCTCTTAATCATCCACGCCCTTGCCACACCAAGGAGCATATCGAAAGAAAGATGATTTTAATACTCATATTTATTAGCAATAACAAGAGCGGAGAGCATCTCCCCGGCTGAACACCTTCAGCGCCGCATCATTCGAACAGGTCGGGATTGTCCGCCTCGATCTGCGGCAAATCCGACAAGATCCCATTGAGATGCGCGCGCATAGCGCCAGCGGCGGCGTCCGCGTCGCGTCCGTCGATCGCCGTAATGATCGCCTCGTGCTCCGCAATCAGCCGCATCATGGAATCGGGATGGCGAAGCTGCAGATTGCAGACACGGTCCATGTGGGCCTTGATGTCGGCGATGGCGTTCCAGGCCAGGCTGCAGCCGGCGCCTTCGGCAATCGCGATATGGAACTGCTCGTCCTCGCGCCGGAATGCGTTGTGATCGTGCGCCTCCATGGCCATCCGCTGCTTGCCGATGATCGTGTCGATCCGGCGACGCGTCCAGCTGTCGAAGCTCTCGCTGGCGCGCCGTGCAACGGCGGTCTCCAGCGCCTCGCGCACGAAGCGCGCCTCCATCATCTGCCGCGCCGAGATCCGGACGACGACGGTGCCCCTGTTGGGGCGCACATCCACCAGCTTCGATCTTCCGAGCGCGATCAAAGCTTCGCGCACCGGTTGGCGCGAGACGCCCATGCGCGTCGCGATCTCCTGCTCGGAGAGCCGCGTGCCCGGCGCCAGTTCCAGCTTGATGATCTGCTCGCGCAGGTCGCGTTCCACCTGCGCCGCAGCGGTTTCGCCGGTCTCAATCTTCAAGGATTCGAGGTTCATGTCTTTCGTCGCCGTCATCCGTTGACATCCAATTTAAACCACCATACAGTACCATACAATTCAAACGCAACATAAATCCGGTGGCCTAAAGCCGGGAAGAAAGGGAGGGCCGGCACGATGTGTCGGCTTGGAGGGAAACGTGCTGTCCAATTTCATTGCGCCTGATTCCAGTGATCCGCGGCTGAACATTAAATCCCGCTACCAGATGCTTGTCGATGGCAAGTCGGTGGATGCCGCATCCGGCCGCACGATTGATCGTGTCAGCCCCGGTCACGCGGGCGTCGTGGTCGGCACCTGGCCGGAAGCATCGGCCGATGATGTACGTTTGGCCGTTGCCGCCGCCCGCCGCGCCTTCGATACCGGCCCGTGGCCGCGCATGTCGGGTGCGGAGCGCTCGCGCCTGATGTTCAAGGTGGCAGATCTGATCCTCAAAAATCAGGAAGACCTGGCCTTGGCCGAAAGCCTCGAAGTCGGCAAGCCGATCGCTCAGGCGCGCGGCGAGATCGGCTTCTGCGCCGACCTTTGGTCCTATGCCGCCGGCCAGGCGCGCGCGCTGGAAGGCCAGGCGCACAACAATATCGGCGATGATCGGCTGGGTCTCGTGCTGCGCGAGGCCGTCGGTGTCGTCGGCATCATCACGCCTTGGAATTTCCCCTTCATCATCGCTTCGGAGCGCGTGCCGTGGGCGATCGGCGCCGGCTGCACCGTCGTCCTCAAGCCGTCCGAATTCACCTCCGGCACGTCGATCCGCATGGCGGAACTGGCGCGTGAGGCCGGCATTCCCGATGGCGTCTTCAACGTCGTTACCGGCTATGGCGATCCGGCCGGCCAGGTGCTCGCCGAAGACCCCGGCGTCGACATGGTCGCCTTCACCGGTTCGGTGCGTGTCGGCACCAAGCTCGGCGAGATCGCCGCGCGCAGCGTCAAGCGCGTCGGGCTGGAGCTCGGCGGCAAGGGGCCGCAGATCGTCTTCGCCGATGCGGACCTCGAGGCTGCCGCCGATGGCATTGCCTATGGCGTCTATCACAATGGCGGCCAGTGCTGCATTTCCGGCAGCCGGCTGCTGGTTCAGGAAGGCATTCGCGACGCATTGATGGAGCGCCTGCTCGACATATCGCGCAAGGTGACCTTCGGCGATCCGCTGAACGACCGCACCAAGATCGGCGCGATGATCTCCGAAGCCCATGTCGGCAAGGTTCATTCCTACGTGGAGGCCGGCATCGCATCGGGCGCCGAACTGCTGCTCGGCGGCGAGCGCGTCGGCAAGGACAAGGGCATCTATTATGCCCCCACCGTGTTTGCCGGCGTGAAGCCCGAGATGTCGATCGCCCGCGAGGAGATCTTCGGGCCGGTGCTCTCGACCTTGACCTTCAAGACCGCGGACGAGGCCGTGGCGCTCGCCAATGCCAGCGAGTTCGGGCTGTCCGCCTCGGTCTGGTCCACCAATCTCGAAAACGCGATGCAGAGCATTCGCCGCATTCGCGCCGGCCGCTGCTGGATCAACAGCGTCATCGACGGCACGCCGGAACTGCCGATTGGCGGCTACAAGAAAAGCGGTCTCGGCCGTGAACTCGGCCGCTATGGCTTTGACGAATATTCCCAGTTCAAGGGCGTGCACGTGACGTTCGGGCGACCGGCGCCGTGGTTCGGCTGACAGGGAGATAAAGGGATAGGGCGTTTCCGCTTTTGGGAGAAGGCGGGACGTCTGGGAGGAAAATCTCGGCCGGCGTGATCTTTGGTCGGAGCCCGCCAGCCGAGACTTTGGGTCTTTCGACCCACATTGCACATCCATAAGGGAGGATACGCAAATGAAATTGACCAGGTTGAAAACCGCAGCACTCGCCGCGGGTATCGCCACGATGATGACATCTACGGCATTGGCCGCCGACGTCAAGGCAACGATGATCATCTATCTCGATCCGAGTGTCCAGTTCTTCAACCCCGTGGTGAAGGGCGCCAAGGACGCGGCGGCACAGTTCGGCGTCGATCTCGACGTGCAATACGCCAACAACGATCCGGTTCGCCAGAACGACCTGATCGAGAGCGCCACGGCAGCAGGCGTCGATGGCATTGCCGTCGCAATTTCCTCGTCGGATGCCTTCGATGAAAGCATCTGCGCGGCCGTCAAGGCCGGCATCGTCGTCATCGGCTTCAACAATGACGACCTCGAAGGCGCCAAGGGCAATTGCCGTCAGGCCTATGTCGGCATGAACGAGTTTTCTTCCGGCTACGAGCTCGGCAACCGGATGATCAAGGAATTCGGCCTGAAGTCCGGCGACGTCGTCTTCAACCCGCGCGAAATCCCCGAAGCGAGCTTCGCGGTCGCGCGTGGTGGCGGCATCGAGAAAGCGATGAAGGAAAACGGCATCAAGGTCGAGACGGTTCGCGCCGGGCTTGATCCGGCCGAGGCGCAGAACATCATGGCGCAGTTCCTGATCGCCAACCCCAACGTCAAGGCCGTGTTCGGCACCGGCTCGGTCACCTCGACCGTTGGCGCCGGCGCCATCAAGGATGCGGGCGTGAAGGTCCCATTCGGCGGCTTCGACCTCGCTGTCGAGATCGTCAATGCGGTCGAGTCAGGCGCGATGTTCGCGACCATGGATCAGCAGCCCTACCTGCAGGGCTACTACCCGATCGCCCAGATCGCGCTTTCCAAGAAGTACGGGCTGACCCCGACCGACGTCGACACCGGCCAGGGCGCCTTCCTCGACAAGTCGCGCATCAGCTCGGTCAAGCCGCTGATCGGCAGCTTCCGCTAACCGCGTTTCGTGGGAGCCTGCCGGCCAAGCCGGCAGGTGCTCCGTCTCCAATCGATCGAGTACCAGACCGTGACACCAATTCTTGAGACCAGTGCCGCGCCCCGGTCGCGGACGCAGAAACAACCGATGATCCGGCAGATCATGGCCATGCCGGCAGGCGCGATCTTCCTCGTCTTCATGACGCTGCAGATCGTCTGCATCGCAGGCGCGCTTCTCTATCCCGATCAGTTCCGCTACCTCTCGCCGCAGAACCTGACGATCCTGATGAAGGCGATCCCCGTGCTTGGCTGCCTGGCGCTCGGCGCCGGCGTGCTGATGATCGCGGGAGAATTCGACCTCTCCATCGGCTCAGTCTACACCTTCACCGCCATCCTGATGGCAAGCCTCGTCGGCGCCGGAATGAGCGCCTTTATCGCGGCCCCGCTCGGCGTCTTGGCGGGTATCATGATCGGCCTGCTCAACGGCCACATCACGCTACGCTTCGGGCTACCATCCTTCATCGTGACCTTGGGCGGGCTGTTGTTCTGGCGTGGCGCGGTATTGCTCTATAACGGCGCCGTCCAGGTCCGCTTCGATCCGGAGCCGATCTTCACCAGCCTGTTCTCAGGCACGCTGCTCGGCATCAACGCCGCCTTCATCTGGATCGTGCTCTTCGTCGTCGGCTTCCACTACCTCGTCCACCGTCACCGTTTCGGCAACCATGTGTTCGCCACCGGCGGCAATCGCGGTGCGGCGGAAGCGATCGGCATCAACACCAACCGCGTCAAGCTGGTCGCCTTCGCGATCGCCGGCGGCATGGCGGCTGTGGCCGGCATCATTGCGACTGCCCGCGTCGGCAGCGTGCAGCCGGGGCAGGGCGCGGGACTGGAGCTCCAGGCGATCGCCGCCTGCGTCATCGGCGGACTGTCGCTGCGCGGTGGCCGGGGCTCGATCATCGGCATCTTCCTCGGCGTGCTCTTGATCCACACCATCACCGACGTGCTTTTGCTGCTGCGCGCACCGGGCTTCTATCTCGACATGTTCATCGCGACGCTGATCGTGCTGGCCGCCATCTTCAACCATCTTATCGAGCGGCGAGGTCTTGCGTGATGTCGGCCCCCAATCTTCTTGAACTGCACAACATCTCGAAAAGCTTCGGTGCGCTGACCGCGCTGCGCAATCTGAGCTTCCACATCGGCGAAGGCGAAGTGGTGGGTCTGCTCGGCGACAACGGCGCCGGCAAGTCGACCACAGTCAACCTGATCTCAGGCATCCACAAGCCGACGGACGGCTATCTCAGCGTCGATGGAAAGAAGACGGCGTTTACCTGCCGCTCGGATTCCGCCGATGCCGGTATCGAAACCATCTATCAGCATACGGCACTGGTGGATTCGCTCTCGATCACCCGCAACATCTTCATGGGCCGCGAACTCACCGACCGCTTCGGCTTCCTGCGCCAGCGCGAAATGCGCGAGATCGCCATGGAGGTGCTGCAGAACGCGGTCCATATCTCCGGCATCGATAGCCCCGATACGCTGGTCGGCAATCTCTCCGGCGGCCAGAAGCAGGCGGTCGCGATCGCGCGCGCCGTCTATTTCAAGAAGCGAGTGCTGCTTCTCGACGAGCCGACGTCTGCGCTCTCTGTGCGCGAGACCGAAGCACTCTTGAACCAGGTGTTGAAGCTCAAGGCGGAAAACGTCTCCAGCGTGCTGGTGACTCATAACATCTACCACGCCTATCAGGTCTGCGACCGCTTCGTGATCATGAGCCATGGCACCAAGGTGTTCGACGTCGACAAGGCGGACACGACGATCAACCAGCTGACCGAATATGTCGTGCTCACCTGATCCCACCCAACAGACAGAAGGGGCATAGCCCGTGACCATTTCAGTATCAGTACGCCAGGTCGTCGGACCTGAGGATGCCGCAAGGCGCGACACGCAGGGCCTGCGCGACGGCTTCGTGATCGAGAACCTGTTTCGCCCAGGAGAAGCCAATCTCACCTACAGCCATCTCGATCGCATGATCGTCGGCGGCGTGGTGCCGGACACCAAGCCTATCGAGATCGCCGCCATCGCCCAGACCGGCACGGAGCGTTTTCTCGACCGGCGCGAGGCCGCCATCGTCAATATCGGCGGTGCCGGCACCGTCAGCGTAGGGGGCAAGGCCTACGAACTCGGCTTTCAGGAAGCGCTTTATATCGGAATGGGCGAGGGCGCTTTGAGCTTCGTAAGCCGCGATCAAGGCGAGCCTGCGCTCTTCTATCTGCTCAGCGCGCCAGCGCATCGGACCTGCCCGACGGTGCACATCACCCGTGAGATGGCCAAAAAGGTGGTCGTGGGCTCGGCGGAAGAATCCAACGCCCGCACCATCAACCAATACGTCCACCCCGATGTCTGCGACAGCTGCCAATTGCTGGTGGGGCTGACCATGTTCGAGCCGGGTTCTGTCTGGAACACCATGCCGGCGCATGTTCACGACCGGCGCATGGAGGTCTATCTCTACTTCGGCATGCAGGAGCAGACGCGCATCTTCCATTTCATGGGCGAACCGAGCGAAACGCGGCATGTCGTGCTGAAGAACCACGACGCGGTGCTGTCGCCCGGCTGGTCGATCCATTCGGGTGCCGGAACCGGTCGTTACGCCTTCATATGGGCCATGGCTGGCGATAATATGAGCTTCACCGACATGGACAAGGTGCCGATGGAAGACCTGCGATGAGCCTTTTCGATCTCACCGGCCGCTGGGCCATCGTCACCGGCGCCAATACCGGCATCGGGCAGGCCATTGCGGTTGGTCTCGCTGAAGCAGGCGCCGACATCGTCGGCGTCGGCCGCTCGGCGATGGACGAGACAGCGGGTGTGGTCACATCGACGGGGCGCCGGTTCGTATCGCTCAAGGCGGACCTGTCCGATACCGGGGAAGCAAAGGCCGTTGTCGAACGCGCCCTTGCTGCCGGCGCCTCGCCCGATATCCTCGTCAACAACGCCGGCATCATCCGCCGCGCCGACGCGCTGGAGTTTACAGAGGAGGATTGGGATGCGGTGCTCGACACCAACCTGAAATCCGTCTTCTTCCTCTGCCAGGCCTTCGCGAAGGCTGCGGTCGAACGCCAAGCGCCGGCGAAGATCATCAACATCGCCTCGCTCCTCTCCTTCCAGGGCGGCATCCGCATCCCGTCCTATACGGCGGCGAAAAGCGGGCTTGCGGGTATCACCAGGCTGATGGCGAACGAATGGGCCTCGAAGGGCATCAATGTAAACGCCATCGCGCCTGGTTATGTCGAAACCAACAATACCGAGGCGCTTCGCGCCGATGCCGAGCGCAGCGCCGATATCCTCAAGCGCATCCCCGCCGCCCGCTGGGCCAAGGCCGAGGATATGGTAGGAACGGCGGTCTATCTGGCGTCGCGCGCTTCCGATTATGTTCATGGCACGGTGCTGCCGGTCGATGGCGGCTGGCTTGCCCGATAGGAGATGATAATGGCCGATCACTACACACTTCCCGATGACATCACCTGGACCGAAGTCGCGCCCGGCAATCGCCGCGCCGTGTTGTCCCATCGCCCCGAGGCGATGCTGGTCGCCTTCCGCTTCGAGCCCGGCGCCATCGGCGCGCTGCATTCGCATCCGCATACGCAGGTGAGCTATGTCGCCGAGGGTGCCTTCGACGTCACCGTGGATGGCGTCACCACAAGGCTGGATGCCGGCTCGAGCTTCATCGTTGCACCCAACCTGGTGCACGGCGTCGTCGCGCTTGAAAAGGGAATGCTGATCGACACCTTCACGCCACGGCGGGACGATTTTCTTTAGCCGCTCCAGTTCCATAAGCTATATTATCGAATAACGGGCTGTAGCCACAAAGTTAGAATGTCCTGTTTCTGCAAAGTTGGAATGTCACACTCCCCGGGTCTGAAGGATGCGTGGGAGATTGCAGATGGGATTGATAGC
>NZ_JAGHMH010000038.1 GCF_017741935.1 Rhizobium sp. 16-449-1b | reverse complement strand
ACCTGGAAGCCTCCAGATCAATCTTCTCTTCACGATATATGCAGAACAGGCATCTGACCGAAGTCGATGCAAACTTTTATTTCTTCAGAAGACATTGCCATCAAAACCCTCAGGCTCGACACCATCGATTTGGTGGAGCTGAGCGGGATCGAACCGCTGACCCCCTGCTTGCAAAGCAGGTGCTCTCCCAGCTGAGCTACAGCCCCTCCAGCTCGATCACCCCAGACGTTTCCATCCAAGGCTCGGCAACAATCCATAATCCCTTCAAGGCGCTCAAAGCACCCAAATCCAACAATCACTTAAAGTGAATGGTGGGCCTGGGAAGACTTGAACTTCCGACCCCACGCTTATCAAGCGTGTGCTCTAACCAACTGAGCTACAGGCCCAATCTCGATGAAAGGGTTTACGGTTTTGTCTTCATGAAGAAAGAGAAACGTGGACGGCGCAGTTCGCCATACCATCCGATTACCGAAGTAATTCCGTGGCGTATTACGTTGCGATCGTGATCTGACTGATCCGATCTTGTTCTAAAAAGCACGGGAAGGTTCATCTGGATCATGTCCAGCGTCTTACCGGTTCCACAGCTTCCTTAGAAAGGAGGTGATCCAGCCGCAGGTTCCCCTACGGCTACCTTGTTACGACTTCACCCCAGTCGCTGACCCT
>NZ_JAGHMH010000007.1 GCF_017741935.1 Rhizobium sp. 16-449-1b | reverse complement strand
GAGGTAGCAGCGAGCGGCCGCCCCCAGCCAATCTCCCCACTTGTGGGGGAGATGCCCGGCAGGGCAGAGGGGGGTATCACACGGTAAAACGCTCGCCGGACACACCAAAGCCCACGCCGACCGAAAGCCCTAAGGTGGACTGCGGCCAGCACCCTCACGGCCCCGAAAAACGCGCTTCCGCAAGGTCAGCCTCACGCACCAGCTTCTTCATCAGCTCTTCCGAGAGCTTGCGGTTTCTGGCCAGCCGGAAGAACTCGGCGCGTTCGGCCTTCACGCCGGCCAGCCGGAGCTTGCGTTCGATCTCTTCGCTGCGGCGGGCGAGCATGGCGTCGTCGCCGGTCTTGGAGCGGCCGGCGATGCGTTGGCGGTAGATGTCCATCAGGCGGGCGCCTGCGTCGGCGTAAAGGTCGGCATCGGCGCGGCCTTCGCCCATGTCGTGCTGCAGCTGCTCGATCGCCTTGATGGCGGCCTCGGCGCCGCGGATGCGGGCTTCGTCCTCCTCGCGCTGGTGGGAGGGTTCTGCCGGCACATGCAGGTTCTTCAAGAGGAAGGGCAGGCCGATGCTGGCGGCCAAGAGCGAGACGATGATGACGCCGGCTGCGAGGAAGATCGCGAGGTCGCGGCCCGGGAAGGGGGAGCCGTCGCCCATGGTCAGCGGCAATGTCAGAACGCCGGCAAGCGTGATGGCGCCGCGCGCGCCGGCGAGCGAGGTGGCGGCCACGAGACGCCAGCTCGGGCGGGTGAAGTCCAGGCCGTTGCGGGCAGCGCGATAGAGCGTGAAGCGCAGCGATACCCAGACCCAGGAGAAGCGGAGCACCCCCAGCGCCACGTTGATCGCGACGATATAGACGATGAGCCACAGCGGGTCGTAGTGCCCGGTTTCGCGGACGATATTGATGGCGCTGGAGGCGATCTGCGGCAGCTGCTCGCCGAGCAACACGAAGATGACGCCGTTCATGGCGAACTGGACCGTATCCCAGACGGCGGTGCGGCGTACGCGGGTGACGGCGGATGCGCGGCCGCTCTGTTCGCCGAAGCTCATGGTGATGCCGGCCGCGACCGCCGCCAGGATGCCGGAGCATTCCAGGTGTTCGGCGATCAGATAGGCGGCAAACGGCAGAAGCAGGCTGATGAGGATCTGCGAGCCGGTCTCCTCGCCAAGCCGGCGGGTGAGGAAGCGCTGCAGCTGCATGACCGCCCAGGTGACGCCGATGCCGATGACAATGCCGCCGATCGCCACCCAGAAGAAGGTGCCGACCGCATCCGTCAGCGAGAATGTGCCGGTGAGGGCGGCTGCGACCGCGAAACGCATACAGACGAGGCCTGACGCATCGTTGAGCAGAGATTCCCCTTCTAGAATGTGCATCAGACGGTTGGGGATCGGCACGCGGGCGGCAATCGCGGAGACGGCGATCGGATCCGTCGGCGAGACGACTGCCGCAAGCGCGAAGGCGACCGCGAGCGGCATGGAGGGGATGAGGAGGTGAACGAGGAGGCCGACGCCGAGCACGGTGAAGATGACGAGGCCGAGCGCCAGCTCGAGGATGACGGTCTTGTCGCGCAGCAGGCCTTCCTTGGGAATGCGCCAGCCATCGAGAAACAGCAGCGGCGGCAGGAAGAGCATGAAGAAGAGGTCGGGATCGAGGCTGACGCCGAGATCGGCCACCGAGGCGATGACGGCGCCGAGCGCGATCTGCACGAGAGGCGGCGGGACCGGGATCGGGGAGAGCCTGGTGAGTGTTCCGCTAACGACCACTGCAAACAGCAGGATCAACGAAACGCTGATGCTTTCCATGAAATGCCATGTCCTTCGTTCTTACCGTCGAAGTTCGGTTTTGCGGGTTTTTGGCTGTCGTTGCAACGGTCGTGGACCCTGTTTCGGGCCACCTGCGACATTGCGCCATCGGCGCGTGTGCTGCGGTCAAGTCCTTGATGAGGCTGGATCCGCTTGCCCATACACGGCGGGCGGTATCGAAAGGACAGGCTGTTTCGGCTCCCCCGGCGGAGCCGTGTTGCGCGCCAATCAGGCGGTCTTGTAGGTCAGAAGTCTGCTCAATCACGCAGTCTGCGTGTTGTCGGTATCGGAGGCGAGCGAGGAGCCGTAGGTGGTCTGGTAGGCGCGGATCGCGGTCTGCATGTCGGTGAGGACCTGCGTGACGGCGGTGTTGTCGCCGGCGCCGGCGCTCTCGGCGATCTTCGACGGATCGGCGGAAAGAACTTCGCTGGTCGTCAGCTTGCCGTCGTTGTTGCTGTCCATCAGCGCCAGAATGCCCTTCGGGCTGTTGCCGGAGAGGCTGCCGTCGTCGCTCGATCCGTCGTCGCTCTCGCTCGACTGCTGTAGCTGCAGCATCAAGGAGAGGATATCGGCTGCGATCTTCTGGGTAACGCTGGCGCTGTCGGCGGTGCTGTTTGCCGTCGAGGCCTTGGTCGTCGTTGTCGCGGTCGTGCTGCTGGTGGTGTTGGCGGCGGCCAGTTCATCGGCGGAGATGATGCCGTCGCCGTTCTTGTCGAGGCTGGAAATATACTGGGAGCCGTTGCCGCCCAGGGAGGAAACACTGGTCACTTGAATCTCCTTTGCGAGTCCATCGTGAAAGCCGTCCTTCATGGACGAACAGGGACGGGCTAAGGTGATTTGCCGGCGGCGTCAAAAGGGGAATGTTGTGATGAATTTCAGCCGATTGACCGAGGTCAAGGGGCGGGATTAAGATTTCGTTTACCCTATGTGTGTGGGCGATTCGGGGCGGGCAATCGGCAGCCGATTGTTTCCGCAGCGAAAACCCCACGCGCGGCGTCATCCTCGGCCAAGGTGCCGAGGATCTGAGCACGTCGCCGAGAGTGCAACGGTGCGGCTGTGGCTGGACGGCTGCAAATACCCGCAGCGCTGTCTTTCCTCGTGTCCATTCCCGTCGAGCAAGTGGGATGCTTGGTAGATACTCGGGACGAGCCCGAGTATGACGCCGAGAGTGGAGTGCCGGCGGTGCCCGGCATCGGGCGATGGCGTGCAACTATTTGTTTCCGCAGCGAAAACCTCATTCGCGACGTCATCCTCGGCCAAGGTGCCGAGGATCTAAGCACGTCGCCGAGAGTGCAACGGTGCGGCGTTGGCTCGGTGTCCGCGAACACCCGCAGCGCTGTCTTTCTTCTTGTCCATTCCCGTCGAGCAAGTGGCATGCTTAGCAGATACTCGGGACGAGCCCGAGTATGACGCCGAGAGTGGGGCGGCCGCTCGCGACGCACTGGATAGTGGTTGCCGTCAACCGATTGTTCCCGCAGCGAAAAACTCATCCACGACGTCATCCTCGGGCTCGTCCCGAGGATCTAAGCACGTCGCCGAGAATGCAACGGTGCGGCTCTAACTCGACGGCCGCAAACACCCGTAGCGCCGCCTTTCCCCGTGTCCATCTCCGTCGGCATCACGCCGCGCGTCAATCCCCATGCGTCTCGTGGAAGTCGGCCTGGCCGCGCTTCCAGTAGCCAGCGGCCTTGATCCAGGGCTTGGGATGGCCGCGCTCCTCGACCATGACGACACGCAGGCGCTTGGCGAGAACGGTTTCGCAGGCGATCCAGACATAGCCGTCGCCTTCGGGCAGCATGATATCGCGCAGCACCTGTTCGAGATCATGCGTGGTGCCCGCCGGCTGCGCGCCGCGATGCAGCCAGGTGACGGAGAGCTCGGCCTTGCTGGCAAAGGTCTGTTCTTCCTCGGGGCTGGCGACTTCGGCGACGACGATCGCCTTGGCGCCTTCGGGCAGCTCCTCGAGGCGGCGGCCGATGGCGGGGAGCGCGGTTTCGTCGCCGACCAGCAGGTACCAGTCGAAGTCGGTGGAAACGACGAAGGAGCCGCGCGGGCCGCCCAGGCCGAGCCTGTCGCCGGGCTTGGCATTGAGCGCCCATTCGGTGGCGGGGCCGGCCTCGTGCAGCGCGAAGTCGATGTCGAGTTCTCCGGCCACGGGATCATAGCGGCGGGGCGTATAGTCGCGAAGCGACGGGCGGTTTTCCGGGTCGATCAGCAGCTTGCCCTCGGGGCCCATCTCCGGAAAAGCCGGTTCCTCGCCGGGGCGGGGCACGAGGATCTTGACATGGTCGTCATGGCCGAGGCTGACAAAGCCTTCGAGATCGGCACCCTCGAGCGTGACGCGCAGCATTTGCGGCGTGACATATTCGACGCGGCGGACGGTGAGCACGCGGCGCTTGAGCTCGTGGCGGACGCGTTCGATCAGATGGCGCTTTTCGGTGGGGGATGGCGTGGTGTTGGCCGTCATCTTTGGTTCCTTTTTAGAGAACCGGGGCGCTCATGACGCAGGCACGCCGCGCCGCTCGCACCCCGGCTTCGGGTTCGATCAGCGCGTTGGTTGACGTTAACGCTTACGTGCGGCGCCGCTCTCAAGGAGCGGATGCGGCAGATGTGTTTCTTACCTAGCCGGGGCCGAGAGGACTGGCAAGATTAAAACATGATTTTTTGGTGAAGCTTTTGTAATCTTCGGCCGCTCTTGCCGTTTCGCGCGATTTCTGCCTTGCTTTAAGACAGATGTTCAACCGAAAGCCAGAGCCATGCCCGAGCCGGATCCGGAAGAGAAGATCGACGCCACCTTCCGCAACGGCTCGCTGACCGCCGCCGGCATCATCCTGGGCTTCTGCCTCACCTTCATCAGCCGCTGGGTCTCCAACCCGAACGACTGGAGCTCGATCGACATCCTGCCGATGCTGCTGCTTGTCGTCGGTATCGGCCTGCAAGTGAAGGTCTTCGCCGATCTGCTTGCGCGGGATTCGCTGATCGCCGCCAAATACGACCGCTCGCGGCGGCTGTTTCTGATCGGCCTCACGATCGTGGCGGCGGGGATCGGGCTCGCGCTGCTCAATGACATATTGGGGCTGGGGTCGATGCCGATCTTGGGGTGAGGGGATAAAGGTGATGAGCGGGCTTTCACCCGCTCACCCTATTCATTCAGCTGATCACGTCCCGACGATCTTGTTGCAAGCGAGCGCGATCGCCGGGTTGCCGACGATGGCCAGTGCAAGGGACATTGCGATCAGGGATAGCGAGTAGCGTTTCATGGCATCCTCCTATTTAGGCCCGTGATTATGGTGCGGGCGCGGGGAGTATGCGGGAGGTGGGCCTATATGCGAAGTCACGAAAGGGTGACGGCGGCCTTTGGCCGCCGTATTTGACTTAGCCGACCGCCTCGACAAACCCATCGAGCACGCGCTTCTCGCCGGCCTTGTCGAAGTCGATCGTCAGCTTGTTGCCCTCGATCATCTTGATGTTGCCGTTGCCGAACTTCATGTGGAAGACGCGGTCGCCGACGGTGAATTTCGAGGGCTGGGTCGCTGTCGATTTGGCGACGAGTTCGCCGTCGATGGTGCGGGTCTTCGGGCCGCTCTCGCCGTAGCCGATGCGCTCGACCGAGTGGCCGGAGCGGGAGCCCCAGTTGTCGCGGGTGGCGTCGTTGCGGTTTTGCTGGGCGCGTTTCCAGCCGGGGGTGGAATAGCTGTTGGCGAAGGGCTCGGCCTTGTCGAAGCGCGACTGGCCGTAGCCGCCGCGGCCGTAACCGCCGTAGCTCTGCTCGACTTCGGCGACCTCGACATGGGTGTCGGGCAGTTCGTCGAGGAAGCGCGAGGGGATGGTCGATTGCCACAGGCCGTGGATGCGGCGGTTGGAGACGAACCAGATATGGCAGCGGCGCTTGGCACGGGTCAGCCCCACATAGGCGAGGCGGCGCTCTTCCTCGAGGCCGGCGCGGCCGGTCTCGTCGAGCGAGCGCTGGTGCGGGAAGAGGCCTTCTTCCCAGCCGGGCAGGAAGACGGTCTCGAATTCGAGGCCCTTGGCCGAGTGCAGCGTCATGATCGAGACGGCGTCGAGGTTCTCGTTCTGCTCGGCGTCCATGACCAGCGAGACGTGCTCGAGGAATCCGCGCATGGACTCGAAGCTCTCCATCGAGCGGATGAGTTCCTTCAGGTTGTCGAGGCGGGCGGGGGCGTCGGCGGTCTTGTCGGCCTTCCACATGTCGGTGTAGCCGGACTCTTCGAGGATCTGCTCGGCAAGCTCGGTATGTGATGTGTTTTCAAGCCTTTCCTGCCATCTGCGGAAAGATTGAATCACGTCGAACAGCGCCTTGCGGGCCTTCGGCTTCAGTTCGTCGGTCTCGATCATGTCGGCGGCTGCCGCCAGCATCGGGATGTCGCGGGCGCGGGCATAATCGTGCAGCGCGCGCACCGTGGTGTCGCCGAGGCCGCGCTTGGGGGTGTTGATGATGCGCTCGAAGGCGAGGTCGTCGGCCGGCTGGGCGACCAGGCGGAAATAGGCCATGGCATCGCGGATTTCGAGGCGCTCGTAGAAGCGCGGGCCGCCGATGACGCGATAGTTGAGGCCAAGCGTGACGAAGCGGTCTTCGAACTCGCGCATCTGGAAGGAGGCGCGCACGAGGATGGCGATGTCGTTCAGCTTGTGCTGATTGCGCTGCAGCTGCTCGATCTCGTCGCCGATTGCGCGGGCCTCTTCTTCACTGTCCCAGGAGGCGTGGACCTGAACCTTGATATCATCAGGGT
Source organism: Rhizobium sp. 16-449-1b (assembly GCF_017741935.1). Classification (GTDB taxonomy): domain Bacteria; phylum Pseudomonadota; class Alphaproteobacteria; order Rhizobiales; family Rhizobiaceae; genus Rhizobium. Next base: position 430,408 of record NZ_JAGHMH010000007.1, on the reverse strand, counting down.
CGCGGCGGTCGGTGAATAGCGTCTTGCCGAGGCGGCCTTCATTGTGGGTGATCAGGTGCGCGGCGGCGCCCAGAATATGGGCGGTCGAGCGGTAGTTGCGCTCGAGCTTGATCACCTTGGCGCCGGGGAAATCCTTCTCGAAGCGCAGGATGTTGTCCACTTCGGCGCCGCGCCAGCCATAGATCGACTGGTCGTCGTCGCCGACGCAGCAGACATTCTGCGGCTCGCCCTTGGGGCGCTGGGCGAGCAGGCGCAGCCACATGTACTGCGCGGTGTTGGTGTCCTGATACTCGTCGACGAGGATATAGCGGAAGCGCTGGTGGTATTCCTTGAGCAGATCGGGCGTCTTCCTGAAGATCGCGATCGGATGCATCAGGAGGTCGCCGAAATCGCAGGCGTTCAGCGTCGAGAGGCGCTGCTGGTAGGCGAAGTAGAGTTCGCGGCCCTTGCCGTTGGCGAAGGCGCGGGCGTCGCCCTCGGGGATGTCGGCGGGGCCCAGCCCCTTGTTCTTCCAGGTGTCGATCATGCCGGCGAACTGCTTGGCCGGCCAGCGCTTGTCGTCGAGGCCCTCGGCCTGGATCAGCTGCTTGACGAGGCGCACGACGTCGTCGGTGTCGAGAATGGTGAAATCGGAGCGCAGGTTGACGAGCTCGGCGTGGCGGCGGAGTAGCTTGACGCCGATCGAGTGGAAAGTGCCGAGCCACGGCATGCCCTCGACCGCGCCGCCGACCAGATGGGCGATACGCTCCTTCATCTCGCGGGCGGCCTTGTTGGTGAAGGTCACGGCCAGGATCTGCGAGGGGAAGGCGCGGTTGGTGTTCAGGATATGGGCGATGCGGGTGGTCAGCACGCGCGTCTTGCCGGTGCCGGCGCCGGCGAGCACGAGGACCGGGCCTTCCAGCGTTTCGACGGCTTCGGTCTGCTCGGGATTGAGGCCATCGAGATAATCCGGCCGCTCCCGAGCGCCGCCACGGGCGGCCATGGCGCGGGCGGCGAGACCTCCCGATGTCGGGGCGCCGCGGGCTGGGGCTGCGGGGGCCTGCTGCTTGCGCGGCGCTTCGCCCGGCTCCTCGTCGAAGAAGGGCATATCGTCGAAACTGTTGCTCATGGCGCGTAATGTAGTGATTCGGATCGGAAAGACCAGAAAAGATGTTCTGCTTTCATTCCCGGTCCACGGGATGTTTGTCGTTGTGGGGTGGTGGTTGTGGTAGCTGGTGGCGCCTCGCGTCCATTCACGTCGAGCAAGCGGGACCGTGGTTAGATCCTCGGGACGAGCCCGAGGATGACGGCGGAGAATGGGGGTCGCGTCTGTAACTTATTGAAGTAGAATAGCTTTCCTCTCGCTCGGCGTCATCCTCGGCCTTGTGCCGAGGATCTAAGCACGTCTCCGCGAGTTCAACGGCGCGGATGAACCTCAGGACTTCGAAGTTCAACGGCGCGGTGCGGCGCCAAGTGTCCACTCCCGTCGAGCAAAGCGAGGGCTTAGCAGATCCTCGGGACGAGCCCGAGGATGACGGTGGAGGGCGGGGAGGGCGCTGGTAAGCTATTGAAGTGGAAGCGCTTTCCTCTCGCTCGGCGTCATCCTCGGGCTCGTCCCGAGGATCTAAGCACGTCTCCGCGAGTCCAACGGTGCGGGTGAACCTCAAGCGTCCAACACGCGACGGCGCGGCGGGCCGATCACCCCTTGATGAACGCCAACACATCCGCGTTGAAGCGTTCCGGTTCGATCTGAGCGAGGCCGTGGGCACTGCCCTCGTAGACCTTGAGCACGGCGCCCTTTACGATCTTCGAGGACTTCAGGGCCGCTGCGACGATCGGGACGATCTGGTCGTCGTCGCCGTGGATGAAGAGCGTCGGCTTGTCGATCTTGCGGAGGTCGTCGGTGTAGTCGACCTCGGAGAATTCGTGGATGCAGTCGTATTCGCCCTTGATACCGCCGGCCATGCCCATCAGCCAGAAGGTTTCGCGCAGCCCCTCGTTGACCTTGGCGCCGTCGCGGTTGAAGCCGTAGAAGGGCATGGAGAGGTCGCGGAAGAACTGCGAGCGGTCGAGCGCGGTGCCCTTGCGGATGCCGTCGAAGACGTTGAGCGGCAGGCCCTCGGGGTTGGCGTCGGTTTTCAGCATCAGCGGCGGAACGGCGCCGACCAGCACCACCTTGGCGACGCGCTTGGTGCCGTGGCGGCCGAGATAATGGGCGACTTCGCCGCCGCCGGTGGAGTGGCCGATCATGATCAGGTTCTTGAGGTCGAGATGCTCGATCAGTTCGGCGAGATCGTCGGCGTACTGGTCCATGTTGTTGCCGTCCCAGGTCTGGGAGGACTTGCCGTGGCTGCGGCGGTCATGGGCGATGACGCGGTAGCCGTTCTGGCCGAAATAGAGCATCTGCGCTTCCCAGGCGTCGCCCGAAAGCGGCCAGCCATGCGAGAAGAGGATCGGCTGGCCGGTGCCCCAATCCTTATAGAAAATCTTCGTTCCGTCCCTGGTGGTGATCTTCGGCATGCTCGTCATCCTCTTTGCGTTCGCTGTTGAATGAATGGAGCGGCGGGCGCGCTTGCGGCCCATTGCGCGACGGCAGAGAACATCGGAATGATCAGAAACGAAAGCACTATTTCCTGATTTCGCCGACATTGTTGCTGTTCGGCGGGCCCGTTCCCGCTGCCCGCAACGTCAGCGCGCAAAGACCGACATTCGCCGGTCATCATCAGTTGACATTACAATCCTGTAATGGGTGGGCAATTCTCTTGCCGCTGACCCGTAAACGGACAATAATTCCGGTGTTGCGCGGCGATTTGCCACGTATGCGCCTCTGTCGATCGACCCTGGACCAACCTCGAGTCCCTCTGGAGACGTGAATGTCATTTTGGAAGCAGTTTGCGATCTGTCTCGTCGTTATCGCCGCTGGCGTTACCGGATGGGCTGTCTTTGTGCCTGGTGCGCGCGATACGCTGCGCAATGCCGGCGTTCCCGAAGCACTTGTCGGCAAGGCGATCGATCCTGACAATGCAGGCCGCGCGGCGGCGCCTACAGCAGGCGGCGAGCAGGCGGGCAATCGTCGCCAGGGTGGCGGCAATGGCGGCGGTGGCGGTCGCAATGGCGCGGTGCTTGTCGTCACGCAGGCCGTCGTGCCTGGCGTTGTCAACGACCGGCTGGGTGCGATCGGCACGGGCGATGCGATCCGCTCGGTGGTGGTGACGCCGCAGGCGAGCGGTCTCATCCGCGAAATCCTCGTCAAGTCGGGCGACCGGGTCAAGCAGGGGCAGATCATCGCCAAGCTCGACAGCGAGGAGCAGGTGATCGTCAAGGGGCAGGCCGAGGTCGCGCTGAAATCGGCGGTCGAGAAGTCCAGCCTCTACAACAATATCAAGTCCAGCGTGTCGCGCATGGATGTGTTCGATCAGGAGATCGCCGAGCAGAACGCGCGGCTGCAATTGCAGGCGGCCCAGCTCAGCCTAGACCGTCGCAACATCCTGGCGCCGATCGACGGCATCGTCGGCATCATGCCTGTCAATATCGGCGACAACGTCTCGACGACGACGCCGATCGTGACGCTCGATGATCGCACGGAAATCCTCGTCGACTACTGGGTGCCGGAACGTTTCGCCAATACGGTCAAGGTCGGCCAGGCGGTCGAGGCGACGTCGGTGGCGCGGCCGGGGCAGGTGTTTTCGGGTGCCGTCGAGGCGATCGACAACCGCGTCGATCCGGCGAGCCGTACGCTCCGGATGCGGGCGCGGATCAACAATGCGGCCGACGAGCTGCGCGCCGGCATGTCGTTCAGCGTCGGCATGCGGTTCGATGGCGACCAGTATCCGGCGGTCGATCCGCAATCGGTGCAGTGGGATTCGCAAGGCTCCTTCGTCTGGCGCGTGGCCGAGCAGAAGTCGCACAAGGTGCGCGTCAGCATCGTGCAGCGCAATCCCGACTATGTGCTGGTCAAGGGCAATCTCGATAATGGCGACCTGATCGTCACGCAGGGCCTGCAGCGCGTGCGCGAGGGCGGGCCGGTGCGCTCCGAAGGGGGCGAACTTGCCGCCAAGGAGCCCGTCACCTGATGAGCGACAGCGGCACCCACAGTAACACGCCTTCGGGCAAGCAGACGTTCACGGCGCTCTTCGTGCGCCGGCCGATCCTGGCCCTGGTGTTCAACACGCTGATGATCGTCGCGGGTCTCGCCGCCTATGTCGGCATCGAGGTGCGCGAGCTGCCCGATGTCGATCGGCCGGTCGTGACCGTGCGCACCACCTTCGACGGCGCGTCGCCGCAGACGATCGATCAGGAGGTGACCAAGGTCATCGAGGGCGCATCGGCGCGCGTCAGCGGGCTGAAGTCGATCTCTTCGAGCTCGCAATTCGGCCAGAGCCGGGTGACGCTGGAGTTTTCCGATACGGTGGATCTGGCGGTTGCCGCCAACGACGTGCGTGATGCGATCGGACGGATCACCGACCGGCTGCCTGACGACGCCGACGCACCGCAGATCGTCAAGGCGGATTCGGATTCGCAGCCGATCATGCGTCTCGCCGTCACTTCCACCAAGCTCAACATGGACGACCTGACGCTGCTCGTCGACAATGAGGTGATCGACCGGCTGGCCTCCGTTGACGGCGTTGCCGATGTCGAAAGCTATGGCGACCAGGAGAAGGTGTTTCGGGTCGATGTCGACCAGTCCGAGCTCGCAAGCCGCGGGCTGACGATCGGCGATCTCACCAATGCGCTGTCGAATGCAGCGCTCGACGTGCCGGCCGGCTCGCTGAAGAGCCCGACGCAGAATATCGTGGTGCGCGCCACCGCCAGCCTGCAGAAGCCCGAGGATTTCGCCAACGTCATGTTGCTCGACCGCGTGCGGCTCGGCGATGTGGCGACCGTGACGCTTGGGCCGCGCGATGGGCAGACGGCGCTGCGCTCGAACGGGGTGCCCGGCATCGGCCTCGGCGTCATCCGCCAGGCGCAGTCGAATACGCTCAATATCTCCAACGGCATCAAGGCTGCGGTCGAGCAGCTGTCGAAGACGTTGCCCGAGGGTACCAGGATCGCCATCACCAGCGACGACGCGGTGTTCATCCAGGGCGCCATCCACGAAGTGGTGCTGGCGCTGGTGCTGGCCGCCGTCATCGTCACCGCCGTCATCTATCTCTTCCTGCGCGACTGGCGGGCGACGATCATTCCGGCGGTGAGCATGCCGGTGGCGCTGATCGGCACGCTGGCGGCGATCTACATGGTCGGCTTCTCGATCAATATCCTGACGCTGCTGGCGATCGTGCTGGCGACCGGTCTGGTGGTCGACGATGCGATCGTGGTGCTCGAGAATATCGTGCGCCGGCGCGCGCAGGGCATGGGGCCGCGCGCGGCCGCCGTGCTTGGCACGCGCGAGGTGTTTTTCGCGGTCATTGCGACGACGGCGACGCTGGCCGCCGTGTTCATTCCGCTGTCGTTCCTGCCGGGGCAGGTGGGCGGCCTGTTCCGCGAGTTCGGCTTCGTCCTTGCCTTCTCCGTCGGCCTGTCGTCGCTGGTGGCGCTGACGCTTTGCCCGATGCTGGCGTCGCGCATGCTGACCCGGGAGATGAAAGAGGATCACGGCATGCTCGGACGCTTCGGCGACCGGTTTTCCAGCGCCTATGGGTGGTGCCTGCAGCGCTGCCTGAATGCGCCTTTCGTCGTCATCGTGTTCTCGGTGATCTTCGCGGGCGCCGCCGTCCTTGCCTTCACCGGCGTGAAGAGCGAGCTGACGCCCAACGAGGACCGGGCGATGGTGATGATGCGGCTGACGACGCCGCAGGGATCGAGCCTCGAATATACGCGCGACAAGCTGCAGCTGGTTGAGGAATATCTGCAGCCGCTGGTCGACAGCGGCGACATCCGCAACGTGTTTTCGATTTCCGGACAGAACGGGCAGGCAAACAGCGGCTTCATGGTGCTGACGCTGGCGCCCTGGGGCGAGCGCGAGCGCACGCAGAACGAAATCGTCGCCGATATCAATCGCGCCGCGCTGAAGGTTCCGGCGCTGCGCGGCAATGCCATCCAGTCCAACAGCCTGCGCATTCGCGGCGCCGGCAACGGGTTGCAGATGGCGCTGATCGGCAGCGATTACGATGCGCTGACGCAATCGGCGTTGAAGCTGGTGCAGGCGCTCGACGCGACCGGCCGATACGACACGCCGCGTCTCGCCAACGAGCCGACGCAGGCGCAGGTGTCGATCTCGATCGATCGCGAGCGGGCGTCGGATCTCGGCATCAACATCACCGGCCTGTCGACCGCCATCCAGTCGCTGCTGGAAGGGCGCTCGGTGGTCGACGTGTTCGTCAAGGGCGATGCCTATCCGGTGCTCTTGACCTCGAACACGCGGCCACTCGACGATCCGACCGATCTGGAGAACGTGTTCCTGAAAACCGGCGACGGCAAGATCGTGCCGATGTCGGTCATCGCCTCCTTACAGGAGGGCGCCGTGGCGCCGCAGCTCAATCGCGAACAGCAGCTGGCGTCGGTGGCGATCACCGCTGGCTTGAAGGACGGCGTGTCGCTTGGCGATGCGGTGAAAGAGGCCGTGACGCTGGCCGGGCCGCTGCTTCCCTCGGGTGCACGGCTAATGCCGCTTGCGGAAGCCGCGACGCTGGAAGAAAACGCCAACGGCATGGCGCTGACCTTCGGCTTCGCCATCATCATCATCTTCCTGGTGCTGGCGGCGCAGTTCGAGAGCATGCTCTCGTCCGTCATCATCATGTCGACGGTGCCGCTGGGGCTTGCCTGCGCGGTCTTCGCGCTTGTGATTACAGATTCCAGCCTCAACATCTACAGCCAGATCGGCCTGGTGCTGCTCGTCGGCGTCATGGCCAAGAACGGCATCCTGATCGTCGAGTTCGCCAACCAGCTGCGCGATCAGGGCGAGGACGTCAGGGCGTCGATCGAGAAGGCCTGCGCGCTGCGTCTACGTCCCGTCATGATGACGATGATCGCCACCATCCTCGGCGGCGTGCCGCTGGTCTTCGCGCATGGCGCGGGTGCCGAAGCGCGCGTGGCGCTCGGATGGGTGATCGTCGGTGGGCTTGGCTTCGCGACGCTGGTGACGCTGTTCATCACGCCCGTCGCCTATCTGTTGATCGCCCGCTTTGCCAAGCCGCATGCGCATGAAGAGGCACGGTTGCATCAGGAGATGGAACATGCCGAGCGGCCGAAAATCGTCGCCGCGCGGGATCAGCTCGAAGCTGCCGAATAACGAACGCCGCCCTACAATCGTGCCTTCAGGGCGGTTGCGGGCGGCGTTTTCGTATAGTTTCCGAATGGTTGCATAACAGGCTAAATTAATTGCGACTTTTAGCTGTTTTTTAAGCATAGTCCGTAATCATTGCCATCGATACCGATGGTCTTCCAGCGTTTCGGGAGGCTGCACGGCGCCGCTGTTTTGGCGCCCCCGGACATGAGTGTTCGCGGCACCGGTTCATTTGTACCTGTTGCGTATGTTGTGTTCGGAGTTCTGTATCCGTGAGTATTTATCGGCGCACTTCGGTGGATGCCGCGCTTTATGTATTGCGCGACATCGGGAATAAACTGACGACGACCCAGAGGCAGGTATCGACCGGCCTCCGGGTCGAACGCGCCTCGGATAACGGCGCCTATTGGGCGATCAGCTCGACATTGAAGAGCGATCAGAGAGCGCAGTCGGCAGTGCGCGACGCGCTGGGACTGGCCGCCGCGACGATGGATACGGCCTATACCGCCGTCGGCGAATCGACCGAGCTCGTCAGCCAGATCAAGGCCAAGCTCGTGGCCGCCACCGAGGATGGCGTCGACAAGGACAAGATCAATCTCGATATCACCCACCTGAAGCAGCAGCTGCGGGCCGTCTCCGGCGCCGCCAGCTTCAACAACGACAATTGGGTGGCGATCGATGATGGCGACGATCCGGCGAGGCCGCGAGAGATCCCAGCCTCGTTCACGCGTCATGCCGACGGAACTGTCGAAATCGGAACGCTGAGCTACGAGGTCGATATCGCACCCGTGGGATCGACGACCTCCAAGGACGCGCGCTATCTGATCGACGATCGGACCACGGGATCAGGTGAATATGGGGCGCTGACCTCGCAATATTTCGCGACGGAGCTTGGCGCCTCGCAGAACTATGTGATGCTCGCCAGCGCCGGCAATACGGCAGGGCAGGTCGAGATCGGGGTGTCGTCGAGCACCACCACCGCGGAGGTGAAGGAGATGGTCTCCGTCGTCGACAAGATGCTGGGGCAGATGACGACGATCGGCTCGTCCTTCGGCGCGCTCGAAAAGCGCATCAGCCTGCAGAGCGACTTCGCGCAGACCCTGGGCGATGCCTTCGCGCGCGGTATGAGCAGATTGATCGATGCCGACATGGAGGAGCAATCGAGTCGGCTCGCGGCGCTGCAGACGCAAGAGCAACTGGGCCTGCAATCGCTCAACATCGCGAACGCCACCTACGACACGGTGCGGCAGCTGTTCCAGAACTTCTGACGCCGCAGAGCCTTCGCGATTTCGACACCGGCGTCGCCGACGCCGGTGACTTTTTCGGGAGTTCGGGCTCTAAGGCTGTGCAATCCATCGATTTTCCAGTATTCAGGGCGCGCGTTTCATCTTCTTGCCGCATTCCTTAATACTGCTCGCATCACCATCGAATTGGAGATACGCCTGTCCATGATCAAGAAATTCATCCTTCTCGCCGTTGCCGCGACCTACCTCAGCGCCTGCACGACGACGGATCCGTATACGGGCCAGCAGAAGATGTCGAACACATCGGGCGGCGCGCTGCTCGGCGCCGGCGTCGGCGCATTGGCGGGTCTCGCCGTCGGCGGTTCGCCGGTTGGTCGACGTAACGCGGCGCTCATCGGCGCCGGTGTCGGCGCTCTCGCCGGCGGCGCGATCGGCAACTACATGGACCAGCAGGAATCGGAACTGCGCGCGCAGCTCCAGGGCACCGGCATCTCCGTCACCCGCAACGGCGACAACATCATCCTGAACATGCCGTCGAACATCACCTTCGACGTCGACCAGGACGCCGTGAAGCCGGGCTTCTATCCGACGCTGAACTCGGTGGCGATCGTGCTGCGCAAGTTCAACCGCACGCTGATCGACGTCAACGGCCACACCGATTCGACCGGCAGCCTGCAGCACAACCAGGATCTGTCGCAGCGCCGCGCCGAGTCCGTCGCCGGCTATCTTGGCGGCCAGGGCATCGATCAGCGCCGCATGTCGGCCGTTGGCTTCGGCCCGTCGCAGCCGGTGGCCTCCAACGCCTCGGAAGCCGGACGCGCGCAGAACCGCCGCGTCGAAATCCAGATCGCGCCGATCACCCAGAGCTGATCGGGCTCGATCGAGAGTTAAAACGGCCGGGCTCGATGCCCGGCCGTTTTGCGTTAGAGTAGTTTGAATTACGCAATTCCGGACGGAAAACCGCTTCACACTTTTCCTGGCATTGCTTCAAGGGTGCATGACAGCGCCCTTGGTGATCTTGTCGACGATCTTCTTGTCGGCGCGGATCGCGATGCCGACGACCTTGGCGTCATCGGGCGCGTATTGCGCGAAGACGGCACGGTTGGCGGCGTCGTGGCCGGTCGCAAACATTTCCTCGATGAAGAGCGACGCGGTGATGCCGCGCTCCAGCGCGCGGCGGTGGATGGTGGACATGGTCTCCTCGGGCGCTGCCAGAACGATGATCGGCTGGATCGAGAGCGGGTTATAGAGATTGCCGGACCGGTCCTTGTAGGCGTCGCCGATGATCTCCGGGTTCTGGCCGGTGATCCCGCTCATCAGGAAGGCGGTGACATTCAGCGTCTGCCAGGATGGAAGATTGTTTCGCAGCACGATCGCAATTTTGGTATCAAACATTCCAGTCTCTTTTCATGCGGGTTTCGACGTCGGTTGGATGAGGATCTAAGCCATCACGCCCTTGAGGGTCTTGAACGTTTGTGCACGGAGCCGAGCACCGACGGGCGCGCGATTACGTCTGGTGCGATTGCGCCTGGGATCGTCACCGCGCCGGCCTTTCCTGGGATCGAGCGCATCGAGGCGCAGTTCGCGGGAAACGCGTTTGAGCCGCATCGTCACGATACTTATGCGCTCGGGGTGACGATCAAGGGCGTGCAGACCTTTTCCTATCGCGGCGAGCGGCGTTTCAGTCTTCCGGGGCAGGTGATCGTGCTGCATCCCGACGAGGAGCATGATGGCGGGGCCGGGACCGATCACGGGCTGCAATACCGCATGCTTTATCTGGAGCCCTCGCTGCTCTTCGATTGTCTGGAGGCGGCGCGTATCGGCTTGCCCTTCGTCGATCAGCCTGTCTTCAACGATCCCGTGCTGGCCGGCACGCTTCTGGCGGCGCTCGGCGAGCTCGACCGGGAACTGGACGAACTCTTCGTCGACGATTTCGTGTCACGCGTGGCGGATGGTCTGGCGCGGCATGCGGGTGCTCCGCCTAGGCCGCTTGGCAGCATTGCCTGGCAGCGCGCGAGGCTGGCGCGGGATTATCTGGAGGCGCATGCGACACGGCCGGTGACGTCGGGCGAATTGGAGGCGGTGACGGGCCTCGACCGGTTTCAGCTGGCGCGGCATTTCCGCGCCGCATTCGCGACCAGCCCGCATCGTTATCTCCTGATGCGGCGGCTGCAGCAGGCGCGTGCGATGATCGGCGCCGGGGAGGCGCTCGCCGAGGCGGCGTTCGCCACTGGCTTTGCCGACCAGAGCCATTTCAACCGGCATTTCAAGAAGGCCTATGGCATGACGCCGGGCCAATGGGCGGGGCTGCGGCGCGAGGGTGTCAGACAGGATTTTCCGCAAGGCCGGAGCGCTTGGCGATGAAGCGCGCAAGCATCGGGCCGGTCAACAGGATGATGAGCAGGCGGCCGATCTGCATGGCCATCACGAAGGGGACGTCGACATTGCTGGAGGCGGCGATGATGGCGACGGAATCGGCGCCACCCGGGCTGGTGGCGAGATAGGCGGTCAGCGGATCGACGCCGGCGAAGACATGCAGCGCATAGGCCATGCAGCCGCACAGCGACATCAGGATCAGGATCGAGGCGGTGACGCGCGGCAGGGCGCGGGCGGCATGGGCGATGATCCCGCGTGTGAACCGCAGGCCGATGCTCCAGCCGATCAAGGCATAGCTGATCGCCAGGAGCCACATGGGGAGTTCGATCTTCAGGAGGCCGAGGCCCTGCAGCAGCGAGCCCGTGAACAGCGAGACGATGATGGTGCCGCCGGGAATGCGGAAGCGCGTGGCGCAATAGGCCGAGAGACAGGTGAGCGCGACGGTTGCGGCCAGGGCCGGCCAGTCGATCGGCGGAAACAGGATGAGCGGTGGCGGCTCGCCGCCATCGGCTGCCACCCACAGGCGGGCGACGACGGAGGCTGCGACGGCCACGAAGACGACGCGCAGATATTGCATGAAGGCGACGAGGCGCGCATCGGCGCCATAGGCCTCCGACATGACGACCATGGCCGCCGCAGCACCCGGCGATGAGCCCCAGACCGCCGTCGTGCCCGGCAGCACCTGCCAGCGGGTCAAGAGCCAGCCGAGCAGTCCCGCGGCAGCGATGACGGCGAAGATCATGGAGAGGAAGAGTGGGGCGTCGCTCGCCATCGTCTGCAGGATATCGACGGTGATGGCACGGGCCATCATGAAGCCGACCAGCGCCTGGCCGAAAAGCAGCGGCCAGCGCGGGACACGCAGCGAGCCCTTGCCGACCGAGACGGCGAGCAGGATCGCGGCGACCATCGGGCCGATCAGCAGCGAGGCGGGCAGGCCGAGCATTTCCAGGCCAACGACAAGAATGGTGGAGAGGGCGAGCAGCAAAGCCCAGCGCGGCAGGCTGGCGGTTCGGAAGTGGCGGCTGGCGTCTTTCAACGGCTTATCCGATGCATGTCTTGCCAATGCTGATGACGGGTCGATGCGACGTCTGGGGGAGCGGCAGAGGCTTTGCTGGAAAATCGGCGGGCGCCGATGGCGTGCCGTGGGTATAGGCGCCGTCTGCGGATGGGGTCAATTGCGAATTCTTGGGGTCCTACATCCTGACGTTGGCGGCGAGGAAATCGAGGAGCGCGCGCACCCGCGCCGGCAGCGGGCCACCCTGGCCGATATAGACAGCGTGGAATTCCTCGGTGTCTCCAGGGTTGAGGTCTTCGAGAAGCGGGATCAGGCGGCCGGCCTCGATATCGGCGCGGACGGTGAAGCGGGCGAGGCGGCCGAGGCCGGCGCCCGACAAGGCCATGTGCCGCATCGCCTCGCCATCGGCGACCTGGATGCCGGGTATGAGAGGTACCCGGATCACGTCGTCGCCATCGAGCACCGGCCAGCCCTCGACGCTGCGGGCATAGGAGAGGCCGATGCGGCGGTGATGTTGGAGATCGGACACGGTGGCGGGTGTGCCGTGTGTTTCCAGGTAAGCGGGCGAGGCGACGATGACCATGTCCGTCGCCCCAAGCTTGCGGGCGATCAGCGTCGAGCTTTTCAGCGGTCCGGCGCGGATGGCGACATCGGCGCGGTCGTCGAGCAGGTCGACGACCTTGTCGGTGTGGGAGATATCGAGCGTGATCCTGGGGTGCAGCGCGAGGAAGCCCGAGACGAGCGGCGCCAGGATGTGATTGCCGAAGGAGGCGCTGGTGTTGATCCGGACCGGACCGGCGGCAAGTTCTCCAGATGATGCGGAACGCTCAGCTTCGGCGATATCGGCGAGAATGGTGACGCTGCGCTCATAAAAGGCGCAGCCTTCGGGGGTCAGTTGCAGCTTGCGGGTGGAGCGGTTGACGAGGCGGGCGCCGAGCCGGGCTTCCAGCCGCGCGACCAGCTTGCTGACGGCCGACGGCGTCATGCGGCAGGCGTGGGCGGCGGCGGTGAAGCCGCCCAGTTCGACGGCGCGGACGAAGACTTCCATCTCTCCGGAGCGGTTAATGTCCTGTCTGCTCATGATGACTTCAATTCATGAATTGTGTGCCTGAAGGCAATCTATTTCATCGCGTGTGGAGTGTCTATCTCTAGTGAAACAACAGGAGACTGGCCATGGAATACAGACAGCTTGGTGCATCCGGCCTTCGCGTGCCGGTGTTGAGTTTCGGCGCGGGTACGTTCGGCGGATCGGGGCCGCTCTTCGGTGCGTGGGGCAATACCACGGGCGCCGAGGCGTCGCGGATGGTGGATATCGCGATCGAGGCGGGAGTGACGCTGTTCGATACCGCCGACGTCTATTCGGCGGGCGCGTCGGAGGAGGTGCTTGGCCATGCGATCAAGGGCAGGCGTGATCAGGTGTTGATCTCGACGAAGACCGCGCTTCCTGTTGGCGACGGACCGGGGGATTGGGGGACATCGCGCGCAAGATTGCTGCGAGCGACGGATGCGGCGTTGAAGCGGCTCGGCACCGATTATATCGACCTGCTGCAGCTGCACGCCTTCGACGCTTCGACACCGATCGAGGAGGTGCTGTCGACGCTGGACCGGCTGATTGATGCCGGGAAAATCCGCTATATCGGCGTTTCCAATTTTTCCGGATGGCAGCTGATGAAATCGCTCGGCGTGTCCTCTCAGCATGGCTATCCGCGCTATGTGGCGCATCAGGTCTATTACACTCTGGCCGGCCGCGACTATGAGTGGGAGCTGATGCCGCTTGCCGCCGCCCAGGGTGTCGGAGCGCTGGTGTGGAGCCCGCTTGCCTGGGGACGGCTGACCGGAAAGATCAGGCGCGGGCAGCCTTTGCCGGAGGGAAGCCGGCTGCACCAGACGGCGGAATACGGGCCTCCCGTCGACGATGAGAAGCTCTACGATATCGTCGATGCGCTCGATATCGTAGCCGAGGAAACCGGCAAGACCGTGCCGCAGATCGCGCTCAACTGGCTGATCGGCCGCCCGACTGTGTCGAGCGTGATCATCGGCGCGCGCAACGAGGAGCAGCTGCGGCAGAACCTCGATGCTGTCGGTTGGTCGCTGTCGAAGGAGCAGGTCGAGCGGCTCGACAAGGCGAGCGCTGTCAGCGCGCCCTATCCCTATTTTCCGTATCAGCGGCAGGAGGGTTTCGCGCGATTGAACCCGCCGCTCGTCTGAGGTCCAGGTCGGCGTACCGCTGCGGCGATCTTGCACTAGACACGCGTCATCTCTTGTCTCATACCCAACGTGCCCTCGGGCAACGACGGTAAGGAGATCAAAGAGATGGCGCTCAAAGACGCAAAGGCCGGCACACGCAACGAGGCGGGTATCGCCAGCGTTCTCGGCATCCTGAAACAGAGCTTCGGCGAGCGCTTCCAGACCGGCCAGTCGTTTCGCGAGCAACATGCGCATACGACCACCTACATTCCCTCGCAGCTGCCTGATGGTGTTCTCTTCGCTGAGAGCGCCGATGATGTGAAGGCTGTCGTCAAGGTCTGCGCCGAGCACAAGGTTCCTGTCATCGGCTTTGGTACCGGATCGTCGCTGGAAGGGCAGGTCAATGCGCCGAATGGCGGCATTTCGATCGATTTCAGCCGGATGAACCGGGTGCTTGAGGTCAACATGGAAGACCTCGACTGCACCGTCGAGCCGGGCGTGACCCGCGAGGACCTCAACACTTATCTGCGCGACACCGGCCTGTTTTTCCCGATCGATCCGGGCGCCAACGCCTCGATCGGCGGCATGACGGCGACGCGGGCCTCCGGCACCAATGCGGTGCGCTACGGCACGATGAAGGACAATGTCCTGTCGGTGACCGCCGTTACCGCCAATGGCGAGGAAATCCGCACGGCGCGGCGCGCGCGCAAGTCCTCGGCCGGTTATGACCTGACGCGGCTTTTCGTCGGATCCGAGGGTACGCTTGGCATCCTGACTTCGGTGACGCTGCGCCTGCAGGGTATTCCGCAGAAGATCGGCGGCGGCGTCTGTGCGTTTCCGACGGTGCGTGCTGCCTGCGACGCGGTGATCATGACCATCCAGATGGGCGTGCCCGTCGCGCGCATCGAGCTTCTCGACGCCCTGCAGATCCGCGCCTGCAACGCCTATTCGAAACTGAACTATGACGAAAAGCCGACGCTGTTCGTCGAGTTTCACGGCACCGACGAAACCGTCGCGCTGCAATCGGCGCAGTTCGGCGAGATTGCGGCGGAATGCGGGGGCGGCGAGTTCGCCTGGACCGTCAACGCCGAGGAGCGCAACAAGCTCTGGAAAGCCCGCCACGACGCCTATTGGGCTTCGCGCGCGCTGGCGCCGGAGATGGCGGCGCTGTCGACCGACGTCTGCGTGCCGATCTCGCGGCTGGCCGATTGCATCGGCGAGACGCAGGCCGATATCGAGGAGCACGGTCTTCTGGCGATGATCGTCGGCCACGCCGGCGACGGGAACTTTCACGTGCTGCTCTTGTTCGACGACAAGACGGAGGAGGGGATCGCCGTTGCCGAGGGCTTCGTGTCGCGGCTCAACAAGCGGGCGCTTGCGATGGACGGCACCTGCACCGGCGAGCACGGTATCGGCCAGGGCAAGATGGCGTTTCTCGAAGAGGAACTTGGGGGCGCGGTCGATCTGATGCGCCAGGTCAAGCATGCGCTCGACCCGGATAACATCTTCAATCCGGGCAAGATTTTCCATTCTGCCTGAAAATCAACACTCTGTTTTGATCTTGGCTTGCTTGCGGCATGAATGCCGATAGGGATTGAGAACAGCGTAGCGAATCGGAGCGCCGCCGGGAAAGCGTGGGCGTAACAAGGAATTGCGCGGTTTGTTGCCTGAAAGCGGCTTCACACGCTTCGGGTTGATGATCTAGGGTCAAAACTCGATCGGGTATCCTGATCGAGTTTGGCCTTGTGTCCGCGGTGTAGCCCGAATGGAGAATGATTGACTTGGTAGGCCGGTTTCTCGTCGTACTGGGTGGTGTGGTTGTCGTGGCGCTGTTCGTGGCGCTGTTCGCGCCTATGTTCATCGATTGGACCGGCTTCCGTCAGAATTTCGAGGATCAGGCCAGCCGTATCATCGGCAAGAAGGTCGTGGTCCACGGCGCGGTCGATGCGCGCCTTTTGCCATTCCCCTCGGTGACGATGCATGACGTGCGCGTCGGCCAGGAGCAGGACGGCTCGCCGATCGTGCAGGTCGAGCAGTTTTCCATGGATGCGGAACTGGCGCCGTTCCTCTCGGGCGAGGCGCTGATCTTCGACATGCGCGTGGTCAATCCCAAGGTCAAGCTGCGGCTCTTGAAGGACGGCACGCTCGACTGGACGCGCGGCAGCCAGCCGGAAATCCCCGCCAAGACCGTCGTTCTTGAGAATGTGCATGTCAGCGGCGGCGACGTTCAGTTCATCGACGACCAATCGGGCCGCACGCGTCTCGTGACCGGGATCAACGCCGAGATGTCGGCGAAATCGCTGGCCGGGCCGTGGCGGATCGAGGGTGATGCGGCGCTCGACGGCGAGCACGGCAATTTCCTCATCTCCAGCAACCAGCTGGACGAGAACGGCGTTCTCAGAATGCGCACCCGGCTGCAGCCGGACAAGCATCCTGTTTCGGTCGATCTCGATGGCGAGCTCAAGCTTGTCGATCGCAAGCCCAATTACCAGGGCACGATGTCGGCGCAAATCGAGCGCACTGGCACGAACCAGGCCAAGGGCACCGACAAGACCCAGCCGCCGCGGCTGAAGGGCAAGTTCGAGCTTACCAACGAGAGCATCCGCATCCCCGAATACCGTCTCGAGATCGGCGCGGTGGAAGACCCCTATGTGGTGACCGGCGAAGCGACGCTCGATACCGGCGTGAAGCCGCAATTCCTGCTCACGGCCGATGGCCAGCAGATCGACGTCAACCGCATCGGCAACCAGGGCTCCGGCGGCAAGACCTCGCGCGATCCGAGCCTTTCCGCCAAGCAGCGGTTGAACGCGCTGATCCAGATCGTCTCGCAGATCCCAGTGCCGCAGGTGCCCGGCAAGGCGAGTGTCAGGCTACCGGCGATCGTGGCGGGTGATACCACCATTCGCGATGTGCAGCTCGATCTGGAGCCGGCCGGCAGCGGCTGGACGATCGACCATGCTTTCGGCACGCTGCCGGGGCGTACGCTGGTCGAGGGCAACGGTCAGCTGACGCTGCAGGGGCAGCCATCCTTCAAGGGTGCGATCACCGTCGCATCGAAGCAGCCGACGGGGCTTGCCTCGTGGCTCTCGGGTGATGTCGATCCGGCCATTCGGTCGCTGCAGCAGGCCGGTTTTTCGGCGAATGTGAACCTGACGCATGAGCGGCAGACATTCGATGATTTGGAGATCGCGGTCGGTCCGGCGACGCTGAAGGGCAGGCTCGACCGCCAGGCGGTGCCGAACCAGGCGCCGACGCTTGATGTGGCACTTGCGGGCGATGCGTTGGATCTTGATGCGCTCCGAGCACTGACCGGACTGTTTACCGGGCAGGATGCGGGTAACAACGTTCTCGACCACAAGATCAAGGCGCAGCTCAAGGCCGACAAATTCACCGCCTTCGGCGTCGAGGCCGGCGATGTCGAAACGAGCTTCACGATCGCCGACGGCGCGCTCGGCGTGGAGAAGCTTTCGGTGAAGAACCTGGCGGGCGCCGAGTTCACGGCGACCGGCCGCGCCGAGGGCTCGCTGCTCGACTACAAGGGCTCGGGGGAGATCACCTTCAAGGCGGCCGATCCCGGTCCGTTCTTCACCATGCTGAAGCAGAAACTGCCGCAGCACCCCGTCATGGATCGGCTGGTGCGCAACGCCGCCTGGTACACGAACACGGCGCTGCGCGGTGCCGTCACGCTCGGCGGCGATCAGGGCGATGGCCTCTCGGTGACGCTGGCCGGCGTCGCCAATGGCAGCCGCGTGAACCTCGATTACCGCATGTCCGACCTTCTGGCACTGACCGGCAAGGGCACGACCAGCCTCGAGGCGACGCTCGAGAATAATGTGACGTCGGTGCTGTTCGGCCAGGCGGGGCTTGATCCGTTGCCTGTCGACGCGGATGCCAACGGCCGCATGACGCTGAAGGTGCAGGCGGAGGGGACCGATCCGGCCGACGCCAACCTGACATTCGCCACGGACCGCACCTCGTTTACCGCCGCCGGCAAGGTCGATATCCGGCCGCAGAGCTTCATGAACGGGCAGTTGGCGCTGTCGCTGGAGAGCGCCGACCTCGACCCTTATCTCGTCATGAACGGCATCGGCGTGCCGCAGATGGGGACCGGCCTGCCGTTCAAGCTGACGACGACGGCGGCGATCGATGGCGACAAGGTCGCTTTCGGCAACATTGCCGGCCATGCGGCGGACAACGAATTTACCGGCGCCATGACGCTTGATCGCAAGGCCGAGCGGACGACGGCCTCGGGCGAACTCGCCCTGACGAAGGCCGATGCCACCTGGCTTGGCGAGGCGGTCTATGGGCCGATGACGGATCCCGCGAATGGCAATCTGCTCGCGGCGCCGCTCGGCATTCCCGTGTTCAAGGACATGGACGTCAACCTGAAGCTCACCGCCAAGCAGTTCTGGCTCGGCTGGTCGAACCCGATCACCGACTTCACCTCCAACGTCGCCTACAAGGGTGACGAGCTGCAGCTGAACGACATGAAGGGCAACTGGGACGGCGGCACGGTTGATGCCAATGTGAAGTTCACCAATGCCGACGGAACCGGATTCCTGCAGACCAAGCTTGCGCTTGCCGATGCCGATCTCGGTGGCGTCGTGTGGCAGCGGGACGGAGGTTCGCCTGTTGCCAGCGGCAAGTTCGGGCTGGCGCTGTCGATGGAAGCATCGGGCAAGTCGATGAAGGATATCGCAAGCTCGCTCAACGGCTCCGGCGAGATGAAGCTGGGTGATACCAGCGTGCGTGGGCTCAATCTCGGCATGCTGGCACCGCTTCTGTCGGCGACCGATCCGATGCAGGACCAGCTGAACGCCGGCAAGGTGCATCCGATCGTCGAGACGCTGCTCAACAACGGCGAGGCGAAGCTGCCGGCGACGGCGGTGCCGTTCAATGTCACGGATGGGGTGCTGAGGGTTCAGAACGTGACTGTCGCCACCGACCAGGCGACGCTGACAGGCAATGCGCAGATCGACCTGCCGCAGGAGCGCATCAACGCGTCGCTCGACATCAACCTCAATCCGATGGGCGAGGCGCTGGCCGGCGCGGATCCTTCGATCCGGCTCGATTTCTCCGGCGTTCTCGGATCGCCGGGCCGGGTGATGGATGTCACCGATATCACCGGCTACCTGTCGCTGCGCGCCTTTGAGCGCGAGCGCCGGCGGGTCGAGAAGCTGCAGTCGAACGTGCTCGAACAGCAGAGATTACGCCGCGAGGTGTCGCTCGCCAAGTTCAACGATCAGGAGCGCGAGAAGGCTGCTGCCATCGAGGCGCAGCGCAAGGCGGAAGAGGAGCGGCTGAGGCTGCTTGCGACCCAGCAGGCCGAGCGCGACCAGGCGGCGGCAGCCGCCAAGGCCGAAGCTGAAGCCAAGGCGCAGGCGGAAGCCGCCGCGAAGGCCAAGGCGGAAGCGGATGCCAAGGCCGCGGCCGAGGCGGCGCACCGGGCGCAGGAGCAACTGATCACCCCGCCGCAGAACTCGCTGAACTTCAATACGGTGCCGGGTTTGCCGGGCGTGCAGGTTCCGCAATAACGGTCTTGCGCGGCCGGCGATCTGCTGTCGGTGACGCCTCAGCGCTTGTCTGCGCGGGCGACGATGTCGTTGACGAAGGCGGCCTTGCCGGCGGTGTAGCCGTCACCGTCATATTCGAACTCTTCCGCCAACTTGAGCTTCAGCGCCTGATAGTCGGCGGCGGCTTGCGGGTGGGTTCTCAGATAATCGCGGAACTGGATGCGCCGGTGGTGCGTGTCGTGGCCTTCGGGGCATAGATAGACCCGCTGCCTGGGCGCTGTGGTGCGCTTCATGAAGGCGAAGATGTCGGCGTCGTAGCGATTGCCGCGCGGCTCGTAACCGGCCGCTTCCATCAGCGGGCAGGCGTCGATGACGTCGGCCGGAGTGGGCAGTATCACATCGATATCGATGAGCGGCTTGGCGGCCATCCCCGGGATGGAGGTGCTGCCGATGTGGTGGATATCGAGCATGCGATCGCCCAGCAGGGTTTTCAGGGCGGCAGCGATTTCGCGGAAGTGCGCCGGCCACTTTGCGTCATAGGGGACGATCTCAACGCGCTCCGGCATCCGCCGCTTCCCCGTTGTCGTGTTGGGCCTGCCGTGGCGCGGCACCCGCTGATTTCAGCCAGGCGAGCACGTGCAGACGCAGCGCCGAAGAGAGGTTGCTGTCGGCGTCCCTGTTGTCGTCGATCTCGGAAATCAGGCCGGCGAGCGGGATGGTGCGGGCGGCGGCGATGGCGGTGAGCTCGGTCCAGAACTCGTCTTCCAGCGACAGGCTGGTGCGATGGCCATGCAGCGTGATCGAGTGCTTGCGGATCATTGCGCGTCGTGTTCGGAAAATGATTCCGCAAACGCGCGCAAGGGATTGATCGCGGACTCTTTTTCGCAGTCGCACGCGGTCATTCGGCGTCGTCGTTCTTGTCGATGCGGCCATGGTCGTGCGCGCGCTCGGCCTTGTCGTTCAAAGCCTTGGTGAGCTGCTTTTCCTGCTTTGTGCGGCCGAAGGAAATCCGGTTCTGCTCGGCCTGCTTCTCCTTGTCGGAGCGGGCCTGCTTCTTCTTGAACTGGCGGAGATTGACGATTTCGGCGCTCACGGGACACCTAAAATATAAAACAGGCGATATGAAAAAGGGAAGCGATTGCTTCCCTTTGGTTCTTACTGCTTCTTGCGGAAGGCGTCGAGAGAGACGACCGATCCGGCTTTCTTCTCGTCGCCGTCGGCGGGCTTTGCCGCCGCGTCTTCGGTCTTTTCCGCCTTTTCAGGCGCGACCGGGTAGGCGGTGATCTCGGCTTCCGGCAGTTCGTCGCTATCGGCCAGCGGCACGTCGAACTCGAGTTCGAAATTGACCGACGGATCGTAGAAGCCGCGGATGGCGTTGAAGGGGATGAAGAGCTTTTCCGGAACGTCGGAGAAGGAGAGGCCGATCTCGAAGCTCGATTCGGTGACCTTCATTTCCCAGAACTGGTGCTGGATGACGATGGTCATCTGCTCGGGATACTTGGACTTCAGGGCCTGCGAGATGCGAACGCCGGGAGCGCCGGTCAGGAAGGTGATGAAAAAGTGATGCTCGCCCGGCAGGCGGCCGGTTGCCGCAACTTCCGACAATACCTTGCGGATGACGCCGCGAAGCGCGTCCTGTGCCAGAATGTCGTACCGGATATGATCCTGCCCCATGCTTTCCCTGTCTTTCTTTCGTCCGTACGTCTGTTCCAAGCCTATATGCCATGCTCAAGCGGCTTGGAAAAGCCCGCAGCCGAGTCATGCTTTCGCAAATCATACATGATTTGAGCTTGGGGGAGAAGGTGAAGGCTTCTGTTGCCAGGTGCCTTCGGACCCCGCCTTAAGGTGCGAACCTTCAGGACTTAATTTGAAGTGTCACACCGCGATTAAGCAGCGAGACGAGCTTCCGCATAGTTGTCGTTTGCAACTACAATTTTAGCCCGATAACGGCGGTACAATGCCGAGCAAAAAGACGATCTTTACACCCTTGTCGATCCTGTTTCGCCCCCATCAAAAGCCGGCCATCTCTTTGTAAGGCCGCCGGTTTTTGGTGGAGGCGCCGGGTACCGCCCCCGGGTCCAATAGGCTTATTACACCGCTCGTTTATCGCCATAGCCAATCCGAAGACTGGCAAGCGTGATATAGTGTTTTCCTGAGCGCATGGGAAGAGCCATCGTCACAAAAGCATCGTGGTCTTTCAAGGAATCACCGGGAAAACACGGGGGCGTGATTGGTTTTGCCGGTCGATGGGCTTAAATATGGGAAAAATGGAATCGGCGGCGGGCGATGAAGCAATATCTCGATCTCTTGAACCATGTGATGGAAACCGGAACCGACCGCGGCGACCGGACAGGAACCGGCACGCGTTCTGTGTTCGGCTACCAGATGCGCTTCGATCTGCAGGAGGGCTTTCCGGTCCTTACGACGAAGAAGCTGCATCTGCGCTCCATCATCCATGAACTTCTATGGTTCCTGAAGGGCGACACCAATATCGCCTATCTGAAGGAGCATGGTGTCTCGATCTGGGACGAATGGGCCGACGAGAAGGGCGATCTCGGCCCTGTCTATGGCGCGCAGTGGCGCTCCTGGCCGGCGCCCGATGGCGGGCATATCGACCAGATCGCCAATCTGGTGTCCGGCCTGATCAAGAACCCGAATTCGCGCCGCCATATCGTCTCGGCCTGGAATCCCGCTGAAGTCGACAACATGGCGCTGCCGCCATGCCACTGCCTGTTCCAGTTCTACGTCGCGGACGGAAAGCTGTCGTGCCAGCTTTACCAGCGTTCGGCGGACGTGTTTTTGGGCGTGCCTTTCAACATCGCTTCATACGCGCTGCTGACGATGATGGTCGCGCAGGTGACCGGGCTGAAGCTTGGCGACTTCGTACACACGCTCGGCGATACGCACATCTATCATAATCACTTCGAGCAGGCGAAGCTGCAGCTGACGCGCAAGCCGAAGCCGATGCCGTTCATGCGCATCAATCCCGAGGTGAAGGACATTTTCGGCTTCAAGTTCGAGGATTTCGAGCTGGTCGGCTACGAGGCCGATGCCAGCATCAAGGCGCCGATCGCGGTCTGATTGAGGGGTTTCATGTCCGATATCCGCAAGACGATCGTGGTTGCCGCTGCGCGCAACGGCATCATCGGCCGTGACGGCGACATGCCGTGGCGGCTCTCGACCGATCTGAAGCGGTTCAAGGCGCTGACAACAGGCAAACCCGTGATCATGGGGCGCAAGACCTATGATTCGATCGGTCGCCCGCTGCCGGGACGGCCGAACGTGGTGATCTCGCGTTCAACGGTCATCGATCATCCTGACGTCAGCACCGTCGGCTCGCTCGACGAAGCTGTCGCGCTGGCCGAGAGGCTGGCGGTGGAAACCGGCGCGGACGAGATCTGCATTATCGGCGGCGGGCAGATCTACGGCCAGGCGATCGATATCGCCGATCGTCTGTGCGTGACGCATGTGGAGACGGATGTGGATGGCGATACGTCGTTTCCCGCGATCGATCCCGCCATCTGGCGTGCCGGCGAAACCCTTAGCGTGCCCGAGGGCGAGAAGGATACCTATCCGACCCGCTACGTCGTTTATGACAGGCGCTGAGCGGCGAAAAGAAACTATTTTCCAATAAACATTGCCAAGTTCCTCATGCTGCGTTGAAAGCCGATGCAGCGATACCTATAACGGTTTCGAGCGCGAATATCCGTCGCCCCCGTGGGTTAAGCGATCGCAGAGTGTAACGAACAACGAGGTTTTGATGCCCTGGAGCAATCAGAATGGCGGCGGCGGCCCTTGGGGCGGCGGCGGCGGTGGAGGAAATAATCAGGGACCATGGGGGCAGGGGCCGAACCGTCCACGCGGCGGTGGTGGCGGCGGAAAGGGCGGACCTCCCGATCTGGAAGACATGATCCGTCGTGGTCAGGACCGGCTGCGCGGCGTCGTGCCCGGCGGGTTCAACACAGGCGTTCTCTTGATCGTCGCGGCTGTCATCGTGGCTTTCTGGCTTTTCCAGTGCATTTACATCGTCCAGCCGGACGAGCGTGGCGTGGAACTGCGTTTCGGTAATCCGAAGCAGGAAGTGGCCGCACCGGGCCTGCATTTCCACCTGTGGCCGATGGAAACGGTCGAAATCGTCAAGGTCACGGTTCAGCAGCAGAATATCGGCGCGACGTCGTCTTCTTCGTCGAACGGCCTGATGCTGTCGGGTGACCAGAACATCCTCAACGTCCAGTTCTCGGTGTTCTTCACCGTGACGGACCCGAAGGCCTATCTCTTCAACGTCGAGAACCCGGCAGAGACGCTGCAGCAGGTCGCCGAAAGCGCCATGCGCGAAGTCGTCGGCCGCCGTCCTGCCCAGGACGCGTTCCGCGACAATCGTCAGCCGATCGAAACCGAAGTGGCCGCCATCGTGCAGGGCACGATGGATCGCTACAAGAGCGGTATCTCGATCAACGCGATCACCATCCAGGACGTCGCGCCGCCGCGTGAAGTCGCCGATGCCTTCGAAGAAGTGCAGCGTGCCGACCAGGACAAGCAGCGCCTCGTCGAGGAAGCGA
The DNA here is from genome assembly GCF_017741935.1 of Rhizobium sp. 16-449-1b. Lineage (GTDB taxonomy): Bacteria > Pseudomonadota > Alphaproteobacteria > Rhizobiales > Rhizobiaceae > Rhizobium. The sequence continues at coordinate 406,313 of NZ_JAGHMH010000007.1, read as the reverse complement.
ACCAGTATGCCAACCAGAAGCTCGGTCAGGCCCGCGGTGACGCGGCGCAGATCCGCGAAGCGGCTGCCGCATACAAGGATCGCGTCGTGAAGGAAGCGGAAGGTGAGGCGCAGCGCTTCAGTTCCGTCAACGACGAATACACGAAGGCTCCCGAAGTGACCCGCAAGCGACTGTTCCTGGAAACCATGGAACAGGTGCTGAAGAACTCCAAGAAGGTTATCATCGACGAGAAGCAGGGGGTCGTGCCCTATCTGCCGCTCAACGAAATCGGCAAACCGGCGCAGCAGGGAGGTTGATCCATGACGTCGAATAAACTTCCCATCTTTCTCGTCGTCTTCGCCGTGGTTCTCATGGTGCTCTACTCGTCGATCTTCGTGGTCAACGCGCGCGAGCAGGCGATCGTCGTTCGCTTCGGTCAGATCCAGTCGGTGAAGACCGAGCCCGGTATCTACTTCAAGCTGCCGTTCACCTTCATGGATGCCGATCGCGTCCAGATCGTCGAGAAGCAGGCGCTTCGCTTCGACCTCGACAACATCCGCGTGCAGGTTCGCGGCGGCGCGACATTCGATGTCGATGCCTTCGTGATCTACGACATCCGCGACGTTCGCCGTTTCCGCGAAACGGTATCGGGCGATCGCGAATCCGCCGAGGCACGTCTTCGCACGCAGTTCGATTCGTCGCTGCGCCGCGTCTACGGTCTGCGTGATTTCGATGCCGCTCTTTCCGAAGAGCGCGTGGCGATGATGCTCGAGGTGCGTGACGACCTGCACAAGGATGCCGAGGCGCTTGGCCTCAACATCCAGGACGTGCGCATTCGCCGTACGGATCTGACGCGCGAAGTCGCGCCGAAGACCTATGACCGCATGCGTGCAGAGCGTCTTGCCGAAGCCGAACTCCTGCGTGCGCAGGGTGGCGAAGAAGGCCAGCGCCGTCGCGCCATCGCCGACAGACAGGTTGTCGAAATCACCGCCGAAGCGCAGCGTGATTCCGAAATCCTGCGCGGTGAAGGCGAAGCGGAACGCAGCAGGCTCTTTGCTGACGCGTTCAACAAGAACCCCGCGTTCTTCGAGTTCTACCGCTCGATGGCGGCCTACACCACGGCCATGTCCTCGCAGGACACGACGCTGGTGCTTTCGCCGGACACGGATTTCTTCCGCTACTTCAACAGTGCGACCGGCCAGCCCGGCCAGGTTCCGTCGGCGGCACCAAGCCTGCCTGCGGTTCCGGCAGCACCGGCGAACTGATCGCGATCATCTGAAGTTCTATCGGGGCCGGCATCTTGCCGGCCCCTTTATTTTATGGGGATTTTGCCGCGGTTCCCTGAGTTCACGAACACCCCACGCAGATTGCACGGGATTTCGCGAAAAGGTGATTTCACCCTCCATCATTACGCCTTATGCTCATGATCAGAGTGCGTTTTTGACACACATGAGGATGCTTGATGGCCCCCACGATCCGCCCGACCTTCAGACGATCGCTCGCGCTTCTGGCCGGGGCAGCAATGCTGGCTAATGTCGGCTTTGCCGGGGTTGTTCATGCACAGGCCACGCCGCCGACCAATGGTCCGGCGTCGGTTGCCGATCTTGCCGAAGGACTGCTCGACGCGGTCGTGAACATCTCGACATCGCAGAACGTCAAGGACGACGAGGGGGCCGGTCCGGCACCGCGCGCGCCCGACGGATCGCCATTCCAGGAGTTCTTCAACGACTTCTTCAACAAGCAGAAGGGGCGGCCCGGCGGCAACCACAATGTCAGCTCGCTCGGCTCCGGCTTCGTCATCGATCCGCAGGGCTTCATCGTCACCAACAACCACGTGATCGAAGGCGCCGACGATATCGAGGTGAACTTCGCCGACGGCAGCAAGCTCAAGGCGAAGCTGATCGGTACCGACACCAAGACCGACCTCTCTGTCCTGAAGGTCGAGCCGAAGGCGCCGCTGAAGTCAGTCAAGTTCGGCGATTCCAGCGGCATGCGCATCGGCGACTGGGTGATGGCGATCGGCAACCCGTTCGGCTTCGGCGGTTCGGTCACCGTCGGCATCATCTCGGGACGCGGTCGCAACATCAACGCCGGCCCCTATGACAACTTCATCCAGACGGATGCTGCGATCAACAAGGGCAATTCCGGCGGTCCGCTCTTCAACATGAAGGGTGAGGTTATCGGCATCAACACGGCGATCATCTCGCCGAGCGGCGGTTCGATCGGCATCGGCTTCTCGGTGCCGTCGGAACTCGCCGCCGGCGTCGTGCAGCAACTGCGCGACTTCGGCGAGACGCGTCGCGGCTGGCTCGGCGTTCGCATCCAGCCCGTCACCGACGACGTGGCTGACAGCCTCGGGCTCTCGAGCGCCAGAGGCGCGCTGGTTGCTGGCGTCATCAAGGGCGGCCCTGTCGACGATGGTTCGATCAAGGCCGGCGACGTGATCCTGAAATTCGACGGCAAGGCCGTCAACGAGATGCGCGACCTGCCGCGCGTGGTGGCTGAAAGCCCCGTGGGCAAGGCAGTCGATGTCGTGGTGCTGCGCGATGGCAAGGAGCAGACCGTGAAGGTCACGCTCGGCCGTCTCGAAGACAGCGATCAGGCGGCTGCGGACAGTTCCGACAGCAATGGCGGCGTGATCAACCCGGATCCGCAGGAAAACCAGGACATGGATGAGCCCGACAGCGATCAGGCCCAGCCTATGCCCGACGGCAAGGGCAAACCCGCGCAGCCGGCGCCTGAGGTCGGCGATGCAAAGAACGTGCTCGGCCTGTCGCTATCGGCGCTCAATGCGGATAACCGCAAGAGCTTCGGCATCGCCGAGAGCGTCGACGGCGTTCTCGTCTCCGAGGTCAAGCCGGGTTCGCTGGCGGCAGAAAAGGGCCTGAAGGCCGGCGATGTGATTGTCGAAGTGGCGCAGGAATTCATGCGTTCGCCGGAGACCGTCGTCGCCAAGGTGCAGTCGCTGAAGCAGGAAGGCCGACGCAACGCGCAGATGATGATCGCCTCGGCAAACGGCGACCTGCGGTTTGTTGCCGTGCCGATGGAGTAGGGCTGCGTCAGCCAATTCATGGATATCTGAAAGCCGGACCCCAGTGGTCCGGTTTCTGTTTTATACCGTCACGAAATCCGTCTTGCGGTAGCCCTGGATGTAAAGGAGCGCACTGAGGTCGGCGTGGTTGATCTGGATTTTCGCTTCGGCGGCGACGGCGGGTTTGGCGTGGAGGGCGACGCCTGCGCCGGCGAGGTGCAGCATGCCGAGATCGTTGGCGCCGTCGCCGACGGCCATCGCTTCTTCAGGGGAGATGCCGAGTTTCTTGGAGATATCCTCGAGCGCATCGACCTTCGCCTGCTTGCCGAGGATCGGTTCGGCGACGAAGCCGGTGAGGTGGCCGTTTTCCTCAAGCAGGATGTTGGCGCGGTTTTCGTCGAAGCCGAGGGTGGCTGCGATGCGGCTGGTGAATACGGTGAAGCCGCCGGAGACCAGCGCCGTGTAATAGCCCTTCGCCTTCATCGTCGCGATGAGTTCCATGCCGCCAGGCGTCAGTGTGATGCGCTTGGCGATCACTTCGTCGACGACCGAGATCGGCAGGCCCTTCAAGAGCGCCACGCGTTCGCGCAGGGCAGGCTCGAAGGCGATCTCGCCGTTCATGGCGCGGGCGGTGATCGCGGCCACCTTGTCCTTGAGACCGACTTCGGCCGCCAGTTCGTCGATGCATTCCTGGCCGATCATGGTCGAATCCATGTCGGCGATCAAAAGCTTCTTGCGGCGCGTGTCCTGATCCTGGATGACGAGATCGATCGGGGCGCTGGCGATGACTGCTGTGATCGCGGCGTGGGCGGCTGTCGCGTCGGTGCCGTCGCGCAGCGCGATGTCGCAGGCTACTCCGTCGGCCAGCCAGTAGAGACCGGATGCCTTGGCAGCTTCCGCGGCCTTCTCTGCGATGGCGGCTGTCAGAACAGGATTTGACGGATTGGCAACAAGCGTGGCAACGAGAGCCATGATGGAAAACCTTCTGAACGCAATGGACGCGATCCTGATAACCGGGCCGACGGCCAGCGGCAAGTCCGCGCTGGCCGTTGAGCTTGCGAAACGTCACGATGGCGTCGTGATCAATGCCGACAGCATGCAGGTCTACGACACGCTGCGGGTGCTGACGGCACGTCCCTCGGACGAGGATATGCAGGGCGTGCCGCATTATCTCTACGGCCACGTGCCTGCCGCGACCGCCTATTCCACCGGCGCCTGGCTGCGCGACGTGACCGCACTTCTGCCGCAACTGCGGGCGGACGGGCGTCTGCCTGTCTTCGTCGGCGGGACGGGGCTGTATTTCAAGGCGCTGACCGGTGGCCTCTCCGACATGCCCGCGATCCCAGAGGAGATCCGCACGCGGCTCAGGGCGCGCCTGATCGACGAAGGTGGCGCGGTGCTTCATGCGGAGCTTGCGGCGCGCGATGCCGATGTGGCGGCGGCGCTCAATCCGCAGGATGGTCAGCGGATCGTCCGGGCGCTGGAGGTGCAGGAGGCGACGGGGCGGTCGATTACCGAGCTGCAGGGGCGCTCCGGCCCTGTTGTCGTCGATCCGGACAGGGCGCGGAAGATCGTGGTGCTGCCGGAGCGCGCGGTGCTGCACGACCGCATCAACCGGCGTTTCGAGCTGATGCTGGCTGAGGGCGCCGCCGACGAGGTGAGGGCGCTCCTGGCGCTGTCGCCGGCACCGGAGATGCCGGTCATGAAGGCTATCGGTGTTTCGCAGATCGCTGCCATGCTTGATGGTGCGATGTCGCGCGAAGATGTGCTCGAAAAGGGCGCGGCTGCGACGCGGCAATATGCGAAGCGGCAGATGACCTGGTTTCGCAACCAGATGGATGGGAGTTGGGAGCGGCGGAGCTAACTCGGTCCCGCCTACTCAATCCTTGTCGTAAAGGCTGCTCAGCGGCTTTTTCAGGATGCTCTCGCGCAGCGATACGCCGGGATCGCGACGAATGCTTGTCGGCTGCGCTTGTGGATCGGCGGGGCGCGGGGCGGGGTTTTGTTCGCCGCGCATTTCGCGTCGCAGCGCCTCAAGACGGCTGTCGATCGAGGTGTCGGCGGCGACGCCGAAGGATTCGCGCGATGATCGCGGCGGTGCTGCCGGTTCGCGCGATACCGGGGCTGACGGCAGCATGTCGCGGCGGTAGGGTTCGATCGGGGCGAGCGGCGGGGTGACCGGTATCGGCGCCGGGATGATCGGCGGATAGACGTCGGCCGCGAAGACCTTGTCGTAGTCCGCGTCCTCTTCTTCCCCGAGGTCGAGGCCGGCGTTCTTGACGCTTTGCTGGAAGGCCGAGATGTCGGGGCCGCTCACCGCGCGCATGCGTGTCACGATCTTGCGCAGGTCGACGTTATCTGGATCTTCCTCGGTGAATTTCGGTGTGGCGCCATTGGCCTTCGGCAGCAGGTCTTCGCTGACGCGCGAGAAGCGCATGCGCATCGGCACGCTGATCGCCTCGCCGAAGGCAATGGCTTCGCCGTTGCCGATCGAGGAGATGAAGCTCGTCGTCGAGATCGAGGAATTCGGGATGGCGGAGCGGATGATTTCCTGGTCGCGGTCGTTGGCAAGGCGCATGGCGAACAGCGTCGAGCACTGCGACAGGATGGTCTGGTCGAGTTCGCCGGGGCGCTGCGTGATGATGCCGAGCGAGACGCCGTACTTGCGGCCCTCCTTGGCGATGCGGGCGATTGCCTGGCGTGTCGGGAAGAAGCCGAGCGTGGGGTCCGACGGAATATAGCGGTGCGCTTCTTCGCAGACGACGAGCATATGGATGGCGCCATCGCTCCACAGCGCGATTTCGAACGCCATGCGGCAAAGCACCGAAGCCACGGAGTTCACGACTTCGGAGGGGATGCCCGAGAGCTGGAAGGTACAGATCGGCTTGTTGTCGCCGGGCACGCGGAAAATCTCGGCCACCGTCTCCATGATCGTATCGGAGATCGTGTTGTTGGAGAACATGAAGTGGTAGCGCGGGTCGTTGATGGCCGCGATGATGCGCATCTTCAGCGAGCGCAGGAACGGCTTTTCGCCGCGCCCTTCCAGGCGGCCGATGCGCTCGTCGATCAGCGCCAGCAGATCGGCCATGCGGTAGGGAACCGGTGTATCGGCGGTGATCGAGCTCTTCTCGGTGGTGCGGCGGACCAGCGAATTGTCGCTGCCGCGGAAAGCGCGCTTGGCTTCCGGCAGGATGTCGCGCAGCATGTCGAGCTCTTCCGGCACCGGCGTGCGGCCGCGGAAGACGACTTCGGCGAACTCCTCCAGGCGCATCAGCCAGAAGGGAAGGTCGAGCGTGTCCGTATCGACGACGACGGAATGCTTGGGGAAGGCGGCGGCGAATTCGTTGTGCGGATCGAGGATCAGGACGCGCAGCTTCGGGTCGGCCTCGATCGCCTTGTGCAGCAGCAGCGACACGGCGGTCGACTTGCCGACGCCGGTGGAGCCGACGATGGCGAAGTGCTTTGACAGCATGGAGGGGACGTGGATCGACGCATCGATGCTGTCGTCTTGCGTCAGCTTGCCGATGACGGCGGTGGTTCCCGTGCCCGCGTCATAGATGCGCATCAGGTCGGCGGAGCGGATGCGGTGGGCGACGGCGCCGAGATAAGGGTAGCGCGAGATGCCGGTCGAGAATTGCTCCGTGCCGTCCTCGTCGACGCGGACCTCGCCGAGGAGCTCCGTCTCGATCTTGAAATAATTGTCCTCGCCTTCGCCCCAGGCATGCGTGCCGGTGTTCATGGAATAGACGAGCGCCACGACGCGGTTGCGGCCGACGGTGATCGAGATCAGGCGGCCGACGGACCAGAGTTCGGTGAGGTCTGTGCCGCCGGCTTCGGCGACGGCTGCGATGGTGGCGCGGGACCCGCTGCACGCGACAACGCGGCCGAGGAAACGGTTTCCCGGCGCTAGCACATCGCGGCGGTCATGCTCGCCCGCGCTGCCTGACGTCTGCAAGTCGTTGTTCTGCAAAGGGCTACTCCCTGAGATTGCAGGGCAGGATATAAGCGAACGTTTAATAAACCCTTTGCCGCAAGGGCTTCTGCGGCCATGTTTATTACCGACACTGCATGCTTGGCTTTTTATTGCTTTAAGCGTTGACGCTGCGAAATTTTCTGTCTATCACTTCCGGCCATGAAGATAGCAGCAATTCTTATTGTGGTGGGACAGCGCATGGGCAGGATGGTGTAACCATCCGGCGATAGCCACCCATGCGCTAGATAACAGGCTCCCCAAGGGGCCTTTTTTTATGCCTGAAATTCAGGCTCGCCGCCAAGACCTTCAAATCCCAGCAGTCAAAATGGAACAAAAACATGACGGGCACGGACAAGCAGACGGACGAAAATCGGATGACAGGCGCGGAAATCGTTATCCGCGCGCTCAAGGACAATGGTGTCGAACACCTGTTCGGCTATCCCGGCGGCGCCGTGCTTCCGATCTATGACGAGATCTTCCAGCAGGACGACATCAAGCACATCCTCGTTCGCCACGAGCAGGGCGCCGGCCACGCGGCCGAAGGCTATGCCCGCTCCACCGGCAAGGTCGGCGTCATGCTCGTCACGTCAGGTCCCGGCGCCACGAACGCGGTTACGCCGCTGCAGGACGCGCTGATGGATTCGATCCCGCTCGTCTGCCTCTCCGGCCAGGTTCCGACCTCGCTGATCGGCTCCGACGCCTTCCAGGAAGCCGATACGGTCGGCATCACGCGCCCCTGCACCAAGCACAACTGGCTGGTCAAGGACGTCAACGATCTGGCGGCGATCATCCATGAGGCCTTCCGCATCGCGCAGTCGGGCCGTCCGGGTCCTGTTCTGGTCGATATTCCGAAGGATGTTCAGTTCGCCACCGGCACCTACACGCCGCCGGCAGCGCACGCGATCCAGAAGAGCTACCAGCCGAAGGTTCAGGGCGATCTGAACCAGATCCAGGCTGCGATCGAGCTGATGTCGAAGGCGCGTCGTCCGATCATCTATTCCGGCGGCGGCGTCATCAACTCAGGTCCTGAGGCTTCCAAGCTGCTGCGCGAGCTGGTCGAGCTCACCGATTTCCCGATCACCTCGACGCTGATGGGTCTCGGCGCCTATCCGGCATCCGGCAAGAACTGGCTGAAGATGCTGGGCATGCACGGCTCCTACGAGGCGAACATGGCGATGCATGATTGCGACGTCATGGTCTGCATCGGCGCCCGTTTCGACGACCGCATCACCGGCCGCCTGAATGCGTTCTCGCCGAACTCGAAGAAGATCCACATCGACATCGATCCGTCCTCGATCAACAAGAACGTTCGCGTCGATGTTCCGATCCGTGGCGACGTCGGCAATATCCTGGAAGACATGGTCCGCCTGTGGCGTGCCCTGCCGAAGAAGCCGGAGAAAAGCCAGATCGCCGATTGGTGGTCGGACATCACCCGCTGGCGCGCGCGCAACTCCTTTGCCTACACGCACAGCAACGACGTGATCATGCCGCAATACGCGCTGGAGCGCCTCTATGCGCTGACCAAGGATCGCGACACCTTCATCACGACCGAAGTCGGTCAGCACCAGATGTGGGCGGCGCAGTTCTACGGCTTCGAGAAGCCAAACCGTTGGATGACATCGGGTGGTCTCGGCACCATGGGCTACGGCTTGCCGGCCGCACTCGGCGTGCAGATCGCGCATCCCGAGAGCCTCGTCATCGACATCGCCGGCGATGCTTCGATCCAGATGTGCATCCAGGAAATGTCGGCGGCGATCCAGTATGAAGCGCCGATCAAGATCTTCATCATGAACAACCAGTACATGGGCATGGTGCGCCAGTGGCAGCAGCTGCTGCACGGCAACCGCCTGTCGAACTCCTACACCGAGGCGATGCCTGATTTCGTCAAGCTGGCGGAAGCTTATGGCGCCGTCGGCCTGCGCTGCGAAAAGCCTGCTGATCTCGACGCGACCATCCAGGAGATGATCGATGTCAAGAAGCCCGTGATCTTCGATTGCCGCGTCGCCAATCTCGCCAATTGCTTCCCGATGATCCCATCGGGCAAGGCACACAACGAGATGCTGTTGCCGGATGAAGCCACCGACGAGGCCGTCGCCAATGCCATCGACGCCAAGGGCCGCGCGCTGGTTTGATCGAAGCGAGGGGACGCGCTAGATTGATCGCGTCCCTTCCTGAGGAGCAGGTGCCATGGCCAGAGTGAGGATTTCGGAGAACGGGAGCGTGCCACTGCCGCAGGCGGTTCGTGATGCGCATGGCTGGAAGCCGGGCGCCGAGCTCGAGATCGTCGATGGCGGGCGCGGGGTCGTGTTGCAGCCGGTGGAGGCGGAGCAGGAAGTACCTGCCAAGAAGACGCTCACGATCGAGGAGTTTCTGGCGATGCGGCCCAAATACGACGGGCCGCCGATCACAGACGAGATGATCGAGCAAGCGGTTCTGGAGGAGGCCAAGCGGCGCTGGGATGAGAAGAATAGTCGTTGATACCAACGTCTTCGTGCGTGCACTGGTGAAAGAAGCATCAGAGCACGGCCGCATCGCGGAAGCCTTGCTGTCATCGGCGACGCTGGTGGTAACGCCGACCGTTCTGCTTGAAGGTGAATGGGTGATGCGCGGGATCATGAAAATCTCGCGTCAGACAATCAATCAGCTTCTTTCCGCGGCTCTCGAGATTAGCGCTTTCGAGTTTGAGCAGCACACGTCCGTGGCGGTTGCGGTTCGCGCTCATGCAGCCGGCATGGATTTCGCCGACGCCCTGCACGTCAGCCTCACCGCTGCCGACGAGACCTTTCTCACCTTCGACAAGGGGCTCGTCAAGCTTGCTCAAAAACACATGAATTCCGTCAGCGTCGAGCTGGCGTCCTGACATAATCTGAGGAAACGGACCAAGACATGAACGCACACCTACAGCCGACGGGCTCCGCCTACTTTATTTCGCCGGAAACGGCGGCCATCGAGAACCACACGCTTTCGGTTCTCGTCGATAACGAGCCGGGCGTTCTTGCCCGCGTCATCGGCCTGTTTTCCGGCCGTGGCTACAACATCGAGAGCCTGACGGTGTCGGAGACCGAGCACCAGGCGCATCTGTCGCGTATCACCATCGTGACGCGTGGCACACCGCAGGTGCTGGAGCAGATCAAGGCGCAGCTCGAGCGCATCATTCCCGTGCATCGCGTTGTCGATCTGACGGTTCGCGCCCGCGAGCTGGGCCAAGAGCGGCCGATCGAGCGTGAAGTTGCGCTGATCAAGGTGGCCGGCGATGGCGAGACGCGCGCCGAGACGCTGCGCCTGGCCGATGCCTTCCATGCGAAAGTCGTCGATGCGACCGTCGAGCACTTCATCCTCGAACTGACCGGCAAGTCCTCGAAGATCGACCAGTTCGTGGCGATCGTGAAGCCGCTCGGCCTGATTGAAGTGTGCCGCACAGGGATCGCGGCGATGAACCGTGGTCCGCAGGGCATGTAAGTCCCGACACCAAAGTCCGTTGAACAGGAAGCCGCTGGAGGTCAGAGCATCTCCAGCGGCTTTTTTCTGGATGGTGGTGGGAAGGTGGCGTCGAGGGCGGCGAGGTCTTCGTCGCTGAGGTCGAGCGAGACGGCGTCGCGGTTTTCTACGACGCGGGCTGCATTCGACGTCTTGGGGATGGCGATGACGCCGTCGCGCTCCAAGAGGAAGGCGAGCGCCAGCTGCGCGGGGGTCGCCTGGTTGGCCTTGGCGATGCGGATGATCTCGGGGTGGTGGATGATGCGGCCCTGTTCGATCGGCGAGTAGGCCATGACGGGAATGTTGCGCTCCTGGCACCAGGGCAGGAGATCGAACTCGATGCCGCGGCGGCCGAGATTGTAGAGCACCTGGTTGGCGGCGACATTGCTGCCTGCGGGAACGTTGAGCAGTTCTTCCATATCGTCGGTGTCGAAGTTGGAAACGCCCCATTGGCCGATCTTGCCTTGAGCCTTCAGCGTCTCGAAAGCCTCGACGGTGTCGGCCAGCGGATGGTTCCCGCGCCAGTGCAGGAGGTAGAGATCGATGCGGTCGGTGCCCATGCGCGACAGGCTGTTTTCGCAAGCCTCGATCGTGCCCTTGTGGCTGGCATTCCAGGGATAGACCTTGCTGACCAGATAGACCTCGTCGCGGCGACCACGGATCGCTTCGCCGACGATCTTCTCGGCCCCGCCCTCCGCATACATCTCGGCGGTGTCGATCAGCGTCATGCCGAGGTCGAGGCCGGCGCGCAGGCTTTCGATCTCGCGCTTGGCCTCGGAGGCCTTTTCGCCCATGTTCCAGGTGCCCTGGCCAAGCACCGGCACTTCTGTGCCATCGCGCATGGTCAGCGTTGGGATCGGGTCGTTTTGCATGGTGGGCCTCGTCGTGTTGTCGGTGTCTCCGGCAAGTGATATACATTGGATATCAAGGGCTAGATATGACCAAGGTGACGATTTCCAAGTGGGGTAACAGCATCGCGATCCGCCTGCCCAAGGCGGTGACGGACGAACTGCATCTGCGCGCCGGCGATGTCGTCAACCTCGACGTTCGCGACGGCAAGGCGACGCTGGAAAAGCCGAAGCAGCAGCTGGCGCCTTCACTTGCGGAATTGGTGGCGGAGATGGACAGGCTGGGGTGGGAGAACGAGCCGGAAACCGTGGATTGGGGGCGTGATGTCGGTTCCGAGCGCTTCTACGATGATGAGTGATGCATCGCCTTTCGCCGGCGCTCTCTATATGGCCAATCTCGATCCAATCCTTGGCAGCGAACAAGCTGGAATTCGACCTGTCATCATCCTGTCGGTCGATATGATGAACTTGCGGTCGCGCCGGGTGATCGTCTGTCCGATCACGAGCAACATGCAGCCATGGATGACCAAGATCGCATTGCCAGATGGGTTGAAAACGCGGGGGATGGTGTTGGCAGACCAGATTCGGTCGATCGACAAGGCTGCAAGGCTCTTGCGCTTCATCGAGCCGACGCCCGCAAATTTCGTCACGCTGGTCAGAAGCTACGTCGGCAGGCTGCTCGACCTCGAAGCGGCCGGTACTTACGGCTGACAATCCTGTCACCATGACAATAGGCAGATGGAAACTCCGATTTAGGTCAATTATGCTGACCTAAATTAACAAGGCTCGCGACGACGATTGCGGGCCACGGAGGTTACCCCATGCCGCTGGATACGTTTCTGGCACTGCTTCTCTTTGCCTTCACCACATCGATCACGCCGGGCCCGAACAACATGATGCTGTTCACCTCGGGCGTGAATTTCGGTTTCCGTCGGACGATCCCGCACATGATCGGCATTGGCGCCGGGTTCTTCTCGCTGCTGATCGGCGTCGGGTTCGGGCTTGGCGCGGTGCTGCATACGGTGCCGGCGGTCTATACGGCGCTGAAGTTTGCGGGTGGCGCCTATCTGGTGTGGATCGCCTGGAAGATCGCGACGTCGCGGTCGCTGAGTGAGGGGAAGGGCGCTGTGAAGCCGATGTCCTTCCTGTCGGCGGCGGCGTTTCAGTGGGTCAATCCGAAGGCCTGGGTCATGGCGGTGACGGCGATGGCGACCTATACGATCCAGGATATCTACTTCGTCAGCGTCATGATCGTTGGGCTGGCCTTTGCCGCCGTCAACGTCCCGAGTGTTTCCACCTGGGCGGGCTTCGGTTCGGCGCTGCGCGACTGGCTGTCCGATCCTGTGCGGCTGAAGTGGTTCAATATCACCATGGCGGTGCTTCTGGTGCTCAGTCTGTGGCCGATGCTGAAATAGGCCGATCGTGTCGGTCGGGGCTTGGCGTCCGCTTCGCGAGTGCCTAAGGATATCGGGACACTGGCGGAGGATAGTCTCTTGCACGATGACCACGAACACGACGACCACGATCACCATCATGATCATCACCACGACAACCATTATTCCGACATGCAGGCCCGCGTGAAGGCGCTGGAGACCGTGCTGACGGAGAAGGGGCTGATCGATCCCGCGGCGATCGACGCGATCGTCGATACCTACCAGACCAAGGTCGGGCCCAGGAACGGCGCGCGCGTGGTCGCCAAGGCGTGGAGCGATCCCGATTTCGCCGAATGGCTGAAGCGCGACGCGACGGCTGCGATCGCCAGCCTCGGCTACACCGGGCGACAGGGTGAGCACATGCGCGCGGTGTTCAACACCGAGGAGACGCACAATCTCGTCGTCTGCACGCTGTGCTCCTGCTATCCGTGGTCGGTGCTGGGGCTGCCGCCCACATGGTACAAGGCGCCGGCCTATCGTTCGCGGGCGGTGATCGATCCGCGCGGGGTGCTCAGCGAATTCGGCGTGAGCCTGCCTGAAGAGCAGAAGATCCGCGTCTGGGATTCGACGGCGGAACTGCGCTATCTCGTCATCCCGCAGCGGCCCGCGGGCACAGAGGACTTGAGCGAGGAGCAGCTGGCCGATCTCGTTAGCCGTGACGCGATGATCGGCGCCGGTCTTGCCGCAGCGCCGGGAGCGGCGTCATGAACGGGCCGCACGATCTCGGTGGACAAATGGGCTTCGGCGCCATCGCGCCCGAGAAGGACGAGCCCTATTTCCATGCGGAGTGGGAAAAGCGGGCGCTGGGGCTGACGCTCTCCTGCGGCGCCTTCGGCGCCTGGAACATCGACGAGAGCCGACACGCGCGCGAAAGCATTCCGCCGGCCAGCTATCTCTCGGCCAGCTATTACGAGATCTGGACGCGGGCGCTGGAAGTGCTTCTGGAGCGCCACAGCTTTACCAACGCCGACGAGATCGAAAGCGGCCACAGGCAGTTCGACGGCGCTGCTCCGAAGCGGGTGCTGAAGGCCGACATGGTTTCAGGTGTTCTCGCCAAGGGCGGCCCCTGCGATCGTCCGCTCGATCAGCCGGCGCGGTTTGCTGTCGGCGACCGTGTGAAGACGAGGAATTTCAACCCGACGACGCATACTCGGCTGCCGCGCTACGCCCGCGCCAAGGTCGGCGTTATCGAGGCGGTTCAGGGCTCCTTCGTGTTTCCTGACGATAACGCTCATGGAAAGGGCGAGAACCCGCAATGGGTCTATACCGTCGTGTTCGATGGTGGCGAGATCTGGGGCGAGGGGGCTGATCCGTCGCTGACGGTGTCGATCGATGCCTGGGAGAGCTATCTTGAGCCAGTGTGATACGCGCTCGCCGCTTGCCCAGTCACCACAGCTGCCACGCTCACAAGATGGCGAGCCTGTGTTTCCGGAGCCTTGGGCGGCGGAGGCGTTTGCGATGACGGTGCATCTGCATGAGCGCGGGGTGTTTGCTTGGACCGACTGGGCGGAGGCTTTGTCCGGTGAGCTGCACAAGCCCGGCCGTGCGGAGGATGGAAGCGATTATTTCGACTGCTGGGTGGCGGCGCTGTCTTCGATCCTCGTCGATCGCGGGGTGGCCGATGCCGAGACGATCATGGGCCTGCAGCAGAGCTGGCAGCGGGCCGCGGAGGCGACGCCGCATGGGAAGCCTATTGAGCTTGCCAATGATCCGCAGCGTTAGTGGTATGATCGTCTCCTGGCGGTGACCTCACGACGGAAACTGGCGGTAGCACTCTTCGGCGACCTTCCTCAGTTCCTCGCGTGAGATCTCGCCGGTGACGGCGTAGCCGAGTTCGCCGTCGATCCAGTAGAAGGTCTCGATGTTGTCCGATGAGGCGAAGCGGAAGCTGGTTGTCTTGTTCGCCGCGTTGCGGCCGACGAGGACGGTGAGGCGTTCGCCGGTCTGGTTTTCGTACATGAACATCGCGCCCGGCTTGCCATCGACAGGCAGCAGGCGGCCGCCGACGAGGTGGTAGTTCAGGCTAGTGAGATCGGGGACCTTGAGGTTCGATATAGCCAGGCGCTTGCCGAGCCAGGTGGCGAGGTGGGCTTCCTCGTTGGCGAACACCTCGACTGGGTGGCGGACTTCGCTGGCGTAGATGAGGAAGGCGTTTTGGGCTTCCTTCGGGAAGGTCTCCTGGGCCGTCAGTTGCAGTTGGGGACGCTCGAAGAGAGCCGGGCCGTAGTGGCCGGCAAGCGTGCCGGCGGCGAAGACGGCGAATGTTGCCGCGACGGCGGCGAGGCGCTTCGACCAGGGCGAGAGCGCAGGCGGCTTGCCGATCATGTCGGTGTCGCCGGGCCTGCTTTTTTCGTAGGCTGAGAACATTGCCTTGATGCCGGCGTTCTGGGCCTGCCATTCGGCTATTCTTGCGGCATCCTCGGGATTGTCGCGCAGCCATGCTTCGATGCGCGGGCGGTCGGCATCGGCGAGCAGGCCATCGGTGTAGGCGTGGAGGTCCGCTTCGGTCACGGGTTGGTCGGCGGCGTTCATTTCGGTCTCCGAAGCGTAATGACGTTGTCTGATTTCATATGTTCGGCCAGTTGCTGGCGGGCGCGCGACAGGCGCGACATGACGGTGCCTAGGGGTATGTCGAGCATGTCGGCCACTTCCTGGTAGGTGTAGCCCTCGATGACGACAAGCATCAGCACGGCGCGATGATCTTCCGACAGGCCGTTCAGCGCGTCTTCCAGGCGGGAGCGCTCGAGCGGATCGGCGGATGTTTCGGGTGCTGCTAGGTCCAGCGCGCCATCTATGTCGACCGTGTTGCCGCGCACGATGGTGCGGCGCTGGTTGCGGTAGAGGTTGGTCATGATCGTCAGCACCCAGCCGCGCAGGTTCAGGCCGCGCCACTGCGCGCGGCGGGCGAGCACCTTCTCGACGCAATCCTGCAGCAGGTCCTCACCATCGCTGTCGGAGCGCGTCAGGCTGCGGGAATAGCGCCTGAGCGACGGGAGGAGGGCCAGGATCTGGCCCTCGAAGGTTTCGGGTGCGGGTGGCTTCATGCGATCAAGCTCGCCCTGTCCTTATGGCTTTGCGACATCCCACACATCCTTGACGCCGTCGCCGGTGATATCGCCCATCTTCTTATCCTTGACCCAGAAGTAGAGTGGCATGCCGTCCTTCGCCCATTGCTTCATGCCGTCCTTGCGGTCCACGATCGAGTATGCCCCTTCCGGCTTGGCATTGCCATCGGCCATCAGCGGCGGCCAGTTCTTGGCGCAATCGTCGTAGCAATTGGACACGTCCTTCGTGTCCTTCTTGAAGGTGTAGAGCGACATGCCGTTTTCGCCGGCGAGAACCTTGCCCTTGGCGGAATCCACCGTCTTGACGGGTGGGGCGGCGAGGGCGGCGGTGGCGGCTGCGGATGCGACGGCGAGAGCGATCAGGAATTTCGCGGATTTCATTGGATGTCTCCTCGGGTTGGGCGCACGCGGTTTGCGTTGCCTGACATGAGACAAGGCGAGGGCCGATTTTATTCCATGTATCGGCGATTTTTTTCGACAGGGCGGGAAGGCCGGGCATCTCCCGGCATTTTGCGGTTGCCTATCGCTGACGAATCCTGCCAAGTCGATGGATCATGCAATTTGCTCCGCAACAAGACGAAGCCCTGAAAGCCGTTGCCAAATGGCTGAAGGAGGGCAAGGCCCCGATTTTTCGCCTGTTCGGCTATGCCGGCACCGGCAAGACCACGCTTGCGCGGCATTTCGCCGAGCATGTCGATGGCGAGGTGCTGTTTGCGGCATTCACGGGCAAGGCGGCGCAGGTGTTGCGCACGCGCGGCGCCAGCAATGCGCGCACGCTGCATTCGCTGATCTATCGTCCGCGCGGCGAAGAGGCTGTCGAGGACGAGGAGACCGGCAAGACCTCGATCGCGCCGATGTTCACCATCAACCGGCAGAGCCCCGTCGCCAAGGCGGCGCTGATCATCGTCGACGAATGCTCGATGGTGGACGAGGCGCTGGGCAAGGACCTGATGAGCTTCGGTACGCCGATCCTTGTTCTCGGCGATCCCGGCCAGTTGCCGCCGGTCTCCGGCGGCGGCTTCTTCACCAACCAGGAACCCGACTATCTCTTGACCGATATCCACCGGCAGGCGCGCGACAACCCGATCATCGGGCTCGCCATGCAGGTGCGCGAGGGCAAGGAGATCATGTATGGCGATTATGGCGCGGCGCAGGTGATCTCGAAGAACGAGGTCAACCAGTCGCTGGTGCTCGACGCCGACCAGGTGCTCGTCGGCACCAACCGCACGCGGCGGCGCTACAATCAGCGGCTGCGCGAACTGAAAGGTTTCACCGCCGATTATCCGCAGACGGGCGACAAGCTGGTCTGCCTGCGCAACGATCCGGCCAAGGGGTTGCTCAACGGTTCGCTGTGGCAGGTGATGACGTCGTCGAAAGAGACGACGAAGCCAGGGATCAATCTTTTGATCCGGCCCGAGGATGACGATATCGATCGCGGGGCGGCGAAGATCAAGTTGCTGAAGCAGGCCTTCGAGGATGTCGAGGGCGAGATTCCCTGGAATACCCGCAAGCGCTACGACGAGTTCGATTTCGGCTATGCGCTGACCGTGCACAAGGCGCAGGGTTCGCAGTGGAACAATGTCGTGCTGTTCGATGAAAGCTGGGCGTTTCGCGATACGAGGGAGCGCTGGCTCTACACGGCGATCACGCGCGCGGCGGAAACGCTGACGATCGTCCGCTGATTTTAAATTTGCACGATACCGAGCAGGACCGCCTTGGCGATTGCCTGGAAGCGGTTGTTGGTGTCGAGTTTTCGGATGATCGCGGCCTCGATCGATTTTGCGTCGTCCTCCTTGAGATCGAGCGTGCGGGCGATGCGTTGGGTCGATAGTCCCTCGGTCATCAGCACGAGGCAGCGATATTCCTGTTCGGTCAGCGAGCGCTCATGCTGGTTGTCGTTGAGTGGCGGTTCGTCGCCGGGGGCGGTGTTTTCGAGCAGTTCGGTTACCTGCTGAAGCTGGCGGTGCAGCGTCGACATTTCGGCCGTCAGTTCGCGCTTTCGCGAGGCAAGGGCGGCGGCGAAGACGGCGTCGGCGTCCTGCTGCGAGGTGGATCTGCAGAGATCGGCCATCAGTTCCTGGATGACGGCCACCGGCATGCCCGCCTCGCGGCAGACGTTGATGACGGCCATGCGCCTGATGTCGGCGTGTTCGTAAACGCGCATCAGCCCGATGCGGCTCGAAGCGATCAGCCCTTTTTCCTCGTAGAAATGCAGGGTCCGGTGGGTGACGCCGAAGGCGTTGGCCATGTCGGCGATCGCGACCTTGCCGCCGGGCAGGCTTGCCGGGCGCGCGACGCGCGGCAGGAACCTGAAATCGGGGGGCGCCTGGGGCGGTGCGTTTGGTCTTGCAGCCTGCTTATGTCGTTCGGACATGAGCCCTCCTGTTCTACGCATGATCAAGTGCGCGCATGACACGGATACGGGCGCGGTCGAGCGGTTTTGACGATGCATTCCCGGTCGGCATGCAAAGCAACGGATCCTCGATCTGGTGATCCATTGCGATCAGACTATGCGTTAAACGACTGATTTGTTATCCTTAAAAATAGTCACTTGTAAATAATAGTCGAATGTACATGCGGCTGCACTGCAACTTCTGAACGAATCGTGCGAGGCGTTTCTGTCCCGGATGCTTAATCGTTTTTCTGAGTTGCCTTGCTGTCGGCGTTACTTTGCCTGCAGCCATGTGGCGGCGGCGAGCCATCAATCAGAAATTCACATGCAATCATGCACGAATCTCGTTGGCCGCGACGGCGTCCTTGGCTTAAAAGCGGGGCAGCTTCTTTCATTGAATGGAAACTCGCCATGCCCACCACGCTTTCGGTCAATCTCAACGCCATCGCCATGCTTCGCAATCGTCGCGACTTGCCCTGGCCAAGCGTCGAGGCGCTGGGGCGCATCGCGCTCAAATCCGGCGCGAGCGGGCTGACGGTTCATCCGCGCCCAGACGAGCGCCACATCCGCTTTTCCGATCTGCCTGTCATCCGCAACCTGATCGACGACGAGTTTCCGGAAGCCGAGTTCAACATCGAGGGCTATCCGACGGACGAGTTCCTCGACCTCTGCGCCAAGGCCGCGCCCGAGCAGGTGACGCTGGTGCCTGATCATCCCTCGCAGGCGACCTCCGATCACGGCTGGGATTTCCGCAAGGACCGTGAACTGCTGACGGATGTGATCGCGCGGCTTAAGAAGATGGGCACGCGCGTATCGCTGTTTGCCGATGGGGACGGGGACGAGGAAGCGGTGGCGATTGCCAAGGCGGTCGGCGCCGATCGGATCGAGCTCTACACTGGCCCATACGGCGGCTGTTATGATGCGCCGGAGCGGGTCGGACCGATTCTCGAGGCGCTGGGCAAGACGGCGGATGCGGCGCTGGCGATCGGGCTCGGCGTCAATGCCGGCCATGATCTGACCGTCGCCAACCTGCCGCCGCTGGTCAAGCGCATCCCCAAGCTTGCGGAAGTCTCGATCGGCCACGGGTTGACGGCGGATGCGCTGGAGTTCGGCATGGAGGAGACCGTGCGCCGCTTCTGCCGCGCCTGCGGCCAGAAGATCTAAGCCTAGCCAGACAAACAAAAACCCGCCCCGGTGGTGCGGAGCGGGTTGTGGCTTCAGGGAGAGTGCTGTCAGGCGACGAGCGCTGCCTTGTTGGCCACGAAGTAGTCCTTCAGCGACTGCGGCTGCTTGCCGGTCAGCTTGGTGAAGTCCTCGGTCACATGATCGAAATTGCCGGCGCGGATATTGGCGTCGGCCGAAACCAGCATGTCAGCGACAAAATCAGGAAGACCGGCGCCGAGCAGGCCCTGGCGCAGCTGGTCGTCGGTCACCTTCACGGCGGCGAGCGGCTTGCCGGCGGCTTGCGAGATGGCGGCGGCGATTTCATCGGCGGAAAGCGACTGCGCGCCTGTCAGCGTGTAGGTGGCGCTGTCCTTGGTGCCCGATGCGAGGGCCGCGGCGGCTGCAAGGGCGCAATCGTCACGCGAGATGTTCGGCACCTTGCCGTCGCCCGATGCCGTGTACCAGCTGCCGCCCTGCAGGTTGTGCGGCATGGAATGCATATAATTGTCGAGATACCAGGCGTTGCGGATGATCGTGTAGGGCAGGCCGCTGGCCTTGACGGCGTTCTCGGTGCCGAGGTGATCGGGCGCGAAGGTGACGAGCGATTTGTCGGGCGACGGCATCGAGGTGTAGGCGAGGTGCTTGACGCCGGCCTTGACGGCGGCGGCGACGGCCGTCGTATGCTGCTTCAGGCGCTGGCCGGGAACGGCGAGCGCGTCGGTGCTGATGATCAGCACGCGGTCGGCGCCCTTAAAGGCGGCTTCCAGCGAGGCGGCGTCGTCGAAATCGGCCTTGCGGGTCTGGACGCCCTTCGCGGCAAGGTCGGCCAGCTTGGAGGTGTCGCGGCTGGCGGCGATCAGGTTTGCCGCGGGAACCTTGTAGGTCTCGAGCAGGTGATGGATGACGCGCTGGCCAAGCTGTCCGGCGGCACCGGTGATGAGGATCGTTTCGCTCATGTCTGTAAACCTCTAGGTTCGATTGCTGGTCTCAAAAAGAGACTAGGGCTAAAATAGGGATTGACCGACAGCTGTAAAGGAGGCAGTTTTTGCGCCGTAAGTTACCAAAAGGGAACCAGCAGAATGGCCGGCACCGTCGTCAACCTGAAGAGCAAGGCCGAGCCGCGCGTGCGGAACGAGGTCGATCTCTCCAAGCTCGATTTCAACAATTGCCCGGTGCGGGACATGATGCAGCAGATCGGCGGCAAGTGGTCGACGCTGATGCTGGAGGCGCTGTCGCAGCGGCCTTATCGCTTTGGCGAACTGCGCCGGATGATTCCGGATATTTCACAGCGGATGCTGACGCAGACGCTGCGCGACCTGCAGCGTGACGGCTATATCGAGCGCGAGGTGTTTCCGACCAAGCCGCCGAGCGTCGAATACCGGATGACGGATCTCGGAAACTCGCTTTATCAGACGCTGGCGCTGCTTTTGAACTGGGCGGAGAACAACCATGAGGCCGTTCGCTCCGCCCGGGTCAAATTCGACGCATCGGGGGTGTGACGCTTGGGTGCCTTGCGGCGCGAGTGCCGCGGCACGCCGTTCCCGATACTGATCAGCGCTTCCGCAGCCCTTCGGTGAGGAACAGCAGGAAGGCGAGGCTGGGGAAGCAGAGGCCGATCCAGGCAGTCAGCGTCCAGCCGCCGGTGGCGAACGCCCAGCCGCCGATGGCAGAGCCGAGCGCGCCGCCGGCGAAGAAGGTTGCCATGAAGAGGCCGTTGAGGCGGCTGCGGTGCTCCGGGCTGATCGCGTAGATCGCCCTCTGGCCGACCACGAGATTGGTCGTTACCCCGAAATCGAGAATGATCGCGGCCGCCGTCAGCAGTGTCAGCGCGAGCGCCGAGCCGTCGGTCGCGAAGTGGCTGATCAGGAAGGCGGTGATGCCGCAGACCATGGCGATCGTCGAGGCGATCTTGGTCAGGCCACGGTCGGCGAGGCGGCCGGCAATCGGCGAGGCGATGGCGCCGGCGGCACCGGCAAGCGCGAAGAGAGCAATGCCGTTCTGCGTCAGGCCGAAGGCGGGGCTGGCAAGCAGGAGCGGCGTCGTCGTCCAGAACAGGCTGAAGGCGCCGAACATGCCTGCCTGATAAAGCGCGCGGCGCTGGAGGACGCGGGAGTGCAAGGCGAGATGCGCCATGGAGGCGAGCAGCGCGCCATAGCTCAGCCGCGTGTGCGGGGTGCGGACCGGCAGCTGGAAGCGCAGGATGGCGGCGAGCAGGATCATGACGACGGCCGACGCGTAATAGACGACATGCCAGGAGGTGGCCTCGGCGAGGAAGCTTGCGACCGGGCGGGCGAGCATGATGCCGCAGAGCAGGCCGCTCATGACATTGCCGACGACACGGCCACGCGAGGCATCGGGCGCCATGTTGGCGGCGAAGGGCACGAGAACCTGCACCGCGACCGAGCCCATGCCGATACAGAGCGAGGCGGTCAGGAACATGGTTGGCGTCGTCGACAGCGCGGCGCCGATCAGCGACACGGCCGAGGCGACGACCAGCGTCAGCACCAGCTTGCGGTTTTCCATGAGATCGCCCAGCGGCACGATCAAAAGCAGGCCAAGGCCATAACCGATCTGCGTCAGCGTGACGATCAGGCCGGTGGCGGCCGGGCTGAAGCCGAGCGAGGCGCTGATCGGACCGGCGAGCGGCTGGCCGTAATAGAGATTGGCGGCCACGAGCCCGCAGGCGGCGGCGAAAAGAAATGTCATCAAAGGCGAGATCGTTGGCGCGGCAACGGTCTCAGGTGTGGTGGACGAAAGGCTCATGCTGGGCTCCGGTGGGGCAGACGGACAGTAGAGGTGATCGAGGCGCGGTTTTGCGCGCTCATGGGTAAACAATCAGGTCAAAAGCTTCATTGCCTCGCGGGCGACGGCGTCCATATCGGGCGCGGTGCGGCCGGTCTTGCCGACGATGCGCATGCCGGCGGTCAGGCAAAGCAGGGTGCGCGCCGTGGCTTCGACATCGAGCGTGGCGGAAATGGAGCCATCGCTCTGGCCGAGGCGGATGAGTTCGACCAGGTGCGCTTCATTGGCATCGAAGGCGTCCGAGACACGTTGCGCGGCTTCCTCGTCGAAGATCGCGAGCTCGTTGGCGCTGCCGACCACGAGGCATCCCCGCGTGCCGGACGCACCATGCGAAGACGATGCGTAGGACGCCAGAAGCTCGCGGACCTTGTCGCGGCCGGTGGCGGCTTCCTGTAGGCGGGCGTCGAGCAGGGCGCGGCGGATGCGCCTATAGCGGTCGAAGGCGGCGAGGAAGATGCCGCGCTTGTCCTTGAATGCCTTGTAGACGCTGCCCGAGGTCAGCTGCATCGCCTCGGTCAGTTCGCTGATCGAGGCGGCGTGATAGCCGCGCTCTGAGAAGACGTCGAGCGCCTTGCCAAGCGCTGCGTCCATATCGAATTCACGCGGACGTCCGCGCGCTCGGCTGCTGTCGATGAGTGCGTGTGTCGTCATGGATCGACTGATTAGGAAATGATCGTTTCCAAATCAAGCCGAAAACTTGCGGTTTCGCAATTTACCTAAAGATCGAGAACCCAGGTCTGCCCGTTGAGTTCGGGGCCGAACATGCGGTGCTTCTCCTCGGATACGAGCTGGAAGCCAGCCTTCACGTAGATGGTGCGCGCGGTAGACAGGATGTCGTTGGTCCAGAGCGAAATCTGCCGGTACCCCTTGGCTCTTGCGAAGCGGATGCATTCGTCGACCAATGTCTTTCCAAGGCCGAGCCCGCGCGCCGATTTGTCGATGTAGAGGAGCCGCAGCTTGGCGATGCCGTCGCCGCCGTTGGTCATCAGGACGGAGCCGATGTTGATGCCGCCGCGCTCGGCGATCCAGCCGTATTCCATGGCGGGATCGAAGTTGGTGAGGAAACGGCCCGCGACTTCGGCAATGAGGCCCTCGAAGCGCATGTCCCAGCCATATTCCTCGCTATAGAACTTTGCTTGGCTCTCCACGATCCAGCCGATATCGCCGGAGCGGTGCGGGCGGATGACCAAAGGCGGCAGCGCCGCTTCGGGATCCAGCAGGGACCGGATCGTCTTCATCGCCGCGACGACATTCTGCGGTTCGCCGGCCGCCAGTTTGTCGAAACGTCCGGCGATCTGGGCGTTGGAGCGTCTCACGAGGTCCTGGAACTGCTGGCGTCCCTGATCGGTGACAGAGATGATCTGGCTTCGCCGATCGTCGGGATCGGGCGTTGTCTCCATCAAGCCTTCGGCCTTGAAACGCTTCAGGATACGGCTGAGATAGGCCGGATCCAGGTGCAGGTCGCGGACCAACGCCACGGCGCTGACGCGTTCCTGTGAGCCCACTTCGAAGAGCACGCGGGCATCTGTCAGCGTGAATTGTGTGTCGAGATAGGCCTTGTTCAGGACCCCCAAGAAGTTGGTGTAGAAGCGATTGAAGTCGCGTGCGGCGTCGATGAGGGCGGAATCGGACATGGATCAGGTCTCCTGTTGAGAGCCCCTGTCCTTCAATTGATTGACTGAGTCAACTAAATTGTGGTGGCTAGACTATCGACTTAGTTTTGACCCTAGCCCGCGCGCTGATTGGTCGCAGCCTCGTCAACGCAGGTTAGCTATGCTGAAACGGTGGTTGAAACGGGGGTATGTTAGATGACATTGATCAATTCTTATGCAAATTACCAAAAGGGTAACTTATGGCTGATCATCACGTCGTCGTTGTTGGAGGAGGCTTCGGAGGGCTGCAACTCGTAAACGACCTTAAAGGCGCTGGTGTCCGCATTACGCTCGTCGATCGGCGCAATCACCATCTGTTCCAGCCCCTGCTATACCAAGTCGCCACAACGATTTTGTCGACCTCCGAGATCGCCTGGCCGATCCGCCATCTCTATAGCGACCGCCCCGAAGTGACGACGCTGCTGGGCGATGTCTCGGGCGTCGATACCGGCACGAAGTCGGTCACGCTGCGCGATGGCAACGTCCTGAAATACGATACGCTGGTGCTCGCCACGGGCGCGACCCATGCATATTTCGGTCGCGACGACTGGGCGCCGGTGGCGCAGGGCCTGAAGACGCTCGAGGATGCGACGACGATCCGCCGCCGCGTGCTCCTGGCCTTTGAGAGAGCCGAGACCGCACGCGATCCGGCGGAGCGCGATGCATGCCTGACGTTCATCATCATCGGCGCCGGCCCGACCGGCGTGGAGCTTGCCGGCATCATCGCCGAACTGGCGCACAAGACTCTGCCGCGGGAGTTCCGCAATATCGACACGCGCAAGGCCAAGGTCATCCTCGTGGAGGCCGGACCGCGCGTCCTGCCGACCTTCGTGCCCGAACTGTCCGAATATGCCTTGAAGGCGCTCAACGATCTTGGCGTCGAAGTGCGGCTTGGAAAGCCTGTCACCGAATGCACGGCCGAGGGTGTGCAGATCGGCGAGGAGTTCATCCCGAGCCGGACGATCAGCTGGGCCGCCGGCGTTCAGGCGTCGCCGGCCGCGAAGTGGCTGGGCATTCCGGCCGACCGCGCCGGCCGCGCGATCGTTGAGAAGGATTTGACGGCACCGGGCCTGCCCGATGTCTTCGTCATCGGCGACACCGCTTCGGTGACGCAGGAGAGCGGCGCGCCGGTGCCGGGTGTCGCACCCGCCGCCAAGCAGCAGGGCGCCTTCGTCGCCAAGGTCATTCACGCACGGATGAAGGGCAAGACGCCGCCGGCCTTCAAGTACAAGCACCAGGGCAGCCTGGCGACGATCGGCCGGAGTGCGGCAATCGCCGATTTCGGCAGGATCAAGCTCAAGGGCGGGCTCGCCTGGTGGATCTGGGGTATCGCCCACATCTACTTCCTGATCGGCACCCGCTCGCGCTTTTCGGTCGCCTGGAGCTGGCTGTGGATCTTCCTCAGCGGCCAGCACAGCGCCCGCTTGATCACGCAGCGCGAGACCATCGCTGACGAGAAATAAGTCTCGTTGGACCATCGCGACGACCAATCGAAAGCCTCCGGTGCGAACCGGGGGCTTTTCCGTTTCTGGAGTAGGCAACGAAAAAGCCCCCGCCAGGTGACGGGGGCTTCGGTGTTCTGGTGATAAAGCGGGCGGACCCGCTATCCGTTCGATCAGGCCGCCAGCGAGGCGATGTCGATGACGAAGCGGTAGCGAACGTCGCTCTTGAGAACGCGCTCGTAGGCTTCGTTGACGTCCTGGATGTTGATCTTCTCGATTTCCGAGACGATGTTGTGCTTGCCGCAGAAATCCAGCATTTCCTGGGTTTCCTTGATCGAGCCGATCATCGAGCCGGACAGGCTCTTGCGGCCTGGGATCAGCGAGAAGGCGTGAACCGGGATGGCATGCTCCGGCGCACCGACGATGACCATCGAGCCGTCAACCTTCAGCAGGTTCAGATAGGCGTTCCAGTCGATGGCGACGCCAGCCGTGCAGATGATCAGGTCGAAGGTGCCGGCGAGCTTTTCGAAGGTCGATGCGTCCGAGGTCGCATAGTATTCCTTGGCGCCGAGGCGCAGGCCGTCTTCCTTCTTCGAAAGCGTCTGCGAGAGAACGGTGATGTCGGCACCCATGGCCGCACCGATCTTCACGCCCATGTGGCCGAGGCCGCCCATGCCGACGATCGCGACCTTCTTGCCGGGACCGGCCTTCCAGTGTGCGAGCGGCGAGTAGAGCGTGATGCCGGCGCACAGCAGCGGTGCGGAAGCGTCGAGCGGCAGGTTATCCGGGATCGACAGGACGTAGCCTTCCTTGACGACGATCGAGTCGGAATAACCGCCCTGGGTCGCCGTCTTGCCGTCGGCTTCGACGCTGTTGTAGGTCTGGACGAGGCCTGGCATGTAGTGCTCGTTGTCGACGTCGCGGGTGGCGCAACCGACGCAGCTGTCAACGAAGCAGCCAACGCCGACGCGGTCGCCGACCTTGAACTTGGTGACATTGGCGCCAACGGCCGAAACGATGCCGGCGATCTCGTGGCCCGGTACGATCGGGTAAACGGCATTCTGCCATTCGTTGCGAACGGTGTGAATGTCGGAGTGGCAGATGCCTGCAAACTTGATGTCGATGACGACGTCGTCCGCGTTCGGTTCCCGACGCTCGAAGGTGAACGGCGTCAGCGGCTTGGAGGCGTCTGTAGCAGCATAGCCTTTTGCGATAGCCATGGGAAAACTCCATATATTTAGAGGGGTGGTTCGGACGAGGGCATTTATGCCGCAATGCAGTAAGAAGCGTTAGAGCGATCCTCTCTCGTTTTTGCACGATCCTGCAAAAGTCGCTTGGCCTGCAAAAGTCAGCCGACCTGCAAAAGTCGCCGGGCGATCTATTTGCGAAGCGGCAATTCCATTCTACATAAGCCTCCAACACGGCGACGAGGCCGTTCCCACCGGAAAGTGCGACTGATGAGCTTGCTGTTTAACCGCTACCAGGAGATTGCGTCGATCGCGGGCCGTTTCGCGCTTGCCGAAGGCGAGGTGCAGACGGGGATCGACGGGCTCGGGATCAGCCGCCGCACCACACCGAGCGCGCCTTGCCACAGCAGCTATCGGCCATGTTTCGCCATGGTCATCCAGGGGGCAAAAAGCCTGCAGCTGGGCGGGGATACAATCAACTACGGAGCAGGCGACTATCTTCTGACCTCGGTCGATCTGCCGGTCACGTGGCGGGTGGTGGAGGCGAGCACCGAGGTTCCGCATCTTTGCATCACGCTTGCGATCAACAGCGAGAAACTGCTGCATCTGCTTAGCCGCTCGACGATACAGCGCAGCGCGACACCTCCGTCCGGCCAGCGCGGCATCGTCGTCAATGCCGCGACGCCGGAGCTTCTCGATGCGGCGGTGCGGCTGCTGCGCTTGCTTGATAGTCCAGCGGATATCGCGGCGATGGCGCCGCTGATCGAGCAGGAAATCCTCTATCGCATCCTCACGGGACCTGCCGGCGATCAGCTGATCGATATCGCCATGGCCGACAGCCAGGGCAACCGGATTGCCCGGGCGATTGGCTGGCTGCGCGAGAATTTCGCGCGGACGCTGCGCATCGAGGAACTGGCCGAGCACGTCAACATGAGCGTCTCGTCGTTCCATCATCACTTCAAGTCGATCACGGCTATGACGCCGGTGCAGTATCAGAAGCAGATCCGTCTGCACGAGGCACGGCGTCTGATGTTGATCGAGCGGCTGGATGCCGGCACCGCCGGGCACCGCGTCGGATATCAGAGCCCGTCACAGTTCAGCCGCGAATATAGCCGTCTATACGGGATGTCGCCGGCGCGCGATGTGGATGCCGTGTTGAACGCTGCCGAATAAACAAGCGCGGCACGCCGAAAATTTATGCTTCTGCATTTTGCGGGCTCTTGACGAGAGAGTGCTTCTGGGCGATAAGCGCTCACGAACCGTACCGTACGGTACCCATCGGGAGCGAATGCCGTGTCTGTCGAAAACTTGGAGCCCAGCGAATTCTCGCCGCGCCAGAACGCCGTTCTGGAGCAAGCGCTGCGGTTGCTCGTCGATGGCGGCGAAAAGGCGCTGACGACATCGGGCGTCGCGCGCGCGGCCAATTGCTCCAAGGAAAGCCTCTACAAGTGGTTTGGTGACCGCGACGGCCTGCTGTCGGCGATGATCGCCTACCAGGCGAGCAAGGTGCGCACCTTCGAGCGCAACGGCGAGCGGCTGACATCGGCCAGCCTGCACGACCATCTCGTGATTTTCTCGCGTGATCTGCTGGAGGTTCTGGCGGGTGACGTGTCGCTGGCGCTGAACCGGCTGGCGATCGGCCAGTCGCCGCGCGACGGCTCGAAGCTCGGCAAGCTCTTGCTCGAGCGCGGCCGCCGGCAGATCGACCGCCGCGCCATGGGGCTGATCGATTCCGGCAAGCGGGCAGGGCTGCTGCGCTTCAACGATGCCGACGAAGCCTATCACACACTTTACGGCCTGATCGTTTCCGACCTGCATGTGCGCATGCTGCTTGGAGACACCACGGGCGTTACGGATACCGCGCGCCAGGCGGAAAAGGCGGTGACCGCTTTCCTCCGGCTCTACGGGACGGAGAAGGCGCTGGCCGACATGCCGGCCGTCGTCTGACGACAAGTTTTACCGAATACTGACAGTCTACAAGACAAGCAAAGGGAAGGACAATTCAAATGCGCGTCTATTACGATCGTGATGCAGACCTCAACCTCATCAAGTCCAAGAACGTCGTCATCGTCGGCTACGGCTCCCAGGGTCGCGCCCACGCGCTGAACCTGAAGGACAGCGGTGCTGCCAACGTCGCCATCGCGCTGAAGGCCGGCTCGCCGACCATCAAGAAGGCAGAAGCCGACGGCTTCAAGGTCATGACCGTTGCCGACGCCGCCAAGTGGGGCGACCTGATCATGATGGCGACGCCTGACGAACTGCAGGCCGACATCTACAAGGCCGACATTGCCGGCAACATCCGCGACGGCGCCGCCATCGCTTTCGCACACGGCCTCAACGTTCACTTCGGCCTGATCGAGCCGAAGGCTTCGCTCGACGTCGTCATGATTGCGCCGAAGGGCCCGGGCCACACGGTTCGCGGCGAATACCAGAAGGGCGGCGGCGTTCCCTGCCTCGTTGCCGTTCACCAGAACGCTTCGGGCAACGCTCTTGAACTCGCTCTCTCCTACGCTTGCGGCGTCGGCGGCGGCCGTTCGGGCATCATCGAAACCAACTTCCGCGAAGAGTGCGAAACCGACCTCTTCGGCGAACAGGTCGTTCTGTGCGGCGGTCTCGTCGAGCTGATCCGCGCCGGCTTCGAAACGCTGACGGAAGCTGGCTACGCGCCTGAAATGGCCTACTTCGAGTGCCTGCACGAAGTGAAGCTCATCGTCGACCTGATCTATGAAGGCGGTATCGCCAACATGAACTACTCGATCTCGAACACCGCTGAGTGGGGCGAATACGTCACCGGCCCGCGCATCATCACCGAAGAAACCAAGGCCGAGATGAAGCGTGTCCTCAAGGACATCCAGACCGGCAAGTTCACCTCGGACTGGATGCAGGAATACCGTGCCGGCGCTGCCCGCTTCAAGGGTATCCGCCGCGTCAACGACGAGCATCCGATCGAAGAAGTCGGCGCCAAGCTGCGCGGCATGATGCCTTGGATCGGCAAGAACAAGCTCGTCGACAAGGCTGTCAACTAAGCGGCTTGCCGATCCAGTGCATCTTTGTTGATGCGCGCCTGCGGCGACGCGGGGGATCGGCAAGAACAAGCTGGTCGACAAGGCTGTCAACTAAGTGGCTTGCCGATCCAGTGCATCTTTATTGATGCGCGCCTGCGGCGACGCGGGGATCGGCAAGAACAAGCTGGCCGACAAGGCCGTCAACTAAGCTTTTCTGCTATCGCAGATATGGAGGCCGGTGCGAAAGCGCCGGCCTTTTACTTTTGGGCGCGCATCGACAGCCAGCGTGTCGGCTTGCCGTCGTAGCCGCTGCCGTCTCCCTCGCTGATGACGACGCTGTGCCAGCCGGCTGCGCTCAACAGATCGGACAGAAGTTCGGCGGACAGGTAGTTGTAATAGCGGCCGAAGCCGTCGTGTCCCTCGTCGTCGCCGGCCTTGAAGGTGGCGTGGAAGTGGCCGCCGGGCTTCAGTGCGCGCAGGATACGGGCAAAGACATTGGGCAGCTGGGCGCGAGGAACATGCAGCAGGCTCGCCTCGGCCCAGACGCCGTCAAAGGCCTCGTTCTCATCCAGCTCCTCGAAGCGCATGATCTCGACCGGGCGACCGAGCAGGGTTTCGGCGTCGGCTGCAAGCTCGGCCGAGCCGTCCGTCGGGGTTACGTCGAAGCCCTTGGAGAGCATGTAGGCGCTGTCATGGCCCGCGCCGCAGCCAAGTTCCAGAATGGCTGCACCCGGCTCCAATTTCGAGAGAAAGGCATCGAGACGGCGGATCGGCAGCGTTCTCTCACGCGCGGCATAGGTCGCGGCGTTGTCTCTGTAGAAGGATGAGGTCGGTTCGTCGGACATGATGCCTTGCCTCGTCAGATGGGAGGCAAAGCATATTGCAAAACGTATATATAAAACGTTGCGACGCGCCGCGCACGGCCGGACGCTCCGTCCTAGTTCGAAGCGTCACACCGATCTGCGGCCATTCACGGCATGATACAGCCACAGCACGACGACCGCGCCGATGACGGCGACGACGAGGCTGTAGATGTTGAAGCCGGTGACGCCGGAGGCGCCGAAGAAGGTGAAGATGACGCCGCCGACGATGGCGCCGACGATCCCCAGCACGATGTCCATCAGCATGCCGGAACCGGTCTTGTTGACGATCTTGCTGCCGATGAAGCCGGCGATCAGTCCGAGAATAATCCACCCGATGACAGACATCTTGTTTTCCCCTCCTTGAATGGGCGGACAATCCGACCATCTTTCAGCATCAGCTAAAGTTGTCATGGCGGAATTCAAGGCTCGGACGGGCCTCATGTTGTGTTTTTGCTCTTCGTTCCAAAACAACACCGAAGGAGAATGACATGGGATTGTTTGATGACGCCGTTCCCGGTGGGAACATCTCGAAGCCGATCATGATCGCGCTCGGCGCGCTTCTCGTCGGCAAGCTGCTTGGCGCCGGCGGCAAGAGCGAGCCGGAACAGCCACAGCAGCCGAACCAGCAAGCCAATACCGGCGCCGACGATGGCGGGCTGCTTGGCAATCTCGGCGGGCTTGCGGGCAGCCTGGGTGGGCTCGGCGGGTTGGGCGGATTGCTCGGCAAGCTGGCTGAGGCCGGGCAAGGGTCGGTTGCCGATTCCTGGGTGAAGCCCGGCCAGAACCAGCCGATCGCGCCCGGCAATCTGGAAAGCGCGCTCGGCTCGCAGACGATCAGCGATCTGGCGCGCCAGGCGGGGATCAGCGAGCAGGAGCTGCTGACCCAGCTTTCCAAGGTTCTCCCTGGTGTCGTCGACAAGCTGACGCCGCAAGGGCAGATCCCAAGCCAGGCGCAGATCGCGGCACTTCTGCGCTCCTGATCATCAGACATGAAAAGGCCGGCTAAGGTGAAAACCTTGCCGGCCTTTCGTCGTGATCGGATCTATCCGGTGGCTTACGCCATGATGCGGCGAGTCCAGCCGCGCTGGTCGTTGGTGACGCCCTTCTGCAGGCCGACCAGTTCGTTGCGCAGTTCCGTCGTCAGCTTGCCGGTCTCACCGTTGCCGACCTTGAATTCGCCGCCTGCGTGGCGGACGAGGCCGATGCCGGCGAGCACGGCGGCGGTGCCGCAGGCGAAGGCTTCGACCAGCTTGCCGCTGGCCGCATCAGCCTGCCACTCCGCAAACGAGTAGGGGCGCTGCTCGACCTTGAGGCCCTTTTCTTCCGCGAGAACGATGACCGAGGCGCGGGTGATGCCCGGCAGGATCGTGCCGCCGAGCGGTGGGGTGACAACGGTGCCGTCGTTCATCACGAAGAAGACGTTCATGCCGCCGAGTTCTTCGACCCAGCGGTGTTCGGCCGCATCCAGGAACACGACCTGATCGCATTCCTTCTTGGCGGCCTCAGCCTGCGCGACGAGGCTTGCCGCATAGTTGCCGCCGCATTTCGCTGCACCCGTGCCGCCGGCGGCAGCGCGCGTGTATTCGGTCTCGACCCAGAGCGATACAGCCTTGGC
This sequence comes from Rhizobium sp. 16-449-1b, assembly GCF_017741935.1. GTDB lineage: Bacteria > Pseudomonadota > Alphaproteobacteria > Rhizobiales > Rhizobiaceae > Rhizobium. The sequence goes on along the minus strand of NZ_JAGHMH010000007.1, from coordinate 374,385 downwards.
GCCGCCCTTGAAGTAGGCACCAACAGGCGATGCGATGACGCAGAAGATATATTCCTGCGCCGGGCGCACGCCGAGGAATGCCTCGTTGGCGAACATGAAGGGACGCAGATAGAGGCTGCCGTCACCCGAGGGTATCCAGTTCTTGTCGATGCGGACGAGCTCTTCGACCGCCTTGAGGAAGAGGTCTTCGGGAACCGGCGGCATGGCCATGCGCTCGGCCGACTGGTTGAAGCGGCTGGCGTTCTGTTCCGGGCGGAAGAGGAGGATGCGGCCATCCTCGGCCTTGTAGGCCTTCATGCCCTCGAAGATTTCCTGGGCGTAGTGCAGGACAGCACTTGCCGGATCGAGTTCCAGCGGGCGGCGCGGGGTGACCTTGGCATCGTGCCAGCCCTTGTCCGCGGTCCACTTCGCCAGCACCATGTGATCGGTGAAGACCTTTCCGAAGCCGGGTGTTTCGAGAGCCTTGATGCGGTCCGCGTCGGAGACCGGCGAGGTATGGAATTCGATCTTGATTTCGGGAGTATTCGACGACGCGGTCATTTCCTGGCACCTTCATAGCCTGTGGGATTTCGGCGGCGACACTACTGCCGCAGCGTGTGCTTTGCAAAGGCCGATTTGGCCTGTTTTCGGATTAAAATTGCGGAAAATTGTCATGGTAGCAAACAAATAGGTCAGTAATGTTGACTTATCATTTATTGCGTGATCTTGTCCAGTAAAGACAAAAAATTACGAGGAAACCCCCATGCTGAATTGGGATAACATCTTTGCAACCCGCTCGTCGCGCATGCGCGCTTCGGAGATCCGTGAGCTCCTGAAGCTTCTCGACCAGCCCGATATCATTTCGTTTGCGGGCGGAATTCCCGATCCGGCGCTGTTTCCGGACAAGGAGTTCAAGCAGGCCTATTCTGATATCTTCGACAGCACGGCGGTCAACTCGGCGCTGCAGTATTCGGTGAGCGAAGGCTACAAGCCGCTGCGCGAATGGCTGGTCGCAGAGATGGGCAAGCTCGGGATCGCCTGCGGCCTCGACAACGTCTTCATCGTGTCCGGCTCGCAGCAGGGGCTCGATTATCTCGGCAAGCTGTTTTTGTCGCCCAACGACACGGCGCTGGTGACGTGGCCGACCTATCTCGGCGCGCTGCAGGCGTTCAACGCCTATGAGCCCGCCTATGACCAGCTGACGCCCAACGGCAACCGCACGCCGGCGTCCTATCAGGCGCAGGCCAAGGAAGCCGGCGGCAAGGTGAAGTTCGCCTATCTCTCCGCCGACTTTTCCAATCCGACCGGCGAGACCGTCGATCTCGCGGGCCGCCGGAAGCTGATCAAGCTCGCCGACGAGATGGACATCGCCATCATCGAGGACGCGGCCTATCAGTCGCTGCGCTATGACGGCGAGGCGATCGCGCCGATCCTGTCGCTGGAGATCGCCGAGAAGGGCGATATCGACAAGACCCGGACGATCTATTGCGGCTCGTTCTCGAAGACGCTGGCGCCGGGCCTGCGCGTCGGCTTCATCGTCGCCAACGCTCCCGTTATCCGTAAGCTGGTGCTGATGAAGCAGGCGGCCGATCTGCATTCCTCGACGATCAACCAGATCGCCATCGCCGAGGTTGCGCGCAAGGGCTTCGACGCCCAGGTCGCCAAGATCAAGGCAGCCTACAGCAAGCGTCGCGACGCGATGCTGTCGGCACTCGCAAAGCACATGCCGGAGGGCGTGAGCTGGACGAAGCCCGAGGGTGGGATGTTCGTCTGGGTGACGCTGCCCAAGGGTATGGATGGGGCCAAGCTGCTCGCGAAATCGATCGAGACCGTCAAGGTCGCCTTCGTGCCGGGCCGCGCCTTCTTTGCCGATGGTTCGGGCGAGAACACCTTGCGCATGAGCTTCTCGTCGAGCAACGAAGAGAAGATCGAGGAAGGCATCGCGCGGCTTGGAAAGCTGATCGCAGGCGCGATCGGCGGCAAGTAGAGCCGCCGACCGTTTCGGTGTTATTGATCGAGGTGTGGGCCGAGCAGGGATAGATCGGCCTCGCCAAGCCTGTCGCTGGCGGTGTTGCGCTGGTGCCAGTAGGGATAGAGCAGCTGCGGCAGGCTGACATCGTCGAGCCGCTTGCGCTCTTCGGCCGACAGTTTCAGGTCGGCTGCCGCCAGATTGTCCTTGAACTGCGCTTCCGTGCGTCCACCGATGATGACCGACGTCACCGCCTGGCGACCAAGCAGCCAGGCGAGCGCCACCTGGGCCGCCGATACGTTGCGGCTTTCGGCGACCGACACCAGCGTCTCCACGATGTTCCACAGGCGATCCTCATCGCGGATCGGCGGTTCCGTCCAGCCGGCGAACTGGCGGGTGCCTTCGGGGGCCGCCTGGTTGCGGCGGTGCTTGCCCGACAGAAGACCGCCGGCGAGCGGGCTCCAGACCAGCACGCCCAGCCCCTGGTCTAGGCTGATAGGCAACAGTTCGAATTCGGCGTCGCGGGCTTCCAGCGTGTAGTGGATTTGCTGGCTGACGAAGCGCTCGCGGTGCTCGCGTTCGCTGATCCCCAGCGCCTTCATGATGTGCCAGCCGGAGAAGTTGGAGCATCCGACGTAGCGGACCTTGCCCTGCTTCACCAGCGTATCGAGCGCTTCCAGAGTCTCCTCAAGCGGCGTCTGGCCGTCCCATTCGTGCACCTGGTAGAGGTCGATGACATCGGTCTTCATGCGCTTGAGGCTGGCCTCGCAGGCGCTGATCAGGTGGTGGCGAGAATTGCCGGCGTCGTTGGGGCCTTCGCCCATCGGGAAGCGGGCCTTGGTGGCGATCAGCGTACCGTTCTTCCTGACGCCGCCGAGGATTTCGCCGATGATCTCCTCGGATGCACCGGCCGAATAGACGTCGGCCGTGTCGATCAGGTTGACGCCGGCGTCGATGCACATGTCGACCAGGCGACGGGCTTCCGAAACGCCGAGATCGCCCACGGTCTTTGCCCAACCCTTGCCGCCGAAGGTCATGGTGCCCATGGTGAGGGTCGAAACTCTGAGGCCCGAACGGCCCAATTGACGATATTCCATAAGACTTCCTCCTGTCCCGAAATCAAAAATGAAAACGCGGGCTAGAAGATAGGGGTGAGGGGAGCGGGTCAAGGGGCGCACGGCGCTATAGCTGGCGAATGGCGACTGTCACAATCGTGTTAATCCAGATGTCTAATGAACGGCCTTCCATCACCGAGGGCATTATCCATGAAGACCATCGTTTCCGCCGCGGCACTTCTCGCTGCAAGCCTGTTCGCCATCCCGGCATCCGCCGAAAACCTGGTGCTCTACACCAGCCAGCCGAACGAGGATGCGCAGGCAACCGTCGATGGCTTCATGGCTGCCAATCCCGATATCAAGGTCGACTGGGTGCGCGACGGCACGCCGAAGATCATGGCCAAGCTGCAGGCCGAAATCGAGGCCGGCAATCCGGTTGCCGACGTTCTGCTGATCGCCGACACCGTCACGCTCGAGCGCCTCAAGGAAGCCGGCAAGCTGATGGCCTACAAGTCGCCCGAGGCCGCCAACTACGACGCCGCGCTCTACGACGCCGACGGCTACTACTATTCGACCAAGCTGATCACCACGGGTATCATCTACAACACGTCTGCTTCGCTGAAGCCGACGAGCTGGAAGGACCTGACGAAGCCGGAAGCCAAGGGCCTCGTCACCATGCCGAGCCCGCTGACCTCGGGTGCCGCACTCATCCATGCGCAGACGCTTGCCGGCGTCGATGGCCTCGGCTGGGACTTCTACAAGGATCTCGCTGCAAACGGCGCAACCGCTGCCGGCGGTAACGGCGGTATCCTCAAGGCCGTCGCCTCGGGCGAGAAGGCCTATGGCATGATCGTCGACTACATGCCGATCCGCGAAAAGGCCAAGGGCGCGCCGGTCGAGTTCGTCTTCCCGACGGAAGGTGTTTCGGCTGTGACCGAGCCGGTCGGCATCCTCGCCAGCGCCAAGAACGCCGACGCCGCCAAGAAGTTCGTCGATTACGTGCTCTCCGAAAAAGGCCAGGAAGGCTTCGTCAAGCTCGGCTATATCCCGGCGCGTAACGGCATGAAGCTTCCGGAAGGCTTCCCGGCACGTGACACGATCAAGGTGCTGCCGATCAACGCTGCTGCCGCGCTCAAGAACACCGATGCCGACCTGAAGACCTTCTCGGGCATCTACGGCTCGAACTGATCTCATCTCGATGTACGGATATGTGCGTCCCGGAAACAGCCAGCCCGTCTGGCTGTTTCCTTTTATCGTTCTGGTCGTTCTCATCCTCAGCGTGCTGCCGCTTGCGCGGCTGGCGATGACGGGTGTTGCCGCACTCGCCAATGGCGGCGCGATAGCGGTTTTGTCCGATCCCGCGCTCTGGTCGGCGACCTATTACACGCTGGTCACGGCCGTCCTCGGTACGATCATCTCGCTTGCGATCGGCTGCGCCTTCGCCTTCCTGCTGACGCTCACCGATATCCGGGCCAAGGGGCTGATCAGCTTCCTCTTCGTGCTGCCGATGATGATCCCGCCGCAGGTGACGGCACTTGCCTGGGTGCAGATGTCGGGGCCATCGAGCCCGCTTCTGAAGGCGCTGCATATCGCGCCGCCGCTGGGTTCGCCGCAGCCGCTTTATTCGATCGGCGGCATTGCGCTGCTTTATGGCGTGCAGCATGCGCCGCTGGTCTATCTGGCGCTGCGGGCGAGCCTGATGTCGCTGCCGCGCGATGGTGTCGAGGCGGCGCGTCTTTCGGGGGCCTCGAGCTTCCGGGTGTTTCGCGACATCATCCTGCCGCTGTCGCTTCCCGGGATCATCGCGGGCGCTGCGATCTCCTTCGTGTCCTGCACCGGCAATTTCGGCATTCCCGCCATTCTCGGCATTCCGGCCTCGATCTATACGCTGCCGACGCTGATCTTCACCAAGTTTTCGGCCTTCACCAGCCGCACCTTCGGCGACGTGGCTCTGCTTTCGGCGATCATCGCGATCATCTCGGTGGCGGGGCTCGCCATTCAGGACCGGGCGCTGCGTGGGCGCGATTATCGCGTGCTCGGTCTTTCGGGCGCGACCGCGACCATCGAGCTCGGATATTGGAAGCTGCTATTTGCGTCGCTGCTCTGGATCGTCATCTTCTTCATGCTGGCCGCACCCTTCTTCGCGCTGCTCGCCGGCGCGCTAGTGCCGGCCTATGGCGTGCCCTTGACCTTCAAGACGATGACATTTCATGCCTTCTCCGAGATCCTGTTCAAGCAGGCGGTGACGCGGACGGCCTTCGTCAATTCACTGTCGCTGGCGGCGGGCACCGCGATATGTCTCCTTGCGGTGACTGTGCTCACCGCTTATGCGCTGGCGCGGCGCAGGGATTTGCTCGGGCGTGTCGTCGCCAGCGTCATCGAGATACCGTACTCGCTGCCTGGGATCGTCGTTGCGGTGTCGTTCATCCTGGTTTTCGCGGCACCGATCCCGCTGATCAACGTGACGATCTACGGCACGGTCTGGATCATCCTGATCGCCTATCTCTCAAGCTTCTTCGCCGTCAGCCTCAAACCCGTGGTCAGCGCCTTCCACCAGCTCGATCCGGCGCTGGAAGAGGCGGCGCGGTTGTCGGGGGCGGGGTTCTTCAGACGGCTGAAGGATATCATCGTGCCGCTGATCGCGCCGGCGGCCGGCGCCTCGGTGATCCTTGTCTTTTTGATCGCCTGCAACGAGCTCACCATCTCGGCGCTGCTCTGGTCGGCGGGCACGCAGACGCTCGGCGTCGCCATCTACAATCTCGATGACAGCGGCAGCTCCGATCTCGCTTCGGCGCTGTCGGTGCTCGTCGTTCTCATGGTCGTTTTCATGATGCTGCTTCTGGAACTGATGGCAAAGCGGCTGCCGAAGGGAGTTGTGCCGTGGCGAAACTGATCCTCAATCGCGTCGCCAAGGATTTCGGCACCGGCCGTGCCGCCGTCTCCAACCTTTCGCTCGACGTGCGCGAGGGCGGCTTCCTGGCGCTGCTGGGCCCGTCGGGCTGCGGCAAGACGACGGTGCTCAGAATGATCGCCGGTTTCGAGACGCCGACGGACGGGTCGCTGCATCTCGGCGAACGGCTGCTCGCCGACGCCTCGCAATCGCTGCCGCCGGAAAAGCGCAACATGGCGATGGTGTTCCAGTCCTACGCGCTCTGGCCGCATATGAGTGTCGCCGACAATGTCGGCTATCCCCTGAAGGTGCGCGGGATCTCGGGCGAGGCCTATCGCAGGAAGGTGGGCGAGGCGCTGTCGACCGTGAGGCTCGAAGCCTATGCGGAGCGGCGGCCGGCCGATCTCTCGGGCGGGCAGCGGCAGCGCGTGGCGCTGGCGCGCTGCCTCGTCACGTCGCCCGACGTGGTGCTGCTCGACGAGCCGCTCGCCAATCTCGACCGGCACCTGAAGCAGGAGATGGAGGAGACGTTTCGCGAGTTTCATCAGCGCTCCGGCGCGACGATGGTCTACGTCACCCACGACCAGAGCGAGGCGATGGCGCTGGCGACCGATGTCGCGGTGATGTCGGAAGGGCAGCTGCTGCAGGTGGCGCCGCCGGACGAGATCTATGCGCGGCCGGAAGGGCGCGTCGTCGGCGGGCTGATCGGCCGCGGCGCGATCGTTTCGCTGAAGTCTCCTGATGGTGATGTCAGGCAACTCGATTGGGCGGCGGTCCAGCCGCTGTTTGTGGAAGAGGGTGGTTCGGCCTCGCGATCGGATATTCTGGTGCGGCAGGAGGATGTCATCCTCGGCGGCGAGGGGATCGCGGCGACCGTCGAATCCGTGCTCTACGAGGGCGAGCGATATGCTGCCCGGCTCAGGCTTGCGGATGGGCAGATCCTCAGGGCTTTCAGCCGATCGAAGCTTGCTGTCGGCGATGAGGTCCGGGCCATGGTGCGCGGCGCCTGGCGACTATGATCGGCGAAGCGGGCTTTTCGAAGCGGCATTTGCTCTCTAGTGTTGGCGCAATGCCAACCGGAAGTGCCTGATGTCTTTACGCATTGCCACCTTCAACGTCGAAAACCTCATGACGCGGTTCGACTTCACCGGATTTCGAAACCAGCTGCGCCAGGACCGGGTGATCAAGCTCTTCGAGGTCCGCAGCGAGGGCGTCTACCAGCAGCTGGAGCAGGCGCGGGTGATCGCGTCCACCGACGATACCCGGCAGATGACGGCGCTGGCGATTGCAGACGCGGATGCCGATATCCTCTGCCTGCAGGAGATCGACAACATGGAGGCGCTGCAGGCCTTCGAATACGGCTATCTGTTCCGCATGGTCGGCAATGGCTACCGGCAGAAATATCTGGTCGAGGGCAATGACAGCCGCGGCATCGACGTCGCGGTTCTGATGCGCGAGGAGACACGCGACGGGCAGAAGATCGAGCTTGTCGAGATCAAGAGCCACGCGATGACGACCTATCGCGATCTTGATCTCTTCAACGACGAGCTCGCCGAGCATGCGCATCTCGATGACAAGATCTTCAAGCGCGATTGCCTGGAGCTCGATCTCAGGATCGGCGGCGTGCCGGTGACGCTCTATGTCGTGCACTTCAAGTCGATGGGCGGACCGCGCGAGGGTGTTGATGGTCGGCGCTACACGATGCCGGTTCGCCGGGCCGAGGCAAAGGCGGTGCGGGGGATTATCGAGGGCCGATTCGGGACTGGAAACACAGATGGAAAGCGCTTCGTCATCTGCGGCGACATGAATGACTATCAGGAGCGTGTCGACGTGATCGGGCGGCGGCGGACGGGCTATTCGTTCAAACACGAGGATGAAAGCGAGAGCGCGCTCGACGAATTCAGCCGCGACGGCTTCGCGGAGAACGTCGTGCGGCGGCGCGATCCTCTCGATCGCTGGACGCTCTACCACGCGCGCGGACCGGAAGAGCAGTGGCTGTGCCAGCTCGATTACATCTGGCTGTCGCCGGCGCTGGCTAAGACCAATGCCGGGCGCCTGCCGGAGATCATTCGCAACGGCCAGCCCTTCCGCACGGTGTTTCCGCCGGGCCAGGAGGTCGAGCGTTATCCCCGCACCGGCTGGGACCGGCCGAAGGCGTCGGACCATTGCCCTGTCGTCATGGAACTCGATTTGACATGAATGGATTTGAGATGGATTTTTCAGAGGATTTCGCCGGCTGGCCGGAGCCGCGCACGGTGTTTCCCATCGCGGGCGTCGATCTCAGGGTTCTGCCCGGCGACCATCCGTTCTACAGCGCCAACCGCGAGGCGATCGCCGAGAACTGGGTCAGCGAAACGGCGGCCAATTCGCATCTGTTCGATGGCCGGATGATTTTCCAGAAGCGGCTGGCGCTGACGAGCGAGGGCCTTGCGGGCGAGGGGCACATGATTCCCTTCTCCACCTTCATGTATTGGCGCCGGCAGCCGGAGCGGCAGGGCGGTATCCATCTCTTCGCTTATCCCGTCATCGAAAGCAGCGATGGTGCGCTGGTGGCGATCCGCATGGGGGCGCATACGGCCAATCCCGGGCAGGTCTATTTCGCGGCGGGTTCGCTGGAACCTGAGGATACGTTCGACGGGCGCTGCGACTTGGAGCACAACATGCGCCGCGAGGTTCTGGAGGAAACGGGTCTCGATCTGCGTGATGCGCAGGCCGGCGACGGATATTTCGCGACCTATCATCGGCGCACGGTCACCGTGCTCAGGATGTTCCGATTCGACCTGACGGCCGATGAGATCGTCGAGAGGATTCACGCGCATATGCTGGTTGCCGACGACAAGGAAATCGCGGGCGCGGTTGCCATCCGCTCGGCCGATCCAGAGGCCTATTCCTATAACTTCGCGATGCTGCCCGTCATCGACTGGTACTTCCATAAGTCTTCGCTCACCTAACGCCTTGCGCTCGCTCAAGCGGTCGGGCAGGTTGGCGACACGAGGATCGATACAAGGAGGCCGATGTGGCGCGCAGCTACAGCGTCTATGACGTATTCACCAATCGCAAGCTGACGGGCAACCCGCTGGCGGTCATCTTCGATGGTGACGATCTGAGCGACGAGGCGATGCAATCGATCGCCAAGGAACTGAATCTCTCCGAGACGGTCTTCGTGCAGGCATCCGGCAATCCCGCCCATGTCGCCAAGATTCGCATTTTCACGCCGGGCCGGGAACTTCCCTTCGCCGGGCATCCGACCGTTGGGACGGCGATCGCGCTTGCGGAACGCATCCATGGCGGCGCGACGATCGATCTTGTTTCGGTGCTGGAAGAGAATATCGGCCCGGTGCGTTGCGCGGTGCGGCTGAACGAGGGCGAGGCGAGCTTCGCGGAATTCGACCTGCCGCGCAAATCGCAGCAGATCACCATGCCGCTCGATCGGATCGGTATCGGCAAGGCGCTGTCGCTGAAGACGAGCGAGATCGGCTTCGAGAATCACGTTCCCTCGCTGTGGACGGCCGGCGTGCCGTTCCTGTTGGTGCCGGTGCGTGATATCGGCGTGGCCGAGCGGCTGGATTTCGATCCGCAGCTTTGGGAGGCGACCGTGCCCTTCGTCGATGGGGCGCTGGCCTCCGCCTACATCTATTGCCGTGGTGGCGTGAACCACGTCGCGAAATTCCATACGCGGATGTTTGCCAGTGGGATGGGGATCGTCGAGGACCCGGCAACGGGATCGGCTGCAGCGGCACTATCAGGCGCGATCCATCATTTCGACCGTCTGCCGGATGGTCATCACGACGTCATGATCGAGCAGGGCGTGGAGATGGGGCGCCCGTCCTTTATCCACCTGCATATGGATATCGAAGGCGGGACGATTTCGAACGCCCGGATCGGCGGCCAAGCGGTGCGGCTTGCGACCGGTACGCTGGACCTTTGATTTCATTGGATTTCGGCAACGCACAAAAAAATCGCGTTTGTTGAAAGAATTTTCGGAAGGGCGCTAGACAAGCCGAACGATCCTGTTTATACGCCCTCTCACACCACGCAACACAGCGCGGACGGGTGATTAGCTCAGTTGGTAGAGCAGCTGACTCTTAATCAGCGGGTCGTAGGTTCGAGCCCTACATCACCCACCATTCTTTCAAAGAAATCAAAGTATTGCAGATGCAACACTCGCTTCGGCGAGTGCCGCCGGGAAGGCGGGCGCTGCACTTTATCCGACGCTTTTTGATCTTCATTCAACCGCGCGAATCACAACGGTCGTGCGTGCGCCGGTCGTGCTGAAAAGCACGTTCAAGACCGATTCGGATCGGGATTTTTTCGCAGTGCATGATTTGCCGGCTCAGCTATTCGCTGTGCCCCTCGCGAACGCCATCGGCGGCTGCGAGAGCTCTTTTTCGGTCTTTGCCGTGTTCTTTTTAGGCCGCGCTTCCGGCGCTTGCGTCGGTCGGCTGGTCGGCGCGTCTGCGGCTGGGCAGCGACTTGATCGACAGCAGCGCGTAGATGATCAGCGGCAGGCAGATGAGGTAGGCGATCCGCATGCCGGCGTGGTCGGCGATGAAGCCGAGCAGTGGCGGCGCCAGGAAGAAGACCACGAAGGACATCTGCGCCACGGCCGCGACGTTGACATGGGACGGGCGATCGGTGCGCTGTGCTGCCGCCGAGACGCTGAGGGGATAGACGGCGCTGCAGCCGGCGCCCATGAAGCCAAAGCCGAGCAATGCCACGAAGGGATGCGGTGCCGCCCAGACGGCGATGACGCCGGCCGCCGCCAGCACAAGCAGAACGGTCGCCACCGCGCGTGCGCCGAAGCGATCGACCTGCGGGTCGACCAGCAGGCGGGCGGCGGCCATGAAGAAGGTGAACGAGGTGAGCCCCAGCCCGCCGATGAAGGGTTCGGAATTGAAGACGTCGCGCATGTAGATCGCCGACCAGTCGATGCCGGCGCCCTCGATCAGGAAGGCGGCGATGCCGATGCCGCAGAGCGGCAGCAGGCCCGCCGTTGGCAGCGCGATCAATGGCGCCTTCGCTTCCTCGTGATGCGTGACGCGCGCCGGCGCATTGCGCATGCCCGAGATGACCCAGGTGCCGACGATGAGCACGAAAGCGAAAGTCAGGCCGAGATGGATATGCATCGGCACGCCTGCCTGGCGGATCCCCGATGCGGCAAGTGCTGTCAGGAAGAAGCCGAGGCTCCAGAAACCGTGCGCCCGGTTCATCACGCCGCGGCCGAGCTGCGCCTCGATGCGGTCGATCTCGACATTGAGGTTGATTTCCAGCGAGCCGGCCAGCAATCCCTCGAGAATGAGGATGCAGAACACGAGGGGGGCGCTTGCCATCCACGGCACTGTTGCGATCAGCGCCGATGTACCGAGCACGGTGATGAAGGCCGTCGTGCGGGCGCCCAGGCGCTCGATGATGGGGGAGGCGAAGGTCAGCGCGGTCAGCGCACCCACGGCCGCGCCGATCAGCGTCAGGCCCAGTTCCGAGCGATCGACGCCGAGCGCCAGCTGCAGGTCCGGCATGCGGGCAAGCAGGGCGCCCATCGATACCGCGAAAAGGAAGAAACAGACATAGATTCGGTGCTGCGGCGCGAGCTGCATTGGTGTCTCCAGATGGGTATGCGCAGATCGGCGCTGGCAATATCCTAGTTTGGGATTTCGCCGACACAATCAAAAATAAACATGATGCGTGTATTTTGCGTGAAAACTATCGCTGTGGTTTGTAATGTGGCCACGACGAGTCTAATGCTGGCGCGGATGGTTTGGGGCGCCTAGAGTCCGGGCAAATGGCTCGGATCGCGCCGTCTGCCTTGCTGAAACGAAGTGGGATGTCATGAAGCTTTCTGCCTGTATCGAATGGCTTTTCGCCGATGAAGCCGAGACCTTTGCCGATCGCATCAGGCTTGCGCACCGCCATGGCGTCGAGGCCGTCGAGTTCTGGCGTTGGACCAACAAGGATGTCGGCAGCATCGAATGGGCCTTGAACGAGACCGGCATCGAGCTTGCCAGCTTCGTGGCCGAACCGATGATCCCACTCACGGATCGTGCCAACCAGGCGGCGTTTCTCGAGGGGCTGAAACGGACGATCGAGGTCGCGCGGCGGCTTGGTGCAAAGACGTTGATCGCGCAGGCCGGCGATGATCTCGCCGGTAAGACCCGCGAGGAGCAGCGGGCGGCACTCACCGAGACGCTGAGCCGAGCTGGCGAGGTGCTGGCAGACAGCGGCGTGCGGCTCGGTGTCGAGCCTTTGAACACGCTGATCGACCATGTCGGCTATTTTCTCGGATCGACGCGGGAAGGGCTCGATATCGTCAAGGAGACGGGCAGGCCGGAGATCGGGATCATCTACGATATCTACCACTCGGCCGTCATGGGCGAGGATACCGCCAGTGTGATCGGCGGCGATATCGACAAGGTCTTCCACGTTCATATCGCCGATCATCCCGGCCGCAACGAACCGGGCAGCGGCTCGATCGACCTGAAGGCGCGCGCCGATTGGCTCGTGGCTCAGGGCTATCACGGCTACCTGGGGCTGGAGTACCGGCCGACACAGCCAAGCGCGCAAACGATCGAGCAGACACGGCGGCTGCTTGGCTGATCGATTGGGTTGACCGAAACTTTTTCCGTTAGCTGTTGCCGATAAGGCATTCCATTCCACGACTGGCCACCCCATTTAGCTGGCGTAGGAATGATTTTTTGTTTTGATGTTGAGAAGGCCGCGGGATCTCGCGGAGTGTAGGGCGATGCAATTCCAATCAAACCCGGCTCCACAGCCTTCCGAGCTGAGCGTTGGCCAGTGGCCGAGGCAGAGGACGGCCAGCCTCGATTGGCTGGTCAACGAGACCCGCAACGAGCGCTATATCGACAATCTTCTGGTCCAGCTCTGCGACCGGCTGCGCGATGAGGGCATTCCCGTCAGCCGCGCCACGATGCATTTCAGGACGCATCATCCGCAATGGCTGGGTGCGCGCATTCTCTGGCAGACCGGGATGACCGAGGCGAAGATCACCACCTTCGACTACGGCATCGAAAACACGCCACAGTTCCTGCGAAGCCCCGTCAACGAGATCTTCAGCGGCGCCAGCGAGGTGCGCAAGGATATCGAGGCGCTGCGTCCCGGCGACGGACATGCCGAATTCTATGACGACCTCAAGCGAGAGGGCGTGACCGAGTACATCGCCTGGCCGATGGAGCATACGCTCGGCAAGCGGCACATTGTGACCTTCGCCAGCGATCGTCCCGGTGGCTTCCTGGAAGAGCATGTCGATTATCTGAAGGACCTGCTGCCGGCGCTGACGCTGGTGACCGAGATCCGGCTGAAGAACATCATGGCGCGCACGCTGTTGCAGACCTATGTCGGGCCGCATGCCAGTGAGCAGATTTTGGCCGGCGCCACGACGCGCGGCAGCGGCGCCACTGTGGAAGCCGCGATCCTGATCTGCGATCTTCGTGACTTCACCACGATTTCCGACCACTGGCCGCGCGACGACGTGATCGAGCTCCTCAACGGCTATTTCGACGCAATGTCGGAACCGATCGAGAAGCATGGCGGCGAAATCCTGAAATTCATGGGCGACGGCATGCTGGCGATCTTTCCGCTCAGCAACGCTCAGGCCTGCGAAAACCTGTTGCAGGCGATCAAGACCGCCGAGGCGTCGATGGTCGAACTCAACGCCGAGAACAAGCGCAAGGGCCGTGAGGTTCTTCGCTATGGGATCGGCGTGCACGTCGGAGAGGTGATGTACGGCAACATCGGATCGCGCCGGCGGCTCGATTTTACGGTGATCGGTCCGGCGGTGAATGTCGCTTCGCGGCTGGAAAGCCTGACGAAGGAGATCAAGCGGCCGGTGCTTCTGTCCCGTGCGTTCGTGGAGATGGCCGGCCAGGAAGACGAGATGGATAGCCTGGGTGCCTTTCCGCTCCGTGGGCTTGGCGAACCGGTTGATGTGTTTGCGTTTCCATTGAAATAACCTGATAGCTTTCGGCGGGCGCGGCTGGCGCTGCTCGATCCGCGATCGTCGTAAGTTGTTCTTATCCGCGGCAAATTCGCGCTTGCCGCGGATTTTCTGTTTCTAGCGCGTGCCGCCGGCGCTAGACCATCTCGCAAGATAACCACCATCCGCGAGATCCTCTATGCCCGGTCCCTATGTCGTTCCCGTTCATGGCGATGAAACGCTTCCCGATGCCTGCGATGTCGTGGTGATCGGCGGCGGTATCGTCGGGTGCTCGACGGCGCTGGAACTCGCCGAGCGTGGGCTGAAGGTCGTCTTGTGCGAGAAGGGCGGCATCGGCCAGGAGCAGTCCAGCCGCAACTGGGGCTGGGTGCGTATCTCGATGCGCGATCCGCGCGAGGTGCCGCTGATGGCCGAGGCGCTGCGCATATGGGACAATCTCGACGCCCGCACGGGCCGCGATACCGGCTTCAAGCGCGCCGGCATCATCTTTACCTGCGCCAACGAGAAGGAGCTGTCGGATCACGACCGCTGGCGCGTCAATCTCCGGGATTATCAGATCGACACTAGGATGCTAAGCGCCCGCGAGTTCGGCGATCTCTTTCCCGGCTCGAAGCTAAACATGGCCGGCGCGCTCTACACGCCCGCCGACGGCCGCGCCGAGCCGCAAAAGGCGGCACCCGCGATTGCCGAGGCCGCGCGCGACAAGGGCGCCACCATCCTCACCGCATGCGCGGTGCGCGGGATCGAACTCACTGCGGGCGCGGTCTGCGGCGTGGTCACGGAACGCGGGCCGATCGCCTGCCAGGCCGTGGTGCTCGCCGGTGGGGCATGGTCCAGCCTGTTTTCGGGCCGTTTCGGGATCGATCTTCCGCAGCTGAAGGTGATGAACAGCGTTATGAGGACCAAGCCGCTCGAGGGCGGGCCGGAGCAGACGATCTGGGCCAACGACTTCGCCATCCGCAAGCGCCAGGACGGTGGATATACGGTGGCGTCGGGTTACGACAATATCGTCGATATCGTGCCGGCGTCGTTTCGCCATGCCATGGATTTTCTGCCGGCGCTGCGCTCCGAATGGAAGGCACTCTCCTTCCGACTCGGTCTGCGCTTCCTCGACGAAGCCCGCATCCCTCGCCAGTGGTCGCTCGATGAGGCAAGCCCCTTCGAATATAACAGGGTGCTCGATCCCATCCCATCCAGGCGCAAGCAGGACAAGGCGCTGGCGGATTTGAAGGCCGCGTTTCCCGTTTTCGAGAAGGCCGAGATCGCGCAGCGCTGGGCGGGCTATATCGACGTGACGCCCGATGCGGTGCCCGTCATCTCCGAGGTCGAGACCATCCCCGGCTTTCACATCGCGACCGGCTTTTCCGGCCACGGCTTCGGCATCGCGCCGGCCGCCGGGCGACTGATGGCCGATATCGTGACGGGCAGGGCGCCGATCGTCGATCCCAAGGCGTTCCGGCTGTCGCGGTTCAGCGATGGGTCGAAGATCGAGTTGATCAGCGGGGTCTGAGTGTGGGGCAGTGCTCTGCCCGCAGGCCGGTTATGCTTTATCGGCGGCATCCGCTGGGCTCTTGGCTATGACGTCTCAAGCTGCTTTCAGAGGAACGATAGCATCGAGCTCCGCGCCCGCGTTTGCTTCCGCTGTTGAGAGGTCGAAGGCGGTTTGCATGTTGGTCCAGAACTCCGGCGTCGTGCTGAACAATCTGGCCAAACGCAAAGCGGTATCGGTTGTAATCGGGTTCTTTTCAGCAACAATCCGCTCGATGCGGGCGCGCTGTACGTTCAATAGCTTGGCCAGCGTGTAAGCCTTGAGGCCGTTGGGCACCATGAACTCTTCGCGAAGTATCTCCCCGGGATGAATCGGTGGGTGGAAGCGAGTTACCATTGTAGCTTTCCCTTGCAGTTGGCAGTCAGTGATAGTCAACAATCTCAACGTTCTCAGGCCCGGCATCCGTCCAACGGAAGCAAATCCGCCATTGGTCGTTTATCCGAATTGAATGCTGGCCTGCCCGGTCGCGTTTCAGCTTCTCCAGCTGGTTGCCCGGAGGGGCCAACAAGTCGGATAGGGCCGAAGCGTTGTCGAGCATGAACAGTTTTCGCCTTGCCGCCTTAACAAGATCGGGTGGAAACCCCTTTGGAGACTTTCCATCTATGAGGGCCGGCGCCCAATCGCCGCGATAGCTGATGATCGTCATTGTTTGAAACGTAGCATCGCATGCAGCGTAACGCAATGGAAACGTAGCACACCGTGTTACGTCTTAAGAGGCTGGGAATGATGGGGGTGGCGCCGCCGCGTGCGTTTGCCGCTCAGCGACGGGTTTCCTCGAAAAGACAACGGCTTTCAAGGGATGGACTGATTTTCATTCAGTGACTTGGATTGTGAGGGCCGTCATTCTCGAGGATGCATTTGCTGCACATCAAAAATAGGCCGAAATTCGTATTCATTTCAAATGATTACGAGAGAAGTGGCACGCCCTAGGGGAGTCGAACCCCTCTTCCCAGAATGAAAATCTGGTGTCCTAACCGATAGACGAAGGGCGCTTCCTTCGTGGTGGCGCCCTTATAATCAGGCACTTGGATTCCCGCAAGCGGCAAGAAGTGATTTTTTGCAAAAAAATGACAAGAAATGTCAGCGTGTGGAAAAACGCGCGTATTGCCTTGAAATCAAACGCCTAAACGCAAGCGCCGTCCGGTGCCGGGAGAGGCAACGGACGGCTGTGAGTGGAATAGCTTGATATCAGAGCGCGCGGGCGAGGGTGGCGGCGGCCGGTTTGCTGCCGCAGCCCCAGTTCCAGTCGCGGTTGCGGCCGGTGTCGAGATGGATGGAATCGGTGTGGCAATAGGTTCCGACGCCGCCGCGGTCGGGCAGCGACCTGATGTAGCTGGCGATATCCCATTTGGAGACGCCGTCGATCTGGATGTCGGCCGCGTCGCAGCTCATGTGCATCGATTCCTCGGCGCCGCCGACCATGCGGTTGTGTTCGGGATCGCGGTAGCCCGACGTGACGACCACAGGCTTGCCGAAATGGGTCTCGACCGACTTGATCACCTTGAGAAGGTTCGGCTTGAAGCAGCCGACCTCGACCTTGTCGTTCTGCAGGTGCAATCCGTTCGGCGCGACGCGGGTCATGCCGGGGAGTGACGCCTTCTTGATCAGGCCGGAGAGGCTGGTGAGGAGGTTCTGCTTCGGCGCGGCGTAGAGCGCGTTCATGCTCTGGCCGGGAAGAGAGCTTGTCGCCAGCGATGCGGTCTGCACCGGATCGATCCTAGTGCTGGTGTTCTGGGAGGATTGCTGCGGCTGCAGTGTCTGCTGCTGCGGCGCCTCCTCGACCGGCAGCTGGCTCGAGTAGACGCTGGAGCGCGTTGCGCCGACGCCGGTCGAGGGCTGCAATGTGGTCGAGGTCGGATTGTTCTGGACCTTCGGCTTGACCGAGAAGATGCTCATCGCCTGGGCGTTGATGCCGGTCGATTGCATGGCAAGGCCGCCGATATTGGCGGGAGCCATGGCTTCCGGCGCTGCAGATGTCGGCTGGCCGGGCGCTTGTGCCAGATTGGCGGCTTGCGCGCCGGGGGCATTGGGCATCCCGGAGACATTCGTCATCCCGGAGACGTTCGTCATCCTGGGGTCGCGGTAGCCGGCCTGCTGGGCGGTAGCCGCTGTCGGCGCAGCGTTTGCGGCCGTCTGCTGATCCTGCGCGGGCGCGGGTTCGGCGGCTGCGGATGCGAGCGCGTCGACAGCGGGCTTGTCGGACACGCAGCCCGACAGCGCCAAGGCAGAGGCGGCGATCAGAAGTGCCGCCTTGATAGGCGTGCGCTTTTCAACAGCGAGCAAGCGAGCATTCTCCAAAATGAAGGCGAGGGGCGTGCAAAACGCACGTTTCCCCTCGAGTCATCCGGAGAGTGCCCGCAGCAAGGTTGTGCGGCAAGGACGATCCGGACGCAGTGGCCGGAAATCGAAAAAGCCGCAAGCCTCGCAAAAGCCTCGGCTTACCAGGCGCCGGTGTTGCCCATCGATGCCCATGGTTCGGCCGCTTCCAGGCTGCCGCCCTTCTGCAGAATCTCGATCGAGATGCCGTCAGGCGAGCGCACGAAGGCCATGTGTCCGTCACGCGGCGGGCGGTTGATGGTGATGCCGTTGTCCATCAGCTTCTGGCAGGTCGCGTAGATGTCGTCGACCTCATAGGCGAGGTGGCCGAAGTTGCGTCCGCCGGTGTAGTCCTCGGGGTCCCAGTTATAGGTCAATTCCAGGCAGG
Organism: Rhizobium sp. 16-449-1b; assembly: GCF_017741935.1. Classification (GTDB taxonomy): domain Bacteria; phylum Pseudomonadota; class Alphaproteobacteria; order Rhizobiales; family Rhizobiaceae; genus Rhizobium. The sequence goes on along the minus strand of NZ_JAGHMH010000007.1, from coordinate 356,291 downwards.
GAGCGCCCTTGGCGGTGGCGTCGGCCTTGTCGCCGGGGGCTGCCAGGAACACGAGGGTGAAGCGGCCCTTCTCATTGTCGATGCGACGGGTTTCCTCGAGCCCGAAGAGGGTCGCGTAGAAATGGAGCGATGCATCCAGATCCTTCACGCGGACCATGGTGTGGAGATAACGCATTCTGTTTCCTCTCTAAATGCTGGCGTGCCCCTTATGTGGCGGAACGTCAGGTTCAGGCAAGACTAGGGGGTAAGATTGGCAGCTGCGAATAAACGAAAAGTAGGGCTTGCGCTAATCCGTTACCAACATGTTAATCTTGATCTCAAGAATCAGTTAACCGTAACAGTGTGACGCGTATCGAGGGGCTGGCGAAATGGCTGACAGGATTTCATCGACGGAATTCACTGACCTCGAACAACTCGCGGGCGATGCGGTTGACCTCATCGAAATCACCGGTGTCGTGAAGTGGTTCGACGTCGCGAAAGGCTTCGGTTTCATCGTTCCCGACAACGGCATGCAGGACGTTCTTCTGCACGTGACCTGCCTGCGCCGCGACGGTTACCAGACCATCCTCGAAGGCACGCGCATCGTGGCACTCATCCAGCGTCGCGATCGTGGATACCAGGCCTTCAAGATCCTCTCCATGGACCAGTCGACGGCGGTTCATCCGTCGCAGCTGCCGCCGGTGCGCACCCATGTGCAGGTCACGGCGACGAGCGGTCTGGAGCGCGCGCTGGTCAAGTGGTTCAACCGCACCAAGGGCTTCGGCTTCCTGACGCGCGGCGAGGGAACCGAGGATATTTTCGTGCATATGGAGACGCTGCGTCGCTTCGGGCTTACCGAGCTTCGTCCCGGCCAGGTTGTGCTCGTTCGCTTCGGCGATGGCGACAAGGGCCTGATGGCGGCCGAGATCCATCCGGATGCGCCGACGCCTGTGAGCCGGGCGCACTGATGAACATGGTTTCGCACCGGATCAGAAGCGCCTTTTTGGCGCTTTTTTTCATGCTGGCGCTACCGGCGTTCGCCCAGTCCGTCGTCAAGTTCGACAAGGAGCCGCTGGTCATCGAGACGACGGCAGGACAGAAGTACAACTTTACCGTCGAGATCGCCGATACCAACGAACAACGCCAGCGCGGGCTGATGTACCGTCAGGACATGGCCGCCGATGCCGGCATGATCTTCGATTTCGGCGCGTCGAAGCGGGTGCAGATGTGGATGGAAAACACGGTCCTGCCGCTCGACATGCTGTTCGTCGATCGCGCGGGTATCGTTCGCGGCATCAAGCAGAATGCGGTGCCTTATTCCCGCGATATCATCGATTCGGTGACAGCGGTGAAATACGTGATCGAGCTCAATGCGGGTGCTGCCGCCAAGCTCGGCCTCAAGGCGGGCGACCGGGTCACCAGCCCGACGATCACCAAGTACAAATAGCCTCAGATCGGCTCCCGTTTCGTCCGTTCCGGCACAAAAAAGGCTCGTCCCGCGGTATCGCCAGGACGAGCCAAGTTGTACGGTTATGAGCGACGTGCAAGAAGCTCATGAGCGGACAATAGCGCGGTGCGCCGTCGCCACATTGATCTGCATCAAACGTTGCGATCTGGCACAGATATCTCCGCTGCCTACGCCTTTTTGAGGAACTCCGTCTTCAGTACCAGGCCTTTGACCTGCTTTGTGTTGCATTCCACTTCACCGGGGTTTCCGTTAAGCCGGATGTTTTTCACGAGCGTTCCGCGCTTGATGGTTTCCGATGTGCCCTTGACCTTCAGGTCCTTGATGAGCGTGACGGAATCGCCGTCGTTGAGCTCGGCGCCGTTGCTGTCTCTTACGATTGGTTCGTCGGTCATTATGATCTCGCTTTTCTAAATTGCTTGTTGGATATGAGGGATATGGCGCGCCTGCGATTCCCGTTACGTGATGCACATCACGTTGGGTTATCGAGCCTGCGCCACGCAACTTATGATGCTTCCCTAGAGGCTGGAGCCGCCAAAGTAAAATCAATTGGTTGGACACGGTCTTTGATCAGCGCTGGCTGAATGTCTCGCTGCTGATATGAGCGAGCTCGATGCTGTGGCACTGGCAAAGATGACGTCGAATCCCTATCTGTAGGCCACGCGGCGAGTTGCCTTTGCAGGTGGCTCAGGCAGGATGGGTGGAGACATTCAGGCTGCCGCCCGGCGAATTCCGTAACGAACCTCAGGGAATGGAGATATTCGATGACTATCGAACGCGCAGTGCTTGCAGGCGGTTGTTTCTGGGGGATGCAGGATCTGATCAGGCGTATGCCGGGTGTCGAGACGACGCGCGTGGGTTATACCGGCGGCGAGGTCGCCAACGCGACCTATCGCAATCACGGCAACCACGCCGAGGCGATCGAGATCCTCTTCGATCCCGCCAAGACCAGCTATCGCGACATTCTGGAATTCTTCTTCCAGATCCACGATCCCTCGACGCCCAATCGCCAGGGCAACGATCTCGGCCCCAGCTACCGTTCGGCCATCTACTACGCGAACGATGAGCAGAAGCGTGTCGCCGAAGACACGATCGCCGATGTCGATGCATCCGGCCTGTGGCCGGGCAAGGTCGTCACCGAGCTCGCGCCAGTCAGCGATTTCTGGGAGGCCGAGCCGGAGCATCAGGATTATCTGGAGCGGATTCCGAATGGCTATACCTGCCACTTCGTCCGCCCAGGCTGGAAGCTGCCGAAGCGGCAGTCTTCCGCGGCTTAAAAGAGAGCCGTTCCTTATCAGCGCCAGGTCGAAAGGCCTGGCGTTTTGCGTTTCAGGCCGCGCAAAGGTGGCGGCCTTCCGTCAGGTCTGGCGTTGAAGTGCCGATTCAAGACAGGCGAGGAGGTGCTTGATATCAACGGGCTTGCCGAGAACCGCGAAGGCGCCGCCATCGAGCGCTGCTGATCTGGTGCGCTCGTCGCGATAGGAGGTCATGAAGATGATCGGCGGTCTCGGCGGTGTCTTGTTCAGTTCGGCCTGCAGCTCAATGCCGCTCAGGCCGGGCATGGAGACGTCGAGAAGCATGCAGTCGATCGAGGCACGATCCTCGTAGGCCAGAAACTCCTCGGCGTTGGCGAACAGCTGGCTTTGATAGCCGCAGGACAGGACGAGATCGTCGAGCGCCTCCCGGATCGCTTGGTCGTCGTCGACGATGGCAATGGTGGAAATGTGGGGCAAGAGAGGGGACCTTGATATGGGTATTCCGGTACGTGGGTATTTCGGACTCGGATGCTTGCTTGTTTCCTCTAATATGCGCGCCGATACCGGGAAACGGTATCATACAAGGGTTTAGGTTGTTCACGTCCGCCGCGCGCTGAGCGGGACGCACAACCGGCTGCGGCTCCGGGCGGTTACAGATGTGGATCCTCGATCGGTAGCGTCATCCTGAACACCGCGCCGCCATCGGGATGATTGAAGCCGTCGAGCCTGCCGCCGCGGCTTTCCAGCGTGCTGCGGCAGATAGACAGCCCCATTCCGAGCCCCGAGGCCTTGGTGGTATAGAAGGGCGTGAACAGCTTCTCCATTCCCTCTGGGCTGATGCCCGGGCCGCTGTCCCTGACCGACACACCGACCATGCCATCAGTCGGCTCGATTTCGACGATGATCTCGCGAACAGGGCACTTGGCGCCGTTGATCGCCTGGATGGCGTTGGTCATCAGGTTGATCATCACCTGCTGGATCTCCACCCGCACGCTCTTCACCCGCGGCACGCCTGCGCCTGGGCGAACGGTGACAGTGATGCCATCGCGTTTAAGGTCGTGCTCGACCAGCGAGCGGGTTTCATCGATCAGCGTCGACAGTTCGATCCACTCGGCCTTGCTTGCCTGCTGAGTGAGAAGGTTGCGGGTGTTGTGGATGATGTCGCTGGCACGCTGGCCGTCGCGGATGATGCGTTCGGCGGAACGACGGATCGCCGACAGATCCGGCGGCTCGCGATCCAGCCAGCGAAGCAGCGTCTGCGCGTTGACGGCGATCGCGCCGAGCGGCTGGTTCAGTTCATGCGCCAGCGAGGCGGAGAGGGCGCCGATGGTGGCCGCTTTCGACGCCTTGGCGAATTCGGCGCGCGCCTCGATCAACGCGGCTTCCGTCATTTCGCGCTGGGTGATGTCGACCATGCCGACGACGACGCGGTTGAAGGCGGCGACGTCTTCAGGGAAACTGATGCTCAAAAGCACCTGCCTGACTTCGCCGCCGTCGGTGGTGATCGTGCCCTTGCCTTCGAAATAGGATTGGCCGTTGAAAATGGCGTTCATCACGCGCAGGAACGTCTGGTCTCCGGCCGCGATGAAATGGACCATGGAATCCCGCACTTCGCCGCCGGAGGTGGTGCCCAGAAGCTCCCGGGCCGCTTCATTCGCTGCAACAGTGCGCAGCAGGCCGATGCAATCGTCGATGACTTCGGGATGTCGGCTCGCGTGTTCTTCAAGATCGGAGATGCCTGATGCCTTCAGGCCCATCAGGTAGGCGCGCAGCTGCGAATAATCCCGTTCCCAGAGCGCCACGCGGGCACCGTCGAAAATCGAGCGGTAGCGGGCTTCGCTTTCACGGATTTCGGCATTTCTCTCGATCAGTTCGGCGCGGAAGGCGTCGTTTCTCAACAGCAGCGCCATGGTGATGGCGAGCGCCGCTAGCGCGACCGCGAGACGGATGAAGGTCTGCAGGTCGGGATCGGGACCATGGGTCAGGAAATAGGAGAGGACCGTCAGGAAGATGCAGACGATCGACGTCAGCAGCAGTCCGGTGCGGGTCAGGATTTCCGAGCCGAGCAGAAGAGCCATGACATAAAGAACCGCGATGGCGCCTTCGATATCGGTGAAGGTATCGATCACAAAGACGATCGCCATCAGGAAGGCTGATATCAGCGCGACTGTGACGCGATGGCCCGTGCCGCCACGTTGGTTGAACAGCACACCGGCTCGTTCCGCGCTCATGATATGATCCCCATCTACCTTGGCGCGCATGATAGCGATCGCGACCGTCATTCTAACCTATACATAGGTGTCGTTTACGCAAAAGGTGGTTTTGCCTTCTGTTTCAAGCGATTGACCATATGTGCGGCTGGATTGGCAGGTGTGGACCAGAGGCGCATGTTCTTTGACGAGGACAGACCGCCCGGTCCGGGCCTATAGTGCGTGCCGAGCGGAGTGCTACCCGGCCAGGCCGCGTTGTTCAGGGAAGAGCAGAGTGAATATCAGTTTCGTCGATAGCCGAGCGAGTCATGAAGCGGTGCACACGATTGCCTTTCGGGGCGGGGTTGCAGCGCCCGCGACGCGCAGCGTTCCCGAGGAAGTGGCGATCGCCTTTTCCTACGGTGGCAGCTCGCATGCGGTGATGATGGCGACGCCGGATGATCTGGTCGACTTTGCCGTCGGCTTCAGCCTTACCGAGGGGCTGATCGACGCCGTCTCGCAGATCGAGGCGATCGAGGTGGTCCAGGACGAGATCGGCATCGACGTGCAGATCACGCTTGCCGACGATGTCGAGGAGAAGCTGCGCGCGCGCCGCCGGCACATGATGGGGCCGGTGGGGTGTGGTCTGTGCGGCATCGAATCGCTGGAGCAGGCCGTGCGCACGGTTCGCCCTGTACTGTCGTCAGACCTCACGATCACGCCCGATGAGATTGCGCGGGCGGTGGCGAACCTCGGCGATCACCAGCAACTCAACCACAAGACCCGGGCTGTGCACGGCGCCGGGTTTTTCGTGCCGGGGAGCGGGCTTTTGACAGTGCGCGAGGATGTCGGCCGGCACAATGCGCTGGACAAGCTCTGCGGTGCTGTCGTCGGCTCGGGCGTTTCCGGCGGCAGCGGCGCGGTTGTCGTGACCAGCCGGCTTTCGATCGAGATGATCCAGAAAGCCGGGTTCCTCGGCAGCCCGATCCTGATCGCCATCTCGGCGCCCACCGCCTATGCGATACGCACGGCCGAGGAGGCCGGGATCACCATGATCGCCGTTGCGCGCGGAGAGGATTTCGAAATCTTCACGCATCCGCAGCGGGTGATTTTCTAACTTCGCCCCAAAAAGGAAAGACCGCCCCGGGGTAGGGGGCGGTCTCTGGCGGATCGAGGGGGAGCGATCCGCGGCGTCGATGCGGGGGCGGCATCGACGACAGGTAGCGCTCGGCGCTACCGCCTCACGGAGGGGACGTGAGGCATGAGAGGAAGCTACTCCGTTCCGATCCGCTCCATAACTATACTTAGGTGTGGTCAGACTAGACGACCATAGAATAGGCCGACCGAAGAAGGCCGCCTAAGCTCCAGCTACATTCACCGGACTGGAGCCGATCCCATGTCGTCGTTCAAGAAGACGTTTTCACTGTCAGCCAAACAAGTTGCAGCCAGCCTGTCGGCGCAGCTGCCTCAGGCGGAGCGGCCGAAGCGGATTGCGATCACCGTCGATCACGACGAGACGCGCCTGCCGGTCTTGCTCATAGCGCCGACCATTCATTGATCCCATCCACGTTCATCACACCATCACCAGGAGACGACCATGACCTATCAGCCCGCATCCAGGATCCAGCGCGCGGCGCTCGCCACCCCCACCGATCTCTCCTCAAACGCCACCACCGATATCGCCGCGGCGTTGACGGCGCTCCTTGCCGACGTGTTCGTGCTCTATCTGAAGACGAAGAATTTTCACTGGCACATGTCCGGCCCGCACTTTCGCGACTATCACCTGATGCTTGACGAGCAAGGCGAGCAGATCTTCGCCATGACCGACGACATCGCCGAGCGTGTCCGCAAGATCGGCGGCACCACGCTGCGCTCCATCGGCCACATTGGACGGCTGCAGCGGCTGCTCGACAACGATGCGGATTACGTGACGCCGGAGGATATGCTTGCCGAGCTGCGCGATGACAACAAGCAGCTTGTGGGCCTGATGCGCCAGCTGCATGAACTGACATCCGAGCATAACGATGTCGCAACGACGAGCCTCATCGAAAACTGGATCGACGAAGCCGAGCGCCGCGCCTGGTTCCTGTTCGAAAGCACGCGCCGCGGCGCGTAAGCTTATGTGATTACTTTGTCGCCAACCATCCCCGGCCTTGCCGGTTGGGGATGGCTTTTTGATTCGCATGCGTCCGGCCGTTGAAGCGGATATGCCCCGCGTGCAGCGGAGCCGGTATGCGCCTTGGCCGCTTGCAGCTCGTCGATTGAATGGCGCAGGCACATACCTTGGTATGGTCGCAGCTACACCCCAATAGGATTTCGAGATCGCGGCCCTGGCCCTAGGCTCCTCTCAGAGAACGAAAGGGATGCGTCATGACCACCCAGGCATTTCGCGACAGTATCGCATGCCAACCGTCATCCGGGCCGGCACGGCCATTTCCTTCGATGCCGCTCGAGGCGCTGCTCGATATGGATCCGGATGCGTCGCTCTGGGAACGGCTCTACTGGCAATTCACGCTGCCGGCGTTCCTATCCACGGCGCTCGATAGCCTGCGAGAGGATTGCGGCGGACAGTCATAAGGAGGGAACAGGAATGACGAAGGACTGCATGCCACTTGTCGAGGTGTCAATTCAAAGGGACGGCCGGCTGATTCCGCTGGGGATCATGACGACCGCGCAGGCACTCGATCTGCCGCATCGTCATGACTTCGTGTTCGTAAACATGCCGGAGCGGGCGGGTGGTCGCGAATTGCCTCGCGCCAGATAGAGCCGCAGGCGAATATGCTCCAGCAAAGCATGCGCTTTGCGATAGTCGGCCATTTAGATTTTCAGGGGAATTTATCAGCTGTTTCAGCGTGATGATGATGGTCGGAGTGGAGAGATTCGAACTCCCGACCCTCTGGTCCCAAACCAGATGCGCTACCAGACTGCGCTACACTCCGTGCCAACGAGGAGCGCAATACACGGTTCGATCGTGCGCTGCAATAACTAAAATGGTGTTTTCCCACGGATCGTCTTTCCGAGGCTTTCAGGTTGATGTCAGTAAGCAATGCCATCCCCGCCTGGTTGGCGTGGCAGCCTTGGCTGGTGCGCGCTCTGGCATTGGGATGCATTTTGGAAAATACGGGTTCATCGAGTGCGCGGGCCGGCTATCGGCCGAAGATCGGAAGTGTCACGCTGTCGGTGCTGACGGCGGTGTACATTCTGGCGATGGCGAACCAGACATTCTGGGGGCGGGCTTTCGGCTACCTGGCCGCCACGCCAATGGCGTTCATCGCCTTCGTGCTCGGGATTTTCGCCATCACCATCGCCGCGCTGACCACATTTTCTGTCAAATACCTGACCAAGCCGGCGCTGATCTTCTTCGTTATGGTGGCGGTGGTATCCTCCTGGTTCACGGATCAGTTCGGCGTGATCATCGACAAGGAGATGATCCGCAACGCAGCGGTGACCACGCGGGCGGAATCGGCGCATCTGATCACCTTTTCCTTCGTGCTTCACATTCTCCTGTTCGGCGTGCTGCCGTCGCTTCTGATTGCTTGGGTCAAGATCGTTCACAGGCCGTTTTTGAAGAAGTTTGCCTGGAACATGGCCGTCATTCTGCCGTGCCTGGCGATTTTCGTCGCCGCCGGTCTCGGCTTTTCGCAGACCTATGCCGCGGTCGGGCGTCTGCACAAGGATATCATGCTGACGCTGAACCCGTTCATTCCGATCGGAAACGCCGCGCGCTTCGTCTTCGCCACTGAGAACGACCGCACCGTTGTGCGCCGGCCGCTGGGGACGGATGCGCATCAGCGCACGGCGAGCGCCAATGGTAAGCCCCGGGTGACGATCATCGTTGCCGGCGAGACGGGCAGGGCGCAGAATTTTTCGCTCGGCGGTTATCCGCGAGAGACCAATCCGGAGATGAAGGCGCGCGGCGTCATCTATTACAAGAACGCGACGAGCTGCGGCACCTCCACGGCGGTTTCGCTGCCGTGCATGTATTCGGTCTATACCCGGCAGGACTACACGCATCGCAAGGGGCTTGAGACCGATAACCTCACGGATATTCTCGGCCATGCCAAGGTCGACGTCGAGTGGTGGGACAACGATACCGGCAGCTATGGCGTCGCCAACCGCATTCCCTATCGCTTCCTGCCCGATGCCGCCGACCCGCGCTTCTGCACGGATGGCGAATGCCTCGATACCGTGCTGCTCGACAAGCTCGGCGACTGGCTCTCGAATGTGAAAGGCGACAGCGTTCTGGTGCTGCATCAGCTTGGGAGCCACGGGCCGGCCTATTACCGGCGCTACCCCGACGATTTCCGCCGCTTCACGCCGGATTGCCGCACGCCGGAATTCGGCGCCTGCAAGCCGGAGGAGATCGTCAACGCCTATGATAACACGATCCTCTTCACAGATCACGTGGTGGCCAAGGTCATCGACAATCTGAAGAAGCACCAGGACACGATTTCGGCGTCGATGCTCTACGTCTCCGACCACGGAGAATCACTGGGTGAGAACGGGCTCTATCTCCATGGCGCGCCCTATATCATCGCACCGGCGGAGCAGACGCGGGCGCCGATCATCGTCTGGCTGTCGCCCGATTTCAGCGCGGCCTCCGGCATCGACACGGCCTGTCTTGCGGCGAGCGCTTCCAATCCGGTGTCGCACGACAATTTCTTCCACAGCGTTCTCGGGCTGATGGATGTCGAAACCAGCGTCTACGACGCGAAGCTCGACCTGTTTTCAGGCTGCCGTAAGGTGCCGGACAAGGCGGTTCAGACGACATCCAAGGGGTAGGCCGCCGGTGAGTGGCCTCCACGGCTTTTCGCTTGAAAAGGAAGGGATTCGCCGCTAAGCAAAATTCATCTATCTGTGCGATCGTAGATGAAGATGTCCCGCACGGGGGCAGTCCATTGATTGCGAAAGCCATAATTCGGAGGCGTGCAGCTATGTCTGCCAAGATCTATCGTCCAGCAAAGACCGCCATGCAATCCGGCAAGGCAAAGACTCATCTCTGGGTGCTGGAGTTCGATCAGGAAACGCCGCGCACGATCGACCCGATCATGGGCTACACCTCGTCGTCGGACATGCGCCAGCAGGTGAAGCTGAATTTCGAAACGCAGGAACTGGCCGAAGCCTATGCTCAGCGCAACGGCATCGAATACCGGGTGATCGCGCCGAAAGATCCGCAGCGTCAGACGGTGGCGTATCCGGATAATTTCCGCTATACGCGCACGCAGCCCTGGACGCACTGATTTTTCTTCCAGAGCCCATGCCTTCGATGCGCCCAGGCGCATCGGCAGTGTGGCCCCTTAGCTCAGCTGGATAGAGCACCTGCCTTCTAAGCAGGTGGTCGCAGGTTCGAATCCTGCAGGGGTCGCCAATCAATTCAATGACTTACGGTGATTTTCCAACTTCGAGGTTGGAGCCGTTTACAGAGTTTTGAGGCGGTTTACGCCACCTCTAGTTTGTACTCTCGATGGGCATTCGATTGTCGCAAGGCGGATCGTTTGATCTGTCACCAGATAACTTTCTGAAGCTATCTTCCTCCCGGACTTGAATTCGCCACATTGACCTCCCATATGAGATCCATCGGCATTGCTGGTCAGTGTTCCACACAGCGAACGCTCGCAGTTGCCGGTATCGCGTTTATGCTTTTGACCACGGATGTACTGGCACTGGTGTGAGATGCGAATAGGAAGGTCGGTGCGGTTTCGCCCCGGCCTTTTTTATTGTCCGGAATTCGGGTCTGCTTAAAACTTCGCGTGATGTTCAAATGGAAAAGGCCGAAGCGGGTGCTTCGGCCTTTTGTGGTTTTGATGGTGCTGCGCTTGCCTCGGCTACTTCGCTGATGTTGCGTGGCGCCGGCCTTTGCCGAGGTCCGGCAGGAAGACGGTGAGCAGGCCGAGCAGCGGCAGGTACGAGCAGATGTTGTAGACGAAGACGATGCCCATGCGGTCCGCGACCATGCCAAGTGCCGCGGCACCGATGCCTCCTATGCCGAAGGCGAAGCCGAAGAACAGGCCGGCGATCATGCCCACGCGTCCGGGCACCAGTTCCTGCGCGAAAACGACGATGGCCGAGAAGGCGGATGCCAGGATGATGCCGATCACGAAGGTCAGCACGATCGTCCAGGTGTAGCCCGCATAGGGCAGCGCCAGGGTGAAGGGCAGGGCGCCGAGGATCGAGAACCAGATGGTGAACTTCGTTCCGAACCAGTCGACGATCGGGCCGCCCGCGACCGTGCCGATGGCAACCGCGCCAAGGAAGACGAAGAGCAGGATCTGCGCTTCTTGGACCGACACCTGGAAGCGTTCGATCATGTAGAAGGTGTAGTAGCTCGAAAGACTGGTCATGTAGACGTATTTCGAGAAGACCAGCATGGCGAGGACCGCGATCGACATGATCACCTTGGCGCGCGGCAGCACGACGGCGGGCACCGTGGCCTTGCGGCCGGCATTGGTGCGGCGGTGGTTCGAATACCAGACGCCGACGCGCCACAGGATGATCATGCCCGTCAATGCCGCAACCGAGAACCATGCGACGCTGGTCTGGCCGCGCGGCAGCACGATGAAGGCGGCGGCCAGCGGGCCGATGGCGGAGCCGAAGTTACCGCCCACCTGGAACAGCGACTGCGCCAGACCGTGGCGTCCGCCCGATGCAAGGCGGGCGACGCGGGAGGATTCCGGATGGAAGACCGCTGAACCCAAGCCGACGACGCCGGCGCCGACGAGCAGCACCCAATAGGCATGCGCATAGGCGAGCAGCACCAGGCCGATAAGGGTAAAGAACATGCCCGCCGACAGCGAATAGGGCAGCGGGCGCTTGTCGGTGTAGATGCCGATCAGCGGCTGCAGCAGCGAGGCCGTGACCTGGAAGACCAGGCCGAGCAGGCCGATCTGGGTGAAGTCGAGGCCGTAGCCCTCCTTGATCATCGGATAGAGGGCCGGGATGAGCGACTGCATCGTGTCGTTCAAGAGATGGCAGAAGCTGACTGCCATGATGATGCTGAAAACCGTCTGTTCCGCGGAGTGTTTCTCCGCCGTCATTGTACCTGTCGTCACGATGTTCCTCCTGAGAACCTGACTATCCGCATAGTCTCCTTGCGGTAGTCCCGCTTTCGTGTTTTGGTCTCATTCTTTCGCGATTGGGCCAGGGCTTATGAAAGCGTTGCAAAATATGACGTCGGTCGAGCTGGCAAAGCTCCATGTCGAGCGGCTGGCGGCTATCGAGGCGGCGTCCGAGCCGGTTCACACGATCCCGTCCGAGTATCCCTCGGGCTATCATGTGGCGGCCCATCGGCACAGCCGCGCGCAATTCGTCTATGCGCGCACCGGCGTGGTCATGGTGTCGTCGCGGCAGGGGCGCTGGATGGTGCCGCCGGAGCATGCGCTGTGGATACCGGCCGGACTGGATCACTCGGTGGACATGCTGGGCGAGGTGACGATGCTCTCGGCTTACATTAGTTCGGATGCGTTGGTCGCTCTGCCCGAGGCCATCCGCGTGGTCGGGCTGACCGATCTCGCGCGTGCGCTGATCATCGAAGCGGTGTCCCCGAGTGGTGATCTCAAGGGTTCGCGGCGGCAGCGGCTGGTGGTGGCACTGCTGCTCGAGGAGATCTCGCGGCTGCCGGATCGCTCGCTTGGCCTGCCCATTCCTGGTGACGCAAGGCTTGCGGGGCTCTGCCGCGCCTTTCTGGCGAACCCAACCGCGCGGTTGCTGATCGACGATTGGGCCGAGCAGCTGAACATGAGCCGGCGGGCGTTTACCCGTGCATTCCGGCGCGAGACCGGCATCAGCCTTTCGACATGGCGGCAGCAGGCTGCCTTGTTCACGGCGCTGCCACGGCTTGCGGCAGGCCAGCCGGTGACAACAGTTGCGTTCGATCTCGGTTACGAAAGCGTCGCGGCGTTCACCACCATGTTCAAGCGCATGCTTGGCGCGCCGCCTCGCGCCTATTTCAGGGTTGCCGAGCCCAATTGAATTTCTCGATAATTTCGAGTGCAGGCCTTTCACGCTGTCACACGCCCGACATCGGCGCGCGCCATAACTGTGCAAAACATTCGTTTGACATTCGAATGAGTTTCGCTTTAACTGTTTTCACTTTCGCAATTGCGTTGTCTTGTTTGCGTTGCGGCATTTTCTGGGGGCATGGGACGCGTGAGCGGTCAGATTCACGATCTTTTCGTTATCGGTGGCGGCATCAACGGCTGCGGTATTGCGCGTGACGCGATCGGGCGCGGCTATTCCGTTGCGTTGGCCGAGATGAACGATTTCGCCTCCGGCACGTCCTCTGGTGCCACCAAGCTCATTCATGGCGGCCTGCGCTATCTCGAGCATTACGAGTTTCGTTTGGTGCGCGAATCGCTGATGGAGCGCGAGATCCTTTGGGCGATGGCGCCGCATATCATCTGGCCGATGCGCTTCGTGCTGCCCTACCACAAGGGCGGGATCCGGCCGGCTTGGCTGATCCGGCTGGGGCTGTTCCTTTACGACCATCTAGGTGGCCGCAAGCTCTTGCCGCCGACCAAGGTGCTCGATATGCGCCGAGATCCGGCGGGCAAGCCTTTGAAGTCGCTGTTCTCGAAGGCGTTCGAATATTCCGATGGCTGGGTCGACGACGCCCGCATGGTGGTGCTGAACGCCCGTGACGCGGCCGACAAGGGCGCGCTGATCATGCCGCGCACCAAGGTCGTCTCGGCGCACCGCGAGAATGGTGTCTGGGCGATCGAGACCGTGGATACGGTGACCGGCGAAAAGCGGCATTTCCAAGCGCGGATGCTGGTCAATGCTGCTGGTCCGTGGGTCGATCACGTCATTCGCGCCGCCTTCGGGCAGAACGAGGCGCGGCATGTGCGGCTCGTCCAGGGCAGCCATATCGTCGTGAAGAAGAAGTTCAACGATCCGAGGGCCTACTTCTTCCAGAATCCCGACAACCGCATCATCTTCGCGATCCCCTACGAGCAGGACTTCACGCTGATCGGCACCACCGATCGCGACTACAAGGCTGATCCGAAGGATGTGAAGATTTCGGACGAAGAGACGACCTATCTCTGCAAGGCCGCGAGCGAGTATTTCAACGAGCCGGTGCGGCCGGAAGATATCGTCTGGACCTATTCGGCCGTGCGTCCGCTGTTCGACGACGGCGCGTCCAAGGCGCAGGAAGCGACGCGCGATTACGTTCTGAAGCTCGAAGGCGAGGGCGGACAGGCGCCGTTGCTCAACGTATTCGGTGGCAAGCTCACCACCTATCGCCGGCTGTCGGAACACGCGCTGGAAAAGATCGGCTCGGCGATCGGCGCCAAGGGTGCCCCGTGGACGGCCAAGAGCCATTTGCCCGGCGGCGATTTTCCGGCGCAGGGATACGAGGCGGAAGTGCGCAAGTTGAAGGGCAGCTATCCGTTTCTCATCGATACGCATGCCCGCCGCCTCGTTCGCCGCTACGGCACGAAGGCCGCGGTGCTTTTGGGACAGGCGCGCGGGACCGAGGATCTCGGGCGCTGTTTCGGGAGCGATCTCTATGAGGTGGAGGTTCGCTACCTGATCGAGCACGAATGGGCGAGACGCGCCGATGACGTGCTCTGGAGGAGAACGAAGGAGGGCTTGCGCCTGACGAGGGAGCAAGCCGCGGTTTTGGAGGAGTACATGGCCGCGCTACCGGCTCAGATGGCCGGATAAAAGAGCGGCATGTGGTCCCCGCTGTGAGGAGGCACGGGAACCTGAATGCTGGAATTGCGAAACATCGCAAAGACGGTGGGCGCGGATACGCACATCCACGCGACCGATCTCGCGTTTGAACGCGGCACGCTGAACGTGCTCCTGGGACCGACCCTGTCTGGCAAGACGTCGCTGATGCGGCTGATGGCCGGGCTCGACCGGCCGACCAGCGGGACGATCCATTTCGATGGCGTCGATGTCACCGGCATGCCGGTGCAGAAGCGCAATGTCGCGATGGTCTACCAGCAGTTCATCAACTACCCCGCCTTCACGGTCTATGAAAACATAGCCTCGCCGATGCGCATATCGGGCAAGGATGCCGCCACCATCGATCGCGAAGTCCGCAAGGCCGCCGATCTGCTGCGGCTGACGCCCTATCTCGACCGCACACCGCTCAATCTCTCCGGCGGTCAGCAGCAGCGCACCGCGCTTGCCCGCGCGCTGGTCAAGAACGCCAGCCTCGTCTTGATGGACGAGCCGCTTGCCAACCTCGACTACAAGCTGCGCGAGGAGCTGCGCGCCGAGTTGCCGAGGATCTTCGCGCAATCGGGCGCCATCTTCGTTTACGCCACCACCGAACCATCCGAAGCGCTGCTGCTCGGCGGCAATACCGCGACGCTGTCCGAGGGGCGGGTGACGCAGTTCGGGCCGACGATTTCGGTCTACCGTACGCCACGCGATCTCACCACCGCCAAGACCTTCGCCGATCCGCCGCTCAATTTCATCGATGTGGTGAAGGCGGGCGCGACGTTCCAACGCGACGGTCGCGCGGTGTTTGCGGTGCCGGCGCATCTGGTCGGCATGGCCGATGGACCGGTGACAGTGGCGTTTCATCCGCATCATCTCGGGCTTTCCGCGCAGACGCCGGGTGCCGTGCAACTCAGGGCGCGGACGCAGCTCTCGGAGATCACCGGCTCGGAGAGTTTCGTCTACCTCGATTACGAGGGTGTGCGCTGGGTGATGCTGGCGCATGGCATCCACGACATTGATCCGGACACCGATATCGACGTGTTTCTTGATGGCCGCCATCTGATGGCGTTCGACACCAGTGGCCGGGCGATCTCGTCCGGCGCAACGGCTTGAAGGGGTAGGGACATGGCACGCATCACGCTCGACCACATCCGCCACGCCTACGGGCCGAACCCGCAGTCGGACAAGGACTACGCGTTACGCGAAGTCGACCATGAATGGAACGACGGCGGCGCCTATGCGCTGCTCGGTCCGTCAGGCTGCGGGAAGACGACGCTGCTCAACATCATTTCCGGCCTGCTGCAGCCGTCGCATGGCCGCATCCTGTTCGACGGCAAGGACGTGACCAATCTCGCAACACAGGCGCGCAACATCGCGCAGGTGTTCCAGTTCCCCGTGATCTACGACACGATGACGGTCTACGACAATCTGGCCTTCCCGCTGCGCAATCGCGGCGTATCGGAGCCCGAGGTTGACCGTCGCGTTCGCGAAATTCTCGAGATGATCGATCTGACGCCCATGGCGCGGCGCAAGGCGCAAGGGCTGACCGCCGACCAGAAGCAGAAGATTTCGCTGGGCCGGGGATTGGTGCGCAGCGACGTCAACGCGATCCTGTTCGACGAGCCGCTGACGGTCATCGATCCGCATATGAAATGGGTGCTGCGTTCGCAGCTGAAGCGGCTGCACAAGCAGTTCGGCTTCACCATGGTCTATGTCACGCATGACCAGACGGAAGCGCTGACCTTCGCTGACAAGGTCGTCGTCATGTATGAGGGCGAGATCGTGCAGATCGGCACGCCCGCCGAGCTCTTTGAAAAGCCGAGCCACACCTTCGTCGGTTACTTCATCGGTTCGCCCGGCATGAACGTCCTGCCGGCAAAGCTCGACGGCAGCAGGGTGACAATGGGGGCTGAAAGCCTGACGCTCGACTACGCGCCGAAGGCTGCCTCGGGCGCAAAGACCGAGCTCGGCATCCGGCCGGAATTCATCCGCCTCGGGCGCGAGGGCATGCCCGTCACCATCAGCCGGGTCGAGGATATCGGCCGGCAGAAGATCGTGCGCGCGGATTTCGCGGGCCAGCCGATCGCCATCGTGTTGACGGAGGATGCCGAGATCCCCGCGGAGGCGCGGGTCACCTTCGATCCCAAGGCCATCAACATCTACGCCGATTCCTGGCGCGTCGGCAGGGAGGGCTGAGCCATGAACAAGACTTGGAACAACAAGGCCTGGTTTCTGGTGCTGCCGGTGCTGGTGCTCGTCGCCTTCTCGGCGGTGATCCCGCTGATGACGGTCGTCAACTACTCGGTGCAGGATACGTTCGGAAACAACGAGTTCTTCTGGGCGGGCACGGATTGGTTCGTGCAGACGCTGCAATCTGATCGCTTCTGGGCGGCCTTGCAGCGCAATCTCGCCTTCTCGCTGATCATCCTGGCGCTCGAAATCCCGCTCGGCATCTTCATCGCGCTCAACATGCCGAAGAAGGGGATCGGCGTGCCGGTCTGCCTCGTGCTGATGGCGCTGCCGCTGCTGATCCCGTGGAACGTCGTCGGCACGATCTGGCAGGTGTTCGGGCGCGTCGATATCGGCCTGCTTGGCCATACGCTGGAAGCGATCGGGCTCGACTACAATTACGTCCGCGATCCCGTCGATGCCTGGATCACCGTCATCGTCATGGACGTCTGGCACTGGACGAGCCTTGTGGTGCTGCTGTGCTATGCCGGCCTCGTGTCGATCCCGGATGCCTATTATCAGGCGGCGAAGATCGATGGCGCTTCGCGCTGGTCGGTTTTCCGCTACATCCAGCTGCCGAAGATGAAGCGCGTGCTGCTGATCGCCGTGCTGTTGCGCTTCATGGACAGCTTCATGATCTACACCGAGCCCTTCGTCGTCACCGGCGGCGGCCCCGGCAACTCGACCACCTTCCTGTCGATCGATCTGGTGAAGATGGCGGTCGGTCAGTTCGACCTCGGTCCGGCGGCCGCGATGTCGATCATCTACTTCCTGATCATCCTGCTGCTCTCATGGATATTCTACACCGTGATGACCAGCGGCGACGAGAACGCGTGAGGAGGAGAGGACCATGGTCCAAGCAACAACACAGACGATGAAATACAAGCCGGCCGGCAACTTCTCCTGGGTCGTCTCGACCGTCTACATCATCTTCCTGCTCTTGCCGATCTACTGGCTGGTCAACATGAGCTTCAAGGAGAATGCCGAGATCACCGGCACCTTCTCGCTCTGGCCGCAGAACCCGACGCTCAGGAACTACACGATCATCTTCACCGATCCGTCGTGGTACAACGGCTATATCAACTCGATCACCTATGTGGTCATGAACACCGTCATCTCGGTGCTGGCGGCGCTGCCTGCGGCCTATGCCTTCTCGCGCTACCGCTTCCTTGGCGACAAGCATCTGTTCTTCTGGCTGCTCACCAACCGCATGGCGCCGCCCGCCGTTTTCGCGCTGCCGTTCTTCCAGCTCTATTCGGCCTTCGGCCTGATCGACACCCACATTGCTGTCGCCTTGGCGCACTGCCTGTTCAACGTGCCGCTGGCGGTCTGGATCCTCGAAGGCTTCATGTCCGGTGTGCCGAAGGAGATCGACGAGACGGCCTATATCGACGGCTACTCGTTCCCGCGTTTCTTCATCCGCATCTTCATGCCGCTGGTGGCATCGGGGATCGGGGTGGCGGCCTTCTTCTGCTTCATGTTCTCGTGGGTGGAGCTGCTGCTGGCCCGCACGCTGACGACCACCGCGGCTAAGCCGATCTCGGCGATCATGACGCGCACGGTTTCGGCCTCGGGGATGGATTGGGGCGTGCTGGCGGCGGCCGGCGTGCTCACCATCATTCCCGGCGCGCTCGTTATCTATTTCGTCCGCAACTACATCGCCAAGGGCTTCGCGCTCGGCCGCGTCTAAAAGGGGAGACCAGACATGAACTTTTCCTGGATGGCTTGGACGCTGCCGACCGCATTGTTCTTTCTCACAATCCTCGTGCTTTTGATCGGCATGAGCATCTGGGAGTATCTGGCGCCGGGCGGTTCCCCGCGTGTGGGGGTCTTAAGGTTCGAGACCACGCGGGGAGACCGTCTCTTCATTTCGCTGCTGGGGGCAGCGTTCATTCATCTCGCATGGCTGGGCCTCGTCGGGCCCAACCTGTGGTGGGCTCTTGGGCTTGCCGTAGTCTACGCCATCGGCGTGTTCCGCTACGTGTGAGGCCGGGGAGATACAGATGGCCGGGGGTACTGGCCGCCTGACGTGAAGACTGCAATCGCAAACCTTGGGAGGATATCATGCGACGGCATCTACTAGCGACAACAGCAGGCATCTTGCTGGCCATGGCGGGTTCCGCCTATGCCGGCATGGACGAGGCGAAATCATTCCTGGACAAGGAAGTCGGCGAACTCTCGTCGCTTTCGCGCGCCGACCAGGAAAAGGAAATGCAGTGGTTCATCGATGCCGCGAAGCCCTTCGCCGGCATGGACATCAAGGTCGTTTCCGAAACGTTGACCACTCATGAATATGAATCGAAGGTGCTGGCGCCGGCGTTCACCGCCATCACCGGCATCAAGATCACCCACGACCTGATCGGCGAAGGTGACGTCGTCGAAAAGCTGCAGACGCAGATGCAGTCGGGCGAGAATATCTACGACGCCTATGTCAACGATAGCGACCTGATCGGCACCCATTGGCGCTACCAGCAGGCTCGCTCGCTGACCGACTGGATGGCGAACGAAGGCAAGGATGTCACCAACCCGGGACTCGACATCAACGACTTCATCGGCACCAAGTTCACCACCGCGCCGGACAAGAAGCTCTATCAGCTTCCCGACCAGCAGTTCGCGAACCTCTACTGGTTCCGTTACGACTGGTTCAACGACGAGAAGAACAAGGCGGACTTCAAGGCGAAGTACGGCTACGACCTCGGCGTTCCGGTCAACTGGTCGGCCTATGAGGATATCGCCGAGTTCTTCACCGGTCGCGAAGTGAACGGCAAGAAGGTCTTCGGCCATATGGACTACGGCAAGAAGGACCCGTCGCTCGGCTGGCGCTTCACCGACGCATGGCTGTCGATGGCCGGCAACGGTGACAAGGGCCTGCCGAACGGTCTTCCGGTCGACGAATGGGGCATCAAGGTCGACGAGAACTCGCGTCCTGTCGGCTCATGCGTCGCGCGCGGTGGCGATACCAACGGTCCGGCTGCCGTCTACTCGATCCAGAAGTATCTGGATTGGTTGAAGGCCTATGCACCGCCGGCAGCGCAGGGCATGAACTTCTCCGAATCCGGCCCCGTGCCGGCGCAGGGCGAAGTGGCGCAGCAGATCTTCTGGTACACGGCATTCACGGCCGATGCCGTCAAGCCGGGCCTGCCAGTGGTCAACGAGGACGGTACGCCGAAGTGGCGCATGGCGCCCAGCCCGCACGGCGTCTACTGGAAGGACGGCATGAAGCTCGGCTATCAGGACGTCGGCTCCTGGACGCTGATGAAGTCGACGCCTGACGATCGCGCTAAGGCCGCATGGCTCTATGCGCAGTTCGTGACCTCGAAGACGGTCGACGTGAAGAAGAGCCATGTCGGTCTCACCTTCATCCGCGAATCCACCATCCGCGACAAGAGCTTCACGGAGCGCGCTCCGAAGCTCGGCGGTCTGGTCGAGTTCTATCGCTCGCCGGCTCGCGTGCAGTGGTCGCCGACCGGCACCAACGTTCCTGACTATCCGAAGCTGGCACAGCTCTGGTGGCAGGCCGTCGGCGATGCGTCCTCCGGCGCCAAGACCGCTCAGGAAGCCATGGATTCGCTTTGCGCCGAGCAGGAAAAGGTCCTGCAGCGCCTGGAGCGCGCCAAGGTCCAGGGCGATATCGGCCCGAAGCTCGCCGAAGAGCATGATCTCGAATACTGGAACAAGGACGCGGTCGCCAAGGGCAACCTCGCTCCCCAGCTGAAGATCGAGAACGAGAAGGAAAAGCCGGTCACCGTCAACTACGACGAACTGGTCAAGAGCTGGCAGTCCCAGTAACGGGCGCCACGGCCGGGGATTAGCGTCCCCGGCCAATCTCCATGCCGGCGGCGTGCGAAGGCTGCCGCCGGCTCTCTCCATTTTCAAATCCATGTTGGCAACCTGCCGATCGAGCGGCGGGAACGGTACTCCTATTCAGTCGGAACAGATCATGGGCGGGTTCATTCTGGCGATCGATCAGGGCACGACGTCGTCGCGAGCAATCATCTTCGACGGCGGAATGACGATGGTCGCCTCGGCGCAGATGGACGTCTGGCAGCACTACCCGCAGGCGGGCTGGGTCGAACATGATGCCTGCGAGATATGGGAGAGCGTCGTCGCCACCGCGCGGCAGGCGATCGACAAGGCGGGCATCGCGGCTTCGGCAATCGCCGCGATCGGGATCACCAACCAGCGTGAAACGACTGTCGTGTGGGACCGCAAGACCGGTAGGCCGCTTTACAGGGCAATCGTCTGGCAGGACAGGCGGACCGCCGAAATCTGCGACAGCCTGAAGGCGGATGGCTACGAGAAGCTGGTTCGCGCCAAGACAGGGCTGCTGCTCGATCCTTATTTCTCCGGCACCAAGCTGCGCTGGCTGCTCGACAATGTCGAAGGGCTGCGGGAGCGCGCACGGATGGGCGGTGTTTGCTTCGGCACCATCGACAGCTGGCTGATCTTCAACCTGACGGGCGGGCGGGTTCACGCGACCGATGCGACCAACGCTTCGCGGACCATGCTTTACAACATCACCGATGCGACTTGGGACGACGAGCTTTTGGGCGTGCTTGCAATACCGGCGCCGCTGCTGCCTGACGTCAAGGACTGCGCTGACGATTTCGGGGTCACGGACAAGTCGATCCTCGGAGCGGCAATCCCGATCCTGGGCGTTGCCGGAGACCAGCAGGCAGCGACGATCGGCAATGCCTGTTTTGATCCTGGCATGATGAAATCGACCTATGGAACGGGTTGCTTCGCGCTGCTCAACACCGGCCGAGATCGGGTTGCCTCGTCGAACCGGATGCTGACGACGATCGCTTATCGGCTGGACGGCGAAACGACTTATGCGCTCGAAGGGTCTATCTTCATTGCGGGTGCCGCCGTGCAATGGCTGCGCGATGGGCTCGGCCTCATTTCGCGCGCCTCCGACAGCGGCGCCTTGGCTGTTGCGGCCGACCATGGGCAGCGCGTTTACATGGTGCCGGCATTCACCGGTCTCGGCGCGCCCTATTGGGATCCGCAGGCGCGCGGCGCAATCTTTGGATTGACGCGCAACAGCGGGCCCGCGGAGCTGGCGCATGCGGCGCTTGAATCGGTCGCCTACCAGACGTTGGACCTGCTTGTGGCCATGCGCAAGGATTGGGGCGAGCGTCGGACCGGGACAGTGCTCAGGGTCGATGGCGGCATGACGAATTCCGACTGGACCATGCAGCGTCTCGCCGACATCGTCGCCAATCCCGTGGATCGCTCAGCAGCGCAGGAGACGACGGCTCTCGGTGCCGCATGGCTTGCCGGGTCGCGGGCGGGTGTGTGGCCGGACCGCGCTGCTTTCGCGAAAGCATGGCACAGCGACCGCCAATTCCTGCCGACGATGCCGGACACCGAACGGCAGGCGAAGATCGCCGGCTGGCGCGATGCCGTATCGCGAACGCTTTCCCGCCCGCTCAGCCCGTGATCTTCACGTCCGATCCGGCCAGCAGTGACAGGTCGCGGGCGGCCTGTTGCAGCATGACAATTGTTTGCTCGATATCGGGTGCGTCGGGTGCGTTGACCAAGCCGATATAGGGGCAGGTAAGGGCGGCGATGACGCGGCCGTCGGGGCCGAGGATCGGGGCCGACAGGTTGTGGACGCCGGCGGTCTGGGCGCTCGGCATTTTCTCGTAGCCACGTTCGCGGATGTCTGACAGGCGCTGGTAGAACTCCGGTCCTAGCCGCTTGGCCTTGGGATCGCGGGCGTGCTCGGCGATCATCATCTCGCGTTCCTCATCGGTGCGGAAAGCGAGCAATACGTGGCCGGAGCCGGTTTCGAGCAGGCTCATATGCGAGCCGACGCGGATCGAGATGCCCCAGTAATTCGGCGCTTCGTGCTGGGCGATGACGACGGCGGATCCGCGGTCGAAGACCACGAGATGGTTTGCCTGGCGGGTGCGCTGCGCGAGGTCGCGCATCAGCGGCATGGCGAAGGAGGCGAGGCGGCGGGCAGGGGCGTGCAGCTGGGAGAGGCCGAAGAGCTTCAGCGTCAGCGTGAAGCGGTCGCCCTCGAGCTTGGTGACATATCCACGGCGCACGAGCCGGTCGAGCATGCGGTAGAATTCGTTGGGACTGCGGTCTAGGCGCTTGGCGATTTCCGCCTGGGTCAGCCCCTCCTCGACGCTTGCCAGAAGCTCGAGGATATCAAGCCCCTTGTCCAAGGCAGGCGCCCGGTACCGGTCGGCTTCATCCGCGTCCATGCTGTTCTCCTGTGAATATGCCTTTACATATACAAATAAGCCGAAACCGAAAAGCGAAAGTTCGGCCGTGCTATCGACTGTGCGGGACGACTTTTTGGTTTCACGAAGCAGCTTGCTACCCATGGCGGGCGCACATAGCATGCGGCAGATTTGCAGGATGACGCCGATGTTTCTGACGCAGGAAGAGCTTTCCAATATCACCGCGTTTCGCCGTGAGCTTCACCGCTATCCCGAAGTGTCGGGCGAAGAGGTCGAGACCGCGCGCCGGGTGCAGGAAGCGCTGCTTCTGGCAAAGACCGATCGGATCGTGTCGAACCTTGGCGGACATGGCGTTGCGGCGGTCTATGATGGGGCGATTCCCGGGCCGACGGTGCTCATCCGCTGCGAGCTCGATGGATTGCCGATCGAGGAGATCTCCGACGAGGAATACCGCTCGACGATCCCGGGCAAGGGACATCTTTGCGGTCACGACGGCCATATGTCGATCCTGATGGCGGTTGCGACGGCGCTCGGGCAGAAGCGGCCGAACAAGGGGCGTGTTATCCTCCTGTTCCAGCCGGCCGAGGAGAATGGCGCGGGTGCGGCCGCAGTGCTCGCCGATCCTCAGTTCGCGACGCTGAAACCCGATATGGCGCTTTCGCTGCATAATCTTCCGGGTGTGCCGCTGGGGCATGTTCTTTTGCGGGAGGGTCCCGTCAACTGCGCGTCGCGCGGGATGAAGATCGTTCTCAATGGCAAGACCTCCCATGCCTCCTGCCCGGAGGATGGCGTGGCGCCGACATTCGCGCTGGCGAGCCTGCTTGGCGGCTTGACCGCGCTTGGGAATGTTGCGCCTGTCGGTCCCGATTTCGCGCTTGTGACCGTCACCCACGCCCGGCTCGGCGAGCCCGCCTTCGGTATCAGCCCCGGGCGGGCCGAGATATGCGCGACGCTCCGGACGCTGACCGACGAGCGGATGGCCGGGCTGGTGCAGCGCGCCGAGATGCTGGCGAAAAGCGAGGCGGATGCGGCCGGGCTGACGATCGAGATCACTTACGAGGATGTGTTTCATCAGTGCTTCAATTCGCCCGAAGCCGTCGATGCGTTGCGGCGGGCGCTGGATGACGAGGGTGTCAGCCATCAGAGCGATAGCCGCCTGCTGCCGATGAAGGGCTCGGAGGATTTCGGGCTGTTTCGAACCGTCGCGCCATCGGCGATGTTCTTCCTCGGGTCGGGCGAAACGCATCCGCAATTGCACAATCCGGATTATGATTTTCCCGAGGCGTTGATCCCGATCGGGGCCGGCGTGTTTTTGCGGGCGATCACCAGCATCCTCGGCTGATGATGCCGCAGATTTGACTGATGTCATGTGCGCCGGCTCATGGAAATTGCCCGCGCCGGTCGTTTTTCCCTTTCCCACCCGGCGGGATGGGCCTATCTACGATCGGGTCGACCGACGCCCCACGCCGCACGTGCTGTTGCCGGCCGTTTGATCCAGATTTCACATTGGCAGATTGATGACAGCAGTTGAGACGGTCGAGGCGGATGGTGACGCGGGCAGCGCGCGCCGTTCGAAAATAGTGGCGCTGGTCGTCGCCGTATCCTTCTTCATGCAGATCCTTGACGGCACGATCGTCACCACTTCGCTGCCGCAGATGGCGGCGAGCTTCGGTGTTCCCACGATATCGATGAGCATCGGCATCACCGTCTACATGCTGACCATGGCGGCCTTCATTCCGCTCTCGGGCTGGCTTGGCGATCGCTATGGCGCACGGCGCGTCTTCATGGCGTCCATCGCCGTGTTCACCGTCGCCTCGCTGCTCTGCGGCCTCTCCGAGAATCTCACCCAGTTCGTGCTTGCCCGTGCGGTCCAGGGTGCCGGTAGCGCGCTGATGACGCCAGTGGGGCGGATTATCGTGTTGAAGAACGCGCGCAAGTCGGAACTGGTGCAGGCCATCGCACTCATTACATGGCCGGCGCTGACTGCGCCCGTCATCGGGCCGCTGCTCGGAAGCGTCATCACCACCTATGCAAGCTGGCACTGGAACTTCCTGATCAATCTTCCGATCGGTGTGCTTGGCATGGCGCTCGTCTGGCGTTTCGTGCCTGAGCAGCGCGAGGAGGATGCCGGGCGGCTCGACGTGCGCGGCTTTATCCTGAGCGGCGCCGGGTTGACGCTTCTCCTGGCCGCGCTGGAACTGTCGGCGAAATGGCATGGCGGTCTTTTGCCTGTCGGTGCCATGCTGGTCGCCGGCATCGTTCTGTCTTTCATCGCCTACCGGCATTTCATGCGGGTCGACAATCCGTTGCTTGATCTCTCATCGTTCAAGGTGCAGACCTTTGCCATCGCCACGCTGTCCGCCGGAACGGCAAGCCGCACGTCCATCAACGCGCCGCCGTTTCTGCTGCCCCTGTTGTTCCAGCTCGGCTTCGGGCTGAGCTCCATCGAGGCGGGCATCTATCTGCTGATCTATTTCCTCGGCAATCTGAGCATGAAGACGGTGACGACGCCGTTGCTTGCTCGGTTCGGCTTCCGGACGGTGCTTTTCTTCAACGGGTTGATCGCGGCGCTGACGATCGCGGCTTGCGGCTTTCTCGTGCCGGAAACGCCGCGCGTGGTGATTTATGCCCTGCTGTTTATGACAGGCCTGTCGCGTTCCATGCAGTTCACCGCGCTCAACACGATTGCTTTCGCTGATATCAGCGGCGCTCAAAGAAGTTCGGCCTCGACCTTGTCGAGCATGCTGCAGCAGGTGTCGATGTTGCTGGGTGTCGCGATTGCGGCCGCCGTTCTCAACGTGTCGGCTGCCGTTCGCGGGCTAGGCGACCCCGGGCTTGTCGATTTTCGCTGGGCTTTCGTTGTCATCGGCGCGATCGGCGTCGTTTCGACGCTGCGGTTTTTGCAATTGCCTCACGATGCCGGTGCCGAGGTTTCGGGGCACAAGCGTCAGCGGTAGCGCCTAGCCGGTGATCCGGGTGCGGCCGATTTCCACGTCGCCGCCCGGATCGTGACGTGATAGCGAGGGCTCAGATGATTGCTTCGAGCCGCGTCGCCTTTCTGTCGCCTTTCTTTCCTATGAAAAGCGGGCGCTCGTTCTCACTACCGAAGTTGCTACCAAACCTGGCGGGGATACCTTGCGGCTGACACGTTTTCTGCTTCAGAGCTTATTGTTTGTCTCGCTGGCCGTGGCCGGCGCTGGTTCCAGCCATGCGCAGACCCCGCCGCCCGCCGCGCCGGCGCAGAGCGCTCAGCCGGCTCCCGAGCAGAACGCTGCCGCACCCAGCGGGCCGGGCGATCAGGCCGCCAAGCATATGGCCAAGGCAAAGGCCGATTTCGCGGCGCTTCAGGAGAGCGTGAAGCAGAGCGTCGACGACGATGACGGGTTGGTGGCGCTGGCGGGGCGGGCCGATGAGCTCAATCGTGGCGTGGCCGGGATTTCCGGCGGTATCACGCCACGCCTCGATCAGATCAAGGCGCGCCTGGCCGAGCTTGGCGAACCGCCAAAGGACGGGCAGCCGCCCGAGGCCGAGATCGTCGCCAACGAGCGGAACGCCTTGATGGCGGAGCGCGCGCAGCTCAACGTGGTGCAGGGCGACGCCGAAACGCTGACCGCCTCGCTCGGCCGGATGAGCAACCAGATCGCGGAACTGCGCCGCAAGCTGTTTGCCGCGACGCTGCTTCGCCGCAGCGACATTTCCGCCTCTGTGCTAGTCGATGCCGGTACTGCGTTTGTCCAGGAAGTCGGCGCATTCCAGCAGGCGCTGGGGAGCTGGCTGGGCTTCGTGCTGAAGTTCAAGGCCTTCGCCTTTGCCGCGGCGATCTTCATGTCGCTCGCAACGGCACTGATCCTTCTGTCGGGCAGCTATCGCCTCTTCGGGCACTATCTGCAGCGCAAGGAGAGCGATGAACCGCCCTCCTATATCAGCCGGCTGTCGATCGCCTTCTGGTCGACGCTGGTCAGGACACTGTCTCTCGCGACGCTTCTGGTCACGTCTTATCTCTTCCTCGATAGCTTCAACGTTCTGAGGCCTGACATCGCGCCTGTCGTTGCGGCCCTGTTCTCGACAATCGGTGTCATCTATTTCGTTCGGCGCTTCACCAATGCCGTGTTCGCGCCACGCGACCCGCAGTGGCGTCTCGTTCGCCTGTCCAATCGCGGTGCAAGCTCGATCAGCGCCTGCCTTCTGGCCATGGCGATCGTCCATGCGCTGGACTTCTTCTTCGGCAGCATCAGCGAATCGATGGGCTCGCCTCTGGTGCTCACCGTCGTCCGTAGCTGGATCGCGGCGCTGATCATCGGCCTGATCCTGATCGCGGCGTCCTTCGGGCGACCGATGATGGCGAAGAGCCGTGATCCGGATGCGCCCGGCCGGCATTGGCCGAAGGGGCTGGCGATCGTGCTGCGTGTCCTCGGTGGCGGTCTCATCTTCGCGGCACTGACCGGTTATGTCGGTTTTGCGCGCTTCATCGCATCGCAGCTGATCTTTACCGGCGCGATCGGCGTGACGACCTATATCGGCCTGCTCTCGGGCAAGGCGATTTCGCGGACGGAAACCTTCGGCGATACGCGGCCGGGCCAATATCTGGCGTCGCGCTTCAAGCTCGGGCCTGTCGTGATCGACCAGGTCGGGCTGCTCGTCGGCTTCTGCATCTATGGTGTGGCGCTGGCGACCGGTATTCCGCTTATCCTGCTGCTCTGGGGCTTCCATGTGCAGGACCTGCAGCTGATCGCCTACCGCCTGTTCACGGAAGTCAGGCTCGGCGGCATCAGCATCTCGCTGGTCGGCATACTCACCGGTATCCTGCTGTTCGCCGGCTGCTATCTCCTGACGCGCTGGATCCAGCGCTGGCTCGACAACAACGTCATGGCCCGCAGCCATGTCGATCTTGGCGTGCGCAATTCGGTCAAGACGGGCATCGGCTATCTGGGCGTCGGTATCGCGGCGCTGATCGGCGTGTCGGCTGCCGGTATCGATCTGTCGAGCTTCGCGCTGGTCGCCTCGGCACTGTCCGTCGGTATCGGTTTCGGCTTGCAGAACATCGTGTCGAACTTCGTGTCCGGTCTGATCCTGCTGGTCGAGCGGCCGTTCAAGGTCGGTGACCACGTGGTCTCGGGCACGGCCGAAGGTATCGTCAAGCGTATCTCGGTGCGCGCCACCGAGATCGAGACCTTCCGCAAGCAGTCGATCATCGTGCCGAACTCGGAGCTGATCAACGCCAATGTTGGCAACTGGACCCATCGCAACAAGATGGGACGCTCCGAAATCCCTGTTTCGGTGAGCTATGATTCCGATCCGCAGAAGGTGATGGATATCCTGCTCGAGCTGGTGAACGCCGTGCCGCTTGTGCTGCGCAATCCGGAGCCGCATGTCGAGTTCCTGCGCTTTGGTCCGTATTCGCTGGATTTCGAGTTGCGCTTCATGCTCGGCGACATGGGCGATGGGTTGAAGGTTCGCAATGATCTGAGGATCGCGATCCTCAAGCGTTTCCGCCAGGAGGCGATCGAGATCCCGCTGCCGCAGAGCGACGTGGTTTTCCACCGCCAACCCGATACGGTCACGCCGGATGCGGCGATACTGGCGCCGGAGCCCGTGGCGGACGAGCCAGTCGATAGCCGCGATATCGAGGAGGGTGATGGCAGGGTGCGCCGTCTTCGTGGGAAGTCTGAAGGCTAGATCAATGCGGGTACAGGCTCTGCTTGTGCTCGTTGTTGACTGCACGTGATGTAGTGAAGCGATCACTAGGTTATAGATTACAACACGCTGAATAGTCCTTTAATCATGTTGCCAAGAAAGCCGCGCTCTTTGCGCCGGACGCTAGTTTGTCCGGTCAAGAACGTGTCCGTTTAATACTTATTCAAACACCCTGATGTAGCGATTTGAACCAAGCAGACGATTTTCTTCTTGGGGTTTTGAAATGGCTTTTTTGGGTATTTCCGGGATGCAGTATTCCGGTGGCACGTTTGAGAATGTACGCATTGTTGTCGCCGAAGACTCCAACGTCTTCACCTCGATGATCAGCAAGCGCCTGAAGGAGCTTTTCGACATCGAGGTCGAAATCTGCCGCAACTTCGAGGAGTTGCAGCTCTGCTACGACAAGTCCTCCCAGGAAATCACACTCGCCATTTCCAACATCAACCTGCCGGGCGCCGAAAACGGTGAGGCTTTGGAATATCTGGTGGATCTCAGTATCCCGACGATCGTGTTCACCGGCACCTTCCAGGAAGGCATGCGCGACAAGCTGGTCGCCAAGGAGATCGTCGACTATATCTTGAAGGACAATGTTTTCGCCGTCGACCTTCTGGCTGAATCCGTCTGCCGTTTCCTGACCAACCATCGTCACCACGTGCTGATCGTCGACGATAGCCCGACGGCGCGTGCGCTGCTGTCCAGCCGCCTGAAGCGCTACAATTTCCGTGTCAGCACGGCTGATAGCGGCGCCAAGGCGCTCGAAACCCTCAAGGCGAACCGCGATATCGGCCTGATGATTACCGACTACAACATGCCCGATATCGACGGCTTCGAGCTTACCCGCCGCATCCGCTCCAGCATCGGCTCGCATGAGCTGAGGATCATCGGCGTCTCGTCGTCTTCCAACCGCCTGCTCTCAGCGCGCTTCCTGAAGGCCGGCGGAAACGACTTCATGCTGCGGCCGTTCATCGACGAAGAGTTCTATTGCCGCGTCAATCAGAACCTCGACACGCTTCTGCAGATCCAGGCGATGCAGCCGGCGCGCAAGAGCGCCTAAGCGGCCGCATCCGCTAATCCATGCACCGGGGTGCAGGCATCTCTCCAGGGAGTGTGATTGCACTCCCTGGAGTGCTCTCCACTCCCATACCCAACCGATGAAAATCGCCTTTCGCGCCCCGCCTGCGGTCTTTTGACCGGATGCGGCGCGGGACGCATTTTTGTTCGCCAGGCAAAGCCCAACAAGGCAGGTGACCGACATGAAATCAGACATTCTGCGTGAACGACAGGCCTCGCAACGCGAGGGGCGCACGGTTCTTCTGGTCGAGGATTCGCGCATGTTCTCGTCCGTCCTATCTCACCGTTTCGAGACGGAGCTCGGGTTGACGGTGACGCATTGCGGGTCGCAGGAGGCGCTCGACGCAGCACTTCTGGAGGCCGAGGACGGTTTCAGCATGGCAGTTGTCGGCCTCAATCTGCCCGGCGCGCGAGATGGAGAAGCGCTTGACCAGATTCTTGCGCATGACATCCCCGCCATCGTCTTTACCGGGTCGTTCAATGCCGACGTGCGCAACCGGATCACATCGCGCAATGTCATCGACTATGTCTTGAAGGATAACGAGTTCGCGCTCGACAATCTGATCGCCGCCGTGCGCCGCGCCATCTCCAACCGGAGAACGCGTGTCCTCGTCGTCGACGATATCGTTTCCGCCCGAAGCGCGCTCGTCGAGCTTCTGGAGGCGCAGCAGTTCAAGGTGTGTCAGGCCGGTACCGGCATCGAGGCGCTGGAGGTGCTGGAGAAGCACGCCGATATCGAGCTCGTTCTCACCGACCATCACATGCCCGACATGGACGGATACGAACTGACGCGGCGGATACGCAATCGCTACAGCACCGAGCGAATCCGTGTGATCGGCATCTCGTCGTCGGGAGACCGGTTTCTGTCCGCGAGCTTTCTGAAGGCCGGCGCCAGCGATTTCGTCTATCGCCCCTTCGTGCCCGAGGAACTTCAATGTCGCATCTCGCACAACATAGAGACGCTGACGCAGATCAAACAGCTGCGGGCTGCGGCGGCGAGCGACTATCTGACCGGGCTCTACAACAGGCGCTACTTCTACGACCAGGGACCGCGGATCATCACGGAGTGTCTGCGCGGCTCGCGACCCGCCTCGGTCGCCGTTCTCGACATCGACCATTTCAAGCGGCTGAACGACACCTATGGCCACGAGATCGGCGACCGGGTGCTGAAGGCGGTTGCCATGCGGCTGCAGAGCGAATTTATCGGCACTGACAATCTCCTGTCGCGCGTGGGCGGCGAGGAGTTTGCTATGCTATTTGCGGGACTGGATTCATCTGCCGCGACGACGCTCTGCGACCGGGTGCGCGAGGATATTCAATCGCTGAAGATCGTGGCCGAGGACGAAGACATTTCCGTCACCGTCTCCATTGGCGTCGCCGAAATCGGTGGTTACGAGACGTTCGAGAATTATCTCAACGCCGCCGACCAATATCTCTACATGGCCAAGCATCATGGGCGTAACCAGGTCTATTCCGACGCGCGCGTGGTGACGAACGCGGCGGAGTGATGTCGCATCCGCGATAGCGGTTTACGGCCGCTATCGCGGACACTTGTCGTAAGGCTCAGGCCGCGATGGCTTGGCGGGCGGTCGCCATCGTCATCTTCCGCTCGGCGCGCTCCTGCTGCGGCGAGCGGTGGTAGAGTTCGCGATAACACTTGGAGAAGTGCGATGCGGAGACGAAGCCGCAGGCAACAGCCACCTCAACAACAGGCATCGACGATTGCACCAGCAGGTGACGGGCGCGGTCGAGCCGGATTTCGAGATAGTAGCGGGCAGGGGAACGACCCATTTCCTGGCGGAACAGGCGCTCGATCTGTCGGCGCGACAGGCCGGCGCCGTCGGCGATCTCCAGCAGCGACAGCGGCTCGGCGAGATTGCCTTCCATCAATTCGATGATCGACAGAACCTTGCCGTTCTGGACACCGAGACGGGCGCGCAGCGGCAGGCGCTGGCGATCGTGCGGGCTGCGGACGCGGTCGGTGAGATGCTGCTCGCAGACGCGGTTGACCAGCGTCTCGCCGAAATCCTCGCCGATGAGGTTCAGCATCATGTCGAGCGAGGCGGTGCCACCGGCGCAGGTGTAGAGATTGCTGTCCACTTCGTAGAGATCGGCATAGACCTCCGCCTGCGGGAAGGCTTCGGAGAAGCCCGGCAGGTTTTCCCAGTGAATCGCGCAGCGCTTGCCATTCAGGAGACCGGCCTGGGCAAGCACATGCGCGCCCGTACAGAGACTACCGACGGCGACGCTGCGATTGTAGGATTCGCGCAACCACGCATTGACGGACTTGTTGTTGAATTCCTCGACGTCGATGCCGGAACAGACCAGCACCATGCTCGGGCGGTTCTCGCCGCCGAGGTTGCGGCGCTCGTCCGCCAGCGACGTGTTGGCCTCGACGCCGATGCCGCAGGAGGAATAGACCTTTTCGCCATCCACCGAGGTCAGGCGCCAGGTATAGGCCTGGTAGCCCAGCATGCGGTTGGCGATGCGCAGCGTATCGATCGCGGCCGAAAAGGGCAGCATCGTAAACTGCGGTACCATGAAGAAGACGATGGAGCGTTTCTTATGCGACATCTTGCTCATGCGAGAAATCCATGATGGAGGGCCAATGCGCTATTGGTGCTTGGATTGCGCCGCTTAGATATTCAGAAAGCGACATTCTCATGGAAAAATGCGGCCGCAAAGAGCAAAAATGCGACATTGCTTTAATTGACGTCGGTCAATTGGCTTTTGACAAGAACAAATGTTCGCCAAAAGTCCTGTTGAAAATACATGTTCCTGATATTCAAGATTAAATCACGAGGGGCCTAAAACGACGAAAGCGGCGCTGCCGGGAAGCAGGCGCCGCTCTCATGCGGGGAGGTATGTCGCATCCATTACATCGCCTTGTGGTCGTCTACATTATCCGCCGACGGCCAGCCGAAATCCTTGCGCATGTCGATCGGCATGGCTTCGATTTCGCGTGCTGCCTGCCACTGATGCCATGCGCGGGCAACCTTGCGGGCGTAGGCTGACAGGGAGTGATCATGATGAGCCACATGGGGCAGCTTGTTGTCTCTGAAGGTGATCGTGGTCATGTCGAATGTCCTTTCTCGTATCGACCGACGTCTCTCGGTTGTGAATTCGTTGTTACTGATATGGTCCTTTGTGGCCCATCAATCAAACGAATAGAGTTTATGGCTATCATCAATCATTTTGAATGATTGGCCGATCATATGGATCGGGCAGCCAATGGCGCTGACGATGACGACGGTGATGCCCGCTGGCGCATACCGGCGCGGCACATTCACATCGGCGGCAAGGTGGCCCGGCTGGCGGGCGATCTGCTCGATGGCGGTCCGTCGCATCGCCAGAACGCGGCGGCGGGCGATGAAGTCGCGCAGGCTGTCTATCAGGGTTCGAGTGGTCATCGGTTTGTCTCCTTCATCGAAGTGATCCGATACCAGCCAGACTGAACCTCCGTTGACTTTCAATCAAACAAAATGATATTGTGTTATGTATCAAGAAAATTGAAAGATGAGATGATGACAGCTCCGCTTCGCCGTCCCATTCCGCTCCTCGACAACGATGTGCTGCGCACCTTCGTGGCGATCGCCGAGACCGGCAATTTTTCAACGGCCGCCGAAGCCGTGTTCCGAACGCCTTCGGCCGTCTCAATGCAGATCAAGAAACTCGAAGAGCAGCTCGGCGCGACGCTGTTTCTGCGTGACGCACGCTCGGTTTCGCTGACGCAGCATGGCGAGGTCCTTCTATCCTATGCGCGCAACATGCTGGCTCTCTCCAACGAGGCTGTGTCGCGCTTCATCATGCCGGAGCTGAGCGGCGTCGTGCGGCTGGGGGCGCCCGAGGATATCGGCGAGCGCATCCTGCCCGGCATCCTGAAGAACTTCGCCGAGAATTTTCCCGGCATCATGGTCGATGTGACCATCGACATGAGCCTGGGGCTTCGCAAGCGCATGGAGGAGCAGAGGCTCGATCTGGCGCTTATCAACTGCGCCACGCGTCCGCTGCCCACCGATGGCGAGATCGTCTATCGCGAGCGGCTGGTCTGGGCCGGGGCCAAATGCGGCACCGCGCATCGCCGCGAGCCGCTGCCGATCTCCATCTGGGAAGAGGGGTGCATCTGGCGGCTTGAGGCGCTTGCGCAGCTCGAGCGGATGAAGCGGGATTTCCGCGTGGCGTTTCTGAGCGGCCATACGATGGCGCAGCGCGCCGCCGTGGTCTCCGATCTCGCCATCGCGCCGCTGCCGCGCTCCTATGTCGGAGAGGATATGGAAATCCTCGGCGCGCAGGACGGACTGCCCGAGCTCGGCTCGTTCGATATCCGCCTGTTGACCATCTCGCAGATGACCGCGCCGATGAAAACGGTGGCCGAAAGCATCCGGCTGGCATTCAGCGAAAAAGCCAAGGCGATCGCCGCCTGACGGCCAACCGGGCATGTGACCGATGCCCGGCTAATATCGCTCATTTAAAAAAGGGAAGTCCGGCTGAAACCTTTTTGGGTTCAGTGCGTTATCAGCGCGCAGCAGTCGTGCGACTGGCTGCGGAGAGCGGTTTTTTAAACAAGGGATTTCCGACTATGACCACCACGGTAAAGATTGGTGCTGCCATCATGCTTCTGTTCACTCTTGCCTCTTGCGCCAACACCATCCGTGGTGTCGGTCGCGATACGGCGAACGCTGTCAACGCCACGCAGGATGCCGGACGCAACGTCAATCACGCCGCGCAGCGCTAAGCCGGCTCAGATCTTCGCCTGCGGATAAGCTTTCTCCAGCCCACCCGATGCCGTCAGGCCCTTGCGGAAGGCGGCATAGGTCGGATGCTGGCTGGACTTGGAAGCTTCCATCAAACGAATCTGGAGACGCGGCGGCGCTGCGTCCCCAACCCATTTTCCCAATGCCTCGAGCTTCAGCGTGTTCAGGAACGGTGCGCGCGACGCATTGTCGAGGTGACGATGGATGCCATCTAGCAGGCTGTCGTCCTGCACCGGGTTTTCCATGATCAGCCCGAGATAGGACTTGTCCTGTTCGCCCAGCGCGGAAAACTTGGCGGCGATCGTCTCGGAATCGGGAAACGGGGCTGAGGTCATCGTCATTCTCCATGTCGTCGGTATTCGGTCGTCGCTGGAAGCGGCGAGTCGTCTTTGGCGACTTATATGCAACGCGCTTGCTTGCGGAAACCTGTCGCCCGTGCGGCAGCCTGTCTCAACCCGCTCATATCGCTGCCGAAACAAAATCGCCAAAAGGGCCCGAATTCATATTTGGTTAAGTGCTCACTAACCATCCGGTAACAATGTGGCGCTAAGAATAGCTGCGTGGCGGGGGACAACCGCTGCTTCTCCGGATCAGGTACTGCGTCCCGGGGAACGTGAGCTTCGCCGTGTATGGGCAAAGCGCCAGCGTATTTCGGCAAGCCGCGCGACCTTAGGTCTGCGCGGCTTTCGCATTTAGAACGGTTGCGATCGGGCTGTTGCGATTGACCGGGGCTGAAACGCCGTTGTACGCCGTCTTCAGTTTTGAGGAGCGCCGCGCCAATGACCAAAGCCATCATGCTGCAAGGAACCGGCTCGGATGTCGGCAAGACGGTGCTCGTCGCGGGCCTGTGCCGACTTGCCGCAAATCGTGGCATCTCGGTGCGCCCGTTCAAGCCACAGAACATGTCAAACAATGCCGCGGTCGCCGATGATGGCGGCGAGATCGGGCGCGCGCAGTGGCTGCAGTCGATGGCCGCGCGCGTGCAATCGTCCGTGCACATGAACCCGGTGCTCTTGAAGCCGCAATCCGATGTCGGCAGCCAGATCGTCGTGCAGGGCAAGGTCTGGGGGCAGGCCAAGGGCCGCGACTACCAGCGGCTCAAGCCGCAATTGCTCGATTATGTCACCGAGAGCTTTCAGACGATTTCGCGCGGCGCCGATCTCATCATCGTCGAGGGGGCGGGATCGCCGGCCGAGATCAACCTGCGGCCCGGCGATATCGCCAATATGGGGTTTGCAACGCGCGCCGGCGTGCCGGTCGTTCTCGTCGGCGATATCGATCGTGGCGGGGTGATCGCTTCGCTGGTCGGTACGCACACGATCCTGTCTGACGAGGATAGGGCGATGATCTCCGGCTATATCATCAACAAGTTTCGTGGCGACGTGTCGCTTTTCGACGACGGGATTGCTGCTGTCGGGCGTTTCACCGGCTGGCCCTGTTTCGGCGTCGTGCCGTGGCTGAAGGCCGCCGCGCGGCTGCCGGCGGAGGATTCGGTGGCGCTGGAGCGGCTGGCGCGCGGTAATGCCGGGGCGCTGAAGATCGCCGTGCCGGTGTTGCCGCGGATCGCCAACTTCGATGATCTCGATCCGCTGCTGGCGGAGCCGGATGTGGAACTGGTGTTCGTTCGCGCCGGTGAACCGTTGCCTGCTGATGCGCAGATGATCATCCTTCCTGGGTCGAAATCGACCATTTCCGATCTTGCGGATTTCAGGACGCAGGGTTGGGATAAGGATCTCACCGCGCATATCAGGCGCGGCGGACGGGCTATCGGAATCTGTGGCGGCTATCAGATGCTAGGGCGGATGGTGCGTGATCCGTTGGGCATCGAAGGGAGTGTGCGCGAGATCGAGGGGCTCGGCTTGCTCAACGTCGAGACCGTCATGGACGCGGAGAAGACGGTGCGCAACAGCGTGGCGGTTTCGGCCGAGAATGGCGAGGTCCTCTCGGGCTACCAGATCCATCTCGGGGTTACCGAAGGCGCCGACCGCGTGCGGCCCTTCGCGATCGTCGACGGCAAGCCTGATGGCGCGATCTCAGGGGACGGGCGGGTCGTTGGGACGTATCTGCACGGGCTGTTTGCGAGTGACGGCTACCGGTCCCGGCTGCTTGCAAGCTTCGGCCTGACAGGCCAAAGCCACGACTATCGCGCCGGCGTCGAGCAGGCGCTTGACGAGGTGGCTGCCGAGCTCGAAACGCATCTCGACAAGCGCTGGCTGGACAACCTGTTGGGTTAGATTTCGCCCGAGACCTCGCGGCGGCGGCGGTCCAGTTCTTCGCTGTAGCGGCGCAGCGTGTGGGCTTCGCTGAGCTGGCCGACCACGGTGCGCTCGACGAGATTGTTGACGACGGCGAGCGCTTCGCTCTCGGTCTTATCGAAGATCGCGGCGGCCTGCTTGGCGTTCATCTGCGGCGTCAGGAAGTCGTTGCGGTAGCGCACGAATTCGTCGAGCCCCTTGCTCTCGTCGGCGGTGTCGGTGAGGTTGGCGTAGATATCGGGCACAAGCACGAGACCGGCATATTTGCCGCTGTCCTCGACCAGGATCACGCGCTGGGCCGAGCCGATCGGGAAGCTTTCCTTGAATTGCTCGATGCTGATACCGACCTTCGCTGTCTTGACGTCGGCGCGCATCAGCTTGTTGACCGTCAGATTGCGGATCCAGCCGACATCGTGGGCGCTGCGGATGCTTTCGCCGCGCAGGTGGAAACGCCATGTTGCGAAGGAGTAGCCGAAGGTGCTGCGCACGACGAGCGACGAGGTGATGACGGCGGCGAGAACCAGCGCCGTGATCGGGAAGTCGCCGGTGATTTCGAGCGCCAAGAAGGTCATGGTCAGCGGCCCGCCGATGACGGCGACGGCAAGCGAGCTCATGCCGACGACGGCATAGATGATCGGCGTCAGCGTCGCGTGGGCGAAATAGGGAGCCGAGTAGGCGAAGAACTTGCCGAGCAGCGCGCCCATGAACAGCGAGGCGAAGAACAGGCCGCCGCGGAAGCCGGAGCCGATCGAGATCGCCGAGGCCAGCGCCTTGAGCAGGAAAAGTCCGATCAGCACGGGAATCACGACCTCGCGGTCGAGATTGAGATGCAGGGCGCCATGGCCTGCCGACAGCACCTGCGGCGTCACCAGCGCCAGTAACCCGACGATGATGCCGCCAAGCGCTGGGCGGAAGGGCAGCGCGATCGAGCTGCGGCGTGCGAGCTCCTCGATAAAGGCGACGCCCTGCATGATCAGGATGCCGATGCCGGCGCAGAAGGCGCCGAGCAGGATGGCCGGCACGTAATCGGCCGGCATGACGGTGCCGAAATCGCCGACATCGATGATGAAATCGCTGCCGGCGAGCAGCCGCGCGACCAGCGTGGACACCAGCGCGGAGACGACGACGGGCGTCAGCGACACGATCGTATAGGTCCCGATGATGAGCTCGAAGGCGTAGAAAGCGCCCGTCAGCGGCGCGTTGAAGGCAGCGGCGATCGCGCCAGCGGCGCCGCAGCCGACGAGAACGCGCAGATCGGCGCGGCGCAGCTGCAGTTTGAAGCCGAGTTTCGAGGCGATGCCGGACGCCAACTGCGTATAGCCGGCCTCAAGGCCGACCGAGGCGCCGAAGCCGTTGGAAATCAGGTTCTGGATCGCGACGATGATGCTGTCGGTCAAGGACAGGCGGCCGCCATGCAGCGCATTGGCCTCGATCGGGTCGACCATCGGCTTCTTGCGGGTCTTCGCCAGCACATACATCAACAGGCCGAGCAAGATCCCGCCGCAGACGGGGGCGGCCATCAGCAGGAACTTGTCGTCGATTTGCGAGGAGCTCAATCGCTCGACATCGCTGATCCCGAAGATCAGGCTGTGCATCTCGCGCGAGATCAGGCTCATGCCGGTGACGGCGAGGCCAGACGTGACGCCGATCAGCGCGCCGGCCAGCACCATGCCCATCTCGCTGCGCCTCAGGAGCGCGCGCATGCGCCCCGCATCGAGCAGAGTGTGTAGCGGGCCAAGCCGTCTAAGATTGATTTTCAGGCGCATGATGGGGAAACTAGGCGGGCGAAAGCCCGTTCAAGGGTGGCGAAGGAGGGGACATTTGCGGTGCTGCGCCGCATGCGCTGCAAATGCGGCAAAAACCCGGCTGACGCAACAAGTTTTTATGACATTAAGTCTCTGATAATAGACGATAAATCTGGTAGAGATGATCGTCTTGAGGCTTGATATCTGTCAATTTGGCTGGTGGCCGCGATTGCCGGTCGATTGACTTCGCAGGCGCGCTTGCCTAACCATGGATCGATAACGGATGGTTCCGGATCGCCAAAAGCGGTGCGGATGAAAAGGGAATGTGACGGGGTGGACCCAACCAGGGCGCCTTCATCACAGCCGACCCCGCGACTGTAGAGCGGTCAGGGTCTTCCGTCCGGCGTCGGATGCTCTCAAGCCGGCTGCCTGCGTGGTGCAGGCGGGCGAGGGACTGAAGACGGCGGAAAAGCCACTGGCAATGCAAGCCATGATCAACCGGGGTTGGACGCCTCTAAATCTACGAATCGTCCGCCTTTTCATGATTGCAGCCGGGAAGGCGAGGAAGAACCGATGGCACGATCGGGATGGCCTGCGTGGCCATCCCGATCGTCGCCTGGACCCGCGAGCCAGGAGACCTGCCAATCGTGCCGGGCGCAAAGCCCACCCCTGGGCAAGTGCGCCCAATGCCAGCACGGAGGTTGTCATGGCAGACAATGAGATTTTGGCGTCGGCGCCAGGCCGGACGCGCTCCTGTGAAGTCGTCCACGCATGACGACCGGATCCTCCACGCTTGTTTTAGGCGGCGCCCGCTCCGGCAAGTCGCGTTTTGCCGAGCAGCTGGTCATCGACAGCGGTCTCGAGCGCCATTACATCGCCACCGGCCGCGCCTGGGACGAGGAGATGCGCGCGCGGATCGACCAGCACAAGGCCGATCGCGGTGATCTCTGGACCACCCATGAAGAACCGCTCGATCTCGCAGGCCAGCTTGCCGCCATCGACGGTGAGGGGCGGGCGGTGCTTGTCGATTGCCTGACGTTGTGGGTCACCAATCTGATGATGGAGGAGCGCGACGTGGCCGCGGAATTCGCGGCACTTTCTGCCTATCTGCCGAGGGCCAAAGCTCGCCTCGTCATCGTTTCCAATGAAGTCGGCCTCGGCATCGTGCCCGAGAACCGCATGGCCCGCGAATTTCGCGACCATGCAGGCCGGCTGCACCAGATGATCGCGGCGGCCGCCGCGAATGTGTATTTTATCGCGGCGGGACTGCCGCTGAAAATGAAGGGTTGAATTGATGAACCAGCAGAAGATCCCCGCCACCGTGATCACCGGCTTCCTCGGCGCCGGCAAGACGACGATGATCCGCAACCTGTTGACAAATGCGGGCGGCAAGAAGATCGCGCTCATCATCAACGAGTTCGGCGACCTTGGCGTCGACGGCGAAGTGCTGAAGGGCTGCGGCGCTGAGAATTGCACCGAGGACGATATCATCGAGCTCACCAATGGCTGCATCTGCTGCACGGTGGCCGACGATTTCATCCCGACCATGAGCAAGCTCCTGGAGCGTGAGAACCGGCCTGATCATATCGTCATCGAAACCTCGGGCCTTGCCTTGCCGCAGCCGCTGGTCGCCGCCTTCAACTGGCCTGACATCCGCACGCAGGTAACCGTCGATGGCGTGATCACCGTGGTCGACAGCGCCGCCGTCGCAGCCGGCCGCTTCGCCGACGATCACGATGCCGTCGACGCCCGCCGCGTCGAGGACGAAACGCTGGATCACGAGAGCCCGATCGAGGAACTCTTCGAGGACCAACTCACCTGCGCCGACCTGATCGTGCTCAACAAGACCGACCTGATAGACGGCGCCGGCCTTGCCCGTGTCCGCGACGAGGTTGCCTCGCGCACGGCGCGCAAGCCCGCGATGATCGAGGCGAAAAACGGCGAGGTGCCGGCAAGCGTTCTGCTCGGCCTTGGCATCGGCACCGAGGAGGATATCGGCAACCGCAAGTCTCATCACGAACTTGAGCATGAGGACGGCACGCCGCACGATCACGACGAGTTCGATAGCTTCGTGGTAGAGCTCGGACCGATCGCCGATCCGGCCGCCTTCGTCGAGAGCCTGAAGGGTATCATCGCCGAGCACGACGTTCTGCGCCTCAAGGGTTTCGTCGACGTTCCCGGCAAGCCGATGCGCCTGCAGTTGCAGGCTGTCGGTAGCCGTATCGACCATTATTTTGACCGCGCCTGGGCTGCTGGCGAGGCGCGTGGCACGCGGCTGGTGGTGATCGGGTTGCACGAAATGGATGAGGGGGCGGTGCGTCAGGCGATTTCGGCGCTCGCATAAGGCAAGACGATGCACCTTCTCCTAGCCCAGCAGGGAACGATCAGCGACGGCGAGGAGGCAATCGACCTCGGTCAGTCGCCCGGCGACATCCTGTTTCTCTCCGCTGCCGACACCGAACTGGCGGCGGTAGCAGCCGCGCATCGTCAGCGAGGTGGGGGACGGTCGCTGCGCATCGCCAGCCTGATGAGCCTCAAGCATCCGATGTCCGTCGATGCCTATGTCGAGCGCACGGCGAGGCATGCGAAGCTGATCATCGTCAGAGCGCTGGGGGGCGCCAGCTATTTCCATTACGCGCTGGAGGCGCTGCATGCGGCTGCCGCGCGGCATGGAGCGCTGATCGCGGTGCTGCCGGGGGATTCGAAGCCGGATGCAGGGTTGACGCCGTTTTCGAATGTGCCGCTTGAGGACCTGAATGCGCTCTGGGCCTATCTGATTGAGGGGGGTGATGCGAATACGCATGCGTTTCTCGATTATGCCGAGGCGATGCTGTCAGGGGCTGAGAAGCCGGAGGCGGCAGCGCCTTTGATGAAGGCTGGGATCTGGTGGCCGGGGCGGGGTGTTGTTGGGGTTGACGAGTGGCGGGCGCTGTCGGCGGGTGGTGTACCCCCATCTGTCCTGCCGGACATCTCCCCCACAGGTGGGGAGATTGGCTGGGAGCGCCCGCTCGCTCCGACCTCAAATGTTTGGCTGGGCGATAGCCACAAGTCGATCTCCCCCCTTGTGGGGGAGATGTCCGGCAGGACAGAGGGGGGTGATATGGGCGAGAGGTTAGTCGCGACTAACACCCCCACCATCGCCATCTCCTTCTACCGCGCCCTCGTGCAAAGCGGCGAAACCCGCCCCGTCGAGGCGCTGATCGAGGCGTTGATCGCTCAAGGCATCCGGCCGCTCCCGGTCTTCGCCTATAGTCTCAAGGACCCCGTCTCCAAAGGTATCCTGGAAAGCGTCTTCGCAGCCACCAAGCCCGATGTCGTCATCAACACGACAGGCTTCGCCGTCTCGGCGCCGGGTGCGGAGCGGCAGCCGACGGTGCTGGAAGCCAGCGATGCCGTCGTGCTGCAGGCGATCTTTTCCGCTTCCTCGAAAGAAGCATGGGAAAACTCTTCGCAAGGGCTTTCGGCGCGTGATCTCGGCATGAACGTGGCGTTGCCCGAAGTTGATGGCCGGGTTCTCTCCCGTGCGGTCTCGTTCAAGTCGGCGGCGCGCTATGATGCGCTGGTCGAGGCCAATATCGTTGCCAGCGAGCCGGATGCGGGGCGGATGCGCTACACCGCGCGGCTGGCCGCCAACTGGGCGCGGCTGCGGCAGGCAGAGCCGGCGGAGCGGCGGGTGGCGCTTGTGATGGCGAACTATCCGAACCGCGATGGCAGGCTCGGAAATGGCGTCGGGCTGGATACGCCTGCGGGTACGATCGAGGTGCTACAGGCGATGCGCAGGGCCGGTTATCCTGTTGGTGACATCCCCGAGGATGGCGATGCGCTGATGCGTCATATCATGGATGGGCCGACCAATTCCGGGCGTGATGGGAAGATCATCCGCGAGACGCTTTCCGTGAGTCGTTACCGGGATTTCCTCGAAACTCTTCCGAAAAAGATTCAAGATGAGATCGGTGCTCGCTGGGGCGAGCCGGAGGCCGATCCCTATGTCGTGGACGGCGCGTTTGCGCTGCCGTTCACGCGTTTCGGCGATGTGCTCGTCGGCATTCAGCCGGCGCGTGGTTACAATATCGATCCGAAGGAAAGTTATCATTCGCCTGATCTCGTGCCGCCGCATGGCTATCTGGCATTCTATGCCTTCCTGCGCCATCAGTTCGATGCGCATGCGGTGATCCACATGGGCAAGCACGGCAATCTCGAATGGCTGCCGGGCAAGGCGCTGGCGTTGTCGGATAGCTGCTATCCCGAGGCGATCCTCGGGCCGTTGCCGCATCTCTATCCTTTCATTGTCAACGATCCCGGCGAGGGAACGCAGGCCAAGCGCCGCACCGCCGCCGTGATCATCGACCACCTGACGCCGCCGTTGACGCGGGCCGAAAGTTACGGCCCGTTGAAGGATCTCGAAGCGCTGGTCGACGAATATTACGAGGCGTCTGGTGGCGATCCGCGACGGATACGGCTGCTGGGCAAGCAGATCCTTGAGTTGGTCGCCGATATCGGGCTCGATCAGGATGCGGGGATATCAAAGGGGGAGAGCGAGAGCGAGGCGCTGAAGAAGCTTGATGCCTATCTGTGTGATCTCAAGGAGATGCAGATCCGGGACGGGCTGCATGTGTTTGGGGTGTCGCCGGAAGGGCGGTTGCTGACGGATCTGACGGTGGCGCTGGCGCGGGTGCCGCGCGGGCTGGGTGAGGGTGGTGACCGGAGTTTGCAGCGGGCGATTGCGGGGGATGTTTTTGGGAGTGATGGTGACGTGGCGGAGAGCTTGGTGGGTGGGGTACCCCCCTCTGTCCTGCCGGACATCTCCCCCACAAGGGGGGAGATCGACTCGCGGCCTGCTATCAGCCAAACAATCGAGGTTGGAGCGAGCGGCCACGCCCAGCCAATCTCCCCACCTGTGGGGGAGATGCCCGGCAGGACAGAGGGGGGTACCCCACCCACTAGCGCGACCTTCGACCCTCTCGACTGCGACATGGCCGCCGCATGGACTGGTCCACGCCCCGATATTCTCGCGGACGTCTCGTCCGACCCGTGGCGCACCCAGGGCGATACCGTAGAGCGCATTGAACTGCTGGCCGCCAAATTCGTGTCCGGCGAACTGCCATGCCCGACCCTCTGGTCCCAAACCAGAGCCGTCCTCGACGAGATCGAAACCCGCCTGAAACCCGCCATCCTCGCCTGCGGCGACGCCGAGATCGAAGGGCTGCTCCGTGGCCTCGACGGCCGCTTCGTGCCTCCGGGTCCCTCGGGCGCGCCGACGCGCGGGCGGCCGGATGTGTTGCCGACGGGGCGGAACTTTTATTCGGTGGACAGCCGCGCGGTGCCGACGCCGGCGGCCTATGAACTCGGCAAGAAATCGGCTGAGCTTCTGGTGCGCCGCTATGTGCAGGATCACGGCGAATGGCCGGTGTCCTTCGGGCTGACGGCCTGGGGCACGTCGAACATGCGCACCGGCGGCGACGATATCGCCCAGGCGCTGGCGCTGATTGGCGTTAAGCC
This sequence comes from Rhizobium sp. 16-449-1b, assembly GCF_017741935.1. Classification (GTDB taxonomy): domain Bacteria; phylum Pseudomonadota; class Alphaproteobacteria; order Rhizobiales; family Rhizobiaceae; genus Rhizobium. The sequence continues at coordinate 312,286 of NZ_JAGHMH010000007.1, read as the reverse complement.
AGTCTGGGACATGACCTCGCGGCGCGTCACCGGCTACGAGATCATTCCGCAGGCTCTGCTGAGGCGGCCGCGCGTGGATGTGACGCTGCGCATTTCGGGCTTCTTCCGCGATGCCTTTCCAGAGCAGATCGCACTGTTCGACAAGGCGGTCCGGGCTGTCGGTGCGCTCGATGAGGATGCTGAAGACAATCCGGTCGCGGCGCGGATGCGGGGCGAGGCTGCACGGCTTGAAGAGGCTGGGCTCGACGAAGCGCAGGCCAAGAAGCGGGCGGGGTATCGGATTTTCGGGTCGAAGCCGGGGGCTTACGGCGCCGGGCTGCAGGCGCTGATCGACGAGAAGGGCTGGGAGCGGCGCGCCGATCTGGCTGAGGCCTATCTGGTCTGGGGCAGCTATGCCTATGGCGCCGGCGAAGAGGGCCGGGCCGAGCGCGGCGTGTTCGAGGAGCGGCTGCGCTCCATCCAGGCTGTGGTGCAAAACCAGGACAATCGCGAGCACGACCTGCTCGACAGCGACGATTACTACCAGTTCGAGGGCGGCATGGCGGCGGCGGCGGAGACGCTTGGCGGTGCGCGGCCGTCGATCTACCACAATGATCACTCCATGCCGGAGAAGCCGGTCATCCGCTCGCTGGAGGAAGAGATCGCCCGCGTGGTGCGCGGCCGCGTCGTCAATCCGAAGTGGATCGATGGCGTCATGCGCCATGGCTACAAGGGCGCCTTCGAGATTGCCGCCACGGTCGATTATCTCTTCGCCTTCGCCGCGACGACAGGCGCTGTCGGTAACCATCATTTCGAGGCGGTCTACCGGGCCTTCGTGGTCGATCAGCGCGTGCGCGATTTCATGATCGAGAAGAATCCGCACGCTTACGACGAGATGAGAGAGCGGCTGTTGGAGGCGATCGAGCGGCGGCTCTGGACGCCGCGCAGCAATTCGGCGCGGTTCGATCTTGCTGCCGCAGACAATACACACGACAGATCAGGCGGTGTCGACACCGCCGACCGATTGAAGATTGCATCCGGGGAAGTTTGACATGACTGAGGAAACCACCGAAACCACGACGGAGGCCACTGGCCACGACGACGTCCGCCACAGCGAGAAGATGGCCAAGAAGAAAGCCGCGCGCGACAAGATCATGGCGACGAAGACGGGCGAGAAGGGCCTGATCATCGTCCACACCGGCAAGGGCAAGGGCAAGTCGTCTTCGGCCTTCGGGATGATCTTCCGCCACATCGCGCATGGCAAGCCGTCCGCCGTCGTGCAGTTCATCAAGGGCGCGATGTGGACGGGCGAGCGCGACCTGATCGAGAAGCATTTCTCCGATGTCTGCCAGTTCCACACGATGGGCGAGGGCTTTACCTGGGAAACGCAGGACCGCGCGCGCGATGTCGCGGCCGCCGGTGCGGCCTGGGAAAAGGCGAAGGAGCTGATCCGCGACGAGCGCAATTCTATGGTGTTGCTCGATGAGATCAACATCGCGCTGCGCTACGATTACATCGATATCAACGAGGTCGTGGCGTTCCTGAAGACGGAAAAGCCCTATATGACTCACGTCGTTCTCACCGGGCGCAATGCCAAGGATGAACTGATCGAGATTGCCGATCTGGTGACGGAGATGGAGCTGATCAAGCATCCGTTTCGCTCGGGTATCAAGGGGCAGGCAGGCGTGGAGTTCTGATGACGCAGAGTTGGGTTTTCTGGGCGGTCTTGTCCGCCTCTTTCGCGGCGCTGACGGCGATCTTCGCCAAGATCGGCGTCGCCGGCGTCAATTCCGATTTCGCGACGCTGATCCGCACCGTCGTCATTCTTGTCATCATCAGCGCCATCGTGCTGGCGAGCGGGCAATGGCAGCCCTTCTCCAGCATCTCGTCGAAGACCTGGCTGTTTCTGTGCCTTTCGGGCGCTGCGACGGGCGCGTCGTGGCTTGCCTATTTCCGTGCCTTGAAGATAGGCGATGCCGCACGCGTCGCGCCGATCGACAAGCTGTCGATCGTCCTCGTCGCCATCTTCGGTGTCGTCTTCCTCGGCGAGAAGCTGAACATGATGAACTGGCTCGGCGTCAGTCTGATCGCCGGCGGAGCGCTGCTTCTCGCGCTGTTCTGAGGCTCAGACGCCCAGCCAGACGCGCAGCGGATTGGCTGGGTCGGACAGGAGCTTGATCGTGAACGCGATGCAGACGATGACCAGCAGCGGCCTGATCAGCTTCGCGCCGATGCGCATGGCGAGCCGCGAACCGAGCTGCGCGCCGAGGAACTGGCAGACGCCCATCATCAGGCCGAGTTTCCAGAGCGTCGCGCCGAAGGAGGCGAAGACGATGAGGGCGCCGAGGTTCGAGCCGAAGTTCAGGAGTTTGGTGTGGGCGGTCGCCTTCAGCATGCCGAAACCGGCCAGTGAAACGAAGCCGAGCATGAAGAACGAGCCGGTGCCGGGGCCGAACACGCCATCGTAGAAGCCGATGAGAGGCACGAGTGTCAGGCCGAAGACGAAAGGCGTCACGCGGCGATGCTTGTCGACATCATCGAGATTGGGTTTCAGCGCGAAATAGAGCGCGATGACCACGAGCAGCACCGGCATGACGGCACGCAGCACGTCGCCGGGCACGATGGTCGCCAGCGCCGCACCAAGCGCGCCGCCCATGACGGCCATGAGCGCCATCGGCAGCTGTTCACGCAGATTGACGTGTCCCTTGCGGGCATAGGCGATGGTCGCCGATCCGGCGCCGAACAGGGATTGCACCTTGTTGGTGCCTAGCGTCTGCAGCGGCGGAATGCCCGCGATCAGCATTGCCGGAACGGTGATGAGACCGCCGCCGCCGGCGATGGCATCGACGAAACCGGCAAAGAAGGCTGCAGCGGCAAGGAGAAGGATGAGGTGAGGGGCAAGGTCGTACAATGGAGGAACCTGTGGGACTGCGAATGCACTGTGTTGGCGCGCTTGTTGCATTTACCGGCTAGGGCTGCAATGGCTTGCGCGATACAGGCAACCGGCTTTTCCATCGCATGACCGCACTCTCCTTCGATACCACCCGCCGCTACGTGCTCGGCCTCGGCTGCGAGCGAGCGACGTCGCCTGAAGAGGTCATGTCGCTCGTGTTTTCGGCTCTGGAGATGGCGGGTGTCGCGCCCGAGCAGGTGGGCGGGTTGGCTTCGATCGATTCCCGCCGCGACGAGCCGGCAATGGTGTTGGTCGCCACGCGCCTTGCCGTTCCCTTGGTGTTCTTCGATGCTGAAACGCTCGAGCGGGAGACGTTGAGGATCAAGAACCCTTCCGATGTCGTCTTCGCGCGGGTTGGCTGTCATGGGGTTGCGGAATCTGCGGCACTTGCGGCGATCGGGCCCGATGCCGAGCTTGTGTTGCCGAAAATCAAGTCAGCGCATGCGACGGCTGCGATCGCACGCGCCCTGTTGCGGAAAGAATAGCGCTCGCTATGGTGACCGCCGATGCCGCCGCAGCGGTTCTGTCGCGCGGCTGCCAATCCATGACATGAAAACATGCAAGAGGGACGATTATGCATAAGGTGATTTACGATACGGATCCGGGTGTTGACGATGCGATGGCGCTGCTTTTCCTGCACCGTCATGCCGACATCGATCTGATCGGCATCACGACCGTGTTCGGCAACGCCTCGATCGAGACGACGACGCGCAATGCGCTGTTCCTGAAGCGCGAATGGAACATCCCGGCGCCCGTCGCCAAGGGAGCGAGTGTCACGATCGATCCGTCGCGCAAGGAAGGCGCCTGGCCGACCTTCGTGCATGGCGATGACGGGCTCGGCAATATCAACGTTCCGGAGGTGGTCGATGTGCCGCTCGATCCGCGTCCGGCCTACAAGTTCATCATCGATACCGTGCGCGCCAATCCGGGCGAGGTGACGCTGGTCGCCGTCGGGCGCATGACCAACCTTGCGCTGGCGCTGAAGGAAGCCCCTGACATCGCCGGGCTTGTGAAGCAGGTCGTCATCATGGGCGGTAATTTCTATGTGCCTGGTAACGTGACGCCTGTGGCCGAAGCCAACATCCATGGCGATCCCGAGGCCGCCGATATCGTGCTCACCGCGCCGTGGCAGGTTGTCGTCATCGGCCTCGATGTCACCGCGATCACCACCATGAGCCGTGGCTATCTCGGCGAGATGGCCGCCAAGGGCGACAAGGCCTTGCAACTGCTCGACAAGCTCTCGCAGTTCTACATCGATTTCTACAAGCATGCCGTCGAGGACGGGATGATGGTGCATGACAGCTGCGCCTGCGTCTATGTCGTGGCGCCGGAGCTGTTCACCACGATCTCGGGTGCGATGCGCGTCGTTTGCGGCGGTATCGCCGATGGCCAGACGATCATCAAGCAGGACGGCCGTCGTTTCCCGCCGGGCGATTGGGACGGCCTGCCGAGCCAGATCGCCTGCACCGGTATTCAGTCGCAAGAGGTCATCGACCTGATCCGCGATACATTGCTGAACGCTTAGTCGGCAATCATCATCGGTATTTCGGCGCAAGCGCATTGGCGAATCCATTCAGCCGCTTGCGCCGATATCCTCATAATTTGAGTCCGCTTTGGGCGTTGTAATCGGTGTGACCGTGACTGCGTTTGCGGCGTTGACGTCGTCCGCCGCCGGGCATAGATCATCGTCATGATCGAAACGGTACTTTCTCACCTCCCGGCGATGGATCCCGGCAGTGTCTGGCTCGTGGGCGCGGGGCCCGGCGATCCGGGCCTTTTGACGCTGCTTGCCGTCAAGGGGCTGATGGAAGCCGATGTCATCGTGCATGATGCGCTGGTCGATGCCGAATGCCTGAAGCTGGCGCGGGCGGGTGCCGTTCTCGAATATGCGGGAAAACGCGGCGGCAAGCCGTCCGCCAAACAGCGCGACATCTCGCTTCGCCTCGTCGAGCTCGCGCAGGCGGGAAATCGCGTTCTGAGGCTTAAGGGTGGCGATCCGTTCGTCTTCGGGCGTGGCGGCGAAGAGGCGCTGACGCTGGTCGAATATAACGTCCCGTTTCGCATCGTGCCGGGCATTTCGGCGGGGATCGGAGGGCTTGCCTATGCGGGTATCCCCGTGACCCACCGCGACATCAATCATGCGGTGACGTTTTTGACCGGCCACAATTCATCGGGGCTGGTGCCGGACGCGATAAACTGGGATGCTATAGGCAAGGGCTCGCCCGTCATCGTCATGTATATGGCGATGAAGCATATTGCCGAGATCAGTGCCAACCTGATTGCCGCGGGGCGCTCGCGCAACGAGCCGGTCGCCTTCGTCTGTAATGCGTCCACGAGCGCGCAGCAGGTGCTGGAAACGACGCTCGGCGAGGCACCGGCCGCGGCGCTGACATCGGGCATCGAACCGCCGGCGATCGTGGTGGTCGGCGAGGTGGTGCGGTTGCGTGGTTCTCTCGATTGGCTGGGTGCGCTGGCCGGACGACGGTTGCATCCCGATCCGTTCCGGAGGTCCGGCAGTAAGGAGACGGCATGAGTGGTCTGTTGATTGCAGCCCCGTCCTCCGGGTCGGGAAAGACGACGGTGACGCTTGGGCTCCTCAGGGCGCTTCGCAAGCGCGGGGTGGAGGTCGCGCCCGGCAAGGCGGGGCCTGACTATATCGATCCGGCCTTTCATGCTGCGGCGAGCGGCGTCGCCTGTCTCAATTTCGATCCCTGGGCGATGCGCCCCGAACTGATCGCCGCCAACGCGACGCTGCATCGCTCCGGCGACCGGCTGCTTGTCATCGAGGCGATGATGGGCCTCTTCGACGGGGCGGCTGATGGCAAGGGGACGGCGGCGGATCTGGCGGCGATGCTGGGGCTTTCGGTCGTGCTGGTGGTCGATGCGTCGCACATGTCGCAGTCCGTCGCGGCCCTCGTGGCCGGCTTTGCCGGGTTCCGTGCCGATGTCCGTATCGCCGGCGTCATCCTCAATAAGGTGGGCGGTGATCGGCATGAGATGATGCTGCGCCAGGCGCTCGAAGCGAGCCGCATGCCTGTGATCGCTGTCGTGCGTCGCGACGCCGAGATCGCGCTGCCGGAGCGGCATCTCGGCCTGGTGCAGGCTGGAGAGCATGAGGCGCTGGAGAAATTCGTCGAGCACGCGGCGCAGGCTGTCTCGCAGAACTGCAATTTCGATTTCCTGATGCGGGTCGCGAGGCAGGGTTTCGCACGGCCTTCGACCGCCAATATCGATCGCCTGCCGCCGCTTGGCAGCCGGATCGCCGTGGCGCGCGATATCGCCTTTGCCTTCTGCTACGAGCACATGCTGCTCGGCTGGCGGCGTCGTGGCGCCGATATCTCGTTTTTCTCGCCGCTCGCCGATGAGCCGCCTGAGCGAACCGCCGACGCCATCTATCTCCCCGGCGGCTACCCGGAACTGCACGCGGGACGGATCGCCGCTGCTTCGACCTTTCGCGAGAGCATGCGCCAGGCGGCCGAAGGCGGGGTGCGGATTTATGGGGAGTGCGGTGGTTATATGGTGATGGGCGACGGGCTGGTGGACGCCAGCGGCGAGCGTCACGAGATGCTCGGGCTTCTGCCGCTGGTCACCAGCTATGAGGAGCGCAGGCGCCATCTTGGCTATCGACGCGTCTATCCCATCAATGGCTCGTTCTTCACGCAGCCGATGACTGCGCACGAGTTTCACTATTCGTCGGTGGTTTCGGAAGGCGAGGCGGACCGGCTTTTCAAGGTGACCGACGCATTGAACAACGACCTCGGCACGGCCGGCCTGCAGCGCTGGCAGGTGGCCGGGTCCTACATGCATCTCATCGATGTGGCGGCGCAGGTGAGCGGACCGGCGGGTAGCGCGGGTGGACCGACGCGATGAATGCTCCGATCATCCATGGCGGCGGCATAACGGCCGCCGCAGCCCTTTATGGCGGTAGGCCCGAGGACTGGCTGGACCTGTCCACCGGCATCAGCCCGTTTCCGGCCGTCCTGCCTGATATCCCCCTGCGCGCCTGGCACCGGTTGCCGGATCAGCACCTCGTCCACGAGGCGCGCGAGGCGGCGCGGGTTTATTACGCAAGCGGCGACAGCCTGCCGTTGCCTGTGCCCGGCACCCAATCCGTCATTCAGCTTCTGCCGCGTTTGATTGCGGCGGGCGGGCGCGTCGCGGTTCTCGGGCCGACTTACGGCGAATATGAGCGGGCCTTCGTGATGGCCGGAGCGGCTGTCGATCGGCTTGATGGGATCGACGAGGTCGGCGACCATCACGCGCTTGTCGTCATCGTCAATCCCAACAATCCCGATGGTCGGATCTATCAGCCCGAGGCGCTCCTTAGTCTTGCGCGTAGGCTGGCGGCGCGGGGAGGGCTTCTCGTGGTTGATGAAGCGTTCGGCGATACCGTTCCTGACGCCAGCGTCGCCGCTCATGTTGCTGACCACGCCAATCTCGTCGTCTTTCGCTCCTTCGGCAAGTTCTTCGGTCTCGCCGGGTTGCGGCTTGGATTCGTGATCGCGGCGCGGGAGCTTCTCGATCTGTTCGAGAGCCTGCTCGGTCCATGGGCCGTTTCCGGGCCGGCGCTGTCGATCGCCGCTTCCCTGCTGCGCACGGATACCGAGCCGATGCGGCGCGCGATCGCTGAGCGCAGCGAGGCGATGCGCGAGGTTCTGAGCAAAGGTGGGCTTCGCATTCGTGGCGGCACCGCGCTTTTCTTGCTGGTCGAAGACGAGGCGGCGGATGCGTTGCAGGCACATCTGTGCGTGCATCATATTCTGGTCCGCAAGTTCGATTATGCCCCTTCCTGGCTGCGCTTCGGCGTGACCGCGGATACCACTGGCGACCTCAGGCTCGCCGATGCCCTGTTGAGCTTCAATCGATGATTTTTGAACTGAATCTTCTCGTGCTGGTGCTTGCTCTGATGCTCGACAGGATCGTTGGCGATCCGGATGTGCTGTGGGCGCGGCTGCCGCACCCGATCGTGCTCTTCGGCAAGGCGATCTCGCGGATGGACACCTTGTTCAACCGCACGGAACTGCCGGGCAAGACCCGGCGGCGCAACGGTATGCTCGTCATCGCGGCCCTGCTTTTGATCGCGATCGTCGCGGGTGTTGCGCTGCATCTGTTCTTCGCGCTGTTCGGGCTTGCCGGCATCCTGCTCGAGGTTCTCTGCGTTACGGTGTTCCTGGCGCAGAAGAGCCTTGCCGATCATGTCGAGGCGGTTGCAACCGGTCTTCGGCAAGGTGGTCTCGATGGTGGGCGAAAGGCCGTGTCGATGATCGTCGGGCGCGATCCGGAAACGCTGGACGAACCGGCCGTCTGCCGGGCGGCGATCGAGAGCCTTGCGGAGAACTTTTCCGACGGCGTCGTCGCGCCGGCGCTGTGGTACCTGGTGTTCGGCCTGCCGGGTCTGCTTGCCTACAAGATGCTGAACACGGCGGATTCGATGATCGGCCACAAGTCGGAACGCTATGTCGATTTCGGATGGGCGTCGGCAAGGCTCGATGATCTCGCTAACTGGCCGGCGGCGCGGCTGTCGATCGCGCTGATCGCGGCGGGTGCGTGGCTGAGACGCGGCGGCGATGCTTGCCGCGAGGCGTTCAAGATCGCGATGCGCGACGGCGGCATGCATCGCTCGCCGAACTCTGGCCGCCCGGAAGCGGCGATGGCTGGCGCGCTCAACGTGCAGCTCGCTGGACCTCGCGTCTATTCCGGTGTCGTGGTGATGGAGCCGATGATCAACGGCGGCGGACGAGAGACCGCCGTCATCGAGGATATCGAGAGCGCGGTCTCAGTCTTCTATGCCAGCTGCTCGGTTCTTGCCTTCGTCGCGCTGGTGATCTTCCTGTTTCTTCTATAGATCATCGCGATACTGTTATCATATTGATTACCATGCTCCTTAAGCCGATGTAACGTCTCCCGTCGTAGTCTTGTTCAACTGTATTCATGCAGAATGAACGAGGGGACGATGAGAACTATACTTGCAGGAGCTGCGGCGATTGTCTTGCTGCAGTTATCGGCCGTTGCTGCCGAGGCCTCGACCTTGATCGCGAAGATCAGCATCAGCTCGCAGACGATGACGGTGACCGAGAACGGCTTCGTCAAATATCGCTGGAAGGTTTCGACGGCGCGCTCCGGTTATGTGACGCCTATTGGTTCCTGGAGCGCCAAGTGGCTTTCGCGCGATCACCGATCGAAGAAATACGACGATGCGCCGATGCCTTACGCGGTGTTCTTCAATGGCGGCTATGCCGTGCATGCGACCTTCGATCTCAAGCGTCTCGGGCGCCCGGCATCGCATGGATGCATTCGCCTGCATCCCAACAATGCGGCGCAGTTTTTCGACATGACGCGGCAGGCAGGCTTGGCCAATACGCGGGTTGTCGTTACGAACTAAGCGAGGCGAAACGTCGCGGAAACGGTTGCCGGCTGCCTTTTGGTGCATGCTGTTTGAGCAACAGTGCCTGCGCAAATTGCGCCTCGGGCTGGACGAAAGCATTGGCTTTTGAAATGGATTTGCCTATGAGGGGGAAAACTATCATTTCCAAGAGGTACAGGCGTGACCGCTACATTCGATAAAGTTGCCGACATCATTGCAGAAACCAGCGAGATTGATCGTGATACGATCACGCCGGAAAGCCATACGATCGACGACCTCGGTATCGACAGCCTCGACTTCCTCGATATCGTTTTCGCCATCGACAAGGAATTCGGCATCAAGATCCCGCTCGAAAAGTGGACGCAGGAAGTCAACGAGGGCAAGGTTTCCACGTCGGAATACTTCGTGCTGAAGAACCTCTGCGCCAAGATCGACGAACTGCGCGCCGCCAAGGCCTGATCGATACGCACAATTTTTTTCTCCGCCCTGTCGCCATTCACCATGGCGGCCGGGCGGTTTTGTTACTAAGTAGGCCCACAGGGTCGCGTTTTGCGAAATCGGCTCCGATTTTCGCAAGGCTCGGTCCTGTCGATTGAAAAATGATAGAGCGTCCTTTGTGCGTCCAATCGGATGCACGGCGCTCTAGCCGACGGCATGTTGCCTGTGCGGCCGGAGGATCAGATGCTCCTGGAATACTTCCAGATGATCGATCGCGTCGAGGCGGTCGACCTTCAGACCAAGACACTCAAGGCACGCTCCGTCGTGCCGGCGAAGAGCCCGGTGTTCGAAGGTCATTTTCCCGGCATGCCCCTTGTCCCGGGCGTGCTTCTCATTGAAACCATGGCGCAGGCATCCGGCATGCTGGTGCTGGCGGCGACCGATTTCGCGGCCATGCCGTTCCTGATGTCGGTCGACGGCGCGAAGATGCGCACCTTCGTCGAGCCGGAGGCGGTCCTCGATATCGAGGCGTTTCTGGAGCACGACGGCTCGGGCTTCGCCGTCACCAAGGCCAAGATCACCAGCGGCGGCAAGAAGGTTTGCGATGCGCAGCTGAAGCTGCGCACCATGCCTTTCAGCGAAATACCGCTTGGTGACATCGTCAAGAAACGCGCCAGTGAAATCGGCCTGATGGATGCAATCGCTGCGCAGGGAGTGAATGGATGAGCAAGGCTCAGAATGATGTCGTCATCACGGGCGTCGGTATCGTAACCTGTCAGGGCGTCGGCAAGGAGCCGCATATCGCGCTGCTCAATGCCGCCGAAGCGCCGAAGACTGTTGTCGAGACCGAGAAGTTCAAGCCCTATCCGATCCATCCGCTGCCTGAAGTGGATTGGTCGCTGCAGATCGCCAAGCGCGGCGATCAACGACAGATGGAAAACTGGCAGCGCATCGGCGTGTTCGCGGCGGGTCTTGCGCTCGACGACGCCGGTCTCAAGGATAATGTCGAAGCCTGCGGCACGATGGATATGATCGTGGCAGCCGGCGGCGGCGAGCGCGACATCAATGTCGACACGCTGATCGTCGACGAAGGCCTGAAGCGCAACGACCGCGAAGTTCTCTTGAACGAGAAGCTTACGACCGAGCTCCGTCCGACGCTCTTCCTGGCGCAGCTCTCCAACCTGCTCGCCGGCAACATCTCGATCGTCCACAAGGTCACCGGCTCCTCGCGCACCTTCATGGGTGAGGAATCGGCCGGCATTTCCGCCGTCGAGACCGCGTTCTACCGCATCAAGTCGGGCGAATCCTCGCATGCGCTGGTTGGCGGCGCGTTTTCTGCCGAGCGTCTCGACATGGTTCTGCTGTTCGAGGCGATCGGCTCGCATTCGCGCGGCGAATGGCAGCCTTTGTGGTCGCGCAACGACGGCGGCATCACGAGTGGCTCGCTCGGCGCCTTCCTCGTGCTCGAATCGCGGGCGCATGCCGAAGCGCGCGGCGCGCATATCTATTCTACGATCTCGTCCATCGAAGGCGATCGCGGCAATCGCGGCGCCGGCAATCTCGAAAAGCGCCTTGAGCGGCTGCTCGAGCCCGCCCGGGGCCTGCCTGCCGAGAGCACGGCGATCTTTTCCGGCTCGTCAGGCATGCCCGAGCTTGCGTCACGCGAGAAGGCTGTTCTGGAGCACCAGCTGCCGGGCGCTGCCATCCGCGGCTTCGGCGGCGTGACTGGCCATGGGCTGGAGGCGCACTTCACCCTCGGGCTGGCGCTGGCCGCCCTTGCCGTCGACGGCGAGGCCAAGGTGCCGGCATTCGACGGCGCACATGAGAAATCCATGAGTTCAGGCACGAAGGCCGCGGTCGTCACGACGGTCGGGCATCAGCGTGGCGAAGGCGTCGCCGTTCTGTCGGCGGACGCGTGAGGAGCAGGCACATGACGGATCAAGCTTACAAGGATCATCTCGGCCGCCCGATCGTGGCTGTTACCGGCGTCGGCATCATGACCTCGTTGGGGCAGGGCCTCAAGGACAACTGGTCGGCGCTGATATCGGGCAAATCCGGTATCCACGATATCAACCGCTTCCCGACGGACGGTCTTTCGACGCGGATCGCCGGCACTGTCGATTTCATCGACGTCCCAGCGCCGAACGCCGTCGAGCGCTCCTATGCATTCGCGCGCGAGACGACGATCGAAGCACTGGCCGATGCCGACATCTCAGGCGATTTCAACGGCCCGCTGTTTCTCGCCGCACCGCCGATCGAGCCGGAGTGGATTGCCCGCTTCGAACTCGGCGATCGTTCGCCGCCGCCCTCGCAGCCGGGTGATGCTTACGACCGTTTCCTGACGGCGATGCGCCAGCGTCCCGATCCGGCCTTCCATGAGGCCGCACTGTTCGGCGCCATCTCGGAGCGTCTTGCCGATCGTTTCGGCACGCGCGGTCTGCCGGTGACGCTGTCTACGGCCTGTGCTTCGGGCGCGACCGCGATCCAGCTCGGCATCGAGGCGATCCGCCAGGGCCGCACGAACCGTGCGCTTGCCGTTGCGACCGATGGCTCGGTCAGTGCCGAAGCGCTGATCCGCTTCTCGCTGCTCTCGGCGCTCTCGACGCAGAACGACAATCCGACCAAGGCCTCCAAGCCGTTCAGCAAGGACCGCGATGGCTTCGTCATCGCGGAAGGTGCGGCGACGCTGGTGCTGGAATCACTGGAATCGGCGATCGCGCGTGGCGCCAAGGTGCTCGGGATCATGAAGGGAGCGGGTGAAAAGGCCGACAGCTTCCATCGCACACGGTCTTCGCCGGATGGCGGCCCGGCGATCGCGACGATCCGCGCGGCTCTTGCCGATGCTGGGATGGATGAAGGCGATATCGGCTACATCAACGCCCATGGCACCTCGACGCCTGAGAACGACAAGATGGAATATGGCTCGATGCTTGCTGTCTTCGGCGACCGCATGGCCTCCATTCCGCTGTCGTCGAACAAGTCGATGATCGGCCATACGCTGACGGCGGCTGGTGCCGTGGAAGCCGTGTTCTCGCTGCAGACGATGCGCACCGGCACGCTGCCGCCGACCATCAACTACACCAACCCTGATCCGGCGATCGTTCTCGACGTGGTGCCGAATGTGAAGCGGGATGCGCAGGTCAACGCCGTGCTTTCCAACTCCTTCGGCTTCGGCGGCCAGAACGCCAGCCTTGTCATGGCGCTGGAACCGGCTTAAGCGGTTTGCGACCATAAATTCCATTGTTGCGGCCGCGCCCGGTAAGGGCCTGCGGGACGCAACAGCAAACATAAACCGCGCATCCGCCGTCCGGCTGGTGCGACCGCGAAGGATTTTGCCATGCGCGCTCTGCAACTGATCGACGACCGCAAGCTCGAGATCACCGATCTGCCTGAACCCGATGCGCCCGGCGCCGGCGAAGTGACGCTGCGCGTCAAGGCGGTCGCGCTCAACCATATCGACGTCTGGGGTTGGCGCGGCATGGCGTTCGCCAAGCGCAAGATGCCGCTCGTCATCGGCGCGGAAGCATCCGGTGTCGTCGAGGCGATCGGTCCCGGCGTGTCCAACGTGCTCCCGGGCCAGCTGGTTGCCGTCTATGGCGCGCGCACCTGCGGCCTCTGCCGTCCGTGCCGCGAAGGTCGCGACAATCTCTGCGAACACGTCTCGGGCGTTCACGGCTTCCATCTTGATGGTTTCGCGCAGGAGAAGGTCAACCTTCCGGCGCGCCTGCTGGTGCCTGCACCTCCCGGCGTCGATGCCGTAGGTGCCGCCGTCGCGCCGGTTACCTTCGGTACCGTTGAGCACATGCTGTTCGACAACGCTAAGCTTGAGCCGGGCGAAACCATTCTCGTGCATGCCGGCGGGTCCGGCATCGGCACGGCGGCGATCCAGCTTGCCAAGAAGATCGGCTGCACCGTCATCACGACCGTTGGCTCCGACGACAAGATCGAGAAGGCCAAGGCGCTCGGCGCCGATCACGTCATCAACTACCGCACCGACCGCTTCGAGGGCGTGGTGCGCAAGCTCACCAAGAAGAAGGGCGTCGACGTCGTCTTCGAACATGTGGGCAAGGATACCTGGGCGGGCTCGATGCTCTGCCTGAAGCGCGGCGGTCGTCTTGTGACCTGCGGCTCGACATCGGGTGTCTCGACCGATATGAACCTGATGATGCTGTTCCAGCAGCAGCTGAAGCTGCTTGGCTCGTTCGGCTGCCGCATGGAAAACATGGCCGACGCGATGCAGAAGATGGGCCGTGGCCTCGTGCACCCTGTCATCGACACCGAAGTCAGCTTCGACGATATCGACCGGGCACTGGAGCGCATGGAATCGCGCCAGATCTTCGGCAAGATCATCCTGAAGATGGATTGATCCCTTGGAGCTGTTCATCACCCGGATCGTCCTGAAACTGGACCATTTTCGCCAGTGGCTGATCGCGCAGGTGATGTTCGGCTTCCTCAACTTCCTGAAGATCTTCCCGGCCGACGGGGCGATCAACTTCATCGACTGGCTGATGCGCAAGATCGGCCCGAAGATGAAGCGCCACAAGCTGATTCTGGCCAATCTCCGCAACGCCTTTCCCGAAAAGAGCGAAGAGGAGATCAACCAGATCGCGCTTGGAAGCTGGGCCAATATGGGTCGGCTCGCTGCGGAATATGTGTTTCTCGATCGGCTGTTCGATTTCGATCCCGAGAAAAGCGAGCCGGGCAGGGTGGAGGTGTCGGGCATCCCGATCTTCCTCGATCTCTTGGAAAACCCGCGTCCCTTCATCGTCTTTACCGGCCATACCGGTAATTTCGAGCTGCTGCCGGTCGCCGGTGCCGCCTTTGGCCTCTACGTCAGCGTTCTCTTCCGGCCGCCGAACAATCCCTACGTGGCGCAGAAGGTGTTCGACTTCCGCAGCGCCCGCATGGGCAAGCTGGTGCCGTCTCATGCCGGGTCGTCTTTCGCGCTCGCCCGCCAGCTGGAAGCGGAGCAGGGGGTCGGCGTGCTTGTCGACCAGAAATTTGGTCGCGGCCTGAAGACGGAATTCTTCGGCCTGCCGGTGAAGACCAATCCTCTTCTCGGAAAATTGGTGCGCCAGTTCAACTGCGAGGTCTATCCGGCCCGCTGCATCCGCCTTCCCGGCAATCGCTACCGGCTGGAAATCGAGCCGAAGGTCGAACTGCCCCGGGATGAGAAGGGCAATCTCGATCTGACGGCTACGGCGCAGTTGCTGAACGACAAGGTTGAAAGCTGGGTGCGTGAATACCCGGAGCAGTGGCTCTGGTATCATGACCGATGGGAAATCAAGCGACAGATCATGTAGAGGGGAATCCCTCAAATCTTGTCATTGAAAAACAAGCCTTCTTCGTCATTGAACATGAGGTGGCGTCATGTTACCGATTTCTGACAGGAAGGATTATGAACGGTAAAGGTGCCGTCATGATCATTTATATCGAAGCAATTCCCTCACGGAAATCGGCATGGGAGGTGTCGTGCTCGGGCTTTTTCAGGCGTTCTCGTTGCGATGTTCGCAAATTGACGAGGCTATACGGGTCGGTGATGATGCGCGGGTGAGCAGCCTCGACAGCTCGATCGATGCGCTTATCGACACCATCCTCGGCTATCGCGCCACCAATCTGTTCTACGCGCACATGCAGATGCAGTTCGTCGGCTGCCTGATCGATCAGTATGCCGAAGACAGCGAATCCGTGCGTGAGCATGTGAAGCTGCTTTCCTACCTGATGGAGCAGTATCTCGGGTCGACCGTTCCGCGCTGGCAAATGCCACCGCTGGAGCGCATGGACCGGGAGCGGGTGTCGGCGCCTGCCGCCTATGTGCCCAATACCGACAACGGCAATTTCCTGAACTCGGCCATCCTCGAATCCCTGCCGGATCGGGTCGCGGTCGTGACCAAGGACTATCGCTACCTCTACGCCAATGCCGCGAGTGCCGCCTACGCCAAGCGCAAGCCGTTCGAGATGGTCGGGCGGCATATCAAGGACGTGCTGGGCGAAGCGCGGTTCGTGGATTGCGTCAAAGAGATGCTCGACGCGTGTTTCGCGGGCGGAACATGCGATCAGATCTATGAACGGCGCGAGGAAAACGTCGTTCAGAAAACACGGTACCGCATGTCGCCGTTGCGCGATTCGTCCGGCTATATCATCGGGGCGCTTATTGTCTCGCAGGATGCCGGATCGTCATCGTCGGCGGCCAATCTCGCCGCCTGATCAGGCCTTCGTCCACACTGCCAGTTCGTATCCATCGGGATCAGCGAAGTGAAAGCGGCTGCCGCCCGGGAAGCCGAAGATCGGGCGCACGATCTTGCCACCTGCGCCTTCGACCGCTTCCAGCGCGGCCGGCAGGTCATCGGCGTAGAGGATGACGAGCGGGCCGCCGGGGCGGGGTGCCTCAAGATTGGTGAAGCCGCCCTTCAGCCGTCCATCGTCGAATTCGCAGTAATTGGGGCCGTAGTCGGTGAAACGCCACCCGAAAGCCTTGCCGTAGAACGCCTTGGAGCGCTCGATATCGGCGACGTTGAACTCGACATAGTCGATGCGAAGCTCGTTTTTCGTAGAGGTCATCGGTGCTTCCTAGATTTCCATCAGCTTTTTCAGCGATTCAAGATCGCGCGCGACATGCGCGGCGTCGGCCTCGAACTGCTCGTCGGTCATATCCGGCAGGCGCAGCAATGTGAACATCACCTCGCAACCATCGCCGTTCGGGACGATCCTGAGCGCGTTATAGACGCGCAAGCCGTTCGCGATCGTGACTGTGTGGTCGAGAACGCCGAATTCGTTGTGGGGAGCGAAGCTGACGCGCACCGTGCCGAGAACGCCCGTGGCGATCCAGTCGTCGCCGCTTTTCTCCAGCCCGGATGCGAGGCCCGATGCCCAGAGCGGCATGTTCTCGGGCGCACCGGCAAAAGCCCATACGTCTCGCCAGTTTCTCTGGATGGACCTGTGAATGATTCTCGCCGGCATTGTCGCCATCGCTTGCTCCTCCTTCATTTTCATGGGCGGCTTAACGTCGCATATCGACCGCGCATCGTTGCCGCTCGAATGCCGCCGACGCCAAAATCGCCGACATCAGGGCCTCGTTGGAAATATGGTTCACTTCGCGCCGCACGCAATACGCGACCGATCCGGGGCGAATCGAACTTGCCGTATGAGCCAGAGAGTGCCACAACACCGGTCCAATTTGACTAACCGGAGAGTTATCGTGGAAAAGGCAGAAATCGGGCTGATCGGCCTTGCGGTCATGGGTTCCAACCTCGCTCTGAACATCGCGGAAAAGGGCAACAAGATTGCGGTGTTCAACCGCACGCCTGACAAGACGGACGAGTTCTACGAGAGCGCCGGCGATCTGAAGAAGCAGATCATTCCGTGCAAGACGATTGAGGAGTTCGTCGAGGCGATCCGCCCGCCGCGCCCGATCATCATCATGATCAAGGCCGGCGAGCCGGTCGATCAGCAGATGGAGCTGCTGCGTCCGCATCTCTCCAAGGGCGACATCATGATCGATGCCGGCAACGCCAACTTCCGCGACACGATCGCCCGCTTCGATCGCCTCAAGGACACCGACCTGACCTTCATCGGCATGGGTGTTTCCGGTGGCGAGGAAGGTGCGCGTCACGGCCCGTCGATCATGGTCGGCGGCACGGAAGATAGCTGGAAGCGCGTCGAGCCGGTGTTGACCTCGATCGCCGCCAAGTACAAGGGCGACCCGTGCGTCGCCTGGCTCGGCAATGACGGCGCCGGCCACTTCGTCAAGACGATCCACAACGGCATCGAATATGCCGACATGCAGATGATCGCCGAAATCTACGGCATCCTGCGCGACGGCCTCGGCAAGAGCGCCAAGGACATCTCCGGCATCTTCGGCGACTGGAACAAGGGCCGCCTGAACTCCTACCTCATCGAGATCTCCGAAAAGGTTCTGGCCGCGACTGACCCGATCTCCGGCGGTGCGATGGTCGACATGATCCTCGACAAGGCCGGCCAGAAGGGCACCGGCAAGTGGTCGGCGATCGAGGCGCAAAACATGGGCATTCCGGCAACGGCAATTGAAGCGGCCGTTGCCGCCCGCAGCCTGTCGTCGATGAAGACCGAGCGCGAAGCCGCCGAGAAGATTTTCGGAAAGCCGGAATACAACTTCCCGGTCGCTTACGGTCCAGAGCTCGTCAAGGATCTGGAACTGGCTCTGTTCGCCGCCAAGATCGGCGCCTATGCGCAGGGCTTTGCTGTCATGGCGGAAGCCTCGCGCGAGTTCAAGTGGTCGCTGCCGATGCCAACCATTGCCAAGATCTGGCGTGACGGCTGCATCATCCGCTCGCAGTTCCTCGACGAGATCACCTCGGCCTTCACCAAGGCGCCTGACGTCGCAAACCTGATCGTGACGCCGGCCTTCGCGGATATGGTCAAGGAATCGCTGCCGGCGCTTCGCCGCGTCGTCGGCGCTGCCCTGCAGGCCGGTCTGCCGGTTCCGGCGCTCACTTCGGCGCTCACCTACTTCGACGCCTATCGCCAGGGCCGCGGCACCGCCAACCTGATCCAGGCACAGCGCGACTTCTTCGGCGCCCACGGCTTCGATCGTCTCGACGGCAAGGACTTCCACCACGGCCCATGGGGCAGCGGCGCGGCGACCTTCTAAGGTTCGATTGGATAACGAAAGGCCCGGTTTCGATCGGGCTTTTTTGTTGCGTCTTGGGTAAGAGCTTCCGCATTGAAGTTGCATCAATGCGCATACAGTCGCAGCGTTATCGCTTTACGCTAGCTTGAGTTTCGATACCAAATCAGCAACGATCTCACTCGCGTTCATCGTTGCGGTGTCGACAGCGATAGGGGTTTGCCCCCAGTCCTCGTAGTGTCGTTCGACAATAGCCTTCCAACTCGGTTTTATCAGTCCCGCGACATCTGTAACTCTGGTCTCCGCCCGGCGACGATGTTCAGTTTTGTCTGAGCATACGACTTCGATTTCCACGGCTGAGACGCCAGCGCGCCGTGCAACGAGGAGCCATGCGTCTCTGGTGACACGGAGGCCATTTACGGAATCCGCGATGACCGTATGACCTAGCGCCAGATTGTCTTGGGCAACTCCATAAGCTGCCACATAACCGGCGGGACCGACCTCGAAATCGACGCCATGATATTCACGGATACCTTGCTCGATTGTATCGACGCGGACGTAGACGCCACGAATCTCTTGCGCTAGGTGGCGGGCAATCGTCGTCTTTCCAGAACCCGGCAAGCCGCCAAAAATAATGAGCATCTTTTGATCTTCCGCTGCTTACATTGTTTGAGAAGCCTACAGGAGATATGGTGTTTGCGACGAAATACTCGATTGTAAGAAGGTGGCTCGACCGCCTTCTTTGGCGGCCCAACTCATCATCGCTTAGGTCTTCCAGACCGGCTGGCTAACGCTCTGCAGCATTTCCGGCTCGACGCCGTCGATGCGGGCGATGACGGCCTTGGCCATCTCGCGACCGGCGTGGCGGACGTCTTCATAGGCGGTGATGATCTCGGGGCGGATCCAGTTGAGGATCGGCGCCGATTCCTTCGAGGCCATGTCGACGTCGTGGCCGAGGCGCTTGCCGGCGGCTTCGATGCCGGCGTTGACGGCGATGGCGGCACTGCCGGCGAGACAGACGATACCGTCAGGCGCATTGCTGGAGCGCATCATGGTCTCGACAGCGTTGCGGATATCGTCCAGCGGCGTGTCGATGGTGACGCGGAGCGGCACTTCCTCGGCGCCGTAGTCATGCAGCCCGGTCTGGAAGCCGATGCGGGTGTGCGTGTAATAGGTGAGCTTGCTCGGAGGCTGGAGGAGGGCGATGCGCTTGCGGCCGCGCGCGACCAGCTTCTCGACCGCCTGGTGGGCGAAGGCTTCGTTGTCGAAGTCGTGGAACGGGTGCATCAGCCCGGCATCGGTGCGTCCATGCGTGGCAAAGGGCATGTTGCGCTCGCTGAGCAGGCGTACGCGGGGATCGTCGGGCTCGATGCGGGAGATGATGACGCCGTCGGCAGAGCCTGTCTCTAGGATATAGCGGACCGGCAGCATCGGGTCCTTGCTGTGCGAGTGCGGCGTGACGACGATGTGATAGGGCGTGCCGGTCAGGACCTCGGAGATGCCGAAGACCAGCTGGCTGGAAAAGCCCATGATCTCCTCGTCGATGCTCAGAACGAGCGCGATGACGTTGGTCTTGCCGGTCCTGAGGCGCACGCCGGCGCGGTTCGGCTGATAGCCGAGCTGGCTTGCCACCATCCGCACGCGTTCCTTGGTCTCCGCACCGATGTCGGGCGCATCCTTCAATGCGCGAGACACAGTGGTGATGCCGAGGCCGGTCATGAAGGCAATCGTCTTCAGTGTCGGTCTCTCCCGAGATGCCTCGGTTACCGTCGCCCCGAAATTCGCTTTGTTTTTCATCCCTCTAGGCCGTCCTACGCGATTTGGTTCGCTTATAGATGCTTTTCGCAGCTCTGTAAGCCTGAATACACAAATGCCGTTCCCTCCCACGGGCCTTAAAATCTGTAACGTTACAGTGAAAATGTCGAGCGCTTTTTCCGATGGTTCCGACATGCTTGCTCTCAATGGTTGAATCTGTGGTTTTTGCGCGAATTTTTTGCATCTGCGAACGAGACGGAGAAATTATCTCGTGATACCAGTCTATTAAATGTAGTAAAAACAGATAGATATGTAATGTGTGCAATTGCACATCGATGCTGGAGGCCATCAATCGTATCTGCGGCGATGGCGCTGTTTCGGCAGGCAATGGTAGCAAAGCACACCCGAAAAGAAAATTTTAAGGAGTGGCTGTTGCGCGGCAATATCGATTGGCTTAAGTTTTTCCGGCAACGTTTCAGTGAGGGAGGAGAACTCATGAATATTCGTTTGATGGCGGCAGCGCTGTGCGCATCCGTCGCCTTGCCGCTTGGTGCGGCACACGCTACTGATCTCGAAGTCACGCACTGGTGGACCTCGGGCGGCGAAGCCGCTGCCGTGGCCGAACTCGCCAAGGCATTCGACGCGACCGGCAACAAGTGGGTTGATGGTGCCATCGCCGGTTCCGGCGGCACGGCGCGTCCGATCATGGTCAGCCGCATCACCGGCGGCGATCCGATGGGCGCCACCCAGTTCAACCACGGCCGTCAGGCCGAGGAACTCGTTCAGGCCGGCCTGATGCGCGACCTGACCGATGTCGCGACCGCCGAGCATTGGAAGGACATCATTCGTCCGGCAAGCCTGCTCGACAGCTGCACGATCGACGGCAAGATCTATTGCGCGCCTGTGAACATCCACTCCTGGCAGTGGCTGTGGCTCTCGAACGCCGCCTTCAAGAAGGCCGGCGTTGACGTGCCGAAGAACTGGGATGAGTTCGTCGCGGCGGCTCCGGCTCTCGAAAAGGCCGGCATCGTGCCGCTCGCCGTCGGCGGTCAGCCGTGGCAGGCAGCAGGCGCTTTCGACACGCTGATGGTGGCGATCGCCGGCAAGGATACGTTCAACAAGGTGTTCAAGGACAAGGACGCCGACGTGGCAGCCGGTCCCGAGATTGCCAAGGTCTTCAAGGCCGCTGACGACGCCCGCAAGATGTCCAAGGGCAGCAACGTCCAGGATTGGAACCAGGCAACCAATCTGGTCATCACCGGCAAGGCCGGCGGCCAGATCATGGGTGACTGGGCGCAGGGCGAATTCGCTCTGGCCGGCCAGAAGGCCGGTACCGATTACACCTGCCTTCCGGGGCTGGGCGTGAACGAAATCATCTCCACCGGTGGTGATGCCTTCTACTTCCCGCTGCTCAAGGACGAAGCCAAGTCGAAGGCGCAGGATGTTCTCGCCAAGACGCTGCTCGATCCGAAGACCCAGGTCGCCTTCAACCTCAAGAAAGGCTCGCTGCCAGTTCGCGGTGACGTCGATCTCGAGGCTGCCAACGACTGCATGAAAAAGGGTCTCGAGATCCTGAAGAAGGGCAACATCGTCGAAGGCACCGACCAGCTGCTTTCGGCCGACAGCCAGAAGCAGAAGGAAGACCTCTTCTCGGAGTTCTTCGCCAATGCCTCGATGACGCCTGAAGACGCACAGAAGCGCTTCGCCGAAATCATCGGCTCCGCCGACTGATCGTCTGCTCGTGCTGCCGCGATCCGGTTTTCCGCCCAGGAACGGGGAGCCGGATTTGCCCTAGCCGCCAGCGGCGGCGGGCTCGTGGCAGTGCTTTCCCGGTGATTTCCGGCTGCGGAGGATGCGGCCGGAACCATCCGGGGCAAGAGACGGGAGCGGTGTCCGGCATCGGCCGCTGCTCTCGGTCAAAAAAGCAAGTGCGTGTCAGGAGGAAACACAATGACGGGTCCAGCGAAAGCCGGCCGGCCAAATCAGTTGCTGCGCAATCTGAATTCCAAAATTGCATCCATCCCGATGATCCTTACCGCCCTGGTCATCTTTCTCGGCGGTACGGTCTGGACGGTGTTCTATTCCTTCACCAACTCGAAGCTCCTGCCAAGGATGAGCTTCGTTGGTTTCGACCAATACAAGCGGCTCTGGGCCGCGCCGCGATGGATCGTGTCTATCGAAAACCTCGCCCTTTACGGCATCTTTTCCCTGATCTTCAGCCTGGTGATCGGCTTTACGCTGGCTGCCCTGATGGATCAGAAGATCCGGTTCGAGAATGCGTTCCGGACGATCTTTCTCTACCCCTTCGCGCTGTCCTTCATCGTCACCGGCCTTGTCTGGCAGTGGGTGCTCAATCCCGAGTTCGGCGTGCAGTCGGTGGTGCGTTCGCTCGGCTGGACGAGCTTCACCTTCGATCCGCTCTATACGCCGAGCATCGTGATCTACGGCGTGTTGATCGCAGCGCTCTGGCAGGGAACGGGCCTCGTCATGTGCCTGATGCTCGCCGGTCTGCGCGGGATCGATGAGGATATCTGGAAGGCCTCGCGCGTCGACGGCATTCCGATGTGGAAGACCTATCTCTTCATCGTCATCCCGATGATGCGTCCCGTCTTCATCACCACGCTCGTCATCATCGCGTCGGGTATCGTCAAGGTCTACGACCTCGTGGTGGCGCAGACGTCGGGTGGTCCCGGCATCTCGTCGGAAGTGCCGGCCAAGTATGTCTACGACTACATGTTTCAGGCGCAGAACCTGGGGCAGGGCTTCGCCGCCTCGACCATGATGCTCATCACGGTCGCGATCATCATTATTCCATGGGCTTATCTGGAATTCGGGGGAGGGCGTAAACGTGCCTGATACCATCGCTCTCAAGACGGCTGAAGTCGCACTGGCACCGGTCAAGTCCTTCGACGGACCGAACGGCAAGAAGCCGAAGCGGGTTCTCTCGCCGCGCAACATCATGCTCTACGGCACGCTGTTCGTCGCCGCCGCCTACTACCTGCTGCCGCTCTACGTGATGATCGTCACGTCGCTGAAGGGGATGCCCGAAATCCGCATGGGCAACATCTTCTCGCCGCCGATGGAAATCACCTTCGAGCCGTGGGTAAAGGCCTGGGCCACGGCCTGCACCGGCCTCAACTGCGACGGTCTCTCGCGCGGCTTCTGGAACTCGGTGCGGATCACCGTTCCGTCCGTCGTCGTCTCGATCGCGATTGCCTCGGTCAACGGCTATGCGCTCGCCAACTGGCGCTTCAAGGGATCGGAACTGTTCTTCTCGATCCTCGTCATCGGCGCGTTCATTCCCTACCAGGTGATGATCTATCCGATCGTCATCGTGCTTCGCGAGATGGGGATCTACGGCACGCTGACAGGCCTGATCATCGTGCATTCGATCTTCGGCATGCCGATCCTGACGCTGCTCTTCCGCAACTACTTCGCATCGCTGCCGCAGGAGCTGTTCAAGGCCGCGCGCGTCGATGGCGCCGGTTTCTGGCAGATCTTCCTGAAGATCATGGTGCCGATGTCGCTGCCGATCTTCGTCGTCGCCATGATCCTGCAGGTCACCGGTATCTGGAACGACTTCCTCTTCGGCGTCGTCTTCACCCGGCCGGAATACTATCCGATGACCGTGCAGCTCAACAACATCGTCAATTCCGTCCAGGGCGTGAAGGAATACAACGTCAACATGGCCGCAACCATCCTCACGGGTCTGGTGCCGCTGATCGTGTATTTCGTGTCTGGACGTCTGTTCGTCCGCGGTATCGCCGCCGGCGCAGTGAAAGGCTGATCCATGAATTCAAGCGTTTCCATCAAAGACCTTTCGCTGAACTTCGGCGCCGTCAGCGTGCTCAAGGATCTCAACCTCGAGATCAACGACGGCGAGTTCCTGGTGCTGCTCGGTTCGTCCGGCTGCGGCAAGTCGACCCTGCTCAACTGCATCGCCGGCCTGCTGGATATCAGCGAGGGACAGATCCACATCAAGGGCCGCAACGTTACCTGGGAAGAGCCCAAGGATCGCGGCATCGGCATGGTGTTCCAGTCCTATGCGCTCTATCCGCAGATGACGGTGGAGAAGAACCTCTCCTTCGGCCTGCAGGTCGCCAAGATCCCGCAATCCGATATCGACAAGCGCGTGGCCCGGGCTTCGGAGATCCTGCAGATCCAGCCGCTCTTGAAGCGCAAGCCGGCGGAGCTTTCCGGCGGCCAGCGTCAGCGTGTGGCGATCGGCCGTGCGCTGGTGCGCGATGTCGACGTGTTCCTGTTCGACGAGCCGCTCTCCAACCTCGACGCCAAGCTGCGTTCGGAACTGCGCGTCGAGATCAAGCGCCTGCACCAGTCGCTGAAGAACACGATGATCTACGTTACCCACGACCAGATCGAGGCGCTGACGCTTGCTGACCGCATCGCGATCATGAAGAACGGCGAGATCCAGCAGCTTGCCGATCCGACGACCATCTACAACAAGCCGCGCAGCCTGTTCGTCGCCGGCTTCATCGGCTCGCCGTCGATGAACTTCCTGCGCGGCGAAATCGCCAAGCGGGGCGACGCCACCGTGTTCACCGCCAACGGTGTCGATTTCAACGTCGATGCCTATGAGGCGAGCGGGCCGCTGCAGGCGGGCCGCAAGGTGACGCTCGGCGTGCGGCCGGAGCATATCAAGGTCAACGAGAACCTCGGCGCCGAGGTTCATGACGCGACCGTCGATATCGAGGAGCCGATGGGCGCCGACAACCTGCTCTGGCTGAAGCATGCCGGACACACCATGTCGGTGCGCATCAACGGTGCCCGCCGCTTCAGCCCGGGTTCACAGGTCAAGCTCGGCTTCGACATGTCGCTGGCGTCGATCTTCGACGCCGAGACGGAACTGCGCCTTTAGACGACTACGCTGCGGGCGGGGCCGTCCCAAGCGGTTCCGCCCGTTCTTCCAATACCACATTCGGTCGCAGCCCGGTGACGGGTTCTCCCAAGAGCGGCCTGATCGGACAGTGCTATGACATCCTTGCCCACCAACGGGTTCAACCTCGACCTCTCAGGCTCGTGGAAGCTCACCTCCACGGATGGTGAAATCACCGCGCCGATCACGCTTCCCGGCGACGTGCATTCGGCGCTCCATGCCGCCAAGCTCATCCCGGATCCCTATTTCGGCCGCAACGAAGAGGTCGTGCAGTGGGTGGCGCATCGCGACTGGTCGATCGAGCGCAGCTTCACGGTGTCGGAGCCGGATGGCGACTGGTATCTCGATATCGATTATCTCGACACGGTGGCCGCCGTCTTCATCAACGGCTCGCCGGCGCTCGTGGCCGACAACAGCTTCCGCCGCTATCGCCCGGATGTCAGCAGCCATCTGAAGTCCGGCGAGAACGTCATCCGCATCGTGCTCCATTCGAGCATCGCGGCGGGCGCCGACCGGCAGGGCAAACAGCCCTTCTACATTCCCTATTCGACCGGCAATTCGCCGATCCCCAACGGCAACATGCTGCGCAAGCCGCAGTGCCATTTCGGCTGGGACTGGAACATCGCGATCGCACCGCTCGGGCTATACGGCACGATCGCGCTGCGTCGTCTCGATACCGCGCGCATCGAGCATGTGACGACGCAGCAGGTGCACAATCTCGACGGCTCCGTCGATCTCAAGGTCACGGCGACGCTGTTCTCTAAAAACCCTGGCATCGTTCCCGTGCATTTCTCGCTCGACGGCGAGCGGGTGCGTCTCGATGTCGGCGTCAGCGCCGGCGAGACGGTCGTCAATCATGTGTTCGAGATCGCCAAGCCGCGCCTCTGGTGGCCGGCGGGGAGCGGCGAGCAGGCGCTCTATGCGCTGACCGTCGATCTGCCTTCCGATGCGGTCACCAAGCAGATCGGTCTGCGCACCGTCGAGCTGATCACCACGCCCGACGCGGCCGGTGCCCGCTTCGCGCTGAAGGTAAACGGTCGCGAGATCTTCTGCCGTGGCGCCAACTGGATCCCGGCCGACGCGCTGTTTTCGCTGTCCTCGCCCGAGAAGACCGAGGACCTGCTGCAATCGGCCAAGTCCGCCAACATGAACATGATCCGCGTCTGGGGCGGCGGCTTCTACGAGCATGATCATTTCTACGATCTCTGCGACCGTCTCGGTCTCATGGTCTGGCAGGACTTCATGTTCGCCTGCAATCTTTATCCCTCGACCGAAGACTTCCTCGACAACGTTTCGCTCGAGGTCGACTATCAGGTCCGCCGCCTGAACTCGCATCCGTCGATCGCGCTCTGGTGCGGGGACAACGAACTCGTGGGCGCGCTCACCTGGTTCGAGGAATCGCGCAAGGACCGCGACCGCTATCTCGTCTCCTACGATCGCCTGAACCGCGTGATCGAGCAGGCGATGAAGAAGGCAGCGCCGGATGCGATCTGGTGGCCGTCGAGCCCGGCGTCCGGCTATCTCGACTTCGGCGATGCCTGGCATGCCGATGGCTCCGGTGACATGCACTACTGGTCGGTCTGGCACGAGAACAAGTCGTTCGACAATTACCGTTCCGTTCGCCCGCGCTTCTGCTCGGAATTCGGCTTCCAGTCCTATACCTCGCTGCCGGTTATCAAGACCTATGCCGAGGCCAAGGACATGAACGTCGCGTCTCCGGTCATGGAGCTGCACCAGAAGAACGCCGGCGGCAACGAGCGCATCGCCGGCACGATGTTCCGCTACTTCCGCTTCCCCAAGGATTTTCCGAACTTCGTCTATCTCAGCCAGATCCAGCAGGGTCTCGCGATCAAAACGGCGGTGGAATACTGGCGGTCGCTGAAGCCGCATTGCATGGGCACGATCTATTGGCAGCTCAACGACACCTGGCCGGTGGCCTCGTGGTCGAGCCTCGATTACGGCGGTCGCTGGAAGGCGATGCACTATCTGGTCAAGCGCTTCTTCCAGCCGGTCGCTGTCGCCGCCATTCCATCCGACGACGGCAAGCAGATCCGCTTCTCGCTGGTCAACGACACGCTCGATGACGTCAGCGTCGACCTGTCGATCTCGATCATCGACATGAAGGGCGAGCGCAAGCACCTCAGGGATGTGCAGGCGGTCTGCACGCCTGACGCGGCGGTGACGGCTGCCAGCATCGACGTTTCCGAGATCCCCTCGGGCACGCTGCTTGCCTGGCGCTTCACGGCGTCGAACGGCATGGGCGGCGAGGGGCACTATGTGCACGGCACCTACAAGGCGCTGGAGCTCGAACCGGCGGGCCTGATGGTAACGCACGAATATGTCGAGGAGGACGGCTCCGTTTGCCTCAACGTCACCGCCAAGGGACTTGCGCTCTTCGTGATGATCGAAACCGAGACCGACGGCAAATATTCCGACAATGCCTTCGATCTGGCGGCGGGCGAGACGCGCCGCATCACCTTCACCCCGGCCACACCGCTTAAGGGCGGCGCCCTGCCGGACTTCCGTTTCTACGACCTGCAATCCTGTCAGTCCGTGGATTGATCCTGATTAAATGAATGGGCACGAGGCCCGAGGAGGATATTATGACGAAACTGAGTTTCCAGCTTTATAGCGCCCGCAATTTCCAGCCCTATTCGGCGATCTTCGAAAAGCTCGGCAAGGCCGGCTATCAGGAAGTCGAAGGCTTCGGCGGCATCTATGCCGATCTCGACGATGCCGGCCTCAAGGGCCTACGCGCCGAACTCGACAAAAACGGCCTCACGATGGCGAGCGGCCACTTCAGCCCCGATTTCCTTGACGGCGAAGTGCAGAAGTCGCTTAACATTGCCAAGCTCCTCGGCATGGATTCCATCTATGCGCCGCATCTGGCTGCCGATGAGCGCCCGACCGACGGTGCCGGCTGGCTGGCGTTCGGCAAGCGCCTGCAGGAAATGAGCAAGCCCTACAAGGATGCGGGCTACGAGTTCGGCTGGCACAACCACGACTTCGAATTCGTGAAGCTCGCCGACGGCTCGCTGCCGATCGAACGCATCTTCGAAGGCGCGCCTGACATTTCCTGGGAGGCGGATATCGCCTGGGTCGTTCGCGGCGGTGCCGATCCCTTCGCATGGATCGAGAAGCTCGGTTCGCGCATCACCTCGGCGCACGTCAAGGACATCGCGCCAGCTGGCGAGAACAAGAACGAAGACGGCTGGGCTGATGTCGGCCATGGCACGCTTGATTGGCCGAAGCTCGTCGCGGCGCTGAAGGGCACCAAGACCAAGCACTACGTCGTCGAGCATGACAATCCTGCCGATATCGATCGCCTGATCACCCGCTCGATCGCATCCTTCAAGACCTACTGAGGACCATCATGACCAAGGAACTTGGCGTCGGCATCATCGGATGCGGCAACATCTCCACCACCTACTTTTCGCTGGCCCCGCTGTTCAAGGGCCTCAAGGTCGTCGCTTGCGCCGACCTCAACATGCAGGCCGCCGAAGCCCGTGCCGCCGAATATGGCGTCAAGGCGCAGACGATCGAGGACCTGCTCACCAATGAGGAGGTCGACGTCGTCGTCAACCTCACCATCCCGGACGCGCACTTCCCCGTGTCGAAGGCGATCCTGCTCTCCGGTAAGCACGTCTATTCGGAAAAGCCGCTGGTTCTCACCCTCGAGCAGGGTGAGGAGCTGCGCCGCATCGCCAAGGAGAAGAACCTCTCCGTCGGTTGCGCGCCCGACACCTTCCTCGGCGGTGCGCATCAGCTTGCCCGCAAGTATATCGACGAGGGCGGCATCGGTCGCGTCACCTCCGGCGCATGCTATGTCATGAGCCCGGGTATGGAGATGTGGCATCCGAACCCGGACTTCTTCTTCCTGCCCGGCGGCGGCCCGATCCTCGATCTCGGCCCTTACTACATCGCCAACCTGATCAACCTGATCGGTCCGGTGAAGCGCGTCGGCGCGATGACCTCGATGGCGTCGCCGACCCGCACGATCACCAGCGAGCCGCGCAACGGCGAGACGATCCCGGTGAAGACGCCGACGACGATCCAGGCGATCCTGGAATTCGTCAACGGCGCGACCGTCACGCTGACCGCGAGCTGGGACGTCTGGTCCCACCGCCATGCCAACATGGAGCTCTACGGCACCGATGGTTCGCTCTACGTGCCGGATCCGAATTTCTTCGGCGGCGTGGTCGAGGCAAGCGGCCGCGACAAGGACATCAAGCCGCTCGATGGCTGGGAGCACCCCTTCGGCATCTCCAACCAGGAGAGCCCGCAAGGACCCCGCGCCAACTATCGTACGGCGGGTCTCGCCGACATGGCGATGGCGATCATCGAGGGCCGCGATGCGCGTTGCTCGCTCGATCGCACGCTGCACGGCGTCGACGTCATGACCTCGATCCTGAAGTCGGGCGAGGAAGGCCGCTTCATCGAGCTGACGACGACCTGCACGCAGCCGGCCGCACTCGGCATCGAAGAGGCGCAAGCGCTTCTGAAGTGATTGGCACTTCTGAAATAATGGGCGCTCTTGAAGTGCGTGCCTAAAGGTCTATGGTCCGGCGCGGGCGACGAACCCGCGCCGTTTCTATATACGAGGGATGAGGACATATGAGCTGGCAACCGGCTTCCGACCGCTATTCGAAGATGAAGTACAACCGCACGGGCCGCTCCGGCCTGAAGCTGCCGGCCGTTTCGCTCGGCCTCTGGCACAATTTCGGCGGCGACACGCCGCATGACCGCAAGATCGACATGTGCCGCACGGCATTCGATATCGGCATCACCCATTTCGACCTCGCCAACAATTACGGTCCGCCTCCCGGCAGCGCCGAGACGGCCTTCGGCGAGATCATGCGCACCGAATTTGCCGGCCTGCGCGACGAGCTGATCATTTCGTCCAAGGCCGGCTACGACATGTGGCCGGGCCCTTACGGCGAGTGGGGCAGCCGCAAGTATCTGATCGCGTCATGCGACCAGAGCCTGAAGCGCATGGGTCTCGACTATGTCGATATCTTCTATTCGCACCGCTTCGATCCGGATACGCCGCTGGAAGAGACCTGCGGGGCGCTCGACCATATCGTGCGCTCCGGCCGCGCGCTCTATGTCGGCATCTCGTCCTACAACTCGCAGCGCACCCGTGAAGCAGCCGCCATCCTCAAGGATCTCGGCACGCCGTGCCTGATCCACCAGCCGAGCTATTCCATGCTCAACCGCTGGGTCGAGGACGACAAGCTGCTCGATACGCTCGACGAGGTCGGCATGGGCTCGATCGTGTTCTCGCCGCTGGCGCAGGGCATGCTGACGACGAAGTATCTCGGCGGCATCCCTCAGGACAGCCGCGCAGCGCAGAACCACTTCCTGAAGAAGGACTTCATCCGCCCTCAGATCATCGACAACATCCGCAAGCTCAACGAGATCGCGGAACGTCGTGGCCAGACGCTGGCGCAGATGGCGATCGCCTGGGTGCTGCGCGGCGACCGCGTGACCTCCGCGCTGATCGGTGCCAGCCGCTCGTCGCAGATCGTCGATTGCGTCAAGGCGCTCGATAATCTGGAGTTCACCGCCGAGGAGCTGAAGGAGATCGATGGTTACGCCCGCGAGGCGGACATCAATCTCTGGGCGAAGTCCGCGGAACGCGATTAAACAGAAGCGCCCGGAACAATCTTCCGGGCGTTTTTCATATATGATGTGATGTACGTGCCGCAGAATGCGCGGCGGTGGGAGGAGACGTCACCATGATCCGCAATCCAATCCTGCCGGGTTTCAATCCGGACCCGTCGATCTGTCGTGTCGGCGAGGATTACTACATCGCGACCTCGACCTTCGAGTGGTATCCTGGTGTGCAGATCCATCACTCGCGCGATCTGGTGAACTGGACGCTGGTGCGGCGGCCGCTGGAGCGGGCGTCGCAGCTCGACATGCGTGGCAATCCCGATAGCTGCGGCATCTGGGCGCCCTGTCTCTCTTATGCCGATGGGCTGTTCTGGCTCGTCTATACCGACGTCAAGCGCTTCGACGGCAACTTCAAGGATGCGCATAACTACATCGTGACCTCGCCTGATATCGAGGGCGAATGGTCCGAGCCCATCTATGTGAACTCGTCGGGCTTCGACCCGTCGCTGTTTCATGATGAGGATGGCCGCAAGTGGTTCCTCAACATGCAGTGGAACCACCGCACCGAGAGCTTTGGCGGCGCGCCGAAGTCTCCGGCCTTCGACGGTATCCTGCTGCAGGAGTGGGACGCTGAAACGAAGTCGCTGAAGGGTCCGATCCGCAACATCTTCGCCGGCAGCTCGCTCGGGCTGGTCGAGGGGCCGCATCTCTTCAAGCGCAACGGCTATTACTATCTGACGACGGCCGAGGGCGGAACGGGCTACGACCACGCGGTGACCATGGCGCGGTCGCGCGACATCGCCGGTCCCTACGAGATGCACCCGAACAAGCACCTCATCACCTCGAAGGACCACCCGGAGGCCATTCTGCAGCGGGCAGGGCACGGGCAGTATGTCGAAACGCCCGATGGCCAGGTCTATCATACGCACCTCTGCGGCCGGCCGATGCCGCCGAAGCGTCGCTGCACGCTCGGGCGCGAAACCAGCCTGCAGAAATGCGTGTGGAAGGACGACGGCTGGCTCTATCTCGAAAATGGCACCACGGTGCCCGACGTCACGGTGCCGGGACTTGGCGGTGCTGTGCAGGCCGAGAAGCCGATGCGCAGCGAGTACAGCTTCGATGGCGGTACGCTTCCAGCGGACTTTCAGTGGCTGCGGACGCCGAAGCCGGAGCGGATTTTCAACCTCACGGAGCGGCCCGGTAACCTCAGGCTGATCGCTCGTGAGAGCATCGGCTCATGGTTCGAGCAGGCGCTGGTGGCGCGGCGGCAGGAGCATCACAGCTTCCGGGCCGAGACGGTCGTCGAGTTCGATCCCGACACCTATCAGCAGGTGGCCGGACTGACGCATTATTACAACAGGCACAAGTTCCACGCGGTTGCCGTCACGCTCCACGAGAAGCTCGGACGTTGCGTGACGATCCTCTCCTGCGACGGCGACTATCCGAACGGGCGCCTGAGCTTTCCGGCCGGTAGCGGTGAGGCGCTGCCCGTGAGCGGCCGCGTCCAGCTTTCCATGGAAATCCGCGACAACGAGCTGCAGTTTTTCTGGCAGACAGAGGGCATGGGCGCGTGGCGGGCGATCGGGCCGGTGCTCGACGCCGGCGTGGTTTCGGACGAAGGCGGGCGCGGTGAACATGGCTCGTTTACCGGCGCATTCGCCGGCGTCTTTGCCTTCGATACGTCGGGGCGGGCCAAGACGGCCGATTTCGACTGGTTCAATTACGACGAGTTGTGAAAGGGAGCGACACCACCCTCGCGCTGGGTGATGTCGCATTTGCTAATTTAACATATGCTTTCAAGCATGTGTTTTTATTGCTGAAGTTTAATTTAACTTTCAGTTTCGGTTCATCATTTCAGGTCTAGGTTCGGGGCGTGTTCAACACGAGGAAACCCCAATGAAAAAGATGTTTGCCGTTCTTCTCTCCGCTTCTTTCCTGGCCGCGCCGCTGGTTGCCGCGACGGGTGCAAACGCGCAGGAACACCATCGCCGTCCCGTCGTCGTCGAGCGCGAGGTGCATGTCACCAAGTACAAGTGGAACCGTGGCCATCGCATGAGCCCGGCCGAGCGCCGCAACATGCGCGAAGTGCGCGACTACCGCCGCTATCGCCTGGCGCCTCCGCCGCGCGGCTATCGCTGGGTGCAGGTCAACAACGACTATCTGATGATCAGCATTGCCAGCAATGTGATTTCGAACATCGTTGTCGGCCGCTGATCGGTCGACGAGCGTTACGTGGAGAGGGCGGCTTCGGCCGCCCTTTTTCATGTCTGTCTTTCGGGCGCATTACGTCCTAGCCGCGCCGCCAATTTGCTGAGAACGCCGGCACCCGGCTTGCGCTCTTCTATCTCCGGTGGCGCTGCCAGCCCCTCGATCGGCGGCAGCGGGTCGCATTCCTCGCAGACACATTGATATTTCCTGATCGCCGGCGCCTTCATGCGGCCTGATCTCCCCAGCGGGCGAAGGGGTCGGGCATGTCGCGCCATTTGTCCGGAGTGAAGTCCTCGGCGCTGACAAGACATGCGTCGAGACGCTCGCGGATCCAGGCTTCGTCCATCGGGTCGGCGCCGATGAAGACGATTTCCTGGCGGCGGTCGCCCCAGACGGGGTGCAGATAGGGACCGATCGCGGTCATGAAGCGCGGATCGTCCGGCCAACGTTCTCTCGGCACCGCCGACCACCATGTACCCATGCGGCTGGTGCGCAGGATGGCGCCGGCCTGGCTGACCTCGCCGACATGATGCGGGCGGGTCGCCAGCCAGAAGAAGCCCTTGGCGCGGACGACGCCCGGCCAGGCCGTGTCGAAGAAGCGCTGCAGTTTCGTCGGATCGAAAGGACGCTTCTCGCGATAGACGAAGGAGCGGATGCCGTATTCTTCGGTTTCCGGCACATGATCGTTGAAGCCATGCATCTCCTTGTACCAGAGCGGATGGGTCTCGGCCTTGTCGATGTCGAAGAGGCCGGTGCCGAGCACCTCCTGCGGCCGGACCTTGCCGAAATCGGCCTCGATCAGCCGGGCATCCGGGTTCAAGCCGACGACGATCTGGCGGGCGGCCTGCAGCTGCTCTGCGGTCGCGGTGCCAACCTTGTTGAGGATCACGACGTCGGCGAATTCGATCTGTTCGACCAGCAAGTCAATCACAGTGCGGTTGTCGCCGTCGCCGGCCGTCTCGCCGCGATCACCGAGGAAATCGGTCGAGGCGTAATCGGCGAGCAGGCCGGCGGCGTCGACCACCGTGACCATGGTATCGAGCTCGGCGACATCGGACAGGCTCATGCCGTCCTCATCGCGGAACTCGAAGGTGGTGGCGACGGGCAGGGGCTCGGCGATCCCCGTGGATTCGATCAGCAAGTAGTCGAAACGGTTCTGCTCGGCGAGCTGGCGAACCTCCTTCAAGAGGTCGTCTCGCAGCGTGCAGCAGATGCAGCCGTTGGTCATCTCGACCAGTTCCTCATCCGTGCGAGACAGGTTGGCGCCGCCATCGCGGACCAGTGCGGCGTCGATGTTGACCTCGCTCATGTCGTTGACGATCACCGCGACGCGAAGGCCATCGCGGTTCGCCAATATGTGGTTCAGAAGCGTCGTCTTGCCGGCGCCGAGGAAGCCGGAGAGGACGGTGACCGGCAGTTTCCTGTTCATTGCGATCTCCAGTTAATGTTATAATATTACATTGATGGACCTGAAAAAGGCGGACTGTGTGTCCGCCTTTTTCGATATGCGGTCGGGACGGTCTCAGCTTTCGCGCGACAGGCAGTCCTTCAGATTGTTGGCGATCCCGCGCATCAACTTGAAATAGAGATCCGGGCCGGCATCGAGCGTTGCGGCTTCGGGATCGAGTACGCCGGCCTTGGCCTTGGTGCCCTCGAGCACGACATCGACGAGGCGCGGCTGGAACTGCGGTTCGGCGAAGACGCAGGTTGCGCCAAGGTCCGCCACCTTCTTGTGGATTTCGGCGATCCGCTCGGCGCCCGGAATGGTTTCCGGGCTGACGGTGATAGAGCCGGCGACCCGCACCTTGTACCGGTTTTCGAAATACTGGTAGGCGTCGTGGAAGACGATGAAGGGCTTGTCCTTGACCGGTGACACGATGCCGGAAATTTCCTTGTCGAGCGCGTCGAGCTTGGCGTTCAGCGCCTCGGCATTGGCCTGGTAGGCAAGGGCGTTGGCCGGGTCGGCGGCCACCAGCGTGGTGGTGATTTCGGCGGCCATGGCTTTGGCGTTTTCGGGGTCGAGCCAGAGATGGGTGTCGAAGGCGCCGTGGCCGTGGTCATGGTCGTGATCGCCATGTGCCTCGGCGGCGTGATCATGATCATGACCGGCCGCTTCCTTGGCGTGATCGTGGCCTGCCTCGTGCGCATCGCCATCATGGTCGCCATCGTCATGGGCTTCGAAGGCGCCGCCTTCGCGGAACTTGAGCTTGGTCAGGCCGGGCGCCTTATCGAGTTCGGCGACACTGGCATCCTCTCCGAGCGCTTCCAGCGGCTTTTCCAGGAAGGCTTCCATGCCCGGGCCGACCCAGAAGACCACCTTGGCATCCTGCAGCGCCTTGGCGTTGGAAGGTTTCATCGAATAGGTGTGCGGGGAGGCTGCACCATCGACGATCAGCTCCGGCGTGCCGACGCCCTGCATGATGGCGGAGACGAGGGAATGCACCGGCTTGATCGAGGTGACGACGACGGGGGCGTCGGCGCCGTGGGCCGTGCCGGCAAGGAGGAGGGCCGGGAGTGCGAGGCCTTGTAGCGCCAGGGAAAGGCCGGTCGCGAGTTTCATGTGCATGCTCCGCTTGAATTGCATAGGTAATGTTATTACATCAATTGCGTTATGCTATAACGTGTGCGATAGCAGGGCGCAACAGCACTTTCGGAAAAATGATGCCATTACCCGCAAATTCCGAGGCGAGGCCGCTCGTTTCGCTTTCCAATGTCGGTGTCCGCAGGAACGGCCGCTGGCTGGTTCGCGGCGTCGATTTTTCTGTCTCGCGCGGCGAGATCGTGACGCTGATCGGCCCCAATGGTTCCGGCAAATCGACGACGGTGAAGACGGCGATCGGGGTGATGAAGGCCGACGAGGGCAAGGTGACGCGCGCCTCCGGTCTCAAGGTCGGCTATGTCCCGCAGAAGCTCGCCATCGACTGGACGCTGCCGCTCACCGTGCGCCGACTGATGACGCTGACGGGGCCGCTTTCGGCCACCGACATGAACGAGGCGCTCGATGCCGTCGGTCTCTCGCACATGATCAATGCCGAGGTGCAGCATCTCTCCGGCGGCGAATTCCAGCGGGCGCTGATGGCGCGCGCCATTGCCCGCAAGCCCGATCTGCTTGTGCTCGA
The DNA here is from genome assembly GCF_017741935.1 of Rhizobium sp. 16-449-1b. Lineage (GTDB taxonomy): Bacteria > Pseudomonadota > Alphaproteobacteria > Rhizobiales > Rhizobiaceae > Rhizobium. The sequence goes on along the minus strand of NZ_JAGHMH010000007.1, from coordinate 276,355 downwards.
CGAGCCGGTGCAGGGCGTCGATTTTTCCGGCGAGATCGCCATCTACGAGCTGATCAAGACGATCCGCAACAGGACGGGATGCGGTATCCTGTTGATTTCGCACGATCTGCATGTCGTCATGGCGGCGACCGATACCGTGATCTGCCTCAACGGCCATGTCTGCTGCCGGGGCACGCCGCAGGCGGTGACGCAAAGTGCGGAATATGTGCGCCTGTTCGGCAGCCGCGCGGCGCAGTCGCTTGCTGTCTACAGTCACGATCACGATCATACGCATCTCCCGGATGGCCGCGTTCTGCATGCGGATGGCTCGGTGACGGATCACTGCCATCCTGACGATGGCCATCACCATGATCATTCGCACCACTCGCATGATCATGCTCCCGACCATGGGCATGAGCATCATGACCACGGGCACGACCACGCCCATCATCATACGGCCGATGACGGGCACGGGCACAAGCATCCGGCGGGAGAGCGCCATGTTTGACGATTTCTTCGTCCGCGCCATCATTGCCGGCGTTGGTCTGGCGCTGACCACGGGGCCGCTCGGCTGCTTCATCATCTGGCGGCGCATGGCTTATTTCGGCGATACGATCTCGCATTCGGCGCTGCTCGGCGTGGCGCTGTCTCTGCTCATGCAGTTCAACCTGACGCTCTCGGTCTTCGTCGTGGCGGCAGCCGTCTCGATCCTGCTGCTCTTGCTGCAGAAGCGGCAGGCGCTATCGGCCGATGCGCTGCTCGGCATTCTCTCACATGCGACGCTGGCGATCGGGCTGGTCATGGTCGCCTTCATGACGTGGGTGCGCATCGACCTGATTGCCTTCCTGTTCGGCGATATTCTCGCGGTTTCCAAGGCCGATATCGCCTTCATCTGGGGCGGCGGCATTCTGGTGCTCGGTGCGATCGCCTGGCTGTGGCGGCCACTGCTTGCCTCGACAGTCAATCCCGAACTGGCAGAGGCCGAAGGGCTGAAGCCGGAACGGGCGCGGCTGTTCTTCATGCTATTGATGGCCGTCGTGATCGCGATCGCCATGAAGATCGTCGGCATCATGTTGATCACGTCGCTGCTGATCATTCCGGCCGCTGCTGCCCGGCGTTTTTCCTCGACGCCCGAAATCATGGCGGTGCTCGCCTCTCTGATCGGGGCGGTTGCCGTGGTCGGCGGGCTGTTCGGTTCGCTCACCTACGACACGCCGTCGGGCCCATCGATCGTGGTCGCGGCCCTCATTCTCTTCATTCTCAGCCTGCTGCCCAAATTCGGGCGGGGTCAGGCCGCCACGGAAGGACAAGGCTCATGAGCGCACCCGCACTGACCAAGAACCAGGCGCTTGTCTTCGACGTTCTCGAAAAGGCCGACGGCCCGCTCAGCGCCTACACCATTCTCGACAAGCTGCGCGACCACGGCTTTCGCGCCCCGCTGCAGGTCTATAGGGCGCTGGAGAAGCTGCTCGAATATGGCGTCGTGCACCGGCTGGAGAGCATCAACTCCTTCGTCGCCTGCGCGCATCCGGGCGAGAATTGCCACAGCCACGGCATCGTCGCCTTCGCCATCTGCGAGAGCTGCGGCCAGGTGATGGAATTCCACGACCACGAGGTCGACCATCGCCTGACGGACTGGACCAAATCCAAGAAGTTCAAGGCGGAGAAGACGACGATCGAGATCCGCGGGCTTTGCGAGGCTTGTGCAGCGTAATCAATCCAGCCGCTTCAGATCTCGCGCAAAACGCTGCCAGTTCCCGACGTACTTTTCCGCCGAGCGCTTGAGGCCTTCGATCGCCTTGTCGTCAAGGGTGCGGATGACGCGGGCGGGGGAGCCGACGATCAGGGAATTGTCGGGGAACTCCTTGCCTTCCGTCACCAGCGCATTGGCGCCGACGAGGCAATTGTTGCCGATCTTCGCGCCGTTCAGCACCGTGGCGCCCATGCCAACAAGCGAATTGTTTCCGATTGAGCAGCCATGGACAATCGCATGATGACCGATAGTGCAGCCTTCGCCGATCGTGACGGGATGGCCGGGATCGGTGTGCAGCATGGCGCCTTCCTGGATATTCGTCGCCGCGCCGACCGTGATCGGTTCGTTGTCGCCCCGCAGCACCGCGCCGAACCAGACGCCGACGTCGGCGCCCAGCGTGACCTTGCCGATCACATGCGCATCGGGCGCGATCCAGTATGTGCCTGATGGCGGCAAATCCGGTTCGTGGCCTGAGAGCGCATAGATCGGCATGGTCATTCCTCCCTAAGAGCGTTTCCGCCTTTCTTCGAAAGGCAAAAATGCTCTATCTCTTTGTTACGCAATTCCGGACGCAAAACCGCGCTGCACTTTTGCTGGAATTGCTCTAGGCGACGTTGATCGACAGCTTGGCAATGCCGTCGATGCCGCAATCGATATGATCACCGCGCTTCACCGCGCCGACGCCCGCCGGCGTGCCGGTCATGATAACGTCGCCGGGGGCGAGTTCGAAGAGCTTCGAGAGTTCGGCGATGATTTCAGGCACCTTCCAGATCATCTGGTTGAGATCGCCATCCTGCACGCGCTTGCCATTCAGATCGAGCCAGACGCGGCCTGCATCGGGGTGGCCGAGTTTTGCGGCCGGGACGATCGCCGAGACCGGTGCGGAATGTTCGAAGGCTTTCGCCAGCTCCCACGGGCGGCCGAGCTTCTTGGCTTCCGCCTGCAGGTCGCGGCGGGTGAAATCGATGCCGACGGCATAGCCGTAGACGCAATCGAGCGCATTTTCGAGCGCGATATCCTTGGCGCCCGCCTTCAGCGCCAGCACGCATTCGACCTCGAAATGGACGTCGTTCGACAGCGGCGGGTAGGGGAAGTCCTTGCCGTCGGCGAGCAGATTATCGGCGTTCTTCTGGAAGAAGAAGGGCGGCTCGCGGCTTGGGTCGTGGCCCATCTCGATGGCGTGGTCGGCATAGTTGCGGCCGACGCAATAGACGCGACGCACCGGAAAGCGATCGGACGTGCCTTCGACGGGGATGAGGACGGGTGCTGGAAGCGGAATGACGGTGCCGGCGGCCGGGGCGGAAGAGGAGATGGACATGGGACGGGAATGCTCTTGCTGTTTTCGTGAGTCCGATCATCTTAGCCGCAAAAGCGAAGCGGGGGAAAGCGTGGAAGGCGGGCTCGCGGTACGCCCTTTCCGGCATTGCTGCCCTGCGCGGGGAAACTGGCGTTTTCGCGCGCTTTGCGCTATGAGCGCGGCATGACAACATCGCATTTCTACAAACAGGCGCTTGAAACAGGGCGGCCGATCTTTGCGGTTGCACCCATGATCGACTGGACTGACCGTTTTTGCAGGTTTTTTCACCGGCAACTGACGCGTAACGCGCTGCTCTACACGGAAATGGTCGTGGCCGACGCGATCATCCATGGGCCGCGCGAGCGGTTGCTGTCTTTCGATGCCGCAGAGCATCCGGTGGCGTTGCAGCTTGGCGGGTCTGATCCGGAGAAGCTGGTGAAGGCGGTGGAGATCGCGGCGCCTTACGGCTACGACGAGATCAATCTCAATGTCGGCTGTCCCTCGGACCGGGTGCAATCGGGCACCTTCGGGGCCTGCCTGATGCTGACGCCTGATGTCGTGGCGGATTGCATCCGGGCGATGAAGACGGTGTCCTCGGTGCCTGTTACCGTGAAGTGCCGGATCGGGGTGGACGAGCAGGAGCCGGAGAAGGCTCTTCCCGATCTTCTCGACCGGGTGCTCGATGCCGGCGCCGACGCGATCTGGATCCATGCCCGCAAGGCCTGGCTGAAGGGCTTGTCGCCAAAGGAAAACCGCGAGATCCCGCCGCTCGATTACGACATCGTCTACCGCACCAAGCAGGCGCGGCCGGATGTGTTCATCGGCATCAATGGTGGCATCCAGACGCTGGATCAGGCTGAAGAGCATCTGCGCCATGTCGATGGCGTGATGCTCGGGCGGGCGGCCTATCAGAATGCCGGCGTGCTTGCCGATGTCGATCATCGCTTCTTCGGGGCGGAGGCTCAGGCCTTCGACTGGGAGCTTCTGCGCGACCGGATGATGGATTACGCGGCGCGGCATATCGCCGATGGCGGCCGGCTGCAGCAGGTGGCGCGGCATATGGTGGGGCTGTTCACCGGGCTGCCGGGGGCACGGCGCTATCGGCAGATATTGTCGACCGATGCGGTGAAGGCGGGGGCCGGGCCGGAGGTGATCGCGGCGGCTTTCGCGGCGGTGGATTTTTCGGGTGTGGTGGAGGATGCGGTTAGCGCTTGAGGTTTGACTGCCTGCGTTTTTGAGCGTGGTGCCGTGGGATACCCCCCTCTGTCCTGCCGGACATCTCCCCCACAAGGGGGGAGATCGACTCGTGGTGGCGGCATCCCCAAGCAATGAGAGTGGGGCGAGCGGTCGCGCCCAGCCAATCTCCCCACCTGTGGGGGAGATGCCCGGCAGGGCAGAGGGGGCGCCACACGGCACTACTGCCATATGGACACCCCCGTCCGTTCGCTGCCCCCTACAAACTCCGGCAAAACGCCAACGACGGCATGAAGAAATACTCCCCGCCCTTCATGGTCACCGCTTGCGGTGTCGCGGTCGTGGTCGCGGTGGTCGTGCCGCCCCATTCGACCGGACAGTGGATGTCGGGGCGCGGGTTGGGGCTTTGGCCGATCACGAGGTCGAGGCCAGGGGCGCCTGCGCCCGGGGGGACGCGGGGGAAGCCGGGGTTGTTGGCCCAGGTCGATTGTGCGAACTCGAACTGCTCGGCGATATCGGCGTTGAAGGCCATGAACAGCAGGCCGACATCCTTGCTCGGCTTGTTTTCGATGCGGCCGTCATTGGGCTGGTCGGTGCGCACGCCATAGGTCTGGCCGCGCCGCGCCATGATGTGCAGGCGTTCGCCGTCGACGGGCTCGAAGCCGCCGGAGCCGCGCGGGTTGACCTTGCGGATATGGGCGAAGAACGGACACTTGGCGCCGTTGGGGTCGCTGTCATAGTCGAAGTCGTTGGGCACCGGGTGGTGGTTGCCGTCTGCGAACTGCGTGGTGAGCGGCGTGCCGTCTTCGAAGCGGCCGACCAGCATGGCGCCCGCCCGCTCGGCATCATCGCCCTTCAGATGCAGCCGCTTGGCCAGGGCCTTTTCCTGCTTCTTGAACTGCTTGACGTTCTGCTCGAGCTTGCGGAAGACGAAGTAGCTGCCGAAATGCTTTGCCGGATCGGGGGCGGCGGTATCAGGGACGATGACGCGGCTCAGCGCAAAGGCGGGGTCCCAGTTGGTGGCGCCGTCGGCCGTCAGGCGTTCGTCGTCGATATCCTCGGTCAAAAACAGCGGCTGGCTGCGACCGTCGACATAGCCGAAGTGCTCGATGCCGTCGCCATTGCTGTTGTGCAGGCCGTGGCCCTTTTCCTCGCCGAGAATATGGACGCCGTGGCATGCCTGGATCAGGTGGCGCACGGCCGTCAACGCCTTGTTGCGCGGGCCGGACATCTGGTCGCCGACGAGGATGACGGCGTGGATGACGTCGCGGAAATGCGGTTCCCAGGTGCCAGGCGCCGGATCGTTCAGGCCGGCGTTCTTCATGCCGGAGCGGAACGAGGCGTCCGGCGGGATTTTCGGGGCGGGGATCTGCAGCGCCGTGTAGCCATCGCCGGTGAGGCCGACGCTGACATAGGGCGTGCCCTTGGTGCCCGTCGCCTTGAAGGCCTTGACCTCTTGCAGGTGCGTCTTCGCCGATTTCAGGAGCGGCGTGCCTGTCGGCGGCTGCGACAGTGCCTTCAGAAGCGCGCGGCCGCCGGCGGGGTCGGAAAATTTCAGGAACAGGATAGTCAGGAATTCGCGGGTGTGGGCCTTGACGATATTCGGTTGAAGTTCGTCGAGCATCACGGCGGCGTCTCCCGCAGCGCTCTCCCATGAAAGCGGTTGGGTCAGATCGAAAGGCATGGCTCCTCCTCCTCGGGGCTGGTCGGCCTAGGATGTCTTCATGCGCATAGCTGGAACTGCTCAGACCGACGGTTGATCTGCTATTGTCTTGCTCAGGTCTAAACTCATCGATTTTTCGCAAGCGGTATCATCGCCGCCAGAGACTGGCGGGCGCATTGCCGGTATGGATGCAATCTATCTGTGCTTGCTTTTTATGGTTGCATATGCAACCTGACATTTATATCTCACATTTTGCTAATAATCGCAATAGCTATTTAGAAGCAGGTACTTGGCCGGAATTTTTGCGCCAGAATGAAACGCTCGCCCTTTGGTAGTCGCTTCTCAAACGGTTGCGTGTGGCGACGCTAGGACCTGCCACAAGCAAGGCGCGATCACGACAAACGTGATGGAACAAGGGCAGCGTTGCTGACGTTTCAAAAGCGCTGCCTGTCACAGCTCCACCCCGCCCATATCAGGGCGATCCCTCTCTTCGACGGCATCCGGATTTGCCCCGCTTCGCCGCCGCTTTCGGACGGAGGATCCGTTATGTCCGCATTGCAAAGCCTGCGCCGGCTGACGCCGCAGCAGCGCAATACCGTTATCGCCAGCTATCTCGGCTGGACGCTCGATGCCTTCGATTTCTTCATACTCGTCTTCGTTCTCAAATATATCGCCACAGAATTCAAAACCGACGTTCCCGCCGTCTCGGTGGCGATCCTGCTGACACTCGCCATGCGGCCGGTCGGCGCGCTGCTCTTCGGTCTGGCGTCGGACAAATACGGGCGGCGGATCACGCTGATGGTCAACGTGCTGCTCTATTCGATCTTCGAATTCCTCACCGGCTTCTCCACCGGGCTCACCATGTTCATCGTGCTGCGCGCGCTCTATGGCATTGCCATGGGCGGCGAGTGGGGTGTTGGCGCGTCGCTGGTGATGGAGACCGTGCCGGAGGAGAGCCGCGGCATCGTTTCCGGCATCCTGCAGGCCGGTTACCCCTCGGGCTATCTCCTGGCGTCGATCGTGTTCTTCCTGCTCTTTCCCATCATCGGCTGGCGCGGCATGTTCTTCGTCGGCGCCGCACCGGCGCTGCTGGTGCTTTATATCCGCCGCAGCGTCGAGGAGAGCCCGGCCTTCCTGCAGCAGCAGGAGCGGGGGCGCCGGCCGTTCCTGACGGTGCTGAGAGAAAACATCCCGCTGTTCATCTGGTCGGTATTGTTGATGACGGCGTTCAATTTCTTCAGCCACGGCACGCAGGATCTCTATCCGACCTTCCTCGAGACGCAGCGCAACTACGACAGCTACACCACGGGTGCGATCGCCATCGTCTACAATATCGGGGCGATCTGTGGCGGGCTGTTCTTTGGGGCGCTGTCGCAGCGGATCGGCCGCAAGAAGGCGATCGTCATCGCCGCGCTGATCGCCGTGCCGGTGGCGCCGCTGTGGGTTTATGCGCCGGGTCCGGTGCTGCTCGCGATCGGCGCCTTCCTGATGCAGTTCTTCGTGCAGGGTGCCTGGGGCATCGTGCCCGTGCATCTCAACGAGCTTTCGCCGGATGAGGTCCGTAGCACGTTTCCGGGGTTTGCCTACCAGCTCGGCAATCTGCTGGCATCGGGCAATGCCACGATCCAGTCCGGCCTCGCGGCCCACTGGAACGGCGATTACGCCTATGCGCTGCTGATTGTCGCCGGCATCGTGGCTGTCGTCGTGGCCGTGCTTGCGGCGTTCGGCTACGAGAAAAAAGATGTGCGCTTCGGCTCGGAGGATGCCGGAGAGCCGCACCGCGCCCTGCGCGCGTGAGCGGCAAGGGGCGGCCTCCGACAATCTGGGGCTGCCCCTTGCACCCGTATCGATCGATATGTAGTCTACCGCAGGTAGGCTTTTGTTAACGTTGAGTGGCTAGCGCTTTTCATCGAGGCGGTGTTTGCGCATTGGGCCTCGTCATCATCGTTCGATGGGTGCCGCAGTGAATTTTGCCTTTATGCTTCCGGTCATGATGCTGACCTTCGGCTGCACCTTCCTCGTCGTTTCAAGGTTCGGATCGCGCGAAGCTGGCTTGTGGGCCGCGGGTTTTCTCTCCGCTGCCGTCGCCTTCTCGGTGCCGATGTTTTTCGCCTGGCTGCCGATCCCCGTTCAGGCACTCAGCGCCGACGCGCTCTTTCTCTCCGCCTTTTATTTCTACAGTGGCGCGCTCCTGAAGCGTTTTCGCCGGCCGTCGCGTATCGCCTTGCGCCTCGGCGTCTGCGTGGCGGCCTATGCAGCGCTCGCCTATGCGGTGGTGGTGCTCGAAAGCCTGCCAGCGGAGCTCCTCATCAGCGATATCGCCTGCTCGGTTTTGCTGATCTTCGCGATCGGCTCCTCTTTGCGCAGCACCCGCCGGGCGATCGACCGCATCCTGCTCGGCGTCGCCTCGCTGATCGTGCTCGAAGCGATCGTCCGCAATGCCATCCTGCTGGTGATATTCTCGCCTGGGGGCGATTTGGAGAGCTTCGGCACCTCCACTTACGCGTTTGTCATGCAGGCGGGCGCTTCCGTCATCGCGTTGCTGTTTGCGCTCTCGGCGCTGGCTGCAACGACGCTTGATACGATCGAAGGCTACCGCGACGCCGCCGAGAGCGATTCCCTGACGGGCCTGCTCAACCGGCGCGGCTTTGAAGAAACGGCGAGGCGGCTGAAGGCGCGGGGTGCGCTGAAGGGGGCCATTCTTCTATGCGATATCGACCATTTCAAGCGGATCAATGACACGTATGGCCACGCCGCCGGTGACAGCGTCATCGCCGGCCTTGCCGAGCTATTGAAAGCGCGCTTGCCTGAGGGCGCTTTTGCCGCGCGTTTCGGCGGCGAGGAGTTCGTGGCGTTTCTGCCGGGCGCGGAGCTCGCCGATGGCGGAAAGGTCGCGAACGCGATCCGCCTTGCCTTCTCGGCGGCCGGACAGCCCGATGTCGCCGGTGTCGGCAAGATCACGGCGAGCTTCGGCGTCGCCTGCGTGGCATCAAGCGACGCGTCGCTGACCGAAACGATCGGCCGCGCGGACGCAGCCCTCTACGCAGCCAAGGATGCCGGGCGCAACCGGGTGATGCTGGAAGGCACGCCGGCGCGCGAAGCGCCCGCCATTCACGTGGCGTCCTAGGCTCGCGTTACCTTCGGTTCGGCGTCGTTGAGCTTTGGCGATGCGCGCGGCGCGATTGCCTCGCGGCCGAGCATGAAAAGCGCCAGCGCGAAGAGCGCGACACCGCCATGCACCCAATAGGCGAGGCCATAGCCGCCCCGGTCGGTCAGCCATCCGGCCACCACGTTGCTCAGCGATGCGCCGATGCCTTGCACGGTCATCACCGCGCCGAGGCCGACGTTGAAGCGGCCGGTGCCGGCGAGGATCCGTTCGGCCGCGATGGGTGTCGCGATCCCGATCAGGCCGGCGCCGACTCCATCGAGGAACTGCACCGGATAGATCGAGCCGAAGCTCGGCACGCTGCCGGCGATCGCGCCACGCAAGGGTAGCGCGCAAAGCGCGATGATGAAGACGGATGCCAGGCCGAAGCGCCTGATGAGGACGGGCGCGAGCAACGCCATTGCGATCATCGACAGCTGCGACACGCCGGTAACGATTGCCGTGGTGCGAAAAGGCGTGCCGAGCTGGATGGAGAAGTTCTGGGCGATCAGCCGGCTCATCGGCGCGTTGCCGAAGTGGAAGACCAGCAAGGTCAGCGCGAGCAGGACGAGACCACGCGAATTCGCCAGCACCGAATAGCCGGAAGGGCTGGCTGTTGCGGCCGATCCATCGTCCGGGTCGCTGGCGAGATCCTTGTTCTTGGTAAGGCCGCGGGCGACGTCATTGTCGATGTCCTCAGGGCGGATCGCCAGCGTTGCGATGATCGCGGCGAGCGCGGTGATGAGCATCAGGCCGATCACGCCGTTCAGCCCCCAGACTATGGTGGCGGCATAGACGCAGGCGAGCGAGAAGACGTTACCGGCATGGTTCCAGAATTCGTTGCGAGCGACCTGTTGGGAGAAGGCGCTTTCGCCGACGAGGCCGAGCGTCAGTCCCATCAGCGCCGGGCCGATCACCGCGCCGACGATCGCGGTCATCGACTGGCCGCCGAAAACCGAGGCATTTCCGGGACTGGCAAGCGTCCAGAGTGCGGCTGCCGTGACCAGCGTGACCGGGATGACGATGAGCAAGCGCTTGTGCGGCGAGGCATCGACGAGGGCGCCGAACAGCGGCGTGGCGATCAGGCCGAGAACGCCGCCAAGGGTTGCCACGATACCCAATGTCATCGGGCTCCAGCCGTGCGTTGCAAGGAAGCCATCGAGAAAAGGACCGAGGCCATCGCGGGCGTCGGCGAGGAAGAAATTCAGCACCGCGAGCGCCACCAGCGAGCGACCGGACAGACCACTGTTCGAAACTGAGTTCACGCCATGTCTCCGCCAAAGGGTCTGTGGACCGCGATTGCCAGAGACATCATTCGGGCTGTCTGGCTTCCGGTGCTGCCTCAAACGGCCTGTCCGGTGAAATGTTCCGGCGCGCGTGACGTTCTAATGCCCCGGAGACGATATATTTCGCGGAGGCGGTCAGACCTCTTGAAGCCTTTTCGTTCAGCGGTACATGCTGGCGCCAGCTTCAACTCTCGGGAATCACACATGCCCTTTGCCCTCAGCCCCGCGGCCATCTGGCCGATCGTCATGCTGCTTGCCTCCAACGTCTTCATGACATTCGCCTGGTACGGGCATCTCAAGCACAAGGGAACGGCGATTTTCGTCGCCATCATCGTCAGCTGGGCGATCGCGTTTTTCGAATACTGCCTGGCGGTGCCAGCCAATCGTATCGGCTCGGCGGTCTATTCGACGGCGCAGTTGAAGACGATGCAGGAGGTGATCACGCTTCTCGTATTCTCCGGCTTCTCGGTGTTCTGGCTGGGCGAGAGCCTCACCTGGAACCACGCGATCGGATTTGCGCTGATCGCGGTCGGGGCGTCCTTCATCTTCCGCGGATGATCGCGACCCCGGCAAGCGGGATCGGTTAAGCCCTTGAATTACAAATTGTCCATGTCACGTCTCTGCCTCAATTTCCGACGGTTTTGACCGCAGCCTGTCACCATCCAGGGATATGGAGGTGACAGGTCATGAGTCTTTCCTTTCCAACGATGGCGGCGATCCGCTACGGTTACGGCTTTCGGCCGGGCGAGGTGGCGGCGCAGAACAAGGACGACCTGTTGCGACAGGTGAACGCGGATGCGCGGGCACCGGTATCGTTTCCCGTCGGCGGTATCGAGCAACGGCATCAGGTGATCGCCGACCTGCAAGCCAATCTGCGCGATCTCAGGCAAAGCGGCGACGATGACCAGGCGCGTCGCGAGCGGCGCAAGGTGTTGCAGAAACAGGCGCAGCGGGCCTTCCAGCTGGATGCGAATGCGCGGCTGCTGCAGGCGGTGATGTCGCCAAACGGCTTTTACGAGCGGCTTTCCACCTTCTGGACCAATCATTTCTCCACCAGCGCCAACAAGAGCCTGCCGATGCGGCTGCTCGTGCCGCTTTACGAAGCCGAAGCGATCCGTCCGCGTATCGGCGGACGCTTCGCTGACCTGTTGCGCAGCGCGACCGAGCATCCGGCGATGCTGATCTATCTCGATCAGGCGGAGTCGCTCGGGCCGGATTCCAAGGGCGGGATGCGGCAGAACAAGGGGCTCAACGAAAACCTCGGTCGAGAATTGCTGGAACTGCACACGCTTGGGGCCGGCAGCGGCTATACGCAGGCCGATGTGCGGGCCGCCGCCATGGTGCTGACCGGGCTGACCATCGACCGGCAGGAGATGGACATGGCGTTTCGTCCCAACATCGCCGAGCCCGGTCGTCACGAGGTCCTCGGTGTCAGCTATGGTGGCGACAGGCGGCGGCCGGGCGATTATCTCGCCATGCTCGACGATCTTGCCGCCAATCCAAAGACGGCGGCGCATATCTGTCGCAAGCTCGCGGTGCATTTCGTTTCCGATCAGCCGGATGACGGGCTGATCGCCGCGATGACCGGCGCCTGGAAGAAGACCGACGGCGATCTCAGGGCCGTCTATGGCGCCATGCTCGACCATCCCACCGCCTGGGCCAACGAGGGCGCGAAGGCGCGTCAGCCATTCGATTTCGTCGTGGCCGGTCTCAGGGCGCTGAATGCGGGCTCTGGCGATGGCACCGTTGTCGCGTTCCTCAAGGCCAACCAGCAGGATGATGACGCGCAGGCCATGGGCGCGCAGGGGGCCATGGCTCCGAGCGCTCCCGATATGGGCGGTGCGATGAGTGGTGGCGCCAAGGACGATATGAAGGGCACAGACACCGCCGCTGGCGGTGGTCCGTCGATGATCGATCCCGGTGACGAGGACCGGGTGAAGCGCCGCAAGGCGATGCAGACGGCGAGGGCGCTCGGGCAGGGCGCGCTCAGGCGCATGGGGCAGCCGATCTGGCTGCCGCCGAGCCCCGCCGGTTTCGAGGAGAGCTTTTCGGCCTGGATCACGGCCAGCCAGCTGGCCGAGCGGCTCGGCTGGGCGCGGCGGGCGACCGCGCAGTTCGGGCAGGGGCTCGATCCCCGCGAATTCCTGAAGGCAACCCTTGGCGATGCCGCGCGCGACGACACGATCCGCGTCGTCAGCCAGGCACCCAACAAGACAACCGGCCTGATGCTTGCGCTGGCATCGCCCGAGTTCAACCGTCGATAGGAGCTTTGAGATGACCGATTTCACGCTATCGCGCCGCGGCTTCCTTGCTTCCGCCTGCTGCCTCGCGGCGGCCCCGATCCTCACTCCCGTCACCTTCGCGTCGATGCCGGGAGACAAGCGATTCGTCACCATCGTGCTGCGCGGGGCGATGGACGGGCTGGCGCTGGTCCAGCCCTATGGCGATGCCGGCTTTGCCGCGTTCCGGCCGACGCTGGCGCTGACGCCGGACACTGGGCTTATCGATCTCGACGGGCATTTCGGTCTCCATCCTTCGGCAGCCGATCTGATGCCGCTGTGGCGCAGCCGCGAGCTTGCCTTCGTGCATGCGGTGTCGACGCCCTATCGCGACCAGCGCAGTCATTTCGACGGGCAGGACATGCTGGAATCGGGCGGCGAGCACGTCTCTGAGGAAAAGACCGGGTGGCTCAATCGCGCGCTTGCCGTCATCCCGCGATCGGATGCGCGCAAGGCGATCGACGTCAATACATCGACGGAGCTGATCCTGACCGGGCCCAACAACGTCGATGTCTGGGCGTCGGATTCCAATCTCGGGCCGGCCCGCGACGAGACGCAGTTCCTTCAGCGGCTTTACGCCGGCGACCCTGCCTTCGCGAAGGCGATGGAGGAGGCGACGCGCGCCAACAGCGCATCCATGGTGGCCGAGCCCGGCGGGCCGCGCGGACAGAAGGTGGCGGATGTGGCCGCCCTTGCCGGCAACATGCTGAAGGGCGATTACCGGATCGCCAGCTTCTCGATCACCGGCTGGGATACGCATGTCGGCCAGATTGGACAGTTCAAGCGTCCGGTGCAGGATCTGACGGAGGCGATCACTACGTTGAAGTCGACGCTGGGGCCGGATATCTGGTCGAAGACCGTGGTGCTCGCGATGACCGAATTTGGCCGGACGGTTCGGGAAAACGGGTCCGGAGGGACAGACCATGGCACCGGCGGCTGTGCCGTGCTGGCGGGCGGCGCGATCAATGGCGGTCGCATCCTCGGCCGCTGGCCGGGGCTTGGCGATCAGCAGCTTCTCGATGAGCGCGATCTGGCGCCGACCGCCGACGTTCGGGAGATCGCCGCCGCCATGCTTTACCGGCAGTTCGACGTGACGGTGGATGATCTGACGGCCAAGATATTTCCGGGTGTTACCTTCGACAAGGGATCGCAGTTTCTGCGGGCTTGAGCAGACAAGCTATTGCGGTCAGCGCTCGACGAAGGCGCGCAGGCGTTCCAGCGCGTCGTCCCATTGCCGGGAGACGCCGTCGAGATAGGCGCGCATGATGTCGATGCGGTCACGCCGGAAGCTGTAATGGCTTTCGCGGCCGACCTTCATGCTTTCGACGAGGCCGGCTTTTTCCAGAACGGTGAGGTGCTTGGTGATGGCCTGGCGCGTCAGCTCCGTGCCGCCGGAGAGTCCGGCGATCGAGGACGGGCGGCCGTCGCTCAGCGCTGTGAGCAGGGACAGGCGGGTTGGGTCGCCAAGCGCCGCGAAAAGCGCGGCGGCGTCTCGGCCGGCCGTGGTGGCGCCAAGGTTCGGCATTTGCTCAGGGTTCGACATGGGCCTTGATGTTCTTGATCTGCTCGGCCCATCCGCCGTCGTTCATGCGGAAGGCCTCGGCGCGGCGGTATTCGGGCACCTTGTCGAAGCCGGATTCGGTGATGGTCAGCCGGGTGCCTTTCGATATCGGCTCCAGCCGAAACTCGACCAGCGTCGGGATTTCGGCGGAATAGTCTCTATCCGGATCGACCGCATAGGGGAGCCAGGTGAAGGAAAACAGCGTTGGTTCCTCGATGCGCTTGACGGTGACGGTCCAGCGGAGATGCCCGTAGCCGGGATAGAGGATCTTGCCGGTGGCTTCCTCTCCGGCGACGAAGGGCGCGTCGATCTTGACGCGGAACCATTCGCCGAATTCACGGTAATCGCTGATGGCCTGCCACACGCGGGCCACAGGGGCATTGAGTTCAATGGTCTTTTCGATGCGATCGGACATATTGGCAACCTCCTGGTTGCCTTTTTATCGCCCGGATCGCTGAGAAAGGCAACCGAAAAGTTGCCTTTCTCTCATTTTGGTCTATTCGGCAGGCACAGGCTTGGGCTGGCCATTCTCGTCGAGCGCCACCATGATGAAGGTGCCGGCGGTGACTTTTTCCATCTTGTTGTAGCGGGCCCGGGTCGCCCAGGCCTCGATACAGAGGGTGATCGAGGTGCGGCCGACGCGCTCGATCTCGGTGTAGATGGACAGCGTGTCGCCGATCTTGACGGGCAGGGCGAAGGCCATTTCCTTGACGGCGGCGGTCACGACGCGTGCCTTGGCACGCTCGGCGGCCGAGATGCCCGATGCAAGGTCCATCTGCGCCATGACCCATCCGCCGAAGATGTCACCGGCCGGGTTGGCATCGGCGGGCATCGCCATGGTCCTCAGGGTCAGCGTGCCTTTCGGCTTGGGGTCTTCGGTCATTGGCGCTCCTTTTGAAGGCGAGTTTCTTGCTCAACGCTGGTTTCAGGGTCGATTCCTGCGGACCCTAGCGTATCGGCTGAAAAACCGAAATCGGAGCGTTCCGGCAAAAGTGTCGCGCCCTTGTGACCACACGTCTCTTTGAGTTCCGCAATCGTCATTCGATCGCCGTCAGCGAGCAATCCTGCTGATCTCGCTTGAGTTTTCGCCCTCCGGTAGTAAGGTCGCGGTAGGACATTGAAAATGGGGGCTTTCGATGCGGCTTTTGGCGATGGGTGTGGCGACCGTGGGCCTTGCGCTGTTTTCCGCTCTTCCATTCATTTCAAGGCAGGCCGTCGCCGCCGATTTCGACAACAGCAGGATCGCGCCGGAGCGCGAGTGGGCGGTCATCGTCAGCCCCTACGTGTGGGCCGCATCGCTGAATGGCAGCGGATCGCTGGCCGGCTTCGATACGGATGTCGACGTTCCTTTCTCCGATATCTTCGACCATCTCGATTTCGCTCTCATGGGCAATATCGAGATCACCAATGGCCAATGGGGCGTCTATTTCGACGGCCAGCATGTAAAGACCAGCCAGGACGAGCAGGTGTTCTCACACGAGATCGGGCTCGACATCACCACGACCACCCTGTCGGCCGGCGCCTTCTTCAAGGCCTATGAGGCGGTGCTCGGCGGCGATACGGTGTTCGGCAAGCCGCGAACGCTATCGATCGAGCCGACCGCCGGTGTGCGCTGGACGAAGCTTGAGGCCGATGTCGAGGCTTTCGGCCTTCGCGCGTCGAAGAGTTCCGACTGGACCGATCCCTTCGTCGGCCTGCGGATGAATGCCGATCTCACCGAACGCTGGAACCTGTTTGCCGAGGCCGATGTCGGTGGCTTCGGTGTAGGCTCGAAGGTGAGCGTTAACGCGCAGGCCTATCTCGGCTATCGCACCATGATGCTCGGCCATCCGACCGTGCTTAGGGCAGGGTACAGGCTTCTCTACCAGGATTACGAAAACGACGACTTCACCGGCGCGAACAAGTTCAAATGGGACGTCAGCCAGCACGGCCCTGCGATCGGGTTTTCCATGCGCTTCTAGCTTCCGTGATCACCGATATTGGAGAAGCCCCGTGTCTTCGAACCGCCGTCCATCTCGTTTACGCGCGCGCACGGTCGCGACCGCCGTCATCGCGTCCGCGCTGCTTTTCGCCGACGTCGCCGATGCCTGCACCCGCCTCGTCTATCTCGGCCCCGATGCGAACGTCATCACCGCGCGGTCGATGGACTGGAAGAGCGATATCACCACCAATCTCTACATCCTGCCGCGCGGCGCAGAGCGCAGCGGCAAGGCCGGGCCGAACTCCATTCACTGGACCTCGAAATACGGGAGCGTCGTCGCGACCGGCTATGATGTGTCGACCACCGATGGGGTGAACGAGGCGGGGCTGAACGCCAACCTCTTGTGGCTGGTCGAATCCGAATATCCGCCCTTCGACAAATCCAGCAAGCCCGGCCTCACCATCGCGGCCTGGGCGCAATATGTGCTCGACAACTTCGCCACCGTTGACGAGGCCGTGGAGGCGCTTCGGAAGGAGCCATTCACCGTCGTCACCGACAACGTGCCCGGCGAGAACCGGCTGACGACGCTGCATCTGTCGATGTCCGACGCGACAGGGGATAGCGCCATCGTCGAGTACATCGGCGGCAAGCAGGTCATCCACCACGATCGCAAATATCAGGTGATGACCAACTCGCCGATCTTTGATCAGCAGCTCGCCTTGAACTCCTATTGGAAGCAGATCGGCGGCACCGTCATGTTGCCCGGCACCAACCGGGCGGCCGATCGCTTCGCGCGCGCCTCCTTCTATGTCAACGCGATCCCCAAGGACGAGAGCCCCAATAGGGCGCTCGCAAGCGTTTTTAGCGTCATCCGCAATGTCTCTGTGCCCTATGGCCTCAACACGCCGGAGGAGCCGAACATTTCGTCGACGCGCTGGCGCACCGTGTTCGATCACAAGCGTAAGCTCTACTTCTTCGAGTCGGCGCTCACACCCAACACTTTCTGGGTCGACCTGAAGGCGATCGACTTCGCCAAGGAGACCGGCAAGGTGAAACGGCTCGATCTCGGCGAGAGCCAGGACCATACCTATTCCGGCAATGCGACATCGGAATTCAAGGATGCCAAGCCCTTCGTCTTTCTTGGCCTGGGTGAGTAGAAGGCACGCGGCACAGGGCTTATCTTCGTCTGAGATCGCCGTCGGTCGTTGCGGCTAAAGGTTGGGGAGTTGCATGAGACGTCTGCTCGGTGGTCTTTTTCGCTCTCTCTCGGTGATCGGGCTGACGCTCGCCTTCGCCTTCTTCGCCGCGTCGCTGACGCCGACGCTGATGCCGCGATCCTATATCGTGCAGGGGGCGCTGTCGGGTATTTGCGCGGCGGTCGGCTATCTCATCGGGGTCGCCGCCGTCAGCCTGTGGAAGTATCTCGAACTGCCTTATCGCGGGCCGCTTCTGTCGCAGAGGATGGCGGTGCTGATCTGCGGGCTGATCGTGGCCGTGGTCTTCCTCTGGCAGGCGGCCGGCTGGCAGAACTCGATCCGCGAGCTCTGGCATATGGAGCCGCTCGAAAGTGCTGAGCCGTTCAAGCTCGGAGCGCTCGCCTTCGTCGTCTTTCTCGTCGCTGTGCTGCTGGGTCGCCTGTTCCTGCTGACCTTCCGGTGGACATCACGGCGGCTCGATCGCTTCGTGCCGCGACGCGTTTCCAATGTCATCGGTTTCGCGATCGCGGTGGCAGTCTTCTGGTCGGTGGCCGAAGGGGTGCTAATGCGCGGAGCGCTGCATGCGATCGATTCCTCGATGCAGCGGTTGGATGCGCTGATCGAGGATAACGTGCCGATGCCCGCCGATCCGGCGAAGACGGGGAGCAAGGCGTCTCTGGTCGCCTGGGATGGTCTCGGACGGCAGGGGCGGCACTTCGTGGCGTCGGGGCCGAGCGCTTCCGATATCAGCGGCTTCTGGAAGGGCGAGGCGCGCGAGCCCATTCGCGTCTATGTCGGCCTCAACAATGCCGATACGATCGAGGCGCGCGCCAAGCTTGCGCTCGAGGAGTTGAAGCGGGACGGGGCGTTCGAGCGCTCGATGCTCGTCATAATCGCGCCGACGGGCACCGGCTGGGTCGATCCGGCGGCGATGGATACGCTGGAATACTTGAAGCAGGGCGATGTCGCGAGCGTGGCGCTGCAATATTCCTACCTCTCGAGCTGGTTGTCGCTGCTGGTTGAATCGGAGTACGGCGCGCAGTCGGCCAAGGCGCTGTTTCGCGAGGTCTACGGCTACTGGACGACGCTGCCGCACGACAAGCGGCCGAAGCTCTACCTGCATGGCTTGAGCCTCGGCGCGCTGAACTCGCAGCTATCGGCCGATATCTTCGACGTGATCGCCGATCCGTTCCAGGGTGCTCTGTGGAGCGGTCCGCCTTTCGAGAGCCGTATGTGGAATGCGGTGACGGCGGGGCGCAATCCGCAATCGCCGGCCTGGCTGCCGACCTTCCGCGACGGCTCGATGATCCGTTTCACCAATCAGGAGAACCACCTGGACCTCCCTGATGCAGCGCAATGGGGGCCGATGCGGATCGTCTACCTGCAATATGCAAGCGATGCGGTGACGTTCTTCGATCCGCATTCCTTCTACCGCGAGCCGGCATGGATGCAGGCGCCGCGGGGGCCGGACGTTTCGCCGAGCCTCAGGTGGTTTCCCGTGCTGACGATGTTTCAGCTGCTGTTCGATCTGATGATCGCGACGACGTCGCCGATGGGCTACGGCCATGTCTATGCGCCCGAACATTATATCGACGCCTGGATCGCCGTTGCCGCATTGACGGTCGACCCGGGCGAGGTGGCGGCGCTCAAGATGCGTTTCGCGCAAGCGGCCGCTCAAGGCGGTAACGACTGAGAACGCGTTCCCGCGATGGCGGTCTGTGCCGTTTCGGCTGTTCATAAGCGGGAATATGATCGTGATTAACCACGTTCATTATGGGTTCGTTTAGGCTCCCGTAGCAGTTTGCGCCGGAGTGGCTGGGAAACCACATCTTTGAGGTTCAAACTGATGACCTATAGCGGGTTGCTTCTTTCCGCCGTCGTTGCCGGCCTGATCACGATCCTTGCGATCGGCAGCCGTCCTGCATCCGAGACCGCGTCCAACTGGCCGCAGATGGAACTGACGAAGACCGATCGCATCGTCACCGGAAGTGTGCCGGCGCGGTAATTCTCTGCGATCCGGCGAAGCCGCTTAGAGCGGCTTTGCCAACACCATCAAGGCTAACTTTGCCTGATCGGGCCCGACTGCAATAAATTACCCATTTGTTTTTGTGGGCGGCGCAAGTAAACGATTAATTTACCGCAACCTAAGAGAGTGGGGTAATAAAGGCGTTACCCGATGAATAGCTCCAGACCCCGTTACGATGTCATTTGCGATCCGCTCGATATGTGGATGGTCTGGGACCATCAGGCGGAGGAGCCCGCATGCTTTGGCGGTCAGGTTCTTAACGGACTGACCGAAGGCCATGCCGTCGAGGTCGCCAAGATCATGAACGAGATCTATGGCAGCGGCCGCCCGGTTCGTCGCGCCGCGATCAACTTGTCCGACGACAAGGATCTGCGTTACGTCAGCTGACGCCGCGGCTCGTCCGCTCTGCAGTTCCTGTCATGCTGTTCGCAGCACCTCTTTCCAGTCTCACAAGCAAATCTGCGCACGCGTCGCCGATCGGTGACTATTGCGCGCTGATCCCGGATTTTTTCGACCCGGAATAGGGCTTTTGTTTCAAACGCTTCCGCAATCGTGATCGGCCGGGCCGGGCTTGTCCGGGCTGGGGGTAAGGTTTCGTTCACCGCTTTTTATTAAATTTGCACCGAAGTTTTTTGGTCACTGCCGATCTTCGGAAGCGATGAGAGTATGGCGTTTGTTTCCATCATGCGGCGTTATGTGCTGCCCGTGCTGCTGTCGACAGCGCTGACGACGTGCTCGACGGATGCGCTCGTTCCGCCCGGCAGCGTGGATAGCGGCACGAAGGTCGGCTCCATCTCGCCGCCACGGCGCCAGGCGCCGGTCAATATGCCTTCCACCGCCATAGATCAGGCCTATCCCGCCGGCAATCAGCCGGTCCAGGGTTCCGTCGACTATATGAATACGCCCAATCTTGCCGGTCGCGGACAGGCGAGCGCAGCACCTCCGATGACGAATGATCAGGCGTCCGCCGGCGCGCGCGGTGCTGCCGGCCAGTTCAGCGGCCAGCCGGCCACCTGGGGCGGGACGCAGACGCTTGCCGTGCCGCCCGAGGGCGTCAACATGGATGCGGAGCTCGGGGCGGAGCCGGTCACGGGGCTTGCGCAGGAAGAGCAGCAGCAGATCGCCGAGGGGCAATCGGATCAGCCTGTCGTCGATGGCATCGGCACGGACAATCCGACGCAGATGAACCGGATGCGCGCGCCACGGCCTGCGAGCCAGGCGGCGATGGGGCAACAGCAACAGGTGTGGAGTGACGGCAGCGCCGTGGTGGCGCCGACGCGCGTGCCTGAAGAGAGCGAGCCGCAGGAAGTGGCGATGCTGCGGCCGAACAATCCGATGGATAGCGAGCCGCAGATGAGCCAACCGGCACCGGCTGTGCCCGGCGTCATGCCGAGTTCGGAGCTCTCCTGCCGGCGTGAGCTGAAGCGCATGGGCGTGGTCTTTACCGACAAGCCGCCGATCTCCAACGGACCGGCATGCCAGGTGCCTTACCCGATCTCGCTGCAGGGTCTTTCGGGCAATATCGGCGTTCGCCCGGCGGTGACGCTGAACTGCCAGGTGACGCTCGCCTTTGCCAAGTGGGTGAAGAACGAGCTCGCTCCATCGGCACGGTTTCGCTACTGGTCCGGCATCAAGACGATCCAGCCGCTTGGCGGCTATAGCTGCCGCCGGATGAACAACAGCCGCCAGCGCTACAATCCGATGTCCGAGCATGCTCACGGCAACGCGATCGACGTCGGCAAGTTCGTGTTGAAGAGCGGCCACGAGATAGATGTGCGCAAGAAGGGGCTCTTCTCCTTCCGCGAGGGCAAGCTGCTGAAGGCTGTGCGGACCGATAGCTGCAAGTATTTCAACACGGTGCTCGGCCCCGGCAGCAATCCGGAGCACTGGAACCACTTCCATTTCGATCTGCGCGAGCGCAAGAGCGGCAAGGTCTATTGCGACTGACGGCATGAGCGGCCCGGCATCGACGCGGCCGCGGGAATCGCTTTAAACGGGCTCCCTGTCAGTAAGAGGAGATCGTTGTGGCCGAGAAAAAGCGTCCGAACATTCTGTTTTTCATCGCAATCGTGGTGATTGCCGCCGCCGCTGTGTTCGGCGGCCGTTGGTATGCCTATGTGGCCTATGCGAGCGATCCGTTCGATGAAGTGGGTATCAGCCTCAATACGAAGATGCCCGATTTCATTCGCGTCAAAGGCTGCGAGATGCTGAAAGCGCGCTTCGAAGGCAAGACTTTGCCGCCGGCTGGCTGCAGCGTGAACGGCGCCTGGTAGGAAGATTGTGGGGGCCTTGACGTCCCGACGATCGTGGAACCGCGTTTTCAATTGCATCATTTTCGAGCAAATGAATACTCTGTTCGCAGTCAATGGGATGTAAAACTGTCGCGGAGCGGCTATATAGCGGCGAAATCCTTCCTTTCGTCTGCAAGAGCCCTTCATGGCCCCCATCATTTCCATCCGCAATCTCACGAAAATCTACAGTAACGGCTTTCAGGCACTAAAGGGCATCGATCTCGATGTGGAGAAGGGCGAGATCCTCGCGCTTCTCGGCCCGAATGGCGCCGGCAAGACGACGATGATCTCGATCGTCTGCGGCATTGCCAATCCGAGCGGGGGAACCGTGCTTGTCGGCGGCCACGATGTGGTCAAGGACTTCCGGGCGACGCGGTCGATGATCGGGCTGGTGCCGCAGGAGCTGACCACCGATCAGTTCGAGACGGTGTGGAACACGGTCAGCTTCTCGCGCGGCCTGCACGGCAAGAAGGCCAATCCCGCACATATCGAAAAGGTGCTGCGCGACCTGTCGCTGTGGGACAAGAAGGACAATACGCTGCGCCAGCTTTCCGGCGGCATGAAGCGGCGCGTCCTGATCGCCAAGGCATTGAGCCACGAGCCTGAAATCCTGTTCCTTGACGAACCGACGGCCGGCGTCGATGTCGCGCTGCGCAAGGACATGTGGCACGTCGTCGAGAAGTTGCGCGAGGCGGGCGTCACCATCATCCTGACGACGCACTACATCGAAGAGGCCGAGGAGATCGCGGATCGCGTCGGCGTGATCAATGGCGGCGAGCTGCTGCTCGTCGAGGACAAGACGGCGCTGATGGCCAAGCTGGGCCGCAAGCAGTTGATCCTGGAATTGACCGAGCCGCTCGAAGAGCTGCCCGCGAGCTTCGCCGGCAACGGCCTTGCGCTTACCGCCGGCGGCAACCGGCTGACCTATGAGTTTGACGCCGAGAACGATCAGGAAAGCATCGCCGCGCTGCTGACGCGGCTTGCCGAGCACAACATCCATTTCAAAGACCTGTCGACGCAGCAGAGTTCGCTCGAAGATATCTTCGTGGCGCTCGTGGGAGGCGCAAAATGAACTTCGAAGCCGTCAAATCCATCTATTTCTTCGAAATGGCCCGCACCCGCCGCACCCTGTTGCAGAGCGTGGTTTCGCCGGTCATTTCGACATCGCTTTACTTCATCGTCTTCGGCGCGGCCGTCGGGTCGCGTATTCAGGAAGTCGAGGGGATCTCCTATGGCGCGTTCATCACGCCGGGGCTGATCATGCTGACGCTGCTCGGGCAGTGTATCGGCAACGGCTCCTTCGGTATCTACTTCCCGAAGTTCACCGGGACGATCTACGAAGTGCTGTCGGCGCCGGTGGCGATGACTGAGATCTTGCTCGGCTATGTCGGGGCGGCCGCCACCAAGGGGCTGATGATCGGGGTGATCATTCTGCTGACGGCGAATTTTTTCGTCGAAGTCAGGATCGAGCATCCCTTCATGATGGCGCTGTTCTTCGTCTTGACCGCCGTGACCTTCAGCCTGTTCGGTTTCATGATCGGTTTGTGGGCGAACAATTTCGAGCAGCTGAACCTGATCCCGATGCTGGTCGTGCCGCCGCTGACCTTCCTCGGCGGTAGCTTCTATTCGATCAACATGCTGCCGCCCTTCTGGCAGGCGGTCAGCCATTTCAATCCGGTGCTCTATCTGGTCAGCGGTTTCCGTTGGAGCTTTTACGGCATCGCCGACGTCAACCCGCTGATCAGCCTCGGGATGATCTCGCTGTTCCTGGCGATCTGCCTGGGAACGCTCGGCTGGATGTTCAGGACCGGCTACAAGCTCCGCAACTGATGCGGCGTCATCGCTGATCGATGGCCTCGCGCGGCGGGGAATCCTCGTCGCGTTCCGGTCGGGCACTCAGCGTCATGTAGGTAACGATGACCACGATCGCGCCGAGGAAGAGAAGGCTCGTGTAGATCGTGCCGAAGCCGAGACCGCCATACTCGACCGGCTGTGACAGCAGGTCGCCCAGCGATGCGCCAAGCGGACGCGTGACGATGTAGGCGAGCCAGAAGGCGAGAATGGCGTTCATGCCACCGCGATAGTAGGCGAGTGCTATAGCCGCGATCACGCCTGCGAATAGCAAGGCTGTGCTGAGATAGCCGAGCTCCATTCGTTCGGCGACGAGGTCGCCGGCGGCTGTGCCGAGCGCGAAGGTGAACAGGATCGCCAGCCAGTAGAGGGCTTCGCGCCGTGTCGTGAAGATGGTGTGGATGGAGAGCGTGCGTTCGAGCGCGTACCAACCGAGGAACGTCAGAAACAGCGCGATCGAAAAGCCGATGGTGGTGACATCAAGCGGGACGCCGAAGTTGTCGACCAGATTGTCGGTGACCAAGGTTCCGACAATGCTGATCAGCACGACGGCGGCCCAGTAGGCCGATGGGACGTATCGCTTCATTGAAAACTGGATGGCGATGGCGACCGCGAGGATGGCCGCCATGATCACGGAGGTTGCTGTCAGGCCCAGCCCCAGATTGACGGCGAGATAATCGGCGGCCGTCTCGCCCATGGTGACGGCCATCAGCTTGATCAGCCAGAAATCGACCGTCACGTTCGGGACGCGGTTGGCGGGCTCGTGGCCCGCTCGAATGGCGTTTGTCATCACGGTGCCTCGCTTCTTACTTGCCCATGATCTTCATGGCTTCGGCCAGAAACTTGTCGGAGCGCGCATCGTCGTCGGCGTTGCAGCGTTCGACGGCCTTGGTCTCCAGGTCGTTCACCTTCTTTGCGTCGGCATCCGCGAGCTTCGCTGTTGCCTTCGTGGCGCGCATGTCCTTCAGCATCTCCTCGCAAGGTGCCGGTGCTGCATGCGCGGGCATCGAGACGAGAACGAAGCCCAGGGCGACGAGGGCGTTCAGGATACCTGCTGCGGCGATGGTCTTCATGATGTGTTTCCTTCTGGTGAGTGGTCGTGTTGAGCGGTGCGAGGCTTTGCTCGCCGATCCGCAAAACGGACACTAGGGGCACCGCCATACGCTGGCCTCGCCGGCACCATACGTTTTCGTAAGGTTTGCAAAGCGCGATGGCATTCCCGCCGGAAACGGGTAGCTTGGCGATGCCGAATGGTAGGCGGAAGCAACGGACTTCAGGCATGTGGGTATTGGTGGTCGAAGACGATCGGCGGGCGGCCGATTACGTGGCGAGAGGGTTTATCCAGGCTGGCCATTCTTGCGACGTCGTTCATGATGGGCGCGACGGGCTGTTTCAGGCTACGCGCGAAGCCTACGACGTCGTCATCGTCGACCGCATGTTGCCCGGGCTTGATGGCTTGTCTCTCGTGAAGGCTTTGCGGGCCGCGCGCGTCAGTACGCCGACGCTGTTTCTGACTGCTGTCGGCGGGGTCGACGATCGCGTGGATGGACTGGAGGCGGGCGGGGACGACTATCTGGTCAAGCCCTTTGCCTTCTCGGAGCTTCTGGCGCGCGCGAACGCGCTGGCGCGGCGGCCGCGTCTGCAGGAACAGAAGACGGTGCTGCGTGTGGCGGATCTGGAGCTCGATCTCCTGCGTCGTCAGGTGACGCGGGCAGGGCAGATCATCGACCTGCAGCCGCGCGAGTTTACGCTGCTTGAAGTGTTGATGCGCGGCGAGGGACGTGTTGTGACGCGCACCATGCTGCTGGAACGCGTATGGGACTTCCACTTCGATCCGAAGACGAGCGTGGTTGAAACGCATATCAGCCGGCTGCGGGCAAAGATCGACCGGCCGTTTCCGGTGCAGCTGCTGCATACGGTGCGCAACACGGGCTACAGTCTGCATGCGCCGCGTTAATCTCTTGCGCAGCACGCCCTTTCGCCTGGCGATGACCTTCGGCGTGCTTTTCGTCGCCGCCTTCCTGGTCGCCGGCGCGATCACTTATCACATGCTGAACAGCGGTCTCGAACGTCAGCTCGACGATACCGTCAACGAGATCTACAGCGCGATCGCCTCCACCTACGCGCAGAACGATGTCGAGGACCTGATCGCGGCGGTCAACACCTATTCGAGCCTGCGCTCGCCGGATCAGGGCGTGTTTTTGCTAAGCGACCCGAACGGCAAGCGGCTGGCCGGCAATCTGGCGCTTCCCGTCATGAGCGAAGGTCTGTCGAGGGTCGGTGCGGCGTCGTTGGGGTTACCTGACGGACATTCCTATCGCGTGCGCAGCGGTCTTGTCGGCGGCAACCGGCTGGTGGTGGGCCGCAGCTTCGCGGAGAAGGAGAGGCTCGGTGAGATCTTGCTGGTAAGCCTCGGCTGGGCCGCCGGCGTCATCGTGTTGATCGCGGTTGGTGGCGGCGCCTTTTTGGCGACCCGAGCCCAGAGGCGGCTCGACGCGGTGGCGCGCACGATGATCGATGTGTCGAATGGCGAGCTCGCAACGCGTATTTCGTTGCGTGGGAATGGCGATGATATCGATCTGGTGTCCGAGAAGATCAATCATGCGCTCGATCGGCTATCGCGGCTGGTGGAGGGCATGCGGCAGGTGAGCGCCGATATCGCGCACGAGCTCAAGACGCCGCTCAACAGGTTGAAGATGACGCTCGAAGACGCGGCGGAACGGACGGAACGCGGTGAGCCGGTCGGGCAACTGATCGCGGACGCCTGCATGGAGAGCGATCAGATCAACGCCACGTTCGAAGCGCTGCTGAGGATTTCCCAGATCGAGGCCGGTGCCCGGCGGGCGCGTTTCCAATCGGTCGACCTGGCCGATGTCATGTCATCGGTCACGGAGATTTACCGCGACGTGGCCGTCGATGCCGGCCAGACATTGCGTTTTGTCGCGGTCGATGGTGCCGGCATGCAGCTGATGGGGGACCGCGAGCTGCTGATCCAGATGTTCGTCAACCTGATCGAAAACGCCATCACCCACAGTGGAACAGGAACGCTGATCGAGTTGTCGCTGGTGCGCCGCGACAATCTGCTTGTTGCCGGTGTGGCGGACAATGGCGTTGGGATTCCCACCGCGGAACACACGAAGGTGTTTCGCCGGCTCTACAGGCTCGACAAGAGCCGGACGTCGGCGGGCAGCGGTTTGGGCTTGAGTCTCGTCAAGGCAGTTGCCGATCTGCATTCGGCCGAGGTGATCCTGGAGGACAACCAGCCCGGAACGCGCGTCCTGGTTTGCTTTCCCGCCCTGCGCTAGGCAGCCGGCGACGCTAGTCGCGCATTCTGAGTTCGTCGGTCTGCATCTGCA
Organism: Rhizobium sp. 16-449-1b; assembly: GCF_017741935.1. Taxonomy (GTDB): domain Bacteria; phylum Pseudomonadota; class Alphaproteobacteria; order Rhizobiales; family Rhizobiaceae; genus Rhizobium. The sequence continues at coordinate 249,557 of NZ_JAGHMH010000007.1, read as the reverse complement.
GCGATCCCAGCGTCTCGAGGAAGCTCATGCCGAGCAGGCTCTGGTCCAGCCGTCCGTCCTCGGCGACGCTGCCGGCGACGTTGTTGCGCACGATGGGGCCGATCGCCACTTCAGATAGCGTGACTGGTGCTGCCTGGGCGCGGCCGTTGGCGGTCATCACGCTCATCGAGTAAGTCAGGTTGTCGGGGATGATGCCGACGCGCTCTGCGTCTTCGCGCGACAGCGCGATCATGCTGGCGCCGGTGTCGACAAGCATCGTGATGGTCTGGCCGTTGATCTCGACATCGGCCTCGAAATGACCATTCAGCAGCTTGTGCAGGATGACTTCCTTGCCGCCCTCGCTGGTGGTCACGACCACGGCGCGGCCTGGAATGAGGCCCGCCAGCAGACGATTGCCGACGCTGAGCGCATCGTAGCGATAGAGATAGGCGGTGGCGAGGCCGAGGATCAGCACCAGCCAGATCATCATGTGGCGCATCGTCTCGCCCACGCTGATGCGCCGTCCCCAGATGCCGGCAGCCAGCATCAGCGCGATGGGGAGAAGATAGAGCATGCGGCCGAAATCGTCGGTCCTGACGCCGAGGATCTTGGGGCTGTCGTGGTTGAAGAGCAAGATGAGAAGGCCGATGCCGAGACCGCCAAGTCCAATCGTCAGCCTGTTCATGCGGTGAGCTCCGTGCTTGCCATCGTCTCGCGCGATGCCGAGGGCTGTATCGCTTTCATCCTGGCGGGCAGCAGGTGCATGACCGCGTCCCTCTTTTCATCCGAAAACGCCGCCCAGCCGGCAATCTCCTCGATCGTTCGGCCGCAGCCCGCGCAAAAGCCGCTGGATGAATCAATGGAGCAGATGTTGATGCACGGGCTTATCATGACAAATGATATCGTTGTTTCACAAAGCCATGGCAAGAGCACACAGCGCCGCCATCTCGGAAATTTGAGCAGTCGCGCCCAGCGTATCGCCGGTATGGCCGGAGAGGGCCACGCGGGCCACTCGGGTGAAGATCATTGCGCTCAGGCCGCAGGCGAGCAGGGCGCAGATCAGCGGAAGAAGGCCGAGGCTTGGCCAGATCAGCAGTGCCGCCAGCGCGCAGGCCGAGACGACCGCCATCTGCATGACCCCTTCGCTGGGCTGGCCGACGGCTGCGGCCACGCCATCGGATTTGGCCGGCGGCAGGCGGTGCCAGTGCCAGACAAGCGCGCCGCGGCTGATGCAGCCGATGGCGGGCAGGGCGAGTGCTGCCGCGAATGGTACGACGCCGCGCGCGATCGCGGCGATGGCGGCAGCGCGAATGGCAAAGGAGAGGATCAGCGCGATGGCGCCATAGGTGCCGATGCGGCTATCCTTCATGATCGACAGTCGCTGGGCGCGGTCGCGGCCGCCACCGATGCCGTCGGCGCAATCGGCAAGGCCGTCCTCGTGCAACGCGCCGGAGACGATCGCCTGTACCGAGAGCGCCACCAGCGCCGACATCAGCCGGTCGGCGCGCAGGCCGAGCATGACGAGCAGAACGAACGCGGGCAGCAGGCCGATGATGATGCCGGCGACCGGAAAGGCGCGCGCGACGCGACCGAGTTTTCCGTCATATCCCGCGAAGGCCGCTTTCGGCATGGGAATGCGGCTCAGGAATGCGACGGCGCGCGCGATATCCGCCACATAGGTTGCGATGTTCATGGCGCGTCCGCTCCCGGGGATGATGTCTGGCGCTTTTTAGAGTTGTTCCGCTTCGCGGCTGGATTTAAGAGTGGCCGCGAAAGAAGCTGATTTGCAGCCATAAGACAAGTTTACAGACGAAACAAGGAAGCCGCATCCATGAGCGTTTCAGGCCTGCCGTTCGACGATTTCCGGACACTTCTGCGCGATCTGCCGGGACCGGATCCACGGGCGCTTGTCGCTGCCCGCGAGCGCGATGCCCAGTTGACCAAGCCGCCGGGTTCGCTCGGCCGCCTGGAAGAAATCGCTTTCTGGCTGGCTGCCTGGACCGGCCGCACGCCCGCCGTCAACCGGCCGCTGGTGGCGATCTTCGCCGGCAACCACGGTGTCGTGAAGCAGGGCATCACGCCATTTCCGCCGACGGTGACGCAGCAGATGGTCGAAAACTTCGCGGCCGGTGGCGCTGCGATCAACCAGATTTGCGTCGCCTATGATCTCGGGCTGAAGGTGTTCGACCTGGCGCTCGATTACCCGACCGGCGACATCACCGAGGAGCCCGCGCTTTCCGAGCGCGATTGCGCCGCCACCATGGCCTTCGGCATGGAAGCGATCGCCGGCGGCACCGATCTGCTCTGCATCGGTGAGATGGGCATCGGCAACACGACGATCGCCGCGTCGATCAACTACGCGCTTTACGGTGGCAACGCCCGCGACTGGGTCGGCCCCGGCACCGGTTCGGAAGGCGAGATGTTCGAGCGCAAGGTCGCGGCCGTCGAAAAGGCCGTGGCGCTGCACAGCGATCATCTCGACGATCCGCTTGAAATCATGCGCCGCCTCGGCGGCCGCGAGATCGCCGCGATGGCGGGCGCGATCCTCGCCGCGCGCGTCGAGCGCATTCCCGTGCTGATCGACGGCTACGTGGCGACGGCCGCCGCCGCCATCCTGCAGGCTGCCAACCCTTCTGCGCTCGATCACTGCCTGATCGGGCACGTCTCCGGCGAGCCGGGCCATCTGAAGGCGATCGAGATGCTCGGCAAGACGCCGCTTCTGGCGCTCGGCATGCGGCTCGGCGAAGGTACGGGGGCAGCGCTTGCCGCCGGTATCGTCAAGGCGGCCGCGGCATGCCACTCCGGCATGGCGACCTTCGCGCAGGCAGGTGTGACAAACAAGCACGAACACTGAGCTCATCGCCCGGGTTCAGGGGCTGCGTTCAGGTTCGTGACAGGTTTATGACAGATGGCTTGCGACGCGAGCGTGTACACGCTATTCGCATTTTTCTGATATGAAGCGGCAGGCATTGCCGCCATCTACCTGACGACGAGGACGCCTGATGAAACCTGCCGTGACCAAACTCACCGGCATCAGCCACTTTTTTGCCGCCGCCAGTTACTCGCTCGGCGGCTTCAAGCGACTGATCAAGGAGGCCGCGTTCCGGCAGGAGCTACTCTTCGCCGCCGTCGCGCTGATCCTGCTTCTGGCGGTGGGCGCGACGCTTGTCGAACTGATGATCGCGGTCGTCCTGTTCCTGATCGTCTTCGCCATCGAGGCGCTCAACACCGCGATCGAGGAAGTCATCGACCGTATCTCGCCGGAGATCTCAAGCGTCGGCAAGCACGCCAAGGATCTCGGCTCATTCGCCGTGCTCTGCATGCTGACTGCCTGCGGCATCTTCATGCTGTTTACGATCGGCAAGCATTTGATGTTCGGCTGAGGGCTATCAAGCAAAACTGCGGCGCTTGCGGGAGACAGCCTGCGCATCTTCTACGGCCGGAACCGACTGCAGCACGCGCCTTGCGGGCAGGATGGCGATGACTTCGGTGCCTTCGCGCAGCTTGGATTTCAGGATGAACTGGCCGTCGTGCTTGGCGAGGATCGCCTGAACGATCGGCAGGCCTAGGCCGGTGCCCTGTTCGGCGCTCTTGATGGCGATCGAGCCCTGGCCGAAGGCGGAAAGGACGACCGGGATTTCGTCTTCGGGAATGCCCGGTCCGTTGTCCTTGATGGAGATGTACTGGCCGCCGCCGGCCGTCCAGCCGACCTTGACCATGATCTCGCCGCCCTGTGGGGTGAATTTCACGGCGTTAGACAGAAGATTGAGGATCACCTGACGCATCGATTTCTCGTCGGCCCAGACTGCCGGCAGCTCTAGCTCGAATTGCTGCGAAATGGTGATGTTCTTGCCGCGGGCGCGTAGCTGCACCATGCCGATGCAGTCTTCCGAGATATCGAGCAGCGAGATTGCTTCTTCGCTGAGCTCGTATTTGCCGGCCTCGATGCGGGAGAGGTCGAGGATCTCGTTGATCAGGTTCAACAGATGCTGGCCCGAGCGGTGGATGTCGCTGGTATATTCCTTGTAGGTCGCGTTGTTCAGCGGTCCCATGACCTCGGCCGACATCACCTCGGAGAAGCCGAGGATGGCGTTCAGCGGCGTTCGCAGTTCGTGCGACATGGAGGCGAGGAAGCGGGACTTGGCGAGGTTTGCCTCTTCGGCCCGGCGACGTGCTTCGTCCGACATGGATTTGGCGACTTCGAGCTCGGCGATCAGGTCGTCCTTCTCCGCCTGGTAGGAGAGGATGCGCAGGTTCTGCCGGAAGAGGCGGTCGCTGATATAGTGGAAGAAGATGACCGTCGTGGTCAGCGTGGCGGTCAGGCTGATCTCGAGGATCTCGCGGGAAATGCCGGATTTGGCGACGAGCGCGAAGACGACGGGCGAGAAGGTCACCAGCACGCACAGCGTCAGCATGTAGTTCCACATCGCCGTCAGCGACAGCGCGATCAGAAGCGTCGCGCCCTTGTAGAGCACGAGGTTGGCCGGCTCGCAGGCGGCGCAGTCCTGGATGGCGAAATAGGCCCAGCAGCAGCCGATCAGGAACTGGCCGAGGAGCAGCAGGCGGCGCCATTTGCGGGTGCGGATCGCCGTCATCTCGCGCTTGCGGGCTCGGCGGGCGAGAAAAACATTGGCGGCATGGGCCGTCAGCGTCAGTATGGCCCAGAGCACGATCTGGGTGTCGCCGGTGAAATAGATGCCGAGGATCGCGATGATGATCACGAACAGCGGGATGATCGAAGCGCCTTGCAGCACGGCGTTGATATAGAGGTTCAGCACATCTCGATCGAAGGCGCCGCTCGGCGCATGGCTCGATTGCAGGCGCTCACGCGTCACCCGCACAGCCTTTGCGACGGGCTTGTTGCGGTGACTCCGTGATTTGTCGACGATATTCTTATCTGTCGATGTGCTTACGCCGTTACTCATTATACACGTGACGCTTGATCTGCGGGTACGTGAACATTAGGGCTCAAATATTAAGAAGTTGTTTGCCAATTTTCCCAAGGGTTTGTTTTTGAAGGAGGCGAAACCGTGACGCGGGGTTTCAGAACCGTTCGTGACGGTGTGACGGCGTTTGCGCTGCTCGCATTCATCTGGCTGATCGCGGCCAAGCTGAACGACGTCCCCGAGATTTCCCACTCCGGCCGCTTTCACGCCGCCGATGGAGACAGCCTCGCGATCGGCGAGGAGAGGATGCGGCTGAAGGGGATCGATGCGCCCGAACTTGCGCAGACCTGCGAGCGTGGTCGGGCGCGATGGGCGTGCGGGCAGGAAGCCAAGCGCTTGCTGCAGAGCATAGTTGCCGGCGTGGATGCGCGCTGCGTGGGAACGGAGAGGGATCGCTTTCAGCGGCTGCTTGTGGTGTGCCATGCTGGCGGTACGGATATCAACGCTATGATGGTGCGGCAGGGTATGGCGGTTTCCTATGGCTCTTATGGTGACGAGGAGGCTGAGGCGCGATCGGAAAAGGTTGGTCTTTGGGCCGGTGCTTTCGAAAGGCCGCGTGACTTCCGCGACCACAGGCAGGATACCGAGCGCCCGGGCGGCGTCAGAGGGGTTTTCGGATGGTAGGGGAGGCTGATGGGTTGGAGGAGATGCGGGAAGCGATCGCCGCCTGCCGGATCTGTCGCGACGAGCCGCTGCGCGGGCCAGAGCATCGGCTGCCGCATGAGCCACGGCCGGTGGCTGTGATTTCGGCCAAGGCGCGGATATTGATCGCGGGGCAGGCGCCGGGGCTGAAAGTGCATGAGAGCGGCATTCCTTTCAACGATGCGTCGGGCGACCGGCTGCGCGAATGGCTGCAGGTCGATCGCGACACCTTCTATGATCGCGACCGTTTCGCCATCGTGCCGATGGGCTTCTGCTTTCCGGGTTATGACGCCAAGGGCAGCGATCTGCCGCCCCGGCGCGAATGCGCGCCTCGCTGGCGGTCTCCCGTGATCGCGGCGATGCCGCAGATCGAACTGGTCCTCGTCATCGGGCAGTATGCGCAGGCCTGGCATCTGGGGAGCGAGCGGCGCGGCAGCGTGACCGAGACGGTGCGGATGTGGCGGGAGATCCTGTTTGCCAATCGATCGCCGGCCATCCTGCCGCTGCCGCATCCCAGTTGGCGCAACACGGGCTGGATCAGGCGCAATCCGTGGTTCGAAGAGGAATTGCTGCCAGCCTTGCGGGCGCGCATCACAATGCTTGTGAACTGAAACAAATTTCTTTCAACTGGCCGGAATCACGCTATACATAGAAAATAATTCGTAGGGGTGGGGCAAATGGACCGTCTAGACCGCAAGATTCTGCGCCTTTTGCAGGAAGATTCCACATTGGCGGTTGCCGATCTCGCAAAAAAGGTCGGCCTTTCCACGACCCCTTGCTGGCGTCGTATCCAGAAAATGGAAGAAGACGGCGTCATCAAGCGCCGTGTGGCCATTCTCGATCCCGAGAAGGTCAACACCAAAGTCACGGTTTTCGTCTCCATCCGCACCGCCACGCATTCGATCGAATGGCTGCGGCGGTTTTCGGAAGTGGTGGCGGAATTCCCTGAAGTCGTCGAGTTCTACCGCATGAGCGGCGACGTGGATTACCTGCTGCGCGTCGTCGTGCCCGATATCGCGGCCTATGACGCCTTCTACAAGCGGATGATTGCCAAGATCGAAATCCGCGACGTCTCCTCGGCTTTCGCGATGGAGCAGATCAAGTATTCGACGCAGCTGCCGCTCGACTACATGATCCTCGACAACTCGAAGTCCAACGAGGACTGAGTTCAGCCCGAGAGGACCGAGCCTTTCTTTTGAACGCGGGCGAGAATTTTCTCGCTCGTCAGTTCTCTTGCAGCATCCTTGCCGATCCATCGGGCGGTCTTGTCCGCGTCGGCGGCCAGCCGTTCCGCCAGCGTCAACGCAAGGGCGTGGCAATGCTGGTTGCGCTTGCCGATGTTGCGGAGCGCCCAGTTGACGGCCTTGCGCACGAAGTTGCGCGGATCGGTGGCGTGGCGTTCGATGAGCGGCAGGAAGCCGATCAGCGTTTCGTCCGGCTCCGTCTTCATGTGAACGGCGGCGCTGGCGATCATCGCAAAGGCGGTGCGGCGGACGAACTCTCGATCATCAGCCGCCATATCCGGGATCAGCGAGAGCAGCCTTGCCTTGACGAAGAGGTCGGCCGCGGTATCGACGATCTCCCAGGAGCAGAAGTCGTCGGCCCATTTTCGGGCTTGTGTCTCCGTCAGCTGCTTCGGGTCGGCCGTGTAAAGCGCGAGCAGGCGCGCTTCCCTGATATCGCTTTTCCACAGTGCCAACGCCCGCGCGTGGTCTTTCTTCACCGTGCGGGCGATCGCCTGCATGACCGGGTTGGAGATACCGAGCGCCGTATCGGTCACGATGCCGAAACGGCGCATTCCTGATATCGCTTCCTCCGAGCGCAACGTGCGCAGATGCGCGATCAGCTCCGCTGCGCTGGAGGAGGGGCCGATCATTTTTCGAGGCGGGCGAGCAGCGAGGACGTGTCCCAACGATTGCCGCCCATGGCCTGGACGTCGCCGTAGAACTGATCGACGAGGGCGGTGAGGGGCAGCTTGGCGCCGTTGTGGCGGGCTTCGTCCAGAACGATGCCGAGATCCTTGCGCATCCAGTCGATGGCGAAGCCGAAGTCGTACTTGCCTTCGTTCATGGTCTTGTGGCGGTTTTCCATCTGCCAGGAGCCGGCGGCACCCTTGGAGATGACGTCGACGACCTTCTCGATATCAAGACCGGCGCGCTTGCCGAAATGGATACCCTCGGCGAGACCCTGGACGATGCCGGCGATGCAGATCTGGTTGATCATCTTGGTGAGCTGTCCGGCACCCGGCGCGCCCATCAGCCCGACCATGCGGGCGAATGCGTCGATCACAGGCTTGGCCTTCTCATAGACGGCGTCCTCGGCACCGCACATGACAGTCAGCACGCCATTCTCGGCGCCGGCCTGGCCGCCCGATACAGGAGCGTCGATGAAGCCTACGCCCTTTTCCTTGGCGGCGGCGTAGAGTTCGCGGGCGACATCGGCGCTGGCGGTGGTGTTGTCGATCAGGATCGCGCCCGCTTTCATCGTCTGCAGAACGCCGTCCTTGCCTGAGGTCACCGAGCGGAGATCGTCGTCATTGCCGACGCAGGTGAAGACGAAATCGGCGTCGCGGGCGGCTTCGGCCGGCGTCGGGGCCGACTTGCCACCGAATTTCTCGGCCCAGGCGGCCGCCTTGGCGGCGGTGCGGTTATAGACAGTGACATCATGGCCGCCTTTCACCTTCAGATGACCTGCCATGGGAAAACCCATGACGCCGAGACCGATGAATGCGACTTTTGCCATGTACCTATCCTTTCATGAATGCCGGCATGAGGAGTAGCCCAAATAGGGCGGGGCGAAAAGCCGCCGAAATGATGCGCGACGTTCGGCTTGGAACAAAATTCCGCTCAAGGACTGAAATCAGGTCAGGATAATTTCGAGTGGGCCGAAAATCACAAACATAATTGTCGATCTAATTTATAGATTTCAGCAGAATTTCCCCATCGCAAACACAGCGGCTTCGGAGATCGGATCCGAAACACGCTGATCGAAAGGGGACAGCTATGATTTCTCGTCGACAAACACTGGGTCTTCTTGGGGCCGCGGCCGCAACCGCCATACTGCCCGCCATCCGGCCGGCGCGCGCCGCCGCCAACGAGTTTCGCATCGGCTGGCAGAAGAACGGCGTGCTGGCGCTCGCCAAGCGCAGAGGGGCGCTGGAGAAGCGGCTTGCCGACAAGGGCATTACAGTGAGCTGGTCCGAATTCACCTCGGGGCCGCCGCTGCTGGAAGCGCTGGGGGCCGGCGCGCTCGATTTCGGGGCGACGGGCGATGTGCCGCCGCTATTCGCACAGGCCGCCGGCGGTCAGCTCTATTATGTCGGCACCTATCGCGGCAGTGCCGCAGGTTCGGCGATCGTCGTTCGCAAGGATTCCGATATCAAGACGGTCGAAGACCTGAAGGGCAAGAAGGTCGCCTTCAAGCGCGGATCGAGCGCCCATAACGTGACTGTCAAGATACTCCGCAAGGCCGGCCTCAAGATTGACGATGTCGAGCCGATCGATCTGTCTCCGCCGGACGCGGCGGCGGCCTTCAAGAACGGCAGCATTGACGCCTGGTCGATCTGGGATCCCTATCTCGCCATCGTCGAGGCCGATCCGCAGACGCGCATCCTGTCCACCGCCGAGGGGATCGTGCCGTCCTACAGCTACTTCCTCGCCAATGCCGGTTTCACCGATGCCAATGGCCAGGTCGTCAGCGATGTCATCGATGAACTCGCCAAGGTCGGCCGGTCCGCGCAGGGCAAGCTCGACGATACGATCAAGGAGCTTTCCGAGATTACCGGCGTTCCCGTCGATATCACCCGCGTGACGCTAACGCGTGCGGGCGCCGATCTCGGCGGCGTGTCGACGATCAGCGACGATGCGGCCGCATACCAGCAGGCGCTGGCCGACGAGTTCTACAATCTCGGCATCGTACCAAAGCAGCTGAAGACCGGCGATATCGTCTGGCGCCCGAAGGCAAGCTGATCACCGAGGCGAAATCGGGCGTCGTAACGTCGCGGCACGGGCTGTTGGTTCGTGCCGCGAATATGGAAAATTATTCCCCACATTGGTTTCGACTAGAAAATTTATAATGTCGATCTAATTGGTAGTCTATGAAATCATTGCCTCATGAAAACGGCCTGAGAGCGCAAAGCGCGGCCATGAGGAGAGAGCCCAGCATGTTCACCCGCAGACAGACATTCGGCCTTTTGGGAGCCGCTGCCGCGACCACGATTTTGCCGCAGGTGCGGACGGCAAAAGCCGCTGAAACGACGCTCAGAATTGGCTGGCAGAAATTCGGTGTGCTGGCCTTGGCGCGGCGCACCGGAGCATTGGAAAAGCGGCTGGCCACCAAGGGCGTGACCGTCGAGTGGAACGAATTCACCTCAGGGCCGCCACTGCTTGAAGCTGTTGGCGCCGACGCGCTGGATTTCGGCGTGACCGGTGACGTGCCGCCACTCTTCGCACAGGCCGCCGGCGGCGATCTGCTTTATGTCGGCGCCTATCGCGGGCCGGCGGCGTTTCATGGATTGCTGGTCCACAAGGATTCGCCGATCCAGACGATCGAGGACCTCAAGGGCAAGAAGGTCGCCTACAAGCGCGGCTCTAGTGCTCATAACTTCGCGCTGAAGGTGCTCGCGAAAGCGGGACTCCAGCTTTCCGATATCACCGAAATCGACCTGCCGCCGCCCGATGCGGGTGCTGCCTTCAAGAACGGGGCGATCGACGCCTGGGCGATCTGGGATCCGTTCTTCGCCGTGGCCGAGGCCGATCCGCAGACGCGCGTGGTCACCACATCCGAGGGCCTGCTCGACAACTGGGGCTACTTCCTCGGCAACGGTACCTTCACCGAAGCGCATCCCGACGTCATTGCCGATGTGATCGATGAACTCGCCAAGGTCGGCGCGGCGGCGCAGGCGGACCTCGACGGGACCGTGAAGACACTGGCCGAAATCACCGGCGTTCCCGCCGATATCACCCGTGTGACACTGACGCGTAGCCAGGCCGATCTCGGCAAGGTCTCGCTCGTTCCGGATGAAGCACTCACCTACCAGCAGGCGCTTGCCGACGATTTCTTCAAGCTCGGCGTCGTGCCGAAGCAACTGACCGTCAGCGACATCGTCTGGCATCCCGCAAGCTGACCCGAATTTTCGAGATCAAGAGGATCATTTCCATGAGTAGCAAGCACGATCCCATCAATTTTCTCTGGTTCATCCCGACATCGGGTGACGGTGCCTATCTCGGCTCCAACGATCTGAACCGCGCGCCGGAGTTCGATTATCTCACGCAGATTGCGCAGGCGGCCGACCGTCTCGGCTATTCCGGCGTGCTTCTTCCCACCGGGGTCTCCTGCGAGGAATCCTTCGTGACGGCGGCGGCACTTGCGACCAAGACGGAGAAGCTCCAGTTCCTGGTGGCCATCCGCCCCGGCACGGCATCGCCCGCTTATTACGCGCGGTTGACGACAACGCTCGACCGCATCTCGAACGGGCGGCTGCTGCTCAACATCGTCGTGGGCGGCAGTCCCGGCGAGCTTGCCGGCGACGGCATCACGCTGGCGCATGATGAACGCTACGCCCATGCCGATGAGTTCTTCACGGTGTTCGAGGAACTGCTGGAGAAGGGTGTCGCCAGCTATGACGGCAAGTACATCAAGGCGACCAATGCGCGCCTCGGCTTCCCCTCCGTGCAGAACCCGCGCCCGCCGCTCTATTTCGGTGGCTCCTCGGATGCCGGTATCGATTTCTCGGTCGGCCGGGTCGACAAGTACCTGACATGGGGCGAGCCGCCGGCGCAGGTGGCGGAAAAGGTTCAGAAGGTGCGTGCGGCGGCTGCCGAGAAGGGCCGCGAGGTCAGCTTCGGCATCCGCCTGCATTTCATCGTTCGCGAAACCGACGAAGAGGCCTGGGCGGCGGCCGACCGGCTGATCTCCAAGCTCGACGACGAGACGATCCAGGAGGCGCAGCAGCGCTTCGTCAACGAGTCCGATTCCGTCGGCCAGAAGCGCATGGCGGCGCTGCATGGCGGCCGTCGTGACAAGCTCGAAGTGTCGCCCAACCTCTGGGCGGGCGTCGGGCTGGTGCGCGCCGGCGCCGGCACGGCTCTGGTCGGCTCGCCGAAGACGGTGGCCGCGCGGCTGCGCGAATATCAGGATGTCGGCATCGATACGGTGATCGGCTCCGGCTACCCGCATCTGGAAGAAGCCTATCGCGTGGCCGAACTGCTGTTCCCTGAACTCGGTATTACCCGCAAGGAGCAGCGCCACGGTTTCGACAGCGACTTTGGCAAGCGCCAGGTCTTCGGCGGCGGTAGCCATGGCGGCAATCTGAAGGTGGTCTCCGGATCCTGATCGAACGGATGCGCTGTCGACCATGCGTGGGTGGCGCTTCAATGAACGCATGCATGTCTGCCAGCGGGCTTGAGGCCGTGGCGACACAGAGGCGAGGAAGAACTCGATGTCGACATTCGATACGCCGATCGGCCGCGCGCTGACGGAGCGGACAGCGGGCAGGACGGCACAGAAGCGAGGCTTTCGCCTGCCGGTGCCGGGGCGCGACCGGTTGCTGCCCTATCTGGTGCCGCTTGCCATCATCGCGGCATGGCAGCTCGGCTGTTCGCTGGGCTGGATCTCGTCGCGCATCATGCCGTCGCCGGCCGATGTCGCCGTGGCCTTCTGGTCGACGACGCTTTCAGGGCAGCTGCCGCACGATATTCTCGTCAGCGCCGGTCGGGCCTTTGCCGGGCTCGTCGTTGGTGGGGCGATTGGCTTCCTGCTGGGGATCGCCAATGGCGTCTCCAAGCTCTCTGAACAGCTGACCGATACGACGCTGCAGATGCTGCGCACCATTCCGCATCTGGCGATGATCCCGCTCGTCATCCTGTGGTTTGGGATCGGCGAGGAATCGAAGCTGTTCCTGACGTCGCTCGGCGTGTTGTTTCCCGTCTATCTCAATACCTATCACGGCGTGCGCAATGTCGATCGCGATCTGATCGAGATGGGCCGGGTTTATGGGATGAGCAACTGGACGCTTTTTCGAAAGGTTGTCTTTCCCGGCGCGCTTCCGTCGATCTTCGTCGGGCTGCGCTATGCGCTTGGCATCATGTGGCTGACGCTGATCGTCTCGGAATCGATCGCCGCGTCGTCAGGGATCGGCCACATGGCCAATAATGCCCGCGAGTTCATGATGACTGATGTCGTGGTGCTGGCGCTCGTCATCTATGCGCTTCTCGGCAAGCTCGCCGATGTCGTTGCCCGTTCGCTTGAGCGCCGGGCGCTCAGGTGGAACCCGGTCTATCAGAAGTAGGAGAGAGGCCATGACCCTCATCGCACATGAGCGCTTCCAGGGCGTTGCCGATGCGCCGGAATATACGCATGACACACATAGGCAGGCGCGCAGCGGTGCCGCTGCGATCACCCTGAAAGCGCTGGAAAAGAGCTTTGGCGCCAACAGGGTGCTCAGGGGGATCAACCTGCACATTCCGGCCGGGCAGTTTGTTGCCGTGATCGGCAAGAGCGGCTGCGGCAAGAGCACGCTTTTACGCACTCTCATGGGCCTGGACGAGCCGACGTCGGGCGAACTGACCTTTGATACGCCTGACGGCGGCGAGGCCAATGCCCGTATCGTCTTCCAGGAGCCGAGGCTGCTGCCCTGGTTGAGCGTTGCCGATAACGTCGCGGTCGGGCTTGGCGACAAGGTCGAGCGACGGGTGGCGGCGCGGGAGGTCGAGGCCGTGCTTTCGGAAGTGCAGCTGGCGGAGAAGGCCGGCGAGTGGCCGGCGCGGCTTTCGGGCGGACAACGGCAGCGCGTGGCGCTTGCCCGTGCGCTGGTGAGCCGTCCGGGCGTCTTGGCGCTGGACGAGCCGCTGGGCGCGCTCGATGCGCTGACCCGGATCAGCATGCAGGAACTGCTGGCGCGGGTCTGGCGGGAGCTTGGCTTCACCGCCGTGCTCGTCACGCATGATGTCAGCGAGGCCGTGCATCTGGCGGACCGGGTGATCGTACTCGATGAGGGCAGGGTGTCGCTCGACCTCGCCATTCCTCATCCGCATCCGCGCCGTCACGGCAACGCTGATCTGGCGGAGTTAGAGGGTCGGCTGCTGTCGGCCATTCTTGGAACGGATGGCGGTCACTGATCGGTGACCGTCATGCTTCAGGCTGGGCCTCAAGCTTCGGCGTCGGTGGGCCTGAAGCGGGCGGGCAGGTTTTCCTTGTAGGGATAATACTTGAAATAGGGCATGGCTTCCTCAAGCACCCTGGCCACCGACGGGCGCTCCATCAGGCGCTGATGATAGGCTGCAAGCTTCGGGACGTCGCTGCCGTAAGGCACCAGCGTCTCGGCGTAGAACAGGCCGGGTGCGGCGGCGCAATCGGCCATGGTGAAACTCTCTCCCGTGATCCAGCCGTCGGCCGCAAGCTGGTCCTCAATCACGGCATAGGCGCGTTTCAGCGCCTGCCGGGCTTCTTCTGCTCTGGCCTCGCTCCCATCGGCGCGCATGCGCTCGCTGACGATCTGCTGCATCGGTTCCTGAACGTAGTGATCGAAGAAGCGATCCCATAAACGCACATCCAGCGCCGCGTCGAAATCCTCTGGGATCAGCCGCGCGCTGCCGGGATGATAGCGGTGGAGATACTCGATGATGATGGAGGTCTCGAACACGGTCCGGCCAAGGCCCTTGTCCTCGAGCGCCGGCATCTTGCCGAGCGGCGAGAGTGCCAGAAAGGCCGTGCGCGAGGCTTCGTCGCCGAGATTGACGAGCACGCGCTCGAATGGCGTGCCGCTTTCGTAAAGCGCGATCAGCACCTTGTGGCAGAAGGAGGCAAGCGGATGCTGATGCAGGACGAGTGTCATGAGAACGGATCCTTCGCGCCATTCCGGGATGTCGAATGGCGCGATATCAGCATGTCGTCATGTAAGCGGCAAGCTATTATCCGCGTGCGGGTACTTTAGCGGAGCTTCGCGATCACCAGATGCCCCGGCGTCGGCTGGCCTTCTTCCATGCGGACGTTGATGTTGGTGATCTCGATCAGCTCGAAGCCGGTGGCGTCGAGGCGTTCGCGGACGTAGGCCTCGGAATGCGCGAAGCGCTGGTGCGGGCCGACCATGTAGGCGCGGCCGGCTAGCTTTTCGGCGGGCAGGGTTTCCGAGGAGAAGATGAAGAGGCCGCCCGGTGTCAGGTTTTCGGCAGCGCCGAAGAACAGGGGCTCGAGGCCGCCCAGATAGGGCAGGACGTCGGTGGCGGTGATGATGTCGAAGGGCTCTTCGTCGTTGTCGTCGAGGAAGTCCTCGACCTCGGCGACGAACAGGGTCTCGTAGAGGTCCTTCTCATGGGCGATCTCGACCATGTTTTCCGAGAGGTCGATGCCGGTCATCTCTTCGCAGAGATCGCGCAGCGTGCCGCCGGTCAGCCCGGTGCCGCAGCCGAGATCAAGCAGGCGCTTGAAGGGGCCGAGGTTCAGCGCCTGAAGGCGCTGGCGCACCAGCATAGGGACGTGATAGCCGAGCTGCTCGACGAGAACGTCCTCGAAGACTTCGGCGTGCTGGTCGAAGAGGGTCTCGACATAGGCGTCCGGTGCCTTCGCCGGCGTCTCGCCGCGGCCCATGGCGGCGATGCGCACAGCCGCGCCGCCGTGATCGTCCGGATCGATCGCAAGCACTTCTTCATAGGCCTTCACGGCGGCATCGACGTCGCCGGCCTTTTCCAGCGCCAATGCGCGGTTATAGGCTTCCGCGAGTGCCTCTTCGTCGATCTTCTGGGCCATGTCTGCTCACCATCATTCGTTTGTCGCCCTGCCTCTAAGGCGAGCGGCCCGGTTTTGCAATGGCGACGTTGATGGTGGCCGCTCAGTTGATGATGAACTCGCCTTTCAATGCGCGCCATTCCGTGGCCGAGATCAGCTTGCGGTGAATGTAGCGCACCGAGTGCAGCGGCCCGTCGAGCGTCTCCTGCCAGAACTTCAGGAAGCCGCGCATTTCGGGAAAGTCGGGCGCAAGATCGTAATCCTGCCAGATGTAGGTTTGCAGGATCGCGTGATGATCCGGCATGCGGTAGAGGATCTGGGCCGTCGTCAGGCCGTAACCCTGAAGCTGTCTTTCCATGTCCTTGTGCATTTGATGCCTCGCTGTTCCCATTCGGCGCTTATTAGCGTCCGTTTAAATGAGAGCATGACATGGTTACGCGAAGCTTACGAAAATTCTACAAGAAAATGGATATCATTATTTATTTTCAATAACTTGGCAGCCATTCTCCGAGAGTGCTGCCAAGAGGGTTACCGTTTCAGGTGCCGCGTCAGGCGGCGCTCGATCCAGTTCCAGAGATGCCTCAGGCTTTCGACCATGGCGAGATAGAAGATCGCCGCCCAGAGATAGGTCTGGTAGTCGAAGGTGCGCGAGAAGGCGTAGCGCGTCTCACCCATGAGATCGAGCACGGTGATGATGGCGACGACGGCCGATCCCTTGATCAGGAGAATGATCTCGTTGCCATAGGGGCGCAGCGCGACGATCAGCGCCTGAGGCAGCACGATCTTGCGGAAGGCGATGAGCTTGTGGATGCCGAGCGAGGAGGCGGCCTCATGCTGGCCGCGCGGTACGCTCTCGATGGCTCCGCGCAGGATTTCGGCCTGATAGGCGGCAGTGTTGATGGTCATCGAGAACAGGCCGCAATACCAGGCGTCGCGGAAGAACCACCAGAGGCCCACGGCTTCCAGCTGCGGCCGGAACTGGCCGAGACCGTAGTAGATCAGGAAGAGCTGGGCGAGCAGCGGCGTGCCGCGGAAGATGTAGACGTAACAGAAGGCGAGGCCGTTGATGACCTTGTTCTTCGACATGCGGGCGAAGGCGAGCGGAACGGACAGGACAGCGCCGCAGACGACGGAGACGGCAACGAGCACGATCGTGGTCATCAATCCGTGCAGATAGCGCGGGCCGTAGCGGGTGAATTTCTCGACGTCCCAGCCTTCTATGATCATGCCGATCAGCGCGATGGCGAGAATGATCCACAGGCCGACGACGAGACAGCCCATGACGCGGGCGAGCGTCAGCGGCTTGGCGAGGTTTTTCGGGGCCGGCTGCGGGGGGATCAGCACCTCTGCGTGGCTCATCGGCTAATCTCCGAGCGCTTCGCCCAACGTTCGATATAGCGCAGGCCGAACGAGGAAATGATGGCAAGCCCGAGATAGATGCCGCAGGCCAGTGTGTAGAACAGAAACGCTTCCTTGGTGACCTTCACCGCCACGCCCGTCTGGCGCAGCACGTCGGCAAGGCCGATGATCGAGACGTAGGACGTGTCCTTCAAGAGGATCATCCAGAGATTGACGAGGCCAGGAAGGGCGATGCGCACCAGCTGTGGCAGGATGATCAGCACCATCGTGCGGCCGCGATGCAGGCCGAGCGCGTCGCCGGCTTCGTATTGGCCCTTGGGGATGGCGCGGAAGGCCGACAGCAGCACTTCCGAGCAATAGGACGAGAACACGACGGACAGAGCGATGACGCCGGAGACGAAGGCATTGATCTCGATGCGGCCGTCGTAGCCGAACCAGGCGAGCAGCGACTGGAGAAGGATCTGCATGCCGTAATAGATGATGAACAGCGTGAGCAGTTCGGGCAGGCCGCGGAAGATGGTGGTGTAGATGCCGGCGGCAAGGCGTACCGCCTTTTCTTCCGATTGCTGGCCGAGCGCCACCATGAAGCCGATCAACAGGCCGATCGGGAGCGTCACGAGGGCGACGGCGACCGTGACTTTCAGGCCGGCGGCGATCTCATCGCCCCAGCCGGTGTCGCCACAGGCCAGAATCGTCGATTGGCCGAGCCATGTGAAAATGCCGACGGGTCCGCATAGCGGGTCAAACACATATCCAATCCAGGTCCAGAGCGAACCCAGTGCGGAGGACAATCCGCCCATGCCAAGTTTCCCCTCGCGGCTTTTGCCGCCTTGATATTGCACTCTTTGTCAAACAAAAATGGCGGAAGGGCAAGCCTCCCGCCATCGCATTTATTAGGCCTACAGCTTATTCGGCGCCGTAGACGTCGAAATCGAAATACTTGTCCTGGATCTTCTTGTAGGTGCCGTCGGCACGGATCGCCGCGATCGCCGTGTTCAGCTTTTCGCGGAGCGGATCGCCCTGACGAACAGCGATACCGGCGCCAACGCCGTTGATTTCCTTGTCGACCGGCAGGGTCGTCAGGATCTTGCAGCATGCGCCGGCATCCGACTTGACCCACTGCGACAGAACGACGACGTCGTCGATGACGGCATCGATACGACCGTTGGAGATGTCGAGCTTGTACTCGTCAGCCGTCGGGTAGAGCTTCAGCTCGGTGTCGGCCAGGTGCTTTTCAGCGTAGTTGGCGTGTGTGGTCGAGGTCTGCGCGCCGATCGTCTTGCCCTTGAGGCCGGCAACGTCGGTGACAGTGGAGTCCTTCGGCACGGCGACTGCCGGCGGGGTGTTGTAATACTTGTTGGTGAAGTCGACGAGCTTCGAACGCTCGGGCGTGATCGACATCGACGAGATGATCATGTCGAACTTCTTGGCGTTGAGGCCGGGGATGATGCCGTCCCAATCGCTGCTGACGATGGTGCAGTCGGCCTTCATCTGCGTGCAGAGCGCACGGGCGATGTCCATGTCGAAGCCGAGGAACTGGCCGCTTGCGTCAACATATTCGAAGGGCGGGTAGGTCGAGTCCGTACCAATGACATACTTCTCGCCATCGGCCATTGCCGAGCCCGCGAAAAGAGACATCGCGGCGATCGAGGCGGCTGCGAGAAAACGGGTGGAGATATGCATGTGAGTCCTCTCTGTTGGTTACCGCATGCCATCCCTTTGTTTTTTTGGTGGCATGAAGCAGGACGCTGCTTTGCAACGCCTTGCCGCGATAATCAAACCTTTTTTACGCGGATTGCAACTGCTTTCACTGCCTTGTCGTGCTGGCCAACTATGGCGAAGCTGAACGTTTGCAGACCGTCATATTCATACCGGGTTAATGCGGCAATTCTTAAGACCGTGGAACGAATCCTGGCGTGCTCAGTTTAGCAAGGCTTGTTTGCGTGCCGAAAAGAGACGTCGTTGCGAACGCGAAGAATAAACAAGAAACGAGGAAACCTTATGGGAATGAAATCCAGATTGTTTGCCAGCGCGGCCTTTCCGCTTCTGTCCCTGTCGCTTGTGCTGCCCCCGGCGCACGTGTTTGCGGCAGCGCCGAGCGTCGAAGAGGTCGGAGCAGGCCATCGGGCCGTCGCGGGCAGCTTCGAGGTAGCGCAGGATGCGACCTCCGAAGAGGAACTGTTGAAGAAGCGCCAGCAGCAGGAACAGGAACAGCAGCAGGCTCCGGCCGAAGCGCCGAAGGCCGCTGAACCTCCCGCCGAGCCGCCGCCGGCACCCAAGCAGGAAGCGCCGGCCGAGGCTCCACCGGCTGCCGCCGAACCGGCGCCGCAGGCCGAAGCACCTGCCGAGAAGCCGAGAAAGCGCCAGCCCGCTGCAGAACAGCCTGCCGCTGAACCGCAGGCCGCCGAGCCCGCCCAGCAGGAAGCGCCTGCCGAAAAGCCGCGCCGCCAGAAGCAGCCTGCCGCCGAACAAGAGCAGGCAGCGCCGAGTGCCGAGCAGCCGGCTGAACAGCCGCGCCGCAAGAAGCGCGACCAGCAGCCGCAGCAGGAAGAAGCCGCACCGCAGCAGCCCGCCGAGCAGGCCGCCCCGCAGGCGGAACAGCCACAGGCCGAGCAGGCACAGCCCGAACAGGCAAAGCCGCCACGCAAGAACAATAAGCCGGCCGCCGCCGATGGCAGCGAACAGCCTGCAAAGCCACACAAGAAGCCAGCGGCCGAAGCACCGCAGGCCGAGCCGGCTCAAAAGCCGGCCGCCGAGACCGCGCCCGCAACCGAGCAGCCGGCTCCTGACAATGCCGCCAAGCCGCAGGAAGCACCCGCGGGCAAGGCGCCCGTTCCGGCTCAGCAGCCTGCCGAAGCGCAGCCTCAGGTGGCGCCCGGTCAGGCCACGCCTGGCGAAGCACCGGCTCAGCAGCAGGGCGAACAGGTCGCTCCGGGCCAACCGGGCGCACCAGCCGGTCAGCCCGCAGATCAGGCTGGCCAGCCGCCGGCAGGTCAGCCTCCAGTTGCCCAGACCGAGCAACCGATCCCGGCCCCTGAGAAGGTGACGCCGCAGGAACTCGAGCGTCGCAAGGAAATCGCCGCCGATCCGAGCAAGAGCACGGAGACCGTCGTTCTGCCGGTGCAGAACGGTGCGGCTGTTCTCGACAGCGACAAGGATGCGGATCGTTCCGGCGGTGTGCAGTCGCGCCGTGACCGCGACAAGCAGCGCGGCCAGGAGCAGCAGGTGCGCGTGCCGAAGTCTGATGCCGATGCGCAGCTGGCGGCGCCGGGTGGCGCCAAGCCTGCGCCTATCAAGATCGAAGCGATCACCGCCGAGCAGGGCCAGCGGCTGGACCAGCGCCCGCAATTCGCCCGTCCCGATGGCGCGAATTTCGGCCAGCGTGGTGACGACAACCGCGTCATCATCCAGTTCAACAACCAGACCTATGTTCGCGGCGATGACGACCGCCGCTTCCTGCGCGACGGCGAGCGTCCGATCTACGAGCAGCTGCCGCGTGACCGCTATCGCGAGACCATCGATCGCGACGGCTACCAGATCGTGACGGTGCGCAACCGCTACGGCGACATCATCCAGCGTTCGCGCATCGACAATCGCGGCCGCGAGCACGTGCTCTATTACACGCCTGATCTCTACGATAATCCCGACCGCGACTACTTCGAGGATCCAGGTGCCGATCTGCCGCCGATGCGCCTGCGCATCCCGCTGCAGGACTACATCATGGACACCAGCAGCGACGACAATCGCGACTATTACGACTTCCTGCGCGAGCCGCCGGTCGAGCCTGTCGAGCGTGTCTACTCGCTGAACGAAGTGAAGTATTCGGCACGTATCCGCGACAAGGTTCGCCGTATCGACTTGGATACCGTGACGTTCGCGACCGGTAGCGCCGAGATCCCGATGAGCCAGGCGCGCAGCCTGCGCAAGGTGGCCGACGCGATCAACGAGGTGCTGAAGAAGGACCCGACCGAGACCTTCCTGATCGAAGGCCATACCGACGCTGTTGGTTCCGACCAGAGCAACCTGATCCTGTCCGACCAGCGCGCGGAATCGGTCGCCAACGTGATGACCGACGTCTACGGCATCCCGCCGGAAAACCTGGCGACCCAGGGCTATGGCGAGCGTTACCTGAAGGTCAACACGCAGGGACCGGAGCAGGAAAACCGCCGCGTCACCATTCGCCGCGTGACGGCGCTGGTGCGGCCGGTGGCCTCGCGCAACTAAGAGCGCGCAACAGTATCGACAATGGAAAGGCCGCCGAGCGATCGGCGGCCTTTTTCGTTGCCGTAAGGCTTATTCCAGAGGCGGGAGAGCGACGGTTGCCACGATGAAATCGGCAATGGCCAGCGTGTCGTCGAGATCGAAGACGGGCAGCGTGGTGTCCGCCACCGGATGATCGGCGGCGATGGCGACGATGTGGGGATCGGCGGGCGCAAGCGGTTCGCGGTTTGCTGATTCCAGCCGACGGGCCTCGATCTTCGGTATCGGCTCGCGCTTGTAGCCTTCGATGAGGACGAGATCGCAGGGGGCGATACGGGCGAGGATTTCCTCGAAGCTCGGTTCGGCCGCGCCGCGCAATTCGTGCATGATGGCGTAGCGCGTGCCGGAGACGATCGTCACCTCATGTGCGCCCGCCTGGCGGTGGCGGTAGCTGTCGGCGCCGACCTTGTCGATGTCGAAATCATGGTGGGCATGCTTGATCGTCGAAATCCGATAGCCGCGGCGGGTGAACTCCTCGACGAGGCGAACCGCAAGCCCGGTCTTTCCCGAATTCTTCCAGCCGGAAATGCCGAAGATCTTTGGCCGTTCGGTCATGTCAGCACCTTCATCCAGCGTTCGGCCTCGGCGAGGTCATCGGGCGTGTTGACGTTGAAGAACGGGTCGAGCAGGCTTGCGCGGGTGGGGCGCAGCGGGAAGGCAACTTCCGTAACGTCATGCCGTAACAGGAAGTCGCGAACACGGCGCTTCTCATCGGTTGCGATCCAGCTTTCGAGATCGTCGGCAAGCGCCACCGGCCAGAGGCCGAAGACGGGATGGCTGCGACCCTCGGAGGTGGCGATGGCGATCCGCGTGGGCGTGTCGATGGCGGCTGCCAGCCAGTCGATGAGATCGTGCGGGAAGAATGGGCTGTCGACGGAGACGGTTGCCACGTGCGTTACCGCGGGCAGGCATGCGCCATGCGCCATGGCGGCGTGGATGCCGGCCATCGGGCCGGCCTTGCCGGGGACGATATCGGGAATGAAGGGGCGGTTGCAGCGATCAGGCGCGGCGTCGGCATTGACGGCAACGGAGATGACCTGCGGCGACAGCTGCTCGATGACGCGATCCAAAAGCGTGCGGCCCGACAGCGTGACGCCTGCCTTGTCGCGGCCCATGCGTGAGGAACGCCCGCCCGCAAGCACGACGCCTGGAATATTGGATCGGTCGAGCGCGAAGCTGCTCGTGGGGATTGGTGCTGTGGCCATCAGACCGGTACTCTCGGTTCGGATTCCTGGGCAACCGGCGCGCCGTGCCGCTTGGCCTCACGATAGAAGGTGTAGAGCCCGGAGGCGATGACGATCGCGGCGCCGATCACGGTCCAGCTGTCGGGGACTTCGAAGAAGAAGAGCCAGCCGAGCAACGCCGAGAAGATGAGGCTGGTGTAACGCAGCGGTGCGACGAAGGAGATCTCGCCTGTGCGCATCGCGGCGATGATGCATTGATAGCCGACCAGCACCGTGATCGCAGCAACTGCGATATGCGAGAAGGACGTGGTGGTGACAGGCCTCCAGCCGCCGAGGACGGGCGTTAGCAGCGCGCCGAATACTGTTACCGCCATTGCGGTGATGACCGTTATCATCAGCGAGGGAATTTCGGGATCGATCTTGCGGGTCGCGAGGTCCCGGCCGGCGGTGACGAGCACGCTTGCGATGCAAAGGAGGGCTGCAGCCGTAAAACCATCGGCATCAGGACGCACGATGATCATGACGCCGATCAGGCCGGCGAAGATCGCCAGCATCCGCCGCCAGCCCACGGGTTCGCCGAAGAACAGCACCGCGCCGAAGGTGACCACCAGAGGCAGCGACTGGAGAATGGCTGATGCATTGGCAAGCGGCATCATGCCAAGCGCGGTGATATAGGTCGCGGCGGCAAGGATTTCGCAGATGACGCGGGTCGCGACCATGGGCTGCAGCAGGATACGCCAGGAACGCAATGCGCCCATGCGGCGGGCGATCAGATAGACCAGCGCGCTGGTGATGACGCCGCGCATGCACATGATCTGGCCCGCGTTCATTTCCGATATGACCGATTTCGACAGCGCATCGCCCGCGGAAAAGAAGGCCATCGCGATCGTCATGTAGATCGCACCCTGAGTATTGCTTGACCGCGGCATAAGGCGATTCCGATTCCATCCCGCGCTCTTGTAGTGCGAGAGCGGGACGATTGGAATCGAATGCTGGACACAGTCGTCATAATTCGATTGCGCAGTGCACAATGGCGCTGCTCAACCTATCATGCGCAACAGATCACCCGCCGGTGACACTCATATGGCGGCTGACGGCGGGGCGATTGTGGGTGCGGTCTATGATGAAGTCGTGGCCCTTGGGCTTGCGGGAGATCGCCTCGTCGATCGCGGCGTAGAGCAAGCCGTCGTCTTCGGTGGCGCGCACGGCGGAGCGCAGATCGGCGGCGTCGTTCTGGCCGAGACACATGTAGAGCGTACCGGTGCAGGTGAGGCGCACGCGGTTGCAGCTCTCGCAGAAATTATGGGTCATCGGGGTGATGAAGCCCATGCGGCCGCCAGTTTCCTCGACGGTGACGTAACGGGCCGGACCACCCGTGCGGTAGCCGATTTCGCTCATCGTGAACTGCTTTTCGAGATCGGCGCGCAACTTGGAGAGCGGCAGATAGCGATCGGTGCGGTCTTCCTCGATCTCGCCCATCGGCATGGTTTCGATGACGGTCAGATCCATGCCGCGACCATGGGCGAAGCGGATCATCTCGGGCATCTCGACGTCGTTGAAATCCTTCAGGGCGACGGCGTTGAGCTTGATGTGCAGGCCCGCCTTCTGAGCGGCGTCAATCCCTTCCATGACCTTGTGGAAGTCGCCCCAGCGGGTGATCTCTCGGAACTTGTCTGGATTGAGCGTATCCAGCGACACGTTGATGCGGCGAACGCCGCAATCATAGAGCTCGTCGGCATAACGCGCGAGCTGCGAGCCGTTGGTGGTAAGCGTCAGCTCATCGAGACCGGAGCCGATCTGCTGGCCGAGTTGGCGCACGAGATGCATGATGTTCTTGCGCACCAGCGGCTCGCCGCCGGTCAGTCTCAGCTTGCGTACACCTTTGGCGATAAAGGCGGAACAGAGCCTGTTCAGCTCTTCCAGCGTCAGAAGATCCTTCTTCGGCAGGAAGTTCATGTTCTCGGCCATGCAATAGGTACAGCGGAAATCGCAGCGATCGGTCACCGAGACGCGCAGATAGGTGACGGCCCGCTGAAACGGGTCGATCATGGGTTTCGCATCGGCCACGAGCGGTGCGGCGTTGGCGATTGTTCCAACCTTGCTGTTCACTACAGTCTCCAATCTTCCGACAATGTGCGTACTGTGCACCGCAACGTCAAGCAAGAGGCCACTCGCTTACAATAAATTGAACTTGCCTCGCACAGGCGCATTGCCTACTCCTCAAAACGAAGAGGAGCAGCATATGAGCGACATCTGGCCGACGGAGCTGAAGGTATCGAAAGACCGGCAACATCTGGTCATCACCTTCAATAATGGTGAGAGTTTCACGCTCAGCGCGGAGATGCTGCGCGTCCTGTCGCCGTCGGCGGAAGTGCAGGGCCACGGGCCGGGCCAGAAGGTCACCGTGCCCGGCAAGCGCAACGTCGCGATCATCTCGATGACGCCCACAGGCAATTATGCCGTCAGGATCGGTTTCGACGACATGCACGATACCGGCATCTTTACATGGTCGTATCTGCGCGAGCTCGGCGAGCGCGGCGAAGAGCTTTTCGCTGTCTACGAGAACGAGTTGCGGGAGAAGGGCATGAACCGCGACACATCGGAAAAGCCGCGCTGAGCGCGACCGCGCACACCCTCAAACGAGATGGCGCATGTCACGCCAGCGTCATTTTAGGCGGCTAATTACTGTGGAGAAACAACGCGATGGAACGGCCATGAAAATCATCGAGACCGTCGAAGAACTGACCGCCATCTATGGCGGCGGCTTGTCGGAAGCTTCCGTTGCAAAGGTGACCCACTATCTGACGCCGCTTTACCGGCAGATGATCGAGGCTTCGCCGTTCGTTGCGCTGGCGACCGTAGGTCCAGAGGGGCTGGACTGTTCTCCGCGCGGTGACCTCGGTGGCGTCGTGCGCGTCATCGACGACAAGACGCTGCAGATGCCTGACTGGCGCGGCAACAACCGGGTTGATTCGCTGTCGAACATCGTGCGCGATCCCAGGCTCGCCTTGATGTTCCTCATCCCGGGGTCGAATACCACGATGCGGATCAATGGACGCGGTGTCGTTTCCAACGACGAGAAACTGCTGTCCTCCTTCGAGATGGACGGCAAGCATCCGCGCACTGTTATCGTGGTGACGATCGAGGAAGTCTATTTCCAGTGCGCGCGGGCGCTGATCCGCTCCGAGCTCTGGAATCCCGACAAGTTCGTCGATCCGAAAGGCCTTCCAACGCCGGGCCTGATGCTGAAGGCGGCGACGGAAGCGTTCGATCACGAGACCTATGATCGCGAATGGGCCGCCCGCGCGGCCAGGACGATGTGGTAGCCATCGATATCGGGCCGCGATGCGTCGCGGCTCAGGCCTTGTAGATCAGCCAGCTCTTGGTGAATTCCTTCTGCATGCCGTCCTCGAAGAGGATGCTGCAGTTGCGGCCGGCGTTCTTGGCGCCGTAAAGCGCAACGTCGGTCTTGTGATAGAGCTCACCCGCATCCTCGGCACTCGATGCCATGCAGATGCCGACCGATACCGTAACCGGTCCGTAGTTGATCCGCGTGCGGGAGTTCTTGAACGGCGTTGCTTCAAGCGTGCGGCGAATGCGCTCGGCGACGGCCATGACTTCGTCGGCCGTATTGCCCTCGATGATCAACGCGAATTCCTCACCGCCGGTGCGGGCCACGAAGACGTCGCGGCGCACGTTGGCGCGGATGACGGAGGCGACAGTCGCGAGGATCTTGTCGCCGACGGGATGGCCGTAGGTGTCGTTGATCTTCTTGAAGTTATCGATGTCGGCAAGGACAAGCGCGGTGATCGGGCGCATCGCTGGGTTGTTGAAGACGGCGGCGAGGCGATCGTCGAAGGCGCGGCGGTTGGAGAGCCGGGTCAGCGAATCCGTATTGGCGATGCGCTTGTATTCGTCGAGCTCTTTCCGGACCTGATCCATTTCATTGGAGCGCTGGACGACGTTTTCGACCGTGCGCTCGCCGTGCGCCATGGTGTTTCCGGTCGCCTCGGTCAGGAGATGCAAGGCATTCTGAATGAGGTCGGCGCTGGATGTGTTCTTCGAGGTGATGCGGTTGTAGGTCTCGCCGAGCAGCCTGTTGTAGCTTTCGAGCGATGTCTGCTCCTGGCGCAGAACGCGCAGCACCGATTCGAGTTCGGCGGCGATGCGGGTGTGTGCGTCATCGAAGACGCGGCCGACGCCGTGGCTGAAATGCTGGCTGCCCAGCGCATCCAGTTCTTCCTGGGTCGCCAGATTGCCAAGAGCCGCGAGATCGCGGGTCAGCGCCGGGTTCGAGCCGATATAGGCCTCGTAAAAGAGTTCGTAATTCCGCGGAATGGGCGCGACACCCATGGAGCGCATCGCAAAAGTGATCTGGCTCGCCACATCGGGGACCTGCGTCTTTGGCGCCACAGCCGTCGTCATTCGGCCACTCCTTTGGTACATCTCAAAAGTCTTCTCTTATTTCTTAAGCTACAATTGTTTTGAAATGATTAAGGTTGGATATACCAGAGATTACATGTGAATTTTATTCCGGTTTCCGGATCTGTTCTTATCCATATGATTTTTATATCGGAATTCACGCGACGTCGGATGGGGGCTGCGCGTTCTGATGGTATGTTTCTTTAAATTAACTGGGCGAGATATTCGCTGTGCTCGGCGTCGTCAATAATTCATTGACAATCGGTTGCTGATCTCGGTTCTTTTGTGAACGACAATAAGGTGGCAACTTATGCTTCAAGGCACCGTAGCGGTGTCAGGAGAAAGCAACAGGCCATGCAAACGTCCCATAACTCGCCTCCAGCCGTGCTCGCTGCCGCTGTTATTGCCGGATCTCTTTTTCTGATCCAGCAACAAGGCTTCTTTCATGGTGCATTTACTTCGGAAATACTGGCAAGCGTCAATGCCGAGGATGTGCTTGTCGCGAGCGATACCATCGCGACAAGCAAAAGCGACGTGGCTGGCGGCCGCGTGACCGCAACCGCCCACTGAACGATCAGCCGAGGTTGAATTCCTGGAAGAAGTCGTTGCCCTTGTCGTCGGTGACGATGAAGGCGGGGAAGTCCTCGACCTCGATCTTCCAGACGGCTTCCATGCCGAGCTCCGGATATTCCAGCACCTCGACCTTGCGGATGCAGTCCTGCGCCAGGCGGGCGGCCGGGCCGCCGATGGAGCCGAGATAGAAGCCGCCATGGGCCTTGCATGCCTCGCGCACGGCCCGCGACCGGTTGCCCTTGGCGAGCATGATCATCGAGCCGCCGAAGGACTGGAACTGGTCGACATACGAGTCCATGCGGCCGGCCGTGGTCGGGCCGAAGGAGCCTGAGGCGTAACCGGCGGGTGTCTTGGCCGGGCCGGCGTAGTAGACCGGGTGGTTCTTCATGTAGTCGGGCATGCCTTCGCCCTTTTCGAGGCGCTCGCGGATTTTCGAATGCGCGAGGTCGCGGGCGACGATGATGGTGCCCGTCAGCGACAGGCGGGTCTTCACCGGATGCTTGCTGAGTTCGGCAAGTATATCGGCCATCGGCTGGTTGAGATCGATCTTGACCATCGATTCGGACAGCTTTGCCTCGTCGATCTCAGGCATATACTTCGACGGATCGGTTTCCAACTGCTCGACGAAGATGCCCTCGCGGGTGATCTTGCCCTTTGCCTGGCGGTCGGCGGAACAGGAAACGCCGAGGCCGATCGGCAGCGATGCGCCATGGCGGGGCAGGCGGATGACGCGGACGTCATGACAGAAATACTTGCCGCCGAACTGCGCGCCGACGCCCATCTGCTGCGTCAGCTTGTGGATTTCCTGTTCCATCTCGACGTCGCGGAAGGCGTGGCCGCTTTCCGAACCCTCGGTCGGAAGGTCGTCGAGATAGCGCGTCGAGGCGAGCTTGACGGTCTTCAGGTTCATCTCGGCCGAGGTGCCGCCGATGACGATCGCCAGATGGTAGGGAGGACAGGCTGCCGTACCCAGCGTGAGGATCTTCTCCTTAAGGAAGTCGATCATGCGATCGTGCGTCAGCAGCGAGGGTGTGCCCTGGTAGAGGAAGGTCTTGTTGGCCGATCCGCCGCCCTTGGCGACGAAGAGGAAATTGTATTCGTCCGTGCCTTCTTCGTAGATATCGATCTGGGCCGGCAGGTTGTTCTTGGTGTTCTTCTCCTCGAACATCTTGATCGGCGCCAGCTGCGAGTAGCGCAGGTTCTTCTTCTCGTAGGCGTCCATCACGCCCTTGGCGAGCGCCGAATAGTCCTCGCCCTCGGTCCAGACGCGGCGGCCCTTCTTGCCCATGATGATCGCCGTGCCGGTGTCCTGGCACATGGGAAGGATGCCGCCGGCGGCGATGTTGGCGTTTTTCAGGAGGTCGTAGGCAACGAAACGGTCATTGTCGGTGGCCTCGGGGTCGTCGAGGATCGAGGCGAGCTGCTTCAGGTGGCCGGGGCGAAGCAAGTGGTTGATGTCGGCAAAGGCGGTCTCGGCCAGCAGACGGATGCCCTCGGGCTCGACGGTCAGGATATCCTGGCCCTTGAAGCTGTCGACAGAGACATGGTCGCTGCTGATCTTGCGGTACTGGGTGCTGTCTTTGCCGAGGGGGAAGAGATCGTCAGCCATCGAATGACCTTTCATGCGGGCCGGAATGGAAATCGCAGACGGTCTATGCGGGCAATGTGCGAATTGCAATCATTCTAAAACCTTCGAAAAATGGTCAAGAATGCACGAAAAAACACCGCCACGGAGGCCGTGGCGGTGTCTGGTGTTTCATCGATAGTTCGGGATGGCGCTCACTTTACGCTTACTTGGGGCCGATCATGGTTTCCGGGCGAACGTACTGGTCGAACTCTTCGTTCGTCAGGTAACCGCCGCCGACGGCTTCCTCGCGGAGGGTCGTGCCGTTCTTGTGGGCGGTCTTGGCGATCTTGGCGCAGATGTCGTAGCCGAGACGTCCGTTCAGCGCTGTCACCAGCATCAGCGAGTTCTCGACGCCCTTCTTGATGTTGTCCTCGCGGGCTTCGATGCCGACGACGCAATTGTCGGTGAAGGAGACGGCGGCGTCGCCGAGCAGCTGCACCGATTGCAGGAAGTTATAGGCCATCATCGGATTATAGACGTTGAGCTCGAAATGGCCCTGGCTGCCGGCGAAGGTAAGCGCGGCGTTGTTGCCAAAGACGTGGGCGCAGACCTGCGTCAGCGCTTCCGACTGCGTCGGGTTGACCTTGCCGGGCATGATCGAGGAGCCGGGCTCGTTTTCCGGCAGCGACAGTTCGCCAAGGCCGGCGCGAGGGCCGGAGCCGAGGAAACGGATGTCGTTGGCGATCTTGAAGAGGGCCGCGGCGGCGGCATTGATAGCGCCATGGGCGAAGACCATCGAGTCGTGCGAAGCCAGCGCCTCGAACTTGTTCGGCGCGGTGACGAAGGGCAAGGCGGTAATAGTGGAGATCTCTTCGGCGACCTTTTCGGCAAAGCCGATCGGGGCGTTGAGGCCAGTGCCGACGGCAGTGCCACCTTGCGCGAGCTTGGAGAGTGCCGGCAGCGTCAGCTCGATATTGGCGATCGCGGAGGCGACCTGCGCGGAGTAGCCGGAGAATTCCTGGCCGAGCGTCAGCGGCGTCGCGTCCTGCGTATGGGTGCGGCCGATCTTGATGATGTGGCTGAACTCGGTGACCTTCATGTCGAGCGCGGCATGCAGGTGCTTCAGGCCCGGCAGCAGGTGGTGGACGATCTGCTCGACGCAGGCGATGTGCATGGCCGTCGGATAGGTGTCGTTCGACGACTGGCTCATGTTGACGTGGTCGTTCGGATGCACCGGCTTCTTCGAGCCCATGACGCCGCCGAGCATTTCGATCGCGCGGTTGGAGATCACCTCGTTGGCGTTCATGTTCGACTGCGTGCCGGATCCGGTCTGCCATACCACCAGCGGGAAGTGGTCGTTGAGCTTGCCGTCGATCACTTCCTGGGCGGCGTCGATGATGGCGTTGCCAACTGCGGGCTCGAGCTTGCCGAGCGCCATGTTGGCGCGCGCGGCGGCCTGCTTGACGATGCCCAGCGCGCGCACGATCGACAGCGGCTGCTTCTCCCAACCGATCTTGAAATTGCCGAGCGAGCGCTGCGCCTGCGCGCCCCAATACTTGTCGCTTTGTACTTCAATCTCGCCGAAAGTATCGGTTTCGATACGGGTGGAAGTCATGGCCATGCCTTTCTTTCGCGTGAGCGGCTGCGGAGATGCCGTCTTATAGGTCTCAAGCCAGCCCAAGAAAACAGCGGGGATCAAAAAATATGAGCCGATAATTCATATTAGCGACTGCGCTATACGTGGTTTTTTGGCCACGTCTTATTTTTTATCCAACAACGTCTTTTGGGGGACTGTGTGAGTAAGCGAAAATAAAGTAAAAAATTAACCAATAATTTCATAATTTTGTGTGAACTGCCGGGAGGCGGCGGGTTTGCTACGTTACGGAAGAGTGAGTTCTTCGAGGCTGGCGGTGGCGTCCCGTTTCTGCCATGTCACCTGACAGCGACGGGTGGTTGAGAGTTTTGAGCTGGGCGATGCCCATGACCGAAGACAGCATGATACTGGGACTGGAAAAAGCATGACATTCTTCTTGAAAGGTGCGGTTTCCGCACTGGCACTTTCCTGCGGTATGGCCGCGATGGGTGTCGCACCCGCGCATGCCTATACGCTGATGGACATGATCCGAGGTGATCGTGCCCGCACCCAGAGCACCATCATCAATCCGGCTCCCGAAGTGCTGCCGCCGCAGGCCAATACCAGCGCGCCGCTGCCGAAGGTGTCCGCACCGCGTTACTACACCTACAAGGTGGATCCGATGCGGCTTGTCGATACCGGCAAGTTCACCGATCCTGTCGTCACCGGCGCGGTCGCCGCCGTCGGTACGCCGAGCGATGCCACGCCTTCGGTGCAGCGTCGCTATCTGATCGATGCCAAGGTCCGCGCCCCTGTCGAAGTCGCCAAGGCTCTCGAGACTTACTACGGCGACACCAAGAACGAACTGGTCTGGCTGACCGGCACCGAGGTCAACGATCGCGCCAAGGCGGCGATGGACTTCCTCGCCAATGCCGGCTCCGTCGGTCTCGACCCGGCCGACTATGCCGTCGAGGTTCCCGCTGTCGACCCGGCCAACCCGGATCCCGCGATGCGCGACCGCGCGCTGACGCAGTTCGAGCTGGCGCTTTCGGCCAAGGTTCTGGCCTATGTGCAGGACACGATCCGTGGCCGCGTCGACCCGAACAAGCTCTCCGGCTATCACGATTTCGCCCGCAAGACGGTCAATCTCGATCCGGTGCTGAAGCTGGCGCGGATGAGCCCCGATGTCGGCGCCTATCTGTCGAGCCGCACGCCGAATGGTCCGCAGTTCGTTGCGCTCAAGGAAGAGCTGGCAAAGCTCAAGGGCGAGGGCAATGGCGAGCAGCCGATCAAGATCGAACTCAGCGGCGTGCTGCATCCCGGCGAAACCTCTTCGGAAATCCCCAACATCGTCAAGGCGATCGACAAGCACGGCTCGGCCGCGCTGAAGAGCGAGAACGCCGCGACGCTGGCCGCCTACACCGGCGGTACCGATTACTCGCCGGAGATCGTGACGCTGGTCGAAGCCTTCCAGAAGGAACACGGCCTGAAGCCCGACGGCATCGTCGGCCAGGCGACCGTTCGCACGATGACTGGCGGCGACAGCAACAGCTCGAAGATCGAGAAGGTTGTCGTGGCGATGGAGCAGGCTCGCTGGCTGCCGGCCGATCTCGGCTCGCGCTACGTCTTCATCAACCAGCCGGCCTTCATGGTCTACTACCACAACGACAACAAGGAGCAGTTGTCGATGCGCGTGGTGATCGGTCAGCCGTCGCATCAGACGTTCTTCTTCCAGGACCAGATCCAGACGGTCGAATTCAACCCGTTCTGGGGCGTGCCGCAGTCGATCATCATCAACGAGATGCTGCCGAAGCTGCGCTCGGACCCGAACTATCTCGACCGCATGGGCTATGAAGTCGCCGTCGGCGGCCGCGCCGTGCCGTCGTCCAGCGTCGATTGGTACGGTTCGACCGCGAACGTCTCCGTGCGCCAGCCACCGAGCGGTGACAACGCGCTTGGCGAGCTGAAGATCCTGTTCCCGAACGCACATGCGATCTACATGCACGACACGCCTTCGAAGAGCTTCTTCAAGCGTGACATGCGTGCACTGAGCCACGGTTGCGTGCGTCTCGCCGATCCGCGCGCGATGGCGGCTGCCGTTCTGAACACCACGGTCGACAAGATCGGCCAGGAAATCGCGACCGGCAAGAACCACGCGGTGCAGGTGCCGCAGAAGTTCCCCGTCTACATCGCCTACTTCACGGCCTGGCCGGACAAGAACGGCGTCGTGCAGTATTTCAACGACGTCTACGACCGCGACACCTACGTGCAGAAGGCCTTCGACGCCACGACCAAGGCACGCGGCGCCCAGATCTGATTTCAGACGCCGCGCGACCCATCGGTCGCGCGGCGTTCCACATTCGAAGAACTAACCGGCGTGGAGGAAGCGGATCGCTTCGTCGCGGCGGAAAAGATAGAGCAGGGTGCGCACAGCGTTGCCCCTTTCGGACGTCAGGTCCGGATCACGCTCGATCAGATAGGCCGCATCCTTGCGGGCAATCTCCAGCAAATCGGCATGTGCCTCAAGGCTCGCAATCCTGAAACCCGGGGTTCCCGACTGCCGCGTTCCCAACAATTCGCCTTCGCCGCGCAGCTTCAGATCCTCTTCGGCAATCCTGAAACCGTCTTCCGTATCGCGCATGATCGTGAGACGCGCGTGCCCGGTTTCGCCAAGTGGGCCGCGATAGAGCAGGATGCAGGTTGATGCCTCGTCGCCACGTCCGACTCGACCGCGCAGCTGGTGGAGCTGTGCCAGACCGAAACGCTCGGCATGCTCGATGACCATTATCGTCGCATCCGGCACGTCGACGCCGACCTCGACCACCGTGGTCGCGACAAGAAGGCGGATCTCGCCTGATTTGAACGCCATCATCACCGCGTCCTTCTCCGCACCGC
This sequence comes from Rhizobium sp. 16-449-1b, assembly GCF_017741935.1. GTDB lineage: Bacteria > Pseudomonadota > Alphaproteobacteria > Rhizobiales > Rhizobiaceae > Rhizobium. Next base: position 216,434 of record NZ_JAGHMH010000007.1, on the reverse strand, counting down.
TCATGCGGCCGTGGATCAGGCCGATGCCGGGCCCGAGTGCGGAGACCAGCGTGGCGTGGCGCTCTTCGACCGACATCAGGTCGCTCTCTTCGGATTCCTCGACCAGCGGGCAGATCCAGTAGGCCTTCTTGCCATCGCTCAACGCCGCCTTCAGGCGCCCGACGATATCGCCGATACGCTCCGTGGGGATGGTGATCGTCTGGATCGGCTTGCGGCCGGCGGGCTTTTCGGTGAGCTTGGACACGTCCATGTCGCCGAAGGCGGCGAGCACCAGCGTGCGCGGGATCGGCGTGGCGGTCATGACCAGCATATGCGGTGTGATGCCCTTGGCGGTCAGACGCAGGCGCTGGTGGACACCGAAGCGGTGCTGTTCGTCGACGACAGCCAGCATCAGGTTCCTGTAGTTGACCGTATCCTGGAACAGGGCGTGGGTGCCGATGACGATCTGCGCCTCGCCCGACGCTATACGCTCTAGGATCTCGTCGCGTTCCTTGCCCTTGGTGCGGCCGGTCAGCACCTCGATGCGGATGCCGGCGGCGGCCGTGTATTTGGCGATGGTCGCGTGATGCTGGCGGGCGAGGATTTCGGTCGGCGCCATCAGCACGGCCTGGCCGCCGCTTTCGATGACGGCGGCCATTGCCATCAGCGCCACCAGCGTCTTGCCGGAGCCGACGTCGCCCTGCAGCAGGCGCAGCATGCGGTCGTCGCCGGCCATGTCCTTCAGGATCTGCGCGATAGCCTCCGTCTGGCTGCCGGTCGGCGAAAAGGGCAGGGCCTCGAGGATCTGGCGGCTGAGATGGCCCGTCGCATGCACCGGCTGGCCGGCGACCTTGCGCAATCGTTGGCGCACCAGCGCAAGCGACAGCTGGCCGGCCAGGAATTCGTCATAGGCAAGACGGCGGCGGGCCGGCGCCTGCGGATCGATATCGGCGGGGTCGCGCGGCTCGTGCAGGCCGTGGAAGGCATCCGCGGTCGAGGGCAGGCCCTGCTTTTGGGCCAGCGCCGCATCGATCCATTCGGGGAACTCAGGCGTCTTCGGTAGGGCGGCTTCGATGATCTTGCGCAGCGTCTTCGGCGAGAGGCCTGCCGTCAACGGGTAGATCGGCTCGACCAGCGGCAGGTTTTCCGCTTCGCTGGCTTTGACGATGTAATCAGGGTGGACCATCGAGGCGCGGCCGTTGAACCAGTCGATCTTGCCGCTGACGGTGACCTCCTCGTCGAGGGGCAGCTGTTTCTCCAGCCATGTCGATTGCCCACGGAAGAAGACGAGCGTCAGCTCGCCGGTCTCGTCGTGCAGAAAGACGCGGTAGGGGACGTTGCTCTTCCTGTTCGGTGGCGGCTGGTGGCGGTCGACGCGGCCGGTGATGGTCACGATGGCGCCCTGCGGCGCGCGCGCGATGCCTGGCTGGTTGCGTCGGTCGATCAGCGAGTGCGGCGCGTGGAAGAGCAGATCGACGACACGGCAATCCTCCGGCGTCTCGCGGCCGAAGAGCTTGGCGAGCAGTTCGGCGATCTTCGGGCCGACGCCGGGCAGGCCGGAGACGGAGGAAAACAGCGGATCGAGAATGGCGGGGCGCATGCCGGCAAAATGCGACGAACAATGCGTGCTTGGCAAGGCTGACAAGCCGCTTTCGAGGGTCTATAGAGGCGCATCAACAGGAAGCTATGCCATGACAGGTGTCACACTCTCGAGCGCCGATCTCGATCCCCGCCGCCGCCGGATACTGTTCCGCTGCTGGCATCGCGGCATTCGCGAGATGGATCTGGTGTTCGGCCAGTTCGCCGAGCGCGAGATCGCTGGGCTCTCGGATGACGAGCTCGACGAGTTTGAGACGATCATGGCGGAAGAGGATAATGATCTGGTGCGCTGGATCATGGGAACCTGGCCGATCCCAGAGCGTTTCCAGACACCGATGTTTACGCGCCTGTGCGCCTACAAGCCCGATTTCGAATACCCCGCCGACAGCCTGCCCAGGAATGGATGATGATCCCCGGTTTTGATGCGAAGAAGCTGACGGCGCTCAACGTGCCGCTGACGATAGGCAATGTGCCGGCCGGACTGGAGCCGATGCTGCTGGCCGAGCTTGCCCGCGCCGGCGCGCCTGTTGCCTACGTCCTCTCGGACGGGCAGCGCATGGCCGATCTGGAGCAGATGCTTGGTTTCGTCGCGCCCGACATTCCTGTTCTGACGCTGCCCGCCTGGGACTGTCTGCCTTACGACCGCGTGTCACCGAGCGCAGACACCTCCGCGCGAAGGCTGGCAGCACTCGGTGGCTTGATCGCGCACCGGAAAAAGCCGCATGCGGCAATCGTGCTGGTGACCGTCAATGCCATGCTGCAGAAGGTGGCGCCGCAGGATGTGATCGAGAGCCTGACGTTTTCGGCGCGGCCGGGCAACCAGGTGCGCATGGACGATATCGCCGGGCGGTTGGAGCGCAATGGCTTCGACCGCGTCGCCACGGTGCGCGAAGTCGGCGAATATGCGGTGCGCGGTGGCATTCTCGACGTGTTCGTGCCGGGCTCGGAAGAACCGGTGCGGCTCGATTTCTTCGGCGATACGCTGGAGAGCATTCGCAGCTTCGATCCGGCCAGCCAGCGCACAACGGGGCAGGTGCGCTCGCTCGACCTAAACCCGATGAGCGAAGTGACGCTTACGCCCGATACGATCAGCCGCTTCCGCAAGAATTACCTCTCGACCTTCGGTGCCGCGACCCGCGACGACGCGCTTTATCTGGCGATCTCGGAAGGGCGGCGCTATCCCGGGATGGAGCACTGGCTGCCGCTGTTCTATGACCGGCTGGAGACGGTGTTCGACTATCTCAAGGGCTTCCGCCTGGTCACCGACCATACGGTGCGGGAAGCTGCCGAGGAACGCTCGAAGCTGGTCTTCGACTATTACGATGCGCGCCTGAATTCGGGCAAGCCGGTGAAGGGCATGTCGCAGGGCACGCCATACAAGCCCGTCGTGCCCGGCCAGCTCTATCTCGACGGCAAGACGTTCTCTGCGACGCTCGACGCATTCGATGCGATGCGGATCACGCCATTCAACGAGCATGAGGGCGAGGCGCGCCGCGTCGTCAACCTCGATGCCCGCCAGGGCGAACGCTGGGCGCGGCCGAGTGCCGAGGGCGGCGGCAATGCCGAGCGCGTCAATGTGTTCGACGTTGTCGTCAAGCATATCGCCGACAGGCGGGCGAGCGGCGCCAAGGTGCTGATCACTGCCTGGACGGAAGGGTCGCTGGAGCGGCTGCTGCAGGTTCTTTCCGAGCATGGGCTGGCGCGGGTCAAGCCGATCGCGGCGCTGAAGGAGATCGACAAGCTCGAGCAGGGCGAGGCGGCGGCCGGCGTCTATAGTCTGGAGACGGGCTTCGAGGTCGGTAATCTCGTCGTCATCGGAGAGCAGGATATTCTCGGCGACCGCATGGTGCGCCGCTCGAAGCGCCGCAAGCGCGCCGCCGACTTCATCTCCGAGGTCGCTGGTCTCGACGAAGGATCCGTCGTGGTTCACGCCGAGCATGGCATCGGCCGGTTCATCGGGCTCAGGACCATTCAGGCCGCGGGCGCGCAGCATGCGTGCCTGGAGCTGCAATATGCCGACGAGGCGAAGCTGTTCCTTCCCGTCGAAAACATCGATCTCCTGTCGCGCTATGGCGGCGAGGGGACGGAGGCTCAGCTCGACAAGCTCGGCGGTGGCGCATGGCAGATGCGCAAGGCCAAGCTCAAGAAGCGCCTGCTCGACATGGCTGACGGCCTGATCCGCATCGCCGCCGAGCGGCTGACGCGGCATGCGCCTGTGCTGACGACGCCTGAGGGGCTCTACGACGAGTTCGCCGCTCGCTTCCCCTATGACGAAACGGAAGATCAGGACAACGCCATCGAGGCGGTCCGCTCCGATCTCGGCGCCGGGCGGCCGATGGACCGTCTGGTCTGCGGTGACGTCGGCTTCGGCAAGACCGAGGTTGCGCTGCGCGCAGCCTTCGTGGCGGCGATGAACGGCATTCAGGTCGCGGTCGTGGTTCCCACAACGCTTCTGTCGCGCCAGCACTTCAAGACTTTCTCCGAGCGCTTCCGCGGCCTGCCGGTGCGCGTGCAGCAGGCCTCGCGTCTCGTCGGCTCCAAGGAGCTGGCGCTGACGAAGAAGGAGATCGCGGACGGGAAGACCGATATCGTCGTCGGCACGCATGCGCTGCTCGGCTCCGGCATCCAGTTCGCCAATCTCGGCCTGCTGATCATCGACGAAGAGCAGCATTTCGGCGTCAAGCACAAGGAGCGGCTGAAGGAGCTGAAGAGCGACGTTCACGTGCTGACGCTGTCGGCGACGCCGATCCCGCGCACGCTGCAGCTGGCGATGACCGGTGTGCGCGAGCTGTCGCTGATCACCACGCCGCCGGTCGACCGCATGGCGGTGCGCACCTTCATTTCGCCATTCGATTCGCTTGTCATCCGCGAGACGCTGATGCGCGAGCACTATCGCGGCGGCCAGAGCTTCTATGTCTGCCCGCGTCTGGCCGATCTCGAAGAGGTTCATGCCTTCCTGCAGTCGGACTTGCCGGAGCTGAAGGTCGCCATCGCCCACGGCCAGATGCCGCCGGGCGAGCTCGAGGACATCATGAACGCCTTCTACGAGGGGCGTTACGATGTGCTGCTATCGACGACCATCGTCGAATCCGGCCTCGACGTGCCGACAGCCAATACGCTGATCGTGCACCGCGCCGACATGTTCGGCCTGGCGCAGCTCTACCAGCTGCGCGGTCGCGTCGGCCGGTCCAAGGTGCGCGCCTTCGCGCTGTTCACGCTGCCTGTGAACAAGGTGCTGACGGCGACGGCGGAGCGGCGCCTGAAGGTGCTGCAATCGCTCGATACGCTTGGTGCCGGCTTCCAGCTTGCGAGCCACGACCTCGATATTCGTGGCGCCGGCAACCTGCTCGGCGAGGAGCAGTCCGGTCACATCAAGGAGGTCGGTTTCGAACTCTACCAGCAGATGCTGGAAGAGGCGGTGGCTGAGGTGAAGGGCGTCGACGAGATCCAGGATACCGGCTGGTCACCGCAGATCTCGGTAGGTACGTCGGTGATGATCCCCGACGGCTACGTGCCGGACCTGCATCTGCGCATGGCGCTTTACCGGCGTCTCGGTGAGATCACCGAGCTCAAGGAGATCGATGCCTTCGGCGCCGAGATGATCGACCGTTTCGGGCCGATGCCGATCGAGGTGCAGCATCTCTTGAAGATCGTCTACGTCAAGTCGCTCTGCCGTATCGCCAATGTCGAGAAAGTGGATGCCGGGCCGAAGGGCGTGGTCATCCAGTTCCGCAACAAGGAATTCCCGAACCCCGGCAATCTGGTGGGCTATATCGCCAAGCAGGGCTCGATGGCGAAGATCCGTCCAGACCACAGCGTGTTCCTGACCCGCGACCTGCCGACGCCGGAGAAGCGACTGCAGGGTGCGGCTGTGATCATGACGCAGCTGGCGGAGCTGGCGAAGGGCTGAAACAAATTCGGACGGAAAGCCTGAGCTTTCCGTCCGAATTTGCATGCCACAGTGTCGGAAAATCAGTCGATCAGTTCATTCCGGCGCGGGCTTCGGCCTTGGCCTTGGCGATATCGCGCAGCGCGCCGGCGATGACATCAGGCGTCTGGGCGCCGCTGACGGCGTATTGCTGGTCGAAGATGAAGAAGGGCACCCCGTTGACGCCCATCTTCTGCGCCGATTCGATTTCCTCGACGACGAGAGCCTTGTCGGCATCCGACGTGAGCAGGGAAGCAGTCACGGCGCGGTCGAGACCGGACTTCTCGGCGATATCGAGCAGCACGGCGTGATCGCCGACATTCAGGCCCTCTTCGAAATTCGCCTTGAACAGGCCATCGACCACGCGGTCAGCCTTGTCGCGATCCTCGATCATGGCCCAGTGAATGAGGCGGTGGGCGTCGAGCGTGTTCGGGCCGATCTTGATGGCGTCGAAATTGAAGTTGATTCCGACCTCGCGGCCGAGCTCGGTGAGCATCTTGTGTCCCTCAGCGACACGCTCGGCACCGCCAAGCTTCTTCTCAAGCGCAGCCTTCTGGTCGACGCCTTCGGGCGGGTAATCCGGGTTGAGGCGATAGGGGCGCCAGTTGACGTCGACGCCGACTTCGTCCTGGACTTCCGCGATCGCGAGCTCCAGCCGCGCCTTGCCGAGATAGCACCAGGGGCAGACGACATCCGAGACGACGTCGATGACTATGCGTTCCATGGGCTTTCCTTTTCTGAATTGCTGGCCCTGAAAGGGCGTTTGAAGCCATCTAGTCGCTGAGGGTGGCCAGTTCAACCAGGCAGGAAAAGAGAACCACCTGTTATTGGACGCTCTGATCCCACCAGGCTGGCAGCTGGTAGCCGTAGAGTGGCACCTGGTTGGGGTGGCCGATGCGCTTGCTGCGGGCGACCCACTGGTTGTCGACGTGATAGAGCGGCAGCACGTAGTGGCCCGACAGGAGCAGCCGGTCGTGCGAGCGGACGGCTGCAGTAAAATCCTCGGCCGAACGCGCATTGAGGATGTGCTGGATCAGCGTATCGACATCGGGATCGGCAACGCCTGCAAAATTGTCGGTGCCGTCGCGATCCCGCGAGGCCGACGACCACCGGCCGACCTGCTCGATGCCAGGCGATAGCGACGAGGTGAAGGATTTGACGATGACGTCGTAGTCGAAGGTGTTGGTGCGGCTCTGATACTGCGAATCATCCACCGTGCGGATCGAGGCGTTGATGCCGAGCAGTTGCAGCGAGCGCTGGTAGGAGACGGCGAGTTTTTCCTGGTCGGTATTTTGCGTCATGATCTCGAAGGCGAGCGGGCGGCCATTGGCGTCGCTCATCTTGCCGTTCTTGATCGTATAGCCGGCCTCCTTCAGAAGCGCGACGGCCTGCTTCAGCACATTGCGGTCGCGGCCGGAGCCATCGGTCACGGGAAGCTTGTAGGTGCCATCGAGGATGGCAGGATCGATGCGATCCTTGATCGGGCCGAGCAGCTTCAGTTCGCGCTCGTCGGCCGGTACGCCGAAGCTGGAGAGCTCTGAGTTCTGCCAGTAGCTCTCCGTCCTGATATAGGCGCTGGAGAAGAGGTTCTTGTTGGCCCATTCGAAATCGAAGATCAGCGACAGGCCCTCGCGCAGCTTCACATTATCGAAGAGCGGTCGGCGGGTGTTGAAGACGAAGCCGAACATGCCTGAAGGCAGCTTGGGCTGAAACTCATCCTTGACGACATTGCCTGAAGTCACAGCCGGGAAATTATAGGCGCTCGCCCAATGTCCGGGGCTGCCATCCGGATAGATATCGACATCGCCCTTCTTGAACGATTCGAACAATGTCGTGTCCTGCAGAAAATACTGCACGGTAATCTGGTCGTAATTGTCGAGGCCGACCTTGGCGGGAATATCCTTGCCCCAGTAATTCGGGTCGCGCTCAAAGGTGATGCTTTCGCCCGGCTTCAGCGACTTGATCTTGTAGGGACCGGAGCCGATTGGCGGCTTCAGCGTCGAGCGGTCGAAATTCTCCGCGTCGATCGCGTGCTTTGGGAGGATCGGCGTCGAGCCGGCGAGAATCAGCGGGAATTCGCGGTCGGCCTTGTCGTTGAAGGTGAAGCGGACGCTGTGATCGCCGACCTTCTCCATCTTCTCGACGGCGTTGAGGCGGGTGCTGAAGGGCACGCGGCCTTTCTCCTTCAGGATGTTGAAGGAGAAGATGACGTCCTCGGGCGTGACCGGCTGGCCGTCCGACCATTTGGCGTTTGGGTTCAGGTTGAACTGGATATAGGTCCGGTCGTCGTCCCATTCGACGGATTGCGCCAGCAGGCCATAGAGCGTGAAAGGCTCGTCGCGCGAGCGCAGCATCAGCGTTTCATAGACCAGATTACCGTATTCGGGGTCCCACATGCCGCGCGCCGTGGTGCGCATGCTCTTCAGGATGAAGGGGTTCAGGTTGTCGTAGGTGCCGACGACGCCATAGGAGATCTTGCCGCCCTTCTTCACGTCAGGATTGACGTAGGGGAGGTGCTTGAAATCCCGAGGCAGAGCAGGGGCGCCGTGCATTGCGATGCCATGCACGGGTTCGGCAACGGCTGCCCCGCAAACCAGGGTGAAGACGACGGGGAGAACGATCCGGAGCATAGTCGAAATCCTTTCCGGAAAACGGCGCGATTCGGCGGCAGACTAACATGCCAGCCGCGCAATTCACTATCAGGAGCAAATTCTTTCCGGCGATACCCAAAACGCCAAAGAAACACTGGAAATCTCCAGCAACGCGATGTAACAGGGACCCCGAAGTCGGGGGGTCATGCATTTGCCTCATTGTTTTAAGAGGTCAGATGCGAACAACCCTGTTGGTGAGGACGGCAAATGGGCTGTCCCAACGGGATATCAGGAGACGGAATTCGTTATGATGTTCAAGTCTGAAAAGAAAACACGGGCAGCCCTGTCCGTAATGGCAGTGATGCTTGGCGCCGCAGTGGCTCCGGTGTCTTCTTATGCGCAGGATGCGTCTGCCGACGCTGGCGCACAGGCTGCTGGCGCACCGCGCCTTGGTTGGTACAAGACCTGCAACAAGCAGGAAGACAATGACGTCTGCGTCGTGCAGAACGTTGTTCTGGCCACCGGCGGTCAGCTCGTTACGGGCGTTGGCCTCATCACCGTTTCCGGCAAGGTGAACAACAAGAGCCTGCAGGTTTCTGTTCCTCCGGCACGTCTGATCCCGCCGGGTATCGGCATGCAGATCGACGGCGGCAAGCCGCAGAAGATCGACTATCTGATGTGCATGCCGGATCGTTGCGTCGCGCAGATCCCGCTGACTGACGCCATGGTCGCCAGCCTGAAGAAGGGCACCGACCTCGTTCTGACCTCGATCAACTTCCGCCGTGCGCCGAACCCGATCAAGATTTCGCTTGAAGGCTTCACCGGCGCATTCGACGGCGAAGCGGTTTCCGCTTCCAAGCTCGCTGAAAGCCAGAAGAGCCTGCAGGACAGCATGCAGAAGAAGGCCGACGAAGCGCGCAAGAAGCTTGAAGACGCCCAGAAGGCTGCCAAGGCCCAGTAATATCGATCCTTACGGATTGTCGAGAAACCCGGCTTCGCGCCGGGTTTTTTGTTGCCTGCCGGCCGGGTTCTGGACAAAGAAAAACCCCGCTGGGAGGGCGGGGTTTTGAAATGGATATGCAGCGGCTTAGTGGGTGAAGCTCATCTTGGGTTTGAACTGCCCCGTCGGTGCCATATCGAAAATCTGGTAGACCTGTTCGTTGCGAAGCGGTTCGCCGCTCTCGTCATTCATAAGGTTCTGTTCGGATACGTAGGCAACGTATTCGTTCTCTTCGTTTTCGGCGAGCAAGTGGTAGAAGGGCTGGTCCTTGCTGGGGCGCACGTCGGCGGGAATAGAATTCCACCATTCTTCCGTATTCGCGAATTCCGGATCGACATCGAAGATGACGCCGCGAAACGGAAATACCTTGTGCCGAACCACTTCGCCGATACTGAACTTAGCTAGTCTTTCTTTCATGGTACGACTTCCTTTCATCACCTGATTTGGTGATTGATCTCACTCAAATCAAGATTTGTGCGAGAACTCGTCACATGAGTGTCACATCAACGCGAGGTTTCCGTGACGTCGGATAGACGAAAGCCCCGGCGAACCGGGGCTTTCTGTGGGCTTACGCCGAGTAGTACATGTCGTATTCGACCGGATGCGGGGTCATGTCGTAGCGCATGACCTCGATCATCTTCAGCTCGATGAACGAGTCGATCTGGTCGTCATCGAAGACGCCGCCGGCGGTCAGGAACTTGCGGTCCTTGTCCAGGCTTTCCAGCGCTTCGCGCAGCGAACCGCACACTGTCGGGATCTTCTTCAGTTCCTTCGGCGGCAGGTCGTAGAGATCCTTGTCCATGGCCTTGCCCGGATGGATCTTGTTCTTGATGCCGTCGAGGCCGGCCATCAGCATGGCGGCGAAGGCGAGGTAGGGGTTCGCCATCGGATCCGGGAAGCGGACTTCGACGCGCTTTGCCTTCGGGTTGCTGCCGAACGGAATGCGGCACGAGGCCGAGCGGTTGCGTGCCGAATAGGCAAGCAGAACCGGCGCTTCATAGCCCGGGACGAGACGCTTGTAGGAGTTCGTCGACGGGTTGGTGAAGGCGTTCAGCGCCTTGGCATGCTTGATGATGCCGCCGATGAAATAGAGGCAGCTCTCGGAGAGGCCCGCATATTCATCACCCGCGAAGCTCGGCTTGCCGCTCTTCCAGATCGACATGTGGACGTGCATGCCCGAGCCGTTGTCGCCGAAAATCGGCTTCGGCATGAAGGTTGCCGTCTTGCCATAGGCATTGGCGACCTGGTGCACGACGTACTTGTAGATCTGCATCTTGTCGGCGTTGCGAACGAGCGTGTCGAACTTGATGCCGAGCTCGTGCTGGGCAGCGGCCACTTCGTGGTGGTGCTTTTCGACGACGACACCCATTTCCGACAGGACCGTCAGCATTTCGGAGCGCATGTCCTGGCAGCTGTCGATCGGCGGAACGGGGAAGTAGCCGCCCTTGACGCGCGGACGGTGGCCGAGGTTACCGGTCTCGTATTCGGTGTCGTCGTTGGACGGCAGTTCGGTCGAGTCGAGCTTGAAGCCGGTGTTATAGGGGTCGGCCTTGTAGCGAACGTCGTCGAAGATGAAGAATTCGGCTTCAGGACCAACGAAGACGGTGTCGCCGATGCCGGATGCCTTCAGATAGGCTTCGGCCTTCTTGGCGGTGCCGCGCGGATCGCGGTTATAGGCTTCGCCGGAGACCGGATCGAGAATGTCGCAGAGGATGACCATGGTGGACTGCGCGAAGAACGGGTCCATATGGACCGTTTCCGTGTCGGGCATCAGCACCATGTCGGATTCGTTGATCGCCTTCCAGCCGCCGATCGAGGAGCCGTCGAACATGACGCCATCGGCGAACATGTCTTCATCGACGCAAACCACGTCCATCGTGACGTGCTGCAGCTTGCCCTTGGGATCGGTAAAGCGCAGGTCAACAAACTTGACGTCGTTATCCTTGATTTGCTTGAGGATTTCGCTTGCGGTCGCCATAAAATGGTTCCTTCATTTGAGAAGACGAGACGATTGCCTCGCCTGGACCAAACAGGTCAGATCGCATCGACACCGGTTTCGCCGGTACGGATACGAATGACTTCTTCGATATTGGATACAAAAATCTTGCCGTCGCCGATACGGCCCGTCTGCGCGGCCTTGCGGATCGCGTCGATGACGGCTTCCGCGTTCTCGTCGGCGAGGACGACTTCGACCTTCACCTTCGGCAGGAAATCGACGACATACTCCGCGCCACGGTACAATTCCGTGTGGCCTTTTTGGCGACCGAAGCCCTTTGCTTCCGTGACTGTGATCCCCTGCAGGCCAACTTCCTGAAGGGCTTCCTTCACTTCGTCCAGCTTGAAGGGCTTAATGATCGCTTCGATCTTTTTCATGAGAAAATGACTCTCCGCTTCTCCCGTTATAGCAGGCTCATACCCACCCCCCGATAGAATGCAGTTATCGTGCCAGTTGGAAAGTGGAATCTTCGTCGAAATGGCAGTCGAAGACCGAAAGTCGAGCGATTTTCAGCAATTTCAACGATTTTTTTGTCAAAAAAGACGCGGGTTGCAAGCGAAAAGCTTAAATTTCGACAGAAATGAGGAATATTCGCGATGTCTGATGCTTTCTTTCTGGCTCATGGTGTCGGCTAAAATATATGCAAATGGCTAAATATTAATCATCCAGATTTTGCGCCAATCGGTTGTTTTTTAGGCGGATTCTGGTTGAATGGCCGGATGGACACTCAACTCGCCGACCTTCTTCTCACCCCCGCAGAAATGACCGCCGTCGATGCCGCCGCAGCGGCCTCGGGCATCGACAGTTTTGGGCTGATGATGCAGGCGGGCGCTGGGGTGGCGGCGGCCTTCCTGCGGTACTATCCCTCTGCGCGGAGGGCCGTCGTGTTGTGCGGCCCCGGCAACAATGGCGGCGACGGCTATGTGGCGGCGCAGTGTCTACAGGATAGCGGTGTTGAGGTTGCTGTGTTTCATCTGGGTGATCGCGCTCGGCTGCAGGGCGACGCTGCGAGGGCCTTAAGCGGTTGGTCAGGTGAGTGGGCGCCTATCGAGGAATACCAGCCTGCCGAGGGCGACGTGGTGATCGACGCGTTGTTCGGGGCCGGGTTGACTCGGGCCGTGCCCGAAGCCGTCAATGCGGTCATAGAGCGTATCGAGAAAGCTCGCCTGCCGGTGCTTGCCGTCGACCTGCCATCCGGCATCGATGGCCGGACGGGCATGGTGCTGGGGGCCGCATTTGCCGCCGAGCGCACGATCACCTTCATGACGCGCAAGCCGGGCCACCTATTGATGCCGGGGCGGGAGCTATCGGGCGTACTCGAGGTGCTCGACATCGGCATACCCGCGCGGATCGTGCGCGGGCAGGCATCGGGCAAGCTGGCGGAGAACCGGCCGGAACAGTGGCAGCGGTGGCTGCCGTCATCGGGGCAGGAGACGCACAAGTACAAGCGCGGCCACCTCGTGGTCTTCTCGGGCGAGAAGGGCAAGACGGGGGCGGCGCGAATGTCGGCCATGTCTGGATTGAAGGCCGGCGCCGGGCTGGTGACGATTGCCTCGCCTGCTGATGCCATGGAAGAGAACGCGACGCATCTGACGGCCGTGATGCTGCACGGCATCGATGGGGACGCTGAACTCCTGGATTGGCTGAAGGACGAGCGGTTGCGCAGCTTCGTGCTCGGGCCGGGCTTCGGGGCTGGCGAGAAGGCGCGTGGCTTCGTGGCAGCACTCTCGGGGCGGCATCTGGTTCTCGACGCCGACGGGATCACTTCCTTCCGCGACGATCCCGAGGCGCTGTTTGCATTGTTCGCTGAGGGCGAGACGCGGCTGGTCCTAACGCCGCATGAGGGAGAGTTTTCGCGGCTGTTTCCGGATATCGCCGCCGATCCCGATCTCGGCAAGGCCGACAAGGCACTGGCGGCCGCGGCGCGGGCCAATGCGGCCATCGTCTACAAGGGGCCCGATACCGTGATCGCCTCGCCGGATGGACGGGCGTTGATCAACACCAATGCGCCGATCTGGCTCGCCACCGCCGGATCCGGCGATGTGCTGGCGGGGATCATCGGCGCGCTGATGACGCAGGGGCTGCCGGCTTTCGAGGCGGCCGCCGCCGGCGTCTACATGCATGGCGAAGCGGGCAACCGGGCCGGCAAGGGGCTGACGGCGGAAGACCTCGTCAGCCACGTCTTGCCATTCTGACTACCTTGCCGCTCTGAATACTTTGCGGTCTGACTACTTGCCGACCTCTTCCTGCAGCGCGATGGCCCCGAAGGGAGCGTTGACCTTGCCCTCGTGGATCATGAAGGCGAAGACATCGCGCGGCTCGACCTTGACCTTGCGGTCGCTGTCGATGAGCGGCAGATCATCGGGCACCTTGCCCTCGGCCCAGATCTCCAGGCGTTTGGCCCAGTCTTTCAGCTCCTTCGGCGGATAGCAGGTCCGGATTTCGTCCGAGCCCTTCTGCAGGCGCGTGTAGACGAAATCGGCGGTGACATCGGCCACCATCGGATAATCGAAATGTTCGGCGACAACGGGCGCCACGCCGTATTTCGCGAGCAGCCCCACGAACTCGGGCACCTTGAAGCTGTCGTGGCGGACCTCGACGACATGCTTCAGCGGCAGGCCATCCTGCTTGTCCGGCAAGAGCTTCAGGAAGCCCTCGAAATCCTCGGGCTCGAACTTCTTCGTCGGCGCGAACTGCCAGAGGATGGGGCCGAGATGTGGGCCGAGCTCGACGATGCCCTGGCCGAGAAAGCGTTCGACCGATTCACCGGCCTCAGAGAGGATCTTGCGATTGGTGCTGAAACGGCTGGCCTTGAGCGAAAAGATGAAACCTTCAGGGACATCGGCGGCCCACTTGGCGAAGGTCTCGGGCTTCTGCGAGCTGTAATAGGTGCCGTTGACCTCGATGACCTTCAGCTGCCGGCTGGCATAATTCAGCTCATCCTTCTGCTTCAGCGTGGGCGGGAAGAAGTGGTTGCGCCAGGGCTCGAAGGTCCAGCCGCCGATGCCGACGCGAATGGTGCCGGGTTTTGTCATGACTTCAATCCATCCTGTTCGTTTTCGCCAAAACCACTCTTCGGATAGTCAGCCTCGCGCGGCACGAGCCGGTAAACGCGTCCATCCTTCTCGGCACCTTCGAAATCATGCTCACGAAGAGCGCGACGTACGCGATCAAGCTTGCGGATATCCTCCGGGCTGACCGTCGGGGACCATTCGCCGCCATCGTCGTGAAGCTCCACGACGACCTCGGCGGCATATTCCCCCTCACGAATGAGTTGCGACGCCTGTCTCGTCATTGCGGTCTCCTCCTGGTGAAATCGTCATTCCAGCGATCTGGATCTGGAATGTATGCTGTTATCAACACCGCCGGCTCCGACGCACCTGATGGGATGCCCCAAAGCAAATGTATGGGTCTTCCCCGCTCGTCCGTCTGCAGGACCAGAACACAGGGACCCTTGTGATACTCAGGATACTCCTCCACGACCACCGCCGCCGCTATATCCATCACCAACGGCTCGATCAGCAGATCGTCGTTCAACAACTCCTGCAGTGCGTGTGCCGAGACCCTGAACTTGCCGTCAGCGATCAGCACACGCACCGTGGAGAGGATATCGCTCACTCCGCCGCCTGCACCTTCTTCACCGGCCGCCGCTCCAGCAGTTCCTTCAGGAACTGGCCGGTATAGGACCGCTTTTCCTTGACGATCGCCTCGGGCGTGCCTGAGGCCACGATCTCGCCGCCGCCGTCGCCGCCTTCGGGGCCGAAGTCGAGGACCCAGTCGGCGGTCTTGATGACTTCAAGATTGTGCTCGATGACGACCACCGAGTTGCCCTGGTTGACCAGTTCGTGCAGCATTTCGAGCAGCTTCGCCACGTCGTGGAAGTGCAGGCCTGTTGTCGGCTCGTCGAGAATGTAGAGAGTGCGGCCGGTCGAGCGCTTCGAGAGCTCCTTGGCGAGCTTGACGCGCTGGGCTTCGCCGCCCGACAGCGTATTCGCCTGCTGGCCGACCTTGATGTAGCCGAGGCCGACGTCAAAGAGAGCCTGCAGCTTGTCGCGCACGGCGGGGACGGCGGCGAAGAACTCGACGCCTTCCTCGACCGTCATGTCAAGCACGTCGGCGATCGACTTCTGCTTGAAGGTGACGTCGAGCGTTTCGCGGTTGTAGCGCTTGCCGTGGCAGACGTCGCAGGTGACGTAGACGTCGGGCAGGAAGTGCATCTCGATCTTGATGACGCCATCGCCCTGGCAGGCTTCGCAGCGGCCGCCCTTGACGTTGAAGGAGAAGCGGCCGGGCTGGTAGCCGCGCGCCTTTGCTTCCGGCAGGCCGGCGAACCAGTCGCGGATCGGGGTGAAGGCGCCGGTATAGGTGGCCGGGTTGGAGCGCGGGGTGCGGCCGATCGGCGACTGGTCGATGTCGATGACCTTGTCGATGTGCTCGAAGCCGTCGATGCGGTCGTGATCCGCCGGGATTTCGCGCGCGCCCATGACGCGGCGGGCGGCGGACTTGTAGAGCGTCTCGATCAGGAAGGTGGACTTGCCGCCGCCGGACACCCCCGTGACCGCTGTGAAGACGCCGAGCGGGATCGATGCCGTAACGTTCTTCAGGTTGTTGCCGCGTGCGCCGACGACCTTGATTTCCTTGCCCTTCTTAACCTTCCGGCGCTCTTCGGGAACGGTGACGCCGAGTTCGCCCGACAGGTATTTACCGGTCAGTGACTTCGGGTTGGCCATGATGTCCTGCGGCGTGCCGTGGGCGATGACCTGGCCGCCATGGATGCCGGCGGCGGGGCCGATATCGACGACGTCGTCAGCCTGCAGGATGGCGTCTTCGTCGTGTTCGACGACGATGACGGTGTTGCCGATGTCGCGCAGGTGCTTCAGCGTTTCCAGCAGGCGGGCATTGTCGCGCTGGTGCAGGCCGATCGACGGCTCGTCGAGCACGTAGAGAACGCCGGTGAGGCCGGAGCCGATCTGCGAGGCCAAGCGAATGCGCTGGCTTTCGCCGCCCGAGAGCGTGCCTGAGTTGCGCGAGAGGCTGAGATATTCGAGGCCGACATCGTTCAGGAAGCGCAGGCGGTCCCTGATTTCTTTAAGGATGCGGACGGCGATCTCGTTCTGCTTGGCGTTGAAACTATCCGGCAGCGTCTCGAACCAGTCGCGGGCGATGCGGATCGACATGTCCGTGACCTGGCCGATGTGCAACTTGTTGACCTTCACGGCCAGCGCTTCCGGCTTCAGACGGAAGCCATTGCAGGACGGGCAGGGTGCGGCCGACATGTAGCGCTCGATCTCCTCGCGGGCCCAGGCGCTGTCGGTTTCCTTCCAGCGACGCTCGAGGTTGGTGATGATACCTTCGAAATTCTTGTGCGTCGTATAGGAGCGGGCACCATCGACATAATGGAACTCGATCTTCTCCTCGGTGCCGTTGAGGATCACGTCCTGCGCGTTGGTGGAGAGGTCGTTCCAGCGGGCGCCGAGCTTGAAGCCAAAATGCTTGCCGAGCGCTTCGAGCGTCTGGTTGTAATAGGGCGAGGACGACTTGGCCCAGGGGGCGATGGCGCCGTCGCGCAGCGTCCGCTCAGGCTCCGGAACGATCAGGTTGGCGTCGATCTTCTGCTGTGCGCCAAGGCCGTCGCAGGTCGGGCAGGCGCCGGCCGGATTGTTGAAGGAGAAGAGGCGCGGTTCGATTTCGGAGATGGTAAAGCCGGAAACCGGGCAGGCGAACTTTTCCGAAAACAACACGCGCTCATGCGTCTCGTTGAGCGACTTGTTGGCGGAACCGCCGGCGGCGGTTTCTTCCACCGGCAACGGCTTGTCCGCGAATTCGGCGATGGCGAGGCCGTCGGCAAGTTTCAGCGACGTTTCAAGGCTGTCGGCCAGTCGCGCCGAGACATCGGCGCGCACAACGACGCGGTCGACGACGATATCGATGTCGTGCTTGTATTTCTTGTCGAGCGCGGGCGCATCCGCGATCTCGTAGAACTGGCCGTCGATCTTGACGCGCTGGAAGCCCTTTTTCATGAGCTCCGCGAGTTCCTTCTTGTACTCGCCCTTGCGGCCGCGCACGAGCGGCGCGAGGATGAAGAGACGCGTGCCTTCCTCGAAGGCGAGGATGCGGTCGACCATCTGGCTGACGGTCTGGCTCTCGATCGGCAGGCCGGTGGCGGGCGAATACGGAACGCCGACGCGTGCGAAGAGCAGGCGCATGTAGTCGTAGATCTCGGTGACGGTACCGACCGTCGAGCGCGGGTTGCGCGAGGTCGTCTTCTGCTCGATCGAGATCGCCGGCGAGAGGCCGTCGATCTGGTCGACGTCAGGCTTCTGCATCATCTCGAGGAACTGGCGGGCATAGGCCGACAGGCTCTCGACATAGCGGCGCTGGCCCTCGGCATAGATGGTGTCGAAGGCGAGCGAGGATTTGCCCGATCCCGACAGGCCCGTCATGACGATCAGCTTATTGCGCGGCAGATCGAGGTCGATGCCCTTCAGATTGTGCTCGCGCGCGCCACGGATTGAAATCGTCTTCAGTTCGCTCATCGTCTTCTGCTTCAATGTCTCGGGGGGATAAGAAGAGCCTTTATGTAGTGATGCCGGCTGGCGAGTCGAGGCTGAATATCCCTGTGGTTCACGCTTTTCGATTCCGTTGACACGATGATAATGATAAAATAGAACAAATAAAGAACAAATTTCGTTGTGGATTAACGAAGCTCAACCGCACACCGGCGAAGGCCGATGGGGTAAGGTGTTGTCAATTTCGTTGCGCATGTTGCGGGCTTCGCAATATCGGCAACACGACAAGAAGGTGAAAAGTATGGCTGGCAGCGTGAACAAGGTAATTCTGATCGGAAACGTGGGTGCAGACCCCGAAATCCGTCGGACGCAGGACGGCCGGCCGATCGCCAACCTCCGCATCGCGACATCGGAGACCTGGCGCGACCGCAATTCCGGCGAGCGTCGCGAAAAGACCGAGTGGCACACCGTGGTCGTCTTCAACGAAGGCCTGTGCAAGGTTGTCGAGCAGTACGTCAAGAAGGGCGCCAAGCTCTATATCGAAGGCGCGCTGCAGACCCGCAAGTGGCAGGACCAGCAGGGCCAGGATCGTTATTCCACGGAAGTCGTGCTGCAGGGCTTCGGTTCGACGCTGACGATGCTTGATGGACGCGGCGAAGGCGGTGGCGATCGTTCTGGCGGCGGTTACGGCGGTGGCCGTGGCGGCAATGCCGGCGGTGGTGATTTCGGCGGTGGCGGCGGCTATGGCGACGATTATGGTTCGCCGTCGCAGTCTTCCGGCCGTGGTGGCTCGGGCGGTGGTTCGGCTTCCGGCGGTGGCGGCAATTTCTCGCGCGATCTCGACGACGATATTCCGTTTTGATCGGACGACAGACCGAAAGGTTTCAGACGGCGCGCCTCAGGGCGCGCCGTTTGCGTTTTAACTGAAAGCTCAGACGGGCGAGGGAACGAGGTTCATCGCCGACTTGATGCCATCGACGACGAACTGGGTCGCCAAAGCCGCCAGGATGACGCCGAGCAGGCGGGTCAAGATGGCGCGGCCGGTGACGCCGAGGAA
This sequence comes from Rhizobium sp. 16-449-1b, assembly GCF_017741935.1. GTDB lineage: Bacteria > Pseudomonadota > Alphaproteobacteria > Rhizobiales > Rhizobiaceae > Rhizobium. The sequence goes on along the minus strand of NZ_JAGHMH010000007.1, from coordinate 197,775 downwards.
GCGGTCCAGCCGGTCGGCGATCAGTAGCGCGAGGAAGAGCAAGAGCAGGCTTGCGGCGATCACGATGATCAGCTGCGCCAGTTCGAACGCCGTCTGCATCGAGCCTGCGATCAGGATGGTCGCGGAAATCGCGCCCGGGCCCGAGATCAGCGGGATGGCCAGCGGGAAGACGGCGATGTTCTGGATGTGGTCGACGGTGATCGCGGCCGTGCCTGTTTTCTCCTTGCGATCCTGGCGCTTCTCGAACACCATTTCAAAGGCGATCCAGAAGAGCAGCAGGCCGCCGGCGATGCGGAAGGCGCCGATCGAGATGCCGAGGACACCAAGCACGCTCGATCCGAAGAGCGCGAAGACGGCGAGAATGATGAAAGCGATGATCGTGCCGCGCAACGCCACCTGCTTGCGCTGGGCTCTGCTCATGCCAACCGTGAGGCCGAGAAAGATCGGCGCGAGACCGGGCGGATCGATCGTCACGAGCAGGGTTGTGAAGGCGTTGATCAGTTGGTCGGCGCTTGCCATCATGTCTCCGTATACCCATATCCGGGCTTGGTTTTCGCGCGATTGTGATGTGGGCAAACCGATTTTGCAAATGGCGCGGCGTGCGTGGTGGTGATTGGGGCGCATAAGCCTCGTTTTGCCCTGATTAGACCGTAAAAGCCTGTTCAAAACTTCCTGCAAAATTGGCTTAGGAACAGCCTTTCCGCTATAAATCTTCAAGTGATTCTAGAAGAGATGTGATCCATTTTGACTGAGCAAACACCCCCCGGCGGCGGGAAGCTCCCGCCAGGCATCGAGCCCATCTCCATTATGGAGGAAATGCAGCGGTCGTATCTCGATTACGCGATGAGCGTTATCGTCAGCCGCGCGCTTCCTGACGTGCGCGACGGCCTCAAGCCCGTGCACCGGCGCATCCTCTACGGCATGTCCGAGCTCGGCATCGACTGGAACAAGAAATACGTTAAATGCGCCCGCGTGACCGGGGACGTGATGGGTAAATACCATCCGCACGGCAACACCGCGATCTATGACGCGCTGGCGCGTATGGCCCAGGACTGGTCTCTTCGCCTTCCGCTCATCGACGGCCAGGGCAATTTCGGCTCCGTCGACGGCGATCCGCCGGCGGCCGAACGCTACACCGAATGCCGCCTCGAGAAGGCCGCGCATTCGCTGCTCGACGATCTCGACAAGGAAACGGTCGATTTCCGCGATAACTACGACGGCACGCTCTCCGAGCCCGTGGTCGTCCCCGCGAAATTCCCGAACCTGCTCGTCAACGGCGCCGGCGGTATCGCCGTCGGCATGGCGACCAATATTCCGCCGCACAATCTCGTCGAAGTCATCAATGGCTGTATCGCGCTGATCGACGATCCGGCGATCGAACTGCCCGAGATGATGCAGATCATCCCGGGTCCAGACTTCCCGACCGGCGCGAAGATCCTCGGCCGCTCCGGCATTCGCTCGGCCTACGAGACGGGCCGCGGTTCGGTGATCATGCGCGGTGTCGCGACCATCGAGCCGATGCGCGGCGATCGCGAGCAGATCATCATCACCGAGATCCCGTATCAGGTGAACAAGTCGACGATGATCGAGAAGATGGCCGAACTGGTGCGCGACAAGCGCATCGAGGGCATCTCCGACCTGCGCGATGAATCCGACCGTCAGGGCTACCGCGTCGTCGTCGAGCTGAAGCGCGACGCCAATGCCGACGTCATCCTGAACCAGCTCTACCGCTACACGCCGCTGCAGACCTCGTTTGGCTGCAACATGGTGGCGCTGAATGGCGGCAAGCCGGAACAGCTGCAGTTGCTCGACATGCTGCGCGCCTTCGTCTCGTTCCGCGAGGAAGTCGTTAGCCGGCGTACGAAGTTCCTGCTGCGCAAGGCTCGCGAGCGCGCGCACGTCTTGGTCGGTCTGGCGATCGCTGTCGCCAATATCGACGAAGTCATCCGCGTCATCCGCCAGGCGCCGGATCCGCAATCGGCCCGCGAAGAGCTGATGACCCGCCGCTGGCCGGCGCACGACGTCGAAAGCCTGATCCGGCTGATCGACGATCCGCGCCACCGCATCAACGACGACATGACCTACAACCTCTCGGAAGAGCAGGCACGGGCCATTCTCGAACTGCGTCTTGCCCGTCTGACGGCCCTTGGCCGCGACGAAATCGGCGACGAACTCAACAAGATCGGCGAGGAAATCAAGGATTACCTCGATATCCTGTCGTCGCGCGTTCGCATCCAGTCGATCGTCAAGGACGAGCTTGCGGCTGTCCGCGACGAATTCGGCACGCCGCGCCGCACCGAGATCATGGATGGCGGTCTCGAGATGGACGATGAGGATCTCATCGCCCGTGAGGACATGGTCGTCACCGTCTCGCATCTCGGCTACATCAAGCGTGTGCCGCTGACGACCTACCGTGCGCAGCGTCGCGGCGGCAAGGGGCGCTCCGGCATGACCACGCGTGACGAAGATTTCGTTAGCCAGCTATTTGTGCTCAACACGCATACGCCGGTTCTGTTCTTCTCGTCGCGCGGTATCGTCTACAAGGAAAAGGTCTATCGCCTGCCGATCGGCACGCCGACCTCGCGCGGCAAGGCGATGATCAACATGCTGCCGCTGGCCCCAGGCGAGCGCATCACGACCATCCTGCCGCTGCCGGAGGACGAGGACAGCTGGGCAACGCTCGACGTGATGTTCTCGACGACGCGCGGCACCGTGCGCCGCAACAAGCTCAGCGACTTCGTCCAGGTCAACCGCAACGGCAAGATCGCGATGAAGCTCGAGGAGGAGGGCGACGAAATCCTCTCCGTCGAGACCTGCACCGAGCATGACGACGTGCTGCTGACGACGGCGCTTGGCCAGTGCATCCGCTTTGCGGTCGATGACGTCCGCGTCTTCGCGGGCCGCAATTCGATCGGCGTACGAGGGATTAACCTCGGCGATAACGACCGCATCATCTCGATGACGATCGTCGGCCATGTCGATGCCGAGCCGTGGGAGCGTGCCGCCTATCTGAAGCGCGCCGCCAACGAGCGCCGCCTGACGACGGGCGAGGCGGAAGAAATCGCGCTGGTTGGCGAAGAAGTCACCGAAGAGGGACAGCTGAGCGACGAGCGCTACGAAGAGCTGAAGGCACGCGAGCAGTACGTGCTGACGGTTTCCGAGAAGGGCTACGGCAAGCGGTCTTCTTCTTACGACTTCCGCATCTCCGGCCGTGGTGGCAAGGGTATCCGCGCCACCGATACGTCGAAGACGGGCGAAATCGGCGAACTCGTCGCTGCCTTCCCTGTCGATGACAACGACCAGATCATGCTGGTTTCGGATGGCGGTCAGCTGATCCGCGTGCCGGTTGGCGGTATCCGCATCGCCAGCCGCGCGACCAAGGGCGTGACCATCTTCTCGACCGCCAAGGACGAGAAGGTCGTATCGGTCGAGCGCATCCGCGATCCGGAAGACGAGGTCGAGGAAGGTGCCGAGAACGGCGACGAGACCGCTGTTGTGCCGGGCGAAGAGCCGGCCGCTGAGGCGGGTGACGAAACGCCGCCGGACGCCGAGGCGTAAGAGTTTCCGCGCACCGGGTTTCCGGTGAGTGGATATGAATTGAAGAGAAGGGCCGGACCTTATGGGTTCGGCCCTTTTCGTTTGAGTTGCGGAGGCCTTTACGCCGCTCTCACCGAGCTTTCCGCGCGGATGTCGATGGCGCTGCGGGACGGCAAAAGAGATGTTGTTTTTCTTGGTAAATCCCTAGGTTGCAGTCCGCATTGTTTTTGGTGAATATCCCTCATTATGCAACTAAATGGCGATTCGCTTGCACGATGGAGGATCTGCCCGCCGATCGCTCGATGACCAGTAAGGAGGACGTTATGCACCCGTATTTGCTGCAATCACTTGAGACCGCTCAAGCCTCGGATCGCCTTGACGTGACCGACAGCGCGCAGAAGCGGATGCTCGTCATAACGGCCGCGAGAGCGATCCTTCGCATGCATGCCGAACTGGGCATCGATCTCGCCCAGAACGAGTTGCGGCGCGGCCATATCGTCTACGACCTCGCGGAACTTGCAACGCTGATCGATGACGGCGTGCCGGATCATGTGGTGGCCTCCGGGCTGAAGGAGGCGGCTGAGGTAATGGCAAGTCTTTGCCATTTGCTGACGGAGAATGCCGCCGCGGAGTGAGTTTCCGGCGCCGTTGTCTCGTGCGGCGGTGGTCGTGGACATTGAGCGTTCGGCCCAAACCAACAAAACAAAAAAAGGCCGCATCGTTTCCGATGCGGCCTTTTTGTTTGTCTATCGTTGCGCCTTAGTTCAGGCGGCCTGCCGCGTGGGCGAGCATGGTGTAGACCTTGCCGGTGTCGGAGGTCAGGTAGGACTGGGTGATCGTCCGGTCGCGGTCAGTACGGGCGACGTCGGCGAGCAGCTTTTCGAAGTCGGCGATGTAGCGGTTGACAGCGGTGCGGAATTCCGGCTCGCGGTCATACTTGTGCTTGATCTCGTCGAAGGTCTGCTGGCCCTTCAGCGTGTAGAGGCGGCGCGTGAAGACGTCGCGTTCGCCACGCTGGTAGCGGCGCCACAGATCGACCGAGGCATCGTGATCGATGGCGCGGGCGATATCGACGGAGAGCGAGTTCAGCGATTCCACCACGTGGCGCGGATTGCGGTTGTCGCCGGCGCGCGGCGCCTGGGGTGCCGGTGCCTCGACGCGGGGTGCCGGCTGGCGGGCAACTGCTTCTTCGGCACTCTCGTCGCGCGATGCGCCGCGAAGCAGGTCGCTGATCCAGCCGCCGGATGCCGGCGATGAGGCAGGCGCCTGTGTTACGGCAGGGGCGCGCTGCGGCGTGGCGGGCGTTGCTGCCGCAGTGCCGAGCGAACCGCGCAGGCCGAAGCCTTCGATCGAGGAGGGCGGAATGGCGGCGGCGGCCGGGGTCGGCAGCGGCGCGGGGGCCGGGGCCGCAACGGGAGCCGGCTGCGGCTGCTGCTGGATCACGGGCTGCACCGGCGCCTGGCGCGGGGCAGGCTGCGGCTGCTGGGGCTGGGCGAGCGTGCGGGCGGCTGGCTCGGAAACCTCGAGCTGCTGCGTCGAGCGGCCGACGATGTGCGAGATGTCCTGCAGTGCCTTGATCTGCTCGGAGACGGCGCGGCGCATGGCGGCGGCGCTCTCCTTGGCTTCCTCGGGCAGGTCGAATGCGCCGCGCTTCAGCTCGCTGCGCGTCATGTCCAGTTCCTTGCGGATATCGCCGGCGGAGCGGCGGATTTCCTCGGTGGCGCCGGAGAAGCGGGCGACGGCTTCGTCGACGGCTTCGCGCAGCGATTCACGCATCTGCTGTGCTGCGCCATCCGACAGGCGACCTGCGTCGCCCATCATGCGCTCGACTTCCGACAGCGACGCCGTCAGGCCGCCGCGAACGCGGTTGGCGAGTTCGCCGGAGCGGCGCTCGGCATTGCCAAGCGTGGTGTCGAGCGTAGCGTTGACGTCTTCGCTGGCCTTGCTGACGCTGCTGCGCATCGCTTCGGCTGCTTCGGCGGCGCGCTTTTCGGCATCCGAGAGCGTGGTGCTGATATCGGCGAAGGACGACTGGACGCCCTGGCGCAGGTTGTGGCTGACCTGATTCGAGCGCTGTTCGGCGCGATCGAAGGCCGAGTCGACCATGCTGCCAAGCGCACGCATCGTCTTTTCGATGTCTTCCGAGCGCTGGACGAGGCCGACCGACAGCGTCTGCAGCGCGGATTCACGATCTTCCAGCGTCGAGACAAGGTTGGACTGCGCGGCGCCGAGCAGGCTGGAGGCCTGCGTCAGAACCTTTGAGTGCTCGTCGAAGCGGCCGATGATGCTGCCGACCTGCGAAAGCGTCTGGCCGGAGATGTCGGAGAGGCGATCGACCTTGCCTTCGAGAAGACGGGTCGAGGCCGCGACCATCTCAGCCGCCTTGGAAGCCGAGTCGGTGAAGCGCGAGGTGGTGTCGCCGAGGCGGCCATCTACGGCGCTCAGTTCTTCGGCCGCGCGGCTCATCATCTGGCCCATGACCATGCTGTTGTCGGACAGGCGGTCGATCAGGCGGTTGACGTTGGAGAGCAGGCTGTTTTCGATCGCATCGACGGCCGAGGTAGCGCGCTCGGTGCGGGCGTTGATCGCGTCGATCAAAGCGGTGTTTTCGGCGCGCAGGCGCTCGGCGCTCTGGTCGCTCGCCGCCGTGAGCTGTGCGGCACTCTGCTCGCTGGCAGCGGTGATCTGTGCAGCACTCTGTTCGCCGGCAGACGTGATCTGTGCTGCGGCCTCGCGGCCGGTCTGCGCGTAGCGATCGATCATCGGGCGGGCGGTCTCGTCGAGAATGCGCGACAGCTCGGTCGTGCGGCCGGCGAGCATGGAGTTCAGCTCGCGGGTGCGGTCGTCGAGAGCGGCGCGGATAGAACTTCCGCGTGCTTCGAGCGCCTGCTCCACGGTGTTGAGCGTGCCATCGAGTTCGCGCGAGCGCTCTTCCAGGCCGCTGCGGATCGCATTGCCGCGGGCTTCGAGCGCGCGGTCGACATCGGCCATGGTGGAGGCGATCTCTTCGCTGGCGCTTGCGATCGTCGTGCGGATATCCGTGCCGTGGCTGGCGAAGGTGTTCTGCGCGTCGTTCAGTGCCTTGGAGATGGCGCCGACCTGGCCGCTGACGAGCGTTTCGGCCTCGGCCACCTTGTTGATGATGGCGTTGCCTGCTTCGGAGAAGGTCTGGGCGACGGCTGCGGCCTGGCCGGCGAGGCGGTTCTGGGCCTCGGAGACGCGGCCGACGATCTGCTCGGAGCGTTCACCCATCGAGCGGGCGAAATCGCTGCTCTTGGCGTCGAGGCCTTCGGCGAATTGCTGGCCGGTCTGGCTGAGGGAGGCCGCGGCGCGCGTGGCTTCCTCGTCCATGCCCTGCGTGGTGTCGGCAACCGCGCTGCGCAGCGAGGCGGCGAGGCCGGCAGCCTTGCCTTCGATCGTGCGGTTGACAGCGTCGAGGCCGACGTTGAGCGCGCGGTCCATGGTGGACAGGCGTTCGTCGATCTTGGCGGTGCCACGGTCCATGGCTTCGCCGATGCCTGCGGTGCGTGCGTCGATGCCATCAGTCAGGCTGGCGGCTCGGCTGTCGATCTCGGAGGCGAGGTGGCTGGTGCGGCCATCGATCGTCTCGGAGAACTTGGCAATGCTGTCATCGACGGCGGATGCGATGCGGCCCGAGGTCTCGTCGCTGAGAGCGCCGAGCCTGGAGATGCCATCCGTCAGCGTGCCGGTCAGGCGTTCGCCTGCGGCATCGACCTGCTGGGCAACACCGCCGACGCCGTCGCGGATGCGGTTTTCGAGCGCTGCGAGGCCGGCTTCGACGCGCGAGCCGGTGTCGGCGAAGCGGCCGGTCATGCCTTCGATTGATTGGTCGAGATGCGAGGCGAAGCTCTCCGTAGAGCGGGAGATTTCGTCGGCAGCATTCTGGAAGCGGCCGGCGATGTTGCCGGTGCTGTCGCGCAGGCGGTCTTCGAGCGACTGGGCACTGTTGTCGATCGCCTGGCGGATCGAGGCTTCGCGATCTTCCAGCGACATTTCGAGCATGCTGACGCTTGCGGCAATCGAGGCGCCGATGGTGGTCGCCTGGTCGGAGAGCGTTTCGCCGATCTGGTTATGCGCTTCGTTGAGCGTCAGGTTGATCGCCTGGGTGCGGTCGTCGAGCGTTGCGCGGATGCGCGCATGCGCCGAAACGAGGCCGTCTTCCAGCTTGGTCGTGGCATTGCCGGTCAGCGCCTCGAAGCGGTCGGCGGCCGATGTCAGGCCACCCTCGATGCGATCAGTGCCATCGGTGATGGTGCTGGAGATCGAGGAGGCGTGTTCGGCGAGCGTCCGTTCCAGCCGCTGCTGGTTTTCGGTGTAGGCGCCGCGGATCTCCTGGGCCTTGTCGGTGAAGGCTCCGGCGACGCGGGCTTCGGCTCCGGCGACGCTATCGATCAGCGCATTGGTGCGGGCATCCAGAACCTCGTCGAAGCGGCTCTGGCTGTCGCCGAGCGAAATGGCGAGCGCCATGGACTTTTCGGCGAGCGTGTCGGCGAGGCGGTCGTGGACGTCGGCAACCGTGTCGTTGATCGACTTGGCGTTCTGCGAAAGCGTGCTTTCGATGCGGTCGTGGCCGCTGACGAGCGAGTTCGCGATGCTCTCGGCATGGTGGCCGAGCGTGTCCTCGAGGCGCGAATGGCCTTCGTTGAGCGCGATCGCCAGACCCATCGCCTTGTCATCAAGGGCTTCGTTGATGCGGTCGTGGCCGCTGGCGAGAGAGGTCGCGATGTTGCCGGCATGGCGGCCGAGCGTGTCTTCGAGGCGCGAGTGGCCTTCGTTGAGCGCAATCGCGAGGCCCATGGACTTGTCTTCGAGCGCTTCGCTGATGCGGTCGTGACCGCTGGAGAGCGAGGCCGCAATGCCGTCAGCGTGGTGCGCCAGCGTATCGGCGAGGCGGCCCTGGCTGTCGTCGAGCGAGATGGCGAAGGCCATGGCGCGGTCGTCGATCGCTTTTGTCAGCTTCTCCTGGCCGGCGGCGAGCGACTGCGAGATCGCTTCCGCGCGGGTGTCGAGCGCCGTCTCGATCAGGCTGCGGCCTTCGTTCATCGAGGCGTTGAAGGCGGCGCTGCGTTCGGCGATGGCGTCGGCAAGCTTGCGTTCGCCTGCTGCCAGCGACTGCGAGATGGCGCCGGCATGCGAGCCGAGCGTGTCCTCGATGCGGCTGTGGCCTTCATTGAGCGAGATGGCGAGCGCCATGGCGCGGTCGTCGAGTGTTTCGGCAAGACGGTCGTGGCCGGAAGCGATGGAGCCGGCGATGGCATCGACCTGCGTGCCAAGCGTCTCCTCGAAGCGGCTCTGGCTTTCGTTGAGCGAGATTGCGAGCGCCATGGCCTTGTCGTCAAGCGTATCGGCGAGGCGGTCATGGCTGCCGGTGACGGCTTCGATGATCGCTTCCGAGCGGCTTGCAAGGGTGTTTTCGAAGCGCGACTGGCTGTCGGAAAGGGCGCCCAGGAAGACGCCGCTGCGTGCCGACATGACGTCGTCGATGCGCTCATGGGCGGAATCCAGCGCCTGGGTGATATCCTCCGCGCGCTTGGAGATCGTCGTGTTCAGCTCATCGGCGCGGCCGAAGGCCGAGGTGATCTGGTCGGTACCAGCCGAAACCGCGGAGCTCAGATCCGACGTCGTCGACAGCAGCGTGTCGCGGAATTCGGTGGCGCGGGCCGACAGGTTGTTATGGAGCTCCGAGGTGCCGGAGGCGAGCGCCAGCGAGATTTCGGAGGTGGCGTGGCTGAGCGCTGACGTCATTTCCGTGGTGCGCGCGCCGATGGCGCTGGCCACTTCGTCCACCTTGTCGGTGAGGGTGCTTTCCAGGATTTCGCGTCCGGTCGAAAGCGCGGTCGTCAGCGCGAAGGACTGGTCGGTCAGCGACGAGCCGATGCGTTCGATGCTGGAGCTCAGGATGCCGTTCAGCGAGTCCGAGCCGCCGGTCAGCGTGTCGTTGATGCGGTTCAGGCTCTCCATCAGCTTGGTGTCGAGCGTGCCGGCGCGCTTGTCGAAGGCGTTGGCGAATTCGGCGACACGTTCGTCGAAGGAGGTGGACAACTGGGCGACGGTCGCCTGCAGGCGCTCGTCGAAGAATCCGGAGCGCAGGTCGAGGTCCATGATCGTGTCATCGACGCTGGACTGCAGGCTGTGGCGGAAGCTGGTGCCGCGCTCGTCGAGCGTGCTGTTCAGCTTGGCGAGAACGTCATCCAGCGTGCTGGTGATGGTTCTTTCGCCGCCGGTCAGGCTCTCGTTTATATCGCGGGTGCGCGCGATCAGGATCTCGTTCAGCTGGCGGGCGCGGTCGTTGAGCGCAGCGTTCAGCTTCTCGGCGTTGCTGTCCATGGTGGACGCACGCGTCTCGAACTGGCTGAGAATGGTGTTGCCGTGGTCGCTGAGGCTAGAGGTCAGCGAATCCAGGCGGTTATCGAACTCGTTGGCGAGCGCGAAACCGGAAGAGGTCAGCGTCTGCAGTAGCGAATCGGTCTTGGCGGCGAGCAGGGTGCCGAGCGACTGGATCGCGGATTCCGACTTCTCGGTGATCGTGGCGGCGCGCGTATCGATCATCGACGCGAAGGCTTCGCCCGAGGTCGCGAGGCGCACGGCGATTTCTTCGGTCGCCAGCGACAGGTCTTCGCGCAGCTGGTCGTGAACGCCGACGATCGAGGTGCGGATGCGCTCGGCGTGATTGACGATCGCCTCGCGCTCGGATCCGAGTTCGTGGACGAGACCGCGCACGCGCAGTTCGTTGTCGGCGTAGCTGCGCTCCAGCGCGTTGACTTCGGAGTGAACGAGGGTCTCAAGCTCCGAGGCGCGCGCGATGGTGCGCTCGATGCCTTCGTTCATGGCGGAGACTTCACGACGAACGGCCTGGCCGACCGTCATGATGCGTTCCGACGCGATGGTTTCCGGCTCGGAGAGGCGAAGCGCCACTTCCGCCATCGAGCGGGCGGCGTTGCGCATGTCCTGGGCGCGCGCCATCATGATGGCGAAGGCGTAGAACAGGAGAACCGGGATGATGATGCCGACGAGACCGGCGATCACGCCGGGCAGGGCGACTAGGTCGGAAATCGAGCGGATCTGCCAGATCTGTGGCGAATAGAGGAGCGACATCAGGCCGAGGCCGCCGACGATCCACAAAAGCGAAACGAGCGTGGCGTTGCGCAGCGCCGGACGGGCGGAGCCGTTGTCGAGCGATTTCAAGAGCGAAGCGGGGCTGACCCGGCTGCCGTCGTTGGCGGCAAAGGCCGGCGCGCGCGATCCCTGCTCCGGGGAGCGGGGTGTGGCGGCGGGGCGCTGCTGCTTGGCATCGTCTTTACGCTGATTGCGGACAGTTGGCTTTTCGGACACTTTTGCCTCCGAGGCGTCTTGCTTCCTGACTTTTGGAGACGGCGCTTCATCGTCCTCGAAGTCGATCTGCAGGGCTTCATCCAGCGCCTTGAACGCCTTGTCCTCGATCGATTCGTTGTACTTGTTGTTCGCCATTCCGTTACGCCTCGTTACATCTCAGCCGGTTTACTACGCATTCGGGTTTCCGCGTCACCCGAACAAACCTTGCCTCTGAACCTGTCCGCCCAAAATTCGTAGAGCGGATAAGTATGTCATTTCAGAGTGGATAGCTGCTTTCGCACACTTACGGTATCAAAACATTACCATTATCCACTTGGCGAGCAAAGGCTTCCACAACCCAGCTCTCCCAGTCGTATCGTAGTGACACATCCGGGCCTGCTAGACAATTAACGCCTTCGGTCAAATGCCGAGTTATTAACGCTTGATTAACCCGAATTAACGCCAGCGCGGCCTTGAAATCCAATGTGTTAGAAGTGTTTGACGGGCGTTAACCATATGACGAGAAATTCGCCCTGATTGCGCCCGAATTTAACGCGATTGGCACTGCGCCCCCGCAACATCATTCAAACGGCGGGACCTAAGACGGGAGAATTGGCATATGGCAGCAGTCAGTATTGCGTTCGCGGCGCCAGATCATGGCAAGGGACAGGTGCCCTCGCAACAGCGGCCGGTCGACCTTGTTCACCTGGCCAACCAGACGATGGGCGACAAGGCGCTTGAACTTGAAGTCCTGCAGATGTTCGCGCGCCAGGCGCGCGCCTGCCTGCACGACATGTCTTCCGGCGACGGCAAGGCGATCGTCGCAGCCGCCCACAAGCTCAAGGGTGCGGCAAGCGCCGTCGGCGCCTTCCGCGTGCGCGATGCCGCCGAAGCGCTTGAGGGCAATTGCGGCGATGCTTCGAACATGGCCGCCGTCGGCGTTGCTGTCATCGAGGCGGAGAATTTCATCCTGAAGCTTTGCCGCTAGGCGGCAATGACGCCATCAGGTGTTCGATCATGGGACCCGTTGCACCATTGCGGAGCAACGGGTCTTTTTATTGCTCTTGCCGTGGCGCAATCTGACAAGCGTGTCGCTTCCAAATCTGGAATGAAGAGCGCAAGGGCGGTCGTTGTTGACTGCCTCGCGTAATTGTTGGAAGTAAAAATCCAAACCCATCCCATTGATGATCACCGGAAAACACCATGCCCAAACTGACCATTGTCGCTTTCGACGGTACGCGCTTCGATCTTGATGTCGATCAGGGATCGACCGTCATGGAAAACGCCGTGCGCAACTCCGTGCCGGGCATCGAAGCCGAATGTGGCGGCGCCTGCGCTTGCGCGACCTGTCATGTCTACGTCGACGAGGAGTGGACCGAGCGCGTCGGTCCGCCCGAAGCGATGGAAGAAGACATGCTCGATTTCGCCTTCGACGTTCGCCCGACCTCGCGTCTCTCCTGTCAGATCCGCATGAAGGCGGCGCTGGACGGGCTGACCGTGCACGTGCCGGAACGCCAGGCTTAATTCTCCGAAGCATAGTCCTCCCGAGGATGAATCGGCCAAAAAAAGCCTCGCTTGCCGATGTGACGAGCGAGGCGAGGTAGGCGCATTACCTACGGCCAAGGGAGGATCGACCGCGGCTTCGCAACGCGCCAGGAGAACCCAGAAAACGAAAGTCCCGGCTAACGGACCTGAACTTTCGAATGACTGAATATTAGCGCGTTGTGTTTCACAAATCTATGGTGAGAAATTACCATTCATTGGCTGGGGCCGTGCCGGTTTCGCACAATTTTCATTGCGCGGCTAATGTTCAGTCGTCGATTTTCGCCTGAGAATCAGCTATTTTTCGCCGCCCGATGGTTTCAGGCGGTTGTTGAGGAGGCGCAGCATGCGCTTCTGGAAGTTGACCGCCTCGACCTGATCGAATCGCGCCTGCAGCCTGTCGTGCTCGGCAATTCCCCGCGTCGATACCTCCGTCACCAGCTCCTGCATGGCTTCGCAATTGGGCTGCGAGGGGAGTGCCAGGATCTTTCGTTCCATGTTGCGCGCCTGGGTTCGGGCGATCTCGGCATGGCGTTCCTCATGCCGCTTGATGTCGCTCGACAGCGTGTCCCAGATCATCGACAGCTCGGGGCTGGCACCTCGACGATTGTTCCAGCGCGGCAGGATGATCTGCGTATGCACGGTGACGCGTGCGGTGCTGACGCGGCAGCGACCGTTTTCCTCGACATAGGTCGCATCGCCGCCGAAGCGGATCTTGGTGGCGCCGGGGTGGCGGGCCGACGAGCCGTTGGCCGTCGGGCCGCGCGTGCTCAGCTGCTCGTCCAGTTCGTCGGCGGTTTTGCCTTTGATGTTGAAATAGGAATAGCTCTTGGTGGCCACCACGGCGGCGCTTGCGGGATAGCCAGCGGACAGCGAGACGGAAATGGCGAGGAGGAGCGGCATATAACGCGACACGGACGGCATTCTGCAAATACTCATGTTGAAGTTTGCGGGAGCTTGGGGCATAGCCACCGCTAGCGCAATATGATGACGCTGTTTTTTCGATCGATAGGATGAATGCAGGTGGCAAAGCTTGGCAGCAGTTTCTGGCGCGTCGGGCACGGCCGCGAGATTGAGCTCGGCTCGACCGCGGTCATCATGGCGATCGTCAACGTCACGCCGGACTCTTTTTCCGACGGCGGTCGCTACGACAGCGTCGACAAGGCCGTGGCGCATGCGCTTGATGCGGTCGAGGCCGGTGCCGGCATTATCGATATCGGCGGCGAATCCACGCGGCCGGATGCCGAGAGCGTCGATGCGCGTGAAGAGCAGGCGCGAGTGCTGCCCGTCATCGAGGCGCTGCGCGGCAAGACCGAGGCGCTGATTTCCATCGACACCTATCGCGCCGAGACCGCCCGCCTTGCCGTCGAGGCCGGTGCGCATATCGTCAACGATGTCTTCGGGCTGCAGAAGGAGCCTGATATCGCCGATATCGCGGCCAGGACCGGCGCGGGGCTCTGCGTGATGCACACTGGGCGCGACCGCGACAAGCTGGATGATGTCATCGCCGATCAATTCCTGTTCCTGGAGCGGTCTCTCGAGATCGCCGGACGCGCCGGCGTGGTGCGGGACCGCATCGTTCTCGATCCCGGTTTCGGCTTTGCCAAGGATACGGATGAAAACCTCGAACTGATGGCGCGTTGCGACGAGCTTCAGCGTCTTGGCTTTCCGATCCTGGCCGGCACGTCGCGCAAGCGTTTCGTCGGCGCGGTCACGGGCCGCGAGGCGGCCGATCGCGATGCCGGCACGGCCGCCACTAGCGTGCTTTTGAGACTGAAGGGCGCCGCGATTTTTCGGGTACACGATGTCGCAATCAACAGGGACGCACTTGCCGTGACTGATGCTATGCTGAAGGCACGCGACGCATTCGAGCGGAAGGGCACGTTATGAGCACCACCTACACCATCACCCTGCAGAACTGCGCCTTCTTCGCCCGCCACGGCGTTCACGACGAAGAGGAGTTTCTGGGACAGCGTTTCTTTGTCGATGCCGAGCTCGATGTCGTGACCGGCACCGCGCTGGAGACGGATTCGATCGATGATACCGTCAATTACGGCATCGCCTTCACCGTCATCGAGGAGATCGTCACCGGCAAGCGACGCTATCTCATCGAAGCCTTGGCGCTCGATATCGCCAAGGGGCTCTGTCAGAAATTCCCGCAGATCAAGCGGGCGAAGATTACCGTCCGCAAGCCGAACGCGCCGGTTCCAGGCGTGCTTGATTTCGTCCAGGTGAGCGTCGAACATTTTGTCTGACATGGCTTTTGAGACCGCCACGCTTGGGCTTGGCGGCAATATCGGCGATCCCGTCCACTCCATGGCGCAGGCGCTCAAGGCGTTGGACGCGCGGGCGGATTGCCGCGTCGTCGCGGTCTCCCGGCTTTATCGCACACCGCCCTGGGGCAAGACGGATCAGTCGTTCTTCTTCAATTGCTGCGCCGACGTGGCGACGTCGCTTCAGCCGGAAGCGCTGCTCGATGTCTGCCTCGACATAGAGCGCGGCATGAAGCGGGAGCGCATCGAGCGCTGGGGGCCGCGCACGCTCGATATCGATGTGTTGACCTACAACGATATCAGCCAGGATGCGCCGAGGCTGGAGCTCCCGCATCCCCGGATGACGGATCGCGGCTTCGTGCTGATGCCGCTTGCCGACTTCGCGCCCGACCTGATCGTCAAGGGTGTCGCGGTTCGCGACTGGCTGGCTCGCGCCGATATCCAGGGGATCGAGGTTGCCGATCAGAGCATGGATTGGTGGCGTGGCGCCTGAAACGAAAGAAGCGGCCGTTGGGCCGCTTCGTCGTGTGTTTCATTTGTCTCTATTGATTATTCGACCGAGCCGACGGTCATTTCGTCGACCTGGCGGGACAGGGTCAGGCCGATCACCGGGATCATCTGGCTTTCGACCTTGACCGAAACCGTGACGTTCATCGTCTTGTCGTCGCGGACGCGGGCGATCATCGCGCCGTTGAGCTTGGCGCGGTTGAGGCCGACCACGACGGTGTCTTCCGTGACAGTGCCGGAGACGACGTCAAGCCCCTTGCCGGCGGCGCCGTCGAGGAACTTGCCCTTGTAGCTGTTGCCAGACTGGGTGATCAGCGCGCTCATCGGCTGCTTGAAGACGCCGACGCGGCAGCTGCCGTCGAGCTTCACGCCGGTCCCGTCGGTGACGGGCTCGCCGATCAGGTTGCAGGTGAACTTGGTGCCCTTGTACTTGCCGGCGACGATTTCGCCCGGACCTCTCCAGGAGCCAGCGACGGATTCGAAGAATGCCTTGTCACGCGTGGCGGCGGTGGCTGCTGGAGCCGTTTCGGCAAAAGGCGACAGGGCGATTGCCGCGAGACCGAAGAGATAGAGAAACTTTCGCGAGTACATGGATTTTCCTTGGCGAACCATATCGCTTAACTGGTGCCAAGTTTTGCCGAAAAATGGTTAATGCTTGGTTTCTAATGGGGTGAAAACGCCGCATTTGCGGCCTTTTTGGTGCCGGACGCGCGCTGGCCTGTCTCACGTAAGCTATTGAATCGCATCATATTCCTGAAGTCGACTGGTTGGAGCGAATGGTTTACGGATCTCGGCTCAATTCCGCCCGTTGCTATCACTCTTCGTCATCGATGGCGTGAGGTCGCCGATGAAGTCACCGATTCCCGGGCGCTTCAGGGCACGGAACGTCAGCGGGCGGCAGAGGTCCATGGCGGCGATACCGATGCGGGCGGTCATCAGCCCGTTGATCACGCCTTCGCCGAGGCGCGCCGAGAGCCTTGATGCCAGGCCATGACCGAGAACCTGCTGGACGAGGCTGTCGCCGACGGCGATGGAGCCGGTGACGGCGAGATGGGCGAGAACGTCGCGCATCAGCCGCAGCATGCCGAATGTGCCGGGCCGGCCGCCATAAAGATCGGCCATGGCGCGAATGAGTTTGGCGGCCTCGTAGAGAACGTAGAGCAGGTCGACGATGGCGCGCGGGCTGACGGCGGTGACGACCGAGACGCGTTTGGAGGCATTGAGGATGAGGCTGCGGGCCTGTCGGTCGAGTGGGGCAAGCAGTTCGCGTTCTGCAAGCGCCACCAGATGCGGGGCGTCTATGATATCGGTTTCGGCCGCCTTCAGCGTGGCGCGACCGCGCGCGGTCTCCGGCTTGTTGGATAGAAGATGCTCTAGGCTCTTGACGAGCGCACGCGCCTTGGCGGGCTTGGTCTCCAGGATCGCCGCTTCCGCCTCGGCCTTGATCGTTTGCACCGCAGCCAGCCGCATCATGCCAGCGGTCTCCCTGACGACGATGGCGATCACAGCAAGGATGCCGATGCCGACCGCGGCAAGCGCTGTGTAGCCCAGCCAATCGGCGCGGCTGAAGAGGTTGCGGATCAGGCTGTCGGTCCAGAGCCCGAAGGCGAGCGAGAACAGCACGCCAAAAGCACCAAGCGCGATCTTGCCGAAGGAAGTGCCCCGTTTGCGGGGCTGGGCGACGGGCAGGGCCGGAAGGTCCTTGTCCGGATTGATGAAGGGGTCCTCTTCGTCCGGTGTCAGCGTGATCTCGCCCGAGAAGGCGGCCGGCTTGCGGGGCTCCGTGTTCGGTCGGCCGGCTTTGGCCTCCGGTATCTGCTGCTCGCGCTCGTCCTCATAGGCGAAGGCCGCAGGCGCGCGGCGCGGAGGCTGGTCGGCGGGCGGCTTGATCATGCGAGGCGATCTCCGAACAGAAACTGCATGGCCCGGTCGAGCCGGATGTGCGGCACCGACAGCTTGATGCCGCCGCCGGTCTCCTCAAGGCTCGGCGGACGAAAGCGGACGACGTTCACGTCTGGCAGTTGCACATTCTCGTCGCCCGATTCGATGCTTGCAAAGAGGGCGGAGGGATCCTCGGGCAGGTCGCCGGGGAAGATCGCGGTCTTGCGGATGCCGTCGAAGGTTTCGCCAGAAATTGTTTCACCCTCGATCGGCGTGCCGACGATGACGGGCAGCTCGTGACCGTCGCGCTTGACGGTCGCCTCGCGCGTTGCCCGCACAGAGGCAAGCGCCATGACATCGATGCCGGCGCCCGCCATGCCGATGCGCTGGATGGCGCGGTCAACGAGGCGACGTGTCAGGGCGTCGAGGCGGTGGTGGCTTTCGTGATGCAGGTGATCGGCCTTGGTGGCGGCGACGAGAACGCGGTCGATGCGGCGGCCGAGCAGCGACGACAGCAGCGAGTTCGTGCCGGGGCGGAAGCAGGCGAGCACGTCCGTCAGCGCGCGCTCCAGATCCTGCACGGCCTCAGGGCCGCGATTGATCGCCTGCAGCGCGTCGACAAGGACAATCTGGCGGTCGATGCGGGAGAAATGCTCGCGGAAGAACGGCTTGACGACCACGGACTTGTAGGCCTCGTAGCGCCGCTCCATCATTGCCCAGAGTGATCCCTTTTCGGGCTTTCCTGTCGGCGGCAGCACCAGCGGCGCGAAGGTCAGCGCCGGCGAGCCGTCGAGATCGCCGGGCAGAAGGAAGCGTCCGGGTGGGAGAGTCGAGAGGGAACGCTCATCGGCCTTGCAGGCCTTGAGGTAATCGGCGAAGGCAGTGGCGAGCTCGCGGGCGCGCATTTCGTCCGCCGGGGCGGCGATGTCGCAATCGTCGGTCAGCGCCAGCCATGGCCTGGAGAGCTCGGTACGGATGCCGGTGCGGGCCAGCGCGATCGTCTCTTCGCTGAAGGTGCGGTAGTCCTTGGCCAGCAGTGGCAGGTCGAGCAGCCATTCGCCGGGATAATCGACGATGTCGATCGAGAGCCTTCCCGGCGAGAAAAAGCGGCTCCAGCCGCTGGCGCTCTGGTAATCGATGGTCAGGCGAAGCTCTGAGATTGCGCGTGTGGAATCGGGCCAGATGCGGTCTTTCACCAGCGCCTTGATGTGATCCTCATACTGGAAGCGCGGCACGCTATCGTCGGGCTGCTCTTCGAGCCGGACGGCGGAGACGCGGCCCGACTGGACGGCCTCGAACAGGGGCAGGCGGCCGCCATGCAGCAGGTTATGGACCAGCGAGGAGATGAAAACCGTCTTGCCCGCCCGCGACAGGCCGGTGACGCCTAGGCGGATCGTCGGGTTGACGAGGCCGGAGGCGCGGTCCGACAGGGTGTCGAAGGCGATGCGCGCGTCGTCGGTGAAGGATGTCATGCTTGGCGGCAAGGCGAAATTCCGATTGCTGGTAGACGCCATATAGGAACCGGCACGCCGAAGAAAAAGAAGGTTGCGCGCCTGTCAGTCGATCATGAAGTCGATCAGGCGCCAGTTGTTGCGGCCCTGGTCGAAATCGAGCACGGCCAGACCACCCGGCGGAAAGCCGTTCGGCAGCGCCTGCGCCAGCAGCTGGTGGCCGATCAGCGCTTCGAGCGTCTGCTCGATGACGGGATTGTGGCCGACGAGCATGACGGCGCCCATATCCTGCTGCGCGCCGAGAATATCGAGATAGATTTCGGGCGTGGCGTTATAAAGCGCGTCGACGAAGCGGATATCGAGGTTTTCGCCCATCGCGCGGTGCACGGCGTCCGCCGTCTGGCGGCAGCGTATGGCGGTGGAGCTGACGACGAGATCCGGCTTGTAGCTTTTGTCGGCCGCGTTTTCGGCCAGGATCTCGGCTGCGGCATAACCGCGCTCGCTCAGCGGGCGGTCGAAATCGCTCTGGCCGGGGGCGGGAAATGCCGCTTCGGCGTGTCTCAAAAGATAAATCCGGGAAGGCGGCGGCACGATTGCGGTCATCGGAAAGTCCCCGGTCGATTGATCTATTTCAGTAGCGCCAGCCCGGTGTCCTCGTCAACCGGCGAGCGGAATCCAGTGGGCAAGTTGCACGGCGGCTGCTACTTCAGCTGGCAAGCTGAAACGGTGGCTTTAAAAAATAGTGACGTAAAAATAGCCTGTTAGCTCAAAATTGTGACAGATTTAAAAATGTGTTTACCTAGCGGATTGGGCTTGAATCGAACGCCGTGGTCGGGATATACAGCCGCCAGATGAGATGTTCTTCAGGAGAATCGCGTTGAGTGAGAAGATCGATCTTAGCAAATACGTGCCCTCGGAAGAGGAAGAGTTCATGAACGGTAACCAGCGCGCCTATTTCAGGGCAAAGCTGATTGCCTGGAAGAACGACATCCTCAGAGAGGCGCGCGAAACCCTCGAGCATCTTGCCGAGGAAAGCGCAAACCATCCGGATCTCGCCGACAGGGCGTCGTCCGAGACGGACAGAGCCATCGAGCTGCGCGCCCGTGACCGCCAGAGAAAGCTGATATCCAAGATCGACGCCGCACTGCAGCGTATTGAGGAAGGCACTTACGGCTATTGCGAGGAAACCGGTGAACCGATCGGCCTCAAGCGTCTCGACGCTCGCCCGATCGCAACGCTGTCCATCGAAGCGCAAGAACGCCACGAGCGTCGTGAAAAAGTCTACCGGGACGAATAATCCCGGTTACATCACAAACTAAAAAAGGCACCGCCATCGCGCGGTGCCTTTTTTGTTTGCAGGAAAGGGGCGGCTAATGCCGCCGCCGATTATTTGTCGCGATTGACGCTCATTTCGCCGAAAATACGGGCCACCTCATTCTGAAGGGCGGCGTCGGCGCCTGTGATCGGCGCCATCTCTGGATCGCGGCGAGGCATGTTTGAGGGCGCAGGGCGAGCGGGCGCGCTCTGAACCGGCGGTGCATTGTGCATCGGGATGGTCGGCGCCGCCATCGGGCGCTCGGCCGCCAGATTGCTCGTCATTTCCTCTTCCAGAACACGCTGGAAATCGCTGGGCTGGGCCGAGGGCGCTGGGCGAGCGACGGACTGGAACGCGGCCGGCTGCGGCGTTGGCGCCTGCGGTGCCGGCGGATAGAGATCGACGCGCTGGGGCGGCGTGGGCGGGCTCATCACCTGCGGCTCGATCCTCTGCGGCGTCAGGACGCGCTGACGTGCCGAATCGAGGATATCGACGGCTTCTGCCGTTTCGATGGGCGCAGGCTCAGGCCGCGAGAATACAGGAGGTTGCGGGCGCGGTACGACGGGTGCCGGCGCGATCGATACCGGCGCGACTGGCACGGCGACAGGGCGTGGCGCGGGTTCGATCTCGGGCTCGAATACCTGATGCTGTGGTGCCGGCGGCGGCGCGATCGGTGGGGTGTCCAGCCGCTCGGCGCTCGGTGCGAACTCTTCGATCGGCGACAGGCCGCGCGTCGGAGCCGGTCGCGGCGCCGGCGGCACGATGACCGCGGGCTCGGGCTCAGTCACGGCGGATGTCATCACAGGCTCCGCGGGCCGCTCG
Source organism: Rhizobium sp. 16-449-1b (assembly GCF_017741935.1). Lineage (GTDB taxonomy): Bacteria > Pseudomonadota > Alphaproteobacteria > Rhizobiales > Rhizobiaceae > Rhizobium. Next base: position 177,115 of record NZ_JAGHMH010000007.1, on the reverse strand, counting down.
CTGGGGGCTGCCGGCTGTGGCGCTTCGGGGCGTGCCGGCTCGCTGATGGTCTCGACCTGCCCATCTGGCAGGATGCGGCTTTCGATGACGATATCGGATGGTCCGCCGATCATGATCAGATGTTCGACATCGTCGCGGCGCACCAGCACGAGACGGCGGCGGGCGTCGACGGCGGCGGCGTCGAGAACCTGAAGCCGTGGCTGGCGGTTGCGGCCGCCGCGAACGAAGGGCGAGGATGCCCGGTTGCGCATGATCCAGAGGACCGCGACAAGCAGCAGCAGGGCGATGGCCACGCCGCCCGCGGCAATGATGAAGCGGCTGCCATAAGATTCCATGATGCCATCGAACATAGTCACGTACTCCTTTGCGGCGTTCAACCACATGACGACTTTTAAGCTTCCTAGACAAGGGGGAGGCGGCTTGTCCAGTCACCGAAAGGTGCGACGCAATGTCTGTGGAACGTCTCGATCTACATTTAACGGCAAAACTGGCGCTGTAGCTTGTGAATTCAATCACTCTTCATGGAGTGTGGTGTTTTTGGCGAGGCAGCAAATTGCTAAGAAGGAAGAGGCGCCTGATTCCTGCTTCGTCTGTTAGTCACGAATGAAGGCCGGCGGGCAATGCGAGGAAGTACATGACGAAATCCCGTCAGGCCGACAATTTTAGCGAACCGCTCGTGGACCGTGGAGGGCGCGCGGGAACCGCCGTGCGGATCCTGCTTCTGGCGCTGGTGCTGATCGGCGTCGCCGCCGCCTTCGTGGTGTTCAAGACCTCGCTCGACAACGAGATGGTGCTCGGTGTTCTCGGCGTGCTGGCCATGGTCGGCATCTTCTTCCTGGTGTCGTCGATCATCGGCTTCATCGAGGTGATGCCGCAGCGCCAGTCGGACAGCCTTGCCCGCGCCTTTCTCAACAGCCATCCCGACGGATCGCTGATCACCGACGAAAAAGGCCGTATCGTTTACGCCAATGCCGCCTATGGCGCGCTGACCGGCGCTCGCAAGCCGACAGAGGTGCAGACGCTGGAAGCGCTGCTATCGCGTCACCGCGAATCCAACGAGGCGCTCTACCGGCTCTCCAACGGGCTGCGCGAGGGCCGCGAGGGGCGCGAGGAGTTCCGGCTGCTGCGCGCGCTGGGGCCATCGCCGAACGGATCCGGCGCTCATTGGTACCGGCTGAAAGCGCGTATCCTGCAGAGCGAGGAGAGCGGCGGCCGGCCACTGCATATCTGGCAGATCAGCGACATCACGTCGGAGCGCGACGACCAGGAGCGGTTCTTCAAGGAACTGCAGAACGCCATCGATTATCTCGACCACGCGCCTGCCGGCTTCTTTTCGGCGGGCCGCAAGGGCGAGATCTTCTATCTCAACGCGACGCTTGCCGAGTGGCTGGGGATCGACCTCACCAAGTTCATTCCCGGCTCGATGACGATCGGCGACATGGTGGCCGGCGAGGGGCTGGCGCTGATCCAGTCGGTGCAGGCCGATCCCGGTCTACAGAAGACGGTGACGCTCGATCTCGACCTGAAGAAATCGAACGGCCAGGGCGTTCCGGTGCAGATCGTTCACAGCGTCACCTCGATGCGCGACGGCGCGCCCGGCGAAAGCCGCTCGATCGTTCTCACTCGACGCGACAGCACGGCTGGCGATCAATCTGCGTCGGCTGCATCGATGCGTTTCACGCGCTTCTTCAACAATACGCCGATGGCGATCGCTTCCGTCGATGGCGACGGCCGTATCCTGAGGACCAATGCGCCGTTCCTGAAACTCTTCTCCGGCATCGTTTCGCGCGATGACGTCGAGAATGGTGCATTGTTCGAAACCATCGTGCAGGATGTCGACAAGCCGAGGCTGCAGGGCGCGCTTGCCGCCGCCAAGGATCGGCAGGGCGATATTCCGCCGCTCGATTCCAAGACGCAGGCCGACGACAACAGGCATTTCCGCTTCTACGTCAATGCCGTGATCGACCAGAGCGACGAGGCCCCTGAAGAGGCCGCGATCGTCTACGCGGTCGAGGTGACGGAGCAGAAGGCGCTCGAGGCGCAGATGGCGCAGACGCAGAAGATGAACGCGGTGGGTACGCTCGCCGGCGGCATCGCGCACGATTTCAACAACGTGCTGACCGCCATCCTTCTATCCTCCGACCATCTGCTGCTGCAGGCGCGGCCGGCCGATCCTGGTTTTGCGGATCTGATGGAAATCAAGCGCAACGCCAACCGCGCCGCCGTTCTGGTGCGCCAGCTGCTCGCCTTCTCGCGCAAGCAGACGATGCGGCCGAGCGTCCTCAATCTCACCGATGTCGTCGGCGATTTGAGGATGCTGGTCGACCGGCTGCTGTCAGGCACGAACGTCAAGCTCGACGTTGAATATGGGCGTGATCTCTGGCCGGTGAAAACCGACCTGTCGCAATTCGAGCAGGTGCTGATCAACCTGTGCGTCAATGCGCGCGACGCGATGCCGGAGGGCGGCAAGCTCACCGTGCGCACGAAGAACGCAACGGCCGCCGAAGTCGCCGCCTTCAACTACTCCTACATGCCGCACGAGGACATGGTTCTGGTCGAGGTGTCCGACAACGGCACCGGCATCGCGCCTGAAATCATGGACAAGATCTTCGAACCCTTCTTCACCACCAAGGAGGTGGGCAAGGGCACGGGGCTTGGGCTTGCCATGGTCTATGGCATCGTCAAGCAATCCGGCGGCTACATCCAGCCGGAATCGGAAGTCGGCAAGGGCACGACCTTCCGTGTCTTCCTGCCGCGTCACATCGTCGAGCCGGCGATCGCCGCCGAAGCCGATGCGGTCACGCCGAGCGCGGACAACGTCGTTGCCCTGTCGCCGACGAAGGCGGAGCAGCCGGAGGATCTGACGGGATCTGCGGTCATCCTGCTCGTCGAGGACGAGGAGGCGGTGCGTCGCGGCGGCAAGCGCATGCTGGAGACGCGCGGCTACACGGTTCACGAAGCGGGATCCGGTGTCGAAGCGCTCGACATCATGGACGAGCTCGACGGCAAGGTGGATATCGTCGTCTCCGACGTCGTCATGCCTGAAATGGACGGGCCGTCGCTGTTGCGCGAACTGCGCAAGAAATATCCTGATCTGAAGTTCATCTTCGTCTCGGGCTATGCCGAGGACGCATTCGCCCGCAACCTGCCGCCAGAGTCCAAGTTCGGCTTCCTGCCGAAGCCGTTCTCGCTGAAGCAGCTGGCTGTGGTGGTCAAGGAGACGCTTGAGGGGTGAGGTGAGCCGGGGCCGTTTGCGGCGTTGTGCCGTAGGGGTTCCCTGTACAGGGCGTGCCGTGTGAGCCCCCCTCTGTCCTGCCGGACATCTCCCCCACAAGGAGGGAGATTAGCTGGAGGCGACCGCTCGCTCCAATCTTGTGATTTGGCGAAGGCCGCTGGATGAATGGGGCATGCCGCGGCGGCACACCCCATCAAGTGTCAGGCGTTGAGCGCAACAGCGATTTCGCCGGCAAGCCGCGCGTTGTTTTCCACCAGTGCGATATTGGTCTTCAGGCTCTGGCCGTCGGTCAGGTCGAAGATGGTGCTCAGCAGGTAAGGCGTGACCGCCTTGCCGGAGATTTCGTCGCGTTCGGCGCTATCAAGCGCGCGCTGGATGTAGATCTCCATCTCTTCGGCTGGGATCTCGTCGGCTTCGGGCACCGGATTGGCGATCAGCATGCCGCCGTCGATGCCGAGCTGTTCGCGCACCGTCTGGAAATTGGCGATGGCGGCCGGGCTGTTCAGCGTCAGCGGGCTGCGCAGGCCGGAGGAGCGCGACCAGAAGGCCGGGAATTCTTCGCTCTCGTAGGTGACCACGGGAACGCCTGATGTTTCCAGCACTTCCAGCGTCTTCGGCACATCGAGGATCGCCTTGGCGCCGGCGCAGACGACGATGACGCCGGTGCGGGCGAGTTCTTCGAGGTCGGCGGAGATGTCGAAGCTCTCTTCCGCACCGCGATGCACGCCGCCGATGCCGCCGGTCGCGAAGACCTTGATGCCGGCGCGTTCCGCCGCGATCATCGTGGCGGCGACGGTGGTTGCGCCATGGCGGCGCTCGGCGATCGCGAAGGCGAGGTCGGCGCGCGAGACTTTCAGCACATCCTTGGCCTTGGCGAGCTGCTCGAGCTCTTCGGCTTCAAGCCCGATGTGAAGCGTGCCGTGGATGACGGCGATGGTGGCCGGGACGGCGCCCTGTTCGCGGATGATCGATTCGACGCTGCGGGCCATCTCGATATTCCCGGGGTAGGGCATGCCGTGGGTGATGATCGTCGATTCGAGCGCCACGATCGGCGCGCCGCGCTGCTTGGCGCTCGCCACTTCCTTGGAATAGGTGATCGGCAGCTTGGGAGAGAGAGTGTTCGTCATCGGATCTTCCATTTCGTCTGATTGGGTTTCAATGCAGAATTCTCGCCGGCGGGACAAGAGCCAGCGCCTGTTTCAGCAGATCGGCGGAGAGATTTTCGTTGACCGCATTGGGCGACTGGACGGTCAGTGCTGCCGCAGCGGCCCCCTCGCGGATGGCCTCGCTCATCGGCAAACCGCGCAAAAGTGCTGCGATAACGCCCGAGGCGAGGGAATCGCCGGCACCGGTCACGTCGGACACGTGCTCGACATTGGCTGGCTGCAGCGCAGCGACATGGCCTGCGGAAAAGGCGATCAGTTCACGCTGTCCCCGGGTGACGACACCACCCCTGAGGCCTATATCACCGAGCAGTGACGGCCAGTGGACGGGGTTTTCCGGCCGCTCGCCGGTCAGCGCGGTGGCCTCGGCCTCGTTGAGGAAGAGATAGTCGATACCATCAATGCAGGCCTTCAGCTTCACCGCCTTTGCCGGCGAGATGGCGATTGCCGCCACCGGCTTGCCGAGCGCCTTGGCGCGCGCTGTGATCGAGACCAGCGTTTCCTCCGGCAAGTTGGCATCGAAGAGGATCATGTCGGTCGCCGAAAACGCGTCGCGCACCGAGCGGATCGACAGGCGGCGCGGTACGAACATGCGGTAGAGATCCATGTCGGCCAGCGCGATCACCAGATTGCCGTCGCGCTCGATGATCGCGGTATAGCTCGGCGTCTTGCGGTCGAGAAAGATGAAGGGGCGGTCGTTGACGCCGGCAAGATCGGCGGCTTCGCTCACCATCTCTCCGGTCGGGTCGCCGCCGCGCGGCGAGATCATCGTCACGTCGAAGCCGAGGCGGGCGAGGTTGCGGGCCGCGTTGAAGCCGCCGCCGCCTGCTTCCTCGAACCAGGAGCCGGGGTTGCTGGCGCCATCGGCGGTGGCGCCCGATATGCGGCCGCGGCGATCGACATGGGCACCGCCAAGCACGAGAATCTTCTTGCTCATCTCATCGCTCCGAAATGCCGTCTTGGCCGAATCGAGCTGCCTCCGGAAGCGCGGTCAGCCGTCGTCCAGGTGCTGTAAGCTCTTGCTTTGCATGGATAAAACAAATGTAGAACACAGGCCGTTTTACCTCTTTCTTTCAATGCTTTGAACGGCACTTGCGTGATGAGAACAAATGCGGTACAAAATCGACATCGGCGGCGACATTGCTTGAGCGGCTTCAATAACCTAAAGGTGGATCGAATGTCACAGAATACATTGCGGCTTGTAGAGGACAAATCGGTGGACAAAAGCAAGGCACTTGAAGCGGCACTCTCACAGATCGAGCGGTCGTTCGGCAAGGGCTCTATCATGAAGCTCGGCTCGAGCGAGGGCGTGGTCGAGATCGAGACCGTTTCGACGGGCTCTCTCGGACTGGATATCGCACTCGGGATCGGCGGTCTTCCCAAGGGACGTATCATTGAAATTTACGGGCCGGAAAGCTCGGGTAAGACGACACTGGCGCTGCAGACGATCGCGGAAGCTCAGAAGAAGGGCGGCATCTGCGCCTTCGTCGACGCCGAACACGCGCTCGATCCGGTTTACGCTCGCAAGCTGGGCGTCGATCTGCACAATCTCCTGATCTCGCAGCCGGATACGGGCGAACAGGCACTCGAAATCACCGACACGCTGGTGCGCTCCGGCGCCGTCGACGTACTCGTCGTGGACTCGGTCGCGGCACTGACGCCGCGCGCCGAAATCGAAGGCGAGATGGGCGACAGCCTTCCGGGTCTGCAGGCGCGACTGATGAGCCAGGCGCTGCGCAAGCTGACGGCCTCGATCTCGAAGTCGAAGACCATGGTCATCTTCATCAACCAGATCCGCATGAAGATCGGCGTCATGTTCGGTTCGCCGGAAACGACGACGGGTGGTAACGCGCTGAAGTTCTACGCCTCGGTTCGCCTCGACATCCGCCGCATCGGCGCCGTCAAGGAGCGCGAAGAGGTGATCGGCAACCAGACGCGCGTCAAGGTCGTCAAGAACAAGATGGCGCCTCCCTTCAAGCAGGTCGAATTCGACATCATGTATGGCGAAGGCGTATCGAAGACCGGCGAGCTGGTCGACCTCGGCGTCAAGGCCGGGATCGTCGAGAAGTCCGGCGCCTGGTTCTCCTATAACAGCCAGCGTCTCGGCCAGGGCCGCGAGAACGCCAAGACGTTCCTGCGGGATAACCCGGAGCTGATGCGCGAGATCGAGACGTCGATCCGCCAGAACGCCGGCCTGATTGCCGACCAGCTGCAGAATGGCGGCCCCGACGCCAACGATTCCGACGGCGAATAAGCCTCGATCCACGACTGAATAGTTCAAAGCCGGCTGCATTCCTTGATCAGAATGCAGCCGGTTTTGTTTGTCTGCTGGACAGTGGTTAACGTCAGCGATAAAAGCCACTGAATTTTTAAGATTTGACCTGCCTTGGGCAGCACTGAAGGGCATAGCATGAGCGGTGTGAACGAAATCCGGTCGACCTTCCTCGACTACTTCAAGAAGAACGGCCACGAGATCGTTTCATCGAGCCCGCTGGTGCCGCGCAACGACCCGACGCTGATGTTCACGAACGCCGGCATGGTGCAGTTCAAGAACGTTTTCACCGGTCTCGAGCAGCGCCCCTACAAGACGGCGTCGACCGCGCAGAAGTGCGTGCGCGCCGGCGGCAAGCATAACGACCTCGACAATGTCGGCTATACCGCGCGCCACCATACCTTCTTCGAAATGCTCGGCAATTTCTCCTTCGGCGATTACTTCAAGGAGCAGGCGATCGAGCATGCCTGGACGCTGATCACCAAGGAATTCGGCATCGACGCCAAGCGCCTTTTGGTCACCGTCTATCACACCGACGACGAAGCCTTTAATCTCTGGCAGAAGATCGCCGGCCTCTCCGACGACAAGATCATCCGTATCCCGACCAGCGACAATTTCTGGGCGATGGGTGATACCGGCCCGTGCGGTCCCTGTTCGGAAATCTTCTACGATCACGGCGATCACATCTGGGGCGGCCCTCCCGGCTCGCCGGAAGAGGATGGCGATCGCTTCATCGAGATCTGGAACCTCGTCTTCATGCAGTACGAGCAGATCACCAAGGAAGAGCGCATCGACCTGCCGCGTCCGTCGATCGATACCGGCATGGGTCTTGAGCGCATCGCAGCGCTGCTGCAGGGCAAGCATGACAACTACGACATCGACCTCTTCCGCGCGCTGATCTCGGCGTCGGAGGAAGCGACCGGCGTCAAGGCTGAGGGTGAGCAACGCGCCAGCCACCGCGTCATCGCCGATCACCTGCGCTCGTCCGCATTCCTGATCGCCGACGGCGTTTTGCCGTCCGCCGAGGGCCGCGGTTACGTGCTTCGTCGCATCATGCGCCGCGCCATGCGCCATGCCGAACTGCTCGGCGCGCGCGAGCCGCTGATGTGGAAGCTTTTGCCTGCGCTGATCCAGCAGATGGGCCGAGCCTATCCGGAACTGGTGCGCGCGGAAGCCTTGATCACCGAGACGCTGAAGCTTGAGGAAACCAAGTTCCGCACGACGCTGAAGCGCGGCCTGTCGCTTCTGTCGGACGCCACGACAACGCTCGGCAAGGGCGACATGCTCGACGGCGAAACCGCGTTCAAGCTCTACGACACCTACGGCTTCCCGCTCGACCTGACGCAGGACGCGTTGCGCGCCCGCGAAATCAACGTCGATCTCGCCGGCTTCACCGACGCCATGGAGCGCCAGAAGGCAGAGGCACGCTCGCATTGGGCCGGCTCCGGCGACAAGGCGACCGAGACGATCTGGTTCGAGCTGCGCGACAAGCACGGCGCCACCGAATTCCTCGGCTATGACACCGAGACCGCCGAAGGCGTCGTCCAGGCGATCGTCAAAGACGGTGCTGCCGTCGGCGAAGCGGCCAAGGGCGACAAGGTGCAGATCGTCGTCAACCAGACACCGTTCTACGGCGAATCCGGTGGCCAGATGGGCGATGCGGGCGTGATTTCGTCCGATAACGCCAAGATCGAAATATCAGATACGCAAAAGCGCGGCGAGGGCCTGTTCGTTCACACGGGCACCGTCGTTGAAGGTAGCGTCAAGGCCGGCGATGCCGTGGCATTGACCGTCGATCACGCCCGTCGGTCGCATATCCGCGCCAACCACTCGGCGACCCATCTGCTGCATGAAGCACTGCGCGAAGTGCTCGGCACCCATGTCGCCCAGAAGGGCTCACTGGTCACGCCGGATCGCCTGCGCTTCGACGTCTCGCATCCGAAGCCGATGACGGCGGAAGAGCTCAAGGTGGTCGAGGATATGGCCAACGAGATCATTCTGCAGAATTCGCCGGTCACGACCCGCCTGATGAGCGTCGACGACGCCCGTGCCGAGGGAGCGATGGCGCTGTTCGGCGAAAAATACGGCGACGAGGTTCGCGTCGTCTCCATGGGCCAGGGGCTCCATGGCGCGAAGACAGGCAAGCCTTACTCGATCGAACTTTGCGGCGGCACGCATGTGTCTGCGACCGGTGACATCGGTCTCGTGCGCATTCTCGGCGACAGTGCCGTCAGCTCCGGCGTTCGCCGTCTGGAAGCCGTCACCGGTGAGGCGGCTCGTGCCTATCTCGCCGAGCAGGACGAGCGCGTGAAGGCGCTGGCGACCTCGCTGAAGGTGCAGCCGGCCGACGTGCTGACGCGCGTCGAAGCGCTGATGGACGAACGTCGCAAGCTCGAGAAGGAGCTGGCGGATGCCAAGCGCAAGCTCGCCATGGGCGGCGGGCAGGGCGCCTCGGAAGAGGCCGTGCGTGACATCGGCGGCGTCAAGTTCCTCGGCAAGGCCATCTCCGGCGTTGATCCGAAGGATCTCAAGGGTCTGGCGGATGACGGCAAGGCCAGCATCGGTTCCGGCGTCGTGACGCTGATCGGCGTCTCCGACGATGGCAAGGCCAGCGCCGTGGTCGCGGTCACCGCTGATCTCGTCGGCCGCTTCAGCGCCGTGGATCTGGTCCGTATCGCCTCTGCCGCTCTCGGCGGCAAGGGCGGCGGCGGCCGTCCCGACATGGCGCAGGCCGGCGGTCCGGATGGATCGAAGGCCGACGAGGCGCTTGAGGCCGTGGCGGCTGCGCTGGCTGGCTGAACTTCCGGTTCTTGATTGAATTGCGAAAGGCGGGTGCTTCGAGTGCCCGCCTTTTTCTTTTGCGGCGGCAACTCAGCAGGATTTGTCAAATCGCGTTATGTTTGTCTGCAGCCGGTCAACTGGCATGAGGTTTCGACATGAACGGCACCACGGCATGGGCACTCTATGAAAGCCGCCTGAGGCGGGTTTCGGCCTATATCCATGATCATCTCGATGAAGAGCTGGATATGGACACGCTCGCCGAGATCGCCTGCATGTCGAGCTATCACTGGCACCGGATCTATCGCGCGGTTCATGGCGAGACGCTGGCGGCGACCGTCAAGCGGCTGCGATTGCATCGCGCGGCGGGCGATATCGTCCGTTCGGATCTCGGTATCGGGGAGATTGCCAGGCGATCCGGCTATCCCAACCTCCAGTCTTTCAACCGCATTTTCAAATCGGTCTACGGCATGCCGCCGGCCCGTTATCGGAAAGAGGGAAGCCACACGGAGTTCCAACCCTCACCTAACGGAAGGACCAAAGCCATGTTCAACGTTACCTTACGGAAGATCGAGCCGGTCGCGCTTGTCGGCGTGCGTCACAAGGGCTCGTATATGCAGATCAGCAAGGCGTTCGAGGTTCTCTTCGGCACGCTCTACGCGCGCGGGCTGGCGAGGCCCGATATGCGGATGATCGGCGTCTATTTCGACGATCCCGATCTGGTGCCGGCCGAAGAGCTTCGCTCCATCGCCTGTGTCTCAGTCGAAGGCGAGATTAAGGTCGAAGCACCGCTCGAACCCATCACGCTCGACGGCGGGGAGTATGCGGTGCTCAGCCACAAGGGACCCTATGCAGATATGCACAAGGCCTATCAGTGGCTGTTTTCCGAATGGCTGCCGACCTCGGGTCGGCAGCTGCGTGACGGGCTGATGTTCGAGGACTATCTCAACAATCCGCGCGACGTGCCGCCGACGGAGTTGGTCACCGAGATCTACATGCCCCTTATCTGAAACTGGTCAGGCGCTCTTTTGCAGCGCCTTGGTGGCTTCGTCATCGATCATGTTCGCCCTCTTATAGGCGGCGCGGTCGGTGACGCGGCCGACGTAATCGGCGAATGCCTGGCGCTTCTCGAAGGTGCCGAAGCCAAGGCCCCAGCCGACATGCGAACCGACATAGACGTCGGCCGCCGTGAAGCGGTTTCCGGCGATATAGGGCGATGCGCTGACGGCCTTTTCGAGCGTGTCCATCACGTCAGCATAGCTGCCATAGCCCGCCATCCGGCTCTTATCGGCCGGCGTGTGGAAACCAAGGGCGCGGTTGGTCGTGGCCGCTTCCAGCGGCCCGGCGGCGAAGAACATCCAGCGATAATAGCTGCCGCGCTCTTCGGCCGTCGGCGCAAGGCCCGCTTCCGGAAAGGATTCGGCCAGATAGGCGCAGATGGCGGCGCATTCGGTGACGACAGTCTTGCCGTGGCGGATCGCCGGCACCTTGCCCATCGGGTTGATGGCGAGATAATCCGGTGCCTTCATGCTGTTTTCGAAGCCGAGGATCTCGGTCGTATAGGGGGCGCCGGTTTCCTCCAGCATCCAGCGGGCGATCCGTCCGCGTGACATCGGATTGGTGTAGAAGATCAGTTCGTCGGCCATGGTGTTCTCCTCGTTTCGCTTGATAACTGGCGCGGGTCAGCGGCGAGGCAACGTCTATGGCATGCTGACGTCAGATTTTGGCAGTAGCGGCGCCGGTCAGAGCGCCTTGCGATACTGGATGAAGCCCGAGCGCTCGGCGATGCGGTCGTAAAGCTTGCGGGCCGTGGCATTGGTCTCGTGGGTCATCCAATAGAGCCGGCCGGCGCCGTGCTCACGCGCGAGATCGGCGACGGCCTCGATCAATGCCGCGCCTGTTCCGAGCCCGCGTTGGCTGTCGTCGACATAGAGATCCTGCAGGTAGCAGGTCCATTTCGGCAGCCAGGTCGAGCGGTGAAAGATCGTGTGCACAATGCCGACCAGCCTGCCGTCGCCATCGAAGGCGCCGAGCACGTGCATCGGTTCTGCGGGGTCATGGAAGCGGCCCCAGGTCAGTTCCGTCGTCTCCTCGGGGATCGCGACTTCGTAGAAGCGCTGATAGCCGGCCCAGAGCGGCTCCCAGGCGCTGCGGTCCGATGGGTTTAGCGGGCGGATGGTCGTGGTCATCTTGTTGTTCCCCTCCTGATGTCCCTGAAACGAAAACGGCGGGGAAACCCCCGCCGCATCGTTCGCATATTTCAGATGGCTTATGCCATGGCCTTCTGCAGGTTTTCGTCGATCTTGTCGAGGAAAGCCGTGGTCGAGAGCCAGGGCTGATCGGGGCCGATCAGCAGCGCCAGATCCTTGGTCATGAAGCCGGCTTCGACGGTGTCGACGCAGACCTTTTCGAGCGTGGCGGCGAACTTCGCCAGTTCGGCGTTGTCGTCGAGCTTGGCGCGGTGCGCGAGGCCACGGGTCCAGGCGAAGATCGAGGCGATCGAGTTCGTCGAGGTTTCCTGGCCCTTCTGGTGCTGACGGTAGTGACGCGTCACCGTGCCGTGAGCGGCTTCGGCTTCGACGGTCTTGCCATCGGGGGTGAGGAGAACGGAGGTCATCAGGCCGAGCGAGCCGAAGCCCTGGGCAACGGTGTCGGACTGAACGTCGCCGTCGTAGTTCTTGCAGGCCCAGACGTAGCCGCCGGACCACTTCAGAGCTGAAGCGACCATGTCGTCGATCAGGCGGTGCTCGTAGGTGATGCCGATTTCCTTGAACTGATCCTGGAATTCAGCTTCGTAGACTTCCTGGAAGATATCCTTGAAGCGGCCGTCATAGGCCTTGAGGATGGTGTTCTTGGTCGACAGGTAGACAGGCCACTTGCGCATCAGGCCGTACATCATCGAGGCGCGGGCGAATTCGCGGATCGACTCGTCGAGGTTGTACATGGCCATGGCAACGCCGGCGCCGGGAGCGTCGAACACTTCCTTCTCGATGACCTGGCCGTCTTCACCGACGAACTTGATCGTCAGCTTGCCCTTGCCCGGGAATTTGAAGTCGGTGGCGCGGTACTGGTCGCCGAAGGCGTGGCGGCCGACGACGATCGGCTTGGTCCAGCCGGGAACGAGGCGCGGAACGTTCTGGCAGATGATCGGCTCGCGGAAGATGACGCCGCCGAGGATGTTGCGGATCGTGCCGTTCGGGCTCTTCCACATCTGCTTGAGGTTGAATTCCTTGACGCGGTCTTCGTCCGGCGTGATCGTCGCGCACTTGATGCCGACGCCGTGCTTCTTGATGGCGTTGGCGGCATCAACAGTCACCTGGTCGTTGGTGGCGTCGCGGTTTTCGACCGACAGGTCATAATAGTCGATTTCGAGGTCGAGATACGGATGGATCAGCTTATCCTTGATAAACTGCCAGATGATGCGCGTCATTTCATCGCCGTCGAGATCGGCGACGGGGTTGGCGACCTTGATCTTCTTCATGTATCTGCCTCGTTAAGCTTTTGAGGGACATGCGTCCCGGGTGGGTGATATAAAATCCCGTGGGCTATAGCATTGTGCGCCCGGAGTGCAAAGCCGCAAGCAGGGCAGATTTGCGTCTTTTTGCGCCATTGCCAAGCGGCGGAAAATGGCTAGTCTCCGCGCAAAACCATTGCCTCGGACATTTGATCATGAAGACGATTTCGCTTGCCTTTGCCGCCTTGCTCGGCCTCACCGCCACGGTCTTCGCCGCTGACGCGACGGCGCCGGTCAAGGAGATCATGGAGGCCACGACCAAGAACTGGTCAGGCGCCGACGAGGACTGGCAGGACATCTTCGACGATAGCAGGCTGACGCGGATCTACAGCAAGGATTTCGTCGCCAAGTACCGAGCCGCGATGCAGAACCCGGCCGCCGACGAGGATGGCGTGTCGCCGTTCGACTATGATGTCATCGTCAACGGCGAGGATGCATGCCCGCTGCAGGACATGACCTATACGCCGAAGCCCGGCGAGAACGGCGCGACGGAAGTGGTTGTGACGTTCAAGAAGCAGACCTGCATGGATGGCATCGACGACAAGCAGGCGCTGACCACCGTGCGCTTCGAGGTGTTGGAAGAGGGCGGCAAGGCAGTCGTCGACGACGTCCTCACCGAAGGCGATCCGGGCCAGCCTGCGAACTCGCTGAAGAACACCATGGTGCAGATCGCCAAGGGGCAGTGACGAGTTCTCGATCGGGACGTTTTCGGCGGCAAGATTGATTTGCTTTTGATGCCCGTGGCGATATGTGAGCGATGAAACACCATTCCTCCGCTCCGGGGCCTGAACTCTTTGTTTTCCGGTTTTGATTTCCGAGATTGGCTGCTTGCCAACGATCCGGCGCTGTCGCGGCTGAGGATGGCGCTTCGCGTCACGCTGTCGGTGGCGCTGTCCTTCGGTGTTCTGCTGGTCATCCATTCGCTGCTGTTTCCACTGCCGATCGCCTCCTACGGGCTTGGGATCGTGCTGGCGATCGAGGGCGGCGTCGCGGTGCGCGACAAGGGCGGCGGGCGGCAGCTGGTGACGCGGCTTCTCGGCTGCGCCGCCAGTCTGGTGGTCGTGGTCATCGCCGCCGGGCTGGAAGGACACCGGCTGATCTCCGACGCCGTCTTTCTTCTGATCATCTTTCTCGCGGCATCCGCGCGCGTCTTCGGGCCGCGCGGCCATGCGATCGGCATGTTCGCCTTCATGTCGTATTTCCTCGGCGCCTATTTCCAGCCGCCGCTTGCCGAGCTGCCCTTGGTCGCGATCGGCCCGATGGTCTCCTCGCTGATCGCGCATGCGGTGCGCTCCGTCGTGCTGCCTGACGACTGGCGGCGCGATCTGTTGCGGTCGCTCGAGAGCGTGCAGGGGCGGATCAACCAGATACTCTTCAAGATCGCCGCACTTGCGGCAGAGGGGCACGTTTCGGATGCGGACCGGCAGGAGCTCAATCAGTTGGAGGAGCGGCTGAAGGAGGTGGTGCTGATGGCCGAGAGCTTCATTCCCAGGCCTCCGAGTGGCATGTTCGATCCGGGCACGGAGCCGGCCGGCGAGCTGGCAATCCGCCTGTTTGATGCGCATCTGGCAGCCGAGGGGGCGATCATGCTCTGCTCGCAATCGCTACCGCCCTTCGAGCTGGTGCATCGGGTTATCGAGGGCCATAAGGTGCGCCCGCCCGCCGAGGATGACGAAGGCCCCTCGGCCGAGGCGACACGGGCGCTGATCAGGCTCGGCAATGCGCGGGCTGAGCTCGTCGAGACCATCGATGAGGGCAACCGGACGGGCTTCGCCGATATCGCCGCCGTGGCCGAGGCGCCGGTTCAAGCATCGCTTCCAGATTTTTCGTTGAGCAATCCGCTCATGCGCTCGGCACTGCAGATCACCGTCGCCGCGGCGATCGCCATGACGCTCGGTCTCGGTCTGTCGCGCGAGCGCTGGTTCTGGGCGGTGCTCGCCTCTTTCCTCGTCTTCACCAATACCAACTCGCGCGGCGATACGGCGATGAAGGCGCTGCAACGCTCGGTGGGGACGCTGTTCGGCATCGGTATCGGGCTTCTGCTTGCGACGGTGCTCAGCGGCCACCTGGCTCCGGCGCTCGCAATCACGAGCCTCTCCATCTTTCTCGCCTTCTACTTCCTGCAGACAAGCTACGCGACGATGACCTTCTTCGTGTCGATCGCGCTCTGCCTCGTCTACGGAATGATCGGATCGCTGACGCTCGACCTGCTTCTGCTGCGCGTCGAGGAAACGGCGCTTGGTGCGGCCGTCGGCACGCTGGTCGCCTTCGTCGTCTTTCCGGCCCGCACTCGCGGCGCGCTCGACCTCGTGCTCGACAAATGGTTCGCGGCTTTGGACGCGCTGCTGAAGGCCACCGCAGCTGGCGAGCCGCGGCACAGGCTGATCGACCTGTCGCAGACGCTGGATGCCGCCTACAAGGATCTGGCGACGACGGCGCGGCCGCTCGGCTCGTCATGGTCGGTTGTCACCAAGCCGGGACAGGTCCGGCAGACGCTGGCGATCTTCCTCGCCGCCACCTACTGGGCGCGGATGATGGCGAAGAACCGGGAGGCGTCAATCACCAGTGACGACGCCCGCCAATTGATCGAGACCGGTCTCGCCCGCGTCACGTCCGCCTCGGCGCGCCGCTCGGAGTGTTTTTTCGTCGATCGCAAGATCCCCGTATCGAGCGCCCGCCACCATCCACACGCCAGCAAGGGATGGCGGCAGGGGCTTGAGATGATCGGGCTGACGCTGGAGCGGCTGTATCCGGACGCGTAACGTGATGTAGAGGCTCACCGCACCGGGAGCCGACCGCTTGTTTGTGCTGATCAGAGATTTGTCTTACAATGTCTTGCTAAACGTTTAGCTTGAGGCAGGAGACGACGATGACGAAAGCGAACATGTCCGAATCCGTCACGCTTCGCATTCCCAGTGAGGTGCTGTCGGATATTCAAGCCATTGCCGATGCGACTGACCGATCCAGAAGCTACATCATCGTTCGCGCGCTGAGGACCTATCTCATGAACGAAGGCGCGGACATTTTCGCCGCGATCAAGGGGCGCGAGCAGATCGCATCCGGTGAGTATGAAGACCTCGACGATGTGATCGCCGAAATGGACAAGATCATCGCCGGCAAAGTCGCATGATCCCTGTCCGGCTTTCTAGGGATGCGGCCAATTATGTCCGTAAAGAAGCCGAATACCTGCGCCACCATAGTCCCGCAGCCGCCCGCAAATTCTCGCAGGCCGTTAAGGAGGCAAGGGAATTGCTTCGCACCTTTCCTGAAGTCGGAAACCACATGCACGGCCTGCTGATATCGGGCAACCGAACGCTGGTGGTGGGCGATTATCTACTCGACTATTCCTACGACGGCGAAGCAATCGAGGTGACATCCATCCGCCATGGCCGCACCGTCGCACAGACTCCTGATCTCGATCTCGATGCTGGCCTTGACGACGACGCGGAATAAGGTGCGGAACACCGCATAAGCCTTGCCGTTTCAGCCCGTCTTGGCTATTTCCGCGCCTAGCAAAAGGATTTTGACTTTATGGCAGGCACGAACAGCGAGCGTCTTCTTCTGACGGAAGGTCCCGTCATCATTCTGGTCGAACCGCAGATGGGCGAGAATATCGGGATGGTGGCGCGGGCCATGGCGAATTTCGGGCTGTCCGAGCTGCGCCTCGTCAATCCGCGTGACGGATGGCCGAACGAGAAGGCGCAGGCCGCAGCGTCGAAGGCCGACCATGTGATCGAAGGCACCAAGGTGTTCGAGACGCTGGAAGAGGCAATTGCCGATCTCAACTTCGTCTATGCGACGACGGCGCGCGAGCGGGACGGTTTCAAGCCGGTGCGTTCGCCCGTGGTTGCGGCGCAGACGTTGCGCGCGCGCTTTACGGCGGGCGAGGGGACCGGCATCCTTTTCGGGCGCGAGCGCTGGGGCCTGTCGAACGAAGAAGTGGCGCTGGCCGACGAGATCGTGACCTTCCCCGTCAATCCCGCCTTCGCGTCGCTCAATATCGCGCAGGCGGTTCTGCTCATGTCCTACGAGTGGATGAAATCGGGCATGGAAGATCTCGGCAGCGTTCCCTTCCAGGCGATGGAGCAGACGCCATCGACGAAGGAACAATTGCACGGGCTCTACGACCAGTTGGAAGAAGCGCTGGATTCGCGCAATTATTTCCATCCGCCCGCGAAAAAGCCGAAAATGATCGACAATCTCCGGGCAGTCCTTTCCCGCCGCGCCTTCACAGAGCAGGAAATCAGCGTGATGCGCGGCGTGATCTCCTCCCTCGACCGTTTCTCGCGCAAATATCCGCGCGGAAGCCGGGCGCCCGCAGACGTCAAGGAACATCAGGAAGATGACAGCAGCGACGCATGAGCTGAAACCCGTCCTGGTCTTCGATTCAGGCATTGGCGGGCTGACGGTGCTGCGCGAGGCGCGCGTGCTGATGCCCGAGCGCGGTTTCATCTATGTCGCCGACGATGCCGGCTTTCCCTATGGCGGATGGGAAGAGCAGGCGCTGCGGGAGCGGATCATCGATCTCTTCGCGAAGCTGCTTCGCGAGCACGACCCCGAGGTCTGCATCATCGCCTGCAACACGGCCTTCACGCTTGCCGGCGCCGATCTGCGCGCCGCATTCCCTGGCATGACCTTCGTCGGTACCGTGCCGGCGATCAAGCCGGCGGCGGAGCGGACGCGCTCGGGCCTCGTCTCGGTGCTTGCGACACCCGGGACCGTCAAGCGCGCCTATACGCGCGACCTGATCCAGTCCTTCGCGCAGCAGTGCCATGTTCGCCTCGTCGGCTCGGAAAATCTCGCCCGCATGGCGGAGGCCTATATTCGCGGCGATACGCTCTCCGACGAGGCCGTCATGGGCGAGATCGCGCAGTGCTTCGTCGAAAAGGATGGCAGGAAGACCGATATAGTCGTGCTTGCCTGCACGCACTATCCGTTCATGGCCAACATCTTCCGGAGACTGGCGCCGTGGCCGGTCGACTGGCTGGATCCGGCGGAAGCCATCGCCCGGCGGGCGCGCAGCCTCGTTCCCGAAGTGGCCGATGCCGTTCATCCCGACAATTTCGACTTCGCGGTCTTCACTTCGGGCAATCCGGATTTTTCGACGAAACGGCTGATGCAGGGATTTGGTCTCACCGTCAGGTGACATCGTCCCGTGGCCGTGATCTTTCGTGCCGTCGGCGCTTTCCTTCGCGATGCCGATATCGCAAGCTCTGAGATGGAGAATCGTTCGCGGGCTTCGGCTCCCTGACGCGAACAGGGGACTGTCTTATGTCGTTTCAAAGACTTGTGATGCTGATCTTCTTTCTGCAGCCGATCGCCTTCGGCAGCTGGCTGCCGCGCATTCCCGATGTGCAGGCGAAGCTCGGCATGGGGCCGGCCGATCTCGCCATCGCGCTGCTCGGGCTGCCGATCGGCACGCTGATGACCTTGCCCTTTGCTGGCCGGCTGGTCGCGAAAATCGGCGGGCGCGCGACGATCATCTATGGTTTCGTGGCCTTTCTCGCGGTCGTGTCGCTACCGGCCTTCGCCGACAACATCACGACGTTGTTCTTCGCGTTGATGATCCTTGGCGTCACGCTTTCGACGCTTGAACTCGGGCTCAATGTCGAGGCCGACCGGGCGGAAAAGACGACCGGCCTCATGATCATGAGCCGCTGCCATGGCTTCTGGAGCCTCGGCATCATGGCGGGTAGCCTGCTGGGCGTCGGTGCTGCCGCGCTGCATCTGCCGGCGAACTGGTCGATCGCCCTGATTGCGCTCCTCGTGCTGCCGATCGCGCTATTTGTCAGCGTGCGGTTGCCGCTCGGGCCCGATCCGGCGGCCGAGGCATCGCATGCGCAAAGCGCACCGTTCAAGCTGCCGAGTGCTGCCCTTCTCGGCATCTGCGCCTTCACCTTCGGCATCACCATGACCGAGGGCGCGATCGCCGACTGGTCGGCGGTCTATCTGCGCGACGTGCTGTTTGCGACCGGCGCGCTGACCGGTCTTGGCTACTCCGTTTTCGCCTGCCTCGTGGCGACAGGGCGTTTCGGCGGCGACTACATGAAGAGCCGCTTCGGCGCCGTTGCCATTGCCCGGGTCTGCGGCTGCGCATCGCTTGCCGGCATGGCGATCGTGCTCCTGGCGCCGAACACGGCGGTGGCGCTGATCGGTTTTGCGGCGATCGGCGTCGGCGTATCGGTCGGCTTCCCGCTGGCGGTCACGGCATCCGCCAGCCTGACGGACCGTCCGGCGGCCGCAAGCGTCGCCATACTGACCTTCATCGCGCTCAGCGGCTTCCTCGTCGGCCCTCCGGCGATCGGCTTCGTCGCTGAGGCCTTCGGACTGCGTGTCGGGCTGGGCATCCTGCTCATTCCGCTTGCCATCAGCCTGCTTTTCACCCGCATGCTGATCCCTAGCGCCGAGAGCCAAGCAAGCGCTGTCGTGGCGGACAAGGCGGCCTGATTCGAAAAGACGCGATTGGTTGTGGGTTTTGTTCGGTAGGTCGAGCATTCCGCCACGAATCTGCTAAAGAGTGGCGTTGATTTCAGAAGGGGAATGGGACTTGCAGGTTGGTATCGATATGGGATCGGCGTCGGGAGGCAATCCGGCCACGCTCGATATCGAGGAGCTGCTGGCGACCCGTCTCCTTGTTCAGGGCAATTCCGGCTCCGGCAAGTCGCACCTGCTGCGACGCCTGCTCGAGCAATCCGCGCCTTGGGTGCAGCAGGTCATCATCGACCCCGAGGGCGACTTCGTCACGTTGAGCGACAAGTTCGGCCATGTGGTCGTCGATGGCGAGCGCACCGAGGCAGAGCTTGCTGGTATCGCAAACCGCATTCGCCAGCACCGCGTCTCCTGCGTTCTCACGCTCGAAGGGCTGGAGATCGAGCAGCAGATGCGCGCGGCAGCCGCCTTCCTCAACGGCATGTTCGATGCCGATCGCGAGTTCTGGTATCCGGTTCTCGTCGTCGTCGACGAAGCGCAGATGTTTGCGCCGTCGGTTGCCGGAGAAGTCTCCGACGATGCGCGCAAGATGTCGCTCGGCGCGATGACCAACCTCATGTGCCGTGGCCGTAAGCGCGGTCTGGCAGGCGTCATCGCCACACAGCGTCTGGCCAAGCTCGCCAAGAACGTCGCCGCCGAAGCCTCCAACTTCCTGATGGGCCGCACCTTCCTCGATATCGACATGGCGCGCGCCGCCGATCTGCTCGGCATGGACCGCCGCCAGGCGGAAATGTTCCGTGATCTGAAGCGCGGTAATTTCGTGGCGCTCGGTCCGGCCCTTTCGCGCCGGCCGCTGCCGATCCAGATCGGCAATGTCGAGACCTCGGCGCGTTCGTCGAGCCCCAAGCTGATGCCGCTGCCGGACTCTCCTCAGGATGTCGAAGACCTGATCTTCACGCCGGATCCGGAAGAATTCCAGCGGCCGATCGTGCGCCGAGCCGCTCCCGCACCGCGCCCGACTACCGATATTTTGGCCGAGCTTTCGCGCTCAGCCCCGGCCGCCACCGCGCCGCAGCCGACAGAAGGCCGCGCCAGCCAGCCGGAGATGTCGGCGGAAGACCGCGAGGAGCGCGTGTCCGCAGTGCTCAGCGAGATCCTCGACGATCCGGGTTCGGGTTTCCGCACGGATTCGGTGCTCTATCAGGAATTTCTCGTACGCCTTCGCATGCGCCGCGTGCCGGGATCGCCGATGTCGCTGCCGGAGTTCCGTCGTCGGGTCGCCGTATCGCGCTCGGGCGTCGATCCCGAGACCGCCGGGACGGAAGCATGGGCGACGGCGCTGTCGCTGTCCTCGGGCGTGACCGATGATCTTCAGGGCGTCTTCCTGATGCTCGCCAAGGCCGCCGTTTGCGGCGAGCCTTGCCCGTCAGACGCCCGCATCGCGCGCGCCTACGGCACGCATTCTGCACGCCGCGCTCGCCGTCTCCTCGGTTATTTCGAAGAGCAGGGGACGGTGGTCGTCCACACCGATTTCTCCGGCAAGCGCATCGTCGCCTTCCCCGACATCAACTGCCAGACGGCGCCGGGCGATGCCAATGCGCCTGATGTCGATGGCGTGCAGTCGGCTGCTGAATAAAAGCGGTCACCTTCCATATTCATGTTTTGAGATGGAAAGCCGCCTTGCGGTTTTTTTGTCGTGTATCGGTATTTCGGTACACGATAGGGTTGATCCTGTCACATGCTGTTCATCTCAGGGGTGGATAACCCCGCATGCCCCACGCGGGCGTATTTAGACCTTTTGCCCAAAGGAGATGTTGGCCATGTCGAATTCCACCCGTGCGATCACCGCATTCGCAGCAGCGCTGCTTGCCACCGTTGCCATTCAGCCTGTTCATGCCGCCGATGCCGCTGCGACCAAGCTCATGGAGCGTGGCGCCAGCGAAGACCTGAGCACGCCAGGCGGCGCGCGCCGCATCTCCGGCGACATCACCGAAGCCTACCGTGCCGCGATCGTCGACGGCCGCCCGAAGAATGTGATCCTCCTGATCGGCGACGGCATGGGTGATTCCGAAATCACCATCGCCCGCAACTACGCCGTCGGCGCCGGCCAGTATTTCAAGGGCATCGACGCTCTGCCCGTCACCGGCCAGTACACGCACTATTCGCTCGACAAGAAGACCGGCAAGCCGACCTATGTGACGGACTCGGCCGCATCGGGCACCGCCTGGGCAACCGGCGTGAAGAGCTACAACGGCGCTATCGGCGTCGATATCCGCGAAGAGGCGCACGAGACGCTGCTGGAGAAGGCGAAGGCCGCTGGTCTTGCGACAGGCAACGTCTCGACTGCCGAGCTGCAGGACGCAACGCCTGCCGTGCAGATCGCTCATGTCACGCAGCGCAAGTGCTATGGTCCGGAAGCGACGACCGAGAAGTGCGCCAGCAATGCGCTCGAAAACGGCGGCAAGGGCTCGATCACCGAGCAGCTGATCAATGCCCGCGCCGACGTCACGCTCGGCGGCGGCGCCAAGAGCTTCGGCGAGATGGCAAAGGCCGGTGAGTGGAAGGGCAAGACGCTGCGCCAGCAGGCCGAAGAGCGCGGCTACAAGATCGTCACCAACGCCGATGAACTTGCCGCCGTCAAGCAGGCCAATGACAGCGCACCTGTTCTCGGCCTCTTCGCCGAGGGCAACATGCCGATCCGCTGGCAGGGCCCGCAGGCGAGCCACTACGGCAATGTCGAGAAGGAGCCCGTCGTCTGCAAGCCGAACGAGAAGCGCACATCGGCCACGCCGACGCTGGCGCAGATGACCTCGAAGGCGATCGAGCTCCTCAGCACCAACGAGAAGGGCTTCTTCCTGCAGGTTGAGGGCGCCTCGATCGACAAGCAGGATCACGCCGCCAACCCTTGCGGCCAGATTGGCGAAACCGTCGACCTCGACGAAGCCGTTCAGGAAGCGCTGAAGTTCGCGGAGCAGAAGGGCGATACGCTCGTCATCGTCACCGCCGACCACGCGCATGCCAGCCAGATCATCGACGCCAGCGCCAAGGCTCCGGGCCTGACGGAAGCGCTGATGACCAAGGACGGCGCCGTGATGGCTGTCAGCTACGGCAACTCTGATGAAGTCGACGATCAGGGCCACACCGGCTCGCAGCTGCGTATCGCAGCCTACGGTCCGCGCGCGGCCAACGTCAGCGGTTTGACCGACCAGACCGACCTGTTCTACACGATCAGCGACGCACTCGGCCTGAAAGCCCAGAAGGCCGCCATGAAGTAAGCCCGTCGGGCTTTCTTGGAAGCAAGCCGTACCGGCTTGCTTGAGATCATACGGTTTTGCCGGTGCTGCCATGGATTGTGATTGACATTCCAGTGACTTCACCCTAAAGACCGCGCCAGCACGGGGCAGCAATGTCCCGTGTTTCATTTGACATGTCCCGTGGAGTTTCTAGTTCGCGTAACCGGAAAATCCTGTCGGGCCTCCCTCAAAGAGGCCAAAGGAGGGCGTGTTTCCTTCGAGCGGTTTGGTAACAGACCGCCGTAACATTCTGAAAGGAAATACGATGAGCAAGCGCGAATCGTCCAAGTACAAAATTGACCGCCGTATGGGCGAAAACATCTGGGGCCGTCCTAAGTCCCCGGTGAACCGCCGCGAATACGGCCCGGGCCAGCACGGCCAGCGCCGCAAGGGCAAGCTTTCGGACTTCGGTGTGCAGCTGCGCGCCAAGCAGAAGCTCAAGGGTTACTACGGTGACCTGCGCGAGAAGCAGTTCCGCGCGATCTTCGCCGAAGCAGCTCGCCGCAAGGGCGACACTTCTGAAAACCTCATCGGTCTGTTGGAATCCCGCCTGGATGCGATCGTTTATCGCGCCAAGTTCGTTCCGACCGTCTTCGCTGCCCGTCAGTTCGTCAACCACGGCCACGTGACCGTGAACGGCGTTCGCGTCAACATCGGTTCCTACCGTTGCAAGGCCGGCGACGTCATCGAAGTTCGTCAGAAGTCCAAGCAGCTGGTTTCGGTTCTCGAAGCTATCAGCCTGGCTGAACGCGACGTTCCTGAGTACATCGAAGTCGACCACAACAAGATGGTTGCTACCTTCGCTCGTGTACCGGCTCTCAGCGACGTACCGTACGCTGTTGTCATGGAACCGCACCTGGTGGTCGAATTCTATTCGCGTTAATTAGCGCGAGGCGTTTTCGCATACGGAAAAGCCGCCTCTCGGGGCGGCTTTTTTGTTATCTTGAGAGGGGTCGTGATGACGGATTTGCAGGCAGTCCTCGACAGTATCTATACCGAACTCCAGCCGCGCATCGGCGAGGGCAAGGTCGCGGACTATATTCCTGAGCTTGCCAAGATCGATCCCGCCCAGTTCGGGCTCTCGGTCGTCACTGTCGATGGCAAGGTCTATAGCGTCGGCGATGCGGCCGTGCCGTTTTCGATCCAGAGTATCTCCAAGGTCTTCATGCTGACGCTGGCGCTCGGCAAGGTCGGCGAGGGGCTGTGGAAGCGGGTCGGGCGCGAGCCGTCGGGCAACTCCTTCAACTCGATCGTTCAGCTCGAGCAGGAAGCCGGCATCCCTCGCAATCCCTTCATCAATGCCGGCGCGATTGCCGTTGCCGACGTGGTGCTTGCCGGACACGAGCCGCGCGAGGCGATCGGCGAAGTCCTGCGTTTCGTCCGCTACCTGGCCGATGACGAGACGGTGACGATCGACGACAAGGTCGCCAAGTCCGAGACGCAGACGGGCTACCGCAATTTCGCGCTGGCCAATTTCATGCGCGCCTACAAGAATATCGATCATCCGGTCGAGCATGTGCTCGGCGTCTATTTCCACCAATGCGCGCTGTCGATGACCTGCGAGCAGCTGGCGCGCGCCGGTCTCTTCCTCGCCGCCCGTGGTGCGAACCCGATGACCGGCCACTCGGTGGTCTCGCCCAAGCGCGCGCGGCGCATCAATGCGCTGATGCTCACTTGCGGCCATTATGACGGATCCGGCGATTTCGCCTATCACGTCGGCCTTCCAGGCAAGAGCGGCGTCGGCGGCGGCATCTTCGCAGTGGCGCCCGGTATCGCCTCGATCGCGGTCTGGTCGCCGGGGTTGAACAAGGTCGGCAATTCGCAGCTTGGCGCTGTTGCGCTGGAAATGCTTGCGGCGCGCACCGGATGGTCGGTTTTCGGCGATTGATGCTGGGTTGTGGCGCGGCTTTCTGCTAGACGGGATTTGGTTTCGACCTGGGGCCTGAACGGATGAGACAATGAATATCGCAGCCAATATCGCGCCAAGCATCGGGGACGAGCTGGAAACGCCTGAGACCGAGGGCGCGATCGCGCATGCGCTGTTTGCCGATGCGCCAAGCTCCGTCTCGTTCAACAAGCTGCGCAAGCGGCTGCTGCGCCAGGTGCGTCAGGCGTTTGACGATTTCGGCATGCTAAAGGGCCAGAAGCGCTGGCTGATCGGGCTTTCCGGCGGCAAGGACTCTTACGGCCTGCTGGCGCTGCTCCTCGACCTGCAATGGCGCGGCCTGCTGCCGGTCGAGCTCGTCGCCTGCAATCTCGACCAGGGCCAGCCGAACTTTCCGAAGCATATCCTGCCGGAGTATCTGACCAAGATCGACGTCAAGCACCGCATCGAGTATCGAGATACCTATTCGATCGTGAAGGAAAAGGTTCCGGCTGGCGGCACCTATTGCTCGCTCTGTTCGCGCCTTCGCCGCGGCAACCTCTATCGCATCGCACGCGAGGAGGGCTGCGACGCGCTGGTGCTCGGCCATCACCGCGAGGATATTCTCGAAACATTCTTCATGAACTTCTTCCACGGCGGCCGCCTGGCCTCGATGCCGGCAAAACTCCTGAACGACGAGGGCGACCTGATGGTGCTCCGTCCGCTAGCCTATTGCGCCGAGGACGACATGGCGAAATTCGCCGTCGCCATGCAGTTTCCGATCATCCCCTGCGATCTCTGCGGTTCGCAGGACGGGCTGCAGCGCAACGCCATGAAGGACATGCTCGCCGATATCGAGCGCCGCATGCCTGGCCGCAAGGACACGATGCTGCGTGCGCTCTCGCATGTGAACCCGTCGCATCTGCTCGACCCCAAGCTTTTCGACTTCGCCGGCCTGATGGCGGGCGATGCCGCGCCGGAAAATTGAACTTCCGTGCGCGCTTAAGTTCTTGTTTTGACACATGTCGTTGTCGCAAAATTGCGGCATAGTCTTTCGACATGTCACAGCGCCAGGAAGGATGAACCATGGTTTCCAAGATAGATGTCACCACGTTTGCCGATCTCTTGCGGCGGGCGGCGAAGGCGGAAATATTGCCGCGCTTCCGCCGGCTCGGCAGCGACGATGTGCGCGCCAAGACCGAGGCGACCGATCTGGTGACGGAAGCCGATCTGGAAGCCGAGCGCATGATCAAGGCCGAGGTCGCGACGCTGTGGCCGGAGGCGCTGTTCATCGGTGAGGAATCCGTCGCGGCCGATCCGGCGCTGCTTGGCAAGCTGAAGGATGCGTCGCTATCGATCATCGTCGATCCCGTCGACGGCACTTTCAATTTCGCGTCCGGCATTCCCGCCTTCGGCGTCATGGCCTCGGTGGTCGCGAATGGCGAATGCATTGCCGGCATCATCTACGATCCGATGGGCGACGACTGGGTGATCGCGGAAAAGGGCGCCGGTACATGGCTGAAGCGTCCCGATGGCGATACGCAGCGCCTTCGCACAACCGCGCCCGTGGCGCTCGAGCAGATGGTCGGCATGGCCTCGACGGGCTTTCTGGCGCCAGCCAAACGCGCCGAAGTGCTCGCCAACCTCGCCAAGGTCCGCTTCATTTGCAACTACCGCTGCGCCGCGCATGAACATCGCGCGTTTGCCGGCGGCCATGTGCATTACCTCATGTACAACAAGCTGATGCCCTGGGACCACCTCGGCGGCACACTCGCCTGCGTCGAAGCCGGCGGCTACGCGGCGCGCTTCGACGGTTCGGCCTATCTGCCCGAGCATGTCGACGGCGGCCTGCTGATCGCGCCGGACAAGGAGAGCTGGGAGCTGCTGCGGCGTGAGGTATTTACGGTTTAGAATAAAAGAAGCCCGCCAAATCGGCGGGCTTCGTGTTTTAGAAATGTCCAGCGCCCGGATCGAGCTGCGGATCGTCGCCCGGGTGGGTGAAGAGCTTGCCGCCTTCGGCCCAGAGCGTGGCTGCGATGCTGATCAGGCCGAACAGTGCGAAGCCGCCGAAGAGCGGCTGCACCGTGCCGTTGAACAGCTGGCCGACGCCGCCGCCTAAGATGGCGCCGAAGGTGGTCGAGACGAAGCCGGTGATCGAGGTGGCGGTGCCGGCGAGGTTGCCCATCGGTTCCAGGCTGATCGCCGTGAAGTTGGTGGCGATCACCGCGAACATCATCAGCAGGATCGTGAACAGCGTATAGGCCAGCGTGAAGCTTGGCGTGCCGCCGAGCGCCTTGAAGAAGCCGATCGCCGAGATGATGGTGAAGAGGATCATCGCCACATGCGAGATGCGGCGCATGCCGAACTTGCGCACGAAGAAACCGTTGGCGAAGTTGGCGACCGCGATGCCTCCGGCAGTGGCGGCAAAGGCGATGGGGAGCCAGTCGCCGAGGCCGTAGACCTCGCCGAAGACCTGCTGGACGGAGATGACATAGGCGCTGATGACGGCGGTGAACATGGTGAGGCCGATCATGTAGCCGCAGGTGATCTTGTTGGTCAGAACCGTCTTGAAGCCATCGACCACATTGCCGAAGGAGAGCGGGATACGCTCTTCGCGCGGCAGTGATTCCTTCAAACGCAGGGATGCCCAGAGGAACAGGATGGCGCCGACGATGCCGAGCAGGATGAAGATCCAATGCCAGTTGGCATAGGTGATGATCAGCTGCCCGACCGAGGGGGCAACGATCGGCACGATCATGAAGACGATCATGACATAGGACATGACGCGCGCCATTTCGCGGCCACCGAAACAGTCGCGGACGACAGCCATGGTGGTGATGCGGACGGCGGCGCCGCCGAGGCCCTGGATGAAGCGCATGACGAGCAGCATTTCGAAGCTGCCGGTGGCGGCGGCGCCGAACATCGCGAGCACATAGACGGCGAGGCCGCCAAGCAAGATGTTACGACGGCCGAACGTGTCCGACAGGCTGCCGAAGATGATCTGCGATACGCCGAAGCCGAGGAAGAAGACGCCGATGACGAGCTGCGCGTCGTTGGCGTTGGCAACGTTGAGCGCGTGGCCCATGGCGGGCAGGGCGGGCAGCATGCTGTCGATCGCCATGGCGACGCTTGCCGTCATGATGGCGATGGTGATGACGAATTCGAGGAAGCCCATGCCGATGCGGCTGGACCCCTGGTTTTCGGTATGCGGCTTATGGGGCGGCGTCATATGATTGTCCTGAAATATAGATGTGTCTCAACCGTCGCATGCGTGCTCAGACAGCCGGATTATGCGGCTGGAAGAGCTTTCCCTTCTCGGCGATCAGTACGAAAACGAGACCGATGATCGAGACCGTGAAATAACCGGCGACCATGGGAAGTGCGGTGCCGTTGAAGGCCTGGCCGATGCCGGCGCCGATCAGCGCACCACCGACGGTGCTCATGAAACCGAGGACCGAAGACGCGGTGCCGGCGACGTGGCCGAGCGGCTCCATGGCCAGCGAGTTGAAGTTCGAGCCGATCCAGCCGAAATTGAACATCGCCAGGCCGAAGAAACCGATGAAGAGGAAGAACGGCATCGGGTGCGGGCCGAGTATGAGGGCCAGCAGCCAGACCGTGTTGATGGTGATGAAGGCAAGGAGAGCGCCGTGGGATAGCCGGCGCATGCCGAACTTGCCGACAAGACGCGAGTTCAGGAACGACGACATCGACATGAAGACCGCGACGCCGGCGAAGGCGAAGGGGAAATAGACGCCGAGGCCGTAGATGCCGACATAAATCTGCTGCGCGGAATTGATGAATCCGAACAGTGCGCCGAAGATGAAAGTGCTGGCGATCGTATAGCAGAGCGCCACACGGTTGGTGAGAACGACCTTGAAGCCACCAAGCACCGATTTCGCAGTAAAGGGGCGAACGTTTTCCGGATGCAGCGTCTCGGGCAGACGGATGTAGGCCCAGCAGGCGATGAGGGCGGCCATCACGGCGATGAACAGGAAAATCAGGTGCCAGCTGCCAAAGAGCATGATGATCTGGCCGCTGCCGGGCGCGATGACCGGAACGATCATGAAGACCATCATGATCAGCGACATGACCTCGGCCATCTGCCTTCCGCCATAGATGTCGCGAACGATGGAGATGGTGATGACGCGGGTGGCCGCAGAGCCGAGCCCCTGGATGAAGCGCAGGATCAGCAGGCCTTCGAAGGTGGGAATCAGCGCGCTGCCAAGCGAGGAGCAGATATAGATGCCGATGCCCGCCAGCAGTGGGAGGCGGCGACCGAAGCGATCGGACAGCGGACCGTAGATGAGCTGGGCAAAGCCGAAGCCGAGGAGGTAGCTGGAAACCACGAACTGGCGGTGGTTTTCGCTTTCGACGTTCAGACTGGCGCCGATCTGCTGCAGCGCCGGCAGCATGATATCGATCGCCAGCGAGTTGATCGCCATCAGGAAGGCGGCCAGCGCGATGAACTCACCCTTGCCCATGGGGATACGACCCACATGCGCGGTTTGTGATGAATCTGTCACAATGTAATTCCCAAAAACAGGCCAAGGCGCTGTTCAGCACAGCGCCTCGGACTCAAAATACGGAAATGGAAACCGGGCGGACGCCCGGTGACCGGTCAGGTCAAGCGGCGCCGCGAACGGTTACGCCGTTTTCCTGGAAGTGCTGCTGCAATTCGCCAGCCTGGAACATTTCCTTGACGATGTCGCAGCCGCCGATGAATTCACCCTTGACGTAAAGCTGGGGAATGGTCGGCCAGTTGGAGTAATCCTTGATGCCCTGGCGGATTTCCGAATCAGCGAGCACGTTGACGCTCTTGTAGTCGACGCCGATGTAATCGAGAATCTGCACGACCTGGCCGGAGAAACCACACTGGGGAAACTGCGGCGTGCCCTTCATGAAGAGGACGACGTCGTTGGTCTTGATTTCGTTGTCGATGAATTCGTTGATGCCGCTCATGGGACCTAATCCTTTCAACAGGCGAGTTAAAGGCCCGCCGTTTCAATCGTTAAGCTTAGATAGCATGTGACGACCGGAATTCCAGCAGGTGGGAACAAAAAAAGGAGTGCCCTATCGGTCTGATGTCCTGGCTGTTGCCGATCCGTTACGGATTGAGGTTCGGCAACCGCTGCGCGCCTTATCCGATGTCGATGAAGACTTCCGCGCCTGGTTGGCGACCGGGAAACAAAAATGCCCGGCGGAACCGGGCATTTTTCAATGGGCTTTGACCGCCGTTCTTATTCTGGCGCCGAGGTCTGTAGCGCCAGAGCGTGCAGAACGCCGCCCATGTTGCCCTTCAGCGCGTCGTAGACCATCTTGTGCTGCTGCACGCGGCTCTTGCCGCGGAAGGCTTCGGCTACGACTTCGGCGGCGTAATGATCGCCGTCGCCGGCCAGATCACGAATGACCACCTTTGCGCCGGGGATGCCGGCCTTGATCATGTCTTCGATGTCACCGGGTTTCATGGCCATGGTCGATTACTCCTTGCGCATCATTCCGCGGCAGCGAGCGTGCCGCTGCCATCCATGAATTCAGGGAACCATGATTCATGGGCGTGGCGCAATTGCTGAATCGGCAGCGACAGCAGATCGTCGACGACAAGCGCGTCACCCTCGACGGTGCCGAGGCGGCGGAACGGAACGCCCGCACCTTCGGCATTGGCGCAGACGAAGCTGGCGACATCGGCGGGGACGGTCAGAACGTAGCGCGCCTGGTCTTCACCGAAGAGAAGCCCGTGGGTTTCGCCGCGACCTTCGCTGAGGCTGATCTTCAGGCCCTTGCCCGAGGACATCGCCATTTCCGCCAGAGCAAGCGCGAGGCCGCCCGAGGAAATGTCGTGGCAGGCGGTTGCCTGGCCGTTGCGGATGACCGAGCGGACGAAGTTGCCGTTGCGGCGTTCGGCGAAGAGATCGACTTCCGGCGGCGGGCCGTCGGTGCTGCCGAGAATATCGCGCAGGTAGATCGAAGAGCCGAGGTGGCTGCCGTCGGTGCCGATCATGATGACCTTGTCGCCATCTGATGCGCTGCCGATGCGCGCCATCTTCTTCCAATCACCAAGCAGGCCGACGCCGGCGATGGTGGGGGTCGGAAGGATCGCGACGCCGTTGGTCTCATTGTAGAGCGAGACGTTGCCCGAGACGATCGGGAAGTCGAGCGCGCGGCAGGCTTCGCCGATGCCCTTCACGGCCTGCACCAGCTGGCCCATGATCTCGGGCTTTTCCGGGTTGCCGAAGTTGAGGTTGTCGGTGGCCGCCAGCGGCTCGGCGCCGGTCGCGGTGATGTTGCGCCAGCATTCGGCCACAGCCTGCTTGCCGCCTTCGAACGGATCGGCCTCGACATAGCGCGGCGTCACGTCGGAGGAGAAGGCGAGCGCCTTGGTCGGATGCGTGTCGACGCGCACGACGCCGGCGTCACCGCCTGGCAGCTGCAGCGAGTTGCCCTGGATCAGCGTGTCATACTGTTCGTAGACCCAGCGGCGGCTGGACTCGTTCGGCGAGCCGACGAGCTTCAGCAGCGTCTGGCCATAATCCTCTGGCGCTGCGACAAGGTTGGCAGGAAGCGGTGCGCGCTTGTCGGCTTCGCGCCAGGGGCGGTCATATTCCGGTGCCTGATCGCCGAGATCCTTGATCGGCAGGTCGGCGACTTCAACGCCCTGGTGCATGACGCGGAAGCGCAGGTCATCCGTGGTCTTGCCGACGATCGCGAAATCGAGGCCCCACTTGACGAAGATCGCCTTGGCGACTTCTTCCTTGGCGGGCTCGAGAACCATGAGCATGCGCTCCTGGCTTTCCGACAGCATCATCTCGTAAGCGGTCATCTGGTCCTCGCGCACCGGAACGGTGTCGAGGTCGAGCAGGATGCCGAGGTCGCCCTTGGCGCCCATTTCGACAGCCGAACAGGTAAGGCCGGCCGCACCCATGTCCTGGATGGCGATGACGGCGCCGGTCTGCATCAGCTCAAGGCAGGCTTCGAGCAGGCACTTTTCGGTGAAGGGGTCGCCGACCTGAACGGTCGGGCGCTTCTCTTCGATCGATTCGTCGAATTCGGCCGATGCCATGGTCGCGCCGCCGACGCCATCACGGCCGGTCTTGGCGCCAAGGTAGACGACGGGCAAGCCGACGCCCTTGGCTTCGGAGAGGAAGATGCCGTCGGACTTGGCAAGGCCGGCCGCGAATGCGTTGACCAGGATGTTGCCGTTGTAGCGCGCGTCGAACTCGACTTCGCCGCCGACCGTCGGAACGCCGAAGGAATTGCCGTAGCCGCCGACGCCGGAGACGACGCCGGAAACGAGATGCTTCGTCTTCGGGTGATCAGGCGAGCCGAAACGCAGCGCGTTCATGGCGGCGATCGGGCGGGCGCCCATGGTGAAGACGTCGCGCAGAATGCCGCCTACGCCCGTGGCCGCGCCCTGATAGGGCTCGATGTAGGACGGGTGGTTGTGGCTCTCCATCTTGAAGACGACAACGTCGCCATCATCGATATCGACAACACCGGCGTTTTCGCCCGGGCCCTGGATAACGCGCGGACCCTTGGTGGGGAGCGTGCGGAGCCATTTCTTGGAGGATTTGTAGGAGCAGTGCTCGTTCCACATGGCCGAGAAGATGCCGAGCTCGGTGAAAGTCGGCTCCCTGCCGATCAGATCCAGAATCCGCTGGTATTCGTCCGGCTTCAAGCCGTGGGCGGCGATCAATTCTGGAGTGATCGGGCGGGTATTGGAAATGGTCATGAGCTCTGCGAAGTCCCTGCCGTTGCGCGATTTCGGTGTCTTTAGCCTAAGTGGGTGCGGTGCGCGACAGAAAAAAGCCCGCTGTTCACAGAGAGCGGGCTTCGGAGTGCAATATCGGGAAGTTTAGAACTTGTAGCCGACCTGGATGCCGGCGCGTGTCATGCCGTTGTTCGGTCCGTCGCAGAGATTGGCGTGCGAGGAATGGGCGACTTGCGCCATGACATTCCAGTGCGCGTCGAAGCGATAACCGGCGCCGACATATTCGTGGAAGAGGAAACGACAGCCGAGATCGGGCCCATCGGCGCTGTTGTCGAGATCGCCATTGTGCCAGACGCCGCCGAAACCGGCTTCGGCGAAGACTTTCTCGTTGAAGTTCACGGTCCAGGCGAGACCGCCGAAGATCTGCGTCGCTTCGCCCGAGGTGCCGATTGATGTGCCTAGGTTCAGGCGCGGACGCGCGAGCGTCTGCTTCCAGTCCGTTGCCGTATCCTGACCGAACGGATCGAAGAAGACCGTGACCTCGGGGAAGACGCCATCTTCGTGGCTGTGGCCGCCCTGTATCGACGCCGAGGCGCCAAAGCGCAATTCGTCGAAGATCTTTTCATCCGCATGGGCCGCGACCGGCAGGAGCGAGATGTTTGCAAGGAGAGCCGCGAGAAGTAATCCGCGACCGGTCGATGCCGATGCCATGCTGTTCATTGTCATGCGCCGCCTTTGGTGCCGGCGCAGATCGCCGTCCTCACCCTAATTGGTAGCATGCAAATCGATTCGGTAAAGCAGACAGACGCTGAAAGCCCTAGATTTTAACGGGTGCGGCTGATCTGCAACAGCTTTAGACCTCGCCGTCGTATCCGGCACCGCCACTTTCAAGCAGACGTCGAACTGTCATCAAACCTGCAACCATTTCCCCTCTATCCCTAGGGGAGGAGAAGCTGATGCGCACGCGGTGATAGACCTTGTCGGTGCGCGCCGCCTTGAACTCGTCCTCGTCGTCGATCAGCACGCCGTCGCGGAAGGCGGCGTTCTTGAAGGTGCCGGAGAGCCAGGGATCGGGGAGCTTCAGCCAGATGAACGGCACATGCGGATGCGAGACGAAATCGAAGCCCCGAAGCGTCTCGCGCGCCAGCCGCTCTCGCCCTGAAAGCTCGGTGATGCAGGCCTCGCGGATCTCGTGCGCCTCGCCGCTTTCGACAAGCCGGGCGCAGGCTTCGGCCAGAATAAAGGGCAGGCCGCCGGTGATCATCTTGTGGGTAACCTTGATGCGCTGCGCGAAATGCGGCGGGCAGGCGACCCAGCCGCCACGGATGCCGGCGGCCACCGATTTCGAGAGACCGCTGATCAGGAAGGT
This sequence comes from Rhizobium sp. 16-449-1b, assembly GCF_017741935.1. GTDB lineage: Bacteria > Pseudomonadota > Alphaproteobacteria > Rhizobiales > Rhizobiaceae > Rhizobium. Next base: position 143,493 of record NZ_JAGHMH010000007.1, on the reverse strand, counting down.
GCGATCGGGCGCCAACGAAGCCAGCAGCGGGTTTTCGTCGCCGGTCATGCCGCCATAAAGATCGTCCTCAATCAGCCAGACCCCATGTCTTCGCGCGATCTCGGCGATCTTGGCGCGCCGCTCATGCGGCATGGTTGATAGCGTCGGGTTGTGGGCCGTCGGCATCAGAAAGGCGAGCTTCGGGTGCTGCTGCGAGCAGAGGCGTTCGAAGTCATCGGGAATGACGCCGTGTTCGTCGGAGTCGACCGTTATGGTCCGCCGGCCGAGGATGCGGGCGCTGCGGCTCACCTGCGTATAGCTGAGGTTCTCGAAGACGATCTTGTCACCGGGCGATGATATGGCCGAGATGACCGCGATGGCGGCCGCATGCGCGCCGAGCGTGGGGACGATGTTTTCGGTGTCGGGCGCCCAGTCGTTGCGCGACAGCCAGCGGCGCCCGGCCTCATACCAGTTCTTCGGGAAGACGCGCGAATAGGAGGAGATCTCGGCAAGCTGCTGCTCGCCGATATCGGCGAGGATGCGGCCGATGGCTTTTCCCTGACCAAGATCGGGAGCGGCCGTCGTGTCGAAGCGGATCTTTCCTGATGGAGCGTCGATTGTCCTGGTGCCGCCGAGCGCGATCGTCAGCGGATCGGGTTGATTGCCCGGTGCCGTCTCCGCCCGGTCCAGCACGTAAGTCCCGCGTCCGACTTCGCCCGCCACCAGCCCGCGCTCGTGCACCAGCGCGTAGGCGCGGCCGATTGTGCCGATTGTCACGCCGATATCATAAGCCAGATTGCGCTGCGGCGGCAGCTTGCTGCCTGCGGGCAGGGCGCCGCTGGCAATGGCGGATTCGATATTGTCCGCAAGCCGCAGATAGACTGGGCCGGAACCGCGCGAGAGATCAGGGAGCCAATTTGTCATGATGACAATTTCCTAGATTGTCACCCTCTGTATGTCAAGTCTATCAGGGTGAACGCATACAATCAGCGATCGGATAGTGACATGTCAGTAGCGCCTGACTTCAGGAGGGACAATCGGGTACATCGCACTGAACAATTCCGCGATACGCCGAGGCTTGACCGGCACGATATGTGGGCGGCTCTTGGCCGCGTGTGGGACAAGGTCGCGCTCTGGCAGCAGAAGCGGGCCAGCCGTCGCGTGCTCAGGGATCTGACGGATACGGAACTCCTCGACATCGGCATCAGCCGGGCCGATGCCGGCAAGGAAGTCGGCAAGTCGTTCTTCTGGGATTGAAGGCTTGGGCGCGCTATCGGCCGTTTAGCTGCAGCTCTTGTTGCCGCCGGCCCAGCGCGTGACGTCGCCAGCAATACGTGGGCGCGCCGGGCTATCCATCATAGGGCCGAAGGCGTCGAGCTTGGAAGGGTTGCCTTCCGCCTGGACGACCAGCAGCGGCCGGCTTTCGGGGCTGCCCTTGTGGACGACGAGGATGCGCGGGCGGCCGGAGAAGGAGTTGAGCTCCGGCGCCAGCTTGTAGGCGGCAAATGTCGCGTCGCCCGATTTGAACCAGCAATTGTTGGCGGCTACCGCCACGCGTTCCATGGTCGACAGCGCGCTGCGGTCCTGGCTGGGTGCCGGTGTCTTGGATTGGCAAGACGCAACCAGTGCCGCGGTCGCGGCAATGGCGAGGACATGTGTAAGGGGAAGGTGAGGGCGCATCGATCTTGCTCCAGTGGACCGGATGAATGGCCTCATATCCGTTTAAGGTTAAGCAGCGATTACGTCGAGCGCGGAAGCGAACAACGCCCTGCCGTCGGAACCGCCATGGGCTGCTTCGATCAGGTTTTCCGGATGCGGCATCATGCCGAGCACGTTGCCGCCCTCGTTCATGACGGCTGCGATGTCGTTCAGCGAGCCGTTCGGGTTGGTGCCCTCGGCGTAACGGAAGACCACCTGGCCGTTGCCTTCGATCTTCGCCAGCGTCTCGGCGTCGGCGAAATAGTTGCCGTCGTGGTGGGCGACCGGGCAACGGATGATCTGGCCTTTGGCATAGGCGCGGGTGAAATCCGTCTCGGCATTCGCCACTTCGAGCTTGATCTCGCGGCAGACGAACTTCAGCGAGGAATTGCGCATCAGCGCGCCCGGAAGCAGGCCGGATTCGACCAGGATCTGGAAGCCGTTGCAGACGCCCAGAACCTTCACACCCTTGTTGGCCTTCTCGATGATCGCCTGCATGACTGGCATGCGCGCGGCGATCGCGCCGCAGCGCAGATAGTCGCCATAGGAGAAACCGCCCGGGATGACGATGAGGTCGACATCGGGGATATCGGTCTCCGTCTGCCAGATCGTCACCGGCGCCTGGCCGGAGATCTTGGTGAGAGCGGCGATCATGTCACGATCGCGATTGAGGCCCGGAAGCTGAACGACGGCGGATTTCATGGGTGTGGTTCAAACCTTGCTTGTGCTTCTGCGAGTTCTCGAAGTTCGAGACGGTTTTCGATGCGTTCGAGACGTTGGTCGTGACGGTCGAGCACGCTGTAGATGTTGTGAATGTCCTGATTTACTGAAACGAGTATCCCGCGCATGGAGTTCAACTCGCTTCTCATTTCGTTCTGAGTATGTTTCAGCCCCGAAATTTCGGCCTGAATGCGCTTAAAGAACTCAAACATAAATTCTTGTGTCACTTCAGCCATCGGACAATCTGCGCAACCGTTAGTCGAGAGAAATAGTATAGTTCTCGATAACGGTGTTGGCGAGGAGTTTTTCGCACATGGCCTTGATGTCGCCTTCGGCCTTGGCCTTGTCGGTGCCTTCGACTTCGACGTCGAACACCTTGCCCTGGCGGACATGGCCGACGCCGTCGAAGCCGAGAGCGCCGAGCGCGCCTTCGATGGCCTTGCCCTGCGGATCGAGAACGCCGTTTTTCAGCGTGACGGTTACACGAGCCTTGATCACTTTGTCTTCCCTGCCTTTTTAGCGAATGTCTTGCTTAGCCGTTATGTTACTTGACGAGAACCGGACCGGTGCCGCGCACAGGCTCGTTCTCGTTGATGATGCCGAGGCGGCGCGCCACTTCCGAATAGGCTTCGAGAAGGCCACCCATGTCGCGACGGAAGCGGTCCTTGTCCATCTTTTCCTGGGTGTCGATGTCCCAGAGACGGCAGCTGTCCGGCGAGATTTCGTCGGCGAGAATGATGCGCATCATGTCGCCTTCATAAAGGCGGCCGCATTCGATCTTGAAGTCGACGAGCTGGATGCCGACGCCCAAGAACAGGCCGGTCATGAAGTCGTTGACGCGGATCGCCAGCGCCATGATGTCGTCGAGCTCGGCAGGATTGGCCCAGCCGAAGGCGGTGATGTGCTCTTCGGAGACCATCGGGTCTTCGAGCGCGTCCGACTTGTAGTAGAACTCGATGATCGAACGCGGCAGGACCACGCCTTCCTCGATGCCCAGGCGCTTGGCCAGCGAGCCGGCGGCGACATTGCGCACGACGATCTCAAGCGGGATCATCTCGACTTCGCGGATCAACTGCTCGCGCATGTTGAGGCGGCGGATGAAGTGCGTGGGAATGCCGATCTTGTTCAGATGGTTGAAGATGAACTCGCAGATGCGGTTGTTCAGAACGCCCTTGCCATCGATGACTTCGTGCTTCTTCTTGTTGAAGGCGGTGGCGTCGTCCTTGAAGAACTGGATCAGCGTGCCTGGCTCGGGTCCCTCATACAGAATCTTGGCCTTGCCCTCGTAAATACGGCGGCGACGGTTCATTGCGATTGTTCTCTTGTCGTTGGCGCTCTTGGGATTAGCGCGAGTGGATCGATCTCGTGGCGTCCCCATAAAGGAAAAGCGAGGGTTTCACAATCCGCCTGTCACTCCTTCCCCGGATTCCGGTCTTCCGGAGCACCGATGCGAGAATCGAATGTCTAAGAAATGCATTCTACCCCGTTTCCCGGCTTAACAAAACGACCTCAGGTTTATGCCGGGGTTGTGCAGTGTTTTATTTGGAGGCGGTGGCCTTGCTCGGCTTGCGTGGCGTCGGCGTATGGGCGGCAGATGCCGCCTGGCGCCAGCTGGCGGCGCGCACGAAGGAGGGGATCTGCACTGATGGCATCGGGCGGGCCAGCGCATAGCCCTGCAGCACGTCGCAGCCGAGGTCGCCCAGAATACGAGCGTGCTCCATGGTCTCGACACCTTCGGCGGTCACCAGAATGCTCAGGGAGCGGCCGATCTCGATGATCGAGCGGACGAGCTTGCGCTGCTCGGACGACGTGGGCAGCATGCGGATCAGCTCGCGGTCGATCTTCAATGTCTTCGGGCTCAGCCTCAGCAGGCTGACGATCGAGGCATGGCCGGTGCCGAAGTCGTCGATCTCGATGTCGATGCCTAGGCGGCGGAACTGGCGTAGATTGGCGATGACAGCGTCGTCGCAATCATCGAGCGAAATGGATTCCAGAAGCTCGAAGGCGATGGTTCCGGGCACGATCTTCAGCGCCCGCAGTTTCTTGCCGAGCGCCGGATCGTCAAGTCTCCGGGAGGAGACATTGACGGCGATCTTCGGAATGACGATGCCTTCGCTCTCCCAGGATGCGCGGTCGACAAGCGCCTGCTCGAGAATGACGCCGTCGATGGTCGCCACGACGTTGATGTCCTCGGCGATGTCGAGGAAGCGATCGGGGGCCAGCAGGCCGTGTTCGCGGTGTTGCCAGCGGGCGAGCGTTTCGACGCCGGTGACATCAAGCGTGCGGGCATCGAACTGCGGCTGATAGAAGGGCACGAATTCGCGCCGCTCGAGGCCGATCAGGATATCGTCGGCCAACCGCTTGCTGGCGATCACCTGGCGGCGGGCATCCTTGGAGAAGAACTCGTGCCGGTTCCTGCCGCCGCTCTTGGCGCGATAGAGCGCGATGTCGGCGTTGAGCAGGAGCTGCTTGCCGTCGAGCATCGGGCCGCTGTCAGTGGCGATACCGACGCTGGCGCCGAAGCGGCATTCGTGATGCTCGTAGCGGATCGGACGGCTGAGTTCGCGCACGATGCGCTCGGCCATGTTGGAGATCTTTTTCGGCGTCACATCGAGCGCGCAGAGCACCACGAACTCGTCGCCGCCGATGCGGGCCACGAAGTCTCCCGGGCGAACGGTCTCGGTCAGCACAGATGCTGCGTGCTTCAGCATGGCGTCGCCGGCGCGGTGGCCGAGCGTGTCGTTGATCTGCTTGAAGCGGTCGAGGTCGATATGCAGCACCGCAAGCGTATCGTCGGTCGTGCTTGCTCTTGTCGAATATTCTTCCAGCTTGCGGTCGAGATAGCGGCGGTTCGGCAGCCCGGTTAAAAAGTCATGGAGGGCGAGATGCTCGATGCTCTCCTTGGCCGCCTCGAGTTCGCGGTTGTGGGCCTCGGCGAGGTCCTTGGCGCGCTGGAGCTCGGCGTTGAGCGCCACTTCCTCGGTCACGTCCCAATTGGCGCCGATCAGCTTGCGGTGGCCGTTGCCGTCGATGAAGAAGGCCGCCTTGGCGCGGATGACGCGCTCCGCGCCGTCACCCCGGATGATCCTGAATTCATGCTGGAAGCCAGACTGGCGCTCGATGTTCTCTGCCACCGTCGCCTGCACCCGCTCACGGTCGTCGGGATGCAGCGTTTCGGTCCAGACGTCGCCCTGCGAGGCGCGTGTCGGGTTCGTGATGCCGTAGATCCACAAGAGGCGCGCGTCCCATTCGACGGTGCCGGCATCGAGATCGGATTCGAACACGCCGATCCCTGAAATGTCGAGCGCAAGATCAAGCCGCCGCGACATGTGCGCCAGCCGCTCTTCGGCCTCCTTGCGGGCGGTGATGTCGGTGTCGGTGCCGACGAGGCGGGCAGGCAAGCCGTTCTCGTCCCACTCAACACAGGCGCCGCGGCATTCGATCCAGATCCAGTGGCCGTCCCTATGCCGCTCGCGATATTCGAAGACACGGAAATTCGGGTCTCCGGCATTCTGCCGGTCGATCGCTTCGATGACGAAGGCGCGGTCGTCGGGATGGATCAGCGCGATCCAGACGTCGTAATCGCCATCCGCCTCTTCGTCGGGCGCCATGCCGCGCATGGTCTTCCATGTCTCAGAATAATAGCGCGTTCCAAGCTTGAGGTTGTGATCCCATACGCCGAGATCCGAGCCGACTAGGGCGTAGTTCCAACGGCTTTCGCGCTCGACGAGCGCGTCGGTCTCGCGTTCGGAAGCATTCGCTGAAGCGATGCTGTCACCGCTTTTGCTTGAACCAATCGGTTGATCAGGCCTCTTCTTCGTCAATGCTCGCACTCGCTCGTCTGGCGTGTGTCAATTTGCTTATATTAAATTAAGCCGAGCTTAATATTCGAAAATAAAAAAGCCAAGCTTATTCAATTAGATGGGCAACGCGCGTTACCGCGCGTTACTGTTTCGTGTTACCGCTTTGTTTCCCTTCGCTCTTTGCGGCCTTTTGCAAAGCGCTCAGCGGCCTCGATCGTGGTGCGATCGTAGATCTCCTCGACCATTTCGCGACTACTGTGTCCGGCAACCTTAGCGACGTCATCCGCCGCTACGGCACTGGCTCGTCCTTCCGTGATACCAGACGCACGGAGGTCTCGCGCCCATACCTTCGTCGTTATCCCAGCATTCTTTTTGTCGAGGTTCCACGCCATGGTCATTGTGGTGGCGTGATATGGCAGGCCAGTGGACTCCAGGACGATCACTGGGCCGCTCCGTTTCTCGACCGGCCAGTGCTTCAGTTCTTCTAGGACCATCGGCGCGTCCGACAGGGGATAGAAGACCCTCTTCTCGGTCGTGAACCTTGTCTTAGACGGAATGTATGAAAGCACGAGATCCTCGGAGATATCTTCCCACCGCAAGCCGAACCACTTCTTCTTCTGCTTGGCGTCGATGATGTCCGAGACGCCGCCCTTATCAAGCGGCCACCACTGGCCGATGACGTCCCAAAGGCGGAGCGTGGTCTCGAAGGCTATGGCATACGCCAGAGCCCGCGACGGCCTGCCGCTGGCGTGCGCAGCCGCTCGGAGGGTTGCTACCTGCTCAGCGGTCAGGCTCTCCTTCCGCGATCGGGGCTTGGGAAGCTTGCGGTTCGTTTCTCGAAGAATGCTGAGAAGATCAGACGTGCCAGCCGATCGGAGCATGACGCCAAAGGAGAGGGCAGCCATCAGCACTGCGCGCGCCATCTCGGCGGCCGCGAGGTGTTTGCCGTCCTCCGACCACTCTCGATGCCACCTGATGATGTCCACGCCATTGATGTCGCTGACGTGCCGGCTCCCGATGTGGCCACGAAGGCGGGCGAGGTAGTGCTTGTATGGCACCAGGCTGCCCGGCTTCAGCGCGAGGTATGGGCTATCCTCGTGCTGCTCGTAGGCCGTTAGAACGCTGGCGATCGTGCCATCGAACTGCGTCGGGTCGCGCTTGTGCTCGACCTTCCATAGTTCGAGTTCGCCCTGCAGCTGATTGCACTTTGCGACGATCCTCATCGGTTCGTCGCGCATGTGCGACAGGTTCACGTTCTTTGGCCGGAAGCCACCTTTGATGGCTACGTCATCCGCGACCCAATACGGGGTGACGCCTTTGGGGCGCTTTATCCATTTCAGGCCTTTCGCCGTGACTTTTTCCATGCTGTCGGATCCTCTACGCTTGCCGCGTTCGAGACGACTATGGCGTCCGGAATGCGTAGGTACTTTTCATAGAACATTCTGACCAGGATGACTGGTCTCCCACCGTGGAAGCTGTCGACGGTCGGAAAGCCCGGCAGCCGCTCGAGCGAAGGTAGCATCTTGCTGACGAAATCCTTCGCTGCTTTTTTCCCCACGATGGCCTCCGCGATCTCGTTGTCGTTCGCGAACATCGGGAGGCTGTCGAGTTTTGTTGCGGATCTGCCTGATGTCATAGCTTGTCTCCGATCAGTGATACGATCCCCAACACAATCGCGATCCAAAGCAGCCCCGAAACCGGGGCTGTCAGGAACGCAGCGCGCACGGCACTCATGTGCGGCTGTTGTCGTTGGCCGCCTTGAGCAGGCGAGCGGCGATTGCTGCATTGCGCGGCGCCTTGCGCTCCGAATGCCAGGCGGCTACCGCACGTAGGCGGCTTGCCGGCACGGCGTGCTCGACAAGGTTCTCCACGACTTCAATGCCGGATCCGCGGTAAGGCGGCGGGGTGAGCTTCGGCGGGGTTCTTCTCTGTTTTTGCATCGTTGTCTCCTTTGTGGTGGGTTGTTTCACTTGCCGACGTTGAGCATCGGGACGCCGCCGCCGGGAAGCATGGTGGTCGGAAGCTTGCCATCCCAGCGCTCGGCCTGCGTGAGGTCGATGAGAATCGGGTTTTCCTTGAGTGCGTCGCCGCGAGCCTTGATGGCCTTCGCCGTTGACTGCCCCTTAATCTCGATCGCCTTGGCGTCGGCCTCGGCGGAGCGCTCAGTGGCATAGGCGTTAGCATCAGCGATCGCTCGCTGGCTATCGGCCTGCGCTTTCGCCTGAGTGACAGTGATCTCCGCCTGCACCTTCTCGCGCTCGGCATTCTGTCTCAGCTTCTGCACCTCGACTTCGGCCTGCATGCGCTGCTCGATTGACTTTTCGTAAGCGTCAGAGAAGTCGATGTTCTCGACCTGCACAGATGTCACGGTGAGCGGACCGACGATAGCTTTCTTGATCGCTGACGAGACGTCAGCAGAGAGACGTGCTCGGTCCTGGACTGCTGTGATGGCATTGAATTTGCCGAACACGATCTCAACCTGCTCATTCACCTGGCGATCGATGACGCGGCTCTGCAGGGAATCGAGCGAGCCGAATTCGGAGTAGACCTGAGTGACGAGGTCGGCCGGTACGCTGTAGGTGAGCGATACGCGAAGCGTCGCTGTTTGCTGATCCTTTGAATAGGCCTGCACACTCTCGTAAGCGACTGTGTGCTGCTGGACGGAGACGCGGCGGACGCTGTCTATCCACGGCATCTTGAAGCCGAGGCCGGGCTGGGCGACGCCTACGACGGCGCCATTGCGGAGAAGGACGCCACGCTCGCCCTGATCGACCGTGTACCAGCTGCCAAAAACAGCAGGCATTCCGACGAAGGCGAGAAGTGCGACGCCGCCAGCTAGCTTTGCGATAAGGCCGGCGCGGGACTGTGGGGTTCGTTCATTGAAATTCATGCTTTTAGTCTCCTCTTGGTGGTGGTAGTGGTTGCTTCCCTCGAAACGGGTGCTGGGGTGTCGCCCCGGCGGCAGAACGAGGAGGTTGCGCTATCAGCGCAGTCGCCGGACCTCGCCAGGTGAATGTCCATCGCTAGGGATGAGGGTCCTGACAACCAAGCTGCCGAATGCGTCGGTTCCAATTTCGAAGAAGTACGGCCCGTAGTCCGGCAAGAGATCAGGCACCCAAATCTCCACAACATCCGCCCCGCCATTTTTCTCATGCGCCAGCATGGCGACGGCTGCTGCTGCGGCGCGCTGGTATTCGCCAGAAAAGCATTTGAGCGTTTGCTCACTGCCGCCGTTGATGCGAACCGAGAACGTTGTTGGTTCTGACATGCCGCCTCCTTTGAGATGCCAGAAATCTCATCGCATCCAAGGATAGCGCTGGCAAGTTTGGCTGGTGAAGGGAGCCTTTTCATCAGACGACCTCGGGGCACGCGATGTCATCGACGGTAAGAGCGGTTTCATTTTCCTTGCCTTGGGCAACCCAAGCGGCGGCGTGCTGATGGGAGACGCGACGCAAAGAAAATTCACTGCCGATATCCGCGGCGGCGCGCTCCATAGCCCGCGTGTTGGCGAACTCAACCAGCGCCTGATTGCCTTTGAACGTTCTGACCGCATAGATCATGCCGATATCTCCATATTTGGGTTGGTCGCTTGGCCGTCGCCATTGTGAACGCGCAGGTCGTCACTCTGGAATTTCGAGCCAACGGATCTCCATTGTGATATCCAGCGCTCTGCATCGTTGAAGCTATTGAGCAGGCAGGAGACGCGGCCTCTGTCTTGGCCATTGCGCCATAAGTGGACACTGTATGGGCTCATTTATTCGCCCTCCAAGTTGCCTCGATGAAGCCGATCAGCGCCGCAGCATCCTCCATTGACCATGTGTCGCCGAAGGCGGCGTAGCAGATGGCGTCCTTGTGCTTCGCCTCCGACCATGGGGGATTGCTCTGATCCCATCCCGGCCATTTCGAAAGCCCTTCTGGGGGTTGAACAGCATCGAGGATGCTGGCGATCATCTCAAGCTGATCAGCTTCGACGACAGCAATACCGCCCTTGCTGGCCTTTTCTCGCAGAGTGTCGATTTCGCAATCGAGCCTGACGAGGTCGAGCGTTTTGCTCACCATCACATGCTCTACGGGCGGTGGCGAGCCGAACATATCTTTCATGACCACCTCGAAGCTTTCCTTCAAGCTCTCGCGATGTCCGTGCAGGAACCGCCGGCTGTCGAGCAGATCCCAAGCTTCTTCCAGCGTTGCCGGCTTCAGTTTGTCGGTCATGGCTGATCCTCCAGCTTGGCGAGGGCATTCTCCGGATAGATCTGCACCGATCCCGTCTCACGCTCGCTTTCGACGGCATAGCCGATTGGCGTCAGATCGGTGCTGTAGAAGCCGACGATGCGGCCCTGCCAGGATGATCCCTTCGTCTTGCGGACGCGTTCGCCGAGCGTGAACTTACGCCCAAACGCATCATCAACGGGTTCATCGCCGAACTCAAGGTTCGGAGCGGACAGGATCGCTGCAAGCGCTTCCAGTTTTTCGAGGATCTCGTCTGCGTCCGAAGGCTCGAAGTCGATGTCGCGGCTACCGCCAGCCAGCGCCCGAAGACGATCGACGGCTGTCAGTGGCGCGTCCATGTTGACCGTAAGGACTTCCGCCACCAGTTTATGATGGGGCGGTGGGGAGCTAGCCAAAGCGCGGATACCATCGACCAGATCCCTGCGCGGCAGGTACTCGCCGGTATTGCAGCGGAAGCCATCGACGAGAGCCGCAGCCTGCTCGATGCCATAAGCGGTAGCTTTGGCAATCTCGTCGTGCAGCCGCTTAGTCGTGTATCGAGGTTTCAGGTCGCTCATCCTCGTAGCTCCGAGCCGCGCGGCCTGTGTGTCGACAACTCGACGAGCGCACCGTGAAACTGCCGCGCTTCCTGCAGATCGGGGAACGTGACCGTAACGGCGTGCTTGCCTTGATAGGTTTCCAGCAGCATGAAGCCATGGAGATCGAAGAGGCGGGTGGCGTAGTCCGAGACCGAAGGTTCGGCCTTTGCGGTGAGCACCTCGAACGCGAAGGCTTGCCGCTTGTACGCCTCGATCGCGCCCCGCACTCGATCCTTCTCCGAAAGGTCCGGCCGCTTCGTCGACGCCTCCCATTGAGCCATGGCTGCGTCAGTGCATATCTTCTCTTGATTATCAGTCATCGCATTCTCCTCTGATGGGTGGTGATGAGCGCGGCCGGCAGGCCGCTCAGCCGCGCTCCGCCTTGGGAGGCGATCAACGAGCGAAGTACGGTGCCCAGGTGCAAACACACCAGACGAAGGCGCCAGCCGAAGCGGCGCCTATCAGGTCACGAAGAAAATCTCGGAGGGTAGGGCCATCATAATGGCTGATGGGAGTGCGCATCATGCGTCAACTCCAGAAACCGCTTCGTCGAGCCACATGGTGCGGCAGGTGCGGCGATCATGGCCGCGAAAGCGAGGCTGGCTAGACGGGCGGCGAATTGGACGCCCTTGCTTCTTTGCTTTGTGGTCTGGTCGAGGCATCGGTTCGATGCTGCCGACGGCTGTGGTGAGAGGGTAGTCGGTTTCGAACTCGTCGACGAGGATTCGTCTTCTCATGAAATGGTCTCCTCAGTGGTGTCCCGCCTGGTTAGGTGTGGCGGTGAGGAGATGTATAGGTTATAGGATTTGTCTCGTCAACCTATAAAACACATAAATCATCAGTATTGCCCCGACAGCGTGATGACGTGGATGCTGACAACGTCCTCGCGAGGGAATTCGATTCGGATATCGGGATTGAACTGCTTAAGCACTAGCTTGTCGCCGGCGTAGCCGACCAGCTCTTTCACGAAGCCGCGCGGCGGCATGTCATGATCGCGTGGACGGACCTGCACGACAACGTCGTCGCCACGGCGAGGTGGCTTACGTGGATGAACATATGCAAGCTCGCCGGATTTGAAACGAGGATACATAGACTCGCCATCGATCCAGACGGCGTAGGCGTCCGCCACGTTTGCCAGCGACGGAGGGCAGGCGACATAGTCGAGAACCGTCCCGTTGAAGTCATACTGCCCGTCACTGCCGCCTACCACCTCGCCCAAAACAGGCAGCATTCGCACTGGTTTACCGGTCGTCGGAATGGGCGTCTTATCGATCATGCCGTTTGGCTGGTGGGCGATCGCCTCAGGCGAGGGGGTATCGCGGATTGCCTCTTGAACGATCCGCGGCAACCTCGTTGACTTGCCGTCCTCTCGGCCAGCCTCGATCATCAGCTGGCGCATATCTTCCTCTGGGATTTGCAGCTCGCGTGCTATCTCCCGCCACTTGCGCGGGGAGGACACAACTCCATTGAATAGGTCGCTGATGCTCGGCTGGGACATCCCAACTCGTTCTGCCAGGTCCGTCTGCGAAATGTTTAGCTCTGCGGCGCGCCTTGATACGACGTCTGATAGCTTGCTCACTTGGTTTTTTCCTTATTGTTTTTCAATCGGTTATCAGTTTATGTGCCAATAAGCAACAGAAAGATGTTGACCTATAATCTGATAACCGATACTGATAATCACATGAACGGCACAAGACGCAGAAAGCGCAGGCCATTCAGAGACTGCCTAACCACAACAAAATGCCACGCTCATGTTTGGGGGCGCTAACAAAACGGAAAGGCGACAGTATGAACGACGAGAACTCAGTACCAAGAAGACCATTTCTGATCAGGGCAAACAGCATCAGAAGACGGCGCGCCATGAGGGCGCAGGGGCATAGAAGAAGAATTTATCATGGCGGAGGCTGGGAGAGAAGACGCAGCCGCTGCCAGAGAGGGCCGCCCACAGTATTGCGTAGGGCGGCCTCTTGATCATCAGGGAAGAGAGCAAGCGAGGGGCATAGACATGAGAAACAACAAGAATAATGAACTGAACGAATAAGAACGCGGCCGAGCGCAGGAATGCGCTGGCAGCGTTTTTTGTGTTGGCTGACCGAATTCTCCGAGCCGACCTTACGGCCACCACCACGTGCTTTCGCGGCTCGGGGAAATTGGTTCGTACTGGAAAAGGGGAGGAGACAGCTGACGCTAATCAAACCCTGATCGGTCCATACGCCCACCACAGGCGCAGGCATATGGATATCACCATCTCAACAAATTTGTCAAGCCCCACTCGGCAGGCGCTCGGAAAGGACGATCACGTGAATAGCCTCGATCTCACTCACGACAATCTCCTTCGCGGCATGCCTGTGCAGTTTCGCAGTGTTGTTCTCGATCGCCGCCAGCTGGCCGATCCACGCTGCGCCGCTCTTGGTGTGCACGAGCACGTCGTTTCCGGTCTGCGGCCAGATCGATGGATCCAGCCAGGCCTTGGTGCCAACGAGCAGTGCCGGCTCCATCACCTTGGTGTCGACGCGGATCGCGTAGCGTCCAAGCGGGAAGCGCTGGCCGTGCTCAGCGGGGAAGGCGAACTTGCCGTCCTTTCGATCGCTCACCTTGCCAAAGACCGGATCGATCTTGGGGAGCTTGGTGTTGCCGGTGGACGTGCGCGCTTCCTCGACGAGCATCTCGACGTCCGACATCGGGATGTTGAGAAAGTTGGAGAGGGCGACAAACCAGTTCTGCCGAGGCACGACGCCGTGCTTCCAGGTGTTGAACGTTTGCGGAGCCCAGCCGAATTCATCGGCGATTTTGATTTCACTGATCTGCCGGCGTTTCACCTCGGCGGTCAGCATCTGAGATAGACGAGACATAAGACCTTCCATCTTGACAAATTTGTTACTTTGTCATATGGTTTCCAAGATGGCAAATTTGCGAAAATTTGTCAAAGGGCCCACCAGCCCACCGCCTGCACCACACATCAGAGGAGATAAGATGCAGCTTAGAGATAAAGCCGCGACTGCCGACATGTTCGCCATGCGGCAGGAAGGCGCAAGCTTCCAAAGGATCGCAGCCAGATGGGGCATCACGCCTTCCGCTGTGAAGATGCGACTCAGCCGCGACTTTCGTGGCCTCGGTCAGCGCGTTACGCCTGCCGAGCTGGCGGCAAAGGCTGCCAACGATAACAACCCCGATCGCAAGACCGTCCTCTCGCCGCATAATGGCGGCTGCTCGACACTGAGCGGGATGATGCCGGTCTCCGTCCGTCGCGTTGAGACGGTGGAGCTCGACGATGAAGACCTCCGCGCCGGCCAGCTGGTGGCTGAGTACGCGCTGCGCCGCGAATTGCAGGTGGCGGCATGAGCCAGTGCGATTGCCAATTCTTCGAAGAAGGCGACCTCGTCGAGTGCAAGCTGAACACAGAGCTGTTCGGCATCATCATCAGTGAATCCGACTTCGGTCGCTACTATCAGGTCCAGCTTTTCGGCAGCCTGGAAGTGAAACCATTCCATTGGGCGACGCTCCGCCATGTGGAGCAGGAAGGCCAGCCGCCCCTGCAGCATGCATCTGATCCGGACGATACGAACGTCGTTCGCGTCGATTTCACCAAGGGGCGTGAGCTGAAGCCCGACACCGAAACGGAAGGAGCAGCGTGATGGCGAAGTTTAAGGTTGGTGATCGGGTGCGGGCGCTGAACAGTTACGGCAACGAGTTCACTCGCGGCAAGGAATACGAGATCACGGCAATCAACCGTCACAGCGTGAGCGTCGCGCTCGACGACAAGGGCTCGACCGAGAACGGTTGGGGCGAAGAGAACTTCGAGCTCATAGAGACGAAGTGGGTTCCGAAGGTTGGCGATCGCGTTCGTCTTGTGAAGGATGGGCGGTCTACTACTGGCGCGGTCGGCAAGCTTGCGACCATCAAGGCGTGGTCAAACGGTTCATTCGTCGACAATGGCGAATATCTGCTCGATATCGACCCCCCCGTTACCTACAGCACAGCGGCGACGCCCGCGAATTTCACCCGCGCTACGGTCGATTGCTTCGAACTTGTCGCTGCTGAATTCAAAATCGAAGCAGGCAGGTTCTACCGGACGCGCGATGGCGAAAAGATCGGGCCGATGAAACAGGATGATGGCTTTCTTTATTCGGGTGGCTGGCATTACGGCACCGATGGTCATTGCGGTTACAGGGGCGGCGATACGTTCATGCGAACCGAACACGACCTGATCGCCGAATGGGTCGACGAGCCTGCAGTTGCGGCAAGCAACGACAATGTATCTGGCTCGAACTTCAGGGTCGGTGATCAGGTCATTGCGATCAATAGTGGCTACGGCGCCACGGTTGGCAGGAAGTACACCGTCACGAAGGTGGAGAAACTAGAGGCCTCCGGCGCCTTCTGGGTGTGGCTCGACGGATTAGTGGGATGGTCGACAGATGGCAACTTGCCTGAGGTTGATTTTATTCCAGCGGCAGCGCCTGTACCCACACCCACCAACTCAGCCATCGTGTGCCTGATCGAGAACGGCCAGCCGAAGCCTTCCGATCGCCCGTACGTCCATGCCGACGAGGGGGCGGCCAGCAAAGAAGCTTCGCGCCTGGCATCGGTCCACAAGGGCAAGCAGTTCGGCGTCTACGTCCTGACGCAGACCGTCAGCGAGGAGAAGGTCTATGCGCACGAATGGCAGCGTCTTGCCATAAAGGGCGACAAGATACCGGCAATCAAGGCCCTCAAGGCTGCAAACGACCTGACGCTCAAGGGCGCCAAGGATGCGGTCGAGCACTGGCTCGCAACCGCCGCCTAACCCACCACCACCAACCACCACAACAAAGCCAGCTGCTTCGGCAGCTGGCCAGAGGAGACCATTGTCTTGAGACATCATCCATACGCGACAGCATACACCCGCACCGGCAAAGTCAACATGCTGAACCGGAAGCCCTATCGCACCGCCGCCCAGAAGGCGGAAGCCCGCCGCACGGCAGAACTGGTCAACGGCACGCACGTGTCGAGCGCACCGGTCAGCTATCACCGCGCTCCGAAGTCGAAGGTGGCGGCATGACGACCGGCGAAACTCTGGCAGTTGGCGCCGGCATCCTCATCGTGTTGGCGTGGATCCTCGTGATCATCGCATCGATCGCCGCCTGGATCACTCATGTCATCGTCTGCATCAAGGCGAGCGCGTGGGTGCTTCTCGCCTTCGGATGCATCGTTGCCCCAGTCGGCGTTGTCCACGGTGTTGGCGTTTGGCTGGGGATATTCTGATGCCACCAGTATTCACCACGATCACCGGGACGCCGCTGGACTACGTCCCGATCGACGCAACCGTCACCAAGAAGTCGAGGCTGCAGGAGCCAACAAGCTTCCGCGCTCCAACCTTGAAGCGCGCCAGCATCGCCGCCCTAGTGGCTGCCGTAGCCGTCGGCGTCGTCGTCTTCGCTCCCGTCATCGCACTGGCCGCCGTTGCCATCGGCATCGTATGCGGAGCCGTCCACCTGTCCGGCAAGGCCGCCGACCGCCTCAATGACTACGACCGCGGGTAACTGGCCACCGCCTCGGGATTGGCTGCCGTTCGTTGCGGCAGCCGTCTTCATCACCTTGGTTTTCTATCTCTAGGAAGGAGAGAGCATGGCCCAACTTGGCGCGACATACGAAGACGTCATCACTGGATTTCGCGGCGTGGCCACCGGCTACGTCCAGTACATCACCGGATGCAACCAGGTGCTGCTCGCACCGAGGGCTTCCGGCGAATTGAAGTCGGAATGGATCGACGAGCAGCGTCTCGTGATCGATCCGACCTTTCCGGCGATCACCATCAACAACGGCAACAACCCGGGCTGCGATCGCGCAGCAGCAAAGCGATAGGAGGTCAATTTGGCGATTTCGCTTACATCACTGCGAAGCACCACCAGACAGACGCCGCCAGTCACGCTGCTTTACGGCGTCGACGGCGTCGGCAAGTCATCGCTCGCGGCGGAATTCCCCGACGCGATCTACATCAGCACGGCCGGCGAACGTCCGCCGAGCGACGTCGACCTCGCCACGCCCGGCGATGTCGAGACCTGGGAAGATCTCAAGAACGTGGTCGGCGAGCTGATCACCGAAGAGCACGAGTTCAAGACCGTGATCTTCGACAGCCTCGACGGCCTCGAGCCAATTATCAACGCCGAGACCTGCGCTCGCATCGGCGCGGATTCCATCGGGAGTAACGACAAGGGCTCGCCGGCTGCGTTCGGGCAGGGCGATGTGCAGGGCGATGTCGAGTGGGGCGAGTTCATGGACGCCTGCACCGCGCTCACCGATCGCGGCATCGCTGTGGTGCTGCTGGCTCACCCGGAAATCAAGCGCTTCGATAGCCCGGTGACCGATCCGTACGATCGTTATCAGGTGAAGCTCCGCAAGCGCGCGGCGGCTCTCGTCCGCGAGCGCTCTGATATAGTGGCCTTCCTGAACTACCGCGTCTCGCTGAAAAGCAAGGAAGTCGGCATCAAGAAGGAAGTCACCCACGCCGAGGGTGGCAAGGAGCGCCAGATCCACCTCACCGAGGGCGCCGGCTTCGTTGCTAAAAACCGGTACTCCATGCCGGATGCGATCACCTACCGTAAGGGCAAGGGCTACGAGGAACTCGCGAAGTATTTCCCGGAACCGACGGGAATTGCAGCATGAAGTTCAATTGCGGGCCAACGGCTCGCCAGAGAAAGCAAAATGCGCGCGACCGTTGGTGCAAGTGGCATCGATGGTTCGCGTGGTTCCCTGTCCGAGTAGGCGATGGCGATTGCCGATGGCTGGAGCATGTTGAGCGATGCGCTGATGGCATCCACGGCGCCGGCATGATTTTCGAATGGACACCGCACGATTTCACCTATCGCGCGTTGCCGACCAACTAACCACCACCACAGAAGGAGACTACGAAATGGCGAGACTTGGATCGACGTTCAACGCCCAAGATCACGATACCACACAGACCGACTATGCTGAGCTGCCAAATGGAGTCTACAAGCTCGAAATCGAAGCATCGGACGTCGGCCCCACGAAGGCAGGCAATGGCACCGTCTTGAAGACCACGATGGTGGTCGTCGAGCCGGAGCTGTACAAAGGCCGCAAGCTCTTCACCACATACAATCTCGAGAACGCCAATGCGCAGGCCCAGGAAATCGGCCAGCGGCAGTTCGCCAGCCTTTGCCGCGCGGTTGGCAAGACAGAGGTGGAAGATTCCGAAGATCTGCACTTCCATCTCTTCACCGCGAAGATCGGTCTCGGCAAGCCGTCGAAGGATGGGCAGCATCCGGCTCGTGCGGAGATCAAACGCTACTTCTTTGAAGACGAAGGCGACGTGCCAGAGCCCGCAGTCGACGCTGTCCAGCCGTCCGCACCTGCCGCTCGAGCGCAAGTTCCGGCGAACGACAACCGCCAGGCTGCGGCTGCGAAGCCGGCTGGTGCGAAGCCCTGGGGTACACGTAAGTGATGTCTCTCAGCGAGTTCAAGGCGTGGCTTGATGGCTTCGAAACGGCGATGGGAGGAAATCCGCCCACCGCCGAACAGTGGGCGGCTATCAAGGCCAAGTTGGCGAAGGTGGAGATCGTGAAGCCAACCGTTTACCGCGACGCGCTGCCTCGCGGTTGGAATGACGGTATTCGGATGGAATCCGAACAGCCGCCACTCGTCGCTCGCTACCGATAACCAAGCGGCGGGTCGTCACCAGCGGCCCGCCAATTCACCACCACTGAGGAGACAATGATGGGTGACAAGAATTTCAAATGGTGGGTCTCGGATTCCGAAGACGCAGAAATCTTCCAAGGCCCTTACGATAGCCGCGGTGACGCCATCCAGGTTGGAAATTCCGATTTCGACGGTGAGGCATTCTATATCGTTGAAGCGGACAAGACTGTGATGTCCGCCTATGTCGACGGCGAAGCATACGCAGCGATGATCATGGACGACCTATCCGAGCGGAACGAGGAGTGCTTCGGCGAGGACGGTCCCGACGATCCGTGGGCGGGATACGATAAGCCACACCGCTCTCTCGGCAACGCCATCGAGCAGGCGGTATCGACCTGGCTAGCGGCACATCCTGGGAAGACCTGGAGTTTCCACGAGATGCGCAACGGCGAATACGTCACGCCTGCCGCACAAGCCGCCTAACCCACCACCGCCGCACGGCCACCAACCGTGCGGCAACCACCACCGAGGAGATCACCATGAAATTGCTTATCGGCAAGAATGAGCTGACGCGCGTGCTGACGAATGTCGGCCGTGTCGTCGAGGCACGCAACACCATTCCGATCCTTGGAAGCGTCCTGCTCGCGGCAGAGGACGGCAAGCTGCGCGTCACTGGCACGGATATGGACATCGTAGCGACCGACACAGCGCCGGCTACCGTGGAAGCGAAAGGAAGCCTGTGCGTCGACGCCAAGCTGCTTTCCGACATCGCCAAGAAGGCGGTCGGCGACATCACCATGTCACTCGAAGGTGACCAGCTGATCGTCAAGTCAGGCAGGTCGCGCTTCACGCTGCAGACACTGCCGGCTGGCGACTTCCCCGACCTCAAGGGCGGCGAGTACGTAGCGACTTTCGACATCGATCTGGCTGCGCTCGTGGCTCCGGTGACGTTTGCGATCAGCTCGGACGATGCAAGATACTACTTGCAAGGTGTCTATTTCGCCGGCGGTGAAGACGTATGCGTCGCCGTCGCGACCGATGGTCATCGTCTAGCCAGGCATACGGCTCCTGCACTTGCTGTGTTCGATGGGGTTATCATCCCGAAGAAAGTCACCAGCCTCCTGCCTAAGGGGTCTGTGTCCGTCTCGGTCGGATCAGCAAAGATATGCATCGCCTCTGGCGATTTCGAGATGGTGTCTAAGCTCATCGATGGGACATTCCCCGACTATGAGCGAGTGATTCCGATGGGGAACGAGTTGATCGTCTCGGCAGATAAGACCGAGCTATTGCGGGCTTCCGATCGCGTCTCGACGGTAAGCAATGAACGAGGTCGTGCAGTTAAGCTCTCGGTCGCTCCGGGAGCCATTTCGCTATCAGTAAAATCGCCGACTGGTGACGCACACGACGAGGTCGAGGCCGAATACTCAGCTGAACCGGTCGAGATCGGCTTCAATACTCTATACTTGAGAGATGCGCTTTCCGTGATGGCTGATGGGGCGGTGACCTTAGCGTTGCGGGATTCTGGCTCTCCGGCGCGGTTGACTGGCAAGAACGAAATGCTGGACATCACGCTGATGCCGATGCGCGTCTAATGTCCACGCTCGATATCGAATATCTGCGTGTCCGGCTCCGCTATGAGCCGGACACAGGGGAGTTGTTCTGGCGTGAGGCTGCGCCGGAGCACTTCAAATTGCGTCGCGTCCATCTCGCGTGGAACCGTAGGTTCGCGGGGAGGAATGCCGGAACAGAACTGAACAACGGCTATCTCTATATTAACCTGCAGAAGCGAGTCATGCTCGTTCATCGGGTTATTTTCGCGATGGTCTATGGGTATTGGCCGAAGCAGGTCGATCACATCAATCACGTCCGCTCTGACAACCGTCTGATCAATCTTCGGGAAGTGAGTGCTAGCGGCAACGCGCAAAACATCTCTTTGCCATCAGACAACACGAGCGGCAGGGTGGGCGTCTATTGGTTCAAACAGAGGAATCTTTGGTACGCGCGCATCAAGGTCGGTCCCAAGAACCACCATCTTGGCTACTTCGCGAAGAAGGAGGGCGCGATTGCCGCGCGAGAGGCTGCGGAGATACGCTTTGGCTTCCATCCCAACCATGGCATGCCTGCGAACGATAACTTCGTGAATGCGGAGGCATCATAATGCCACCCATCCCCAAACCAACCTCGTCGACCCAGCGCGCCATCCAGGAGGCTCTCGCTAATCAAGGTGAGGACTGGGAATCGGTAGGCGTCCCGGCTGGCGATATCGGCGTTGAGTGCGATCGCGCGATCTGGCTAGCCTTCCGCCGCGCGTCTGTGCCGGAGGAGATCGACTGGAAGAAGCGCCGCATCTTCGAGCGTGGCAACATTGAAGAGGATCGCCTGCTCGATCTGCTGCGTCTTGTTGGCTGCGAGGTTTGGGGCCAGCAGGATCGCGTGCGAGCGGCTGGTGGGCACCTTCGCGGCAAGATCGACGGTCGCGTGCTCGGCCTCATCGAAGCGCCGAAGACAGAGCATGTCGTCGAGTGCAAGTCGGCAAAGGACGAATACTTCAAGCCGGTGAAGAAGAATGGCGTGAAGATCGGGATGCCTAAACACTACGCGACGTTTCAATTTTACATGTACGGCCTCGGCCTCAACCGCGTCGTCTACATGATGTCGAATAAGAACGACGAGGATCTGCACATCGAGCGTGTCGAGCTCGACGTTGAGTTCGCCATGCGGGCAATTGCAAGGATCGAGCGCATTATCAACGCACCGGAGCCGCCATCTCGCCTGTGCGGCAAGCGCGACGACTTCCGCGGCAAGTTCTGCCGGCAGGCCGCAGTCTGCTGGGGCGAGGAGATGCCGCGCTCGCACTGCCGCACCTGCCTGCATTCCACTCCGCTGATGGACGGGAACGCTGGCTGGGATTGCGCCCGGTGGGCGAAGCCGCTGTCTTTGGCAGAGCAGGACGAAGGCTGCCCGGCGCATCTGTTTGTCCCGTCGCTGCTGGTCGGACTCGATCAGATCGACGTCGACGAAGACCTCGAACAAATCACCTACCGTCGACCAGACGGAACCATATTCGTCGATGGCGCTACCAACGCCTGACACCACCACAAGAGGAGCAAGAACAATGGACCACGCTAACGACAATCGGCCGGCTGAATTCGACCGGCGGCTCACCGACCACCTACCGCTGATCAAGAAGGTGGCGCGCAGACAGGTGCGCAACATGCAGGAACGCGACGACCTCGTTCAGGACGTCTTCGCGCACGCGCTCGCCAAGTGGCGCCAGTTTAGGCCCGATGGCAGCTTCTACATGTGGATCACGTTCATGGTGCGCATGATCGCATCAGAAAAGCGCCGCAAGGTTATCCGGCAGGGAAGGCACCTTCGCCAGGTCGAGGGTGAGGACATACTCGCCGGCCTCTCGACGCCCGCCCGGCAGATCGAGGAAATCGACGTCATGGAAGTCTATAACCTCATCCCGGCCGGCCGTAATGGCGACATCCTGCGCCGTCGGATCATGGGTGACACGCTGGCTGAGATCGGATCCGACTACGGCATTGGCCGTGAGCGCGTGCGCCAGATCGAGTGGGACCAGCGCGAGGCTCTTCGCGCGGCGCTCGGCATGAGCAGCGCGGCGGTGGCAGCATGAGGGGTCGCCAGATGGTGACAGATGTCGCCAACCGCCCCGCCACCTTTGATGCTGGCGTGGTTGAGAATCTGCCGAAGCTTCGCCGCATGGCGAGCAAGCTGGTCGACCGCGATCAGCGAGAAGATCTGGTCAACTCGACGGTCGAGGCTGGCTTGCGCTACTGGAGGAGCTACGACCCCGCCAAGAAGCTGAGCGTCTGGCTAGTCTATCAGATGCGGCATGCCGCCTTTGAGGGCCGCAGGAAGGTCATGCCCACCGACGCTGGTGCGCTCGATCGGCAGACCGTGCCAGCTACGCAGGAGGATCACGCTGAGGCGCAGAACGTCATGCGGCTGGTCGACGCCAGCCCATACGCCGATGTCATGCGCCTCGTCGCTTCCGGACACACGAGCGAGGAGATTGCCGAGATCCATGGCGTCACCCGCCAGCGCGTGCATCAGAAGATCCAGGCGTTCCGTCGTTCTGCTCGGAGGGCCGCTTGATGCTGGAACTCCGATACTATCAGCGCGACGCTCTCGATGCGCTCTACAAATATTGGGAAGAAGGCGGCGGTAATGGCCTGATCGTCCTGCCGACCGGAGCCGGCAAGGCACTTGTGATCGCGAAGTTGATCGAGGAGTTGCTCGCCGACTATCCGACTCTGCGCATTCTCAACGTCACCCACGACGCCCGCCTGGTCGAGCAGAACTTCAAAGAGTTCATCGGCCTGATGCCGTTCGCGCCTGCCGGGATCTACTCGGCCGGGCTGAACCGTCGTGACGCGCGCGCGCAGATCCTATTCTGCGGCATCCAATCGGTGTGGAACAAGATCGACATCCTCGGCGATATCGATCTCGTCATCGTCGATGAGGCGCACGCGATCAGCCGGAATTCAAACACGCAGTACGGCAAGTTTTTCGTGGCGGTGCGCGAGCGCAACCCCGACAGCCGGACCTGCGGCACGACAGCGACCGACTACCGCATGGACTCCGGCAGGCTGACCGATGATCTCGATACCGATGGCGAGGAGGTCGAGGGCGTCAAGAAGTTCAAGCTTTTCGACGATGTGGTCTACGAGATCGGGATCGGCGAGCTGATAGAGCAGGGCTATCTCACGCGCCTCACCAGCCAGAAGACGGCCAGCAAGATCGATCTGAAGGGCATCGGTACGCGTGGAGGCGAGTACATCCCCGGCCAGGTGTCGGAAGCTGCGGAAGCCATCATCGAAGAGGCCGTCGCCGAGGATATGATCTTGTCCGAAGGGCGCCGAGCCGGTTTGTTCTTCAGCACCAGCAAAGAGAACGCCAACCACGTCGCGGAGGCCATCCGCCGACATGGCCGGCCGTGCGCGGTTCTCACTAGCGACAACGCCCACCAAACGAAGGAGATCTTCGAGGGCTTCCGCGCCGGCAGGTATTGGGCGATCTCGTCGGTCAGCATGATCACGACCGGCACGAACTTCCCGTTCGTTGATTTCATCAGCTTGATCCTGTCGACAAAGTCGCCGGGCAAGCTGGTGCAGATCCTCGGCCGTGGCACTCGTAACTGCGAAGGCAAGACGGACTGCCTCATCGCCGACCACGGCCGCAATCTCGCCTACCACGGGCCGATCGACCAGATCCGTCCGCGCGAGCCAGGCAAGGGCTTAGGCGAGCAGCCGAAGAAGCTTTGCCCGCAGGATCAGGTCGACGTGAACGGAAACTGCGGCTGCGGCGAAATGCTGCCGATCTCGATCATGACGTGCCAGTGCTGCGGCTACGTCTTCCCGCCGAGCGAGGAGGAGAAGATCACGGCGCAGGCTGACACGACGCCGGTGTTGTCGTCGGAAAAGCCGTGGTCGGAGGTGACGTCACGGACGTTCCGGCACCATCCTGGCAAAGAGGGTAAGCCGGATTCAGTGAAGTGCACCTACATGATCGGGATGAAGGCAGTGAACGAGTGGCTTTGCTGCGAGCACAAGGGATACCCGAAGGCGAAGGCGGATCGCTTCTGGATGGCACACGGCGGCCAGCGTCCATTCCCGTCAACGGTCATCGAATGGCTGGAGCGCTCCGGCGAACTCAACGGCACGGCCGAGGTGCAGCTAGACTACGCCAAGAACGCCAAATACCCGGACGTGATGGCGCACCGATCTAGCCTCATCCCTGACAACGACAATGTGCCGGAGGCGGCGAATGACAACCGTCGCGGTGGATATGCGGAAGACTGGGAGATGGCAGACGATATTCCGTTCTAATCCATCTTGACAAATTTGTTATAGTGGATTAGTTTCATTCGTACCAACCAACCACCACACTGAGGAGACTGAAGTGACCGAATTGACCGACCTCGTCGGCAGCAGAAGATTGGACGCTGTTGACTTCGATAACGAGCAGATCAAAGAGCTTTACGGCGACGGCTTCGAGGAATCGTCCGTCTGCCGATTCCGCCTCGATGGCGTCGTCTACATAGCTGTGGAGGATCCTAACGATGGCTATCGTAGCTCCATGCGCACGCTGACCATCGCAAACGAAGCGCAGATGAAGAACGTCTTCCCGTCGATCGAGGTTGTCGGCAAGCACCGCACAGAGGGTGAGTACTCAGGCACGGATGACGTCCTTGAGTTGGTCGACGCCATAACCGGGAAGGTGGTCTTGGAAGTCGGCACTGACAACGTCGATGACTATTATCCAGGCTTCGTGGCAAGCTTCCATCCTGAAAACATGGCAACGAACGCTGACATCGTCGCGCATGAGGAAGCGGCGGCGCGCGCCGAAGATGGATGGGTAGATTGGGCCGGCGGCGAATGCCCGGTCGAGCCGGACATATTGGTGCAGATCAAGGCTGAATTCGAGCCAAGCAGCGAAGCGTCTCCGGCTGGAATTTGGTCATGGGATCACGACCGTCCAGTTCGTGATTGCATCACCGCATACCGCGTGGTGCCAGCATGACCGCCGCCCGCAACCCATCCATCGGCGACAACGGGGGCCCGGCCCTCGACGAGCTGACACCCTTCGAAACCATCAAGCAGGAGATCGAAGACCTCTTCGACACAGCTAAGGATTTCGCCGACGGCGAGCCGATCAACAGCCAAGAGATGCACGACACCATCGAAAGCATCAGAGATCAAATTCACGACGCCGGCAAGCGCGCCGACGCTCTGCGCGTCGAGGAGAAGAAGCCGCTCGACGATCAGGTGAAGGCTATTCAGGACAAGTTCAATCCTCTGATCCAGCCTAAGCGCGGCAAGGTTGATCTTGCCAAGTCGACGCTCGACACGCTGCTCGCCCCATGGCGCAAGAAAGTAGCCGACGAGAAGGCCGCAGAGGCGGCAAGGAAGGCCGCCGAGGCTGCCGCTGCTACCCTTGCCGCACAGGAAGCCATTCGCGCGTCCAGCGGCAACCTGCAGGCAAGGGAAGATGCCGAAGCCATGTTGGCCGACGCTGCAGCGCTAACCAAGACTGCCAAAAGAGCTGACAAGGCGGCCACCACTGGGCTGGGACTGCGCACGGTGTGGCGTGCCGAGCTGGTCGACGAGGAAGCCGCCATGGATTGGCTGTGGGCTCGCGCCAAGGAAGAGGTGCTGGCCGTGGCGCAGCGGAACGCCGAAGAGCAGGTGAGGGCTGGCGCTCGCTCGATCCCGGGCTTCCGCATTTTTGATGAGAAGGTGGCGGCTTAGCGTATCTGGCGTTGTGCCAATTCCCTCCATATAAGAAGTAAACAACCAACGGAGGTAAAATGGCACGAACGCAAGTCTACTACATAGCTAAAGGTCATCTCGGCCAGTACGAAGACTGGTGGTACTTAGACCAGAAAGACGACGGCACGGTCGAGATCGTCAATGAATGGGACCATGTCAGCGTGAACGGTCTTGGGAAGAACGAGGGATCTAAGTCATACTCTCTCGACGCTGGCCTGAAAGAGGCGCCTCACAAGGCGGTAGCGAAAATCAAAGAATTACTCGGAATGCAGTAAGCCACAATAACCCGCGCGCCACCAACGCGCGGGACACCACCACAAAGTCTGAGGAGACGAGATGAATATGAACGTCGCGCCATTGGCGCAGTCGGATGCGTATGCCGCATTCTTAGTCAGGAAGGCGATCTTGGATCCGCCGACTGGCCTTTCAGAGATTCCAGACCTGCCGGAGGTGCTGTTCCCATTTCAGCGAGACATCGTCACATGGGCGCTAAAGCGCGGCCGGGCCGCGCTGTTTGCTGGCACTGGCCTCGGCAAAAGTCTGATGGAATTGGCATGGGGGCAAGCGGTCAGCGCTGCCACAGGTGGCGATATCCTGCATTTCGCGCCGCTCGCCGTCGCCGCTCAGATGGTGCGCGAGGCGGATAAGTTCGGCATACCGGCTCGCCACGTCCGATCGCATGATGAGTGTGGCCCGGGTATCAACATCACCAACTATCAGAAGATAGAGCACTTCGACCTCTCGAAGTTTGCCGGCGTCATCCTGGACGAGAGCAGCATTCTCAAGTCGGAGAGCGGCCACTATCGAAATGAGCTGGTGGCAGCATGTCACGATATCCCGTTCCGGCTTGCAGCTACCGCCACACCCGCGCCTAACGACTACATGGAGCTCGGCAATCACGCGGAATTTCTTGGCATCATGTCCTACTCCGACATGCTCGCCACGTTCTTCACGCACGACGGCGGAGAGACACAGAAGTGGCGATTGAAGGGGCACGCCGAGAACGATTTCTGGCGCTGGATGGCATCGTGGGCCGTAATGCTGCGCAAGCCCTCCGACCTTGGGTATGACGACGGCGCCTACCAGTTGCCGGCACTCCATCAAGTTCACCACACGGTGACTGCGCAAGTCGCGACCACTGACTTAGTCGGCGGGCGAGCGTCCACGTTGCAAGAGCGCATCAAGGCTCGCCGCGACAGCGTACTTGAAAGAATTGCCGCTGCATATTATATCGTTACTGGCAACGTTGGAGATGAATTGGCAGCATGTGGAAACCAGAATACGCAGAGCGACGCAAGCAGCGCGCAAAAGAAGACCCAGAATACAGGGCCAAGCGAAACACTCAGGGGAACGGAGCCGACCCAGAAAGGCGAGCCGAGTACATGCGCGAATATCGCGAAAAGAACCCCGACAAGTTCAAGCGAACACCAGAGCAGCAGGAAGCCGTCAACGCTCGTCGACGGGAGCGATACGCTACCGACGAAGAATATCGAGAGGACGCAAAAGCTGCCGCACGCGGACGAGATCCAATCCGCAAGCGCGATGGACGTCTCAGAGCTGAATTCGGGATCAGTGTCGAGGAATATGACGCCTTGCTCGCCAAACAAGGAGGAGGATGCGCAATTTGCGGCGAAAAAAGCGCAGACAAGCGAGGGCATCGCCTCCACGTCGATCACAGCCATGACACAGGAGCCGTTCGAGGCATCCTCTGCAGCTCATGCAACATCGGCCTTGGGAAGTTCAAAGACAGCGTTAGCAGGCTCGATCGAGCAATCGAATACTTGCTCGAAAGTCGTAAATGAACCATGGCTGATTTGGTGCCAACTTAATTCAGAGCAGGAGGCTTTGGAGAAGGCCTTCGCTGGCAAGTGCATTTCGGTGCGCGGGTCGATGACCGAAGATCAGAAGGAGGCCGGCATCCTAGCATGGCTTCGGGGCGACAAGCCCATAATGATTAGCAAGCCATCCATCATGGGCTTCGGCCTCAATTTCCAGCACTGCCATCAGATGGTTTTCGTTGGCCTAAACGATTCATTCGAACAGGTTTACCAAGCCATTCGCAGGTGCTGGCGCTTCGGCCAGCAGAGTGAGGTCACGGCTCACTTCATCGCAGCCGAAACGGAGGGAGCCGTCGTGGCGAACCTTCGCCGCAAGGAGGCGGATGCCGACCGCATGGCCGCAGCGATGGTGCTCCACACCGCCAACATCACCAAGCAGGTTATCAACGCGGGCGCTCGCGAAAAGGCGAGCTACGACCCGAAGACACCGATGCAGATCCCGACATGGCTCACCGCCTAACACCACATCGAGGAGACAAATATGACCATCACCGCAACGACAGGCGTCAAAGCTGTCAACCAAACGATCACCGACAACTATGCCATCTACGAGGGTGACTCGTGCGAGTTGATCCGGGCCATCCCCGGCGACAGCGTGCATTTCGGCATTCACTCTCCGCCGTTCGAGGGGCTCTACAAGTTCTCGAGCTTTGACAGAGACATCAGCAACAACGAGGGCGGCGCGTTCTGGGAGCACTACGCTTTCCTGATCCAGGAGTTGCTTCGCGTCACGAAGCCGGGCCGCATCCACAGCGTCCATTGCATGCAGCTGCCCACGAGCAAGAGAAGAAATGGCTTCATCGGCATGCGCGACTTCCGCGGTGAGATCATTCGCGCCTACGAGGATGCCGGCTGGATCTTCCATTCGGAGGTATGCATCTGGAAGGATCCTGTCGTCGCCCAGCAACGCACTAAGTCGATCCGGCTCCTTCACAAGCAAATCACGAAAGATAGCTGCATCAGCGGGCAGGGCCTGGCTGACTACATCGTGTCGTTCCGCAAGCCCGGCGACAACATCGAGCCGGTCGATGGCATGTTCGAACAGTGGGTCGGTGACGAGAGCCTCGATATCAGCCGCGAGGCATACGATCGCCACGCCGCCGAGACTATTGCTGACGGCCGCATGCCTTGGAGCTTCGAGCAGTGGCGATCGGTTTTTGTCTGGCAGCGATACGCCTCGCCGGTATGGAGCGACATTCGCCAAACAAGAACCCTGCAATACCGGTCCGCTCGTGATGAGCAGGATGAGCAGCACATTTCGCCTCTACAGCTGGATGTGATCGAGCGATGCATCGATCTGTGGAGCTTGCCGGGCGAGACCATCCTGACGCCGTTCCTTGGTATCGGCAGTGAGGTCTACTCGGCTGTCGAGATGGGTCGCAAGGGCGTCGGCTTCGAACTCAAGCCGTCCTACTTCCGGCAGGCCGTGAAGAACATCGCATCGCTCGGCACGAAGGATCAGCCTGTGGCCGATCTTTTTGCTGCGGCCAACGACAATCAGCCGGTTCGGGCTGCCGCATAATGGCAGCCATCCCCGGAAAGAAATCCGCCACACCCTTCACCCCGACGGTAGACGCCGCCGGGGATCCAACCACGTGCTTTTGCTGCGGCATGCGTGCCGTGGCACTCGGCGTGGCGCCCAACCCGAAACCTGATCCGCAATACCTTTGCCGGAGGTGCATCGTGTCAATCAACGACTACAAGAAGATCCGCCGGCTCGACGACTACGAGCTGCGTGCGCTGGATGCCGGCGTCGAGGCAGTCGGCGAGTGGATCGCGGACAACGGCGGGCTGACCGAACTCGCACACTATGACGAGCTCAATCAGCGGCTTCTCGTGAAGGCGGCCTGGGAAGGGTGCGCGCGTGGGCTGCGTGAGGCTTTGAAGGATGCGCCGTTTTGATGGGCCTGAAAATCACCAACACCAAGCCAGAGCATTGGGTTGATGCTGTGGCCATCGCGAAGCAATTCCAGGCCGCCTACCCAGACCGGCAAGGCTTTGCTGGCGGGGTCGCATTTGTTCACATGAAGGGCGCCAGACCGCCCTTTTACGCATACCGCACGAAGACATCGATCGTCGTTCGCGGAAACTTGGAGGGCGTGCAGTGAAGCCAGCAAACGACAATCACACCGGCCTGCGATACCTCTCCGTATGCTCTGGCATCGAAGCGGCGACCGTCGCATGGCATCCGCTCGGCTGGCAGGCCGTGGCGTATTCCGAGATCGAGAAGTTCCCGTCTGCGGTCCTGGCGCATCATTATCCAGATGTCCCGAACCTTGGCGACTTCACCAAGATCGACGTCTCGACACTTGGACGTGTAGACATTCTGGCTGGCGGCACGCCTTGCCAGGCATTCAGCGTGGCTGGTCTTCGCCAGTCACTTGCCGACGCGCGCGGCAATCTTTCACTCGAATACGTGAGGTTGGCCCATGAGCTCGCAGCTCACAATGGACTTCGCAATGCCGTCTGGGAAAACGTCGTCGGCGTCCTCAGCACAAAAGACAACGCCTTCGGCTGCTTTCTCGCCGGGCTTGTGGGAGCAGATGCCGCCATCGAGCCGCCGAGAAGAGGAAAGTGGCCAGGTGCAGGTATGGTCTCTGGACCAAAAGGACGTGCCGCGTGGCGTGTCCTCGACGCTCAATACTTCGGAGTGGCCCAACGACGCCGTCGTGTCATCGTTGTCGCAGATTTTGGAAACGGGGCAGATCCCGCTGCGGTTCTTTTTGAGCGAGACGGCGTGCGCCGGTATTCTCCGCCGAGCCGAGAAGCGGGGAAGGACGTTGCCGGAACAACTGCGGGTGGCGTTGGAGGCGGCTGCGAATGGCCAGCAGAAGTAGCTTCGACACTCAACGCCGCGTTCGGTGAGAAACTTGGCCTTGAGAACCAGCACATCAATTCCGGGGCGCCACTTTTTGTGCCGCAGGCGGTCGGAGTCTGCGGCGACGTAGCCCACACCTTGAAGGCAGAAGGTGCAGATGCCAGTGAAGACGGGACTGGTCGGGGGACGCCGATCATCGCATTCGACACCACTCAGATCACCTCTGCGCTCAATCGGAGCGTACCGAAGCCGGGCGACCCGTGTCATCCGTTGAACTCGCAGGCTCATCCTCCTGCAATCTGCTTCACGGCCAAAGACTACGGCGCAGACGCTTCGGAAGAGTTGGCTCCTACTCTCCGCGCAGGTGGGTTCACAGGAAGCCATGCAAATGGCGGCGTAATGCCTGCCGTTACAGTTGCTATAAGAGGCCGTGACGGTGGCGCAACAGCGGAACTCGGTGGAGAGGTAGCCACCTCCCTGCGAGCTAGCCAAGGAGGGGGTGATGAACCCCATGTTCTTGCCTTCGACACGTACAACCAGTCTACTGCGGATACGGCTGCGACCGTGCGGGCCGGTGGTGGGGCGGAAGGTGTCCCAGCCGTTCTGACCAGTGCCGTCCGTCGCCTCACGCCGCGTGAATGCGAGCGCTTGCAGGGGTTTCCCGACGATTACACTGCAATCCCTTGGGGCAAGAAGACTGCTGACCATTGCCCGGATGGCCCCCGCTACAAGGCCCTCGGCAACAGCTGGGCCGCGCCGAAATTCGCGTGGCTAGGCAAACGCATCCATAGGCTAATGCCAGCCAACGACAACCACAGACGATCGGAAGAAAATAACCTAGCGGCATAATTGCAGACAAACTCTCAGCGTGCGATCGTCCGGCGATTTCAATATCGGGGCGGTTGCATGCTGAAAGTAAAAGCGAAAGTGCCGGGGTATGGTGAGTTCATCTGGCCAACTGTGGTTGCGTTCAGAGAGTTGGGAGGATCTGCAGACAAGCAGCAACTGCTCGACAAGATTGCTGAACTCATGGGCTTGTCCGAAGACGTGATGACAGAGCTTCACCACAATGGACCAGCGTCTGAAGTCGCTTACCGGGTGGCTTGGGTTCAGACGTGGTTAAAACACGCAGGCATCTTGGAAAATCCGAAGCGCGGCGTCTGGGTTTTGACGTTGATCGGGAGGGCCGTAAGCAAGGAGGAGGCCGAAAGCGTAGCGCCCAACAAGAAGCGGGTAGCGACGAAGGGGAAGGACGCTTCGCAGGCGGAAGCCGAGATTACGCCGCCGCTTGTCATCCCCGTTGATGAGGCCGAGTGGCAGACGGACGTGCTGGACACGATCAAGAACATGAACCCCGCAGCATTCGAGCGGCTGGCGAAACGTCTCTTGCTCGAGTTGGGTTTCTCCAAGGTGACCGTAACAGGTGGATCTGGTGATGGCGGGATTGATGCCGTTGGGACTGTCACCGTCAACAGCGTGCTGACATTCAAGGTTGTCGTCCAGTGCAAGCGATATCGGGATACGGTTGGAGCTGGTGACCTACGCAATTTCAGGGGCGCAATGCAGGGACGGACGGACAAAGCGCTTTTCATCACGACAGGGTCGTTCACCCGAGGCGCGATCGATGAAGCGACACGGGACGGCGTGCCAGAGATTGATTTGATCAGCGGGGAGGATCTCACCGGGATCTTGAAGGAGCTGAAACTCGGCGTGAAAACCGAGATGGTTGAG
This sequence comes from Rhizobium sp. 16-449-1b, assembly GCF_017741935.1. GTDB lineage: Bacteria > Pseudomonadota > Alphaproteobacteria > Rhizobiales > Rhizobiaceae > Rhizobium. The sequence continues at coordinate 111,165 of NZ_JAGHMH010000007.1, read as the reverse complement.
AAAGTTAGCGTTGTGAAGGAATTCTTCGCCGATATTTGAAACAGCGTACAGCGTCGGCCACCAACCGGCGCTGCACCACCTAGGAGGCAATTTGTGACCAAAACCCCAAAGGATCTAGCCCTTTCCTACATCGCCATGGACGTGCCAGTCTTTCCGTGCCGTGCGGCCGATGAGGTATCGGAGAACTATGATCACACCACTGGCGAATTCGAGGTGCTGAAGGCAAAGACGCCTCTTGTGTCGAATGGATTCAAGGGAGCCTCGAAGAACCGCCGGGTGACCGGCATCCTCTGGGATCGCAACCCCACCGCCATGGTCGGTATCCCTACCGGAGAGCAGCTTGGCGCTTGGGTGCTCGACGTCGACGTCCACAAGGATGACGATGGCAAGGTCATCAACGGCTATGAGACGCTTGCCGCACTCGAGGAGAAGCACGGCGCCCTTCCGACTACGGCGACGGCCAAGACGGCTGGTGGCGGCGAGCATCGATATTTCAAGTACGTTTCCGGGGTCCGCAACCGCGGCAAGCTTGGCAAGGGCTTGGACGTTCGCGGCTCCGGTGGCTACGTCATTGCACCAGGCAGCGTCACTGCCGAGGGCAAGGAGTACGTATGGATTGACTATGACGGCGAGGGGATCCCGCCACTCGCTGACGCCCCAGATTGGCTCCTCGAGCTCGTGCTGCCGCCCCCGCAGGCTGCAAGCTCGTCGACGCCATACACCTACCAGTCTGGCGAGAACGAGCTGTACGTCGAGCGTGCCGTACAGTCGGAGTTAGATGCGCTGGCCAACACCACGCAGGGCGGACGAGGCGAGCAGGTGAACAAATCTGCTTTCTCGCTCGGCACGCTGGTGGGGGCCGGCGTGCTTTCGCGCGCGGAAGCCGAGGCGGGTTTGTTCGATGCTGCCTACTCGAACGGCGTCGTGGCTAAGGATGGCGAGAAGGAAATCAGAGCCAAGATCCGCCGTGGCCTCGATGCTGGCATCAAACAGCCGCGCGTCATTCCGGAGCGCGAGTATCAGCAGGATAACACGCCACTGCAAGACACGTCGCGTCTGGTGGCCAGTGCGAAGCGCAAGCTGGAAGCCGCCAACGCACCTGTCGAAAGTGAGGAACCGGCTCCACTACATGACGATGAGCCGCCAGAGTACAGGCTCGAAGCAGTGGCTGACCTTGAGAGCCTTACCTATCCAGGCGGTCTCGTCGAGGATCTGATTGACTGGATTGTTTCTTCTGCGGAGCAGCCGTCGCGCGCCCTTGCCATGGCGGCCGTCCTGCCGTTGGTGTCGAGCCTGTGCGGAGCGAGGTACTCGACCGGCTCGCGAGACACGCGCCCCAACATCTATACTGTGGCGCTCGCCGAATCCGGGTTCGGCAAGGAGCATGCCCGTAGCCAGATCAAGCGGCTCCTGATGTCCGATCACGGCGTGTTCGAGAAGTATAGCGGCCCGGCTCGTATCATGTCAGCCTCGGCCCTCCGTGAGGTGCTGGAAAGCAGCCAGTCGGTGAACTGCCAGATCGACGAGTTCGGCGGGTTCGTTCGCGATATCACCGATCGCAAGGCCGGAAGTCACCAGCGGGCTATCTCTACTGATTTGCGCGACTACTACAGCGCCAGCTCGACCTTCTTCGAGGGAGCCGCATACCGTGGCAGCCCACCGAAGCGGATCTATAACCCGAACCTCTGCATCCATGGCACGTCTACGCCAGAGCAGTTCTGGTCGGCCTTGTCGTCGGCCAGCGCGGAAGACGGTCTATTGCCACGTCTCATCCTGTTCCACGTGACAGGCAAGAAGCCTGACGCGGTGGTGCCGGAGCGTGACGTGCGCTATGTGCCATTGGCTCTCCTTGGCAGGATGGCGGACGTCGCGGGCATTGACGTGGCGAAGCAACGCGGCAACTTGCATGGCGTCAACATCCCTATGCCATCCAAGGAGACGAAGCCATTTGTCGTGCCATGGAGCGAGGATGCTGTCGGGATCCTGCGAGCGGTCAAGGAGACGATCGAAGCGAAGGAATCGAGTGTGCCCGCGGAATCGCAGCCGTTCGTCCGGCGCATCATTGAGAACGCGATCAAACTCGCGTTGATTGCGGCTGTCGGCACCGATCCCAAGAGCCCGGTTATAACCGAGGCAATCTTCGAGTGGGCGGCTGCCGTGGCGTGGACGTGCGCCGCTGCCATGCTCGCTGAAGTGGGGGAGCGTCTGGCTGATAACCAGCGAGAGGCCAACTACAAGAAGATCGCTGCGCTGATCCGCAAGGCGTCCGGGAAGGGCATCACCGAGGGCAAGATTGCGGACAAGTGCAAAGCTATTGACGGCTGGCAGCGAGACGAGATTTTGAAGGATCTGCAGAAGACTGGACAGGTCGAATTCGCTGCGAACGACAACAAGGTCGGACGCCCCTCACGGCGGCTGATTTGGGTTGGATAACATCCCCGGACAAAATGAGTTTCGTCCTAGGACGAAACTCAGACGCCGAATTTCGTCTAGGACGAAACTCATTAAGCTCAGGACGAAACTCCGATGAAAATATGCAATGAAATCAATGGTATAATATACCTATATATAGTTTCATCTTTTCATCCTTAACGTTATACAAGTAGTCTATTTCTCTACTTTTCTGTCATTTGTATAGAATACAGGGGACGAATAGACGAAACCCCGTCACCTACACCAGCGACCACCAATCGCGATCACCACACCAGGAGACACCCATGGCCAAACGCACCACCCAAACCACACGCATCAACGGCGCCAAGGTTCGGCTCATCACCAACTCAGCAGGCAAGATCACCATCAAGCCAGCACCGATCGAGGAGTGGCTCCTGCAAGCCGCCGCGGTTCGTGCGCTCAAGGCCATGCCGGAGTACGCAGCCACAGCCGACGACGTAGCAGCCAACACGACACGCGGCCTGCCAAGCTTCACCTTGGCTGGAGACATGAACGCGGCGCGGCGATCAGCCCGCGAACAGGTCAAGGCAGCCGCCACCGGAATTGCAGCCGGCGATCCCGACCTCCGCCTCTACCTCCCCAACGGCATGCTGCGCCTGATCGAGTACAAGAACGCGGAAGGCAGGCTCACGGATAGCCAGAAGGAGCGCCACCCGCTTCTCGCCGCGCTTTCTTTCCCGGTGGAGACGGTGAAAGTCTCCAGCGAAGAAGATGCGGCCAGCAGGACAGTCGGCTTGGTGACCAAGTGGCTCTATCTTGACAAATTTGTTATTTCCGCTTAGATTTTACAATCGCGATACCAACGCATCGGCCCACCAGCCAACCACCACACGAGGGGATTTATGGCCAGACACGGATCGCTCGCTGAGCAGCTAATCGGCGTTCGCCTTTTCGCCACTACGCCAGACCATGAGCCGGAGCCGGTGCAGACCAACTGGTCTGTCGTGCCAGCGAACGATAACAATCCTGAAGATGTCGAGGGCATGGCGGCTGAGCGTCGCTGGCGCATGAAGCCATCGGTCGAAGAGATTATGCGCGCGGTCGATAGCGGAGAGATCGAACGCAACGGCGATGGTCAGGTGGTCCGCATCGGGCGCATTCGCTTCAGCGATGGCTCGCAAACCGAGCAGGGCTTCAAGCTTACGATCGATGGCAAGGTTGTCGCGGCGCAGATCAGGATGCCGGCCGGTGCGATGCTCGGGACCAAGGACGCAGCGGAAAACCAGCTTGGTGCCGAAGAGGATAGCCAGGCAGCGGCGGCAAGTAACCGGTACTTCGCCGACCTGCTCAAGACGCTGCCCCATCGCTATCGCTCTGGCGGCAAGCGCCGACGCGGCAGGAACTACTCGCGGGATGAAGCCGCAGCGATGCTCGCTGAGGCCTATGCCAACACAAACATGGCCATGGTCACGTTCACCCGATACCCAGACGGCCTACCGTGCGGATCGCCCAAGATGGCGCAGGTGTTTCCGGGAATGGTCAAGACATGCACCGGCGAGAGCGGCTCGATGGCATGGCAGGACATCGTCATCGCAAAGGCCGATCGAGATGTGTGGGCGGCCACGGTCGATAGCTTATCGCACTCGGATCGTCAGGTACTTGATGCCGCTGCGACCGCCGGCAACATGAAGGACATCGGCACTTCGATGGGCTTCGCTGGCAAGACGGCGGAACGTCGTGGTAAACGGTCGCTTATCGCGGCAAATGACAATCTGATGCGAGCGATTGAAGCGTACGCCGCCTAGTTGTCCCTTTCTGCAATCTCGAAGGGTGTATCTATGAAGGGGTTCAGCGGTTCACCGCTGCCCCGCATCCTTCGGTGCGCAGATACAGATTGCGACCGGCCCGAGGCCAGCGATGAGCCTTGGGTAACTACAGCCTGCCAAGTCGAGCCGATGTCGGACCTTGGCGGCAGTCATTGGCGAGGCAGGACTTTGTACACCCTGCAAAGGCACCCAGAGCAACGCTCCGGCCGTTCCTCGCTAAGCACATGAGCATCCTGGTCCTCTGAGCTTGGACCTGCACCGGGTTTCGTACCGTGGCAGGCTTGAGCTTATGCCCAACGTCCTGAAGCAACAGGAGGGCGCTGCTGACGAGCAGTGGCTGGATGCACCTATCAGGTCGTGACCGCTGGCTTGCCAAGTCACGGCTATCCCCATTGCCTGGCGCTGCCTCCTCCGGCGACTGGCGATCACGCGGCTGCTCCCTTGCGATGCGAGGTCGAGCAGCCGCTTTTGGTTTTCTGCGGTTAAGAGAGCCGGTGCGCTCATCGGTCTCATAAGCCGAACTAGGCGGTTCAACTCCGCGGCCGCAACCAAATAACCATCGGCGCAATTCTCGACCTCTTGCGCTGGTCTGAGCGGGTGGGCTTCGGCTCACCCGTCTCCACATGAGGTCGACAGGGAGTCGAGACCTTGACGGATGTACTATTCGGCGGCCCAGTTGCCGCCAACGATAACTTTAGGAACTGCGATCGTTGTGACGCGAGGATTGATGAGCCAAGGCATGGGCAGAAGTATTGCAGCGAGAAGTGCCAGAGAGCAGTAGCTACGGCGAAATACGTGGTGAAGGCAGAGTTTGAATGCCAGCAATGCCTGTCCATGTTTCGTCCGAAAAGGACTGATCGCACTAAATTCTGCTCGCGTGGTTGTGCCTTTCAAGATTTCAGAGATCGATCTGCGGTCACGAAGCCTGCTAGCTTCACAATCATCAAGAAGCGATGCTCAGTCTGTGATGGTTGGTTTGTTGCAAGCTCTAAGCGGGTGAGCACATGTTCGGCCGATTGCCGCGCTAATGGTGATCGCGCCAAGTCGAGGAAATACTCTGCGGCCAACGACAATCGAGATCATGCACCTAAGCCATGCGCAGAGTGTGGCGAGATGTTCACGACATCATATGGCGACCGACGGTCAGTGTATTGCTCGGAGGCATGCAGTCGCCGTCGCGCCCACAGAGCGGCGCGCAAGAAGGAGCGAGCTAGACTTCGCGGCGTCAAGGTTGAGACGGTCGACCCTATTAAGGTATTCGAGCGGGACAGATGGCGCTGCCAGATATGCAAGTCTCCGACGCCGTCTTCGCTCCGAGGATCATACGATGATCGAGCCCCTGAGCTAGATCACATTATGCCGCTTAGCCTAGGCGGAGCGCACAGTTACCTCAACACTCAATGCGCTTGCAGGCGATGCAATAGAGAAAAGAGCAATGCCCCGCCAACGCAGCCAAGTCTATTCGCCTTCGCAGCGTAACGAATGGCAACGCCTATATAAACTTGCTAGGTGGAAAAGGTTGCGAGATCATCAGCTCGCAACCGAACCATTATGTCGGTTTTGCCTTATCACGGAGGATGTCACAGCGGCTGAGGTGGTTGACCATATCACCCCTCACAAAGGTGACCTTGATCTCTTCTACAATCCTCTGAACCTGCAGTCGTTGTGCAAATATTGCCACGATGGCCTGAAGCAGAGGATCGATAGAGGTGCTGCGGCCGTGATCACTGGCCTTGACGGATACCCGATCGAGATTTGGTGACCACACCGGGGCACCTCAAAAGTCTCGGTCGATCGGCCAGGGTATCGGCGTCGGGGCACAACGCTAACGCTATTACAGTATTTTCTACGAGGAGATTGGGGTGGGCGCCAGCGCCGCGGCAGTTGCGCGGTACATTTTTGGCTGGCGTAGCAACAATCTCGTCCATTTCATCAAATTTGTCAAGCCAATTCGCCTCCCGCGTGCGCAAGCGCGCGAGGCCAGCTGAGGAATTCCATCATGGCGAAGCGAAAGGCGCGCATCGATAGCGCGACTGAAGCAGTGCGCGTGATGGCGAAGGCGACGATCGAGATCCTGCCGCCGGCCAATGTGCCACTCGACGAACAGGACGAGCCGTTCTTCAAAAACGTGGTTGCTGAGTTCGCGCGGTCGGAATGGACCGACCATCAGCTTGAGCTGGCTGCCATGCTCGCCAGGACGATGGCCGACCTTGTGCGAGAGCAAAAGCTCCTGCGCGACGAGGGCGGCGTTGCATATTCGGAGAAAGGCACGCCGGTCGCCAATCCCCGCAAGCAAATCGTCCAGATGCACGCCGGATCTATCCTTTCGTTTCGCCGATCTCTGGCCCTTCATGCTCGCGCCGTGCAGGGCGAAGCGAGGGACGCAGCCAAGCGGCGCGAGACGGCCAAGGGCATCGAAGGTGACAATCCATTAGAGGACGATCTGCTCGCCCGTCCGGGCTAGGTGATGAATGCCCGTAAAACTCCCAGCTTCAACGCTTGCTGCGATCAAGTGCGGGCCAATCCCAAAGCTTAGAGACTGGCGCAAGCTGCCGAATAACAAGCTTACCCGCGGGGAGCGGGTTTGCCGCTTTATCGAAGAATATCTGGTCGTTCCGGAGGGTGAGCTTGTCGGGCAGCCGATCAGGCTCCTGTCCTTCCAAGAGGCTTTCATCCTCAGCACATACGACAATCCGGCCGGCACAGCTCGAGCCTACCTGTCGATTGCCCGTAAGAACTCGAAGACAGCGACGATCGCCTGTCTTCTGCTTGCCCATATTGTTGGGCCCGAGGCATACCAGAACAGCCGCATCATGTCCGGCGCGCGGTCGCGCAAACAGGCTGCTGAAGTCTACAATTACGCCAGCAAAATGTGCATGATGTCGCCCAAGCTGTCGAAGCTGGTGCGCATCGTGCCGTCCGGTAAGATGATTATCGGCCTGGCAATGAACGTCGAATATCAGGCCAGCTCGGCAGAGGCGAAGAGCGCGCACGGAGGATCGCCTATTCTGGCTATCCTCGACGAGGTCGGCCAGATCAAAGGGCCGACGGACGATTTCGTTGAGGCTATTGTCACGTCTCAGGGCGCATACGGCGACAAGGCGATGGTCTTCGCCATCTCGACGCAGGCTGCGACGGACGGGGATTTGTTCTCTCGGTGGCTCGATGACGCCGAGATGTCCAAGGCGCCACGTATCGTCAGTCATCTCTATAGCGCGCCAGCCGATTGTGACGTTCTCGACGAGGACGCGTGGAAGGCAGCAAACCCAGCTCTCGGCTTCTTCAAGTCCGTGACGGCGGTGAGGGACGACGCCGAGCGTGCGTCGCGCCAGCCAACCGAGGAAGCGAGCTTCCGCTGGCTGCATCTCAACCAGCGCATTGACGCATCAGCGCCATTCGTCGCGCCTGCCGTCTGGCGGGCATGTGACGGCGAGGTCGATGACTTCGACGGAGCGCCGGTCTTTGGTGGGCTGGACCTGTCCGAAGTGTCCGACTTGACCTCGCTTGTGCTCATGTCGCCTAAAGAGACGGATACGGGCACGATCTGGCGCGTCAAGCCGACGTTCTGGCTTCCTGGTGAAGCTCTGCGCGACAAGGCCAAGGCTGACCGCGTTCCGTACGATATTTGGCACAAGAACGGCCAGCTTGAGACGACGCCAGGCCCGACGGTCGAGTACGAGTTCGTTGCCTACAGGCTCTATGAGCTGTCGCAGCAGATGGATCTCCGGAAGGTTGCATTCGACCGATGGAACTGGCGACACTTGAAGCCGTGGCTGCTCAAGGTTGGCTTTCTTGAGGAGCAACTCGAAGGCGATAACGCCATATTCGAGCAGTACGGGCAGGGATTCGCGTCCATGTCGCCGGCGCTTCGAGAGCTTGAGAGCATTCTGCTCAACAAGAAGCTGACACACGGCGGCCATCCGGTCCTGACGATGTGCATGATGAATGCGACGGTGCGCCAGGATCCATCTGGCAACCGCAAACTCGACAAGCAGAAGTCTCGAGGCCGCATCGACGGTGCTGTTGCACTGACGATGGCGACAGCCATGGCAGGGACTTACGAGGGCGCGGATCAAACCACGTCGTTCTGGGAAGTTCTCGACCCCAACCAGCAATACTGAACACAAGGAATGCCGGATGGGTATCTGGAATCGCCTGCTCGGCCGAGAGAACGAGCAAAAGTCCGTATCGTTTGATCCGGTGTGGCTCAACTGGTTCGGGACGCGGCAGTCAAAAGCTGGCGTCTCTGTCAGTTGGGAGCGTGCTCTCGACGTGTCGACCGTCTTTGCTTGCCTCCGCGTCATTGCAAACGGCGTAGCGCAGGTTCCTCTGCAGGTCATGAAGGAGCTGCCCGACGGCAAAGGCGGCACGCCAGCACTGGACCACCCGCTCTACAAGGTGCTGAACCGTCGCCCAAACCAGTGGATGACGGCTTTTGAGCTACTGGAGACCATGATTTTCCACGTTGCCCTGACCGGCAACGCGTTCTTCTACAAGAACATGGTCCGCGGCAAGGTCAAGGAACTCATTCCGATCGACCCTGGCTCGGTAACGATCACTCGTCACGACGACTATTCGTTGTCGTATCGAGTAAGCGGCCTGGATGGCCGCACGATGGACTTCCCCCAGTCGCTTATCTGGCATGTCAAAGGCCCATCTTGGGATACCTGGCGCGGGCTAGATGCGGTTCGGCAGGCGAGGGAGGCAATCGGCCTCACGATCGCTACCGAGAACACGCAGGCCGAGATGCACGCCAACGGTTTGCAAACTGGCGGCGTGTATTCGACCGAGCAGAAGATCTCGCCTGAGGATTACAAGAAGATCCAGGCGTGGATCGCGGCCCAGATCGGCGGCGCGAACAAGCACAAGCCATTTGTAATCGATGCCGGGTTCAAATGGACACCGCAAACGATGACTGGCGTGGATTCGCAGCATCTCGAGACGCGAAAGTTCCAAACTGAGCAGGTTTGCCAGTCTTTTGGCGTGTTTCCGCAGATGATCGGCCACGCCGGGCAGGCGATGACGTTCGCTAGCGCTGAGCAGGTCTTTCTGGCGCACGTTGTCCACACACTCGGGCCCTGGTGGCGCCGAATCGAGGAATCGATCGATGCGAATCTGCTGGATGGCGACGAGGACGATGGTTTTTGCGCGAAATTCAACGCGAATGCCCTCTTGAAGGGCGCCGCGAAGGACCGCAGCGAGTTTTATTCGAAGGCTCTTGGGTCTGGTGGATCGCCTGCGTGGATGACGCCAAACGAGATTCGAGCGCTCGAGGATCTAAATCCTATCGCTGGCGGGGATGAATTGCCCAAGCCGACGAATGTTGGTGGCGCGCCTGCGCCAAATAAGCCGCAGGACGGCCAACAGGACAAGAAAACATGACGAAAACCACTGGTCAGCCGGGTGTTGAGCACTTCAGTTTCGCCCTCGGCGAGATCAAGGCCGACGCAACTGGCGACGACATGACGTTTTCCGGCTATGGCGCTGTTTTCGACAACGTTGACGCCGGCGAAGACGTTCTCGTCAAGGGAGCCTTCAAGGACACCCTCGCCAAGGCAAAAAGCACCGGCATTTGGCCCGCCATGCTATCCCAGCACGGCGGATACGGCACTCAGCTGACGCCGATCGGTGTCTGGACAGAGATGCGCGAGGACGATGTCGGGCTATACGTTGAAGGCAAGTTTGCCAACACGGAGCGCGGACGGGAAGCGTATGAACTGGTGAAAATGAAGCCAAGGCCGGCCATTTCCGGCCTGTCTATTGGCTTCCGGCCAGTCGAATGGACCCTCCGAAGTGCCCCCGGCGAGCCCCGACGAACTCTGAAGTCGGTCGCGCTGTCGGAAGTCAGCCTTGTGACCTTCCCCATGAACGCGAAAGCACGCGTTCTGAGCGTCAAATCGGAGTTTAACCCGCGAGAAATCGAAGACGGCCTGCGTGAAGCCGGTCTGTCGCGGGCGGACAGCGTGAAAGCTGTCGCGGTCTTCAAAAGCGTACTGCTTCGCGATGAAGTAGAGCCGAATGCGGATCTTCGTGATGAAGAGGAAGCGGCAACCAAGAGCGACGCTGAGCTAACCACGCTGGCGGAGCGCATTAAGGCGCTGATCGCCTAGCCGTCGGCTAGTGCGGCACGCTCTTCACCACCCACCACCACATCAGGAGACAAATATGTCCGAGAAGACCGCCGTCGAGCAGGTCATGTCTGCCTTTGAAGAGTTCAAGGCAGCAAACGACAACCGCATCAAGGAAATCGAGAAGAAGGGCGTCGCCGACGTCGTTCTCACCGAAAAGGTAGACCGCATCAACGCGGCCATGGACAAGTTCGAGGACGCCAATCAGAAGGCGACCGCCGAACTGCTCGAGACCAAGAAGGCTCTCGACGACGAGAAGAAGCATGTCGATGAGCTCGAAGAAAAGCTCAATCGCCTCACGCTCGCCGGCTCGGCCGATCCTGCCAAGCGCGCAGAAGAGCTGAAGTCCAAGGTCAACCTTTGGGCCCGCGCGGTTGTCGGCGCTCACACGATCGGTATTCCAAACCTGCCTGCTGAACAGCAGAAGGCTCTGGCCGACGTCACCGCCGAATACAAGTCGCTCTCGGTCGGCAACGACACGACCGGCGGCTATCTGGCCCCGATGGAGTACGTCCGCGAGATCATCAAGACCGTGACGGAGATTTCTCCGGCCCGTGCGCTTGCTCGCGTTCGCCAGACCGCTTCCAAGTCGATCCAGCTCCCGAAGCGCACCGGCCAGTTCGCCGCGCAGTGGGTTGCTGAGCAGGGCCAGAAGTCCGAGACCGACGGTCTGCGCTACGGCATGTGGGAAATCCCGACACACGAGCTGTTCGCGTTGATCGACATCTCGAACCAGAACCTCGAAGACTCGGCGTTCAATCTGGAATCGGAGATCAGCTTCGAAGCAACTGAGCAGTTCGCTGTAGCCGAAGGCGCTGCCTTCGTGTCCGGCAACGGTGTCGGCAAGCCGGAAGGCTTCCTGGTTGCTGCTGGCGTTGGTGGCTCGAACTCTGGTTCCGCGACCACGATCGCTGACGCCGACGGCCAGGCTGACGGCCTGCTGAAGCTGAAGTACGGTCTCAAGACCGCCTACACGCGCAATGCGTCGTGGGCTCTGAACCGCACCACGCTCGGCTCCGTTCGTCGCCTCAAGGATGCCCAGAAGAACTATATCTGGATGCCAGGCATTGCCAATGGCCGCCCGAACACCATCGATGGCGACCCCTACGTCGAAGTTCCGGACATGCCGAACGAAGGCGCTGGCGCAACTCCGGTGGCGTACGGCGATTTCGCCCGCGGTTACACGCTGGTCGATCGCATCGCCATGGAAATGCTCCGTGATCCTTACACGCAGGCTACCAGCGGCAATGTCCGCTTCATCTTCCGCCGTCGTCTCGGCGGTCAGGTGGTGCTGGCTGAGGCAATCCGCAAGCTGACCTGCGCAGTCTAAGCCAACGGCGGGCGCTCTTCGTGAGCGCCCATTTCCAACACCACAAGGAGATAGCCTGATGGCTTCCAAGGACACCTACAACAACATTGGCGTCACGCTTGCTGTGTCGCCGGCCGTTCTCTCGGCCACCAACACATCTGCCGCCATCGACCTCGCTGGCTTTGAAGGTGCGACTGTCGTCGTAACTTCTGGCGCGATCGTCGGAGCCGGCAACTTTACGCCGAAGCTGCAGGAATCGGACGCTTCTGGCTCCGGCTTCACCGATGTGGCCGCGAAAGATCTTCTTGGCGCATTCCCGGCCGCTCTCGCTGCCGATACCGCCTACAAGGTCGGCTATCTCGGCTCGAAGCGCTACGTCCGCACGGTCATCACGCTGAATAGCGGCACGTCCGTCGCCGCAAGCGCTGTCATCCTGAAGTCGCACGCTCGCAGCAAGCCGGTCGCCTAATGGTGCACAAGGTCGTTAAGCCGTTCCCGTATTCGGAGGACGGCGTAACGCTTATCGGCCTGAATGTGGGCGATGAGCGAGATTTCGGCGCGCTCGCCGAAGGCCTTGCGTCTGAGGGGTGGGTCGAGGCGGTTGATGGTTCGGTAGAGCCTACGCCCGAACCGGAACCCGCGCCGGAGCCAGCACCCGAGCCTACTCCGGAGTCTGAGCAGGCGCCGGAACCTGAAAAGCCTGCAAAGAAGGCGGGGAAGTAACATGAGTTTGCGCCTTGTGACGCCGGCATCGGCTACGATTGTGTCGTTGACGGAAGCCAAGGCGCATCTCCGCGTCTTTCACGAAGACGACGACGATTATATCGGCGGCCTGATCGCCGCTGCGCAGGATTGGCTGGCCGGGGAGAAGAACTGGCTTGGTCGTTCGGTCGTTGAGCAGGGATGGGAGCTGACGCTTGATCATTTCCCGGTCGCGAGGGTTGACCTGCCAAAGCCGCCTTTGAAGTCGGTTGACGGCGTACTCTACACGCCCGCAAACGGGGTCGAGGTCACTCTTTCCGGATTCAGGGTCATCGATGCCGAAGTCGCCGACGGTGGATACATCCTCCCGGCGATCGGTGCCGGTTGGCCCGTAACAAACGGGGAGCCTGCGTCCGTTCGCATCGCGTTCAAGGCGGGATTCGAGACTGTTCCCACTTCGGTGAAACAGGCGGCGCTTCTTATGATCGGCCACTGGTACGAACACCGTGAGGCGGCATCCGACACAAAGATCACCGATCTGCCGATGGCGGTCGACGCACTGCTTTATCCCTATCGGAATTGGGCGATTTAACCTCAAGGAACCATCATGGCCGACCTGACAATTACCACGGCGAATGTCGTCGCGGGCACAAATTCCACGCGCGATGTCGGCACGGCCGGCGAAACAATCGCGGCCGGCAAGGCTGTCTATCTGAGCTCCACCACAAACAAGTGGATGCTGGCTGATAGCAACTCCGCCACCGTCGAAGCTCGCAAAGCGACCGCAATCGCGTTGAACGGCGCATCGCTGAACCAACCGATTTCGGTGCAGAAGGGCGGCGATATTACGATCGGCGCGACCCTGACGCCGGGCACCAGCTACTACCTCTCCGATACTCCCGGCGGGATCTGCCCGCTGGCCGATGTCGGTACCGGCGAATACGTCAACATCATTGGTGTTGCCAAGTCGACCACGCTTCTCTCGCTGATCTTCAGCTTCCCGGGCGTGGCGCTCTGATATGTGGATACGGTTCACGGAGCGCTTCGACTTTATCGCGAACGCCGCCGTGACCGTCGTTTTTCGACCTGATGGCGGCCCGCTCAAGGATGGTCGCTATTCGGTGACACGGGCTTGCGCCGAAGCGGCGGTTGAGGCTGGAAAGGCTGAGACCTGCCAGCGGCCGAAAGGCAGGTTCTGATGGCGAAGCCAACTGGCTCCGGCGCGCTGCGCGAGAGACTGCATTTCCAGTCCCGTGCGATGGTTGATGATGGCTATGGCAATGAGCAGGCTGGTGATTTCGCCACTGTGTTCACCACCGCAGCCCGTCTCACGCCCATTAAGGGCAGCGAGCCAGTCATCGCGTCGCGGCTGGCCGGAGTGCAGCCGTACATCATCAGCATCCGCAGCTGCGTGGCCGCTAGGGCGGTCACCACAGCGTGGCGGGCGGTCGATGCTCGCAATCCGTCGCGGATCTTCAACATCACGTCAGCGGCCAACGTCGACGAGAAGAATGCATACATCGACATGATGGCGACGCAGGGAGTGGCGAGCTGATGGTGATGGTGGCTGAGATAAAGGGCCGCGAGGCCCTGATGCGTCGGCTCAACGCACTGGCGCCGAATGTCGAGAAGTACGCAGCCGAGGCCAAGATGGCTGCCGGCAAAGAGCTCGCCGACGAGATCCGTGTACGTGCTCCGAGGGTATCTGGCTTCTACGCGGACAGCATTGAGGCCGCGCCGCTGAACAGTGCTCCTAAGCAGGTTCAGGTTGGTATCAAGGTTAGCAAGGATCCTTCCGCTGTTGGCATCTTTGCAGAGTACATCTGGCGGTTCCTTGAGTTCGGTACGGCGCCGCATAACACAGCCAAGGGTGGCGGAACGGTTGCCGGCAAGAAACAGGCACGCGCTGGCAACGGCAATATCCATCCCGGAATGCCTGCACAGCCGCACGTCTTCCCGACTTATCGAGCGATGAAGAAGAAGATCCGCAGGCGAATCCTTGCAGCGGTAAACAAGGCCGTTCGCGAGGCCATGGGAAAGTAGCCGATGGCATCCGCTGAACTGGAACTACAAGGCGCGATAGTCGCTCGCCTGAAGGCTGACGCTGCCTTGACGGCACTTGTCGGCGGGCGCGTTTACGATCAGCCGCCGTCACCGGCGACTTATCCCTACGTCACCATCGGCGAGGCACAGACGCTGCGTGACGATGCGACATGCATCAGCGGCTCCAAGGTCTACCTCACTCTTCACGGATGGTCGACTGCGGTCGGCTACCCCGAGGCGAAGCGGATCGCGGAAGCCGTAGCGGAAAGCCTCCACTTGGCGCCGTTGGCACTTCCGACTAATCATCTGATTTCACTCATGCATCGTCAGACGCGGACCCTCCGCGACGTTGACGGGCTGACCAGTCACGCAGTGATCGACTTCGTGGCATCGGTGCGCAAGCCGTTCGCTTAGCGCCATCATCACACAAACACAAAGATAGGCCGCCTCGTCGGCAAAGGAGTCACTATGGCAGATGGCGAACAGCTCGGCAGAACCCTACTCATCAAGGTAGGCGACGGCGCTGATCCAGAAGTATTCAGCAACCTGTGCGGCCTGAAGGATCGAAGCTTCGACCTTTCCGCCAATTCGGTTGACACCACCAAGCCGAGCTGCACCAATCCAGGTGGCCCGGTGCAGAAGACCGGCCGCCCGGGCATCGTTAGCCGAACCTTCCAGGGTTCCGGCACGTTCGTGTCCAGCGCCGCCATGAAGGCGTTCATGACCAATGTCATCAACGCGACCGTCTTCAACGCGCAGGTCATCGTGCCCGGTCTCGGAACGTTCGCTGGCCCGTACTTCGTCACCAGCTTCACGGCGAGCGGCGACATGGAAAATGACCTGCAGTTCAGCGCGACCTTCGAAGCTGCTGCTGCGCTCATATTCACGGCGGAGGCATAATCCATGGCTAAAGAGGAGAAGGTATTTCCGCTGGCCGTAAACGAAGCACGCGGTGAAACGGCGCTTTGGGTCGCGGATGTACCACTGGTGCTGGCGGCCGAGATCGGCCGCCTGTCGGCCGTATCAACCCGTCTGCAGTGCAAGTCGCTCAACGATCTGTTCCTGCGACTTTCTGGCGTTGAGGCGGCTGCGACGCTTGCTGCGATTGAGCTTCTGACCGTCAAGGGCAATGCGCTCGAGGCGATCACCAAGATCAAGCTGAAGCACTTCCCGGCATGCGCCGAAGCATTCTCTGCGGTCCTCGCGCATCATTTCGAGGGTGACGAGAGTGACTCGGGAAACGCGGAAGCCGTCGACGAGGCGGCTTAAAAAAAGAGGAGCCGTTCCCGTGGCGGGAATGGCTGCGGATCGGGACCGGTGGCCTGAAATGGCGACCGGCCGATTTCTGGGAAGCCACGCTCACTGAATTCTTTGCGGCCATCAACGGCCACAACGAAGCGCAAGAGCCAGAGCAGAAGCAAGAGGGCGGCCCGACGGCCACCGAGATGGCTGAGCTCATGGCGAAATATGGCTAGTCGGGCACCGTAATGCCGACTTCCCGCAGCTTCGCTCGGGCAACCCCGCCATATAGATAGCCGTCAAGGCTGCGGATGCATTTGAATGCGTCCGCCTGCACGATGGCCCGATCCCACGATTTGGCCTTGGGATCGCCCTCCTGCATTCGGACGAGGTCATCCACGTCATTCTCACAAATCGCTATTCGCTTGTCGACGTTTTCGTCGCCATGCGCAGAACCGCTCGCGAGCATCACAATGCCCGCGACAACAATGTTTCGTCCGTCCATCACCAACCACCTAGCCCGCCACCACGCGGGCTTTTCCATTTTAAGGCGAAATGCTGATGGCTGACAACACTGACGATCTGATTATCTCGATCTCGACAGATCAGGCCACGCTTCGCCGATCAATAAAGAGGATTGAGGCCGATCTTGGCGCACTCGCCGGATCGGTGAAGCGGCAGTTTGATACGGTCGGCAAGTCGATCGACAATTCGATCTCGTCCAGCCTGCAGAAGCGCATCGAAGCCACGGTTGGCATCGGCACGAAATCGTCAAAGGAGTGGACCGGCGCGCTCGCCGATCAGGGCAAGGAACTTGAGCGCCTTCGTGCTCGTTACTCGCCGCTATTTGCGACCATCAACAATTACAAGCAGGCCGTCACGGATATCCGGCGCGCCCACGCGATTGGTGCGATCTCGGCTAACGAGATGGCCGCTGCGATCAGCAAGGAGCGCCAGGCTGCTCTCGCGTCTACAGCTGCCATCAAGGGTCGCAATGCCGCGCTGGCGGCAACTCCGTCCGTCAAGCCTGGCTCTACTGGTGCCGTACGCGGATTCGAGACGGCGAACATCGCCGCCCAGTTTCAGGATATCGCGGTCAGCGCCACATACGGCAATCCTATTCAGGTCGCGCTTCAGCAGGGCACGCAGCTTTCCTCCATCCTTGGCCAGATGGAAAACCCTATCAAGGGCATCGGCGCGGCATTCATGTCGATCGTCAGCCCGGTCAGCTTGGTCACCATTGGCGCTATTGCTGCTGGTGTGGCTGCTTTTCAGTATTTCACCTCGACCGAGGATGAAGCCGACAAGGCAGCCGACGCGCTCAAAAACCACTCCGACTTGATCCGACGGATCAAGGAGGCATGGCCAGAGGCGGCGGAAGGCCTGAAAGACTACGCGGCCGAAAGCAAGCGTATCCTAATGCAGGATACGAAGGACTCGGTTGAGCTCTACAAGTCGGCTATCGTCGATGCGGCGAAAGACGCCAAATCGCCACTGCTGAGCATTCCGGCCAGTGACTTTCAAGGTGCGACGGAAACGATCCGCCTCGTGCAGGTGGCGATCGGCCAGTTGGATACCGGCATCAAGGCTGGAAATCCCAATCTGCGCGCGTTCATCGAGCAGCTGATTGAGATCGAAAATCAGTCTGGCACGCCCGAGAACATCAAGGAACTCATCAAGGAGATTCGCGAGGCAGCAAAGGCTGGCCTCGAAGCACAGGCAAAGCTCGATCCGCTCACCAAGACGGTCGAGGGCGTCGGTCTTGCAGCTGCAGCCACCGCGAAGAACATCGATCTATTCGTCAAGGCGGTCGACAAGCTAGCCGATATCTCGCCGCCGCCACTTGCTGACATCACGAAGGCCCAAAAGGCCTATGACGACGCACTTAAGGCAGCACGGACTGAGGCTGACGTCCGTAACGCGGAAGACGCCCTCGCTGCCGCCAAGAAGCGTATCTCGGACCAGAACCCGACCGTGACCGACGGCGATGGCCGCACGTTCGGTGTCCCTACACCACAGTCCCGGCCGCTGGTCGAGCTCGAAGGACTGCCAGGCGCTGATAAGAAGGACAAGAAGGCCGAGACAGCCGCGACCAAGGCCGCGAACGCCTACCGCGACCTGCTCAAATCTGCGAGCGATCGCATCGGACAGGTGCAGCAGGAAATCGAACTGCTCGGCAAGTATGGCGTCGAAGCCGATGCTGCGCGCTTCGCTCTCGATCTCATGCAGCAGTCTGAGGACAAAGGACGCTCGCTCTCTGAGGCCCAGCGCAAGGAGATCGAGAAGAAGGTAGAGCTCTACAAGCAGTATTCCGAGACGCTGGCGAAGGCCAAACTTTCGCAGGATCTGCTTCAGCAGCAGCGCTTCAACTCGCTGTCGCAGGAAGATCAGAAGGTCACCACCACCTTGCGCCAGTACGGTCTTTCCGAAGACCTGAACAGCCAGGAAGCCGGCCAGATCAGACGGTCGCTGCGCATCGATGACGCCCGCGATGAGCTCAAGTCATTCTTCGGTGACTTCAAGGGCGCTCTTCTCAGCAACGGTGGAGACATCGGCAAGGCGTTCGGTGAGGCCATTCAAAACGCCTTATTGAATTCCGCATCGAAGATGCTCGACAAGATCTTCGACCAGCTCATCAGTGGCATTCTTGGCACGCAGGCTGGCGGCTCGGCTGCCGCGAGTGGTAAGGGCGGCTTGGGCGCGATCATAGGCGCAGTAGGCGGCTCTGGCGGGTCGAGCGGTTCGTCTGGTGCGGTCGACAAGGCATTCTCGCTTCTCGGCGCGAACGAGAAGACTAGCAGTGGCAGCATCAACTCATTCCTCAAGTCAGGTGGCGTCGACATCGATGCCGCGCAGACGGCTTGGTGTGCTGCTTTTGTGAATTCTTCCCTTTCCCAAGTGGGCGTGAAGGGATCTGGATCCCTGACAGCCAACTCGTTCCTCAACTGGGGCTCATCTGTCGATCCTAGCAAGCTGATGCGTGGCGACGTTCTCGTGCAAAACCGCGGGCTCGGCGCAGGGCAGGCGGGCGGTCATGTTGGTTTTGCTACCGGAGAGACGCGCGCTGGCGGCAGCCAGTTGCAGATGCTCTCCGGCAACTTGAGCAACGGCGTTGGCACGTCGTGGGTTGACGCCAGCTCGGTGCAGATCCGGCGAGCGTCAGAATCTCTGGATAAGCTTGCTACATCGTCTCTTACCGCGACTGATGGCCTCGGCTCTCTCGGCACTGGCCTCGGGCAGCTTGGCAGTTCGCTTGGCGGCGCAGGTGGCGGCGCCGCATCGGGCGGAGGCTTGATTAGTTGGATTGGCAACCTCTTCGGCGGAGTGAAAACTGGCGGGACTGCGGTTGCAGCGTTCAATACGCGCGGATACTCCGACGGTGGCCACGTCACTGGCGAAGGTGGGCCGACAGACGACCGCATCCCTGCAATGCTCTCCAACGGTGAGTTTGTCATCAACTCGAAGGCGACGCGCAAGCATCGTCAGCTGCTTGAGGCAATCAACACGGGGAGGGTGGCCCGCTTCGCAACCGGCGGCCTTGTTTCCAGTCGCTCGATCGGCGTGCCGATGGCACCGCAGTTGGCCTCTACGGCACGCCCAGCCAACGAAAATAGCGCTCCCGGTGTACTTCAGGTGCAGATCAGCGGCGCCAATGGCGACGATCACGTTCGCATGCTCGTCAAACAGGGCGTTGGCGAAGGCCTCAGTCAGTACAACGAGAACCAGCGCCGCGGCGCCTTTGGGCAGATGCAAAACCGCTACACCGCTCAGAAGGGCTGACAATGGCGAACTATCTCAACCAGCCAACGCTGGCGGCCGACTTCTTGGCGCCCGCCAAAACGAACGCCGATGTGCTCGGCTCATCGATCGATGGCGGGCGCAACGGCGTTGGTGAGAGCCAGTCGATTGAAATGAGTGGCGGGGGCATTGTCTCCGCCACCTACGAAGAGTGCAAGATCACTGATCCCGAGCAGTATGAGTATATCAACTGGCTCGGGGCGCGCTTGAATGGTGGGTTTCGGTTCATCAATGTCCCGATCATCACAGATTGGTTCGGCCCATTCCCAAAGATCGCGAAGGTGCCGACACCAATCGTCAGGGGCATCCCGCATTCGGACGGATCGTTGTTCGATGATGGCTCTGGCTACAGCCAAGCGACTGTTTGGGGCGAACTGCTGGATAATGCGGCAGCCAACGCCGGTATCCTCAATATGCGGGTCTACGGACTGTCGCGGCCGCTCCGATGGTCAGACTGGTTTTCAATCTATCACGTGAGCAAAGGCTGGCGAGCCTATCGCTACTGGGACGTTCTTTCGTCCGCAGCCGGAGACGGCTTCACAGACTACCAACTGGCAATTTCGCCGCCTCTTCGTGAGGCGACGGCCGCCGGCACGCGCGTCGAGTTCGCGCGCCCGCGCTTCGTCGCAAAGTTCAAGTCCGATTTCACGCTGCCAAGCGTGGTCGAAGCGTTCTTCGTGACTCAGCAAACCATCCAATTTTCTGAGGCGTTCTAGCCTCCTTGGAGGCTGGCTTGGGCTGGATCCCTGACAACGTAGTTGATGCGTTCCGAGGGAGCCATCAACTCGGTCTCTTTCTGCGCATCGATACCGACCCCGCGCTTCACCTGTGGTTTGGCGTCAACGATATCCCCGCTGGTTTCGACAGCATCGACCCCAACGGAACTGTCTATCTCGGCGGCGGCAGGCTTCTCGGCGTCCCGACGCTCGAGGTGCTGGTCAACGGGACGGCTGACAGCGTCGAATTCACGCTATCGGGGATAGATCCGAGCACAGCTTCGAAGACCCTCGACAGCCTGCCGCCCCTCAGAGGTGCGGCCGTGCAGATGGGGCTCACGACGCTCGATCAGTATTACCAGCCGATGAGCTCGATCATCCCCGTGTGGACTGGCACCGCTAGCCACGTGTCGGAATCGTCGCAGGCTGTGCCAAGTGGTGAATCCGTGACCCTCACGCTGTCGCTCGCTGTTGTTTCTGGCGAGGCGACGCGATCGCGCGCGGCCCGCTCTCTGTGGTCTGCCCCGCATCAGAAGGCAATCTCGCCCACCGATCGCTTCTGCGATGGCACGGCACGCCTCGCTCGCGGGGTGCAGCCTGCCTGGCCGAACTTCTAGGACGCTTGATGACATTGCACGAATTCTTGGCTCTGCCGCACCGGTTTCGGTGGGGTGGATCGTCCGGCGACGACTGCACGATGTTTTGCGCAAGCTGGGTTGAGGAGCTGACCGGGACGGATCCCGCCGCAGACATTCGGGGAACCTACCGGGATGCCGCAGGCGCTCATCGGATCATCGATGCGGCCGGCGGGCTTGTTCAGTTCGCCAGGGGGCGCCTTGAGCCTCTTGGTTTTGTTCCCACCGACGCGCCGGTTGATGGCGACCTCGGAGTCGTCCGAGCGCCAGCCGGAATGGGCGATGGCATGACGCTGGTTAGCGCGATCCGCTTCGGCCCTCTCTGGGCAATTCTCGCGCCCGCCGGCGTCATAGCTCGAAAACTTGAACACGTGGCCGCATGGAGGCTTAAACGATGAGCCTTCATCACCGGATGATGTTGCACCGCTACGGGTTGGGGGCATCCACCAGCCTCTACAGCACAGTGCTTTTCGACCCGATCTTCACGCCGCTTTTCACGGCCGTGTTCGGTGCGGCAGGCATCACCATTGGTGCCACCACTATCACCTTCGCGTCAATTGCCTCGGCGATCGCGGTGACAGCGCTATCCATCGGCATTCAGATGCTGATGGCACCGAAGCCACCGAAGGCAGAGGACGGGAAGTCACCGCTGACCCAGCCGATTCCGTATCGGATCTACGCGGTTGGAAGAACTCGCCTTGCCGGCGCACGCATGCTTTGGGAGGCGGTGGGGGCCGAGTTGTTTTCGGTGCAGGCGCTGACCGGACATCGCATCAAGTCATTCAATAGGTTTTTCCTGCACGATGATGAGGTGACGTTGTCCGGTGGTCGCGTAAACACCATGGCCAACGGGAGATATGGAAAGG
The DNA here is from genome assembly GCF_017741935.1 of Rhizobium sp. 16-449-1b. GTDB lineage: Bacteria > Pseudomonadota > Alphaproteobacteria > Rhizobiales > Rhizobiaceae > Rhizobium. The sequence continues at coordinate 89,509 of NZ_JAGHMH010000007.1, read as the reverse complement.
GTGCAGCCCACGTAGACATAGATGGGCGTCTCGGACTGCCTACTGAGACGGCATATGCAAAGGTCGTAGCCAGCTTAGCTGGTCAAGATATTTGGACGAATGCGCACCGCGGAGACGGCCAGTCATCGGTGTCGATGGTGGCCCACAACGCCAACTCCAAGGATCAGCAGAGCGCGTTTCCGTACGGGCCACCGACGCTCTCAGTTGAGGGAGATTGGGCCTATATCTGGGATTTTCGTGACCCAGCTCAAAGTCCAACGAACCCCAGCACTTGGACGTGGACCAGAAATTGCGCGCTCATCATTGCGTGGCACCTGTGCTTCAATGAGTTTGGGTTTGGCTTAGACTACCGAAAGGCCATTCTTCCAGTTCTCGACCTCTGGAAGGAAGAGGCAGACATCTGTGACGAATTGGTGGCCCTGAATGGGGGTGGCACCGAGCGACGGTACGAGTGCAACGGCTGGGACACAGCAGAGAATGGTCCAAAATCTGGCTTAAATGCCATGTTGTCCGCTTGCGACGGTCATCTCGTATCGCGAGGCGACGGCGCCAGGATCCTGACGGTTGGCAAGTTCCGCGAGAGCAGATGCGCGACGCTAACAGACTCTGACATCGTTGGTCACCAGATCCAATATGATGTTCTTCCCGAGGATGAGATCAACAGGCTCATTCCCAAATTCACCTATCCGGCCACGGACTATACCACCACGGATACAGACTATTTCGAGGATGGTGCCGCTCAGCTCGACGCTGGTAGGGTGCTTGCCGAAGAGGCGAACTATCAGTGGGTTCATCAATGGCGACAGGCTCGCCGCCTCGGGAAACGAGACTGGCTGCGCCTCCGACAGAAGATCAAAGGAAGCATCGATGTACGCCTCTCAGGTCTGAATGCGGTCTACTCTCGGTGGGTTAGGCTAGAGACGCCGAACCGACTTCCCCGCCTCAATGGTAAGGTCATGGAAAATCGTCGATCTGTTCTCGCCCTGACAAAGGGTGGCTTCACGATGGACATCATCCAGAACCCTGACAACATCGACCTGTGGACGCCATCGATCGACGAGGGGAGGCAGCCGCCGGTTCCGGAAGTTCCCAATGCCGCAGGGATTGTGACACCAGTCATCAACCTGGTGCAATCACAGGCGAGTGGCGGGACCGTCTACATCCGCGTCATCATCATCGATCCTGCCGATGCCAGCTTGACGCCGGTCGTTCGCTATCGAGTGGCCGACATTGGATCCGGAACGCCCGGTGCATGGGTTGAGCAAGAATTTGCGGATGCTGCGGCATCTGGTGGTTACATCAATCTTAACACCAATACGGTTCCTGTCGACAAGACGCTGCAGATCGAAGTGGCATTCAAAGGGTCCGACGGCTCTTACTCCAATTGGTCAACCACGGAAAGCGTCGTCTCCACGGCAGATCCTACGCCTCCCGGAATCGTGACGTCCGTCACTAAGACCGGCGGCGCGGGGCAGGTGACCGTGAACTGGGTCGCGCCTAACAGCGCGAACTACGCGGGCGCCCGCCTTTACTGGAACTCGGTCAACACCTTCAGCACAGCAACTGCTGTTAGCCCGCCAAAGTATGGCGCGCCGGGCGCAGCCGATAGCCGTGTGATCACTAGCCTAACTGCCGGAACGAAATACGCCTGGGTGGTCGCAATCAACGGCTCCGGCGTTGCCGCGACTGAAGTTGCCACTGGTTCGTTCGTCGTCACCTGATCCTACCAAACCGAAAATGTGCGATTTGGCCGAGCGCTGGATCGCCGTATCTATGGAGCCACCATGGCTGAGAATGCAGCAACGGTCTGGGCAGACGGACCCCCAAGCCAACCTTATCAGCCCGAGAAGGCGCGTATCCGCGCATGGGGAACTTGGGTAGAGGCAATGTTTAATTCCGGCGGCATTGGCGGTGCCGTCTGGAAGGCTACCAAAACGCTCTTGAATGCAGACCTGGGGCATGACGCGGACGCTATCGCAATTGTTCACGATGATCCCGTATCGGCAAACAACGGAATGTACGTCAAGGTCGGCGCTTCCGGTTCCGGCTCTTGGTCGCAGATTACGACATTCTTGCCGGGTTATCAGTTCATCACGGCTACGGATGACGGAGACAGTTCCGCTAACGCCTATTCGATGATGACGTCTCCCCAGCTCCCCTACGCGGATGGGGTGGCGCTCGTAGAATTCGTTGTCCCAATAACCAATACGAGCTCCTCTGTAACCATCACCTTTGATGACCAGGCACCGCTCTCGATTAGGACGGCATCTGGCAATTCACCAGCTGTCGGCGGCCTTATCGCGGGAATGCCTGTATCCGGAGTGAAAGTCGGGGCCGATTTTTACATGCGCTCCGACCAGGCCAGCGCCGCAGTGCTCACGCAGATGGAACAGACGCTCGACAGCGCGGTGTCCGATTTCACAGCAGACACCCAAGTGCTTCGTGACCAGGCGCAAGCCTCCGCAACGGCATCAGCTGCCTCGGCTACCGAGGCCGAAGCATACGCGATGATGGTCGGCGCGGCGGTCTACGACTTCAGCTTTGACAGCGACCCCTCAACTCCCGGATACGATTGGAGCAATTCATAATGGTTAGAGTGGCACGAAGATTTGCGCGCGTTGGCGCCGCAGCGGACCTCCCGAATGCCGCGGCGTTCGATGCTTATATCGGTCCTTCCGGTGAGATCGTTGTCGATCCTGCGCGAAAGATCATAGCCCTGCATGACGGGGCGACGGCTGGCGGCGTTCAATACACGCCCTCTGTTTCCTCGAATACATATTCTCCGGGTGCGTTGTTCGGCCTCACGCTGTCGAACAATATTGCGGACGCAGTTAACGATATCAACATCAGTCCTGGTGCGTGCCGCGATATCGGAGACACGGGGAACATCATTATTCCAACAGCGCTGACGAAGCGGCTAGACGCTGCATGGGCGGCTGGGAATAATGGTGGCGGCCTCGACACTGGCTCTAAGGCTGCATCAACATGGTATCACGTATGGGCGATCAGGCGGTCGGACACGGGCGTTTCCGATATCCTAATCTCGACCAGCGCTACCAATCCCGTGATGCCGACGAATTTCAACCAGAAGCGTCGCATCGGCACGGTCGGCACGGACGGAAGCCTTGCACTCCTACCATTCACCCAGATCGGTGGATGGTTCTATCACCAGAGGCCGTTCGTCGATCTCACCAATGCCACGGGCTACAGCTCGCCGAACCTCGTGACGCTCACTGTCCCGACTGGCATCAAGGTGCGAGCCGACATGACAGTCGTGCCGCAGGCCAGCACGGGCGGGAACATCTCCTTCGTCTCAATCTGCGACCCTGATACCGGCACTGCCGAAGTCTACGACGTTGTTGCCAACGCATACACACCGGTGAACGCCAGCCAGGTTCAAGTCTTCACCAATACGGCCGGCAAAGTATCGGTCGGCACATCCTCCAACGACTGCCAGATTTCGATCTACACACGCGGCTGGTATGACGGAAGGGACACGTACGTCTGATGCAAATCTTTGATATCGCTTCAATCGGAACAAGCTTGACCGCTGGCACGGGGGCTTCCAAAAGTTGGCACCGAGATCTTGAGGCTTCCCTGATGGTTGGGAAGAAAAGCAGAGTGCGCACCTACAATTTTGGGATTGCCGGCGGGTATTCAAGCGACGGGTTAGCGGTCTACCCGCGCGTCGCTGCGCTGAGGCCGAAAGTCGTTCTGTTGGAATTCCTAATGAACGACTGCCTGCTGGTCTACAACACGTCGCGAGCTAACATGGTGTCAATGATCTCCGGCATCAAAGCCGCTAGTCCAGCCAGCGCGATCTACCTCATGACGATGAACCCGACGCGAGGCAGTTCCAGTTCCGCAACGCAGAGATCGGCGCTTCCAACCTTCAATGCGATCTACCGAGAATTGGCACCTCTAATGAGCGTGGGCATCATTGACACATATGACGGGTGGTCAGCTGCGACTCTGAGCGACATCCCAGACGGTGTCCATCCGACCGATGTGGCCAATCGGACATATCTCGTCCCGCGCATCGCTGAAGTTCTCGCGCCACTTATAACATAGTACCGCAGCGAGCTGTGGCCTCCACGACAGTGGTTTCTTCTCGCCGCGTTACTGCAGATTTGTCCAGCGTGTACTTGGTAGCGCATTCGGGAATTTTCCGAATGATATTGTCGATGCCGTCTTCCGTAAAATTCTTATCGACTGTTTGCCTCAGTTTTACCTGATAGGGCATCCCCATCTCTGTCTGTTGAGTAAAGACATAGTCACTGTCGTCCCGATCGCTATATAGCGTGAAAACCGCGAACCCGACGACATAGACCATCAGAAAAATTCCGGGCAATGAAACGGGCGGGATGACGATAGAGCGCATCCTGACGATTTATCACGAGCATCCCACATCTACAATCTGGATCATCCAATGACCGTGCAGGTAACTGCCGCGCATTGCCATGCTCTCCGCCTAATCCACACCACACCCAACCATCAGGACATCCCACGATGCCGAAAATCGTCGCCAACTGGCGCACGGTCATCCGGAAGATCGCGCGAAGGAGTATCACGTGACTGAATATGTGCGCGGCGTCAGCCGCACCCGCGAAGAACTATCGCCGGAGATCCGCAGATTGCTCGCCGCCAACATGGCGGCTGTCGAGCAATTACCAGCTAAGGGACCGATTCACGTTCTGCATCACCCATCGTAGCGATGTGGAGCGGAAGAACGGATGCCACGGCTTTGGCGCGATAAACATCATTCGCCCTGATCCTCCTTCCCAGACGACCACCACTTCTCCTCGAAGACCCGCGCTTCGCGCGGCGACTTTGATCTGAGCGACGGCCGCGTTTTGCTGCGCCGGCGATTTCATGTCGAAGTTGTTGTCCAGAGGGACAATGATCATGTCCTGACCCTGCTCGCGCACGTGAGCAACATCCAGCTTTGGCATGTGAGCTCCTTCCTCCGCAGGGGATCAGAGCACCACAGCGCGCGCAAGTCGATTGCCGGCTCCGGATATCCACAACTCTAAGTGAAAAACCAATGAAACTCGTCAGCAACCCCTGGCGCGTCCTCACGCGCTCATACGCACTTTGGTGCGTCTACGGCGCGGGACTGGCTGAAATCGTCCCGTACGTCGTCCCTTATCTAGACGCATACATTCCGACATGGCTGTCGATCGCGCTTCTGTTGGCGTCGCCGTTCCTCCGTGTCGTTGATCAAGGAGGGCTTGGCCGCAATGGCTCCCATCAATAAAATCCGTGCCAGCACACGCGGCAAGCAGGCGATCGCCGCCGCAGTGCTGGCCGCAATGCTCGCCGGTGGTGCGTCTTTCTTCGCCGACAGCAAGCCGCCCGTCGCGGTCATTCTCGCCACCGATAGCCTGATCAAGCCATGGGAAGGTCTGGTGCTCAAGTCGCACTGGGATCCATACGCGAAGATCTACGACATCTGCTACGGCGAGACCCGTATCAACGGGAAGCCTGTCACTGCCGGCATGTCGTTCACCAAGGCGCAATGCGACGAGATCCTCGAAAGGCGCGTCTACAACGATTACTACCTGCCGCTGACGAAGTCGATCAAGGGCTTCAAGTCCTTCCCGACGAGCGTGCAGGCCGTGCAGATCTCCGGCGCCTATAACTTCGGTATTGGCGGCATGGCCAACTCCACCGCCGCTCGACTGGCGACGCAGGGCCGCTACCGGGAAGCCTGCGAAGCCCAGACCGCATGGAACCGGGCAGGAGGCCAAGTAGTGCAAGGGCTGGTCAAGCGCCGCGAGATGGGCGACGCCCAGCGCATCGGCGAGGCCGAGCTTTGCGTGTCCGGCCTGTCTGCGGACGGCAAGAGCGCGGCTACTGCCGTGTCTGGAGGTGGCGCATGATCGCATTGCTCACCAGCAGAGTTGGTGGCTACCTCATCGGCGCCATCGCCGCAGTCGCGCTCGTGTGGTGGGGCTACAGCTCCATCTACAACGCTGGCTACGCAGCCGCGACCGCGATCAAGAATGCCGAGATCGTTGAGCTCAAGGCCGCCGCCACCGAGGCGCGCGACAAGGAGGCGAGCCGGCAGGTGGCGGCCAACAATGCCGCCAAGGCCCGCGAGGCCATCCGCATCGCGGAGATCCAGGCAGATAATGATTCCCTCGAAGAGAAAATCAAGGAGCTACAGCGTGAAGCTAGCGAAGATCCTGATGCTGGCCGCGTTGTGCTTGGCGCTCCCAGCGTGCAGCGTATCAACAAGGTCCGATAGACTGGTGGTTGTCCCGCCGCCTCCTGTGCTTACGAAGCCGGACACGGTGTTGACGGCGAAGTGCATGGGTCCGGTGGATCTCGGCGATAAGCCGCTCACGCAGGCACAGCTCGAGCAGCTGTGGATCACCGACCGCGAGCGGCTGCTGTCGTGCGCCCGCAAGCATCTCGCGCTGCGCGACTATTATGCTGACCGCGACCAGCTGCTGTCGGATCTGCCGGGCGTGCGGCCTGCCGTGACGTTGCAACGGAAGGTGGCGAAATGACGCCAGAAGATCTGATGAAAATCATCGTCTTCTTCCTGACGGTCGCTGGCGCTGGCTGGGGCATCTGGTGGAAGATCGATGGTAAACTTACGGCGGCCCGCACTGAGGCGGCTGCGCAGGCGGCTGGTGCGTCTGCGCTGGCATCGTTGGCTCGCGAAGAGCTTGCAGCGCAGAAGCTTTACGTGGCCGAGCACTATGTCACCAAGCAGGGACTTCAGGAGCAAACCGGGCAAATTATGCGAGCCATCGAAAGTGTGGGCAACCGCATCGATTCCATGAGTGATCGGCTGGATCGCGCTTTCGAAAGTCAGTCACGGCGACCGGCGGCACGAGGGTGATTAGGGTAGCACGGAACATGTAGTTGAGCCGTCCGTTGGTATTCGGGCGGTCCCTTCCGCGGCGAATATCTGCCCGCAAGTTACACTCGTTGCGGGCGAATCGGTGCTGTGTTATTAACGCCACGTTCAGGTCGATCTGCTAATCTACCTGAGAAGGATATGGATATGCCCGCCCTAAACAACGTTTCTGACTATATTGTCGTAAAGCTCCGCGAAGGCGGTGTATTTGTGAATGTCATTAAACTTCACAAGCTGCTTTACTACGTCCAGGCTTGGCACCTTGCGTTTAACCGTGGCGAATTCTTTCCGAACAGGTTTCAGGCTTGGGTGCATGGGCCTGTGAGCCGCGACGTATACGATCGTTACAAAGACACTAAGACGATGTACTCGTCTGTGGACATATCCGACATCCGTCCGGGTTTTGATCCCTCGAAAGATCTGAATGCCTACGAGCGCGCGCATATCGACGCCATCCTTGAGGTTTATGCCAATTTCACGGGCGATCAACTCGAAGAGATGACCCATCTCGAGCAGCCATGGCTTGAGGCTCGAGCTGGGGTGCCAGCTTCCGCACGCTCAGAAAATTATCTGTCGGAAGAGACCATGAAGTCTTTCTACGCCGCTAGGTTGTCGCCCTCGGCATGAGGAGGCCGGTCCTTGCGCAGGTTCCGCCGAAAGCGGAGCGTCCTAAGGCGGGACGAGTTCCAGACAAAAAGCTATGGACATTCTCCATGCGCTTCTGGCGCCAAGCCGATCTTTTCGGGGTGGGCGACAAAGATGGTAGCTGGTTTATCTCTCTTTTTGACCGGTTAACCGCTCTATGTCAGATTGACCTGGATGGCTTCATGAAAGACCATAGCCTGCGAGAGACCTTCCGCTTCCACGAGATTGATTGGGCCGGGAAGAAGGTTCCCGTAGCGCGATCAGACTTCGACTGGATTGATAAGGATTATCTAAGCAACGACGAAGAGTTTCCATTCTACCAGTTTCATGTGTCCAAGGCACTCGGCCGCGTCGTTGGCTTCTTCGATGAGTCCCAAGTATTTAATGTGCTGGTGTTCGATCCTCATCATAATATACAACCAAGTGAGTACAACGACTACAAGATCAGGCCGACCCGTATCGGGCACTGCCAGTATGGCTCTCTAATCACAATTGCCGCAGGCGAAGTCGAAAAGTGCACGTGTGGCGTTAAATATTCTCTACGCGAACGACTCGAAACGGAGATCTTCGACCAGACCGGCGGCGTGCTGCTATGCCGTATCCCGGAGGACCATCACGAGAGATTCCTGAAGCTCCGACGGAACGGTCACGCCAGCGATATTTCTGAGATATTCGAACTTGGGCTGGTAGCGTACGAAGACGGTTGTTAGGCCCGATCATGTGCTTGACTAGCCGCACATAGAGCTCACTAGACTTGAGCCGCCTCTCCTTAGCCGGGGAGGCGGCTTTTTGCGTTTAGGCTGGCAGCAATTGCTGCGGCTTCCATCTGCGCAGTGCCCATCTGCGCAGTTCCCTTGTGCGGATAGTGCCCATAGCACCACCACCGCGTCTCGACGTATCGGCCAGTTGAGAAGCCGTGGCCTCCCCACTTATTGCATCCGCCAATCGAGCACAGGTGAACCTGCGGGCCGGACATCGTCTGCATTGGTCTATCGAGATCGCTCATTCAACTAGCTCCAAATCAGCGGGGAGGGACTTCCATCCCCTGGCTACCGCACGCTGTTCGGCTTTCTTCTTTGCCAGCTTTCGGGCCTCTCCAACCCCATTAGCCCAGACAGTCACCCGCAACGTGGCCGCCTGAAAAACAAAGCGGCGAAGGTGCTTCTTGCAGCCAGCCGTATAGCCAGCGCGGAAAGCTTGCTTGGCTGCGCGGGGATCCTTACCCGCACGGACATCAGAGGGAAAGGTATCCCACCACTCATCAAAGGGGTCGCGCTGCGACGGTTTAGGGCGATCGAGCATGGCTTGCTCCGTACGTTTGTTCTTTTTTTGTTCTATCATGTTGGTGATGGCTGAGTCCAGCTTACTGTCTCTCCATCTTGACAAATTTGTTACTATAGCATAGGGTATTCGAAGCTGAAATACTGCGCCACCAACGCATCAGCTTCACCATTCCTCACCACCACAGCAGAGGAGACCCCATGAGAAACTTCTACAGATACGCCGGGCTTGCGGTTCTGGCGTTCGCAGTTCTAATTTTTGGCGGCGTCGCGATTGCCACGCCATCCACACCCGCACCTATCCAGGCGGCACTCGTCGCTGACGCATCGGTCGTCTATGTCGATACCGGTAGTGGCCACGGCTCTGGCGTCCATATCGGTGACGGATACATCCTCACCGCTGGGCACGTCGCCGACAGCGCGAAGAGCCTGCAGATCAAGACCGCCGGTGGCAAGCTACGGCCAGCCGATGTGCTCTGGATCAACAAGGAATACGACGTCGCGCTCCTGCGCACCGATCCGAAGGGCATCGGCGCCGCCACACTCTCATGCCGCTACGCCCGCGTCGGCGAAGACATCCGAGCGATCGGCAATCCGCTATCTCTCGAATTCGTCTCCTCGTATGGCCGCATCTCTGGCGATGTCCGAAAACTCGGCCCGTGGAAGTCAGTGCTGGTAACCGATCTGACCACCGTCATGGGGCAGTCCGGCGGCCCGGTGTTTGACGACGGGGGGCATTGGTGGGGATTACCGTGGGTGTAGTTAGTGCGCCTATCCCGACGCCGATGGGCCCTGTCTTCGCGCTCACCGGATTCGGCACGATCGTTCCGTCGAAGACGGTCTGTGATCTGATGGCGAGGGTGTGATGCGGGAAGTTGCGACATTTGTCTTCGTCATCAGCGCCATACTGGCCATCTGCATGGGCGCCGGCCCGACTGATTTTCGCGGCTGAGCCATAATGATGGCGTTGGTCGCGGCGACATTCGCCGCCGTCCGAGAAGCTTTCCGCTGACCACTGCGGCCGCGCGAATGCGGCCAGTCTTTTCCTGAAAATATGGGGGCACAATGCCGACAAGACCGCTGAGCGACGAGCTCGCCAAGGAGGCCGCCGACGCCTATGTAAATCTCGGCAGTCAGACGGCGGCAGCTACGCTGCTGCACCTGTCTCGGACGACGTTTCAATCGCGGCTGAAGGTGGCTGCGGAGCGCGGCTTGCTGGGCACGAAGCCGGTGCTGCCTGGCTTCGCTATCAAGAGCGTGGCCACCAAGACCGAGGATGGCGCGTGGGTCAAACAGACCAAGGCGCCGGGCGAAGTATTCGAGATGCCGGCCGGTCAGGTCGTGAAGGGTGTCTCCGCTCTCGTCGACGGGCAGGGCAGGGAAATCGCCAAGTGGATCAAGACGACTGCTGACGCAGAACAGCAACTCGCCGCGATGCATGCCGCCGTCGAGGCCTTCAAGGAGGATCTGCCACGCGCGGAGCCAATAGAAGCGCCCATCTACTTCGAGGACGACCTGCTCTGCCAGTACACCATCACTGACGCCCATCTTGGCGCGCTGGCCTGGAACGAAGAGACCGGGGCGGGAGATTACGATCTTTCGATCGGTGAAAAGCTGGTCATGGATTGGTTTGCGTCCGCCATCGCAGTAGCGCCACCGGCCAAGCGAGCGGTGTTCGCGCAATTGGGGGACTTCCTCCACTACGACTCCTTCAAGAGCGTCACGCCGGAGCACGGCCACCTTCTCGACGGCGATACGAGATACCCCAAGATGGTCCGCGCGGCGATCCGAATCGTTAGACGCGTCATCGGCATGTTGCTCCTCAAGCATCAGCAGGTCGACGTCATCATGGCTGACGCGAACCACGATCCGTCGAGTGAAGTCTGGCTTCGCGAGATGATGGCCGCCTTCTATGAGGACGAGCCTCGCATTCGCGTCGACACGAGCCCCGGCACCTACTCGATGATCGAGCACGGCGCTGTCACGCTTTTTTATCACCACGGACATCGTCGTGGGACGGGCAACGTGGATTCGGTCTTTGTCGGCAAGTTCCGCGAGGCGTACGGCCGAACACGCTTCAGCTATGCCCACGTCGGTCATAAGCACTCCGACGAACTCAAGACCACAAACCTTATGAAGGTGGAGCAACACGAGACACTCGCCGCACCAGACGCTTATGCGGCGAATGGTGGTTGGCTCTCCGGTCGATCGGCCAAGGTCATCTTCTATCATAAGCATGCAGGGGAAGTCGGCCGTAGCGTCATGACACCTGAAATGGTCGCGGGTCGGTATGCGGCGGCAAACGATAACGTAGCGGTGAGGGACGCGGCATGAGGAAATTGAGCTTTTGTTCGATAGACGGCTGTGAGAGGACCGTCGGTCGGACAGGAGGCAGAGGATACTGTCGAAAGCACTATGCTCGTTTTCGCGCGCACGGTGATCCTTTTGCTGGAGGGACGGAGAAAGGTGAGGCGCGGGCTTTCGTAGAGCGGGTAGCAACGTCTGAGGCGGACGAGTGCATCGTCTTCCCATTCTATCGCAACGATGACGGGTATGGTCGCTTGAACCTGGACAGCGGACGATACGTCGGCGCTCACTTCTACGCCTGCGAAATCCGCAATGGTCCGCGTCCTTCCGAAGACCATGAAGCCCGTCACTCTTGCGGCAATGGCCATGAGGGTTGCGTCAACGGAAAGCATCTTAACTGGGGCACTCGCAAGGACAATGTTGCCGATGCGATAGCGCATGGAACGGCGATGTTCTGGGGTGTCCCAGTTTCGGCCTACGGATCATTCCGGTCATCCATCGATGGACGTGTCGAGGCCATCGATGTCAAGGAGTGGCTCGCTGCGAACGACAACGAGCCGATGAGGGCTGCGGCGTGACTTGGTTTCTACTGCCTTTCACGTTGATCGGATTCGCGATGGTCGGATTTGCTGTTGGCTCCGTTCTGGAGGAATTATTCAGGGCCATCAGGCAAAGCCATCGTGTCGTGTCCGTCTCAATCCGCGCCGGTGGAAGTGAACGACGCGGCCCAACATGGCGGGAGTGGTGGCGCGCCTTCCGTTACGATTTCTGTAGCAGCTACAGCAGCCTCGTTATCCGATTTATCGAGATACCACGGGATCCATCGAAGCCTATGCGCTCTAGGCTGCGGTTCTAACCAACACCGTCGCCGGTCACCAGTCGGCGACATTCACCACCAAGAGGAGACTGAAATGGAAAGACTTCGACAGCTATTCGAAGCGAAGTTTGCAGAGGCAGAACGGGCGGATCCTTTGGGCGCGCCTATGTTCATGGATACGGTGCAGGCGGCGAGCTACCACCGCATCCGCCGCGATATCCTGCAGTGGGTCTTGGAAATGCTCCCCAGCAACGACAATCCGACCCGAGCCGATGCCTTCACCACCCTGCGCGCGGCGAACGTCGCCCGCCAGAAAGAGTGGGATGCCAGTAATCAGATCTCGCTGTCCTATCGCGGCAATGAGCTTGCTGGCGAGGTCGGCGAGGCGTGCAACGTCATCAAGAAGATCGAGCGAGAGCGCCTTGGCATTGCCGGATCGCGCGACACCGTTGAGCACTTGGCGGAAGAGCTGGCCGACGCGATCATCTGCATCGATCTCATTGCTGCCGCCGAGGGTATCGATCTCGACGCTGCGGTGCGATCGAAGTTCAACGCCACTAGCGAGAAGGTCGGGCTGCTCACCCGCTTGGTGGCGGCATGAGCAGGACCCTATACGACCCGCCAGGCGGCTGGCGATACGGCTTCCCGAATGCCTATGAGCCCCTTGCAGGAGAGACGCTCGAAGACACGCTGATCCGCGATGGGTACCCAGAAAAGGATGTGGCCATCGGCGCTAAGCATTGCCGTTTTTGGGAAGAAAGGGAGGCGGCTTAATGGAACTTCACCAGCTGATGGAGCATGGCGAGGTTATAACCTCAGTGCCAAAACCTTATAACGCGGCGCAGGGCCACACCGGGCTGTACACCGATGCTGCCACCATCCACACCACCACCTTCGGCCCGCTCGACAAGTACCTGCCGGCGAATGACAACGACCCATTCCCGGGCGTGAGACGCTTTGGCGCCAAGGGCGGTATTGTCGGGCAGCCCGTTGATAAGAGCGGCCAGTCTGCTGGCTTCGAAGTAAGCGAGCCTCGTGGACGATACATCGGCCTGCGGCGCACGAACGAAGGCCGTTTCTCAGTCGTCTTGGCTGATGGCAGCGAGCAGCCGATCCCACCAGAGCGCGCTGGCGACTTCATGCAGACTGCGACCGGCCGCAGGTTCTGGCCGATGGACCCGCGCGCTGATGAGGTTTTCATCGAGGACATCGCCCATAGCCTGGCGATGCAAACCCGCTATGCCGGCCACTGCTTGCGTTTCTATAGCGTCGCTGAGCATTCGGTGCTGATGGCCCGCCATCTGCGTCAGCAAGGCGCTGACGTGGCGCTCTTCGCGCTTCTGCATGACGCGAGCGAAGCCTACCTCGTCGACGTGCCACGACCGGTTAAACCTTACCTCACTGGATACAAGGCGGCCGAGGCGAATGTCATGGCGGCTGTTTGCGAACGCTTCTCGTTAGCAAAAGAGATGCCAGCCCCAGTGCACGAGGCAGACGATCGCATTATCGGTGACGAGCTCGCCAATCTCGTGCCGATGGACTGGCATGCTCGATATGCCGGCAAGGAGCTCGGCGTGCGGCTGCGCTACTGGTCGCCGGAGCAGGCGAAGGAGGAGTTTCTAGTGACGTTCGACGCTCTGATGAGTGGGCGGGCGAGGGAGGCGGCGTGATGTATATCGCTGTAGGAGCAATCATCATCCTCCTGGTTGCGGTCATCGTCCTGCTGGGCGTCATCGGCTATGCGGCGGGAGGCAACCGTCGATGACCGATCATACCAGCGAAGACCACTGCAGCCGGTGGGGCGGGATCCCGCAGGATCGGCTGACCGACTTCAACCGCCGAGCAATCGGCCTGCTATGCCGGGGCTTTGGCCTTGGGCCATGGAACATTCAGGTGAACTGGGACCGGGTGAAGTGGGGCAGCGAACGCCACACCGAGTTCGTCACCTCATCCTACGGGCTCTCGACATGGGATTTCAACAGGCTCACCCGTCTTGTGATTGGCGCCCATGACGAATGCATCCGTGTCGAGGTCACGCCTCGCGCTTTCCGCTACCTGGCGATAGGGATGTGGCCACGCGAGGGCCGCGAGGGATGCATGTCAAAGAGACATCCGACGATCGAGCAAGCGATCGCCAGCTATAGGGGAGTGGCGGCATGACCAGCTATGTAATGATCAAGCGCGATCTCTACGAATGCCCCAGCCACTTGGGCTACACTGGGATCCGCGACAATGCGGGCCAGTGGGATGATGAGTACATCCTCGCCGAATGTGTGGATGTACGGGACGCCTATGATCCGAAGGAGTTGGAGCACTACGCCTTGCCGTTCGACAAGGCTCCAGAGTTCACCAAAACATCGTTCCACGACCTGAACGAAGCGCACCTGCGCGGGAAGATCACGGAGTTGCAGGCTGCGAATGACAACCTGCGGGAGGCTCTGACGCCTAGCGGAAGCACGAAGGCCGCCTATCACGGCGAGTTCAAGTTCAGCCAGACAGCCGTCGACGAGGATGGCGATGAGTACAGCTATTCGGTCTATGTGCCATGGACAACGGTCAAGGAAATAATGGCAGCTATCGCCAAACGAGCCGGCATCAAGGAGGCAGCGTGACCTACCAATTCCGCATCGGAGAGCGCGTGGTCTGCGTCAATGACAAATTCCCCGGCATCAAAACGGACCAGCAGCTGCGGGAAGGGCAGGAGTACACGGTTCGGCATGCCGGCACGTTCACGCACTACCTAGACGGCACCTACTATGGCCTGAAGCTATTCGAGATCGACCGAGGGCAGGACAATGACGCCGACGGCTTCGGCTACGACGACATGCCGTTCCGCGCTTATCGGTTCAGGCCGCTGGTTGAACCAAAGACCACGACTACCACCAAGATCGAGGAGACCGCATGACACCGACCGACAACTGGACGCCATGGACTGCCGACGGCGATCTCTGGCGCGTTCCCAACACCCGAGACGTCAGTCAGATCGCGGCGCTCGGCGCGGCCATCGGCAAGCCTATCGCCGCCAACGACAACCTGCCACCAGTCGTCGCCTTCACTGGTGCGGCTGGCAGCGGCAAGTCCACAGCGGCAAGCTACCTCGTCGAGAAGCTGGGCTATACCCGCGTTCGGTTTGCCGGGCCATTGAAGGCTGCAATGGCGGCCATGGGTTTCAGCCATGCGGAGATCGAGGGCGAGCTCAAGGAGACGCCGAACGATCTGCTCGGCGGCAGGACGCCACGCCATGCCATGCAGACGCTCGGAACTGAGTGGGGCCGCAACTGCATCGTCGATGACTTCTGGATCCGCCTGTGGCGCCGTGAGGTTGATGCAGTGCTAGCTGCAGAGGGCCGTGTCGTCGTTGACGATTGCCGCTTCCCCAACGAGGCTCAGGCCATCCGCAAGCTGGGTGGCGACATCTTCAAGATCGTCGGGCGAGGTGGCATTGCCGGCGGGCACGTCTCAGAGCGCGGGTGCGGTGATCAGGATCTTGAGATCGCCAATGACAACTCGCCGGAGCGGCTGTTCGGGAAGGTAGAGGAGGCGTTGCTGCGGTATGGGTGATTTGACTGGATTGGTATTTGGGCGCCTGACCGCGCTACACAAGAAGACCGGCCAAGGAAAAGCAAAGTGGATATGCATCTGCGAGTGCGGTATCGAAAGCGAGGTGTCTAGGTCAAACCTTATCAGCGGTCACACAAAATCTTGCGGATGTATGAAGGTGGAAATGCAAAGAAAGGTTTCGTCTGATGCATCCACAGAAAGATTAGCTTGGGAGCGCGAAGACAACTATTCGGCTGGGTATAAGATACGAAATCTTCCCCCGATCGCTGTGCTTAAAGAGCGGCTATCCTACGATCCATACACCGGTTGCTTGTCATGGAAGTCGATTCGTGTTCGTGGATCAGCGAAGGTTGGAAGTGCAGCTTCCCACCCTGATAAGCGGGGCCGGATGGTCGTTCATCTAAAACCATTTGGAAGATTCATGGCCCATCGGGTCATATGGAAAATGGTCACCGGTAGCGATCCATCTCAGCTCATAGACCACGTTGATGGCAATCCTTCCAACAATAGATGGTTGAATCTCCGTGAGGCAACACCAGCAGACAATGCTAAAAATATTGGGATTCAAAAGCGAAACCGTTCTGGATTCACAGGCGTAACCGTAAACCACCGCGGTAAATACGAAGCAAAAATAGGGTTGGGTACATTTGACTCCGCAGAGGAAGCGCATGCGGCTTACATGCGAGCTGCGTTGCTGTTCAGGGGCGAGTTCACTAGCTCACGCATGGCGGCAAATGACAACCGCACCGACGACCAATCGGCAGCGGCCTAACCACTACACCACCACGGAAGGAGACAAACATGCTTGAAAGCAGCCACACCAAATACTTCGCAATGGTTCAAGACGGCAAGCTCAGCCCTGAAGAGGCAAGAGTGCTCATGAAGGGATTTCCTGCGCATGAAGTGGCCGGACACGCCGACAACACAGTCAGGATCGTCGGAACGAAGGAATTCAACGACATCAAGGAATCCATCATGAACTCGCCGCCAGTCAATGGCGGATGCGTTCTCCGAAACCGTGCGGCTGAAATCAAGGAGTTCCGTTGGCCGAAGACGGGCGATGTCGCGCGCTACATCGTTGATCCTTGGGTTCGATAGACGTTATCTCGGCCCGCCTCGCGCGGGCCTTTTCCATTTCCCGCCAGCCACCACCTAACCAAGCGCCCCTCCACGCACCAGCCGATACGGCCGGCCCGCACAGGCACTCGTAACCCAGATCTTGTATAGCTCGTACCCAAGGGCGCTCCGCTGCCTGGACAGAACAATCGCCGGCGCGCTTCCAAGTCGCACAGCCTGGCCTACGCGGAATTTCCAATTCGCATGATAGACGCGCCGTCTTCTCGTTTCACAGACGCGCTCAATTTCCCCAAAATGCACTGCCGCTGACATTACACTCAACCCCTTGCGCGGCAATCGGCGCCGTAGCCGGGAGTTGATAACACGCCGATTAGACGAGCCGCAGCGCCTTTGGCTGCCCTGCAGGCAGGGATCGCTTGGACATAGCGCAACGCTCCCGGCCACATGAATGGCCAAGGCGAGCGCTGCCGCTAAGCTGCGCACAGTTTCAGCACGCACTCTGGTGCGCGCCTATAATCGGTCAGGGTTATCAAGCCCGATACCAGTTATAGGCGATTTATCGCATCGAGCAATATGCTTAAAAATCAGGATAGACTGCAGTTGCTATTATGTGACGACTCGTCAGGTTGGCGGTCGGCATCCATCCTGGAATGAAGTCTGGATTGCACGCTGCCAAACACAGGAAAAGTAACAATAACAAGCAAATTCAATGGTTTAATATTAAGCCGAGCTTAATATCGGAGCAAACTTATCGTGCTGTCCAGTGCTCCCAAAGTCGTGGTCTCGGTCGCATTCTTTCGGCTTGGCAATCGCGGCGATGTCATTTGCAACGATGTCACAACGGCCGCAAAATAGCTGTTCGGTGTTTTCCGCCCTATATGATGGGTATGGAGGAAAAGCCATGGCTCAGGATTGGCCAATGTTCATCATGCAATGCGTCGTGCTCGCCGGTTTCGCGAGCGTGTTTTTCGTGCGCGGCGAGGGCGACTGAGTTTTGTCCGCGTGGGAATGCGAGCGCGTTCTAGCCCTTGAGACGGCTGAGGAACTGCGCGAAGACCATCGTGCCCTCGGGCCACGGGCCGTGACCGGAATCGGCGTTGATGTGGCCGGATTCTCCCGCATCGACCAGCAATGATCCCCAGCTTGCGGCGATCTCGTCGGCATGCTCGTAGGTGCCGAAGGGGTCGTTGCGGCTGGCGACCGTGACGCTCGGGAACGGCAGGGGCTCGCGCGGGTAGGGGCCGAAGGTCATCAGGTGCTTCGGGCGGATGTCGGGGTTGGTGACATCGGGCGGAGCCACCAGGAAGGCGCCGGCAACCGGCTTCTCGAACTGCGGGATCGCATGCAGAAGCGACGGCACACCGAGCGAGTGGGCGACCAGGACCACCGGACGGGTCGACTTATTGACTTCCTCGGCAATCCGCGCTGCCCAGTCCTCGCGCACGGGCTTGGACCACTCCGCCTGCTCGACGCGGCGCGCGGTGCTGAGTTTCGCCTCCCAGCGGCTTTGCCAGTGATCGGGGCCGGAGTTGGTGTAACCGGGGATGATGAGGATTTCGGCGTCTGAAGCTTTCATGGTGCCGCCGATGTGAGAAGGCGCGGCGATAAAGTCAAGGGAAAGCAGGACAGCTCGGTCAATTTTTGTTATGTTAGCGCATTGCCGGTCGCGCTCGATGTCGGCACCGCCGATGCTTTCGCCGCTGGCCTCAATGGCTGAGGAGGAGAAAGCCATGACGGCATTTCACGTCATGTCCGGCGCGGACGATGTCTATTCGCGCCCGGTCATCAACAAAATTGGCCTTGCCGACGTCTTCGACGCCATCCGGCTCGGGATGATGGATTTCAGGGAAAAACCATCGCATTACGTGTTTCTGTGCCTGATGTATCCGATCGCGGGCATTTTTCTCGCGGTTGCCACGTCGAGCGCCAACCTGCTGCCGATGATCTTTCCGCTGATCGCCGGCTTCGCGCTGATCGGGCCGCTGGCCGCCATTGGCCTCTATGAGATCAGCCGGCGGCGGGAGGCTGGCATGGACAGTTCCTGGCGGCACGCCATGGAAGTGACGCGGTCGCCGGCCTTTCCTTCGATCGTCACCGGCGGGCTGATGCTGTTTGCCTTTTTCGTCGTCTGGTTGGTGGCCGCGCAGACGCTCTATCTCAATGTGCTGAGCGACGTGTTTCCGCGCTCGATGTCAGCCTTCTTCTCCGAGATCTTCGGCACAACAGAAGGCATGCAGCTGATCATCTGGGGCAACCTGATCGGTTTCGGCTTTGCGCTGATCGTGCTGGCGACGACCGTCGTCACCTTCCCGATCCTGCTCGACCGCGACATCGGTCTCGTGGCCGCCATGGAGACATCGCTGCGAGCCACGTTTGCCAATCCGGTTCCGGTCCTGTGCTGGGGGCTGATCGTTGCCGTGTCGCTTGCCGTCGCCACCATCCCGCTCTTCGTCGGGCTGGCGCTGGTGATGCCGATCCTCGGCCATTCGACCTGGCACCTCTATCGCAAGCTGGTGGCGCCGCCGATCGTTTGATCGCCATCTGGTTCACTCAGGAACCCAATGCCTCCCGCGGAGTTTGACTGGTGCAAGCTTTGAGGGAGGCAAACATGGCAGACACGCAGCATATCTTCATGCGCTTTTCGGCGAAGACGTCGGAGTGGGCGGGCAAGCCCGTGACCTTCGTCCTTGCCTTGATCCTGGTGATCGTCTGGGCCGTTACGGGGCCGTTCTTCGATTATTCCGAGACGTGGCAGCTGGTGATCAACACCGGCACCACGATCATCACCTTCCTCATGGTTTTCGTGCTGCAGAACGCCCAGACGCGTGATACGCGCGCCATACAGGCGAAGCTCGACGAGCTGATCCTGACGAGCCATGCGGAGAACCGGTTCATCGGTATCGAGAACCTCGACGAGGACGACCTGAAGCATCTCGACCGGCTGGTGGCCAAGGCTGCGAAGGGCGGGCAGGCGGAGAAGCAGGCGGCGGCCGATGCCGCGCCGAAATCCACGAAGACGGCAACGGCCGTGCGCAAGAAGATCGATGCGGCGCGTTCGCAGAAGGACAAACGAAAAACGGCGCCCCGAAAGGCGCCGCAGAAGAGTTGATCAGATCGATCAGCTATTGGCGAAGACCCGGTTGAAGATCGTGTCGACGTGCTTGGTGTGATAGCCGAGGTCGAACTTCTCGCGGATTTCCTCTTCCGAGAGAGCCGCGCGCACTTCGGCGTCGCCGAGCAGTTCCTCAAGGAAGTCGGCGCCCTTTTCCCAGACCTTCATGGCATTGCGCTGAACCAGACGGTAGCTGTCTTCGCGGGACACGCCGGCCTGGGTAAGTGCCAGGAGCACGCGCTGGCTCATGACCAGTCCCTTGAACTGGTTCATGTTGCGCAGCATGTTCTCGGGGTAGATCACCAGCTTCTCGACAACGCCGGCCAGACGGTTCAGCGCGAAATCGAGCGTGATCGTCGTATCGGGGCCGATGGCGCGCTCGACGCTCGAATGGCTGATGTCGCGCTCGTGCCAGAGAGCCACATTTTCCATCGCCGGAACAACCGACATGCGCACGAGGCGGGCAAGACCCGTCAGGTTTTCTGTCAGCACCGGATTGCGCTTGTGCGGCATGGCCGACGAGCCCTTCTGGCCGGGCGAGAAGAACTCTTCTGCCTCGAGCACTTCGGTGCGCTGCATGTGGCGGATTTCGATGGCGACGTTTTCGATCGACGAGGCGATGACGCCAAGCGTGGCGAAGAACATCGCGTGGCGGTCGCGCGGGATGACCTGGGTGGAGATCGGCTCGGCAGCGAGGCCCAGCTGTTCGCAGACATATTCCTCGACGCTCGGGTCGATATTGGCAAACGTGCCGACGGCGCCCGAGATCGCGCCGGTCGCGACTTCGGCGCGGGCGGCGACCAGACGGTCGCGGTTGCGCTTCATTTCAGCGTAGAAGCGCGCGAAGGTCAGGCCCATCGTGGTCGGCTCGGCGTGGATGCCGTGGCTGCGGCCGATGCGCACCGTGTCCTTGTGTTCGAAGGCGCGGGTCTTCAGTGCCGCAAGAACGCGGTCCATATCGGCAAGCAGAAGATCGGCCGCGCGCACCAGCTGGATGTTGAAGGTGGTGTCCAGCACGTCGGAAGAGGTCATGCCCTGGTGGACGAAGCGGCTGTCGGGGCCGATGAATTCCGCGAGGTGCGTCAGGAAGGCGATGACGTCGTGCTTGGTGACGGCTTCGATCTCGTCGATGCGGGCGACGTTGAATTCGGCGACCGAACCCTTTTCCCAGATGGTGCGCGCGGATTCCTGCGGGATGACCCCGAGGTTGGCGAGCGCGGTGCAGGCATGAGCCTCGATCTCGAACCAGATACGGAACTTGGTTTCGGGCGACCAGATGGCGACCATTTCGGGTCGGGAGTAGCGCGGGATCATGGCTTCCTGCTTTCGTTCGTAAGGAATGTTGGCGTTCTAAAGGGGAATGTTGGCGCCCGTGTAGCAAAGACGCGCGGCAATCTCAACGCATGCGTTTCGCAAGCGCGAAACTCGTTGCCAGCAGGCAGACGAGCCCGAGGGGGACGAAGAGCCGCAAACCGAGCACCATGAACTGGTAGACGGAGCTCGCGCCGGTGAAGATGAGCTGGAAAAACCAGATCACCGATCCTCCCGGCGCATGCCAGCGCGAGTAGAAAACCCGGTAATCCATCGCGAAGAGAAACGCCGTCATCAGGATCGTGCAGGCCGCAAGCGCCACGAAGAAGGCGGCGAAGCGCGTCTCGATCCGGCGCTTATGCGCGAAGAAGCGGCCGAGCATCAGCGCGAAGGGCCAGGCAAGCAGGCCGCCGGCGAAATAGAGGATGGCGAGATCGCCGAGGTGGCTGGTCTCCAGGCCGTTGCGCAGATAGAGCGTGCTCATCGCCGAGGCCAGCATCTGGAGAGCCCAGAGCGGCGCGCCGATGAGCACGGCGGAGTAGGGCGGGTAAGCAGCCCGAAACCGGTCTCCCATCAGCGACACGCCGCTCCCGATATTACTTTGCCCGATCTTATTTGGATTGCCCTTCAGCGGCCGTCCGGAGCGCCGAAATCGCCTGCTTGTAGGCCTCGACCGAGCCGCCCTTGAAGATGGCGGAGCCGGCGACGAGCACGTTGGCGCCGGCCTTGCCGATCACGGGTGCTGTTTCGATCGTCACGCCGCCGTCGACCTCAAGATCGATCGGGCGGTCACCGATCAGTGACTTGGCGGCGGCGATCTTGTCGGCCATGGCGGGAATGAACTTCTGGCCGCCGAAGCCGGGATTGACCGACATGATGAGGATCAGGTCGATATCATCCAGCACGTTTTCGAAAACGGAGAGCGGCGTTGCCGGATTGAGGGTGACGCCGACCTTCTTGCCGAGATTGCGCACGGTCTGCAGCGAGCGGTGCAGATGCGGGCCGGCCTCGGCGTGGATGGTGATCCGGTCGCAGCCGGCCTTGGCGAAAGCTTCGAGATAGTCGTCGACAGGCGCGATCATCAGGTGGCAATCGAAGGTGGCGTCGGTGTAGGAGCGCAGCGACTTGATGACATCGGGGCCGAAGGAGATATTGGGAACGAAGTGACCGTCCATGACGTCGAGGTGGATCCAGTCGGCGCCGGCCGCGGTCACGTCGCGCACCTCCTGGCCGAGCTTGGCGAAGTCGGCGGCCAGAACGGATGGCGCGATGCGGATGGGCTGGGTCATTGTCTCTCTCCGTTGAAGTCGCCTGGGATCAAGCAGGCTTTATTGCGCCGGCGCGCTGAAGGGGACGAATGCCCCGGAGCGCCATTGCATCAGCTGGTATGGGTTTTGCGACAGCTCGTGGCCGGCGTCGAAGGTGATCTGGCCGAGCACTGTGTCGAAGGGCATGCCACCGAGATGCTGGGCGACCGGCCGCTCATCGCCTGCCGCCGCCTGCACCGCCTTGATCGCGATCTCGACCGCGGCATAGGCCGGCAGAACGTAGCCTTCCGGCTCGACGCCTGCGGCGCGGAGCGCCACACCTGCGGGCGACGCATCGGCGCGGGCGGTATAATCGGGCAGTGTTACAGCCAGCACGCCGTCGGCGAGTGGCAGCGGCTGGTCGGCCGCGCGCATTCCGTCGCCGCCCATCAGCTCGAGCGCGATCTTTTCGGCCTTGGCATCGCGGGCGATAATCGAGACGTCGCTGCGGTCGCCGCCGATGAAGACCTTGGTTGCGCCCGCTCTCTTGAGCCGGCGAACGAGTGCAATCTGCTGCTCCTGACCGGGGCGGTATGTATCGGTGAAGACGGGCTTCAGGCCGTTCTGCTCCAGCGCGTTGCGCACAGCTTCGGTGAGCTCGCGACCGTGGATCGTGCCGTCTTCGACAAGGGCGATGGGGCTCGATGCCCAGTCACGCAGGATAACCTCAATGATTTTCGCGGCTTCGGCGCCATCAGCGGGCGCAAGGCGAAACAGCGGCCAGCCGTTCTTCAACGCGTCCTCCATGAGAATACGGGAACGGACCGACACGGTGATAGCAGGAATGTTGGCGTCCTTCAGCTTGGGGAGCGCGCCGTCCAGCGTCTGGCTACAAAGGAAACCGATGGCGACCTGGACCTTGGCTGCGATCAGCGCATCGGCGACGGCGCCGCCGCTATTGTCCTCGCAGGGTTCGTTGACGGTGACGATGGTGTCGCCATCCTGGCGGATCTTCGCCTCGGCGCCGGCGGCGATCTCAGCGCCCAGCGGCGCGAAACTACCCGTCTGCGGAGCGACGACGCCAATCGTCACGCCGGCTGCATGGCATTCCCCGGCTGCGACAAGCAGCAGCGGCAGAAGACCTAAGCAACGCGAGATAGTCATGAAAGATGCACGCCCCAACCGTTTATTCCTGCTCTTTTATCCGTCCGGAATGGATCGTCAAAGAAAAACGCGCGGATTGGTCGCTTTTCGGCATCGGTTTGTAGAAAAGATAACCTATGACCGTCATAATGCGCGCGAAATGCGTGTGTTCGTGGAGTGAAATTTTGTTGAGCAAGCAACCGATCGATCCCGGCCTTTACAGGGACGCGATGAGCCGCTTTGGCGGGCACGTTCAGTTGGTGACGACCGCGGTCGGCGACCAGCGGCGCGGGGTGACGATCACGGCGGCCTGCTCCGTCTCGGACAGCCCGGCGACGGTGCTGGTCTGCCTCAACAACAGCAACCCGAAGAACGAGATCTTTTTCCGCAGCGGTATCTTCGCGCTGAATACGCTCGGCGCGCATCATCAGGCGCTGGCTGACGCGTTTTCCGGGCGCACGAAAATGGAAGACGGCGATCGTTTCTCGACGGGCCGTTTCGACAAGCTGGTCACCGGCGCGCCCGTGCTCATGGACGCGCTCGCCTCCTTCGATTGCCGGGTGACAGAGATCAAGGAGATGACGACGCATCACATCATCTTCGGCGAAGTCATGGCGGTGCGGTTCGACGAGGCGAAGCCGGCGCTGTTTTACATGAACCGCGATTATTACAGCCTGTAGAGCGAGCTTTCTCATGGACGCGGCCGAAATCGAAGAGATGTTTCAGGGGCTTGGCCCCGTCACGATCAAGCGCATGTTCGGCGGCAAGGGGATCTATCATCTCGGTCGGATCATCGCGCTCGAGTTTCGCGGCGACATGCTGCTGAAGGCCGATGACGTCAGCTCGCCCGCCTTCGCCGAAGCCGGCGCCAGCCAGTGGACCTATGAGGGAAAGAGCGGCAAACCGGTGAAGATGCCGTACTGGTCGATCCCAGACGATGCCTATGACGATCCAGATCTGATGGCGGGATGGGTGCGGCTGGCTTACGAGGCGGCGATGCGGGCGGAGTGACCGGCCGCGCTTTCAAGATTCAATTCTAGAACTGTTCCGGGCCGAGATGGCCGATGGCGGCCGCAGCGAAGGCCGAGAGCGGCTGCGGCAGATCGTTGCGCGAGAACCAGCCGAAATCCGACAGCTTGTCCGGCTCGGTCAAGGCCGGTTCGCCGGCGTAGTCTTCTGCGATGTAGAGAAGCGAGATCCAGTGCTGGCGGTCGGCGTCGCTGATCACCTCGGTCTGGCCCAAGAGCCTGACGCGACCGATTTCAAGGCCGCTTTCTTCCTCGGCCTCGCGTTTCGCCGCCTGTTCGGCCGGCTCCATATGATCCACCTTGCCGCCCACAATGCTCCAGTGGCCGGCTTCGGGCGCCTTGACGCGCTTGTAGAGGAGGATCTTTCTGTGGCGCAGGATAACCAATCCTACGCCGAGACCCGGAAAATCAATGCCGGGGCTGCCCATCCTATCAGATCTTGGCGTTTGCCGTGATCAGCATGAAGGCGGGGATGTCGTCGCCGAAGCCAACTGGCGTCGGGCCGTCATCATGGTCGCGATAGCGGCGACGGTCACGATTGTCGTCGTTAGCCGGATAAGGGCGACGGTCGCGAGCATTGTTGTTCTGTCTGTTGTTTTCTGCTTTGCGCTCTTGCTTCACGCTTTCGACCCTTGCTGGTGCGGCTTGTACCGGTGCGGCTGCTGTTTCGATCGTCTCGACGCCATTATCCTCGGCGGCGATATCAGATTTATGACCCGAACGATTTCTGCCGCGGCCACGGTCCTTATCCCGCTCACGGCCGCCCTTGCGGCGCGAGCGATCGTCGTCACGGCTCGGCTCGGCCGGCGGCAACGACGAGAGATCGCCATTGTGCCATTCGATCTTCTCACCGATCAGCTTTTCGATCGCGTCGGTGAATTTCTGGTCGCGGCTGGTGACGATGGTAAAAGCAGAGCCTGCACGGCCTGCGCGGCCGGTACGGCCGATGCGATGCACGTAGTCATCCGCGTGGATGGGCACATCGAAATTGAAGACGTGGCTGACATCGGGGATGTCGAGACCACGGGCCGCGACGTCGGAAGCCACCAAGAGCTGGAGCTGGCCGTCGCGGAAATTCTGCAGCATGGTCGTGCGCGAACGCTGGTCCATGTCGCCATGCAGCGCGCCGACGGAGAAGCCATGACGTTCCAGCGAGCGGAACAGATCGGCGACGTCCTTCTTGCGGTTGCAGAAGATGATGGCGTTCTTCAGCTCTTCCTGGGCACGGATGAGATCGCGCAGCGTCGAACGCTTTTCGTAATCCTTGCCATGGGCGGCGACGAAGCGCTGCGTGATGGTCTTGGATGCGGAAGCGGGCTTGGCGACTTCGACGCGTTCCGGGTTCTGCAGGAAGCGGTCGGCCAGCTTCTGGATCTCCGGCGGCATGGTGGCCGAGAAGAACAGCGTCTGGCGCGTGAACGGGATCATCTTGGCGATGCGTTCGATATCGGGAATGAAGCCCATGTCGAGCATGCGGTCGGCTTCGTCGATGACGAAGATCTCGACGCCGCTCATCAGCAGCTTGCCGCGCTCGAAATGGTCAAGCAGGCGGCCGGGGGTGCAGATG
Organism: Rhizobium sp. 16-449-1b; assembly: GCF_017741935.1. Lineage (GTDB taxonomy): Bacteria > Pseudomonadota > Alphaproteobacteria > Rhizobiales > Rhizobiaceae > Rhizobium. Next base: position 63,543 of record NZ_JAGHMH010000007.1, on the reverse strand, counting down.
AGGACATCGGCGCCGCGCTCGAGCTTGCGATCCTGCTCTTCGAACGAAACGCCGCCGATCAGAAGCGCGACGTTGAGGCGGTGGTTCTTGCCGTACTTCTCGAAGTTCTCAGCCACCTGGGCAGCGAGTTCGCGGGTCGGCTCGAGGATCAGCGTGCGCGGCATGCGAGCGCGGGCGCGGCCCTTTTCGAGCAGCGACAGCATCGGCAGAACGAAGGAAGCGGTCTTGCCGGTGCCCGTCTGTGCGATGCCGCAAATATCGCGGCGCTGAAGCGCAAACGGAATCGCGCCAGCCTGAATAGGTGTTGGCACCGTGTAGCCCGCGTCGGTGACAGCGGAAAGCACTTTTTGGCTCAAGCCAAGATCAGCAAATGTCGTCAAAGGGAAAACTGTTTCCGTTCCGGTTCGGCCAGGCTCAGGCTTGAGTCGGCGGGATTGCATGCCGCAATGCAGCGCCACATAGGCTGAAACGGTTGAGAAGTCAAGGAACCGGCGCGGTCTCAGGGTTGTTGAGGTAAAACCACGGTTAGCGGGATCGTTCAGTTTATATAGCTGGCGAGTTTCGTGCCGGCGCTGATGAAGTAGATCGGGTCGACGGCGCGCCCATTCTGGCGCACTTCGTAATGCAGATGCGTGCCCGTGGAGCGGCCCGTGCTGCCGGCGAGGCCTATCGTATCCTCGCGGCCAACCGTGTCGCCGACTTTGACCAGAATCTCGGACATGTGGCCGTAGCGGGTGGAGATGCCATTGCCGTGGTCGATCTCGACCATGTTGCCATAACCGCCGGTCCAGCCGGCCGTGACCACCTTGCCGGGCGCGGTCGGGCGGACCTTCTCGCCAGGGGCAAAGCGGAAATCGACGCCGGAATGCAGCGCCAGCCGGCCGAGGAATGGATCCCGACGGTTGCCAAAGGGGCTGGTGATTTCCTTGCCGATGGCGGGGTTCTGGAAGGGAAGCGACGAGGCGGTGTTGCGCACGGTTTCGAGCCGGGTGAGGGCGGTGTCGAGCTGTGCCAGCGAATTGTCGAAGTCGTCGCCGCTCTCGGGCTCGACATAGGGACCGCCGATGGCGCTGTTTTCATCCTGCTTGACGCTCGCCGTCTCCGTGGGGACGCGGATCTGGAAGCGGGTCAGCACGTTGGAGATCGCAGCCGATGCGTCGGTCGCATCCGTCGTCAGTTGACTGACGCGATCACGCTGGCGCTGCTCGATCCCCTTGAGCGATAGTGTCACCTTGGAGAAGACGCGGTCGGCGCGGTCGCCCATGGTTTCGCGGGCCGGGACGTAGGAGAGCGTCGAATTGTCTGGGGTCACGTCAGTCGGCGTTGCGTCGCCGGCGAGTTGCCGCTCGATCGCCTGCATGGCGGCGGGCAGTTCGGCGCGCTTGCCTTTGGTTTCGGGCGCATAGGCGGAGGCGGGCGTTTCGGTCTTGGCGTCGAGGCCGGAACTTTCGGCGCGGTCGAGCAGCTGGCCGAGCTTGCCGCGGCGCGAGGTCAGCGCCTGTTGCTGCTCCATCAGCTTGTCGACCTTGTCTTCCACGACCTGCTGGTCGAGCAGCTGGCGGGAGGTGACGCGATCGACCTGGGCCCGCAATGCCGCGATGCGATCCTCGTAGTCATGCTGCATGCGCGCCTGGCGCGCCATGGTTGCGCCAATCAGATCGTCGCGCAGCACCAAATAAGAGGTGGCGAGCAGGTAGCCGATGGCGAAAACGCCGACGAAGCAGAACGCGATTGCCGCCATCCACGGCTTGACGGTCAGGTGACGAACCCGATCGCCGCTGGCAAGGATCAGGATATGCTCCTGTTTTTGCTTGCCGAATACGCCGTTCTGCTGTGTGTGCGCCACGGAGAATCTCCCAACTGACGGACCTGCCTCAATTGGGTCGATTACACACTGTTAAGGTTAATAAAGCCTTAGATTTGGCCTTATTCAACGCATGGGCGAATTTTTGGAGTTTACTCTCGCCACACTCAGGAGGCGAGATTCTTGACCGCCGTCAGCACGGTTTCGGCGTGTCCGGCGACCTTCACCTTCTGCCAGATCGTGGCGATCGTCCCATCCGGGCGGATCAGGAATGTCGTGCGCTCAACGCCCATGTAGCTGCGGCCGTACATGCTCTTCTGTTTCCAGACGCCATAGGCCTCCAGCGTGGTCTTCTCCTCGTCGGCCGCGAGCGTCACGCCGAGCTTGTGCTTCTTGATGAAGCGATCATGGCAGGCGGCCGAATCCGGCGACATGCCGATGACGGCGGCGCCGGCCTTTTCGAATTCGTCGGCAAGGGCGGTGAAGGCGATCGATTCGGTGGTGCAGCCTGAGGTGTCGTCCTTTGGATAAAAGAAAAGAACCAATGCCTTGCCGCGGAAATCCGTCAGCGTCACGCGTCCGCCGCCATCGCGCGGGAGATCGAAGTCGGGCGCGCTGGAGCCGATGCTGAGTTCCGCCATGGGGAAACCTTTCTTTTGCCGGGTTTGTGGATAAGAGGTGATTTGCCAGATATATATTGGACAAATCACCGTCCAGCCAGTCTGGTCCAATCACAGAACAGGGAGACAGGCGAGGCGCATGTCGGCGATCCGCGGCGAAAAGGTTAGATTCCGCAAGAAAGATATCGTCGCGCTGCACGATCTTCCCTCGGCGCGGACGGAAGATCCGCTGATCGTGCATTGCCCGCCCATGCGCTCGCGCATGCGCCGCACGGCGGGGCTTGCCGGTGGCTGCATCGGCGTTCTGATCTTCATCATCGCCGCCATCATCTTCACGGTCGAAAGCGGCATCTTCGACGAACCCCTGTCGCGGCAGGCGCAGTCGGCGCTGAATTCGGCGATCGGGCCGCGCTACCGGGCGGAGGTCGGCTCCACGGTCATTCGCTTTACCTCGAACATGCGGCTGGCGCTCGAGGCGCGCGACGTCAACCTGATCGACGAGAAGAGCGGCCAGCACATGTCGACCACAGGCGCCATGCGCATGGCGCTCGATCCGCTGCAGCTCTTCCGGGGACGCATCGCGATCGCGCAGGTGGAGGCGCAGGATATAGCGCTCGACACCGCGCTCCTGCCCTCGGGCGATCCGGTCAAGCTTGATAATCTCAGGATCGACCAGATACCGGCGGCGATGGAGAAGGCCTTCCAGCAGCTGGATATTCTTGACGGTTTCGTCGATCGCGGCGGCACGAAGTCGATCAAGCTCGAGGGGCTCGACATCAAGCTCGCGGATACCGACAACGGGCCGCTCTCCATCGTCGTCAACAGCCTGGTCTTCTCCAGAAACGCGCAGAGCGCGCTGCAGCTCGATGGCGAGGTCGCGATCAACGGCCGCGTCACGACGCTGCATATCGGCACCGAAAAGACCGATGGCCGCACGTCGCGGCTGACGGGCGAACTGGCCGGTGCCGACCTCGCGCCCTTCACCCTCAAGCGCAATGCGATCGGCGAAATCCGCCAGGGCGTCGACAGTCTCGCCGATACGATCATTTCAGCGGAGCGCGGAGGAGAGGCGTCCAAGTCTTCGCTCGCCGCCACCGTCAATCTGCAGCCCGGCAATTTCTACATGGACGGCGAGGCGCAGCCGCTGACAGGCGGACGCATCAATCTCGTCTATGATTTCACCAAGCAATCGCTTGAGATCGCGCGCTCGCAGCTGCAGTTCGGGCCGACGATCGTGCCTTTGAACGGCGCGCTGATCGACCTCGACAAGATCGACCCGGCCGCCGAAAAGGGTTTTGGCGTCGATCTGCTCGTCAGCGGTGGCACCGCCGCACCCGTCACCTCGGGCGAGCAGCCGCTCCCGTTCGATATCCAGGCGACGGGCCGCTATTTCGTCGGCAGCCGCGAATTGCAATTCCCCAACATGGCGGTGTCGAGCCCGGCCGGATCGCTCTACGGTTCGCTGCATGTCCGCTTCGGCGGCAAGTCGCCCGAGATCAGCTTCTCCGGCCAGTCGCAGCAGCTGCAGACCACTGCGGTGAAGCAGCTATGGCCGTTTTGGATGGCGTCGAAGGGGCGAGAGTGGGTGGAGCGCAATCTCTATGGCGGCGTGGTCACCAATGCGTCGATCGATGTCTTCATCCCCTTCGACCGGCTGGAAGAGGCTATCGGCAAGGGGCTGAAGCTGGACGAGAACCAGATCAAGATCGCCTTCGACATTGCCGGAACCCGCATGAACGTCACCGGCGACATTCCGCCGATCCGCGACACCAGCGCGCATTTCGAGCTGGCTGGTCCGAAGGCGACGATCTCGATCAAGAGCGGCAAGTCGTTCTTCCCGTCGGGGCGCACCGTCGATGTCGGCGAGGGCACCTTCATTCTGCCGTCGACCTATGAAAAGCCGCTGATGGCCGAGCTAAACCTGCCGATTTCGGGTGCGGCCGATGCGATCGGCGAGTTGCTGACCTTCAAGCCGATCCAGGTGCTGCAGCGCGCGGGCTTTGTGCCTGAAGACCTGAAGGGCAATGTGACCGCCTCCGTACAGGCGCGGATCGGGCTGATCGCCTCGCAAAACCCGCCGCCCGTCGAATGGAAGGCGACGCTGCAGCTGCAGGATCTCGACGTCGCCAAGGCGATATCGGGGCGCAAGATCACCAATCTCGATGGCGTGCTGACGGCCGATCCGAAACAGGTTGTTCTCGACGGCAAGGGCGATATCGACGGCGTGCCGGCGACGGTCAAGCTGGTCGAGCCGACCGACAAGTCCTCCGACATCCAGCCACAGCAAAGCGTGACGGCGACGCTGAGCAACGATCAGCGCGAGAAGATCCTGCCCGGCCTTTCCGATATCATCGATGGCCCGATCAGTGTCGAGCTCGACCGCATCGACAAGGATCGCCAGTCGGTCTCGCTCGATCTCGGCAAGGCGCGACTCGATCTGCCCTGGATCGGCTGGTCCAAGGGGAGCGGCATCGGCGCCACCGCCGATTTCGAGATTTCCGGTCCCGACGACAATCTGCAGATCAAGAATTTCGTGCTGAAGGGCGACGGATTTGGCGCGACCGGCGCGCTGGCGCTCAGCAAGGGCAATCTGCAAAAGGCCGATTTCGACAGCGTGAAACTGTCGTCGCTCGACAATTTCGCGATCTCGCTTCGCCGCGCCAAGGGCGGCATGGACGTCTCGGTCTCCGGCAGCAGTGCCGATGTGCGGCCGGTGCTGGCGCGGATCAAATCGGGCAGCGGCGACAAGGGTGACGGCGGGTCGAAGAACGACAGCAGCATTTCGCTCAAGGCCAAGCTCGACAGCGTCGTCGGCTTCAACGACGAGAAGCTGCAGAATGTCCAGCTGACCTATGCCGCGCAGGGCAGCCGCATCCAGTCTCTCAACCTCTCCGGCGTCACCGGCAGCGGCGAGGCCGTTGTGGCGCAGACGCAAGGCAATGGTGTCATCAACATCACCAGCGGTGATGCCGGCGCGGTCTCGCGCTTCGCCGACCTCTATCAGCACATGCGCGGCGGCCTGCTCAACCTTTCGATCCGGCTCGGCGCCGGCGACGATTGGGATGGGTCGATCGACGTGCGCCGGTTCTCGATCGTCAACGAGCAGCGCCTGCATTCGATCGTCTCGACGCCTGTCGGCCAGGAGCAACGCAGCCTGAACGCGGCCGTCAAGCGCGACATCGACACCTCCGCGCAGCGCTTCCAGCGCGGCTTCGCCCGTATCTTTTCTAGAAATGGTGTCGTCAGCATCGAGAACGGCGTGGTGCGCGGCGATCAGGTCGGCGCGGTGTTCCAGGGCACGCTGCGCGACGTTCGCGGCAACATGGACATGAACGGCACCTTCATGCCCGCCTACGGCCTGAACCGCCTCTTCGCTGAACTCCCGATCATCGGCATCATCCTAGGCAACGGCACCGACCGCGGCCTGATCGGCATCACCTTCAAGCTGACGGGAAAGCTCGATGCGCCGAATCTCACGATCAACCCGCTCTCGATCATCGCGCCTGGGGTGTTCCGGAATATTTTCGAGTTTCAGTGAGGCGGGGCCGAGTCGTGCGGGCGTCGGGGGTGTCTGTCGCTAACTCATTGAAGAAACGGCGTTTCCCCACTTTCGACGTCATCCTCGGGCTCGTCCCGAGGATCTAAGCACGTGGCCTGGAGTGCGACGGTGATGGCGCTTGCGATGCGGGTCCCGCGGCCGCGGTCCGCGCACGGCCGGTCGTTGTAAACTCGCGCCAAGTGTCCACTCACGTTGAGCTAGTGGGGCCGTGCTTAGGTCCTCGGGACGAGCCCGAGGATGACGGTGGAGGGGGCGGCTGCCGCCTATAATTCATTGAAATGGCGTCGTTTCCCTACTCTCGACGTCATCCTCGGGCTCGTCCCGAGGATCTAAGCACGTCGCCAGGAACGCAACGTCAATGGACGTTGCCGCCCACCGCCGCACAACAAAAAAGGCCGACGTTTCCGCGCCGGCCTCTGTCAACCTCCGAACCTACCGCCCTCAGGCAGCCGGGCGGATCAGGATGTGTTTCTTCTTGCCGAGCGACAGCTTGATCACGCCGTCGGCGGTCACTTCACCGCCGCCGATGAGCTTGCGCTCATCGCTGACGGCCTGGTCGTTGATGCGGACGGCGCCGCCCTGGACGTGGCGGCGGGCTTCGCCGTTCGACGCTGCGAGGCCGGCGCGGACGATGAGGGCCAGCAGGCCGATGCCGGCTTCGAGTTCGGCGGCGGGCACGTCGATCGAGGGGAGGTTGTCGGACAGCGCGCCTTCCTCGAAGGTCTTGCGGGCGGTTTCGGCTGCCTGTTCGGCAGCGGCGCGGCCGTGCAGGATCGTGGTGACCTCGGTCGCCAGGATCTTCTTGACTTCGTTGAGCTCCGAGCCGGCAAGCGCGGAGAGACGCGCGATCTCGTCCATCGGCAGCGTCGTGAACAGCTTCAGGAAGCGCGGCACGTCGGCGTCTTCGGTATTGCGCCAGTATTGCCAGAAGTCATAGACCGGCAGCAGGTCGGCGTTGAGCCATACCGCGCCCGAAGCGGACTTGCCCATCTTTGCGCCCGATGATGTGGTCAGAAGCGGCGAGGTCAGCGCGTAGAGCTGCTCCGTTCCCATGCGGTGACCAAGGTCGATGCCGTTGATGATGTTGCCCCACTGGTCGGAGCCGCCCATCTGCAGCCGGCAATCGTAGCGCTTGGCGAGCTCGACGAAGTCGTAAGCCTGCAGGATCATGTAGTTGAATTCGAGGAAGGACAGCGAGTGCTCGCGATCGAGGCGCGTCTTGACGCTGTCGAAGGAGAGCATGCGGTTGACCGAGAAATGGCGGCCGACATCGCGCAGGAATTCGAGGTAGTTCAGCGAGCGCAGCCACTCGGCGTTGTTGATCATCAGCGCCGGATTGCCTGCCTTGTCGTAGTCGAGGTAGTTGGCAAAGCAGCTCTTGATCGAGGCGATGTTCTCCTCGATCGTGTCGACCGTCATCAGCTTGCGGGCCTCATCCTTGAAGGAGGGGTCGCCGACCATGCCGGTGCCGCCGCCCATCAGCGAGATCGGGCGATGGCCCGTCTGCTGGAACCAGTGCAGCATCATGATCTGGGTGAGGTGGCCGACATGCAGGCTCGATGCCGTCGGGTCATAGCCGATATAGGCGGTCACGGTTTCCTTGGCGAGCAGGGCGTCGAGGCCGGATTCATCGGAGATCTGATGAATGAAGCCACGCTCTTTCAGCGTGCGGAGGAAATCGGATTTGAACTCGGTCATGACCTTTTGCTTTCGGATCAGGATTTTCGGATTGGCTATTGTTGAAGCAACGCGGCGCGTTTAGCACTGTTTTCTCGCACAGTCACCATTTGGTTGATTGGCTCCTTTATTTGTAGATTATCGAGGGACAATGGGGAAAATCCTGACAGCGATCGGCCTGATGAGCGGCACCTCGATGGACGGGATCGACGCGGCGCTGCTTAAGACCGACGGCGAAAACATCATCCGTCGCGGCCCGAGCCTCTATGTGCCCTATGACGACGATCTGCGCGGCCGCTGGAAGCAAGCGCTGCAGACGGCCAAGGCCGCGGTCGAGCGCGGCGACCGGCCGGGCGACCTTGCTGACGCCGAGCGGGTGCTGACGCTTTGCCATGCCGCCGTGGTCAAGTCCTTCCTGGCGCGGCATAACCTCAAGCCTGAGGATGTCGACCTCATCGGCTTTCACGGCCAGACCGTGCTGCATCGGCCGGATGCCGGCGTCACCGTGCAGATCGGCGACGGGCCGCTCTTGGCGTCCGATACCGGCATCGACGTCGTCTACGACATGCGCGCCAACGACATGGTGCACGGCGGGCAGGGCGCGCCGCTGATCCCTGTCTACCACGCGGCCCTTTCGGCCAACCTGCCGGATGGTTTTGCGGCGCCTGTAGTGTTCGTCAATATCGGCGGCATTTCGAACCTCACCTATGTCGGCGCCGACGGCGTGCTTTCGGCTTTCGACAGCGGGCCGGGCAATATGCTGATCGACCAATGGGTCGAGGCGCATACCGGCCGGGCCTACGACCGCAACGGCGAGACGGCCAGCCGTGGGGCGGTGGTGCCCGATCTGGCGCACCGCTATCTGTCGAGCCCGTTCTTCTCCGGCAATATCAGGCGCTCGCTCGACCGGGGCGATTTCCTGCCGCCGGAAAAGGGCGAGGTGTCCCTGGAGGACGGCGCAAGGACGCTGGCGCATGTCACGGCCGCCTCGATCGTCAAGCTCGCCGATCACCTGCCGCAACCGCCCAAGACATACGTCGTCTGCGGCGGCGGGCGGCTCAATCCTGTGATCATGGGCGAGTTCGCCGACTTGGCTGAGGCAAAGGGTGCCCGGGTCGTCTCCGCGGAAGCCGCCGGCTTCGATGGCGGCGCCATGGAGGCGGAGGCCTGGGCCTATCTGGCGGTGCGCTCGGTCAACGGTTTGCCGCTGACGTTTCCCGGCACGACAGGCGTTTCGGCGGCTGTGACGGGCGGCGTGATTGCGAGGAAGCCATGACCGATCTTGTTATCCTGAAGACGCCACGACTCGTCTTGTCCATGTGGGGGCAATATGACGTCCATCTGCTGCAATTGTTGCATTCGACGATCGAGACCACCCGCTATCTCTCGGGTGCCGCTCCTTGGAGTTCAGCCAAGGTGCAGGAGCGCTTCATGAGCTTCTTTGCGGAGCAGGCCCGAGATGGCGTGACCAAGTACAAGGTCACCAGCCTCGAAGACGGCCGCTTCATCGGCCGCGCCGGCTTTTCCCGTTATGGCGGAGATCGCGGCGAATTCGAACTCGGCTATTCGCTCCGCCACGAGGAGTGGGGCAAGGGTTACGCGACGGAATTGGGGAAGGGGTTGGCGGATTGGTTTTTCGACAAGAGATTCGCTGACCGATTCATCGCCTTCACGCATCCGGACAATCTGGCATCGCAGCGCGTTTTAACGAAAATCGGCATGCGGGGCCGCATGCCGCTGACCATTGACAATATGTCCTGCCCGACCTTCGAGCTGACCGCCGAGATGCGTCAGGCGTAGCGGACGCGCTTAGCTTCTGTCGGACTTGCGCAGCAAGTCGAGCGCCTTGTCGACTTCACCGCGTCCGCGTTGCGCCATCGTTTCGAACGTCTGGCGCGCTTCGAAGTCCCGCACCATGCGTGCGGTCATGTCGCTCAGCAGATCCTCGACGGTTCTGCCGCTCTCGGCCGCGTTGTCCGCGACCTTCCTCTCGACGTCCTTGGAAACCTGAAAACTCAGCATCGTCATGAATTTCGCTCTTCGAAAACGACGCTGAGTCTATGGCCGTTGCCGATACATGCGCTGACGAGCACATTGGTATCGACAACGATCCGCATCGTCAGCGGATGCGCTTGGCAGCCGGTTCCGGGACCAGTTCGCCGTTGAGGCGACGGTCGAGGTAGTCCTCGCATTCGCCCATCAGCGTTTCCACCTGGCCGTTGAAGAAGTGGTTGGCGCCCGGCACCGTGCGGTGGGTGATGAGGATGCCCTTCTGGGTCTTCAGCTTCTCGACCAGGCCGTTGACGTCCTTCTCGGGTGCCACCTTGTCGGCGTCGCCGTTGATGATCAGGCCCGACGACGGGCAGGGAGCGAGGAAGGAGAAGTCGTAGGTGTTCGGCTGCGGCGCGATCGACATGAAGCCTTCGATCTCCGGACGGCGCATCAGGAGCTGCATGCCGATCCACGAGCCGAAGGAATAGCCGGCGACCCAGCAGGTCTTCGAATCAGGATGCAGGCTCTGCACCCAGTCGAGTGCCGACGCGGCATCCGAAAGCTCGCCGGCGCCATGGTCGAATTCGCCCTGGCTGCGGCCGATACCACGGAAGTTGAAGCGCAACGTCGTGAACCCGCGCTTCTGGAACATGTAGAAGAGCTGGTAGACGATCTGGTTGTTCATCGTGCCGCCGAACTGTGGGTGCGGGTGCAGGATGAGGGCAATCGGCGCGCTCTTTTCCTTGGAGGGCTGGTAGCGGCCTTCAAGGCGGCCTGCGGGGCCGTTGAAAATGACTTCGGGCATCGGTACTCCGGCTTTTATTTCTCGCGTTCGCGCTGCGCAGACTTGACGGACGTTGTCAGCTTTTCTAAAACGCAGTTTAGAACAATTCGAAACTTGCATGGCAATCCACGCAGTGTTGGATGTGTCATAAGGCAAGCCCGGCTGACTTTTCAAGGAAAATGCACCGGCTTGCCACGCAAGAACCAAGCGCAGGACGAAAAGATCATGGCGCCGGCCCGGCTCTATCTCGATTGGAACGCGACGGCACCGCTGCATCCCGCAGCGCGCGACGCGGTTCTGCGGGCGCTGGATATGTTCGGCAATCCGAGTTCGGTCCATGGCGAGGGCCGCGCGGTGCGCGCCGCGATCGAAGGCGCCCGGCGCCAAGTGGCGGCCCTCGTCGGCGCCGATCCCGCCCATGTTGTCTTCACCAGCGGCGCCACCGAAGCCGCCAACATGGTGCTGACGCCGGATTTCCGCATGGGCCGCACGCCGATGGCGATCGGCCATCTCTATCATTCTGCCATCGAGCATCCGGCAATCCGCGAAGGCGGACGTTTTGGGAAGGACCGCACGAGCGAGATCGCGGTGACCGCCGATGGCGTCGTCGATCTCGATCAGCTGCAGAGGCTTCTTGCCGGCCACGACAAATCGACCGGCCTGCCGATGGTCGCCGTCATGCTTGTCAACAACGAGACAGGCGTGGTGCAACCGGTGGCCGAGGTTGCCAAGATCGTGCAGGCGCATGGTGGCCTGCTGGTGGTCGATGCTGTGCAGGCGGCGGGCCGGATCGCGCTTGATATCAATGCGCTCGGCGCCGATTTCATCATCGTCTCCTCGCACAAGATCGGCGGCCCGAAGGGTGCCGGTGCGCTGGTGTCGCGCGGCGAAGTGCTGATGCCGAGAGCGCTGATCCATGGCGGCGGGCAGGAGAAGGGTCACCGCTCGGGGACCGAGAATTCGCTCGCCGTGATCGGCTTTGGCGCGGCTGCGGACATCGCTGTCCGGGAGTTTGACGAGCGCAATGCCCGCATCTCCGCTCTGCGCAAGCAGCTGGAAGACGGAATGCGCAACGCCGCAGCCGACGTCGTCATCTACGGCGCGGATCAACAGCGGGTCTCCAACACCACCTTCTTCACCCTGCCGGGGCTGAAGGCGGAGACCGGGCAGATTGCCTTCGATCTCGAAGGTGTGGCGCTGTCTGCGGGCGCTGCCTGCTCGTCCGGCAAGGTTGGCGAGAGCCATGTTCTGGTGGCGATGGGGCGTGACCCCAAGCTCGGCGCGCTCAGGATGTCGCTCGGTTTTTCGACGACGGACGAGGATATCGCCAGGGCCATCGCGACATTCACGAAGATAGCCGCGCGGCGCAAGCCGGCGGGAGAGGCGGCGTGATTGCCTGATAAAGCGTCACGACCGCCTGACAAATTTGCGAAAACGCAAATTTCCACTTGCCATTCGGGCTGAAAAGTCCCCTTTGGCCACTTACATAAGGGGCAACAAAAATTGCCCGAACGACAAGCTGCCGGACCTTTTCTCCGGCGAGATTGGAGAACGATATGCCCGCCGTCCAGGAAACGGTCGATCGCGTCCGCGAGATTGACGTCGATCAGTACAAATACGGTTTCGAGACGATCATCGAGATGGACAAGGCACCCAAGGGCCTGTCCGAGGATATCATCCGTTTCATCTCCGCCAAGAAGCAGGAGCCGGAATGGATGCTCGAATGGCGCATGGACGCCTACAAGCGCTGGCTGACGCTGGAAGAGCCGACCTGGGCTCGCGTCGATTATCCGAAGATCGATTTCAACGACATCTATTACTACGCCGCGCCGAAGTCGACGCCGGGACCGAAGTCGCTTGATGAGGTCGACCCCGAGATTCTCAAGGTCTATGAGAAGCTCGGCATTCCGCTGAAGGAACAGGAAATTCTGGCTGGCGTCGAGCGCCCGAAGATCGCCGTCGATGCCGTCTTCGACAGCGTTTCCGTCGTCACCACCTTCAAGGAAGAGCTGAAGAAGGCCGGCGTGATCTTCATGTCGATCTCGGAAGCCATCCGCGAGCATCCCGATTTGGTGAAGAAATATCTCGGCTCGGTCGTTCCGACCTCCGACAACTACTATGCGACGCTGAACTCGGCCGTCTTCACCGACGGTTCCTTCGTGTTCATTCCGAAGGGCGTTCGCTGCCCGATGGAGCTGTCCACCTACTTCCGCATCAACGAGAAGAACACCGGCCAGTTCGAGCGCACGCTGATCATCGCCGAAGAGGGCGCCTACGTCTCCTATCTCGAAGGCTGCACGGCGCCGCAGCGCGACGAAAATCAGCTGCACGCGGCCGTGGTCGAACTCGTTGCTCTCGATGATGCCGAGATCAAGTATTCGACGGTCCAGAACTGGTATCCCGGCGATGCGCAGGGCAAGGGCGGTATCTACAACTTCGTGACCAAGCGCGGCGATTGCCGTGGCGCGCGCTCGAAGATCTCGTGGACGCAGGTCGAAACCGGCTCGGCGATCACCTGGAAGTATCCGTCCTGCATTCTGCGCGGCGATGATTCCCGGGGCGAGTTCTACTCGATCGCCGTGTCGAACGGCCATCAGCAGATCGATTCGGGCACCAAGATGATCCATCTCGGCAAGAACACGTCGAGCCGCATCGTCTCGAAGGGCATTGCAGCCGGCGTGTCGCAGAACACCTATCGCGGCCAGGTCTCGGCTCACCGCAAGGCATCGAACGCCCGCAACTTCACGCAGTGCGATTCGCTCCTGATCGGCGACAAGTGCGGAGCCCACACGGTGCCCTATATCGAGGCGAAGAACTCGACCGCGCAGTTCGAACACGAGGCCACCACCTCGAAGATCTCCGAGGACCAGAAGTTCTACTGCCTGCAGCGCGGCATTCCCGAAGAAGAGGCGATTGCGTTGATCGTCAACGGCTTCGTCAAGGAAGTCCTGCAGGAACTGCCGATGGAATTTGCCGTCGAAGCGCAGAAGCTGATCAGCATTTCGCTTGAGGGATCTGTTGGGTGATGTGGCTGCCGGCGCAGCGTGACGGCGGGCACGCCTCACGCTCGGCGTCATCCTCGGGCTTGTCCCGAGGATCTGCTGCGGCCGGCCAGGAATTCGACGGTGGTGGATTTGTCCATGACCGTTGCGACGAGTGGAGACGTGGTTAGATCCTCGGGACAAGCCCGAGGATGACGACCGCAAGAGTTGGTGCAGGGATATGATGGTTGGCGTTGGGCGTGTTGCTTTTCTCCAACGTCGTTCCCGGTGTGAAGGCGAACTTGCCTCACACTCGGCGTCATCCTCGGGCTTGTCCCGAGGATCTGCTGCCGCCAACCGGGAATTGGACGGTAGTGGATTTGTCCATGACCGTTGCGACAAGTGGAGACGTGCTTAGATCCCCGGGACAAGCCCGAGGATGACGGAGAAAAACGAGATCGGCCGTAAGGGGCGTAAGGATGAGTGGCTTTGTCTACATGATGTCCGATAAGCCGCGCGGGGTGATCTACACGGGTGTCACCAGCGATCTGCATGATCGTAGCTGGGAGCACCGCAACGAAGTGCATGAAGGGTTTACGCGGAAGTATCGAGCAAGGAACCTCGTCTGGTTTGAGCGCCATCCGAACATCGTGTTGGCGATACAGCGGGAGAAGTCCTTGAAACGCTATCTGCGTGAATGGAAAATCAAGCTGGTAGAGAGCTTGAACCCGACCTGGGCCGACCTCTACGAGCGGATCGATGACATCGAGAATGCCTATCGGCCTCATCCGCAAACGGAACAGTGGTCGGATTACAATTGAGTGCCCGGCGGTCCTTGAAACCGCTGCATGAACAGGAAGAACACAATGCTTGAAATCAAGAACCTGCACGCCCGCATCGCCGAAGACGGCACTGAGATCATCAAGGGGCTGAACCTCACCGTGAAGGCCGGCGAAGTGGCTGCCATCATGGGGCCGAACGGCTCCGGCAAGTCGACGCTGTCCTACATCCTGTCCGGCCGCGATGATTACGAAGTCACCGAAGGCGAGATTCTCTATAATGGTGAGAGCATTCTCGAACTCGACCCGGCTGAGCGCGCCTCCAAGGGCATCTTCCTGGCCTTCCAGTATCCGGTCGAAATCCCCGGCGTCGCCACCATGCAGTTCCTGAAGGTCGCGATGAACGAGCAGCGCAAGGCGCGTGGCGAGGAAGAGCTGAAGACGCCTGATTTCATGCGCCTCGTCAAGGATGCGGCCGCCAAGCTGCAGATCAATACCGAAATGCTGAAGCGTCCTCTCAACGTCGGCTTTTCCGGCGGCGAGAAGAAGCGCGCCGAAATCCTGCAGATGGCGCTTCTCGAGCCTCAGCTTTGCATCCTCGACGAAACCGACAGCGGCCTCGACATCGACGCGCTGAAGATCGTGGCCGATGGCGTCAACGCGCTGCGTTCGCCCGATCGCGCCACCATCGTCATCACCCACTACCAGCGCCTGCTCGACTACATCGTGCCGGATACGGTCCACGTTCTCTACAAGGGCCAGATCATCAAGAGCGGCGACAAGACGCTCGCGCATGATCTGGAAGCCAATGGTTATGCCGACATCATCGGAGCGGCGGCCTGATCTAGGCGGAAAGGAACTGGTCGCATGAACATGCAGACGACGACCCGCCTGACCGCCGCGGAAGCGGCGCTGATCGAGGCGTTCAACAACCAGATCGGCGAACTGCCGGGCGACGGCGCGGTGATCGCCATTCGCGACCGGCTGCTCGACGACCTGAAGACTTCGGGCCTGCCGACGCGTCGCGTCGAGGCCTGGCACTACACGGACCTGAAGACGCTGCTGCGCGCCGTGCCCGTACAGGCCGGCGACGCCGGCTCCGACGCCCGCGATCCGCTGGTCGAGGGTTCGGCCGTGCTGCCAGTGATCCAGGGACGTCCTGATCACAAGGCGCGCGCCGGCGATCTCGTGCTTTCGAGCTATGCCGAGCAGCTGTCGAACGGTTCGGCCGCCAATGGCCTCGGCGCGCTCGACAAGGACGACGCGGTCGGCCGCATCAACGGCAGCTTCGTGCGCGACGGCTACGTGATCGACGTGCCCGCGGAAACAGTTTTGGAAGAGCCGCTGGAAATCCAGTTCGTGCATGCCGGCGGCCAGACGCATACGCGCCTCCCTGTTAGCATCGGTTCCGCCGTCAAGGCGACCGTGATCGAACGTCACCTGTCGGTGGCATCGGATGCGGCGCTGGTCTCGCACGTCAGCGACGTCACGGTCGGCGAAGGCAGCGAGCTGACCTGGATCATCGTGCAGCAGCAGGGCGCCGATGACACGCATCTCGGCCAGATCCGCATCGATCTCGGTGCAGATGCCAAGCTCAAGCTCTTCGTCATCAATGCCGGCGGCCAGCTGGTGCGCCAGGAGCTGCACATCAAGGTGACGGGTGAGGGCGCGGACCTGACGCTGCGCGGGATCAACCTGCTTGGCGCCGACACGCATACCGACGTGACCATGGTGCTCGGCCACAACGTGCCGCATACCGGCTCGACCGAGATCATCCGCAACGTCGTTTTCGACCGCGCCAAGGGCGTGTTCCAGGGCATGATCCGGGTGGCGCCCGACGCACAGAAGACCGACGCGAAGATGGCGTGCAACACGCTGCTGATGTCCGACGACGCCGAATTCTCGGTGAAGCCGGAGCTCGAGATTTTCGCCGACGACGTGCAGTGCGGCCATGGCGCGACCGTTGCCGATATCGACCACAACCATCTCTACTATCTGATGGCCCGTGGTATCCCGGAGAACAAAGCGCGTGCCATGCTGGTCAACGCGTTCGTTGCCGAGATCGTCGAGGAACTGGAAGACGAAGCCCTGGTCGAGGCGCTGGAAGGCGTGATCTCGGCCTGGCTCGAAAAACACGCCTAACGGCAATTTTCGCCGTGACGTTCGGGTTTTTCCCGAGGATGACGGTGGTGAGGGTTGGTGACGGGAGACGATGGTTGGCGATGGTGAATGTGGCCTTGCCATGATGTCGTCTCCAGTCTGACGGTTTGTGTGACGGCGGGTTCGCCCCACACGCGACGTCATCCTCGGGCTTGACCCGAGGATCTGCTGCTGCCAGCCGGGATTTCGACGGTGGTGGATTTGTCCACAACCGTTGCGACGAGCGGAGACGTGCTTAGATCCTCGGGACAAGCCCGAGGATGACGGCCGTAAGAGTTCGTGCAGGGAGACGATGGTTGGCGATGGCGCATGTGGCCTCGCTGTAACGTCGTCTCCAGTCTGACGGTTTGAGTGACGGCGAGGTCGCCTCGCTCTCGGCGTCATCCTCGGGCTTGTCCCGAGGATCTGCTGCCGCCAGCCGGGAGTTCGACGGTCGTGGATTTGTCCACAACCGTTGCGACGAGTGGAAACGTGATTGGATCCTCGGGACAAGCGCGAGGATGACGGCGCAGAAGCGCGATATGAAAGGGCCTGACATGGATCAGACTGCACCGGCCGTTTATGACGTCGAAGCCATTCGCAGGGATTTTCCGATCCTTGCGAAGGAAGTGTACGGCAAGCCGCTGGTCTATCTCGACAACGGCGCGTCGGCCCAGAAGCCGCAGGTGGTGATCGACGCGATCAGCCATGCCTATTCCAACGAATACGCCAATGTGCATCGCGGCCTGCACTTCCTGTCCAACGCCGCCACCGAAGCCTATGAAGCCGCGCGCGAAAAGGTGCGCCGCTTCCTGAACGCGCCGTCGGTCGATGACATCGTCTTCACCAAGTCCTCGACCGAGGCGATCAACACGGTCGCCTATGGCTGGGGCATGCCCAATATCGGCGAGGGCGACGAGATCGTCATCTCGATCATGGAGCACCACTCCAACATCGTCCCCTGGCATTTCATCCGCGAGCGGCAGGGCGCCAAGCTGGTCTGGGTCCCCGTCGACGACGAGGGTGCCTTCCACATCGAAGCGTTCGAAAAGAGCCTCACCGAGCGCACCAAGCTCGTCGCGATCACGCATATGTCGAATGCGCTCGGCACCGTCGTTCCGGTCAAGGAAATCTGCCGGATCGCGCATGAGCGCGGCATTCCCGTGCTCGTCGATGGTTCGCAGGGCGCCGTCCACATGCCTGTCGACGTGCAGGATATCGACTGCGACTGGTACGTGATGACCGGCCACAAGCTCTACGGTCCCTCGGGGATCGGCGTGCTCTACGGCAAGAAGGACCGCCTGAAGGCGATGCGGCCGTTCCAGGGCGGCGGCGAGATGATCTTCGAGGTCACCGAGGATGCCGTCACCTACAACGACCCGCCGCACCGCTTCGAGGCCGGCACGCCGCCGATCGTGCAGGCGATCGGGCTCGGCTATGCGCTCGACTACATGGACAAGGTCGGCCGTGAGGCGATTGCACGACACGAGGCTGATCTGGCGGCCTACGCCACCGAGCGGCTGCGCGACATCAATTCGCTGCGCGTCATCGGCAATGCGCCGGGCAAGGGCGGCATCTTCTCCTTCGAGATCGAGGGGCTGCACGCCCACGACGTCTCGACCGTGATCGACCGGCGCGGCGTTGCCGTTCGGGCCGGCACGCATTGCGCCATGCCGCTCTTGAAACGCTTCGGCGTCACCTCCACATGCCGTGCATCCTTCGGCATGTATAATACCCGCGCCGAGGTGGATGCCTTGGCCGACGCGCTGGAATATGCGCGCAAGTTCTTTGGCTAGAGCTGTTCCATCTTTCTTTGGATGGAAGAGCAGCTCTGCTTTGTTTTGTATACGCAATTCCGGACGGAAAACCGTTTCGCACTTTTCCTGGAATTGCTTTAAGGAGTGGGCCACATGAGCCTCGACGACAGCGAACAGAAGATCGACGTGCGCGAAGGCATCGTGCATTCCAGCATTCCCGCAGATGAACTGGCGCGCCTCAGCGACGACGTCATCATGGCGCTGAAGACGGTCTACGACCCGGAAATTCCCGCTGACATCTTCGAACTCGGGCTGATCTACAAGATCGACATCGAGGACGACCGCATGGTCAAGATCATGATGACGCTGACGGCCCCCGGCTGCCCCGTCGCCGGCGAGATGCCCGGCTGGGTCGAAAACGCCGTCGGTTCCGTCGAGGGCGTCTCGGGTGTCGAGGTGGCGATGACATTCGATCCGCCGTGGACGCCGGACCGGATGTCGGAAGAGGCGCAGGTGGCGGTCGGCTGGTATTGACCGGCCGTTTCGACTAGCATGATGCTTTCTGGCAATGAGGTGCACACGATGGGTCGCCTTGAGACAATCAGCATTGAGTTGACGCCGGAGATGGCGGATGCCGTTGATGCGGCTGTGCGCTCCGGGCGGTTCGGTTCGACAGCTGATGTCGTGCTGACCGCGCTCGATCAGTGGCACTCCGACCGGCTGGTTCATGGTTACACGCCTGAGGAACTTGAGCGGCTGATCGAAGAGGGCGAAGCCAGCGGCGAGCCGATCGATGGACCCGAGGCAATGCGTGAGATACGCGCGAAATTCGAGCGAGAATTCGGGCTCAAGGACTGATGAGCTATCGCCTTCGGCCCAAAGCGAGAGCCGACATTCGCGGGATCATCTCCTTTATCGGACAACACAATCCTCACGCCGCGCTGGCGTGGCAGGATAGTATGACGGAACTGTTCGAACTGCTGGCAACTCATCCGCATTCGGGTGCTCCATATGCGACGGACAAGTATAGCGTCCGCATCGTGCCACGTGGAAATTACGTGGTGGTCTATAGATTGCGGGATAGCGATGTGGTGATACTTCGCATCATCCATGTCGCCCGCGACTGGCCGAAGCAGATGCCGTGATGTCGGCTGGTGTTGAGGCTCAGGCCGCTGATCTGCCGTCGGGCATGACGGGCGCAAACCCGATGCCGAGCGCCTTCATGACCTTCATGATGGTGGCGAATTCGGGGTTGCCCTGGCCGCTCAGTGCCTTGTAAAGCGCCGCACGGCTCATGCCGATCTCTCGTGCCAGCTCGCTCATGTTGCGGGCACGGGCCACGACGCCGAGGCTCTTGGCGATGAAGGCGGGATCCTGGGTTTCGAAGGCGGCGACGACGAATTCCTCGATCGCTTCGTCGCTGTCGAGAAATTCGGCCGCATCGAAGGGCAGGGTTTCGATTGTCATCGTGCTTCCTTCCATTCCCGTGCGAGGCGTTTCGCCTCGATGATATCGCGGGCTTGCGTTGATTTGTCGCCACCGCAGAGCAGTACAATCAGTGTCGAGCCATCCATCGTGACGTAGATCCGATAGCCCGGACCGTAGTCGACGCGCAATTCGCTGACGCCGTCACCGATCGCCTTGATGTCGCCGAGGTGCCCGGTTTCGACACGCAGCAGCCGGGAAGCAATCCGCGCGACGGCGCGGCGATCTTTCAGCCGTGACAGCCATTTGGCGAAAGTCGCCGTTCGCAACACTGTTAGCATGAAAAATGTATCCTGTAGAGTACACCTGTCAATGAAAAAGCATTTGAAGGCAACGATCTCGGCATTCGATATTGAAGCATCGATCATCGCCGCTTAAATTGGTGAGCACAAGCACCGGACCTTGACCCCGGTTGCGGAAGGAGAATGGGCCTATGGGCTTTGCAGTCATGAGCATGACCGACACCGCGGCTTCGCGAGTGAAGGCGATTGTTGAGAATTCGGGACCGGAGGCGAAGGGGATTCGCGTCGGGATCAAGAAGGGCGGTTGCGCGGGGATGGAGTACACCATCGACCTCGTCACCGAACCCAACGCCAAGGACGACCTGATCGAGCGCGATGGTGCGAGTGTGTGGATCGAGCCTTCTGCGGTTCTCTATCTGCTCGGCACCGAGATGGGCTTTGAGCAGACGAAGCTGCGCTCCGGCTTCACCTTCACCAATCCGAACCAGACGTCGGCTTGCGGATGCGGCGAATCGGTCGAGCTGAAGCCTGCCGATCTGGCTGCCTTGGCCGCGCGCGGCGATGCCGTGGTGCCGGCGCGGTAAACAGAGCGGCGGCGGTCGCTCATTGCGGCCAATCAATCTCTGCCGGTAGTTTATATCGGCTTTGGCTCACGGGCATCTTGTCTTGAGCATTTCGTCACAGGCCGCCGGTTTCGGCGGCTTTTTTCGTTGCGGTGCGCGCCAGAGCGTTTAAGACCGCATCCCATGCTTCTGCTGTTTCTCAAGGGCGCCGTGCTGGGTGTCATCATCACCGCGCCGCTTGGGCCTATCGGCATGCTGTGCATCAACCGCACGCTGGAGCGAGGCTTCCTGGCCGGCTTTTCCTGTGGCTTCGGAACGGCGATCGGGGACGCTAGCTATGCGCTGGTAGCGGTGACAGGCATTGCCGTCTTCGCCGAGACCATGTCGATGGCGACCTTGCCTTTGGCGATCGGCGGCGGATTGCTGTTGCTGTTTCTCGGCTGGCGCGGGTTGACGCATGATCCGGTCGAGGCGGCGGAGATCAGGGCAGGCGGGCTCTTCGCCACCACGGTCGCGACCTTTCTGCTCACCATTTCCAATCCGGCGACGATCCTTTCCTTCGGAACGCTGTTTGCCGGCTTCGGCCTGCTCGACGAGACGAGGCGCTTCAGTTCGGTTGCAATCGTCGGCGGCGTGTTTGCGGGCTCGCTGGCCTGGTGGTTTTGCTTGAGCGGTGCCGTCAGCCTGGCGCGCGATCGGTTGTCCGAGGATTTCACAACGACGGTGATGCGGGCGACGAGCTGGCTTTTGATCGTCTTCGGCATCGTGGCGCTTGGCTCGGCTGCCTATACGTTGCTTGGGTGAGGGATTTGTGGGTGAATGGGTGGTTGGCGTTGTGCTCGTAGCCCCCTCATCTGCCTGCCGGCATCTTCTCCCCGCTGGGGAGAAGGGACTCTTGGCAGGGCCGCTCGCTCCATCTTCCCTTCGCCCCATAGGGGAGAAGGTGCCCGAAGGGCGGATGAGGGGGCCGCTGGTACTGACGCTGGTCACTTCTTCCCCCTTACAAAACAACATGCCTCTACCCCGGCAGGTTTCACCCCCGGCTGATACGGCATCTGATCGGACGGGGCGCCAAAAGCTGCCTCGTAAATAGTTTAGCTTTATTGACACCTTCCGGCGCCCCGTTCGGCGGTCTGCAGTCGTGTCCTGGTTCCTTTACCGGGTGATCGGCATCTTTTCAGAGATATGCTCGCGGGGTTGTTCTTGTTCTTGAAGCTTTCGCTCCCCGGGCATCCCGAAGGGCCGTCTTGATCGACGCCGGGAGGGCCTCCGCGGACCTGTCGCCCGCGGCACCCCGGCGCCGTTCCGCAAAACCCTTTCGGGCTCAACGGTCGGCCAGTCGCCGTCCCTTATGTGCATAGGCGCGTGGTATCGGCGAACCGACCTTCACACCCGCACACCAGCTCTTCGCTGGCGGGACCATTCCGCGACGCCCCTCGTTTCACCCTGCGTCAGGGGCTTCCCGAAAGCGCCGGTCCCGTCTCGCCGGTAACGCAACCGGTGTATCCGAAGACGGGACGGGGTGAGTGTGGCGCAGGCCGTGGGTGCGGGGATGAAAAAGCGGCTAGGCGGCTGATTTCATTGCGGCGATGCGGATTTTCATCATCGTGTCGCCAACCTCAGGCAGGCCTGAGCGCCGACTTCTCGATCCATAGAGCCGATGCACGCCATGCGAGAGGTCTTGTCGCCACTCTCGATAGTATTGAAACGTATTGTCATACTAATTGCGCCAGAATACAGCTCAAGATGGGTGACGTTTCTTGTTGTTCGCTCCGTTCAACTTCGCGCCAAACACATTTCCTGTGGTTTCTTGCAGGTAAATCCGGTCATTAGAAATTAGTTTAATGTTAACTGCGCAAACCGGATACCGGTGATCGATACTTCGTTCATTGGAGGCCGAATTGTTTTCGATCCGTAATGTTTTGATTGCCGTCGTTCTTGTGATTTCAGCCGGACTGACTGTCCTGGTGACCAGCAAGCTTCTGACCTCGCACGCCACATATGCCAATAATGGCCAGGTGGCCGCCAATGCGCAGCTCGACAAGGCGCTGTTCCAGGCGCTTCTGGCCTTCCGCAGCGAACGCGGCGACAGCGCGACCGCGCTGACACTTTCCGCGGCTGATGCTGCCGGGAGCATGGAGAGCGTACGCAAGCAGCGCGCCATCGTCGATTCGGCGCTGAACGAGGTCAAGGATATCTCTTCCGGCCTCAGCACAGACACGTTGAAGACAGTGCTCTCCGATCTCGATGCCGGTTATGCATCGCTGGTGTCGCTACGCTCGTCGATCGACGCCGAACTGGCAAAGCCGGTCGACCAGCGCGACGCGGCACTTGCGCCACGCGTGCTTTCGTTCGGCAGCGAATTCCTTGCCAAGCTCGAGACGACGTCGGCTGCCACCGAGGCTGAAATTCGCACGCTCGACAATTCGCTGATGGATCTGGTGCAGCTGCGCTACTTCGCGTGGTCGGCGCGCGCCGCCGGCGGTTCGGCGACGGTCGCCATCAATGGCGCGATATCAGGCAACCGGGCGCTGACGCCCAAGGAAGCCTCCGAGCTCGTCGCCGGAGACGTGCGCATCGCTTTCGCCTGGGCATCTACCAAGATCCTGGCCGATCACCCCTCCGTTCCCGAGGCGATCAAGAGCGCCGTCGCGACCGCTGACTCCAGCTATTTCTCGGGCTCGTTTTCTGAAAAGCGCGCCGGCATCGTCGCCGACCTGACCAACGGCCGTCCGTCGACGATGGGCATCGACCAGTGGCGCACGGAAGCAACGACGGCACTCGGCACGATCGGCAACGTCGCTTCGCTGGCGATGGATGCGCTTGCCGCCAAGGCGGAAACGACGCGTCAGGCAGCGCTTGCGACCCTCATCTTCTACAGCCTGATGCTGGTTGCCACGGTCGCCGTGACGGTTGCCGCCTTCGTGATCGTCGTCTTCCGCGTCGTTCGTCCGATCGGACGCCTGACGACGGCGATGAGCGTGCTTTCCGATGGTCACACGAATATTCTGGTGCCTTACGCCGAGCGCGGCGACGAGATCGGCAACATGGCCCGCTCGGTTGAAGTGTTCCGTCTGGCCGCCATCCGCAACAAGGAGCTGGAAGCCGAAGCCGAGGTCAACCGCCAGCAGTCGGAGCGCGAGCGCATCGAAGTGCAGCGTCGCGCCGAGGAAGAGGCCGAAATCCGCCTCAACCAGGCAACCGGCGCGCTTGCTTCCGGCCTCAAGCTGCTGGCCGCTGGTGACATGACCTGCGAGCTCAACACGGCGTTCGCGCCGCAGTTCGAAGCGCTCCGCCATGACTTCAACACCTCGGTGATCCAGCTTCGCCAGGCGCTTGTCGGCGTCGGAAGCGCGGTCGACATGGTTCGCAACGGCAGCAGCGAAATCTCCGGCGCGTCCGACGATCTCGCCAAGCGCACCGAACAGCAGGCGGCCTCGCTGGAGGAAACAGCGGCTGCGCTCGAAGAAATCACCTCGAACGTCGTCGCCACCTCCAAGCGGACCGGCGAGGCGCGTGACGCGGTGCGCGAGACCCGCAGCCGCGCCGAGCACTCCGGCTCGGTCGTGCGCAACGCCGTCGAAGCCATGCGCCGGATCGAGGATTCCTCGCAGCAGATCAGCAAGATCATCGGCGTGATCGACGAGATCGCCTTCCAGACCAACCTCTTGGCGCTGAACGCCGGCGTCGAGGCGGCACGCGCTGGTGAAGCCGGCAAGGGTTTTGCGGTGGTCGCCCAGGAAGTGCGCGAACTGGCGCAGCGCTCGGCGAACGCGGCCAAGGAGATCAAGGGCCTGATCGGCAACTCCGCCGTCGCCGTCTCCGAGGGTGTGCGGCTGGTCAACGAAACAGGCGAGGGGCTGACGGCGATCGAGCAGCTGGTGCAGCACGTCAACGCGCATATGGATGCGATCGCGACGGCCGCGCAGGAGCAGTCCGTCGGTCTCGGCGAGGTCAACACCGCCGTCAACCACATGGACCAGGCAACGCAGAAGAACGCCGCGATGGTCGAGGAGATGAATGCGGCGGGTGCTGGCCTGGCGCAGGAGAGCACCAACCTCAGCACGCTGATCGGCGCCTTCCAGCTTGGTGGCCGCACCGCGCAGCTGCGCGACGTCGCCCGCCGCATGCAGGAACCGGCCGCCCCGGCACGTGCAGCTGCGCCAGCAGCTGCACCGACGCGGGCGCCGCGCGCGGCTGCACCTGTCTATGCCAGCCACGGCAACGCGGCTGTTGCCAACAAGGATTGGGAAGAGTTCTGAGGACGGCTTCGCAGGCTGAATGAGCGGGCGCCCGGACCTTTGGTTCGGGCGTTTTGCGTTTTGTGCTGGGGCGGGACGCGACGGGCAGCCGAGGCGGCGAGCGTTGTGGGGGATGCGATCAGAGTGGAACCTTCCAACATGTTGTTTTCGCGGTGTAATCCCCATTCGCGACGTCATCCTCGGGCTCGTCCCGAGGATCTGCCGAGGGTTGGTCTGGACTGTACGTGCATGGATTTTGGCTCGGATGGATGATCCATGACCGTTGCATTCCTGGAGACGTGCTTAGATCCTCGGCACAAAGGCCGAGGATGACGTCGAGCAAAAGGAAAGCTCAGCAATTTCAGTTTTTTACGAGCTTCGTTCCCACTCTCGACCATCATCCTTCGGGCTCGTCCAGAGGATCTGCCGAGGGGTGGTCTGGGCTGTACGTGCATGGATTTTGGCTCGGATGGATATCCATGACCGTTGCATTCCGGGCCACGTGCTTAGATCCTCGGCACAAAGGCCGAGGATGACGCGGAGCATGAGGAAAGCTTGGCCACTTCAATAGGTTACGAACGCCGTTCCCGCTCTCGACCATCATCCTTCGGCTCGTGCCTTGATCCCACTCAATGAAGAGATCGCCCATTTCGACCATATTGCGCCGTCGCATCCCGGCAGGGCGACGGGTGGAGGTTGCCGGTTGGAACGATGCCGTGGCGCTGAAGACGATCTCATCCATCTTCGACGATCTCGATCCCGGCGACGCGCTTGCCGAAGTGCTCTTCGGGCTGATCATGGCGCTGACCTGGACGGTGGGGTCGCGGCTGGTGATGCAGGAGGAGGGGCTTGATGTTCGCGGGCTGGTCATCTCCACACTCGGATGCAATGTCGCATGGGGCATTATTGATGCGGTCTTGCGCATATTGGGCACGACGTTTTTCAGGAGCAGGCGGTTGCACCTGTTTCGGCAGGTCAGGGCGGCGCGGGACGAGACCACGGCGCTTGCCGTGATCCGCAACGAGTTTCCGACCGAGGGGACGGCGCTTGCGGTCGACAGCGCCGATGCGGAGGCGCTCTACCGGTCACTGCTGGCGCTTGCTATCAGGTCCGAACCATCGAGGGTTTCGTTGACGGGAAGCGATCTGCGTGCGGCGGTGGCGGTGTTCTTTCTGGTCGCGGCAACGGCTGTTCCCGCGGTGATCCCGTTCTTTCTGATCGACAGTGCCGAGCGCGGGTTGCGGGTGAGCAACCTGCTGCTGATCGGGCTTCTGTTTTTCACCGGCTATGCCTGGGCGCGCTTTTCCGGCGGGCGGCCGCTTTATGCGGGTGTGACCATGACGTGCCTTGGGCTGGTGATGGTGGGCATTGCCGTGGCGCTGGGCGGGTGAGACACCGACCTAGCCGATCTCCTCGGGGATGAAGCCGCCGGTCTGGCGTTTCCAGAGGCGGGCGAAGAGGCCGTCGCCTTCGGCGAGTTCCGCCGGGCTCCCT
This sequence comes from Rhizobium sp. 16-449-1b, assembly GCF_017741935.1. Lineage (GTDB taxonomy): Bacteria > Pseudomonadota > Alphaproteobacteria > Rhizobiales > Rhizobiaceae > Rhizobium. Next base: position 37,426 of record NZ_JAGHMH010000007.1, on the reverse strand, counting down.
TGCTCGATGATGCGGCCCTGATCGAGCACGACGATGCGGTCCATCATGGCGATGGTGGAGAGGCGGTGGGCGATGGCGATCACCGTCTTGCCGCGCATGACGAGGTCGAGCTTTTCCTGGATGGCGGCTTCGGATTCGCTGTCGAGCGCCGAGGTTGCTTCGTCGAGAACGAGGATCGGCGCGTCCTTCAACAGCACGCGGGCGATTGCCACGCGCTGGCGCTGGCCGCCGGAGAGCTTGATGCCGCGGTCGCCGACATAGGCGTCGTAGCCCTTGCGGCCGTCCGCGTCGCGTAGTTCGGCGATGAAGGCGTCGGCGCTCGCCGTTTCCGCCGCCTCCTCGATCTCGGCGCGTGCGGCTTCCGGCCGGCCGTAGCGGATGTTGTCGCCGACCGAGCGGTGTAGCATCGCCACGTCCTGCGCGATGACGCCGATGTTGCGTCGCAGGCTTGCCTGGGTGATGTCGCGGATGTCCTGCCCGTCGATGCGAATAGTGCCCGAGCCGATGTCGTAGAAGCGCAGGAGGAGGCTGACCAGCGTCGTCTTTCCGGCGCCGGAGAGGCCGACGAGGCCGACTTTTTCGCCGGGGTGGACGGTGAGTGCGAGGTTTTCGATGACCGGTTTGCCGGTCTTGTAGGAGAAGCTCACGTCGTCGAAGCGGATTTCGCCTCGGGTGACGGAGAGATCGACTGCACCTTCGCGGTCGGTGATGGTGGGTGGGGTCGTCATGACGGGCATGGCGTCCTTGATCGTGCCGATCGCCTGGAAGATCTGCTGGCCCATCTGCAGGAAGGTGAAGGTGTGGCCGGAGAGGCGGTGGAGCACATAGATGGCGCCGACGAACTCGCCGATCGTCAGGAACTGATGCACGAGACCGGTGAAGCCGATCGAGACCATCGCCAGCCAGAGCAGCATGTTCAGCGCCACGACGATGAGCTCGGAGGTGCGATAGATCCGCTGCTCGCTGTGCTGGGTGCTGACCGACTTGCCGATGACGCGGCGGATCGCGCCAGCCTCGCTGTCTTCGGCGGCGAACTGCTTGATCATCTGCATGTTGGTGTAGAGATCGGTGATGGCGCCGGCGACAAGACTGCGCTGCTTGGCGGTGCTGCGCGAGCGCTCGGTGAAGACGGGCGCCATCTTGACCGCCAGCGCGACGTTGAGCGCCATCCAGATGGCGGCGGGCAGTGCGAGTTGCCAGGAGAGTGCGCTGAGCAGCACCACCGAGCCGACCATCTGCAACAGGAAACGCGGGATCGACTGGAATGCGGCGATGATCTGCTGCTGCACGGCCGACGACACCTGCTGCAGCCGCGAGGCGACCTGGCCGGCATAGAGATCGTGGAAGAAAGCGAGGTCCTGGCGCTCCACCGCCTTGTGCCCCTGCCACTGGATGGCGGCGGGCATGCCGACGCCAAGCGTGTGCGAGGTCAGCGTGTTGACGAGAAAGGAGGCGATCGGCATGGCCGGGAAGATCAGCAGGCCGAGGAAGGTCAGGAACGGCCATTCATCGCGGAGGAAGGTCGCCGCGCCCTTTTGCGTGACGCCGTCGACGATGACGGAGAGGCCCCAGACCATGGTCAGGTTCATCGCCTCGATGGCCATGGATGAGAGCGCCAGCGCGATCAGTACGCCCCGGAACATCGAGACGAAGTGCAGGAGGACGGCGACCGGTCCCTTCGACGGCAGCGGCCGGTAGGGGATGTCGAGCGGCCGGATCAGGCGCTCGAAGGGGCGGTAGATCGCATCTGAAATCGACATCGGCTCTCGGGTCTGTTGGGGGATGACGGGCGCATGCAGACAGTCCCGGCGGGCATCATGTCTTCAGGTGGTGACTAGCGGCGGCGCACGAGGAGTTCGTAGGCGGCGAAGGCGAGCGACATCAGCGCGAAGACGCCGAATGCCAGCGGATAATTGACCGGCGCGTCGGCGTGGAAGAACTTCGGCAGGCCGATGACGGCGACGGCGGATATCAGGGCGGAAAGCGCTGTTTCCCGGGCGATCATGCTGACAACAGGCGACATGCAGTGCTCCCTCGGCTGTATGAAAAGCGGCGTGAACATGCGGACTAGGGAAGATTAGAGCAATCTCAGCGGGTATCAAGCGTTTGCGATGTGGCGCTTGGCGCGTGGTGCGTGCATGTTTTTGCTGTGGAGGCTGGCGGCGCGGGCGGCAGCTTGATAGGGCTTTTGCCTGCAATCTGTTGCGCCACATGTCTCAATCCACCCGAGGACAATCTGCCATGGCCATCCAGACGTCTCATTCCAAATCGACCGAGGAGGTCATCAAGATACCGGCGATCGGGCTGGAGCTCGGCGTGCGGGTCGATCCGTCCACGACGGATGGAGAGTTCTGTTTCATCGACACGGTCAATGCGCCCGGCTTCGGTCCGCCGCGCCATCGGCACAAGGAGACCGAGGTCTTCCGGGTGATGGAGGGGCGGTATCTGTTCGAGGTGGATGGCGTGCAGTTTTACGCCGAGGAGGGCGATGTCGTGACCGTGCCGGGTGGTGCGGCGCATGCCTTCGTCAATGTCACCGACCGGCCGGCGCGGCAGTATATCCTGATTGCGCCCGGGCTCGATGCGCGGGCCTTCTTCCTCGGGCTTGCCGATGTCATGCGCGACGGGCGGCCGGATACGGCGGCGCTCAATCTATTCGCCGGAAAGTGGGACGTGGAGTTTCTCGGGCCGCCGCTTGACGTGCCGACCGAGTGACAGCCTAGCTGCTCAGTCCTTCTTGATATCGATGCCTGCCTCGATGGCGGCTGCGATGAAGGCCTTGCGGGCGTCCTCGTTACTGCGCTTGCCCTTGATGACGTCGGCGCAGACGAGAAGCGCCTTGTCGAGCGCGGGGCCGTCTTCCGTTGGCCAGTCCTCGATCATCGCCCATGAAGCGGCCTGGGTGGTCGCGATGGTGACGTACTGGCCGGGTTCTTCGAGCGCCAGCATGACGGGCTTCGGCCAGGGCTGCTGGGTGAGATCGCCGTCGGATTTTGCCATTGACTGGTCGCCTGTTGTCTGTTGTCGCGTGGCGGCCTGCTTAAAGCGGCGGGCGGGCGTGGGCAAGCGGAAAGACGCGCGACGCCAGCCATTGGCGGATGATGGCGGGTTCGTCGTCGTGGAGGTGGTGGCCGGTGGATGATGAATGGCTGGTGACGTCGGCGCCGGCCGTCTGGAACTGCCTGGTGATTGCGACGGCGTCCTCGGGGGAACGGCGGTCGTCGCGGTCGCCGGAGAGGATGAGGACGGGCTTAGTCGGCATGTGCGGGACGATCGCGTCGGGATCGGGCGAGAGCGGGCGGATGAGGATGGCGCCGGCCACGATATCGGGATCGCGGATCATCAGGGAGGCGGCGATGATGGCGCCGTTGGAGAATCCGAGGAGGATGGGTGGACGGGCGATCAGGCCGGTCTCGAGGGCTGCGTGGATAAAGGTGTGCAGGCGCTCGGTCTGGAGCGCGAGGTCGTTTTGGTCGAGGGTGCGGTCGGGGTTGCGGCGGAAGAAGGCGTAGCCGCTCTCCCAGGGGATCGGGCCGCGCAGCGACAGGTATGGCCAGCCGGGGGCGGCCGTCTCTGCCAGCGGCGGGAGTTCGGTCTCGTCGCGGCTGCTGCCATGCAGGAGGAGGAACGGCGGGCGGGTGTCGGTGGATGAGGTCGCGCGGTAGTGGAAGCCTTGGAGGTCGGGCATTGGGGTTTTGGCTTCCTGTTGGTTGTCGGGTGTTGGTTGACGGTTGCTGGCAGATCCTCGATCTGTCCATACCCACGGCGTCTTCCTCGGGCTTGTCCCGAGGATCTAAGCACGTCGCCCGGAATGCAACCGTGCGGATGAATTGACGTGGGTGCCAGCGGTGGTTTTGTCCATGACCGTAGCGGTTTTGGTGGGCGTCGGCAGATCCTCGGGACAAGCCCGAGGATGACGGTCGAGAGAGGATTGTGATTCTCGATCAATGGGTTGGCGGTGGTATGGTTTTTGTTTTGCTTGCCGTGCTGCCTAGTCAATCTTCCGGCCGTTGGTCCAATGTTTTCCCGGTCGTTAGCATCCCCACGGCGTCATCCTCGGCCTCGTGCCGAGGATCTAAGCACGTCGCTCGGAATGCAACAGTGCGGATGAATTGACGTGGGTGCCAGCGGTGGTTTTGTCCATGACCGTAGCGGTTTTGGTGGGCGTCGGCAGATCCTCGGGACAAGCCCGAGGATGACGGTCGAGAGAGGATTGTGATGCTATATCAATGGGTTGGCGGTGGTATGGTTTTTGTTTTGCTTGCCGTGCTGCCTAGTCAATCTTCCGGCCGTTGGTCCAATGTTTTCCCGGTCGTTAGCATCCCCACGGCGTCATCCTCGGCCTCGTGCCGAGGATCTAAGCACGTTGCTCGGAATGCAAGGGTGCGGATAAATTGGCGTGGGTGCCGGCGGTGGTTTTGTCCATGACCGTAACGGTTTTGGTGGGCGTCGGCAGATCCTCGGGACAAGCCCGAGGATGACGGTCGAGCGAGGATTGTGGCGCTCGATCAATGGGTTGGCGATGATGGGTATCACGCTCCTCGTCCGTCAGTCCCCGACGGATCAACCATCCCCCAAACACCAAAACGCCCGGACAAAGCCGGGCGTTTCGATCTCGTATCCTTACTCGGCCGCTTCGGCGTAGGCTTCCAGCGGTGGGCAGGTGCAGATCAGGTTGCGGTCGCCGAAGACGTTGTCGACGCGGTTGACCGGGGACCAATATTTGTCCACGCGGAAGGCGCCGGGGGGGAAGCAGGCCTGTTCGCGCGAATAGGGGCGATCCCATTCGCCGACGAGGTCTTCGACCGTGTGCGGGGCGTTCTTCAGCGGGTTGTTGGCCTTGTCCGAGCGGCCTTCCTCGATGTCGCGGGCTTCCTGGCGGATCGCCAGCATGGCCTCGCAGAAGCGGTCGAGTTCGGCCTTGGTTTCTGATTCCGTCGGCTCGATCATCAGCGTGCCGGCAACGGGCCAGCTCATGGTCGGGGCGTGGAAGCCGCAGTCGATCAGGCGCTTGGCGACGTCGTCGACGGTCACGCCTGCGCTGTCGACCAGCGGGCGCGTGTCGATGATGCACTCATGCGCCACGCGGCCGGCCTCGGACTTGTAGAGCACGTCGTAGGCGCCCTTCAGCCGGGCGGCGATGTAGTTGGCGTTGAGGATCGCCACCTTGGTCGCCTGCGTCAGGCCTTCGCCGCCCATCATCAGGCAGTAGCTCCAGGAGATCGGCAGGATGGAGGCCGAGCCGAAGGCTGCTGCCGATACCGCGCCGGAACGGCCGTCGGTTTCCGGATGGCCGGGGAGATGGGCCGCTAGGTGCGACTTGACGCCGATCGGGCCCATGCCGGGACCGCCGCCGCCATGCGGGATGCAGAAGGTCTTGTGCAGGTTGAGGTGGGAGACGTCGGAGCCGATGTCACCAGGGCGGGACAGGCCGACCATGGCGTTCATGTTGGCGCCGTCGAGATAGACCTGGCCACCATGCTTGTGCACGAGATCGCAGATCTCCTTCACCGTTTCCTCGAACACGCCGTGCGTCGAGGGGTAGGTGATCATGCAGCAGGAGAGGTTCTCCGAATGCTGCTCGGCCTTGGCGCGGAAGTCGTCGAGGTCGATATCGCCGTTTTCGCGAACTTTGACGACCACGACCTTCATGCCGACCATCTGGGCGGATGCCGGGTTGGTGCCGTGCGCGGATGTCGGGATCAGGCAGACGTCGCGATGACCATTGCCGTTGGCGATGTGGTAGTTGCGGATCGTGAGCAGGCCCGCATATTCGCCCTGCGCGCCGGAGTTCGGCTGCATGGAGAAGGCGTCATAGCCGGTGACGGCGCAGAGCTTTTCCGTCAGGTCGTCGATCATCTCGCGATAGCCGAGTGCCTGGTCAGCCGGCACGAAGGGATGGATATCCGAAAACTCCGGCCAGGTGATCGGCAGCATTTCCGCCGTGGCGTTGAGCTTCATCGTGCAGGAGCCGAGCGGGATCATCGAACGGTCGAGCGCCAGATCGCGGTCCGAGAGGCGACGGATGTAACGCGTCATCTCGCTTTCGGCGCGGTTCATGTGGAAGATCGGATGCGTCAGGTACTCGCTGGTGCGGGCGAGGCCCTTGGGCAGGCGATAGCTCGGCTCGAAATCGGCCACGGCGAAGTTGCCGCCGAAGGCGCGCCAGACGGCTTCCAGCGTCGCCGGGCGGGTGCGCTCGTCGAGGCTCATGCCGATCTTGGTGGCGCCGACCTTGCGCAGGTTGACACCTTCGGCGACCGCCGCGCGCAGGATGACGCCCTGCATGTGGCCGACATCGACGGTGATGGTGTCGAAGAAGGTCTCGGGCTCGATGGTGTAGCCGAGCTTTTCGAGCCCCTTGGCCATCAGCACGGCCTTCTGGTGGACCTGCTGGGCGATCGCCTTGATGCCCTTGGGGCCATGGAAGACGGCGTACATCGAGGCCATGACCGCGAGCAGAACCTGCGCGGTGCAGATGTTCGACGTCGCCTTTTCGCGGCGGATGTGCTGTTCGCGGGTCTGCAGCGACAGGCGGTAGGCGCGGTTGCCGCGGGCATCGACCGAGACGCCGACCAGACGGCCGGGCATGGAGCGCTTGTGGGCGTCCTTGACCGACATGTAGGCCGCGTGCGGGCCGCCGTAGCCGACGGGAACGCCGAAGCGCTGCGACGAGCCGATGGCGATGTCCGCGCCCATTTCGCCAGGCGACTTCAGAAGCGTCAGCGCCAGGATGTCGGCGGCGACGATGGCGATGGCGCCGGTCTGGTGCAGGCGCGAAATCAGGCCAGTGAAATCATGCACATGGCCGTGCGTGCCCGGATACTGGAAGATGGCGCCGAAGACGTCGACCGGATCGAGATCGGTGAAGGGGGTGCCGATGACGACGCTCCAGCCGAGCGGCTCGGCACGGGTCTTGATCAGCTCGATGGTCTGCGGATGGCAGGCGGCGTCGACGAAGAAGGCCTTGGCCTTCGACTTGGAGACGCGCTCGGCCATCGCCATACCTTCGGCGGCAGCGGTGGCTTCGTCGAGCAGCGAGGCGTTGGCGACGTCGAGGCCGGTCAGGTCGCAGATCATCGTCTGGTAGTTCAGGAGCGCCTCGAGGCGACCCTGGGAGATTTCCGGCTGGTAGGGCGTATAGGCCGTGTACCAGGCCGGGTTTTCCAGGATGTTGCGCTGGATGACCGGCGGCGTGATCGTGCCGTAATAGCCCTGGCCGATCAGCGAGGTCAGGACCTTGTTCTTGTTGGCGGTTTCGCGCAGCTTGTCGAGCGCCTCGCGCTCCGTCATCGGCGCGCCCCAGAGGAGCGGCGCCTTCTGGCGGATGGAAGGCGGCACGGTCGCGTCGATCAGCCCGTCGAGGCTGCTGTAGCCGATGACCTTCAACATATCAGTCATTTCGGCCGGCGAGGGGCCGATGTGACGACGATTGGCGAAGTCGTAGGGCTGGTAGTCGGTAAACTGGAATTCCGTCGGCGTCGTCATTACGCGGTGAACTCCTTGTAGGCCGCTTCGTCAAGCAGGCCGTCGGCATCGGCTGAATTGGCGAGCTTCAGCTTGAAGAACCAGCCGGCACCCTGCGGGTCGGAATTGACCAGCGACGGATCGGCGACGATGGCCGGGTTCACTTCGGTGATCTCGCCTTCGAGCGGGCAGTAGACATCCGATGCGGCCTTGACGGATTCGACTGTGGCCGCGTTGTCGTTCTTGCCGAAGGTGGCGCCGACTTCAGGCAGTTCCACGAACACCAGATCGCCGAGCTGCTCGACGGCATAGGTGGTGATGCCGACGGTGGCGACACCGGCTTCGATCTGCAGCCATTCGTGTTCTTCGGTGAATTTCAGCATGGGATGGTCCTCTCTGGGGAATGGGGTGTTTGGGTGGTGTAGGTACTCAAGGCTGTGCCTGGCGATACCCCCCTCTGTCCTGCCGGACATCTCCCCCACAAGGGGGGAGATCGGCGAGTGGGGAGGGCAGCGCCAAACAATGAAGGTAGAGCGAGCGGATGCGCCCAGCCAATCTCCCCACCTGTGGGGGAGATGTCCGGCAGGACAGAGGGGGGTACCCCACGCGCAACGCTAACAGCGCCCGCTCGCTCCACGCTCACCGTTTGGTGAGACGTCCGCCGCTGGTCGATCTCCCCACCTGTGGGGGAGATGCCCGGCAGGGCAGAGGGGGGTAATCCTCGCGCAACGCCAGCGGCGGCGGCCTGCGAACAGTGCGCCTGAACAGGCAGTGCAACGATATGGATCGCCGCCGCGCTCATGGTCTTATCGCTTGTAGGTCGGAGCGACGAAGGGCAAGGCCGCGACTGTCACCGGCAGGTACTTGCCGCGAACCTCGGCGTAGACGACCGTTCCGACGTCACTAGAGGCGACCGGCACGTAGCCCATGGCGACCGGACCTTCGGCGCTTGGGCCGAAGCCGCCCGACGTCACTTCGCCGATCTCGGTCTTGCCGTCCTGGTCGGCATAAAGCTTGGCGTGGCCGCGCACCGGGGCCTTGCCGTCGGGCTTCAGGCCGACGCGGCGGCGGGTGGCGCCGTTGTCGAGTTCGGAGAGGATGCGCTCGGCGCCGGGGAAGCCGCCAGCACGGGCGCCGCCTGATTTGCGGGCCTTCTGGATGGCCCAGACGAGGGCTGCCTCGACGGGGGTCGTGGTGGTGTCGATGTCGTTGCCGTAGAGGCAGAGGCCGGCTTCGAGGCGCAGGCTGTCGCGGGCGCCGAGGCCGATCGGCTCGACGTCGGGATGCTCGAGCAACCGCTTGGTGACATCGACGGCCATGTCGGATGGGATCGAGATCTCGTAGCCATCCTCACCGCTATAGCCGGAGCGCGAGACAAGACAGGAGACGTCGTGCAGGCGGCAGTGGCGCACGTCCATGAACTTCATGGCGGCGACATCGGCCCACAGTTCGGCAAGAGCCTCGACGGCGCGCGGACCCTGCAGCGCGATAAGCGCGCGGTCGAGCACGGTGATGTCACAGGTGTCGGAGAGGTGCTTCTTGAGGTGCGCGACGTCGGCATCCTTGCAGGCGGCGTTGACGACGACGAAGAGGTGATCGTCAAGATGGGTGATCATCAGGTCGTCGAGAATGCCGCCATTGTCGTCGGTGAAGAAGCCGTAGCGCTGGCGTCCCTCGGCCAGGCCGAGAATATCGACGGGAACGAGGCTTTCGAGCGCGAGTGCGACGTCCTCATACTTGCCCGACTTCGCCTTGATGACGACCTGGCCCATGTGGGACACATCGAAGAGACCGGCGGCTGCGCGGGTCTGCAGATGTTCCTTCATGACACCGGCCGGATATTGGACCGGCATGTCATAGCCCGCGAAGGGCACCATGCGGGCGCCGAGCGACAGATGCAGGTCATGCAGCGGGGTTTTCTTCAGGGCAGCAGTATCGTCCAAGGACGCCTCCGGTGTTTGCGCGTGGGTTCCATGCGCGGGCTCAAATATTCGGGCGCGGTTGCGCCTTCTTCGAGCCCCCTCTGTCTGTTTGCCTGAGATTGTTATCCCTTCGGCGCGCGTTTCAAGAACGCGTCTCTCCAGAGTTCCGTCTGCCCCTTGCTGGTCCTTTTGCCTGAGAGTTTCCGGGGCGGTTGCTCCTTCGGCACCGGCTGCGACGAGCCGGCTTCTCCCAACAAGGTTGAGCGCAATTATCTGGCGATGGCGGTGCTTGGCAAGGGGGAATGTCGCCGGCGGGCAATTTTTTGTCGCGGTCTTCTTCGCCGGTCGAATTTCGGATGGATCGGGACGGGTGGTCTCAGTCTTCTTCGTAAAGCTTGAGAGCCTGCTGCAGCGCAGCCTGCGGCTGACGCTGGCCCATGGTCATCAGGTCGAGCGCGACTTCGGTGGAGTTGATGACGGCGGCCGATTCATCGGTATCCTGGCCGGCATCGGTCCGGCGCTTGATGTCGGCGACCTTGCGGGCATCCTTGGCGGCGGTGCTGGCGGAGACGCGCGGGGGAATGCGCAGCGCTTCAAACGCCGCGGCCGCCGTACTTGCCGAAATGGAACCAACCAGAACTGTCATGTGACAGATTTAGGACGGCGGACCTTCCTGTCCTGATAAGAATATCGCTAAAATATGATCGATCGTGATTGTTCTTGTGTTTAATTTCGGCGCCTAAGCTATAGTGAGAATGTATTGCGCCGCTATATCTGCCTCATTGCCGCGTTACTTCCCGCATTACTCGACAACAAAATAGTACCGGTCCTTCAGAGGAGAAGTTCAGATGCGCCGTTTTCACTCTCTTGCCTTGGCGGCAGCGCTTGTCGTCACCGCCTTCATAGCCACGGCCTGTACCTCGACGGAGCAAAGCCGCGATGCCCGCATGCCGCTGAACTCGGCCTGCGCCTATGGCTTCAACAACGACCGGCCGTGCAGCTATTGAGGTGGCGGGTGAGCTGTATCGATAGCCGTCGATTGGCAACGCATCCTGCCTGCGCTACACAAAGCCTATGATCCAGGCTCTTCTCGTCGCCGTCGGCGGCGCCATCGGTTCCGTGCTCCGCTATCTTGTCGGCCAGTGGTCGTTGCGGCTGATGGGCCCGGGTTTTCCGTGGGGGACGCTGGTCGTTAATATTCTCGGCTGCTTCGTCATCGGTGTTTTCGCAGAGCTGATCGCGCGGCGTTTCAATGCGTCGAACGAATTGCGGCTTTTGCTGATCACCGGGTTTCTCGGTGGCTTCACCACATTCTCCGCCTTTTCGCTGGATGCGATCTCGCTGATCGAGCGCGGGGCGATGGCGTCGGCGGCGGTCTATATGGTGGCGAGTGTCGGGCTGTCGATGGTGGCGGTTTTCGCCGGGCTTGCGATCATGCGGGCGTTGATCTGAGAGTGCACCTGAGATTCAGGTTTCCGTTTTTGCGTAAAATGCTCTAAAGCCAGCGGCAAAGGCCGCGCCTGGTGCCGGCAACTCTTTCCGAAAGTACAGACATGGCTGGCATTGAACATATTACCGTCGAAGCCGACGAGGCGGGCATGCGCCTCGATCGTTGGTTCAAGATCCACTATCCCGGCCTCGGATTCGGTCCGCTGCAGAAGCTGATGCGCTCCGGCCAGGTGCGTGTCGATGGTGGTCGCGTGAAGACCGATGCGCGCGTGCAGCCGGGGCAGGTGGTCCGCGTGCCGCCGCTCGATGTCGATGCCAAGAAGGCCGGGCCGATCGCCAGCCATGATCTCAAGCATGGCGGCGACTACGAGCTGCTGCAACGCATGGTGCTGCATGAGGACGACAAGGTGATCGTGCTCAACAAGCCGGCCGGCCTTGCCGTGCAGGGCGGTTCCGGCGTGACGCGCAACATCGACAAGATGCTGGAGGCCTGGACGAGCCCGAAGGGCGAGAAGCCGCGGCTGGTGCACCGTCTCGACCGCGACACCTCGGGTGTGCTCGTCATCGCCCGCACGCGCGGCGCTGCACAGAAGCTGACGGCGGCGTTTCGCGAGCGCGACACCAAGAAGACCTACTGGTCGCTGGTGAAGGGCGTGCCGCGCAAGCACGAGGACAAGATCTCGACCTGGCTGGTGAAGGAGCAGACGCCTGACGGTGACCGCATGCGGGTCTGCAAGCATGGCGAGGAGGGCGCCGACCACGCGATCTCCTATTACAAGGTGCGCGAGACGGCGGCGCAGAACCTCGCCTGGCTGGAGATGGAACCCTATACCGGCCGCACGCACCAGCTGCGCGTCCACGCGCTCCATATCGGTCATCCCATCATTGGTGACCCCAAGTATTTCGACGACGACCACAACTGGGATTTTCCCGGCGGTATCCAGAAGCGGCTCCACCTGCATGCGCGCAAGATCGACATTCCGCATCCGAATGGCGGGCGCCTGCGAGTGACCGCGCCGCTGCCGCCGCACATGGTCCAGACCTGGAACCTGCTCGGCCTTGATCTGGCTGAGGCTGACCGGGAAGATTTCGAATGAATTCCGGCATGAAACTGGCATTGTTCGATTGCGACGGCACGCTGGTCGATAGCGCCGCGCTGATCCATGAGGTGATGGCGCGGACCTTCGTGCATTTCGGTCATGACCGGCCCGAACTCTCGCAGACGAAGGCGATCATCGGCCTGACGCTCGATATCGCCATTGCGCGCATGCAGGGCAAGCCGCATGTGGACGACGAGGCGGTGGCGATGACGGCGCATTACAAGGCGATCTACGCCGATGTGCGCGCCGAAGCCGGCGTCGACGTGCCGCTGTTCGATGGCATTAGCGAGCTGATCCGGACGCTGGCGGAAAAGGACGAGGTGCTGATTGGCGCCGTCACCGGCAAGTCGCGTCGCGGGCTGGTGCATGTTCTGGAGACGCACGGATTTTCCCGTGATTTCATCGTGTCGCGCACCGCAGACGATTGTCCGTCGAAGCCGCATCCGGCCATGGTGACGGAATGCTGCAGCGAAACGGGGATGAATCCCGCCGATACCATTGTCATCGGCGATGCGATTTACGATATGCAGATGGCAAAGGCTGCGGGCGCCACGGCGATCGGTGTCAGTTGGGGCTATGCCAGCGTCGATGATCTGATTGCGGCCGGCGCCGATACGATCGCCTATCATCCGGCCGATATACTGAAGCATTTTTCCTGAGGTGAGCCATGCGTGATCTGTTGAACGACCTGTCCGAGGGGCTGAGCCATCCCGATCCGATCCGCCGCGCGCAGATCCAGATGAAGAAGCCGCTGCCGAAGCGTTTCTACACGGACGTGTCGGTGAGCGAGGCCCAAGGCACCGCCCAAGGGACCGAAGCCGGCTTCGTCGTTGAGCTCGACGGCAAGGCCGTGCGCACGCCGGCGCGCAATCTCCTGGCGGCTCCGACGCGCAAGCTTGCCGAGCTGATGGCAGACGAGTGGAAGGCGCAGGGCGACGAGATCGACCCGGCCTCCATGCCGGTGACCAAGCTGATCAACACGGCGATCGATGGTGTTGCGACCGACACGCAGGCGGTCTTCGAAGACATTTTGCGTTTTTCCGGCACCGATATGCTCTGCTACCGCGCCGAAGGGCCGGAAGAGCTGGTGGCGCGGCAGACCAAGCTCTGGGATTCGGTGCTCGATTGGGCGTCGAACACGCTCGGCGCGCGCTTCATCCTCGCCGAGGGCATCGTGCATCAGCAGCAGCCGCAGAGCGCGATTGCCGCGTTTTCGGCGGGGCTGCGCAAGCACGACAATGCTATCGCGCTCGCCGTGCTGCACACGATCACGACGCTGACGGGATCCGCACTTCTGGCGCTGGCGTTTGCCGAAGGCGAACTCGACGAAAACGAGGTGTGGTCGCTGGCGCATCTCGAAGAAGACTGGACGATCGAGCACTGGGGTAGCGATGAGGAGGCGGAAGAGCGCCGCGCGCTGCGTTTCATCGATTTTCTGGCGGCCACGCGTGCTTTTTTGGCACTGAAGGGCTGAAATAGATTGCCATGACCGTCTTTATGGCGAAGATCGCGACTCTTAATGGGGTGGACGCGGTTTTTCGTCATGAATATGTTTCAGTCGGTTATTTCAAAAATTTTACTGTCTTTTATCGCGCTCGTTTCGGGTTTGGCGCTGATTTCCTGCGGCTCGCTGATGCACAAGGAGCCGCCGGGGCCAATTTACGACGTGCGCAGCGCCGTGGTCGTATCCGGCCCGAAAGTGCCGCCCGCGGTGCTGGCGGGCGTGGGTGATCGCGTCAACAAGGCGATCAATGCCACGGTTCGCACCGAGGTCTATCCGCGCGTCGTGCTCACCATCCGCGTCGTCTCCGTCACGACGGGGCAGGGCTACGACAAGAGCCAGAGCTCGGCGAAGATAACGGTGGACGCGGCCTCCGTCGAAGACGGCACCGTGATCGCCGTGTCGACGTTCGAGGTGCTCAGCCGCTCGAACCTTTCCGATGCATCGGAAGAAATTCTTGCTGAAAACATCGCAGCGCGTATCCGGTCGATCTTCACGCTCAGCCCGGGCTCGGAATAAGCGCGCCGTAACCGGGAGGTCGCCTTGAAGGAAATTCTCGAAGAGCTTGAACGCCGCCGTGACATCGCCCGCAAGGGTGGCGGGGAGGCCAGGATCGAGGCGCAGCACAAGCGCGGCAAGCTGACCGCGCGCGAGCGCATCGATCTCATTCTCGACGAGGGGTCCTTCGAGGAGTTCGGCATGTTCGTCGAACACCGCTCCAACGATTTCGGCATGGAGAAGAGCCGGATCGCCGGCGATGGCGTGGTGACCGGCTGGGGCACTGTCAATGGCCGCACGGTCTTCGTCTTCGCCAAGGATTTTACCGTCTTCGGCGGCTCACTGTCCGAGGCGCATGCCGAGAAGATCATCAAGGTCCAGGACATGGCGCTGAAGAACCGCGCGCCGATTATCGGGATCTATGACGCAGGCGGCGCGCGCATCCAGGAGGGCGTGGCAGCACTCGGCGGCTATGCCGAGGTGTTCCAGCGCAATGTGCTCGCCTCGGGCGTCATTCCGCAGATCTCCGTCATCATGGGGCCTTGCGCCGGGGGCGACGTCTATTCGCCCGCGATGACCGATTTCATCTTCATGGTGCGCGACACCTCCTACATGTTCGTGACCGGTCCTGACGTGGTCAAGACCGTGACCAACGAGACAGTGACGGCGGAGGAGCTCGGCGGCGCCTCGGTGCACACGACGAAATCCTCGATCGCCGACGGCGCCTATGACAATGATGTCGAGGCGCTGCTGCAGGTGCGCCGGTTGATCGATCTACTGCCGCAGTCGAACACGTCTCCGGTGCCGGAGATCGAATGTTACCAGTCGGTGACCGAGACGGATGCATCGCTGGATACGTTGGTGCCCGCCAACGCCAACAAGCCTTACGACATCAAGGAACTGATCCTGAAGACGGCGGACGAGGGGGATTTCTTTGAGATACAGGCGAGCTTCGCCAGGAACATCGTCTGCGGCTTCGGCCGGATCGAGGGTTCCACGGTCGGCTTCGTCGCCAACCAGCCAATGGTGCTGGCCGGCGTTCTCGACAGCGACGCGTCACGCAAGGCCGCCCGTTTCGTGCGCTTCTGCGACTGCTTCAACATCCCGATCGTCACCTTCGTGGATGTGCCGGGCTTCCTGCCGGGCACGGCGCAGGAATATGGCGGGTTGATCAAGCACGGGGCGAAGCTGCTCTTCGCCTATGCCGAGGCGACCGTGCCGAAGCTGACCGTCATCACCCGTAAGGCGTTCGGCGGGGCTTACGATGTCATGGCGTCGAAGCATATGCGCGGGGATCTGAACTATGCCTGGCCGACGGCGCAAATCGCCGTGATGGGTGCCAAGGGCGCGGTCGAGATCATCTTCCGAAAGGATATCGCCGATCCCGAAAAGATCGCCGAACATACGAAGATGTACGAGGAGCGGTTCCTCTCTCCCTTCGTGGCGGCCGAGCGAGGCTATGTCGATGAGGTGATCATGCCGCACTCAACCCGCAGACGGTTGGCGCGCGGATTGAAGATGCTGCGTAACAAGGATCTTACCAATCCCTGGAAGAAACACGACAATATTCCCCTCTAAGGTGAATAAGTCGTGGAAAATCAATGAAAATCAAGCGGATGTGATGGGAGCACCAAAAATCGTGACTTCTCTGTTTTCAACCAGATCGCTAACGCTCCTCTGTCTTTTGACCTAAGGAGAGTTTTATGCCCCGTTTCGAACGCCTTAACGCGTACCAGCCGTACGCATTGGCCGCGCTCCGCATCATCACCGCTCTGCTCTTCATTGAGCACGGCACGATGAAGCTTTTCGCCTTCCCGATTCCCCAGGGTGAAGGTGGTCCGCTGCCGCCGCTGATCCTTTTCGCTGCTCTGCTTGAGACCATCGGCGGTCTGGCGATCCTCGTCGGTTTCTTCACCCGTCCGGTTGCCTTCATCCTGTCGGGCCAGATGGCGGTCGCCTACTTCATGGCGCACCAGCCGCGCGGCTTCTTCCCGGCCGAGAACGGCGGCGAAGCGGCCATCCTGTATTGCTTCGTCTTCCTGGCCCTGGTGTTCACCGGCGCCGGCGCTTTCGCGATCGACAAGAACAAGGCGTGATCTGACAGCCGCGGGCCTGTCCCGCGGCGCGGTCTGATCAGGCAACATAAAGGATGCGCCGGGGACGAGCGCATCAACCGATCGGCCCCTTTCGGGGCCGATCGTGTTTTCAGGATTTATCAGCCGAGACGCTCGGCGTGCCACTTCAGGTGATCGTCCATAAAGGTCGAGATGAAGTAGTAGGAGTGGTCGTAGCTTTCGTGCATGCGCAGCGTCAGCTTGATGTCGGTACCCTTGATCGCCTCTTCGAAGAGCCAGGGGCGCAGGCCGTTTTCCAGGAAGCCGTCGGCCTTGCCCTGGTCGATCAGGAATTCCGGGAAGCGTGCGCCATCCTTGACCAAGGCGCAGGCATCGTACTGGCGCCATGCGGCACGGTCGGCGCCGAGATATTTTTCGAAGGCGGGGGCGGACCAGTCGGCGGTCGAAGGCTCGACGATCGGCGCGAAGGCCGAGCAGCTCTTGAAGCGGTCGGGGTTCTTCAGCGCGATGGTCATGGCGCCGTGGCCGCCCATGGAATGGCCGAAGATACCCTGGCGATCCATATCCATGCGGAAGTGCTGGCTGACGAAAGCGGGTAGTTCCTCGGTGATGTAGGTGTACATCTGATAGTTTTCGGCCCAGGGCTCTTCGGTGGCGTTCAGATAGAAGCCGGCGCCCTTGCCCATCTGCCAGTTGGTCAGTTCATCCGGCACGTCGTTGCCGCGCGGACTGGTATCGGGGCAGACGATGATCAGGCCAAGCTCGGCTGCCATGCGGCGATACTCGCCCTTTTCCATGACGTTGGCGTGGGTGCAGGTGAGGCCCGAGAGATACCACAGAACCGGGCAGGGCTTTTCGATCGCCTGCGGGGGGACGAAGACCGCGAAGGTCATGTCGCACTTCAGGGCCTCGGACGTATGCGTGAAAACGCCCTGCATGCCGCCAAAGGCGGTCGCCTGGGAAATGATGTTCATTCTATTCTCCTGGTGGTGGCGTGACGGCCTTGGCGCGGCGGCACAGCCGATCGAATGTTTCGAGGAAACGGGAGCGGTCCTTTGGACCGAAGGCGGCGTTGTAGCCCTTGCTTTCGCCTGTTTCGCGCAGATGCGCGCCGAGATCGCGCATGGCGGAGGCCATGCCGATATTGGTGTCGTCGAAGACGCGGCCGGTGGGGCCGGTGACGAAGGCGCCCGTCGCAACGCAGCGCACGGCGAGCGGAACGTCGGCTGTGACGACCACGTCACCCGGGCCGGCATGCTCGGCGATCCAGTTGTCGGCGGCGTCGAAGGCGTTGGAAACGATGACGTTGTGCACCATCGGATCGCGCGAGGGGCGCAGGCCGGAATTGGCGACGAAGGTCACTTCGATGCTCAGCCGTTCTGCGACCTTGAGGACCTCGGGCTTGACCGGGCAGGCGTCTGCGTCAACGTAGATATGGTGCATGAGTGTTCTTGCGCATCGTCTATTTCAAAGTTTCGCGGAAGCGTGCAAGCAGCACGCTCATGGGTTCCATTGGCTCCGGCGGGCCACTCGCGAGGCCGACGACGATCGCCGCCTCCAGTTCGGCAATAAACGAAGGCCGCAAAAGCTTTGCGCGTTCCCAGAAGCTTTCGTCAAGGTCCGGAATGCCGCTTGTATCGATATCGTCGTCGGACAGCGTGGCCAATTGCTCCGGACTGGCTTCCTTGTCGAATTGACGTGGCATTTCGATCCCTCACGGAATGCGGTTGACGTTGCAGTGTCGGCCTAGATTTAGCAATTCGGTCTTTTGAAGACCAGCAATGTCATGTCGATACAGGCATGAAAGGGGCGCTGCGCGCGGCAGGCGCGCAGCGGGTTTCACGGTGAGCGCGATCCTCACGCTTCCTTCAGCGTGCCGGCTTTCTTCGCGGCGAAGGTCGCGAGTACGTCCATCAGCGTCGGGTTCAGGCAGTCGTAGGGCGCAAGCCCGAGCTCGTTCAACCGGCTGCGAACGCCTGACATCGCCGAAGGTGGCGTACCGCTCTCGATGATCGAGGAGACGAAGGCGGCGAAGGTGGGTTCGGGCCAGCCGGATTCCTGGAAGCGCTCGGGGTGGACGAAGGACAGGCCCTTGAAGGCGTGGTCGCGCTCGACGGGGCCGTACATGTGGACGCCGCACTCCTTGCAGGCGTGGCGCTGGATGAGCGCGTCCTTGTCGACGACCGCGAGCTTGTCGCCATTTTCGAGAACGCTGACGTTGTCTGTCGAGGCGACAGCGACCACCGAAAAGGCGGCACCTTTCGGCTTCCAGCACTTGGTGCAGCCGCAGGCATGGTTGTGGGAGACCGTGCCCTTGACCGAGACTTTTACCGGGCGGCTGGCGCAGGCGCAGACGAGCGTGCCGCCCCCGAAATTCGCTTGGCCCTTCTTGACCCCGCCATCGAGCGCGGGGTGGATCGATACCTGGTATGCCATGCTCAGCTTCTCCTCCTCAGCTGCCGGTGGCTCCCAAATCAGGACCGATTTGTGAAAAAGCCGCCGGCCATTTCAAAGTCGTGCCGCATTGCGTGGTGGGTCTGTCGTGGCGTGGATTGTCGAACTCAAATCTAACAAACCGGCTCTGTGAAAACCAGCGAATCCGCATGGTGGGGTTTGTCGGTTTCCGTCGGCATGCGCTGATCATATCGGCCCCTGTCGACCCTGACAGCCACGCGATTTTCAGGCCGCGCTACCTCTTTCGTTTCATATTGCCTAACGCTCCAAAGTGGAGCATGTTTCGCGCGCTCAGCGAAACCGTGTGAATTTTCCTACAACTTATTGGAGGTAGTTATGCTTGCCATCAACGACATTGCTCCCGATTTCGAAGCGCAGACGACCGAAGGCACGATCAATTTTCACGATTGGATCGGCAGCTCTTGGGCGGTCCTGTTTTCGCATCCCAAGGATTTCACGCCGGTCTGCACCACGGAACTCGGTTACATGGCGAAGATCAAGCCGGAGTTCGACAAGCGCGGCGTCAAGATCATCGGCCTCTCCGTCGATCCGCTGGATCGCCACGACGGCTGGATGAACGACATCGAGGAAACGCAAGGCACGCGCCCCAACTACCCGATGATCGCCGACGTCGATTTCAACGTCTCCAAGCTCTACCACATGCTGCCGGCAGCCGTGTCGGGTGATCCGACAGTCCGCACCGCGGCCGACAACCAGACGGTTCGCAACGTCTTCGTCATCGGTCCCGACAAGAAGATCAAGCTCATCCTCGTCTACCCGATGACGACAGGCCGCAACTTCGACGAAGTCATCCGCGTCATCGATTCTTTGCAGCTGACCGCCAAGCACAAGGTCGCGACGCCGGCCAACTGGCAGAACGGCGGCGACGTCATCATCGCCGGCTCGGTCTCCGACGAAGACGCCAAGAAGCAGTACCCTGACGGCTGGGTGTCGCCCAAGCCCTACATCCGCATCGTGCCGCAGCCGAAGGGCTAAGCCCGACGCGGGACATCGATCTCAGACAGAACGCAGGAGGCGAAGATGATCTTCCGTCAGCTTTTCGACCCCGCATCCAGTACCTACTCCTACCTGATGGCAAGCAGGCGGGGCGGGGAGGCGCTGATCATCGATCCGGTCCTGGAGAAGGTCGATCGCTACCTGCAGCTTATCCATGAACTCGACCTGAAGCTGGTCAAGGCCGTGGACACGCATCTGCACGCCGATCACATCACCGGTCTTGGCGC
Source organism: Rhizobium sp. 16-449-1b (assembly GCF_017741935.1). Lineage (GTDB taxonomy): Bacteria > Pseudomonadota > Alphaproteobacteria > Rhizobiales > Rhizobiaceae > Rhizobium. Next base: position 17,716 of record NZ_JAGHMH010000007.1, on the reverse strand, counting down.
CTTGCGCGACAAGACCCACTGCACAACCGTCATGGGCGAGCAGACCAAGGCCGATGTCGTCTCGATGCGTCTGTCCGACAACGACAGGCTGACGATCGAGGGCCTGTCGCTCGATGTCATCTATACGCCCGGCCATACCGACGATAGCTACAGCTTCGTCCTTCCCGACCGTGTCTTCACCGGCGACACGCTTCTGATCCGCGGCACAGGCCGCACCGATTTCCAGAACGGCGATCCGCGCGCCCAGTTCGAATCCATCTTCGGCCGCCTTTTGAAACTGCCGGATACGACGCTCGTCTACCCCGCCCACGACTACAAGGGCGACACGGTCTCGACGATCGGCGAGGAGAAAGCCTTCAACCCGCGCCTGCAGGTGCGCTCGGCCGATGAATATGCCGATCTGATGAACAATCTGAAGCTTGCCAATCCGAAGATGATGGACGTGGCGGTTCCGGCCAACATGAAGATCGGCATGGATCATCACGACGTCGACAGCCACGGATGGTCATTGAGCGTCCGACAGGTCTTCGATCTCATGGGCAGGCCCGATGTGGCGCTGATCGACCTTCGCGAGGACAGCGAACGCCAGCGCCATGGCGTCATCCCGTCATCGCTGCATTTTCCCTATCCGGCGCTCGCTGAAAGTATCGGCGCCGGCGGCGTTCTGCACGAACTCGGCGTATCCACGACCAAGCGCCTGGTCTTCTACTGCGCCTTCGGTGAACGCTCCGCCATGGCCGTCCAGGCCGCGCACGACGCCGGCATCGCATCCGCCTGCCACATCGAAGGCGGCATCGACGCCTGGAAGAAGGCCAACGGGCCGGTCACCCACTGACCTGTCTTGGCTTGTGAACAGAGTGGCCTGATCAGGCTGTCTTCGCCACCGGCGTTGTATCGCCGAGCCAGGTCGCGCAGTCGCTCAGCGCCCGCTTGGCGATCAGCTGCCGCTTCATGATCGTCTTGTCCTTGCCGCGGAAGCGCTTCACGCCCTCCGGCTTGACGATCGAGCCCGGCTCGAGCTCCGGGAACAGTCCGAAGTTGATGTTCATCGGCTGGAATGAGCGCTTGCCCGGTTCCTCGTCATTGCTGATATGCCCGCCGGTGATATGGCCGAGCAGCGAACCGAGCGCGGTCGTCGCAGGCGGCAGCGATACCGTCTCGCCCTTGCGTTCGGCAGCCGCGAACCGACCCGCGAGCAGGCCGACGCTGGCGCTCTCGACATAGCCTTCGCAGCCGGTGATCTGGCCCGCGAAGCGCAGGCCCGGCCGCGATTTCAGCGTCAGCGAGCCGTCGAGCAGCGTCGGCGAGTTGATATAGGTGTTGCGGTGCAGGCCGCCGAGACGCGCGAATTCGGCATTCTGCAGCCCTGGGATCATCTTGAGGATCTCGGTTTGCGCGCCGTATTTCAACTTCGTCTGGAAGCCGACCATGTTGTAGAGCGTGCCGAGCGCATTGTCCTGTCGCAGCTGCACGACGGCATAGGCCTTCACCGTAGGGTTATGCGCATTCGTCAGCCCCATCGGCTTCATCGGCCCATGGCGCAGCGTCTCGCGGCCGCGCTCGGCCATGATCTCGATCGGCAGGCAGCCGTCGAAATAGGGCGTGCCTTCCCATTCCTTGAAGCCGACCGTGTCGCCGGCGATCAGCGCGTCGACGAAGGCATTGTATTGCGCTTCGTCCATCGGGCAGTTGATGTAATCCTTGCCCGTGCCGCCGGGGCCGACCTTGTCGTAGCGCGACTGATACCAGCAGATATCCATGTCGATGCTCTCGCGGTAGACGATCGGCGCGATGGCGTCGAAGAAGGCAAGCGCATCGGCACCCGTCTCGGCCTGGATGGCGCTCGCAAGCGACGGCGCCGTCAGCGGGCCGGTGGCGACGATCGCCAGATCCCACTCCTTCGGCGGAAGACCGGTGATCTCTTCGCGAACGACTGATATCAGCGGATGATCGTGCACCGCGCGGGTGACGGCTTCCGAGAACCCGTCGCGATCGACAGCCAGCGCGCCACCGGCCGGAACCTGATGCTTGTCGGCGCAGGCCATGATCAGCGATCCGGCCATGCGCATTTCCGCATGGATGACGCCGACGGCATTGGCGGTCGCATCGTCCGAGCGGAAGGAGTTGGAACAGACGAGTTCGGCCAGGTGGTGCGTCTTGTGGGCATCGGTGCCGCGCACGCCGCGCATCTCGTGCAGGATGACAGGAACGCCGGCGTTTGCGATCTGCCACGCGGCTTCGGAGCCCGCGAGCCCGCCGCCGACGACGTGGATGGGAGAATGGGAAGAGGTCTTTGTCATGCGCGGCTGATTATCACGCCGCGCCATGACAGCAAACTGGATATTGGCAGGAAACCGGATATTTGAGCAGCACCTGTCGTACCTCGGTCGCCCCACCATTCTCTAGAGATCGAGCTCCAGCCGGGTCTCGCCCTTGGCCGGAACCGCGCAACAGATCAAAGCCTCGTCGTCGGCAACCTCGGCCGTCGGCTCCCTGGTATAGGCAACCGCGCCCGACAGAACCTTGGTCCGGCAACTGCCGCAATTGCCGAGCCGGCAGCTGAACTCGGGCTGCAACCCGCGCGCCTCGGCAAGCTCCAGCAATGTGCCGCCCTCGGGCTCCCACCGCGCCTCCTTGGCCGATAGCGTGAAATAGACAGGCACCGGCACATCCGCCGCCGCCCGAGCCTCCACCGAGGCAACCTCGGCCGGTACCCCACCCGATCGCGCAACCGATGCCACGCCAAACGCCTCGGCATGGATCCTGCTATCCGCGACGTTCAGCCCACGCAGCCCGTCATAGACCGACTGCATGAAGCCCGGCGGGCCGCAGAGGTAGAAGTCGTAATCGTTGAACGGCAGCACGGCGCGCAGCAACGCCATGTCGATCCGCCCCTGCGCGTCATAGTCTCGCCCCTCGACCGCACCGGAGACATCACCAAGCAGCCGGACCAGCCGGACGGCACCACCGGATGCCGCGACAAGCGCCCCGATCTCATCGTCAAAGGCACGTTCGCCCTTGCTGTGCGCGGCATAAAACAGCCACACCGGCCGCATCCCGCGCTTGCGAAACCCCTCGTAGACGACATGCCGCAACATCGCGAGCAGGGGCGTGATACCGATGCCGGCCGCCAGCATCACCGCCGGCCTCGGCTCCGCCGCATCGATACCGAACGCACCACCCGGCGCGCGCGCCTCGATGATATCGCCGACACCGATGTTGTCGTGCAGGTGACGCGAGACGACGCCCTCCCGCTTCACGCTGATGCGGTACTTGTTGTCGGACGGCGCGACCGACAGCGTGTAGGTCCGGATCAGCGGCCGATCCTCGCCGGGGACAGTCACGCGTATCGGCAGATATTGCCCGGCCGCATGCGCGATCAGCCCGCCGCCATCGACCGGCTCCAGGTGGAACGAGCGGATGCCCGAGCTCTCATCGACAATCCGTGCCACCCGCAGCGGCCGCCAGCGGCTCGCCATCTCGGCGGCGCTGATGCGCCCGGCCGCCGCCTTCCAGTCGCCGGTCATCAGCGCGTTCGGTGATTGCCCGTCGGCGCGCGAATTCCACCGAAGCGGCAGCGCATCCGCCCGGTAGACGACCCGACGCGGCCGGAAGCGCCACAGACGCTCCGCCCCCTGGAATGCGGCGATCTCCGGCGAATCCAGAACGACCTCGGCATCACCCGACAATTGGAGCAGGTCGCCGCTGTCGAAATCGACGAAGACAAGACCGGCGCGGCCATTGATGAGAATATTGCCGAGCGTGTTGAAGAACAGATTGCCGGCGAAGTCGGGGATCGTCAGAGCCCCATCCTCGCCGATCCGCACGAAGCCCGGCTTGCCACCCCGGTGCGAAACATCCACTTGCCGCTCGCCATCTTCGCGATCGGCATAGGAGGCCACGAAAAACGTATCCGATTTCGAGATCAGCGCCATCGCCCGCGCATCTAGCGCCTCCGAAACGGCGGGCGACACGGCAGAGGAGACTTCAGGCTCGCGGCTGAAGCCGAAATCGCGCAGCTGGATATATTGCGGGCAGTTACCGTAAGACTGGCCGACGGTGACATCGAAGCGATCCGCCACCTTGCGTGCGATCGTGCCGTTCAGCCGGTTGCGCCGGCGCGTCTGCAGCTCGATCCCGAGCATGCCGATCGCATCGCCATCCTCCATCCCCCGATCGGCCGGATCGGCGGGCTCGCGCGCAAGCTTGACGCTCAGCGTGTGCACATCCGGGCTGTCGAGGAAACCAGGATAGTTCGCCCGCAGCGTCGCCCAGGCGTCACCATCGGCATCCACCGTGCCGAGCACGATGAAGGGCAGCTGCGGGTAGAACTGGCGGTGCTGGTCGATCAGGTGGTCGCGCAGCACGCGCGCGCCCACATCCTTCATGCGCGCCGCGACGCCGGCCTTTTCCTGCAGGGCAATCTCCCCGTCATGCCACGGGGAAGGCTTTTCCGTCTGCTTCAAGGCAAGCATGACATTCTCCTTCGTGGATCTGTAAGGGTCGGCGGCGGCGCGTGGCCTGTCTCAGGCCGCGTCGGGAATGCCGATCGCCGTCTTCTGGAATGGCCGGAAGCCCGGCAGTGCTTCCATGCGCTTCAGCCAGGCGCTGACATTGCCGTAGCGGAAGCGATCGACATTCCCCTCCGGCGCGCGGGCGATATAGCTGTAGAGCGCGACGTCGGCGATCGTCGGCCGATCCGCCGCGATCCATGCCTTGCCGGCCAGCTCCGCATCGATCAGCGCCAGAATACGGTGCGCGCGTCCGATCACCTCTTCGGTGTCGAAGCTCGCGCCGAACACCGTGACCAGCCGCGCGGCGGCGGGGCCATAGGCGATCTCGCCGGCAGCCACCGAAAGCCAGCGTTGAACGGCAGCGGCGCCCACGGCATCCTCAGGCAGCCAGTCCGGCGCATGCTTCTTGGCGAGGTAGACCAGGATCGCATTCGAATCCGCAAGCACCAGCCCGTCGTCGTCGAGAACGGGGATCTGCCCGAACGGGTTGAGCGCCAGGAAAGCGGGCTTCTTGTGCTCGCCACCGGCGAGATCGATGTCGACAATCTCGGCGTCGATCCCGGCAAGCGAGATGAACAGGCAGGCGCGGTGGGCGTGACCCGAAAGCGGGTGCGAATAGAGCTTCATGGAACTGGTCTCCGTTGATATTGGGGAGAGAATAATTGTTCCTGATTTCGTATGGAATTTCGATTATGAGAAAGGCACTGTTTCTCTGGATGGAATAAAGGCGGCGATATGGATCGGCTTCAATGCATGAAAGTTCTGGTGCGAGTGTCTGAAACGGCAAGCTTCGCGGAAGCGGCGCGCCAGCTGCATATGAGCCCGCCCGCCGTCACCCGCGCCGTGGCTTTTCTCGAGGACGCCACCGGCGCGCGCCTCTTCGTGCGGTCGACACGATCGGTGAACCTGACCGAGGCCGGCCGGCGCTATGCCGATGATTGCAAGCGCATTCTCGCCGAGATCGACGAAGCCGAGGCTTCCGCCGGCGGCTCGCACGCGACGCCATCAGGCATGCTGACGATCACCGCGCCGGTGCAGTTCGGGCAGCTGCATATCATGCCTGTCATGACCGAGTTTCTCGATATCCATAAGGGCGTGACCGGCCGTGTGCTCTTGTTCGATAGGATTGTCAGCCTGGTGGAGGAGGGGATCGACGTTGCGATCCGCATCGGCCGCCTGCAGGATTCCGACCAGACGGCGATCAAGGTGGGCAGCGTGCGCCGCGTCGTCTGCGGCGCGCCCTCCTATTTCGAGCGCCACGGCGAACCCAACACACCCGCCGATCTCGCCAACCACGCCACCATCGTCAACACCGGCTCGTCGGCGCCGCTCGACTGGCACTTCGCCCCCGACGGCGCCGCCGCAACGCTCCATCCGCGCCTCTATTGCAACACGGTCGACGCCGCGATCGCCGCCTCGGTCACCGGCTGGGGACTATCCCGCCCGCTGTCGTACCAGGTCAGCCGTCACGTCGCCGCTGGCCAGCTGCGGTTGACGCTCGAAGACTACGAGGAACCGCCGCTGCCGATCCATGTGGTTCATGCGGAGGGCCGCCACGTCTCGGCCAAGACACGGGCCTTCGTGGATTTCGCGGTGGCGAAATTGCGGGCGTTGGAGATGTAGGTGGGGAAGGTGTAGCCCCAAACGCGAAAACGGCGCCGTAAAGGCGCCGTTTTGGGTGTTTCAGGCGTTCCGCTATTAGCGGAAAGCGCGCGAAGCGATGTTGTGGATCTGGTAGCGGCTTACGCCGATGTCGGCGAGGGCCTGGTTGGAGAGGCTGCCGAGTTCGCTCAGGGTACGGCGGTAGCTAATCCAGCTCTTTGCAATGCGGATCGGGTTCATGGGTAGTTCCTCAAAATCAGTTCAGTGAGCGGCGCGATTGCCGTCTCAGTGGTTGACGCTGATATAGGTGATCCCGGTCATATTGTGCAGTGCATTTATTAGGCTCCTGCCATGCAATTGTGCAGTACGATGCACAGATAAAGCGCAAGTGTCACTTTTTGAGCAGGCGGAATACTTGGGTACGGCGCAACCCAGGCGTTAATGAGGCGTTAAGACAAAAGAAAACGCCCGTTGCCTGGTGGCAGCGGGCGTCTTGGTGAGGCGATCGGCTTGGGAGGAAGCGAACCGCCCTGAGATCAGCGAAGATATTAGCGAACGGCGTCGCGAGCAACGCGCTGGATGTCGGCGCGGTCGATGCCGAGGTCGTGCAATTCGCGGTTGGTCATGCGGCCGAGTTCGGTAACCGTCTGACGATACTTGCGCCAGTTGTTGAAAGAGCGAGAAATGTTCATGTCGATCCCCTTTCCGAGGGCTTGCGTCTGCCAGCTGCCGCCTATCGGCGCTGACCTCTATTTGATGAGCTGAATATATATTGCACTGCGAAGAGCTAACAGAGACAAGAATTCAACGCACATATGCAGCCGCTGCATTTCTCAAGCTGTAAATCGCACGATTTGGCCATGTTCTGGTCAATCAATAGGCAAAATGAGCAATCCAGCGGCGCCGGCGCGTATGAGCTGCCCTGCGGAGGGTAAAACGAAGACGCCCACCGAATGCGCAATCCGGCGGGCGTCCATACGTATGACCGGCAACGGGGAGGAGGATGTTGCAGGTCGATCGGGGTGTTTGGAGGGGAGGATAGATCCAAATCCCGATCATGTCGGCGGAAATCATATCCGAAGGCGTCCGGTAATCCGGTCCGGGTACATCCCGGCTGCGCGCATGCTCAATGGTTTTGAGTAAGAGTGCGATGCAGTATCTTGGCCGTCTCCATGCGCAATATGCATGGCATGACGAAGCCTATGCGCAAAGTCTTGCCGGGCGATTAACGGTAGCTCCGAATGTCCGTGCCGAAAGGGTCTGTGAAGGAAATCGCAAGGAGCCGTTTCCTCAATCGCCAAACCGCGTCTATAAGGTTGAAAATGAGGCGCGCCGGAGGGCTGTTTGCGCGCGATTTGCGGGGTAGGGCATGTATCGCGGACGTCTGGAGAGGGATTTGTCGCAGTGGGTCGGCAAGGGGTTGCTCACCGAGCAAACCGCCGATGCGCTGCTCAAGGAATATGACGGGCGTCCCGCAAGCTTCAGCCTCGGCAATGTGCTGATGATCCTCGCCGCCATCCTGCTTGGCGCCGCCATTCTTCTGGTGGTCGCGTCCAACTGGGAGGCGATACCGCGTCTGGTCAGGATGTTCTTTATCCTCGCACTGATCTGGTCCGTCCATCTCGGCGCCGGCGCTGCCCTTGTCCGCGGCCAGATCGCCGCCGCCAACGCGCTGCTCGTCATAGGGACGCTCACCTTCGGCGGCGCCATCTCGCTGGTCGGGCAGATGTATCACCTGTCGGGCGATGAGCAGACGGTCATGTATCTCTGGTTCGCCATGGCGGTGGTCTCGGCCGTTCTGTTCCGCTCGGGCGTGGTGTCGGGCGTGGCGGGCTTCCTCGCCTGGGGCAGCTTCGGCCTCTATCTCAGTGGCTCCGATATGCGCCTGATGACGCTTGATTCATGGGCAGCACCCGTCATGGCGGCGATCGTCGTCGCCTTGGTCCGCTATACCGGCGCCGGCCGCGTGCGCCATCTGGCCTATCTGCTGCTGCTTGGCTGGCTCGCCTGGCTCTACACGCTGAATTCCGACCTGTGGCTGGCGCTGATCTATGTCATCGGCGGCATGGCGGTCTTCGTGCTGGTCAGCCTGCCGGTGGCGCGCCTGTCCTCGCTGATCAAGGGCGCCGGTGCCGCACCTGCCTTCTATTCCTTCCTGCTTGCCGTCACTGGCCTGTTCCTGCTGCATGTCGAGCTCGATGCCAGCAAATGGGTTCTCCCGCTCGGCGTCGTCACGCTCGCCGCCTCCGTGCTGGCGATTGCGCTGCAGGGGCGTGACAACGGCGCCGTCCGCTATCTGGCCTACACGGTCTTCGCCGTCGAAATCCTCTATCTCGGCTCGGTGACGGTTGGTTCCATCCTCGGCACCTCCGGTCTCTTCCTCTGCTCCGGCCTGTTCGTCGCTGCCGTTGCATGGATTGTCATCCGTCTCGAACGACGATTTGCCGGCAAGGCCAGGGAGGCGCTCCAATGAGCATATTCTCCTTCAAGGGCTATTCGAAACGCCGCTGCGTCACCGCCGCCGTCACCGTGGCGCTGCTGCAGACGGCCGTGCTCGGCTACATCGTGCAGAGCCGCGCGTCCGTCCTGCGCAATGGAACGCAGGTGCTGTTGAAGACCGCGCCCGTCGATCCGCGCGACTTCCTGCGCGGCGACTACGTGGTGCTGAACTACGACATCTCCTCCGTGCCCGTCTCCTCGATATCAGGCGCCATGCCGAAGGAGGCGGCCGAGCGCAGTCTCTGGGTGCGCATCAAGCCGGGCGAGGGCGGTTTCTGGCAGATCGCCGAATCATCCTTCGACAAGCTCCCGCCAGCCGACGGTACGGCCGTGTTGCACACCCAGCCTTTCTATAGTTACGGCGAGACCTCGCAGGCCGAAACCATCCGCGTCGAATATGGGATCGAGCGCTATTACGTTCCCGAGGGGGCCGGACATGCGCTGGAAGAGGCGCGCCGTGATGGGCAGGTGTCGATTGCTGTAAGCGTTGGCGCCAATGGCATGGCGCAGATCAAAAGCCTGCTGGTGGACGGCAAGCCGGCCTATGAGGAGCCGCTTTACTGAGTTTGACCGGTTGCGGGCGCAAGTCCGCGCGGTGGCGGGAAAAATCGCTGTCATTTGACCTTCATTTTTCCTTTGCCTCCTCCAAATCGGGTGATATAGAGACGCCGCGCTCCGGAAGGCCTCATGTGCAGGCATATGCATGCGGTTTTTGAGAACGCGGGTATGGTGAAATTGGTAGACACGCCAGATTTAGGTTCTGGTGCCGCAAGGCGTGGGAGTTCAAGTCTCTCTACCCGCACCAAAGCTGGCTTGCAGGCGAGGGACCGAAAACGGTGCCCCTCGATTGCCCGGAGCCAAGCGCCGTTCCGCTCACGCAGAACGAAGAAGAATTGAGAACAAGCCACGCCCGGCACTTTCCGGCGTCGTGCTCATCGAAACGAACGGCGTCTGGGCACGGCCGCCACGAATTGAAGGTAGGAAGACATGCAGGTTATCGAAACGCTCGCTGAAGGGCTGAAGCGCGAAATCAAGGTCGTAATCCCGGCCAAGGACATGGAAACCAGGATGAACGAGCGTCTTGCCGACGTGAAGGACAAGGTCCGGATCAACGGCTTCCGTCCGGGCAAGGTTCCGGCCGCTCACCTCAAGAAGGTTTACGGCAAGTCCATCATGGCCGACCTCGTCAACGAGATCGTCCGCGAACAGCCGACCTCCATTCTCGCCGAGCGCGGCGAAAAGTCCGCCACGCAGCCTGAAATCGCGATGACGGAAGACAAGGACGAAGCAGAACTGATCCTGTCGGCTCAGAAGGATTTCGAGTTCACTCTCTCCTACGAAGTTCTGCCCCCGATCGAACTGAAGTCCGTCAAGGGCGTCAAGATCACCCGCGAAGTCGTTGATATCTCCGACGAGGAAGTCAACGAGCAGGTTCTCAAGGTCGCTGAAAGCGCCCGTTCCTACGAGACCAAGAAGGGCAAGGCCGCAGACGGCGACCGCATCACCATGGACTACGTCGGCAAGGTCGACGGCGTTGCCTTCGAAGGCGGCACCGATCAGGGCGCCGAACTGGTTCTCGGTTCGGGCCGTTTCATCCCGGGCTTCGAAGAACAGCTCGTCGGCACCAAGGCTGGCGACGAAAAGACCATCAACGTTACGTTCCCGGCTGACTACCCGGCCAAGAACCTCGCTGGCGCTGAAGCCACCTTCGACGTCACCGTCAAGGATGTTGCTGCTCCTGCCGACGTTGAAATCAACGACGAACTGGCTCAGAAGCTCGGCCTGGAATCGGCTGACCGCCTGAAGGAAATCGTTCGCGGCCAGATCGAATCGCAGTACGGCTCGATGACCCGTCAGAAGGTCAAGCGTCAGATCCTCGACCAGCTCGACGAAATGTACAAGTTCGAGACCCCGGCTTCGCTCGTCGACGCCGAGTACAACGGCATCTGGAACCAGGTCGCCAACGACCTCGCACAGTCCGGCAAGACTTTCGAAGACGAAGACACGACGGAAGAGCAGGCTCGCGAAGAGTACAAGAAGCTCGCTGAGCGCCGCGTCCGCCTCGGCCTCGTTCTCTCCGAAATCGGCGAAAAGGCCGGCGTCGAAGTGAGCGAAGACGAAATGCAGCGCGCCATCTATGAGCAGCTGCGTCAGTATCCGGGCCAGGAAAAGCAGATCCTCGAATTCTTCCGCAGCCAGCCGGGTGCGGCCGCTTCGATCCGCGCGCCGATCTTCGAAGAGAAGGTCATCGACCATCTGCTGACCGAACTCGACGTCACCGACAAGAAGGTCACCAAGGAAGAGCTGCTCGCCGACGAAGAGGGCGAAGGCTCCGAGAAGGAAGCGAAGAAGGCCGCTCCGAAGAAGAAGGCTGCTGCCAAGGCTGAAGCTGCCGAAGGCGAAGAAGCTGCTCCGAAGAAGAAGGCCGCTCCGAAGAAGAAGGCTTCCGAGGAAGGCGCCGAGTAATCTCCGGCCAATCGATCCAACGAAAAACCCCGCTTCAAGCGGGGTTTTTTGTGCTCAAAATTTGCGGTCGGGCAACGCCGGCTCAGCCCGCCCGATGCGCATGCGTGAGCTCGTTGACCTTCTTGATATGCGAGACCGCCGCCTGTCCGCCCGCCGTCTTGGTGAAGAGCTCCAGTGTTTCGTCCTCGTGGTCACCAACAGGTGTCAATGCCTGGTCCATATAGGTCCTGGCATTCTTGTCGCGCGAAATCATGAAGGCGGTGACCGCCAGTCGCGCGATCGTGCCGCCGAGCTTCAGATGCTTGGTGATCGTCTCGCCGACGAAGCGCGGCCAGAAGACCAGCGCGCTCTCGCGTGGCAGGTCGGGCCGTCGCTCCGAGGGATGCTTCAATCGCAACAGCCCGCTCTGCAGCGGATGCACGTTTTCGAGCGGCACGGTGGTGGCGAACGACACCAGCACCTTGACCAGCCGCGCCAGCGGTACGCCCGTCGCCACCGCCCGGCGCAGCAGCGTCTTCATATGCTCGGGCGAATAGTAGAGCGACCATGCCTCCTGATAGATGCTCTCCCACTCCTCTCTGCTCATCTTCGGATGGTCGGTGCAGACATGTTCGACATCGTAGATGTTGAGGTCGGGATCCATCGCCACGCCCTTACGGAACAGCGTCTGGTGATCTTCCGAGCCGGGCAGTGGGGTCAGCACGAAGAACTCGATCACGTCGAGCGGCAGCTCGTGCTGGATGATCGCGATATCGCGACGGATCGATTCCGGCGTATCGGCCGGGAAACCAAGAATGTAGCCGGCGAGCGTCATGATACCCTGCGCCTTCCAGGCGAGCAGCATTTTGCGGTATTCGGTGATCTTGTTCTGGTTCTTCTTCGCCGCCGTCAGATTGTCGGGGTTGACGTTTTCCAGCCCGATGAATACGCGGGTGACACCGGCGCGCTTCGATTTCTCGATGAAATTGGGGATCTTGTGGCAGAGCGTATCGACCTGAATCATCAGGCCGAGCGGGATGCCATCCTCTTCACGCAGCTGGATCAGCCGGTCGAAGATCGCTTCCCAGTCCTTGTTGCGGGCGAAGTTGTCGTCGGTGATGAAGAACTTGTGGATGCCCTGCGCCCAGTTCATCCGCACCAGCTTCTCGACATCGTCAGCGGTGCGGAAGCGAGACTTGCGGCCCTGCACGTTGATGATGGTGCAGAAGGAACACTGGTAGGGACAGCCGCGCCCGGCATCGAAGCTGGTGCTCAATCCAAGCGTCTGCGCCACATTGACCTTCGGCAGGAACGGAACGGCGGCACCCTCAATGCTCGGCAGGTCGTTCATGAAATTGTAGAGCGGTGCCAGCGTTCCCGATGCGGCGTCCTGCAGCACCTTGTCCAGCCGCCCCTCGACTTCGCCGGCAAACATCGAGATACCCATCTCCCGGCATTCGTCGAGCCCCACGGCGTGGCCGTCGAGCATCGAGAGACAGCCGGAAACGTGAAAGCCCCCCATCGCAACAGGAATACCGGCATCGCGGAAAGGCCGGGCGATATCGAGCGCGCGCGGATACTGGTTCGATTGTACGCCGACCAGAGCCACCATGCCGAAATTGCCGTTGGCTTTCAGCTGTCGCAGAAGGGCCGGGACGTTCACCCGCGTATTGGTCTCGTCGATAACGGTGATGTCGATGCCGACACCGGGGCCGAGCACCCGCCGCTCGGCGCAGTCGGCGGCAATACCATAGAGCGCCGCCAGAGAATTGGACGGGATCATCGCCCGCCACCAGCGGATGACATAGCCATCGTCGTCGTAGTGCGACGGCTTGATGAGGATGAGCTGGAAATTCCGGTCAGTCGTCTCGGATTGTTCGCGCACGGTCACTCGCTGATTAGAGAGTCCCCCAGTGACATGAACGCTATCAGACGCAGCCGATTATACAAGCTGCGCCTATTACGAGGTTGTCAGGCGTCGAAACGCCTTCGTGGAGCCCGTCAACAAACGGGCTGATGTGCTTGATTGTGCTTACGGCCAGGGCGGATGCGCGTGGCGCCAAGCGAAAAGCTCAGAGCTCCGACTTGATATCGCCCATCCGGTTCCAGGCATCGAGGCCGGCGATCTTGTAGGCTTCGGCGAGAGTCGGGTAGTTGAACGTGTTCTCGACGAAATACTCGACCGTTCCCTTGAGGTTCAGCACGGCCTGGCCGATATGCACCAGCTCCGTCGCGCCTTCGCCGACGATGTGGACGCCGAGCAGGCGGCGCGTCTTGAGCGAGAAGATCAGCTTCAGGAGGCCGGTATCGAGACCCATGATATGGCCGCGCGAGGTCTCGCGGAAACGGGCGATGCCGCATTCATAGGGAATGCCGCGTTCCTTCATCTCTTCTTCCGTCAGGCCGCAGGTCGAAATCTCCGGCACGGCATAGATCCCGTAGGGGAAGTATTTCGGCGGCTCCTTGGCAACGGCACCGACGGCGACGCGGGCCGCAATGCGGCCCTGCTCCATCGAGGTGGAAGCGAGGCTCGGGAAGCCGACGACGTCGCCTGCCGCGTAAATGCCGGGCACCGATGTCTCGAACGTCTCGGGGTTGACCTTCAGGCGGCCACGGCTGTCGGCCTCGAGGCCGGCTGCCTTCAGGTTCAGCGCATCGGTGGCGCCCATGCGGCCGGCCGCGAAGAGAACCATGTCTGTCACCAGTCGGCGACCATTGTCGAGAATGAGCTCGACCTTGCCGTCATCGAGCTTGGTGACCTTCTCCGCCTTGGTGCCGAGCATGATCTTCATGTTCCGGTCGCGCAGCTGGTAGGTGAAGTCCTCGACGATTTCCTTGTCGATGAAGTCGAGCATCGTCGACTTCGGATCGATCAGCGTGACGGCGGTGTCGAGCGCGCTGAAGATCGTCGCATATTCGATGCCGATGACGCCGGCACCGATGACGACCATGGAGCGCGGCAGTTCCTCGATATCGAGAAGCTCGTCGCTGTCGAGAACCGTCTTGTTGTCGAAGGGGATATAATCCGGGCGGAACGGCTTGGTGCCAACGGCAAGCAGGATGCTTGCGGCCGTAACACGCATGACCTCGCCGTCATCCTTGACGATCTCCAGCGTCGAGGCATCGACGAAGCTCGCCTTGCCGCGCAGATGCTGCACGCGGTTACGCGCGAACTGGTGCTCCAGTACCTCGACTTCGTGGTCGAGCGTGATCAGCAGGCGGCGGCGCAGGTCCTCGGCGCTGATCTCCTGCTTGACCCGGTAGGCCTTGCCGTAGAAGCCGCGCTCGCGCCAGCCGGAGAGATTGAGCGCCGTCTCTCGCAATGTTTTCGAGGGGATGGTGCCGGTATGGACGGAGACGCCGCCGACGCGCTTGCCCTGCTCGATGACGAGCACCTTCTTGCCGAGCTTGGCGGCCTGGATAGCACCACGGCGACCGGCCGGGCCGCTCCCCACAACAACGAGATCGTATTGAAACATGGAAGCAGGCCCCGGTTGAAAAGCTGGAATCATATTGCGACGCAAAATGGCGCGTTCACACGTATCCGGTCAATGTTGCAGATTGATTTACGGCCGAATATTAGGAATGAGCGAGACGAAATAAGGGCGGCGGTGTCGGTGCTGCAGGATAACTTGCCATATGGGCGGTCACCGATCATCAGAAGGAACGGGTAACTCCAGAATAGCGGATCCGACCTGCGCGGGGAAAATCGCGGCGGCGATTTCAGATCAACCGCAACCCCTTCAGGCTGGCATGCCCGTCCTTGCCGATGATGATGTGGTCGTGCACCGTGATCCCGAGTGGCTTGGCGGTATCGATGATCATCTTGGTCATGTCGATATCGGCACGCGACGGGGTAGGGTCGCCGGAGGGGTGGTTGTGGACCAGAATGATCGCGGTGGCCGAAAGCTCCAGTGCGCGGCGCACAACCTCGCGCGGATAGACTGGTGTGTGATCGACCGTGCCATGCCCCTGAACTTCGTCGGCGATCAGCGCGTTGCGCTTGTCGAGGAACAGAATCCGGAACTGCTCGCGCGTTTCGTGCGCCATGGCGGCGTGGCAGTATTCGATGACAGACGACCACGACGACAGCACCTGCTTGCCGCGCAGTTCGCTCTTCAGCGTCCGGTGCGCGATGGTCGAGATCAGCTTAAGGTCCAGCGCCACCGCCTCGCCGACGCCCTTCACCTCCTGCAGCAGCGTGATCGGCGCGCCGAAGACGGCGGCGAGCGAGCCGAAGCGGTCGAGCAGCGCCTTGGCGATCGGCTTGGTATCGCGGCGCGGGATCAGCCGGAACAGCATCAGCTCCAGCATTTCGTAATCGGCAAGCGCGGTATCGCCATGATCGCGGAAGCGCTGGCGCAGCCGCTCGCGGTGGCCGTGGTAATGCTCTTCCTTGGCGGGCGAGGGCCGGAGAGCGGCGGGCTTGCCGGCCTGCTCGGCGAAGAAGGACCGCTCGTCCATGCCATCGTCCTCATCCGCCGCGAAAGGCAGCTCCAGGTCTTCGGAATGGGAAACGGGTCCTTTTGCCATCAGCGGCTCATTTTGTGAGGGGTGGCAGGCCCGGGCGGTCGAGCCCGCCGGGCGACAGCGTGAAGATCTCGCAGCCATCGGCAGTGACGCCGACCGTGTGCTCGTATTGCGCGGATAGCGAGCGGTCGCGCGTAACGGCCGTCCAGCCATCGGCCAGCACCTTCACATGCGGGCGGCCGAGGTTGATCATCGGCTCGATCGTGAAGATCATGCCCTCGCGCAGTTCCGGTCCTTCGCTGGCGCGGCCGTAATGCAGGATATTCGGGCTGTCGTGAAACAGCGCGCCGACCCCATGGCCGCAGAAGTCGCGCACCACGGAGCAACGCTCGGCCTCGGCATAGGTCTGGATCGCTTCGCCGATGGCGCCGGTGCGGGCGCCGGGGCGCACGGCCGCGATCCCGCGCATCAGCGATTCATAGGTCACCTCGAGCAGCCGCTCGGCGGCGCGCTTGACCGTGCCGACCGTGTACATGCGGCTGGAATCGCCATGCCAGCCATCGACCACATAGGTAACGTCGATATTGACGATGTCGCCCTCGCGCAGCGGCTTGGCATCCGGAATGCCGTGGCACACGACATGGTTGATCGAGGTGCAGGTGGATTTCGTATAGCCGCGGTAATTGAGCGTCGCTGGAACAGCGCCGTTCTCAAGCCCGAAATCGAAGACGAAGCGATCGATCGCATCGGTCGTCACGCCCGGCTTGACGATATCATCAAGCGCATCGAGACACCGGGCGGTGACCTGGCACGCCTTGCGCATGCCCGCGAAGGCATCGGCGCCGTAGAGCCTGATGGCGCCGGTATTCTTGGATGGCGCGGAGGAGGCTTCGATGTAGTTTACCATTGCGGGGGCCTTAGCGGAAATTGTCGTCATTCATAATGCAGCTATGCCGGGTTCGTCCATTGCGATCAATGGGGGAGGTGCATTTAAGCTATCACTCCCTCATCTCACGGGTACCCGAGCGAGCCACCCGGCGCCAGCAAGCCGGAAAACGAAAACGGCGCCCTTGCGGAGCGCCGTTCGCAGTCCTGCCGAGGCAGAAACCAGTATTAGTTGGCCGAGATGTTGACGGCCTTCGGGCCCTTGCCCATGCGATCCGGCTCGGTGTCGAAGGTAACCTGCTGGCCTTCGCGGAGCGACTGGATGCCGGAAGCCTGGAGAGCGGAGATGTGAACGAATACGTCCTTCGCACCGCCATCAGGAGTGATGAAACCAAAACCCTTGTCCTGGTTGAAGAATTTTACGACGCCTTTGGTGGCCATTGGGATAGGTCCTTTTCCCTGTAGTCTGTCTGGTATCCATCCCCCCGAGAGGAAATGGACGGCTTTCACTTTCGCGCTCCCTCATCTTAACTCAGAACGCGAAGGGTCAGTCGAGTAGTTCACGAACGGGGAAAGAACGTCTACGCGCGTGAAGGTCCCCCCACGCCGCCCCTCAAAGAAGGGCTCAGCCACATCAGTCCAGTCACCGGCATGCAAATGCCCGAGTACACAATTGGTGCCAGTAAACGGAGCAAAATGCAAGCGACATTATTCTGACACCAGCCGCTCCAAAGCGGGAATGGCCAAAGATTCAAACACTTGACGATTGGTAACGCTGAGCCGGTATCGCTGACCCATTCCGGGAATGCGTACCGGAACGGCACGTTCACATCCCCAATTCGTGCGAATGCCCAACTGTTGGGCGACTGCCCGCTAAACGCGATCAGGATTCCCGGTAGGCGCGAGTAGATCAGCGGGCCGCGCCAGCGCTCAGCTTGTGCTGCACCATGTCGGCACTGCCACGCACATAGGAGACGGCAGGCTTGCCGGCGGCATCGGCGGCGGCATAGGCGATGATCGTGACGTCTTCCTCATAGGTCGAGACATAGAGCACCTGGGCCGGATTGACGTAGATCGTGTGATTGTGGGTGTTCTTGAAGCCGACGAATGCCATAAAAGTCTCCTACCTGTCGCCTGCAGAGATATGCCACGCGGGCGTTGACGCAAGTTTAACGCGATGTCGGCGGGCAGGGCGGGGCGCTGGATGGTCTGCGCCGATGCTCGCGATGGGGAGCACGGCGCGATGTTCCGGCTCCTGGACCTCCTGACGCCGTGCCTGCGCGGCTACACGGTGTCGATCG
>NZ_JAGHMH010000037.1 GCF_017741935.1 Rhizobium sp. 16-449-1b | reverse complement strand
AGGGTCAGCGACTGGGGTGAAGTCGTAACAAGGTAGCCGTAGGGGAACCTGCGGCTGGATCACCTCCTTTCTAAGGAAGCTGTGGAACCGGTAAGACGCCTAGCTAGACTAGGATGAACCTTCCCGTGCTTTTTAGAACATAGATGGCACCAGTCAGGTGACCATCGAAACGCAATACGCCACGGAAGTGCTTCGGCACTCGGATGGTATGGCGAACTGCGCCGTCCACGTTTCTCTTTCTTCATTAGGATATGTCCTCACGGCGAGCGCGATCTTCGATCGCTGCCTCCGGCCAATCTTCGGGTTGGAAAAGAGGCGCCAGACGACTGGCGACGGCCTCTGGCCTGTATGGGCGAGCGTCACTGACGTCGAGTTCGTAGAGATCGGGCCTGTAGCTCAGTTGGTTAGAGCACACGCTTGATAAGCGTGGGGTCGGAAGTTCAAGTCTTCCCAGGCCCACCATTCTCCTTTTGAGGATGATGGGTTGTTCGATCTTGATCCTCCTGATGGGTTTGCTCATCAGGTGTTGCGATGGTTGGGGCTGTAGCTCAGCTGGGAGAGCACCTGCTTTGCAAGCAGGGGGTCAGCGGTTCGATCCCGCTCAGCTCCACCAATTCGCTTCCGAGAGGAGACGATGGTGTCGAGATGACGGATACATATCCTTTGAAGAAATAAAAGTTTGCATCGACTTCGGTCGTATGCCTGTTCTGCATATATCGTGAAGAGAAGATTGATCTGGAGGCTTCCAGGTGTTGGGTTTTTGACCCGGCGTCCGAGCCCAGTTCCAATGACGTCGT
>NZ_JAGHMH010000006.1 GCF_017741935.1 Rhizobium sp. 16-449-1b | reverse complement strand
GCTATCAATCCCATCTGCAATCTCCCACGCATCCTTCAGACCCGGGGAGTGTGACATTCCAACTTTGCAGAAACAGGACATTCTAACTTTGTGGCTACACACAGTTGTCGCATAAGATAGATTATGGAACAATAAGATGTATGCGGATGCGTGAAACTGGCTCCAAATGCTCAGCAAGCCGCCCGCTGCTTACCTTATCGCTCCCCACCTCGATCACCGCCGCTGCGCAATCCCCTGATCATCTGGCCAATGAGTTTGTGAAGCTGCCCAGGATCGACGTCGAGCCGGCCGGTCAGCAAGCGGCTCCAGGCGAAGCCGGCCAGGAGTTCGATGGTGAGTTCCGGATCGACGTCGGCGTTGATCTCGCCTCGGCGCCTCGCGCGGCGCACGAGTTCGGCGGTCTGGTCGATGCGTTCGGCCATGTAGGTTCTGAGCGCAGCGGATGTCGTGGCGTCGCTTTGGGCTTCGGCGATGACGAAGCGGAAGATCGAGCCTGCCTCGCTGTCGCGCCAGTAGTCGAAGAGCGCGGTGACGAAGGCGAACAGGTCGCTTTCGATCGATCCTGTATCCGGATCCGGCTCGACTTGTTTCTGATCATGATAGACGTCGAGCAGAAGTGCTGCGCGCGATGACCACCAGCGATAGATCGTCGGCTTTCCGGCGTGTGCGCGCCTGGCGACGGCCTCGATGGAGAAGCCGCTCAATCCTGTCTCACGCAGAATATCGGCGGCCGCCTTCAGAATCGCTTCCTGGCTCGCCGGATTGCGCTGCGCGCCGATCGAGGTGCGTCGCTCGGACGTCAGTGTCGATGTCATGAAACTCCTCCGTTATCCCTGGCTTTCGTAGCACAACGCAGGCTTGAATGAAACGTATCGTTTCGTTATGGTCTTATCGAAACGATGCGTTCTTATAAGAGGGGAAAACCATGAGCGCCGACAACAATGATACCACTCCGTCTTCGGGCGATGACGGCAAGACGCCGCCGCACCGGCTGCCGAAACCGTGCCGGTTTCGCCTGTCCTTCCTGCTGATCATCGCCGTCTATCCGCTGATTACGGCGCTTCTCTATATTCTGATGCCGCTCACCAGCAGCTGGGAGACGTGGCACCGCACGCTCGTCATCACGCCCGTCATGGTGTCGCTGATCGTGTTTCTGGTGACGCCGACCATCCAGCGGCATTTCGGCTGGTATGTGCTGCGCATGCCGCGTCCCGAGCGGTAGAAGCGGGGCGGGGCGCCCTGCCCGGCATCTGCGCTGTGGCGCGCTCTCCTCCGTCCCGGTCGTCCATATCTCTCGCAAAAAGGCATCGGCACGAACGCAAATTGATGCTTTTCGCATGCCGGCTTAAGGCCTAGTCAATGTCTCATCAGATCGAAGAGGACACGGCGATGGCAACCCCATTTTACTGGAACGAGCTCAACACCTACGATTTCGCCGGGCTGTCCGCCGACACCACGATCGCGATCCTGCCGATTGCGTCCACCGAGCAGCATGGGCCGCATCTGCCTGTTGCGACCGATGTCGCCATCGCCAACGGCATGCTGCAGGAACTGCGCCGCCAGCGGCCCGACGATCTCGACATATTGGTGCTGCCGACGCAGGAGATCGGCAAGGCCAACGAGCATGTCTATGGCCCGGGCACGCTGTCTCTTAGCGCAGAACTCCTCATTCCCGTCTGGACCGCGATCGGCGCCAAGGTAGCGGAAGCCGGCCTGCGCAAGATGGTGATCGTCAATTCGCACGGCGGCAATGTCGATATCATGAGCATCGTCGCGCGCGAGCTTAGAGTACGCTACCAGATGGCCGTGGTCTCCACACAGTGGGGCCGCTTCGGCCATCCGGATGGAATGATCAGCGAGCATGAGACGCGCTACGGCATTCACGGCGGCGAGGTCGAGACCTCGCTGATGCTGCATTTCCGGCCAGATCTGGTACGAATGGAGAAGGCCGAGAACTTCACCTCGAAGGCCGAATGGATGCGCGAACAGTCGAAGTTCATCCAACCACTGCCGCCGCATTCCCTTGCCTGGATCGCCCATGATCTCAATCCGAACGGCGTGGTCGGCGATGCCTCGCGCGGCACCGCCGAAAAGGGCGAGGCGATTTGCCGGCATCAGGTCAAGGGGTTCGTCGAGATGCTCGGGGACCTCAAGCGCTATCCGCTCTCCAATCTCTACAGCAAATAGGCTGCGGTCCGGCCGGACCTGTCATCACGTGGCGGCTGATCTGTCGGGCGCGATATGCCCCTTGTCCTGCAACTCGTGAACGAGGCCGGCGAGCTCGGCCAGCAGGTATTCGACGAACAGGCTGGTTGCGGCGTCCAGCGGCGCGCGGGCGCGGGCGAAGAGCTTCATCGGCTGATGGCGGGCATGCGGCTCGGCGATCGGGCGGAACACCAGTTCGCCGGCACGGCATTCGGTCACCACGTCGAGCGGGTTCAGCATGGTCAGCCCTGCCCCGCATTTCACCAGTTTCTTCAGCATTTCCGAGGCGTTGCTCTCAAGCACCGGTTCGACGGACACATCGAGCCGCGCCAGCGCTAGATTGATCACATCGCGCAGGCTGGTGCCCTGCTGCGCCAAAAGCAGGCGCTCCTGGACGACATCACCGAGATTGATCGGTCCATCGCCGATCAGCCGGTGGCCGGGCGGCAGGACGATGCCGATCGGGATGTCGAAGCTGCCGAGCGAGCGAATGCCTGGCGTGGCCGGAATGTTGAAACCGAGGCCGATGTCGACCTCGCCTGAAAGCACCGGATTGACCGTGGTCGTGCCGGCGTCGTTTCTGATCTGAAAATAGACGCGCGGATGCTCGGTCTGGAAGCGGGTGATGATTTCGGCAAGCGGGCCGGACGCGAGACCCACTGTCGTTACCAGCCGCACCTTGCCGGCCTGTTGCATCTTCAGGCTGCGGATGCGACCTTCCAGGCGATCGTAATTCTTCAGCACCTCGCGGATATGCTCGATGCACAGCTCGCCTGCGGCCGTCAGTCTCAGCCCGCGCGGCAGGCGCTCGAACAGCGGCGCTCCGATTTCCTCCTCGAGCGCCAGGATCTGCCGGTTGATGGCCGAGGATGCGACGTTGAGGCGCGCGGCCGCCTTGCGGATCGAGCCGGAGCGGGCGATCTCGTCGATGTATTGGAGCTTTCTGGAGTGCAGCATTCGACCCTCGGTGCATCTATTTTAAGCGCCGCGCACAAATTAGAAACAGGCGCCTTATGGGATGCCAAAAAGGCATCGTTGCGCACGAATTTTGATGCTTTTCAAACAGCAAAGCAATCGCTCAAATGAAAGAAATGGAGCGCTGTCGAAGACGCTCCTTGGCCTCAAAGGGGAACGGCTGACATGTCCAATGCATTGAAGACGATGGCTTTTACGACGCTGCTCGGTCTTGGGACGGCGCTTTGCGCGGCCGCTCCCTCCTACGCGCTCGACAAGGTGAGCTACGGCACCAACTGGCTGGCGCAGGCAGAACATGGTGGCTTCTACCAGGCGGTTGCCGACGGCACCTACGCCAAGCATGGTCTCGACGTGACGATCGTTCAGGGTGGGCCGAATGCGGCCAACTCGGCGCTGCTGATCTCCGGCAAGATCGACTTTTACATGGGCAGTTCGCAGGGTGAACTGACGGCCGTCGAGCAGGGTATTCCGCTGGTCGATGTCGCGGCGATCTTCCAGAAGGATCCGCAGGTGCTGATCGCGCATCCCGACGCCGGCGTCGAGAAGTTCGAGGATCTGGCGAAACTCAACACGTTGTTTCTCGGCAAGGATGGCTATCTCACCTTCTTCGAGTGGATGAAGGCCAACTATTCCGGCTTCAAGGACGAGCAGTATAAGCCTTACAACTTCAACCCCGGCCCCTTCATCGCCGACAAGTCCTCGGCGCAGCAGGGCTACCTGACATCCGAGCCCTACGAGATCCAGAAGCAGACCGGCTGGGAGCCAAAGGTCTTCCTGCTCGCCGACAACGGCTACAGCCCCTACTCCACGGCAATCACCACGACGCAGGCGATGATCGACGGCAAGTCCGACGTGGTGCAGCGCTTCGTCGACGCCTCGATCGAGGGCTGGTACAACTATCTCTATGGCGACAATGCCAAGGCCAACGAGCTGATCAAGAAAGACAATCCCGAGATGACCGATGGTCAGATCGCCTATTCCATCGCCAAGATGAAGGAATACGGGATCGTCGAGTCCGGCGAGGCGCTGGACAAGGGCATCGGCTGCATGACCGACGCGCACTACAAGAAATTCTTCGACGAGATGGTCGGCATCAAGGTGCTGAAGGCCGACACGGATTACACCAAGGCGTTCACGACCAAATACGTCTGCAAGGGCGTGGGCATGGCGCTGAAGAAGTAAGTCGGGCTTCCTCCTCTCCTGTGTGGAGAGGAGGCCCATTGCATACCCAGGAAACGAACGGACCTCATGACTTCATCGCAGCCCAACCCGTCAGCGACACCAGCCGAAGCGCGCAGGCGGCCGCTCGTTGCGATGAAGCAGGTCTCGAAGATCTTTTCCAGCGGCACGGTCGCGCTTTCCGGCATGAGCTTGACGGTCGAGAGCGGTGAATTCATCAGCCTGCTCGGGCCATCCGGCTGCGGCAAGTCGACGGCGCTGCGGATCATGGCCGGGCTCGGCGACGTGTCATCCGGGACGATCGACTGGCCGAGCTCGCGCATCAATTCGCGCGGCCTGCCGGAGGGCGATATCAGCTTCGTGTTCCAGGAGCCGACGCTGATGCCCTGGAAGAACGTGTTCGATAATATGCACCTTCCGTTGAAGCTGCGCGGTGTGTCGAAGGCGGCGGCGCGCGCGGAAATCATGGCGGTGCTTGCGACCGTCGGGCTGCAGGATTTCGCCGAGGCCTATCCGCGTGAGCTCTCGGGCGGCATGAAGATGCGCGTGTCGATCGCACGCGCGCTGGTGACGAAGCCGAAGCTGCTCTTGATGGACGAGCCATTCGCGGCGCTTGATGAAATAACCCGGCAGAAGCTCAACGACGACGTGCTGCGGCTCTGGAAGGAGACCGGCATCACGGTGATCTTCGTCACGCATTCGGTGTTCGAATCCGCCTACCTCTCCAACCGCATCGTCGTCATGAAGGCGCGGCCGGGGCGGGTGCATGCCGATCTGCCGCTCGTGACCAGTCTTGAGCGCGACGCGCATTACCGCACCTCCGAGGAATACCGCCAGGCTTGCGAGACGGTCTCGCACTCGCTGATCGGCGCGATCAACGCCGCGAAGGATGACCACTGATGGCCGATATCGCCGAGACGCCCGCCATCGAGGTTGCCAAGCCGATCAATGCGCGCCGCCGCGATCTGGCGCTACGGATACTCGTTCCGGTGCTGACCGTTGCGGCGCTGGTCGTGATCTGGTGGCTCTATGTCAAGCTGTCGGGCGTGCCGCCCTATATCCTGCCGGGTCCGGCGGCCGTGGCCAGCGCCTTCGTCAGCGATTGGGGGACGCTCGCCCCTGCCCTCTGGGTTACCACCAAGATCACCTTTATGTCGCTGATCCTGGCGCTGATCGGCGGCGTTGGCTTTGCCGTCTTTCTCGTGCAGTCACGCTGGATCGAGATCGCGTTTTATCCGCTTGCGGTTATCCTGCAGGTGACGCCTGTGGTAGCGATCTCGCCGCTGATCCTCATCTATGCGCCGTCGACGCAGGTGGCGCTGCTGATCTGCGCCTTTCTCGTCGCCTTTTTTCCGATCCTATCGAACATGGTGCAGGGCCTGAAGAGCGTCGATCACAACCTGATCAACCTTTTCGAGCTCTATGGCGCCTCGCGCTGGCAGACGCTGCTCTATCTGAAGCTGCCGGCCGCCCAGCCCTATTTCATGACGGGCCTCAGGATCGGCGGCGGGCTGGCGCTGATCGCAGCCGTCGTTGCCGAATTCGCAGCAGGCTCGGCGGGTGCCGGATCGGGTCTGGCCTTCCGTCTGCTCGAAGCCCAATACCGCATGAACATCCCTCGCCTCTTCGCCGCCCTGCTCATGCTGTCGCTGCTCGGCGTGGCGATCTTCGCGGTCACCTCATTCATCTCCTGGCTCAGCCTGCACCGCTGGCATGAGAGCAGCCTGAAGCGGGAAAACTGATGACCTCTTCCTTCATGTCGCCGCCCAATTCCGCGCGCTTCGTGCTCAGCCACGCCACGTTGCCCGATATCGCCGTTGAAGGTTACGAGGGTATCTCGGCCGAGGGGCTGGTAAAGGCCGATCTCGTCATCGAGGACGGGTTGATTGCGGCGATCCTGCCGCCCGGCTCGGCGCCGCAGGAGCTTGCGAAATCCGATATGCGCGACGGCATGGTCTGGCCGTGTTTCGCCGATGTGCACACGCATCTCGACAAGGGCCATATCTGGGCGCGCAACAGCAATCCCGATGGCACCTTCATGGGCGCGCTGACATCGGTCGGTATCGACCGCGCCACGCACTGGAATGCAGCCGATGTGCGCAAGCGCATGGAGTTCTCGCTACGATCGGCTTACGCGCACGGCACCAGCCTGATCCGCACGCATCTGGATTCGCCAGCGCCGCAGCATCGCATCTCGTTCGAGGTGTTTGCCGAGGTGCGCGACGCCTGGAAGGACAAGATCGCGCTGCAGGCGGCGGCCCTGTTTCCGATGGACGACATGGTCAACGAGGCCTATTTCGCCGAACTCGTCCAGATCGTTCGCGACACAGGCTGCCTGCTCGGCGGCGTGACGAAGATGAGCGCGGATCTCACCTGGCAGCTCGATACGCTGCTGAAGGCCGCCGCAGACAATGGGCTCGACGTCGATCTGCATGTCGACGAAACCGACGATCCCGGCGCCGAAACACTGAAGGCGATCGCCGAGGCGGTGCTGCGCAACGGCTTCACCGGCAAGGTGACGGCCGGCCATTGCTGCTCGCTCGCGCGGCAGGACGATGAGCTTGCCAAGCGCACCATCGACTTGGTGCAAAATGCAGGAATTTCAATCATTTCCCTGCCGATGTGCAACATGTACCTTCAGGACCGTTATCCCGACAGGACGCCGCGCTGGCGTGGGGTGACGCTGTTCAAGGAGCTCGATGCCGCCGGGGTGCTGACGGCCGTTGCCTCCGACAATACGCGCGACCCCTTCTATGCCTATGGCGATCTCGATCCCGTCGAAGTGTTCCGCGAGGCAGTGCGCATCCTGCAGCTCGACCATCCGCTCGACAGCGCCGCGCGCGTCGTGACCACATCGGCCGCCGACATCGCAGCGCGCCCGGATATGAGCCGTATCGCTGTCGGCCTGCCCGCCGATCTCGTGCTTTTCAGCGCCCGGCGCTGGAGCGAATTTCTATCCCGTCCGCAGGCCGACCGCGTGGTGCTACGCCGCGGCAAGGTCATCGACCGCAGCCTGCCGGATTACCGTGAACTCGATAGTGTCGTTGGAGCCTGACATGCCGGATTATCAGAAGATCAAACAGGAACTCGAAGGCATCGCCATCGAGGACAATCCGGCGCTGGTGCGCCAGAAGAGCCGGGACTTCTATTGGTACTCCCCCGTGCTGAAGGCGCAGCTCGACGGCGTCACCGCCGATCTGGTGGTCACGCCGAAGAACGAGGCCGAGGTGATCCAGACGCTGAAGGTGGCGTTCGCGCACGGCGTTCCGGTCACCCCGCGCGGTGCCGGCACCGGCAATTACGGCCAGGCCATGCCGCTCTCCGGCGGTATCGTTCTCAATCTGGCCGCCATGGACCAGATCAAGGAAATCCATCCCGGCCGGGTGATCTGCGAGCCGGGGATCATCATCGCCCAACTCGACAAGCAGACCAAGGCGCATTCGGGCCAGGAACTGCGCTTCCACCCATCGACGGCACAGACGGCGACGATCGGCGGTTTCATTGCCGGTGGTTCCGGCGGTGTGGGGTCGATCACCTGGGGTGGCCTGCGCGATATCGGCAACATTATCCGGCTGCGGGTGGTGACCATGGAGGCCGAGCCGCGCATTCTGGAGCTGACCGGCTGGGACCTGCAGAAGGTCAGCCACGCCTACGGCACCAACGGCATCATCACCGAGATCGAGATGCCGTTGGCGCCCGCCTACGACTGGGTCGACGTGCTCGTCGGCTATGACCAATTCATGGACGGCGTGCGCTACGCCGATGCGCTGGCGAAGTGCAACGGCATCCTGACCAAAGAGATCGCCCCGATCGCGGCGCCCATCCCCTACAGCTACTTCACCCGCCACAAGCCCTATATCCGCGAAGGGCAGTCGGTCGTGGTGGTGATGGTGGCGCCGCACTCGATCGATGCCTTCGCCGCGTTCACGGCCTCGCAGAAGGGCGAGATCATCTTCCGCTCCGACAAGGTCGAGAGCATGAAGGGCATTCCGCATGCCTATGAGCTTGCCTGGAACCACACGACGCTGCGCGCGCTCAAGGTCGATCCCGAATACACCTATCTTCAGGTGCAGTATCCCGGCCCCGACCATGTGGCGAAGGTCGCCAAGATGGTCGAGATCTTCGGCGACGAGGTGCCCGGCCATCTCGAGTTCATCAAGTTCGACGGGCAGATCCAATGCTCGGGCCTGCCGCTGGTGCGCTACACGACGGAGGAGCGGCTGGAGGAGATCATCAAGATCCACCAGGACCATGGCTGCCCGATCTTCAATCCGCACCGCTATACGCTTGAGGAAGGCGGCATGAAGCAGACGGACAAGGTGCAACTCGCCTTCAAGCATGAGACCGATCCAAAGGGCCTGCTCAACCCCGGCAAGATGATCGCCTGGGAGAACCCCGATTTCGATTTCTCCGCCGGCCAGAACTATCTGTTCCCGGGCCTGGCCTCGGTGATGGAGAGCGCATGAGGGTACTCGTCCTTCACTCGCATCCGGTGGAATCAAGCTACGGCAAGGCGCTCTATCAAAAGACGCTGGAGAGCCTGCAAGCGGCGGGCCACGAGGTCGATGGTTGCGACCTCTACGCCGAGGAGTTCGATCCCGTTCTGTCGCGGCACGACCGGCTGGTCTACCACGACTATCCTGAGAATACCGAGCTAGTGAAAGACCATGTCCAGCGGCTGAAGCGCGCTGAGGGGTTGGTCATTGTCACGCCAATCTGGAACTTCGGCTTCCCGGCGATCCTGAAGGGCTATTTCGACCGCGTCTGGCTGCCGGGCGTGTCCTTCGAACTAGTGGACGGAAAGGTGGAATCCCGTCTCCGGCATATCCGCAAGCTTGGCGCGGTGCTGACCTATGGGGCCACCCCGTTCCGCGCTTTCGTCGCTGGCAATCCGCCGAAGAAGATCGTCAAGCGGGTGCTGAGGGCGCAGATCAACCCGGTGCGCCCGGTGACCTTTCTCGCCCACTACGACATGAACAACTGCACGGAGGAAACGAGGGCAGCATTCATGGGGAAGGTCGAGACGGCGATGGGGCGGTTCTAGACGGTCTCGAGTATCGCCGCCCTGCCCGTTTCGCCGATCAATTATCGTATGAGAACATCTTATCAAGACATTGATAAAATGAAATTTTCTCTATTGCCTTAGACGCTTTACAGCGTGATCACCTTCGCCGCCGTCACCTCGACTTCGACCAGAAACTCAGCCCGCGTAAAGCCGCCGACGACGAGCAGCGTGGAGACGGGCTTGGGGTCGAGCGTGTAGCGGTCCCGCACCGCCATGTAGGCCGGGAAGTCCTCGCGGCGGGTCACGAAGCCGGAGATGCGGATTACGTCCGCATAGGTCATGCCGGCCTCCTCCAGGATCGCGCCGATCGCATTGAAGCAGAGTTCCGCCTGGGCGGTGACGCCTTCCGGAATGCTGTCGTCAAGGGCGATGCCGAGCTGGCCGGATGTGACTAGCAGCGAGGCCCCTGGCGGCACGAGGAGGCCGTGATTGTAGTTGCCGAAGGGCTTGCGAACAGATGGGGGATTGATCGCGTTCTTCATGAAAACCTATATTTCGCAATTCTTTATGGTTCATTGCTGATATCCGAGACGAAGATCACTCCGCCTTGTCGGATGCGAATACAATACTGGCATCGCTGACGATGGCAACATGCGAAAAGGCTGCCTGGCTGGCCGCAGCAGCGTCGCCGCGCATGATCGCCGTGACGATGACGTCGTGCTCGTCATAGGACTTGGCGAGGCGCCCCGGGAGCCGGAATTGCGCGCGGCGGAACGGCGCCAGGCGTGCGCGGGTCTGCGTCACCATTTCATAGATATGGTCGTTATGGGCGCCGCGATAAAGCCGGGTGTGGAACTCCGTATTGTGGGCGGCGTAGTCTTCCTGGGCGTTGGCGTGAACCAATCTCGCCGACGCGCGATGTTCGAGTTCCAGCGCGTGGCGCTCATCGACAGTCATGCGTTCAGCGGCCAGCCGCGCGCAGATGGCTTCCAGCTCCGACATCGCCTCGAACATGGAGTGGAGATAGGCTTCGGTGACATTGGCGACCACGGCGCTGCGGTTGGGTTCGCGATCGACGAGGCCCATGGCGCCCAATTCGCGCAAGGCCTCTCGCACCGGCGTTCTGGAGACGTCAAAACGGACAGCAAGCGAGAGTTCATCCAGCCGCTCGCCGGGATGCATGACGCCGGTGACGATCATGTCCGCGATGGCGCGCACCATCTGCTCGACGGTGGTGCCTGTGCGTACGACCTGTCTGCGCCTGATCTGCTTCACTTCAGAACTCTGCATTTCATATTGTATACAGATGAACGGCGAAACGAAGAAAGTCAAATAATTATATATTTGCAGCGACTTATTGGCTTGTATGAATGTCTATATGCAGCATTTTTTCGTTATTATCAGTCACATACGCCGAGTTTTAAGACATGGCTGCATTTTTAATCACATCCAGATTGCAATCTGCATACAGTTTACGCGGTGCCGCCTCCCCTCTTTTGAAATGCACGCAATAACAACATCTTAAAAACTGGCACGGTCATTGCATGCACTTTTTCCCGCAACCATTTGTTTGACGCGGCCTTGCCGCAGGGAGAATCGCAATGACCAAGCTCCTTTCCATGAACCGCCGACATTTCCTCCAGGCTTCCGCCGCCGGTGCGCTGGCGATGACACCGGGCCTGATGGCGGGTCGCGCCATGGCGCAGACCGCGCTCACCGTCGGCTTCATCTATGTCGGCCCGAAGGACGACTACGGCTATAACCAGGCGCACGCCGAGGGTGCCGCGGCCGTCAAGGCGCTCGAAGGCGTCACGGTCGTCGAAGAGGAAAATGTGCCTGAAACCGTCGATGTCCAGAAGACGATGGAATCGATGATCAATCTCGATGGCGCGACGCTGCTCTTCCCGACCTCCTTCGGCTATTTCGACCCCCACATGCTGGCCATGGCCGCGAAATATCCCGACATCCAGTTCCGCCATTGCGGCGGCCTCTGGCAGGAGGGCAAGAATCCCATGAATACCGGCTCCTATTTCGGCTATATCGGCCAGGGTCAGTATCTGAACGGGATCGCTGCCGGTTACGCCTCGAAGAGCAAGAAGATCGGCTTCGTCGCCGCCAAGCCGATCCCGCAGGTGCTGCAGAACATCAACTCCTTCCTGCTCGGCGCCCGCTCCGTCGATCCCGCCATCACCTGCCAGGTGATCTTCACCGGCGAATGGTCGCTTGCCGTCAAGGAAGCCGAAGCCACCAACGCGCTGGTCGACCAGGGCGCCGACGTCATCACCTGCCATGTCGACAGCCCGAAGGTCGTGGTCGAGACCGCGGCCGGTCGCGGCGCCTTCGTCTGCGGCTACCACGCCAACCAGAGCCCGCTGGCGCCCGAGAAGTACCTCACTGGCGCGGAATGGGCCTGGGGCAACGTCTACACCGATTTCGTTAAGAAGGCGCAGGCCGGCGAGAAGCTTGGCAATTTCGTGCGCGGCGGCCTGAAGGACGGCTTCGTCAAGATGAGCCCGCTCGGGCCGGCCGTTTCGGCCGAAGCCCGTACCAAGTTCGAGGCCGTCCATGCCGAGATCATGAGCGGCAAGTTCTCGGTCTTCAAGGGGCCGATGAAGGACAACAAGGGCAACGTCATCGTGGCCGCCGACAAGGCGCTCGCCGAGGACGCGATCGAGCTCGAGAGCATGGACTATCTGGTCGAGGGCGTCGTCGGATCCACGGCTTAAGCCAGAGGGAGAAGCGTCATGACAATCGAGGCGAACACTCCATCCCTATCGCCTGCAATCTCCGACACGCCGGCGCGGTCCTTCCTGGGGCCGTTGCTGGCATGGCTGGCGCGACGGGCGGAACCCGTCGTCATCAGCCTCGGCGCGATCCTGGTCGGTCTGGCGCTTTTCTCTCTCTTCATCATGGCGGTCGGCAAATCGCCGGCCGTGCTTTTCCAGCTCATGTATACCGGTGGCTTCGGCAGCTGGTTTTCGGTGCAGAACAGCCTCAGCCGTTCCGCGCCGCTACTTCTGACGGCGCTCTGCGTGGCGCTGCCGGCGCGGCTGGGTCTGACGATCATCGGCGGCGAGGGAGCGGTGGTGCTTGGCGGCGTTGCAGCGGCAGCAATCGCCCTTCCCTTCATCGGCACCCTGCCCGCCATTCTGGTGCTGCTTCTGATGGCAGCGGCGGCCATGGTGGTCGGCGGCATCTGGATCGGCTTCGCGGGCTTCCTGCGGCACTATCGCGGGGTGAACGAGACGATCTCCTCTCTGCTGCTCGCCTATATCGCGATCGCGCTGATGAACCAGTTCGTCGAAGGGCCGCTGCGCGATCCAGCCAGCCTCAACAAGCCCTCCACCGCGCCGCTGCCGGCGGAGTACATGATGGGCAAGATACCGGGCATGGACGTGCACTGGGGTCTGGTGATCGGTGTCGTTGCCTGCATTGTCTCCTGGATCCTGATCGAGGTGACGAGCTACGGCTTCGCCGCCCGCATCGCCGGCGGCAATGTGCGCGCCGCGCAGATCCAGGGATTGCCGGTGGGGCGGTTGATCGTCGGCTTCACGGCGATTGCCGGCAGCTTCGCCGGGCTTGCCGGCATGATCGAGGTCGCCGCCGTCCAGGGCAGCGCCAATGCATCGATCGCGGCCGGATATGGCTATACCGGCATCCTCGTCGCCTTTCTGGCGCGACACAATCCCCTGGCGATCATTCCCGTCGCCATCCTTCTCGGCGGCATCGATGCCTCGGGCGGGTTGATCCAGCGGCGCATGGGCCTGCCGGATGCGACCGTGCTGGTGCTGCAGGGGACGCTCTTCGTCGTCATCCTGCTGTTCGAGACCTTCTACGGCCGCTTCAAGATCTTCAACCCCGACCTTTGGAAGAGGAACCCGTGATGGACGAGACCGGTATCGGCATATGGGGTGTACCGCTGGCGATCCTCGCCGGCGCCATCCGTGTCTCCACGCCTTTCATCTTCGTCAGCCTCGGCGAGACGATCACCGAACGATCGGGGCGCATCAATATCGGACTTGAGGGAACGCTCGTGTTCGGCGCGATGACCGCCTACGCGGTTGCTGTCATGAGCGGGTCGGCCTGGCTCGGCGTGCTGGCGGCAATGGCGGCAGGCGCTGTCTTCGGCCTCGTGCACGGCTGGATCTGCAAGTGGCCAAAGGTCAACGACATCGCGATCGGCATCGCGATGATGCAGTTCGGCCTGGGGATGGCCTTCTTCCTCGGCAAGCCCTTCATCAAGCCGGTGGCGCCGCATCTGCCTTCGATCCCGCTCGGCGGCTGGTCGAGCCTGCCGCAGGTGCAGGCGGCGTTGAACATCAATGTGCTCTTCGTCATCGGTGCGCTGCTCGCAGTGGCGCTGTGGTGGGCGTTCAAGAACACCCGCGTCGGCCTCATCCTGCGCGTCGTCGGCGACAGCACGGATGCGGCGCGGGCCATGGGTATCGATCCGGATCGTGTTCGCTTGCTGGCGACAGCTGCAGGCGGCTCGCTGGCCGCGGTCGGCGGGGCCTATCTCTCGCTCTACTATCCGGGCTCCTGGAACGAGGGCATCTCATCCGGCCAGGGCCTGATGGCGGTGGCGCTCGTCATCTTCGCGCGCTGGAACCCGATCGGCTGCTTCCTGGCCGCCCTGCTTTTCGGCGGCGCCGGTGCGCTCGGCCCTGCCCTGCAATCTGTCGGCGTCACGCAGGGGTACTACCTGTTTTACGCAGCCCCCTACGTGCTGACGCTCGCCATCCTGATCGCCACCTCCTCGCCCACCCGTTCGCTTGCGGGTGCGCCGGGGGCCCTGTCGCTCACGAAATAAGTCACTCACCCAGTCATTATTGCTCGAAATAGGGATTTTGCCATGAACGGTCTCGGCGGCCTCAACAAATCCGAACACGGCGTCGGCATCGGCCTCGTGCAACTGCAACTCCCCGTGACGGTCACCAAGAAAGATCTGGCGCGGCAAACGCAGGTGATCGTCGACCTCGTGGCCAAGGCGCGGCGCAACCAGCCGGGCATGGATCTCGTCGTGTTCCCTGAATATGCGCTGCATGGCCTCTCGATGGATATCAACCCCGAGATCATGTGCCGGCTGGACGGGCCCGAGGTCGCGGCGTTCAAGAAGGCGTGCCTGGACAACAAGATCTGGGGCTGCTTCTCGATCATGGAATTCAATCCCGGCGGCATGCCCTATAATTCCGGCATCGTCATCGACGACACGGGCGAACTGAAGCTCTATTACCGCAAGATGCATCCATGGGTGCCTGTCGAGCCCTGGGAGCCGGGCAATCTCGGCATTCCCGTCATCGATGGCCCAAAAGGCGCCAAGCTGGCGCTGATCATCTGCCATGACGGCATGTTCCCCGAGATGGCGCGCGAGTGCGCCTACAAGGGCGCCGAGATCATGATCCGCACGGCGGGCTATACAGCACCGATCCGCGACAGCTGGAAATTCACCAACCAGTCCAACGCGTTCTGCAACCTTATGGTCACCGCGAGCGTGTGCATGTGCGGCTCGGACGGCACCTTCGACAGCATGGGCGAAGGCATGATCTGCAATTTCGACGGCTCGATCATCGCCCACGGCACATCCGGCCGCGTCAACGAGATCATCACCGCCGAAGTCAGGCCCGACCTGGTGCGCGAGGCACGGCTCGGCTGGGGCGTCGAGAACAACATCTACCAGTTCGGCCATCGCGGCTATGTCGCTGTCGCGGGCGGCGCGGGCGACGCGCCCTACAGCTACATGCACGACCTGATCGCGGGCCGGTACAAGCTGCCCTGGGAAGCGGACATCAAGATCACCGACGGCACCTCCTGCGGCTTCGACAAGCCGGCGAGGCGCTATGGCGAAACATTAAAGCTTGCGGGCGAATAGAGGAGACGGACGATGGACATGATGACCGAGGCAAAAGAGCACTACGTCAAGGCCGATCCCTACCCCTGGCCCTACAACGGGGCGCTGAGGCCCGACAACACGGCGCTCATCATCATCGACATGCAGACCGACTTTTGTGGCAAGGGCGGCTATGTCGATCACATGGGCTACGACCTCGCTCTGGTGCAGGCGCCGATCGAGCCGATCAAGGCGGTGCTGACGGCGATGCGCGCCAAGGGCTACCACATCATCCACACCCGCGAAGGTCACCGGCCTGACCTCGCCGACCTGCCGGCCAACAAGCGCTGGCGCTCGCAGAGGATCGGCGCTGGCATCGGCGACGCCGGGCCTTGCGGCCGCATCCTGGTGCGCGGAGAGCCGGGCTGGGATATCATTCCCGAACTCTATCCTCTCGACGGCGAAGTGATTATCGACAAGCCGGGCAAGGGCTCGTTCTGCGCCACGGATCTGGAACTGATCCTCAACCAGAAGCGCATCGAGAATATCATTCTCACGGGGATCACCACCGACGTCTGCGTCTCCACCACCATGCGCGAGGCCAACGATCGCGGCTTCGAATGCCTGTTGCTCGAGGATTGCTGTGGCGCCACCGACTACAACAACCACCTCGCCGCCATCCACATGGTAAAGATGCAGGGCGGTGTGTTCGGCTCGGTCTCCAATTCCAGGGCCCTGATCGAGGCGCTCGTCTGATGCCATCGATGCGTGCCCAGGTCTTTCGCGTGCCGGCCGACGGGCCGGATGATGTCTCCGGCGTCGAGGCGCTTTTTGCTGCCGGCCTGAAGCCGGAGAATGTGGTCGCCATCCTCGGCAAGACCGAGGGCAATGGCTGCGTCAACGACTTCACCCGCGGCTATGCAACGACGAGCTTCGAGGCGCTGTTTCGCCGGCATGGATTCGAGGACGTGTCGATCGTCATGTCAGGCGGCACCGAAGGAGCGCTGTCGCCGCACTGGACGGTGTTTGCCCGCGAGGAGACCGATGCGCCGGCGACGCGGGCGCTGGCGATCGGGGTGGCGCGCACGCCTGCCCTGCCCTCGCACGATCTCGGACGCCGTGCACAGGTGCTGATGGTGGCCGATGCCGTGAAGGCCGCGATCCGGGATGCCGGGATCGAGGATCTGGCGGATGTGCATTTCG
The DNA here is from genome assembly GCF_017741935.1 of Rhizobium sp. 16-449-1b. GTDB lineage: Bacteria > Pseudomonadota > Alphaproteobacteria > Rhizobiales > Rhizobiaceae > Rhizobium. Next base: position 423,523 of record NZ_JAGHMH010000006.1, on the reverse strand, counting down.
TGCAGATCAAGTGCCCGCTGCTCACGACGCAGCGGATCGCCAAGGTGGAGGCATCCGGCAAGACCGTCGCCACGCGCGACACGCTGAAATCCATGGGGCTTTCGCGCGGTGCCTCTGCGCTGGGCGTCGCGGTGGCGCTCGGCGAGCTCAACGCGGACGAGATCACCGATGGGGATATCGGCACGCGCCACCAGCTTTATTCGCGCTGCGCTTCGGCGTCGGCCGGCGTCGAGCTTTTGGATCACGAGATCGTCGTGCTCGGCATGAGCTCCAGATGGTCCGGCCCGTTCCAGATCGACCATGCTGTCATGCAGGACGCGATCGATGTGTCGTCGGTCAAGGCGGCCTATGCGCGGCTGCCCGAGGGCAAGCTGGCGGCGGTGCTTGCCAAGGCGGAGCCTGACCCAAGCGGCCAGGTGCGCGGCAACCGGCACACCATGCTCGGCGATTCCGACATATCCGGCACGCGCCATGCCCGCGCCTTCGTCGGCGGGGTGCTTGGTGGCGTGTTCGGGATGACCGATCTCTACGTATCGGGTGGCGCCGAGCATCAGGGGCCGCCGGGTGGCGGACCCGTGGCAATCATCGTCGAAAAGGAGACCTGAAGTGAGCATAGTCCGCGACACGCCTCTTCCGCAGGCCGGCAAGGCCGTCGGCATCCAGACACTCGACATGACCATGCGCTTCGGCAGCTTCACGGCGCTCGACCATGTCTCGGTCGACATCCCGGCCGGCAGCTTCCATGCGCTGCTCGGCGAGAACGGCGCCGGCAAGTCGACGCTGGTGAAATGCATCATGGGTTTCTACCATCAGACCTCGGGCTCACTGTCGGTGGATGGCCGCGAGGTGGCGGTTGCCTCGCCGAAGGATGCGGCGACCTATGGGCTCGGCATGGTCTACCAGCATTTCACGCTGGTGCCGTCGCTGACCGGCGCCGAGAACCTCGTCATCAGCCGCGCAGAAGTGCCCGCGATCATCAACTGGGTCAAGGAGCGCAAGGACCTTGCGGCCTTCATGGAGCGGATGCCATTCAAGATCCCGCTCGACAGGCCGGTGAGCGAACTGGCGGCCGGTGAGAAGCAGAAGCTGGAGATCGTCAAACAGCTCTATCTCGGCCGCTCCTTCCTGGTGCTCGACGAGCCGACCTCGGTGCTGACGCCTGCCGAAGCCGACGAGATGCTCGGGCTAGTGCGCGGGATGACCGAACGCGGTGAACTGACCGTGCTGATGATCTCGCACAAATTCCACGAAGTCACCAAGTTCGCGGATGCCGTCTCGATCTTGAGACGCGGCAAGCTGGTGGGATCAGGCAAGGTCGGCGAGCTCTCGACATCAGACATGGCGGCGATGATGATCGGCGACGTGAAGCTTGCGGAACTCGACACGCGCGTGCCGGTATCCTCAGCCGCCAAGCCCGTTCTGAAGGTCGAGAAGGTGAAGGCGCCGGATCGGTCCGGATTGAAGACGATCGAGATCGACAGCCTGACGGTGCGATCCGGCGAGATCGTTGGGATCGCCGGCATTTCGGGCAACGGCCAGAAGGAGCTGACGGAAATCCTCGCCGGCCAGCGGCCGACCGATGCGGGCACGGTCGAGGTCAATGGTGACGCCTATGGCGCGACGCGGCCGGAGACGCGGCGCAACAATGTGCGCTTCATCCCCGAGGAGCCGCTGCAGAATGCCTGCGCGCCGAAGATGACGGTCAGCGAAAACCTCGCCTTCCGCACTTTCGATCTGAAGGCCGACGGCAAGGATGCGATCTGGCTCAGCAAGGGCAAGATGCGCAAACGCGCCACCGATCTGATCGCCGATTTCAAGGTGAAGACCGCATCGTCCTCATCGCCGATCGCGGCACTCTCCGGCGGCAATGTGCAGCGGGCGGTGCTGGCGCGGGAGCTCACCGGCGAGGTCGATCTGCTGATCGTATCCAATCCATGCTTCGGCCTCGACTTCTCGGCGGTAGCGGAGATTCGGGCACGCATCATGCGAGCGCGCAATTCGGGCGCCGCCGTGCTGTTGTTGTCCGAGGATCTCGATGAACTGCTGGAGATGTCCGACCGCATCATGGTGATCTCCGAGGGCAAGCTGGTCTACGAGACGCCGGCGCTCGCCGCCGATATTTCCGTTATCGGCGCGCATATGGCGGGGCATCACTGATGGCTGAGATCAAGGCGCAACCGTTTGCTTTTCCCTTCAGAAGGCAAGAGATCGCACTCGTCGTCATCGACATGCAGCGCGATTTCGCCGAGCCCGGCGGCTTCGGCGCCAGTCTCGGCAACGATGTCGGGCGCATCACCAGGATCGTCCCTGATGTCAAGCGGTTGATCCAGGGCTTTCGCGATGCCGGGCTGCCCGTCATTCACACGATGGAATGCCACAGGCCCGATCTCTCGGACCTGCCTGTCGCCAAGCGCAACCGGGGCAAGCCGAGCCTACGGATCGGCGATGAGGGGCCGATGGGGCGGATCCTGATCGCGGGTGAGCCGGGCACGGCGATCCTGCCGGAACTCGCGCCTATCGATGGCGAAGTCGTCATCGAGAAGCCGGGCAAAGGCGCCTTCTACGCGACAGAACTCGGCAATGTGCTGAGGGAAAAAGGCATCACGCAGCTGGTGCTTGCAGGCGTGACGACCGAGGTCTGCGTGCAGACGACGATGCGCGAGGCCAACGACCGGGGCTACGAATGCCTGCTCTGCGAACAGGCGACGGAAAGCTATTTCCCCGAATTCAAGGAAGCCGCCATCACGATGATCCGCGCCCAAGGGGCGATCGTCGGATGGACGGCCGATATCGATGACATACTGGAGACGATCAGCCATGCCTGAGACAACGCGCGAACTGCTGACATCGGGTGGCTGGAAGGACTTGGCCTTCGGACCGTTTCGCGATGGCGTGACCATCCACTGGATCAAGCCCTTCGAGGGCGACCAGCCGGGCGTGGCGCTGTTGAAATACGATGCCGGCGCCTCCGTGCCCCGGCATCGGCATGAGGGGCTGGAGACGATCCTGGTGCTTGACGGCGTCCAGTCGGACGAGTCAGGCGACTATGGCGTAGGGAGTTATGTGGTCAACGCCATCGGCACCGAGCATTCGGTGTGGAGCGACACGGGCTGCGTGGTGCTGATACAGTGGGACCGGCCGGTGAAGATCCTCGAGGAGGAAGCGGCATGAGCACGCCTGCCTTCGATATCGCTTCGCTGCACGCCTTCTATGCCGCCGACGGCACGGTGGCCGAGATCATCGATCAAGTTTTCGCGCGGATCGCTGCGGTCGACGATCCCGGCATCTTCCTTCATCTCGCCGATCGCCAGTCGCTGCTCGCCGAGGCCGCCGCTCTCGGCACCTTCGATCCGGCAAAGCCGCTTTGGGGCATTCCCTTCGCCGTGAAGGACAATATCGACGTGGCCGGCATGCCGACGACAGCTGCCTGCCCCGATTATACCTATGGTGCGATCGAGGATGCGACTGTCGTGCGGCTCTTGAGGGAAGCCGGAGCGCTTGTGATCGGCAAGACCAATCTTGACCAGTTCGCAACTGGCCTTGTCGGTGTCCGCTCGCCCTATCCGATCCCGCGGAATGCGATCGATCCGATGCTGGTGCCGGGTGGATCGAGTTCCGGCTCGGCGGTGGCCACCGCTCAGGGGATCGTCAGCTTCGCGCTGGGGACGGATACCGCCGGCTCCGGCCGCATTCCGGCCGGGCTCAACAATATCGTCGGGCTGAAGCCAAGCGTCGGCGCTCTGTCGACGACTGGCGTCATTCCCGCCTGCCGGACGCTGGACTGCGTGTCGATCTTCGCACTTTCCGTCGATGACGCCTGGCACGTCTTCAGCGTCGCCGCCCGGGAGGATGGCGATGACGCCTATTCGCGCGCGGTGCCGGCGACGGGTTACGGACGGTTGCCGCCGATGCTTTCGATCGGCGTGCCCGCGAAGGCGGATCTGCGTTTCTTCGGTGATGCCGTTATGGCCGCCGCCTATGAGGATGCGCTCGATATGCTTCGGGGCCTCGGTCACAGGATCGTCGAAGTACCGTTCGTCGAGTTCTACGATGTCGCCAACCTACTCTACGAGGGCGCCTGGGTTGCCGAGCGCTATGCGGCGGTGAAGGATTTCTTCGATACGCGTGAAGCAAGCTTCCATCCGGTCACCCGCAAGATCTATGGCGCGGCGAAGACGCTGACGGCGGCGGATGCGTTCAATGGATTCTATGCGCTGCAGGCGATGAGGCGGAAGCTCGCGCCCGTGATCGCCTCGGTCGATCTCTTCTGCGTGCCGACGGCGCCAAGCCACTACACGCTTGCCGATCTCGCCGCCGAGCCGATCCGCGAAAATTCGCGGTTGGGAACCTACACGAACTTCGTCAATCTGCTGGACATGTGCGGCATCGCCGTTCCCACCGGCAAACGTTCGGACGGCCTGCCAGCAAGCGTCACGCTGCTCGCACCCTTCGGCCGGGATGGGCTGACGGCGTCGCTTGCCCGCGACATACACCGTGCATCCGGGCTGACGATGGGCGCAACCGGTTGGTCGCTGCCGGGTGCCGGGCAGCCGGACACAGAGATCGCGCCCGGGATCGATATCGTTGTGGTCGGGGCGCATCTCTCGGGGATGCCGCTCAACGGCCAGCTTCGCGAACTCAACGCAAGCTTCGTGCGCGAAGCGCGGACGATGGATGCCTACCGCCTTTATGCGCTCGCCGGTCAGGTTCCCGCCAAACCGGGGCTGATCCGTGTCGAAGCCGGCACCGGAGGGGAAATCTATGTGGAAGTGTGGCGGTTGACGCCGGATGCCTTCGGCCGCTTCGTGGCCGCCATCCCCTCACCGCTCGGGATCGGCAGCATTTCGCTTTCTAATGGAACCGAAGTGAAAGGGTTTCTGGTCGAGGCGGCGGCAATCTCCGGCGCGACCGATATCACCGGCTATGGTGGCTGGCGCAGCTATGTCGAGGCGGGAGCCCAGCAGAAGGCCGGCGGCGCGCGATGATGTCGCGCGTTGGAGCGCGTCGGCCTAGGCTCCGCGCTCCAGGCTTTCCAACTCGACGTCGAAGCTCATCTGGTCGTAGGCCGGGACGACATGCTCAGGAGTCTCGGCCATGACCGTGTCATAGTCGAGCGGCGTATGCATGTGGGTGAGGATCGCGCGCTTTGGCTGCAGGCGGCCGATCCATTCCAGCGATTGCTCCAGCGACAGATGGCTCGGGTGGTAGCGGTATTGCAGCGCGTCGATGATCAGGACATCGAGGCCTTGCAGCTTCGGCACGGTTTCCGGCGGGAAGTCGCTGATATCGCTGCAATAAGCAACGTCGCCGATGCGGAATCCGAGCGAGGTGATGTCGCCGTGCTGCTGCACGTGCGGCCGCAATGAGATCGCGCCGCCCGCGCCGGTGATATGGACCGGCTTGTCGAGATCGTGGATCACTCTTGCCTCGACGATCGGCGGATAGTTGCTGCCGGGTGGTGTTTCCAGACAATAGCCGAAGCCCTGGCGGATGCGGTCCATGGTCGCCTCGTCGGCGTAGATTGGCACGCGCTGCTGCGCGCCGAAATAATAGCCGCGCAGGTCATCCAGCCCGTGAATATGATCGGCGTGCGGATGCGTGTACATCACGGCGTCGATATGCCCGACCTTGGCCGCGATCATCTGCTCGCGAAAATCCGGTCCGGTGTCGATGACGACAGTGGTGACGCCGCCGTTGGCGTCATACTGCTGGATCATGAACGAGGCGCGGGTGCGCCTGTTCTTCGGATTGTCGGGATTGCAGGCGCCCCAGTCGCCGGTGATGCGCGGAACGCCTGGTGACGACGAGCAGCCGAGAATGGTGAACCGCCGTCTGTAGCCCACCGTGTCAGATCCTCGGCATCTTGGAAAAGCAGCGGAAGGCGTTTTCCGTGGTGATCGTGGCCATCTCGGCGTAGCTGAGGCCCAGCGTCTCGGCCAGGACCTCGGCCGTGTTGACGACGTAGGACGGTTCGTTGCGCTTGCCGCGCCAGCGCTTCGGCGCGAGATATGGCGCGTCGGTCTCGACCAGCAGGCGGTCGTCCGGGATGGTGGCGGCGATATCGCGCAGTTCCTGCGACTTCGGGAAGGTCAGGATGCCGGAGAAAGAGATGTAGCCGCCGAGCTCGACGCCAACGCGCGCCAGATCGGCTCCCGCCGAGAAGCAGTGCAGGATGAAGGGGAAGGCGCCCTTCCCCGTTTGCTCGGTCAGGATCGCGGCCATATCCTCGTCGGCGCTGCGGCTGTGGATGACCAGCGGCAGCCTGGTTTCCCGGGCGGCCTCGATGTGGCGCAGAAAACCGGTCTTCTGGTCCTCGGGCTTCTGCGTGTCGTAGAAGTAGTCGAGACCCGCTTCGCCGATCGCTACCACCTTCTCATGGGCATTCGCCAGACGGATCAGGTCTTCGGCCTGGATATCCAGCTCTTCGTCGGCACTGTTTGGATGCGTGCCGACGGAGCAGAAGACGGACGGATACTTCTCGGTGATCGCGAGAAGACCGTCCAGCTTGCGGACGCGCGTGGAGATCGTCACCATCTGCTTGACGCCTGAATCGTGAGCACGCTTGACGATCTCGTCGCGCTCCTCCTCGAAGTCGGCGAAATCCAGGTGGCAATGGGTATCGATCAGCATCTCAGCCTCACGCCTGCGGCGCGACGTAGCGCGGGAAGACCGGCGTCGGCGCTTCCAGCGGCGTGCCTGAAACCAGGCGACCGGCTTCACCGAGCGCCGTGAAGTCGCGCTTGTCGGCGGCCGCACCGACGAGATCGAGCATCTTTTCGGCCGAGCCCGGAACGAATGGCTGCAGCAGGATGGCGATCTGGCGCACGACTTCGGCCGTGACGTAAAGCACGGTCTCCATACGAGCAGGATCGGTCTTTTTCAGCGCCCAGGGCTGCTGGCCGGCGAAATAGCGGTCGGTCTCGGACACGACAGCGATGATCGACGTCAGCGCGCGATGGATCAACTGCTTTTCCATGTCCTCGCGGGTCGAAGCGAGCAGCGCGTCGGCGGCCGCCAGCATCGCCTTGTCCTCGTCGGTCAGCGGACCGCAGACGGGGATCTTGCCGTCGCAGTTCTTGACGATCATCGACAGCGAGCGGCTGGCGAGGTTGCCGATGCCGTTGGCGAGGTCGGCGTTGATGCGAGTGCCGATCGCTTCTTCGCTGCAGTTGCCGTCATGCCCGAAGGAGATTTCGCGCATAAGGAAGTAGCGGATCGCGTCGAGGCCGAAATGCTCGATCAGTTCGAACGGATCGAGCACGTTGCCGAGCGACTTCGACATCTTCTCACCGCCCTTTGCCAGCACGAAGCCATGCGCGAAGACGCGCTTGGGCAGCGGCAGCTTGGCCGACATCAGGAAGGCGGGCCAGTAGACGGCGTGGAAGCGGATGATATCCTTGCCGATGATATGGACGTCGGCCGGCCAATACTTGGCGCGCGGGCCGTTCTTGTCCTCGAGGTAGCCGGTGGCGGTGAGATAATTCGTCAGCGCGTCGACCCAGACGTACATGACGTGCTCCGGATCATTCGGCACCTTGATGCCCCAGTCGAAGGTCGTGCGCGAGATCGACAGATCCTTGAGCCCCGACTTGACGAAAGAGATCACCTCATTGCGACGCTCGGCCGGGCCGATGAAATCGGGCTCAGCTTCGTAGAGCGCCAGGAGCTTGTCCTGGTATTCGGAGAGCTTGAAGAAGTAACTTGCCTCTTCCACCCACTCGACAGGCGTGCCCTGCGGTCCGTAGCGCACGCCATCGGCGCGCAACTCGGTCTCGTTTTCTTGGTAATAGGCCTCGTCGCGCACCGAGTACCAGCCGGCATAGCTGTCCTTGTAGATATCGCCGGCATCGGCCATCAGGTTCCAGATATTCTTCGACGTCTCGTGGTGACGATCCTGCGTGGTGCGGATGAAGTCGTCGTTCGAGGCGTTGAGGAGCTTGGCCATCGCCTGGAATTCGCCGGAATTGCGGTCGGCGAGTTCCTGCGCGGTGATGCCTTCGGCGCGCGCCGTCTGCTGCATCTTCTGGCCATGCTCGTCGGTGCCGGTCAGGAAGAACACGTCCTTGCCGTCGAGGCGCTGGTAGCGCGCCATGGCATCCGTCGCGATCAGCTCGTAGGCGTGGCCGATATGCGGCTTGCCGTTCGGGTAGGAAATCGCGGTGGTGATGTAGAAGGGTGTCTTGTCTGTCATGGCGGCCATTCTCGTGCGGCTTATTCTTTGAAATCTATATGCCGCTCCTTAGCGCATGTGGCGGCGAAGCGAAACAGTAAGTTTGGAAAGCGACGCCTCCGACACATAGCAGTGCAATCTTCGTGACCGCGGCGCGCTTGACTCGTTTTTTTCCACATTCTACCCAAGGGAACCATCGAACAGGGTTCCGCAAACGTGACATCAGCCGTCCCCCGCGCCTACCGCTCCCACTTAGGCTTATCGAATGCAGGCCGATTTCACGTAGGGCTAGGGCCTGCGATCTGATGTTCTCCCATTTCGATCCTCTTTATTCGCTCTCGGGCTTCTTCGTCGGAGCGCTTGTCGGCATTACCGGCGTCGGTGGTGGCTCGCTGATGACGCCGTTGCTGGTTCTGCTATTCGGCGTCCATCCGGCGACCGCCGTCGGGACCGATCTGCTCTACGCGGCCGTTACCAAGAGTGCGGGCACCGCTGTTCACGGCATGCATGGGCGCATCAACTGGCGGATCGTCGGCTGTCTTGCCGCCGGCAGCGTGCCGGCGGCGCTGATCATGCTGTGGCTGCTGTCGGGCGTCGACCGCAAGAGCATCGAAGTCGCGCATACGATCACGACGGCGCTTGGCTGGCTGCTCGTCATGACGGCCTTCATGCTGGTATTTCGCACACAGGTGCTGGCGTTCGCGCAGCGCTCCATGGGCGAACGGCGGACGCTGCGGCCGGCGACGCTTGGCATTCTCACCGTCGTGCTCGGGCTGGCGCTCGGCATTCTCGTCACGTTGACGTCGGTCGGCGCGGGCGCGCTTGGCGTGACCATCCTGCTCGTGCTCTATCCCCGGCTCGATGTGCGCGAGATCGTCGGCTCCGACATCGTCCATGCGGTGCCGCTGACGTTGATCGGTGGCATGGGGTACTGGATGATCGGCGAGATCGACTGGTTCATGCTTGCGGCACTGCTCGTCGGCTCGATCCCCGGCATCATCGCGGGCAGCCTGCTGGCGCCGAAGCTGCATGAGCGGACCATCCGCCTAGTGCTGGCTGCAACACTGGCCGTCGTCGCTTACAAGCTTCTGACTTCCTGATCAGGGACGTACCGGATCAAGGTCCGGGCTGCTTGATGTCGCCGAGAATGCTCAGAATCGTCTGCTTGCGGTCGAGATTGTAGGCGTCGGAGACTGTCAGGCGTTCGATGATATCGCTGTGCAGGCGTGACAGGCGTTCGGCCTGGGCCACCTGCCCCGCCATCGCCGCAGCCTTCGCCTTGCCCATCAGGTCGTCGCCGAGATGGCCCGCGAAGAACTCGAAGATCGTGTCGCTTTCCTTGCCTGATAACGCGTCGGCCAGACGGTGCATCGCCTTGCGCGCCGATGGCCCATGCAGGGTCAGCACTTCGTTGTAGGCCGCAATGATTTCTCCACCGCCGTAGTTCACCAGCTTCAGCGCTTCGCCGACGCTGCCATTGGCCGACGCCAGCAGCGACGGGTCGTCCGCGTCCACGCCGAGATGTCCCAGAGCCGAGCGCAACGCATTGTCACCAAGTGGCGACAGCTTTAGCGGCAGGCAGCGGGAGCGGATGGTGGGGAGCAGCTTGCCCGGCGCATGCGAGATCAACAGGAAGAGCGCGCGCTTCGGCGGCTCCTCAAGTATCTTCAGGATGGCGTTGGCGGCGCTTCGGTTCATATCGTCTGCGGGGTCGATGATGACGATGCGCCAGTTGCCGGTGCCCGATGTCTGCGAAAAGAAGCGGCCGGCGCGGCGCACCTCGTCAACGGTAATCGCTGATTTCACCTTGCCGGTCTTCTCGTCCACCGGACGGGCGAGATGCAGCAGGTTGTGCGAGGCGCCCGAATTGATCTGGCGGCTGACGGAGGAATTCGGATCGGGATCGGCGAGGACGTCAGGCGCGCGCTCCGGGTCCGGATGCGACAGGACATGATTGGCGAAACGAAAGGCGAGCGTCGCCTTGCCGATCCCCGACGGCCCTTCCATCAGCAGGGCGTGGTGCCCCTTGCCGGAACGGTAGGACTGCGCGAGGAAGGCTTCGGCGTCTTCATGACCGAAGAGCTTGGTGTTTTCGGGCGGCCAGATCGCGCCGTCGAGAAGGCTTGGGTGCTCGTCACTCATCGGTCGCACTCATCGCCGGCTCGGCGACCTTCCGGGCGTCTGCGGGCGCCAGCAACTGGCCGACGATCGAGACGATCTCCGCTGCGATCGCTTCCTCGGTCTGCATCGCGTTGACGACGTGGCAGCGCTCGGGCTCGCGCGAAGCTATGTCAAGAAAGGCTTCGCGGCGCTTCTCGTGGGTCTCGATCTCTTCCTTTTCGAAACGATCGGGCGCCACGTCGCCGGCAGCACCTCGGCGCTTGGCGCGTTCGAGACCGGCCTTGGCCGGCAGGTCGAGCATCAGCGTGCAATCGGGAACGACACCGTTGATCGCCACCCGCTGCAGCGTTTCGATGAAATCGGGCTCCAGATTGCCCGTCACGCCCTGATAGACGCGCGAAGAATCCATGAAGCGATCGCAGAGCACGACCTTGCCCTGACCAAGGGCCGGACGGATGATTTCTTCGACATGATCGTTGCGGGCAGCCGCAAAGAGAATCGCTTCCATGCGCGTTCCAAAGGATTCGGCAGCACCGGAGAGCAGCACGTGCCGCACGGCTTCCGCACCCGGCGAACCGCCCGGCTCGCGCGTGACCACGACCTCATGGCCCTTGGCGCGCAAGGCATCGGCCAGCCGACGGATCTGGGTGGACTTACCAGCACCCTCACCGCCTTCAAACGTAACGAACAATCCGGTAGCGGATGACAACAATATGTTCCTGCGATCTTGGCCTGCACTCAATCGGCGCCAGCGGCACCTCGTCCGTACATCTAGCCGAAGATGACGGCGAGCGGAACCGCTTCGCTTCGATCTCTCGGCTTTGTCACAAGGTGAAACGCGACTATGGCGATCATGTGGGCTCGGCAGGCTTATCCCAGAGCCAGGAAAACAGTAGCGTTTCGCCGAGCTCCAGAACGGCGTCGACGGCGCGGCTGCTGAGGGTGCCCTCCTCGACCGCGGCCTTCGTGTAGAGCGGTACTTCGCGCAGCAGTCGGCTTCCGGCGAAAAGCCGTAGCGTGCCGACCTCGCGGTCCGCTTCGACCGGTGCCGGTAGCGGCCAGTGATAAACGATGCGGGCGGCAAGCCGGTCGGGATTGTTGACGGGGATGTAGACGCTGATCGGGCTTTTGGCGACGAGCTCGACGCTGCGCGATGCGCCGCCATAAACGCTCGCGGTGCCGATGACCTCGTTTTCCGCGAAGAGCTGGCGGATCTCGAAGTTGCTGAGGCCCCATTCGAGCACGCGCTTGGCTTCCTCGGTGCGCTCCTTGTCGGAGGCGATTCCGCCGAGCGTCATGAACAGGCGGCGGCCGTTGCGCTCGGCCGATGCCACGATCGAATAGCCCTCGCCTTCGGCAAAGCCTGTTGCCAGACCATCGACTCCGAGGTCGAAGCCGAGCAGTGGGTTGCGGTTACGCTGGAAAATCTTGTTCCACTCGAAATCGGGTTGGGCGAAATAGGGATAATAGGCCGGGTAGCCCTCTTGCAGGCGCTCAGCCAGCGCCACCATGTCATAGGCCGTGGTCTTGCTCTTTCCGTCGGGAAGCCCGGTGGAGTTGGCGAAGTGCGAGTGCTGCATGCCGAGCGTCTTTGCGCGTCGCGTCATGCTCTCAGCGAAAGCCGGCTCGCCGCCGCTCATGCCTTCGGCAAGAATGATGCAACTGTCGTTGGCGCCCTGGATGGCGATCCCTCGCACGAGGTCCTCGACACGCACGTTGGATTTCAGCGCTGCGAACATGGTCGCGGTGCGCGACGGCGCGCCGCCGGTGCGCCAGGCAAATTCGGAGACGGGATATTGGGTATCGAGCGTGATCTGCTTGCTTGTCAGCGCATCGAAGACGAGCTCGACCGTCATCAGCTTGGCGAGCGAGGCCGGCGAGAAGGTCTGGTGTTCGTTCTTGGCAAGCAGGACCGTGCCGGTCGACGCTTCGACCATGTAGGCTTGTGCGGCCTTGGTGACGAACGACTGATTGGTGTCGGCGGGTGCCGCCATGGCATCGGTCGAAACGATCTGAGCCAGCGGCAACAGGCAGACACAGAGACGAAGCATATGTTTCAGCATCGAAACCCTCATCGATCCGGTCCCGAAGGACCTCGGAAACACTTACTTCAGCGCAGCCTTCGCTGCCTTCTGACGCTTGAATGATGCCAAAATGCTGTCTTCGGTCAAGCCGTCATTGCGAACCATGACCGCGTCGAAGGCGAGATCGACCGTCACGGTCTTCACGCCTTCTTCCTGGTAGCCCATGGCCATCGACCCCTGCTGCCAGCCATAGGGGCGCTCATAAGGATAGGGACCGATCTCGGGCAGCACGACCATTTCGCCGAACGAGGCCGGCGCGGCGTTGTCGAAGGACGGCGCACGCAGAGTCGGCACAGGTGCGGCGTTGTAAGGCGCGCTCGGCGTCGATCCGGCATAGGAGGTCGCGGAGCGCGGAACCGGTACGCTATCGGCCGCAGGCGGCGTGAACCCACCGAAGCTCTGAATCTCGTCGCGCGTGATGCGCTTGCTGTTGGAGGCAACCATCACGCCGGTCGCGATCTGGCCCTCGCCCGGATAGACGCCAGGAATGCGACTGCCCTTCGGCACGTAGGAGGCCATCAGATACGGCATATCGTGGCCATCCATGCGGGCCTTGCCGACATACTGCACGCGCACATTGCCGGTGCCGCTGTGCTGGAGATCGAGCAGGTCGGCCGTCTTGTTCGACAGGTCGATGATGCGACCCTCATGATAAGGACCGCGGTCGTTGACGCGCACGATGATGGAGGAGCCGTTTTCGACATTCGTCACGCGCGCGTAGCTCGGCAGCGGGAATGTCGGATGCGCGGCGGAAATGTGCATCTGGTCGTAGACTTCGCCATTGGCGGTCAGCCGACCATGGAAGGCCGACCCATACCAGGAGGCGATACCGACCTTGTTGTAGGAGAAATCCTCTTTCGGGAAATAGGTCTTGCCCTTGACGACATAGGGATTGCCGACGATGTAGCGACCGCCGCCCTTTGGAATATTGTTGCCGGTAGCGACACGCGGGCTGGCCTTGACGCCATATTCCGACTCGGCAAAATATTCCTTGCCGTGGGTGCGCTTGGCCGTCGTCGTGGGTGCCGTTCCGCAAGCGGTCACTGTCGCACAGATAAGCGACAAGCCCACCCACCGCATTGGTGTCGCAAGTGCCGCCGCCCCGAAGTCTCGTCTCATATGTCCCACGCCGCTCAAGACCGTTTTGGCTCAAAGTCCGCCTATTCAGGCAAAACAAGCCGTACCGCCATCAACCTAACGAGACTTTAATCATGCGACCGTCGCGGCGAATTTGCGAAAGCTTTCGCCGAGATAGAGACAATTCTAATGAATATGGTTAACGGATCGCTAAATTAATGAAGCGATCCGGCACATTCATGATCTCTCCGACAGCGCGGAATGGCTACTGGCCGGACCATCAGAAGTGAAACGAGACACCCAGGTTAACGGCGTTCGTGATGATGTTGGTCTTCAGACTGTCACCGCTATCGATCGGCACGTTCACACGGGAATAGGTTCCCTTGTACTCGACGAAGGTCGACCAACGGTCGGTGATGCGGAAATCGACACCGGCCTGGGCCTGGAACGTCACGCCGCCGAACTCGTAGTCGAAGGTCTTGCCCTGCGGGCGCGTCACTTCGACGTGCGGAATGTTGACGCCGACGCCGGCACCGACATAGGGCGTCCAGCGCTGACCCTCCATCGGGAAGCGATAGAGCGCGTTGGCCGTCAGAAGGTTCAGGCCATCGGTGAACTCGAAATGCGACCAGCCCGATGTCGCCAGCGTCTTCTCGTCCGCATAGACCTTGTCGTGGGTGTAATCGATCGAGAGGCCGAGGTTGGGGTGATTCAGGTTCTCAAGCCACCAGGTGACGCGTGCGCCGTAATAGGGCGGCGAACCGAAGGACTTGCCTTCCCAGCCGGCATTGAAATGCGTGCCGTCGGACACATCCACACCGCTGTGCGGTGCCGTCTGGTAGCCACCATAGACGGAGAACTGCAGATCCTCGGCCTTTGCCGGAGCGTAGAGACAGGCTGCGGTAACGAGTGCGTATGTGGAGCGGCGGAATGCGCGGCGCATGAATGATCCCCAGGTTGCGATGGCCGGGATATTCGCCGCCGTTTGTAACAGGGCTATTTCAGTAGCACCGCTCGTCTGATTCATTTGCTGCGTAGTGTCTGGAAGACAACAGCGCCTGAATGGCAACACTTATTACGACGCCGCGTCTCAGGCTCGCGGAGACCGGTCGAGGTAATCCGTCAGGATCTTGAGAAAGACGTCGATATCCTCGCTGGTCGTGCGGTGATTGACGATCGCGCAGCGCACGACTAGTTCGCCCTGCAGCGTTGTCCAGGAGGGCACGGCCAGTCCCTGCTCGTGAAGATCAAGCACGAGGTCGCGGATGAAATCGTCGTCAGCGCCACGAATGCCGAAGCAGACGATGTTGAGGCCAACCGGGGCCTTTATCTCGAAGCGCGGATCGCGCTTGAGGCTTGCGGCGAGATAGCGGGCGAGTTCGCAGGTGCGCGCGATGGCATTTCCCATCCGCTCCGTGCCCAGCGTTTCGATCGTCATCCAGGTCTTCAGCGCCCGGAAGCCTCTCGATAGATCGAGGCCCAGATCGCATGGCCATGTCTCGCCGGCGGCAAGCCCCCTGCTCGACCGCTGCAAATACGCGGCCGGTTGGGAGAATGCGCGCTTGTGCGCATCACTGTCGCGCACCAGAAGAAAGCCGGCGTCATAGGGCACGTGGCCCCATTTGTGGAAGTCGAGCGCGATCGAGGCGGACCGCTCGATGCCCGAAAACAGCTGGCGCATCTCGGGCGACAGCATGGCCAGCGCGCCGATGGCCCCGTCGACGTGGAACCAGATGTTTTCGGCTTCGGCGACCTTGGATATCTCCAACAGAGGATCGATCGCACCTGTGTTCACGGTACCTGCCGTTCCGACCACCAGAAACGGGAGCAAGCCCTGTGCGCGGTCTTGCGCGATCGCCGCGGCCAACGCTTCGACGCTCATCCGGCCGGCGTCGTCGACCGCGATGGACCTCAGGTTCGCCGAGCCGATGCCGGACAGCTCCATGGCCTGCGCGATGCAGACATGCGCTTGCGAGGATGTGTAGGCGACCAACTGTCTGTCGGCGCTGCGCAAGCCGTCCCGCCGCACGCTTTGGCTTAGGGCCTCGGTGCGAGCGATGGTCAGTGCCAGGAAATTGGCCATCGACGAACCAGTGACGAAGAGACCGCTTGCCGATGAGGGGTAGCCTAGCGCCTCAGCCATCCATCGGGTGATCTGCTTTTCGACCTCGATGCCGACATGATCTCGGCCACCGCAATTCATGTTCAAGCCGGCGGCGACCATCTCCGCCACCATGCCGACGGGTGTGCCCGCGCCATGGACCCAGCCCATGAACAGCGGATGCAGATTGCCGGTGGCGTGGGGAAAGACATGCGTGCGGACATCGTCGAGCACATCGTCTAGCGCACGGGGGTCATCCGGCAGCGCGCGGGCGAACCTGGCGCGCGTGTCTGATGGCATCGGCTGCCAGACCGGCTTTTGTCTGACGTTGGCGATATGATCGATGGTGTCGTCGAGCATGCGGTGGGCTGCTTCGCGAAACGCCTGCCAGTCCGCGGGGTCTAGGCTCGTCGATTTCTCCAGATCCGAGCCCGCCGGCGCGTCCGTTTTCGCAATCCGTGACATCACAGTCCTCGATCAGCCCTGGAGACGGCGGCCCATTTCTCGAACACGATGTCGAGATCGTCGGTGATCGGACGCATCGCCTTTTCCATGGTGTCGCCGCCGGCCAATCTATCGGACACGGCGTTGATGTCGACAGCCGAGGCCGCGACCCTGAGGATCGTGCGGGCACCGAGATTAACCGCCTGCCCGACGTGACAGACCGGTCCAACATCGCTTTCACGCAATGCCAGATGAATCTTCTGCGCTTGCGCAAGGGACGCGAAGCCGTTGTCGTCGGTGGTCATGGTCAAGGGGAAGATGGCGCGATCGACGATGTGGTCGCCTTCGTCATCAGGATGGATCAACACGCCTTCAACATGCTCGGCGCGGGCGCGTACGAGATCGGCGAAAGCCTGCTTGATCCGGCGCTGAACGGCGGCATCGATTGCCGCCAACGGTTCCAGCTGCTCGAGCGCGGCAACCCACCTGAGGCCGAGGCCGAGGTTGAAGTGCGATCCGAATTGCTGATCATGACCGCCGCGCAGACGCGCTGGCCAATCATGGAGAGCCGTGTAATCGGAAAGCCCCAGCGCAAGTGCCGGCTTCGTGGCAAGTTCTTCAGCGAGCGCCGGCGGTATCGCAAGCGCGCCGGCGAAGGGCGGACCGGCGAGGAACTTTGAGCCGGTGACCGCGACGAGAAAGCCGTCGGCGATATCCTTGGCGAGCGTGGCGGCGCTGCAGCGAAACTGGCAGGCATCGACCAGAACGCGAACACGCCCTGGCGCGCGCGCCGAAATGTGGCGGGCAGCCTCTCGCGAGACCCCGGTCAGGCCCGTCTTGGAGGTATCCAGAACATGGACTAGAACATCTCTGTCGCGTTTCAGCGCGTCCTCGGCAAGCGATATGACGTCAGCGTCGACATCGTCGGGGTTCCGCGCTTGGCCCACCGCGTTGCGGATCGCCACCGTCTGGACTTCGACGCGATCGGCGGCAATACCGGCGAGCATCTCGCCCGCTCTCACGGCGTGGCCCAGCGCCGTGACATCCGAGAAATGGCGGCCGGCGGCAGCGCGCGGTACGCCGCTTCCGGTCTCCTCAGGCGCGATCAGGATGTTGGTGATCGGGCGTGGCGACAGCGAAAGCATCAGGCCGAGCGCGAGAAGCTCCACGTCGGTTCCGGATGCGGCAAGCACGATGCCGCTCTCGTCGCATCCGATGTTGCTGCCGATACGGCCACGGATTTCGGCGAACCATTCGTCGACGGCGACAGCGGTGGTGCCATCAACACCGAACAAGCGCTTCAGCTGACGGCCAGCAGCGGTAAAGCCCTGCGGCGACACGTTGCTCGCGGTCGTGGACGCGAAGGAAATCTCGTTCCTGGCAGGCGCAGTGCGGGTTCCGTATCGATTGCGGCCTGTTGCTGCATCCGGCCAGATACGACTGTCGCCGCCGGCCGCGAACAGAAGCGACAGCGTGTGGTCGATGCTGGCCGCGCCCAGCTTGTGCCGGTAGTCAGGAACAAGTTCGGCCATCGCCCTGGCAGCGAATATGTCGTCTCCGGATCTGGTGGCCCTCGAAGCTGCGATCACAGCGCTTCCACAAGCGACACGACGCCTGCCTGATTGGAGCCATTGGCCTGCTGGCCTCGCTGAGGCTTGAACGCCCGCGCGCGGCTGGCCAGCGCATCTTCGAACGCTGAAAACAGCGTTGCCATTGCCTGCTTCTTGTAGGGAAAGACGGTCTCGGAATCCATCGAATGGACGATCATCGCGACGTCAGCCTCAAACAGCAGCAGGCGACCGTCCGATAGCTCAGCGCAATCGATGGCGAAGTAGTCGAGGCCGAGGCGGCGGTGCAGCGCTGCAAACGCGTCGGCGTGGCGCACGGCGAAATCGGTCTGGAAATCCGCCATCCACGACGCCTCTTCCAGCCGACGCTCGGCATGCTCCGCCATGCCAGCGCTGAGATAGTGCACCATCCAGTGATCGGAGATCGCCAGGTGGCTCGCATAGGGCTTGCCGTCGATGACCGCGATGCGCTGCTTGCGAAACTTGCCGTCCTCGTCGCTGTAATCGATGAAGGGAGCAATGTAGAACTCGGCTTCAGGGCGGCCGTTCAGATAGCTTGCAATCGCATCGGTCGAGCCGATCTTTTCCATTCCATGACCGGCGTGGGTGCCGATCGGGCGAAGGATGATCGGGAAGGATGTCAGTCCGTCGATCAAATTGATCGAGAGCAGGCCCGCTGCCAGATCGATGAGTGTCTGGCGGGCGATCCGTGTCGTCATCGGAGCGAGAATGGTGGGCTCGCTGCGGAAGGCTTCGGCCACGCCCTCACGCGACAGGTCGATGACCCGGCGCGGCGCATTGTTCACGATCGGGCCGGTCCAGCTTGCAAGCAGATGCTCGAGATTTTCCAGCACGGCCAGATTTTCGGGCGACTCGCCGACCGCGACGAAGGCCACGTCATGCTCCGGCATATCGTTCAGATCAGCCGTTATCTCGTCGACGTAATGGAGAAGGATGTTCGCATTGGAGCTCTCCAGCAGGAACTCGATCGGCGTATTGGCCATGAAGTCGCCGCGGGTGGCGATCACGAGGACGCGAAGGCCAGCGCCGCTGCCGTTGCGAATATGGTATTTGCGGCTCATCTCCAGCGCGCCCTTCTGGGTGATGGCGGCTTCGTGGCTCTTGCCTAGCGTTTGCAGGATGATCGCGAGGTCCATGAAGGCGCCCGCATCGGAGACATCGGCGGATACCCGCGCCATCAGCGCATCCCAATAAGGCGAGATGTCCTTGCCCTCATAGACCGTGCGAACGATCGCCGCCTTGCCAGCTATTGCGTGCAGGTCTTCAAGTTCGTGGATCTGGGCGGCGGCAGTTTTCACGGGCATCAACTCCATATGAACCGGCTTGATCGACCGCGGCGTGACTCACCGCGACATCACCGGTTGGCAAATATTCGAGTTCACTTTTGTGCCTGGTTGCTTGCGTGGGCCTTGCTGTTCCGGTCGATTGGTGAGCACAAATCGCCGCAGCGCCGCTGGACCCCAAGGGAGCGTGGCCATGCCTATTCGATTGGCGGCGTGATGGAGAAGATGCGTGTCGCGCGAACGCCCTCGGCCCAAGTCTCGGCGCCCCAAGGATTCGGTCAGAATCAAGTCGGACGTCGCTCGACCATGGGGTGGCTGCGGGTAACGGACCGAATACGCAGATCAAGATCAGACAGGCCGAACGGCTTCACCAGATAGTCCGTCGCACCGCAAGTAAAGCCCTCGACCTGATCGGAGACCTGATCATGCGCGGTAAGAATGATGATGGGAACATTGTTGGCACGGCCGCGCAAGCGGCGCAGCAACGACAGTCCGCTGCCATCGGGAAGGCGCAAATCGAGCAGAACCAGGCCGTATTCGCCGCTATCGACGGCGCGGGTCGCGTCGGCAAGCGTCAGGCACCATTCCACCGAATAGCCGTTTGCCGAAACATGGTCGCAAACGGCATCTCCGAGGATCGCGTTATCTTCGACCAACAACACATTCATGACCGCGCGCCTTCCGCCTAGCCAGCGCCACCGGTGATATGGGTGCTTTCCGCCTGGGCGTCGCGAACCGGCGCCGGAATTGGAGCCGATACCTTGTCGAGCCCGTAGTGCTTCTCGAGGTTCGTCCAGCTCTGATCCATGGCATAGGCCGAAGACAGCTTGGGAATGCCCACATGCCCGAACGCGAAGGACAGCTGGCGCTCGGCGACATCTTCCTTCACGTTGGCGATCTGCTGGCTGTAAAGCACGGAGGCCAGGCCAGTCCTGTCCGCGCCCGACAGGCAGTGGACCAGGATGGGTTTTGGAGCGTCACGCATGATGGCGACGAGCCGGTCCGCTTTCTCTGTGGTCAGGATTTTCGATGCCGACATACCGAAATCGATATGCTCAACGCCCAGCCGCTCCGACACGGCGACTTCTTCCGCCCACCATTTCGCGTGTCCGCTATCGCCGCGCAAGTTGATCACGGTCTTGATGCCGTGCTCGCGGATATAGCGCTCCAGTTGAGACGGAGACGGCTGCGCAGAACGGTAGAACTGGCCCGCCACGACAGTATGAAAATTTCCGGTAAACTGGAGATAACCGACATAGCCCGCGAGGGTCAGGCCCGTCAAAAGTATCAGACCGCCGAAAATCTTTACGGGGCGGGCGATCCGAACTCGCTTCAGTGCGCGCAAGAGTATCTCCTAAGTAATAACAAAGAGAGTTGCTCTATGGCGCGGGCTGCTGACAACAACCTGAAGCGGAAATGACATTATTGCGACATCGGCGGTTCGCCGGTGAAGAGAACGCGGACACGCGGCCAAGGTCGCGCATAACATGCGA
Source organism: Rhizobium sp. 16-449-1b (assembly GCF_017741935.1). GTDB lineage: Bacteria > Pseudomonadota > Alphaproteobacteria > Rhizobiales > Rhizobiaceae > Rhizobium. The sequence goes on along the minus strand of NZ_JAGHMH010000006.1, from coordinate 403,161 downwards.
CCGGGGCCTTTCAGCCCCGGTCATCAAAAGCATCTGATTTCAGTTGACGCCGACCGCCGCGCTCACACTCGCGACATGGGAATCCCCCTTCCGGCAACTGGAAAACACATCCAGCGAGGGATCATACACCTTGGTCGAAACATCCATCAGGCCGAGCAGGCTATGGAAGATATTGTCGTGGGAGGTCGTCTTGTTGGCGTTGCTCGCCAAGCACGCCATGTCGAAGCCAGCCGACGCCTGGAGATCATCTGAAAGCCACACCAGGAACGGAACGTGGGTCTGCTGGATCGGCGCGACAACATAGGGGGTACCGTGCAGATAGAGCCCATTCTCGCCCAGCGATTCGCCGTGGTCGGAGATGTAGACTACGGAGCCCGCAACGGTATCGGACCGCTTCTTCAGCTTATCGATAACCGTCGACACGATATGATCCGTGTAAAGGACCGTATTGTCATAGGCATTGCGGATTTCTTCCGGCGAGCAACTTCCGAAATCGTTGGCGCGGCAATCCGGCTGGAAGCGGCGAAACTCCTCGGGATAGCGAGCATAATATGCCGGGCCATGACTGCCGAGCTGGTGAAGCACCAGCACGCTATCGCCCTTTACCTTGTCGAGCCAGCCGTCAATCTTGTCCAGGAGGATCGCATCGAGGCATTCGCCGTCCTTGCAGAATCTCGGATCGGCCGAATCCGGCAGGAATTCGTAAGGTACCCTGTCGGTGACGTGGTAGCTGCCGGTGTCGTTGTCGAGCCATGAAACGGAAACGTTCGCATGTCCGAGAACGTCGAGAACATTCTCCGTCTCCAGCCCCTTGCGGTGCGTGTAGGCTGTTCTCGGATATACCGAGAACAGGCATGGGATCGAGATCGCCGTCGCCGTTCCACAGCTGCTCGTGTTGGGGAAATAGACGACATTCTGCTTCGCCAGCTCGGGATTGGTATCGCGCGTATAGCCGCCGAGCGCAAAATCCTGGGCACGGGCCGTTTCGCCGGCGACCATGATGAGGACCCGCGGCTTGGTGGTTGCTGTCGTGTTGACACGATGGGCATCCGCGCCAAGCGGCTGCGCGACAATGTTGGCGTCCTGCCCCGACGAAATTGCGAAGCGCACGGCGCTGGTGATCGGCACAAACGGGTTGAGCGTGTCGAGAATATCCTTGTGAGCGCGCCCGACGCCCGCGAAGGTCCGGTAGTCACCAATGCCGATTGCCGCGAAAACGGCCGTGCAGGCGAGGATAACGGCCGTGTTGTGCGCCAGCTTCCCGAGAATCGGCCGGTGGCGGATGCGGACCCAAAGAATGAGCAGCGACGGCACGATACCGGTCAGAAAGATATGCCATGCAAACCGGCCGGTAATCAGGTGCCCAGCTTCGGCACCGGTCGACACGGCGGCGTTGCGGATCATTTCCTTGTCAACAATGACGCCGAACGAATCGGTAAACCACGATGCGGCGGACGCCACGATCACGAAGAAGATCAGGAACGGCTTGGTGATGTATTTCGCGGAGAAGAATGTGACTACGCCGAGGCTCGCCGCCGCGATACCGATCACGAAGATCGAGAAGCCGAAGCGATCGGCAGCAAAATAGCCGAAGGCCTTGGACCAAAAGGTTTGGTTGGTGACGACCAAAAGATAAGCGGTCGTCAGCAGGCAGAGCGTGATGCTTCCAATTTCCGGACGAAGAAAGCGTGGTCCGGCTCGATCATTACTGTCGTTCAATTCGATGTCTCCGCAATAGCTGGCGCGGGACACCGTCAAAGCGATGGCCTTATCCCGCCAATGCGTGACGGAATGCCTTTCTTTTCTGACACAAGCCTGAATGCTTCCAGGCTATATGCGATCAACGGAGGCCGCTCCGTGCGCCTGCAGGCGTCGGAGAGGTTTTGAAAGTGATGAGCACTTCCTGCATCTCTCCTCCTATTCGGAAACAAAATACGGCTTGCAGCCCCCTATCCCGAGTGAGTTCTGCCCTTAACCCTTGAGTCCATAGTGCGTTTCCAGCCGATCCCAGCTGACATCCATCGCGTAGACGGACGAAACGTGCGGTATGGCGACATGGCCGTAACGCACAGACAGTTGACGCTCAGCGACATCTTCGCCGACGCCCGCGATCTGCTGGCTGTAGATGACCGACACCAGGCCGGTTCGATCGGCACCACTCTGGCAGTGTACGAGGATCGGCTTCGGCGCGGCCTTCATGATGGCGACCAACTGGTCCGCCCGCTCGGGCGTCAGGACGGTACCGGACGACATTGCGAAATCGATGTGCTGGACACCAAGCCGCGCCGCCGTTTCGACCTCGGCATTGTACCACTGCGCGTTCACATTCTCGCCGCGCAGGTTGATGATCGTCTTGATGCCGTGATCGCGGACGTGGCGCTCAAGCTGCGCCGGAGAGAGCTGCGCCGATCGGTAAAACTCTCCATGAACGACGCTATGAAAATTCCCGCTCAATTGCAGATAGCCGATATAGCCCCCGAACAGGGCGCCTGCGAACAACACGCAGGCGGCGGCTCTCAATAGGATCTTCTTCCGACTGGCGGCGAAACGCATGACAACAACCTCATTCATCAAAGTGCGAGCGGGACTTTGATGAATGAGCCTGACGGCCACCTGAAAGCTATGCTCAGTGCAAGACCAAGCCCGCCCGAGAGCCGGTCTGCGCACGTGATCGGCAACAAGGGACGAGGTTGTCACCTATGTATTCGGTACGGAGTTTACCCGCGCGTCCGGGTCGGACCAACGCGAAAATGGCGGATGGGGTGGGATTCGAACCCACGGTACGGTTCCCCGCACGACGGTTTTCAAGACCGTTGCCTTAAACCACTCGGCCACCCATCCAGCGCACCAATCTGATGACCCGGCGGCAAAATGCGCGCACCTTGGGTGTCACCAAATCAGGTTTCGAAGGCTTTAAGCTGCTTCGTCGGCACCGTCAACCAGCCGGCCGCGTCTTCGCGCCGTGATCTGGCATAATGGCGCGGGAGCACGAGCGAAGACGTCGGATGAGCGAAGGAAAAAGACGGTCAGTGCGCGGTGGTTTTGCGGTTCGCCAGCAGAAGAATGTAATCGTCGGCAGCGTCGGCGATCGCCATCGCCACCTCGGCCGCCGCCCAGCCGTTCTTCTGCGCTTCTCTGATAATCTGGTGGAGTGCTGGTTCGACATCGGCGCGGCAATCGAGCAAACGCTGGTCGTGGTTGGTGTCACTGCGAGCTGACTGAAGATTGATCATCTCTGTTACCCCTCATGTCCAAGGCTGTACCATGACATAGATTGCAGGTTGAGCAAGGGATTGCTGATCAAAACCTAAATTTTGCCAGCGGATGAGGTTTTTCAACGACACTCGCCTAAAGCGATCAGTCATGCAACCTGACCGAAAGTGATGCGAATGGGGTGATAAATATGTTCCATAGTTGGCGATACATCATTGAAAATGATGAAACATACTTCGGCATCGACAAAACAACCAAGCAACATATATCGCCCCGTCAAAGTTCTACATAGTATTATCCGAGACAATCAAGATCACATCGCTACCATATTTCCGCTTTTATATTCGAACATATTTTGACTCTATGTATCCTGCTAAATTCTTCTAAAGGTTGATTTTATACAAACCATAAAGCGGTACCAAAATAACATTGCGACCAAAATGGATCATCATGCGAGAGGCTTCTGCTCATCGAGGCGTGCGCCACGTCCAATCACTCCACAATGTGTCGAGTAATTTCATAAAAGTCCCCTGGTAGTTGTATTTCACATTTGCGTGATTTCCTGCGCCGTGGCGACCATCTGGGTAACATGATCGGTCAACCAAAGCACAGTTCTCACAGGCGTCTTCTTTGGCGAATTCGGCGTGCCGAAAATCGGATGCAAAAAGGGCCGAGCTCATAGCCCGGCCCTTTCGATCTCATTTCAGAAAATTCTATCTGCGGCTCATCAGGCCAAACAGGTATGCCACGCCGGCGGTCACCGCGATGGCAAGGATCGGCTCTTCGCGCACCTTGTCGCGAACCCGCTCGGTCAAAACTGAGGCCTCATCTGCAACGGCGGTCTTTGCACCCTGCCCCAGCGCGACAACGCTCTCGGACAAACGCGCCAGATCTTCCCGCAATGCGGCGACCTGCGCGGACAGATCGTCCGTTGCAATCTCCGCCTTGACGCGCGCGGCTGTGGACTGTGCGGAGGCGGTTTTCATGTCGGCCATTGTTTGCTCCTGTTTCTTGGGGATGCTGCTCAACGAAATAGCGCTGCCAAAGGTTCCGCAAGCGAGCATCTTTTGTCTTCGGTCGGCGTCGCGAAACACGGCTGGTATAGCGCAGATGTTTTCGCGCGATAACCCTTCAATTCCTCATGCGTTTGCTCTAAGGAACGTCCAATGCTTTGCCCGCGAACGGGCGAATATAATGCGAGGTTTGCGTTTCGATGTTCGATCTTCTGCGTAGAGCTGCCCGGACCTGGGCGGCCAAGCTCCTGATGCTGCTCCTGGTCGCCTCTTTCGGCATTTGGGGTGTGTCACACTCCCTGCTGACCGGCAGCAACAGCACGACCGTGGTTACGGTCGGCGACCAGCAGGTCGACGTGAACGAGTTCCGCCTCGCCTATCAGCGCCAGGTCTCAAACCTCAGCCAGCAGTTCGGCATGCGCCTGACACCCGATCAGGCCCGCGCCTTTGGCGTCGAGCAGCAGGTGATCTCGCAGCTGGTGGCCGGCGCTTCGCTCGACCAGCTCGCCGCCGACATGGGGCTCGGCCTCTCCGAGGATCGTCTCGCCCAGCTGATCGGTGACGATCCGGCGTTCAAGGCCGTCAACGGCCAGTTCGATCGTTCGCTGTTCACCTCGCGCCTGCGCAATGCCGGCATCCGCGAGGACGACTATATCAAGGAGCGCAGCAAGGTCGCGGTCCGCAGCCAGATCGTCGATGCGATCTCGAACGGCTTTACGCCGCCGAAGACGCTGGTCGATTCGCTGAAGCTCTACCGTCAGGAAAGCCGCGGCATCGATTACCTGCTGCTGACCAACGCCAATATCGAGCCGATCAAGGCGCCGGCTGACGACGTTCTCGCAAAGTGGTTTGAAGGCGCCAAGGCGCGCTATCGCGCGCCCGAATATCGCAAGTTCACCTATCTGAAACTGCAGCCTGCCGACATCGCCGATGCCGGAACGGTGACCGACGATCAGATCCGCGAAGACTTCGAAAAGCGCAAGGACGCCTATCGCACGCCGGAAAGCCGCACGATCGAGCAGCTGACGTTCCAGAATAAGGACCTCGCCAACGCGGCCGCTAATGCGCTCAAGACCGGCACGACCTTCGACCAGCTGGTGACCGACCAGGGCAAGACCGCCAACGACGTCATGCTCGGCGAATTCACCAAGGACAAGGTTCCCGACCAGTCCGTTGCCGACGCGGCCTTCGCGGTTTCCCGCAACGGCGGCACCTCGCCTGTCGTCGAGGGCAGCTTCGGTCCGGTTATCCTGCGCATCACCAACATCAAGCCCGAGAGCGCCAAGAGCTTCGACGAGGTCAAGGAAGACCTGCGCAAGCAGCTCGCCGTCGCAAACGCGTCGCAGCAGATGATCACCGTCCACGATCAGATCGAAGACCTGCGCAGCGCCGGCTCGACGCTCGACCAGATCGCCACGCAGCTGAAGCTCAAGGCCGTGACCATCGACGCCGTCGATGCAACGGGCCTGGACAAGGCCGGCAACGAGGTCAAGGACATCCCGGAGAAGCAGCAAGTGCTGGGCGCGGTGTTCCGTGCCGAAGCTGGTGCCGATATCCCGTCGCTGTCAATCGGCACGGATGGCTATCTCTGGTTTGCTCTCGGCGACATCACGCCCGACCGCGACCGCCCGCTTGCCGAAGTTCACGACAAGGCCGTTGCCGACTGGACTGCCGAGCAGCAGAAGAGCGAACTCGCCAAGAAGGCGGACGAGCTGAAGCAGCAGGCCCAGAAGGGTACCTCGCTTGCTGACATCGCCGCACCGCTCGGCATTCAGGTCGAGAGCAAGAGCGGCATTACCCGCGGCATGGACGACGTGGTTCTTGGCACCGGTGGTGTCAACGCCTCCTTCTCCGGCCCGATCGACACGATCGCGACCGCTATCGGCGCCGATCCGACGACACAGATCCTGATGAAGGTGACCGAGGTGAACACCGAGCCGACCGGCGACGTGCTTGCCAACCAGGACCAGCAGATCAACGCGATCGCGAACGCTGCCGGCGACGACATCCTGGACCAGATGGTCTCCCTGCTGCAGACGCAGTATGGCGTGTCGATCAACCAGCAGCTCGCCGAACAGGCAGCCTCGCGCTAAGGGGAACATGAACGCATGACCGATCTGAAGCCCCTCCTGGCGAAGGCCGCAAGCCGCGAACCTCTGACACGTGAGGAGGCCCGCGAGGCCTTCGACATCCTGATGTCCGGCCAGGCGACGCCCTCTCAGATCGGCGGTTTTCTGATGGCGCTGCGCGTTCGCGGCGAGACGGTCGACGAGATCGTCGGCGCCGTCACCACCATGCGCTCGAAGATGCTGACGGTGGAAGCGCCCGCCGATGCCATCGATATCGTCGGCACCGGCGGTGACGCCAGCGGCACCTACAACATCTCGACGCTGGCGGCCCTGATCGTCGCTGGCGCCGGTGTGCCCGTTGCCAAGCACGGCAACCGCGCGCTGAGCTCCAAATCGGGTGCTGCCGACAGCCTTGCCGCGCTGGGCGTCAAGCTTGACGTGACGCCTGAGGTGATCTCGCGCTGTATTCGCGAAGCCGGTGTCGGCTTTATGTTCGCGCAGCAGCATCATTCAGCGATGCGCCATGTCGGCCCGTCGCGCGTCGAACTCGGCACGCGCACGATCTTCAACGTGCTCGGCCCGCTCTCCAATCCGGCCGGCGTTCGCCGTCAGTTGCTCGGCGTCTATTCGCCGCAGCTCGTCATGCCGATTGCCGAAGTGATGCGTGATCTTGGTTCCGAGAGCGTATGGGTCGTGCACGGCAACGGCCTCGACGAAATCACCACTACGGGCAAGACCAGCGTCGCAGCACTTGAGAACGGCAAGATCAAAAGCTTCGAGCTTTCGCCTTCCGACTTCGGCGTCGAGACGGTCGAGCTTCAGGCGATCAAGGGCGGCGACGGCGTCGTCAACGCGGCTGCGCTGCGCGATGTGCTGAGCGGCGCGAAGAACGCCTATCGCGATATCGCACTTGCCAATGCTGCCGCATCGCTCGTGATCGCCGGCAAGGCGGAGACGCTGCATGACGGTATGCGGCTTGCCGCACAGTCGCTCGACAGCGGCGCTACCGCGGGTGCGCTCGACAAACTTGTCGCCGTATCCAACGACCTGGACTAGGATATCGACATGACCGACATTCTGCAGAAGATCGAACTCTACAAGCGTGAAGAGATCGCCGCGGCAAAGGCCAAGGTTTCGCTCGCCGATCTGAAGGCGATGCAGCAAGACCAGACCGCGCCGCGCGGTTTCCACAAGGCGCTGGTCTCCAAGCGCGACGCGGGCCAGTTCGGCCTGATTGCCGAGATCAAGAAGGCGAGCCCTTCCAAGGGACTTATCCGTCCTGATTTCGATCCGCCGGCGCTGGCCAAGGCCTACGAGCTTGGCGGTGCCGCCTGTCTTTCCGTGCTTACGGATACGCCGAGTTTCCAGGGCGCGCCCGAGTTTCTGATGGCAGCGCGGGCGGCCTGCAAGCTGCCGGCCCTGCGCAAGGATTTCATGTTCGAGACTTATCAGGTGCAGGAAGCCCGTGCATGGGGCGCGGATTGCATTCTCCTGATCATGGCCTCGCTCTCCGACAGCGATGCAGAGCGTCTGCAGGACGAGGCCTTCGGGCTCGGCATGGATGTGCTCGTCGAGGTACACGACGCCGAAGAGATGGAACGGGCGCTGAAGCTCTCCTCGCCGCTGGTCGGGATCAACAACCGCAACCTCAGGACCTTCGAGGTCAGCCTGACCGTCAGCGAGGAGCTGTCGGCCATGGTGCCTGATGACCGATTGCTGGTAGGCGAAAGCGGCATCTTCACGCATGAGGATTGCAAGCGGCTGCAGGCTTTCGGCATCAACACTTTCCTCGTCGGCGAGAGCCTGATGCGCAAGGACGATGTGACGGCGGCCACGCAGGCGCTGCTGTTCGGCCAGGCCTCGCTGGCGGCCGAATAAGATGAGTGGCGAGAAGGCGGGTCTGACCCATATCGACGCGGCCGGCGAAGCGCATATGGTCGATGTCGGCGACAAGGCCGAGACGACCCGCATCGCCACCGCCGAAGGCCATGTGAAGATGGCACCGGCGACCCTTCGGCTGATCCTCGAGGGCAACGCCAAGAAAGGCGACGTGATCGGCACGGCGCGGCTGGCCGGCATCATGGCCGCCAAGCAGACCAGCAATCTCATCCCGCTCTGCCATCCGCTGATGCTGACCAAGGTTTCCGTCGAGATTGCCGAGGATAGCGCCCTGCCCGGCCTGCGCGTCACGGCGACGGCCAAGCTCACCGGCAAGACCGGCGTCGAAATGGAAGCGCTGACGGCCGTCTCGGTCGCGTGCCTCACGATCTACGACATGGCCAAGGCTGCCGACAAGGCGATGGAGATCAGCGGCATCCGCCTGCTTGAGAAATCGGGCGGGAAATCGGGTGATTTCAGGCATCCGGAGCATGCGAAATGAGCCTTCTGCCCGTTGCCGAAGCGCAGGAACGCCTGCTGTCGCGGGCAAAGCCGATCATGGCACTCGAGCCCGTCTCTCTCACTGAGGCCGAGGGTCGTGTTCTCGCCACCGACGTCGCGGCGCGCCTGACACAGCCGCCCTTCAATTCATCGGCGATGGACGGCTATGCCTTGCGTGGCGAGGATGCCCTTGAGCCAGGTAGCGAGCTGCGGATAATCGGGACGTCGTCCGCGGGACACGCCTTTGACGGCACGATCGGCGCTGGCGAGACCGTGCGGATATTCACCGGCGCGCCGGTTCCCGAAGGCGCCGACAGCGTGTTGCTGCAGGAAGACGCCGAAAAGACGGACAACGGTATCCGCACCACCTATCCCGTGCGTCCCGGCCAGCATGTGCGCCCGCGCGGGCAGGACTTTCGTGACGGCGAGCCCGTTCTGATGGCAGGCGCGGTGATCGATTTCTCGCGACTGACCGTTGCTGCCGGCATGAACCATGCGACACTCGACGTCCGGCGCAAGCCTCTGGTCGCGCTGCTTGCCACCGGCGACGAACTGGTCAAGCCAGGCGAGCAGCCCGGCCCCTCGCAGATCATCGCTTCCAGCACATTCGGTATCGCAGCACTCGCGCGCAAGGCCGGTGCCGAGGTGCTCGATCTCGGTATCGTTGCCGATGACAAGGCGGCGATCACGGCTGCGGTCGAGAGGGCACGGGAAGCCAAAGTGGACGTGATCGTGACGCTGGGTGGCGCGTCCGTTGGGGACCACGATCTCGTGCAGGCAACGCTGCTTGCCGCCGGCATGGAGCTCGATTTCTGGCGGATCGCGATGCGACCGGGCAAGCCGCTGATGGTGGGCAGTTTCGGCGATACGCATGTGCTCGGCCTTCCAGGCAATCCGGTCTCCAGCCTCGTCTGCGGTCTGCTGTTTCTCGAACCGCTGATCCGCAAGCTCGCATCCTTACCCCCGTTCAAGCGCAGCGCTGCGGCGGAAGCTGCCGTCGGCATGAAGGCGAACGACCAGAGGCAGGATTATGTCAGGGCTAGAGCGGTGCGATCTCAATCGGGCGCCTTGCGGGTCGAGCCATTTGGCAAGCAGGATTCGTCGATGATGAAGATCTTCGCGGAAGCCGACTGCCTGATCATACGACCGCCGCACGCGCCGGAGCTTACAGCCGGAGAGGCATGCGAGGTGATGCTGATCCGTCCGGAGCTGCTTGGCTAAGCGCTCGATCGGGCGCGCCTGCCGACTGATTGCTGTCATTGCGGTGGCTTGTGCGGATAGCGCGCTTGTTCCACACTCGGCGCATCGTCATTCATAGCCGAGAACATGATCATGACCACCGAGCCGGTTCGCGATGCGAAGGCCATGCTGAGTGGCATGACGCCGAGCCTTGACGCCGCAGACTATGTGTTTTGCACGACAAAGGACGAGCAACTGGCCATGCTGGCTGCGCCTTCGTCGCTCGGCTGGTTTCGCGAGGCCGAAGGTGTGTCCTTGATACTGGCACTTGGCGACGCTTTGCGGCTGGGCTTTGACACCACCCTCCCCATGCGGCGGATCACGCTCACCGTGTTCTCGTCGCTTGAGGGCGTCGGACTGACGGCCGCCGTCGCTACCGCGCCCGCCAATCACAACATCTCCTGCAACATGGTGGCCGCCTATCATCACGACCACGTCTTCGTGCCAACGGCCGACGCGGAAGAGGCCATGCGGGTGCTGCTGGACCTGCAGGCTGCGGCAGGCTGACGTTGGATCGCCTGGAATTGGCTAGAGGCCCGGAACCGTGGCCAAGCTGAAGACACCGGCGCGGACCTCGTCTCCGTCGCGACCAAGGCCGAAATCCGGCACGGAATACTCGGCAATGCAGCGGAGCTTCTCCGTTGGCAACGGCACACGGTATGGATCGCCGATCAGAACGTCGATACCGGCGGCGCGGCAGGTTTCAAGAAACGCCATTGCGCGTTTTGCCAGCGCTTCGTCGTAGAAAAGATCTCCGGCGAGCACGACATCGACAGCAGGCGGCGGACCGTCGAGGAGATCGGCATGGATAAGATCAAGCTCGACACCGTTGGCGACCGCATTGAGGCGGGCGGCGGCGATGGCGTTTTCGTCGATGTCGGCGGCGACCACGGATGTTGCGCCTGCCCTGGCGGCGATGATCGCGACGATGCCCGAGCCGGTGCCAAGGTCGAGGACGCGGCGGCCGCGCACGAGGTGGGGGTTCTCGGCGATATGACGTGCGAGCACCGCACCGCCGCCCCAGCCATAAGCCCAGTACGGCGCCGGCGCCTCGGGATCGGTGCCGCCAAGCCGTGACAGGCGGCTGCCGGAATGCGCGGTGTAGAGCTGGATATCCTGAAGGCCGGGCACGGGCAAAAGCCGGAGATTCCTGGCGATGAAGGCACTGGCGTCGAAGGAAGACGTGCGCTTCTGCGGTTGGGCACCATCGTCAGCGGGAGCGGATGTCATGCGCTCTGTCTTTTCATGCATGGCGTCACCCGGTCCGCATCAGCAACCGCGAGACTCATGTTTCGCGATTACTTGATATGAGAAACGGCGGGGCATGGCTGCCAGGTTGACCAGTGCCCTAAAAATCAGGACGATCCGAACGACCGGCGGCGCATGCGATCCTCGCCGTCACACTTTGGGCCTCAGCCCTTCTTCTTGGAGAACTTGGGCTTCGGGCCGTTACCGTCGAACTTCGGCTTGCCTTCGTATTTCGGCTTGCCCTCGAACTTAGGCTTTCCGGGCTTGCTCCACGGCTTGTTGTCGCGCTCGCCGGATGGGGCGGCATCGCTGCGCGGTCCCTTCTTGAAGCCGCCGTCGCGCGGGCGGTCGTCATAGCTCTTCTTGGCGGCGTAGGGCTTCGGGCCGGACTTGTTGAAATCCGGCTTGCCGTAGTCCTGGCGACCGAATTCCGGCGTGCCGGGCAGACGGCTGACGCGGATGCCGCGTTCCATCGTCTTGTTTGGACCGGTGGCGGCGAGAAACGCGTCGGCGCTGCCAGCGGCAATCTCGACGAAGGTCTCTTCCGGCTGCATCTTGATGGCGCCGATCTCGCGCTTGGTGAGATTACCGTTGCGGCAGATCATCGGGATCAGCCAGCGCGGCTCGGCGTTCTGCTTGCGGCCGACCGACAGAGAGAACCAGACGCTTGGGCCGAAGTCGTCGCGCGGGCCGCGTGGGCTGGTGTCGCGCGGGCCATCGGCGTTGTCGCGCGGCTTGCGCGGACCGGCCTGCAGGCTGATTTCCATCAGATCTTCCGGCGCAGACTGCTTGGCGCGGTAGAGATTGACGAAGGCGTTTGCGAGCTTCTCGGCGCCATGCGCTTCGAGCAGGCGCTTGACGATGTCCTGCTCTTCCTCGCGCGGGGCCTCTTCGAAGATCGGATCGGCGAGCAGGCGTTCCTCGTCGCGGGCGATGACTTCCTCGGCAGACGGCGGCAGCGCCCAGGTGGCGGCGATACCGGCATTGTCGAGCAGGCGCTCTGCCTTGCGGCGGGCGTTGAGCGGCACGATCATGGCGCTGACGCCCTTGCGACCGGCGCGGCCTGTTCGACCCGAACGGTGCAGCAGGGTTTCCGGATTGGTCGGCAGGTCGGCATGAATGACGAGATCGAGGCCTGGAAGGTCGATGCCGCGGGCGGCGACGTCGGTCGCGATGCAGACGCGGGCGCGGCCATCGCGCATGGCCTGCAGCGCGTGGCTGCGCTCGTTCTGCGTCAGTTCGCCCGAGAGCGCGACGACGTCGAAATTGCGGTTATGGAAACGGGCGGTCAGATGGTTGACGGCCGCACGGGTCGAGCAGAAGACGATGGCGTTGGTCGCCTCGTAGTAGCGCAGCACGTTGATGATCGCGTTTTCGCGGTCGCTCGGGGCGACGGCCAGCGCACGGTATTCGATATCGACGTGCTGCTTTTCTTCCGTCGTGGTGGCAATGCGCACGGCGTTCTTCTGGTAGCTCTTGGCGAGCTTGGCGATCGCGGCCGGAACGGTTGCCGAGAACATCAGCGTGCGGCGGTCTTCCGGGGACGCATCGAGAATGAATTCGAGGTCTTCGCGGAAGCCGAGGTCGAGCATCTCGTCGGCTTCGTCGAGCACGACGGCCTTCAGATCGGACATGTCGAGCGCGCGGCGGCGAATGTGGTCGCAGAGACGACCGGGCGTGCCGACGACGATGTGGGCGCCACGCTCGAGCGCGCGGCGTTCGCTGCGGATATCCATGCCGCCGACGCAGCTGACGATGACGGCGCCGGTCAGCTCATAGAGCCATTCCAGCTCGCGCTTGACCTGCAGCGCAAGCTCGCGGGTCGGCGCGATGACGAGGGCCAGCGGGGTGGCGGCCGGCTCGAAGCGATCGTCGTCGCCAAGCAGGGTCGGCGCCATGGCGAGGCCAAAGGCAACCGTCTTACCGGAGCCGGTCTGCGCCGAGACCAGCGCGTCGGACGCGGCAAGCGCCGGATCGAGCATGGATTGCTGAACGGGGGTGAGCTCGGAATAACCGCGCTTCGCCAACGCCTTGCCGATCGCCGGAACGACGCCGCTTATCTCTGTCATTTTGTCTGTCTTTCGGAATAATCGGGCGCACGGTGCGCCGTCCGGAACTTGCCGGTTGAAAAGTTGGGCTGTTCCTACTGCGTCAAACGACAAATGTCAAAGCGGATGTCCGCGCCACAGGAAGACATCGATGCTTTCGGCGCGGCCCCTAATCTTGGCTGAGACCGGTCCTTCGATATGCCCTTGATGGTTGGGCGCTGCCTCCGCCCCCGCCGCATTCATCAAGGCGGCGCTGAGTGCGAGCTCGAAACCGTGGCTTGCCGCGACTTCCATGAGGCGGCTTGCGACGTTGACGGTATCGCCAGTCGCGGTGATCTGCTGGCGTGTGCCGGAGCCGAGACGCGAGGCCACGACCGTTCCGCAATGGGCGCCGACCTTGAAGCCGATCTTGCGGCCGGAAAGCCCGGGATCTGCTGCAAGCCAGGCCCTCAGGCGGTCGCCGAGCCCGACTGCGCAGGCCGCCGCCCGCAAGGCGTCGTCATCGGCCGGTCGCGGCAGACCGAAGAGGATCATCGCGCCATCGCCCATGAAACTGGTGATCGCGCCGCCATGGGCGCGCGCCTCGTCATCGACGAGCTCGAAGAAGCCGCTCAGGACCTCTTGCACGCGCGCCGCGCCGATCGCCTCGCTCAATCCGGTGAAGCCCGACAGGTCGACGAACACCGCCGCGGCTTCCTGACGCACCGGGCGTGAGAGGAAAGACGGATCGCGCGCCAGCCATTCGCCGAGGCCGGGCGCCTCGATTCGTTGCAGCATTTCGCTTTGTGCGGCGAAATGCGTGGCGCGGCGGCGATCGAGCCATAGCTCCATCGCGCCGAACAGCAGCACCGGCGGCAAGGTCGCGGCGATCGGCAAGGCGGCGCTGAACCAATAGCCATGCGAGAAGGCGACGATGTTGAATGTCAGCCACGCCAGCACCGCGGCCGCGATGGCGCTATAGGCGACCGCACTGCGGCGCCAACCGAGCAAGCTGATGATCAGCACTGGCAGCGCGACCCCGAGCAGCGCATCGAACGAGCGCACATTGCCGTCGCGCACGATATTGTCGGCTGCAATCAGCCGGGTGATCGCCGTGGACATGACCTCGACGCCGGGAAGCACCGGATCGAACGGAGTCGGAAAGACGTCGCCGCCGCCGGTTACCGTCGAGCCGATCACGACCACCCTGCCCTCGACCATCTTGGCGTCGATCTTGCCGGCGAGCGCATCGGCGGCGCTGAAGGTGGGGATCGTTCCGCGCGGTCCGTAGAAGGTCAGCGGCAGGCGCTGGCCGATGTCGGTCGGAAGGCGCAGTTCGCCCAGCGCAAGGGCTGCCGGCGTAAAGGCCGGATTGACGCCGAGCGCCACCGATGCCACCCGCAAGGGAAACGAGGCATCGACCCGCTGCGCGCCGCGCGAGATCAGCGGAATATAGCGCGGTGTCCCACCCTGATCGGTCGACACGTTGACGACGCCGATCGCGGCTGAATCGGCGAAACGGGCGATCGGCAGCATCATCCGGTCTGCCACCGGAATGGTCGCGAGCGGATCCTCGGCACTCGATGTCACCGATTGAAGACTTGATGGGAAGACGCCTGCCGCGGCGATGACTGTTGGTACGCCCTTCAGCGCATCGGTAAGCGCCTGATCGCCCTCCTCCGGTCCGGGATCAACCAGAAGCAGATCCAGCGCGATGACCTTCGGCTTCAGTGCGCCGATGGTTTCCACCAGCCGCGCGAGCGTTGCCCTGCTCAACGGATAGCCGTTGGCGCTCGCCGTCTGGTCATCGATCGCGACAATGGTGACGACCGAAGGCGCGCTGCTCGGCCCAATGAGATGGCTTCTGAGGTCGGCCAGCGATGCTTCCATGCGGTCGAGAAAGCCGGCATTGCCCTGCATGTGGAGATAGCCGAGCGCGCCGCCCCAAAGGGCGGCCGCGATCAGGGATATGGTGATCAGAAGCCGTCTGGCCTGCATGGGCGACTACTGGCCCAATCGCGCGAGTAGCGCCGCCGCACGCGCCTGCGGCCAGCGCCTGACGGTGAGCGCGCCACTGGTGCGCGACACGTCCACGCCCTCACCCGGCGTCAACACGACCCTCGGCCCCGCCGATGGCCTGCCCACGGCGACACGGCCACGTACGACGAAGACCGATGTCGTGCCGTTCTTGACGTCCACGGCCCAGCGCGTGCCGCGCACGGCGGCGATCGCCTGCGGTGTGACTACCTCAAAGCCGCCACTGCGCCTGGCGCTATCGACATCGACAAGCACGGCCCTGTTGCGCAGCGACACCGAATCGGGGCGACCGTCGCCGTTGCTGTCGACAAGCTGGAACCGCGCGCCACCTTCGGCGGTGACGGTTACGCCATCGGCGCAGCGCATGATCTGGCGCGACGTGCCGGCGACGCGTTCAAGCGTGCAGCCGGCGGACTGCGCCGACGCCAAGCCAGCCCAGAGCCCCGCCCAAAGCAAAGTCGTCGCGGCGATGGCGGTGACCAGACAAGGATGACCGTACGATACTGTCTCCATGAGATCCCCCTGTAGCAATTTCCGCCCCTCGACCAACTAACGCACTCTAACCCTGCCTCGCCCGGCACCGCAATGCGCTTGGCGGCAGTTACACAGGCGATGAGACCATCCCGCGTTCCATCAAAGCGCCTCCGGCGATGGTCCGACATAGCGGGCACGCGGGCGGATCATAGTTCCACTGGTCACCTGCTCGATGGCATGCGCGAGCCAGCCGGCGGTGCGGGAGAGCGCGAAGATGACAAGCGGCGCGTCGTCGGGAAGATCGAAATGCCCTGCCATTGCCGCCAGCGCGAAATCGATATTCGCAGGCTCGCCCAACAATTCCGCGCCGAGAGCGGCAATCTCGGCGTAGAGCTTCGGCATCTCGAACGAACGCATGATCGCCGCCGCGCGAGGATCGCCATCTGGATAGAGCTTATGGCCAAAGGCCCGCACCACGCCTTCCGTCGCCAACATCGTCCTGATCGCCTCGCGCGCGCCGATTTCCCGCGACAAATCCATCAGCCGCACGGCGCCCTGCCAAGCCCCACCGTGGCGAGGGCCGGTCAGCGTCGAGAGGCCGGATAGCGTGGCTGCGGCCAGTGAAGCCCCCGACGAGGCGGTGACGCGTGCCGCGAATGCGGAAACGTTGAGTTCGTGTTCTGCGGCGAGCACAAGTGCCCGTCTGATCGGCTCCGCCGCCTCCGGCCGATCCCAGCTCTGTGCAAGGCGCTCGTGCAGCGGCAAGTCGATTTGGCTCGGAGCAAGTGCGGCTGCCACCGTGGCAAGCACCTGCCCTGCTTCCGACTTCAGCGCGGCGGGCGCGCGGCCCAAAGCCGGCAGATCCGCCGCCGCTTTCCTCGCCAGCAAGACGAAAGCGCCAGATATCCTTGATGGCTCGCGTGCGGGCAACTCGATCGGCGGGCATATGGCTGCCGGGCTCTCCCACAACAGTGCCGCCACCTCCTCGAACGTTGCCCGTTCGGACAAGGCGACGGCCTCGCGGCCACGATAGTAAAGCCGGCCATCCGCGATCGTCGAAATCGCTGTCGGCAGCACCGGCTCGCCCCAGTCGATCGTCTCGGCGGCTATTGCCTCCGCCTTTCGCCTGCCCGCATGGCGCTTGGCCAGACGCGCGACGTCCTCGGAGTGATAGAGGCTCCGGCGGCTATCGGCGGCATCGGGCCTCGCGCGGATGCGACCGCGGCTGACATTGGCATAAAGCGTCTGCGGCTTCGTGCCGAGCCGTTCCAACGCTTCCTCGGCCGTCAGCCACGTCATGAGAGCCTCTTACATTGATCTTATTCATCAAGATTGACGTCAATCTATCTAGGTCCGATCTTTCCAAGCGTAAAGGAGAAACGCAATGAAGAACGGCTTGGAAGATGTGATCGCAGCGGAAACCCAACTGTCCGATGTGGACGGTGAACGCGGACGCCTGGTGATACGCGGCGTCTCGCTGGACGACCTAGTCCCCGGTGAGACATATGAGGGTGTCGCAGCATTGCTGCTCGACGGACTGATGGAGCGTCCGGTCGGTGCGACGGCATTGCGGTCGCAGCTCGGGGCCGCGAGGGTCGAGCTCTATTCGCACATCACGCATCTGGACGAAGGACTTCTGGCGCTGCCGCCCGTCGATGCCATGCGCACGATGATCGCGCGCCTTGGCGATGGGCAGAACTTCGATACGGCTCTGCATCTGATGGCAGCGCCCGCCGTGTTGCTGCCCGCCATCCTCAGGCTGCAGGCCGGCCAGCGGCCGGTGGCGCCGAATGCGTCGCTGTCGCAGTCCGCGGATATATTGCGGATGTTGACCGGCAGGATGCCGAGCGCAGAGCAGACGGCGGCGCTGGACGCCTATCTGGTGACGATCTCGGATCATGGATTGAACGCCTCGACCTTTGCCTCGCGTGTCGTCGCCTCCACCCAGGCGGGGCTGACATCCTCGGTGCTGGCCGCCATAGGCGCCCTGAAAGGACCGCTTCATGGCGGCGCGCCCGGCCCTGTGCTCGATATGCTGGATGCGATCGGGACCGAAGACAACGCCCATGCATGGCTGACATCAGCACTTGATCGCGGAGAGCGGCTGATGGGGTTCGGGCACCGGATCTATCGTGTTCGCGATCCGAGAGCCGACGCGCTGAAGAATGCGCTCTCGCCTCTCATCCGCTCCGGCCAGGTCGATCGTGAACGGATGGCGCTGGCCGCGTCCGTCGAGCGAGTGGCACTTGCCATCCTCAAGGAGCAGAAGCCGGATCGGCCGCTCGACGTCAATGTCGAGTTCTACACGGCGTTGCTTCTCGAATCGCTTGGTTTCGAGCGGCAGGCCTTCACAGGCGTCTTCTCGATCGGGCGCACGATCGGCTGGATCGCCCATGCCCGGGAGCAGGCACTCAACGGCCGATTGATCCGCCCCCGCTCGATCTATACTGGCCCTCTACCAAAGGTCGCATAATCCGAAAAACTCAACACTAATAGAGATTTAGCGAATATTTACTCAAATCCCATAGATTTGCCCGGCGTGCGGTTTGGCACGCTTGGCATATCGGGGTTTGTCCATGGTCGGATTTCTATCAAGCATCGGCTCCTCCAGCAGCGCCGTGCTGGACGCGTTGAACAAGTCGCAGGCAATCATCGAATTCGACCTCACCGGAAAGATTCTGACGGCCAACGAGAATTTCTGCAAGGCGGTCGGCTATGAGCTCAGCGAGATCGTCGGCAAGCATCACCGGATGTTCGTCGATCCGGCCGAGGCGAACTCTAGGGATTATGCGGATTTCTGGGCCCGTCTCGGCGAAGGTAAGTTCGACCAGCGCCAATATCGACGCATCGCCAAGGGCGGCCGCGAAATCTGGATCGAGGCGACGTACAATCCGATCTATCGCGGCAACAAGCCATACAAGGTGATGAAATTCGCGACTGACATCACGGCCGCCAAGAAGCAGGCAGCCGAGGACAAGGGCAAGCTCGAAGCACTGTCGCGCGCGCAGGCGGTGATCGAGTTCACGCCAGAAGGCAACATCATCACCGCCAACGAGAATTTTCTGGCGACGCTCGGCTATTCCTTGTCCGAGATCGTCGGCAAGCATCATTCGATGTTCTGCGAAGCGGATTACAGCCGCTCCGCCGAATACAAGGCCTTCTGGGCGAAACTGGCAGCCGGCGAGTTCGCGGCCGATCAGTTCAAGCGGATCGCCAAGGGCGGGCGCGAGATCTACATCCAGGCGTCCTACAACCCGATCCTCGATGCGTCGGGCCGCGTCTTCAAGGTCGTGAAGTTCGCGACCGATGTCACCGAGCGGATGAAGGTCGTCAACGATCTCGGCGCCGGCCTCGCCCGTCTCTCCGAGTGCAATATCCGCCAGACCATCGACGAGCCCTTCGTCGGCGAATTCGAGACCTTGCGCCGCGATTTCAACACCTCGATCGGCGCGTTCCAGGCAACGCTGGTGAAGGTGCTGCAGCAGACCAACGCGCTGAACGGCAATAGCCAGGAAATGCGCGACGCCGCCGAGCAGCTTTCCGCGCGGACAAGGGAACAGGCGGTCTCGCTCGAGGAGACGTCCGCCGCGCTTGAAACGGTGACGGCGACGGTCAAGTCCTCGACCGAGAACACCCAGGCGACGCGCAAGCTGGTGCAGAGCGCCCGCGCCTCGGCCTCGACCTCCGCTTCCGTCGTGCGCGAGACGATCACCGCCATGCAGCGGATCGCCTCGGCGTCGCAGGAGATTGGCCAGATCATCGGCGTCATCGACGAGATCGCCTTCCAGACCAACCTGCTGGCGCTGAACGCCGGTGTCGAGGCGGCGCGTGCCGGTGAAGCCGGCAAGGGCTTTGCCGTCGTGGCCCAGGAAGTGCGCGAACTGGCGCAGCGTTCGGCCAAGGCCGCCAAGGAGATCAAGGGTCTGATCGAGAATTCCGGCAAGGAAGTCAACGAAGGCGTTCGCCTCGTCGACGCGACCGGCACGGCGCTCAACGAGATCGAGACCTTCGTCGAATCGATCGACACCAACATGACCGCGCTGGCGAGCGCCGCCGCCGAGCAGTCCACCGGACTTTCGGAGATCAACAACGCGGTCTCGCAGATCGACCGGATGACACAGCAGAACGCCGGCATGGTGGAGCGCACGACGGGCATTAGCTCGGAGCTGGCATCCGGTGCGGCCTTGCTTGCTGAGTTGGTCAATCACTTCAAGCTCAACCGGCGCGGCATGATCCGCGATCAGGGGGCGCAAGCCGGTGTCCCCGTGCGGGGACAGCGCGCAGCTTGAGGCGGCGAGGCGCAGATTTGGGAATGAAAAAGCCGCCGCATCGTTGGATGTCGGCGGCTTTTGTTGTTTTGGGAACGTCCATGCGGTGGCTCCGCAACGAAATCACCGCGCCTCATTATTTGTGATCGAGGTCGACAAGTGCGTCATTCATAAAAGATCCGAGGTCGCTATCGGCCTTATCCGCCTCCGCTACTAGGAGTGATTGGCGGCGGCACTCCTCAGCGAAGCCGGGTTGCCGTGTGTCAGGCACCCAAATCCGGATGGGGCGCATCCCGGCGACCTTGGGCGCTTCACGCCTCTTGCGCACTACAGACACAATCGTCGGCTCCTGAGTTCGTTGAGCTTGGGTTCACCCTACGACTGAGCGTTAGCTTCGTCCACTCCGCATTCATTTCCGTGCTTGTCACAGAACCTTAGCCAACCCTAGTCCTTGACCAGAAAAGTAAAAGGCCGCTCTCGAAAGCGGCCTTCTCTATCGTCTTGCGACTATGCCTTAAACCAACCGGCTCTGCTCGGTTGCCGCTTCGATGAAGCTCTTGAACAGCGGGTGCGGTTCGAGCGGGCGGGACTTCAGTTCCGGGTGGTACTGGACGCCGATGAACCAGGGATGGTCAGGGTATTCGACCGTTTCGGGCAGCACGCCATCCGGCGACATGCCGGAGAAGACGAGGCCGCAGTTTTCCAGACGGTCCTTGTAGTCGATGTTGACTTCGTAGCGGTGGCGGTGGCGCTCGGAGATGTCGGTCGAGCCGTAGATCTCGGCGATCTTGGTGTCCTTCTTGAGCGCGGCCTTGTAGGCGCCGAGGCGCATGGTGCCGCCGAGGTCGCCGGCAGCGTTGCGCTTCTGCAGCTCGTTGCCCTTGACCCATTCAGTCATCAGGCCGACCACCGGCTCGTCGGTCTTGCCGAACTCGGTCGACGAGGCCTTCTCGATGCCGGCCAGATGACGGGCGGCTTCAACGACTGCCATCTGCATGCCGAAGCAGATGCCGAAATAGGGAACGTTACGCTCGCGGGCGAACTGGGCGGCAAGGATCTTGCCTTCCGAGCCGCGCTCGCCGAAACCGCCGGGCACGAGAATGCCGTGGACCTTTTCGAGATAGGGCGCTGGGTCTTCCTTTTCGAAGACTTCCGATTCGATCCACTCAAGATTGACCTTCACGCGGTTGGCGATGCCGCCATGGTGCAGCGCTTCGATCAGCGACTTGTAGGCGTCCTTGAGGCCGGTGTACTTGCCGACGATCGCGATCGTAACCTCGCCCTCGGGCGTGCGGATGCGATTGCAGACCTCTTCCCAGGAATCGAGGCGCGGCTTCGGCGCCGGCTCGATGCCGAAGGCGGCCAGAACTTCGTTGTCGAGGCCTTCCTTGTGGTAGGCGATCGGCACGTCGTAAATGTTGGCGACGTCGAGCGCCTGGATGACGGCGCTTTCGCGGACGTTGCAGAACAGCGAGAGCTTGCGGCGCTCGGCTTCCGGAATTTCGCGATCGGCGCGAACGAGCAGAATGTCGGGGTGAATGCCGAGCGCCTGCAGTTCCTTGACGGAGTGCTGGGTCGGCTTGGTCTTCAGCTCGCCTGCTGCCGGGATATAGGGCATCAGCGTCAGGTGGACGTAGACGGCCGTGCCGCGCGGCAGATCGTTGCCGAGCTGGCGGATGGCTTCCATGAAGGGCATCGCTTCGATATCGCCAACGGTGCCGCCAATTTCGCAGATGACGAAGTCGTACTCGTCATTGCCCTCGATCACGAAATCCTTGATCTCGTTGGTGACGTGCGGGATGACCTGAACGGTGGCGCCGAGATAGTCGCCGCGGCGTTCCTTGTCGATGATGTTCTTGTAGATGCGGCCGGTGGTGATGTTGTCGGTCTTGGTGGCCGAGCGGCCGGTGAAGCGCTCGTAGTGGCCAAGATCGAGATCGGTTTCCGCGCCATCGTCGGTGACGAAGACTTCGCCGTGCTGGGTCGGGCTCATAGTGCCCGGATCCACGTTCAAATAGGGGTCGAGTTTGCGCAGCCGCACCCGGTAACCACGGGCCTGCAGCAACGCTCCGAGAGCGGCGGCCGCAATTCCTTTACCGAGAGAGGAAACCACGCCGCCAGTGATGAATACGTATCGCGCCATGGGAGCTACCGCTTACCTTTTCAAAAACGATTCCACCAGCCCTAAAATTCATGTCCTGAATTTTAGGGCTCTAATTTAACAGCATTCTTCCCGCGCTTGCCGCGTGATCGCTGTCGGTGACTTCAAGACAAAAGAAAACCGGCAGACCCTGGGGCCTGCCGGCGGTTTATGTGTCGTTCGGCTTACTGCCCGCTGGGAGCAGCCGCCGGGGCCGGAGCGGCAGGCGTGGTGGCCTGCGGTGCTGCCGGAGCAGTTTCAGTCGCTGCCGGGGCCGGCGTGGTCGCGGCGGGAGCCGGAGCGGTGGCTGCAGGGGCAGCCGGAGCGGTCGCGGCAGGAGCCTGAGCGGCCGGAGCAGCAGGTGCGTCGCCGCCGGTCGGAACGCCGTTGCCGGCAGGAGCCGCAGGCGCAGCCGGAGCGGCGGCGCCGTTCTGCTGCTGGCCGCCGAGCGAATCGAGAATGCCGTTGCCCTGCCCGCTCGTTGCCGGAATGCGGTTCAGGATGTCAGTCGGACGGCTTTCGTAGCGGTTCAAGACGCCGAGGCCGAGCGAGGTGATGAAGAAGAGTGCTGCGAGGATCGCGGTCGTGCGGGTCAGCGCATTGGCCGTGCCGCGCGCCGACATGAAGCCCGAACCGCCGCCGATACCAAGGCCACCGCCTTCGGAGCGCTGGATAAGCACAACGCCGACAAGCGCCAGCACGATCATGAGATGAATGACAATCAATACGGTCTGCATGGGTCCAGTCCTGCCGGCGCGAAGCGGGCATAAAGTAAAATTCTGGCGCTCTTTACATGAGGTGATCCGCTATTCCAAGCCCTTCAGCCCGGAATATACACGCATCTCAAGAGAGCAACGCCTCGTATGCGCCGTAGATGGCGAGGAAATCGGTTGCTTTCAAGCTCGCGCCGCCGATCAGCGCGCCGTCGACATTGGCGACGCCCATCAACTCCCTGGCGTTGCCCGGCTTGACCGAACCACCATAGAGGATGCGGAACTTGCGGCCGTTGTCGCCGAAGCGGGCGACGAGCTCGGCGCGCATGAAGGCATGCGCCCTCTCAACATCCTCGACGGTCGGCGTCACACCCGTGCCGATCGCCCAGACAGGCTCGTAAGCAATGACTGTGGTCTCCGGCGTGGCGTTCTCCGGCACGGAGGCCGACAGCTGCCGCTTGATGATATCGAGTGCCTGGCCGGCCTGGCGCTCGGCAGCGGTCTCGCCGATGCAAACGATCGCCGTCAGGTCGGCGGCAGCGGCGGCTTCCGCCTTGGCGCGCACTAAATGGTCGGTTTCGGCATGATCGGTGCGGCGTTCGGAATGGCCGACGATCACATAGGTGCCGAAGCAATCGGCGATCATTTCAGCCGAGATATCGCCGGTATGGGCGCCTTCGGGGTTCTGGTGGCAATCCTGCGCGCCGATGGCGAGCGGGCTGTCGGTGCAGAGCGCGGTCGCCACGTAAAGCAGCGTCGCCGGCGGGCAAATCAGCGCTTCCACCTTGTTGGAAAGAGGACCCTGGACACCCGAAGCGATCGCCTTGATCTGATCCAGCGAGGCACGCGTGCCGTTCATTTTCCAATTTCCCGCCACAAGCGGTCGCACGTCAGGTGTCATGCCGGCCTTCCCCATTTCTCCGTCAGCACGGGCCTTAGCAAAAGCATGCGGCAATGAAAAGGTTTGGGACGCTTACGTAAGGGAAATTGCGGCGTTTTGCGGCGCAAATGCTTAAAATTTGTCAGCCGTGTTGCCTAAACTATGGCTAGCCCCCTCAATTCTAGGAGGCCAGTATCCAGTTCAACGTCTGGCGCCAATCGATCATGCGGATCGGCGTGCCGTGGTTGCCCGTCTGGTACAGCGTGAAGTGGGTGGGGTAGCGCGATTTGATCAGCGTTTCGAACAGCGCCTGCTGGTCGGCGGCGGCGTAGGTCGGGTCGCGGCTGCCATGGGCGAACCAGAGCGGCAGCTTGGCCTTGTAGAATGCGCTCTTCATAAAATCGGGATCGGCGACCCCGCTCATGATGACCATGCCCTTGAGGCGCTTGACCGTCTCGGCGTCGCGCGTCGCGCCCCAGCAGATCTGGCTGCCCATGGAGGCGCAGGTGAGGATGATTGGGCGGCCCGGCGACTGGGCGCTGGCGTAGCGGATGAGGCCGGCGACAGCGGTCACGCCGTCGCTGTCGAAGGTCTTGACCGACGGGGCGTAATAGACGCCGCCATTGCCGGCGACGAGGTTTTTCAGCCGGTTGAAGTTGCCGCCGAAGGTGTAATCGTTGACGCCGAGGCGGCGGTCGCCGTCGCGACCGTGGACGAAGATCACCGTGAAGGCGGCGCCGGCACTCGGCCCTACCCTTGCGACGTCGAGCTTTATGCCATCGAGCGACAGCGTTTCGTTGTTCTGAAGCTTGCGGATGCCGAGCGAGACGTATTTCTGCTGCGTGCGCTTTTCCGGGATCTGGTCGCGGCCGTTGATATCGCGCATCTCGTCGTAGTCGATGACATCGAATGCGCCACCATTGCCAGTCTGGAGTGTCGTCTGCGTGGAAAACAGGTCGTCCTTGAAGGGAGGCAAGGTGTCGGCAGCACTAAGATCGGCCGATGCGACCATGAAAAAGGCCGCAATTGCTGTGATAGTTATGCAATGACTTGTGGACATTCGCATGCGCAAGGTTCCCTGAGGCGTCTGGCCGCTTGCCATTCGGCGACCCAGGACGCAAATCATTTCTTAAAGAAAGTCCGCCCGATGAGGTGGCGTCGCGTATCGAGGTGCTTTCTGGCAGACTCTGCCTGATTCGCAAACGTGACATGAATTGCGGTGATTTTGGGTCAGGCTCAAGCGCAAGCGGCCACCCCACGACAAGATGAAGATCTGAACGGCTCCATGGACGATAGCAACGACCTCTTTTCCGGAATGCCCCTGACCAAGAAGCAGGAGGATGCGCCAAAGCCGGCCGCGGTGGCCCCCGCGCCCGTCGCCGCTTCGGCTGCGCCGAGCGCTGCCGCCACTGCCGCGCCACGGCAGGCGCCACCGGCGAGTTCCACGTCCGAGGATTACGGCGCGTCGTCGATCCGCGTTCTCGAAGGCCTGGAGCCGGTGCGCATGCGTCCCGGCATGTATATCGGCGGCACCGACGAGAAGGCGCTGCACCACCTCTTCGCCGAAGTCATCGACAACTCGATGGACGAAGCGGTGGCCGGCCACGCAAACTTCATCGAAGTGCATCTCGACGCGATGGGCTTTCTGACCGTCAGCGACAACGGCCGTGGTATTCCGGTCGAGAACCATCCGCAGGTTCCCGGCAAGTCGACGCTCGAAGTCATCATGACCAAGCTGCACGCCGGCGGTAAGTTCGACGGCAAGGCCTACGAGACATCCGGTGGTTTGCACGGCGTCGGCGTTTCCGTCGTCAACGCGCTCTCGGACGTTCTCGAAGTCGAGGTCGCGCGTAATCGCAAGCTCTACCGCCAGCGCTTTTCACGCGGCATCCCGCAGGGTGGGCTTGAGGAACTGGGCGACGTCCATAACCGCCGCGGCACGCGCGTTCGCTTCCATCCCGATCCGCAGATTTTCGGCGATCACGCCAAGTTCGATGCCGGCCGGGTGTTCCGCATGGCGCGCTCCAAGGCCTATCTGTTCGGCGGCGTCGAGATCCGCTGGAGCTGCGACCCTGGTGTCGTGCAGGAAGGCGGCGAGATCCCCGACAAGGCGGTCTTCCACTTCCCCGGCGGCCTGAAGGACTATCTGCAGGCGACAATGGGCAAGGAATTCACCGTCACCCGCGAGATCTTCGCCGGCAAGACGGAGAAGACCAGCGGCCACGGATCGCTCGAATGGGCGATCACCTGGTATGGCGGTGACCCGCAGGTTCACTCCTATTGCAACACCATTCCGACACCCGAAGGCGGCACGCACGAGGCCGGCCTGCGTATCGCGCTGACCAAGGGCCTGAAGGCCTATGGCGAGCTGACGCAGAACAAGCGCGCCGCGCAGATCACGACCGATGACGTGATGATCTCGGCCGTCGGCATGCTCTCGGTCTTCATCCGCGAACCGGAATTCGTCGGCCAGACGAAGGACAAGCTTGCGACGGTCGAAGCCCAGCGCATCGTCGAGAACGCGCTGCGCGACCCCTTCGACCACTATCTCGCCGACAACCCGAACGAGACGGCCAAGCTGCTCGACTGGGTGATCGAGCGTGCGGAAGAGCGCCTTCGCCGCCGCAAGGAAAAGGAAGTCAACCGCAAGACGGCCGTCCGCAAGCTGCGCCTGCCCGGCAAGCTTGCCGATTGCTCGCAGAACACCGCCCAGGGCGCCGAGCTTTTCATCGTCGAAGGGGATTCGGCCGGTGGCTCCGCCAAGCAGGCGCGCAACCGCGCCAACCAGGCGATCCTGCCTCTGCGCGGCAAGATCCTCAACGTTGCCAGCGCCGGCCGCGAGAAGCTTGGCGCCAACCAGCAGCTCTCCGATCTCGTCCAGGCGCTCGGCTGCGGCACGCGCTCGAAGTATCGCGAGGAAGATCTTCGCTACGAACGCATCATCGTCATGACCGATGCCGACGTCGACGGCGCGCATATCGCATCGCTGCTCATCACCTTCTTCTATCAGGAGATGCCCGAGCTCGTGCGCGGCGGTCACCTCTTCCTCGCCGTGCCTCCGCTCTACAAGATCACGCAGGGTGCGAAGTCAGCCTATGCGCGTGACGACCGTCACCGCGCCGAGTTGATGGAGACGGAATTCAAGGGCAAGACGAAGGTCGAGATCAGCCGCTTCAAAGGTCTCGGCGAAATGCTGCCGGCGCAGCTCAAGGAAACCACCATGGATCCGAGCAAGCGCACCATGCTGCGCGTGCTGATCGACGAGGTGGATTTCGAGGGCACGCGCACGGCGGTCGACGATCTCATGGGCACGAAGCCGGAAGCCCGCTTCCGCTTCATCCAAGACCGCGCCGCCTTCGCGGAAAACCTCGACATTTGACGTCGAGGCTGAGGATCAGGCTCAGTCGAGCCTGATCTCGATCACCGTCTTCACCGAATTGGCGAGGAAGCACAGTTCGTGCGCTTGATGGTGCATCTGTTCCTCCAGTTCACGGCTCGGAACTTCACCGGTGTAGCCGACCTTCGGGCGCAACTCGACGCGGCTGACCATCATCCGGCCGTCGACTTTCTCCATCACGCCCACCGCATCATCGACGTAGCTGTCGATGCCGATGCGCTTCTTCGACGCGATCCAGAGATAGAACAGCATGTGGCAGCTGGAGAGCGCCGCGACATAGGCTTCCTCCGGATCGACATTCTCTGCGACCGCATAGGGCAAAGGCACATTGTGCGGCGATGCGGAAGCCGGGACCGTGATGCCGCCGTCGAAGGTCCAGTTGTGGCCACGGCTATAGCGTCCGTCGATAAAGCTGCCCTCGCCCAGCTTCCACGCCACCTGTGCCGAAAACGTCGTCATTCCTCTTCTCCTTCGCGGGTAAGCCTTGCGGTCGTCAGTTGCAGATGTTGCGTAAGCGCCTCGCGCGCCAGATCGGCGTCTCGCCCGGCGCATGCCTCGATGATCGCCTGATGCTCTCCATAAAGGGTCGGGCGGGCCTCGGAGCCTTTCGGTTGCCGCGCGTAGGCCCGGCGCGATTCACGGCGGAATGTGTCGATCATGTCGAGCAATCTCGCATTGCCGCAGCGGCCGTAAAGCGTGCGGTGAAATGCAAGATCGAGCTCTTCGAGCTGTTGCGGGTCTTCTTCATCGAGCAGGTCCTCGTTCAGCCGTCGTGCCTTGCGCAGATCGCCTTCCGTCAGCGCCTCGATCGAGGCCAGCAGCGCGGTCGTCTCCAGAGACAGGCGAATTTCGGCAAGCTCACGCGCCTGCTCCTCGTTGAGACCCGACACGGCAAGGCTGCGATCCGGTCGGCGCACCAGAAGACCGGATGCCAGCAGCCTGTCCAGCGCCTGTCTGATGGGCTGGCGGCTGACGCCGAAGCGTTCCGCCAGTTGTTCCTGTTTGAGCACCGTGCCGGCGACGAGATGTCCGGCTTCGATATCGCGTTGAAGCGATGTGATGATTGTATTTGTATCCATGGATCCAAACTAGTCGAGGCGCATCATTGCTGCAAGAGCTTGTTGTGGGATTGGCTCAGCAGACGGAAATCCGCTGAAGCGTCGCAGGCGTGCGGCAGCCAAAATCGCGGGATCACATTTCCGTCAGATCACGGTCGCCCGTTCCAATATCGGTCGAAACAGGCGCGATCTCGGCGAAAATCGCCGATCGCGCAGACCGAGCGTGATCCATGACAAGGATGTCGAAGGGTTTCTGTCTTAATGATTGCGTGATGTGAGGTTATGAAGCCTGTGGATCGGGCCGATGGACCGGCGGCGGGGGCGTCATCGGGCTTAAATCGGTGATGGCGCTTGCGTGCAAAGGACGCATGGCCCATATCCTTAGGTGAAATAAGGGGGAAAAGGACGACGTGAGCCTTCCGAACAACAATATGCAGCGCGAGTCGCGATGGATTGGTCCATCCTCTCCCGCACGTACGCCGCTTATCCCTTCGATCTCGGCGGCGCGGTGGCTTCTGATCCTTGTCGTGGCCGCCGGCGTCTATTTCTTCTACGGCTTCGTCGTGCCGGTGCTGGCCGCGCTTGTCATCGGGTTTGCGAGCTGGCCGCTTTACCGCCGGCTGCTGCAGAGGGTCGGCAGTAACACGACGGTTGCGGCGACTATCGCGATCGTGCTCATCGTCACCTTTCTCATCACGCCGATCGTGCTTGCCGTCACCTATACCACGGGCGAAGTGCGCGAATGGGTCGGCTGGCTTATCCATGTGAACCGCTTTGGCGAACCGACGCCGCAATGGATCTCGGCCTTTCCGTTTGTCGGCCCCTACCTCGATGAGCTCTGGGTCAAATATATCGGCAGCCCGGGCAGCATGGGCGAAGTGATCCAGGCGGTCAGCGGCGCGCATATCGGCAATATCTATCGCGCGGTGCTTGCCGCCGGTGGCGGTGCTTTCCATCTGCTGCTGACGTTGCTCTTCATGCTGATCGCACTGTTCTTCGTCTATCGCGACGGTGCGGATTTCTCCCGCCAGATCGACATGCTCGGCGAACGCATCCTGCCCAACCGCTGGGAGCGGATTTCGCGCGTGGTGCCGGCAACGATCAGCTCGACCGTGATGGGAATGACGCTGATCGCCATTGGCGAAGGCATCGTTCTCGGCGTCGCCTATTGGGTCGCCGGCGTGCCCTCGCCCGTGACGCTCGGCGTCATTACCGGCATCATGGCGCTGATCCCCGGCGGCGCGCCGCTGTCGTTCACACTGGTGTCGCTGTACCTGCTTGCCAGCGGCTCGCCGGTTGCCGGCATCAGCCTGTTCGTCTGGGGTACCGTCGAACTCTTCATCGTCGACAAGACATTGCGCCCCAAGCTCGTGGGCGGCCCGATCAAGCTGCCGTTCCTGCCGACCTTCTTCGGTCTGATCGGCGGCGTGAAGACGATGGGCTTCCTAGGGCTCTTCATCGGCCCGGTGCTGATGGCGCTTCTCGTAGCGATCTGGCGCGAGTGGATGCATGAGGTTCGCACGGCCGAAAAGCCGGATCTCGGGCCTCAGGTGCTGATCGACGAGCAAGCTCCGCCGCCACCGAGGGTCGCCGAAGGCTGATCGGCGGCGTCACCTTTCCTGATTGTAATCTTGCATCCGCATGGATGCCGGAAAGCGGCCTTCATTTGGTTGAAATTGCTGCGTCTAAGGGGAGCGGTTCAATATCGAAAGCGCCCCCATGCAAGCTGTCCTCATCGCCATGACCATCCTCGGATGCAACGACTCGGTCACGCAGTGCAATTACGTGGCGACGGTGGGAAAGCACTTTGAGACGGTGGCGATGTGCGATGCCGATTCCGAACGGCAGTTGAAGCATTATTCGAACATCAGCTATCCGACGGTCATCGCCGTCTGCGAGCCGCCGCATCCGCCGCTGCCACCGGAACCAAAGGTGGTCGCCGCAGCGCCGGCACCTGCCGTCACCGAGGAAAAACCGCAGACCGGGGTTTCCGGCCTAGCATCCAGAATGGCAGCAGAGGTACGCACGCACCTTCCCTCTGGCCATTCGATGAAATCCGCGCTCGCAACGCCCGTGCATTTCGTCTCAGGAAGCTATTCCTGGGTCGTCAGGCGTTTGAGCAATTAAATCAGGCGGCGGCGAGCGCCGTCATGTAGGCATAGCCGCGTGCCGACTGTCGCTGCTCGGCGACATGCAGCTTCTCGACCATCTCCAGCAGTTCCTGCACCGCGCCATGCGTGGTGTTACGGCTGCGGAAGCTCTGCAGCAACCGGCCACAAACATTGGCCAGCATCGTGCCTGATGTGGATTTAGACGCCTCGCGCCACAGCAAGGTGGCCTCGACGAAGATCACGCTGATATCGCGGGCGAGACCGGCCGACTCATAAAGGGCGCGTACGGCGTGCATGCGGCCGGTCGCCAGGATCGAACGCACCCGCCGTTCGTCGCAGCCGGTCAGATTGACGATGGCGCCGGCGAAGAACTCGATCTTGCCGGAGCAGAGCGTGTGCATGAGGAAGGATGGCGTCAGGCGCCCGCTGACGCGCAGATGCTCCACCAGATCGGCAACTTCGCGCGGCGTAATCTCGCCGGCGATCGCAACGATCGCGGTTTCCGTCGCCTCGCGGGCCACGCGCTGCAGCCGGCCGGTGCCGATCGCGGCCTGCGCCAGCGGCAGATTGATCAGGGCGTCGCTGACGTGCTGCGTCAAGAGCTGACGGGCGTCCGCGGGCAGATCCGGGCGATCGAGCAGGAAGTTGCGAACTTCGCAGTCGTCGCCCAGCCGTTCGGCAATGCGTTTCAGCGCCTGCGGCGCGATCGCTGCACCTTCGTTTTCGAGCAGGCACAGCACGTCTTCCGCGCCACCGATCTCGGCAAGCGCGGCGGAGACCGAGCGCGAGATGTTGGAGCGGGCGGCGATCAGCATGCGGGTAACAGCGCTACCGCGTGCTGCGAGATCAACCAGATCGGCGTCAGAGAGAAGCGGCGAGAAGGTGATGGCGTGGCAGGCGATCTCGGCCTGGTCACCGGCCAGAGACAGGACGATGGCGCGAGGCGCATCCGGCGACCAGGCGATGGCTTCGGCCATGGCAAGGCGAACCTTCGGCGACGGGTCGTCGAGCAGGAAGGTCATGGCCATCTCCGCGGCCTTGCGCTCCTCCAGAGACATGTCAGACTGCAGATAGGCCCGGCCGAGCGCGCTCGCCGCCCTCGCCCGGTCTCCAACCTTGGCAGTCTCAACCCAACGAAGAAATGCCTCTACGATCACCGCGAACCCCAATCCTCAAGTGCGATTCTCTCGCACCCCAAGTGTTGAGGATGACGGTAGCGGCAAAAAGTTTATGATTGGTTCACCATATACTTTAACCGTTCAGCAGCACTGACGGACGGTCAGGCCTTGGGTCGGAATAGTTCGAACACGTCGCTGCTCTCGCTGTAATCCATGTAGCCGAGGCGCGCGACAGGTCTCGCCAGACCCATGTCGATACGGCCATCGCGCAGGATCGCCTCATCGATATGGATACCGACGACCTGGCCGAAGATCATGACATTCTCCGACGGCTCGCCGCTCAGCGACTTCGGCTCGATGATCTCGGTGACCTTGCATTCCAGAACCGCGAAGGCTTCGGCGACATAGGGAGCATCGACGAGTTCTCCCTTCTTCGGCGTCAGGCCCGACAATGCGAACTCGTCGATGTCGTAGGCAACGGCGGCCGAGGACATGTTCATCTTGTCGATCAGGTTGCGGCTCACGAAGTTGCAGGTGAACTCGCCGGTTTCGCTGGCGTTGCGGTAGCTGTCCTTGCGGCCGCTCGACGAGAACATCACGAGCTTCGGACGATCCGACACGGCGTTGAAGAAGGAGTATGGCGCGAGGTTGAGCGTGCCATCCCTGCCCTTGCTGCCGATCCAGCCAATCGGCCTTGGCGACACGATCGCCTTGAAAGGATCGTGCGCAAGGCCGTGCCGGTTCTGATCCGTCGTGTAGAACATCAGCCTTCCCCGCCGACCCAGGTGACCGTCTCGGAAAGCTCGGGGCGTGGGCGTTCGACGGGTGGGAACGTCGTCGAGCCCATGTGGATGAAGCCCGCGACCTTTTCGCCTTCCGCGACGCGCAGCAGCGGATAGGCGCGCTCGTCATAGGCGAACCACTCAGTCAGCCAGTTGGCGACCCAGCCATGGGCGTTAGCGGCGAAGATGATGTTGAGGCAGACGGCGCCGGCCGACATCAGCTGTTCCCATTCCGGGATCTTGATGTGCGGGCCGGCCTTGCTGACGACCGCGACGACGACGGGCGCACGCGTGAAGCGGCTGCGCTCGACCTGGATCATCTCTTCGGAGAGATCGGGCTTCTTTTCCAAGGCAAGCTTCAGAAGCTCCTCGCCGATGCGGGCACGCTCCTCGCCGCGATAGACGATGAAACGCCAGGGCGCGAGCTTGCCGTGATCCGGCACGCGCGACGCAAGGCGCAGTATTTCCTCGATCTCGGGCTTTTCGGGACCGGGCTCGGACATCTGGAAGGCGGGGATGGAGCGGCGGACGCCGAGGTAGTCGATCAGCTTGATATCGGATCTCATAGGCAAGAAACTCTCATTTTCATTGCGGCATCGGGGATGGGTCTTGAATTTGCCATCCGGTTGGTCTTGAAGTGGCCTCTGTCATTTCAGTTGTCAATTGGTTCGCAAAACACATGCTCGGCATTTTGCCATACGCCCGCTGGAGTGTTGCCGTAGCCCTCCTTGCCTTGATCCCCGCCGGCGCCGGCGCGCAGGATGCCTTCAAGGAGTTCAAACAGCTCGACACCACGACGAAGATGCCCAAGCTCAACGCCTTCATCGCACCCGGCACGACGCCGCAGGGCGCGAAGCTGCATTCCGTCGCGCTCGAGGCGAAGCTCACGGCATCGGGCGACGCCGTCAAGGACGGGCTCTCCTGGTATGTGTTCAGCCCGGTCGCGGGCAGCGACGGCAAACTGCCGCTGATCGCCAGCTCCCAAGGTGGCTCGGCCGATTTCCAGCTGGCGCCTGGCGACTATTTCGTCAACGTCTCCTTCGGCCGTGCCGGCGTGACGCGCAAGCTTTCGGTGCCCGAGGACGGTGCGCTTGAAAAGCAGACGATGGTTCTGGAAGCCGGTGGCCTGCTGCTCAATGCCGTCTCGGGATCGGATGTGAAAATCCGGCCGGATCAGCTGAGCTTCTCGATCTATTCCGCCGATGTGCGCGATGACGGCGAGCGTGGTCTGGTGATGGCCGACGTGCCGCCGAATACGGTCGTGCGGCTCAACGCCGGCACCTATCACGTCGTCTCCGATTACGGCGAGACCAACGCATCGGTGCGTGCCGACATCCAGGTGGAAGCGGGCAAGCTCACCGAGGCGACGATCCAGCACAAGGCGGCGCAGATCACCTTCAAGCTTGTGTCCGACAAGGGCGGCGAAGCGATCGCCGATACCGCCTGGTCGATCCTGACAGCCGCAGGCGACAGCGTCGGCGAAAGCGTCAGCGCGTTTCCGACCATGGTGCTTGCCGAAGGCGAATATTCCGCCGTGGCGCGCAACAAGGACAAGATCTATCAGCGCGAGTTCAAGGTCGAGGCCGGCAAGAACACCGATGTCGAAGTCCTGATGAAGGACGTGCAGCCGGACCAGGGACCGGCCGCGACGACGTTGCAGCAGCTGCCGCCGGAGCAGCAGACCCCGACGGAACAATCGCACGCCGCGCAGCCGCTACCCTCGTTCGAGCAGCTGCAGAGCGGTGCCGCGGCAGGTGGCGTCGACTCCGACTGACGCATCCTACATCGCCATCAACGCAAAACGCCCGGTCATTGCTGACCGGGCGTTTTCGTTTTCAGTTAAAGGTCACGAAGACCTCAGGCAGCCTTCGCCTTTCTGGCAGCGGCCTTGCGCAGCACGTCCGGCGGCGTCGCTTCGTGCGTCAGGGCAGCGATCGCGTCGTCGAGCGACATCGAGCTTTGCTCCTGGCTGCCGAGACGGCGGATGTTGACCGTGCGCTCTTCGGCTTCCTTCTTGCCGCAAACGATGATCACGGGCACCTTGGTGACCGAGTGTTCGCGGACCTTGTAGTTGATCTTCTCGTTGCGGAAGTCGGTCTCGACATGGAGGCCAGCCTCGCGCAGCGCCTCGGCCACTTCTTCACCGTAAGCGTCGGCTTCCGACGTGATCGTCGCGACCACGATCTGCAGCGGCGACATCCACAGCGGCAGATGGCCGGCGAAGTTCTCGATCAAGATACCGAGGAAGCGCTCCATCGAGCCGCAGATGGCGCGATGGATCATCACCGGCTGCGTCTTTTCGGAGTTGCTGTCGATATAAAAGGCGCCGAAGCGTTCCGGCAGGTTGAAGTCGACCTGCGTGGTGCCGCACTGCCATTCACGGCCGATGGCGTCCTTCAGCGTATACTCGAACTTCGGACCGTAGAACGCGCCCTCGCCCGGCAGAATGCCGGTCTTGATGCGGCCTTCCGACTGTTCCTCGATCGTCTTTAGCACTTCGGTCATGACGGCCTCGGCGCGATCCCACAGAGCGTCGGAGCCGACGCGCTTTTCAGGACGGGTCGAGAGCTTGACGACGATTTCCTTGAAGCCGAAGTCTTCATAGACCGACAGGATGAGATCGTTGATGCGCAGGCATTCGGCCGCCATCTGCTCTTCCGTGCAGAAGACGTGCGCGTCATCCTGGGTGAAGCCGCGAACGCGCATCAGACCGTGCAGCGCGCCGGAGGCCTCGTAGCGATGCACCGTGCCGAATTCGGCCAGACGGATCGGCAGCTCGCGATAGGATTTTAGGCCATGCTTGAAGATCTGCACGTGACCCGGGCAGTTCATCGGCTTCAGCGCGAAGACGCGGTTGTCGGCTTCCTTGTCCTCAGGGTGCGTGAAGGCATAGGCCGACTTCACCGCGAACATGTTCTCCTGATACCAGCCCCAGTGACCCGAGGTCTCCCAGAGCGAGGCGTCGAGAACCTGCGGGGCGTTGACCTCTTCATAGGTGCCGGCAAGACGGCGGCGCATGTAGGAAGTCAGCGCCTGGAACATCCGCCAGCCCTTGCCGTGCCAGAAGACCACGCCGGGGCCCTCTTCCTGGAAATGGAACAGGTCCATTTCGCGGCCAAGCTTGCGGTGGTCGCGCTTTTCGGCCTCCGCCAGCATGTGCAGGTAGTTATCGAGGTCCGCCTGCTCGGCCCAGGCCGTGCCGTAGATGCGCGAGAGCATGGCGTTGTTACTGTCGCCACGCCAGTAAGCGCCGGCAACCTTCATCAGCTTGAAGGCCGTGCCGATCTGGCCGGTGGAGGCCATGTGTGGACCACGGCAAAGGTCGAACCATTCGCCCTGATTGTAGATCTTCAGGTCCTGCCCTTCGGGGATCGCGTCGACGAGCTCGACCTTGTAGTTTTCGCCCTTGGCGGCGAAGACTTCCTTGGCCTTCTCGCGCGACCAGATTTGCTTGGTGAAAGCAGCGTTGCGCGAGATGATTTCCTTCATCTTCTTTTCGATCTTCGGCAGATCGTCGGGCGTGAAAGGCTCGTTCTTGGCGAAGTCGTAGTAGAAACCGTTCTCGATCACCGGACCGATCGTGACCTGCGTGCCGGGCCAGAGCTCCTGCACGGCTTCGGCCATGACGTGGGCCGCGTCGTGGCGGATGAGCTCGAGCGCACGGGGATCGGTGCGGGTGATGATCTCGATCGCGCCGTCGACGACGGGATCGGAAAGGTCGCGCACGGTGCCGTCGATCGCGATGGCGACGGCCTTCTTGGCAAGCGACTTGGAAATGGATTCAGCGACATCCTTGCCGGTTGCGCCAGCGTCGAAGCTGCGCACGGAACCATCGGGGAATGTCAGGGAAACGGATTGGGACATTTTAGACTTCTCCTTGTCCAGTCCCGCCAACGAATGCGGGTGGTTGCAATGACGCGTTTCGGATCACGAATACGCCGCCGCCTGATACCGGGATTTGCCGTCGCAGTAAAGGAAAAGCCGATCCGGCGTGGCAACAGTATCGCCACATTGACAATGGCCCGGCCGATGGCAAAGTGACAGAAACAGCAACGCAAGGTGGCGCATGATCCTTTACACCACCGTTGGAACAAACGACCTCCCACGATCGGTCGGTTTCTACGATGCACTGTTTCGTGAGATGGGCCTCGAGCAATGCTTTCTCGATGGCACGTCCGCGTCCTGGGGGCGCAAGGACGACGAAACGGTTTCACGTTTCTCTGTCGGCTACCCGTTGAAAGGATATTCAACCGCCGGCAACGGAACGATGACGGCGTTTCGTATCGACGAGCCTGCCCGGGTCGATCGCCTGCATGAAATCGCGCTTACGGGCGGCGGATCGGACGATGGGGCACCCGGCTACCGGGCTCATTACAGCGGCGCGCCTTACGCCGCCTATATCAGGGACCCCGACGGCAACAAGCTGGCCTTCATTTGCTACGGATCGCCGGAACTCTAGGCCAGAGGCTGAATGCCGGCCTCCTGCGCGACCATTTCGGCGAGGCCGCGAACGGTGTTCCAGTTGCGCAGCGTGCCGACGCCCATGCGTTTGGTCGTCAGAGCGGAGAGCAGCTTCCATTCGCTGGGCTTGCCGGCGAAATCGATCCAGAGATCGCCACCGATCACGGCAAGGCGCTGGTTCGGCTGGGCGTGAGGCCGCAGCCGCTCGATGACGGTGCGGTCGAGTGGCTTTCGCATGACGCGCAGGATCACCTGGCTGCCATCACCATCAGGGAACGGATTGGCGGCGGCGATCTTGCGCCAATCCTCAGCCGTGCGAACGAGGATATCGACCGGCTTGCCGAAGCGCGCACGAAACGCCTGCTCCAGCCGCGCCTCGATGTCTCCAATTGGAGACGTCTGTGCCTCGAAGACGATGTTGCCTGTCGAAACCAGCGTGCGCGGATTGCGATAGCCGAGCGACGTGGCCATGTCGCGCAGGTCGGACATGATCACCCTGCGGCCCGGCGCCAGGACGATGCTATGGAGGAGTGCGACGTAAGCGGTCACGTCGGCTTGCGGCCGAAGGCGAGATAACGCCACGGCGTCCACCAGTGGAAACGGTCACCCAGCGTTTCCGGCACACGGTCGAGACCGCTAGTGCCGCCAGGACCGCAGCGTCCGACGCGAAACAGCGTCATCCATCCGCCGCTCCACAGGCCATGGCGGGCTATGGCCTCGTAGCCGTATTCGGAGCATGTCGGGATATGGCGGCAGGAATTGCCGATGAAGCCGGATAGGGTCAGCTGGTAGAGCCGGATAAGGCCCATGCCGAACAGGCGATCCGGTGTCTTGCGGAAGGGGCCGCTATAATTGCGCGAGCGATGAACCGGCTTCTTCCTGGGCGAAGCGGCGGCGCCGCCTTCGTCCTCGTCGTCATCATGGTTCAGCGAGCAGAACTGGCACATGGCGATCCGCTCAGGCTTCCACCGTCTCGGCGCGCTTGGCCTCGACCTGGCCAATCGCATCGACCACGGCGTCGAAGGTCAGCATAGTGGAAGCGTGGCGGGCCTTGTAGTCGCGGACCGGCCGCAGATAGCGCATATCCTCGAAGCGCCCCGATGGCCCCTCACCGTCTTCCTTCAGCATGGCGAGCATGTCCGAACGCGCCTGACGCACTTCCTGCGCCGTCGCGCCGACCACATGGCGGGCCATGATCGAGGACGAGGCCTGGCCGAGCGCGCAGGCCTTGACGTCATGAGCGAAGGCCGAGACCGTGTCGCCGTCCATCTTCAGCCAGATCCTGACCTTCGAGCCGCAGAGCTTGGAGTGCGCCTGGGCGCTGGCGTCGGGTTCCTCAAGAGCGCCGATCAGCGGAATATTACCGGCAAATTCGAGAATTTTGCTGTTGTAGATGTCGTCCATCGGGTATTCCGCTCCATATTTCATGCGGATAGACGGCTCATTGTTCATCGTCACCCAAACAAAAACACACCGTGTCACGCTGGAAGACTTACATAGCGATGCCGTTTTCCTATATGTATGTCGTTCGAAGGCCATAAAAATGCAATGGCCTCGGGTAAGTTTGAATGGGAAACCGTGCCGGATGGGCCGCATAATTTCGCCCTGAAAGCCCCGGAGCCTGCCAAAGGTGCACTATTCCCGAGTGGGATTGCCAGTGGCTAGTCCGAAATACGGTCCGCATCGCGGATCAGGAGACAGTTGCAGATGGACGCCATCGTAAAGAACTTTCC
The DNA here is from genome assembly GCF_017741935.1 of Rhizobium sp. 16-449-1b. Classification (GTDB taxonomy): domain Bacteria; phylum Pseudomonadota; class Alphaproteobacteria; order Rhizobiales; family Rhizobiaceae; genus Rhizobium. The sequence goes on along the minus strand of NZ_JAGHMH010000006.1, from coordinate 364,801 downwards.
GCAGACCACGCCAGAATCCAATCGCCCAAGCCAGAAGGAAGCCGAAGATGCGGTGCGCACGCTGCTCCGCTGGGCCGGCGACGACCCTGCGCGCGAGGGTTTGCTGGATACGCCGGCGCGTGTCGCGAAAGCCTATCGCGAGCTTTTCGCCGGCTATGAGATGGATGCGCAAGAAGTGCTTGGCCGGACCTTCGAAGAGGTCGCCGGTTATGACGACATGGTGCTGGTGAAGGACATTCCCTTCTTCTCGCATTGCGAACACCACATGGTTCCGATCATTGGCAAGGCGCATGTGGCCTACATGCCCGACGGCAAGGTTCTCGGCCTCTCGAAGATCGCGCGCGTGGTTGAAATCTATGGCCGTCGCCTGCAAACGCAGGAAACCATGACCGCCCAGATCGCCCGTTCGATCGACGAAACGCTCGCTCCGCGCGGCGTCGCGGTGATGATCGAGGCCGAACATATGTGCATGGCTATGCGCGGTGTTCAGAAACAGGGCTCGACCACATTGACGACAACCTTCACCGGCACATTTAAAACTGAGCCGGCTGACCAAGCCCGATTTATTTCCATGGTGCGGAGCCGCTGACCGGCTTCATTTCAGAAAGCCGCGATGATGCCATTTGCCTTCAATGCGCCGTCCGAAGACAAGTCCGAGCTCGAGGATGCAGGTGATTTCACGCCGCGGTTCGATGACCGCGGCCTGATCACCGCTATCGTGACGGACGCCCATGACGGCGAGCTGCTGATGGTGGCGCATATGAATGCCAAGGCATTGGCGCTGACCATCCAGACCGGCCAGGCTCACTATTTCAGCCGCTCGCGCGGCAAGCTCTGGCTGAAGGGCGAAACCTCGGGCAACATCCAGACGGTGAAGGAAATCCGCACCGACTGCGACCAGGATGCAATTTGGCTAAAGGTCGAAGTTGCCGGTCACGACGCGACCTGCCACACTGGCCGCCGATCCTGCTTCTATCGGACGGTGAGCCTGGAAGACGGCAAGCCGATGCTTGAGATCGCCGACGACGAGCGCCAGTTCGATCCTCACGAAGTCTACGGAAAACAACCGTAACAACGGCCTACCGTCTCTTTTTGGGTCAGAAGAGGCGGCCATATACTAATTCGAAAGGGTGGCGGCGCACTAATATTTGCCTGCGCGTCGTGCCAGGGGGAGGTTTGCCATGGTGAGCTGGAGTTTGATCCGTCAAGGCTCCGAAGCCGTCGGTTCCGACGCTGGCATCGCCTCGCCCTCCGACATCAAGCTCCCCGCTCCCACACCGAAGAAGCCGAAGCTGGCCCTTGCCCTTGGCGGCGGTGCCGCGCGCGGCTGGGCGCATATCGGCGTACTGCGTGCGCTCGACGAAGCGGGCATCGAGATAGGCATGATCGCTGGCACGTCGATCGGCGCGCTGGTCGGCGGTTGCTATCTTGCCGGCAAGCTCGATGAGCTCGAGGGTTTCGCCCGGTCGCTGACCATGCGCCGGATCGCCAGCCTGCTTGATCTGACAATTGGCGGCAGCGGCCTGTTCGGCGGCATGCGGCTCACCAAGCGCATGCAGGAACACTTGGAAGGGCTGAATGTCGAGGATCTCGATCGCCCGTTCGTCGCGGTGTCGGCCGAGGTCAATAGCGGCCACGAGGTGTGGATCGCCAATGGCTCACTGATCACGGCGTTGAGGGCGTCTTATGCCCTGCCCGGCATTTTCGAGCCTGTGCGCAGCAATCACCGGACGCTGGTCGACGGCGCGCTGGTCAATCCCGTCCCCGTCTCGGTCTGCCGTGCCTACGAGCAGCCGCTAGTCGTCGCCGTCAACCTCAACTACGACATCTATGGCCGCTCGGCCGTGGTGCGCCACAGCGCCAGCCTGACACCGTCCGAGGTGCAAAAGCAGGAGCACGCGCCTTATGCCAAGCTTGGCATGACCGGGGTGATGGTGCAGGCGTTCAACATCATCCAGGATCGCATCGCGCGCGCGCGTTTGGCGGGCGATCCGCCTGATATCTCGCTGCAGCCAAGACTGAGCGATATCGGTCTCTCGGAGTTTCATCGCGCCGGCGAAGCGATCGAGCGCGGCTATCAGGAAGCCACGGCGCGGCTTCCCGAGTTGAGGCGCATGCAGGAGTTGTTCGCCGGCTCCAGCTGAGCAAGCCGGCGCGCCTTCATTCAGCCTGCGATATAGGCCTTGATGTCTTCGGCCTCGCGTTCGACCTCGGCGATACGGGTCTTGACCACGTCACCGATCGAGATGATGCCCGCAAGCTTTCCCGAGGTTTCGACCGGCACATGGCGGAAGCGCCGGCTGGTCATCAGTTCCATCAGCTCGTTGACGGTCGTTGCCTCGTTGCAGCGATAGACCTTCGCCGTCATGACCGATGCGACCGAGCTATTAAGACAGGCGGGGCCGGACTTTGCGATCGCGTGAACCACGTCGCGCTCGGTAAAAATCCCGGCGATCTTGTTTTCCATGCCGACGATGACGATGGCGCCGATCTTCTTCTTGCTCAGAATCGCGGCTGCTTCGGAAACGGTCGTGTTCGGGCCGGCGGTGACGACGTCCCTGCCCTTGGCATCCAGTATGGCTTTGACTGTATTGGACATTTTGAACCTCCTATGTCGAAAGTGAGACACCTCAGCTGATCACAGGCATCCGCGGCGGTCTCTCCTCCCAACGCGGATCAGTTCGAATGGTGCACTTCAACGCTCAGGATTGCAATATATCCGCATCCTCTGAAATAGAGGGAAGTTCGGGCGGCGGCCGGTCAAACAGCGAAAACAGCACGAAGCCGAAGAGAAAGCCGCCGATATGAGCGTCCCAGGCAATAGGCGCGTCGGTGTCACCGATCAGTGGAATGCCGACGGCGATCAGGATGTTGCCGACGAACCAGAAGAGCATGAACATGACGACGGTTCGGCTGCGGAAGGTTTCCGCGATCGAGAGGCGCGGATTGAGATGCGCGGGAAGCGCGACGCGACGCTCCGACGGGAATGCAAAGCGGCAGGCAGCGCCCATTAAGGCCGAGACCACGCCGGAGGCGCCGATCAGCACGGTCGCCTGCCCCCAATTCAGCACGGCGTGAAGCGCGGCAGAGGCGACTGATGCAAGCACCCAGAAGACCGTGTAGCGAACCCAGCCGATGCGGCGGGCGACCGGCGCACCAAAGGCCATAAGCCAGAGGCCGTTGAACAGGATGTGCTCGATATTGCCATGCAGCAGCGAATAGGTGAGCGGCGTCCAGAACAATTGCGGCCCCTGCTCGGCCAAGGGCGTGATGTAGCGCAGCGGGATGAAGCCGAAATCGAAGAACAGCATGTCGACGCCGCTTTCGGTCAGGAAAATCGCCTGCACCGCATAGATCGCCGCAAGGAGGCCGATCGTTGCGACAATGGCGCCTGGAAGATTGAAAATGGGCGTACGCGGCGGCTTGGCGGCGGGCTCGGTCGGCTGGTGCGGCTCGTTCGTATCGTCCATTGCGTTCCTCGTTCACTTCGCGTGCACTGGCTTACAGGACGACAGGTCAAAAAAAAAGCCGTCCGGCAATCTACCGAACGGCTTGCTGAGCGTCCCCCGAGAATGACCTCGCGCCCGAGCAATTCATGCTGAACTTCCAATACCGGAAGCAATGAAAAGATACTGGCACGAGAGGCCGTCACAGACAATCGAAACCCTTCCTTAACCTTAACTGCCCGGATCTGGCATGAAATCCGCATGGCATAGGGCAAGGTGGCCATGATGGCCGCCGTTTGAACCGAAATGAAACAGATCGGCAGTCCCATGCGCCTCAACACCACCATCCAGATCTTCGACTACTGGAACAAGCTACGCGGCAGCGAGATCGCTCCCCTGCGGACGCAGGTGGAGCCACGCGATATCAGCCAGCTTCTCTCCAGCCTCTTCATGCTCGAAACGTCCGAGACGAGCCGCGTCACCTTCCGTCTAGCCGGTACCCGCATTTGCGATCTCTTCGGCCACGACCTCGGCGGCAGCTGTTTGTCGGAGCTCTGGGCGCACGGCCATGAGGACATCGAGAAGACGGCCGTCGGCGTCATGGAGCACGGCTTCCCGGCGCTGTTGAATGCCACCGGATACAGCACCGCCGGCCATCGCGCGGCCTTCGAGATCATTCTGCTGCCGCTGCGCAATGCCGAGGGGGAATGCGACAAGTTGCTCGGCGCAATCGCGCCAGCCACGACCGCAAGCTGGCTGGAGGTCGTTCCGCTGCAGTTCCTGGCGCTCGACCGCAGCCGATTGCTGCATGAACAGCTCGACCCGGTCGAGAGCACGCAAAGCGGCGCGAACGAGCCCCGTGCGGCGACCAGCGGCAGCCGCTCGATCGCCGAGACGGTGCGTCGTCTGATGTCCAGCCTGATGGATGAGCCCGTGAAACAGGATGCACCATTTCGGCACTACCGCTGAGCGGCAAAACCCCCTCGCCTGAACAACCTTCTGTTAATGGATTGCGAGTAAAGCTTGGCGCCAAAGCTATTTGTAAAAGAAGCCCTTTAATGCACGCTTTCCAGCAAGCTCAGACGCAAAAAACTGCGCCTCGCCTTGAACAAGGTGCATTCCAGCGCGTGCCCATCAATATGCAGGGCCGCCTGATGCTGGCAAATTACGAGGAATTCGAGTGCCTAGTCATCGATATGTCGCCCGGCGACATGTATGTGACCTGCCAGGGCCGCCCGCGCGTCAACGAACGCGTCGTTGCCTATATCGATCACCTCGGTCGCGTTGAAGGCTATGTCCAGACGATCGACAGCCGCGGCTTCAACATGTCCATCCACGCCACCGAGCGCAAGCGCGAGAAACTTGCCGCGCAGCTGACGTGGCTTGCCAACAAGCATGAACTCGGCCTACCGGAAGATCGTCGCCACGATCGTCTGATGCCGCGCGAGAGGCAGACGGAAATCACGCTCGAGGACGGCACGCAGTATATGTGCCGGATCATGGACTTGTCGCTCTCGGGTGCTGCCGTCGACGTCGAGGTTCGCCCGGCCATCGGCACAGCACTGCGTCTCGGCAACATGCGCGGCCGCGTGGTGCGTCACTTCGTCGAAGGTGTGGCGATCGAGTTCCTGTCACTGCAGTCGCGCGACACGCTGCGCGAATTTCTCTGACCGTCGTCATCGCGGCTTCACAAAGCTGATGGATTGAAGCGCCTCTTTAGGAGGCGCGCCCGATGTCGATTCTTTATCCCGAGATTGAAGCTTACGATCACGGTTTCCTCGATGTCGGGGACGGCCATCTGATCCATTGGGAAAGCTACGGCAATCCGCATGGACGGCCGGCGCTCTATCTGCATGGCGGGCCGGGCTCCGGCGCATCGCCCTCGGCGGCACGCTATTTCGACCCATCGGCCTATCGGATCATCCTGTTCGACCAGAGAAATTGCGGCCGCAGCCTTCCCAATGCCGCCGAGATGGGGACGGATCTTTCCGCCAACACGACCTGGCACCTGATCGACGACATTGAGAAGCTCCGTTGTCACCTTGGGGTGACGGATTGGGTACTGCTCGGGACATCTTGGGGATCCACGCTCGCGCTTGCCTACGCGCAGAGCCATCCGGCCAGCGTTGCGGCCGTGGTTCTTGCCGGCGTGACGACGACGCGGCGATCGGAAATCGAATGGCTGACGCAGGGCATGGCCGCGCTGTTTCCCGCGGAATGGCACCAACTCAACGCATCTCTTCCCGGTGACATGAGAACCAAGGGCATCCTTGAGGGGTATCGAAAATTGCTCAATGGGCCCGATCTCGACGTGCGCCTCAAGGCGGCGCGGGACTGGCACGATTGGGAGGCGGCCTCCATCCTTCTTGCAAATCCCGACGGCTATCCGCGACGCTGGCGAAATCCGGAATATCTGCTCACTCGTGCGCGGATCATAACCCACTACTTCAGCCATGCGGCGTGGCTAGAGGAAGGTGCGCTGTTGCGGGACGCCGAAAAGCTGGCCTCGATCCCCGGCGTTCTCGTTCAGGGACGGCTCGATCTGGAGGCGCCATTGACCACAGCATGGGAATTGGCGCGCGCGTGGCCGGGAAGCGAGCTCATCATCGTCGAAAACGCCGCCCATTCGCCCGATCATGATGGCATGGCGCGCGCAATTATCGCCGCGACCGACAGATTTCGCGAAATTTCTCAAAAATAATTTTCGACGCATCACCTTAAAAAGCGGCTCAAAACGCGCCATTTGCGGGCGAATCCGGCCTTCCGGCGGCCTACAAAGCGCCGATTCCCTCCAAGCCGCATGATGAACGCAATATTACCGAAATCGCGACCTGACCGCCCACGTTAATCTTTTGCCTCGAAACGAGCCATCCGATGGCGGCGAGGCTTTTTGAGAAAGATAAAATTTGAAGCAAGCTTGGTAAAAATTCCCTTCGAATTCCGGTAAAATTCGATGTTGATTTTAGTCGAATTCGACGCGCTTTTGAATCAACTAAGCCTTTAATTTTGCTTCTGAATTTTGCGTCGAGTAAAAACACGTCTGGCAATGTCTCCTCACAAACGGGGACATACAAATGACTATAACAAACTTCATCAAGGGCGGCCTCGCCGCTGCTGCGATGCTCATGTCGATGGCAGGCGTCGGACAGGCCGGCTACCAGAGCATGACCGTTCTCGGCAACACCAGCCCGCCAATCGGCGCCTACCAGTTCTGCAAGGAAATTCCTGAGGACTGCAAGAACGCAGCCGGCGACCAGGGCACGATGGTGCTGACCGAAGACAGCTGGAAGACGATCCTGAAGATCAACTACCAGGTCAACTCGGAGATCACGCCGATGACCGACATGGAGATCTACGGCGTCGAGGAACGCTGGGCCTATCCGAAGACCGCAGGCGACTGTGAAGACTATGCGCTCCTGAAGCGCAAGATGCTGATCGAAGCCGGCTTCTCGCCGTCGAACCTGCTGATGACCGTCGTGCTGCAGCCGAATGGCGATGGCCATGCCGTGCTGACCGTTCGCACTGATCGCGGCGACTTCATTCTCGACAACATGCGCAACAAGGTCATGCTCTGGGCCGATACCGAGTACACCTACCTGAAGCGCCAGTCGTCCAGCGATCCGACCCGGTGGGTCAAGCTTCAGGACGGCCGCGCCGTGGCTGTCGGTAGCGTCAAGTAATTCCATCCGCCGGAGCAATCCGGTGGGCAAGCAAGGCGCCTGGTCCCGTCCCCGCATGCACGTCCAGACCGGCGTCTCAAGAGCCGCTCCTGCTGTCCCAGGAGCGGCTCGCTTTTTATGGGCCATCGGCATGTGTCCGACGCCCTTGCTTAACGGTTAATTAACCACACAAGCCCGATCATCGCCCCCATAGATCAGCGACACCGGCGGCTCACGTTTTTCCTGCGACGGTCAGATATGCGAAAGCCGTCATGCACCAGGCCATTCAGAGCTCCACGGAGGTCGAGGAATCCCCTCTCCTGTCGACTGGCTTTCTCATCCGCACAACCATTGTCATCGCGCTTCTGGCGGCGCTCACCATTGCCATCAGCGTTGGCGGCCGATGGTTTGGCGCGCGCGTCTCGCTCGCCGGAAATACCGACAGCACCGCACCGGTAACACTGACGATCGGCCAAGACACGCTTCAGCTCCAGGAAAACACGATTCGTTTCCCCAGCCAGCGGCATAGCGGCACCACCGAGCGCGCGGATCTCTATCTGGCTTGGCCGCAAATGCAGGGGTATTCTGGTGAAAATCGCGATCGCTTCGACGATATCGCCAAGTCTTCGGACCTGATCTTTCTGCAGGTCACTCAGGCGACCATGTCGCGAGACATGTCGGGCCGGTTCGAGCCGATCTACTCGCATCTGATCGACCCAAACCCACATCCCTTCGCCAATGGCATGACGCTTCACAAGCTTCGGGCCGATACCGGATATGGCGACGAAGTGCTGCTGACGGCGCCGCGCAAGGGTGGTCCCGATTACGTCGTGCGATGCCTTCTGCCGGCGAGCCCGGAGCTGACGACCAGCGGCGACTGCCAGCGCGATATCAAGGTCGGGCGCGATTTAAGTGTGCTCTACCGCTTCTCCAGCCGTCATTTGGCGGAGTGGGAACATATTGATGCCGCTATTGCCCAATTTGTGGAAACGCGCCTCGTGAACCGTTCCGCGACATCCAGGTAGAATGGTCCGAAACGGTGAAACAAACGATTAATCATAAACGGATTGGTAACCCCGAAGAGCTACCTTCGACAAGGTTGATCGTGCGGGCGAAGCGCGGTCCCGATTCTTCTAAACTGCAAGCCAAGCAAAGAGTGAAATAGTGTCAAGGTCAGCTTCTTCCGCTTCCCCGTCCCGCTCCAGCAATTTCCTGATCAAGGCGATCGTTGCGCTGTCCATGGCAGTCGGTATGGTTGGCTTGGGTTCAAACGCGGAAGCCGCCAATTCGAAGTATGCCGGCATCGTTGTCGACGCCAATACCGGCAATGTCCTCTACAGCGAAAACGCCGATCGCTTGCAGTATCCGGCTTCGCTCACCAAGATGATGACGCTCTATCTTACGTTCGAAGCGCTCGAGCAGGGCCGCATCCGTCTCGATAGCGCCGTTCCCTTCTCCGCTCACGCATCCGGCCAGGCCCCGACCAAGCTCGGCGTTCGCCCGGGCGCCACGATTTCGGTCGAACAGGCCATCCTCGGCCTCGTCACCCTTTCCGCCAACGACGCCTCGACGGCGCTCGGCGAACTGCTCGGCGGCTCGGAAGATCGCTTCGCACAGATCATGACCGCGAAGGCCCATGCGCTCGGTATGACGCGCACCACCTACCGCAATGCCAACGGCCTGCCGAACACCGCGCAGATGACCACGGCGCGCGACCAGGCCCGTCTCGGCATCGCGCTGCGCCAGCATTTCCCGCAGTATTACGGCTATTTCTCCACGCAGAGCTTCAAGTTCGGCAACCGCATCATCCGCAGCCATAACCGCCTGGTCGGTTCGGTGCGCGGCGTTGACGGCATCAAGACCGGTTACACCCGCGCTGCCGGCTTCAATCTGGTGAGCTCGGTTCAGGTCGATGGCAAGTCGATCGTCGGCGTCGTTCTCGGTGGCGCCTCCACGCCTGCCCGTGACACCCAGATGCGCAACCTGATTGCGTCCTACCTGCCCAAGGCTTCGACCCGCGGTGGATCCGCGCTGGTTGCCCAGGCGCCGAAGATTTCGTCCGAAACCGTCATTCCGGTAACCGTTGCCAAGCAGGAAGTCGCGGAATTGCCGCCGACGCATCCGCTGCCGGTCAGCCGCACCGAGGTTGCCTCGGCGCAGGTCGCCTATGCCGGCACGTCGTCGTCCAAGTCCGACAATCCGCTTCTGCAGGAAATGCCGCAGCCGACGAAGGTGAAGACGCAGCCGATCAAGCAAGCCGCTGCCGCGCCGGTTCCCACGCCGACCACCGCCTACGTTCCGCCGGAACAGGGTGATACCTCGGTCGACAACGTCACGACCGCATCGACCAAGCAGGCGCAGCCGGAAGGCTGGGTCGTGCAGATCGGCGTCTCGGCCAGCCGCGAAGCAGCCATGGACCTGCTCGACGGCGCCAAGAGCAAGGGCGGCAAGGCACTGCGTTCCGCGAAGCCCTTCGCCGTCGCCTATGCCGGCAGCTATCGCGCACGTTTCGGTGGCTTCGACGACCAGAAGCAAGCCGTCAACGCCTGCAACACGCTGAAGCGTGCCGGCGTGAAGTGCTGGGCCTCCGCCCAGTAATGAAGACAACCGCCGCCTATCACGTTCAGGCGGCGGCCCGGAATTCGGCCTTGATCGGTGTTCGCGACAGGGCCGACCTTCCTAGACCTGATTTGTATTGCGTACGGGGATAATTATGGCGATCAACGAGAATGTTCCGGAATTTCCGGCCGAAGGTCGGTTGACTGGCAAGAATCCGCGCTCGGTTCTGCATCCGCTTCACGAAGCGGCGATGCGTCTTGCCGAGATTGGCATGCCGCGGCCGAAGGCGAAGACGGCCAAGACCAAGGACCTGATCAACCTGCTCTTGTCGCACGGCGCGCGCGCCTGGCGCTACTCGCAGCCAGAAGCCAGTATCCATCTTCACGTCACCAACCCGGAAGGCCGGGCGCCGGTGACGATGCGGCTCCGCTGAGCCGAAACGAACGGGTCTTTCTCTGACGTGATGCGTTTCGTCAGAGAAGGCCGAGTTCGGAGAGCTCGCGGCGCAGGTCCGCGGGCATCTCGGCGACGCCCTCGCCGAGCGTATCCAGATCGCGCGGGCGATCTTCTTCCGGATAATAGCGCCAGCCCTGAAAGGCACGTTTCGGCTGTACTGCCGTTTCGATGACCTCGGGGCCGAGCACCAGATGACAGCGGCCAATGCCCTCGCCATCGGTAAAGCTTTGAATATCGAGCAGCTTCTGCCGCGCCTGAACCTGCCCCTTGATCACCCAATACAGTGAGCCACCGTCGAGCAGCTCTTCAACGCGCTTCGGGACCATTCGGGTCGTGTGGACGGAGTGTGGTTCCATGCCGGCGGCGATCGCCCTCAAGGAGCGTTCGGCCACCCATTCGCGCAAGTCGTCGATCGAGTCGGCGCCGACGCAGAGTTTGATAAGATGCAATGCCATACCGCCGTTCAAATCCTTTTGCGCGGCAGCGTCAAGCGGCTTGAACGCGCCGGCGGCCCATAGCCGCCGGTTTTCCAATCACAGTGTGATACGCCGTCCAGACCGCGATAGCCGGCCCGGCCTATCAACACTCCACGACGTTGACCGCGAGGCCGCCCGTCGAGGTTTCCTTGTACTTCTCGCTCATGTCGTAGCCGGTCTGGCGCATGGTCTCGATACAGGCGTCGAGCGGAACGAAGTGGCGACCGTCGCCCTTGATCGCGAGCGATGCAGCGGTCACGGCCTTCACGGCGCCAAGCGCGTTGCGCTCGATGCAGGGAACCTGGACGAGACCGGCCACCGGATCGCAGCTCATGCCGAGATGGTGTTCCAGCGCGATTTCGGCCGCGTTCTCGATCTGCTCAGGCGTCCCGCCCATGACAGCCGCGAGACCGGCTGCGGCCATCGCCGCCGCCGAGCCGACCTCGCCCTGACAGCCGACTTCGGCGCCCGAGATCGAAGCGTTGTGCTTGATGATGCCGCCGACGGCTGCTGCCGTCAGCAGATAATCGCGGATACCGTTCTGGTCCCAATCGTCGTGAAAGTGCTCGTAGTAGCGGATCGTGGCGGGGATGACGCCGGCGGCGCCATTGGTCGGCGCGGTGACCACGCGGCCACCCGCGGCGTTCTCCTCGTTGACGGCCATGGCGTAGACGCTCAGCCAGTCGTTGGCGAGCAGCGGATTGATGCGGTTGCTGCGCCACTCTTCTTGCAGCTTGTCGTGGATCGAGCGGGCGCGGCGGCGGACGTTGAGGCCACCGGGCATGATGCCGTCGACCTTGAGGCCGCGCTCGATGCAGGAGCGCATCGCTTCCCAGATCCGGTCGAGGCCTTCGTCGAGCTCCTCGCGGCTGCGCTGGCTTTCCTCGTTGGCGCGCTTCATCTGCGCGATCGAAATACCGGAGCGTGCCGCCATGTCGAGCATCTGCTTGGCGGTGGAGAAGGGATACGGCACCTTGACGCCATCCGACGGCATCTTCTTCTTGGCGCGCATGGTCTCCAGTTCCGTATCGGTCACGACGAAGCCGCCGCCGACGGAATAATAGATGCGGCGCACGAGCATCCGGCCGTCCTTGTCGAAGGCGGAGAAGGACATGCCGTTGGCATGGCCAGGAAGCGGCTGCTTCTTGTCGAACACCAGATCGGTCTTCGGCTGGAACTGGTAGGCCGGGTGTCCTGATGGCGTGATTCGGCCGGCGCGCTCGACCTTGTCGATGATGCCGTCCATCTGGTCGGGATCGACGCTATCTGGCTGCTCGCCCATCAGGCCGAGGATGACGGCCCTGCCCGTCCCGTGGCCGATGCCGGTGTGGGCGAGCGAGCCGTGCAGGCTAACCTTGATCGCCGCGACATTGGCACCCGACGACGGGCGCGGCCATTCATCCGACAGAATCAGATCGAGAAAGCGGTTCGCCGCCGTCATAGGCCCCATCGTATGGGAACTGGAAGGGCCGACGCCGATCTTGAATACGTCGAAAACAGAAAGGAACATGGGTGCGTCCTGTTGAGAATTTACTTAATCAAGCTACGCCAGCGCGGCCTGCGATCCGTTCGGTCCACCGACATAGCATTTCACGCGTGCGACATCATCCTGTGAAAGGTTCCACTTCCGCCCGTTGTTGCGGTCAGCGCTTCTATCTATAGAGTGGGCGCGTGGAGAGGGACTGAATCAATATAATGATGACGACACCAGATTACATCGCCCTGTGCTTCTTCGCGCTCATGTGGTTCGGTTACGCGCGACTGTTGCGCAGCGCAAGCCTCTTCGGACGCACCAGTCTGACGCATGCGATGATCGAGCGGCGGCGCGAATGGATCTACAATTCCCTGCGCCGCGACCTGAAGATGATCGATACACAGATCATGGCCGGCCTGCAGAATGGCACGGCCTTCTTCGCCTCCACCTCGATCTTCGCCGTCGGCAGCTGCTTCGCGCTACTCGGCGCGACGGAGAAGGTCGATGCGGTGTTTGCCGATCTGCCGATGGTGCTGCACAGCGGGCATGCGGTGTTCGAGATGAAGGTCGGCGGACTGGCGGCTCTGTTCGGCTATGCCTTCTTCAAGTTCGGTTGGTCCTATCGCCTCTTCAACTACTGCACCATCCTGTTCGGCGGCATCCCGATGATGCGCGACACGGAAAACGACGTGCTGGCTGCGGAGCGCGCGGCTGAGCGCGTCATCCGCATGAACATCATCGCGGGAGGTCACTTCAACGAGGGCTTGCGGGCGATCTTCCTGTCGATCGGCTATCTCGGCTGGTTCATCAACCCCTACGTCTTCATGCTGACGACCACCATCGTCATCGTCGTTTTGACGCGGCGGCAGTTCTTCTCCGAGGCGAGGCTGGCGATCATGGACCGCGAGCCGTCATCAAATCTCCACCTTTCTCCTATTCCCCGCAGCAATCCGTCAGCCGACGGAAACGACTCATCTGGGGGATTGTGAATGACTGTTCCGGCGACGGAGACCGTAGCGGCGCAAAAGCCGCCGCGCATCGGCTTGCTCGACACGCTGCGTGGCGCGGCGTTGATCGCGATGGCGACCTATCACTTCACCTGGGACATGGAGTTCGTCGGCTACCTCACACCGGGAACGGCCGAGACCGGCTGGCTGAAGCTCTATGCCCGCGCCATTGCCTCGACGTTCCTGTTCATCGTCGGTGTCAGCCTGGTGCTCGCCAATACGCCGGAGACGCGCTGGAATTCGTTCTGGAAGCGGTTCGCGATGATCGCCGCCGCGTCGGTGGCCATCTCCGTGGCGACCTACTTCTTCATGCCGGGAGAATGGATCTTCTTCGGGATCCTGCACTGCATTGCCGTGCTGAGCGTGGTCGGCGTGTTGCTGTTGCGGTTGCCCCTGCCCGCTATCGTCGCCGTCACCATCGTGGCGGTCGCCGGCTGGATTGCCGATACGTGGGTATCGCCGGGTCTCCTGCGCTCGCCGTTCTTCGACCCACGCTACCTCGCCTGGATCGGCTTCGCCGAGATGCCGCAGCGCTCCAACGACTATGTTCCGCTGTTTCCGTGGATGGTGCCGTTCCTGCTTGGGCTGACGAGTGCTGCGATCGCGCTGAGAACGGGGCTTCCCGCGAAGTTGGCCGCTCTCGGAACCGGATCGAGCCTGCTTGCGCGGCTGGGCCGGCACAGCCTCGCCTTCTATCTGATCCACCAGCCGGTTCTGATCTCGATTGCATTTGCCTTGGCCTATATCGTGCCGCCGGCCAAACCCGATCCCGTTCAGACCTATCTGCAGCAATGCAACACGTCCTGCAGCCTGCAGGAAGGCGAAGCGCTGTGCCGCAGCTTCTGCCAGTGCACGCTTGATAAACTTCAGGAACAGAAGCTCTTCACGCCGTTTCAATCCGGCGAGGTCAAAGCCGATGATGGTCGCATCCTCAGCCTTGCCAGCGAATGCAGCGCCGCGCCCTAATAAGGGGCGCATGGGCTGATCAGGTACCAACGCCAATTTCGGCAAGACGGCCGAGGCAGGATTCTTCGATATTGTCGAGTTCGGCGAGAGTGTCGTCGATATCCTTGCGCTTCTGGCGCAGGTCCTCGCGCTTCTCGTCGACGCGCTTCATCAACAGCTTCAGCTGTCCGAGCTCGCCCGGCGGCTCCTTGTAGACCTGAATGATTTCGCGAATTTCGGCGATGGTGAAGCCGATGCGACGACCGCGCAGAATCTCCTGGATCAGGCGCCGGTCGGTCGGGCGAAACAGCCGTGTGCGGCCACGACGCTCCGGGTGAATGAGGCCTTCGTCTTCATAAAAGCGAAGCGTGCGCGTCGAAACTCCGAATTCGCGCGTCAACTCCGTGATGCTGTAATATTTGCTAACCGGCATGGATCCCTCGATATTCAGGAACCCATAATATTGACTTTTACGTAATAGTCAATTTGTGCAACCCGGTTGCGAGTTGCCTATATGCCAAACCACCAGGTGGCGATCCCCAGGAAAGCGAAGAAGCCGGTGCAATCGGTGACCGTGGTCACGAAAACCGACGAGGCGATGGCGGGATCGGCGCCGACCTTATCGAGCAACAACGGCAAAAGAATGCCGGCGACGGCGGCTGCGAAGAGATTGATGATCATCGCCGAGCCGATGACGAAGCCGAGCTGGTAATCATGAAACCAGGTGGCGGCGATGGTACCCATGATCACCGAGAACATCGCGCCATTGGCAAGACCAACCGCCACTTCCCTTCGGATGACGCGACCGGCATTGTAGATATCGAGATCGCCGGTCGCGAGCGCGCGAACGGTCACGGTCATCGTCTGCGTACCGGCATTGCCGCCCATGGAGGCGACGATCGGCATCAGCACGGCGAGCGCGATCATCTTCTCGATCGAGCCGTCGAACAGGCCGATGACGCTGGCCGATAGAAGTGCTGTGCCGAGATTGATCACCAGCCACAGGAAGCGGGACTTCACCGTCGAGAAGACGTTGTCCGACAGTTCTTCGTCGCCGACACCGCCGAGGCGCTTGATATCCTCGTCGGCCTCTTCATGGATGACGTCGACGACGTCGTCGATGGTGAGCACGCCGACCAGCCGGTCGTTCTCGTCGACGACGGCGGCGGAGAGAAGGTCGTATTGCTCGAAGAGTTGCGCCGCCTCTTCCTGGTCCATCTCGGCCGGGATCGGGTGGTTGGTCTCGCGCATGATCGTTTCGATCTTGTTCTGGCGCTTGGTGCGCAGGATCTTGTCGAGATCGATGGCGCCGAGCAGCTTGAACGTCGGGTCGATGACGAAGATCTGCGAGAAGGAATCCGGCAGGTTCTCTTCGTCGCGCATGTAGTCGATCGTCTGGCCGACCGTCCAGAACGGCGGCACGGCGACGAACTCCGTCTGCATGCGGCGGCCGGCGGAGCTCTCGGGATAATCGAGCGCCCGGCGCAGGCGAACGCGCTCGGTGAAGGGCAGCTGCGCCAGGATCTCGTCGCGGTCTTCCTGATCGAGATCTTCCAGAATGTAGACGGCGTCGTCCGAATCGAGCTCGCCGATCGCCGCTGCGATCTGCTCGTTCGGCATCTGGTCGACGATCTCGCGGCGGATCGCCTCGTCGACCTCCGTCAGCGCCGTCATGTCGAACTGGTCGCCGAGCAGGCGAACGAGTGCTAAGCGCTGATCGGGCTGGATCGATTCCAGCAGATCGCCCAGTTCCGATTCGTGCAGGCGTGCGACGTGCTGTCTGAGGAAGATCGTATCGCGATCGGCGATCGCCGCGCCGACAAGCGCCAGGAAGTCGCTGCGGACGTTTCCGTTCTCGTCGTAGAGGTCGGCTTCGCTGTCCTCCGGACGCGTGCGGACGAGCTCTTCTGCGTCGTTCGTCATCTTTGCCGCCCTCGCATCTCTTTCGAAGTTTAGAACGCTTCGATACGCCGGAATTCAACCCGTGCTAGCCGAAAGACATGGGAACGTCCAGCGTTAAACCGTTCATACGGATGACAATTCGCCAGTCGGGAGATAGTTTCGGCGCATCTGAAATCAGGAGAGGTTTTCGTGACCGTCCGCGCCATTCTACGCTTCCCTCACCCCGGTCTCAAAACACCTTGCACGCCGGTCACAGCCTTCGACGACACCCTGCGCACGCTTGTCGCCGACCTCCTCGACACGATGCGCGCGGCCCCGGGTGTCGGCATCACGGCGGCGCATATCGGCGTGTTCGAGCGCGTGACCGTCATCGAGCTTAGCCGCGAGGATGGGGTGCGGGTTTACGTCAATCCCGAAATCATCAGTGCATCCGAGGAGACCAGCCGCAATACCGAGGGCAGCGTCTCGATGCCTGGGGCGACCGACGAGGTGATCCGGCCGAACGCAATCCGGTTTCGCTATCAGGATGTCGATGGAAACACCCACGTGGAGGACGCGGAAGGCTTTCTCGCCATCTGCATCCAGCACGAAATCGACCAGCTCGACGGGATTTTCTGGCTGCAGCGCCTGTCGAAGCTGAAGCGCGACCGGTTGGTGAAGAAGTGGGAGAAGGCCGGCGGCCGAACCGGCTGGATTACATCTCGACCGGCGCCGGCAGCGGCTTGCGTTCAGGTTCGGGTGCAGCGATCTGCGAGGCCAGTTCTTCCGGGGTCACGAGGCCGCCCGAGATCAGAAGTTTAGCGGCGTCTTCCGGCGACATGTCGAGCAGCACGATCTTCTCGCGTGGCACGAAGATCAGGAAACCCGCCGTCGGCACCGGGGTCGGCGGCAGGAAGACGCTGACCATGTCGTGGCCCATGGCGTTGAACTTCGAGGCGATCTCACCCTTCGCATCCGTCGCAATGAAGACCATCGCCCAGAGGCCCTGGCTCGGATACTCGATCAGCCCGACCTTCTTGAAGGAGTTGCTGCGCTCCTTGAGCACCGTCTCGAAGATCTGCTTGACGCTCTTGTAGATGACGCGCACCAGCGGCACGCGGCGCACGAGGGACTCGCTGAACATCACGATCTGCTGGCCGATCAGGTTCTTGCCGAGAAAGCCGATGATGGTGATGATGATCAGGCCGATCAACAGGCCGGAGCCGGGAACGGCGAAATTCAGGTAGTTGTCCGGGTCGTAGCGCGCCGGAAGATAGGGTTTTACCCAGCTATCGGCCCAGCGCACCACCGACCATGTCAGCCACAGCGTGATGGCGATCGGCGCGCAGATGATGATGCCCGCCAGAAAGTTGTTTCTGATGCGCGTCGCGACCGACAATCGGGGCAGTTTTTCCGTCATCGTATGCCGACGAACTCCGTTGAGTTTAGCTGCGATCGGAAATCAGTGCCCCCGTGCTTTCCGTGCCAAAAACTGCCAGAATTCACCGCGCCGCACAAGCCTCGGTCGGCCGGCCTCACTCGACCGTGACCGACTTGGCGAGATTGCGCGGCTGGTCCACATCGGTGCCCATGAAGACCGCCGTGTGATAGGCCAGAAGCTGGATCGGCAGTGAAAAGATCATCGGCGCGATGATTTCGTCGACATTGGGAAGAACGATCGTCGCCATGGTCGGCAGCTTGGAGTGGGCGGCACCCGCTTCATCGGTGATGAAGATGATGCGGCCGCCACGGGCTGCCACTTCCTGCATGTTCGAGACGGTCTTTTCGAAGAAACGGTCGTAGGGCGCGATGACGATGACGGGCATGTTCTCGTCGATAAGCGCGATCGGGCCGTGCTTCAATTCGCCGGCCGCATAGCCTTCGGCGTGGATGTAGGAGATTTCCTTGAGCTTCAGCGCGCCTTCCATGGCGAGCGGATAGCTGGTGCCGCGGCCGAGATAGAGCACGTCCTTGCACTTCGACAGCTCGCGCGACAGGGTTTCCATCTGCGGCTGGATGGAATTGAGCACGCGGCTCATGATGCGCGGCATCTCGGCTAGATGGCGCACCAACTCCCTTTCCTGATCCAGGCCGATCGTTCCCCTCGCCTTGCCAGCGCCCAATGCCAGCGATGCCAGGACGGCGAGCTGGCAGGTGAAGGCCTTGGTGGAGGCGACGCCGATTTCCGGGCCGGCCATGATCGGGAAGATCGCATCCGATTCACGGGCGATCGTCGATTCCTTGACGTTGACCACGGCGCCGATCTTCAGGCCGTTGTCCTTGCAGTAACGCAGCGAGGCAAGCGTATCCGCGGTTTCGCCTGATTGCGAGATGAAGAGTGCTGCCTGCGTCGGCGACAGCGGCATTTCGCGGTAGCGGAACTCGGAGGCGACGTCGATCTCGACAGGCAGGCGCGCATAGCGCTCGAACCAGTACTTGCCGACGAGGCCGGCGAGATATGCGGTGCCGCAGGCGGAGATGGCGAGACCGGTCACCGACTTGAAATCGATTGCGGCGGCGTTGGCGCTGATCGTGTTGCTGGCGAAATCCACATACTGGCTGAGCGCGTGGGAGATGACCTCCGGCTGCTCGTAGATTTCCTTTTCCATGAAGTGGCGGTGGTTGCCCTTGTCGACGACATAGGCCGTCGTCTGCGAGATCTGGCGCGGACGCGAGACTTCGTTGCCGTCGAAATCGAGAATGGTCGCGCCGTTCTTCGTCAGAACCGCCCAGTCACCGTCGACGAGATAGGTGATCTCGCTGGTAAAGGGCGACAGCGCGATGGCGTCGGAGCCCAGGAACATCTCGCCCTTGCCGTAGCCGACGGCGAGCGGCGGGCCGGAGCGCGCCGCCATGATCGTGTCGGGGTCCTTCTGCAGCATGACGGCCAGTGCGTAGGCGCCGGTGACGCGGTTCAGCATCTTCATCATCGCCGCGCGCGGCTCAAGGCCCTCCCCGAGATACTTGGCGACAAGATGCGCAACGACTTCGGTGTCTGTCTGCGTCTCGAACACCGCGCCTTCGGCGGTCAGTTCGTCGCGCAGCTCGGAGAAGTTTTCGATGATGCCGTTGTGTACGACGGCGACGCCCTTGACGAAATGCGGGTGGGCGTTGGTTTCGTTGGGAACGCCATGCGTTGCCCAGCGGGTGTGCGCGATACCGGTCATGCCGGGCAGCGGCTCGCTATCGAGGCGCTTTTCAAGATTGAAGAGTTTGCCTTCGGCGCGGCGGCGATCCATGGCGCCATCGTGGATGGTGGCGACGCCGGCGGAATCATAACCGCGATATTCGAGCCGCTTCAGCGCATCGACCAGACGCACCGCCACAGGGCTGTTACCAACGATACCAACAATACCACACATAAAGAAATCCCCAGAGCCAGCAATCAATTGCAGGCAGTCGTAACAATTTTCGCTTTTTACTCAATCGGCCCGGCGGTCACTTTCGGTGACCGCGCGTTACGAAGACAATCAGCCTTTCGCCTTCTTGGCGGCCTTCTTCGCAAGCGCCAGTTCGCGCAGGATGGTGGCGCGGCCGGGCTTGATCTCCTGGCGCGCGCGTCCGAAGGCAAGCGCATCGGCCGGAACGTCATTGGTAATGACGCTGCCTGAGGCGATGTAGGCGTTGTCGCCGACGCTTATGGGCGCCACCAGCGAGGAGTTCGAACCGACGAAAGCGTTTGCGCCGATGATCGTTTCGCTCTTGTTGACGCCATCATAGTTGCAGGTGATCGTGCCCGCGCCGATATTCGCGCCGGCGCCGATGCGGGCGTCGCCGATATAGGTCAGGTGATTGACCTTGGCGCCCTCGCCCACCTTGCCGTTCTTCACCTCGCAGAAATTGCCGACCTTGGAGCCTTCGGCGAGATCCGCGCCCGGCCGCAGGCGCGCGAACGGGCCGACCGTGGCGCCGGCGCTGACATGCGCGCCCTCGATATGCGAGAAGGCATGGATGATGGCGCCGCCATCGATCACCACGCCGGGGCCGAAGACGACGTTCGGTTCGATCAGTGCATCCTGGCCGATGACCGTGTCGTAGGACAGGAAGACCGTTTCGGGAGCAATCATGGTGACGCCCGAGATCATCAGTTCGTGGCGACGACGCTCCTGCCACAGCCGCTCGATGACGGCGAGCTCGGCGCGGTTGTTGGCGCCGGTCATCTCGACCTCGGGGGCATCGACCGCGGTGACGCGACCGCCCTGCGAGCGGGCGATCTCGACGAGATCGGTCAGATAATACTCGCCCTTGGCATTGTTGTTGCCGATCAGCGCCAGAAGCTCCAGCGCCTTGCGACCGTTAATCGCCATCAGGCCGCTATTGCACCAGGTGACGGCGCGCTCGGCGTCGGTCGCGTCCTTCTCTTCGCGGATGGCGATCAGCTCGCCGTCCTTGACCAGCAGGCGGCCGTAGCCTGTCGGCTTGTCGGTGTGAAAGCCGATGACGACGATATCGCTGCCATCAGCAAGCGCCTGGCGTGCGGCCTTCAGCGGCGCTTCCGTCTGCAGGGGAACGTCGCCGTACGTTACGATCACATCGTCATAACCGCGCGCAATCGCCTCGCGGGCTGCGAGCACCGCATGGCCGGTGCCAAGGCGTTCCTTCTGGAGATAGGCCTCGATCTCGACACCGCCGACAGCAGCCGCCTTGGCGACCTCATCGGCATCACGGCCGACCACGAGCGCCACAGCGCCGATATCTGTCTTGGCCACGGCTTCGACGACATGGGCAATCATCGGGCGGTTGGCCACCGGGTGGAGAACCTTCGACTTCGACGATTTCATTCGCGTGCTGTCACCCGCGGCGAGAATGACGGCAAGACAAGTGCGTTCCATGGTCTGCTCCCAAGAATCCGTTACAGGCGCGTTGCCGCCTCATAGCAGCAAGACGAACACGGGACAAAGATCAAAATGGATTAGGCCGATACCTTGGTCATTCCGGCGTAGGCGTCATGCACATGATCGCGACCCTCGACGATGACCGCCTCCATCGCTGAACGGGCGGCCGGCACGTCGCCTGCCGCGATCGCCTTGACGATGCGCATATGCGTTTCGGCGATGTTCGAGAAGCCGCTCTGCGAGGGCGGCGTGCTGATGCGGAACATGCCGACGAGTGCGGCCTCGATCAGGCTGCCGAGCGTATGCATGAAAGGATTGTGCGCGGCATCGGCGACGGCGAGGTGGAACTCGAGATCGGCCATCGCCAGGCTCTCGGTCGTATGATCGGGCGCCGCCATCTCCTTGGCGAGATCGGTCAGAAGCGCGATCTCCTCAGGCGTTGCCCGCTCGGCCGCGAGGCCAGCCGCGAAAGGTTCGACGGCCAGCCGAATATCGTAAAGCTGCAGCAGGAACTCCTCGGTCACGTCGTCATCGAAGTGCCAGGCGATCACCTCGCTGTCGAACATGTTCCACTGGCTCTTTTCGGTGACGCGGGTGCCGACGCGCGCCTTGGCAACGATCATGCCTTTGGCGGCCAGCGTCTTCATCGTTTCGCGAAGAACCGTGCGGGACACCTTGAAGCGCTGCGCGAGTTCGATGTCGCCAGGAAGGATGCTCCCGACAGGATAGGTGCCGGCGACGATGGCGCGACCGAGTTCGTCCACCACCTGTGCGTGGCTGGTGCGAGATCGGCGTTGTGTCTTCCCGGTGTCCAGAATTCGATTGCGCAAGCCACGGCCCCCGTCAGGCATACCTCTTGTTCAAACTTGAGAGGAACAGGATGGCTTTCTGCATCAGGATGAATGCAAAAAGCAGCAGGCCGATCAGTATCTTCGTCCACCAACTGGAGAGTGTTCCATCGAAGGTGATGTAGGTCTGAATCAACCCCTGTATCAGGAGCCCGATAAAGGTCCCTGCTACAAATCCCGCTCCACCCGTCAGCAAAGTGCCCCCAATGACAACCGCCGCGATGGCATCGAGCTCGACACCGACAGCCGCCAACGAGTAGCCGGCGGACGTATAGAGGGAAAAAACGATTCCGGACAGGCCGGCAAGGAAGCCGGAAAGCGCATAAATCTGAATTGTGGTGCGACCAACCGGCACACCCATCAACTGCGCCGTGTGCGCCCCGCCGCCAAGCGCGTAAACGTTGGTGCCGAAGCGGGTGCGGTGGGCGATGAAGATGCCAACCGCAAAAACCAGGAGCATCACCGCGCCGATCAAAGTGAGTCGGCCGCCGCCGGGCAGCTTGTAATAGAGACCCGACAGCGTGTTGTAATAATCGTGGCCAATCGGGATGCTGTCGATGGAGAGCACGAAGGCCATGCCGCGCGCCAGGAACATGCCGGCGAGCGTGACGATGAAGGCCGGCATCTGCAGATAGTGGATCACGGCGCCCATCGCCGCCCCGAAGGCGGTGGTGATGACGAGCACCAGCGCGAAAGCGACCAGCGGATGAATGCCGGTGTTCTGCAGGATGACGGCGAGGAATACGCCGGTGAAGGCGATGACCGAGCCGATCGAGAGGTCGATACCACCCGAGATGATCACGAAGGTCATGCCGACTGCGGCAATGCCGAGGAAGGCGTTGTCGGTCAGAAGGTTGCCGACCACGCGCGTCGACAGCATGCTCGGATACTGCATGGCGCAGACCGCGTAGGAGAGGATGAAGATCACGATTGTCGCGAGAAGCGGCAGGTATTTCGAATTCATTTCTGCAGTTCCCCTCTCGGGCTGGAGCGACGCCCCACAAAGACAGCTGCCGATTGCACGGCCGGCGACTGGATCACCAGGATGACCAGAACGATCACCGCCTTGATGATCAGGTTGAACTCCGGCGGGAAGCCCGAGAGCAGGATGCCGGTGTTGACCGCCTGGATGATCATCGCGCCGATGAGCGAACCGACGATGCTGAAGCGGCCGCCGAGCAGCGAGTTACCGCCGACGACGACCGCGAGGATCGCGTCGAGCTCGAGCCAGAGGCCGGCATTGTTGGCATCGGCGCCCTTGATGTCGGCAGCGACGATGATGCCGGCGATCGCCGCGCAAAGTCCGCTCAGCATGTAGACCGCCATCAGCAGCACCGGCGTGCGGACGCCCGACAGAGTGCTTGCGCGGCGGTTGATGCCGGTTGCCTCGACGAGCATGCCGAGTGCGGTGCGGCGGACAAGTAGCGTGACCAGAACGCCGACAACTAACCAGATGACAACGGGCATCGGCATGAAGGCGAAGGAGCCGCTGCCGAAGAAGATCAGACCGTCATCGTTGAAGGTCATGATCACGCCTTCGGTGATCAGCTGCGCGATGCCGCGACCGGCAACCATAAGCACCAGCGTGGCAATGATCGGCTGGATGTTGAGGATCGCCACTAGGAAGCCGTTCCAGACGCCGCAAGCGAGACCGATCAGCAGCGTCAGCACCAGCGTCCAGGCGAGCGAGTTGCCTGAAACGATCGACGACGCTGCGACGGCGCCGCAAATGGCGATGACCGCGCCGACGGAGAGGTCTATGCCCTTGGTGGCGATAACGAGCGTCATGCCGATTGCAAGCAGCGCTACCGGAGCGCCGCGGTTCAGGACGTCGATCAAGCTGCCGTAGAGCCGGCCATTTTGAATGGTGACATTAAAAAACTGCGGGAACATTATGAAGTTCAACAGCAATATGACCGCTAGGGCGATCAGTTGCGGTGCGAGGCGGATGAGCAGCGCCTTCTGTGACGACGTCATGCGTCCTCCGTCTTTTTCTGCACGGCGGCAATTGCCTGGACGATGCGCGACGTGCTGACGTTTTCACCCGTCAACTCCGCCACGT
Organism: Rhizobium sp. 16-449-1b; assembly: GCF_017741935.1. Lineage (GTDB taxonomy): Bacteria > Pseudomonadota > Alphaproteobacteria > Rhizobiales > Rhizobiaceae > Rhizobium. The sequence continues at coordinate 341,153 of NZ_JAGHMH010000006.1, read as the reverse complement.
GCTCGCGGTCCCGCAATACCAAAATACGTGAACTATAGGCGATAAGCTCTTCTAATTCCGATGAAATGACGATCAAGGACATGCCCCTTTCGCAGAGCTCCTCGATCAGCCTTATGATCTCGGCATGGGCGCCGACGTCGATGCCGCGGGTGGGCTCGTCGAGGATCAGGAAGTCGGGATTGGTGGCCAGCCAGCGGGCGAGGATCGCCTTCTGCTGGTTGCCGCCTGACAGCAGACGGATCGGTTTTTCGCGGTCCGTGGTGCGGATGTCGAGCGCCTTGATGTACTGGTCGGCAAGCGTGTTCTGCTCGCCGCGCGACAGCGGCCGCGCCCATCCCCGGCGTGCCTGCAGCGCCAGCGCGATGTTCTCGCGGATCGAGAGATCGCCGATGATGCCATCGGTCTTGCGATCCTCGGGGCAGAAGCCGAAACCGGCGCGGATCGCCGCGCGTGGGTTGGAGAGAGCGACCGGCTTGCCATCGACCTTGGCGGTGCCGCTATCGGCGTTCTCGATACCGAAGAGAAGCTCAGCCGTTTCCGTGCGTCCCGAGCCAAGCAGGCCGGCGACGCCGACGACCTCGCCGACGCGCACGTTCAGGTCGAAGGGCTTCACCTTGCCGCGCTTGCCGTATCCCTCGAAGCTGTATTTCACGGGACCGGCAGCGACGCTGCGTTCCTTCACGGCGGCTTCGGCATGCGCCAATTCGTGGCCGAGCATCATCGAGATCAGGCCTTGGCGCGGCAGTTCGGCCTTCTCGCGTGTGCCGACCAGCTTGCCGTTGCGCAGCACCGTGATGCGGTCGCTGATGTCGTAGACCTGCTCGAGGAAGTGGGTGATGAAAACGATGCCCAGGCCGCGTTTCTTCAGGTCGCGCAATATGCCGAAAAGCATCGCCACTTCCTGGGCGTCGAGGCTCGCCGTCGGTTCGTCGAGGATCAGCACCTTGCCGGAGAGATCGACGGCGCGGGCAATGGCCACGACCTGCTGGACGGCGACGGAGAAGCGATCGAGCTGCGCGGTGACGTCTATCTCCATGCCATATTGTCGCAGCAACTCGCGCGCCTGGCGGTTCATGGCGGAAACGTCGATCATGCCGAAACGCTTCGGCTGGCGTCCGAGAAACAGGTTCTCCGCGACGCTCAAATTGGAAAGGAGATTGACCTCCTGATACACCGTTCCGATGCCAAGTCGCTGCGCAGCAAGGGTATCAGCCGGATCGATCTCGGCGCCATCAAGCGTGAGGCTGCCTTCGTCGCGGCGATAAGCACCGGTAATGCACTTGATCAGCGTCGATTTTCCGGCGCCGTTTTCACCGAGCAGCGCGTGCACTTCGCCCTTGCGAAGGGTGAAATCGACCTTGTCGAGAGCGACGGCTCCGGGGAAGAATTTCGATATGCCTGATGCGGCAAGGACGTTCTCGAAATTGTGAATCATCAAGTGGGCTTTTCCTGATATTGACCGACATGGCCTGATAGCAACCCGACATGATGTCTGGCAGCGTTCGCGGCAGTTCCGCACCGGTCCATGACGGACCGGTGCGGTTCATGTGTCAGATCAGTAGCCGAGGCCCTTCTTGGACTCGTAGACCTTCTTCGGATCGTCAGCCTGGGTGTAGAGCTTCGATTCTGTCTGGATCCACTTGGCCGGAGCCTTCTTGTCCTTGAGGTAAGCGTCGAGCGCGTCGAATGCCGGGCCTGCCATGTTCGGCGTCAGCTCGACGGTCGCGTTGGCTTCGCCGGCTTCCATTGCCTTGAAGATGTCAGGAACGGAGTCGATCGAGACGACGAGGATGTCCTTGCCCGGCTTCAGGCCGGCTTCCTTGATCGCCTGGATACCGCCGACAGCCATGTCGTCGTTATGGGCGTAGAGGGCGCAAATATCCTTGCCGCCGTTCTCAGCCTTCAGGAAGCTTTCCATAACTTCCTTACCCTTGGTGCGGGTAAAGTCGCCGGTCTGGCTGCGAACGATCTTGAAGTTCGACTTGCCGGCAATGGCTTCCTCGAAGCCCTTCTTGCGAGCGATGGCCGGCGAGGAGCCGGTGGTGCCCTGAAGCTCGACGATGTTGCACTTCTTGTCGGCAACGGTCTTCACGAGCCAGTCACCGGCAACCTTGCCTTCGTGAACCTGGTCAGAGGTTACGGCCGTCAGGTAGAGATCCTCAGGCGCCTTGATCGTGCGGTCAAGAAGAATGACCGGGATATCAGCTTCCTTGGCTTCCTTCAGAACCGCGTCCCAGCCGGTTTCGACGACAGGAGCGAGCAGGATGGCGTTGACGCCCTGGGCGATGAAGGAGCGGATCGCCTTGATCTGGTTTTCCTGCTTCTGCTGGGCATCGGCGAATTTCAGGTCGATGCCGCGCTTCTTGGCCTCTTCCTTGGTGACGGTCGTCTCAGCAGCGCGCCAGCCCGATTCCGAGCCGATCTGCGAGAAGCCGACAACCAGTTCGGCGGCCTGTGCCGAGCCGAACATGCAGGCAGCAAAAACCGTGGCACTCATGAGTGCTGTCTTGAATTTCATGATTTCCTCCAAAAGCCGCCTCCCGCGGCACGCACTAGGAAAATCATATAGTATTACTTTTGTAAATGCACTTTCTGGTATGCAATGCAGCAAAAAAGGGCGCCCGAAACGAGCGCCCTTTCGCATGTGCTAACAGTGAGAAATGCTCACTTCGGCAGCTTGTCGTCCACGCCTTCGACGTAGAAGTTCATGCCGAGCAGCGTGGCGTCGTCAGCCTTCTCGCCGGCCTTCAGCCACGGGGTGCCGTCCTGCTTGTTGATCGGGCCGGTGAAGGGGTGAATCTCGCCCGACTTGATCTTGGCTTCAGTATCCTGCGCCATCTTCTTCACGTCGTCAGGCATGTTGGTGTAGTCGGCCATCTTGAGGATGTTATCCTTCAGGCCGTCCCAGCTCTGCTCGGACTTCCAGGTACCGTCCAAGAGCGCGTGAACGCGCTTGGAGTAGTAGTTGCCCCAGGTGTCGACGATTGCCGTCAGCTGCGCCTTCGGGCCGGCCGCGATCATGTCGGAAGCCTGGCCGAACGCATGGATGCCGCGTTCTTCGGCAACCTGCATCGGGGCCGTCGTGTCGGTGTGCTGCGTCAAGACGTCGACGCCCTGGTCGACCATGGCCTTGGCGGCATCAGCTTCCTTGCCCGGGTCGAACCAGGTGTTGACCCAGATGACCTTGAGCTTGAAATCAGGATCGACGGACTTCGCGCCCTGCTCGAAGGAGTTGATGCCCATGACCACTTCCGGGATCGGGAACGAGGCGATGTAGGCGGCGCCGTGGTTCTTCGAGGTCTTGGCGGCGATCTGGCCGAGAATGTAGCGGCCTTCGTAGAAGCGCGAGTTGTAGGTCGCAAGGTTCGGGCCGGATTTGTAGCCGGTGCCGTGCTCGAACTTCACATCCGGGAACTTGGCGGCAACCTTGACGGTGGCGTCCATGAAGCCGAACGAGGTGGTGAAGATCAGCTTGCAGCCGGAGCGGGCGAGACGCTCGATGGCGCGCTCGGCATCCGGGCCTTCAGGAACGTTTTCGAGATACGGCGTGTCGATCTTGTCGCCGAATTCCTTCTGGATCTGCTGGCGGCCGAGGTCGTGCGCCTGCGAGTAGCCGCCGTCGGTGTGCGAGCCGACGTAGACGAAGCAGACCTTGGTCTTGTCGGCTGCCTGGGCGGCCGAGCCGACGCTCAGGATGGCAGCTGCCGAAGCGGCAAATGCGAATGCTAGTCTTTTCATGGTAACCCCTGTGGTTTGGAATTTCTGAGTTCGTTTGTTCTTGTTCTATCGTTCCGGGACGAATGGTTTTCCCAGGGACGCCGGCGTGTTGATCAGCGTCGTGCGCCGATTATGAGAAATGATGACGAGAACCACAATAGTGGCCGCATAAGGCAGCATCGACAGGAACTGTGCCGGAATACCGATACCGAATGCCTGGGCATGCAGCTGCAGGATGGTGACCGCGCCGAAGAGATAGCCGCCGGCGAACACCCGCCACGGACGCCACGATGCGAAGACCACCAGCGCCAGCGTGATCCAGCCGCGGCCTGATGACATGTTCTCCACCCATTGCGGCGTATAGACCAGCGACAGCTGCGCACCGGCAAGCCCGGCGCAGGCGCCACCAAACATCACCGCGAGATAGCGGGTGCGGATGACGCTGATCCCAAGCGCATGCGCCGAACCGTGGCTGTCGCCGATGGCGCGCAGCTTGAGGCCGGCGCGGCTGCGGAACAGGAACCAGCTGACGCCGAAGAGCAGCGCCAGCGACAGGTAGAAGGTCAGATCCTGCTTGAAGAGCACCGAGCCGACGAAGGGAAGGTCGGAAAGATAGGGAACGACGATCGGCGCAAGCCGCACGCCGGGAACACTGACATAGCCCTCGCCGAGCATGCCCGACAGGCCGAGACCGAGAATTGTGAGCGCCAGACCTGTCGCGACCTGGTTCGCGACCAGCGTCAGCGTCAGGAAGGCGAAGAGCAGCGAGAAGAGAGCGCCCATCGCGATGCCAGCGAGAAGGCCGATATAGGGCGAGCCGGACATCTGCGCCCCGGCGAAGGCCGCAACGGCGCCCATGATCATCATTCCCTCGACGCCGAGGTTCAGCACGCCGGAGCGTTCGGTCACCAATTCGCCGAGGGCTGCGATGACGAGCGGTGTCGAGGCCGTGATGACGGTCAGCAGGATGGCTTCGAAAATACTCATGCGACGCCTCCCCGGACACGCGACCAGACGATGCGGATCTTGTAGGCGATCAGCGTGTCGCAGGACAGGACGAAGAACAACAGCAGCCCCTGGAAAACGCGGGTGACCTTGTCGGAGACGCCGATCGACAGCTGCGCCGCCTCACCGCCGAGATAGGTCAGCGCCAGCACCAGGCCGGAAGCGATGATCCCGAGCGGATTGAGGCGGCCAAGGAAGGCGACGATGATCGCGGTGAAGCCATAACCCGGCGAGATCGCCGGCTGCAGGTGGCCGATCGAACCCGAGACTTCCGAGATTCCGGCGAGACCGGCCAGGGCGCCCGAGAACAGGAAGCTGAACCAGATCATCTTTTTCGACGAGAAACCGGCAAAGCGCCCTGCCCGTTCAGACTGACCGAGCACGACGATTTCGAAGCCCTTCAGCGTGTATTTCAGCATGAACCAAACGAGGATCGCGGCAATGATCGCGAAGATGAAGGCCCAATGAGCACGGCCGGATTCTTCCCAGATCGCCGGCAGCACCGCTTCGGGCGGAAAGGAGACGCTTTCTGGGAAGTTGAAGCCGGCAGGATTGCGCCAGGCGCCGCGGATCAGCCAGTCGAGAAAGAGCTGCGCGATATAGACCAGCATCAGGCTGGTCAGGATCTCGTTGGTGTTGAAATGCGCCTTGAGCAGCGCCGGGATGCCGGCGAATAGTGCGCCGCCGAGAGCACCCATGATCAGCATCAGCGGCAGCACAAAGGGCGAATGCCATTCGGTGAACAGGATCGGCAGGATCGAGCCTGTGATCGCGCCCATGGTGAACTGGCCTTCGGCGCCGATGTTCCAGTTGTTGGAGCGATAACAGACGGCCAGGCCGACGGCGATCATGATCAAAGGTGCGGCCTTGATCGCCAGTTCGTGCAGCGACCAGACTTCGAGCAGCGGCTCCAGGAAGAAGGCGTCGAGCGCCTCGATCGGATCCTTGCCCAGGATCTCGAACATGATCGCGCCGGCAACCAGCGTCAGAATGAGCGCCAGCAGCGGCGAGACGAGACCGTAGAGCTTCGACGCCTGCGGACGCTTTTCGAGTTCAATGCGCATGCGTGGTCTCCGGCGCGGTCTTGCTTTCATGCAGGCCGCCCATCAGCAAGCCGATCTTCTCGCGCGTCAGCTCGCCTGATGGGAATGGCGACGACAGACGTCCCTCGGAAATGACGGCGATTTCGGTGGCGACCTCGAAAATCTCGTCCAGATCCTGGCTGATGACGACAACCGCCGAACCGTTGCGGGCGAGATCGACGAGGGCCTGGCGGATGCGGCTGGCTGCACCGGCGTCCACGCCCCAGGTCGGCTGGTTGACGACGAGGACGGCCGGCTGGCGGTCGAGCTCGCGGCCGACGATGAATTTCTGCAGGTTGCCGCCCGAGAGCGAGCCGGCTGCCGGATCCTCGCCGCTCTTGCGAACATCCATCTCCTCGGAAATACGCTTCGTGGCGTTCTTGACGGCGCTCCGGCGGATGATCTTGAGGAAGCCGCCCGATAGAAACGCCTTGCGGTCGGATTTGCTGCGGGCGAGCACGAGGTTGTCGGAAAGCTTCATCGCGGAGACGGCGGCGTGACCGTGGCGCTCCTCAGGCACGAAACCGGCGCCGAGCAGGCGGCGCGCGGTGATCCCCTGGTTTCCGACAGGCTTGTTGCGGATGACGACGGCTTCGGGCTTTGATACCGGATACTCGCCCGAGAGCGCATCGAACAACTCGCCCTGCCCGTTTCCGGCAATGCCTGCGATCGCCAGGATTTGCCCGGAACAGACCGTCATCGACACGTCCTTCAGCGGCATGGCGAAGGGCGTGCGCGGGGCGACGGAGAGGCCGGAGACAGCAAGCTGGACCGGACCCTTGGCGCCGCGATCGGGGTGGGTGACGGATGCCACATCGTTTCCGACCATCATGCGCGCAAGCGAGGCAGGCGTTTCATCGGCCGGCACGCAGGCGCCGGTGACCTTGCCGTGACGCAGAACGGTGGCGCGGTCGCAGATGCGCTGCACCTCTTCCAGACGATGGCTGATGTAAAGCACCGAGCGGCCCTCGGCCTTAAGCTTGAACAGCGTCTCGAACAGCTTATCCGCTTCCTGCGGCGTCAGCACCGAGGTCGGCTCGTCGAGAATGATCAGCTTCGGGTTTTGCAAGAGCGCGCGGACGATCTCGATGCGCTGGCGCTCGCCAACGGACAGATCGGCCACATGGGCGTGCGGGTCGAGCGGCAGGCCATAGGCCTGCGACAGCGCCCTTGCCTCCTCGGCGATCTTGCCGATCGGGATGCTGTCATCGAGAGAGAGCGCAATGTTTTCGGCAACGGTCAGCGCCTCGAACAGCGAGAAGTGCTGGAACACCATGCCGATGCCGAGCTTACGCGCGGCGCCGGGCGAGTTGATCGCGACCGGACGGCCTTCCCAGACGATCTCGCCCTCGCTCGGCTCCAGGACGCCGAACAGCATCTTAACCAGCGTGGATTTTCCCGCGCCGTTTTCGCCTAGCAGTGCATGGATTTCGCCGGGAGCGATATCGAGGTCTATGTGGTTGCAGGCAACAAAGCTGCCGAAGAGCTTTGTCAGTCTCTGGACGGACAATAACGCGCCTGATGCCGGCACAGTCGATGACGACACTTTCCCCTCATTTCCCACTGCCGACCTGCCCCTTCAGGATCATTCTGGGATCAGCAGCGTCGCTCCGGTCGTTTTTCTAGCTTCCAGTTCCGTATGGGCTCGCCCAACCTCGCGCAACGGATAGGTCTGATTGACATTGATACGCACTTTGTTGCTCAAAACAACATCAAATAACGCGTTTGCACAATCAGTTAGCTCATCCCGCGTGGCGATATAGGTGAAAAGCGTCGGACGGGTCGCAAAGAGCGAGCCCTTCTGCGCCAGCAACGCAAGGGTGAAATCCTCAATCGGGCCGGATGACTGGCCGAAGGACACGAACATGCCCAGGCGCTTCAGGCAGTCGAGCGATTGCGGGAAGGTATCGCGGCCGATGGAATCGTAGACCACGTCGACGCCATTGCCGCCCGTGATCTCCGAGACGCGCGCGACGAAATCCTCGGTGTTATAATTTATGACGTGGTCGTAGCCATGCTCGCGCGCCAGTTCCGCCTTCGCGTCCGAGCCGACCGTGCCAATGACAGTCGCGCCAAGCGCCTTGGCCCACTGACCGGCGATCAGGCCGACGCCGCCGGCCGCGGCATGGAAGAGTAGCGTGGTTTCAGGGCCGACCTTGAAAGTGCGGTTCAGCAGATACTGTGCCGTCATGCCCTTCAGCATCATCGCCGCGGCAGTATCGAGCCCGATGCCATCGGGCACGGTGACCAGATGCCTGGTCTCGATGTTGCGCTCGATGCTGTAGGCGCCGTCGGAGCCGGCATAGGCGACACGGTCGCCGACCTTGAAATCCGAAACGCCAGGACCGACCGCCGTTACCGTGCCGGCAGCTTCCTTGCCCGGAACGAAGGGCATATGCGGCGCCTTGTAGAGGCCGGTGCGGAAATAGACGTCGATGAAATTCAGGCCGATCGCCGCGTGCCTTATCTGCACTTCGCCGGCGCCGGGCGGCGGCAGGTCGATATCGACATAATCGAGCACCTCGGGACCGCCGGTCCCATTCAGCACGACCGCCTGTGTCTTCGTCATTCCAGTTCTCCTAGCCCAATTCTCCTAAGCGCGACGTCCCAGCGTCGGCAGGAACTGCAGGACGGCGCCGATGCAATAGAGATAGATACCGCTCAGAACGAAAAGAACGAGCGCCCATTGCGGCACGACGAAATGCATCAGCAGCGCATAGATGCCGAGCGCCGACCACAAGAAGAAGATGCCGAGATTGAGCGGACGCAGGCGCTGGACGCGCACCGGATGCAGGAAGTTGATCGGCAGGAAGGTCAGGATCACCGAGACGGTGACGACGACGAGCGCCGTCGTGGCACTGGCATCCATGACGAACAGCGTAAAGACGATCATGTTCCAGACAACGGGGAAGCCTGAAAAGAAATACTCTTCCGTCTTCATACCCATGTCGGCGTAATAGATGGCGCTCGACACGACGATCATGCCGGCGGCCACGAAGGACCATGGCTCGCCGATCATGCCGCTCTGATAGAGCGCAAAGGCCGGCAGCAGGACGTACGTGACGTAATCGATGATGTTGTCGAGCGTATCGCCAGACCAGTTCGGCAGGACTTCCTTGACCTTGACCTTGCGCGCGATCGGCCCGTCGATACCATCGACCAGAAGTGCGAGCCCCAGCCACCAAAACATGTCGACGAAGCGATGCTCGGCGGCGGCGACGACGCCGAGGAAAGCAAGGAAGGAACCGGAGGCCGTCAAAATATGGACGGAAAATGCGCGCATTTCCGCGTAGGGTACGCGTTTGTAATTGAAAATCTTCATGTTTCCCCGAGTTGCCATAAGCAATCCGCACCCCCGAGGCGCGATTTGGGCCTAATATGCATCCTTTGTCAGGCTTCGCCAGAGCAAAAGCGAATGATGCACATCGGGTTTCCCAAACCTGACGATAACATGCATATTTCATGCAACTCGCCACAGAGGGAATGGAATACCTTTAATCCGCCGCCTATTTGTAATATCTCGCTCGCATCGAATTGATGATCGACGAACTACGGGATCCGATACCGCAATGAACGCCCCTGCAAAGACCGAAGAATTCGCAGCCCCAATCCCTGCCGGCGTATTCGCCGAAACCGTTCTCAGCGTCACGCATTACACGGACAACCTGTTCCGCTTCACGATGACGCGTCCTGAAGGTTTCCGCTTCCGCTCGGGCGAATTCGCGATGATCGGCCTGATGGTCGAGGGCAAGCCGATCTTCCGCGCCTACTCGATCGCCAGCCCTGCCTGGGCCGAAGAACTCGAATTCTTCTCGATCAAGGTTCCCGATGGTCCGCTGACCTCGCATCTGCAGGCGATCAAGCCCGGCGATCAGGTGCTGATGCGCAAGAAGCCGACGGGCACGCTGGTGCTCGACGCGCTGACGCCCGGTCGTCGTCTCTATATGTTCTCGACCGGCACCGGCATCGCGCCCTTCGCCAGCCTGATCCGCGATCCGGAGACCTACGAGAAGTTCGACCAGGTCATCCTCACCCACACCACACGCAACATAGCCGAACTGAAATACGGCTTCGACCTGGTGCACGAAATCCAGAACGACGAGCTTTTGCAGGAAGTGGTCGGTGACAAGCTTCTGCACTACGCAACGGTGACGCGCGAGGATTTCGAGTATCGCGGCCGTATCACCGACCTGATCTCCTCCGGCAAGCTGTTCAGCGATCTCGGCGTTCCCAAGCTCGATCCCGAGATCGACCGCGGCATGATCTGCGGCTCTTCGGCGATGCTGAAGGACACCAAGGAACTGCTTGAGCAGGCTGGCCTCGAGGAAGGCGCCAACAGCAAGCCGGCGCAATTCGTCATCGAACGCGCCTTCGTCGGCTGATCGCCGCGTCACATCCTTAGAATAACGGCTCCGGAAACGGGGCCGTTTTCATTTCTGGCCGAGATAATCGATCAATGTCGTCATGGCCTTGCGTGCTTCAGTCGCCTTGCCCTGCTGGATCGCGCGGATAACGGCAACGTGCAGCGAAATCGACCGATCCATGCGCTCCGGGCTGGCCTTCGAATACCAGAGGCGGCGCGAATGGGTCTGCACCGGGCCGAGCGCCGAGGTGATGAAGGCATTCGGACAGGACTCTTCGAGAATTTCGTCGAATGCCTTGTCGGCCGCGAAGAAGCCGGCGAGATCACCGCTGACGGCGCAATCGTTCATGGCGCGCGCGCATTCGACCAACTGGTTGCGCTGCCCGTCGGTCGCCTGTTCGGCAACGAGTGCGGCGGCGATCGGTTCGAGTTCGCGCCGAACCTGCATGACATGGGCATGGTCGGTCGGCTTGATCTCGGCGATCTGCAGGCCGACGCGCGGCTTCACCACGATCAACCCCTGCCAGGCCAGCTTCTGGATCGCCTCGCGTACCGGCGTGCGACCGTGTCCGGAGAGATCGATCAGCTGCTTTTCATTGACGAGGGCACCAGGCGTCAACGCCAAGGTCACGATGGCATGTTCCAGCGCCAGATAGGCAAGATGGCTCTGTGAGGAGTTCGGCATCGCGGATCCGTGATTCGAGCTGATATATCATAAGCCCCGCGTTAACGGATTCAATGGCAGGTTGCCATGATATATTAGGCTGCAGCTGGAGCCGTTATTTAACAACGGCTTACTCGTGCCTCAAAGCGTCGATCGGATTGAGTTGAGCGGCCCGCCTCGCCGGGAAATAGCCGAAGATCATGCCGATCGCGGCAGAAAAGGCGAAGGCGACGATGATCATCGTCGGGCTTACCACGAACGGCACCTTGAGTAGCGATACGGCGCCGAAGCCAAGCCCCAGCCCGAGCAGTATGCCGCTCATGCCGCCGAATATCGACAGCGCCACCGCCTCGACCAGGAACTGCATCAGCACCTGCCGCTCCAGCGCCCCGATCGCCAGGCGAATGCCGATTTCGCGCGTGCGCTCGGTCACCGAGACCAGCATGATGTTCATGATGCCGATGCCGCCCACGAGCAGGCTGATCGCGGCCACCGCGCCAAGCAGGCTGGTGAGCAGCGTCGTCGTGCCGGTCATCGCGGCTGCGATCTGGGTCATGTCGTTGACGTTGAAATCGTCCTCGCGGCCGGGAATGATCTTGCGGCGTTCGCGCAGCAGGTTTTCCGTGTCCGACTGAACCTTCGATGTGGCAACGCCATCGCGCGCCGAGATCAGGATCATCGAGACGTTGGCATTGGCCTTGCCGCCGATGCGGCGCTGGTAGACCTTGATCGGCACGATCACGACATCGTCCTGGTCGGTGCCCATGCCGGATTGTCCGCGCTTGGCCAACACGCCGATGACGCCGCAGGAGACCTTGCCGACGCGCACCTGCTGGCCGATCGGATCGGCGGACCCGAAGAGCTGCGAACGGACGGTCTCGCCGAGAATGCAGCGTGCGCGGCCGCGCTCTTCGGCGGCGTCGAAGGTGCGCCCGGAGGCGATGTCCCAGTCCTGTGCCGTGAAATAGTCGTTGGTCGTGCCCATCACCGTCGTCGAGTGGCTCTGGCCACCGTAGATGACAGTCGCGGTCGTCTGGTTGAGCGGCGCCACGGCCCGCAGCCCGCTCACCTGCTCGCTGATGGCGTCCACATCGGCCACGGTGAAGCGCCGTGCCTCGGAGCTTGCGCGGCCGGGGCCAAACTGGCCTGGGCGGGCAAAGAGCATGTTGGTGCCGAGACGCGACAGCTCGGACGTGACCTGTGCCGTGGTGCCGTTGCCGATCGTGACCAGCGCGATGACGGCCGCAACGCCGATGACGACGCCAAGCACCGTCAGGAACGACCGCAACATGTTGCGGCTGATAGCGCGCAGCGCGAGCTTGACCGTCTCAAGAAACATGATGACCCGCCCTTCCCTGATGCGCCGTTTCCGCTTCCAGCTTGCCATCGACGAAGCGCAGCAGCCGCTGCGCATAGGCCGCGATGTCAGGCTCGTGCGTGACCATGACGATGGTGATGCCCTGCTCGCGGTTCAGCCGCGTCATCAGGTCCATGATTTCGATGCTGGTCTTGGTGTCGAGATTGCCCGTCGGTTCGTCGGCAAGAAGCAGGGATGGCTGCGTGACGATGGCGCGCGCGATGGCGACGCGTTGCTGCTGGCCGCCGGAGAGCTCCTGTGTCTTGTGATTCTCGCGGCCGCCAAGGCCGACCAAGCCAAGCGCTTCCTTCGCCAGCCGGTGCCGCTCCGCGGCCGGCATCCCGCGATAGATCAGCGGCAGTTCGACATTCTCGACCGCAGATGTGCGCGGCAAGAGGTTGAAGCCCTGGAAGACGAAGCCCAGCATGTGACGCCGCAGCATCGTCAATTGCGCGCGATCGAAGCCGGTGGTCGAGATGCCCTGGAACAAGTAATCGCCGGCGCTTGGGACATCGAGACAGCCGAGAATGTTCATGGCCGTGGACTTGCCGGAGCCCGATGGCCCCATGATCGCGACAAATTCATGCTCGCGGATCGCGAGATCGACATGGTCGAGCGCACGGATCGAGGCTTCACCGCGACCGTAGATCTTGGACACCTTGCTGAACTCGATGAGAGGCGGCGTGGTCATGGCGCGCCGCTATCTCGACCGCTCGGTCGAATCGGTGATGATCGCTTCGTTTTCCTTCAGATCGCCTGACGTCACCTGGGTGAACTGCCCATCGGAGGAGCCGACCTGAATGACAACAGGCGATGGCTTGCCGGATTTCAGCACCCAGACCCGACGCTTGGCGCCAGTCAAGGTCTCGCCACCGCCCTGATTGCCGCCGCGAGGACCCATGCGTGGGGGAGCGAACATGCCGAACAGGCCGCGGTTGCGCCTGGTTTCCGTGGCCGGCGGCGCATAGCGCAGGGCAGCGTTCGGCACCATCAGCGTGCTCTTGACCGCTTCGACGGTGACGTCGGCGGTCGCCGTCATGCCCGGGCGCAGCAGCAGATCGGCGTTGTCGACGGAGAGGATGGCCTTGTAGGTGACGACGTTGTTGGTCGTTTCCGAGGCAAAGCGGATCTGCTTGATCTCGGCCGGGAAAGTGCGATCCGGATAAGCATCGACCGTGAAGGTCGCCTTCTGGCCAACCGCGATCTGGCCAACATCTGCCTCGTCGACATCGACCTGCAACTCCATCTGCCTAAGGTCGCCGCCGATGACGAAGAGGACAGGCGCCGACAGCGAAGCCGCGACCGTCGCGCCCGGATCGACCGAGCGTGTGAGAATGACGCCGTCGATCGGCGAGACGATCTTGGACTTGGTGAGATTGACCTGCGCGAGCTGCAGATCGGCTTCCGCCGACAGCACCGCCGCTTCGTTGATCTCCTTCGTGGCGACCGCCGAATCGTACTTGTAGCGCGCGTCCTCAAGGCTTTGCTGCGTCGTCACATTGCTTTGGACGAGATTGCGATAACGATCGTAGGAGCTCTTGGCCGATTCCAGATCGGCCGTCGCCTTGACGACATTCGCCTTGGCCGAATCGAGCTTCGCCTGCGTGCTCTTGACGTCGGCCTCGACCTTGATCGTGTCGAGGACCGCCAACACGTCGCCGGCCTTGACCTCGCTGTTATAGTCGACGTTGACATCGCGCACCGTGCCGGAGAGTTCGCTGGAGATATCAACCTGCTCGGTCGGCTGTACCGATCCGGTGGCTGTCACAAGCACGGTCAGGTCGCCGTTCTTGACTGGCTGCGTGGTGTAGCTCACCTCGCTGCCGCCCTGGCGCGAATACAGATAGAATCCGCCGCCAAGAGCCACTATCACGACCAGCGACACCAACGAGCGCTTCCACCACCGGCCCTTCTGCTTCTGCTGAGAGGCGGCAAGGACAGCGGCGAGATCGGCGGTTGCCGTGCTCTGGGGCTTCGTGCTCTGGGGTTTATTGGGCGTTGTCATATCGTTCATGCGGGCAGCCTCGGTCAGATACAGCCAATACGACTGTCAGCTTCGGGAATAACGATCTGAAGCTGAACGCAGGATTAGCAAGTTGACCGCATTGGCACGCAGCAACGTCAAATGGAAATGAAATCTTGGTAATGAAAGTCGAGTTTGTGGCGGGGCCTACGCCGCACATCACTGCCCGCGAACGCTGATGGTTCGCGTGATTCTGCCCCGGGCGCGGATTGGCGCCGATCAGGCGCCAAGTGATTCCAGCGAGACGGGCGGACGGCGCTTGGCGGCCATCAGCAGATCGAGTTCGGTGGCGGACGGGCCGAATTTCTCGAACAGGCGAACGGCTTCATCCTGGCCGAGCCTGTATTTGCGAGAGAACTCCGTGAGGCTATAAGCACGTCCACGCAGCACCTTGCGGCTATTGGTGTGTTCGATAACGTCGGTCATGGTCATCTCCTTGTATAAGAGAGATTTAGGGTCAGGGATCGATTTGTTAAGCCGAAAACGCAGTTGAACCGATTGATTTTATTAAATATTTTTGGGGAACTTTATTGCTGCTCGTGCATTTGCGGCGATCGTTGAGCCGAAGGCGCTCCAGCAACTCGGGTTGATCCCAAATTTGAGAGTTGCGGATTTTCCGATCCGCGACCAAAACACCAAAAATCTTCTAACTATTTGATTTAATGGTGAGAGCGATGGGGCTCGAACCCATGACCTACTGATTAAAAGTCAGTTGCTCTACCAGCTGAGCTACGCTCTCCCGTGTTGCGAGGCATCTCTGAAGGGCCCCGTCTGGAAGTGCGCGGAACATATGCAGACGCCCCATTGCGGTCAACTGAAAAATCCACCTTTCCTGTGCATTAGGCACATTTCTTGCGAGGGATGGAAAACCACTCGACCGCATGCGGAACATTTGATGCTGCCGCCAGTTCTAGCGATGGAAACATCGGAGGATATCATGTCAGACCGTGAGAAAGACATTCGAGACCGCGCCCATGCCATCTGGGAGCGCGAGGGAAGACCCGAAGGGCGGCATGAGGAGCATTGGTCGCAGGCCGAGCATGAAATCAATCATGGGGGCGATCAGATCGAGGGTGATGATGTGCCGAACCTTGAGGCGCTCAGGGAAGCAGCGAGACAGCATACCGATGCCTTCATCGTGAAGACGGACCTGGAAGATGCCGACGAGCGCGAAGCGACGCCTGGGATGCGCGAGCAGCCATAGCGCGACAGGTAGGCGTTAACTGCCATGGAATGCAACCAGCAGCCGCGCCATGCGTTGTGTCACAGGTTCCACGAAAAGGATTGTGACATGACTTCCTCCATCACCACGAAGATCGCGGCTGCTCTTTGCGTCATGCTGGCCCTCAGCTCCTGCGGCAATACGATCCGCGGCATGGGCAAGGATGCGGCCAACACCGTTGACGCAACGCAGAATGCGGGCAATCGGGTTGGCAACGCCGCCGCCAAGTAAGGCGGTTAGCTGCGTCTTGGGATCGATAACGAGATCTCGCTAAGGCATCTTGCATGCTTCGGCGAGCGTCTTTACCGGCGAGCCGATCGCCCCTACTCTATCGCGGTATTTGTCAACCGAGCGACGCTCGCCGGCAGGCTATCTGTGCGCGAGCCTGAGGGCATGTTCATGACCGTTCGTCCGCCGCAATCGCTGAGGCAGCCCTTCTCGGTCGAGAGCGGGTTCAATGTTCTCGAATATGAATTGAGGGCGGAGCGGGCGAACTCGCTTGGACGCAGCGGGCTGAAGGCGGAGGCAGCATTGGCCGAGCTGAAAAACTGGGATGTGGCGCGCCATGGCCAGGACGATCGCGACGCGCGCCTCAGGAAGGCGGCGGATGCGGTATGGGATTTGTTCGTTCAGCGAGAAATTTGCGGGCTGCGCAACAGTCGCGACGTTATCCAGCGCTACGGCATTCCGGATGAGGTTCTGGTGCGGCTTGGATCGACGCAAAAATAAGCGATTACCTCGCCTTTCAGGCCGAGCCGCGCATCTTGCTATCCGGCACCAGCACCGAGGCCATGACGGACCTGTTGCGTCCCTGGGCCTTGGCTTCCAGCAAGGCGTCATCTGCGCGCGTCAGCAAAGTCGAGACGGCAGCGCCCTCTGCCAGTGAGCCAACGCCGATCGATACCGAAATCGGCCCGAGAATGCGGCCGCGATGAGAGAGCGCAAGGCCGCGAATGTTGGAGCGCAGGCGCTCGGCGATGTCGAATCCTTCCGCATCGCCGGTATCGGGCAGCAGCACGGTGAACTCCTCGCCGCC
Organism: Rhizobium sp. 16-449-1b; assembly: GCF_017741935.1. Taxonomy (GTDB): domain Bacteria; phylum Pseudomonadota; class Alphaproteobacteria; order Rhizobiales; family Rhizobiaceae; genus Rhizobium. The sequence continues at coordinate 324,684 of NZ_JAGHMH010000006.1, read as the reverse complement.
AAAGCGATAGGCACGGCCGGCGTCGCCGATCGTGTCGAGAATGGTCTGCGCGACGTAGCGCATGACCTCGTCGCCGGCGTCGTGGCCGAACTCGTCGTTGAAGCGCTTGAAATGATCGATATCGACCATCATGCAGCTGAGCTGCTCCAGCTCGCGGTCGCGGGCATGCTGGTTCATGTCCTCGTCGAGCGAGCGCCTATTATAGAGCCCGGTCAGCGCGTCGCGAATGGAGAGGTTTGTGAGCTTGTCGCGCAGCTGCAGGTTGGCGGCGGCAAGGCCGATGTTCTCGGCGATGAGTTCCAGATAGAGCCGCGACGCCTCGGCCTCCATATGGCCCTGCGGCCGCTCCTCGAAATAGAGCAGCCCGACGACATCGCCCTGCGCCGTCAGCGGGACGCACAGTCCCATCGTATCGGATTGGTCGAGATGCTGGCAGCTGATGTCGCCGTGCTCGTGCGAGCTCACATGCGGACGGCCGCGCCTGAGGCCCCAACAGGCCGTCGCGGGAAACACCTGATCGGAGCGCTGCGGCTCGTGCCATGAGGAGATGCGCGACAATGTCGAGCGGCTCTCATTCATGATGTAGAGGTTGCCGGCGAGATCGGGAAAGATCTGCGGGGCGAAAAGCGTCACGACTTCGGCCAGCTCCTCCTGCGCCTGGCAGGCCTGCAGACGGTGCATCATCTGCAGGATCAGGTCTTTCGTCTGCTGGTCGCGCCGGCGCTCGGCGTCCAGACGATCGCGTTCCAAGCCGTTTTCGCGGAAGATATGGATGGCCTCGTTCATCTCGCCGATTTCGTCGCGACGACGATCGAGCGGCACATCGACGGCATAATCCTGCTTGGCAAGGCGCGTGACGATGCCGGTCATCCGCATCAACGGCATGGCGACGCGGCGCTTGAGGATGAAATAGAGGACGCTCAAGAACAGGGCGGCGGTGACGGCAAGCAGCGTCTTGGCGATTAAACCCCACCAGTCGCTGCGCGCCTGCGTGTCGTGCATTACCGACTGGGTGCGGGCGTTCGCGAGATCGCGAAAGCGCGTGACAGCGGCGAGGAGCGCCGTCTGGAGGCGGTCATGTTCCGGGCCGAACAGGGTCTGGCGGGCGCCGGCCTGATCGCCGTTGCGATACGCGGCAATCGCCTCTTCCTCGATCTTGTCGAGGACGTCGGCGTTTTTCTCCACATCCTCAAGCGCCTGCAACTCGATAGGCGTGGCGCCCAAGTCGCGGACACCCCTGATTGCGCGTTCGCGCCGACGCTCCTCGCCTTCCTTGCCCTGGAAAGCATCGAGGTGCCTGATATCATCGCGCATGACATAGAGCCGCGCCTCGTCGGTGCGCTCTTCGGCGCCGAGCGCCAGACCGTCGGCGAGATCGTCCAGCGCCAGATGCTCCTCGACCGCGATCCGTTCGCGCGTGGCACTAGTGGCAGACAGAATGAAGGCGGAGCCCGACAGCACGGTCAGAACAACCGTCACTCCGTAGGCCCAGTTGGTGATGACGCTGATCCGCATGTGGGTATATTAGGGCATCCGAATTGCCAGACAATTAACACAGGTTGTATCGGCCCATGCAAGCTCCCGAGACGCGAGACGCAAAAAGGTGATTGGCGGCGGGCCACCCGCTGCGTTAGGACTGCGCTCGAATGCCCTGCGCCGGAGAACCGCGTGTCGATTGCCGATATTTCCCTGTTGAGTGCCTTGCTTGCCGGCGCCCTGTCATTTCTCTCGCCCTGCGTGCTGCCGCTGGTGCCGCCCTATCTCTGTTACATGGCCGGTATATCGGTCGAGCAGTTCAGGGGCGGCGGCGCGGTGACTGTTGCACCGGATGTGCGCCGCGGCGTGCTGTTCTCGGCGCTGTTCTTCACACTCGGCTTTGCCACAGTGTTCGTGGCGCTCGGCGCCGGCGCATCGAGCATCGGCATGGCGCTGCGCCAGCATCTCGATCTTCTCTCGAAGATCGGCGGGCTGATCATCATCGTCATGGGCCTGAACTTCCTCGGCGTCTTCCGCATCGGCGTTCTGGCGCGGGAAGCCCGTTTCCAGGGAAGCGGCAAACCGGCGACGCTGACGGGCGCATATGTGATGGGACTTGCCTTTGCCTTCGGCTGGACGCCATGCATCGGCCCGGTACTCGGCGCCATCCTGGGTGTTGCGGCCTCTCGTGAGACCGTCGGCTCGGGCGCCGGCCTGCTTGCCGTCTATTCGCTCGGCCTTGCAATCCCTTTCTGGATCGCCGCCGGCTTTTCCGGCGCCTTCATGGGCTTCCTCACCCGCTTCCGCCGCCACCTCGGCACGGTCGAGAAAGTCATGGGCGTGTTCCTGATCCTGACGGGCCTCGCCTTCATCTTCGGTTTTGTCAGCGACGCCGCAATCTGGTTCCAGCAGACCTTTCCAATCCTGATGAAAATCGGCTAAGCCTAGGCTCCTCCCACCGACAAGCCGTCTTGGCCGCCTATCGCGCCAGATCGGCGCCAGCATTGGAATGACCCTTGGCCGACATCGTCAGTCTTCTCCTGCCGTTCTTCGGCCTGATCCTCATTGGCTTCATCGCCGCCAAGGTCACCAAGCAGCCGGCCGAGGCGATGGGGTGGCTGAACACCTTTATCGTCTATGCCGCCCTGCCCGCGCTTTATTTCAAGCTGGTGTCGCGCACCCCGTTCGAGGATCTGACGCGGATCGACTTCATCGTCACGGATCTCGCCGCCACCTATTCGATCTTCATCGCGATGTTCCTGATCGGCCGGTTCCTGCGCCGCAATTCATTTGCCGACAGCACGATCCAGGCTTTTGCCGGGTCCTACGGCAATATCGGCTACATGGGGCCCGGACTTGCGCTGGTGGCGCTCGGCGAAGGGGCTGCCGTGCCGGTAGCGTTGATCGTCTGCATCGAGAATGCGTTTCACTTCATCGTCGCGCCGGCAATGATGGCGGCGTCGGGCGACGACAAGCGTTCGCGCGGGCGGCTGGCGTTCGATATCGCGCGCAAGGTGGCGCTGCATCCGTTCATTTTGTCGACCGCACTTGGTTTCGTCGCGGCCGGCTTCGAGATACCGCAGCCGGCGGCCTTCCAGCGCTTTATCGATTATCTCGCGCAGGCCGCTGCCCCTTGCGCGCTGTTTGCCATGGGCGTGACTTTGGCGCTGAGGCCGATGCGGCGCATTCCGGTTGAAATAAGCTACATCGTTCCGGCCAAGCTGATCATCCACCCCATCGTCGTCTACCTCGCGTTGACGACCGTCGGCGGCTTCGATCCGGTCTGGATTTACGCCGCCGTACTGCTCGCCACATTGCCGACGGCGACCAATGTCTTCGTCATCGGCCAGCTCTATGGCGTCTGGCAGGAACGGGCGTCGGCCACGATCCTGATCACCACGACGCTGTCGGTGGTAACCGTGTCGCTCTTCCTGATCGCGATGAAGTCAGGCTTTCTTCCGACGTAGATGTTCCCTGATCGCATCGGGGATCGAGCGCAGGCCGCGCCCGGGCTCGACACCCTCACGCATCACCATGCTGCGGAACGGCGGCACGGCGGCCAGGATGTGCAGGCCGGCTGCGCGCAGGACCTGCATCGGCAGGAAATCGGATAGAAGCGAGCGGTTCAGCACGTCGACGCTTGCCGTGCGGGTCATGATATCGACGCGGCGCTTGCGGTCGAACTGGCTGCCGGCGTCCTTTGATATCGGCAGTTCCGGCCGGTCGCAGAGGATGTCGGTCAGCGCCATGACATCGCGCAAGCTGAGATTCAGCCCCTGCGCGCCGATGGGCGGGAAAACGTGGGCGGCTTCGCCAATCAGCGCCACCCGGCCCTTGCCCGAGCGGTGGGCCATCATGCCGGACAGCGGCCAGATCTGCACGCCTTCCTCGACCGTCACCTTGCCGAGCAGCGATTGCATGCGCTCTTCGACGACATCGCCGAGTTCGGCCAGCGACAGCTCGCTACGCGTCTCAGCATCCGACGGGCTTTGCACCCAGACGAGACTGGAGCGATTGCCGGGGAGCGGCACTTGCGTAAAGGGGCCGCTTTCCGTGTGAAACTCGGTGGAGATGTTTTCGTGCGGCAGGGAATGCTGGAAATTCAGCACCATGGCCGACTGCGGATAGGACCACTTCTTGACTTCGATGCCGACAGTCTCGCGCAGCTTCGACTTGCGGCCATCCGCGCCGATCGCGAAATCTGCGGTGAGCGTTTCGCCGTTGTCGAGCGAGATGGAGACGACATCTTCGGTGACATCGATCACATCGGCAAAGGCGGTAAAGCGGGTGATGTTGCCCTCGGTGGCTGCGGCCGCTTCCAGCACTTCCATCAATGCCTTGTTGGGAAAGTTGTAGCCGAAGGCTTCGAGCCCGACTTCGGCGGCGCGGAAGGTCGCGGTCGGGGCGCGCAGCAACCGGTTGGTGCCGTCGATGATGCGCATGGTCGAAAGCGGCGCGGAAGAAGGACGCAGGCGCTCCCAGAGCGTCAGCCGGTCGATGAAGCGGATCGACTGATCCATCAGCGCCGTCGTCCGGCGGTCTTCCCTTGGTGCCGGCGGCGCAACGAGTGCAACGTTGCGTCCGCCGCGTCCAAGAGCGATTGCGGCGATCATGCCAGCAAGTCCGCCGCCGATCACCGCGATTTCGAAAGTCTTCATTGCACCGTTCCGCAAATTCTGAAACGGCGAGCCGGCCTTATGCCGCCGGCTTCGCCTGACGGCGCCAACTATAGCTCTTGCCCGGCTCCGCGTCACGCGCAGTCGGCTGATAATAATGCGGAATCTCCGGCAGGCGCTTTTCGGTGAGACGCTTTATCGCAGTCTCGTTGGTCACCGCGAAGCTATCAATGCCGCAACGCAGCATCAACGGCACCTGATCGATCAGCACGTCGCCGACGGCGCGAAGCTCGTTCGTATAGCCGAGACGCTCGCGCAGCAGCGAGGCATGGCTGAAAGAGCGGCCGTCGTTGAAAGCCGGAAACGCCACAGCCACGAGTTCGAGACGATAGAGATAGGGCTCCAGCTTGCGCACGTCGTCGGCGGGCTTGATCAGCACGCCGAAGCCGACCTCGTTGCTCTCGTCTGCCTTGGTCACCAGTTCCTCGAGGCTGAGCAAAGGCTTCTGCCCCTCGCCCACCTTCACTTCCTCGGTCTCGATGACCCAGGGGTCGTTCTCGACGAAGCCGGTTTCTCTCCAGATCCTGGTCATCACGCAGCCTCCGCCTTGGAATCACCGTAGAGCGCATCCTTGAAGGGCTGCGGCCCGACGCGGCGGTAGGCATCGAGGAAGATTTCGGACGGATCGTTGCGCAGGCCGAGATAGGTGTCGACGATCTTCTCGATCGCATCCGTTACTTTCTCCGGCTCGAAGCCACGGCCGATGATCTCGCCGATCGAGGTGTGCTCGTCACCGGAGCCGCCAAGCGTGATCTGATAGAGCTCCGCACCCTTCTTCTCGACGCCCAAGAGGCCGATATGGCCGACATGGTGGTGGCCGCAGGCGTTGATGCAGCCGGAGATCTTGATCTTCAGCTCACCGATCTCGGCCTGACGCTCCGGATTGCCGAACCGCTTCGAGATTTCCTGCGCGACCGGGATGGAGCGCGCATTCGCCAGCGCGCAGTAATCCAAGCCGGGACAGGCAATGATGTCGGTGATCAGGCCGGCATTGGCTTCGGCGAGACCGATGGCAACCAGGCCGCGATAAACCGATTCCAGGTCGGCCAGCGCCACATGCGGCAGGATCAGGTTCTGCTCGTGGCTGACGCGGATTTCGTCGAAGGCGTATTCCTCGGCGATGTCAGCGACGGCATCCATCTGGCTGTCGGAGGCGTCTCCCGGAATGCCGCCGATCGGCTTCAGCGAGATCGTCACCATGCCGTAGTCGGGGTTCGTATGCGGCTGGACGTTCTGGTGGACCCAGCGAGAGAACGCCGGATCGGCCTTCTTCCAGCGCGCAAGGTTTTCCCAACCTTCGGCACGCTGCGGCAGAGCCGGCGGCGCGAAATAGGCGGTGATGGCGGCGACGTCGGCTTCAGGCAGCTTCAGCTCGGTATCCTTCAGCGCCGCGAACTCGACCTCGACCTGGCGGGCCAGCTCTTCAGCGCCCGTTTCGTGGACCAGGATCTTGATGCGTGCCTTGTACTTGTTGTCGCGACGGCCGTGCAGGTTATAAACGCGCATGACGGCGGTCGTATAAGACAGCAGGTCCTCTTCCGGCAGGAAGTCCTTGATCAGCTTGGCGATCATCGGCGTACGGCCCTGGCCGCCACCGACATAGACGGCAAAGCCGATCTCGCCCTTGTCGTTCTTCTTCAGGTGCAGGCCGATGTCGTGAACCTGGATCGCGGCGCGGTCGCGCTCGGCACCGGTAACGGCGATCTTGAACTTGCGCGGCAGGAAGGAGAATTCCGGATGGACGGAAGACCACTGGCGCAGGATTTCGGCGTAAGGACGTGGATCGGCGACTTCATCAGCGGCGGCACCGGCGAAGTGGTCGGCGGTGACATTTCTGATGCAGTTGCCCGAGGTCTGGATGGCATGCATCTCGACGGTGGCGAGCTCGGCCAGCACGTCGGGCATATCCGACAGCTTAGGCCAATTGAACTGCAGGTTCTGGCGGGTGGTGAAGTGGCCGTAGCCGCGGTCATAGGTGCGCGCGACATGGGCCAGCATGCGCATCTGCTTGGAACTCAGCGTGCCATAGGGAATGGCGATGCGCAGCATGTAGGCGTGCAGCTGAAGATAGACGCCGTTCATCAGGCGCAGCGGCTTGAACGCATCCTCGGCCAGCTCGCCGGACAGACGGCGCTCAACCTGATCGCGGAACTGCGCGACGCGCTCGGCGACAAAGGCGTGGTCAAATTCGTCGTAACGGTACATCGTATTCCTCAGACTGCAATGAATGCGGGATCGGCGGGCTTGTAGCCCGGCGCGTATTCCATGGTCGGACCCTGTGCACGAATGCGCTCGCGAAGGCGCAGCGGCCAGAGAACACCATCGGTCTCCTGCACGTCAACCACGGCGACATCGACGACCAGATTATCGGCGTAGGACTTCTTGCCGATCGCCTCCAGCGCGGCAACGGCCTCGGCGTGGCGCGCGACTAGCGCATCCTGCAGCGACGTCACCCAGGTGCCGTTGGCATCGAGCCAGACGGCGATGCCGTCGGTCAGCCTGTTGGCGGTCAGAACCTTGTCTCCCATAGTCAGCTCCTTAGCAGTTCATCGGACCGGGCGCGTGCACGCACCAGCGGTTCGGACAGTTCGAAATTGGCGCCCGCAACCGCGTCGCCGATGATGACCATTACAGGTCCGGTGAGTTCATCGCGGTTCTGCAGATCGGGCAGATCGCGCAACGTACCATGCATCAGCCGGCGATCGGCGCGGCTGGCGTTCTCGATGACGGCGACCGTCGTCTCCGGCGCGATCCCCGCGCGCATCAGTCGCTCGGCAACCGATGCGGCGACGGTGCGGCCCATGTAGACGGCGATCGTGGCGCCGGATACGGCAAGGCTCGCCCAATCTGGAAGAACGTCGCCGGTCAGATCATGGCCGGTCGTGAAGACCAGTGACGAGGCGACGCCACGCAGCGTCAGCGGCAGCTCGAAATCGGCAGCAGCTGCGAAAGCAGAGGTGATGCCGGGCACGACCTCATAGGCGATGCCAGCGGCGCGCAATGCGGCCATTTCCTCGCCGGCGCGGCCATAGACCAGCGGATCACCCGACTTCAGGCGGACGACGCGCTTGCCCTCACGGCCGAGATAGACGAGCAGGTCGTTTATCTCTTCCTGCGACTTCGAATGACAGCCCTTGCGCTTGCCGACCGAGAGGCGCTCCGCATCGCGGCGGCCCATGTCGACGATTTCCTGCGGCACCAATGCGTCATAGACGATGACGTCTGCTTCCATCATCACGCGCTGGGCGCGCAGTGTCAGAAGATCGGCGGCACCCGGGCCGGCACCGACCAGCCAGATGCGACCCTCGGCCTTGTCGGCGGAGCGCAACAGCTCGTCGGCAAGACGTTGTGCCTGCAGCATATTTTCGTTGGAGACAGCGTCGGCCACAGCGCCGGAGAAGAAGCGGCGCCAGAAGAGGCGGCGCGTGGCGCCCTTCTCAAGTGCATGCTCGACGCGACCGCGATAGCTGACCGCCAGTTCGGCAAGGCGGCCGAGCGACGGCGCCAGCAGCTGGTCGACCTGGGCGCGGATCATCTGCGCGAGAACGGGCCCTGCCCCTTCGGTGCCGATCGCCACTGCGACAGGCGCGCGGTTGACCAGCGCCGGGGTGTAGAAATCGCAGTAGTCGGGCTGATCGACTGCGTTGGCCGGAACCTTGGCGGCGCGCGCGGCGTCAACGATGGCGCGATCGGCGGCGGCATCGCCCGTGGCCGCGAAGACCAGCGTTGCGCCTTCGACCTGCTCGGGCGCGAAGGCGGCGCGGACGGTTTCGATGCGGTTGGCGATCAGATGGGCGTGATAATCGGCCTCGGGGCGATCCGTGTAGGCGACGATCCGCGCTTTGGTATTCGACAGCAGGCGCACCTTGGCGAAGGCTTCATCGCCATTGCCGAAGACAGCCGCGATCTTGCCTTCGACACGAACGAAGGCAGGAAAAACCGACAGTTGCTCACTCTTGGAAGGCATCATCAATCCATTTCGAAGTTGCCGGAATATGCACCACCGGACCAGTCAAATGAAGAAACAGAAATTCCAAACCCGCTATGACCGCGTATTGTTTTACCCAGCATGTCAATGATTTGAGCAAAACTCACCGATGCGGCGCTCGCGGCACGATGAATCGCGCTGCAATGCGGCACAAAGCCTGTGACAAATTCAAGCGCAGCCAAGAATCCTCGTTTGCCTCGCGCAGCACCGGCGATAAAGTGCCGGCAACAAGGAGAACACCATGTCCGACACCACCATTGCCGCCCGCCTGCTCGACGTGATGGAGCGCGATATCCTGCCGATGACCGAACGCGGCGTCGGCCTCGGCAACAAGGTCTTCGGCGCCGCGATCCTGCGCAAATCCGACCTTTCGCTCGTGGTCGCAGAGACCAACAACGAGCTGGAAAACCCGCTCTGGCACGGCGAGGTGCACACGCTGAAGCGCTTCTACGAGCTCGGCGAGAAGCCCGCCACCAAGGACCTGATCTTCCTCTCGACGCACGAACCCTGCACCATGTGCATGTCGGCGATCACCTGGGCCGGCTTCGACAATTTCTATTACTTCTTCAGCCACGAGGATTCCCGCGACGCCTTCGCGATCCCGCACGACCTGAAGATCCTCAAGGAAGTGTTCGGGCTCGAGCCCGGCGGCTACCGTCGCAGCAACGCCTTCTGGAACAGCTTCGCCATCGCCGATCTGGTCGAAACCGAGGGCGACGCCAAGAAGGCCGAGCTGAAGGCGCAGACGGCGCGGATCAAGGGGCGCTACGACGCGCTTTCCGAAAGCTACCAGTCGTCCAAGGGCGACAACGATATTCCGTTGAACTGACGCGAGCGACCAGAACACGATGGAAGCCTCCAAAGACATTTCCCGCCTGATCGAAATCATGGCCGCCCTCCGCAACCCCGAGACCGGTTGCCCCTGGGACATCGTCCAGACTTTCGAGACGATCAAGCCCTACACGATCGAGGAGGCCTACGAGGTTTCCGACGCGATCGAGCGTAACGACATGGACGACCTCTGCGATGAGCTGGGCGACCTGCTTCTGCAGGTCGTGTTCCATGCCCGCATGGCCGAGGAGGCCGGCGAGTTCTCTTTCGGCGACGTGGTCGAGGCGATCACGCGGAAGATGATCCGCCGCCATCCGCATGTCTTCGCCCGCTCCGAGGCGGATACGCCCGACGCGGTGAAGAAGCAGTGGGACGACATCAAGCAGGCGGAAAAACGCGAGCGCGCCGAGCGACGGGCCGCACGCGGGATCTCGGAGGATTTCAAGGCGGGCTTCCTCGGCTCCGTGCAACGCAGCTTTCCGGCGCTGACGGAAGCGCTGAAGCTGCAGGAACGCGCCGCCAAGGTCGGTTTCGACTGGTCGGCGCCGGAGCCCATTCTCGACAAGATCGAGGAAGAGATCGGGGAACTGAGGGAAGCACTGGCCTCGGGCGATCATGGCAAGGTCAGCGACGAACTCGGCGATCTGATCTTCGCCGTGGTCAATATCGGCCGGCATGTGAAGGCCGATCCGGAGCAGTCTCTGCGCGGAACGAACACGAAGTTTAGACGCCGTTTCAAACATATAGAAACGTCTCTTGAAGCGGAAGGTGAAACGCTGGAGGCCGCAACGCTGGAGCGGATGGAAGATCTTTGGCAGGCTGCCAAGGCGATCGAGCGGCAGCTGGGCTGACTTGGGCGCCATGAAGCTTGAAACGCTCGACATCGCGATAGCAGGCGCTGGCGTCGGCGGTCTTTCGCTCGCAGCGCTGCTGGCAGGCCGCGGCGCCCGCGTGACCGTCTATGATCAGATGAGCGCGCCGCAGCCGGTTGGCTCCGGCTTCGTGCTGCAGCCGACCGGGGCGGCAGTGCTCTCGCGCATGGGCCTGCTTGATCAAGTCGAGGCGCGCGGCGCCCGCATCAGCCGCATGCATGGGCGCCTCTCCGGCAACGGCCGTACCGTGCTCGACGTCGGCTATCGCCCCGGCGCCTACGGCATCGCCATCCAGCGTGTCGCCCTGTTCGACCTCTTGCTCGAAGCGGCGATCAATGCAGGTGTGCGGTTCGAGACATCGTCGCGGGTGACCGAGATCGAGGCTGGCAGCGCGCCGCGCCTTGTGCTCGACGGCGGCATACGCACGGCGACCGCCGATCTCGCTATCGACGCCATGGGCGCCAACTCGCCGGTCGCAGCAAAGGCCGCCACCGAACTTGGCTACGGCGCGCTTTGGGCGACGGTTCCCTGGCCCGAGCACGGCGTCTTCCGCAAGGACGAGCTGGAGCAACGCTACAAAAGAGCAAGCCAGATGGCGGGCGTGCTGCCTGTCGGCACGGCACGCGATGGCGCGGCTCCGATGGCGACGTTCTTCTGGAGCATCCGCAACAAGGATTTCGAAGCGTGGCGGGCCGCCGGGCGCGAGGCCTGGATCGACGCGGTGCGATCCTTCTGGCCGGAAGCGGAAACGCTTGCCGCCGTGGCTGAGCCGGTGCACGCGCGTTACCGGCATCTGACCCGCACGCCGGTTGCGGGAAAGCACGTTCTGAAGATCGGTGATGCATGGCATGCAACGAGCCCGCAGCTTGGCCAAGGCGCGAACATGGCGCTTCTCGACGCTGCGTCGCTCGCCTCAGCGCTGTGTCGCGAGGTTACGGTCGGCGATGCCATTAACCGCCATTTGAAGCAGCGGCAGATCCACATCCGCTTCTATCAGCTGCTCAGCCGTATCCTGACGCCATTCTATCAATCAGACAGTTCAGTGTTGCCTTTCAGCCGCGACATCATGATCGGCCCGGCGACCAAGCTGCCGCTGGTGCGTAGCCTGATCACCACGCTGGTGACGGGTGAGCTGCTCGATCCGGTTGGACGGATCGAGCTTGATCGGCTCGTGTCAGAGAAGAAAGTCGCGGTGCAGGATGCGGGCGCGCTGATTTAAATTAGTTTGAGGCTCTTGATCCGGTATTTGTGAGCCTCAGCCGGTATGTTCCCTTCGCAGGGAGTAGCGCGAATAGGTGTCTATAGGAAGCAGAGTCTGATCGGCGATGAAATTTCCATCGCAAACGGACTTGAGTGCGGAGGCGGCCGTCCTAAGAAGGTTGTCCAGATCTTGTGACAAGACATAGTCGATGGCGCCGGAGCGCAGCCGTCGTTCCGTTACGCTATCCAGCTCATGCGCAATGCAAACGGTACGACCAGCAAGGCCCTGTTCAACCAAGGCCTGCGCCATGCCGTCGTTACCGCCGCCGACATTATAAATTCCGTCCAGACGCCCGTGCTTGCGTATGAAGTTCCGCACGCCCTCGTAATTCGCTTCATCCGTATCCTGGCCATTGATGACTTCCAGGATGTTGATGTTCGGAAAGCTGTTGCGACAGAGCGAGCGAAACCCGATTTCCCGATCTTCGTGACCGATATAGGCGGCCGTCGCCACTATCACCGCCACATTGGGCGACTGGAGTGGTTGCAGGTGTCGGCCAATGAGAAACCCCGCCGATTGGCCAGCCGCACGGTTGTTTATGCCGACGAACGCATGACGCGCTTCTGGCTCCAAATCCGAAACAAGCGAGATGACCGCCTTGCCATTGTCCATGCAATGCCGCGATGCAGCGGTCGTTACGGCCGTATTTCGTCCCACAATGGCAATCCCGTCCACGGAATTTTCGGACTGCAGGATTCGCGCGGCCAGTTGCTCATCGCTATCCCGGAAACAGTTCACGAGGTCGAGCTGAACGCGGGCATGTGCCATCTCCGACGCAAGATGGTCGATCCGCTGGGACAGCCATTCGACAAAGGCTTCGCCCGTTTGCACGAACAAGCGAAAGCGCAGCGCGGGATGCTGGTCCGATCCAAGTGGAGGAGCCGCCAGTCGGTCAAGGGCCTGCTCGACAATCTTCTGCGTTCGAGGGTGCACTCCCGGCCGCTGATTGAGCGCGCGATCCAATGTCGCACGGCTAAGCTCGGTCAGTTCCATCAATTGTTTGATGCTCGGCCTTTTCATTTAGCTCCTCCAAGCCAACAGTTTTCCATTCCCAGAATCCTCCCGCCTTCTCATTAATGCCTCATAATGAGGCATTTTTCCTTCTTCACAAACTCAAAAAGAGGCATACAAGTGGTCAAATTGTCTCACATGCTCGATAGGTCGTTTTTTGCATTATTTAAGCGGACATTTTGATCAGATGCAAATGCATCACGGTGAGGCAATTTAACCTCAATTCCAAGGTCTACTCTATGAATATTTTTCTCAACTGGGCGCGCATCGTGCTCGGCGTCGTCCTCGCCCTGCTGGGGGTGGGACTGGCCGCAGGCGGCCTTTACCTTGTCGTACTGGGCGGCTCCTGGTTTTATCTGCTGGCAGGACTGGCACTCGCGGGCGTCGGGTATGGATTGATCCGCCAGCGAGTCTTCGCTTTCCCTCTCAGCCTGGCCCTTCTCGTCGCCAGCGTCATATGGGCCCTGTGGGAGGTCGGCATTGACTTCTGGCAGTTGGTACCGCGCCTTTTTGCATTCGCCATAATCACGCTTCTCGTTAGCGTGTTCTCTCCATTGCTGCGCAAGAAGAACGGTCAGCCCGGCATCGGCCCGCGGCCGGCCTTCGGAGTGGCGGCCGTGCTGGCGATCGCCGTCGTGGGAACGTTCGTCGGTATGTTCCGGCCACACGCCACCGTCTCGCCCAGCGGGGAGAAGGCGGAAATCGTCAGCCCCGATGCCGGTAAGTCCGAGGGCGCGGACTGGACTGCCTGGGGTCGCAATACGCTGGGGCAGAAGTTCGTTCAGTTCGACCAGGTCAACAAGACCAACGTCAAGGATCTCAAGGTCGCCTGGACATACCGGACCGGCGAAATGGCCGTGGATGGTGGCGAGTATCAGGTAACGCCGCTTAAGATCGACGACACCGTTTATCTGTGCACGCCTTTGAGCAAGGTGATCGCTATCGATGCGACAACGGGCAAGGAAAAATGGCGCTTCGACCCGCAGCCGAAGATCAGCGAAAGCGTCAAGGGCTGGAAGCGTTGCCGTGGCGTCGGATATGCCGATCTCGACCAGCTAAAGGCTGACCAGAGCGGCGGCCAGCCGGTCGCCAACACCGGGGACCCGGCGGTCGCAACATGCCGCAAGCGCATCATCGAGACGACTATCGATGCGCGCATTCTGGCTGTGGATGCAGAGACCGGCAAGCTTTGCGAAGGTTTCGGCGTCAACGGCTATGTCGATCTGACCGTCGGCCTAACGCCCGATCCCAAGGGTGGTCAGGTTGGCAGCTACAACGTCACGTCGGCGCCTTTGGTTGCTGATGGTGTTGTGGTCGTCGGCGGACGCCTGAACGACAACCTGACTGTCGGCGAGCCTTCGGGTGTCGTCCGCGGCTTCGACGTCGTCAGTGGTAACATCCTATGGGCCTGGGATCCTGCCCGTGGCGCGACGGACAGCACGCCGCTGCCCGAGGGGCAATACTACGCGCCCGAAACCCCCAATTTCTGGGGCACCGCCGCATACGATCCCAAACTTGGCCTGGCATACTTCCCGACGGGCAACCAGACCCCGGACTTCTGGACTGGCAACCGCCATCCCTACTCCAACGAATACAACGACGCTATTGTCGCGGTAGACTTGAAGACGGGCAAGGAACGGTGGCATTTCCGCACCGCCAACATCGACCAGTTCGACTATGACGTCACCTCGCAGCCGATTCTCTACGATCTGCCGCGCAAGGACGGCACGACCGTTCCGGTCGTGATTCAGCTGACGAAGCGCGGGCAGGTATTCATTCTCGACCGGCGCGACGGCAAGCCCGTTTTTCCGGTGGAATACAGAAAGGTCGCAACCGACGTCATGCCGGGCATGCAGGTGTCCGAGACCCAGCCTTACTCAGCCCTGTCCATTGGCGTCGATCCGCTAAAAGAATCGGACATGTGGGGCGCCACGATCTTCGATCAGCTCTATTGCCGAGTTCAGTTCAAGCAGATGCGCTGGGAAGGTGAATGGACACCGCTCTCCGACAAGCAACGCACGTTGATTTGGCCGGGATATTACGGCGGCTTCAACTGGGGCGGTGGCGCCATCGACCCGACGACGGGAACCCTGATCGTCAACGACATCCGCATGGCGATGTGGGGCAAGTTCCTCAAGCGTGAAGACGCCAGCAAGGCAGGTCTCGTCCCGTCGACGGAAGGCGAGTATTCCGAACAGAACGGCACCCCTTGGGGTGTGGAGCGCGGCATGTTCCTGTCACCGCTCGGCACCCCATGCTTCAAGCCGCCCTATGGCTCGATGACGGCCGTCGATCTGACGACCAACAAGGTCCGTTGGCAGGTGCCCCTTGGCAGCATGGAAGACGCCACGATCTACGGCATCTTCAAGAACGGCATTCGCCCGGGCGTCAACATCCCGATCGGCATGCCGGTTCTGGGCGGACCACTGGTCACGAAGGGCGGCCTGACGTTCTTCCATGGATCGCTGGACTATTATGTCCGGGCATTCGACAACGACACGGGCGACGAACTGTGGCGCTCGCGCCTGCCGGTCGGCGGCCAGGGCGTACCGATGTCCTACATGGACAAGAATGGCAAGCAGTACATCATCGTCGTGGACGGCGGGGCGACCCGTACCGGAACCAATCGTGACCGCGGCGATTATGTCATCGCTTACGCGTTGCCCGATGCACCCGCTCAATAGTGCCTAAGCTGCCAAATTGAGCGTATCCTAGGGTGATGCCGAGAAGTCTGTAATGTACTCTCGGCATCACCGACCACTGTCCGGTTTAAATCTCTAGACCGGTTTGCATAACGTTAATTCTGTTCGGTTGCGGACGTCTCTCGGTGTTCTGCAGATCAACGTCATGCGGCATGCGGGCCAGGATCGACTGGGCATCAGCACGCTTCGTCACTCGCCTGATGAACCACACCATCACAACCACGGCCATCACCGCGACGGACGAGGCCGGCGGCGCGCCGAATCGACAATGGGGCGCCCGATCAGCGCTCCCAGTCTTCCTTCGGCCTTGTCGTATTGCCAAGCCGGCGCTCGAGTTCGACGGCTTCCGTTTCAGACAGTCTGAGATCGAGCGTGACCGATCCGTCTTCGTTGTCTTCGCGGCTATCGACGATGGCGTGATCGTAGAGCCATGGCAGCAAGGCCAGCTTGTCGACCGGGAGCACGACGGTGGTTTCCGTCAGCACGCCGGACAGCCTGCGGCTGATCTCTTCCATCAGCGCATCGACGCCCTCGCCCGTCACGGCGGAGACGGCCACGACATTGCGCGCGCCTTCGGCCTTCTGGACGATCGCTTCGTGGTTTTCGGGCTCAAGGCGGTCGATCTTGTTCCAGACCTCGATGATGCGCTTTTCGCCCTCGGCCTCGTCAATGCCTAGATCCTTCAGGATGCGCAGCACGTCGGCGCTTTGCGCCTGGTTGTCCTCATCGGCCATGTCGCGGACATGCAGAACGAGATCAGCCTCCAGCACCTCTTCCAGCGTCGCGCGGAAGGCGGCGACGAGGTGGGTCGGCAGGTCGGAGATGAAGCCGACAGTATCCGACAGGATGACGGTGCGGCCATGCGGCAGCTTCATGCGGCGCAGCGTCGGATCGAGCGTCGCAAACAGCATGTCTTCGGCCAGAACGCCGGCGCCGGTGATGCGGTTGAACAGCGTCGACTTGCCGGCGTTGGTGTAGCCCACCAGCGCCACGATCGGATGCGGAACCTTGCGGCGCTTTGCACGATGCAGCTGGCGAGTGCGGACCACCTGCTCCAGCTCGCGCTCGAGCTTGATAATGCGGTCCTGCAGCATGCGGCGGTCGGCTTCGATCTGGGTTTCACCCGGACCACCCATGAAGCCGCCACCACCGCGCTGGCGTTCAAGGTGGGTCCAGCTGCGAACCAGCCGGCCCTTCTGGTAGTTGAGATGGGCGAGATCGACCTGCAGCGTGCCTTCCTTGGTGGAGGCGCGGCGGCCGAAGATCTCGAGAATAAGGCCCGTGCGGTCGATGACCTTGGCGTTCCATTCCTTCTCGAGATTGCGCTGCTGAACCGGGGTCAGCGGATGATCGACGATGACAAGGCCGGAATCGGTCTCATCAAGGCTGTCCTTGATCTCCTGGATCTTGCCGGTGCCCATCAGGGTCGCCGGACGCGGCTCGCTGACGGTGACGATGGTGCCCTTGACCACATCGAGATCGATCGCCTGCGCCAGGCCCGTCGCCTCTTCGAGGCGGCTTTCCGGCGTGCGGGTCGTGGTGATGGTGTCGGCACTGCCGCGGCTGCCGCGTGCCTGCTTGAGCACGGGCACGACGACGGTCGCGCGCATGTCATCCCGGTGCTTCACAGCTTCCGGGATGATCGAATCATTCTTGGTATCACGTGTCGAGATGACGTCTGTCCTGTCAGGAAGCGGATTCTTCGCTTTCGAACATCTGCATCGGCTGGCCGGGCATGATGGTCGAGATCGCGTGCTTATACACGAGTTGCGAATGGCCGTCACGGCGCAGCAGAACGCAGAAGTTGTCGAACGACGTAACAACGCCGGTCAGCTTCACACCGTTAATCAGAAATATAGTCAGGGAAATCTTTTGCTTGCGAACAGTATTGAGAAATAAGTCCTGCAGGTTTTGAGAACGTTCCGCCATCGCGCCGATTCTTTCTTTATTGCCGGCCTTCACGTGCCGGTAAAATACTTCTTATTTTTCCATCAGGCAGCCGACAACCCTCATCCCTGCTGCCTGGAAAGCCTTTGGTATCAAATCGCAATCTTTTCCGCAACGGCGAAAAAGACCTGTCTAATTTTATGGGGCGGCAGATCGCCTTAGACCCCTACCGCTACCCTGCCCGCCCATCGAAAAGACACGCCGGCTACCGATTGCACCGCTGATCAGACGCCGAGCGACTTCAACTTGCGGTGCAGCGCCGAGCGCTCCATGCCGACAAACTCGGCGGTGCGCGAGATATTGCCGCCGAATCGATTGATCTGGGCAATCAGATAATCCTTCTCGAACATCTCGCGCGCCTCGCGCAGAGGCAGCGTCATGATGTGGTAGTCGTTCTTGGCCGATACCTTCGGCAGCATGTCGCCGAGATCGGTCGGCAGCATCTCGGCGGTGATCGGCGCATCCGGGCCGTCGGAGCGGGCGAGAATCATCAGGCGCTCGATGTTGTTGCGCAGCTGGCGGATATTGCCCGGCCAGTCGTGGGCCTGCAGAACCGCCATCGCGTCGTCGCCGATGCGGCGCGGACGAATGCCCGCCTGCTCGGAAATCTGGCGCATCAGCTGATCGACGAGGAACGGAATATCCTCGCGGCGCTCGGCCAGCGACGGCACCTTGACCGGCACCACGGCCAGCCGGTGATAGAGATCCTCGCGGAACCAGCCCTCGGCGATGCGGCTTTCGAGATTATAAGCGGTCGACGAGACGATGCGCACATCGACCTTCACCCGCTTGGAGCCGCCGACGCGTTCGAACTGCTGATCGACCAGCACGCGCAGGATCTTGTTCTGCGTCTCGCGCGGCATTTCGCCGACCTCGTCGAGATAGAGGATGCCGCGATGGGCTTCCTCAAGCGCACCGATCTTGCGGGCCTGACCGGGCGAGCCCTCGGTTCCGAAGAGCGCGACTTCCATGCGGTCGGGCGTGATGTTAGCTGCGTTGATAGCCACGAACGGACCACTCGCGCGCGACGACTTCTTGTGGATCATCCGCGCCACCAGCTCCTTGCCGGAGCCGGAGGAGCCGAGGATCATGATGCGGCTGTTTGTTGGCGAGACCTTCTCGATCGTCTGGCGCAGCTGCGAGACGGCAACGGAGGTGCCGATCAGCTCGACCGGATCGCCGGCCTTGCGCTTCAGCTCCGAGACTTCGCGCTTGAGCTTGGAGTTTTCCAGAGCACGCTCGGCAATCAGGATCAGGCGGTCGGCCTTGAAAGGCTTCTCGATGAAATCGAAAGCGCCGCGCTTGATGGCGGAGACGGCGGTCTCGACGTTGCCGTGGCCGGAGATCATGACGACGGGAATATCGGGATGGCGCGCCTTGACCTCATCCAGCAGCGCCAGGCCGTCGAGCTTGCTGCCCTGCATCCAGATGTCGAGGAAGATCAGCCGCGGCGCGCGGTCCGAAATCGCAGCCAGAGCGCTGTCGCTGTCGTGCGCGGTGCGGGTCTCGTGGCCCTCGTCGGAGAGAATGCCGGAGACGATCTCGCGGATGTCGTGTTCGTCGTCGACGACCAGAATATCAGAGGCCATATGCATTTTCCTTGTCACTTGCGGCCGAGGCGGCGGGCGATTGCTCCAGGCGTGGCAGATGCACGCGGATCATGGCCCCTCTTCCCTGGTCAAAATCAGCGGGTGCATCATGCAGTTCGAGCTGCCCGCCATGTTCTTCAATAATCTTCTTCACGATAGCGAGGCCGAGACCGGTCCCTTTCTCGCGCATCGTCATATAAGGTTCCAAGATGCTGTGCCGGTTCTCGACCGGCAGACCGCGGCCGTTGTCGATGATATCGACAGTGAAGCGGTCACGCGGCTGGTCGAGCGCTGCGCGCACCAGCACCTTGCGCTCCTCGCGCTCGTTGGCCGGCACGGCCTCGATCGCTTCCACCGCGTTCTTGATGAGATTGCCGAAGGCCTGGCCCAGCATGCGGCTGTCGAACTGCCCTTCTAGCGGCGCATCCCCGAATTCCTGAAGGAAGGCGACGTGGCTATTACCCATTTCGCGCAGGAAGACCGCGTCGTGCAGGATCTTACGCAGGTCGCTCGGTTCCTTGATAGGCTTCGGCATGCGCGCGAAGGAGGAGAACTCGTCGACCATGCGGCCAATATCGCCGACCTGACGGATGATCGTCTCGGTGCATTGATCGAAGACGCCGCGGTCATCCTGGTTGATCTGCTTGCCGTAGCGGCGCTGGATGCGCTCGGCAGACAGCTGGATGGGGGTGAGCGGGTTCTTGATTTCGTGGGCGATGCGGCGCGCCACGTCGCCCCAGGCGGTGGAGCGCTGGGCGATGACGAGGTCGGTGATGTCGTCGAGCGTGATGACGTAGGATTCGCTGAGGTCGCGCACTTCCTCGCGCGTCACCTGGACGCTGAGGGTGCGCACGGTTCCGGCGCGTACGAGCGCAATCTGCTTGCGGAAATCGCCGCGATAGCGCGACGCGGCCTCGGTCAGGACCTGATCGACCTCAGGTGCGATTTCGGAGAGTTGCTTGCCGAGCATGTCGCCGGCATCGAGCGCCATCAGCGTTTCGGCCGAACTGTTGACGATCGTGACCCGCCGATCGCTTTCAACCCCGATGACAGCGGCGGTCACACCCGAAAGAACCGCTTCGATGAAGCGGCGGCGATCGTCCACCTCGTCCTTGGCTTCGAGGATCTCGTCGCGTTGCGTACGGATCTCGGAGATCATCTTGTTGAAGGTGCGCGACAGGTTGGCGACGTCGCCATCCACGGCATGCACGGGAACGACGATGTCCATGTTGCCGGTTGCGACACTGTCGGCCGCGGTGATCAGCAGGCGGATCGGGCGGACGATACGGTCGGCGACGGCGATCGCCGTCCAGATCGCGGCGAGCAGCACGATCAGCGCGAAGCCGACATAAAGAATAGCGAAGGCGATCTGCAGCGAGAACCGGCCCGCTTCCATCGACCTGTATTCGGTGGCGTTCTCCTCCATCATCCGCATTGCGGTCATGACCTTGGGGTCGACCGCTCGCACCGTGTAGAGGAAGGCGCCGTCTATGGATTCGAGCCTGATGATGGCGCCGACAAGGTTCGTCACACCCGGCGGAATGAGCGTCGGCTGGCCGGCAGAGGCCTTGTTCAGGGCATCCTGCGGGATCGCCGGCAGCGGCTTTTCTGTCTTGATATCGGCTTGGGTGATCACCGTACCGTCAGCCTGCACCAGGAAGGCGCCGAGCAG
This sequence comes from Rhizobium sp. 16-449-1b, assembly GCF_017741935.1. GTDB lineage: Bacteria > Pseudomonadota > Alphaproteobacteria > Rhizobiales > Rhizobiaceae > Rhizobium. The sequence goes on along the minus strand of NZ_JAGHMH010000006.1, from coordinate 304,159 downwards.
GCCGCGTCCCCTCGCCTGGCGCGTCATCAGCTCGGCAAAGCCGGTGCGATCGAGATTGAACAGCTGGCGATTGCGCTCCAGGTCGTTGGCCATGGAGACCGTCTGGCCCTGCAGATAGCTCGCATTCTCCATCATGTAGGCCTGCCCGATATTACGGGAGGAACTGACGATCGATTGCGTTCTCAGCGCGAACCAGCGGTCGAGACCGGCGTTCAGCGTGATACTGGCAAAGAGGGCAACGAGAATGGCGGGTGTGATCGCCACGATCGAGAAGAGGACGACGATGCGGATATGCAGACGCGCCGCGGCGCGGCCACGCTTGCGCGCCTTCAGGAGCCGCGAAACCTCGCGACCGATCAGGGCCATCAGGCCGAGCACGAAGAAGGAATTGACGACGACCGAGGTGATGACAACGGGTGATGTCGGGGCGATCGGCGTCAGGCCGAGCAGCACGAAGAGCGTCATCGTCGCGCAGAGGAGCGCGCCCCCGGCAAGCACGAGACCGGGCAGAGCAAACAGCGCGCGGCGATCCGTTACCGTGGTAACCGCTTCGCCCTCCGCCGCCGGCGGCAACGCATCCTGCTTCATTCGTTTAACTCTCCACGCGGCAAAACGCATTTCGCCGCCGTCCATGGGTCAGGGTGAAGACCGCGCTCGATCTCCCGCTCGTCCATCGTCGAGCCGGATCTTCGGACGCAGAACTGACCGCAGGAACACAAACCCCTTGCGTGACTTATTGGCAACGCAATGTGGCGAAAATGCAACGCATCGCGTCACATTGTCAAGCGTTGCAGGGCCTCAAGCGGTGCGGGAGCTTCTGTAGACCGATACGCCGAGTTCGCGGATCTTCTTGCGCAACGTGTTGCGGTTGAGACCAAGGAGATCGGCGGCCTTGATCTGGTTTCCGCGCGTGGCCGTCAGCGCTGCCAGGATGAGAGGATACTCCATCTCGGTCAAAACGCGGTCATAAAGGCCCGGAGGCGGCAGATTATCGCCAAAAGTCGCGAAATAGGACCGCATGTTTTCTTCAACCGCCTGAGCAATGGTCATGTTGCCGTTGCGGATCGGCCCCTTCTCGATCGGGCTGTCAGGCACGTCGGAGCGCAGCTCGGATTCGATGATTTCGCGGGTGATCACATCCTGTGGATAAAGTGCCATCAGGCGGCGGATGAGGTTCTCCAGCTCGCGCACGTTGCCCGGCCAGGCATAAGCCTTCATCAGATCGAGCGCTTCCTGATCGAAGCGCTTGGTGCCGAGCCCCTCCTTCTCCGCCTGCTGTACGAAATGGCGGACGAGATCGGGGATGTCTTCGGCGCGATCGCGCAGCGGCGGCAGGCGCAGCGGCACGACGTTGAGGCGGTAGTACAAGTCCTCGCGGAAGAGGCCCTGGTTGATCGCCTGCTTCAGATCCTTGTTGGTGGCGGCAACGATGCGCACGTCGGTGCGGATCGGGGTGCGTCCCCCGACGGTGGTGTATTCGCCCTGTTGCAGCACGCGCAGCAGGCGCGTCTGCGCATCCATCGGCATGTCGCCGATTTCATCGAGGAACAGCGTGCCGCCCTCGGCCTGCTCGAAGCGGCCGGTGGAGCGGGTCTGGGCGCCGGTGAAGGCACCCTTTTCATGGCCGAACAGCTCGGATTCGATCAGGTCGCGCGGGATCGCGGCCATGTTGATCGCGACGAAGGGGCCGTTGCGGCGCTTGCCGTAGTCATGCAGTGCGCGGGCGACGAGTTCCTTGCCGGTGCCGGATTCTCCGGTGATCATCAGCGTCAGGTCGGTCAGCATCAGACGCGCCAGAACGCGATAGATTTCCTGCATGGCGGCCGAGCGGCCTACCAGCGGCATGCCGTCCTGCACGTCGTCCTCGACCTTTGCCGGCTTGCGCTTCGGTTCCGACAGCGCGCGGCCGATGATGCCGATCAGCTCGGTGAGATCGAAGGGCTTGGGCAGGTAGTCGTAGGCACCCTTTTCCGACGCCTTGATCGCCGTCATGAAGGTGTTCTGCGCGCTCATGACCAGCACGGGAAGATCCGGACGGGCCTTCTTGATGCGCGGAAGCAGGTCGAAGGCATTCTCGTCGGGCATGACGACGTCGGTGACCACGAGGTCGCCCTCGCCGGCCGAAACCCAGCGCCACAGGGTGGCGGCGTTCGAGGTGATACGCACGTCATATCCGGCGCGGCTCAAGGCCTGATTAAGCACCGTACGAATTGCCGCATCATCATCCGCGACGAGGATCGTTGCTGTCATCGAGAAGGTCCTGTGGGGGTTATGGTTGCGTCCTCAAGCGATGCGTCCTTGGAAGCAGGCATGAGCACGCGGAATGTGGTTTTGTTGGTCTGGCTGTCGCATTCGATGATGCCGCCATGATCACCGATGATCTTGGCCACCAGCGCGAGGCCGAGGCCGCTGCCGTTGGTCTTGGTGGTGATGAAGGGGTCGAACAGATGCGGCAGGAGATCGGACGGCACGCCAGGGCCGTTGTCCTGCACGCAGAACTCCAGCGGCAGTGAAATCTTCTCGCGGGTTCCCGCGACCGAAAGGCGGATGCCGGGACGATAGGCGGTCGTCAGCACGACCTCGCCATCCGGCCGGTCGCCGATCGCCTCGGCGGCGTTCTTGACGAGATTGAGGAAGACCTGCACCAGCTGGTCGCGGTTGGCGTAGACCGACGGCAGCGAGGGGTCGTAATTCTCGGTGATCTTGATGTGACGCGCAAAGCCCGCCTTGGCGACTGCCTTCACATGATCGAGCACGGAATGGATGTTCACGGGCACGCGGTCGACGGGGCGCTCGTCGGAGAAGACTTCCATGCGATCGACCAGCGAGACGATGCGGTCGGTCTCGTCGCAGATCAGCCGGGTCAGCGCGCGGTCGTCGTCGGTCGCAGAGTGTTCGAGCAGCTGGGCGGCGCCGCGAATCCCTGAGAGCGGGTTCTTGATTTCGTGCGCCAGCATGGACGCGAGACCGGTGACCGAACGGGCGGCTGCGCGATGCGTCAGCTGCCGGTCGATCTTGTCGGCCATCGAGCGTTCCTGGAAGACGATGACGACGGAGCCCGGCTCGCTCGTCACCGGCGCCACGTAGATATCGACGAGCTTGTCCTGGCCGAGCCTCGGCGAACTCAGATCGACGCGATACTCGTTGATCGGCGCGCGGCGCTCGCGCACCTGGTCGATCAGCGCCAGAAGCGGGCTGCCGAAGGGAATGAAGGTCGAGATCTTGTAGCGCGCCAGATGCGAGGCGCTGGCCCCGAAGAAGGCTTCCGCCTCCCAGTTGGCAAAGGCCACAAGCCCAGCATCATCGACCATGATGACGGGGTTCTGGATGGCGTTGAGAACGGCCATGGCGACGGCACTGCCGGCATGGGCAGATGATAGCGACGCGTCGTTTGTCATGCAGCCTCCCGGGCATCTGTATTATCTGCCGCCGCGACCAGGGCGTCGTGGAATCGCTGCGAGACCTCACGAGGATCACGCGCGGTCATGATCGCCGCCTTGTCGTTTGCCGACACCGACGGTGCGAAGCGCTCCATATACCAGCCGAGATGCTTGCGAGCATGACGAACGCCGACCGCTTCGCCATAAAAATCGAGCATCATGCGATAGTGTTCGACGGCAATATCGGCGATCTCCCACGGCTGCGGCGCGTCTGCGCCGGCGAGCACGCCGGCATGCCACGGGCGCCCCTGGCAGCCACGGCCGATCATGACGGCATCGGCGCCGGAGCGGCGCAGGATTTCATGGGCGTCCTCGACCGTTTCGACGTCGCCATTGGCGACCAGCGGGATGGTGAGGACATCACGCACAGCGCGGATCGCATCCCAATCGGCGCGTCCCTCGTAAAACTGCATACGCGTACGACCATGGATCGTCACCAGCTGGACGCCAGCCTCCTGGGCACGCTTTGCGATTTCGGGGGCGTTGATCGAATTCTCGTCCCAGCCAAGCCGCATCTTCAGCGTGACGGGAACATCCACCGCCTTGACCGTCGCCTCGATGAGGCCGAGCGCATGATCCGGATCGCGCATCAGCGCCGAGCCGGAGTAGCCGCCGATCACCTTCTTCGCCGGGCAACCCATGTTGATATCGATGATATCGGCACCATGCGCGGCCGCGATCTTCGCGCCCTCCGCCATCCAGTGCGCTTCGCGGCCGGCAAGCTGCACCATGTGCGGATTGAAGCCCGCGGTCTTCAGCCGCGCCCACGATTGCTCGGTGTCGTTGACGAGCTCGCGGCTCGCCACCATCTCGGTCACCACCAGCCCTGCGCCATGGTGCCAGGCCAGTTGACGGAACGGCATATCGGTGACGCCGGACATGGGCGCCAGCACGATACGGTTGCGCACCGCAACGGTTCCGATGCACAAAGGAGATGCGAGGTGTATGTCAGACAACTGATTATCTTTCAGGCACGCTAAGCAGGTGCACTATTTTTAGACAGATTTAAAAGACTTGCCAAGGGGGAAGTGCCCGAATTGATATTTTTCGGGCAGATGCTGGAATTCGGTGCGCCAAGCCGTTAGAGCACCTCCAGAAATTCTGCTTTTTGGGGATTTATGCCGCAAATGCATCAAAAGCAACCGATATCGATCGGAATTATCGTGGTGGCCGCAGGCCGGGGCGAGCGCGCCGGCGCATCCGTCGAAGGCCCAAAGCAGTATCGCCGGATCGGTGGCCGACCCGTCATTGCCCACACGCTCGAAAATTTTGCGACATGGCCTGAAGCGGCTGAGATCGTCGCCGTAATTCACGCCGATGACGAATCTCTATTTGCGAAGGCAACCGCTAGTGTCACTTCCAAGCTGCCGATCGCCACTGTCCATGGCGGCTCGACGCGTCAACAATCGGTGCTTTCAGGGCTTCGGCATCTGAAGGACAAGGGAATCTCCCATGTCCTGATTCACGACGCCGTGCGGCCCTTCTTCGATCACGATCTGCTCGACCGCGTCGCGGCCACGCTGGCTGAAGGCGCGCCTGCCGTGCTGCCGGCCATGCCCGTCGCAGATACGCTGAAGCGTGCGGATCAATCCGGTATCGTTGTCGAGACCGTGCCCCGCGCGCAGCTCTTTGCGGCGCAGACACCGCAATCCTTCGACTTCGGCATCATCATTGCCGCGCATGAGAAGGCGGCGGCTGCCGATCGCAACGATTTTACCGACGATGCGGCGATCGCCGAATGGGCCGGCCATCCCGTGACGATCGTCGAGGGTATGGCCGACAATGTAAAACTGACAGTGAGGCGTGATATCGCAATGGCCGACCAGAGACTTTCCAGCACACGCCTTCCCGATGTGCGCACCGGCAACGGCTATGACGTGCACCAGCTCGAGGCGGGCGACGGCGTGACGCTCTGCGGCGTGTTCATTCCGCACGACCAGAAGCTCAAGGGCCACTCAGACGCCGACGTCGCGCTGCATGCGCTGACGGACGCGCTGCTTGCCACCTGCGGCGCCGGCGATATCGGCGACCACTTCCCGCCGTCGGACCCGCAATGGAAGGGTGCGCCGTCGCGCATCTTCATCGAGCATGCGGCCAAGATCGTGCGCGAGCACGGCGGCACCATCATGAATGCCGACGTGACGCTGATTGCCGAGGCGCCGAAGGTCGGGCCGCACCGCGACACGATGCGCGCCATGCTTTCGGAGTTCCTCGGCATCACGATCGACCGCTGCTCGGTCAAGGCGACGACCAACGAGACGATCGGCTTCGTCGGCCGCCGCGAGGGGATCGCCGCCATTGCCACCGCCACCGTCGTCTATCAGGAGATCAGCCAATGAGCCTCTTTCCCGCCGATATCCTGTCCGAGGCCGAAGCCATTATCAGGACGTTCGGAGCGGCGGGATTGATGGTGTCGACGGCGGAATCATGCACCGGCGGGCTGATCGCCGGCGCGCTCACGGAAATCGCGGGCTCGTCCGCTGTCGTCGACCGCGGCTTCGTCACCTATACGAACACCGCGAAGATGGAGATGCTGGGCGTCCAGGAAGCGACGCTTGCGCGCTTCGGCGCGGTGTCTGAGGAGACGGCGCGGCAGATGGTGCATGGCGCTCTCTTCCGCTCGCGCGCGTCGATCGCCATGGCGGTCACGGGCATTGCCGGCCCAGGCGGCGGATCGGCGGAAAAGCCCGTTGGCCTCGTGCACCTCGCCGCCAAGTCACGCCACGGTGACCTCATTCACAACAAGATGCTTTATGGCGATATCGGTCGCGGCGAGGTTCGTCTCGCCACCGTCAGGACGGCGCTGGCGATGATCCGGAAGCTCGGGCCGCAGTAAGCTGGATCAGCTGTAGATCTTGCCGGCGCGCGTTTCGAAGGCCTCGGTGAACATCCGGAAGGCGCGGTCGAACATCGAGCCCATCAAGGCGCCGAGAATGCGGCTCTTGAACTCGTAGTCGATGAAGAAATGCACGTTGGAGCCCGACGCGGTGTCCTCGAAGCGCCAGCGATTGTCGAGATACTTGAAGGGGCCGTCGATGTATTTGACGTCGATGACGCGCTCGGCCTTGTTGAGCAGCACCTGCGTCGTGAAGGTCTCGCGGATCGCCTTGTAACCGACCGTCATGTCGGCGATGAGGAGAACCTTGCCATCGCGCTCCTTGCGGCTGCGGATCGCAAGCCCTTCGCAGAGCGGCAGGAATTGCGGGTATTTCTCGACATCGGCAACGAGATCGAACATCTGGTCTGCGGAATGCGGGACGGGGCGGTGCGTTTCGAACTGAGGCATGACCGGCAGTTAAGCGGGCGCGCCAAGAAGATCAAGAAGGCGGCGCATTTCACGGTGCGATTTCAACTGAAGGACGGGCACGTCGGGCTTGTATCGCTCGATGCCCGCAAGGATGAGCGGCGTCCAGCGTCGCTCGAAATTCCAGATGTAGGTCAGGAACTCGCCATCCAGCTTTTCCGGGCAGCCCGGCGCCATCTCCGGCCGCGCCCTGCCCCGCCAGCGAAGCCACCTTGTGGTGACACCGAGCAGGCAACGCCAGCGCGGCAGCCGCACCCAGAGCACCATATCGGTGCGCGGCATCCTGAGATCGAAGGTCGAGGCGCCGGTGCCGTCCATCAGCCAGCGCTCTTCGGCAACAGCGGCCGCGATCATCTCGCGCTCCTCGGCCTTCGGCCGTTTCACCCAGCCCGGCAGCCAATAGAAGTCGCGGTCCATGGAGATATGCCGCACGCCCAGCAGCGCGCCGAGACGTTTCGATAGTGTCGTCTTGCCGCCGCCCGAGCAGCCGATCACGAGAATGCGGTCGGCGCGGCTGACGAGGTCGGCGGCACTGGTGATATCGGTGACGAAATTCGGCATGTCTTTCCCCTCCAGCAAGCAAAGACCGAATCAGGCCATCATCCTAGCCGATCGCCTTTAGGCGCTGAAGCAGTCGTCCCATCTGCGCCCTGCTCCTCAATTCGACGAGCGGGACGTCAGGCCCATGCAGGCGGATCCCTTCCATGAATTCGGGCACATCGTCCCTCTCGAAATTCCAGACATAGGACATGAATTCCCGGTCCGGCCACTGCTCCAGGCACCCAGGCGCCATGTCGGGCCGTGTCCTGCCGCGATAGACGATGCCGCGCTTGAAGATGCTCCACAGGCAGAGCCAGCGCGACACCCTCACCCACAGGATGACATCGGCGCGCGGCAGCCTGAGATCGAGCGTTCTCGGATTGTTGCCGTCGATGATCCAGCGGTCCTCGGCAACGATCCTGGCGATGATCTCGCGCTGCTCCGGTCGCGGTCTCGACACCCACCCCGGCAGCCAGAAGACCTCGCGGTCCATGGAGACGTAGCGGACGCCGAGAATGCGCGCGAGCTTCTGCGCAAGGGTGCTCTTGCCGCCACCTGATGAGCCGAAGATGACGATGCGGTCGGCGCGCTTCAGGAATTCGGCGGCCTCACCGAGATCGGTGAGGTTCAGCCGATGCTTCGGTTGTTGTAGCACGATGGCCTCTTGTATGATTGCGGGGAAGATCAGGCCGCCTGGACGGGTGTAATCCCACTGAGATCGCCGGCGGCCCGCCGCGCGACCGCAAGGTCATAGGTGCGCTGCAGATTGAGCCAGAACTCCGGGCTGTTGTTGAAATAGCGGGAGAGACGCAGCGCCGTGTCGGCGGTAATGCCGTTTTCGCCGCGCAGGACCCGTTCGATCCGCGTGCGTGGAATGCCCATATCCTCCGCCGCTTTGTAGGCCGAGATGCCGTATTCCTTCAGGAAATCCTCCTTGAGAATTTCACCGGGATGGATGGGGTCGACAGGAATGATCTGCATCCGCACCTCCTAATGGTAGTCGCAGAATTCGACATGATCAGCATTGCCGTCTTTCCAGACGAAGCATATGCGCCACTGATCGTTGACACGGATGGAATGCTGGCCGGCCCGGCTACCCTTCAAGGCTTCAAGACGATTGCTTGGCGGAACACGCAAATCATCAAGGCTTATCGCAGCGTCGAGTGCCATCAACTTCCGTCGCGCCCGCTCAACGACATCCGCCGGGAAATGGCGGACATCGCGTCGCAGGAAAAGGCCTTCAGTCTGCTTGTTGCGAAAGCCAACGATCACTCAATATCCGTATCGGAAAACGATACGGATATCAATATATCGTTGTTAGGCTGATTACTCCGCAGCCACCAGCAGCTTCTTCTCACGCGCCGCGCGCAGGCGGGCGAAGTCGTCGCCGGCGTGGTGCGAGGAGCGGGTCAGCGGGCTGGAGGCGACCATGAGGAAGCCCTTGGTGTAGGCGACCGTCTCGTAGGACTTGAATTCCTCGGGCGTGACGTAGCTCATGACCGCGTGATGCTTGCGGGTGGGCTGCAGGTACTGGCCAATCGTCAGGAAGTCGACGTCGGCGACGCGCAGGTCGTCCATCAGCTGCAGCACTTCGTTGCGCTCCTCGCCGAGGCCGACCATGATGCCCGACTTGGTGAACATCGTCGGGTCCAGTTCCTTCACCCGCTGCAACAGCCGAACGGAGTGGAAGTAGCGCGCGCCGGGGCGGACGGTCAGATAGTTGCCCGGAACGGTTTCCATGTTGTGGTTGAAGACGTCGGGCTTGGCGGCGACGACGCGCTCCAGCGCACCGGGCTTCTTCAGGAAGTCGGGCGTCAGGATTTCGATCGTAGTCGTCGGCGATGCCGCGCGGATCGCCCAGATCACCTTCTCGAAGTGCTCGGCGCCGCCGTCTTCCAGATCGTCGCGGTCAACAGAGGTGATGACCACGTGGCTGAGGCCCATCTCTTTGACGGCCTTCGCCACGCTCTCGGGCTCGGCCATGTCGAGCGCGTTCGGCTTGCCGGTCGCGACGTTGCAGAAGGAACAGGCACGGGTACAGATCTCGCCCATGATCATGAAGGTGGCGTGCTTCTTGTCCCAGCACTCGCCGATATTCGGGCAGCCGGCCTCCTCGCAGACGGTGACGAGCTTGTGCTCCTTCACGATCGAGCGGGTTTCGGCGTAGCCCTTGGAGGTCGGCGCCTTGACACGGATCCAGTCCGGCTTGCGCATGACTTCCGTATCCGGGCGATGCGCCTTTTCCGGGTGCCGCACGCGCTTTTCAGCGCTTGGATTGATCCTGTCGAGAATAGTTACCATCAATAACCTGCCTTCAAACCGCCGGAAGCGGCCTTCTTCGTCAGCGTCTGACGAGTTTTGCCAGAAATAGCAAGATACAAGAGCCGATGAAACCCGTCACAAGGTAACCCTGCCAACCGCTGGCGACATAGATGCCGGCGCGGGCAAAGATCGCGCTGCCGATGACGGCACCGACGATGCCTATGACGATGTTCATCAAAACGCCGAAGCGTATGCCCATCAAGATGCCCGCGAGCCAACCCGCCAAGCCGCCGACGATGATCGCCGTAATCCAGCCCACACCTTCCATCCAGTCCTATCCCCTCAAGCTATCGCCCTTGCGATCAACACCACGATGATGGCGCCGACAGTGGCGTGAATGATCTGCACCACGATGGCGCTGTCTATGCCCAGGTTGATCCCCAGCGCGTTGAAGAGAAAGCCTCCGACGAACGCGCCGATGATGCCGCTGAGCAGGCACCGTATCAATCCGCCTCCGCCAACGATAAGGCTGGCGAGGAACCCCGCGACCAGACCGATCAGGAGGAAGATGACGAGTGCCTGCGTACCCATAGACATGATGATTTCCTTTCGCTTTTTCCAGTCCGTGATTGAACGTGGTTCAATCCGTCATAGAGAGCGGCGAAGAAAATTATCAAGCGTTGAGGACGCGACCGTAAGCATCCAGAACCGCTTCCTTCATGGTTTCGGAAACCGTCGGATGCGGGAAGATGGTGTGCATCAGTTCTTCTTCGGTCGTTTCCAGGTTCATGGCGACCACGAAGCCCTGAATGAGTTCGGTGACTTCGGCGCCGACCATGTGCGCGCCGAGCAGCTCGCCGGTCTTTTTGTCGAAGATCACCTTGCAGAGACCCTGGTCCTCGCCGAGCGCAATCGCCTTGCCGTTGGCGGCAAAGGAGAAGCGGCCAACGCGGATATCGCGGCCGGCTTCCTTGGCCTTGGCTTCCGTCAGGCCGACGGAGGCGACCTGCGGATGGCAGTAGGTGCAGCCGGGGACCTTGCCCTTGTCGGTGGCGTGAACATTCGGCAGGCCGGCGATCTTTTCGACGCAGACGACGCCTTCGTGCTCAGCCTTGTGGGCGAGCATTGGCGGGCCGGCGACGTCGCCGATGGCGTAGATGCCTGCGATATTGGTCTTGCCGTAGCCGTCGATGACGACGCAGCCGCGGTCGGTCTTGACGCCGACGGCTTCGAGGCCGAGGTTTTCGATGTTGCCCTGGACGCCAACGGCCGAGATCATGCGGTCGGCGGTGATCTGCTGGACCTTGCCGTCAGCCGTCTCGACATGGGCGGTCAGGCTATCGGCGGCCTTTTCGACCTTGGTGATCTTGGCGCTGGTCAGGATCTTCATGCCGCGCTTCTCGAGCTGCTTGCGCGCGATCGCGGTGACTTCGACGTCCTCGACCGGCATGATGGTCGGCATGACTTCGACGACGGTGACATCGACGCCCATGGAGCGGTAGAAGCTCGCGAACTCGATGCCGATGGCGCCCGAGCCCATGACGATCAGCGACTTCGGCAGGGCAGCCGGCTTCATCGCTTCGAAATAGGTCCAGATCAGCTTGCCATCCGGCTCGATGCCGGGCAGCGCGCGCGGACGGGCGCCGGTTGCGATGATGATATGCTTGGCGTTGTAGGTGCCCTCGCCCTTAACGTTCTTCGGAACCGGGTTCTGCGGCTCGACGACGGGCTTGGAGGACTTACCGACGACGATCTCGCCCGGCTTAGTGATCTTGGCTTCGCCCCAGATCACATCGACCTTGTTCTTCTTCATCAGGAAGCCGACGCCGCCGTTCAAGCGGGCGGAGACGCCGCGCGAGCGGGCGACGACTGCCGTCACGTCGGCGCTCATCTTGCCTTCGAGAACGAGGCCGTAGTCCTTGGCGTGGTTGGCGTGGTCGAGCACTTCGGCCGAGCGCAGCAGCGCCTTGGTCGGGATGCAGCCCCAGTTCAGGCAGATGCCGCCCAGGTGCTCGCGCTCGACGATCGCGGTCTTGAGACCGAGCTGGCTGGCGCGCACAGCGGCCACATAGCCGCCGGGACCGGAGCCGATGATGATGACGTCGTAATTCTCAGCCATGTTTTCCTGCCTTTGTTATCGGGCGTCGCGGGTGAGAAGCACCCACTCGTGTTTCCTGCTGCTTTCGAAAAGAGACATTGCGTTCAAGCGCGCCGCTTCCGAAAATCCATTCTTCTTGTAAAGCGACAGCGCCGCTTCATTGTCACTTGCGGTGATCAGACTGACCGGCAGCATCCCTGCCCTGTCGATCTGACCTTTCAGTATTTCCCTGCCGATCCCGATGCCGCGCAGATGGCTGTAGACGCCGAGCGTTGCAATGAACCAGCTGCCAACAACCATCTTCTGCAGGTCGATCACCGGCTGCAGCGCCACGCGGTCGACCTCCATATTCTTTACGTCCTCGCCCAGCGCGTAACCGATCGCCGCGCCCGCCGTCTCTCCGTAGGCTTCGGCCAGCACCGCGTGGCGCCATGTGCCGTAGCCTTCGTCCCGACGCATCTTCAGCCGGCCAAGCTCCATCGGCGTATCGCTGCCGGTGCCGCCGAGCTCACCCAGCCAGAGCCAGGACGCGAAACCATGCGAGGCAATGTCCGAGAGGATCGCCAGTTCGGCCGCGTCATCCCGTGTGGCGGGACGCAGCGTCACGAAAGACGCCACCGTCAAAGCCCCAACATCATCCGTACGGTCGATTCCATGCCGCGCCCGAGAGCGCGGGTATTGTCGGCGTCGAGATGGATGCCGTCGAGCGGCGTCGTCTTGGCGACCGAATTGCCGTCGAAGAAACCGCAACCAAGCTCATCGGCAAGATCCCGATAGAGCGTCGCCAGCATCGCCGATTCCTCGATGCCGCCGATGAAGGAGGCCGCGAAGGGAACGTTGGCCGTCTCACAGATTCTCGGCGGTGCGACGATCAGGATATCCGGCACGTCGAAATCGAACGGCCAGGCGTGGTTGCGGATCAGCCGCACCAGCCGGGCGATGCCCTGGCAGGCGGCGAAGGCCGATCCGGCCACGACATTCTTCATGTCGTTGGTGCCGAGGAGCAGAATGACGAGATCGAGCGGCGCATGCGTCTGCAGGATGGTCGGCAGGATGCGGGCGCCGTTGCGGTCGCAATCGGCCAGATGGTCGTCGAAGGCGGTGGTACGGCCGTTCAATCCTTCGGCGATAACCCGGACCTCGTTGCCGAGTGCAGCCTGAAGCGCACTCGGCCAACGATCCTTGTACTCATGACGGCCGACGGACGCGGCGTCATAACCCCAGGTCAGGCTATCACCATAGCAAAGAACGGTCTTCGTCATTTCCGCCTCCGCCGTTTGATCAGACGAGCATGCCCATCGGGTTTTCGATGTAGCCCTTGAACGCCTGCAGCAGCTCCGCGCCCAACGCGCCATCGACGCAGCGATGGTCGGTCGACAACGTGACGGTCATAACGGTTGCGACAGCCAGCTGGCCGTTCTTGACGACCGGGCGCTGCTCGCCCGCGCCGACCGCCAGGATCGTTGCGTGCGGCGGGTTGATGACGGCTGCGAAGTGCTTGACGCCCATCATGCCCATGTTGGAGACCGACGAGGTGCCACCCTGATATTCCTCGGGCTTCAGCTTGCGGTCCTTGGCACGCTTGCCGAGGTCGCGCATCTCGTTGGAGATGGCCGACAGGGTCTTTTCCTCGGCCTTGCGGATGATCGGGGTGATCAGGCCGCCCGGGATCGAGACAGCAACGCCGACATCGGCGTGCTTGTGCTTGACCATGTTGGCTTCGGTCCAGGAGACGTTGGCATCCGGAACATCGCGCAGTGCAAGCGCCATGGCCTTGATGACCATGTCGTTGACCGACAGCTTGTAGGCCGGCGCGCCCTCCTTGCGGGGAGCGGCGTCGTTGAGCTGGGCGCGCAGCGCCAGCAGCGCATCGAGTTCGCAATCGACGGTGACGTAGAAGTGCGGCACGGTCTGCTTGGATTCGACCAGACGCTTGGCGATGACCTTGCGCATGCCGTCATGCGGCACGAGTTCGTAGGAACCCGGCTCGAACAGCTTGAGAACAGTCTCGTCGGATGCGCCCTTCGGTGCGGCGGCCGGAGCCGATGCGGCAGCCTGCGGAGCAGCGGCAGGCGCAGCCTTGGCGCCGCCACCGGCGACGGCAGCTTCGACGTCACTCTTGACGACGCGGCCATGCGGGCCGGAGCCTGCGACAGCCGAGAGATCGATACCGGCTTCCTTCGCCAGACGACGCGCGAGCGGCGAGGAGAAGGTGCGGTTGCCCGTGGAAGCAGCGGCAGGCGCTGCTGCTGGCGCAGGAGCGGCCGCGGGGGCTGCGGCCGGAGCCGGAGCCGCTTCGGTCTTTGTCGCGGCCTTCGGCGCTTCAGCAGCCTTCGGTGCCGGAGCAGCCGAGCCAGCGCCGCTTGCGGCGCCAGCGACGTCTTCGCCATCGGCGGCCAGAACGGCGATCAAGGCATTGACCTTGACGCCTTCTGTGCCGGCGGGAACGACGAGCTTGGCGACGACACCTTCGTCGACCGCTTCGACTTCCATCGTCGCCTTGTCGGTTTCGATCTCGGCGATGACATCGCCAGACTTAACCGTATCGCCTTCCTTGACCAGCCACTTGGCGAGGTTGCCCTCTTCCATGGTCGGAGACAGGGCAGGCATCGTGATGTTGATAGGCATCGAAATACCCTTCCCTTGTTACTTGTAGCAGACGGCTTTCACGGCCTGGACGACTTCGTCGACGCTTGGCAGCGCAAGCTTCTCGAGGTTGGCGGCGTAAGGCATCGGAACGTCCTTGCCGGCGATCGTGAGAACCGGCGCATCGAGATAATCGAAGGCCTGCTGCATGACGCGGGTGGCGATTTCGGTGCCGACCGAGTTCTGCGGGTAGCCTTCCTCGACGGTGACGAGACGGCCGGTCTTCTTGACCGATTCGATCACGGTCGGCAGGTCCATCGGACGCAGCGTGCGCAGGTCGATCAGTTCGACGTCGATGCCGATCTTTTCGAGTTCGGCGACGGCCTTGGTGGCATAGGTCATGCCGATACCGAAGGAAACGATCGTGACGTCCTTGCCCTGACGGTGGATGCGGGCCTTGCCGATCGGGAGAACGAAGTCGTCCATCTTCGGCACGTCGAAATGCTGACCATAGAGGATTTCGTTTTCAAGGAAGACGACGGGGTTGGGATCGCGGATGGCAGCCTTGAGCAGGCCCTTGGCGTCGGATGCCGTGTAGGGCATGACGACCTTGAGGCCCGGGATCTGGCTGTACCAGGCCGAGTAGTCCTGGCTGTGCTGGGCGCCAACGCGGGCAGCGGCACCGTTCGGGCCACGGAACACGATCGGAGCACCCATCTGGCCGCCGGACATGTAGAGCGTCTTGGCAGCGGAGTTGATGATCTGGTCGATCGCCTGCATGGCGAAGTTGAAGGTCATGAACTCGACGATCGGCTTCAGGCCGGACATCGCAGCACCGACACCGACGCCGGCAAAGCCGTGCTCGGTGATCGGGGTGTCGATGACGCGGCGTGCGCCGAATTCCTGCAGCAGACCCTGGGTGACCTTGTAGGCGCCCTGGTATTCGGCCACTTCCTCGCCCATGACGAAGACGTTGTCGTCGGCGCGCATTTCCTCGGCCATGGCGTCGCGAAGCGCTTCGCGCACGGTCATGGAGACCATTTCGGTGCCGGCGGGAATTTCAGGATCGTTCGGAACCTGAGCCTTCGGCTCGGCCGGAACCGGAGCAGCAGCGGCGGGCGCTTCAGCAGCCTTTGGTGCTTCGGCGGCGGCCGGTGCGGCGGCAGCAGGTGCAGCCGAGATGTCGGATGCGGATTCGCCGTCCTGCAGGAGAACAGCGATCTTGGCGTTCACCTTGACGCCTTCGGTGCCGGCGGCAACCAGAAGCTTGCCGATGACGCCTTCGTCGACGGCTTCGACTTCCATCGTCGCCTTGTCGGTTTCGATTTCGGCAATGATGTCGCCGGAGGTGACCTTGTCACCTTCCTGCTTCAGCCACTTGGACAGCGTGCCTTCTTCCATCGTCGGAGAGAGGGCGGGCATGAGAATATCGATTGGCATGGGTCTACCCTCCCCGATTACAGCAGAATGTCGGTGTAGAGCTCGGATGCATCCGGCTCCGGTGCGGCCTGGGCGAAGTCGGCGCTATCGGCGACGATGTCGCGAACGTCCTTGTCGACCGCCTTAAGATCGTCCTCTGAGGCCCAGCCCTTTTCGATGAGGCGTGCCTTGACCTGTTCGATCGGATCCTGCTCGGAGCGCATCTTCTGCACTTCTTCCTTGGAGCGATACTTGGCCGGGTCGGACATGGAGTGACCGCGATAGCGATAGGTCAGCATTTCGAGAATGATCGGACCCTTGCCGGAGCGGCAATGCTCGAGCGCCTCGTCGGCCGCAGCCTTGACGGCGCGAACATCCATGCCGTCGACCTGGACGCCGGGGATGCCGAAGCCAGAGCCGCGCAGCGAGTAGTTCGACTGCGCCGTGGCGCGGGCCGTGGACGTGCCCATGGCGTAACGGTTGTTCTCGATGATGTAGATGATCGGGAGCTTCCAGAGAGCAGCCATGTTGAAGCTCTCGTAGACCTGACCCTGGTTGGCAGCGCCGTCGCCGAAATAGGCGATCGAGACGCTGTCATTGCCGCGATAGCGGTTGGCGAAGGCGAGACCGGTGCCGAGCGACACCTGGGCGCCGACGATGCCGTGACCGCCGTAGAAATGCTTCTCCTTGGAGAACATGTGCATCGAGCCGCCCTTGCCACGGGAATAGCCGTCGATGCGGCCGGTCAGCTCGGCCATGACGCCGCGTGCGGTCATGCCGGTTGCCAGCATGTGACCGTGGTCGCGGTAAGCGGTGATGACCTGGTCACCTTCCTTCTGCGCCATCTGCATGCCGACGACGACAGCTTCCTGGCCGATATAAAGGTGACAGAAACCGCCGATGAAGCCCATGCCGTAAAGCTGGCCCGCCTTCTCTTCGAAACGGCGAATGAGCAGCATTTCGCGATAGGCCTTGAGCTCTTCGTCACGATCGAAATCGGCCACCGGGCCACCATTCGATGCCTTGGCTGCAGGCTTTGCGCTTGTCTTACGGCTGGAAACGGTCGCGTTTTTTCGCGGAGCCATTCAACCCTCCCTATGGGTTTATCGGTTCTTGGGTGGTGCGCACCATAGGGAAGAAATTTCGCCACAGCAATGCCATAAATGCATGGCTCATATTCTGGCGTAAGCTGTTGATAAATATCAATTTATTTCGATTAACCGGAATTCGGTTAATTCGAATAATGATTGAATATGACGATCTCGTCGGCGCGGGAGAAGTTCAGCTGAAGACGGGCCTTCTCGTCCAGCATATCCTTATCCATGGAACCATCACTTAGGAGCGCCACCTGCTTTTCAAGGTGTTCGCGCTTATTTTTAAGCACGGCCAGCTCCCTTTCGCGCGCGATGCGCTGACGCTCGAACACTTCTGTCGCGCGCAGGCCGTAGTCGCCATGGATGCAATGGTAGCCGAAGTAGGAGAGAAACGCGACCGTCATCGCCGGAATGACGAAACGGCCGATCTTTTTCTTCTTATGATGCTTGGTCCACATACACGCATTCTCGAAACGCATTACCCTTGACCAGAAGACTACCGGGCAGAGATTAACCGTCCGTTGACTATGAACGCGGCGCAACAAAAAACCCGCGCTCGTTAAAGCGCGGGTTCCAAATGCTTGAAATCAGAAGGCTTAGCCGCGGATGATCGAACGGCCGGCGTACTGCGCCTGCGGGCCGAGGCCTTCTTCGATGCGGATCAGCTGGTTGTACTTGGCAAGACGATCCGAGCGCGACAGCGAGCCGGTCTTGATCTGACCGCAGTTGGTGGCAACGGCGAGGTCGGCGATCGTGCTGTCTTCGGTTTCGCCCGAGCGGTGCGACATGACGGCGGTGTAGGCTGCCTTGTGCGCGGTGTTGACGGCGTCGAGCGTTTCCGTCAGCGAACCGATCTGGTTGACCTTGACGAGGATCGAGTTGGCGACGCCCATCTTGATACCGTCGCGCAGGCGAGCCGAGTTGGTTACGAAGAGATCGTCGCCGACCAGCTGAACCTTTTTGCCGGCCAGATCCGTCAGAGCCTTCCAGCCATCCCAGTCGTCTTCAGCCATGCCGTCTTCGATCGAGATGATCGGGTACTGGGCAGCGAGCTGCGCCAGGTATTCAGCCATTGCGCCCGGCTCCAGCGTGCGGCCTTCGCCTTCGAGAACGTACTTGCCGTCCTTGAAGAATTCGGTCGAGGCGCAGTCGAGGCCGAGATGGATGTCTTCGCCAGGCTTGTAGCCGGCTTTCTCGATCGACTTCATGATGAAGTCGAGGGCTTCAGGAGCGCTCTTCAGGCCCGGTGCGAAGCCGCCTTCGTCGCCAACGTTGGTGTTGTGGCCCTGGGCCGCGAGCTCCTTGCGGAGCGTATGGAAGACTTCCGAGCCCATGCGAACGGCTTCGCGGATGGAATCAGCGCCAACCGGCAGGATCATGAATTCCTGGAAGTCGATCGGGTTGTCGGCATGCGCGCCGCCGTTGATGATGTTCATCATCGGAACCGGCAGCAGGTGCGCGGAAGCGCCACCAACGTAGCGGTAGAGCGGAAGGCCGGCAGCTTCGGCGGCAGCCTTGGCAACGGCGAGCGAAACGCCGAGGATGGCGTTGGCGCCGAGACGCGACTTGTTCGGCGTGCCGTCCAGCTCGATCATGATGTTGTCGATCTGGATCTGGTTTTCAGCGTCGATGCCGCCGATGGCGTCGAAGATTTCCGTGTTGGCGGCTTCGACGGCCTTTTCGACACCCTTGCCGAGATAACGCTTGCCACCATCGCGGAGTTCGACGGCTTCGTGCGCGCCGGTCGATGCGCCCGACGGAACGGCTGCGCGGCCCATGCTGCCATCTTCGAGATAGACATCGACTTCGACGGTGGGATTACCACGGCTGTCGAGAATCTCGCGGGCGATAATATCGGTAATAGCGGTCATCGGCTCTTCTCTGCTTGAGGGTGGATAAATCGTTTGAAATTCGTCTTTAATCGAAGATGCGCAAATTACAATGCCGGTTTGGGGCAGTTTGGGACCCTTTTGCGCATGCTCCTCCACATTGTTCTTCGGTGGCCTAATACACGAACGTGTCAGTCTTTTGAACGTCAGCCCTTGGCGATGGCGTCAAAGGCCAGCAGCTTCTCAAGCAGGCGCGGCATGTCCTTGAGATAGACCATGTTCGGGCCATCCGACGGTGCATTGTCGGGATCTTCGTGCGTCTCGACGAACACACCGGCGACACCGACGGCGACAGCCGCACGCGCCAGCGTTTCCACGAATTCGCGCTGGCCGCCGCTCGAACCACCCTGCCCGCCCGGCTGCTGCACCGAATGGGTCGCATCGAAAACAACAGGGGCACCCATGGCTTCCATGATAGGGAGCGAGCGCATGTCGGAGACCAGCGTGTTATAGCCGAAGGAAGCGCCGCGTTCGCACAGCATGATGTTCGGGTTGCCGCTGGCATTCAGCTTGGCCAGCACGTTCTTCATGTCCCAGGGCGCCAAGAACTGGCCCTTCTTGACGTTGATGGCGCGGCCGGTCTTTGCGGCGGCGACCAGCAGGTCCGTCTGCCGGCTAAGGAAGGCCGGGATCTGCAGCACATCGACGACAGTGGCGACTTCAGCGCACTGCTCTTCTGTGTGGATGTCGGTGAGAACGGGGAAGCCGTATTCCTTCTTGAGATCGGCGAACACTTCGAGCGCCGTTTCAAGCCCGATGCCGCGCTGGGCCGACAGCGACGTGCGGTTGGCCTTGTCGAAGGAGGACTTGTAGACAAGGCCGATGCCGAGCTTGTCGCAGAGCTCCTTCAGCGTGCCGGCGATCATGAAGGCGTGGTCGCGGCTTTCCATCTGACAGGGGCCCGCGATCAGCGACAGCTTGCCGGTGTTGGAAAACACCACACGGCCGGCGCCTTCGCCAACGGCCACTTCGGAATTGGTTTCAGTCATCGTTTCTCCTCGAAGGCGAAGAGCGCGCCCTGGCCGGGTGCGGCCTTCACCAGAACTCGATTGTTCTTGCGTGTATAGGTGATCCCGTTAGCAGCCAAATGCGCCTCTGTCACGGCGAGATCGGCAACGGAAAAGACAATCGCCGCGCCGCGCAGGCCGCGATCGGCCTTGGGCTCGGCGAGATCGTAGTAAGCGTTCAAGCCATCCGGCGACAGGATATTGATACGGGCGTTGCCGGCATCAAGACTGACACCGAATGCCTCCTCGCGGGTCGCCTGCGCATCCGACGCCAGCTGCAACAGCGGCGCGAACGCCTTGGGATCGGACGACGAGAGCACAATCGACAGGATGCCCAAGACGCCATTCGCATGGGTTTCCAAGGCCTTGCGGTCGCTTGGCAGCGGATTGACGCGCTGGCAGGCGAAGAGGAAGAAATCGGGTGCGCGCAAATCGGCAGCAAAGGCCAGCCGGAACGCCGCGGTCGCCTCGGAACCATCCGGCATCTTCATTTGCCTGGCAAATTGCAGCATCTCGCCGCCGCTCATGCCATCGTCGATGAAGCGGGCGTGATCGCTCTCGGCATCCGGCGTGCCGAAGACGATTGCCGACAGGCCGTCATCGCCGCAGCGGAAGCGAAAGGCGCGATCACGGGCGGTGAAGACGTTGCCGTCTCCGATGGCCGCCTCATAGGTCTCAAGGCTGGCGACACCGAGCGGCTCCAGATAGGTTTTGTCGGCGAAGAAGACGCAGGCATTCTCGGTGCCAAAAGGGTGCCGCGCATCGGCGGCGACGGTGAAGCCCAGCTTGCCCAGGCGCTCGCGCGCCATCTCGATATTGACGACCGGCAGCACCACGTGGTCCAGAGGATGGGGGTCACTCATCGGCAAATCCTCCCGAAATCGGCAGAGATGTGCGCTGCCTTTCGCCACAATGCAAGAGGCCGGCGCGGTTAAATCGAATGAAGTGCAAAATCGCGACGATTCCGAGCCAAGTTTTACGAAAATTTAGGCACTTGCAGAACACATATGGAACATATAGTGTCCGTTCTGGCTTTGTTTCACGACTCTGGGGTTCATTTCGATGCTGACACGCAAGCAACAAGAACTGCTTCTGTTCATTCATGAGCGGATGAAAGAGTCGGGCGTTCCGCCATCCTTCGACGAAATGAAGGATGCACTCGATCTCGCATCAAAATCCGGCATTCACCGGCTGATCACGGCGCTGGAAGAGCGCGGCTTCATTCGCCGGCTGCCGAACCGGGCGCGCGCGCTCGAGGTCATCAAGTTGCCGGAAGCCTATAATCCGAGCCTGCAGCCGCGTCGCGGATTCTCGCCGAGCGTCATCGAGGGCAGCCTTGGAAAGCCGCAGCCGGTGACTGCCGCCCCTGCCCCGAAGGCCGCGCCGAGCGCCGACAACGGCAACTCGGCGTCCGTTCCCGTCATGGGCCGGATCGCCGCCGGTGTGCCGATCTCGGCGATCCAGAACAACACCCACGACATCACCGTCCCCGCCGACATGCTCGGCTCCGGCGAGCATTACGCGCTTGAGGTCAAGGGCGACTCGATGATCGAAGCCGGCATTTTCGACGGCGACACCGTCATCATCCGCAACGGCAACACCGCCAATCCCGGCGATATCGTCGTTGCGCTTGTCGATGACGAAGAGGCAACGCTGAAGCGCTTCCGCCGCAAGGGCGCCTCGATCGCGCTCGAAGCCGCGAACCCGGCTTACGAAACGCGCATTTTCGGGCCTGACCGCGTCAAGGTTCAGGGCAAGCTCGTCGGGCTTATTCGTCGATATCACTGAGTGGTGACATCACCAGTTGGTGACGGGGCGTCGCTGAAGCTGTCGTTGCGCCAGTCATAGGCGCGATGGTGCATCCAGGGACGGCCGAGACTTTCATAGGCGGTTTTGACGGCAGGCGCCCCCTGCTCGTCGATACGGATTTCCACGGCGCCTGACCGCCTAAGCGTTTCACCCGTCAATAGCATGGTGCCAGAGCGGCATGTCGCCTGGCGCAGGCGCACCGGCGTGATGACGATATCGGCGACGTCGCAGGCGGGACCGAGATAGGCGGCGTTTTCGAGCGTCGCGATGACGTAGCCGCTGTCGAGTGATGTGACGCACCACGCCGTCTTGAGGCACTGGAAGCCACTATCGTTTGCGGAAGCTGCAGCATCACGCATCATGGCGCGGGCTTCGCGTTGTTGTTTCAGTGTCAGCCTTGGTCGTGGCTCACCCCTCCTGGGGATGGGCAAGGCCTCGCCGTCGAGCATATCGGGCGGCTTGTGGTCTTCGATCGCGAGCGCGCGCTGCCATTGCCCGAAGATGAAGTCGGGTGGCCGTTCGCGGTTGCTGGCGAGACTGTCGCTCTTGACCGATGCCACGAGGCTTCCATCCTCGGAGACGACAAGCTCTGGCGCGGGGGCGGCCGGAAGCAGGACAACGACGAGGGTTGCAAGCGCGGCAACCGCAGCACCGATCCATCGCAAGCGCGTCCGCATCAGACCCCAGACGAGGAAGCCGAGCACGGCGCTCGCGAAATACCATTCCGGTATCCGCCCGATATCGACACTGCCGCCCCAGCCGGAAACCATCTTGGCGATGTCGACCACCAGATCCAGCCCGAAGCCGGCGACCTTCCACGGCAGAGCGTCGAGGCCAAATGGCGTCGCCAACATCGCGAGCATTCCGAAGGGCATGACGATGAAGGAGATGACGGGCATGGCGAGCAGGTTGGCGGGAAGGCCGTAGCCGCTCAACCTGTGAAAATGCTCGATCGAAAACAGCGCCGTCGAGAAACCGCCGATCATCGAGGTCAGCGCGATGCCGCCGAAGAAGCGAAGCGTGACCATGACCGGCTTTATCGCGGGATGCGTGAGAAGAACGCTTTCGCGAGGCCGCCTCCTGGTCCAGACAGCAAAGCCCGCGACCAGCGCGAGCGTCGCGGCGTAGGACATCTGGAAGCTGGGACCGAGCACCTCCGATGGGGACATCAGTATGATCAGCAGCGCCGAGAGCGCGATGTTGCGCAGGCTGATCGAGGGGCGATCGAACAGTACCGCGACCAGCATGATCGCCATCATGATGAAGGCGCGCTCGGCGGAGACGGCGAAGCCTGAGATCATGTAATAGGCCGTCAGCGCCAGAAGCGCGCTGCCGGCGGCAAGCTTCTTGGTCGGATAAGCCTGCGCGAAACCCGGAAACAGTCCGAAGAACAGCCGCAGCCCGACGAAACAGATGCCGGCTGATAGGGCCATGTTGAGGCCTGATATCGCCACGATATGCGCGAGGCCGGATTGCCGCAGCGCCTCCGTCGTCTCGTTGGAGATCGCACGTCTCTCATCGGTGACCAGCGAGGCTGCGAAGGCGCCGGTATCATCAGGCAGGATGCTGCGGATGCGGTCGCCAACGCGGCTGCGCAGACCGTAGAGCCATTCCATGGCGCGATCGATGACCGAGAGATCGACGGCATCCGCCTGCGACGCGATGGGCTGCGGAATGCCGTAGAAGAATCCGTTGGCGCCGATGCCGTCGAAATAGGCAGAGAAGGCAAAATCGTTGAGTTCGGGGAGCGCAGGTCCTGCCGGCGGCGTGAGGCGCACGCGGCCGGTCAACCAGCCACCGACCGCGACGGGCGCGCCTGCGCGCGCGACCAGCGAGACCTGCTGTGGCGGCCGTTTGAGAGAGGGCTCGTCCGTGCGCGTTACCCTTAAGATATAGCGCCAGCGGCCGTTGTCGTCGCCCTCGCGCCGTTCCACGCGGCCGGTCACAGTCGTCGTCACCGCTGTATCGAGAACGACGGTATCAGCGCGCCAGGTCTCGAGTTGCGCCGCGAACATGCCAAGGACGACGAGCAGGCCTGATATCGCCACGCGGCGGGTCGTGACGCGCGTGGCGCCTGCCGCGGCGAAGACGAGACCGAAGAGAACAGCCCAGGCAAGGAGCCGCATGGGCGGGATATCGACAGCAAGGCGGAACCAGGCGATGGCGCCTGCGCCGAGGAAGATGGGCGACGCCAGGAAAAAGCGGCCGTGATCGAATTCCGTGCTGAACGCTTGTGCTGCAACGGCTGCCTGGCGGCCGATCCCTCGGCTTGCGCGACTCAGAAAACCCGACGTCGACTGCGTCAACGGCGCGCGCGTCATTATGGCACGGGCATTTTGCCCTGGTACGGCCGGCAAATTGGCAATTTGCTCCGCTTCGGGTGGCATCAAAACGACGTGACTGGCATTCAACTCCGGCATGCAACAACACCCGAAAGCCACCCTGACCTGCAATCAGAATGAGGCCAGCGGAACCGAAACGCAACTATAATCGTTTGAATTCAAACGGGAAATAAAACCATCGAAAATGTCAGGATTATCATTGGCTTCCGCTATGCGGAGACGGCATCTCAGCAGTGCTCAAAAGTTGATACTGCGATGCACAAAATGGCATCACGGTAACTTGGCATTAGGCGCGCGATCATATAGCTATCGCAGACGACGCTTAACCCTATGGCGCTTTTAAGGCGCCAACCGCCAGTTTGGAGGATCAGAATGACGGATCAAAGCGCAACACTAAAACTCGGTGAGAAAACAGTCGACCTGCCGGTCAAGAGCGGCACGATCGGACCTGATGTCATCGATATCGGCGCCCTCTACAAGAACACGGCTTCCTTCACGTACGATCCTGGTTTCACCTCGACCGCATCCTGTGAATCGAAAATCACCTATATCGACGGCGACGAGGGCGTTCTGCTCCATCGCGGTTACCCGATCGAGCAGCTGGCCGAACAGGGCGACTTCCTCGAAGTTTGCTACCTGCTTCTCTACGGCGAACTGCCGACGGCCGCTCAGAAGAAAGACTTCGACTACCGCGTGACGCACCACACCATGGTGCACGAGCAGATGAGCCGCTTCTTCACCGGCTTCCGCCGCGACGCGCATCCGATGGCCGTCATGTGCGGCTGCGTCGGCGCTCTGTCGGCCTTCTATCACGACAGCACCGACATCACCGATCCGCACCAGCGCATGGTCGCTTCGCTGCGCATGATCGCCAAGATGCCGACGATCGCCGCCATGGCCTACAAGTACCATATCGGCCAGCCTTTCGTTTATCCGAAGAACGATCTCGACTACGCATCGAACTTCCTGCGCATGTGCTTTGCCGTTCCTTGCGAGGAATATGTGGTCAATCCGGTGCTTGCCCGCGCCATGGACCGCATCTTCATCCTGCACGCAGACCACGAGCAGAACGCCTCGACCTCGACCGTTCGTCTCGCCGGCTCCTCGGGTGCCAACCCGTTCGCCTGCATCGCGGCCGGCATTGCCTGCCTCTGGGGCCCGGCTCACGGCGGCGCCAACGAAGCAGCGCTCAACATGCTGCAGGAAATCGGCACGGTTGACCGCATTCCTGAGTACATCGCCCGCGCCAAGGACAAGAACGATCCGTTCCGCCTGATGGGCTTTGGCCACCGCGTCTACAAGAACTACGACCCGCGCGCCAAGATCATGCAGAAGACGACGCATGAAGTGCTCGGCGAGCTCGGCATCAAGGATGATCCGTTGCTCGACGTCGCCATGGAACTCGAGCGCATCGCGCTGACCGATCCTTACTTCATCGAGAAGAAGCTCTATCCGAACATCGACTTCTATTCGGGTATCACGCTCAAGGCTCTCGGCTTCCCCACGACCATGTTCACCGTTCTGTTCGCTCTCGCCCGTACCGTCGGCTGGATCGCTCAGTGGAACGAAATGATCGAAGATCCGCAACAGCGTATCGGCCGTCCGCGCCAGCTCTACATCGGCGAAGCGCAGCGCGACTACGTTCCGGTTTCCAAGCGTTAATCTCGACGCATCGAAGCTTAAAAAGAAACCCGGTCAGTTTTGACCGGGTTTTTTGTTTTTAAGGACATCGAGCACGATTTCCGCGGCGTGAACGCCGGGCGGCTTTTCGGTCTGCATCCGCTCCCAGACGAGATCGTAACCTTCCATCATCGAGCGGCGCGGCAAGGTGTCGGAAGAGAGCTTTTCTGCCCAGCGCGTGAAACTCGCGCCGCGCACGACCTCGTTGATATATTCCGGCACGACAGCGTAATCCGCGACCAGGTTCGGGATCGCCGCCGTCCAGATCTTGATCTTGCCGGTCATCAGCTTGATGATCCAGTCGGTCTTGTAGGCCGACACGGTGGGCACGCCTGCGAGCCCCAGCTCCAGGATCACAGTGCCGGATGCAGCCATGGCGGCGTCAGCCTCGGCGAAGGCTTTCCACTTGTCGTCCTTGCCTGTCACCACCTCGGGCTTGACCGGCCAGTCCTTGATGATTTCGCGGACCATGGCCTCGCGGCGTGGCGCTGTCGGCAGGACAAAGCGCATGCCTTCGTTGCGGGCGGAGAGCTCGGCCACCGCGTCGCCGAAATAGGGCAAGAGCTTGGTGATCTCGGATCCGCGCGAGCCCGGCAGGAGCATGATCGTCTTCGGCTCATGCGCAGGGCGCGGCTTGCTCACCGCCCTCGCCTTGCGGGTCGCGAGAACATCGGCATCAGCAGTCAGGCGATGGCCGACATAGCTTGTCGGCGGACCCCCGAGCTTGCGCATTACCTCGGGCTCGAAGGGCAGCACGGCCAGCACATGGTCGATATAAGGCAGCATGCGCTGCGCACGGTATTCCTTCCAAGCCCATACGCTCGGACAGACGTAGTTCACCACAGGCAGGTCAGGCAGCGCCGTGCGCACGCGCTTGGCGACGCGGTGGGTGAAATCGGGGCTGTCGACAATGACGAGTACGTCGGGCTTGGCGGCGATGACGGCGGCCGCAGTCTGGCGGATGCGCTTGACCAGCGTCGGCAGCTTGGCGAGAACCTGCGTGATGCCCATGATCGACAGCTCGGAGAAATCGAACAGCGATGTCAGGCCCTGCGCCTGCAGCCCCTCACCGCCAACGCCGACAAGTTCCACCGGACCCGCATATTGCTGCTTCAGGGCCGCGATCAGATCGGCCGCCAAAAGATCACCGGAGACTTCGCCCGCGATGATCGCGACCTTCAATGCACGCACGCTCATTCAAGCCCCCAGGATGGCAATCCACGATCCAGACCGCAGACGAAGATACCGGCTTCCTTTGCCGCCGATATGACTGCCGGGCGATCCAGGATCAGCGCGCGCCCGGCCTCAATCGCCACGCCCGCCAGGCCGGCTTTGCTGGCATTCTCGATGGTCGAGATGCCGATCGATGGCAGGTCGGCGCGCAGGTCCTGCTGCGGCTTGCAGAGCTTGACGAGGACGCCGCGCCGACGCGCCGAAATGCGACCGGCGGCGCGCAGATCGGCAACACGCTGCAACATGCTGTCCGTTCCCTCGACACCCTCGAGCGCCACGATGCGCCCGCCAACAGAGACGGCGCCCTGCCCCACATCCAGCCGGCCGAGCGCGTCGGCTGCCGACCCCGCCTTGGCGATGTCCTTGACGTCCTCGGATGATGGAGCGATAGCGCCGAGCGGACCGACGGCGGCCAGAAGATCGGGCGCGATCTCCTGCACGCCGATAACGCGGCGGCCGTTTTTCTCGATCAGCCCGATCACCATGCGCAGCACGGTGTCATCGCCACCAGACAGCAGCGTGCGAATGGTCGAGGGAATGCTTGCGAGCGTCTTCAGCGTCGGGCGAACCTCGCGCCATTCCGGCCGCCTGCGTACCGCGCCGGACATGACAACGCGCTCGATGCGATGGCTATCCAGCATGCCGTCGATGGCCGCGAAATCGCCGACGCCGACAATGGCGTGCTCGAAACCTTCCCATGAGCGGTCGGTCTCGTTTTTCAGCGCGATGATCAACGGGTCTTCGCCGGCGCTCTTGGCGGCCTCGGCGACATAGGACGGCAGAAAGCCGCTGCCGGCGATGATCGCCAGGCGGCCTTTTGCCGTGTCACTTGCTGGAGACAAGGTTTATCCCTTCTGTCCCCGCGTCGGAGAAGAGAGCGCGCGATCGCTTTCGGCAGCAATGAAGTCGAGGATCTGGACGACCTGCTCGCAATCGGCGAATTCCTCGCGGATTGCGGCGGCGTTGTCGCGCAGATTGCCTTCGGTTTCGAAGATCGCCTTGTAGGCACGGCGCACGATATGGATCGTCGCGCGATCGATGCCCGCACGCGTCATGCCGACGACGTTGAGACCGCCGAGCAGACCGGGATTGCCGTTCAGCATGCCGTACGGAATGACGTCGTAGCTCACGGCCGATAGACCACCGACGAAGGCGTGGCGGCCAACGCGGGTGAACTGGTGCACGGCGCAACCACCACCAAGGATCACGCGATCCTCGATGACCACGTGGCCGGCAAGCATCACGTTGTTGGACATGATGACGTGGTTGCCCACGCGGCAATCATGGGCGATGTGCGAATTGGCGAGAAATAGATTGTTGTTGCCAACGATGGTCTTGCCGCCGAAATCGGCGGTGCCGGTGTTGATGGTCACACCTTCGCGCATCGTGCAATTGTCGCCGACCGTCAAGGTCGTCTCTTCGCCGCCATGATGAACGCTCTGCGGATCGCCGCCGATGACAGCCATCGGGAAAATCCGGCATCCCTTGCCGAGCGTGGTGATGCCGCTGACGATCGAATGCGGAAGCATTTCGGTGTTGTCGCCGAGCACGACCCGCGGGCCGACATGGCAGAACGGACCGATCTTGACGTTCTCGCCGATCACGGCGCCGTCTTCGACGACTGCCATCGGGTGAATGCTGGCACTGGCTGCGATCGTGCTCATGCCTGATCCTTGCGCACGATCATCGCACCGATATCGGCTTCGGCGACCAGCGCTCCATCGACCTTCGCATCACAGTGGAACTTCCAGATGTTGCCGCGCTGCTTCTGCTTGACGACATGGTACTCCACCCGGTCGCCAGGAACCACAGGCTTGCGGAAACGGGCGTTGTCGATGGTCATGAAGTAGACCAGATTGCCGCTTTCGCCCTCTTTCTTCGCACAGATCGCACCGGCCGTCTGGGCCATGCCTTCGACCAGCAGGACGCCTGGCATGATCGGCTGCTCCGGGAAGTGCCCGGTAAAATGCGGTTCGTTAGCCGTCACGTTCTTGATGCCGATCGCGGAATCATCGCCGTCGATGTCGATGATCTTGTCGACCAGCAGGAACGGATAGCGATGCGGCAGCAACTTCATGATTTCGATGATGTCAGCCGAGGAAAGCGACTTCTTGACTTCTTCAGCCATTCTTTTCTCCCGTTTTCTTGGGGCCCGTCGTCCGCATCATGACTGCCGCGACTTCGCGCAAAAAGTCATGCGCCGGCCGTGCAGGTATGCCGCCGTAGCGCTCCCCGGCGGGGATGTCGGACACTACGCCGCTCATGGCAGCGATCTGGGCACCGTCGTTAATTGTTATATGGCCTCGAATACCAGAATGACCACCGATCTGCACGCCATCGCCGATAATGGCGCTTCCGGCAATACCGACCTGCGAGACAACGGCGCAATGACGGCCGATGCGAACATTGTGGCCAATCTGGACGAGGTTATCGATCTTCGTCCCTTCGCCAATCACGGTGTCGTCCATCGTGCCGCGATCGATCGTCGTGTTGGCACCGACCTCGACGTCGTCCTGCAGGATGACACGGCCGATCTGGACGATCTTGATCATGCCGCGCGGGCCCGGCGCATAGCCGAAGCCGTCCTGGCCGATACGCGCGCCGTTGTGGATGATGACGCGATTGCCGACTAGCGAGCACAGGATGCTGGCGCCGCTGGCGATCGTGCAATCGCGGCCGATCTTGACGCCTGGTCCGATGATGGCGCCAGCGCCGATGCGCGTGCCCTCACCGATCTCGGCATGAGCGCCGATCACGGCAAACGGCTCGATCTCGACATTCGCTTCCAGTCTCGCCGTTGGATCGACAGACGCGCGGTCGGAAATATCCGCGCTCACAGACCGCAACCGCTGAGGCGTCAAAGCGCTTGGATAGAGCAGCCCACCGGCCATCGCGAACGCGGCATGGGCATTTTTCGACACGAGAACAGGCACATGCGCCGGCACGATCGACTGCAATGCCGAACTGACCAGCACAGCGGACGCCTCGCAGGTCACGAGTTCGTCCTTGCTCTTCTTGGAAATGACGTAACAGAGATCGCCCGCCTTCGCCCTGTTTACGGGCGAAACGGAACGGATCACGATGTCGGCATGTTTGGGGTCGGCGAGTTCCGCCCCAAGAATTTGCGCTAGCTCCGAGAGCTTCACACCGTCATGGGGCGGAAAGAAATAGGTTTGCTCCATCGGCAAATCTCCAGAACGGAATTCGATTTTACGGTTCCGGACTGCCGATATCAGAATTGGTTGTTGATGCCAAACTTGAAGTGCTGAACCTTGTCGTAGTCTTCCTTCAGGACCGGGATCGCGTAGTCGACGCGCAGAGCACCGAACGGCGAGTTCCAGACGATACCGACACCAACGGAAGCACGCAGCGAAGCATCTTCGCCGTTCACGAACTCGGAACCGCTGACATTGACCTTGTTGCCAAAGAGCGTACCAGCGTCCGCGAAGACCGCGCCGCGGAGACCGAAGTCACGCGGGAAAGCCGGAAGCGGGAACGATGCTTCAGCCGAAACGGTGAAGTAGGTCGTGCCGCCGAGCGGATCATCAGGACCACCGCCAACGCGCGGGCCGATACCCTTGTTCTCGAAGCCGCGGATGTCGCCGTTGGTCAGCGTGAACTGATCGAAGACATGCAGATCCTTGCCGAAGCCGACGACGTAACCAGCAGAACCAGCAACCGAGCCGATGATGTCGGCGTCGTCAGCGAGCGTGTGGTAATAACGCGCCTTGCCGTAGATCTTGTAGAACTGCGAGTCACCGCCGAGGCCGGCGATTTCGTGCGTCAGGCTGGCGTAGATACCTTCACGCGGCAGAACCATGTCGTCGAGCGTGTTGTAGGTCAGCGTCTGCGACACAGACGACTTCACCCACGGGCTGTTGTTGACGAGGTCCTGGTACGGCGTGGACAGATCGGAGAGCGATCCCGACGGATCGTACTTCATCTGCTTGTAGTTATAGCGGAACGTCGTCGCCAGATCTTCAGTGATCGGCGCGGTAGCGCGCAGAACGACGTTGTTTTCTTCGTAGTCGTAGTTGTCGTTGCTCGACGTCTCGCTGTGGTTGATGTCGAAGCCAACAGCCAGACGATAGCCGAGGAAGTAAGGCTCGGTGAAGTTCAGGCCGTAGGTACGCGAACCTTCCTGACCGCCACCGGCGGACACCTTGATGTACTGGCCGCGTCCGAGGAAGTTCTTTTCTTCGATCGACGCTTCGAGCAGCAGGCCGTCACCGCCGGCAGCGTAACCCGCGCCGATACCGAACGAACCCGTTGCCTGGTCCTGAACGTCGACAACAACAACAACGCGGTCCGGCGAACTGCCAGGCTGGGTCGAGATGTTGACGGTCGAGAAGTAGCCGAGAGCCTCAAGACGACGCTTGGCCCTGGTGATCATCTGCTGATTGAAGGCATCGCCTTCACTCATGTCGAACTCGCGACGGATGACGTAGTCGCGCGTACGGCTGTTGCCGCGGATTTCGATACGCTCGACGTAGGCCTTTTCGCCCTGGTCGACGAGGTACTCGACGCCGATGGTGTTGTTGTTCAGGTCGCGGTTGCCACGGGGCGTGACACGAGCGAACGGATAGCCGGCCGAAGCCACCTGATCCGAAATCGCTTCCATCGACTTCTGAACTTCCTTGGCGTTGTAGACCTGGCCTTCATGGGTGCGAACGAGACCCTGAAGCTGCGCGCCGTCGACACCCTGAACGGTGGACTGAACGGAGATTGCGCCGAAGTCGTAGCGCGGACCTTCTTCGATGTTGAAGGTCAGCGTGTACTTGTTGGTCGTCTCGTCGAACGCAGCGTCCGAAGACACGATGCGGAAGTCGGCGTAGCCACGGTTGTAATAGAACTGACGGAGCGCTTCTTCGTCTGCGTGCAGCTTATCAGCGCTGTAGACGTCCTTGCGGGTCAGGAAGGACAGGAAGTTGCTTCGCTTGGTGGCAATGACCGATGCAAGACGGCCAGAGCTGTAGGCGTTGTTGCCGACGAAGTTGATCGAGTCGATCTTCGTGCGGTCGCCTTCATTGATCACGAATGCGAGGTTGACGCGGCCCTGGCCGAGCGGAACGACCTGCGTCGTCACTTCGACTTCGCTGCGACCGGTCGCTGCATAAGCGTCCTTGATCGACTGGATGTCGGCCTGGATCTGGGTCTCGTTGTATGCGCCCGAAGACTGCGTCTTGACGACCGCTGCGAGCTTGTCGTCCTTGATCTTGCGGTTGCCGTTGAACACGACCTGGTTGATCAACTGAGCTTCCTCAACGGTCACAACCAGCGTGCTGCCGGAAACGGAGATCTTGACGTCGGAGAAGTAACCCGTGTCGTAGAGCTGCTTTACGGAGTCGTCGATGTCGGTGTTGGAGAAGCTCCGGCCGGGCTGGATCGTGAGGTTGGACCGCACAGCTTCGGCGCCGACGCGGTTTGCACCACGAACGTCAACACGCTGAATGACTGCAGCCTCGGCAGCAGAAGCCGAGATGAACACCGTTGCACCAGCCCCCGACGCAACAATACCTGCAGACAGCGCAACCGCCGATACTGCGTTCAAAAATCTTGAACCAGCCTTCATTTCACCCATTACCTTTTTTCTCGTCCCCATCACCAGGCGTCCCCCGATTCCGGTCACGTGTGTCGTTTTACCCGCTTTTGATATACAAGCAAGGGAGCTAGTTAATTTCTGTTTACTTCATTTCAAAGCGTGACGCTTTCGCCACTACAGCTTTGAAACATCGTAAATAAATCGTAATTTTTCCTCGTCCCGCAATCAGCCGATCAGAGCACTAATATCGTTCCAGGTGGCAAAAACCATCAGGCTCAGAACCATGGCCAGGCCGATGCGAAACGCAACCTCCTGAGCCGACGATCCCAACGGCTTTCCCCTCACAGCTTCAATCGCATAGAACATCAGATGGCCGCCATCAAGTACCGGAACCGGCATCAGGTTCAGTAATCCGATCGAAACCGACAATACGGCGGCCAGCTGAAGCAAAGCTGCAACGCCCAGCGTCGCCATCTGGCCGGATGCCTGCGCGACACGGATCGGGCCACCCAGCTGGTCCGGCTTCATGTAACCGGACACCAGATTGCCGATATATTTGAAGGTACCGGTGACGATGTGCCAGGTCTGGAGCGTCCCCTCATGCAGCGCTTCAAGCGGCGTGTAGGTCTGCTGGCGGAAGTGTCCGACGTCCTGGTTGGTGACGATGCCGATCAGGCCTATCTCGATCTTGTTACCGAACTGGTCGGTCATTTCGGTGCGTTCAGGCACCATCGGCACGTCGATCTTCTCGCCATTGCGTTCGATCGTCACAACGATCCGCTGCATCGGACGGATGCTGACATATCGGCGCACATCGTCGAAGGTCTGCACCTTGCCGCCATCGATCGCGATCAAGAGGTCACCCGGCACGACGCCGGCTTCTGCGGCAACGCTACCCGGCTTGACCTGGGCCACGATGGGATCGGCGACCGAGCGGCCGTAGATCGAAAACAGGACGGTGAAGATGGCAATTGCGAGGATGAAGTTAGCGATCGGGCCGGCGGCGACGGTTGCTGCGCGCTTCCAGAGCTTGGCACCGGCGAATGACCGCGCCCGCTCCTCGTCCGACATCTGCGCGAGCTTGTCCTCATCCGGCTTGCTCGACGCATCCTCGTCGCCGAAGAAGCGGACATAGCCGCCAAGCGGGATCAGCGAGAGCTTCCAGCGCGTTCCATGCTTGTCGGTGAAGCCCAGGAGCTCAGGACCAAACCCGACCGAAAACGCCAGAATGCGGATGCCACTCCAGCGACCGACGAGGTAATGCCCCATCTCGTGCACGAACACCAAGAGAGAAAGCACGAGCACGAAAGGAACGATATATCCCGTCAGAAACCCAAAAATTTCGGTCAAGCCTGCCATAAAATCCTTCCGTCAGCCTCTATCGACATTATCCGCCGAACAGGGCTGCGCCCAGCGACGCCATTTCTCCGCCCTTTATCAGCGAAAAAAGCCCGGCTAGCAAGAACGCCGCAAAACAGGCGAAAATGAGCCCGTCAACCCTGTCCATGACCCCGCCATGACCAGGAATGAGACGGCTGGAATCCTTGACGCCGAAGCGGCGCTTGATGAAGGATTCGAAGAGGTCGCCAGACTGGCTGCAGACGGACAGCACCAGCGCCACGAAGGCCGCCAATGCTATGCCATCGGGAAATGCCGCGTAGGCCACCAGCACACCGGCAATGACCGCGCAGACGGCGCCACCGATCGCACCCGACCATGTCTTGCCGGGCGAGATCCTTGGTGCCAGCTTCGGCCCGCCAATGGCGCGGCCGATGAAGTAGGCGAGGATGTCGGTGGCCCAGACAACGGCGAAGACGAAGAGCATCGCGTGCAGGCCGGCTGCATCGCCTCCACGAATGTTCGCGAGCGCGATCCCGGTCAGCCCGGCATAGACGATACCAGCCGGGAACCAGCGCGATACGCCGCGCGTGACGACAAAGCCGACAGCGATGGCAAAGAACAACACGAGAAGGATCAGCGAGTAGCCGACAGTGCCGGATACGACAGCAACGGCGATCGCCGCCTGCCCGATCCAGCCGACAGCGTTGGCGACCGGCTGCTCAGTGGCAAGGCGGGTGATCGTCGACCATTCATAATAGATCAGAAGTCCGATCAGGGCCGACAGCAGGCTGAAAGCGAGCCCGCCATACCAGGTCGCGGCAAGCACGATGACGGCGAGGATGATGCCCGAGATGATACGAAGCTGCAGTTCGCGGTGCATCAGGTTCCCACCGCCGCCGCGGTTTCGGCGACCAGACCGCCAAAGCGGCGGTTGCGGGAAGCGAAAGTCTCGAGCGCGGCGTAAAGCGTCTCGCGGCTGAAATCCGGCCAGTAATCGGGAATGAAGATGAATTCGGAATAGGCCGCCTGCCAGAGCAGGAAGTTCGACAGGCGCTCTTCGCCGCTAGTGCGGATGATGAGATCGGGATCCGGGATGCCTGCGGTGTCCAGCCGGCCATTGATGAGCGCGGACGTGATATCCTGCGAGCGCAGCCTCCCCTGCTCGACATCACGCGCGAGGCTCGCCATGGCGCGGGCGATCTCGTCGCGCGAGCCATAGTTGAAGGCGATGATCAGCGTGAGCGCCGTGTTGGCCTTGGTGGTCTCTTCAGCGTCGATCAGGAGATCGAGAATGTCGTTCTGCAGGCTGTGGCGATCGCCTATGATCTTCACGCGCACGTTCTGCTTGTGCAGTTCGGCGAGGTCACGCCGAATGAAAGCCTTCAGCAGACCCAAAAGGTCCGACACCTCGGTTTCCGGACGGCGCCAGTTCTCCGACGAGAAGGCGAAGAGGGTGAGATACTTGACCCCGATGTCGCCCGCTGCGCGCACGGTCTCACGCACGGCGTCGACGCCCTTGCGATGCCCCATGGTGCGCGGCAACCCCCGCTGCTTTGCCCACCGACCGTTGCCATCCATGATGATGGCAACGTGTTCAGGCACAGTCACAAATGTTCTTTCCAACATTTCCCGTCCGGTTTTTAAGGTCCAAGGCGCAGGCGCTTTGCGCTTTAGACCTGCATGATTTCCTTTTCCTTCTCGCCAAGCAAGCGGTCGACCTCAGAAATCGTGTCGTCTGTCATCTTCTGCACACGATCCGACTGCGAGCGGCTCAGGTCCTGCCCTATGACACCGTCCTTTTCGGCTTTCTTAAGGCCGTCCATGCCGTCACGGCGAACATGGCGAATCGCAACCTTGCTTTTTTCGGCATAGTCGTGTGCGACCTTGACGAGCGACTTGCGGCGCTCTTCGTTGAGTTCGGGCAGCGGAATGCGCAGATTCTGGCCGTCGACGATCGGGTTGAGGCCGAGATTGGCTTCGCGGATCGCACGATCCACGGCGCCGACCATCGACTTGTCCCAGACCGAAATGCCGAGCATACGCGGCTCCGGCACGGTCACGTTCGCGACCTGGTTGAGCGGCACGCGCGAACCATAGGCTTCGACCGTGACCGGGTCGAGAATGTTCGCCGATGCGCGACCGGTGCGCAGCGATGCGATATCGCTCTTGAACGCGTTGATCGCGCCATCCATGCGGCGCTTGATATCGTTGATGTCGATGCCTTCACTCATAGCAGTGCTCCCGTCTCGGTAGAAGCTGCGGCGCGCTTTGGGCGCCGCCACTCTGTCAGTTGTCGGTAACGATGGTCTTCAGACCGCCGCCCCTAAGGATTTCAGCAAAACCGCCCTTCTCGTGGATCGAGAAGACGATGATCGGAATGGAATTTTCGCGTGCGAGTGCTACGGCCGCAACGTCCATGACGGCGAGGCCCTTGTCGAGCACTTCCTTGTGCGTAAGCTGGTCGAAGCGCGTCGCATCGGGCACCTTCTTCGGATCGGCGGAATAGATGCCGTCGACCTGCGTGCCCTTGAAAATTGCCTCGGCGCCCATTTCGGCGGCGCGCAGCGCTGCTGCCGAGTCGGTCGTGAAGAATGGGTTGCCGGTACCACCGGCGAAGATCACCACACGGCCCAGCGAAAGATGATAAAGCGTGGCGCGCTGCGAGAAGCTCTCGCAGATCTCCGGCATGGCGATCGCCGAAAGCACCACCGTATCGATGTTGAGCTTGCGCAGCGAAGTCGCCAGCGCCAGCGCGTTGATGACGGTCGCGAGCATGCCCATGTGGTCGCCCGTGACGCGGTCACCGCCCTTGGAAGCGACGGCCACGCCGCGGAAGATGTTGCCGCCGCCGACGACGACACCGACTTCCACACCCATCTGCCGCGCTTCGGCTATGTCGGCCGCAATGCGGTCGGCCACCGCTACATCGATTCCAAATCCCTGGCTGCCCATGAGGGCTTCGCCGGAAGCCTTGAGTAGAACACGTTTGTAGACAGGCTCTGACGACATCTTGGCTCCTCGTATATTACCGCTGAGTGCCGGATACACGAAGGGCACCGCGTTGTCACGCGATGCCCTTCTGTTTTCACATATATAGGACGATCAGCTCTTGGCGACAGCAGCTACTTCAGCAGCGAAATCGCTCTCTTCCTTCTCGACGCCTTCGCCGAGCAGGAGGCGCGCCATGCCGACGACTTCGATCTTGGCGCCAGCTTCCTTGGCAGCGGCTTCAACAGCAGCACCGACCGTCAGGTCGGGGTTGATGACGAAAGCCTGCGAGAGAAGAGCGACTTCTTCGAAGAACTTGCGCATGCGGCCGTCGACCATCTTTTCGATGATGGCTTCCGGCTTGCCGGATTCGCGAGCCTGCTCGATGAAGACGTTGCGTTCGCGTTCTGCAACGGTAGCGTCGACTTCTTCAGCGCGGATCGCGAGCGGGTTGGTAGCAGCGATGTGCATGGCAACCTGGCGACCGATCGAGGTCAGGACGGCCTTGTCGCCTTCCGACTTCAGGGCAACCAGAACGCCGAGCTTGCCGATGCCGTCGCCGGCAGCGTTGTGGATGTAGGTCGCAACAACGCCGTGCTCGACTTCGAGCTTGGCAGAGCGACGCAGCGTCATGTTTTCGCCGATGGTGGCGATCGCGTCCTTGATGGTGTCGGCGACCGGCTTGCCGGATGCCGGGTAGGTCGCAGCCGAGATGGCTTCAACCGTGCCATCGGTCGTCAGAGCAACGTTGGCGATGCCACGAACCAGATCCTGGAAGGCGTCGTTACGGGCAACGAAGTCGGTTTCCGAGTTGAGCTCGACGACAACAGCCTTGTGGCCGGCGCCGGCGATGGCAACGAGGCCTTCAGCAGCAGCGCGACCAGCCTTCTTGTCGGCCTTCGAGATGCCCTTTGCGCGGAGCCAGTCGATCGATGCTTCGATGTCGCCGTTGTTTTCCACCAGCGCCTTCTTGCAGTCCATCATGCCTGCGCCGGACTTCTCGCGCAGTTCCTTCACCAGTGCAGCCGTAATCTCGGTCATAAGCTTCCTCTTGTCGGTTCAAACGGTGGCCCGCGAAAGGCGGTGCGGCACCGGATTGAGGCACGAAATGTACCTGTATGTATGACAGCGTGATGAATGACGCGTCATAACGAAACTCAAATGGCGAGAGACTTTTTCCCCTCGCCTGAAATGGTCAAGGCCGCCCAACTTCATGAAAGTCGCGAGCGGCCTTTTCCCAATCTCTGGAAAGCACGGCGGACCATTCGATCCGCCTGCTTCTTTTATCAGGCTTCGGCTTCGCCTTCGAGCGCCGGCTCAACCGGAGCTTCGATCGATGCACCGAGGTCACGGCCCGACGAGCTCTGCTGACGAGCGATACCGTCGATGGCAGCGCGCGAGATCAGGTCGCAGTAGAGAGCGATGGCGCGCGAAGCGTCGTCGTTGCCGGGGATCGGATAGTCGATCAGATCCGGGTCGCAGTTCGAGTCGATGATCGCGACAACCGGGATGCCGAGGCGCTTGGCTTCGTCGATCGCGATCTTTTCCTTGTTGGTGTCGATGATGAACATCAGGTCCGGCGTGCCGCCCATGTCCTTGATACCACCGAGAGCCTTGTCGAGCTTTTCGCGCTCGCGCTCGAGGTTCAGGCGCTCTTTCTTGTTGTAGCCGGACTGTTCCGAAGACAGGATCTCGTCGAGCTTGCGCAGACGCTGGATCGAGTTCGAAATCGTCTTCCAGTTGGTCATCATGCCGCCGAGCCAACGCGAGTTGACGTAATACTGAGCGGAACGCTTGGCCGAGTCAGCGATGAGCTCGGAAGCCTGGCGCTTGGTGCCGACGAACAGAACGCGGCCGCCACGGGCTACGGTGTCGGAAACAGCCTGCAGAGCGCGCGACAGAAGCGGAACCGTCTGTGCAAGATCGATGATGTGGATGTTGTTACGATCGCCAAAAATGTACGGCTTCATCTTCGGGTTCCAGCGGTGAGTCTGGTGACCAAAGTGGACGCCTGCTTCAAGCAGCTGGCGCATAGAAAAATCGGGCAATGCCATGCCTAGTTATCCTTTTCCGGTTGAACCTCCGCAAGGCGAACAGCACTCTCTTCGAGAATGCCACCGGGCGGAACCATCCGGATTTCTCCCGGACAATCCCATGCCTTACGTGTGGAATGCGGGGGCCATACCCTCCCCGCCCCGGAAAATCAAGCCTTATCGGTAAAATAACCGCTATGCCCGGACTTTAGGCACATTCCGGACCCTTGGGCGGATCAGTCGGCGTCGCAGGGCCAGCTTGTCGGCGTCGCCATGCCCTGGGGCAGCTTGGTCTTCGAATCGCCACAGGCCAGTGCCACCTGCGCCTCTTCGAGGCCGGTCGCTTGCGACAGATCCAGTCCGCTGATCCTTGTCAGGAACAGGAAGGCGCGGTCGAATGAGATCGGACCGGTGAAGGTGGCGCCGCTCAGATCGGCGCGCGACAGGTTGGTCAGCGAGAAATTCGCGCCTGTAACGTCTGCGCCCTTGAAGTTGACGCGCCCGAGTTCGGCCTTTTCGAAGTTGACGCCCTTCAGCGTTGCGCCACTGAAATTGGCGCGCTGCAACTCCGCGCCTGTGAAATTGGCGCCCTCGGCCTTAACGCCCTCAAAGCCGGAGCGATAGGCCTCGACTTTGGAGAAATTTGCCTTCGTCAGATCGGAGCCGGTAAACCAGGTACGAACGAGCGTCGCCTTTTCCAGATTGGCGGAGGCGAGATTGCTGTGGCTGAGATTGGTGAGCGTGAAATCGGCGTCGGCGAGGTTCCCCTTCTCGAAATCGCCATCCTGCAACATCAGGTTTTTCTTGCTGCAACCGCCCCAATCTATACCCGCGGAGGCGGTCGAGCCGCAATCGGCCGCGGAGATCGAACTAGAAAATGCAGCCGCCAGCATGGCGACAGCCAAGGCCGTGACGGCCATGATCGATACTCTAAAGCCTGGCAAAATATGCACTCCGCTTGCCGTCAATGCTCACTATAGAGCGATCTCTAGCACAGAGCGCGTCGCTTTGCATACCGTGTCAAACTGAAACGGTGAAATCGTTCAACGCGTGCAATTACTTACAGGTGAGGTTTTGGCGTCGAGAAGCTCCAGCTTGGAGAGCTTGCCGGTCAGAACGAAATCGCCGTAGTCCATCGTCAGGTCGCGCGTGATGCCGTTCTCATAGAGCTTGAACGACATGCGATAGACCGGAAGGGCATCTGTCTTGGTGTTCTCGTTGAAATAGGAGATGGTCACCGGCCAGAACGAGGTCTTGGAGAAGGCGCCCGCATTGCCGGCATCGGCCTCGACGCTGACAGGTGTCACCGCCTTGCCGACAACCGTTGTTGTCGCCAGCGCCTTGTCGCCGTCGTCGGAGCCATCGAAGACGCGGGCTTCGAACAGGCGGGTGCCGGCCTTGGCGTTCTTGATGACGTCCATCATGTGCTCGGTCGGGAAGCGGCTTGCGGCCAGTTGCAGCTCCTTGCTCGATGGCTGCTTCAGATCGACCTTGGTTCCATCGGCCTGATCCTGGGCCGCGCCGTTCACTTCCTTGTCGAGCTGGTCGTCGGTGAAGGACTTGGTGTCGAAGGTGAACTTGCGGTCCTTCAGGTTCTCGAACGTATTGGTCTGCTGATCGCTGACGCGCACGGCATCGCCGGTGTCGATCTGCGTGACGAAGCGGAACTTCGTGGTGTAGCCGGTGCAATAGTCACCGTCGAATTCGTAGACCATGCGGCCGGACATGCCCGAAATGCCGGAGCGCTCCGACGCATCCTTCAGTTCCAGATCGTAGATCGCCCGATGCGCGATCAGGCCCGTGGCCATCACTGCGCCGGCTGCGGGTGTCGCCGCATGAGCGGTTGCCGAAACGCCTGCAAGCAACAGCGCGGCAAGACTCGATCGGACCATTGATAATCTCCTGTTGGACTCACCAACGATGTTATAAGAACGCATCCGGCTAAATCGAGGCTCGATCGTGTCACAAAATTGATTCAAGCCCAGATGCATAGTTTTAGAACTATTCACAATAAAAGCGGAGAGAAAAATGTCCGATCAGATCGCAGCACGGCTGAAAGAGATGGGGATATCCCTGCCCCAGGCTGCAGCACCCGCCGCCAACTACGTTTCCTACGTCATCTCGGGCAACGTGCTGCACATCTCCGGCCAGCTGCCAATCGAAGACGGCAAGATCGCCGTCACCGGTCATCTTGGTCGCAATGTGGACGTCGCCACGGGCCAGCGCGCTGCTGAACTCTGCGTCATCAACATCCTGGCGCAGGCAAGTGCAGCACTCGGCGGCGATCTTAGCCGTATCAAGCGCGTCATCAAGCTGAACGGCTTCGTGGCATCCGTGCCTGAATTCGTCGAACAGCACCTCGTCATCAACGGTGCGTCTAACCTCATCGCCAATGTTCTCGGCGATGCCGGCAAACACGCGCGTGCCGCCGTCGGCATGGCGGCGCTGCCGATGAACGCCGCCGTCGAAATCGATGCCATCATGGAAATCGCATAATGACCTCTGCAGCATGGCTTAAGGAACGTCCCGTCGCCCACCGCGGCTATCACGACCAGAACAAGGTCGTTTGGGAAAACACGCTTTCCGCTTTCGCGCGCGCGGTCGAGGCCGGCTTTGCGATCGAATGCGATCTGCACTACGCCTCGGATGGCATTCCTGTCGTCTTTCACGATGAGAATCTCGAGCGCCTGTGCAATCTCAAAGGCGATGTGCGCGAGCGTACATCGAAGGAACTCGGCATGCTCTCGGTCGGCGGAACGGCCGACAAGATCCCGACGCTTCGCCAACTTCTCGAACTTGTGAAGGGAAAAGTGCCGCTCGTGATCGAGCTCAAGGGCCGTGAAACCGACGATGAAGGCTTCGTCGAGGCGGTGCTGGAAGAGCTCGAGGGCTATGAAGGCCAGGTGGCGCTGATGAGCTTCGACCATTGGCTCTTGAAGGAACTGAAGGCGCTGAACGCTCCCTACCCGATCGGACTGACGGCCGGCGGAAACAAGCCGGAGGAGTTCCAAGCCCATGAAAAGGCTATGAAACACGGTCTCGATTTCATTTCCTATTTCTATGCTGACCTGCCCAACCCCTTCATCACGGCAGAGCGCGAAAAGGGCATCGTCGTCATCACCTGGACGGTTCGTGACGAGAAGGCGCGCAAGCATACCTTCGAAAACGCCGACCAGATGACCTTCGAGGGCTTCGACCCGCGCGCGTCCGTTTGACGCTCGCTTTTTCAACAAGCCCTCGCTTTTTCATCAAGATATGCGCAGACTGGCAATGCCCCCAAATCATTGAAACGGTCTCGCATTCGCTCCATGACTGATGAACTTTCAATCCGCATAGAGCGGTCTTTCACCACGATTTCCCCGGAGAGCTGGTCCAAGCTCGCCGGGGCCTCCCGATCAAGCACATCGATCGCCTACAATCCCTTCGTCTCGCATGCCTTCCTGTCGTCGCTTGAGGAATCGGGATCGGCAACTGCGGAGACGGGCTGGCTCGGGCACCACATGCTGCTCGAGACGGACGACGGACGCCTCGTCGGCGCCCTGCCCGGCTATCTGAAGAACCACAGCCGCGGCGAATATGTCTTCGACCATGGCTGGGCCGACGCCTTCGAGCGCGCCGGCGGACGCTATTATCCGAAGCTGCAATGCTCGATCCCCTTTACGCCCGCCACCGGCCCGCGCCTTCTGGTCGCCGAGGATTATCCGCGTCTCGCCGTACAGGACGCGATGGCGGAAAGCCTGAAGGAAGTCGTGCGACGGCTTGGCGTATCCTCCGCGCACATCACCTTCGTGCCCGACGACGAGATGGCGGTGCTGGAGAGCGAGGAGTATCTGCACCGTACCGACCAGCAGTTCCACTTCATCAATGAAGGCTATGCCAATCACGATGAATTCCTGGAAACGCTCGCCTCGCGCAAACGCAAGGCGCTGCGCAAGGAACGCCGCGCCGCGCTCGAAAACGGCATCAGCATCGACTGGCTGACCGGCAGCGACCTGACCGAGGATATCTGGGATCAGTTCTTCGCCTTCTACATGGATACCGGCAGCCGCAAATGGGGACGGCCCTATCTGACGCGGGAATTCTATTCGCTGATCGGCGAGCGCATGCCCGAGGATATCCTGCTTGTCATGGCCAAGCACAATGGCCGCTACGTCGCCGGCGCCATCAACTTCATCGGCTCCGAAACGCTCTACGGCCGACACTGGGGCTGCATCGAGGATCATCCCTTCCTGCACTTCGAGGTCTGCTATCACCAGGCGATCGATTTCGCGCTCGCCAAGGGGCTGAAGCGGGTGGAAGCAGGTGCGCAGGGAGAGCACAAGCTGGCGCGAGGTTACCTGCCGGTGACAACGCATTCGGCCCACTACGTCGCCCATGCGGGCCTTCGCCAGGCGATCGGTGATTATCTCGCCCGCGAGCGCGACGACGTCGAGCACATGAACGAGATTTTGAGCGAGCACAGCCCGTTCCGTCGCGGCGAGCGGCTACAGGAGGATTGACGCCCTCGCCTCAGCCGCGCTACGCGAACACGACACCATCAGGAGAGATAAGATGACGAGCGCGGCTTACGACACCAACAACATCTTCGCCAAGATCCTGCGTGGCGAGATCCCCTCCGTCAAGGTCTACGAGGACGAGCACACGCTTGCCTTCATGGATGTGATGCCGCAGGCGCCGGGCCACGTGCT
Source organism: Rhizobium sp. 16-449-1b (assembly GCF_017741935.1). Taxonomy (GTDB): domain Bacteria; phylum Pseudomonadota; class Alphaproteobacteria; order Rhizobiales; family Rhizobiaceae; genus Rhizobium. The sequence continues at coordinate 260,864 of NZ_JAGHMH010000006.1, read as the reverse complement.
TGTCGTGCCGAAGGCCGCCTCGCGCAACCTTCTCGACGCCGATCCGGCCGCACTCGCCAAGACCATCCCCGTCGTCCAGACGATCGCCAACGCGGTGAAGGAAGCCTTCGACGCCGATGGCGTGTTCATCTGCCAGTTCAACGAACCAGCCGCCGGCCAGACCGTCTTCCACCTGCACTTCCACGTCATTCCACGCCACGACGGCATCGCGCTGAAGCCGCATTCCGGCCAGATGGAAGATGGCGCCGTGCTGGCGGCGAATGCCGAGAAGATCAAAGCGGAGCTTTGAGCTGAACGCACTGATAGCGGAGAACACCAATGATACGTCATACCGTGGCATTTCGCCTGAAGCACGCGGAAGGATCCGCCGAGGAAAAGGCGTTTCTTGACGCAGCACTCATCCTCACCACGATCCCAAGTGTAGGAAATTTCGAGCAGTTGCGGCAGACCAGCCGGAAGAACAGCTTCGCCTTCGGCTTTTCAATGGAGTTCGAGAATCAGGCTGGGTACGACGCTTACAACGAGCATCCCGTACACACGGCCTTTGTCCGCGATCATTGGGTGCCTGAGGTCGAAGAGTTTCTCGAGATCGACTACGCACCGCTCTGACCAGCGTTTCTGGGCAGCGTTCGCTTGCCGGAGGCACAGGCTCCAAGACATGAAAAAGGCGGCCCGGGAGCCGCCTTTTTTAATTGCCTTACTTCTTCGGCACCCTTGGTACCGCGCCCTTCTTCGGCGCGCTCTTGACCTCGGGCTCGGCAACCGCTGCTTTCGACTTCTTGACCGTGGCCTTCTTGGCCTTGGCCTTCGTCTTCAGCTCGCCGTCATCCTCGTCGTCCACCTCGGGGTGCACGACTTCGGCCTCCGGCTTCGGCTTGATCGGCGCGGTGTCCGACACGGCTTCCAGGATGATGCCCGGCTTGCCGTCTTCCTTCGGTCCGACGGTAACGTTGACGACGCCGCCCTTCTTCAGCTTGCCGAAGAGGATCTCGTTGGCCAGCGGCTTCTTGATGACGTCCTGGATCACGCGCGCCAGCGGACGGGCGCCCATCTTTTCGTCGTAGCCCTTCTCGGCCAGCCACGAAATCGCATCCTCGTGCAGGTCGAAGGTGACATTCCGTTCGGAAAGCTGGGCTTCGAGCTGCATGATGAACTTCTGCACGACCTTGTGGATGACCACTGTCGGCAGCGGCGCGAACGGGATGACCGCGTCCAGACGGTTGCGGAATTCCGGCGTGAAGATGCGGTTCAGCGCTTCCTCGTCCTCGCCCGTCCGCTTGGACGAACCGAAGCCGAAGGCAGCCTTTGCCATTTCAGACGCGCCCGCATTGGTTGTCATGATCAGGATGACGTTGCGGAAGTCGATCTTCTTGCCGTTGTGGTCCGTCAGCGTGCCATGGTCCATCACCTGCAACAGAATGTTGTAGATGTCCGGATGGGCCTTTTCGATTTCGTCGAGCAGAACCACGCAATGCGGATGCTGGTCGACGCCATCGGTCAGAAGACCGCCCTGGTCGAAGCCGACATAGCCGGGAGGTGCACCGAGCAGACGCGAGACCGTGTGCCGCTCCATGTACTCGGACATGTCGAAGCGCAGAAGCTCGACGCCGAGCGACGAGGCCAACTGCTTGGCCACTTCCGTCTTGCCGACGCCGGTCGGGCCGGAGAAGACGTAGGAGCCGATCGGCTTGTTCGGTTCACGCAGGCCGGCGCGCGCCAGCTTGATCGAGGTCGAGAGCGCTTCGATCGCGAGGTCCTGGCCGTAGACGACCGAGCGCAGTTCCTGCTCGAGATTGGCGAGAACGGCTTCGTCGTCCTTCGACACGCTCTTCGGCGGGATGCGGGCCATCGTGGCGATCGTCGCCTCGATTTCCTTCTCGGTAATCAGCTTGCGGCGCTTGGACGGCGGCAGCAGCATCTGGGCCGCACCGGTTTCGTCGATCACGTCGATCGCCTTGTCCGGCAGCTTGCGGTCGGAGATGTAGCGCGCCGACAGCTCGACCGCCGTCTTGATGGCGTCGTTCGAGTAGCGCAGGTGGTGATACTCTTCGAAGTAAGGCTTCAGCCCCTTCATGATCGCGATGGCGTCGTCGATGGACGGCTCAGCCACGTCGATCTTCTGGAAGCGACGCACCAGAGCGCGGTCCTTCTCGAAGAACTGACGATATTCCTTGTAGGTGGTCGAACCGATGCAGCGGATCGCGCCCGAAGACAGAGCCGGCTTCAATAGGTTCGATGCATCCATCGCGCCGCCAGAGGTGGCGCCGGCGCCGATCACCGTGTGGATTTCGTCGATGAACAGAACGGCACCAGGATACTCCTCGAGTTCCTTGACGACCTGCTTCAGGCGTTCCTCGAAGTCACCGCGATAGCGGGTGCCGGCGAGCAGCGTGCCCATGTCGAGCGAGAAGATCGTCGCATCGGCCAGCGCTTCCGGAACCTTGCCTTCCATAATCCGCTTGGCCAGACCTTCGGCAATCGCCGTCTTGCCGACGCCGGGATCGCCAACGTAGAGAGGATTGTTCTTCGAACGGCGGCACAGGATCTGGATGGTGCGGTTGACCTCGGCGTGGCGGCCGATCAGCGGATCGATCTTGCCGGTCTTGGCCTTCTCGTTGAGATTGACGCAATAGGCCTTCAGGGCGTCCTGCTGCTTCTTGGCGCCGCCTTCTTCCTCGGTGCCGCGCGCGGCATTGGGCTTGCTCTCGGCTTCGCCTTCCTCGGCGCCGCGCGGCGTGCGGTTCTCCGAAGAGCCGGCGCGCTTGCCGATGCCGTGCGAGATGTAGTTGACCGCGTCATAGCGGGTCATTTCCTGCTCCTGCAGGAAGTATGCAGCATGGCTTTCGCGCTCGGCGAAGATGGCGACGAGCACGTTGGCGCCGGTCACTTCCTCGCGGCCGGACGACTGCACATGGATCACCGCACGCTGAATGACACGCTGGAAGCCGGAGGTCGGCTTCGAGTCTTCATCGTATCCAGTGATCAAATTGGAGAGTTCATTGTCGACGTATTCGACGAGCGTCTTCTTCAGCGCTACGAGATCGACGTTGCAGGCACCCATGACGGCTGCCGCATCGGCGTCGTCGATCAGGGCGAGCAGCAGATGCTCGAGCGTCGCATATTCGTGATGCCGCTCGTTGGCAAAGGTCAGTGCCTGATGGAGCGCCTTCTCAAGACTAGGCGAAAATGTTGGCACGTTCAGATCCTCACTTCTTTTCCATGACGCATTGCAGCGGATGCTGGTGCTGTCGGGCGAAGTCCATCACCTGGCTCACCTTGGTTTCCGCCACCTCGTATGTAAATGTTCCGCATTCGCCAACGCCGTGGTTGTGGACATGCAGCATGATGCGGGTGGCACTTTCACGGTCCTTCTGAAAAAACCGCTCCAGGATGTGGATGACGAATTCCATGGGCGTGTAGTCGTCGTTCAGAATAAGCACGCGGTACAGGTTAGGCTTCTTGGTCTTCGGTTTGGTGCGCGTTATGACCGAGGTGCCGCGATTTCCGTTGTCCCCGTTCCTTTCGCTATCATCCTGCATCCGGACGGGCGTTGCGATCATTTTCATTCGTTCCTCGATCAACCCGGCGGAGCATGGGAGATGTGCTTTACCCGCCGAATGTCTGACTACTAACTTAGTTCATAATAGAGCGATTTTAAGCCCCTTGCTTCACACTGCAATCACAATTCGCCCGCGTCAGGCGCAAAGACACAAAAATAGCGCGCAGATTTGAGACTGCCTGACGGCAAAACAAAAAGACCGGCTGCAGATGCGTAGCCGGTCTTTGTATTTCAAGAGGTAAGTGATTTGTGCGCTAGGCTTACGCCGCCGTCTGCGTCGCCACCGGCGCCGGCTTCATTGCCTTCGCGGCGGCAGCGACCGGCGCCTCGTAGGGCTTGTAGGCGCTCTTGGCGATGTCGGAGTACATTTCCGTCAGCTTCGTCGCTTCGGCGACAAAGTTTTCATAGGCGGACTTCACATAGCTGGTCTGCAACTCGAAGACGGCTTCGAAGCTGCGGGCGCCCGACAGCGTCTCGAAATGCGTGACAGCGTCCTGGAAAGACTTCTTGGAATATTCGGTGGTTTCCGTCGCGATCGCCTGCATACCCTTGGCGGTTTCCGAGTAGCTTTTCAGCACCGCGTCCATGGCTTCCTTGCTCTTGCGATTCGTGTCCTCAAAATTCAGCATGACTATCCTCCTTTGCCGTGCGTCTATGAACAACGTTAGCTGCACCGCACACGAAGTCAAGCGACTTTGTGCAATGCAAAACAATCATTGGTTGTGACGACAATTGTAATTCTGGCCCGATTTCCGAGCGACGTACGTCTTTAATTGATTTCGCTAAAATATATCAGGCGGCCGCAACCGTAAGCTTTGAACAAAAACTCGGTTGCGCGCCGCGAATACTTCTCGACGACGATCAGTCGAGCAGATCGGCCGGAACCTTGCCGCCATTTTCCGACAGCTTCTTCAGAAGTGCCTTGTGCAGGAACATGTTCATCGTCGCCGAGTCGTTCTTGTCGCCGGTATAGCCGAGCTCGGTCGCCAGCTCCTTGCGCTCGGTGAGGCTCGCATCCATGCCCACCGCCTTCATGAGATCAACGATCGAGCGGCGCCAATCGAGCTTCTGGCCATTCTTCTTCACGGCGGCGTCGAGCACCATGGCGATATCGACCGAGGTCGATGGCGCGGAAGTGGCTGGCGATGTGGGTGCAGGGGTCGGAGACGGGCTCGGGGCGGCTGAGGGCGATATCGGCGCCTGCGCGGGCTCGATCTTAGGTGCAGCGGCCGGCGTTGCCTCGGCGGCGTGTGCCTCACCCCAGATTGCGTGTTTGATCTTGTCGAAAATACCCATGTCCGGTTTCCCCTTGATGGCGCTCGAGCACATGCTCAAGCCCAAGATGGGGCGCAAGACCGGGTGGTCCAGAGCGGACCAGCAATTTCGGCCAGGCCGCGACGTCGCGGCCCAGGCACAATCGGTGCGAGACAAAGCTCGCGACCGGATCAGAGGTCGACGTCGAGGATCGCCATCGAGAAGTTGTACGAGCGGTCGCCGTCCTCGTCATCGATGTAGACGACGCCCAGAAATTCCTCGCCCATGTAGACTTCAGCGGAGTCGTTCTTGCGCGGACGTGCCTTGACGATCATTTCCGGGTTGAACGTGCGTTTGAAATAGGCGTCGAGTTTCTTGATTTCTTCGGGCTTCACACTGCATCTCCTGAGCGGTCTCAATGGCCGCTTTTTGCATGGGAAAGTTGGGCCTGTAAAGGCGCGGAGCCGGTAGTGACACCGCTTTCCCCGCCGTTCTTCAGGCCATGTTGTCGCTATGAGCGACGCGAAAACGCCTAGATGTCGGCGCCCATCACCTGATCCATGATCACTTGATCCATGAGCCTGGATGGTTCCGAACAGCCGGCCGTGCCGACCACCTTGGCGGGTACGCCCGCGACCGTCGTCTTCGGCGGCACCGCCTTCAGCACGACGGAGCCGGCGGCGATGCGCGAGCAATGACCGATCTCGATATTGCCGAGGATCTTGGCGCCGGCGCCGATCAACACGCCGCTGGCGATCTTCGGATGGCGATCCGCGCCCTCCTTGCCGGTCCCGCCGAGCGTGACGCCGTGCAGGATCGAGACGTTGTCGCCGATGACGGCGGTTTCGCCGACGACGAGGCCCGTCGCGTGATCGAGGAAGATGCCACGGCCAATACGGGCGGCCGGGTTGATATCGGTCTGGAAGACGCTCGACGAGCGGCTCTGCAGATAGAGCGCCAGATCACGGCGGCCGCGATTGAGCAGCCAGTGCGCGAGGCGATGGGTCTGCAGCGCGTGGAAACCCTTGAAGTAGAGCAGCGCTTCCATGAAGCGCAGGCATGCCGGATCGCGGTCGTAAACGGCCTGGATGTCAACGCGCAGGATGGCGCCCCATTCCGGCCAGTCGGCCAGCATCTGGTCGAAGGTCTGGCGCAGCAGGATCGCCTGCATATCGGGATGATCAAGGCGCTCGCAGATGCGGTAGATCACGCATTCCTCGAGCGAGCGATGGTTGAGCACGGTCGAATACAGAAATGCCGCCAGCACCGGATCGGCTTCGGCGGCAAGACGCGCTTCCTCGCGCAGGCTATCCCAGATCGGGTCCATCGCCTTGAGCGAACCTTGGGTCTCAAGAGGACGAATGTCTGACTTCGCGACCATCGAGGTCTCCTTGTCTTCCGAATGGCACTCCATCCGGGCATTGTATTCCGGCCGGATCGCGCGATCCGGCCACGCCACTGGCGCTTGAGTGTCACCCTATATAGGGCAAAATCCGGCTGATATAAATGGGGCGACGGAAACAGCTTTTCGCTATTTCCGCATTTTGGTGAACGATCATCCTTGCGCGCCCGCCCCGGATGTCACCGGGCGGAGAGTTCCGCGTAAAAGTCGAGAACGGCCGCCTTGAACACCTTGTCGCCGACGGCAAGCATGTGGTCGCGGCCGGGGATATCGAGCGCGCGGGCATCCGGCATCAGCGCCGCCAGTTCCTGCGGAGAGCCGGCAATATCGTCCTTGGTTCCGACGGCGACCAGCGTCGGCGCCTCGATCTTCGCCATGTCGCTTCTCTCGACCAGATCGCGCGATCCCCTGATGCAGGCGGCGAGCGCCTGGCGGTCGCTCTTCGTCTGCTCGGCGAAGGCACGGAACATGCGGCCGCGCGCATGGGTGACGCCATCGATCGACGGCGCCAGCAGCGCATCGGCGATCGGGTCCCAATCGCCGACACCATCGGTCATGCCGATGCCGAGGCCGCCGAGCACCAGCGAGCGGATGCGATCGGGCCTGCTGAGCGCCGCGAAGACCGAGATGCGCGCGCCCATCGAGTAGCCGATCAGGTCGGCTTCCGGGATGCCGAGATGATCGAGCAGCGCGATGGAATCAGCCGCCATGATCCACGGACGATAGGCTTCGGAATCATGCGGCTTGTCGCTTGCGCCGTGGCCTCTGTTGTCCATGGCGATCACCCGGTATCCGGCCTCGCCCAGCGTTTTCAGCCAGCCCGGGTAGACCCAGTTGACGCTGGCGGTCGAGGCGAAGCCGTGGATGAGCAGCACCGGCGGCCCCTCGGGATTTCCCTCGTCGAAATAGGAAAGGTTGAGGCCGTCGTGCACGAAGGTCGAAAAGGCAGGCGTATTCAAGTTCATCGGGGCAGTCCTGTTTTGCCGGGACCATATTTTATCGGGCCGCTGACGGGAACCCCTGCCCCAATCAAAAAGCACGGTCCAAAAGCGCCTCCAAAAACTATCGGGCGCGCCTCTCCTTTGGCTCGACACATTTCCGGCGACGCACTATAAGGTGCGCACGTTTTCAAAGGCATTCGGAGATCCCTCATGGCCGGTCACAATATCCCCCACTTCCAGAACGACGGCGGACACCGTGTCATCGAAGTCGGCGTGAAGGAATTCATGTGCACTGGTGCCTCCGTTCCCTACGACCACCCGCATATCTTCATCGACATGGGCGACGAGAACGAGAAGGTCTGTTCCTACTGCTCGACCCTCTACCGCTTCAACGGCGCACTGAAGGCCACTCAGACTAACCCGGCTGGCTGCGTCTTCCATTTCCAGGTCGCCTAACTCACACGTCGCTTAATTCACCGAAACACAGATTGGATCGACCATGTCGGTCGAACATGCCGCTATTATCGGAGCGGGCGTCGCTGGTCTGACGGCGGCGCTGGCACTCGCCAGGCATGGCATTCGCTCCGAGATCTTCGAGCAGGCGCCCGAGCTGACCGAGGTGGGCGCCGGACTGCAGATATCGCCCAATGCGTCGCGCATCCTCGACAAGCTCGGTGTTCTCGACCTGTTGACGCCGGTCTGGCTCGAGCCGAACAACATTCGCCTGATCTCCGGCACGTCGCTGCATGAACTGGCCGCCGTGCCATCGGGTCCCGCCGCCCGCGCTCGCTGGGAGGCGCCCTACGGGGTGCTGCATCGCACCAGCCTGCAAGGCGCGCTCCTTGCCGCAGTCAAAGACAATCCGCTCTGCACGCTTCATCTCGGCTCGCGCATCGAAAGCGGCGACATCGCCGCGATCACCCGCGCCGGCGGCGTGATCATCGGCGCCGATGGCGTGTGGTCGAAGACGCGCGATCTTATCGCCGACAGCCCCTCCTCGCGCTTTTCCGGCAACATCGCCTATCGCTTCACCGTATCGGCGGTGGATGCGCGGGGTATCCTCAACCGCGAGAGCGTCTCGGCCTTTCTCGGACCATCGGCGCATCTGGTGGCCTACCCGCTGCGCGAGACCGACAGCTTCAACATGGTGGCGATCACCACTGGCCACGCAGCCGCGCGCGAATGGCTGGCGCAGCCGACGCAGGCGCAGCGCCAACAGTTGCTCGCCCGCTTCTCGCGCTGGAACCCGGCGTTGCTGTCGCTGTTTGAAAAATCCGGAGAGATGACCTTCTGGCCGCTTTACGAGGCGACGCGCGGCAAGTGGCAGAACGGCCGCGATACGGTGCTGATCGGGGATGCGGCCCATGCGATGATGCCGTTTGCAGCGCAAGGTGCGGCAATGGCGATCGAAGACGCCTACGAACTGGCGTCGTTCCTGGCCAAGCGTCCTGTTTCCGAAGCGCTGCCGCTGTTCGAAGCGCATCGCGTTCCGCGCGTGAACCGGCTGCGCCAGCGCGGTGCGTTCAACCAGTTCGTCTATCACGCCCGCGGTCCATTCCGGATCGGGCGTGATATCGTTCTCTCTCTGAAGCCGCCGCAAAGTCTCGCGGCGGATCTCGACTGGATCTACGCTTATCGCGCTATGGACTGACAGCGCCGCTGATCAGACAGCCTTGGCGGCCGCGAAGCCGCGCTCGATATCGAGCTTGATATCGGCGACATCCTCGAGACCGATCTGCAGGCGGATCACCGGCCCCTCGGTCGGCGCCTTGGTGACGCGGCGGTCGTTCAGGTTGACGTGGACGGCCAGGCTCTCGAAGCCCCCCCAGGACCAGCCGAGACCGAAGATCCTCAGCGCATCGAGGAAAGCATGCGCCTTGGGCTTGAAGGCGGCCAGGCTATCTGCCTTCAGCACGAAGGAGAAGATGCCGCTGGCGCCCTTGAAGTCGCGCTTCCAGAGCTCGTGGCCCGGGAAGCTCGGCAGTGCCGGATGCAGCACTGCGGCCACGTCTTCGTGGCCTTCCAGCCATTTGGCGATGGTGAGCGCGCTCTCGTAGTGGCGTTCAAGGCGCACGCCCATGGTGCGCAGGCCGCGCAGGATCTGGTAGGCATCGTCAGGCGCGCCGCAGATGCCGAGCGTGATGTTGGCCTCGTGCAGCTGCTCCCAGTGCTTGGCATTGGCCGAAACCGTGCCCATCAGAATATCGGAATGGCCGGACGGATATTTCGTCGCCGCGTGGATCGAGATATCGACGCCGTAATCGAGCGGGCGGAAATAAACCGGTGTCGCCCAGGTATTGTCCATCGTCACCACCGCGCCATGCTTGTGCGCGATCGCGGCGATCGCAGGAATATCCTGCATCTCGAAGGTGTTGGAGCCCGGCGCCTCGGTGTGCACCAGCTTGGTGTTCGGCTTGATCAGCGTCTCGATACCGACGCCGATGGCCGGATCGTAATATTCGACGGAAACGCCTAGACGCTTCAGCATCGTGTCGCAGAAATGGCGGGTCGGGCCATAGACCGAATCGACGACCAGCGCATGGTCGCCCGACGACAGGAAAGCCAGGAACGGCACGGTGACGGCTGCGAGACCCGACGGAACGAGGATCGTTCCGGCCGATCCCTCGAGCGCGTCGATCGCCTCGCAAAGAGCGTCCGTGGTCGGCGTTCCGCGCGTTCCATAGGTATATTTCTGCGCCCGCTGATCCATCGCCTTGGCGTTCGGAAACAGCACCGTGGACGCATGCACGACGGGCGGATTGACGAAGCCATGATAGTCGGAAGGGTCATTGCCGATATGCGAAAGGCGGGTATTGATGCCGGCGTTTTGCAGCAGGCCGTCTCTATCTGTCATGTCTAATAAAGCCTTTGGAATGAACGCACTTTGCCGAAGTCTTGGACCTCTCCCGAGGCGCGGTCAACCCCGCTCACGTAACGTAAAGTCGACCGAGAGAACCGGCCGGTACGGCAATTATCCAGATATATCAGTGAGTTTGCGCGATTTTTTTCGCCAAACACTGCCTTTTGGGTAATCAATTGCTCATTTTGTGAGCCGCGCTCAGCAAATTGCCGAAATATCACGCAATCTTGTGGCGCGAGACTTGACCGTGGTGACATTTCCGACTGTGATAGACCAACTCGCGCCGGGAGGGTGTCGGGTCTTTTGGGGGGTCTGCATGCTTCTGCCGACGCTCCCACAATAAACAAAAGATAACGGAAAAAGGTTGGGAAAAATGAAGATTAAGCTTCTGTCGGTCGCCATTGGCGCAGCAGTCTTCGCACTTGGCGCTTCGGCAGCTTCGGCGACGACGCTCGGGGACGTAAAAGCAAAAGGGTTCGTTCAGTGCGGCGTCAACACCGGTCTGACCGGTTTCGCGGCACCTGACGCTTCCGGCAACTGGGCCGGTTTCGACGTCGATTTCTGCAAGGCCGTTGCATCCGCCGTCTTCGGCGATCCGACCAAGGTAAAGTACACGCCGACCAACGCCAAGGAGCGCTTCACGGCGCTGCAGTCCGGCGAAATCGACGTCCTGTCGCGTAACACGACGTGGACCATCAACCGCGACACCGCTCTCGGCTTCAACTTCCGCCCGATCACCTATTACGACGGTCAGGGCTTCATGGTTCGCAAGAGCCTGAACGTGAAGTCGGCTCTCGAGCTTTCGGGCGCTGCCATCTGCGTACAGTCCGGCACGACGACCGAGCTCAACCTCGCCGACTACTTCAAGGCCAACAACCTGCAGTACAATCCGGTGGTTTTCGAAAAGCTTGAGGAAGTCAACGCAGCCTATGATTCGGGCCGTTGCGACGTCTACACCACCGACCAGTCCGGCCTCTACTCGCTGCGTCTGACGCTGAAGAACCCCGACGAGCACATGATCCTGCCTGAGATCATCTCCAAGGAGCCGCTCGGCCCGGCCGTTCGCCAGGGCGACGACCAGTGGTTCGACATCGTTTCCTGGACGGCTTACGCGCTGATCAATGCTGAAGAGTTCGGCATCACCCAGGCCAATGTCGACGAGATGAAGAACTCGCCGAACCCTGACATCAAGCGCTTCCTCGGCTCCGAGGCTGACACCAAGATCGGCACCGATCTCGGTCTCACCAACGACTGGGCTGCAAACGTCATCAAGGGCGTCGGCAACTACGGCGAAATCTTCGAGCGCAACATCGGCCAGGGCAGCCCGCTGAAGATCGCTCGCGGCCTGAACGCGCTGTGGAACAAGGGCGGCATCCAGTACGCACCTCCGGTCCGCTAATCGGCCCCATATGAAAGCCCGGAAAGGCGGCCAAGCCGCCTTTCCGTCTTCCAAAAAAGAAAAGCCCTAAAAGGGGCACACAGGGGAAAGGCTCGGCATGGCGCAGCAAGAGGCGGCTCACACCACACCCATATCCGAAAACGGCTGGAACTACCGGTCCGTACTCAACGACCCGAAATATCGGGGCATCTTCTTCCAGGTTCTCACCGTCGTCGCACTCGTCGGCCTCGTCTGGTGGATCGCGCACAACACCGCGGCCAACCTCGCACGCAGCAACACGGCCTCGGGCTTCGGCTTCCTGCGCGGCCGCGCCGGCTTCGAAATCGGCCAGTCGCTGATCTCCTACACCAGCGATTCGACCTACGGACGCGCGCTTGTCGTCGGCATCCTCAACACCATGCTGGTGGCCATCACCGGCATCATCACGGCGACCATCATCGGCTTCATCGTCGGCATCGGGCGCCTGTCGCACAACTGGCTGATCGCCAAGCTGTGCCAGATCTATGTCGAGGTGTTCCGCAACATCCCGCCGCTGCTCGTCATCTTCTTCTGGTATTCCGGCGTTCTCGCCGTTCTGCCGCAGCCGCGTGAATCACTGCATCTGCCGTTCAGCATGTTCCTCAACAATCGCGGCCTGGCCTTTCCTCGCCCGATCTTCGAGAGCGGCATGCTCGCGGTGCTGGCGGCCTTCGTGATCGCGATCATCGCCGTCATCTTCATGGCGCGCTGGGCGCACAAGCGGCAGGCGGCCACCGGCAAGCCATTCCACACCATCTGGGTGTCGATCGGGCTCATCGTCGGTCTGCCCGTCGTGGCCTTCCTCGCATCGGGACTGCCGATGTCCTTCGACATTCCCGTCGCCGGCAAGTTCAACCTCACCGGCGGCTCGGTTGTCGGGCCCGAGTTCATGTCGCTGTTCCTGGCGCTGTCCTTCTACACCGCATCCTTCATCGCCGAGATCGTTCGCGGCGGTATCCGGGGTGTGCCGAAAGGCCAGTCGGAAGCGGCCGGCGCGCTTGGTCTGCATCCCTCCAGCGTCACGCGCCTCGTCGTCGTGCCGCAGGCCATGCGCATCATCATCCCGCCGCTGACGAGCCAGTATCTCAACCTCACCAAGAACTCGTCTCTGGCGATCGCCATCGGCTTCTCGGACCTCGTCGCGGTCGGCGGCACCATCATGAACCAGAGCGGCCAGGCGATCGAGATCGTCTGCATCTGGGGTATCATCTACCTCGGATTGAGCATCCTCACCTCGCTGTTCATGAACTGGTTCAACGCCAAGATGGCCCTGGTGGAGAGATAAGACGATGTCCGTATCCAAGAACTCCTTCGTCCGAACCACCATGTTGTCGCCCGAACCCGCTCCGGCGGGGCAAAAAGGCGTCACCGCCTGGGTCCGCAAGAACCTTCTGGCGACGCCGAAAGACGTCGTGCTTACGGTGCTTGCGCTGGCGCTCATCCTCTGGGCGGTGCCGCACATCGTCAACTGGTTGTTCATCGAAGCCGTCTGGTCTGGTCCCAACCGCACCTTCTGCGCAACGACCGTGCAAGGCGGCGTTCAGCCTGATGGCTGGAGCGGTGCATGCTGGGCCTTCGTGCAGGCCAAGTATGACCAGTTCATCTTCGGCCGCTATCCGATCAGCGACCGCTGGCGCCCGACCATCGTCGGCATCCTGTTCGTTGCACTGCTGGTGCCGATGCTGATCCCGTCGGTGCCGCGCAAGGGCTTGAACGCCATCCTGCTGTTCCTCGTGCTGCCGGTGGTCTCCTTCTGGCTGCTTTACGGCGGCTTCGGTCTCGAGGTCGTTGAAACGTCGCTCTGGGGCGGCCTGATGGTGACGCTGATCCTTTCCTTCGTCAGCATCGCGGTCTCCTTCCCGTGCGGCATCCTTCTGGCTCTCGGTCGGCGATCGAAGATGCCCGTCATCCGCATGGTCTGTGTGGCCTTCATCGAAATCGTCCGCGGCGTGCCGCTGATCACGGTTCTCTTCATGGCCAGCGTCATGCTGCCGCTGTTCCTGCCGACCGGCTGGACCATCGACAAGCTGCTGCGCGCGCTGATCGGGGTGTCGATCTTCACCTCGGCCTATATGGCCGAAGTCATCCGCGGCGGTCTGCAGGCCATTCCGAAGGGCCAGTTCGAGGGCGCGGATTCGCTCGGCCTCGGCTACTGGCAGAAGACCCGGCTGGTGATCATGCCGCAGGCGATCAAGCTGGTTATCCCCAGCATCGTCAACACCTTCATCGGCACGTTCAAGGACACGTCGCTGGTGTCGATCATCGGCATGTTCGACCTGTTGAACATCGTGCGCCTGAACTTCTCGGACGCCAACTGGGCAAGTGCGGTGACGCCTTTGACCGGCCTGATCTTCGCGGGCTTCGTTTTCTGGCTTTTCTGCTTCGGCATGTCACGCTATTCAAACTTCATGGAACGCCACCTCGACACTGGCCACAAACGATAAGAGCAAGGGGAAAAATCATGGCTGAAGCCCAACCCAAGAAGATGACCGTGTCGGCAACCGATGTTGCCATCGAGATCATCGGCATGAACAAGTGGTACGGTGATTTCCACGTGCTGCGCGACATCAACCTGAAGGTCATGCGCGGCGAGCGCATCGTCATCGCCGGCCCTTCGGGCTCCGGCAAGTCGACAATGATCCGCTGCATCAACCGCCTGGAAGAGCACCAGAAGGGCCAGATCATCGTCGACGGTACAGAGCTAACCAACGACCTGAAGAAGATCGACGAAGTGCGCCGCGAAGTCGGCATGGTGTTCCAGCACTTCAACCTCTTCCCGCACCTGACGATCCTGGAAAACTGCACGCTGGCGCCGATCTGGGTGCGCAAGATGCCGAAGAAGCAGGCCGAAGAAATCGCCATGCACTTCCTCAAGCGCGTCAAGATCCCCGAGCAGGCCAACAAGTATCCGGGCCAGCTCTCCGGTGGTCAGCAGCAGCGCGTGGCAATCGCCCGCTCGCTGTGCATGAACCCGAAGATCATGCTGTTCGACGAGCCGACCTCGGCGCTCGACCCGGAAATGATCAAGGAAGTGCTCGACACCATGGTCGGTCTTGCAGAAGAAGGCATGACGATGCTGTGCGTGACCCACGAAATGGGCTTCGCCCGCCAGGTCGCCAACCGCGTCATCTTCATGGACCAGGGCCAGATCGTCGAACAGAACTCGCCCGCCGAATTCTTCGACAATCCGCAGCACGAGCGCACCAAGCTCTTCCTCAGCCAGATCCTGCACTAAAAGCGCGATAGCGCCGCTCAACAATCATCCCCGCCCTATCAAACGATAGGCGGGGATGAAATGCGTTGTAAGGGAAGAGTGCGTGTCGCCCTATCGGTGGTTTGCGGCCGTCGGGTCGGCCAGCGGCAGTTCGCGATCGGGTTCGGCCACGTAGTTGCCGAGCAGCCAGAGGGCCACTTCGGAGGATTCCTTTGGCGAGGCGAATTCGAAGGTGCCGTTCTGATGCGGCGTATCGAGGAAATCGACCGTCAGCCCCTTGCCGCTATCGGAGCTTAGAACGCGCACCCTGCCCGGCTGGATGACCTGGCAGGAGTAATGGCGCTGCATGCTACGCATGAATCCGGCTTTGTTGTCGTGCAGGCGGACGAAGACCACCTGACCGTTGGCCGTTGCCTGCAGCGAGCGGATCGCTTCGGTCGGGAAGGCGCGGTTGAACTCGATGATGGCAAGGCCGGTATCGTGCAGGCCCTGCTCCTCGTGCTTCGCCGACATGCGCACGGCGATGAAGGCCACGATGACGAGCATCACGAAAAGAGTGGCCCAGATCATTATGCTCACGTCACACTCCATTCAAAGCAAGCGATGATGACAGCTATAACGCACGAGGCTTGCGCGAGTTTGAACGGGCCTCAGATTTTCTTGCGCATCAGCGCCACGGTCATGCCGATCTGGCGGCGCCATTGCGGTTGCTGCACGGTGCGATCGAACAGCCCTGCCCCCAGCTTCTGCGCCTTCGACAACACTGGCGCGGCAAGTGCTGCAGGAAGGAAGGCGGGGAAGACCGCTTGCGGGATGGCAACCTTGCGCGCCCTCGTGAGATGGTCGCGGCCAAGGCCGGCGAAGGCCTCGATGGCCGCCGAGATGCGCGCCTTGTCTTCGCCAGCCAGGAAGGTGTCGCGGTCAAGCCCGGTCGCGGCAAGGATCTCGAGCGGGATATAGATCTGGCCGCGGTGGCGATGGAGCGGCATCAAGAGCAGCAATCCCGCGATCGCCTGAGCAACGCCGGCATGGCCGGCGGCTTCGGCCGACTGCGCCGCCTCGTCGGGCGACAGGATCAGGCTTGCCAGCTGGATCAGCGCCGAAGCGGTTTCGCCGGCATAGCCTTCCAGCGCGCCGCGCGATTCCATCGGATCGTCGTAGAGATCGAAGACGCGGGCGTCGATCATATTCGACAGCGTCTGGCGCGGCAGGCGGTGGGTCTCGACCGCTGACAACAGGGCCGCAGCCAGCGGGTTGGCCTCGGTGGAGCCGTGCGCGGTTCCTTCCAGAAGATCGCGCCAATATTGCATGCGGACTTCACCGGGAAGCGGCTCGTGCACAAGATCGCGGATGCGGGCGAGTTCGGCGTTGAAGGCGTAAAGCGCCGCCAGCGCGCCGCGCTTGTCTTCGGGAGACAGGAGGCAGGCGAGATAGCGGTCACGATCGCTGTCGCGCAGCATCGCCAGGCAGATGTCCTGGTTCGTCGAGGATTGATCGGTCATGCGTCAGACCGCGATCAGCGCCGCTGCGACGGCGCGCGATTCCATCAGCATGATGTTGAAGGTGCGCACCGCCGCACCCGTGCTCATCGAATCCGAGGAAATGCCGGCAGCCTTCAGCGCGGCTTTCAGGTCCGCCGGGATCGGGCGCATGTCGACGCCGGTGCCGAGGAGCAGGAATTCGATCTCGGACGCCTCGTTCAATACGCGCTGCAGATTTTCGACCGACAGCGGCATGGTCGCGTCCATGTTCCAGCCGTGGATGCCCGACGGCAGGCAGAGGATGGAGCCGCGATGCGACATGTCGGCGAAGCGGAAGCCGCCGTTCCCGTAGGTATCGATCGGAGCGCGACCGGGAAAATGCGCTTCGCGTATTTCAATGCCTCTTGCCATATTCTCACACTGCCGGCTTGCCGGGCTGGGCGGCCGGTTCCGGTACTTTCTTGTCGTTATCGTTATCGAGCGCATCCGGGCGGAGCTTGAAGACGATCAGCACCGGTGCAGCAATGTAGATGGAGGAAAACGTGCCGATGGCAACGCCAGCCGACATGATGAAGGCGAAGGAGCGGATGACCTCGCCGCCGAAGATCGCCAGCGCGAGCAGCGCCAGCATGGTGGTGGCGGCGGTCAGCACGGTGCGCGACAGCGTCTGGTTGATCGACGCATCGATCAGGATCGGCAACGGCATCTTGCGGTAACGCTTCAGGTTCTCGCGCATGCGGTCGTAGACCACGACGGTATCGTTGAGCGAATAGCCGATGATCGTCAGAAGGGCGGCGACGCTGGTCAGGTTGAACTCGATGCCTGATAGCACGAAGAGCCCAAGGATCAGGATGATGTCGTGCAGCGTGGCGACGATGGCGCCGACGGCGAACTGCCACTCGAAGCGCATCCAGATATAGACGAGGATGACGATGAGCGAGGCGAGCACGCCGAGCGAGGCGGCGCGGGTGAGTTCACCGGATATGGCGGGGCCGACCACTTCGACGCGGCGGAAATCATAATCGTTGGCGAGTTCGTCGCGTACCAGCGTGACCGCCGATTGTTCGGCATTCTCGCCTCCGCCCTGCGCTTCCAGCTGGATCAGCGCGCCGGCGGGATCGGCCAGCCTGCGGGCAAGGATGTCCCCAATCGGCAGATCGCCGAGGCGGGCGCGGATATCCTCGAGATCGGCAGGGCCCTGCTTGGCCTTGACCTCGATGATCGAGCCGCCGGCGAAGTCGATGCCGAGATGCATTCCGACCGCCGCAAAGCCCAGCATGGCTGCGACGCAAAGGGCGGCCGAGGCGGTGAAGACATAGCGGCGGATGCCCATGAAGCGGATGTTGGCGCGGTCGAAGATGCCGGTGTGGACATCCTTCGGCAGATGCCGGGGATGACGGCGATGCAGCCAGGTGACGACGATCCAGCGGGTCAGCGTGACGGCCGTGAAGATGGTGGTCAGGATGCCGGCGGCGAGCGTGACGGCAAAGCCGCGCACGGCGTCGTTGCCGAGGAAATAGAGGATGACGGCGGCGATGAAGATGGTGACGTTGGCGTCAAGAATCGTCATGATGGCGCGGGAGTAGCCGTAGTCGATCGCCTCGAAGAACGGCCGCCCGGTTTTCGCCTCGTCGCGAATGCGCTCGTAGATCAGGACATTGGCGTCAACCGCCATGCCCATGATGAGCACGATGCCGGCGATCCCGGGCAAGGTCAGCGTGGCGCCGATGAGGCTCATCACCGCGAGGATGAGGATGAGGTTCAAGAGCAGCGACAAAGCGGCGATCAGGCCGAGGCCGCGATAGAAGCCGAACATGAGGCCGATGACCAGGATGGCAGCGACGATGCCGGCGACGAGCCCTGCCCGCGCCGATTCCGCGCCGAGCGCCGGACTGACCGTGCGCTCCTCGACCGTTGTCAGCGTGGCCGGAAGCGCGCCGGCGCGCAGCATGAGGGCGAGATCATTGGCGCCCTCTTCGGTGTAGCTGACCGGGATCTCGCCCTTGCCGTCGAGGATCGGCGCGCTGATCGGGAGCGATGCCATGACCTGGTCGTCGAAGATGATGGCGAGGTGGCCGCCGGCGTGCTGCTGCGTCTTCTCCGCCAGGCGCTTGGTGCCGTCGGCGTCGAGCGCGTAGCGGATCGCTACCGTGTCGGCCTGCGCATCCGCAAACGACTGGACATCCACGATATTGGCGCTGGTGATGAAATCGGTACGGTCGACGAGATAGGGAACCGGCGGATCATCCAGCGAATAGAGAACTTCGGAACTCGCCGGCCAGCGGCCGTTGACCGCGTCCTGGCCCGACATGGTTTCGTCGAGCATGCGCACGGACAGCTTTGCCGGCTCGTTGAGGATATTCTTCAGACGCTCCGCATCGATGACGCCGAAGACCTGGACATCGAGACGATCGGCACCCTCGGGCTTGATCGCGAAATCCGGATTGCCGAGGCCGGCGATGCGGCGGCTGACGATATCGACAGACTGGGCCTGCGCCTCTGAAATGGCGGCGTCGATGGCGGCATCCGCGATCTCGATCGTGAGGTCGCCGCTATTGCTCTGCTTGAGGGTGACGCCTTGTGTCGAGGTCAGATTTTTCAGCGCGGCGACGGCGGCGTCGACCTGCGCGGGGTCGGTGATCTTGACGGTGACCGTCTGGTCGTTGCCCGTAAGCCCGGTGTAACGGATATTGGTCTGGCGCAAGGAGCGGCTGATCTCGCCGACGGTGGCGACCAGCTTCTGGCGCGCGACATCGGCACGGTCGACCTCGAAGACGACATGCGTGCCGCCGCGGAGATCGGAGCCCAGCACGACGCGGTGCTTGGACAGCCAAGAGGACAGCAGGCCGGACTGGCCGACCGGCAGAAAATTGGGGGCCGCGATCAACACGGCCACCAGCACCACAAACCAGATCAGAACGGTCTTCCAGCGGGAAAAATGAAGCATTTTCTCTCGACTATGTCAGATCCGGGTGATCCGGTTCGTGGGATATGCGTGATGATTATGCGGCGTCTGCCTTTACGGGCTCGCCCTTGACGCGGATCTCGGTGACGCCGGTGCGCACAACGCGAACGCGCACGCCATCAGCAATTTCGACTTCGATTTCTTTTTCGTCAATCACCTTGGTGACCTTGCCGACGAGACCGCCTGACGTGACGACCTGATCGCCGCGACGGATTGCCTTCAGGGCTTCGTCACGCTTCTTCGCCTGGGCGCGCTGCGGACGGATGAGCAGGAAGTACCAGACGACCATCAACGGCACGAACAGGATGATCATTTCGAAGCCGGAACCGAACGGCGACGCCGCACTGTCGGTGGCCTGGGCGAATGCCGGGGTGATGAACATGCTAATCTCCTCAAACTTTTCCGGAGGCGGAATGTCGCCTTTTTTCTCGGTGGCCGGACTATAATTATGGTCTTTGCGATTGCAACTGAAACAGCCGAAAACCGTACCGATTCCGCTGCCTAATAACCTTTCCGCGTATAAAAGGCCATGCTACCCGACTACGAAAAGCAATTGCCACACAGCCGCATACGCCCCAAGGAGAAAAGGCCATGGCCGAAGACGTCAACAGCATCATTCTCGGCGAACTGCGCCGCCTTGCCGATGCCGTGGAACGGCTGGCGGGACCGCCGCCCGCCATCAACGACTGGAACGCGGCCGACTGTTTCGTCTGGACCCCTGCCCGCCAGCATTTGCAGCCTGTTGCCCGCCCCAACCGCGTGGCGCTGGCGCTGATCCGCGGCGTCGATCGCGTGCGCGATATCCTGCATGAAAACACGGTGCGCTTCGCCGAGGGCTATGCAGCCAACAATGTGCTTCTGTGGGGCGCGCGGGGCATGGGCAAGTCGTCGCTGGTTAAAGCCGTTCACGAAGATGTCAGACGCGAAAGCGGCGTTTCGCTGAAGCTGGTCGAGGTTCACCGCGAGGATATCGCCAGTCTGCCCACACTGCTCGACCTCCTGAAGGACACACCGCACCGGGTCATCGTCTTCTGCGACGACCTTTCCTTCGACCACGACGACACGGCCTACAAGTCGCTGAAGGCGGCGCTTGATGGCGGGGTCGAGGGGCGGCCGGAAAATGTACTGTTCTATGCGACCTCCAACCGTCGCCACCTGCTGCCGCGCCACATGATGGAAAACGAGCAGTCGACGGCGATCAACCCGTCGGAAGCGGTGGAGGAGAAGGTGTCGCTGTCGGACCGCTTCGGGCTGTGGCTCGGCTTCCACAAGTGTAGCCAGGAAGACTATCTGACGATGATCGACGGCTACGCCGCCCACTTCAAGCTGCCGCTCGACCGCGAGACGCTGCATGCGGAAGCGCTGGAATGGGCAACGACGCGCGGCGCCCGCTCGGGCCGCGTCGCCTGGCAGTATGTCCAGGACCTCGCGGGCCGAAAGCGGATCGCGCTCGATAGAGCCTAGTCCTCATTCAATCATCGACTGAAACGACAAAAGCCCGGCATCTGCCGGGCTTTTGCATTGTCCTCGATACACAATACCTATTCGAGGAAACTCTTGACCTACTCGAGGCCTAACCTACTCGAGGAAAGTCATCGGGTTCACCGGCGTCGCGTCCTTGCGGACTTCGAAGTGAACCTGCGGCTGCTTGACGTTGCCGCTCATGCCTGACACCGCGACCGTCTGGCCGCGCTGGATTTTCTGGCCGCGCGTCACGCTCAGCGTGTCGGCATTGCCGTAGACGGTGACGGTGCCGTCGTCGTGGCGAACGAGGACGGTGTTGCCGAGTTCCTTGAGGCCGTTGCCGGCGTAGATGACGACGCCGTTTTCAGCTGCCTTGATCGCCGTGCCCTGCGGAACCGAGATGTCGATACCGTCGTTGCGGCTGCCGTTGACGTTGGCGCCGTAGGCGGCAATCACGGCACCACGGACCGGCCAGCGATACTTGCCGATGCCGGTGGCCTCAGGTGCTGCCGAGGCCACTTCCTTCTTGGCGGCGTCGCTGACGCTTTCGGTGGCGACCGGCGCCTTGTAGGTGGCAGGCTGGGCTGCGGCCGTTTCCGGCGCGGATGCCGGCTGTGCGGCGGGCTTGGGCTCCGCCTTCGGCTGGATCGACGCCGTCTTCATGGTGTCGGCGCCGCCGTTGCCGTTCGGGATGTTCAGTTCCTGACCGATGCGGATCGAGCCGGCCGTGAGGTTGTTGGCGGCCTTGATGTCGTCGATGCTGTTGCCGGTCGCCTTGGCGATCTTGGCAAGCGAGTCACCCGACTTGACGACGTAGGTGCCGCCAGCGCCCTTCGGGCCGGCGCCGACGGGCGCCTTGCCGGACTGGTCAGCACTTGCCATCGACTTGTCACGCGAGGCGTTCGAGCCGTTCGGGATGACCGCGAGGTTCTGCTCCTGGCCACGAGCCGGCTGCGGCGCCTGACCACCCTTGGCGAGATCGTTCGACTGCGCTGCGGCCTTGGCGGCGTTGCCGCCGTTGAAGGTCGGGATCAGGATGGTCTGGCCGGGCCTTGCGGCGGCTGCACTCTTCAGGCCGTTGGCGCGCAGGATTTCCTTTTCAGGAACGCCGTAGCGGTTGGCGAGGATCGCGACGCTTTCGCCGGGACGCATGGTCACCGAGGGAGCGTTGGTCGAGGACCAGCCGGAGACCTTCGGGGTCGAGCCCGTCACGATGTTGTCGGCGTTGCGCTTCGGCGGAACGATGACCTGGCTGGAATGCTGCGGAGCGTTGGCGGCCGGGAACGGCTGAGCGAGAGCAACCTGCTTTTCGCGGGCGGCCGACATATTGCCGGAAGCCATGGGCGCCTGCGACACGGCGCCGGGAGCAGCAAGCTCGGAGCGCTGAACGGAAACCGGAGCCGATGCCATGCGAGCACTCGAGCCGTAGGTCGACTGCTGGCTAGGATAGGGCTGGTTCATCGCCTGATTGTTGTTGGCATAATTGGGCTGCATCGCGCCGCCCCGCATGTCCGCCTGCGGCACTGGGTCAGCCTGAAGGCCGCTCATGCTCCGCCGAGGAATGGAATTTGTCGTCATCTGGTCCTGACCGGACGAAGAAAACAGACCGCCGAAACGCGTCACATCGGAACTGCAACCTGATGCAGCACTCGCCAGGAGAGCCACGATCAGGGCATTACCGGCAGACTTCCCGAACTTAGGCGAAACGCTGAAACGCATGACACTCGACCCACTGAATAACGCAACCATTTGTGGGTATGATTAAAGCGCGTTAGCATTACCAACCGGTTAAGGCGGAAACATCAGCTTGCGTTTTTTGACAAATCGCTAACCATAGCGACGACGCGATCAGAGTTGCGAGGCGACGCGCGGAACAATCGGCAGGTATGGGGAGTTAAATAGCTCCTCGCGTTCGAAGCGGCTGCCGGTCTTGGTCAGGCGCACGAGGCGACATTCGGTCTCGGAGATGATCAACGGCGCGATCATCGAACCGCCGGAAACCAGCTGGTCGGCATAGAAGCGCGGCATGCTCTCGAAGGCGGCGGTAACAAGGATACGGTCGAAGGTACCCTCGCCCTGCAGGCCGGCGCTGCCATCGGCCTGACGAACGATGATGTTGCGGATGCCGAGCGTCTCGAAACGCTTCTGGGCGTTTGTGGTCAGCGTCTTGTAGCGGTCGATGGTGAGCACGCGCTCGGCCATGCGAGCGATTACGGCCGTCATGAAGCCGCTGCCGGTGCCCACTTCCAGCACACGCTGGCCGGGCTTCACTCTCAGGTGATGCAGGACGCGGACGGCGAAATCGACTCCTTCGAGGAAGGAGCCGCATTCGATCGGGATGGTGCGGCTGGAATAGGCCTGCTCGGCGAACTGCGGCGGGACGAAGAGTGAGCGCGGCGCCTGCTCGACCGCCGTCAGCAGATCAAGATCGGACACGCCTTCGGCCCGCAGCCTCAAAACGAGTGCCGCAAACTCTTCCTTCTCCACCAGACGTGCCGCCAATGCGATTTACTCCGTACCCGAAAGCGCCCGCGCCACGCGGTCCTGTACGGAATAATCGGTCAGATCCAGTTTCAAAGGCGTTACCGAAATCTTTCTATTCTTGAGCGCGTTGACATCGGCGCCGTCAACGAAGGCGCCGGCGCGCTCGCCGAACTTCAGCCAATAGTAGGGAAAGCCACGACCGTCGGCGCGGGCGTCGACCTCCAGATTGAAGGCGAGCTTTCCCTGCGCGGTCACTTCCGTGCCCTCGACTTCATCAGGAGCGCAGTTCGGGAAGTTGAGATTGAGGAAGGTGCCCTCGGGGAGATCGACCGACATCAGTTTTTGCAGCAGCGCCGGCGCATGCGTCTCGCAGACTTCCCAGGGAAGGATGCGCTGGTCGCCTTCGCGAATGTAAGCCTGGCTCAACGCAAAGGAGCGCACGCCCTGCATCGTGCCTTCGATGGCGCCGGCGATCGTGCCCGAATAGGTGACATCGTCAGCCACGTTCGAGCCGGCATTGACGCCTGACAGCACGAGATCGGGCTTGATCTCCATCACCTGCTTGATGCCCATGATGACGCAATCGGTCGGCGTGCCGCGCAGCGCGAAGTGCTTGTCGGAGATCTTGCGCAGACGCAGCGGCTCCGACAGGCTCAGCGAATGCGCAAGACCGCTCTGGTCGGTCTCGGGCGCGACGATCCAGACGTCGTCGGAGAGTGTGCGCGCAATCCGCTCCAGCGCCGCAAGGCCTTCCGCGTGAATGCCGTCGTCGTTGGTAAGCAGAATGCGCATGGTCTCAAGCCGCCTTTTCGATCTTCGTCAGGCCGCCCATGTAGGGTACCAACACGTCGGGGATGGTCACAGAACCATCCTCGTTCAGATAGTTTTCCAGAACCGCGATCAGGCAGCGGCCAACGGCGGTGCCGGAGCCGTTCAGCGTGTGAACGAAGCGGTTGGTCTTGTCTTCCTTGCCGCGATAGCGCGTGTTCATGCGCCGCGCCTGGAAATCGCCGCAGACCGAGCAGGACGAGATTTCACGGTAGGTGTTCTGACCGGGCAGCCAGACCTCGAGATCGTAGGTCTTGCGCGAACCGAAGCCCATGTCGCCGGTGCAGAGCGTCAGCGTGCGGAAATGCAGGCCGAGACGCTTCAGCACTTCCTCGGCGCAAGCCGTCATGCGCTCATGCTCGGCGATCGAGCTTTCGGCGTCGGTGATCGAAACCAGCTCGCACTTCCAGAACTGGTGCTGGCGCAGCATGCCGCGGGTGTCGCGGCCGGCCGAACCTGCTTCCGAGCGGAAGGACGGGGTGAGCGCGGTGAAGCGCAGCGGCAGCTTGTCATGCTCGAGGATTTGTTCGCGCACGAGGTTGGTGAGCGTGACTTCTGCCGTCGGGATCAGCCAGCGGCCGTCCGTCGTGCGAAACATGTCCTCGGCGAACTTCGGTAGCTGCCCCACACCGAAGACCGCCTCGTCGCGCACCATCAGCGGCGAGCTCACTTCGGTGTAGCCGTGCTCGCTGGTGTGCAGGTCGATCATGAACTGGCCGAGCGCCCGTTCAAGCCTTGCCAGCGGGCCGGTCAATACGGTGAAGCGCGAGCCGGAGAGCTTGGCGGCGGTTTCGAAATCCATGTAGCCGAGGGCTTCGCCGATTTCGTAGTGCTCCTTCGGCGTATGGTTCCAACGCGGCTTCTCGCCGGTCACCCGGGTGACAACGTTGTCGGCCTCGTCCTTGCCGACGGGGACGTCGTCATGGGGAACGTTGGGGATGCGCGAAAGGGCGTCGTTCAGCTCTTCGGAGAAGGCGCGATCATCTTCTTCGGCGGCCGGCAGCAGGACCTTGAGGTCGGCGACCTCGGCCTTCAGCTTCTCGGCCAGCTCGGTGTTCTTCTGCGCCATGGCAGCACCGATCTCCTTGGAGGCGGCGTTGCGGCGGGACAGCATGTCCTGGACCTTCTGAACGGCCGTGCGGCGCTTCTCGTCGAGCGCGATCAGGCTTTCGGACAGGGGCTCGGCACCACGCTTGGCAAGTGCCGCGTCGAGGGCTTCGGGATTCTCACGGATCCATTTGATATCGAGCATCGTCGTTCCAGGTCGTTACAAAAAGGATGACCCGGCCAAAGCCTGACCGGGCCTCGACCGGATATTGGAAAGCGCTCATCGAGGAATTGCGGTGACGCTAGACGTTGTCCGTCTTGGCAACGTCCTGGGACCCTTCAGCCTCGGTGGCCGCATCGCGAGCACGCTGGCGTTCCACGAGTCGCGCCGCGTAGATGGCAATCTCGTAGAGAATGATGGTCGGCAGCGCAAGGCCGATCTGGGACATCGGATCGGGCGGTGTCAGCACGGCGGCTACGACGAAGGCCAGCACGATCGCGAACTTGCGCTTTTCACGCAGCCAGTCCGACGTCAGCAGGCCGACACGGGCAAGCAGCGTGGTGATGACGGGAAGCTGGAAGACCAGGCCGAAGGAGAAGACCAGCGTCATGATGAGGCTGAGATATTCCGAGACCTTCGGCAGGAGCGAGATGGCGACGTCGCCCTCGCCCGGCGCCTGCTGCATGGTCAGGAAGAACCACATGACCATCGGCGTGAAGAAGAAATAGACGAGTGCCGCACCCATCAGGAACAGGATCGGAGAGGCGATCAGGAACGGCAGGAAGGCCGAGCGCTCGTTCTTGTAGAGGCCAGGAGCCACGAACTTGTAGATCTGCGCGGCGATGATCGGGAATGCGATCACGAGACCGCCGAACATGGCCACCTTCACCTGGGTGAAGAAGAACTCCTGCGGCGCGGTGTAGATGAGCTGCGCCTTGGAGACATCGAGATGCGCCCACTGGACCGCCCATTTGTAGGGGAAGACCAGCGCATTGAAGAGATGCTTGGCGAAAATGAAGCAGACGATGAAGGCAGCGAAGAAGGCGCCGATCGACCACATGAGCCGCGTGCGCAGCTCCATCAGGTGCTCGATCAACGGCTGCGGCTTGTCTTCGATATCACCGCTCATGCTTCATCTTTCTTTTTCTTCGCCGCCGGCTTCTTCGGCGCGGCCGTGGCGACAGCGGCCGGTTTGGCGGCGGCCGTCTTCTTTGCGGGAGCAGCCTTGGCTGGCGCAGCGCTTGCCGGAGCCGCCTTTGCAGCAGCACGCTTCGGCTTTTCGGCCGGCGTCACCGCGACGGCGGCAACAGCGTCCGCCTTGTCGGCGGCCTTGGCGCGAGGCTTGCGAGCGGGCTTCGCCGCCGCAGCCTCGGGCACGGCAGCCGATGCTGATGGCACCGGCGTCGGAGCCGGCATGACTGCGGGCGTCTCGGTCGGTGCGACCTCGGGCGCCGGCATCAAGCCGAGCGGCGCTTCCGTCTTGCTATCGACCGTTGTCGAGCGCTGAAGATCGGCCTTGATCTCGTTGCCCATCTGGCGAAGCGGGTTCATTGCCTCGCGCAGTGTGTTGACGGGATTGAGCTTCTGCGCGTCGCTCAGCGTCTGGCGCACGTCGTCCATATCGGCTTCGCGCAGCGCCTCGTCGAACTGGGCACGGAATTCACCGGCGACCTTGCGGGCGCGCTGCGTCATCTTGCCGAAAGCACGAAGCATCGGGGGCAGATCCTTGGGACCCACCACGACAATCAATACGACCGCGATGACAAGCAGCTCGGTCCAGCCAATATCGAACATTCAAGGCTCCTGAACGGGAAACGCGGGGGCGGCGCTGCCCGGACGTGGTTACTTCGTTTCGTCGGCCTTGTGATCGACGGTCTTGCCTGCGGTGGTCGTGCTCGAAGCTTCGGGCGCGTCCTCGTCGTTCATGCCCTTCTTGAAGCTCTTGATGCCCTTGGCAACATCGCCCATCAGTTCCGGAATCTTGCCGCGACCGAAAAGCAACAGCACGATGACCAGAACGATCAGCCAGTGCCACATGCTAAAAGAACCCATTACGCTAACTCCTGTTGTGATGCTCTATTGATGTAAGAATACCCGACATCAAATCCAACATCTAATTCCCCGTAGATAGACGCTTAATGTCACGGTATCGACCATCGTGACAAGATAGTCCCCGGTCGAAAAGTCGTGAAGACAATTGTTTTCGCTTCCAGTGGCGAAACAAAGACACGGAGCCGGCTATTCCTCGGACGCGCCGCCGGGCGCCAGAAGGCCCAGTTCCTCGAGATCCATCTGCGTGATTGGGTCTTCGTCTTCGGTCAGCTCGTCGTTCATCGACGGCGACGGAATGTTGAAATTGGCCGGGATGCGGCCGGAGAGCAGCCCGGCCCCCTTCAACTCCTCGATACCAGGCAGGTCGCGCAATTCTTCGAGCCCAAAATGATCGAGGAAGTCGCGGGTGGTGCCGAGAGTAACAGGACGCCCCGGCGTGCGGCGGCGGCCGCGGAAACGCACCCAACCGGCTTCCATCAGCACATCCAGCGTGCCGCGCGAGGTCTGCACGCCTCGGATGTCCTCGATCTCGGCGCGCGTCACCGGCTGGTGATAGGCGATGATGGCGAGAACCTCGAGTGCGGCGCGCGAGAGCTTGCGCACCTCGTTTTCATCTCGGCGGATGACGAATGAGAGGTCGGCGGCGGTGCGGAACGCCCAGGCATCGTCGACCCTGACCAGATTGACGCCGCGATGGGCGTATTCTTCCTGCAGCCGCAGCATGATGGCGCGTACGTCGAACGCTTTCGGCAGGCGATCGCTGATGAAGGCTTCCGACACAGGCTGGGCGGAGGCGAAGACCAAGGCCTCGGCGATGCGCGCGGCCTCGCTCTCGTCTTGGACGGTGTCGTCGCCGGTGCGTTCGTTGTCGCGCTCGGCGTCGCCATTTTCCAGATCGGTGTCGTCCAGATCGCTCACGCCGGCAGCTCCTGTTCCACGACCTGCAGTGTCGCATGATTTGGCCCGCGCCGCATGTAGATCGGCTCGAAGACACCTTCCTGGCGGATTTCGATCTTGCCTTCACGTGCGAGCTCAAGCGACGCGGCAAAGGCGCTGGCGATTGCCGTCACCCGGTCCTCGGGCGAGACCATGTAGGTCAATATATGCTGCTCAAGCGCCGTCCAGTCGCCGATCTCGCCGATCAGCCGGGTGAGCAGCTCGCGTGCTTCGGTGAGCGACCAGACCGTGCGGCGCGCGATCGTGACCTGCGTGACCGCCTGGCGCTGGCGCAGCGTGGCATAGGCGGTCAGCAGATCGTAGAGGCTGGCGTCGTAGGCTGATTGATGGCGGTCGGGGATATGTTCGGGCGCGCCACGGGCAAGCACATCGCGGCCGAGGCGATTGCGGTTCACCAGACCGCCTGCCGCCTCGCGCATCGCTTCCAGGCGCTTCAGGCGAAACGCCAGCGACGCCGCCATTTCCTCACCGGAGGGGCCGTCGTCCTTGACCTGCTGCGGAATGAGCAGGCGTGACTTCAGGTAGGCGAGCCATGCCGCCATGACCAGATAGTCGGCCGCGAGCTCGATGCGGATGCGGCGGGCGCTATCGATGAACAGCAGATATTGCTCGGCAAGCGCCAACACGGAAATGCGGGAGAGATCGACCTTCTGCGTGCGTGCGAGATGCAGCAACAGGTCGAGCGGGCCTTCGAAGCCGGCGACATCGATCAACAGCGCCGGATCGGTCGAGGCGCGGTCGGCGCCGCCGTCCTGCCACAGCTTGTCCATCGGCGTTGCCGATGTCTGCGGGCGCTCCTGAGCCTTTGTAGTCGTCGTCACGTCGTCTCGTTCCTTTCGCGATCAGACTGTCGCAAACATCGCATCGAATTCGGCGCGGATCGCCGTCTCGTCGGCGCCATCCACCGTCGGGAACCCCTGCTCCACGCGCTTGGCGCGCTCGAGCGCTCCACCTTGCAGCAGCGGCACGTTGGCGACCACCTCAAGCATCTCATCCATATGACCATTGCAATGCAGCACGATATCGCACCCGCCCGCAATGATATTCGCCGCCCGCTCGCCAAGTGTGCCGCTCAGCGCGTTCATCGAACTATCATCGGAAAGCAACAGGCCTTTGAAGCCGATGTGTTCGCGGATGATCCCGTCGATGACCTTGCGCGAGGTCGTGGCCGGATTATCCGGGTCGATCGCGGTGAAAACGAGATGGCAGGTCATGGCCATCAGTTCGTCCTTCATGGCGATGAATGGCGGGAAGTCATGGGCCTCCAGTTCCTCGCGCGAGACGCGGACGACCGGCAGCTCGTGGTGGGAATCGGCAAAGCCGCGGCCGTGGCCGGGCATGTGCTTCATGACCGAGAGCACGCCGCCGGCCTTCAGGCCCTCGGAGGCGGCGATGCCCATGTCGGTCACGGTCTTCGGGTCCATACCATAGGCACGGTTGCCGATGACGTTGCTGCTGCCTTCGACGGGGACATCCAGCACGGGCAGGCAATCGACGTTGATGCCGAACTTCGAAAGATCGAAGGCATGCAGGCGCGACATCAGCCAGGCCGCGCGCTTGCCCTTTTCCGGGGCCTCTCTGTAGAGGTCGCCCAGTTGCTGGCCGGAGGGATAGTGCGGCAGGATCGGTGGCCTGATGCGCTGGACGCGACCGCCCTCCTGATCGATCAGCACGGGCGCGTGCCAGCCGACGCTTTCGCGCATCTCGGCCACGAGGTCCGATATCTGCTGCGGTTCGGAAATATTGCGGCCGAACAGGATGAAGCCCCAGGGGCGCTCGCCCGCGTAGAAGGCCTTCTCTTCGGGCGTCAGGGAAAGGCCGCTACAGCCAAGGATCATCGCTTTTGATTCGGTCATACCCGAATCATAGAGACGCCTTGGCGAAATGCGAGCAGCGTCAACTGCCATTCACAAAAAAGAAGGGCACAAAGGGAGCTCCACAAACGAAAAGAGCGGCGGGTTGCCCCGCCGCTCTCAAGCATTCAGTTACGAGCCTTACTTCGAAATCAGGCAGGAGCCGCCGGCCGCGCGGTACTTTTCGCAGATCGCGGCTGCTTCGTCCTTTGAGCCGGCAGTGATGCGCAGGCGGTAATAGGTGCCCTTGCCTGCAATGTCGGCCTTGCGGATTTCGTAAGGCATGCCAGCCAGTACGCCGCCGAACTTCTTCGACAGGCTTGCATAGGACTTCTTGGCTTCGGCTTCAGACGGCAGCGATGCGATCTGGACGCCATAGCTGCCAGGAGCGGCCGTGGTCGGCTGTGCCTGCGTCGCTGCCGGCGGAACTGCCGCGACTTCCTTTGGTGCCTGGGCGGCTGGTGCAGGTGCGGCAGTTGCAGGTGCGGCAGTTGCAGGTGCGAGAGCCGAAGCGCCCGGACGCGATGCCGGGGTCGGCGCGGTGTCGGTCTTGGTGCTGGTTACGGCACGGACCGGCGGGTTGACGCTGTCAGGCGTTGCCGCAGCGGCCTTGGCAAGCACGTTCTCGGAAGTCTGCTTTGCGGTCGGCGTAGCACCTTCGACCGGCGTCGAGCGAATGTCGGCGGACGCCAGCTGTTCGATCGTCGGAGCCGAAGCCGATGCACCACCTGCGGCGATCTTCTGCGTCTGCACCGAGGTGGGCTTCGGCAGCGAGGATGCAGCAGGCTCCGGCGCCGGCTCTTCGCGGGCGACCAGTGTGCCGTCCGGCTTGACGATCATGGTGCGGACCTTGCGCGCCGAAACCGACGGCGAGGCATCCGACGGAGCGGCTGCTGCCGTATCGATCGCGGTGTCGTTCGGCAGCAGGCGCGGATCCTGCGTGTCGCCGACGGGCGTTGCCATGGATGGCATCGGCGCGTCGTTGTCTTCCGGCAGCGTTTCCGGCGTCAGCGTGCGCTGGACGACGTCAACCGGCTGTTCGTCACTGGAGACCAGCGACTTCTGCTTCGGGGCTTCGGTGGCGGCGCCACCGACGCTGTCGTAGACAGCCTTGTCCTGGTTCGGAACGGTCTTTCCACCCGGGTTTTCCGGAACGACCTTGACCGGGTCCTTGTCGGCCACGATGACACGCGGCTCGCCGGTGGCGATACCGAGGCCGCCGTCGCGGGCCAGGAAGGAATAGCCGGCATAAGCGACGCCACCGAAAATGACGATGGCAGCGGCGGCCGCCAGCATGCGCTTCATCGAGCGGGCGCGGCTCATATCTTCGGCGTCGCTCGCCGACTGGATCTGAACTTCGGACACCGTCTCGCGACGCTGCTGCACGGGCTCGTTGACGCTGCGGCGGAAATCTTCCTCCAGCGCGCGTTCGAATTCATCGAAGCTCTGGGCCTGCGGCTGCGACGGCTGCGGCCGTGCAACGGATGCCACGGCGGCGACCGAAGCCTGGGCGCGAGCACGGATGTCCTGAGCCGGCTTTGCGGGTGCTTCGACCGGCTTGGCTGGCGTCAGCAGGTTTGCGATTTCCGAATCGACGTCGAAATCGAAATCCGACATCGCGGGAACGGGTTCGTGCTTTTCGACCGGCGGCAGCGTCGGGACATGCATCTCGACCGCTTCCATCTGATACTCCGCATCGGAGATCATTGACGGATCGAAGGGCAGCTCTTCCGTCGTGTCGACGGCAGGTGCCGGCGCGCGGTAGGACGGCGCTGCGGGCTCAGGCGAACGGTAGACCGGGGCGGCTGCCTGGTAAGCGGGCGCCTGGTAGGCCGGTGCCTGATAAGCCTGTGCCGGGGCGGACGGCTGATACGGTGTGGGTGCCGGCTGCGCGGCAGGCTCCGGCTGGCGGACTGCCGGCTGGTAGGCCACCGGTGCAGCAACAGGCTGCGGCTTCGGCTGTTCGATCTCTTCGGCAACAACAGGCTCGACGAAATCGAGGTCGGCGAGCTCAAGCTCGATGCCTTCGAGATCAAGTTCGAAATCATGACCGGCGAACGGGTCTTCGGTATCCGGTGCGGCCTTGGCGGCGACCGGCTGCGGCTCGGGTGCATAGCGAGGCGCTACGGGCGCTGCCGCTACAGGAGCGACGGCGACGGGCGGCTCAGGCACATAGGCCGGTGCAGGGATCGGCGCGTGGACGACCGGGGCGACCGGCTGGACTTCCACGGGTGCCGCTTCGCGAGCGGTAACCGGATACTGCGAAACATCGGCCAGGAGGTCATCGATATCGAAGGCGATGTCGTCGACTTCGGTGACAGCTTCCGTCAGCGCGGCATCGGCCTTGACGTCGCCATCCTTGGCGGCAGCGGCCAGATCGAAGGCGCTGTGGTCGACGACAGGTTCGACGATCGGCTCAGCGACGGGCTGCTCGACGACGAACGACGGCTCATGACGGTCGATTTCAGCGGGGAAGCTGGCGGCAGCCGGCGCTTCGAAGCGCGGCGCTACTGCCACAGGCTCGGCAGCGGCTACAGGTGCCGGGGCAGCGACAGGTGCTGCGGCCGGCTCTTCGCGGCGCGACGTATGGAAATTGGCAATCGGCAAGCGGATGCTTGCGGCCGACCACTGCGGGGCCTTGGCAGGCTGAACCGGCGTCGGCGCGGCGCTGATCGAAAGCTCAAGCTCCTCGATCAGATCACGAGCGCCGCCGGAGACAGGCTCCGCGGGGCGCGAGACGCTTGCCGCCCAATCGGCGGACGAGAGGATTGCGCGGGCATCGGGCTGCTCGATGACAGACGACTGCTCGATGACAGGCAAGGCCTCGTCTTCGACCCGTTCCGAGACAACCGGCGCTTCGTAATGAACCGGCTCGGCCTCGTAGCGCGGCGCTTGCTCGTAGTGCTGTGTGGGCTCGTAGTGCTGTGCGGGCTCGTAGCGCGGCTCGGGCTCGTCGTAGGTGACTGGCTCCGGCTCGGCATAAACTACGGGCTCAGGCTGAGCGTAAGCCGTCTCGATCGGATGAGCGACGACTGCAGGCGCGGTCGGAGCGTCGTAACGCTCGAACTCGCGCAGCAGTTCGTCTTCGAGATTGAAGGCAGGCTCCTGCCTTGGCGCCGCTTCGACGGTGTTTGCCGCTACACGGGGCTCAAAACCGACGATACGCGCAAGCTCCGCAAGGGGATCGTCGTCAGCAAAGAGGTTCGCATCGTTACGCGTGTCATACGCCCGCTGTTTATCTGCCATACTCATCCACTCGCAAATGCAAAGGTTTCGTGCCAGCGCATTGTGGGTAAATGGTGACGCTACCGCATCTCTTCCGGCGCAGCCGTTCCTGCGATGGCAAGACCCGACTTCAAAACGGACGCAACGGCGTACACCAGCCCTAGTCTGGTAATACTAGACTCTCGGCTCTTATCGTTAATAAATCGTAAGTCTACCTGATCCTTGCCCTTATTCCAATGAGCATGGAAAGAACTGGCAAGATCATAGAGGTAGAATACGACACGATGCGGCTCTTGCGATTGAGCCGCCGCCTCGACCAGCCGAGGGAACTCGGCAACCTTCGCAACCAATTGTAATTCCGCAGGATCCGAGATTCCGGACACGGCTTTCGCGAGGGTCTCAGGCGACACGTCGAGATCCGGAAACGCCTCCTTGGCCTGCCTGAAGACAGACATGCAACGGGCATGCGCGTACTGTACATAAAAGACCGGATTGTCTTTCGACTGCTCCGTTACTTTGGCGAAATCGAAGTCCAACGGCTCCGAGCTCTTTCTATACAGCATCATGAAGCGCACCGAATCGCGGCCGACTTCCTCGACCACATCGCGGAGCGTCACGAAGTCGCCCGAGCGCTTCGACATCTTGACCGGTTCGCCATCGCGGAACAGCTTGACCAGCTGGCACAGCAGAACGGTAAGCTTGGCCTTGCCTTCCGACACTCCGCGCGCAACCGCTTCCAGGCGCTTCACGTAGCCGCCATGGTCGGCGCCGAGCACGTAGATCATCTCGCTGAAGCCGCGATCGAACTTGTTCTTGAAGTAGGCGACGTCGGCGGCGAAATAGGTGTAGGAGCCGTCGGACTTGATCAGCGGACGGTCCATGTCGTCGCCGACCTCGGTCGAGCGGAACAGCGTCTGCTCGCGATCTTCCCAATCTTCCGGCAACTGGCCCTTCGGCGGCGGCAGCGTGCCCTTGTAGACGTGGCCCTTGAAGGTCAGGTCGTTGATCGCCGTGCGGATGGCGGCAGCGCCATTGGCGTGCAGCGTGCGCTCGGAGAAGAACACGTCGTGATGGACGTTCAACGCCTCCAGATCCTCGCGGATCATCACCATCATCGCATCGATGGTGCGATCCTTGACCAGCGGCATCCACTGATCCTCGGGCATGTTGTGCAGCTTGACGCCGTAATCGCGCGCCAGCGCTTCGCCGACCGGCACGAGATAATCGCCCGGATAGAGGCCAGCCGGAATCTCGCCGATCTTTTCGCCCAGCGCCTCGCGGTAGCGCAAAAAGACGGAGCGCGCGAGAACGTCGATCTGCGAGCCGGCATCGTTGATGTAGTATTCCTTGGTGACGTCGAAGCCGGCGAAGGACAGCAGGTTGGCCAGCGCGTCGCCGACGACGGCGCCACGGCAATGGCCGACGTGCATCGGGCCGGTCGGGTTGGCCGAGACGTATTCGACGTTGACCTTGCGGCCCTCACCCATCGTCGAGCGACCGTAATCGGTGCCAGCAGTGATCATCGAGGCCAGCAGGCGCTGCCAGTAGCCGACGGCGATCCTGATGTTGATGAAGCCAGGGCCCGCGACGGACACTTCGGCGACGTCTGGATCTTCCTTCAACTTTTCGGTGATGATTTCGGCCAGCGCGCGCGGATTGGTGCCGAGCGGCTTGGCAAGCACCATCGCAGCATTGGTCGCGACATCGCCGTGGCTCGCATCACGCGGCGGCTCGACGGCAATGCGTCCGAAATCCAGCTCGGATCGCTTTTCCTTGACCAGATCGATCTGTTCAAGGGCGGTTTTAATCCTGGCTTCGAAATCGGTAAAAAGGTTCATCGCACTCTTCCATGCATAGGCTGTGCCACACG
Organism: Rhizobium sp. 16-449-1b; assembly: GCF_017741935.1. Taxonomy (GTDB): domain Bacteria; phylum Pseudomonadota; class Alphaproteobacteria; order Rhizobiales; family Rhizobiaceae; genus Rhizobium. Next base: position 225,990 of record NZ_JAGHMH010000006.1, on the reverse strand, counting down.
GCATCCGCCCGGCCTTTGCCGAGCGACCGCTGCCTAGCGCAAATCGGGAGTCTGGTCAAACAATCGCCTGTGGGCGCTGATGGCGTAAGTATCGGTCATGCCTGCGAGATAATCGCCAACATGGCGCGCCTTCGGCGCCTCGGCGAGCCCCGCGATGTGATCCACCCAATAGTGGCTCTGCATCTCCTTGGGGTTGGCCATGTAGGCCGAAAACAGGTCGGTGACGATCTGGGCGGCACCTGCGCGGATGCGCATGATGTCGGGATGGCGGTAGATGCGCTTGAAGAGCATCGCCTTGATCTGCCTATCCGTCTCGGCCATGGCCTCAGAGAACGTCGCGATCACGCGGCTGGCGTGCCTGACGTCGTCGGCGCTCTCGGGGCGGATTTCGGACAAGCGCTCCTGGGCCACGGAGATCACGTCCTCGACCATGCGGGTGATCTGGCGGCGCATGATTTCGTGGGTGAAGCGGCTCGGCTCCAGAGTGGGGTAGCGCTGCCTCACCTCGGACATCAGGCCGGCCAGGAACGGGATATCCTCCAGCATGTCGAAGGTGAGATAGCCAGAGCGCAGACCGTCATCGATATCGTGAGTGTTGTAGGCGATATCGTCGGCGATCGCGGCAACCTGCGCCTCGAGGCTCGCGTAAGTGTCGAGCTGGAGATCGTGGATCTCGCAGTAATCGAGGATCGGCTGCGGCACGGGGCCGCGCGTGCCTGTTCCGTCCTTGGTGAGCAGCGGGCCGTTGTGCTTGACCAGGCCTTCCAGGCTTTCCCATGTCAGGTTGATGCCGTCGAAATCGGCGTAGCGGCGCTCGAGCTTGGTGACGATGCGCAGCGACTGGGCATTGTGGTCGAAGCCGCCATAGGGCAGCAGCACCTCGTGCAGCGCGTCCTCGCCGGTGTGGCCGAAAGGCGTGTGGCCGAAATCGTGCACGAGGGCGACGCCTTCGGCCAGATCCTCGTCGAGCTTCAGCGCCCTTGCGAGCGCACGAGCGATCTGGGCGACCTCGATCGTGTGCGTCAGCCGCGTGCGATAGTGATCGCCATCCTGTGCGATGAAGACCTGGGTCTTGTGCTTGAGGCGCCGGAAGGCGGTCGTATGGACGATGCGGTCGCGGTCGCGCTGGAAGTCCGAGCGCGTCGGGCTGGAATTCTCGGGATAGAGCCGCCCACGCGTCGTCCACGGGTCAGCCGCGTAGATTGCCCTGTCGCTGTTACCGAAGCCTAATGCACGTCTGTCGATCGTCATTCTTCACCGTCACTCGCCATGTCCTGGCCCACGCCCATTGACGCCGCCATATGCTCTTCATACCTATAGAGAGCATAAACGGCAAAGAGACGACGTATCGACCACTTTGCCGCGGGCCGCGCTTTCATGATATAAGGCGCGATAGCATTGAAAAACAGCCGTTTATATTGATGGCTGGACCACTATTCTCTCCGGATCTTGACCCCGGCAGGAGCAGACATGACAGAAGCAAATGTAACCCTTTCCGACGCGGCTGCGAAGCGAATCGCCACCATCGTCGGCAGCGACCCCGGCAAGAGCGCGCTGCGCGTTTCCGTCGAAGGCGGCGGCTGTTCGGGTTTTTCCTACAAGTTCGACCTGACCGACGGCATCCAGGACGACGACGTGATCGTCGAGAAGAACGACGCGAAGGTGCTGATCGACAGCATGTCGCTGATCTACATGGCGGGCTCGGAGATCGATTTCGTCGATAACCTGCTCGGCCAGTCCTTCCAGATCAAGAACCCGAACGCGGTTGCCAGCTGCGGCTGCGGCACCAGCTTCTCGATCTGACCACCCTCCTCCGCTATCCACACCGAACCGGCCGAAGATTGTCTTCCGGCCGGTTTAACGTCTTGTCGCTTGTCTCAAGACCACGCTAGAAGAAGACGTCAAAGCGGAATGGGACAAAAGAATGAAGATCGCGACCTGGAACATCAACGGCGTCAAGGCGCGCATCGACAATCTCACGCAGTGGCTGAAGGATTCGAACCCCGATATCGCCTGCCTGCAGGAGATCAAGACGGTCGATGAGGGCTTTCCGCGGCTGGAGATCGAAGCTCTCGGCTATCATGTGGAGACGCATGGGCAGAAGGGCTTCAATGGCGTCGCCATTCTTTCCAAGACCAAGCCGGACGAAGTGACGCGCGGCTTGCCGGGCGATCCGCTGGACGAGCAGGCGCGTTTTCTGGAAGCGGTGTTCTCCATTCCCGGAAATCGCGTTGCCCGCGTCTGCTGCCTCTATCTGCCGAACGGCAATCCTGTCGAGACCGAGAAATACAGCTACAAGCTCGCCTGGATGGAGCGGCTGCGCACATTCGCGGCCGAGCGGCTGACTTACGAGGAGATCCTGATCCTCGCCGGCGACTATAACGTCATCCCCGAGCCGCATGATTGCTTCGACCCCAAGGTTTGGGAGAACGACGCGCTGTTCCTGCCGCAGACGCGGGAGGCGTTTCGCAGGCTCGAGAGCCTGGGGCTGACCGATGCGGTGCGCGCGACGACGGATGCGGTGCCCGCCTATACGTTCTGGGATTATCAGGCCGGCGCATGGCCGAAGAACAACGGCATTCGCATCGATCACCTGATGCTGTCGCCGGAAGCCGCCGACCGGATGACCTCGACGGCCATCGAAAAGCATGTGCGTGCCTGGGAGAAGCCTTCCGACCACGTGCCTGTGGTCGCCTATTTCGATTTCGCGGCCTAAGGGCTAGGCGGCACCAATCGAGGCCGGATCTCGGCGATCCGGTCTTAAATCGCTCAGTCGGTGTTGCTGCTAGCGATCTTGTGCGAGAGGGCGATGGCGTTGCGGCGGTCGCTTTCGCTGGCAACCGAGAAGGCCTGCTCCTGCAGCGATTCCATCCAGTTGCAATCCTTCGGCTTGCAGCGATCGAGTGCCGCCGTCATCAGCGCCAGGCCGTTGGCCGACTGGCCTTCCTGGAACAGGATATTGCCGAAGACGGACATGGCGCCCGGGTGACCGGCCTTGCGGGCCTGGTTCAGCCACTTCTTGGCCTGCTGGGTGCTGGTGGCGCCGCCATCGCCGGCAAGCATCATCTGCGCCAGCTGGAACTGCGCTTCGGGAACACCGAAGGTGGAGGCAACCTGGAAATAGATCTGGCGCGCCTGGGTGAGATCGGTCTTCACGGGGCTGCCCGGAATGCCGTGCTTGTAATAGCCGGCGAGCGACAGCAGCGCGTTGACAAAGAAGCCGGTATCCTCAGAACCGGGCTCGACGCCCTGCTGTGCGATCTCGCTATAGATCTTGAAGGCCTCGAAATCATCCTGCGCGACGCCGTCGCCATCGGCATACATGTTGGCGAGCGCCCAGCGCGAGCCGGTGTGGCCCTTTTCGGCCGCGTATTTATAGGCTTCGACAGCCTCTTCCTTCTGGCCGTTTTTGTAGGCCTTGAAACCGAACTTGAAGAGATCGAAAGGACCTGATTCCTTATTGACGCCCGACTTGATGTCGAACGCGCTTGCCGGACAACTCATCGCCGCGCAGCAGGCGACGGAGAGCCCCATAAGCATCAATCTGAAAGGTCTGAACTCGAACGTCAGCATTTCACTCGATTTCTTTCGTTTCCACCCATACGCGCCATCTCGAACATCCCGCCCGTTCGGCCCGCAGATAAAGTCCCTTCGGCGAGCGATCCCGCGGTGGGTTCCAAGACCCGCTTGCCCGCGTCGCATCCAGCCTTCTGCTCCCCAAAGAGAGCCTTCATTCCCTTCGCAGCGACCGCATCCGCCCGCTTTCCGGCGCGAACTGACGGCGATGCCTTCAACCTCATTACAGCGAGCCCGCGGAGCGGCATTTCGCCTTCAGAAATGTCGTAGTCACCAATTGTGACAAAACGCGAGACGTCGTTACCGAAAGCCAGTTCGGAAAGCGACAACACCGTCGAACGTGAGGAAACTGAAAGGCTTGAGAAGGCTGCGATCGAACGACGCTTTCCGGCTGAAACACCCTGTAAAACAGGCGAAACAAGCGAAGCGGCGGCAATTGCGCCACACCTCATGTCCGTCTCTTTCACACTCACCGAAAAACGACCCATCTTACTCTTTTACGCGCACCCTATGCCTGTCATTCCCTCGCCCGAGATTACCGCTGCGCCTAGTTTGTGGCGGGAAATGGACAATTCGTGATGGAGCCCATCATACGCCAACACTCAAAAAAAACTGTTGCTGAATCGTCACAAAATGACACGTGACGAGAGCATGCTTAATGGCGCCAAGACAAAGAAAAGCCCGACAATTTGCCGGGCTTTCACTTGCGCTGATCTTGGCGGGTCAGAACTTGACCTTGATGCTGGTGGAGATGGCCGCCACGAGATCGTTGCCGAAGGAATACGTAACATCGTCGCCGTAAGTGACGCCGTCACGCGTGAAGGTTCCGGATTCCCCGCTGGTGAGGATGCCGACTGAACCCGCAAGGCGCCATTCGATGTTTTCGGTTGGGCTGTAGGCCGCGCCGACGCCGAGCAGCCAGCTATCGGTCTGGGAGCCGTAACCATCGCTGGTGCCGCGATCCCAGGTGACGCTGACCGCGCCGCTCCACTGGTCGTTGAACTTGTGGCCGATCCCGCCGCTGACCGTCCAGCCATCGCGATAGCCGAGATCAAGCGAGGTCAGGCCGCCCCTAGGGCACGGGAGACCGTTCGTCGGGCAGAACGGGATGGACTGGAGAACGCTCCAGTTTGTCCACTTGACCGAACCGAAAGCCAGCCAATCCGGTGCGATACCGCTCTGGAGCTTCAACTCAAGCGATTCAGGCGCTTCAGCGGAACCGGATACAGGCGTTACGCCCTGAAGGTAGATGTTAGCAGGGTTGCCAGGCGTTCTCGGTACCTGCGTCAGGTCCACGGTGCCGGTCAGATTGTCGTATTTGACGCGACTATTGTACACGAGGCTGGCCCGCAGCGCATATTCCGGGATCTCGTAGGCTACGCCTGCGCGCCACCCCCAGCTATCATCGGAGATGTCGAGGCGCCCCACGCCGCTGTAAAGCGCAGATGCCGGGGCCGGAATCAACGAAACCAGCTTTTCCTGGAAACCTTCGATCTCTTGGTAGAAGACACCGCCGATCATACGCAGCTGACCGGGTCCAACATCGAACTTATAGGAACAGGTCGCACCGTAGTTATGGCTCTCAACCTTCGTCTCGATATTGTTGTTTGCGCCAGCCCAGTTTACGCCCGGGTTTGTATGCGCACCGAAAGGCTCGGAATAATCCAGCAAGCAATCGACATCGCCGACGCCACCCTTCAAGCCGACATAAGGAACGGCGTAATTGGTCGTGTCATCTGCATAGTTAGGGCGCGAGTTGAGATTGCCGCCACTCGTCGGAACATCCTGCACATTCTTCAGCTTGCGCTGCGGCATGACATAGATCACGCCAGATTGAATCGAGAACTGCGATGCATCGAACAACTGATCGATATTATAGCCGCCACGATCCAGACCACCCGCGAGGGCAGGCTGGGTGAGCGTCGAAATCGTAACAAGCGGCAGGGCTGCCGCCAGAACCTTACGAGATGCCAAGGTGTCTCCCCCACTGAGGCAATTGCGATGGTGGGACTGTGACGGCGAGAGGTTAAAATGGCAACTTCGTGACCGGGCGCGATTGAAAAGTGAGCTAATGGATGCTTTACGTAAAAAATTGACGAGCACGTCAAAATTTCCTCATGTTAGAAAATGTATCTCAAAAAATCCTGGAATCGATCAGGTGATAGGGTGATCGTTCTATACGAGCACAGATATGTTACCTTCTGACAACAGTTTGATTTTTAGCAAAAACTTCGTGGAAAAGCTGAAAAATGGTGGCGCTCCGGCCAAGTTGTGGCGGCGGAAGGCCTGATTACGGTTAATTTTTCGAAAAAAGGCGCCCGATTCTTCATCGGGCGCCTTGGAATGAAATACTATTGAAAGTTGATTTTACGAGGCTTCATCTACACGCGAGAGCGCGATCTTGAGGCTCGCGAGCTGGACCGTCAGCTCTTCCAGGCGTTCCCGTTCGGCCGCGACGACCTCCGGGTTGGCGTTGGCGACGAACTTCTCGTTGGACAGCTTGCCGTTGATCCTGACCATTTCGGCCTCGGTCTTGGCGATCGCCTTTTCGAGGCGGGCCTTCTCGGCACCGAGATCGATCAGCGCGCCGAGCGGCAGGCAGACCGTCGCTTCGCCGGCCACGATCTGGGCAGCACCCTTCGGCGCCTGGTCGGCCAGCGAAATGCCATCGACACGCGCCAGGCGCTTGATCGCCGCATCGTGGCGCGACAGCCGGTCACGCGTCAGACTGTTGGCATTGACGAAGACGAGCGGGGCTACGGCCGACGGCGGTACGTTCATTTCGGAGCGAACCGAGCGGATATCGGAGACGAGGTCGATCAGCCAGTTGATCTCGTCGGCTGCCGCGTCGTCGGCGTAGGACGGCGACGGCCATTCGGCGTGGCAGACCAGGCCATCACGCTCGCGGCCCTCGCCTGCCGTATGCGCCCAAAGCTCTTCGGTCATGAAGGGCATGAACGGGTGCAGCAGCTTGTAGATCTCTTCGAGCACGTAGGCGACGCAGGACTGCGCCTCCTTCTTGGCGCCCTCGTCCGTGCCGCCGAAGATCGGCTTCAGCAGCTCGAGATACCAATCGCAGACCTGGTTCCAGACGAAGCGATAGAGGACGCCGGCGGCATCGTTGAAGCGATAGGCCTCGATCGCCTCGGTAAGATCGCGTTCGGTGCGAGACAGTTCCGTCAGGATCCAGCGGTTGACCGTGAGCTCGGCGGCTTCAGGAATGAAATGCGGGTCGTTGACGACGCCGTTCATCTCGGCGAAGCGCGTCGCATTCCAAAGCTTGGTGCCGAAGTTGCGGTAGCCGGCGATGCGGGCCGGATCGAGCTTCACGTCGCGGCCCTGGGCTGCCATGATCGCCAGCGTGAAGCGCAGCGCGTCGGCGCCGTATTCGTCGATCAGCTCCAGCGGGTCGATGACGTTGCCCTTCGACTTCGACATCTTCTGGCCGTTCTTGTCGCGAACCAGCGCGTGGATATAGACCGTGTGGAACGGCTCAACCGGAACGCCGTCCTCGTCCTTCATGAAGTGCAGACCCATCTGCATCATGCGAACAACCCAGAACGGGATGATATCGAAACCGGTGACCAGAACGTTGGTCGGGTAGTAGCGTGCAAGCTCGGGCGTCTTTTCCGGCCAGCCGAGGGTCGAGAACGGCCAAAGAGCGGAAGAGAACCATGTGTCGAGCACGTCTTCGTCGCGCGTCAGGATTTCGCCCGGCTGGAAGTTCTCGAGCTTTTCCTCGACCCAAGCCTTCCAAGGTCCCTCGTGAGCGATGTAGTGCTGGATGGCGGCCTGCAGCGCCTCTTCCTCGGTCTTCTCGACGAAGACCTGGCCATCGGGACCGTACCAGGCGGGAATCTGGTGACCCCACCACAGCTGACGGGAAATGCACCAGGGCTGGATGTTTTCCATCCATTGGAAATAGGTGTTTTCCCAGTTCTTAGGCACGAAACTGGTGCGGCCTTCGCGGACCGAGGCGATCGCCGGCTGGGCCAGCGTCTTGTTGTCGACCCACCATTGGTCGGTCAGGCGCGGCTCGATCGGCACACCGCCGCGGTCGCCATGCGGGACCACGTGCTTGTGCGGCTCGATCTTGTCGAGCAGGCCTGCCTCTTCGAAAATCTCGACGATGATCTTGCGGGCGGTGAAACGGTCCTGGCCTTCCAAGCGGTCCCAGGCGCCATGCAGGGCTGCCGGATGATCGAGACCTTCGAGGAAGTCCTCGTTCTCCTTGATCGAGATCGAGGCATCGATGTTCATGACGTTGATGGCGCGCAAACCGGCGCGCTTGCCGACCTCGAAGTCGTTGAAGTCATGCGCAGGCGTGATCTTGACGGCGCCGGTACCGGCTGTCGGATCGGCGTAATCATCCGCGACGATCGGGATCTTGCGGCCGACGATCGGCAGGATGACATGCTTGCCGACGATCGACTTGTAGCGCTCGTCTTCGGGGTTCACCGCGATGCCGGTATCGCCGAGCATCGTCTCCGGACGGGTCGTTGCGACGACGATGTAGTCGCGCGTCTCGAATTCCGTCGGCTTGCCTTCCTCGTCGAAGGCGATCGGGTACTGGTAGGTGACGCCCGCTTCCAGCGGATAGCGGAAGTGCCAGAGATTGCCCTTGACCTCCAGTTGCTCGACTTCCATGTCCGAAATCGCTGTCAGGAGCTTCGGATCCCAGTTGACGAGACGCTTGTCCTTGTAGATCAGGCCTTCCTTGTAGAGGCTTACGAAGACTTCGAGAACGGCCTCAGACAGGCCCTCGTCCATGGTGAAGCGCTCGCGCGACCAATCACAGGAGGCGCCGAGGCGCTTCAGCTGGTTGAAGATCAGGCCGCCCGACTCGTTCTTCCACTCCCAGACCTTCTCGATGAAGGCTTCGCGGCCCATGTCGCGGCGGCCCGGAAGCTGCTGTTCCATCAGCTTTCGCTCGACGACCATCTGCGTGGCGATACCGGCATGGTCCATGCCCGGCTGCCACAGCACGTCCTTGCCGCGCATGCGCTCGAAGCGGACCATGATGTCCTGCAGCGTGTTGTTCAGCGCGTGGCCCATGTGCAGCGAACCCGTCACATTCGGCGGCGGGATCACGATGGTGAAGCTTTCGGCGCCCGGCTTGGCGTTGGCGCCCGCGCGGAAAGCGTCCGCCTCGTCCCATTTCGCGGCGATCTTCGGTTCAACGGCTGCGGAATCGTAGGTCTTTTCGAGCATTTTTGGACCAAATCTGGAGGTTTTCTGGATGCGGGTTGTAAATAGGATGCCCGCCAGCAAGTCAATAAAAAAGCCGCCCCGGGGACCGGAGCGGCTCTTTGTAAAAAGCGACGGATCCGATCAGCGGCGCGGGCCGCGGGCCACGCGCTCGATCTCTTCGCGCACGAGGCGCTCGACCAGGGTCGGCAGGTTGTCGTCGAGCCAGTCCCGCAGCATCGGGCGCAGCATGTCTTCGGCGATCTCGTCCAGCGAGCGGCGCTCGGCGCCATCGATGGCGGCAGCCAGTTCCTCGAAGGAGCGGGCGATCTGAAGGCCGGCATCCTGCGACAGCAGTGACTGCTGGGTTTCTTCCATCAGGCTCGGCAGAAGGCGATCCGACAGCGGCGCGGAGACCGGCTGTGCTGCGATGGGAGCAGCCGACATCGGCGGAGCGATGGCGACGTGTTCCTGAACCGGTGCCGGTGCGGGCTGAACGGTTTCGATTTCTGCGACCGGCTGCTGAGGCGGCATTTCGAACGCCATCGCGGCCGGTTCTTCAGCCAGCATGGGCTCGGGTGCGCGCTGCGGCGCCGGAGCGGCCTGAAGCATCACCGGGAGCTCCTCGGCGACTTGCTGCTGCGGCTGAGCTTCCATGACAGGGGCCGGTGCGACAGGCACCGGCTGCTGGCGGAACTCGAGGGGCGGTTCGCGCTGCGGCTGAAGCGTGTTGCGCTCGGAGGCGGCGCGAACGCGGGCAGCGACGTCGGCCAGCGACATGGCGGCGCGCGGCGCTTCCTGCGCGGGCGCGGAGCCCGCGGAATTGGCGGCGACGAAGCGCGGATCGGTCTGCTGCGGTGCGGGATCGGGGAATTCCACGCCGGCATAGGCCTGATCGACAGTCAGATGAATGTCGGAGCCGTGATCGTCTTCATCATCACCGTAAACAGGCGGCAGCGATGCGGAGAGTGCTCTGCCCGCGCCCGGCTCATTGCTTTCGATGATCTGGCGGATCGACGCCAGGATTTCTTCCATGGACGGTTCACGCGCTACGCTTGGCTGAGCCATATCTATCCCCGTTATTCTCGAACAACGACCGGATTGCGAGGTGTCGGCATCCGAATCACCCAGACTGTAGGATAGCCGATCGGGGAAAAAAATCATCGCGAATCAAATGACTGTCGGTTTGCACAGTTTTCTCAAAGGTCAATGACCGCTTCGAAGGCCCGCCTGAAACAGACACGGGCGCCAGTGGCGCCCGCATCATCAAAAACTTCTCGATGCGTCGCTTAGAACACGAATTCGCGTGCCTTGGCGAAGCCCGGCAGCGGCTTGACGGAAGCGTTGAAGAAGACGTTTTCGGAGACCGCGCCGCGCTCGCTGACGAACACCGTCGCACGCGCCGAGCCGCCATATCCCTTGATGGTGACAAGGCGGCCGCCTTCACGCAGCTGCGAGAAGAGCGAAGCCGGAACTTCTTCCACCGCGCCGTTGACGAAGATCAGGTCGTAGGGAGCGCCCTTGGCGCTGCCGGCTTCAAGCGATCCCGTGACGACGGAGACGTTGGCGTAATCGGCAAGGTTTGCCGTCGCCTCGGTGGCCAGCGCCTCGTTTTCTTCGAGAGCGACGACCGAACCCGCGAGCTTGGAGAAGAGCGCGGAGACATAACCCGTGCCACAGCCGACATCGAGAACGACGTCATCCTTGGTCACGGCTGCAAGCTGCAGCAGCTTGGCGAGCGGCGACGGCTGCATCAGGAAACGCGCCGGCTTGCCCGCCTGCGCTGGACAGATTTCGACGTCGGTGTCGATGTAGGAGATCGCCTTGGACTTTTCCGGAACGAAAGCCTCACGCGGCACGGCAAGGAAAGCGGCCTGAACGGAGTGAGAGGTGACATCCGTGGTGCGGATCTGGTTGTCGACCATGTTGGCGCGTGCCGTCTCGAAATTCATAGTGTCCTCTCGCCCAATGAAAAGCGCTTATTGCTCATCCGTGTCTTAATCGCAGGGCAACCGGCTTTCAAGGCTTCCTGAGCGACTGCAGCAAGAATTCGGACGGTGTGGCCAATCGCCCAGGACCTTCAGAAAAATCCATGGTGACGTTCATAAGATTGTGATAATATTGCAACCGGAGGAATAAGGAGGAGAAGATCATGTCAGTCATAGCTGAATATTTCTCGCTGTTCGACTTTTTCATCGTCGCCGCGCTGATCGCGATCATGTGCTGCGGCTTGCTCGGAAAAGAAACAGGCTGAGGTTCGGACATCGTTTCCCGCAACCAACACGTTCAGGTGGTCGTCAGCTTTATTAGCGATGACTTTAACCGATAAGAACGATGGCCAGCGGGGTGTCATGTCGAAATCAGCTCTTTTGGGTGGTCTCTTTATTGGAGGCCTATTTGCGATCGTCGTGATGATACCGCTTGTGCATGCGAGTGTGCCTGGCGTTGCTACCAACGGCGTTTCGCCGCTCGTATCGTTGCGGGGCGGGAACTGACAGAGGCCGAAATCGCTTAGACAATGGGCGTTGCCTCGCGTTCTTCAATGACCGTTCGAAGGGTCATCTCCTGTTGTGCATTTTGGCGCCTGAAATCCCCCAGGTTTTTGAACAACCCCCTTGCGCTTGTTTTCTATTCATTCTAAATGCCGCCCACGCTTTCGAAAGTAAGCGTCGTGAGGCCTCGTGGCGGAGTGGTGACGCAGAGGACTGCAAATCCTTGTACCCCGGTTCAATTCCGGGCGAGGCCTCCAAATTTCTCACCGACAAATGATGTGACGATACCTGGCGCGCCAGCAGTGCGCGGGCGATGCGAGATCGCGCGTCGAAACGCGTGCCCCTTCCCTCATTAAAAAACCTGACCGCTATCGAGCGATCAGGTTTGCCATCATTCAAATGCCAGCCTTGGCTGATTACGGACCTACGCACTGACGGCGGGGGCCGTAGTTGGGCTGGTAGGTGTTGTCAGACGCGCGATAGGAACGGTAGCGGCTGTAGCAATAGTCTACATGTGAACCGCCCGAGCGGACGCGCGGCTGCGAAGCGATGATACCGCCGATAATTGCGCCTGCAGCCAAGCCACCGATGATGGCGCCGGTGTTGTCATGATGACGATAGTAGCGATCATCATAACGGCCGTAGTAGTCGCGACCACGATTGCCGTAGCGGTAGCGATCCCGGTTTCCGTAGCAGTTCCGGTATGGGCCGCATCGATCCCAATTGGGCCGCCTCACATCCGGAGGGGCGTCATAGTGCTGACCCTTGACCTCAAAGGCGGCGGCCGGAGATATGCCGCCCAGGGCTGTCATCAGCGCCACGGCGATAATGGCCAATTTCTTCATTTCAGACCTCACAATCCACAGAGATGCTTCATCGTTGTCCCATGACGAGATAACGCGCATTTCGGCAACTCGTTCCAATCACTTGGTTTTGCTCAGCATTCGCCAGTGAATGCGGTGATTTCGTGTGGGTTAACCCTGCGCCCCCGAATGCCCCTCCGGCACTTTCATTGGCTCGGTCGCTGCTTTATGACACTTTTATGACAATACCCTTTCATGGATGGATACTATGCTGAGCTGGTTTCGGAAACTCATGCCACGCGAAGACCGGTTCTTCGATCTCTTCGCGCAGCACGCGAAAACAGTCGTGGGTGCGGCCGAAGCGCTGAACGAACTGCTTTCCGGGAACGACACCGAGAAGCACTGCGCCCGCATCGTCACTCTTGAGAACGAGGCCGACGATATCACCCGCGATGTTCTGCTCGCCGTTCGCCGCAGCTTCATCACACCGTTCGACCGCGTCGACATCAAGGACCTCATTCAGTCGATGGATGACGCGATCGACATGATGCACAAGACGGTCAAGACCATCCGGCTGTTCGAGCAGAAGAGCTTCGATCCCGTGATGCAGGAGATGGGCAAGACGATCGTCGAGGCCGCCCATATGATCGCCGAGGCCATCCCGCTGCTCGATCGAATCAACGCCAACGCCCCTCGCCTGACGGCGATCGCGGAAGCCGTGACGCGGATCGAGGGACGGTCGGACGAATTGCATGATCAGGGGCTGAAAGACCTCTTCCACAAGCATGGCGCCACCAACCCGATGGCCTATATCATCGGCAGCGAGATCTACGGCGAGCTCGAAAAGGTCGTCGACCGCTTCGAGGACGTCGCCAACGAGATCAGCGGCATCGTGATTGAGAACGTCTGATGGACGCCACCCTTGCCTTCCCGCTGCTTGCCGGGCTGATCGCGGTCGCGCTGTTCTTCGACTTTCTGAACGGCCTTCATGATGCGGCGAACTCAATCGCGACGATCGTTTCGACGCGCGTGCTCAGACCGCAGTTCGCCGTTGCCTGGGCGGCCTTCTTCAATTTCATCGCCTTCCTGTTCTTCGGGCTGCATGTCGCCGAGACGCTGGGGACCGGCATCATCGATCCCGCCATCGTCTCGCCCATGGTGATCTTCGCGGCGCTGATGGGCGCGATCATCTGGAACATCGTCACCTGGGTGTTCGGCATCCCCTCAAGTTCGTCGCACGCTCTGGTCGGCGGGTTGGTCGGCGCGGGCCTCGCCAAGGTCGGCTTCAGCTCGATCGTTTGGAGCGGTTTGCTCAAGACCGCCGGCGCGATCGCCATGTCGCCAATGATCGGCTTCCTACTGGCGCTGTTCCTGGTTCTGATCGTTTCGTGGCTCTTCGTGCGGCAGACGCCGTTCGCGGTCGACCGCACCTTCCGCGTCATGCAGTTCGTCTCGGCGTCGCTCTATTCGCTCGGCCACGGCGGCAACGACGCGCAGAAGACCATGGGGATCATCGCCATCCTGCTTTATTCGCAGGGCTATCTCGGCGGCAGCTTCCATGTGCCGCTGTGGGTGGTGCTGTCCTGCCAATCGGCAATGGCGCTGGGTACGCTGTTCGGCGGCTGGCGCATCGTGCATACGATGGGATCGAAGATCACGCGGCTGAACCCGATGCAGGGCTTTTGCGCGGAGACGGGTGGCGCGCTGACGCTGTTCGGCGCCACATGGCTTGGTATCCCCGTCTCGACCACACACACCATCACCGGCGCGATCATCGGCGTCGGCGCGGCGCGGCGGGTGTCTGCCGTGCGCTGGGGCCTTGCGGGCAATATCGTCGTCGCCTGGGTGGTGACGCTGCCGGCCGCCGCATTGATCGCCGCCGCCTTCTACTGGATCGCTGGCCTCTTCGCCTGAGCGATTGATATCAGGAGGCGGAATTCCGCCTCCTGTGCCACCAAACCGAAAACCGTCGTCTCATTCGCCGCGCGACATGCAGGTCGTGCGACAGCACCAGCACGCCGAGCGGAATCATCCAGAAGCCGAGAATCGGAAGAAAGCCCAGACATCCGCCAAAAATCAGCAGTCCGCCGATCAAAAGCCTTGCTATGCGCGACTTCGGCAGCGGAATGCGGGTCGGCCCCATAACGATGTGGCCGGTGGTGTGATCGATGCCAAAGCGTTTGGCGGTGTTTTTCGGGGTCTCGGTCATCCACAGCATGTGGGGATAACCTGAATGATTGCAAGGAGATGTCATTTTTTTGAAAAAACCGCTTGGCAAATCGAGCAAGCATTTGTATTAGCCCACTCACACCGCGGCGAGCGGTGATCCCTGGTAGCTCAGCGGTAGAGCATTCGACTGTTAATCGACAGGTCGCCGGTTCGAATCCGGCCCGGGGAGCCAGTTTCTAAAAGGTCTGCATTGAAAAATGCAGGCCTTTTTCTTTTCCGAAATCAAAACGATAGGTTTCGCCCCGAAGTTCCTCGGCAACGGTGTGCGCTTGCTTCATCCCCGCGGGCGATGGAGCCGCAGGGATGAAGACGAAGAGGCGATATCAATAGCCGCAGGAGCGTCCGTTGCTTGGCCTGAAGCCATCGGAGCAGGCGCGGTTCATGGAGTCTCCTGGTACGTAGCCGGATGCCGACCCCGCGGAGGTCGGGTAGCCCGCGCATCCTGTGATGAGCGCCGAAAGGCCGATCAGCATGATCGCGGCCACGACGTTTGAAATTCGCTTCATATGGACCTCTCCTCGAAACTGTCTCTGCTATTAAGCTAGCGCACATCCACCAAACGCCACGTAAATTTCTTACGTCACGATTGGCGAACGCTTGTTGCGGCTGGGCACCCTACCCTTGCAGCGTGTCGACCTTGCGGAGATCCGGGAACAACCGCGTCCACAGGAGCACCACGACGATGGTTCCGACGCCGCCGATCACGCCCGCAGCAACCGGGCCCATCATTCCCGCCAGCATGCCCGATTCAAATTCACCCAGCTGGTTCGAGGTGCCGATGAAGAGCGAGTTGACGGCGTTCACACGTCCGCGCATCGAATCCGGGGTCAGGAGCTGAACGAGAGAACTGCGCACCACTACGCTCACCGTATCGGCAGCCCCCACGACCAGCAGCGCGGCGATGGACAGCGCGATGTTGGTCGATACGGCAAAGACGATGGTCGCGACGCCGAACACGGCCACGGCGGTCAGCATTTTTGCACCGACCTTGCTGGTCAGCGAGCGTCTTGCAAGCACGATAGACATGGAGAGCGCGCCGACCGCCGGGGCCGCGCGCAGCATGCCCAGACCCCAGGGGCCGGCATGCAGGATATCGCTGGCGAACATCGGTAGGAGTGCCGTGGCGCCGCCCAGCAGAACGGCGAAGAGGTCGAGCGAGATGGTGCCGAGCATGACCGGCTTGCTCTTGATGAAGGAGACGCCGGCAAAGACGGAGGCGAGCGTGACCGGTTCGCGTTTGCTCGGCGTCCACTCCATGCGGATCGAAATGACGTTGATGCTTGCAACGGCAAACAGGACGGCGGCCACGGCGAAGGGGGCGACGGCATCGACGCCGTAAAGCAGGCCACCCAGCGACGGGCCGACGATCAGCGCCGTCTGCATCATCGAGGTCGATGTCGCCACCGCGCGCTGCAGCAGCGAGGGCGGCATGATGCTGGGAAGAAGAGCTGCCATCGTCGGCCGCTCGAAGGCGACGGTCGCGCCCATGATCGTCACCGCCGTCAGAATGCCCGCCGGCGTCAGCCAGTTCTGCCAGGTGGCGACAGCAAGTGCCGCCGACACGGTGGCGAGGATCAGCTGGCAGACGAGGCCGATACGCCTTCGGTCGAAGCGATCGGCGACGTGGCCAACCACGAAGGTCAGAACCACCATCGGCAGGAACTGGCAGAGCCCGACCATGGCGAGCGCGAAGGCGCTGTGGGTCTGATCGTAGATCATCCAGCCCATGGCGATGGCGACGCATTGAAAGGAGAGAGAAGAGAAGACGCGGGAAGCCGCGAAATTGAGATAGCCGGGATGGCGCAGAACGCTATCCTGGTGAACTGCTGATACATCCATGAGAAGACTGTCCGGCCCGCTGCCGACAGCGCGCCTCTGGGGGTTGTTGCTGCAACCGTTTCCGCCCGGACTGGCGTGCTTGTCAATGGCAGCGTGGCCGCTTTCCGTTCGGCTCTGCTAAAACACGTGATCGTGACCGCCGACAGCGCCTGCTGCGGTGGCCATTCGACCAGGGACGTTATCTTTTCTTCTTGGTCGAACGCACCTTGACCGGCGCCGGCGGCGGGATCAGTTCGGCGTCGGCGTAGCAGTAGCCGGCGACCCAGCCGTCGCTGGCGAAGAGCTTGGAATCGCCCTCCGCGTGCCACTGGCAGGTGAGCGAGTTGGCGTCCCATGCGGTAACGGTTACGTCGTAGACGCCCTTGCCGGCAAAGGTGGTTTTCGGATTGCCCGTCAGACGCCAGCCTTCGGCCGGCTGCATCGTCCATGACACCCTCTGGCCCTGGCGGGCTTTCTGCTTGATGCCGAATTCGGGGGTCTGGCAGCGGTTGGTGGCGGGATCGCAGTTCATTTTCGCCGTCGACATCTGCGTCGGCGTATTTGTGACCACCGTCTGGCAACTGCTGAGCGTAAACGCCACGAGTGTCATGGCCAAGGCAACTTCATACCACATATCCGGCCTCCCATCCGTCACATGCTATCGATGAGGACCACATTACAGCATTACGACAACTGTCGCGCTTCACCGTTCGGGGGATGCGGGCATGTACGATTACATCGAACGGCAATGGCGATCAGCCAAGCGAGGTGTGCGATGTGTGGTCGGCTACGTATCGCCTCGGCGCCTTCGCCTTCTCCCTGAGATTGTCGAAAAGCGCATAGCCGCCGGTCCATCGACCGAAGCCGCTGGCGATATTGATATGGCCCGCGAGGCCGATGTTCCTGAGCTCGGTCTTCCACAGACGCGCATAGAGCGTCAGGCGGTCGAGTTCCATGTAATGGTCGTTGAGGCTGCCGACGGTGATGCTGGGAAACGGCAGTGCCCTTGTCGGCATCGGCCCGAAGCGGATGGCGGCATCCGGGTGCCGTCGTTCCGTGGGGCGCAGGTCGCAGGGGGCGACGAGGAGCGCGCCCTTGATGCGGCGCGCCGATGGCCGGTCGGCGAACTTAGCCGTCAGCAGGCAGCCGAGGCTATGGGCGACGATATAGGCCTCGACGTGCTCAAGCAGCGTCTCTTCGAGCCGGTCGGCCCAACGATCGACCAAGGGATCGTCCCAATCGTCCTGCTCCACCAGAACGCTGTCTGGGTGGTCACGGAGCCAGTGTCGCTGCCAGTGGCCCTCGCCGGAGCCGTAGAGACCGGGAATGATCAGCGTTGCGGTCATCGCTCCCTCCTAGAAATCGGCATAGCGCGGGCTGTGCATGAGCGCCGAGATCTCGTCGGTCATCTGCATGATGCGCTCGCGCAGATCGGCACCCGTGCCGTCCTCTACATCCTCGCTGCCGAAGCAATATCGCGCCTCGTGCAGCTCAAGCCTGGCTTCCAGCTGGTCGCGGATGGTGCAAAGGCGATCGAAATGCCGGATGATACTCATCGTCGTCTCTCCTGTGCGGCTGCGTTTTTCTGGCCGCCATCTGATGAGAGCAGTATTCTCTATCTTTTTAGTAGATTAAAGGAATGAGCATCCCTGCATGCGCGAACGAGGGGAAAAATCGGCATGCTGATCTCGCCTGAGGGCGACGATCGACCCACGGGGCGCGCGACCAACGATCCTGTCGGATAATTTGCCGATGTGCCGTGTTAAATCTTTATGCAGGCTGAAACTTTTGATCCACACTCCCCGTAGCTTCGTAACAGAAGCAACACAGAAACAAGGGGATCACATTCATTGTCCGACGATGCAGCAAAGCCGCTTATCCTCTGGTTTCGCAAGGATCTTCGCCTCGACGACAATCATGCGCTGCATGCTGCCTGCCGTACCGGACGCCCGATCATTCCCCTCTATATCCGCGAGCCCTCCTCTTCCGGCACCGGGCCTCTGGGCGGCGCGCAAGAGTGGTGGCTGTATCATTCACTCATGTCGCTCACCGCATCGATCGAAGCGCTTGGCGGATCGCTCAATCTCGTGAGCGGCGATGCGCTCGATGTGCTCCTCGACCTGATCAAGAAGACCGGCGCGGACACCGTCATGTGGAACCGCCGCTACGATCCGCCGGGCATCACCATCGATACGCGCATCAAGCGGGAGCTTGAGCAGCAGGGCCTGGATGCGCAGAGCTTCGCCGGCCAGCTGCTGCATGAGCCGTCGCGGTTGAAGACAGGCGGTGGGACGCCCTACCGCGTCTATACGCCGTTCTGGCGGGCACTAGAGGGTGCCGGCGAGCCGCCTCACCCTGTTGATGCGCCGAAGAAGGTCAAATTCGCGCCAGAGCTTCGCGCAAGCGAGACACTGAAGTCCTGGAAGCTTCTGCCGACCAAGCCGGACTGGGCTAAGGATTTCGCCGAGGTCTGGACTGCCGGAGAAGAGGCGGCGCGCGAGCGGCTTGCGGATTTTCTCGACCAAAGCCTCGAAGGCTACAAGGCCGACCGCGACTTTCCGGCCAAGCAGTCGACCTCGATGATGTCGCCCTATCTGGCGCTGGGCGTGATATCGCCTGCCCGGATTTGGGAGGAGACGCGTGGACTGGACGTGCCGGCGGACGATCTGGTTCACTTCCGCAAGGAGCTCGCCTGGCGCGAATTCTCCTACCATCTGCTGTTTCACTTCCCGAAGCTGCCCTACGCCAACTGGAACGATCGCTTCGACGGGTTCGAATGGAGCAACAGCACCGCGCATTTCCGCGCCTGGACGAAGGGGATGACCGGCTATCCGATCGTCGATGCCGGCATGCGCCAGCTCTGGAAGCACGGCTTCATGCACAATCGGGTGCGGATGATCGTCGCCTCGTTCCTGATCAAGGATCTGATGATCGACTGGCGGCGCGGCGAAGCCTGGTTCCGTGACACACTCGTCGATGCCGACCCGGCAAGCAATGCGGCGAGCTGGCAATGGGTGGCGGGCTGCGGGGCGGATGCCGCCCCCTTCTTCCGCATCTTCAATCCGGTGCTGCAGGGCGAGAAGTTCGATCGCGATGGCGCCTATGTCCGCGAGTTCGTTCCCGAGCTTGCGGCGCTCGATACCAAATACATCCACAAGCCATTCGCGGCACCTCAAAGCGTGCTCGACAAGGCGGATATCAAGCTTGGCGAAACCTACCCCAAGCCGATCGTCGACCACGCGACCGCCCGTGACCGGGCGTTGAAAGCCTACAACGCCGTAAAGGACGCAGCATGAACGCGCATTTTCACCACCCGCACAGTCGCTTGAAGATCGCTGTCATCGGCTCCGGCGTCTCCGGGGCATCGGCGGCATGGGCGCTCAATCCGCTGCATGACGTGACGCTCTATGAGAAGGAAACGCGCGCTGGCGGCCACACGGCCACCGTTGATGTCGATTACGATGGAGTGCACATTCCCGTCGATACCGGCTTCATCGTCTACAACGAGCCGAACTACCCGAACCTGACCGCGCTGTTTGCGCGGCTCGGCGTCGCCACCCATGCCAGCGACATGAGCTTTTCGCTTTCGCTCGACCACGGCAAGCTGGAGTGGAGCGGCAGCGGCCTGTCTTCGATCTTCGCGCAGAAGCGCAATCTGGTGCGCCCGTCCTTCCTCTTGATGATCCGGGAGATCCTGCGCTTCAACAAGACCTGCCTCATCGACCGTGCCGCCGGCCACCTCGCCGCGCGCTCGATCGGCGACTATCTCGATTGGCGCGGCTTCTCGCCCGGGTTCACCAACAATTATCTGGTACCGATGGCAGCCGCGATCTGGTCGACGCCGGCCGCGAAGATGATGCAGTTTCCGGCCGAGCACTTCGTCAATTTCTTCGACAATCACCGCCTGATCTATTCCAGGCAGCACCAGTGGCGCACGGTGACCGGTGGCAGCCGTAACTATCTCGACAGGTTGCTTGAGCCTCTAGGTGACCGGTTGAAGCTCGGGCTCGGCGTACGAGCCGTGATCAGGACAGAGAGCGGCGTCACCATCGTCGACGAACGCGGCGAGGAGCGCCGCTTCGACAAGGTGATCCTTGCCGCGCACAGCGATCAGACGCGGCGCATGCTTGCCGACGCGACCGAGCAGGAAAAACGGCTGCTGGCGGCGGTTCCCTATCAGCCCAACAGGGTGGTGCTTCATCGAGATTCGATGCTGATGCCGCAGCGCCGGAAGGTCTGGGCGTCCTGGAACTACCTTCGTTCCAGCTCGGCTAACGGTAACGCCGATGTCGCCGTCACCTACTGGATGAACAAGCTGCAGGCGATCGACGATCGCTTTCCGCTATTCGTGACGCTGAATCCGGATCGCGAGCCGGATCCGCGCAAGGTCTTCGCGGAGTTCAGCTACGAGCATCCGCAATTCTCAGCCGACAGCGTTCAGGCGCAGCGCGCGCTGATGGATATACAGGGACGCAACGGCTGCTATTTCGCCGGCGCCTGGACGGGCTATGGTTTCCATGAGGATGGGTTGAGTTCTGGCCTTGCAGCCGCCAAGGCGCTCGGCGCGGCGCTGCCGTGGAGCACGCTGAAAACTGATAGTATCGAACCGGAGTTGGACGCCGTCGCATGACGCAGGAACGCGAAGGACGAGGCGTGAGCATGCGCAACAACGGGCCGCCGCCCGAGGCCGCGGCAGCACTCTATGTCGGCGACGTCATGCACCAGCGCATGAAGCCCTTCGGCCACCGCTTTCGCTACCGCGTGTTCTCCATGGCGATCGATCTCGACCGGCTGAATGAGGCGGATCGGCTGTCCGCGCTGTTTTCCGTGAACAAGCGCAATGCCGTGTCGTTTCATGAGAGCGACCATGGCGGCGGGATTGGCGCCAGGGCGCATGCCGACGAACTGCTGGCGCAGGCGGGGCTCCGTGCCCAGCGCATCGTGCTGGTCTGCTATCCCCGCATCCTCGGCTACGTCTTCAATCCGCTCTCCGTCTACCATGCCTATGACGCGCGTGATCATCTGATCGCGATGATCTACGAGGTGCGCAACACGTTCGGCGAACGGCACACATACGTCTGCCCTATCGGCTCAGGCGAGGTCAGCGACACCGGCGTTCGGCAGAGCTGCGACAAGATCTTTCACGTCTCGCCCTTCATCGAGATGGGCATGCGCTACAATTTCCGCATGCTGCCGCCGGGCAAGGAGATCCGCTGGCGTATTCTCGAAACCGATACCGATGGCCCTCTGCTTGCGGCGACCTTCTCCGGACGGCAGGTGAGCCTCACGACGAGGAACCTGGCGTGGCTCACGGCCGCCGTTCCGTTTCTGCCGATCAAGATCGTCGGCGGCATTCACTGGGAGGCGCTGAAATTGTGGCTGAAGGGCGCGAAATACATCGCAAAGCCTGCACCACCCGCCCCTGTCAGCGTGGCCGCGCCGCGCGAGACGGCGGAGGCAGCGGAATAAGATAAGCGTGCTTCGATATATGCGTCGATTGTGCGCAACACAGGATTGGAAAATTGTTTGGCTTTTCCAATTTTTACGATAGCGTTCAAAGCAATCGCCGGGGGGCGGAGATTTTCAGCGCATCGTCGTCCTGAACCGGCCAAAACTTGCCGGAGGAGAAAACCATGAGTGATGCTAGCGACTTGACCGATTCTCAACGCAACGCGATCCAGCTGACGCAGCAGAATATCGGACAGGTTTCGAAGGGACTGCCGCTACGCGCCAAGCTTGCGCTGAGGGCATTGCTTCGCATGCAGCATGGCTCGCTGACGATCGCCTTTCCCGATGGTCGCGTGGTGCGGGTGACCGGCAGCACGCCTGGCCAGCACGCCGAGATCCACCTGAGGAACTGGAATATCTGCTACCGGGCGCTTTCCAACGGAACGATCGGCGTGGCCGAGAGCTACATGGATGGTGATTGGGACAGCCCCGATATCGCGGCCTTCCTCGAGCTGTTCATCGTCAACGACGAGGCGATCCAGGATTATGCCAACGGCAAGCGCGGCCTGCCCCGTCTCGTCGAGCGCATCCGCCACTGGATGAATACGAATACCCGCAAGGGCTCGAAGCGGAACATCTCGGCGCATTACGATCTCGGCAACGACTTCTACAAACAGTGGCTCGATCCGACGATGACCTATTCATCGGCGCTCTATTCCACCGGCGCCAACGATCTGCAGTCGGCGCAGAACGCGAAGTATCGGGCTCTCGCCGAGGCAACCGGCATCAAGCCGGGAGACCATGTGCTGGAGATCGGCTGCGGATGGGGCGGGTTCGCCGAGTTCGCCGCCAGCGAACTGAATTGTCGGGTCACGGGCCTGACGATCAGCCGCGAGCAGCTGGCCTTCGCCGAGGAGCGCATCCGCAAAGCAGGGCTCAGCGACAAGGTCGACTTCCGCTTTCAGGACTATCGCGACGAAACCGGCGTCTACGACAAGATCGTTTCGATCGAGATGTTCGAGGCCGTCGGGGAGAAATACTGGCCGGCCTATTTCTCCAAGCTCGAGCAGTGCCTGAAGCCTGGCGGCAAAGCGGGTCTGCAGATCATAACGATTCGGCCCGAGTCCTTCGAACAGTACCGGAGCAATCCAGACTTCATCCAGAAGTACGTTTTTCCCGGCGGCATGCTACCGACCCGCGAGCATTTGGCGGAACTTGGGCGAAAAGTGAATTTGTCACTGGTGCGGGACTTCGGTTTTGGGTTAGACTACGCCCGTACTCTGGCCGAATGGCGAGAGCGTTTTTGGTCCGTTTGGGAACGAGTTCGCCCACTGGGCTTCGATGAGCGCTTCAAGCGGCTCTGGGAGTTCTATTTATTTTATTGTGAAGCAGGTTTCCGCGCCCGAAACATAGACGTCCGCCAGGTCGTCTTTTCGCGGAGCTGACGAGAGCGGGTGGCGGGACCAGACAGTCGACCTCCTGTCCCGGTCGCCATCCGCCTCGTCTATCCCCTCATCACCATCCTGGTTGGTTGTCGGCGCATTGACGCCTGCGCTATTCCGCCGGGCTTGGCGTCACCGGTCGGCGACCATCAGCGCGTGGGCGCTCCTGCCAGCCGGTCGCGCGGTTCACCAGCCAGAAATACAGGCTGTAGGGCAACAGGTTGAGAGCCTTCAGCGTGTAGGTGAAACGCTTCGGGAAAGTGATCTCGAAATTTTTCGACTTCAGGCCCGCATAGATCTCGGCGGCAGCCTCATCGACCGGGACCAGCGACGGCATCGGGAATTCGTTCTTGCGGGTGGCGGGCGTGTCGACGAAGCCTGGATTGATGAGCTGGATGCGGATGCCCATCTTGTCGAGGTCGAATTTCAGGCTCTCGGCCATGTTGATCAGGGCAGCCTTGGTGGCGCCGTAGGCAGCACCCGTGGGAAGGCCGCCATAACCAGTTACCGAGGAGACGATGGCGATCTGCCCCTGCCCCCTGTGCTTCATGTGACGCACGGCAGGTACGAGGCAATTGACCACGCCCTGCAGATTGACGGCGAAGCTCTGCTCGAAATCCTCGCGGCGCAGTTCTTCCGCATGCACGGGCAAATAGACGCCGGCATTGAAGACAGCGAGCGCCAGCGCGCCGTGCTCGTATTCGATCGATGCGAGCACATGCTCCATGTCTTCGGGATTGGTGACGTCGCCATCCAGCACGATAATGCTGCCGGGCAAACCGTTTGCTTCCGATTGCAGTTCGGCAAGCTTTTCGTGGTCGCGGGCGGTCACGGCGACCTTGTAGCCTTCGCTTGCCAGTTTCAGCGCCAATGCCCGGCCGATGCCGGAGCTTGCGCCTGAGATCCAGGCAATTCCATGTTCGGGGCGGGCTACAAAATCGTTCATGGCGCGATTCCTCCGGTTGTATCGAAAAACGTCGAAACGGGCCCGGAAGTTCCTCTCAACCTCCCGGGATAATGGCTCTATCACGCTATTGTGGCTGCTTTCAGCCGATCAGGTCGCCAATCAGCTGGCGGAAGGACCCGGTCAGTTTGATGGGGGCATCGAGAACGGAAAATGCAATGCAGGGACGATCTTTTTCGGCCACCGGGCGGTGATCGATCGTCTCGTCTGCAACGGAGATGTCGCCGGGGCCGAAGCGGCCGCGATTGTCGTTGAAGGCGCCGTCGAGAATAAGCGTCAGCTCCATGCCCTTGTGGGTGTGAGCCGGCATGGCGCGGCCGGGCTTGATCCACATGACGCTGACTTCGCAGCCGTCGATATCAACCGAATATTCCTTGAAACCGGGGAGCTTGGTCTTCCATGGCACCGTATCGACATCGAAGCCGACGAGGCGGCGCAGCGCGCGTGGAAAGACGCTCGGTTTGTCAGTCGCGATCAATGGCTTGGGCTCGACCGGCGCAGCGGATGCGAATATCCGCGCCAATTTGGCATCGCGGTCATCAAGGCTTGCTTCGGATGTCTGCTCCAGAGCCTGCCCGGCCAGAAACTCGAGATCACGTACCAAAGGCCGACGATCCGGCTTCATTTGCAGATGCGATTCGACAAGAACGCGCGCCGGCTCCGGAAGAGAACCCGCAACATAATACGCCATCAATGCATCGACCGTGTCGATATGCTCGTGAACCATGATGGTTTCGGTCGTTTCCGCTTTCAGTGATTGCTTTGTCATCGTCCATACGATGAATGTCAATCTCCGGATCACATAGCGACCCGGATCGGCACGTCGCGAGCCAATCTGGGACGGGAAGTCTAATTTTACCGTGTTGGTTGAGGGCGAGGAATAGGATTTCTTGCCAACCCAGCCTTGTGAAGGGAAAAGACCGTTCCTAAACTAAGTGTTTCAAAGAGGCAGATTCCATGACCGTTCATCCTTCCGTCCTAGAAGCCATTGGCAACACTCCCCTGATCAAGCTCAAGGGAGCGTCGGACGCGACCGGTTGCACCATTCTTGGCAAGGCGGAATTCCTCAACCCGGGACAGTCGGTCAAGGATCGCGCGGCGCTCTACATCATTCGCGACGCCGAGAAGAAGGGCCTGTTGCGGCCGGGCGGCGTAATCGTCGAAGGGACCGCCGGCAACACCGGCATCGGCCTGACGCTTGTCGCCAAGGCACTCGGCTACCGCACCGTGATCGTCATTCCCGAGACGCAGAGCCAGGAAAAGAAGGACGCGCTGAAGCTCTTGGGCGCCGAACTCGTCGAAGTGCCTGCCGTGCCCTACAAGAACCCGAACAACTACGTGAAGGTTTCCGGACGCTTGGCCGAACAGCTGGCCAAGACCGAGCCGAATGGCGCCATCTGGGCCAACCAGTTCGACAACGTCGCCAACCGGCAGGCGCATATCGAGACGACGGCGAAGGAAATTTGGGCGGATACTTCGGGCAAGGTCGACGGCTTCATTTGCTCCGTCGGCTCGGGCGGCACGCTTGCCGGCACCGCGATGGGCCTCAAGAGCTTCAACAAGGACATCAAGATCGGCATCGCCGACCCGGATGGCGCGGCGCTCTACGAGTTCTACAAGAACGGCGAACTGAAGTCCGCGGGCTCCTCGATCACTGAGGGCATCGGCCAGGGCCGCATCACCGCCAATCTCGAAGGTTTCACCCCCGACTTCGCCTACAACATCTCGGATGCGGAAGCCCTGCCCTATGTCTTCGACCTCGTCGAGCATGAGGGGCTTTGCCTCGGCGGCTCGTCAGCGATCAACATCGCCGGCGCGGTACGTCTGGCCAAGGATCTCGGCCCCGGCCACACGGTCGTGACCATTCTGTGCGACTACGGCAACCGCTACCAGTCGAAGCTCTTCAATCCCGATTTCCTGACATCGAAGTCGCTGCCGCTGCCGGCATGGCTGACCTCGCCTGTCGATATCAAGATCCCATACGAACCCGCAGCGTGAGGCCCAATGCCCGTTAATGCCCTCTACCGTGACGACTTCTATCTCTCGACCTGCGAGGCCGTCGTCACCGCCATTCACGAAGACGGGGGCATCGAGCTCGATCAGACCTGCCTTTACGCAACCTCAGGCGGCCAGCCGGGTGATACCGGCGTGCTTGAGCGCGCCGACGGCAGCCGGATAACGCTGGGGCAGACCAAGCATGGCGCCGCCAAGGACATTATCATCCATGTTCCGCTCGAGGGGCAGGCAAGCCCCGAGGTCGGCGAGAAAGTGGTGCTGCATGTCGATTGGGAGCGCCGCCACAAGCTGATGCGCATGCACACCGCCTGCCACCTGCTTTCCGTCGTCTGCTCCTACCCGATAACAGGAGCGGCCGTCGGCGAAGAGGAAAGCCGTGTCGATTTCGACATGACCGACACGATCGACAAGGACGAGGTGACGGCCAAGCTGATGGCACTGGTCGACCAGGACCATCCGGTTTACCTGCAGTGGATTACCGACGAGGAACTGGCGGCCAATCCCGGCATCGTCAAATCCAAGAACGTGCGTCCGCCGATGGGGCTCGGTCGCGTCAGCCTCGTCTGCATCGGCGAGAACTCGGCGATTGACAGCCAGCCCTGCGGCGGCACACATGTTGCGACAACACTGGAAGTCGGACAGATTCATATCGCCAAGATCGAGAAGAAGGGCAAGGAAAACCGCCGCTTCCGTATCCGTTTCGGCGCTCCTGGCGACGACGCATAAGCATTGATTGGAGAGAGCAGCATGAGCGACACCACGAGCCGCTTCGTCGTTTCGGCCGATTGGGTCGAAAAGCAGCTGGGGACTTCAGGTTTCAAGGTGGTGGACGCCTCCTGGTATCTGCCGGCCCACAAGCGCGCCGCCAAGGACGAGTATGTGGCGGGCCACCTTCCCGGCGCCGTGTTCTTCGATCAGGACGTGATTGCCGACCACTCGACCGGCCTGCCGCATTCGCTCCCCTCACCGGAGTTCTTTGCCGCCGAAGTCGGCAAGCTCGGCATTTCAGAGACGGACACGATCGTCGTCTACGACGGCATGGGCTTTTTCTCGGCGCCGCGCGTCTGGTGGATGCTGCGGACCATGGGCGCCAAGGACGTCTACGTTCTGGATGGCGGCCTCGATGGCTGGAAGGCCGAGGGACGCGCGCTGGAGACCGGGACGGCCGCCCCGGCGCCGGCAGTGTTCACGCCGAAGTTCCGTGCGGACAAGGTTATCCCCTTCGAGACCATGCGCGAGATCGTCGATGACGGCTCGGCGCAGATCGCCGATGCTCGCGGCGCCGGCCGCTTTACCGGCGAGGAAGCAGAGCCGCGCGCAGGCATGCGCTCGGGCCACATGCCCGGCGCCCGCAGCCTGCCGGCAACCTCGCTCTCGGCCAATGGCCGCTTCAAGGATGTGGCGACGCTGAAAACGATGATATCAGATGCGGGTATCGATCTCTCCAAGCCTGTCGTGACGAGCTGCGGCTCGGGCGTGACCGCCGCCGTGATCATGCTGGCGCTGGAAAGCGTGGGGCATGACGACAACGCGCTTTACGACGGCTCCTGGAGCGAGTGGGGCAGCCGTGAGGACACGCCTATCGTTACCGGCCCCGCAGAAGCGATC
This sequence comes from Rhizobium sp. 16-449-1b, assembly GCF_017741935.1. Lineage (GTDB taxonomy): Bacteria > Pseudomonadota > Alphaproteobacteria > Rhizobiales > Rhizobiaceae > Rhizobium. Next base: position 198,407 of record NZ_JAGHMH010000006.1, on the reverse strand, counting down.
AAAGCTTGACCATGGCAAAAGCTCCCTCCTCGCTGAAGGCTCATGTGACCCGCCTCGAAATGACGGCGGCGCCGAAGACGAGCCTGCCGGTGCCGGTCAATATCCAGACTGCCATCATGCGCGCGCCGGAAATCCCGCTGCCGTTCTACCGCTATCTCTACCGCCAGGTCGGTGCGCGATGGCAGTGGGTGGATCGCCTGAGGATGAGCGACGAGGAACTGGCCACCACGCTCTACGACAAGCGCAACACGATCTGCGTGCTCTACGTGAATGGTGCGCCGGCCGGGTTCTACGAGTATCTGACAGTTGACGAGGATACGATCGAGCTCAGCCATTTCGGGCTGATGGAGCACGCACTGGGTCTCGGGATCGGCAAATGGTTCCTGCTGCAGGCGCTTTATGCGATCTGGACGCAGAACCCTTTGCGCGTGACGACCACGACCAACAATCTCGACCATCCCCGGGCGTTGCAGCTCTATCAGATGTTCGGCTTTTCTCCTGTCTCGACGGGCACCGCGATCGTCCGGCCGCTCAGCGACAAGGAGTTGCTCGAGCTTGCCAAGAGAAGCTAGCCGGCGCGTTTCTGCTGTTTCCTTACACGACGATATAGAGGCGCAAGGATCGGGTGGCTCCCACTCGGGTTAAAGCGCATTAAAGGCAAGCTCAAAAGGAGACTTGCCATGACTGCCCTATCTTTCACCGCGATGCCCACTGCCGACGCCGAGACGATCTGGAACGGCGGGAACGATGCCTATGGTCACTTGCCGGAGACAATGTTTTCCGATGGCCCGGGACACCCCTGCCGCCATTGCCTGAAGAACATAGATGCAGGCGACGCGCTTTACGTTTTCGCCTACCGCCCCTTCCCGGAGATGCAGCCCTATGCGGAGACGGGACCGGTGTTCCTGCATCAGAAGCGCTGCGAACGCTATGCGGCCGAGGAAGTGCTGCCGCCTGTCCTGACGACAAGCCCCAACTTCATACTGCGCGGCTATGGCAGCAACAATCGTATCGTCTACGGCACCGGCGCCGTGACCGAGGTCGCCGATATCCCTGCCTATGCGGCAGAGCTTCTGCGCGAGCCCGAGGTCGCCTATGTGCATGTGCGCTCGGCGCGCAACAATTGCTATCAATGCCGGATCGACGGTTAAATCATGGAAAAAAGCCGGTTGCGGGAGAGCAACCGGCTTCAGTTGACGTAGCGCGATGGACTTTACGCTACGTTGAGCACGGCTTCCGCAGCGTAAGGCTCGTAGCCCAGCGCCTCGGCAACGGCTTTATTGGTGACGCGTCCCTTGTGGACGTTGAGACCGTTTCTGAGATGCCTGTCTTCAGCGATGGCGCGCAGGCCGCGATCGGCGAGCGCCAGGCCATGGACCAGCGTGGCGTTGTTCAGCGCATGCGCCGAGGTGACCGGAACCGCGCCCGGCATGTTGGCGACGCAGTAGTGCACGACGCCATCGACCTCGTAGGTCGGGTCGGAATGGGTCGTCGCGTGCGATGTCTCGAAGCAGCCGCCCTGGTCGATGGCGACATCGACGATGACAGAGCCCTTCTTCATGCCCGAGAGCATTTCGCGGGTGACGAGCTTGGGCGCGGCAGCGCCGGGGATCAGCACCGCGCCGATGACGAGATCAGCGGAGAAGACCTCGTCTTCGAGCGCCTGGATGCTGGAATAGCGCGTATGGATGCGGCCGGAGAAGAGATCGTCGAGCTGGCGCAGGCGCGGCAGCGACTTGTCGAGAATGGTAACGTCGGCGCCGAGGCCGGCGGCCATGCGAGCCGCATGCAGGCCGACCACGCCGCCGCCGATGATGGTGACCTTGGCCGGCAGGACGCCGGGGACACCGCCCAGGAGAATACCGAGGCCGCCATTGGCCTTCTGCAGCGCCGTAGCCCCGGCCTGGATCGAAAGGCGGCCGGCAACCTCGGACATCGGCGCCAACAGCGGCAGACCGCCACGGTCATCGGTCACCGTCTCGTAGGCGACGCCGGTGACGCCTGACGACAGCAGGCCCTTGGTCTGCTCGGGATCCGGCGCAAGATGCAGATAGGTGTAGAGGATCTGGCCGTCGCGCAGCTGCGCCCATTCCGACGGCTGCGGCTCCTTGACCTTTACGATCATGTCGCACTTTTCGAAGGTGTCCTTGGCGGAGGACGCGATCTTCGCGCCCGCGGCGGCGTAGGCCGCGTCATCGGCACCAATGCCGGAACCCGCCTTCGTCTCGATCCAGACCTCGTGGCCATGCGCGATATATTCGCGAACGGCTGCAGGCGTCAGGCCGACGCGATATTCGTGATTCTTGATTTCCTTCGGACAACCGACGCGCATCGGGGCGCTCCTCCTCGTTTGTTTTTCAGCCTCGTCGAGCGAAGCGTTCACAAGGGGAATCCAATCACCGCGTGCACGAAATGTCCTTGCAAAGAGGATTTGCATATACGGCATTTTTCGAAGAAAGATGCGTTTCAGACGCAATAGTCGAAAGTTCTTCGAATGTCGGAACTCGATGCCATCGATCATGCCATTTTGAAAGCGCTGCAATCGAACGCTCGGATCACCAATGCCGATCTTGCCGCCAAAGTGGGGCTCTCCGCGTCGGCCTGTTCGCGACGGCTCGATATCCTCGACCGCAGCGGCGTCATCCTCGGTTATCACGCGCATGTCTCGCCCAAGGCGCTCGACTACAAGATGATCGCCATCGTGCACATTTCGCTTTCCGGCCAGTTCGCCAAGACGCTGTCGGAATTCGAGACCGCCGTGAAGCGCTGTCCCAATGTGCTCGTCTGCTACCTGATGTCGGGTGAATACGACTATATCCTGCGCGTGGCCGCCCGCGATCTGGAGGACTATGAGCGCATCCATCGCGACTGGCTCTCGGCCCTGCCCCATGTCGTGAAGATCAACTCCAGCTTTGCCTTGCGCGAGGTGATGGACCGGCCCAATGTGGGCTTGTGACGGAGGAGCGGAATCACTTGCCTGCGCGGGTGTTTCCGGAATACGGCCGAGGCCGGTGCAGTAAGAAGACGCCATGAGATCGAAGACCCGAGGCTATATTTTCGTTCTTCTGGCGATCACCATCTTTTCCATTCAGGACGGCATCTCGAAGCATCTGGGCGGTGTCTACCCGCCCGTTTTCGTGACGATGATCCGCTATTGGGCCTTTGGCCTCTTCACCATCCTTCTGGCCGCGAAGATGCGCGGCGGAATTGTCGCCACGGCGCGCACGAAACGGCCGGTCCTGCAGGTAATCCGCGGGCTGCTTCTCGCCGCCCAGGTGGTTGTCGTGATCAGCTGCTTCGCGGTGATCGGGCTCGCGCACTCGCAGGCGATCTTCTCGGCGACGCCGATCCTGATTGCGCTGCTCGCCATGCCGCTGCTCGGCGAGCGGGTGGGCTGGCGGCGGTGGACTGCGATCGGCGCGGGGTTGGTCGGCGTGCTTCTGATCCTGAAGCCCGACAGCGGCTTCTTCGATGTCACACTGCTGCTGGCCGTCCTCTCCTGCTTCCTCTTTGCTTTCTACGTCATCGCCACCCGGCTGGTGAGCCGCGACGATTCGTCGATGACGAGCTTCTTCTATACAGGTGTGGTTGGCGCCATCGCGATGACGCTGGTCGGGCCGTTCTACTGGACATGGATGGCGCCGACGGACTGGGTGTGGATGGCGCTCGTCTGCATGACCAGCATATCGAGCCATTACTTCCTGATCCGCGCCTACGACATGCTCGATGCCGCAGCCGTCCAGCCGCTCACATATCTGCAGCTCGTCTATGCCTCGATCATCGGGGTGACGATCTATGGAGAGACACTGAGCCTGAACACGATCATCGGTTCCGTCATCGTCGTCGCTTCCGGCATTTTCACGATCTGGCGCGAGCATGTCGTCGCCCGCCGGGAAGCAATTCGGAAGTAAAAACCGATCGTGCAATTTTAGCGAATTGTATAAATTCATTTCAATCTACGCGACGTATGCTGTCTCCAGTTCAATTTGGGAGACGCGTCATGCACAATCTCAACATTATTACCCGCAAGGCCGAACGCAAGTCGTGCCGGATCTTCGGCAAGGTTCGTTACCTGACCAAGGAAGTCGATGCGCGCATTCTCAACATGTCCATCTCGGGCATTGCGCTTGAAGTGCGCTCGCCGCTGCATGCGGCTTCCGGCAGCCGTGTGCAGATTCTTGCCGACGATCTCGGCGTTCTGCACGGCGTCATCCGCTGGAGCCACAATGGCCGCGTCGGCGTCCAGTTCGACCCGAACTCCAACGCCCGCGCGCAGGTCGCTTCCTACTTCCGGTTCTTCCACAAGGACGTGAAGCCGGTTCTGGCGCGGTAGACGGCGTCCGACACGCATAAAGCGAAAAGCGATATTCCCCTGTCATTTACAGGGTTTACTCCTTCGAAAATCACCCTACTCTCGCCGCCGGGCAGGTGTCGCGTGATGTTTCGAAGGAGTTTTCATGTCTTCCAATCTTGATCTGTCTTCCATGAGCCGTCGTTCTCTTCTCACCGGCATCGCCGCCACATCAGCGCTCGTTCTGCTGCATCCATTCACCGCGCGTGCCGCCGCCAACCAGGCGCATCTCAGGCTGATGGAAACGACGGATATTCACGTCAACGTCTTCCCTTACGACTATTACGCCGACAAGCCGAACGACACGATGGGACTGGCGCGCACCGCGACGATCATCGACACGATCCGCGCCGAGGCGGCGAACTCGCTTTTGATCGACAATGGCGACGTTCTGCAGGGCAACCCGATGGGCGATTACATGGCCTATCAGCGCGGCTTGAAGGATGGCGATGTCCACCCAGTGATCAAGGCGATGAACACGCTCGGCTACACCGTCGGCACGCTTGGAAATCACGAGTTCAACTACGGCCTCGATTTCATGTTCAAGGTGCTTGGTGGCGCGAACTTTCCGTTCGTCTGCGCCAACCTGACCAAGGGCCAGCTCGCCTCCGATCCTAAGAACGACGAGCTGTTCTTCAAGCCCTACATCATCGTCGAAAAGATGATCAAGGACGGGTCCGGCAACGAGAGCCCGGTGAAGATCGGCTTCATCGGCTTCGTTCCGCCGCAGATCATGCTCTGGGATATCAAGAACCTCGAGGGCAAGGCGCAGACGCGCGATATCGTCGAAGCCGCCAAGGCCTGGGTGCCCGCGATGAAGGAAGCGGGCGCGGATATCGTGATCGCACTTTCGCATTCGGGCATCGATGGCAGCGCGCCCACGGACAAGATGGAGAACGCCTCGCTGCATCTGGCCGCCGTCGACGGGATCGACGCGATCTTTACCGGTCACCAGCACCTCGTCTTCCCCGGCCCGAAGACCTGGGATGGCATTGCTAACGCCGATCCGGTCAAGGGAACACTGCATGGCAAGCCTGCCGTCATGGCCGGCTTCTGGGGCTCGCATCTCGGCCTGATTGATCTGTTGCTGGAGAAGGACGGCAAGAGCTGGAAGATCGTCGACTTCACCTCCGAGGCGCGGCCAATCTATCACCGCGACGACAAGAAGAAGGTCGTGGCCGATGTCGCCGACAAGAAGGAAGTCGTCGCGGCCGCAAAGGCGGAACATGAGGCGACGCTCGCCTATGTCCGCACCCCTGTCGGCAAGACGTCGGCGCCGCTCTACTCCTACTTCGCGCTGGTCGCCGACGATCCCTCCGTGCAGATCGTCAGCCAGGCGCAGACTTGGTACATCAAGCAGATGCTCGCCGACACCGAATACAAGGATTTGCCGGTGCTCTCGGCGGCGGCGCCCTTCAAGTCGGGTGGTCGTGGCGGCGCCGATTACTATACGGATGTTCCGGCCGGCGACCTCGCCATCAAGAACATCGCCGACCTCTATCTCTATCCCAACACCGTCCAGGCCGTCGTCATCACCGGCGAGCAGGTGAAGAACTGGCTGGAAATGTCGGCGGGGATGTTCAACGAGATCAAGGAAGGCACGAAGGACGCCGAGCTTTTGAACGCCGACTTCCCCTCCTACAATTTCGACGTGATCGACGGCGTCACCTACCAGATCGATCTCGCGCAGCCGCGCAAGTACGATAATGACGGCAACGCGATCAATGCCGGATCCAACCGCATCCAGAACCTTGCGTTTGACGGCAAGCCGATCGACCCGAGCCAAAAATTCGTGGTCGTGACCAACAACTACCGCGCCGGCGGTGGCGGCAAGTTCCCGGAGATCGCGGCCGACAAGGTGGTGTTCCAGGCGCCCGATACGAACCGCGACGTCATCGTGCGCTATGTGCACGAGCAGGGAACGATCAATCCCGCCGCCGACGGCAACTGGACCTTCAAGCCGGTGACGGGTGCAACCGCGACGTTCCAAAGCGGGCCGAAGGCGAAGCAGTTCATCGCCGACGTCAAGGGCGCGAAGATCGAGGATGCCGGCGAAGGCACGGATGGTTTCGCCAAGTTCCGGCTGGTTCTCTAAGGAAAGTGGATGGCGAGGCTACGCGCCTCGCCTACTCCGCCGCGAGCGGCAGATCGGGATCCTTGATCTCGTTCAGCGCCGCGGTGAAATCGGCGTGGTTGGGGCAGAACGACAGTTTCGAATGGAAGGCTTCGATCAGCCATGTGGCGGCCGGCCCCGGCGGGTTGGCGATGCGCCGTATCGCATAGATCGGATACTCGCCCTGCTCGTAGGCCGGCAGATCGAGATGGACGAGCGTGCCGTTGGCCAAATCCTCGCGGATGATCGACGCCGGAAGGCCGCCCCACCCCAGGCCGCCGCGGATCAGCGCATGCTTGGTGGCGATGTCGCTGACACGCCAGGTCTTGTAAGACAGCACGTTGAAGTCGCGGCCCTTGGTCAGCCCCGAGGCATCGGTGACGACGAGCTGCACCTCCTCGCGAACATCGCTAAGCGTCAGCGGCCTGTCGATATTCGCCAGCGGGTGGGAACGCGCGGCGACCGGGATCATGAAGGAATGGCCGATCTTTTCGACGGCGATCGAATCGTCCTGCTTCAGCAGTGCGCCGCCGATGCCGATCGTGGCCTTGCCCGACAGGACGGCCTCCATGACCATGCCGAGTTCGCCAGCACTGAGATTGAGCGTGACGGACGGAAAGCGATCGCGGAATTCACGCAGCACGGCAACGACCGCCTGCGACGGCACCATGACGCTGATCGCCACATCGACCTCGGCCTCCAGCCCTTCCTTCAGGCTTTTCACCCTCGCCCGCATCACCTGCAGGTCGGTCATCAGCCGGCGGGCATCCTCAAGCATGGCCTTGCCTGCCTCGGTAAGCTTCGGCTGACGGGCGCCGGAGCGTTCGAACAGCTGCATTTCCAGCTGCGCTTCGAGATTGGCGATGGTGTAGCTGACCACCGACTGGGCACGATTGAGCACGCGCGAGGCGGCCGAGAAGCTGCCGGTCTCGGCAACGGTCAGGAAAACCTGCAACTGGTCCAGTGTCGGGTTGGGCAACATTACATCCATCCAATCGATCGATAGTCTTGATCGACATTATCCCAGTTTTTTCGATAGGCCGCTAGACCTATTTCTTCACTCGAAGACGCGGTTCGACCTTCCCCCGATCGCGCCGCAAACGCAAAGACCAAAGGATTATCAATCATGTCGTCCATTTTGCTTCTGACCTCCAGCCCGCGCGCTGAGTCGCTTTCGACCGATATCGCCGTAGACCTCGCTGGCAAGCTCCAGTCGCAGAAGGCCGGCAGCGTCGTCGTTCGCCGCGACCTCGCCGCGAACCCGCTGGCCCATATCAACGACCTCTTCACCGGCGCTATCCGCAAGCCGGCGGACGCCCGCACGGCCGAAGAAAACGAAGCCGCGAAGATCTCCGACGAACTGGTCAACGAGCTGCTCGCAGCAGACACCATCGTCATCGGCACAGGCCTCATCAACTTCAACATCTATTCGTCGCTGAAGAGCTGGATCGACAACGTCGCCCGCGCCGGCCTGACGTTCAAGTACACCGAAAACGGCCCGGTTGGCCTTGCCACCGGCAAGAAGGTCTACGTCGTTCTCGCTTCCGGCGGCGTCTACTCGCAGGGCCCGGCTGCCGGCATGAACCATGCCGTACCGTACCTGAAGACCGTTCTCGGCTTCATGGGCATCACCGACGTCGAGACCATCTATGTCGAAGGCCTGGCTTTCGGTCCTGAAGCAGCCGAGAAGGCTGTCGGCGCTGCCAAGGCACGCGCTGAAGAACTCGCGCTCGCTGCCTAATTCAAAGGGTAGTCAGTTCAGGAAGACGGTCGGCTCGCCGGCCGTCTTTTTGTTTGTGGAGACTTACTGTTAGCCGGCGACCGTGAGGCCATGCACGCCGGTCTGGCCGAAGACGCAGTTTCGGCCGTTCTTCTTGGCGCAATAAAGCCGCTCATCAGCTGCCGACAGGACTGCGGTGAAGGCGTCGCCGTCTTCGCTGGCCGTTGCAACGCCGATGCTGATCGTTACCGGCTTGCCATCGGGCGTGGCGACGCTGTTTTCGATCGTCCAGCGCAACCGCTCGGCGAGACGCAGGCCCTCGGCGTGATCGGTCAACGGGCAGATCGCGACGAATTCCTCGCCGCCGAAGCGGAAGACCCGGTCGCCGGCGCGCAGGATCGAGCCCAGGCGAGCTGATATCGCGCGCAGGACATCGTCGCCCTGCAGGTGGCCGAACACGTCGTTGACGTTCTTGAAGTGATCGGCGTCGAGGATCATCACTGTGGCGGACTGCCCCTGGCGCAGTGATTCGCGGATCATGATCGGCGCTTCGAGCTCCATCCGCGTGCGGTCGTAAAGTCCGGTCAGCACGTCCCGGCCGGTGCGGCTCAGGAGATCGTTGTAGCGTTCGCGGAAGGTCAGGTCGCTGAAGATGTCGCCGATGGGGCGCGCGCTGGATGTTGTCACGGCGCGGCCGATCCATTTCTCGTAGATCGCGAAGAGGACGGTGTAGATGCAGACGGCGAGCATCTTTGCCTTCCACCCACCCCAGAAGGCGGCAAGCGGGACGCCGACCGAATAGTGCAGCGCGCCGAAGAAGGCGATCTGGTCGAAGGTCAAAAGCACGAAGCCGCAGATCATGAAGCGCAGGATCGGCCGCTGCCTGAAATAGCGACCGAGCCGCTCATAGAGCAGGATGATGCCGATCGCGTCGAGATAGAGGATGGCCGTACCCCCGAGCATCAGCCAGCCCATTTCCTTCAGGAACTCGTCGCTGGGGAGAGCGCCCGATGTAAGCTCCAGTGGCGCGTGCCATTGCACGATCCAGGCGATCGCAACGGTCAAAAAGTTGCCGATGAAGAGCCCGTAGATCGGCTGGCGAACGACGGCGGCGTCTTCCTGAAGATAGAGCATCAGGATCATCATCAGCTTGCCGGTGAAGAACACCGATGATCCCGGCGAGACGATGCCGAACGGTAGCTCGACATAAAAGACCGCCGCGAGGTAGGTCTCCATGAAGTGCATGACACCGAGTGCCGTCAGGAATATGCCGAGGCCGATGCGGGCGCGAAAATGCAGCAGCGTCACCATCAGCGTGAAGTAGCCGATGGCTTCGACGACGAAGAGGATGAGATTGACGTTTGCGATCAACGCCGCGACCTCCCGTCAAGGCGATGCGGCGGCTGTGCCGGCCCGATGACGCCACGCCATGCCATCTCGACCACTTTGTCGGCGAAATTCATCACGGATGTGCGGCGGGCATTCTGAGGCACTGGATATTCCTGCGATGTCTGCTGAGCGCAGGATCGCCGCAATGTTTTAAAATAGCATGAGGGGATGACCGCGCGGCCGCTCAACAGGCAAGGGCGCGCCAGCCTTCCATGATCAGACCTGACGAACCTTGGCTCCGTCGCTGAACAGGGATGGTCCGTTCTGGTCGATGATCTGCTGCGCCTTGCGCACGGTGCATTCGATCGCATCATCCGTCGATGAAAACATGTCGGCGCGGATGAAATTGCGCACCAGCACCTCGTCGCCGACGGTCTTTTCGATACGGCCAGCCAGACGGTACTGGCCGCCTTCCTTCATCGGTTCGGCATAGATCGTGCAATCGGCATAAGGCTGCGGATCGGAGGCCGCACTCGAAGAAGCCGCACCCGGCTGCTTTTCGCCGCCCGAGAACATGGAGAAAATGCTGGAAAAAATCGAAGCCATGATACGCCTTTGTGATGAGGGCGGATGCCATCAGGGTTAAATAGGGCCGTTGCCGTAAAAGTTAAATGATGAGGTTCGCGAGGATCTCGTTTTCGGTGATGTCCTCGAAACTGATACCCGATGTCTCGAATTTCGCGAACAGCGCCGCGAAGTTTTCCGGCGCCTTGGTTTCGATGCCGATGAGGACTGAACCGAAGTTGCGGGCGGTCTTCTTCAGATATTCGAAGCGGGCGATATCGTCATCGGGGCCGAGCAGGTTGAGGAAGTCGCGGAGCGCGCCGGGGCGCTGCGGCAACCTCAGAATGAAGTATTTCTTCAGGCCCGCGTAACGCATGGCCCTTTCCTTCACATCCGGAAGCCGCTCGAAATCGAAATTGCCGCCGGAGACGATCGCAACCACCGTCTTGCCGCGGATCGCTTCGGGGTCCATCGTCGCTATTGCGGTCAGCGACAGGGCGCCTGCCGGTTCCAGCACTACGCCCTCGACGTTCAGCATCTCGTTGATCGTGACGCAGATGGCGTTCTCCGGCATCAGCATGACCTGATTGCTCGGGAAATCCTTCAGCGCCGCGAAATTCAGGTCGCCGATGCGGGCGACGGCCGCGCCATCGACGAAGTTGTCGACCTTGGAGAGTGTCACGACCTCGCCGGCCTCGATGCTGCGCTTGAGGCTCGGCGCGCCCTGGGGCTCGACGAAGAAGAAGCCCGTGCTCGGCACCGTGTCCTTCAGATAACCGCTGATGCCGGCCGCCAGACCGCCGCCGCCGACAGGCATGACGACGAGATCGGGCACCGTGCCCTCGGGCAGCTGCTGCATGATCTCGGAAGCGACAGTCGACTGGCCCTCAATGATATCCTCATGATCGAAGGGCGGCACCATGACGCCATCGATCGTCTCGACGTGGTCGCGGGCTGCCTTGTAGCACTGGTCGAAGAAGTCGCCCGTCAGCTTGATGGTGATGAACTCGCCGCCGAAGATGCGGGTCTTGTCGATCTTCTGCTGTGGTGTCGTCACCGGCATGAAGACCACACCGGGAACGCCGAAATGGCGGCAGACGAAGGCAAAGCCCTGCGCGTGATTACCGGCCGAGGCGCAGACGAAGGTCTTGCCCGAGGCGCCTTCCTCGATGCGCTTGCGGAAGAAATTGAAGGCACCACGGATCTTATAGGAGCGGACGGGCGACAGGTCTTCGCGCTTCAACCAGATGTCGGCGCCATAGCGGGCGGACAAATGCTCGTTAAGTTGCAGCGGCGTTGCCGGAAAAAGGCTGCGCAGAGCCTCTTCGGCAGCTTCGACATTCTGTCTGGTCACGGTCTCAGTCCCTTGTTATTGCGCCCCACGCTATGCCATAGGCAGACCCTCGAAAGAAGCCCATTTTCAACCACAACGGTTCGGTAGGGCGCAGTGCTACGCGTTTTGGGAAAAGTACCGAAGTAACGTAGGCCGTGCCGCCGAGATAACGCAATCGTGCGGTGAAACCGCCCGGTGACATCAATATTGTGAGTTTTATGACAGCAGACAAATTCTCAAAGCCGCTCGCCTGGCTCCTCCTCGCCGCCATCATTTTCGTAACGGTCTCGCCGATCGGCCTTCGTCCCCATACGGTGACTTCAGTCAATATCGACCGGGCGCTTGCCTATATGGTCGTAGGCCTCGCCTTCGCCGTGGCTTATCCCAAGCACTGGATGACAGTGGCTTTGCTCCTGATCGCAGGCGCGGTCTTTATCGAGTATCTGCAATATCTGTCGCCCACTCGCCACGCACGCCTTCACGACGCCGCGGTAAAAGCCGTGGGCGCCACGGTCGGCGTCGCTATCGGATCGCTGTTCAACAGGGTTCGCGCCGCCAAGGCGAATGCATCTTGACGCCTGCCCCGCGCACGCATGCCCTTGACTGAATCGCCGCAGTCGTTGAATGAGAAGCCTGCGCGGGCGTGGCGAAACTGGTAGACGCAAGAGACTTAAAATCTCTCGGCCTTTGGCTGTGCGGGTTCGATCCCCGCCGCCCGCACCAGGTGGCTGGTGCTTACCCATAAATTGATGCGAAGACGGCTCAGGCCGTTTCCGAGGGAAGCGGTTTTCGCAGCCCTTTTATCGTCGATGTCATATTGGTGAGGAAGGGTCTGAAGCGCGTCTTCATCTCCGCGATGAGCGCGCAGACCAGCGCCGTGAAGATCACGAGCGGTATGAAGGAACGGATATCGAGAAGGCCTGCCTGCGCGATGTAGTAGGCCGCGATGACGATCACCGTCTGATGCGCGATATAATAGGTCATGATCGACTTGTTCAGGTACATGATGACCCGGTTCGGCCGGTTGGCGATCCTGCCCGCGAAAGCAAGCAGCGCAAGCACGGCACTCCATTGGAAGGCCGAGCGGACGACCCTGATCGCGACCACGAGTGCATCCGGCCTCGCCTCCCGTGGGATGAACAGGAATACTGCCGTCAGCGCCGCCAGCGACAGCGTGGCGACGCACAGGCTCATCCAGCGCTGGCGATCGATCTCCTGCCAGAAGCTCTGCTCGTTGGCGAGCAGCGTGCCCAGCATGAACACCGAGAAATACACGGCGTGCGAATAGAGATCGGAATTGATAACAAGCGTCTCGCCGAAGACGGGATAGAGACAGAGCCTCAGGATCGACAGAAATGCGATCGGCGCCACGAACAAGCCCCTGCCCCGCAGCCGCGCCGCCAGGGACGCCGATAGGCCGGGCCAGCGCCGCGCGAGCTGCGGCTGGGCAACCGACCAGGCGATGACATAGATCCAGAGATAGGCCAGGAACCACATATGCTCAAGCTGAATCCCGGAGACGACATAGGTCTTCCAGAATTCCCAATAAGAGAGATCGGGGGTGAAGTTGTACGGCGAGAGATAGATCTGCGGCGGCACAACCACGAAAACGCCGAATACAAAGGGCAGAAGGAGCTGCCGCGTGCGGGTGTTGCGAATTTCAGCCACGGATCTCTTCTTGAGCAGCGATGCCGTGACCACGCCGGAAATGAAGAATAGCAGGCTCATCCGCCATGGATGCGACCCGATCGTGATCAGATCGATCAGCTTTGTGGTATCCGAAGCATGGACCCACCAGGTCTTCGCTCCATAGACAAGGCTCGAATGGTAGATGATGAGCGTGCCAAAGCAAAACACGCGCAACGCATCAAGATCGTGACGTCGTCCATCTGGTCTGTCGCCCACCATATATCCCGCCCTCAGCCCCGGGGACATACAACCATAAGGGAATTTAACAGACGTTAATTTAACCGGCTTGATTGAATATGTTTATCGCAATATTTCAAGCCTTGGCGGAATTCGCCAGATAGTCCGATACAGCCTTCCGCAGCATCGCCGCGTCCTCCGAAGACATTTCACTCGGCCGGAACGTCACGTTCAGAACGTCGTTTCCGGAAAAATAGTTGTAGAACATCAGAGCCGAGAGATAGCTGCCGTAGATCGAAGGGTGGTTGCAATCATAGTAGAGATTGAAATCCTTCGGCTGGCTCTGAAGCGCTTCCCAGATCATGCCTACATTGACGAGCGCGACGCCCGTCAGCGCGGCGAGACGGGCATGCTGCCGCTGGATGTTGAGGTGCATGTCGGCATAACCCATTGGTGAGTAATCGCCGGCCGTCTTCGGCATGCCGGCATCCTTGATGCACTGATCGGTATAGCGCCAGGTGACGAACATGACCGGCACGTCGCCTTTCGCCTGAACCTCCCGTATCAGGTTCTCGGCATCATCCCATGCCGGGCCGGATTGCCGCGCGCTATACTGGTCGCTGCTCAGCACCTGCAGCACGACTTGATCCCAGCGTCGGGAAAGGAGCGCCTGGGTTTTTTCGCTCTTGATGTGATAGCCGAGGCTGACGCCCGGCTCCGCATCCATCACGATGCGCAGTCTCTTGGAATAGCCGGCGGAGTCGGCGATGGCGCGCACCATTTGGGGCATATTGTTATAGAAAGTGCGGCTGTTGCCGATGAACAGGGCGGTCTGCTCGGGCCTCTTGTCGAAATAGTCCCGGACGTATTGCACGCCCCCATTGACGTATCCATTAAACGGCGGGAGGAAAAACATGCAGACGAGCAAGATCGTCAGCAATGCGCTTATTCGTATCAGCCGCAACACCTTGGAATCCCATGCTATTCAACAGGTGCTGACATAAGTATCAGCAAAGACGTAAAGGATGGGTTGCTCGAACAGCGAAGAATCGAAGCATGTACCCCGTCAAAGGCAGCAACGAGCCCACATCCGCATCCAGCAGCGGTCGAATGGAGCAACGCCGACTTGCGCACCGCTCCAAGAATAGCCGAAGACAAAACGAGCGGCTGCGATGCATTTATGAGACATCGCTTAATTAATTAGTAATATCTCTTTCTTGCAACGTTAGAATGTGTTTGTATGCCCGCCGTCAGCAAAGCTACGGCTTTAGGGCGTGTATTTGTAAAGCTTGTCTTGTGGTGGGAGTAAGACGATGGTTTACGATTGGGATGGCGCCAGAACACGGCGCCTGAGACTGTTTAGAACAGGCACGGCATTCTTGATTGCACTGGCGGTATTTGGGGTACCGCTGTTCGTTTACACGGCAAAATTCCACGGATTTTACGGCTAGACGATCGCGGAAATCAGCAGCGACGACTTCGATTTTACGACGGCGTTTCGACGCCACACATGAAAAGGCGCGGCCCGAGGCCGCGCCTTCACTGTTTCAAGGTGCCTTGGCTCAGGCGAGCTTTGCCGCAAGCTTGGCGACGTGTGCGCCCTGGAACTTGGCGGCGTCGAGCTCGATTGCCGACGGCTGGCGCGAACCGTCGCCGTCGGTGATCGTGGATGCGCCGTAGGGCGAACCGCCCTTGATTTCGTCAACGCCCATCTGGCCCTGGAATGCATAAGGAAGGCCGGCGACGACCATGCCCTGATGGAGGAAGGTCGGGATGAAGCCGAGGATGGTGGATTCCTGGCCGCCGTGCTGCGTGGCGGACGAGGTGAAGACCGAGCCGATCTTGCCCACGAGCTTGCCGGCAAACCACAGGCCGCCCGTCTGATCCCAGAAGTTGCGCATCTGCGATGCAACGGTGCCGAAGCGGGTGCCGGCGCCGACGATGATCGCGTCGTATTCTGCGAGTTCGTCCACGGTGGCGATCGGTGCCTGCTGGTCAAGCTTGAAATGCGATGCCTTGGCGACCTCTTCCGGCACCAGTTCCGGTACGCGCTTGACGGTCACGTCGGCGCCTGCGGATTTCGCGCCTTCGGCAACGGCGTATGCCATCGTCTCGATGTGGCCGTACGACGAATAGTAAAGAACCAGAACCTTAGCCATCTTGGAAGTTTCCTCTTTCTGGGTTGCGGCGGGTGCTTGCGTTGGCGCACCGACCAAAATCCGTTTGATGAATTCGCGTATCATAAAGAATGCCTCGCAACGCTATCGTGCGTATGACCAATAGCTAGCGCATGCACTTGGTGGCGGCCAGCCGCGCTGCGGGAGACGGACTGTTCAATCTTATCGCACGTTTTTGGCTTGCGTTCACATTTCCGTATTGGTGGGCACGGGCTTCCCGTCCGCTCTATTTGGTATAAGCTCGACGCCAAAGACTGAGTGAAGACAGAGACCTACCATGACCCAACAGATTGTGACCGCAGCCATTCTGGCAATCGGCGACGAGCTTTTATCCGGCCGCACCAAGGACAAGAACATCGGCCATCTCGCCGATATGCTGCTGCTTGCAGGCATCGACCTCAAGGAAGTCCGCATCGTCGCTGACGAGGAGGATGCGATCGTCGAGGCGCTGAACGCGCTGAGGACGAAATACGATTATGTCTTCACCTCGGGCGGCATCGGGCCGACCCATGACGACATCACGGCCGATGCCGTCTCCAAGGCCTTCGGCGTTGCCTGCCATCATGACGAGAAGGCGATGGCGCTACTCGGCGATATGTACAAGCGCCGCGAGATGGAGTTCACCGAGGCCCGCCAGCGGATGGCGCGCATGCCTGTCGGCGCCACCCACATTCCCAACCCCGTTTCCACCGCGCCGGGTTTCGTCATTGGCAACGTCTATGTGATGGCCGGCGTGCCGCAGGTGTTTCAGGCGATGGTGGACGCGGTGATTCCGACGCTCAGAACCGGAACGCCGGTGCTGTCGCTGGCGATCTCATGCCCTTATGGCGAAGGCGATATCGGCACGCCGCTCGCCGCGATCCAGAAGGCGCATCCGGAAACCAGCATCGGCTCCTATCCTCGCTATGTCGGCCAGAAATTTTCCACCGAGATCGTCGTTCGCGGTCGCTCGCAGGCGGTGATCGATGCCGCCGGCGCGGATGTCGCGGCGACGATCGAAGCCATCCGTCGCGAGCGGGATATCCTGGAAAACCATTCGGCAGAGGCCTAATCTCTTTCGAGACCGGCCTATGACCCTTGATCTCGGTCAAGGAAACAAATGCCGGGCAAGCGCATTGCTTCTCTTACGGACTTTTTCATCCGAGCAAGGAGATACCCATGTCTTACAAAACCATTCTTGCGATTCTCGATACTTCAGACAATTGCGTTGCAGTCGCCGATCTGGCGTTTGCGCTGGCTGCGGAACACGATGCTCATGTGATCGGGCTTCATGCGGAAACGATCGCCGTCGTTCCACTCGTGGCACCGATGGAGATCCCGGATCCTGTCGCCGTGCAGGCGCTGCAGGACATGGCGCACGCCGAACGGGTCAAGATCGAAACGATCGTTCGCCGCAAGGCGGAGGTCGAAGGCGTCTCGTTCGAGTGGCGCAGCTTTGCTTCCTCGACCGGCTATGGCTCGGCGCCGCTGATCGAAAGCGCCCGTAGCGCCGATCTCTTGATCGCCTCGCAGGCCGATCCGGCACGGCCGTCGGACAGTCACGTCGATGTCGACAATTTCCTGCTCGAAAGCGGACGGCCGGTTTTGATGATCCCCTTCATCATCCGCCAGCCGAAGCCGATCAAGCGGGTGCTGGTCGCCTGGAACGGATCGAAGGAAGCCGCGCGCGCGACATTCGACGCCCTGCCCTTCCTTAAGGCTGCCGACGAGGTTGAGATTTTCTCCGTCGATCCTGTCGACAACGCGCTGCAATCGGCAGCGGTCGCCGGTGCGGAAATCGCCGCGACGCTTGCCCGCCACGGCGTCAACGCCACCCTCGCGACGGCGACGACCACGGACAAGAGCACGTCGGCCGTCATCGAGAACAGGCTGTCCGACAGCAGCATCGACCTGCTTGTGATGGGTGCCTACACGCATTCGAGGCTCTGGCAGATGATCTTCGGCGGCACGACGAAGACGCTGTTGCACTCCATGACGGCGATGACGCTGCTTTCGCGTTAGCGGGCCGCGATCGGCGGGGCTTGCGTTTTGCAGCCAAATTCCGCTAATTGCCACGACCGACGACGAGCTCCGGCTTCGGTCCTTCCATCGCGCAGTCTCGGCTGCGCGATTTGCGTTTGACCCGAGTGAACGGAAGAGCGTCCGGCCGCCGGCAAACGGCGTGTCATCATCCATGCCTCGGAGCGAGCCAATGTCCCTTCCCGATAAAGCCTTTCCCGTTTCCTGGGATCAATTTCACCGCGACGCACGCGCGCTGGCCTGGCGTCTCGCCGGCCTGAACCGCGAGTTCAAGGCGATCGTCTGCATCACCCGCGGCGGCCTCGTGCCGGCCGCCATCATTTCGCGCGAACTGAACATCCGCCTGATCGAGACGGTTTGTGTCGCGTCCTACCACGACTACGTGAACCAGGGCGAGATGATGCTCCTCAAGGGCATCGCGGCCGAACTGCTTGAAGACGGCGGCGAAAGCGTGCTCGTCGTCGACGATCTGACGGATACCGGCAAGACAGCCTCCGAGGTCCGCACACTGCTTCCGAAGGCACACTTCGCCTGCGTCTATGCAAAACCACAGGGTGTGCCGACCATCGATACCTTCGTCACCGAAGTGAGCCAGGACACCTGGATCTACTTCCCGTGGGATATGGGTTTCAGCTATCAGGAGCCAATCTCCAAGGGCAGCAAGGGCTGATTTTCCAGGCTCTTAGCAGACAAAGACGGAAGCAACTTTAAATTGCTCCAATCTTTGTTTACTAACATAATCAAATTCGCTGTCCGCCCCTCGCCGTCCGCCGTATGATCATATGGCATCAGGCAGCAAGGGCGCGGCAGGGTGTTTGGGTAGAGGGCGGTCGCTAGCGCGACACTGGAACGACCATGCAGCGTTGGCGGTTTATCGGCTTGATCGCGGCCTTCGGGCTGTGCTTGAACGTGCATCCGCGCGTGGTCTCGGCCGAACCCGCCTATATCTCCGTCGTGCGCGAATATGTGGATACACTCGTCAAGCCGATGATCAACAAGCCGAACGTTCTGGCCGCGATCAAGGCGCAGAACAGGAAGTTCGGCGATATCAGCCCGATGGATATCCAGGTGCTCGACAACAGCTACCGCTCGGAGATCAAGAGCGGGCAATGGCAGATGGTCACCCGCCTCCTCAACAATCCGGTCTCGCGATACCTCAAAGCCAAGCAGGATGATTCGCAAGGAACGATTGTGGAAATATTCGTGACCGACCGGAACGGACTGAATGTCGCACAGAGCGTGCCCACCAACGACTACTGGCAGGGCGACGAAAACAAGTTCCTGAGGACCTTCGCCCGGGACTCCGACGAGGTCTTCATCGATCGCGCCAGCCGCGACGATGCCACGCAATTGCTGGAAACGCAGGCAAGTTTCACTGTTCGCGACGAGAATGGACAGGCGATCGGAAGCGCCACGGTGACCATCGCCATCGACGCACTTTAGCGCCTTGTTCGGCCTTGCGAATCACAAGGCTCATTTGCGCTCCAAAAGCCACCGCCAAATGACAAAATATGGCGAAATTTATCCGGCTTTGGCATTTCCCTTGCGCATCCCGCAGCAAGCCATTGAAATTCTTGCCCAACTGGTTTTTCCCCAGTCTCCACAGGCCACTCCACAATATCTTGTGGTGAACACTTCATTAAGAACGAGCCCTTGACGGAATCGCCTGTTTTCAACTTAATAAACTTCGATGTTGCGGCGGCAACTGAACCGGACATGACGAGGCCGGTTCTCACCAGAAATCGAGCATTGAATCAGGGCGTTGATCCATGAGGGGTAAGCCGCCATGAGTATGTTCTGCGCGATTTTTGCCGCCTGAAAAAGCGACATCCGGGGCTGGCGGAAAAAGGCTGTTAATACTATATTTAGTCATTGCAGCCACCATCACCACAAGATACAGGATGACCCATCTCCGGATGACACTCCTGTGACGATACGGAAACGAGAACTGGCTGCGCTCCTTACGGCGCCGCCGGAGGTGGAAACTTGCGCCTTGGTCAACGGGGACGGGGCGCGCGAGCTAGAGGTTAAGGCAAATGCGCATAGAACGCCGATTTACGAAGGCAGATCAGGGCGCTTACGCGGCTATCGAATTCCGCAAGGCAACCAGCGAGATCAAGAACCCTGACGGGTCGATCGTATTCCGCCTCGAGAACATCGATGTTCCCGCGCAGTTTTCGCAGGTCGCGGCCGACATTCTGGCGCAGAAGTATTTCCGCAAGGCCGGCGTCCCTGCCCGCCTCAAGAAGGTCGAGGAAAACGAGGTTCCTTCCTTCCTGTGGCGCTCGGTTGCCGATGAGGCCGCTCTGAAGGAGCTCCCGAAGGATCAGCAGTACGGTTCTGAAACCGATGCGCGCCAGGTCTTCGACCGTCTGGCCGGCACCTGGACCTACTGGGGCTGGAAGGGTGGCTATTTCTCTTCCGAAGAAGACGCGGCCGCCTTCCGCGACGAACTCGCCTATATGCTCGCGACACAGCGCGTTGCCCCGAACTCGCCGCAGTGGTTCAACACCGGCATGCACTGGGCCTACGGCATCGACGGCCCCGGCCAGGGCCACTTCTATGTCGACCCCTTCACCGGCAAGCTGACGAAGTCGAAGTCGGCCTATGAGCATCCGCAGCCGCATGCCTGCTTCATCCAGTCCGTCGAAGACGATCTCGTCAACGAAGGCGGCATCATGGACCTTTGGGTTCGCGAAGCCCGCCTCTTCAAGTACGGCTCCGGCACCGGCTCCAACTTCTCGTATCTGCGCGGCGAAGGCGAACGCCTTTCCGGCGGCGGCCGTTCCTCCGGCCTGATGAGCTTCCTGAAGATCGGCGACCGCGCTGCCGGCGCCATCAAGTCTGGCGGCACGACGCGTCGCGCGGCCAAGATGGTCGTGGTCGATATCGACCATCCGGATATCGAGGAATACATCAACTGGAAGGTCAAGGAAGAGCAGAAGGTTGCTGCCCTCGTCACCGGTTCGAAGATCGTCAATCGCCACCTGAAGGCGATCATGAAGGCCTGCGTCAATTGCGACGGCGACAATGACGATTGCTACGACCCGAACAAGAACCCTGCCCTGAAGCGTGAAGTGCGCGCTGCCAAGAAGGACCAGGTTCCGGAAAACTACATCGGCCGCGTCATCCAGTTCGCTCGCCAGGGCTACAAGGACCTCGAGTTCAAGACCTACGACACCGACTGGGATTCGGAAGCCTACCTCACGGTTTCGGGCCAGAACTCCAACAACTCGGTCTCGATCAAGGACGACTTCCTGCGCGCAGTCGAAAACGACGGCGACTGGAACCTGACCGCCCGCAAGGACGGCAAGGTCATGAAGACGCTGAAGGCACGCGACCTGTGGGAATCGATCTCCTACGCCGCTTGGGCATCGGCCGATCCGGGCCTGCACTTCAACACGACGATGAACGACTGGCACACCAGCCCGGCTGCCGGCCCGATCCGTGCGTCGAACCCGTGCTCGGAATACATGTTCCTCGACGACACGGCCTGCAACCTTGCCTCGCTGAACCTCATCCAGTTCAAGGATGCGGCCACCAAGCGCATCAACATCGCTGACTACGAACACGCCGTTCGCCTTTGGACGATCGTGCTTGAAGTCTCCGTGATGATGGCGCAGTTCCCGTCGAAGCAGATCGCCGAGCGCTCCTACGAGTACCGCACGATCGGCCTCGGCTACGCCAACATCGGCGGCCTGCTGATGTCGTCGGGCATCCCCTACGACAGCGACGAAGCCCGCGCCATCGCAGGCTCGCTGACCGCGATCATGACCGGCATCTCCTACGCCACTTCGGCCGAGATCTCCTCTGAACTCGGACCTTTCCCGATGTTCAAGCCGAACCGCGAAGCCATGCTGCGGGTCATCCGCAACCATCGCCGCGCTGCTTACGGCGAGACGTCGGGCTATGAAGGCCTGTCGATCAACCCGGTCGCGCTCATCCACTCCGAGAACCCGGACCAGGACCTGGCGGCTCACGCCAAGAGCGCCTGGGACAAGGCTCTCGAGCTCGGCGAAAAGCACGGCTACCGCAACGCCCAGGCAACCGTCATCGCGCCGACAGGCACGATCGGCCTCGTCATGGATTGCGACACGACCGGTATCGAGCCTGACTTCGCGCTGGTGAAATTCAAGAAGCTCGCCGGCGGCGGCTACTTCAAGATCATCAACCGCGCCGTTCCGGAGGCGCTCCGCACGCTCGGCTACTCCGAGAGCCAGATCGCCGAGATCGAAGCTTACGCTGTCGGCCACGGCAACCTGAACCAGGCGCCGGCGATCAACCCCGGCTCGCTGAAGGCCAAGGGCTTCACCGACGAGAAGATCGAAGCACTGAACGGCGCGCTGAAGAGCGCCTTCGACATCAAGTTCGTCTTCAACCAGTGGACGCTCGGCACCGACTTCCTGAAGGGCACGCTGAAGGTTTCCGACGAACAGCTCGGCGACATGGGCTTCAACCTGCTTGAGCACATCGGCTTCTCGAAGAAGGACATCGAGGCTGCCAATGTTCACGTCTGCGGCGCGATGACGCTGGAAGGCGCACCGTTCCTGAAGAACGAGCACCTCGCCGTCTTCGATTGCGCCAATCCGTGCGGCAAGATCGGCAAGCGTTACCTCTCGGTCGACAGCCACATCCGCATGATGGCTGCTGCCCAGCCGTTCATCTCGGGTGCGATCTCCAAGACGATCAACATGCCGAACGACGCGACGGTCGAGGATTGCAAGAGCGCATACATGCTCTCCTGGAAGCTCGGCCTGAAGGCGAACGCTCTCTACCGCGACGGCTCCAAGCTGTCGCAGCCGCTGAACGCCTCGCTGATCGAAGACGAAAGCGATGAGGACGCACTGGACGATCTGCTGCAGCAGCCGGTCGCCGCCCAGGCAGTCACCATCACCGAAAAGATCATCGAGCGTGTGGTCGAGCGCGTGACCCGCGAACGCGAAAAGCTGCCGAACCGCCGCCAGGGCTACACCCAGAAGGCCGCCGTCGGCGGACACAAGGTGTACCTGCGCACCGGCGAATTCGGTGACGGTCGCCTCGGCGAGATCTTCATCGACATGCACAAGGAAGGTGCCGCCTTCCGTGCGATGATGAACAACTTCGCGATCGCCATCTCGCTGGGTCTGCAGTACGGCGTGCCGCTCGAAGAATATGTGGAGGCCTTCACCTTCACCAAGTTCGAACCAGCAGGCATGGTCATCGGCAACGACGCGATCAAGAACGCCACGTCGATCCTCGACTACGTGTTCCGCGAACTTGCCGTCTCCTACCTCGGCCGCCACGATCTGGCGCATGTCGATACGTCGGACTTCTCGAACACGGCTCTCGGCAAGGGCATCCAGGAAGGCAAGACGAACCTCGTCTCGACCGGCTGGACCCGCGGCTACAAGCCGACGATCGTTTCGAACAGCGAACGCCAGGCTGCCGGCGAGCCGAAGGGCTCGGCAACTGCCGCCCCTGCCCGCGCCTCGTCCGGTGCAACGGTAACGTCCTTCGCAGGCGCTGCCGCCCGCAAGATCGAGCCGACGACCGCCATCTCGACCTCCGAAATCGTCGCCTTCAAGCGCGATTACGAAGAGCGCGCCAAGGAATTGGCCGAAGAGATCGCCGAGGAAGTGCTGGAAGAAGTCACGACCGAAAACCAGCAGCAGGCAACGGCGCTGTTCTCCGACAAGGCTGCGGCTGACGCCGCATCGGCCAAGACGGAAGCCAAGAAGATCGAATCCGAGCGCCGCGCCCGGTCGATCATGCAGGGCTACACCGGCAACATTTGCTCGGAGTGCCAGAACTTCACGATGGTGCGCAACGGCACCTGCGAGAAGTGCGACACTTGCGGCGCGACCAGCGGCTGCAGCTGATCGGCTTTAGAGAACGCTAATTAAAAAGGCCGTCCGCTTATCCAAGCGGGCGGCCTTTTCTTTTTCAGGGTGTGGTCTGCTCTTCGCAGAGTGAGTTAGCATCAATGTGCATCCACACCCGTCGTGTGCAGCCTGTTCCTCACTTGGTGGACGCCATCTACCGAGGAGGCGGCGAGTTCGACTTTGCGGGCGATGCCGATGGTCTCGACAGAGCCTTCGACCGTGACGACATGGCCGTCGGCGTGGACCTCGATGCTGTCGATGTCGACTTCGGGGACGTTCTCGATGTTTTCGGTGACCCGCGCTTCGAGATCATCGCTGTCATCGCGGTCAATCGTGTCGGCGCGGAGCGAATCCTTCAGCCGGTTCTCGTTGCCATCGCGGTCTATGCCGTCGATGCGGAAGCCTGGATTGTCGCTGCTGTCGAAATTGGCGGGCGTTTCGCCATAGGCTCGATTTTCAGGCACTGCCGGCGCGGCATCAGGTGTATCCGCATAGGGCCAGCCGTCGTCGATATTGCGCTCTTCGAAGTCGCGATAGTCCTCGCTGCGCGACAGCGGTTTCTTTCCATCATCGTTGATTGGCATCGATCTTCTCCTTCAGCGTGTTTTCAAACAACGCCCAAGGGGCCAGATGGTTCGCCATTTATGTCTGGCTTCTGACGGCCAACACAACCGACGTCGCGGCGAGACGCACCTCTTGATTGCAGTCAGTTCGTAGAAACGTGCGAAGGAATGGCCTAGCCCTTGTGCGCCAAAGCCAAGGGAGAGAGACATGGCGAGTTGTAAGGCAAGCAATGGCGATACTTGGGAGATCTACCAAACAAGTGGCCAGTGGCACTGGCGGTGCAAAGCGTCCAACGGAAAGATCGTCGGCGCGTCGACAGAAGGCTATAACAATAGAAGCGACTGCATCGCCAATGCCCAGCGCAACGGCATGACCTGCACTCCGGTCTGACTGCGCTTTCACAGAATTCGATCAGGCGCGCGGCTACATATCGGCGCGCGCGCCCTTTCGGCGTTAGCGGACGGCTTTTTGCTCGACACCGGTAGCAGGCGCCGCCGACAACGGTACGTCATCGGTCACTTCCTGCGCGACGGCGGAGAGGTCGAGATTGCCCCAGATGGATTTTTCCTTGCTGCGATCGGTACGGCGGGAAGTCTTGATTTCAACAACGAACGGCTTCGATTGAGCGCGCATGTGATTCCTACTGAAAAGCGTTGAACGAATCCATCAACGCAGCGAGCCTATTAAGCGTTCCCTCGCCGCGCAAGCGCATTCGGCGTCGCATCCCCTGACCTCGGCTGCCATATACAGCCTCAAGTCAGCCACGAGCAAAATTCACGCCCATGACGCGAGCTGATGAGGGTGATGCTACCGTTTTTTCGTCGCGACGGGCAGCCATGCAAAATTGTTTCAGGAAAATCCTTGAAGGAACAATCAATGTCGACTAGGTAGCACGTCGCCGAACGTAATGGCGTCCAAGCTCAGGCTTCGACGGCGTTCAATCGGCCACCTTTTCCTACTCGTGTAGAGGCACCGGCGGCGGCCCCAGGTCGCTTATCGATCGTTTGATCGGCAGCCGGTTTGCAAACAAAATATCAGCGTGCGGATGGCACCTGGACAGCGGAACGGCCGATCAACATCGCTCGTTTCGACGGCTAGGGAGTCGCTGGCGCCAAGGAATGAAAAAGACTGCGAATGACCATTAAAGAGCGTTTTCTGAAACAGCAGCATGCCTGGATGATCGGCGCATGCTACTCCCGCAAACACCCCGATTTTCATCGCTACGGCGGCGTCGATGTCGCCGTTTCGCCCCGCTGGAAAGAGTGTCTCGACACGTTCATGAACGACATGATCGACACTCTGCCCCGCAGCCTGTCCGAGCGCCGCCTGGCGCTGCGCAATCCGCGCCGACCGTTCGAGCCGGGCAATGTCGAGTGGATTTTCGTCAGCAAGCATCGCGGTCTGCGCGCGCCTGACGGCACCCGGCCTGAACTGCCCGAGGCGCGTCTGCGCCGCGCTTGAACGCTTCCAAGCGAGTGATTATCGCCGGCTGGCGGGGTTTTCTGGCCCCTCCAGCCGGCGAATTTGTTTTGGGCGCCGCTTAACGCCTGCCGCGCAGGCTCTTGGTCAGCACGATTAGAATGAGGCCGACGGCAACGGCAAGCGCGCCCCAGTAGATCCAGGGCGTCTGGTCGGTCATAAAGCTCTCGGCCGGATACGGAAAATAGCCGCTGCCCTGCCCCATCCAGATCAGACCGGCCAGGACCAGCAGGCCTTCAAGGCCATAGACGAGCTTCAACATCACTTCTTCCTCCACGGCGCACTGTTCATGCCAGAGCACGAGCCTCAAGACTTCGGGAAATCGGCGCCGAGGCTGGTATCCTTCCATTCCTCGATCAGCGCCAGTCGCTCCCTCAGCTTGGCCGTGACCGCGCCATAGCCGAATTCGCCAAGCACCAGGTGGCGTGGCGCCTTTTCGACCTCGGTGATCTTGATGATCGCTTCGCCGGCGCGCACTGGATCGCCCGGCTGCTGGCCGCTGTATCCAGCCGTCTGGCGCATGCGCGCGGCAGCGGTTTCCGCGTAATCGGCGATCTTGCTTTCGGTCTGTCGCAGCGAACGGCCGGCCCAATCGGTGCGGAACGGGCCAGGCTCGACGCAGGTGACCTTGATGCCGAGCGGCGCGACTTCGGCGGCAAGCGCATCCGACATCCCCTCGACCGCGTGCTTGCTCGCCGCATAATAACCGGATCCAGGAAAGCCGATGAAGCCGGCCACCGAGGTGATGTTGATCACATGGCCGTGTCGGCGCGTACGCATGCCGGGCACAACGGCCCGCGTCATGGCGAAGAGGCCAAAGACATTGGCCTCGAACTGATCGCGGATCTCGCTGTCGCTGCCTTCCTCGATGGGCGATTGATAGCCATAGCCGGCATTGTTGACGAGGACGTCGATCCGCCCGAAGCGCTCCTCGGCGGCCTTTACGGCGGCGGTGATCTGCGCGGCATCGGTCACATCGAGATCGACGGCGAGCGCGTTGTCCTCATGGCCGGTGACGAGATCGGCGACGCGGGACTTGTCACGGGCGCTGACAACAGTCGGCCAGCCGCGGGCGATGGTGAGTTTCGCCAGTTCGCGGCCGAAGCCTGTCGAGCAACCGGTGATGAACCAGACGGGATTCTTATCTTGAGACATGGTGTTTTCCTGAAATGTTCGTCTGAAATTGGAAGCGCCCTTGGGTGTCCGTTGGGATATCTTTGGGCGCGTCTTGGGGGCACCTTCTGATCTAGGGTCGTCCAACTGGTTTTTCCAGAATTGGCGGGGCGTTGCGGCCAATAGACGCAAAAAGGCCGCGTGCTCGCTGGAGCACGCGGCCGGATCGAACCAAGTTTTGTTTTCGGCTTACTGCAGCGTGCGCGGCGGCAGGCCCTGAGCGAGGGGCGCGCCAGGCTGGACCGGTGCCACGCCGGCGCCGGCGCCATCGAGGCCGGTGGCGACGACGGAGACGCGGAACTTGCCATCCAGATTGCGGTCGAAGATCGCGCCGACGACGATATCGGCATCGTCCTGCACTTCGTCGCGGATGCGGCTTGCGGCTTCATCGACTTCGAACAGCGTCATGTCGGAGCCGCCGGAGATCGAGATCAGCACGCCCTTGGCGCCGCGCATCGAGATGTCGTCGAGCAGCGGATTGGCGATTGCGGCTTCCGCCGCCTTCATCGCGCGCTCTTCGCCCGATGCTTCGCCGGTGCCCATCATTGCGCGGCCCATGCCGCGCATGACCGACTTCACGTCGGCGAAGTCGAGGTTGATCAAGCCTTCCTTGACGATCAGATCGGTAATGCAGCCGACGCCGGCAAACAGCACGCGGTCGGCGGTCATGAACGCGTCGGCGAAGGTGGTCTTGGCGTCGGCGATGCGGAACAGGTTCTGGTTCGGGATGACGATCACGGTATCGGCAGCCTGGCGCAGCGCTTCGATGCCGGCTTCGGCCGTCTTCATGCGGCGGTTGCCTTCGAAGGTGAAGGGCTTGGTGACGACGCCGACCGTCAGGATGCCGGCGTTGCGGGCCGCCTGGGCAATCACGGGTGCGGCACCGGTGCCGGTGCCGCCGCCCATGCCGGCGGTGACGAAGCACATGTGCGAGCCGGCCAGGTGGTCCATGATCTCGTCGATCGATTCTTCAGCGGCGGCGCGACCGATCTCGGGCAGCGAACCGGCGCCGAGGCCTTCGGTCACATGCGCGCCGAGCTGGATGCGGCGCGAGGCCTTCGAGGTGGCGAGCACCTGCGCATCGGTGTTTGCGGCAATGAATTCAACGCCTTCGAGGCTTTCCGCGATCATGTTGTTGATGGCGTTTCCGCCACCACCACCAACGCCGATCACCGAAATTCTTGGCCGCATCTCGGAAATCCCGGGCTTGGCGTTCGTCATCGCAATCTCCTTCGTGCGCATTCTTTCGTGGGCTCCACCGCTTTATCGGGACCCGAATCGCGCATCAGCCTATGGGCGCAAGAAGGCAGAGGCGGGGCGAAAGAACAAGATGCAGGCTTTTCTAAAATTTATCCGGAACCTTTTTTGAGGTTGGCGCATTAGGTCGATTCAAGCCAGCTAAAAAGAAAGCCCGCCTGCCCATAAAGAGAGGAGTACCGCGCAGATGCCTATGCTCGCTTCCAGCCAGTCGATAGCCCCTCCGAAAGACCATGTCGTGACCGCTCAGGAAGCGCTTGAACCGCTCTTCCTGCAGATCGAGGCCGAGGCCGAGTTGCGGATGATTTCCGCTGCTCTGAAGGCCGGCTGGTCGGCAGAGGACGCGGTGAGCGCGATCGACGAATTGCGTCGCAGCGAGTTGCTGCCGGGCGATCGCTGAACACCAAAAAATCATTCGCCTTCGAGGCCGGATGGCCTATCTCTACGCGGTCAAGTGATTGCGAGATAGGATTTCATGACCATCAAGACCATCTGCATTTTTGGCGCCGGTGCGCTGGGCGGGATGATCGCCACCAAGATCGCGGCGTCGCTGGGAAGTGACGTCACGGTGTCGGTCATCGCGCGCGGCGCGCATCTCGATGCCATCCGCCGCGAGGGTCTGACGCTGCATGAAGCAGGCGCTGAGACACCGATCAACGTGAAGGTAACGGCCACGGACAATCCGGCCGATCTTCCGCCGCAGGATCTGGTCATCACCGGACTCAAGGGACATCAACTCAGCGCCGCCGCAGAGGGCATGGCGAAGCTGTTGAAAGACGACACACGCGTCCTGATGATCCTCAACGGGATTCCGTGGTGGTATTTCCACCGCGACGACCACCCTGAATTCGCCGAGCTGCAATTCGAGGAGCTCGATGAAGGCGGTGCGCTCTGGAGACTTGTCGGCCCGCACCGGGTCATCGGTTGCGTCGCGCATCAGGGAGCGGAGGTCAGTCAGCCTGGACATATCAAGCTCAGCAACAAGGGCCGCTTCATCCTGGGCGAGCCCTCCGGTGAGATCACGGCTGATCTCGAGGCCATCCAGACTCTGCTGCAGAAGGCCGATCTCAACATCACGTTATCGTCGGAGATCCGCAACGATATCTGGAGCAAGCTGATGGGCAATGCGTCGTTCAACCCCATCAGTGCGCTGACGCGCTCTACCATGTCCGACCTCATGGCCGACGTGGCTGTCACCGACCAGATCGGCAAGGTGATGAAGGAGGTCAAGGCGGTTGGCGAGGCGCTTGGGGCCAATGTCGGCATGTCGGTGGAAGAGCGCCTCGAGCAGGCGAGCCAGATCGGCCCGGTCCGCACCTCGATGCTGCAGGACCTGCTTGCTGGAAAGGCGCTGGAGATCACGCCGCTGGTCGGCATGGTCGTGGTTCTCGGCAGGCTCGCCTCGGTGCCGACCCCGGTTTCGGAAACCTTGCTGGCGATGGTCTCGCAGCTCGATCGCGAGAACTGCAAGCCGGCCTGAATGGCCGGCCTCCGATTTCACAATGCTCTTTCAAGGCGCTCAGAAAATGAGTCCGCAAACGCCTGCAGCGCCTTGAAATTATCTCGCTTTACTTGAGCCAGCCCGCCATACGCTCGACCGCCTCGGCGATCTCTGCCTCGGAGCCGGCGTAGGACATGCGCATGGCACGGTGCCCTTCCAGCGGATCGAAATCGAGGCCCGGTGTCGCCGCAACATCGATCTCCGCCAGCATCCGCTTGGCGAATTCCATGCTGTCATTGGTGAAGCGCGTCACGTCCACATAGGCGTAGAAAGCGCCATCCATCGGCGAGGCGATCGTAAGGCCCATGTCCGGCAGACGCCGCATCAGGAAGTCACGGTTGGCCGCGTAGCTTGCCTTATAGACGTCGAGCTCGGCGGAAGCGCCAAGCGCAGCAGTGGCGGCGATCTGCGACAGTTCCGGTGCCGAGATATAGAGGCTTTGAGCGACCCGCTCGATCGGGCGCACGAGGCGGTCGGGCAGCACCATCCAGCCGATGCGCCAGCCGGTCATGCAATAATATTTCGAGAACGAATTGATGACGATCGCTTCGTCGGTCAGTTCGAGCGCGCTCGTCTCCTCGCCGGCGAAGGTGAGGCCGTGATAGATCTCGTCGGAAATGAAGGCGATCGAATTGGCCGAGCAATAGTCCGCCAGTTCGGCAAGCGCCTTGCGGCCCGTCACGGTGCCGGTGGGGTTTGCCGGGCTTGCAAGGAGAACGCCCTTCAGCCGGATGCCGCTTTCCTTCTGGGCTGCCTCGATGCTTTCGGGCGTCAGCGTGAAATGCGTTTCGGCGGTGACGGGCACTTCGATGACCCGCAGGCCAAGCGCGCCGAGGATGTTGCGGTATGCGGGATAGCCGGGCCTGGCGATGGCCACCGCATCACCGGCATCGAAGAGCGACAGGAATGCGAGGTTGAAGCCGGCGGACGAGCCTGTCGTGATCGCGATACGCGCCGGGTCGATGTCCAGCCCGTGCCGGGTGCGATAATGCGTTGCCAGAGCGTCCTTCAGGCGCAGGATGCCGAGCGCGTCGGTGTAGCCGATCCTGCCGTCATCGAGGGCCGCCTTCGCCGCATCGAGTGCGGCGCGGGGTGCCGGATGCGAGGGTTGGCCCACAGCCATCGAGATCACCGGCCGGCCACTTGCGCGCCGCCGCGTCGCTTCCGCCAGAACATCCATTGCGTGAAACGGCTCGACTGCACTGCGTTTGGAAATGGAAAACAAGGGTTCTTCTCTTTCGGCTCGATTTGCGGCCCGACAAATGCCGCATTAGTGAGATCTTCACAATCCCGCGACCAGATTACGAACGCGAGAATTCCTGTTTCAATAGGCCGGGATGCGCCGTATTTTTGCTGCTTCGCATTGCGTTCCGATCATCGGACTGTGATACCCGAAGCATTGAACGACCGACATCACCTGCAAAGACGAGGATATCATGGCCATTCTCCCGAAAATCTTCACGGCGCTCGCGCTGACCGCCTCCGTAGTCTCCGCCCAGCCGGCCGCGGCACTGGATGATGCGCAGAAGAAGGAGTTCGGCGAGTTCATCAAGCAGTATCTGATCGAGAACCCGGAGATCATGCTCGACGTGCAGGAGGCGCTGCAGAAGAAGCAGGAGACCGCACGCCTGGTGAAGGCCAATGCGACGATCTCGGAAAACAAGGCGACAATCTTCGATTCCAAATACGACATGACGATCGGCAACCCGAAGGGCGACGTTACGATCGTCGAGTTCTTCGACTACAATTGCGGTTACTGCCGCCACGCGCTGACCGACATGCAGACCATGCTGAAGAAGGACCCGAACGTCCGCTTCGTGCTCAAGGAATTCCCGATCCTCGGACCGGAATCGGTTGCCGCCCACAAGGTGTCCGATGCCTTCCGCAAGATCGCTCCGGAGAAGTACAGCAAGTTCCACGTCGCGCTTCTCGGCAGCGACGGACGCGCCGACGAGGCGAGCGCCATCGAAGCGGCTCAGTCTCTCGGTGTCAGCGAAAAGCAGATCCGGGCGGAGATGGCCAAGAGCCCGAGCGACGCTTCCGTGCAGGAAACCTACTCACTGGCGCAGAACCTCGGCATAACGGGCACGCCGTCCTATGTGATCGGCAACGAGCTGGTGCAGGGCGCGGTCGGCTATGACGACCTCGAGACCAAGGTCAAGAACATGCGGACCTGCGGCAAGACCAGCTGCTGAACCGGCCCCCATCAAATTGCCAAAATCCCGGTGCTTCAGCCATGTGGACAAAATGGCGCGATTCCTGATGCCTTGCCCAAAGGGCTTTCATTAAGCCTTTGGTGAGTCTATAGGTTGCCCTCGCACATTTGACGGAACACTCGATGACGCAAACCATTTTCGTCCTGAACGGGCCAAACCTGAACATGCTCGGCAAAAGAGAGCCCGGCATTTACGGTGGCAAGACGCTTCAGGACATCGAGGCGGACTGCAAGTCGGCCGGGCGAGAGCTTGGCGTCGATATCGATTTCCGTCAAAGCAACCATGAAGGTCAGCTCGTCGACTGGCTGCACGAAGCCGGCGACAAGGCCATCGGCGTTGCGATCAACGCCGGCGCCTACACGCACACCTCGGTTGCGCTACATGATGCGATCCGCGCCATTTCCATTCCCGTTGTAGAGCTCCATATCTCCAACGTGCATGCGCGGGAAGAATTTCGCCACAAGTCGATGATCGCGCCCGCTGCAAAGGGTGTCATCGCCGGCTTCGGACCATATAGCTACATTCTGGCGCTCCACGCGCTAAAGAACGTCACCGCATAAAAAGACAGGGCAAAACTCATGGCTGAAAAAAAGAACGGTATCGACCAGGCACTGATCCGCGATCTCGCGAACATCCTCAACGACACGGATCTGACCGAGATTGAAGTCGAGCAGGACGATCTGCGTATCCGCGTTTCGCGCGCCGGCAACACCCAGTATATCCAGGCGCCAATGGCAGCGCCTGCTTACGCCGCCGCTCCGGCAGCGATTGCAGCTCCGGCTGCTGGCGCAGCGCCTGCCGCTTCCGCCGCACCGGCCCGCAACCCGGCCAACACGGTTTCCGCACCGATGGTTGGCACCGCCTACATGGCACCGGCTCCGGGCGCGCGTGCATTCATCGAAGTTGGCGCGACGGTCAAGGAAGGCCAGACGCTGCTCATCATCGAAGCGATGAAGACGATGAACCAGATCCCTGCCCCGAAGTCGGGCAAGGTCGTTGAAATTCTTGTCGAGGACGGCAGCCCCGTCGAATACGGCCAAGCTCTCGTGGTCGTCGAATAAGGCGGACGTCATGGTCTCGAAAATCCTCATCGCCAACCGCGGGGAAATTGCCCTTCGCGTGCTTCGTGCCTGCAAGGAGCTCGGTATTCCCTGCGTCGTCGTTCACTCGACCGCCGATGCCGACGCCATGCATGTGCGCCTGGCCGACGAAAGCGTCTGCATCGGCCCGCCGCCATCGCGCGACAGCTATCTGAACATTCATCAGATCGTTGCTGCCTGCGAGATCACCGGCGCCGACGCTGTACACCCCGGCTACGGCTTCCTGTCGGAGAACGCCAAGTTCGCCGAGATCCTCGAAGCGCACGGCATCACCTTCATCGGCCCGACCGCGGAACACATCCGCATCATGGGCGACAAGATCACCGCCAAGACGACGGCGCAGGAACTCGGCATCCCCGTGGTTCCCGGTTCCGACGGCGAAGTGAAGACCGAGGAAGAGGCCATCAAGACGGCCGCCGAAATCGGTTATCCCGTGCTGATCAAGGCCACCGCCGGTGGTGGCGGACGCGGCATGAAGGTCGCCAAGAGCGCTGACGACGTGATCGAAGCCTGGTCGACCGCCCGTACCGAAGCAGCTGCCGCATTCGGCAACGAAGCCGTCTACATGGAAAAGTACCTCGGCAAGCCGCGGCACATCGAAATCCAGGTGTTCGGTGACGGCGAAGGCAATGCCATCCATCTCGGTGAACGCGACTGCTCGCTGCAGCGCCGCCACCAGAAGGTCTGGGAAGAAGCCAACTCGCCTGCCCTCAACGTCGAACAGCGCATGAAGATCGGCCAGGTTTGCGCCGACGCCATGAAGAAGCTGAAGTATCGCGGCGCCGGCACGATCGAGTTCCTCTACGAAAACGGCGAGTTCTATTTCATCGAAATGAACACCCGTCTTCAGGTCGAGCATCCGATCACCGAAGCGATCACCGGCATCGACCTGGTACACGAACAGATCCGTGTCGCCTCCGGCGGCGGTCTGTCCGTCACCCAGGATGAGATCCACTTCCATGGCCATGCCATCGAATGCCGCATCAACGCCGAGGACGCGCGCACCTTCGTGCCCTCGCCCGGCACGATCACGCATTTCCATGCACCTGGCGGTCTCGGCGTGCGCATCGATTCGGGTGTCTATCAGGGCTACAAGATCCCGCCCTACTACGACAGCCTGATCGGCAAGCTCATCGTGCACGGCCGCACCCGCGTCGAATGCATGATGCGTCTGCGTCGTGCGCTTGACGAGTTCGTCGTAGACGGCATCAAGACGACGCTGCCGCTCTTCCAGGATCTGGTCGACAACCAGGACATCGCCAACGGCGATTACGACATTCACTGGCTGGAAAACTATCTGGCCAGCAAGCCGGCTTAACCGCAATGGCAGGGTCGCGCAGGAAATCTCCAGGCATCACACCGGAAATTCTCCTGCGCGCCTATTCCATCGGGCTTTTCCCGATGGCCGAATCGGCTGACGATCCCGAGATCTTCTGGGTCGAGCCCGATCTTCGCGGCGTTCTGCCGCTCAATGATTTCCACATCTCCAAAAGCCTCGCCAAGACCATCCGGCGCAAACCGTTCGAGATCCGCTTCGACCATGACTTCGAGGCCGTGATCGCGGCCTGCGCGGAGGAAACGTCGGGGCGCCCGAGCACCTGGATCAACCAGACGATCAGGTCGCTCTACGCATCGCTCTTCCGCATGGGACACGCCCATACCGTCGAGGCCTGGGACGGCGATCAGCTTGTGGGCGGGCTTTACGGCGTGTCGCTTGGTGCCGCCTTCTTCGGCGAGAGCATGTTCTCGCGGCGCACGGACGCATCGAAGATCTGCCTCGTGCATCTGGTGGAGCGGCTGAAGGAGAATGGTTTCGTGTTGCTCGACACCCAGTTCACCACGGAGCACCTGAAGACCTTCGGCGCCATCGACGTTCCGAAGGACGAGTACGAGCACATGCTCGCCACTGCGATGGATTCGCCGCATCTGTCTTTTGCACAATAAAATACACGTTCACGTTGACGTTACCCCCAAGTCGCCTATTGTCGCGCCTTTAACGGGAGTATTGTTCATGAAGTTGAAAATTGCCGCGCTGACGTCCCTCTTCGTTCTGGCAGCAACGCTGGCTCAGGCGAAACCATATCAGGAGATGTTTCCAGGTGCGGATCGTTTCGGAGATGCCGACAAGGCTATCCTGGAAAAGATCGACTTTCAGCAAGGCGCGATCAAGATTCCCGGCGCGAACGCCACCCTCGATATTCCCGAGCAATTTTACTATCTCAGCCCGGCCGACGCTCGCCGCGTGATCGTCGACATCTGGGGCAATCCGCCACAAGCGGGCGAAGGAACGATGGGGATGGTCTTCCCCGCCAAATACGCTCCGGTTGAGGGCGGATCATGGGGCTCCGTCGTCGAATACAGTGCTGACGGCTACGTCTCCGACGTGGATGCCGCATCCACCGACTACGACGAACTGCTCCGCAACATCAAGGACTCGATCGCGGAAACCAATCCGGAACGCGAGAAGCAGGGTTTCGAGAAGATCACGCTCGTCGGCTGGGCTTCACCCCCGCATTACGACCAATCCGCGCATGCGCTGCATTGGGCCCGTGATCTCATCTTCGGAGACGACATGAGTCAGCCGCACACGCTGAACTATTCCGTGCGCGTCTTTGGGCGCGAAGGCGTCTTCATGTTTAATTTCGTCGCGGGAATGGACCAGCTGAAGGAAATTCAGTCCGCCGTCCCCGACGTTCTGACCATGGTCAAATTCGACAGCGGCAAGACCTACAAAGACTATGAAAGCGGAGACAAGCTGGCGGCCTACGGCATGGCGGGCATGATCGCCGCCGGTGCCGGCGCGAAGGTCGCGGCCAAAGTCGGGCTGCTCGCAATGGCGGCCGTTTTCTTCAAGAAGGCCGGCGTGCTTGTTCTTGTCGCGGGAGCAGCGCTATTGCGGGCCCTCAAGGGAATGTTTTCGCGCAAGAAACCCTCGGCATAATCGCAGAGGTTAGTTCGTCTTGGCGTCGGGCGCAGGCACGTCCGACGTCGCCTTGCAGTCCTTCAGCCAGACGTCATAGATCGGGTGCTCGACGGCGTTGAGGCCGGGGCTGTCGGCGAACATCCAGCCGGTGAAGATGCGGCGGATCTTGCGGTCCAGCGTGATCTCGTCGACTTCGACAAAGCCGTCGATCTTCTGCACTTCGCTCTGGTCACGCGAATAGCATGCCTTCGGCGTCACCTGCAGCGCGCCGAACTGCACCGTTTCGTTCACATAGACATCGAAGGTGGTGATGCGGCCGGTGATCTTGTCGAGGCCGGAAAAGACGGCGACAGGATTGTCGATGCGGGCGGCGAAAACCGTCTGCGGCAGGAAGGACGAGCCAAGCGCCAGGGCAATGCCGGCGGCACGCAGGACGGGGTTCCGCGTGAGAAGCTTCATATCTTTCCGTCTCCACCGCATTTCAAAAATAGAAGGCCGCAGTGTCTGCGGCCATTCTGCGGGTATAGGTCAATTGTGGCCAAAAACCGGGCCGGACTGGCTGCGATCAGCTACCGGGCGTCCACGCATCGTAGTCGCCGGTCACGCGCGGACGTTCGCCGGCAACGGCGAGCGAGCCCGGCGGACGGTAAGCCTGCGGCGAACCGGTCGGGTTGGCGCGGTGTCCCTTCTGCCATTCCTTGGCGACATAGGTCTCCTTGGACGGCGGCACGTCGGTGCGGTAGTGCATCCAGCCGTGCCAGCCTGGCGGGATCGCCGAAGCGTCCGCGTAGCCCTTGTAGATCACCCAACGGCGCGGAAGGCCGAAGGAGGTGGTGCCGCCTTCGTAGTAGACGTTGCCCAATTCATCTTCGCCGACGCGCTTGCCGAAACGCCAGGTCGCGAAGCGGGTGCCGATCGTCTGACCGTTCCACCAGGTGAAGATTTGCAGGAGGAGAGTTTTCATGTCTTTTCCTTGTGCCTGCCTTGGGAGCAAGCGGGACCAGAATTCGATCCTTCGCTTATGCCGCCAGCAGCGCCTGTTGTCCAGTGATTCCGAAGGCAAAAGGGTTCATTTCAGCGCCATCTTGAAGCCGAGATGCGAGGGCTCGAAACCAAGTCGCTCATAGAAGCGATGGGCATCCTTGCGCTTGGCATTGGAGATGAGCTGCACGCGCGGCAAGCCACGCGCCCTCGCCGTTTCGATGCAAAATTCGATCATCCGGGCGCCGATGCCCTGGCCGCGCATGTCGCTGCGCGTCTGCACGGCTTCGATGACCATGAAGGACGTTCCGCGGCCGGTCAGCGTCGTGGTAATCGCGGTCTGGAAGGTGCCGACGACTTCGCCGGCCAGTTCGGCGACAAACAGTGTTTGATCGGGAGAAGCCGCGATGGTCTCGAAGGCGCGTTCGTAATCCGGCAGCGCGTCTTCGGAAACCGTATCGCCGTGCCCGCCGATATCATCGTCGGCGAACATGGCGATCAATGTCTTCAGATCGTCCAGGCGGGCTTCGCGAATGATGATCTCTTTGGCCATGGGATACGCTTCAATAGCTGGCGAGCGGTTTTTCGAGGATCAGCGCCGGGATACCGGATTGGCCGGGGCCATTGTTTTCGCTCTGACCGACATCGGCGAAACCTAGCCGGTGGTAGAAGCTGATCGCCGCCTCGTTGCGCGGTTCTACCTCAAGCCGCATGATCTCGGCTGCTGGAAAGCATGTTTCGAGCTCGGCGAAGATATCGCGGCCGATACCCTCGCGCTGCAGCGAGGGGCGCACGTAGAGCAGATGCAGCATGACCGTCTTCGTCATTTCGCCGGACATGGCAGCATAGCCGACGCCACCGATTTCCTTGCCGTCATCGGCCACCAGAAATTCGGCATTCTTGTTTGCCATGCGCGTCTTCAGCGCCACGGGCGAGAAGAGCGTGGAGACCAGTTCATCAACCTTCGGGGCGCCGAGCAGCGCGTCGTAGGTCGCATGAAAGGTTTCGACCAGGAGAGCGCGAACCTTGTCGAGATCGCGCTCGCTGGCGGTGCGGACGAAGTAGACCATTTTCTTCCTTCCGGCATCGGCTATCCGAAAACCGCTTCACACTTTTCGGCGATGCCGGATGACCTATTCCTCGACGATGCCGAGCTTGGCCTTGACCAGCGCCTGGACGGCTTGCGGGTTGGCCTTGCCGCCGGTCGACTTCATAACCTGGCCGACGAACCAGCCGGCGAGAGCGGGCTTGGCCTGCGCCTTGGCGACCTGATCCGGGTTGGCGGCGATGATCTCGTCCACTGCCTTTTCGATAGCGCCGGTGTCGGTGACCTGCTTCATGCCGCGGCTTTCGACGATCTCGGCCGGGTCGCCGCCTTCGGTCAGAACAATTTCGAACACGTCCTTGGCGATCTTGCCGGAGATGGTCTCGGCCTTGATGAGGTCGATGATCGAGCCGAGCTGAGCGGCGGAAACCGGAGTCGATTCAATATCCTTGCCGAGTTTGTTCAAGGCGCCCAGGAGGTCGTTGATGACCCAGTTGGCAGCCATCTTGCCATCACGGCCCTCGGCAACGGCTTCGAAATAATCGGCGATCGCCTTTTCCGACACGAGCACGGAGGCGTCGTAGATCGACAGGCCGAGTTCGCGCACGAAGCGCTCCTTCTTGTCGTCGGGCAGTTCCGGCAGGTCGGCCGCCAGCGCAGACACATAGGCGTCGTCGAATTCGAGCGGCAGGAGGTCTGGATCCGGGAAATAGCGGTAGTCGTGCGCGTCTTCCTTGGAGCGCATCGAGCGCGTCTCGCCCTTGCCGGCATCGAACAGGCGGGTTTCCTGGTCGATCACGCCGCCATCCTCGAGGATGGCGATCTGGCGGCGGGCTTCGTATTCGATCGCCTGGCCGATGAAGCGGATGGAGTTGACGTTCTTGATCTCGCAGCGCGTGCCGAATCCTTCGCCCGGGCGACGCACGGACACGTTGACGTCGGCGCGCATGGAGCCTTCGTCCATGTTGCCATCGCAGGTGCCGAGGTAGCGCACAATCGAGCGCAGCTTGGTCATATAGGCCTTGGCCTCATCCGACGAGCGCATGTCCGGCTTGGAGACGATTTCCATCAGGGCGACGCCCGAACGGTTTAGATCGACATAGGACATCGTCGCGTGCTGGTCGTGCAGCGACTTGCCGGCGTCCTGTTCCAGGTGCAGGCGCTCAATGCCGATCTCGATATCCTCGAACTGGCCCTGACGATCCGGGCCGAGCGAGATCACGATCTGCCCCTCACCGACGATCGGATCCTTGAACTGCGAGATCTGATAGCCCTGCGGCAGGTCGGGATAGAAGTAGTTCTTGCGATCGAAGATCGAACGCTTGTTGATCTGCGCCTTCAGCCCGAGACCGGTGCGGACCGCCTGGGCGACGCATTCCTCGTTGATGACGGGCAGCATGCCGGGCATGGCGGCATCAACCAGCGAGACGTTGGAATTCTGCGGCTTGCCGAACTCGGTCGAAGCGCCGGAGAACAGCTTCGAATTGGACAGCACCTGCGCATGGACTTCCATGCCGATGATGACTTCCCAATCGCCGGTGGCGCCGGGAATGAAGCGTTTCGGATCAGGCGTGCGAACGTCGACAAGGGTCATGGAAATGCTCTTTTGAGGCTATCTTATTCAACTGGTGAGGTAACGGAAATGACCCTCCGGTGCAAGGCTTTCGGCATTGTCTCAGCCATTGCGGGCCGCGCGCTGGCCATTTTTCGGTTGTTAACGGGCCGCCGCTAAACTTCGCCGATGCTTCTCACCGATCTCGCCAAAATCATCGGACTGTTCGCAGCCTGGAACGGGCTGGTGTTTACGATCTACTTCGTCGACAAGCAGGCCGCGCGCTACGGCCAGTGGCGCATCAGCGAAAAGACGCTTCTGACGCTTGCCTTCCTTGCCGGAAGCCCCGGTGCGGTAAGCGCCCAGCAACTGCTGCGTCACAAGACCCGCAAGGAGCCGTTTCGCTCGGAGCTTATGGCGATCTGTGGCTTTCATCTGCTTGCCGTGATCGCGCTCATAGCAGCCATCGCGGCTAGGATGCTTGGGCTGATCTAGAAAGCGCCGTATGGCCCCTCGCCCTGTGATGACACCGGCTTCGACAACCCAACCGAGGGGACGTCCCTGTCGAGCTTGGGATTATAGGCGACGGAAAGCCAGTGAATGGCATAGCCGTTCTTCTTGAAGAAGGTGATCGCTTCGTTGTTTTCGGCGTGGGTCTGCATCATCACGCTATCCAGCCCCTGCTCCGCCACTTCCTTCTCGATCGACTGCAGCAGAGCCGAGCCAAGGCCATGACCGGTGAAAGACGGATCAACCCAGAAATCGGAAATCGTCTCGTCGAGATTTTCGCGCGCGGCCCAACCGGCCGTATGGCCGTTCCATTCGATGACGGTGATGGTGAGCCAGCGCGTCTCGGCAAAATTCATGAAGGCGCTGCGGGCAGCCGACGCCATCGCATCCGCCTCGCCGATCGGCGCCATGGCCTTCTGCCAAGCGCGCAACCCGATTTCGCTCAAAACCTCGGCTTCGCCCTCATGGGCATTGCGAATAGTGATCAATCATAACCTCCGAAACACCGAGGAAAGTAAAACACCGAATCAGGCCACATCAAAGCCTTCCGTAGCGTCAGGCGAGCCTTTTCCCGCATTGCAGCAGACAAAGCTTGCCTGACGCCAGCCTTGACGCCAACAAGACCTCGGCCTATCAAATCCTCATGTTGAGCTCACAATCAGAG
The DNA here is from genome assembly GCF_017741935.1 of Rhizobium sp. 16-449-1b. Lineage (GTDB taxonomy): Bacteria > Pseudomonadota > Alphaproteobacteria > Rhizobiales > Rhizobiaceae > Rhizobium. Next base: position 158,109 of record NZ_JAGHMH010000006.1, on the reverse strand, counting down.
ACCCGGTAAAGGCCCTGCCCGCAAGTTTTCTTGCGCGCATGGGCCCGACGAGAACGAAGCCCTGACGTCCAACGCGGACGCCAGATCGTTTTTGTGCGCCTTGAATGGCGCGAGACCGGATCAACATCTCCATGGATATTTCACGCGCGGAACAGCGCATCTTGCACTTGCTGGCCCAAGGCGGCCGCATCGAAATCGAACGCGACGACAAAAAGAAGATCGAGGCCGTCAACTGCCTTACCCGCGACGGCTGGCTCTACCCCGGCTTCGACCTTGAGCTCTTTCGAAGGCTCAAACGGCTGAAGGCGATCAGGTCGCAGACCGGACAGCCATATCGGATCACCGAACGCGGTTTGCGGCTGGTGCGTTCGCAGCTGGACAACCGATGACAGGGAAACGGCGCCGCTCAGGTGGCGCCGTTTTGCCGCCTCAGCGTTGAAGCAGGCGATATTTTGAAAGCTGAAGGCCACTGTCGCGATAGCCGGCTGCTTCGCTAGCGCAGCTATCGTCGACCACGATATGGTTGCTCGTAGCAGCATCCATGGTTGCAAGGCTGATCTTATGTCGACGCTCCAGATAGCCGTAAAGCGCCCAATCATCGGCCCCGGCGCCGCAGACGGCGACCGTACTTTCGCACGTTCCCGACGACGGGCAGACATGATCCGCGATGCGCGCAGCATTGGCGATCGTATCCGCATCAGCCCCCGGCCGACCAAAGTTGAAGCCGACGAGAATGACACTCAGCGCAAGTGCGACAGCCAAGCCGCTCGACAGCCGCCGATATGAGCGTGTGTTCATCGCCCGAAGCGCTCGGACAACGGCTGGTGCGCTTGCAATCGCGAAGGCAGATGCGAAATAGGCGAGCGAGGGGTTGAAATAGAAGCTGGCGACGCGCGGGCTGACGAGCAGCGGAAGCGAAGCGGAAAAGCCGACGAGCGCCAGAAAGACGGCGGTCCTGCGTCGTGCCTGACTTACATCACGTGGCATTTCGGAGCGGCTTCCCCAACGGCGATTGCAGAGCACGATGATGAGCGTGATGATCGCCGGATACGCATTGACGCGTATGAAAGCGCGCACGGCGTTCCAGTTGCCGCCACCGCTGCCACGCTGACCGGTGAGGCTCGGCAGCAGCTGTATCGACAGATAGCGCTCGATCGCGTCACGGGCGCCGTCCAGCTGCCAGAGAGCTGCAAAAAACATGACGACCGTCGCTGTCATGACCAAGGTGTCAACGATGACGGAGACCAGGCTTCGACGACGAAATGCCAGCCACCATATTCCCGGTGTTGCAAGAGGGAACAGGCCGACCAATCCTTTGGTCATCAGCGCCAACGCCACCAATATGCCTGCCGCGATCATCAGGATCAAACGCGTCATGACCTTCCCGCGATCTGCGCCATCATAGGCGGCGATGACACAATAGATCGCCAAGGAGGTGAAAACGATGAGCAGGTTTTCGAGCATGCCGTTGGTGAAGCCCCAGCTGACACGTCCTGCGCCAAGCGCCATGGCCAAAGCCATAGGGCCTGCCAAACGAAGCTCCGGATCGTTGCCGTGAAGCCTTTGCCAAATCTTCAGCAAAACGAAACCACTGGCGATGAGCGTCAGCAAGGAGAAGCATTTCTCGACCGCGATCGTGTCGCCGAACAGAAGAAAGCCAATCGCCTCAAGCCACATCATCAAGGGCGGATGTTCAGAGAAGACCGGGAACAGGGTCTCCGAAAACTGCAGCCGCCACGGCGATCCAGCGCCTTCAGCCAGATTGCGGGCGATGCTTGCGTAGATCGCGCCATCAAAGAACATCGACTGATGCATGAGCTGACGCAGCACCAGCAGGCAGACGACGATTGCAAGGATGATCCAGAGAGGCTTTGCAGCATCCACGGTCTTGGACTGCATGGGTGCGCCTCGCCTACTTCCAGATGAACTTGTTGGCGATCACGAACTTCCAGACCGTGTCGATGGCGATGCCCGCCAGCGTAGCAAGGAAGACCACGTGAACCAGTCGCTCGTAGGCAAGTGTCGCAGCTGAAACGTTGGCGACGATGCCGACGGAGGAGACGAACAGAAACTTGAGATAGCCCCAAAACTTGTTCATGCCGCGCAGCCGGCGATCCTGGAAGGTCAGCAGATTGTTGAGCAGGAAGTTGCTGGTGGCCGCGACCAGCGTCGCCACGGTCTGTGCCGCCATGAAGGGCACGGTTAGCGCCAGTGCGCTGTAGAGAACCGCCAAGTGAACGAAGAGGCCCGAGCCTCCTACGAACAGGAAGGAGATCAGGTTCGCTGGTACGATGCCGCGGGTCATCTTGCTGAGAAGGAAGGTGACGAATTTCCAGATGACATAGCTGTCGAGCTTCGATTCGCCGCTAAGGCGCGCCTGGAAATCAAAGGGTACTTCGGCGTGACGCAGGTCCTTGCGCGAATAGAGGATATCGAGAAGGAGCTTGAAGCCCGCGTCGCCAAGCTGCGGCGCAACTCCCAGAAACGCCTCGCGCCTGATAATGAAGAAGCCCGTCAGCGGGTCGACGAGCTGGCGTCCCAAAACGAAGCTGCTCAACCAGTTGCCAACCTTCGACAAGGTATTGCGCACCGGCGACAAAGCATCCGCCTGGCGCTCATCGCCCAACCGGCGGGCGGCGCTGACGATGTGCAAGTTATCCTGGTGCAATCGATTCACCAGATCCTTGACCACCTCGGGATCGTGCTGACCATCGACATCCATGACGCAAAGCAGTCCGCCCTTTGCAGACAGCATGCCCTGGATACTCGACTTCGCGAGGCCTCGATCGGTCAGACGCGTAATAATGCGTATGCGCGGATCATGCGCAGCGTAGTCGAAGACTTTCTGCGCCGTTCCATCGGCGGAATTATCATCGACGAATATAATCTCCCAATCCTTTTCATGAAGAGCAGCCTTGGTGCGTTCGATGAAAGGAATGACGTTTCCCGATTCATTGTATGTCGGGGCGATAATAGAAATACGGCCTGCGGGCAAAGCGTTATCCACCAATAGAATTCAATCGCACGTAGCAGGTCGCCAAATAAAAATCCAGCGAGATACATGCGTGATCGGCATCAGCAAATTGGATACTTGTGGACCGATAAATCAGAGATGAAAAACCAGTGCCCGAAACACGGTGGATGCGTGTGCGGCGCCGTTTTCACTTGGCCGGCAGCAACGGGCGCATGGCCGCCCACTCATCGGAAAACGAACCAGTCGCGACCGACTTGCCAGCCAGCCGATACCAGTAACCGGCATTCCAGGTATCGCCTTCGATACGGTGGCAGAGCGCGTGGCCCCAATCGAAAGGCTGTTCGCCTTCATGGACCTGGCAGATGTCATGCACGGCCTTCCATTCGGCTCCCATCACGAAATCCGCGGTGGCCAGGCGGTCGAAAGCCTCGACGAGCGCTGCAATCTGCGATGCCATGGGCTTCTCCTCCACTTGGCGCATCTAAGATACTTAGGACTTCCGTGCCCCGAAACCGACTTCGCCGACCAGCATGTGGTCGGCGATCGTCATGTTTCTGATTTTCAGTCCGCTTACCACCACTTGGCGGGGGTGAAGCGGCCGGCGGCTTGTTCGATGACGTGGGCCGTCTTGAAGAGGGTTTCTTCCTCGAACGGCTTGCCGATGAGCTGCAGGCCAAGCGGCAGGCCCTTGTGGTCGAGGCCGGCAGGGACCGCGATGCCCGGAAGTCCGGCCATGTTGACCGTGACGGTGAAGATGTCGTTGAGGTACATCTTGACCGGATCGGATGCCAGATCCTCGTCGGCAATGCCGAAGGCGGACGACGGGGTGGCGGGCGTCAGGATGGCGTCGACGCCGGCGTGGAAGGCAAGGTCGAAGTCGCGCTTGATCAGCGTGCGAACCTTCTGCGCCTGGATGTAATAGGCGTCGTAATAGCCGGCCGAGAGAACATAGGTGCCGATCATGATGCGGCGCTTGACTTCCTGGCCGAAGCCGGCGGCGCGGGTCTTCTCGTACATGTCGGCAATGTCCTTGCCGTCGACGCGCAGGCCGTAGCGCACGCCGTCGTAGCGGGCGAGGTTCGACGACGCCTCGGCAGGTGCCACGATGTAATAGGCCGGCAGAGCGTATTTGGTGTGCGGCAGCGAGATGTTGACGATCTCGGCGCCGGCATCCTTGAGCCAGGCGATGCCCTGCTGCCAGAGCGTTTCGATTTCTTCCGGCATGCCGGCGACGCGGTATTCGTTCGGAATGCCGATCTTCATGCCCTTCAGCGACTGGCCAAGCACGGCTTCGTAATCGGGAACCGGCAGATCGACCGAGGTCGTGTCCTTGGCGTCGACCGAGGCCATCGACTTCAACAGGATTGCGGCGTCGCGAACGTCACGGGCGATCGGGCCGGCCTGATCAAGCGACGAGGCGAAGGCAACCGTGCCCCAGCGCGAGCAGCGGCCGTAGGTCGGCTTGATGCCGACGGTGCCGGTGAAGGCGGCGGGCTGGCGGATCGAGCCGCCGGTGTCGGTGGCGGTGGCGCCGGCGCAAAGATGGGCTGCAACGGCCGCGGCCGATCCGCCCGAGGAACCGCCGGGAACGAGCTGCTGGTTCGAGCCTTCAGCGCGCCACGGGTTGATGACCGCGCCGTAATGCGAGGTCTCGTTGGAGGAGCCCATGGCGAACTCGTCCATGTTCAGCTTGCCGAGCATGACGGCGCCGTCGTCCCACAGGTTCTGCGTGACGGTCGATTCGTAATGCGGCTTGAAGCCGTCGAGGATGTGGCTGCAGGCCTGGGTGTGGATGCCTTCGGTGGCGAAGAGATCCTTGATGCCGAGCGGAATGCCTTCGAGCTCGCCGCCCTTGCCGCTGGCAAGACGGGCGTCGGAGGCTTCGGCCATCTGCAGCGCCTTTTCAGGCGTCACCTTGATATAGGCGTTGAGCTTGTCGTTGGCCGCCTCGATCGCCGAGATATAGGCCTCGGTGAGTTCGGTTGCTTTGATTTCCTTGGCGCGCAGCTTGGTGCGGGCTTCGGCAATGGTCAGGCTGGTGAGTTCGCTCATGATGGTTCGCTTCAAATCTTGAATGGCAACGAGGTCGGAAAGCGGCGAAGAGCCTTATTCGACGACTTTGGGCACCAGGAAGAAATTCTGATCGGTAACGGGCGCGTTGGAAACGATATCGGCGGCCTTGTTGCCGTCAGTGACGTCGTCGGTGCGCTTCTTCATCAGCATCGGCGTGACCGAGGTCATCGCTTCGACGCCTTCGACATTGACTTCGGAGAGCTGCTCGACGAAGCCCAGGATCCCATTCAACTCGCCGACCATGCGGTTTGCCTCATCTTCGGAGACGGCAATACGGGCAAGGCGCGCAACGCGCTTAACGGTGGCTAGGTCGACGGACATCATATTCTCCGGATGGGATTTTCCCACCCGCTATAAAGGCCATGCCCGCTGTGTGCAACGGGCATGGCCTTTCGTTCATTCAGATTTCCGCCCTTTCAAGTCGGGGCGAAGTGCGATTGCGTCAGAGAACGACACTCTCGCTCGGCTTGATCGCCTTCACCTCGGTCTTTGCGCCTTCCATGCCGGCGACGAACTTTTCAGGCGTCTGGTCGATGATCGGGAAGGTGCCGTAGTGGCAGGGGATCGCGGTCTTGAAGTTGAAGTAGCGCTGGCAGGCGAGTGCCGCAACGGCACCGCCCATCGTGAAGCGGTCGCCGACCGGTACGAGGCCGATATCGGGCTGGTGCAACTCGTTGATCAGCGCCATGTCGGAGAAGATGTCGGTGTCGCCCATGGCGAAGATCGAGGCTTCGTCTTCGAAGTGCAGCATCAGGCCGTTGGCGCTGCCGAGCGCGTGGGAAACGCCGTCCTCGGTGATCTGGGCGGAGGAGTGCAGCGCGTTGGTGAAGGTTGCGGAGAAGCCGCCAAGCGACACCGTGCCGCCGGTATTGCCCATCTCGATCTTTCCAACGCCCTTGGAGCCGAGCCAGGAGGCGAGATCGGCATTGGCGAGGACGACAGCGCCGGTTTCCTTGGCGATCTGAACGGTATCGCCGACATGGTCGCCATGGCCGTGGGTCAAGAGGATGTGGGTGACACCAGCGGTGACGTCCTTGATGTTCTGGCCGGCAAACGAGCCGTTATGCGTCAGGAATGGGTCGAGGAGTATGGTTGCCTTCGCGGTCTCGATGCGGAAAGCGGAATGTCCGAGCCAGGTGATCTTCATGAAATCTGTCCTTTTATTAAGTGATGCAAAAGCCTGTTTCGATGGGTATGGAGATAACCGATACCGCCGCAAAGAAAAGCGGTCGAGGCTTCAATTTCTTTTGACGGGATGAAACGACGATGACGGTGCTGACGATCGAGAAACTGGCGGCGACCCTTCAGCCGGGACAGGCAATCGCCGGTCTCGACCTCGGCACCAAGACGATCGGGCTTTCCATGTCAGATCTCGGCCGGCGATTCTCGACACCCCGTCCGGTCATCAAGCGCGAGAAATTCACCATCGATGCCGAGGTGCTTCTGAGCTTCGCGGACAAAGAGAAAGTCGCGGCCTTCGTCATCGGCCTGCCCATGAATATGGACGGTTCGGCTGGTCCGCGCGTTCAGGCCACGCGCGCATTTGTACGCAACATGGAGCAGAAGACGGCCCTGCCCTTCGTCTACTGGGATGAGCGGCTGTCGACCGTTGCCGCCGAGCGGGCCCTGCTGGAGATGGACGTGTCACGCGCCAAGCGGGCCGAACGCATCGATTCGGCGGCCGCGAGCTTCATTCTTCAGGGCGCTCTGGACAGGCTGTCCTTGCTTGGAAGGGCAGCGCTCGAAGAACCGGACGCCTGACGTCCCCGCCACCAGGCGGCGATCTTCTTGCGTCTGCGGAAGGCCATGATGGCGAACACCACGAGGCTGTCGACCACGACTGCGCGGGCGACCAGCGGCGGGATGGTTTCGGCGGGAATGCCCAGAATATTGGCGTAGACCTGGAAGGTCAGGTCATGGGCCTGGCGCGTGAGCATGAAGATGCCGAAGCTCATGTCGTAGTAGGATAGCCAGTACCAGCCTGCCAGAAACACAATCGGACCGGCCCAGAAGATCAGGAACCACTTCATGCGGTCGCCCCTCTTTGTCGCTTTGCGAATGGCAGATCAAGCGAGACCAGCCATGTCGATAATGCCATCAAACCCAGAACGACGGCCGGCACCGCTATATCGAGCGCGAGCACGGCAAAGAACATCATCGCGGCAACAAGGAACATGATTCTCGCGATTTTGGTTCGCATGGTTTCAGACAACTCAAACTTTGAAACTGCCCGGTAACCTGACTTCTTAAACACTCTGGCGCAACGTAAACCATTTGTTAAGGTTAACGGCCAAGCGGGAGGCTGTGGGAAAGTTTAGGGCCGATCAGCCGTAAACGCCGCGAACGATGCGTTTCAGCGCCTGCTCCGCCTTTTCCCAATCCTTCGATGCCTTCAGCGCCAGGCCGGCGCACTGCCCGCCGGCTGACGCCGAAAGGACGATATGCTGGATGGCGGCGATCAGAATCGCGTTCACGGCGACGGCATCGACGCCCTTGGGCGGCGTCAGCGAGCCGCGCATGCGCTCCAGCCATGTGGCCAGAGCCTTGGAGCGAGCTTCCGAGAGCCTCCGCACCTGCTCTGTGTTTTCGGAGACCTCCCAGGCGACGATGCGGCGCATCAGCGGATCGTCACGTAGTGCCTGGAGGAAGAGCAGAGACAGGCGCTCCATCAGGTCGCCGTAGGTCAGCAGGAACATGCCGCCCGTATCCTCGGGAATGCGGTCCTTCACCCAGGTGCCGAGATCGGCGCCGATCGCGTCGACAAGACCATTCAGACCGCCGTAGTAGCGATAGATCAGCTGCTTGTCGCAGCCGGCCTTGCGCGCCACGGCGTTGATGCCGAAATTCTGGAACCCCTCTTCCGCAAGCAGCGCCTTGGCGGCGTTGAGGATCGCCTTTTCAGTCGCGCCACGGTCACGCACACGCTTTTCCGGTTCGGCCTGCGGTGCGCTCGCGATGGGGGTCAAAGGCATGGGGTCATTCAGCATCAGGGACTCGGATTTTGTGTGTCACTCATCGGTGAGTAACAACACCGCCCCCAACCGGCAACGGCGAACCCCTTGAAAGATTGTGGATTGTTTTCAGGCCATTCGCGGCGGGCAGTCGAATGTCGCCGAGCGGCGACATCGATCAGAGCGTCTGGCCGAACCAGACGGTGCGCTCGGATGGTTCAGCGAGCGGTGGCCCGAGGCGCGCGAAGCCGCGCGAGCCCCAGAAGCCGATGCCATTGGCATTCGTTGCGCTGGCGCCGAGATGCACGGATTTCACGCCGGCGCCTCTTGCCTGCGAGAGCCACAGGTCGAGCAACTTCGTTCCCATCCCCTGCCCGCGCAGACGCGACAGCAGGTTCATATGGATATGAGCGGGGAAGGCCTCGATGATGGCCACTGGCGCCGACGACGGATGATGGATCGCGGCAATGCGTTTCTCGTCGGCATTCCAGAGGTCGGGGTCGCCTTGCGGGTCCGGGTAGGCGCTGCGCAGCGCCGGCCACCAGTCGCGTTCGAGTTGGGCCTGAAAGGCCAGCGTATCGTAGACACCGACGATATAGCCGGCGACACCTTCGGCATCCTCGGCAACGAAGGCCGTTTCAGGGCTGAGCGTCACGTAGGGCGCGGAATAGATGTGGCCGATGAGCTTGCCGTCACCATGCAGTGACGTTGCGTCCTTGCCTGCGTCGCCCGTGATCAGCGAGATGTTGTATATCTGATCGAGATCGTCGAGGCGCGCGCGGCGCAGCGTTGTCGTCATCAGGATGCCGGCGGATAGAGGAGATCGACGATATAGCTGGCGTCGAAGCGGCTATCGAGCATGCCGTAGGTGGAGCGCCAGCCGCCGGCGAGACGGGTTTCGATGAAGGCATCGGCGATGCGCCCTGCCCCCAAACGATAGAGCTCGGCAGCACCCGCCGCGAGCGCCAGCTGCTCGACGAGCAGGCGGGCGGCGCCCTCGTCGCGTTCGCAGAGCGCCATGGCGGCGCGGAGCACGTCGATGGTCTTCTTGCCGGCCGGGCCGAGATCCCGCACAAGGCCTGCGAAGACGGTCTCGAAGAGATCCTTGCCGCGGTTCAGGATACGCAAGACATCGAGCGCCATGACGTTGCCCGAGCCTTCCCAGATCGCATTCACCGGCGCCTCGCGGTAATGACGCGCGATCGGGCGTTCCTCGATATAGCCGCTGCCGCCGATGCACTCCATCGCTTCATAGATGAGCGCGGGCGCGATCTTGCAGCACCAGTATTTTGCAACCGGCGTCATGACGCGGGCATAGGCCGCCTCTTCCGCGCTGCCGCGCGCGCGGTCGAAGGCGTCGGCAAGACGGAAGGAGAGCGCTGTCGCCGCAGCGACGTCGAGCGCCATGTCGGCAAGCACGCGGGTCATGATGGGCTGGCTGACCAGCATCTTGCCGAAGACGCTGCGGCCACGGGTGTGGTGCACGGCCTCGGCCAGCGAGGCGCGCATGATGCCGGATGATGCCAGCGCGCAATCGAGACGCGTCAGCGTGACCATGTCGAGAATGGTGCGAACGCCTGCATCCGGGCCACCGAGCAAGAAGCCGAACGTATCGCTGAATTCGACCTCGGACGAGGCGTTCGAGCGGTTGCCGACCTTGTCCTTGAGGCGCTGGAACTGCAGGCCGTTGGCCGATCCGTCTTCGAGCAGACGCGGTACCAGGAAGCAGCCCATGCCTTCCTTGGTCTGTGCCAGCATGATGAAGGCGTCGCTCATCGGTGCCGACATGAACCACTTGTGGCCCGACAGGCGGTAGATGCCCTCGCTGACCTTTTCGGCAGACGTCGTGTTGGAGCGGACATCGGTGCCGCCCTGCTTTTCGGTCATGCCCATGCCGATGGTGACGGCGGATTTCTGCATGGCCGGCTTGTTGGCCGAATCGTATTTGCGCGACAGGATCCTCGGCGCCCAGTCCTTCTGGACGGCGGGCGATGCGGAGAGAGCGGCGACGGACGCGCTCGTCATGGTGATCGGGCAGAGATGGCCGGTCTCGAGCTGCGACGACAGATAGAAGCGGGCGGCGCGGATCTTGTGCGCCTGGTCCTTCGCCTCGGCATCGGCCTGCGGATCCCACACAGACGAATGAAGACCAACGGACATGGAGCGGCGCATCAGCGCGTGCCAGGCCGGGTGAAATTCCACGACATCCAGCCGTTCGCCGCGCGGACCGTGGGTGCGCAGCTGCGGCACACCCTGGTTTGCCATGCGCGCCAGTTCCTGTGCTTCCGGCGAGGTGACGTAACGGCCCATATTGTCGAGATCATCGCGAATGCCGCGCGGCAACGCACCAGTGAGGTCGACGATCAGCGGATCGGACCTGTAGGCGTTGATGCCGGACCACAGGCTCGGCTGGTTGAGTTCGGCGAGTTTTTCTTCAGCGGATGTCATGAATCGCTTCTAGAGTATGAGGCGGGCAAAGGGAAACCGGAAGTTTGGCACTCCTTGTGCTTTAGCCCAATTGCGACAAAATTGCAGGGGGACAGCGCGGTTTGCCCACAGCGCATGCTTGCCGCCGCCGCACGCACTCTTTATAGAGCCGCTGACGACAGCATAGAGGCAGGTTCATGGTCTTCTTTCCCCACCGCCACCTCATCGGTATCAAAGGGCTCACAGAGCAGGATATCACCTTTCTCCTCGACAAGGCCGACGAGGCCGTCAAGATCAGTCGACAGCGAGAGAAAAAGACGTCGACCCTTAGAGGTTTGACGCAGATCAATCTGTTTTTCGAGGCATCCACCCGCACGCAGGCCTCCTTCGAGCTCGCCGGCAAGCGCCTCGGCGCCGACGTGATGAACATGTCGGTCGGCAATTCCTCGGTAAAGAAGGGCGAAACGCTGATCGACACGGTGATGACGCTGAACGCGATGCGCCCCGACGTGCTTGTTATCAGGCACTCCAGCGCGGGCGCAGCGGCCCTTCTCGCGCAGAAGGTCTCCTGCTCCGTGGTCAATGCCGGCGACGGCCAACATGAGCATCCGACGCAGGCGCTGCTCGACGCGCTGACGATCCGCCGCGCCAAGGGCAAGCTCTCGCGCATCATCGTCGCCATCTGCGGTGACGTGCTGCACTCGCGCGTGGCGCGCTCGAACATCCTGCTCCTCAACGCCATGGGCGCCAGGGTTCGCGTCGTAGCGCCGGCGACGCTCCTTCCGGCCGGGATCGCCGACATGGGCGTCGAGGTCTTCCATTCGATGAAGGAAGGCCTGAAGGACGCCGACGTCGTCATGATGCTCCGGCTGCAGCGCGAGCGCATGTCCGGCGCCTTCGTGCCGTCGGTGCGCGAATACTTCCACTTCTACGGGCTGGACGCGGAAACGCTGAAGGCGGCGAAGGAGGATGCGCTGGTCATGCACCCGGGGCCGATGAACCGCGGGGTGGAAATCGCGTCCGAGGTCGCGGACGGGCCGCAGAGCGTGATCGCCGAACAGGTCGAAATGGGTGTCGCCGTACGCATGGCTGTCATGGAAACGCTGCTGATCTCGCAGAACCAGGGTCCCCGCAGCGAAGGAGCCGGCGCATGAGCAACTCGATCGTCTTCAAGAACGTTCGCATCATCGACCCATCGCGCAATCTCGACGAGGTCGGCGCGATCGTCGTCAAGGACGGCGTGATCGTCGCTTCCGGCAAGGATGCCCTGAACGAGGCCGTGCCCGCAGGCGCGACGGTGCGCGACTGCAACGGGCTTGTCGCAGCGCCCGGTCTCGTCGATGCGCGCGTCCATATCGGCGAGCCTGGGGCCGAGCATCGCGAGACGATCGAATCGGCCAGCCGGGCTGCGGCCGCAGGCGGCGTGACCTCGATCATCATGATGCCGGATACCGATCCCGTGATCGACGACATCGCGCTGGTGGAGTTCGTGAAGAAGACCGCGCGCGACAAGGCGCTGGTCAACGTCTATCCGGCAGCGGCGATTACCAAGGGTCTCGCCGGCGAGGAGATGAGCGAGATCGGCATGCTGATGGAAGCCGGCGCGGTGGCCTTCACCGACGGCCGCTCCAGCATCCACGACGCGCAGGTTCTGCGCCGGGTGATGACCTATGCGCGCGAATTCGGCGCTGTGATCTCCTGCGAAACGCGCGACGAGCATCTGGCCGCCAGCGGCGTCATGAACGAGGGGCTGTTCGCAAGCTGGCTCGGCCTCAGCGGCATCCCGCGCGAGACCGAACTGATCCCGCTGGAGCGGGACCTGCGTATCGCCAAGCTGACGCGCGGCAAGTACCACGCGGCGATGATCTCGGTGCCCGAATCCGTCGAGGCGATCGAATTGGCGAAGAGCCGTGGCGCGACTGTCACCTGCGGCATCTCGATCAACAATCTCGCGCTCAACGAAAACGACATCGGCGAGTACCGCACCTTCTTCAAGCTCTATCCGCCGCTGCGCTCGGAAGACGACCGCGTTGCGATGGTGGATGCGCTGGCCCGCGGGGCGATCGACATCATCGTCTCCTCGCACGACCCGCAGGACGTCGACACCAAGCGCCTGCCCTTCGGCGAGGCTGCCGACGGTGCTGTCGGTCTCGAGACCATGCTGGCGGCAGCCCTTCGCCTGCACCACAGCGGGCATGTGACGCTGATGCGCCTGATCGATGCCATGTCGACGCGGCCGGCGCAGATCTTCGGTCTTGATGCCGGTACGCTGAAGCCCGGCGCCAAGGCGGATATCGTGCTGATCGATCTCGAAGAGCCTTGGATTGTCGCCAAGGACATGCTTCTCTCGCGCTCGAAGAACACGCCGTTCGAAGACGCGCGCTTCAGCGGACGTGCGGTCGCGACCTATGTCGCCGGCCAGTGCGTGCATACATTATAAGAAGACAAGTGGGGGAACATGGGCGCTGATCTCATGACGTGGCAGATCACCTGGCAAATCGCGCTGGCGGCCGCCGCCATCGGCTATCTGCTGGGCTCCATTCCGTTCGGGCTGATTTTGACACGCGCGGCCGGTCTCGGCGACGTGCGCAGCATCGGCTCGGGCAATATCGGCGCGACCAACGTTCTTCGAACCGGCAACAAGAAGCTGGCGGCGGCGACGCTGCTGCTGGACGCGCTGAAGGCATCGGCGGCGGCATGGATCGTCTCCTACTTCTTCGGCCCGGAAGCTGCCGTCATCGCCGGCTTCTTCGCCTTCATCGGCCACCTCTTCCCGGTCTGGATCGGCTTCAAGGGCGGCAAGGGTGTCGCCACCTATATCGGCACGTTGCTCGGCGTCGCACCGCTGATGGTTCTTGGCTTCGCTGCGGTCTGGCTCGGCGTTGCTTTTTTGACCCGTTATTCTTCTCTTTCCGCACTGGTTGCAATGCTTGTCATTCCGGTTGCATTGTGGATACTGGGTGCAGAGAAGGTTGCAGCGATCATGGCGATCATGACCGTGATCTCCTACTGGAAGCACAAGGCCAATATCAGCCGTCTTATGAGCGGCACGGAAAGCAAGATCGGGGCAAAGGGATAGGATAGATGGACGCACGCAGCGCAAGGCCAAAAGGAATTGCGCTGACGGACAGGCAAAGGATTGCCTGGTTGCGTCTCATCCGCTCCGACAATGTCGGCCCGGCTACCTTTCGCGATCTCATCAATCATTTCGGTTCTGCGGAAGCAGCGCTTGCCGCCCTGCCCGGCCTTTCGGCACGCGGTGGAGCGACACGCGCGATCCGCATCGCCACCGAGAGCGAAGCGCTGAAGGAGCTCGACGCGGCCCACAGGTTCGGCGCCCGCTTTGTCGGCATCGGCGAGCCGGAATACCCGCAGGCGCTCAAGCAGATCGACGGAGCGCCGCCTCTGCTGGCGGTAAAAGGAAATCTCGCGGCAACGGCGCAGCCGGCCGTCGGCATCGTCGGCTCGCGCAACGCCTCGATTTCGGGCGCGAAGTTCGCGGCGATGATCGCGAGAGAATGCGGGCGCGTCGGCTATGCTGTTATCTCCGGCCTTGCGCGCGGCATCGATACCGCAGCCCATCGCGCCAGCCTCGACACCGGCACGATCGCGGCCATGGCCGGCGGGCTGGATCAGCCCTACCCTCCCGAAAATGCCGGACTACTCGAAGAGATCTGGAACGGCAACGGCCTAGCCGTCAGCGAAATGCCATTTGGCTGGGAGCCGCGGGCGCGTGACTTTCCGAGACGCAACAGGCTGATCGCCGGCATCTCGCTTGGGACGGTGGTGGTGGAAGCAGCGACGCGCTCCGGCTCGCTGATCACCGCGCGGCTCGCCGGCGAGTTCGGCAGGCTGGTCTTCGCGGTGCCCGGCTCGCCGCTCGATCCACGATGCCACGGCACCAACGGGCTGCTGAAGGATGGCGCGATGATCGTGACCGCGCCCGATGATGTGATCAGCGCGCTTGCGCCGCTATCACAGCTCGACCTGTTTACCGCACCGCTTGCCGAAGAGCCGGAACGCGGCGGCGGATCGTCGCTGCTGCCGCCTGATGAGACCGACAGGGCTCGCATCGTCGACGCGCTCGGGCCAACACCCGTGGAGATCGACGATATCATCCGGCACACGGAGCTCAGCGCCTCGGCCGTCTATCTCGTGCTTTTGGAGCTCGACATCGCCGGGCGGCTGCACCGGCACCCCGGCGGGATGGTGTCCATTGCAATGGAGGTGTGACGACTTACATATGGGCGAGTTACATCCGGGCTAGCCAATTACATACGAGCTTGGAGATCGCCGGCTTCGACATATGCCATCTCGATCAGATAGCAGAGCATGTCGGCCTTTTCCTTTTCCGCCACCTGACGCAACTCGGCGAGCATCTGGCGGATGAAGGCAATGTTCTCGCGGGAGCCGGATCGGCCGGTATCCTTCTTTGCGTACTTAGCCGTCATGAAAGCACTCGCGCCCCAACTGGGAAGGGTTGATCGTCGCAGCCTGAACTACACGCGAAAAACGATATCGCAATAATCAGAAATTGCAATATACAGTATATCGTCTTTTGGTTGCAACACGTTGCAATACGTAAAAATGCATTCAAAACACTTGACCGAAACGAATTCCCTGTCCATGTCGGAGAACCGGCGACCGTGACACGGCAGGTCCTCTGCCCTGATATAGGCCGGCTGGCATCCATTTTTAGAGAATCATCATGAATGTTGTAGTGGTGGAATCGCCCTCGAAGGCCAAGACGATCAACAAGTATCTGGGACCCGGATACAAGGTGCTCGCCTCCTTTGGCCACGTCCGCGATCTCCCCGCCAAGGACGGCTCCGTGCTGCCCGACCAGGATTTCGAAATGCTGTGGGAGGTCGATGGGGCCTCGGCCAAGCGTATGAAGGACATCGCCGACGCGGTGAAGTCCTCCGACGGCCTGTTCCTCGCAACCGACCCTGATCGCGAAGGCGAAGCGATCTCCTGGCATGTGCTCGATATGCTGAACAAGAAGCGTGTGCTCGGCGGCAAGACCGTCAAGCGCGTCGTCTTCAACGCGATCACCAAGAAGGCCGTGCTCGACGCGATGGCAGAGCCGCGCGATATCGATGTGCCGCTGGTCGACGCCTATCTGGCCCGCCGCGCTCTCGACTATCTCGTCGGCTTCAATCTTTCGCCGGTGCTGTGGCGCAAGCTGCCCGGCGCCCGTTCGGCAGGTCGTGTCCAGTCGGTGGCGCTTCGCCTCGTCTGTGACCGCGAATCCGAGATCGAGCGTTTCGTCTCCGAGGAATACTGGAACATCTCGGCGCTGCTGAAGACACCGCGTGGTGACGAGTTTGAGGCCAAGCTGGTTGCGGCGAATGGCAAGCGGTTGCAGGCACGCTCGATCGGCAACGGCGACGAGGCCGGCAAGCTGAAGGCGCTGCTTGAAGGCGCGTCCTACGTCGTCGATACCGTCGAGGCCAAGCCCGTCAAGCGCAACCCGGGACCACCCTTCACAACCTCCACGCTGCAGCAGGCCGCTTCCTCGAAGCTCGGTTTCTCGGCATCGCGCACCATGCAGGTGGCGCAGAAGCTCTATGAAGGCTTCGACATCGGCGGCGAGACGGTCGGTCTGATCACCTATATGCGTACCGACGGCGTTCAGATGGCGCCCGAGGCGATCGATGCGGCGCGTGGCGCCATCGTCGACCAGTTCGGCCAGCGCTACCTGCCGGAGAAGGCACGCTTCTATTCGACCAAGGCGAAGAACGCCCAGGAAGCGCACGAAGCCATCCGCCCGACGGACTTCAACCGTTCGCCTGACAAGGTTCGCCAGTACCTCGACGCCGACCAAATCAAGCTCTACGACCTGATCTGGAAGCGCGGTATCGCCAGCCAGATGGCATCGGCCGAGATCGAGCGCACGACCGCCGAGATCATCGCCGACAACAACGGCGAAAAGGCCGGATTGCGCGCCGTCGGCTCAGTCATCCGCTTCGACGGCTTCATCGCCGCCTATACGGACCAGAAGGAAGACGGCGAGCAGAGCGACGACGGCGACGAGGATGGCCGCCTGCCGGAGATCAATGCGCGCGAAAACCTCGCTAAGCAGAAGATCAATTCCAGCCAGCACTTCACCGAACCGCCGCCGCGCTATTCGGAAGCGTCGTTGATCAAGAAGATGGAAGAGCTCGGCATCGGTCGGCCGTCCACCTATGCAGCAACGCTCGCGACCCTTCGCGACCGCGAATATGTCATCATCGACAAGCGTAAGCTGATCCCGCACTCCAAGGGCCGGCTGGTGACGGCCTTCCTCGAAGGCTTCTTCACCAAGTATGTCGAGTACGATTTCACGGCTGATCTGGAAGAGAAGCTGGACCGGATTTCCGCCGGTGAGCTGAACTGGAAGCAGGTGCTGCGTGACTTCTGGAAGGATTTCTTCGCGCAGATCGAAGACACCAAGGAACTGCGCGTCACCAACGTGCTCGATTCGCTGAACGAATCGCTCGCGCCGCTAGTGTTTCCAAAGCGCGAGGACGGCAGCGATCCCCGCATCTGCCAGGTCTGCGGCACGGGCAACCTGTCGCTGAAGCTCGGCAAATACGGCGCCTTCGTCGGCTGCTCGAACTATCCCGAGTGCAATTACACGCGCCAGCTTTCTTCCGAAGGCGGCGCGGAGGCCGAGGGTGCTGCGCTGAACGAGCCGAAGGCGCTCGGCACCGATCCCGTCACCGGCGAGGAACTGACGCTGCGCTCCGGCCGCTTCGGGCCTTACGTCCAGCGTGGCGACGGCAAGGAGGCCAAGCGCTCCTCGCTGCCGAAAGGCTGGAAGCCCGAGGATATCGATTACGAAAAGGCGATGGCGCTGATTTCGCTGCCGCGCGATATCGGCAAGCATCCGGAATCCGGCAAGATGATCTCGGCCGGCATCGGCCGTTATGGACCGTTCCTGCTGCATGACGGCGGCTACGCCAATCTCGAGACCGTCGAGGACGTCTTCAGCATCGGCCTCAACCGCGCGGTCACCGTGATCGCCGAGAAGGCCGCGAAGGGTCCCGGCGGGCGTGGTCGCACGGCAGCGGCGGCACTAAAGGAGCTCGGCGAGCATCCCGATGGCGGCGGCGCGATCACCGTGCGCGACGGCAAGTACGGCCCCTACGTCAACTGGGGCAAGGTCAACGCGACGCTGCCCAAGGGCACCGATCCGCAGGCACTGACTGTCGAGGAAGCCGTGGCGCTCATCACCGCCAAGGCCGGCAAGGCGCCGGCTGCCAAGAGCAAGGCGAAGCCGAAAGCGAAGGCCAAGGCTGCGGCGAGCGATGACGCGAAGCCGGTAAAGGCAGCCGCCAAGTCGAAGGCAAAAGCCAAGGCGCCCGCCAAGAAAGCTGCGGCACCCGCAAAGAAGAAAAAGAGCGAAGAGTGACCAGAATCCCGCGGGAACCAAAGGGCATGGGCAAGCGTCCCGACAAGACGGGACGCTCCAGCAGGGCGCCCGCCGTCGAGCCACTTAACATCCAGCACGGTGCGCTGCCCTCGCGCGAAGTGATCCTGCGCTTCATCGCCGATCATCCGCAGAAGGCCTCCAAGCGCGAGCTTGCCAAGGCCTTCGGGCTGAAGGGTGACAGCCGCGTCGAGCTCAAGCACCTGCTGCGCGATCTCGAGCAGGAAGGCATGCTGCAGAAGACGCGCAAGTCGCTGATCCGCCCCGGCGCGCTGCCGCCGGTCACCGTGCTCGACATCACCACGCGCGACAAGGATGGCGGACTGATCGGCCGTCCGGCGGAATGGTCGGACGAGATGGGCGTGGCGCCTGCCGTCTCCATCCGGCAGTCCTCCTCGCCTGCCGGCCGCAACGGCAAGGGCAAGGCGCCGGTCGCCGGCATGGGTGACCGTATTCTCGCGAAGATCTTCGCCGCCACCGATCGCGGCGGCCCGGCCTATACGGCGCGCATCATCAAGATCCTCGACAAGCGCCGCGGCGCGATGCTCGGCGTCTTCAAGGACGCGCCTGGCGGCGGCGGGCGGCTGTTGCCGATCGAGCGGCGCGGCGAGGAAATGCTGATCGATCCCGATGACAAGGGCGACGCCAAGGACGGCGATCTGGTCGAGGTCGAAGTCGCGCGGCTGCGCAGCTTCGGACTGCCGCGCGCCAAGGTGCTCTCGATCGTCGGCTCGGTCGCCTCGGAAAAAGCGATCTCGATGATCGCCATCCACGCCCATGGCATACCCTATATCTTCCCGCCGGCCGTGGTTGCCGAGGCGGATGACGCCAAGCCCGCGACCATGTCGCACCGCGAGGACTGGCGCGACGTACCGCTGATCACCATCGATCCGGCCGACGCCAAGGACCATGACGACGCCGTCTATGCCGAGCACGACCCCTCGCCGGACAACGAGGGCGGCGTGATCGTCACCGTGGCGATCGCCGACGTCTCCTATTACGTGCGCCCGAACTCGCCGCTCGACCGCGAGGCGCTGAAGCGCGGCAACTCGGTCTACTTCCCCGACCGCGTTGTTCCCATGCTGCCGGAGCGGATTTCCAACGATCTCTGCTCGCTACGCGAGGCACAGGACCGCCCGGCGCTCGCCGTGCGCATGACCTTCTCGAAGGAAGGACGCAAAGCGGGGCATACCTTCCATCGCGTGATGATGAAGAGTGCAGCCAAGCTCTCCTACCAGCAGGCACAGGCTGCGATCGACGGCAACCCTGATGACAAGGCCGGGCCGCTGCTGGAGCCGATCCTGAAGCCGCTGTGGTATGCCTATGAGGTGATGAAGCGTGGCCGTGAGCGCCGTCAGCCGCTGGAGCTCGACATGCCCGAGCGCAAGATCCAGCTGAAGCCCGACGGCACCGTCGACCGCGTCGTCGTGCCGCCGCGCCTCGATGCGCACAAGCTGATCGAAGAAATGATGATCCAGGCCAACGTCGCGGCCGCCGAGACGCTGGAAAAGAAGAAGCAGCCGCTGATCTACCGCGTGCATGACGGCCCGTCGCTCTCCAAGCAGGAAATCCTGCGCGAGTTCCTGGCGACTCTCGGCATTTCGCTCGCCAAGGGCGGCAACATGCGCGCCAACAACTTCAACGGCATTCTCGCCAAGGCCGAGGACACGCCGCACCAGACGATGGTCAACGAGATGGTGCTGCGCTCGCAAAGCCAGGCGATCTACAGCCCCGAGAATATCGGACACTTCGGCCTGAACCTGATGAAGTACGCGCACTTCACCTCGCCGATCCGCCGCTATGCGGACTTGATCGTGCATCGTGCGCTCGTCGGCTCGCTCGGTTTCGGCGAAGGCGGGATCACGCCTGATGAGGAAGTGGCGCTCGACGATATCGCGGCCGAGATCTCTACCTTCGAGCGTCGCGCGATGGCGGCAGAACGCGAGACGGTCGACCGCCTCATCGCCCACCATCTTGCCGGCCGTATCGGCGAGGAATTCGATGGACGCGTGGGAGGTGTGACGAAATCGGGACTATTTGTCGCCCTGCCGGACTATGGAGCGGACGGTTTCATTCCTATATCTACACTGGGAATGGACTACTTCATCTATGATGAGGCGCATCAGGCACTGTCCGGTGAAAAGACCGGCCTCGGCTACCGCCTGGGAGACAGTGTCACGGTCAAGCTGGTGGAAGCCATTCCCCTGGCGGGCGCGCTTCGGTTCGAGATGGTGAGCGAGGGGCGCAAAATGCCCACCGCCGTGCGTTCATTCCACAAGGGCGGCCGACGCGACGCAAGCCGCGCGCGCAAGCAGGCCGGGACAAGACCCCCGAGAGGGCGTCGATAGGCGTGTAGGGACGCCGGGAAGGAAGTGCAGTCATGACGACCACCTCGAACGGCCAGGCGATCCAATACGGCGATGTCGATGAAGCCAAACGTCCGCTCGGCCAATCGATCAAGCGCGGCCTTCTCGGCCGTTGCCCGGCATGTGGCAGCGGCAAGCTGTTCCGCGCCTACCTGAAGCCGGTGGACAATTGTGCCGCCTGTGGCGAAGCCATGCATCACCATCGCGCGGACGACCTTCCGCCCTACATCACCATCGTCATTGTCGGCCACGTGATCATCGCCGGCTACATGATGACCGACCTGATCTGGCCGATGCCGCTCTGGCTCACCTTCGCCATCTGGACGCCGCTAACGCTGCTCGCTACGCTGTTGATCATCCAGCCGATCAAGGGCGGTGTCATCGGGCTGCAATGGGCGCTGAAGATGCATGGTTTCGGCGGGCACAGCGACGAGCAGGATCAGTACGAAATCCCCGGCCGCCGGCATCAAGGCTGAAGACTTTCCTTGAACCTTCACCGTCACGACATATTTGGCGTGTAGCAGCGCCGGATGAGCCGTGCGTTTGTCTTCAGTGCACTGCACCAATTCTTGAGATGGTAGGCTTGTTTGACTGAATCGCTTCCACCGCAAACAGATCATTGCCGCCAACCTTGTTCATCTAGTAAAGCACACTCGTCATCAGGCTTTGGCAGGACCTCGCCAAGGCATCTGACTCGCGGCGCGCGATACTACGCAGCAGTTCTGTAGGGGTGGATATATGTCTCAGCCGCGAAACGGCACACCGGGCGATGTCGAAGAGATCCATTGGCCGTCTCTGGTAGCCGCCGTTTCGTCGATCTCAGCGGTCGGCATCGCGATCGGGCTGGGATTGCCGCTTCTGAGCATCATCCTTGAGAAGCGCGGCATCCCTTCGACCCTGATCGGCCTCAATACGGCGATGGCCGGTGTCGCGGCGATGGTGGCCGCTCCGATCACGACGAAGCTCGCCCACGCCTATGGCGTGGCGCAGACGATGCTTTGGGCGGTGGTGGTCTCGGCAATCAGCGCCGTCAGCTTCTACTATGCGCAGGACTTCTGGATGTGGTTCCCGCTGCGCTTTGCCTTTCATGGGGCCACGACCACGCTCTTCATTCTCTCCGAGTTCTGGATCAACGCCGCATCGCCGCCATCCAAGCGCGGGTTCGTACTCGGCATCTATGCGACCGTGCTGTCGCTTGGCTTCGCGGCGGGCCCCCTGCTCTTCTCCGTTCTCGGCAGCGACGGCATCCTGCCCTTTGCCGTCGGCGCCTGCGCCATTTTGATGGCGGCCATACCGATCTTTGTCGCACGCCATGAAAGCCCGGTGCTCGAAGAGAAGCCAGA
This sequence comes from Rhizobium sp. 16-449-1b, assembly GCF_017741935.1. Classification (GTDB taxonomy): domain Bacteria; phylum Pseudomonadota; class Alphaproteobacteria; order Rhizobiales; family Rhizobiaceae; genus Rhizobium. The sequence goes on along the minus strand of NZ_JAGHMH010000006.1, from coordinate 136,561 downwards.
GCTGCATTTCATGCGCTACGTTTTCCTGGTGCCGAGCGCCACGGCGGCTGTCTTCATTTTCGGTGCGGTGGAAGCCGGCGGGCTGGCGCTGTTTCCGATCTACGCGGTGCGCGCCGCCTTCACCGAGACTCAAGCGGCCCTGCTGCTGACGGTCATGGGGATCGGTAACATGATCTTCCAGATCCCGGTTGGCATGCTCTCCGACAAGATGAAGGACAAGCGCCCCCTGCTCGCCGGCATGGCCTTCATGGGCCTGATCGGCTCTCTGATGCTGCCCGTGCTCTCTCATAGCTGGCTGCTGATGGCCGGCGTACTGCTTTTCTGGGGTGGCTGCGTGGCCGGCCTCTATACCGTCGGGTTGAGCCATCTGGGCTCGCGCCTCACCGGTTCGGACCTTGCCGCCGCCAATGCCGCATTCGTCTTCTGTTACGCCGTCGGCACTGTTGCAGGTCCACAAGTCATCGGCGCGGCCATAGATGTGGCGGGAAACAACGGCTTTGCCTGGGCGATTGCGGGCTTCTTCGGCGTTTATGCAGTGCTTTCGGCGGGCAGACTGCTTTTCATTCGAAAGCGGGGTTGACTTTTCAAGCTAGATTCGTAGTTTCGCGCCAGAATTAGCCGAGGCGCCTAGACGGATTCCAACGGCTTTCATTTCATTAAAGGCAGGACGACCATGGCCAAGGCTACAACAATCAAGATCAAGCTGCTGTCGACAGCCGACACAGGTTCTTTCTACGTCACGACGAAGAACAGCCGTACGATGACGGACAAGATGACGAAGACGAAGTACGACCCGATTGCTCGCAAGCACGTCGAGTTCAAGGAAACCAAGATCAAGTAATTTCTTGATCCTGTAGACCGCTTAGAAGCGCGCGCCACCAGGCTGCGCGCTTTTTTGTTGTCTGCGATACGGCCGAGCCCAGTTCGACTAGAGAGCAGAAATGAAAACGCCGCCCTGCCCGTTTCAACGGAGAGGACGGCGTTTTACGAAAGGGGGTCGGCCAACAGGCAACGCGGCACGAGGAACCGCAAGTGTTGCTTGCCGACCGACCGACCCCACGACCCAGGAGATGCGGCGGACCTGAGCATCATGGGGTATCGGTGCACCCCGCATAGGGAGTGCTTATTTCTATGTATTGATCATTCGCGCGAAAATGAAAGAAAATCAACAAATTCTTAATGATGAGATTTATTAGCTTGATTTTATGGTTAAAAGTCCCGATTTGGGACGCCGTTTCGCATAATTTTCGCCCACCTCGCGCTAGAATAAGATACAGCAGCAAGAATAGACGGACAATATAAGCGAGTAGTCTTCGCGCTTGCAGACCGACGAAACCGCCTGAAAATCATCAAAATTCGCCGACCAGACCAAGCAAAGTGACGGCGCCTCACATTTTCTTCTGAGGCCGACAGCGTCTGTGCTCGCCTGGATCGCCTGTCGCGGGCGGCGCCGAGGTCAAAACCTGGCACTACTACTTGCGGCTAATCCGCACACAGGGCCGGACCGAGCCTTGTTCAACTTTCTGTGGATGATCAATGCACTGCGGGTCTTGGGCGCCAAGCGGCCAATGCCAATATCAGGCCGCGGCGACGACTCGGTTGCGACCGCCGTTCTTCGCTTCATAAAGCGCGACGTCGGCCTGCTTCAGCAGATGGCCCGGCGTGATGACCTGCGGCGTGCGCGAGGCGATGCCGAAGGATGCCGTCACCTGCAGCTCCTGGCCTGTGCCTCTCACCACGAAGGGCACGCTTTCGATAACGCCGCGCAGACGCTCGGCCACCGAGGCCGCGATCTCCGGCGAGGTGTCGGGCATGACGACGACGAACTCCTCGCCACCATAGCGGCAGGCGAGATCGGCGCCGCGAACCGTGGAGCGAACGCGGTTGGCGAACTCTCGCAGGATATCGTCGCCGGCATCGTGGCCGTGGGTATCGTTGATCTGTTTGAAGCGATCGATATCGGCGATCAGCACCGACAGCGGGCGACCGCGCGCCATCGAGCGGTTGAAGAGCGTGCTGATATGATTGTCGAGATAGCGGCGATTGCTCAGGCCCGTCAGCGGATCGGTGACCGCAAGCTCGATCGTCTGCTGCACATTGGCGCGCAGGCGGTCATTGTAGTTCTTGCGGCGGATCTGCGTGAGGCTGCGGGCGACCAGCTCGTTCGGATCGACGGGGCGGACGATATAGTCGTTGACGCCGAGATCGAGCGCGCGCACCACCATCTCGTCATCGCCCTGCTCGGTGATGATCAAGATCGGCAGGAAACGGGTACGCTCCAGCGAGCGGAGCTGCGAGCAAAGCCTGAGCGGATCGTAGTCGTCGATATTGGAATTGACGATCACGAGGTCGAACGGATTTTCGGATGCTTCGAAGATGGCGGCCTGTGCATCCGAAATGGCAAAGACATTGCCGATCGGCTTCAGCGCCTTGATGATCCGCTCCTGCGAATTGGCGCGACCATCGACCAGCATGATCTGGCCGCCCTCCTCGCCGCGCTGATCGGCGCGCAGCAATTCGTCGATGCCCATCGTGTGCGCCGTCTGGGCGCGGATGCGCAGTTCGTCGCTCAGCGTCTTCAGCCGCAACAGGCTCTTGACGCGGGCGATCAGCTGCAGATCGTTGACCGGCTTGGTCAGGAAGTCGTCGGCGCCGGCCTTCAGGCCACGCACGCGGTCAGCAGGCTGATCGAGCGCGGTCACCATGACGACGGGAATATGCGATGTCTTCGGGTTGGACTTTAGCCGCTCGCAAACTTCGAAGCCGTCCATGCCCGGCATCATGATATCGAGCAGGATGAGATCGACCTGGTTGCGCTCGCAGATCGCCAGAGCCTGATAACCGTCGGACGCGGTCAGCACGTCGAAATACTCGGCGATCAGCCGCGCTTCGAGCAGCTTCACGTTTGCCGGGATATCATCAACGACGAGAATGCGCGCGGTCATAAGCTTCTTTCCGATCTATCAGGCGTCGCCCAGGTAGGTCTTGATCGTCTCGATGAACTTCGGAACGGAGATCGGCTTGGAGACGTATGCCTCGCAGCCACCCTGGCGAATGCGTTCCTCGTCGCCCTTCATCGCGAAGGCGGTGACGGCGATGACGGGAATGACATGGAGCTCGTCGTCCTCTTTCAGCCACTTGGTGACTTCGAGCCCGGAAACTTCTGGCAGCTGGATGTCCATGAGGATCAGATCGGGGCGATGCTTGCGGGCAAGATCCAGCGCCTCCATACCGTTGCGGGTCTGGATGGTTCTGTAGCCGGACGCCTCTATGAGGTCGCGAAAGAGCTTCATGTTGAGCTCGTTATCCTCTACAATCATCACTTGTTTGGGCATCGAACGCGATCCTAAGTCCGTCATGAAAACCGTTTCGCCTGGCGAGAATGAACCCGCTGGCGCACCGGCCGCCATGAAACCGATTGCGGCACGCTATCGGTATTTGGTTGAAAAATAGGTAATTTACCGCAAGAAATGCAGAGCAACTTCAAGACTTCAAAGCAACACGCCGCCGACCCGCAAGAGACGGCCATCGCAGTTCTCGCCTGGCTCGCAAACGAACCTGATCTGTTTGGCCGATTCCTGGCATTGACGGGCGTCGAGCCGGCACAGGTGCGCAACGCGATCAATGATCCGGGGTTCCTATCGGGGATGATGGACTTCCTGATGCAGCATGAGCCGACGGCGCTGGCGTTTTGCCAGGCAAGCGGCACGCCGCCAGAGGTGCTGAATGCGGCCTGGCAGCATTTCTCTCCCGCCGGCCTCGGCTCGGGCGAGTATTGATCATGAGCGTGGTCACCGATCCCTCTCAGGTACGCCTCGGTGATCGCCCGCTGATCGTCTGCGACATCGACGAAGTGGTGCTGGAATTTCTCTCGCCCCTCACCCGCTTCCTGCGCTCGCATAATTACGATCTCCTGCCGCGCTCCTTCCGGCTGCACGGCAATATCGTCTCGCGTCTTGACGGCGCAGAGATGGAGCGGGAGGCGTTCGACCGCTTCCACGAGATATTCTTCGAGACCCAGGACCTGTGGCAGGAGCCGGCCGAGCGCGCCGTCGAGACGCTGCATGCGCTGGCCGCCGATGCCGACATCGTCTTTCTCACGGCGATGCCGCCGCGCCACCACGAGGTGCGCCGCAAGCTTCTCGACCGGTTCGACCTGTGCTTCGACATGATCGCCTCGGAACAGCCGAAGGGGCCGATCGTGGCTGCGCTGCACGACCGCCGGGAGCTGCCCGTCGCCTTTATCGACGATATCCAACGCAACCTCCTTTCCGTTGCCGACCATGTGCCGGATTGCCTGCTGCTCAACATGATGGCGAATGCCGATTTCAAGCCATTCGCGCCGCCGCCCACCGGCACAATCGTCCAAGCGTCCGACTGGACGCATGCGGCCGAGCTGATGCGGCGGCATTTCTCGACCACGACGACGCTGGGTAAAACCAGCGCATAAGCGCCGACATCCTCTTGAGACTCTCGAACTTAGAGCGTAATGTCGCGATGTTCAACCTTTGTTCCCGTCGATGACCGCCAATCCTGCCAAGACACCCGGCTTCTGTCGCGACTGCCTTGCCGAGCAGAAGGCGGAGGGGCGACGCTGTGCTGCCTGCGGCAGCCCTCGCCTCGTGCGCCACGACGAGCTCTATGGCCTGACGCTTGCGCATATCGACTGCGATGCCTTCTATGCCTCCGTCGAGAAGCGCGACAATCCCGAGCTTGCCGACAAGCCCGTCATCATCGGCGGGGGAAAACGCGGCGTGGTATCGACGGCCTGCTATGTCGCGCGGATTTACGGCGTGCGCTCGGCCATGCCGATGTTCAAGGCGCTTGAGGCCTGCCCGCAGGCGGTGGTGATCCCTCCCAACATGGAGAAATACGTCAAGGTCGGCCGCGAAGTGCGGGCTATGATGCAGGAGCTAACACCGCTGGTTCAGCCGCTGTCGATCGACGAGGCGTTTCTGGAACTCGGCGGCACCGAGCGGCTGCACAACGACCCGCCGGCGCGCACGCTGGCGAAGTTCGCCCGCCGCGTCGAGAAGGAGATCGGCATCACCGTTTCGATCGGGCTCTCCTACTGCAAGTTCCTGGCCAAGGTGGCCTCCGACCTGCAGAAGCCACGCGGTTTCTCGGTGATCGGCCGCGAAGAGGCGGTATCGTTCCTCGCGCCGCGCCCGGTGACGACGATCTGGGGCGTGGGAAAGGCGTTCGCCGCAACGCTGGAGGCCGACGGCATCCGCACCATCGGCCAGTTGCAGACCATGGACGAGACCGACCTGATGCGCCGCTATGGCACCATGGGACAGCGGCTGTCGCGGCTATCGCGCGGAATCGATGATCGCGACGTGCATCTCAACGATCCCGCCAAGAGCGTTTCGGCCGAGACGACCTTCTTCGACGACATTTCGCGATATGAGGAGCTCGTGCCGGTGCTGCGCAATCTCTCCGAGAAGGTCGCCTGGCGGCTGAAGAAGGGCGATATCGCCGGCCATACTGTCGTATTGAAGATGAAGACGGCGGACTTCAAGTCGCGCACGCGCAACCGCAAGCTGGAGGACCCGACGCAGCTTGCCGATCGTATTTTCCGCACGGGCATCGAACTGCTGCAAAAGGAGACCGACGGAACCAAGTTCCGATTGATCGGCATCGGCGTGACCGACCTTTGCGACCCGACGCGGGCCGATCCGCCCGACCTGATCGACGTTCAATCCGGGCGACGTGCCGCGGCCGAAGCCGCCATGGACAAGCTGCGCGACAAGTTCGGCAAGGGCACGGTCGAGACCGGCTATACGTTTGGAACCAAGCGCAATCAATAATATGTGAGCCCTACTCGGGATCAAGCATTTCAAATCTTCCTTAAGTTTCGAGCTTTACCCTCCGGCCCGTAGTATTGCGTATCGGTTGGGTTCAAATGTTCTCGCGTCTCGTCTTCGGGCTCGGCTTGCTGTCGGCCACCGCCCTCGTGCACCCCGCGTTCGCCACGGACGCGCGGGCGCTACAGATCTTCGTTTCCAAGAGCAAGCAATCGCTGGCGGTCTATGACGGCGCCGATGTCATCGCCACGTCGAAGATATCGAGCGGGAAGTCCGGCCACACCACGCCGAGCGGCATCTTCTCGGTGATCGAGAAGCAGACCTACCACGAGTCAAACATCTATTCGGGCGCGCCGATGCCGTTCATGCAGCGGCTGACATGGTCGGGCATCGCGCTGCACCAGTCGAACTCCGTACCGCGCTATCCCGCCTCGCACGGATGCGTGCGCATGCCCGATGCATTTGCGAAGCAGCTCTACAAGATGACCGAGATGGGCGTGCCTGTGATCATCACCGACGCGCAGCTTGCGCCGGAGCCGGTCGATCACCCGATGCTGTTCAGCCCGCACGCGCCGGCTCCGGCACCGCTTTTATCCGATGTCGAGCTCAGGCCGGCGATCGGCTCACTGCCGGTGCAAGTGGCGATGAACGAGGTGGCGATGCCGCGGCTGCAGGTGCAGCCGATCGTGGCGCCCGTCAACGACCAGCCGGTGAAGATCCTGATCACCCGCCGGGCGCAACGCGAGACGATCATCGATCTGCAGACCTATCTCGCCGAGCTTGGATTTGCTGTCGGCAACGCCGACGGCTATCTCGGGCCGGCGACTGTGCAGGCGATCGGCGAGTTCAAGAAGCAGCATCCGATGAACCCCGACGCGTCCAAGTCACTCATCAGTGACGATCTCCTGCACGCAGTCTACAGCGCCGCCGGCAAGGGCGAGCCGCCGAATGGCGTGATCATGGTGCGACAGGGATTCCAGCAGGTATTCGAGGCACCAGTGACAATCGCCCAACCGGAACTGGCGCTCGGGACCCATTTCTTCAGCGCGCACGAGGTGAATTTCGAAGACGGCACCACCGAGTGGCTGGGCGTGACGCTGCCCAACACCTTGACCAGCCAGACGATGAAGCGGCTTGGCATCAGCACGATGGAAAGCTCGATCATCTCGGGCACGCCGATCCTGAACGCGCTCGGCCGGATCACCATTCCCGATGACACCAGGCAACGGATCGACTCCATGCTGACGCCGGGATCGACACTGACGATCTCCGACACCGGCGTCGGCCCGGAGACCGGTCAGGGCACCGACTTCATCACGCTGACGCGCGGTTAGAGCCTTTCCTGGTTAGATTGAAGCATTCTGTTGGCTCAAACGGAGTCGGATGGTCGTCCGGCCGGCGCGCGTCGTAGCCAACGCATACGGCCAAGCCGGCCGGACGATCAGGCGGCCCGTTTCAGCCAACCCCGCAGGGGCCGGGCATCTTTCCGCCAGGGCAAAGGCGATCGGCTCGACCGTACCCGAGGTATGCCCTTCGCCAATCGCCTTTGCCCTGACGAAAACCTGCTCCGGCAGAATGCTTCAAGCTAACCAGGAAAGGCTCTAAACCAGCTCGACGTCGATCACCCCTGGGGCCGAGCGCATGGCGGCGGCGATTTCGGGCGTGATCCTGTATTTCTGCGCCAGCTCCACCTCGATCTCGCGCTTGCCATCCTCCTTGATGACGATGAAGGAGACTAGGCCGTCACCCCTGGCATTGAGGTGCGCGGCAACCGCACGCAGCGGGCCGGAATCGCGGACATAGACGCGAAGCGCCTTCTGCATCTGCAGCGACTTCTCCTCCAGCGACTGGATCGTCTGGATGCGGAGGCCAATGCCCTCCGGTCGCTCTTCGCCGGTCGCGGTGATGACGAAGGATTTTCCCGATTCCAGCATGTCGCGATACTGGTTCAGCATTTCCGAGAAGAGCACCGCTTCGAACTGGCCTGATGAATCCGAGAAGACGATGATGCCCATCTTGTTGCCGGTGCGCGTCTTGCGCTCCTGCTTGGAGATGACGGTGCCGGCAAGGCGCGCATTGCTGGCGCCCTGTTTCACGGCTGCCGCGAAATCACCGAAGGTCTGGACGCGCATTTTCTCCAGCACGCTGCTGTAGCTATCGAGCGGATGGGCCGTCAGATAGAAACCGAGGACCTGGAACTCCTTGAGCAGGCGCTCCGAGGGCAGCCAAGGCGAGAAAGGCGGCATCGAGATCTTTTCCGGACCCGATGACAACACGCCGCCGAAGATATCCGACTGGCCGCTCAGCTTGTTTTCCTGGGCGCGCTGGGCATAGCCCATGATGCGATCGATGCCGCCAGAGAGCTGGGCGCGATCGAGCTCGAAGCAATCGAAGGCGCCGGCGAAGATCAGGCTTTCCAGCACGCGCCGGTTCACCTGCTTGGGATCGATGCGCAGGCAGAAATCCTCAAGACTGGCGAATGGCGTGTCGCCGCGCACCTCGACGATATGATCGACGGCCGATTCGCCGACACCCTTCAGCGCCGCCAGCGCGTAATAGATGCGGTTGTCGCCGGTCTGGAAGTGGCGGAAAGAGGTCTGCACGGAGGGCGCGATCACCTCGATACCGAGGCGCTTGGCATCCTGGCGGAAGTCGTTGACCTTTTCGGTATTCGACATATCTAGCGTCATCGAGGCGGCGAGGAACTCGACCGGATAATGCGCCTTCATGTAGGCGGTCTGGTAGGAGACGATGGCGTAGGCTGCGGCGTGCGACTTGTTGAAGCCGTAGTTGGCGAACTTCGCCAGAAGCTCGAAGATGTTATCGGCCTGCGGCTTCGACACGCCGTTCTTGACGGCGCCGACGACGAAGCGCTCGCGCTGCTGGTCCATCTCCGCCTTGATCTTCTTACCCATGGCGCGGCGCAGAAGATCGGCCTCGCCGAGCGAATAGCCCGAGAGCACCTGGGCGATCTGCATGACCTGCTCCTGGTAGACGATAACGCCCTGCGTTTCCTTCAGCAGATAGTCGATGGTCGGATGGATCGATTCGAGCTCTTCCTCGCCATGCTTGCGGGCATTGTAGGTCGGGATGTTCTCCATCGGACCCGGACGATATAGCGCCACGAGCGCGATGATGTCCTCGATGCAGTCCGGCCGCATGCCGATTAGCGCCTTGCGCATGCCAGCACTTTCCACCTGGAACACGCCGACCGTTTCGCCGCGCGAGAGCATCTCGTAGGTCAGCTTGTCATCCAGCGGGATCGCGGCGAGATCAACCTTGATGCCGCGCTTGGCGACGAAATCGACGGCGACCTTCAGCGTCGTCAGCGTCTTCAGGCCGAGGAAGTCGAACTTGACGAGACCGGCCTGCTCGACCCACTTCATGTTGAACTGGGTGACCGGCATGTCAGAGCGCGGATCGCGATACATCGGCACCAGCTTCGACAGCGGGCGGTCGCCGATGACGATACCGGCGGCGTGGGTCGAGGCGTGGCGGTAGAGACCTTCGATCTTCTGGGCGATGTCGAGCAGGCGGGCGACGACGGGCTCCTTGTCGGCCTCTTCCTGCAGCTTAGGCTCTTCCTCGATCGCCTTCGACAGCGGCGTCGGGTTGGCCGGGTTGTTGGGCACCAGCTTGCAGATCTTGTCGACTTGGCCGTAGGGCATTTCAAGCACGCGACCGACGTCGCGAAGAGCCGCGCGCGCCTGCAGCGAACCGAAGGTGATGATCTGCGCCACCTGCTCGCGGCCATACTTCTTCTGCACGTAGCGGATCACCTCTTCGCGGCGATCCTGGCAGAAGTCGATATCGAAGTCGGGCATCGAGACGCGTTCCGGATTGAGGAAGCGTTCGAAAAGTAGCGAGAAGCGCAGCGGATCGACGTCGGTAATGGTGAGCGCATAGGCGACCAGCGAGCCCGCGCCGGAACCACGGCCGGGGCCGACCGGAATATCCTGCAGCTTCGCCCACTTGATGAAGTCGGCAACGATCAGGAAGTAGCCGGGGAATTTCATGCGTTCGATAACGCTGAGCTCGAATTCCAGGCGGTCGCGGTAGTCCTTTTCCTCGTAGCCCGCCGACATGCCGAGTGTCTGCAGGCGCATATCGAGACCCTCGACCGCCTGGCGGCGCAGCTCCAGCGATTCGGCGCGCTCCGCCTCTTCCGGATCGGCGGTGGCGCCGGTGAAGCGCGGCAGGATCGGCTTGCGGGTCTTCAGGACGAAAGAGCAGCGGCGGGCGATCTCGACGGTATTTTCAAGCGCCTCGGGCAGATCGGCGAAAAGCTTCACCATCTCGGCGCGGCTCTTCAGATAGTGATCCGGCGTCAGGCGAAAACGCGTGTCGTCGGAGACGATGGCGTTGTGCGCCACGGCCATCAGCGCGTCGTGCGCGTCATAATCGTCGCGCGTCGGGAAGAAGGCCTCGTTGGTCGCGACCAGCGGGATCTCGTGTTCGTAGGCAAGGCCGATGACACGTTGCTCATGGCGCTTGTCATAGGTGCCCTGGCGTTGAAGCTCCATGTAGAGCCGGTCGCCGAACTTGTCCTTCAGCGACAGCAAGCGCGCGGTCGCCGGCGCGATGTGCCCCTCTTTCAGTGGCATATCGATCGGACCGGTCGATGCGCCGGTCAGCGCGATCAGGCCCTCGGTGCCGAGCTCGTCCAGCCACGACGCCTTGATGTGGACCGCCTGCCCGGCGCCCTCGCCGCTGAGATAGGCGCGGCTGACGAGATCCACCAGCCGTTCATAGCCCGCGTCGGTGGCCGACAGAAGCACGATCGACGGCAGTTTCGCCAGCTGCTGCTGGCCGCCGCGGCGCTCGGTCTCAAGCCCGTCTTCCATATCGATGGAGACCTGGCAGCCGATGATCGGCTGCAGGCCCTCGTCCATCGACTTCTGCGCAAATTCCAGTGCGACGAATAGATTGTTGGTATCGGTGATGGCGATCGCCGGCTGGCTATCGCCCGATGCCTTGTAGAGAATCTTCTTGAGCGGCAACGCCCCCTCAAGCAGCGAGAAGGCGGAATGCACACGCAGGTGAACGAAGCCCGGCGTACCGCCGATGAAGTCGCTCGCGCCGTTTTCAGTGCCCGCCATGATATGCCTTTCCGCGCATCCGTATGAATCGGATGCATTGTCGGATTTGGGGACGTCGATGTCCAGAGAGGCGGGTACCATCGGACCGCATGACAGCCATGCGGTCCCCGTTATTCTTACATTGCCATGCAGATCAAAGAGAAGCTGGCAATGAACATTGCGATGGAGGTGAATGCTGCGATATCGCGGATCATGTCAGTCATTTGGCTCTCCTGTGCTCTTATGTTTTTATTTTGTTCCGCTCTTGTTCCGTTGTCAACAGGATTGTTTTCTGTTTGGTTAACGGCAAACGGGAGACGAGCATGCGTCGATTCATCTTTGTGGCAGTCCTGCTTTCAGCCAACGCGGCCTTCGGCGCCGATCCCGATCCGGCGCGCATCGTCGATGTGGCGGTCGGCGACTGGAACGGCGACGGAAAGCCGGATCTGGCGTTGCTCGCCGAGGCTCCCGATGATGCCGCCGACGACCAGCTCGGCGTCTACATCTATCTGCGGGATGACCACGACCTGTTGCGGCTTACGACCAGCGCACCCGGCAAGATCTGGGGAACCACGGTGGCGGAGGGGATTTACGGCCAGGAACCGTCGATCAAGGCGGCGGGCAAGAGCTCGATCGCCATCCATTCGCAGAACAGCGCCATCGGCCGCGACCGCTGGGAACAGACGCTGACCCTTGCCTACCGAAACAATCAGTTCGTCGTCGCCGGCTACACCTATAGCCATTACGACACGCTAAATCCGGATGGCGGCGGGTCATGCGACTACAATGCGCTCACCGGCAAGCTGCAGCGCGACGGCAAGGATGCGAAGGCCGAGGCGCGCACGATCACGATTGCCGACTGGAAGGACGAAACCGGGCAGTCGATCTGCGGCGACTAGATTGGTCCTGACCAGGCGGTGAAATCTCAGAAATCCACGACCTTGCCGTCGGCAATGGTGACGCGGCGGTCCATGCGGGCCGCGAGCTCGTGGTTGTGTGTGGCGATCAGCGCAGCAAGGCCGGACTGACGTACCAAGGCCTCCAGGGCTTCGAAGACATAGCTCGCCGTCTCGGGGTCGAGATTGCCTGTTGGTTCGTCGGCGAGCAGGAGGCTCGGCGCGTTGGCGACGGCGCGGGCGATCGCCACGCGCTGCTGTTCACCGCCAGATAGTTCGCCGGGGCGATGGGCGCCACGGTGGCCGATGCGCATATAGTCGAGCAGCTGCCCTGCCCGCACCTTTGCTTCGTTGCGCGGCAGGCCGGCGATCATCTGCGGCATCATGATGTTTTCGAGCGCCGAGAATTCGGGAAGCAGGTGATGGAACTGGTAGACGAAGCCGATCTCGCTGCGGCGGATCGCGGTGCGCTTGTCGTCGGAGAGGCCATTGCAGGCATTGCCGCTGATGGTGACTTCGCCGCCATCGGGATGCTCGAGCAGGCCCGCCAGATGCAGCAGGGTCGACTTGCCAGTGCCCGACGGCGCCACAAGCGCGACGATCTCGCCGCTGTTGATGGTCAGATCGGCCTTCTTCAGGATCGAAAGCTGGGTCTCCCCCTGGCCATAGTGACGCTCGACGCCGGAAAGCTTGAGAACGGTATTCCGCTTCATGTAATCAGCATTCCTTATTCGTAGCGCAGGGCCTGCACGGGATCGAGCTTGGAAGCGCGCCATGCGGGGAAGATTGTCGCGAAGAAAGACAGCGTCAGCGCCATGACCACGACGGAGACCGTTTCGCCGACCTCCATCTTGGCCGGGAGTTGGCTGAGGAAGTAGAGCTGCGGGTCAAACAGCACCGTTCCCGACAGCCAGGAGAAGAACGCGCGGATCTTCTCGATATTGATGCAAACGATAACGCCGAGCAGCACGCCGGCGAAGGTGCCGACCAGACCGATCGCGGCACCCGTCATGAAGAAGATCCGCATGATGGCGCCGGAGCTCGCGCCCATGGTTCTGAGGATCGCGATATCGCTACCCTTGTCCTTCACCAGCATGATGAGGCCGGAGATGATGTTAAGCGCTGCGACCAGCACGATCAGCGTCAGGATCATGAACATGACGTTGCGCTCGACCTGCAGCGCCGAGAAGAAGGTCTGGTTGCGCTGGCGCCAGTCGGTGATCGCGATCTGACGGCCAGCGGCGGCCTCCACCTTGGGGCGGAGTTCATCGATATTGTCTGGGTTGTCGACGAAGAGTTCGATCGATTGCACCAGCCCTTCGGCGTTGAAATAGAGCTGCGCTTCCTCGAGCGGCATATAGATGATCGTCGCGTCATATTCCGACATGCCGATCTCGAAGATGCCCGAGACCTTGTAGGATTTGACGCGAGGATTGATGCCCATCGGCGTCACGTCACCTTCCGGTGATATCAGCGTAATCGTATCGCCTGCCTGCAGCCCCAGCTGGTCGGCCATGCGCGAGCCGATGAGAACGCCCTGGCCAGCGGCAAAGCCGACGAGGTCGCCGGACTTGATGTTGTCGGAGACGGTTTTCACCTTGCTCAGGTCTTCGGCGCGGATGCCGCGAACCAGCGCGCCGGTGCCAGCGCCGCCGGCACCCGAGGCCAGCGTCTGGCCTTCGACGAGCGGCAGCGCCACCTTGATGCCGGGCACGGCGCCCAGGCGATCGGTCAGCGCCGGATAATCCGTGAACGGGCCATCGACCGGCTGCACGATCATGTGGCCGTTGATGCCGAGGATGCGCGAGATCAACTCGGTGCGGAAACCGTTCATCACGGCCATGACGATGATCAGCGTCGCGACGCCGAGCATGATGCCGATGAAGGAGAAGCCCGCGATCACCGAGATGAAGGCTTCCTTGCGGCGTGCGCGCAGATAGCGCCACGCCACAAGTCGCTCGAAAGCGGAAAATGGCCTGCTGGCCGCAGCCGAGCCGGATTTGGATCCCTGCTGGCTCACCGCTGCGTCTGCCATTTCGCCTCCCGCCTTCTTCTTAGCCCAAGAGCTTATTGATTGCCGCGTCGATGGTCATCGTTTCGCGGGCACCGGTCTTGCGGTCCTTGACTTCCACTTCGCCGTTCGCGACCGCGCGCGGGCCGGCGATGATCTGTACGGGCACGCCGATCAGGTCCGCGGTTGCGAACTTGGTGCCGGCGCGATCGTCGGTATCGTCATAGAGAACATCGACGCCGGCCTTAGAGAGCTCCGCGTAGATCTTCTCGCAGGCTGCGTCGCAAGCGGCGTCGCCGGCCTTCATGTTGATCACGACGACATCGAAAGGCGCGACAGAGGCCGGCCAGATGATTCCGTTCTCGTCATGCGATGCTTCGATGATGGCGGGAACAAGGCGTGTCGGGCCGATACCGTAAGAACCCATGTGGACGGCGTGTTCCTTGCCATCCGGTCCCTGCACCTTCGCGCCCATCGGCTCGGAATATTTCGTGCCGAAGTAGAAGATATGGCCGACTTCAATTCCGCGTGCGGACAGGCGATCGCTCTCGGGGATGGCGTCGAAAGCGGCTTCGTCATGCATCTCGGAGGTGGCGGCGTAGACCGAGGTCCACTTCTTGAAGATCGCATCCAGGCCGGCGACGTCGTCGAAGTTGGTGTCGACCGAGGGGATATCGAAATTCACGAAATCCTTGTGGCTGTAGACTTCCGATTCACCGGTGTCGGCAAGGATGATGAACTCGTGGCTGAGATCGCCGCCGATCGGGCCGGTATCGGCGCGCATCGGAATGGCGCGCAGGCCGAGACGATCGAAGGTGCGCAGGTAAGCCGCGAACATCTTCTTGTAGGAATGCTCGGCGCCTTCGCGGGTCATGTCGAAGGAATAGGCATCCTTCATCATGAATTCGCGCGAGCGCATGGTGCCGAAGCGCGGACGGATTTCGTCGCGGAACTTCAGCTGGATGTGATAGAGGTTCAGCGGCAAGTCCTTGTAAGACTTGACCGAAGACCGGAAAATATCGGTGACCATCTCTTCGTTGGTCGGGCCGTACAGCATCGGACGGTCCTGGCGGTCCTTGATGCGCAGCATCTCCTTGCCGTAGGCGTCGTAGCGCCCGCTTTCCTGCCAGAGCTCCGCCGACTGCAGGGTCGGCATCGACAGCTCGATGGCGCCGGAACGGTTCTGCTCCTCGCGGATGATGTTGTTGACCTTGTCGAGCACGCGCTTGCCCAGCGGCAGCCAGGAGTAGATCCCCTGCGACTGCTGCCGGATCATGCCGGCGCGCAGCATCAACCGGTGGGAGACGATTTCAGCCTCCTTGGGGTTTTCCTTGAGGATGGGCATGAAGTAGCGAGACAGACGCATGGCGAATTCCAGAGCTGTTGAGACGCCGCCAAATAGCGGAATCGAAGGCAATCACAATGTTGGCAGCGTTCATAACCGCTTCGCGGCAGGAAGGAAACCCGCGAGGGATTTCCACAGGCTTCTCTTAGAGCAAGTTGGAGCCCGCAAACCGAAGAAACCAAGAAAGCGGCGAAATTATAATGACTTGCGCGAAACTCTTATCAACAGAAAAAATTTACTCGAGTGTAGCAAAAATGCAAAAAAATCTGATGACAAAGCACAATCTTTGAGCTAGCTTTAGCCCACAAAACAGGCAGGGAGTTCAAATCCCTACCATTTTCGCGGTCAAGTCTTGGGAGGATCAGATCTTAGGCGCGCTTGTCGCAGCCCCGGTAACGGTTAAGGATCACGCGATACTTAAAACAAGGCTTTTAGCCTTGTTTTTTTTTGGCTTTTCGGCACCGCGTCCCTCGCTCGAAACGCCCATCTTCCGCAACGTAAGCTGACCATTCCGTTACGGCACCTCCATGCCGCAACTTGATGACACGCGTATGACGCTCCTTCCCTCGCATCTGCTCAATTGATGAGCAAACGCCCTCAGACGTTAGAGAATGACGGGCCGATCTGCGGAAGGGCGTCAAAGCCCCAGCCGAAATAGGTCGAAGAGACATACCAGAGGGTATAGATGACGGCCGAGACTAGTGTCGTCAGCGAGAAGGTGAAGAGCGGCCGAAAACGCGTTGGTGCGCTATGCACGGTGCCGAGCACGATATCGTCGTCCTCGGCCTGCGTGCGCAAGCCGATCGGCAAGACGGCAAAGAGCGTCATCCACCAGACGATGAAGTAGACGGCAAAACCCTGTAGAAATGTCTGCAGCATAAGATCTCCCACCCAAGCGGCCGCATCGGGCCACCGCCCTTATAAGACGGAACAGCGACGATACAAAGCGGTGTTGAGAGGCTTGTGCGTTCTCTGCGGCGTTTGGGTCACTCTGCCGCAGCGATCAGACCTGCTCGAGCTCGATCAGCGTGCCGAAGAAATCCTTGGGATGCAGGAAGAGCACGGGCTTGCCGTGGGCGCCGATCTTCGGCTCGCCGTTGCCAAGCACCCTCGCCCCGGAGCTAAGCATCTGGTCGCGGGCTGCGATGATATCGCTCACCTCATAGCAGATGTGATGCATGCCACCGGACGGGTTCTTCTCCAGGAAGGCAGTTATCGGGGATTGCGGGCCGAGCGGTTCAAGCAGCTCAACCTTGGTGTTCGGCAGTTCGACGAAGACGACGGTGACGCCGTGTTCCGGCAATGCCTCGGCCGCAGATACCGTGGCGCCAAGCTTGTCCCGATATGCGGCCGTGGCGGCCGCGAGATCGGGAACGGCTATGGCAACATGGTTGACGCGGCCGAGCATCGGATCAGACCTTGGTGACGAAGACGGTGACCAGCGGCTTCTTGCCCCAAATCTGGTTCGCCGTCGAGCGAACCGCGCGACGCATCGATTCCTGCAACAGGTCCAGATCCTTGCGGCGTGCACGCGGAATGCTCTCGAAGGCGCTCAGCGCGGCGTCATAGAGCGTGTCTTCGAACTCATCGCCTTCATCGTCGTAGACAGGCAGGCCTATCGCCACCATGTCGGGTTCGCCGATGATATCGAAGCGGGCGTCGATCACGACGTTCAGCGCGACATGGCCGACATAGGAGAGCTTCTTGCGGTCGCCGATGCCCATCTCGTCGAAATCGCCGATCAGCGTGCCGTCCTTGAAGATACGGCCATGCGGGGCTTCGTCGATCACTTCCACCGTACCGGGCGCCAGGCGCAGGACATCGCCGTTGCGCACGCGCGGAACGGTGGAGATGCCGGATTGCTCCGCGAGCTCCTTGTGGGCGGTCAGATGCGTGGCTTCGCCGTGCACGGGAACGACAACGGTCGGCCGTGTCAGTTCGTACATCTTCTGCAGTTCGTTGCGGCGGGGGTGGCCGGAGACGTGAACCAGCGCTTCGCTATCGGTGATGATGTGAACACCCTGCTCGACAAGGCCGTTCTTGATGTCCTGAATAGCTTTCTCGTTGCCCGGGATGGCGCGCGAGGAAAAGACAACCGTATCGCCCGCTGCCAGCGCCACGTTGCGCATCTCGTCACGCGAGAGCTTGGCAAGGGCTGCGCGCGGCTCGCCCTGGCTTCCGGTCAGGATGACGACGACGTTTTCGCGCGGAATATAGCCGTATTCCTCTTCGGCGATGAACGGCTTGATGCCATCGAGCAGGCCGAGATCGCGGGAGACGTTGACGACGCGCTTCAGCGAGCTGCCGAGAAGCAGGACTTCGCGTCCGGCGGCTTCGGCGGCTTCAGCCACGGTGCGGATACGGCCGACGTTCGAGGAGAAGGTGGTGATAGCGACGCGGCCTTCGGCGTTCTCGATGATCTTGCGCAGGCTTTCCGACACGTCCTTCTCGGAAGGCGAGACGCCGTCGCGGAGCGCATTGGTCGAATCGCACATCAGGGCAAGCACGCCTTCATCGCCAAGCTGGCGGAAGCGTGCCTCATCGGTCAGCGGACCGAGCGACGGTTCGTGGTCGATCTTCCAGTCGCCGGTGTGGATGACGTTGCCCAAGGGCGTGCGGATCATCAGCGACATCGGCTCGGGGATCGAGTGGTTGACGGCCACGCCCTCAACGCTGAAGGGGCCGACATTGACCACGGTGCCCGCTGTGAAGGGCGTGATCGGGATTTCGACCATCGTCGACTTCTCGTAGCTCCGCTTGGCTTCCAGAAGCCCGGCGGTGAAGCCTGACGCGTAGACGGGAACATTGAGGCCCGGCCACAGATCGGCCAGCGCGCCATAGTGATCCTCATGCGCGTGTGTGATGAAGATCGCCTTCAGGTTCTTGCGTTCCTTGGCGAGGAAGCGAATATCGGGGAGAACCAGATCGACACCCGGCAGATCGGGACCCGGGAAGGTCACGCCGCAGTCGACCATGATCCACTGGCGATGCGCGGACGGGCCATAGCCGTAAAGGGCGAGATTCATACCGATCTCGCCAACGCCGCCCAAAGGCAGAAATACCAGTTCGTCCTGCTTCGCCATACTGCTTGTTTTTCCAATCATCCAAAGAAGACGTCGCCGGCGGCGATCGTCATCATCCTGCCTGCCCCCGTATCGAGCAGCAACAGGCCATTATCATCAATTCCGCTGAAGTGGCCGGAAATCGAACGGTCCGGCAGATTCACGGTTATCTTTTCGCCAATGCCGCAAGCGACATCGCGCCAACGGGCGGTGATATCGCGAATACCGCGGCCGCGGTCCCACGCTGATAGCACATCGGCCATGGATGCGAACAGGTGCGCGAAGAGTTCCTGTGGAGAGGCGGAACTTCCCTGCTCGCGCAGGCACGTCACGGGATAGAGCGGATTGTCGGGCATGAAGGCGACGTTGATGCCAATGCCGATGACAAGGGCATATCGGCCGTCGGCCAAGGCCTCGCCTTCCATCAGTATGCCGCATGTCTTCTTGCGGCCGATCAGGATGTCGTTGGGCCACTTGACCTCTAGCGGCTCGGCGCTCGGCGGCAGCACCATCCGCACCGCCTCGTGCACGGCCACAGCAATCGCCAGCGGCAGAGACGAGATGCGCTCCATCGGCGCCGGGTCGATCAAGAGAAGAGAGGCGTAGAGGTTGCCGGGTTCAGACGCCCAGGGACGACCACGGCGGCCGCGGCCGCCGGTTTGTCTTTCCGCGGTCACCCAGAGGCGACCCGCATCCCCTGCCCGGGCCCGGGCAAGGCATTCGCTATTGGTGGACAATGTCTCCGACAGAGCCTCGTGCCTGAAGTCGTCGAGAGACTTCAGGCGCCGTGGGTCGAAGCTCATCAGAACAGTGTCGCGGCTGCGAGTTCGGCCGCACCGCCGATCGGACCGCCGATGAGGACATAGGCGAGAACGAACAGACCGGAGACGCCGAAGACGAGGCGCAGCGAGCCGGAGACGCGGGCGAATTCGCCGGTGGCCTCATCGAACCACATCAGCTTGATGACGCGCAGGTAGTAGTAAGCGCCGACAACCGATGCGAGGACGCCGATGATGGCAAGCGCATAGAGCTTGGCTTCGATGGCGGCGACGAAGACGAAGTACTTCCCGAAGAAGCCTGCCAGCGGCGGAATACCAGCCAGCGAGAACATCAGGATGGTGAGGACCGTCGCCATCATCGGATTGGTGGTCGAAAGGCCAGCGAGATCGGCCACGTTTTCGACAACGGTGCCATCCTTGCGGCGCATCGACATGATGATCGCGAAGGAGCCCAGCGTCATGACCATGTAGATGAGCATGTAGAGCATGACGCCCGAGACGCCGGTCTGCGAGCCGGCGGCAAGACCGACCAGCGCATAGCCCATATGACCGATCGACGAATAGGCCATCAGTCGCTTGATGTTCTTCTGGCCGATCGCGGCGAACGAGCCGAGCAGCATCGAAGCGATCGAGATGAAGACCACGACCTGCTGCCAGTCCGCCATGACGGGCTGGAAGGCGGTGATGACGATACGGGTCATCATGGCCATGGCGGCGATCTTCGGCGCGCTGGCCAGGAAGGCCGTGACCGGGGTCGGTGCACCTTCGTAAACATCCGGCGTCCACATGTGGAACGGAACGGCCGAGATCTTGAAGGCGATGCCGGCGAGGATGAAGACCAGACCGAAGATCAAGCCGAGCGAGCGAGCGCCATCCACCGTCAGCGCCTGGGCGATATCGGCGAAGTGGGTGTGGCCGGTGAAGCCATAGACCAGCGACATGCCGTAGAGCAGCATGCCTGACGACAGAGCGCCGAGCACGAAATACTTCAGACCGGCTTCGGTCGACTTGACGCTGTCGCGGTTGATCGCGGCGATGACGTAGATCGCGAGCGACTGCAGCTCGAGGCCGAGGTAGAGCGAGATCAGGTCGTTGGCCGAAATCATCAGCAGGATGCCGAGCGTGCACAGCACGATCAGAACCGGGAACTCGAACTTGTCGAGCTGGTTTTCCTTGGCAAGGCCGAGCGACATGAACAGCGCCACGATGGAGCCGACCAGAGCCGTCACCTTCATGAAGCGGCCGAAGCCGTCAGCCAGGAAGACGCCGCCGTAAGCAAGGCCTTCGCTCGGAGCGAAGACCAGCCAGAGGGCCGCGACCGCCAGAAGGATGATCGCGAGAACGCTGACCATGCGGCCGGAGCGCTCTCCCGAGAATACGCCGATCATCAGCAGGACCAGAGAACCGATCGCGAGGATCAGTTCCGGTATCGAAAGATGCAGGCTTGCGAGTAGTGTTTCAGAGGTCATATCACAAAAGTCCCGTCATCATTTCATCGACAGCGCGACGTCATGCGCTGCCTGGACTGCGGCCGAATAGCTGTTGATCAGATGGTCGACGGAGGCAGCGGTCACATCGAAGACCGGAGCCGGATAGACGCCGAAGAAGATCGTCAGAGCAATCAGCGGGTAGAGGATCAGCTGCTCACGTGGCGACAGGTCGAGGAGAGCCTTGAGCTTTTCCTTGTCCAGCGTGCCGAAGATCACCCGGCGATAGAGCCAGAGCGCGTAAGCGGCCGAGAGGATGACGCCGGTGGCGGCAAAGAGCGCAACCCAGCTGTTGACCCGGAAGACACCGATCAGCGTCAGGAATTCGCCGATGAAGCCCGAGGTGCCGGGAAGACCGACGTTCGCCATGGTGAAGACCATCATCGCAACAGCGTATTTCGGCATGTTGTTGACGAGGCCGCCATAGGCCGCGATCTCGCGGGTGTGGGTGCGGTCGTAGACCACGCCGACGCAGAGGAAGAGCGCGCCCGAGACGATACCGTGCGACAGCATCTGGAAGATCGAGCCCTGCAGACCCTGCGCGTTGGCCGCGAAGATACCCATCGTCACGTAGCCCATGTGGGCAACCGAGGAGTAGGCGATCAGCTTCTTGATGTCTTCCTGCATCAGCGCCACCAGCGAGGTGTAGATGATGGCGATGACGGACATGGCGAAGACCATGGGCGCGAAGAAATCGGAGGCAACAGGGAACATGCCGAGCGAGAAGCGGATGAGGCCGTAGCCGCCGAGCTTCAGGAGGACGCCCGCCAGGATGACGGAACCTGCCGTCGGCGCCTGAACGTGGGCGTCGGGAAGCCAGGTGTGGACCGGCCACATCGGCATCTTCACCGCGAACGAGGCGAAGAAGGCGAGCCATAGCCAGGTCTGCATGTGCGGCGGGAACTTGTAGGCGAGCAGCGCCGAGATATCGGTCGTGCCGGCCTGCCAATACATAGCCATGATGGCGAGCAGCATCAGCACGGATCCGAGCAGCGTGTAGAGGAAGAACTTGTAGCTGGCGTAGACGCGATCCTTGCCACCCCAGACGCCGATGATCAGGAACATCGGGATCAGGCCGGCTTCGAAGAACACGTAGAACAGAACGATATCGAGCGACACGAAGACGCCGACCATCATCACTTCCAGCATCAGGAAGGCGATCATGTATTCCTTCAGGCGCTTCTCCACCGAGAACCAGCTGGCGAGCACGCAGAAGGGCATGAGGAAGGTCGAGAGGATGACGAACAGCATCGAGATGCCGTCGACACCGAGATGGTAGCTGATGCCCGTGCCGAGCCAGCCGTGCTTCTCGATCATCTGGAAGCCCGGGTTCGCATTGTCGAAACCGATCCAGATGAAGAGCGACAGGATGAAAGTCACGACGGTCGTCAACAGGGCAATGTTGAGGACGTTGCGGCGGCCGTTCGGGCCGTTCTCATTCATCAAGAGCAGGAGCACCACGCCGACGAACGGCAGGAAGGTGACCGTGGAAAGAATAGGCCAATCGGTCATCAGAGGGCACTCCCGAGCATCATCCAGGTAACGAGCGCTGCAACGCCGATCAGCATGGCAAACGCGTAGTGATAGAGGTAACCGCTCTGCAGGCGCACGACGCGGTTGGTGACATCGACGACGCGGGCGGCAATGCCGTTCGGGCCGTAGGTGTCGATGACGCCGACGTCACCCTTCTTCCAGAGGAACCGGCCAAGGGCCTTTGCCGAACGGACGAAGAGGAAGTCGTAGAGCTCGTCGAAGTACCACTTGTTCAAGAGGAACTGGTAGAGCACCCGATGCTGGCGTGCGAGCACGGCCGGCGTCGACGGCGACTTGATGTACATGTACCAGGCGGTCACGAAACCGATCACCATGGCGATGAAGGGGCTGAGGGCTACGAGGGCCGGAACATGGTGGAACTCGTGGACCAGCTCGTTGTGCTCCGAGGTGAAGAGCGCGCCCTTCCAGAACTCGGCATATTCCTCGCCGTAGAAGTGTCCTTCGAAGAACCAGCCCGCGAAGACCGCGCCGATCGCCAGCAGATAGAGCGGGATCAGCATGACCTGCGGCGATTCGTGCACGTGGTGCATGACCTCGTGCGAAGCGCGCGGCTTGTTGAAGAAGGTGAGGAACATCAGGCGCCAGGAATAGAAGCTCGTGAACAGAGCCGCGATAACCAGCATGGCGAAGGCGAAGCCCGCGACCGGCGAATGCGATGCGTAGGTCGCCTCGATGATTACGTCCTTCGAGAAGAAGCCGGCGAAGCCGAACGGCGTGAACGGAATGCCGACGCCGGTGATGGCGAGGGTACCGATCAGCATCATCAGGAACGTGACCTTGATGTGCGGACGCAGGCCACCCATGTTTCTCATGTCCTGCTCACCATCGACCGCATGGATGACCGAGCCGGCGCAAAGGAAGAGCAGCGCCTTGAAGAAAGCGTGCGTGAACAGGTGGAAGATGGCCGCGCCATAGGCGCCGACACCGAGAGCGACGAACATGTAGCCGAGCTGCGAGCAGGTCGAGTAGGCGATGACACGCTTGATGTCGTTCTGAACGAGGCCGACGGTCGCCGCGAAGAAGGCGGTGATCGCACCGATGATGGTGACGACGGTCAGCGCATCCGGCGACAGTTCGAACAGCGGCGACATGCGGGCGACGAGGAAGACGCCGGCGGTAACCATGGTCGCGGCATGGATGAGCGCCGACACAGGCGTCGGGCCTTCCATGGCGTCAGGCAGCCAGGTGTGCAGCAGGAACTGCGCCGACTTACCCATCGCGCCCATGAAGAGCAGCAGGCAGGCGCCGGTCAGCGCGTGTGCCTTGTCGAGGTGCATGCCGAAGAGGTTCAGGACCACCTCGCCGCCCTCGCCGCCTTCATGCGCGAAGCTCGCGGCATTGGCGAAGATGGTGTCGAAGTTGATGGCGCCGAAGAGAACGAAAACGCTCGAGATGCCGAGGATGAAGCCGAAGTCGCCAACGCGGTTGACGATGAAGGCCTTCATGGCGGCGGCGTTCGCCGACGGCTTCTTGAACCAGAAGCCGATCAGCAGGTAGGACGCCAGACCAACGCCTTCCCAGCCGAAGAACATCTGGGCAAGGTTGTCCGACGTGATCAGCATCAACATCGCGAAGGTGAAGAGCGACAGATAGGCGAAGAAGCGCGGGCGATGCGGGTCATGATGCATGTACCCGATCGAATAAAGATGGACGAGCGTCGAAACCGAGTTGACGACGATCAGCATGACCGAGGTCAGCGTGTCGATGCGCAGCGACCAGGAGACGTCGATGCCGCCGGACTGGATCCAGCGCAGGACTTCAACCTTGATCGGGCCGCCTTCGACATGGCCCATGCCGACGGTGATGAAGACGTACCACGACAGGACCGCCGCGATGATCATCAGACCCGTCGTGACGAATTCCGACGCCTTGGCGCCGATCGCGCGGCCGAAAAGGCCGGCTATGATCGCGCCGATCAGGGGAAGAAAGACGATAGCCTTATATAAAAACATAGCCTTATCAGCCCTTCATCATATTGACGTCTTCCACGGCGATGGAGCCGCGGTTGCGGTAGAAGACGACGAGAATTGCGAGACCGATGGCCGCTTCAGCAGCAGCAACGGTCAGAATGAACAATGCAAAGACCTGGCCGACGATGTCGTTCAGGAACGACGAGAAAGCGACCATGTTGATGTTGACGGCGAGCAGAATGAGCTCGATCGACATCAGGATGACGATGATGTTCTTCCGGTTGAGGAAGATGCCGAAGACGCCGAGCGTGAAGAGGATGGCGCTGACCGTCAGGTAATGGGAAAGTCCGATGACCATTGTGTTGTTTCCTTAAGCTCGCGCCTGCCTCAAAGCCCCTGCCCCGGCTTCACCGAGATCACCTCGACGGCGGTCTTCGGGTTGCGGGCAACCTGGTTTGCGATGTTCTGACGCTTGACCGTCGTGCGATGCTTGAGCGTGAGCACGATTGCCCCGATCATCGCGACCAGCAGGACGAGAGCGGCGATTTCGAAGAAGTAGACGTAATTCGTATAGAGCACGTCGCCGAGCGCGGCGGTGTTGGTGCGCTCGGTGATCGCGGGGATCGGCATGGCGACCGTCTTGGCGATCTCCGGCGAGATCACGCTGCCGCCGACCACGACGATCAGCTCGGCTGCGAGGATCACCCCGATCAGCGCGCCGATCGGCGCGTATTCGAGAACGCCCGCGCGCAGCTCCGTGAAGTCGATGTCGAGCATCATGACCACGAAGAGGAAGAGAACCGCCACGGCGCCGACATAAACGACGAGCAGGATCATCGCGAGGAATTCAGCCCCGAGCAGCAGGAAGAGACCGGCCGCGTTGAAGAAAACCAGGATCAGGAACAGAACCGAGTGAACCGGGTTCTTCGACCAGATGACCATGAACGCCGACGCTATCGCGATAAAGGCGAAAATATAGAAAAATAGAGCCTGCAGACCCATGTTCGTGCCTTCTTCATCTTCCCACGGGCTGCCGGGTACTCCCCCCGCCCGATGAAGCTTCGCATTGGTTGCCGCGAAGCTCTGGTGCATGTTGACTGGGCGATACTTCAAGCACCGCCCGGCATTTCAATTTCAATCAACGGTACGGAGCGTCGAGTGCGAGGTTGCGAGCGATTTCACGCTCCCAACGGTCGCCGTTCTCGAGGAGCTTCTGCTTGTCGAAGTAGAGCTCTTCGCGCGTTTCCGTCGCAAATTCGAAATTCGGGCCCTCGACGATCGCATCGACCGGGCAAGCCTCCTGGCAGAAGCCGCAATAGATGCACTTCACCATGTCGATATCGTAACGGACCGTGCGGCGGGTGCCATCGTTGCGGCGCGGGCCGGCTTCGATGGTGATCGCCTGAGCAGGACAGATAGCCTCACACAGCTTGCAGGCGATGCAACGCTCTTCGCCGTTGGGATAACGACGGAGCGCATGTTCGCCACGGAAGCGCGGGCTGACCGGACCCTTTTCGAACGGATAGTTCACCGTTGCCTTCTGCTTGAAAATGTAACGGAACGTCAGCCAGAAAGCGCTGATGAATTCCTTCAGGAACAACGAGCTGACAGCGTTGGACAAGCCTGCCATCTTCAACCTCCAATATTGCTGGAAACCAGGGCCGGCATGATCATGCCCCTGCCGTCAGCTTCAGCACGAATGCAACAATGATGACCATGGCGAGCGACAGCGGAAGGAAGACCTTCCAGCCGAGGCGCATCAGCTGGTCGTAGCGGTAGCGCGGCACGAATGCCTTGACCATCGCGAACATGAAGAACACCAGGCACGACTTCAGCATGAACCAGATGATGCCGGGAACCCAGTTGAGGAACCAGACGTCGACCGGCGGCAGCCAGCCTCCGAGGAACAGGATCGTCGTCAGCGAGCACATCAGGACGATGGCCGCGTATTCGCCGAGCATGAACATCATGTAGAGGGCCGAACCATACTCGACCATGAAGCCGGCGACGAGTTCGGATTCAGCTTCCGGAAGGTCGAAGGGCGGACGGTTGGTTTCAGCCAGTGCCGAGATGAAGAAGATGATGAACATCGGGAACAGGGCCAGCCAATGCCAATCCAGGAAGGACGACGGCATGCCGAGACGCGTACCGATGCCGCTCTGCTGCGCGTGAACGATGTCCGTCAGGTTCAGCGAACCTACGCAAAGGAGGACGGTGACGATGACGAAGCCGATCGAGACTTCGTAGGACACCATCTGTGCCGCCGAGCGAAGCGCGCCGAGGAATGGGTACTTCGAGTTCGAAGCCCAACCACCCATGATGACGCCGTACACTTCAAGCGACGAGATCGCGAAGATGTAGAGGATGCCAACGTTGATGTTGGCGATGACCCAGCCATCCGCGAAGGGAACCACGGCCCAGGTCGACAGCGCCAGAAGCACGGTGACCAGCGGGGCCAGAAGGAAGACTGCCTTGTCGGCGCCAGCCGGAATGATCGGCTCCTTGAAGACGAACTTCAAAAGGTCGGCGAAGGACTGGAAAAGGCCGAAAGGACCCACCACATTCGGTCCGCGACGCAGCTGTACGGCCGCCCAAATCTTGCGGTCGGCCAACAGGATGTAGGCGATGAAGACGAGCAAGCAGACGAGGACGAGAAGCGACTGACCGACCATGAGGAGGCCTGGCCAGACATATGTTGAAAGAAACGATTCCATAGTCCCCTGCCCTTACTCTGCCGCGACTTTGAAGTTGTTGCGGGCCAATGCCGAGCACTCAGCCATGACAGCCGATGCGCGCGCGATTGGGTTCGTCAAATAGAAGTCTTTCACCGGCGATGCGAAGCCGGCCTTGTTCATCTTGCCGGCTTTCTTGGCGACGGCAGCAATCTTGGCGCTGTCGCTTTCGGCAATCTCGTCGTCGGCCGCGAAGTGCGGGAACGCCTGGTAAAGCTTGGCGCGCAGCTGGCTCAGCGAGTCGAACGGCAGCTTCTTGCCGAGTACGTCGGAGAGTGCACGGATGATCGCCCAGTCCTCGCGGGCATCGCCCGGTGCGAAGCCTGCGCGGTTGCCGATCTGAACGCGGCCCTCAGTGTTGACCCAGGTGCCCGACTTTTCCGTGTAGGCTGCGGCCGGCAGGATGACGTCGGCATTCTGTGCGCCCTGGTCGCCATGCGAGCCGATGTAGACGGTGAACTTCGCCTTCTTGGCTTCGAAGTTCATTTCGTCGGCGCCGAGCAAGAAGAGAACGTCCATCGAGGTCAGCATCTCAGCGGCATTGACGCCCTTGGCGCCCGGCACGAAGCCGAGATCGAGACCGCCGACGCGGGCGGCAGCCGTGTGCAGGACGGCGAAACCGTTCCAGCCGTCGACGACAGCACCGACAGTGCCGGCGAGCTTGGCGGCACTTGCGAGAACGCCTGCGCCGTCAGCGCGCGAGAGAGCGCCCTGGCCGATGATGATCAGCGGCTTCTTGGCGTCGGTCAGAACCTTGGCGAAGCTATGCGCGCCGTCGACCAGATCCTTGAGCGTGTCCGGGCCGGAGCCGAGATATTCGTAGTCGTAGCGCAGTTCGCCGGCTTCGCCGATCACGCCGATCGGGAAGTTGCCGCGGCGCCAGCGCTTGCGGAT
This sequence comes from Rhizobium sp. 16-449-1b, assembly GCF_017741935.1. Lineage (GTDB taxonomy): Bacteria > Pseudomonadota > Alphaproteobacteria > Rhizobiales > Rhizobiaceae > Rhizobium. The sequence goes on along the minus strand of NZ_JAGHMH010000006.1, from coordinate 109,006 downwards.
GCGGGCGTTGAGAACGGCTGCTTCGAAGCGCGGGTTGGCGCCGATGATGAGCAGCGCGTCAGCCTGTTCGATGCCTTCGATCGTCGGGTTGAAGAGGTAGCTTGCGCGGCCGAGCGACGGATCAAGTGCCGTCCCATCCTGGCGACAGTCGAGGTTCTCGGAACCGAGCGACTTTACCAGTTCGGACAGAGCGTACATTTCCTCGACCGAAGCGAGGTCGCCGGCGATGGCGCCGATCTTGTCGCCGGAGGTCGAGGAGACAGCCGACTTGATTGCAGCGAACGCGTCCGGCCAGCTTGCGACCTGCAGGCGGCCGTCCTTGCGAACGTAAGGCTTGTCAAGACGCTGCGTCTTCAGCCCGTCCCAGATGAAGCGGCTCTTGTCGGAGATCCACTCTTCGTTGATCTGGTCGTTGACGCGCGGCATGACGCGCATGACTTCGCGGCCACGGGTATCGACGCGGATCGCCGAGCCGAGCGCGTCCATGACGTCGATCGTTTCGGTCTTGTTCAGTTCCCACGGACGGGCCGTGAAGGCGAAGGGCTTAGAGGTCAGCGCGCCGACCGGGCAGAGGTCAACGACGTTGCCCTGCAGCTCGGAGGTCATCGCCTGCTCGAGATAGGTGGTGATCTCGGCGTCTTCGCCACGACCGATCAGGCCGAGCTCGGCAATGCCGGCGACCTCGGTGGTGAAGCGAACGCAGCGCGTGCAGTGAATGCAGCGGTTCATGACCGTCTTGACGAGCGGTCCGATGTACTTGTCTTCGACGGCGCGCTTGTCTTCCTGATAGCGCGAGCCGGCGATACCGAAGGCCATGGCCTGGTCCTGCAGGTCGCATTCGCCACCCTGGTCGCAGATCGGGCAATCCAGCGGATGGTTGATCAGCAGGAATTCCATCACGCCTTCGCGGGCCTTCTTGACCATCGGCGTGTTGGTGAAGACCTCTGGCAGTTCGCCGTTCGGGCCGCCGCGGATATCGCGCACGCCCATGGCGCAAGATGCCTGCGGCTTCGGCGGGCCACCCTTGACCTCGACGAGGCACATGCGGCAGTTGCCGGCAACCGAAAGGCGTTCGTGGAAGCAGAAGCGCGGAACTTCAGCACCGGCTTCCTCACACGCCTGAATGAGGGTGTAATGATCCGGGACCTCGATCTCGTTACCGTCAATCTTCAGTTTTGCCATCGTCACTCAGTCCTGTTTCCCGTTCACCGGAAGCCGGTAAACAAACCTATTCTGCAACGTTTCCACTGCCAGGTCGGATTTTTATCCCGCTGACACTGGTGTCGTCCAAATTTTCGTCTCCGCCCCCCGAGGCCCGGGAACCGGCCTGCGACGTCGCGGCATTGGGACCCTCCCCGCGCCGCTCAGTCTTGTCTCTCCTCCGATCGCGATCCGCGACCGGACATCATCACGTCCGCTTCCTGCCCTTTGCCGTCAGCAGCTTGGCCTGCGCCACCCAGCCATCGCGGGCGATGCGGCCATCGAAGCCAAGCTCCGCATCGATCCTGATGACATCGGCATCAGACCAGGCAGCGATCTCGGCGAGCGTGCGAACACCCTTGGTGTTTAGCACCTGCTCTAGCTTCGGGCCGACGCCGGAGATCTGCTTGAGATCATCGGCCTTCTTGCCACGCGTCGCCGGCTTCGCGGCAGCAGCAGTCTTCGTCTTCGCCACCGGCTCGGCCTTGTCGGCAACCACGGCCAGCTTCACGCGGGCCGTCGTCTTCTTCGCCGCGGCCGGGCGAATGTTTTCCGGCTTCACGTCGAACTCGGGCTTCGGCTCTTCCGGCGGCGTCTCGTCGAGAACCGCCGCCAGCTTGTTCGATGCTTCCATCGCGCCCTGGAGGGCGCCGAAGAAAGCGCCGGCCATCTGCGTGGAGAAGCCGAAACCGATTGCGGTCGCGGCAGCCATGGCGGCTGCCGGATTGACCATCATCGGCGCGATCGGCAAGGCGCGGGCATTTTCCAGCATCTCGGCGGCAAGACGGCCGAAGTCGGCCGAGAAATCGGCGACCCCTTCCTTGTTCTTGCTGTCGGATGCGTTTGCCATTGTCTTACTCAGCAGCCTCGAGAACCGCGCCATGATCCATGGCGTTTGCCGTATACTGATCGATGCGCGCTTCGATCTCATGACGGAAGTTGCGGATCAGACCCTGCACCGGCCATGCGGCAGCATCGCCGAGCGCACAGATGGTGTGGCCTTCGATCTGCTTGGTGACGGCGAAGAGCATATCGATTTCGCGCTTCTGGGCGTTGCCCTTGGCCATGCGCTCCATGACGCGCCACATCCAGCCGGTGCCTTCGCGGCACGGCGTGCACTGGCCGCAGCTCTCGTGCTTGAAGAAGGCCGAGATACGGGCGATCGCCTTGATGACGTCGGTGGACTTGTCCATGACGATCGAGGCGGCCGTACCGAAGGACGAGCCGACAGAGCGCAGACCGTCGAAGTCCATCGGCACGTCGATCATGTCCTTGGCGGGAACGATCGGGCACGATGCACCGCCCGGAATGACGGCGAGCAAGTTGTCCCAGCCGCCGCGGATGCCGCCGGCGTGCTTGTCGACGAGCTCACGGAAGGTGATGCCCATTTCCTCTTCGACGGTGCACGGCTTGTTGACGTGACCAGAGAGCATGAACAGCTTGGTGCCGACGTTGTTCGGGCGGCCGAGTGCCGAGAACCAGCCGGCTCCGCGACGGAGAATCGTCGGAGCAACGGCGATCGACTCGACGTTGTTGACCGTCGTCGGGCATCCGTAGAGGCCCATGTTGGCCGGGAATGGCGGCTTCAGGCGCGGCTGGCCCTTCTTGCCTTCCAGGCTTTCAAGCAACGCGGTTTCTTCACCGCAGATGTATGCGCCGGCGCCGTGGTGGACGAAGATGTCCATCGGGTAGCCGAGCTTGTTGTTCTTGCCGAGCAGACCGAAATCGTAGCACTCGTCGATCGCAGCTTGGAGGGCTTCGCGCTCACGGATGTACTCACCACGGACGTAGATGTAGGCAGCATTCGCGCCCATGGCGAAGCTTGCGATCACGCAGCCTTCGATCAGGGTGTGCGGATCGTGACGCATGATGTCACGGTCCTTGCAGGTGCCGGGCTCGGACTCGTCGGCATTGACGACGAGATAGTGCGGACGGCCGTCGCTTTCCTTGGGCATGAAGGACCACTTGAGACCGGTCGGGAAGCCTGCGCCACCACGACCGCGAAGACCGGAGGCCTTCATCTCGTTGATGATCCAGTCGCGACCCTTTTCGAGAATCTGCTTGGTGCCATCCCAGTGGCCGCGGCTCATCGCGCCCTTCAGGGACTTGTCCTTGAGGCCGTAGATATTGGTAAAGATGCGATCTTTATCTTGTAACATGCTTCACCCCTTACCGCGGCTTCTTGCCGAAGACTCTAATGTATTCGGCTTCGCCGCCCTTGGCGAGCGCCTTGGCCTGCTTGACCCAGTCGTCGCGATCGATGCGGCCCTTGAAATTCAGGTATCCATCGACCCACTCGCGCTCGGCCTTCTTCCAGCCCGCGACCTGCGCGAAGGTGAAGATGCCCAACTCGTGCAGCGTGCCTTCGATCTTCGGGCCAACGCCCGAGATCAGCTTCAGATCGTCAGGGGTCGCAGGCTTTTCGATGCCGGCAGGACGGTTCTTGTCTGTCAGCGACGGCTTTGCTGTTGCCGGAACCGGTGCAGCGACGCCTGGCTGTTCTTCAACGGCCTTGGCGTTTTTTGCAGCGGCCTTCGGCGCCGTTACCGGCGTCTTCAGCGCGGCGTTGGTCTCGGCGTCCGTGCTCTTGGCGCGGGCTGCTTCCGACGGGGGAACCGGTGCGGCGTCGACCGTTGCGGTCGCAGCTTCGGTAACGACCTTCTTGGCGGATACCTTCTTCTTCGGCTCTTCGTCGGTCAGCGACGTCGGGCCGCCTTCTGGAGAGGAGAAGTGACGATCGATCTGTGGGCCGGGCGTGATGCTCGCGCCGTTGCCGGCATCGAAGGTGTCGATGATGTCGGCGAGGCGCTCCGGCGTCAGGTCTTCGTAGGTGTCCTTGCCGATCATGACCATGGGCGCGTTGACGCAAGCCCCGAGACATTCGACCTCTTCCCAGGACAGCGTGCCTTCGGCGTTGCGCTCAAACGGATGGTGATGGATCTTGCTCTTGCAGACCGACATCAGGCCTTCCGAACCGCGCAGCATGCAAGGCGTCGTGCCGCACACCTGGATGTGAGCGCGCGTGCCGACCGGACCGAGCTGGAACTGCGTGTAGAAGGTCGCGACCTCGAGAACGCGGATATAGGCCATGTCCAGCATGTTGGCGACCTTTTCGATCGCCGCGCGCGTGACCCAGCCGTCCTGTTCCTGCGCTCGCATCAACAGCGGAATGACCGCGGATTGCTGACGGCCCGCAGGGTATTTCTGGATCGTCTTATCCGCCCAGGCCGCGTTCTCGTCATTGAAGGCGAACGCGGCAGGCTGGAATTGATCTTCGGCTAATCGACGAACGGACATTCTTCCTCACGCCTTGTCAGTTTAGGGCGCCACACTGCGACGAGGTCAGAGACTTCATCTCGCAAGCGTAGGCCGACTGGTCTTTCTGCAGGAACACAACGAAGAATTTTCCACCGTTGGGGACTGCAGCCTTGATTTGATAGCCCTTGGACAAAAGCTCGCCCATGGACGCATTGTTTGCCGGCGGCGTCACTGCGTTCTGGCCCAGGCTGGGGCCAAGCCCGTTGTTATCCTGGGCGAATGCCCCGGATGCCAACAGGAGAACGGCAGTCACGAGCGACGGCAGCTTCATTAGCGGTCGACCTCGCCGAAGACGATGTCGAGAGAACCGAGAACGGCGGTCACGTCGGCAAGCATGTGGCCCTTGCAGAGGAAGTCCATCGCCTGCAGGTGGGCATAGCCCGGGGCGCGGATCTTGCAACGGTAGGGCTTGTTGCTGCCATCGGCGACGACGTAGACGCCGAACTCGCCCTTCGGCGCTTCGACGGCCGCATACACTTCGCCGGCTGGTACGTGGTAGCCTTCGGTGTAGAGCTTGAAGTGGTGGATCAGCGCTTCCATCGAACGCTTCATCTCGCCACGCTTCGGCGGAACGACCTTGCCGTCGATCGAGGAGACCGGACCAACCTTGGCATCGCCGAGCAGGCGGTTGACGCACTGCTTCATGATGCGGACGGACTGGCGCATTTCGATCATGCGGATCAGGTAGCGATCGTAGCAGTCGCCGTTCTTGCCGATGGCGATATCGAATTCGAGATCGTTGTAGCACTCGTAGGGCTGCGAGCGGCGCAGGTCCCAGGCAGCGCCCGAACCGCGAACCATGACGCCCGAGAAGCCCCAGGACCATGCGTCTTCCAGCGAGACGACGCCGATATCGACGTTACGCTGCTTGAAAATGCGGTTGTCGGTCAAAAGGCCTTCGATATCGTCGAGAACCTTGAGGAAGGGATCGCACCACTTGCCGATATCCTCGACCAGTTCCTGCGGGATATCCTGGTGGACACCGCCCGGACGGAAATAGGCCGAGTGCATACGGGCGCCACAGGCGCGCTCATAAAACACCATCAGCTTTTCGCGCTCTTCGAAGCCCCAGACCGGCGGCGTCATCGCGCCGACGTCCATGGCCTGCGTCGTCACGTTCATGATGTGCGACAAGATTCGGCCAATTTCCGAGTAGAGAACACGAATGAGCTGACCGCGAATCGGAATTTCCAGCTTCAGCATCTTTTCGACGGCGAGCGCGAAAGCATGCTCCTGGTTCATCGGAGCGACGTAGTCGAGACGGTCGAAATAGGGAACGGCCTGAAGATAGGTCTTCGATTCGATCAGCTTTTCGGTGCCGCGGTGCAGGAGGCCGATATGCGGATCGACGCGCTCGATGATTTCGCCATCGAGCTCAAGCACCAGACGCAGAACGCCGTGCGCGGACGGATGCTCCGGTCCGAAGTTGATCGTAAAGTTGCGAACGTTATGTTCAGTCATAGCGACGCGCTCCGCGCTGGCAATTGGCATGAGACGACGAACGGAGAGGCTTCAAGACAGTCGAGCCTCATCTCAATTCGCAGCCTTCTCGTCTCCCGGAAGTACGTAATCGGTGCCTTCCCACGGGGACGTGAAATCGAAATTGCGGAATTCCTGCTTCAGTTCGACGGGTTCGTAGACAACGCGCTTGGCGGCATCGTCATAACGTACCTCGACGTAACCTGTGGTCGGGAAGTCCTTGCGCAGCGGGTGGCCTTCGAAGCCGTAGTCCGTCAGCAGACGGCGCAGGTCGGCATGACCGGAGAACGGAATGCCGTACATGTCCCAGGCTTCACGCTCGAACCACTCGGCGCCCATGTAGACCGACGTCGCCGACGGAACGGAAACGCCATCGGCAACAGCGAGCTTGACGCGGATGCGCAGGTTCTGCTTCGGCGACAGGAGATGATAGACGACATCGAAACGCTTTTCGCGCTGCGGCCAGTCGACGCCGCAGATGTCGATCATGCTGACGAAGCCGCAACGCGGATCGTCGCGCAGGAACGTCAGCAGCGCGACGATCGTTTCCGGCGTCGTGGTTACGTTCAATTCGCCATAGCTGATCGATGCATCGACAATCAGATCGCCGCGCATCTCGCGGAGATACGACGACAGTTCGCTCAAGGCTTCACTCATGACAGTCCTCCGCCCTTAGCGCTCAATCGTTCCGGTGCGCCGTATCTTCTTCTGCAGAAGCAAGACCCCGTAGAGCAGCGCTTCTGCCGTGGGGGGACAGCCCGGCACGTAGATATCGACAGGAACAACACGATCGCAGCCACGCACGACCGAGTAGGAATAGTGATAGTAGCCACCGCCGTTTGCGCAGGAGCCCATCGAAATGACGTAACGCGGCTCCGGCATCTGGTCATAGACCTTGCGGAGCGCCGGCGCCATCTTGTTGGTCAGCGTGCCAGCGACGATCATGACATCAGACTGGCGCGGCGAAGCGCGCGGAGCAACACCGAAGCGCTCCATGTCGTAACGCGGCCCGGAAACCTGCATCAGGCCTTCGACGGCGCAGCAGGCAAGACCGAACTGCATCCACATCAGCGAGCCGGTACGCGCCCAGGTGATCAGATCGCGAGTGGACGTGACCAGAAAGCCCTTGTCGGCCAACTCGTCATTGATCTCGCCGAAGAACGCACTGTCGCTACCAATCGGCTTACCCGTTGCCGGGTCGATGATGCCTTTCGGATGCGGCGCGACGAGCGCCTTGTCGCTTGGGGCTACTCCCATTCCAGGGCTCCCTTTTTCCACTCATAAATAAAGCCGATGGTCAGCACGAGAAGGAAGACCATCATGGACCAGAAGCCGAACCAGCCGATCGCGCCGAAAGAAACGGCCCACGGGAACAGAAAGGCGACTTCGAGGTCGAAGATGATGAAGAGAATCGACACCAGGTAGAAGCGGATATCGAATTTCATGCGAGCGTCGTCGAACGCGTTGAAACCGCATTCGAAAGCCGAAAGCTTTTCAGCATCAGGCGCCTTGTAGGCAACGGCGAACGGCGCAATGAGCAGCGACAAGCCGATTACAAGGGCGATGGCAATGAAAATGGCGATCGGAATATAGGAACTGAGAAGTCCAGTCATCAGGTTCATCCCTGCTTGCCATTTGCGCCGGGAGGCGCAGCTGGGCATTTGCCCGGCAAGCGAACGTGCGTTGCAACAAGCCGTGGTTAGCGCAGCCACAGCCAATGCGCAAGAGTTTTAGCGTGTCAATTCCAATTGCACGCGTGCGACATTATTAGCCATGCACATTGTTTTTGCGACAAATCAACGCACAGCACGCGATCTTGCATGCCAGCCTAGCATATATTGCATAACTCAAGGGCTTTCATGAGTGGAAAACGCAGGATTTGAACAAGCCAAGCGGCGAACTCAGGCTACCGAAGCGCTTGAGAACTAAGGCATATCCGCTGCGAGCGTCGCGCAGACCCGCGCGAAAAACTGCGAACCGGTGCATGTCTATGTGTTTGATATGCAATGACCATTTTCGTGCAAGCGCAGCGCCACAAGTGCGACGCGCCTCGCCCAGCCACCGGACAGCAGGGCAAAATCGGTGACTTTGCGGCGGCTAAATGCGTGTTTCCTCATCTAAAGCCGGTGAATTGTCCGCACGTCTGAGGATCGGTTGCGATTCGATCAAAAAGCAGCGCCAATCGGGTCGCTATGTCGCAGGCCCAACGGCTAAATAAAGGGCATTTCAGCCAGTGGATATCAGGCGCGCGCCCGCCCCGGAACGGGCCGCGCGGGGTGATTGGGCGGGTGCGCGACAGGCGCTTCGGGCACACTCCCAGGGCCCGCGATTCCTGACATGCGCGAACGCTACTTAAAGCCATAAGTTGCGTGAAATAGCCTCGTTGAGGAGCTGCATTCCGACACTTCTGTATTAGGAACGATAGCCGGGGCAATGGCGGCGACGTGTGGGATTATCGAGTGCCAGGGACACGCCTGGTCGGTGGAACGTTGGGATGCATAGGAGAGGCGCCTGTCGCGCGCATTGCGCGGCTCCTGGTACACAATACGAGGCCGCCTGCCCTCTTGGCGACAATGGCGCCACACGGAAGGCATGGCGAAACGCGCAGGACCGCATGAGCAATGCGCACGACGTGCGCCCCGAATGCAGAAAGGCGCAAGCGCACCTTCTAGGTGATCTATGTTCTGGAGACATTCTGGAAAAGAATGGCGCGAGTGACGGGGCTCGAACCCGCGACCTCCGGCGTGACAGGCCGGCACTCTAACCGACTGAGCTACACCCGCGCATTTTCAGACTGCGTCGTTCCGGATCATGCTTTTCAGCACTTACATGAAATGGCGCGAGTGACGGGGCTCGAACCCGCGACCTCCGGCGTGACAGGCCGGCACTCTAACCGACTGAGCTACACCCGCATTCATTTCAAGCAATCCGGATGCTTTCGCGTCCGTGTCAAAGCAGCTTGCCGCTTCGATGAGCGGCTAACTACGGGGTTCGCATTTGAGTGTCAAGCAGGTTTGGAGACAAAACGATGACAGCCTGCGATTTGTTTGTGGGTGAATGAAATCAGATCGAAAATCGCCCACATATAAAGGACCATTCCAGCGCCGCCGCTCCAGATATCCGCCAGCGAACGATCCTGGCTCTGCCCTCCCCTTGGCCCTCCCTTGTCGATTTTTCTTTTCCACAGACGGAATTACCGGGAAACCGGGGCATTGGCGGATGCCGATCGAAAAAAATCAAAAAATCTTCACAAACGCTCTTGCGGTTTGTCCGCGATCCGCATAGATCACGGCCATCGACGCGGCGGACATGATCCGCACCGCGGAGGGCGATTAGCTCAGTTGGTAGAGCGCCTCGTTTACACCGAGGATGTCGGGAGTTCGAGTCTCTCATCGCCCACCATTTTCTCTCCCCTTTATGTGATTGATCTACCGGCAGCTTTGATTTTGCTGCGGTTGCTAATCCCGTTTCCGGCGATTAGGTTCCGGCCAAATCGAACGGCACCTCATGTGCTTCAGGCGGAGATAGAATCATGAAAACACGCGAAGATCGCCAGGCACAGCGGGCAGCCATGCCGCGCACGCAGCTCAGCGCCCACCACATGGAAAACGCGCGCCTGCTGCCCGATCGCGGCGAATTGCTCTATCGAATCCCCAATGGCGGCGTGGGTGTCGAGATCGGCGCGGCGTTTGGGGAATACACGGCGGAGATTCTCGAAAGGAATCGCCCGGCCCAGCTCTATCTCATCGATCCCTGGAGCATGGACCGCTACAGCTCTGGCCTCGACCAGATCCACACGCAGTTCGGAAAGCAAATCGAAAGCGGGCAGCTGCACCTGATGCAGGGCACCTCGCTGGAAAAGCTCGCCGAGTTCGAGGACGATTTTCTCGACTGGGCCTATATCGACACCGATCACTCGTTCGAACTGACCTGGCAGGAGCTCTTGCTCTGCGACCGCAAGGTCAAGCGCACCGGCCGCATCGCCGGTCACGACTTCTGCACCGGCAATACGGTAAAGCCGATCGTCTACGGCGTTGTCGAGGCCGTCACCAAGTTCTGCAAGGATTATGGCTGGCAGTTCGAATTCCTGACCGTCGAATCGCATGCGCACTTTTCCTTCTGCCTGAAGCGGCTCTGAGTCGCACCAGGCTCCTAGGGAAAACGGTAGGGCGGATGCGCCGCCCTGCCCTATCTCCTCCCTCTCAAGCGCTTGTCGGCTTTTGTGCGGACTGATAGTGCCATGAAGGAAACGAGGAGGATCATTCCAATGAAGCAGCATTCTTTCGGCCACCTGCCCCATACGGTGAGCAATATCGGCTTTGGCGCATGGCAGATCGGCGGCGCCTGGGGCGACGTCAGCGAAGCTGATGGACGCGCAGCGCTCAATGCGGCGCTCGATGCCGGGATCACGTTCATCGACACCGCCGACGTCTATGGCGACGGCCGTTCGGAAAAGATCATAGCCGATGTGCTTGAGAGCCGTGGCGGCGAGCGGCCGATGGTCGCGACGAAGGCCGGCCGGCGGTTGAACCCGCATGTGGCCGATGGTTACACCAAGGCCAATCTCGAAGGCTTTATCGACCGCAGCCTGCAGAACCTCAAGGTCGACAGTCTCGACCTCGTGCAGCTGCACTGCCCGCCGACGGAGGTTCTTTATCGCCCTGAGGTGTTCGAGGGTCTGAACGAGCTGCAGAAGGCCGGCAAAATTCGCGGCTATGGCGTCAGCGTCGAGAAGGTCGAGGAAGCGCTGAAGGCGATCGAGTTCCCCGGCGTGGTCAGCATCCAGATCATCTACAATCTCTTCCGCCAGCGCCCGAGCCATCTGTTTTTCCAGGAAGCGCGGCAGAAGAACATCGCGGTTATCGCCCGCGTCCCGCTGGCAAGCGGCCTGCTCTCTGGCAAGATCAGCCGTGAGACGACGTTCGCGAGCGACGACCATCGCAACTTCAACCGCCATGGCGAAGCGTTCGATGTCGGTGAGACCTTCGCGGGCGTTCCGTTCGAGGTCGGCCTGCAGGCGGTCGAAGAGGTTCGCAAGCTGGTGCCCGAGGGCGCCACGATGGCGGCGTTTGCGCTGCGCTGGATCCTGATGAGCGATGCCGTCACGGTGGTCATTCCGGGCGCCCGCAACGCCGAGCAGGCGAAAGCCAATGCCGCCGCCGCAAGCCTGGCGCCGCTGACGCATGAGGTGATGGCCGCGAGCCACGAAATTTACGACCGGCTGATCGCGCCGCATGTGCACCAGCGCTGGTAAAAGCTGCATCCACTCGCAAAACAGAAATGGCCGGGCATCGACCCGGCCATTTCCTTGTCTGGGCTTTGCCCGGATTACTTCTTTTCAGCGTAAGCCTTGATGGCGGCGGCGACTTCGGCCTGTGCCTTCTCGGCGTTTTCAAAACCGTTCAGCTCGACAACCTTGCGCTTTTCCGGCAGCTGCTTGTAGACGCGGAAGAAGGCCTGCAGGCGCTGCTGCTCGATCTCGGGAAGATCGCTGATTTCCTTGATCTTGTCATAGCTCGGGTCAATGTCGCTGGCCGGAACGGCAACGATCTTATCGTCCTTTTCGCCGCCGTCGATCATGTTCAGCACGCCGATGGCACGAACCTTGATGATGGCGCCCGGAACGACCGGCTCGCGGGTGTAGACCAGCGCGTCGAGCGGATCGCCGTCACCGCCGAGCGAGCTGGTGATCGAGCCGTAGTTGGCAGGATAGATGACCGGCATCGACTGGAAGCGGTCCACGACGATGTGGCCGGTCTTGGCGTCGATTTCGTACTTGGTGAAGCTTCCCTGCGGAATTTCGATCGCCGTGAAGAACTCCTTGCTGTCATCCTTCGGCTGCGGGTAGTCGAGATAGGAGACATAGTCGGAAGCGGCGGCGACGCCCGCCGTGAAGAGAACGGCAGCGGCTGCGGAAATAATGGTCTTCATAAGAGATACCCCCAATTGGCATTGCGAAGAAACGCCCTCCGCCTATGGGGTTTGCATTACAGCGATGTGACATGTGCCGGGCGCTCGGGATCATCCACATGACAATCGCGTGAGCGCCCGGAGCAGCGTTTATGCGGCTCCGCGCTCGCGCTTCATCTCGTGGCGCATGAGGAACAGCGAAGCGCAGAGAATCAGGCCGGCACCGAGCCACAAATAGCCCGCCGGCGCATAGCCGAAGACCAGCCAGCCCGCGAGAACGTTGAGCGGCAGCTTCAGATCGTCGAAGGGCTGGACATAGGCCGCATCGGCGGCGCTGTATGCGAGCGTCAGAAGATACTGGGCGATCGCCGTCAGCAGGCCGGCGGCGACGAGCAGCATCAACACCGGGCCTGTTGGCATCGCGAAGCCGGCCGCAAAGGCGAGACCGCCGTTGACGGGCGTGAGAAGCACGAGCAGCCACACGGTGATCGTCTCCGGCTTCTCGATCCCCGTCAGGCTCTTGGTGATCAGCGACGAGGCGCCCCAAAGTAGTGCCGACAGGATCGGCAACAGTGCCGCCCAGCTGAAACCGTCCGACCAGGGCTGCAGAATGATCATCGCGCCGGCGAAGCCGCAGGCCGTGGCGCCCCAGCGGGCCGCGCCGACCTGCTCGCCTAGGAACAGGCGGGCGCCGAGGATGATGAAGAAGGGCGAGGTCATGACAAGCGCGATTGCCTGCCAGATCGGCACGCTTGCAAGCCCCGCGACCCAGGTCTGGACGCCCAGGGCTGCCAGCACGACACGAACAATGTCGCGCCAGGGATATTGGGTGCGCATCGCAGCCAAGCCGGTCTTCCACAGGAAGGGCAGCGAGAAGACGAGCGCGAAGGCATATTGCCAGAAGGCGACCGAGGCGGATGGGAAGGCCAGGGTCATCGTCAGCCACTGGGTGACGACGTTCAAAATAGCGAAGGCGATGCCGGCAAGCACCATCCAGCTTGCGCCGGCAAGAGCACGCGATGCGGATATGGAAATCGGGGTAGTCTGATTCATGTCATTCATCCGAACAAAAGGACCAACATAAATCAGGACGCATGAACACAGGTGCCGACGCGGCGGACGATGCCGCCCCGCGTACCCTGCTCATTCTCTTTCATCCGGACTATGACCGTCGGCTCCGGAATTCAACCGGATCTGCTGACCCTTCGCACCTGGAGTGAAAAGGCGCTCGCGGGCTCAAGCTTGCGCTCTTACCGCCGGTGGGGAATTGCACCCCGCCCTGAGAACGATCCATGCGTAGTTGAAAGCCGCGATCGCGGCAAGTCTCGCAAATGCGAAAAGGGTCCGGCTTTCGCCGAACCCTTCGAATACTTGTGCTGCCGGTCTCGTTGCCCGGCTGCCAAGCAAATCCAATCAGCCGTTGACGGCTTCCTTCAGGCCCTTGCCGGGCGTGAACTTCGGCACGTTGCGTGCCGGGATGTCGACTTCAGCGCCGGTCGACGGATTGCGGCCCTTGGTGGCAGCGCGATGGGAAACGGTGAAGCTACCGAAACCAGCGAGGCGAACGTCGCCCTTGCCCTTGAGCTCAGCCTGGACAACTTCGAAAACAGCGTCGACGGCCGAAGCGGCATCGGTCTTCGAGAGTCCTGCCTTTTCGGCAACTGCGGACACGAGTTCATTCTTGTTCATGTTTCCACCCCTTTCAAATGGTTCGAAACGACTCAAATCTATAGCCGGGCACGGAAGTTGGTGCATCAGGCCCGCCGCACCCCAAAGAGCCTGCAAATAAAGGAAAAGCAAGCGTCTCCGTACGGTTTTCACAAAAAAAGGCTGGCAAAAATGCCAGCCTTTTCAGGGTTTTTAAGCAATAGGGCACGAATGTGGCAAACAAGGCTCAATGAGCGATGGAAGTGCCGCTTTCGTCGTGCCCTTCGACCGTTGCGATAACAGGGGTTTCCACCGTGCCATCCCACTCGATCGCCTCCGGTCTGCGGACCAGAGCATGCTTGATCACCTCGCCCATACGGGACACAGGGATGATCTCCATGTTGTTCTTCACGTTATCAGGAATCTCCGCCAGGTCCTTGGCGTTCTCTTCCGGGATCAGAACAGTCTTGATGCCGCCGCGCAGTGCGGCGAGCAGCTTTTCCTTCAATCCGCCGATCGGCAGGACGCGACCGCGAAGCGTGATTTCGCCCGTCATCGCCACGTCCTTGCGAACGGGGATGCCGGTCATGATCGAGACGATCGCGGTTGCCATGCCGACGCCGGCCGATGGGCCGTCCTTCGGCGTGGCGCCTTCCGGCACGTGGACGTGAATGTCCGACTTGTCGAAGCGCGGCGGCTCGATGCCGAAATCGACAGCACGCGAGCGAACGTAGGACGCCGCCGCAGAAATCGATTCCTTCATCACGTCCTTCAGGTTGCCGGTGACGGTCATGCGACCCTTGCCCGGCATCATGACGCCTTCGATCGTCAGCAACTCACCACCAACCTCGGTCCAGGCCAGACCGGTGACGACACCGACCTGATCCTCGCCCTCGGCTTCGCCGTGACGGAAGCGCGGAACACCCAGATAGTCCGAAATGTTCTCGGCGGTAACCGCGACCGATTTCGTCTTACCCTTGATGATCTCGGTGACCGCCTTGCGGGCGAGCTTCATCAGTTCACGCTCGAACGAACGGACACCGGCTTCGCGTGTGTACTGCTGGCTGATCGCCATCAGGGCATCGTCCGAAACCGAGAATTCGTTCGGCTGCAGAGCGTGTTCCTTGATGGCCTTCGGCAGCAGGTGACGCTTGGCGATCTCGCGCTTTTCGTCCTCAGTGTAGCCGGCGATACGGATGACTTCCATGCGGTCCATCAAGGGCGCAGGAATGTTCAGCGTATTCGCCGTCGTGATGAACATCACGTCCGACAGATCGTATTCGACCTCAAGGTAGTGGTCCATGAAGGTCGAGTTCTGTGCCGGATCGAGCACTTCGAGCAGAGCCGAAGACGGGTCGCCGCGGAAGTCCTGGCCCATCTTGTCGATTTCATCGAGCAGGAAGAGCGGGTTGGACTTCTTCGCCTTTTTCATCGACTGGATGACCTTGCCGGGCATCGAGCCGATGTAGGTGCGGCGGTGACCGCGGATTTCAGCTTCGTCACGAACGCCACCGAGCGCCATGCGGACATACTCACGGCCGGTCGCCTTGGCGATCGACTGGGCGAGCGAGGTCTTGCCGACACCCGGAGGGCCGACGAGGCACAGGATCGGACCCTTGATCTTGGTCGCACGGGCCTGGACAGCCAGATACTCGACGATGCGCTCCTTGACCTTGTCGAGACCGAAGTGATCGGCTTCGAGGATCTTTTCGGCGTTGTTGAGATCCGTCTTGATCTTCGACTTCTTCGACCACGGAATACCGAGCAGCCAATCGAGATAGTTGCGCACGACGGTGGCTTCCGCCGACATCGGGCTCATCTGACGCAGCTTCTTCAGCTCGGCATCAGCCTTCTCGCGACCTTCCTTCGAGAGCTTGGTCTTGGAGATGCGCTCCTCCAGTTCGGCCATCTCGTCGCGGCCTTCCTCGCCGTCGCCGAGCTCCTTCTGGATCGCCTTCATCTGCTCATTCAGGTAGTATTCGCGCTGGGTCTTCTCCATCTGGCGCTTGACGCGCGAGCGGATGCGCTTCTCGACCTGAAGGACCGAGATCTCACCTTCCATGAAGCCGAGCGCCTTTTCGAGGCGTGCCTTGACGCTGGTGGTTTCCAGCATCTCCTGCTTCTCGGTGATCTTGATCGACAGGTGCGAGGCAACCGTATCGGCCAGCTTCGAGTAATCGTCGATCTGGCTGGCGGCACCAACGACCTCGGGCGAGATCTTCTTATTGAGCTTCACGTAGCTCTCGAATTCCGACACGACCGAGCGGCTCAGCGCTTCCAGTTCGACCGGATCGTCATGCGGCTCTTCGAGCACGTGACCAAGTGCTTCGTAGAAATCCTCGCGGTCGGTGTAGGCGTCGATTTCAGCGCGCGCGCGGCCTTCGACGAGAACCTTGACGGTTCCGTCTGGAAGCTTCAGCAGCTGCAGAACATTGGCGACGGTGCCGACATTGTGGATGGCGGACGGTTCGGGATCATCGTCGCTGGCATTGATCTGCGTGACGAGCATGATCTGCTTGTCCGAGCCCATGACTTCTTCGAGCGCGCGGATCGATTTCTCGCGGCCTACGAAGAGAGGTACGATCATGTGCGGAAAGACCACGATGTCGCGCAGGGGCAATACTGGATAAGCGGTGCTCGCAACTGACGTTTTCTTCGTCATTTTATTTCCTTTCCATCGTCCCGTTGCCGGGCTCTTCTGGCGCGACCGTTTGGGACCGGCCGCACTCTCACTTGCATTAACAAGTGGAGGTTCTGACTATGCTTTTCAAGCTGCCACATGGCCCGTGTCCGCTTGGACATGACAGCTATGCTACAACGGAACACCTCACTATGTCGCGCCTAGCTGGACCGGCGCTGACCATTTCCGAACCGGCTAAAATACAACGCCGAAACACACCAACGGAATCATTGCATAATTGCCAAGGGCGGATGAATTCGCAACGGCAACGAACGTGGTTTCAGGCGTCATCAGCAAGTTTTATCGGCATTTGGAGGTGCCGCGAACGGTTTTTCAAATAGAAAGGGGCCTGCCAACGGCAAGCCCCTTAAATTCACGGTTCGTATCGCGCTGATACTTAGGCCGAGGCGTTGGCCTTTTCTTCCTGGCGATCCGCGTAGATGTAGAGCGGACGCGAGGAGCCGCGGACGACTTCGTCGGAAATGACGACTTCGCGCACGCCTTCGAGCGTCGGCAGTTCGAACATCGTGTCGAGCAGGATTTTTTCCATGATCGAACGAAGGCCGCGGGCACCGGTCTTGCGGGTGATCGCCTTGCGGGCGATTTCGCGAAGGGCGTCCTCGTGGAAGGTCAGTTCGACGTCTTCCATTTCGAACAGGCGCTGGTACTGCTTGACGAGCGCGTTCTTCGGCTCCGACAGGATCTGGATCAGTGCGTCCTCATCCAGGTCCTCGAGCGTCGCCAGAACCGGCAGACGACCGATGAACTCGGGGATCAGGCCGAACTTGACGAGATCTTCCGGCTCCAGTTCGCGCAGCACTTCGCCGACGCGACGGTCATCCGGAGCGGCAACGCTTGCGCCGAAGCCGATCGAGGTCTTTTCGCCACGGGCCGAGATGATCTTGTCGAGACCGGCAAAGGCGCCACCGCAGATGAACAGGATGTTCGTGGTGTCGACCTGCAGGAATTCCTGCTGCGGATGCTTGCGGCCACCCTGCGGCGGAACGGAAGCAACCGTGCCTTCCATGATCTTCAGAAGCGCCTGCTGCACACCCTCGCCCGAAACGTCGCGGGTGATCGACGGGTTGTCGGACTTGCGCGAGATCTTGTCGACTTCGTCGATGTAGACGATGCCGCGCTGCGCGCGCTCGACGTTGTAGTCGGCAGCCTGCAGAAGCTTCAGGATGATGTTTTCGACGTCTTCACCGACATAGCCGGCTTCGGTCAGCGTCGTGGCATCGGCCATCGTGAAGGGAACGTCGATGATGCGGGCGAGCGTCTGGGCAAGATAGGTCTTGCCGCAACCGGTCGGGCCGACCAGCATGATGTTCGACTTCGCAAGCTCGATTTCGCCGTTCTTGGTG
Source organism: Rhizobium sp. 16-449-1b (assembly GCF_017741935.1). Taxonomy (GTDB): domain Bacteria; phylum Pseudomonadota; class Alphaproteobacteria; order Rhizobiales; family Rhizobiaceae; genus Rhizobium. The sequence goes on along the minus strand of NZ_JAGHMH010000006.1, from coordinate 91,408 downwards.
GCGTGCGCGAGGCGCTTGTAATGGTTGTGAACGGCAACGGACAGGATCTTCTTCGCCTGACGCTGGCCGATGACGTATTCGTCGAGGACCTTGATGATGTCCTGGGGCGTGGGAACGCCGTCACGGGACTTGACCATCGAGGACTTGTTTTCCTCGCGGATGATGTCCATGCACAATTCGACGCATTCATCGCAGATGAAAACTGTCGGTCCGGCAATCAACTTGCGGACTTCGTGCTGGCTCTTTCCGCAGAAGGAGCAGTACAGGGTGTTCTTAGAGTCGCCGCCGTTGCTGCCGCTGACTTTGCTCATATCACTTTCCTTCCAGCACGCCGCATTTCAAGGTGAAAGTGCGGTCAACTCATTGGCCTGCCCCACTTGGAGCTACAGCCGGCCAAGGCCGTCAAGGGGTACGAACCGGGTCCAGACTAGGCCGTCTTGGCCCCGGCGGCAACGAACTCCCCTTCGAAGCCAAATGCTATGTCATAAAAATTCAACATAGCATTAATACTTGAGAATGGTTCACCCGCCACTCGGTTTATTCCCTAGTTCGATCACAAATGAGATAGAACTGTGGCGGGGAAAACACCATCCTTAGTTCTGACTAGGCGCAGCGCCTTCGATCTCGACGCGAGACGTCAGGACCTTGTCGATCACGCCCCAGTCCTTGGCTTCCGCCGCATCCATGAAATGGTCACGGTCGAGCGTCTTTTCAACTTCCTCGTAGGTCCGGCCCGTGTGCTTGACGTACACTTCGTTCAGGCGGCGCTTCATCTTGAGGATGTCGCGTGCGTGACGTTCAATGTCCGAAGCTTGGCCCGAGAAGCCGCCCGACGGCTGGTGAACCATGATGCGCGAGTTCGGCGTGGCGAAGCGCATGTCCTTGTCGCCGGCTGCGAGGAGCAGCGAGCCCATGGATGCGGCCTGGCCGATGCACAGCGTCGACACGGCAGGCTTGATGAACTGCATCGTGTCGTAGATCGCCATGCCGGCGGTGACGACGCCACCCGGCGAATTGATGTAAAGCGCGATTTCCTTCTTGGGGTTCTCGGCTTCGAGGAAAAGCAGCTGGGCGCAGACGAGCGTCGCCATGTGATCCTCGACCGGACCCGTCAGGAAAATGATGCGTTCCTTGAGCAGGCGCGAATAAATGTCGTAGGAGCGTTCACCGCGATTGGTCTGTTCCACAACCATCGGCACGAGGGCCATAGCGGTATCGACTGGGTTTCTCATGTGCGTCCTTTGTCAACGTCTTTCCGGCCCGACGCCGGGAATCAAAGAAAATGCCTTATCCCTACATAGAACTTCCCTACCCTTCTCTTCAAGACGCGCCTTGGGATAACGTTAAGACGGTGGGAAACCATGCCTGTTTTCATGGGCCCTCTGTAGGGAGATTCTTCAAAACCGTCATTAACGGCGGAGAGCCATACTCCCGGCTCACAGCTTTTCTCTTCAGCAAGATGAAGAAATGCTGAATTCGCCCAGTATGGGACGCCGGTCATTTACCTCGTGGAAAGCCTATCGCCAGATAACGGACGAGGCCTGCGGGCTGCCGCTCCGCGATTAAGAAAGTCGCCAGCTTATTTAGCGAGGATGCGGCCATACAAGGGGTATTGCCGTGTTCAATGTTACGACAGGACTGGCCATTTGGTGCTCCGAGGCTATGACGCTCGCGCTGGTCGCGTTCATTGCCTGGCGCCATAATGTCCGAGACAAGACTTATTTTTATTGGGGCTGGGGCTTCATGCTCAGCGGCATCGGATTTGCACTGGTCGCACTGCGCGGCCACATTCCGAGCTATCTGTCGATCGAGGCGGGCAATACCATCGCGCTTGTGGGCCAGAGCGCCTGGGTGGCGGGATATCTGGCGCTTGACCGGCGCAAGATCGAATGGTGGGTGTTATTGCCACCGGTCGTCTGGCTGGCCGGCGTGTTCCTGCCCTGGGTGCACGACGACTATCCGAACCGGGTCGCCCTCTACAACCTCGCCTCGGCAACAGGCGCGACGGCGCTGACCATGGCTGTCAGCTCGCCCGGCCTCAACCGGGAATCGGCGCGCGCCAAGCTCGCGGTCATGTTCATCCTGCAGGCCTGCGTCTGTTTTATCGCCGCCGGCGCGATCGCCGTGCTGTCGCCGAGTGATATGGAAGCAGCCAATATCGCCGGCATCGCGGCCATGGGTACGGCGCTGATGTTGACGCTTGCCTGCGCGCTGACGGTTCGTCTCATCATGGAGCGCTCGGAGCAGAAATTGCGTATTCTCAGCCTCACCGACACGCTGACTGGTGTCCTCAATCGCCGCGGCCTGTTTGCGCAGTTCACGCGCATCCAGACGAAGGCCTTCGACGAGAACCGGCAGGTCGCCGTTCTCCTTTTCGATCTCGACAATTTCAAGCGCATCAACGATCGCTTCGGCCACCAGGGTGGCGACGCCGTGCTGACGGTCTTTGCCCGCATGGCGCAGCAGTTTACGCCTGCAGGCGTGTTCGGCCGCATGGGTGGCGAGGAATTCGGCGCATTTGCAAGCGTCACCGACCAGACGGAAGCCGAGGCGCTCGCCGAGACGATCCGCACCGAGTTCTGCCGCGTTCCCGTCAGCACCGGCGACGCCATCATTCCGGCCACCGTCAGCATCGGCGTGGCCCTTGCCTCGCCCATCGAGGCCAATATGGACAAGCTGGTATCGGCAGCCGACCGCGCGCTCTATTCCGCCAAGGCCGCAGGCCGCAACTGCACCGTCACCTTCGGCGAGGCCGAGGCGGCAGCGCCGCCACCGCCGGAAGAAAAGCCGGATCACACGACGGGCGAGCTCGTGCCGACGCTCGATGACCAGATCCATGCGTTGCGTCGTGTGGGATCACTTGGACGCTGACAATAGGTTGTGCTCTCTTCCCGAGATTGGGCAAATCCGCTAAGCCTCGGGCATGATCACATTGCCTTACATGTCCATTGACCCCGCCGCGCGCCGCGTCTCCATCGATGCGCGCAGCCCCTTGTTCTACAGCAATCCCAATGCCGCATACGCGGCATTGCATACCCACTGTCCCACATTTTACTGGGAAGAACAGAAGCAGTGGTTCTTCACCTCATATGACCATGTGAACGCGCTGTTGCGCGACCGCCGCTTCGGCCGGCAGATCCTGCATATCGCCAGCCGCGAGGAGCTGGGGCTTCCCGAGCCCGACCAGCACGTCGTCAATTTCGATCTCGCAGAACGCTACTCCCTGCTCGAACTCGAGCCGCCGGAGCACACGCGCCTGCGCACGCTCGTCAACCGCGCCTTTGTTTCACGCCATGTCGAGAAGATGAAGCCGGAGCTCGAAGAGCTCGCCAACCGGCTGATCGACCAGTTCGAGCACAAGGGGGAGGTCGAGTTGCTCTCGGCCTTCGCCGACATCATCCCCGTCACGATGATCGCACGGATGATCGGCATCCCCGAGGAGATGGGGCCGCAGCTCCTCAAGTGGTCGCACGCCTATATCCGCATGTATCTCTTCGGCCGCACCCGCGCCGACGAGGACGGCGCCGAAAAGGCCGCGAAGGAATTCGCCGACTACGTGAAGACCGTGATCGCCGAGCGCCGCGCCAATCCGCGCGACGATCTTTTGACGCACATGATCCATACCGAGCACAAGGGCCAGTATTTGACCGAGGACGAGCTCGTGTCGACGACGATCGTGCTTTTGAATGCCGGGCATGAGGCGACGGTGCACCAGATCGGCAACTCGGTGCGCATGATCCTCGACAGTGGCTTTGCGCCGGCAGACTTGTTCAAGGACGAGGAAACCACGGAGCGGACCGTCGAGGAATCGCTGCGTATCTGCGCACCGGTTCACATCTTCCAGCGCTGGGCGCTGGAGCCGGCCGAGATCGACGGCATATCGTTCAAACGCGGCGACAAGGTGAGCCTGATCCTGGCCGCCGCCAATCTCGATCCGCTGAAATTTAACGATCCGCTGACCTTCAAGCCGGATCGCCGCGAGGCGGCCAACCTCTCCTTCGGCGCCGGCATTCACTTCTGCATCGGCGCGCCGCTGGCGCGGCTGGAGCTCAACGTGGTGCTGCCGATCCTATTCGAGCGCCTGCCCGGCCTGAAGCTCGCCAAGACGCCCGAAGTAAAGGACGTCTACCATTTCCATGGGCTCGACCGGCTCGACCTCAGCTGGCCCTCTCGCTGAGAAACGGCCAAACAAAACGACCGCGCTCCCTTTCGGGAGCGCGGCCATCCGCCTTGGGAGGCACAGCTGCCTGTTGACGGCAGGCTGTTCTTTGGTTTGTTGGCCTTACTCGGCGGCCTGCAGCGTCGGAACCGGCTGATCGAGCTCTTCCGGCAGCTGGCCGGCCATGGCGGCCGCGAACTTTTCCTGGTCGAGTTCATTTTCCCAGCGGGCGACCACAACGGTGGCGACAGCGTTGCCGACCAGGTTGGTCAGAGCGCGGCATTCCGACATGAAGCGGTCAATGCCAAGAATCAGCGCCATGCCGGCGACAGGAACCGAAGGCACGACCGACAGGGTTGCCGCGAGCGTGATGAAGCCGGCACCGGTGATACCGGCTGCCCCCTTGGACGACAGCATCGCAACGAGCAGCAGCAGGATCTGGTCGCCGAGCGACAGATCTATGCCGGTTGCCTGGGCGATGAAGAGTGCCGCCAGCGTCATGTAGATGTTGGTGCCGTCGAGATTGAACGAATAGCCGGTCGGGATGACCAGGCCGACGACCGAGCGCTTGCAGCCGGCGCGTTCCATCTTCTGCATCAGACCCGGCAGAGCCGCTTCCGACGAGGACGTGCCGAGGACGAGCAACAGCTCTTCCTTGATGTAGCGGATCAGCGACAGGATCGAGAAGCCGTTATACTTCGCAACCGCACCCAGCACGACCAGCACGAAGAGAAGCGCCGTGATGTAGAAGGTGAGGATGAGGTAGGCGAGATTGGCGACCGAGCCGATACCGTACTTGCCGATGGTGAACGCCATGGCGCCGAACGCACCGATCGGGGCAGCCTTCATCAGGATGGCGACGAGGCGGAAAACAGGTGCCGTGAGCGCGGTCAGGAAATCGGTGACCGGCTTGCCCTTTTCGCCGACCATGCCGAGCGCGATGCCGAACAGGACAGAGAAGAACAGCACCTGCAGGATGTCGCCCTGGGCAAATGCACCAACGATGGTTTCCGGGATGATGTTCATCAGGAAGCCGCTGATGGTCGTCTCATGCGCCTTGGTGGCGTAGGTCGAGACAGCCTTGCCATCGAGCGTGGCCGGATCGATGTTCATGCCGGAGCCCGGATGCAGCAGGTTGCCGACGATGAGGCCGACGATGAGCGCCAGCGTCGAGAAGACGATGAAATAAAGCATCGCCTTGCCGGCGACGCGGCCGACCTTCTTCAGGTCGGACATGCCGGCGATGCCGGTGGCGACCGTGAGGAAGATAACCGGTGCGATGATCATCTTGACGAGGCGGATAAAGGCATCGCCTAGCGGCTTCAGGCTGGCGCCGAAGTCCGGCCAGAAATGGCCGATCAGCATGCCGGCGATGATGGCGACGACGACCTGGAAATAGAGATGCCGGTAGAACGGCATCTTTGTCCGCGGCTCGGCGGCTGGAATTGCAACACCCATAGTGTCCTCCATAAAGCCCCCAAACCTGACCGGCCTCCCGGGGCAACTGCGTTTCAATCAACAGCCTTCCGGCTATTCGCAGCTACTTTGCAATGACCGTGCCAGTTTCCGCGCGCCGCAATATCGCCATGATTCAAAACGGTTTTCTTCTGGGCTGAAACGTCGCCGGAGCCCGATTGCGCGAATTACCGCACAATTTCATTTGACGAATGTGCGAAAATCCGCACATTGAATACCATGCCAAATACGCCGAGCATTCCGGGGTTTGAGACCATCGACGACGTCGATCGCAGGACGCGACGCGGCTGGATCCTCTTCGTTACGCTCTCAGCCGCCTTGCTTGTCGCAGCCCTGATCGGTGCGGCACTCTACGGGCGCAGTTCGTCGATCAACGCGCTCGCGGCCCAGAGCCAGACCGATGCCAGCCTGAAGGTGGCGCTGCTGACGGCCGTGCTTGAGCGCCCTCGCGCGCTGCCATTGCTGCTCGCCGAGGACCAGCAGGTTCTGAATGCCCTCTCCTCCACCAGCGTCACCGATATTGACATTTTGAACCGCAAGCTGGAGCGGCTGGTGACGGGCACGCAGGCCGCCGTACTCTATGTCATCGGCACCGATGGCCTTGCCATCGCGTCCAGCAACTGGCGCGAGCCGATCAGCTTCGTCGGCAACGACTATACGTTCCGCGACTATTTCAAGAGGGCGATGCAGCAGGGAACGGCAGAGCATTTCGCGCTCGGCAGCGTCAGCAAGCGCCCGGGCCTCTACATCTCGCGCAGGGTCGGCAGCGCCGACGCGCCGCTCGGCGTCGTGGTGGTGAAGCTGGAATTCGACCAGCTGGAGACCGACTGGCGTGACACCCGCCGGCCGGTTTACGTGACCGACGAGCACGGCGTCGTGCTGATCACCAGCATCCCCTCATGGCGCTTCATGACGGCGGTGCCGGTGCCGCAGCAAGAGCTCGCCGCCATCCGCGAGAGCCTGCAATTCGGCGATGCGCCGCTGACGCCGCTGCCGGTGGTCAGGCCCGATATCATCGACCCCAAGACGTCGCTGGTTTCAGCGATCCTTCCCGGCAGCAGTGCCGCGGAATATCTGCGCCTCTACGCCGCCGTGCCGACGACGCCCTGGCGGCTGGAGTATCTGGTGCCAACGGAAGCGGCCGTCGCCTCGTCCGTGCGGGAAATGCGGTTGCTGTCGCTCGCCGTGCTCGTGCCCATCCTTGCGGTCGCGGCATTCCTGCTTCGGCGCAGGCAAAGTGCTGCCATGCGGATTGCAGTCGAATTGTCGATGCGAGAGGAACTTGAGCGACGGGTCGCCGCCCGCACCGAGGACCTCAGCCGCGCGCGCGACCGCCTGCAGGAAGAGATCGCCGATCACCGGAATACCGAATCCAGATTGCAGGTCGTGCAGCAGGAGCTTGTCCAGGCAAACCGGCTTGCCATTCTTGGCCAGGTCGCGGCCGGCGTCGCGCATGAGATCAACCAGCCGGTCGCGACCATCCGCGCCTATGCTGATAATGCGCGCGTCTTCCTCGATCGCGAACAGGCCGAGCCGGTGAAGGAGAACCTCGGCGCCATCGCTGATCTCACCGAGCGGATCGGTTCGATCACCGAGGAGCTGAAGGCCTTTGCGCGCAAGGGGAGGACGGCACCGGAGCCGGTGGAGTTGCGTGACGTGATCGAGGGCGCCGTGGTGCTGCTCAAGAGCCGCTTTGCCGGACAATTGCAGGCGCTCAGCATCAAGCTGCCACCGCCGGGGCTGCAAGTTCTCGGCAACAGGGTTCGGCTCGAACAGATCCTGATCAACCTGTTTCAGAACGCGCTGGAAGCTCTGGAGGGCCGCAGCGATGCGCGGGTGGAGATCTCGGCGGTCGCGACGGATGAGGATGTCGAGGTGATCGTCGCCGATAATGGCCCGGGGATACCCGCCGCCATCCTCGCATCGCTGTTTACGCCCTTCAACACCTCCAAGGAGAAGGGTCTCGGCCTTGGCCTGGTGATCTCCAAGGATATCGTCGCCGATTACGGCGGACGCATCGAGGTCTCCAGCAGCGACCAGGGAACCAGCTTCATCGTGCATCTCGTGAGAGCAAAGCCATGACAGACGCCGCATCCATCTTCCTCGTCGACGACGACAAGGACCTTTTGCGCGCCACCAGGCAGACGCTGGAACTGGCGGGCTTTTCCGTTTACGCCTTTTCATCGGCGGTCGATGCGCTGGCGGCGCTGACGCCGGATTTTCCAGGGATCATCGTCTCCGATATCCGCATGCCGCAGATGGACGGCCTGCAGTTGTTCGACCGCGTGCAGCGGCAGGACCGGGACCTTCCCGTCATCCTGGTCACCGGTCACGGCGACATTCCGATGGCTGTGAAGGCGATCCAGCAGGGTGTGTATGATTTCATCAGCAAGCCCTTCCCCGCCGACCGGCTGGTGCAGAGTGTGCGCCGAGCGGTTGAGAAGCGGCGCCTGGTGCTGGAGAACCGGACCTTGCGCAAGGCAAGCGAGCAGGTGCGCGATGACCTGCCGCTGATCGGCCAGACGCCGGCGATGGAGCGGCTGCGGCATACACTGCGGCAGATCGCCGATACCGATGTCGATGTGCTGGTGACCGGCGAGACCGGCAGCGGCAAGGAAGTCGTGGCCAGCCTGCTGCACCAGTGGGGGCGGCGCAAGGCCGGGAATTTCGTGGCGCTCAACTGCGGCGCCCTGCCGGAGACCGTGATCGAGAGCGAGCTGTTCGGCCATGAGCCCGGCGCCTTCACCGGCGCGCAGAAGAAGCGTGTCGGGCGCATCGAGCACGCCAGCGGCGGTACGCTGTTTCTCGACGAAATCGAGAGCATGGCGCCGTCGACACAGGTGCAGATGCTGCGCGTGCTTGAAATGCGCGAGGTGACGCCGCTCGGGACCAACGAGGTGCGGCCGGTCGACCTGCGCGTGGTCGCGGCCGCCAAGGTCGATCTCGGCGATCCCAGACAGCGCGGCGAATTCCGCGAGGATCTCTATTACCGACTAAACGTGGTGACGATCTCGATCCCGCCGCTCAGGGAACGGCGCGACGACATTCCGCTGCTCTTCGGCTATTTCGCCGAGCGCGCGGCGAAGCGCTTCAAGCGCGACATGCCGGTTGCGTCTTCCGTTGTGCACCGGCATCTGCAGGGCCACGACTGGCCCGGCAACGTGCGCGAACTCTCGCATTTCGCCGAGCGTTTCGTGCTTGGCGTGGAGCAGTTCGCCGGTAGCGCGTCAGAGCCGAAGCCCACGGATCTCGGCGAGGGCTTGCCCCTGCCCGATCGGCTGGACCGCTACGAGGCGAGCATCATCCGCGACGTGCTCGACGCCAATGACGGTGATGTGCGCAGGACGATCGCGGAACTCGGCATCCCGCGAAAGACCTTCTACGACAAGCTGCAGCGCCACGGCATCGTGCGTGCCGACTTCGCGCCGAGCGACGAGCGGAACTAGGCCGCCGTTACGCCATAGCGCGCTGCCGGCTTGTTGTGCGAAAGGTTGGGCCCGAGCGCCAGGCGTGCTGCCGTTGCGGCGTCGAGATCGGCGCTATCGGGCAAGGACGGGATGGTGACCAGTTCACCCTGATCGAAGCCCGCAAGGGCCGCGTCCACCATGTCGGTCACGTCCATGACCATCGAGGGCGGCATCTGGTCGAAGGAGCGGCCGGCGCGCTCGAAGATTTCAGTGCGGGTCAGGCCGGGCATGACCGCCTGAACCTTGACGCCCTTTTCCGCGACTTCCGAATGGATGGCCTGGGTGAGGTTGAGGACGAAAGCCTTGGTGGCGCTGTAGGTGCCGTTGAACCGCTCCGGAATATAGGCGACCACCGACGCGATGTTGACGATGGCGCCCCTGCCCCGCGCCGCAAAGGCCTGCGCGGCGGCAACGGCAAGCCGATTGGCGGCAACCACGTTCAGCTCGATCATCGTTTCGAGATAATCGATATCATCCTCCACCAGCGTGCCCTTGGGGCCGATGCCGGCATTGTTAACGAGCAGGCTGATATCCGCGTCCTCCCGCAGGCGCTTCTCGACGATCCTGACGTCGGCGCGATCGGTAAGGTCGGCCGGCAGCACGCTCACTTTCACGCCTGTCTCTTTGGCCAACCTGTCGGCCAAAGCCTGCAGACGCGCGGCATCGCGGGCAACGAGAACGAGATCATAGCCGCGCTTGGCGAGACGATCGGCATAAGTTGCGCCGATGCCGGACGAGGCGCCGGTGACGAGTGCGGTTCCGAGAGTAGCGGTGGACATTGCGGCATTCCTTCCTTGTTTGAACTCACCCCGCCCGATTTGGCGAGGCGCGTTGAAATTTACTGGTATATGCCACTATATTTAAGTCATGGATCGACGTGCGCAAGAGGTGCGGCAAAAGATGTGTCGTTTAGCGGTTGACGGATCGCCACCAATCGGAAGACATCACCGATGGAGAACATTCGATGGCAGAGAGCAACGCCCCTGACGGGGCATGGAATTATTGCAGCAACAGCGCGCTCAAGCGCGCATCACGGCAATTGGGCCAGCTTTATGAAGACGTGCTCGCGCCGAGCGGCTTGAAGATCACGCAATACACGCTGCTGACGCAGATCAAGCTCGGCCGCGAAACGCCGCTTAAGATGCTGGCGGAGGCAATGGTGATGGATCTTTCCGCGCTCGGGCACACGCTGAAGCCGCTGCAGCGCGATGGGCTGGTCGAACTGGTTGCCGACGAGCACGACCGGCGCGTCAAGCGCGTGCGGCTGACGGAAAAGGGCAATCAATTGTGGAGCGACACGAACGGTCTGTGGCGCGAGGCACAGGCGCGCTTCGACGCAGCTTTCGGAAAGGAAGCCTCGGAAAACCTGCGACGGACCATGGATCTCATCGCATCGCCCGGCTTTGCCGCGGCCTTTTCCGGCGCCCGACAGGCTCAGGATTGAAGAGCGCAGCAACAATGTCCCCGCGCGGGGACAGCGCCATCAGAGCCTGATGACGTAATCCTTGCGAGTCGTTTCAATGACTTCCCACGTTCCCTTGAAGCCAGGTCTCAGGATCATCCGGTCGCCGGCGCGCAGGTGGAAGGGCTCGCCATCGTCTTCGGTGACGATCGAGTGGCCAGAGAGAACGTTGAAGTACTCCCATTCGTCATAGACGATGCGCCACTTGCCCGGCGTCGCCTCCCAGATGCCCGCATAGAGACCGCCATCAGCCTCTTCTAGGTTCCATGTCCGGAACTGCGGATCGCCAGCGATCAACCGATCCTCCGCCGGGGCGCCGACTTCAGGTTCGACGCCCGCGATATCGAGCTTTAGCTGCTTTGCCATTGCGCCTTACACCTTCGCCAGCGACTGTTCGAGATCGGCGATGATGTCCTTGACGTCCTCGATGCCGATCGAGAGGCGAACGACATCCGGGCCGGCGCCGGCAGCGGTTTTTTGCTCGTCGGTCAGCTGGCGGTGGGTCGTCGAGGCCGGGTGGATGACCAGCGAGCGGGTGTCGCCGATGTTTGCGAGGTGCGAGAAGAGCTGAAGGCCTTCGACCAGCGACTTGCCGGCTTCGTAGCCGCCCTTGACGCCGAAGGTGAAGACGGAGCCCGCCCCCTTTGGCGAATAGCGCTGCTGCAACGCATGGTTCGGATCGTCTTCAAGGCCGGCATAGTTGACCCAGGCGATCTTGCTGTGTGCTTTCAGCCACTTGGCGACCGTCGCGGCGTTTTCGCTGTGGCGCTGCATGCGCAGCGGCAGTGTCTCGATGCCTGTGAGGATCAGGAAGGCATTGAAGGGCGAGATGGCCGGGCCGAGGTCGCGCAGGCCGAGCACGCGGCAGGCGATGGCGAAGGCGAAGTTGCCGAAGGTCGAATGCAGGACCACGCCGTTATATTCCGGTCGCGGGCTCGAGAGCATCGGGTAGTTGCCCGACTTCGACCAGTCGAAGGTGCCGCCATCAACGATGATGCCGCCCATGGAATTGCCGTGGCCGCCGAGGAACTTGGTCAGCGAATGCACGACGATATCGGCGCCGTGTTCGATCGGACGGATCAGATAGGGGCTGGCCATCGTGTTGTCGACGATCAGCGGCAGGCCGTGCTTGTGGGCGACATCGGCGATTGCCGCGATATCGACGAAGGTGCCGCCGGGATTGGCGAGGCTTTCGATGAAGATCGCCCGGGTGTTCTCGTCGATCTGGCTTTCGAAGCTCTTGGGATCGGCGGGATCACCCCAGCGCACCTGCCAGCCGAAATTATCGAAGGCGTGGCCGAACTGGTTGATGGAGCCGCCATAGAGCCGCTTGGCGGCGACGAAGTTTTCGCCCGGGCGCAGCAGCGTGTGGAAGACGATCATCTGCGCGGCATGACCGGAGGCGACGGCGAGTGCCGCCGTGCCGCCCTCAAGGGCTGCTACACGCTCCTCGAGCACAGCCTGGGTGGGGTTCATGATGCGGGTGTAGATATTGCCAAATTCCTGCAGGCCGAAGAGTGCCGCCGCATGATCGGCATCGTTGAAGACGTAAGCCGTCGTCTGGTAGATCGGCGTGGCACGGGCGCCGGTCGCCGGATCGGGCTTTGCGCCCGCATGCACGGCCAACGTATTGAAACCCGGATCATTCGCGGTCATGAAGTCCTCCCGTTCTGATTTGACATTATGGCGGCGAGCATAGCGGACGATCGGCAAAAGTTAATCGCCATCCATTTCAACCGAAACGCGTTTGGCGAAAAATTTGCCCTTCTCAGCCGATGAGGCGTGGGTACTCGATTGCCGGGCAGCGGTCCATGACCACTTTGATACCGGCCGCCTCGGCTTTGGCGGCAGCGGCATCGTCACGGACGCCGAGCTGCGCCCAGATCACTTTCGGTCGCGGGTTCATCGCCAGCGCCTCGTCCACTACCTCCCCCAGATAGTTGGAGGCCCGGAAGACATCGATCATGTCGACCGCAACAGGCACGTCAGCGAGGTGGCCGAAGACCTCCCGCCCCTGGATGCGCTTGCCGACCTGGCCGGGATTGACGGGCACGACCTCGTAACCACGCGACAGAAGATAGCCCATGACGCCATTGCTCGGCCTTGCGGGATTGGGCGACGCGCCTGTGAGCGCTATCGTCTTTACCGACCGGAGGATATCGAGGATGTATTCGTCGCTATAGTGATCGTGATCCATCTTGCCTTGTCTCCAACTCAATGACAGCGCTAAAGCGCGTCCTATATATAATAGGTATGCCGGACGCCGAAGGAGGAGATTGCTGTGAGAAAACTGCTTGTGTTTACCGCCGCGCTGCTCGCTGCCACGCCGGCGCTCGCGATATCGCGCTATAATTCACAGACGATCAGCTGCGACCGGGCGCGCGCCGCGATCCATAACGAGGGAGCGGTCATCTTGCGCTACCCCTCTACCCGCGTTCGGGGCATGACGCTCTACGACAGATATGTGCGCAACAGCCGGATGTGCGACGCCAACGAATATGCCGAGTGGACCACCATTCCGACCAAAGACAACCCGAAATGCCGGGTTCTGAATTGCCAGAATATCGACAACCTGGACGGGATGCTATTCATTCCGGATAATTCGCTCTGAGACCTGAAATTCCGGTTGAGCGGCTGCCCATCAGACGGGCATAAAACCCACCAATTTTGACAGGCCGGTCTCGCTCTTGCGTGGCTTTTTGTGATCTATTTACATCACCCATCCGGGTTAATGCACCCGTCACGCCCGGTGTTCACTGTATATCCCGCTTATGTCCCCATCTGTTCATGGCCATTTTAGAAACACCTCATAGTTGAATGAGGAAAAAATGTTTGAAACTTCTGGCGTACGTGTCGCAACGGCCGCTTGGCGATATGATCGTCCGAAGGTTGCATAATCGATTAAGCAAAGATAGCACTGCATAGCTTCATTTCAATGGCCGCTGTTGCATTTTGCTGATGACGGCGTAACAAGCTTTGTCCCGTCTTTTCGCCACACCATCAGGTAGTTCTTTTGTCCCTCACCGTCATCCTGCTGGTCCTGTTCGGCGCGCTTCTTCACGCGACCTGGAATGCCTTGATCAAGGCCGGGACCGACAAGGCGCTGGACGCCAGCCTGATCTCGGCGGGTGGCGCGATCGCGGCCTTGCCTTTTCTGCCGTTCCTGCCGTTTCCCGCTGTCGAGGCCCTACCCTATATCGTCGCCTCGGCGATTTTGCAGTTCGCCTATTTCCAGCTGGTCGCAGGCGCCTATCGAGCCGGCGACATCGGCCTCGTCTATCCGCTGATGCGCGGGTGCGCGCCGCTCTTGGTGGCGGCGACGAGCGGCTTTGTTCTTGGCGAGAGCCTGTCGGGCGGCGCGCTGATCGGCACGATCACGATCTGCGCCGGCATCCTGACGCTCGCCTTCGAGGCCAAGCGCGGCAGCGGCCACGCCATTCGTCTGGCGCTCGCCAATGCCGTGGTCATCGCCACCTACACCTATGTCGACGGCATCGGGGCGCGGATATCGGGCAATGCGATCTCTTATACGCTGTGGATGTCGCTGTTGCCGCCGGTGCTGCTGCTCAGCTGGGCGATTTCGCGGCGCGGCGCCTATGCGGTTGCGATGCATGTGAAGGTGAACTGGTGGCGTGGCCTGATCGGCGGCACCGGATCGATCGCATCCTATGGGCTGGCGCTCTGGGCCATGACCAAGGCGCCTGTCGCCACCGTTGCCGCGCTGCGCGAAACATCTATCCTCTTCGCGCTCATCATCTCCGTCATATTCCTGAAGGAGAAAGCAAGCCCTTGGCGCTATCTCGCCGGCGCGATCATCGCGCTCGGCGGACTATTGCTGAAGCTGGCGTAAAAGGCTCCGAGCTCCGCGGGGTTCAGTCCCGCGTCCAATCCGGCATCCTATTTTCAAGGAATGCCCCGATCCCCTCTTCCGCATCCTCCGTCATCATGCTGTCCACCATGACTTCGGCGGCATAGCCATAGGCCTCCTCGATCGGCATTTCGACCTGGCGATAGAAGGCTTCCTTGCCGATCTGGAGCGCCATGGGCGATTTGCTTGCGATCACCGACGCGTATTTGGTGACGACCTGCTGCAGATATTGTTTCGGCACGATGCGGTTGACCAGGCCGAAATCCTTGGCGGTGGACGCGTCGATCGTTTCGCCGGTCAAAAGCATCTCCATCGCCTGCTTGCGATGGGCGGAGCGCGTCAGCGCCACCATCGGCGTCGCGCAGAAGAGCCCGATATTGACGCCAGGCGTGCAGAAGGTCGCGGTATCGGTGCAGATCGCGAGATCGCAGGAAGCGACGAGCTGGCACCCGGCGGCGGTCGCAAGGCCGTCGATCTCGGCGATGACCGGCTTCGGCAGCTTGGTGATCTCCAGCATCAGATCGGCCGCGAGCGCGAAGGTCTCCTCGAAGAAGGCCTCCCCATCATCGGCATCGGCGCGATGCTCGGTCAACTCCTTGAGATCGTGGCCGGCCGAGAAGACATCGCCGGTCGATGCGATGATCACGACACGCACGTCGTCGTCCTCGGACGCATTCTGCAACTCGCCCATCAGCGTCTCCATCATGGCGAGCGACAGGTGATTGGCGGGAGGATTGTTCAGGGTCAGCCGCAGCACGCCATCGGAAAGCTGGCGCAGCACGAGCGAACCGCTGGCTTTGCTGGCGTCGGTGCGGAACGATAGAACTTCGGCCATAGTGAAACTCCCTGCATGTCGATTTCGTGCTATCAGTCCTGCCACAAAAGGCCAGTCATTTCGAGGAGAAGCGATGCCTTTGGCGCCAAAGCGCTGCCATCGAGCCGCTGAAAATTGAGGTATCAAAATACCACATAATTAAAGCATTGATTTCATTGATTTGTTTTTACGACTGCGACCCGCGACAATGTTGACGCTGCCGACCTCAACCTCTATACACACCGCCAGAACGCAGCCTTTCCCGGCTGCTTTCTTTTTGGTGCGCCCCAGGGCTTCCAAATCAAGCAACAAGAAACGCCCTTTCGCCTTCGGGCCAAGGGATCAAAAGAGAGTAACTACTATGGCAACCTTCTCCCAGAAGCCTGCAGAGGTAGAGAAGAAGTGGGTCATCATCGACGCCGAAGGGCTTGTCGTTGGTCGTCTCGCTTCTGTTATCGCCATGCGTCTGCGCGGCAAGCACAAGGCTACCTTCACTCCTCACGTTGACGACGGCGACAATGTCATCGTCATCAATGCCGACAAGGTCGTATTCACCGGCAAGAAGTATTCCGACAAGGTTTACTACTGGCACACGGGTTTCGCCGGCGGCATCAAGGAGCGTACCGCTCGCCAGATCATGGAAGGCCGCTTCCCGGAGCGCGTTCTTGAAAAGGCAGTCGAGCGCATGGTTCCGCGTGGCCCGCTCGGTCGTCGCCAGATGAAGAACCTGCGCGTTTACGCTGGTTCCAACCATCCTCATGAAGCTCAGCAGCCTGTCGCTCTCGACGTCGCCTCGCTGAACAAGAAGAACGTAAGGAGCGCCTAAGAATGGCTGACCTCTCCTCCCTGAAGGATCTCGGCACGGCTACCGAAGCTTCGGCTCCGGCACACGTCCGTAAGGTCGATTCGCTTGGCCGCTCCTACGCGACCGGCAAGCGCAAGAACGCTGTTGCTCGTGTATGGGTCAAGCCGGGTTCCGGCAAGATCGTCATCAACGGCAAGGAATTCACGGAATACTTCGCACGTCCGGTTCTGCAGATGATTCTGCGTCAGCCGATCGTCGCTGCTGCCCGTGACGGCCAGTTCGACATCATCGCAACGGTTGCCGGCGGCGGTCTTTCCGGCCAGGCCGGTGCCGTTCGTCACGGCGTCTCCAAGGCTCTCACCTACTTCGAACCGGGCCTGCGCTCGGTCCTGAAGAAGGGTGGCTTCCTGACCCGCGACAGCCGCGTCGTCGAGCGTAAGAAGTACGGTAAGGCCAAGGCCCGCCGTTCGTTCCAGTTCTCCAAGCGTTAATCGCTTCGGACTTCGGAATGTGGAAAGGTCGGGTGCAAACCCGGCCTTTTTTCGTTTTGGCAATTGTTGAATCGATATTCAAATCGCATACCTCTTCGAACAGGAGAGAAGGAGTATTCACTTGGCCAACAAGTCGATCGATCATGCTTTCACGGCAACGAGCCTCACCTCGGCGGCAACGGACCCGACGTTTGCGGGTGCGCTGTCCTTCATGCGCCGGCGCTTCACCAAGGATCTGACCGGCGCGGACGTGGTGGTCTGGGGCGTCCCCTTCGATGCCGCGACCTCCAACCGGCCGGGTACGCGCTTCGGGCCGCAAGCGATCCGGCGGGCTTCGGCGATCTTCGACAATGATCCGCAATATCCCTTCAACCGCGATCTCTTCGCCGAGATGGCCGTCATCGACTACGGCGATTGCCTGCTGGATTACGGCAATCACCAGGAGACGCCAGCGGCAATCGAGCGGCAGGCGAAGACGATCGTCGATGCCGGCGCCTTCATGCTGACGCTCGGCGGCGACCATTACGTGACATGGCCGATCCTCAAGGCGCATGCGGCCAAGCACGGTCCGCTGGCACTGGTGCAGTTCGACGCGCATCAGGATACGTGGTTCGACGACAGCAAGCGGATCGACCACGGTTCCTTCGTGGCACGCGCGGTCCGCGATGGGATCATCGATCCCGATCGCTCGATCCAGATCGGCATCCGCACGCATGCGCCTGACGATTTCGGCATCAATATTCTTTACGGCCATCAGGTCGAGGAGATGAGTGCTGCCGAGATCGCCTCGACGATCATCTCGCACACCAAGGGCGCGCCCAGCTATCTGACCTTCGATATCGATTGCCTGGATCCCGCCTATGCGCCCGGCACCGGCACGCCGGTTTCGGGCGGCCCGTCCAGCGCCAAGATCCTCTCCGTGCTGCAGCGGCTGCACCAGCTCGATATCCGCGGCGCCGATGTAGTCGAGGTGTCGCCCGCCTACGACCATGCCGACATCACCGCCATTGCGGGGGCGACGGTCGCAATGTATATGCTGGGGCTGCATGCCGAACGACGCGCGACAGCGTCACACGGCTGACTCATCCATCTTACAAAATGATTCTGGACTTCTTTCTAACCTATTGAAAGTGTGAGCAAGACAATGGCACCGAAGATCTTCATCGATGGCGAACACGGCACGACGGGCCTGCAGATCCGCACGCGCATGGCCGGCCGCCGCGATGTCGAGCTTCTGTCCATTCCGGAAGCGGAGCGCCGCAATGCCGCGATCCGCGAGGATATGCTCAATAGCGCCGATATCGCCATCCTCTGCCTGCCCGACGATGCGTCGAAGGAAGCCGTGCAGATGGTCTCGGCCAACAACAATGTTCGCGTCATCGACACCTCGACCGCCTACCGCGTCGACCCCTCCTGGGCCTATGGCTTCGCCGAGATGGACAAGGAGCAGGCCGGCAAGATCAGTTCGGCACGCTTCGTCGCCAATCCGGGCTGCTATCCGACAGGCGCGATCGGCCTGATGCGGCCGCTGCGTGCTGCCGGCATTCTGTCGGACGGCTATCCTGTTACCGTCAACGCGGTATCCGGCTATACCGGCGGCGGCAAGCAGATGATCGCGCAGATGGAAGACCAGAGCCGTGACGACGCGATCAGCGCACCGCACTTCCTCTATGGCCTCACGCTGACGCACAAGCATGTGCCCGAGATGAAGATCCACGGCCTGCTCGACCGCGCGCCGATCTTCGCGCCATCGGTCGGTAAGTTCGCGCAGGGCATGATCGTGCAGGTTCCGCTGCATCTCGACATGCTGGCCGCAGGCGCGACGCTGGAGAGCATTCACGCGGCGCTGACCGCCCATTATGCCGGCCAGGACATCGTCACGGTCGTTCCGCTCGCCGACAGCAGCAAGATGGCACGCGTCGATGCCGTCGAACTCGCCGGCAAGGACACGATGAAGCTCTTCGTCTTCGGCACGCCGGGTGGATCGCAGGTCAATCTCGTCGCCTTGCTCGACAATCTCGGCAAGGGTGCCTCGGGCGCCGCCGTGCAGAACATGGACCTGATGCTGGCCTCCTGAGCGAGGCCGCGCCTTCATGTCGTTTTCCGGTAGCATGGCCGATATCGGTGCGTGGCTTTCCGCCGCGCTGCCGGATCATGGGCTTTATACGCTGATCGCCATCGCCTGCATTGCCGGGCTCGCCCGCGGCTTTTCCGGTTTCGGGGCGGCGCTGATCTTCATTCCGCTTGGCGGCGCTATCATCGGGCCAAAGCTGATCTCGCCGGTGCTGCTCGTCATCGACGGGCTGGCGACGCTGGGGATGATCCCGCCGGCCTGGAAGCGTGCGAACCGGCGTGAGGTGTTCACCATGGCCGCCGGTGCGATGCTCGGCGTTCCCGCCGGAACCGCCGTGCTGACGCTGATGGACCCGCTGCTCTTGCGCTGGTCGATCACCGTCATCGCGCTGCTGCTGCTTGCCCTCTTGGTCTCGGGCTGGCGCTATCATGGCGAGCCGCATTCCTATCTGAGTGCTGCGGTCGGGCTGGTGGCCGGATTGTTCAGTGGCGCGGCCCAACTCGGCGGGCCGCCCGTGGTCGCCTATTGGCTGGGCGGAAAGACCGAGTTCACCAAGGTCCGCTCTAACATCATCATCTATTTCGCGATCTCCACCTGCTTCAGCGTCGCCAGCTATTATGCTGGTGGGCTGTTCGTCGATACCGTCTTCGCGCTAACGCTGGTCATCCTGCCGAGCTATACGATCGGCCTGTATCTCGGCTCCAAGCTTTTCGGCTTCGCCAAGGAAAGCACCTTCCGGATCATCTGCTACGGGCTGATCGGCGCCTCTGCCTTCCTCGGCATGCCCGCTCTCGACGGCCTACTGCGCTAGGGCAGACGGCCGGCGGGCATGGCCGGTCTTGACGACTAGCGCCTCACCTGGGCCGTGGACCGCTGCGAAGAGCAGACCAGCCAGGAAGGTGAAGTGATCGATGAAGAAGCCGAACTCCGCCTGATTGCCGGCCCAGCGCGCGGGTCCGTGGAATGCCACGGCGAGGAAGATCACATAGATACCTGCCAGCAAGGCTGCGGGTGAAAAGAAGATGCCGGTCAGGAAAGCGAGCGCCAGCCCCAGTTCGAAGAAGGCCGCGATCCAGGCAAGAAAGAGCGGGAATGGAAAGCCGGCGGCGGCGATGTAGCCGGCCGTGGCCGAGATGTCCATGAACTTGAAGCTCAGCGCCATAATGAATACGCCGGCGAAGATCAGCCTTGCGATCAGAATTGCGATTGTCCTGCCCATATCTCTCTCCCTGTGCCGGTAGCGGCCCTATCCTTGAACGCTCCACAGCGCCATTGCGCCGCCTTATGATGCAAGGACGAACGGCATGGGGCGCTCCCGACATGCCCTTGCACAATCTCCTCCCGAGCCTTGTCATTCTGATTCAAGTGCTTCGCAAGTCGAGTCCGAAACGCGCCGCAAGTCCATGATTTCGGATTCGATTTAGCGATCGCTGTCCGGCATGAACCGACGCCACCTTTATGAGATTTCTATTTCCCGTCGAAGACCCGCGAATGGATTTCATACGCCGCGCGGCGGTAGCCTGTGGTCGAAATTCAGAGGTAGACGTCATGCGAGACTCCCTATTTTCCCACCGTCCAATCGGCCGGCCCCGACGACCGGTGGTCAAGCGGCAGATGCGCGAGAAGCGCACGGCGCACGTGCTGATCATTTTCGGCCTCGTGCTGGCCGCCGTCGAGATCTATGTCATCTGGGGCAGTATCTGACACGGCCATGCGGATGGATACGCGACTACGACTGGGAACGGTGATCACGGCACTGGTCACGCCATTCAGGAACGACCGGCTCGACCTTGCCATGCTCGAGCGACTGGCCGAGAGGCAGATCAACTCCGGCATCGACGGGCTGGCCGTCTGCACTATCACCGGCGAAGGACCGACACTGTCGCCCACCGAGCGGGCGGCCGTCATCCGCACCTGCGTCAGGGTCGCGGCCGGGCGGGTGCCCGTTATCGCCGCCACCGGCACCAATGCCACATCGACAACGATCGCGCTGACTTTGGAAGCGCGGAAGCTTGGCGCCGATGCCGCGCTGGTCACCTTGCCCTATTATTCGAAACCGGGGCAGAAGGGCATCATCCACCATTTTGAGCAGGTGGCGGCGGCGAGCGATCTGCCTGTCATCATCGACGACTGCCCGTCGCACTGTGCCAGCAGCCTGGCGCCTGAAAGCCTTGAGGCGCTGGCGCCCATCGGAAATATCCTCGGCGTCGTCCATTCGAGCGGTGAAGGGGCCCGGCTTGCGCCACGTCTGCGACAGCGCTTCGTCTCCCTTTCCTCCGATGACGGCAGCGCGCTCTCATTTCTCGCTTGGGGCGGCGACTGTATGCTGTCGTCGGGCGCGAATGTCGAGCCGCGCCTGTTTGCTTCGCTTCATCGTTCAGCGAAGGCGGGCAACATGGTGGCGGCCATGGCGCTGCAGGACCGTCTGCAACCACTTATCCGGGCGCTTGCGGAAGATGGCTCGCCCGCTCCCCTCAAATACGCGCTGCATGTGCTGCTTGGCACGCCCCCTGACGTCCGCCAGCCGATGGTCGGCCTTGATGCCGCCGAGAAGGCAGCGGTCTTCGCCGCCCTGACAGGGCTTACCGAGAGCCGTCGCCAAGCGCGCGCGGTCTGAGCCTGACAATTCCAATCACAGCCTCGATCATCCAACCTGAAAGGAAAGATCATGCCCTCCTCCAACGCGCGTGCCTTCGCCCCGACCATCCAGCCCAGTTCCTTGCCGCGCTTTACGATCGGTCGGAGCAAGGGTGGCGGGTGGGTGGTTCAGGATCGCGAGGGGCGCGTCGGCGGTCTGTTTATCAGCGAGAGCGCCGCGTTGCACTTCGCCTCCGACGAATGCGATCACGATGCCACGCAGATCGCGATCACCCGCACCCGTACGCTACTGCCCTTCAATAGGCCCGATGGCAGCGGACATGTGCACTGACGAGACATGATCCACCTCCGCGGGAGCGCGCAACGGCGTTCCCGCTGGCGTTGGCGAACGCTTCCTTAACCGCCGTTTCGTATCATCTGCGCCTACCCCACGCCGAGCAGACACGATGTCGAACAAGCCGAATTTCCGCTTCACTCATTATGATCTCAAGGAACAGCGCGCCGGAACGGTGATCGAGGTGACCTTGAACGCGGTCGCCAATGTTCGGCTGATGACATCGCCGAACTACCAGCGTTTCACCGAAGTGCTCGACTTCAAATATGTGGGCGGCGTTGCGCGCAAATCTCCGATCCGGGTGCCGATCCCCGACAGCGGCCACTGGCATCTCGTGGTCGACATGGAAGGCCATCACGGCCTTGCGGAGTCATCCGTGAAGATCATCACCGCTCCATCAGGACAGAAGCGGGCGTCGTGATCAGCGCGGGTTGCGCTCTTTCCTGAGTTTCGACCACCATTCAAGCCGCTTGCGGATATCACGCTCGAAACCACGCTCGGGCGGATCGTAGAAGGTCTGGCGACCCATCTTTTCCGGGAAGTAATCCTGGCCGGAAAAGGCATCCGGCTCGTCGTGGTCGTAGCGATAGCCTTCGTTGTAGCCCTCGTCCTTCATCAGCTTGGTCGGCGCATTCAGGATGTGCTTGGGCGGCAATAGCGAGCCGTTCTGCTTGGCGGCCATGGTGGCGGCCTTGAAGGCCGTATAGACGGCGTTGGATTTCGGCGCGGTGGCGAGGTAGACGCAGGCCTGCGCCAGCGCCAGCTCACCCTCCGGCGAGCCGAGATAGTCGTAGGCGTCCTTGGCGGCGTTGCAGATGACAAGCGCCTGGGGATCGGCAAGGCCGATATCCTCAACCGCCATACGCACCAGCCGACGGCCGAGATAGAGCGGATCTTCACCAGCATCGAACATGCGCGCGAGATAGTAGAGCGCCGCATCGGGATCGGAGCCACGCACGGACTTGTGCAGGGCTGAGATCAGATTGTAGTGGCCATCCTGGGCCTTGTCGTAGACGGGGGCGCGGCGCTGGACGATCTTGGTCAGTCCCTCGGCATCGAAGATTTCGTCGCGGCGGGCAGCGCGCCAGACTTCCTCAGCGAGCGTCAGCACGGCGCGGCCATCGCCATCGGCCATGCGCAACAGGCTGACGCGGGCTTCCGGCGTGAGCGGCAGCTCCCTGCCCTCGATCGCCTCGGCGCGGTTCAGGAGTTCGGCCAGGCTCTGATCGTCATGCGACTTGAAGGTCAGCACGCGGGCACGCGACAGGAGAGCGGCGTTGAGTTCGAAGGACGGGTTTTCGGTGGTGGCACCGACGAGGATGACGGTGCCGTCTTCCATCACAGGCAGGAAGCTATCCTGCTGGGCGCGGTTGAAGCGATGGATCTCATCGACGAAGAGCAGCGTCTGGCGCCCGTCCATGCGGCGCAGGCGGGCGGCCTCGAAGACTTTCTTGAGATCGGCGACGCCTGAGAAGATCGCCGAAATCTGTTCGAAGGCAAGACCCGCCTCGCCCGACAGCAGGCGCGCGACGGTGGTCTTGCCGGTTCCGGGTGGTCCCCAGAAGATCATCGATCCCAACGAGCCGCTTTCGATCATCCGCCTGAGAACACCGTCCTCGCCGGTCAGGTGATCCTGACCGGTGACGTCGGCGATGGTCTGCGGGCGAAGCCGATCCGCCAGCGGCCGCCTGTTGGCGACCTCCGGCGGAATGCGCGGCGCGAAGAGATCATTGCTCATCGGAAGAACTGCCGGATGCGCTGGCCGTTGCGTTCGATCTCGACGCGCCAGAAGCTCGGGTTCTGCGCGGCGAGCGTGGCGAGATCCTTGGTGGTCTTCACATCGGCGCTGTTGACGGAGACGATGATGTCCTTCGGCTCGAAACCGAGCTGCTGGGCAACGGAACCATCCTTCACTTCCGAAACGACGACGCCCGTGCTCTCGCTTGCCATGCGCAGCTCATCGGCCACACGCGGCGACAGGTTCTCGACGACGGTGCCTGTAAACGGCGAGCGGCCGCCGATCGTGCGCTGGTCGCGCGGCGTCGTCTCGGGCGCCTGGCCGAGCGTCATCTTCACGTGCTCTTCCTTGCCGTTGTCGATGATGGCGAGATCGACAGGCTTGCCGAGACCGGCCGTGGTCAGGCGGTAATAGAGCGCGTCGGGATGCTCCACCGAGATGCCGTCGACCGCGGTGATAACTTCGCCCGCCTTCAGGCCGGCTTTTGCGGCCGGGCCGCCTTCCGTGACCTTGACGACGATGGCGCCGCGCGCCTTCTCAAGGCCGAGCGCATCGGCAACGTCGGAAGTCACCGCATCGAAGGTCGCGCCGACATAGGGGCGCTCGAAGGCCTTCACGCCCGCGTCGGCGGAAGCAACGAAGACTTTCACGAGGTTCGCAGGGATGGCGAAGCCGATGCCGTTGGACCCGCCGCCGCGCGAGAAGATAGCCGTGTTGATGCCGATCAGCTCGCCCTTCATGTTCATCAGCGCGCCGCCGGAATTGCCGGGGTTGATCGAGGCGTCGGTCTGGATGAAAAAGCCGAACTCGTCCTTGACGACCTGGTTACGCGCCAGCGCCGAGACGATGCCCGACGTGACGGTCTGGCCGACACCGAACGGGTTACCGATGGCCAGCACGAGGTCGCCGACTTCAACAGCGTCGGAATTGCCGATCGGAAGTGCCGGGAATGTCGCCTTGGTATCGACCTTGAGCACAGCGAGATCCAGACGATCGTCCTTCAGAATGACCTTGCAGGGGAACTCGCGGCCATCGGAGAGCGCGATCTTGATTTCATCAGCACCTTCGATGACGTGGTTGTTGGTCACGATCGTGCCGTTCGCCTCGACGATGACGCCGGAGCCGAGCGAGGACTGCTTCTGCGTGCGGTTCGGCATCTGCTGGCCGAAGAACTGCTCGAAGAAGGGATCGCCGGCAAACGGCGACTGGCGGCGGACGGTCTTTTCCGCATAAACGTTCACCACCGCGCCCGCTGTCTGCTTGACGAGCGGCGCGAAGGACAGCTGCATCTCCATCTGGCTCTGCGGCACGGTCTTGGCCGTCTCGCTATTCGCCGTTTGGGCATGAGCGTTGATCGGCAGTGCAAGCACCAGAGCAAGCAGCGGCAGAGAGGCGCGCTTCAACAGGTCGTGCATAATAATCCCTTCTTGAAATCGTCTTGAGAGAACGTTGTAGTGCCGGACGCTAGAAAGGAAAGAGGGCGGAAGCATGGAAGAACAGGACGGGTGAACCGATGCGCGACATACTTGCCAAACTGAATCAGGAACGACAGGCATGCAACTGATATCAAAGGCCAAACTCTGGGCAAAGTCACTGAAGCGTGACGTCGTAGCCCTGTGGCTCGCCGCACGCGACACGCGCGTGCCCTGGTACGCCAAGGCGGCCGCGGGAGGAGTTGCCGCCTACGCGTTGTCGCCAATCGACCTGATCCCTGATTTCATTCCCGTGCTTGGCTATCTCGACGATCTCCTCATCGTGCCCTTGGGTATCATGCTCGCTGTCAGGCTCATCCCTTCCGATGTCATGGCGGAGCTGCGTGTCGCCGCCGCCGCGCGTCTGGAGCGGCCGTCCAGCCGCACCGGGCTGATCGTCATCCTTGCCATCTGGCTTTGCTGCATCATCTTCGTCGGCATGGCATTCTTGAGAGCCAGATAGACAGACAGGAACCACTGCATGACGCGATATCGCCAGCCCCTTCTCTTCACCGCCGCCGCCCTGCTGCTTTCATCCACCGGGATAAGTCACGCGGCAAGCTTCGATTGCGAGGCCAAGGAGCTGAAGCCGGACGAAAAGGCGATCTGCGACAACCGCGCGCTCAACGACGCCGACGTGAAGATGGTGACCACCTTCGACTTGTTGTCAGGCCTGCTGGCCATGGGCTCGCGCGGCACTATGCAGGACGAGCAGACGGCGTGGCTGAAGAAGCGCCAGGAGTGCGCCGCCGACGTCGCCTGCATCCAGGCCGCCTATGATGAGCGGCTGAAGCAGCTGGCGGAAACCTACAAAAACATAAACCGGCCGCTTTGAGGCGACCGGTTCATTAGAGCAGCTGACTCTTAATCAGTAGGTTCAGCGATCTCCGAGATCGCGAACGGCGCCACGGTCGGCGCTGGTTGCGAAGGCGGCATAAGCCTTCAGCGCGGTCGTGACGTTGCGCTTGCGCTTTTCGGCCGGCTGCCAGCCCTTGGCGTCCTGTTCGGCGCGGCGAGTTGCCAGCTCTTGGTCGTCGACGCGCAGGCTGATCGTGCGGTTCGGGATGTCGATATCGATCATGTCGCCTTCGCGCACCAGACCGATGGTGCCGCCATTGGCCGCTTCCGGAGAGGCGTGGCCGATGGACAGACCCGAGGTGCCGCCGGAGAAGCGGCCATCGGTGATCAGCGCGCAAGCCTTTCCGAGGCCCTTCGACTTCAGATAGCTCGTCGGATAGAGCATTTCCTGCATGCCCGGGCCGCCCTTCGGGCCTTCGTAGCGGATGACCACGACGTCGCCGGCGACGACTTCGTTGGACAGGATCGCCTTTACGGCCGCGTCCTGGCTTTCATAGACCTTGGCCGGACCTGAAAACTTCAGGATCGATTCATCGACACCCGCCGTCTTCACAATGCAGCCGTCGAGCGCGAGGTTGCCCTTCAGGACGGCTAGACCGCCATCCTTGGAGAAGGGATGCTGGGCATCGCGGATGACGCCGGTTTCGCGGTCGAGGTCGAGTTCTTCCCAACGCGAGCTCTGGCTGAAGGCGACTTGCGTCGGAACACCGCCGGGAGCGGCGCTGAAGAGATCGAAGGCGGCCTTGTTGTCGGTGACAGCGACATCCCACTGCGCCAGCGCTTCGCGCATGGTCGGAGAATGGACCGTCGGAAGATCGACATTCAGCAGGCCGGCACGGTCGAGTTCGCCGAGAATGGCCATGATGCCGCCTGCGCGGTGAACGTCTTCCATGTGAACGTCGGCCTTGGCGGGCGCGACCTTCGACAGGCAGGGAACGCGACGCGACAGGCGATCGATATCGTCCATGGTGAAATCGATCTCGCCTTCATGCGCGGCCGCAAGAATGTGCAGAACGGTGTTGGTCGAGCCGCCCATGGCAATGTCGAGCGCCATGGCATTTTCGAACGCGCCCTTGCTGGCGATGGTGCGCGGCAGAGCGGTCAGATCGTCCTGTTCGTAATAACGACGGGCAAGCTCGACGACGCGACGCCCGGCTTCAAGGAAGAGTTCCTTGCGGTCGGAATGGGTGGCGAGTGTCGAGCCGTTTCCGGGTAATGACAGGCCGAGCGCTTCCGTCAGACAGTTCATCGAGTTTGCCGTGAACATGCCGGAGCAGGAACCGCAGGTCGGGCACGCGGAGCGCTCGATGACGGCGACGTCTTCATCGCTGATCTTGTCGTCGGCGGCAGCAACCATGGCATCGACGAGGTCGAGCGCGACCTTCTTGCCGTTCAGCACCACCTTGCCGGCTTCCATCGGGCCGCCGGAGACGAAGACCGTCGGGATGTTGAGGCGCAGCGAGGCCATCAGCATGCCGGGGGTGATCTTGTCGCAGTTGGAGATGCAGACCATGGCGTCGGCGCAGTGAGCGTTGACCATGTATTCGACGCTGTCGGCGATCAGTTCGCGCGAAGGCAGCGAATAGAGCATGCCGTCATGGCCCATCGCGATACCGTCGTCGACGGCGATCGTGTTGAACTCCTTGGCGACGCCGCCGGCCGCTTCGATCTCGCGGGCGACGAGCTGGCCGAGGTCCTTCAGGTGGACGTGGCCCGGCACGAACTGGGTGAAGGAGTTGACCACCGCGATAATCGGCTTGCCGAAATCCGAATCCTTCATGCCCGTGGCGCGCCAAAGGCCGCGTGCGCCCGCCATATTGCGGCCGTGGGTCGTGGTTCTCGAACGATAAGCTGGCATTGGTGTTTCCTCACAACATCGGAAGTCTTCGGCGATACCGGGCGGATCTTGACGACACGCTCCAACTATCGCTGCTTTTTGGAATTGTCCTAATCCAAAGAGTATATGCTGTCACTACCGGGAAAGGCAAAAGCGGTACTCCTCGGTACGCCTCAGGCGCCCATCGATCATATACGTGGGCAGAACGTGGTTTGTTACAGGCGGACGCTACGTTTTCGCTACACGATAAGTTGGCTTCCCGGACGGCCGCTTCAAGGCGTAAACAGTGATCCGAAACGAACCTGAATGCGTTGAAGGTTCAATGCCGAGCTAGGTTGCTCAGGAGGATACCATGCCCGTCTACCGTCCACCCAGGATCGCCTCTTCGGAGATCACGCCGCGCCAGACCTATCTCGATCGCCGCCAGTTTCTTGGCGCAGCCGCGATCGGCGCCGTCGGCCTATTGGGCGCGGGCAGTGCCAGCGCGGCCGCGCTCTCGGCGGTCGACAGCAAGTACAAGGTCGACGAGAAGCTGACGCCGATCAAGGATGTGACGACCTACAATAACTTCTACGAGTTCGGTCTCGACAAGGGTGATCCGGTGGCGCTGTCCGGCGACTTCAAGCCCGCGCCCTGGACGATCAAGGTCGACGGCATGGTCAACAAGCCGGGCACCTTCGATCTCGACGCTCTGATGAAGGAATTTCCGATCGAGAGCCGCACCTATCGCATGCGCTGCGTCGAAGCGTGGTCGATGGTGATCCCCTGGGACGGCTTTCCGCTGGCTTCGCTGCTCAGCAAGGTCGAGCCACTCGGAAGCGCCAAGTATGTCGCCTTCGAGACGGTGGTACGCCCTGAAGAGATGCCAGGGCAGAAGGGGATCTTCCAGTCGCTTAACTGGCCCTATGTGGAGGGGCTGCGGCTCGACGAGGCCAACCATCCGCTGACACTGCTCGCGGTCGGGCTTTATGGCGAGACGCTGCCGAACCAGAACGGCGCGCCAATCCGGCTGGTCGTTCCCTGGAAATATGGCTTCAAGGGCATCAAATCGATCGTGCGGATCACGCTGACGGACAAGGAGCCGAAGAACACCTGGCAGGTGACCAATTCGCAGGAGTACGGCTTTTATGCCAATGTGAACCCCGCGGTCGATCATCCGCGCTGGAGCCAGGCGACCGAGCGGCGGATCGGCGAGAGCGGCTTCTTCGGCGCCAGCCGCCATCCGACGCTGCCGTTCAACGGATATGGCGATGAGGTAGCGAGCCTCTATGCCGGCATGGACCTGAAGGCGAACTTCTGATGGCAACGCTCTCGTTCAGCCTGCCGAAGCGATGGCATTCGGCCTCCGTCTGGCTGCTCTATGTCGTCGGGCTGCTGCCTGCCGCCTGGACCTTCTATCTCGGCGCCACCGACCAGCTGGGCGCCGATCCGGTCAAGACCTTCGAGCTGTTTCTCGGGCTGTGGGCCATCCGCTTCCTGGTGCTGACGCTCGCCGTATCCCCTGCCCGCGATCTCTTCGGCTGGAACTACCTGCGCTATCGCCGCGCGCTGGGGCTTCTCGCTTTTTACTACGTGGCCATGCACTTCGCCGTCTACATGCTGCTCGATCAGGCGCTCGACGTTTCCGCCGTCCTCGACGATGTGATGAAGCGGCCCTTCATCATGTTCGGCATGGCCGGGCTCGTGCTGCTCGTGCCGCTGGCTGTCACTTCCAACAACCTGTCGATCCGAAAGCTCGGATCGAAATGGATCTGGCTGCACAAGCTGATCTACATCATCGCCGCCTGTGGCGCGGTGCATTTCGCGCTGTCGACGAAGCTTCTGGATCTCGAGCAGTATGTCTATGTCGGCCTGATTATCCTGATGATCCTCTACCGGTCATGGCGACCGATCGCGCGGAGCAGGAAGCGTAGCCGAAACGGGCAAGGCGGCAGAACGCGTCCAGCCCAGGCTGCCGGCTGAGCTCTTGTTAGAAACCGTGAGGGCTGACAGACTGCCCGCATGGAAGCAGCGTCGCCACTATACATCTACCGTGACCCGCATTTTGCCCCGGCCGGGGACACAGTCGTTGCCGCAGCGCCGCTTGACGTCGTCGTAGACGCCTACGGCGGCGGCGGGCTCGTTGGCGAGGCTGGCCTAAGCGCCGCCTTTGGGGGCGCGATCGTCTTCAAGGACGGCATAACCGGGGTCTGTTTTCTTGGAGTATGGGGAAAGCGCAATGCTGCGCGTTTCAAGGCGGCGCTAGAGGCGCAGGGTGATGTCGAGGTCATAGACGGCCCACCACCGGCGCGGCTTCACCATTTCACCACGACCGGCGAGCGGCCGAAGCGCACGCGATGACAAATCAAATACCACAAACGAAAACAGCCGGGCTTTCTAGCCCGGCTGTTTTGCTTCCGGCGAACCGGAAAATATTAAGCGGCTTCAGCAGCAGCTGCTTCGGCTTCAACGCGAGCCTTGTCGGCTGCGCCCTTGGCGAAGGTGTCGCGGTCAACGAATTCGATGACGGCGAGAGCGGCGTTGTCGCCCTGGCGGAAGCCAGCCTTCATGATACGCAGGTAACCGCCGTTGCGGGTTGCGTAGCGCGAAGCGATCGTGTCGAAGAGCTTCGAAACAACAGCGGCGTCGCGGATCTGCGAGATCGCCTGACGACGAGCGTGCAGGTCGCCGCGCTTGCCGAGGGTTACGAGCTTTTCAACGATCGGACGGATTTCCTTTGCCTTCGGCAGGGTGGTCACGATCTGCTCATGGGTGATGAGCGAAGCCGCCATGTTGGCAAACATTGCCTTGCGGTGGCTAGCGGTTCTATTCAGCTTGCGGCCGGCTTTACCGTGGCGCATTGCTATTCTCCTTCACATGCAGGCATCTCGCCCGCCGTTTGATGGTTAGTATTGGTCTTCGTAACGCTTGGCGAGATCTTCGATGTTCTCAGGCGGCCATGCGGGCACTTCCATGCCGAGGTGCAGGCCCATGGAAGCGAGAACTTCCTTGATTTCGTTCAGCGACTTGCGACCAAAATTCGGCGTGCGGAGCATTTCTGCTTCGGTCTTCTGAATGAGGTCGCCGATGTAGACGATGTTGTCGTTCTTCAGGCAGTTTGCCGAGCGAACAGACAGTTCGAGTTCGTCCACCTTCTTGAGGAGAGCCGGGTTGAAAGCGAGTTCGGTGACTGCTTCTTCTTCGGTTTCCTTCTGCGGCTCGTCGAAGTTGACGAACACGCCAAGCTGATCCTGCAGGATGCGAGCCGCGAAAGCGACGGCATCTTCACCGGAGATCGAGCCATCGGTTTCGATGGTCATGTTCAGCTTGTCGTAGTCGAGAACCTGTCCTTCACGGGTATTTTCAACCTTGTAGGACACCTTCTTGACCGGCGAATAAAGGCTGTCGACCGGGATGAGACCGATCGGAGCATCTTCCGCACGATTGCGATCGGCCGGAACATAGCCCTTGCCGTTGTTGACGGTGAATTCCATGCGGATTTCGGCGCCCTCGTCGAGCGTGCAGATCACATGCTCGGGGTTGAGGATTTCGATATCGCCGACCGTCTGGATGTCGCCAGCCGTTACAACGCCCGGACCCTGCTTACGCACGACCATGCGCTTTGCGTCGTCGCCATCCATCTTGATGGCGATTTCCTTGATGTTCAGAACGATGTCGGTGACATCTTCACGAACACCAGGGATCGACGAGAATTCATGCAGCACGCCGTCGATCTGCACGGCCGTCACTGCGGCACCGCGCAGCGAGGACAGCAGAACACGGCGAAGCGCGTTGCCGAGGGTGAGGCCGAAACCGCGCTCCAGCGGCTCTGCTACGAGCGTCGCCTTGGTGCGCGAGCTCGAAGAGAACTCGACCTTGTTCGGCTTGATCAATTCTTGCCAGTTTTTCTGAATCATATTTTTGCCTTCCGTTCGTTGCCACCATCCAATCGTGACAACCGAGCTTGAGAAGCATCGGGAGCGAGGATCCGCTCACCGATGTTGTGAATGGCGATGATCAGACGCGACGCTTCTTGCGCGGGCGGCAACCATTGTGCGGGATCGGGGTCACGTCGCGGATGGACGTGATCATGAAACCAGCAGCCTGGAGGGCGCGCAGAGCGGATTCACGACCCGAACCCGGACCGCAAACTTCAACTTCCAGCGACTTCATGCCGTGTTCCTGAGCCTTCTTGGCGCAGTCTTCAGCAGCGATCTGAGCAGCGAACGGGGTCGACTTGCGCGAGCCCTTGAAGCCCTTGGCGCCAGCAGACGACCAGGCAATGGCGTTGCCCTGTGCGTCGGTGATCGTGATCATCGTGTTGTTGAAGGTCGAGTTGACGTGAGCGACGCCCGACGAAATGTTTTTACGTTCGCGACGGCGAACGCGTACGGCTTCCTTGGCCATTTTAATCCCTTTCTTGGATCTCTGCACCGCCGTAATGCCAGCGGCTACACCGGAACGAGACCTTGCGGCCCTGCCCGAAACTCAAAAGAGGCCGGCGCAGACCGCCAGCCCCCTCACCTCCGGTTTCCCGGAAATTACTTCTTCTTACCAGCGATAGCCTTTGCCGGGCCCTTGCGGGTACGAGCATTGGTGTGCGTGCGCTGACCGCGGACCGGAAGGCCACGGCGATGACGCAGGCCGCGGTAGCAGCCAAGGTCCATCAGACGCTTGATGTTCATCGAGGTCTCGCGACGCAGGTCACCTTCGACCTGGTAATCGCGGTCGATGGTTTCGCGGATCTGCAGGACTTCAGCGTCGGTGAGCTGATTCACGCGACGATCAGCAGGAATACCGACCTTCTCGATGATTTCCTGTGCGAATTTCGGACCGATCCCGTGAATGTACGTCAGCGCGATTACAACGCGCTTTGCGGTCGGGATGTTGACGCCAGCGATACGTGCCACGCCTATTCTCCTTGCGTTCCAGTTGCCATCCGGCAAGTGGTGTCTCGTTACACGGCCTTGAAAGGCCGCAATTACAATTCAGGTTCTCAACAAGTCAAAACGATCGAACCCGGAATTCCTATCGGAAGTCCGCGCCGATCGCATCAGATATCGCGAGTTGGCGCGGTGTTTAACGGAATCAGTGCTGAAAAGCAACCGCTCCCGCCAAGTTTTATTTCCAAAGCCTTACAGCTTCGAAAGTATGCCCTCGATCTCGCCGGTGACGTGATCGATGTCTGCCATGCCATCCACCGACTGCAACTTGCCCTTGGCATAGTAGTAGCCGATCAGCGGCGATGTTTCCTTGTAGTAAGCGCCGAGACGCGTCACCACGGTTTCGCGGTTGTCATCGGGACGACGCTTGAAGTGAGTCGAACCACAGCGGTCGCAGACCCCTTCCACCTTTGGCTTGACATTGGTGTCGTGATAGCCGGCACCACAATTCGCGCAGGTGTAGCGGCCCGAAACACGGTCCGCCAGAATCTTGTCGTCCACCTGGATCTCGACGACCTTCGACAGTTCGAGACCCTTGCCCTTGAGCATGGCTTCCGTTGCATCGGCCTGAACCAGCGTACGCGGGAAACCGTCGAGGATGAAGCCATTCTCGCAATCGGGCTGGTCGATACGCTCCGACACGATTGCGATGACGATGTCGTCAGAGACCAGCTTGCCAGCATCCATGACGGCCTTGGCGCGCTTGCCGACTTCGGTACCGGCCTGAACGGCGGCGCGAAGCATGTCACCCGTGGAAAGTTGCGGAATGCCGTACTTTTCCACGATCCGCTGAGCTTGAGTCCCCTTACCCGCGCCCGGCGGCCCCAAAAGTATAAGTCTCATCGACCCCTCTTTCCTCCACGCAACTTCGATTTCTTGATCAGGCCTTCGTACTGCTGCGCGATCAGGTGACCCTGAATCTGCGCGACCGTATCAAGAGTTACGCTAACGACAATCAAAAGCGAAGTGCCACCAAGGGATAATGGAATCCCTGTCTGCGACACGAGGATTTCTGGAAGAATGCAGACGAATACGAGGTAGATCGCGCCGATGACCGTGATGCGGGTCAGCACGTAATCGATGTACTCGGCGGTGCGCTCACCGGGACGGATGCCCGGGATGAAGCCGCCGTGCTTCTTCAGATTGTCGGCCGTGTCCTTCGGATTGAAGACGATGGCCGTGTAGAAGAAGGCGAAGAAGGCGATCAGCAGACCGTAGAGGAGCATGTAGAGCGGCTGGCCATGGCCAAGAGCCGCGACAATCGAGGTTACCCAGGTCGGCATGTTCGTCGTGCTGGCGAAGCCCGCGATCGTTGCCGGCAGGAGCAGCAGCGAGGACGAGAAGATCGCCGGGATAACGCCCGAGGTGTTGAGCTTCAGCGGCAGGTGCGAGGTATCGCCCTGGAACATGCGGTTGCCCACCTGGCGCTTCGGATACTGGATCAGAAGGCGGCGCTGGGCGCGTTCGACGAAGACGATGATCGCGATGACGGCGATCGCAACGACGATGACCAGCAGGATGAGGCTCGTCGACAGCGCGCCTGTGCGGCCGAGTTCGAGCGTACCGGCAAGAGCCGAAGGCAGGCCAGCGGCGATGCCGGCGAAGATGATGAGCGAGATGCCGTTACCGATACCGCGCGAGGTGATCTGTTCGCCGAGCCACATCAGGAACATCGTGCCGCCGAGCAGCGTGATGACCGTGGAGACACGGAAGAAGATGCCCGGATCGACAACGAGCCCCTGCCCGCTCTCCAGACCAATGGCAATGCCATAAGCCTGCAGCGTGCCGAGAAGCACGGTGCCGTAGCGGGTGTACTGGTTGATGATCTTGCGACCCTGCTCGCCTTCCTTCTTCAGGTTTTCGAGCGCCGGGACGACCGAGGTCATCAGCTGCACGATAATCGAAGCGGAAATGTAGGGCATGATGCCGAGCGCGAAGATCGCCATGCGCTGAACAGCGCCGCCCGAGAACATGTTGAAGAGGCCGAGAATGCCGCCTGCCTGACCCTGGAAGGCCTGTGCATAGGCCTGCGGGTTGAGGCCGGGAAGCGGAATGTGCGTTCCCAACCGATAGACGAGGAGAGCTGCCAGTGTAAACCACAGGCGCTTCTTGAGATCCTCGGCTTTGGCGAAGGTCGAGAAATTGAGGTTGGAAGCCAACTGTTCCGCTGCAGACGCCATGCGTATCTCCGCGCTACCGGTTTCGGGCTCTGACCAAGCGAAAGGCAGAACGCCGGATCGGCATTTCTGAATTATTCAAAAGCGGGCTTCGGACGGATTGCGGGCGCAACCTATGCCTCACCCTGTTGTTCGTCTAACCTGTCCTGACGCACGTGCATCCGACCGGTTTTTGTGAGGCTCACATATGGGAGCAAAACCGCCCGGTGTGAAGCACCCCGGGCGGTTTATCATAGATTAAATTACTCTGCAGCTGCGGCAGAAAGAAGCGTGACGGAACCGCCAGCCTTTTCGATCTTTTCGACTGCCGGCTTGGAAGCGCCAGCAACTTCGAACTTGACCTTTGCCTTCAGCTCGCCGTCGGCGAGAACGCGAACGCCGTCCTTGACGCGACGGATAACGCCGGCAGCCTTGAGAGCTGCTGCATCAACCGTGGACTTGGCGTCGAGCTTGCCAGCGTCGATAGCAGCCTGAACACGCTCCAGGGACACGACAACGAAGTCGGCCTTGAAGATGTTGTTGAAGCCGCGCTTCGGCAGGCGACGGTAGATTGGCATCTGACCGCCTTCGAAGCCGTTGATGGCTACGCCCGAACGGGACTTCTGACCCTTGACACCGCGACCACCGGTCTTGCCGGAGCCCGAACCAATACCGCGGCCGAGGCGCTTGCGGCTATGGGTCGAACCTTCGTTGTCTTTGATTTCATTGAGTTTCATAGCGAATACTCCCTGCTTACTTCTCGTCGACGATGCGAACGAGATGCTGGACAGCACGGATCATGCCACGAACGGAAGGGGTATCTTCCAGCGTGCGACGACGGTGCATCTTGTTCAGCCCGAGACCGATCAGCGTGCGCTGCTGGACATCCGGACGGCGAATCGGGCTGCCGATCTGCTCGACGGTAACCGTCTTTGCTTCGGTCTTCTTTGTAGCCTTGGCCATGGATCAGCTCCTCTTATTCTTCAGAAGCGTTACCGGAAGCGGCACGGCGAGCCTGGAGCGTTGCATACTTGATGCCGCGCTGTGCTGCGATGTCCTTCGGGTGAACCTGGTGCTTCAGAGCGTCGAAGGTAGCGCGAACCATGTTGTATGGGTTCGAGGAACCGGTCGACTTGGCGACGACGTCGTGAACGCCGAGCGTTTCGAAAACAGCGCGCATCGGGCCACCAGCGATAATACCGGTACCGACCTTGGCCGAACGAAGCAGAACCTTGCCGGCGCCGTGGCGGCCGTGAACGTCGTGATGCAGCGTACGGCCGTCACGCAGCGGTACGAAGATCAGTTCGCGCTTGGCAGCTTCAGTTGCCTTGCGGATTGCTTCCGGCACTTCACGTGCCTTGCCGTGACCGAAGCCAACGCGGCCCTTCTGGTCACCGACGACGACGAGGGCTGCGAAACCGAAACGACGGCCGCCCTTGACGACCTTGGCGACGCGGTTGATCGCGACCAGCTTGTCGACGAACTCGCTATCGCGCTCTTCGCGGTTCTGGCGATCGTCGCGCGAACCTTTTCTTTCCTGTGCCATTGTCCTTTTCCTTTTTCTTTTGCGGGTGGAACGGCAGACAACACGAGGACCGCAGCAGCCTCCCCTATCGAGGAGCGTTTGCGGTCCGGTTAAAATCCGGCCGGAGCACTGAGCTCCGGCCGGAAATTCATTAGAAGGTCAGACCGCCTTCGCGGGCTGCATCTGCCAGGGCCTTGATACGGCCGTGATAGATGAAGGCGCCACGGTCGAATACGACTTCCTTGACACCAGCCTTGGAGGCGCGCTCGGCGACGAGCTTGCCAACGGCGGCAGCTGCCGCGGTGTCAGCACCGGTCTTCAGAGAACCGCGCAGGTCCTTATCGAGCGTCGAGGCAGCCGCGAGGGTCTTGCCGGCAACATCGTCGATAACCTGAACGTAGATGTTCTTCGAGGAGCGATGAACCGACAGGCGCGGACGGCCATTGGCCACCGACTTGAGATGACGGCGCACGCGGTTGGCACGACGTGCAAGTGCTTCTTTCCTGCTAGCCATTTCGCGTGATCCTTACTTCTTCTTGCCTTCTTTGCGAACGATACGTTCGCCGGCATACTTGACGCCCTTGCCCTTGTAAGGCTCAGGACCGCGGTATTCGCGGATTTCAGCGGCAACCTGGCCGACCTGCTGCTTATTGATGCCAGTCACAACAATTTCAGTAGGCTTCGGCACAGCGATCGTGATGCCGACCGGCGGCTCATAAACCACGTCGTGGCTGAAACCGAGAGCGAGCTGCAGGTTCTTGCCCTGAAGCGACGCGCGGTAACCAACGCCGTTGATTTCGAGCTTGCGCTCGTAGCCGTCCTTAACACCCGTGAAGATGTTCTCGATCATCGTGCGGGACATGCCCCACTTCGAACGAGCATCCTTCGACTGCGTGAGCGGCGTCACGACAACCGCGTTGTTTTCGAGCTTAACGCCGACTTCGTCGTTTGCGACGAAGAACAGCTCGCCCTTCGGGCCCTTTGCAGTAACCTTCTGGCCTTCGACCGTAGCCGTAACCCCAGCAGGAATCTGAACGGGCTTCTTACCGATACGAGACATTTTTATATCCTGTCTGTTCGCTATGGAGATCGATGCTCGGTATTAGAATACCGAGCAAAGAACCTCGCCACCAACGTTCTGTTCGCGAGCCTGGTGATCAGCCATCACACCCTTCGGAGTCGAAAGGATGGTGATGCCGAGACCGTTCGCGACCTGCGGAATGGACTTGACCGAGACATAAACCCGGCGGCCCGGCTTGGACACACGGCCGATCTCACGGATCACCGATGCGCCTTCGTAGTACTTCAGTTCGATGTTGATTTCAGACTTGCCATTGCCGAAATCGACAAGAGCGTAGCCACGGATGTAGCCTTCAGCCTGGAGAACATCGAGAACGCGTGCACGGAGCTTCGAAGCAGGCGTCGAGACCGACGACTTGCGGCGGGAAGCGCCGTTACGGATGCGGGTGAGCATATCGCCCAACGGATCAGTCATTGTCATCTAACCTGCTCCTTACCAGCTGGACTTGACGATGCCCGGCACCTTGCCGAGATTGCCGAGTTCACGCAGCGCGATACGCGACATGCGCAGTTTGCGGTAGTATGCGCGCGGACGGCCCGATACTTCACAACGGTTGCGAATACGGGTCTTCGATCCATCGCGCGGCAGGGATGCCAGCTTGATCGAGGCCTTGAACCGGTCTTCGATCGGAAGAGCCTGGTTCATGATGATCGCCTTCAACTCGGCGCGCTTAGCGGCCTGGTTGGCGACCGTAATACGGCGGCGCTTGTTCTTTTCAACTGCGCTGGTCTTCGCCATGTGTGGTTCCTTTTCTACGCTCGTCGTTACGGTTACTGACGGAACGGGAAGTTGAACTCTGTGAGCAGAGCCCGTGCTTCGTCGTCCTTGGTGGCCGTCGTGCAAACGATGATGTCCATGCCCCACATCTGATCAACCTTATCGTAGTTGATCTCAGGGAACACAATGTGCTCCTTGATGCCCATGGCGAAGTTGCCACGGCCGTCAAAGCTCTTCGGGTTCAGGCCGCGGAAGTCGCGAACGCGCGGAAGCGCGATGTTCACGAGACGGTCCAGGAACTCGTACATGCGAGCGCCGCGCAGGGTAACCTTTGCGCCGATCGGCATATCTTCGCGGACCTTGAAGCCAGCGATGGAGTTGCGTGCACGGGTGATGACCGGCTTCTGACCAGCGATAGCGGCCAGGTCAGCTGCGGCAACAGTCGGCTTCTTCGAATCAGCCGTTGCTTCACCAACACCCATGTTGATTACGATCTTGTCGAGCTTCGGAATCATCATCTCGTTGGCGTAGGAGAACTTCTCCTGCATCGCCGCGCGGATGCGCTCGACATATTCCTTCTTGAGCCGCGGCTCGTACTTTGCCTGAGCCATCAGATCACCTCACCGGAACGCTTGGCCACACGGACCTTCTTGCCGTCAACAACCTTGAAACCAACGCGGGTCGGCTTGCCGTCCTTGTCGATGATCGAGACGTTGGACAAGTGAACCGAGGCTTCCTTGCTGATGATGCCGGCTTCCTGGGTCTGCGTCTGGCGCTGGTGGCGCTTCACGACGTTGACGCCACGAACTACGGCGCGATCTTCCTTGGGCAGAACCTGAAGGACTTCGCCAGTGCGGCCCTTGTCCTTGCCTGCGAGCATGACGACCGTGTCGCCCTTACGAATCTTTTGCATCGTTCGTGCTCCTTACAGAACTTCTGGAGCGAGCGAGATGATCTTCATGTGGTTCTTGGCGCGAAGTTCGCGCGGAACCGGTCCGAAGATACGGGTGCCGATCGGCTCTTTCTTGTTGTCGATGAGGACTGCTGCATTGGTGTCGAAGCGGATGATGGAACCATCTACGCGACGGATTTCCTTGGCGGTGCGAACGACAACCGCCTTCATCACGTCACCCTTCTTCACGCGGCCGCGCGGAATAGCTTCCTTGATCGAAACGACGATAACGTCGCCGATCGAGGCATACTTGCGCTTAGAACCGCCCAGCACCTTGATGCACATGACACGACGTGCGCCGGAATTATCCGCCACGTCGAGGTTTGTTTGCATCTGAATCATATCAGGTCGCCTTCTTGTGTTTACCGGAATGGTTGGGCTACGCCCCCTATCCCGGCATATGAAAATTGTCAGCCGTCCGCTTGCCACGAGAGCAGGCGAAAACACGGCATTAGCTTGACTAGCGCGGGATCGATCGTGCCAGGGTGGTTTCCCAAACGGGACCTTCCGTGCGCTCAAAGCAAAAGAACGCTCGACGAACGAGCGTTCTGACGCTGCTTCATACAGAAATTTCCGCGAGACGCAAGGCCTCGCGAGAAATTCTTACTTTGCCTGGCCGGAAATGACCGTCCAGCACTTGTCCTTGGAGATCGGCGCGCATTCCTCGATGGATACGGTATCGCCAATCTTGTACTGATTGTTTTCGTCGTGGGCCTTGTACTTCTTGGAACGACGAACGGTCTTCTGCATCAGCGGATGAGCGAAACGACGCTCAACGCGGACAACTACAGTCTTCTCGTTCTTGTCGCCAACGACGACGCCCTGCAGGATGCGCTTCGGCATATTCTTAGGCCTTTGCTTCTGCCGCCTTCTGGCGGGCAATGGTTTTCACGCGGGCGATGTCCTTGCGAACTTCGTTGACGCGGGAGGACTTTTCGAGCTGACCGGTGGCCTTCTGGAAGCGCAGGTTGAACTGCTCCTTCTTCAGGTCGGCGAGCTTGTCCTTGAGCTGATCGGCCGTCAGGCCGCGAACTTCTTCGGCTTTCATGTGCCTTGCTCCTTACTCTGCAATGCGCTGTACGAAGCGCGTCTTGACCGAGAGCTTGGCAGAGCCGAGGCGAAGCGCTTCGCGAGCGATTTCTTCGCTGACGCCGTCGATCTCGAACATCATGCGGCCTGGCTTGACCTTGCATGCCCAATATTCAACAGAGCCCTTACCCTTACCCATACGGACTTCGGTCGGCTTTGCGGTTACCGGAACATCCGGGAACACGCGGATCCATACACGGCCAGCACGCTTCATGTAGCGCGTGATCGCGCGGCGGGCCGCTTCGATCTCGCGTGCATTTACGCGGTTTGGCTCCTGAGCCTTAAGGCCGAATTCACCGAAGGCGAGGTCGGAACCACCCTTGGCGACGCCCTTGATGCGGCCCTTAAATTGCTTGCGGTACTTGGTACGCTTTGGCTGCAACATTTTCTTATTCTCCGAACTTATCTGCCACCAACGCTATTAAGCGTTGTCGCGGCGACGATCGCGGTCACGGCTAGCCGGACCCTGAGCATCACCCTCGAGTGCGCGGCGCTCGGAGGCCATCGGATCGTGCTCAAGGATTTCGCCCTTGAAGATCCAAACCTTGATGCCGCAGATACCGAAAGCGGTTTCCGCTTCGGCTGTGCCGTAGTCGATGTCAGCGCGCAGCGTATGCAGCGGCACGCGACCTTCGCGGTACCATTCCGTACGAGCGATTTCAGCACCGCCGAGACGGCCCGCGCAGGTGATCTTGATGCCTTCGGCGCCAAGACGCATTGCGGACTGAACGGCGCGCTTCATGGCGCGACGGAAAGCAACACGACGCTCGAGCTGCTGAGCGATCGACTGAGCGACCAGAACAGCGTCGACTTCCGGCTTGCGAACTTCAACGATGTTGAGGTGCGTTTCGGAGTTCGTCATGTCCGACAGCTTCTTGCGGAGCTTGTCGATGTCTGCGCCCTTCTTGCCGATGATCAGGCCAGGACGAGCCGAGTGGATCGTGACGCGGCACTTCTTGTGCGGACGCTCGATAACCACCTTGGAGATACCAGCCTGCTTCAGTTCGCTCATGACGAACTTGCGCATCTTCAGGTCTTCGTGCAGCAGCTGACCGTATTCGGC
The DNA here is from genome assembly GCF_017741935.1 of Rhizobium sp. 16-449-1b. Classification (GTDB taxonomy): domain Bacteria; phylum Pseudomonadota; class Alphaproteobacteria; order Rhizobiales; family Rhizobiaceae; genus Rhizobium. The sequence goes on along the minus strand of NZ_JAGHMH010000006.1, from coordinate 50,450 downwards.
ATTGTCCGCGAACCAGCGGCTATCCCAGGTACGGTTGATGCCAAGACGGAAACCAATTGGATTGATTTTCTGACCCATTATGCGGCCTCCTCGGTGGCGGCTTCAACTTCGCGAACAACGATCGTGAGGTGCGCAAAGGGCTTTTCGATGCGCGATGCACGACCACGGCCACGAGCGTGGAAACGCTTCATGACGATCGACTTGCCAACGTAAGCTTCCGCTACGACCAGCGAGTCAACGTCGAGATCATGGTTGTTCTCTGCGTTTGCGATCGCAGATTCGAGCGTCTTCTTGACGGCGCCTGCGATGCGCTTGCGGGAGAATTCCAGCTCAGCGAGTGCGCGCTCGACCTTCTTGCCGCGGATAGCCGCGGCAACCAGGTTGAGCTTCTGTGGGCTGACGCGGAGCGTGCGGGCGACTGCTTGCGCCTCGTTGTCCTTCAGCCGGCGTTCGGCTTTTGCCTTGCCCATCGTTACTTCCTCTTTGCCTTCTTGTCCGCACCGTGACCGTAGTAGGTCCGGGTCGGAGAGAATTCACCGAATTTGTGACCGACCATGTCTTCATTGACGTTGACCGGAATATGCTTGCTGCCGTTGTAGACGCCGAAGGTGAGACCGACGAACTGGGGCAGGATCGTGGAGCGACGGCTCCAGATCTTGATTACTTCTGCACGTCCGCCTTCACGAACCTTCTCAGCCTTCTTGAGAAGATAGCCGTCAACGAACGGACCTTTCCATACTGAACGAGCCATTGGAGACTTCCTCTCTTACTTCTTACGCTGATGACGCGAGCGCATGATCATCTTGTCGGTCGACTTGTTCGACCGGGTGCGCTTGCCCTTGGTCGGCTTACCCCAAGGGGTAACCGGGTGACGACCACCGGAAGTGCGGCCTTCACCACCACCGTGCGGGTGGTCGACAGGGTTCATGACGACACCGCGGTTATGCGGACGCTTGCCGCGCCATACGGTACGACCGGCCTTGCCGTCGTTGATGTTGGCGTGGTCAGGGTTCGAAACCGCACCGATCGAAGCAAGGCAGGAGCCCGGCACGAGGCGCTGTTCGCCAGAGTTCAGACGAAGGATCGCGAGACCCGCATCGCGGCCTACGAGCTGTGCGTAGGAACCAGCGGAGCGAGCGATCTGACCGCCCTTGCCCGGCTTCATTTCCACGTTGTGGATGATGGAGCCAACCGGGATGTACTGCAGGGGCATGGTGTTGCCCGGCTTTACGTCCACAGCCTTTTCAGAGGCGATGACCTTGTCGCCGGCAGCAAGGCGCTGCGGAGCGATGATGTAGGCCTGTTCGCCGTCGGCGTAGGAGATGAGCGCGATGAACGCGGTACGGTTCGGGTCGTATTCGATACGCTCGACCGTGCCTTCAACTTCGAACTTGCGACGCTTGAAGTCGATCAGACGATACGTACGCTTGTGACCGCCGCCGATGAAGCGAGCCGTGATGCGACCGAGGTTGTTACGACCGCCGCTCTTGGTCAGACCCTGCGTCAGCGCCTTGACCGGCTTGCCCTTGTAGAGCGAAGAGCGGTCGACGATGACCAGCTGACGCTGGCTCGGGGTCGTAGGATTGAATGTTTTCAATGCCATGTTTTTATTCCTCAGAGACCGGTGGAGACGTCGATCGTCTGGCCTTCAGCCAAAGTCACGATTGCCTTCTTCACGTCCTTCTGCTTGCCGACAAAACCGCGGAAACGACGGGTCTTGCCCTTGCGGAGCAGAGTGTTGACGGCCGTGACCTTGACGCCGAAGAGCGCCTCGACTGCAGCCTTGATTTCCGGCTTCGACGCCGTCTTAGCGACGTTGAAAACAACCTGGTTGTTTTCCGATACCAGAGTGGACTTTTCGGTGATCGACGGCGAGACGATCACATCATAGTGGCGAAGATCGGTCACTTGAAACGCTCCTCTAGAGCTTCAACGGCAGCCTTGGAAAGCACGAGCTTGCCACGGCGCACGATGTCATAAACGTTGATGCCCTGGATCGGCAGAACATCGATGTTCGGGATGTTCTTGGCTGCGAGCTTGAAGTTGCCATCAAGTTCGGCGCCGCCGATGAAGAGAGCGTTGGTCAGGCCGAGCGTTGCGAAGGTCGAAGCCAGAGCCTTGGTCTTTGCTTCAGCAGCAACCAGGTTGTCGATGATGATGACATCATCGGACTTCAGCTTTGCCGACAGAGCCAGACGCAGGCCGAGAGCGCGAACCTTCTTCGGAAGGTCGTGTTCGTGGCTGCGAGCAACCGGGCCGTGAGCCTTACCACCGCCGCGGAACTGCGGAGCACGAGCCGAATGGTGACGAGCGCGGCCCGTACCCTTCTGCTTGTACATCTTGGCGCCGGTGCGCCATACGTCGGCGCGGCCCTTTGCCTGGTGAGTGCCCTGCTGCTTCTTGGCAAGCTGCCAGCGGATTACGCGGGCGAGAATGTCTTCGCGGGGCTCGAGACCGAAAATCGCGTCAGAAAGAGAAACCTTCCCTGCGTCTTTTCCCTCGAGGGTCTTGACGTTGAATTCCATTGGTCTGGCTCCCTTACTTCGCGGCCGACTTGACGGCGTCGCGCACGATGATCCAGGCACCCTTGGAACCGGGTACTGCACCCTTGATCAGGATCAGACCACGATCTTCGTCGGTCGAAACCACTTCAAGGTTCTGAGTCGTTACGCGCGTCTGGCCCATGTGACCAGCCATCTTCTTGTTCTTGAAAACCTTGCCCGGGTCCTGGCGCGAGCCGGTCGAACCGTGCGAGCGGTGCGAAACCGACACACCGTGCGTGGCGCGCAGACCGCCGAAGCCGTGACGCTTCATGGCGCCGGCAAAGCCCTTACCAATCGTCGTGCCGGTGACATCGACGAGCTGACCGGTGGCGAAGTGGCCAGCCTTGAGCTCGGTGCCGACGTCAAGCAGGTTGTCTTCCGTAACACGGAATTCAGCGAGCTTGGCCTTCGGCTCGACGTTGGCAATAGCGAAATTGCCGCGCATCGCCTTGGACGTGTTCTTGACCTTCGCCGTGCCAGCACCAAGCTGAACTGCGGCGTAGCCGTTCTTTTCTACTGTGCGCTGGGCTACGACCTGGCAGCCTTCCATACGCAATACCGTTACCGGAACATGTTCTCCGGCGTCGTTATAGACGCGGGTCATGCCGATCTTCTGTGCAATCACACCTGAACGCATCGGTTCAATCCTTCCAACTCAGCTCGAGCTAGGCTCAGAGCTTGATCTCAACATCGACACCAGCGGCGAGATCGAGCTTCATCAGCGCGTCTACCGTCTGCGGTGTCGGGTCAACGATGTCGAGGAGGCGCTTATGCGTGCGCATCTCGAACTGCTCGCGGCTCTTCTTGTCGATGTGTGGGGACCGGTTTACCGTAAACTTCTCGATGCGAGTCGGAAGCGGAACGGGGCCCCGGACGCTTGCGCCGGTGCGCTTCGCCGTCGACACGATCTCGCGCGTCGAAGCGTCGAGAATGCGGTGATCGAACGCCTTCAGGCGAATGCGGATATTTTGGCCGTTCATTCGACGTTATCCTTGTGTTTGTTACTTACGCGCCCTTGTTCAAGGCACGGGTTGTTTTCTTCCCTAAAGGCGGACCACCGGTTTCAAAGATCGAGAGGGACGTCGGAAACCGGCATCCCTATCCAGTCTTCAGGCCTTTCGGCCACCTTTATGTTAGCTTCAGTCTGCCGCTTCGAAACAACGAAGCAGCGCGCAAACAGCGCTTGCGCGCCATGTGCCGTATTTCTTTGTAATAAGCAAGCGGCTAAAGCCACTTGCTTCATAATAATGTCATCGAAGCGGCCGTCTCTTTCGAGACGGCCGATCTCAATGATTACTCGATGATCGAGGCAACGATGCCTGCGCCGACGGTACGGCCGCCTTCGCGGATAGCGAAGCGCAGCTTTTCTTCCATCGCGATCGGAACGATCAGTTCAACAGCAACCGTGACGTTGTCGCCAGGCATAACCATTTCCGTGCCTTCCGGCAGCGAAACGATGCCGGTAACGTCGGTCGTGCGGAAGTAGAACTGCGGACGGTAGTTGGTGAAGAACGGCGTATGACGGCCGCCTTCTTCCTTCGTCAGGATGTAGGCTTCAGCCATGAACTTCTTGTGCGGCTTGACAGAGCCCGGCTTGCACAGGATCTGACCACGCTCAACGCCGTCACGGTTAACACCGCGAACCAGTGCGCCGATGTTGTCGCCAGCCTGGCCCTGATCGAGCAGCTTGCGGAACATTTCAACGCCGGTAACCGTCGTCTTCGAGGTGGCGCGGATGCCGACGATTTCGACTTCTTCACCAACCTTGACGATGCCGCGCTCGACGCGACCGGTCACAACCGTACCACGGCCCGAGATCGAGAACACGTCTTCGATCGGCATCAGGAACGGCTGGTCGATCGGACGCTCAGGCGTCGGGATGTAGGCGTCGACAGCGGCCATCAGTTCGCGAACGGCGTCTTCGCCGATCTTCTTGTCCGAATCGTTGAGAGCGGCAAGAGCCGAACCCTTGACGACAGGAACGTCGTCGCCCGGGAAGTCGTAGGACGACAGAAGTTCGCGAACTTCCATCTCGACGAGTTCGAGCAGTTCCGCGTCGTCGACCTGGTCGACCTTGTTGAGGAACACGACCAGAGCCGGAACGCCAACCTGACGAGCAAGCAGGATGTGCTCGCGGGTCTGCGGCATCGGGCCGTCAGCTGCCGAGCAAACCAGGATCGCGCCGTCCATCTGTGCGGCACCGGTGATCATGTTCTTGACGTAGTCGGCGTGGCCGGGGCAATCAACGTGGGCATAGTGACGGTTGGCCGTCTCGTACTCGACGTGGGCCGTCGAGATGGTGATGCCGCGTGCCTTTTCTTCCGGTGCAGCGTCGATCTGGTCGTACGCCTTGAACTCGCCGAAGTACTTGGTGATCGCTGCCGTCAGAGACGTCTTGCCGTGGTCAACGTGGCCGATCGTGCCGATGTTAACGTGCGGCTTGTTGCGCTCAAATTTGCTCTTTGCCATTTAGGCTCTCCATTCTTGCAAGTCCGCGAGGGACTTAATTCTTGTTATCGGTCAATTGGTATTCCGGTCACTTCTGACCGGAATACTTTGCCTGGATCTCGGTTGCGACGTTCGACGGGACCGGCGAGTAGTGATCGAAGGTCATCGTGTACTGTGCGCGGCCCTGCGACATGGAGCGCAGGTTGTCGACGTACTTGAACATGTTCGCCAGCGGAACGTTGGCGTTGATGACGATCGCGATGCCGCGCTGTTCCTGACCCTGGATCTGACCACGGCGGGAGTTCAGGTCACCGATAACGTCGCCGACGTAATCTTCCGGCGTTACGACTTCGACCTTCATCATCGGCTCGAGGAGCTGAGCGCCGGCCTTCTTGGCTGCTTCACGGAAGCAAGCACGCGAAGCGATTTCGAACGCGAGGACGGACGAGTCAACGTCGTGGAAGGCACCGTCAACGAGCGTCGCCTTGACGCCGAGCATCGGGAAGCCAGCCAGCGGACCGGAAGACAGAACGCTTTCGATACCCTTCTGAACGCCCGGGATGTATTCCTTCGGAACAGCACCGCCGACGATCTTGGATTCGAACTTGAAGTCGTCGCCTTCTGGGTTCGGTTCGAAGATGATCTTGACGCGCGCGAACTGACCGGTACCACCCGACTGCTTCTTGTGCGTGTAGTCTTCTTCGTGCTGACGCGTGATGGTTTCGCGGTAGGCAACCTGCGGAGCACCGACGGTTGCTTCAACCTTGAATTCGCGACGCATGCGGTCGACGAGAATGTCGAGGTGAAGTTCGCCCATGCCGGCGATGATCGTCTGACCGGATTCCTGGTCAGTCTTCACGCGGAAGGACGGGTCTTCAGCAGCCAGACGGTTGAGCGCGAGGCCCATCTTTTCCTGGTCGCCCTTGGTCTTCGGCTCGATCGCGATCTGAATGACCGGCTCGGGGAATTCCATGCGCTCGAGGATAACCGGCTTCAGCGGATCGCAGAGCGTATCGCCAGTGGTGGTTTCCTTGAGGCCGGCGAGAGCAACGATGTCGCCTGCGAAGGCTTCTTCGATGTCTTCACGCGAGTTCGAGTGCATCTGCAGCATGCGGCCGACGCGCTCGCGCTTGTCCTTGACCGTGTTCATGACCGACGCGCCCTTTTCGAGCTTGCCGGAGTAGATGCGAGCGAAGGTCAGCGAACCGACGAAGGGGTCGTTCATGATCTTGAACGCGAGCATGGAAAGCGGCTCGGCGTCGTCAGCATGACGTTCGATTTCGGCTTCGGTCTTGAAGTCGATGCCCTTGATCGCCGGAATATCGAGCGGCGACGGCAGGTAGTCGACAACAGCGTCGAGCAACGGCTGAACGCCCTTGTTCTTGAAGGCGGTGCCGCAGAACATCGGGTGGAACTTGACGTCGATCGTGCCGCGACGGACGAGCGCGCGGATCTGGTCGTTGTCGGGCATGGTGCCTTCGAGGTAGGCTTCCATCGCGGCTTCGTCGATCTCGACAACGGTCTCGATCAGCTTTTCGCGATATTCAGCAGCCTTTTCCTTCAGGTCATCAGGGATTTCGACGACGTCCCACTGAGCGCCGAGCGACTCGTCGCGCCAGATGAGAGCGTTCATCTCGATCAGGTCGACAACGCCCTTGAAGTCGGACTCTGCACCGATCGGGAGCTGCATGACGACTGCGGTGGCGCCGAGACGGGTCTTGATCATTTCTACCGAGCGGTAGAAGTCAGCACCGGTCTTGTCCATCTTGTTGCAGAAGATCATGCGCGGAACGTTGTACTTCTCAGCCTGACGCCAGACGGTTTCCGTCTGCGGCTCTACGCCGGCGTTGGCATCGAGAAGAGCAACTGCACCGTCGAGAACGCGCAGCGAACGTTCGACTTCGATGGTGAAGTCAACGTGGCCGGGGGTGTCGATGATGTTGAAGCGACGCATCTTGCCGTCGCGACCCTTCCAGAAGGTCGTGGTCGCAGCGGACGTGATCGTGATGCCACGCTCCTGCTCCTGCTCCATCCAGTCCATCGTGGCGGCGCCATCGTGCACTTCGCCGATCTTGTGCGACTTGCCGGTGTAGTAAAGGATACGCTCGGTCGTCGTCGTCTTGCCGGCGTCGATGTGCGCCATGATACCGAAATTACGGTAGTCTTCGATTTTATATTCGCGAGCCATAATGGACTGCCTTTCGGGAACCGTTCGGGATTACCAGCGATAATGCGAGAACGCACGGTTGGCATCAGCCATCTTGTGCGTGTCTTCGCGCTTCTTGACGGCGCTACCACGGTTGTTGGATGCATCGAGAAGTTCGCCGGAAAGGCGATCGACCATCGTCGTCTCATTGCGCTTGCGAGCGGCAGTGATCAGCCAGCGAATTGCGAGGGCCTGGCGACGCTCAGGACGAACATCGACCGGAACCTGGTACGTAGCACCACCAACGCGGCGCGAACGGACTTCTACGTGCGGAGCAATGTTGTCGAGGGCGGCGTGGAAAACAACCAGCGGCTCCTGCTTCGACTTGTTCTGCACGGAGTCAAATGCGCCGTAAACAATGCTTTCAGCGACGGACTTCTTGCCGTCAAGCATGATTGCATTCATGAACTTGGTGACGATGAGATCGCCGAACTTGGGGTCCGGGTTGATCTCGCGCTTTTCTGCTCTGTGACGTCTGGACATACTTCTCGTCTCTTAACCGTTAAGGCGCTTTATCACGCGGAGGACCTCACGCAGCGCCGAATTTACAAAAAGTCCGAATTACTTCGGACGCTTCGCACCGTACTTGGAGCGGCGCTGCTTGCGGTTCTTGACACCCTGGGTATCGAGAACGCCGCGGATGATGTGGTAACGAACACCTGGCAAGTCCTTCACGCGGCCGCCACGGATCATGACGACAGAGTGTTCCTGCAGGTTGTGACCTTCGCCAGGAATGTAGCCGATGACTTCGAAGCCATTGGTCAGACGGATCTTGGCAACCTTACGGAGAGCCGAGTTCGGCTTCTTCGGGGTCGTGGTGTAGACGCGGGTGCAAACACCACGCTTCTGCGGGTTTTCCTGCAGAGCAGGAACCTTGTTACGCTTTACGTTTGGCTGGCGCGGCTTGCGGATCAGCTGGTTTACGGTAGGCATTCAACCATCCCTTACGTTTAAATCTCAAACCCTTGCGGGCGTAACTCACGCCGTCTCCGGCAAGATCACACGCCTGTCTCAATGCGCAAAACGTGGCCCGATCTGTTTTCGCAGATGGACCACAAAGAGCAGAGGACGCAAAAGAAATGCGTCATGCGTGCAGGCAACATATCTTCAACGTGCGTTTCGAACCTTGTTTGAGGTGATATCGAGGGCGTGTCGCCCCAGATGGCCATGCCTCACATGGGTTCCGATGGCGCGGGTACTACTGGTTTCCCGTCGTCTCGTCAAGGCTGTTAACAAATAATCTTCCCGAGAAGGCCTTGAAACGCGGCCTTTTGGCCCTCGCTTGGACCTTTTAGACAAAATCGCGTGCGGTCGCCAAGATAAACTTGGGCATTGCAGCGAAAGCGGCTAAGGAATCAGAGATTGCAGAGGCCAAGTGCCTGAAATGAGATTCAAATCTCGAATCGAAGGACGAAGAATGATTACCAGCCCGGACAACGACAACAACAACGAAGGCCCGATGGTCTTCATCATCATCGGCAAGGGTTATGAGACCGATGGCAGCGAAGGTGTCGATCTGCACATCATGCTGAAGGCGGCCGACGACGACAGCGCGGTTCGCGAGGCGTTGAACGCGTTGTCCGAGGAAGGTTTCATTGAGGCCGACCTCGACCAGATCGGCATGCTGACCGACATTCCAGAAGAAGAGCCGCACGCATCCGCCTACAAGGGCGCGGTCGAAGGCGAAGTCGCGATCATCCGCTTCAGCTGAGCCGAGATGATGGAGCCGGATGCGCTGAAGGTGCTGATCTATGCCACTTGGCGCGACCGGCTTCTCGTTTTCGACGAGCCGGACTTTCCCGACGTGCTCTGGCAGGTGCCGGGCGGAACGGTCGAGACCGGTGAAGATATCGCCGGGGCGGCGCTGCGGGAATTCTGCGAAGAAACCGGCCTGGCGCCATCCGCTCCCCTTACCCCGCTTGCCGTCCACGACTATCGGTTTTCGTTGAAGATCGGCGGTATCGCCTGGCACCGCCGGCACTATTTTCATGTCGAGCTCAAAGATCACCACCCGGAGACATGGCTACACCATGAGCTCACGCCATTCGGCGGCGGCGATCCCATTCAGTTTCGCTTCTTCTGGATCGATCTTGCGCAAGCGAAAGCCCGGCTTGGCTATGGCATGGAACACTGCCTGCCGATGATCGCCTGACCACCAGGCCCTCCGCGCTCTCCACTTCCATATCCTGAAACGAAAAAACCGCCCGGATTGCTCCGGGCGGTTTTCAATTTTTTGGTATTCGGTCTTGCGACCCGGGCGCCGATTACTCGGCGGCCGGTGCGCTTTCGCCAGCCAGATCCTGAAGCATCGGGGTCGCGACATCGGCGCCCGTGCCCTTGCGGCGTTCTTCGAGGATCAGCTCGTCGCGCGAAGTCGCGATACGGCGGATCTGGGTCATCGTGCCACCGGTACCAGCCGGGATGAGGCGGCCGACGATGACGTTTTCCTTCAGACCCTGCAGGCCGTCGGTCTTGCCGGCGATCGCAGCTTCCGTCAGCACCTTCGTCGTTTCCTGGAAGGACGCAGCGGAGATGAAGGACGGCGTCTGCAGCGATGCCTTGGTGATACCGAGCAGAACCGGCTCGCCATAGGCAGGCTTCTTGCCCTGTTCGATCAGGCTGTCGTTGACGTCTTCGAGCTCGATACGGTCGACGTTGTCGCCGACGATATAGGTCGAGTCGCCTGCATCGGTGATTTCCACCTTCTGCAGCATCTGACGGACAATCACTTCGATGTGCTTGTCGTTGATGACAACGCCCTGCAGACGATAGACTTCCTGGATTTCGTTGACCAGGTACGAAGCCAGAGCTTCGACGCCCTTGATCGCCAGGATGTCGTGCGGCGCGGGGTTACCGTCGAGGATGTAGTCACCCTTTTCGATATAGTCACCTTCCATCAGATGGAACGGCTTGCCCTTCGGGATAAGGTACTCGACCGGCTCGACACCGTCTTCCGCCGGCTCGATGATGACGCGACGCTTGTTCTTGTAGTCGCGGCCGAGGCGGATCGTACCATCGATCTCAGCGATGATGGCGTGGTCCTTCGGGCGACGAGCTTCGAACAGTTCGGCAACACGCGGCAGACCACCGGTGATGTCCTTGGTCTTGGCGCTTTCGAGCGGCGAACGTGCAAGCACGTCACCCTGGGAAACCTTCTGACCAGGCTCGACCGACAGGATCGCGTCAACCGACAGCTGGAAGCGGGCATCAGCACCGCGCGGCAGCTTCATGACGCTACCGCTGGCGTCCATGATGACGATCGACGGCTTGAGATCCGAACCGCGCGGGGTCGAACGCCAGTCGATAACCTGACGCTTGGTGATACCCGTAGATTCGTCGGTCGCTTCGAGAACGGAGAGACCATCGACGACGTCTTCGAACTGAACGGTACCCGAGACTTCCGTCATCATCGGACGGGTGTACGGATCCCACTCGGCCAGACGCTGACCGCGCTTGACCTTGTCGCCGTCATCGACGTGCAGCTTCGAACCGTAGGCGACGCGCTGCGAGGAGCGTTCGACGCCACGCTCGTCGAGAATGGTGACCGCCATGTTGCGGCCCATAGCGACGAGGACGTTCTCCGAGTTGCGCAGAACGTTGCGGTTCTTGATCTGGATCGTACCTTCATACGATGCTTCCAGGAACGACTGGTCGACCACGTTTGCCGTGCCACCAAGGTGGAACGTACGCATGGTGAGCTGCGTGCCCGGCTCGCCGATCGACTGAGCGGCGATGACGCCGACCGCTTCACCCATGTTAACAGGGGTACCGCGGGCAAGGTCACGACCGTAGCAGACCGAGCATACGCCCGTCTGGACTTCGCAGGTCAGTGCGGAGCGGATACGGATCGACTGGATACCAGCCTTTTCGATCTCGATGACATCGGGCTCGAGGATCATCTTGCCGGCGTCGACGAGACGCTCGCCGGTAACCGGATGATCGATATCGTCAAGAGCCGTACGGCCGAGGATACGAACGCCGAGCGAAGCAACGACCTGACCGGCATCGACGATGGCGGTCATGGTGAGGCCCTTGTCGGTGCCGCAATCCACGAGGTTGACGATGCAATCCTGCGCGACGTCGACGAGACGACGGGTCAGGTAACCCGAGTTAGCCGTCTTCAGAGCGGTGTCTGCGAGACCCTTACGGGCACCGTGGGTCGAGTTGAAGTACTCGTTAACGGTCAGACCTTCCTTGAAGTTCGACGTGATCGGCGTCTCGATGATTTCACCCGACGGCTTGGCCATCAGGCCGCGCATGCCGCCCAGCTGGCGCATCTGGTTCGGAGAACCACGGGCACCCGAGTGCGACATCATGTAGATGGCGTTCATCTGCTTCTGGCGACCCGTTTCCGGATCGAACTCGACAGCCTTAATGCGGGCCATCATGTCCTCGGCGACCTTTTCGGTTGCCTTGCCCCAAGCGTCAACGACCTTGTTGTACTTCTCGCCCTGAGTGATCAGGCCGTCGTTGTACTGCTGCTCGTATTCCTTGACCAGGTTTTCGGTGTCGCCGACGATCTTCGCCTTCGAGTCCGGGATAACCATGTCGTCCTTGCCGAACGAAATGCCGGCGCGGCAGGCGTGGGTGAAGCCGAGCTGCATGATGCGGTCGCAGAAAATGACCGTGTCCTTCTGGCCGCAATGACGGTAGACCGTGTCGATCATCTTGGAGATGTTCTTCTTGGTCATTTCCTGGTTGCAGATGTCGAAGGTCACCTTGCCGTTCTTCGGCAGGAGTTCACCGATGAGCAGACGGCCAGGGGTCGTTTCATAGATCTTCGAGTAGGGCTTGCCTTCCTCGTCGATCGACTTGAAGCGGCCGCGGATCTTGGAGTGCAGCGTCACGACCTTGTTTTCAAGCGCGTGATGCAGTTCGCCGAGATCGGAGAAGGCCATGCCTTCGCCCGGCTCGTTCTGGTTCATGATCGCGAGGTAGTACAGGCCGAGAACCATGTCCTGCGACGGAACGATGATCGGTGCACCGTTTGCAGGGTGCAGGATGTTGTTCGTCGACATCATCAGGACGCGGGCTTCGAGCTGGGCTTCGAGCGACAGCGGCACGTGAACGGCCATCTGGTCACCGTCGAAGTCGGCGTTGAAGGCCGTGCAGACGAGCGGGTGCAGCTGGATGGCCTTGCCTTCGACCAGGATCGGTTCGAAGGCCTGGATGCCCAGGCGGTGCAGCGTCGGTGCGCGGTTCAGGAGAACCGGATGCTCGCGGATAACCTCGTCGAGGATATCCCAGACTTCCGGCTTTTCCTTTTCAACCAGCTTCTTGGCCTGCTTGACGGTCGAGGAGTAACCCTTGGCGTCGAGGCGGGCGTAGATGAACGGCTTGAACAGTTCGAGCGCCATCTTCTTCGGCAGGCCGCACTGGTGCAGCTTCAGTTCCGGACCGGTCACGATGACCGAACGGCCGGAATAGTCGACGCGCTTGCCGAGCAGGTTCTGACGGAAGCGGCCCTGCTTGCCCTTGAGCATGTCGGACAGCGACTTCAGCGGACGCTTGTTGGCGCCGGTGATGACGCGGCCACGGCGGCCGTTGTCGAACAGCGCGTCCACAGATTCCTGCAGCATGCGCTTTTCGTTGCGGATGATGATGCCAGGAGCGCGCAGTTCGATCAGGCGCTTCAGACGGTTGTTACGGTTGATAACGCGACGATAGAGATCGTTCAGGTCGGACGTCGCGAAACGGCCGCCATCGAGCGGGACCAGCGGGCGCAGGTCCGGCGGGATGACCGGGACGACCTTCATGATCATCCATTCCGGACGGTTGCCGGATTCCATGAAGTTCTCGACGATCTTCAGGCGCTTCATCAGCTTCTTCTGCTTGAGATCCGACGTGGTGTCGGCCAGATCGGAGCGCAGGTCGCCCGCGATCTTCTCAAGGTTCATCGATGCCAGCATTTCGAAGATGGCTTCAGCGCCGATCATGGCGGTGAACTGATCTTCGCCGTACTCATCGACGGCCAGCATGTATTCTTCTTCCGTCAGGAGCTGGTGCTCCTTGAGCGCGGTGAGGCCCGGCTCGGTGACGATGTAGTGTTCGAAGTAGAGAACGCGCTCTACATCCTTCAGCGTCATGTCGAGCAGCGTCGAGATGCGCGAAGGAAGCGACTTCAGGAACCAGATATGGGCAACGGGAGCGGCGAGCTCGATGTGGCCCATGCGCTCACGGCGAACGCGCGACAGCGTAACTTCGACGCCGCACTTTTCGCAGATGATGCCCTTGTACTTCATGCGCTTGTACTTGCCGCACAAGCATTCGTAGTCCTTGATCGGTCCGAAGATGCGGGCGCAGAACAGACCATCGCGTTCAGGCTTGAACGTACGATAGTTGATCGTTTCCGGCTTCTTGATCTCACCATAAGACCAGGAGAGAATCTTCTCCGGAGACGCAATCGAGATCCGGATGGAATCGAAATTCTGCGCAGGCACCTGCGGATTGAAAAGATTCATGACCTCTTGGTTCATGCCTGTCTCCTTCATGGGCTGAAAGCCCTCAAACTGCGATGATCAGCGGCAAATCCCGGGCGCCGCGCCATCGCGAAAAAACGACAATAACCGCAGAATGCGGCGAAATCGTCCCTTCCCGGCCAACACGTTACGGGGCCAGAGCTGGGACGGTGCGCGCTACATGGCAGCGCGCACCCTATCAGGTGGTTACTCGGCGGCGTCCGGCAACTGGCCGGTCTGCTGCTCGTCAACCTTCGAGTTCTCGAGCTCGACGGAAAGACCCAGAGAGCGCATTTCCTTGACGAGAACGTTGAAGCTTTCGGGAATACCCGCTTCGAACGTGTCGTCGCCACGGACGATGGCTTCGTAGACCTTGGTACGGCCGGCGACGTCGTCGGACTTGACCGTAAGCATTTCCTGCAGCGTGTAAGCCGCACCGTATGCTTCCAGAGCCCAGACTTCCATTTCCCCGAAGCGCTGACCGCCGAACTGCGCCTTGCCGCCCAGCGGCTGCTGGGTAACGAGCGAGTAAGGACCGATCGAACGAGCGTGGATCTTGTCGTCAACCAAGTGGTTGAGCTTGATCATGTACATGTAGCCGACGGTGACCTTGCGGTCGAAGGGCTCGCCCGTGCGGCCGTCGTACAGAACCGACTGACCACTTTCGTGCAGACCTGCCTTCTTCAGCATCGAGGCAACGTCAGGCTCATGCGCACCGTCGAAGACCGGCGTTGCGATGGAGACGCCACGGCGTGACTGCTCGGCCAGCTTGACCAGCGCGTCGTCGTCGAAGTGGGCGACTTCATCCTTGGCCTGCGAAGCGTAGACATCCGTCAGCTCCGTCTTCAGGTCGGTGATGTCCATCGTCTTGCGGTATTCGTCGAGCAGCTCGCCGATCTTCTTACCCATGCCGGCGCAAGCCCAGGCAAGGTGGGTTTCGAGGATCTGGCCGACGTTCATGCGCGAAGGCACGCCCAGCGGGTTCAAGCAGATGTCGACATGCGTGCCGTCTTCGAGGAACGGCATGTCTTCGACAGGCACGATACGCGAGACAACGCCCTTGTTACCGTGACGGCCGGCCATCTTGTCGCCCGGCTGGATCTTGCGCTTCACAGCGACGAAGACCTTGACCATCTTCATGACGCCAGGAGGCATTTCGTCGCCGCGCTGGACCTTCTCGACCTTGTCCATGAAGCGCTGTTCAAGGCGCGACTTGGATTCGTCGTACTGGCCACGCAGAGCTTCGAGCTCGGACTGAACCTTCTCGTCCTCGACGGCGAACATCCACCACTGCGAGCGGGGATACTCGGAGACGACGGCGTTGGCCAGTTCGGTGCCCTTCTTGAAGCCCTTCGGGCCGGCGATGGCAACCTGGCCACGCAGCATGTCGATCAGACGGCCGTAAACGTTACGGTCGAGGATCGCCTGCTCGTCGTCGCGGTCCTTTGCAAGACGCTCGATCTCTTCACGCTCGATGGCCATCGCGCGCTCGTCCTTTTCAACGCCGTGGCGGTTGAAAACGCGAACTTCGACGATCGTGCCATAGGTGCCCGGAGGCATGCGCATGGAGGTGTCGCGAACGTCGGACGCCTTTTCACCGAAGATGGCGCGCAGAAGCTTTTCTTCCGGCGTCATCGGGCTTTCGCCCTTCGGCGTAATCTTGCCGACGAGGATGTCGCCCGGCTGAACTTCAGCACCGATGTAGACGATACCGGCTTCGTCGAGGTTCTTCAGCGCTTCTTCCGAAACGTTCGGAATGTCGCGCGTGATTTCTTCCGGACCAAGCTTGGTGTCGCGGGCCATCACTTCGAATTCTTCGATGTGGATGGAGGTGAACACGTCGTCAGCGACGATGCGTTCCGACATCAGGATCGAGTCTTCGTAGTTGTAACCGTTCCACGGCATGAACGCGACGAGCGCGTTGCGGCCGAGTGCCAGGTCGCCCAGGTCCGTCGACGGGCCGTCGGCGAGAATGTCGCCGCGGTTGATGACGTCACCGACGGTGACCAGCGGACGCTGGTTGACGCAGGTGTTCTGGTTCGAACGCTGGAACTTCTGCAGACGGTAGATGTCAACACCGGACTTGCCGGCATCAAGGTCTTCCGTCGCGCGGATAACGATACGCGTCGCGTCGACCTGGTCGACAACACCGCCACGGCGAGCGCCGATGGCAGCGCCGGAGTCGCGGGCAACGATCGGCTCCATGCCGGTGCCGACGAACGGAGCTTCAGCGCGCAGCAGAGGCACGGCCTGACGCTGCATGTTCGAGCCCATGAGAGCGCGGTTGGCGTCGTCGTTTTCCAGGAACGGGATGAGAGCGGCTGCGACCGAAACGACCTGCTTCGGCGAAACGTCCATCAGGTTCATGCTGTCGCGCGGAGCGAGCATAACTTCGCCGGCGTGGCGGCAAACGACGAATTCGTCGACGAACGAGCCGTCGGAACCGAGTTCAGCGTTAGCCTGAGCGACGTAATACTTCGCCTCTTCCATTGCGGAGAGGTAAAGAACGTCGTTCGTGACCTTGCCGTCAACGATGCGGCGGTACGGCGATTCAATGAAGCCGTACTTGTTGACGCGTGCGAAGGTTGCCAGCGAGTTGATCAGACCGATGTTCGGACCTTCCGGCGTTTCGATCGGGCAAATACGGCCGTAGTGCGTCGGGTGAACGTCGCGGACTTCGAAGCCTGCGCGCTCGCGGGTCAGACCACCCGGGCCAAGAGCCGAGAGACGACGCTTGTGGGTGATTTCCGAAAGCGGGTTCACCTGGTCCATGAACTGCGACAGCTGCGAGGAGCCGAAGAATTCGCGAACGGCAGCTGCCGCCGGCTTGGCGTTGATCAGGTCCTGCGGCATGACCGTGTCGATTTCGATCGAGGACATACGTTCCTTGATCGCGCGCTCCATGCGGAGCAGGCCGAGACGGTACTGGTTTTCCATCAGTTCGCCGACGGAGCGAACGCGACGGTTGCCGAGGTTGTCGATGTCGTCGATCTCGCCCTTGCCGTCGCGCAGTTCGACGAGCATCTTGACCACGGCCAGGATGTCGTCCTTGCGCAGGACACGGACGGTGTCTTCGACTTCGAGGTCGAGACGCATGTTCATCTTGACGCGACCAACGGCCGACAGGTCGTAGCGCTCGGCGTCGAAGAACAGCGAGTTGAACATCGCTTCGGCCGATTCCATGGTCGGCGGTTCACCCGGACGCATAACGCGGTAGATGTCGAACAGAGCGTCCTGACGGTTCTCGTTTTTGTCGGCGTTCAGCGTGTTGCGGATGTAGGCGCCGACATTGATGTGGTCGATGCCGAGAACCGGGATTTCTTCGAAGCCATGCGACAGGATGACGGCGAGCGACTTCTCGTCGATTTCGTCGCCTGCTTCGAGGTAGATTTCACCCGTCGAGTAGTTGACGATGTCTTCGGCGAGGAAGTTGCCGTACAGGTCTTCGTCGGTCGCCTGCAGAGCCTTGAGGCCCTTTTCGGACAGCTGACGGAGCAGACGCGGGGTCAGCTTCTTGCCGCCTTCGACGACGACTTCGCCGGTGTCGGCGTCGATCATGTCGCTGATCGTCTTCGCACCCTTGAGGGTCTCCGGCGTAAACGGAATGCGCCAGCCCTTGCCGTCACGAACATAGTCGGACTTGGTGTAGAAGGTCGACAGGATTTCTTCGCCGTCCATGCCGAGCGCCATCAGCAGCGACGTTACCGGCAGCTTGCGGCGACGGTCGATACGGGCGTAGACGATGTCCTTGGCGTCGAATTCGATATCGAGCCAGGAACCGCGGTACGGGATGACGCGAGCGGCGAACAGCAGCTTGCCGGACGAATGGCTCTTGCCCTTGTCGTGGTCGAAGAACACGCCCGGCGAACGGTGCATCTGAGACACGATAACGCGCTCGGTGCCGTTGACGATGAACGTACCGTTGTTGGTCATGAGCGGCATGTCGCCCATGTAAACCGACTGTTCCTTGATGTCCTTGATCGACTTCGCGCCCGTATCTTCATCGATATCGAACACGATCAGACGGAGAGTAACCTTCAGCGGCGCGGCGTAGGTCAGGTCGCGCTGGCGGCATTCATCGACGTCGAACTTCGGCGGTTCGAACTCGTAGGACACGAATTCCAGCATGGAAGCGCCGGAGAAATCCGTGATCGGGAATACGGACTTGAAAACCGACTGAAGGCCCTCGTCAGGGCGACCGCCCTTGGGCTCTTCAACCATCAAAAATTGGTCATAGGACGCCTTCTGAACCTCGATGAGGTTCGGCATTTCCGTGACTTCTGGGATCTTACCGAAAAACTTGCGTACGCGCCTACGACCATTGAACGAAAGGGTCTGAGCCATCGTCGCTCCTTCAAAATTGCATCCGGGCCTGCAACGGACGGGAACCGATGGCCAGTCGACCCCGTCAAGCAATGTGCGCTTCAAACTCGTCTCACTTCCCGAAATCACGAGGCCGGATTGCCTGCGCGTCTCGGTTCGAGACCATCCTCTTGAAGAACCCATTACCCAAAAGCCGTTTTCACGCGGCTTTTGGGTAATTCGTTCCGGGAAACGGCAAATGGGAGGCCGGAAATCCAGCCTCCCAGATGCAGTTCAAGATTACTTAACGTCGACCTTAGCGCCGGCGTCTTCAAGCTTCTTCTTGATGTCGGCAGCTTCAGCCTTGGAAACAGCTTCCTTGACAGCCTTCGGAGCGGCTTCAACGAGGTCCTTAGCTTCCTTCAGGCCGAGGCCCGTGATAGCGCGAACTTCCTTGATGACGTTGATCTTGTTAGCGCCGGCGTCAGCCAGGATAACGTCGAACTCGGTCTTTTCTTCTTCAGCAGCAGCCGGAGCAGCGCCACCGCCAGCAGCAGCAACTGCTACCGGAGCAGCAGCGGAAACGCCCCACTTTTCTTCGAGAAGCTTGGACAGTTCTGCAGCTTCCAGAACGGTCAGCGAGGAGAGGTCGTCTACGATCTTTGCGAGATCAGCCATTGTATCAATTCCTTATGTTCGGTTCGAACCGGTTGTTTATAAACAGCAAAAAACCGCCTTATGCGGCTTCGTCCTTCTTGGCGTAAGCCGAGAACACGCGAGCAAGCTGGCTTGCCGGTGCCTGAACAACGCCTGCGATGCGGGTAGCCGGAGTCTGGATCATGCCCAGCAGCTTCGCGCGCAGTTCGTCCAACGAAGGCAGGGTCGCGAGCGACTTGACTGCTTCTGCGTTGAGCGTCGTTGTCCCCATGGCGCCGCCCAAAACAACGATCTTATCGTTGGTCTTGGCGAAATCCACGACGACTTTCGGAGCGGTGATCGGGTCATTGCTGTAAGCAATGAGCGTCTGACCGTTGAAGAGACCAGAGATCCCTTCCGCTTCCGTACCCTGAAGGGCGATTTTGGCCAGGCGGTTCTTCGCGACTTTGACGGTACCGCCAGCTGCGCGCATCTTGGAACGGAAGTCGTTCATCTGCGCGACTGTAGCACCAGCATAGTGGGCCACGACAACCGAGCCCGAAGCCTTGAAGACTTCGTTCAGTTCCGTGACGAATTCGCGTTTTTCCGCTCTTTCCACTGCCTATCTCCAGTAGATGAGACCGTGACCGGCCCCATCGGGTTGCCTTTGCCTCCTGAGATCACGAATGATCCCAAGCGACGCTTGAGGATCCTGTCCCCTCGCGCTCCGCGCCAGAAAGGCTAAGAGGCACAAGGCATCCAAGGTTCGAACCAAATCGATGAAGCGGAGCTTCAAAAATTCGGGCCTTACCCGTCTCATGCAGGCCAAGTGATTAAGGGAAAACCACCTGCAATCTCGGACAGGATTCCGGATTTCTCCGGAATATTCCGGCCCCTTGCGAGGCCGGAATCTGATGAGCCGGACTGACGCCCAGCGAAACTTTATTAAGCGGCCGTGACCGAAGCGACTTCGATCTTGACGCCTGGGCCCATGGTCGAAGAGATCGCTACGCGCTTGACGTAGTTACCCTTTGCGCCAGCCGGCTTTGCCTTGATGACGGCGTCAGCGAAAGCCTTGATGTTTTCTTCAAGAGCCTTGGCGTCGAATGAAGCCTTGCCGATGCCGGCGTGGACGATACCAGCCTTTTCGACGCGGAACTCGACAGCGCCGCCCTTGGAAGCCTTGACGGCGCCAGCGACGTCCATGGTGACGGTGCCAACCTTCGGGTTCGGCATCATGCCACGCGGGCCGAGAACCTTACCGAGGCGACCGACGAGCGGCATCATGTCCGGGGTCGCGATGCAGCGATCGAAGTCGATCTTACCGCCCTGAACGATCTCGACGAGATCTTCAGCGCCGACAACGTCAGCACCAGCAGCCTTGGCTTCATCAGCCTTGGCGCCACGTGCGAAGACGGCGACGCGAACGTCACGGCCCGTGCCGTTCGGCAGGTTGACAACGCCGCGGACCATCTGGTCAGCGTGACGCGGGTCAACACCCAGGTTCATCGATACTTCGACGGTTTCGTCGAACTTGGCGACAGCCCGTTCCTTGACCATGCTGATAGCGAGGTCGAGAGCGTAGAGCTTCGTGGGATCAACACCTTCGTTGATCTTCTTGGTGCGCTTGCCTGCCATGGTCTTATCCTACCACTTCCAGGCCCATGGCGCGGGCAGAGCCCTCAATCATCGCCATTGCACCTTCGATATCAGCTGCGTTCAGGTCCTTCATCTTGGCTTCAGCGATCGTCTTGATCTGAGCCTTGGTGAGCTTGCCTGCGGTGGCGCCCTTGCCAGGCGTCTTGGAACCGGACGTGATCTTCGCTTCCTTCTTCAGCCAGTAGCTGACCGGAGGCTGCTTCATGACGAAGGTGAAGGACTTGTCCTGGTAATAGGTGATGACGACCGGGATCGGCATACCCTTTTCCATTTCCTGCGTAGCGGCGTTGAACGCCTTGCAGAATTCCATGATGTTAATGCCACGCTGACCAAGCGCCGGGCCGATTGGCGGGGACGGGTTAGCCGATCCTGCCTTGACCTGAAGCTTGAGCTGGCCTGCAACTTTCTTAGCCATAACTCTCTGCCTTTCACTGACGGCCGGTTGCCCGACCAATAATGCCGGATCGCTCCGGCGGCTGCGGTTGCGTGGTTCGGATTTTAGGACCCGGCTAAGGTGCCCTCACCTTCCACGCGCTTCGCGGCTTTCGCCACGAGGACATAAGCCGTTGCCGGCTTACATCCGAGCTCAGACCTTCTCGACCTGAGCGTATTCCAGTTCGACCGGCGTCGCGCGGCCGAAGATCGACACTTCCACCTTCAGGCGCGAACGCTCTTCGTCCACATCCTGAACCGTGCCGTTGAACGATGCGAACGGACCGTCGGAAACGCGGACCTGCTCGCCGATCTCGAAGCTGACCGAAGACTTCGGACGCTCGACACCTTCCTGAACCTGACCGAGAATACGATCGGCTTCGGAGTCGGGGATCGGCACGGGCCGATTGTCGGAACCCAGGAAGCCGGTCACCTTCGGCGTGTTCTTGATCAGGTGGTAGGCTTCATCGGTCAGGTTGGCGCGAACCATCACATAACCAGGGAAGAACTTGCGCTCGCTATCGACCTTGCGGCCGCGACGCACTTCAACCACCTTTTCAGTCGGGACGAGAATCTTCTCGAAGAGATGCTCAAGACCCTTCTGACGAGCCTTGTTCTCGATGTCTTCCGCGACCTTCTTTTCAAAATTCGAATACGCGTGGACGATATACCAACGTGCCGCCATCTTATATCTCCGCCCGATCAGTTGCCGATATTGAGCACGAAGCCCAGCAACCAGCCGATCAACTGGTCCGCGGCAAAAAAGAACAGCGCGGCAAAGACAACCATCACAAGTACCATGATCGTCGAGATCATCGTTTCACGGCGCGACGGCCAAGTAACTTTCAACGTTTCCGTGCGAACCTGCTGCAGAAACGTAAGCGGATTTGATTTGGATGCCATCGACTGCCCACGCAATTACGGCGCGTAAAGCTGATCAGATCAGCCCCACGCACCGCGTGTCTGTTGAACCCCTACATAAACACCGATTCCCCATTACACAAGAGGGGAACCAAAGTTTAACGAAATTAGCCATGTACGAGCCTCTTGCGAAATGCTGCAGGTTGTCCGCGCTGTTCGTTCAAGGAAATGGCAGGGGCAGAGGGGCTCGAACCCACGGCCTGCGGTTTTGGAGACCGCCGCTCTACCAACTGAGCTATACCCCTTTACGCTTCCCGATCAGCCTGTTGGCGAAAGCCGCGACGCATTGTCGAGAAGCATGGCGCACCCTTTAAGACGCCGAGAGGAGATTGGCAAGTGCGTTTTTCACTTTTTCCCATTCCTCGCGCGCGGACCGAAACGCGTTCACAGCTTCACGTATCGGCGCCAGTCGTGCTCCTCGCGAAAGCCCAACACTTCCCTGATCTTGCGGTTCGACAGCAACCCCTCGAATTCGCCGATCTCGCGGGTGAAGCTAACGTTCGGATAGTAGCGCGCGGCGAGCTCGCGGGTCGGCGTGTTGGCGGAGACGGTATCGTTGGCGGCGTTGAACACCTGGAAGCCGAGGCCATCCTTTTCGATGCAGAGATGGCAGATCTGGCCGAGATCGCGCGCGTCGATATAGCTCCAGGCGATCCGCTTGCGCATTTCGGGATTGGCGAAGTAGGTCGGGAAATTCTCGTATTCGTGCGGCTCGATGACGTTGCCGATTCGTAGCGCATAGATATCGGCGCCGGAGCGCTCGGCGAACGCGCGGGCCGTCTTCTCGTTCAGTACCTTCGACAGGCCATACGAATCCATCGGATTGACGTCGTAGTCCTCATCGAGCGGGAACTGATGGAAGTCACGATGCCCTTCGGCAAAGCAGACGCCATAGGTGGTTTCGCTGGAGGCAACGATGATCTTGCGCACACCAAGCTTCACCGCCGCCTCGATGACATTATAGGTGCCCATCGTGTTGATGCGGAAGGTTTCGTTGTCGGGCTTGATCAGAATGCGCGGGATGGCGGCGAAGTGGACCACGGCATCATAGGGTAGAACACCCCTGCCCGCTTCAAGATCAGGAAAGTCGCGGTGCATGGAGAGCCCATTGTAGACCTGACCGCTGTCGGTAATATCGACGATCAGATTGGTGACACCGGGACTGTCGAGCGGCACGAGATCGATGTTGTGAACCTCGTAGCCGGCATTGACCAGCCACGGCACGGCATGACGCCCCGCCTTGCCGGAGCCGCCCGTAAACAAAATGCGCTTCTTCATGAATGTCCTCCCATTCCTCACTAGGAAGGCATAGATAAAGTGTCGCGTCGGCAACGCAAGGCCATGCTGCCTGATGCCGGTGCGGCTAGGCCGCGTCGAGTTCCGGGATGGCCGCCAACGCAGTCTCAAGAACCGCGCTTTGAATCTTGATCTCGTAGGCCACCTGCAGGTTCATCCAGAACTCAGGCGTGGTGTTAAAGAACTTGGCAAGGCGCAGCGCCGTGTCGGTCGTGATGCCCACCTTCTCGGCGACGATCCGCTCTATCCGTGTTCTCGGAATGCCCAGCTTCTTGGCCAGTGAATAAGGCTTCAAATCAAGCGGCGCGAGATAGAGTTCTCGCAGGACTTCTCCCGGGTGGATGGCTGGCAGTTTGTTTGTGCTCATGATCAGAAACTCCATGCCTGCAATCAATGATAGTCGGTGATTTCGACCTGCTCGGGGCCAGCATCCGTCCAGACGAAGCAGATCCGCCATTGTTTGTTGATGCGGATCGAATGTTGGCCATTCCGGTCGCCGGACAATCTCTCCAGCCGATTGCCGGGCGGCGAGCGGAGATCGCCTATGCTGGCTGCGGCGTCCAAGACCGTTAGGAGCAGCTGCGCGCGCCGCACCAGTTCTGAAGGGAATCCCTTCCGCACCGAGCCGTCGGCCACCGACTGCGTGAGCTTATCCTTGAACGACCTGATCAAGCATGCCTCCGCTGCAATACGTATCATACGATGATACGTCTGCGGTGACAAGACCTCGATCGGCCGATAGAAAAAGGCCCCGCTGTTTCCAGCGAGGCCTTCTTTAAATCCGAATAATCCTAAGGATTACTCGATGATCGAGGCAACGATGCCAGCGCCGACGGTACGGCCGCCTTCGCGGATAGCGAAGCGCAGCTTTTCTTCCATCGCGATCGGAACGATCAGCTCAACAGCAACCGTGACGTTGTCGCCAGGCATAACCATTTCCGTGCCTTCCGGCAGCGAAACGATGCCCGTTACGTCCGTCGTGCGGAAGTAGAACTGCGGACGGTAGTTGGTGAAGAACGGCGTATGACGGCCGCCTTCTTCCTTCGTCAGGATGTAGGCTTCGGCCATGAACTTCTTGTGCGGCTTGACAGAGCCCGGCTTGCACAGGATCTGACCACGCTCAACGCCGTCACGGTTAACACCGCGAACCAGAGCGCCGATGTTGTCGCCAGCCTGGCCCTGATCGAGCAGCTTGCGGAACATTTCAACGCCGGTAACCGTCGTCTTCGAGGTGGCGCGGATGCCGACGATTTCGACTTCTTCACCAACCTTGACGATGCCGCGCTCGACGCGACCGGTCACAACCGTACCACGGCCCGAGATCGAGAACACGTCTTCGATCGGCATCAGGAACGGCTGGTCGATCGGACGCTCAGGCGTCGGGATGTAGGCGTCGACAGCGGCCATCAGTTCGCGAACGGCGTCTTCGCCGATCTTCTTGTCCGAATCGTTGAGAGCAGCCAGAGCCGAACCCTTGACGACAGGAACGTCGTCGCCCGGGAAGTCGTAGGACGACAGAAGTTCGCGAACTTCCATCTCGACGAGCTCGAGCAGTTCGGCGTCGTCGACCTGGTCGACCTTGTTGAGGAACACGACCAGAGCCGGAACGCCAACCTGACGAGCGAGCAGGATGTGCTCGCGGGTCTGCGGCATCGGGCCGTCAGCAGCCGAGCAAACCAGGATCGCGCCGTCCATCTGTGCGGCACCGGTGATCATGTTCTTGACGTAGTCGGCGTGGCCGGGGCAATCAACGTGGGCATAGTGACGGTTGGCCGTCTCGTACTCGACGTGGGCCGTCGAGATGGTGATGCCGCGTGCCTTTTCTTCCGGAGCAGCGTCGATCTGGTCGTACGCCTTGAACTCGCCGAAGTACTTGGTGATCGCTGCCGTCAGAGACGTCTTGCCGTGGTCAACGTGGCCGATCGTGCCGATGTTAACGTGCGGCTTGTTGCGCTCAAACTTACTCTTTGCCATTTGAATGCTTCCTGTGAACGAAATGGATGACCCCGGCGAACCGGTTTAGTGCCGCCGTTTAAGGCTTTCGGCGGAATTGCGCAAGACTTAATTGCGGGCGCTATTCCGCACTGCCGCCACATATGGGAACGAAGCATTCGATCGGCAATATAGAAGTGTGACGACACGCGCGCGTTTTCACCATAAACCGCCACAACCGATTGATGCTGTGATATTACTTGCCCTGCCGGAGCCACGCCGGCGATCGCTTGGGGGGAGCATGGCATGGAACCGAAGGACATCGCGAAACGATCGGCCGGCAATTTTCTGATCTTTGCCGGCTGTGCATTCATATTGTGGATATTGGCGGCCGCGATCGACTGGATCGCGCAGGTCGTGCGGCTATCGACGCCCGAGCGGCTGCCGGCGCTGGCAGCCTCCATCGTCAGTTCGTCGACGCTGCAGGCGATCGTCGCCATATGGCTGCTGACGGCGGCTGTCGCCATCGCGTTTCCGAGAGTTCTCAGGCCGCTATCGACCACGACGACACTGATGTTCGATGTCGGCTACGGCATCCTTGGCGCACTCACCGGATTCGGTATCGCCATAGGCTTGTTCGGCGGCGGGTGGTCGATCCTGTTGCGCGCACTCATCTATAGCGCCGTCATCGCCGTCGGCTACGTCGCCGTGCGCAAATGGCTGTCGCGGGACGAATTCACGATGGATGGGCGCACGCGCTGGATGGCGGCCGGCATCATTGCGCTCGCCTCCCCCTTCGTTTTGCTCTGGGGCTGAGATCAGCCTCGTCGATACACGGCGATACGGAAACGCAAACAGGCGCTTGCGCGCTGTGGATAATGTCAGGATTCGATTTGAAAATGGAGCGGGTAGCGGGAATCGAACCCGCGTATTCAGCTTGGAAGGCTGCTGCTCTACCATTGAGCTATACCCGCGGGGTTTGGTCCGATCCGAGGACGAATGGTGGAGAGAGTTGGATTTGAACCAACGTAGGCTGAGCCAACGGATTTACAGTCCGTCCCCTTTAACCACTCGGGCATCTCTCCAGTTTTCGTCCGGATCGTTAGACCAAGTCTGCTAGACTTTCGAAGCGTTGCCGCCCCTCGGTCTGCGCCGCGTATATGACGGGCCGAGTTGCCTATGTCAACACGATGACGATGGAAAATATGCGAAAAATGTCATCGGCGATGGAAAGCCCCTGTGGACAAAGAAATCCTATGCGGAAAGAAATGCCACCGCTATAAAGCGGCATGAGCAAAGACAACAAATCCGGGGGCACGTCCTCCGACGAAAAATCCGCCAAGGATACGCACTACGCGAATCTGCGTCGTGCGCATCGCGACAACAAGCGCGAACGTGGCGAAATTCCAACTCCCGGCTTCCAGAAGCGCAAGCGTGGCGGCGATGACTGGAAGCCGCCGGCACTCGCTCCGGACCAGGTCCATCTCTACGGCCTGCATACGGTGCGCGCCGCGCTCGAGAATAAAGAGCGTAAGAAGATCAAGCTGTCGGTGACCCCGAACGCGCTGGCCCGCCTTGAGATCGATGTCGAGAAACTCGGCATACCGTACGAGATGGTTTCGCCGCAGGATCTCGACAAGGTGCTTGGCCCAGACGCCATCCACCAGGGCGTGATGCTGGAAACGCGCCCGCTTCCCGTGCGCCGCCTCGAAGCGCTGAAGGACAGCCCGCTGATCCTCGTGCTCGACCAGGTGACGGATCCGCACAATGTCGGCGCCATCATGCGCTCGGCCGTCGCCTTCAATGCCGGTGCGCTGATCACGACGCAGCGCCACAGCCCGACCGAATCGGGCGTGCTTGCCAAATCCGCCTCCGGCGCGCTGGAACTCATCCCTTATATACAGATCACCAATCTCGCCGATGCGCTTGGCGAACTGCACAAGCTCGGCTTCGTCACCATCGGCCTTGATTCGGAAGGCCCGGCTCCTCTCGAGGGCACCTTCTCCGGCGACAAGGTCGCGCTCGTGCTTGGCGCCGAGGGCAAGGGATTGCGCCAGAAGACGCGCGAGACGGTGAATGCGCTGGCGCGGCTCGATATGCCCGGCGAGATCAAGTCGCTCAACGTGTCCAACGCAGCCGCGATCGCGCTCTACGCGGCGCGCATTCATCTGAAGGGCTGACAGGCTCACGAACGGGCCACCATGCCGAAAGATGCCGCTGCTGATGCTCGACTGCCTCGGTTTTGACGTCAGCAGCGGTTATCATCCAGTAATGCTCCGACCAACAAGGAGAAGCATCCGACATGGCAGTTCGTCCCCTCATCATCGGCATTCTCTTCATCGGCATCCTCGTCGCCATCATTCTCAGCATCGGCTGGATCGACAAGACCCAGCCCGTGCACCAGCCCGATCCTCTTGCCCCGGCCGCTCCAGGCGCCAATCCCACCACGACGGCGCCGCCGCCGGCGCAATAGCCGCCAAGCCCGCTCCGGAACCCAATTGCCTTATTTGCGTTTCTTCCTCGTTCAAAAGGAGAAATCGCGTGCGAATAATGATCGCTGTCATCGCTCTCATGGTTGTTTCGGTTCTCAGCATCGCTGCCATGCCGTCTTCCGGCGATGGCCTGGGCGAGAATGGCGGCCACCTGCAATCGACAGTTCGGCAGACCACTCCAAACTAGCCGCGCGAAACCGGTGCCTGAATACGGCCTGTTGAAATCACTATGCGAAATCAAATCGTGGCCGATTTTTCTTTACAGAGCAGCAAAATCTGCTAATTGGCGGGCGTTGCCCTTGTAGCTCAGTTGGTAGAGCACCTGATTTGTAATCAGGGGGTCGCGGGTTCGAACCCTGCCGGGGGCACCACAATTCTTCGAAGGAATCGATTGTTGCCACACCGACGGGCCTCGGTAGACGAGATGCTCGCGTTGCAACATTTGGTTCCTATTGCCCTTGGTTTCCCAGGGTTCCCCTGCATTCACGGCTGATCCGTGCAACATGCCAAGAGGTTATTGAAATGGCTGAACTCACCCCGGCGCAGATCGCGGGACTTAAACTCGCCCGTGATGGCGATCTCTATCCGCAAGCGGCCGGCAAGTGGACGCATGAGAACGCGACCGTGACCTATGCGAAAACGGACCGCTGGAAAGAGCGCCCGCAGAAGATCAAGACGGTCACCGCAAAGACGCTTGTGGACCTTTGCGAGCACGGCTTCCTGGAGCGCCGCAATCTCACCGACGATGGCACCACCGATACCTATGGCATCACCATGGGCGGAAAGATCTGGCTGCTTCAGAACAAGTAAGGCGCTGTCGCCGAGCCGACGGACCACAGACGCGAGTCGGCCAAGACCCGTTCGAAGCCGATCACAAACAGGGGGCGCCATGAAATTGGCGCCCTTCTGCCCTCTCCTCACCTATGCAGAGAGTAGTCCCGGCGAACAGCTGCGACCCTAAAATGCCTTGTCGTGCCAGCCCATTATCATTTAGCTAGGCGGACTTTATCAAAGGGCATTGCATGAGCGTATCCTTTCAGACCCTCTGTTTTCTGGCTTCCCCTACCGCCGAGGCGCTAGCGGCGCGTGACGAACTGATTCGCGTTTACGGGGATGTGCCCGCAAAGGATGCCGATGTGATCGTGGCGCTCGGCGGCGACGGCTTCATGCTGCAGACGCTGCACAGCACGATGAACTCCGGCAGGCTCGTCTATGGGATGAACCGCGGCTCCGTCGGCTTTCTGATGAACGAGTACCGCACCGACGCGTTGCGCGAGCGGATCAATGCCGCCGTCGAGAACACGTTTCGGCCGCTGAGAATGACGACCACGAATGCGGATGGAACGAGCGATACCGCCCTTGCCATCAACGAGGTCTCGCTGTTTCGCCAATCCTACCAGGCCGCCAAGCTCAGGGTCGAAGTGGATGGCGTCGTTCGGCTTGAGGAACTGATCTGCGACGGGCTGATGGTGGCGACGCCGGCCGGTTCGACGGCGTACAATCTCTCTGCGCATGGTCCGATCCTGCCTCTGGACGCGCCGCTGTTGGCGATGACGCCGGTGAGCGCGTTCCGCCCCCGCCGCTGGCGCGGGGCGCTGTTGCCGAACAAGGTGACGGTGGACATTCATATTCTCGAGTCGGAAAAGCGGCCGGTGAACGCGGTTGCCGATAATTCCGAGGTCAAATCGGTGCTGCATGTGCGCATTGCTCAATCCGAGCACATGACCGCCCGTATCCTCTCGGACCCCGACCGCTCCTGGTCCGACCGTATTCTATCCGAGCAATTCGAGGATTGAGGCGATGAAGCGTTTCGGACTGACAGCCTGCGCGCTGCTGATCGCCGCAGTTCCGCTTGCCGCGCAGACGACGGATGCCACCGATCCAATCTTGCCTGCGAGCATCACATTCGCGACGAGCACGGGTTACTGGGCCGACGACGGCAATGCGCCGGCAGTCACCCGTCCGCCAGCCGCGAGCACGCCGAATGCGCCGGCCGCAGCGACGGCCATACCCGCCGCGCCAAGCCAACCCCGCCATGGCTATTACAAGCTGTTTGCGGTTCGCCAGGCCGATCGCACCGCCAAGGTCTATCTGCAGCAGATCGCGCAGACCGAGACCGGGCCCGAAATCGTCTCGACGGTCGAGGTTCAGGAGCTGAACGATC
This sequence comes from Rhizobium sp. 16-449-1b, assembly GCF_017741935.1. GTDB lineage: Bacteria > Pseudomonadota > Alphaproteobacteria > Rhizobiales > Rhizobiaceae > Rhizobium. The sequence goes on along the minus strand of NZ_JAGHMH010000006.1, from coordinate 20,961 downwards.
TCAATCCCTATGTGACGGATATCCGTCCTGAAAATTCGACCGGCCGGCTGAACGAGCCGGGGCTGTTCGCCATGGTCTATCTGAAGACCGATCCGGATGGCGACGCAAATAGCTGGACCGTCATCATCGATGAGTTCGGCGATATCAGCGTCGAGAAGTCGGGACATTAAAGTCGGTCGCGCTTCGAAAGACGCACCGCCAGAATCAGAAAAGGCCCCTGCCGGGGCCTTTTCGATATCATCTTGACCAGATCGATCAGTCGACGTCGTCGACCACGGCATCCGCCTTGCCGCTGATGCGGTGCGCGAGCGCTGCTTCCATGAACTCGTCGAGCTCTCCATCCAGCACGTCGTCGGGCGCGGTGCTGGTGACGCCTGTGCGCAGGTCCTTGACCATCTGGTAGGGCTGCAGGACGTAGGAACGGATTTGGTGGCCCCAGCCGATATCGGACTTGGAGGCCGCTTCGGCATTGGCCGCGTCTTCGCGCTTCTTCAGTTCCGCTTCGTAGAGACGTGCGCGCAGCATGTCCCAGGCCTTGGCGCGGTTCTTGTGCTGCGAACGTTCCTGCTGGCACTGCACCACGATGCCCGAGGGCATGTGTGTGATGCGGACAGCGGAGTCGGTCGTGTTGACGTGCTGACCACCGGCACCCGAGGAGCGGTAGGTGTCGATGCGGCAATCGCTTTCGTTGATGTCGATCTGGATCGAGTCGTCGACGACGGGGTAGACCCAGATGGACGAGAACGAGGTGTGACGGCGGGCGTTGCTGTCATAGGGCGAGATGCGGACCAGGCGGTGAACGCCCGATTCGGTCTTCAGCCAGCCATAGGCATTGTGGCCCTTGACGAGCAGCGTCGCGGACTTGATGCCGGCTTCTTCGCCGTCATGGACTTCGAGCAGTTCAACCTTGAACTTCGAGCGTTCGGCCCAGCGGGTATACATGCGCAAAAGCATGTTCGCCCAGTCCTGGCTTTCCGTGCCGCCGGCGCCGGAATGAACTTCGAGATAGGTGTCGTTGCTGTCGGCTTCGCCAGACAACATCGCTTCGACCTGCTGGCGCGCGGCTTCGGCCTTGAGTGCCTTCAGCGCGTCTTCAGCTTCCTTGACGATGGCCTCATCGCCCTCGTCCTCGCCCATCTCGATGAGCTCGATATTGTCTTTGATCTGCTGCTCGAAGCGGCGTACGCCGCTGATGCCGTCATCGAGCTGCTGGCGCTCGCGCATCAGCTTCTGTGCTTCGGTGGCATCGTTCCAGAGGTTCGGGTCCTCTGCCTTGTTGTTCAACCAGTCCAGTCGTCTTATCGCCTGGTCCCAGTCAAAGATGCCTCCTCAGCAGGGTGATAGCCTGCTTGGTTTCATCGACTACGTTCTGGATTTCCGCTCGCATTGTCCCGCTTCTTTTGCGTTGTCTTCAAAAGTCGTCCGTCAAATAGTTGTGGCGGCCGCGGATGTAAAGAGCCGCGACCGCCACGCTATCAGTCGAAAATGTCAATAGAGACCACCGGCGCCGGATTGAACCGCCTGGTTGGCCTGCGGCGAGGTCTTCAGGATTTCCTCCGGCGCCATGGTGTTGTCCATGCCGATGACGGAGTAGCTGTCGGCCGGGCCGGTGCCGGGCTTGAAGGCCTCGATGATGGTATTCGGATCGCCCTGCATCGCGGCCATGCCGGTCTTGCGGTCGATCGGGATCAGGTTCATGCCGGCAGGGATGACGAACTTCGATACCGGCGTGTCCTTGACGGCCGCCTGCATGAACTCGTTGAAGACGGGCGCGGACAGCGAGCTGCCGGTGCCGCCGCGGCCCAGTGTCGATGGCGAATCGAAGCCGATATAAAGACCGGCGACCAGATCCGGCGTGAAGCCGACGAACCAGGCGTCCTTTTCATCGTTGGTCGTGCCGGTCTTGCCGGCAACGTCGCGTTCGCCTAGCTGAACCTTGCCGGCGGCCGTGCCGCGCTGGATGACGCCCTGCATCATCGAGGTGATCTGGTAGGAGGTCATCGGGTCGAGAACGGTTTCGCGGTTATCCACCACGTTCGGCTCTTCCTGGTTCTGCCAGTCGCTGGCGTTGCAGGCCTCGCAGACACGCTCCTCATGCTTGAAGATGGTCTTGCCGTAGCGGTCCTGGATACGGTCGATGAGCGTCGGCTTGATCTGCTTGCCGCCGTTGGCGATGACCGAATAGGCCGACACCATGCGCAGCACGGTGGTTTCGCCGGAGCCGAGCGACATGGCCAGAACAGGCATCATCTTGTCGTAGATGCCGAAGCGGTTGGCATATTCGGCAACGACGTTCATGCCGAGGTCGTTGGCGAGACGCACCGTCATGCGGTTGCGCGAGTGCTCGATGGCGAAGCGCAGCGTGTTGGCGCCACCGCCCTCGCCTTCGTAGTTGTCGGGTGCCCAGACCTGGCCGTTGCCGACCTGGATTTCGAGCGGATCGTCGCTAACGACCGAGGCCGGCGTGTAGCCATTGTCCATCGCGGCTGCGTAAACGAAAGGCTTGAAGGACGAACCAGGCTGGCGCATCGCCTGCGTCGCACGGTTGAATTCCGACTGGGCATAGGAGAAGCCGCCGACCATGGCCAGCACGCGGCCGGTCTTCGGGTCCATCGCGACGAAACCACCACCGACCTTCGGCGGCTGGCGCAGACGGTAGGATGTGGAGCTGTCGCCGCCAAGGCGTTCGACGAAGACGACGTCGCCCGGCTGCAGCACGCCCTGCGGCGACTTGGACGTCTTGCCGCCGGTGGCCGAACGGAAGGCCCACTGCATGTTCTTGGCTTCAATGGTCCCGCGCTGGCGGTCAGAGCCGATCTTGCCGGCGCCATCCTTCTGCGGCTGCAGGCCGATGTCGACACTGTCGCTGGCGACGGCAAGCACGACGGCGAGGTCCCATTCCGGAACGTCGGAGAGAGCCGGGATATCGGCGAGCGCCTTGCCCCAGTCCGACGTTGTGTCGATCTGCTTGATCGGGCCGTGGAAACCACGGCGTTCGTCATAGTTGATCAGGCCATCCTGCAGCGCCTTGCGGGCGAAGACCTGCAATTGCGGATCGAACGAGGTGCGAACCGAGAGGCCACCCTCATAGAGCATCTTCTCGCCGTACTGGTCGATCAACTGGCGGCGGACGGCTTCGGCGAAGTAGCCCGATGCGAAGAGCGACGGACCGCTGGTGCGGCCGGTAACGCCGAGCGGCTGCTTCTTGGCTTCAGCACCATCCGACTGGCTGACATAGCCATTCTCGACCATGCGGTCGATGACCCAGTTGCGGCGGGTGACCGCGGCTTCTGGATGACGGAACGGATGGTAGTTCGCCGGGCCCTTCGGCAGCGAGGCCAGATAGGCGGCATCGGCGATGGTCAGTTCGTTGACCGACTTGTTGAAATAGGTGAGTGCGGCGCTGGCGATACCGTAGGAGTTCAGGCCGAAGAAGATCTCGTTGAGATAGAGCTCAAGGATCTTGTCCTTGCTGTAGGCCTGCTCGATGCGGAAGGAGAGAATAGCTTCCTTGGCCTTGCGCTCCATGGTCTGTTCGCTCGACAGCAGGAAGTTCTTGGCGACCTGCTGCGTGATCGTGGAACCACCCTGCGTCGGGCCACCGGTCAGATAAGCGACCACGGCGCGGCCGAAACCGGTGACGTCGATACCAGGGTGCTGGTAGAAATTCTTGTCTTCGGCGGAGAGGAACGCGGCCTTGACGCGATCGGGAACAGCTTGGATCGGCAGGAACAAGCGGCGTTCCTTGGCGTACTCGGCCATCAGCGCGCCGTTGCCGGCATGCACGCGCGTCGTCACCGGCGGCTCGTAGCTGCTCAGCACCGCGTAATCAGGAAGATCCTTCGTCACCGTCGCCAAATAAACGGCAACGGCCGCCGCTACGCCCAGGAACAGGACGCAAGCCGCTCCGAAGAAATATCCAAGAAGTCTGATCATATCTAAGCTACCGGTATCTCAATTGTCGATCGGCGCGCGCATAACAATCGCATGAACCGCGGCACTTTGCACGCTGCGCGAATTACTCCATGCCGGATGCGGCCACAAGCCAATTCCGTTTTGCACACGGAAACATAGCCGTGAGTAATGGCCTGAATGTGAGGAAAGTAGGGCTTTTGCCTGCAATTCCACACGCATACATGTTTACCCACGCAAGTGTCACATCTGAGCAACGGCCGCCTGTCAGCCGCCATTGGCGACCATGGATGCGTGATAATGCTTCACCGCCTCAGTCAACAGGTCGCCCATCTTGGCGCGCCAGGTGTCGTCGAGCAGCAGTTTCTCGTCTTCCTTGTTCGAGAGAAAGCCGAGTTCCAGCAGGATGGAGGGAACATCGGGGGCCTGCAGAACGCGGAAACCGGCATGGCGGTGCGGGTTGTTGATCGTCCCGACCTGATCCTTGAAGGAGGCCAGCACGCTTTCGGCCATCGAGATCGAAAACGCTTGCGTCTCGCGGCGCGTCAGGTCGAGCAGGATGTCGGCCACTTCGGGCGGTTCGGTCGCAGCCGCCTTACCGGCGATCTGGTCGGACAGGTTTTCGCGGTCGGCGAGATCGGCGGCGAGCTTGTCTGACGCCTTGTCGGAGATGGTGTAGACGGTGGCACCGCGAATATCCTTCTGGCGCAACGTGTCGGCATGCATGGAGACGAAGAGTGATGCGTGGTTCTGCCGCGCGATCTGCACGCGCTCGGACAGCGACAGGAACGAATCATCCTTGCGGGTCAGGAAAGCCTTGATGCCAGGCTCGCGGTTCAGCCGATCCGCGAGCGTCTTGGCGAATGCCAGCGTGACATCCTTCTCCTGGGTCTTCGTGTCGACGCCGATCGCGCCGGTATCGATGCCGCCATGGCCGGCATCGACGGCGACGATGAAGTCGCCGGGTGCAGGTTTTTCGGGCGCCGGTATGGCGCTGGTTGTCTGCGCGGCCTCGGGCTCGTTCCAGGATTGGGCTTTCACCAGTTCGGCGAAGGTCGCCTTGTCGGTCATCTCGGCTTCGAGCACGAGGCGCTGGCCCTTGCCGTTTTCATCGGCCTGAACCCTCGCCATGCCGATGCGAACGGGCTTTGTCGCCGTCAGAACGATACGGGCGCTGTCGCCGTCCATCGTGCCGTAGCGGATATCCTTGAAAAGCCCCCTCGCCTCGAGATCCTTGGCGGGAAAACCGAAAGCGGTTGCCGGGAGATCGACGACGACCCGTTCCGGATTGGCGATGTAGTGTATGGAGAAGCTGGGGGGACGATCGAAATCGATGACGATGCGGGTCCTTGCGTCGTCGCCGACGATGCGCGCGCCATAGGCCAGCAAGCGCTCTTCGCCGGCCGCGGTCGCCACCGAATGACCGACCAACGGAACAGCCACGGCCATCACCGCGGCAACCAGCCAAGCCCTGAAGTTTTTCGTCCGCAAGCCGGATTTCACCGTTGCGCGCCGCGTCTCGCTATACAACCGACTGTCATGCCCCAATTGTCATCAATGCCGGATCCCGCGATACACGCGATTGCGACCGAGAACAATTGTCACTGTCGCCGCGCCGGAATCACCTCGTCCACCGCTATTTTTTATGATGCTGCAAATCCATCAATATTATGGCACATTTGGCTTTTCCCTTGCTATTGTGACGGAGAAAACATACAAGCAATTTTAGGGTAGAAGCACTGACGGGATAGAGTCGCCGACAAGGCAGCCAACCGCAAAGGACCTGGCGCCACAACCGGCAATCGTCCGCCGTCTTACATGCTTCCACTCGACAATGGATCCTGATTTTTCCGGAGTATGCGGAAACTTCATCGGTGGATTGCCACCAACCGCTCTTTAAAGAGAGAGCAAACTCATCGGGCCTGAATAAGGTCTTTGTTTTGTCGATCTCGCTTGGTCTTTTATGGTGTCGCAGCAGGTTTTATCTAAAGTCTACAGACCCCGGGAGAAGAGTTTCCCCGCTGCTGTCTGGCTGCTGCCTTCCACACCGAACCAATCGCGACTTTCACTATCCGGCGCTGCTATGACGGTCCGCACTCCCCTTGTCTTATCGACTGCGGAGACTGCCGACGATCGACCGCGCCGAGGAGCTCAGCTTACATGGCAGACAAAATGCTTATCGACGCGTCTCACGAGGAAGAGACGCGCGTCGTTGTCGTTCGCGGAAACCGCATAGAAGAATTTGACTTCGAGTCGGAACACAAGAAGCAAATTCGCGGCAACATCTACCTCGCAAAGGTAACGAGGGTCGAGCCTTCGCTGCAGGCTGCTTTCGTCGATTACGGCGGCAACCGGCACGGCTTCCTGGCCTTCGCCGAAATCCATCCCGATTACTACCAGATCCCGCTTGCCGACCGTCAGGCCCTGTTGCGCGCCGAAGCCGAAGAGCATCGCCGCGACGACGACGTCGAGCATGTTGATACGGCACGGATCGACCCTGCGACCCAGGAACAACCCGATGTCGGCATCGTTGCCAAGGACGAGCCTGATGCGCCAGTTGAAGCTGCTGTAGAGGTCGTAGAGACCGTCGAAGCTGCAGAGGTTGTCGAAGCCGTCGAGGAAGCGCCTGCAAAGAAGGCAGCCAAGCCCCGCCGGAGCCGCAAGAAGGTCGTTCCCGCCGCCGACGAAGCGACGGTTGAAGCCGATGCCGCGGCATCGTCCGACGACGAAGGTTCCACCGGCGGCGAGATGGCCGCCATGGTCGAGACCGACACGATTTCCGAAGACGTCGATGCGCGCCGCCGCAGTGACGACGAGGACGACGACGATCATGATCACGAAGAAGAAGTGATCGAGAACGTCGGCGCCGAAGACGCCATGGAAGAGGTTCCCGATCGCGTGCAGCGCAAGCCGCGCAAGCAGTACCGCATCCAGGAAGTCATCAAGCGTCGCCAGATCCTGCTCGTTCAGGTCGCCAAGGAAGAACGTGGCAACAAGGGCGCCGCCCTCACCACCTATCTGTCGCTTGCCGGCCGTTATTCGGTTCTGATGCCGAACACCGCCCGTGGCGGTGGCATCTCCCGCAAGATCACCAGCCCTCAGGACCGCAAGCGCCTGAAGGAAATTGCCAAGATGCTCGAAGTGCCGCAGGGCATGGGCGTGATCCTGCGTACCGCCGGCGCCAACCGCACCAAGGTCGAGGTCAAGCGCGACTTCGAATACCTGATGCGTCTTTGGGAAAACGTCCGTACGCTGACGCTCGCATCGACCGCGCCTTGCCTCGTCTACGAGGAAGGCTCGCTGATCAAGCGTTCGATCCGCGACCTCTACAACAAGGATATCGGCGAGATCATCGTCTCCGGCGAAGAAGGCTATCGTGAAGCGAAAGACTTCATGAAGATGCTGATGCCGAGCCACGCCAAGGTGGTCCAGCCTTACCGCGACATTCACCCGATCTACTCGCGCTCCGGCATCGAAGCCCAGCTCGACCGGATGCTGCAGCCGCAGGTGACGCTGAAGTCGGGTGGCTACCTGATCATCAACCAGACGGAAGCGCTGGTTTCGATCGACGTCAACTCCGGTCGTTCGACCCGCGAGCACTCGATCGAAGACACGGCACTGCAGACCAACCTCGAGGCCGCCGACGAAGTGGCTCGTCAGCTGCGCCTGCGCGACCTGGCCGGCCTTGTCGTCATCGACTTCATCGACATGGAAGAAAAGCGCAACAACCGCGCTGTCGAGAAGAAGCTGAAGGATTGCTTGAAGAACGATCGCGCCCGCATCCAGGTCGGCCGCATCTCGCACTTCGGCCTGCTCGAAATGTCGCGCCAGCGCATTCGCGCATCGGTTCTGGAATCGACGACCCAGGTCTGCTCGCATTGCGGCGGCACCGGTCACGTTCGCTCGCAGTCTTCCGTTGCCCTGCACGTGCTGCGCGGTATCGAAGAATATCTGCTCAAGAACACGACCCACGACATCACGGTTCGCACGACGCCGGAGATCGCTCTTTATATCCTCAACCACAAGCGTCAGACGATCGTTGACTACGAAGCCCGCTTCGGCGTCGCCATCATCATCGATGCCGATGGCGCGGTTGGCGCGCAGCACTTCGCGATCGATCGCGGCGAAGCCGTCGAGAACCCGGTCAAGATCGAAACCCTCTTCAACTTCGCGGCGATCCCCGAAGACGACGATGATGACGTCGTTATCGAGATTGACGAGGAAGAAGACGAAGAACTGGAAGAAAAGCAGGCGTCGGAACGTCCGGCCGCTGCTGCCCGTGCTGAGGGCGAAGGTGACGGACGCAAGCGCAAGCGCCGCCGTCGTCGTCGCGGCCGTAATGGCAATGGCGAGCAGCAGGCATCCGACGAGAACGGTGCCGAACAGGCTGGCGACGAGGATGGTGGTGACGAGGAAGGCGACGACGCCGAAACCACGTCCGCTGCCGGCTCCGAAGAACGTGCCGAAGGCGATGACGCGCAGCGCCGCAAGCGCCGCCGTCGCGGCAAGCGCGGCGGTCGCCGCAACCGCGAGGAAGGTGCCGAAGGCGCTGAGGGCGACGATGTTGCCGAAGCTGATGGCGATGTTGCCGCAAGCGCAGAAGCAGTTGAGACCACGGACGAAGCCGCAGTCGCAACCGAAGACAGCGCGCCGGTAGACGTTGTCGTCGAAGCCGCAGCAGCAGAAGCTGTCGAAGCGTCCTCGGCCATGGCCGCCGTCGAAGCCGGCGCCACGGTAACGGAAGACGTGAAGCCGAAGCGCGCTCGTCGTAGCCGCAAGGCCTCGCCAGTCGAAGAGCCTGTCGTGGAAGCAGAAGTGGCACCTGCCGCTGAAGCAGCTCCGGTTGCCGAAGCAGCACCTGCCGCCGAGCCGGAAGTCGCTGAAGCATCCGCCGATCTGGCAGCGCCCGCTGAAGAGGAAGCAAAGCCCGTTCGCGCCAATCGCGGCGCAAACGTTGCCTCCTCCGAACCGACCGTCAAGTCTTCAACCACGGAAGCGACTGATAGCGACGGCAAGCCGAAGAAGGCTGGCTGGTGGCAGCGCCGCGGTTTTTTCTGAGACTGATTTTCGGACGTAAATAATTGAAATCCGGCTGTGGCGACGCAGCCGGATTTTTTCGTTCAGGGGTTATGTGTTGTTCGATATTGGACGTATCGGTTGCCCGGTGGCGGGGACTGGATGTCAGTCTTGCCGCCACGGTAAACAGGGCGCGCTATATCCGCCCTCCGGATGCCTGAGCGCTTTCCACACGCGGCGGAGCCTCATCCCTGCCCTGCCATCAACCATCGCTCACGTTAGCTCGGCTATGCACACCGGCGCCTCCGGCTGTCATGAGCGGGAAACTTGTCCCAGCCGGAAGCTGCAACGGTTTAGCGATAGGCAGATAAGCAAACAGCGAGATCGGCTTCCGGCCAGATCTCGCTGAGGCAAACTTGATGATTGCTGTAAGGCGCTATTGAAGCGCAAGGCTAGTCATGACCCGCGCATTCGCGCCGATAGTGGCGCCAAATCAATCGCGTTCGGAAATAACCGTCGCGTGCGGGTATTCGCCGTAGAAGCCGCGCCAGTTGGCGATCGCGAAGCCGAAGACGACGAGTGCGCCGCCCTGGTGCAGCAGGCCCCAGTGGAGCGGGACTTCGAGCAGCAAGGTGGCGATGCCAATCGAGGCCTGGATGGTGACGAGGGCGAACATGACGACGGCGCGGCGTGCGTGTGTCGTTGCCGGTGCTGCGCGCAGCAGCATGATCATGTTGATTAGCGTCACGGCAAACAGCGTGTAGGCGCCTATGCGGTGGATGAACTGTACTGTTTTCGGGTTTTCGAAGAAGTTGATCCAGGCGGGCTGCTGGATCAGGAGATCGGACGGCACGATGGCGCCGTCCATCAGCGGCCATGTGTTGTATGTGAAGCCCGCATCGAGACCCGCGACCAGCGCGCCGAGATAGATCTGGAACAGGGTCAGCGCGGCGATCACGCAGGCCCAAACACGCGCGCTCTTGGTCGGCGCCGTGTCTTCGGAATGCGGCGAGAGCGCACGCATGATCCACATGCAGGATGCGAAAATCAGACATGCGGTGATGAGGTGTGTCGCCAGGCGATACTGGCTGACATCGGTGCGCGCGGTCAGTCCCGACGAGACCATCCACCAGCCGATGGCGCCCTGGAAGCCGCCGAGCGCCAGAATGCCGACGAGAGGCCAGCGCAGGCGCCGCTCGATCCTGCCGGTTGCCCAGAAGTAGAGCAGCGGCAGCGCGAAGATCACGCCGATACCGCGGGCAATCAGGCGGTGCGCCCATTCCCACCAGAAGATGCCCTTGAACTCATCAACGGTCATGTCGCTGTTGATCTGCTGGAATTCGGGAATGCGCTGGTAGAGCTTGAATTCCTCTTCCCATTCCGTGGCGTTCAGCGGCGGGATAACGCCGTGGATCGGCTTCCACTCGGTGATCGACAGGCCGGAATTGGTCAGGCGCGTCGCGCCGCCCACAATCACCAGACAGAACAGCGCGAGAAGGACGATGCCGAGCCAAATTCGTATGGCCTTGCGATTATCATCCTGCTTGCGCACCTGGCGCAGAATTTCCTGTTCAGTCGTGAGATCAGCGACGGCCATGGACGGACTCCTTCGTTCCGACAGTTGATTTGCCTTAGCCACTGATGCAAAACAAGTCCGAACATTTGCGGCATGCCGTCGCGGTGGCCTGCCTGCACATCCCATACCGGAATTCACCAGATGCCTGTCCGCCTTCGCAAGTTCATCGGCACCATCCTCATCGTCGTCCTCGTTCTGGTCTATGCGCTGGTTGCGAATACGATCGCGGTTGCGACGCTCGGCAATGCGCCTTGGTGGGGCCACCTGCTCTATTTCTCGCTGACGGGACTGCTCTGGGTGTTGCCGGCGATGGTCATCATCAAGTGGATGGCCGGACCGAAGCAGCAATAGGCATTAATCGCGGACTAACCGTGATTGACGGAAAAGCCGTCGGCTCGGCGCGCGTAAAGGAAATGGATGCGCTGCCGCGCTATTTTCCCGGGCAGTATCTTGTCCCGGAGAACGCCCGTGCAAACGCAGAAGCTTCCATTGGAATCCGCGCCGCGTGACATCGCCGCAGACGCCGATGCCGGATTGGCGAAGCTCAGGGACATCAATGCACGGCTGTCTTTCGATAAGATCGAGATCGACATTGTCGATTCCATCGCGGCGATCGAGCCAGAATGGCGTGCGCTCGAGCGTGACAACCTGAATTCCCTGCACCAGGGTTATGACTGGTGCGCGTCCTGGGTGAAAGCCTACGGCAATCCGGCCGCCGTCATCCGCGGCCGGTCTGGGGCGCGAACTGTCTTCATCCTCCCCGTCGAGGTCGTCCGCTCGCGCGGCGTGCGTGTCGCGAAGTTCATCGGCGCCGACCACAGCAATATCAATACGGGCCTGTTTGCCGCCGATTTCGCGGATTCCTCCGAGACGCTCGATGCGCATGACCTTGCGACGCGTATCTCCGGCGCGCTCAAGGGGAAGGCCGATCTCCTGCTCCTGCAGAACATTCCCCTGACATGGCGGGGCCGCAGCAGTCCCCTGGCGCTGCTGCCGATGGTGCAGAATCAGAACCACGCCTACCAGCTGCCGCTGTTCGACACGATGGAAGCGACGCTGAAGCAGTTGAATGCCAAGAGCCGGCGGAAGAAGTTCCGGGTGCAATCGAAGCGGCTGGAGGAACTCGGCGGCTTCGACTATGTCCATGGCACGGATGCCAAGAGCCAGCACGCGCTTCTCGACCAGTTCTTCCGGCTGAAAAGCGAACGCTTCAAGGCGATGGGACTACCCGATGTCTTCGCTGATGCCGCGACGAAGGCCTTTCTTCATGGCGCTATCGATATCCGCGACGCCAAGAACGAACTGTCAGGTCTCGAAATGCATGCGATCCAGCTGAAAGGCGAGCATGCCGGTCACGTGGCGGCCGTCGCCGGCATCTCGCGCAAGGGTGATCATGTGATTTGCCAGTTCAGCGCGATCGACGAGAGCATCGGCGCCGAGGCGAGCCCTGGCGAATTTCTGTTCTGGCAGATGATATCGGGCCTGCACGGCAAGGGCGTCGGCATGTTCGATTTCGGCCTGGGCGATCAGGGCTACAAGCGCTCCTGGGCGCCTGTCGAGACGGATCATTACGATGTGGTGCTGCCCCTCACCGCTCGCGGCATGGTAGCCGGCGCGACGCACCGGCTCGTTACCCGAGCCAAGGCGTACGTCAAATCGCAGCAGCGGCTCTATCGCGCCGCCCAGCGCCTGCGTCGTTTCGCCGGCGTCTGATTAAGCGGCCTGCTGGGCGACCGCCGCATTGCCATCCGTATTGTCGCCGGACATCAGCACGACGCGCTCGTAGCCCGCCTCTTCGAAGCTGGTCATCGCGGCCACGAACTCTTCCTCGACGATCTCAGGCATGGAGAGGATGATTTCGACGGTCTTGCTCTGCGTGAGCTTGGAGACGCCGGCCACATCGGCAGCGCCGGATTCGACCAGCACCAAGTCATAGGCCGAAGAGAGAGCATCTAGCAGCAGCGAGAGGCGATCGGCTCCGCGCATGGCGCGACGCATGTCGCTGGTACCCTGCGGAATGAAGTGGGCGTCGGAGAGGTGGTCACCATGGATGGTGTCGCCAAAGGCTGCCTCACCGCACAGAAGGTCGGTGACCCCAGGCAGCGAACGGCCCTGCGCCATCAGTTCCGTCGGGTGTCCTGAGCCGGTCATGTCGACAAGCACGACACGAGAGCCAGCGGACGCAAGCGTGCGCGCCAAGGCTACGGTCGCGGCCGATCCATTGTCACCGGTCGGTGAAATTGCAATCGCTAGCGGCGCGCGGCTGCCGATGAGATAATGCGCGACGGAAGCGATGGAGAATTCGTTCTCTTCCTCAGGCTCCTCCGGGACGAGCTCTTCGGCGACTTCGTCTTGCTGTTCTTCCTGCTCTTCGTGCTGGACGCCGAGCATGCTCGACGCCGGAACGCGTGCCGGCGGCGCAGCAACTGCGACAACTTCGACCGTTTCCCGTTCGATGCGTTCCTCGGCCTCGACGCTCGACGTCGGCCTTAGCGCGCGGCCGCTGAAAAGCTCGGCTAGCATGATCGCGATCGAGGTCATGATGAAGGTCGCAAGTGCTGCGACGACAACGATCGGGACGACCTTGGGGAAGTAGGGATCGACCGGCTGAACGGCGGTCGAGACGATGCGGGCATCGGCCGGGCTGGAATTCTTGTCGGCGCGCGATGCGGCCTCGCGGAAGCGCGACAGGTAGGTTTCGAGCAGCTGACGCTGGGCGGCGGCTTCGCGCTCGAGCGCGTTCAGGCCAACCTCATCCTCGCCGGCCTGGGCGCTGTTTGCCTTGACCTTGTTGGACTGCTGCTCAAGCTCCTGTTCGCGAAGCGTCGCGACCTTGGCTTCGTTTTCGATGCTTGCCAGGATCTTCTGCGTTTCCTGACGAATCTGCGTCTTGATGTCGGCAAGCTGAGCGCGAAGGCTCTTCAGGCGCGGATGGTTGTTGAGGAGCGACGTCTGAAGGTCCGAGATTTGCGACTGCAGGCCGGATTCCGTTCCCTTCAGCCGTTGGATCGACTGCGACGACATGATGTCCTGCAGCGTATCGGATGCCTCGCCAGACGACAGCGCATTGCGAACCGACTGCGCGCGCGCCTCGGCGTTGGCCTTCTCGCCTCGGACACGCGTCAGTTCGGCGGAGATATCGTTCAGCTGCTGCGTCTGGAAATTGCCGCCGCCATTGGTCGGCAGAAGGCCGTGCGCGGCGCGGTATTCGGCGACCTTCTGCTCGGCGTCGCTGACCTTGGTGCGGAGGTTTTCTATTTCAGGTTCCAGCCAGCGCGTCGCTTCGGAGTTGGAATCGAGCTTGGCGCCGCTCTGCTTGGCGAGATAGGCGGCGGCCATGGCATTCGGGATCGTTGCGGCGAGCGCCGGATCCTTGGAGGTGAAGGTGATGCCGATGACGCGGGAGCCGGGAACCTGATAGACCTGCAGGCGCTCGACGAAGGCGTCGATGACGCGCTCTTCCGGCGGGTTGGCAAGCGGGCTCTTCTTCAAATGCAGCGCGATCAGGATGTCGCCGAGCGCGGAGCTGTTGGCGGCTGCATCGAACTCCGGAAGATCATAGAGCTTCTGGCTGCTGATGACCTGCTTGATGAGATCGGCGGACTGCAGGAGCTGGACCTGGCTGGAGATATTCAGTTCGTCGAGGAGCTGGCCTGCGTTCGCATCCGTTGCCTGCGCGGTGGCGAAGGCCGGGGCGCGCGGCTCGATCAGGATGCGGGTCTCGCTGCGATACTTCGGCGAGATCATCTTGGCGCCGGCAAAGGCTACCCCTGCCCCGAGCAAGGTGATCGCCACGACCTTGAGCCGACGGGCCCAGACGCCGCGGACCAGCTGGGCAAGATCGATATCGACATCCTGATTACCCGTCACGCCGGACATGCTCGTACTCCAAGAACAAAGGTGCCGCGAGGGTAAATGACTATAGTAACTCAAGGGTTAATGCTTGCGGGCGCAGGGCTGAGAGCCTTCGCAGTTCAAGAAAGAGCGAATTTGACTGCGGTCTTTACCGGTCATTAACCCTAACGGATCGATAACGGGGCAAGAAGTTCGTTTCCTGTGAGAAGCAGATGCCCGTCGCACAGCCCAAGTTTCTGATGGCTTTGAGCCTCGCCGCCATGACCGCAGTCTTGGGCGGCTGCAACAGCTATCAGCCCGCGCCGCGCGCATTCAACCAGGCGACAATCCAGCCCTATTCGCTCGATAGCGGCGACCGGCTTCGCATTACCGTGTTCGACCAGCCGAGCATGACCAATACCTACACGATCGACCAGGCCGGCTACATCGCCTTCCCGCTCGTCGGACAGGTGCCGGCGCGTGGTCGCACGCTGCAACAGCTCTCCGGCCAGATCGCGCAGAAGCTGAAGCAGGGCTACCTCCGCGATCCCGACGTCACCATCGATGTCGACCGCTATCGTTCCATCTTCATCATGGGCGAAGTGGGCCAACCCGGCCAATACGCCTATGTTCCCGGCATGACCGCACAGAACGCGATCGCCGTTGCCGGCGGCTTCACGCCGCGCGCCAACCAGAGCGCCGTCGATGTGACCAGAAAGATCAACGGCCAGGTGATGACCGGACGCGTCAACATCTCGTCCGCCATCATTGCCGGCGATACGCTCTATGTCCGCGAACGGCTGTTCTGATCATAGATGAGCGAACAGCGGCCCCTTCGCATCATTCACTGCTTCAGGTCCCCGGTCGGCGGCATCTTCCGCCACGTGCGCGATCTGGTGATTGAGCACAGCAAGGCCGGCCATGAAGTGGGCATTCTTTGCGACAGCTCGACCGGTGGAGAGCATGAGGACGCGCTGTTCGACGACATCAGGCCTTATCTGGCGTTGGGACTGACGCGTGTGCCGATCCGGCGCTCGATCAGCCCTTCGGATATTGGCGTGCTTTGGGACGCCTACAAGAAGATCAAAAGTTTGCGGCCGGATGTGCTGCACGGACACGGCGCCAAAGGCGGCGTGCTCGCGCGACTAGCCGGCTCAGCCCTGCGGGTGAACAGGTATTGCGTAGCCCGCCTCTACACTGCCCATGGCGGAAGCCTGCATTATTCCCGCTCGTCGCTCCTGGGGCAATTCGTGCTCCGCATGGAGCGGCTGCAGGAATATCTCACGGACGCCCTGGTGTTCATCTGCGAGTACGAGCGCGACACCTACACCAAGAGGGTCGGCCGCCCGCGGACGCAGAGCCGGCTGATCTATAACGGTATCAGCGAGCGAGACTTCGAGCTCGTCCCGACCCGGTCCGATGCCGTCCACTTCATCTATGTTGGCATGCTGCGGGACCTTAAGGGTCCCGACCTTTTTGTGGACGCGTTTGCAAAAACGGAGCGCCTGATCGGCCGGCCGCTGTCGGCGCTGATGATCGGCGACGGGCCGGATCGGGATCGCTACCGCGAGATGATGGTCGAGCGCGGTCTCGGCAAGCGTATCGGCATGCTGCCTGCGATGCGTGTTCAGCAGGCATTCGCGATGTCGCAGAACCTCGTCGTACCCTCGCGTGCGGAAGCCATGCCCTATATCGTGCTCGAGGGGCTTGGCGCCGGAAAGACGATCATCGCGACCCGTGTCGGCGGCATTCCGGAAGCGCTCGGCAAGGATAGCGAGGCGCTGGTCGCCCCTGACAATGCCGACGACCTCGCCCGGGTCATGGCGGATGCCATTCGTGTTCCCGAATGGCACGACAAGACAATGCCTCCAATCGATCAGGTGCGGTCGGTCTTTTCCGCCACGGTCATGGCCAAGGATGTATTGAAACTCTATCGCGAACTGCTTGAGCGCCGGGCCGCAAAGGCAAGTAAAGCCACTTCGTAAAACGTTTCTTAGGGGCTTTCTGCTATTGCCGACTGGTGAAACAGCGGCGGTAGCCTCATGAACAAGGCAGAGAACAACGATCAATTTGATCTGGAAACCCTGCGCAAGCAAGTTTCCGACGTCAATCGACGCAGCGGCGGCACTGAGAAAACCACCTCGGAGCCGCTCAACGACTACGCGCGTCAGATCGCCGAGCAGTTCAGCGATGGCACACGTACGCCCGCGATCATGATCGGCCAGTTCCGCCTGATCGAATTTTTCTCGCAATTCGGCATCGGCCTTCTCTCGTTCCTGCTGTGGATGGATACAGAGGAAACGATCTCCATGCGCGCGGTCGCATCCATATGCGTCGGCGCCGCGCTGGTGCTCGCCCTGCAGACGGCCGATTGCTACACGATCCCGGCACTGCGCGCCCGCACGCGCCCGCTGCCGAAGGTGCTGCTGACATGGACGCTGGTCTTTGGTGCCATGGTCGCCATTGTCGCGATCGTCAGCCCTGTCGATGCGGCGCAGCTGCGGTCCTATCTCTCGTGGTTCATCCTCGGCGGTGTCTTCCTCATCGCATCGCGCTTCCTGCTCGCCTACGGCATCCGCAACTGGGCGCGAAACGGCATCATGGAGCGCCGCGCGGTTCTCGTCGGTGGCGGCCAGCCGGCCAAGGATTTCATCCGCCTGCTCGAACAGCAGCCCGACAACGACATCCGCATCTGCGGCATCTTCGATGACCGCGGCGACAAGCGCTCCCCGGCGATGGTCGCGGGCTACCCCAAGCTCGGGACCATCGGCGAGCTTGTCGAGTTCGCGCGCCTGACACGCATCGACATGCTGATCATCGCGCTGCCGCTCAGCGCCGAAGCGCGCATCCTGCAATTGTTGAAGAAACTGTGGGTGCTGCCTGTCGATATCCGCCTCGCCGCGCATTCCAACCGGCTGCGCTTTCGTCCGCGCGCCTATTCGCATGTCGGCTCGGTGCCGATGCTCGATATCTTCAACAAGCCCATTCGCGACTGGGATTCAGTCGCGAAGCGTTGCTTCGACATCTTCTTCGCCGTGCTTGCGCTTCTCGTTCTCTGGCCGGTCATGCTGGCGACGGCGATTGCCATCAAGGCGACCTCGCAGGGACCGGTCTTCTTTATGCAGAAGCGGCACGGCTTCAACAACGAGGTCATCAACGTCTTCAAGTTCCGCTCGATGTTTACAAACATGAGCGACCCGACCGGAAGGGCGGCGGTGACCAAGGGCGATCCGCGCGTCACGCCCGTCGGCCGTTTCATCCGCAAGACGTCGATCGACGAACTGCCGCAGCTTTTCAACGTGCTTCTCGGCAATCTCTCGCTCGTCGGCCCCCGCCCGCATGCCGTGCTTGCACAGGCCCGCGACCGCGCATTCGGCGATGTCGTCGAGGGCTATTTCGCGCGCCACCGCGTCAAGCCCGGCGTGACCGGCTGGGCACAGATCAACGGCTGGCGCGGCGAAGTCGACAACGACGACAAGATCAAGTTCCGCACGGCATACGATCTCTATTACATCGAGAACTGGTCGCTCTGGTTCGACCTGAAGATCCTGTTCCTCACGCCGTTCCGCCTGTTCAACACGGAAAACGCCTATTGAGCGCGATCGAGGCGACATATCCACGCGTCGCCCATCCACAACGGGCAACGCTGCGACTGATCGGCTCGGCCGCCGTGACCGTCGGCGTGTTTCTGTCGGGCTTCGTCATCAGCGAGCCGGCCCCCTATGAACTCTGGATGGCCGCGCTCGTCGGGCTGTGGTTCATCCTCGGCCTCAGGATTTCGCGCTATACCGTTCCGCTTCTGGCCCTGCTGATCACATTCAACGTCGGCGGCATGCTGTCGCTGACGCAGATGAAGGACCTTGCCGATGGTCCGATGTATGTGGCGGTCTCGACCTTCCTCGCACTTACGGCCGTCTTCTACGCCGCAATCATCGAGGACAGTCATCGTCGGCTGCCGCTCATCTTCAACGCCTGGACGTTTGCGGCCGTCATCACCTCGATGCTCGGTATTCTCGGCTACTTCCACGCCTTTCCGGGCTCTGAGGTCTTCACGCTATATGACCGCGCCAAGGGTGCCTTCCAGGACCCGAACGTGTTCGGACCGTTCCTCGTGCCCCCTTCCCTCTATCTCGTGCACGGCATCCTGACCGGAAACCTGCGGGCCGCGCCGATCAAGGCGACGGCACTCCTGATCCTCGCGCTCGGCGTGTTCCTGTCGTTTTCGCGCGCCGCGTGGGGATTGTTCCTGCTCACCATCATCCTCCTGATCTTCGTGATGCTGCTCAAGGAACGCAGCGGCGCGTTCCGGCTGCGCATTCTCGTTCTGTCGCTGGCGGCGATCCTGATGATGGTGGCGTCGCTTGTCATCGCCTTGCAGTTTCCCAAGGTCAGCGACCTATTCTCGACGCGCGCGCAGCTGGTGCAGCAATATGACGGCGAGCACCTCGGGCGCTTCGATCGCCACCGGATCGGCTTCACGATGATGATGGAGCGACCGCTGGGGATCGGACCGATGGTGTTCGGCACCATCTTTCCCGAAGACGAGCACAACATCTGGCTGAAATCGCTGACGACCTATGGCTGGCTCGGTTTCGTCAGCTATGTCGGCATGCTTTTCTGGACCTTCTATCTCGGCTTCAAGAACCTACTCAAGAACCGCCCCTGGCAGCCCTATCTGATGATCGCCTGGATCGGTGTGCTCGGCCATGCCGCGATCGGCAACGTCATCGACATCGACCACTGGCGCCATGTCTATCTGCTCTTCGGTGTCGTATGGGGCTGCGCTGCGCTTGAGGCGCGGCATATGCGCGATCCAAACGCTCGCGACCGCTACTGAGCCCTTGCGAACCGCCACCGGCGCGCTAGTCTTTCCTTATGATCACAGCCATGCAGATACGCGCCGCCCGCGCCATGATGGGCATCTCCATAGAGCAACTGGCAACCGCATCCGGCCTGCCCGTCGCAACCCTCGAAACTCTTGAGCGCGACGAGACGCAAGGCGAGCCGCAGGCGCTCTCGGCGGTCAAGCAGGCGCTCGAAACGGGCGGCGTCCTGTTCATTGCCAGCGGCAATCATGACGAGGGCGGACCGGGCGTTCGGCTGAAGGCGCGCACCGGCAGCGACGAGGGTATCCGTCCGGAAAACCTGAACTCGGCAAACGACGACTGAGCGCTGGAACCAAAATCGAGGTTTCGCGTTATTCCCGCGCATTATCAAAATGTTGGGGGATATTTCTTGAGAAACTCGAACGGTCTTTATGTAGTCATCGGCGCCCTGATTGTGGTCGTCGCAGGGCTTGGTGCCTATATCTATCACGAACAGACGAAGCCCAAGGGCGTCGAGATGAGCATCGGCCAAAACGGCGTGTCCATCGAACAGAAATGACGTTTTCGGATGACTGGCGCGACGTGATCGCGCTCAGTTCTTGAAGCTGACGGCGCGCTCGCAATGCAGCGCGCCGTCGGTGATGACGCCAGCCGCGACCTTCATCAGATGTGCTTCCGCGAGTTCCATCAGCAAGAGCGCGACATCATGCTCTGACCAGCCGGATCGAACAGCATTATCGACCATCTTCGATAGTGATTCGGACATTTTATCTCGAAGAGATTCGCTGCCAGCGACATCAATCATGAAAAACCTCATGTATCTCCCGTATATCTATGCCACATATTGAAGCGATATTCGAGATCACCAGCGGTTTACCAGCATATTTATTAGAAATTACATCTTGCGTTGATTTAATACTGAATATCGACGTCAAATATTATTGACAATTGCCGAATCAGCTAGCGCTGCACGCGATGACATGCAGCCAAATCCAGTTATTCATCAGAGTTTTGATTGTGATCTCGGCTCCTGGGGGCTGCCGAAAATCTAAGTAAATGGTCGGGGCGACAGGACTTGAACCTTATAAGTAGTCATAGTGTTCAACCGTTCACGCTCACGTCGCTTAGCCAGCCGCCTTACCAAGCTCACTTCTTCGCAGTCATGGGTCTTGAGCCTATTCGGTGTAAGCGCAGCATTGGGTTGAACGTGAGATCAGGTAGACCGAGCTGCGCCAGCGCGTTGATTATGTCATCTGGCTTCCGTTCGATGGTAGAGCCTATCTCCCTAAATCCAGCACTATAGAACGGACGCGTCTAACCAGTGGCGCGGACCGCCAAGAGGCCGGCGGCCCACTAGCGAGTGGACTGTTCTCAGCTCAGTAGCTACACCGTCGTTTCGGGTATCCATCGCAGTTTTATCAGGCAAAAATGTGCGACAAAACGTCGCACGTCTGGAGTCTTATCAACCTCTTTGAGTCTTACGATTCGGTATTGTCCACAGGAATTTCGTCGTTTGGAGTCTTGCATTAGGATTCGGCGTCTTTCAATTGGAAATAAATTTATATCACGCTCTTCTAATTGATAGAATCAGCCAGATTGAGCGCGATTTCCTTTCTCAGCTTCCTGCCCTATTCCTCCGGTTATGAACAACGGGAGGCACAGTTGAATAGCGGCGAGAAAATCGACTTCGACCCTATCTGTTGATTTGCACTGAGAGCTGACCCGGGATTTGCGCCGAGAAGTGACCCGCCTTAGATATCGTCTGTCGTGGTTGGGGTGGTCAAGTTCCTACGTTTC
>NZ_JAGHMH010000036.1 GCF_017741935.1 Rhizobium sp. 16-449-1b | reverse complement strand
TAGAGCGGTGTGGCGGTGTGTGAGAGGTTAGTTATATTCCAGACAAACGAAGGCATGAGATAGGAAGAGAGGTCGCTGAGGGTCGGAGATTTGTAGAAGAGACTCGCATCAGGGTGTGGCCTGCGCTTCCTCCTGCGGGTGCTCGAAGACCGGTGGCGCTTTCTCGGCGATAAGGGCAAGTGTCTCATCAAGGCAGGCGAGCGCCGGGGCGTCGCCGACAAGGCAATCACGGGCGATCGACACCGTGTAGCCGCGCAGGCACGGCGTCAGGAGGTCAAGGAGCCGGAACATCGCGCCGTGCTCCCCATCGCGAGCATCGGCGCAGACCATCCCGGCCCAGCCGAGATAGTCGGTGAAGCAGGGTGTGTATTCCGAGGGCAGCGTATGCACGCAGGCGAGCTTGCTTGCCTTGACGGCGATGCGCTGGCAGGCGCGAGCGCGGCGGCAGCGCTTGATCGGGCAGGTTGCGACCGGCATGGACAGCATCTCCGATGTCCTCGCCGCCAGCGCAACGATCAACTCGAGACCGAGGCGGTCCTTGAGGTCCTTGCCGGGATTATCATGAGCGTGCTGCGGCATTGCGGTCCTCTTCGGCTCCGGCGCGCGGCAAGGCCGTCACGCGGCTGGTTTCACCCGTGGTTTGCTGGTTCAGGCTTCACTCGGACGGGGTGCTGGAAATCACCTCGATAGAGTAAAAAATATGGTGCCTTCCAGCACCCCGTTCGGCGGTTTATGAACGCAACTCCGGTCTCTCTGCCTTTCCGCCCAACTTCGCCGGGGGAGAAGCTTGCGCTTCCCCTGGAGACCATGTGTGCCTCACAGGCACGTCCGGGCTCAACTCGGGCCCGTCTTGCGACGGAACCCGCCGTCACCGGAGGGAGACCATTTTCTGCGAACCCCGGA
>NZ_JAGHMH010000023.1 GCF_017741935.1 Rhizobium sp. 16-449-1b | reverse complement strand
AGCGAGACCTGACGCTGGGCGTCGAGAACGTCGAGCAGCGAGGAGGCGCCGTCCTTGTAGCTGGCGGTCGACAGATCGAGCGTTTCCTGGGTCGTCTTGACCTGGGCGCGGAGTGCCGCAACCGTCTGCGCATCGCGGCGAACCGCCGACAGCGCGTTTTCCACTTCCTCGACCGCCTGCAGAACCGCCTGCTTCCAGGCGAGATACTGGGTCTTGGCGTCGGACTTGGCGATATCGACATTGGCGCGCAGGCGGCCACCGTCGAAGATCGGCAGCGTCAGGGTCGGGCCGAAGGACCAGCTGGTCAGACCGCCATTGGCGCCAACCGGGCGCACATAGGTCGGTGAGATCGAGCCGGAGAGCGAGATCGTCGGATAGAGCTGGCTGATGGCGATGCCGATATTGGCGGTGGCGGCGGCCAGATTGCGCTCGGCGACACGAATGTCGGGACGGTTGCGGATCAGGTCGGCCGGAACGCCGGAGACGATGCCGGCACGGAAGACCGGCTGCGAGCCGCCGCGCTGCAGTTCAGCAACCATCGAGCCGGCCGGCTTGCCGAGCAGGGTGGCGATGTGGTGGGCGGCGACGCGGAAGTTGGTTTCCAGGCCCGGGATTTCAGCCTGGGTCGACTGGACCAGACCTTCGGCCTGCACGACGTCGAGACGCGAGGCTGCACCGGCATCGAGCTGGAACTTGGTCAGCTCGTAGGTTTCCTGGCGCGACTTCAGGTTGGCCTTGGAGAGCGCGATGCGCTCCTGGTAGTAGCGGGCGTTGATGTAGGAGTTCACCAGATCCTGGAGATAGGTGAGCTTGGCGACGTCGGCGGTCGAGTAGGCGGCGTCGAGCGAAGCCTGGGCGCTTTCCTTCGAGCGGCGATACTGGCCGAAGAGGTCGAGCAGCCAGCCGACATTGGCGTTGGCGCCGGTCGTGTTGGTGGCGGCGCGGCTGTCGGCCAGCGAGCCGAGCGAACCGCTCGTGGTGTGCGAAGCGCCAACCACCAGGCTCGGCAGGGCGCCGGCGCCAGCGACCGTGACATTGCCGGCAGCGGCGTTGATGCGCTCCAGCGACTGCTGGATCGACAGGTTCTCATTGAGACCTTCGACCACCAGTCCGTTCAGGCGGGTGTCGCGATAGGCGGTCCACCAGGCGACCGTCGAGACGTCGCCATCGGCCTTGGCCGAGCCTTCATTGAACTTGGCCGGGAGGGGCATCTCCGGGGGGACATGATCCGGGCCACTCACACAGCCCGCGAG
>NZ_JAGHMH010000035.1 GCF_017741935.1 Rhizobium sp. 16-449-1b | reverse complement strand
GAAACGTAGGAACTTGACCACCCCAACCACGACAGACGATATCTAAGGCGGGTCACTTCTCGGCGCAAATCCCGGGTCAGCTCTCAGTGCAAATCAACAGTGCGGAGCTTACAAGATAGTGATGCCCGGTTCATCGGCCGCTAGGTCGAATTTGCGGTCTCGTGGCTTGCAACATCCGAGCCTGACATCTCAGCCTCGGCGAGCGCGTTCCGGGCCGTTTCATACGCGAAACGGGGTCCCGCTCGGACGAATACCATGCTGGGATTCACTGCCAACTATCGCGTCTAGAACGGTATCCTACCGTACAAAGCGCCAGCTTAGGTCGGGCGGTAGATTGGAAAGCATCGACCGTCCTGTCACGCCGGAAACCGCGATCGGTGACAGGCCAAAACACCGGACGAACTTTAGTGGGCGGCATACAGTCACAAGCAACCCAAAATTTGTCGGTGCTAAGCTCGTTAATGTAGGATTGGGCCTCATTTGGACGCTCTGGCGCGGCGAAATTAGGGCGGACGGAAAATACCGCCTGATCGCTGCGTTTGGAAAGGCCTATTCGGGTGTCGTCATTCCCGCACCGCAAGCCACATGGTCACCTAGGCGCTGCCATGAGCTCTTGCGAGCCATCCGGTCCCGCCATCCCCTTTTGAAACCATCACCGAGGTAACCGCCTGCTAGCCTAGTTCAAAAGTCCAGCCTTCGTCTCTAGGGCGGGGACCACAATTCCTGAGTACAATACTTGCGGACCCTGCAAGCAGCGCAGGGAAGGGCAAGCTCCAGACTCAGGGTGGAAAAAGCAATGCCACGCCCGAAGACGAGGCCTGCGCCGCGCACAACAACTAGTTTGTCACCTGTGAAATTGACCGATCCCGTCGCGCCGATTTTGTAGCGGCGGGATCGATCGACAGAATCTCACTCAACGCTGTTCGTTTTAGAATTCGACTTCGTGGCTGAAAGGTTTGGCCTTCGTCTCAACGCTTGCGTCATTGGCGACGTAGCAGGCCTTATGCCTTATCTGGTAGTTTGCCCTTCCCACCACCTCGACCGGGATTGCCTTTCCACCACGTACTGCGCCCCGGCTAGACGCTTGTACATCCCTGGCAGTTCATAACGTTGGCGCTGGAAGATGAAAAACGCCTTTTCGTTCGTCCGGTTGAAGGTGACGGTCCCTGCATGCGATATTTTGCATCGAGGAAAATCGAGGGCTAATGGACTGAGGTTTATCCCGAGGCAGACTGGATCGAGTTCCATAATTCTGGTTATGCCACAAATGTGGTGTAGCCACAAAGTTAGAATGTCCTGTTTCTGCAAAGTTGGAATGTCACACTCCCCGGGTCTGAAGGATGCGTGGGAGATTGCAGATGGGATTGATAGC
>NZ_JAGHMH010000034.1 GCF_017741935.1 Rhizobium sp. 16-449-1b | reverse complement strand
TGTCCGCCATCAACGCCTATGAGACAGAACTGGTTTAATTGAGAAGAGAGGATTTTTGGCTCATCGTAGCTCTATCGAAGGAAGCGAAGATGAGACAGAAAACCGGGCCACAGACATCGTCGGCCGAAAAGACGATCAAGGATATTCGCCGCGCGACGCGCAAGCATCACTCGGCGGAGGACAAAATCCGCATCGTGTTGGAGGGGCTGCGCGGCGAAGACAGCATTGCCGCGATCTGCCGCCGCGAAGGGATCGCCGAGAGCCTGTATTATAGCTGGTCGAAGGAATTCCTCGAAGCGGGCAAGAAGCGGCTCGCCGGTGATACCGCGCGTTCAGCGACCAGTGACGAGGTCAAGGCGCTGCGCCGTGAAAGCCGCGACCTGAAAGAGGCGCTGGCCGACCTCACCCTGGAAAACCGCCTGCTTAAAAAAAGCATGATCGCGGATGGGGGCGACGAAGAATGAGATACTCCGCCACCGAGAAGCTTGAGATCATCCGGTTGGTCGAGCAATCGCACCTGTCGGCCAGACAAACCCTCGACCGGCTCGGCATTCCTCGGCCAACCTTCTATCGCTGGTATGATCGCTTCCAGACCCACGGTGTCGAGGGGCTGGAAGACCGGACATCCGCGCCGTCACGGGTGTGGAACCGTATCCCCGACGATATCAGGGAGCGCATCATCACACTCGCGCTCGATCATGCCGATCTGTCGCCACGCGAGCTGGCGGTGAAGTTCACCGACATGGAAAGCTATTTCGTCTCAGAGGCTTCGGTCTACCGCCTGCTCAAGGCCCATGACCTGATCACCTCGCCAGCCTATATCGTCATCAAGGCCAATGACGAGTTCAAGGACAAGACCACGCGCCCGAACGAGATGTGGCAAACCGACTTCACCTACCTGAAGGTCATCGGCTGGGGATGGTTCTACCTTTCGACCATCCTCGACGACTTCTCACGTTACATCATCGCCTGGAAGCTGTGCACCAGCATGAAGGTGGACGATGTCACCGACACGCTCGACCTGGCGCTGGCCGCCTCAGGCTGCGACAAGGTCAAGGTCGAACACCGGCCGCGCCTGCTGTCGGATAACGGCCCGTGTTACGTCGCCTCAGATCTCGGCGAATGGCTGGACAAATACAAGATCGACCAGGTCCATGGTGCTCCCGGACATCCGCAGACCCAGGGCAAGATCGAGCGCTGGCACCAGACGTTGAAGAACCGCATCCTGCTGGAAAACTACTTCTTCCAGGAGGACCTCGAAGCCCAGATCGCGGCTTTCGTCGAGCATTACAATCATCGGCGATACCACGAGAGCCTCGACAATCTCACTCCGGCCGACGTTTACTTCGGGCGCGGCCAAACAATCCTGCTCGAACGTGAAAGGATCAAACGAGAAACCATCAGACAGCGCCGCTTGAACCACCAGGCCAAAGCGGCTTAAATTAACCAGCTACCCGAGCCGGAAACTCCATTCTTCCAAAGCCCAAAAGGTCTCAAATCATTCGACGACGGACA
>NZ_JAGHMH010000025.1 GCF_017741935.1 Rhizobium sp. 16-449-1b | reverse complement strand
TGTGGCGGGAGAGTTGGAATGTCCGGCGGTTTGCAAGGTAGAAATGTCCGCGTGGTCATCACACGGCACAACGGTCAGCCCCGATCTGAGCGGCTGATCCCGGTTGCAAGATCAGATCGGGGCGGGTGGTAAATACACCTCTTCGGCTTTAGCTTTGACACGCCTCACTCCGCAGCCTGCTGTCGCGACAGTGCTTTCTGGCGCCGTGCGATCACTGCCGGATCGTTCATGAAATCCTTCCGCCGGCCCGGTCCGCGAGCCCGTTTGACGTAGCCATTCTTGTCACTGCTGCTCTTCACCTTCGGCTTGTCCTGCTGCTCCTGGCGCTCCTTGATATAGGCCAGAACATCACCCAACCGCTTGTTCTCGGTGATCGCGGCATGCGTCACCCGCTGGTCCTTGTCGAACACCGTGTAGGGCAGGGAGTAGCCTTTCCACCGCACATCCAGACGACCGTCGGCATAGGCATAGGTCTCGACATAGCGCCCCACCAGCCCACGCGTCACATCGGTCTCCTCCAGCATGATCCGCTGGCGCTCGAACGAAAACGTCAGCTGCGATCCAACATAGCGCTGCTCGCGTTTGCACAGGATCTCCGTCAACCGATCTGGCGCCAGATTCAGCGGCCGATGCAGATCATCAGACCGGGCAGGGGTAACCGCAAAACGCGCATTGTAGTCCTCCATGAAGTCCGGCAAAAACGCGTTGCCGGCCTCCATGCTGTCGATGCCGCAAAGCCTGAGCTCCTTGACCAGGCGGTCCTGCAGCGTCCGGTTCATGCGTTCGACACGACCCTTGGCCTGGCTCGAATTTGCGCATAGAATCTCGATGTTTAACTCGCAAAGTGCACGCCCGAACTGGGTCATGCCCTGGCCACCTTTGGCATCCTTCTTCGCCACCCGGAACACCGAATGCTTGTCCGAATAAAAGGCAATCGGCGCGCCGTGACGGTGGAGATAGAGTTCCAGCGCCTCGAAGTAGGTGAAGGCACTTTCCGAGCGCACGAAACGCAGCTGCATCAGCCTGCCGGTCGCATCGTCGACAAACACCAGCAGCGAGCAAGGCGGCCCGCGATCCTCGAACCAGCGATGCTCCGATCCGTCGATCTGCACCAACTCGCCATAAGCCTCGCGTCGAAGCCGCGGCTGGTGAAACGTCCGGCGCTGCTTGCGCGACAGCCACAGTCCGGCCTCGGACATCCAACCGCGCACCGTCTCGCGTGACACCCGCAAGCCATCGCGCTCAGCCAACTTCTCCGTCGCCAACGTCGGGCCGAAATCCGCATAACGTTCGCGAATCAGCGTCACCGCATAATCGCGAACCCCGTCGCTGATCCGATTGTTCGATGGTCGGCCGATCGCCTTGTGTCGGATCGACGCCGCGCCGCCAGTTCGCATCCGCTCCAAAAGCCGACGCACC
The DNA here is from genome assembly GCF_017741935.1 of Rhizobium sp. 16-449-1b. Lineage (GTDB taxonomy): Bacteria > Pseudomonadota > Alphaproteobacteria > Rhizobiales > Rhizobiaceae > Rhizobium. Next base: position 204 of record NZ_JAGHMH010000025.1, on the reverse strand, counting down.
TGGCGCTCACTCACGGCAAGAACGTGTGCCGCTGACACCGTAGTCATCCGGCCAGCGGCCACCTTCGATAAAATCTCAATCCGCTGCAGATCGCGCTCGCTCATCGCTATCAATCCCATCTGCAATCTCCCACGCATCCTTCAGACCCGGGGAGTGTGACATTCCAACTTTGCAGAAACAGGACATTCTAACTTTGTGGCTACA
>NZ_JAGHMH010000033.1 GCF_017741935.1 Rhizobium sp. 16-449-1b | reverse complement strand
TGTTGATTTGCACTGAGAGCTGACCCGGGATTTGCGCCGAGAAGTGACCCGCCTTAGATATCGTCTGTCGTGGTTGGGGTGGTCAAGTTCCTACGTTTCTCCTTCGTCGTTTTGGGCTCATGAGCTGAGCTGTTTTTGAAGCGGAAGCTGTCGTTTCCGGTTTCGAGGATGTGGCAATGATGCGTGAGCCGGTCGAGCAGAGCGGTGGTCATCTTGGCATCGCCGAACACGCTGGCCCATTCGCTGAAGCTCAGGTTGGTGGTGATGATGACGCTGGTGTGCTCGTAGAGCTTGCTCAACAGATGGAACAGCAGCGCACCGCCTGAAGCACTGAACGGCAGGTAGCCCAGTTCGTCCAGGATGACGAGATCGGAGTGTGCCAGGCGGTTGGCGATCTGCCCTGGCCGACCTTGGGACTTCTCCTGCTCCAGCGCATTGACCAATTCCACGGTTGAGAAGAACCGAACCCGCTTGTGATGATGTTCAATGGCCTGGACACCGATGGCCGTGGCGATATGCGTCTTGCCCGTGCCGGGACCGCCGACGAGGACGATGTTGTTGGCGTCGTCGAGGAAGTCGCAGCGATGAAGCTGACGGACCAGCGCCTCGTTGATCTCACTGCTGGCGAAGTCGAAGCCGTTCAGATCACGATAGGCTGGAAAGCGTGCCGTCTTGAGCTGGTAGGCCGTCGAACGCACTTCCCGTTCCGCGGTCTCTGCCTTGAGGAGCTGCGACAGGATCGGGATGGCGGCCTCAAACGCTGGCGATCCCTGCTCGGTGAGCTCACCGACGGCCTGGGCCATGCCGTGCATCTTCAGTTGCCGCAGCATGATGACGATCGCGCCGCTTGCCGGGTTATGACGCATGACGGGCCTCCGTCTTTCTCAGGGCATCGTATCGTTCGACATTGGCTTTAGGCTCGTTGGTGAGCGTTAGGGCTTGCGGCGCATCGATGGTCGGCGGCGTGAAGGATTTGCCGTCGACAAGACGGTGCAGCAGGTTCAGCACGTGGGTCTTGGTCGGAACGCCGGACTTCAGCGCCATATCAACCGCCGACAGGACGGCCTGTTCGTCGTGCTGAAGGACGAGCGCCAGGATATCGACCATCTCCCGGTCGCCGCCCGGCTTCTTGAGCAGGTATTGCTGCAAGGCCCGGAATGCATCGGGGAGTTCGACGAACGGTGCACCATTGCGCAGAGCACCTGGCTTGCGTTGCACCACCGCCAGATAGTGCCGCCAGTCGTAGATCGTCTGTCCCGGCCGATCGTGAGAGCGATCGATGACGCGACGATGCTCGCAGACGATCTGGCCCTCCGCGGCGATGACGACACGATCCGGATAGACCCGCAGGCTCACCGGTCGATTGGCAAAGGATGCCGGGACGCTGTAGCGATTGCGCTCCAGATGGACGAGGCAGGTCGGCGTGACCCGCTTCGTATATTCGACGAAGCCGTCGAACGGGCGGGAAACCGGCATCAATGCCAAGGCCTCCTCGGCCCAGATATCGGCGATGGTGCCGCGCATCTGGCCGTGTGGGGTCTTTGCCCAGAACTCCTTGCACCGAAGCTCCAGCCAATCGTTCAAGGCATCCAATGATGGAAAGCGCGGAACAGGTTGGAAGAAGCGATGGCGCGCATCCTGAACGTTCTTCTCTACCTGCCCTTTCTCCCAACCGGACGCGGGATTGCAGAACTCCGGCTCGAACACGTAGTGACTGGCCATTGCCAGGAAGCGCACGTTGACATCGCGCTCCTTGCCACGCCCGACCTTGTCGATTGCCGTGCGCATGTTGTCGTAGATGCCGCGGCCGGGGATGCCGCCGAAGACCCGGAATGCATGATTGTGGGCATCGAACAGCATCTCGTGCGTCTGCAGGAGATAGGCTCGTACGATGAAGGCGCGGCTGTAGCTCAGCTTCGTATGCGCCACCTGCAGCTTGGTGCGCTCATTGCCAATGATCGCCCAGTCCTCCGACCAGTCGAACTGGAAGGCCTCACCCGGTTCGAAGGCCAGAGGCACGAACGTTCCGCGTCCGGTCGTCTGGAATTCCCTCTGCCGGTCTGCCTTCCATTCCCGGGCAAAGGCCGCAACGCGGCAATAGGAACCGTCATAGCCGAGGCTCACCAGGTCGGTATGGAGTTGCTTCAGGGTGCGCTTCTGCTTGCGGCCTTTCTTCGATTCCGTCTTCAGCCAGGCCGACAGCCGATCCGCGAACGGATCAAGCTTGCTCGGTCGCTCCGGGACCTTGAACTTCGGCTCCACGCCGTCCAGGCGTAGGTATTTGCGGACAGTATTCCGGGACAGGCCGCTTCTGCGGCAAATCTCCCGGATCGATAGATGCTCTCGAAAATGCCAGCGTCGGATTACGCTCAGTAACGCCATGTCGATCACTCCAGAGCCCCCACTGAAACTTCGCGAGGGATGATTGAAACATGGGTCAAATCTCAGTGATAATATCCCGCAATCCCGGGTCAGCTCTCAGTGCAAATCAACA
>NZ_JAGHMH010000027.1 GCF_017741935.1 Rhizobium sp. 16-449-1b | reverse complement strand
GATCAGCCGCTCAGATCGGGGCTGACCGTTGTGCCGTGTGATGACCACGCGGACATTTCTACCTTGCAAACCGCCGGACATTCCAACTCTCCCGCCACACTGTGTGCACGTCGGTGGGTTCAACAATGAAGTGCAACATGCCAATGATTTCAGAGCCCTCCCTTCGAAAGATCGCATGTCGGTTGTTATCACCAATTGACCCTCGCCGCTGGTCATGAGCTCACAACAGCCTTACGTACCCAGATGTGCTGTTTCCGTCTGCGTAGACGTTGAAGGATAAACGTGTGTCGCCACCCGTCATCGATTTGTCGAGGCTGCGAGATATCGGCTCGTCGCTGTGGGATCCGATCGGCCTTATGCCCGAAGGATGGACATGGCGCGACGATGACGCAGCTGGTTTCGAAGACGAATATGACACTACCTTCAGAACGCCGCCGCACAGCTTCGCCACGGTGCGCCCGCCGCTGAAGTCGTCAACTACCTGGTGAAGGTCGAAACCGTATTCATGAGCCTTTCGCAGAGACCCGATACCATGCTCAGGGCGCAAGCGGTGGTTCACGCAATCCTTGCCGAGGCTTAGCGAGCATCGTTCTCCCGCGAAGACCCGACGCCATGCCACGCCCTCCTCTCACCACCACATAAGTTGACATCCTCAGTGAACTTTTGCACTTACGTCCGTGCGATCCGGATGTCCGGCGCCATACGTTACGTAGCCGGAGATGCCATCATGCCCGCCGAATTTCTCACTCTGTCGCAGATCCACTACGAGGCCAGCAAGAAGCATATCTTGCGCGGTGTCGATCTGACGCTCGAGGCGGGCCGCGTCTATGGGCTTGTCGGGCCGAATGGTTCGGGCAAGAGCTCGCTCTTGAAGACCATCGCCCGCCAGGTCGATCCGACGTCGGGCGCCGTCGAGCTACAGGGAAAGCCGGCAGCCAGCTGGGGCGGGCGCGCTTTTGCCCGCGAAATCGCCTATATGCCGCAGTTCACGCCCGCCACCGATGGCATGACGGTGCGCGAGCTTGTCGCGCTCGGTCGTTTCCCTTGGCACGGCACGCTCGGACGCTTCACGCAGGCCGATCGCGATCTGGTCGAGGATGCGATCCGACGCACCGATCTCGAGCGCTTTGCCGATAGTCTCGTTGCCAACATGTCGGGCGGCGAGCGCCAGCGCGCCTGGATCGCCATGATGCTGGCGCAGAACGCCAGCTGCCTGCTGCTCGATGAGCCGACCTCCGCGCTCGACCTCGCCCACCAGGCGGGCGTCTTGTCGCTGCTGCGCGAGCTGAGCCACGAGCGGGGCCTGACGATCGTCGTCGTCCTCCACGACATCAATCTCGCAGCGCGCTACTGCGACGAGCTGGTAGCGCTGAATGACGGCAGGATTTCGGCGCGCGGCAAGCCTGCCGAGATCGTTCAGTCGGATGTGCTGAAGTCGGTCTTCGGCGTCGAAATGGGCGTCTTCCCGCACCCCGTCAGCAACGAGCCAGTCAGCTATCTGCTCTAGCGTCATGAGGTGCTGGCATGGCCGGCCTTGTAGCAACATAGCCGGCCAAGCATCGGATTGAATGAGACAATCACGAGCCTCACCTTAGGTGAGGATTTCAGCGCCAGAGCTTACGCCAGCTTCTTCTCGTCAGGCGCGCCGTCGTCATCGGGCGCACTCGTCTGCTGCGCCATATGCAGCCGCCGATAAGGGCCTGCGCGCCGCAGCAGGTCACGGTGGCTGCCCTCCTCGACCACCCTGCCCTTGTCGATCACGCAGATCCGGTCCGCCTCGGTGATCGTCGCCAGCCGATGCGCGATGACGAGCGTCGTGCGTCCCTGAGACAGCTCGGCCAGCGATTGCTGGATCGCTCGTTCGGTCTCCGTGTCCAGCGCCGACGTCGCCTCGTCGAGAATGAGGATCGGCGGATTTTTCAGGAAGATGCGGGCAATCGCCAGACGCTGCTTCTGGCCGCCGGAAAGCTTTACGCCGCGCTCGCCGATAATGGTGTCGAGGCCATCAGGCAGGCCGGCGATCACCTCGTCGAGACGGGCCCGGCGGGCCGCATCGAGAATGTCGGCTTCGGTCGCGCCGAGCCTGCCATAGGCGATGTTTTCGCGCATGGTGCCTGCAAACAGGAACACGTCCTGCTGCACGATGCCGATGCTCGAGCGCAGCGACGCCAGCGTCATCTGTCTGATGTCGACGCCATCGATGGAAATCGCGCCGCTGGAAACGTCATAAAACCGCGGCAGCAACGAACAGACGGTCGTCTTGCCGGCGCCCGATGGCCCCACGAAGGCGATCGTCTCACCCGCCCTGATCGTTAGGTCGAGCCCGTCGAGAATAGGCTTTCCGGTCTGGTAGGCGAAGCGCACGTCGCTGTAGCGAATATCGCCCGTCAACCGTGGCATGTTGCGGGCGTCGGGCCGATCGGCGATATCGGGATCGGTGTCGAGAAACGCCGTATAGCGCTGGAAGCCGGCAATCCCCTTCGGATAGGTCTCGATGACCGAATTGATCTTGTCGATCGGCCGGAAGAAGACGCCGACGAGAAGCAGGAAGCCGACGAAGCCGCCGGCCGAGAGTTCGCCTCTCGTCACGTACCAGGCGCCGACAAGCATCACCACCACCTGCACGAAGCGCATGGAGAGATAGGACAGCGACGTCGAGGCCGCCATCGCCCAATAGGCCTGCAGCTTGGTCGAGAGATAGCCGGCATTGTTGACGGCGAAGAGCTTGCGCTCGTGGTCCTCGTTGGCGAAGGCCTGGACGACGCGAATTCCGCCGACCGTCTCCTCGATGCGGGCGTTGAAATCCGCTACGCGGCCGTAGAGCGAATGCCAGGTCTTGGTCATCCGGCGGCCGTAGCGCGTCGTCACATAGGCCGTCAGCGGCACGATCAGCGCGGTCACGATCGCCAGCGGCGGATGTTCCCACCACATGAGAATGAAGGCGCCAACCAGCGTCATCACGGCGATGAAGATATCCTCCGGTCCGTGATGGGCGACCTCGCCGATCTCTTCGAGATCCTTGGTCAGCCGCGCCACGAGATGGCCGGTCTTCTGGTTGTCGAAATAGGAGAAGGAGAGCTTCTGCAGATGATCGAACGCCCTCGCCCGCATCTCCGTCTCTATCTTCAGGCCAAGCATGTGGCCCCAATAGGTGACGATCACCTGCAGTCCGGCGTTGACGACATAGATCGCAAGCAAACCGATTGCCGCCAGTCCGATCAGGCCCAATTGGCCGGTCGGCAGCAGCCTGTCGATGAACATCGTGACGGCGACGGGAAAGGCAAGCTCCAGCAGGCCCGCGGTCACCGCGCTGCCGAAATCGAGCACGAAGAGCCCCCGATGCGGCTTGTAATAGCCGGCAAAGCGTTTCAGCAGCGACGATGTGCTCATCCGCGAGCCCTCCCCAATCAAAATAAGAAGCTTGCGGCGCGCCATCAGGCGCTGAATGCAACTGTATGGAAACAGTGCGCCCTGGCAAAGGCCAGCCGCTTCAAGGATTTGCCCGATATCCAAATCCGGCATCAAAAAGTCAAGTTACTTCTTGGTGAGACCGCGTCCCGAGGTTGTGCGTGGTAACGGCGCTGTGCGGATTTGCGGAATATTCAGGCAGGATCGAGTGCGGCCAAAAATTTGAGCGGCAATGTCTGCTTTTTCGGCAGGAAATTTATCGTTCGGTAAAAAAATGACCAAACGATAAATAAAATCAGCCCGATCATACGGCATCGCCATGATTTCGTTGATGTTTGTCAATCTGGCACGCCACCTGCATTGAAAATGCCGAACCAGATCCTTTGCGCCATTGCCTCAAGAGGAGAGCAGATATGGAAATCGGTGTTTTCATCCCGATCGGAAACAATGGTTGGCTGCTGTCGGAAAACGCGCCGCAGTACAAGCCGAGCTTCGAGCTCAACAAGGAGATCACGCTGAAGGCCGAGAAATACGGCTTCGACTTTGCCTTGTCGATGATCAAGCTCCGCGGTTTTGGCGGCAAGACGGAGTTTTGGGACTACAATCTGGAATCCTTCACGCTGATGGCCGGCCTTGCCGCCGTTACGTCGAAGATCAAGCTCTTCGGCACGGCCGCGACGTTGGTCATGCCGCCGGCGATCGTTGCGCGCATGGCGACCACGATCGACAGCATTTCCGGCGGCCGCTTCGGCGTCAATCTCGTCACCGGCTGGCAGCGGCCGGAATACAGCCAGATGGGCCTGTGGCCGGGCGACGACTATTTCGGCGACCGTTACGAATATCTCGGTGAATACACGACCGTCCTCAAGGACCTCCTGACAACAGGCCAGTCCGATCTCAAGGGCAAGTTCTTCCAGATGGACGATTGCCGGATGAAGCCGGTGCCCGAAAGCGTGAAGCTGATCTGCGCCGGCTCGTCCGACAAGGGCATGGCATTCTCCGCCGCCTATGCCGATTACAGCTTCTGCTTCGGCGTTGGCGTCAACACGCCCACGGCCTTCGCCTCGACCAACCAGCGCCTTCTTAATGCAACGGCAAAGACCGGACGCGACGTGCGCTCCTTCGTCCTGACGATGGTGCTTGCCGAGGAAAAGTCGGAGGACGCCTGGGCGAAGTGGGAGCACTACAAGGCCGGCGCCGACGAGGAGGCGATCAAGTGGCTCGGCCTGCAGAGTGCCGCCGATACCAAGTCCGGTTCCGACACCAATGTTCGCCACATGTCGAACCCGGTCTCGGCGGTCAATATCAACATGGGCACGCTGATCGGCTCCTATGAGGAGGTCGCTGCCATGCTCGACGAAATGGCCGCGGTGCCCGGCACCGGCGGCGTCATGCTGACCTTCGATGATTTCGTCGAAGGCGTCGAGAAGTTCGGAAAATGCGTCCAGCCGCTGATGAAGAGCCGCCGCCATGTGACCGAAATGTTGGAGGCCGCCGAATGAGCGTCGCACCTGTTGGATACGAGGCGCCGCGCGAGCGCACGCAGAGCGTCACCCTCCCCGCCCCACCCGCACAGACCACGCTGCCGCGGATAGTACCCCCC
>NZ_JAGHMH010000014.1 GCF_017741935.1 Rhizobium sp. 16-449-1b | reverse complement strand
GCGTCTTACCGGTTCCACAGCTTCCTTAGAAAGGAGGTGATCCAGCCGCAGGTTCCCCTACGGCTACCTTGTTACGACTTCACCCCAGTCGCTGACCCTACCGTGGTTAGCTGCCTCCTTGCGGTTAGCGCACTACCTTCGGGTAAAACCAACTCCCATGGTGTGACGGGCGGTGTGTACAAGGCCCGGGAACGTATTCACCGCGGCATGCTGATCCGCGATTACTAGCGATTCCAACTTCATGCACTCGAGTTGCAGAGTGCAATCCGAACTGAGATGGCTTTTGGAGATTAGCTCGACATCGCTGTCTCGCTGCCCACTGTCACCACCATTGTAGCACGTGTGTAGCCCAGCCCGTAAGGGCCATGAGGACTTGACGTCATCCCCACCTTCCTCTCGGCTTATCACCGGCAGTCCCCTTAGAGTGCCCAACTGAATGCTGGCAACTAAGGGCGAGGGTTGCGCTCGTTGCGGGACTTAACCCAACATCTCACGACACGAGCTGACGACAGCCATGCAGCACCTGTGTCCAAGTCCCCGAAGGGAACCCTGCATCTCTGCAGGTAGCTTGGCATGTCAAGGGCTGGTAAGGTTCTGCGCGTTGCTTCGAATTAAACCACATGCTCCACCGCTTGTGCGGGCCCCCGTCAATTCCTTTGAGTTTTAATCTTGCGACCGTACTCCCCAGGCGGAATGTTTAATGCGTTAGCTGCGCCACCGAACAGTATACTGCCCGACGGCTAACATTCATCGTTTACGGCGTGGACTACCAGGGTATCTAATCCTGTTTGCTCCCCACGCTTTCGCACCTCAGCGTCAGTAATGGACCAGTGAGCCGCCTTCGCCACTGGTGTTCCTCCGAATATCTACGAATTTCACCTCTACACTCGGAATTCCACTCACCTCTTCCATACTCCAGATCGACAGTATCAAAGGCAGTTCCAGAGTTGAGCTCTGGGATTTCACCCCTGACTGATCGATCCGCCTACGTGCGCTTTACGCCCAGTAAATCCGAACAACGCTAGCCCCCTTCGTATTACCGCGGCTGCTGGCACGAAGTTAGCCGGGGCTTCTTCTCCGGATACCGTCATTATCTTCTCCGGTGAAAGAGCTTTACAACCCTAAGGCCTTCATCACTCACGCGGCATGGCTGGATCAGGCTTGCGCCCATTGTCCAATATTCCCCACTGCTGCCTCCCGTAGGAGTTTGGGCCGTGTCTCAGTCCCAATGTGGCTGATCATCCTCTCAGACCAGCTATGGATCGTCGCCTTGGTAGGCCTTTACCCCACCAACTAGCTACTCCAACGCGGGCCGATCCTTTTCCGATAAATCTTTCCCCCGAAGGGCACATACGGTATTAGTCCAAGTTTCCCTGGGTTATTCCGTAGAAAAGGGTACGTTCCCACGTGTTACTCACCCGTCTGCCACTCCCCTTGCGGGGCGTTCGACTTGCATGTGTTAAGCCTGCCGCCAGCGTTCGTTCTGAGCCAGGATCAAACTCTCATGTTGAGAATTCAATCATTGGCATTTACGTCACGTTCTGAATCGACGAGAACTTCACACCTGTCCTCTAAGCGTCAGAGCCGAAACCCAAACACCAAAGACCAGTGTAACTTCTCTTGATAAACGTGACCGCCAAAGTCTCTTTCAAAGAACCGACATCTCTGTCGATCCGCGAACTCCGCCGCCCACGTTTCTCTTTCTTCTCATCTTCAATTGTCAAATAACAGACCAGTCAAACCAGTCGAAATTCCCCGTCCCAAACCCTAAAGCCCGGGACCAATCAGCATCGCAGCCAATTCAAGAAATCCAGAGCGAAAGTCACCGTCGCCAGCAGCGCCGCCGCCCTCGTTCTGTGAAGCGGCTTATAAGGCCCCTCACCCAAACAAGTCAACACACCCACGCAAAGTTTTTTGACAGTTTTATAACATGTTGTTTTGACTGAGGGAATTTCCGAACCGGTTGTGAGTGGACGAACGGCCCACAGCGGGAAAGCACCAGAGATATCGGTGAAATGCCCCCGAACGGGTCGAAATGGACAAAATCCCGAGCACAAAAGACGTTTTTCGGCGGCTCCCGGCTGCCGGCGCGCCTACTAGGAGAATAACAGCCCTCCAGCCGATCCGCTTCCGGCGCTTGCGCGGCGATCAGCAATCACTAGTTTGGCCGGATCGGCGATCGCCATACATATATAAGAGGGATGGACACATGCTTGTCCTCAATGAAACGGAAACGCGCGCGGCGCTGGACTGGCCTGCGCTGATCGATGCGCTGGCGGCAATGTTTAGCGGCGACTGCGTCGCGCCGGTGCGGCATCATCACGAAATGGAAGTGCCCGGCGAGCGCGACGCGACCATGCTGCTGATGCCGGCATGGCTGCCGGGGCGTTATGCGGGCGTGAAGATCCTCTCGGTGTTTCCCGACAATGCGCGACGCGCGCTACCGGCGATCTTCGGAACCTACCTGCTCTCCTCCGCCAGGACAGGCGAGATGCTGGCGGCGATCGAGGGCGGCGAGTTGACGGCACGGCGCACCGCGGCGACATCGGCGCTGGCAGCGCGCTATCTCGCCCATCCCGAAGCACGCGAGCTGCTCGTCTGCGGTACCGGACGGCTATCGCTCAACCTGTTGCAGGCGCATGCGGTGACGCGGCCGCTGCAGCGGTTTCGGATCTGGGGTCGGAACATAAAGAATGCAGAGGCAATCGCCGCCGAGGCGCGGGCGCTGGGTCTCAACGCCGAAGCCGTGAACGATCTTGAGACGGCCGTGCGGACGGCCGATATCATTTCCTGCGCGACGCTCTCCAACGAACCGCTGATTTCAGGCGACTGGCTGAAGCCCGGGGCGCATCTCGACCTGATCGGCGGCTTCAAGCCCGACATGCGCGAGGCTGACGATACGGCGATCCGCCGTTCGAGCGTCTTCGTGGACACACGGGCGGGCGCCACCCGCGAGGCGGGCGACATCGTGCAGCCGCTGAAAAGCGGCGTCCTTTCCGAAGGCGGCATCAAGGCCGAACTGGCGGAGTTGACGAGCGGCAGGCATCCGGGCCGGCGGGATGACGACGAGATCACCTTCTTCAAGTCGGTGGGCGCCGCACTTGAGGATCTCGCGGGCGCGATCCTCGCCTACGAGACGGCGACGAAGGCGCGAGCGACGGCGTGAGTGACGTGCCCATATTGCCGGAGCTCCCGGTCTCTCATGTTCTACCCGCAATTGGCGCGGCTCTGACGACGGCGCGGCGCGCCGTGCTCTCCGCACCACCGGGGGCGGGAAAGACGACGCTGGTGCCGCTTTACCTCCTCAATGAGGCATGGCGCGCCGACGGCAGGATCATTCTGCTCGAGCCGCGGCGGCTTGCGGCGCGCGCGGCGGCCGGGCGGATGGCAGCACTTCTGAAACAGACTGTCGGCGAGACCGTCGGCTATCGCATGCGGCTCGATACCAGGATTTCGGCGCGGACGCGGATCGAGGTGGTGACCGAGGGCGTGTTCGCGCGGATGATCCTCGACGATCCCGAACTCTCGGGCGTATCGGCGGTGATCTTCGACGAGTTTCACGAGCGGTCGCTCGACGCCGATTTCGGACTGGCGCTGGCGCTCGACGTGCAATCGGCTCTGCGCGAGGATCTCAGGATCCTGGTCATGTCGGCGACGCTCGATGTGGCCGGCGTGGTGGCGTTGCTCGACAACCCGCCTTTGATCGAAAGCATGGGACGGAGCTTCCCGATCGATATTCGATACCAGGACCGGCCGGGTGGCGAGCGGATCGAGGATACGATGACGCGGGCGATCATCGATGCGCACAGAGAAGAGAGCGGATCGATCCTCGCCTTTCTGCCCGGACAGGCCGAAATCACCAGGACGGCCGAGCGGCTGCGGGAGCGGTTCGACGCGGCAACGGTGATCGCGCCGCTCTATGGCAATCTCAGCCAGAAGGAACAGGACGCGGCGATCCGGCCGGCAGCGGCCGGCACCCGCAAGATCGTGCTGGCGACCTCGATCGCCGAGACCTCGATCACCATCGACGGCGTCCGGATCGTAATCGACAGCGGATTGCAGCGGCTACCGGTGTTCGAGGCATCGACAGGGATTACCCGGCTGGAGACGGTGAGGGTGTCGCGGGCCTCGGCCGACCAGCGGGCGGGGCGCGCCGGGCGAACGGAGCCCGGGATTGCCATCCGGCTCTGGCACCAAGGGCAGACGGCGGCGATGCCTGCCTTCACGCCGCCGCAGATCCTCTCGACCGACCTTTCCGGTCTCGTGCTCGATCTCGCCCATTGGGGCGTGCAGGACGCGCGGGCGCTCGGCTTCATGGACCAGCCGCCGGAGACGACGCTTGCCGAGGCGCGCGCGCTGCTGCGCGAACTCGGCGCGCTCGATCGGGATGGCGGGCTGACCGCGCGCGGCCGCGAGATGCGCGACATGGCGCTCCCTCCTCGGCTGGCGGCGATGGTACTCTCCTCGGGGGAGACCGGCCACGCCAGAGAGGCCGCGATGATGGCCGTGCTTCTGACGGAACAGGGATTGGGCGGGACGAGCATCGATCTTGAGGACCGGCTGCGCCGGTTCAAGTCCGAGCGCGGCGAGCGGGCCGAGGCGGCGCGGCAGCTGGCGGGACGGCTGGCGAAGGGGCGCGATCAGATGGTGGCCGAGGAGCCGGGTCTTGCGGGCCGATTGCTTATTCATGCCTTTCCCGATCGCATCGCGCTGCAGCGCGGCGGGCGTGGTCGGTTCGTGATGGCCAATGGGCGCGGCGCCGAGATCGCCGAGACCGAGCGGTTGGCGAACAGCCCGATGCTCGTGATCGCCGACCTCACGGGCCGGGCGGCGCAGGCGCGGATTCTCGCGGCGGCAGAAGTGACGCGCGGGGATGTCGAGGCCGAAATGCCCGGCGCGATCCGCACTGACGACCAGACCTTCTTCGATCGTCAGAGCAAGCAAGTGCGCGCAAGGCGGGCGACGCGGCTTGGGGCCATCGTTTTCGACGAGACGCCGCTGCCCCGGCCATCCGGCGAGGCTGTCACGCGGGCGCTTGCCGAGGGGATCAAGGAGGCGGGGCTGGATCAGCTGCCGTTTTCGAAGGAAGCGATGCAGCTGCGCGAGCGGATCGGCTTTCTCTATAGGAGTATTGGCGCGCCATGGCCCGACATGAGCGAGGCGGCGCTGCTTGCCCGCATGGACGACTGGTTCATTCCCTATCAGGCGGATGCGCGGGGGCTTTCCGACATTTCGGCGGGCGGGCTTTCGAACGGGTTGATGGCGCTGGTGCCGCACGAGCTGCAACGCGAGCTTGCGCGGCTGGCGCCGACGCATTTCGAGGCGCCGACGGGGCAGCGGCATCCGATACAATATGATGGGGAAGAACCGACGCTGACCATCCGGGTGCAGGAGCTATTCGGGCTCAAGACACATCCTGCCATTGCCGGCGGGCGGCTTTCGCTGCTGCTCGAGCTGACATCGCCGGCGCATCGACCGATCCAGACGACGCGCGATCTCCCGGGGTTCTGGGCCGGGAGCTGGAAGGATGTGCGCGCCGACATGCGCGGGCGCTATCCCCGGCATCCATGGCCGGAGCGGCCAGAGGAAGCACCACCGACGACCCGGGCAAAACCGCGAGGAACATGAGCCGCAATGCCGATCAAGAATAAAGAGATGGCCGACAAGGTCGAAAGCATGCCCGAGGAAGATAGGCAGAGCAGCCGTCGGCTAAGGCTGGAGACGCTGGTGCGTCTGCGCTGGCTTGCCGTCTGCGGGCAGACCGCCACGGTGCTGATCGTTGCCCTCTGGCTGCAATTTCCACTGCCAGTGCAGGCGTGCATCGCGCTGATCACAGCGCTGGCGATCGTCAACTTCTATCTGATGATCCGCTATCCGGCGACGCACCGCATCGACCCGGTGGCGGCGCTGGCGTTGCTCGGCTTCGATCTCCTGCAGCTCTGCGCGCTGCTCTTCATCACAGGCGGGCTTGTCAACCCATTCGCGGTTCTGGTGTGCGTCCCTGTTATCATCGCTTTCGCGTCACAGCCGATCCGCTACAGCATGCCGCTGATCGTGGTGGCGATGGCCTGCATTACGATCCTGTCGTTCTCGCCCTTCCCGCTTCCCTGGTTCGACGGGGCGGAGATCAACGTTCCAGAGGTGATGCAGTTCGGCGTCTGGTGCTCGATCGCCTCGACCATGACGTTTGCCGCATTCTATGCCTATCGAGTCTCGATGGAGGGGCGCCAGCTGGCCGAAGCGCTGGCGGCGACCGAACTGGTGCTGCAGCGCGAGAAACATCTGTCGCAGCTCGATGGCCTGGCGGCGGCGGCCGCGCATGAGCTGGGAACACCGCTCGCCACCATCAGCGTCGTCGCCAAGGAGATGGAGCGGGAGCTGAAGGACGACGATCGCTTCCGCGAGGATGTGCAGCTGCTGCGCAGCCAGAGCGAGCGCTGCCGCGACATCCTGCGCCGGTTGACCACACTCTCGGCCGAGGGCGATGCGCATCTAAGGCGCCTGCCGCTCTCCTCGATGATGGAGGAGATCGTCGCACCACATCGCGAATTCGGCATCAAGCTCAACCTTGTCGAGAAAGCGCCGCGCAAGGGCGAGCCGGTGACGGAGCGCAATGCCGGCATGATGTACGGGCTTGGCAACCTCATCGAGAACGCCGTCGATTATGCCCGCCAGGAGGTGACCGTCACGGTGGAGCACGACCAGGAGAAAGTGCGCATCACCATCGAGGACGACGGCGAAGGCTACTCGCCCGACATATTGCTCAGGATCGGCGAACCCTATGTGACCAAGCGGCAGAAGGAGGACCGGGCCGGCGGGCTGGGGCTCGGGCTGTTTATCGCCAAGACGCTGCTGGAACGCTCGGGCGCGGCGCTGACCTTCGAAAATCGGGGTCCTGACTATGTCGGCGCGCGCGTTCGCGTCGAATGGCCGCGGGTGCTGATCGATACGCATTCGACAAAATGAGCCGATGAGGCTAAAGAAAATGCAATGCAATCGGCCTATATCAGGCTGACAGCACCAGGATTGAATAGATGAGCGAGCAGATTACCAACCCCTCCCCCGCCAGCGACGACTATATCGGCCCCGATGCGAGCCTCCTGATCGTCGATGACGATGGACCGTTCCTGCGCCGGCTGGCGCGCGCCATGGAGACGCGCGGCTTTCAGGTCGAGACCGCGGAATCGGTGGCGGAAGGCGTTACCAAGTCCCACGCCAATCCGCCGAAATACGCGGTGGTCGACCTGCGGCTCGGCGATGGCAATGGTCTCGAAGTAATCGAGGCGATCCGCCAGAAGCGCGAAGATACCCGTATCGTCGTCCTCACCGGTTACGGCAATATCGCAACGGCGGTGACCGCGGTAAAGCTCGGCGCAGTCGACTATCTCGCCAAGCCGGCGGATGCCGACGATGTCTATGCGGCGCTGACGCAGCGCAGCGGCGAGAAGGCCGAATTGCCTGAGAACCCGATGTCTGCCGACCGGGTTCGCTGGGAGCATATCCAGCGTGTCTACGAGATCTGCGAACGCAACGTTTCGGAAACGGCGCGGCGGCTCAACATGCACCGCCGCACCTTGCAGCGCATTCTCGCCAAGCGGGCGCCGAAGTAAATTCAAGCTAGACGTCGTCTACGCCGAGCGGCTTGCCGGTGGCCCATTCGGCCATCAGCAGCCGCTGGGCGGCCGCGCGCGAAAAGTTCAGCGTGACGGATTTGCGGGTGGCGGGCGCCAGTCTATGTTCGGGCGCCTCGCGGATCATGTGGGCGCCATAGCCATCGGAAAGAAACAGGCCGCAATCCTCCGGGAAAATATCGAGCGGCACATCCTTGTGTGTGGCGAAGAACAGCCGGTCGCAATGCAGGCGGTATTCCGGCCACTTGCGATCCACCCTGAAGTCTTCGATCGAGGTCTTGATCTCGATGATCCAGATCTCGCCCTTGTCCGAGACGGTGATCAGATCGGCACGCCGGCCGCTTGCGAGCGGCAGTTCCGGCAGGACGGCGTGACGCATCTCGTGAAGTAGAATCTGAGTCCCGCGACGCACGAGCATGGCCCTGTCCGATTGTCGGCCATCGATTAACGGATTGTTATTGTAAACACTCAAAATCGTCATGGATAAGTTGGGGTCCAGCGCGCGCGTTGTTGCAAAAAAACCATGCGGTTCTAGTTTGCCGTTGCGTAATTGCTCCGCCGCATTGCAACAGCTTGCCAAGGCGAAGTTAATCGAAAATAAACCATAATCTAAGATGGTTCGAAAGAACGATCCTCCCTTGCCCCATTCTTAAGAGACATCCATGCGCATCCGCAATGCACTTCCTGTATTCGGCCTGATGGCGACGCTCGCTCTGGCCGGTTGCTCCACGACTTCCGAGAGCGCCTCTGTCGAAAACAAGGCTGCCATGCCGGGTCCGACCGTCCAGACCGCGCAGATCTTCGACGACGCTTACGGCGTCACCACGGATGCCGGATATTCGCTGCCGGCGATCCCGATCCAGAAGGTCAAGCCGCAGTTCCACAGGCAGGTTGTCTCCTACGAAACCACGGAACGTCCGGGCACGATCATCGTCAACACCCGCGAACGCTTCCTCTATTACATCATGCCCGGCGGCAAGGCGATGCGCTACGGCATCGGCGTCGGCAAGCAGGGCTTCGCATGGGCCGGCACCGCATACGTTGCCTGGAAGCAGGAATGGCCGAACTGGCATCCCCCGAAGGAAATGGCCGTTCGCCGCCCCGAGATCGCCAAGTACGTCGAAGACGGCATGGGTCCTGGCCTTTCCAACCCGCTCGGCGCGCGCGCCATGTACCTCTTCAACGAAGAGGGCAAGGACACGTTGTTCCGCCTGCACGGCACGCCGGAATGGGCTTCGATCGGCACCGCCGCTTCGTCTGGCTGCATTCGTCTGATCAACCAGGACGTCATCGACCTCTACAGCCGCGTCCGTCCGGGCAAGACGACCTCCAAGGTCATCGTTATCCAGTAAGCTGGACCTGAAATTCGGTATAAAAAAGGCCGCCGGAACATTCGCTCCGGCGGCCTTTTTGTATCTGCTGTGTGGGGATCAGGCCGCTTGCGCGGCCTTCAACTCCAGGCGACGGCGGTGCAGGACCGGCTCGGTGTAGCCGTTCGGCTGCGCCCTGCCCTTCAGCACCAGTTCGAGAGCAGCCTGGAAAGCGATCGAGCGGTCGAAATCTTTAGCCATCGGATGATAGGCCGCGTCGCCGGCATTCTGGCCATCGACCACGGCGGCCATGCGCTTCATCGTCTCGACGATCTGATCTTCGGTGACGACCTTGTGGTGCAGCCAGTTCGCCATATGCTGCGCCGAGATGCGAAGTGTCGCGCGATCTTCCATCAGGCCGACATTGTTGATGTCGGGAACCTTGGAGCAGCCGACGCCCTGATCGACCCAGCGCACGACGTAGCCCAGGATCCCCTGCGCGTTGTTGTCGAGTTCGCGCTGGATTTCCTCCGGCGTCCAGTTGGGACGGACGGCGACGGGTACGGAGAGGATGTCGCTCAGCTTGGCGCGCGGGCGATCCTTCAGGCCGCGCTGGACGTTGGCGACGTTGACCTTGTGATAGTGCGTGGCGTGCAGCGTGGCGGCCGTCGGCGACGGGACCCAGGCGGTGTTCGCGCCGGCCTTCGGATGGGCGATCTTCTGCTCCAGCATGGCCGCCATCAGATCCGGCATGGCCCACATGCCCTTGCCGATCTGCGCGTGGCCGGAGAGGCCGCATTCGAGACCGATATCGACGTTCCAGTTTTCATATGCGGCGATCCAGGCGGCCTGCTTCATGTCGCCCTTGCGGATCATCGGGCCGGCTTCCATCGAGGTGTGCATCTCGTCGCCGGTGCGATCGAGGAAGCCGGTGTTGATGAAGACGACGCGCTCGCGGGCGGCGCGGATGCATTCCTTGAGGTTGACGGTGGTGCGGCGCTCCTCGTCCATGATGCCCATTTTCATGGTGTTTTTCGCCATGCCGAGCGCATCCTCGACGCGGCCGAAGATCTCGACGGCGAAGGCGACTTCCTCGGGGCCGTGCATCTTCGGCTTGACGACATACATGGAGCCGGTGCGCGAATTCTTACGGCGGCCGTTGGGGCCGATGTCGTAGAGCGCGATGGCGGCGGTGATCATCGCGTCCATGATGCCCTCGGGCACCTCGTTGCCATCGCGATCAAGGATAGCCGGATTCGTCATGAGGTGGCCGACATTGCGGATCAGCATCAGCGAGCGGCGATGGACCTCGAAGCTGGCGCCATCAGGGCCGGTGTAATCGAGATCGGGATTGAGCTTGCGGATGAAGCTCTTGCCACCCTTCACGACCTCTTCCCGCAGATCGCCCTTCATCAGACCGAGCCAATTGCGATAGACCTCGGTCTTGTCTTCGGCGTCGACGGCGGCGATGGAATCCTCGCAGTCCATGATCGTGGTGATGGCGGATTCGAGCCAAACATCGGAGATGTGGGCGGCGTCGCTCTTGCCGATCGCAGTTCCGGCATCGATGACAATGTCGATATGGATGCCGTTGTTCTTCAGGAGGATGTTGGTGGGGGCCGCTGCATCCCCTCGGTAGCCGGCGAAATGCGAGGCATCCTTCAAGGCGACATGCTCGCCGTCAGTGGACGTGATCGCGAGCGCGCCGTCCTTGATGACGAGGCCGGCGACGTCCTTCCAGCTCCAATCGACCAGCGGAACGGCGTTGTCGAGGAAATCGCGAACCCAGCCGATGACCTTTTCGCCGCGCTTCGGATTGTAGCCCCTGCCCTTCTCGGCGCCATCGGCCTCCGAAATAGCGTCGGTGCCGTAGAGCGCGTCGTAGAGCGAACCCCAACGGGCATTGGCGGCGTTCAGAGCGTAGCGGGCATTCATGACGGGAACGACCAGCTGCGGGCCGGCGATCGAGGCGATCTCCGGATCGACATTGGTCGTCGTGACCTGGAAATCGGAGCCCTCGGGAAGGAGATAGCCGATCTCGCGCAGGAATGCCTGATAGGCGTCCATGTCGGTGGGCGCACCGTGCTGGCGATACCAATCGTCGATGCGCAGTTGCAGCGCGTCGCGCTTGGCAAGCAGTTCGCGGTTTTTCGGCGCCAGATCATGGACGATGGCCGAGAAGTCGGCAAAGAACTTGTCCGCATCGAGCCCCAGACCGGGAAGCGCCTCCTTGACCAGGAAATCATGAAGGACGGCTTCAATCGCAAGACCGTGTTTTTCGATGCGGCTCATAGACTATCTCCTCGGGCGGCGCGTTTTTCGCATGCTGCCACTTTGACCGGCTTTCATTCATAGTCAATCAGGCAATAGTTTGAAAGATTTATGCCTTTTCAGGCAAGAACTCTCGGCGTGACGCGCATTGGCAGGCCGTTCTGCGGCTGGGTGGTCAGCTTCTGCACCGGCCAGGGATTGGTCTCATCCGTCATGTCGAAACGGAAGCGGTGCATCATGACAGCAAGCGCGATCACCGCCTCCTGCAGCGCGAAGGTGGCGCCGATGCAGACGCGCGGGCCGGCGCCGAAGGGAAGGAACTGGAAGCGGCTGATCTTGGCGCGATTTTCGGGCAGAAAGCGCTCGGGCATATAGGCGCGCGGCTTGTCCCAATAGAGTTCGTGGCGATGCAGCGTCCAGGGCATGATCAACACGGTGACGCCGGCCTCGATCTCGACGGTCTCGCCCTTGGCATTCGTCCAGCGATCATCCGATATCGCGGCGCGGTTGATCGACGGAGCCGGCGGATAGAGGCGCAGGGCCTCTTCGAAGGCGGCGCGGGTGTAGGGCATGAGGTCGAGCCACTTCACCGGCTCGGCGCCTGTCGCCAGCACGCGGTCGATCTCTTCCTCCATCGCGTCGCGGATATGCGGCGTGTTGGCGACGCAATAGAGCGTCCAGGCCAGCGCCCGGGCGGTGGTTTCGTGGCCGGCGCCGATGAAGGTCAGGATATTGTCCTCGATCTCGGCATTGGTGAGCCCGCCCGACTTTGCCTGGTCGAGCAACAGTGTCAGGAAATCCTCGGGCGTCGTGTCGCGGTCCGCGTCCATGCGGCCGAGGCGGGCATCCATGGTTTCGCGGACGATGGTGCGGAATTTCTCCAGCACCTTCTGGCCGCCGATACGGGTGACCCGGGGCACCCAGGAAGGGGCGCGCAAGAGATCCATGGGGTCGACGCGGCCCATGCGATGGAGGAGCGCGTTGACGTCGTCGGCGAAGCTGTCGGAGGAAGTGACGATCTCGCCAGAAAACAGCGTGTCGGCGAGGATGGCGAAGGTGAGTTCGGCCATATCACTGGCGATCTCGAAGGTCTTTCCGGCGCTGCCCGCTTCTTCGTACTTACTGGTGTATTCTTCCGACTGGCGCAGCATCTGGCCGGCGAAGCCATTGGCGTGGCGCGGCGTGAAGACCGGCGCTACGGCCTTGCGCGAGCGCTTCCAGACCTCACCTTCTGCCGTCAGCAGACCATCGCGCAGGATGGGCCGCAGGATCAGCTGGCGGATATCCGACATGCGGTAATTGGCGGCATTATCGACTAGCACATGCTTGATCAGGCCGGGATCGTTGACGATGATCGTGCGTTCGCGGAAGAACTTCGTCTTGATGAAGGGCAGCGTGTAGGAGGGCTCGCCCCACAGCTCCAGCGGATTGCGCAGGATGGTGCGGATGATCTCAAGCCGGCTCGGCGGCACGGTGCGCGGGATGGGCGCTGGCGGAACGAACGGATCTGGACGCATGTCCATTGGATACTAGCCTTTCGCGGAAGATTGCCCTCCCCGGCAGGCTAAAAAACTAGAGCAGGCGCTCCAGATCGTCCAGCTTGTCGTTGATCAACCATCCGTAATAGTTCTCTTCCGGCCAGACCGTTTCGCCCGAGGCGCGGTTCTTGGCGGCAAGGGCTGCGGCGCGCTGGCGGGAATTGCCGAGATTGTAGAGCGTTGCCGTCAGGCCCGGGTTCTTGGAGATATCCATGCCGGCGATCTGCTTGTAATCGTCGATCGAGCGGCGCACGGCGGCGGCCACGAAGGCCAGCGAGATATCGGGCTGCATGATCGCCTTGTAGACGCTGCCGGCATCCTTCTCGTTGAGCTTGTCGTAACCGGAGACGCGGCTGACGAGATCGGAGAGCATCAGGGCGGTCAGCGGATTGATCTGGCCGAGGCCGAAGGTCTGGCCGGCGTAGAAGGGCTGGAAGAAGACGGCGCTGAAGCGATTGTTCGGGAAGCTCTTGCCGCCGACAGTCTTGCCACGGAAATCGCTTTCCCAGACATCCTCGCGGCAGCTCCACAGCGTGTAGGAATCTGTCTTGCCGTTGCACGCTGCAAACTGCGGGCGCTTGATGAAATCATCCACATCCTCGCCGTCATAGGCGAAGCGGAAGCTCTGGCCGGCATAGGACGCGGCCTTGACGTAATAGGACTGCAAGCGGTCGTAAGCGTCGACATTATAGGTGTGCTCGCCGACGATGGCGCCGATGACGTGGATCGGGTCGATGCCATAGGCGGCCGAGACCTTCTTGATCTTGCCCATCAGCTCGTGATCCGTCGCCAAGAGCTCGTGGACCTTGTCGTACTTGCGATCGAAGGTGGTCTTGGTGCCCTTGGTGCGGCGGACCGATGCGCCGGGGACGTTCGGCTGCTCGACGTTGCGATTGCCTGGCGGCACGAGCTGCATGGAAAAAGCGGGCGCGGCGGTCAGGACCGTGGCGGCAATTACAAGGCTCGTCAGAAGGCGTCGCACGATCAGCTTTCCCATCATTTCCAATAGAGGCATTTCCGGTATCGGTCGGCATTTCCAGCTTGGCTGGCGCGCTGACTGTACCAAAATCTTGGCCGAATAATGCTGGCGCCAACAACAAAACGGGCCTTTCACTAAAAAGTAAAAGGCCCGTTGTCGAGAGTTCAGTCGGTCAAAGTTGCGGCATCATGCATGTAAAGCCTGAGACCGGTGTTTGCGCATCACAGAATGAAGCGCGAGAGGTCGGTGTTCTGGGCGAGATCGCCGACATGCTTGCGCACATATTCAGCGTCGACGGTCACAGCGGTGCCGCCGCGATCCGGCGCGTTGAAGGAGATTTCGTCCAGCACCCGCTCCATCACCGTCTGCAGGCGGCGGGCGCCGATGTTTTCGACCGAAGCGTTCAGGTGAACGGCCACGTCGGCGAGCGCATCGATGCCGTCATCGGTGAATTCGAGCGTCAGGCCTTCGGTTTCCATCAGCGCCTTGTACTGGCGGATGAGGCTGGCCTCGGTCTCCGTCAGGATGCGGCGGAAGTCTTCCTTGGTGAGCGGGCGCAGCTCTACGCGGATCGGCAGGCGGCCCTGCAATTCCGGCAGCAGGTCCGACGGCTTGGACACGTGGAAGGCGCCCGATGCGATGAACAGGACGTGGTCGGTCTTCACCGGCCCGTACTTGGTCGACACCGTCGTGCCTTCGACCAGCGGCAGCAAGTCGCGCTGCACGCCTTCGCGGGAGACGCCTGCCCCCATGCCGCCATCGCGGGCGGCGATCTTGTCGATCTCGTCGAGGAAGACGATGCCGTCGTTTTCGACGGAGCGCACGGCCTCGCGCTGGATGACCTCATTGTCGATCAGCTTGTCGGATTCGTCGCGGATCAGGTCGGTGTAGGAGGCCTTGACCGTGGTGCGCACCTTCTTGGTGCGGCCGCCCATGGCCTTGCCGAACATTTCCGACAGGTTGATCATGCCGATATTGCCGCCGCCGGGCATGCCGGGGATGTCGAAACCGCCCATGCCGGTGCTGGTATCGGCCACTTCGATATCGATTTCCTTGTCGTCGAGCTCACCGGCGCGCAGCTTCTTGCGGAAACTGTCGCGCGTGGCCGGCGAGGCGGTCGATCCGACAAGCGCATCAAGCACGCGTTCTTCTGCGCTCATATGGGCCTTGGCCTCGACCTCGGCGCGCTTCTTTTCGCGCGCAAGGCCGATGCCGACCTCGACCAGATCGCGGACGATCTGCTCGACGTCGCGGCCGACATAGCCGACTTCGGTGAACTTGGTGGCTTCGACCTTGATGAAGGGAGCGCCGGCGAGCTTGGCGAGGCGGCGGGAGATTTCCGTCTTGCCGACGCCGGTCGGGCCGATCATCAGGATGTTCTTGGGCATCACTTCGTCGCGCAGGCTCTCATCGAGCTGCTGGCGGCGCCAGCGGTTGCGCAGCGCGATGGCGACGGCGCGCTTGGCGTCATGCTGGCCGATGATGTGGCGGTCCAGCTCGGAGACGATTTCCCGGGGAGAAAAATTGGTCATGATATCCTCTTGGCTTTCCTGCTCCGGCCGGCCGTTCTCGGCCCGGCCCACAGGACCCATTGTGAACGATTGCCGTTATTCGGCGTCGAGCGTTTCGACCACGAGATTGTGGTTGGTGTAGACGCAGATATCGGCGGCGATATCGAGCGCCCGGCGCGCCACTTCTTCGGCCGACTTGTCGCTGTCCATCAGGGCGCGGGCAGCGGCGAAGGCATAGTTGCCACCGGAGCCGATGGCGATGGCGCCATGTTCGGGCTCAAGCACGTCGCCGTTGCCGGTGATCGCCAGCGTTACCGACTTGTCGGCGACCAGCATCATGGCTTCGAGGTTGCGCAGATATTTGTCGGTGCGCCAATCCTTGGCGAGCTCGACGGCGGCACGCATCAGCTGGCCGGGATACTGCTCGAGTTTCTTTTCAAGCCGCTCCAAGAGCGTGAAGGCATCCGCGGTGGCTCCGGCGAAACCGGCAATGACGTCGCCCTTGCCGATGCGGCGCACCTTGCGGGCATTGCCCTTCATGACGGTCTGGCCGAGGCTGACCTGTCCGTCGCCCGCCATGATGACCTTGCCGCCCTTTCGAACTGTAATAATGGTTGTCATCGAATATACCCTAGCCCGTCAGGCGGGCCCTTACCTTGGGCCGCACATCGGCCCTGTTGAGCCCTATGTAAGTTGGCAAATCGCGATTGCAATCGGCGTCGATTTCTCTACTCGCGCTTCTGGATATTTCCCGGCACGCCTGATAAGGAACCCCCGTATTTCCAAGTGGAGTAGCCATATGGCCGAGACCGCAGCAAGCCGCACGGGATCCGTATCCCGCAAGACCAACGAGACCTCGGTTTCCGTTTCCGTCAATCTCGACGGCACCGGGAAATCGACGATCTCGACCGGCGTCGGCTTCTTCGACCATATGCTCGACCAACTCTCGCGACATTCGCTGATCGACATGGAGATCGAGACCAAGGGCGACCTGCACGTCGACGACCACCATGCGGTGGAAGACACCGGCATCGCCATCGGCCAGGCCATCGCCAAGGCACTCGGCGACCGTCGCGGCATCACCCGCTACGCCTCGATCGACCTTGCCATGGACGAAACGATGACGAAGGCCGCCGTCGATCTCTCCGGCCGTCCCTTCCTCGTCTGGAACGTATCGTTCAGCGCGCCGAAGATCGGCACGTTCGACACCGAACTCGTCCGCGAATTCTTCCAGGCACTCGCCCAGAACGCCGGGATCACCTTGCATATCCTGAACCATTATGGTGCCAACAACCACCATATTGCCGAGACATGCTTCAAGGCCGTCGCCCGCGCGCTGCGCACGGCGACAGAGATCGATCCTAGGCAGGCGGGCCGTGTACCCTCGACGAAGGGCACGCTCGTCTAAGCCCCTTCAGGGAGCTTGACGACATGACTTCCAGCTATCTGGTTCTGACCGCCCCTGGTGGCACCGATATCAAGCACGAAAAGACGCGCTTCATTCGCGACGGCTTTACCCTGCTCGGCTTCCTGTTTCCCTGGATCTGGCTCGCCGTTAACAGGCTCTGGCTCTACGCCGTCGCCGCCTTTCTCTTGCAGAGCATCGGCGGCGCGCTGATGGATCAGCCCGGCCTGTGGCTGGTCGGCTTTGCCGTGACCTTCGGCACCAGCCTGCTTGTCGGGTTCGAGGGGCAGAACCTGCGGGTTCGCAACCTTGCCGCCAAGGGCTGGCAGGACGAAGCGCTGATCTCGGCCGATCGGCTCGATGTCGCCGAGGAAATCTACTTTTCTGAAATTCAGACAGATCTCGGTGACGGCACTCCCTTGCCGTCACCGCAGTGGGATGGCGGGAGCCGCACTGAGCGCGGCACCGCAACATCTCTCGGTCTCTTTGGCTTTGATGGAGGACGCTGATGCGCGTCGCAATTATCGACTACGGTTCCGGCAATCTGCGTTCGGCGACGAAGGCCTTTGAGCGGGCTGCCCGCGAGGCCGGCGTAGACGCAGTGATCGATCTCACCGACAAGGCCGAGGTCGTTGCCGCTGCCGACCGCGTCGTGCTGCCGGGTGTCGGCGCCTATGCCGATTGCCGCCGTGGACTGGACGCCGTGCCCGGGATGACCGAGGCGCTGATCGACGTGGTCGAGAAGAAGGCGCGGCCGTTCCTCGGCATCTGCGTCGGCATGCAGCTGATGTCCTCACGCGGGCTGGAGAAGACCACGACCGAGGGTCTCGGCTGGATTCCCGGCGACGTCGTTGAAATGACCCCTGATGATCCCAATCTGAAGATACCGCAGATTGGCTGGAACACGCTGGACCTGAAGCGCCCTCACCCGCTGTTCGAGGGTATTGCGACCGGCACCGACGGGCTGCATGCCTATTTCGTGCATTCCTACCATCTGGCCGCGCAAAACCCCGAGGATGTAATCGCGACCACGGGCTATGGCGGACCGCTGACGGCCTTTGTTGGCCGCGACAACATGGCCGGCGCGCAGTTCCATCCGGAGAAGAGCCAGAAGCTCGGCCTCGCCCTGATTGCCAATTTCCTGCGCTGGAAGCCCTGAGCTCGCGCCTTTGAAGGACTGACAGAATGATCCTATTTCCCGCCATCGACCTCAAGGACGGCCAGTGCGTTCGCCTCAAGCTGGGCGACATGGAGCAGGCCACCGTCTACAATCCCGACCCTGGCGCGCAGGCCAAAGCCTTCGAGGACCAGGGCTTCGAATGGCTGCACGTGGTCGATCTCAACGGCGCGTTTGCCGGCGAGAGCGTCAATGGCGCTGCGGTCGATGCGATCCTCAAGGCCACGAAGAACCCGGTGCAGCTGGGCGGCGGCATCCGCACGCTCGATCATATCGAAAGCTGGCTTTCCCGCGGGCTGTCGCGGGTGATCCTCGGCACCGTTGCCGTGCGCGATCCGGCGCTTGTCATCGAGGCCTGCAAGAGGTTCCCGGGCCATGTGGCCGTCGGCATCGACGCCAAGGGCGGCAAGGTGGCTGTCGAGGGGTGGGCCGAGGCGTCCGAGCTCGGCATCATCGAGCTGGCTAAAAAGTTCGAGGGCGCTGGTGTGGCGGCGATCATCTACACCGACATCGACCGCGACGGCATCCTGACCGGCATCAACTGGGATTCGACGCTGGAACTGGCCGACGCCGTCTCGATCCCCGTTATCGCATCGGGCGGACTGGCCTCGATCGACGACATCAAGCGGATGCTGAAGCCGGATGCGGCAAAGCTTGAGGGCGCAATCTCGGGCCGGGCGCTCTATGACGGCCGCATCGATCCCACGGAAGCGCTGGCGCTGATTGCGGCGTCGCGCGCGAAGGAGACCGCGCAATGACCCTGAAGGCTCGCGTCATTCCCTGCCTCGACGTCAAGGACGGCCGTGTCGTCAAGGGCGTCAACTTCCTCAACCTCGTCGATGCCGGCGATCCCGTCGAGGCCGCCAAGGCCTATGATGCGGCCGGCGCCGACGAACTCTGCTTCCTCGACATCACCGCCTCCTCCGACAACCGCGAGACGATCTTCGACGTGGTGTCGCGCACGGCCGACCAGTGCTTCATGCCGGTTACCGTCGGCGGTGGCGTTCGCACGATCGCCGACATTCGCAAGCTGCTGCTCTGCGGCGCCGACAAGGTGTCGATCAATTCGGCCGCCGTGAGCAATCCCGATTTCGTGGCGGAAGCCGCCGACAAGTTCGGTGACCAGTGCATCGTCGTCTCGATCGACGCAAAGCGCCGGCAGACTCCTGCTGATGGCGACGCCAGCGACTGGGAGATCTACACGCATGGCGGCCGCAACGCGACGGGCATCGATGCCGTCGAGTTTGCGCGCCGGATGGTCGAACGCGGGGCCGGCGAATTGCTGGTGACCTCGATGGACCGCGACGGAACGAAAGCCGGCTACGATCTGGCGCTGACGCGGGCGATCGCGGACGCGGTGCGCGTTCCCGTCATCGCGTCCGGCGGCGTCGGCGATCTCGACGATCTCGTGGCCGGCGTCAAGGAGGGGCATGCGACCGCGGTTCTCGCGGCCTCGATCTTCCACTTCGGCACCTATTCCGTCGGCGAAGCGAAGCGCTATATGTCTTCCTGCGGCATCGACATGCGTCTCGACTGAGACTGAAAGCGATATGATGAGCGAATTCACACTCAGCGACCTCGAAAAGATCGTCGACGCGCGGTCAAAAGCTTCGCCCGAGGAATCCTGGACGGCGAAGCTCGTTGCGGCCGGCCAGCCGAAGGCTGCGAAGAAGCTTGGCGAGGAAGCGATCGAAGCCGTGATGGCTGCCGTCACCGACGACCGCGAAAACCTCACCTACGAGGCGGCTGACGTGCTCTATCATCTCTTGGTCGTATTGAAGATCGCCGGTATTCCGCTACAAGATGTCATGGCGGAACTTGAGCGCCGTACCGCTCAATCCGGCCTCAGGGAGAAGGCCAGTCGGCAAAGCTGATGGGTATCGCAAGACAGATCACCGGTGCGCCCGAGGCGCACGATCATTTCCAGGCGAATGCCTATTCGCCCTATCACTTCTTTTCTTCCGAGGAATGGGCGAAGTTCAGGGCGGATACGCCGATGACGCTGACCTCCGACGAGGTCAAGCGACTGCGCTCGATGGGCGACCCAATCGATCTCGACGAAGTCCGGCGCATCTATCTCTCGGTATCGCGCCTGCTTTCGGCGCATGTCGAATCGTCGCTGCTCCTGTTCAAGCAGCGCAACCGGTTCCTCAGCCTGTCGAACGTGGCGAAGACGCCGTTCGTGATCGGGATCGCCGGCTCCGTCGCGGTGGGGAAATCGACGACCGCCCGTATCCTGAAGGAGCTTTTGCGCCGCTGGCCATCGAGCCCGAAGGTGGATCTCGTGACCACGGACGGCTTTCTCTACCCCAACGCCGTGCTGCAGCGGGAAAACCTGATGCAGCGCAAGGGTTTCCCCGAGAGCTACGACACCGGCGCGATCCTGCGGTTTCTGGCGGCGATCAAGGCCGGGCAGCCGGACGTCAAGGCGCCGTCCTACTCGCACCTCGTCTATGACGTGCTGCCGAACGAATACAAGATCATCGACCGGCCGGACATCCTGATCTTCGAGGGGATCAACGTGCTGCAATCGCGCGACCTGCCGGCGGGCGGCAAGATCGTGCCGATGGTCTCGGACTTCTTCGACTTCTCGATCTATATCGACGCGGACGAAAGCCGGATTCACGACTGGTACGTGACCCGCTTCATGGGACTGCGCGAGACCGCGTTCCGCGATCCCAACTCGTTCTTCCACCGCTACGCCTCGATCAGCGAGGAGGAAGCGCTGTCGATCGCCGAGGGGCTCTGGCAGAACATCAACCTGAAGAACCTGCGCGAAAACATCCTGCCGACGCGTCCGCGCGCCGATCTGATCCTGCGCAAGGGGCAGAATCATCTGATCGAGCAGGTGGCGCTGCGCAAGCTTTAAGGCGTCACGCGCCGAAGCGTCAGGTTGATGCGGCCGCCATTTTTCAGAAGCGTGGATGTCGACGGATAGATTCGGTCAACGCCGTGGAAGCACAGGCGCCCCTGCCCGCCGAGAATGACGACATCGCCGCTTGAAAGCTTGAAGGACATGGTCTTGTCCGTGCGATCGAGGCCGCCGACGCGAAACAGGCAGGTGTTGCCGAGCGAGATCGACACGACGGGTGCAGAGAGGTCCTGCTCGTCCTTGTCCTGATGCAGGCCCATCTTGGCGTCGTCGGCATAGAAATTCACGAGGCAGGCCTCGGGTGGCTTTTCGTAGCCCGATACATCATTCCAGATCTCGAGCAATTCGCTTGGGATTTCCGGCCACGGTTTTCCCGTGGCAGGATGGGTCGGCTGGTAGCGGTAGCCGCGTTCCTTGTCGGTGACCCAGCCAAGCGCGCCGCAATTGGTCATGCGCACCGACATGGGCTTGCCGGTGCCGGGCATCACGGGTGTGTAGAGTGGCGCCTGCGCGACGATTCTGCGGATTATGTCGACCAGCGCTTCCTGGCGGGGGCGGCTCAGATAATCAGGGCTGTGGCGAATGCCGTTCGGCAGCTGCAGCATCGTGCCCTCCCCTGACTATTCGCCGCTCGGGCGGCTGCGCATCTTCTTGACGTCGGAGCGGCCGGACTTGGCCTTCAGCCGGCGTTCCACGGAGCCCTTGGTCGGCTTGGTCTTCTTGCGTGGCGGCGGCGGCGGCTTGGCGGCCTCAAGGATCAGTTCCTTCAGCCGTTCGCGCGCATCCTCGCGGTTGCGTTCTTGGCTGCGGAAGCGGCTGGCCTCGATCATCAGCACGCCTTCCTTGGACATGCGACGGCCTGCCAGTTTCACGGCGTTGATCTTCACACGCTCGTTCAGCGCCGGCGAATTCTGGATGTTGAAGAACAGCTGGACTGATGTCGAGACCTTGTTGACGTTCTGCCCGCCGGGACCACCCGCCAGAACGAACTGTTCCGTCAGTTCCCATCCCGCGATGGTGATCCTGTCGTTGATATAGAGCGGGTCGCTGGCCATGTGATTGTCTATCTCACATCGCCTCCCGCTTGGAAAGGCGCTTCAAAACGCGCAAAACCCGACCTTTCCGGGCCGGGTTTCACGTGAATCATCAATCAGTTGTCGCTGATTTACTCAGCGGCGACCCGAAAACCCGGGGCCGCATCGCGCACTCCGCCGTCGACGTGACCTTCGAACTTGGCGAAATTGTCGATGAACATGGTCACCAGCTTGTTCGCCTGCGCGTCGTATGCGGCAGCGTCGGCCCAGGTCGAGCGCGGATCGAGAATGCCGCTTTCGACACCTTCGACCGCGACCGGGACGGCGAAGCCGAAGTTCGGATCGGCGCGGAAGTCGGCCTTGCTGAGTTCGCCCGAGAGGGCGGCGGCGAGCAGAGCGCGCGTGGCCTTGATCGGCATGCGCTTGCCGGTGCCGTAGGCGCCACCGGTCCAGCCGGTGTTGACGAGCCAGCATTCGACGCCGTGGCGGCCGATCAGCTCCTTCAGGAGATTGCCGTATTCCGACGGGTGCCGCGGCATGAAGGGCGCGCCGAAGCAGGTCGAGAAGGTCGCTTCCGGCTCGGTCACGCCACGCTCCGTGCCGGCCACCTTGGCGGTGTAGCCGGACAGGAAGTGGTACATGGCTTGATCCGGCGTCAGCTTGGCGATCGGCGGCATGACGCCGAAGGCATCGGCCGTCAGCATGATGATCGTCTTCGGATGGCCGGCGCGGCCGGTTTCCGAGGCGTTCGGGATGAAATCGAGCGGATAGGCGCAACGGGTGTTTTCCGTGAGCGAACCGTCGTTGAAGTCAGGAATGCGGTTTTCATCGAGCACGACGTTTTCGAGCACGGTGCCGAAGCGCTGCGTCGTTGCGTAGATCTCCGGCTCGGCTTCGGCCGAGAGACGGATGGTCTTGGCGTAGCAGCCGCCTTCGAAATTGAAGATGCCGTCTTCGCCCCAGCCATGCTCATCGTCGCCGATCAGCGTGCGGGCCGGATCGGCAGAAAGCGTCGTCTTGCCGGTGCCCGACAGGCCGAAGAAGACTGCGGCATCGCCATCCGGACCGACATTGGCCGAGCAGTGCATGGGCATGACGCCCCTTGCCGGCAGCAGGTAGTTCAGCGCCGTGAAAACCGACTTCTTCATCTCGCCGGCATAGAAGGTGCCGGCGATCAGGATTTCACCGTTGGTCAGGTCGCAGGCGATGACGGTTTCGGTGCGGCAGCCGTAGCGCTCCGGATCGGCCTTGAAAGTCGGCAGGTCGATGATTGTCAGCTTCGGCATGAAAGCGTCCAGCGTGGAACGCTCCGGCCGGATCAGCAGGTTGCGGATGAACAGCGAGTGCCAGGCAAGCTCGGTAACCACGCGGGTCGACAGCGCATTCGCCTCATCGGCGCCGCCGATCAGGTCCTGCACGAAGAGCTCCTTGCCGGCGGCGTGCGCCAGCATGTCCTGCTTCAACAGCGCAAAATGCTCCGGCGACATGGGCTTGTTATTGTCCCACCAGATCTGGTCGTCGGTATTCGCGTCGCGGACGACGAACTTGTCCTTGGGCGAGCGGCCAGTGTGCTGGCCGGTCAATGCCCGCAAGGCGCCGTGAGCGGTGAGTTCGGCTTCTCCCCGGCGAATCGACTCTTCATAGAGGGAGGCGGCGGTGAAGTTATAGCGAACGCTCTTCGCGCCTGCAAAACCTGCCGTCGCCAGCTCTATCGCTGGGTTGTGTGTACCGAACTGCTCCATGGTCATTTCCTTCCCTTGGGGCTCAATGCCGTTAAGAACTGAGCGCGAACCTACGGACGGGATTTTTAAAACGCAAGTGGCATAAATCGATATTATTTAATGATATCAGTTATTTAATCGATTTAAATTTCCGTCGTTTATTTTAAATCGTTTGAACTGGCTTGGCGTAGTCAATTTCAGTGCACGACTTTCGGTTGTCTTCAAAAATTACCGATCGCCCCACCCTTTATCTTTGCCACAATTTGTTCCACCTTTATCCCCATAAGCGCATCCGGTTCATATGGCCGCCTGGGGACCTTCAAAAAACCTGGAGACGCGCATTAGATGACGGAGACGAATACAATGCCGACAATCGCGCTCGTTGATGACGACCGTAACATCCTGACCTCGGTGTCGATCGCGCTTGAGGCCGAAGGATACAAGGTCGAGACCTACACGGATGGCGCCTCGGCCCTTGACGGTCTTCTCGCCCGCCCGCCGCATCTGGCGATCTTCGATATCAAGATGCCGCGCATGGACGGAATGGAACTCTTGCGCCGTCTGCGCCAGAAATCCGACATGCCGGTGATTTTCCTCACCTCCAAGGATGAAGAGATCGACGAACTCTTCGGCCTGAAGATGGGCGCCGACGACTTCATCACCAAGCCGTTCTCGCAGCGACTGCTGGTCGAGCGCGTTCGCGCCGTCCTGCGCCGCGCCGCCGGCCGCGAAGCCGCGGCAGCTGCCGCGACGGGTGCCGCACCCAAGCCCGGTGCCGCACAGCTTGCACGCTCGCTCGAGCGCGGCCAGCTTGTGATGGACCAGGAGCGCCACACCTGCACCTGGAAGAGCGAGCCGGTGACGCTGACCGTTACCGAATTCCTGATCCTGCACTCGCTGGCGCAGCGCCCCGGCGTCGTCAAAAGCCGTGACGCGCTGATGGATGCGGCCTATGACGAGCAGGTCTATGTCGACGACCGCACCATCGACAGCCACATCAAGCGGCTGCGCAAGAAATTCAAGATGGTCGACAACGACTTTGATATGATTGAAACGCTCTACGGAGTGGGGTACCGCTTCCGCGAAGCAGCCTGACGCCTGAGGGCGCGGCGGATAAGAATATATGAGAGCCGGCGCCGCGGACGCGGCCCGCTCTTCGAAAGGGCTGTCGTTGGCACAGTTGGTGCAGGAGAAGGATCTGGATGACGCAGACGGCGTAGGCCGACGCGTCAGGGGACGACGCTGGTCGCATCCCTTCACGATCATTCGCCGTATCTTCGGCAACGCCGTCTTTTCCAGCCTGACGCGCCGCATCCTCTTCTTCAATCTCGCAGCGCTCGTCGTTCTCGTCGGCGGCATTCTCTATCTCAACCAGTTTCGCGAGGGGCTGATCGACGCCCGCGTCGAAAGTCTTTTGACGCAGGGCGAGATCATCGCCGGCGCCGTTTCGGCTTCCGCCTCGGTCGATACCAACTCGATCACCATCGACCCCGAGAAGCTTCTGGAACTGCAGGCCGGTCAGAGCATCACGCCGGTTCCGAATGACGAGGACCTGGAGTTCCCGATCGATCCGGAAAAGGTCGCCCCGGTACTGCGCCGGCTGATCTCGCCGACCCGTACCCGCGCACGCATCTTCGATGCCGATGCGAATCTTCTGCTCGATTCGCGCCATCTCTACTCGCGCGGCCAGGTGCTGCGCTTCGACCTGCCGCCGGTTGCCGATGAGGAGCAGACCTGGGGCGAGTGGTTCACGACGATCTTCAACAAGGTTCTGCAGCCGGGCAACCTGCCGCTTTACAAGGAAGCGCCCGGCGGCGACGGCTCGATCTACCCTGAAGTCATGAACGCGCTGACCGGCGTGCGCGGCGCTGTTGTCCGCACCACGGAGAAGGGCGAGCTGATCGTCTCCGTCGCGGTGCCGATCCAGCGTTTTCGTGCCGTGCTCGGCGTGCTGCTGCTGTCGACGCAGGCGGGCGACATCGACAATATCGTTCATGCGGAGCGTCTCGGCATCATGCGCGTCTTCGGCGTCGCGACACTGGTCAACGTGCTTCTCTCGCTGGTGCTGTCATCGACGATCGCCAATCCGCTGCGCCGTCTCTCGGCCGCGGCGATCCGCGTGCGTCGCGGCTCCAAGGAGCGTGAGGAGATCCCTGATTTCTCGGTTCGCCAGGATGAGATCGGCAACCTCTCGATCGCGTTGCGCGACATGACGACAGCGCTCTACGACCGGATCGACGCGATCGAGAGTTTCGCGGCCGATGTCAGTCATGAGCTGAAGAACCCGCTTACCTCGCTGCGCAGCGCCGTCGAGACGCTGCCGCTGGCGAAATCGGACGATTCCAAGAAACGGTTGATGGATGTCAT
Organism: Rhizobium sp. 16-449-1b; assembly: GCF_017741935.1. Lineage (GTDB taxonomy): Bacteria > Pseudomonadota > Alphaproteobacteria > Rhizobiales > Rhizobiaceae > Rhizobium. The sequence continues at coordinate 465,141 of NZ_JAGHMH010000014.1, read as the reverse complement.
CCAGCACGACGTGCGCCGCCTCGACCGGCTGATCAGCGATATCTCCGATGCCTCGCGCCTCGACGCCGAGCTTGCCCGCGTCGATGCGGGATCGGTGGATCTGGAAGTGCTGCTTCGTGACCTCGTGGAAATCTCGCGGCAGATCCGCAACCGCAAGAAGGAAGTGCAGATCGAATTCGCGATCGAGCGCAAGCCCGGCGTGAAGACCCGCTTCCTCGTCAACGGCCACGACCTGCGCATCGGCCAGATCGTCACCAACCTGATCGAGAACGCGCGCTCCTTCGTCTCCGACCAGGATGGAAAGATCACCGTTCGTCTGGTGCGCACCCGCTCGCGCTGCATCGTCTATATCGAGGATAACGGCCCCGGTATTCAGGCGGAGAATATCGACCGGATCTTCGAGCGCTTCTATACCGACCGGCCGGAATCCGAAGGTTTTGGGCAGAATTCGGGCCTCGGCCTGTCGATCAGCCGCCAGATCGCGGAAGCGCATGGCGGTTCGCTGCGCGCCGAAAACATCATCGACGCCGAGACCGAAGAAGTGGTCGGCGCCCGCTTCACGCTTGCGCTTCCAGCAGATCCCAACGCATGACCACGGCCCCGGTCAATATTCACGCGACGGCGATCGTCGTCGGTAAGACCGGGCTTCTCTTCATGGGACCATCGGGCTGGGGCAAGTCTGCGCTGGCCTTTGCATGTCTTACCGAGGCGCACAGGATCGGGGTCGATGCCGCGCTGGTCGCAGACGACCAGGTGATGATCTCGGCTTGGGATAACATTGCCATCGCGGCCTGCCCGCCCTCCATACAAGGGATGATCGAGCTGCGCGGAACCGGCATCGTCCGCCTCCCCTCTATCAGTGAAGCGCCCATGCATTATGCGGTTCTTCCCGGGCACGCTACGGGAGTAGACAGGGTGCCGCCGGAGGGCGAGACGACCGTGGTTTCAACAGGTATCACGCTCCCTGTCATTCGGTTGCTGGCTAATGTGCCGCTTCCACTGGCGGTATTGATGGCCAAAGCACCCGAAATAGGGCGCTAGTGCCCACGAAACCGGCAGCTGGCGCGCGAAACCGTGCATTTTTGTCTTGCCATTCGGCTTTTCATAGCCAAGATGTGCCCCCACGGTGGACGCGATTGCTGCATTGCGATATTGGGCCTACCGTTTGCATACGCCATTGGGAGCAGTAGTATCATGATCGGACTTGTGCTTGTCACTCACGGCAAGCTGGCTGAAGAGTTTCGTCATGCGGTCGAACATGTTGTCGGTCCTCAGAAATTCATCGAGACGGTCTGTATCGGCCCCGAAGACGACATGGATCAGCGACGCCAGGACATTCTGGGCGCTGTTGCAAACGCCGATGACGGCCATGGCGTGGTCATCCTGACCGACATGTTCGGTGGTACCCCTTCCAATCTTGCGATCTCCGTGATGAGCAGCGGACATACCGAAGTGATCGCCGGCATGAACCTGCCAATGCTGATCAAGCTCGCCGGCGTGCGCGGCGAAGACAACATGGAAAAGGCGCTCGCCGAGGCATCCGAAGCCGGCCGCAAATACATCAATGTCGCCAGCCGCGTCTTGAGCGGCAAGTAACGAGCCCCAGATGACCGTCCAGCTCTCCCGCGAAATTCTCATCATCAACAAGCGTGGCCTGCATGCGCGCGCTTCGGCGAAATTCGTGCAGACGGTCGAAACCTTCGACGCTTCGATCACCGTATCGAAGGATGGGATGACCGTTGGCGGCAACTCGATCATGGGACTGATGATGCTGGCCGCGAGCCCTGGCTCCAGCGTCTTGGTCTCGGCCAGCGGCAACCAGGCCGAACAGGCGCTCGACGCGCTGGACCAGCTGATCCAGAACAAGTTCGGCGAAGATATGTAACGGTCCGCCGGACCATATAAACATATAAAGACTTCTTTATATCATTATTGCCTTCGTCATAGAAGCCTGCTAAACGGCTGGCATGACCGCGCCTGCGCGGAGCTTTTCGTCGCGCGACCTCGTTTCGCGCCTTCGCATCTGAGACGCTTTCAGCATGGAGAACCCAATGAGCACTGAAAAAGATTACGTCGTCGCCGATATCGGCCTCGCAGACTTCGGCCGCAAGGAAATCACGATCGCTGAAACCGAAATGCCGGGCTTGATGTCCTGCCGCGAAGAGTTCGGCGCATCGAAGCCGCTCAAGGGCGCGCGCATCACCGGCTCGCTGCACATGACGATCCAGACGGCTGTTCTCATCGAGACGCTGGTTGCTCTCGGCGCCGAAGTGCGTTGGGCATCGTGCAACATCTTCTCGACGCAGGACCACGCCGCTGCCGCGATCGCCGCTTCCGGCGTTCCTGTCTTCGCCGTCAAGGGCGAGTCGCTGCACGATTACTGGGTCTACACCGACCAGATCTTCCAGTGGGCTGACGGTGGCCTCTCCAACATGATCCTCGATGACGGCGGCGATGCCACCATGTATATCCTGCTCGGCGCCCGCGCCGAAGCCGGCGAAGACGTGCTGTCGAACCCGCATTCGGAAGAAGAAGAGATCCTCTTCGCACAGATCAAGAAGCGCCTCGCGGCAACGCCTGGCTGGTTCACCAAGCAGCGCGACGCGATCAAGGGCGTCACCGAAGAAACCACCACTGGTGTCAACCGTCTGTACCAGCTCTCCCAGAAGGGCCTGCTGCCCTTCCCTGCCATCAACGTCAACGACTCGGTCACCAAGTCGAAGTTCGACAACAAGTACGGCTGCAAGGAATCGCTGGTTGACGGCATCCGCCGCGGCACCGACGTGATGATGGCCGGCAAGGTTGCCGTCGTTTGCGGTTACGGCGACGTCGGCAAGGGCTCGGCTGCTTCGCTGCTCGGCGCCGGCGCACGCGTCAAGGTCACGGAAGTCGACCCGATCTGCGCACTGCAGGCCGCCATGGACGGTTTTGAAGTCGTCACGCTCGAAGACGTTGTCTCGACCGCCGACATCTTCATCACCACGACAGGCAACAAGGACGTCATCCGCATCGACCACATGCGCGCGATGAAGGACATGGCGATCGTCGGCAACATCGGCCACTTCGACAACGAAATCGAAGTTGCCGCGCTGCGTAACCTGAAGTGGACCAATATCAAGCCGCAGGTCGACCTGATCGAATTCCCGAAGGGCAACCGCATCATCCTGCTCTCGGAAGGCCGCCTGCTGAACCTCGGCAACGCGACGGGCCATCCGTCCTTCGTCATGTCGGCTTCGTTCACGAACCAGACGCTGGCGCAGATCGAGCTCTTCACCAAGCCCGGCCAGTACCAGAACCAGGTCTACATCCTGCCGAAGCACCTCGACGAGAAGGTCGCGCGCCTGCATCTCGCCAAGCTCGGCGTCAAGCTGACGCAGCTTTCGGAAGAACAGGCATCCTACATCGGCGTCACGCCGCAGGGTCCGTTCAAGGCTGACCACTACAGATACTAATAGCGGATTTGATATCCACAACATCTAGAGGGTGCAGCATTGACAAATGCCGCACCCTTATTTTTTGGCACACATCTTCCCGACGAATCCTATCCGAAGTATTGTTTTAACACTCGATTCGTGGAGACGGACGCGTCCGTTTGCTTCGAAAATGGGATGTCTTGTCGTAATGCGGCACAAAAGGACGGAGACATACCGCGCATGTCGGAAATGATGCACCGCCTGGTCAAACAGGCAGAAGACGGCGTTTACCCGTCTTGCTGCACTGGTCACCCGGGCAATGGAAAACCGGTCGATGCCCCCAAGGCTTCGACGCAGCGATCAGGCTTGTTGGCTCAGGTGGCAAGGATCTTTGCTGCGGGGACTGCAATGGCGTCGATCGCCGAGCCGGTTTTCGCACAGGCGGCGGCAGAGGCTGCCACGTCTCCGCATCTTTTCACCTCCACGCAGGTCGTCGGCTTCTCCGTCGTGATCGGCGTCATCTCGGCCGCCCTTCTTTCCACGCTCTGGGTCGTGCGCCAGCGCGGCAATCTCGAGAGCGAAGGCCGCGAGATCCGCTCCGCGCTATCGGATGCGCAGCAGCGCATTTCGCAATACCAGGCGCTGATCGCCGACAAGAACCGCCGCATCGTGATCTGGGACGGCGATGAGCGCCCTGAACTGCTGGGACAGCTGCCGGCCGAGACCGGCGCGCCGCAGGACAATGAATTTCTGGCCTTCGGCCTCTGGCTGAAGCCGCGCTCGGCATCGGAACTCGACCGCGCCATCGACGGCTTGCGGCAATCCGCCAAGAGCTTCGACATCGTCGTCGAGACCCACCGCGAGGAAGTGCTGGAAGCGCAGGGCCGGGTTTCCGGCGGCCGCGCCTTCGTTCGCTTCGTGGCGCTCAACAATCTGCGCGCCGAGCTTGCCGAACTGAAGATCGAGCGCGACCGGCTGATGTCGTCCATCTCGGCGTTCCAGGGCCTGCTTGACTCCATCGACCTGCCGGCTTGGCAGCGCGACACCGAAGGCCGGCTAACCTGGGTGAACCACGCCTATGGCGCTGCCGTCGACGCCGCATCGCCCGACGAGGCGATCTCCGAGGGCCGTGAAATCCTGACGACCATCGCGCGCGAGCGCATCCGCGCCGTCGCAACGCCGGAATCGCCATTCCACGACAAGATCTCGACCGTCATTCACGGCAACCGCACCTTCCTCGACGTTGTCGATGTGAAGGTTCCGAGCGGTTCGGCCGGGATCGCGGTCGACGTCTCCGGCGTCGAGACCGTTCGCGCCGAGCTGGAGCGGACGCTGAAGAGCCACGCCGAGACGCTTGACCACCTGGCGACGCCGGTCGCGATCTTCGACGGCGACCAGCGCCTGCAGTTCTACAATCAGGCTTTCGTGACGCTGTGGCAGCTCGATATCGCATTCCTCGAGAGCAAGCCTGACAACGCCGAGCTTCTGGAGCGCCTGCGCGCCGCCAAGAAGCTGCCGGACCAGCTGAACTGGAAGACCTGGAAAGAGACCGCACTTTCGGTCTACCGGGCGCTCGATACGCAATCCGACCTCTGGCACCTGCCGAACGGCCAGACGCTGCGCGTCTTCGCGACCGCGCATCCGCAGGGCGGCGCCACCTGGGTGTTCGAGAACCTGACCGAACAGGTCGATCTCGAGACGCGCTACAACACGCTGGTGAAGGTTCAGGGCGAAACGATCGACCATCTGTCCGAAGGCGTGGCGGTGTTCGGCCCCGATGGGCGTATTCAGCTGTCGAACCCTGCTTTCCGCGCGCTCTGGGGCATTACCGAAGCGGAAGCCAAGCCGGGGACCCATATCCGGGCACTGGGAGATGCCTGCGCGCCCTCCTACGACAAGCCCGACGGCTGGAAGACCTTCGCCGAGTTGATTACCAGCTTCGACGACGAGCGTCGCTCGAGCCAGGGAACGCTGGAGCTGTTCTCCGGTCTGGTGCTCGACTACGCGGTCATCCCGCTGCCAAACGCGCAGACGATGCTGACCTTCGTCAACATGACGGACAGCGTGCGTGCCGAACGGGCACTGACGGAAAAGAACGACGCGCTGCGCAAGGCAGACGAGCTGAAGAACGACTTCGTCCAGCACGTCTCCTACGAGCTGCGCTCGCCGCTCACCAACATCATCGGCTTTACCGACCTGTTGCGCACGCCGGGACTTGGCGATCTGAATGAGCGGCAGGCGGAGTATATCGACCATATCTCCACCTCCTCGTCGGTGCTACTGACGCTGGTGAACGACATTCTCGATCTCGCGACCGTCGATGCCGGCATCATGCGGTTGAACTATTCGGAGATCGATCTCGGCGACCTGCTCGACGACGTCTCGATCCAGATCGCCGACCGGCTGCAGGAAAGCGGTGTGACGCTGGAGATCACCGCGCCGGCACGGCTCGGATCGATCATCGCCGATCCGCAGCGCCTGAAGCAGATCCTGGTCAAGCTTTTGTCCAACGCCGCGAATTTTTCGCCGGAGGGCGCCTCGATATCGCTGGCCTGCCAGCGCGAGGGAACGGACTTCGTCTTCAGCGTCACCGATCAGGGCCCGGGCATCTCGCAAGAGATGATCTCGACCGTCTTCGACCGCTTCGCGACGGGTGCGAAAAGCGGCAAGCGCGGTGGTGCCGGCCTTGGCCTTTCGATCGTCGACAGCTTCGTCAACCTTCATAACGGCCAGGTCGTGATCGACAGCCAGCCGGGCAAGGGCACGACGGTCATTTGCCGGATTCCTTCGGCCAACCTCCCCTCCTACGCCGCCGCCGAATGACGACAAGCGCGCCTGTCATCTCGCTTTTCCTGGAAGACGAGGCAGCGACCGACCGTCTCGGCGAGGATCTGGCGCTGGCGCTGAAGCCGGGCGATTGCCTGGCGCTGTCGGGCGACCTCGGCGCCGGCAAGTCTTCGCTGTCGCGGTCGCTGATCCGCGCGATTGCCGACGACGCCGAGCTCGAAGTGCCGAGCCCGACCTTCACGCTCGTGCAATCCTACGAGCTGCGCATTCCCGTCGCGCATTTCGATCTCTACCGGCTCGGCGACGCCGCCGAACTGACCGAACTCGGCTTCGACGAGGCACTGCAAAGCGGCATCTGTCTGGTCGAATGGCCGGAGATGGCCGAGAGCGAGCTGCCTGATGACCGGATCGTGCTGACGTTGACGCATGAGGGCACGGGCCGCCGGGCGACGATCGCCGCGCCCGAGAAGCAGGCGGTGCGGATCAATCGCGTGCTCGCCATCCGCGCCTTTCTGGCAGAGGCCGGCTACTCGCTTGCCAAACGCCGGTTTCTCACCGGCGATGCGTCGCTACGCGCCTATGAGGCGATCTATCCCGACGATGGCGTACGCCGCATCCTGATGGACTGGCCGCCGCTGCCTGAAGGGCCGCCCGTGCTCGATGGCAAGCCCTATCCGAAGGTGGCGCATATTGCCGAGAACGCTTATCCCTTTGTCGCCATCGCGGACGTGTTGCGCGAGCGCGGCTTCGCGACGCCGCTGATCCATGACGTCGATTACGAACAGGGAATCCTGCTGATCGAAGATCTCGGCAGCGATGGGGTTCTCGATGAGAACGGCCAGCCGATCGCCGAGCGCTATCTCGAGAGCGTCGCCTGTCTCGCGGCCCTGCATGCGCAGGCGGTCCCGCAGGATATCCGCGTCACCGACGCGCATGTGCATCACATCCCGGATTTCGACCGCACCGCCATGAAGATGGAAGTGCGTCTGGTGCTCGACTGGCATCTCCCGTGGAAACGCGATGGAGCGCCGGTGACCGACGCGGAGCGCGACGAATACCTGGCGATCTGGGACGCGCTGATCGACCAGCTTGATGCGGCCGAGAAGAACCTGCTGCTGCGCGATTTTCACTCGCCCAATATCATCTGGCGGGAAGACGAGAACGGCGTAAAGCGTGTCGGCCTGATCGACTTTCAGGATGCGATGATCGGGCCGACGGCCTACGATCTCGCCTCGATTGCGCAGGATGCACGCGTGACCATAGAGCCCGATCTCTTCGGCCGGCTGATGGAGCACTATCTATCGCTCCGCCGCGCGCAAGGTGGATTCGACGAGGCAGGCTTCCTGAAAAGCTGGGCGATCATGTCGGCGCAGCGCAATTGCAAACTGGCCGGGCTATGGGTTCGGTTGATGCGGCGCGACGGAAAACCTGGCTATATGAAGCACATGCCGCGCACGCTCTCCTATTTGAGCGTGGCGCTTCAGCATGAAACGCTTGCCCCCTTGCGCGAGTGGTGCGTAAGGACTGGAATAGTCACCAGCGAATCATAAGTTTCGGACGATATGACCATCAAACAAGCCATGGTGCTGGCTGCCGGTCTCGGCACCCGTATGCGCCCGATTACGGATACGATCCCCAAGCCGCTGGTGAAAATCGACGGCAAGGCGATGATCGACTATGCGCTGGATTCGCTGGCCGAAGCGGGCGTCGAGAAGGCGGTGGTCAACGTGCACCATCACGCCGACCAGATGCTCGACCATCTCAGCCGCTACAAGGCGCTCGAGATCATCATCTCCGACGAGCGCACCGGCCTGATGAACAACGGCGGCGGCCTGGCGAAGGGCTTGAAGCTGCTTGATCGAGGCCCTGTTTTCGTTACCAACGCCGATCTCTTCTGGATCGGTGAGCGGCCGGACCGGCCGAGCAATCTGCGGCTCTTAGCCGGATTCTTCGATGCGGACCGGATGGACATGGCGATGCTGTGCGTCAATCTCGAAGACACGACCGGGCATAACGGCAAGAACGACTTCAACCGGGATGAGGCCGGCCGACTGAGCCGCGTTCGCGCCGATGGTCCGGACCCCGTGGTCTACGCCGGGGCGATTGCCATGCAGACAGCGTTTCTCGACGACGCGCCTGATGACGCCTTCAATCTCAACATCTATTTCGACAAGGCGATCGCGCGCGGCCGGCTCTACGGCATGATGCTTGACGGGCATTGGCTGACCGTTGGCACGCCCGAGGCGATCGGCGACGCGGAAGAGACGATCCGGCGTTACCGGGCGTTGGCATAAGCCATGAGCGAGCGGCACCAGCCCAGGGTTCTGACAATAGCGGCGGGGCTGCCCTTTCTCGCGACCCTGGCAGAGACGCTCTGCGACGGACGGCTGACGCCGTTGTTTCGCCACGACCCCGCCGATCCGCTGTCGCTCTCCAAGGTGACGATCTATCTGCCGACGCGGCGCGCGGTGCGCGTGCTGCGCTCGGAATTCGTCGACCTGCTCGGCGGGCGCTCCGCGATCCTGCCTATCATCCGGCCGCTTGGCGAGACGGATGATGATAGCGGCTATTTCGACGAAGCGCTGCCGGCAACGCTCGATCTCGCGCAGCCGCTTTCCAACACCGCGCGCCTCTTGGAGCTGGCCCGGCTTATTCTTGCCTGGCGCAACAAGCTGCCGGAGATTGTGCGCAGCATCCATTCCGATTCGCCGCTCGTCGCACCCGCCAGCCCGGCCGACGCGATCTGGCTTGCCAGGAACCTGGCCGAGCTGATCGATTCCATCGAGACCGAGGATCGCGACTGGAGCGAACTTGCGACGCTGAGCGCGAAGGATCATGCGCTGTGGTGGCAGCTGACGGCGGAGTTCCTGCAGATCGCCAGCGCCTTCTGGCCGGAACGCTTGAACGAGCTTGGGAAATCCTCGCCGGCGCGGCACCGCAACGCGATCCTCAGAGCCGAAGCCAACCGCATCGCGACGATGCCGGAAAGCGGTCCGATCATCATCGCCGGCTCGACCGGTTCGGTGCCGGCAACGGCCGATCTGATCGCGGCGGTGGCGGCACGACGCGAGGGCGTCATCGTGCTGCCCGGCCTTGACGTCGGCATGCCGGACGCGCACTGGCGGATGGTCGCGCCCGATATGGCTGATGCCGCAAGCCGCAGCCATTCGCAATACGGCTTGGCGCAGCTGCTGAAGCGCCTGAGCCTGACGCGCGACGATGTCGCGACACTGGCAAGCGCGCCCGACCCGCTCGCGGTCCGTGCGCAAATCCTCTCTCATGCGCTGTCTCCATCCGAGGCGACCAGCGACTGGAGCCGGTGGAAGGAAATGCTTTCTGAGAGTGATATCGCGGCTGCCTTTGCCGACGTATCGCTGATCGAAGCCGGCAATGAGCGCGAAGAGGCGACGGCGATAGCAATCGCGCTTCGGCTGGCATTGGAGCAGCCGGGCAAGGATGGCGAAAGCCGCGCGGCGCTGATTACGCCGGACCGCAACCTTGCCCGCCGCGTCATGGCCGAGCTATCGCGCTTCGGCATCGTTGCCGACGATTCGGCCGGTACGCCGCTTGCAGCGATGCCGCAGGGAACCCTGCTGCAGTTGCTGCTCGAAGCGGCGCTGCGACCGGGCGATCCGGTAGCGATCGTCAGCCTGCTGAAACACCCCTTGGCGCGCTTCGGGCTTGAGCGCGGCGCGCTTTCCGAGGCGGTAGCCGCGCTCGAATTGCTGGCCTTGCGTGGCGGTGTGGCGGAGGTTGATATCAGCGCGCTTGGGCCGCTGCTCGAACACCAGCTTTCGGAGCAGGCGCTCGACCGGCATGCGCCGCATTGGCGCAAGGCGCTCCCCGTCCACGCCATCGACCTGGCGCGGGATCTCGCCCGCCGGGTTGGCCAGGCGACCGAACCGCTCGCTTCCGCGCTCGTGCGCCACGAAACGGGTAGCCGAGGCCTGACCACGCGCTTCACGCTCTCCGACTGGGCCGATCGCACCGGCCGCGCCATCGAGGCGGTCGCGCGTGACGAGAAGGGTGATCTCTCCGGGCTTTGGTCCGGCGAGGCAGGCGACACGCTGGCAACCTTGCTTGGCGAGGTGATCGGGACCGACGGCCAGATCGAAGCGGACGGCGCGCAGTGGATCGATATCATGGCAGCGCTTTCGGCGGGACAGGCGGTGAAGCCGCAAGCGCTCAGCCATCCAAGGCTGTTCATCTTCGGCACGCTGGAAGCACGCCTGCAGAGCGTCGATACGCTGATCCTCGGCGGCCTGAATGAGGGGTCGTGGCCGGGCCAGACGGCCAACAATCCCTTCATCTCACGATCGATGAAGACAGAGATCGGCCTTGAGCCACCCGAGCGCCGTATCGGCCAGCTGGCGCACGATTTCGAGATGGCTAACGGCACGCGGCATCTCATCTATACGCGCGCACTCCGCAAAGGCTCGACGCCCACAGTCGCCTCGCGCTGGCTGCAGCGGCTGATGGCCTTTTGCGGGAAGGGTTTCGAAGCCACGTTGAAGGATCGGGGTGAGCAGTTCGTGCACTGGGCCAGCCTGCTCGACGAGGGCCAGCGGCAAGCGCCGGCGCAGCGACCAAGCCCGACACCGCCGCGTGAGGTGCAGCCGAAATCCTACTCGTTCAGCGAGGTCGGCCGGCTGCGGCGCGACCCCTATGCGATCTATGCGCGCCGCGTTTTGAAGCTCGACGCCGTCGATGCCTTCAACCGCGACCCCGGGGCTGCCGAGCGCGGGACGCTCTATCACAAGATCATCGACAGGTTCATCCGCGAGGGGAACATCGCCGGCACGCCCGATGGAACGGCGGCGATGGAGCGCATCCTCACCGAGCTGTTCGACATGGAGCAGCTGCCTGCGCATATCGATGCCGTCTGGCGGCCGCGTTTCCGCGAGGTGGCGCGCTCGTTCCTCGCCTGGGAGGCGGAACGACGGCCGGGGCTGCAGCGGACGCTGACGGAAGTGCGCGGCGCCATGCAGCTCGAGCAGGTCGATATCCGGCTCAGCGGCGTTGCCGACCGGATCGACATCACCGGGCCGCACTCCGCCGATCTGATCGATTACAAAACCGGCTACAACCCCTCGCCCGCGCAGGCACGCGCGCTGCTTGATCCACAGCTGGCGCTGGAGGCCGAGGTGCTGAAGGCCGGCGGCTTCATGGATGCAGGCAAGCTGGTGCCGCAGGACCTGCTCTATGTGCGGCTGCGGCCGGGAAGCCGGTTCCAGGTCGACACCGTCAACAACGAATTCTCGGCGCGCAGCGATAAGGCGAAATCAGCGATCGAACTTGCCGGCGATTCCATCGATCAGCTGGTGAAATTCGTCGCCCTACTGCAATCCGGCGAGAAGGGTTTCACCTCGCGGCTCATTCCCGCACAGCAATTCGAGTTCGGCGGCGATTACGATCACCTTGCCCGCGTCTCGGAGTGGTCGACGGCCGAAAGCGATGAGGCCAGCAATGATGAGTGACGAAACGGCACTGCCCGAGGGCGACGACCCGCACGACTGGACCAGCTGGACCACGGTGCAGCAATCGCTCGCATCCGATCCGCGCCGATCGGCCTGGGTTTCGGCCAATGCCGGATCGGGAAAGACGCACGTCCTGACGCAACGCGTCATCCGGCTGCTACTATCAGGCGCCCGTCCCTCCGCCATCCTGTGCCTGACCTATACGAAGGCAGCCGCCTCCGAAATGTCGAACCGCGTGTTCGATCGGCTGGCCGAGTGGGCCGTGCTCTCGGACGAGGAACTCAGCAAGCGCATTGCCCAGATCGAGGGCACACCGCCTGACTTCCTCAAGCTCGCGGAGGCGCGCAGGCTTTTCGCCAAGGCGCTGGAGACCCCGGGCGGGTTGAAGATCCAGACCATCCACGCCTTCTGCGAAGCGCTGCTGCATCAGTTTCCGCTGGAAGCGAACGTGGCGGGGCACTTCTCGGTGCTCGACGACCGCGCAGCCGCGACGCTGCTTGCCGACGCGCGCCGCTCGCTGCTGACGGCGACGACGCCCGAGGAAGACAAGGCGCTCGCGGACGCTTTCTCCTATGTTCTGAACCTCGGCGACGAATCCGGGCTGGAAACGCTGCTTGGTGAGATCGTTGCAAACCGCAATGCGATCAAGGCCTTCACCCAGGCCACTGAGCAGAATGGTGGTCTCGACAATGTCTTGCGGGCGGAGCTCGGCCTTTCCGAAGGCGATACGGAGCTTGCGATCGCCGGGCAATACTGGCCGCTGCCCGGTTTGGCTGGCGGCACGCTCAGCCTTTATCTGGAGCTCGCGGACAGCAAGGGCGGGGCCAAGGCGCAGGAGGTGGCTTCCGCGCTGAAGAGTGTGGTGCGGGAAACGGATGTCCTTCGCCGGATTCCAACGCTGGAAAAGATCTTTCTCACCGCCAAGGGCGAACCGAAAGCGGATGGGCAGTTCACCGTGAAGGCGATGCTTGCCCAGGCGCCGGAGCTTACCGATGCCATTGCCGCGGCGCGCGCGCATGTGGTCTCTTGCCGGGATCGGCTGAAGATCGTGCGGATGTTCGACGCCACGCGCGCTGCCCTTGTGCTCGCCGACAGGCTCAATCGCGACTACGACGATCTCAAGAAGCAGCGAAGCCAGCTCGACTTCGAGGATCTGATCACCCGCACCGCCGATCTTCTGAACAAGAGCGATGTCGGACCGTGGATCCACTACAAGCTGGATCAGGGTATCGACCACATTCTCGTCGACGAGGCGCAGGATACCAGCCCGATCCAGTGGAGCGTGATCCAATCGCTGGCGGAGGATTTCTTCTCCGGCGAGAGCGCGCGCGACGTGGTGCGCACGCTGTTTGCGGTGGGCGACGAGAAGCAGTCGATCTATTCGTTTCAGGGTGCGCGGCCCGAACGTTTCTCGGAAGAAAGCCGGCGCACACGGCAGCGCGTTTCGCAGAGCGGCCGGGATTTCTCCTCGGTTCGACTGCCGCTCTCGTTCCGATCGACCTCCGACGTGCTTGCTGCCGTCGACCACATCTTCACGCCGCCCGACAATGCGCGCGGGCTGAGTGCCGGCGGCGAGCCGGTGGTGCATCGCTCCAACCGTATCGGCCATCCTGGCGCCGTCGATCTCTGGGAGATGATTGCGCCTGAGGTCGCGATCAAGGACGAGGATTGGACGGCGCCGTTCGACGCCACGCCGGAAAGCGCACCCGCTGCCATTCTGGCGCGGCGCATGGCGCACACGATCGACATGATGGTCGGCAAGAAGACGATCATCGAAAAGGGCAAGGAGCGGCTGATCGAGGCCGGCGATATTCTTGTTCTCGTGCGCAAGCGTGACGCCTTCGTCAATGCGCTCACACGCGCTTTGAAGCGGCGCGGTAATATTCCCGTTGCCGGCGCCGACCGGTTGCGGCTCACCAGCCATATCGCGATCCAGGACCTGGTGGCGCTGGGTCGCTTCCTGCTTCTGCCGGAAGACGACCTTTCGCTGGCCGCCGTGATGAAGAGCCCGCTCTTTGATCTCAACGAAGACGACATCTTCGCAGTGGCGGCGCTGCGTGGCGACGGCCAAAGCGTGTGGGCGCATCTGCAGGCCTATGCGGCTGATGGTAACGAGCGCCTTGGCGTCGTGGTGCAGCGGCTGCGGCTGTTTCTTGAGGAATCGAAGAGCCTTCCGGTTCACGACTTCTACGCCCGGGTGCTTGGTGTTCATGGCGGGCGGCGGCAGTTTCTGGCGCGGCTCGGGACCGAGGCGAGCGATATTCTCGACGAGTTTTTGACTTTCACGCTCGACCACGAGACGGCTGCCCTGCCCGGCCTGCAGTCCTTCATCTCGACGCTTGAGCTTGAGGCCCCCGTCGTCAAGCGCGAGCAGGACAAGGGCCGCAACGAGGTCCGGATCATGACCGTGCACGCCTCGAAGGGGCTTGAGGCGCCGATCGTGTTTCTGGTCGATGGCGGCTCGAAGGCATTCACGTCTTCGCACATGCCGAAGCTGCGGCTGCTGGAGCAGAGCGGTGAGCGGCCGCCGCTGCCGGTCTGGGTGCCGCTCGGCGATCTCAGCAATTCGCTGACGCAGGCCGATGCCGCGCGTATTCAGGTGCTGGCGGAAGAAGAATATCGCCGGCTTCTCTACGTGGCGATGACGCGCGCGGCCGATCAGTTGATCGTTTGCGGCTACAGGGGCGTGCGGCTCAATACCGATACCTGGCATGCGATGATCACGGCCGCGATGGACGACAGCCATCCGCATGTCGAAGCCGCCACCTTCTCCGGACCTGACGGGGACTGGCAGGGCGTCGAATGGCGCGTGCCGACGATGGAGCGGATGTTCGAGCGTGCCGACCACGTCGAGCAGACTGCTGCCCGCGACGCCTTGCCGTTCGACCTCAATCGCCCGCTGCCGCCGCAAAAGAAGCTCCCTCGCCCCCTTAGCCCTTCCGGGGCCGGAACGATCATCGACGAGGAGGCCGACAATCTTCTGGTGGCTTCGCCGCTGTTTACCGACAAGCCGAAATCCGACCGGGCGCTGCAGAAAGGCCGGCTTTTGCACCGCATGCTGCAGACCTTGCCGGAGATACCGCTGGCGGAACGCACGGACGCGGCAAGGCGCTATGCCGAGCGCGCCGCCCGTTTCTGGCCGCAGGACGAGCGCGACAGGCTGATCGATTCGGTTCTGAAACTATTGGACGTGCCGGATCTGCAGGCGGTATTCAACGCTCATGCTCAAGCCGAAGTCTCGATCATGGGAACGCTTACGCTCGACGGGCGTGATTACGCGGTCTCGGGTCGTGTCGACCGGCTGGCGGTGCTCGACGAGCGAGTAGTCATTCTCGACTACAAGACCAATCGCGTGCCGCCGGAGACGGCTGCGGCCATTCCTTTCGCGCATCGGGCGCAGCTTGCCATCTACCAAACGATCATGGCGCCGCTCTATCCCGGCAAGCGGATCGATTGCGTGCTCGTCTATACCGAGGACGGCTCCGTGCACACGCTGACGCCCGAGGCCATGGCATTGGCGCTTGCACAGCTCAAAACAAAGTGAAATACCGGTCATTGAAATCCCGCCGGCGCACCATCACATGTGCTTCAACAGGAATCCTTTAAAGGAGCGGCCTTATGGCTACCGTGAAAGTCGATATCAATAATTTCCAGGCTGAAGTTCTGGAATCCGCAGAACCCGTCGTTGTCGATTTCTGGGCTGAATGGTGCGGCCCGTGCAAGATGATCGCTCCGAGCCTCGAAGAACTCGCCGTCGAGTTTCAGGGCAAGGTGAAGGTCGCCAAGCTCAACATCGACGAAAATCCTGAGCTGGCCGCCCAGTTCGGCGTGCGCTCGATCCCGACGCTTGCCATGTTCAAGGCCGGCGAAGTTGCCGACATCAAGGTTGGCGCTGCTCCGAAGACCGCTCTTTCGAGCTGGATCTCCAGCGCGGCCTGATTTTTCAGGACAATAGAATTAAAAAAGCCCGGTCGATGCCGGGCTTTTTTCATTTGGGGGGTGTGCCGTTGTCGGCAAGCACGTCGCCGACCAGATAGAGCGATCCGCCGATCAGGATGCGTGGCGGCTGTTCCCGCTCGAAAGCGGTGTCCCGGATTGCTTCCAGCGCATCGCCGACAGTGGACATCGGCTCGGCGACGAGGCCGGCGTCATAGGCGGCGTTGGCGAGGATGACGGGGTCGATCATCGCGTCGCTGCCGCGAATGGGAACGCAATAGACCTTTTCCGCCAGACCCTTGAAGGCGTTGAAATAGCCGATCGGGTCCTTGGTGTTGATCATGCCGATAATCAGAAACAGCGGGCGCGGCTGCTTTTCCTCGAAATTGGCCATGGCTTCGGCGATGACTTCGCCGGCGCCGGGGTTATGGCCCCCATCGACCCAGATCTCGGCACCCGAGGGGGCGCTCGCCATCAGATTGCCATCGCTGAGCTTCTGCAGGCGGCCCGGCCATTCGACCGTGGCCATCGCCTTCTCCATCATCGCTTCGGTGACGGTGAATCCCGCGGCCTTGACGGCGCGGATGGCGGCGGCGGCGTTGGCATATTGGTGGCGGCCCGGAAGCCGGGGCAGCGGCAGGTCGGCGAGGCCGAATTCGTCCTGATAGACGAGCCGGCCGTATTCCTCATGCGCCATGAAATCCTGGCCGAAGGCTGCGGTCGGGCAACCGAGACGCTCGGCTGTGGAGATCAGCACGTCGAGCGCCGCATCATATTCCTGCTTGCCGATGACCACAGGGCGCTTGCGCTTCATGATGCCGGCCTTTTCGGCGGCGATCAGTTCGACGCTATCGCCAAGATAGGGCTGGTGATCGAGCGAGATCGGCATGATCACCGATACGGCCGGATCGGAAATGACGTTGGTGGCATCGAAGCGCCCCCCAAGGCCGACTTCGATGATGGCCGCGTCGGCCGGATGCTCGGAGAACAGGATGAAGGTGACCGCCGTCAGGATTTCGAAGACGGTGATCTTCTGGCCCGCATTGGCGGCAGCGACACGGCGCAACGCGTCGGCGAAGACCGCGTCATCGACGAGCTTACCGCGTCCGCCCTCGACACCGATGCGATAACGCTCATGCCAATTGACGAGATGCGGCGAGGTGTGGACGTGGGCGCTGTAGCCGCCCGCTTCGAGAAGCGCGCGGCAGAAGGCGGTGACGGAGCCCTTGCCGTTGGTGCCGGCCACATGAATGACCGGCGGCAGCTTCTTTTGCGGATCGCCGAGAACGGCAAGCAGGCGGGTAATGCGATCCAGCGACAGATCGAAGCCCTTGGGATGCAATCCCATGAGCTTGTCGATTTCCTGTGCTGCTTCGCTCACCGCGGTCTGACCTCTGGGTATCATCGCTCAACCCGCCTGTGATGTTTGCGGTCAGGCGCTTGCGGCGATCGCAAGCGTGCCGGTGTTTTCATTGGCAACGGCAGCCGGCTTCTTCGTCAGGATCTTCAGGACACGCGCGAGCGTATCGGGAATATCATGGCGCTTGACGACCATGTCGACCATGCCGTGCTCGAGCAGGTATTCCGACGTCTGGAAGCCTTCCGGCAGCTTTTCGCGGATTGTCTGCTCGATAACGCGCTTGCCGGCGAAGCAGATTTCGGCGCCGGGCTCGGCCATGTGGATATCGCCGAGCATGGCGTAGGAGGCGGTCACGCCGCCGGTCGTCGGGTTTGTCAGCACGACGATGTAGGGCTGGCCGGCTTCCTTCAGCATGTCGACAGCAACGGTGGTGCGCGGCAGCTGCATCAGCGACAGGATGCCTTCCTGCATGCGGGCGCCGCCCGAGGCCGGGAACATGACCAGCGGGCACTTCTCAGCGATCGCGCGCTCGAAGGCCTTGACGATCGCTTCGCCGGCAGCGATGCCGAGCGAACCACCCATGAAGTTGAACTCGTGCACGACGGCGACGAGTTTCAGGCCGCGAACCTTGCCGACGCCGGCAACGATCGTGTCTTCCTGGTCGGTCTTGATGCGGCTATCGCGCAGGCGATCCGTATACTTCTTGGAATCGCGGAACTTCAGCGGATCCTGTGCGACCTTCGGCTGGATCAGCGCTTCATAGGCGCCGTCGTCGAAGAGATCGGTGAGACGCGCCTTGGCCGGCATCTTCATGTGATAGCCGGAAGCCGGGATGACCCACTTGTTGTCTTCGAGATCCTTATGGAAGACCATTTCGCCCGTTTCCGGGCACTTGATCCAGAGGTTCTCCGGCACTTCGCGGCGGCCCAGCATGGAATTGATGCGGGGGCGAACGTAGTTGGTGATCCAGTTCAAGTCGAAAACTCCTGATTAACTCTTGCCAATGTGGGAAAACTATTCGGCAGCAACAAGGCGCGCCGAACGTGTTCCCGATGACAGCCCGCGAACGAGCGTTGCGACAGCCTGTACGGTATCGGCTGTCGCCTTCCCGTCCTTGGTCAGGCTGAGGGCTACCTGATTGACGATTGCCGTGCCGACGACGACACCATCGGCAGACGCGCCGATAACCTTCGCATGGTCGGCCGTCTTGACGCCGAAGCCGACGCAGACAGGCAGATCGGTGTGGTTCTTGATGCGCTTGACGGCGCCGGCGACCAGCGTCGGATCCGGCAGCGCCGAGCCGGTGATACCGTTCATCGAGACATAATAGACGAAGCCGGACGTGTTCTTCAGAACGACCGGCAGGCGCTTTTCATCGGTGGTCGGGGTGGCCAGGCGAATGAAATTGATGCCCTTGCGCAGTGCCGGGATGCAGAGCTCGTCATCCATTTCCGGCGGCAGGTCGACGACGATGAGGCCGTCGATGCCGGCTTCCAGCGCATCGTCGAGAAACTGTTCGACCCCGTGCACGTAGATCGGGTTGTAATAGCCCATCAGAACGATCGGCGTGTCGTTGTCGGTCTTGCGGAAGTCGGCTGCGAGCTGCAGCGTCTTCTTCAGCGTCTGACCGGCCTTCAGCGCGCGCTGGCCGGCCATCTGGATCGCCGGGCCATCGGCCATCGGATCAGAAAAGGGCATGCCGAGCTCGATGATATCCGAGCCCGCTTCCGGCAGGGCCTTCATGATGCCGAGCGAGGTGTCGTAATCGGGATCACCGCCCATGAAATAGGTGACCAGCGCCGGGCGGCCTTCTGCCTTCAGAGTGGCAAAGCGTTTGTCCATACGTGCGGTCATGACTTATGCACCCATTCCCAGAATCTTGCCGACGGTGAAGATGTCCTTGTCGCCGCGACCGGACAGGTTCATCAGGATGATCTCGTCCTTGCCCATCTTCGGCGCGCGCTTGATGACTTCAGCCAGCGCATGCGACGGCTCGAGCGCCGGGATGATACCTTCAAGGCGCGTCAGCGTCTGGAAGGCTTCGAGCGCTTCGTGGTCCATGATCGGCACGTATTCGACGCGGCCGATATCGTTCAGATAGGAGTGCTCGGGGCCGATGCCGGGATAATCGAGACCGGCCGAAATCGAGTGGCCTTCCTTGATCTGGCCGTCGCCATCCTGCAGCAGATAGGTGCGGTTGCCATGGAGAACGCCGGGCGAGCCAGCGGTGATCGAGGCGCAATGCTCGTCGCCCTGAAGGCCCTTGCCGCCAGCTTCGACGCCGACGATCTTGACGCTGGCGTCATCGAGGAACGAGTGGAAGATACCGATCGCGTTCGAGCCGCCACCGACGGCAGCAACCACGAGATCAGGCAGGCGGCCTTCGGCTTCGAGCATCTGCTCCTTGGCTTCCGCGCCGATAACGGCCTGGAAATCGCGGACCATCTCGGGATAGGGATGCGGGCCTGCGGCTGTGCCGATCAGGTAATAGGTATCGTCGACATTGGTGACCCAGTCACGCAAAGCTTCGTTCATGGCGTCCTTGAGCGTGCCATGGCCGGCGGTGACCGGCTTCACTTCGGCGCCCAGGAGCTTCATGCGGAACACGTTCGGCGCCTGGCGCTCGACATCAGTCGCGCCCATGTAGACGACGCAGGGGAGACCAAAACGGGCGGCAACAGTCGCCGAGGCAACGCCGTGCTGGCCGGCACCGGTTTCGGCGATGATGCGGGTCTTGCCCATCCGCTTGGCAAGCAGGATCTGGCCGATGCAGTTGTTGATCTTGTGCGAACCGGTGTGGTTCAGCTCTTCACGCTTGAAGTAGATCTTGGCGCCACCGAGTTCGGCGGTCAGGCGCTCGGCGAAATAGAGCGGGCTCGGGCGGCCGATATAGTGCGCGCCGAGATGCTTCAACTCCGCCTGGAATTCCGGGTCGGTCTTCGCCTTGTCCCACTCGTCCTGCAGTTCCAGGATCAGCGGCATCAGCGTTTCGGCGACGAAGCGGCCGCCGTAAATACCGAAACGGCCATCCTCATCGGGACCGGAGCGGAATGAATTGGGTTTTGGGGTCTCGTTCACTATCAACTCCCTGAGGCCATTTCAGGCCGGCAAGCCTGCTCGACCGCATCGAAAAACTCATCAATCAGTGCGACGCTTTTCACGCCGGGCGCGCTTTCCAGGCCCGAGGACGCATCGAGCCCCGGCGCCTTGGTGATGGCAAGGGCTTCGGCGATGTTGTCCTTGTTCAGGCCACCGGAAAGCATGTAATCCACGGTGCCGTCAAGCCAGCTGAGCAGCGTCCAGTCAAAGGACACGCCATTGCCGCCGGGCAATTCCGATCCCTTCGGCGGCTTGGCATCGAAGAGGAAACGATCGGCGATACCAATATAGGCCTCGACGCGCTTCAGATCATCGGCGGTGCGGATCGAAAACGCCTTCATAACAGGCAAAGCGTACACGGCCTTTATGGTCAAAACGCGCTCGGGGCTCTCATCGCCGTGAAGCTGAAGGATATCCGGCCTCAAGGTTGCGACGATCTCGTCGAGATCGTCATTGGTCGGATTAACCACCACGGCAACGATCTTGGCGCGGCCGCGCACCCGGTCGGCCAACTTGGCGGCATCGTCGGGCTCGATATAGCGCGGGCTCTTTTCGAAGAAGATGAAGCCGATATGGGTCGCGCCGCGCGTCACCGCGCGATCGATCGCTTCGGCCGTTTTCAGGCCGCAGATTTTGATATCCGGTTTCATGGCAGCGAAGTGACACGAAAAAGGCCGTGAGTCGAGCCAATTCCGAGTGCTGCGATATTTTGGACGGTGGTTTATTGACGGGGGCTTATCAGTCGAAGTCGATCGCGTGCAGCAGGCTGCCGTGCCGCTTCAACCAGGATTTCGCATCCTCCATCCCTGGGCAGAGCTTCTTGCACAGCGCCCAGAAGTGGGGACCGTGGTTCATCTCCTTGAGATGGGCGACTTCGTGGGCGGCGAGATAATCGACGACTGATGGCGGCGCCATGATGATGCGCCAGGAGAAGCTGAGGTTTCCCTCGGCCGAACAGGAGCCCCAGCGACTGCGCGTGTCCTTCATCGAGATCGACTTGATCGGCGCCCTGATCGAATGTGCATGGAATTTTGCGAGCCGCTCCAGATCGGCGCGTGCTTCCTTCTTGAGAAACGTCGCGATGCGGCGGCCGAGATGCTCCGGCATGCCGCTCACCCGCAGCACCGGCTTGCCATCGATAACGGTCGCTTCGGTCAGCCCGCGCAGGCTGCCCGTGTGCTGGATGCGATGGGACACACCGCGAAACAGGATCGTGCCGCCATCGTTAAGGCCGGTATCGGTCGAGAATTTCGCGAGCTTGGTCATGAGCCAGCCCTGGTGCCGGTCGAGGAAGGCGTCGACATCGCGTCGCGCCAAGCCCCTCGGGATCGTCATCTTCAGCGCACGGCCGCCGGGCTCGATGCGCAACGTGATGCGGGTTGCGCGCTCGTGCTGCTTGATCGTCAGCGGCATCAGCCGTCCGGCAACGTCGAGCGTGCGCGTCTCCGGCGGAGCCGGTTTGCGGACACTGCGTCGTGGCTTGGACAAGAGCGGGAACATCGGCATTTTCTATATGATTCGTCGCAATTCCGGTCAAAGAAAAACCGGCACCTGATGGTGCCGGCTGATGTTTTGATGTCGATCGCGGTTACGGCGCCTGGTATTCGGCAACCGGGCCGTTATCATCACGCCTAGCGTTCTTGCGATCGCGCATGTAGCGGTCAAACTCGTCCTGATCCTTGGCGCGGCGGAGCTCGCGCACATAGGTTTCGAAGTCCTCGCGCATTTCATCGAGCTTGCGGCGTTCTTCCTCGAGCCTGTCGAGCTCGGCCTTGCGCCAATCGTCGAAGGCGACATTGCCCGTTGAGAAGTGCGGGCGATAGCGGCCATGCGAACGTCGGCAGCCGGCGAAGAATCCATCGGCGGCACTATTGGCGTCGCGCTTGAAGCCGCGCAGACGCTCCCCGAAGATGATGTAGGCGAGCATGGCGAGACCCAGAGGCCAGAAAACCACGAAGCCGAGGATCATCAGGGCAATGGTAGCCGGAGTCCAATCCGGGCGAAGCAATGCTGACTGGTTCATCGTGCGGTGTCCTCGCATTTCCGCGCCCGGCGAAATGCCGAACGCTGGAAATCGATGTGGTTACCGTTTGACACTGCTTCAAGACGATTTCCGCTCAAATCGGACAAGACCTTGAAAGCGCAACACTAATTCAGCTGATGCTAAATCAGGTTGATTTGCCGCCCTTGATCACACGCTTGACCGCAGGCTTTCCGGCGCGGCCATGCTCGTGGACGAAATTGATGATGCGCGGCGCGATCTCGCGGCGGAAACGCGAGCCGTTGAAGACACCGTAGTGACCTACATCCGGCTGCAGATAATGCATGCGCATGTGGTCGGGGATGTTGGTGCAGATGGTCTGGGCGGCCTTGGTCTGGCCGACGCCGGAGATGTCGTCGTTCTCGCCTTCGACGGTCAAAAGCGCCACGTTGCGGATCGCCGTGGGGTCGACCAGCTTGCCGCGATGCTCGAGTTCGCCCTTCGGAAGCGCATGCCTGATGAAGACCTGATCGACGGTCTGCAGGTAGAACTCGGCAGTCAGATCCATGACGGCGAGATATTCGTCGTAGAAGTCGCGATGCTTTTCGGCCGGCTCGCCGTCGTTCTTCACCAGGTGCATGAAGAACTCCTTGTGAGCGACCAGATGCCGGTCGAGGTTCATCGACATGAAGCCGGAGAGCTGCAGGAAGCCGGGATAGACCGGCCGCATGAAGCCCGGCTGCGGCCAGGGAACGTTCATGATCACGTTTTCGGCGAACCATTCCAGCGGCTTGTCCTTGGCGAGCTGGTTGACGGCGGTTGGATTGATGCGGGTGTCGATCGGGCCACCCATCAGCGTCATCGACGCCGGCGCCAGCGGATCGTTGGCCTCTTCCATGACGGCTGCGGCAGCGAGCACCGGCACGGAGGGCTGACAGACCGCGATCACGTGCGTGTCCGGCCCGAGGAAGTGCAGCATCTCGATGACGTAGTCGACGTAATCGTTGAAATCGAAGGTCCCGTCGGTCATCGGCACCATGCGGGCGTCGATCCAATCGGTGATGTAGATATCCGCGCTCGGCAGCAGTGCCTCGACCGTGCCGCGCAGCAGCGTCGCATAGTGCCCGGACATGGGGGCGACGATCAGGATGCGCGGGTCGGGAGCGCGGCCGGCCGGCAGGTTACGCGAGAAATGCAGCAGATTGCAGAAGGGCCGCGCCCAGACGACCTCTTCTCGAACCGCGACCTTCTTGTCGCCTACGACGGTCTCCGGCAGATCGAAGGACGGCTTGCCGTAACGGCGCGTCGTGCGTTCGAACATCTCGAGCGCTGCGGCCATCGTCCGGCCCCAGGGGGTTTGGGACAGCGGATTGAGCGGGTTGGCATAGGCAAGCCGCATGATATCGGCCACGGCGCGGTAAGGCGCCATCGCGGCATGATTCATTTCATAAAGCTGGTAAAACATGAGATGCATCACCTTTCTTTCATCTGGAAGATGACGCCTGCTGAAAGGCATCGGACTCTTTCCAACGATGTGCTGGCATCTCAACGCACAGTAACAGGTTTTTGTTGCACAGCAACATGAGCGATCCGCACCGCAATAAAGAAATGCCGGGGATCCTCTCCCCGGCATGATGCTGCGCTCAAATGCTTAACACTCGTCAAACGCCTAGAGATCGGCCTGAAACGTCTGCTTCTGTGTGCCGAGACCCTCGATTCCGAGCTCGACAACGTCGCCTGCGCGCAGGAAACGCGGCGGCTTCATGCCCATGCCAACGCCAGGAGGGGTGCCGGTCGAGATGACATCGCCGGGATACAGCGACATGAACTGACTGAGATAGGAAACGACGAAGGCGACGCCATAGACCATGGTCTTCGATGAACCGTTCTGCATGGTTTCGCCGTTGACCTTCAGCCACATGCCAAGGTTCTGCGGATCAGCGATCTCGTCCTTGGTCACCAGCCATGGGCCGATCGGGCCGAAGGTGTCGCAGGACTTGCCCTTGGTCCACTGTCCGGCGCGCTCCGTCTGGAAGGCGCGCTCGGAGACGTCGTGCGAGACGCAGTAGCCCGCCACGTAATCGAGCGCGTCGGCTTCGCTGACATATTTCGCGGTCTTGCCGATGACGACGCCAAGCTCGACTTCCCAATCGGTCTTTTCGGAGCCGCGCGGGATGAGAACATTGTCGTTCGGACCGACGATGGCCGAGGTGGCCTTCATGAAGATGACGGGCTCGGGCGGTACCGCGGCGCCGGTCTCGGCGGCGTGGTCGGAGAAATTGAGGCCGATGCAGATGAACTTGCCGGTGCCGGCGACGCAGGCGCCGATGCGACCGGGTTGAAGCTCGGGAAGGGTTTTCGGGTCGATCGCCGCCAGCTTGGCCAAGCCCTCAGGCGAGATCGACGCGCCCGCGATATCGGATACATGACCGGACAGATCCCTGATCTTGCCGTCGGCATCCAGCATTGCCGGCTTTTCCTGGCCGATCTCTCCAACGCGCATGAGCTTCATCGAATATCCTCCTCAGCGTGAGCCATGTTTCCATCACCTATGAACGAATTATTCACCGGTGTCATTACGGCTTTTCGTGCGAGCGGTACGCTCGTTCAAAAGTCCGGCGAAAATCCGGGCAAGCGGCCACTGTCTTTCCCGCGCGGGTGCCCACATATCTTGACGGACGCATAAGAGTGACAAGACTGTGTTTGCCGAGGAAGCCAAACCCCGGCACCGCGCCACCAACCATCGGAAAGATCATGACAAAGAGCAACAGCCGCGAATCCCAATATCCGATCGAGCCGATCTTTCTCGACCGCTGGTCGCCCCGCGCCTTTACCGGCGAGATCATCGATGAAGCCGACCTGCTGACCGTGCTGGACGCCGCGCATTGGGCGCCCTCCTCCGCCAACCAGCAGCCATGGCGCTTCATCTACACGCTGAATGGCTCCGACGACTGGGACACGTTCGTATCGCTGCTGGTCGAGTCCAATCAGGAATGGGCGAAGAATGCGTCCGCGCTGATTTTCGTCGTGTCGAAGGGCTTCAGCGGCGATTTTTCCGAGGGGCGCAAGAGCTACACGCACTCCTTCGATGCCGGCACCGCATGGGGCTATCTGGCGTTGCAAGCCAAGCTCTCCGGCTTCTATGCCCATGGGATGGGTGGCATCAAGCATGATGAGATCCGCGATACATTCGCCATTCCGGAAGGCTACCGGGTGGAGGCGGGCATCGCGTTCGGACGCCTTGCCGACAAGAGCGTCCTGTCGGAGCGCAACCAGGAGCGCGAATTCCCCAGCCAGCGCAAGCCGCTCGCCGAAGTCGCCTTCAAGGGTAAATTCGTAGCCGGATAATGGTGCAACAAAAAACGGCCCTGCGGCTGGCAAGCCGCAGGGCCGTTTTTCGATAAATTCCAGCGATCAGATGTCGAGATTGGCGACGTTTAGCGCATTTTCCTGGATGAATTCGCGGCGCGGCTCGACCTCATCGCCCATGAGGCGGGCGAAGAGACCGTCGGCGTCCGTGGCATCGCTGACGCGCACCTGCAACAGCGAGCGGACGTTCGGATCGAGCGTGGTTTCCCAGAGCTGCTCGGCATTCATTTCGCCGAGGCCCTTGTAGCGCTGCATGGTCAAGCCCTTGCGGCCGCTTGCGAAAACGGCTTCCAGCAGTTCGCGCGCACCCGACAGTTCCAGGTTACCGTCGCGACGCGTCAGCTTCGGCGGCGTCTGGTAGATTTCCTTCAGCCGAGACGACATCTGGTCGATGAGGCGGGCATCCTGCGAACCGATGAGCGCCATGTCGAGAACAACGACTTCCTTGACGCCGCGCACCATGCGCTCGAGACGCAGGCCACCTTCGCTCGTCAATCCGCCTTCCCAGCCACGCTCGGTTTCCTCGGCGATAACGTCGAGGCGACGTGCAACTTCGGCCACCAGTTCTTGAGCGCGGGCGCCATCGCTGATTGCTTCGGCGTTCAGCGCACCGGCGATGGCTGCCTGTTCAACGACCGCACGATTATAGCGCGAATGCAGATTGTCGAGCAGCGCGCGCAGGCGCAGCGCATCGACGATGACTTCGCGCAGATCCTGACCGACGCGGACTTCGCCGCTGCCGAGCGTCAGCGCAGCGTCATCGAGACCCTGAGCGATGAGGTATTCCTCGAGCGCCTTTTCGTCCTTCAGATACTGGATCGACTTGCCGCGCGACACCTTATAGAGCGGCGGCTGGGCAATATAGATGTGACCACGCTCGATCAGTTCCGGCATCTGGCGGAAGAAAAAGGTCAGGAGCAGCGTTCTAATGTGGGCGCCGTCGACGTCGGCGTCCGTCATGATGATGATCTTGTGGTAACGCAGCTTGTCGGCGTTGAATTCGTCCTTGCCGATACCGGCGCCCAGCGCGGTGATCAGCGTGCCGATTTCCTGGCTCGACAGCATCTTGTCGAAGCGTGCGCGCTCGACGTTCAGGATCTTACCGCGCAGCGGCAGGATGGCCTGGTTTTCGCGCGAGCGACCCTGCTTGGCAGAACCGCCTGCCGAGTCACCCTCGACGAGGAAGACTTCGGACTTGGACGGATCACGCTCGGAGCAATCGGCGAGCTTGCCGGGAAGCGAGGCGATATCGAGCGCACCCTTGCGGCGCGTCAGTTCGCGCGCCTTGCGGGCGGCTTCGCGAGCGGCGGCGGCTTCGACCACCTTGCCGACGAGGATCTTGGCATCAGCCGGATGTTCTTCCAGCCAAGTGCTCAGCGCTTCGCTGACGAGATTTTCAACGACCGGGCGAACTTCGGACGAAACTAGCTTGTCCTTGGTCTGCGAGGAGAACTTCGGATCCGGTACCTTGACCGAGAGAACAGCCGTCAGGCCTTCGCGGCAGTCATCACCCGTCAGAGAAACCTTCTCTTTCTTGGTGATGCCCGAGGTATCGGCATAAGACGTGATCTGGCGGGTCAGCGCGGCGCGGAAGCCGGCCATATGGGTGCCGCCATCGCGCTGCGGGATGTTGTTCGTGAAGCAGAGCACGTTCTCGTGGTAGCTGTCGTTCCACCACATCGCGACTTCGACGGTGATCCCATCCTTGTCACCACGAATGGCGACCGGGCGCTCGACCAGCGGCTTCTTGGCGCGATCGAGGTAGGAGACGAAGGCTTCGAGACCGCCATCATACAGCAGCTCTTCCTGGCGCACGTCGGAATGGCGCTTGTCGGTCAGGAGGATGCGGACGCCGGAATTGAGGAAGGCAAGTTCGCGCAGGCGGTGTTCGAGCGTGTTGAAATCGAACTCGATCATCGTGAAGGTTTCGGAGCTCGGCATAAAGCTGACTTCAGTGCCGGTCAGGCCGCCGGAATCACCGGTTTCCTTGAGCGGGGCATCCGATACGCCGTGCGTGAAGCTCATCTCGTGGATCTTGCCCTGGCGGCGGATCTTCAGCTTCAGCCATACCGACAGCGCATTGACGACGGAAACGCCGACGCCGTGCAGACCGCCGGAGACCTTGTAGGAGTTCTGGTCGAACTTACCGCCAGCATGCAGCTGGGTCATGATGACTTCGGCAGCCGAAATGCCTTCGCCGCTGTGAATGTCCGTCGGAATGCCGCGGCCGTTATCGGTCACGGTGACGGAACCATCGGCATTGAGCGTGACGGTGACGATGTCGGCATGACCGGCGAGCGCCTCGTCGATGGCGTTGTCGACGACTTCGTAGACCATGTGATGCAGGCCGGAGCCGTCATCGGTATCACCGATATACATGCCGGGGCGCTTGCGCACGGCGTCAAGACCTTTCAGGACCTTGATCGAGTCTGCGCCATACTCGGTGCTAACGCCGTTTTCCGTCGCGGGTGTATCGGTCATATTGTCGAGAATTCCCTGTTGTCGATGCCGTGGTGACACGCGGGCGAATCACCGGCCTTAATCACGTTGAATATAGGGTTTTTGCATGAAGTTCCCAATGCCAGCGGTCGCCAAGAGCGCATAAAACAGGGGATTATGACCGTTTTCCGTCGGCGTTTTCCGCATTTTCGAGAACCTCCGACAGTTTTGCCAGGGTCGCCTCATCCAGATGCCGAATAGACCCCGCCAAACGGTTGGCGAAGGTCGTGTATTCGGCCGCCAAACCCGAGGTATCGATGACAATTCGCGGATCGGAAAAGCGCGCGATCAGGAAGAGATCGTCTGCCTCATCCCAGATGATGTTGAAGTAGCCGGCGATGCGCTGCAGGAGATCGAACGTCGGGACGCCGCGCTTTCCATGCTCGAGCGCCGAGAGATAGGCGGGAGAGACGTTCAATGCCTCGGCCATCTGCTTCTGCGACACGCCCTTGCGCTCCCTCAGCTTGCGGATCGCCTCCCCGAACGGCGTCATAGCCGATCGCCCACGCGACGAGACAAGCGGATGTAAAGCGCGCCCTCGCCGCCGTGATGCTGCGCCGCCGCCTCGTAAGATGAGATGAGATAGCGAAATTCGGGCTTGGAAAACCACATCGGCACAGCACGCTTCAACGCACCATCGCTGCCGAGTGAACTCCCTTTGCCGGTGATCACAAGAACATGGCGCATACCGCGATCATGGGCCCGCATCAGGAATTCGAGCAGCATGACGTGGGCCTCGCTCTGAACGAGGCCATGAAGATCGATCCGGGCCTCGAGCGCGAGGCGACCCTTGGCGATCTTGCGCTTGACCGGACGCTCCAGCGGGTGATGGATGCCGCCTGAGGGCTTCGGCGCCGCTGCCGGTTCAGGCTGCCCGCTAGCGCCGGCGACCGATTTTGGTGCGGCAGCGGTTTTCAGGTTGGCGGCGTCGGCTTCCTTCTCGGCCTCGACGAGGAAGGCATCGAGCTCGTTCATTGCGCCTGTTTTGCCGGGCATGGGGCGCGTGCTTCGCGCGACCTTGCCCCAAAGGATGCGTTCATCGGAGCTGAGCTTGCGATCCTTCGCCATCACGCAAACCTCACGGCGGCTTTATTCGGGATCAGGATCGCGAAATCGGCGTCATGGCGCACGGTGCCGGCAAGCTCGCCGGCCGCGTCGCCGGAGCCGGTGAAAATATCGCCGCGCGCCGGGCCCACGATGGCCGAGCCGGTGTCGAGCGCCAGCATCAGGCGCTGGAAGGGCTTTCCATTCTGCAGGTGCAGCAGGCTTTGCGAGTGGATGTAGAACGGAAAGCCGAAGGTGTGGATCAGACGATCGACGGCAAGCGACCGTCCTGCAATCAACGGCACCTTGGCAGCCGCGATCGGGCCGGCATGCTCGTTGTCGATCTCGACCTCACGGAAGAAAATGTAGGAGCGGTTATGCGCGAGGATGTCATCGACACGGTCGGGGTTGATCGCCAGCCAATGCCGGATCGACTGCATGGAGATGTTGGCACGGTCGATCTCACCGAGATCGATCAGCAGTTTGCCGATCGCCGAAAACGGATGGCCGGCCTTGGCCGCATAGGTGATCCGCCCCGTGCGCCCATCGGGATAACGCAGGCGTGCGGCGCCCTGGACATGCACGAAGAAGACGTCGACCTTCGATTTTGCCCAGCAAATTTCCAGCCCCCGCCCTTCCAGCGCGCCTTTGTCGATGGCGGCGCGGTCGAGATAAGGCTCGATCGTTCCTTCACGTAGGCGGCCGAACATATAGTACGGATCCATCGCGGCGGGACGGTTGTGATCGTCGAGGTCGGTCAGGTCGTCGGGGCGGCGGTAGAATGGGAAGCGGTACTCATCGTCGGGAATATCTGAGACGGCTATCTCGGGCTCGTAGAAGGCGGTGACGAAACCGGGTTGGCCGTCGGTTCGCTTGATCCTGAAGGGCCGACAGTGCGCTTCGAAGAAGGCGCGCGCCTCGCTCGCCGATGTTGGTCGTACATCGCGCGCGACCTGCAACAGCTCCAGGAGATCTGAGCTGGTCAGGCCCAGCGATCCGGTTCGGTATGGCTTGGTTTGCTCGATATGTTGACGACAGGCTTCCATAGCCTCGAAAAGGCTGGAGGGATCATCATCCCGCCAGCCTTCCAGGTCGTCAAAGCCTATCGCCTCGAGGGCAAAGCCTCGTTCATCATCACTCATGTTCCGATTCGGTGGCCACGAGTTTCCAGTTCGGATCGCGCGAGCGGGTGTCGCGCGCGAATGTCCAGAGGTCGTTGATCTCCGCAACGGTTTCCGCGTCACCGTCGACAAGGACATCGGCCTTGTCGTAGGTCGCGGAAATCATCTGGCTGATGATGCGCAAGGTGATCTGCGCTTCGCTGCCATTGACCTCCACATTCTTGATCTCCGCCTTGTCGATGCCGACGAAGGTGGACTTGACCTTCTCGCCTTTGCTCTCACGATCAGCGATCGCCGCGTCGAAGCCTTCGTAGACTTCCTTGGACAAAAGATTCTTGAGCGTCTTGCGATCGCCGTCGGCAAAGGCCATCACGATCATTTCATAAGCCATGCGGGCGCCGTTGACGAATTCCTTCGGGTTGAAGGAAGGATCGGCCTTGTTCATCTCCCGCAGTGATTCATTGAGCGGCGTGCCGGCTGGCGCGAAGGCGTCGATTGCCGCGAAGCGGTCTTCTTCCTCGCCTGCCGCATCGCGGCGCGGCAAGGTTACGACCTTTCCGGCATCCGGCGTCTCGGGGCCGGCGGCATCGCGCGGCGTGTAGAGATCGCGTGGCGGCTTCTCATTTCCCGTGCGTCGACCAAGGACATTGCGCAGCTGCAAAAATATCAGCACCGCCGCCACGAGAAAAAACAAAGTGATGAAGTCGTTTGAACCCATATCTCGCCGCAATCTGTTAACATCTAGAATTTGTATACCCATATAGTCTGCATATACAGATGATTCAAATGGGTCCGGTACGTTGGGCCGATTTCAATGGAGACCGGTGAGAGCCGGAGAGAAATAATGCGCCTTACAATGCTGCCTGGTTTTCTGCTGCTCATGCCTTTGGCCGAGATCGCGGGCTTCGTGATTGTCGGCAAGGCGATCGGTCTTTGGGCGACGCTCGGACTGGTCATGCTGAGTTTCGTGGCCGGCATGATGCTGTTGCGCCGGCAGGGTATCGGCATCCTGCGACGCATGTCGATGGAAGGACGTTCTGGCGCCGTGCCCGGCCGCGAGCTGTTGCGGCCGGCAATGTTCGTGATCGCCGCGCTGCTCCTGATCATTCCAGGCTTCATCAGCGATATCGTCGCGCTGCTCATCTTCATCCCCGCCGTTCGTGATCTCGCGTGGAATTATGTGAGCCGCCGTTTCGTGGTGGTGGGTGCATCCGGACCGTCCCGAACATCGGCGCACTCCCCTTATCGGGATAACAATGCAACGGTCGTCGATCTGGATGCAGACGATTATCAGCGCGACCCGAACGGCAAGTCGCCATGGTCCGGCAAAAGCCTAGGCGAATGAGGCCCTTGCTACAGAAGCGCCGGCTGGCCTAGGGTTGTAACGACATCGTCGAAATGATAGATGCGGCAAAATCCAATGCCCTCGAGGAAAAGCCAATGGACAGCGAAAACAGCAATAACGGCGCAACGAGCCCGAGCCTTACCATTCTAGCACAGTACACCAAGGACCTTTCCTTCGAGAATCCTGGTGCACCGCGTTCGCTGCAGGCCCGCGACAAGGCACCTGCCATCAACATCAATGTCAACGTCAACGCCAACCCGCTTTCCGACACGGACTTCGACGTCGTTCTCTCGTTGAACGCCGAAGCCAAGGAAGGCGACAAGACGGTATTCCACACGGAGCTCGTCTACGGCGGCGTTTTCCGGATCGCCGGCTTCCCGCAGGAACACATGCTGCCGGTTCTCTTCATCGAGTGCCCGCGCATGCTCTTCCCATTCGCGCGCCAGATCATTGCCGACGTGACCCGCAACGGTGGCTTCCCGCCGCTGATGATCGATCCGATCGATTTCTCGCAGATGTTTGCCCAGCGCGTTGCCGAAGAGCAGGCCCGCGCAAAGGTTCAGGCGAACTAATTCCTGATCAAATGACGACCGAGATGCCCGGGCCAGCGCCCGGGCATTTTAGTTTGGGCGATCGTATTTGGCCCAGATACCCTTCTGGCCGAGCTTGGCAATCAGCGCATCATGCTGCTCGGCTTCGGTTTCGCTGAGGCGCGGTGCTAGCGGCCGCGGCCGCTCCAGCGCGACCAGGACAATATCGTCATCGCTGTCGTTGCGTTCCGAGGCGCCGTTACTTTGCGCCATACCGAGACCAAGCGCTGTCTGGCGACCACCGATCATCTCGATATAGACTTCGGCAAGCAGTTCGGAGTCGAGCAAGGCGCCGTGCTTGGCGCGATGAGAATTATCAATCCCGTAGCGACGGCAGAGCGCATCGAGCGAGTTCGGGCCCATCGGATTCTTGCGCCGGGCCATCGACAAGGTATCGATCACATTTTCGGGAGAGATCGGCGGCAGCGAAAGCCGCGCCAACTCGGCATTGATAAAGCCCATGTCGAAGGTGGCGTTGTGGGCGATCCACTTTCCTTCGCCGAAGAAATCGAGAATCTCCTGCGCTACTGCCGCAAAGGGCTGCTTGTCCTTCAGGAACTCGTCGGTGATCCCGTGAACGGCGAGCGCGTCCGGATGGACCTTCTGGTCACCCGGATTGATATAGATGTGCAGCGTCTTTCCGGTCGGAAAATGATTGAAGAGTTCAATGCCGCCGATTTCGATGATGCGATCGGTGCGGTTATCAAGCCCGGTGGTTTCCGTATCGAAAATGATTTCACGCATTCGGGAAATCTCCGTTCGCCATCCGCTGTTTCAGGTCCGCGATGATCGAGCCGACCTGCTCCCTCGCCTGATCGATGCCGTGACCGGTATCGACCACGTAATCCGCACGCCGGCGCTTTTCCGCATCCGGGGTCTGGCGCGAGAGAATCATATTGAATTTCTCTTCCGTCATGTTCGGACGCGCAAGTACCCTCTGGCGCTGAATCTGTGGATCACAGCTGACGACGACGATGACATCGACGCGATCCGCACCGCCACTCTCGAAAAGCAGCGGTATGTCGAGAAGGACCATCTGTGTGCCCTGCCCGCGTTGCGCGTCGAGGAACATTGCCTCGCGTTCGCGGACAAGAGGATGAACGATCTGCTCCAGCTGCTTGAAGCCTTCGGGACGCAACGCAAGCTGCCGGCCCAATTCCTGGCGATCAACCGTGCCGTTTTTCACCGAGCCCGGAAAAGCCGTATCGATCAGCGGTGCCGCGGCACCCGCATAAAGATCATGGACGACGGCGTCGGCATCATTGACCGGCAGACCGGCATCGGCAAACAGCTTTGCCGTGGTCGACTTGCCCATCCCGATCGAGCCGGTCAGTCCGATTTTCAGCATCAATGCTTTTCCATATCCGCGATGATCAAAGCCCGAAGCGTCTCATCGACGACGGGGCGCTTGCCGAACCACTTCTCGAAACCGGGAACCGCCTGGTGCAGCAGCATACCCAAACCATCGACGGTCGCGAAACCCTGTTCCTCAGCTTGCGCGAGAATGGGCGTCTTCAGTGGCACGTAGACGATGTCGGTCACTACGGCGTCGGACTGCAACGGCGAGAAATCGATATCGGGTGCGATCTCGCCTTCCATGCCGAGCGACGTGGTGTTGATAAAGAGACCTGCGCCTTTCATCACTTCGGAAAGAGCCGTCATCGGATGCGGGTGCACGGATGCTCCAAAGCGATCCGCGAGCTCGACTGCGCGGGCGACGGTACGGTTGACGAGGTGGATCTCCTTGATGCCGCGATCGCGAACAGCCTGGATGACAGCACGGCTGGCGCCGCCAGCGCCCAGGATGACCGCCGACCGCACCTTGTCCCAGCCGGGATGGCGTTCATCCAGATTTGCGGTGAAGCCGCGGCCGTCAGTGTTTGTGGCCTTCAGCTTGCCGTCCTTGAGCCAAAGCGTATTGCACGCGCCAAGCTCGCGCGAGAGATCATCCGGCTCATCGGCTAGTTTGAACGCCATCTCCTTGTGCGGGATTGTCACATTGCCGCCGACAAAACCCGAGGCGCCTGATTTCAGGGATTGGATGAAGGCCGGGAAATCATCCGGCGCAACTTCATGGGTGCGGTAGCTTCCGTCGAGCGACAGCGACTTCAGCCAATATCCATGGATGATCGGCGAGCGCGAATGCTTGACGGGAAAGCCGGTGACGAAGGCGCTTGGGCCGATTGTTTCACGTGAATCATCCATCGATCGCACCCAATTCTCTCAGTTTTTCCAGAAGCGGCAGCATAGGCAGCCCCAAGATGGTGAAGTAGTCGCCATCGATTTTCGAGAAGAGCTGCAAGCCCTCCCCTTCGAGCTGATAGGCGCCGACGCTGCTCAAAGCGCGCTCGCCGACCCGCTTCAGGTGCCGCTCGATAAAATCCCTGGTCAGTGGACGCATCGTCAGTTCGGCGCGCGAGACATGCTCCCAGATGATGTCGCCGTTATAGGCGAGCGCGACGGCGCTGTTCAGCCGGTGTGTCTGCGCGGACAGCGCGGCAAGATGACCGGCCGCGTCTTCCATGCTCTTCGGCTTATGAAATGTGCGCTGCCCCAGCGACATGGTTTGATCGGAACCAATGACGATTGCGCCCGGCGAGCGATCGCTCACCTCCTTGGCTTTGGCCTTGGCCAGGACCAGCGCGATCGCATCGGGCGTTGCGCCATCCCGTTCGAGCGGTGCTTCGATCGCCCGCTCATCGACCTTGGCCGGATGGGCCTCAAAGGACAGGCCGGCGTTTTCCATCAGCATGCGACGGAAGGGACTGGAGGAGGCGAGTATGAGTTTCGGTATCATCTGTGCTCTCGGCGCGGTTGGCTAGGGCAGCGCTTAGCGCAGCTTGGGGCGCAGGGCAACGATTGCCGCCGCCGTCTCTTCGATGGAACGGCGCGTCACGTCGATGAGCGGCCAGTTGTGGCGAGCGCAAAGCGAGCGGGCATATTTCAGCTCTTCCGATATGGCGGCGCGATCCGTGTAGTCGCCGCGATCAAAGCCGGGTGTAGCACCGAGGTCGCGATTTTCGCGGACCTGGGAGATGCGATCGGTGGTGGCGATCAGGCAGACGATGAGTGGCTTGGTCGCTTCGAAGAGGCTTTCCGGCAGGGGCACGCCATAGACGATCGGAATGTTGGCTGTCTTGATGCCGCGATTGGCGAGATAGATGCTGGTCGGTGTCTTGGATGTTCGGCTGATGCCGATGATGACGACGTCGGCGTCATTATAATCATCCGGCATCTGGCCGTCGTCATGATCCATCGTGAAGTTCAGCGCTTCGATGCGCGCGAAGTAGCCGGCGTTCATGACATGCTGGGCGCCGACCCGGCGGCGCGACGGTGCGCCGAGGTAAATCTGAAACGCATTGAGAACGGGCTCGAGCACATTGACCGAGGCGACGCCCATTTCGAGGCAACGCTCGTCGATCAGCGTGGCGAGCTCGCGATCCACGATCGTGTAGAGCACGATGCCCGGTTCGCCGTCGATCGCCTGCAGGACCGTCAGCAGCTGCTTGCGATTGCGGATCAGTGGATAGACATGTTCGATCGGCTGCGCCGACTTGAATTGCGCCGATGCCGCGCGGCCGGCCGAAATCAGCGTTTCGCCCGTCGAGTCAGAAATGAGATGCAGATGGAAGAAGTTCGTACGGTTCTCCACGCTATTTTCCGCTGCCTGTTGAAAACACTGGATGACGGAGAGCTACGAGACGCGCCGGGGGTTAGGCAAGGGAAAACGTGCCTGGTTTTCCACATTTCGGATTCTTGGGAGGCCAAGAAAGATGGCCTGTTGGTTTTGTGGAAAGTTTGCCGCTGTTCATCGGATAGCCACAGCCTGTCCACAGCTTGGCGAATTTCATCTAACCCTATATCTCATTGAAATTGTATCGAATTTCGTGCCAATCCTGTTTCTGACATCGAATTGCGCGATTTTCTTCCCGAGCAGCTCGCGAAACAGTGACAATTGGTATCGGACGTGGATGGATTTTAATCCTTGATAGTCACCGACTCTAAGAAATAGAAACCTTATAAATATCTTTGATTTTTTATAGGGAAGAAGCGCTTGAGTGAAATGCGCCGGAAGATCATGCGAGTTCTGGACGGGGAAACATTGAGCCCTCCCCCCATCTGGCTGATGCGGCAGGCAGGCCGATACCTGCCTGAGTATCGAGAGGTACGAGCCAAGGCCGGAAGCTTCCTCGATCTCTGTTACACACCGGATTACGCAGTCGAAGTCACGATGCAGCCGATCCGGCGTTATGGCTTTGATGCTGCCATCCTCTTCTCCGACATCCTCGTCATTCCCGATGCGATGAAGCGCAATGTTCGTTTCACCGAAGGACATGGACCGGAGATGGATCCGATCGACGTCGATGGCATCGATGGTCTGGATGGCAGCCGTGTTCTGCAGCATCTGGAACCGGTGCTGGAGACCGTTCGACGTCTCCGGCGTGATCTGCCAACCGAAACCACCCTGCTCGGCTTCTGTGGCGCCCCCTGGACCGTTGCGACCTATATGATCGCTGGCCATGGCACGCCCGACCAGGCCCCTGCCCGTCTGTTTGCCTATCGGCATCCGAAGGCATTCGAAAAGTTGCTGATGTTGCTGGCGGATGTCTCGGCAGATTATCTCGTCGCGCAGATCGATGCCGGCGCCGATGCCGTGCAGATTTTCGATTCCTGGGCCGGCGTGCTTGGCGAGCGTGAGTTCGAAGCATTTGCCGTGAAACCCGTGGCGCGGATGATCGTCTCGATCAAAGCGCGGCGCCCGAATGCGAAGATCATCGCTTTCGCGAAGGGCGCCGGCTATCTCTTGAAGACCTATCGCCAGAAGACGAAGGCTGATGCGATCGGCCTTGATTGGTCGGTCCCGCTCGATTTCGCGGCCGAGCTGCAGAAGGATGGCCCGGTGCAGGGCAACCTTGATCCGATGCGAATGGTTGCCGGCGGGGCGTCGCTTGAAGAGGGTATCGACGACATCCTGCAGCGATTGGGCAATGGTCCGCTGATCTTCAACCTTGGGCATGGAATTACCCCGCAGGCCGATCCTGAAAATGTTCGGCTGCTTGTCGAGCGTGTTCGCGGCGGAAGGGTTTGACCATGGAACGCCAGATCGACGAGAGACCCGGTTCCTATGCGCGCCGGCGCGCCTTTATCGCCATCGCCTTCTTCGTGGCGTTGGCGGTCGGTCTCTTCGTCTGGAATCCCGATACGCTCTATCTCTGGATCAAGGCGCTTCACATCATCGCTGTGATCTCGTGGATGGCCGGGCTGTTCTACATGCCGCGATTGTTCATCTACCACACCGATGCCGAGCCGGGCTCTGTGCAGTCGGAAACCTTCAAGGTGATGGAACGGCGTCTGCTGAAGGTGATCATGAACCCGGCAATGATGCTGACCTGGATCTTCGGGCTGTATCTCTCTTGGTCGGTTTATGGCTTCCAGGGCGGATGGCTGCACGCAAAGATCGGACTTGTCGTTCTCTTGACCGGCGTGCACGTGTTTTTCAGCCGCGCCGCGAAAGCATTCGAGCGTGACGAGAACCGGCGTTCGGCGCGCTACTGGCGCTTCATGAACGAAGCGCCGACCGTTTTGATGATCGCTATCGTCATCCTTGTCGTCGTCAAGCCATTTTGACGCAGCCGGCTGACGGGTTAAATTTGCTTCATTTTAAGCAGCCCCCTTGCGGCGGGGGAGCTGACTCGCTATTTTCCGTCCACCTCATCCTTGTGGCATGTATGTAAAGTTCGATCGTCTGCGGGTTCCTCGCAGGACCGGTTACTGTCTCGACATCGCCTTTCCCCTCAAAATTATAGAGTAATGGACACTTCATGTCTGAAATGAAGCTTCAGGAACTTAAGAGTAAATCCCCGACCGATCTTCTGGCATTCGCCGAATCGCTCGAGGTCGAGAATGCCAGCACGATGCGCAAGCAGGAGCTGATGTTCGCGATACTCAAGGTTCTTGCCAGCCAGGACGTCGAAATTATCGGTGAAGGCGTGGTCGAAGTTCTGCAGGACGGCTTCGGCTTCCTGCGTTCCGCCAACGCCAACTATCTCCCCGGCCCCGACGACATCTACATCTCCCCCTCCCAGATTCGCCGCTTCTCGCTGAAGACTGGCGATACGGTTGAAGGACCAATCCGCGGACCGAAAGAAGGCGAGCGCTATTTCGCGCTGCTGAAGGTCAACACGATCAACTTCGACGATCCGGAAAAGATTCGTCACAAGGTTCACTTCGACAATCTGACGCCGCTCTATCCGAACGAACGCTTCAAGATGGAACTCGAGATCCCGACCAATAAGGATCTCTCGTCACGCGTCATCGATCTGGTCGCGCCGCTTGGTAAGGGCCAGCGTGGTCTGATCGTCGCGCCGCCGCGCACGGGTAAGACGGTTCTCCTGCAGAACATCGCGCATTCGATCACCGCCAATCACCCGGAATGCTATCTCATCGTTCTCCTGATCGACGAGCGTCCTGAAGAAGTGACGGACATGCAGCGTTCGGTGAAGGGCGAGGTCGTCTCCTCGACCTTCGACGAGCCGGCCACCCGCCACGTCCAGGTCGCCGAGATGGTCATCGAGAAGGCCAAGCGCCTTGTAGAACATGGTCGCGATGTCGTGATCCTTCTCGACTCGATCACCCGCCTCGGCCGCGCCTACAACACGGTCGTTCCCTCTTCCGGTAAGGTTCTGACCGGTGGTGTCGATGCGAACGCACTGCAGCGCCCGAAGCGCTTCTTCGGCGCGGCGCGTAACATCGAAGAAGGCGGTTCGCTGACCATTATCGCGACCGCGTTGATCGATACGGGTAGCCGTATGGACGAAGTCATCTTCGAAGAATTCAAGGGTACCGGTAACTCGGAAATCGTTCTCGACCGCAAGGTCGCCGACAAGCGCATCTTCCCGTCGATGGACATTCTCAAGTCCGGTACGCGTAAGGAAGACCTGCTTGTTCCACGCCAGGATCTGCAGAAGATCTTCGTTCTCCGCCGTATCCTCGCCCCGATGGGCACGACCGATGCGATCGAATTCCTCATCGACAAGCTGAAGCAGACGAAGAGCAATTCGGATTTCTTCGAATCGATGAACACCTGATTTATCCTTAGCCGGATTCCATCAACTAAAGCCGGCCTCTATCTTGGCCGGCTTTTCTGTTTCTATATGCCTGATTGACTGGTCGCTCCTCTTTTCTGAGGTGGAAACAGATCGATTCGGTATCGTACCAATTGGAGTGTGTCCGTGGCGGAATTCACCGAGACAATCTATGCGCTCTCCAGCGGCGCCGTTCCGGCCGGCTTGGCCGTGATCCGAATAAGCGGCCCAAAGGTCGAGGATGTGGTTCGCAGCATGGTTTCAGGCACCGTCCCTGCCCGCACCACCGCCTTGCGAACGATTCGAACCCGTAACGGCGAGGTGTTGGACAATGGCCTTGTACTATTCTTCCCGGGACCGAACTCCTTCACCGGTGAAGATGTCGTTGAATTTCACCTGCATGGCGGTCGCGCTGTCGTAAGTGCTGCTTATAGAGAGCTGAGTTCGTTCGATGGATTGCGGCAGGCCCTCGCCGGCGAGTTCTCCCGACGCGCGTTCGAAAACGGGAAGCTTGACCTACTGGAGATCGAGGGTCTTGCGGACTTGATTGCCGCAGAGACGGAGATGCAACGCCGTCTTGCACTTGAACAAAGTTCTGGCGGGCTCTCGGCGGTCTATGAAGCTTGGGCGAGGCGGCTGACGCGCGGTCGCGCGCTGATCGAGGCCGAACTGGATTTCCCTGATGAGGACGATGTTCCAGGCTCGGTATCGGACCAGGTTTGGTCGGATATGACCGAGCTTGCTAAAGAGATACGTCAACATCTTGGCATGGCAAAGACCGGCGAGATCATCAGAGACGGGTTCAAGGTTGTTATCGCCGGCTTACCGAATGCGGGGAAGTCGAGCCTGATGAATGCGCTTGTTCGTCGCGACATTGCGATTGTCACGGATATCGCCGGAACGACACGTGACGTGCTTTCGACGGATCTCGATATCGATGGATTTCTGGTCAAGCTTTACGACACCGCCGGCTTACGGGAGACTGAGGAGGTGGTTGAGCGCGAAGGTATCCGTCGTGCACGCTCCGCGATGGAAGCCGCAGATCTCGTCATCTATATAGAAGACATGTCGGTCCCGTCAGAGAATGACTGCGTCCCGTCGGCCGCACTTCGTGTTGGAACGAAGGCGGACTTGCCCGCCATTTCGCCGAATGAATACGATGTGAGGATCTCGGTAGAGACCGGCGCCGGCTTGGATCAACTACGGCAGGCAATCGGAAATCGACTAAGAGAGCGGGTCCCGCCGCACTCGCTGGCTATCCCTACCCGCACGCGCCACAACGATTCGCTAGCGGAATGTATTTCGGCTATCGAACGAGCCATCGCTAGCGATCATGTTGACCTGGATATTAGAGCCGAAGAGCTCCGCATGGCCGGCGCCGCGCTTGGCCGCATCACTGGCCGGGTCGATGTCGAGAATCTGCTCGACGTCATCTTCGGTGAGTTCTGCATTGGCAAATGATTCACGTGAAACACTTCGACGACGCTGAAAAACGTGGTTTCACGTGAAACGTCTTGACTCGCGGGGCGGCTTGCCGCATCACCGAGCGATCTCAGGAGCATTGTTATGAATACCTCACGGTTCGATGTCATCGTCATTGGTGGCGGGCACGCTGGATGCGAAGCTGCTTCCGCGGCTGCGCGCGCTGGCGCCAAGACCGCGCTTGTGACGCATAAGCGCGAGACCATCGGCGTCATGTCGTGCAATCCTGCAATCGGTGGCCTCGGGAAAGGTCATCTGGTCCGCGAGATCGATGCGTTGGACGGACTGATGGGTCGCGTGGCTGATGCCGGCGGTATCCAGTTCCGGATGCTCAATCGAAAGAAGGGGCCGGCCGTGCGCGGCCCTCGCACGCAGGCAGATCGAAAGCTTTACCGCCACGCGATGCATGCGGAGATTTCCGCCGTCCCCAATCTGACTATTGTCGAGGGCGATGCCTTTGACTTGTCGATCGAGGATGGACGTGTATCGGGCGTCATCATGAAAGATAGCCGGATTCTTGATGCTGGTGCCGTGGTCTTGACGACCGGAACCTTCCTGCGTGGTCTCATCCATATTGGCGACAAGAAGATCCCAGCGGGCCGTGTCGGCGAAGAGCCATCGATGGGTCTGTCCAAGACACTGTTGGGAATGGGATTGCAGCTCGGTCGACTGAAGACTGGTACCCCTGCCCGGTTGGATGGGAAGACCATTGACTGGGCGGGCGTTGGTCGACAGGGCGCCGATGATGATGCTGTCCCCTTCTCCTTTATGACCGACCACATTTCTAACCAGCAGATCGATTGCGGCGTTACGCGGACAACGGAAGCGACGCATCGGATCATTGTCGACAATTTGAAGCGGTCGGCCATGTATTCCGGTCAGATTGAAGGTGTTGGTCCACGGTATTGCCCGTCGATCGAGGATAAGCTGGTTAAGTTTGGCGAGCGAGATGGCCACCAGGTGTTTCTTGAGCCTGAGGGTCTCGACGACGACACGGTCTATCCGAACGGCATATCGACATCACTTCCCGCCGAAGTCCAAGATGCCTTCATTCGAACAATACCGGGTCTAGAGCAAGTCGCCATTCTCCAGCCGGGCTACGCGATTGAATACGACCATGTCGATCCACGAGAGTTGAAGCCTTCGCTTGAGGTAAAGAAGCAACCAGGCTTGTTCTTGGCCGGGCAGATCAACGGCACGACAGGATATGAAGAGGCGGCGGCGCAGGGCTTGGTGGCTGGGCTCAATGCGGCTCGGCTGGCTGGACAGCAAGACGCGGTACGCTTCAGTCGTACCGATTCCTACATTGGTGTCATGATCGACGACCTGACGTCGCGCGGCGTGGCCGAACCCTATCGGATGTTTACATCGAGAGCGGAGTACCGTCTTTCGCTCCGTGCAGACAATGCCGATGTTCGCCTGACCCCGCTTGCTATCTCATTGGGCATCGCATCCGGCGCGCGTGCAGATCGGTTCGAGCGGTATGCATCGGCTATTGAGGCGGGCCGCGAGTTGTTGATGTCGCTGTCGGTCACACCAACAGAAGCACGCCGGTTTGGCCTTAAGCTTAACCTTGATGGTCAGAGGCGAACGGCTTATGAGTTGCTGGCGTACCCTGACTTCGATCTTGAGACGCTTCGGCCGGTATGGCCCGAGTTGAGCGCGATCGATTCAAAGGCAGGCGCTGCCTTGGAGATCGAGGCGAACTATGCGGTCTATATGGATCGGCAACAGGCCGACGTGGCGCATATCAAGCGGGATGAGGAGCGGCTTATCCCGGCGGATTTTGGCTTCGACCGCTTGTCCGGTCTATCCAACGAGCTTAAGCAGAAGTTGGCGAAGGCTCGTCCTTATGACGTCGCGCAGGCTTCGCGGATTGATGGGATGACTCCGGCGGCGATTTCGCTCTTGCTCGTGCATTTGCGACGCGGCGACGTCGCTGCATAGACTGCAACCTACACTATTTGAGAGTCCTTGTATGGAATTGAACGGCCGGCGTGTTTCACGTGAAACACAGGAACGACTTGAGCATTTTGTGGGTCTATTTCAGAAATGGAGCAAGGCTATAAACCTCTCCGCGCCCTCCACTCTTAAGGACGCGTGGGAAAGGCATATTGCTGATAGCGCTCAAATCTTTCAGCTTCAGCCGCACGCGGGCAACTGGGTGGATCTCGGTAGCGGCGGCGGCTTTCCCGGCGTAGTAACAGCGATCTTTCTCGCGGAGCTCAATGACGGCTGGGTGCATCTGGTTGAGAGCAACAACAAGAAGGCTGCCTTTTTACGCACGGCGCTGAGGGAAACGGGGGCCCGTGGCTCCGTGCATCCGCTGCGGATCGAGGATGCGGTCGCGGACCTCCCGGCTTGCGATTTCGTGTCGGCCAGGGCGCTTGCGGACCTGGATAAACTTCTGGAGTTCGTCGATCCATTTGCGATCCGTAACGAAAAAATCCGCGCGTATTTCCACAAAGGCCGGGATTACCGATCAGAGGTGGCAAATGCGCATGGTCGCTGGGCATTTGATCTGGTAGAACACAAGAGTGCTGTCGAAATGGATTCAGTCGTTCTTGAGATTTCCAATTTACGGCATTTGGTCTAACAAATCGGGCGTTGCGACAATGGTTGCTGGACGAAATCGGATTATTACGATCGCAAATCAGAAGGGTGGCGTTGGCAAAACGACGACGGCTATCAATCTGGCAACCGCGCTGGCCGCTATCGGCGAGCGAGTTCTCATTGTTGATCTCGATCCTCAGGGCAATGCAAGCACGGGCTTGGGTATCGATCGCAAGAACCGTAGTCGGTCCTCATACGATCTTCTGGTCGGCGACCATGGGATCCTCGATGTTGTGCAGGAAACCGCTGTACCGAACCTCTTCATAGTCCCTTCGACTATGGATCTGCTCGGGATCGAAATGGAGATCGCACAGCAGAGCGATCGCGTCTTCAAGCTCAAAAAGGCGCTTGCCGAGCGCGATGCGTTTCAGTTCTCCTATATCCTTGTTGATTGCCCACCGTCGTTCAATCTCCTGACGATGAATGCGATGGCGGCTGCGCATTCGGTGCTGGTTCCCCTGCAGTGCGAATTTTTCGCGCTCGAGGGGTTGAGCCAGTTGCTGGAGACCGTCGACCAGGTGCGCAGGAGCGTAAACCCGCAGCTCGATATCCAAGGTATCGTGCTGACGATGTTCGATTCGAGAAACAATCTGGCGCAGCAGGTCGTAAACGACGTGCGCACCCATCTCGGCGAAAAGGTTTACCATACGTTAATTCCGCGCAACGTGCGCGTGTCCGAGGCGCCTTCTTACGGCAAGCCTGCCATTCTCTACGACCTTAAATGTGCTGGAAGCCAGGCCTATCTGCAGTTGGCTTCCGAAGTCATTCAGCGCGAGCGCCAGCGTCTGGCTGCCTAACCAAGCTCTTGAATAAGTGGTGAGTACCGACATGAACGATGATGTCTCGAAGAGAAGACTTGGGCGTGGCCTCGCAGCACTGATTGGTGAAATGGATCAACCGGCGCCTGTCGATGCAAGCCAGCGCGCCGTTAGTGCCGATCGTCTGGTGCCAATCGAGTTCATCACGCGCAATCCTCGCAATCCTCGCCGCTTCTTCGATGATGGCGAGCTTCATGATCTTGCAAGCTCAATCCGCCAGCATGGTATTGTGCAGCCGGTTGTTGTACGTACACTTTCGACCAGCCAGTATGAAATCATAGCCGGCGAAAGACGTTGGCGGGCTGCGCAGTTGGCAGGCCTGGTCGAGATTCCTGTCATCGTTCGTGATGTGGACGACAAGACCGCACTTGAGATCGCGATCGTTGAAAACGTTCAACGATCCGACCTGAATGCGCTGGAAGAAGCGCTCGGCTACGAGCAGTTAATCGCGGATTATGGCTACACTCAGAACGATCTCGGTG
This sequence comes from Rhizobium sp. 16-449-1b, assembly GCF_017741935.1. Taxonomy (GTDB): domain Bacteria; phylum Pseudomonadota; class Alphaproteobacteria; order Rhizobiales; family Rhizobiaceae; genus Rhizobium. Next base: position 420,640 of record NZ_JAGHMH010000014.1, on the reverse strand, counting down.
AGATCATTGGCAAGAGCCGCAGCCACGTCGCGAACTCGCTGCGGCTTCTGAAATTGCCGGAGCCTGTTCGTGACTTGCTCGCCGCTGGCAGTCTGTCTGCTGGCCATGCGCGCGCGCTGGTGTCCACGTCGGACCCAACCGTCCTGGCCCGAACGATCGTTTCCAAGGGCATGTCAGTGCGCGATGCCGAGCGGCTTGCGCAGAACGACATCAAGGCGCAATCGGAGCCGAAGCCAGCGGTCAATCCGCGGGATCAGAAGGATTCTGATACGATCGCGCTTGAGCGTACCCTCTCCGATACGCTTGGATTGGATGTCGTCATCAATCACAAGGCGAATGGCGGGCAGATCCGAATTTCTTATAAGTCGTTGGATCAATTGGAAGAAATCTGCAGGCTTCTGGAGCGGCGCTGATCCGGCCTATTTTCGGCCGGACTGAAGCGTGGTCGATAAAAGCGTCTGCATGGCGATCGTGTCCTCTAACGAGGCGCGGCGCCGGGTTTGAAGGATGGCGGCTTGCAAGCGGCTTGTTTCACGAGCCAGCGCGTCGGCCGACCATGTTCTAAGCGCCTGCTCGATGATTGGCTTGCGCTTGAAATGAAGGTGACGCCCGAGCGTCTGCATCACTTGGGACGCAGGCGTACGCTTCTCTTCCATCTCGGCCCGCATTGCATCCATCAACTGAAACTGCCGTAGGCATGCCTGTATGACCAGGAAGACGGAGGTCTTCGACGCCATGATTTTCTGCATGGCGTGCAGGAAGTTTCCTGAATTTCCGGTCAGGATCGCATCGACGGCATCGTCGACGGATATGGCGCTGGCGTCGCCGATGATCTCCGTGACGTGATGCTCCTCGATAACCTCCAGATTGAGGCAGTAAAGCGCGAGCTTTCGCACCTCGTTGCGCGAGGCGATGCGATCGCCCCCGATCAGTTCCAGCAGCGCTTGGCGCGCTCCGGTGGTGATACGAAGGTTCGCGCCAGCGAGCTCTGCATCTATCAGGCTATTGAGCGCGCGCGCATCATCGGCATAGCATGGGATAGTCGCGACGCTCCGGGCTCCTTCGCTCGTCTTGCGCAGGAGCGAGCCCTTCTTCAGATCGCCAGCCTCGATGATGACGAAGGTCGCTTCGGGAGACTTTTGCGCAAGCACCTGCAGGGCGTCAACGAGGTACTTCTCGTTTGCAGCACCGCGGATCCAGATAAGCTTTTGGCCACCGAAGAGGCCGATCGCACCTGCCTCGTCGAGCAGGCGTCCGTGGTCTTTCTGGAGGTCACCAATATCAAGTTTGATCAGGGAAAATGGGTCGGTTAGATCGACACCAGTCTTGGCCGCGAGAAGGCTGGCGCGCTCGGACACCAGCCCGCGATCCGGGCCATAGATGACGAAGAGCTGGTAGTGACGGGCGGATTTCTCCAGAAATCCCTCGAACTCATGCGACTTTATCTCCGCCACTCCGCCGCTCCTCAGCGGCCAAGCGCCGCGGCGATATCGGCAGCCACGAATTCAGCCACCTGGCGTGCCGCGCGGTCCTCAGAGTCGCGGATAGCGCGTTGCTTGGCGAACTCTTGAGCCGGGAAGTCGATGAGGGCAGTTGCCGACTGATGGCCGGCACGGATGACGTGGCCGTCCTTGTTCGACTTCAGCGTATAGTCGACGCTGACCGTCGTACGGCCCGCGCGTGACTCATCCGAGGATGCGACCAGCAGCGTATCGATGACGTTTGATCGGGCGTTCATCTCGACCTTGTAATCGGCCTTGTCTGGTTCGCCAGCGCCGCGGGAGGCGAGGAAGATCAGCCGATTGCGAACTTCCTGCTCGACACGCGAATTCGCCTCGGAGAAGGCGATGGATGACAACTTGCCGGCAACGCCCGACGTTTCGGAATAGAGCGGCCGGACCTGGCACGAGGCGAGAAGAACCGTGGTTGCCAGCACCGCGGCAATCCCTGCGCGGCTAGCCAGCCTGGAAGCGATATTAAACGACAATGTTCACAATCCTTTGTGGAACCACGATAATTTTCTTCGGCACCTGGCCGTTGAGCACGCGCTTGACATCCTCCAACGCAAGGGCGGCGTCGCTGACCGTAGTTTGATCTGCGTCGCGGGAGATTGTCAATTCAGCGCGCTTCTTGCCGTTGATCTGCACCGGCAGGACGACGTCGTTTTCAACGACAAGAGCGTCGTCGTACTTCGGCCACGCCGTCTGCGACAGCAGCGTGTCCTGACCGAGAACCGACCAGCACTCTTCGGCCAGATGCGGTGTCATCGGCGCCACGAGTTGCACGAGGATTTCGGCTGCATCCCGCACGGCGGCACGATAGGCGGCATCGGCTTTGCCTGCTGCAACGGTTGTTAGCGGGCCGGCAATGGCGTTCACGAGCTCATAGATGCGCGCGACGGCCTTGTTGAACCACAGCTTGTCGTAGTCGTTCTGAACGGCCTTCAGCGTCTTGTGCGCCAGCTGGGAGATGGCAAGGGCATCGCCATCCTTAGCCGGAGTCGCAGTGACATCACTCAAAGCTTCGGCAGCTTCCGAGATGAGGCGCCACAGGCGCTGGGTGAAGCGGTGTGCGCCCTCCACGCCCGCTTCCGACCAGATCACATCGCGCTCGGGCGGGGAGTCCGAGAGAACGAAGAAACGAGCCGTGTCGGCGCCGTAGGAAGCAATGATGTCATCAGGATCGACGACGTTCTTCTTCGATTTCGACATCTTCTCGATCGAGCCGATGGCAATCTCTTCGTTGTTGGAGAGGAGGAACGCGCGGCGTTTTCCGTCCAGTTCCTCGATCTTGATATCGGCCGGTGCGACCCACTCGCGGCTCATACCAGAGCCACGGCTATAGGTCTCGTGCACCACCATGCCCTGCGTGAACAGGCCCTTGAACGGCTCCTTCACGTCGACATGGCCGGTTTCGCGCATGGCGCGGGTAAAGAAGCGCGAATAGAGCAGATGCAGGATCGCATGCTCGATACCGCCGATATACTGATCGACGGGCAGCCAGCGGTTGGCAGCCGCGAAATCCGTTGGCTTGCTCTCCCAAGGCGCCGTGAAGCGGGTGAAGTACCAGCTGGAATCGACGAAGGTGTCCATCGTGTCGGTTTCGCGACGAGCATCCTTGCCGCAATGCGGGCAGGCGACGTGGCGCCAGGTGGGGTGCCGGTCGAGCGGATTGCCCGGCTGATCGAAGGTGACATCCTCCGGTAGCTTGACCGGGAGATCCTTCTTCGGCACCGGCACGACACCGCAATCCTGGCAGTGAATGACCGGGATCGGGCAACCCCAGTAGCGCTGGCGGGAGATACCCCAGTCGCGCAGGCGGAAGTTGACCTTGCGCTCGCCCTGCGGGGCATTGCCCAGAGACGCGGACGACAGACGGTCGGCCACGATATTGAAGGCTTCGTCCGTCGACTTGCCATCCAGGAAGCGCGAATTGATCATGACGCCGTCGCCATCATAGGCGGTGTCGCCGACAGCGAAGGTCGCGACGTCACCATCACGCGGCATGACGACGGGTATGACCGGAAGGCCATATTTGCGGGCGAAATCGAGGTCGCGCTGATCGCCTGCCGGGCAGCCGAAGATGGCGCCCGTGCCGTAGTCCATCAGCACGAAGTTGGCGATGTAGACGGGCAGCTCCCAGGAAGGGTCCAGCGGGTGGCGGACGCGAATGCCCGTGTCGATGCCCCGCTTTTCGGCGGTCTCGAGCGCTGCGAGCGACGTGCCTGCGCGGCGGACGTCTTCGCAGAAGGCGTCGATTTCGGCGTTCTTGGCCGCGGCGTCCTTGGCCAGCGGGTGATCGGCGGAAATGGCGAGGAAGGAGGCGCCAAACAGCGTGTCCGGGCGCGTGGTGTAGACAGTCACCTCAGTCTCGCCGGCGGGCGCGGTTTCGCCGACGATCTCCCAGCGGATCGTCATGCCTTCCGAACGGCCGATCCAGTTCTTCTGCATCAGGCGGACCTTTTCGGGCCACTGATCGAGACCATCCAGGGCGTCCAGCAGATCCTGGCTGAAATCGGTGATCTTGAAGAACCACTGGGTCAACTCGCGCTGCTCGACAAGCGCGCCGGAGCGCCAGCCACGACCGTCGATGACCTGCTCGTTGGCGAGAACGGTATTGTCGACCGGATCCCAGTTGACCTTCGACTGCTTGCGGTAGACGAGACCCTTTTCCAGGAAGTCCACGAACATATGCTGCTGATGCTGGTAGTATTCGACATCGCAGGTCGCGAATTCGCGGCTCCAGTCGAGCGACAGGCCCATCGCCTTCAGCTGCGACTTCATCGATGCGATGTTCTGGTAGGTCCAGGCCGCGGGATGAACGTTGCGCTCCATGGCGGCGTTTTCAGCCGGCATGCCGAAAGCGTCCCAGCCCATGGGATGCAGCACGTTGTAGCCACGGGCACGCTTGTAGCGCGCGACGACGTCGCCCATCGCATAGTTGCGGACATGGCCCATGTGGATGCGGCCGGACGGATACGGGAACATCTCCAGCACGTAGTATTTCTCGCGCGGATCAGCGTTGTCGGTCTCGAAGACCTTCGCTTCGTTCCATTTTTTCTGCCAGCGAGGCTCGGCATCGCGCGGATTATAACGTTCGGTAGCCATTGTATTCGTATTTCCGGAAAATCAAGGGAGGTTGGTGGTGACCTTCACCATGAAACCACCGTAGCGTCAAGTTTTGCCGACGTGGTTTGGGGCCAATCGGCGCCTAGCTGCGATAATTTCGAGGCGTCGGACCTTGGCAAGCCAAGATCGGGTGTTTAGTGCATTTTCATTGTTTTCGATGATGGACCGAGGCGCAAGATGGAACTTCAAGAGCGACTGGAAGAGGTTCGTGGCCGGATCGCCGCGGCGGCCCGTGAAACGGGAAGAGCGGAAGGCTCGGTGCAGCTCGTGGCCGTGTCCAAGACATTCGACGCGGATCATATCCGACCGGCCATCGAGGCTGGACAGCGCGTGTTCGGTGAAAATCGCGTGCAGGAGAGCCAGGGCAAGTGGCCGGAGCTGAAGGGCGAGACGCCTGATATTGAGCTGCATCTGATCGGACCGCTGCAGTCGAACAAGGCCGGCGAAGCGGTCGCGCTCTTCGATGTCATCGAGACTGTCGATCGCGAGAAAATCGCGCGTGCGCTGGCCGATGAAATGAAGCGCCAGGGCAAGGCCCCTCGCCTTTATGTGCAGGTCAATACGGGCCTTGAGCCGCAGAAGGCCGGCATTGCGCCTGACGATACCGCGGCGTTCGTGGCGCTCTGCCGCGATGAGCTTGGCCTCTCCATCGAAGGATTGATGTGCATTCCGCCGGCGGATGAAAATCCGGGGCCGCATTTCGCCCTGCTGGCGAAACTGGCGAAGGCCTGCGGCGTCGAGAAGCTCTCGATGGGCATGTCTGGTGATTACGAGACGGCCGTCGCTTTCGGTGCCACCAGCGTCCGGGTTGGGTCCGCCATTTTCGGCACGCGCTAATCATCGTCGCTTGCTCGTAGTCGGCGCGAATGTTTCACGGGAAACATTTGCGATCCGCGTTACAGCGCAATTGCCACAGACAATAAAAAACCCCGCCGAAGCGGGGTTCTAATCTCAGTCCGTCCAACCGCTTAGTAGCGATCGTCTTCGTCTTCATCCGGCGTCGAGGACTTCAGCGACTTCAGCTTCGCGAAGACGGCGTCGGCGTCGATTTCCTTCTCTTCCTCACGCTCGTAGCTCGGAGCCAGGCGTTCGGTTTCGTGCGCGGACTGTAGCGTTTCGCCGAGTTCGGCAGCGGTCGGCAGCGGACGACCCTTGGCGGCCTTTTCGACTTCCATGTCGAGGTCGATCTGGCTGCAGAGGCCGAGCGTAACCGGATCCATCGGCGTCAGGTTGGCGGCGTTCCAGTGGGTGCGCTCGCGGATCTGTTCGATGGTCGACTTGGTCGTGCCGACGAGGCGCGAAATCTGGGCGTCCTTCAGTTCCGGGTGATTGCGAACAAGCCACAGGATGGCGTTCGGGCGGTCCTGGCGCTTGGAGACCGGCGTGTAGCGCGGGCCACGACGCTTGGATTCCGGAACGCGAACCTTCGGCTCGGAAAGCTTGAGCTTGTGGGCCGGGTTTTTCTCGGCGCGTTCGATTTCGTCGCGCGACAGCTGACCGGTGGAGATCGGATCCAGGCCCTTGATGCCCTGCGCAGCTTCGCCGTCGGCGATCGCCTTCACTTCCAGAGGGTGCAATTTGCAGAACTGAGCGATCTGGTCGAAAGACAGAGCTGTGTTGTCGACGAGCCAAATAGCGGTCGCCTTCGGCATAAGCAGTTGTTGAGCCATGGATATAGTCCTTCTGTCGTCCGCGCCGGTGTCGCGGTCCGTGGGTTGTCACCACTATGTCCGGGAAATTATGCCGCTATATAACCGGAGTGACGCATAATTGCAATTGATCACGAATGAAATGACCTTTGTCTAATTGCCGGGTCGATCTGACCTGTTATGAATGCACGAAACCGCCTGCGGCTCGCTTCTGCCGCCGGCGTCCGAGTGAGGAGGAAATCGATGTCGGAGAAGATCTACCCGGTGCAAAAACCGGTTCAGAACCATGCGCTGATCGACAAGGCCAAGTACGAGAAATGGTACGAGGAGAGTGTCGAAAACCCCGATAAATTCTGGGGCAAGCATGGCAAGCGGATCGACTGGTTCAAGCCTTATACGAAGGTGAAGAACACCTCTTTCACCGGCAATGTGAAGATCAAGTGGTTCGAAGACGGCCAGACGAACGTCTCCTACAACTGTATCGACAGGCACCTGAAGACCAACGGCAATCAGGTCGCGATCATCTTCGAGGGCGACAACCCCTACATCGACAAGAAGATCACCTATAACGAGCTCTACGAGCACGTGTGCCGCATGGCGAACGTCCTGAAGAAGCATGGCGTCAAGAAGGGCGATCGTGTCACCATCTACATGCCGATGATCCCCGAGGCGGCCTATGCGATGCTCGCCTGCGCTCGTATCGGCGCCGTGCATTCCATCGTGTTCGGCGGCTTTTCGCCGGAAGCCCTGGCGGGGCGGATCGTGGACTGCGAATCAACCTTCGTCATCACCTGCGATGAGGGAGTGCGCGGCGGCAAGCCGGTGCCACTGAAGGAAAACACCGACACGGCGATCCATATCGCAGCCCGCCAGCATGTGATCGTCGAGAAGGTGCTGGTGGTTCGCCGCACCGGTGGCAAGACGGGTTGGGCTCCCGGTCGCGACCTCTGGTATCATCAGGAAATGGCGACGGTGAAGCCGGAGTGCCCGCCCGCCAAGATGAAGGCTGAGGATCCGCTTTTCATTCTCTATACGTCGGGCTCGACCGGCAAGCCGAAGGGTGTGCTGCATACAACGGGCGGCTATCTCGTCTACGCGGCGATGACGCACGAATACGTGTTCGACTATCACCCCGGCGATATCTACTGGTGCACGGCCGACGTCGGCTGGGTCACCGGCCACTCCTATATCGTCTACGGCCCGCTTGCGAACTGCGCGACCACGCTGATGTTCGAGGGCGTTCCAAACTTTCCGGATCAGGGCCGCTTCTGGGAGGTGATCGACAAGCACAAGGTCAATATCTTTTACACCGCGCCGACCGCCATCCGCTCGCTGATGGGCGCCGGCGATCATTTCGTGACGCGTTCGTCGCGGTCCAGCCTGCGTCTGCTCGGCACGGTGGGCGAGCCCATCAATCCCGAAGCCTGGGAATGGTACTATAATGTCGTCGGCGACAAGCGTTGCCCTGTCATCGACACCTGGTGGCAGACGGAGACGGGTGGCCACATGATCACGCCGCTGCCAGGCGCGACCGACCTGAAGCCGGGATCGGCAACCAAGCCGTTCTTCGGCGTGAAGCCGCAGCTGGTGGATAATGAAGGCAACGTGCTCGAGGGCGCGGCTGATGGTAATCTCTGCATCACCGACAGCTGGCCGGGGCAGATGCGCACGGTCTACGGCGATCACGAGCGCTTCATCCAGACCTATTTTTCGACCTATAAGGGCAAATACTTCACCGGCGACGGCTGCCGTCGAGACGAGGACGGTTATTACTGGATTACCGGTCGCGTCGACGACGTGCTCAATGTGTCGGGCCATCGTCTCGGCACGGCCGAGGTCGAATCGGCGCTGGTGTCGCACAGCCTCGTGTCGGAGGCTGCGGTCGTCGGCTATCCGCATGCGATCAAGGGTCAGGGCATCTATTGCTATGTCACATTGATGGCCGGCAACGAAGGTTCGGACGAGCTGCGCCAGCAGCTGATCAAGCATGTCCGGAACGAAATCGGCCCGATCGCAGCACCCGACAAGATCCAGTTCTCGCCCGGGCTGCCGAAAACCCGATCGGGCAAGATCATGAGACGCATCCTGCGCAAGATCGCCGAGGACGATTTCGGTTCACTGGGCGATACGTCGACGCTTGCCGATCCAGCTGTTGTCGATGATCTGATCGCCAACAGGCAGAACAAGGCGACTGCTTAGTATTGGCTGTCTGCTAATGAGAGGCCGCTTCGGGAAACCGGAGCGGCCTTAATCGTGATCGGAGCACGGCGTCTTCGGCTTCCGGCCACCGTCATAGGCAACTGCGATCCCCTCGCCCAGCATATACTGAGCCGGATTCCGTCCATCGGATAGCGTGACGTCGGCCAGGATTCGGCCGAAATACTTGTCGCCGGAAATTCGGGTCAGCTGCACTTGCGGTGAGTTGTCGGTGAGCTCTTCCAACACTTGGCGGGCATCGATCCCCGCGCGCCTGACCGCAGCGCATTTTGAGTGCATCTCGGGCGTATCGATGCCACGAATGCGGACATAGACTTCCACGGTCTGCTGCGGCCACGGGCGAGCGGCGACCAGCAAGGTGTCTCCATCGATCACGCGCAGAATTTCAGCCGACACAGGCCCGGCGATCTCATCGCGCGCGAAAGCCGGCATCGAAAGTGCCGCAAGGATCGCTAGTGCTGTGATGGAGCGCGTGAACATACAAGGAATAAATTCCGATATTCATGCGAAGTCAATAGGAATATTTACTTAGAAGTCGATCGCGCGACCGTTGATTTCCCAATCGCCGAAGCGGGCCGGATCGGCACCCCCTCGCCCACCGATCTCGGTCGGCATATCGGTCGGCTGTTCGTTGCGGCGACGCTCCTCGGCTTCGGCAAGCGCACGCTTGGCGGCGGGCGAGAGCATCTTGCGCGGGCGCTCCGTGCCTTCCTCGGCCAGAGCCTCGATATTGTCGTTGTCCGCTTCCTGCATCACGCACGCCCGCTTGAAAATATTGAAAATGGCCGATGAATAACCAGATTATAGGACGCCGACGCGGCGATTGAAACCCTTTGAGCGCAAACGGCGCTCGCCTGAAATGGAGATGATGATGAACCTTGTCCGTACTGCCATGTTGCTTGCCTTCATGACGGCACTGTTCATGGTCGTCGGGTTCATGATCGGTGGCCGCAGCGGCATGATGATCGCGTTCCTGGTTGCGGCCGGCATGAACTTCTTCTCGTACTGGAATTCCGACCGCATGGTGCTTTCGGCCTACCGTGCCCAGGAGATCGATGAGCGCAACGCGCCGGAGTTCTTCAACATCATCCGTGATCTCTCGCACAATGCGGGCCTGCCGATGCCGAAGGTCTATCTCTACGACAATCCGCAGCCGAACGCTTTCGCGACGGGCCGCAATCCGGAGAACGCCGCGGTCGCGGCATCGACGGGTCTGTTGAGCGCACTGTCGGCGGAAGAGGTTGCCGGCGTCATGGCCCATGAGCTCGCGCACGTCCAAAACCGCGACACGCTGACGATGACGATCACGGCGACGCTTGCCGGCGCCATCTCGATGCTCGGCAATTTCGCGTTCTTCTTCGGCGGTAACCGCGAGAACAACAACAATCCGCTCGGCTTCGTCGGTGTTCTGCTGGCGATGATCGTCGCGCCGATGGCCGCCATGCTGGTGCAGATGGCGATCAGCCGTACGCGCGAATATTCGGCCGACCGGCGCGGCGCGGAGATTTGTGGCAACCCGCTTTGGCTGGCCTCCGCACTTGGCAAGATCGCCCGTGGCGCCTCGAATATTCCGAACTACGACGCGGAGCGCAATCCGGCCACCGCTCACATGTTCATCATCAATCCGTTGACGGGTGCGGGCATGGACAACCTGTTTTCCACCCACCCGAATACCGAAAACCGTATCGCGGCGCTGCAGCAAATGGCAAGAGGCGGCATGAATAACTCGACGCCGTCGGCTCGTGCTGCTAATCCCGTGCGCAAATCGCGCTCAGTTCCGGATGCCGGCCTTGGCCGCGGTGGCTCGCAACCGCCAAAGGGTCCCTGGTCTTGAGTTCAGACGGTAAGAAAAAGCCATTTCGCAAACAAAAGTCGTCGGCGCCGGCGGAAACGTCCGCTTCCGCCAAGCCTGGTCTGCAGGCGCGTGCCGCAGCCTCGAAGATTCTGGCTGCTGTCATCGATCGCAAGCTCTCGCTTGACGGCGCCCTCGACCATGAACATGGAAATCCGGCTTACAAGGCGTTGGCCGACGACGACCGTGGTCTCGTCCGCGCAATTCTGAACACTACGCTTCGTCACCTGCCCCGCATCGAGGTGGCCGTGTCATCCCTGCTGGAATCGCCCTTGCCGGAGGGCGCGCGCTCGCTGCAGCACGTGCTTTCGATCGCGGCGGCGCAGATCCTCTATCTCGACGTTCCCGATCATGCCGCCGTCGACATTGCCGTCGAGCAAGCCAATCTCGACCCGAGAAACCGGCGCTTCGCCAAGCTGGTCAACGCCGTGCTGCGTCGCCTGGGGCGCGAGAAGGAAGAGATCCTTCGCCAGATCGACGACATTCCGTCGATGCCTAGTTGGTTTCTCGAACGGCTGGAGAAGGCTTATGGCCGTGACGCAGCGCGGGCGATCTCGGATTCCCAGCTGCAGCCCGCTGCCATCGATCTGACTGTAAAATCGGATGCCCAGGCCTGGGCCGAAAAGCTGAACGGCATAGTGCTGCCGACCGGCGGAGTACGGCTTGCCGCATTCGACGGCTCCATTCCGTCTCTCGAAGGTTTCGACGAGGGGCTGTGGTGGGTACAGGATGCGGCGGCGAGCATTCCGGCGCAGCTCTTCGGCAATCTCTCCGGCAAGCGTGTTGCCGATCTCTGCGCCGCTCCTGGCGGTAAGACGGCGCAGCTGATCCTGGCTGGCGGCAAGGTGACCGCCGTCGAGCAGTCCGAAAACCGCATCAAGCGCCTGCGTTCGAACCTTGAGCGTCTCCAGCTGTCGGCGGAAACGATGGCGCAGGATCTGACCAAGTTCACCCCTGACGAGCTTTTCGACGCCATCCTGCTCGACGCGCCCTGCTCTTCCACCGGCACGACGCGGCGACATCCCGACGTGCTCTGGACCAAGGGGCCGGAAGATATCGCAAAGCTCGCCGCGCTGCAGGAGCGTCTGCTTCGCCATGCGCTGCGGTTGCTGAAGCCCGACGGCACGATCGTGTTTTCCAATTGCTCGCTTGATCCGAGCGAGGGTGAAGAGGTCGTGGCACAGGTGCTCAAGGACACCGAAGGATTCGAGCGCGTGGCGATCGAGCCGAGCCGCTGGCCGGGGCTGGAAGAGGCAATCAGTCCGCTTGGCGAGTTCCGCACCACACCCGACATGCTGAAGCTGCCGGCCGGTTTCGCGCCGGGTCTGGACGGTTTTTATGCGGCCGTGTTGCGCCGTGTTGCCTGATCGAAGAGCAACTGGCATAGTTAAGCATTGTTGCAGAATCATCGACGGTCAGTGCCGTTTCCGGACTTGTCCATCCAATCCTAACGATATGGGTCAATAGACAATCGAAATGCGGTCCGGACGGTTTTCAGGTCTTTACCTGCGGGAGGCTTGGCGGCGGGTACTTTGCCGTGCTGCGCTTCTGCGCCTCAAGTTGTTTCGCCACACGGTCTACGTGCCCGAGCGGCTGATCGTGGCGCCGACGGATCTAAGGCCCGTCGATTCGCATGTTGCCGAGGAAATCATCAATGGTCGCTTCCCGCTCGCCGGCCGCATGCTGGAGACGGGTGGAAAGTCGCCGTTCACGTTTAGCCTCCCGTCGCGCGCCTTTGCCATCAAGCTGCATGGCTTCGGCTGGCTGCGCCACATGCGTTCCAAGAAGAGCGATCTGCATTCCAACGTCGCCCGCGCCATCGTCAATAGCTGGCTGTCCATTCACGGCGGACGAATGGAGGGCATTGCCTGGGAGATCGATGTTACGGCAACGCGCGTCATTGCCTGGTTGTCGCATTCGCCCGTGGTGCTGCAGAATGCCGATCGCGGCTTCTATCGACGCTTCGTGCGTTCACTTGCGTTTCAAGTCCGCTTCCTGCGCCGCATGGCGCGTTATGCGCCGCCCGGCGAGGTGCGTTTTCGGGTCCGCCTAGCGCTTGCCATGGCGTCGATCTCTATGCCGGTACGCCCCAGCGTAATCCGCAAATCCTCCGAAGCGCTCGATGTCGAGTTCGATAGCCAGATTCTGCCGGATGGCGGGCACGTGTCGCGCAATCCGCGCGTCGCGCTCGAGCTTCTGCTCGATCTGCTGCCGTTGCGGCAGACCTATATCAATCTCGGCCACGATCTGCCGCAGAAGCTGATATCCGGCATCGATCGCATGTATCCAGCGCTGCGCTTTTTCCGTCACCAGGATGGCGATCTCGCTCTGTTCAACGGCGCGACCTCGACCTCGGCGAATGAAATCGTTTCGCTGCTGCGCTACGATGAGACGGCTGGTGAGCCGTTCAAGGCGATGCCGCATTCGCGGTATCAACGCCTGGCGGCCGGGCGCACCGTCGTTATCGCCGATACCGGACTTCCGCCTGCTGGTAACCTCTCGCGCACTGTTCATGCCGGGTGCCTGTCCTTCGAGATGTCATCAGGCCGGCACCGCTTTATCGTGAATTCGGGATCGCCGAAATTTGCCGGCAACCGTTATGTGCAGGTCGCGCGCACCACTGCGGCGCATACGACCGTGACGCTCAACGATACGTCGTCGAGCCGTTTCGCGTCTTCCGATTTCCTGGCGCATCTGATCACCGATCCGGTGAAGACGGTTCAGGTCGATCGCGTGGTCGCCGATGATGGCAGGGATGTCGTCAAGGCAAGCCACGATGGCTATCTGAAAGAGTTCGGTGTGCTGCACGAGCGCGAGCTCACCTTGAACGCTACGGGTTCGATCATGACCGGGCTCGATCGCCTTGCCGTTTCCGAGGAGCGCAGGGGCGAAGGAGAACTGCAGGCCGTTGCGCGTTTTCACGCCCACCCGTCGATCAATCTGAAACAGATGGACCGGGAGTCCATCCTGATGACGGCGCCAGATGGCGAGAGCTGGTTGTTCTCCTCGCCGGGCAATACGGTCGAGATCGCCGAGGACGTGTTCTTTGCCGACGCCTCCGGCATCTGCGCCTCGGATCAGATGGAAATCAGCTTCGCCTATCCGGAAAAGCCGGAAATACGGTGGTTTTTGTCTCGCAGAAGCTAGCGGCTGTTTTCGCCGGCGCAAAGCTGTGCTAACGCGGCGCCATATTCCGCGCACCTCGCCGGATGTCTCCCGAAGATCGAACGGAGAAGCCACATGGCCGTTGTTTCCAAGAAAATCCCCGCCCCCGACAAGGTTGCCGTCAAGACCGCCTTGCTCTCCGTGTCCGACAAGACCGGCATCGTAGACCTCGCGCGCGCGCTTGCCGAAAAGGGCGTTCGGCTGCTGTCGACCGGCGGCACCCACAAGGCGATCGCGGCTGCCGGCCTCGATGTTACCGACGTTTCCGACGTCACGGGCTTTCCGGAGATCATGGACGGCCGCGTGAAGACGCTGCATCCGAGGGTTCACGGCGGTCTGCTGGCGATCCGCGACGACGCCGAGCATCAGCAAGCGATGAAGGCGCATGGGATTGATGGCATCGATCTCGCCGTCATCAACCTCTATCCGTTCGAGGATGTGCGCGCGGCGGGTGGCGATTATCCGACCACCGTTGAAAATATCGACATCGGTGGCCCGGCGATGATCCGCGCTTCGGCCAAGAACCATGCCTATGTGGCGATCCTGACCGATCCCGCTGACTATCCGGAACTGCTCGAGCAGCTTTCGTCCGATGCCGGTCAGACCAGCTATGCCTTCCGCCAGCGCCTTGCGGCAAAGGCTTATGCGCGCACGGCCGCCTACGACGCGATGATCTCCAACTGGTTCGCCGAAGCGCTGTCCATCGACACGCCGCGTCACCGTGTCATCGGCGGCGTGCTGAAGGAAGAGATGCGCTACGGCGAGAATCCGCACCAGACGGCGGGCTTCTACGTGACCGGCGAAAACCGTCCGGGTGTTGCCACGGCAACGCTTCTGCAGGGCAAGCAGCTCTCCTACAACAACATCAACGACACGGACGGCGCCTTCGAGTTGATCGGCGAGTTCTCGCCCGAGAAGACCGGCCCGGCCTGCGCGATCATCAAGCATGCCAATCCGTGCGGTGTCGCTACCGGCCCTACGCTGAAGGACGCGTATCTCCGGGCGCTTGCCTGCGACAGCACGTCCGCTTTCGGCGGCATCATTGCGCTTAACCAGCTGCTCGATGCCGAGACGGCGGAAGAAATCGTCAAGCTGTTCACGGAGGTCATCATCGCGCCTGAGGTGACGGAAGAAGCCAAGGCGGTTATCGCCGCCAAGAAGAACCTGCGCCTGCTCGTAACCGGCGGCCTGCCTGACCCGCGCTCGGGCGGCATCACGGCGAAGACCGTTGCCGGCGGCCTGCTGGTGCAAAGCCGTGACAATGGCATGATCGATGATATCGAGCTCAAGGTCGTCACCAATCGCCAGCCGACGGCGCAGGAACTGGTGGACCTCAAGTTCGCCTATACGGTTGCCAAGCACGTCAAGTCGAACGCCATCGTCTATGCCAAGGACGGCCAGACGGCCGGTATCGGCGCCGGCCAGATGAGCCGCATCGATTCCGCGCGCATCGCCGCGCTGAAGGCCGAGGATGCGGCCAAGGCAATGGGCTGGGCCGAGCCGATGACCAAGGGCTCCGCCGTTGCGTCGGAAGCCTTCTTCCCGTTCGCAGACGGGCTGCTGTCGGCAATTGCCGCCGGTGCCACGGCTGTTGTCCAGCCGGGCGGCTCGATGCGCGATCAGGAAGTGATCGACGCGGCCAACGAACACAATGTGGCGATGGTCTTCACTGGCATGCGCCACTTCCGCCACTAAACATCGATGAAAACGGCTACGCCCTGTCCGCCGGATAGGGCGTCCGGACCAACAGGACCAGCCCGCCTGCCAGAAACAGGACGAGCGTGGCCATGCCGAGATGCGACGAGCCTGTCGCATAAGTCGCGATCGAAAACAGAAGCGTCGCCATGAAGCTGGTTGCCCGGCCTGACAGAGCGTAGATACCGAAATAGCGGCCGGCCTCGTCAAGGCTGACGCTGCGCGCCAGATAAGAGCGCGACGAGGCCTGCACAGGGCCGAATGCCAGGCCGATCAGCAGGCCGTAGCCGATATAGGCCTTCTCCGCCGCCGTTCCGAACAGACCGCCTGAATCCGCTGTCGGAAGCGGCACCAGCCCGAAGAGCGTATAGCCGGGTTCGGTCGATACGATGCCGAAGGTCGCCAAGAGCAGCATGGTCAGGCTGATGACTATAGTCGCCTTCGAGCCGATGCGCGCGTCAATCCGCCCGGCGATGATGCAGCCGAAAATCGCCACCACGTTGAGAATGATGCCGTAGATGCCGATCTCGATGGTTGCCCAGCCGAACATGCCGGCGGCAAAGGCGCCGCCAAGGATCAGCAGGCCGTTGACGCCGTCCTGGTAGATCATGCGGGCGACGAGAAAGCGCATGAGCGGGCGGCGCTCTTTCAGTTCCGCCAGCGTGTGCCTGACTTCACGCAAGCCGGAGCGCACGGCGGCGCCGAAGGGAAGGCCGCCTTTCACGTCAGGTGTGAACAGAAACATTGGCAGGACGAAAATCAGATACCAGACGGCCGAGATCGGGCCGGTAATGCGCGCATCCTCGCCGGTGTGTGGATCAAGGCCGAAGAGCGGGTCGAGGCCAAGGATCGTCTTGCCGGTCTCGGGACTTCCGGCAAGCAGCGCCACCACTGCGATCAGCACGATCATGCCGCCAAGATAGCCGAGGCCCCAGGCCGTGTTGGACAGACGTCCCACTTCGTCCTTTCCGACAAGGCGCGGCATCATGGAATCGTTGAAGACGATCGAGAATTCCGCGGCGATCGACGCCAGGATCATGAAGATCACGGGATAGATGACCGGCGAACCGGGTGCCGCGAACCAAAGGCAGCAGAGGCTGGCGATCTTGACGACGGCGAAGAAGCCGATCCATGGCTTTCGTCCGCCGGACTGGTCGGCGATCGAGCCGAGAATCGGCGAGAGAATGGCGATGATCACCGAGGAGATCGTCGCCATGTTGCTCCAGAGCGTTTGTGCGGAGACCGGATCGGCTGTCAGCCTGGCCACGAAATAGGGGCCGAAGATGAACGTGGTGACGACGGTGAAGAACGGTTGCGCCGCCCAGTCGAAGAACATCCAGCCCCAGATGCCCTTGCGCGTGGCGCGCTGGGGCTGTGTTCCCGTCCAGTCAATGCGATTCACCGGCCTGCTCCTGATTTGGGAGCGGACTGTCTCACCTCGTCCCGTCTCTGGCAAGGTCGGTCAGCAGGCCGGCGGCGACAGTGATGCGGGCCAGATTCGGATCGCCCCCCTCGCCGAGACCCGCCAGTTCCTCGGCAATGCGGTTGATCCTGATGCGGTCGCTCGCATGCCATGCCTGCACCGGCAGCTTTTCCTTGCCGTTGTTTGATAGGGCCGAGCTCACGATATCGCGGCGCGCGGTCGCGATCTGGTCGAGGCTTCGCGCCAGGGCCAGGTTTTCGTAGTGATCCGAGGTCGTGATGCGGCTACCGGCCGCCAGCAGCCGGCCGATACGGAAGGTCTGGCTGACCGCGAAATAGCTCTCGGCGGCGCGGATCAGCGGCTCGCCCGTGCGCTCAGCGATCTGCATGATCTCGGGCACCAGCGCAAAACCGATCAGATGCGCGATCTCGGCTGCTAGCTTGTCCGGCACGCCGGCGGCCCGATATTCGGCCTGGCGCGCTTCGAGTTCGGGAACGACCTGGTTGGCGAAGACGGGTTGCAGCTTCTTGAAGGCCGCGCGAAGCCTGTCGATGGTTTCGGCGATGTCACCTTTGGCCATCTGCATCTTCAACAGGAGACGCGTCAGGACAGTGAAGATATGACTGATTTCCTCGTAGATGCGGTTCTGCATCTGGCCGGAGACCCGGCCGTCGAGCGCATCGGTCTCGCTCCAGAGCCGGCTCAGATCGAAGCCGTCGCGCGCGATGATGGCGGCGCGTACCACTTCGGGCGCCGATGCGGCCGTCGCGTCCATCATGCTGACGGCAAAGCTTGGGCCGCCGCGGTTGATGGCCTCGTTGGCCAGTACGGTCGCCACGATCTCGCGCTTCAGGCGGTGGTTGGCGATATCCGACGCGTTGGACTTGCGCATCTTGGCCGGGAAGTATTGCGAGAGCGTCGCCTCGAAATAGGGATCATCCGGCAGATCGCTTGCCGCGAGCGCGTCGAAGAGAACGATCTTGGCATAGGATAGCAGAACCCCGATCTCCGGCCGTGTAAGCGGTCTGTTCGCGGCGTAACGCTCGGCCATCGTGGTGTCGTCGGGGAGCGTCTCGACCTTGCGGTTGAGCTGCTTGGCGGTCTCCAGCACGCCCATGAAGCGGGTGAGCTCGAGGCCGTTCGCGGTGCCCTTGCGCTCGGTCAGCGAGATGGCGAGCGACTGCAGATAGTTGTTCCGCAGTACCAGCTTGCTGACTTCATCGGTCATCGAGGAGAGCAGCTGGTCGCGCTTCTGCCGCGTCAGCCGGTCGTCATGCATGGCGGCGGCGAGCGCGATCTTGATATTCACTTCGACGTCGGAGGTGTTGACGCCGGCCGAGTTGTCGATCGCATCGGAATTGCAGCGACCGCCCTTCAGCCCGTAGGCGATGCGGCCGCGCTGGGTGACGCCCAGGTTCGCGCCCTCGCCGATGACCTTGGCGCGTACCTCGTCGGCGCTGATGCGGATGGGGTCGTTGGCGCGGTCGCCGACGTCGGTATCGGTTTCGGATGTCGCCTTCACATAGGTGCCGATGCCGCCAAACCAGAGCAGGTCGACAGGGCTTTTCAGGATCGCGGTCATGACTTCAAACGGCGTCGCGACCGTCTTGTCCATGCCGATCGCGGCGGCGGCTGGCGCGGTCAGCGTCACCGATTTCGCCGAGCGCGAGATGATCATGCCGCCCTTCGAGAGCAGGTTCTTGTCGAAGTCTTGCCAGCTCGAGCGCGGCAGATTGAACAGCCGCTGACGCTCCGCCAAGGTCTTGGCCATGTCAGGATCGGGATCGATGAAGATGTCGCGGTGGTCGAAGGCGGCGAGAAGCCGGATCTTCGGTGACAAGAGCATGCCATTGCCGAAGACGTCGCCCGACATGTCGCCAACGCCCGCGACCGTGAACGGCGTCGTCTGGATGTCGATGTCCATCTCGCGGAAGTGGCGCTTCACCGTTTCCCAGGCGCCGCGCGCGGTGATGCCCATCTTCTTGTGATCGTAGCCGGCGGAGCCGCCCGATGCGAAGGCGTCGTCGAGCCAGAAGCCGGCTTCCTGCGCCAGCGCATTTGCGGTGTCGGAGAAGGTTGCCGTGCCCTTGTCGGCGGCGACAACGAAATAGGGGTCGTCGCCATCAAGCCGCACGGTGTTTTCAGGGGGAATGATTTCGGTGCCGGAAATATTGTCGGTGATCGAGAGCAGCGTGCGGATGTAGGTCTTGTAGGCTTCGCGCCCGGCATTGAAGATCTCGTCGCGATTGCCGCCGACAGGGAGCTTCTTCGGATAGAAGCCGCCCTTGGCGCCGACGGGCACGATCACGGCGTTCTTGACCTGCTGCGCCTTTACGAGGCCCAGCACTTCGGTGCGATAATCCTCGGCGCGATCCGACCAGCGAAGGCCGCCACGCGCCACCCGGCCGAAGCGCAGGTGAACGCCCTCGACCTCGACACCATAGACGAACATTTCGCGGAATGGCTTCGGTGCCGGCAGGCCGTCGATCAAATGCGGATCGAGCTTGAAGGCCAGCATCGCCTTTGCGGAACCATCGGGATTGCGCTGGAAGTAGTTGGTGCGCAGCGTCGAGTCGACCACATTGACGTAGCGACGCAGGATGCGGTCGTCATCAAGGCTTGGAACGTCCGACAGCGCGGTCTCGATCTTGGCGTGAAGATCGGTCGCCTTCTTGATCCTGTTCTTCTCGGTCAGTTTCGGGTCGAGGCCATCGTGGAACAGGCGGAAGATGAGCGAGGAGATAGCCGGGTATTTATCCAGCGTCGTCGCGATGTAATCCTGCGAATAGGCGATGCCGGCTTGCCGGAGATAGCGCGAGTAGGCGCGCAACACGCTTGTCTCGCGGGCCGACAGGCCTGCTGAGATGATCAGGCGGTTGAAATTGTCGTTGTCGATGACACCCGAAAACGCCGACAGGAAGGCTTCTTCAAGTGCTGCGCCATACTGTTGCAGATCGATCTCGGCGCCGCTCTGGGCCTCAAGTTCCATGTCATGCAGCACCACCAGCTTTTCGCTGCCATCGGCCAGCGTCACATTGATGTCGAACGTGCCTTCGCTGATGACGCTGAAGCCAAGATTCTCAAGCAGCGGTACGCGGCGGGAGAGCGCGAGCTGGCCATTGAAGTGGAAGATCTTCAGGCACAGCAGCGACACGCCATCCTTGATGCGCGTGTAGAATTCGATGCGGATCTGCTCGCCCGTGGCGCAGGCGACGATATCGGCGAAGTCGGCGAAGGTTTCTTCCGGCGGGAAGAGATCCTGATAGGCGTTGCTGACCTTGATCTTGGGCGCCTTCGGACCGGCAAGCATCTCGAAGCGGTCGTCCCAGCGGGCCGTTATACTGCGGATTGCTTCTTCGAGCTTTGCCTGAGGGATACGCGGCGTCTTTCCGCCGGAGCGGCCGATGATGAAATGGACGCGGGCGACGCCGCCTTCGGGGAAAGCCGGATAGTAGGCCGAGACGCGGCCGTCATAGATCGTCTTGAGATAGGTGCCGATCTTCTCGCGAACGATCGAATCATATTCCTCGCGCGGCACGTAGACGATAACGGAGACGAAACGATCGAAGTGATCGATGCGCGGCAGCACCCGCACACGCGGCCTGTCGGTCAGATCGTTAATCTGTTCGGCGAAGGTGGCGAGCAGGGCGGTATCGATCTGGAAGAGGTCGTCGCGCGGGTAGGATTCAAGCGTGTTGTCGAGCATGCGGCCGGAATGGCTCATCGGATCGAAGCCGAAATGCTCTTTCACCTTCTCCACCTTCGAGCGCAGCAGCGGGATATCAGTTGCGAGCGAGGTGTAGGCGGTCGAGGTGAAGAGGCCGACAATGCGCAGTTCGCCGGTGACATTGCCATTCTCGTCGAAGCGTTTCACGCCGACATAATCCATATACGCGCGGCGGTGAACAACGGATTTGACGTTGGCCTTGGTGACGATCAGGAAGTCGGGACCGTCGAGGAAGGCCAGAATTTCGGGCGTCGTGGTTACCGCATCGCGGCCGGTCCGGAGCACCAGGACATCGGGATTGGAGAGGATGCCCAGCCCTGTGCCCTTGTCGCGCTCGACCTTCGCGTCCGCGCCCTTGCCGGAATAGACATATTCGCGCATGCCCAGAAGGGTGAAGTTGGCGTCGCGCAGCCATGTCAGGAAAGCGACCGCTTCGTCGCGATCCGCCTTGCGGCGGCCGACATTGCGCGACGACAGCTCGTCGATGGCGGTGCCAAGCTTGTCCAGCATGGGCTTCCAGTCGGAAACCGACAGGCGCACCTGTTCGAGGACGATCTCGATCCGCTCGATCAGGTCTGCGGATTGCGCCGGGGTGAGCGGCGCGAGGTGAAGCTGGATGTGGCTGACACGGTTTGCCGGCTCGCCGGGCATATCCGGCGAATAGAGTTCCGGCGGATGACCTGGCTGCATGACGAGAATGGGATGAACCGCCATGAAGAGATCGCGGTAGCTGCTCGTTACCTCGCCCATGACCGACTCATAGAGGAATGGCATGTTGTGATCGGTCACCGACAGGACCGATACCGCCACGCCATCCGGCTCGACATTGTCGAGCGAGGTGACGGTGACACGCGGCGCATTGCCGGTCCAGGCGGCGAGTTCGGCCGCGCAGTGGACGGCGGAAATCGCCAGCATTTCAGGCGTGTAGGATTCAAGGTCATCGCCGCTGGCGCGTCCGAAGAGAATATCCGGCGCGAGATAGTGCTCGCCCATCGCTGTCGCGATCTTGCTCGCGCTCTCGATCTGCTTTTCCCGTTTCGGATTGTTTCGAGCAGCCATTGACTGTGTCCCCCATTTTCTCGATTGCGCGCAGGTTAGCAGAAGGTTTGACAGAAAAATTGCTAAAATAGGGGCGTCGATCGCAGTTTTCGTGCGAATTTAGCCGGCATGTCGTCAATTCTGTAAAAAATGATCCGAATATGATTTTCGTCGCCAGAAGTTTGATCACGTCCCAATGAAGAGTTGTTGACAGTCGCGCAGCAAAAAGACGATCAACTGAGGATCGGAACCCGGATCGGATAAACATGTCGCAGAATGCAGCAGGCACGGTCATCGTCATATCGAGCCACGTCGTTCGTGGATCGGTCGGCAATCGGGCGGCGGTATTCGCGCTCGAGACGCTTGGCCACCAGGTCTGGGCGCTGCCGACCATCGTTCTGCCCTGGCATCCGGGCCACGGCCGTTCGACGCGGCTGACCTTCGCGGAGGCCGATTTCGACGCGGCGATCGACGATCTCATTCGCGCGCCGTGGATCGGCGAGGTCAAGGCGGTGCTTTCGGGCTATTTCGGCAATGCCGCGCAAGCCCGCTCCGTCGGCCGGCTGATCACCGCGCTCAGGGAGCAAAATCCCGATCTGTTTTACGTTTGCGATCCCGTGATGGGCGATCTCGGCGGGCTCTATGTTCCCGAGGCGACCGCTGAGGCGATCCGGGACCATCTGATCCCGCTGGCGTCGCTTGCGACCCCCAATCGCTACGAACTTGCATGGCTATCCGGCGCGCCGCTGGAGAGCAACACCGAGATCATGGAGGCGGCGCTCGCGCTTGGTCCCGCGCGGATGCTGGTGACCTCGGCGGTGCCGATGATGGCTGGTGGAACGGGCAACCTCTATCTCTCCGGGCGCCACGCGCTGCTTGCTGAGCACCGGCTGATCGACAATCCGCCAAACGGCTTGGGCGATCTTCTCGCCGCGCTTTTCCTGTCGCGGCTCCAGTCCGGCATGGAGGACGCGAAGGCGCTGCAGCTGGCGACGGCCAGCGTCTACGAGGTGCTGGCTCGGGCGGTGAAGCGCGGCAGCGACGAGCTGACGCTCGCAAACGACGCCTCCAGCCTGTCGACGCCGATGGCGATGGTGCAGATGCGGCATCTGATGCACCCGGCGCAGCGGCGAAAGAGCTAGCGGCCGCGCCGTTAACGCATTTGGCGCTGCGATATTGATCTTGCATCGCTCACGCTGTAATCGAAGATCATGCAGCGTTTTCCAGATACACTTCTCGACGGCTATCGCAACTTCATGAGCGGGCGTTATGCCGACGCTCGTGACCGGTACAGGACGTTGGCGGAGCACGGGCAGAGCCCGAGCACGCTGGTCATTGCCTGTTCGGACTCACGCGCGGCGCCGGAACTCATCTTCGATTCCGGGCCTGGCGAGCTCTTCGTCGTGCGCAACGTCGCCAACATGGTGCCGCCCTACGAGCCTGATAGTAATTTCCATGCGACCTCGGCGGCACTCGAGTTCGCGGTGCTGGCCCTGAAGGTTACCGATATCGTCGTCATGGGACATGGTCGCTGCGGCGGTATCCGCGCGGCGCTCGATCCCGATGCCGAGCCATTGTCGCCCGGCGATTTCATCGGACGCTGGATGTCGCTGGTGCGGCCGGCGGCCGAGCAGATCCAGAGCAACGACGTGATGACCCCCGGCGAACGCCAGACGGCGCTGGAGCGCGTGTCGATCCGCAACTCGATCGACAATCTCAGGACATTTCCGGAGATCAAGGCGCGCGAGGAAGCCGGTGACATCCAGCTGCATGGCGCCTGGTTCGATATTTCGACCGGCGAATTGTGGGTCATGGACGCAGAAACGCGCGACTTCATTCGCCCTGACGTCTGAAACGATAATCTTAGACAAGCAAAAAGGCGCTGCGATTTCCCGCGGCGCCTTTCTCATTTCATCATCAGGTCTGAATTAGTTCGCGTCGATCTGCTGGCCGATATAAGCGATTGCCTGCTGGTAGACCGTTGCCGCGTTCCAGCCGGAGATGGCTGCGAAGTTCGGCTCGCCCGGCTGGTAGCCAGCACCCGGGCGCCATCCGTGGCCCTTCAGGAAGTTCGCGGTCGAGGCCAACGCGTCTGCGCGTGAGCCGACCATGTCGACCCGGCCGTCACCATCGCCATCCGCTCCGTAGAGCACGACGTTGCGCGGGAGAAACTGTGTCTGACCGATTTCGCCATGGGCGGCGCCGCGCGCCTGTGGGCTGAGGAAGCCTTCGCCGACGAGCTGGAGAGCGGCGTAGAGCTGGTCAGTGAAATAGGCGGTGCGGCGGCAATCGAAGGCGAGCGTGGAGACAGCGGACATGGTGTGCTGGGTGCCCATGTAGCTGCCGAAACCGGTTTCCATGCCCCAGATCGCGATCAGGGGACCGGCCGGAACGCCGTACTTGCGTTCGATGTTGGCAAAGAGCGCTGCGTTGGCGCGCTTCATGCCCTTGCCGCGAGAGATGATGGCCTGGCCGCCGCGCTTCTGCATGAAGGCGTCGAAGGAGAGCTTGAAGCTCTTCTGGCCACGGTCGGCGGAGATGGTGGGTCTGTTGTAGACGACGTTGGCGAAGGCCTTGTCGAGAACGGAACGGCTGACGCCGTTTGCCGCTGCTTCCTGCTTGAAGGCAACCACCCACTGGTCGAAGCCCGCGCTGGTGTTGCTGCACTGTGGTGCCGCTTCAGCCGTTGCCGGAAGTGCCTGGAACATGGCGAACACTGCCGCCGCTGCCAGCAAAAATCTTGTCTTGCGCATCGAATACCCCGATCTCGATCAGCCTAGCCTTCAGCCGGACTGGAGCCCGCTATCGGCAACGTTGTCACGACCATTCATTTGATGAGCGCGAGATGCCGTCTGACATCCCGCGCCCCTGAATAAGCCTTAACTTAAGTAACGGGCTTAACAAGACATGGTTAAGAAAATATTCAAGCAGCCTGCTTGCGTGGCTTCACAAGTCCGCGATTAACGAGCAGTTCGGCGATCTGGATCGCGTTCAATGCCGCGCCCTTGCGCAGGTTGTCGGAAACCACCCACATGTTGAGGCCGTTCTCGACGGTTGCGTCCTCGCGGATACGCGAGATGAAGGTCGCGTCTTCGCCGGCGGATTCGTAAGGCGTGATGTAGCCGCCGTTCTCGTGCTTGTCGATCACCTGGCAGCCCGGTGCGTCGCGCAGGATATCGCGAGCCTGATCGGCAGTGATTTCCTTCTCGAACTCTATGTTGACCGATTCCGAGTGGCCGATGAAGACGGGAACGCGCACGGCCGTGCAGGTCACCTTGATCTTCGGGTCGAGCATCTTCTTGGTTTCAGCCAGAACCTTCCACTCTTCCTTCGTGTAGCCATCTTCCATGAAGCTATCGATGTGCGGAATGACGTTGAAGGCAATGCGCTTGGTGAACTTCTTGTTCTCGATCGGATCAGCGACGAAGACCGCGCGCGTCTGATTGAAGAGTTCGTCCATGCCGTCCTTGCCGGCGCCGGAAACGGACTGGTAGGTCGAGACGACGACGCGCTTGATGGTGGCGGCTTCGTGAAGCGGCTTCAGAGCCACGACGAGCTGGGCGGTCGAGCAATTCGGGTTGGCGATGATGTTGCGCTTGGTGAACTGCTCGATGGCGTCAGGGTTCACTTCCGGCACGATCAGCGGAACGTCCTGGTCGTAGCGCCATGCGGAGGAGTTGTCGATCACGACGCAGCCCTGCGCGCCGATCTTCGGCGACCACTTCTTCGATACGTCGCCGCCAGCAGACATCAGGCAGATATCGGTGTCGGAGAAATCGTAGTTTTCGAGGTTCATGACCTTCAGCGTCTTGTCGCCGTAGGACACTTCAAGACCCTGCGAGCGCGCGGAAGCGAGCGCTACGACTTCGTCAGCGGGAAAACCGCGTTCGGAAAGGATATTGAGCATCTCCCGGCCGACATTTCCGGTGGCTCCCGCAACTGCAACTTTAAAACCCATTTTCAAGCTCTCTTTCTCATCTCTCCTCTTGTTCGGTGAGGGGGAAAGCGCGCAACGATTGCGGCTTTCTGTCCCCAGCCGAGCCGGGGAGAGAGCGGCAGGCCAGAGACGTCAGACGGTTTTCGTCGTCGTTTTGGCCTTGGTTTTGGAAGAAACCGGAAAAATCATAACCATCCGGGCAACTCGTGCCCGGTCACTGCGTGCAGCAATGGCGTGTTCTTGGCGAACCATGGATATTCCTTTTCCACCGCTGCTCTTAAAAGGTTTTCCACAGGAGTCAAGGTTTTTGCGAGGGACCGCGCCTGTGATGATGGCGCTGGCGCGGCCGTTGCGGTGTCACTTCCGATTGATGCCACGGCCGTTATCGGCGCGCACGGAGACTGTCTGGAGTGCCCGGCCCTGCGGTGCCTTCAGCTTGGCGGAAGCCGCGCGGCCCAGCTTTCTCTTGCGCTCAAGGTGATAGGCGTAGACGAACTGGATCACGATACCGAGAACCACGAAGATCGGGCCAACGATCCGGTCGCCGTTGTTGATGTAGAGCAGCACCTGACCGACCATCGCCAGGATCGTGCCGGCGACGAAGATGTTCAGCGAATGGCGGCCAAAGATCACCAGCGGATTGTCCTCGGGGCGGCGCAGCAGGTTCGAGAGCGCGCCGATGTTGAGCACCAGGTAGGTGAGGGCCAGCACGTGCAGAAGACGCGGCAGAGACAGGAAGGTCTTGTCGAAGCCGGTGATGACCGGCGGCAGGCCGAGCGAGGCCAGCGCATTGCCGATGCCCCAGAGTTGACCGACGACCCATACGAAGGACAAGGCGACATAACCGGCGGCTAGGGCCATCAGCAGCGGGTGCTGAGGCAGCTTACCGCCACGACGCACATGCATCATGCCGACGATGCCGATCGTGAACAGGAACTGCCAGGACAGCGGATTTAGGAACCAATAGCCCTCGATCAGGGTGTTGTGCGGGGCGATCTCATATATTCCCGACAGCAGCCAGACTGAGCCGGAGACGGCCAAGGCAAGCAGCGGGCTTTTCGCTTCAAGCAGAAGGATGATTGGGACCATCAGCATCAGCGCGCCATACATCGGCAGGATGTTGTTGTAGCCGATCTGGTGGCCGAGCAGCATGAGCGCTGGAATCCCGGCCTGCGGGTTGGTGAGAACCGCAAGGATATTGATTTCGCAAAGAAGGCCCGCGCGATGGAACAGCCATGCACCAGCGATGAAAAGCGCGAGCGTCATGAATGTCGTGATCATGTGGGCGAGATAGAGCGTGAAGGCGCGCTTCGTCGACTTCTTCGCCGTTTCGAACCAGGCGGCGACCTTGAAGCGCGAGCCGTAGGCAATGCCCACGGCGATGCCCGAGATCAGCACGAAGGCTTCGGCGGCATCAGAGAAGCCGTAATTCTTGGTGGTCAGATGCTCGAAGATCTGGCCGGGCACGTGGTTTATAAAGATCGTGATCAGCGCGAGACCGCGCAGAACGTCCAGCCGCGTGTCTCGTTTCGATGGCGCCGCGGTCGCGATTGTGCGTTCTGCACCGAACGTGTTTTCGGGCGTCGATACCATTGACCTCTCCATGCTTCCATTTTGCAAACGCAGTTGAGGCCAAAAGGTTTCCCTTTTGGCCTCAACGAATCGCCGGATGGTTTGCATGAAAAGTGCGGTTATCCGACCGGATATCCCTCGTCGGGATCGGTGACTTGACGTCCGTTGATGGTCAAATCGTAGCCCCTTGGATGGGACGATTTTGAGACCGAAATGAGGTATTTAGCTCCTGCGTGTTCGATTTCCGCGGAGAAGCCTTCCCACGTTGTCGGCAGCGATGGCTTCACATGGATCCGGCCGTTCTTGAGCCGGATTCCGAGGATGCCCTCGACGGCCGCGCGATAGAGCCAACCGGCGGAACCGGTGTACCAGGTCCAGCCACCACGACCCGTCAACGCGCCGTCGCCGTAGACGTCGGCGGCGATGACATAGGGTTCCACGCGGTAGTGCTCGGCGGCTTCAGGGTCCTTGGCGTGGCTGATCGGGTTCAGGAGGTCGAAGCAACGCAGCGCGTCGTCGCCGCGGTTGAGCTCGGCCAGCGCCATGACGACCCAGGTGGCCGCGTGGGTGTACTGGCCGCCGTTTTCGCGAACGCCGGGCGGATAGGCCTTGATGTAGCCGGGATCCTTGGCCGAGTTGGCAAAGGGCGGCGTGAACAGGCGGATGATGCGCGCGTCCATGTCGACAAGCTTGGCGAGGACCGAATCCATGGCCTTGGCGGCATGGGCCGGATCGCCCTCCCCTGACAGAACGCTCCAGGACTGCGCGATCGAATCGATCTGGCATTCCAGGCTTTCCTTCGAACCGAGCAGGCTGCCGTCATCGAAGGTGCCGCGGCGGTAGTGGGCACCATCCCAGGCGGCGGTTTCAAGCGCTGCCTTGAGTTCGGTCAGGTGCTTACCCCAGCGTTCGACGCGGGCGGTGTCGCCACGTTCGGCTGCGAAGGCGCTGAAGGAGCGCAGCGCGCCGGCTAGGAACCAGCCGAGCCAGACGCTCGTGCCCTTGCCGCCGATACCGACGCGGTTCATGCCGTCGTTCCAGTCGCCGCCGAGGAAGAGCGGCAGGCCGTTAGCTCCCTTGCGAGCGATGGCGAGATCGAGCGCGATGGCGGCATGCTCGTAAACGCTCACCTTGTCCTCGGATTTTTCCGGGCGGTAGAACGAATCGTGCTGTCCCTGCAGAAGCGCCGGGCCCTCGATGAAGGCGAGCTCATCGTCGAGAACGCTCTTGTCGCCGGTCACCGTGCAATAATGGTGGATGGCATAGGCCAGCCAAACCACGTCGTCGGAGATCAGCGTGCGAACGCCGGCGCCCGTTCCCGGCAACCACCAATGCTGGACGTCACCCTCACGGAACTGGCGCGAGGCGGCGTTGACGATCTGCTTGCGGGCGATCGACGGCTCGTGCAGCACGAAAGCCAACGTATCCTGCAGCTGGTCGCGGAAACCGAAGGCGCCGCTGGCCTGATAGAAGGCCGTGCGGGCCATGATGCGGCAGCCGAGGCTCTGGTAGGGGAGCCAGGTGTTGATCAGGGTGTTCATGCCCTGGTCTGGGGTCGAGATCTGCAGCTTGCCGGTGAAGGCGTGCCAGAAGTCCCGGTTTGCCTGAACCGCGCCGTCGAAGGACGCCTTGCGGATATCGGCGATCAGCGTGCGGGCCTCTTCCTTCGTCGCGGTATCACCGAGATAAAGGATGACGTCACGCTCTTCGCCGGCGGCGAGGTCGATGTCGATTGCGAGAGCCGCTGCCGGATCACCATCCAGATCGATGTTGCTCGACAGAACTGTAGCCGGATTCAAGGCTGCTGGAGCCTTGATGGTGCCCGCCTTGCCGATGAACTCGCGGCGGCTTGCCGTGTAGCCCGACAAAGTCTCGCTGGCGGCGAAGAAGGCCACGCGCGAGGAGTAGTCGATGCTGTAGTTGTTGCTGGCGAACAGGGCTCCGGTTTCGGCGTCGTGCTCGGAGAGAATGAACGGCGCCGTCTTCTGCGGATTGTTGCCGAGCACCCACTCGACATAGCCGTAGAGACGCAGCTTGCGCCGGCTGCTGCCGTTGTTGCGCAGGCGCAAGCGCTGCAGCTTTACCGGCCGTTCGCGATCGACCGTCTGCGTCAGTTCCAGAGAAACGTCGTTCTGGACGCTGGAAAAGACCGAGTAGCCGAGGCCATGACGGGCTTCGAACTGGATGTCCTGACGGTCAGACAGGGCGGCAAACGGCGTCATCACAGTTCCGCTGTCGCGATCCATCACATAGATCGCTTCGCCCGGCCGGTTGATGACTGCATCGTTGGTCCAAGGAGTTAGCTGGTAATCACGCGAGTTGGTGCTCCACGTGAAACCGGCGCCTTCGGCCGCGACGTGGAAACCGAACTTCTCGTTCGAGATCACGTTGATCCACGGCTGCGGGGTGGCGTGGCCGCCCGGGATGCGGACGACATATTCGCGTCCGTCGCCGGAGAAGCCGCCGATGCCGTTCCAGAAGTTCAGATCGCCGTGCTCTTCGACAACCAGTGCCGGGACCTGCGCCTTGGCGACCGGTGCCGTGCGCTTGGCGCGCGACTTCGTGGCGTTGACCTTCTCGAGTTCCTGCTGCTCTTCCTTGGTCGGCGCAAACAGCGCCACGGCACGATTGATCTGATCGATGATCTTGCCGTTCTTGGCGTGGAAGGTGACGCGGGATGCCGAGATCAGCGCATGATAGGTCGCCTCCTCCATCAGATCCTTGCGGACCGTGAAGATGTGCTGGCGCAGGCCGTCGGCCTGGCCGAGACGACGGACGTTTTCGGCCATCTGGTCGACGGCGTGCTGCATGTCCTGCGCATAGGAGGACGCACGCTCGTTCATGATCACCAGATCGGCGGTGACGCCGCGCGAGCGCAGATATTCCTGTGCCAGCAGGGCTTCCCTTGCGATATCCAGATCCATGTCGTCGTTGATGCGCAGGGTGAAGATCGGGAAATCGCCCGAAATCGCCAGTGGCCAGAGCGAGGACTGCGACTGCATGCCTGCCTGAACCGCTGCCGTATCTGCACGCAGATACATGTCGGGGTAGACGAGGTGGCGGCCGAGATGCTGGAAGGCGGATGCCTGCTGCGAGGTGACGCCAACATGGCGCATCTGCACCTGGGTGCGCGTCCAGGCCTGGACGAGCTCGTGGTTGAAGGCATCGGCGTGGCGGTAGCGATCGACTGCTTGGTCCACTTCGTTGCGCGATGGCGCGGCGATGGTCCAGAAAATGACGCTGACCTTCTTGCCGGCAGGAACGCGGACGGTGCGGCGCAGCGACAGCACCGGATCGAGCGTGAAACCGTCGGTGCCCGAGAGCGTTGCGCCCTGGTCGAAAGCGGCGGCGTTTGCAAGGCTGCGGCCGCGGCCGAGGAACTTGCGGCGGTCGGTTTCGAACTCGGTGTGGCGCGTCGCGCCGGCATTGTCGACGATCAGATGCGCGACCGCGATATTCGGCTCGTTTCCGTCGCGCTTGTTGCGCTCGACGCGAATGACGTCGCCGCGCTTGCCGATCTCCGTCTTCACGAACATGCGGGCGAAAGCCGGATGCGCGTTGTCGGTGTCGTCATTGGTGAGCACCGGTTCGAGATAGGAGGTCACTTCGATGAAGCGGTCTTCCGTGCCGGTGTTGAGCAGCGTCAGGCGACGGCCTTCGGCATCGTGCTCGGTGGCGACGATCACCTCGACTTCGCTGGTGAGCTCGCCAACGGTCTTGGTGAACTCCGCTTTTTCATCGGCGAAGAGAACCTTGACCTGTTCGCCCTCGATGCTCTTCGGTTCCGCGGTTGCCGACCACCATTCGTTGGTGGCGGTGTCGCGCAAGAAGATGAAGGTGCCCCAGCGATCTTCGGTCGGATCTGGCTTCCAGCGGGATACGGACTGGCCGTTCCAGCGCGAGTAACCGGCGCCGGTGGCAGTCAGCATCATCGAGTAGTGGCCGTTGGAGAGGAAGACGAGTTCGCGGTCGCGCGCCGCCGGATCATAGATCTTGCGGATCTCCGGACGCAACAGGTCGTCCTGGATGCTGGCCGGGGTGTCAGATTCGTGCTTGCCGCTCATCACAGGGATATCGCGCGGCGCCTTTTCCTGCAGCATCAGCTCTGCCGCTTCGATCACGGGATCGGAGTGGAAGAGTTCGCGCAGGTGGCCGTTGAAGGCGACGTTAGCGACGGCCGCGATCGACATGCCATGGTGGTGGGCATAGTAGTTGTAGACGACAGCGCAGGTCTTGCCCTCGGGCACGCGGGTCGGCGTGAAGTCCACGGCATCGTGGAAGCCGTATTTGCCGAGCGCGCCGAGCTTGCGCAGGCGTTCGAGGTTCTCGATAGCCGCCGGCGGATTGTACTGGCTGGCGAGGATCGAGGCGTAAGGGGCGATGACGGCGTTGTGGCCGAGACCGCGCTTCAGGCCGAGCGTCGGCACGCCGAAGTTCGTGTACTGGTAGTTGAGGTTATGGTCGCGGGCGTTGAAGGCCGCTTCCGAGATGCCCCACGGAATGCCCAGCTTGCGGGCGTAGTTCATCTGCTCTACCACGACCAGATTGTTGGTCTGGTTGAGGATACCGCCGCCACGCTCCTGCATGACGAGAGGTGGCATCAGATATTCGAACATCGAGCCGGACCAGGAGACCAGCGCGCCGCGCGAGCCGACCGGCACGACCTGGCGGCCTAGACGGTACCAATGTTCGGTCGGCAGGTCGCCCTTGGCGATACCGAAGAGGCTTGTCAGGCGGCATTCCGATGCCAAGAGGTCGTAGCAGGCCTGATCGAGTTCGCCGCTTTCGACGCGGTAGCCGATAGACAGAAGACGACGCTCCGGACGGAAGAGGAAGCCGAAGTCCATCGAGAAGGCCAGATCGCGGGCCTTGTCGCGGAGCGCGATCAGGCGCGGACGTAGCGCATCGATGTTTGCGAGGTCGAAGGTGCTGTCGGAGATATGGGCTTCGCAGACCTTGACCAGCGCCTCGGCCCACTGGGTGACCTCGGCGCTGAGTGCCGACTTCACCTCGTGATCGAGGTTGGCGGCGAGTTTCTGGATGTCGCGGGCAAGAACCGAGAGGTTGATGATGCGGATCGACGCGAATTCGTGCTCGCGCTTGACGGCGGC
This sequence comes from Rhizobium sp. 16-449-1b, assembly GCF_017741935.1. GTDB lineage: Bacteria > Pseudomonadota > Alphaproteobacteria > Rhizobiales > Rhizobiaceae > Rhizobium. The sequence goes on along the minus strand of NZ_JAGHMH010000014.1, from coordinate 388,626 downwards.
GAGCGCGTTCTGGAAGCCGATGATACGTTCCTCCAGGCGGCGGCGCAGCGGACGTACGGTCTTGCGATCATCCGGCAGGTCGGCCAGCACTTCGGCCAGGATGCCCGCTGTGTCGCCGACGCCGTCGAGGCTGCCCTGCATGTGCGCGGACGGGGCTTCGGCCCAGTTGCGGCAGGCGGACGAGATCGCGATCAGGTGACCGGCGAGGTTGCCGCTGTCGACGGCGGAGACGTAGCGCGGTCCAAGCGTTTCCAGCGTATCGGTGTGGTACCAGTTGAAGAGGTGACCACGGAACTTGTCCATCTTGTCGATGGTGGCGATCGTCTGTTCGAGGCGCTCAATGGTTTCCTCGAAGGAGAACCAGCCGAACTGGCGGCCGGAGACCACCGAGAGCAGGTAGACGCCGATGTTGGTCGGGGACGTGCGGGTCGCGACGATGACGTGCGGCGTTTCCTGGACGTTATCCGGCGGCAGGTAGTTCTGTTCGGCCGTGGTGAAGGTGTCGAAATAACGCCAGGTGCGGCGGGCTATCTTTCGCAGATCGTTCGATACGGATTCGGCGACTTCGAGGCGATCTTCGGTCTCGGCCGACTGGCTGACGTAATAGGCGACCAGCGGGGAGAGGATCCAGAGTGCAACGAAGGGGATGCCGACCAGGTAGGCCTTGTCGCCGGAGACGACGGCGAAGGCAAGGCCGAGCAGCGCCAGCACCGGTGCGTGCCACATGGCCTTGTAATAGGACCAGATCGTGCCCTGCTTGCCGGCCTGGACGCTGGCTGCGGTCTTCCATTGCAGCATCAGCTTGTGGCTGACGAAGAGGCGGTAGAGAGAGCGGCCGATGGCGTCAGCCATCATGCATGCGCCGTCGGCGATGAAGACGATGCGGAGCGCCACCTGCGCGTTCGCCGCGCGGATGTCGGACCAGACGGTATAGAGGTGGGCGCGGGCGACGATATCGCTGGTGCGCGGAATGATGCCGTTGATCAGCGACAGCGTCGGAGCGACGAACAGGCAGAAGATCAGGACGATCTGCCAGATCAGGGCGCCGAGCGGATCCATGAAGTACCAGCCAAGTACGGAGGCGAAGAACCAGGCGATCGGGGTCAGCGAGCGGCGCAGGTTGTCAAACATCTTCCAGCGGCCGAGCGCGGTGACACCGTGTTTGGTGCTGAACATGTAGGGCAGCAGCTGCCAGTCGCCACGCGCCCAGCGATGCTGGCGCGATGTCTCGACTTCGTAGCGGGTCGGGAAGTCCTCGACGAGTTCGAGGTCGGTCACAAGCGCGCAACGCGCCATCGAGCCTTCAAGCAGGTCGTGGCTGAGAACCGAGTTCTCCTCGATGCGTCCCTTCAGGGCCGCTTCGAAGGCGTCGACGTGGTAGAGGCCCTTGCCGGTGAATGTGCCTTCGCCCGCGAGGTCCTGATAGACGTCGGAGACGGTGAAGACATAGGGGTCCAGACCGCGATTGATGGAGAAGACGCGCTGGAAGACCGATGCGTCCTTGCCTGTCGTCAGGGACGGCGTCACGCGGGGCTGCAGGACGCCGTAGCCGCTCTCGACGCGGCCGGTTTCCGGGTTGATCACGGGGCGGTTGGTCGGGTGATAGAGCTTGCCGACGAGCTTGGTGACGGCGTCGCGCATCAGGCGCGTATCGGCGTCGAGTGTCATCACGTACTGCACGTTTTCAGGGACGACATTGGCGCCCGGCAGATAGGTCGTGTCGCGGTCGCCGCGCAGGAGCAGGTTCAGCTCGTGCAGCTTGCCGCGCTTGCGCTCCCAGCCCATCCATGCGCCTTCCGACGGATTGTATAGGCGGCGGCGGTGCAGGAGGTAGAAGCGGGTCTTGCCGTCATAGGCATAACGCGCAGAAAGGTTGGCGACTTCGCGGCGAGCGTAGTCGAGAACTTCGAGATCGGCGGCCGTTTCCTCGACTTGGCTGTCCGGCCAGTCGCTGAGAAGCGCGAAGTAGATTTCGCCGCGCGGGTTGGCGAGATAGTGAACCTCAATGTTGCGGACGAGTTCGTCGACGCTGTCGCGGTTCGAGATCAGGCAGGGCACGACCAGAAGCGTGCGTGCGTCCTCAGGAATGCCTTCCTTGAACTCGTAGCCGACGAGGCGCGCCGGCGTGACGAAGAAGGAGAGCACGGTGTTGAAGAGACCCGTCGCGCCTTCCGATGCCGGCAGCGAGAACATGATCAGGAGCAGGATGATGGCGATCGGCGCCATGCCGGCGCTCGCCATGAAGTGGCCGACGATGACCATCGCGAGGATGGTCAGGAGCAGCACCGGTACGGCGATCGACAGCCAGTTGAAGCGGCGCACGGCGCGAACGAAATGCTGCACCAGCGTCGGGCTGTAGGTTGCTCTCGCTTCCAGCTTCGGACGCTGTGCGCCGGCCAGGAATGCGCCAACGTTCGGCTCATGGGGTTGCTCGTCGGCAGATGCCTTGGCTTCATCCGTCATGTCGAGCGCGAGCTGCGCGATCTCCATTTCGGTCATGGTGGAGCGCTTGGCGAGCTTTTCGATCTGCTTGCGGTACTTGTTGCGCGAGCCGGAATCGAGAAGGCCGTAGTCGGAGTTGTCCCAGAGCAGCTTGTCGACGTGGCTGACCTGCTCGACCCAGACGGACCATTCGGTGTCGTCGATCTCGCGCAGGCTGCGAATGATGTTGCCCATCGTGACGTTGCCGGAGGAGAGACGGCTGTGCTCGGCCATCGTCGTCGCTTCGGTATCACGGCCCAGCGTCTCGAGGCGTTCATCCAGCCAGGTGATGGCGAGGCTCGAGGTCTGCGAGCCGTCGCGCATGCGGTAGAGGAACTGCGTCGAGAAGGTATTGTCCTCGGCAAGCGGCTCAAGCGTCTTCAGATACTCGGCTGCCTTCGCGGGATCGGTCAGGCGCACCAACTCGTCGGCTGCCTCGTTGGCGCGGCGGCGCATGCGGCGGCTGCGCTCGACGCGGATCGAGATGCGGCGCAGGTTTTCGACCAGAACATAGCGCACCAGCGAAGGCAGCGCCCAGAGCTCGCCGATCCGCAGTGTTTCATGTTCCTGGAAGCCATCGACGAGCGCCGTCAGGCTTTCCTGCGAGATGGTGCTGTGCGTATGGGCGACATAGAGCCAGGCAAGCGCCAGCGTGCGCGGAATCTTTGTGCCGTTCACATCGATCGTCGGCAGTTCGCGGTAGAAGCGCTTGGGGAAGTCGCGGCGGACTTCCTGGATTGCTTCCTCGACGATGTAGTGGTTGTCCAGAAGCCACTCGGCGGCCGGGGTAATCGTCTCGCCGGCCTCCACATCCGCCGCCGTCGTGCGGTAGACGCGCAGGATTTCCTTCTCGTTCTCCTTATGCCGGGCGAAGAAGTCGAAGGGTGCGAAAGCGACCAGCGAGTTGACACCTGAGGTGGCTGCGGATGCACCCATCGCCCTGATGTCTTCGATCGACATATAGGTCGCGCGGATCGAGTCGTTGTGATCGATCTGCTTGGTTTCGGACTCGCGGGACGGGCTCGGAGACGTGGGGGAAATAGACATGGGTTCGGTTCTGGATCCAAACAAAGTTATGGTCGGTAGGGTTTGCCTTGTGCACTGCCAAATATGACTGCCGCATGAACAATACCGGTCTTTTGCGGCCACACTGGAAACATTGGCAGTGGCAATCGAACGGCAATGCGAATCGATTTAGATTTGATCTTGCGACCAGCCGGGTAAAGAGGTGGGTGAGATTGAACGACGCCTCCCCGCCAAGCCAATCGGGAAAGTTGGACACTATTGCGACAATTCAAGTCAAGAGGTTTCGGCAAGTGGCGAACGCACGAAAAATCCGGCGCCTTTGGGACGCCGGATTTCGTTGATTATGCTGGATTTAGACGCGGCGCATGAGCCGCGCGACAAGCGATACAACAAACAGCACCAGGAATATGAAGAACAGTACCTGGGCAATCGATGCTGACGCGCCTGCGATGCCGCCGAACCCCAGAACGCCGGCGATCAGGGCCACAACAAGAAATACGAGTGCGTAGTAAAGCATTGCCATCTCCATTTAGTCGTTGCTGACCAGATAACGATGGTGTGCCTTTTTGGTTCCGTGCCTGGTGAAAAAGGGTTTGTTTTCGGTGCTCTAACCGATAACGCCGCAGACGACGGCTGCGAGAAAGGTGAACGCGGCCACGACCAGCGCCGCATTGGCTGCCAGATGCAAACGACCACGCGTCGTTGCCGGCTTCTTGGAGCGTGCGGAACGATAGGGGTCCGCGTGAGTATGCGACATACCCAAGTTTGCCATGTGTGCCTCCGCCTGTTTTCAGCTCTTATTGAGAGCTCAGTTTCTTATATAGTCTATCTGAATGGTAGAGATAAAATTCCACCAGATGTTACTTGCTGAGAAAATCCGACTTGTCTTGGACGGCCTAAAGGGACGGTCTAACAGATGGTGTGCCAGGCCCAGATCAGGGAGCGCTCGACCGCGCTGTCCTTGTAGGAGCTCTTCTTCTTCGCAATGATCTTTCGATCCCGCTTTGCCGTCTTGAACAGCGGAGCTGTCCGCTTGGCAGCCTTGGCTGGAGGTGCGAAGTAACCCATGGTCATGCCGCCGAGAAAGAACATCTTTATCTCCATGATCACGAAAGCTAACAGCCGTTAACGCAATCATGACAGAAGCAAGGCAGCTGTCAATAGTCTAGTCGATTGGTCGTGTTTTAACGGACCGTTATTCTTAACGGTCCGCCGATTGTTAAAAATTTCAATTACTTGAAAAGATTGGGCTTCAGACTTTCACGAAGCCCTTGCTCGCGACCATCAAACTTTTCGTGTAGTCCTCGTGAACCTCGGCCTTGGCGAGCTGATCGGCCGTCAGACGTTCGACCACGGTGCCACCGCGCATCACGGCGAGGTTTTCGCACATGTGGGTGATGACGCCGAGATCGTGGCTGACCATGACGAAGGTCAATTTCCTGTCGCGCCTGACCTGCTCCAAGAGGTTCAGCACTTCGGCCTGCACGGATGCGTCCAGCGCCGAAGTCGGCTCGTCGAGCAGCAGGATAGACGGCTCGACGATCAGGGCGCGGGCGATGGCGACGCGCTGGCGTTGGCCGCCGGAGAGCTGATGCGGATAGCGGAACCGGAAGCCGTTGCCGAGGCCGACCTCATCGAGCGCGCGGGCGATGCGCGTATCGCTGTCCGAAATGCCGTGGATCGCCAGCGGCTCGAGCAGCAGCCGGTCGATTGTCTGGCGTGGATGCAGCGAACCGTAGGGGTCCTGAAACACCATCTGGACCTTGCGATAGAAGGCCTTGCTGCGCTTGGAGCCCGAGAGCTGATCGCCGTGGATCTTGATCGTGCCGTTCTTGACAGGAGCAAGGCCCGCGACGGCGCGCAGCAGCGTGGATTTCCCAGAGCCGGATTCACCGACGAGACCGAAGGACTGACCTTCGGCTATCTCGACGCTGACATCCTTCAGCGCGTGGAAATGGTCGTAGATGACGGTGACATTGTCGACGGAAAGGGCTGCTGTCATGCCGCCCACTCCGGCTTGCGGTCCAGCACCGGCAATGGATGCCTGTTTTCGCCGATCTGGGGCATGCAGTTCAAAAGTCCTTGCGTATAGGGATGCTGAGCGTTCTTGAGCTCGGAGGCCTTCAGTTCCTCGACGACCTTGCCGGCATACATGACGATGACGCGGTCGCAGAAGGAGGAGACCAGGCGCAGGTCGTGGGACACGAAAATCAGGCCCATGCCGCGCTCGGACACCAGACGGTCCATGATCCTGAGAACGTCGAGCTGCACGGTCACGTCGAGCGCCGAGGTCGGCTCGTCGGCGATCAGCAATTCGGGATCTGCGATCAGCATCATGGCGATCATGGCGCGCTGGCCCATGCCGCCCGAAACTTCATGCGGATAGAGATTGAAGACGCGCTGCGGCTCGCGGATCTGCACGGCTTCCAGCATGGCGATCGCGCGATCGCGTGCTTCGCCCTTGCCGATCTTCTCGTGGGTTCTCAGCGTCTCGCAGATCTGCTTGCCGATCGTCATGACCGGATCGAGCGAATATTTCGGATCCTGCAGCACCATGGCGATGCGCTTGCCGCGCAGTTGCCGGCGCTCCTTGGCCGAGGCCGAGAGAAGGTCGATGCCGTTGAAGTCGAGCGTATCGGCACTGACGATGCCGTGCGGCGGCGTCAGCCCCATGATGGCGCGGCCGGTCTGCGACTTGCCGGAGCCGGATTCGCCGACGATGCCCAGGCGTTCCTTGCCGAGGGTGAAGGAAACGCCGCGCACGGCTTCGATGACGCCGGTGCGTGTGGGGTAGCTGACCTTGAGGTTCTTGACGGTGAGGAGCGTGCTCATTGGCCGCTCTCCTTCGGGTCCAGCGCGTCGCGCAGGCCGTCGCCAAGCAGATTGAAGCCGAGGCTCACGACGAGGATGGCGATCCCCGGCATGGCGGCGACCCACCATTGGTCGAGGATGAAGCGGCGGCCCGAGGCGATCATCGCGCCCCATTCCGGCAGCGGCGGCTGGGCGCCGAGGCCGAGGAAGCCGAGGCCCGCCGCCGTCAGGATGATGCCCGCCATGTCGAGCGTGACGCGCACGATCAGCGAGGAGATACAGAGCGGCATGACATGGCGCACGACGATACGCAGCGGCGACGCGCCCATGAGGCGGACGGCCGAGATGTAGTCGGAGCGCCGCACCGTCAGGGTCTCGGCGCGCGCGATACGGGCGTATGGTGGCCAGGAGGTAATGGCGATGGCGATGATGGCGTTCTGGATGCCCGGGCCGAGTGCTGCGACGAAGGCGAGCGCCAGGACGAGCTTCGGGAAGGCGAGGAAGATGTCGGTGATGCGCATCAGGATAGCATCGACCCAGCCGCCGGCATAGCCGGACACGGTGCCGACCAGAAGGCCGATCGGCGCCGAGATGATGGCGACGAGGACGACGACCATCAGCGTCAGGCGGGAGCCGTAGATCAGGCGCGAATAGATATCGCGGCCCTGGTCGTCTGTGCCGAGAAGATAACCCTCGGCGCCCGGCGGCAGAAGGCGGGCGTTGCGGAGATCGCCGACGACGGGCGAGTGCGTGGCCAGCACATCGGCGAAGGCGGCCATCAGGAGCAGCGCGATGATGATGAAGAGACCGACGACCGCCAGGCGGTTGGCGGTGAACTGCCGCCAGGTGACGTAGGCGCGGCCTAGACGGGCTTGCGTGCGCGACTGCGGACGGTCGGAGAGCAACCACTCGCGGCGGGTCATCGGTCTGACATTGGTTGCAGTGTCGTTTGCTTGCATGCTCATCGGGTTCGGGTCCTGGGATCGAGGGTCCGATAAAGAAGATCAGACAAGAGGTTGATGCCGATGAAGACGGTGCCGATGACGATCGTGCCGCCAAGCACGGCGTTCATATCGGCATTCTGCAGCGAATTGGTGATATAGAGGCCGATACCGGGCCAGGAGAAGACTGTTTCGGTCAAGACCGAACCTTCGAGCAGTCCGGCATAGGACAGCGCGATGACGGTGACCAGCGGCACCGCGGCATTGCGCAGCGCGTGGCCCCAGATGACCCGGGTTTCCGACAGCCCCTTGGCGCGCGCAGCAACCACATATTCCTGGCTAAGCTCGTTCAGCATGAAGCTGCGGGTCATGCGGCTGATATAGGCGAGCGAGAAATAGCCGAGCAGCGAGGCTGGCAGAATGATGTGGCGGAAGACGTCGTAGAAGACATCCCACTGTCCCTGCATGGCGCTGTCGAGCAGGTAGAAGCCGGTGACCGGCGTGAAGCTGTATTCGAAGACGATGTCGATGCGGCCGGGGAAGGCGACCCAGCGCAGCTTGGCGTAGAAGATCACCAGCGAGATCAGCGACAGCCAGAAGATCGGCACGGAATAGCCGATAAGGCCGATGACGCGAACGATCTGGTCGGCAAAGCTGCCGCGCTTGACGGCGGCGAGGACGCCGAGCGGCACGCCGATCACCGAGCCGATGATGGTGCCGAGCGTGGCGAGTTCGATCGTTGCCGGGAAAACGCGCTTGATATCGACCATGACGGGATTGGTCGTCAGCACCGAGGTGCCGAAATCGCCGGCCAGGATCCCTTTGAGGTAGATATAGAACTGCTGGTAGAGCGGCAGGTCGAAGCCCATTTCGCGCCGCACGCGCTCAACCACGTGGGCGGGCGCGCGGTCGCCGAGAATGGCGAGCACCGGATCGATGGGCACGACGCGGCCGATGAAGAAGGTCACGGCCAGAAGGCCGAGATAGGTGGTGACGGCGGCGACCAGAAAACGGCCCACAGCCTTCGCAAAAGGAAGAGCACGGCCGGGTTTCGGCCGTGCTTCCGTCTTTGTTTCGACGATGCTCAATCTATCAATCCTGCCGGATCATTCCTTGCCGATCATGCCGACATAGTTGGTGTCGAAGCTCGGGCCGAGTTTGAAGTTCGTTACGCCCTTGCGGTAGCCCGCGACCTCGGTCTGCTGGAAGATGAAGACGAACGGGCTGTTGGCCAGGTACTTCTTCTGGATGTCCTGATACATCGCCGCGCGCTTGTCGTTGTCGCGTTCGAGCAGGGCAGCCTTGGCTTCCTTGTCCAGCTCAGGTGCTTCAAACGTGTTGCGCCAGGCGAGCGTCTTCACGGTACCGGCGTCGGAGTTATCCGGGTTGCTGGTGAAGGTATCGGCGTTGGAGTTCGGGTCGAAGTAGTCCGAGCCCCACTGGCCGATGTAGATGTCGTGCGTGCGGGCACGGAACTTGGTCAGAGTCTGCTTGCCGTCACCCGGGATGATTTCCATCTTGATGCCGGCCTGGGCGACCGACTGCTGGATGGATTCGGCGATACCGGTTACCGGCTGCGTGTTGCGCACGTCGATAGTGACCGAGAAGCCGTCCTTCAGGCCTGCCTTGGCGAGCAGCTCCTTGGCCTTGGCGACGTCGAACTTGTAGGGGTTCTCGTCAAGCGCGCCGAGCTGGCCCTTCGGCAGGAAGGTCTGGTGGATTTCGCCGATACCCTTGATCAGGGTGGCGCCAATCGCGTCGTAGTCGACCAGGTACTTGAAGGCTTCCTGGACTTCCGGCTTCTTCAGGTTCTCGTTCTTGGAGTTGAGGCTGATGAAGTAGACAGTGCCCTTCGGCGCGCTTTCGCTGGCGAGATCGGCGTTCTTGGCAACGGCGTCGAGGTCGCCGGGCTCCAGGTTGCGGGCGATGTCGATGTCACCGGCCTCAAGCGCCAGGCGCTGGGCGGAGCTTTCCTTCATGAAGCGATAGATGACGCGGGCGAGCTTGGCCTTTTCGCCGTAGTAGTTGTCGTTGCGCTCGAGCACGACCACTTCGTTGGCGCGCCATTCGCGCAGCTTGAAGGCGCCGGAGCCGGCATAGCCGGTCTTCAGCCACTCATTGCCGAAATCGTTGTCGTATTTGTAGTCGGCCGACGGGGTGACCGGCTTGACGTGGTCGAGAACCAGCTTCTTGTCGACGACGGAAGCAACCGTTGCCGTGAGGCAGTTCAAGACGAAGCTCGGCGCGTAGGGCTTGTCGACGGTGAAAGTGAAGGTGTTCTCGTCGGTCGCCTTGGCCTTCTCGGTGACGTTGTCGCCAGTGATGCCGAACTGGGTGATGATGAAGGCGGGGCTCTTGTCGAGCTTGACGGCGCGCTCGAAGGACCATGCAACGTCTTCGGCGGTGATCGGGTTGCCGGAGGCGAACTTCATGCCGGGCTTCAGCTTGAACGTATAGGTCAGGCCGTCATCCGAAACGGTCCAGCTCTCGGCGAGATCGCCCTTGACCTTGGACGTGTCGGCCATGTCGAGGCGCACGAGCAGGCTGTAGGTGTTGCTGGTCATCTCGGCGGTCGAAAGCTCGAATGCTTCGCCCGGATCCATGGTGATGATGTCGTCGATCGCGAAGCCCTCGACGAGGGTATCCTTCGGGGTCTCGGCGAAGGCGGCGGGCGCGGCCATCATCAGGATGGAAAGAGCGGCGCCGGCGGAAAGCGCACGGAAGCTGCGGTTCAATCTGGTCATCATCATAATTTTCGTCCCCTGTTCATTCTTGAATTCAATCAAAGCACGTCAGCAGTCTCAGGCAGCCTCTTCTCCCCATGCCGAAGACAGAATCCGAAGCCAGTTTTCGCTGGCCATTTTCTTCAAATCCTCGCCACCATATCCAGCACGCTGAAGCGCATCAATCAGCTTCTGGTTGCCCGAGGCGTCGCCGATTTCATCCGGTATAGTTGCGCCATCGAAGTCCGATCCGAGCGCCACGCAATCGATGCCGATGCGCTCGACGAGGTAGTCGATATGGCGAACCATGTCGCTGAGCGGCGTGTCGCCGTCCGAGCGGGCGTCGTCGCGCAGCATGGCGGTTGCGTAGTTGAGGCCGACGAGGCCGCGGCTTTCCTTGATCGCGTCGAGCTGCCTGTCCGTCAGGTTGCGGGCGACCGGTGTCAGCGCGTGGACGTTCGAGTGGCTGGCGACGAGCGGCTGGTCCGTCGTCTTCGCCACATCCCAGAAGCCCTTTTCGGTGATGTGGGCGAGATCGATCATGATGCCCAGGCGGTTGCACTCGCGAACCAATTCGAAGCCGGCGTCGGTCAGGCCAAGGCCGGTATCCGGCGACATCGGGAAGGCAAACGGAACGCCGTGGCCGAAGATGTTGTGCCGGCTCCAGACGGGGCCGAGCGAGCGCAGTCCCGCGGCGTAGAAGACTTCCAGCGCGGCCAGATCCGAGCCGATCGCCTCGCAGCCTTCCATATGCATGACAGCGGCGAAGACGCCGTCTTCGATGGATCTGCGGATGTCCTTGACCGTGCGGCACAGACGCCAGGCGCCGGCGCGATCGAGGCGCAGGGCGATCGCGGCCATTTCATTGGCGATCCGCAGCGATGGCAATGGATCGAGAGGCGCTGCGAGCGGGGTGACGTAGTGGCCGTCCTTGTCGGGATCGGCGAAGACCAGATCGCCCGAGGGAATGTAGATGGCGCAAAGGCCGCCGGCGAGGCCACCTGCCTTGGCGCGTGGAGCGTCGATGTGGCCGGTGTCCGTTCCGTTCGCAAACTCGGCAATGGGATCGCCGCCCTCCCGCTCATGCGTCCAGAGGCGGAGAAGAACGTCGTTGTGGCCGTCGAATACGAATTGCATGTCAGTTCCTGTAAGCCCTCATCCCGTGAACCAGGGCGAGCGATGCGAAGCGCGCAGAATAGAAAAGCTGGTAAAATAAGCCACCTCTTTTTTGGGATTATTTTGGCGCAACAACTCACGGTTAGGCGCGCTACGACGGCCTGGCCGCGACGCCTTAAAAACATCGAGAATGCAGCGCGAGCCGATGAAAATGATATGTGGCCCGACTATATGATATCGCGGAAACGGTGGCCGATCGTCGGCCCCGGTGGAGAGCGCAATGTCTATTTCAATCTATCGCCTGACAGTGCCGGTATTTCAGCGCGGCCTGACAACGTTGACCAACTATCTCGACAAAGCGGAGGCCTTCGCCAGCGAGAAAGGCATCGATCCCGTGGAGCTAGTCGCGACGCGGCTGGCGCCGGACATGCTGCCGTTTTCCGGCCAATACCAGCGGGCCACCGATAGCGCCAAGCTTGCCATTGCACGGCTAACGGGTACGGACGCGCCGAAATTCGAGGACAATGAGACGACGATCGCCGAGCTCAGGGCGCGCGTCGCGAAAACGGAAGCCTATCTTGCGACCGTTTCGCCGGATACGCTCGATGGTGCCGAAACCCGCGAGGTCGTCATTTCGCCCGGCGGCAACAGAACGGTCTTTCGTGGCGACGACTACGTCTTGAGCTTCGCGCTGCCGAATTTCTATTTCCACATCTCGATGGCGCACGCGATCCTGCGCAACAAGGGTGCGCAGGTCGGCAAGCTCGATTATCTCGGACGTTTCTCCTGAAGATCGATTAGGGCCGGTGTCGAACCGGCCCTTTCTCCGTCAGCTCGGTATAGGCCAAGGTTTGGTCGAGATGACGGGCGCGCAGCGACAGCAGTTTTTCGGCGTAGGCGAGCCGTGTCGAAGCGTGCGCCGGATCAGCTGCGATATTTCGTAGCTCCATTGGGTCGTTCCTGAGATCGAAAAGCAACGGCGGTAATCCGGCGAAGTGCACATATTTGAAATTCTCGTCCCTGATAACGGCGAGATTGCATTCGTTTGATCGCAGGCCGAAGTGCCGCTCCGCGTGCTGATGGGCGATGTCGCGGAAATCGAACTCCCAGAAGGCCGCATCCCGCCAGCTTGTGACACCCTTCCCCTCGGTAAAGGGCAGCAACGACTGCCCGTCCAGGCCGTTTTCCCGCTCGACGTTCAGGTGGTCGCAAAGGGTCGGAAAGATATCGGCGGCGCTGGTGAAGTGCTCGACCGTGCCGCCGCGATTGCCCGATCGCGGATCACGGATGACCAACGGGATGTGATAGCTCCCGTCAAAGAAGCCGCCCTTGCCGAAGGTCCAGTGATCGCCGGCCATCTCCGCATGATCTGACGTGAAGACGATGACCGTGTTTTCCCAGGCGCCCGCGTCCTGGAGTGCCGCCCAAATCCGGCCGAGCTGCGCGTCCACTTCGGCGATCATTCCATAGTAGATGGCGCGGATTGCCGCGATGTCCTCGGCGTTCCAGTCGTCGACTGGGCCGGTTGCGCCGTGGATGAAGCTGCCCTTGTCGTTCCGCGGCATTGCGTAGGCGAGATAGGGGTGGGATGCCTGTTCGCTCTTTTGATCGGCCGCACGTGAAAAGGCGGGTCCGTCCTCAGGCGAAAACATGTCGTTATAAGGCGCCGGCGCGGAAAAGGGCGGATGCGGGCGCAGGAAGGAGATGTGCGCGAACCACGGCGTATCCTGTTCGCCCAGCCAGCGAATGAACTCACCGGCCAGGAATGCCGTCTGCGTCTCGTCTTTCGAATAGGCGGTGGGCGCGTTGGAGATTTCGCCGAGGCGGGCGCCCAAGGGGATATGAATATCGCGGCTCGTCGCCTCCGTATGCCCGCGCGAACGAAGCCAGGATAGCCACTGTCTCTCATGTTCCGGCAGCAGTTGCCGCGCGGTAAAGCCGGGCAGCAGGCCTTCATAGGTGGTCAGATGCGGATCGTTGGCATCGACGCCGCGGGGGTCTGGCGCGGTATCCGTGTAGCCGAACAGGGTCGGCTCGTAGCCGGCACGCCGGGCTGCCAGCGCCAGATTGTCGAACCTTCTATCGAGGGGCGAGCCGTTGCGGCAAACCCGGTGGTTCATCTGGTAGAGGCCGGTATAGAGCGTGGCGCGCGCCGGCGAACACGGCGCGGCACCAGCGAAATGACGGGCAAACAGCGTGCCTTCGGCCGCCAGCGCATCGACATTCGGCGTCCTGACGCAGGCGTGATTGCGTGCCGAGAGGCAATCACCGCGCCACTGGTCCGCGGTGATCAGCAGAATGTTCGGTTTGCCCGTCATCGATCTGGCCAATCAGTGATGGTTGGATTTCGAATGCCAGTTCCAGGCCGAGCGGATGATCTGGGACAGATCATGCTGCGGCACCCAGCCAAGCACTTCGCGCGCCTTGTCGTTGTTGGCGACCAGCGTATGCGAATCGCCTTCGCGGCGGCCGACATATTCGACGGGGAATGGCTTGGCGGAGACGTCTTCGATCGCGCCTAGCAGTTCCTTAACCGTCGTGCCGGTGCCGGTGCCGAGATTGAGCGCGACCGAGTCACCGCCGCGCAGCAGGTGCTCGACGGCGCGGACGTGCGCGTCGGCAAGATCCAGCACGTGGATATAATCGCGCACGCAGGTTCCGTCGCGGGTCTCATAGTCGCTGCCGAACACCTTGAAGCCGTCGCGCCGTCCGAGTGCTGCGTCGATCGCAAGCGGGATCGCGTGGGTTTCCGGCTGATGCCACTCGCCGATACGACCTTCGAAATCGGCGCCGGCGGCGTTGAAATAGCGCAGCACGACCGAGCGAAAGCCGGTGTACTTGTCGTAGTCGGCAAGCGCCTGCTCGACGATGTATTTCGTCTGGCCGTAGGGGTTGATCGGCACCTGGCGGTGGGTTTCATCGAGCGGCACGCTCTGCGGCAGGCCATAGGTCGCGCATGTGGAGGAGAAAACGAAGGCCTTGATGCCCGCCGCCTGGGCCGCTGCCAGCAAGGTCAGCGTGCCGATGACGTTGTTTTCGTAGAAGGCGACCGGGTCCTTTACGGATTCGCCCACCTCGATCAGGGCCGCGAAGTGCAGGATGGCTGCGGGCTTGTGCTTGGCCAGAACCTCGTCGAGGCGCGCGCGATCCCTGATATCGCCTTCTTCGGCCGGACCCCATTTGACGAACTCGCGGTGCCCGTTCGAGAAGTTGTCGTAAACGACGGGCTTGAAACCCTTGTTGGCGAGATCGAGACATGTGTGGGAGCCGATATAGCCTGCACCACCAACGACCAGAACTGTTTCACCTGCCATGCACCACCTTCTGTGATTTGGAATCGGACAGCACCAGAGTTAGGCCAACGAGATGGCGATAAAAAGAACGAAGTGGGTTGTATGCCGCTTTCGCCGCATCTTATGGCCAACGCGATTAGCGAATTTCGTTAGCCGAGATCGAGGACCGGTCGAATGAGGATTATTCGCCTACGATGTATGATCAAGATTTTCCCGACTGACAATATCGTTGGTGCCATTGGTGGTGGCCGGAAATCTTTCTACCTATGATACTGCCTTATTTTAGCTTTCATGCATGGTCTATGCTTTGTGTATTGTTAGGTCTGTTTCAATAGACTTCAAAGATATCTGGAAAAACATCGCGCATGGATGCAGCTATTCGCAAGTTTATCTTTCATGATCTTCAAACGATCGAGGGTTACATCGATCCTCCGGACGCGCTGGTGTTCCTGGCGATCCTCCAGCATCAGGCTCTGACCGGTTTTGAAGGGGCGATTGCGGAGATCGGCGTCTATTACGGGCGATCCTATTTCCTGTTCCGGCGCATTTGCGGTGACGAGGAGCGAATCGTTGCCATCGACCTTTTCGATCTCGACAGTGCAACGAAGGGCAGCGCGCAATATCTGCAATTTGTCGAAAACGGCCGCCGTCTCGGGCTTCCTGTGATGGAGGACCTGGTGATCAAGGGCGACAGCACGCTTCTGAAGCCGGCCGATATCTTCGCGAAGGTGGGGCCGGTCCGCTTCTTCAGCATCGATGGCGGGCACATGCTGCATCACGTGATGTCTGACACGCATCTGGCGGCGGATACGCTGACCGATCATGGCATCACCGCCTTCGATGATACGTTCAACCCGACATGGCCGGAGGTGACGGTTGGCGTCGCCGATTTCCTGCGTGAGCAGCAGGGCGAGTTCGCCGTTTTCTGTATTACCAAATACAAGACCTATGTCTGCCGCCGGGCATTTCACGCCGAATATTCGAGAGCAATTGCCGCCTCTCCCGATCTAGCGGCGTTCGAACATGTCGAAACCGAGTTTCTCGGCTCCAAGGCGGCGCGGCTTGAAAATCCGATGCGCCGACGGCTCGTGCACCAGCTTCTGGTGCGCAGCGGCATGAGCGTGTTTTCGGAGCGGGCCTATCGATAGCCGGCTTTGCGGGCGGCGAGTGATAGAAGAGAAAAATGCCTCGCCGAAGCGAGGCTAGTTCAAGGCCGCTTCGGGGAAAACAGAAGCGACGGAGCTGTTTTATTGTTGCCCTAGCTTTCCACAAGCGCAGTTTGGCGGATTTTGGTACGCGCGGCGAAATGGCGCGGAATGAATGTCAGGACTGGCTACCGCCACTTTTTAAGCTTGCGACAAGCCGGCGGCCGCGACGGAAAGCGGTGAATGCGGCGCCGATAGCGATCAGCCATAGCGCGGCAATCAGCACTTCGTTCGTGCCGCCCCAGAGCGGCTGAAACACGGAGAGGATTGCGGCGCCCGTTATCGTTGCCATGCGATGCTGTTTGGCCATGGGGCCGGAGAAATCGCTCGGCTGGCCGGTGGCGCGGCCGAGTTCGCGGACATAGGCGGTGAGCACCGCAAAAGCCGCCGCCGCCCAGCCGAGCCCCGGCCCCCCGATGCCCGCCCCTGCCCCGACGAGGATCAGGATATCGGCAACCCGGTCCGGGAACTCGTTCCAGAACGGCCCATCGGCTGCCCCCTTCCCGCCTTCGACCGCGACCATGCCATCGAAGAGATTGCAGAGCAGCCGCAGCTGGCAAAAGAGCGCGGCGCCGACAAAAAAGGGAGCCTGCGCCCAGCCGGTCCGATATCCCGACAGAAAGAAGGCGCCGCCGGCGAGTGCAGCCGCGATCATGCTCGCCTGCGAGATCTGATTGGGCGTGACGGATTTCGACGCCAGCCATTGCGCAATCGAGCGTGCCCAGTGCGTGTCGCGGCTCGCCAACGGCCTGCGGTCACCTGTTTCGGTCATGCCCGCTCCCCCTTCCGGTACAGTGAATAATTGTAGATCGCCGCATAGGTGGTCGAGACGGTCAGCGGCAGCGCGATCGTTTTCAGAATTTCAGGCGTGCCGCTCAGCGCATGGATCGTCGCCAGAATGGCGCTCGATGCCAGGCAGGCGATCAGCGGCGGCGCCCAGAGGGCTTTTGTTCCATTCATCCGACGCGACAACTGCTCGACCGCGGTCTTGAGAAAGAGCGTCAGGCAGGCGGACAATGCGCCCTGGACGAGGCCGGCAAGCAGGAAGCGGCCGGGCGGGTAGCCCCGGTTTGCAAACATCGCCCAGCCGCCCATGGCGCAGAAGGCGAACGCGACATGGGTGATGCTGTTGCCCGCGATGCGCCGCAGCCGGGTCGTCATGTGGCCGACCACCAGTAGCGGACGAGATGGAAGAAGATCGGCGCGGAAAAGACGACGGAATCGAGCCGGTCGATCAGGCCGCCATGGCCCTCGATCAGGTTGCCCCAATCCTTGACGCCGCGGTCTCGCTTGATCGCCGACATCACCAGCCCGCCGAAGAAGCCCATCATGGTGATGACGAACGCCAGCAGCCCGGCCTGGAATGGCGTGAACGGCGTGATCCACCAGAGGCCGGCGCCGATCAGCGTGGCGCTGGCAACGCCGCCGACAAAGCCCTCGACAGTCTTGGAAGGCGACAGCTTCGGCGCGATCTTGGTGCGGCCGAAGAGCTTGCCCCAGACATATTGGAGCACGTCGCTCAGCTGCACGATGATGACGAGAAAGGCGATGAGCAGCACATTGCGGCCCTCATAGCCCGGAATATCGAGCGTCAGCAGCGCCGGCACGTGGGAGGCGCAGAAGACGCAGATCATCAGCGCCCATTGCACCTCCGCTATCCGGTCGAGAAAGCGCTCGGTGTCGCCACGCAGCACCGAAATGATCGGCATCAGCAGGAAGGCATAAACGGGAATGAAGATCGCGAAGATGCCGTATTGCTTGGTCCAGAGCAGAAAATACTGCAGCGGCAGCACGACGAAGAAGGCGGTCGCCAGAGCCCAGTGATCGGCGCGCTTCGTGTGCGTCAGCGTGATGAACTCGCGCAGCGCCGCAAACGAGCAGAAGCCGAAGAGGATAAGGATGCCGACGCGGCCGATCATGAAGGCGATGCCGATCAGGATCGCCATCACCCACCACGCCTTGATGCGCGCGTTCAGGTTCTCGATCGAGGCGTTGGCGCCATCGGGCGAGAGGCGGCGCTGTAGGACATAGCCGATCGCGGAAGCGACGACGAGCACCGCGAGGATGCCGAGCACGAGCGTGAGGAGGTCGGAATTGGCCGTGTTCATTCGCTACCGCCTGGCTGTTTTGGAGAGAGATCGAGAAGGGCTGTGCGCGCCCGATCAAGAAAGGCCTGCTTGTCTTCGCCGGGATGCATGTGCATCGGCTCCCCGAAGGTCACGGTGCAGATCAGCGGGATCGGAACGATCTCGCCCTTCGGCATGACGCGGTTGAGATTGTTGATCCAGACGGGAACGAGACGGATATCCGGCCGTGCTGACGCGAGATGGAAAAGCCCGCTCTTGAACGGCAGCAGAGAAGCCTCCGTAAGATTGCGGGTTCCCTCGGGAAAGAGAATGAGCGACGAGCCGGCATCCAGCGCATTCGCCATCACCTCGATCGGATCGCTGGTCCGCTTGTCGCGCTCGCGCTCGATCAGCACGGCGTCGAAGACGTCGCTGCCGATGAAGCGGGTGATCGCCGATTTCAGCCAGTATTCGGCGCCCGCGACCGGACGGGTGGATCGGCGCAGGCGGGGCGGCAGGACGGCCCAGACCAGAATGAAATCGCCATGGCTCGAATGATTGGCGAAATAGATGCACGTGTCCGTTGTCGGGCCGTCGCTTGTCCAAATGGCGCGCACGGCCGTTATGGCGCGCGCAAACAGAACGATGGCCGTTGCCACCGGCCCCGCGATCATCTTCCGTACCAAATCGATCCCCCATCCACCTGACACATATAAGATGTGTAGCCGTGTTTGAGGCGGATCAAAAGCCCCCGGCTTCGCGCAACCGCTGGCAAGTCGCGACCATCCCGGCACAACGCGTCGGATGGTGGAGGAAAGCGTTAACCATGCTTCGGTAGGAATGGTGTCGAACACAACGGAACGAATCGATGTCGGTAAACACAAGCAAGAGTTTGAAGGCCATGACCACAAGTGAAATCGTCCTTTTTCCTGTGGCCTCGCGCGCCGGCGACATCGATCGCAGCGCCGCCGAACTCGAGCGCCTGCATGGTGCCGATGCCGTTCAATACTGGAAGACCGAATGCCGGCGTCTGGCGAGCGAACTCGAATCGCTCGGCCTACCGGAGGCGGAAGTTCGCCATCAGGTCATGGTTTTCCAGGCCGAGGTGCAGCAGGCCCTCGTGCAGCGCTCGCAGTCGCGCGCGATTTCGCAGAGCCGCAGCGGTCGCGCGCTGAAGCGGTAAGCGGGCGGGGCATAGGCCTTGTTCTGGGCCATGGCGATATGGAGTCTAAGCTGCTAGACGCAAGGCCAACCCGCCACGCGAAAAGGAATACGCGATGATCCAGCCCACGGCTTCGTTCAAGGACAATCTGCAACTGCTGCCCTCAGTCGAAGGCCTTGCTCGCATAGACCTTACCGACCCGGCCGGCGTCATTGTCGCGACGATCGAGAACCAGCCGGGCAAACAGGGATCGCTCGCGGTCTATCAATATCTGCAGCAATGTTTCGGCATGCTCGACAAGCAGGCCGCAACCTACGCCCTCGACCTTTTCGCCGAGCACACCGCCGACGCGAAAACCCGCCCCGGCGCCCATCCCAACATCGACCGCTTGCTCCATATCATCGGCGGCGCTGCGCCGCTGGGCATTCAGCTAGTTGCTCGGTGACAAACGCCATCCAGGCTAGGCTACGAGTTTGACGACGATCGCGACGAGCTGATGAAGCACGCGAGGTCGACGACATCGGCTTTGGCTAGCCAGCTTCCTGTGATTTGATTTTCGGAAATATCGACCTCGAACAGAGCGCATCTAGAACAATCGACAACCCGTCTGCACGAGGTTGTCATCGATGTCTCACCTGCGGATTGTTACCCATGTGTCCGGCTCGGACATCGGGGAATATGGCGGAGAGGGTGGGATTCGAACCCACGATACGGTTGCCCGTATGCCGCATTTCGAGTGCGGTGCTTTCGACCACTCAGCCACCTCTCCGCTTCGTTGGTCGGCGCTTGTTCGGCGCGGGCTGTCTCATAGCGAGAGTTTGGCGGGCTGGCAAGTCGTAATCTCAAGCCATTTCATCCTTTTGTCATCCTTTTACCTTGACAGTTTTTTTATGCTCGCGTATCTGCGCAACCCAATAGGTGTGGATAAGTCTGCGCCTTGTCCGCCCCGCGCCCGCGTGGGGCATCACCGGCAGCCAGAATTCCTGGGCAAAAGCCCTGAAATCCCTGCTTAACATCGACTGATAAAAAGACGGCCACCTGTTTGATGCGGGTCGAGCCGGAACGAACATGAAAGGATAAAAAATGTTCGCAGTCATCAAGACCGGCGGTAAGCAGTACCGTGTGGCAGCAAACGACGTGCTGACCATCGAGAAGCTTGAAGTCACCGCTGGCGAATCGATCGAATTCACCGAAGTCCTCGTAATCGGCGAAGGCGCCGATGCCGCGATCGGTGCTCCCTTCGTCAAGGGCGCGTCCGTCAAGGCCGAAGTCGTCGAGCATAACCGCGGCAAGAAGGTCATCGCCTTCAAGAAGCGCCGTCGTCAGAACTCGAAGCGCTCGCGCGGCCATCGCCAGCACCACACCGTTGTCCGTATCACGGACATCGTGGCTGCTAAGTAAGATCACGGGACTTAAGGTTTAAAGGAGAACTCCAATGGCACACAAAAAAGCTGGCGGTTCGTCGCGCAACGGTCGCGATTCTGAATCCAAGCGCCTTGGCGTGAAGAAGTTCGGCGGCGAAGCCGTCATCGCAGGCAACATTATCGTGCGTCAGCGCGGTACGCAGTGGCACCCGGGTTCCAACGTCGGCCTCGGCAAGGATCACACGATCTTTGCTCTCACCGCCGGCAATGTGAACTACCGTACGAAGGCCAACGGCCGCGTATACGTATCCGTGATGCCGAAAGCGGAAGCAGCGGAATAAGCCGGTAGCGCTTTATAGCAGCCGGTGTCTCATCGACCCGGCTGAGCGTATCAGGTTCAGTCAAGACAAAAGGGGAGATGGGGCACCACCCATCTCCCCTTTTTCTTTACCCTCAAGGAGGACTGAACCATGCAAGGCGAATTGTTACGGAGAGACCAAAGGTCTCCCGAAGAGAGGCTGCGGCCTGAGCGGTTAAGGACCGATTGCCCTGTCTTACTGTCGGAAAGGCTCGTCATGCGCGCGCCCCACGAAGTAGACATCGACGCCCTTGCCCATCTCGCCAACAACGCCAAAGTCGCCACAATGGTGTCGCGCATGCCGCACCCGTATACGGCCAATGATGCCGCCGACTTCGTGCGACGCACGAAAAATGGCGAGATTGGCAAGTGCGTCTATGCGATTACCAAAGCCGAAAACGGCGCCTTTATCGGTTGCTGCGGCGTCGAGCCGCATCTTGATGGTCGCACCGTCGAGATCGGTTACTGGCTGGGCGAGCCTTACTGGAACCAGGGCTTCATGACCGAGGCCTGTCATGCGCTCGTCGACATGGTGTTCCGCACCCGCGAAGATGTCGACCAGATCGACGCCCGTTGCCGGGTGATGAACGTCGCCTCGCGCCGCGTCATCCAGAAGTGCGGTTTCCAGTTCCAGGGATCGGGGCTTGCCGCCTCGCTGGCGCTTGGAAGCAACGTGCCGGTCGAATGGTACAGGCTCGACCGCAAGACCTGGATGTCGCTGAGAAGCTGGGGGAGCGTATTATGAGTGCGCTCAGCCTGGAAAGGCCAAGACCTCAGGTCGTCACCGCCGGCTCGCAGCCCGACATCAAGACCGAGCGGCTTTTGCTGCGGGCGCATCGGCTGAGTGACGCCGATGCAATCGCCGAATCGCTGTCCGACTTCGCGGTGACGCGGATGCTGGCGCGGGTGCCCGCACCCTATGATCGGCAGGATGCGCTCGACTGGCTGGTGCCGGTCACGGCGGGTCGGTTGCCGGACTGGCAGATGGCGATCACCAATGGCGACGACGCGCATATCGGCGTGGTGTCGATCGAGCTTCGTCATGGCCGCTGGCATCTCGGCTACTGGCTGAACCGCTACTACTGGCGGCGCGGCTATATGAGCGAGGCGGTTTCCGCCACGCTCGAGCGCTTCTCCAGGCGCATGCCCGAGACCGTCGTGCATTCCGGTGTCTTCGCCGACAATCCGGCGTCGCTCAGGCTGCAGGAAAAGCTCGGCTTCCGCATGACCGGTTGCAGCGAGGTCTTCAGCTTCGCCCGCAACACGATGGTCACGCATGTCGAGACCATGCTGAAGCCCGGTGCCTTGCAGCAGAGCAAGAGCGCCTGATGAAATTGGAGGCGCCCCACACTCGTCGGGGCGCCTTCTTCAATTGTCGATCTCGACCCAGACGGGGAAGTGATCGGACCCCATGGCCGACGTGTCGATCCGTGCGGATCTTAGCCGGCTTTCGAGGCCAGAACTGACGAAGACGTAATCGAGATGCATGCGCTTGCCATGATTTGCGGGATCCATCCAGCTGTAGCTGTCGGGCTGATAGGCGCTGAGCGCCTCGAAGGCGTCGACAGGTGTGCCGATGCGCGCCGTGCGTCCGTAATATCCGTCCTTCCGGCCCGCGAAAGCGCAGTATTCGGGCGATTCCGGGAGCATGTTGAAGTCGCCCATGACGAGGTAGTCTTCGGGCAGCGGAAGCTCCTCGATCTCGAACTCGCGGGCGCCGGTCAGCGATCCGCCCTCATGAGGGAAGGCGTTGATGCGCTCATTGAGGTGAGCGAGCTGGCGGATGCGCTCGTCGCTGGAGACGTGATCGAGGTGGACGGAGTAGACGCGCGCCGCGCCGCCGGGAAGGTCGATGACGGCCTCGGTGGCGCTGCGCTGCAGGTTGAGCTTGGTGAGCGTCCGGCTGCGCGGCAGAAGCAGCGTGCGAGTCGACAGGATCGGCCAGCGCGACAGGACCATATTGCCGAACTGCATGCGCATGCCGCGCGACGCCGGACGGCCGTCGATCTCCGCGACATGCAGGTCGCAGCCCGGTCCGTAGACCCAGAAATAGTCGGGAAACAGAGCGCCAAGGTCGGCCACCATGTCGGCATATCGGTTTCGCGCGAAGCCGCGGGTGACTTCCTGGAGCGCGATGATGTCGGCGCCGGCAAGACTGTCGGCGATTCGTTTCAGATCGTACGTGCCGTCGAGACCGAAGCCGTACTGTATGTTATAGCTCGCAAACCTAACGATAATCTTTGACCTCCGGCTGAACGGCCTATATCGATCAGGCCAAGACGGGCGTCCAATGGCACCGAATGATGGAAGTAAAATGAAATTTCTCGACGAAGCAAAGGTCTATATCAAATCCGGCAGCGGCGGCGCGGGTGCCGTGTCGTTCCGGCGCGAGAAGTTCATCGAGTTCGGCGGGCCTGACGGCGGTGACGGCGGACGCGGTGGTGACGTGTGGGTGGAGACCGTGAACGGTCTCAACACCCTGATCGATTTCCGCTTCCAGCAGCACTTCAAGGCGACGATCGGCACGCACGGTATGGGTCGCAACCGCACCGGCGCCAATGGCGAGCATGTGACGCTGAAGGTGCCCGTCGGCACCCAGATCTTCGAGGAAGACCAGGAAACGCTGATCTGCGACCTGACGGAAGAGGGGCAGCGCTACTGCCTCGCCCGCGGTGGCAATGGCGGTTTCGGCAATGCGCACTTCAAGACCTCGGTCAACCAGGCGCCGGATTGGGCCAATCCTGGCCTCGAGGGCGAGGAAAAGACGATCTGGCTGCGTCTGAAGCTGATCGCCGATGCCGGCCTGGTCGGCCTGCCGAATGCCGGCAAGTCGACGTTCCTCGCGGCTGTTACGCGCGCACGCCCGAAGATCGCCAATTATCCGTTCACGACGCTGCATCCCAATCTCGGTGTTGCGACGATCGATGAGCGCGAATTCATTCTTGCGGATATTCCCGGCCTGATCGAAGGCGCGCATGAAGGCGTCGGCATCGGCGACCGGTTCCTCGGCCATGTCGAGCGCACGCGCGTTCTGCTGCATCTCGTTTCCGCGCAGGAAGAGAATGTTGGCAAGGCCTACAAGACGGTCAAGCATGAGCTCCGGGCCTATAGCGACGAGATTGGCGACAAGCCGGAGATCGTGGCGCTGTCGCAGATCGACGTTCTCGACAAGGCAACGCTGTCGAAGAAGACCAAGGAGCTGGCCAAGGCCTGCGGCAGCACGCCCTTCCAGATCTCGGCGGCAACGGGCATGGGCATGACCGAGGTGTTGCGTGCGCTGCGCGATATCATCGTGGAGGCCAATGCCGAAGCGAACATTCTTGAAAAGCCGGCCAAGGCGCTGAAGGTACGTCATCGCGATATTATCGCCGACGAGGACGAGGCCAATGACTAGGCAGAAGGCGCTGGGTAGTTACCGGCGCATCGTTATCAAGATCGGCTCCGCGCTGCTCGTCGACCGCAAGACCGGCCTGAAAAAGAGCTGGTTGGACGCTATGTGCGCCGATATCGCGAAGTTGAAAAACAAGGGCGTCGATGTGCTCGTTGTGTCCTCGGGCGCCATCGCGCTTGGGCGCTCGGTTCTCGATCTGCCCTCGGGCGCGTTGAAGCTCGAGGAAAGCCAGGCCGCAGCCGCGGTCGGCCAGATCGCGCTTGCGCGCGATTGGTCCGAGAGCTTGTCCCGCGACAGTATCGTCGCTGGCCAGATCCTGCTGACGCTTGGCGATACGGAAGAGCGTCGCCGCTATCTCAATGCGCGCGCGACGATCAACCAGCTGCTGAAGATCGGCGCCGTTCCCATCATCAACGAGAACGATACCGTTGCCACCAGCGAAATCCGTTATGGCGACAATGACCGCCTGGCGGCGCGTGTCGCGACGATGGCGGGTGCGGACCTCCTGATCCTGTTGTCGGATATCGACGGCCTCTACACCGCTCCGCCGCATCTCGATCCGGATGCACAGTTCCTGGAGACGATCGCCGAGATCACGCCTGAAATCGAGGCGATGGCCGGCGGTGCTGCGTCCGAGCTGTCGCGTGGCGGTATGCGCACCAAGATCGATGCCGGCAAGATCGCGACGACTTCTGGCTGCGCGATGATCATCGCGTCCGGCAAGACCGACAGCCCGCTGTCTGCGATCGAAAACGGCGCGCGGTCCTCCTGGTTCGCGCCCTCCGGTACGCCCGTGACTGCACGCAAGACCTGGATTGCCGGTCAGCTGCAGCCGGCTGGCGAGCTCCATGTCGATGACGGCGCGGTGACGGCGCTCGGCGGCGGAAAGAGCTTGCTGCCCGCCGGTGTGCGCAAGGTGGTCGGCCTGTTCAGCCGTGGCGATACGGTGGCGATCATCGGGCCCAATGGCCGGGAGATCGCGCGCGGATTGGCCGGCTATGACGCCGAGGAAGCGCGCCAGATCACCGGCCGCAAGTCGAGCGAGATCGAGGCCATTCTCGGCTATGCCGGGCGCGCGGCGATGATCCATCGCGACGACATGGTCATGACCTCGCAAATCAATTCGAAATCGGAAAGGCAGAAGAAGGACGCCGCCCATGCTTGATACAGTCGTGCAAAGCCCTGACATTGACGCGCTGATGAATGACATCGGCCGCAAGGCCAAGGCTGCCGCGCGACCGTTGGCCTTCGCCTCGACCGACGCCAAGAACGCTGCCTTGAACGCCATGGCCGATGCGATCCTGGCGGACAAGGAGCGGATCCTCGCGGAAAACGCGCGGGATCTCGAGGATGCGGCAGGTTCGGACATGCTGCCCTCCTTCATCGACCGGCTGACGCTCACCGACAATCGGGTTGAGGAGATGGCTGATGGCATTCGCGCGATCGCCGCTTTGAAGGACCCTGTCGGCGAGGTGGTCAGCGCCTGGGATCGGCCCAACGGCCTGAAGATCGAGCGCGTGCGCACGCCGCTCGGCGTGATCGGCGTTATCTTCGAAAGCCGCCCGAATGTGACGGCGGATGCCGGGGCGCTCTGCGTCAAGGCGGGCAACGCCGTCATCTTGCGCTGCGGCTCGGATTCGCGTCGTTCATCGCAGGCTATTTATGAGTGCATGGTGCGCGGCCTGAAGGCGGCCGGGCTCCCAGAGCACGCTATCCAGCTCGTTCCGACCACGGATCGCGCGGCCGTCGGCGCCATGTTGCGTGGATTGGATGGCGCGATCGACGTGATCATTCCTCGTGGCGGCAAGAGCCTTGTCGCGCGTGTGCAGAATGAAGCCCGGGTGCCCGTCTTCGCGCATCTGGAAGGGCTCTGCCATATCTATGTCGATGCATCCGCCGATCTCGACATGGCCAAGGAGATCGTCGTCAACGCGAAGATGCGCCGGACGGGGATTTGCGGCGCGGTCGAGACTATTCTGGTCGACAGCGCGGTTAGCGACACGCACCTCGTACCACTACTCGAGGTTCTCACGGGTGCCGGTTGCGAAGTTCGTGGCTCCTCGAGCGTCGTGAAGGCGGCGCCGGGAACGAAGGCGGCGACCGAGGAAGACTGGTCCACGGAGTATCTCGACGCGATCGTTTCGGTCGCCGTGGTCGATGGCATCGATGGTGCGATCAAGCATATCCAGACCTATTCGTCGAACCATACCGAAGCCGTGATCGCCGAAGACCCATCCGTGGTCGAGCGCTTCTTCACCGAGGTCGATTCCGCCATCCTGCTGCACAATGCCTCGACACAGTTTGCCGACGGTGGTGAATTCGGCATGGGTGCGGAAATCGGCATCGCGACCGGCAAGATGCATGCGCGAGGCCCCGTTGGCGTCGAGCAGCTGACTTCGTTCAAATACCGCGTGCATGGCACCGGCCAAGTCCGGACCTGATGTGATCAACGACGAATTGGACCGACGCTATCTTCGCGTGCCGCATGCCGAGCGGGGCTTGGTGGTCGGTCTGTTCGGCGGTTCCTTCAATCCGCCGCACCAGGGCCATGCGCTGGTGGCGGAGATCGCGATCAAGCGGCTTGGTCTCGACCAGCTGTGGTGGATGGTCACGCCCGGCAATCCCTTAAAGGATGCGAGCCGGCTCTTGCCTCTGGCGGAGCGGGTGCGGCTCAGCGAAAAGCTTGCCAAGCATCCCGCGATCAAGGTCACCGCCTTCGAAAAGAAATTCGGCACCACCTTCACCGCGGAAACGCTGGCGCGGATCAAGATCAGTAACCCTCATGTGCATTTCATCTGGATCATGGGCGCCGATAGTCTGAAGACGTTTCATCGGTGGCAGCGGTGGCAGGATATCGCCCGCATGTTCCCGATCGCCGTTATCGATCGGCCGGGTGCAACGCTGTCATTCCTGTCATCGAAGATGGCCAAAACCTTCGACTTCGCGCGTGTCGACGAGGATGATTCGAGAGCGCTCTGGAAGAAGCCGGCGCCTGCCTGGACATTCATCCACGGGCCGAGATCGCGACTGAGCTCGACAGCGATCCGTGCGCAAAACGGCGCTTAGCTCATTTCTCTCAATATCAAGCTGGAAAATGAAAAGCCCGACGGGGGAGGATCCGTCGGGCTTAAAACTTGACCGGCAACTGGGAGGAGGAGTGTTGCCGATCCGTTATCGGACAGCTTGGGAGGAGGAGATCGCTGTCCGATGAGGAGGTTGTATGATGAGTATCACAGAAAGAAAAGCGAAATTGGTGCATCGCAGCAATGCATTTCTGACATGTGTTTAAGTGTCGCACCCATTGCTGTGCTCAATTTGTTGGCATTTTCCGGCAAATTCTTTTGTTTTGGCGTCGCTTAGCCGTTCATTACTGGTCGGTACCAGCCACCTATGCTGCGCCGCAGCGGCGTTTCCGTCATGATTCACGAACACGTGAAGCTATCTTCATCAAGTGTTACGCGATGCGTTGCGTTCAGCTGAATATAGCGCTGGTCAATGGCTGGGTTCCGTTATATCTCTCCAGACATCTTGAAGTGTTGGGGAAACAATATGCACAATCGTCGTCAATGGGTGAAATTCGCAGCTGTCGCGGTCTCCGCGATCTGGCTTGGCGCAACCGCCGGCACAGCCGTTGCCGCTGAAAAGGTTACGGTCTTTGCTGCCGCGAGCATGAAGAATGCGCTTGATGCGGCCAATGCCGAATGGGCCAAGGAGAGCGGCAAGGAAGCCGTCGTCTCCTATGCGGCGAGCTCCGCTCTGGCAAAGCAGATCGAAGGCGGCGCGCCTGCGGATGTGTTCATTTCGGCCGACCTCGACTGGATGGACTATCTCGCCAAGAAGAACCTGATCAAGGCGGACACCCGCTCCAACCTGCTCGGCAACAGCATCGTGCTCGTTGCCGCCAAGGACAAGGTCAAGCCCGTCGATATCAAGCAGGGCTTCGATCTCGCCGGCCTGCTCGGCGACGGGAAGCTCGCCATGGGCGAAGTAAAGTCGGTACCAGCCGGCAAGTACGGCAAGGCGGCGCTTGAAAAGCTCGGCGTCTGGTCGTCGGTCGAAGGTAAGGTCGCAGGCGCTGAAAGCGTGCGCGCGGCGCTGGCGCTGGTCTCGCGCGGCGAAGCGCCGTTCGGCATCGTCTACCGGACGGACGTAAACGCTGATCCGGGCGTTGCCATTGCCGGCACCTTCCCTGCCGACTCGCACCCGCCGATCACCTACCCGATCGCGATCCTGTCCGAGAGCAAGAATGCCGATACGGCCGCCTATCTCGACTTCCTGAAGTCGGAGAAGGCTGCGCACTTCTTCACCGAACAGGGCTTCACCATCCTGAAATAATTGCGGTCTTATACGCAACTGCCTAGCCTGAAGGCCCGCCACGGTGGGCCTTCGTTTTTTCAGGAGCATCGCATTTGGAAGCACTTGGTCTGAGCAGTGACGAATGGACGGCGATTATGCTCAGCCTGCGGGTGTCTGTCGTCGCGATGCTGGCAAGCCTGCCCTTCGGCATCGGTGTCGCGCTGCTTCTGGCGCGGGGACGCTTCTGGGGCAAATCCATTCTCAACGGCATCGTGCATTTGCCGCTCATCCTGCCGCCCGTCGTCACCGGTTTCATCCTGCTCGTGCTGTTTGGCCGGCGCGGGGTGATCGGCGCCTTTCTCGATCAATACTTCGGCATCGTCTTTTCCTTCCGGTGGACGGGGGCAGCACTGGCCTGCGCCGTGATGGCTTTTCCGCTGATGGTGCGCAGCATCCGCCTTTCCATAGAGGCGATCGACCGCAAGCTTGAAGAAGCTGCCGGCACGCTCGGCGCCAGCCCGTTCTGGGTCTTCCTGACGGTGACGTTGCCCCTCACCTTGCCCGGCATCATCGCCGGCATGATCCTGGCCTTCGCCAAGGCCATGGGCGAGTTTGGCGCGACGATCACCTTCGTTTCCAATATCCCCGGCGAGACGCAGACGCTGTCGGCCGCGATCTATTCCTTCACACAGGTTCCGGGCGGGGATGCGGGCGCGCTGCGATTGACCCTGGTGGCCGTGGTGATCTCCATGGCCGCATTGCTCGCATCCGAATTTCTATCACGTCTCATCGGGCGGAGGATCGATCCGCAATGACGCTCGTTGTCCATGCAAAGCATCGGTTTGACGCGTTCTCCCTCGAAGCGGGGTTCACGTCGGAACGCGGGATTACTGCGCTGTTCGGCCGTTCGGGCTCGGGAAAGACCTCGATGATCCGGATGATCGCCGGGCTGACACGGCCCGACGAGGGACAAATCAGCCTCGACGGCGAGATCCTGACGGATACCGCCAAGCGCATTTTCGTCGCCAAGCATCGCCGGCGGTTCGGCTATGTGTTTCAGGAAGCACGTCTCTTCCCGCATCTGACCGTGCGCCAGAACCTGACTTATGGCCGCTGGTTCGCGCCGAAGGGGGCGCCACGGGAGAGCTTTGAGCGGATCGTCGGCTTGCTCGATATCGAAAGGTTGCTCGGCCGCAGTCCCGAGCACCTGTCCGGCGGTGAGAAGCAGCGGGTGGCGATCGGCCGCGCGCTGTTGTCGTCGCCGCGCCTGCTTCTCATGGATGAGCCACTTGCCGCGCTCGACGAAGCGCGCAAGGCCGAGGTGATGCCGTTCCTTGAGCGTCTGCGCGACGAGATGGATATTCCGATCGTCTATGTCAGCCATTCGGTGGCCGAAGTAGCGCGGCTTGCCGATCAGGTCGTCGTCATGCAGGACGGCCGGGTTAAGGCGATTGGCGCGGCAACAGAGGTGCTCAGCCTGCCCGCTGCGTCGCTCGATCGGCGCGAGGCGGGCGCCCTGTTGCAGGGGCGTGTGGAGGCCGTGGACGGGCGGCATCGCCTCGCCACCGTTGCGATGGCGACCGTGCGGCTACATGTGCCAGATGCGGGTCTTGCGCCGGGCAAGGCTGTGCGTGTCCGTATTCCCTCGCGCGATGTCATGCTCGCCACCGAACGGCCAAACGGTCTCAGCGCGCTCAACGTGCTTGAAGGTACGATCCTGGCGGTGACGCCGTCCGACGATGCAACCATCGACGTGACTGTCGATTGCGGCGGTGACGCGATCCTGTCGCGGATCACCAGTTTCTCGGCGGAACGCATGGCGTTGCGCGAGGGCATGCCCGTGTTCGCCATCATCAAGACGGTTGCGCTGGAGCCCTAAGCGGTTGGCTCGGCGCCATCGAGCAAGCGGTTGCTCTCCAGCCAGGCGAGGTCGTCGGCCAGGGTCACCCGGATCGTTTGCTCCATCTGCCGAAAACGCGCCAGCAGTTCCTCGCCGAACTCAGTCAGCGCCGCGCCGCCACCCTTCTGGCCGCCGCGCTGCGATTCCACGACAGGATGCTTGAACATCCGGTTCATTTCGCTGACCAGCAGCCAGGCGCGCCGGTAGGACATGTCCATCGCGCGGCCGCCGGCGGAAATCGAGCCGGTCTCCCTGATATGCTCCAGCAGTTCCATCTTGCCGTGCCCAAGGCGGTCTTCATGCGGGAAGCTGATGCGAAGGACCGGGACAAGCGTATTTTCTAAGGTGTTTTTCATTTGCAATCTTCGCGCTGGGACGAAGCATCACTTTACTGAGGGCGACAGCAACTGTACACAGCCCCGCAGGATGCACTTGAGGCTGAGCCATCCGTTGCTGCCGCGCCAAATCCGGCATTCATGCTTTGTGATCGCGGGCGTCTTGAAACATTTATGGTTCGGTGCCTATCTTAACCATGATTTGGTTCGCCAAATCAGTGATGTGCATGCTTTGTCATTCCGAGAAAGGGAAAGCACTGACAACAGTACACGCAAAGGGAAGCACGAAAGTCGTTGTCCCGAAGAGCCCGGAACGTGGCGTTGATGCCGCTGCCCGCGCCCTG
The DNA here is from genome assembly GCF_017741935.1 of Rhizobium sp. 16-449-1b. Lineage (GTDB taxonomy): Bacteria > Pseudomonadota > Alphaproteobacteria > Rhizobiales > Rhizobiaceae > Rhizobium. The sequence goes on along the minus strand of NZ_JAGHMH010000014.1, from coordinate 357,814 downwards.
CACACCGTCCTCGTCAGCCTCGAGGACTCCAAAGCTGAAGATATCGTTTCCATCGACATTGCCGGAAAATCAGCGCTCGGCGACTTCATGGTCGTGGTATCGGGCCGCTCGAGCCGCCATGTCATGGCGATTGCCGACCACCTGCTCAGCGACCTCAAGGATGAGGGCTTCGGCTCCGCCCGAGTCGAAGGCCAGGATGCCGGCGATTGGATCCTGATCGATACCGGCGATGTTATCGTGCATGTCTTCCGTCCCGAAATTCGCGAGTTCTACAACATCGAAAAGATGTGGCAGGCTCCCGATCTGGACGAGACGCTGCACTGATACTCCAGCCGGCAGGCTGTCTGGACGCTGCGTCCGGCGCCTGATAGATGGCTCTGATTGGGCCGGCGGTGCTTTAGCCCCGGCCTGCGGCATCTTTGAGCCGCGAAAAGCCTGATAGCAGGAGCGGACACATGCGCGTTGGTCTTTTTGCCGTGGGGCGGCTCAAATCCGGCCCGGAGAAGGATCTTGCGGCGCGTTATTTCGACCGCTTTGCAAAGGCCGGTCCCGCCATCGGCCTTGAATTCTCCCGCGTTGTCGAAGTCGCCGAAAGTCGCGCTTCCAATGCCGATACGCGCAAGCGCGAGGAAGCGGGCATGCTTCAGAAGTCGCTGGCGGACGGCAGTATCCTCATTCTCCTCGACGAGCGCGGCAAGGCGCTCGATAGCGAAGGCTTCGCCACTCTTCTCGGCAATTACCGCGATCAGGGAAAGCGCGACATGTTGATCGCGATCGGCGGCGCCGACGGACTTGATCCGGCGCTCTACGATCGGGCCGATGCAACGCTGTGCCTGGGCAAGATGACCTGGCCGCATCAGCTCGTTCGCACGCTGATCGCCGAGCAGCTTTATCGCGCGGTGACGATCCTCTCTGGTCATCCCTACCACCGCGTCTGAGCGCTCACGATCATTCACGCAGGTGTGTCTTGCGCGATCGGGCGGCAGGCCTCAATCTTTCTGGCAAAGATGGTCAAATCAGCTTAATCTTCGCGCGGTTTAAGAGGATTTACCGATCGGCATGCCGACACCTGCATCCAAGCGAAACTATGTGATCTTGTCGGTTGCCGTGGCTGGCCTCGCCGCGTCGGTTCTCGGCGTGTCTGGGTGGGTAAGCGCTCTGGCGCAGGAGCAGCCGGCCGCCGCGCAACCGGACTCGCAGACGACGAGCGCGCCCGCAGCGGCTGCGGCACCCGATCCGGCGGTCGAACTGGAAAAGAAGCGCGACCAGACGCGAAGCGAACTGGATGCGCTGTCGAAGACCATCAATCTCTCTTCGAGCAAGGTCGCGGAACTGCAGAAGAGCATCGAGGATCTGGACAAGAGCACCAGCAGTGTGCGTCAGGCGCTGATCGATTCCGCCGCGCGGCGCAAGTCGCTGGAAAAGCAGATACTGGAGAGCGAGAAGAAGCTTGCCGATCTCGGCGTGAAGGAAGATGCGGTTCGCCAGTCGCTGCACGAGCGGCGCGGGCTGCTGGCCGAGGTGCTTGCGGCGCTGCAGCGGATGGGACGTAACCCGCCGCCGGCGCTTCTGGTGACACCCGATGATGCGCTTGCTTCGGTGCGCAGCGCCATCCTGCTTGGTGCCGTTGTTCCCGGCATCCGCAAGGAGACTGATAAACTCGCCGCCGATCTCGGCAACCTGGCCTCTCTGCAGGCCGCAAGTGCCGCCGAGAAGACCGGCTTGACGACGACGATGACCAACAGCCTCGAGGAAGAGCGGCGCATGGATTTGCTTCTCGCCGAGAACGAGAAATTGAGCCGCAGCAATACTGCCGAGCTCAATGCCGAGCGGCAGCGCTCCGAGGAACTCGCGGGCAAGGCCACGAGCCTGGAGAGCCTTGTGACCTCAATGGAAAGCGAGATTTCGTCCGTTCGCCAGGCGACTGCCGCGGCGCGTCAGGCGGAGGAAAATCGCAGGCTGCTGACGGATGAACAGCGCGCGCAGGCCAAGGCTTTGGCCGACAGCGGGGTGCCCGATAAAAACCGCATTGCGCCCGCATATCCGTTCGGAGAATTGAAGGCCAAGCTGGAGTTGCCCGTTGCCGGCGATATCCTGCGCCAGTTCGGCGATGCCGATGGAACAGGCCATGAGGCGATGGGTATGACGCTGGCGACCAACCCGGAAACGGTGGTTACCGCACCGGCGGATGGTCTGATCGTTTATGCCGGCGCGTTTCGCAGCTACGGGCAGATGATCATTCTCGATGCCGGCGACGGATATCACCTGGTTCTCTCCGGAATGGAGACCATGAACGCGCGGCAGGGCAAGTTTGTTTTCGCCGGCGAACCGCTTGCGGTGATGGGTGCGAAAAGAGTGGCCAGTGCGACTGCATTGGCGCTGGAAACAAACCGACCAACGCTTTACATTGAATTTCGAAAAGACGGAAAGCCGGTCGATTCCCGACCATGGTGGACCGCCAAAGACACCGGAAAGGCACGCAATGATTCGTAGGGCTTCTCTTGTTCTGGTTGGCGCATTGATGGGTGCGACGGCCATGAGCGTCATCTATTCCGCCGGTGTGCCCGCGGAAGCGGCGGGGGCGTCCACCTACAAGGAACTGTCCGTTTTCGGTGACGTATTCGAGCGCGTTCGCGCCCAGTATGTGACGCCGCCGGCCGAAGACAAGCTGATCGAAAATGCCATCAACGGCATGCTGTCGTCGCTTGACCCGCACTCGAGCTACATGAACGCCAAGGACGCGGCGGACATGCAGACCCAGACCAAGGGCGAGTTCGGCGGGCTGGGCATCGAAGTCACGATGGAAGACGAACTCGTCAAGGTCATCACGCCGATCGACGATACGCCAGCCGCCAAGGCAGGTGTTCTCGCTGGCGATTATATCTCGGAAATCGACGGGCAGTCCGTCCGTGGTCTGAAGCTCGAAGATGCTGTCGAGAAGATGCGCGGTGCCATCAACACCCCGATCAAGCTGACGCTGATCCGCAAGGGCGCCGACAAGCCGATCGAACTGACGATCGTTCGCGATGTCGTGGCCGTGCAGGCTGTCAAGTCGCGCGTCGAGGATGATGTCGGGTATCTCCGCATCATCTCGTTCACCGAGAAGACCTACCCGGACATGGAAAAGGCGATCGAGAAGATCAAGAAGACCGTTCCGGCCGACAAGCTCAAGGGCTACGTGCTTGACCTGCGCCTCAACCCGGGCGGCCTGCTCGATCAGGCGATCCAGGTGTCGGATGCGCTTCTGCAGCGCGGCGAGGTTGTTTCCACGCGTGGCCGCAATCCGGACGAAACCCGCCGCTTCAATGCCGGCCCTGGTGATCTGACAGATGGAAAGCCTGTGATCGTTTTGATCAACGGCGGCTCGGCTTCGGCATCGGAAATCGTCGCCGGCGCTCTGCAGGATCTGCGTCGCGCGACGGTTCTCGGCACGCGCTCCTTCGGCAAGGGATCGGTTCAGACCATCATTCCGCTTGGCGAGAACGGCGCTCTTCGCCTGACGACGGCGCTCTACTACACGCCGTCGGGCCGCTCGATCCAGGGCACCGGCATCACGCCTGACATCAAGGTCGAAGAGCCGCTGCCGGACGATCTGAAGGGCAAGATGGTGACCGAGGGCGAATCCGCCCTGCGCGGCCACATCAAGGGCCAGAGCGAGACGGACGAAGGCTCGGGCTCCGTCGCCTACGTGCCGCCGGATCCGAAGGATGACGTGCAGCTCAACTACGCGCTCGACCTTCTGCGCGGCAAGAAGACGGACCCGTCTTTCCCGCCGAACCCTGAAAAGGCCGTCAGCGCCAAGTAACCATCAGATGAGGCGTCAGGCCGGATGAGTATCCGGCCTGACGCCTTTTTGCTGTCCTGATGATGGAAGCAGCCGAAAATGAATACCGATCTGCACGCGCCTCTTGGACAGAACCGCAAGCCGGGCGGCAAGCGCCCTGGCGTCTTGCGCACGGGGCGGGTGGTTGCCGGGCTTTGCCTCGTGCTGATCGGCGGCTTTTCGGTCTATACCGCCTTTCGCGGCGATGGCCTGAAGCGCGAGACACCGCCCGCCAAGGAACAGGCCTCCGCCGTCCCCACCGATACCGCCCAACAGTCCGCGACGCCCGATGCGACGCCCCCCAACGGCATGCCGCGCAGCGAGCCGAATTCCGGCGCCAATGTCGAGCGGATGACGACGGGCGATGGCTCGGTGGTCACCAAATACAGCCCGAAGACCCGCGACGGAAACGGCCCCGTGCTGATCGACGCCATGCAGGTGGGGCAGGATCCGCGAATGGCCGCGCTGCCGAATGATGCCCTGCTCGAGGCGTCGTCATTCGGGCGGCTGCCGATCGTCGGGCCCGATGGCCGCCGGCCGATGGATCAATATGCACGGCCATGGTCTGGCGCGCATGGAACGCGGATCGCGATCGTCGTGAGCGGGCTTGGTCTCAGCCAGACGGGGACGCAGCGGGCGATCCAGCAGTTGCCCGAGGAGGTGACGCTTGCATTCGCCGCCAGCGGCAACAGCCTGCAGCGCTGGATGCAGGAGGCGCGCCGGTCCGGCCACGAAATCTTGATCCAGGTGCCGCTTGAGCCTTTCGATTACCCGGCGAACGATCCGGGTCCCGACACGTTGCTGACGTCGAAAAGCGTGGCCAAGAATATCGAGAGCCTGCACCGGGCGATGGGCGAAATCACCAACTATACCGGCGTGCTGAACTACCAGGGCGGCCGTTTCCTCTCGGATGCGAACGCGCTGGAGCCCGTCATGCGCGATATCGGCAAGCGCGGGTTGTTGTTTCTCGATGACGGAACCTCGGCGCAGTCGAAGACCGCTGCGATCGCCAAGGGGACGGAGACGCCCTACGCCTTTGCGGACGTGCAGCTCGACGGGCAGGTGGATTTCAACGCGATCACCAACAAGCTGGATGAACTCGAGCGCGTGGCCAAGCGCAACGGCCAGGCGATCGGCGTCGCCTCGGCATTTGACGAGAGCATCGATGCCATTTCAAAATGGACGGAAGAAGCGGCGATGCGCGGCATCGAGATCGTCGGGATCGCCGCGCTGACCAATGATCCGAAGAAACCCTAGCAGAGACAACCATGAGCCAATCGACCGTTAAAGCCGAAGATCTGCCCTATCGCCCCTGCGTCGGCGTGATGATCCTCAATCGCGGGGGGCTCGTCTGGGCCGGCCGCCGGATCCCGGCGGAGAATTCGGAATATGACGGCTCGCCGCAGCTGTGGCAGATGCCACAGGGCGGCATCGACAAGGGCGAGGACCCGCTGACGGCGGCCTATCGCGAGCTCTATGAAGAGACCGGGATGAAGACGGTGACGCTGCTTGCCGAGGCGAAGGACTGGATCAACTACGATCTGCCGCCGCAGCTGATCGGCATCGGGCTCAAGGGCAAGTTTCGCGGGCAGACGCAGCGCTGGTTCGCCTTCCGCTTCGATGGCGATGAGAGCGAGATCGCCATCAACCCGCCGCCGGCCGGACACTCCGCAGAATTCGACGCCTGGGACTGGAAGCCGATGGCGGAGTTGCCGAAGCTGATCGTGTCCTTCAAGCGCGGTGTCTACGAGCAGGTGGTCAGCGAATTCAGCCATCTCGCGGGATTGCCGGCCGCCTGATTGACGGTGCCTGATTTGGATGCCGGCCGCCTGGGCGACCGGCTCCTGTGGCTTGATTATTCGGCTTGGTCGGCGGAGTCGGCGTTCAGCTGGCCATACTTGGCCTCGCCGATCTTGCCGAGCAGCTCGAGCTGTGTTTCGAGAAAGTCGATGTGGCCTTCCTCGTCCATGAGCAGCTCTTCGAAGAGCTTCATGGAAACGTAGTCGCCTGCCTCATGACAGATATCGCGGGATTTCTTGTAGGCGGTGCGGGCGTCATATTCGCCGGCGAGATCCGCTTCCAGAACTTCCTTGACGTTCTGGCCGATGCGCAGGGGCGCAAGCGTCTGCAGATTGGGATGGCCTTCTAGGAAAATGATGCGCGCGACGAGCTTGTCGGCGTGCTGCATTTCTTCGATCGATTCAGCGCGCTCTTTCTTGGCAAGCTTGGTGTAGCCCCAATCCTCGAGCAAACGATAGTGAACCCAGTACTGATTGACAGCACCGAGTTCCAAAAAGAGGGCCTCGTTAAGCCGCTCGATGACTTTTTTGTCGCCTTTCAATGTCCGCTCTCCTGTTTTCTTCATGGAAGTTTCTGAGGCGAGACATGAAATCAAATATTTCGGCATCCGTCGAGTGCCGACGGGCGTGATAGTCCTCGGTCGTCTGAATGATGATGTCGACCACATTCGGGAAACAGCCACAGCAACGGCCGCGTTTTTCCATGGCGTGGTAGACTTTCGCAGGGACAATAAGCTGCCAACAGTCCTCATCGAGAAGGCTGTTGATAACCTCCCGGATTTCGGTGTCGGTTATGTAGTTGCAACTGCAGACAAGCACGTCTTCATTCCAAACATGACAATGACTATCGTCTTTTTGCTAAAGAAGACGCTCGTTGTCAAGAAAGATTCATACTCGGGCACTCCCGCTTCGCCCGCCTTCCGGCTCATCTACGATCCGATCGAAGCGGATGGCTCTCCGCTTGCGACGATGTCCGATCGGACTCGGTGTTGAAAATCAATGAAAATTACGTCCCTTCGGCATGACTGAGGCGGTGGCTTCATCCCGCCCTCGCTTATCCCGCGTGATTATTCTTTTTTCCATCACCGCCTTCTCCAATGTCTCGTTGAGCTTCTTCTGCCGGGGATCGGCGGTCGGCCGGCGCGCTTCGTCTGAGCGGTCGCAGACTCCGAAACGATTGGCCTCCTTCTGCAAGAGGCCCAAGGCGTGCGTCATGTCCTCGATATGATCGACAACCGTATGGATCACCCCGCTCTGGCTCTGCAGCTTGCCGCGGATCTTGACGAGCCGGGCGCCCATGACGATGGCGCGGTATTTCTCGAAGGTCTTCGGCCAGACGATGGCGTTGGCGACGCCGGTTTCATCCTCAAGCGTCATGAAGATCACGCCCTTGGCCGAGCCCGGGCGCTGGCGCACCAGGACGAGGCCGGCGATCGTCACCCAACGGCCGTTCGGCACCTTGAGCAGATCGACGCTGCGGGTAATGCCGATGCTACGCAGTTCTTCGCGCAGGAAGGACAGAGGGTGCGCCTTGAGCGATAGCGACAGATATCGGTAGTCCTCGACCACCTGCTCGCCCGGCAGCATCTCAGGCAGTTTGGCCTCAGGCTCGACCTGCAGGTCGAGATGGGGGGTCTGATCGAACAGCGGCAAACGCTCGGCCGCGCTCTTCACGTCGAGCGCGCGAACGGCCCATAGCGCTTCGCGCCGGGACAGGCCGATGCTGTTGAAGGCGTCCGCATCCGCCAGCCGCTCGATATCGGATTTGTCGAGGCTCGAGCGCAGCCAGAGATCGCGGATGGAGGTATAGCCCGCCTTCCTGTTTGCCATAAGCTTCTCGCGTATGGCCTCCTCGGATAGCCCCTTTACCTGGCGAAAGCCGAGGCGAACGGCGTGATTGGCCTTGATGACATCAGTCATCTCACGATGGCGGAAATCGATCCGACGACCATCGAAGCGTCCGCCTTCCAGGAGGCAGTCCCAATCCGAGCTGTTGATGTCGACCGGCCGGATCTCCACGCCGTGTTCCCTGGCGTCGCGGACCAGCTGCGCCGGCGCGTAGAAGCCCATCGGCTGCGAGTTCAGCATGGCCGCACAGAAGACATCGGGGTAATAGGCCTTCACCCAGGAGGAGGCGTATACAAGCAGCGCGAAGGAGGCCGCGTGGCTTTCCGGAAAGCCGTATTCGCCAAAACCCTTAATCTGATTGAAGCATTGCTGTGCGAACTCTTTCGAATAGATCTCCTTGGACATCATGCCGTCGATGAAGCGCTTTTCGAAATTGCCGATCGTGCCGGTTCGCTTGAAGGTCGCCATCGCCCGGCGCAACTGATCGGCTTCCGCCGGCTTGAAACCGGCCGCGGTGATGGCGATCTGCATCGCCTGTTCCTGAAAGAGAGGGACACCCAATGTCCGTTTCAGAACGTCTTTTAGCTCCTCGCTTGGATAGTCGATCGGGATACCTTGCCGTCGTTGCTCTCGTCGCTTCAGATATGGGTGGACCATGTCGCCCTGGATCGGGCCGGGCCGGACGATCGCCACCTCGATCACCAGATCGTAGAATTCTCTTGGGCGCAGGCGTGGCAGCATGCTCATCTGCGCCCGGCTTTCGATCTGAAAAACACCGAGTGTGTCGGCCCGGCAGATCATGTCATAGACGGGTTCTTCGTCTTCGTGTTTGGCATTACCGAGATCCGCGAGGGTCTTCTTCTCGTCGTAGTGCAGCAGAAGAAGGTCGAAGGCTTTGCGCAGGCAGGTCAGCATACCGAGTGCCAGAACGTCGACCTTCAATATCTTCAAATTGTCGAGATCGTCCTTGTCCCACTCGATCATGTAACGGTCCGGCATGGCCGTGTTCATGATGGGCACGACTTCATCGAGCCGATCGCGAGTGATGACGAAACCACCGACATGCTGGGTGAGGTGGCGGGGAAAGCTTAGAAGCTCTGACGCATATTTCAGCACGTTGTTGGTCACGATGTTTCCGGTATCAAGACCGGCAGCCTTGGCCTCGCGTTCCGAAAGTTTGTCGTCAGACCAGCCCCAGACCAGACTGCCAATCGCCGACTGGACGTCTTCCGACAGGCCAAACGCCTTTGCGACCTCCCGCCCTGCGGAACGCGTGCGGTAGCTGGTCACGGCGGCCGTGAGCCCGGCATGCTCCTTTCCGTATCGCTGGTATATGTGCTGGATCACCTCTTCACGCCGGTCGTGCTCGAAATCGACATCGATGTCGGGGGGCTCGTCGCGGTCCGTGGACATGAAGCGGTCGAAGAGAAGCTTGTTCTTCTCTGGATTAACCTCGGTGATTTCCAGGCAGTAGCAGATGACCGAATTTGCAGCCGAGCCACGGCCCTGGCAAAGAACATGTAGCTTGTATCGGGCATGCATGATGATCCTGTGGACCGTCAGGAAATAAGGCGCGTATTGTTTTTCCTTGATTAGTTCCAGCTCATAGCGGATCTGCGCTCTGGTTTCCTCCTTCATCTCCTCTGGAAAACGTCTGGCGGCGCCGGCCCAGGTCAGGCGTTCAAGTGTCTCGTAAGGGGTTTCACCCTCGTCGTTTTCATCCGGGTAATTGTGCTGCAGGTCATCGAGGCAAAAACTCAACCCGTCGAAGAACCTTTGTGTATTGATGACCGCGTCCGGATGCTCCCTAAAGAGACGCTTCATTTCACGTTCGTCTTTCAGATGGCGTTCTGCATTCGGCGCCAACAGGAAGCCTGCCTTATAGATCGGAACGTGTTCACGTATCGAGGTGACGACGTCCGACAAGGGGCGGCGAGCCGCTTCGTGAAATAGCGGCTGGTTGGTGGCGATGAGAGGCACACGGTTGCGGGCGGCAAGCATGGAAAGAACGGAAAAAACGCGCCTGTCGCGGCCGTCATAAGCGGGCGTCAGTGCCATGTGGAACTTACCCCGGAAACGCTCGCGCAGGCGTTGGAGGCAGGCTTCGAAAGCGGGGTGAAGACCGATATCGTCGGCGATTGCTGGGTTGGGAACAAGCGCCAGCATCATCCAGTCTCCCCATTCGATAAGGTCGGCCTCCTGCAAGAGGCAACTGCCCTTTTCCGCGCGCAGATTACCGGCGCTCAGCAGGCGACAAAGATGGCCCCAGCCTTTTCGGTCTTGTGGATAGGCCAGAATGTCCGGGGTCTCGTCCGAGAAAACGAGACGAGCGCCCGGCTGAAAGCGAATTGGGTCGAGAACGGTTTCTGGCTTCTCGTCCCCCTGCAGCCGTCCCTGCTGTTTTCGCTCGTATTTTTCTTTGATCGCCTTGGCCTGGGCATGCGCCCTGACGACGCCGGCCACAGAGTTGGTGTCGGCAATGCCCAGACCGCCCAGTTTCAGGAGCGTGCCCTGCAGCACCATCTCTTCAGGCTTGGATGCACCTTCCAGAAAGGAGAAGTTCGTCTTGGCGCCGATCTCGAAAAAACCGGCTTTCATGCGAGCATTCCATGCATGTACCAGCTCTGCTTTTCATCGTAGCCGTAAAGGCCTTCGCGATAGATCCAAAACCGATAGCCCTGATCGTCCTCGATGCGAAAATAATCGCGCGAGGGCTTATCCTTGTCGTCGGTCTTGTCTTTCATCCACCATTCTTCGGCAATCCGTTCAGGCCCCTCGCTTTTGACGACGCGGTGGCGCGTGCGGCGCCATTGAAAGCTGGCGGGGGCGCCGTCGGGAATTTCTACGGCGAAAGCATCCATGGGTTCCGGCCGCTGCAAGAGACGGACCGGTCTTTCGCTGCGCGCTGGTGGTGTAATGATTTGCTCAATTCGGGATGCCGATAAAGCGTCGATCGCGGGGACGAGAATAGCCGCCCTTTCTGGTATATGGCTCTCGCGTAACTGAAAGGTTTGAAGACAATCGGCACCGAGCCTTGCCGAAACGCGATCAACGAAGATGGCCAGCGATGCGTCCGTTTGACGGTGCCCCTCGAAATCGCTCTGGGCCGTATCGAAATTTTCGTGGCGCAGGACATTGAGGCGCAGGATTTCGAACCCGTAGCCGGCATCGAGATCGTCATGGACAGCCTGCAGGCGTTCGGTGAAGAGGATGGCGATGCGCCTGGGTTCCCGCAGCGGCCTTGTCGTGCCGGCCGCGATGCGGAAGACCTTGCCATCGACGCGAAACAGGACGAGTTCGAAAACGCGGCCGCCGACGCCACGCGCCTCCAACGACGGTTTCAGCGCATGGGCGATCTGGTCGGTCACGGCCAGAATCTCGTCTTCTGCGGCGACCGGTTCCATCAACCGGCGCTCGGCCGAGAGGCTGGCGACGGGCAGGCGCGGCGATATCGGCTCCTCGTCTGTTCCAAGCACCTGATCAAGCCGCAACAGAACGCTTGCGCCGAAACGACGGGTCAGCGGCGCGCGCGGGGTTTCCATCAGGTCGCCGATATATTTCAGCCCCATCTTGGTGAGCGCTGCGACCGTATCGTCCGAGAGACGGAGTGCTGCGACCGGCAGAGGGGCAACGACCCGTTCCGTCTCATCCGTGTCGATCACGCCTCCTTGGCTGAAGCGGCTGACCGCCCAAGAGAGGCCCGGGGAGGAGGTGATAGCGCCCCGGACGTCGATGCCCATTTGAAAGAGCCTGGACAGGATATCCTTGAGGAGTGCTTTTTCGCCGCCGAAGAGATGGGCGCAGCCGGTGATATCAAGGAACAGGCCATTCCTGCCGTCGAGCGCCACCAGAGGCGTATAGCGGTCGCACCAGTCGGCGATGCCTTCGAGAAAGCGCAGGTCGGCGGCCGGGTCTTCCTCGATCACCTCGATTGTCGGATGGATGGCGCGGGCTTCTGCGACACCCATGCTCTTTTTCAGGTTGATCGCCTCGGCTGCCTCGTCCAGCGCCGTCAGCCGCATGGTGTTGGCGTGGCGGCCGGAACAGACGATCGGCGGCGTCTCAGGACGATTGCGCAAACGCCAGGCGAGACCCCACTTCTTCCTGGATATGCGATCGGTTGGCAGATGCGGAAAATGCAGTGCCAGAATGCGCTGAGCGTTCGCCTGGAAAGCGAGTGTCGGCTGATGGGCGGACAGGGAAAAACCGGCGGTCATGGGGGTTCCACTCCAGAAGAATGGAGAAGGGAGCCGGGTTTCGGCTCTTCTCCAGGGTGATGCGAAAGATCGGATTGCCGATGCTGCCGCCCAGCATCGAACCATCAGGCAAGGGCCGCGCCGCAGATGGCGCGGGTTCGGCAAGAAAGCGGAAGATGGCGCTGCTGGCCTCTTCCTCCGCTGCCTGCCGCAACAGGAAAAGCGGGCGGCGCGATGCCTTGGCCCGCAGGTTGAGACGGCGACTTTCCGTCAGGCCGAAGGGCCTGGGATTGCCGCGAACCTCGAGAATAGTGGCTGGAAAGACGCCGCTTTCGACGGCGGTTTCCGCCAGCCACAACGCATCCTCAAGCTTTTTCGGCGCGGCGTGCAGGAAGAGCCGCGGCTTCAGGCCGAAATCGCTGAGGCCGACGGCATAGGGCCGTCCGGCCTCCATCGTCGCCACTGTGTCGGCGATCCAGAGGATCGGCAGGTGCGCGTTCGCCCCCTCCTCTTGCCCATGCTGGAGCATGGCTGCGATCGCCAGAACGAAGCCGCTGCTTGCGCCGGCATTGCGCAGCAAAGTCGTGCGGATTTCGGTCAGGCCATCAAGCGGCAGGCCGCCGTCGAGCGCCTCATCCAGAGCGGGGATGCCAAGCGGCAGGCGCAGGACGTCTTCGCTCTTCGGCTTGTCGAGAACGGTTTCGGCCAAAGCCTGGTTTTCCGCCGCCGCCAATGCGGGCACCGGTTTTCCTTCAAGCTTTGCAATGGTTTCGCGGAGCGCAAAAAGCCGCTCGCGCGCCACGGCCGACTGTGCCACGACGTCACTCCATCTATCGGATGTTCCTATTATGTTCTTATGGATTCCAGAGCTCGGCCGAAGAGTCAACAGCCGTTTGATGTGAATTTATTCCTGCCCTTGATTCCGCTCTCGAAAATCAGCTGCAAAGGCTCTATATGGGCGGCAAAGGAAAGGAGCTTTTATGGCTCGCATAGACCAGAGCGACAATTGGCAGGATCGCCACGCTCCGACAATCAGCACGTTCGAGTCCCTGGCGATGGAGGCCTACAGCCACCTGCCGGAAGAATTCCGTGCGCTGACCACCAATCTCACGATCGAAATCGAAGACTTCCCCGACGACGAGGTGTTCGAGGACATGGCGCTGGAAACGCCGTTCGATCTGCTCGGCCTGTTCGAAGGGCGCGGGATTTCCGAACGCTTTACCATGGAAACGGGCGAGCTTCCCAATCGCATCCGCCTCTACAGGCGGCCGATCCTCGATTACTGGGCCGAGAACGACGAAACGCTGGGCGATATCATCACCCACGTGCTGATCCACGAGATCGGCCACCATTTCGGTCTCAGCGACGACGACATGGAACGGATCGAGGCGAGCGCCGAAGAGGCGGCCGAGCGCTAGACGTCTGGCTCTTTAGGGCACGCCCCACAGCAAATCTTACTGCTCGGAGAGCTTCATGTCGGGGTGGTAGTCCTTGCCCTCGACATGCTTGACGATCGCCTGGGCGCACATCACCTGGCCGGTCTGCGAGTTGAAGGTCATGGCCGGCGAGCCGTTCAGCGACCAGCCCTTGTTGAGGGCGTCGGTTACGCGGTGGCAGAAGGCGGCGTCGTCCTGGCCGGTCAGAAGGCGGTAGAGCTTCATCACATCGTCTTTCAGTTTGCCGTCTGGCCTTTTGCCTTCTGGCGTTCTGCAATCAGGCGGGCTTTATGAACCAGAGTTTCCGCCTGGACAAGATGCAGACGCTCGATCATGCGGCCGCCGACATTGATGACGTTGAGGCCATCGGTGGCGGGGTCGGTGAAGGCTCTCATGATCGCCTCAGCTTCGGCAATGGCGGATGCGTCCGGGCCGAAATGCCGGTTGGCGGGTTCGATCTGCGCGGGGTGGATCAGCATCTTGCCATCGAAGCCCATGGCGCGTGCCTCGGCGCATTCGGTGTCGAAGCCATCGATATCCTTGAAATCGTTGAAGACGCTGTCGATAGCGCAGAGGCCGTAAGCGCGCACGGCGAGGATCACCTGCATCAGCCAGGGCACGAGATACTGCCGGCCAGGCTGCGGCAGCACGCCTGTTTCCTTTCTGAGGTCGTTGAGGCCGACGACGAAGCAATCGAGCCTTGAGCCCGCCGTTCGCCCGGCCTCGGCGATCGCCGCGGCATTGAGGATGCCACGGGGTGTCTCGATCATCGCCCAGATCCTGAGTTCATCAGGCGCATCGGCATCCGCGAGAAGATCGCCGACCGACATCACGTCCTGCGGTTCGTTGACCTTGGGCAGCAGAACTGCATCCGGCTCCAGCGCGCTCACGAGCTCCATGTCGGCGCGGCCCCAGTTGGTATCGAGGCCGTTGATGCGGATGATGCGTTCCTTGCCCTCGAGCGGTTTGCCTTGGAAGAAAGCAACTAGGTTATCGCGCGCTTCGGCTTTCTTCTCGGGCGCCACGGAATCCTCGAGGTCGAAGATCACCGCATCGCAATCGAGCTGATGGGTCTTTTCCAGAGCGCGAGGGTTGATCGCGGGAACGCTCAGCACCGAGCGGCGCAGGTTCATCGAACGGGTGAGGGGAGGCTGGCTCATCACGAATGTGTGTCAAGCTTTGTGACCGATGGCAAGACAACAAAAAGCCATGCTTATCTTGCAGAAGACAAGACGAAGGACCACATTCCTTTCCTAGAAAGGTTTCAAACCCATGCAGAATATTCGTTCCGTCTTCCTTTTGCTTGCAGGCATAACCGCATTCGCAGCATTGGCGCTCCTCACCTTTTCGGTGACGCTCGCCGTTGGCGCCATTCTGACTGTGCTGATGGTCGGCCGCGCGCTCTCGCTGAAGATGAAGGCGGCGCCGGTCTGCGCAAGGGCGAAGTCCAAGACGCGCGATGGTCAACCCATGCGCATCTGGAACGACGGTCGCGGCACGATCATCGATCTCTGATCGCCTCTTTCTGATCGCTTCTGGCGTCCCGAATTTATTTCATTCGGTCTGTCGGCTGGCGTTTTGCTCGCGCGTCCTAGATGGGGCAAGGCTTGTGGCTGCACAAGCATAACGCCCAGGCATCAATGGAGGACTGCATGGAAAGCGAAATGCAAACCGGCCAGATGGCCATGCCGCCGGTCAAGAACGGGCTGCTCCCCTACATCACTGTCGATGGCGCGCTAAAGGCGGCGGAATTCTACAAAAAAGCTTTCGGCGCCGAGCAGGCATTCGTCGTGCCGCCCGATGGAAATGGACGCACGATGCATGTGCATCTCTATATCAACGGCAGCTCGCTGATGCTGAGCGACGCCTATCCCGAACACGGCCACCCTTTCCGGCCGCACCAGGGCTTCTCGCTGCAGCTCGTGGTCGACGATATCGATCTCTGGTGGGATCGGGCGGTGAAGGCCGGCGTCGAGGTCGTCATGCCCGTCGAGCGCATGTTCTGGGGCGATCGCTATGGTCAGCTGCGCGATCCCTTCGGCGTCTCCTGGGCGATGAACGAGCCCGCCAAGGCCGGCTAGATCAGCCGCGCCCGGCCGGCCGATTCTTCAGGGCGCTGGCCGGGGCTGCAGATTCCCCTTCATTTTGCCGGGAAACTGGACTAAACGCTGATCAACACACTATCTCTGCCGAACTGGAGGCCAGGCCATGGAAAAATTCACCAAGCTGACGGGCGTCGCCGCCCCTCTGCCGGTTGTCAACATCGACACCGACATGATCATCCCGAAGGATTACCTGAAGACGATCAAGCGCACCGGCCTCGGCAAGGGTCTCTTCGCAGAAGCCCGCTACAATGAAGACGGCACGCCGAACGAGGATTTCGTCCTCAACAAGCCGGCCTATCAGAACGCCAAGATCCTCGTCGCCGGTGACAATTTCGGCTGCGGCTCCTCGCGCGAGCACGCTCCGTGGGCGCTGCTTGATTTCGGCATCCGCTGCGTGATCTCCACCAGCTTCGCCGACATTTTCTACAACAACTGTTTCAAGAACGGCATTCTGCCGATCAAGGTCAGCCCGGAAAATCTGGAAAAGCTGCTCGATGACGCCTCGCGCGGCTCCAACGCCATCCTGACGGTCGACCTGGAAAACATGGAAATCACCGGCCCCGACGGCGGCTCCATCAAGTTCGATCTCGATGCCTTCAAGCGTCACTGCATGCTGAATGGTCTCGATGATATCGGCCTGACGATGGAAAAGGGCAAGGAAATCGACCAGTTCGAAAAGGCCAACGCCGCTTCCCATCCCTGGGCCGCCTAAGCGCCTCGACAGTATTGCATGATCAAGCCGGTGGGTCCGTCCCGCCGGCTTTTTCTTTGGCTTCAGAGCAGCCGTTCTCTCCACATCTTGAGCTTCTCCAGCGACACGCCGATGCCGCCGCAGACCTCGATCAGCGGGTTCTCGAAGCGGGCGAGGAGGTCGGGGTGGGTGTCGGCGACGGCAAGGGCGGCGCCGCAGGCGGGTTCGACGAGGATGCGATAGGCGTCGGCGAATTTCAGGCAGGCGGCGACGGCTTCGGCGTCGGTCACCGTCACGCTCTCGATCGGATGATGCTTGGGAAGGTCGAAGACATGCTGGGCGACCTGGCGGGCGCCGAGCGAGGTGGCGATCGAGGTGATGGCGGGCAGGGTGATGCGTTCGCCGGCGGCCAAGCTGGCGTGGAAGGACGCGGCGCCTTCGGTCTCGACGGCGATGACGGGCACATCATCAAGACCGTTGCGCTTCAGGCCGGCGACGATGCCGGCGAGCAGGCCGCCGCCGCCCACACTGGCAATCACGCAATCGAACTCGGCGCCCTTAGCCACCACTTCGTCGATCAGCGTTCCGTGGCCTTCCCAGAGCAGCGGATGGTCGAAGGGGTGCACATAGGCGGCCTTGCGTTCTGCGGCGAGATTGACCGCATGGGCGTTGGCTTCGTCGAAGACCGAGCCATAAACGAGAACGGCGGCGCCGGTGGCTGTGATCGAGCGACGGACCTCCTCGGAGGTGGTTTCGGGCACGACGATGGTGACTGGTACGCCGAGCGCGCGGCCGGCATAGGCAGCGGCGATGCCGGCATTGCCGCCGGAAGCGCAGAAGATTTCCTTCGCACCGTTTTCCACCTCGTGCTGGCACAATCTGCCGACGCCGCGCAGCTTGAAGCTTCCTGCCGGCTGCAGCGCGTCCAGCTTCAGCCAAAGCGGCCGGTTTGCGGCGCTATAGTCGGCGGATGTCAGAAATAGCGGGGTGTCGAGATGGAGCGGTGCGGCGGGCATGGGCGTTTTCCGTATCATGGTAACGATGCCCTTCTTGTTGCCCAGGCAAAAGGCAGGGTCAACTGATCTTCAACTCTGGCGCCAACCGTACCGAAACGGCCTCTTCATCGCTTGAAATGCCTTCTGCCGAGGGATAATAAGCCGCAACTTGTTTTTCCCGGAGGTTTTCCATGACGACGCGCAATCTTTTCCTGCTGCCGGGTGACGGCATCGGTCCCGAGGCTATGGGTGAGGTCCGCAAGATCATTGCCTTCATGAACGAAGAGATGTCGGCTGGTTTCACCACCGACGAAGGCCTGGTCGGCGGTTGTGCTTACGACGCGCATGGCGCGGCGATCTCCGAAGCCGACATGCAGAAGGCACTTTCGGCGGATGCGGTTCTCTTCGGTGCCGTCGGCGGCCCGAAGTGGGACGACGTTCCCTATGAAGTGCGTCCCGAAGCCGGCCTGCTGCGCCTGCGCAAGGATCTTGAGCTGTTCGCCAACCTGCGTCCCGCCATCTGCTACCCGGCGCTCGCTGCCGCTTCCTCGCTGAAGCCGGAGCTGGTCGAAGGCCTCGATATCCTGATCATCCGCGAACTGACGGGAGGCGTCTATTTCGGCGAGCCGAAGACGATTACCGATCTCGGCAATGGCCAGAAGCGCGCCATCGACACGCAGGTCTACGACACCTACGAGATCGAGCGCATCTCCGCCGTGGCCTTCGAAATGGCCCGCACGCGCCAGAACCGCGTCTGCTCCATGGAAAAGCGCAACGTCATGAAGTCGGGCGTTCTGTGGAACCAGGTCGTCACCGCGACGCACAAGGACAAGTATTCCGACGTCAAGCTCGAGCACATGCTGGCGGATGCCGGCGGCATGCAGCTGGTGCGCGCGCCGAAGCAGTTCGACGTCATCGTCACCGACAACCTGTTCGGCGACATGCTATCCGACGTTGCCGCCATGCTCACGGGCTCGCTCGGCATGCTGCCGTCGGCTTCGCTTGGCGCGCCTGACGGCAAGACCGGCAAGCGCAAGGCGCTCTATGAGCCGGTGCATGGTTCGGCCCCCGATATCGCCGGCAAGGGCATTGCCAACCCGATCGCGATGATCGCCTCGTTTGCCATGTGCCTGCGCTACTCCTTCGCCATGGTCAAGGAAGCCGACAATCTCGAAAAGGCGATCGCCAACGTGCTCGACCAGGGCATCCGCACCGCCGATATCATGGCCGATGGCGCCAAGAAGGTCGGCACGGTCGAGATGGGCGAAGCGATCCTCGCCGAATTCAAGGCGCTTTCTGCCTGATATTTCACGTGAAACATCTCTCAGACCCTTCGCATCTCACGATGCGGAGGGTCTTTGCATTGAAGGTGCCTATCGCCGCCCCTATCTCCCTCCTGCATTGAGAAAAGAGCGGGAGCAGAATGAGCGAGAGCGATCGAAGGCCGGGTTTCTGGGGCTATCTGAAGAAGCGCTACCAGGCGCGCCGTACGATCCATCGCCGGGTTCCCTGGAAGGGGTTTGCCTTCTCCGCGATCAATGCCGTTGCCATCGCCTTCTTTGTGTTTGATCGCCCGCTCGGTATTGCGGCCAAGGAACTGGCGCAGCCGCTGGTTACTCTTGCCGGCGATATTACCGATATCGGCAGGCTTGCATGGATTCTTGCCGGTCTGACAACCATTGTTGCGACCGCCTATCTGGTGAGGCGTCGGCTATGGAAGGTGCGCAGGCGGTTTCGCATGGTCTATTTCGGCCAGATGGCGGCCTATGTCGCACTCTCCGTCGTGCTGACCGCAATCGTCGCCAATTTCCTGAAGTTCGCGATCGGCCGCGCCCGACCGCTGATCTACGATCAGGAGGGCATTTTCAGCTTCGCGCCGTTCAACATGGATTTCCTGCACCAGAGCTTTCCATCCGGGCATTCGGCCAATATCGGCGCGCTGTTTGTGGCGCTGGCGCTGCTCTTTCCACGGTTTCGTCTTGGTTTCATTGGCATCGGGCTTTGGCTGGGCGCCACCCGTATCATCATCGGCGTGCATTATCCCAGTGACGTTACGGCGGGGCTGGCGCTTGGCGCGTGGATCGCTTTTGCCACATCGATCCTGTTCGCGCGTTTCGGTCTGGTGTTCTCGATCGGGCGCGATGGCGGGTGGCCGATACCGCGGCTCAGCCGCTTGTTGTAAGCGCCTCCGTAAAAATTCTGTAGTCTGCCTCTGCTAGGTCTCGGTCGTTGATCGACAACCCCTGACCAGGACCGCCGACAGACATGAAATCCTTTCTCTCTTCGCTTGAGAAACGCAGGCTCCGCTGTCGTCACGGCATGCCGCATCTGCGTTGGCAATCCTGTCTGTTCGTCACGGTCAATGCCGTGATCCTCTCGCTTCTGTTGTTCGATGGTCCTGTCGGCGGCGATCACGTGCCGCCAACCATTCGCAGGGTCGGCCTGATGTTGACCGATTTCGGCAAGTCCGACTGGATCATCATCGTCAGCGCCTTCCTTCTGTTCCAGGGCTGGGCATCGTCGCGCACCGCCTCCAGTGTGCGTCACCGCCTGCAGGCGCTCAGGGTCAGCTGGATCGGCTGCTATCTCTTAACCTCGATCGCGTTGTCGGGACTGGTCGCCAATCTCCTGAAAAGGCTGATCGGGCGGGCTCGGCCGGAGCACTTCCAGGACTACGGCATCTTCTCGTTCTCGTCCTTCTCCGGTCATTCCTTCGAAAGCTTCCCATCAGGCCACGCGACGACGATCGGCGCCTTCTTCGCCGCCTTTGCGCTGCTCTTCCCGCGCTATCGCATTGCTTTCGTGGCTTGTGCGCTGTGGTTCGGCATGACGCGGGTCATGGTGAGTGCGCATTATCCGAGCGACGTGATCGCTGGCCTGGCGCTAGGAGGGTGGTTTTCGCTGATGATGGCCATCGTCTATGCGCGCCACAATCTTCTGTTTCGCCCAGGCGTTGGCGGCTGGCCGCAGCCCAAGCGCTTGTTTCCGGCAATAGAAAACCCGGCGCCTTTGGAGCGCCGGGCGTGGTCTGTCTTCTCGGGAAAGATCAATCCATTGCGTGGATATCGCGGTTTTTGGTTTCCGGCAGGAAAATCAGGCCGATCACAAGCGTGATCGCGGCGAAGATGATCGGGTACCAGAGGCCGAAGTAGATGTCGCCGGTGGCGGCACTCATCGCGAAGGCCGTTGCCGGCAGCAGACCGCCGAACCAGCCGTTGCCGATGTGATAGGGCAGCGACATGCCGGTGTAGCGGATGCGGGTCGGGAAGAGTTCGACCAGCAATGCGGCGATCGGGCCGTAGACCATCGTCACATAGAGAACCAGCACGAACAGGATGGCAATCGTGCCGATCCAGTTGACGCGAGTGGGATCGGCCGCCATAGCGAAGGTGCCGCCGCCGGCGATGTTGTAGACCGCCATGTCGGTGACGCCGTTGGCTTCATCCGCCGTCAGCAGCTTTGCTGCCACCAGCTTGTCGGCCGGCATCGTCTCCTTTGTCCCTGCGCGGATCGCATCGGCGTTAAGCGCAAGTTCCGGATTGGCGGCGATGAAGGCATCGAGCTTCGCGTCCGGTACCTTGATGGCGCCGCGGTTCAGCGGATAGCCACCGTCGTGGAGCGCGATATTGACACTCTTCTCGAAGGCCGCCGTCAGGCCCTTGGCCTTGTCGCCGGCTGCGACTGCGTCGAAGCTGGTGATGCTTTCATCGCCGATCTTGACCGTTGCCGGCTGGCCGGCAGGGCCGGGGACGACATCATAGGGCACCGAGTTCTTGGTCAGGAAGGCCGTCGCCACGTCGCAGGAGCTGGTGAACTTGGATGTGCCGGTCGGGTTGAACTGGAACTTGCAGTCCGTCGGATCGGCTGTGACCGTTGCGCGAACCGAGGCCTGGGCTTCGGCGAGCGCCGGGTTGGCGGTCCAGGTCAGGGCCTTGAACAGCGGATTGTAGGTGACTGCCGCAATCAGCAGGCCAGCCATGATGATCGGCTTGCGGCCGATCCTGTCAGACAGACCACCGAAGATGACGAAGAACGGCGTGGCGAGAATGAGCGCGACGGCGACCATGATATTGGCTGCCTGCAGGTCGACCTTCAGAACGTTCTGCAGGAAGAACAGCGAGTAGAACTGACCACCGTACCATACGACTGCCTGGCCCATGGTGGCGCCGAGCAGAGCGATGAGGGCGATCTTGGCGTTTTTCCACTGACCGAATGCTTCCGTCAGCGGCGCCTTGGAGCCCTTGCCTTCCGCCTTCATTTTCTGGAAGGCGGGGGATTCGTTCATCCGCACGCGGATCCAGACGGAGACGCCGAGAAGGACGACCGAGACCAGGAAGGGAATGCGCCAGCCCCAGGCGGCGAAGGCTTCCTTGCCCATGATGAACTGGACGCCGACGATGACGATCAACGACAGGAAGAGGCCGAGTGTTGCCGTTGTCTGGATCCATGAGGTGAAGTAGCCGCGGCGGCCATTCGGCGCGTGCTCGGCCACGTAGGTGGCGGCTCCGCCATATTCGCCGCCGAGCGCCAGGCCTTGCAGCAGGCGAAGCGCGATCAGGATGATCGGTGCGGCGATGCCGATGGTGGCTGCACCGGGGAGGATACCGACCAGGAAGGTCGAGAGACCCATGATCAGGATCGTCACCAGGAAGGTGTATTTACGGCCTACGAGATCGCCGAGGCGGCCGAAGACCAGTGCGCCGAAGGGACGAACCAGGAAGCCGGCGGCAAAGGCCAGCAGCGTGAAGATGTTGCGGGTGGCTTCCGGATACTGGGTGAAGTAGGTCGCGCCGATATAGGTGGCGAGCGAGCCGTAGAGATAGAAGTCGTACCACTCGAAAACGGTGCCAAGCGAGGAGGCGAAGATGACCTTCTTCTCCTCCGATGTCATCGGTCCGGCTTTCGCGCCCCCGACGCTTGCGACATTTGCCATGTTCTGTCCTCCACAGAATGATGTGAAATGCGGCGCGCGACCATACTCTCCTCAAAGCATACCCCTGGTCGCGGTTCGCCCGAGGAAAGTGTGCCAGAAAACACCACGCTTACGGAGAGCGGCTTTGGGATTATGACTTTAGTCTAAGGCGCTGCAGTCAGGCCTCTAGTTCAGCCTGTATGCGAGACGATGTTCACGAGGGTGCCAAAGGGATCCCGGACATAGAAGCGTCGTACACCCCAGGGCTCATTGGCCGGCCCGTAGGTGATTTCGAAACCGGCGGCGCTCATGGCTGAAAATGTCTCATCGACGTCATCGACTTCGATCGACAGGCCCGGCACGGGTGTTCCGGAGCCGCCTTCGCTGGCAACGCTCACCTGAACCGCCATCTGCTGGTCGGAGCCATAGGTTGCTATCCAGCCGTGATCCATCAGCAGCTCAAGGCCGAGGATGTCCTGATAGAAAGGCCTGGCGGCCTTCTGATCGATGGTCGCGATATTGGCGACAATTCGTTTGACCTGCATACGGGGCTCCGGCTCAAGTTCCGGATTATCTAGACGTGCGGGCCTGTCAGGCAAGAAAAAAGCCGGATGGCAGAACCATCCGGCTTCGATCATTTTCGTGAATCGCCTGTGTTAGGCGGCTTCGGTCGTGTGTGCCTTGCGGACTTCCTCGTCCGTCAGGATGCCGCTGGCGCGGAGCAGTGCGGCGAAGCGGCCGTTGCTCTGGCTGAGCTCGTCGAAGCTGCCTTCTTCGACGACGCGGCCGTTGTCGAGGAAGAGAACCTTGTCGGCTTCGCGAACCGTCGACAGACGGTGGGCGATGATGAAGGTGGTGCGGTTCTGACGAAGATTGTCGATCGCAGCCTTCACACGGTTTTCAGTTTCGACGTCGAGCGCGCTCGTCGCCTCGTCCAGCACCAGGATCGGCGCATCCTTGAGGATGGCGCGGGCAATGGCCACACGCTGGCGCTCGCCACCCGAAAGCCTGTTGCCGCGTTCGCCGACATGGGTGTCGTACTGGTCTTCGCGGGTCTCGATGAAGTCCGCTGCAGCGGCAGCTTCAGCCGCACGGCGCATGTCTTCATCCGACGCGTTCTCCCGGCCGAGGCGAATGTTGTCGCTGATCGAGCGGTTGAGCAGACCTGCATCCTGGAACACAGTGGCAATATAGCGGCGCAGCGACTTGCGGGTGATCTTCGTCGTATCGTGGCCGTCGACGAGGATCTGGCCGCTGTCGGGGTCATACACGCGCTGCAGCAGGTTGATCATCGTGGTCTTGCCCGAGCCGGTCGGACCGACGATCGCAACCGTCTGGCCAGCCTTGGCGGTGAAGGACACGTTGTGCAGGCCCTGTGCTGTGTTGCCGAAGCGGAACGACACGTTGCGGAACTCGACTTCGCCCTTCACGTCGGTGATGTCGGCGTTGCCGGCAGGCTCTTCGCGATCACGGACCGAGTCTTCGAGAGCGTAGAAGTCCTCGAGCTTGGAACGGGCCTCGAAAATCTGCGAGGCGAACTGGCGCATCTGGTCGAGACGCGAGATCAGAAGGTTGGCAAAGCCGATGAAGGCGATGACGTCACCGATGCGCAGCTCGCCGGCCTGGACCATGACGGTACCGATGACGAGAATGATCATCATGGCGATGGTCGAAGCCATGCGGTTCATCGCTCCGGCCAGCGCCCACCAGTCGAGAACCGGGTACTGGGCCTGCAGCAGGCGTTCGGTAAAGGACCGCAGCGCCTTGGTTTCAGCTTCGATACGGTTGTAGCTGTGCAGCACCGAGACGTTGCTGATCGAGTCGCTGACATGCGAGAAAACCGTGTGGTAGTGGTTTTCGACCGAAGCCTGGCCATCCTTCGTGCGGCTCATGACGAGGCGACCGATCAGCCAGTAGGCGATACCAAGCACGACAAGCACGCCGGACAGACGGACGTCCATCGAGATGGCCGTCGGGATCAGGATGGCGATGGCAACAGCGGTTGCAAGGTGGTTGCGCATGAATTCGAGCCAGAGGCCGAACAGCGTCTCACAGGCGCGCAGCAGCGTATGCAGGGCATTGGACGTGCCACGCTGATGATGCCAGGAGAGCGGCATGGAAATGATGCGGCCGAAAGCTTCCGTCAGAAGCGTTGCGCGACGACCATGCGCCAGCCGGTCAGCCTCGCGGGCGACCAGGACGAAGGCGATCGTGTTGAAGACGGCAAAACCGGCCCACATGAACAAGATCGGCTTGACCTCGCCTTTGCCGGAAATTGCATCTATAATGCGGCCGAAAAGGATCGGCTCGGCGATGGTGATCGCTGCGAGCACGATGTTCGCGATAACGACCAGGGATACGCGGAACTTGTAGGCGCCAAGATAGCGCAAAGCTCTTGCATAGACCTTGAAAAGCGACACGGCGAATTCCTCTTTGTGCATCTGCGAAATAGCGGATGTTGCGATGCTACAAAAACCTATCTGAACTGGCGATTAACAAGGCATTCATTGTTGGAATTTCGCCGCCGTGCGATGGCTCGCTTTCATGAGCAGATGTCAGATGTGGTAAAATTTCTTAGGGAAATAAAAAGGCCCGACATTTAACCCTTGCGTTGTCGCGTCAAACTGGCACAACCATAAACGATATTCTGAACTCTAATTTTAATTGCATCGATAACCGTTCGCTATCGGGGCAGGTCCTGTCGCAGCGGCTTCACTTAAAAGCCTGGGATGGGATGGGGGCATTTTAGTGAATATTCATTCATTAATTCAATTACTTGTCGTTCTTGAAGAGTGCCGGAAACCGGAAGCGGTGGTCGATGAGCTTAAGCGCGTCATCCTGTCTTATGGCTTCGAGTTTCACGGATTGCTCCGGTATCCGAAACACAGCGAAGATCTGACTGCGGCCGTGCTTGCCGGCGAGTGGCCCGAGGGTTGGCCGCAGATTTATGTCGGCAAGAAATACATGCTGAACGATCCAACGATCCGTTATCTCGCCTTCGCGCAACAGCCGTTCCGCTGGAAAGATGGCTTGGCTGCGTTCCGAAAGGATCCGCATTATCGGCGGATGGAGCAGGTGATGTCCGCTGCCTCAGGCTATGGCCTGAAGGACGGCTACATGTTTCCGATCCATGGGCGAAGCGGTGTGCTCGGCTATCTGCGCGTCGGCGGCAAGCCTGTCGATCTGTCGCCGCTCGAGATCACTCTGTTTGATGCGATCGCCAAGCGGGCCTTCTGGCGCATTCTCGAACTGCGTGGGGAAGACGGTTCGGTGTCGGACGATCTGTCGGGCGCCGATACGCGGCTCACGCGCCGCGAAATGGAAATCCTGCAATATCTCGGGGAAGGATTGACGTCGGTCGAGATCGGCAAGCTGTTGCAGATCTCCAACCATACCGTCGACTGGTATATGAACGGTCTGCAGGACAAGCTGAAGGCAAAGAACCGCCAGCATGCCGTGGCTGTTGCTTTCCGCCATGGGCTCATCAGTTAGCTAGTTTAGAGAAATTCGATCTGGTGTCGTCGTGGGAAATTGAACTTTCCGTGACAGCGGGTTAAGACTCCTTTCGCGGGTGCAGCATTGCCCGCTTAGATGCCGTGAGGAGACCGCATTTGCCCATTTCCAAGATCCTTGTCGCCAACCGTTCCGAAATTGCCATCCGCGTGTTTCGCGCTGCCAACGAACTCGGGATAAAAACGGTCGCGATATGGGCTGAGGAAGACAAACTGGCGCTGCATCGCTTCAAGGCGGACGAGAGCTACCAGGTTGGCCGCGGTCCGCATCTTGCGCGCGACCTCGGCCCGATCGAGAGCTACCTGTCGATCGACGAAGTTATCCGCGTCGCCAAGCTTTCCGGCGCCGATGCGATCCATCCGGGCTACGGCCTCCTGTCCGAGAGCCCCGAATTCGTCGATGCCTGCAACAAGGCCGGCATTATTTTCATTGGCCCGACCGGCGACACGATGCGGCAGCTCGGCAACAAGGTGGCGGCCCGCAATCTCGCGATCTCGGTCGGCGTTCCCGTCGTTCCTGCCACCGATCCGCTGCCTGATGACATGGCTGAAGTGGCCCGCATGGCCGACGAGATCGGCTATCCCGTCATGCTCAAGGCCTCCTGGGGCGGCGGCGGTCGCGGCATGCGCGCCATTCGCGACCCGAAGGACCTTGCCCGCGAGGTGACCGAAGCCAAGCGCGAGGCGATGGCCGCCTTCGGCAAGGACGAGGTCTATCTCGAAAAGCTCGTCGAGCGCGCCCGTCACGTCGAAAGCCAGATCCTTGGCGATACGCATGGCAATGTCGTGCATCTCTTCGAGCGCGACTGCTCGATCCAGCGCCGTAACCAGAAGGTCGTAGAGCGCGCGCCAGCCCCTTATTTGAGTGAAGCGCAGCGCCAGGAACTGGCCGCCTATTCGCTGAAGATCGCGGGCGCCACTGGCTATGTCGGCGCCGGCACCGTCGAGTATCTGATGGATGCCGATACCGGCAAATTCTACTTCATCGAAGTCAATCCGCGCATCCAGGTCGAGCACACGGTCACCGAAGTCGTCACCGGCATCGATATCGTCAAGGCGCAGATCCATATTCTCGACGGCTTCGCGATCGGCACCCCGGAATCGGGCGTGCCCGCACAGGCCGACATCAAGCTCAACGGCCATGCCCTGCAGTGCCGTATCACCACCGAGGATCCGGAGCACAACTTCATCCCGGATTACGGCCGCATCACCGCCTATCGTTCGGCCTCCGGCTTCGGCATTCGTCTCGATGGCGGCACGTCCTATTCGGGCGCCATCATCACCCGCTATTACGATCCGCTCTTGGTCAAGGTCACGGCCTGGGCGCCGAGCCCGTCGGAAGCGATCTCGCGCATGGACCGAGCGCTGCGCGAATTCCGTATCCGCGGCGTCGCCACCAACCTGACCTTCCTGGAAGCGATCATCACGCATCCGAAGTTCAAGGATAACAGCTACACCACCCGCTTCATCGACACGACGCCGGAGTTGTTCCAGCAGGTCAAGCGCCAGGACCGCGCGACGAAACTGCTGACCTATCTGGCTGACGTTACCGTCAACGGTCACCCCGAGGCCAAGGACAGGCCGCGCCCGACGGCGGATGCCGCGGAGCCCGTTGTGCCCTACACCAACGGCACGACGATCAAGGACGGGACCAAGCAGCTGCTCGACACGCTGGGTCCGAAGAAGTTCGGCGAATGGATGCGCAACGAAAAGCGCGTGCTGATGACCGACACGACGATGCGCGACGGCCATCAGTCGCTGCTCGCCACCCGCATGCGCACCTACGATATCGCCCGCATCGCCGGCACCTATGCGCATGCGCTGCCGAACCTGCTCTCGCTGGAATGCTGGGGCGGCGCTACCTTCGACGTTTCGATGCGCTTTCTCACCGAAGATCCGTGGGAGCGCCTTTCGCAGGTGCGTGAGGCGGCTCCGAACCTTTTGCTGCAGATGCTGCTGCGCGGGGCGAACGGCGTCGGCTACAAGAACTACCCCGACAACGTCGTCAAATACTTCGTCCGCCAGGCTGCTGCCGGCGGTATCGACCTTTTCCGCGTCTTCGACTGCCTGAACTGGGTCGAAAACATGCGCGTGTCGATGGATGCGGTGGCGGAAGAGAACAAGCTCTGCGAAGCGGCGATCTGCTATACCGGCGACATCCTGAACTCGGCGCGTCCGAAGTATGATCTGAAGTATTACACCGATCTCGCCGTCCAGCTCGAAAAGGCCGGCGCGCATATCATCGCGCTGAAGGACATGGCGGGCCTCTTGAAGCCTGCCGCCGCCAAGGTTCTGTTCAAGGCGCTGCGCGAGGCGACAAGCCTGCCGATCCACTTCCACACGCACGACACCTCGGGCATTGCGGCTGCGACCGTTCTGGCTGCGGTCGACGCCGGCGTCGATGCCGTCGATGCGGCCATGGACGCACTGTCGGGCAACACCTCGCAGCCGTGCCTTGGCTCGATCGTCGAAGCGCTGCGTGGCTCCGAGCGCGATCCGGGTCTCGATCCAGAATGGATCCGCCGCATCTCCTTCTACTGGGAAGCGGTGCGCCACCAATACGCGGCCTTCGAAAGCGATCTCAAGGGACCGGCATCGGAAGTCTACCTGCACGAAATGCCGGGTGGTCAGTTCACCAATCTCAAGGAACAGGCACGTTCGCTCGGCCTCGAGACCCGCTGGCACCAGGTGGCACAGGCCTACGCCGACGCCAACCAGATGTTCGGCGATATCGTCAAGGTGACGCCGTCCTCCAAGGTGGTCGGCGACATGGCGCTGATGATGGTCTCCCAGGATCTGACGGTTGACGATGTTGTTAACCCAGCCAAGGACGTGTCCTTCCCTGAATCCGTCGTCTCGATGCTGAAGGGTGATCTCGGACAGCCGCCGTCTGGCTGGCCGGCAGCACTGCAGAAGAAGGCTTTGAAGGGCGATGCACCCTATACGGTGCGTCCGGGCTCTCTGCTCGACGACGCCGATCTCGATGCCGAGCGCAAGACGATTGAGACCAAGCTGGAGCGCGAGGTCAACGACTTCGAGTTTGCCTCCTACCTGATGTATCCTAAGGTCTTCACCGACTTCGCGCTGGCATCCGACACCTATGGGCCGGTCTCGGTTCTGCCGACACCGGCCTATTTCTACGGTCTTGGCGACGGCGAGGAGCTGTTTGCCGATATCGAGAAGGGCAAGACGCTCGTCATCGTCAACCAGGCGATGAGCGGCACGGACAGCCAGGGCATGGTTACGGTGTTCTTCGAGCTCAACGGCCAGCCGCGCCGCATCAAGGTTCCGGATCGCGCCCATGGTGCCACCGGCGCCGCTGCCCGCCGCAAAGCGGAGCCTGGCAATGCCGCCCATGTCGGCGCGCCGATGCCTGGTGTCATCTCCCGCGCCTTCGTCTCGGCCGGCCAGACGGTCAGCGCTGGCGACGTGCTGGTGTCGATCGAGGCCATGAAGATGGAAACGGCGATCCACGCCGAGAAGGACGGCACGATCGCCGAAGTCCTCGTCAAGGCCGGCGACCAGATCGACGCGAAGGACCTGCTGGTCACTTACGCGGGGTAACTGATGTTGACGGGCGTCGTGTCATGCGGCGCCCGGTCGGACCATCCGCTGTGTGGCGTTCTTGGCGTACCGCGTCGTTTCAATAGGTTACGGACGCGGCCACTTACTCTGCCGTCATCCTCGGGCTCGTCCCGAGGATCTGCCAAGGGTCCCATTTGCTCGACGTGCATGGACACTTGGCGCCTTGTTCTCGGCGGCGCATGTTGATCCGTCGCGAATGCCAGGACTGTTGAATTCCGGGAGGCGTGCTTAGATCCTCGGGACCAGCCCGAGGATGACGTCGAGCGGATTTTTGGTTCGGCGTTTCAATGAGTTATGTCCGCGGTCACCCGCTCCGCCGTAATCCTGACTTTGCCCCGTGATCTCGTAAGCATTCCTCAAATATCGTAGGTATGCGCGGCGTTGATCGTCGAGATGAAGCGCTTGGTGCGGTCGCGTTCCGGGGCGGTGAAGATGTTCTTCGCGCTGCCGGTCTCGACCACGCTTCCCGCTTCCAGGAAGACGACATCGTTGGCGATCTTCGAGGCGAGCCTGAGGTCATGGGTCGCCATGACCATGGTCGTGCCCTCGCTGGCGAGGCGGCCGAGGACGTCGACGACTTCGGCGGAGAGTTCCGGGTCGAGCGCCGATGTCGGCTCGTCGCAGAGAAGGACGCGGGGCGAGGGGGCGAGCGCGCGGGCGATCGCCACGCGCTGCTGCTGGCCGCCCGACAGCGTCGAGGGCCAGGCATCGGCCTTGTGGGCCATGCCGACCTTGGTCAGGAGTTCCATGGCGCGGTTGCGGGCCTTTTCCTTCGGCCATTTGAGCACGGTGACCAGGCTTTCCATGACGTTTTCGATCGCCGTCTGGTGCGGGAAGAGCTGGAAGTTCTGGAAGACCATGCCGGTCTGGCGGCGGATCTTCTGGATCGCCTGCCAGCTGGTCTTTTGGCCGGGCTTGAAGGTTAGCGTCTCCTCGCCGAGGCGGATGGTGCCCGCCGTCGGGATCTCCAGGAGGTTGATGCAGCGCAGGAGCGTGCTCTTGCCGCCGCCCGAGGGGCCGACGAGCGCGGTAACGCTGCCTTCGGGAATGCGGATGCTGATATCCTTCAGGATGACGGCGTCGCCGAAGCGCTTTTCTATGTTCGAGAGCTCGATCATGCGTTTGCCTCCAGCATGCCGCCATAGCGGGCGAAGCGGCGTTCCAGCCTGACCTGCAGGGCGGAAAGAACCGAGCTCAGGGCGAGATAGATGAGGGCCGCCTCGATATAGAGGATCAGCGGCTCATAGGTGGTGGCGACGATGCGCTGGGCGGCCTGGAAGAGTTCCGGCACGGTGATGGCGGCGGCGAGCGACGTATCCTTGACCAGCGAGATGAAGGTGTTCGACAGCGGCGGAACGGCAACGCGGCCGGCCTGCGGCAGGATGGTGCGGCTCATCGCCTGGCGCCAGCTCATGCCGATCGAATAGGCGGCCTCCCACTGGCCCTTGGGCACGGAGGAGATGACGGCGCGGATGATCTCGGAGCTGTAGGCGCCGATGTTGAGCGTGAAGCCGATCAGGGCAGCCGGGAAGGCGTCGAGCAGGATGCCGATGCTGGGCAGGCCGTAAAAGATGACGAAGAGCTGCACCAGAAGCGGCGTGCCGCGGATCACCCAGACGTAGAAGCGGGCGATCGCCACGAAGGGCGCCGCGCCGAAGAGCCGGGCGATGGCGGTGACCAAGCCGAGCACGAGCCCGAAGGTGAAGGACAGCAATGTCAGCGGAATGGTGAAGACCAGCCCGGCCCACAACAGGGGCACGAGCGAATCCGCCATCAATTGAAGCCAGTGCGGCACGGGCGTTCCCTTTCGCGGGGTTATCGGTTCGACGTGGAATACCCCTCCCCAACCCCTTCCCACAAGGGGGAGGGGCTAAGAGGCGGCACCGTGCGTGCAAAGTTAGTCGGAAAGCGGCCAATAAAAAGCCCCTCCGCCTTGCGGGGAGGGGTTGGGAGGAGATCTGCGCTGTGGCTCAGACTTACTTCGAGACGTCCTGGCCGAAATACTTGTCGGAGATCGTCTTGTAGGTGCCGTCGGCCTTGATATCGACGAGCGCCTTGTTGATGGCCTCAAGCAGTTCCGGTTCACCCTTGCGGATGATGATGCCGGAGTGGTCGGCATTTTCTTCCTGCGCGGCGATCTTTACCGGGGCGTCGGGCTTGTGCTTCTTGAAGTCGAGGAAGGAAAGGCTGTCGTTGATGGTGGCGTCGGCGCGCTTGGTCAGAACCAGCTGGATCGACTGGTCGAAGCCATCGGTGCCGACGAGCTCGGCGCCGGACTGTTCGGCGAGCTTGCCGAAGTTACTGGTCAGCGACTGGGCCGACTTCTTGCCCTTAAGATCGGCGAAGGTCTTGATGCTGTCGTCGCCGTCGCGAACGATGAGCACGGCCTTGGAGGCAATGTAGGGCTCGGAGAAGTCATACTTCTGCTTGCGCGCATCGGTGATGCCGACCTGGTTGATGACGGTGTCGTAGCGCTTGGCGTCGATGCCGGCGATCAGGCCGTCCCACTTGCCTTCGACGAACTCGGCCTTGACGCCGAGCTTGGCGGCGACCGCTTCGCCGATCTCGACGTCGAAGCCAACCAGCTTGCCGCTGGCATCATGGAAGGTGAACGGGGCGTAGGTGCCTTCGGTGCCGATCTTCAGCACGCCCGCCTGCTTGATGGTGGCGAGGTTTTCGCCGGCCAGTGCCGGCATCAGGGCGGCGGCCTGGATCAGGGCTGCGGTGGCGAGGGTCTTCAGGAGGTTCATGTGTCTGTCCAATTCACCAGTGTGTTCGATGGCTGGAAAATCGCAGAAAAGCCGACGCCGCGATGCGTTAAAAACTGCAAAGAAAATCGGCAACTGCGAATATTTTTCTCATTTATCACGGTTTTGGTGTTCAGTGTTTCACAATGTGAAGCGACGATTTATCAGTTGCTGCTTGTTTGCACGTTTGTATCGGTTTATGCATGATTCAATCGATTTGAGATTTTTCAGGCTAAATCCGGCATGAACACGAACGAACTTCTGCTGCAGGAGCGCAAGAGCGTCATTTCGCGCAAGCTGCAGACGCATGGGCGCGTGCTGGCCGCCGAGCTCGCGGCGGAATTCGGCGTCTCCGAGGATACGGTGCGCCGAGATTTGCGCGAGATGGCGGCGGCAGGGCTCTGCGAGCGGGTCTATGGCGGCGCGTTGCCGGTTTCTCCTGCCGGCGGCAGCCTCAATCACCGCGCCGGCATCGCGCGCGACCGCAAGCAGGCGCTGGCAGCGGCTGCTGTTTCGCAGATCGCGGCCGATATAACCGTCTTCTTCGATGCTGGCAGCACGAACCTGGCGATCGCCATGGCATTGCCGATGGATTTGCCGCTGACGGCGGTAACCAACGCGCCGTCGATTGCCGCGGCGCTGATCGACAAGCCGCTCGTCAATGTCATCCTGATCGGCGGATTGATCGATCGGCAGGTGGGCGGCGCGCTGGGGGCGAAGGCGATGCGCGACATGGAGCCGCTGTCGCCGGATCTCTGCATTCTCGGCGCCTGCGGCGTTGATATCGCGGCCGGCGTCACCGTCTTCGGTTTCGAAGATGCGGAGTTCAAGCGCTTCGTCGCGACCAAGAGCCGACAGGTGCTCGTCGCCGTCACCTCCGACAAGTTCGGCACGGCCGCGCCACATGGTGTGCTCTCGGCCGCCGATTGCGGCTGCCTCGTGGTCGAACGCGACGCCGATCCTCAGATGCTGGCGCGCTACCGCGATCTCGGATGCAAGACGCTGGTTGCCGGCGAAACCGAATAGATAACGTTCAATGATGCGCCGGACGAGGAGTGCCGGCGCCAGTGCATAATGGGAAGAGACATGGATAATCACGTCAACACAGCGCTTCCGGTCAGAAGCGGCTACGTCACCAAGAACAGGACGGCGGTGTCGCTGCTGTTTCTGATCAACGGCTTCACCGTCGGTTCCTGGGCGCCGAAGATCCCGGAATTCGCCGAGCGGCTTGAGCTCAGCAAGTTCCACCTCGGGCTGATGATCCTGGTGCTCGGGATCGGCTCGCTGACGCTGATGCCGATCGCCGGCGCGCAGATCGCGCGGCATGGATCGCGGGTCGTGTCGCTCGCCATGGCTGTCTGCCTGCTGCCCGGGCTGCTGGCGCTGACGCTGGCGCCCAATATCGTGACGGCGGCAATCGCGATCTTCCTGTTCGGCGGTTTCATGGGGGCCATGGACGTTGCCATGAACGCCAATGCGGTTGCCGTCGAGCAATCGATGCGGCGGGCGATCATGTCGTCCTGCCATGCCTTCTGGAGCCTGGGTGGCCTGATCGGCGCCGGCCTGGGTGGGCTTCTGATCGCGCATTTCGGCGTTTTCGCACATGCCGTTGTTGCCACGGCTCTTGCCACCATCACGCTTGCCATTGCCTGGAACATGATCCTTGCCGACCAGCCGCATCCCGACACGAAGAAAGAGAAGACGCGGCTGCCTATGGTTCCGCTGCCCTGGCTGCTCGGTCTCGTCGCGCTGTTTTCGATGATGCCTGAAGGTGCGGTTCTCGATTGGGGCGCGCTCTATTTGCGCGAGGAACTCGGTGCTTCGGTTGCGCTCTCGGGCTTCGGCTTCGCGGCCTTCTCGCTGACGATGGCGGCGATGCGGTTTGCCGGCGACCTCGTTCGTGATCGCCTGGGTGGCGTCATGACGCTCAGGATCTGCACCCTGTTCGCGATCGCGGGCATGCTTCTCGCAGGTTTCGCGCCGAATGCGGAGATCGCCATTCTCGGCTTTGCCTTCTGCGGTATCGGCATCTCCAACATGGTGCCGATCGCTTTCTCGGCAGCGGGCAACATTCCGCATCTGAAGGCGGGCATCGGCATCTCGGTCGTTACCACCATGGGCTATTCCGGCATGCTGGTGGCTCCGTCGGCGATCGGCTTCGTGGCGGAGCATGTCGGCTTCTCCGTGGTGTTCATGGCGCTGCCGGTGCTGCTCCTTGTCGTGCTGGCGCTTTCCAGTCTGGCGCGCTACGCGGACGGTATCTCCGGTGGCGGTCACTAAGAGACGTCAAACAAAGTGATGGATGCCGCGGGTTGACAAGCGGGCGGTCATGATCCACCTGAAAGGCACGAAATTTAAGGGTTCAAGAGCTCTATCCATGTCTTCAGCTACGGATTTTGATCCGAAACCGCGCCGCGCATCCGTTGCCGTCGATGTCGGCGGCGTCATCGTCGGAGGCGGCGCGCCCGTCGTCGTCCAGTCGATGACAAATACGGATACGGCCGATATCGACGCGACCGTCGCCCAGGTGGCCGCGCTCTACAAGGCCGGCTCCGAACTCGTCCGCATCACTGTCGATCGCGATGAGAGTGCCGCCGCCGTGCCGCGCATCCGCGACCGGCTGCTGCGCCTCGGCATGGACGTGCCGCTGGTCGGCGACTTCCATTATATCGGCCACAAGCTGCTTGCTGATCATCCCGATTGCGCCGAGGCGCTGGCGAAGTACCGGATCAATCCCGGGAATGTCGGCTTCAAGGACAAGAAGGACAAGCAGTTCGGCGACATCATCGAGATGGCGATCCGCTACGACAAGCCCGTGCGTATCGGCGTCAACTGGGGATCGCTTGACCAGGAGCTGCTGACCGCGCTGATGGACCAGAACTCGGCGGCCGGTTCGCCGCTCTCGGCCCGTCAGGTCACCCGCGAGGCGATCGTGCAGTCGGCGCTGATCTCGGCCAATCTTGCCGAAGAAATCGGCCTGCCGCGCAACCGTATCATTCTGTCGGCCAAGGTCAGCCAGGTGCAGGACCTGATCGCCGTCTATTCCATGCTGTCTGAACGTTCCGACCATGCGCTGCATCTCGGCCTCACCGAAGCCGGCATGGGCACCAAGGGCATCGTCGCTTCGTCGGCTGCCATGGGCTTTGTGCTGCAGCACGGGATCGGCGACACGATCCGCGTATCGCTGACGCCGGAGCCGAATGGCGACCGCACACGCGAAGTGCAGGTGGCACAGGAAATCCTGCAAGTCATGGGCTTCCGCCAGTTCATTCCTGTTGTCGCCGCTTGTCCCGGCTGCGGCCGTACGACGTCGACGGTCTTCCAGGAGCTGGCGCAGAACATTCAGAACGACCTGCGCAAGAACATGCCGGTGTGGCGCGACAAGTATCCGGGTGTCGAGGCGCTCAACGTCGCGGTCATGGGCTGCATCGTCAATGGCCCGGGTGAGAGCAAGCATGCCGATATCGGCATTTCGCTGCCGGGAACGGGTGAGAGCCCGTCGGCGCCCGTCTATATCGACGGGCAGAAGGCGATGACGCTGCGCGGCCCCAATATCGCGTCGGATTTCGAGGCGCTGGTCGCCGATTACATCGAAAAGCGTTTCGGCCAGAACAGGACGGCGGCGGAGTAATCCGCGCCGTCGCTTTCCTTACCCAAAATCAGATGCGGCTGGTGAGAAGCTTCAGCCCTGCGAAGCAGTAGAAGGCGGCCATGGCGCCTTCGATCCAGCGGCGCAGGCTTGAATAGATTTTCAGCGCCTGCGGTGTCGAGAAGAGCACCGCATAGCCCATGAAGACGATGAAGCCCGTCGTCAGGCAGATGCCGACGATCAGGCCGGCAACGGATGCCGGCGCGCCCTGCGGCATGCCGAGCGCGATGATCGCCAGCCACGCGAAGATCGCCTTCGGATTGGTGACGTGAATGCCGTAGCCGCGCAGAAGCAGCGCGCGCGTCGACATGTTCTTCGGCGTCGTGGCCTGCTGGATATCGGGGTTGGCGCGCACGGCCTTGAAGGCCTTGTAGGCGAGGTAGAGCAGGTAGAGGCCGCCGAAGATCTTCAGGATCTCGAGCGCCACCGCATAGGTGTTGAGGATGGTGGCAAGCCCGAGGGCCGCCGCGCACGCCCAGGTGAAGGAGCCGGCGAAGATGCCGAGCGAGATCGTCATGCCGGCCTTGCGGCCATGCACCATGGATGTCGAGACGATCGCCATAATGGCTGGGCCGGGGCTGATGACGGCGACGATATAGGCGATATAGGCAGGCAGGATCTGCGGAAGGTAGCTCAGGGTCTCGTGCATGGCGCTTCTCTTGGGAACGGCCGCGCATCGTTGCGGCCTTGCGCCAAGTTCTAGGCGCGCCACGTGTCGCTCGGCAAGAGAGCAGGGCCTGAGCGGGCGCCGGAATCTTGTCTCGGTGACGCTTTTTCAGCGATTTCTAACGCTTGTCCGCCTCAGCTCTTGCGCTCGGCGATGAAACGGGCAGCTTCGACGAGAACCGTGGCGCGCTCGCCATAGGGGGCCAGCAGCGCTTCGGCTTCGGTCACGTGGGCTGAGAGCGTCGCCTCGGCCCAGGCCATGCCGTGCAGGCCGACAAGCGTGCCCTTACCGCGGCCGGCGTCCTTGCCCGTTGCCTTGCCCATTGTGGCGCTATCGGCGGTCAGGTCGAGGATGTCGTCGGCCAGCTGGAAGGCGAGGCCGATCCGTTCGCCGAACTGGCGCAATGTCACGTGGTCCTCAGCCGGGCTGCCGGCAACGATTGCGCCCGCCTCGCAGGCAAAGCGGATGAGCGCGCCCGTCTTCATCGCCTGCAGCATGATGATGCCCTGTTCGTCGGGCGCCTGCTTCTCTGCGGCCAGATCGAGCGCCTGTCCGCCGGCCAT
Source organism: Rhizobium sp. 16-449-1b (assembly GCF_017741935.1). GTDB lineage: Bacteria > Pseudomonadota > Alphaproteobacteria > Rhizobiales > Rhizobiaceae > Rhizobium. Next base: position 321,286 of record NZ_JAGHMH010000014.1, on the reverse strand, counting down.
GCCGCCGAGCCCGGAGGCCCGCGACAGCGCCAGGATCAGCGCGACCTTGCGCGTCTCGTCGAGGTCAGGCGTCGAGGCTATGATGTCGAAGGCGTAGGTGAGCAGGCTGTCGCCGGCGAGAATGGCGGTGGCCTCGTCATAGGCGATGTGCACCGTCGGCTTGCCGCGGCGCAGGTCGTCGTCGTCCATGGCAGGCAGATCGTCGTGGACAAGCGAATAACAGTGAACGCATTCGAGTGCGGCGCCGATCCGCAGGGCGGCGTCGCGATTGCCGCCAAGCATCGTTGCCGTCTCGACGACCAGAAACGGGCGCAGCCGCTTGCCGCCGTTCAGTACGGCGTAATGCATGGCCGAGCGCAGGTTTTCCGGGCGGGCGATCTCGTCGTCCAAGACCTGCTGCGAGAGCAGCGCGTCGAGCACGCCTTCGATCTCACGGGCGTTGGCTGCGAGCCGGCTTTCGAATGTCTTCAGATGCGCGTTCATGGGGCGTTGTTTGGCACGGGCGGGCTTGGGCTTGCAACGGAATTGTCGACAGAGCGACCAAGATTTCCTTTGTGTCTGGCAATGCCAGTTTGCAGGCGGTATGGAGAAGAGGGGAACGAGACTGGGTCAGGGGAATTGGACATCACGCCGGAGACAGACGACAGCATGGCCATGCCGATCCATCGGCGCGCCCTCGTTTGGCTAAAGGGTCGTTCGCTTATGATGCGTATTGTTCTGTCGATCGCCGCACTGCTTGTTCTGCCCTATGCGCTGATCTTCCTTTACGTGCTGCCCTTCATCCATCCGGTCTCGACCTTGATGCTGCGCGATCTGGTGCTCTTGCGCGGCTACGACCGGCAATGGGTGTCGATCGATCAGATCTCGCCGGTTCTGGTGCAATCGGTGATGATGTCGGAAGACGGGCAGTTCTGTTTCCATGGCGGCGTCGACTGGGGCGAGATGCGGATGCTGGTCACCGACACGCTGCGCGGTGAAGCGACGCGCGGCGGCAGCACCATTCCGATGCAGACGGCGAAGAACCTGTTCTTGTGGAACAGCCGCTCCTTCGTGCGCAAGGCGATGGAATTGCCGCTGGCGGTGACGGCCGATTTCGTCTGGTCGAAGCGGCGGCTGATGGAGATTTATCTAAACATCGCCGAATGGGGGCCGGGCATCTACGGCATCGAGGCGGCTGCGCGCTATCATTTCAAGGTGCCGGCGTCGAAGCTCACCAGCCGGCAGGCGGCGCTGCTTGCCGTCTCGCTGCCCAACCCGATCGACCGCAACGCCGGCAAGCCGGGCCGCGGCCTGCGCAGTCTGGCGGGCGTCATCGAGCGCCGGGCACGCAATTCCGGCGAATACATCAGATGCATTTATGACTGACATCAGAAGATGTCGCTGGTGACCCCAGATGTCATCTGGCATGCGTGATGGCACGTATGAAGGATGATGTGCGGCTCGGCCGCGCTTGCTTGCAAGGGAGAGATCTTTGGACCGGCTGACGCTCTATATCGGCAACAAGAACTATTCCTCCTGGTCGTTCCGCCCCTGGATCGCGCTGACGGCTGCCGGCATTCCGTTCGAGGAGGTTCTGGTTCCCTTCGACAACGCGGCGGGCAATCCGCACTTCCGGGCGTTTTCGCCGACCGGTCAGGTGCCGGTGCTGCAGCATGGCGCGACCCGCGTGTGGCAGTCGCTTGCCATCATAGAATATGTCGCCGAGCTTTTTCCCGAAGCCGGCCTGTGGCCGAAGGCGCGCGACAAGCGGGCCGTGGCGCGCGCTGTGTCGATGGAGATGCTTTCTGGCTTCAAGGCGCTCCGCAACGCCTGTCCGATGAACATGCGCCGCCCGAAGGGCCGGATCGTGCTTGCCGACGGCGTCATGGCCGATGTGGCGCGCATCGAGACGATCTGGCGGGATCTGCGCGCCCATTCCGGCGGCCCCTTCCTGTTTGGTGAATTCTCCGGTGCCGATGCGATGTTCGCGCCTGTCGTCAATCGCTTCGAGATCTACGATCTGGTGGCGTCGGGCGATACGTTGAGCTATATGGCGGCGATGAAGGCCGTTCCGGCCTGGAAGGCCTGGGAGGATGCGGCGCGCGCGGAGCCCTGGATCGTCGAGGAAGACGAGGTCTGAACAGAGATTCAAGTGAATCTCAAAAAATAAAGCTGGGGACTGGTCAAGCCCCTCCAAGGCATGTATAAGCGCGCAAAATTTCCGAAATCGCGATATGTCGTTTCGGCCGCCAGTCTGGCCGTTGGATGTGTTCGCCTGTGAAGTGGAGTAAGAAAAATGGCTGTACCTAAGAGAAAAACAAGCCCGTCCAAGCGCGGTATGCGCCGCTCTGCTGACGCGCTGAAGGCCCCGACCTACGTTGAAGACAAGAACTCCGGCGAACTGCGTCGCCCGCACCATATCGATCTGAAGACCGGTATGTACCGCGGCCGTCAGGTTCTGACGCCGAAGGAAAGCGCATAATTTCATTATGCGTTCTGCTTCAGCAGAATTCGCAAGGCCGGCCGTGTGCCGGCCTTTTGCGTTTTGGCAATAATATATCGCATGATCACTTGAAGTGACGCGGTGATTTACGGCACTATTCTTTCACCGAGGGAGAATATCGCCACATGTTCACTGCAATTCCGCTGATGGTCGTGCCTTTCATTCTCTATAATCTTGCGATGGTCGGGTTCATGGGCAGCGGCGGACTTCCCGCGCTTCACAATGACCTCATCGTACTGTCGATGATCTCAGGGGCGATCTGGAGCATGTCGCTCGGCGACCTGTTCATCGTGGTGGCGCTCGTCGTGTTGTTCTTCGAGATCTTGCGCGCGACGCGCAACGCGCGCGGCAGCCTGGCCAACCACATGCTGTCCATGCTTGTTTTCATCGCGTTTCTGGTGGAGTTCCTGCTCGTTCCCGATGCGGCGACGCAGGTGTTCTTCATTCTTCTGACGATCGCATTGATCGATGTCGTCGGCGGCTTCGCGGTATCGATCCGCAGTGCCGGGCGGGATGTCTCTATCGGGCTTTGAGTTTCGGCATCTCCCCGAGCCATGGCCAGAGGAGATGCGAAGGCGATGGGGTCTGGTATCAGAGACTGTCGAGCTTGCTCTGAAGCGCGCGCAGCTGTTCCTTAAGTTCGTCGATGTCCTTGGCTTCGGCCTTGCGGCTTTCCTTGGCGGCTGTCGCCGGCGCCTTGAAGGGCGAGAACATCTGCATCGCCTGCTGGAACATCTCGGTGTTGCGGCGCACCTGGTCCTCGACCATCTGCATCGGCAACTGCAGGTTCTTGGTCAGCGGCGTCTCACCGAAAGCGCGCGTTACCTGCTCGCGCATCTGCGTCTGCTGCTCGGTAAAGGCGCGCATGGAGTGTTCCAGGAAGCTCGGAACCACCATCTGCATCTGGTCACCGTAATAGGTGATCAGCTGGCGTAGGAAGGAAATGGGTAGCAGCGTGTTGCCGGTCTTCGATTCCTGCTCAAAGATAATCTGCGTCAACACGGAATGCGTGATGTCGTCGCCGCTCTTGGCGTCCTGTACGGTGAAGTCCTCTCCCTTCTTCACCATCTCCGCCAGATCTTCCAGCGTCACGTAGGTGCTGGTGCCGGTGTTATACAGTCGGCGATTGGCGTATTTCTTGATCGCTACCTGGCCCTCATTCTTCGCCATATGAATCTCCCAAAGCCCGTCTTATTGTCATTGAAATTCCTCCACTTGGGAGTGTAGACGCAAAATCGGGCCGGTGACAATCTCTTTGTGCGATGCGGCAAGCCCCTTTTAGTGCAAGACAATTCACGCAGCGTAAGTTCTTTCGAAAATTCGCATGTGCTCTCTTGTCGTTTGACTTGGCGATGAAGCTTTGTCAGTTTCAACCTATATGTGGTGGAGCAAAACGAGGAGACCTTCATGTCCAGTCCGTCTATCGTCATCGCCAGCGCCGGCCGTACGGCTGTCGGCTCGTTCAACGGTGCGTTCGCCACCGTCGCCGCCCATGAGCTGGGTGCCGCGGCCGTCAAGGGCGCGCTCGATCGGGCGGGCGTCGATGCCTCCGAAGTGGACGAAGTGATCCTCGGGCAGGTGCTGCCGGCGGGCGAAGGGCAGAACCCGGCGCGCCAGGCAGCGATGAAGGCCGGCGTTCCCAAGGAAGCGACCGCCTGGGGTATCAACCAGCTCTGCGGTTCCGGCCTGCGCGCCGTGGCGCTCGGCATGCAGCAGATCGCGCTCGGCGATGCGAAGATCATCGTTGCCGGCGGCCAGGAATCCATGTCGATGGCGCCGCATGCAGCACATTTGCGCGCCGGCACCAAGATGGGCGACATGAAGATGGTCGACACCATGATCAAGGACGGCCTGACGGACGCCTTCTACGGTTACCACATGGGCGTGACCGCCGAAAACATCGCACGCCAGTGGCAACTGACGCGCGAGGAGCAGGACATGTTTGCCGTCGCCTCGCAGAACAAGGCCGAGGCCGCGCAGAAGGCCGGGCGCTTTAGCGACGAGATCATTCCTTTCGTCATCCAGGGGCGCAAGGGTGACGTCACCGTCGATGCGGACGAATATATTCGCCACGGCGCCACCATGGAGGCGATGGCGAAGCTTCGCCCTGCGTTCGACAAGGAAGGCACGGTCACCGCCGCCAACGCATCTGGCCTCAATGACGGCGCTGCGGCTGCGGTGCTGATGACCGAACAGGAAGCATCGCGTCGCGGCATCCAGCCGCTCGCGCGTATCGTGTCCTGGGCCACCGCCGGCGTCGATCCGCAGATCATGGGCACCGGCCCGATCCCGGCTTCGCGCAAGGCGTTGGAGAAGGCCGGCTGGTCGATCAACGATCTCGACCTCGTCGAGGCCAACGAGGCCTTCGCGGCGCAGGCTTGCGCGGTCAACAAGGATCTCGGCTGGAACCCCGAGATCGTCAACGTCAATGGCGGGGCGATCGCCATCGGCCACCCGATCGGCGCCTCCGGCGCGCGCGTGCTCAACACGCTCCTGTTCGAAATGAAGCGCCGCGGCGCCAAGAAGGGACTTGCGACATTATGCATCGGCGGCGGAATGGGCGTCGCCATGTGCTTCGAAGCATTCTAATAGCCTGCTTTATATCGTGTCGTGGTTGAGCTCCGGGGATAGCGGAGCCTTACATTTGGGGAGCGGAACATGAGCAGAGTCGCTGTTGTCACCGGCGGTACGCGCGGTATTGGCGCCGCCATTTCACTGGCCTTGAAGAGCGCAGGCTATCGGGTCGCGGCCAATTACGCCGGCAACGACGAGGCCGCGCAGGCGTTTCACGCGGAGACCGGCATTCCCGTTTTCAAATGGGATGTGTCGAGCTATGAGGCCTGTTCGGAAGGCCTGGCGCGGATCGAGGCCGAGCTCGGCCCGATCGAGGTGCTCATCAACAATGCCGGCATCACGCGCGATGCGATGTTCCACAAGATGACGCCGCAGCAATGGCACGAGGTGATCAACACCAACCTCACCGGCCTGTTCAACATGACGCATCAGGTCTGGGCCGGCATGCGCGAGCGCAGCTTCGGGCGCATCGTCAATATCTCGTCGATCAATGGTCAGAAGGGCCAGATGGGGCAGGCCAACTATTCGGCGGCAAAGGCCGGCGATCTCGGCTTCACCAAGGCCCTTGCTCAGGAAGGGGCGGCGAAGAACATCACCGTCAACGCCATCTGCCCCGGCTATATCGGCACCGAGATGGTGCTGGCGATCCCGGAGAAGGTGCTCAACGAGCGCATCATTCCGCAGATCCCGGTGGGGCGTCTCGGGACGCCCGATGAGGTCGCGCGCTGCGTTGTGTTCCTGGTTTCGGATGATGCCGGCTTTATCACCGGCTCGACGCTCAGCGCCAATGGCGGGCAGTTGTTCGTCTAAAGCGGGCTCTGCCTTGCCCAGATATTCTTAGCGGATCGAGGCGGTATGTTCGGTATCGCTGACGGTCGTCTGGTGTGACGGCTTATGCGGGGTCTTGCTCGTGTCGTATGGGTTGAGCGAGGCCGCATAAGTGGCGAGCGCAATCGTCAAGATTGCCGCAGCGCCGATGATCTTCGTCATTGTCTTTCCCTCCCAAGCCGGTCGAGGCATTCCTGATCCCGACCGGTGTCGATATTGGGGCGAATTCGAGGAATTATTCGGTCATTCAACCGTTGGGATGGTGTCGGTCGCGGACCTTCACAGGCACGCGAACGCGCACCTGGTTTTCAGTGCGGAGCGCCATTGCAGCCGTTGCCAGAAATGCCGTCGCGATCAGGATGGCGGTTGCCGAATTCAGGATGATCTGGGCCATGATTTTGTCCTCTCACAAGGGCGGCGCGTCTGATGTGCCGCCGTTTCGTGAGGGGAATATGAGCCTGCCCGCCGTTACCGGATAGACCAGGCTTTGGCGACCGATTGTCAACGCCAAATTGACAATCGGCATTTCTCGGTCACGCAGGCTCGCCGCTGATCCAGGTCTGATTGACCTTGATGCCATCGGTCATATGCACGAGATCTGCGCGCAGGCCGGGTGCGAGGCGGCCACGGTCATCGAGCTTCAGGAAGCGGGCGGGGTAAAGCGTTGCCATGCGCAGCGCTTCTGATAGCGACAGATCGAGATAGGTCAGGCCATAGCGGATCGCCGAGGCCATATCGACGTCGGAGCCGGCAAGCGTGCCATCTGACAGCACCAGCCGCGAGCAGAAGGCGCCCGTTTCGCGCCGCACCGTGCGGCCGTTCAGCGTGAAGCTGTTCTCGGCGGAGCCCACCAGCGACATGGCATCGGTCACGAAGAACAGCTTGCCCTCGCCGCGCTTGGCTCTCAGCGCCGTGCGCAGCGCCTTGGGATCGACGTGGTGCCCATCGGCGATGATGCCGCACCAGACGGCCGGATGATCGATTGCCGCGCCCACAAGCCCCGGCGTGCGATGGCCGAGCTGGCTCATGGCATTGAACAGATGCGTCACCCCACGGGCGCCGGCGTCGAAACGCGCCTCTGCGGCCTCGCTCGTGCAATCGGAGTGGCCGATGCTGACGGTGACGCCCGCTTCGCTCAGTTCTCGTACCTGTCGAGCCGTGACCTGCTCGGCCGCCATCGTCACCAGCAACGTACCGATCGCCTCGGCGGCGGCGGAAAGTGCCTTGACGTCGCGGTCCTCAACAGGGCGCATCAGTTCGGCCAGATGCGCGCCCTTGCGGGCAGGCGCGAGATGGGGACCCTCGAGATGGAGGCCGGCCACGCCGCGGTTCGCCTTGACCGCTTCTTTCGCGGCGTCGATCGCGGCTGCCGTCGCTTCACCGGTATCGGTGATCAGCGTCGGCAGGAGCGACGTCGTGCCATAGGGGCGATGGCCCTCAGCGATCCGGTACATGGAGGCGGGCGACGGTTCGTCGTTGAGCATCCGGCCGGCGCCGCCATTCACCTGGGCGTCGATGAAGCCGGGCGCGAGAACGCCGCCGTCGAGCGTGATCGTCTCGCCATCCGGCAGGTCGTTCAGGCCGGCGATTGTCTCGATGCGGCCGTCTGCGACGACAAGCGCCTTGTCGTCGTGAAAGCGCTCGCCGTCGAAGATGCGGGCGCCGATAAAGATCTTGCGCGACATCAGACGGTCTCCGTCACCTTCAGGAGGTTTGCCGGCTTGTCAGGGTCGAAGCCCTTGCGGCGGGTGACCGCCTCGATCATGCGGTAGTAGACGAGCAGCGAGACCAGCGGGTCCAGGAGGCCGTTGCCGGTCGTGGGGACGCGCAGGTTGATGCCGGGGAGTTCCTTGGTCGAGAAGGGTACCGTGGTGGCGCCGAGCTTGCTCAGGCGCTCCAGCGCCTTGACGTTGTTTGCGTAGGCGGCGTCATCGGGCGTGAAGGCAAGGATCGGGAAGCCCGGCTGCACGAGGCGCATTGGACCGTGCATGAGTTCGGCAAGCGAGAATGCCTCGGCATGCAGGCCGGAGGTCTCCTTGGCCTTCAGCGCCGCCTCAAGCGCGATGGCGAAGGCCGGGCCACGGCCGCCGGTGTAGAGCGAGGTGGCGTTGAAGAGTACGTCTTCGGCGGCAGCCGTATCGATGCCCGATGTGGCGTTCAGCGCTTCGGGAAGCTTTTCAAGTGCTGCCTGCAGGTCGCCACTGGCGCCGATTGCCGCCGTGACGCCCGACAGGGCCGCGACCGAGGCGATGAAGGATTTGGTTGCCGCGACGCTCTTTTCGGCGCCGGCGTTGAGATCGAGCACGAGGTCGGCCTGCTTGGCGAGCGGGCTGTCGGTGACGTTGACGACGGCAATGGTGGTCGCGCCGCCGCGCTTGGCCGCTTCCTGAAGTGCCACGATATCGGGGCTCGCGCCTGATTGCGAAACAGTAAAGTGGATGCCGCCCTTGAGGCGCAGCGGCGTGCCATAGACCGACGCTATCGAGGGGCCGACCGAGGCTACCGGAATGCCGCAGGTGATCTCGAAGAGGTATTTGAAGAAGGTGGCGGCGTGGTCGGACGAGCCGCGCGCGGCGGTGGTGACGACGCTTGGCGCGTTCTTGGAAAAGAGCTTGGCGATCTCGTCGAAAACAGGCTTTTCCTTGCGCAGCAGCGTGGCGACCACCTCGGGAGATTGGCCGGCTTCCTGCAACATCAGCGACTGGGTTTCACTCATAGCTCGTCTCCAATTCTCAATTCTGCAACAAAATCATATGCATCGCCACGATAGTGGGAGCGGGTGTATTCAACGACGCGCTGGTCTTCCAGGCGCGATACGCGTTCGATCAGAAGGGCAGGTGCGCCGGCCGCAACGTCGAGCGCTGCAGCCGAGGTCGCGTCGAGCGTGACGGCGGAGAGCTTCTGCAGCGCGCGCACCGGACGGTGGCCGCTTGCCGTCAGCGCGTCGTAGAGCGAGCCTTCGCCGCCGGCGGTGTCATCGAGAAACTTCACGGGGACCACGGAGCGATCGATCGCCAGCGGCAGTCCGTCCGCTAGGCGCAGGCGATCGAGGCGCAACACGCGCTCGTCGACGCCAAGGCCCAGCAGGAAGGCTTCCTCCGGCGAGGGCTTGTTGATGGTGCGCGACAGGATTCTCGCCGCCGGCACACGGCCGCGCGAGCGCATGTCTTCTGAGAAGGATGAAAGCCGCCAGAGCGACTGCTCCATGCGTTCGACCTTGGCGGAGACGAAGGTGCCGCTGCCATGGCGTGATTCCAGCGTGCCTGAATTCAGGAGATCGCGATAGGCGGTGCGCACGGTGACGCGGCCGATCTTCAGGGCTTCCGCCAGATCGCGCTCGCTCGGCAGTGCCGCCCCCGGCTTCAGCAGGCCCTCATTGATCAGGCCGGTTAGTGTCTGCGCGAGGCGGCGATAGAGAGGCCCGCTGCGCGCTGTGTCGCGCAGTCCGCGTGCCTCGATCTCGGCTATCAGACTGGTTCTATCCATGAGATTAAAATAGAACCTCTTTGGAACCAATTGCAAGCGCTAACTTGCATGAAAAAAACCCTCGCAGAGCTCTGCGAGGGTTTGATGACATCAGGAATGGTCGGCAGGTGGCCGTCAGCTCTTCGAGAAAATGTAGTCCGTTTCCTGGCGCAGCACTTCGCCGGGGCGCAGAACCGCGTTGGGAAAGCCCTCGTGGTTGATGGCATCGGGCCAGATCTGCGTTTCCAGGCAGAAGCCGGCAAAGGGGCCGTATTTGCGGCCGCCGATACCAGGCACCGGCACATCGAGCTTGAAGGCGGCGTAGAACTGCACGCCGGGCTCGGTCGTGCGCACTTCCATCGATACGCCGGAATAAAGGCTGCGCGCGAGCACCACCGAGCGCTTGGCGACACGTTCGGACGAGAGGCAGAAATTGTGGTCGTAGAGCGCCTGGGTGTCACCCTCGAAGCGCTTCAGCGATGCCATTTCGCGGAAGTCGAACACCGTGCCCTGCACCGGGCGGATCTCGCCGGTCGGGATCTGGCGTTCGTCGGTCGGAAGATAGCTGTCGGCCGCGATCATGATGTCGTGGCCAAGCGTGTCGTCGCGGCCGTCGAGATTGAAATAGGCGTGCTGGCAGACATTGGCGATGGTCGGCTGGTCGCTGGTCGTCTCGTAGACCACCGAGAGTTCGCCATCGCCATGCACGCGGTAGGTGACGAGGATGGTGCAATTGCCGGGATAGCCGCCGCGGCCGTCGGCGTCGACGATCTTCAGGACGACGCGGTCGCTGTCATGCTCGACGATCGTCCAGTTGCGCAGCGCGATGTTCTCGAAGCCGCCATGCAGGTGGCTGACGCCGTTTTCGTTGAGGTCGAGCTGATAATTCTTGCCGTCGATCGTGAACTTGCCGCTGCCGATGCGGTTGGCGTTGCGGCCGGGCGTCGCGCCGAAATAGGCGGAATGGGCGGGGTAGCTGTCGAAATCATCGAAGCCGAGGGTGAGCGGCGCGTCATGGCCCTCGAGCCTGAGATCCTGAATGACGGCGCCCCAGGTGATGACCTTGGCGGTCAGGCCGCCGCCCGAGATTTCGACGCGATGGACGGTCTCGCCCGTCTTCGTCGTTCCAAAAACGTCCCGCTTCAATCCATCCGCCATCCTGTTTCCTCCCCGGTTCGCGTCCGCAATTTCGGGCCAGAACCTGCTCTCAATTGAATGAAATCGCAACCGCCGCGATATAAAAAACAAACGCCGCCGGTCAGGTCCGGCGGCGTATCAGGCAAGGCGAAAAGGTCTCAGCCGTCTTCGCCAATATCTTCCAGATTGTAAGGCGTCGTCTGGTAGATTTCGTTGATCCAGTTGCCGAACAGCAGGTGAGCGTGGCTGCGCCAGCGGTTCTGCGGGGGGATCGACGGGTCGTTGTGCGGGAAATAATTGTGCGGCATCTTGATCGGAACGCCGGCATTCACGTCGCGGAAATACTCGTCACCGAGCGATGTCGAATCATATTCGACGTGGTTGAAGATATAGAGCCTGTTGCCCTTCTTCTCGTGAACGAGGCACACGCCCATCTCGCTCGATTCCATCAGGATTTCCAGCGTGTCGGATTTTTCGATGTCGGCGCGGCGCACTTCCGTCCAGCGCGAGACCGGAACCTCGAAATTGTCGGAGAAACCGTTCAGGTAGACCGACGACGGCTTGAGGTTCTTGTGGCGATAGACGCCAAAGGCTTTTTCCGTCAGCGCGTGCTTGGGAATGTCATGGAAATGGTAGATCGCGGCCATCGCGCCCCAGCAGACATTCATTGCGGAGTGCACGTTGGTGCGCGTCCAGTCGAAAATCTGCTGCATTTCATCCCAATAAGTAACGTCTTCGTATGGAAGCGTTTCGATCGGCGCGCCTGTGATAATGAAGCCGTCGAACTTCCGGTGTTTGATCTCCTCCCAGGTCTGGTAGAAGGAGAAGAGATGATCTTCCGAGGTGTTCTTCGCCTTGTGGTTCCCGACGCGAACAAGCGACAGCTCGACCTGCAGCGGCGAGGCGCCGATGAGGCGCGCCATCTGAATCTCGGTCTTGATCTTGTTCGGCATGAGGTTCAGAAGCCCGATCTGCAGGGGGCGAATGTCCTGACGGATCGCGGCCGTCTCGGTCATCACGCGCACACCTTCCTGAACCAGGGTTTCAAAGGCGGGCAGGGTATCGGGGATCTTGATCGGCATAGCGGTCACTCGATGAAAAAACGAAAATATCGCTATCGGTCCGCACGCGGCCCTTTAGCAACTTCTTTAACGTGGCTGCAAGCCGGCCGGCCAAATCACCACGGAGCGCTCTAAATAGACCCAGTCAGGCCGCGAATCAATGACCGATACGCGGCGTCGCCTATTTGCCGAGGTAACTCGCGCATTACCTGATGCTAGAAACTGTTGCTGGACAGGCTGACTCACGGTGCTATTCAGGGGCTACATACGCGTAAGGAAGCATGATGGCAGAGGACGTCAAAAGCAGACCGAGCATCCAGGGGCAGGACCGGGTAGGGTATGATCTCAGCCTGATCTTCCGCCTCAAGGTGATGTTTTCGGCATTCTGGCATTCCAGGGTGCGGGCGCCGGTGCTCATTCTCTCGACGGCGTTGATCGGGATCATTCTGGCGACGGCCTATGCCACCGTCATCCTCAACCAGTGGAACGCGCCATTCTACGACGCCATCTCGCGCCGCGACCTGCCGGGGTTCTTCCACCAGCTGAAGATTTTCGCGCTGATCGCAGGCATGCTGCTGCTGCTCAACGTTGTCCAGGCCTGGCTGAACCAGATGACGGCGCTTTACATGCGCGAGGGGCTGACGCGCGATCTCGTCGACCAGTGGCTGCAGCGCAAGCGGGCGCTGAGGCTCGCCTCCAGCGGGCTGATCGGCGTCAATCCGGACCAGCGCCTGCATGAGGATGCGCGCAACCTGGCGGAAAGCACGACCGGGCTTGTCATCGGCCTGGTACAATCGACGATCCTGCTGGTGAGCTTTATCGGCGTTCTCTGGGAACTGTCGAGCGGCTTCGTCTTCCGTTTCGGCGAGTACGCCTTTTCCATTCCGGGCTATATGGTGTGGGCGGCGATCTTCTATGCCGCGTCCGCCTCGGTGCTCAGCCAGCTCGTGGGGCGCAAGCTCGTCAAGCTCAATGCCGACCGTTTCTCCAAGGAAGCCGAGCTGCGTTTCGCACTGATGCATGCCAACGAGAACATTCCGGCGATCACGGCTGCGCGTGGCGAGGAGAATGAACGGGGGCGGATCAACACCGATATCAGCGCCGTTCTCGCCGTCATCAAGAAGCTGGCGATGGCCAACGTCAATCTGACCTGGGTGTCGGCTGGTTACGGCTGGCTCGTCGTCGTCATTCCGATCATCGTGGCGGCGCCCGCCTATTTCTCCGGCGGCCTCACCTTCGGTCAGCTGATGATGTCGGTCGGCGCGTTCAACCAGGTCAACACGGCGCTGCGCTGGTACGTGTCCAACTTCGGCCCGATCGCCGAATGGCGCGCAACCTTGATGCGCGTCACCGATTTCCGCCAGGCTTTGACGACCATGGGCGACGACGTCGATCTCAAGGAAACGATCGCTTATGAGCGCAGCGCGCCGGGCACGCTGACGCTCGAGGATGTGACGATCGCCACCAAGATGGACGAGGAGGTCGACCAGTGCGGCGGCTTCCGCCTGCATGAGGGCAGCGTCACCATCAAGGCCGGCGAGAAGGTGATGATCAACGGCGATCACAACGTCAATCGCAAGCTGCTGTTCCTGGCGATGTCTGAGCTGTGGCCCTGCGGCAGCGGCAAGATCGGCCTGCCGCCGACAGACGACATGCTGTTCGTGCCGCAATCGGCCTATATTCCGGGTGGTACCTTGCGCGAAGCGCTGGCGTTTCCCGCAGCCGCCGACACCTACAAGAACGATGATGTGGTGGCGGCGCTCGAAAAGGCGGGGCTGCACAATCTCGTTGCCCGTCTGGATACGCGCGCGCGCTGGGACAAGCTGCTCGATGCCGATGAACAGCGGGCTATCGGCTTTGCGCGCCTCTTGCTGGTGCGGCCGCAATGGATGGTCTTCGACGAAGTGCTAGAGGGCATGGAGCCCGAATGGCAGTCGACGATGATGAAGGTGCTCGAGGCGATGCCGGATGCGACGATGATTTATATCGGCCGCTCCGACGCCTATATCGAGGCGTTCCATCCGCGCGTGCTGCATCTCGAAGCGCTTGCCGCCAAGCCCGATGAGAGCAAGGTAGCGGACAAGGCGCCGAACACGCCGGCACCGGCGCTCTGATCGCTTCGATCGGGATCACATCGGCGGAACGATGCCGTTGGTGCCGACCGTGACCTGTGCCGCGGAGACGGTTCCATCCGCTGCCTTCTCGCCCATGACGATGACATGCGCGCCTGGCGTCAGGTCCGACTTCTGCGCGGCCGTGAAGGTCACGATCGGCGTATCGTCCGATATCGAGATGGTCTTTTCCTTGCCCTGATAGGTCAGCGTCACGGTGTGACCATCGACGGATTTGACCGCCTTGGCGACGGTCGCGTTGGTCATGCTGCTGTTGGGCTTCAGATCCCAGGGACGGCTGCCTTCGCCGGTGCCTTTCATGGCAGCCGGAAAGATGAGCACCTCGAGTGCGCCATCGCCGCCGTCCTGTTTGGGCAGCGAGGCGATGCCGACGAAATCGCCGGGCTTGATGTCTTCAACCGATGCCTTCTTGATGCCGCCAACTTTCCATTCCGGCTTCAGCGCAATGGTCTGATCGGCGCCCTCGCGGGTCTTGACGACGAGCGTGTCGCCGCTGAGGCTGGCGATATCGCCGCGTACACGCACGCGCTCGGCATCGGCGGCGAACGTGACATGCGACGTGCTCAGAAGAATGCCGACGGCAAGCGCCGCGACATGGCTGGTAATCAGATAGCGAGACATGGGTTTTCTCCTCTTGGCTCCGGGGGCGGGAGCCTTCGGGAGCTTAGGCACGAGGTCTCGGTACTGGCCAATCAATGAAATGTGAGGGTTTCCGCCTCGGAGACGAGAGCTATTTGGCAGGGTATGCCGATGGGTGGGAGAACTTGAATGCCGGAGACGAGACTTGCGGGCCTATATCGCGCGTATATCGGCTGCCTGAATTCCCAGGATTGGGAAAACCTCGGCACATATGTCGGGCAGGATGTGCGCTATAACGGAGAGATGGTTGGGCTAGACGGCTATCGGCAGGCGCGTGAGGCCGAGTTTCGCGCGATCCCCGACCTCCATTTCGACGTCCAGATCCTGATCGCCGATGAAACCACGGTCGCCAGCCGGCTGAATTTCAACATCAGCCCGCAAGGCACATTCCTTGGCCTGCTCGTCAACGGCAGGCGGATCTCGTTTTCCGAGAACGTGTTCTACGAATTTGCCGAGGGCAAGATCGCAAGCGTGTGGTCGATCGTCGACAAGGCGGCGGTCGAGGCTCAGCTTTCGGCGGCGTAGAGGGCGATCAGCCCTCCAGCTCTTCCCGAAGCATTTCGAGTTCCAGCCACTCTTCTTCCATCTTCACCAGGCTGTCGCGGAATTTCTCCATCTCGGCGGCCAGGCGGTTGAAGGTCGTAGGATCCTTGGAAAAGAGGTTGGGGTCGGCCATCTTTTCCTCGCGCTTGGCGATCTCGGCTTCGGCCTTGGCCATCTCCTTGGGGAGGTTTTCGAGCGCGAACTTCTGCTTGAAGGAGAGCTTTCCCTTGCCCTTCGGCGCTTCGGCGGTAGGGGCCGCATCCTGCGCTTTCGCCTTCTCGGCTTTCTCCGCCTTCTTGCGCTCGTCGGCTGCACCCTTGCGCTGCGCCAGCATGTCGGAATAGCCGCCAGCATATTCGATCCAGCGGCCATCGGGCGCGTCTGGAACGGCGGGTGCGATGGTCGAGGTCACGGTGCGGTCGAGGAAGTCACGATCGTGGCTGACCAGGATGACGGTACCCGGGAAGCCGGCGACGACTTCCTGCAGCAGGTCCAGCGTCTCAATGTCGAGATCGTTGGTCGGTTCGTCGAGGATCAAAAGGTTGGATGGACGCGCCAGCATGCGGGCGAGCATCAGGCGGGCGCGCTCGCCACCTGAGAGATTCTTGATCGGCGTGCGGGCCTGCTCCGGCTGGAACAGGAATTCCTTCATGTAGCCGGTCACATGGCGCTGCTCGCCGTTGACAAGCAGGTTCTCACCGCGCCCGTCGGTCAGATAATGCGCCAGCGTGTCCTCGGGGTTCAGATCCTCGCGCTTCTGGTCGAGCGTGGCGATCTCCAGATTGGTGCCGAGCTTGATGATGCCGGTGTCGGGCGGCAGCTGGCCTGTCAGCATCTTCAGAAGCGTCGTCTTGCCGGCTCCGTTCGGGCCGACGAGGCCGATGCAATCGCCGCGATGAACGCGGATCGAAAACGGCGTGACGATCGGGCGTTCGCCATAGGTCTTGGTGATCTTGTCGGCTTCGATGACGAGCTTTCCGGATTCCTGCGCGTCGGAGACGGTCGCCTGCACGGTGCCCTGCGGACCCTTGTGGCCGCGATAGCTGGCGCGCATCGTCTGCAGTTCGCCGAGGCGGCGCATGTTGCGCTTGCGGCGGGCGGTAACGCCGTAGCGCAGCCAATGCTCCTCGCGCTCGATCGCCTTGCCGAGCTTGTGCTGCTCCATCTCCTCGGCCTCGAGCACCTGGTCGCGCCAGGCCTCGAAATGCGCGAAGCCGCGGTCGAGGCGGCGCGAGGTGCCGCGGTCGAGCCAGACGGTGGCGGTCGAGACTTTTTCGAGGAAGCGCCTGTCGTGCGAAATGAGAACCAGCGCGCTGCGGGTCTTCTGCAACTCGCCTTCCAGCCATTCGATGGTGGGAAGATCGAGGTGGTTGGTCGGCTCGTCCAGGAGCAGGATATCGGGCTCGGGCGCCAGAACGCGGGCAAGGGCCGCGCGGCGCGCTTCGCCGCCCGAGAGGTTCTTCGGGTCTTCCTCGCCCGTGAGGCCGAGATGCGAGAGAAGGTAGGTGACGCGGTAGGGGTCGTCGCCCGGCCCGAGGCCCGCTTCCGCATAGGCCTGGACGGTGTTGTAGCCGGCGAAATCGGGCGCCTGTTCGAGATAGCGCACGGTCGACGACGGGTGGCGGAATACTTCGCCGGATTGTGCCTCCACCATGCCGGCGGCGATCTTCAGGAGCGTCGACTTGCCGGAGCCGTTGCGGCCGACAAGGCAGATCTTGTCGCCGGGCTCCACCTGCAGGGCAGCGCCCGCCAGAAGCGGCGCGCCGCCGAAGCTCAGGAAGATATCGTCGAGTTTAAGGATAGGGGGCGCCAAAAATCAGACTCCGGAAAGATCGTAAGGGCGGGCGAGCACGATGGCGCGGCCGCTTTCAAGCGAGAAGCGCACCGGTCCTTCCGCGACATTGGAAATGGTGCGCGACGAGCCGAAGGGCAAATGGAAATCGCTGAGCGGGTAGCGAGCGTTTTCGATGAAGAGGCCGCTGAGCTCACTGAAGGCGGGCACGGAAAACAGGCTGTTCTTCGGCAGATCAAGCGTGATGCTGCCGGCGATCAGCGGCACGGCTTCCTCCGTGCCCGAGGTGAGCAGTACATCGAGGCCGGTCTCGGCGAGGCTGACGGCGTAGAGCAGGTGCTGCAGCGCGTGGTCGGAGCGGTCGCCTGAGAGGGCGCCGACGAGGATCAGCCGCTTCGCGCCGCGGGCTATCGCTTCCGATACGGCGATCTCGCCATCGGTGGCGGCCTTGGCGGCGGGGTAGGGCTTTCTCGGGGTATCCGAGAAAGCGGCCGTCAAATCATCCGGCGTGGAATCGAAATCGCCGACCCAGAGCTCCGGCCTGACATCGAGCGCCAGCGCGTGCCGCATGCCACCATCGGCCGCTATGAAACGGCTGCCGGAGACGGCGGCGCGAAGGCGCTCCGTCATGTGCAGCTCGCCGCCGAGCAGGATGGTGAAGGTGGATTGGCTCATGGGCATTGCCCATAGCGCAAAGCGGGGGAAAAGGGAAAGGGCGCGGACATGGTTTGTCCGCGCTCTCTGGCGTTTCTGCGTGAAAGACTGGTTTAGAAACGGTAGGTGACGCCGGCGCCGATCAGCCAGGGATCGAGCTTGGCCTTGCCGGTCATGTCGGCGCCGCCGACGTTCACGTTGAAATCGGGACGCAGGAAGATCTTCTTGACGTCGACGTTGAGGCCCCAGTGCTCGTCGAACATGTAGTCGAAGCCCGCCTGGAGCGCGACGCCGAAGGTGTTGTCGATGTCGAGGCTCTGGGCGCTCTTGCCCTTCTCGTTGTAGAAGATGGTGTAGTTCAGACCGGCGCCGACATAGGGCTTGAAGTTGCCGAAATCGTTGAAGTGATACTGCAGCGTCACCGTCGGCGGCAGCAGCCAGGTCTTGCCGACCTTGCCGAGACTGTCGATCGAGCCTTCGCCGGTGACATTGGCGAATGTCGTGCCGAGAATGAGTTCGGCGGCGATGTTGTCGGTGAAGAAGTAGGTGACGTCGAATTCAGGAACGACGGTGTCCGAGTAGGAGAGATCCGAGCCAGGGACGCCGCCAACGTAGCCGGAATCCTGGGTGATAACGCCAAGCGCGCGCAGGCGGATCATCCAGGGGCTCTGGCTCTGTGTCGCTTCCTGTGCGGCGGTCGGCTGGGTCAGGTCGGCGGACATGGCCGGATGGGCGGCTGCAACCAGAACGACGGCAGCGAACATGCCCTTTAGTTTTGCCAGGCGGCGTTTCATTCGATTCTCTCCTAGGTTTTATGGTCAGGGGGAGTTCTATGAAACGCGGCAAGGTAACTGTTTGATTCAGATCAATCTCTCGATCTATTTTCCGGCTTTTGGTGTCGCAGGCAAATGTTTGTCCGGCATGGCGAAAACGCGCTCGAAACCGGTCATGTACCGATCAAACAGTTCGGCGAAGTTTTTGGCATCCTCGGACGACCAGTCGGAGACGACATCCTTGATGATCGCGAGCTTCTGAGATTTCAGTTCCGTGAGCAGGCTCCAGCCGGATGGCGTGATCACCACCAGGATCCGCCGGGCGTCCTGCTGAGATGCAGCGCGTTCGAGAACACCGCGGCCCACCATGTCGGCGACAATGCGGCTTGCGCGGGATGGATCGATGCGCATGGCCTCGGCAATCGTCCCCACGGTCACCTCGCCATTCCTGCGGGCGAGCTTGACGGCTTCGAGAACATCCAGATGTGAGAGCTCCAGATCCGGAGCCACCTTTTCGATGGCGAGGCGGGCAATCAGTCGTCGCCCCGTGATCATCCGCATACGGCTCATGCTTTGGCCGATATGGGCGATGTCATCTTCGGTCGGCGTGGTGTCGGGGTCGATTTGCAAAGTGTCTGTCATGGGGTGGAGGATAACAGAAGCGATCGGGGAGGAAAATATGCTGATGTCATTTATATGACGTTGACATTTATATGCTGATAGCACATAAACTGCGCCGCAACCAGAAAGATCGCCCCATGAATCCACAGATCGCAGCGCAGCCGCTGGTGACCGACCCCCGTCGCCGGCTCATTCTCTTTCTTTTCCTGATGACCGCCATGTTCATGGCCATGCTCGACAACCAGATCGTCGCCACGGCGCTTCCGACAATCGTCGGGGAGTTCGGGCATCTTGAGCGGTTCAGCTGGGTCGGCTCGGCCTATCTGCTGGCTGTCAGCGCGGTGATGCCGCTCTATGGCAAACTCGGCGATCTCTTCGGCCGCAAATATGTGATGATGGCCGCGATCCTGATCTTCACTGTCGGTTCGGCGGTTTGCGGGCTGGCAGTTTCGATGAACACGCTGATCGCCGCGCGCCTGCTGCAGGGTCTCGGTGGTGGCGGGATCATGGTGTCGATCTTCGCGGTAACGGCCGATCTCTTCGAGCCGCGCGAGCGCGCCAAATACCAGAGCTATGTCAGCCTTGTGCTGATGGCGTCGGGCGCTATCGGGCCCGTGCTCGGCGGCACGATGAGCGATCTCTTCGGCTGGCGCTCGATCTTCCTCGTCAATATTCCTATCGGTGTTGTCGTGCTCGGTGGCCTGGTTTTCATGCTTCCCTATCGCAAGCCGAACCGTCGTCCGACAATTGATTATGCCGGCGCCATTCTGCTGGCGCTGACGACGACAAGCATCGTTCTGGCCGCTGATGGCGCACAGGTGTTCGGCTCGCTGATCGCGCCGCTTAATCTCGCAATCATCGCCGCCGGCGTGGTCTTCCTGGTGTCGTGGGTGTTCGTCGAGCGCCGTGCCGCCGAACCGATCATTCCGCTGTCGCTGTTTCGCAATTCGACCTTCAGCCTGCTGCTGATCATGTCGATCATGAGCGGCGGCATTGCTATCGGCATGGTGAACTATTTCGCGCTCTTCCTGCAGACCACGACAGGGCTTTCTCCGTCCGCGGCCGGGCTGCTCTTCATCCTGCTGACCGGAGGCCTGATGTGCGGGTCGATCTCGGCCGGGCGGATTATCTCGGCGACGGGGCGCTACAAGCCGTTCGCCATCGCCAGCCTCAGCTGCAATGCGCTCGCTTTCGCGCTGTTGTCGCAGTTTCATGCCGGCACGCCGATCATCTTCATCGGCGCGGTGATGACACTGCAGGGTGTCGGCGTCGGCTTGGCGCAACAGGTGCCGATCATCGGCGTGCAGAACGCGGCGCCGGTGCGCGATATCGGTGCGGCGACCGGCTCGGTGACACTGTCGCGTATGGGCGGGGCTTCGATTGCGATCTCGATCTACGGCGCGATCATCGGCTCGCAGCTCTCGCGCGTCGGTTCCTCCATTCCCGGCGTTGCCGATATCGAGCAGCTGACGCCGAAGATGCTGGCCGCCTTGCCGGAGGCCGCACGCCAGGCGGTTGCCGAGGCCTATGCCAACGCCTTCGTGCCGCTGTTCATGACCTCCTGCGGCATCGCTCTGATCGGGCTTTTGGCGGCCCTCATGCTGAAGCCCGTGCAATTGCCGCGTACAGGTGGCGCGCCGGCGAAAGCGGCTGCCGAGGCCGCCGAATAGCCAACGAACTGGCAGACTGAACCTGGCCGACGTCCGCTCTTGCCAGACGCCGGCTACGGATATACACCTTGCGACGCTCTAACGGGGTGCCTCGTATCTTCCAGATGCTTGGCTGAGAGGCTTGCAAAAGCCAACCCGCGGAACCTGATCCGGCTAACACCGGCGGAGGGATTAGACGCGTGACACCAGGCACCGCCCTTTTCCCCTTCAATGAACCTAGAGGAGAGGTGTCATGACCCATTTCAAGACCTATGCGCTCGGCGCTGCCATGCTGTTGGCGGGCTTTTCGGCAACGGCAGTACACGCCGCCGACAAGACGCTCACCATCTACACCTATGAGAGCTTCACCTCAGAATGGGGTCCCGGCCCCAAGGTGAAGGCGGCCTTCGAGAAGACCTGCGGCTGCACGGTCAACTTCGTCAGCGTCGCGGATGGCGTGGCGCTGCTGTCGCGTTTGAAGCTCGAAGGTGCCGGCACCAAGGCCGATGTCGTGCTCGGCCTCGACACCAACCTCATCACCGAAGCGAAGGCCACCGGCCTGTTCGATGCCAGCGGCGTCGACACCGGCGCGCTGCAGGTCCCCGGCGGCTTCAAGGACGACGTCTTCGTGCCTTATGACTACGGCCATTTCGCCGTGATCTACGACACGCAGACGATCAAGACGCCGCCGGCGAGCCTGAAGGAGCTGGTCGACGGCGATCCCGCGCAGAAGATCGTCATCGAGGATCCTCGCACCTCGACACCGGGCCTCGGCCTGCTTCTCTGGGTGAAGTCGGTCTATGGCGACAAGGCGCCGGAAGCCTGGGCGAAGCTCAAGAAGCGCGTGCTGACGGTGACGCCCGGCTGGTCGGAGGCCTATGGTCTGTTCACCAAGGGCGAGGCGCCGATGGTGCTCTCCTATACGACGTCGCCTGCCTATCACATGGTCTCGGAAAACACCGATCGCTACCAGGCAGCGGCATTCTCCGAGGGGCACTACATCCAGATCGAGGTCGCGGGGCTGTTGAAGAACGCGCCGGACAAGGCGCTGGCGCAGGACTTCCTGAAGTTCATGGTGACATCAGGCTTCCAGGACACGATCCCGACCAACAACTGGATGATGCCGGTGTCCAAGACCTCGGAGCCGCTGCCGGATGCTTTCGGCAAGCTCGTCAATCCGTCGAAGACCTTCCTGATGAGCTCGGATGAGGTCGCCAAGAACCGCAAGGCCTGGATCGACGAGTGGCTGGCCGCCATGAGCATGAATTGATGAGCATGAACTGATGCTTCTTGCGCCGTCCGAAAGACGATATGCGATGGCCGGCGGGGCACTCAGTCTCGCCGGCATCCTCGTCTTCGTGACGGTCGCGACGCTGTCGCTGCTGATCTCCACCGACGGCATGCCTGTCGGGGCGATCGTTTCCGACCCATACATCCTGCGCGTCTTGCGCTTCACGCTTCTGCAGGCGGCGCTTTCGACGCTGCTGTCGGTCGTGCTGGCCATTCCGGTCGCACGGGCGCTGGCGCGGCAGCCGCGATTTGTCGGTCGCATCTGGATCATCCGGTTGATGGCAGTGCCGATGGGGCTGCCGGTGCTGATCGGCGCGCTCGGCCTGATCGGCATCTGGGGCCGGCAGGGCGTCGTCAACACGATGCTCTCATGGGCGGGTATCGACCAGCCCGTCAGCATCTATGGCTTGTCGGGCATTCTGCTCGCGCATGTCTTCTTCAATCTGCCGCTTGCCTGCCGGCTGATGCTGGCGGCGCTGGAGCGGGTGCCGGGCGAATACTGGCTGGTGGCGAGCGGTCTCGGCATGCGGCCGGTTTCCGTCTTCCGCTTCATCGAGTGGCCGGTGCTGCGCTCTGTCATTCCTGGCGTGGCCGGGCTGATCTTCATGCTCTGCGCCACCAGTTTCACGCTGGTGCTGATGCTCGGCGGGGGACCGGCAGCGACCACGATCGAGGTGGCGATCTACCAGTCTCTGCGCTTCGATTTCGATCCCGGCCGCGCGGTGGGCTTGTCCCTGCTGCAGATCGCGTTGACGGCCGTGGTGCTCGGCATTCTGTCGCTGCTGCCGGCATCCGGAGATGTGGGACTGACGGCGGGCCGAACGATCCGGCGGCCCGATGGCGCGCTGTTTGGTGCATGGATCGCCGATCGCGCGCTTCTCACGCTGGCTGTGCTGTTTCTCGGCTTGCCGTTGCTCTTCATCGTCATTGCCGGCCTGCGCGCCGATCTGGTGAAGCTGGTCGGCGAAGCGATCTTCTGGCGCGCCCTTGCTACCAGCGGCGCGATGGCGCTCTCGTCGGCCCTACTGTCACTCGTCCTGTCCATGCCGCTCGTGCGTGCGCGCCACACGTTGTCGCTTGAGAGGAGAGCGCGGCGCGGCGCGCGGTCCTTCTTTGCCGCCTTGGGGGCGGCATCGTCGCTCGTGCTGCTCTTCCCACCCATCGTTCTCGCCACGGGATGGTTCCTGGCGGCGCGTGATGTCGGCGATGTCAATGTCGTGGCGCCGGTGCTCGTCGTTGCCATCAATGCGCTGATGGCGATGCCTTTCGTCGTCAGGGTGCTGGAGCCGGCCTATGCAATTCACCAGCGCCGTACGCAGCGGCTGAGCGCCAGCCTCGGCATCTCAGGCCTCGCCAAGCTGCGGCTCATCTCGTGGCCCGATCTGCGCAAGCCGGTGCTGACGGCGCTGTCCTTTGCCATGGCGCTGTCGCTGGGCGATCTCGGCGCCGTAGCGCTGTTCGGTTCGGATAGTTTCGTGACGCTGCCGTGGCTGGTCTATTCCAGTCTTGGGAGCTATCGCACCAATGATGCGGATGGGCTGGCGCTGATCCTTGGCGTGATCTGCCTGCTGTTGACGATTTCGGGCACGATGGGTTCAGGAGTGGCGGATGAACCGAAGCGGGAGGCGCTATCGCATGACTGATGCCATCGAGATGCGCGGCGTGACGCTGCGGCTGGGCCAGAACTCATTCGTGTTCGATTGCGCGCTGCCCGAGGGCGCCGTGATCGGCGTCACCGGCGCATCGGGCGCGGGCAAGTCCACCTTCCTCAATCTGCTGGCCGGTTTCGACACGGCGGATAGAGGGCAGATCCTGTTCCACGGCAAGGATATCGGCCATCAGCATCCGGCCGAGCGGCCCGTGTCGCTGGTGTTTCAGGACAACAACCTCTTTGCGCATCTCGATGTCTTCATCAATATCGGGCTCGGCATCCATCCGGCGCTGAAACTCGGGGACACCGATCGGCGCGCCATCACGTCGGCGCTTGCGAAGGTCGGGCTGTCAGGCTTCGAAAAACGGATGCCGGCGACGCTTTCGGGTGGCGAGCGGCAGCGGGTGGCGTTTGCCCGGGCGCTGGTGCGTCAGCGCCCCATCCTTTTGCTCGACGAGCCCTTCGCCGCGCTCGATCCAAGCCTGCGCCGCGACATGGCGGGGTTGCTTCTGGCCATGCACCGCGACAGCGGCAACACGGTGGTGATCGTGTCACACGATGCGGACGAGATCAGACGGATTGCCGACTATGCGATTTTCATCGACCAGGGCAGGGTGGCGGTGGCCGCGCCGATCGCGCGGTTTTCGACCGGCGAGAACAATTCCGCGCTGCGGCAATTTCTGCGGATCGACGAATCTTAACAAGACAACGGCACTTTCGCCATAATTTGCGGCGACCCAGAGAACTCCTTAACCACGTTAGGCTTGCTAAAGTATAAAGCCGCCATATTTAGGCAGAGTCTCGCTATGCAACCGATGCGGAAATCAGCTAAAGCAAAGACTTGGGCCCTCGATTGTGCACTGCGGAAACGGGGGCGTACGCCTGTTGAACCTTGATGAAGACGACCGGGGCGCCATGACGGCGAGCCGGCCGAGAAGCGCGATGACTCGGAGAGCCAGACTGGACCGCATGACGACGTGGAAACTGCCCGCGCCTTCCAGTGATGTGTTCTTCGCAGCGTGCCGCTGGGCGCGACGGGCGTCGATCCTGTCCGCCTCCACCGTGGCGCTCTACGGCTGTCAGTCGGCGCTCGAACAATCCTATCAGCCCAGTGTCGGCCCTTCGTCCAATCCGCAGATTGTCGACGAAGTGCAGAAGAACGATCCGCGTGCGGCCATGGGCGCGCGCGAGCATCCGCGCATCGTGGCCAGCTACGGCGGCGAGTACAAGGACGCCAAGACCGAGCGACTGGTGGCGCGCATTGCCGGCGCGCTGACGGCGGTGTCGGAAAATCCGAGCCAGTCCTACCGCATCACCATCCTGAATTCGCCGGCGATCAACGCATTCGCCCTGCCCGGCGGCTATCTCTATGTCACGCGCGGTCTTCTGGCGCTTGCCAATGATGCGTCGGAAGTGGCCGCCGTGCTGTCGCACGAAATGGGCCACGTCACCGCCAATCACGGCATCGAGCGGCAGAAGCGCGAAGAGGCGGAAGTGATCGCCAGCCGCGTCGTCGCCGAAGTGCTTTCGAGCGATATCGCCGGCAAGCAGGCGCTGGCGCGCGGCAAGCTGCGCCTTGCCGCCTTCTCGCGCCAGCAGGAACTGCAGGCCGATGTCATCGGCGTGCGCATGCTCGGCGAAGCCGGCTATGATCCCTATGCGGCCAGCCGCTTCCTCGATTCCATGGCCGGCTACAGCCGCTTCATGTCGGTCGATCCCGATGCCGACCAGAGCTTGGACTTCCTGTCGAGCCACCCGAACTCGGCGCAGCGCATCGAGCTTGCGCGCGACCACGCCCGCGCCTTCGGCCAGGAGGGCAAGGTCGGCGATACCGGGCGCGGATATTATCTCGATGGCATCGATGGCCTGCTCTACGGCGATAGCCCGGAAGAGGGCTATGTTCGCGGCCAGACCTTCCTGCATGGTGGTCTCGGCATCCGCTTCGACGTGCCGCCGGACTTCAAGATCGATAATAAAGTCGAGGCGGTCATGGCGACCGGTCCCGGCGATATCGCCATCCGCTTCGACGGCGTGGCCGATAACCAGAACCAGTCGCTGACCAATTACATCTCGAGCGGCTGGGTCACCGGGCTTGATCCGTCGACCATCCAGCAGATCACCGTCAACGGCATGGAGGCCGCGACCGCGCGCGCCAGCGCCGATCGCTGGGATTTCGACGTGACTGTCGTGCGCAACAACTCGCAAATCTTCCGCTTCCTCACGGCCGTGCCGAAGGGAAGCACCGCGCTGCAATCGACGGCCGACGTGCTGCGCTCCAGCTTCCGCCGCATGACGCCGGCCGAGGCCGCGTCGCTGAAGCCGCTCCGGGTTCGGGTGCTGACCGTGCAGCCTGGAGATAACATCACCACGCTCGCGGCGCGGATGATGGGGACGGATCGCAAGCTCGATTTGTTCAAGCTGATCAACGCCCTGCCGACCGGTGCCTCGGTCGCACCCGGCGACCGCGTCAAAATCATCTCGGAATAAAAAGAGGCCCGGCTTGCGCCGGGCCAGTTGCATCACTGGGGAGTAATCTCGGGGATGTCTTAATGCGCGGCCATGTACGGATCGGCGCTGACGAGGGCTGTCCGAAGCTTTTCCATGGCGCGGCTTTCGATCTGGCGAACGCGCTCCTTGGAGATGCCGAGGTCGGCGCCGAGCTCTTCCAGCGTCGCACCATCTTCGGCAAGGCGGCGGGCGCTGATGATCTTCATCTCGCGTTCGTTGAGATGGGTGAGCGCGGAAGCGAGCCATACCCGGCGGCGTTCGCCATCGATCATGTTGGTGACCTGTTCGTCGGGAAGCGGCTCGTTGCTGACGAGGAAGTCCATCTTCTCGGCGCTATCGGCATCGCCAGACACCGATGGTGCCTGCAGCGAGGCGTCGTTGCCGGAGAGGCGCGCATCCATGGTCTGGACGTCAGAGAGGCTGACGCCGAGCGCTGCGGCGATTTCCTGGTGGATCGACTGCAGCGTCAGCTGCGTATCGCCCTTGGCGAGCTTGGCGCGCAGGCGGCGCAGATTGAAGAACAGCGCCTTCTGTGCCGAGCTGGTGCCGCCGCGCACGATCGACCAGTTGCGGAGAATGTAATCCTGGATCGAGGCGCGGATCCACCAGCTTGCATAGGTGGAGAAGCGGACATCGCGCTCCGGCTCGAAGCGGGCGGCGGCCTCCAGAAGGCCGACATAGCCTTCCTGGACAAGGTCGCTCATGGGAAGTCCGAAGTTGCGGAATTTCGCGGCCATGGAAATGACGAGGCGCATATGCGCCATTGCGATCTGGTTGCGTGCCCCGCGGTCGTCGTTGTGCTTCCAACGGACGGCGAGGTCGTGTTCTTCCTCGCGGGCAAGATAGGGAGCCGCCATGGCGATCTTGATCATGCGCCGGTCTGCAGACATGTTCTTCATATCGGTCTCCTGAGTTCAGACTTTTAGCCCTGAAAAAGGGCAAACAAGGCTTGCTTCCGGACATTGCGGACCGGATCAAATTCATGGCTGGAAGATATGAAGGCCTCTAACTCTGGACGTCTCAGAGAGAGGCCCTAGTTACTGCTATGTGCTGGTTATGCCGCGAGCCCAGACCGTTTTCTTCACGTTGCCAAATCCGCAATTTGTGGAAGGCATGATCCGCTCCTCGTCGCATCCTGACATGAAAACCGGACCTCCAGCGAAATTGCTTTCTCCCGGAAGTCCGTGGTGACAGTGTGTAAACGCGCGATCGTGGAAAAGGTTCCAATAAAAAAACCCGGCACGATGGCCGGGTTTTTTGGTGAGAAGAAAGCCTGGGATCAGGCTGCTTCTTCCTCTTCTGCTTCGTCTTCTTCCACAGCCTTGCCGCGCTTCGGACCCTTGTTCAGGTTCGTCTCGACGAGGCGGACGGCTTCGGTTTCCGAGAGCTTGTTGACGGCCGCGATCTCGCGCGCCATGCGGTCAAGCGCTGCTTCGTAAAGCTGGCGTTCGGAATAGGACTGTTCCGGCTGGTTTTCGGCACGATAAAGGTCGCGAACGACTTCAGCGATCGAGATCAGGTCGCCGGAGTTGATCTTGGCATCGTATTCCTGCGCGCGACGGGACCACATGGTGCGCTTGACGCGCGCCTTGCCCTGCACGACCTTCAAAGCACGCTCGACGAAATCCGTCTCGGAAAGCTTGCGCATGCCAATGCTCATGGCCTTTGCGACCGGCACTTTCAGGCGCATCTTGTCCTTCTCGAAATCGATAACGAAAAGTTCGAGCTTCATCCCGGCAACTTCTTGCTCTTCGATGGCGCTGATGGTACCGACGCCATGAGCGGGGTACACGATCGATTCACCGGTCTTGAAACCATGGCGGGCTGCTGAAGGCTTTTTCTGCTGGATCGTCATTCTTGTCAAAAACTCCCTGTTACGCTTCCGGCCAAGGCCGGAGCCGGGTCAGTCAGGCCCGGATGAGACGGTCGGATCCGTCGGGTGACTTTACTTCTGGTCCCACCGGGAAGAAGCAAGCATATTCAGACACGCAATCTTGGGGCGTGACAGCTCAAGATCATGATATGTCACGGAAATCGCGCTTGGATTTGTTTGCTTTCGTGGTGGTTTGGGGCATCCTTGATGCCGCAAAAGGAACAGTGTGTGAAAGTTACCACAAAAATATGAGGAAATCAATAATTTACTGCGTATGAGTCATGCGGGCAACACATGTCGCCCCCATAAGTCATGCATATCCGCCGTGAGATTGGGCAGATTCCGCCCCTGTCTCAGACTATAGTATCAACGGGCGATCAATCGCCGGCGCCGGGCTTTTCCGAGAAGTATTTCTCGAACTTTCCGGTCTCGCCATCCACGTCCTTGGCGCCATCCATCGCGTCCTTCTTGACGGTGATGTTGGGCCAGATGCTGGCGAACTCGGCATTGATCTTCAGCCACTTGTCGAGGCCCGGTTCGGTATCCGGCTTGATCGCCTCGGCGGGACATTCCGGCTCGCAGACGCCGCAGTCGATGCATTCGTCAGGATTGATCGCGAGGAAATTCTCGCCTTCATAGAAGCAATCAACGGGGCAGACTTCAACGCAATCGGTATATTTGCAGCGAATGCAGTTGTCGGTCACGACATAGGTCATGAAGAACTCCAGGATTTTCACGCAGACGGGGCCGGGCAACCTGGAACGTCGCGCCTTTCCCCTGGCCGGAGACGGACATGACCAGTCTTGGGAACTGCCACGCCATCCGGCAAGTTGCTTGTGAAGTATCGGCTTTGGTGCCGGATTTCAAGGATAAAGAAAGCGCGAAAGCGCCGAGTTTGGAGACGGATTTTCTAATCGTCGTCGGACATCAGGCGGTCGATTGCGCGGCGCTCTTTCTTGGTCGGTCGTCCAGAACCCGTATCGCGGGTCACCTGCTCGTAGGGCGTCAGCTGTTTGCGGTCTTGCGCGGAGGGTGAGATATCGTCGTAGAGGAGGCGGGCCTCCTCGAAAGGGCCGCGCCGCGCGCCACCGGATTTGACGATCAGAACGAACTCACGGCGGTCGAGCGAGAGTTCGATCCTGTCGCCGGTCTTGATCTGGTGGCTTGGCTGGGAAACGCGCTCGCCGTTGATGCGCACATGCCCCGATTGGACATGGGCCTGCGCCAGCGAGCGCGATTTGATCATGCGCGTGAAGAACAGCCACTTGTCGATGCGCTGGCGCGAACCGCTTGATGGCTGTGTCTTCTCGCTCATCGATTACTTCTTCATCTGCTCCTTCAAGGCAGCGAGCTTTGCGAAGGGCGAATCCGGATCGACCGGCTTTTCCTTGCGCGGGGGCTTTGCCTCGAAGCGCAGCGGCTGGGAGCCGCCACGGTTGTTGTTGCGGTCGTCGCGACCCTTGCCGCCGCGGTCCTGACGGTCGCCGCGCTGGTCGTTGCGGCCCTGGTGCGGCTTGCCGCCGTCCTTGCCACGGTTCTGGCGATTGCCGTCGCGGTTCTCGCCTTCGCCGCCCTGTCGACGATGGCCGTGGCCACGCTCCTGGCGATCACCCTGGCGCTCACCACGCTCCTGACGCTCACCCTGGCGTTCGCCGCCACGGCGCTCGCCATGGCCGCGTGCCTGGCGCTGGTTGCCGTCGGTGCGGCCACCAAGACGCCAGAGGAGAACCGGCTTCGGCTCTTCGGCTTCAGCAGCCGGCACTTCCGCTGCGGGCGCAGCTTCGGCAGAGGCTTCGGTCTCGGTTACTTCAGCGGCGGGCACTTCGGCAGCAGGGGTTTCGGCGGCCGGCGTTTCCGCAGCCGTCTCGTCAGCAGAGGCGCTGTCGGCGTCGTCGTGCTCGGCCGTTTCAGCGGCGGTGTCAGCGGTTGCTTCCGTCGTTGCTGCTGCGGCCGGCGTCGCGGCGGCGTCCTGTGCTGCCAGATAGGTGGCTGCTTCCTCGGCCTTCACGGCGTCGGCGCGGTAGCCGAGACCCTTCAGGATCTCTTCCATGTCCTCGAGCGTAGCGCCGAGAATGGAGAGCATCGCCGTGGTCGTGGTGAAGCGGCGGCCGTCATAGGCACCCTCTGGGCGGTTCGGCTGACCCGGCTTCCACTGCAGCAGCGGACGGATGATGTCGGCCAGGCGCTCGAGGATATCGACGCGTACTGCGCGCTTTCCAAGGAAGCGGAAGCCCGCCAGCTTGTAGAAATTGCGCTCGTAGCTCGGATCGGTGACAACAGAGGTACGGCCGGCGGCCAGAACCGGAATGAGGTCGCCGTAGCCCGGCTTGTCGAGGCCGTCGTTCTTCAGTGCCCAGAGCAGCGTGATGAGTTCGGCAGGAGCCGGCTTCAGGAGCGCTGGAACGAAGATGTGGTAGGCGCCAAAGCGAACGCCGTAACGGCGCATCGAGGCGCGCGCGTCCTGATCCAGCGACTTGACCTCTTCGGTCACGTCACGACGGAACAGCACGCCGAGATTTTCCACCAGCTGGAAAGCCAGACCCTTGGCGAGGCCCTGCAGGTCTTCAGCGCGCGACAGATCGTCGAGCGGCTTCAGCACGGTCGAGATGTGGTGATTGACGAAGCGTTCCAGGCGGGCGGCGACGTGGTCGCGCGCATTGCCGGTCAGCTGTTCGTCGGCAAGCAGGATCAGGCGCGGACGCATGATGTGCTCGGTGCCGGCCAGACGTGCCACAGGATCGCCGAGCCAACGGATCGAGCCGTCGGAGCCGATCGCTAGATCGCCGTTGCCGGACGCGTGAATACGCGCTGCGCGGGCTTCGAATTCCAAAGCAAGCGCCTTTTGCGAAGCAGCCTGGACAGCCTTCGCGTCCGGACCATCCGCTCCCGATACAGGCGTGAACCGGAAACCCGACAACTGCCCTACATGATGTCCTTCTACGAAGACATCGCCATTTACACTGATTTCAGCTTCCAGCATCGCATTCTCTCTCAGGCGCTTCATGAGCACAGATGTCCTGCGATCAACAAAGCGTTTCGTCAACCTTTCATGTAACGCATCGGACAATCGATCTTCGATTTCCCGCGTCTTTTCCTGCCAGTGTGTCGGATCGGCAAGCCAGCTGGGCCGATTCGATACATAGGTCCACGTCCTTATCTGCGCGATTCGCGCCGAAAGCGTGTCAATTTCACCGTCAGTTCGATCCGCGCGGTGCACTTGTTCGGCAAGGAAATTCTCATTCACCGTGCCATAGCGCACGAGATCGGAAAAGAGGGTCGCGATCAGATCGGCGTGCTGGGCCGGCGTAATGCGCCGATAATCAGGCAGCGCGCAGGCCTCCCACAGCTTTTCGACCCTTGCAGGGGTATCGGCGAGATCGCGAATCTCAGGATAGCGCGACAGCTGCTCGAGCGCCTGCTGGTCGACGGCCGGCAGCGCGCGCGTCAGGCCGGGCACGCGCGGCCCGGTTTCAAGGCTGGCGCGCAGCGTCTGTATCGACTTGAAATCGAGGTCCGTGGTGCGCCACTGCAGCACCTTGACGTTGTCGAAGTGGTGGCCCTCGATGCGGCCCACCAGCTCCTCGTCGAACGGGTCGACATGGCCCGTCACACCGAATGTGCCGTCGCGCAGATGGCGCCCGGCGCGGCCGGCGATCTGGGCGAGCTCGGCGGGGTTGAGGTTGCGGAACTGGTAGCCGTCGAACTTGCGGTCCTGAGCGAAGGCGACATGGTCGACATCGAGGTTGAGCCCCATGCCGATCGCGTCCGTAGCCACCAGATATTCGACGTCGCCTGCCTGGTAGAGCGCCACCTGGGCATTGCGGGTGCGCGGGCTCAGCGCGCCAAGAACGACGGCTGCGCCACCGCGCTGGCGGCGGATGAGCTCGGCGATCGCATAGACCTCGTCGGCCGAAAAGGCGACGATGGCGGAGCGCTGCGGCAGGCGGGTGATCTTCTTCTGGCCGGCGTAAAGCAGGTGCGACAGGCGCGGACGCTCGACGACGGTGATGCCGGGAAGCAGATGCTGGAGAATAGGCCGCATGGTGCCTGCGCCGAGCAGCAGCGTCTCGTCGCGGCCGCGCAGATGCAGGATACGGTCGGTGAAGATGTGGCCGCGCTCAAGATCGCCTGATAGCTGCACTTCGTCGATGGCGACGAAGGCGGCCTTGGTTTCGCGCGGCATGGCTTCGACGGTGCAGACCGAGTAGCGCGCATTCGGCGGCGAGATCTTCTCTTCGCCGGTCACCAGGGCTACGTTGTGGACACCAACCTTTTCGCAGACACGCGTATAGACCTCGCGCGCGAGCAGGCGCAGCGGCAGGCCGATGATGCCGGTGCCGTGGGCAACCATCCGCTCGATGGCATAATGGGTCTTGCCTGTATTGGTTGGACCGAGCACCGCGGTCACGCCGCGCCCACTCAGTATCATCGGCTGCGATGTCAGTGTCTTTGTCCTGCAGACGGGGCGGGGGTGCCCCGGGGGTAAAACCAAGCTCCTGATCCGAAGCAGACAAACAAATGGACAGCCGCTGGCGCAAACGCAAGGGCTGATTTCAATTTCACCGGCGGATTTTAGCTCTCGCGAATAGCTTGTGGAATGCTCGCATAACGATTCGGAACAGCAGTAGAACGAATCGGAGACGAATCGCTGACTCCTGATGATTCAGGGTTTGTTCACTGCTAAGTATTGATTTTGAATCACTTTTTCCCACCAGATGCTGAATCGGAAGATTCTCGTTTGGCGTGTGCGGGGTTTTTGTTCGGCGGATAAGGAAGGGGCGTGTAGCGGTGACTTCGGTCCCGCCCGAAATGTAAAAAATCCGTTTCGAAGCGAGCTCGATCAAATCCGGAACAAAGAGCAGACGAATCAGCGACTTTGCCGACTTCCCGGTTTGTTCACGACAACCTATTGTATTTTATGGAAATTTTAACCATATGCGCAAATGCGCTTTTGGCGCCGCGCCTGCTATGCGTTAGCGCGAGGATGCCAGGTGACGTCTGCTCACCTGCTGAAAAATATTGTCCTGTTGGAAAAAATCGGCGGAACCAAAAGCCGGCTTACGTGTTTCTGGCTCATTCAAACTCGAAATGCGCTGAGGTCACGGGATATGCTTGGAACGATACTACTCATTATCCTTATTCTGCTTTTGCTCGGAGCCCTACCGAATTGGGGTTATAGTCGCAGCTGGGGCTATGGACCTTCTGGCGGTTTGGGCTTAGTTCTTGTGATTATTATCATTCTCGTACTCATGGGCCGCATCTAAAGCGCGCCAAAAACCCTGGGAGACATAGTTATGATGAAGAAGATTGTACTCATCGGCGCTCTGGTCGGCGCGCTCGCATCCTGCACGGCCACGGAACAAGGCACCGCGATCGGCGCCGGCACCGGCGCTGTCATCGGCGGTGCGGTCAGCCACAGCTGGGGTGGTGCGGCCGTTGGCGCCGTTGCCGGTGGTCTCGCCGGCGCGCTCATCGGCCAGTCGGTCGAACGCCGCGGCTACTGCGTCTACCGCGACCGCTACGGCCGCCGCTACGAAGCACGTTGCCCGCGCTAATGGTTTTGGCCTGAGCGATCAGGTCTACGGATAAGAAAAGGCGTCGGTTTTCCGGCGCCTTTTTTGTTGTCTTGCAGTCGGGGGAAGCCGCCAAAGAAAAAGGCCGCATCGCGGGGCGATACGGCCTTTGAATCTTCGGTCGGCGCCGATTAGTTCTTGGCGCGCTCGACGTAGGAGTTGTCTTCGGTCGCGATGACGACGCGGGTGCCGGCGTCGATGTGCGGGGGAACCGAGGTGCGGACGCCGTTGGAGAGCATAGCCGGCTTGTAGGACGACGATGCCGTCTGGCCCTTGACGACCGGCTCGGTCTCGGTGATCTCGAGCGTCACGTGGCGCGGCAGCTGCAGGGCGAGCGCTACACCTTCGTGCATGGACAGGATGCAGACCATGCCTTCCTGCAGGTAGGCCTTCTGGTCGCCCATGGTTTCGACGTCGACGACGACCTGGTCATAGGATTCCGGGTTCATGAAGTGGAAGCCTTCGCCGTCCTCGTAGAGGAACTGGTGGTTGACGTCTTCCACGAAGGCGCGCTCGACCTGCTCGGTCGTGCGCCAGCGCTCGGAGACCTTCACGCCGTCGACGATGCGGCGCATGTCGACCTGGGTGACCGGCGTGCCCTTGCCCGGGTGGAAGTTGTTGGCCGTCAGAACGACGTAGAGCTTGCCGTCCACATCGAGGACGTTGCCCTTGCGGACGGAAGAGGCGATGACCTTGACCATAAGAGTTCCTTGTAACTCGGCTTTTGGCGTCGTAGAGGACTGTCGAAATGGCCCCGGAGACGCAATCAGGTGTTCTTTGGGGGCGCAACTAACCTAAAATCCGGCAAATAGCCAGCCCTTGCGTTGGTTGATCCGGTCAGGACAGCATTCGATGAAACCCTCGATCGCCAAAGCGTCGCCCTGGTGGACGCCCAGTGTGCATGCCGACCGCCGGCCGTTCCTGATCGGACGCAACCGGATTCAGGCGGCGCTGCGCGGCTATTTCGCGCGCGAGGACTTCATCGAGGTGGATACGGCGACACTGCAGGTGTCGCCGGGAAACGAGGCGCATCTGCATGCGTTTGCCACCGAGGCGCTGACCACGGATGGCCAGGCCGCACCGTTTTATCTGCACACCTCGCCAGAGTTCGCCTGCAAGAAGCTGCTTGCGGCCGGCGAGGAGCGCATCGCCTGTTTCGCGCATGTCTATCGCAACCGCGAGCGGGGGCCGCTGCATCATCCCGAGTTCACCATGCTCGAATGGTATCGCACCGGCGAGAGCTATGAGAGCCTGATGATGGACTGC
Organism: Rhizobium sp. 16-449-1b; assembly: GCF_017741935.1. GTDB lineage: Bacteria > Pseudomonadota > Alphaproteobacteria > Rhizobiales > Rhizobiaceae > Rhizobium. The sequence continues at coordinate 286,775 of NZ_JAGHMH010000014.1, read as the reverse complement.
GTGCGCATCATAGCACTTGCGGCCGAGACCATGCAGACGACAATGCTCAGCTATCGCGAGACGGCCTGCGATCCCTTCGCCGGGCCGGAGCGCCTGAGCGTCGCCGAGGCGTTCCGCCGTCATGCCGATATCGATCTTCTGGCCTCGGTCAGCGCCGATGGCTCGACGGACCGCGAGCATCTGGCGGCCGAGATGCGGCGCAACGGAATGCGCGTCGCAGAGGACGATCAGTGGGCCGATCTCTTCAGCCGGGTGTTGGTCGAAAAGGTCGAGCCGCATCTTGGCATGGGGCGGGTGACGATCCTTGACGAGTATCCGGTCTGCGAAGCAGCACTCGCGCGGCCGTCGGCCGCCGATCCTCGTGTGGCCGAGCGCTTCGAGGTCTATGCCTGTGGCGTCGAGCTGGCGAACGGCTTCGGCGAGCTCACCGATCCCGTCGAGCAGCGCCGTCGCTTCGAGATCGAGATGGCGGAGAAACAGCGCATCTACGGCGAGACCTATCCGATCGACGATGATCTGCTCGACGCGTTGGCGATCATGCCTGATGCCAGCGGCATCGCGCTTGGCTTTGACCGGCTGGTGATGCTGGCGACTGGCGCGCGGCGGATCGATCAGGTGCTGTGGGCGCCGGTTGCGGAGTACGGGCAGTGACGATCACCCGGCCGATCAAGACGGTGGACGAGCTCGCCAATGCCGGGCTCATCGCCGATCGTGACCGCGAGGCGCTGGACGAGGTCGCGGCGCGCTATGCGATCGCGGTGACGCCGGAGATGGCGCGGCTGATCGACCATGACGATCCCGATGACCCGATCGCGCGCCAGTTCGTACCCGATGCCGCCGAGCTCATAATGGCGCCGGAAGAGCGGGCCGATCCGATCGGCGATCACGCGCACAGCCCGGTCGAGGGCATCGTTCACCGCTATCCCGATCGCGTGCTTCTGAAGGCGGTGCATGTCTGTCCTGTCTACTGCCGCTTCTGCTTCCGGCGCGAGATGGTGGGGCCGCAGGGGCTGGGCACGCTCGATCCCGCCGCGATGACGGCCGCCTTCGACTATATCCGAGGCCATGACGCGATCTGGGAGGTCATCCTCACCGGCGGCGATCCGCTGGTGCTGTCGCCGCGCCGGCTGCGGGATATCCTCGAACAGCTCAAAGACATCGATCACGTCAAGATCGTGCGCTTTCACAGCCGCGTGCCGGTCGTCGACCCTGACAGGATCGACGCGGAGCTGATCGAGGCGTTGAAGGCGAGCGGCAAGATCACCTATGTCGCGCTGCATGCCAATCATCCGCGCGAGCTCACGACCGAGGCGCGCGCCGCGTGCGCCCGGCTTATCGATGCCGGCATCGTCATGGTCAGCCAGTCGGTGCTGCTCAAGGGCATCAATGACGATCCCGATGTCCTGGCGGAGTTGATGAAGGCCTTCGTCGAGACGCGGGTGAAACCCTATTATCTGCATCACCCCGATCTGGCGCCCGGCACCAGCCATTTTCGACTTTCGGTGGAAGAGGGGCAGGCGATCGTCGCTTCCTTGCGCGGTCGCATCTCTGGATTGTGCCAGCCGACCTATATTCTGGATATTCCCGGCGGGTACGGCAAAGCTGATATCGGCCAAACCTCTATCCGCAAAAACGCGGAGGGTTGCTACTCGGTTTCCGACTACAACGGACAAGAGCATATCTACCCGCCGCGCGGGAGTTAACTGTTCCGTTCTTCGTTTCATTTCAGCACTCGGGTTCATTCATGCTCGGGCAAAGCGTTGTTTAAGCTTTTCCCGCAAAGCAATGATCCGATTTGCTTTATCTCTACTGATTAGCCGAAGACGCTAAATTCTTAGCTTTTCATCGTGGCCAGATTTAACCACATGCCTTAGCGGAATATTGGTTTTTCCTCCTTAAAAGCACCTCCATGACAGGGCGATGAGCGCCCGCTCTGGTTATGACAGCTTGGAGATGTGAGGATGAATACGACGATCCGCGAACTGCTTGCGAAATTCGGCAAGCTGCCTGTGGCCATCGACACCGTGGCTGACGATGCCGATCTCTACGCGGCGGGGCTCACCTCCTTCGCATCGGTTCAGCTCATGCTCGGCATCGAGGACGCCTTCGATATCGAGTTCCCGGACAATCTCCTCAATCGCAAGTCCTTCGCCAGCATCTCGGCCATCGCCCGGACCGTTGATCTGATCAAGGATAGCCGGAAGGTCGCCTGATGAACTTCCCGGTCAAAATCACGGAAGACAGTTTTGCAGCAAGGGCTGCCCGCGTTGCCGCTATTGCGGCGAAATTCGCGGACGCCGTCGATTTTGAAGGCCGGTTTCCTCAGGAAGCCGTGGATGCGATAAAGGCGGAGCGCCTGCTCAGCATCCAGATTCCCCGCAGCCTCGGCGGCGAAAGTGCGACCACGACCGAGATCGCCGAGCTCTGCTCGATGCTCGGCCAGGCCTGCGCCGCCAGCGCCATGGTTTTCGCCATGCACCACATCAAGCTTTCCAGCCTCGTCGAGCATGGGGCGGATAGCGCGTGGCACGCCGATTTCATGCGCCGCATTGCGGCCGAGCAGCTGTTGATCGGATCGGCGACGACCGAAGGCGGTATCGGCGGCAATCTGCGCAACAGCATTTGCGCTATCCATGTCGAGGGCGGTGTTTGCCGTCTCGAAAAGGATGCGACAGTCATTTCCTACGGGGCGCATGCCGATGCGATCCTGATCACCTCGCGCGCTCATGCCGATGCGGCTCCTTCCGATCAGGTTCTGACGGCATTTCTGAAAGATCAGTACACGCTCGAAAAGACGCATGCCTGGAACACGCTCGGCATGCGCGGCACCTGCTCCGACGGCTTCCTGTTCAAGGGCGAAGCACCGGCGGGCCAGATCCTGCCGAAGCCTTTCGCCGAGATCGCCGCGCAGTCGATGCTGGCGTCCTCGCACCTGCTCTGGAGCGGCGTGTGGTATGGCATCGCCATCGACGCATTCTCTCGTGCGCAGGCTTTCGTACGCGCCGCTGCCCGCAAGTCGCCGGGTGCGCCGCCACCTGGCGCGCTGCGTCTCGCCGAAGTGTCGAACCTGCTGCAGATGGTAAAGTCCAACGTCGTCGCGGGCCTCAAGGCCTACGAGGATGCAAAGGCCGATCCCGACAAGCTGTCGTCCATGGCGTTTGCCGTGGCGATGAACAACGTCAAGATCGCATCGTCCGAGACGATCCTCGAGATCGTCAACCACGCCATGCTGATCTGCGGCATCATGGGCTACAAGAACGGTACGCCGTTCAGCCTCGGCCGCCATCTTCGCGACGCGCATTCCGCTCAATTGATGATTTCCAACGACCGCATCCTTGGCAACACGTCGAGCATGCTCCTTGTCCACAAGCAGGACACTAGCCTACTGGGGTAACTCACATGGATATGCAGACCTCCTTTCTGGACCGGCTCTTTGAATCCGGCCTTCTGATCGATATGGGCGTTGACGGCCTCTATGGCCGCAGCGGCCAGTTCGAGGACGTGATCGCCGCCTTCGAGCGCCTGATCGATCGCTTCGGCGGCGCGGACGGCGCGGAAGCGATGCGCTTTCCGCCTGGCATGAACCGCGAGATCTTCGAAAAGAGCGGTTACATGAAAAGCTTCCCGCAGTTGGCCGGCACGGTGCACAGCTTCTGCGGCAACGAGCTCGACCACATGAACTTGTTGCAGTGCATGGAAGTGGGCGACGACTGGACCAAGGGCCAGGAAGCCACTGAAATCGTGCTGACGCCGGCCGCTTGCTATCCGCTCTACCCAACGGTCGCCCGCCGCGGCAACCTGCCGAAAGACGGCGCGCTGTTCGACCTGCAGTCTTACTGCTTCCGCCACGAGCCGTCGCGCGATCCGGCCCGCCAGCAGCTGTTTCGCATGCGCGAATATGTCTGCATGGGCACCGAGCTGCACGTCACCGACTTCCGCCAGAAGTGGATGGATCGCGGCCTTGAGATGATGAAGCTCGTTGGTCTCGACGTCACCATCGACGTCGCCAACGACCCGTTCTTCGGCCGCGCCGGCAAGATGATGGTCAACAACCAGCGCGACCAGAACCTGAAGTTCGAGCTATTGATCCCGATCACCTCGACGGCCAATCCGACGGCCTGCATGAGCTTCAACTTCCACCAGGATTCCTTCGGCCAGAAGTGGGGTCTGAACCTTGAGGACGGCAGCGTCGCTTTCACGGCCTGCGTCGGCTTCGGCCTGGAACGCATCGCGCTGGCGCTGTTCCATCACCATGGCCTCGATGTGAAGCTGTGGCCGGCCTCGGTGCGCCAGGCGCTCTGGGGCTAAGGGGAACGATGGCATCCGTCTTCCCGGGGATCAGCCCGGACAGTTATTCCCCGCATGCGCTGCATTCCATGGAGCGCATGTGGCCGGAGACCAATTGCTATATCGACCTCTGGATCGAAGTGCTGAGCACGGTTGGGCTCGCGCCTGAGGCGATGCTTGGTTTCACGCTCGGCCAGGATTTCGAGGGCGACCAGTTCACCTTCTTCAAGGTGCCACTCGAGGATCTGGAAGCGCTCTACGGTATCAAGGTCACCGAGCTTGCAATCTTCGACAAGGTCGAGCGGCATGTCGCCACGCAGATGTCGCGCGGGCGTCTCTGCCTGATCGAGATGGACAGCTTCTACATGCCCGACACGCAGGGCACCGCCTACCGGCAGGAGCACGGCAAGACGACGGTTGCGATCAACCGGCTGGATGTCGCGAACAAGCGGGTCGACTATTTCCACAATGGTGGCTTCTTTTCGCTTGAGGGCGAGGATTTCGACGGGCTGTTTCAGCTCAATCTTCGCGACGAGGACCCGCAGTTCCTGCCCTACACCGAGTTCGCCAAGTTCCCCGACGCGCCTGTTGATCCGCAGGCGACGCGCGGCGTCTCGCGCGCGCTGCTGTCTTCTCATTTCGCTCGCCGGCCGCGTGAAAACCCGATCCGCGCTTTCGCGTCGGTCTTTCCCGAGCAGGTCGAGGCGGTGGCGGAGCGGCCCTTCGGCTTCTTCCATAAGTACGCCTTCAACACGCTGCGCCAGTTCGGCGCCAATTTCGAACTGCTTGCCGATCATCTGGTCTGGCATTCGGAGGCCGAATTTGGCGAGGCCGCCGAGCATGCACGCAAGCTGTCGGAGGCCGCGAAATCCGTGCAGTTCCAGTTGGCGCGCGCCGTTACGCGCAAGAAGTTCGAGCCGCTAGCGACCGCGCTTGATCCGGCGGCCGATGCGTGGGATTCGATGATGGCTTCGCTCACGAAACGTCTTTGAAGCCGGAGGCCTGATCATGCGTGGGAGACTGGCGAGCATCGCGGCGGAGGAGATCGCACTTAGCGAGGGGTGGAACCTGGTTCTGACGGAACCCGGCGCTTGCGCCAATCCGCATGACCTGCCGCTGTCCGCCCAGTTCATCCCCGCCGAGGTGCCGGGCACGGTCGCTGCTGCTCTTGAGAGAGTGGGCTTGTTCGATCGCGAAAATCCCGTGCCGCTCGATAACAGGGACGCCTGGTATGTTTGCCGCCTGTTCGACGCCGCGCCGGGTGACGCCATCCTGCGCTTCGAGGGGCTGGCGACGCTTTGCCATGTGTTCCTGAACGGTCAGGAGATCCTCTCGTCCGAGAGCATGTTCACCATGCACGAGGTGCCGGTGACGCTCTCAGGCGGCGACGAGCTGGCGCTTTGTTTTCGCGCGCTTGCGCCCAGGATTGCCGATAACGGCCCGCGCGCGCGCTGGCGGCCGCAGATGATCACGCCGCAGGGCCTGAAGAACGTCCGCACCACGCTGCTTGGCCGGATGCCCGGCTGGTGCCCTGAGATACACGCCGCCGGCCCTTGGCGTCCGGTCACGCTGGTGCGCCGCGATGTCGTTTCGCTGGATGATGTCAGCGTGCGGGCGGTGCTGGAGCCGGATGGCTCGGCTAAGCTCAGCGTGTCCTTGCGCACCGACGCCGAGGCGCCCGAACTGTCGCTGCGTTGCGGCGGCGTCGAGCAGGCGTTCGAAAAGGTGGGCGAGCGGCATTACTCGGCCATTCTGAGGCTGAAGGATGCGGAGGCCTGGTGGCCTCACACCCACGGAACGCCGCGCCTCTACGATTATGCCGTCGTCATCGATGGTGTCGAACATCCACTTGGCAAGACCGGCTTCAGGAGCGTCGCGGCCGATCGCGGCGCCGATGGCAGCGACTTCGCACTTGTCATCAACGGCGAGCGGGTGTTTTGCCGCGGTGCGGTCTGGACGACGGCCGATATCGTGAAGCTCCCCGGCGCGCGGGCGGATTATGAGCCGTTTCTGCGGCTGGCGGCCGAGGCCGGCATGAACATGATCCGCATCGGCGGCACTATGGCTTATGAGACGCCCGAGTTCTTCCAGCTTTGCGACGAGCTTGGGCTGATGGTTTGGCAGGACTTCATGTTCGCCAATTTTGACTATCCGAAGAACGACAAGGCCTTTACCGCGCATGTGCATGCCGAGGTCGAGGAGTTTCTGCATGGTGTGCAGGGTTCGCCGTCGCTTACGGTGCTTTGCGGCGGCAGCGAGATCTACCAGCAGGCGGCGATGCTTGGCCTGCCGCCGGAATTCTGGTCCGGCCCGATTACCGACGAGATCATTCCGGCGATCGCGGCGCGGCTCTGCCCCGAAATCCCGTACGTTCCCAATTCGCCGTCCGGCGGCGCCATGCCGTTTTCGCCGAATGCCGGCGTGACGCATTATTACGGCGTCGGCGCCTATATGCGGCCGCCTGACGATGCGCGTCGCGCGAACGTGCGCTTCGCGGCCGAGAGCCTCGCCTTCGCCAATGTGCCGCAGCAGAAGACGCTGCAGCGGCATCTCGATGTCCCGCCGGTCCACAGCCCACTATGGAAATCGCGTGTGCCAAGGGATCGCGGCGCTTCCTGGGATTTCGAGGATGTGCGCGATTTCTATCTCGGCCATCTCTACGACGTCGATCCGGCGCGTCTGCGCCGCGAAAACCGCGATCTTTATCTCGATCTGTCGCGCGCCGTCACCGGTGAAGTGGCGGAGGAGACTTTCGCGGAATGGCGGCGCAAGGGCTCGAGCTGCAATGGCGCGCTGGTCTGGACGCTGCAGGATCTGCTGCCCGGCGCCGGCTGGGGCGTGATCGATTCAACAGGCGCGCCGAAGCCGATCTGGTACGCGCTGCGCCGCGCCTTCCGGCCGGTTCAGGTTCTGATGACCGACGAGGGGACCAATGGCCTCGACGTGCATGTGATCAACGAGACCGAGCACAGCCTGCAGCTTGATCTCGAGGTCATCTGCTTCAGAAACGGCCGGCAGAATGTGGCGAGCGGCGGACGCATCCTGACGCTTGCGCCACGCAGCAGGGAAACCTTCGCGGCGACCGATCTCTTCGGCGCTTTCTTCGACACGACATATGCTTTTCGCTTCGGGCCGCCGGCGCATGACGTCACGGTCGCGCGCCTCAGGCTTCCCGAGGGTGGAGCGGTGGTGGCCGATGCCTTCCATTTCCCGCAGGGGCGCTCGAAAGCCGTACACGATGCCGAGATTCAGGTGTCGCTGGTCGAAGACGGCGGCGCGTGGTTTACGGATCTGGCGACCGACAGGCTGGCGCAGTCGGTGCATATAAGCGTCGATGGTTTCCGGCCCGATGACGACTGGTTTCATCTGGCGCCGGGGGCCGCCAAGCGCGTTCTCCTGCGGCCGCTTGCCGGGCGAGGAGCGGATGATCGCCCGACCGGCGAGGTGCTGACACCGGGCGGCGCGCGCGCCTTTTCGTTCTAAGGCGCTCGTCGCAAAAGATGAGGCGCAATCAATTTCGAAAGACTTTCTTACTAAAATAGGCCCTTCGAACGGCCTAAAGCGGATACGGTATGTCTAAGGGAATTATCGCGAATTCTGTGATGAACGGGGCGGCGGGAATGCTGCTCCTGGTAACGGGATTCCTGTCTTCCATTATCACCGCCCGGCTGCTCGGGCCTGAGGCGAACGGCATCGTCGCCTTCTCGCTTTGGCTCGTCGTCACCGGCGCGTCGATCGCCGAGCTCGGCTCCAGCATCACCATGTCGAAGACGCTGCCGCAGCTTCAGGCGGAAGGCTTCGATGCGCGCCGGCGGCTGGGTTTCGCCTCGCTGCTCGTCACCGTCATGCTGTGCTCGACGCTGTTTCTGCTCGGCCTCTATGCTCTGTTCTTCCTGACGTCGGAGCAGATGCATTGGGCGAAGACCGCCCCCTCGGTCGCCTATGTGACGGGCGCGCTGTTCTTCGTGCAGGCCATCGGATCCTTCGTCAAATTCTACCTCATTGGTGAGCGGCGGCTGACCGATTTTTTCAAGCTCGCCATGGGTGTGTGCCTGCTGCAGCTGATCGGTGTCGGCGCCGGTGCCGTGCTCTATGGGGTCGAGGGCGTGCTGGTCGGCTATCTGCTTGGGCAGATGGTGTTCTTCATCGCCACCATCCCGATCCTGATGACGCCGCGCGACCGCTGCGGGGTTCCGCTCAAATATCTGGCGGCCTCCTCGATCGTGCTCTCGGCGCAGTTCCTGATCGACTCCATCTTTCTCAACAGGCTGGAGCTTCTGTTCCTGCAGCAGTTCTGGTCGGTCGAGATGGTCGGCTTCTATGCCGTCGGCCTGTCGGTCGCCAATATCGCGCTGCAATTGCCTATCCAGATGACCGGCAGCCTGCTGCCCTATTACTCCGAGCGGCGCCACTCGAGCGACGACCGCACGCTGCCGGTCGAGGTATTCGCGGCCGTCACCCGCAGCATGGCCTATATCATCCTGCCGATGAGCTTTGGGCTTGCAGCCATATCGAGCGAATTGGTGCGCGCCGTGTTCGGCGAGGCATTCGCGCGCAGCGGAACCGTCGTGGCGCTCTTGGCGCTCGCCGCCCCGTCCTACACCTTCATGCAGACGCTCAGCCTCTACCTGCTGTCGATGGACCGCGCCCGCGACCGGCTGAAAGTCAGCCTCGTCGGTGCTGCCGTGATGACGCTCGGCTGCCTTGCGGTCGTGCCGTTCTTCGCCGCCGAGGGCGCTGCGATGGTGCGCATCGGCGTGTTCACGATTATGTGTATAATCATGGTGCGGCAGACCGGTTTCGGCTCTCAGCTCTCCGGTTTGTATGTAAATCTGCTCAAGACGCTTGCCGCATCGGTTCTGTGCGCAATTATAGCCCTTGGAATTTTACACTATATCAATGGTTCTATTGGACTTCTTCTCGCAGTCGTTCTTGGGGGCGCCGGCTATATTGTTGCGCTCAAGCTTTTAAAGGCAATTCCGCGAGAGGATGCCGACGTTATGTCGTCTATTGTCGAAAAATTGCCGGGCTCGGTAGGAAAGTCCGCCCGCAAGGCCGTTGCCTTCATCGCGCCAGCTAGCGCCAAGACGGGGGAAGCGGAAGAGGCGATCGAGATCACCGTCGAGACCGGTCTCGCCGAAGGCGCCGGCAACGAGGCCGCGCTGCCCTTTGCCTTCGATGGCACGATCGGCCTTTTCAAGCCGGAGAACGCAGGCGTTGCAAAGCGCTCCACGGCCGTGCTCTTCGTCAATCCCTGGGGGCTTGAGGAGATGTGCAGCCGGCGGTTCTTCCGCGTCACGGCGGAGCATTTCGCGGGCCTCGGCGTGCCCAGCCTGCGCTTCGATTATCCCGGCGCCGGTGATGCTCTCGATGTCGACGACACTGTCGGCCTCAAGGTCTGGGAAGACGCGATCCGCGACGCCGCCGAGCGGCTGAAGCAGCTGAGCGGCTGCAGCCGCGTCATCATCGTCGCGCAGGGGCTCGGTGCGGCACTGGCGCAGAGGACCGCGCCGTCAATCGAAGGCGTCGATGCCATTGCCCTGCTCGGTCCCGTGGTCAATGGCCGCGCCTATCTGCGCGAGCTTCGCGCATGGGCGACGTTCATCAATCATCACCTGGGATTGGGCGAGGATGCCATTCCCGAGGGCAAGCACATGATCGCCGGGCTGCAGATGCCCGATGGGATCGCCGCGGAACTGTCGAAGGTCCGCATCGCCGCGCCGGAAACGCTGGCAGCACAGCGTTGCCTCATTCTGGAGCGCCCTGAGCGCGCCGACGACACGACGCTTGCCGACAATCTGACCGCGCTTGGCGCGACGGTCGAGCAGCAGACGTTCAAGGGCTATGACAGGCTGATCTCCGACCCGGTCTTCTCGCGGACGCCGATGGAGGTCGTCGAGACGCTGGCGCAGTGGGTGGGCGAGCATACGTCGGTCGATCCGGCCGCCGTGCCTTCCGCCACCGCTGTCGACACCCAGTCGCTCGCAGGCGATGGCTTCGAGGAAGTGCCGGTTCGTTTCGGCGCGTTCAATCATCTGGTCGGTGTCGTCACGCGTCCGGTCGGACGGCCGCTCGGCAACAGCGTGGTGTTCCTGTCGACCGCCTATGACCGCCAGTCCGGCTGGGGTCGGGCGATCACCGACATGGCCCGGGGGCTTGCCCGCGAGGGTGTCGCCTCGATCCGCTTCGATTCCGCCAATGTCGGGGACAGCCCGCCGCGTCCCGATGCGCCGGATCAGATCCTCTATTCCGCCACCCAGAACGCCGATGCGCAGGCCGCACTCGATCTGCTCGAGGGCATGGTTCCCGGACCGCTGATGGTCGCCGGGCGCTGCAGTGGCGGCTATGTCGCCATCCGCTCCGCCGTCGACGATGTCAGGGTCAAGGCGGCCGTTTCGATCAATCCCTTCGTCTATTACTGGGATCCGAACCAGCCGGTCGAGCGCAAGCATGTCGTGTCGGTGCCGCGCAGCTTCGAGGATTACGGGCAGCGGCTTTCCAGCTTCGCCACGGTCAAGCGCCTGCTGAAGGGCGATATCGACGTGCTGGCGGCGACGCGCAATGTCATCATCGCCTTCTCACGCCGCATGTCGGTGCGCATCGCGCCGCTGCTCGAATATCTGCCAAGCCGCCGGCACACGGCAAGCGAGGTGAAGAAGTCCTTCGTCACCGTCGGCAAGCGCAAGGTGCCGCTGACGCTGATCTATAGCGAAGGTGATGTCGGGCTGGAGCACATGTATTTTCACTTCGGCCCCGGCGGCCGCAAGTTCGAGCGCCATCCGAACGTCCGGCTGGTGATGCTGCCGGATGCCGATCACAATCTGACCCCGCCTGAATCGCGCCGGACGGTGTTCGCCGAGATCGCGCGGCTGGCGAAGGCCTGAGCGGGCACAGGCATGCGCCTGTCCGCTTCGGGTCTGTAGATTCTACGGATTGTCGAGGGCAGAAGCGCCGGTTTTTGTTAGCCGGCGATAAGCTCTTTGTAGACGCCGATGTAGCGTTCCGCGACGACATCCCAGGAATAGGCCGAGGCGTCGGAGAGAAGGGCGGCTCGCACCGCCGGGCCCTGCGCTTCCAGGCGCTTGTAGGCCGTTTCCAGCGCAAGGGCTGCGGCCGCCGTATCGGCGAAGTCTGCGAGCAGTATGTCCTTGTGGCGCTCGCCGAGTGTCCTGTAGGCCTCGTTGGTGTTGAGCACCGGCACAAGGCCGGCGCTCATGGCTTCCAGCGCCACAAGCCCAAAACCTTCATAGGACGAGGCGGAGGCGAAGATCGAGGCGTCGGCGATGATCCGCCCCACGGCGTCGTTGTCGGCGCCGACATGGATGGTGACGGCGTCGTTGAGCTTCAGCCGGTCGATCTGGGCCATCAGATCCTGCCGGGTCAGATCGGATTCGACGCCGGCGATATCGAGATGCCAATCCGGATTGCACACTCTCAGCACCGCCATGGCGTCGATCAGCCTGTCGAGGCGCTTGTTGACCGAGAACCGGCCGATCGTGACGATCCGGCGCTTCGGTGTACGAGATGCGCGGTCGGCGAACTTGCCGATGTCGGCGCCGTTCTCGATGAGAATGCTGCGGCTCGGCGCGATCTTTTCGAACTGCGCGAGATCAGACATGCTGCAGCCGATGACCCGCTTGTAGGCCATGGCCGAGGCGCGGGTGATGGTTTGGAACCAGACCTTCTTGATCGCCGCGAATTTCGTCGTGTGGAAGAAGCCGCCATGGGTGGTGACCACCATCGGCTTGCGATGCAGGAAGCGGCCCCAGGCAAGCGCATCGAAGAAGAAGTCGATCGCATGCACATGGATCAGATCGGCGTCGCCGAGGTGGCGGAAGACCTCTGGCGCGAGTGGATAGCGCGTGCTGCCTGACCAGGGGATGCGGACGACGTCAATGCCGTCGATGGTTTCGCGCGGTGGCAGCATCTTGTCGCGGGCGGTGAACAGACTGTCGAGCGTGACGACGCGGACGCGGTAGCCGCGCTTCAGCGTCTGGCGCGCGAGATTGGCGATCACGTCCTCGAGGCCGCCGCGATTGGGCAGGAATTGGCGAATGACGTGAACGATCAGCGGCGCGCTGGCGGCGACCGGTTCGGCGTCATGGGAATAGAGCTCGGCGGCGGACATATGTCATTCCTTCGGCCGCGATGGGATGGTCGCGGCTTTCATCGATGCCACATGGCAACCGCCCGCGTTAAGGCGGCGTTAAATGTCCGCGCCTTCGGGGATTTGCTTTTGGGAAGAGTTAACCGACCGTGACCCGGTCTCAGAATGCGCGGAAGGTCAGCGTCGTCAGCGAGCGGACGATGCCGGGAATGCTGGCGATCTGATCGTTAACGAATTTCCCGATGTCCTCGCCTTCCTGGATATAGACCTTGAGCATCAGGTCGTAATCGCCGCTGGTCGAATAGAGCTCCGAGACGCGTTCGGTCTTGTAGATGGCATCGGCGACCTCGTAGGTCTTGCCTGGGGCGCATTGGAGCTGGACGAAGATCGGCTTCATGAGGATTTCCTGGGTCGAATTCTGTTGCGGCGCATAATGCGCGAAACGACGGGTGCGGCGCAAGCGGTTCCGTCAAGCAGCGGCTTCGCGGACGATCCAGTCGCGGAAGGCTGAGAGCGGGGCGTAGTCGGCGCGTTCGGCGGGGAAGGCCAGATAGTAGCGTTCCTTGCTCTCCATCTCGCGATTGACTGATGCCACGAGATCGCCGCGCTTCAGCTCGTCCTCGATCAGGAAGGTCGGTAGCAGCGCCACGCCGAGGCCGGCGATCGCCGCCTGGGCCGCCGTGGCGAACTGGTCGAAGAGCATGCCGTGAACGGTTTGCGGCGGCACCTCATTGTCGGCGAACCATTGCTCCCAGGCATCCGGGCGGGTGGTCAGATGCAGCAGCGGCACGTCGACGAGATCGGACGGCTGGCTGATGCCATACCGGTCGCGGAAATTGGGGCTGCAGGCGGGCACGGTCTTTTCCGACATCAGGAAGGTGAGCTCCGCGCCCGGCCATAGCGGATGGCCGAAATGAATGGCGGCGTCGATCGAATCCAGGCGGAAATCGAAGGAGGAGAGGCGGGTGACGAGGTTGATGGTGACGCCTGGATTGGCGGCGAGGAAGCGGCCGAGGCGCGGCGCCAGCCAACGCGTGCCGAAGGTCGGCAAGATCGCGAGGTTCAGCGTGCCGCCATGCGGATTGGCGCGCAGGTTCAACGAGGCGCTGGAGATGCGCCGCAGCGCCTCGCGGATCTCGCGAGCATAGCCGTCGCCGGCAAGCGTCAGGCGCACCGTCTGGCGCTCGCGGATGAAGAGCTCGACGCCGAGCTGCTCCTCCAGCGTCTTGATCTGGCGGCTGACGGCGCTCTGCGTCAGGTCGAGTTCCTTGGCCGCGGCCGTGACGCTGCCGGTACGCGATACCGCCTCGAAGGCGGAGAGCAGCGCGGTGGAGGGTAGAAAACGCCTTGACGTGAGCATGGGTCATTCCATTTCAGAATGAGCTATTTCCGAAATGTCGATATTTATGGCTTTCGGGCGCTTGTAAATAGCTGCACCAATCATAATCGGAATGAACGTGGGGATCTCTTTCATGGCAGGCTTCGTTTCCACAGACCGCATCCGTTCGCTATTCACCGAAGCGATGTCGCAGATGTATCGCGCCGAGGTGCCGCAATACGGAACGCTGCTGGAACTGGTTTCCGACGTCAATGCCGAGGTGCTGGCCAAGGACAATGCGCTCCGCGAGCGCCTGACACGGGCCGGCGAGCTGGAGCGCATCGATGTCGAGCGCCATGGCGCCATTCGTCTCGGTACTCCCGAAGAGCTTTTCACCATCCGCCGGCTCTTCGCCGTCATGGGCATGCAGTCGGTCGGCTATTACGATCTCTCGGTGGCCGGCGTTCCTGTTCATTCCACCTGCTTCCGCCCGGTCGACCAGGCGGCGCTCAGCGTCAATCCGTTCCGGGTCTTCACCTCTTTGCTCAGGCTCGAACTCATCGAGGACGAGGCTTTGCGCGCCGAGGCCGCCGATATTCTGTCGAAGCGCCGCATCTATACCGAGCGCGCCATCCAGCTGATCGCGCGTCATGAAGAGGCCGGCGGGCTGACGGAAGCCGAAGCGCAGGAGTTCGTCGCCGAGGCGCTGGAAACCTTCCGCTGGCACGGCGAGGCGACGGTCACCGCCGAGACCTACAAGCGTCTGCACGACGCGCACCGGCTGATCGCCGACGTCGTCTCCTTCAAGGGGCCGCACATCAACCACCTCACCCCCCGCACGCTCGATATCGATGCCGTGCAGGCCCGCATGCCGGAGCGCGGCATCACGCCGAAGGCCGTCATCGAGGGGCCGCCGCGCCGCGATTGCGATATCCTGCTCAGACAAACCAGCTTCAAGGCGCTGGAAGAGGCGATCGCCTTTGCCGGCGAGACGAGTGCTGCCAAGGGCACGCATACGGCGCGCTTCGGCGAGATCGAGCAGCGCGGCGTGGCGCTGACGGCCAAGGGTCGGGCGCTCTACGACCGGCTGCTGGCATCGGTTCGCGGCGAGGTGCAGGTCGGGGCCGCCGGCGCCAAGGCCGGCGATTACGACAGCGAGCTTGCCGAACGGTTCCGCGAACTGCCGGACAGCTGGGCGACGCTTCGAGCCGAGCAGCTGGCCTTCTTCCACTATTCCGCGACGCCCAAGGGCGTTGCCGCCGCGGTCGACGGCGCGCTGCCCGATGATGCCGAGGCGTTGATCGAGTTGGGCTATCTCGCCTTCGATCCCATCGTCTACGAGGACTTCCTGCCTGTGAGTGCCGCCGGGATCTTCCAGTCGAACCTCGGCACGGACCAGCAGCAGAACTACGCGACGCGCTCCAACCGCTCGGCCTTCGAAGAGGCGCTCGGCGCCACCGTCACGGATGAGCTTGACCTTTACGCGGAACGTCAGGCACGCTCGCTGGAGGCGGCGATCGATCTGCTCGGGCTTTCCGGCCTGCGCCTGAGCAACGTTGCCTGATATCCCCAACGGAGCTCTCCGATGCTGAATGATCCGCGCTCCCACGGCCTCTGGGAAAAGACCGCGCCGCAGCCACCGGCAACGGTGCCGCTTGCGGGCGCGGTGACCGCCGATATCGTCGTGGTCGGCGGCGGCTATACCGGGCTGTCGTCCAGCCTTCATCTGGCTGAGGCCGGCAAGTCGGTGGTGCTGCTCGAGGCCAACGAAGTCGGCTTCGGCGGCGCGGGCCGCAATGTCGGGCTGATCAATGCCGGCATGTGGGTGATGCCCGACGATCTGCCCGGCGTGCTCGGCCCGGTCTATGGCGAGCGCCTGCTCGACCTGCTCGGCAATGCGCCGAAGCTGGTGATGGAGCTGATCGACAAGCACAAGATTGCCTGCGAGCTCGAGCGCAACGGAACGCTGCATGTCGCCGTCGGCGCCGATGGCCTCAAGGAGATCACCGATCGTGCCAGCCAGTGGGCGGCGCGCGGTGCCGATGTGAGGTTGCTCGACGCCGCCGAGACGGCGCGACGCGTGGGCAGCAACGCCTATACCGGATCGCTGCTCGACATGCGCGCCGGCACGCTGCAGCCGCTCGCCTATGCGCGCGGCCTGGCGCATGCCGCCGTCAAGGCCGGTGTTGCGCTGCATACGTCGAGCCCCGTCATCGCCACCGAGAGAAACGGCAATCGCTGGACGGTGAAGACGGCGAAGGGCTCCGTCACCGCCGACTGGATCATCGTTGCAACGGACGCCTACAGCACCGGCCCCTGGGAGCAGGTGCGCAACGAGCAGGTCCATCTGCCCTACTTCAACCTCGCGACCCGGCCGCTCGGCGACAATCTGCGCAAGTCGATCCTAGCTGGCCGCGAGGGTGTCTGGGACACCAAGGAAATCCTCTCCTCCTACCGCATGGACCAGGCCGGCCGGCTGGTGTTCGGCAGTGTCGGCGCGCTGCGCAACACGGGGCTTTCCGTCCACAAGGGCTGGGCGCGGCGCGCGCTGAAGAAGCTCTTCCCGCAGCTTGGCGATGTCGAGTTTGAATGCGAGTGGTACGGCAAGATCGGCATGACCGACAATTCGCTGCCGCGCTTCCACAAGTTCGCCGACAATGTCGTCGGCTTTTCCGGCTATAATGGCCGGGGGATCGCGCCGGGAACGGTGTTTGGCCGCACGCTTGCCCGCCATATCCTGGGCGAGATGAGCGAGGCCGAGCTGCCGCTGCCGCTGACTGATCCCGCCGAGCCGCGCTTCCGCGCCGCCAAGGAATTATGGTACGAAGCCGGCGCCCAGGTCGCCCACTTCGCCGATGCCCGCTTCTAAGAACAATAAGGTTGGAACCACGACAATGACCATCGAAACGCTCGATCTCGCAACCGAAACCAAGACCCTGCTTGCCAAGCTCGGCGTCAGCGCCGACCGCTTCACCGGCGGCACGCTGCGGGTGACGTCGCCCGTGACAGGCAAGGAAATCGGCGCGCTGAAGGAAGTGTCGGTCACTGATGCCAAGACCGCGATCGACAACGCCCACAAGGCGTTTCTCGAATGGCGCGCCGTTCCGGCGCCTAAGCGCGGCGAGCTCGTGCGCCTGCTCGGCGAGGAGCTGCGCGGGGCCAAGGCCGAGCTCGGCCGGCTGGTGTCGATCGAGGTCGGCAAGATCACGTCCGAAGGTCTCGGCGAAGTGCAGGAAATGATCGACATCTGCGATTTCGCCGTCGGCCTGTCGCGCCAGCTCTACGGCCTGACGATCGCCACCGAGCGTTCCGAGCACCGGATGATGGAAAGCTGGCACCCGCTCGGCGTCGTCGGCATCATCTCGGCCTTCAATTTCCCCGTCGCCGTCTGGTCGTGGAATGCGGCGCTGGCACTGGTCTGCGGCAATTCCACCGTCTGGAAGCCGTCCGAAAAAACGCCGTTGACCGCGCTCGCCACGCAGGCGCTGTTCGAAAAGGCGCTGAAGCGCTTCGTCGCCGAAGGCGGCACCGCGCCGGCCAATCTCTCGACGCTTCTGATCGGCGGCCGCGATGTCGGCGAGGCGCTGGTCGATCATCCCAAGGTGCCGCTGGTTTCGGCCACCGGCTCGACTGCCATGGGCCGCGCCGTCGGTCCTCGCCTGTCGCAGCGCTTTGCCCGCGCCATCCTGGAACTCGGTGGCAACAACGCCGCGATCATCTGCCCGACGGCCGATCTCGACCTGACGCTGCGCGGCGTCGCCTTCTCGGCCATGGGCACCGCCGGCCAGCGCTGCACCACGCTGCGCCGCCTGTTCGTGCATGAGAGCGTCTATGACGCGCTGGTTCCGCGCCTGCAGAAGGCCTACGGCTCCGTCAGCATCGGCAATCCGCTGGAAAATGGCACTCTTGTCGGTCCGCTGATCGATAGGCAGGCCTACAGCAACATGCAGTCGGCGCTGGAGCAGGCGAAGGCTGCGGGCGGCAAGGTTACCGGCGGCGAGCGTGTCGAAAACGGTGCCTCCGACGCCTTCTACGTGCGCCCGGCGCTGGTCGAGATGCCCGCGCAGACCGGTCCGGTCGAGAACGAGACCTTCGCGCCGATCCTCTATGTCATGAAGTACAGCGATTTCGACGCGGTTCTCGAAGATCACAATGCCGTGCCGCAGGGCCTGTCGTCGTCGATCTTCACCAATGACATGCGCGAAGCCGAAACCTTCGTCTCGGCGCGCGGGTCCGATTGCGGCATCGCCAACGTCAACCTCGGCCCATCGGGTGCCGAGATCGGCGGCGCGTTCGGCGGCGAGAAGGAAACCGGCGGCGGCCGCGAGTCCGGCTCCGACGCATGGCGCGCCTACATGCGCCGCACCACCAACACGATCAACTACGGCAAGACGCTGCCTCTGGCTCAGGGCGTGAAGTTCGACGTCGAATAAGCGTCTGACGGCTGCGATGATTAGGGGGCGGGAGCGCGATGGCGTTGCCGCCCTTTTTGCTGTCGGCTAGAATCATTCTAAGTATTTTCCAATTATTTCAAGCCTTTGTGATGGCCTTCAGGTCGCCTAAACTTGAAATCGAGTGCCAAGGAAAATATACCGCTGCAATATCATGGATATCGCAGATGACATGCCATGGAGGGCATCATGACCGTCTCCCTTAATCGCCTCTCGCAGGCGGCCGCGCTCGGCGCCATGCTTCTTGCCGCGACATCGCTCGCTTCGGGCGCCAAGGCGCAGGAAGATGAGTCCGAAGGGATCGTCGTCTACAACGCCCAGCACCAGAGCCTCGGCCAGGAATGGGTGGACGCCTTCACCAAGGAAACCGGCATCAAGGTGACAATGCGGCAGGGAAGCGACATGCAGTTCGCCAACCAGATCATCCAGGAAGACGAGGCGTCGCCCGCCGACGTGTTTCTCACCGAGAATTCGCCGGCGATGACTTTGGTCGATGCCGCCGGCCTGTTTGCGCCGATCGACAAGGCAACGCTCGACCAGCTGCCGGAAGAGTTTCGCCCGAAGGACGGGATGTGGGCCGGTATCGCCGCGCGCTCGACCGTGTTTGCCTATGACAAGACCAAGCTCACCGAGGACAAGCTGCCGAAGTCGATGATGGATCTTGCTGATCCGGCCTGGAAAGGCCGCTGGGGTGCCGCCCCTGTTGGCGCCGATTTCCAGGCGATCGTCAGCGCGTTGCTGCAGCTGAAGGGCGAGGAGGCGACGGCGGCATGGCTGAAGGCGCTGAAGGAAAACGCGACCTCCTACAAGAGCAACACTGTTGCCATGAAGGCGGTCAATGCGGGCGAGGTCGAAGGCGCGATCATCTATCATTACTACTGGTTCGGCGATCAGGCGGCGACGGCTGAAAACAGCAAGAACGTCGCACTGCACTACTTCAAAAACCAGGATCCGGGCGCCTTCGTCAGCCTCTCGGGCGGCGGTATTCTGAAGTCGAGCCAGCACCAGAAAGAGGCGCAGGCCTTCCTGAAGTTCATCACCGGCAAGGCTGGGCAGGCGATCCTGAAGAACGGCACCTCCTATGAGTACGCCGTCGGCAAGGGTGCTGCCTCCAACGACAAGCTGGTGCCGATGGCCGACCTGCAGGCGCCTGCGGTCGATGCCTCGCAGCTGAACAGCAAGAAGGTGGTCGAGATGATCACCGCCGCCGGCCTGATCTAACGGCTGCGCGCGGTGGCCGGGGCAAAACTGTTGCTTTTGCCTCAAGAAAACTTTAGGCCATGACGATACACGGCAACCGTCTGTCAAAGACGGTTGCCTTCCTTTTTCAGCGTGTCAAAGGCGCGGCCTTGCTGCAGGACAACAGATTGCTTGCTTCCGATATGCCGGCGGCGCGGCCGGCGGCAGGACTGGCGCGACCGCGCCGGGGCATGCCTTATGCGCCCGTCGTGCTTTTTGCCGCCATCGTCGCACTGTTCAGCCTCGTTCCCCTCGGTTTCATCGGCTGGATCACCGTCGATGTCGGCTGGGAAACGGTGAAGCAGCTGGTGTTTCGCCCACGCGTCGGCGAGCTGCTCGTCAACACCGTCGCTCTCGAAGTCATCACCGTGCCGCTGTCGATCGTGCTGGCGGTAACGCTTGCCTGGATCACCGAGCGCACCGATGTTCCCTTCGCACGCCTCTGGGCCTGGCTCGCCGTGGCGCCGCTTGCCGTGCCTGCCTTCGTGCATTCCTACGCCTGGGTCAGTCTGGTGCCGGGGATGCGCGGGCTGCAGAGCGGCGTCTTCGTCTCGGTGCTCGCCTATTATCCGTTTCTCTATCTGCCCGTCGCCGCGGCCCTGCGACGCCTTGATCCGGCGATCGAGGATGCGGCTGCCTCGCTCGGGCTTGGCCCCTGGGCGGTGTTCTTCCGCACCATCCTGCCGCAGCTTCGGCTTGCCATCTGCGGCGGTTCGCTTTTGATCGCGCTGCACTTGCTGTCGGAATACGGGCTCTTCGTGATGATCCGCTTCGACACGTTTGCGACCGCCATCGTCGACCAGTTCCAGTCGGCCTATAACAGCCCGGCCGCCAATATGCTCGGCGGCGTGCTGGTCGCCTGCTGCCTGCTTCTGCTCGCGATCGAAGTCCTGGTGCGCGGCAATGAGCGCTATGCCCGCGTCGGCTCCGGCTCGGCGCGGCCGGCCGATCGCCGCCGCCTCGGCTGGTTCGCTGTGCCGGCGGTGCTTCTGCCCGTCATCGTCGCGGCGCTGACGCTCGGCGTTCCCTTCGTCACGCTGGTGCGCTGGCTCTATCTCGGCGGCGCCGGCATCTGGCGGGTCGAAGTCGGCAATGCCTTCGTGCAGTCTATCGTGCTGGCGTTCGCCGGTGGTATCCTGGCGACAATCGCGGCCGCCCCCATGGCCTGGCTCTCGGTGCGTGCGCCGGGGCGCGTGCAGCGCGTGCTCGAGGCCTGCCACTATTATGTCGGCTCGCTGCCTGGTGTGGTCGTGGCGCTGGCGCTGGTGACGATCACCGTGCGCCTTGTGCTGCCGCTCTACCAGACATTCGCGACGCTGTTGCTCGCCTATATCCTGCTCTTCCTGCCGCGCGCCATGGTCGGCCTACGCGCCAGCATCGCGCAGGCGCCGGTGGAGCTGGAGCGCGCCGCGATGGCGCTCGGACGCACGCCCAGCCAGGCGGTGCGGCAGATCACCATGCGGCTTGCAGCGCCGGGTGCCGCGGCCAGCATCGCGCTGGTGGCGCTCGGGATCACCAACGAGCTGACGGCGACGCTGATGCTCTCTCCCAACGGCGTCGAGACGCTGGCCACGAAATTCTGGTCGCTGACAAGCGAGATCGATTATGTCGCCGCCGCCCCTTACGCCTTCATGATGGTCGTGCTGTCGCTGCCGCTGACCCTTCTTCTTCATGCTCAATCGAAACGGACTGCCGGACAATGACGCTGCTTACGATCGAAGGTGCCAGCAAGCGTTACGGTCAGGTGCAGGCGCTCGATAATATCTCGCTTGAGGTGACGGCGGGCAGCCGCACCGCTGTGGTCGGCCCCTCCGGCTCCGGCAAGACGACGCTCTTGCGCATCATCGCCGGCTTCGAACAGCCCGATCAGGGTCGCGTCACGCTTGATGGCGAGTTGCTGGCCGATGGGCCGGCTGCGGTGCCCGCGCACAAGCGCGGCATCGGTATCGTCTCGCAGGAAGGCGCGCTGTTTCCGCATCTCGACGTCGCCGGCAATATCGGCTTCGGCATTGCCCGCGGCGCGACTGACCGCGACAAGCGGGTGCTCGATCTGCTCGACATGGTCGAGCTCGACCGCGGCATGCTGACCCGCCGCCCGCACCAGCTTTCCGGCGGCCAGCAGCAGCGCGTGGCGCTGGCGCGCGCGCTCGGCCGCGAACCGCGCCTGATGCTGCTCGATGAGCCCTTCTCGGCGCTCGACACCGGTCTTCGCGAAAACATGCGCAAGGCGGTGGCCCGCGTGCTGCAGGCGGCCGGCATCACCAGCATTCTCGTCACCCACGATCAGGCCGAGGCGCTGTCCTATGCCGATCAGGTGGCCGTTTTGCGCGATGGCAAGCTTGTGCAGGCCGGATCACCGCAATCGCTCTATCTCGCGCCGCGCGACCGCGAGACGGCGCTGTTTCTGGGCGACGCCGTGATGTTGCCGGCGATCATCCGCAACGGCCATGCCGATTGCGCGCTCGGCCATGTCGCCGTCGACGGTCAGCATCAGGGCAAGGTCGAGATCATGCTCCGGCCCGAACAGATTCGCGTCGTCACCGACAGCAGCGAACAGCCCTATGGCGGGCGCGTGGTCGAGGTGGATTTCGGTGGCGCGACCTGCACGGTCGCCGTCTCGCTCGACGGCGTTGCGCTGCCGCCGATCCTGATCAAGACCTCCAGCGTGGCGCTGCCTTCGCGCGGCGACCGGGTGCGGCTGGAGATCGCCGGCAAGGCGCATGTTTTCGTGCGCTGAGGGGTGTCCTCTGGGCTGGCCCATCCGCTAAACGCCGTCAGGCGATCTTGAGCTCTTCGTCTTCCGCCTCGTCTTCCAGCCAGCCGCCGGTAAAGCCTGCGCGTTCCAGACCAGTGCGGATGATGTCGGACTTGCGCATCAGGCTCCAGATGAAATCGGAGCGATCGTTTTCGATCGACATGACAAGCAGCCCCTGGTCGATGCCGACGCAGCGGTCATCTACCCAACCTTCCGGTCCCGCCGTCTTGACGGATGGGTTGAAGCCGCCGGGGAAGCGGCCTTCGTAGCAGAGGTCCGGATAGGCCTGCAGCAGCGCCCGTGTGCCTGAGATCGCCGCCTCGCGGTCATAGGGCAGGGCTGCGAGCGCGCACCATGGCGCAAGCGTTCCATCATCGGGGCCAAGCGGCGCGCCACGGGCGGCGTAGCCCAGCACGCTCGGGCGCCGGTCGCCATGGCGGCTGCGCGACGGCGGCGGACCGTCGGAGGCGGACAGGCCCCAGATATCCCTGGAGTAACCGATGAAATTTCCGGGGTTACGCTCGGCGTAGTCGCGCTGCACTTCGATGCAGATTTGGGTGTTGCGGAAGTAATCGCTGTCGCGCGCCGCCATCGGCCTGTCGCGGATGCCGCGAAAATCGATCCAGGCATGCGAGAAGAGGTGGATGAAGAAGGGCCCGGCATAGAGATAGCACTTCTCGTTGAAGAGCATCCAGGAATAGCTCGAGGTGAAGGCGTCGTAGCTCGATTGCGGGATCGGGTGCGTGGGCGAGGCGAGCGCCAGCGCGTAGAGCAGCACCGCCTCGTCATAGCCCTGCCAGCGCCAGCGCAGGAAGCCGCTTGAGGGCTTCCAGCCCATGCAGATGGTCTCGCCCTTGTTCAGCGCCCAGTGCCAGTCGATGCGCTCGTAGATCAGCGTCGCCAGCCGACGGATCTCCGTCTCGGCCTCGTCGTCGCCATCGAAATAGGCGGCTGCCGTCAGCACGCCGGCGACGAGCAGCGTCGTGTCAATGGTCGACAGCTCGCTGTTCCAGGCGCGGTGGCCGGTGTCCATGTGCAGGAAGTGGTAGAAGAAGCCCCTGTAGCCGATCGCATGCCGCTCGCGGCCCTGGTGGCCGTTGGCGAAGAAGCAGAGCGTCGTCGTGGTGCGGGCTATCGCGTCCGCTCTCGTCATCCAGCCGCGCTCGACGGCGACGGTGTAGGACGACAGCGCGAAACCGACGGCCGCGATGCTGCAGGGAACGTTTGCGACCGATGTATCGGCGACAAGCCCGTTATCGGGGTTGGAATGTTTCAGGAAGTAATTGAACGCCGCCTGCTGCAGCCTGTCGACCAGCGCGGCATCTGTTTCCTCGGTCCGTTGCAGCATCTTCTCCCGCCCAATCGGTTATCCTGCCCCTTGCTTCAACATGGGCAGGTGTGATGCGCAAATCAATGTTTTTTGAGGGGTGGGGTTCGGTCGTCGAAGGGCGATCGGGTCGTCGCCGGCCTCTAGTGAGGGAACCAGCAATCAATCTATTTCGGCAGCGGGTGACGGGACAGGGTTATCGCGAACGCTTGTGATGCAACTGTTCCGGCTGTGATAAACCATGAATATCGGTCGATGATGGCGCGCGCGCGTTCGGGGTCTATTTCTCTCGCAGAACGGAATTCGTCGCTTTGCAACATGGTAGCCAATTGCCCCGCTTCCTTACTTGCTGCCTGCAGAAGGTTTGATATTTTTACGCCTGCTAGCGATGGAACTTCGAGCGTTCCTCCATGCTGGCCATACCAATTGCCAAGTAGCGCCAATGCTTCCGGTGGAATGTCGCTGTCGCCAACGTCGATATCAGTCGCTGCCGGCGGTAAAGAGCTCAACACATCTAGCTCCTTGGACGCGGATCCGAGCGCCTCCGCCGCCTGCGCATAAAGCTCCAGCGCGCTATCGAACTTGAGACGTTCCCTCGCAGCCAGCGCTGAGAAAATCGAGGCTCCTCCGTCAAAGAGAGACGCACTGGCACTGCGAGATATATTCTCCTCGCCTGGGACGGCGATATTCCAGCTGTCGCCGCCATAAGAATGTTGTGGCAAGGTCAACGCAGCCAAAAGGGATAAAAATAGAAGCGCTTTCCTCATCCACACCACTCCTTCCTCATAGCGATTCGGTTCTCGTCATAGAGCTTTGCGCTGGCTTGAGCGTCCCAATAGTTCCGAACAAGCTCGCTCTTAAACCAGCTGCAAAAGTCCTTCGACATCTCTTTTGCAAACGCCCTACTGATCCCGCCGGCTTTCGCTTGACCAAAAACGGATTGATGGAAATTGAACACCAATCCTACGCCTCGTTTTGTTTTGTCCTTATCTTCATTCGAGCAGATCGTGAGATCGCGAAGGCATTCGGTCTTCAGACCGCCGTCGAAAGCCGCAGCGATAACTTCGCGGAGATCCTTGCGTATTCCGTATTCGTTTGATGCTCTCAACTGATCGCTTGCCGTCCAGACTTGCCAGAAGGTGAGCAAAATACCAATGACGCCCGCGATCGATGCGATTGCGGTAATCTGATCTGAGTTTCGTTTAAGGGATGCCCACATACCACGCCAAACTCGTCCGGAAGCCACGATTCTAGCATTTCAAAACCGCGCGAGTGTTGCACGCCAGGGCTGCGCCTATCAAGTATTCTGTATTAATACTTGTGGCGTACGAATTCGTGCGCAAAAACGCGTCAACGTCAACGTCAACGTCAACGTCAACGTCAGGCGCAAATTTACCTTTATTAAAAGGTCATGGCGTGCCGCTGTTGGCTATAACAACATTGAACTAACATGGATTAGGAAGATTTGGAGCGGGCGAAGGGGTTCGAACCCTCGACCCCAACCTTGGCAAGGTTGGCATTGGTTGATATGCGGTGATATAGGCTGCTATGAGGTGATATGAGATGATATCGTAACTGCTTGATATGAAATGATAAAATACAGGGAAGTGGCTTTCTGTAGCATTCTCGAGCTTGCTATCGTTTTCTCGATTGTGGTACCTATGCGGAACCTGAAGGCTCTAGGTACCAGAGGACGCTGCATTGCCTAAGATTACAAAAGCGCTTGTTGCGGCGCTCGAGCCACCCGAAAGCGGTGACGAAACGACGTGGGATTCGGCCATCGCCGGGTTTGGTGTTCGTGTATGGGCCGGTGGCGCAAAAACTTATATTTTGAAGTATCGCAACAGGGACGGTCGCGTCAGGAAACTGACAATCGGCAGAGTGGGAACCCTTACCCTTGACGAAGCTCGTGATGAGGCAGCGAAGGCACTCGGCGCGGTGGCAAGGGGCGAGGATCCAGCAGCTGATAAACAAGCTCACCGCAGAGCGGAGACCGTCGAGCAGGTAGTTGAACTTTACGCCTTGGAAGGCCTCTTTGTACAACGCGGAGTGAGGAAGGGTGAGCCGATGAAGCCACTCACCGCTGCTTACACCATTTCACGCCTTCGCCACCATGTCATTCCATTGCTTGGAAAGATGAAGGCAAAGACGGTTCGGGCCGGAGATATTGAGCGGTTCGTTCGCGATGTGACCAATGGCAAGAGCGCTCGTGATGAGAAGATTAAGGACGCCAAGGGCGAGGAGAAGCGTGTAATTGTCCGTGGCGGGGATGGCGCGGCCAGAAAAGTAGTCCGCGACCTTTCGGCCGTTTTCAGTTTCGCGAAGCGACGTGGAATTGTCGATCTCAATCCGGTGGAAGGTGCGAGCGTTCGGAAGACGGACAATAAGCGCGAGCGGTATCTCAACTTGGAGGAAATCCAACGTCTCGGCGCCGCCTTTGATGCGCTGGAGGCGAGCGGGTCCAATTCGAAAGCACTCGACATTTGCCGACTGTGGGCACTTACCGGAGCCAGGCGCAATGAAATTGCAGGTTTGAAATGGGCCGAGGTCGATTTGGAAACGGGCTTCCTGCGTTTTGAGGATTCCAAAACAGGCAAGAGTCTCCGCCCGTTGGGCACCGCTGCACGCGTGCTTTTGGCTCGCCTATACTCATCGCGCGACAAAGATAAAGCATGGGTGTTTCCGGCGGAGCGGGGTGCTGAGGGGTTTTACTCAGGCACAAAGCGAATCTGGACGCTGGTTAAGAAAAAAGCGCGCCTCGATGATATTACCCCGCACACTCTGCGACATTCGCTCGGCAGTGTCGCCGCATCTGGCGGAGAGGCGCTTCTTATCGTCGGTTCATTGCTTGGGCATGCAAACGCGCGGTCAACGCAAATCTATGCTCACATCGATAGAGATCCTTCGCAACGCGCTGCCGACAAGGTGTCCAGCACCATTGCCGCCGCACTCGCAGGAAATTCCGGCGCCGACGTGATTCGACTTCAAGTCAACGGCAAGTAAACCTACCCGCAAATACAATCCAAGAAGCCCGCCAAGGAAGTTGCCTTAGGTGGGCTTTGTCCTTTTCGCGGTTCCGACCGCGCGGCTTCGTTCCAGTCCGGCTTATCATCTCTTGTCAACAAGTGGCTGTAGCATCCGATTGAGTTATCAGACTGAAATAAAACACCGATTACTCTTTTGGAGAATCCGTCGCGCCGTTTGGCGCGGTATGTTCCAGCATGCATTAGCAAGCAACAGCATGATGGAAAAGGATTGCACCAATGTTGGCGACACGTCTCACCGCACCGGCGGAAATCACTACCCTCGCATCTAAGGCGGCGCATATCTTCGCGATACCAGGCGAGGCTCAAGTGAACACTGTACGTGCGGCCGAAATACTCACGACGCTGGGATTTCCGGTCGCGCCAGCTACCCTGATGAAGTGGAGGAGTGTGCGATCCGATGGGCCGCGTTTCTCGAAGGTAGGGACGGGCCGTGTTGTCTACCGAGTTGCTGACCTCCGCACTTACGCTGGACTGACAGGCAACGTCCTCTAAGCAAAGAAAAACCCCTCCCGCCGGCAAGCTGAAAGGGGTCTCACTTCGAAAGACTATGCATAATGTCTACTGCAAAACACCATGGGAATCAAGGGGCGGCGTCCCCGCGAGCAACCAGTTATCGAGACCAATTGACATTGCTTGCCATGGTGCATGCATTGGATGATATCGCCGACGACCTTTCCCTCGAAGCACAACGCAAGGCAATTGAGGCGATAAGAGAACTCGCCGGCAGTATTCTTGATGACATGCGGGAAAGTCTTACCGAACACGGTTTGCTCACCGCATATCGACCGATCCACGAGATAGATGTCGCGTTGCACCGAGTGCGGCGCGGTGTTCTCGAGAAGAAAGCAAATACGGAATCGTGGCCATTTCATTGGGATGGCGATAGCTTTTCAGTAGAGGACGCGGATCACGGTGTTTTTCTGTCTGTTGACCCGGCGGACAACTGGACGATTTCTACCAATGGAACCAAAGATTTTCTGATTGCCGATAGTGGTCTTTCATCTCTCCTAGCCGCTCTCAACGGTGTCTCCATCGCTGAAGAGGTAGCCAAGCTTTCCCAATGGGTGGACGCGAAGGAGGCGGCCAGTGCTTGATCAATTGTCTTCCCCTGTGTTTGGCATTGTGGAATCGCTGGCATCTCCAGTTGAAGAGATCAACCCGGCTCTATCGATTGGAGATGGCCATTTCCGATGCTTGGGCGTGTCCGGAACCACGTTTTACTTCCAGCCTGGCAACGTTGCGGAAATTATCGAACTCTCTGCCTCGCAACTCAAAAAGCCTCACATTCTTCGGCTCGCGCCGCTCCAATGGTGGGAATCTCAGTGGCCGGCGAAAGGAGGATGCAATTGGGATGAGGCGGTCAATGCTCTTGTGCAAAGCTGTATGGCACGTGGAGCGTACAACGCGAACCGTCTCACCGGTCGCGGTACATATGTGGAGCCCGGCACGCTGGCGGTGGTGACCCACTTAGGAAGCCACCTACTTGTGAATGACGAACCTTGCTCGGTGACAGCCCAAAAGTCGGCAAGGATATTCATCGAAGGTACACCAACAGAACTGCCAGATTTGCCACCGCTTGCGAACGGCGAAGCGCGTCGTATTGAGGCGCTATGTTCCAAGCTGGATTGGGCATCGCCAGAGATGGCGAAGCTCTTTGCGGGCTTTCTGGTGATAGCACCTGTATGTGGCGCGTTGCCATGGCGTCCGCACGTCTGGATCAATGGTCCCTTCGAGTCGGGCAAGAGCTTCGCCCTTAAGAATGTACTTGGCCGCCTTCTGGCGGGTATATCGTTTTCGTTCGGCGGTTCAATCACCGAAGCAGGGATCCGCCAAGACCTTGGCCATGACGCCCTCCCAGTGCTTATCGATGAAGCGGAGGCTAAAGATGAGCGCGCGGCCCAACGTCTCGACGCCGTCCTTGAATTGGCGAGGTCGTCTTCACAACCTGGTGGCGCCGCGATTGTGAAGGGCGGTGCCGCCGGCAAGGCCACGCATTATCGTGTCCAGTCCGCTTTTGCCTTCGCATCTATCGACGTGCCAATCAGACAGTCCGCCGACGAGTCCCGCATCGTGAGGCTCACGTTGCGGGGGCCAGACGAGGCAACGGACGCGGTGGAGCGAGGAAAAGCTTTCGGCGCTATCAAAGCGGAATTAGCTGACTTGGTGCGTGCGAATTACGGTCCTCGCCTCTTCTACCGGACCCGAAAGCTCCTACTCACCATTCTCCAAAACTCTGACGCCTTCGGAGCGGCCATTGCGGCGCGCACCGGCTCCGGTCGCCTCGGCGATGTCCTTGGGCCTCTGGTGGCCGGTTGGTTCTCTCTCGTGTCCGACAAACGGGTTTTACCGGCGGATGCTGCTCGCAAGATTGACGAATGGAAGTGGCTCTCCACCGCCATAACGAAAAACAAAACACAGCGGGATTACGAGGCCGCTCTTGCTCACCTGATGCAGAGCTTCATAGGGCTCGACCATGGCTACAGGCGTACGGTGGCGGAGCTTGTAGCCATGGCATCGGCAGCGGAAGCAAGTGAAAGCCCAGAAGCAGCGTCGGCCGACGCTGCGCTGCGCAGAAATGGCATCCGGGTCCGCAAGGAAGGCCGCTCCACCCACCTTCTCATTTGCCGTGGCTCCGGCGCCGTGAAAGCGCTTTTCCACGGCACTCAGTGGAGCGCATCTCCAGTTGAGACGATCAGCCAGAATCCACGAGCAACTATCACCGATAATCCAATTCGATTTGGTGGAGGGATCAAACAGCGCGCGATTTCGATTGATCTAAATCTTGAAGGATATGGCGATGAGTAGCAATTTGTCCCGCGACCGTCCCGCCTTCGTCCCGCGCGGTGTCCCGGTTAAGTGGTTGATTTCAAGAGTATTCTGCAAGGTGGGACAAGTGGGACAGAAAAACCATATACCCCTAATCGCTCCCACATGGGTATGTATACCAAACTATTCTGTCCCACTCGATAAGAATATAAATAAAAACAATGATTTAAGCGGGACAGAGGGTGGGACAAAAGCCGGGACAAAGGTGGGACAGGCTGTCCCACCACGCAACCGGGCGGGACGTGCTGCATTATGACCGGCAACATCACCACGGACGCCGATATCGCGCAGACCCTTCGGATGTTTGATGCCATAATTCCGGAGTTGACCGGCGGCGTTGCGGATCTCTTCATCCGGGCTCGCGCCCTTCTGGAAGCGGATCTTCCCAACATTCATCGTCAGATGGGCGGTTATCGAGGCGAATTGCTCCGCGAGTTGGCGGACCGTTGCTATCCCGGCTGGCGTCTCGGCCGGCCTTGTGACCCTTCGGCGAGGCGCATCGCGCTCGAATTGTGCAGTGCCGCCAAGAAGATCAAGATTAACGAAGAATATTTCTCCCATCTCGAAACTACGTTGAAGCGCATCATGGAAACCAATGGTGGAGAGATGCCATCATTCGAAACAGTGAGACGCCACTTGCGGTGACTTGATCCTTTTGTCTGGGTCACCGTTCGCCTCGCGCGACCCAACTAGACCTGTCTTATTGCTCCTCAACACTTCTGAGGAAGCTCAATGTCAACGATTGATATCAACCGTCTCCGGCGTTTTTTTGCCGATGCACAGGCCGCACATGCTGCTCTTATGGTGCAGTGGAAAAAAGTAAGTAAGGCTCGAGAAAATGTCTCCCACGCCCAAGTGGAGCTTCGGCCATACCAGTTCGAAAAGCGTGGCAAACAGATTTTGAAATCTGGCGGAGAGAAATTCGTTTCCGCCTTGGCTGAAGCCGAACGGGACCTCAAGCGCGCAGATGAGGAATACGAACGCTTGCAGCGAGCTTGGGAGCATGCCGCGAGCCTCAGAAACCGCGTCCGCGATTACGCAATTCAGTTGGGTGAGTTCCCCAGCGATCTCAAGGATTGATCGGCAATGGCATCAAAACTCAGCATCAGCGACAAATTGTCCGCGCTCTTCACGGCGCAAGCTAAGGCATCTTCCGAATTCCGTCGCGATATAAGTCAGCTTGAATCCGAGCTTGCAGCGGCACGAAATCGGTTGTCCGACCTACGCAACGCGCCTGTAGCGTTGCCGGAAATCGAGCGTCGGGTCGACCAATTCCTGCTTGACGAAGAGGCTGAGGCGCGCCGCGATTTCGCCCCTTCGAACATCTCCGCGCATGATGGGAATGCGGGCTCCACGTACATTGCCGATGTTCTGGCAAAAGCGCGGACGAATATAGGTGCGCTTGTCATTCTCGGCTTCCGTGACCAGATCCGCGAAGCGCTGATCTCCGAAGCCGGTTCTTCGTGCATAGGTGACGCGATTAGTGAGGATGACCGCTCCGCCGAGATAAAGCGGCTCATCGGCGAAATTCAGAAGCTCGAAAAGATCCGGGAAAAAATCAACCGCCTCGCAGAAGAGCAGGGCGTCTCAGTTCCTCGTTCCGAATTTGCAGACCCCGCCGCTCTCTTGGCGAAGGATAAGGACCTCTAACGATGACATCAGTTCTTAAGGGATATCAGGCACGCGCAGCTATTATCCGCGCAGCAAAAGAAAGGGCGGCTTCGAGCGAACCCGCTCCAACCGCAACGCCTGTTGCGAAAGCGAAAGCCCCGCGCAAAGACCTAAAGTCCGTGTGGGCCAACGCCTTTAAGAAGGCGCGCGAAAATCCGCTCTGATCCTATCAGCTTCGAATAGGTGGGTCTAATTACCCTTAGCCCCCACCTCGCGCCGCCGACCAGTCAACGGGTTGGCGGCGCACCCTCCCTCCCCAACGCAGGAACTAAAAAATGCCTACCGATATGACGAAACTAGAATTCTACGCAGTGACCCTGCTCGCCGGCATGCTTACTAGCCCCGCCCTCATGGGGGAAAACAACGAGTTTGCCCGTGCTGGCGCGGTAAACGCTGCTGTTAGACTAGCTAAGCATTTAGAGTTCGCGATCAAAATCGAGAACGAAGGCGGGTTTGATGCTTACATGGCGCGGGTGCGTCCCGAGGATCGGGACTCGGGAAGGACTATTATGACGGGCTCAGGCGAGGCCAATGAGGCATAGCGTTTTGCCGGGTTTTCCGTTGCCCGGCTCGCGCCGCCGGTTCGTCCCCCTTGCCGACCGGCGGCGCACTTTCCTTTCCCAAAGATCAATTCACAGGTTCTTCCCAGACACCCACCCTTTGCGGGGAACGCGACCGCGCATGCTCTTTTTAGCGATAGCGTCTAAAATTTAATTGTGAACTGCCCGACTGAGGCAAGGTCAAGATGATGCCGGAACTTGTTGAATCTAAATCGGATTTTGCTAAACGCCTGAATCTATCCAAGGCGTACATCTCGAAATTCTCGAAGTCTGGACTTCCTTGCAATGAGGCCGGGATGGTTCGTGTCAACGCCGCCATCAAGTGGATTCGTGAGAACGTGAACGCTGGACCTGGGCGGCCCGCCGGAAGCATCGAGCATGGCGATGCCGGCGACCTGGCCATGGCAAAGACGAGGCTTGTTCTCGCTCAAGCCGGGCGCGCTGAGCTTGAATTGGCAAACCTAGAACGCAGCCACATGCCAGCCGAAGAGGCGCGGCGCGCTGTTCGCACGCTGATGCGCCTGCACCGCGACCACATGTTGAATTTTGCGAGTAGGTACGGCCCGTCTATGGCGGCAGAACTTGGTGTCGCGCCGGCGGCTCTGATCGGCCTCCTCGAGGCCAAGATGCGAGAAGCCATTGACGCCGCCGCGAACTCAATGCTGCTGCCGTTTGGCATGCCCAATGCGGACTAGCGTTTCCGATGAACGCGCGCGTTGAGATAACCGCAACCGACTGGCACGCATGGATATGCGGCGAAGGCGGTGACGCGTACCGGTGCGATCTTCCTTGGACGGTTTCACAGTGGGCCGACCGGAATCGTTACTTGTCGTCTGTCTCATCGGCGGAGCCGGGACGGTGGCGGACGTCGCGGACGCCGTATCTCCGCGAGATCATGGATTGCCTCTCCGCGTATTCGCCGATTGAGGTCGTCAACGTCATGAAGGGCGTCCAAATCGGGATGTCCGAAGCAGGCTTCAACTTCGTTGGCTACACCATCCATCATTCGCCTGGGCCGATGATGTACGTGATGCCCACCATCGACATGGCGAAGAAGTTCTCGAAGACGCGCATCGATCCGATGGTGGCGGCGTCTCCCGCGCTCTCCGAGAAAATTAAGCCGGCACGGAGCCGAGACAGCGACAATACCGTATTCCAGAAGGCCTTCGACGGCGGTGTTTTGGTGCTCACCGGCGCGAATTCCGGCTCCGGTCTTCGCGGCCTCCCGGTCCGCTGCCTGGTGCTGGACGAAGTCGATGGCTACCCCGCCTCCGCCGATGAGGACGGCGACCCCGTCACGCTGGCCACAGACCGAACGTCCACATTCACCCGCCGGAAAATCTTCAAGCTCTCCACGCCCACGCTCAAGGAAACCAGCCGCATCGGGCCGGCGTTCCGCGAGGGAGATCAACGCTACTACAATGTGAAGTGCGATGCCTGCGGCAAGATGCAGCCCATCACATGGAACAAGATCAAATGGGAACCGGGCCGCCCGGAGACCGCCGCCTTCGAGTGCGATGGCTTCGATGAGGAGACCGGCGAGGTTTGCGGCCACCGTCATCCGGAGCATCGGAAAGGTGTTCTTCTCCGCGAGAAGGGTTTCGGCGGTGACGCCGAGTGGATACCCACGGCGGAACCGACCCGGCCGAACGTCCGGAGCTACCATCTCAGCGCGCTCTATTCGCCATGGTACACATGGGCGGAGTGCGCGCAGCGCTTCCTTGATGTGAAGGATGATCCCGCGAAGCTTCAGCCTTTCGTTAACAACGTGCTTGGCGAGGAGTGGGAAGATCTCGGCGGGGACAAGTTGGACCCGACCTCGCTGCTGGCGAAGCGTGAGACCTTCGAGGTGGACCCGCTGCCGGCGCAAGTCGCTCTCCTCACCTGTGGCGTCGACGTCCAGCCGGACCGCTTGGAGCTTGAGATTGTAGGTTGGGGCCGTGACGAGGAGTCGTGGTCCATCGGCTACCACATCTTGGCGGGCGACCCATCCGAGCTTGAGGTTTGGGATCAGCTTGACGATTTGTTGTCCGAAAGGTTCGCTCACCCCGCGAAGCCGGAAGGCCTCCGGATCTCTGCTACGTGTATCGATACCGGCGGCGCCAACACCCAAGATGCCTATAGGTTCATCCGCCCCCGCGAGGGTCGTCGTATCTGGGGCATCAAGGGTTATGCCGGCAAGCGTCCGGTGTGGCCGAAGCGGCCCAGCCGAAGCAACAAGGGAAAGATCAACCTTTACGCCATCGGGGTCGATGCTGCGAAGGAGGTGGTGACGGCGCGCCTCACCAAGACCGGGGCGAACGTCTCCGGGGCCGGCGCGTGCCACTTCAACCAGGAGCGCGATAAAGATTACTTCGAGCAAATGACAGTGGAGCGGAAGGTTACCCGCTACGTAAAGGGCTTCAAGGTTATCGAGTGGCACAAGAATGACCACGACCGAAACGAGGCGTTCGACTGCCGCGTCTACGCTTACGCGGCGCTTCAAGGTCTCATCGTCGGCGGGATCAATCTCAATAAGCGGGCCAATTCCCTGCGCGCTGAGTTAACTGAAAGGACTTTGCACAATATGCCGACGAGCGATGAGACCCAGGCGTCTGCCTTGATCCCCCAGCCTGAAGAGCCCGCTAATCTGGAACGCGACAGTGAAGAGACACAAACTGAGCGTGCTACGGCCCAGAAAAGAAAAAAGAAGCGGCGCAGCGTGATCTCAAGTCCGTTCATGAGCGGATATTGACGGTTCCCGCTGTTCGGAAAATCCGTTGAAAGTATGCATGGCGCATACCTTTTGCGGTTCGCGAGATAGGACTGCAGCGACTCGCGTGGGACACTTCCGGGTAGATTTTTTAACCCGCCGCATGCGCGGCCTTGAGGTGGTACACCATGAACGACATCGCGAAAACTACAAAACTGACGCTCTCCGTGCCCGTCCAGATCGAAGGCAAGACCATCACTGAACTCACCTTCCGTCGCATGAAGGGTCGCGACGTCAAGGCGGTAGAACGTACTGCGAATCCGATCGATGGCGCCGCGCATCTGATCTGCGAACTCACCGGTAACCCGCCGGAACTCTTCGATGAGATGGACGCCGCCGATATCGAGGCGGCCACCGAAATCGTTGAGGGTTTTATGTCGCGGAAGGCTCGATAACGCTCGAAGCGCTTGAAGTGATGATAGGCGACATCGCCATCATCATGCCGGGCTTTCTGCCATACACCGCCGCCTTTGAATTAGACATTTGTGAATTGCGCGTTTGGCACGAGCAGGCCAAGGCGCGGACGCCGAAGAAGGGCGGGGCCTGATGAGCGCGCAAGCCGAAGCTACAGTAAAACTCTCGCTAATTGATCGCATCACCAATCCGATCAAGAAGATTTCGGCGCGTCTCAGCAATCTCGGAAAGCGCATCGGGTTCGACCGGATCACGCGCTCGGTGGGCAATCTTGGCCGCTCAATTCAGGGGCTCGGAACCGGTCTTGTCCGCACCACCGGTCGGCTCACCGCGTTCCTCGGTTTACTCGGTGCCGGCGGCGCCGGTGTCATCGCGTCCGCCTACGGGCTCGCGAAGTCCGTTGCCGACATCGGCGGCGAAATAGACGATACTGCTAACCGGCTTAAGATCGGTATCGAGGCGCTACAGGAATGGCGCTATGCAGCCAGGCTATCTGGTGTCGAGAACGCCTCCTTCGACAAGGGGGTCGAAAAGCTCGGTATCAACGCGGTGGCGGCTGCGAAGGGCAACAAGCAACTTGCCTCCGCCTTTAGGTCCATCGGCGTAAGGGTGAAGGACGCCCACGGCAAGATGCGCCCGATGGACGATGTGCTTGACGCCACCATGGCGGCCCTTGCCGGGATCAAAGACCCGCTGAAACAGAACGCCTTGGCCTTCCAGTTATTCGGCAAGTCTGGTGTCGTCCTCACCCAGATGATGGCCGATGGCGCTGGCGGGATGAAGGATCTCCGTAGCGAAGCCAGGCGGCTTGGCATCGTTCTTGGCACCAGTGCCGTAAAGGCAGGCGCCGAATTTGGGGACCAAACGGATAGGCTCGCCGTGCGGCTCACCAGCCTCAAGTACCTCGTGGGAGCTCAACTCCTCCCTGTTTTCAATGAAGCGATACAAGCCCTTACCGATTGGTACGACGCGAACAAGGTTCTCATCCGGTCTACCCTCACGGGATGGGTAAAGAATTTGGTGAGCGTCATCAAAGCGCTCGCGGACCCGACGTCTGATATCCGTCAACAGTTCTCGAAGTTCGGCGAGACCGTCTCCGGACTAGTGAACAAGATCAAGCCTTTCGTTGATTTCATCGGCGGCCCGATGAATGCGGCCTTGGGTCTTATCGGCTTCTGGGTGCTGGCACCGACGATTTCGGCCGTCACGCTGTTAGCGCTGGCGTTTGGCAAGCTCGGAACGTCCGTTGCCGGACTTGCGATTAACGGACTGACGGCCTTTACCAATGGCGTGACCTCGTTCGCTGGACAGGGGCTTGCGGCTTCCATGACCGGTGCCGGCTCAAAAGCTGGATCCTTGTTCGGGAAGGCGTTTACTCTTGCTGCGCGAGCCTTGATTATCGCGGCCATCGCCGGCATCACCATGGATGCTCTCCAAGAGGTTGATCCTAAGGGGAACTTGGGAGGCTTCACGAAGCCGCTAGATGATTATTTGCGCAAGAAGCTCGGTCTGTCCGCGAAAGACACCGGGATTACTCCCAACGAAATCTGGGAGGGGATATTCGGCCGCAAGGGTGACAAAGCCAGTGAGAAGGCAAACTCAGTAGCGCCGGAGCCACAACCGCGCCTGTCACCGGTGGCGCGTAATCTTGGTTTCGATCAGTCGCCGGTGTTCGGAGGCTCCCAGCGCATAGCCAATTCAGCGAAGTCTATCGGAAGCGGGCTCCCGACGCGCAGCGCAGACCAGATGCCGGGAAAAGCGAAGGATGATCTTACGTCTCCCTCAAAGCCTGAAATGGTCATGCAGAACAGCAACAACACCACGACCGTCACCGTGAACTCGCCCGTTTCAGTGAGCATTTCGGGTCTCAGGTCGGACGATACTAAAGGCATTGCATCTGCCATCAACAGGGCGTTGGAAAAGCGAGATCGTCAGGTACGAGACGCCTTTACCTCCTCCATGGTGCGTGATGACTGAGTACGGTGATGCATCTGCTCTGTTCTCGCTTCATGACGATGTCGTCATTTTCCTCAATGATGTCCTGATGCCAATTTCCCCGGTCATCCATGAGCATAATGGCGCCACAGCAACATGGATCGACTTCGAGGCCCGCTCGGATGACGGCGCCGAGTTGATTGGGAGCCTCTACACTACCCAGTGCGCCGATGAAGTTTGTGAACTGGTGGACCAGGCGCTGGAAGAGGGCAAGCCGTTAGAGATTTGCGCTCGGAGAGGCACCGTAACTGTTCCCGGCACGTTGCGATCCTGGGTGTTTGGGACAATCTCGGTCGGCAAGTTCTCTCCTACGCTTCCTCCCGCCGTAATGCCCGATGTGGCCAAGCTGCTAAACTGAAATGGAACTATTCGAAAATGCGTGACCTCCCGCACCTCGCGTCTCTTGTCTTCAATCGCCCCCTGCTGGTGCGGTCTGATATAGGTCGGCAACTTATCGACTCGATTGGACCTCGCATCCTCGCCGGGCAACCCATCAGCGAGCGGGAGGCCTTTTCCTCCAAGAGGGCGGATGGTGGTAGACCCGGTGGTGGAAAGCTACCGGCCGGCGCTTACATGATCGGAGACGGAATCGCCGTTCTTCCTATCGTTGGCTCTCTGGTGCGGCGCGGTTCCTGGCTGGACGCGGAATGCGGCTTGATGAGCTATGACCTGATTAAAAACTCCGCAGCCGAGATCCTGATGAATCCCATGGTGCGCGGCATGATGATGGAGTTCGATAGCGGCGGTGGCGAGGCCAATGGCTGCTTCGATTGCGCGGACTTTATTCGGGAGGCCAGCGCAGCCACGGGGAAGCCTGTGTGGACGCACGCCAACGAGATCATGTGCTCCGCCGCGTATGCGCTCGGTTCAAGCGCTGAATACGTCTGGGCGGCGAGGACCGCTGAAGTTGGCTCCATTGGTGTCCTTGGTGCTCACGTGGACATGTCCGGTGCCGATAAGGCGATGGGCCTGAAATGGACTTACATCTTCGCCGGCGATTATAAGGTCGACGGCAACCCGCATCAGCCATTGGAGGGAGGCGCCCGTGGCCGTATGCAGGCCGATGTCGATGATCTCTATGAGATGTTCTTGGAGCTTGCTGCAAGGAACAGAGGAAAGTCTAAGAAAGCGATGCGGGACACAAAAGCCGACATCTATCGAGGTAGTAAAGCCATAACTGCCGGGCTTGTTGATGAAGTTGGGACGCTCGAGGAGGCTTTAGATGCGTTCGCTGAATATCTTGACGAAGGTGCAGTGGGAGCGGAATAGGCCGCCCGGAGGCGGCTCTATTCTCTCAGAGCTATGCACTGGGTCGTGTCCCCTTGCGTTGCCGGTCCGCCAGAAATGCGAGTATATCAGCCACGCGGTAAAGGACGCGGCCACCACTTTTCATGTACATCGGACCGCACTTCTCACTCCGCCAACGCGCCAAGGTGGGAAGGGTTACCCGTAGATAGGCGGCGGTCTCCTCCGTCGTCAGATTGAGGTTCTTGTCCGCATCCGTGATGGTCGGCATACTCTGCGCGGGCTTTTGTGCCCCTTGAGGTTCCATCGTTTCCCAAAAGGCGACTGCAGCGTTTGACATGGCGAAAGCCACCAGTTCACCGCCGGCAAGCATCTCAGTTTTTGCCAACTTAAGAGCTTCCAGTGCAGTTTGTTGAGTGCGCGCCGGCAGAGACCAGTTCGCCAAGACGGCGTTCGCGTTACTCAGCGTGTCTGCCGAGGCGTCTAGCGTGTCATCATCAACATCGTCCGGAAGAGCGTTGTGCGAAGCGTAGATGTCTCGGTACGTGTTGATCGCTATTTGTAGAGGATCCGCGTGGATTGCTGATGGCAAGGCTTGCGTGATATTCTGATTATCGACCATTTTCGTTTACCTTCTTCGGATGTGGTTAGGGCCGGACGGGAGATTGCACCTTCCCGCCGGCCTGAATTTCCTATATAGGTAATTAACTATTGAGACAATACCTATATAGGAAAATACCTTATGGTGCCTACCCGTGGTCGTCCCACCGAATTTCCCATCAAGAAGCTCATTGCTATAGATGCGCAGATCTTAGAGGCTGTTGAGGCGTTCCGCGCCGAACACACGCCTGCAATAAATCAATCCGAAGCTTTCCGGCATATTCTTCGAGACTGGCTCACAGAGCGAAACTATCTTCCCCGTTGAGGCAAAACGCCCCTCGGTACCTATTTGGTACCTCGAAAATCGCGCATCACGCGACGCCCGTAGGGGCTGTCGTTAATGCATTGAATTTCTTTGAGATTTTTGGAGCGGGCGAAGGGGTTCGAACCCTCGACCCCAACCTTGGCAAGGTTGTGCTCTACCACTGAGCTACACCCGCTCATAATCCCGACGGCCTGTGGTAGTTAGAGAGGACCGTGGGCGCCACCTTGCGGCGACGGGCGCTATATCGCCCAAACGATTTTCAAATGCAACAGGGAAATGACGGAAAGGCGAAGAAAAATTTGAAAAGCCTTTCGGGCCTCTCCTAAAATGCCGCAAATGCAGGGAAAAGCGGCGAATAGGCACGTTGCAAAAAAGGGGAGGGAGACGTAATCAGGGGGCGCCTTATCCCAATAGAGTGCTGGAACGAGCCATGACCGAGAAGACGTCGAAGACCGCAACCGAACTCTACGCCTTTCTCGACGGGCTCGGCATCAAGCACAGCACCAAGACGCATGCGCCGGTGTTCACTGTGGCCGAATCGGTGGCGTTGCGCGACGAGATTCCCGGCGGTCACACCAAGAACCTGTTCGTGAAGGACAAGAAGGACCAGTTCTTCCTGCTCACCGTCGAGGAGAATGCCTCGATCGACCTGAAGACGGTGCACACGCTGATCGGCGCCGCCAGCAAGGTGTCGTTCGGCAAGCCGGAGAAGCTGATGGAGTATCTGGGCGTCATTCCGGGCTCGGTCACGGCGTTTGGCGCGATCAATGATTCCGACCACCAGGTCACATTCGTTCTTGATGCCGATCTCATGAAGGACGAGATTATCAATTGCCATCCGCTGTCCAACGACGCGACCACGTCGATTGCAAGCGCCGACCTCGTTCGCTTCATGGAAGCGACCGGTCACACGCCGCTTGTCTTGAAAGTGACGTCCTGACATACGATTTTAACGCTAGAAAAGCCGGCTGACCGGCGCGGCGGGAGATACTCATGAGCGGCAACGACAATCCCTACAGCAATTCCTTCGGCCAGATGTCGGCAACGGCAAGCTATGGCGGCGCGCCTGCAGCACCGGCCCAGGCAGCGGCGCCAGCACCGATGGCCGCCGGCGGCTACATCAAGGATACGACGACGGCGACCTTCAGCAAGGACGTCATCGAAGAGTCGCGCAACCAGCCTGTTCTCGTCGATTTCTGGGCGCCATGGTGCGGCCCGTGCAAGCAGCTGACCCCCGTCATCGAAAAGGTGGTCAACGAGGCTCAAGGGCGCGTCAAGCTCGTCAAGATGAACATCGACGACCATCCGTCGATCGCCGGCCAGCTCGGCATCCAGTCGATCCCCGCCGTCATCGCCTTCGTTGGCGGCCGTCCGGCCGATGGCTTCATGGGTGCGGTGCCCGAAAGCCAAATCCGTGAGTTCATCGATCGTGTCGCCGGTCCCGCGGGTGCCGATCAGGCGGCCGAGATCGAGGCCGTGCTCGTCGAGGCCGATGGTCTGCTTGCCAGCGGCGACATCAATGGTGCCGCACAGCTCTACGGCGCCGTTATGCAGGCTGATCCCGACAACGCCAAGGCGCTCGCCGGCATGGCGCAGTGCATGATTTCAGCCAACCAGCATGAGCGGGCGCGCGAGGCGCTGAACGAACTCCCCGATGAGATGGCGGCCGATCCGGCGATCCAGGCGGTGGTGAAGAAGCTCGAGCAGATCGAGGAAGCCCGCAAGCTCGGCGATCCCGTGGCGCTGGAGCAGGCGCTTGCCGCCAACCCCGACGATCACGAAGCGCGCATGAAGCTCGCCAAGATTCGCAATGTCGAGGGCGCGCGCGAGGAAGCGGCCGATCACCTGCTCTACATCATGCGCAAGGACCGCACCTTCGACGACGACGGCGCGCGCCGCCAGCTGTTGCAGTTCTTCGAGGTCTGGGGCTTCAAGGATCCGGCCAGCGTTTCGGGACGGCGGAAGCTTTCGGCGCTGCTGTTCTCTTAAGCATCAGCGACATTTCGCCATTCGGTTTGCCGCCATCGACCCTTGCGTTTTCGATGGCGTACCCCACATTCGTTTAGATGCGGACGTGTGGTTTAAGTCCGCCGATTATGCGGGACGAGTGCCGATGCAAGTGGGGAATGCACGATATCTGAAGAGCGGCGATGTGCCTGACACGATCGCCGTCTTCCCCTTGACCGGTGCACTGCTGCTTCCCACCGGCCAGCTCCCTCTCAACATCTTCGAGCCGCGCTATCTCGCCATGTTCGACGCGGCGATATCAGGCAACCGGCTGATCGGCATGGTGCAGCCGGCGCTTGGCGAGAGCGACGACAAGAATAGCGAAGGCAATCTCAGCGCCGTCGGCTGCGTCGGGCGCATCACCTCGTTTGCCGAGACCGGCGACGGTCGCTACATCGTGTCGCTGACCGGCGTCTGCCGCTTCCGTCTGCTCGACGAGAAGGACACCCACCAGCCCTACCGGACCTTCCGCATCGCGCCGTTCATCTCCGATCTCTCGGCACGCAACGAAGAGGACGCGGTCGATCGCGCGGCGCTTCTCGCCGCCTTCAAGGCCTATCTCGAGGCCAACAAGCTGGAGGCGGACTGGGAGAGCGTGGAGCGCGCGAGCAACATGACGCTGGTCAACTCACTGGCGATGATGTCGCCCTTCGGTCCGGCGGAAAAGCAGGCGCTGCTGGAGGCGCCCGACCTTAAGACGCGGGCGGAAACGCTGATCGCCATCACCGAGATCGTCCTTGCCCGGGTCTTCGGTGACTCGGATACGATTTTGCAGTAGAAGCGGTCGCATGGACGAAAAACTGAGCCGCGTCGATCCCAAGCTCCTGGAACTGATGGTCTGCCCGCTGACCAAGGGGCGGCTCACCTATGATCGCGAGCACAACGAGCTCGTCTCCGAAAAGGCGAAACTCGCCTACCCGATCCGCGACGGCATTCCGATCATGCTGGTGTCGGAAGCGCGCGAGATCGAGGAATAGATCAGGCCCTAGAGCCTTTCCTGGTTAGATTGAAGCATTCTGTTGGCTCAAACGGAGTCGGATGGTCGTTCGGCCGGCGCGCGTCGTAGCCAAAGCATACGGCCAAGCCGGCCGAACGATCAGGCGGCCTGTTTCAGCCAACCCCGGAGGGGCCGGGCATCTTTCCGCCAGGATCAAAGGCGATCGGCTCGACCGTACCCCGGGGTATGCCCTTCGCCAATCGCCTTTGCCCTGACGAAAACCTGCTCCGGCAGAATGCTTCAAGCTAACCAGGAAAGGCTCTAAATCGCCTCGCCCGCCAGCAAGCGCGGGTTGCCCGCTGCCGTCGTGCCGGCGGCCTGGCCGATGAAGTAGGATTTGAGGCCCGGCAGGCGGTCGACGAGGCCGAGGCCGAAGTCGCGGGCGATGCGGATCGGCGCGAGGTCGTTGGAAAACAGGCGGTTCAGCACATCGGTGGTCACGCCCATGCGGAAAGTGTCGAAACGGCGCCAGGCCTGGTAGCGCTCCAGAATGTTGATCGAGCCGATATCGAGGCCGAGACGATCGGCTTCGACGATGGTTTCGGCGAGCGCCGCCACATCCTTGAAGCCGAGATTGAGGCCCTGGCCGGAGATCGGGTGGATGCCATGAGCGGCGTCGCCAGCGAGCGCCAGGCGCGGCGCGACGAAGGCGCGCGCCAGCGTCAGGCCGAGCGGGAAGGCGCGCTTGTCGCCC
The DNA here is from genome assembly GCF_017741935.1 of Rhizobium sp. 16-449-1b. GTDB lineage: Bacteria > Pseudomonadota > Alphaproteobacteria > Rhizobiales > Rhizobiaceae > Rhizobium. The sequence continues at coordinate 244,158 of NZ_JAGHMH010000014.1, read as the reverse complement.
ACCACCTTCAGCGCGCCGAGCTTGTGGCCGAAGCGGCGCTCCAGTTCTTCCTCGAAAATCAGATCGTCGGAGCGCACCAGTCGGTTGGCATCCGCTGTCGTTTCCGTCCAGACCAGCGAGGAGCGGTTGTCCTTCAAGGGCAGGATGGCGAAGGGGCCTGATGGCAGGAAGTGCTCCTCGGCGCAGCCATTGTGCGGACGCTCGTGCTCGACGGTGGTGACGATGCCGGACTGGCCGTATTCCCAATGAACCGTCTTGATGCTCGCGAGATCGCGCAGGTGCGAGCGCACGCCATCGCAGGCGACTACCAGCTTGGTCTCGATCGTGCTGCCATCGGACAGTGTGATCTCGGCGTGCGTGTCCAGCGTCTTCAGGCCGGTGGCGCTCAGCCCGTGGGTGATCTCGATGCCGAGCCGTTCGCAGGCGCCGCGCAGCGCGCCGACCATGGCGACGTTCGGGATCATGTGGGCGAAGGGCTTGCCGTCCTCGACCTCGCCGTCGAAGGTCAGAAACACCGGACGGACGGGATCGGATGTCTTGGAATCGGTGACGATCATCTTGGTGATCGGCTGCGCCGTCGGCTCGATCTCGTTCCAGATGCCGAAGACGTCGAGCATCTTGGTGGCGGCGGCGATGATGGCGGATGCGCGCGGGTCCTTGCGCCAGACGTCCGCGGGGGCTGCCTCGACCACCGCGACATCGAGATGCGGGGCCGCCTGCTTGACCGCGACAGCCATGGATAGCCCGACATAACCTCCGCCAACCACAAGCATGTCACGCATAACGCCAGTCCCGTTCTTTTAGAATATCCTCTTGATCTATATAGATCATCATCGCCACACTTCCTACCTGCCGGAGCCATACAAAATGACGCGCCTCACCGAAAAGCCGACCGCGATGGAAACCCTGCTCGCGACACTCGATCTTGAGCCGATCGAGGTCGATATCTTTCGCGGCACCAGCCCGCAGGTGGGTTGGCAGCGTGTGTTCGGCGGGCAGGTGATCGCGCAGGCGCTGATGGCGGCGCAGCGGACCGTCGATATTGAGCGGCTGGTGCATTCGCTGCATGCCTATTTCATGCGGCCGGGCGACCCATCGGTGCCGATCATCTACCAGGTGGAGCGCATCCGCGACGGGTCGAGCTTCAACACCCGCCGCGTCGTCGCCATCCAGCACGGCAAGGCGATCTTCGCGCTGTCGGCCTCGTTCCAGATCGTCGAGCCCGGCTTCGAGCACCAGGTCGCCATGCCCGATGTGCCTATGCCCGAGACGCTGATCGACGAGAACGAGATCGCCAAGCGCTATCTCGCGCATGCGCCCGAGGCGATCCGCAAATATTGGGGTCGCGAGCGGCCGATCGAGATCCGGCCGGTCTCGCTTACCCATTACTTCTCCGACAAGAAGCTCGATCCGCTGCAGCATGTCTGGGTGCGCGCCAACGGTCCGGTTCCCGATGACCGGCACGCCCAGGCGGCGGTGCTCGCCTATATTTCCGACATGACGTTGCTCGACACGTCGCTCTATCCGCACGGCACCTCGATCTTCGACCAGACGATCCAGGTCGCCAGTCTCGACCACTCCATGTGGTTCCATCGCCCGGTCAAGCTCGACGACTGGCTCCTTTATACACAGGACAGCCCGTCCGCATCCGGCGCGCGAGGTTTGACGCGCGGTAGCCTCTATACGCGAGATGGAGTCCTGATTGCGTCGGTGGCGCAGGAAGGCCTGATTCGTAAAAGGGCAAATGACTAATTTGGGTGCAAATTTGTCGGTTTGTGTATTTTTTGAGCGATTATTAGGCAATCATTTGCCTGTTTATTGGCGCTCATAAATATACCCCTTATTTTTCAATACCTTAACAAATCGTTTCGAATCTGGCACGGCCCTTGAATGTAAGAGGACGGTCGCTGGTCGCAAACGGCAGTGGCAAGGAGAGTCGGCTCCGTGCCGAGGGTAACGAAGGATGGGAAACCAGATGAAAATTGTGATGGCCATTATCAAGCCGTTCAAGCTGGATGAGGTGCGTGAAGCCCTCACCGCGATCGGCATTCAGGGCCTGACCGTGACCGAAGTGAAGGGTTACGGGCGCCAGAAGGGACATACCGAAATCTATCGCGGCACCGAATACGCGGTCAGCTTCCTGCCGAAGCTCAAGATCGAGATCGCCGTCGCAAGCGAGATCGTCGACAAGGCTGTCGAAGCCATCGCCTCGTCGGCCAAGACCGGCCAGATCGGCGACGGCAAGATCTTCGTTTACTCGATCGACCATGCCGTGCGCATCCGTACCGGCGAAACCGACGCAGAAGCGCTGTAAGTAACGGTAGAGCCAAGGAGCTTTTCTCTATGTCAATTTCGAAGTTTTCTCCCACTCTGGCGCGCCTTGCCACTGCGTCCGCAGCGCTTCTCGCGCCGGTCGTCGCCTTCGCGCAGGATGCCGCCACGACGGCCGCTCCGGCTGCTGCTGCCGCTCCGGTTCCGGATAAGGGCGACACCGCCTTCATGTTCATCTCCACGCTTCTCGTGCTGTTCATGATTCTGCCGGGCCTGGCGCTGTTTTACGGCGGTCTCGTTCGCGCCAAGAACATGCTGTCGGTTCTGATGCAGTGCACGATGGTTGCCGCCGTCATGATGCTCATCTGGGTCATCTACGGTTACTCCTTCGCCTTCGGCGGCTCCGAGAGCGCCTATTGGGGCGGTACGGCGAAGATGTTCCTCGCCGGCGTTACCAAGGATTCGACCGCTGCGACCTTCTCGCAGGGCGTCGTCATTCCTGAGTTCATCTTCGCGATGTTCCAGATGACCTTCTCGGCCATCACGCCTGCTCTGATCGTCGGCGCCTTTGCCGAGCGCATCAAGTTCTCGGCCGTGGTGCTCTTCTGCGCATTGTGGGCCACCTTCGTCTACTTCCCGATCGCTCACATGGTCTGGGACGCAAACGGCCTGCTCTTCAAGATGGGCGCGCTCGACTTCGCAGGCGGTACCGTCGTTCACATCAACGCCGGCGTTGCCGGTCTGATCGGCGCGATCATGGTCGGCAAGCGTACCGGCTTCGGCAAGGACATGATGGCTCCGCACTCGATGACGCTGACCATGGTTGGTGCCTCGATGCTCTGGTTCGGCTGGTTCGGCTTCAACGCCGGCTCCAACCTCGAAGCTTCTGGCGGCGCGATGCTCGCTACCGTCAACACCTTCGTTGCCACGGCTGCCGCCGTCGTTTCGTGGGCTGTCGTTGAAACCCTCACCCGCGGCAAGGCCTCCATGCTCGGTGGCGCTTCCGGTATGGTTGCCGGTCTGGTCGCCATCACGCCGGCTGCCGGCATCGTCGGCCCGATGGGCGCGATCATCATGGGTCTGATCGTTTCGCCGCTGTGCTACTTCTTCGTCTCCGTGGTGAAGAACAAGTTCGGCTACGACGATACTGCTGACGTCTTCGGCGTTCACGGCATCGGTGGCATGTTCGGCGCGATCTTCACTGGCATCTTCGCCAGCGCATCGCTCGGTGGTGTCGGCTATGCCGAAGGCGTTACCATGGGCGGCCAGGTCATGACGCAGATCACCGCGATCGCCATCACCATCGTATGGTGCGGCATCGGCTCGGTGATCCTCTACAAGATCGTCGACGTCATCGTCGGTCTGCGCGTTCCTGTTGAAGCCGAGCGCGAAGGCCTCGACCTCGCAACGCACGGCGAAGCCGCTTACCACTCCTAATCAAGGCTTGCGGCGCTCAAATATGAGCGCCGCTCAACAGCCCGTTGCGGCTTAATCAACACTTGAGCCGCTTTTGGCCCGGACCTTTCAAAGGTTCGGGCCTTTTTATTTTCCCTTTTTATTTTCCGGGGCATCAGTCGGACCCCGCATGGTTAACATCGCTTTAACTGTCCTTTGGTTAGGTGGAGCGGACGCATTGGGCGCGAAGCGCATTGGCGATTCGCACGCATCAGGCATTGGACGGGTACAACACATGGCAAGAAGCACATCGCCAGCAATGGATGGCCGGCCGGACCGTTTCTCCCTCTCGGGGTTCATTTTCCGGCAGGCGCAGACCCTTTTGGGGTTTGCCATCTTCATTGCGCTGGCACTGGCCGTCGCGGCATTGGCAACCTGGAACGTCGCCGATCCGAGCTATTCCTACGCCACCGGCAACGAGCCCACCAATGTGCTCGGCTATAGCGGTGCAGCGTTTGCCGATATCCTGATGCAGTTTTTCGGCCTTGCAAGCGTGGTTGCGCTGCTGCCCGTCGTCGCCTGGGCGCTGGCGCTGATCTCCGGCCGCCGCTTCACCCGCATTCCGGCGCGCGCCGCCGCCTGGGGCCTCGGCTCCGTTCTCTCCTGCGCCGTTCTCGGCTGCTTTCCGCCGCCGCTCACCTGGCCGATCCCCAACGGCATTGGTGGCGTCGTCGGCGACATGATCCTGCGCTTCCCGGCGCTGTTCGTCGGCGCCTATCCGACCGGCACGTTCGCCACCGCCGTCGGCTGCATCTTCGCAGTCCCTTGTGTGTGGATGATGCTCTTTGCCGCTGGCATCGTCGGCCGCACCGAAGAGGAAGAGGCCGAAGAGGAAGAAGAGAACTACGCCGCCAGCCGCTCCAAGCTGCGCTCGGTGGGCGATGAGGACGAGGAAGACGACGAGGGCGGCTGGCTTGCCTTCGGCGCGTTGACGCATGCCTGGTACATGAGCCAGGCCCGCATGCGCCGCATGCTCGGCATGGGCCCGCGCAAGCGCAAGCTTGATGATTACGACGCGCCTTACGATTTCAACGATGACGAATTCGGCAAGCTCAACGAGCCGGTGCGCGCCAAGGCGCCCCAACGCGGCGAGCGCATGGATCCCTCGATGGATCCGTCGATCACGCCCCGGGCCGGTTCGCCGCGCCGCGTGGTCTCGGCGCCGTCGATCTCGCTGAACGACGATGATGACGACGATATGGGCTATGACGGCGACATGCCGCCGCGCCCGGCCGATATCCTGCCCGACGACGAAGACGACAATGGCTGGATGATGCGTGCGCCTGCCAAGCAGGCCGGCGGTCGCGCCGAGCCGCGCGTGCAGCAGGCCGCCGCCCGCCCCAAGCTCGGCGCCCGCATCGAGCGCGAGCAGCAGGGCTCCTTCATCCGTCCCGAAGGCTTCCAGCTGCCGTCGATGCATCTACTCGCGGAGCCCAAGGCCGTCGTGCGCGATTCGACGCTGTCGGCCGATGCGCTTGAACAGAACGCCCGCATGCTTGAGGGCGTGCTTGAGGATTTCGGCGTCAAGGGTGAGATCATCCATGTTCGCCCCGGTCCCGTCGTCACGCTCTACGAACTGGAGCCTGCGCCCGGTATCAAGTCGTCGCGCGTCATCGGCCTTGCCGACGACATCGCCCGCTCGATGAGCGCGATTGCGGCCCGCGTCGCCGTCGTGCCCGGCCGCAACGCCATCGGCATCGAACTGCCGAACAATATCCGCGAGACCGTCTATCTGCGCGAGATGATCGCCTCCAGAGATTTCGAGACCTCCAAGGCCAAGCTTGCCATGGCGCTCGGCAAGACGATCGGCGGCGAAGCCGTCATCGCCGATCTCGCCAAGATGCCGCATCTGCTCGTCGCCGGCACCACCGGCTCGGGTAAATCGGTCGCCATCAACACCATGATCCTGTCGCTGCTCTACCGCATGACGCCGGAGCAGTGCCGTCTGATCATGATCGATCCGAAGATGCTCGAGCTCTCCGTCTATGACGGCATTCCGCATCTGCTCTCGCCCGTCGTTACCGATCCGAAGAAGGCCGTCGTGGCGCTGAAGTGGACCGTGCGGGAGATGGAAGAGCGCTACAAGAAGATGTCGAAGATCGGTGTGCGCAACATCGACGGCTTCAATTCGCGCGTCGAGCAGGCGCTGGCCAAGGGTGAGGCGATCTCGCGCACCGTGCAGACGGGCTTCGACCGGGAGACCGGCGAGGCGATGTACGAGACGGAAGAGTTCGACCTGAAGCCGCTGCCCTATATCGTCGTCATCATCGACGAAATGGCTGACCTGATGATGGTCGCCGGCAAGGATATCGAAGGCGCCGTGCAGCGCCTGGCGCAGATGGCGCGTGCCGCCGGCATCCATGTCATCATGGCGACGCAGCGTCCGTCCGTCGACGTCATCACCGGCACGATCAAGGCCAACTTCCCGACCCGCATCTCCTTCCAGGTGACGTCGAAGATCGACAGCCGCACCATTCTGGGCGAGCAGGGCGCCGAACAGCTGCTCGGCATGGGCGACATGCTCTACATGGCCGGCGGCGGCCGCATCCAGCGCGTCCACGGCCCGTTCGTGGCCGATGGCGAGGTGGAAGACATCGTCGCCTATCTGAAGACGCAGGGCGCGCCGCAATATCTCGATGCCATCACCGCCGATGACGACGAGGACGGCGATTACGGCGGCGGACCTTCCGGCACCGGCAATCTCGCGGATTCCGACGACCCCTATGACCAGGCCGTTGCAATCGTCCTTCGCGACGGAAAGGCCTCGACCTCCTACGTCCAGCGCCGTCTCGGCATCGGCTACAACCGCGCGGCGTCGCTTATCGAGCGGATGGAGCAGGAGGGCATCATCGGCCCGGCCAACCATGCCGGCAAGCGCGAGATCCTGGTTCCCACCGAAGGCGATATTCTCGACCGGTAAGGGCGCCTGCGCCCTTGATTCCGGCGTTTTCAGCGCGATTTATTGCGTATGGACCGGAACCTCACGGAAACCTGATCGGCGCGAAAACGTTACCTTTGGCCGGTCGTGCTAGGACGCCATGAAGACGCCGCGTTTCGGCAGCATGCAGACTGCATAAAGGAGACTTTCATGAACCACTCCGACACATTCCTGGACCGCCTCACGCTGACACGGCGCCACATGCTGGGTGCGCTTGCTGTCGCGGCTGCGTCCACCGCGCTGCCGCTCAACGTCTTCGCCCAGGCGGCCGCGGCTGCGTCCACCAGCGGCACCGCGCAGGCGATCGCCGACCACTTCTCCTCGGTCGGCACGATGCAGGGCGAGTTCGTGCAGTTCGGCCCCAAGGGCGAGCAAACCGGCGGCAAATTCTTCATCCAGCGCCCGGGCAAGCTGCGCTTCAACTACGACGACCCGTCGCCGATCCGCGTGATCGCCGATGGGAAGAACGTGGCGATCGGCAACATGAAGCTGAAGACCTGGGATCTCTACCCGCTGTCGAAGACGCCGCTCAGCCTGCTTCTTGCGCAGAAGATCGACCTCTCGGCCGGCTCGGTGAAGAGCGTCAAGGAAGAGTCCGACCTGACGACCATCGCGCTCGGCAACAACACTGTCTTCGGCAACTCGACCATCACCATGATGTTCGACCCGAAGACCTACGATCTGCGCCAGTGGACGATCACCGACAACCAGGGCAAGGACACCTCGGTCATGGTGTTCAATGTCAAGACCGGCGTGCAGTTCGACGACAAGGTGTTCAAGGTGCCGTACGAGGTGATCCCGGGAACGGCGGCCTATCGCGATTGACGTGAGCCGACGGGGTGGTGGCTTCGCTGCCGCACCGATGGGCTTGGCGCTTGCGCAACAACGCCCGCATACGAAAAGGCCCGCACGAGGCGGGCCTTCCAAACGAAATCAGCAAACGCCGATTACTTCGACAGATTACGCTTGCCCAGCGTGCGCAGGCGCAGCGCATTGAGCTTGATGAAGCCGGCGGCGTCCTTCTGGTCGTAGGCGCCCTGGTCGTCCTCGAAGGTGACGAGCGTGTCGGAGTAGAGCGACTTGTCGCTTTCGCGGCCGATGACCATGACGTTGCCCTTGTAGAGCTTCAGCGTCACTTCGCCCTCGACATGCTCCTGGCTCTTGTCGATCAGCGCCTGCAGCATTTCGCGCTCCGGCGAGAACCAGAAGCCGTAATAGATCAGCTCGGCGTAGCGCGGCATGATCTCGTCCTTCAGGTGCGCCGCGCCACGGTCGAGCGTGATGCTCTCGATCGCACGGTGGGCGGACAGCAGGATCGTGCCGCCGGGGGTCTCGTAGACGCCGCGCGACTTCATGCCGACATAGCGGTTCTCGACGAGATCGAGACGGCCGATGCCGTTGTCGCGGCCGTAGGTGTTGAGCGCGGCGAGCAGCGTTGCCGGGCTCATGCGCACGCCGTTGATCGAGACGGCATCGCCCTTCTCGAAGCCAACCTTGATGATCGTGGCCTTGTCGGGCGCGGCTTCCGGCGAGATCGTGCGCATGTGCACGTATTCGGGAGCCTCGACAGCCGGATCTTCCAGAACCTTGCCCTCGGAAGAGGAGTGCAGCAGGTTGGCGTCGACGGAGAACGGCGCTTCGCCCTTCTTGTCCTTGGCAACCGGGATCTGGTGGGCTTCGGCGAAGGCGAGCAGGTCGGTACGCGACTTGAACGACCAGTCGCGCCAGGGAGCGATGATCTTGATGTCGGGGTTCAGCGCGTAGGCCGAAAGTTCGAAGCGAACCTGGTCGTTGCCCTTGCCGGTGGCGCCGTGAGCAATGGCGTCGGCGCCGGTCTTCTTGGCGATGTCGATCAGATGCTTGGAGATCAGCGGACGGGCGATCGAGGTGCCGAGCAGGTAGACGCCTTCATAGACGGCATTGGCGCGGAACATCGGGAAGACGAAATCGCGCACGAACTCTTCGCGCACATCCTCGATGTAGATCTCCTTGATGCCGAGCATCTCGGCCTTCTTGCGCGCCGGCTCGAGCTCTTCGCCCTGTCCGAGGTCGGCCGTGAAGGTGACGACTTCGGCGTTAAGCTCGGTCTGCAGCCACTTCAGGATGATCGAGGTGTCGAGACCGCCGGAATAGGCGAGGACGACTTTCTTTACGTCTTTGTGCGATGCCATGATGATGAGATCCGTTGTGCCAGGAGGGTCGCGGCCAGCCGCAAGACCCGGTATCGCCGGGCACTTTTAGCGAGATTGACGCCGGACGCAAGGGCAAGGGTGTCGCGGAAGCTCCCGCCGGTTCGGCTTTTCTGTGGTTTGACTTGCCCTCCGAGATTACCATATCTGGCTGCGAGCGAACAATCCCAGGCGAAAGGCCCAAGCCGTGACCGATCTCACCAATATCATCAAGCCCTCCAACGTCGCCGTCATCACCGGTGGCGCCTCGGGCATTGGCCTGGCGGCCGCCAAGCACTTCGCAAGCAAAGGAATGAACGTCGTCATCGCCGATCTCGGTGCCGATAGACTGGCGTCGGCGGCAAAGGCGGTCGCGGCCGTTTCGAGTGACGACCGCGTCATGGCCATAGAGACCGACGTCTCCGACAAGTCGGCACTGCAGGCGCTGGAACGTCAGGTCGTCGAGCGTTTCGGCAAGGTCCATGTGCTGATGAACAATGCCGGTATCGGCCCGGAGACCTCGATCTTCAGCGACGACGGCGGCTGGGACGCGATCCTTGGCGTCAATCTCATGGGCGTCGTCAACGGCACGCGCGCTTTCGGCCCCAGCATGCTCGCCCATGGCGAACCGGGCCTGATCATCAACACCGGCTCCAAGCAGGGCATCACCACGCCTCCCGGTAACCCGGCCTACAATGTCTCGAAATCAGGCGTGAAGGTGTTCACCGAGGCGCTGGAACATGAGCTGCGCAACACCGAGGGCGGCAAGCTTTCCGCTCACCTCCTTATCCCCGGCTTCGTCTTCACCGGGCTTTCCAAGGGCTTTGGCGGTGAGAAGCCGGCCGCCGCCTGGACCGCCGAGCAGACCGTCGACTTCATGATCGAGAGCCTTGAGAAGGGCGATTTCTACATCCTCTGCCCCGACAACGACGTCGCCCGCCCGGTCGACGAACGCCGCATGGCCTGGGCGGTCGGCGACATCATCGAGAACCGCCCGCCACTGTCGCGCTGGCATCCCGATTACGCCGATCGCTTCAAGGCGTTTCTTGAGGGCAAGTAACGGCTGAGCCGATCGGGCCTATTAGAAGGTTTGATTGGTGCATTCGTTGAAAGCCGGATATGAGACATTGCTTTCATAACCGGCTTTACGAGTGTGCCATGGATTTTCTGCCGAGCCTGCCGACGCTTCTGACCTTTTCCGCCGCGAGCCTGCTTTTGGCAGCGACCCCCGGTCCCGATATGACACTGTCGATCAGCCGGGCGCTGTCGCAGGGCAAGAAGCCGGCGCTTTACGTCGTGCTCGGCACCAGCCTCGGCATCGTCGTCCACACCATGCTTGTTGCCTTCGGCATCTCGGCGCTGATCACCGCCTCGCCGACGGCCTTCCTGATCCTGAAGACCGGCGGTGCCGCCTATCTGCTCTGGCTGGCGGTGCAGGCGATCCGCTTCGGCTCCAAGCTCTCGGTCGAGAAGGTCGAGGAGATCAAGGGCACGCCGCTGTCGAATATCGCGAGCGGCTTCTGGGTCAATCTTTTGAACCCCAAGGTCATCATCTTCTTCATGACCTTCTTGCCGCAGTTCGTCACCGCGGGCGATCCAGCGGTCACGCAGAAGCTGCTCTTCCTCGGCTTCTTCTTCATCGTCATCGGCATGCCCGTGAACGCGCTCGTCGTCCTCGCTTCCGACGGACTGGCGACATGGCTGCAGAACAACAGGAAGGTTCTGCGCGGGATGGATTACACCTTCGCCGGCGTCTTCTCCGTCTTCGCGGCGAAGATACTGCTCACCCAGGCACGCTGACATCAGTAAAAACCCCGGGATCGCCCAGGCTCATTTGCCGGTCCCCGGGTGAATGTCATGTTCGCTATCAGCCAATCAGCAGCGCGTCGTCGTCGAGCGTCTGGCCGCGCATCTTGCGGAACATGTCGATCAGGTCCTCGACCTGCAGATCCTTGCGGTTGTCGCCGGAGACGTCGAGCATGATTTCGCCGCCATGCAGCATGATGGTGCGGTGGCCGTAGTCCAGCGCCTGGCGCATGGAGTGGGTGACCATCAGCGTCGTCAGCTTGCGCTCCGAAACTACCCGGTCGGTCAATCCCATCACGAACTCGGCCATCCCTGGGTCGAGTGCCGCCGTATGCTCGTCGAGCAGCAACACCTCTGAGCCGGCAAGCGTCGCCATCACAAGCGAGATCGCCTGCCTCTGGCCGCCAGAGAGAAGATCCATGCGGTCCTTCATCCGGGTCTCAAGCCCGAGGTTGAGCTCGGCGATGCGTTCGCGGAAATGCTCGCGCCGGCGCGGCCCGAGCGCCGAGGTCAGCCCCCGCCGCTCGCCGCGACGTGCCGCCAGCGCCAGGTTCTCCTCGATAGACAGCGCGCCGCAGCTCCCCGTCAGCGGATCCTGGAACACGCGGGCAACGAGGCCGGCGCGCGCCGCGGTCGGCTTGCGGGTCACGTCGGTGTGGCCGATCATCACCTGTCCTTCGCTTGCCAGCACATCGCCTGCGAGCACGCCTAATAGCGTCGACTTGCCGGCGCCGTTGGAGCCGATGACGGTCACGAACGAGCCTTCCTCGATCGTCAAGTTGACCCCGTTCAGCGCCTGCTTCTGCAGCGGCGTACCCTTGCCGAAGACGACCTTGATATCCTTGAGCGAGATCATGACGAGGCACCTCCGCGACGCAGGCGGGGAAGGACGAGCGCCACCGTGACAAGGACGGCGGTGACGAAATTGAGGTCGGAGGCCTGCAGGCCGATCACGTCGCTGGAGAGCGCCAGCTGGATGGCGATGCGGTAGAGGATCGAGCCGATGACGCAGCCGATCAGCGCGATCAACAGTCCACGCTTCCCAAGCAGCGTCTCGCCGATGATGACGGCGGCGAGGCCGACGACGATGGTGCCGACACCCGAGGTCACATCAGCAAAACCATTGGTCTGCGCAAACAGCGCGCCGCCGAGTGCCACCAGCGCGTTGGAGATCGCCATGCCGAGATAGATCTGACGGTTGGTGTCGACGCCCTGGGCGCGGGCCATGCGGGCATTGGCACCGGTCGCGCGCATGGCGAGGCCGGAATCGCTCTCAAGGTAGCGCCAGACGACGATCACGGCGATGACGACGAGTACGCCGACAAAGAGCGGGCGCACGTAGAAATCGCGCAGGCCATGGCCGAAGAACGGGCTGATCATCGTATCGGCATTGATCAGCGCCACGTTCGGCTTGCCCATGACGCGCAGGTTCACGGAAAACAGCGCGATCATCGTCAGGATGGATGCGAGCAGGTTGAGGATCTTGAAGCGCACGTTGAGCATGGCGGTCACCATGCCGGCCGCAGCCCCCGCCGCCATGGCGATCAGCGCCGCCAGCCAGGCATTGACGCCGGCAATGATCAGCACCGCCGTCACGGCGGCGCCGAGCGGAAACGAGCCGTCGACGGTCAGATCCGGAAAATCGAGCACACGGAATGCGAGGTAAACGCCGAGCGCGACGAAGGCATAGACCAACCCCAGCTCCACGGCTCCCCAGAATGCGATCTGACTCAAGGCTTTTGCCCTTTCTTGTGGTGTTTCCGTGGAGAAGACCCCTCCCAACCCTCCCCACAAGGGGGAGGGCTTAACCCAGCCGATCCGCCCTACCACGAGTGGGGCAGACGGGTGCCACGGGTCTTCTCCCCCCTTGTGGGGGAGATGGCCGGCAGGCCAGAGAGGGTCTTCATCTCTATGCGATCAGCCGCCCCCGTGCAAACGGGAGCGGCTGATCATTCAGGTCTCTATAATTGACTGTATCAGTCGATCGTCTTCGTCGCGCGCTTCAGCACGCTTTCAGGCAGCGTCACGCCCATCTTGGCGGCGGCGCCCTTGTTGATGACGAGATCGCTGCCGGCGGCGACCTTGACCGGAATATCGCCGGGGTTCTCACCCTTCAGGATGCGAACGACGATTTCGCCGGTCTGCTTGCCGACGTCGTAGTAGTTGAAGCCGAGAGCGGCGACGGAGCCGCGCGAAACGGAATCGGTGTCGGCGGTGAAGAGCGGCAGCTTGGCTTCTTCGGCGACAGCCACGGCACCCTCGAGCGCCGAGATGATCGTGTTGTCCGTGGGTACGTAGATCGCATCGGCGCGGCCGACGAGCGCGCGGGCCGCACCCTGCACTTCGGCGGACTTGGTGGCGGCGGATTCGACGATTTTGAGGCCGGCCTTTTCAGCCTCGACCTTCAGGACCGCGAGCAGCGATACGGAGTTCGCTTCGCCGGAATTGTAGAGATAGCCGATGGTCTTGGCATTCGGCAGGATTTCCTTGATCAGCGCCACATGCTCGGCAACCGGCGACATGTCGGAAAGGCCGGTGACGTTGCCGCCGGGCTTGTCCATGTTCTTGACCAGCTGCGCACCGAGCGGATCGGACACGGCGGTGAAGACGACGGGGATGTCGCGGGTGGAGGAAACCACGGCCTGCGCCGAAGGGGTCGAGATCGGAACGATGACGTTGGGGCCGTCACCGGCGAACTGGCGGGCGATCTGGGCTGCGGTCGCGGGATTACCCTGCGCCGACTGGAACACGAACTTGAGGTTCTCGCCTTCCTTGTAGCCTGCTGCCGTCAGCACATCGAGAACGCCCTTGCGGGCAGCGTCGAGCGCCGGATGTTCGACGATCGCGGTGACCGCAACGGTCACGTCTTCGGCTTTTGCGGGAAGGGAAAGGGCAAGGGTCGCGGCCACGGCAGCGAGCAGTACAGAACGCATGGGTATCCTCCAATTATGATTTTGGGCCGCTTGTAGAAAAAGCGGCCCTTAAAATCAATCATTAGAAGATGCTGAGAGGATCAAACTTGCTGATCACTCGCGCAAGCGTCAGTCATCCGAGCCGTGGTTGGCGATCATCATCGCCTCGAAGGCCAGGCGCTCGGTCTTGCGCATGCGCTCCGATTCCGACTTCAGCTGGCCGCAGGCGGCGAGAATGTCGCGGCCGCGCGGCGTGCGGATCGGCGAGGCATAGCCGGCCGAGTTGATGAAATCGGCGAATTTCTCGATCTGCGCCCAGTCGGAGCACTGGTAGTTGGTGCCCGGCCAGGGGTTGAACGGAATGAGGTTGATCTTCGCCGGCACGCCCTTGAGCAGCTGGATCAGCCCCTTGGCGTCTTCCAGGCTGTCGTTGACGTCCTTCAGCATCACATATTCGAAGGTGATGCGACGGGCGTTGGAAAGACCCGGATACTTGCGACAGGCGTCGATCAGCTCCTTCAGCGGATACTTCTTGTTGATCGGCACCAGGATGTCGCGCAGGTCGTCGCGCACCGCATGCAGCGAGATCGCCAGCATGACGCCGATCTCGTCGCCGGTGCGGAAGATTTCCGGAACGACGCCCGAGGTCGAGAGCGTGACGCGACGCTTGGAGAGCGACAATCCGTCGCCGTCGGTGGCGATCAGGAGCGCCTGCTTGACGCTGTCGAAATTGTAGAGCGGCTCGCCCATGCCCATCATCACGATGTTCGAGACCTTGCGGCCCTCGGCCGGCATGATCGTGCCCTGCGGCGCTTCGCGGTCGGGGAAGTCGCCCAGCCGGTCGCGCGCGAGCAGCAGCTGCGACAGGATTTCTTCCGCCGTCAGGTTGCGCACCAGGCGCTGCGTGCCGGTGTGACAGAAGGAACAGGTGAGCGTACAGCCGACCTGGCTGGAAATGCAGAGCGTGCCGCGACCTTCTTCAGGGATATAGACGGCCTCGATCTCGACGGGACGACCGGCGCCACGCGCCGGAAAGCGCAGCAGCCACTTGCGGGTGCCGTCGCTGGAGACCTGTTCCTCGACGATCTCGGGCCTTGCGATGGTGAAGTGCGTCTTCAGCGTCTCGCGCATGTCCTTGGAGATATTGGCCATGTGGTCGAAGTCGGAGACCCCGCGCACATAGATCCAGTTCCAGAGCTGCGCCACGCGCATCTTGATCTGCTTTTCCGGCACACCCTTTTCGCGCAGCGCGACGCCCATCTCCTCGCGCGTGAGGCCGATCAGCGACGGCTTCGGCAATGCTTCGCCGCGCGCCGGCTGGTTGCCTGCGGGCTTGAGAACGGTCATCGCATCCATGACGGACATTTAATCTAATCCCGAATTCAACATGCGATCCTCCCGATAGTCCGAATGACTGGCGGGCGGAGCGGGCATGAAGGCAGAAAGTGAATGCGGAACTTGGCGGCCGAGCCGCGATCCATCCGCTGTTGTGCGCGCCTTTAGCATCATTTTTGCCATCCGTCACTATAGATGGAAACGACGAAGGCCGGCGCAAGGGGATGGGGTGTGGGAGATTGGATGTTTAGCGGCGTGCCGGGTGGCCCCCTCATCCGCCTGCCGGCACCTTCTCCCCGCTGGGGAGAAGAGACTCGGAGCCGGCCGCTCGCTCCATTTTCCCTTCGCCCCATAGGGGAAAAGGTGGCCCGAAGGTTTCAGGTGCAACAAAGTTGCACCGGGGATGAGGGGGGGCCACACGGCACCACCTCTCCACCCAAAATCAAACCTTATTTGCAGCTTTCAATCTGCTTCAGCGAAGCCGAAATGCCGGCCAGCGAATAGCTGTAGGACGTCGCCGTGCCCTTGCGCGAGGTGGCGTTGACGGTCATCGAGTGGCCGCCCTTCATGGCGGCGACCAGTGCCGGCTCCTGCGCGGCGTTTTCGACCCAGCCGGCCTTGTCCTTGGTGAACATCACGAAGGTCTTGCTGTCGATGACGACGTTGATCTTCGAGGCGTCCTTGACGGTGTAGCCCATCATCGCCTGCGGCTCGTAGGAGATGTTCTGGCCGGGGCGCTGCGAGACGATGAAGAAGTTCTCGCCGTGGTCGATGCCGGCGGGCTTCTTCTCGGTCGGCACAGAGAGGACGTAGCAGACGGTGCTGTTGCCCTGCTTGTAGGAATAGGCGCCCCATGCCTGGAACTGCTGGATGCGGGTCGGCGCGGTGGAAGCGGCGGCGGCTGGCTGCTGCGCGGCGGCGGGCTTCTTGGACTGTGCGGATGCGATGCCGGCGCCGGCGAGAACGAGGGAAAGGGCGAGTACGGTACTTTTTACAAACATGGATATTCCTGCCGGTTCTTGCGATTCGAGCCCGAGCGAGCGGGCGGCGCATAATCACGATCTGCTTTATTTTGACTTAATTCAGGTTACCAAAGCGTCAACGCAGGCCGCGAGAAGTCCGTGCCTGTGCCATTTCCACCCGGGTGTCAATGTTGAGCGCCGGATTAACGCTCGGGATGATGTAGTCCGGAAATGATCTGAAACCATCGCTCTTAAGGAATTTAAGACATAAAGATAACGGCAAGAGTTTGACGTTTCGAAAAACCGATGTACGTGAATAAGGAGTGGAAATCCGTCAAGGATTTCATCGAGCCAGGGGGCTTTCGAACGGAATGGACGCCGAGGACAAACAGCGCTTCGCTGCCCTGGCTGGGGCTGTGGCGGAACGCCGCGACCAGCAGGCGTTCGCCATCCTGTTCGACTATTTCGCTCCGCGCCTGAAATCCTGGCTTCTCAGGCAGAAAATGACCGCAAGCGAGGCCGAAGAGCTCGTTCAGGAGGTCATGATCGTGCTCTGGCACAAGGCCGATCTCTATGATGCCACCCGCTCGTCGCTCTCCACCTGGCTCTTCCGCATCGCCCGCAACCGCCGCATCGACCTGCAGCGCCGCGCCCGCGCCCGCATCCTCGACGAGGACGATCCGGCACTTCAGCCGACCGCCGAAATCGGCGCCGACGAGCTGGTCGCCAATGGCGATCGCGATGCACAAGTTCGTGAAGCGGTGAGCCAGTTGCCCGAAGAACAGCGCGAAATGCTCCGCGCCGCCTTCTTCCTCGGCCAGTCCCACTCCGAAATCGCCGAATCGACCGGCCTGCCGCTCGGCACCGTCAAATCCCGCATACGGCTCGCCTTCGGCAAGCTGAAGAAGGTGCTGGAAGCGGAAAACGCGTGAGCACGGTCTCTCTTAGGTAAAACAGGTGCGGTTTAAAGCCACGCCCAGACCAAACAGCCGGCCTACACCGTCTTCATATCCTCGGGCCGCACGCGATCGGGCGCGTCTTGCAGCGCCTTGTCGGCGGCTTCGTAGTGGTTGGGGCGGATGTGGCGGTTGACCATGGCGAAGGCGGCCGAGAGGACGGCGATGTCGTCGGTGAAGCCGATGCCGACAAGAACGTCTGGGATCATGTCGACGGGCAGCACGAAATAGGCGAGTGCGGCCAGCAGGGTCCCGCGCACCTTGAGCGGTGTCTCACGGTCGAGCGCGCAGTAATAGGCGGCAACGACATCGCGCGAGAAGGGAATCTTGCGCGCCGCCTTGCGGAAGGTCGGCCAGAATTTCTGCCGAACGCTCTTCTCCCGCCGCTCCTGCGTTTCTTCATCGCCCGGCAGCAGGATTTCACCGTATTTGACGTCGTCCATGTCCACTTGGCCCTTTGTGCTCCAGTTGGCCCCTTTCAGGTCAGCCCGAATATGGGGGGTCTTCAGCCGTGATTCAATCGATCCGCCGCGCCGCCGCCTTCTCCATCAGGCCCGCCAGCTTGAAATCGAGCTCCGTCAGCCCATCGGCCGAATGGGTGCTGAGCGTCACATCCACCTTGGAATGGACGTTGAACCATTCCGGATGGTGGTCGAGCTTTTCGGCGGCAAGGGCTACCTCCGTCATGAAGCCGAAGGCCTCGACGAAGTTCTTGAACTTGTAGCTCTTGGTGATCGACTTTCCGCCATCGCCAAGCGACCAGCCGTCGAGTTTCGCCAGTTCGTCGCTAATCGCCTGGCGTTCCAGTTTGTCCCGTTTCATGCGATTGTCCTTTGCGTTCACCATGGGTCTCTTATGAAACGCACCAGTATCCTGTTTGTTTGCATGGGCAATATCTGCCGTTCGCCGCTGGCCGAAGGCGTCTTTAGCCACCTCGCCTCCGAAGCCGGCCTTTCCGACCGCTTTCTTGTCGATTCCGCCGGCACTGGTAGCTGGCACGAGGGCGATGAGCCAGACAGACGGTCGATCGCGACCGCCCGCCATCACGGCATAGACATATCAGCTCAGCGCGCGCGGCGCATCCGCGAGCATGATTTTGCCGATTTCGATCTGATCATCGCCATGGACCGAAACAATGTCGCGGCCTTGAAGGCGCTCGATCCCGATGCAGAGAATGTTCATCTGTTCGGTGATCTGGCGCTCGGGAGCGGAGAGGATATCCCCGATCCCTATTATGGCGGCGCCGATGGCTTCGAGGCCGTCTATGCCAGGCTCTTGGCCGGTTGCAGGAAGCTGTTGTCCACGCTCGGCGCAGACAGCGCCTCGCGCAGCGGGAACACCTCTTCCGTCAGATAAGGCCCGCCGCCGACCGAATCGCGCGACGACAGGAGCACGAAGCGCGGCACGGTGAAGGATGCGGTCTGGAAATTGCCGCGTCCGGCCAGATAGTGCACGACATCGTCGACGCGCGAGGATTTCAGCCGCGCCAGCGTCACATGCGGGGTGAACTTGCGCGGATCCGGCGGAAGGCCGATCCGCTGGCAGATCCGCTCGATTTCGGCCTGCAGGGCATACATTTCGGGATTTTGCGTCACGCCGGCCCAGACCGAATGCGGCTTCTTGGAACCGAAAGCGCCGATACCGTCGAGCTTGATCTGGAATTCCGGCCTGTCGATGCGGTCCAGCCGGTCGACGATCTCGTCAGCCGTGCGATTATCGACATCACCGATGAAGCGCAGGGTGATGTGGTAATTTTCCACATCGATCCATCGGGCGCCAGGGAGACCACCGCGCAACAATGACAGGCTCATCGCCGCATTGCGCGGAATTTCGAGGGCGGTAAACAGTCTCGGCATAACGAGCACTCCCCGAATCTTTTGCAGGTGCTCACACGGAATCACGCATTGATCACGTGCGCAAGTCCCTAATTCTTCACAGTCGGCAACGTTCCAATGAATTGTGTGATTGCCGGTTCCATCTTTTGAACTATGGTATCCACGCCTTTGGAATTGGGGTGCATGCCGTCTTCCAGCTTCAGCGACGCATCGAGAACGACGCCATCGAGGAAGAACGGATAGAGCGTAAGGCCATGTTTTTTGGCGAGTTTCTCGTAGATCGGATTGAACCGCGCCGCGTAGTCGTCGCCCATGTTCGGCGGCGCCATCATGCCGGCGAGAAAGACCGCGATCCCGCGCTCCTTGAGCCGGGTAATCATTTGGTCGAGGTTCTTCTCACTTTGTTCGGGCGCGATCCCCCGCAGCGCATCGTTGGCGCCGAGCTCCAGAATGACCCCATCGGTGCCATCGGGCACCGACCAGTCGATGCGCGAAAGCCCGCCGGTCGTGGTGTCGCCGGAGACACCTGCGTTCGCCACCGTAACATCGAGGCCCTTGGCCTTCAGCGCCGCCTGCAGCTTCTCCGGAAAGCCGTCGCCGGGCGGCAATTGATACCCCGCCATCAGGCTGTCGCCGAAACCGACGAGATTGATCGTGCGCGCCTGCGCTGAAACCGAAAGCATCATCGAAAAGACGATGACAGCGATGTGAAGACCCGCAACTTTAAATCTCATTCCATTGTCCCTAAATTGGCGGCAGCTGGGCTTTCATATAGGTAGGGCATTTACCGTTGGCAAAAACCATCATCGATCTGAAACGGGCCGATCTCACGCTCGGCAGTGCCGCCGCCTCCGTGCATGTGCTGAAGGGTATCGATCTCGAGATCGCCGCCGGTGAATCGGTCGGCATCGTCGGCCCCTCCGGCTCCGGCAAGTCGACGCTTTTGATGGTGCTTGCTGGTCTCGAGCGGCTGGATAGCGGCGAGATCAATATCAACGAGGCCCCTCTGCACACGATGAGCGAGGATCAGGTCGCCGATTTCCGTGGCCGCAACATCGGCATCGTTTTCCAGTCCTTCCACCTGATCGCCAACATGACGGCGCTTGAAAACGTTGCCGTGCCGCTCGAGCTCGCCAATGTCGCCAATCCCTTCGAGATCGCCCGCCGCGAGCTGAAATCCGTCGGCCTCGGCGACCGGTTGAACCATTATCCCGGCCAGCTTTCCGGCGGCGAGCAGCAGCGCGTGGCGATCGCCCGCGCGCTTGCGCCATCGCCGGCGCTTCTGATCGCGGATGAACCAACTGGCAATCTCGACACCGACACCGGCCGGCAGATCGCCGACCTTTTGTTTTCCAAGCAGGCCGAGCGCGGCATGACGCTTGTCCTCGTCACCCACGACAACGCGCTCGCCAAGCGCTGCTCGCGCCAGATCCGCGTCCGTTCCGGCAAGATAGAAGGCGACAGCGCCGCGATTGAAGCCGAAGTGGCCATTGCATGACGCTGATCACCCCGCGTATCGCGCTTGCCTTCCGTCTTGCCCTTCGTGAGCTGCGCGGCGGACTGAGAGGCTTCTACATCTTTCTCGCCTGCATCGCGCTCGGCACCGGGGCGATTGCCGCGGTCAATTCGGTCTCGCAATCGATCACCGACACGATTGCCACGCGCGGCCAGGAAATTCTCGCCGGCGACGTCCGCTTCGAGCTCAACAACCGCGAGGCGGCCGCCAACGAACTCGATTTCCTGCGCTCGCTCGGCAAGGTCTCGGTATCGACGGGCCTGCGCTCCATGGCCCGCAAGCCCGACGGATCGGATCAGGCGCTGGTCGAGGTCAAGGCCGTTGATGACGCCTATCCGCTCTACGGCAGCTTCGAGGCCGAGCCCAACTACCCGCTGCATACGCTTCTTGCCGATCAGGATGGCACCTATGGCGCGCTGGCCGCGCCGCTGCTTCTGGAACGCCTCGGCCTCAAGATCGGCGACGAGCTGCTGCTCGGCAACGTCATCGTCAACATCACCGGCACGGTGAAGACCGAGCCGGACGCGGTCTCCGAAGGCTTCGGCTTCGCGCCGCGCCTGATGGTGAGCCGCCAGGCGCTGCAGGCCTCGGGCCTGATCCAGACCGGCAGCCTCGTCGAGCACAGCTACAAGGTCAGGCTGAACGACCGATCGGACATGGCAGGCATCCGCGACCGCGCCACGAAGGACTTCCCCTCGGCCGGCTGGTCGATCCGCACAAGCGACCGCGCCGCCCCTTCGCTCACTGAAAACATCGAGCGTTTCTCGCAATTCCTGACACTGGTTGGCCTGACCGCGCTGATCGTCGGCGGCGTCGGCGTGGCGAATGCCGTGCGCGCCTTCCTCGACGCCAAGCGCACGACGATCGCCACCTTCAAGTGCCTGGGCGCCCCGGCCTCGACCGTTGTCCTCATCTACCTCTTCCAGATCGGCCTGATCGCGCTTGGCGGCATCGCCATCGGTCTCGTCATCGGTGCGTTGGCACCCATTCTCGCCGCCCAGTTCCTGGCGCAGTTCCTGCCGGTCTCGACCGCGCCGACGCTCTATCCGGTGGCGCTGTCGCTCGCCGTCCTCTTCGGCGTGCTGACGACGCTCGCCTTCGCCATCATGCCGCTTGGCCATGCCCGCGAAGTGCCGCCGACTGCATTATTTCGCGAGCAGGGCTTCGAGGCCCGCCGCCTGCCTTCCTGGCCCTATATTCTGATGGCCGCCGTCTTTCTCGCAGCGCTTGCCGCCCTTGCGGTGGCAACTGCCCATGATCGCTTCATCGCCATCGTCTTCATCGGCGCCATCGCCTTTGCCTTCGTCGTCCTGCGGCTGGTGGCAGCCGGCATCGCCTGGCTTGCCCGCCGCAGCCCGCGCGTCAATTCGCCGGCGCTGAGGCTGGCGATCGGCAATATCCACCGCCCCGGCGCGCTCACCCCCTCAGTCGTCCTCTCCCTTGGCCTCGGCCTGGCGCTGCTCGTCACGCTGACGCTGATCGACGGCAATCTGCGCCAGCAGCTCACCGGCCGCATGGCCGATGGCGCGCCCAACTTCTTCTTCGTCGATATCCAGGGCGCCGAGCTCGACGGCTTCCGCAATCTGGTGAAGACCGATGCGCCCGAGGGCAAGCTCGTCGAGGTGCCGATGCTGCGCGGCCGCATCCTTGCCTTCAACGGCGAGGACGTGACCAAGCGCAAGGTGCCGCCATCTGGCCAGTGGGTGCTGCGCGGCGACCGCGGCATCACCTACTCCGAAACCTTGCCCGAAAACGCTGTTCTGACCGAGGGCACATGGTGGGACAAGGATTACAGCGGCGAGCCGCTGGTCTCCTTCTCCGCCGAAGAGGCCGGCGAACTCGGCCTCAAGGTCGGCGATACCGTCACCGTCAACGTGCTCGGCCGCAACATGACGGCGAAGATCGCCAATCTGCGTAAGGTGCAGTGGGAGAGCCTGTCGATCAACTTCGTCATGGTCTTCTCGCCCAACACCTTCAAGGGCGCCCCGCATGCCTGGCTGGCAACACTCACCGATCCCAAGGCGACATCCTCGCAGGAAGCCGCGATCCTGAAATCGGTCACGAACACCTATCCGACGATCACAAGCGTGCGCGTCAAGGATGCGATCGACATCGTCAATTCGCTGGTGGCGCAGCTGGCGACCGCGATCCGCGCCGCAGCCTCCGTCGCCCTCATCGCCTCTGTCCTGGTGCTCGCTGGCGCGCTCGCCGCCGGCAACCGCGCCCGCACGCATGACGCTGTGGTGCTGAAGACGCTCGGTGCCACAAGACGCATGCTGATGCGCGCCTTCTGCTACGAGTATCTGATCCTCGGGCTGGCAACCGCTGTCTTCGCCCTGCTTTCGGGCGGCGTCGCCGCCTGGTTCATCGTCGCCCGCATCATGAAGATCCCCTCGCAGTTCCTCCCTGACGTCGCCGGCATGACGATCGTCACGGCCTTGGTGCTGACCGTCGGCATCGGCCTGATCGGCACATGGCGCATTCTCGGCCAGAAAGCGGCACCCGTTTTGCGCGAGCTCTGAGTGGCCGGGTTGAAATAATTCCGGCACCTTACGGCGATTTAACCCGATCGCGGGTTGCAAGGCTCTTGTTTGCAAAGGGCGAAAGGCTCATATTATCCGCAGGCATGCTGAAGCTCCGCAGCGGCGCCCGGGCAAGAAAACCCGACACCGTGTTCATTCGGAGCTGACAAGAGGAAATCATGGCTGACCTAAGAAATTACCAGGGCCGCGTTCAGAGCGGTGTCCAGACCGGCGAGATCGATCAGGGCCTTCGCAGCTATATGCTGAAGGTTTACAACCTGATGGCTATCGGCCTGGCGATCACCGGCCTGGCCGCCTATTTCGCATTCACATTCGCCGTGTCCAACGGCCAGCTGACCGCATTCGGCGCCGCGATCTACACCAGCCCGCTGAAGTGGGTGGTGATCTTCGCTCCGCTGGCGCTGGTCTTCTTCCTGAGCTTCAGGATCAATTCGATGAGCGTATCGGCCGCGCAGACGACCTTCGCGGTCTATGCAGCGCTTGTCGGCCTGTCGCTGTCGTCGATCTTCCTGATCTACACCGGCCAGAGCGTCGTGCAGACCTTCTTCGTGACGGCCGCCTCGTTCGGCGCGCTCTCGCTCTACGGTTACACGACCCGTCGTGACCTGTCGGCCATGGGCTCGTTCCTGATGATGGGTCTGTTCGGCCTGATCATCGCCTCGATCGTCAACATCTTCCTGGCCTCCTCGGCCATGCAGTTCGCGATCTCGGTGATCGGCGTGCTGATCTTCGCGGGCCTGACCGCCTACGACACGCAGCGCATCAAGGAAATGTACTACGCCGCCGACGACGCCACCATGGCCGGCCGCAAGGCGATCATGGGCGCGCTGACGCTCTACCTCGACTTCATCAACCTCTTCATGTTCCTTCTGCAGTTCATGGGCAACCGCAAGTAAGACGAAGAGCGAGAGACAGGGCGACGCTGTCGCCCTTGATTGAGACGGCAAGTTCGAGACGATCAGAACCGCTTGCAGCAGGGATGTTGCAGGCGGTTTTTCTTTGGCCGATGGCCAGACCTCAAGGCCTCGCCTAGTTGCCTGCGAAATCGACCGAGGAGATATCGACGGACCATTCGAAATCGGCAGGTGCGGGGCGGCCCGGCAAGGTATCGAGACCACGGTAGCGGTTCAGCGCCCAGCAGCTGCCGTACTCACTATGCGGCGCGATGATCTTGTCGCTGCTGAAATAATCCGAATAGACCTCGCCGCTGAACCCCGGACGCTTCGCGATCAGCCGGAAGCGCACGATATTGACCTGCCGGTCGGAAGCGTTCGACAGCTCGACGAAAACCGGCTTGTCCGGATCCTGGCAACCGCTGGTTCCGCTGCTCGTGCCCGACACCAGGCTTACGGAGTTCAGGCGGTCGGACTGCTGGAAGTAGAGATAGAGACCGACGGCAGCGCCGATGCAGGCAAGGGCGGCAACGACGATCAGCGTGTGGCGGGGAAACAGCAGGAAGCAGACCAAGACGATCGGGACCGCGATTACCATGAAAATCATTAGGTCTGCTCCATTTCACTCATGAGCTAAAGCAGCCGGCCGCAAGAGGCAAGGCTTTGCGAACGCCGAAGTTGCAATGCTACTCCAGGGGGAAAGTTCTCGGGATGGGTATAGGTTGAGCGGTAGACGGCGTAGCGGTGCTCGGCGAAGCAGGCGATGAGCAGCCATTGAGGTCGAGCGCGTGGAGGCGTGCTTAGATCCCCGGCAGAGGTGTAAAGCCCGGAGACATGCCTGACACGTTTCGGATCGTATTCCGGGAGGTTTTGATGGCTTGGCGGGCGAGGTCGGTTGTGGACGAGCAAGACCCTGCCATCCACAGGGACGCGGCAAGAAGGAACGCTTCCACCGCAACCTCAATTCCGAGGTGCTGAAGACGCGGGCGGCCGCATCCTTCGCAAAGAAAAATGCCCGGCCGAAGCCGGGCACTCTATTTATCGCGAGGCAGCACCGACGGCGGAGCCGCGGGTGGTCATGCGTAGGAGATAATAGACCCCGCCGCCGATGCCGACGCCGAAGAACCAGCCGTAGGTGCCCCACCATTCCGGCAGGACCGAGGTGAAGGTCGGCAGGATCGATGAGAACAGCGCGCCGATCGCGAATGCGATGAAGGCGTTGACGTGCCAGCCGCTTTGGAAGCGGAATTCGCCGTCTTCGCGATAGAGCGCCGCGACGTCGAGCTCGCCCTTCCGGATCAGGTAGTAGTCCACCATCATCACCCCGAAGATCGGCCCCATGGTCGAGCCGATGAAGTTGACGAAGTGGGCCGCACCCGTCTCCCAGGGGGCGAAGGGATAGAGCACCAGTGCGATCAATGCCGCGATATAGCCGCCGCGCTTGAAGCTGATGTGGCGTGGGAAGACGTTGGAGAAGTCGAAGGCCGGCGAGACGAAGTTGGCGACGACGTTGATGCCGAGCGTCGCCACCGCGAAGGTGAGCGCCGCCAGAAGCGCCAGGAACCAACTGTCGAACTTGGCCGAGATGGCCTCGGGATGCAGCAGAACCTCGCCATAGACTGTGAAGGCCGCCGTGGTCGTGACACCTGCCACCAGGCAGAAGGCGAGCAGGTTGATCGGCAGGCCCCAGAGATTGCCCTTTCGCAGCGTTTTCACGTCCTTGGCGTAGCGCGAGAAGTCGCAGAAGTTCAGATAGAGGGCTGCGAAATAGGTGATCCAGGTGGCGGCGACGGCGGCGAGCGCAGGCAGGGTGCCCGGTTCATAGGGAACGCCGGCATCCTTGGTCTTTTCGATCAGCACGTCGCGCGGGATCTCGCTGCCGAAGGAGAAGGTGCCGGCCTTGACGACGAGATAGACGGCCAAGACGAGCATCATGATCCAGACGGCCGGTCCGGCCCAATCCTGGAACTTGCGCACTGTTTCCATGCCGCGCTGGATGATCAGGAGCTGCAGCGCCCAGACGATGACGTAGCAGATCACCTCCAGCGTCGAGTGGCCGAGGAAGTGGCTGTTCTGGTGGAAGGCGAGAATGCTCTCGTGGCGGATCAGCAGGGCCACGATGGCGCCCGAGGCGGCGGCCGTCTGCGCGCCATACCAGAAGCAGGCGACGACCGCGCGCACCAGCGCCGGCGCATTGGCGCCGAAGGTGCCGAACGAGGCGCGCGCCAGAACCGGGAACGGCACGCCCGTCTTGACGCCGGCATTGCCGACCAGGCTCATCAGCACGAAGATGACAAGCGAGCCGAGGCCGATGGCGATGACGAAATTGATGAAGCTGCCGCACAGAAGAAAAAGACTGGCGGCGAGATAATAGCCCCACAGGCTGTGAACGTCCGAGGTCCAGACGTTGAAGATGCTGAAGGCGCCCCACTTCCTCTCCCGAGCGGGCGCCAGATCCTCGTTGCACAACGAGGGCGACGGATTGCCAGATGTCATGTAATCCCCTCCTAGGATTCGCGGGCCACAAAATGGCCACAATCGAACTTGCTCCCGATTTGGGCATTTGACAAATATTTAATCAAATAATGCACAGGGGGTGGGATGTTCGGGCTGGCGCTGTGCCGTGAGGCGCCCCCCTCTGCCCTGCCGAGCATCTCCCCCACAGGTGGGGAGATTGGCTGGGCTTGCCCGCTCGCTCCACGCTTATTGTTTGGGGATGCAGTTGCCACGGGTCGATCTCCCCACTTGTGGGGGAGATGCTCGGCAGGGCAGAGGGGGGTATCACACCCACCGACAGCATCCGTAACGCAGCGCCCATCGTAGCTCGCCACGCCGCTATTCCTGACGAATCTTACCCCTCAAGGGGTGACAAAGCCCGCGCGATAGAGTATGCGCACCCCCGGAATGGGAATCTCCCATCAACCAAGCAAAGAAAGACAGACGTATTCGCCCCTGCCGGAAGAGGCATAGATCCAAGGCTTGACCCAAGGATTGATCGCCGGGCGCTCTGGTTGTCGAACCAACAATGAGGTTGACACATGAACATCATTCAGCAGCTTGAGGCCGAACAGGTCGCCAAGATCGAAGCCAAGCGCACGCTCCCGGAATTTTCTCCTGGTGATACCGTCCGCGTCAACGTGAAGGTCACGGAAGGCACGCGTACCCGCGTACAGGCCTACGAAGGCGTCTGCATCGCTCGTTCGGGCGGCGGCCTGCAGGAAAACTTCACGGTCCGCAAGATCTCCTACGGCGAAGGCGTCGAGCGCGTATTCCCGGTCTATTCGCCTGCCATCGAAAGCGTAGAAGTCGTTCGCCGCGGTAAGGTCCGTCGCGCGAAGCTCTACTACCTGCGCGACCGTCGCGGCAAGTCTGCCCGTATCGTTGAAGACACCGGCGTTCGCGCCCGCAAGCTCAACGACGCCGAGCGCGCTGCTCTCGCCCAGGAAAAGGCACGTCTGGAAGCTGAAAAGGTTGCAGCAGCTCAGGCTCTGGCAGCCGAAAAGGCAGCACAGGAAGCCGCCGAAAAGGCAGCTGCCGAAGCAGCAGCCGCAGCCGAGCCGGCAGCGGAATAAGCTTCATCCGCAAGGATTGACGAAAAAGGCGACCTCCGGGTCGCCTTTTTTGTTTTGGTGATGTGGTGGCGTGATTTAGCGCAAATCGTCATGCGATTGGCGAATGCGAAGCCTCACTTGAACCGCAATCTTTCCAATAGCCGCGCCCACCGCGCTCGCAGGGAAGCCGGCTCAGCCTGGGGCGCCAGCATGAAATCGGGCAAAGGCACGTTCGGCATGTCGTCATAGGCTTTGAGGATGGTCTCAAGCGGTGTCAGAGTTGGGTCGTGGTGCCAATAGACGATCTTCAACCATGTGGCCGCGCGCGTATCTTGGCCCGATCCCAACCATTCTTCCTCAAGATTGGCCTGCAACATTCGCCGCCCGGCCTCAAGGAGGTCATTTTCGTCAAGCCGCGCCCGTCCCAACTTTTTCAAGCACAGCGCATAGGCAAAAGCCCTTGGCTTTAACGTCGCCTTGAGCGATGGCACTTTCGGCTTCAAGTGTCGCTCGTATTCTTCGACCGCGGTTTCGTACTGTCCGGCCTGAAAGCTGAAGGCCATGAAATCATCGAGAGTGCCGTAGGTGAGCAGCATTCCCCTGCTATGCGGCAGGCCTCTGGTTTCCTGGCGAACGAAACGCTGGAGCTTGTAATCAAACTTGTCGGGACCCAATACCTTGGTAAAGCCGGTCCGCATGTATTCAATTTGTGCGTCCTGTGCGATTTTCCAAGACGCTTCGTCGTTTCCCTTGCCGTGCATCCACTGGCCAAGGGCCTTGGCCCAGTGCAGGGTTACGCGATGCGCACAGGGAAGACCACCAAACCTTTCCTCTTCCTTTCCCTCGATGGCCTTGTCCAGCCACTCAAGCGCACGTGGAAGAATAGGCGTTGTTTGCTGGTCATAACGCACCAGGAAGGCAGAGACGGCATCGTCAATCTGACGTGCAGCAACATTGCCCATCGGGCTGGCGGGATCGTATTCGGCACGAATTCTGTAGCCGATAAGCTCATCCGTCGCTTCACGCGTTCGAATGGGGTTGAACTTGCTCAAAATCGTCTCCGTCAATAAAGATTAAAATACAAAAACTCCGCCGTGCATCTGATCATGTCACAAAGGGTGGTGTGGCGAATGCGGCCCGACTAGGGCTCGATCCTTTGAGGCGCGGCGGCAACAGGGCGCACGCCATAGAGGCCGCTTGCCGGCAGCGGCATGCCGATCCAGAGCAGAAGCACAAGGCCGCCCACCGCGCGCAGCCAGATGTTGCCGCGCGGACTTGAAAACGAAATGGACGCGAGGACTTCCCGCGCGGCTTCGGCATCGGCCGAGGGAACGCGAAGCTCGATACCGCCAAGCGCCGTCATGAAGTGGGGAACCATTGTCGTGTGGTGAAGCGTGTGCGCAAGCACCCGGATACCGGCTGCCTCCAGCGCGCAGATGGCGGACGCCGTTTCCGTCGGACCGTAGGCCCAGCCGGCGGTGGCGAAATCCGAAGGGCGGGGTGTCATGCTGGCTCCGTGACGACGATCGTTGCGACGCCGGGATAGCAGTTCTGCGTTAATGCAATCAAAAGACGCATTTGATCGTTGGGCGAGGGTGTGGCCAAGTCCCCTCCCCAACCCCTCCCCACAAGGGGGAGGGGCTTGCTGGGCGCGGTGCCGGTGGCAAACGCAACCTTTCAACAGTCTCAAGGCCGATGATTTGGCACGGGCGTGCCAAGGGTTAGCCCCTCCCCCTTGTGGGGAGGGTTGGGGAGGGGTCTTACGGAAGTCGGCGAGCAGACTTCCCGCCTACTCCGCAATCTCCGGCTCGATCAGCCGCGCCATGTTGCGCAGCGATTCCTGCCAGCCGAGATAGCAGGCTTCCGGCGGGATGAGGTCGGGGATGCCGGCCTGGGTGATGTTGATTTCGGTGCCGACGGAGACCTTCTTCAGGTCGACGGTCACTTCCATCTCGCCCGGCAGGTTGGGATCGTCGAAGCGGTCGACATAGCGCACGCGTTCGCCGGGAACGAGTTCGAGATATTCACCGCCGAAGGAATGGCTGTTGCCTGATGTGAAGTTGCGGAACGACATCTTGAAGGTGCCGCCGACGGTCGGCTCGAAATGATGGACGCTGCAGGTAAAGCCGTTCGGCGGCAGCCACTTGGCCATCGCGTCGGCTTCGACGAAGGCGCGGTAGACCTTCTCGGGCTTGGTGGCGAGAACGCGGTGCAGGCGGATGGTGCTTGGCATGGGGTGTTCCTCCGAGTTGATGCGAGACCCTAAGGACGGGCGGGTGGTGGGTGATCCGACATCCGATTGGGATTTTGTTCAAGGGGGGAGGTGGCCAGTGTTTTGCCGTGTGGCCCCCTCATCGCCTCGCTGCGCTCCGGCACTTCTCCCCGCTGGGGCGAAGGGGCTGGTGGCTGGCGTTGTGCGCCCCTCACCAAACATGTAGCGTTTTATCTTGGCCGGGACAGCGCGGCATCTCTCCTTCTCCCCAGCGGGAAGAAGGTGCCGGCAGGCGGATGAGGGGGCTACGGACGCCGATCGCGCCGTTACGCCTACCATTCTCCAAACGTCCCCATTTTCAAACCACCATTCCCGATTTCCCCCATCCTCGCACGCCAATCCTCTTGCCAGCGGCTTTGCAAACATGACAGTTTCCGCGAGCGCTATTTTGGGGAGATATTTCATGCTGTTTCGTCGCACCGTCCTTGCCGGACTGACCGCACTCGCTCTTTCGCCGCTCGCGGCCACCGCCGCCGAGCTTCCCGATCTGAAGGGCAAGACAGTCGTGGTCGTCACCGAGAACGCTTATCCGCCGCTGCAGTTCGTCGATCCGAAGACGGGCAAGCAGATCGGTTGGGAATATGATGCGATGAACGAGATCGCCAAGCGCCTGAACTTCAAGGTCGAGTACCAGAACACCAGCTGGGACGCCATGATCCAGGCGGTGTCTGATAATCAGTACAATATCGGCATGACCGGGATCACCATCAAGGACGATCGCAAGGCCAAGGTCGACTTCTCCGATCCCTACATGCGCTCGCAGCAGTTCATGCTGGTGCGCGGCGACGAGACGCGCTTTACCGACGCCAAGACCTTCGGCGCCTTCAATGACGGTCTCGTCGGCGCGCAGCCGGGCACCTCGCCCTTCTATGCCGCCGTCTACGAGATCCTCGACGGCAATGAGCAGAACCCGCGCATCAAGCTGTTCGAGACCTTCGGCGCCACCGTGCAGGCGCTGAAAGCCGGCGATGTCGACGTGGTCCTGACAGACAGCGTCGCGGCGCAGGGCTATGTCGATGCGTCGAATGGCGGGCTGAAGGTGATCGGCGGGCCGCTCGGCACCGAGGATTTCGGCTTCATCTTCCCCAAGGGCTCCGATCTGGTGGGCCCGGTCAATGCGGCCATTGCCAGCCTCAAGGCCGACGGCACCTTCGACAAGCTCAACAAGACATGGTTCCTCGACTACAAGATGGGTCAATGATCCCGTCTTTTTCAATCGCTTGCCGCGCACGGACTGAAGCATGATGGCTCCGCAGCCAAACCCGCGGGGCCAGGAGAAGGGCGACTATCCCTGGTGGCTGGTCGCCCTCGTCGTGATCGGCCTTACGCTCGCCGCCGTCATCATCGCCAACGATGTCTATGCGCAGGTGTTCCGCACCGTGTTCAACGGCGTCGGCATCACCATTTTCGTGACGCTCGTCGGTTTCGCGCTGGCGACGCTGCTCGGGCTCGGCATAGCCCTGCTCGGGCTGTCGGACAGCGTCGCGCTGCGCCAGATCGCCCGCTTCTATGTCGAGGTTGTCAGAGGCATCCCGATGCTGGTGCTTCTGTTCTACGTCGCCTTCGTTGGCGCGCCGGCCTTCGTCGCCGCCTATAATTTCCTGACCACGCCGCTGGTGAATGCGGGGCTTGCGGAGCCGGTGCTGGTGCGCGATTTCTCGCTGATGTGGCGGGCGATCATCGCGCTGATGATCGGCTATTCCTCCTTCATCGCCGAAGTCTTCCGGGCCGGCATTCAGTCGGTCGATCAGGGGCAGATCGAGGCAGCCAAGGCGCTCGGGCTGTCGCGCTATCATCGTTTTCGTTTGGTCGTCTTCCCGCAGGCGATCAAGGTGATCTTTCCGCCGCTGTCGAACGATTTCGTGGCGATGGTGAAGGATAGCTCGCTGGTCTCTGTGCTCGGCGTTTCCGACATCACGCAGATGGGCAAGATCTACGCGTCCGGCTCCTTCCGCTTCTTTGAAACCTATTCGATCGTCACCTATATCTACCTGATCCTGACGATCGGCCTGTCGCTTGGCCTCAGGCAGATCGAGAAACGAATGCGCGGCAGAGACGGACGGCGATAAAGCGCTAATGAATCGAATTGCCGAGCATCGGAAAAATTGGTAAGTGACTGCTCATGGAATCCAAGTTCAGTTGCATTGGGGCGCATATTTTCGTGCTGCAGGATCACTACCGCCTGCCGGCACGCTTCTTTGCGACCGTTTCCGGTGCGCTCAACAGCCGACTTCGTTGATCCCTTTCTGATCGACCGACGGCCGGTGGCCTATGTGCCGCCAAGCTCCATACCCCCACTGCAAGCAAACGCCCTTTGCATAATAACGGATGTATCGCCATGAGCGCACCTCGTACCCTCTACGACAAGATCTGGGACGACCACCTGGTCGATCAACAGGACGACGGCACCTGTCTTCTCTACATCGACCGCCACCTGGTCCACGAAGTCACCTCGCCGCAGGCCTTCGAAGGGCTGCGCATGACGGGCCGCAAGGTTCGCGCGCCTGAAAAGACGCTCGCGGTCGTCGACCACAACGTGCCGACCTCTCCCGATCGCCACCTCGGCATCAAGAACGAGGAAAGCCGCATCCAGGTCGAGCAGCTGGCGATCAACGCGGCCGAGTTCGGCGTCGAATATTATTCGGCGAGCGACAAGCGCCAGGGCATCGTCCACATCATCGGACCTGAGCAGGGCTTCACGCTGCCGGGCATGACGATCGTCTGCGGCGACAGCCACACCTCGACGCACGGCGCCTTCGGCTCGCTCGCACACGGCATCGGCACGTCCGAAGTGGAACACGTTCTGGCCACACAGACGCTGATCCAGAAGAAGGCGAAGAACATGCTGGTGCTGGTCGACGGCGTGCTGCCCGCTGGCGTCACCGCCAAGGATATCGTGCTCGCCATCATCGGCGAAATCGGCACCGCAGGTGGTACCGGCTACGTCATCGAATATGCCGGCGAAGCCATTCGCGCGCTGTCGATGGAAGGCCGCATGACGATCTGCAACATGTCGATCGAAGGCGGCGCCCGCGCCGGCCTGATCGCCCCTGACGACGTGACCTACGAATACATCAAGGGCAAGCCGCGCGCGCCGAAGGGCGAAACGCTCGACCAGGCGATTTCCTACTGGAACACGCTGAAGTCGGACGAAGGCGCGCATTACGACCGCGTCGTCACGCTCAACGCCGCCGAACTGCCGCCGATCGTCTCCTGGGGCTCCTCGCCCGAGGACGTCATCTCGGTGCAGGGCATCGTTCCCAACCCGGATGAAATCGCCGACGAGAACAAGCGTACGTCGAAGTGGCGCGCGCTCGACTATATGGGCCTGAAGCCGGGCACGAAGATCACCGACATCGCCGTCGACCGCGTCTTCATCGGCTCGTGCACCAACGGTCGCATCGAAGACCTGCGCGCCGCCGCCAAGGTCGTCGAAGGCAAGACCGTTGCCGGCACCGTCAGCGCCATGATCGTCCCGGGCTCCGGCCTCGTCAAGGAACAGGCGGAAGCCGAAGGCCTCGACAAGATCTTCAAGGCCGCCGGTTTCGACTGGCGCGAGCCTGGCTGTTCCATGTGCCTCGCCATGAACGACGACCGCCTGAAGCCGGGCGAGCGTTGCGCATCGACCTCCAACCGCAACTTCGAGGGCCGCCAGGGCTTCAAGGGCCGCACCCACCTGGTGTCGCCCGCCATGGCAGCAGCCGCGGCCATCGCCGGCCACTTCGTCGATATCCGCGAGTGGAACTAAGATTTTCCAGCCTCTCCCGGTGACGGAAGAGGCTGGATTGCGCGATTTGGAAAGGACAGGCTCGGCCTGTCCTTTTTCGTTCATGGGGTTACACTCCCGCCATCCCTCGTCCGGAGAGCATCATGACGCCAGACACCACGCTCCCGCGATACCGCCTGCTTCTGTTGCGCCACGCCAAATCCGCCTGGCCCGACGGCGTCGACGACCATGATCGTCCGCTCGGCGGGCGTGGTTTGAAGGCAGCGCCGCTGATGGGGCGCTACATGGCCCGCGAGGGGCTGGTTCCCGATCTGGCACTGGTGTCCACGGCGCGGCGCACGCAGGAGAGCTGGGCGCTTGTCAGAGCGGAACTGCCTGATGATATCGGGCGGCGGGATGTAGGGGAGATTTATGAGGCGGCGGCGGAGCGGATCGCGGCGGTTATCCGTGGTGTCGATGCTGCTGTTCGGACGCTGCTGGTCGTCGGGCATAATCCGGGGCTGCAGGAGCTGGCGATCGATCTCGTTGGGGATCAGGAGAGGCTTGCCGGGGTCAGGGAGAAGTTTCCGACGGGGGCTTTGGCGGTGATTGATTTCGCGGTGGCCTGGGGGGATGTGACGGCGGGCAGCGGGGTGTTGGAGAGGTTTGTGGTGCCGCGGTCTTTGGTGGGGTGATTGGTGATGGGCAGTGGTTGGCGTTGGCGCCCGGAGCCCCCTCATCCGCCTGCCGGCACCTTCTCCCCGTTGGGGAGAAGAGATTTCGGGGTGGGCCTCTCGCTCCCTCTTCCCTTCGCCCCAGCGGGGAGAAGGTGGCCCGAAGGGTCGGATGAGGGGGCTCCGGGCTCAAGCGCCCGCTCTCATTCGCCGAGCCGTCCTACGACCCCGCCTTCCCCAACGCCTTATCCATCGCCGGATAAAGCCCCTCTTTCAAACTGATATCGTCGAACGGCCCAACGCGCTTGTAGAGGATCGTCCCATCCGGCCCGACGAGATAGCTTTCTGGGATGCCGTAGACGCCCCAGTCGATCGCGGCCTGGCCCCTGGGATCGATGCCGATCGCCTTGTAGGGATTGCCGAGTTCGCCGAGGAAGCCGAGCGCGTTGTCGTTCTTGTCCTTGTAATTGATCGCGACAATGTTGAGCCGGCTATCTTTCGCCAGTTCCTTCAATATCGGATGCTCCTCGCGGCAAGGAATGCACCAGGAGGCGAAGACGTTGACCAGCGTCAGTTTGCCCTTGACGGCGGCGTCGGTGAGCGCCGGCAGGTTGGCGCCATCGAGCGGTGGCAGATCGAGCGAGGGGGCCTTGGTGCCAAGCAGCGCCGAGGGGATCTCGGAGATGTTCTTGCCGTGCACATCCTGGTCGTAGAGCATCTTGCCCGCCGTGCCGGCAATGCCGGCGAAGACGAGAAGCGGGATCAGCGCAAAGGCGTAGCGGCCGAGGCCGCGCTTTTCCTTTGGCGTGCCGGGGGCGGCGGATTGCGTGGACTGCGTCGGCTCGGTGTTCGGCGCGTCGGTCATGCGTTGGCCTTCGCTTCGGGCGCATCCTTGGCGCGGGCGGAGCGGCGGCGGATGCCGGAGGCTTCGAGCGCTTTAAGTTCGCGGCGACGGGCGCGACCATCAAGCCATGTCCAGAGCGTTACAGCGATGGTGATTGCGCCGGCGAAGAGGTAGGAGCCGTAGACGTAGAAGGCGTAGGACTGTGTCATCTCTTCAACCCTCGCGGCTTGCCAGGCGCGCGGCGAGCCGGCGCTGGGCGGCGATGCGTCGGCGCCAGATTTCGTTGCGGATCGCCATCACATGCAGCGTCAGGAAGAGCATGGTGAAGGCGATCGCCATGACCAGAAGCGGGCGCAGGAATTCCGGATCGATCGCCGGGCCGTCCATGCGAAGCACGCTTGCCGACTGATGCAGCGTGTTCCACCAGTCGACGGAGAACTTGATGATCGGGATATTGACGAAGCCGACGAGGATCAGGACGGCGGAGAGGCGGGCGGCCTTGCTCGGGTCTTCCATCGCGCGGTTGAGCGCGATCAGGCCGAGATACATCAGGAAGAGGATGAAGACGGAAGTCAGCCGCGCATCCCAGACCCACCACGTCCCCCACATCGGCTTGCCCCAGAGCGAGCCGGTAACGAGCGCGATCAGCGTGAAGGCGGCGCCCAAGGGTGCTGCGGCCTTGGCCGAGACGTCGGCCAGCGGGTGGCGCCAGACGAGCGTGCCGATCGCCGACAGGCTCATGATCGTGTAACCCATCATCGACAGCCATGCTGCCGGTACGTGGATATACATGATGCGGACGGTTTCGCCCTGCTGGTAGTCGCCCTCGGTCGTGAAGCTGAGATACAGCCCCACGATGAAACAGAGGGCCGTGAACCCGGCCATCCAGGGGATGAGGCGGGAAGCGAGCGCCAGGAACCGCGTGGGGTTGGCGAGATCGCTGAATTTGGTGATGGCAAGGCTATTCTCGGTCATGCCGTCTCCTTAGCGCGATCCGCCGCCACGGGCAATCAAGCCGATGATCAATCCGATGTGTTCCTGAGCGCCAGCGCCGCCGCGGCCGGGCCGATGACGGCGAAGAACAGCGTGAGCGCGATCAGGATCAGGAAGGGCGGCATGAAGGGGGCCGGTCCCTCGACCGCCGCGTAAGTGGCGCTGACGCCGAAGATCAGCACCGGGATGGTGAGCGGGAGCACCAGGATCGACACCAGCAGGCCGCCGCGCGGCAGCGCCACGGCGACGGCTGCGCCCACCGCGCCGATCAGCGTGATAGCGGGCGTGCCGACGAAGAGCGTCAACATGGTGGCGCCGATCGCCTTCTCGCTCATGTTCATGAACAGGCCAAGCAGCGGCGAGGCGATCACCAGCGGCAGGCTGGTGGCGAGCCAGTGGGCGAGGCACTTGACGAGCACGGTCACCACCAGCGGCGTCTCCTGCATCAGCATCAGATCGAGCGCGCCATCGTCACGCTCCGCCTGGAAGAGGCGGTCGAGGCCGAGGAGGGCCGCGAGCAGCGCGCCGATCCAGACGATGGCGGGGCCGATGCGGGCGAGCAGCGCCAGATCCGGGCCGACGCCGAAGGGGATGACGGCAACGACGGTGAGGAAGAAGAGCACGCCGACAAGCGCGCCGCCGCCGGCGCGGATGGAGAGTTTCAGGTCGCGGAACAGGAGGGCGGTCATGGGTGGGCCCTCTTTGGGGTGGGGTGGTTTGGTCTGTTCGAGAGGTTGGTGGGTGCGGTACCCCCCTCTGCCCTGCCGGGCATCTCCCCCACAAGGGGGGAGATCGACTCGTGGCTTGCTCTCAGCCAGCCAACGAAGGTGGAGCGAGTGGGTGCGCCTAGCCAATCTCCCCCCTTGTGGGGGAGATGCCCGGCAGGGCAGAGGGGGGTAATCCTGGCGCGACGGTGACATGGAGCCTTTGCGGCTCGGCTATAGCTGAACTCGGCGCCCGTGGCCCCCTCATCTGCCTGCCGGCATCTTCTCCCCGTGGGGGAGAAGGGACTCGTGGTGAGCCGCTCGCGCGGACCTACCCTTCGCCCCAACGGGGAGAAGGTGGCCCGAAGGGTCGGATGAGGGGGCAACACCCGCTGAGCAACAACCATGTCTCTCGCAAACATCGCCATCACCCCCACACCCCAGCACTCACCCCAGAAAACCCCGCCATCCGCAACTCCCTGGCATCGCTCAACCCCAGCGGCTGATGCGTCGCCGCAATCACGATGCCGCCAGCCCCACGGTGCGACTCGATCAAGCCTGCGAAGAGCTGATCGGCGCTGGCGTCCAGCGCTGCGGTTGGTTCGTCGAGGATCCAGACGGGGCGGTGGGAGACGAGCAGCTTGGCGAAGGCGAAGCGGCGTTGTTGGCCGGCGGACAGGTAGCCGAAGGGGAGATGGGTGATGCCCGACAGCCCCACCGCGTCGGCGGCATCTTCGATCGACATTCCGCGACCGCCGCCCGTATCGCCGAGATAGCGGCGCCAGAAAGCGAGGTTCTCGTCCACCGTCAGCTCGCTCTTCATGGCGTTGCGGTGGCCTAGATAGTGGCTGATCTCGGGGAGCCGGATGTCGGTGTCGCCGTTTGCATTGGTGACGGTGATCGTGCCCGTCTCCTGGCGCAGCAGGCCGGCCAGCACGCGCAGCAGGGTGGACTTCCCGGAGCCATTTTTGCCAGTCAGAACCAGGGCTTCGCCTGAGGTCAGGCTAAAGGACACGCCTTCGAAAATCAGCTCTTCGCCTCTGCGGGCAGCGAGATCGGAGGCTTGGAGATGCATGGGGGTTCCGGGGTTCACGTTTTCAGTCATGCGATGCAAAAAAATCAGAAATGGTTGGTCCCTCTCTGGCAGCTTTTGATGAAGTTATCTATATGTGGATTACCACGCCAGCGGTCGGCGTGAATTTCATCCTAGCGCCGAACATGAGGTCTGACTTCATGTGCGGACCGCGGAAATGGCCGTACCCGCATCCTGATGTGCCTTTAGTGCATAGGCGTCCGCACAATTGTGTTCGCGATCAGAAACGGGGTCTCTCGTGTCTAAATCACTTGATAGCTTCCACTGTCGTTCCGTCCTTACCGTCGATGGTAAGGATTATGTCTATTTCAGCCTGCCGAAGGCCGAAGCAAACGGCCTGCCCGGCGTTTCCAAGCTTCCCTATTCGATGAAGGTTCTACTCGAGAACCTGCTGCGCTTCGAGGACGGCCAGTCGGTCACCAAGGAACACATCCTTGGCGTTGCCGAATGGCTTGATAACAAGGGCACGGTCGAAAACGAAATCGCCTATCGCCCGGCGCGCGTTTTGATGCAGGACTTCACCGGCGTTCCCGCCGTGGTCGATCTTGCCGCGATGCGCGACGCGATGGTGTCGCTCGGCGGCGATCCGGAAAAGATCAACCCGCTGGTGCCTGTTGATCTCGTTATCGACCACTCCGTCATCGTCGACGAATTCGGCACGCCGCAGGCGTTTTCCAGGAACGTCGAGCTCGAATACCAGCGCAACGGCGAGCGTTACCGCTTCCTGAAATGGGGCCAGCAGGCCTTCCAGAATTTCCGCGTCGTGCCTCCCGGCACCGGCATCTGTCACCAGGTCAATCTCGAATATCTCGGCCAGACCGTGTGGACGAAGGAAGAGGACGGCGAGACGATCGCCTATCCTGACACTTGCGTCGGCACGGACAGCCACACGACGATGATCAACGGTCTCGGCGTTCTCGGCTGGGGCGTGGGCGGTATCGAGGCGGAAGCGGCCATGCTTGGCCAGCCGGTGTCGATGCTGCTTCCCGAAGTCATCGGCTTCAAGCTGACGGGCAAGCTCAAGGAAGGCGTGACCGCGACCGACCTCGTGCTGATGGTCGTGCAGATGCTGCGCAAGAAGGGCGTGGTCTCGAAGTTCGTCGAATTCTTCGGCCCCGGCATGGACAACATGCCGCTCGCAGACCGCGCGACGATCGGCAACATGGGCCCGGAATACGGCGCCACCTGCGGCTTCTTCCCTGTTGATGGCGAGACCATCAACTACCTCACCATGTCCGGCCGCTCGCATGACCGCATTGCGCTGGTCGAAGCCTATTCGAAGGCGCAGGGCATGTGGCGCGAGGGCGATGGCTCGGATCTCGTCTTCACCGATACGCTGGAGCTCGACCTCGGCGACGTCGTGCCCGCCATGGCCGGCCCGAAGCGTCCGGAAGGCCGTATCCCGCTGGAAAACATCGCGTCCGGTTTCGCCGGCTCGATGGATGCCGATTACAAGAAGCCCGGCCAGCTCTCCAACCGCTATGCGGTCGAAGGCACGGATTTCGATCTCGGCCATGGCGATGTGGCGATCGCCGCCATCACGTCCTGCACCAACACGTCGAACCCGTCGGTCCTGATCGCCGCAGGCCTTCTGGCCCGCAACGCCGTCGCCAAGGGCCTGAAGACCAAGCCGTGGGTGAAGACCTCGCTGGCGCCGGGGTCGCAGGTGGTCGGCGAGTATCTGGCGAAATCCGGCCTGCAGGCCGATCTCGACAAGCTCGGCTTCAACCTCGTCGGCTTCGGCTGCACCACCTGCATCGGCAATTCCGGTCCGCTGCCGGCGCCGATCTCGAAGACGATCAACGACAAGGGCCTGATCGTGTCGGGCGTTCTGTCGGGCAACCGCAACTTCGAAGGCCGTATCTCGCCCGACGTGCAGGCGAACTATCTGGCCTCGCCGCCGCTCGTCGTCGCCTATGCGCTGGCCGGTACGGTGCAGAAGGACCTGACCAGGGAGCCGATCGGCGAGGACCAGAGCGGCAACCCCGTCTATCTCAAGGATATCTGGCCGACCTCGCACGAGGTGCAGGCCTTCATCCAGAAATACGTCACCCGCGAACTCTACGAGACGAAATATGCCGACGTCTTCAAGGGTGATGCCAACTGGCAGGCCGTGCAGGTTCCTCCGGGCCAGACCTATGCCTGGGACGACAACTCGACCTATGTGCAGAACCCGCCCTACTTCGTGGGGATGGGCAAGACCGGTTCCGGCGTCTCCGACATCAAGGGCGCGCGTGTCCTCGGCCTCTTCGGCGACAAGATCACCACCGACCACATTTCGCCGGCCGGTTCGATCAAGGCTGCCTCGCCAGCCGGCGCCTATCTCTTGGAGCACAATGTCGGCGTTGCCGATTTCAACCAGTACGGCACGCGGCGCGGCAATCACGAGGTGATGATGCGCGGCACCTTCGCCAACATCCGCATCCGCAACCACATGCTCGGCCCGAACGGCAAGGAAGGTGGCTACACCATCCACTATCC
This sequence comes from Rhizobium sp. 16-449-1b, assembly GCF_017741935.1. Taxonomy (GTDB): domain Bacteria; phylum Pseudomonadota; class Alphaproteobacteria; order Rhizobiales; family Rhizobiaceae; genus Rhizobium. The sequence continues at coordinate 204,250 of NZ_JAGHMH010000014.1, read as the reverse complement.
GTCGAAGGAAGAGGAATCGATCTACGACGCGGCCATGCAGTACAAGGCCGAGGGCGTTCCGCTGGTCATCTTCGCCGGCGTCGAATACGGCAACGGCTCGTCGCGCGACTGGGCGGCGAAGGGCACCAACCTGCTCGGCGTCAAGGCGGTGATCGCGCAGAGCTTCGAGCGCATCCACCGCTCGAACCTCGTCGGCATGGGCGTCATCCCCTTCGTCTTCGAGGAGGGCACGACCTGGGCGACGCTGGGGCTGAAGGGCGACGAGACGGTCACCATCGAGGGGCTTGAGAACATCAAGCCGCGCGAGAAGAAGATCGCGAAAATCACCTATGGCGACGGCACCGTGAAGGACGTTCCGTTGTTGTCGCGCGTCGATACGCTCGACGAGGTGATCTACCTCAACAATGGCGGCATCCTGCAGACGGTGTTGCGGGATCTCGCAGCCTGATCGGCGCTGATTTTTAAGACATGCGTGATAATGGCCGTCGGAAAGCGATTTCCGGCGGCTTTTTCGTGGTCTGGAGGGCTACGAGGGGCCTGCCTCACGGCGAAGTGTTGCGGAGTTGTCCCACGCGGGCGTCGTCTCACCCGTTCGTGATTTTTCGTTTGGATCGGGAGCGATTATCTCTAGGTTGAAGAGATGGAGACCCTGCCAACCTTTTTGGTCCGGCAAGGGTGGGAGAGGAAAAGAGGTAGAGGTGCAATGTCGCCGCGGTTTTTGATTTCGCTGATTGCAGGTGTCGCTCTGGCGAGCCCTTTGCTCGCCGAGGAGGCGCCCAAAGGCGTGGTCGAACTGTTCACCTCCCAGGGTTGCGCCTCGTGCCCTCCCGCTGACGCGGCCTTTCGCAAGCTCGTTGAGCGCGGCGACGTCATCGCTCTCGCCTATCATGTCGATTACTGGAACTACATGGGCTGGGCCGATACGCTGAGCTCGAAGGAAAATACCGAACGCCAGTACGGCTATGCGAAGACCATGGGCCGCGCCAATGTCTACACGCCTCAGGTGGTGGTCAACGGCCGCGATCATGTCATGGGCTCGGATATCGGCGGCATCGAGAAGAAGGTCGACGGCTTTCTGACCGGTGGCGAAGGTCTGACCGTTCCGATCAAGGCCGAGGTCAAGGGCGATCAGCTCGAGATCAACGTCGCGCCAGGCCAGGGCAAGGCCAGTGTCGTCATGGTCTATTTCAATCGCGAAAAGACGATCGAAGTGCAGAAGGGCGAAAACAGCGGCCAGAAGATCGCCTATACCCACAGTGTATCGGATGTCGAAACGGTTGGCATGTGGGACGGCAAGGAAACAAAACTGACGCTCCCCGCCACCGTGCTGCAGAAGCCCGATCTCGAGGGATGCGCGGTGCTGCTGCAGTCGTCGACGACCGATGGAACGCCATCGGCGATCCTTGGCGCCACCGTGGTCATGGCCGGCAAGAACATCTGAGCCGTTAGGCATAAGCATGTCGCGCAAAAGTGTGCAGCGGTTTTGCGGCGACGCCATGCGACAAAACAAGACTTGAAGCGTGACCAGCGAATCCGAAGGATCGCGACACGCTTCCAAGAATTTCATCTGTCTTTTCAGGTGGAAGCGGGGCGGCCCGACTGATCGTATTCGGGGCTGGGGTTAAGGTCGATACGGTCAGCCGGGCCCTTTGGCGCGCTGGCGCCAAACAGTCACATCTCCTCCAAAGTGCCGAAAGACGATGCGCAGAATTCAGTGTCGGCGAATCCGCTGAGGATGCGCCGGTCAAGTGCGAGCGAATTTCACTTTTAATTGAGGCGCTGTTTTGACTGAATTGCGGCACGCGGCAGATTGCACAGACTATGCTTAATGCGCGCGAGGCCGCGCTTGCAATTTGTAAAGGCTAAGGCAAACTGTCACCCGCGTGTCACGAACGGAGGCATTCGAGACTGATGACAGATCAGCCGGATTTGCGGCGTGGGAATAATCGGGCCACCGACAGCGATTCCCCCGTCGTCGTGGATATCAGGGACTTCAAGCAGAGTAAGGACCCGTTGCCGGTGACGTTTCACCGGCGAGAGCTGGATGCGATCCTGTGGATCTACGGGCGCATGGTCGGCGAAGGCGAGTGGCGGGACTACGCGATCGACCACCTGAAGGACCTTGCCGTCTTCTCCGTCTTCAAGCGCTCCGGCGAAATGCCGCTCTTCCGTATCGAAAAGAATCCCAAGCTCGCCGCCAAGCAGGGCGCCTATTCCGTCGTCAACACCCACGGCCAGATTCTGAAGCGCGGCCACGACCTGCAGCAGGTGCTGAAGGTGTTCAACAAGTCGCTGAAGCTCGTCGAGAAATAGGCGCTATCACCCCAGAAACAGCGTGCCCGGATGGGCGTCTGGATCCGGATCGGTCGAGGTGCCGTCGCCGAGCGTCCGCTGCATCAACATCGTGTCCAGCCAGCGCCCCTGTTTGAAGCCGGAGCCCTTGATGCGGCCGATTTCCACGAATCCATGGCTTGCATGCAGCGCGATCGAGGCCGGATGCGCACCGCCGATCACGGCGATCATCTGGCGGAAACCGAGCTTCGTCGAGCGCGCTATCAACTCCTCCAGCAACCGCTTGCCGACACCCTTGCCCCGCGCCTCCGGCGCCAGATAGATCGAATCCTCGACCATGAACCGATAGGCCGGCCGCGTGCGGAAGGCCGACGCGTAGGCATAGCCGATAAGCGCGCCTGTCTCGTCCACGGCGGCGATATAGGGGTACCCCTTGTCGACAATGGCCTGGTATCGCGCGGCCATCTCATCGCGGTCCGGTGGCGCGATCTCGTAGCTCGCAACACCGTTCAGGACGGAGTCGCGGTAGATCGTCGTGATGGCGCCGATATCGGAGAGAGTGGCGTCGCGGAGGATAACGGGCATGGGGCGGGCCGATGTCTGGAGAGGTGGTGTTTCTTGCTTGAAAAGCATTCGTGGCGGCGGTTGGCAAGGGGAAAGCGCGTGCTCGACGCCGGTGCCCCCGCGCCAGAGTCCAACCCCGCACCCATTTTCTTCACACCCATCCGTTCCATCCACGCAGCCTTTGCTCTAAAGCCCTTCCAACAGAATTGGAAAAGGCAGCGCAATGGGCTTCTCGATCACCACCTGGAACATCAATTCGGTCCGGCTGCGGATGCCGATCGTCGAGCAGCTCTTCCTCAAGCATCGTCCCGATATCATCTGCCTGCAGGAAACCAAGGTGCCGAACGAGCTGTTCCCGTTGGCGCCGCTGAGGGCGATGGGCTACGAGCATGTGATCATCCATGGCCAGAAGGGCTATCACGGGGTGGCGATCGCTTCGCGGTTTCCGCTGGTCGAGGATCACAGCACCGATTACTGCAAGGTCGGCGACGCCCGGCATATTTCGGCGGTGTTCGAGCGCGGCGGCAAGCGTATCCGCATCCATAATTTCTATGTGCCCGCCGGTGGCGACGAGCCGGATCGGGCGATCAATCCGAAATTCGGCCACAAGCTCGATTTCATCGAGGAGATGAAGCTCTTGAAGGCCGATGGCGAGGCCAATACCTCGGCGATCCTGGTGGGCGATCTCAATATCGCGCCGATGGAGCACGACGTCTGGTCGCACAAGCAGCTCCTGAAGATCGTCAGCCACACGCCTGTCGAGACCGAGGGCCTGCTTGATGTCATGAAGCGCGGCCAGTGGCTCGACCTGATGCGCCAGAACGTGCCCGACACGCAGAAGCTCTACACGTGGTGGAGCTATCGCGCCAAGGATTGGGAAGCGGCCGATCGTGGCCGGCGTCTCGACCATATCTGGTCGTCGCGCGATCTCGGGCCGCATCTGCAGCGCATCGAGATCCTGAAAGAGGCGCGCGGCTGGGACCGGCCGTCCGACCACGTGCCGGTGACGGCGCATTTCGATCTCTAAGGGTCGTTAGGCAGGCGCCTCAGGCGAAGCGGTGAAGCTCGGCGGCGGCCTTGGCCGCCAATGCCGCGACATTGTCGCGGATGCGCTGCTGGATCAGCAAAGCCGCATCCGGATATTCCTCGATCAGCCGGTGAAACAGCGCGCGGGTGATGCGGATGATCGCCGTGTCCTCGCGGGCGATCGCCGTGAACTTGCGCTCGACGAGCGTGACCAGCGCAAGCTCCGACAAAAGCGTGCCGGACCCGACAACCGCCTGAACCTCAGGCTTGTTGTCGCGTCCGGTGTGGCTCAGTTCGACACTGCCGCTGACGATGACGTAGGCGCTGTCGGCGGGAGAGCTTTCGCGAAAAAGCATCTGCCCGTTCGAGATCACGCGCCGATCCGCGCCGAAGGCGATCAGCCTCAGCTGATCCTCCGACATTCCGTTGAAAAGCGGAAGCTGCGCGAGCAGCTGGATATCATCATTCAGCGCCATGATTACGGAACGATCTTGTAGCCGCCGTTTTCCGTGACCAGGATTTCGGCGTTCGACGGATCGCGCTCGATCTTCTGGCGCAGGCGGTAGACGTGGGTTTCGAGCGTATGGGTGGTGACGCCGGAATTGTAGCCCCAGACCTCCTCGAGCAGCACGTCGCGGGTCACGACCTTCTGTTCGGCGCGATAGAGATAGCGGATGATCGCCGCTTCCTTTTCGGTGAGGCGGATCTTCTGGCCGTTTTCCGTGGTGAGCAACTTCTGGCTCGGCTTGAAGACATAGGGGCCAACGCTGAAGGTGGCGTCCTCGCTCTGCTCGTGCTGGCGCAGCTGCACGCGGATGCGGGCAAGCAGAACAGCGAAGCGGAACGGCTTCGTCACGTAGTCGTTGGCGCCGGCCTCGAGGCCGAGAATGGTATCTGAATCGGTGTCATGGCCCGTCAGCATGATGATCGGCGCCTTGAGGCCGCCCTTGCGCAGAAGCTTCACCGCTTCGCGTCCATCCATGTCGGGAAGGCCCACATCCATGATCAGGAGATCGATGGCCGTCGCGCGGGCGCGTTCGACACCCTTGGCAGCCGTGGATTCCTGGAGAACCGTGAACTCGTCATAGAGCGAGAGCTGCTCCGTGAGGGTCTCGCGGAGGTCGTCGTCATCATCCACCAACAAAATGGTGCGTGCTGTCATGCGGCTATGTCCCTCGCCATCTGGTCTCCTTACTCCTACGCCAACTTGAGAGTGTTGGCAAAGATCAGGATACCAAGCTGTTGTCGTATATGGTGCTATATGATTTCAATCATCGCCCCGGCAATTGCAAAAACATGTGAGAAACATGGAAAAAACAAGGCGGAAACCGTCTATACAACCAACGATCATCACGGTTAGACCGGCACCGGGGCAGAAAAGTCGGGCTTTGCTGCAATTCGGCACAGTCGTGGTGCCCGCGGCGGTTGGTCGCTCGGGGCGCACCACACGCAAGCGTGAAGGCGATGGGGCCACGCCGATCGGCGAAATGCGGCTGATTTCGGGCTTTGCGCGCGGCGAAAAAACCTCCGGTTTGCGAACGCGGCTACCGATTCGCCTTATCCGCGAGGATATGCTCTGGTGCGATCAGCCCGATGACGCCAACTACAACAGACCCGTCAAGGCGCCGTTCAGCAAAAGTCACGAAAAGATGAAGCGCGACGACGGGCTCTATGACGTCTGCCTCGTTATGGACTGGAACATCAGTTCACGCGCCCGCAATCGCGGCTCGGCGATCTTCTTCCATCTCATCCGTCCCGGCTACCAGCCGACGGAGGGCTGCATCGCCATTCACCCGCGCGACATGAAGCGCATCCTGCCTTACCTGCGCAAGGGCACCGTCGTCAGGGTTTTGTAATCCTGGAATAAGAGAGCAGGGGTGATATCGCGGGCCGCCTGACCTATATGCAATCCGACCGACGCCCGGGCTGAAAGGCGTTTCGGTAAATGGCGGGATAGCCGCCGTTCAACCACGCCCCGTTCCATTCATCGCTTTCGCGGAGATTTATTGTGGCACAGCAATCCATCATTACGTTTCACGACGGACATTCCATTCCCCAGGTCGGCCTCGGCGTCTGGCAGACGCCCAACGACATGGCGGCACCCGCGGTGCGCGCGGCCATCGAAGCCGGCTATCGCCACGTCGATACGGCCGCGGTCTATGAAAACGAAGAGGGCGTCGGCGAGGGCATCCGCTCGTCGGGTATCGACCGCAAGGACATCTTCCTGACGACCAAGCTCTGGAACGCCGACCAGGGCTACGACACGACGCTGAAGGCCTTCGACAAGAGCCTGAAGCGCCTCGGCACCGATTATGTCGACCTCTACCTCATCCACTGGCCGGCGCCGAACCGCGACGCCTATGTCGATACGTGGAAAGCCTTCATCAAGCTGCGCGAAGAGGGCCGGGCGAAGTCGATCGGCGTCTCGAATTTCTATCCTGACCATATCGAGCGACTGATTGCAGAGACCGGCGTCGTGCCCGTCATCAACCAGATCGAGCTGCATCCGGACTTCCAGCAGAAAATCGCGCAGGAAGCGCACAAGAAGCTCAACATCGCCACGCAGTCCTGGAGCCCGCTCGGCCAGGGCAAGCTGATCGCCCATCCGGTTCTTGCCAAGATCGCCAAGAAGCACGGCAAGACGCCGGCGCAGGTGATCATTCGCTGGCACATGGATAGCGGCCTCGTCGTCATCCCGAAATCGGTGACGCCGTCGCGCATCGTCGAGAACTTCCAGGTCTTCGACTTCAAACTCGATGGCGACGACATGGCCGAGATCGCCAAGCTCGACAGCAGCTCGGCGCGCATGGGCCCGGACCCGAAGACGGCGACGTTCTAAGGATTTGAATTAGGTTTGGGCCTGGAGCCAGCTGGCATTGCCGGCTGCTCTAGGCCCCGCCCTGCCACGTCTTCACCGCCTCCAGCGGCCAGACCAGCATCAGCACGTTGAGCGTCAGGTTGTCCCGGATCATGTAGCCGGTGAAGATCTCGAAGAAGATGGCGATCGTGACCGTCAGCCACACCGGCGCGCGCCAGGCGAAGAAGAAGCCGAGCACCATGAACACCGTGTCCATCGCCGAGTTCAGGATGCTGTCGCCGTAATAATCGAGCGAGATGGTCGCCGTGCGATAGCGGTCGATGATGATCGGGGAATTCTCCAGCAGCTCCCAGCCGGATTCGATCACCAGCGCCAGAAGCAGCTTCATCGCGATCGGCTTGCCGCGCAGCACCAGATGCGCCAGGCCGTAGAACAGGAAGCCATGGATGATGTGTGATGGCGTGTACCAGTCCGACATGTGCTGCGAGTTGCCGCTTGAATTGACTGTGCCCTCCCACAGCTTGACGTAGCCGCAGGTGCAAATCGGCGTGCGCCCCATCAGATATTCGGCGACGATCTGCGTGATGAGCACGCCGAGGCAGGCGATGAACCAGTAGGTCTGGTGCTTTGCTTTGTCAGTCGCCTGCAGCGCCGTCACTGGCCGGCCTCGCCCTCGGGCGCAATCGTGTGCTTCATGATCAGCGGCATCTGCGCCAGCGTGAACAGGATGGTGATCGGCATCGTGCCCCAGACCTTGAAGGCGACCCAGGTATCGTCGGAGAAATTGCGCCAAACAACCTCGTTCAACACCGCCAGAAACAGGAAGAACACGCCCCAGCGGATGGTGAGCTTGCGCCATCCCTCGGCATCGAGCTGGAAGGCGGCGTTGAAGACATAGCCGAGCAACGACTTGCCGAAGAGCAGCCCGCCGAGCAGCGTCAAGCCGAACAGCGAATTGATGATCGTCGGCTTCATTTTGATGAAGGTCTCGTCCTGCAGGTAGATCGACAGCGAGCCGAAGATCAAAACGACGATGCCCGAGACGAAGGGCATGATCGGCAGATGGCGCAGCACGACCTTCGAGATAACAAGCGAAATGATCGTCGCCGCCATGAACAGCGCGGTAGCGACGAAGAGCGGGCCGCCGAGCGAGGCGAGGGCGGGGAATTTTTCCACCAGCCAGGGGCCGCGCAGATTGGCGAAGAAGAAGATCAGCAACGGCCCGAGCTCCAGCGCCAGCTTGAGCATCGGGTGATGCTTGTCTGTCGCCGACGGGGTGATATCGCTCTCGGTCGTCATGAGGTCCCTAATCCGTTCCCTAATCAGTCTTTGTCGTCAGTTCTTATCGTCAGTCTCTATCCCGGACGCTTGCGCGCCCTTGCGGGCATATCTGTGGCATCAATCGCTTTTGACGGCAATGGTGCGACTTGATCAGCCCCGCGCGTCGCCGAGGCCTGCGATCGCATGGGCGAAATCCTCGGCCTCGAAGGGCTCCAGATCGTCCACGCCTTCGCCGACGCCGATGAAATAGACCGGCAGCTTGTGCTTGGCGGAGATGGCGACGAGGATGCCGCCGCGCGCCGTGCCGTCGAGCTTGGTCATGATCAGGCCGTTGACGCCGGCGACGTTGCGGAAGATCTCGACCTGGCTCAGCGCATTCTGGCCGGTGGTCGCGTCAAGCGTCTGCAGCACGGTGTGCGGCGCGTCCGGATCGAGCTTGCCGAGCACGCGCACGATCTTCTCGAGCTCGGCCATCAGCTCCGTCTTGTTCTGCAGGCGGCCGGCGGTGTCGATGATCAGCACATCGCATTTCTTCTGCTTGGCCTGCTCGAAGGCATCATAGGCAAGCCCCGCCGCATCGGCGCCAAGCTTGGTGCCGATGAATTCCGACTTGGTGCGGTCGGCCCAGATCTTCAGCTGCTCGATCGCCGCCGCGCGGAACGTATCGCCGGCAGCCACCATCACCTTCAGCCCGGCGCCGGAAAGCTTGGCGGCGAGCTTGCCGATGGTGGTGGTCTTGCCGGTGCCGTTGACGCCGACGACGAGGATGACATGCGGCTTGTGGCTGAGATCGAGCTGCAGCGGCTTGGCGACCGGCTTCAACACCTTGGTGATCTCGGCCGCCATGATGCGGCTTACGTCTTCGCCCGACACGTCCTTGCCGTAGCGCTCCGACGCCAGCGTATCGGTGACCCTGAGCGCCGTCTCGACACCGAGATCGGCCTGGATCAGGAGGTCCTCGAGATCCTGCAGCGTGTCGTCGTCGAGCTTGCGCTTGGTGAACAGCGCGGAGATCTGGCCGGTCAGCTGCGACGAGGTGCGGGCGAGGCCGGCGCGCAGGCGCTGGAACCAGTTGAGCTTGGCCGGGGGGACGATGGTGACGGGTTCTGGGGTCTCGGTGGCGGTGGAGAAGCCCTTGGGGAGGATGGGGGTGTCGGCGTCGGTCGGAGTTGGTTCGGTGGCGTCGATAGACGCTGGCTCGGAGGGTGTGATACCCCCCTCTGCCCTGCCGGGCATCTCCCCCACAGGGGGGGAGATTGGCTGGGCTTGCTCGCTCGCTTCACTCTCGATCGTTTCGTCGATCTCGTCCGCAGGTTCTGCGACCGGCTCGGCCTGCCCACTCGCATCAGCATCAATTGTCTGGTCGGAAGCTTCCCGCGAGTCGATCTCCCCCCTTGTGGGGGAGATGTCCGGAAGGACAGAGGGGGGTACCGCACCCTCGATGTCAGCGGCGTCAGCCTCAGCAACAGGCTCCGCCTCCGCCTCAGCCTCCAGCAAGGACAACGGCACCAACCCGACATCATCGGTCGCCAGCGCCGTCGGCAAATCCTCGGAAACGTCGTCCGCGGCCACACCCTCGCCATCGGCCGAAGGCCCGCCTGCTGTCTCCACCTCCTCCGGCAACACCGGATCGGCGGCAACAGGCAAGTCTTCCACCGGCGAGCTTGGCGCCGGCGCCGTCACCTCGGCAACAGGCGCCTCCGCGACCGGCTCGACCGCGACCTCGGGGGCCTTGGTCTCGACCGTATCCGGCGCCTGCTCTTCCGCCGTCTTGTCGGGGCCGAAGGTGAAGACCTTTTTGATGAAGCTGAACGCCATGAGAATTCCGTCAGGTCAGGCCGCGGAGGCGGCCGTCAGTTGCATGTCGAGGTGCTTGCCGTTGTGGCCGATGATATCGACCTCGACCAGCGCGCGGGGGCTTAGTCCCGGCGCTGCGACAAGCGTGAAGTTTTCCGTATGCGCCAGTCCGTTGTTTTCCACCAGCAGCCATTGCCGCGTGCCGACCATGCGATCGAGATGGGACTGATGCAGCATATGTCCAGTGGCGCGCAGCCGTGCGGCCCGCTCCTTGACGAGCGCCCGGTCGAGCTGCGGCATCCGTGCCGCCGGCGTTCCCGGTCGCGGGCTGTAGGGGAAGACGTGGAGATGCGCGATCTGTGCTTCCTCGGCGAGCCTCACGGCATTGCCGAACATCTCTTCCGTCTCGGTCGGGAAACCGGCGATCATGTCGGCTCCGATCGAGATCTCCGGCCGCAGCCTTCTGACCTCGTTCACGAAATGAAGCGCATCGGCGCTGGAGTGCCGCCGCTTCATCCGCTTCAGGATCATGTCGTCGCCATGCTGCAGCGACAGGTGCAGATGCGGCATGAAGCGCGCTTCGTCGGCGATGAGATCGAGGAGATGTCTGTCCGCCTCGATGCTGTCGATCGACGACAAACGCAGACGCCGGATATCCGGCACCTGCTTCAGAAGCGTCTTCGCCAGCAGCCCGAGCGTCGGTTCGCCCGGCAGGTCGGTGCCGTAGCTGGTGGCGTCGACGCCGGTCAGCACGATCTCGCGATAACCGCTTTCGGTGAGCTTGCGCGCCTGATCGACCACCGATCCCATCGGCACCGAGCGCGAATTGCCGCGGCCATAGGGGATGATGCAGAAGGTGCAGCGATGATCGCAGCCGTTCTGCACCTGGATGAAGGCGCGCACGTGCCCGTCGATGTGCTTGACCATCTGCGGCGCGGTCGCCTTGACGCTCATGATATCGTTGACGCGCAGCTTCTCTTCCGCCGAGACGCCGAAATCCGGCAGCGCGCGATAGTTGGCGCTCTTGAGCTTCTCTTCGTTGCCGAGCACAGCGTCGACCTCGGCCATCTCGGCGAAGGTGTGTTTCTCGGTCTGCGCGGCGCAGCCGGTGACGATGATACGGGCATGCGGATTGTCGCGACGCGCGCGGCGGATCGCCTGGCGCGCCTGGCGCACGGCCTCGCCGGTCACGGCGCAGGTATTGACCAGAATGGCGTTGTTCAGCCCGGCCTTCTCGGCCTCGGCCCGCATCACTTCGGATTCGTAGGTATTCAGACGACAGCCGAAGGTGATGACCTCGACCCCGCTCACTTGGCTTCCGCCCCCGGAGCCTCGACCGCCTCATCGCGCTGCCAAGCGCCGGTCACGGGATCGACGGTGCCGGACCATTCCCATTCGGCAGGGCCAGTCATGACGACATGGTCGTCCTCACGCCACTCGATGGTGAGCGGCTGCCGGCTTGGCGCGGTTGCGACGTCGATCGTGACCTTGCGGCCGGTGCGGCCGGTGCGCGCGGCGGAAACGCCGGCCGCGCAGGCGGCCGACCCGCAGGCGAGCGTCAGGCCGGCGCCACGCTCCCAGGTGCGGGTGCGCAGGCTTGCGTCGGAGGTGACCTGCGCCAGCGTGATATTGGCCTTCTCGGGAAACATCGGGTGATTTTCGAGCAGCGGTCCGAAGCGCTCCAGATCGAAGCTCATCGGATCCCTGTCGACCCAGAAGATCGCATGCGGATTGCCGATCGACATGGCCGATGGCGAATGCAGCACCGGATTGTCGATCGGTCCGATCTGCAGCTCGATACGGCTGGTATCGAAGAACTCTTCCGAAAGCGGGATCTTGTCCCACTGAAACACCGGTCGGCCCATGTCGACCGAGATCGTTCCATCCTCGTGCTCGGCGGCGTTCAGGATGCCGGCGACGGTCTGGAAAGTGAAGACCTTCTGGCCGGTCTCGGCCGACAGCGCCTGCACCACGCAGCGCGTGCCGTTGCCGCAGGCCTGCGCCTTGGTGCCGTCGCAGTTCAGGATATCGATCCAGGCATCGGTGCCCTCTGCCTTCGGATCATGGATCGCCATGATCTGGTCGAACTGGGTCTCGGCATCCGCATTGAGCGCGATCGCGGCCTCGGGTGTGACCTTGTCCTTGCGCCCGCGCATGTCGACAACCAGGATCTTGTTGCCAAGCCCGTTCATCCTCGCGAATTCGACCGTTGCGCTCATTGTCTCATGTCCATGTGTGTTTGGGCTGTATATGGCGGAAATACGCGGGAATTACCAGTGGCGGCGTGCGCGTCCCATCCGCTCGCTCCATCACCGTGGCGACGGGGAAAATTTCGAACGTCGGACAAGAAACATCCCGACATTATCAGCATGATAGCCGAATTCGACGCATCCCGTTATCCCCATCGTCCGCAATCGCCACACACTGGTGACGTCATCGGACAGGGAGCCGGGTTCGCGAACCGGTCACGCCAAGGTTGGCATCCGGCGTTCGGTGATGGTTGTGAAGGGGTGGTTCCAAGGCCGTCAGGGCCGAGGGATCATCCGGCAAGGAAAGGCCGAGAGACGCTCCTGTCGGCCCGGACGAACCGGAAACCTTAGAGCAATCGGGCAGGTGGAAACTCCTGACACACATACCATCCATACACTGCCGCCTGCCCGTTCCCGTTTTTATGGGGTCCCGCCTGCTACCGTCGCCGAGCTTTGCTCTGCGCGGGGTTTTGTGGCGTTGTGGTGGTGCCAAGTGTCCACGCACGTCGAGCAAGTGGGACCGTGCTTAGATCCTCGGGACGAGCCCGAGGATGACGATGGAGAGGGTGAATGTCGATCGTAACCTATTGAAACGAAGAGATAAAATATATTCTCGACGTCATCCTCGGGCTTGTCCCGAGGATCTAAGCACGCAGCCCAGACTTCAACGGTCATGGATGCGAAAACCGCCTCCCATCACCCCAGCGGCACATCAAACACCTCGCCCGCCCGCAGCGGCCGGAACCGCTCCCTTGCCACCCCATGCTCCCGCAACGCAGCCTCCAATGCCCGCACCGGCGCGTCCATCGCCTCGTCGGTCAGCTGAAAGGTCGCGAAGTGGTGGCCGGCCACATGGGCGGCGTTGGCGAGTTGCATGCCGCGGACGGCTTCGTCTGGGTTCTGGTGCTGGCCCTGCATGAACCAGCGCGGCTCGTAGGCGCCGAAGGGCAGGATGGCGAGGCGGAAGGGGCCGTGTTTCTCTCCGGCCGAGCGATAGTTGATGCCGTCGTGAAAGCCGGTGTCGCCGACGTGGTAGATCCTGCCCGATGGAGTCGAGATCACGAAAGAGGCCCAGAGCGCCATGCTGCGGTCACCAGTGCCGCGCGCCGACCAGTGATGCGCAGGCTCGGCGTCGATGGCGATGCCGTCTGATATCGCGATGCGGTCGCCCCAGTCCATGGTGGAGATACGAGCATCGGGCGCGGCGCGGCGGATGATCGTGTCGTTGCCGAGCGGGGTAACGAAGCGGGGGCTGTGGGTCGCCTGCAGCCGTTTCAGCGTCGCGACATCCAGATGGTCGTAGTGATTGTGCGTAACGAGCACGAGGTCGACTTCGGGCAAGTCCTCGAAACGGATGCCGGGGGCAGTCACCCGCTTCGGGCCAGCAAATGAGAAGGGGCTGACGCGGTCGGACCAGACGGGGTCGGTCAGGATGTTGAGGCCCGCCACCTGCACCAGCATCGAGGCGTGGCCGACCATCGTCACCCTCAGGCCGTCACCCTCGATACGCTCTTCGGGCCTCGCCTGCGGGAAGGGGCTCGGCACCTGTTTCTGCCAGTTTTGCCGTTCGCCATTGAACTGCCAGCGCAGCATGGCGCGGAAGCCTAGAGGGGCGATGCCGCCGGGGTTGAAGAAACGGGTGCCGTCGAAATGGTCGGTGACCGGGCCTTGATAGTAGGGATTTTTGGGTTTGGCGTTTGCCATGCGGTGGGAGCCTTGTCGCCGTGATATGCTGTTCGGGCTTTTGCATTTGGGTTGCTGCGCCGGCTTTTGAAAGGCCGAAAACCGCTTATTTCCCCTGATTGCCTTGACTCTCCGGCCGTTTTCCTGTTTACCGCCGCTCAATCTGCGACGAGCTTCAAGACTCGAGCCACCGACCGGGACCCGCAAAGGTATAAATCGATCCCGGAGGTCCACACCCGACAGCGCGATGCGCCCTCGGGTGCTTTTTGGCTATGCGTCTTGTTTTCGTCAAGGAAAAGCACAAGGTTTCCCTATCCGGAAATCACAAGGAAGAGCCGATGTTTGAGAACCTCCAGGACCGTCTTGGATCCATTCTGAATGGACTGACAGGCCGTGGCGCGCTTTCGGAAAGCGATGTTTCCGCTGCGCTGCGCGAGGTTCGCCGTGCGCTTCTGGAGGCCGACGTCGCGCTGGACGTGGTGCGCGCCTTTACCGACCGTGTCCGTGAAAAGGCCGTCGGCGCCGAGATCCTGAAGTCGATCAAGCCCGGCCAGATGGTCGTCAAGATCGTCCATGACGAGCTGATCGAGATGCTCGGCGGCGAAGGCGTGGGTGTCGACCTGCATGCCGCTGCCCCCGTCGTCATCATGATGGTCGGTCTGCAGGGCTCCGGCAAGACGACGACATCTGCGAAGATTGCCAAGCGGCTTACCGACCGCGAGAAGAAGAAGGTCCTGATGGCGTCGCTCGATACGCGACGCCCGGCCGCCCAGGAGCAGCTGCGTCAGCTCGGCGTGCAGACCAATGTCGACACGCTGCCCGTCATTGCAGGCCAGTCGCCGACCGATATCGCCGCGCGCGCCGTACAGGCAGCCAGGCTCGGCGGCCATGACGTCGTCATCCTCGACACCGCCGGTCGTACGCATATCGACGAGCCCTTGATGGTCGAAATGGCCGACATCAAGAAGAAGTCGAACCCGCATGAAATCCTGCTGGTCGCCGATAGCTTGACCGGTCAGGACGCCGTCAACCTGGCGCGCAACTTCGACGAACGCGTCGGCATCACCGGCCTCGTGCTCACCCGCATGGACGGCGACGGCCGTGGCGGTGCGGCGCTTTCGATGCGCGCGGTGACAGGCAAGCCGATCAAGCTCATCGGTGTCGGCGAGCGCATGGGCGAACTCGAGGAGTTCCACCCGCGCCGTATCGCCGACCGCATTCTCGGCATGGGCGACATCGTTTCGCTGGTTGAGCGCGCCGCCGAAAACATCGATGCCGAAAAGGCGGCTGCCATGGCCGCCAAGATGGCCAAGGGCAAGTTCGACCTGAACGACCTCGCCGACCAGCTGCGCCAGATGCAGAAAATGGGCGGCATGGGCGGCATCATGAGCATGATGCCCGGCATGGCGGGCATGAAGGACAAGATGGCCTCGGCTGGCCTCAACGACAGCCTGTTCGGCCGCCAGCTCGCGATCATCTCCTCGATGACCAAGGCCGAGCGCGCCAATCCTGATATGCTCAAGCATTCGCGCAAGAAGCGCATCGCCGCCGGCTCCGGCACCGATGCCTCCGACATCAACAAGCTTCTAAAGATGCACCGCCAGATGGCGGACATGATGAAGATGATGGGCGGCAAGGGCAAAGGCGGCATGATGAAGCAGATGATGGGCGGCCTTGCCGGCAAGATGGGCCTCGGTGGCCTTGGCGGCGGCATGGGCGGCATGCCCGATCTCTCCAACATCGATCCGAAGCAGCTCGAAGCCTTGCAGAAGCAGGCGGAAGCGGCTGGCCTCGGCAAGCCGGGCGGCGGCATGCCGGGCCTCGGCGGCGGTGGTTTACCGGGTCTCGGCGGCGCCAAGTTGCCCGGCCTCGGCGGTGGTTTCCCTGGCCTTCCCGGCCTGCCAAAGAAGAAGTGAAGGGGTCGCCCAGACTATGACTGATCCTGAGATCAAAGCCCAGCTCTCCAGCTATCGCCAGTCGATCGACAATATCGACGCGGCGCTGGTGCATATCCTGGCCGAACGGTTCCGCTGCACCAAAGAGGTCGGCGTTCTCAAGGCCAAGTACAAGTTGCCGCCGGCAGACCCGGCGCGCGAGGAATACCAGATCGAACGCCTTCGCCACCTGGCCAAGGATGCCAATCTGGATCCGGATTTCGCCGAGAAGTTCCTGAACTTCGTCATCAAGGAAGTCATCCGGCATCATGAGCAGATCGCAGCGGATCACGCCGAAAACGGCGCTGCTGCAAAGTAACAAGGCCGCTTCAAGAAAAAGCGGTTCAGACACATCCAAGGAGTAAAGAAAATGGCACTGAAAATTCGTCTCGCACGCGGTGGTTCCAAGAAGCGCCCGTACTACCACATCGTTCTCGCTGACGCCCGTTCGCCGCGCGATGGTCGCTTCCTCGAGAACCTCGGTTCCTGGAACCCGATGCTCGCCAAGGACAACGATGCCCGCGTCAAGCTCGACGCCGACCGCATCGCTCACTGGATCGCACAGGGCGCACAGCCGACCGACCGCGTTCTGCGCTTCCTGAGCGAAGCTGGCCTTGCAAAGCGCGACGCCAAGAACAACCCGGAGAAGGCAAAGCCCGGCAAGCGCGCTCAGGAGCGTGCAGCTGAAAAGGCTCAGAAGATTGCCGACGCTGCAGAAGCTGCTGCTTCCGCGGAATAATTCCGGGCTTCGGCCTTGATCGAACGGGCGGCATGGCGACATGCCGCCCGTTTTCGTTTCCATTCCCGTTCACTTCGGTTATGACGAACCAAACCTCCGGCTTCGACATTAGGGACGCCATGACAAAGCTAGAAAATCCGGTGCTGATGGCAACGATCGGTGGCGCGCAGGGGCTGCGCGGCGAAGTGCGCGCCAAGTCCTACAGCGCCGATCCGACCGCGCTCGGCGATTACGGCCACCTGCACAGCATGGACGGACGCACCTTCGAGGTGCTTGAAATCCGCGAGATGAAGAATGTCGTCGTCGTGCGTTTCCGGGGGGTCAACGATCGCAACGCCGCCGAGGCGCTGAACGGTCTGGAACTCTATATCGACCGCGACAACCTGCCCGACGACGAGCTCGAGGAAGACGAGTTCTTCTATGCCGATCTCGAAGGCCTCGAGGCCGTCGACGACCAGGGCGTCAGCTACGGCACCGTCACCGGCATCTTCGATTTCGGCGCCGGCGACCTGCTGGAGCTCAAGGGCCCCGGCAAGCGCCCGGTGCTGATCCCGTTTTCGGAAGCCTCGGTGCTGGAGATCGACCTCGAAGCCGGCAAGATCACCATCGACCCGCTGGCCTCAGGTCTCGTCGACAGCGACGACGACGGTCCGTCGTTTACGCCTGATGAGCCGAAGAAAAAGAAGTGAGCGATAAGATGGCCTTCCGGGCGACTGTCCTGACACTCTACCCGGAGATGTTTCCCGGCCATCTCGGCTATTCGCTGGCCGGCAAGGCGATGGAGCGCGGCCAGTGGGCGCTTGAGCCCGTGCAGATCCGCGACTTCGCCACCGACAAGCACCGCACCGTCGACGACACGCCGGCAGGCGGCGGCGCCGGCATGGTGCTGAAGCCCGACGTGCTCGCCCGCGCCATCGATACGGTCTCCGAAAACGACACCCGCCCGCGCCTGCTGATGAGCCCGCGCGGCAAGCCGCTGACGCAGAAGCGCGTGCGCGAACTGGCAGCCGGCGAGGGCGTCATCATCGTCTGCGGCCGTTTCGAGGGGGTGGACCAGCGGGTCATCGACGCGCGAGAACTGGAAGAAGTGTCGATCGGCGACTACGTGCTGTCAGGCGGCGAACCGGC
Organism: Rhizobium sp. 16-449-1b; assembly: GCF_017741935.1. Taxonomy (GTDB): domain Bacteria; phylum Pseudomonadota; class Alphaproteobacteria; order Rhizobiales; family Rhizobiaceae; genus Rhizobium. The sequence continues at coordinate 186,739 of NZ_JAGHMH010000014.1, read as the reverse complement.
GGCACTCACCGTGCTCGACGCCATCGTCCGCATCCTCCCCGGCGTCATGGGCAACGACCTCTCCGGCCTGCACGAGAGCTTCGAGGGCGGGCTGCTGGAGCATCCGCACTATACACGTCCGCAGGAGTGGGAAGGCCGCGAGATCCCCGCTGTGCTGACTTCGGGCAATCACGGCGCGATCGAGAAATGGCGGCGCGAGCAGGCGGTGACGCTGACGCGCGAGCGGCGGCCGGATCTGCTGGACGAGTAGGCTTCCTGCTGCCGAGTCGAGCACCAGCGGTAAATCATTGAAACGGAAAGATTAACTCCACACGCGGCGTCATCCTCGGGCTCGTCCCGAGGATCTGAGCACGTCGCTCAGAATGCAACGTGAATGGACACTTGGTGAGGGGGTGCGGCATCGCGGAAGGGATGCCAGGTGTCCACTTACGTCGAGCTCGTGGAGGCGTGCTTAGATCCTCGGCACAAGGCCGAGGATGACGCCGAGAGATTTTTGCGGTTTTATTTCAATAGGTTCGGCGTTATGCCATTTTCAGCGCCGCGAGGTCACCTCTCTCAAGAGCAGCCAAGTTCGCCTCGATCTTGTCCAGAGGCCAGTCCCACCAGGCGATCTCAAGCAGTTCATCGATGACGGTCGCAGGGTTTCGCATGCGGATGATCCTGGCCGGGTTACCGCCGACGACGGCATAGGGCGGAACGTCACGGGCGACGACCGATCCAGCGGCGATGATGGCTCCAGACCCGATCTTGACACCCGGCATGATCGCCGCGTCATGGCCTATCCAGACGTCATGCCCGACAACGGTATCCTTCACCGGCAGATCCTTGTAGCCGAAGGTTTCCGGTTTGAAGATCCGGAACGGGTAGGTGGTGAAGCCATTCATCGGATGGTTGGCCGAGCTGGTGATGAAGTAGCTGCCACGGGCAATCTGCACGAATTTTCCGATGACGAGGCGCTCGCGGACGCCATGCCCGAGATAGGGTGCGAGGATGCCGGCGGTGTCTTCCGGTTTGCCCGAGTGAGTGTAGTAGCTGTAGTCGCCGATTTCCATGCGTGGATGGTCGATGACGTTCTTCAGATAGACGGTATCGCTGTAGATGGTGCCGTCCGCGAGGGTGATCGGGTGGACGGCGGTCGCGTCGAGAATGGGCATCGGGAAACGGCTTTCCTCATGAAACCAGCGTAATCAATGGCCAAGGCTAATCCGCGCGATCCGCGAAATCCATTGCGGCGGCGGAACGTGGTCATCAATAGTTTGAATGAGGTTGCGCGGCGCTCTTCGATGATCCCGGCGGGGTTTTCTCGCTCCCGCTTGACGTCCCCGCCACACCGCATAATCTCCGTCTTTTCACGGGGGATTCTTCATGACGCAATCGCTGCTCGCGGGCGCCTTTCTGGCTGCACTTCTCTATGTGCTCATTCCTGGGCCGGCGTTTCTGGCGCTGCTGGGTATCGGGGCCGGGCAGGGGCGGAAGGCGGGGGCGCAGTTTGTCTGTGGGCATCTGGTCGGCGGTACGCTGTGGGCGTCGCTGGCGCTGGTGGCGATCATCGGCGCCAAGACGATCGGGACCTTCGTGTTCGATGCGCTGGGGCTCGCCTGCGGCTTCTATCTCGCCTGGATCGGCTGGAACGCGTTTCGCGCCAAGCCGAAGGGCGAGGGGCAGGCGCTGATGGTTGTCGAGCGGCCGTTCCGCCGGGGGCTGATCTTCGGCGTCACCAATCCGAAGGGCTATCCGGTGGCGCTGGCGACATTCACGGCGCTGGTGGCGGGCTCGGCGAGCGCCTTGCAGTTTCAGACGCTGCCGGTGCTGCTTGCCGTGTCGTTCCTCGGCTTCATCGTCGCCGACATGATCCTGATCGCCATCGTCGGCACAGGCGCGGTGCGGCGCTTCTATCGGGCGCATGAGCGGCTGATCGTGCGCTGCTCGGGCGTGCTGTTCATGGGGTTTGCGGCGCAGGCACTGCTGCATGCGACGCCGGGGCTGATGGGGTGGCGCAAGGCCTGATCGGCCTGCGCTGGGCGCAATCGCTGCCGCGTCAGACGTCGAGGAAGCTGACGACGGATTTCAGGGTCTTCACCGTCTCCGGATCGCCGATCGACATGGCGATCTGCAGCTGGTCCTTGTAATAGTCCCTGAAGTTGAAGCTGGTGCCGTCGGTGACGTCGGAGAGATCGAGAATGTTGCCTGACGGGTCGATGGTGCGCATCGGCAGCGGTTCGGAGATCGCCGCATAAGTGTCCTGGTCGAGCGTGCCGTTGTCGAAATTCTGGCGCGCGTGGTTGCGCAGATCGGCGGCGGTAATGGCCGAGAAATCGGGTTGCGCGGATGTCGCTTCGTCGATCCTAAAGGTCGATGAAGCGCTCGAAACCGAGCTGAAGGTTTCGGTCAAGCTGTTGTTAAATTGCGAATTATCGGAATATTTCCGGAACGATAAATTCGGCGAAAACCGCAGTGATGTGATTTCCATTGCCCGCATCCATGATTAAAAAAGATTAAGCGAAAATACCGTGTGCGCCGCACAATCGTCAATCGTTAACAAATAGTTAATTCTTATATAGCATTTTTAGGGATCAACTTCTCGTATAGGTGGCGCGGCCGCTCGCCCAAGGTGGCGATACCAATCGCCGTGCTGCCTTCCTATATTGGTTTTCGAGACAACAAGCCCTGCCGAACAAGCCCGCCAAACAAGGATGTCCGTATGCCCGCCAACAACCCCGCTCTCACCGATTGGAACGGCCTCAATGGTCTGCCGCGCTTCGAGGCGCTGAACGACGGCGATTTCGCGCCGGCTTTCGATGCGGCCCTTGCCCGGCACGAAGAGGAGATCGATGCGATCGCCGACAATCCAGAATCGCCCACCTTCGACAATACGATCGTGGCGCTGGAGCTTGCGGGCGACGATCTCTCGCGGGTGTCGGCTCTGTTCTGGAACCGCGCCGGCGCGCATACCAACGATACGATCCAGGCGCTGGAGCGGGATATCTCGCCGAAGATGTCGCGGCATTATTCGAAGATCGGCATGAATGCGGCGCTCTTTGCGCGTATCGACACGCTGTGGGAAGCGCGCGAAACGCTCGGGCTGACGCTGGAGCAGACGCGGGTGCTGGAGCGGCACTGGAAGGGCTTCGTCAAGTCGGGCGCCAAGCTTGAAAAGGCGGAGCAGGAAAAGCTCGCCGGCATCAACGAGAAGCTCGCGGGCCTCGGCACGCAGTTCGGCCAGAACGTGCTGGCCGACGAGAAGGGCTGGGCGCTGATCCTTGCAGATGGCGACGACCTCGCAGGTATTCCCGAATTTCTCAAGGATGCGATGGCGGCGGCGGCGCGCGAACGCGGCGAAGAGGGCAAGTTCGCGGTGACGCTGTCGCGCTCGATCATCGAGCCGTTCCTGACCTTCTCCGAGCGCCGTGAGCTGCGCGAACAGGCGTTCAAGGCCTGGGTGGCGCGTGGCGAAAATGACGGTCCGTCGGACAATCGCGGCATCATCCGCCACACACTTCAGCTCCGCGGCGAGGTGGCCAAGCTGCTCGGTTACGGCAATTTCGCCGAGCTGAAGCTCGACAACACCATGGCGAAGACGCCTGACGCGGTGAACGATCTTCTGAAGAAGGTCTGGGTAAAGGCCGTGAAGCGGGCCGGCGAGGAAGAGGCGGATATCGCCAGGCTGATCGCCGACGAGGGCAAGAACCACGAGGTCATGCCCTGGGACTGGCGTTTCTATGCCGAAAAGATCCGGGCGCAGAAATTCAATTTCTCCGAGGCGGAGCTGAAGCCTTATCTGCAGCTGGAAAAGATCATCGACGCCTGCTTCGACGTGGCGGGGCGGCTGTTTGATATTCATGCGGTGGAGAAGAAGGGCGTTGCCGCCTATCATCCCGATGTCCGCGTCTTCGAGATCCGGGATCGCGACGAGAAGCTGGTGGCGATGTTCCTCGGCGATTATTTCGCCCGCTCCTCGAAGCGCTCGGGTGCGTGGATGAGCGCGTTCCAGTCGCAGCACAAACTGCCGCTGAAGAATGGTGCCGAGGGCGAGCTGCCGATCATCTACAATGTCTGCAACTTCGCCAAGCCCGCCGAGGGCAAGCCGGCGCTGTTGTCGCTCGATGACGCCCGCACGCTGTTCCACGAGTTCGGCCATGCGCTGCACGGCATGCTCTCCAACGTGACCTATCCCTCGGTGTCGGGCACCGGCGTGTCGCGCGATTTCGTCGAACTGCCGTCGCAGCTTTACGAGCACTGGCTGACGGTGCCTGAGATCCTGAAGCAGTACGCCGTGCATTTCGAGACCGGCAAGCCGATGCCGCAGGATCTGCTCGACAAGGTGCTGGCGGCGCGCAGCTTCAATGCCGGGTTCAACACGGTGGAATTCACCTCGTCCGCGCTGGTCGACATGGCGTTCCATACACGGGACGAGGTCGCCGATCCGATGGCGGTGCAGGGTGAGGTGCTGAAAGAGCTCGGGATGCCGAAGTCGATGGTGATGCGCCATGCCTCGCCGCACTTCCAGCATATTTTCGCCGGTGGCTATTCGGCTGGGTATTACTCCTACATGTGGTCGGAAGTGCTCGACGCCGATGCGTTTTCGGCCTTCGAGGAGACGGGCGATGCGTTCAATGGCGAGATTGCGCGGAAATTGCGCGATCACGTCTATTCGGTGGGCGGGTCGGTCGATCCCGAGGATACCTACCGGGCATTCCGCGGCAAGCTGCCGAGCCCGGATGCGATGCTGGTGAAGCGTGGGCTGGCGACGTTCGAGGAATTGGCGGGGAGTGATGCTTAGGGGTTAGTTTGATGTTGGTGTGGGGTAGCTGCTCTTGCGGTTGAGTTGATACCCGTTCGACGTTTTTGGGTGGGATACCCCCCTCTGCCCTGCCGGGCATCTCCCCCACAAGGGGGGAGATCGACCCGTGGCTTGCTCCCAGCCAAATAGTGAGAGTGGAGCGAGCGGTTGCTCCCAGCCAATCTCCCCCCTTGTGGGGGAGATGTCCGGCAGGACAGAGGGGGGTAATGCTGGCCGCAGCGTAAGCGAGAGCCAACGCCTCGGAATACCGAAGCGAGACGCGAACCCCACCCATCCCAACACAAAACTGTCGCCAAACCTTCGGAAAACCGTCATGGCGGCGTCAAGTGGGTGACATGTGGGGTGGGCATAGGCGGGGTGCGGGAGATCGTCCCGATTGCCAAGCCGGATGCGCCACCTGATGACATTGACGGAACCGACCCGCCGCCGTTTTTTATCCTCGATGGGAGCGGTTGGCGGATTTGCCGTGGCGGGGCTGGCGATGCCCTATTATGCGCGCGGTTCGTCCAGCCGGCCGGTGTTTACCTCGGGCGTGCAGTCCGGGGATGTCGATCAGACCTCGGGGGTGATTTGGACGCGGGTGGACCGGCCGTCGCGGCTCTTCGTCGAATATTCGACATCAGACAAATTCTCCAATGCCATCAGGCTGCCGCCGATCGACGTCACGCCCGATAGCGATCTGACCGCCAAGCTGTTGCTCCAGGATCTGCCTGCCGACCAGGAGGTGTTCTATCGCTTCCGCGCGGCCGATCTCCAGGACATCAACAGCCGGTCGGAGCCGATCCTCGGGCAGTTTCGCACCGCGCCCGTTGCCCGCCGCGACATTCGCTTCGTCTGGTCGGGCGATACGGTGGGGCAGGGGTGGGGGATCGATGAGGAGGGGATGCGGACCTATTCGACGATCGCCTATCACCGGCCGGATTTCATGATCCATTCCGGCGACACGATCTATGCCGACAATCCGGTTCCCGACGAGATTTCGTTGCGCGGCGGCGGGGTCTGGAAGAACCGCGTCGTCACCGAAGCCAAGCGCGAGATCGCCCAGACGCTCGACCAGTTTCGCGGGCAGTGGACCTATAATCTGCTCGACGAGCACGTGAAATCGCTCAACGCCGTCTGCCCCATCTTCTACCAGTGGGACGACCACGAGGTGCTGAACAACTGGTCGCCGTCGACCGATCTCAGCCATGACGATCGCTACAAGGAGAAGTCGGTCGCGGTGCTTTCGGCGCGGGCGGCACAAGCCTTTCACGAGATGACGCCGACGCGCCATGTCGCGGCCGAGCCGGGGCGGGTTTATCGCAAGGTTTCCTACGGGCCGCTGCTGGACGTGTTCTTCGTCGATCTGCGCTCCTATCGCGGGCCGAACAGCCATGGGCTGGATGAAAAGCTTTCGCCGCAGTCGCGGATCTTCGGCGAGCGGCAGGTGGCGTGGCTGAAGCGCGAATTGGTGCGCTCGACGGCGACGTGGAAGGTGATCGCCTGTGACCTGTCGATCGGTCTCGTCATCTGGGACGATTACGGCAATCGGCGCGGATCGGAATCGATCTCCAATGGCGACAATGGCGCGCCGCTCGGTCGCGAGCTCGAATTCGCCGACCTCCTGCGCTTCATCCGCGATGCCGGGATATCAAACATGATCTGGCTGACGGCCGACGTGCATTACGCGGCGGCGCATCACTATAGTCCGGAGCGGGCGAAGTTCCGTGAGTTCCTGCCGTTCTGGGAGTTCGTGGCCGGGCCGCTGCATTCGGGCACCTACGGGCCGCAGGAGCTCGACATGACCTTCGGGCCTGAAGTCAAATTCATGAAGGCGGCACCCGGTGGCGCCGAGCAGAACCTGCCACCGTCGGCGGGGATGCAATTCTTCGGTCTCGTCGATATCGACGGCGCCAGCGAGCAGCTGACGGTGCGGCTGATGGATCGCAATGACCAGGAGCTCTGGCGGGTGGTGCTCGACCCCGAAAGGACGAGCTGATGCCATCCATGTCCTGCACGCATTCCTTTCATTCCAGGCTCCCCCCTTTCGCATTCGCGAAAAACACTGTAAGAGCCGCCCCAATGCAATTGGCGCCCTCCCAGCGTGGCGCCCCAGCCTCAGAGATATAGACATATGGCACTTCGCAACATCGCGATTATCGCGCACGTTGACCATGGCAAGACGACACTGGTCGACGAGCTCCTGAAACAGTCCGGTTCGTTCCGCGAAAACCAGCGCGTTGCGGAACGCGTGATGGACTCGAACGACCTGGAAAAGGAACGCGGTATCACGATCCTTGCCAAGGCGACCTCGGTCGAGTGGAAGGGTGTTCGCATCAACATCGTCGACACCCCCGGCCACGCCGACTTCGGCGGTGAAGTCGAGCGTATCCTGTCGATGGTGGATGGCGCGATCGTTCTGGTCGACTCGTCTGAAGGCCCGATGCCGCAGACGAAGTTCGTCGTCTCCAAGGCGCTGAAGGTCGGCCTCCGTCCGATCGTCGCGATCAACAAGATCGACCGTCCCGATGGCCGCCACGAGGAAGTCATCAACGAAGTGTTCGACCTCTTCGCCAGCCTCGACGCCACCGACGAACAGCTCGACTTCCCGATCCTCTACGGTTCCGGTCGTGATGGCTGGATGAACTTCAATCCTGAAGGTCCGAAGGATGAAGGCCTGGCGCCGCTGCTCGACCTCGTGCTCAAGCACGTTCCGGAGCCGAAGGTTGCCGAAGGCCCGTTCACGATGATCGGCACCATCCTGGAAGCCAACAACTTCCTCGGCCGCATCATCACCGGCCGTATCAATTCCGGTTCGATCAAGCCGAACCAGGCCGTCAAGGTTCTCAGCCAGGACGGCAAGACGATCGAAACCGGTCGTATTTCCAAGATCCTCGCATTCCGCGGCATCGAGCGCACCTCGATCGAAGAAGCGCACGCAGGCGACATCGTCGCCATCGCCGGCCTCTCAAAGGGCACGGTTGCCGACACCTTCTGCGATCCGGCCGTCAACGAAGCGCTGACCGCGCAGCCGATCGACCCGCCGACCGTTACCATGTCCTTCATCGTCAACGACAGCCCGCTCGCCGGCACCGAAGGCGACAAGGTTACCTCGCGCGTCATCCGTGACCGCCTGTTCAAGGAAGCCGAAGGCAACGTCGCGCTGAAGATCGAAGAAGCCGAAGGCAAGGATTCGTTCTACGTGTCCGGCCGCGGCGAATTGCAGCTCGCCGTTCTGATCGAAACCATGCGCCGCGAAGGCTTCGAGCTTGCCGTGTCGCGTCCGCGCGTCGTCATGCACAAGGACGAGAGCGGCCAGACCATGGAGCCGATCGAAGAAGTCGTCATCGACGTCGATGAAGAGCACTCCGGCGTCGTCGTTCAGAAGATGTCCGAGCGCAAGGCTGAAATGACCGAGCTGCGTCCTTCGGGCGGCAACCGCGTTCGCCTGGTATTCCACGCTCCGACCCGCGGCCTGATCGGCTACCAGTCGGAACTCTTGACCGACACGCGCGGCACCGCCGTGATGAACCGCCTGTTCAAGGACTACCAGCCCTACAAGGGTGAAATCGGTGGCCGCACGAACGGCGTTCTGCTCGCGAACGCTGCCGGCGAAGCCGTCGCCTACGCCATGTTCAACCTCGAAGATCGCGGCCCGATGATGATCGAGCCCGGCGAAAAGGTCTACATGGGCATGATCATCGGCATCCACAGCCGCGACAACGACCTCGAGGTCAACGTCCTCAAGGGCAAGCAGCTGACCAACATCCGCGCCGCCGGCAAGGACGAAGCCGTCAAGCTGACGCCTCCGATCCGCATGACGCTCGACCGCGCTCTCTCCTGGATCCAGGACGACGAGCTGATGGAAGTGACGCCGAAGTCGATCCGTCTGCGCAAGATGTATCTCGACGCCAACGACCGCAAGCGCTTCGCCAAGGCGAAGACCGCCTAAGTCGAACAGGCTCACAAGAGACTTCGAAACCCCGGCCATCGCGCCGGGGTTTTTATTTTGTGCGGTTCGCCGAATCCTTCTTGTCGCAATAGTTAAAAAAGCGTTAAATTTCAGCCGTCGTCCACATGTTAACCCTGTGGGCAATCCGGCTGAATGCGTTAGCGCATATGGTTAATTGTCCGCGACCGGGCCAGAGTAAGCGTTATGAAGACGTTGTCGATCGATGTTCGGCGGGCCGAGCCGCATGATTCCCGAGCTATCTCGGAGGTGCACCGGCTTGCGTGGAAACATACCTATGCCGGCATCATTCCGCACAAGGCGCTGACGCAGATGGTCGAACGCCGCGGCGAGAGCTGGTGGCGCAAGGCGACACGCGGCCCGGCGACGCTGCTCGTGCTCGACGTCGCCGGAACGGTTGCCGGCTATGCAACGCTCGGTCTCAACCGCGCCCGCGCGCTGCCGCAGGAAGGCGAGATCTACGAGCTTTATCTCCGCCCCGAATATCAGGGCATCGGCCTCGGCCACATGCTGTTTTCCGAAGCGCGGCGGCTGTTGAAGTCGCTTGGCTGCAAGGGCATGGTGGTCTGGTGCCTGGAAGAGAACGAGGGCGGCGCGGACTTCTATCGCGGCCATGGCGGCATCGATTATTGCGAGGGTACCGAAACCTTCGACGAGAAGCCCTTAAAGAAGATCGGCTTCATCTGGAACTGAGCGATCTGCTCAACGACAAGGTGCGGGGGAGCCAAGTTTTGGCCTCTGCCCAGTTTTCCGGCATTTTGAAGGCCAGATCATAAAACAATCATGTGCCTGCGCGGTCGTGCCATGTTGCTTCGCGGCATGAATCCGATTATCTGGCTGCGAAGATTTCACGTCGCGGGAGTAATCGCATGCGCATCGACGCCATTGCCATTGGCAAGAACCCACCTGAGGACGTCAACGTCATCGTTGAAGTTCCCGTCGGTGGCCACCCGATCAAGTACGAGATGGACAAGGACGCCGGTACGCTGGTTGTCGACCGTTTCCTCTACACGCCGATGACCTACCCGGGTAACTACGGCTTCGTACCGCACACGCTGTCGGAAGACGGCGACCCGATCGACGTCCTGATCGCCAGCACCCGCCCGCTGGTTCCAGGCTGCGTCATCAACGTACGCCCGATCGGCGTTCTGAAGATGGAAGACAATTCCGGCAAGGACGAGAAGATCATCGCCGTTCCGTCGCCGAAGCTGACCATGCGCTACGACAAGGTCAAGGACTACACGGATATGCCCGAGATCACGCTCAAGCAGATCGAGCATTTCTTCGAGCACTACAAGGATCTGGAACCCGGCAAATGGGTGAAGATCTACGGCTGGGGCGACGCCAAGGAAGCCGGCCAGCTGATCCTTGAGGCGATCGAACGCGCCAAGAAGGAAAAGGCCTGATTACAGGCCGAGTAAAGCTTCCAGCTTTTTGATGATATCCTCCGGCTCGGCATCGATCCGGAGGATTTTTTTACGCGACGTTTCGCCGGAGACAAGGTTCACCGAGGACTTCGCGAGACCGAGCTGCTTCGCCACAAGCGCGATCAGCGCCTTGTTGGCCTTGCCCTTCTCCGGAACGACCGAGACGCGGGCCTTCAGATAGGCCTTGCCGTCGGCATCCAGCTCAATACCATCGATCTGATCCCGCCCGCCATTCGGCGTCAGCCTCACGGCGAGGACGAGATGATCGTCAAAGGCCTGCCAGGGCCTTATCGCAACACCATCGGCACGATGGTGTTCCACATGAACGAGCGGATGAAGAAGATGATGAGGAGCAGGATGATCGGCGAGATGTCGATGCCGCCGAGGTTCGGCAGCACGCGACGGATCGGGCGCAGGACCGGTTCGGTGACATTGTAGAGGAACATGCCGACCGAATTGACGAACTGATTGCTGGAGTTGATCACGTTGAACGCGTAGAGCCAGGAGAAAATGGCGCTGGCGATCAAGATCCAGGTGTAAAGATTCAAAGCCAAATCAATGGTTTGAAAAAGCGCAAGCATCGCAATCTCCAGTTCGTTGTTGACAGACATGTAGACATTGGCGACTAAACCGGCAAGAGCCGTGTGCAATGCTGCGGCAATTCATGTTTAACGGGCGCGTCGGGGAACGATATTTCGTCCGTTTGTTGGAAAGACATCATGTCCATCTCGGCTCACGGCGACCGCTTCGCGGCCTTCCGGCACTCCTCCTACACCCGCTTCTTCTTCGCGCGCTTTCTCTTGTCGTTTTCGCAGCAGATCGTCAGCGTCGCGGTTGGGTGGCAGATGTACGACCAGACGGGCAGCGCCATCTATCTCGGCCTGATCGGGCTGGTGCAATTCCTCCCTTCGCTGCTGCTCATCCTCGTCACCGGCTCGGTCGCCGACCGCTATAACAGGCGCGCCATCGCCTCGCTGTGCTCGCTGGTGGCTGCCCTTTGCACGCTGACGCTGCTTGGCATGACCATGACGGGCACCTTCTCGCCCATCCCTGTTTTCGCGGTGCTTTTGGTCTTCGGCATCGAGCGCGCCTTCATGTCGCCGGCGGTGCAGTCGCTGGCGCCCAATCTGGTGCCGGCCGACGATCTCTCGAACGCGATCGCCTGGAACTCGTCCTCCTGGCAGCTCGCCGCGATCACCGGCCCCGTCATCGGCGGCCTGCTCTACGGCATCAATGCGCATACGGCCTATACGGTGGCCGTGGTGTTCGCTGGCCTCGGGGCGGGGCTGCTCTTCCTGATCCCGAAGCCGGCGCAGAAGACCACGGGCGAGGCGAAGAGCTGGGACATGATCCTCGGCGGCTTCAAGTTCATCCGCACCGAAAAGGTGGTGCTGGGCGCGATCTCGCTCGATCTCTTCGCGGTGCTGCTCGGCGGTGCCACGGCGCTGATGCCGATCTTTGCGCGCGATATCCTGACGCTCGGCCCCTGGGGTCTCGGCCTGCTGCGCTCGGCGCCCGGCGTCGGCGCGATCGTCATGGCGGTGCTGCTTGCGACCTATCCGCTGAAACATCGCGCCGGGGTCTACATGTTCGTCGGCGTGGCGCTGTTCGGGCTGGGCACGATCGTCTTTGGGCTATCCAAGAATGTCGAACTGTCGATCGCGGCGCTGGCGCTGATGGGCGCTGCCGACATGGTGTCGGTCTATGTCCGCGAAAGCCTGATCGCGCTCTGGACGCCCGACCAACTGCGCGGCCGCGTCAACGCAGTCAACATGGTGTTTGTCGGGGCGTCGAACGAGCTCGGCGAGTTTCGTGCGGGGACGATGGCCTCGGTGTTTGGCGCTGTGCCGGCGGTTGTCATCGGCGGGATCGGGACGCTGGTTGTGGCGGCGTTGTGGGCTAGCGGGTTTCCGCAGTTGCGGAAGATCGATACGCTGGATGCGCCGGAGCATGTGACGCGGGGGTGAGAGCGGATTTTTGGGGTGGTTAGCGTTGCGTGCGTGGCCCCCTCATCCGCCTGCCGGCACCTTCTCCCCGTCGGGGAGAAGAGACTCGGGGCCGGCCGCTCGCTCAACCTCCCCTTCGCCCCAACGGGGAGAAGGTGGCCCGAAGGGTCGGATGAGGGGGGCCACGCGGCACAACGCTCGCCGACCAAAAATCCCTCACCCCGAAATCATCACCTCCGCCTCGATCTCGACCGGAAAATTCAGCGGCAGGCCGGCGACGCCGATGGCGGAGCGGGCGTGGCGGCCGACGTCCTGGCCGAAGACGTCGTTGATCAGCTCGGTGAAGCCGTTGATGACGGCGGGCGGGTTTGAGAAGTGGGGGGCGCAGTTGACCATGCCGAGCACGCGGCACCAGCCGGTGATGCGGTCGAGGCTGCCGAGTTCGCGCTTCAGGCTGCCCAGCATGGCGAGCCCCACCTTGCGGGCCGAGGCGTGGGCTTCCTCGATCGTCACCGTGTCGCCGACGACGCCGAAGGGGCCTGATGGCGAGCCGTCGGGGTTCTGCGGGCCGTGGCCGGAGATGAAGGCCCTGTTGCCACGAACGTTCACCCAGGGAAAGGGCAGCGTCATGTGCGAGGGCAGTTTCAGCGGCTGGGGCAGGACGAGGCCCAGCGAGACAAGCTTCTGTTCGTAGTTCGACATGCTGTTCCCCTGACATGGCTGCGGTCATGGCGGCGCCTGGCGCGACCAATCGGCCGGATCGTGGATCGGAACCTGTTTCTGCTACTAAAATGCCGTCGAAGTGACGTCGCTCACCATAGCACGACGCGCGGCTCTCCGCATCAGGCCGTCAGCGTGGCCTTGGTCGAGGGGGCCGATTTCGGCTTCTTGCCCTCGAAGACGAGATCGAGGAATTCGTTGAGCCAGGCCTTGAGCGGCGCGTCGAACAGCATGCGGCCTTCGAGATGCTCGCGGCCCTGCTGGGCGTTGGGGAGGATGAAGCGGTGGGCGCCGTGGACGACCCAGCGGTGCATCATGGCGCGGGTCAGTTCAGCGTGAAACTGCAAGGCCCAGGCGTGGCCGTTGTAGCGGAAGGCCTGGTTCGGGTAGACGTCGCCTTCGGCGAGCAGATCGGCGCCGCGCGGCAGATCGAAGCCTTCGCGGTGGAAGTGGTAGACCATCCGAGGCCAGTGCATGAGCTGCCGGCCCTTTTCGGTCGCGCGCAGCGGATACCAGCCGATCTCGGTGGTCTCGTCGGCATTGGCCGCGACCTTGCCGCCGAGATGGCGCACCAGCATCTGCGCGCCGAGACAGATGCCGAGCAGCGGCTTCTTCTCCTTCAGCGGTACATTGAGCCAGCTGATCTCGGCCTTGACGAAGTCGTCGGGATCATTGGCGCTCATCGGGCCGCCGAAGACGACGGCACCGGCATGCTCGGCAAGCGTTGTCGGCAGCTTTTGGCCGAGCACTGGGCGGCGGATGTCGAGCGGATAGCCCTTCTCGGCGAGCAGCTGGCCGACGCGGCCGGGGCTGGAGCTTTCCTGATGCAGCACGATCAGGACCGGGCGTTTGCCTTCGATGCCTGGGTCCTGGTCGTTGGGGCCGGCAATGCCGGTGCCCGCCGCGCCTGTACTGTCAGTCGGCATCGTCTTGCACCACATCGATGCCGGTGACGCGCTTGGCCGCTTCCTGGCGCTTCTGGATGCGCTCGCGGGCCGACACGCCGAGAAGCTCGGCGATGCGCCAGATGGCGTCGTCCTCCATCTCGCTGCGCTCGCCATCGGCATAGACGATGTCCCAGAGAATGCCGATCAGCTCCAGGCGCTGCTCGGTGTCGAGATGGCGCTTGAGGTCCGAGGTGAAGCGGTAATAGTCGACGGCGTCGCTTTCGGCTTCCTGGCCGGCGGCGATCAGCGCGTCGAGCTGCTTGCCGTCGAGACCGTACTGGTCCTTCAGAAGCGTGCGCAGACGCTTCTTCTCGCTGTCCTTGATCTGGCCGTCGGCCTCCATGACCTGCATGCAGAGTGCCGCCACCGCGATGCGGGGATCATCGGGGGCGAAGCTGCTCTTTGGGGTGTCTGCGGTCAGGTTCTGAAAAAATGCCTGGAAGCGTTCGAACATACGGGTCCTGTTTGGCTAGAAGAGGCGAAGCCGTGTCTTGGGTTCTGGCTCGGCCGATGGATTGCGCACGCCCGGATCATCCGGCAGGCCGCCGAAGAAGGGGCGCGGTTCGGGGGCGTCTGCAGGCTTGCTCGCGGTTGCCGGCTCCTTCGGGGCCGGTTTCGGCTTGGCCGGCGCGGGTGCCGCCGGCGTCTCGGTCACCGGGCGGGCGGCCTTGGCGATGGTGGCGGCGCGTTCGAGCTCGATGATGCGGTGATCGCCGGCGGCACTTTCGGGCCGGACGTCTCGCACCGGCGGCAGGCTCTTCAGCGCGTTGTCGATGGAGGTGAGGGAGCCTTCCTCGACCGGGCCTTCGACCTGGCCGAACGGCGCCTTCCAGACGAAGGCGTCGAGCTTGCCTGTGACGGGCGAGAGCGGCAGCCATTTGTCGGAGACATAGCCGTCAGCCACCCATGCCGGATCGCGCGGCGCCTTCAGCGCCTGGGCAAGCCAGTGGCGGATGCGGCCCTGGTCGCCGGTCTCGGCTTCCTCGATATCGGCGAGCAGCAGGAAGGCTGCCTCGCGCGGCTCGATGCGGGCGGCGGCTTCGGCCTTGGCGCGGGCCTTGGCGAAATCCCTGATGTCGAGTGCCGCCTGGGCGACGATCAACAGCGATTCGATGTTGTTGGGGCGGAGCGCCTCCAGCTTTTCGGCGCGCTTCAGCCGGTCGGCAAGCGAATCGCCGCTACGGGCGCGCACATAGGTGGCGCCGATCTCGGGATGCGGGTTGGTCTTCCAGGCCTGCTCGAGAATGGAAGCTGCCTTGCGCAGCTTGTCTTCGCGAAACAGCGCCTTGGCGGCGATGATCGCGGCGGGCTCGAAATCGGCCGAGAGTTTCAGCGCATGCGTTGCGTCGTCGCGAGCACCTGAAGGATCGTTCTCCAGCTTCTCGTCGGCGCGGGCCGTCAGCAGCACGGCGCGCAGGCGGTCGGCCTCGGCCTTTTCGATGACGCGGGCGGCCTTCTGCTGCTCGAGCAGGCGGATCGCATCGTCCCAGCGGCCGGACTGGCTGCGGTATTCAAGCGTCGCCTGGGCGGCCCAGGGGAGATAGGGCGCGTTGTCGGCCGCCTTTTCGGCATATTGGCGGGCGGCCTCGTTGGCGCCGAGGCGCTTGGCTTCGAGATACAGGCCGCGCAGGCCGAGTTCGCGGGTTTCGGGATCCTCGACCATCGCCTCGAACTTGGCGCGGGCCTCATCATGCCGGCCTTCGATCAGGGCTGCCTGGGCTTCGAGCAGCGCGATCAGCGGCTCCTGGTCGGCGCGGATCAGGCCGCGCGAGCGGGCGGCCATCTTGCGGGCCATCAGCGCATTGCCGGCGCCGGCCGCGATCAGGCCCGTCGACAGCGCCTGGTAGCCACGGTCGCGCTTGCGGGCGCGGAAATAGCGGGTGACGGAATGCGGCGACGTCCAGATGACGCGCACCAGCCACCAGGCGACCATGACGACCGCGATCAGCGCGATGATCGCGGTGGCGGCGACGATCAGCCGGGTCTGATAGAGCTGGCCTTCCCAGATGAGCGAGAGATCGCCGGGGCGATCGGCAAGCCAGGAGAAGCCATAGCCGAGAACGAGCACGAGAAGCGCGAAGACGACGAGCCTGATCATATCCTCAGCCCTCCTTACCGGTGCCTGAGACCGCCTTCGACAGCGCGCTGCCGACCAGCTCCTCGACGCGGATGCGGGCATCCAGCGATTGCTTGAAGGCGGCCGACGCCTGCTTGGCATCAGCCGGCAGCGTGGTCCACTCGTTGGCCGCACCCGGCAGGTCGCCGTTCTTCACCTTGTCTTCCATGCGCGCGGCAATAGCCTCGACGCTGTCGCCCTGGATGTTGCCGACCGGGCGCACGCTGACCAGCGACTTGGCGCCAGCCATCAGCCGGTCGGACCAGCTCTCGTTCGGATCGGCCTTGTTGACGCTGCCGACGATCGCGGTCGCGACATCGGGCGCCTGGCGGATCAGCTCGGCGCGCGAGGGTACGCCGGTTTCGGCGAAATTCTTGAGATCGGCGACGACAGGGTCATCCGGCGAAACGCCAGCATAGGTGTCGAGTTCTGCCACGAAGGGGCCGCCGCGATCGATCGCGGCCTTCAGGCCGGCCGCGGCGATCGCCTTGGCGACGGCCACGTCCTGGCGCGGCTCGTTGAGCTTCTGTTCGGCGGCGGTGAGGCGCTGTTCGAGCTCGGCGCCATTTGTCGCGCGCTGCTCGGTCGCCTGGCTTACGGCGCCGCGCAGCTGGTCGAGCTGGGCCGTGAGATCCGATATCTTCTGGTTCAGCGCATCGACGGTGGCGCTATCGGTGCCCGAGCCGGCTACCTGAGGCGCCTTGGCGGCGGTCTCGAGCGCTGCGATGCGGCTTTCGAGCGCGTCATTGGCCGGCGCTGCCTGCGGTGCGGCGGCGAGGTTGGCGACGGACTGCTTGAGGCCGTCGATCTCGCCGGAGAGGTTGGCGATCTCGGGTGAAGCCGTCTCAGGCGCCGAAGAGCCGGGCAGGAAGCCCGCATACTGGATGGCGCCGGCGCCGATCAACGCGATCAGCCCGCCGACGATGCCGGCGGCGATCAGCCCGGAGGTGCCGCCCGGCTGGCGCTGTGGCTCGCTCTTTGGGGGCTCCACGGGTTCGGGCGCATGATTATAGGGCGGGAGTTCGGGATCGGGCGCCTTATCGTAGGCGAAGGGCTCCGCCGTCTCTTCAACAGGAGCGTCCGCCTTGGCCTTCGAGGCGTCGCTCTCGTCGATAGCTTCATCGGCAACGATCGATTCGCTGGTCTCCGGCGGCGCTTCGGCTACCTCGTCGGCCGTCTTGCCGATATTGTGTTGCGCGTCCTTGCTGGCACTCTCTTCCGAGGCAATCTCCTGCGCATCCAAGTCGATCGTGACCGGCTCGTCGGTGCTCTTCGAATGGCGGGGCGGATTTCCTGGTGCCATGAGACCCTCATAATTCTTACAGTGGTTCGAAAGTAGTCAGTGAGGCCGGTGAAGGAAAGAGGCCAGATGAAATTTGACAGCCACGTCGCTCACAGAAGCGACAACAGGGCTGTCTCATCCGGGCTGTCGGGCGTGGCGGATTGGCCCTGGAGGGTCGGGGGGATCGCCTCGGCGATGGCCTGGCTGAGGCAAAGCAGGCGGACGCCTATGAGGGCGTCGAGGTTGGCGGATATTTCCTTCAGCGCGAAGAAATCCTCGGCGGTGCGGCGGGAATAGAAGAGGATCGCGTCCGGTTCGTGGGCCGAGAAGAGGTCGCGGAGCAGCTGGTCGGGGATGTCGAGGCGGCGCATGCGGTAGCATTCGACGGTGATGACGGTCAGGCCAAGGTCTGCGGCGCGGGTCTCGAAGGTTTCGGCGCGGGGGAAGCCGGCGAGGTAGAGGAGGTTGGGCTTGTCCGATCGCGCGGTGTCGCGTTGCGCGATGCGTTCGGCAAGGTCGGCGCCGTCGCCGGTGGAGGCTGTGACGTCTCTGAAGCCCGCTGCTCTTGCTTCGTCTGCGGTGGCGTCGCCGACGGCGAAGAGGGGGCGGGAGAGATATGGGGCGAGGTCATCGGGGCGTTCGGTGAGAACGCGGATGGCCTCGGCGCTGGTGACTGAAATCGGGCCGTCGGAGTTGGCGAGCGCCGCGAAGGCGGCGTCCGCATTGTGGGCGGGAGCCGATAGCGGCAGCATGATCGGCTCGTGTCCCATCTCCGCCAGCCGTTTTGCGGTGCGCTCGCCCGGATGCGGTGGACGGGTGACGAGCACGCGCATGCGTCGTCAGCTCCAGCTGTCGAAGAACGAGGTGCCGGCGCGGGCGCGGATATCCTGGCCGGCGCGGGTGCCGAGCGCTACCGCGTCGCGGCGATGGCCGTCGATGGTGATCGCATGCTGGCTGCGGCCATCGGGGGTGATGATCAGGCCGTGCAGGCGGATCTGGTCGCCCTCGCAGACCGCATAGCCGCCGATCGGCGTGCGGCAGGAACCATCGAGTGCGCCCAAAAAGGCGCGCTCGCAGGAAACCGTGTCATAGGTCCTGATATCGTTGATCGGGGCGAGCAGCGCGTCGGTCACCGTGTCGCCGATGCGGCTTTCGATGCAGATCGCGCCCTGGGCAGGTGCCGGGGGGAAGGTGTCGGGGTCTAGGATGTCGGTGATGACCTCGACCTTGCCGAGCCGCTTCAGGCCGGCGAGCGCCAAGAGCGTCGCGTCGACCTGACCTTCGTTCAGCTTGCGCAGGCGGGTGTCGACGAGGCCACGGAAGGTGATGACGTTGATGTCAGGGCGCATGCGGCGGATCAGCGCCTGGCGGCGCAGCGACGAGGAGCCGACGGTTGCGCCGTGCGGCAGGTCGATCAGCTTCGCGGCGGTGCGGCCTACGACAGCATCGCGAATGTCTTCGCGCGGCAGGTAGGCGGAGAGACAGAGCCCCTCGGGCAGCGTCGTCGGCATGTCCTTGGAGGAGTGCACGGCGATGTCGAGGTCGCCGCTTGAGAGCTTCTCTTCCAGCTCCTCGGTGAACAGGCCCTTGCCGCCGATCTCGGATAGCGAGCGATCGGTGATGCGGTCGCCCTTGGTCGAGAGCACCACGATCTCGAACATCTCCTCGGGGAGGTTATGGGCGGCCATCAGCCTGTCTCGAGCTTCGTTTGCCTGGGCGATCGCCAGCGGGCCGCCTCTGGTGCCGATCCGGAAAGGTTTTGTTTGCATCCGCATTGATCCGTTGTTACCGGAGTTTCTCGTAAACAGGTTTCAGACCCATCGCAATCAACGATCAGGCACCATGGCTCCCTTTCTGCGTATCCTCGGTATCGAAACAAGCTGCGACGAAACCGCCGCCGCCGTTGTCGAGCGGGATGCCGAGGGCGTGCCGACCGTGCGCTCCGATGTGGTTCTGAGCCAGCTTGAAGAGCATAGCGCCTATGGCGGCGTGGTGCCAGAAATCGCCGCGCGCGCCCATGTCGAGGCACTCGATACGCTGATCGACGAGGCTTTGAAACGCGCCAATGTGTCGCTGTCCGACATCGATGCCATCGCCGCGACCTCGGGTCCGGGGCTGATCGGCGGGCTGCTTGTCGGGCTGATGACCGGCAAGGCGATCGCCAAGGCATCCGGCAAGCCGCTCTATGCGGTCAACCATCTCGAGGGCCATGCGCTGACGGCGCGGCTGACGGATGGGCTTTCCTTTCCCTATCTCATGCTGCTCGTCTCCGGCGGACATACGCAGCTGATCCTGGTGCGCGGGGTCGGCGAGTACGAGCGCTGGGGCACGACGATCGACGACGCGCTGGGCGAGGCCTTCGACAAGACGGCGAAGTTACTCAGCCTGCCCTATCCGGGCGGGCCGGCCGTCGAGCGGGCGGCGAAAGCGGGCAATCCTCAGCGGTTCAAGTTTCCAAGGCCGCTGGTCGGCGAGGCGAAGCTCAATTTCTCCTTCTCCGGCTTGAAGACGGCCGTGCGGCAGGCGGCGACCGAGATCGCGCCGCTGACCGACCAGGACGTGGCCGATATCTGCGCCTCGTTCCAGGATGCCGTGTCGCGGACGCTGAAGGACCGGATCGGGCGCGGGCTGGAGCGGTTCAAGACGCTCTATCCCGATGTCGAGCAGCCGGCGCTGGTGGTGGCGGGCGGTGTCGCGGCCAATCTCGTCGTGCGCGGCACGCTGCAGGCGCTCTGCGACAAGAACCGTTTCCGCTTCGTGGCGCCGCCGCTGCATCTCTGCACCGACAACGCCGTCATGATCGCCTGGGCCGGGCTGGAGCGGATGGCGACGGGCGTGGCGCCCGATGACCTCGACGTGCAGCCGCGCTCGCGCTGGCCGCTCGATTCGAGCGCCGAGACATTGCTGGGCTTCGGCAAGCGGGGAGCAAAGGCATGAGCGGAGAAAGCGAAACGATCGCCGTTATCGGCGCCGGCGCATTCGGGACGGCACTGGCTGCCGTGATCGCGCTGACGGGGCGGCACAAGGTGACGCTCATCGGCCGCGATCCAGCGCTGATGGCCGATCTCGCAGCCGAGCATCTGCACGACGCGGCGCTTCCCGGTATTCCGTTGCCCGAAACGCTGCAGTTTTCCGCCGAGCCCGATGCGATCGGCGATGCCGGCATCGTGCTCTTCGCCATGCCTTCGCAGGCGCAGGCCGATGCGGCGCGGCAGTATGAACCTTATCTGGCTAAGGATGCCGTTGTCGTCACCTGCGCCAAGGGGATCGAGAAGACCACGGGCAATCTGTTGACCGACATGCTGGCCAAGGCGCTGCCGGGGCATGCGATCGCGGTGCTGTCCGGGCCGGGCTTTGCGGCCGATATCGCCAAGGGGCTGCCGACCGCGATGGTGGTCGCGGCCGAGAATGGCGAGATCGCCGAGCGGCTGGCGCAGGCGATCTCCGGGCGGACCTTCCGGCTCTATCCGTCGTCGGACAGGATCGGCGTGCAGCTGGGCGGCGCCTTGAAGAACGTGCTGGCGATTGCCTGCGGCATCGTCGAGGGCGCCGGCATCGGCGATTCTGCCCGGGCGGCGCTGATTGCGCGCGGGCTTGCCGAGATGTCGCGCTTCGTCGTCGCCAAGGGCGGGCAGGCGGATACGGTGCCGGGTCTGTCCGGTCTCGGCGACCTCGTCTTGACCGCCACCAGCCATCAATCGCGCAACCTGCGTTTCGGTATCGCGCTCGGGCGCGGCGAGACGCGCGACCCCGCGCATGGCGAACTCGTCGAGGGGGCGTTTGCCGCCGCCGTCGTGTCGCGGCTCGCCAAGTCGCTTGATATCGACATGCCCGTCACCGACGCGGTGTCCGCAATCATCGAGGGCAAGCTCGGCATTGCCGCCGCCATCGACCAGCTGATGACCCGTCCGATCACGACCGAATAGGAGACCTCACATGTTTTTCGCCTTTGTCTGCAAGGATAAGCCTGGCCACCTCAATGTCCGCATGGAGACGCGTCCGACGCATCTGGAGCATCTCAACGCGCTCAACGAAGCCGGCACGCTGAAGATGGCCGGTCCGTTTCTCGATGCCGAGGGCAAGCCCTGTGGCAGCCTCGTGATCGTCGAGGCCGAGACCATCGAGGCGGCCACCGAGATCGCCAATGCCGATCCCTATGCGAAGGCTGGCCTGTTCGAGAGCGTCGAGGTGAAGCCCTTCAACTGGGTCTTCAACAAGCCGGAGGCGTAAGCAAGTGGCGCACTGGCTTTACAAATCCGAACCGTCGGCATGGTCCTGGGAGCAGCAGAAGGCTGCCGGCGAAAAGGGTACGGAGTGGACCGGCGTTCGCAACTATCTGGCGCGCAACAACATGCGGGCGATGCAGATCGGCGACAAGGGCTTCTTCTACCACTCCAATGACGGGCTGGAGATCGTCGGCATCGTCGAGGTGTGCGCGCTGTCGCATCCCGATTCGACCGCCAAGGGCGATCCCAAGTGGGACTGCGTCGATATCCGCGCCGTCCGCGACATGCCGAAGCCGGTGACGCTGAAGGATGTGAAGGCGAGCGAGAAGCTGTCGAAGATGTCGCTGGTGACGTCGATGCGGCTTTCCGTGCAGCCGGTGACCGACGAGGAATGGGCCGAGGTCTGCCGCATGGGCGGGCTCGACAACCCGCCGCGCTGATATCGTGAAGACCGACCCCGCGCTCTTCGTCCGCGACAATACCAGCCCGATGACGCCGCCGCATGTGCCGGAGATCCGGCTCAACCTGGCGAGCGAAGCGCATGAGCTGTGGCTGAAGACGGAAGAAGAGCTCGCCGAAATCGGCCTGCCGCCGCCGTTCTGGGCTTTCGCCTGGGCGGGCGGTCAGGGGTTGGCGCGCTATGTGCTCGATCATCCCGAGACGGTTGATGGCAAGCGTGTCGTCGATTTCGCCAGCGGCTCCGGGCTGGTGGCGATCGCGGCGAAGATGGCGGGCGCGGACACTGTGCTCGCGGCAGATATCGATCCTTGGACGAAGACCGCGGTGGCGCTCAATGCCGAGCTGAACGGGGTCGAGATCGGCTTTTCGGGCGAGAACCTGATCGGCTCGGAGATCGATGCCGATGTGCTGCTTGCCGGCGACGTGTTCTATGATCGCGACTTCGCCATGGAGCTGGTGCCGTGGTTCGAGCGGCTGGCGGCTGATGGCGTGACGGTGCTCGTCGGCGATCCCGGGCGGGCCTATCTGCCGAAGGAGCGGCTGTCGGCCTGCGCGGTCTATCAGGTGCCGGTGACGCGGGCGCTCGAGGACAGCGAGGTCAAGAAGACCACGGTCTGGCGCTTCAACGGCTGATGACCTCTATCAGGGGCGGATGACGCAGACGCCCTGTTCGTAGGAGCAGGCGTTGCGACGATTGTTGACGTGGATGACTTTGGCCATCGGCGCCAGACGGACCGTCGGCTGATATCCATAACTGGCATAGCCGTAACCGCCGACATAGGTGCCGCCATCCGTCTCATAGGCATAGGACGAGCCGGCATAGGTGCCCGACGGCGCACGCGCTTCGCCGCGCTGGTCGATGATGACGATGTTGCTGCGGGCAGAATTGGACGAGGGCGAAGAGAAGCGCTCGATGAAGCGGCCGCGGCCCGGATGTGGGCGGTAGCCGTCATAGCCGCCGGCGATCTGCCGCGGGCCGTTGTTCCAGCCGCCGTAATTGCCGATGATCGACGTGCCGCGATGGCGGATGACCGAGCCGGATGCGAAGCCGTTTGCGATGCCGCGATGGCCGATACCGTGTCCGACATTGCCATATCCGATGCCGCCGCCATGGCCGCGATCGTGGTGGCGCGAAACGAAATTGCTGCCGAAATCGCCGGCTGCGGCGGGCAGCGCGACCAGCACTGCTGCGGCGAGCGAAACGAGTTTCGAGGATGTTTTGAACATCGCGTTGGTCTCCGGAAACGGAATGCTTAACAAAGCGTTAACGCGAAAATGCGCCAAAAGCGCAGGCTTGTCCACTGAAGCTTGGAAATTCATCCGCAAGGGGTAATGGCGCGGCCGGACCTGCCTAAGTCGAAAGGGGCGTCAAGACCCAAATCGATTAAATTCCCCGGGTGCGTCAATTATACTTGTCGTTAGGTGTTTCCGTGATTAAACGTCGCCAATGATGCAACGCACGCACAGCTTTGTGACCATCGTGTGGTTGCTTGGATGCTTTCCGGATCCCGGGGAGCGAGAAAGACCGCCGCGAGGTTCTGATGGCGAACGTGACAAATAATCGGCCCCTGTCGCCGCATTTGCAGATTTATAAACCAATCCCCACCATGGTTATGTCGATCGTCCACCGTATCACCGGTGGGGCGCTCTATGTCGGTACGCTTCTGGTCGCCTGGTGGCTGATCGCGGCCGCAACCGGCGTCGGCGCCTATGACTGGGCCAACTGGGTGCTCGGCAGCATCATCGGCAAGCTCGTGCTGCTCGGCTATACCTGGGCGCTCATCCATCACATGCTCGGCGGTTTCCGCCACTTCATGTGGGACCTCGGTCACGGCTTCGACAAGCAGTTTTCGACCAAGCTCGCCATCGCCAACATCATCGCCTCGCTCTGTCTGACCTTGCTGGTCTGGGTGATCGGCTTCCTCATTCGCTTCTAAAGGTTGATCACATGGATATGCGTACCCCCTTGGGTAAGGTTCGCGGCCTCGGCTCGGCCAAGGACGGCACCGAACATTTCTGGCGCCAGCGCGTGACGGCCGTTGCCAATGTGCCGCTCTTCCTCTTCTTCATCATCTTCATGATCATCCATGCCGGCCAGCCCTATGCGGAAGTGGTCCACGCGCTGTCGAACCCCTTCGTCGCCGTCGTCATGGGCCTGATGGTCGTGTCGGGCGTCATCCACATGAAGCTCGGCATGCAGGTCATCATCGAAGACTACGTGCACCATGAAGTCACCAAGATCGCGCTCGTGATGCTCAACACCTTCTTTTCGATCCTGATGGCGGGGCTCTGTCTCTTCGCCATTCTGAAGATCGCCTTCGTAGGATAATTGATATCATGGCATCGAATTCATCCGCTCAGAATGGCCCCGCTCAGAACGGGAAGGCCTACAAGTACATCGATCACTCCTACGACGTGATCGTCGTCGGCGCCGGCGGCGCCGGCCTGCGCGCCACGCTCGGCATGGCCGAACAGGGCTTCAAGACCGCCTGCATCACCAAGGTGTTCCCGACCCGCAGCCACACGGTCGCGGCGCAGGGCGGCATCGCGGCTTCGCTGCGCAACATGACGCCCGACAGCTGGCAGTGGCACCTCTACGATACCGTCAAGGGTTCCGACTGGCTCGGCGACGTCGACGCCATGCAATACCTCACCATGGAAGCGCCGAAGGCGGTCTATGAGCTCGAGCACTACGGCGTTCCCTTCTCGCGCAACGAAGAAGGCAAGATCTACCAGCGCCCGTTCGGCGGCCACATGCAGAACTATGGCGAGGGTCCGCCGGTACAGCGCACCTGCGCCGTTGCCGACCGTACCGGCCACGCCATCCTGCACACGCTCTACGGCCAGTCGCTGCGCCATAACGCGGAATTCTTCATCGAGTATTTCGCGCTCGACCTGATCATGTCGGATGACGGCAGCCGCTGCACCGGCGTCGTCGCCTGGTGCCTCGATGACGGCACGATCCATCGCTTCGCCGCCAAGATGGTGGTGCTGGCGACCGGCGGCTACGGCCGCGCCTATTTCTCGGCGACCTCGGCGCATACCTGCACCGGCGACGGCGGCGGCATGGTTGCCCGCGCCGGCCTGCCGCTCCAGGACATGGAATTCGTGCAGTTCCACCCGACCGGCATCTACGGCTCCGGCTGTCTGATCACCGAGGGTGCGCGCGGCGAAGGCGGCTACCTCGTCAACTCCGAGGGCGAGCGCTTCATGGAACGCTACGCACCGTCGGCCAAGGACCTTGCCTCGCGCGACGTCGTTTCGCGCTGCATGACGCTCGAGATCCGCGAAGGTCGCGGCGTCGGCAAGAACAAGGACCACATCTTCCTGCATCTCGACCACCTCGATCCGGCCGTTCTGCACGAGCGCCTGCCGGGGATTTCCGAGAGCGCCAAGATCTTCGCCGGCGTCGACGTGACGCGCGAGCCGATCCCCGTTCTGCCGACCGTTCACTACAACATGGGCGGCATTCCGACGAACTACTGGGGCGAGGTGCTGAACGCCGACAGCTCCAACCCGGAGCGGGTCATTCCGGGCCTGATGGCCGTCGGCGAAGCCGGCTGCGCCTCGGTGCACGGGGCAAACCGTCTCGGCTCCAACTCGCTGATCGACCTCGTGGTCTTCGGTCGCGCCGCCGCCATCCGTGCCGGCGAAGTCATCGACCGCGCCGCGCCCGTGCCGCATCTGAACGTCGCCGCCTGCGACAAGATCATGGACCGCTTCGACGGCCTGCGTCATGCTTCCGGTAGCACGCCGACAGCCAATCTTCGCGAGAAGATGCAGCGCGCCATGCAGGAAGACGCGGCCGTTTTCCGTACGCAGGAATCGCTGGAATCGGGTTGCCAGCGCATCTCGGCCATCTGGCAGGAAATGCGCGACATCAAGGTCACCGACCGTTCGATGGTCTGGAATTCCGACCTCGTCGAGACGCTCGAGCTGCAGAACCTGATGGCCAACGCCATCACGACGATCTACGGCGCCGAAGCGCGCAAGGAGAGCCGTGGTTCGCACGCCCGCGAGGACTACACGGAAGGCGCATTCGCCGGCCGGGACGACGTCAACTGGCGCAAGCACACGCTTGCCTGGGTCAACGATGCCGGCGACGTCAAGCTCGACTACCGCCCTGTGCATACCGAGCTGATCGCGGAAGGGATCGACCCGCAGAAGATCGCGCCCAAGGCGCGTGTTTACTGATGGGGAATGTGAGAGAATAGGCGAAGGATCGTTGCCGGAGGCACTGCCATGGGTGAAATGCAGATCAAAATCGCTGACGAAGCGCTGCTGACGCGTATTTCCGATCGGGCGCGGTTGAACAACCGCTCCGTCGAGGAAGAGGTGGAGGCGCTGCTGCAGGCAGCGGTGCCGGCTCGTCCCCGACGCGAAGATCTTCCGGCGATCGCCGCCAGAATTCGCGCCATGACGCCGAAGGGCGTCAAGCAGACGGCTGCTGTGGAGATGTTGCGAGAGGACCGGGATCGTTGATCTACGTTGTCGATGCATCGGCTGCCATCGCATGGTTCGTGCCGGAGCCTGACCATATCAACGCCGATTTTCTGCTTGGCGGTTCGATCCAGAGAGTTGCTCCGGATCTGATCTTTTCGGAAGTCGCCAATGTCCTGCAGCGCAAAGTTCGGCTTGGTCAAATCACGCCGCAGCAGGCGGTGGATGGGTTGACGACGCTGGACGAGAGCATCGATGTCGTCTTGCCGTCTCAGGCGCTGGTGAAATTGGGGTTCGAGCTGTCGCGCAAGCTCGATCATTCCGTCTACGACTGCATGTATCTGGCGGCAACGCATTCGACTGACGGCAGCTTCATGGTGACTGCCGACAAGAAATTTCTAACCAAGGCAAATGCAGCCGGCGAGGGTGGCCGGATACGGGCCCTCGAAACGGCGCAGGCGCTGTTCGTCTCTGAGCAGGAAAACAAACATGGTTGAACTCGCACTTCCCAAGAATTCCCAGATACGCGAAGGCAAGGTGTGGCCGAAGCCGGCCGGCGCCACCAATACACGCGAATTCCGCGTCTATCGCTGGAGTCCTGACGATGGCCAGAACCCGTCGATCGACACGTTCTACATCGACGTCGACGATTGCGGCCCGATGGTGCTCGACGGTCTGCTCTATATCAAGAACAAGATCGACCCGACGCTGACGCTGCGCCGTTCCTGTCGCGAGGGCATCTGCGGTTCCTGCGCGATGAACATCGACGGCACCAATACGCTGGCCTGCACCAAGGGTCTCGACGACATCAAGGGCTCGGTGAAGATCTATCCGCTGCCGCACATGCCCGTCGTCAAGGACCTCGTGCCTGATCTCACCAACTTCTATGCCCAGCACCGCTCGATCGAGCCCTGGCTGAAGACGGTGTCGCCGGCGCCGGCGACCGAATGGAAGCAGAGCCACGAAGACCGCCAGAAGCTCGACGGCCTCTACGAGTGCATCCTCTGCGCCTGCTGCTCGACCTCCTGTCCGAGCTACTGGTGGAACGGCGACCGCTATCTCGGCCCGGCCGTATTGCTGCAGGCCTATCGCTGGCTGATCGACAGCCGCGACGAAGCCAAGGGTGAGCGCCTCGACAACCTCGAGGATCCGTTCCGCCTCTATCGCTGCCACACGATCATGAACTGCGCGCAGACCTGCCCGAAGGGTCTGAACCCGGCGAAGGCGATCGCCGAAATCAAGAAGATGATGGTCGAGCGCCGGGTATAGTCTTGGCTGAAACACAAAAGTCCTCTGTGACGGGGAGGGGCACCGAGGATTTCGATCCGCAGGCGGTTGCCGAGATCCGATCCCGTCTGCAGGCGGTTCATCATGACGGTATTCGTATCGGCTTTGCGATCGAAAGCGGCAGCCGGGCGTGGGGATTCCCTTCGCCGGATAGCGATTATGATTGCCGTTTCGTCTATGTCAGGCCGCTCAACGACCACCTCAGCCTGCGCGCCGCCCGCGATGTAATCGAGTTTCCCATCGTGGGCGATATCGACACCGGAGGCTGGGATCTGAAAAAGGCGCTATTGCTTGCGCTCAAGGGCAATGCGGTGCTCGTCGAGTGGCTGAAATCGCCGATCGTTTACGAGGAGGAGGCTGGCTTCCGCGATCGGCTGGGAACGCTTCTGGATGAGATCATGGTGCCCGGCAAGGTCGCCCGGCATTATGTCGGCCTCTTCCGGCAACAGTGGACGCCGCAAGAGGGTGCGCCGATACGGCTCAAGAAGCTGCTCTATGCGCTTCGTCCGGCTATTGCCTTGGAATGGATGCGTCAGCGCTCGTTTGCCGCCTTGCCGCCGATGAACATGATGGAATGCCTGGAGGCGACCGAACTCGATCCCAGCTTGCGGCAGACGATCATCGAACTGGTCGAGCTCAAGAAACAGACACGGGAAATGGGGGAGGGGAAGCCGCCGGCTCACATCGAGCGGTTTCTCGGCGATATCTCCGAGCGTTATCGCGATCTTTCGCTCCCCAATCAACGAGACAAGGATCAAGAAACGGCAGCCCATCACCTTGCTGACAAATTCTATCTTCAGGAAGTTCTCAGCCGTAAAGGTTGAATTGCGCTGTCACAGGCCTAGCTCCGTCAGGCAATTCACGGCCATTACGGCTTGATTAACCAAAGTGAAACACGTTCATTCGAAAATAAGCTAATTACTATTTTCATGCGACAAAAGCGGACATTCGGGAGCATTCAGATGCAGTTGCGATATGCGATGACAGGTATGGCGGTTGTTCTGTCACTCGCCGGTTGCCAGCGTACGGCCTATAACGACGCGAGCTACAGCGCAGCGCCGGCGCCTTTGACGGCACAGCCGGTGCCTTCGGTGCAGGGCGGTCAGCTGCCTCCTCCCGGTGGTTCCTCGCAGTTCCCGGCCGCTCCGGCCACGACGGCGCCGATGGGCGGCGTGCAGGGTGGCGGCGCAATGGCGGCCAATGGCGGCGGCCTCGACGTTACCAAGGAATCCCTGGTCGGTAGCTGGCGCGTCAACGGCTCCTGCGACATGTTCCTGACGCTCACCAACCTCGGCAGCGGTTCGCGCGGCGGTACGCGTGGCTGCGTCGGCGAGCTGACGGCGATGGGCTCCTGGGAAGTGTCAGGCAAGCAGGTCCTGTTCAAGGATCGCAACGGCAGCCAGATTGGCAGCGTCTACAAGACCGCCGACAATGCCTTCAGCGGCCAGACCAGCAGCGGCCAGCCGATCGCGCTCAGCCGATAAGCGAGCCGGCGGCTCGCTCCGCCGATCTTTTCCAGGCGGATTATCTCAATGCAACCGATGCCAGACTACAGCTTGAGCGTCAGCGAACAATTGAAGTCGCTGACGGCCTCAGGCTCGCTTCAACTCGACTCCGCCCAGATGCATGTGGCGAAGTGCCTGGATCGGGTGCTGTCAGAGCTCAAGCAGAAGCGTCCGGCAGCGAAATCGAGCGCGCTCGGGTGGCTGTTCGCGGCCAAGAAGAAATCCTCCGAGCCGGTCAAGGGGCTCTACATTCACGGCAGCGTCGGCCGCGGCAAGACGATGCTGATGGACATGTTCTTCGACATGGCGCCCTGCGCCAAGAAGCGGCGGGCGCATTTCCATGAGTTCATGGCCGACGTGCACAACCGCATCGCCGCCCACCGGCTGCGGCTGAAGAACGGCGAGACCAAGCAGGCCGATCCGATCCCGGTCGTGGGTGCCGCACTCTATGACGAAGCCGAGCTTCTGTGCTTCGACGAGTTCACGGTCACCGATATCGCCGATGCGATGATCCTGTCGCGGCTGTTTTCCGACCTGTTCGGTCGCGGCTGCGTGCTGGTCGCGACGTCCAACGTCGAGCCCGTCAATCTCTATCGTGACGGCCTCAACCGTGGTCTCTTCCTGCCGTTCATCGATCTCCTCAACAAGCACGTCGAGACGGTGACGCTGGATTCTCCGACGGATTACCGGATGGAGAAGATCGACAGCCTGCCCGTCTACATCACGCCGCTCGACCGCCATGCCGACATGGCCATGGATGCCGCCTGGAATCAGGCGCTGCACGGGCGCAAGGCGCAGCCGATCGAGCTGCCGATGAAGGGGCGCTCGATCCATGTGCCGCTCGCCGTCGACCGGCTGGCGCGGTTTACATTCTCCGATCTCTGCGACAAGCCGCTGGGGGCTGCCGACTTCCTTGTCATCTCCGAACGCTTTGATGCCATATTTGTCGATCACGTTCCCATGCTCGGACCCGAGAAGCGGAACCAGACGAAGCGCTTCATCATTTTGGTCGATACGCTCTACGACCATGCGGTGAGGCTCTATATCTCGGCGGCGGCCATGCCTGAGAACTTGTTGACACAAGCGCGTGGTACCGAAGGTTTCGAGTTCGACCGGACGGCATCGCGCCTTTTCGAGATGCGGAGTGCGGAATATCTGGCTCTGCACCATGAGAAACGAGCCGCCGAATAGCAGTTTCATGACAAAAAATCTTACGTTTACGTAAGTAATTTGTCTTCTAAACGATTGAAATTGCTGGTCTCAAAATAATCAGTTGCCATTTTTGGCCTTAGGGTCTATGCGATTGCGGCAATTGGGCGCAGCCCCTCAGTGCGTCGCCCGACGAATTTTGGTCGCAAAGGAAACACCGAAATGGCGCGTAACAAAATCGCTCTCATTGGTTCTGGCATGATTGGTGGCACGCTGGCGCATCTCGCCGGCCTCAAGGAGCTGGGTGACATCGTTCTCTTCGATATCGCCGACGGCATCCCGCAGGGTAAGGGCCTCGACATCGCGCAGTCCTCGCCGGTTGAAGGCTTCGATGCCAACCTCACTGGCGCAAGCGACTACTCCGCAATCGAAGGCGCAGACGTCTGCATCGTCACCGCCGGCGTCGCCCGCAAGCCGGGCATGAGCCGCGACGACCTGCTCGGTATCAACCTCAAGGTCATGGAACAGGTCGGCGCCGGCATCAAGAAGTATGCCCCGAACGCCTTCGTGATCTGCATCACCAACCCGCTCGACGCCATGGTCTGGGCGCTGCAGAAGTTCTCCGGCCTTCCGGCCAACAAGGTCGTCGGCATGGCCGGCGTTCTGGATAGCTCGCGCTTCCGTCTGTTCCTTTCCAAGGAATTCAACGTTTCCGTACAGGACGTCACCGCTTTCGTTCTCGGCGGCCACGGCGACACGATGGTGCCGCTCGCACGTTACTCGACCGTTGGCGGTATCCCGCTCACCGACCTCGTCACCATGGGTTGGGTCACCAAGGAGCGCCTGGAAGAAATCATCCAGCGCACCCGTGATGGCGGCGCCGAAATCGTCGGTCTCTTGAAGACCGGCTCGGCCTACTACGCACCGGCCGCTTCGGCGATCGAAATGGCTGAATCCTACCTCAAGGACAAGAAGCGCGTCCTGCCTTGCGCAGCGCAGCTCTCCGGCCAGTACGGCGTCAAGGATATGTATGTCGGCGTTCCCACCATCATCGGTGCCGGTGGCGTCGAGCGCATCATCGAGATCGACCTGAACAAGGCCGAAAAGGAAGCCTTCGACAAGTCCGTCGCCGCTGTCGCCGGCCTGTGCGAAGCCTGCATCAACATCGCGCCGTCGCTGAAATAAGCCGCCGACCGCTGACGCAATCCAATCAGGAATAGATCCATGAACATTCATGAATATCAGGCCAAGGCTCTGCTCAAGGGCTATGGTGCGCCGGTCGCCAAGGGCGTGCCGATCCTCAAGGTCGAGGAAGCCGAAGCCGCCGCCAAGTCGCTGCCGGGCCCGCTCTACGTGGTCAAGAGCCAGATCCACGCTGGCGGCCGCGGCAAGGGCAAGTTCAAGGAACTCGGCCCCGACGCCAAGGGCGGCGTTCGCCTTGCCAAGTCGATCGACGAAGTCGTTGCTCACGCCAAGGAAATGCTCGGCAACACGCTGGTAACGGCGCAGACGGGCGAAGCCGGCAAGCAGGTCAACCGTCTCTACATCGAAGACGGCGCCGACATCGATCGCGAACTCTATTGCTCGCTGCTGGTCGACCGTTCGGTCGGTCAGGTTGCTTTCGTGGTTTCGACCGAAGGCGGCATGGACATCGAAGCTGTCGCCCACGACACGCCCGAGAAGATCCACACCATCGCCATCAACCCGGAAACCGGTGTAACGGCTGACGACGTCGCCAAGATCGTCAAGGCTCTGGAACTTTCCGGTGCTGCCGCCGAAGACGCCAAGTCGCTGTTCCCGGCGCTCTACAAGGCGTTCGGCGAAAAGGACATGGCGCTCCTCGAAGTCAACCCGCTGATCGTCATGAAGGACGGTCATCTGCGCGTTCTCGACGCCAAGATGTCCTTCGACGGCAACGCGCTGTTCCGCCATGACGACGTCAAGGCGCTGCGCGACGAGACCGAAGAAGACGCCAAGGAAATCGAAGCCTCCAAGTGGGACCTCGCCTACGTTGCTCTCGATGGCAACATCGGCTGCATGGTCAACGGCGCCGGTCTCGCCATGGCAACGATGGACATCATCAAGCTCTACGGCAAGGAGCCGGCTAACTTCTGCGACGTCGGCGGTGGCGCCGGCAAGGAGAAGGTCGCGGCTGCCTTCAAGATCATCACGGCCGACCCGAAGGTCGAGGGCATCCTCGTCAACATCTTCGGCGGCATCATGAAGTGCGACGTCATCGCCGAAGGCGTTGTCGCTGCGGTTCAGGAAGTCGGCCTCAAGGTTCCGCTCGTCGTTCGCCTCGAAGGCACCAATGTCGAGCTCGGCAAGAAGATCCTCAACGAATCCGGTCTCGCGATCACGGCAGCTGACGATCTCGACGATGCCGCCAAGAAGATCGTCGCGGCGATCAACGCGTAGGTAAGTGTATGCTGAGGGTCGTACTTGCATTCGCGATTACGGCTCTCATCGGCTGCTGGTTCTGGTGGCTTGAGGAAGAAAAGTGGTGCGCTGCCTTTGAGGAAAATGCGTCACCGGCGGCACTGACAATGTGCATGCAGCTTTCACCTCTCGTCGCTGGCGGCATTGTTTTGATTAGTAGCGGCGTCCTCTTGTGGACGAAGTTTCGCAGGCGCTAAAGCTAGAGATCGGGATTAACGGATGTCTATTCTCGTCAATAAGAACACAAAGGTCCTCGTTCAGGGCCTGACCGGCAAGACCGGTACTTTCCACACCGAACAGGCGCTCGCCTATTACGGTACGCAGATGGTCGGCGGTATCCACCCGAAGAAGGGTGGCGAAACCTGGACCGGCTCTAAGGGCGAAAGCCTGCCGATCTTCGCTTCGGTCGCCGAAGCCAAGGAACGCACCGGTGCCGACGCTTCGGTCATCTACGTTCCGCCGGCTGGTGCCGCTGACGCGATCATCGAGGCGATCGACGCCGAGATCCCGTTCATCACCTGCATCACCGAGGGTATCCCGGTCATGGACATGGTTCGCGTCAAGGCCCGCCTCGACCGCTCCAAGTCGCGCCTCCTCGGTCCGAACTGCCCGGGTATCCTGACGCCGGAAGAATGCAAGATCGGCATCATGCCGGGCTCGATCTTCCGCAAGGGGTCGGTCGGTATCGTTTCGCGCTCCGGCACGCTGACCTACGAAGCCGTTTTCCAGACGTCGAACGAAGGCCTCGGCCAGACGACGGCTGTCGGCATCGGCGGCGACCCGGTCAAGGGCACCGAGTTCATCGACGTGCTCGAGATGTTCCTGGCCGACGAAGCCACGACCTCGATCATCATGATCGGCGAAATCGGCGGTTCGGCTGAAGAAGACGCGGCACAGTTCCTGATCGACGAAGCCAAGAAGGGCCGCAAGAAGCCGATGGCCGGCTTCATCGCCGGCCGTACGGCTCCGAAGGGCCGCACCATGGGCCACGCCGGCGCTGTCGTTTCCGGCGGCAAGGGCGATGCGGAATCCAAGATCGCTGCCATGGAAGCAGCCGGCATCAAGGTTTCGCCTTCGCCGGCACGCCTCGGCACGACGCTGGTTGAAGTCCTCAAGGGCTAAGCCAATCTATACACCGGGCAGGATGCGCTTCGCGTGCTGCCCGGTTCGAACCAAGACTGAGCCGCGGACAGGCGGCTGAACATGAAGATGCGGCAGCCGGTCGATGGGATCGGCAAATCACAAAGTCAGGAGGCGGGCGGAAGCGTCCGCGTAACACCATGGCACGGCAAGAAGCCAACGAGCAGTTTCAGATCACCTCGTTCCTGGATGGCGCCAACGCTGCTTACATCGAGCAGCTCTATGCGCGCTACGAGGACGACCCGGCATCGGTCAACGAAGAATGGCGCGCCTTCTTCAAGGCGCTGGAAGACAATCCTGATGATGTGAAGCGGGCCGCCAAGGGCGCATCCTGGCGCAAGAAGAACTGGCCGATGCAGGCCAGCGGCGACCTCGTCTCGGCGCTCGACGGTGACTGGGGCGTGATCGAGAAGGTTGTCGAGACCAAGGTGAAGGCCAAGGCTGAAGCAGCCGGCAAGCCGACCGAAGGCGCAGACATCCTGCAGGCTACGCGCGACAGCGTGCGCGCCATCATGATGATCCGCGCCTACCGGATGCGCGGCCACCTGCACGCCAAGCTCGACCCGCTCGGCATCGCGGCACCCGTTGAAGACTACAAGGAACTGTCGCCGGAAAACTACGGTTTCTCCGAAGCCGACTACGACCGCAAGATCTTCATCGATAACGTGCTCGGCCTGGAATACGCCACCGTTCGCGAAATGATCGAGATCCTCGAGCGCACCTATTGCTCGACGATCGGCGTCGAGTTCATGCACATTTCGAACCCCGAGGAAAAGGCCTGGATCCAGGAACGGATCGAAGGTCCGGACAAGGGTGTTGCCTTTACCAACGAAGGCAAGAAGGCGATCCTGTCGAAGATCATCGAAGCCGAAGGCTACGAGCAGTTCCTCGACGTCAAGTTCAAGGGCACCAAGCGCTTCGGCCTCGACGGCGGTGAATCGCTGATCCCGGCGCTTGAGCAGATCCTGAAGCGCGGCGGCCATCTCGGCCTCAAGGAAGCCGTGTTCGGCATGGCCCACCGCGGCCGTCTGAACGTGCTCTCCCAGGTCATGGGCAAGCCGCACCGCGCCATCTTCCACGAGTTCAAGGGCGGTTCCTACGCGCCTGACGAAGTCGAAGGTTCTGGCGACGTGAAGTACCACCTCGGCGCTTCCTCGGACCGCGAGTTTGACGGCAACAAGGTTCACGTATCGCTGACGGCCAACCCGTCGCACCTTGAAATCGTCGACCCCGTCGTCATGGGCAAGGCCCGCGCCAAGCAGGACATGAGCGCCACCGTCTGGGACGGCGACATCATTCCGCTGTCGGAGCGCGCCAAGGTTCTGCCGCTCCTCATCCACGGCGATGCCGCTTTCGCCGGCCAGGGCGTGATTGCCGAAATCCTCGGCCTTTCCGGTCTGCGCGGTCACCGCGTTGCCGGCACGATGCACGTCATCATCAACAACCAGATCGGCTTCACCACGAACCCGGCCTTCTCGCGTTCGTCGCCCTATCCGTCCGACGTCGCCAAGATGATCGAAGCGCCGATCCTGCACGTCAACGGTGACGATCCGGAAGCCGTCGTCTACGGCGCCAAGATCGCCATGGAATTTCGCATGAAGTTCCACAAGCCTGTCGTGCTCGACATGTTCTGCTACCGCCGCTACGGCCACAATGAAGGCGACGAGCCGTCCTTCACGCAGCCGAAGATGTACAAGGTCATCCGCGCCCACAAGAGCGTTCTGCAGCTCTACAGCGAGCGTCTCGTTTCCGAGGGCGTGCTGACCGAGGGCGAAGTCGAGAAGATGAAGGCCGACTGGCGCGCGCATCTCGAGCAGGAGTTCGAGGCCGGCCAGCACTACAAGCCGAACAAGGCCGACTGGCTTGACGGCGAGTGGTCGGGCCTGCGCACGGCAGACAATGCCGATGAGCAGCGCCGCGGCAAGACCGCCGTGCCGATGAAGCAGCTGAAGGAAATCGGCCGCAAGCTGTCCGAAATCCCGGAAGGCTTCCATGCGCACCGCACGATCCAGCGCTTCATGGAAAACCGCGCCAACATGATCTCGACCGGCGAAGGCATCGACTGGGCGACGGCGGAAGCGCTGGCGTTCGGCGGTCTCGTCACCGAAGGTCACAAGATCCGCCTGTCCGGTCAGGATTGCGAACGCGGCACCTTCTCGCAGCGTCACTCGGTTCTCTACGATCAGGAAACGGAAGAGCGCTATATCCCGCTCGCCAACCTGTCGGCGACCCAGGCGCGCTACGAAGTCATCAACTCGATGCTGTCGGAAGAAGCCGTTCTCGGCTTCGAATACGGCTACTCTCTGGCCCGCCCGAACGCGCTGACGCTCTGGGAAGCCCAGTTCGGCGACTTCGCCAACGGTGCGCAGGTCGTGTTCGACCAGTTCATCTCGTCTGGCGAACGCAAGTGGCTGCGCATGTCCGGCCTCGTCTGCCTGCTGCCGCACGGCTATGAAGGCCAGGGTCCGGAGCACTCGTCGGCTCGCCTCGAGCGCTTCCTGCAGCTTTGCGCGGAAGACAACATGCAGGTCGCCAACGTCACGACGCCGGCGAACTACTTCCACATCCTGCGCCGCCAGGTGAAGCGCGACTTCCGCAAGCCGCTGATCCTGATGACGCCGAAGTCGCTGCTGCGCCACAAGCGCGCCGTGTCGGGCCTGGCCGAAATGGCCGGCGAGACCTCGTTCCACCGTCTCCTCTGGGACGATGCCGAGGTCATCAAGGACGGCCCGATCAAGCTGCAGAAGGACGCCAAGATCCGCCGCGTCGTGCTCTGCACCGGCAAGGTCTATTACGACCTGCTCGAAGAGCGCGAAAAGCGCGGCATCGACGATGTCTACCTGCTGCGCGTCGAACAGCTCTACCCGTTCCCGGCCAAGGCGCTCATCAACGAGCTCTCCCGCTTCCGCAACGCGGAAATGGTCTGGTGCCAGGAAGAGCCGAAGAACATGGGTGCATGGTCGTTCATCGACCCGTATCTGGAATGGGTGCTTGCCCATATCGATGCAAAGTACCAGCGCGTTCGCTACACCGGACGTCCGGCCGCGGCATCGCCCGCAACCGGCCTGATGTCCAAGCATCTGGCACAGCTCGCCGCGTTCCTCGAGGACGCGCTCGGCGGCTAACGAGAATGAGATCGGGGAGGGAGCGCGGCGCGTTTCCTCTCCGCATTAATTCAGATCCCGGCCGCTCGCGCCGGAATGCCGTCAAACATCACAAAGATCAAAATTCAGGATTTGAACAATGGCCACAGAAATCCGCGTTCCAACTCTCGGTGAATCCGTCAGCGAGGCAACCGTCGGTACCTGGTTCAAGAAGGTCGGCGATGTCATCAAGGCCGACGAGCCGCTGGTGGAGCTTGAAACCGACAAGGTGACCATCGAAGTTCCGGCACCGGCTGCCGGCGTACTCTCCGAAATCGTCGCACAGGCCGGCGAAACCGTCGGTCTCGACGCGCTGCTCGGCCAGATCGCCGCAAGCGCCGGTGCAGCCGCTGCTGCTCCGGCTGCAGCTGCTGCCCCCGCCAAGGCCGCCGAGCCGGCTCCTGCCGCTGCCGCACCGGTTGCCGCTGCCGCTTCCTCGATGCCGCCGGCACCGGCTGCTTCGAAGATGCTCGCTGAAAACAACCTCTCGGCCGATCAGGTCGATGGTTCCGGCAAGCGCGGCCAGGTTCTGAAGGGCGACGTGATCGCCGCCGTCGCCAAGGGCATCGCGGCTCCTGCCGCTGCTGCTCCGGCAGCCCCTGCCGCCGCACGCGGCCCGTCGACGGTCGAGGATGCCGGCCGCGAAGAGCGCGTGAAGATGACGCGCCTGCGCCAGACGATCGCCAAGCGCCTGAAGGACGCCCAGAACACCGCCGCCATGCTCACCACCTACAACGAGGTGGACATGAGCGCCGTGATGGCACTGCGCGCCAAGTACAAGGACGTGTTCGAA
Source organism: Rhizobium sp. 16-449-1b (assembly GCF_017741935.1). Lineage (GTDB taxonomy): Bacteria > Pseudomonadota > Alphaproteobacteria > Rhizobiales > Rhizobiaceae > Rhizobium. Next base: position 148,970 of record NZ_JAGHMH010000014.1, on the reverse strand, counting down.
AAGAAGCACGGCGTGAAGCTCGGCTTCATGGGCTTCTTCACCAAGGCCGTCACCCACGCGCTGAAGGAACTGCCCGCCGTCAACGCCGAAATCGACGGCACCGACATCATCTACAAGAACTACTGCCACGTCGGCATGGCTGTCGGCACCGACAAGGGCCTGGTCGTTCCGATCATCCGCGATGCCGACCAGATGTCGATCGCCGAGATCGAAAAGGACCTCGGCCGTCTTGCCAAGTCGGCTCGTGACGGTTCGCTCTCGATGGCGGATATGCAGGGCGGCACCTTCACCATCACCAATGGTGGTGTCTACGGTTCGCTGATGTCCTCGCCGATCCTGAACGCGCCGCAGTCGGGCATTCTCGGCATGCACAAGATCCAGGACCGTCCCGTCGTCGTCGGCGGCCAGATCGTCATCCGTCCGATGATGTATCTCGCGCTCTCCTACGACCACCGTATCGTCGACGGCAAGGAAGCGGTTACCTTCCTCGTTCGCGTCAAGGAAAGCCTGGAAGATCCGGAACGCCTCGTTCTCGATCTGTAAGAGACCGACAGGGCCGCGCGAGCGGCCCTTTTCGCCTCAGCACCGGAACACCTGATGTCGCTGAAACCCGCCTTCCGCTCGTCGCATACCACGCCCGCTTCCGGCCGCCCCGTGGCGCGTGCGGCTGCGCTCTTGCTCGCCGCCACCCTTTGCGCCCAGCCGCTGATGGCGGCGGAGTGCAGGCAGGCCAATGCCGTCTACGCCGATCGCGACGGCGCCTACGAGCTGCGCTTCACGCCGATCGCGTCAGCCGCGGCCGCTGCCAGCAATCGTTTCACGGTCAAGGTTTTGAAGACGCCGCTTACGCTCGACGGCTATGTCATGCCGTCTGAGGATCCGGCGCGGTCGCTTGCGATGGTCATGTTCAAATGCCCTGACGGGGACGCAACGGGGGCCGATCTCGAGGCCTGCACGATCTGGCAGGGCATGGTCTACGGCATCGACGCCAAGGGTACACTCGACAACCTGCAGCCGGAAGCCGGGCAGGCGGCCGACAAGATCCTGTTCCCCGGCATCGGCCCGGCCATTCGCGCCTCTTCGATCTGGGGCAAGGACAAGGCATCGGTCGCGCCCTGGGATGTGCTCGACTTCAAGGAATGTGCGTCATGAGCGACCAACCCGTTCTTCTCGTGACCGGCGGCAGCCGCGGCATCGGCGCTGCGATCAGCCTGCTGGCCGCCGCCAAGGGCTGGCGCGTCGCCGTGAATTACGCTGCCAACAAGGCTGCGGCCGATGAGGTCGTGGCGAAGATCAAGGCCGGCGGCGGGGATGCCATCGCGATCAAGGGTGATGTCGGCGAGGCCTCCGATATCACGCAGATGTTCGAAGCGATCGACCGCCACTTCGGCCGGCTGGACGGGCTTGCCAACAATGCCGGCATCGTCGATGCACCCTCTAGGATCGACGAAATGTCGGTCGCGCGCATCGAGCGGATGATGCGCATCAACATCACCGGCTCGATCCTCTGCGCGGCCGAGGCCGTGCGCCGCATGTCGACCAGACATGGCGGCAAGGGCGGGGCGATCGTCAATATCTCGTCGATGGCGGCGATCATCGGCTCGCCCTCGCAATATGTCGATTACGCCGCCTCCAAGGCCGCGATCGACACCTTCACCATCGGGCTTGCCCGTGAAGTGGCGACCGAGGGCGTGCGCGTCAACGCCGTGAGGCCTGGGGTGATCGACACCGAAATCCACGCTTCAGGCGGCCTGCCTGACAGAGCGCGCGATATGGCGCCGAGCATTCCGATGCAGCGCGCCGGAACGGCGGAAGAGATCGCCGACGCGGTGCTTTATCTGCTATCCAAAGAGGCATCCTATGTCACCGGCGCGATCCTCAATGTAAGCGGCGGCCGATGATCGGGTTCATCATTTCAAGGGCGGTATGAGCATGCAGTATGTTCTCGAATTTCTCGGCCTGATGGCCGTCTTCTCGATCTTCATTGTCGTGCCGGGCGCCGATTTCGCGGTGATCCTGCGCCAGAGCATCGTGCACGGTCGCCGCGCCGCGATCATGACCGGCATCGGCATGGGCTTCTCGCTGCTCTTCCACATCAGCTACACGATCCTCGGCCTCGGGCTGATTGTGTCGCAGTCACTGATGCTGTTTGCGATGATCAAGTGGGCCGGCGTCGCCTACCTCGTCTATCTCGGCATCAAGTCGTTTCGTGCGCCGGGCTTCAACGTGGCCGACATCAATGTAAGCGAAGAGGATCGCAAGCCGATCTCGGCGCTGCGCTGCCTCGGCATGGGCTTCATCACCAATGCGCTGAACCCGAAGCCGGTGCTGTTCTTCCTGTCGCTGTTTTCGACGCTCGTTCATCACGACACGCCCGGCCTCATCCAGTTCAGCTACGGCATCGGCATGGCGACCGCGCTGGTCGCCTGGTTTGCCGCCGTCTCCACCTTCTTCACCGTCAAGGCCGTGCGCGATCGTTTCATCGCCAGCGGCAAATGGTTCAACCGCATTACCGGCGCCGCTCTGGTCGGCTTCGGCTTCCGTCTCGCGCTCGCCCGCGCGGCGGACTAAGCAAATAACGAAAAGGAAAAGCAACAATGTCCTATGATGTGATCGTTATCGGAACCGGCCCCGGCGGCTATGTCGCTGCCATCAAGGCGGCCCAGCTCGGCCTCAAGGTCGCCGTCGTCGAAAAGCGCGCGACCTTCGGCGGCACCTGCCTGAATGTCGGCTGCATCCCCTCCAAGGCGCTGCTGCACGCGTCGGAAATGTTCCATCAGGCCGGCCACGGCATGGACGCGCTCGGCATCGAGGTCGCAGCACCCAAGCTGAACCTCGACAAGATGATGGCCCACAAGGACGCCACGGTGAAGTCGAACGTCGACGGCGTCGCCTTCCTGTTCAAGAAGAACAAGATCGACAGCTTCATCGGCACCGGCAAGATCGTCTCTGCCGGTAAGGTCTCGGTTACGGCCGAGGACGGCAAGGTCCAGGAGATCGAAGGCAAGAACATCGTCATCGCCACCGGCTCCGACGTTGCCGGCATCCCCGGCGTGAAGGTCGACATCGACGAGAAGGTGATCGTTTCCTCCACCGGTGCGATCGCGCTCGACAAGGTGCCTGAGACGATGATCGTCGTCGGCGGCGGCGTCATCGGCCTCGAGCTCGGCTCTGTATGGTCGCGCCTCGGCGCCAAGGTCACCGTCATCGAATATCTCGACAAGATCCTCGGCGCGATGGATGGCGACGTCTCCAAGCAGTTCCAGCGCATGCTCGCCAAGCAGGGCGTCGACATCAACCTGAGCTCCAAGGTTACAGGCGTTGAAAAGGGCGGCAAGGGCGCGAAGGTGACCTTCGAGCCGGTCGCCGGCGGCGCTGCTGTCACCGTCGAAGCCGATGTGGTGCTGATCTCCACCGGCCGCATTCCCTACACGGCTGGCCTTGGTCTCGAAGAAGCGGGCGTCGCGCTCGACAATCGTGGCCGCGTCGAGATCGACGGCCACTTCCGCACCAATGTTGCCGGTATCTATGCGATCGGCGACGTGGTGAAGGGCCCGATGCTGGCGCACAAGGCTGAAGACGAGGGCGTTGCACTCGCCGAAATCCTCGCCGGCCAGCACGGCCATGTGAACTACGACGTCATCCCGAGCGTCGTCTACACGCAGCCCGAAGTCGCCTCCGTCGGCAAGACCGAGGAAGAGCTGAAGGCGGCTGGCGTCGCCTACAAGGTCGGCAAGTTCCCGTTCACGGCCAACGGCCGCGCGCGCGCCATGCTGGCGACGGATGGCTTCGTGAAGATCCTCTCGGACAAGACCACCGACCGCGTCCTCGGCGGCCACATCGTCGGCTTCGGCGCCGGCGAGATGATCCACGAGATCGCCGTCCTGATGGAATTCGGCGGCTCCGCCGAAGACCTCGGCCGCACCTGCCACGCCCACCCGACCATGTCGGAAGCAGTGAAGGAAGCGGCATTGGCGGCGTTCTTCAAGCCGATCCATATGTGAGGCTTCCGCCATAAGTTCGTAGAGGCCGCGGTTCGAGAGGACCGCGGCCTTTTTCGTTTGGCTAACAATAATTGTTAGGCCTTGTTGGGTGTGTTATTCTTTCATCATGAAAGCCACCAACATGCGCACCCTTACCATTTCGCTCACACCGCATCAGGCTGCAAAAATGCAGGATGCAGTCGATAGCGGCGGCTATGCGTCAAACAGCGAAATCGTTCGTGACGCCCTGCGCCTTTGGGAACAACGCGAGGAAATCCGGCAGTTGGAAATCGCGCGCCTGAAACGGGCTTATGACGAGGGGATTGCCAGCGGCGAGGGGCGTGAAGTTGACGCCGATGTTCTCCTTGCCGAACTGAAGGCGGAAAAGCGATCACGTGGGTAAGTACACGCTCAGCCCTCGCGCGGTTTGCTTTTTCCCATAGAAGCGCAATTTTAGCGGTAACCGCCGAGCTCGTAGCCCCCTCATCCGCCTGCCGGCACCTTCTCCCCGCCGGGGAGAAGAGGACTCGCGGCGGGCCGCTCGCTCCATCTTCCCTTCTCCCCAGCGGGGAGAAGGTGGCCCGAAGGGTCGGATGAGGGGGCTACACGGTAGGAAGTCAGCGGTCTTATGCCGTTGCTCTATTCGCCGCTTGCGTCGATAGGCGCGGATCGGCGCGTATTGCCGCAGGGCGATGCAGAGGGCGGTTCGGTGTCGCGGGATATGCTATGTGTTGCCGGAGGATATTGCCGGAGACGCGTGATCAATGTCGTTGATGCCTGCTAAACCTTCGAAGATCCTGCCACGCCTGCCGCATCCGGCGTTACCGCTGGCTGACTGGGCCGACTGCTATCAGCTCTCCGTACCGGCTGCGTCATTCGATGCGATCGAGGCTGCACGGCTGATGCTGGGCTACGCGCCGTTCTGGATCAGCAGTTTGATGCGGTTGCGTAACCTGATCGTTGGTCCGCTTTTCGGGTTGCGGACGGATGCGCACGATCTACCGGAAGCAATGGAAAAGATCGGGATATTTCCGGTGCTCTCAAAGACCGAGCGGCAGGTCGTCGTCGGTTTCGATGACAAGCATCTCGACTTTCGCATCGTCATCGACGTCGAGGATTTTGCCGATGGCGGGATGAAACGGGTGAAGGCGACGACTTTGGTCCATCGCAAGATCCTGATCGGACGGATCTATATCGCCGTGATCACGCCGTTTCACAATGTCATCGTGAAGGCGATGATCGCCCACATGGGCAGGCGCCTCAGTACCCTCAATTCACCGCCGTCACCGTAAAGCCCTGCTTGCGCAGAAGCTCGATTACACCACCTTCGCCCGGAAGATGCAGCGCGCCGACGGCCATGAAGACGTTGCCGTTAGCCAGGATCGGGGCGGCGCGTTCGGCCATGATCTTGTTGCGGTCGAGGATGATGCGCTGTTCGAAGGCGGCGTAGTCGCTGCTGTCGTCGGCGCCCTCGGGCGTTACCGTTTTCAGCATCGGCATGGTCATGCCGATATCGCCGGAGAGGTAGAGGTCGGTCATGGTCTCGACCACGTCGTTCATCTTCGAGCCGAGTTCCAGGGTTTCGATCAGCGACTTCATGTGGAATTCGGTTGGGAGTTCGGCCATGGCCTGCAGCTGCTCGGCGAGCGTCTCGAGGCCCTTGACCTGCTTGCCGTGAGCAGCCGCGTCGGTGGCGATCTTCTGGTCGAGGAACTGGACGCCCTTGGCCTTGCGGGCCATTTCGCAGGCGGGTAGCGCCACGACGCTCGAGATCATCCACGGGCGCATGCGCGAGACGGCGGAGAGCGGAATGCCGCGGGTCTTCAGGCCGGCCTCGAGGCGGGTGTAATCCTCGGGCGACAAAAGCTTGTCGATGGTCGTGCCGTCGGTGAACATCATCAGGTCCGGCTTCATCAACAGCGCCGCCGAGGCCTTCTTCTCGTCGAGGATCTCGTCGGATTCAATGACGATGGTATCGGCAGCATCGTGGGCGGCCTTGGTGCGCGGCGGCAGGTCGAGGACGCGCGGATCGGTGACGTGCATGCTGCCGAGCAGCCAGGACGGCTTGATGCCCGGTTTTTCGATCTTCCAGAAGATGCCCTTGCCGTTCGGCACGGCGTCGGCTTCCTTCACCGCCTGCTCGTAGCGCGAGGGGTTGCTGACCTTCAGGTCGTCGAGGATGTTGCGGCCGGTGCAGCTTGCGTCGTCCGCGGCTGCCGCCGGCGAGATGGAAACGAGAGTGGCGATCAGGAGGGCGGCGGCCAGCACATGGACAGCGGCGATCAGCCAGAGCACGATGTTGCCGAAGCGAGCCGGCAAGGCGGTGGAAAGGCTGCGGTGGCCGAGGGAGATCGTCATGATGGTGTTCCGGTCACAAAGGATTTGCCACAAGCTTTACGCGCGGGGCTCATCATATTCCTTTAAGGGAACAGGTTAACAAAGGATTACGCCCGGGGATGGGCGCGGTCGTAAACGTCGAGAAGGCGCGAGGCGTCCACACCCGTGTAGACCTGGGTGGTCGACAGGCTGGCGTGGCCGAGCAGTTCCTGAATGGTGCGGAGATCGCCGCCGCCGGCGAGCAGATGGGTGGCGAAGGAGTGGCGGAGCGCGTGCGGGGTGGCGGTCTCTGGCAGGCCGAAGGCGCTTCGCATCGTGCGCATGGTGCGCTGGATAATCGCCTGCTGCAGCTTGCCGCCGCGCGCGCCGCGAAACAGCGGCTGGTCGGCGGTGAGATGGTAGGGGCAAAGCTTTCGGTATTTGTCGACCGCCTCGAAAACGACTGGCAGCAGCGGCACCAGGCGGGTCTTGTTGCCCTTGCCTGTTATGCGCAGCGTCGTGGCGCCAGGCGTGATGTCGCCGGGCAGGAGATCGAGCGCCTCGGAGATGCGCAGGCCGCAGCCATAGAGCAGGGTCATGACGGCGGCGTCGCGGGCGGCGATCCAGGGTTCCTCGTGCAGCTGAGCCTCGTTGCTGACGACAGTGACGGCCTGGGTGTCGGAGAGCGGCTTGGGGAGCGACTTCGGCTGCTTCGGCGAGCGGATGGCGCCGGCGCCGGCAGCGTTCACCAATCCCTTCTTTTCCAGATAGCGCAGCAGCGAGCGCAGGCCGGCAAGATTGCGGCCGAGCGAGCGGGCGCCGGTGCCGTCGCGGCGGCGGGCGGCGAGGAAGGCGCGGAAATCGGCGGGCCGCAGCGCCTCGATGTCCTTCAGCGTCGTCGGGCCGGCGAGATGGCCGGTCATGAAGGTCAGAAACTGGCGGGTATCGCGCTCATAGGCGTCGAGCGTGTGCTGCGACAGACGTCGTTCGCCGGCTAGGCTTTGCAGCCAGGTGGCGCGTTCCGCCATCAGCCGCGCGTCGGCCATGATCAGGAGTTCATTCACGTTTCCGCCTCTTGAATTTGCCAGCCAGACCGCCAATTTTGCCTGAGGGACGGTTATGGAATCGCTAACATCGGCCAAGTGCCTGTCATGCTTCGATCATAATAATCGCGATAACTGGTTTCCCAACGAGGCAGGATCTTGCATGGCACGGCGCCAACCCACGACGGCATTCGGACAATTCGCAGAAACGATCGCGCTCGTTTCCCAAGGCAGACCCGGACATATCGTCGACACGCTGATCGCCGAACGCGGACAACGCATCGTCGGCCACCCGCTATGGCCCGTCATGCGGCCGTTTCTCTACACGCTGCTGCGCTACAACAAGGCGATGACCTTCGCCAACGACATCGCCAACATGCCCGGTTTCCAGTGCTTCGAGTATATGAGCAATTTGCTCGATCTTGATATCGGCGTGACCAATGCCGAGCGGATTCCCGACAAGGGCGGCTTCATTCTCGTCAGCAACCATCCGACCGGGATTGCCGATGGAGTCGCGGTGTTCGATCTCCTGAAGACGCGGCGGCCTGACATGATGGTTTTCGCCAATCGCGATGCGGTGCGCGTCAATCCGCGCTTTGCCGAGATGATCATTCCGGTCGAGTGGCGCGACGAGCACAAGAGCAAGCTCAAGGCGCGCGAGACGCTGCAGCTGACGAACCACGCGGTGCGCGAGGGCAAGGCGACGGTGCTGTTTCCTTCCGGGCGCATCGCTTACTGGGCGAACGGCCGGCTCAATGAGCGGCCGTGGAAGACGTCGGCCGTCGGGCTGGCGCGCAAATACAATCTGCCGATCTTGCCTGTTCATATGACGGCGCGCAATTCCGGGCTGTTCTACTGGTTCGCCAAGTGGTCGACGGAGCTGCGCGACATGACGGTGTTCCACGAACTCTTGAACAAGCGCGGCGACCGCTTCGATTTTATCATCGGCGACATGATCCCGGTCGAGCATCTGGATGGTGATATCAATGACGTCACAAGGGCGCTGGAGGCGCACACCGTCGAGGCGCTGAAGCGCGATGGCGACGCGCGGTTCCAGCCGCTTGTCGAGCCAAGCCTGCCCGAGATGGCCGATGCCCATTCATTTCGCTGAGTGGATGGGGTAAAGCGGGGCATGCAACTCCGCTCCATGTTCGCCCAGAATTACCGGTCGCTCCGCTCGATCCGCATGAATCTGTCGGAGACCTCGCTGTTTCTCGGCGAGAACGGTGTGGGCAAATCCAATCTCTATCGTGCGCTGCAGCTGGTGCAGGCGGCCGTCACCGGGCGGCTGGTGCGCGAGCTTGCGGCCGAGGGCGGCATGTTCTCGGTGCTGTGGTCGGGCACGCGCAAGCAGAATGAGGGGCCGGCGCGGGTGCGGCTCGAGGTAGAGCTTCTGGACGAGGAGCGGGCCGTCACGTTTCGCTACAGGGTCGAGGTCGGGTTGCGTCCGCCAGAGGCGGCTGCCGGCTTTCCGCTGGAGCCGCAGGTGAAGGCCGAGGAGTTGATCGTCGATCACGGGCGGCCGGTCACGATGATGAAGCGGGCGGGGCCTTCGATCCAGGTGCGCGATGGCGCCGGGCGGATGCAGGATTATCCGGATCAGGCACTGACATCCGAGACGGCGATGGCGCTGCTTGGCGATGCCGGGCATTTTCCCGAGATTGCCGCCTTTCGCCGAGTGGTGGCCAACTGGCGCTTCTTTCATGGCTTCCGCACCGACCGCGCCTCGCCGCTGCGCCAGCCCTGCCTGGCCGTAACCGGGCCGATGCTGGATGAGGACGGCGCCAATCTGGCGGCTGTCTTCGCGACGCTCAGGCATACCAGGCAGGACACCGTCGATCTCGACCGCGTCGTCGCCTCGGCCTTCGGTGGCGCGCGCCTCGTCGTGCCGGAGCCGGAGGAGACGGCGTCCTTCGGGCTCGCCTTTCCCGATTTTCCGCACCGGGTGTTCCAGCCGCGCGAATTGTCCGACGGGCAAATCCGCTTTCTCGGGCTGGCGGCGGCGTTGCTGTCCTATCGCCTGCCGCCGCTGATCGCGCTCAACGAGCCGGAGGCGAGCCTGCATCCCGATATGCTGGAGCCGCTGGCGGATATGATTGCGACCGCTTCGAAGAGCAGCCAGGTTTGGATCGTCACCCACTCGGCGCAGCTGGCGGAGGCCGTGCGTGGGCGCTGCGGTGTCAGGCCGCGCAAGGTGATCCGCGAGAACGGCGCCACCTGGATCGAAGGCATGCGGCTTACCGGCACGATTGCCGGCGAGGACGATGATGACGATTGATAGCGCGATGTCGCGGGTTTCATTTTGTTCTCGTTGCGGGCATGGTCGCGCCCGATGAGCATAGATTCGTCCGACCTCTTTGGCCCGATCGAGCCGCCGCCCGCCGTGCGCACGGTGTCGGTGCTCGTACCCATGCCGGCGCCCAGGCCCTATTCCTATTCGGTGCCCGAGGGCATGGCGGTGGAGCCAGGCTCCGTGGTGCAGGTGCCGCTCGGGCCGCGTCAGGTGATGGGCGCCGTCTGGGAGGGGGGAGATGAGGGCGTCGATCCGAAGAAGCTTCGGCCGATCACCAAGGTGTTCGATTGCCCGCCGCTTTCGAAGGACATGCGCGATTTTGTCGATTGGGTCGCGAGCTATACGCTGTCGCCGCCGGGGCTGGTGGCGCGGATGGCGCTGCGCGTGCCGAACGCGTTTGATCCGGAGCCGATGGTCGAGGGGTTGCGCTTCGTGGGCGGCGAGCCGGAGCGGATGACGCCGGCGCGCGCGCGCGTGCTTGATGCCGCCGGCGACGGCCTGTCGTGGACGCGCATCGGCCTGGCGCATGCGGCCGGTGTTTCGACCAGCGTCGTCGACGGGTTGATCGCGCAGGGCATATTCGAAACGATCTTCTTGCCGCCGCCGCCGATCGTGGCGAAGCCCGATCCGGATTTCGCGCCGTCGCGGCTCGCCGGTCCGCAGAAGGAGGCGGCCGACGAGATCCTTGAAGAGGTCCGCAACGGCCAGTTCGCGGTGTCGCTGATCGATGGCGTCACCGGTTCGGGCAAGACGGAGGTCTATTTCGAGGCGATCGCCGAGACGCTGAAGCGCGGCAAGCAGGTGCTGATCCTGTTGCCGGAGATCGCACTGACGGCGAGTTTCCTCGAGCGCTTCCAGGATCGGTTCGGGGCGAAGCCCGCCGAATGGCATTCGGATCTGGCGCCGAAGACGCGCGAGAAGGTCTGGCGGCAGGCGGTGACGGGGGAGGTCCGGGTCGTGGCGGGGGCGCGTTCGGCGCTGTTCCTGCCGTTCGAGGATCTCGGGCTGATCATCGTCGATGAAGAGCACGATCCCGCCTACAAGCAGGAAGACCGCGTCTATTACAATGCCCGCGACATGGCTGTGGTGCGCGCCCGGATCGGCGATTTCCCGCTCGTGCTGGTTTCGGCCACGCCTTCGGTCGAGAGCCAGGTCAACGGCCAGAGCGGGCGTTATACGACCATCCATCTGCCGACCCGCTTCGGCGACGCGGCGCTGCCCGATCTGCATCTGGTCGACATGCGAAGGCATGCGCCGGAGCGTGGCGGCTTCCTGTCGCCGGTGCTCTTGAGGGCGATCGGCAAGACGGTGGAGAAAAAGCAGCAGGCGCTGTTGTTCCTGAACCGGCGCGGCTATGCGCCGCTGACGCTCTGCCGGGTCTGCGGCCATCGCTTCCAATGCCCGCAATGCTCCAGCTGGCTGGTCGAGCATCGTTTCAAGCGACAGCTGCAGTGCCACCAGTGCGGTTATCACCAGCATACGCCCGAGGCCTGCCCGGAATGCGGCACGTTCGATCATCTTGTTGCCTGCGGGCCGGGAGTGGAGCGGATCGCGGAAGAGGTGGAGCGGCATTTTCCCGAGGCGCGGACCATCGTGCTCTCCTCCGACATCATGGGCGGAGTGAAGCGGCTCAGGTTGGAACTCGACGCGATCGCCAAGGGCGAGGCGGACATCGTCATCGGCACGCAGCTGGTGGCCAAGGGGCATAACTTCCCGCTGATGACGCTTGTTGGCATCATCGACGCCGATCTCGGCCTGGCGAATGGTGATCCGCGCGCCGCCGAACGGACCTTCCAGCTGCTGTCGCAGGTGACGGGTCGCGCCGGGCGTACGGGCCTGAAGAGCCATGGCCTGCTGCAGACCTACCAGCCGCAGCACCCCGTGATGCAGGCGATCGTCTCGGGTGACGCGGGCGCCTTCTACGAGCGCGAGATCGCCGAGCGCGAGCGGGCGATCCTGCCGCCGTTCGGGCGGCTGGCATCGATCATCGTCTCGGCGGAAACACGGCAGGATGCGGAGGGGCATGCGCGCAGCATGCGCAACGCAGCGCCTCAGGTGACGGGCATTTCCGTGCTTGGGCCGGCCGAGGCGCCACTGGCACTGGTGCGCGGGCGCCATCGCTTCCGGCTCCTCGTGCATGGTCGCCGGAACTCCGACATGCAGGCCTACCTGCGCACCATGCTGGCGCAATCGCCCAAGGAGCGCGGCTCGATCCACGTGCAGCTCGATATCGATCCGCAGAGCTTCCTTTAGATCAAGCGATCTCGGGCGTTTGCGGCCTGCCGATATCATGGCATAAGGGCTGCAAATCACAGTGATTTGGGGTCACATCATGGAATTCTACTTTCCGACGGAGCTGGGCGAGCAGCTAGCCTTCGGTGCCGCCGCGTTTACCGCGCTTGCGGGCTTCATCATCATGTTCGCGCCGGGCTATGCGATGCGTCTCTTCGGGATGCAGGTGCGCGAGGGGCGCCGCGACGGTTATGCCGAGCTGCGCTCGATGGGCGGCTTCTATCTCGGCACCGGGCTGGCGGCGATCATGCTGGCGCAAAACTTCACCTATCTGGCGCTTGGCGCGGCGTTTGCGATGGCCGCATTCGCGCGCATCATCTCGCTGCTTTCCGACCGGGGAGGCACCATCATGAATTATGTACTTCTGGTTGTGCAGGTGATTTTGGCGGCGCTTCCGCTCGGCTATGTCTTCGGTTTCTTTTACGCCTGAAACACGCCGATTTTGGAGTGACGGTCTTTGGACCGTGAACGGTTTCGGCATTTTTGCGGCAGAAATCGATGCTAAAATAGGATTACGGCGTTACGCGTGTTGCGAGTCCCGATATCCTATGTTAGACGGACCCCGAATTTCGGAAGAAGCAAGAGGCTTCTCTTGCGATTTCTGGGGGAAATCATAACGAATTCAAGAATTTAAATCAGGCGCCCGCCGGAGGCCGGATTCTTGGGTTGAAATCAGGGAAATTTGTGCCCGTGGCAGACACGTCCCAGCTTACATCTGGTGTTGCAGAGCGATATGCCTCGTCGCTGTTCGAACTGGCGCTCGAGGAGGGTGCAGTCGCGAACGTGACCGCCGATCTCGACCGTTTTCAGGCGATGTTGGACGAGAGCGACGATCTGAAGCGCTTCATCTCCAGCCCGGTTTTCTCGGCTGAAGATCAGCTGAAGACGATCATCGCGATCAGCGAAAAGGCTGGCATCAGCGGGTTCGTTGCAAACTTCCTGAAGGTCGTGGCGCGCAATCGCCGCCTGTTTGCTCTCCCGGGCATGATCAAGGCCTTCCGTGTCATCGCTGCCAAGCAGCGTGGCGAAATTACCGCCGAGGTTACCTCGGCCCATGCGCTCGACGCAGCGCAGGAAACTGAATTGAAGGCGGCGCTGAAGGGCGTCACCGGCAAAGACGTGGCGGTCAACGTCACGGTTGATCCGTCAATTCTTGGTGGTCTGATCGTGAAGGTCGGGTCCCGTCAGATTGATACGTCTCTTCGTACCAAACTCTCTACCCTTAAGCTTGCATTGAAAGAGGTTGGCTGATGGATATCCGCGCCGCGGAAATTTCCGCAATTCTCAAAGATCAGATTAAAAACTTCGGCAAAGAGGCGCAGGTCTCGGAAGTCGGTCAGGTGCTCTCCGTCGGTGACGGTATCGCTCGCGTATACGGTCTGGACAACGTCCAGGCCGGCGAGATGGTCGAGTTCCCGGGCGGCATCCGCGGCATGGCGCTGAACCTTGAAGCCGACAACGTTGGTGTCGTTATTTTCGGTTCCGACCGCGCCATCAAGGAAGGCGATACCGTCAAGCGTACGGGCGCCATCGTTGACGTTCCGGTTGGTCCGGAACTGCTCGGCCGCGTTGTCGACGCTCTCGGCAACCCGATCGACGGCAAGGGCCCGATCAACGCGACCCGCCGTGCGCGCGTCGACGTCAAGGCTCCTGGCATCATTCCGCGCAAGTCGGTTCATGAGCCGATGTCGACCGGCCTCAAGGCCATCGACGCGCTCATCCCGGTTGGCCGTGGCCAGCGCGAGCTCGTCATCGGCGACCGCCAGACCGGCAAGACCGCGATCATTCTCGACGCGATCCTGAACCAGAAGGCTATCCACGACAACGGCCCGGACAGCGAAAAGCTGTACTGCGTCTACGTCGCTATCGGCCAGAAGCGTTCGACCGTTGCCCAGTTCGTCAAGGTTCTCGAAGAACGCGGCGCAATGAAGTATTCGATCGTCGTTGCCGCGACCGCTTCGGACGCTGCTCCGATGCAGTACCTGGCACCGTTCGCCGGTTGCGCCATGGGCGAATACTTCCGCGACAACGGCCAGCACGCCCTGATCGGTTACGACGACCTTTCGAAGCAGGCTGTTGCCTATCGCCAGATGTCGCTTCTGCTGCGCCGCCCGCCGGGCCGCGAAGCTTACCCGGGCGACGTTTTCTACCTGCATTCGCGTCTCCTCGAGCGCGCTGCAAAGCTCTCCGACGAAATGGGCGCTGGCTCGCTGACGGCTCTGCCTGTCATCGAAACCCAGGGTAACGATGTTTCGGCGTTCATTCCGACCAACGTGATCTCGATCACCGACGGCCAGATCTTCCTCGAAACCGACCTGTTCTACCAGGGCATTCGTCCGGCCGTTAACGTCGGTCTGTCGGTTTCGCGCGTTGGTTCCGCCGCTCAGATCAAGGCCATGAAGCAGGTTGCCGGCTCGATCAAGGGCGAACTCGCCCAGTATCGCGAAATGGCCGCCTTCGCCCAGTTCGGCTCCGACCTCGATGCATCCACGCAGCGCCTGCTGAACCGCGGCGCACGCCTGACCGAACTCCTGAAGCAGCCGCAGTTCTCGCCGCTGAAGACGGAAGAACAGGTTGCGGTGATCTTCGCCGGCGTCAACGGTTACCTCGACAAGGTCGCGGTCAACCAGGTCGGCAAGTTCGAGCAGGGCCTGCTGTCGTACCTCCGTTCCGAAGGTTCGGCGATCCTCGACACGATCCGTAGCGAAAAGGCCATCAGCGACGATACGAAGGGCAAGCTCACCGCTGCCATCGACAGCTTCGCGAAGTCTTTCTCGTAATCGGACCCAGTTAGGACGGATCACGGATGCCTTCACTTAAGGATCTGAAAAACCGGATCGCCTCCGTCAAGGCGACGCAGAAGATCACCAAGGCGATGAAAATGGTCGCCGCGGCGAAGCTTCGGCGTGCGCAGGAGGCGGCCGAGGCCGCCCGGCCCTATTCGCAGCGGATGAGTGCGGTTTTGGCGAACATCGCCAATGCCGTCACCGATGCGGATGGTGCGCCGGCTCTCATGACCGGTACAGGCAAGGATCAGGTTCACCTGCTCGTCGTCTGCACGGCTGATCGCGGCCTCTGCGGCGGTTTCAACTCGCAGATTTCCCGTTTTGCCCGCGATCATGCCCGCAAGCTGACCGCAGAAGGCAAGACGGTAAAGATCTTCACTGTCGGCAAGAAGGGCTACGACAGCCTGCGCCGCGAATTCCTGCCGCTCATCGTCGAGCGCAAGGAACTCCGCGACGTCAAGCGTGTCGCCTTCGAAAACGCCGACAGCATCGGCAAGCGCATCATCGAGATGTACGAAGCCGGTGAATTCGACGTCTGCACGCTCTTCTATTCCGAGTTCAAGTCGGTGATCTCGCAGGTTCCGACGGCACAGCAGCTCATCCCGGCTTCGGCTGGCGAGGCGGTTGCCGAGGACGCGGCACATGCGGGCGCGGTCTACGAATACGAGCCAGATCCGGCATCGATCCTCGAGGATCTGATTCCACGCAACATCTCGGTCCAGATTTTCCGCGCGCTCCTCGAGAACGTCGCCGGCGAAATGGGCGCCAAGATGAGCGCGATGGACAATGCGACGCGTAACGCTGGTGAAATGATCAACAAGCTGACGCTTTCCTATAACCGTCAGCGCCAGGCTCAGATCACCAAGGAACTCATTGAAATCATTTCGGGCGCGGAAGCGCTCTGAGGTAAGGGAAAGAGGGTAAGAAGATGGCTAAGGCAGCTACCCCCAAGAAGGCCGCGGCAGGCTCCGCCGGCAAGGTTACGCAGGTTATCGGCGCCGTCGTGGACGTTGCCTTCGAAGGCGAACTGCCGGCGATCCTGAACGCACTCGAAACCACGAACGGCGGCAACCGCCTCGTGCTCGAAGTCGCTCAGCACCTGGGTGAAAACGAAGTTCGCACGATCGCCATGGACTCGACCGAAGGTCTGGTTCGCGGTCAGCCGGTCTCCGACACGGGTGAGCCGATCACGGTTCCGGTCGGCCCGGAAACGCTCGGCCGTATCATGAACGTCATCGGCGAACCGGTTGACGAAGCCGGCCCGCTGGTCGCTTCGGGCAAGCGCGCCATCCACCAGGACGCTCCTTCCTACGTCGACCAGTCGACCGAAGGCCAGATCCTCGTCACCGGCATCAAGGTCGTCGACCTGCTCGCTCCTTACGCAAAGGGCGGCAAGATCGGCCTGTTCGGCGGCGCCGGCGTCGGCAAGACCGTTCTGATCATGGAACTGATCAACAACGTCGCCAAGGCGCACGGTGGTTACTCGGTCTTCGCAGGCGTGGGTGAACGTACCCGCGAAGGCAACGACCTTTACCACGAAATGATCGAATCGGGCGTCAACAAGCACGGCGGCGGCGAAGGCTCCAAGGCTGCGCTGGTTTACGGCCAGATGAACGAACCGCCGGGCGCACGCGCTCGCGTTGCTCTCACCGGTCTGACGATCGCTGAAGACTTCCGCGACAAGGGCCAGGACGTTCTGTTCTTCGTCGACAACATCTTCCGCTTCACGCAGGCCGGTTCCGAAGTGTCGGCTCTGCTCGGCCGTATTCCTTCGGCCGTTGGCTATCAGCCGACGCTCGCCACCGACATGGGCGCGATGCAGGAACGCATCACCACCACGACCAAGGGCTCGATCACCTCGGTTCAGGCCATTTACGTCCCCGCCGACGACTTGACCGACCCGGCTCCGGCCACCTCGTTCGCCCACTTGGACGCAACGACCGTTCTGTCGCGCTCGATTGCTGAAAAGGGTATCTACCCGGCCGTTGACCCGCTCGACTCCACCTCGCGCATGCTTGACCCGATGGTTGTCGGCGAAGAGCACTACGAAGTGGCTCGTAAGGTTCAGACGACGCTGCAGCGCTACAAGGCCCTGCAGGACATCATCGCCATCCTTGGCATGGACGAACTGTCGGAAGAAGACCGTCTGGCTGTTGCCCGCGCCCGCAAGATCGAGCGCTTCCTGTCGCAGCCGTTCTTCGTCGCCGAAGTCTTCACCGGTTCGCCGGGCAAGCTCGTTGCGCTCGAAGACACGATCAAGGGCTTCAAGGGCCTCGTCAACGGCGAATACGATCACCTGCCGGAAGCAGCCTTCTACATGGTCGGCTCGATGGAAGAAGCCATCGAAAAGGCCAAGAAGCTCTCCGCAGCCGCTTGATGCATTCACTTACGGCGCGCAGGGACCGTCCCCGCGCGCCGTCTCTCGTTTCAAAGACAATCAAGAAGTGAAACGTCATGGCTGACAATTTCAATTTTGAACTCGTATCTCCGGAGCGTCTGCTCTTGTCCGAGATGGTGACCGAAGTTGTCATTCCGGCAACCGAGGGCGAGATGACCGTCATGGCGAACCACGCGCCGACGATGACGACAATCAAGCCGGGCGTCGTGAGCGTTCGCTCCGCCAGCGGTGTCAAGAAGGACTTCGTGGTGTTCGGCGGCTTCGCCGACATCCTGCCGACCGGCTGCACGCTGCTCGCGGAATCCGCGATCCCCGTCGAAGACGTCTCCAAGGACGAACTCGACCGTCGCATCGACGCCGCCAAGTCTGAACTCGAGGATGCCCAGCATCACGAGCACAAGTCCAAGCTGGAACACTTCATCATGGAAATGACGCACCTCCAGGGTGTCGTCAACAAGGACTGAGCCTTTAAGCTCTGACTGTCATCGAAGCGGCCGTAAGGCCGCTTTTTTGTTGCCCGGTCGACGCTCTTCTCCGCCATTTAGAGCCTTTCCTGGTTAGCTTGAAGCATTCTGCCGGAGCAGGTTTTCGTCAGGGCGAAGGCGATTGGCGAAGGGCGTACCCCAGGTACGGTCGAGCCGATCGCCTTTGATCCTGGCGGAAAGATGCCCGGCCCTTCGGGTTGGCTGAAACGGGCCGCCTGATCGTCCGGCCGGCTTGGCCGTATGCGTTGGCTACGACGCGCGCCGGCCGGACGACCATCCGACTCCGTTTGAGCCAACAGAATGCTTCAATCTAACCAGGAAAGGCTCTAAGACCGGTAGCGGTTGATCATTGGCGGATGCAGAGGCTATCTTCTCACCATGTCGGACCCGGATCGGTTCGGCCGCTGATGGGGAGGGTTTGATGTTTCATCCGAAGTTGTTCGAAAATCGCAACGTGGTGGTCACGGGTGCCGGCCGCGGGATCGGGCTCGAGGTCGCGAGGCAGTTTCTCGATTGCGGTGCGCGGGTGCTGGTTCACACCGGCCGCGATGGCGAGCGGACATTGCCGGATTTTCTGCTGACGGCGGAGGAAGACCGCCGCGCCCTCCTGATCGCCGGCGATTTTTCGACGGGCGAGGGGTGTCAGGCCTTCGCCAATCAGGTGCTCGGCCATTTCAAGACGATCCACGCGCTCGTCAACAATGCGGGAACGATGTTCGGCCGGTTTCCGGCAGGCACGCTTACCGACGAGCAGTATGGCCAGGTGGTGCAGCTGAACCAGACGTCGGTCGTCGAGGTCACACGCGCGCTGCTGCCGGCGCTGAGGGCCGCTGGCGAGGCTGCGATCGTCAACACGGTTTCGATCTCGGCACTGACGGGCGGCAGCCCGGGCTCGGCGATCTACTCGGCCTCGAAAGCGTTCGTCTCGACCTATTCGAAGGCGCTCGCGCGCGAACTCGCGCCGGATGGCATTCGCGTCAACTGCATTTCGCCTGGAACGATCGAGACCGATTTCCACCAGCGCTATTCGTCCGCCGAGAAGCTGGAGCAGACCCGCAAGGGCATACCGCTGCAGCGGCTGGGGACGGCCGAGGATTGCGCGCCGGCCTATCTCTTCATGGCGGCGCCGTCGCTCTCTGGCTATGTGACCGGTCAGGTGCTGGAGATAAACGGCGGCCAGCTTATCTGCTGATTACGTGACTTTTTTTGGCACTTTAGGAGATCCAAATTATCCGGCCTTGCGTACGTGTTATGAGCACTTGTCATTTTTGATATATATGCAAGCAGAGACATAACATGCACTTGCCGACACCTCGATCGGGTATGGCCGATCACGAATTGCAGGGGTTTTCGACCAAAGCTCGGGCAGCAAGTGAACTTCTGAAAGCGCTGGCTCATCATACGCGGTTGCTCATCCTGTGCATTCTCGCGGAAGAGGAGAAGACCGTCAGCGAGATCGAGGACATTCTCGGCATGCAGCAGGCCATGGTCTCGCAACAGCTCGCCCGCCTGCGTCTCGAGGGCCTGGTCAATACCCGCCGCGAGGGACGCATGATCTACTACAGCGTCGGCCACTCCGGCACGGTGTCGCTGCTCAAGTCACTGTTCGTGATGCTGCCCGAGGTGGTCGAGCAGCAGGGGTAAGGCGCTTTCAGGTGTCCGGCGACCAGTCGGGCGGGGCCATCTCGAAGCTCGAAAATTCGAAGCCGGGCGAAACCGTGCATCCGACCAGCGTGTAGTCGCCCAGCGTCTCGGCCGATTGCCACCAGTTGGCGGGGATGATCGCCTGCGGGCGCTGACCGCCGAGGATATCCGTCCCAAGCATCAGCGTCTCGCTTCGTCCGCCATCTTTCGCGCGATGCAGCGCCAATGGGGCGCCGGCATAATAGTGCCAGACCTCGGCCGCGTCGTGGACGCGGTGCCAGTGCGAGCGCTGGCCGGATTTCAGCAGATAATAGATCGCCGTCGAGTGCCCGCGCCCGTCACCTTCGCTGTCGCGGTAGGTCTGGATGTAGAAGCCGCCCTCGGGGTGCGGCTCCAAATTCAGTTCGCGGATGATGTCGTCGGCTGACATCGGCGCCGGCGCCATCAGAAATTATCCTTGCGCTTGCGGATCTCGGCGAAGACCTCTTCGTTGGTCTTGGTTTCCATCAACAGGTTGCGGCGGATGGCGGGGTCGCCGGCGCGGAGGAACGGGTTGGTTTCCTTTTCGAGCGCGAGCGTTGTCGGGATGGTGAACCTGCCCTCGGCGCGCAAGGCCTCGATCTCGGCAGCGCGGGCCTTCAGCCGCTCGTTATCCGGGTCGATGGTCAGCGCGAAGCGGGCGTTGGAGAGTGTATATTCGTGGCCGAAATAGATCGCGGTCTCATCGGGCAGCACGGCGAGCTTCTGCAGCGAGTGCCACATATCGGCCGGCGGGCGTTCGAACAGCCGGCCACAGCCGAGCGCGAACAGCGTGTCGGCGGCAAAGAGCAGCTTGTCGTCTGTGAAGTGGTAGCAGATGTGGCCGGCGGTGTGGCCGGGGGTCTCGATGACGCGGACGGGGTGTTCGCCGAACAGGAAGGTGTCGTCGTCGGACATCGTCATGTCGAGGCCGGGGATCGCCACCGCCTCGTTGATCGGGCCGATGATCTCGCAGCCGTACTTCTCCTTCAGCGCCAGATTGCCCTCGACGTGGTCGGTGTGGTGGTGGGTGGTGAAGATGTGGCTGATCGTCCAGCCGCGACGGTCGGCAGCGGCGATGACGGCATCGGCATCGGGGGCGTCGATGGAGGCGGTGAGGCCGGTCTCGGGATCATGAACAAGCACGCCGAAATTATCGGTGCGGCAGAGAAAAACGTCTAAATCCAAAGGTTTCATAATCTAAAGTGCCTCTTTATCTCGGACTGAACCCGAATGTAGAGGCTGCGGCCTTGAAGTCCAACCGCTCACTGATAACATTTATCGCAATGCACGCAGATATCGTCGACCTACGCCAGTTCTATCATTCCGACCTCGGCCGCATCGCCGAGCAGTCGATCGCCATGGCGCTCTCCTCGCTCTGGGTGCGGCTGCCACAGGAGCGGCTGGTGGGCATCGGCTATGCCGTGCCGTTCCTCGATCGCTTCCAGGCCGATACCGAACGCACCTTCGCCTTCATGCCGGCGGGGCAGGGCGCCGTGAACTGGCCGATGGGCTCGCTGTCGTCGACGGCGTTGATCTTCGACGAGGAGCTGCCGCTGCCGGATTCGTCGATCGACCGGGTGCTGATGGTGCATTCGCTGGAGTTCGCGGAGAACCCGCGCGAGACGCTGAAGGAGCTTTGGCGGGTGCTGGCGCCGGGCGGGCGGCTGGTGATCGTGGTGCCGAACCGGCGCGGCGTCTGGGCGCGGCTGGAGCACACGCCTTTCGGCTCTGGGCGGCCGTATTCGCGGGGTCAGCTGACGCATCTGTTGCGCGAGACGAATTTTACGCCCGGCGCCTCGGCAGAAGCGCTTTTGTTTCCGCCGTCGAAGCTGCGGACGATGATGCGGCTGCGCGGCGCATTCGAATATGTCGGGCGGGCGCTCTGGCCGGCCTTTTCCGGGGTTATCGTCGTCGAGGCGCAGAAGCGGCTCTATCAGGGCCTGCCGGTGGCGGTGCGGGCGTCGCGGCGTGTGTTCGTGCCGGTGCTGTCGCCGCATGGCGTGCCGACGACGCGGACGCGGTAGGGTGAGGTTTTCCCTTCTCCCCCACGGGGAGAAGGTGGCCCAAAGGGCCGGATGAGGGGGGCTTCGGGCTCGGAGCCCACCTCGTCGTTTTGTTGTCGGCAATTAGTGAAGGTTGTGCCGTTGGCCCCCTCATCCGCCTGCCGGCACCTTCCCCCCGCTGGGGGAAGAGACTCGTGGCGTGGCGCTCGCCCTACTTTCTTCCCTACCCTCCGAAGGGGGAGAGGAACCACTGATCACTCCCCGCACCACTCGACAACGCCCCATTTCCGTTCTATTGCCTCAAGGCAATTTCCAGCCGGACACCCCGGCCTTTTCCAAGGTTGATCCCATGAGCGTAGAGACGAGCAAGCCTGTTCCCCGTGCCGGTATTCTTGATATCGCGGCCTATGTGCCCGGCAAGGAACATGCGCCGGGCGTGGCGCGTGTCTACAAGCTCTCGTCGAACGAAACGCCGCTCGGCGCCAGCCCGAAGGCGATTGCCGCCTATCGGGCGGCGGCCGACAGTCTCGAGCGTTATCCGGATGGACAGGCCGTCGAGCTGCGCGAGGCGATCGCGGCGGTGCATGGGCTTAACCCGGCTAACATTCTCTGCGGCAACGGCTCGGACGAGCTGCTCGGCCTGCTCTGCCACGTCTATCTGGCGCCCGGCGACGAGGCGATCATCACCGAGCACGGCTTCCTGGTCTACAAGATCCAGATCATGGGCGCCGGCGCTACCGTCGTCACGGTCAAGGAGAAGGAAGCGACCGTCGATGTCGACGCGATCATCGCCGCCGTGACCGAGAAGACCAAGATGGTGTTCATCGCCAACCCCGGCAATCCGACGGGCACCTATGTTCCCGTCAGCGAGATCCGCCGCCTGCACGCGGCATTGCCGAAGAATGTCGTGCTGGTGCTCGACGCGGCCTATGCGGAGTATGTGCGCCGCAACGATTATGAATCCGGTATCGAGATCGTGTCGTCGAACCCGAACGTCGTCATGACCCGCACCTTCTCGAAGGTCTACGGCTTGGCGGCCCTGCGCGTCGGCTGGATGTATGCGCCCGCCGATATCGTCGATGCGCTGAACCGCGTGCGTGGTCCGTTCAACATGAACATGGCGGCGATCTCGGCCGGTGCGGCTGCCATCCGCGACCAGTCCTTCATGCAGGAAGCCGTCGCCTTCAACCAGATGTGGATCGACAAGCTGACCAGCGCCTTCGAGGCGATCGGGCTGAAGGTCACACCGTCGGTCACCAATTTCGTGCTGATCCATTTCCCCGATGTGGACGGCAAGCGCGCCGACGAGGCCGATGAGTTCCTCACCAGCCGCGGCTATATCCTGCGTGCCGTGAAGGGCTACGGCTTCAAGAATTCGCTGCGCATGAGCGTCGGCCCCGAAGAGGCCAACCGCGGCGTCATCGAGGCGCTCGGCGAGTTTATGGGACGGAAGGCATGACGGTCCAGTTCGATCGCATCGCGCTTATCGGCATCGGTCTGATCGGCTCGTCGCTGGCGCATGACATCAAGCGGCTGGGGCTGGCGAAAGAGGTGGTCATCGCCACCCGCAGCGCCGAGACGCTGAAGCGGGCGGAAGAGCTTGAGCTCGGCGATCGCTACACGACGTCTTCGGCCGAAGCGGTCAAGGATGCGGATCTCGTCATCGTCTCGGTGCCCGTCGGCGCGTCTGAGGCGGTTGCCAAGGAGATCGCTGATAGCCTGAAGCCGGGCGCCATCGTCACCGATGTCGGCTCGACCAAGGCGTCGGTCATCGCGCAGATGCAGCCGCATATGCCCGGCAATGTCCATTTCATTCCCGGCCACCCGCTGGCGGGTACGGAGAAATCGGGTCCGGATGCCGGCTTCCCCGGCCTGTTTGCCGGCCGCTGGTGCATCTTCACGCCGCTTGAGGGGACGGATGAGACGGCGCTCAAGGCGCTCGGACACTTCTGGGAAACGCTCGGCTCGAAGATCGACGTGATGGACCCACTGCACCACGACAAGGTGCTCGCCATCGTCTCGCACCTGCCGCACCTGATCGCCTACAACATCGTTGGTACGGCCGACGATCTCGGCACCGTGACGGAATCGGAAGTGATCAAGTATTCCGCCTCCGGTTTCCGCGATTTCACGCGTCTGGCGGCCTCTGATCCGACGATGTGGCGCGATATCTGCCTGCACAACAAGGATGCGATCCTTGAGATGCTGGCGCGGTTTTCCGAAGACCTCGCCTATCTGCAGCGGGCGATCCGCTGGGGCGAGGGCGACAAGATCTTCGACCTCTTCACCCGCACCCGCGCCATCCGCCGCTCGATCATCGAGGCCGGCCAGGATGTCGACGCGCCGGACTTCGGGCGGCCGCATACGCTTGATAAGAAGGGGTAACTGGGGCGGCGCCACGCGCCCCAGCATAAACCTCAAATCGGCGGGATCTGACCCAACGGGATGAAGCCGCTGACGGTGGCGTTGCCGCGCTGGACGACGAGGTCGACGGAGACGGTTCCGCCGCCGCCGGCCATGGCCTTCAGGAGCTTGGCGGCGGTGTCGACCGTCTTGGCGATATCGGGGAAGCCCTGCTTGATGCTGTCGCGCCAGGCGTTCACATCCTCGATCTGCAGCTTGAACTGGGCGGTGAGATAGCCCTCCTCGTCGAAGGAGAAGGGGCCTGACAGCGTCATGACCTTCCCGTTGCCCATGTCCGCCACCGCCTTGCGGAGCTCGCCGCTGGCGCCGTAGAGGCCCTTGCTGTCACTGCCATCAATCATGCCGGCCTTGCCCTGAAGTGTCACGTCGGCGCTGGTCGAGAGCTTCGGGAAGACCTGCGGCCAATCCTTGATCACCGTCTGCGCGTCGGTCAGCGAGATCGCGCCGTCGAGATCGGCGCCGTTTTGGCGCAGGTGCAGCTCGGTATGGGCGGCATCGAAGTTGATGGTCTGGCCGGTGGCGGAGGAGACGGCGGTCGCCTTCAGGCCGTCGATTATGGTCGAGGAGTGGTCTATGCCCTTCAGCTTGGTGACGAGGCTCGACTGCAGGTTCGTCCACTCGGCGTTGACGGACAGGCCGTGCGCGGTGCGGATCTCGGCGGGCGAATCAAGTTCCCAGACGATATGGCCGGGGGCGTAAACCTGGGCTGCCGAGCGCAGGGCGCCGAAGCTTGCCGATACGCCGTTGACGTTGTCATCGACATCCACCTTCGAGCAGAAGAGGCCGATGCGGAAGGGGAAGCCGCGGAAGTCGATATCGGTGCATTCGCCTGATACGCCGGCCTTGTTGCCGGGGCCGATCGCCGTCAGAACGGTGCTCTTCAGCGTCGAGGCGGCGTAGAACCAGCCGCCGGTATAGAGTGCGACCACGAGAACGATGCCTGCCCCCAGCAACCAGAATTTCCTGCCGCTACGAGATTGGCTTGACGCTGCCATGATGTTCTCCAATGGTTGTCCGCAAATTAGAATCTCGGTCTGGCTTGGGATATGGACGAATTTTGGGTGTTTGGCTACGGATCGCTGATGTGGAATCCGGGCTTCGCGTTTGTTGAACGGTCACAAGCGCTTATTCATGGCTATCGGCGATCTCTCTGCGTTCGCTCGTGGGTGCATCGGGGCACCGAGCAAAATCCGGGGCTGGTGTTGGGGCTCGATCGCGGGGGATCATGCCGCGGCATGGCGTTTCGCGTCGCGGGTGAGGATTGGGACGAAGTCATCGGCTATCTCAGAGAACGCGAACTGGTGACCAACGTTTATCTGGAGCGTCAGGTTCCGCTGCAGCTTGCAGGCGGGCGCGGGGTCAAGGGCGTCGCCTATGTCGTCGACCGCGACCACACGCAATATGCCGGTTCGCTGGATACGATGGCGGCGGCGCGCATCGTGCATCAGGCGCAGGGGAAATCGGGACCGAACGACGCCTATGTCTTCAACACGCTGGCGCATCTCAAAGAGATGGGCATTCGCGACCACTGGCTGGAAGACGTAGTCGACGAGGTGGAGCGGCTGCGGGCGGCTTGAACTGAGTAGGCCAAGGCACTGCGCGCCTTAGCCGGCCGTCGCCGCGTTCTCCTTGCGCAGTTCTTCCAGGCGCTGGAGTGCCGTGGGCGGCAGCGGCAGGTTTGGGTTGCGCGCGGCGTCGCCCATCAGGATTTCGTCGCTGGCGCGCTCTGTCACCTCGATCAGATGGGCGAAGAAGGCGTCCGGGTCCATACCGGGCTCGATCGGCTTCAGGATACGGACCTTGTAGTGGCCGGGATAGCGCATGGTCGAGCGGCGTGGCCAGAAGAGACCGGGCTGCATGGCGACAGGAACGACAGGCAGCTGCAGGTCGCGATACATGCGGGCGATGCCGTATTTGTAGACCGGCTCGGCGCCTGGCGGACGGCGGGTGCCCTCGGGATAGATGATCAGCTGGCGGCCGGTGGCGAGCTCTTCCTTGGTGCGGCGCAGCGCCTCGACCATGACCTTGCCGCGGGCGCCGCGATTGATCGGGATCATGCGCTGCTTCTTGGCGTACCAGCCGAAGAGCGGGATCCACATGAGTTCGCGCTTCAGGATATAGACCGGATCTTTCAGCCAGGGGAGCAGCGCATAAGTGTCCCAGAAGGACTGGTGCTTGGGAGCGAGGATATAGCCGCCCTCGGGCAGGTTCTCCAGGCCTTCGATCTCGAAGGTGGTGCCGACGATCTTTTCCATCAGCCAGTGATTGGAGAGCGCCCAGTTTTTCGGGATGCGATAGGCGCTCCGGCGCGGCGCCAGGAAGTAATAGGGCGAGAACACGATCATTCGCAGAATGAGATTGGCGTAGAAGATCGTGTTGAAGAGAACGGAACGCAGGGCGATCATGAAGTTTCCCGAGGCCTAGATCCGCCAGACGGGCGGCACAGCCGTCCTACACGATATTCTCCGCCATAAAAAGCGCTGATCGGCTCAGGTATCGCCTTCGGCGGAGCGCAGGCCAGGATGGCGGAAGAGGCCGGTCAGGTTGCGGGCGCCGGCAAAGAGCAGCTTGCCGTATTCGGCCAGCATGACGCGCATGGCGTTGGGATCGGTGAACCAGTTGCTGTTCTTCAGATCGGTGTTGACCACGGGATAGGGCACGAACTGGGTTTCGGGATCGACATAGGCGAGCTCGGCGAGGCTGCGGGGCATGTGGTAGTTGTTGGTGACGATCAACACGCTCTTGTAACCCTTGGCGTGGATCCAGTTGGTCGCTTCCTCGGCATTGCCGATCGTGTCGAGCGCGTCGTAGCCGATGTCGACGCAGCAATCGAAGAGATCGGGCGCTGCCTGCGTCATCTTGCGGATCTGGTTGCGGGTGGTGGTCGGGTGGACGCCGGAGATCAACAGGCGCTTGCCGGCGCCCTTCTGCAGGAGTTCCACGGCCTGGTCTATGCGCTGGTAGCCGCCGGTCAAGACGACGATGGCGTCCGCATGCGGATCGAGCGGCGGCTTCAGGGTCGTGACCGAATCCGCGAAGAACAGAAAGCCGCCGAAAACCAGGGCGATAGCGAGCACGAAGGCAACGCCGCCCCAGCGCAGCATGCGGCGCACGGGGCCACGGCGCGCGGGCTCGCTCTCGGAGCGGGAAAGCTCCGTTTTCGGGCGAATCGGGTCGTGCGACATGCGGCTCATGCTCATGAATCAAAAAATATACGCAGATTAGGGCGGCGAACAGACGCTTTCATGGCAAAATGCAGCCCGTAATCTTAATTCGGAAGGCCGTCGGCGCGGGTGGGATCGGAGCGCAGCGTGTCGATTTCGTAGATGGTGCGCATGACCGTTAGCCGGGCAGTGAAGGTGGTCAGGAGGGCGATGACGATCATCGTCGCGAAGATGCCGGCATAGCCGAGCGCGCCGACCGAGAAGGTGCCGAACAGCGCTGTCGCCTGGTCGGTCTGCGGTGTGGCGAGCGTGCGGCTCTGCAAAAAGCCGGCGCTCATGAAGAAGAGGGCGGCAAGTGCTGAGCCGACCGCCGAGCCCTTGAGGCTGATCTTCAGGAAATGCTTCTGAAACTCGTTGGCGACGAAGGAGCTCTCGGCGCCGACGAAGTGCAGGACTTCGACGATGTGCCTGTTGCCGGACAATGCGCCACGGGTGGCGAAGACGACGGTCAGTACCATGGCGGAGAAGACCAGCAGCAGCACGCCGGTGCCGATCATAACCGTCGTATGCGCCATCGAGACCAGGCGGTCGACCCAGGTGCGGTGATCGTCGAGCGAGGATTGCGGAATGCTCTCCTTCAGCATGGCGCGCATCGCATCGAAATCGGGCGGGTTGCTCTCGTCGATGGTAATGATGACGAGGCGGGGAACGGGCAGTTCCTTGATGTCGAGGCCGGTGCCGAGCCAGGGTTCGAGCAGGCGTGCCGTGGCGGCCTCGTCGACGATCTGGCCATCCTTGGTGCCGACGAAGGTAAGCGCGATGCGGCGGGCGTCATTCAGCGCCTTGTCCATGTCCAGCCCGTCGTCGGGCTTGATCTGGATGGTGATCTCGCGGGAGATCTGGCTTTCCCAGCTTGCGGCCGTCGAGCGCACCATCGAGACGCCGCCGAGCGTCAGGCAGGCGAGAAAGGCCATGATCGCGATCACGACCATCAGCGCGTTGCCCTGGATATTGGCGGATGGCAGGATCGGCGCGGTCGGGCGCACCTTCATCTCCGGGCGTTTCTGACCCTTGGAGGCTGCTGGCGCTGCGGGGCGGGCGGTTGGCTCAGTCATGGATGTCGAGGTGCCCTTCCGAGAGGATCATCCGGCGGGCGTCCACCTGGTCCATCAGCGTCAGATCGTGGGTGGCGATCACGACGGCGGTTCCGAGGCGGTTGAGTTCGAGGAAAAGGTTCAGCAGGCGGCGGGCCATCGGCGGATCGACGTTGGCGGTCGGCTCGTCGGCGAGCAGGATTTCGGGCCGGTCGATGAGGGCGCGGGCAATCGCGGCGCGCTGCTTCTCGCCGCCCGAGAGCACCGGCGGCAGCACGTTGATGCGCTCGCCGAGGCCGACCCATTTCAGGAGTTCCAGCACGTCGGTCTTGTAGGAGCTCTCATCCTTGCCGCGCACGCGCAGCGGCAGCGCCACGTTCTCATAGGTGGTGAGATGATCGAGCAGGCGGAATTCCTGGAAGATGATGCCGACGCGGCGGCGCAGAAGCGGCAGCTCGGGGCGGGGTATATCGGTGATGTCGCGCCCGAACATGCGGATCAGCCCGCGTGTCGGCTGCAACGAAAGAAACAGAAGCCGAAGCAGCGTGGTCTTGCCGGCGCCGGAGGGGCCGGTCAGGAACTGGAAGGATTTCTTCGGGATGTCGAAGGTCAGGTCCCGGAGGATTTCCGGTCCCATTCCATAGCGCAAACCGACATTCTCGAAGTGGATCAACGGGCCGCTCAGTTTCTTGTTGTTTCACCGCATGACTTGTTAACCAGATCCGTTAACAACGGGTAAATTTCGCCGGAAAGACGCCTGTTTGATGGCGGCATTTGCGAAGCATTAACCAATAAAATTTACGAGTAGAGAGGATTCGTTTCAATGCCCGCCTCCAAGGTTGGGCGTGAAAGCAGTGGATACCGGAAAGGCGGTCGTCATGACATCCTCCTCGTTCAAGCGCCAGGCACCCGGGCGGGCCTATGATTTCCTGCCGCCTGATACCGTGAAGCGCGAGCACCGGCAAAGCCGTCCCGCCGATATCGCCGACGCCGAGTTCGTGGTCATCGGCAAGCAGCGCGCGCCTGACTTTACGGGCCGCAGTTTCAACGACAACAGCCGCAGTGCTGGCGCTCGTCCGTCGCCGCGTACAGAGCGAGCAGCGCCGGTTCAGGCGCCATCCTTCGTTCAGGCCGCCGAGGCCTGGCTGCAGCAGGCCTCGCTCAAGCATTTCTCCGTGCTTGTCGTGGCGCTCTGCGTGCTCGTCTTCGGCCTCTCCGGCGGGTTCTCCGGTCTTTCTGCGTCCAATGCGGCTGTCGATACCGATCCGCTGCATTTCACCCATGTGACGGCGACGCCGCGCGATGCCAATGGCATGCGGGTGCTTCTCATCAACGGCATCATCGACAATGTCAGCGGCACGACGCAGATGGTGCGGCCGATCCGTGCCAACCTCTACGCCGACGAAAAACTGGTCGCCAGCGTGGTGATCAATGCGCCCGCCGACGTGATCTATGGCGGCCAGAGCCGCGGCTTCTCCTCCAGGATACAGTATCCCGGTGGAAAAACGCCCGAGGTTCGGCTCTCCTTTATGCCCTAAAGCGTGTCGCGATCCTACGGATTCGCTCTTCACGCTTTAGATCTCTGTTCTAGCGCATGTCAGCAGCGCAAAACCGCGTCACACTTTTGCGCGACATGCTTTATGGGGTGTTTCGCCGCGCGGTTTGTGCTAACGGCTTGTGCTTGTTTTCAGGGAGCAAGCCTTCATGCCTGTGGTGCGCGGTAAGAATATCGATCCTCTTTTCACGGCCGAGATGATTGCCGAGCGCAATCATGCCATCGCCCGGGAGATCGCCAAGGGACCGACCAAGGACCTGCTCGTCATCGCCGTCCTCAAGGGCTCGTTCATTTTCGCGGCCGACCTCATCCGCGCGCTGCATGACAGCGGGCTTGCGCCCGAGGTCGAGTTCATCACGCTGTCGAGCTACGGCACCGGCACGGTCTCGCAGGGTGTGCGGATCGTCAAGGATATCGACAGCGAGGTGAAGGACCGCGACGTTCTCCTGATCGACGACATTCTCGAATCCGGCCGCACGCTGAAGTTCGCCAAGGAACTGCTCTATGAGCGCGGCGCCCGCAATGTCACCATCGCCGTGCTGCTCGACAAGAGCGTGAAGCGCAAGGAAAAGCTGGAAGCGGATTATGTCGGCTTCGAATGCCCCGACTATTTCGTCGTCGGCTACGGCATGGACGTGGCCTATGCCTTCCGCGAGCTCCCCTTCGTCGGCGTGGTGACGGGCGACGCGTAGTCACCTCTTTTTCTTGTCGCATGTCGTTGCCGCAAAGCCGCTGCACACTTTTGCGCGACATGCTTGGATGCCTCATTTCAAGACGGGTTGTTAACCATCCCGTCCATCGCCCGGATCATTGCCTTCGGCCGTTTACCACTCGCAAAGGAAAGTCGTGTGATTTGCGGGTAGGGCATGAAACGGAGCAATGCACACCATGGCAAGAATTCTGATTACGGAAGACGAAGATTCCCTGCGTTCTTTCGTAGCCCGCGCTTTGCGCCTCGACGGTCATGAGACCGAAGAAGCGGCTGACGGTGCGGAAGGGCTGGAGAAGCTCAACATCGGCGGCTACGACCTGCTGCTGTCGGATATCCGCATGCCCGTAATGGACGGCATCGAGCTTGCACACCAGGCGAAGTCGGCCTTTCCGGCGCTAAAGATCCTGTTGATGACCGGCTATGCCGAACAGCGTGAACGCGCCGATGACCTCGCCGAAAAGATCGTCGATGTCGTGTCGAAGCCGTTTGCGCTTCCCGATATCCGCAAGGCGGTCGCGCGCGCTCTGGCTGCCTGAGATAGCTCGGTAATGCCATTCAAGGCCGGCGTCCTCGCCGGCTTTTTCAGTTTTGCGGCTGAATGAACTTGCCCTCGAAGCGCACGCGAAAATTCCGGCGCTGCGGGTCTTCCTTGAAGCAGACGAAGATCAGTTCGATGTCCTCGGCATGGTCGCGCTTGTCGAGCAGGCTAAGGGTCACGACGAGCACGCCGTCATAGGCGCGGGTCAGCCTGAAGGCGGCATTGCGGATATCGTTGGCGTCGGGATCCTTGCGATCGTCGCGGCGCTCGTAGACCACCCAGAAAGGGCAAATGTCCCAGGTGGCGCGGAAGATCTCGGTCATTTCGGCCTGGAACTGCTCGGCATGCATGTTCGGGCCCCAGGTGAGCGTCTGCTCGCCTTCGTCGGCGACGACGTTCAGATAGCCGTCATAGTCGTTTCCGTGCTCGGACAGGGCA
Organism: Rhizobium sp. 16-449-1b; assembly: GCF_017741935.1. GTDB lineage: Bacteria > Pseudomonadota > Alphaproteobacteria > Rhizobiales > Rhizobiaceae > Rhizobium. The sequence continues at coordinate 117,781 of NZ_JAGHMH010000014.1, read as the reverse complement.
CTGCCGATCATCTCGAATGCCGTGTTTTCGTCGATTACCGTCTTGAAGAGAATTGCCATCGAATCGCTATCGTTCGTCGCCTGCCGCCGCGACATTACGAAGCTTCCGCGGTTTTGGAATAGCCCCATACGGGTGAGAAGCCGCTGTTCGGGGCAGGTTTGAAATCAAGAATATATCCTGCGTCTTATTGAATATCGAGCAGGCGTTCAAGATAGCGCCGTTCCATCTCCTGTGAAGGGTTGTTGCCCAGCTTTTCTCTGATGGCATCGAGGATTTCGCGGGCGCGCTGCACGTCGATCTCGTCGGGCACCTTCACCTGGTCGCCGAAGTCTGGACCGTCGGCGCGGCGTGGACGTCCGAGCGGATCGCGGCCGTTCTGGTTGCCCTGGCCGACCTGGCCCTGCGGCCCCTGACCCTGGCCTTGCTGACCCTGCTGCGCCTGCATCATCTGGTTCATCATGTCACGGGCGCCCTGGCGTAGTGCCTCCAGCGCGCGGCCCTGGCCCTGGATGGCCGGTTCGCCGCGGCCCTGGCCGAGCTCGCGTCCGGCGCCTTCCATCTCGCGCTGCGCCTGGCCGAAGCCCTGGCCGGGCTTCATGCCCATGTCGCCGAGGCTCTTCTGCATCTCGCCGAGTTGCTTGCCGAGCTGGTCCTGACGCTCGCGCAGCTGCTTCAGCGCCTCGCGCAGCTGTTCGGCCGTCATCTCGTCCGACGGGTTCTGGCCCTGCTGGCCTTGCTGACCCTGTTGCTGCTGGCCCTGCTGGTTCTGGCCTTGCTGGCCCTGTTGTTGCTGCTGATCCTGCGGCATGCCGTCATTGTCCATCGGCATGTCGTTCAGAAGCGGGTCGTTCATCCCGAGGTCGGGGTTCATGTTGTTGGGGTCGCCGCGCTGCATGCGGTCCTTCAGCTGCTGGTCGAGCTTGAAGGTCTCTTCCATCAGCTTCTGCTGGTCGCGCAGGATCTGGCCGAGCTTGTCCATCTGCTGGCGCATCTGGCTGTTGTCCTGGCCCTGCTGCTGCTGGCCACGCTGCGGGCGACCGGCCTGCATGTTGTTCATCATCCGCTGCAGCTCCGACAGCATCTGCTGGGCGGCGTCGCGGTTGCCGGAGCGGGCCAGATTTTCGATCTGGTCCATCATCCGCTCCAGATCCTGCTGGCGAATGACGTTCTGGGCGTTCTGGTTGGGTTGCATCGGCGCATTCTGCATGCGCTGTGCCAGCTCCTTCATGTAGTCCTGCATCGCCTTGCGCAGCTCGTCCATGAGCTTCTTGACCTCGGCGTCGGGCGCGTTGCGCTGCAGGGCGTCGGCAAGGTTCTGCTGGGCGTTGCGCAGGTTGCGCTCGGCCTCAGAGAGATTGCCGTCCTCCATGCCGATGGCGATGTCCCAGAGATAGTCGGCGGTGTCCTTCAGCGCCTCGTCGCCCTTGGCGAGCTTCATGCGCTGGCGGGCGGATTCGATCAGCAGGTAATTGGTGAGATTGGGGATCGTCTCTTCCGGGCGCAGCGTCAGCGCCTCGTTGAGCGCGATCGCCTCGGGCATCTTGCGGGTGTCTAGCGCGAAGGTCTGGCGCTGTTCGGCGACGGCGGCTGCGAGCGGCTCGCTGAAGGGGCGGGCGGGCAGCGTCATCTCGTGCGGCGGGCTGCGGCCCGTCTGGCCGGCGGCGTCCTTGGCGATCAGCGTGATGCGCACGCGCTTGCCCGCGAGCGGATGCTCGGTGAGGTTCTTGCTGGCCACACCCTTGGCGTCGCGGGCGTTGCGGCGCGGAATGTCGAGCTTGTATTCGGGCAGCGGATAGAGCGGCGTGGCGCTTGTGTCCGTCTCGACAGGCACGATTTCGGCCGTTGCTTCCTGGACGCCGTAGTCGTCCTTGATCGTGTAGCCGATCTCCAGCGCGCCGTTGACCGTCGGTTTCGGCAGGCCGTTGAAGGCGATCTCGGGAGCTTTATCCGGGATGACGTCGAAGGCCCATTTGCGGCCGTTGACTTCAAGCGTGCCGTTTTCCTCGAGCTTCATCAGATGCGTGGAGGCGGTCTGCTGCTGGGGCGTTGCCGTTGCTGGCTGCTGGCCCTCGGCCGTTGCCGGCGCGGGTGTCGCGGGCGCACCCGAAGCGGGTGCGTTCGGCGTGGCGGCGGGGTTCTCGGCGGCGGCGATCTCGATGCGTTGGCCGTCCTCGCGGGCGAAGACCACCTTCTCGTCGGCCTTGCCGCCCGAGACGCGCACGGTGAGGTTCGACGATTGCGGGATCTTGATCGCGCCCTGCTCGCTGCCGGTCGCGGTGAGATAGACGGGGGCGCGGCCGGTATAGGCGGGCGGGGTGATCCAGGCGTCGATGCGTACTGCCGGGTCGGTTGCCTGCGCTTGCGGGCGCGGCTGCAACGCGTCGCTGATCGAGCCGCCGTTCGTCGACAGCGAATAGCCGAAGGCGACGACGATCAGAAGGGCCGGGATGGCGCGCAGCGCCCAGCGGTCGTGCGAGGCGATATCGGGCTGCGGGAAGCCGGCATCCAGCGAGGCGATCTTCTCGGCCATGCGGGTCTGGTGCTCGCGCCACAGCGCGCGGGCGAAGGGGGTGTCGAAGGCCGGCTCGTCTTCCTGCACGGCGACCGGCTGATGCGGCAGGCCGTTGCGCTCTTCCAGCAGGCGGTCGGCGGCGGCCGAACCCGGCCAGTGCAGCTTGCGGAAGGGATAGAGCGTCGCCAGCAGCCCGAGGCCGAAGCCAGCGAGCAGCACAATGCGCAACCAATCAGGAACGATGCGGAAGACGCCGAACCAGGAGGCGGCCAGATAAAGCGCCGCTAGCGACAGGATGGGCATGGTGAGAGGCAGCACCTGCTCGAACAGCAACACGCATTGGGCGGTCAGGCGCTTTGTCGCCACCAGCCGTGCGAGCGACGGCTTCAGGGCAAAGGCACCTTTCTTTTCGCTCTTGGCGCTGTTCTTCAATCCGGTCTCCGCGATCTGGCGTTTAGGGGGCAGAGAGGGCTTGCGCGGCGGCGACCGGGCAAGACGGTATGCGGAAAGGATAACACTCTTTGTGGCGAAGACGAGGGCAGGGGCCGGTCAATGCCGGTTTTTCCCGCGTCTTCGCCAAAAAGTGATTGCCGTTGATCAGTCGAGCCAGGAGGGGACGCTGTCGAGCGCGATCAGTTCCTCGTAGGTCCGGCGCGGGCGGATGACGTGGAAATCGCTGCCCTTGACCAGCACTTCGGGCACCAGAAGGCGGCTGTTGTATGTGCCGGCCTGTACCGCGCCATAGGCTCCGGCGGAGCTCACGGCGAAGAGGTCGCCCGATTTCGGCATCGCCATTTCGCGGTCGAGCGCCAGGTAGTCGCCGGTCTCGCAAACGGGGCCGACGACATCGGCCTTGATGCGCGGCGCGTTGGCGGCCGAGATCACCACGGGGCGAATCTCGTGATAGGCCTCGTAGAGCGTCGGGCGGATGAGGTCGTTCATGGCGCCATCGACGATAACGAAGGTCTTCTCGCCGCCGTCCTTCACGTAGAGCACTTCGGTCACCAGGATGCCGGCATTGCCGACGATCAGGCGGCCGGGCTCCATGACGATCTTGCAGCCGAGCTCGCGCAGCTGGTTCTTGACGATCGCGGCATAGGCGTCGGGCAGCGGCGGCGGGTTGTTGTCGTCCTTGTAGGGAATGCCGAGACCACCGCCGATATCGACATGGTGGATGTCGTGGCCGTCGGCGCGCAGCGTGCTGACCAGCTCGCGCAGCAGCTTGAAGGCGTCATCGAAGGGCTGCAGCTCGGTGATCTGGCTGCCGATATGCATGTCGATGCCGGTGGCTTCGATACCGGGCAAGGTGGCGGCGCGGGCGTAGACGGCGCGGGCGCGTTCCCAGGAAATGCCGAACTTGTTTTCCTTCTTGCCGGTCGAGATCTTGGCGTGCGTGCGGGCGTCGACATCGGGATTGATGCGGAAGGAGACGGGCGCCTTCTTGCCGGCCTTGACGGCGCGCTGGTTGAGGATCTCGAGCTCCGGCTCGGATTCGACGTTGAAGCAGTAGATGCCGGCTTCGAGCGCGTAGTCCATCTCATGCGCGGTCTTGCCGACGCCGGAGAACATGATGCGGTTGGCCGGGATGCCGGCTGCCAGAGCGCGGCGCAGCTCGCCTTCGGAGACGACATCGATGCCGGCGCCGAGATTGCCGAGCGTCTTCAGGACGGCCTGGTTCGAATTGGCCTTCATGGCGTAGCAGACCATCGAGTCCACATCGCTGAAGGCCTGCGAGAAGACCTTGTAGTGGCGCTCGAGCGTTGCCGTGGAATAGACGTAGAAGGGCGTGCCGACGGCCTTGGCAATCTCGGGAACGGGAGCGTTCTCGGCGTAGAGGATGCCGTCGCGATACTCGAAATGGTTCACTTTAGTCGCCTGTTACAGAAGAGGATCGAGGAAGAAGTGGCGGTCCTTGACGCCGGGCTGCTGCGTCGGTTTGGACGAGTCGCCCTCCTTCGTTGCCTGCACGCTCGGCGGATCGAGGTCACCCTTGCGCCCGCATCCGGCGACGGCAAGGCCGATCACGGCGAAAACGACCGTCAGGCGGATGATCTGCGGGAAGCTGGTCTGCATGGAATTCCTCTTGGGAAGCGGCACGGATGGACACCTTCATAGCGAAGTTTATCCGCCTTGTGCACCCTGATTGTTGAGGTCTCGCGCTTTGCAAAATCGAAAGGGCGAAGCGGGTTGTGCTTCGCCCTTTTCGGGATCAGTTGCGGGCGCGCCAGTAGGCGATCTGCTTTCTGACTTCAGACGGCGCCGTGCCGCCGAAGCTCTTGCGGCTGGCAACCGAGGCCTCGACGGTCAAGACGTCGTAGACCTTGTCGGTAATCGCGGCGTTGATCGCCTGCAGCTCGGCGAGCGACAGGTCGGAGAGATCGCAGCCCTTGCTTTCGGCAAGCGCCACGGCGCGGCCGGTCACATGGTGGGCGTCGCGGAACGGCAGGCCCGCCTCACGCACCAGCCAGTCGGCGAGATCGGTCGCGGTCGAATAACCGGTGCCGGCGGCAGCCTTCATGCGCTCGGTGTTGATGGTGAGGTCGCGAACCATGCCGGTCATCGCCGCGATGGCGAGCTCCAGGCTTTCCGCGGCATCGAAGACCTGTTCCTTGTCTTCCTGCATGTCCTTGGAATAGGCGAGCGGCAGGCCCTTCATGATCGTCAAAAGCGCGATCAGCGAGCCGTTGATGCGGCCGGTCTTGGCGCGGACCAGCTCGGCGGCATCCGGGTTCTTCTTCTGCGGCATGATCGAGGAGCCGGTGGAGAAGGCATCCGACAGGCGCACGAAGCCGAATTGCGGCGTCGACCAGATGACGATCTCTTCAGCCAGGCGTGACAGGTGCATGGCGCAGATCGCGGCCAGCGCCAGGAACTCGATGGCGAAATCGCGGTCGGAAACCGTGTCGATCGAATTGCGGGTCGGCTCGCGGAAGCCGAGCGCCTTGGCCGTCATGTGGCGGTCGATCGGATAGCCGGTGCCGGCAAGGGCCGCCGAGCCGATCGGGCTCTCGTCCAGATGCTCGATGGCGTGGCGCACGCGCGAGCGGTCGCGGCCGAACATCTCGACATAGGCCATGCAGTGATGGCCGAAGGTGACCGGCTGGGCGGTCTGCAGATGCGTGAAGCCGGGCATGACGGTATCGGCATGCTCTTCGGCGCGGTCGAGGAAGGCCGCGATCAGGCTGGTCAGCAGCTGTTCGGTCTTCTGCAGCTCTTCCTTGACCCAAAGGCGGAAATCGAGCGCCACCTGGTCGTTGCGCGAACGGGCGGTGTGCAGGCGGCCGGCGGCGGGGCCGATCAGCGTTGCGAGCCGTGCCTCGACATTCATGTGAATGTCTTCGAGCTTGCGGGAGAATTCGAAGTTGCCGCTCTCGATCTCTGACAGGATCGTGTTTAGCCCTTCGACGATCTTGTCCTTATCATCGGCCGAAATGATAGCCTGGTGGGCGAGCATGGTGGCGTGGGCGATCGATCCGCGAATATCCTGCGCAAACAGCTTCTTGTCGAAACCGATCGAGGCATTTATCTCCTCCATGATCGCATCTGGGCCGGAAGCGAAACGTCCGCCCCACATCTGGTTGGAGGATTTGGTGTCCGTGCTGTCGGCCATGAAAGATGCCTGCCTTGAAGAACGCGTGTCCGGGAGAATGAAATGACAACAAGAACGCCCTTGCGCCTGCCATCCCTGAAACTGATCGGGATCGCGGTCGTCGCAGGCATCATTGCCGGTGCGGCAGCGGTTTACATTAAGGAGACGGGGTCTGGCAATGGCGGCGCCGATATGGCGGCGGGCGAATGCAAGGCCACGAAGGACATCGCGACCCGCATCAAGCCCTTCCTGAAGGGCGAGGTGGCCGCCATGGTCGCGCCCGAACAGCCGGTCCGGATGACCTCGATCGCCTTCAAGGATGCCGAGGGCAAACCGATGACGCTCGACCAATTCGCCGGAAAGACGGTGCTCTTCAATCTCTGGGCGACATGGTGCGTCCCCTGCCGCGAGGAAATGCCGGCCCTGAACGCGCTGGAGAAGGAACTCGGCAGCGACAAGTTCCAGGTGGTGCCCGTCAACATCGACACCGGCGACGACGAGAAGCCGAAGACGTTTCTCTCCGAGACGGGGGTCGATGCACTGAAGCTCTACCGCGACGACACGATCGCGGTGTTCAACGGGCTGAAGAAACAGGGGCTGGCGTTCGGCTTGCCGGTGACGTTGCTGATCGACGACAAGGGGTGCCTGATCTCGGCGATGAACGGCCCGGCGGCGTGGGATAGCGCGGATGCCAAGGCGCTGATCAAGGGGGCTGTGGGGATTTAGTTTGTGGGGGTGGCCGCGACGTCTGCGCCAGTGGCCCCCTCATCGCCTCGCTACGCTCCGGCACTTCTCCCCGTTGGGGAGAAGGGGCAGGTGGTGGGCGCTCTGCCCTTCTGAAACCTTGATAGAAATTTCGCTTATGGCGGATCGAGCGAGTGCCACAAGTCTCTTCTCCCCAACGGGGAGAAGGTGCCGGCAGGCGGATGAGGGGGCTCCGGGCTCGGCGTTTGCGGCCGATCTTCGGCAGACCAAAAATTACCGCGTCGGAACCGGAACCTCGCCACGATAATCATAGAACCCACGCCCCGACTTCCGCCCAAGCCAGCCGGCTTCGACATATTTCACCAGCAGCGGGCAAGGGCGGTACTTGCTGTCCGCCAGGCCGTCATGCAGCACCTGCATGATCGACAGGCAGGTGTCGAGGCCGATGAAGTCGGCGAGTTGCAGCGGGCCCATGGGGTGGTTGGCGCCGAGTTTCATGGCGGTGTCGATGGCATCGACGGTGCCGACGCCTTCGTACAGCGTATAGATCGCCTCGTTGATCATCGGCAGCAGGATGCGGTTGACGATGAAGGCCGGGAAGTCCTCGGCGACGGTGACGGTCTTTTCGAGCGAGGCGACGAATTCGCGGGCCTTCTTGAAGGTGGTCTCTTCGGTGGCGATCCCGCGCACCAGCTCGACCAGCTTCATGACAGGCACCGGGTTCATGAAGTGGATGCCCATGAAACGCTCGGGGCGGTCGGTGGCCGATGCCAGGCGGGTGATCGAAAGAGAAGATGTGTTGGTGGCGATGATAGCTTCCGGCTTCAGGACCGGACAGACCGTAGCGTAGATCTTGCGCTTGACGCTTTCGTCCTCGGTCGCTGCCTCGATGACGAGGTCGGACGAGGCGAGGTCGTTGATGTCGGCGGAGCCCGATATCAAAGAGAGCGTGCTTGAGCGCTCCTCGTCGGTCATCTTGCCGCTGGTGACATGGCGGGCGAGGTTGCCGTTGATGGTGGCGAGGCCGCGCTCGATGCGATCCTGGGTGAGATCGTAGATGTGGACCTTGTAGCCTGCGCTAGCCGAAACCTGCGCGATGCCGCAACCCATCTGGCCCGCGCCGATAATTCCGATTGTCTTGAACACCGCAGTCATCTCCACACCCCTGCTCGGCCTTCGCCCCCGCGATTGCCGTACCTATTCAACAAAACTGCCGGACGAATGATCGCCCGGCAGCAGTAGTAGCCCCTAAAAAGATAATTTTCCAGTCGCTCGCATGTGCGAAAGATGACACGCGATCATGGAAGCCCGGCACGCCACGCGAAACCGGGCGTCCACCGACTTAGAGAGCCTTCTGCAGCTCGGGCAGGGCGTCGAAGAGATCGGCGACGAGGCCGAAATCGGCGACCTGGAAGATCGGTGCTTCCTCGTCCTTGTTGATCGCGACGATGACCTTCGAATCCTTCATGCCGGCCAGATGCTGGATGGCGCCGGAGATGCCGCAGGCGATGTAGAGATCCGGAGCGACCACCTTGCCGGTCTGGCCAACCTGCCAGTCGTTCGGCGCGTAGCCGGCATCGACAGCGGCGCGCGAGGCGCCGACGGCAGCACCGAGCTTGTCGGCAACCGGCAGGATGACTTCCTGGAACTTCTCCGAGGAACCGAGCGCGCGGCCGCCGGAGATGATGATCTTGGCCGATGTCAGTTCCGGACGGTCGGAGGTCGACAGCGCATCCTTGACGAAGGTCGAGAGAGCAGGATCGGAAACGGCGGGGATCGCCTCGACGGAAGCCGAACCACCCTCAGGGGCAGCGGCGAAGGACGCGGTACGGACGGTGATGACCTTCTTGGCGTCGGTCGACTGCACCGTCTGGATGGCGTTGCCGGCATAGATCGGGCGCTTGAAGGTGTCGGCCGAGACGACTTCGATGATCTCGGAGACCTGCGCGACGTCGAGCAGGGCTGCGACGCGCGGAAGCACGTTCTTGCCGACCGAGGTGGCGGCCGAGATGATGGTGTCGTAGCTTGCGGCCAGCGAAACGATCAGGTCGGCCAGCGGCTCGGCCAGATTGTTGGCGAGCTCGTCGCTTTCGGCGAGCAGGACCTTGGAGACGCCGGAGAGCTTGGCGGCGGCATCGGCTGCGGGCTTGGCGCCCTTGCCGGCGACCAGCACATGCACGTCGCCCTCCTGATCCTTGGCGATTTTCGCGGCTGCCACGAGCGTCTTGGCGGTCTGGTCGGAAAGGGTTGCGTTGTCGTGATCAGCCAGAAGAAGAATGGCCATGATGATATCTCCTTTCTCGAACTTTAGAGGACGCCAGCGGACTTGAGCTTTTCGACGAGCTCAGCGACCGATGCGACCTTGACGCCTGCCTTGCGGCCCGACGGCTCCTCGGTCTTCAGCACCTTGAGCTTCGGTGCGGTGGAAACGCCGAAATCGGCGGGCGTCTTCTTGTCGAGCGGCTTCTTCTTCGCCTTCATGATGTTGGGCAGCGAAGCGTAGCGCGGCTCGTTGAGACGCAGGTCGGTGGTGACGACTGCAGGCAACTTGACGTCGATCGTCTGCAGGCCGCCGTCGACTTCGCGGGTCACGGTCGCCTTATTGTCGCCGATCTCGATCTTCGAGGCGAAGGTGGCCTGCGCGGTGCCGAGCAGCGCCGCCAGCATCTGGCCGGTCTGGTTCGAGTCGTCATCGATCGCCTGCTTGCCGACGATAATCAGACCAGGCTGTTCGGCGTCGGCGACGCCTTTCAGGATCTTGGCGACGGCGAGCGGCTCTACCTGGTCGTCGGTCTCGACGAGAATGGCGCGGTCGGCACCCATGGCGAGCGCGGTGCGCAGCGTCTCTTCAGCCTTGGCCGGACCGATCGAGACCACGATCACTTCCTCGGCCTTGCCGGCTTCCTTCAGGCGAAGCGCCTCTTCCACCGAGATTTCGTCGAAGGGGTTCATCGACATCTTGATGTTGGCCAGTTCGACGCCCGTGCCATCCGGCTTCACGCGGATCTTCACGTTGTAATCAACCACCCGCTTTACTGGGACGAGAATCTTCATGTGGTCCTTCCTTCAACTCTTTCGCCAAGAAAATGCGCGTTTCCGCGCTGCTCCGATTGTCGAATGGCGACATGGATACGCGTTTTTCCTCCAAAGACAACGCTTCCATGACGCAGACAGGCAAATTCCATGGGGATTATATTACCTTTACGTTCACGTCAATATTTTCGGCTTCATTTGTCCCAAGGCAGGCGCGGGCGCGGTGGCTGGCCGGGGACGGTGATCATGGCGGGATTGGGCGTCGGGCGGTCGCGCACGGCCTTGGGCGTCACCACCTCGCTGTCGAAGAGCGGCACCCCGCGCCGGCGCATGACGAGCACCAGCAGAGCGCCGGCTATAATGCCGCCGACATGGGCGCCCCAGGAGACGTTACCATCCGGCTCAAGCGCCAGCATGACGAATTGCTGGCCGGTCCAGAGGATCAGCGGCACGAAGGCTGGAAGCGGCAGCGGCACGCGCATGAAGACCAGCACCCAGACTTTCACGCGCGGATGCAGCATGAGATAGGCGGCGACGACGCCCGATATGGCGCCGGACGCGCCGATCAGCGGCGCCTGCGAAGTCATGCCGATCAGGCCATGCACCAGCGCGCCCGATATGGCGCAAAGGAGATAGAAGGCGAGAAAGCGCAGATGGCCCATCGCATCCTCGACATTGTCGCCGAAGACCCAGAGAAACAGCATGTTGGAGGCGAGGTGCCAGAAGCCGGAATGGACGAAGGCGTAGCTGATATAGGTCAGCGGCTCGGGCGTGATCGCGAGCGCCGGTTCCAGATGGGCGTAGTGAAAGGCGACGGCCGGGATATAGCCGAGGCCGACGAAGGCCGCCTGCGCTACCGATTCCGTGGCGATGACGCCGGTAAACAGCCAGACGACGATGTTGACCGCGATCAGCCCCATCGTCACCCATTGCAGCTTGATATGCTTCAGCGTGTTGGCATCGTGCAGCGGTATGAACATATGGGCCGGCGGTCCAGTTGCTTGATATCGGTCAGCTCAAGCCTAGCGGTTTTTTCCAGGAACCCAAAGCACATCCGCGTGGCCGCGATCGTTGGCATGGCGGGCGGCGACGAAGAGGAAATCGGAGAGGCGGTTGACGTATTTGAGCGCGGCGGCGCTGACGATCTCGCCTTCGCTCCGCGACAGTGTCACCATCAGCCGTTCGGCGCGGCGGGTGATGGTCCGGGCCAGATGCAGGTGGGCTGCGGCGGAGTGGCCGCCCGGCAGCACGAAGGATTTGAGCGGCTGCAGATCGGCGTTCAGCTTGTCGATGTCGTTTTCGATGCGGGTCACCTGGCTTTCGACGATGCGCAGCGGCTCGTATTCCGGCGGCGTGCCGGTGTCGGGCGTGGCGAGGTCGGCGCCGAGATCGAAGAGATCGTTCTGGATCGACATCAGCATCGCATCGAGCTCTGGCATGCCCTGCATGTGAAGCCTGGCGATGCCGATCGCCGAATTGGCCTCGTCGATGGTGCCGAAGGCCTCGACGCGCAGATCATCCTTCAGCCGGCGCGGGCCAGCGACCAGCCCGGTCGTGCCGTCGTCGCCCGTCTTGGTGTAGATCTTGTTGAGCTTGACCATGGCTTCATCTCCGCCTCGGTGGGGTTGATCAGCTGGGGCGACCGCCGCCGGTCAGCCACAGCGTCAGCATGATCAGGAGCACGGCCACGGCCTGCAGCAGCACGCGCAGCTGCATCAGCTTGTTGGACAGGTTGGCGTCGCCGCCCTTCATCATGTTGAACAGGCCACGGATCAGAACGATGGCGACAAGGCCCATCACGATGATGGCGAGAACGTAGACGACAGTAGACATTGGGTTTCCTCCTCCTCAATCGAACCTGCGCAGCAGCCGGTAGAAGAGGTCCGCGGGCAAGAGCTTTTTCAAGAACATGCCCTGCTTGGCCGGCCGCGTCACTGGGTAATGTGGTCGCGGGCGCGGGGCGTTCAATGCGTGCTTCAGGACATCATAGACGGCCTCGGGGCCGAGCTTGTGGCGGTTGGCCGGGCCGGAGCCGTCGAGCCTTGCCAGCTGGCGGCGGTAATCCACGGCATGCGCCGAGCCCCTGACATCGATGTGCTCGTTGATTTTCGTGAGCGAATTGGCGACGAAACGCGAGGCGATCGGGCCGGGCTCGATCAGGCTGACATGGATGCCGCTGCCTTCGAGCTCCATGCGGAGCGTGATGCTCAAGCCTTCGAGCGCGAATTTCGACGCGGTATAGGCGCCGCGATAACGGTAGGGCACGACGCCCAATATCGACGAGCACTGGACGATACGGCCGCGGCCGTGCTTGCGCATCAGCGGAATGATCTGTCGCGTCAGTTCGTGCCAGCCGAAGAAGTTGGTCTCGAACTGCTCGCGCAACACGTCGGTCGTCAGGTCTTCGACGGCGCCCGGCTGGCCATAGGCGCCGTTGTTGAAGAGGGCGTCGATGCGGCCGCCGCTGAGCTCCGTGACCTCGCGGACGAAGTCGGCGATCGAATCGGTACTGGTGTAATCCATGCGGAAGGCTTCGATGCCGTCGGCCTCAAGCGGCGCCAGGTCGTCGAACTTTCTGACGGTCGCAAGGACGCGCCAGCCGTCGGCCTTCAACGCACGGGCACAATAAGCACCGATCCCGGACGAACATCCGGTAATGATGATAGTGCGTTGATCCGACATGGAATGATTCCTGTACAAACTAGGACTCGTTTCCCATATTCGATCGGGCGACACAATGAGGAATGCCGGGAGCCGGAATGCCGAAACTTTTTCGCATCTTGTATGATGTGCTTTACGATGCGATCTGGCATTTCCTTGAAGATGACGGCTTCGCCATGGCAAGCCATGTCGCGCTTTCCACGCTGCTTGCCGTCTTCCCCTTCCTGATTTTCGGCACCGCGCTTGCGAATTTCCTCGGCGCAGACCAGTTCTCGATGACCGCCGTTCACCTCGTTTTCGACACGTGGCCGGAAGCGATCGCCAAGCCGCTTGCCGATCAGGTTCTCCTGGTCTTGACCGTGCCGCGCGGCGGGCTGTTGACGATCTCGGTGCTGGCCGCCGCCTACTTCGCCTCCAACGGGGTCGAGGCCTTGCGCATCTCGCTCAACCGCGCCTATCGCGTGCAGGAAACGCGGCCCTGGTACTTCACCCGTCTCGCCAGCCTCGGCTTCGTGATGATCGCGGTGGTGATCTTCGCGGCGATCAGCATCCTGCTCGTGGCGGTGCCGCTGGCGCTCGACTATGCCCGGCAGTGGTTTCCGCTGTTTGCCGACACGCTCGACATCGTCTTCAACTGGCGTATCTACGGCACGCTGTTCGTGCTGACGGTCGGCCTGCTGGTCGTGCATCTGTGGCTTCCGGCCGGACGGCGGCGGGTGTTCGATGTCGTGCCCGGCGTGCTTCTGACGCTGATCCTGTGGTTCATCGGCGCACTGATCTTCGCCTATTATCTCGCGACCTTCGCCAACTACGCCGCCACCTATGCGGGCCTCGCATCGGTGATGATCGTGCTGATCTTTCTCTACATGATCGGGGTGATCTTCATCATCGGCGCCGAGCTCAACGCGGCACTGCTGAAATTCCGGGTGCGGGCGATCTTCTCGCACAATTTCCTGAGCGGCCAGGGCCAGAAGCCGTCAAAGCCCGACGAGGTGGCGAATATCGTGCGCCGGGACGCCTCTGGCTCGTAGGTCCGAGAGGCCGGTATCGCCGCTGCTTTTCGAGAGCTTGCGGCCGGCCGCGTCGGTGACCAAGCGATGGTGGTGATAGGTCGGTGCCGGCAGATCGAGCAGCGTCTGCAGGACGCGGTGCACCGAGGTGGCGTGGAAGAGATCGAGACCGCGCACGACATGGGTGACGCCCTGCAGCGCGTCGTCGACCACCACGGAAAGATGATAGCTCGACGGCGCGTCCGAGCGCGACAGCACGACATCGCCCCAGGATGAAGGGTCGGCGGCGATCACGCCCCGGTCGCCGTCGCCGGTCTCCTGCCAGGAGAGCGGTTCGCCGACGAGTTCGAGCGCCTTTGCCATGTCCAGCCGCCAGGCGTGTTTCAGGCCGGAGGACAGCATCGCCTGCCGCTCGGCTAAGGGGCGGTCGCGATCATCCGTGGGGTAGAGCGGCGAGCCATCGGGATCGCGCGGCCATGCGCTGCCTGATCCCTCCGATGCCGCGACCCTGGCCTTGACCTCGCCGCGGGTGAGGAAGGCGGGGTAGGCGAGGCCGCGGTCGATCAGGTCAGCCAAGGACGCCTGATAGGCGTCGAAATGCTCCGACTGCCGTCGCACCGGTTCTTCCCAGTCGATGCCGAGCCATCTGAGATCGGTGTAGATGCTCGCTTCGAATTCGGGTGTGCAGCGGGTGAGATCTATGTCTTCGATGCGCAGCAGGAAGCGGCCATCCACAGCATCGGCCATGTCGCGGTTCAGGAAGGCCGAGAGCGCATGGCCGAGATGCAGCGGGCCGTTGGGGCTCGGGGCAAAACGGAAGACGGGCTTTTGACGGGGAATCGCGATCATGCTTTCTTCTGCCACGTATTTTGGAATATCGCGAGGAAGCGTGCATATCATTCGCAACGACGGGGACGTGGCCCAGGGACTGGCCGAACTCATCATCATCGACCCGCGTCTCGTTTCGATCGCCGCCGATGCCGGTCCGCTTCCCTTGCGGCTGAGGGAGCCGGGCTTCGAAGGGCTGGCGCATATCATCGTGTCACAGATGGTGTCGCGTGCGAGCGCCGAGGCGATCTGGCGGCGGATGCGGCCTGATGATGCCGTGCTGACGGCCGAGGCCTATGCTGGCCTGCACCCCGAGGCATGGCGCGAGGTCGGTCTGTCGCGCGCCAAGGCGGAGACGCTGACGCGGATCGCCGAGGCTGTCGCCTCCGGCGGGCTCGACCTGCAGGCGCTTTCTGGCCTGCCGCCGGAGGAGGCGTTGGCGGCGCTCACGGCGCTGAAAGGCGTCGGGCCATGGACGGCGGAGGTTTATCTGATGTTCTGCTGCGGCCATGCCGACGTCTTTCCATCCGGCGACGTGGCGTTGCAGAACGCGGTGGCGGCGGCCTTCGGTTTGGATGCGCGGCCGGGGGCTCGACAGCTGGCTCAACTGGCGGCGGACTGGGCTCCGTGGAGATCGGTGGCGGCGCGGCTTTTCTGGGCGTATTATGCAGCGAAACTGGGCCGCGGCCTGGTTCCGGTCGGCTGAACGGCAACACATACAAATGCCATTGTGTGGCTTGAATTTATTGGACTTCACAATGCCGTCACAACCGGCCTAATATAAGAGTGCAGATGCCGAATCGATCAGGAGAGTGCCTTGACGATTGCTGTTTCACCTCAGGCCCTGCCAGCGCTCGTTCTGAACGCTGACTATCGGCCGCTGAGTTATTATCCCTTGTCGCTCTGGTCCTGGCAGGACGCGATCAAGGCGGTCTTCCTTGACCGTGTGAATATCATCGCGGAATACGAACATTCGGTCTCCTCGCCGAGCTACTCGATGCGGCTTCCGAGCGTCGTGTGCCTGAAAACCTATGTGCAGCCTTCGCGCAATCCGGCTTTCACGCGCTTCAACGTGTTCCTTCGCGACAAGTTCGAGTGCCAGTATTGCGGCGATCATAACGACCTGACCTTCGATCACGTCATTCCGCGCGCCCATGGCGGCGAGACGACGTGGCAGAATGTCGTGGCGGCCTGCTCTCCCTGCAATCTCAGGAAGGGCAGCAAGCTCCCGAAGCAGGCAGGCATGTTCCCGCATCAGAAGCCCTACCAGCCGACCGTGCAGGACCTGCACAACAATGGCCGGCTCTTCCCGCCGAACTATCTGCACGATAGCTGGCTCGACTATCTCTACTGGGATAGCGAACTGCAGCCCTGATCGCGGTCCGGCCCGTTTCCCGGCAGAACTGCTTCACGCCTAACTGATCAGGCTATCCTGATCAGGCAGACTTGCGCACGCCGATAAAGGCGAAGGCGGCGAGGATGAGGCTTGCGATCACGTTCCAGCCAGCCATCGACAGGCCAGCGACGCGCAGTGCCGCTTCCGTGCAGGACGGGCCCTTGATGGTGTTGAGTTCGGTCAGGAGATCGCCGGCGTTCTGCGTCATGCTGCTGGCGCTGGTCGAGCAGGCGGTGGGGCCGGCCCAGAAGTGCCATTCGACACCGGCGTGATAGACGCCCATGCCGGCGCCGACGACCATCAGCAGTCCACCTGCCAGCAGGAAGGTGCGGCCGATCCAGTTGGGCAGGCCGAGCGCCGATGTGATGGCGCCGATGATGACCAGCGGGATGCCGTAATAATAGGGCTGGCGCTGCATCAGGCAGAGCTCGCAGGGAATATAGCCGCCGATATACTGGAAGCCGAGCGCGGAGCCGATGACCACGGCCATGCCGATCGCCAGCACGATGGAATAGATGAAAGTGGGACGGCGGACAGAGAAGGTCATGCGGGGGCTCCGGGCAAATGGCGCATGGGGATTAGCGGATAATCAGTGGGCAAGCAGCTTGTAGCCGACACCTGCCACGATCAGCACGCCGGCGACGATCGCGGTGATCTGGCCGAGGCGCTTTTCGATGAAGTGGCGGATCGGTTCGCCATAGCGGCGCAGCAGCCAGGCGAGAAACAGGAAGCGCGCGCCACGGGCGATGATCGCCGAGATGATGAAGAAGCCGAGGTTCATATGAATGACGCCGGCGAGAATGGTGACGATCTTGATCGGCGGCAGATGCGCGAGACCTGACGTCACCAGCAACAGCAGCAGGATTTCCCATTCGTCGTGGATGTAGGTTCGCATCTGCTCGAAGGCGTCGAGCTTGCCGTAGAATTCGAGCACCGGGCGGGCGATTGTGTCATAGGCGTAATAGCCAAGCGCCCAGCCGGCGATGCCGCCAAGCACGGAGGCGACGGTCGCCACCAGCGCGTAGCGATAGGCGCGTTCGGGCTTGGCAAGTGCCATCGGCAAATAAAGGACATCGGCCGGAACGAGAAAGACGGAGCTTTCGACGAAGGCGATAACGGCAAGCCAGACTTCGGCCGATTTGCGGGATGCCAGCGACATGGTCCAGTCGTACAATCTGCGAAGCATTCCGGTCCTTTCAGGTTGCGTGCATGAGCTTTATGGGCCTGATATCGGCCTGTAAATGGCTGCTGTGTCAGTCATGCGGCAGTGCGATAAAAAACTCTTCGTGATCGTGCGAGGGGATTGTGCCTTGATCGCGCGGGATCAGGACGCGACACCAGGAGACGGGACGCGCTTCTGGCGCATGACGTTCATCTCGGTGCGTTCGCGCGCCATCTCGCTCACCATCTGGCGCAGCGCCGGATGTTTCGCGGTGAACATGTTGAAATCGCGCCGTTCCAGCACGAAGAAATGGCAGAAATCGACGGCGACCACATCGGCGTTGCGGCGTCCGCCGCTCAAAAGCGCCATCTCGCCGAAAAAGGCGCCGGGCTCCAGCCTTATCGCATCATCAGGCAGCTGCACTTCGACGGCGCCCGCCGACAGGAAATACATGCCGCCGCCGCGATCGCCCTTGCGCATGACGCGCTCGCCGGGAAGCGCCGATTTCGGGCGGAACAGCAGGAGCAGCTCCTCCTGCGAGTTCTCGTCGACATTGGCGAATAGCGGGAAGGTTTCGCTGAGCTCGCGCATTTCCAGCTGGTGCTGGTGTTCGCGCGCTTCGGTGATGGCGCGGATCTTGTCGAGCTCGTCGTTGAGGATGTCGAAATTGGCGTGGCCATGGCGGGCGCTTTGCGGCCAGCGGCGCTGGATATAGCCATGCAGCGCTTCTGCACCGGCGCAAACGATGGGGTTGAGCGTGATCGAAATGATGGCGCTGGCGAGAATGATGTCCTGCCCGTCGGTCGGCAGCAGGCCGAGCGTGACGCCGAGGCCGGCGAGGATGAACGAGAATTCGCCGATCTGTGCCAGCCCGCCGGCCACCGTCAGGCCCATGCCGATGGGATAGCGCAACAGCGTGACGACGACGAAAGAGATGATCCCCTTGCCGACGATGATGAGCAAGAGCGCGGAGAGCACGCCGAGCGGCTGGCGGACGATGATCGACGGATCGAACAGCATGCCGACGGACACGAAGAACAGCACTGAAAACGCGTTCTGCAGGGGCAGGGAATCGGCGGCGGCGCGGTGGCTGAGGCTGGATTCGCTCATAACCACGCCGGCGAAGAAGGCGCCGAGCGCAAAGGACACGCCGAAGATCTGCGCCGAGCCGAAGGCGATGCCGAGCGCTAGCGCCAGAACCGTGAGCGTGAAGAGTTCACGCGAGCCGGTGCGGGCGACGCGGATCAGAAGCCAGGGCACGACCTTGGGGCCGAGGAATATCGCCATCGCGGCAAAGGCGCCGACCTGCAGCAGCGTGAGTGCAATGGTCAGCGGCAGCGGCATGGCGGCGCCATGCGCGCCTGATGGTGCGTGGCCGCCGAGCAGTTCGGCCAAAGCAGGCAGCAGCACCAGCGCCAGCACCATGGCCAGATCCTCGACGATCAGCCAGCCGACGGCGACGCGGCCGCTCGCGGCATTGACCAGATTTCGCTCCTCCAGCGCCTTCAGGAGCACCACGGTGCTCGCGACCGAGAGGCTGAGCCCGAAGACGATGCCGGCGCCGAGGCTCCAGCCCCACCATTCCGCCAGCCCGACGCCCAGCAGCGTCGCGATCAGGATCTGCGCGATCGCGCCTGGAATGGCGACGCCGCGCACCGCAAGCAGGTCACGCGCCGAGAAATGCAGCCCGACACCGAACATCAGCAAGATCACCCCGATCTCGGCCAGCTGGCTCGCAAGCCCGGTATCGGCAACAAAACCCGGCGTGATCGGCCCCATCAAAATCCCGGCCAGCAGATAACCCACCAGCGGCGGCAGCTGCAGGCGATCGGCAAGATAGCCAAGGATCGCCGCGAACCCGAAACTGACGGCAATGGTGGCAATGAGGGGGACGTCGTGATGCACGCTTATGTGTTCTCCTTTTGGGAGCCGGCACTTTGACCGATGTGCGGGGGAAATTAAACTGCTGATTTAAATTGAGACGGCAATATCGGTGGTGATGGCTACCACCACCATGCCAAGGTCCAAATATCGTGAAGCGGCACTCTTGACACCAATATCGCGAGTAACGGAGATTTGGTTCTAAACGAAGGCGTGTAAATCGTTGCTGTCCGGGAGGTTTGGTGAGTTCTTCTCGTCCGCCCAAATTGGAAGCTTGGCAGACAATCGTCGCCGAACCAAAAAACATCTTCGGTTGGCCTGCATGGTCCGATGGGGCCATGTATCGTGAAAGCCGGAAACAAGCGACTGACGCCGGGAGGCTTCCTTTGATCTCCGATATGGCGTCGCGATCCGAGATGATCATCACGGTTTCCGACAGCAATGATATTGCGCTGGAAGACATTCGCATTCGGATCGGCGTGTGGCGTAATCGACCTATGGAAGATGTCACGGCAACTTTTGAGATAAATGACGCAGTTCGGTGGGTGTGTGTCAGCCGGATCGACTTTGCACCGACCGCGCCGCATACGAACAGACACTGGCGACGATTTCATCTATCACCGGAAATTAACGGTTCTCATATCCACACATGCGAGGATAATGCCAGGATCGGAGCCGATGCATTCCTTCCCGCAAGCAATTTGCCAAATGCTCGGGCGCTGGATAAGGAACCACAGTCTTTCCGGGAAATCTGGGCAGTGATCGGGGCGCATTTCAACATTTCCGGCCTTGATGATTTGCCTGCACCTGAATGGAATGGGAGCCTGCGATATGATCGATAGAATCTCGATAAACGCGATTGCCGAAGAGGTGTCCCGCGCGCTCTCCTATTCCCGTGGCGGAAACGAGGGGGCAATGGTGGTCACGCCGCTGCTATATCCAGGCGGCGCGCGCGTCGTGCTGCGTTTCCAGGAAAGTGAAGATGGATACTTCGTCTCCGACCTGGGGGCAGGGCGGCGCGAAGCCGACCTGATGGACGGAAGCACTGTTTTCACGAGAATAGCCAAGGCGGCCGCAGAGCGCTTTGGTGTCAGATTCGACAGCGATATGGTCTTCGATATCGAGGTGCCTCGCGAAGCGCTGGTTTCCGCGGCAATCGCGGTTGCCAACGCGTCGAAGGAAGCCGTCGATCAAACGGCGGCGCGGATATCCGAGAAGCGTGCGATGGACCAGCGATATGAGCTTTGGTCGCGGTTGACGGCGGCTTTTCCTCAGGCGCATGTCGAACGCGAGGTCATGGTTCGAGGTGCGAGTTCGCCCTGGAATTTCGATGCCATGATTGAGACCGGCGGACACACCTCGTTGTTCGATCTGGTCGTGCCCCATGCGTCGTCCGTGCATGCCGCAGTGTCGAAATTCCTCGACATCAAGGATCTCGGCGAACAATCGCCGGTACGCGTTGCTGTTATCACCGATAGCGAGAACACGCCGCATCTGCCGCTGCTTGGACGGACGGCGAAGATCATCCAGTTGGATGCCGCGATCGAAACGTTCAAGCGCGCGGCTTGAAAACACAGAAGAGAAGATGGCGGTTCATGCAGACGTCGCGTCTGCAGCAGTCCAGTGGTGCCCCATGCCGGAGTCGAACCAGCACTTCTTTCGAAACTCGATTTTGAGTCGAGCGCGTCTACCAATTCCGCCAATGGGGCAACGGATACCGACGAGGCGGGTGTCTAGCATGCGTTTGACTGATGGCGCAAGACGGGGATGCGGGTATCGGGCTGATTTCGTGGGGCTTCCGGCCGAATGGTTTCGGCCGGAAGCGTGTCTTCAGTGGGCGACGGAGACGGCCGGGGTGGGGAGGCCGGATTTCTTGATTGTGATCGCCAGTATGGAGGCGAGCAGGCAGAAGGCGCCGGCGATGAAGAAGGCGGGGAGATAGCTCTGCAGCTCGGTGCGCGACAGGCCCGCACCATAAGCAGCAGTGGCCGCACCCAGCTGGTGGCCGGTGAAGACCCAGCCGAAGACGATGCCGACCTTTTCCTTGCCGAAGCGTTCGGCGGCAAGCTTGACCGTCGGTGGCACGGTGGCGATCCAGTCGAGGCCGTAGAAGACGGCGAAGATCGACAGGCCGTAGAAGGAGAAATCGCTGAAGGGCAGGAAGAGCAGAGAGAGGCCGCGCAGGCCGTAATACCAGAAGAGCAGCCAGCGATTGTCGAAACGGTCGGACAGCCAGCCGGAGCCGATCGTGCCGAAGAAATCGAAGATGCCCATGACCGCAAGCACGCTGGCGGCGGCCACCGGCAGGATGCCGAAATCGCCGCAGAGTGTCACGAAATGCGTCTGGATCAGGCCGTTGGTGCTCAGGCCGCAGATGAAGAAGGTGGCAAACAGGATCCAGAAGGTCGAGGTTTTCGAGACCTCCTTGAGAACGACGATCGGGGCCGCAAGCATGGTGAGCAGGCCGCCGGTCTGTACGGGCGGCGGAGTGATGCGGTCCTCGCCGAAGGAGGGGAGGTTGAGATCGGAGGGACGGTCGCGCATGAAGGCGAGCACGACCAGCGCCGCGAAAAGGATCATGCCGCAGACGAAGAAGACCGTGGCGCGCCAGCCGTAGCTCTCCGTCAACTGCGCCATCAGGGGCAGGAAGACCAGCTGGCCGGTGGCGGAGCTCGCCGACAGCATGCCGACGACGAGGCCGCGATGCTTGGTGAACCAGCGGGCCGAGACGGTGGCGGCGAGCACCATGGCGGTCAGCCCAGTGCCGAGGCCGACGACGATGCCCCAGAGCAGCAGCAACTGCCAGATCTCGGTCATGAACAGCGAGCCGACGAAGCCGCTTGAGATCAGGATCATCGCGAAGACGATGACCTTGCGGACGCCGAAATAGTTCATGAAGGCGGCGGAGAAAGGGCCCATCAGGCCGAAGAGCAGCAGGCGGACGGCGAGCGCCGACGAGATCTGCGAGGTCTCCCAGCCGAACTCGTCCTGCAGCGGCTTGATCAGCACGCCCGGCGCGCCCATGGCGCCTGCCGTGACCAGCATGGTGAGAAAGGTGGCGGCGACGACGACCCATCCGTAGTGGATGTTGCGCCGCGCCAGCGTGGAGGCAAGTGCAGTGGAGACCATGGGGGCTGTTCCGTTCGGGGTTGCCGGAAGGCTAGTACTAATTTTTAGATGATGGTCATCATCATTGTTGATTATTGATGATGCGCGTCATATAAATTGTCAAGCGGTGTTTTTTAGGAGCCTTGCTATGCGTGTCAGCCGGGAGAAATTCGCGGAAAACCGGGAGAAGATCCTCGGTGTCGCGGGCGTGCTGTTTCGCGAGAAGGGGTTCGAATCGACAGGGGTGGCGGAGATCATGAAGGCCGCGGGGCTGACCCATGGCGGCTTCTACGGCCATTTCCAGTCGAAGGAAGATCTGGCGCTCGAAGTCAGCCGGGCGTTGATCGAGCGGGTGAAGGTCCGCTGGAACGAGATTATAACAAGTGCCCCGGACGCGCCGCTCGATGCGCTCCTCAATCATTATCTCTCGCGTTGCAGCGTCGACGATCCCGGCGGCAGCTGCGTCTTTGCCTCGCTGGTGCAGGAGGTGAGCCGCAGCCAGGGTGCCGTGCGCTCGACCTTCAATGACGGGCTGTCGGCGCTGGTCGATATCCTCTCCGAGATCGTCCCCGGCGACAGCGCGGAAGAACGCCGCGCCAAGGGGTTCATGACGCTGTCGGCGATGATGGGTGCGGTGATCCTGGCGCGCGCGGTGGAGAGCCGGGAGCTGTCCGACAATTTCCTGTTCACGACGCGCGACGCTCTTTCGCCGGCTAAGAGCTAGCCGCGACGGGCAATCAGCCCGCTGATCTCGACCGTCTCGGCGAAGCGGCCATCCGGCGATAACCTTGCAAGTGCTGCTCGCAGTTCGGCTTCGAAGGCTTCCGCCTTGTCGCCCAGCGTTTCCGGTGACGTCACCGAGGTCGAGAAGGCGCGGCCGATGATGTCGTCCGCGGTCAGCCGGCGTTCGCTCACGATGCCGATCCGCTCGAGATGGTTGAAGGGCGATTGCAGCAGGACGGTTTCGTGGGCGATCCAGTCCGGACCCTTGCGGCGCTCGCGGTCGGCGTTGCGGTCCGGCGCGAAGGTTTCCGACAGCGCGTTGACGGCGGCGCGCCAATCGGGCGTGGAGGCTATGTGGCGATCGCCGAAGAGCACGACGCAGCCGTCTTCGACGGTGATGGCGTCGAGCGCCTTGAGCGTCGCTGGGCGGTCCATCCAGTGGAAGGAGCGGCCCATGACCGTCATCTTCAGCGGTGCGAGCGATGGGCCAAGATCATAGGACGAGCCCTGGATGAAATCGACCGCGACACCGGCCTTCTCAGCATCGGCGCGCGCGGTCTCCAGCATCTCCGGTTCGGGATCGATGCCGGTGACCTTTGCGCCTGTCAGGCGGGCGAAGGCGATGCCGAGCTGGCCGGGGCCGCAGCCGAGATCGAGCAGGCGCTCGCCTGTCTGCAGGCCGGCACGCTCCGCGACGCGGGCAATCAGCTCGTCCGGATAGGGGACGCGGTAGCGGGTGTAATAGGCGGCCGTCGAGCGGAAGCGGCGGGCCTCGAAGGGGATGACGGTCATGGCGATATCCTCAAGGGGCGATATCTTGGAAGGGTGGTCGGCCTGCCTGAGCGAGGCAGGCCGGTGTCCGGTGACCTTACTTGAATCCCTCGACGCGGTGCGGCACGTAGGGCTCTTCCAGCGCCGCGACATCTTCGGCTGAAAGCTTGACCGAGAGCGCGCCGACGGCGTCGTCGATATGACCGGATTTCGAGGCGCCGATGATCGGAGCGGTGACGGCGCTCTTCTGCAGGATCCAGGCGGTGGCGATCTGGGCGCGGGAGACGCCGTGCTTCTTGGCGAGATCGCCGACCACGCCGATGATGGCGCGGTCCGCGTCCTCGGCCTGCTGGTAGAGCGTCTTGCCGAATTCGTCAGTCTCGCTGCGGGCGGTCTTTTCGTCATAGTCGCGGGTCAGGCGACCGCGCGCCAGCGGGCTCCAGGGAATGACGGCGATCTTCTGGTCCTGGCAGAAGGGCAGCATCTCGCGCTCTTCCTCGCGGTAGAGCAGGTTCAGATGGTCCTGCATGCTGACGAAGGGCGTCCAGCCATTGGCCCTTGAAGTGTAGATCATCTTGGCGAACTGCCAGGCATGCATGGAGGACGCGCCGATATAGCGCGCCTTGCCCGCCTTCACGACATCATGCAGCGCCTCCAGCGTCTCCTCGATCGGCGTCGTCGGGTCGAAGCGGTGGATCTGATAGAGGTCGACATAATCAGTGCCGAGGCGCTTCAGGCTGTTGTCGATCTCGTCGAAGATCGCCTTGCGCGACAGGCCGGCGCCGTTCGGTCCGGGGCGCATGCGGTTGAACACCTTGGTGGCGAGCACGATCTCGTCGCGCCGCGAAAAATCCCTGATCGCGCGGCCGACGATTTCCTCGGACGAGCCGTCGGAATAGGTGTTGGCGGTGTCGAGAAAATTGATGCCGGCTTCGAGCGCCTGCCTGATCAGCGCCCGGCTCGGCTCTTCGGCCTGCGTCCAGCTGTGATTGCCGCGGCCGGGCTCGCCGAAGGTCATGCAGCCCAGGCAGATCTTCGAGACTTCGAGGCCGGTGCCGCCGAATTTGACGTATTCCATGAAATCGCTCCGTGATGAGAAAAGAAACCCTGGCGCTACCCCTATCTAGGGCGCTCCCCGCCAGATTGGCAGCGGTTGCGGCAAACAACCATGCGTCCCCCGGGGCCGAAAGGGCGATCCGGGCTTCACGCTTGCGTGAGCCGCGCCCTCGGTGTTAGCTGCTGCAGCATAAACGGACTCTTGCCCCGAGACCCCACTGATGATCCTGCGCCCATGAAGCTGCCGCCGCGCGCTCGCTATGACGATCTCTACCGCGATTTCGCCTGGACGATCCCTGAGCATTTCAACATCGGCCGGGTGTGTTCGGACGATTGGGCGGCGCGCGAGCCGGAGCGGATCTGTCTTCAGCACTTCAGCCCGGATGGCGATCACCTGTCGATGAGCTATGGGGCGCTTGCGGCGCGCTCGGCCTCGCTTGCCAATGGGCTCGTCGCGCTCGGTCTCACGAGAGGCGATCGGGTGGCGCTGCTTCTGCCGCAGTCCTTCGAGACGGTGATTGCTCATATGGCGATCTACAAGATGGGCGCGATCGCGGTGCCGCTGGCGCTGCTCTTCGGCGTCGAGGCGCTGGAATATCGGCTGAAGACATCGGGTGCGGCCGCCGTCGTGACCAACGGCTTCGGGCTCGAGCGTATCCACGAGATCCGCGACCGGCTGCCGGACCTGAAGACGGTGATCAGCGTCGACGCCGCTATTGACAGCGCCGACATTGTCTCCTTCGGCAGCCTTGTCGAGCACTATGCGCCCAGCTTCGACGTGCCGCCGACCGGGCCGGACGAGCCGGCGCTGATGATCTTCACCTCGGGCACAACAGGCGCGCCGAAGGGGGCGTTGCATGGGCACAGGGTGCTCGCCGGGCATATTCCAGGCATTCAATTCGCGCATGAAGGCTTTCCGCAACCGGGTGATCGGATGTGGACGCCGTCCGACTGGGCCTGGGCCGGCGGGCTGCTCAACGCGCTGCTTCCGAGCCTGATGCTCGGCGTGCCCGTGGTCTCGTCGCCGGCGCAGAAATTCGATGCCGACATGGCCTACAGGATCATGGCCGAGATGAAGGTGCGCAACGGCTTCATTCCGCCGACGGCCTTGCGGCTGATGAAATCGGTGCCCGATCCGCGTCAGCGATACGATCTCACGCTGCGCACAATCGGCGCCGCCGGCGAGGCGCTGGGGGCGGAGACGCATGATTGGGCAAGCCGCACGCTTGGGATCGAGGTCAACGAATTCTACGGGCAGACGGAGTGCAATTTCGTGCTGTCCTCGAATGCCGCGCTTGGCGTGAGCAAGCCGGGGGCGATCGGCAAGGCGGTGCCGGGGCATAAGGTGGCGATCGTCGATGAGGCCGGCGCGGTGCTGGCGCCGGGCGCGGTCGGCCAGATCGCCATCGCGCGGCCTGATCCGGTGATGTTTCTCGGCTATTGGAACGACGCGGAGGCGACCGCGCGCAAATTCGCCGGCGACTGGCTGCTAACAGGCGATCTTGGCCGGCAGGACGAAGACGGCTACGTCACCTTCCTCGGCCGCGACGACGACGTCATCACCTCATCCGGCTACCGCATCGGCCCGGCCGAGATCGAGGACTGCCTGACCGGCCATCCGGCTGTGCAGATGGCGGCGGCGGTGGGCAAGCCCGACGCGCTGCGCACCGAGATCGTAAAGGCCTATGTGGTTCTGGCGCCGGGCTTTGCGGCAAGCGACGCGCTGGCAGCGGAGATCCGCGACTGGGTGAAGATGCGGCTGTCGATGCACGAATATCCGCGCGAGGTGGCGTTCGTCGACGCGCTGCCGCTGACGACATCGGGCAAGGTGATCCGGCGGATGCTGCGGGAGCGGGCGGTGGGGGAGGGGTAGGCTTGTGTGCCGCCCGATATTTCCCTTAGATTAAAAAGAAAAGACGCCCCGAGGAGCGCCTTTTCAATTTTGGGAAGTCGAGGATTCGTAATGCTCGAAAGCAAACTGCCAATCTGATCTCGACTTTTCGAGTTTGAATATATGTGAGAGTGACGGGAGCGTCAACTTGCCGATAGAGGATGCAGATTTAGCGGAGATCACGAAGCTGCTGTCGCCCGAGAGGTTGGGTAAGCTTTACCAACTCACCGGCAACGCTCGGGCTGCAATCGAATTCCATCAGAAGACACTGCGCCTCGGCGCCGATTTGATGAATATCATCGCGGTCATCGAGATTTCCTTGCGGAACTCTATCTGTGAAAATCTCGGGCAGCATTTCGGCCGGGCCGGCTGGCTTCTGAGCCCGCCGCCACCTTTCCACTGGAAGGAAAGCGAGAAGACCAAGATCGTGCAGGCGCTCGATAGCGCGCGTCGGGCCGAATACGCCAAACTTGCGCAGGCTACCAAGCATGGGCTTGACGCGCTGGCATTCCCGAATGGCCGCCCGGCGAACTTGTCCCATACGCAGAGGTCCAAGCTCCGTCGAACGCATATCCAGGTCACCGATGGCAAGATCATTGCCGAGCTGACTTTCTACATCTGGAAGCGTTTATGCGGTCCCGATTATGAGCACACGCTTTGGCGGCCGGCACTCAAGAAGGTGTTCCCGAACAAGCGAATAAAGCGCGCTGACGTGGCCGACAGTCTTGAGATCATCTACCAGTCACGTAACCGGCTCGCCCACCATGAGCCTGTCCTCCACGACAGGTTTGCCGCGACCGTCGCAGCTATCAAATATATCGCGCAGCACCTTGGGGCGCGCACGCCTGGCGATCAGACACCACTTTATCGGTTGATCGCTGACGACATCGCGGCGATCGAGGCAAGTGCCGCAATATTGCACGCGGAGTTGGAAGCTTACAGGACTTAGAGATGATTTCTTGATCCGCTCGCGGGGATAATTTTGTTGCGCGGTGAAAGAAATCGCCGCGATATCAATCGTTTGCAGATTTCGTCGTCTCTATCATCCCCGTCGCAATCGTCGCTCCCATACTGATGGCGTCATTGGACAGGGAGCCGGGTCGCGAACCGGATCTGACACATCAGGGCGCAAGCCCGGCGTCCGGTGATGGTTGTTGAAAGGTGGGTGGTTTGGTCGTCAGGACCTCTCCTCCATTCGGAAGCGAAAGGCCGAGAGACGCTCCTGTCGGCCTGGATATCCGGAAGCCTCGATATGATCGGGCAGGCGATATTGCCTGACAATCATACTCTATACCAAACGTTGCCTGCCCATTCCCAGCTTGCCATGCCGTCGCGGAGAGGTCTCCGGCGCGGGGTTTTGTGGTGTGTGGTTGTAACGCTGTCTGCTACCGTCGCCTTTCATTCAGGTTTTACCGTGCGATACCCCCCTCTGCCCTGCCGGGCATCTCCCCCACAAGGGGGGAGATCGACTCGCGGTTAGGCTTTCGCCACACATTGAAGGTTGGAACGAGCGGGTGCGCCCGGCCGATCTCCCCACCTGTGGGGGAGATGCCCGGCAGGGCAGAGGGGGGTATTACGAGCACCACGGCCGGATAAGAACCGCCCACTCACCCCCGCCCAGCCAGCGACATGATCTTCTGCCGCAGCATCTTCGCGACATTGCGCGTGCTGCTGTAAAGGTGGAGCTGGGTGGCGACCTGGCGGACGTCGCGGTCGGCGTTCTGGTTGAGGCCGATGACGACGGTGCCCATTTCCTCGCGTTCCTGCCAGAAGCGGCTCATGATCGGGTGGTCGGGGACAGCGCAGCTGTCGGAGCGGACGATGTTGGCGTCGTCGAGGTGCCATTCGGTGAGTTCGCCCATGAGCAGCTTGCCCGGCGAATAGCGGGCGTAGGCCTCGTCATAGGCGGTCTTCCAGGTGTAGGCCTCGCCGCCCATCATCAGGACGACGGTGGAGGCGATCGATTTGCCGTTGAAGTCGATCGAGTGGATACGCACGGCGTCGACGGCGGCCAGGTTGGAGATCGCCTCGCGGGCAAAGGCCATGTGCAGGCGGTCGGTCACAAGCGCGCTGCGCTTCTTGCCCTTCCAGCCGCCGGCTTCGAGCGCCAGGAATTCCTCGAAGCGCATATGGATGTCGCGCGGCTGGCGGGCAACGTTATAGACGACCGTGCCCTTCTCCTCGAGCAGCCGCCATTGCCGGCGCATCTCGCGCATGTGCGAGGATGATACCGACTGGCGCAGATAGGCGACGGCGTCCTCGTCGCTCTGCAGCATCGGGCGCAGATAGGGGTTGGTGGTCGTGATCGGCAGGTTGCGGCCGATGGCGACGGCGCGGATCATGCGGGCGAAGATGCCGTTCAGGCGCAGATCCGGCAGCACCAGAATGCCGGGCATGCGCAGGTCGCGGGCGGTCAGGCCCTCGAGGAAGTTGTCGAGCGTTTCGGCGGCATCCTCGCCGTCGAGCAGCGGCGTGCCCAAGGGCGCGAAGCTGTTCGCCCAGACGCGGATGATCGAGGGGCCGACGGCGAAGCCCGGCTTTTCGACTGAGAACGGCATCAGCACGCGCAGGCGGCTGCGGGTCTCGTTCTGGTCGCGCAGCAGCGCGAAGTTGACCTCGCGGTCGTCAAGGCGCGGCATGGCGGGCGCCAGGAAGCGGCCGGTGAAGAAGACATTCGGCTCCAGCGCGCGGTTGGAGAGGAAATCCAGTTCGTCCTGCAGGTCGTAGCCGAGCTTGCCGGAGTAGACGCAGAGCTCGCGGCCGGGACGGCCGATCTCGACGCGGGCTTCGGCCTGCGGTGCATCGAATTCCAGCGATGCCAGCTCGTGGACCATGCGGTTGGCGGTCGAGTCTGTGGTCTGGGTTCCGGGAGGATTGCGCACCATACTGTCAGGCTTCCATATCGTTGCCGGCGCTGGCCGGTCTGGCGAAGGCGAAGAGGGCGATGCCGAGCGTGCGGCGGACTGCGAGATGCAAGAGCACCGCCTCGACGCCCATGGCGGAGGCCGTGGCGATCGCCGCGCCCTCGATGCCGAAGTGGGGGATGAGGAGAATGTTGAGGGTGACGTTGGCCGTCAGCGCGCCGGCATAGAGCGCGACGCAGATATTCTGCTTTCCTGCCATCATGAGCAGCGTCTCGGCGGGACCCACCAGCGCCTTGGCGAGAATGCCGGCAAGCAGGATCGCCATCAGCACATAGCCTGCTGTAAAGGCGCCGCCGAAGAGCGACAGCAGCAGATGTCCGGCCGCGAGCACCACGAGGCCGACGGCCAGCGCCGGCCAGAAGGTCCATCTGGCGGCATCGAAGGCCGCGGCGGCGAGCTCGGCGCGGGTGCCCTCCGCAATGATGCTGGAAAAGCGCGGGCCGGAGGCGGCCTTGACCGAGAAGTTGATGAAATGGACCAGCGCCATGGTCTTTGCGGCGGCGAAGTAGATGGCGACCTCGTGCGGCTCGAGGAAAATGCCGACGACGACGACATCGGAATTCGTCAACAGAAAGCTGACGCCCTCGATCAGGAAGATGGGGAAGGCGACGCTTAGCCAGCTCAGGAAATCGATCTTGCTCGGACCCTGATGATAATGCCGGCGCAGGCGGATGAGGGTCGCCACATACTGGCCGAGCGCGGTGAGATAGGTTGCGACCAGCGCCGCCTGCATGGCGGTGACCGCCGTGTGCGGCGCGCCGAGGCCGATCGCAACCAGCATGCAGGTGATGATCAGGATCGGGCGGATGATATAGACGGGGCTCAGCGCCATGACGGGCCAGTGATTGGCGCGCGAGGTGCCTTCCAATATGTCGCCCAGCGCGATCATCGGCATGGCGAGCAGGCCGAGGAAGATCGGCACGACATAATAGCTCTGGATGCGATCGCCGAAGAGATGCAGGCCGAGCATGCCGATGGCGAGCACCGCGGTGCCGGACAGCAGGCCGAAGATCCGGGCGGTGCCGGTCAGGCCGCGAATTTCCTCGAAGGCGCCCGATGCCTTGTACTGTGGGAGGAAGCGGACGATGGCGGTGTGGAAGCCGAGGCAGGAGAGGTCACCGAAGAGAACGATCAGCACCCAGACGAAGACGAAGATGCCGTATTCGTACTCGCCCATCAGGCGCGCCAGGATGATCTGGGAAAGAAAGGCGAGGGCGGCGCTGATGACGCGGATCGCAAATGCGGTCAATGCCATGCGCTGGGCGGCGGCCTTTTCGCCGCGTCTGGTCATGATATCGCCGAGCATGCGAAGAAGGCGACCGCCCGCAGGACGCAGGCTCGCCGGTAGCATCTTCTCCGCCGTCTCGATGACCGCCATAATGGACACGCAAAACTCTCTGGCAAATCGTGCCTAGAGTAGTGGCATGACACGGTTAAGAAACGGTTGTGACGAGGCCCTCAGGCTTAACCTGTCCCCAACTCAGAGCCTCAGCCGCAGCCGCGCGTCAACGCCCTGTCTATCAGGACATCCAGCACCTCGGCGTAGCTGACGCCCGATGCCGCCATCGCCTTGGCGTACATGCTGATATTGGTGAAGCCGGGGATGGTGTTGAGCTCGTTGACCACGAAGGACATGTCCTGCATCAGGAAGAAATCGACGCGGGCCATGCCGTCGCAGCCGAGTGCCTTGAAGGCCTGGCGCGCGGTCTTGCGCAGCTCGTCCTCGATCTCCTTCGGTAGTTGCGCGGGCACGCGGAGTGCTGCACCTGCTTCATCGATATATTTCGCTTCGTAGCTGTAAAAACCGTGGCTTTCGGCCGGCGCGATCTCGCCCGGCAGCGAGACGGTGATGTCGCCATTCGCATGTTCGAGCACGCTGAACTCGATCTCGCGGCCGGCGATGAATTCCTCGGCGAGCAGCTTGCCGTCGTGCCTGAAGCCCTCGGCAAGCGCGGCAGCAAAATCCTCTTGTGTCCTGACCTTGCTGACACCGACCGACGAACCCTGGCGGGCGGGCTTGATGAAGAGGGGGAGGCCGAGTTCGCGCGCGGCGGCGTCGAAGGAGGGAACGCTGTCTTCTTCAATGCAGAGCGCTTTCGCCACCGGCAGGCTGGCTTCCCGGAGCAGGCGCTTGGCAATGTCCTTGTCGATCGCGGTCACCGATCCGAGCAGGCCGCAGCCGGCGAGCGGCACGCGGGCAACGGATGCCAGACCCTGGATCGAGCCGTCCTCGCCGTGCATCCCGTGCAGCACGGGGAAAAGGACGTCGATCGCGGGGACTTCATAGGGCTGCGCGCCTTGCGGGATGGCGAGCATGCGGCCCTGGCCGCCGGGTAGAAGGCTGACCTCGACGGCTTCCTCGACCTTTGCGGCTGAAGACAGCGTGGTGCCCTTCGGCAGAAGCCGCCATTGTCCTTCGCGGGTCACGAAGATCGGCAGGACGTCGTAGCGCTCGGCATCGAGGGCCGCGACGACATTGGTCGCCGAGAGGATGGAGACGTCGTGCTCCGGCGAGCGGCCGCCGAAGAGGATGGCGATGCGTGGGCGCGACGATGTCGGGCGGGCGGGCTGTGTCGGCATGGCGGATTGGTCCCCTTGGATCGTTGTCATTGGTCGAGCCTGACGGCGACGCCGCGATTGGCGAAGAAGCGGTCGAAGATCTCGGTCGGCAGCTCGACGTCGGCCTGGCTGGCTTCGTCGTGGCCGGATGGGTTGTGGAAGCGGATGGTGTCGGCGCTTGCCGCCGTCACCAGCACGAGGTGGCCGCCCTTTGTGGGCGGCTGGCGGTCCGGCCAACGGATCTGGCTGTTGACCGAGGCGATGAAGAAGGCGTTCTCCTTCAGGATATCGGCGATAGCTGGTGTGGGAAGGCTGGTGATGGTTTTCGCGTCGAGGCCGAAGGTTTCGCCGACATAGGTGACGAAGGGCGCGTAGATCAGCCCCTTGATCGACTGGTCTTCCTCGTTGACGACATAGCCGCCGAAGCGGGTGCAGCCGCGCGCGAGGTCGATGATGCGATGGTCTTCACCCCTGGCGGCGAGGATCATCTTCAGGCAGGCCATGCCGCAGATGTTGACGGCCCAGCGCGCATATTCCTCGACGCTGTCGGCGCCGGATCGCTGCCAGAGCGGATCATCGAGCAAGGCGGCAGCGCCGCGCTCCAGCACGGAGAGCGTCATCGACGCCGTTTCCCACTGGCTGAAATAAGGGGCCTTGCAGGCGGTGCGGTTCATCGCGTGTCCTGAAATCAATTCTGATATCGGCGCAAGCTCGGCGAACAAAGCGACTGTTTTGCGGCTGAATTTCGGGCGGATTATGAAATTGGAAGTTGTGGGCGGGTTCTGCTCATGGGCGGGCACGGGAGCGCGCTGCACACATGAAAAAGCCCTCGCGACGTCCAGGTCGCGAGGGCTTCGATCTCAGGTCTCGATCAGGTCTCAGGCCTGCTCGAAGGCACCGTGGCAGTGCTTGTACTTCTTGCCCGAACCGCAGGGGCAGACCTCGTTGCGGCCGACCTTGCCCCAGGTTGCGGGGTCGTCGGGGTTGCGGTTTTCAGGCGCAACGATGACTTCCGATGCCTGGTAGACCGAGCCGAACTCGTCTTCGCCGGTATTGGGGTCGATGTGGTGGGCCTGCATGGCCGGCGGTTCCGGCTGCTCCTGCTGCACCAGTTCGACACGCATCAGCTGGGCGGTGACGGCCTGGCGGAGGCTGTTGAGCAACGTGTTGAAGAGCTCGAAGGCTTCCGACTTGTATTCCTGCAGCGGGTCGCGCTGGGCATAGCCACGGAAACCGACGACGGAACGCAGGTGGTCGAGATTGACGATGTGCTCGCGCCACAGCGCGTCCAGCGTCTGCATGACGATCGAACGCTCGACGTAATGCATGATGTCGTCGCCGAAGCGCTCGGCCTTTTCGGTGAAGACGGCGTTGGCCGCTTCCGTCAGGCGTTCGCGGATATCGTCTTCGCCGATGCCTTCTTCCTTGACCCAGTCCTCGATCGGCAGATCGAGATTGAGGAGCGCGTTGGCCTGCTCCTTGAGGCCGACGGCATCCCACTGTTCGGCATAGGCGCGCTCGGGAATGTGCTTTTGAACCAGATCCTCGATCACTTCGCGACGCATGTCGGAAACGGTCTCGGAGATGTTGGTTGCTTCCATCAGCTCGAGGCGCTGTTCGAAGACCACCTTGCGCTGGTCGTTCAGAACGTCGTCGTACTTCAAGAGGTTCTTGCGAATATCGAAGTTGCGGGCTTCGACCTTCTTCTGCGCGCGTTCCAGAGCCTTGTTGATCCAGGGGTGGACGATCGCTTCGCCTTCCTTGAGACCGAGCTTGGTCAGCATCGAATCCATGCGGTCCGAGCCGAAGATGCGCATCAGGTCGTCCTGAAGCGAGAGGTAGAACTTCGAGCGGCCGGGGTCGCCCTGACGGCCGGAACGGCCGCGCAGCTGGTTGTCGATACGGCGGCTTTCGTGGCGTTCCGTCGCGATGACGTAGAGGCCGCCGGCGGCCAGCGCCTTTTCCTTGAGCTGCTTGATCTCTTCGCGGATCGCCTCGATCTTGGCGTCGCGCTCCGGACCTTCCTCGACTTCGCCGAGCTCACGCTCGACACGCATGTCGAGGTTGCCGCCGAGCTGGATGTCGGTACCGCGACCCGCCATGTTGGTGGCGATGGTGACGGCGCCGGGCACGCCGGCCTGGGACACGATATAAGCTTCTTTCTCGTGGTGGCGGGCGTTCAGAACCTGGAAGTTCTTGTAACCCTGCTTCTCCATCAAGCCGGCCAGATATTCGGACTTTTCGATCGAGGTCGTACCAACGAGAACCGGCTGGCCGCGCTTCTGCGCATCCGCGATCTCGGCGATGATCGCCTTGTACTTTTCTTCGAAGGTCCGGTAGACCTCGTCGTCTTCGTCGATACGCTTGATCGGCAGGTTGGTCGGTACTTCGACGACGTCGAGACCGTAGATGTTGCCGAATTCTTCCGCTTCCGTCTGCGCGGTACCGGTCATGCCGCCGAGCTTGTCGTACATGCGGAAGTAGTTCTGGAAGGTGATCTGCGCCAGCGTCTGGTTTTCAGGCTGGATCTTCACATGTTCCTTGGCTTCCAGCGCCTGGTGCTGGCCTTCCGAATAACGGCGGCCCGGCATCATGCGGCCGGTGAATTCGTCGATGATGACGATCTCGTCGTTGCGGACGATGTAGTCCTTGTCGCGGGTGAAGAGCTTGTGGGCCTTCAGCGCGTTGTTGACGTGGTGGACGATCGCGACGTTCTCGATGTCGTAGAGGCTGGCGCCCTTGAGCAGGCCGGCTTCACGCAGAAGATTTTCGAGCTTCTCGGTGCCTTCTTCGGAGAAGTTGGCCGAACGCTGCTTTTCGTCGATCTCGTAGTCGCTTTCGACGAGCAGCGGGATGAAGGTGTCGATCGTGTTGTAGAGATCGGAGCGGTCGTCGAGCGGACCGGAGATGATCAGCGGCGTGCGCGCTTCGTCGACGAGGATCGAGTCCACTTCGTCGACGATGGCGTAGTTGTGGCCGCGCTGAACCATCTGGCCCTTCTCATACTTCATGTTATCGCGCAGATAATCGAAGCCGAGCTCGTTGTTGGTCGCGTAGGTGATGTCGCAGCCATAGGCCGCCGCGCGTTCTTCGTCCGACAGGCCGTGGACGATGACGCCCGTGGTCAGGCCGAGGAAGCCGTAAAGGCGCGACATGGTGGCCGCGTCACGCTGGGCGAGGTAGTCGTTGACGGTAACGACGTGGACGCCCTTGCCCGACAGCGCGTTCAGATAGACGGGAAGCGTTCCGACCAGCGTCTTGCCTTCACCCGTCTTCATTTCCGCGATGGCGTTGGAATGAAGGATCATGCCGCCGATCAGCTGGACGTCGAAGGGGCGCATGCCGAGCACGCGGCGCGAGGCTTCGCGGACAACAGCAAAGGCCGGGACGAGGATGTCGTCGAGCGTCTTGCCTTCGGCGAGCAGCTTGCGGAACTCCACCGTCTGGGCGGCGAGCTGTTCGTCGGACAGCGCCTTGGTCTTTTCCTCAATCGCATTGATTGCGGCGACGTTCGGCTGGAAGGACCGCACGCGGCGATCATTGGCGGAGCCAAATAGTTTGCGGGCGATGCCGCCAAAGCTGACCATACGACTGGTCCTTTCTGAATATTCATCCCGGGCTTCTCGTAAGGGCGGCCCGGCCGAATTTCGGGCGCACGTATCGAAACGCCAGGAAACTTTTCTGGACGCGAGGTTGCGTGACAGATAAGAGGGGGGTCGAATGATGTCAACGGATTTGGCTGATATAGAAAGGCCACATTCCAGTGTTGATGCCTGTTTCAGGGCAGGATTCAAGAAGTTGAAGCCGGTGGGTTAACTGTGAAGGAATGTTTGATGTTGAACTACAACAGAATCGCCGTGATGGCACTCGCCACGTTCGTCGCCTTCCAGGCGCCGGTGCGGGCACAGGACGGCGCTGACGCCGTCGTTGCCAAGGTCGGCGATGTCGAAATCCACCAGTCGGAACTCGACCTGGCGATCGCCAACCTCGATCCGCAGCTGGCGCAGCTGCCTGACGACCAGAAGAAGGTCGCTGCACTTTCCGCCGCTATCGACGTGAAGCTGCTCGCCAAGGACGCGGCCGCTGAAAAGCTCGACCAGTCGGCTGAGTTCAAGAAGCGCATGCAGTACCTCGCCGATCGCGAACTGCACAACGCCTACTTCAAGAAGCACGTCGTCGACACCGTGACCGACGCTGAAGTCAAGGCACGCTACGACAAGGAAGTAGCAGCCCTTCCCAAGCAGGAAGAAGTTCACGCCCGCCACATCCTGGTGAAGACGGAAGACGAAGCCAAGGACGTCATCAAGCAGCTCGATGCCGGCAAGAACTTCGCCGACCTCGCCAAGGAAAAGTCGACCGACCCGAACAAGGCTGACGGCGGCGATCTCGGCTATTTCACCAAGGGCCGCATGGTCAAGGAATTCGAAGACGCGGCTTTCGCGCTCGACAAGGGTGCCTACACCAAGACGCCGGTGAAGACCGATTTCGGCTACCACGTCATCCTCGTCGAGGATAAGCGCGACGCCGCTCCTCCGGCTTACGACCAGGTCAAGGATCAGGTTCGTCAGCTCGTCATGCGCGACAAGTATCTTGCGCTTCTCGCCTCCGCCAAGGAAAAGTCCAAGATCGACATCACGGACGAAGCCCTGCGCAAGGGTTACGACGACGCCAACAAGCAGCCGCAGCCGGGTGACGCGCCCGCCGCAGCGCCGGCTCAGCAGTAACAATATCCATCGAGGGCCCGGTTTTTCCGGGCCCTTCCGTATCCCCTTTCATGCCAGGTCGATGATCATGTCCGGTTCCGTTTCCCCGCTCGCTCCCAAAACCTTCGTGTCCATGCCCGCGCTTCGCGGTGTTCGCATGGCGACCGCCTCGGCGGGGATCAAGTACAAGAACCGTACCGACGTCCTGATGATGGTGTTCGACAAGCCGGCGGCCGTTGCCGGTGTCTTCACCCGTTCCAAGTGCCCGTCGGCCCCCGTCGATTTCTGCCGCGCCAACCTGCCCGGCGGC
The DNA here is from genome assembly GCF_017741935.1 of Rhizobium sp. 16-449-1b. Classification (GTDB taxonomy): domain Bacteria; phylum Pseudomonadota; class Alphaproteobacteria; order Rhizobiales; family Rhizobiaceae; genus Rhizobium. Next base: position 80,959 of record NZ_JAGHMH010000014.1, on the reverse strand, counting down.
GTTGCGCGCGCCGTGGTCGTCAATTCCGGCAATGCCAACGCCTTTACCGGCGTGAAGGGCCGTGAAGCGACCGCGCTCACCGCCAAGTCGGCGGCTGCCGCCGTCGGCTGCAGCGAGAGCGAGATCTTCCTCGCCTCCACCGGCGTCATCGGCGAGCCGCTCGACGCCACCAAGTTTTCCGGCGTGCTCGACACGCTCTATTCCGACGCTACCGGCGATTTCTGGTTCGAGGCCGCCAAGGCGATCATGACCACCGACACCTATCCGAAGGTCGCGACCCGCACGGCCGAGATCGGCGGCGTTGCGGTCTCGATCAACGGTATCGCCAAGGGCGCCGGCATGATCGCCCCTGATATGGCGACGATGCTCTCCTTCGTCGTCACCGACGCCGACATCGCGCCGGCAGCGCTGCAGGCGATGCTATCGGCCGGTGTCGATCCGACCTTCAACTCGATGACCGTCGACAGCGACACCTCGACATCCGACACGCTCATGCTGTTTGCAACGGGTGCGGCCGCCGAAGACGGCCAGGTTCGCGTCGAGACGGCTGACGATCCGCGCCTCTCGTCGTTCCGCGCCGCGCTCAACGATCTCCTCAAGGATCTGGCACTGCAGGTCGTGCGCGACGGCGAAGGCGCCACCAAGATGCTCGAGATCACCGTGACCGGTGCTGAAAGCGATGCCGCCGCCAAGACGATCGCGCTGTCGATCGCCAATTCGCCGCTGGTCAAGACCGCGGCCGCCGGCGAGGACGCCAACTGGGGTCGTATCGTCATGGCCGTCGGCAAATCAGGCGAAATGGCCGATCGCGACCGCCTCGCCATCTGGTTCGGCGACGTGCGCGTTGCCGTCAACGGCGAACGTGACGCCGGCTACTCGGAAGAGGCCGCCTCCAACGTCATGAAAAAGCAGGACATTCCGGTGAAGGTCGAAATCGGCCTCGGAAACGGTACGGCAACGGTCTGGACGTGCGACCTCACAAAGGAGTATGTCGCCATCAACGGTGACTACCGGAGCTGATTTTTCATTGACTGAAGCATTCCCCAAGAAGGCAAATCTGCCGCTCGTGCGCAGGCTGGAAGCCGTCGGTTTCCGGGCCTGGCCTGCCTCGTCGGTTGTTTACGACGGCAGCTGGCAGGTGCGGCTGACGGCGGGGCATCCGTCGAACCGGCTGAACTCGATCGTGCCGCTCGATCCGTCCGACCATCGCGACGTCGAGATCAGGCTGGCCAAGGCGAGCCGCAAGTTCGAGGCCTATGGCCGCCCGGCGGTGCTGCGACAGACGCCGCTGGCCTCGCCGGTGCTGATCGATCTGGTGAAGGCCGAGGGCTGGACGCCGTTCGACGAAACCATCGTCATGACCTGCGATCTCGCCAATGCCGATCTGCCGGACACCCTCGATCATTTGCCGACACATGACATCAGCCGCTTCGTGGACGCCAACCTGGCGACCGACCAGGTCTCGACGAAGCTGAAGCCGGCACTCGCCGAAGTCATCAACGCGATCAAGCCGCCATCCGGCCTGTTCATGGTGGAAGATCCGGAAACGGGGCCGCTGGCGACCGTGCTCTGCGTGCAGGACAACGATCTGGCCGGCATCATGTCGCTCTCCGTCACGCCGTCGCGTCGCCGCGAGGGGCTGGGGCTGGAGATCCTGACGTCCGCTCTGCGCTGGGCGCGGATGCGCAGCGCCCGCTCGGCCTGGCTGCAGGTCAAGACCGGCAACGTGCCTGCCATCACGCTCTACGAGCGGCTCGGCTTCGTCGAGGCCTATCGCTATTCCTACTGGCGGCGGGATCTTTGCCGATGAGCGGTACTGGCCACAGCATTCTCCTCGTTGTCGCCTGCGCGTTGATCGACACGGATGGCCGCATCCTGTTGGCGCAGCGGCCTGAAGGCAAGTCGCTCGCCGGCCTCTGGGAGTTTCCCGGCGGCAAGATGGAGCCGGGCGAGACGCCGGAGGAGACGCTGGTGCGCGAGCTTCACGAAGAGCTCGGGATCACCACCAAGGTTGCGTGCCTGGCGCCGCTCACCTTTGCTAGCCACACGTATGAGAAATTCCACCTGCTGATGCCGCTTTACGTCTGCCGTCGTTTCGAAGGCATTCCCGTCGGCCGCGAAGGGCAGGCCATCAAATGGGTGAAGCCGCAGGCGCTGCGCGATTATCCCATGCCGCCGGCCGATGAGCCGCTGATCCCCATCCTGCAGGACTTACTTTAGAAATTTCTATTTTATAACTTTTTCTGTGCCAATCTGGCTGTGGATATTAATCGATCGTTTAACAGATTCTGGCAAAGATCGGCCTCAATCAAGCAACTGGCGTGTGTGTAGAAGGCTTGACGCATGGACGACGATTTCTGGAAAGCAGTTCGGGAGAAAGAGCAGGCTTCGGTTTCCTCGCGCAAGACGGGGGCGTTGAACATTGCCTTGCTGTTCGGCACGGCCGTCGTGGCCCTGACGCTGATCCTGACACCGATGCTCGCCGACAAGTCGAAGTCGAGCGTCTTCGCCAGCGCGCCGTCTGAATTCGATTCCATCACGACGGGTTCTATCCCGAAGAGCGAGAACGGCCCGAAGAGCGAGAACGGTAAGCGCTACACGATCCGTCGTAGCATTCTGCAGGATACGCCGGGCTCCGTCTGCGTGGTGCAGGGCTATGGAAGCGGTGTTGGCTGCTGAGGGCTCAAGGCCTGAGGCAACGCTAGGAAATCGACCGTGATGTCGAGCGACGAGGGGCGAATGACGAGACTTCTGAAAGCATTTGTCGCCGATCGCAACGGCGCTACCGCCATCGAATACGGCCTCATCGCCGCCCTGATCGCCACCGCGCTTATCACCGGCGTCGGCGCGCTCAGCGGACAGCTGAACAACGTCTTCACCATCATCGCAAGCAAGATACCGTCGCTCACCTGAGCGGGGTTAGAGCGAAAAGCTCTATTGCTTGAGCTTGTGCTCCTCGACCTTCAACGCGTCGGCGAGCCTGACCTTCGCCGAGCCCGGCCGCAGCGGCTTCTGCTGGCTCTCATGCGGCGCCCATCCCGAGACATAGATGATCGAGAAGGTGGCCCGGATGCGGCCATCCGGATCGGAATAGCGCTCCGCGTATAGCTCTGCGGCGCGCATCAAGAAGGCGCGCGTCAACGGCTTGCTGCTGCGCTCGGCAAGCGGGTTGGTCATGCCCATGGCGCGCAGGTCGCGCATTAGCGGAAAGATGGAATCGTAGCGAACCGTATAGGTCTCGGCGTCGATGACCGGCAGCGCGAAACCGGCGCGCTGCATCAGGCCGCCGACATCGCGGACATCGGCGAAGGGAATGACGCGCGGGCTGGCGCCGCCGGTCATCTCGATCTCGGTGGCGAGCAGGACCTCGCGCAGTTCCTGTAGCGTGCCGGAGCCTGGAATGGCGGCGAGGAACAGGCCGTCGGGCCGCAGTGCGCGGCGGATCTGGATGAAGACGCCGGGTGTGTCGTTGGTCAGGTGCAGGCTAAGCGGCGCGATCACCAGATTGGCCGATTGCGGCTCCAGCGGAACCATCTCCAGCGGCGCCTCGATGAAGGCATCGTCGGAGGTGGCATAGGCCTGTTCGCTTTCGACGCGGGTGAGGCTGCCGATCTTGCCGGTGGCCTTGGCGGCGCGGGCGGCTGCGCCGGTCGCGCCATGCAGTTCGACGGCATGCTCGAAGGTGCGCTCGACGACGGCGAGGCGTTCGCCCAGTTCGTCGGCTGCGATATCGAGCAGGAAGCTTGCCTTCGGATCGTTGTTGCGAAGCGCGCGGTGTCGGTTCGCCGCGATCCTGTTGGTATCGAAGATGATGTCCATGCCGACGTCAATAATCCTGCCGGGCCGGGGCGGCAAGGCGATTTTCCTCTTGCGCGAAATGCGCTATCGTTTCGCCATGGGGTTGCGCGGGTGGCAAGGTTTGACGGGGATCGACCGGGCGCTGAGGCGTCCGCTGTCGGCTATGGTCGACCTGATCTATCCGCCCGCCTGCGCCGTCTGTGGAGTGTCGACCGGGCAGCATCGCGGCGTCTGCCCAAAGTGCTGGTCGGCGCTGCGCTTTATCGAGCGGCCCTATTGCGAGGTTCTCGGCATTCCCTTCTCGCATGATCTTGGCCCGGGCATTTTGAGTGCGGCCGCCATCGCCGACCCGCCGCCTTTCGACCGCCTGCGCACGGCGGCTTTTCACGACGAGGCGGTGCGCAATCTCGTGCACGGGCTGAAATACCGCGACCGCACCGATCTGGCGCCGATGATGGCGGCGTGGATGCTCCGGGCATCCGATGGTGCCGTCGAGCGCTGCGACGCGATCCTGCCGGTGCCGCTGCATCGCACCCGCATCCTGTCGCGCCGGTTCAACCAGGCGGCGGAGCTGGCGCGCCACATGGCGAAACAGGCCGAGCGCCCGCTGCTATCCGCGACGCTGCTGCGCGTTCGCCGCACGCGCCAGCAGGTCGGCCTCGGTGCTAAAGCGCGGCAGGAGAATGTGCGCGGCGCCTTTGCGATCGCTGAGGGACGCGAGGGTGATGTGTTCGGAAAGAGGCTGGTGCTGGTCGACGACGTCTACACGACCGGCGCGACGGTGGCGGCGGCTGCCAAGGTGCTCCGCCGCGCGGGGGCCGCCGATATCACGGTTTTGACCTTTGCAAGGGCGCTATCCGAAACTATATGACAGGGAGATTACTGCCTTGTCTGGAGTTACGATGGTACCGGTTACGATCTATACGCGCGATGGCTGCGGTTTTTGCGTTCGCGCCAAGTCTCTTCTTTCCGAGAAGGGTGTCGATTTCGTCGAGCACAATGCGACGTCCACCCCGGCCTTCCGCGCCGAGATGATCGCGCGCGCCAATGGCGGCTCGACTTTCCCGCAGATTTTCATAGGCGACAAGCATGTCGGCGGGTGCGATGATCTCTATGCGCTGGAGCGTGCGGGCAAGCTCGACCCGCTGCTGGCCGCTTAGGACAAGCCGATGACCTTCAAGGCCGCCGCCATTCAGATGTGTTCGGGTATCGATCCGCAGCGCAACGCGGCCGCCATGGCGCGGTTGGTGCGCGAGGCGGCCGCCTCGGGCGCCACCTATGTGCAGACGCCCGAGATGACCGGGATGCTGCAGCGCGACCGCGCCGCCGGCAAGCTGCATCTGCGCGACGAGGCCAACGACATCATCGTTCGCACCGCGCGAGAGCTCGCCGGCGAACTGCAGATCTACATGCATGTCGGCTCCACCGCGATCGCTCTCGATGACGGCAAGCTTGCCAATCGCGGCTATCTCTTCGGTCCCGATGGCAAGATCCTGAACCGCTACGACAAGATCCACATGTTCGATGTCGATCTCGACAATGGCGAGAGCTGGCGCGAGAGCGCTGCCTACCGTCCGGGGCAGGAGGCGCGCGTCGTGTCGCTGCCGTTTGCCGAGATGGGCTTTGCGATCTGCTACGATGTTCGCTTCCCCGCGCTATTCCGCGCCCAGGCGGTCGCCGGAGCGCAGGTGATGACGGTGCCCGCCGCCTTCACGCGCCAGACGGGCGAGGCCCATTGGGAAATCCTGCTGCGCGCCCGTGCCATCGAAAACGGCATGTTCGTGATCGCCGCCGCCCAGGCCGGCGTGCATGAGGATGGGCGCGAGACCTTCGGGCATTCGATGATCATCGATCCCTGGGGCAAGATCCTGGCGTCCGCTGGCGGCACCGGCGAGGCGATCGTGATCGCCGAGATCGATCCAGCCGCCGTAAAGGCCGCGCGCGACAAGATTCCTAATTTGAAGAATGCCCGCGAGTTCTCGATCGAGACGGTTGGCGGCGATGTGTGCGGAGGCGTGGCCGCTTGATCCGTTATTCGCTGCGTTGTGACAATGCCCATGAATTCGAAGGCTGGTTTTCCGAAAGCGCCGATTTCGACCGCCAGGTCGCGTCCGGTTTTCTCACCTGTCCCACCTGCAATTCTGCCGCCGTCTCCAAGGTGCTGATGGCGCCATCGGTCTCGACCGCGCGCAAGAAGGACCAGATGCAGACGGTCGCCATGGATGCCGTGCGCCGCGAGGCGTTCCAGAAGCTGAAAGAGGCGGTGACCGCGATCAAGGCCAACTCCGAGGATGTCGGTGAACGCTTCCCCGAGGAGGCGCGCAAGATCCATTACGGCGAGGCCGACGCGCGTGGGATCATCGGCCAGACGACGCCTGACGAGGCGCAGGCGCTTATCGACGAAGGCATCGAGATCGCGGCATTGCCCGTGCTTCCCGACGACGTGCACTGAGATGAGCTTGGAAGCGCGCCTGGCGATGTATAACTTCGGTTTGCACGTGGCGCCCTTCGAGAGCGACGCCGTCGAGGGTTTTCGCCTGCGTGAACCCGCCAATTTCGAGGCGGCGCGGCGCGCCTGCGGCTTTATCGGCCGTTCCGGCTATGCCGGCGAGCCGGGCGTGCGAAGCTGGGGGCCGCAGGTCTTTCCCCGTTTCATCGAGGGTAGCGGTTTCGATAGCGCGCCATCCTCCCTGTCGCTCTGGGCCGATATCGAATCGCTGATGGCGTTCAGCTATGACGGTGTGCATGCCGATGCGCTGAAGCACGCGCGCAACTGGAACGTCAAGCCATCATGGCCGCCGCTCGTTCTCTGGTGGGTGGAGCCGCATCATCGGCCTGATTGGGCCGAGGCGGTCGAGCGTTTCGAATATCTGGCGGATCACGGGCCGAGCGCCCGGGCCTTCACGTTCAAGATAGCTTTCGGGCCAGATGGGGCGGCGGTCGAGATCGATCGCGCCCGGGTCAAGGAACTGGCGGCGCGCAACGTCGAGACGCAAGCCGATCTGCTTGCGCATGTCAGGACGCTGAAAGTCTAGGTGAAATGCCGGCGGGTGCTCTTCGGCGCCCTTACGCCCCGCGCTTGGCGAGCAGCATGTAGTTCACGTCCATGTCGCGCGACAGGTTCCACTGGTTGGACAGCGGATTGAAGAACACGCCGGTGCGGTCGATGATGGTGAGGCCATCCGCAGTGACCGGCTTTTCGATCTCTTCCGGGCGCACCAGCTTCTCATACTGGTGGGTGCCGCGGGGCAGCCAGCGCAGGACGTTTTCGGCGGCGAAGATCGCGAGTGCCGCGGCCTTCATCGTGCGGTTGATCGTGGCGACGAACATCAGGCCGCCGGGGCGGACCATTTTCGCGCAGGTGGTCATGAAGAAATCGACGTCGGCGACGTGTTCCACCACTTCCATGTTGAGGACGATATCGAAGGTCTCGCCGGCCTCGGCCAGCTGTTCGGCCGTGACCGCACGGTAATCGACGGGCACGCCGGAGGCCTTCGCGTGGGTCGAGGCGATGCCGATGTTCTTTTCGGACGGGTCGGCGCCGATGACGGTCGCGCCCATGCGGGCGACCGGCTCCGATAACAGGCCGCCGCCGCAGCCGATATCAAGCACACGCAGGCCTTCCAGCGGGCGGGCCGAGCGCGGATCGCGGCCGAAGTTTTCGGCGGCCTTGTCCCTGATATAGGCGAGGCGGACGGGGTTGAACTTGTGCAGCGGCTTGAACTTGCCGGTCGGGCTCCACCACTCGGCGGCCATGGCCGAGAAGCGGTCCACTTCGCTCTGGTCGATGGTGCTCTTCGCCGCTTCCGTCATGGTCCTGCTCCTTGATTGCTCAGGAGTGAAGTCGGACGAACGGTGCACGAAGTCAAGAGCCGGCGATAGTGTCGCGTGGTCGCGGTAGTGCCCGGCTTTGGCGCTTGGCTACTACAAGTGGATAAGGCGACATACATCAACACATTGTGATATACTTAATATATTGTTGAGGGTAAGGGCGATGTTGCGTGTGCGTAAAGCATTGGCCGCCATGCTCGGCCTGTCCATGTGTTTTCCGTTGTGTTTCCCGTTTCCGGCGTACGCGGAGGTTGCGGTCGGCGAGGCGACTCTCATCAAGACAGAGGTGGCTGGGGAAAACGGGCCTCTGGTGGTCAAGGACCCTGTTCATCGCGACGAACGCATCCGCACCTCGATCGGCGGGCTTGGTCAATTCGTCTTCCGGGATGGCACCAAGCTTGCCGTCGGCGCCGGCTCGTCGGTGGTGATCGACAGCTACGTCTATGACGATGCCAACTCGGTCAAGAAGCTGACGATCAAGGCGGCGAAGGGCACGTTTCGCTGGATCAGCGGCAATTCCTCCTCATCGGCCTATTCGATCGTGACACCGGCGGGAACGATCGGCGTGCGCGGCACGGCGTTCGACGTTTACGTCGCGCCAAACGGCACCACGGCGATGGTGCTTCTCAACGGTTCGGCGCAATTTTGCGGCGCGGGAGGCTGCAAGCAGCTGCGCGAGCAGTGCGACTGCGTGATCGCATCGCGTGGCGGCGGCGTGTCGGATCCGCGCAAGGTCGACGAGACGACATTGCGGACGCTGCGAAACAATAAGGCGCTGCCGTTTCTCTCGGGAAACCAGCAGCTGTCGGGGCCGCTCGGCAATATTCGCACCAGCTGCGGCCTGCGCAGCATCCGCGCCGAGCGCCAGGACCGGCCGCAAGAGAGCACGCCGGTGCCGACACTGTTTCCGCCGCAGGAGCAGGCGCCGCCAAAGACACCGGATCGGCCACAGAAGCCGGATAAACCGCATAAGCCGGACAAGCCGCATCATCATCGCCCCGACAAGCATCATCACGACAGGGATGACGACGATCATCACCACCATGACCGCGACGGGCATCACGACCGGGGCAATGATGGCGGCGGCTGGGGTCAGCGCAGCGGGAATCACGACGGTCGAGATGGGCATGGACCCCGCAACGGTTGGGGCAACCGACATGAGGGGTCGCGGGATCGTGGTGGCGACAATCACGGTGCGCGGGATCACGCCGCTCGCGGCAGTGCCACTCGCGATGGAGGTCGTGATCATGCCGATCGAGATCATGGACGCCGGGATCGTGGCCGATCCGATAGCGGCAATGGCGAGCGCAATGGGCACGGCGGGCATCGCGACGGGCCGCAGGGCGGTGCTTCGCCGGCGAATGATGGTCAGACGCAGGCCGGCGGGGCAGGATCCGCTGCCAGCAATGGTGGCCAGGGCGGTGCAGGGACCGGGGCTGGCGATGGTGCCGGGGCTGGTGATGGCGCCGGCTCGGGCGGGCATCGTGGCGGGTGGCATGGCCGCAATGGCGAACAGAACGGTGGCTGGCAGGGCGGAGGTGGGCGCCATATGCGCGAACGCAGCGGCGGCGGTGGCGATGCCGGTAACGGCGACTAGGCCGATTTCATTCCAGTAAATGCGATCCTCACGACGCCTGCTCCGATAACGGGGCGGGGGCTTCGGTCGGTGTTTCCCTGAAATGATCGGCGCGGCGGGCGAGGCGGCGGTAGAATTCCGGCAGTGTCGCCGGGTAGGGCTGCGCCCGTTGCCGGACCCGAGCGAGCAGCTTGCGGCTGTCGGCGGAGCGGGTGGCGAAGGCTTCGACCAGGGCCTGATGCGCGGTCTCAAGCAGCGCGAAGGTCGCAGACAGGCCGACGGTCTCGTCGCCCAGCGTGGCGTAGAGGCGGGTGCGGGTGCTCTTGCCCTTGAGGCCTAGCGAGCCGGCGTCGAGCAGGGCGAAGTGTGGTAGGGCAGCGGCTGTCGTCTCGGAGACCAGGATATCGAAGCCGACTTCCTTGCAGCAGCCCTCGATGCGGGCCGAGACATTCACCGCGTCGCCGACGGCGGAATAGTTGAAGCGGCTCTCGGCGCCCATGTTGCCGACGCAGGCAAGCCCCGTGTGGATGCCGATGCCGATCCCGACTTTGTACTCATCGCCGAAGCCGAAGGCGTCGGTCGCGTTCAACGTCGCCAGCGTCTCGCGCATGGCAAGGGCGGCGCGCACGGCCTTGGCGGGGTGGTCGGCGACATCGACGGGCGCGTTCCAGAAGGCCATGATGCTGTCGCCGATGAACTTGTCGAGCGTGCCTTCATTGGCCACCACATGGCGGCTCAGCGCATCGAGCAGCGTGTTGAGGAAGCGGACGACCTCGGCGGGTTGCAGGCGCTCGCTCAGCGTCGTGAACCCCCTGACGTCGACGAACATGACCGTCAGCTCGCGATCGTCGCCACCGAGGCGCAGCGCATCCGGATTGTGCTCGATGCGGTGCAGCAGCGAGGGCGAGAGATATTGGCCGAATGCCTTACGCACCTCGCGCCGCTCGCGGTCGATGACCAGGATGCGGAAGGAAGTGGCGGCGAAGTGGATGATCGAGGCGGCGACGATCGGGGCGAGCGGATCAAACAGTAGTCCCCATCGCGAAAAGGCGAACCAGGAGCTCGCGAAGGCGAGCGCGGTGACGATCAGGCCCCAGGCGAGGCCGACGGCGGGGCTGACGAAGGTGGTGACGATGACGAGGCAGGTGCCGAGCACCGCGATCAGCAGGATCTCCATGCCATCGGCCCAATCCGGCCGCGAGAGGAAGTGGCCGGAGAGGATCTGCTCGACGGTCTGCGCGTGAATGGAGACGCCGGGCACGTTTTCGCCGAGCGCGGTGGTGCGGATATCCTGCAGGCCGGCAGACGAGGTGCCGACGAAGAGGATGCTGCCCTGCACGCCTGCGGCGACCTCCGGCGCGGGACCGTCGGGCGCCAGCACCTTGCCGGCGGAAATGTAGCGATCGGCGATATCGGGGCTGGTGTAAAGCCAGAGCTCTCCGGATGAGGTGACGGGCACCACGAAATCGCCGACCTTGATCGAGGTCAGCGTGTCGGGAACATCCGGGGCGGCCGCGACGATATAGGTTGAGGCGCCCTGGGCGACGCGGAGCGCTTCCAGCGCGAGGTTCGGATAGAGCTGGTCGCCGTCGCTGAGCAGCAGAGGCACGCGGCGGACGGTGGCGGAATAGGTGCCGGGATTGAGGCTGATGTGGCCGAGGCCGGTGGCGTTGATCTGCAATTGCGGGCGCACCGGCGTTGCCGCCGTCATGCGTGGCGGGGCGTTGAAGGGGCTCTCGCCGGTGAAGGCGAACCCCGCTTTCACCGGGGGCTTGTAGCTGCCGTCCATGGAGAGGCCGAAACCGAGGACCACGGGCTTTTCGGCGATGGCTTGCGCGAAGAGCTGGTCGTTATCAGGTAGTCGACTAAGAAGCGTCGGGTCGACGCCGGCGACATCGCGCATGATGGAGCGCGGCGACAGGCGGTCGGCCTCGGCGAACAGCACGTCGAAGGCGATCGCTGCCGCTCCCATGTCGGACAGGCGCTGCACCAGAAGCGCCAGCCGGTCGCGTGGCCATGGCCACTGGCCGAATTCCCTGAGCGACGCCTCGTCGATATCGATGACACGGACGGGGGTGTTTTCGAACTTGCGCGGGGAGATGCGCTGGTATTCGTCGAAGGTGATGTCGCGGATCTGGCGCAGGAGAGGCGGGTCGGTGGCGCGCAGCAGCGTGAAGCTCGCGACGAGCGCAAGGCCGAGAACCACGCCGATTTTCTGCATGCGTGTCATGATCGGCCGGCCCCCGCGCCTGCAACCGCTTCACACTCTTGCGCGACATGCTCTAGGCTGCCCGTTTCTTAGGTGTGACGCAACTGCGTCTTTTGGGCGTTCGGCGATGCTAGAGCTCAGTGCATGTCAGTTCGACCGCGCCGGAGTTGTTCCAGTACATGATGGGAATATCGTTTGCGAAGCAGTAGAGAACGCCGTTTTTCGGGGCGGTCCAGGACGGGTAGGACGCGCCGATCAGAAACGCCGTATCCGTGTCCTGATCGATTGACCCGATCAGGGCGAACCACTGCGCTTTGGGCATGACTCTCAATCCTGCAAACGGTCTCAGCCACGTCCGGTCATAGCCGTTCGCGTCCTCATTGATCTTCCAATCCGTCCACGTACCCGATGCCGTGAAGGCGTAGGTCGCGCCCTGCTTGACATCGCAGACGCGCGTCCAGCGTTCTCTTGCCGGTATGGATTTCGTTATTATGAATGGCATGATGACATCTCCCCACGATGCGCAGCCGCAAGCGGGAAGATTAGTTGCATTTTACAGTGTTGCAACAAATAATTGTGATGGCGTTCAACTCGCCACTGTCACGCGACACTCAGCCCTGCGGCATCGCGTCGTTCTTGCTTGAGGCCGCGTGGGCTTCGAGTATTGCCGCTGCGATCACCTTGCGCAGTTCGTAGACCAGCGATCTGGAGCGCTTGCGGTCCAGGTCCTGCGCCGCCTTCGCAAGGTTAAGTCCCTCGTTCAACACAATGTGATGGGCGCGGGCCAGTGCCCAGGTTTCGATATCAAGATTTCCCATTCGGAATCTCCGCCAAATCATTCAGCATCAAAGACATTCGCGAATCAATCTACGCCGCATACTTACGATTGAAGAAGAATCACAGTTACCTATGCTTGGAAATATACGCGACACCCGAATTTTAGTGGTGTGACAAAATAGTTGCGCCGTGGCAGCGGGTGTGCCGCGCCACGGTTGTGCCTATGCCCAATCGATATCAGTGCAGGTTGATCGCTGTCGGATCGTCAGTCGTTGGCGGCCATCATCCGGTCGCTGGGGCGTCCTGATGACCAGCGCATCCATTGGTCGGGGCTGCCGTTGAAGACGTTGAGGTCGATCCTGCCCTCGACGCCATGCGACAGGCCAGAGCCGGAATACTGCCAGAAGAGCCACTTGCGGCCCGGATAGCGCTTGGACGGATGCGCGGCGACGGAGCGCAGCCAGAAGGGATAGTTCTGGAAGGCGCCCTGCAGGTTGTCGGCATAGAAGTCGGGCGCGGTGTAGATCACGGGGCGCTTGCCGTAGTAGCGCTCGAGCTTGTCCATGAAGACCTGCATCTTCTCGAGCACGTTTTCAGTCGAGGGGCGACGCTTGCAGGCGGATTCGCCGTTCCACTCGACGTCGATGACGGGCGGAAGCGCATCGGGATCGCGCGGCACGTTGCGGATGAACCAGTCGGCCTGTTCGCCCGCGGTGCGGCACCAGTAGAAGAAGTGGTAGGCGCCGCGCTTCAGGCCGGCTTCCTTGGCCTTGCGCCAGTTGGTGCGGAACATCGGATCGAGGTGGTCGCCGCCGTCTGTCGCCTTGATATAGGCGAAGTTGGCGCCTTGGGTGCGCAGTCGCGGCCAGTCGATATCGCCCTGCCAGCGCGAGACGTCGACGCCGTGAACGGCGAGCTTGTGCGGCGAGGAACGGCCGAAGTTGATCGGCTTGGCGTCGCGGAACTGGCGACTATAGAGTTTGCTGCGGGTGCGCGGCTGGGCCGTCTCCTCCATGTCGGGAAGATCGGGGCGCTGCATGATCGGGGCGGCAACCGGCGTGGCAACGGGCGGGCGTGCCGGCGGCGTCATCATCGCGACCTCCGTAGCTGCCATCGGGCGCTCGGCGGGAAGCGGTGCGCCGACGGCGCGGTCGGCGGACTCGAAAGCCTTCGATTCCGGGATCGGGCCGGCCCATGCCAGCACTTCCTGGTGCGGAGCGTTCTGCTGGCCGGCGGCGACATCGGCGGAGGGAACGGGTGCTGATGGAACGGCTGCGGGCGGGGCCACCGAGCTTGTCGTCTCGCGAGAGGGGGCGGCTGATGCCAAGACGTCGGGGCCGGACGTCGACGTGCAACCCGCAAGGGTCAGACAGGCAAGGAAGATTGCTGGCACAGCCGAAAAACGCATTGGGAACCCGTTACTCATTACAGGCCGGACGCCGAACTCAGGTGGCGCCAGGAACATCAAAGGGTATTGCTAACGGGAAATTACCAAAAAAAGCTGAATCTAATCTTTACGCCGAAAAATGTGCGGGGACGGGGCAGCGCGCTTTGATGGGCTGGCGCCTCGCGGGATTGTCATAGTCATGTCACATGTGGTTCGGCGCTGCCTCGCGCGGCCTGCAAATTACACGCGCAATTGAGGCCGTCATTCTCCTTTCCCCACCTTGCCACCCCCTCACAAACTCGTTAAGAGACGCCGCAACTTGGGCCCTTGGGCGCAGGGCTTTAGAAGGGTTCCAGAACCTCCCAATTCCGGCTCTTCGGCCCGTGGCTTCCAAGGCTTCGTCGTGCCGGGTCTGGCGTTCGTCTCTCCCGGCGGTTTGCTGTGGTAGAGGCTTATGGCACGCATCGTAATGAAGTTCGGCGGAACATCCGTCGCTGATCTGGACCGTATCAAGAACGTTGCCCGCCACGTCAAACGCGAGGTCGATGCCGGTCATGAAGTGGCCGTCGTCGTTTCCGCCATGTCGGGCAAGACAAACGAGCTGGTCGGCTGGGTGCAGAACACGCCGAAGGTCGTCGGCGCAAGCTCGCCTTTCTATGATGCCCGCGAATATGACGCCATCGTCGCTTCCGGCGAGCAGGTGACCTCGGGTCTTCTGGCGATCGCGCTGCAGGCCATGGACGTCAACGCCCGCTCCTGGCAGGGCTGGCAGATCCCGATCCGTACCGACAACGCGCATGGCGCCGCCCGTATCCTTGAAATCGACGGCTCGGAAATGATCAAGCGCATGGGCGAGGGCCAGGTGGCCGTCGTCGCCGGCTTCCAGGGTCTCGGCCCCGACAACCGCATCGCGACGCTCGGCCGTGGTGGTTCGGATACGTCGGCGGTCGCAATCGCCGCCGCCGTCAAGGCTGACCGTTGCGACATCTATACCGACGTCGACGGCGTCTACACGACCGATCCGCGCATCGTGCCGCAGGCGCGTCGCCTGAAGAAGATCGCGTTTGAGGAAATGCTCGAAATGGCATCGCTCGGCGCCAAGGTTCTGCAGGTTCGCTCGGTCGAGCTTGCCATGGTGCACAAGGTGCGCACCTTCGTGCGTTCGTCTTTTGAAGATCCCGATGCTCCGGGCATGGGTGATTTCTTGAATCCGCCCGGAACGCTGATTTGTGACGAGGAAGAAATCGTGGAACAGGAAGTAGTCACCGGCATCGCCTATGCCAAGGATGAAGCGCAGATCTCGCTTCGCCGTCTCGCCGACCGTCCGGGCGTCTCCGCCGCGATCTTCGGACCGCTGGCCGAGAACCACATCAATGTCGACATGATCGTCCAGAACATCTCCGAAGATGGCTCGAAGACCGACATGACCTTCACCGTGCCGTCGGGCGACGTGGACAAGGCCATCAAGGTGCTCGGCGAGCACAAGGATACGATCGGTTACGACGTCGTGCAAAACGAATCGGGCCTGGTAAAAGTATCCGTCATCGGCATCGGCATGCGTAGCCACGCCGGCGTCGCGGCGACCGCTTTCAAGGCACTTGCCGATAAAGGCATCAACATCAAGGCGATCACCACCTCGGAAATCAAGATTTCCATCCTGATTGATGGTCCTTATGCGGAACTCGCTGTCAGGACTTTGCATTCCTGCTACGGTCTGGATAAGAATTGATTCCCAGCAGGGCCGCCGCGCGTACAAGTTGATTAGTGGCGCGGCGATCTGCCGGGCCACTTTGCCTTCTGTTTTTGGAGCTTGAGACGCAATGAGAGACCTTTCCGGCGGTCCGCGCGTGCTGCTCAAGCGGCTGCGCGAGTTGATGGCGGAGCCGCTGGAGCCACAAGAGCGTCTTGACCGGATCGTTCGCCAGATCGCCAGCAACATGGTGGCGGAGGTTTGCTCCGTCTACGTGCTGCGTTCCGACGGCGTGCTCGAACTCTATGCAACCGAAGGTCTGAACCGCGAAGCTGTCCACCTGGCGCAGCTGAAAATGGGGCAGGGCCTCGTCGGCACGATCGCCGCATCGGCCGCCCCTCTCAATCTCTCCGACGCCCAATCGCACCCGGCCTTCCGCTACCTGCCGGAGACGGGCGAAGAGATCTATCATTCCTTCCTCGGTGTGCCGATCCTGCGCGCCGGCCGCTCGCTCGGCGTCCTCGTCGTGCAGAACAAGGCCAGCCGCAACTATCGCGACGAGGAGCTGGAAGCGCTCGAGACGACGGCCATGGTGCTGGCCGAGATGATCGCCACCGGCGAGCTGAAGAAGCTCACCAAGCCGGGGCTCGAGCTCGATCTCACCCGCTCGGTCACCATCGACGGCGACACCTATAATGAAGGTATCGGCCTCGGCTATGTCGTGCTGCACGAGCCGCGCATCGTCGTCACCAACCTGCTCAACGACGATGCCGACAAGGAAATTCGCCGGCTTGCCGAAGCGCTGGGTTCGCTGCGCATCTCGATCGACGATCTCTTGTCGCAGCGCGACGTCTCGATGGAGGGTGAGCACCGGGAGGTGCTCGAGACCTACCGCATGTTCGCGCACGACCAGGGATGGGTGCGCAAGCTCGAAGAGGCGATCCGCAACGGCCTGACGGCGGAAGCCGCGGTCGAGAAGGTGCAGAGCGACACCAAGGCGCGGATGATGCGCCTGACGGACCCCTATCTGCGTGAGCGGATGCATGATTTCGAGGATCTGGCGAACCGGCTGCTGCGCCAGCTGACGGGCTATACCGGCCGCACCTCGGGCGACGGTTTCCCTGCAGACGCGATCATCCTGGCGCGCGCCATGGGTGCCGCCGAACTGCTCGACTATCCGCGCGCCAATGTGCGCGGCCTGGTGCTCGAAGAGGGCGCCGTGACCAGCCACGTTGTCATCGTGGCGCGCGCCATGGGCATTCCCGTCATCGGCCAAGCGGCCGGGATCGTGGCGCTGGCCGATAATGGCGACGCCGTCATCATCGACAGCGATGGCGGCCATGTGCATCTGAGGCCGCTGCCGGAGCATCAGCGCTCCTACGAGGAGAAGGTGCGGTTCCGCGCCCGCCGTCAGGAACAGTTCCGGGCCTTGCGCGCGGTCGAGCCGCTCTCCAAGGACGGGCAGCGCGTGTCGCTGCAGATGAATGCCGGCCTGCTGGTCGACCTGCCGCAGCTGTCGGAATCGGGCGCCGAGGGCATCGGGCTCTTCCGCACCGAGCTGCAGTTCATGATCGCCTCCACACTTCCGAAGGCGGAAGAGCAGGAGCAGTTTTACCGCAACGTCTTGAAGCAGGCCGCTGGCCGGTCGGTGACCTTCCGCACGCTCGATATCGGCGGCGACAAGGTCGTGCCCTATTTCCGCGGTCACGAAGAAGAGAACCCGGCGCTCGGCTGGCGGGCGATCCGCCTGTCGCTCGACCGCCCCGGCCTGTTGCGCACGCAGTTGCGCGCCATGCTGAAGGCAGCCGCCGGCATGGAACTGAAGCTGATGGTGCCGATGGTAACCGAGGTCTCGGAAATCACCGCGGTGCGCGAACTGTTGCAGAAGGAAGTACAGCGTCTATCGCGCTTCGGCCACGGGCTGCCGCGCAAGCTGCAGTTCGGCGCCATGCTCGAAGTGCCGGCTCTGCTGTGGCAGCTGGACGAGCTGATGGCGGCGGTCGATTTCGTGTCGGTCGGTTCCAACGACCTGTTCCAGTTCTCGATGGCCGTCGACCGTGGCAATGCGCGGGTCTCCGATCGTTTCGACACGCTGGACAAGCCGTTCCTGCGTATTCTGCGCGATATCGTGCGCGCCGGCGAGCGCAATAACACGCCGGTAACGCTCTGCGGCGAACTGGCGGGCAAGCCGATTTCGGCCATGGCGCTGCTTGGCATCGGCTTCCGCTCGGTGTCGATGTCGCCGGCCTCCATCGGTCCGGTCAAGGCGATGCTGCTCGGCCTCGACGTAGGCGCACTGTCCAAGGCGATGCACGAGGCGCTCGACGATACGACGACGCCGACATCGATGCGCGAACTGCTTGCCCATTTCGCCGAAACACACAACATCCCTCTGTAGCCAGAGACAAACAGAATTGGAGTGAGGGTGGCGAAGCTTCCCGTTGAAAAGATGCGCGAGCTGGAACGCCGCTTCGGCGAGATCGAAGCGCGCATGTCGGCCGGCCCTGCGGCCGACGTCTACGTCAAGCTTGCCTCCGAATATGCCGAGCTGCAGCCCGTCGTGACCAAGATTCGCGCCTATGAGAAGGCGCTGTCGGAGCTTGCCGATCTCGAGACGCTGCTGGACGACAAGTCCGTCGACCGCGAGATGCGGGATATGGCGGAGATGGAGCTTCCCGAGGTCAAGGAGCGGATCGAGGCGCTGGAGCAGGAAATCCAGATCCTGCTTTTGCCCAAGGACGCGGCAGACGAAAAGAGCGCCATCCTCGAAATCCGCGCCGGCACCGGCGGCTCGGAGGCTGCGCTATTCGCGGGCGACCTGTTTCGCATGTACGAGCGCTATGCGGCGGCCCATGGCTGGAAGGTCGAGGTTCTCTCGTCCAGCGAGGGGGAAGCCGGCGGTTTCAAGGAAATCATCGCGACGATCACCGGCAAGGGCGTGTTCGCCAAGCTGAAGTTCGAATCCGGCGTGCACCGCGTGCAGCGCGTGCCGGAGACGGAAGCGGGCGGGCGTATCCATACGTCGGCGGCGACCGTTGCCGTGCTGCCGGAGGCCGAAGAGATCGACATCGAGATCCGCGCCGAGGATATCCGCATCGACACGATGCGCTCGTCGGGCGCAGGTGGCCAGCACGTCAACACGACCGACTCTGCCGTTCGCATCACCCACTTGCCGACGGGTATCGTCGTCACCAGCTCCGAGAAGTCGCAGCACCAGAACCGCGCCAAGGCGATGCAGGTCCTGCGGTCGCGTCTCTATGACGCCGAGCGCCAGCGGGCCGACAGCGAGCGCTCAGCCGACCGCAAGAGCCAGGTTGGCTCCGGCGACCGCTCCGAGCGTATCCGCACCTATAATTTCCCGCAGGGGCGCGTGACCGACCACCGCATCAACCTGACGCTCTACAAGCTCGACCGGATGATGGTCGGCGAAATCGACGAGATCGTCGATGCGCTGATGGCCGACTACCAGGCGAGCCAGCTGTCGCAGCTCGGCGAGCAGCAGCCATGAGCGATCAAGGGAAACAGGTCGGCGCGACGGTTTCCCAGCTTCTGGCCGAGGCGCGGCGACGCTTCACCGAGGCCGGCGTGGCCGATCCGGCCGCCGACGCGCGGGTGCTGATTTCGGGGCTGCTCAGGCTGACGACGACCGAGATGCTGACGCGGGGTGGCGAGCGCGTCGAGGACGCGGCCGTCGTGCGGATAGAGGACGCGATTACCCGCAGGCTGGCGCATGAGCCGGTGCATCGCATTCTGGGCGAGCGGGAGTTCTACGGCCTGCCTTTGTCGCTTTCGGCGGAAACGCTGGAGCCGAGGCCGGATACCGAAATCCTCGTCGATACCATGCTTCCTTATATGAGAGACCTTGCGGGTAGGCATGGTGATCTCCATATACTGGATATGGGAACGGGAACCGGGGCTATATGCCTCGCGCTGCTCAAGGAATGTCCTCAGGCATCGGGCATTGGTAGCGACATCTCCGTCGACGCGCTGAAGACGGCGCAATCCAACGCGGAAAGAAACGGGCTGCAGCAGCGCTTCAAGGCGGTGCAATCCAGCTGGTTTCAGGCCATAGACGGGAAGTTTCACGCTATTGTCTCAAATCCGCCCTATATAGCGTCCAGTGTCGTTGACACTCTTGCTCCCGAAGTGACAAAATTTGATCCGGCCGCCGCACTGGATGGCGGCATGGATGGGCTTGACGCCTACCGTTCCATTGCCAAGGATGCCGCAAGGTTCATGCATCCAGACGGTGTTATAGGGCTTGAGATAGGCTACGATCAGCGGACTGATGTGACCGGAGTTTTTGAGGCTGAAGGCTTCAAATGCTTGGAATCGGTGAAGGATTACGGCCACAACGACCGTGTGCTCGTGTTCGCCCGTAGCTGATCGGCAACAAGCGGCTGAATAGACTAGTCCATTGGTGTCATTGCGAAGAAAAGGCTTGGATTTAAACGGGAAGCAATATAGGTTGACCCCACGTATTGGAGAGATAGGTCAGAACGATTGTTCGTTCGAAGCTAGCTCGGCCTCGGGGGTCCACTCTCTTAAACGAGAGTTTCAAAGGTTGAAGACGACCCAATGCGTGAATCAGTCAAACTGACTTGAGAACAAGCGGCAGGTTGGCGCAAAGGCGCATTATGCTTGCGGCACGAATACCCTGAGTCGGACGAACGACCACGGTTGACGGTGCCATCACTCCACACAAACAGAGAATTCAGGTGAACGATCGATGAGGCCAGGACAGCAGAACAAACGCGGTCGCGGGCGTACCAACAATAACGGCGGCGGCGGCGGAAATAACAACAACAATAACAACAATTTCAACCGCAAGGGCGGCAATCCGCTGACGCGGACCTACGACAGCTCCGGCCCAGACGTGAAGATCCGCGGCACCGCGCAGCACATCGCTGAGAAATACTCGCAGCTCGGTCGCGACGCGCAGAGCTCCGGCGACCGTGTCATGGCTGAAAACTACCTGCAGCACGCCGAACACTACTACCGCATCATTGCCGCCGCACAGGCGCAGATGCAGGAACGCTTCCAGCGCGACGACCGCGGCGAATTCGACCGTGACGGCAGTGAGCGCGATGGCGACGAGATGGATGGCGGCGACAATGATGACGTCGTGGTCGTTCAGCCTCCGCGCCAGCAGCAGGAGCACCAGCAGCGCCGCAACAGCGATGAGCAGCCGCGCCGTCAGAATGACGAGCAGCAGGGCCGCCGTTCGGACGAGCGCCGCTTCAACAACGAGCAGCGCCAGCGCCGCGACGAAGAGCAGGCACGCCGCCAGAACGACGAGCAGCCACGTAGCGAAGAGCAGCCTCAGCCGCAGCCGCGCGCCGAGGAGCAGCCCCGCAGCGAAGAGCGCCCGGCTCGCCAGCCGCGCCGTCGCGAAGAGCGTCCAGCACCCGTTGCAGCAGCAGCTCAGCCCCAGCCTGAAGTGATCGACGGTACCGGCCCGCAGCCGGAGATCGAAGGCATTCCGGCCGAGGTTTCGATGGATGAGGAAAGCGGTGCCGCAACGACCCGCCAGCCGCGCCGTCGTGCAGCCACCCCGCGTCCGCGTCGTCCGCGTCGCGCCGAAGGCGAAGCGGCAGCCGAAGGCGACGCCGGCGCCGGCGAAGCGCCAGCTTTGGCCGATGCGGCTTCGGAATAAGCCGTTACGGCTTGAAAGCAGACATGTTCAAAAGGGCGTCCCTCGGGGCGCCCTTTTTCATTGGGCGGTCGCGCGGTCCCTGATATATAAGAAATACACTATGAGTTTTCGCAGGGTTGCGACCTTAAATTAGATATTGGTTGTATACCGGGCGTTAACTCTCGCGGCATGATCATCGGTTGTGAGAGCTTCGGTGGATGCGATCTGAGATAGTTGTTATTTGCTGTCAGGATTTGCCCCATAAGTCTTCGAAGGAACGCGTTCCCGATGCCTCTCCTAACAACGCGCAACGCCAATGGCTGGCGTCGCAGGCAAGGGGATGGGAATGTTCGGTCTGGCATCTGATGCGGGATATATCCTCGGTGCGATTTCAAAATCGCAAGCAATCATCGAATTCGATCTGAAAGGCAATGTGCTGAAGGCGAACGAGAATTTCTGCAATGCTCTCGGCTACAGCCTT
This sequence comes from Rhizobium sp. 16-449-1b, assembly GCF_017741935.1. Lineage (GTDB taxonomy): Bacteria > Pseudomonadota > Alphaproteobacteria > Rhizobiales > Rhizobiaceae > Rhizobium. The sequence goes on along the minus strand of NZ_JAGHMH010000014.1, from coordinate 59,575 downwards.
TCCGACATTGTCGGCAAGCACCACGCGATGTTCTGCGAGCCGGCGCTGGCGGCATCGCAGGAGTATCGCGACTTCTGGGCCCGGCTTGGCCGGGGCGAATATGATGCCGGCGCCTACAAGCGGCTGGCGAAGGGCGGGCGTGAGATCTGGATCCAGGCCTCCTACAACCCGGTTTTCAAACACGGCAAACCGTTCAAGGTGGTGAAGCTCGCGTCCGACATTACGGATGCCAAGAACAAGGCTGTCGAGGACGCCGGTAAGCTGGACGCGATTTCGCGTTCGCAGGCGGTCATCGAATTCAAGCCGACAGGCGAGATCATCACGGCCAACGAAAACTTCTGCAACGGTCTCGGCTATTCGCTGAATGAGATCGTCGGCAAGCATCATAGCATGTTCTGCGAGCCGTCTTACGCGCGCACCGAGGAATACGCCAACTTCTGGCGCCGGCTGGCGGCGGGTGAGTTTATCGCCAACGAGTTCGTTCGCTATGGCAAGGGTGGCAAGGAAATCTGGATCCAGGCGGCCTATAACCCGATCACGGATGCCAATGGCCGGGTTTACAAGGTGGTGAAGTTCGCCACCGACGTGACGCAGCGCATGAGCGCCATCAGCCTGCTTGGGCAGGCGCTGCGCGGGCTTTCCGAGGGCGACCTGACGAAGACGGTGGAGGCCGCCTTCGTGCCGTCTATGGAGCAGCTGCGGCATGACTTCAACGCGACGATCGCCCGGCTCTCTGAGACGATGAAGACCGTCGGCGAAAACGCGCATGCGATCGCCGCCGGTTCCCGCGAGATCGGCTCGACGGCCGATTCCTTCTCGAAGCGCACGGAACAGCAGGCGGCCTCCGTCGAGGAGACGGCGGCGGCGCTGGAGGAAATCACCACGACGGTCAACGATTCCAGCCACCGCGCCGACGAGGCCGGCAAGCTGGTTTCCCAGACCAAGAAGGGGGCGGAGCAATCCGGCCAGGTCGTTCGCAGCGCCGTGGCGGCGATGGACCAGATCGAGCAATCGTCGCGCGAGATCACCAATATCATCGGCGTGATCGACGACATCGCGTTCCAGACAAATCTTCTCGCGCTCAACGCCGGTGTCGAGGCGGCGCGGGCGGGCGAGGCGGGCAAGGGCTTTGCGGTCGTGGCGCAGGAGGTGCGCGAACTGGCGCAGCGCTCCGCAAGTGCGGCCAAGGAGATCAAGTCGCTGATCACCAAGTCCAGCGAGCTGGTGCGCAACGGGGTCGATCTGGTCGGGCAGACGGGCAAGGCGCTGGAGACCATCGTCAGCCAGGTCAACGACATCAATGTCAATGTCGTGGCGATCGTCGAGGGCTCGAAGGAGCAGGCTACGGGGCTGAAGGAGATCAATCAGGCGGTCAACCAGCTCGACCAATCCACGCAGCAGAACGCGGCCATGGTCGAGGAGAGCACGGCGGCAAGTCACAAGCTGGCGGCCGAGGCCGAGGCGCTGCGCGGGCTGATCGCGCAGTTCAAGCTCAGCGAGGCCTATGCCATCAGGCCGCCGTCCAGGGCGGCGCAGAGCTCGCCCGCGCTGCATCTCGTCTCGCGCGTCGCCAGGGCCCACGGCATGGCGGCACCAGTGGCGGACAGCTGGGAAGAATTCTGATCGTCATATCAGAATGATCAAGACGGCCGGCATCGCTTAGAGCCTTTCCTGGTTAGATTGAAGCATTCTGTTGGCTCAAACGGAGTCGAATGGTCGTTCGGCCGGCGCGCGTCGTAGCCAACGCATACGGCCAAGCCGGCCGGACGATCAGGCGGCCCGTTTCAGCCAACCCCGCAGGGGCCGGGCATCTTTAACGCGCATGCGATCGCCGCCGGTTCCCGCGAGATCGGCTCGACGGCCGATTCCTTCTCGAAGCGCACGGAACAGCAGGCGGCCTCCGTCGAGGAGACGGCGGCGGCGCTGGAGGAAATCACCACGACGGTCAACGATTCCAGCCACCGCGCCGACGAGGCCGGCAAGCTGGTTTCCCAGACCAAGAAGGGGGCGGAGCAATCCGGCCAGGTCGTTCGCAGCGCCGTGGCGGCGATGGACCAGATCGAGCAATCGTCGCGCGAGATCACCAATATCATCGGCGTGATCGACGACATCGCGTTCCAGACAAATCTTCTCGCGCTCAACGCCGGTGTCGAGGCGGCGCGGGCGGGCGAGGCGGGCAAGGGCTTTGCGGTCGTGGCGCAGGAGGTGCGCGAACTGGCGCAGCGCTCCGCAAGTGCGGCCAAGGAGATCAAGTCGCTGATCACCAAGTCCAGCGAGCTGGTGCGCAACGGGGTCGATCTGGTCGGGCAGACGGGCAAGGCGCTGGAGACCATCGTCAGCCAGGTCAACGACATCAATGTCAATGTCGTGGCGATCGTCGAGGGCTCGAAGGAGCAGGCTACGGGGCTGAAGGAGATCAATCAGGCGGTCAACCAGCTCGACCAATCCACGCAGCAGAACGCGGCCATGGTCGAGGAGAGCACGGCGGCAAGTCACAAGCTGGCGGCCGAGGCCGAGGCGCTGCGCGGGCTGATCGCGCAGTTCAAGCTCAGCGAGGCCTATGCCATCAGGCCGCCGTCCAGGGCGGCGCAGAGCTCGCCCGCGCTGCATCTCGTCTCGCGCGTCGCCAGGGCCCACGGCATGGCGGCACCAGTGGCGGACAGCTGGGAAGAATTCTGATCGTCATATCAGAATGATCAAGACGGCCGGCATCGCTTAGAGCCTTTCCTGGTTAGATTGAAGCATTCTGTTGGCTCAAACGGAGTCGAATGGTCGTTCGGCCGGCGCGCGTCGTAGCCAACGCATACGGCCAAGCCGGCCGGACGATCAGGCGGCCCGTTTCAGCCAACCCCGCAGGGGCCGGGCATCTTTCCGCCAGGATCAAGGGCGATCGGCTCGACCGTACCTGGGGTATGCCCTTCGCCAATCGCCTTTGCCCTGACGAAAACCTGCTCCGGCAGAATGCTTCAAGCTAACCAGGAAAGGCTCTAAACGCGGTGCCGGCCGTTTCATTTTGGCGCGCGAGGTAAATGATGGAATGCGTATCATTGATTGTATAAATCAGCGCTTATATTCCAGAACGGGTACACATCGCACGCCCCTGTTTCGCCTCATTCCACCTGGGCGTCTCATCCTGCTGCAATCCGTCCCATTTAAGGAGGCATATGTCTCCGGTTGTGCATGTATTTTGCATTAGCTATTCATAATATGTTATCTGTCTTACGAGGCTTACAAAACCTATACGCGAAACACATTGAAATGTTAGAATTTACGCATATTCTTGTTTTCATGTAGAGGCGGGCTGGCTTCCACTCTCGGTTACAGACCGCCGCTTCGGGAATGCGCGCTTCCCTTCATTGGTTTCGACTGCCTGGGCATTGGGTCCGGCAGCATCTCGTGGAGGTTGGAATGAACTATAGTGCATCGAAATATGCTGTCCTGGCAGTAAGTTGCGCCGCTTTGCTGGCTCCGCTGCCCGCGAGCGCCTTTGACGTCGGCGGCAGCAATGGTCTTAGCATCGGGACCAGCAATGGGCTGAGCGTATCGCTCGGCGGCGCCAATGGCGTCAATGCGAATGTCGGCGGAAACGGCAATGTTGCAACCGCATCGGTCGGCGGCGCCAGTGGCGTCAATGCAAACGTCGGTAGCAACTCGAGTGGCGGCCTTGGCGTCTCGGCGTCGGTTGGCGGCTCCAGCGGTGTCGGCACGAACACCTCTATAGGTGGTGGAAGTGGTGGCGGCCTCGGCGTCAGCAATACCGCGAGCGTCGGCGGATCGCGCGGGCTCAACACGGGTGTAAACGCCAATGTCGGCGGCTCCAGCCTGCTGGGCGCGAAGGCCAAGGTGGCTCTCGGCACCAACACGCTGCTGAACCTCAATCTCGGCCTGCCGGGTACCGATGATCCGCAGAACCCGAACAACCCGACCAATGGTACCAACGGCACCAACGGAACCAACGGGCGCAACAGCACCAACAACATGAATAGCAGGCAGCTTCAGGCCTTCAACGACATGTCATCCGGTGACCGGGCGAAGATGAAGGTTCGCTGCAAGGATATCCTGGCCGGTGGCGGTGGCGGCTTCGATGGCAGCCTCGTCAAGCTCTGCAAGATGGTCATCGCGATGCGCTAAGCGGCGCTCGCCCGGCGATCCGGTTGCGAGATGTCTCCCAAGCAGCGAGTATCGCGCCGCCTCATCACCAACAGGCAGGCGTGCGCGATACGCCTGCTGGGTTCGCGAAGCCCGGGATCGTCGGGATCACCGTCAGAAAAAGAGGTGCGGCATGATTGCCGCACTTTTCATTTGTGGGGCGCGCTCCAAGCAGCTCCGTCAGCTTGCGCTGTATTTCACGGCCGTGATGGTCACCGGTCCGTACTGGGTCGGGATGCGAACGAAGACGGGCGCTATGACGTTGGCCGCATCGGCCTTGGCAAACCAGATTTCCATGCGGCTGCTCTTGCTCAGATACTCGATGTCGCTGCGGCCCTTCTTGTAGCCCGAGCGCGGCACGAAGCGCACGTTGCAGACGGTGGCCTTGCCGGTGAAGCCCTGCGTGGTGAAATCTTTCGATCCGCTCGGCGACAGCACGAGATCCATGCGCATCTCGCCATCATAGATCGGCAGTTTCTGCGCGCAGACATTGGTGTCGGCGGGGAAGATCAGGCCGGAAATGGGGTCGAGCACGGCGCGCATGTCCGAGGCCGGAACGTTGACCCAGTTCTTCGGCGGTTGGCGCGGGGGCTTTACTGTTGTCGAGGTGATGTTGCCGTTGGAATAGCGGACATCATAGGTGCGAGCGCGCTTGCCGCTCTTGTAATAGAGCAGATAATGGTCTGCCTGCATGCGGTTGCCGCGCAACCGGCCATCGACGCTGGTCTTGGCCGAGATGGTGGTGACAAGATCGGCGAGGCCGGCCGAGCTGATGTCGCCGGAGACGCGATAGGTCTTGTCGTCCTCGATGCGGGTCATGAAGGCGGCGCGGGCGATGGTGATGATGCCGAGCGCGACCTTGTATTCCGTGTGGTGCACGACTTCGGCGGCGCCGGCCGGAATGGCCATCAGGCCCGCCAAGGCGGAAATGAAAATGCGTTTGCCCCAATGAGCCATGAATTGAACCTTGTTCGGTGCGCTGGTCAGGTCGCGAGATACGGTCTATACGCCTGTCGTGGCCTTTAGAGAACAAAAGCTTTTTGACGGAATTGCGAGGCTTTTGGACTGAATCGCCGGAAAGGCCAAGGTTTGGCTTGACGCGCACGGTCTGTCTGATTATAGAACCGCAACTTTCCAATCATGGCCTGATGGATTGCAAGCTCGACTTTGCGCGGGTCGGCAATCGATGGCCGAGAAAAACAAGAATAGGTGTCCCATGTCCCGCATGTGCGAATTGACCGGCAAGGCAGTCCTCGTTGGCAACAATGTCAGCCATGCCAACAACAAGACCAAGCGCCGGTTCCTCCCGAACCTGTGCCAGGTTACGCTGATCTCCGACGCGCTCGGCCAGCGTTACCGTCTTCGCGTTTCGGCTGCTGCTCTGCGTACCGTCGAGCATCGCGGTGGTCTCGATGCTTTCCTGATCAAGGCAAGCGAAAACGAACTGTCGATGCGCGCTCGTCTGCTGCGCCGCCAGATCGTCAAGAAGACCGCTGAAACGGCTGTTGCTGCCTAAGCAACAACCGACTTCAAGCTATACGGCTTCAAAAGGCTTGCACGGTAATCCCGTTCAAGCCTTTTGCTTTGCCGGACTGTTCCTCCAACTGGTGGCATACCCCAGGATAAAAAAATGCTTCAGACGCGCTATACCCTTATCTACGTCGCCCTGATGACGCTCGTCGTCGTCTCGTCGAACTTCCTCGTGCAGTTCCCGCTGAACGTCACGTTGTCAGGCGTCAATCTCGCCGATCTCTTGACCTGGGGTGCTTTCACCTATCCGGTCGCCTTCCTGATCACCGATCTCACCAACCGTCAGTTCGGGCCGCAGGCGGCGCGCAAGGTGGTGTTTGCCGGTTTCCTGGTCGGCGTGACGCTCTCCTTCTTCACCTCGGTGCCGCGTATCGCAATCGCTTCCGGTACGGCCTATCTCGCCGGTCAGCTGCTCGATATCGCACTGTTCAACCGGCTGCGCCGGCAGGCCTGGTGGCGGGCGCCGCTGGTCGGCTCGCTGCTGGGCTCGATGCTCGACACGGCGATCTTCTTCTCGCTGTCATTCGCGGCCTTCTTCGTCTTCCTCGGTCCGAACGAGCCGTTTGCGCTTGAGGCGTCGCCTGTTCTCGGCGTTTTCGTCGCCGAGGCGCCGCGCTGGATCTCCTGGGCGATCGGCGATTTCTGGGTGAAGCTGCTGGTCGGCCTCGTGATGCTTCTGCCCTACGGCGCGCTGATGAGCGTGCTCAGGCCGATGCAGGGCGCACGCGCGGCCAGCTGATCCTCGATAAAATCTAACGGCGGCGCTTAATCATGAAAGCGCCGTCGCCATTTTGGGGCGGTCGCGGACATATTGCCGGGGCGAGCAGCCCATGATCCGCTTGAATGCCGTGCTGAAGGCCGCCTCGGACTCGTAGCCGAGCGACGGCGCGATGACCGAGATCGGGTCTCGCGAGTTCTCCAGCCGGTTGCCGGCAAGCAGCATGCGCCATTGCGCCAGATACTCCATCGGCGAGGTGCCGACCGTTTCCCTGAATTTCTGCGCGAATGTGGAGCGCGACATGCCGGCGCGCGAGGCAAGCGCCTGCAGCGTCCAGCGTTCGGCCGGGCTGTCGTGGATCGCCGATATCGCCGCACTCATCTGTCTGTCGGCGAGCGCGAAGAGCCAGCCGACGCCGGTGTTCGAGCGATCCGCCAGATGCAGCCGCAAGGCCTGCACGAGGATCATGTGGGCGAGGTGCTCAACGATCAGGAAGCCGCCCGGCTGCGGTGCGCGCAGTTCCTGCATCATCTGCTCCACAGCAAAGCGCAAGGCCGCCTGGCTCTGCTCGTCGCGCAGGAGCACGATCGGCGGCAGCATTTTCAGCAGGATATCGGCGTGACTGCCGGCAAGACCGAAGCGGCAGCTGACGATGGAGAAGTCGCGGCCATCGTTAAGCGAGACGATGCCATCCTTGCGCGGGCCGAGGAAGATAGCTGCGGCCGGGGTCGGTTCGAGCGCGAGATCGGTGGCCAGCCTGAACGGCCGGCCGCGCGGGAGCAGAAAGCTGTCGCCGGGGCGTAGATGTACGGCATCCTCCACACCCTCGACACTGAGCCAGCAGGTGCCCGACACGATAGCGCCGCACTTGATGCCGCCTTGCTGGTCCGGAAACTGGATCGCCCAATCGCCGCCCGCCTCCATGCCGGCGGAGAGATAGTTCTGCGGCTTCAGCAGCGAGAGCACGTTTGACAGGGGGTCCATTGAAAACTCCGGACGATCGCGAAGATATTCCGGACAATTTAGCATGGTCCGTATCGCCTCAAGGCCCTAGCTTCTCCTCGACGCGTCCGCATCGGCGGGTGCGTCGCAGCAAGCAAGGAGATGACCATGCGCGTTTTCGTTACCGGTGCCACCGGCTTTGTCGGCTCGGCCGTCGTTCAGGATCTCATTCAGGCCGGCCATCAGGTGCTCGGTCTCGCCCGCTCGGATGCTTCGGCTGCCTCGCTGGAGGCTACGGGGGCCAAGGCTCATCGCGGCGATCTTGAGGATCTCGACAGTCTGCGCCGAGGGGCCGATGCCTGCGACGGCGTGATCCATACGGGCTTCATCCACGACTTCTCCAAGTTCAAGGAGAATTGCGAGATCGACGGGCGCGCCATCGAGGCGATGGGCAAGGTGCTCTCGGGCACCGGCCGGCACCTAGTCGTGACTTCGGGCACGGGTCTGCTGGCGCCGGGCGCGGTCGCCACGGAAGAGATGGCGGCACCCTCGTCGGCGGCCATTCCGCGCGTCTCGGAGAAGGCGGCGCTCTCCATGGTGCCGGATGGCCTCAGCGCCTCGGTGGTCCGTCTTCCGCCCTCGGTGCATGGCGATGGCGACCATGGCTTCGTGCCGATCGTTATCGGCCTCGCGCGCGAGAAGGGCGGCTCGGCCTATATTGGCGACGGCATGAACCATTGGCCGGCGGTGCATCGCCTCGATACCGGCCGCCTCTACCGGCTGGCGCTGGAGAAGGCGCAGGCGGGCGCGCGTTACCATGGCGTGGCGGAGGAGGGGATACCGTTTCGCGAGATCGCCGCCGTCATCGGCAAGCGGCTGGGCCTGCCTGTCGTCTCAAAGTCGCCGGAAGAAGCGGCCGAGCATTTCGGCTGGTTCACGCATTTCGCGTCGATCAACAACCGGGCGTCCAGTGCCTGGACGCGTGAGACGCTCGGCTGGGAGCCGACACATCAGGGGCTGATCGCGGATCTCGACCGGCCGGCCTACTTCGGGGACTGACGCGCCCCGCTAATGAGAGGCGGCGGTGTCGGTCGAGGGATCGGGCCGCCGCTCGTCCAGCTTGAATTCCAGCATCAGATTGCGCTGGAGGATCGAGTGGTTGTCGTCGGAGACGATGATGACATGGGTGCTGCCGTCGGCGGCGGTGAAGGTGTCGAGGCCTTCCATGTTGTCGATCTGGTAGCCGAAATCGCCTTGGATGAGGATCTCGCCATCCATGACGCTGCCGGGCTTGATATCGGCCGACTTGATGCGGCGGATGCGCATGCCGATGCCTTCAGCCAGATTGAAGCGGCGCTCCAGCAGCAGGAGATCGCCATTCGGCAGGAAGGCGCCGTCGGTGGCGTCGAAATCGCCATAATGAGCAAGCGCCAGCTTACCTTTCAGCGGTCCGTCCAGGATCGCGGCGTAGGCGTTGCCATCGTCGTCCAGGCTGCGCTCGGCGACGATCAGCGTGCCGCCTTTGAGCGGGCTCGATGGCGGCGAGACGGCGATCGTCTCGAAGCCGCGATTGGCGCGCAGTTGCTTCTTTTCGAAGGGGATGGGGAGCGTGTCGAGCGCGCGCGAGGTCTCGAAACCGGGATCGGGATAGAGATCGACGCGGTGAAACTGCTCATATGAGACCAGCACCTTGCCGTCCTTCAGCGCGACGCCCTCGGCGTCCATCAATGCCTTGCCCTCGAGGATCTTGCCGACGCGGTCGCGCATAGGCGTGATCTCGACATCGGCAAGCCCGCTCAGGCTGCCGTCCGCACCGCGCTCGATGCGGCCGGTCATCCAGTGGCCGGTATCGAGGACACCGACGAAATGCTTTTGGTCATCGCGGAAACGGATTGATGACAGCGAGCCAAAGAGGCGGTTGGGGGAGACCATTTCCAGGCCGCCCACGAATTCGAATGGCCCGAAGCGCTTCTCGTCGGAGCCGATCTTGAAGTTTGAGATGATGCTGCTTCTCACTTCCGCCGCCGGCGTTTCGGCCAGGGCGGATGTGCCGGCCGCAAGTGAGGCGGCCAGCAAGAGGGCTCCAGCGAAACAAGGTCGGAACGCCGGAGCCAGTTGCTTCATGGGCGATCAGCCTGCACGGCGGGTGCGTCCGCCTCGCGGCTGGGAAGCTTGGTCCTCGAAGAGTGAGGCCAGCTGCTCGGTCATCGCGCCTGCGAGTTCATCCGCATCGACGATGGTGACGGCGCGGCGATAGTAGCGCGTGACGTCGTGGCCGATGCCGATGGCGAGCAACTCGACCGGAGAGCGGGTCTCGATGCGCTCGATCACCGCGCGCAGGTGGCGCTCCAGATAGTTGCCCGGATTGACCGACAGCGTCGAATCGTCGACCGGCGCGCCGTCCGAAATCATCATCAGGATCTTGCGCTGCTCGCGCCGCGCGATCAGGCGGTTATGCGCCCACATCAGCGCTTCGCCGTCGATGTTTTCCTTGAGCAGGCCTTCGCGCATCATCAAGCCGAGATTGGTGCGCGAGCGGCGCCATGGGGCGTCGGCGGACTTGTAGATGATGTGACGCAGGTCGTTCAGGCGGCCCGGCGTCTGCGGCTTGCCATTGGCGAGCCACTGTTCGCGCGCCTGCCCACCCTTCCAGGCCTTGGTGGTGAAGCCCAAGATTTCGACCTTGACGCCGCAGCGCTCCAGCGTGCGGGCCAGAATGTCGGCGCAGGTGGCGGCAACGGTGATCGGGCGGCCGCGCATGGAGCCGGAATTGTCGATCAGCAGCGTCACGACCGTATCGCGGAACTGCGTGTCGCGCTCCTTCTTGAAAGAGAGCGCCTGGGTGGGGTCGATGATCAGGCGCGTCAGGCGGGCCGGATCGAGATAGCCCTCTTCCAGGTCGAAATCCCAGGAGCGGTTCTGCTGCGCCATCAGGCGGCGCTGCAGGCGGTTGGCGAGGCGACCGACGGCGCCCTGGAGATGGGCGAGCTGCTTGTCGAGGAAGGCGCGCAGGCGCTCCAGCTCGGCGGCATCGCACAGTTCCTCGGCGGTGATCGTCTCGTCGAACTCCTCGGTGAAGACGTGGTAGTCGACCTTCTCGTTGAAGTCGTCGAAGGGCGTGTTCGGACGGCGGGTTTCGCCCGGCGTCTCCGAGTCGTCCTCGCCCTCTTCCTGCATGTCGTCGTCGGAGATCTCGGCGCCTTCGGTCTCGCCGTCCTCCATCTGCTCGTCGGCGACTTCGCTGTCCTCGACGGGGGCGGCATCCGAACCGGCATCGTCCTCGACATCGTCGTCGTTCTGGTCTTCGCCGCTCGGCTTGTCTTCCTCGTCCTGCTGATCGTCAGAATCAGGATCGCTGTCGTCATCGCCATACTCCTCGGCCATTTCCATGGCCGTGAGCATATTGCGGATGACCTTGGAGAAGGCCTGCTGGTCGTTGATGACGCCGGTCAGGTTCTCGAGATCCTTGCCGGCCTTGTCCTCGATGAAGGAGCGCCAGAGATCGAGCACCTTGCCGGCCGATTCCGGCGGCTTTTCGCCGGTCAGCTTTTCGCGCACCATCATGGCGACGGCTTCGCCGACGGGCGCGTCTTCCTGGCGTTCGATGCCGGAGAAGTTCGCCTTGGCGTATTTTTCCGTTGTCATCGAGCGCAGATTGCTGGCGACGCCTTCCATGCGCAGCGCGCCGATCGATTCCACGCGCGCCTGCTCGACGGCGTCGAAGATGGCGCGGGCGTCGGAGCCCTGCGGAGCCATCGTCGCATGCACCTTCTCGTCATGGCAGGCAAGCCGCAGCGCCATCGAGTCACCAAGCCCGCGGGTCACCGCGAGCTCGTGCATCGTCGGGCGCTTGGAGAGTTCCGGCAGGCGGATGCGCTCGGCGGTCATGCCCGGCCGCTCGTTGGCGAAGGTCACCTCGACCTCGCCGTCGCCGGCGATCGCGCGCACGCTGCCGGTTATCGCCCGGCGCAGCGGCTCCACGTCGACGGGTGCACCGGGCTTTGCTTTCGAATTGTCACCACGCGCTGCCATGATCCGTTAGCCTCAGGCCTCCAGGACGATGTTGGCGGCGCTTTCCTTCAGCTCGACGCCGAAGGCGCGCTGATAGTGCTCGGCAACCAGCGGACGCTCCAGTTCGTCGCACTTGTTGAGGAAGGTGACACGGAAGGCGAAGGCGAGATCGCCGAAGATCTCGGCGTTTTCGGCCCAGGTGATGACGGTACGCGGGCTCATGACGGTCGAGAGATCGCCGTTCATGAAGGAGGCGCGGGTGAGATCGGCGACGCGGACCATCTTGGAGACGGTATCGCGGCCGTTCTTGTCCTTGCCGAAGCTCTTCACCTTGGCGGCGACGATGTTCACTTCGTGCTCGTGCGGCAGGTAGTTCAGCGTCGAGATGATCGACCAACGGTCCATCTGCGCCTGGTTGATCTGCTGCGTGCCGTGGTAGAGGCCGGTGGTGTCGCCGAGGCCGATCGTGTTTGCGGTGGCGAACAGGCGGAAGGCCGGGTGCGGGCGGATGACGCGGCTCTGGTCGAGCAGCGTCAGGCGGCCGGAGGATTCCAGAACGCGCTGGATGACGAACATGACGTCCGGGCGACCGGCGTCGTATTCGTCGAAGACGAGCGCGACATTGTGCTGGTAGGCCCAGGGCAGGATGCCGTCCTTGAATTCGGTGACCTGCAGGCCGTCCTTGACGACGATGGCGTCCTTGCCGACGAGATCGATACGGCTGACGTGGCTGTCGAGGTTGATACGCACGCACGGCCAGTTGAGGCGAGCGGCGACCTGCTCGATGTGCGAGGACTTGCCGGTGCCGTGGTAGCCGGAGATCATCACGCGTCGGTTATGAGCGAAGCCGGCAATGATGGCGAGCGTGGTTTCGCGATCGAAGAGATAGTCGGGATCGAGATCCGGAACATAGGCGCTGCCCTGGCTGTAGGCCGGAACGCGGATGTCGGAATCGATGCCGAAGACCTCCCTGACCGAAACGGTGGTGTCCGGAAGTTCCGAGATATCAAGGTCAATCTTGCTCATCATGTCTCCAAGGCGGGTGGCCGACACCCTGCCATACTGTCTCAGCTCGTTTCGCGATCATGGCGTTGTGGTATCCCACGCGCTCATGTCTGAACGTCGGCGATGCTTCTCCGGGACTGAAACGAAACCTCGGGGACGATCAAATCACCGCCTGCGAGCATTCTTGACGATAGTCCCGGACAAGAAACGCCGCGTCCGGAAGTGGCCGAGGCGCCTGTGAGACAAACGCGGAAAAAGGTGCCGCGGTTGCCTGCGGCCTCAGCCGATTTGGACCATACCCGATTGAAGACCAAGAGCAAGGACGGGAATTAACAAAAACCGTTCTGCTTCAATAATTGATAGGCCTGGATCACGGCGCGGAAGCGCTCTTCTGAACCACGGTCGCCGCCGTTTGCGTCGGGATGGTGTTTCTTCACCAGTTCCTTGTAGCGGCTCTTGATCTCGGACGATGTGGCGTTGGCCGCGAGATTCATCGTGTCGAAGGCCTTGGCTTCCAGGCTCTTCAGCTTGCGCTGCTCGGGGAAGCGCGGGCCACTGCTCTTGTTTTCCTTGACGAAGCCGAAGGGGTCACGAACCCGCGTATAGGCGCCGGAACGTACCTCGGAATGGATCGGGCTGTCCTTGGCCGACTTGTTGACGCCGACGGTCCAGGTCGGGCGATGGCCCGTGATCGCCTCCTTCTGGTAGCGCGCGATCTCGGTGTCCGAGAGGCCGGAAAAATAGTTGTAGCCCTTGTTGTACTCTTTGACGTGCTCGAAGCAGAAGAGAAAGAACTGCCCCTCGGCATTGCGTCCGACGGGAGCGCGATGCACGCCTTTCTTGTCGCACCCGTCCCACTGACAGGTTGGGGGAGCCTGTTCGGGTTCCTGCTCGCGTTTGCGGCGGGTGCGGATGCGATCGAAATATTTGGAATCAAGTCTCATGACGGCGCTAATTATGGGGCTCAGAATGGGTGAGGACAAGAATTGACAAACGGGAATGTTGCTGGCTTGGTGGGAACCTTTTTCGCAAGGCAGCAAGATCGGCTCATGACAGTTCAATCCTCCATCGAAGAAAAGCTTAAGGTGGCATTCGCGCCGGAGCGGCTTGATGTCATCAACGAAAGCCACCTGCATGCCGGCCATCACCCTGACGTTACAGGGGAAGGCGAGACCCATATGCGGGTCAGGATCGTCTCCGCATCGTTTGCCGGCATGACACGGCTGGCGCGTCACCGGGCGATCACGGAGCTTCTGAAACCTGAACTGGATGCGGGGTTGCATGCGCTGGCGGTGGAGCCGGCGGCGCCCGGAGAGCCGGTGCGCTGGTAAGCCGACACCGCGTCATATGGGCGCGGCGCGGCGGTTTCGCAAGGATAGCCGGTTGGCCCGTTAGCGAATCAGAAGTGCCGTCGCGTAGAGGCCGAAACCGAAGACGGAGTGGGCGACGAGGCCGAGGAAACGGACCTTGTTGGGGTTCGGCGTCTTCGATGCCGCCCAGCCGATGCCGAGGCCCGGCTGCAGCAGGAACCAGCCGGCGGCGATGGTGACGATGCCCCAGATCCAGGCGGGCAGGAAGGTCGGGGCGAGCAGCCAGTAAGGGCCGGTAAGGATCACCAGCATGATGCCGTAGATGATGCCGACGGCATAGTGGAAGACCCAGCCGAGCGCCACTTCATGTTTGTAGGGCGCGGCCTTGCCGATATCGTCGTGGAAGACGGTGCCCTTGGCGAAGAGATGCCAGAGCCAGCGGCCGGGCGGTCCCCAGTTCGGTATCGCGCCCTTGGCAAGCGCGATCGACCAGATGTCCATGAGGATGGTGGCGCCGATGCCGATGGCGATCGAGCGCCAGAGAAGATCAAACATATCAAATCCATAATGATGCTGCTCGCCGGGCTCCTCCCGCAGCGCGCAATGGGTGACAAGGGGATGACGGGAGATCAGGCGGGGTTGTTTTCGTTCTCCTCCGCCGGGCGGATACGCAGTCTGGTGATACGGTTCTTGTCGCGCTTCATGACGATGAAGCGCTTGCCGTAGAAGGTGAAGGCCTGGCGCTCTTCGGGAATGGTCATGGATTCGTGGATGACGAGACCGGCGATCGTCGTCGCCTCTTCGTCGGGCAGCTGCCAGTCGAGCGCGCGGTTCAGGTCGCGGATCGGCACGTTGCCGTCGACCACCACCGAGCCGTCCGCCTCCTGGCGTACGCCCTGCATCTCGATGTCGTGCTCGTCGGAGATATCGCCGACGATCTCCTCGAGAATGTCTTCAAGCGTGACGATGCCCTGCACCTCGCCATATTCGTCGACCACGACGGCGAAGTGCTGCTTGCGGCGCAGGAAGGCGTTGAGCTGCGCTTCGAGATTGGTGCTGTCGGGCACGAACCACGGCTTCTGGGCAATCTTGATGATGTCGAGCTGCTCGGGCTCGGCGTTGCGCTCGGCGAGCGCTCTCAGCAGGTCCTTGGAGTGCACGACGCCGATGATGTTGTCGGTCGTGCCGCGCCAGAGCGGCATGCGGGTGAACGGGCTGTCGAGAATGGTGCGCACGACCACTTCGGGCGGATCGTCGGCATTGATGCAGCGCATGGCCATGCGGTGGACCATGATATCGGAGAGTTCCAGCTCGCCGAGATCGAGCACGCCGCCGAGGCGGTCGCGGTCGGCCTTCACGACCGATCCCTCGCGATGCAGCAGATCGACCGCGCCGCGCAGCTCCTCGTGCGCCGACAGCATGGAGACTTCGCGCGACAGGTTGATGCCGAAGCGCGCGAGGATCCAGCGGACGATGAGGTTTACGAAGGAAGAGACCGGGCCGACGATGAAGACGAAGGCCTTGACGGCCTTGGCGACGGCGAGCGCGAAACGTTCGGGGATCGAGATCGCCCAGCTCTTCGGCAGCACTTCGGCGAAGATGACGAGAATGACCGTCATCGCAAGCGTTGCCAGCGCCACGCCGGAGTTGCCGAACAGGCCGAGAAAGACGCTGGTGGCGATCGAGGACGAGAGGATGTTTGCGAGGTTGTTGCCGATCAAAAGCGCGCCGATCAGCCGGTCGCGGCGCTCGATCAGTTCGCGTACGATGCCGGCGCGTTCCTCGCCGTTGGCCTCAAGCGTGTGGATGCGGCTGCGCGAAACGGCGGTCAGCGCCGTCTCGGAGCCGGAGAAGAAGGCGGACATGAGGACGAGGGCCACGATGGAAACGATTTCCGGCCAATATGCGGAAAGAAATGCCAGCGTGCCTTCGAGGGTCATTGCGGGTGTTTTTCCTTGAGGAAGCTCAATACTTCGGATGCCGGGACGTCGTTGGCGACGAAGGACTGGCCGATGCCGCGGGTGAGGATGAAGGTGAGCTTGCCGCTCTTGACCTTCTTGTCCTGCGCGATCGCGTCCATCAGCACTTCGGCCGGCGGCAGCGTGCCTGGGATCTGCGACATGCGGGTCGGGAGGCCGACTTCCTTCAGGTGATGCTCGACGCGCTTTGCGTCGTCAGGGCTTGCAAGGTTCATGCGCGCCGAGAATTCATGGGCGAGCACCATGCCGATCGCAACGCCTTCGCCATGGACGAGGCGGCTGCTGTCGTAAGCGGTGGCGGCTTCCAGCGCGTGGCCGAAGGTGTGGCCGAGATTGAGCAGGGCGCGCTGGCCGTTTTCATGCTCGTCGGCGACGACCACGTCCGATTTCGCCTGGCAGCTTGCGGCAATCGCCTCGATGCGGGCGGCGCCGCCGGAGAAGACGGACTGCCAGTTGTTTTCCAGCCAGGCGAAGAAATCGGGCTTGTCGATCAGGCCGTATTTGGCGACTTCGGCGTAACCGGCGCGGAATTCGCGTTCGGAGAGCGTGTTGAGCACATCGCTATCGGCCAGCACGAGGTCGGGCTGGTGGAAGACGCCGATCAGGTTCTTGCCGTGGCGGCTGTTGATGCCGGTCTTGCCGCCGACGGAACTGTCGACCTGCGACAGCAGCGATGTCGGGATCTGCACGAAGCGGACACCACGTCTGATAATGCCGGCCACGAAGCCCGAGAGGTCGCCGATGACGCCGCCGCCGAGCGCGATCACGTAATCGTTACGCTCGACGCGGGCTTCCAGAACCTTGTCGCAGGCGGTGATCAGATGCTCGAAGCTCTTGGTCTTTTCGCCGGCCGGCAAGACCAGCGACGACGAGGCGATGCCTGATGCCGTCAGGCTCTCGACGAGGGCGTTCAGATAGAGCGGGGCGACATTCTCGTCGGTGATGATGGCGGCCTTGCGGCCCTTGAGGCGGGCGGCGATCTCGGCGCCGGCGCGCGCGATCAGGCCGGGGCCGATCAGGATGTCGTAGGCGCGGTCGCCCAGCGGCACGTGAACCTTGCATTCGCGGGAGGCGGCAATCGCATTCATCAGGCTGCACTTTCGGTTCTGCTGTCGATCACGGCTTTCAGCACTTCGTCGGCCATCACTTCCTTGCGCACATCGCGCGAGAGAACGGTGAGGTCGGCCTGCTCGTAGATCGGGTATCTTGCGTTCATCAGGTTTTCGAGCGTCTGCTTCGGATTTTCGGTCTTCAGCAGCGGGCGGGTGTCGCGCTTGTTGACGCGCTCCCAGAGCACGTCGAGATCGGCCTTCAGCCAGACCGACAGGCCGCCTCGCTTGATATGCTTGCGGGTGCGGTCGTTGATGAAGGCGCCGCCGCCGGTGGAGACGAGGCGCGGGCCGCCCTTCAGCAGCCGCTTCATCACCCGTCCCTCGAGCGCGCGGAATTCGTCCTCGCCGTAGGCTGCGAAAAGCTCGCTGATCGACATGCGCGACACGCGCTCGATTTCCGCATCGCTGTCGATAAAGGGGATGCCCAGCTGGGTGGCGACGATGCGGCCCACCGATGACTTGCCGGCGCCCATCAGACCAACGAGGATCAGATTGCGCGAACCGAGCGCAGCACGAGCTCTGTCCCTCAGGCTATCGGCTACGATCAGAACTGGGTCGTTCATTGGTCCATTCACACTTTGTTTGCGAACGGTATCAACAAATGCAGGTGTAGCGTCAAGTCAGAGGTAAGGGAATCATGGTTCAAAAGCTGCTTCTTGCACTTGCAAACGCGCTTCTTCATAAAGAAGCAAAGCCATGGAGTTGTTGAATGCCGAGCCTGTTCCGATTTCTCGCCATATTGGCGGTCATCGCCGGAGCGATATACGGAACGATGTGGGCGCTCGTGACTTTCGTCGAGCCGAAGGAGCGCGACGTGACGATCCGCATTCCATCCGAGCGGATCAATCCGCCCGCCACCGGCGCGATCAGCCCGGCGAAGAAGTGACGCGATGAGGGATCTCAGCCGCGTTCAGGTCGAGTCCTTTCTCGAAATGATGAGCGCCGAGCGGGGTGCCGCGGCCAACACGCTTTCCTCGTACGAGCGCGATCTCGACGACCTGCATTCCTTCCTGAACGGCAGAAGCGTGCGGCTGACGGAGGCGGCGTCCGCCGATCTCTCTGCCTATCTGGCATCGCTTGCCGCGCAGGGCTTCAAGCCCTCGTCGCAGGCGAGGCGGCTGGCGGCGATGCGGCAGTTCTACAAGTTCCTCTATGCCGAGGGGCTGCGCACCGACGATCCGACCGGCATTCTCGACGCGCCGAAGAAGGGGCGGGCGCTGCCGAAGACGATGGGTGTCGACGAAGTCGGCCGGCTTTTGGACAAGGCCGAAGAGGAAGCGCAGGACGAGGCGCCCGGGCAATTGCAGCGGCTGCGCATGCTGGCGCTCCTGGAGCTGCTCTATGCCACCGGCATGCGCGTCAGCGAGCTGGTATCGCTTCCCGCCCGCGTGCTCGATCAGGAGGGGCGTTTCCTGATCATTCGCGGCAAGGGCAACAAGGAGCGGCTGGTGCCGCTGTCGCAATCGGCAATCGCAGCGCTGAAGCTCTATGGCCGGATGCTGGCCGCCGAGGCGGCAAAAGCCGAAAATCCACAGGAAAGCCCGTGGCTGTTTCCGGCGGCCTCGAAAGAGGGGTATCTCGCCCGGCAGGTCTTTGCCCGCGACCTCAAGAACCTGGCGATCCGGGCGGGGCTTACCCCATCGATGATCTCGCCGCACGTGATGCGGCACGCCTTTGCCAGCCATCTGCTGGCCAACGGCGCCGATCTGCGCGTGGTGCAGGAACTGCTTGGCCATTCGGACATTTCCACCACGCAAATCTACACGCATGTGCTGGAAGAAAGGCTCCAGCAACTGGTCCAAACGCATCACCCCCTTGCCAAACAGGCGAAAAAGCAGGATTAGGACCGGCGACAAGGGCAGCCAAAAGACAAATGCCCCGGGCACAAGGAACGGAAACGCACCTCATGCACAATTATCTCGACTTCGAAAAGCCGATCTCCGACCTCGAAGGCAAGATCATCGAATTGAAGAAGATTGCCTCGGAAGACGAGAGCATCGACACATCCGATGAAATCGGCAGGCTCGAAGTTCGTGTTCGCGAAGCGACGGTCGAAATCTATTCGAAGCTCAACGCCTGGCAGAAGACCCAGGTCGCGCGTCATCCGCAGCGGCCGCACTTCGTCGATTACGCCAAGACGCTGTTCCAGGAATTCACGCCGCTGGCCGGCGACCGCAAGTTTTCCGAGGATGCCGCTATCCAGGCGGGTCTGGCACGCTTCCGCGGCCAGCCTGTTGCCGTCATCGGCCAGGAAAAGGGCAATGACACGAAGAGCCGCCTGAAGCACAATTTCGGCAGCGCGCGTCCCGAGGGTTACCGCAAGGCAATCCGCGTGCTCGAGATGGCCGACCGCTTCGGTCTGCCCGTCATTACGCTGGTGGATACGGCTGGTGCCTATCCCGGCGTCGGCGCCGAAGAACGCGGCCAGGCGGAAGCCATCGCCCGCTCGACGGAAATGTGCCTCGGCCTCAAGGTTCCGATCATCTCCGTCGTCATCGGCGAAGGCGGTTCGGGCGGCGCGATCGCGATCGCCACCGGCAACCGGGTCTACATGCTCGAACATGCGATCTACAGCGTGATCTCGCCTGAAGGGGCGGCCTCCATCCTGTGGCGCGATTCCGCGCGCGCCAAGGAAGCGGCCACCAACATGAAGATCACCTCGGACGATCTGAAGGCGCTCGGTATCATCGACGGCATCATCGGTGAGCCGCTTGGCGGCGCGCATCGCGATCCTGACAGCGTGATCGCGTCGACCGGCGATGTGATTGCCAATGCGCTCGGCGAAATGGCGAGCCGCACCGGTGAGCAGATCCGCAATGATCGCCGCCAGAAGTTCCTGAACATGGGCCGCAACCTCTAAGGAGGCTGCGAAGCAGGCTTGGGTGAGGCCGCGGATTGCGGCCAAACCTTGGCCACATTAGTGTTATCAATAGCTTTTGTGCTTGCGGGGGTCGTGGGTGCGCGGCATGGTCGTTAAGGTTTTATAAACCAGATTGGGCCAATGATTCGCTTCACTTCGAACCCGTTCAACGGATTGGGTCGCATCTCGTAATTGGGCTAGATTGAATGCGCTTTCGTCATTTTGCCTATGTTTCCCTGATGGCGCTGGCTTTGGCCGGCTGCAACGACGCGTTGGAAACCACGCAGATCGACCTGTCCAAGGTCAAGAACAAGGTCGAACAGCCGCTTCCGCCGCGCATCCTCAACGAAATGGCCGCCAAGAGCATGGATCGCAATTCGCCGATCCTGATCCGCATCTTCAAGGAAGAAGGCCAGCTCGAGATCTGGAAGGCGAAGACGGACAACCGTTACGACAAGATCGCCAGCTACAAGATCTGCGCCTGGTCGGGCCGTCTCGGTCCCAAGGTGAAACAGGGTGACCGACAGGCGCCGGAAGGTTTCTACAACCTGACCAAGGCGAACCTGAACCCGAACTCGAAATATTATCTCGCCATCAATACCGGCTTTCCGAACCGCTACGACGCCGTCAACGGCCGTACCGGCACGGATCTGATGATCCACGGCGCATGCTCGTCGTCGGGCTGCTATTCGATGACGGACGAGCAGGTGCTCGAGATTTACGCATTCGCGCGCGACGCCTTCAAGGGCGGCCAGACGGGCGTGCAGCTGCAGGCCTTCCCGTTCCGGATGACGGCCGAGAACATGTTCAAGCACCGGATGAACGAGAACTTCGACTTCTGGAAGATGCTAAAGGTCGGCTACGACAATTTCGAAGTCACCAAGCGTCCGCCGGAAGTGAATTTCTGCGAGAAGAAGTACGTCTTCAACCAGCAGTCTTCGGGCGCGTTCAATCCCGGCGGCAAGTGCCCCGAGATGTCGACGCCGCCGGCGCTGACGGCAGCGCTTGCCTCCTACGACAAGACCTATGAGCTGGCCTACACCAAGGCGTCGAAGGAATTCGACGGCATGGCGTGGTACGACCCGTCGGAAGCCGAGCGCAAGGCCGTCGTTGCCAAGCAGCGCAAGGGCCGCGAACTCGCCTACGCGCCGACCGGCACGTCGCTCGAGGCCGGCAAGATGATGAAGGTCGCCGATCTCGAAGGCATGGCGGCTGCGAAGACCGCGACCACGGTTGCGGCCAACACGGTGACCGGCTCGACACCTTCAGATGCGACCGCCGCCGTGAAGACGGCCGATGCCGCGATCGTCAACCCGGCATCCGTGCCGGTGCCGACGCCGAACCCGATGGAATCCGCTCCCACCACCGCGACGGCGTTCGCGCCTGTCGAGCAGCCTGAATCGGTCGAGGTCGCCTCCAAGAAGCCGTTCTGGAAGTTCTGGGGCCGGGATTGATCGCGCGTGAGCGCCATTTCCTATGATCTGCGCGGGCTGAAATGCCCGCTGCCCGTCATCAAGACACGCAAGAGGATGTCGTCGCTGCCTTCAGGCGCGACGATCCGCGTCGAGACGACCGATCCCCTGGCGGGGATCGATATTCCGCATTTCTGCCATGAGGATGGTCACGAGCTGATCGAGACCGAGAAGACCGAGAGCGGTCACCGTTTTCTGATCCGCAAGCGATAGCTCTAAAAACGCATTCCAGCGGAATGGCTAGAAACGCATTCCGGGAATCGCCAGCGGGTTGTCGTTGAGGGCCGTGCGGTCGGCAGTGTCAATGCGCGGCTTGCCGAGGAAGGCGTCGAACAGGTCCTTGACGAAGGCTTCCGGCAGATCCTTGGTGATCAGCACCATGCGGGTGCGCCGGTCCTGAGGATCCGGCCATGCCGGCAGGCGGATCGGCGGGTGGAAAATGCTCTGCACCCCATGCAGCACCAGCGGCCGGTCGGGACGATCCGACATCGCGACGATCGCCTTCATCCGCAAAAGCTTTTCGCCATGGGCCGAGCGCAGGAGATCGACGAACATGTCGAGCGCCATCGGGTCGATCGGCTTTTCCTCGACGATCGAGAAGGAGCGGATCGAGGCGTCGTGACGGTTCACGTCGTGCGCGTGCTGGTGGTCGTGGTGATGGTGGTGATCATCATCATGATCATGGTGGTGATGTCCATGATCGTGGTGATGATGCCCGTGATCATGCCCATGGTGGTCATGATGATGATGATCGTGGGCATCTTCGTCGCGCAGCCAGCGGCCGACATCGGCGCTCTTGGTAGCGGGATCATAAATGCCGTTGACGAGGGTGGCGGCGGTGCCGGTTGCGTCGTCGTCGGCATCCATCAGGGCGGCGCGCGGGTTGAGTGCACGCAGGCGGGCTTGAAGCTTTTCCAATATGGCCGGGGAAGCCAGCGTCTTCTTCGAGATGATCAGGCGATCGGCGACGGCGGCCTGCTTGACGGCTTCCACGTGGTTGTCGAGTGTCTGCAGCCCGTTGGCGGCGTCGACGACGGTGACAACGCCATCGAGCGAGAAGCTTTCGGCAATGATCGGATTGCCCATGATCGCCTGCATGACCGGCGCCGGATCGGCAAGGCCCGTGGTCTCGACGACGACGCGCTTCACCGGCTTGACGCGGCCGGTCTGGATGGCGTCCATCAGGTTGGCGAGCGTATCCACCAGTTCACCGCGCACGGTGCAGCACAGGCAGCCATCCGACAGCTCGATGATCGCGTCGCCGGAGCTTTCGACAAGCAAATGGTCGATGCCGACATCGCCGAACTCGTTGATGATCACGGCGGCGTCCTTCATGGCCGGATCCTTGAGGATGCGGTTCAGGAGGGTCGATTTGCCCGCGCCGAGAAAGCCGGTGAGGATGGTGACCGGAATGCGATCCACAACTGCGCTCATGCCTGTATGCCTTGGATTTTTTTATGCCTTAGAGGTCTGTAAGCCTTAGAAGCCAGAGGTGGGGCGCGGTGTCGGGATCGGCACGTTGGCGATGTCGCCGACGCCGGCGGCCGTCGCCAGCTTTTCAGGCTGCGGCTCGTTCTGGCCGGGGATCAGGCCGGCATAGACAAAGTTCGGCTCGTGATCCATTTCCTGGATATAGGGCGAGTGGATCTTCATGCGGCCCACTTCGTCGCGCGTTTCGCTGCGGATCTTGGCGCCCTTGGCGCTGCAGATCTCGGCCGTGAGGTCGGCGACTTCCTGGGTTTCGCCATAGGGCTTCAGCGAGCCCAGCGTGTCGTTGCCTGTCGGCTGCGTGGTGAAGCCGCGCTGCAGCATGTCGGCCGACGCGTCCGCACGGGCGGCGAGGCTGTCGGTGCCGAGCACGACGGATACCAGCGTACGGCCATTGCGCGTCGCCGAGCTGATTTGGTTGAAGCCTGATGCGCAGATAAAGCCGGTCTTCATGCCATCGGCGCCGGCGAAGCGGCCGATCAGCATGTTGATCGCGGGGATGTTCTGCTTGCCCGTCGTGATCCCCTCCAGCGAGAAGTAGCTGGCATATTGCGGGAAATCGCGGCGCAGCGCGACCGACAGGATCGCGAGATCGCGCGCCGTCGTGTACTGGCCCTTGCCGGGCAGGCCGTTCGGATTGACGAAGTGGGTGTCGCTCATGCCGAGCTTGGCGGCCTCGGCGTTCATTCTGAGAACGAAGGCGTCTTGCGTGCCGCCGACTGCTTCGGCGACGGCAACCGCGATATCATTGGCGGACTTGACGATCAGGATCTTCAGCGCGCTGTCGAGCGTCAGCTTCTGGCCCGGCTTGAAATACATCTTGGCCGGCGGCTGGGCGGCGGCGGTCTTGCTCATGACGATCGGCGTATCGACGCTGATCTGGCCGGAGCGGATCGCATCGAAGGTGGTGTAGATGGTCATCAGCTTGGTCAGCGAGGCCGGATACCACTTGCGGAAGGCATCCTCATGCTCGAGCACGCGACCGCTCTGCACATCGACCAGGATATGCGGATTGGCATAGGCCTGGGACGTCGCGGCAAAAGCGATGGCGGCTGCGGAAGCGGCGATGGTGATCGGCCGCAAGGCGGCAAGCAGGCGTTTCTGGCGCGTCGACACGGTTTGTCCTTAAAGATGTCCTGATGTCTCGAAAGTTTCCCCTATTTAACGTATATGGCCATGACATGGCAAAGGTCATTGTCTAACTTATTTGCGAGCCGTGGTATCAATCCCGTTATTGCCGCCGTTTTCGATTTTCATCAGGGAAGCAAGCATGCCGATTTTGAACAGAGCCGCCGAACTTCAGGACGAAGTGACCGAGTGGCGCCGGCACATTCATGAGCGGCCGGGCCTGCTCTATGCGGTGGAAGAGACGGCCGCCTTCGTGGCCGAGAAGCTCAAGGAATTCGGCGTCGACGAGATCGTCACCGGCATCGGCCGCACCGGCGTCGTCGGCCTGATCAAGGGCAATGGCGCGGGATCGCGCACGATCGGCCTGCGCGCCGACATGGACGCGCTGCCGCTCACCGAAATCTCGGGCAAGCCATGGGCATCGAAGATAGCGGGCAAGATGCACGCCTGCGGCCATGACGGGCACACGGCGATGCTGCTCGGGGCCGCGAAGTATCTGGCCGAGACCCGCAATTTCAACGGCAATGTCGCGGTGATTTTCCAGCCGGCCGAAGAAGGTGGCGCCGGCGGCGACCTGATGGTCAAGGACGGCATGATGGAGCGCTTCGGCATCCAGGAGGTCTACGGCATGCACAACATGCCCGGCCTGCCCGTCGGCCATTTCGCCATCCGCAAGGGGCCGATCATGGCCGCGACCGACGAGTTTACCGTCACGGTCAAGGGGCGCGGCGGGCATGCGGCGCAGCCGAACCGCACGATCGACCCGATCGCGATCGGCACGCAGATCATCACCAACCTGCAGATGATCGCATCCCGCAACGTCGATCCGCTGCGCTCGGTCGTGGTGTCGGTCACCAAGTTCAATGCCGGCTTCGCGCATAACGTCATCCCCAACGAGGCGACGTTTGCCGGTACGGTGCGCACGCTCGACGAGGCCGTGCGCGATCTCGCGGAGAAGCGCTTCAGGCAGATCGTTGCCGGCGTGGCCGAGGCGCATGATGCGGAGGCGGAGATCCATTTCCAGCGCAACTACCCCGTCACATCCAATCATGCGAACGAGACGGAGCATGCGATGGCGGTGGCGACGGATATCGCGGGTGCCGGCAACGTCAATCCCGATATCGATCCGATGATGGGCGGCGAGGATTTCTCCTACATGCTGAACGCCCGCCCGGGCGCCTTCATCTTCATCGGCAATGGCGACACCGCCGGCCTGCACAATCCGGCCTACGACTTCAACGACGACGTCATCAGCCACGGCATCTCCTACTGGGTGCGGCTCGCAGAACAACGGCTGGGCGAATGAGCGACTGATATTGAAGACCCGGGCTGCCCGGGTCTTCCCCCGCATCGCGCATGACGCGGCGGAACCCGGCCAGGGCCGTGGCAAATGATCGAATGTGCAGGAAAATGGTGTCCACGAGAGGATTCGAACCTCCGACCCCAGGATTAGGAATCCTGTGCTCTATCCTGCTGAGCTACGTGGACAACGTCCCCTGCATAGCTTGACTGTCCCTGTCGATCAACAAGCTTTTGACGACATTCTCCTCTTCGCCATGACCCATCTGTCCAATCCCGTGGTGGTCGGTTCGATGTCATCGACGCGCGCGACATCGGGCAAACGCAAATTTTGGGCAGCTGTCTCATCGGGGGACGGTGTTGCGTCATGGCGGGACAGGGTCATGTTGCGATGCAAAACTCGCGTTAACAGTGAGATTTATTAGTTTTGCACAACCATAGAAAGAGCAAGCTCTCGTCACTGTTGTGATCCATGTTCGGGACATCACTGCCCCAGTTTCATGCGATCGAGAGGCCATTTGTCCCAATTCAAGGCGAAAACATCCGCGCCGTTCCTGATTTCCGCCGTCTCGTCCGTGCGGGGCACGCTGATCGGGATCGGAATGACGAGCTGCTTCATCAATATCCTGGCGTTGACCGGCTCGTTCTTCATGCTGCAGGTCTATGACCGCGTCATTCCCGCCCGCAGCCTGCCGACGCTGGTCGGGCTCGGCATGATCACGCTGACGCTTTTCGCCTTCCTGGGGCTGCTCGAACTTTTGCGTTCGCTGGTGCTGGCGCGGCTGGGGCAATCGGTGGACGAGCGCTTCGGGCCGATCGTCTTCCGCTCCTTGGCCACCGCGCCGTCGCGGCGAAGCGTCGAGGAGAACGGGCTGCAGCCGATGCGCGATATCGACATGGTGCGCGGCTTTCTTTCCGGGCCGGGGCCGACGGCGCTGTTCGATCTGCCCTGGATGCCGTTCTATCTCGGGCTCTGCTTCCTGTTTCATGTCTGGATCGGGGCGGTGGCGCTGGCGGGCGCGCTTGTGCTCGTCGGCCTGACCATCATCGCAGAAATCGGCACGCGGGCGCCGACGCAGGCTGCGGCCAGGATCGGGCTGGAGCGGACAGCCCTTGCCGAAGCCACGCGCCGCAATGCCGAGACGGTGGCATCGATGGGTTTCGCGCGGCGGCTGGAGGAGCGCTGGTCGGCGATCAATCTGCGTTATCGCGACACGCAATTCAACGCGACGGGTATCACCGTGTCGCTGTCGACACTGTCGCGCGTCGTGCGGCTGGTGCTGCAGTCGGGCGTGCTGGCTGTCGGTGCCGTTCTCGTCATTCGCCAGGAGGCGACGGGCGGGATCATGATCGCGAGCTCCATCCTGATCAGCCGGGCGCTGGCGCCTGTCGAACTGGCGATCGGGCAGTGGCGGGGCTTTGCGGCTGCGCGCCAGAGCTGGGCGCGGCTTCTTCGGCTGAGCGAAGCGGATGAGGTCGGCGGCCCGGACGTGCGGCTGCCTGCACCGGTCAAAGGGCTGAAGGTGGAGAACCTGCATCTTTCGGCACCGGGCTCGGCCGTGCCGCTGCTGCGCGGGATCTCGTTCGAAGCCAAGGCGGGCGAGGCGATCGGGATCGTCGGGCCGAGTGCTTCAGGTAAGTCGTCGCTGGCGCGCGGGCTGGTCGGGATCTGGGCGGCGCGCATGGGGGCCGTGCGGCTCGACGATGCGTCGCTGTCGCAATGGGAGCCGGAGGCTCTGGGGCGGCACATCGGCTACCTGCCGCAGGAGATCGGGCTCTTCGATGGAACTATTGCCGACAACATCGCCCGTTTCGATCCTGCGGCGTCGTCGGATGCGGTGATCGCGGCTGCGAGGGCCGCCGGCATCTATGAGATGATCGTGCGGATGCCTGAGGGTTTCGATACCGAGATCGGCGAGGAGGGTGCCGTCCTTTCCGCTGGCCAGCGGCAGCGACTGGCATTGGCGCGCGCGCTTTACGGCGATCCCTTCCTGGTCGTGCTCGACGAACCGAATGCCAATCTCGACACTGACGGCGATGCGGCGCTGACCCGCGCGATCGCGGGCGTGCGTGAGCGCGGCGGGGTGGCGATCGTCATCGCGCACAGGCCGAGCGCGCTTGCCGGTATCGACAAGTTTCTGGTGCTGGCCGAGGGGCAGGTACGTGGTTTCGGTCCGAAGGAGGAGGTGCTTGGGAGGCCGGTGGCGGCCGTGTCGGCGGCATTCTCGCCGGTGCGTTTCGGGCGGGTGAGCGAGGGGAGGGCGGCGCGATGAAGCCTCTTGCAAATGGTGCGGGCGCACCGATCGCCGAACGGGCCATCCGGCGGCTGGCGCTTGTGGCGCTGGCGGCGGTTCTCGTTCTCGTCGGCGTGCTCGGCAGCCTTGCGGCGACCATCCATCTCAACGGCGCGGTGATCGCCTCGGGCACGCTCGTCGTCGACAGCTATGTGAAGCCGATCCAGCATCTGAAGGGCGGGACCGTCGGCGAGATCCTCGTTCGCAATGGCGACAAGGTGGAGGCGGGGCAGGTGCTGCTGCGGCTCGACGATACGCAGGCGCAGGCGACGGTTTCGATCGTGTCGCGGCGGTTGCGGCAGCTGGCTGCACGGACGGCACGGCTTTCGGCTGAGCGGGATGGGCGGGAGACGTTTGCGTTTCCCGATCTTGTGAAACAAGCGCCCCCGGAGGAGCGGGAGACGCTGATGCAAGGCGAGCAGCGGCTGTTCGAGGACCGGCGGGCTTCGCTCAGCGGACAGGTGGCGCAGCTGCGCGAGCGCATCCGCCAACTCGGCCAGCAGGCGGGTGGGCTGGTGGCGCAGCAGGACGGCAAGCGGCAGGCGATCGAGATCATCGGCAAGGAGCTGGCGAGCCTCGAGCCGCTGCTGAAGCAGGGCATCATTCCGGCAACGCGTGTCTATGCGCTGCAGCGCGACGCGGCTGATCTCACCGGCGAGCTCGGTAATCTCGTGGCGTCAGCAGCCGAGGTGAAGGGCAAGACCGCGGAGACGGAGTTGCAGATCATCCAGCTTGGCGACGACAGGCGCAGCGAGGTCTCCGACCAGCTGCGGCAGGCGCAAAGCGATACCGGCGAGTATGCCGAACGGCTGGTCGCGGTCGAGGACGATCTCAAACATATCGACATTCGCGCGCCGCAGGCGGGCATTGTTCACCAGTTGTCGGTGCATGCATCCGGTGCCGTGGTGCAGGCCGGAGCGGCGATCATGGAGATCGTTCCCGACGGCGACGCGCTGACGCCGGATCTCAGGCTTTCGCCGGGAGATATCGATCAGGTCGTGGTGGGGCAGGCGGTGGTGTTGCGGCTGTCTGCCTTCAATCAGCGAACCACCATGGAGCTCAATGGGCGAGTGGAGCGCATCGCGGCCGATCTCACCACCGACCAGAAAACCGGCCAGAGCTACTACGGCGTGCGCGTTCATATCGAGGACGGCGAATGGCGAAGGCTTGGAAAGCTGACGCCGGTGGCCGGCATGCCGGTGGAGGCTTTCATCGAAACGGGCGAACGGACGGCGCTGGCCTATCTCGCCAAGCCGTTCACCGATCAGGCGGCTCGTGCTTTTAGGGAGGAATAAGGGCTTTCAGGGAGGAATAAGGGGCCTGTGCCTGATGGCGTCTGGGAGGAGGCGCGTCGGGCAAGGGAGGAGCGTTCGGCCATCAGGGCATCGTATGGATGCCCTTGGCAATGTTTCAATCACGAAAACCCTAGGAGATGAACCATGCCACAGTCGATTCAGAACGCAGTCGGCACAAGCCTGTTCTATAGCGGCGCTTCAACCGCCTGGCTGTCGGCGACAGGATCCGGACCCGTGCTCAACGGCACAGCCGGCAATGACAGCATATGGGGTGACAGCTCGGTCAACGTGACCATGCATGGCGGTACGGGTGACGACATCTATTATCTCTACTCCGCCATCAACCGCGCGGTCGAAGAGCCGGATGGCGGGATCGATACGATCAACACCTGGATGAGCTATACGCTGCCCGAAAACTTCGAGAACCTGACGGTGACGGGCGCCGGGCGTTATGCCTTCGGCAACAGCGCCGACAACATCATCTCGGGTGCCGCCGGCAGCCAGACGATCGATGGCGGCGCGGGCAATGATGTGCTGATCGGTGGCGGCGGGGCCGATACCTTTCTCTTCACGCGCGGCAATGGCAGCGATCTTATCGTCGATTTCAGCAGTGACGACACGATCCGCTTCAACGGCTATTCGCTGACGAGTTTCGATCAGGTTGTCAGCCACTCGACACAGGAAGGGGCCAACCTCCGGATCGATCTCGGCGGTGGCGAAAGCCTCGTGCTGGCCAACACGACGGCTTCGGCGCTGCACGCCGATCAGTTCCAGCTGACGCTCGATCGCTCGGCGCTGACGATGACCTTCGCCGACGAGTTCGACAGCCTGTCGCTCCATAGCGGTGGCCAGGGAACCTGGGATGCCAAGTTCTGGTGGGCGTCCGAGAAGGGCAGCACATTGCCCGATAACGCCGAGGAGCAATGGTACATCAACCCGTCTTATGCCGGCACGGCGTCGGTCAACCCATTCTCCGTTCATGACGGTGTGCTGACGATCACGGCAGCGCAAACGCCGGCGGCGCTGGCGGGCCAGCTCGAGGGCTTCGACTATACGTCGGGGATGCTGAACAACCACTCCACCTTCGCCCAGACCTACGGGTACTTCGAGATCCGCGCCGACATGCCGACGGAGCAGGGTGTGTGGCCGGCCTTCTGGCTGTTGCCGGAGGACGGCTCCTGGCCGCCGGAACTCGACGTGGTGGAAATGCGCGGGCAGGATCCCAACACCGTTCACGTCACGGCGCATTCGGCGGCGAGCGGCAGCCATACGATGGACCAGACGGCGGTCAATGTCGCGAGCACCGAGGGCTTCCATACCTATGGGGTGCTCTGGGACCAGGACCAGATCGTCTGGTATTTCGACGACGTGGCGATCGCCCATGCGGATACGCCTGACGACATGCACGACCCGATGTACATGATCGTCAACCTCGCCGTCGGAGGCATTGCCGGATCGCCGGCGGATGGTCTGCCCAATGGCTCGGAAATGAAGATCGACTACATTCACGCCTACTCGCTGGCTGACAGCCCGGTTGCTTCAACCGCGCATACGGCGACGGATGACTGGCAGACCTGAAGCGGTCCTGTCGGATGCTTTCGGATACGGGCGCTGAGATGCGCCCGTATTTTTTCCGTCGTATTTTTTGGGAACGATGAAAGCCCTCTGTCGTTGACCCCATGTCGATACGAAAGAAGGAGAAGCATCATGAAAGCGAAACTGATCGCGGCATCGATCCTGGCACTTGGTCTGGCAACAGGCGGGGCAATGGCCCAGTCAAACCCGAGCCCAGCTGGATCGACGATCGGCAGCAGCACGGTCGATAGCGGCGGTGGCGCAAACGCGGATGCTCCGAATACGACTGGAACATCGCCAACGGTGGTCGATCCGAACGCCACCTACAGCACCACGCCCGGAACGATGAATGCGGGGCCAAACACCAATACGACAGGGACCGTCGACCGCACGCGTTGCCCGGCGCAGCCGATGCCGGGTACGACCGCCGCCCAGGGCGGCAATAGCGGCGCCTCCGAGAGCGAGGCATGCCCTGACTTCAAGTAATCATCGCATTGCGATCAAGGATCCCGGCGCAGTCCGGGGTCCTTTTTTGTGCGCGGACACCACCAGCTCGTCATGCTTCAGAAGACAAGAACGCGTGATGACGGTGGAACAACAGGCGATGACAGGGATTTATTCAGGCGCCGCCTGATTGACGCCCGAAATCAGCCAGAAATCGGGATGCATGTAGCGAATCAAACCCCACACATTTGCTTTTGAGCATTTGTTAATTTTGTTCATACAGCCGGGGTTGGTAAGTTATAACAAGGCACTATGTTTTTCGTCAGGATACTAAGGAGACCACAATGAACAAGACAATCGCATCGATCGTCGCAGCAGCCTCGCTGGCTCAAGTCTTCGCTACTTCGGTGGCGGCAGCGGATCTTGTGACGACTTATGAAGAGCCGGATCAGCGCGATGGCGTCAAGATCGGCGTTCTGACCTGCGACGTCGGCGGCGGTGTCGGCTACGTCTTGGGTTCGGCGAAGTCCGTCGATTGCGTCTTCAACGGTACGCGCGGCTCCGTCGATCACTACAGCGGCACCATCCGCAAGATGGGCGTCGATCTCGGCTTCACCACGCGCGGCCGCCTCGTCTGGGCAGTCTTTGCTCCGACGGCAGGCTATCACCGCGGTTCGCTCGGCGGCCTCTATCAGGGCATCACCGCTGAAGCCACGCTTGCCGGTGGCGTCGGCGCCAACGTGTTGTTCGGCGGCACCGCCGGATCGATCCAGCTGCAGACCATCAGCGTCACCGGCCAGCTCGGCCTCAACGTCGCTGCAACCGGCACCTCGGTTACGCTTACGCCTGCCGGCTGATTTTATCATGTGATTTCAATGCAAAAGCCGTCCCGTCTGGGGCGGCTTTTTCGTTTCGTGGGTGCCGTGTGGGTGGCCCATTTCGGGAAGGGAACCTACGGCCGATCGTCGCGTTGTTCTGGTCAAAGGAGATCAAGCTCATGACCATGAAACTCTCGATGCTCGCGGTTGCCTATCTCTTGATCGGTGGCCTTTTGATCGCCGTCAGCTATCAGCCGAGCGGCCCCATTACGACGCAGAAGACGGATCGTGTCGCCACTGGCTTCCTGACGGAACGCTTTGCCGGCTAATCGCTCAGACGGCTTCGCCGAGGTTGTCGAGCACGGATTGCGCGACAACGATGCGATTGCGGACCGTGTGGTCGCTTGCCGTCGTCTCGGCGACGATGATGGCGCTGGCGAGGTCCGCCTTGGTGGCGACCAGTCCAGTGAGAACAATCTCGTCTTGCTCGACTGACACCGCGATGTGCGAGGCGTCGAAGCCGCTCGCAGTTGCCAGCGCAGTGGACACATCCGCCTTCAGCGCTGCCTCTTCGCTCATATCCGTCTTTCGTGAGGACGGTGATATTTCGTAACTTGCCATGTCATGCCTTCCTTCCTCCCCTTCGATTGCTAAATCCGATGCCGCTTGCGCGGTCACCAGCTGACCCGGTAGTTCAGGTTTATGCTTCCCGAGCGGGTGGATGAGCCAGGATTGCTGATTGTTGCGCTCAAATTAAGGTCGGGGAGGATCAGCTGGTTCAGCGCCAGCGAACTCGTCACATCGCCATTGAAGCCCGACACGGTGGCGGCCGCGGAAAACGAGGTTCCTGTCCAGGGCTGGATGAGCTTCAGCGCCTGCGATGTATCGACGGATGTCTGGCGGGTGTCGATGGCGTCATAGCGAACCTGCACGAAACGGGTCGAGACCATGTCCAGTGAGTCGGAGAAGATCCAGCTGCGGGAACGGCTGAGCATCAGCGCGCCGCTGCCCCGCAACGTGTCGATGCGCACGCTGGCGGACCGCTCTGCGCGAGCGGCGGGCGTTACGCTGACCTTGGTGATCTTGCCCCAGAGCGAGGCTTGTTCGGAGCCGCCGAGCAGCACGCCGCCCTTCGATGCCGCAAGGCCGATATCGGCGCCGGCGCTGGTTTCCCATTCGGCGGGCAGGCGAAAGCCCATCGTTGCCTTGTAGGATCGTTCGGACACTTTCACAGGTGTCCAGATGACGAGGTTTTCTGCGTGGACGCGCGGTGCGAATGAAATGAGCGCGGCGGGCAGAAGCAATAAACTGCTTGTCGCTTTCATGGCCATTTGTCCCTTCGTGACGGTCAGGGTCTTCTGGTCGATGCGGGCTTGAAGCGGAAACGCGCGAAAGCGCGCAGGATTTCGCCTTGCAAACCCGACATCTCGTTCTGGTTTTTATCGCGTCCGGCCTTTGGCGCGGATACGGAAGCGGGCGCGAAATTGGCGCCGCCGGAGCTTGAAAATTGCAACCGATACGATTGCCAATGCTCCTATCCCTGAGGATTGTTGTCAGGATCACATCGACCGGCGGGGATGTAAACCCCTCGGGCTCAAAAATCTGCTGCACTGCACACTTGCCGGTCATTCCAATCCCCTGTAGAGCCGAGGGAAATGACGGAACGCAGGCAAAATCGCGCATGATCACGGGCAGAAACGGGCCTCGGCGCCTCTCCATCTTCGGTTCGACCGGCTCGATCGGGCAGAACACGCTTGATGTGGTGAAGCATCTCGGCGGTCTCGAAAATTTCGAAATCTCCGTGCTGACGGGTAACGAGAACGTCGATCTGTTGGCGCAGCAGGCGCGCGCGGCCGGCGCCAAACTCGCGGTGACGGCGAGTGACAGCCATTACGAGGCGCTGAAGAGCGCGCTGTCTGGAAGCGGGATCTCGGTTGCCGCCGGTCAATCCGGGTTGATGGAAGCAGCCGACCTCGAAGCCGAGTGGGTGATGGCGGCGATCGTCGGCACAGCGGGCCTTGCGCCGACGCTGGCCGCGGCCCGCAAGGGCGCCGATATCGCGCTTGCCAACAAGGAATGCCTGGTTTCCGCCGGCGACCTCTTCGTGCAGTCCGTGCGCCGTGGCGGCGGCAAGCTTTTGCCCGTCGACAGCGAACACAATGCGATCTTCCAGGTGCTGGAAGAGAACCAGCGACACGCCGTGGAACGCATCATCCTGACGGCGTCGGGCGGACCGTTCCGCAACGCCTCGCTCGAGGAGATGGCCGGTGTGACCGTCGAGACGGCGCGCGCGCATCCGAACTGGTCGATGGGGCTGAAGATTTCGATCGACAGCGCCTCGATGTTCAACAAGGCGCTCGAGATGATCGAGGCCAAACACCTGTTCGGGCTGACGCCGGAGCAGATCGAGGTCATCGTGCATCCGCAATCGGTGATCCATTCGATGGTGGGTTATACCGATGGTTCGGTGCTGGCCCAGCTCGGCGCGCCTGACATGCGCACCGCGATCGGCTACGCGCTGGCGCATCCGCGCCGACCGAACCTGCCGATCGAGCGGCTCGATTTCGCCAAGCTGGCGCGACTGGATTTCGAAGCACCCGACGAGACGCGCTTCCCGGCGCTGCGGCTCGCCCGCCTTGCGATGACGCGCGGTGGCGTGCAGGGCGCGGTTCTGAATGCCGCCAAGGAAGTGGCGCTCGAAGCCTTCATCGCCGGGCGCCTGTCGTTCCTCGCCATGGCCGATGTGACCGAAACGGTGATGGACCAGCTGGCGCATCTGCCCGAGGCCGCGACGATGGACGATGTGTTCGCCGTCGACAAAGAAGCCCGGCAGCGGGCTGCGGTCTTGGTGGCGACACGGGAGAAGGCTGCCTGAGGGGCTGGTTGCGGACGGTCCGCGACGTACGCGAGTGTGCGGCACTGTTTTCGTCGAATAGGTTACGGCGTTCCCAAACCCACAGCCGTCATGCTCGGTCTTGTGCCGAGCATCTGCTGAGCGGCCAACTTGCTGGACGTGGATGGACACTTGGCGAGGCGGGCGACGCGGATTGGCGGTAGAGTGAAGAGCTTGCTTCGCTCTTCCATGCACCGAGCACCGTTGCATTCTCGGCGACGTGCTTAGATCCTCGGCTCGTTGGCCGAGGATGACGTCGAGAGTGGGATTGGCGCCTTGTTTCAACAGGTTATCCCACTCTATCCGCAGCCGCCCCCAAGCCCACCGCCGTCATGCTCGGTCTTGTGCCGAGCATCTGCTGAGCGGCCAACTTGCTGGACGTGGATGGACACTTGGCGAGGCGGGAGACGCGGGTTGGTGGTAGAGTGAAGAGCTTGCTTCGCTCTTCCATGCACCCAGCACCGTTGCATTCCGGGCAACGTGCTTAGATCCTCGGGACGAGCCCGAGGATGACGCGGCGAGTGGAGTTTCCGCGTTCTTTCAATAAGTTATGACTCTCGCTGCCTGCAGTCGTCTCCAAGCCAAGAGACGCGCCATCAAGCTTGACTTTACGCGACGTGCCGGGCCAGTGCGCAGCGCGACCACAGCGAATGCAGCGCTTCCACCAGATGCTCGATGTCGGCATCGGTGTGCAGCGGGGTGGGCGTGATGCGCAGGCGTTCGGTCTTGACCGGAACCGTCGGGTAGTTGATCGGCTGGACGTAGACGTTGCAGTTGTCGAGCAGAAGATCCGAGATCCACTTGCACTTGGCGGCGTCGCCGACCATGACCGGCACGATGTGGCTCGGGTTCGGCATGTGCGGGATGCCGGCCTTGTCGAGCTGGGCGCGGAGCAGGCGAACGCGGTCCTGGTGACGAGCGCGCTCGAAGGGGCTGACCTTCAGGTGCTGGATCGAGGCGACCGCGCCGGCGGCGAGCGCTGGCGGCAACGCCGTGGTGAAGATGAAGCCGGAGGCGAAGGAGCGGATGAAGTCGCAGAGCGCGGTGGATGCCGCGATATAGCCGCCCATGACGCCGAATGCCTTGCCGAGCGTGCCTTCGATAACCGTCAGGCGGTCCATCAGGCCTTCGCGTTCGGCGATGCCGCCGCCGCGCGGGCCGTACATGCCGACAGCGTGGACTTCGTCCAGATAGGTCATGGCGCCGTACTTGTCGGCGAGGTCGCAGATTTCCTTGATCGGCGCGATATCGCCATCCATCGAGTAGACGCTCTCGAAGGCGATCATCTTCGGCGCCTTCGGATCGGCGGCGGCGAGCTTCGCTTCCAGATCCTGCAGGTCGTTGTGCTTCCAGATGACGCGGTCGCACTTGGCGTAGCGAATGCCCTCGATCATTGAGGCGTGGTTCAGCGCATCCGAGAAGATGATCATGCCGGGGATCTTGGCGCCGAGCGTGCCGAGGGCCGCCCAGTTGGAGACGTAGCCCGAGGTGAAGACCAGGGCCGATTCCTTGCCGTGCAGATCGGCGAGCTCACGCTCGAGCAGAACGTGGTAGTGCGTGGTGCCAGAAATATTCCGGGTGCCTCCCGCACCCGCGCCACAGTGGTCAATGGCGTTCTTCATCGCCTCGATCACCTTGGGGTTCTGGCCCATGCCGAGATAGTCGTTGGAACACCAGACGGTCACATCCTTCGGCCCCTCGGGGGTGTGGCGCGTGGCACGCGGGAAATTGCCGCGGTGACGTTCAAGATCGGCGAACACGCGGTAACGACCTTCGTTGTGAAGGCCTTCCAGCTCGCTCTTGAAGAATGCTTCGAAATCCATCTCATGCTCCAGTATCGTGCAGGCGTTCTCCGCCCAATGACGACTGCACGTCAACCCATTTGGTCCGATTTAGCACCATGTGCGTCAAATCGTCCCTAGTTTCGAATTACTTTAATTTGAAATTGGCGTGCTTGACCAGATCAATCGTGCATTGCAGCCCTGCGCGCAGTGCTTCGCATGGTTCTTGGTGACCGATTTGCCAGTCGATTTTCGTGGCTGCAGACCAATTGAAATCGATTGGAGCGGTTGCTTGCCCCTTTTTGCGCCATAGTTTGCGGTCTAGGTTACAAAAAAGACAGGAATCAGGGGCGGCCACCGCCCGTTCGGGCGAACAATCAGGAGTTATTGATGAAAAAGATTATTGCGCTCGCCTTCATCGGCCTATCGATTGCAAGCTGCACGCCGACGCAACAGGGTGCGGGCATCGGTGCGGCATCCGGCGCTGTCATCGGCGGCGCGGTTACGGGCAATGTTCGTGGTGCGGCGGTCGGTGCTGCCGTCGGCGGCGTGTCCGGCGCGCTGATCGGCCGTGTGTCCGAACAGCCCGGCCAGTGCTACTATCGCGACGAATATGGTCGCCGCTATATCGACGATTGCCGCGGCTGATCCTTCGCCAAAACCTTTCAAATCCCGGGTCTCTGGCCCGGGATTTTCGTTTTTTTCCGCTAAATCAGCAATCATGCGGTTTAAAACGGTACAACAAAATGAATTTTGCCGCTAAGGTCGCATCAGGCCGGGGGGCGCAGAGCTTAAATCCAGTGTAACCAAAAAGCGGCGGATGCAGATTAGACGGAAGGCACCGAAACCGGGTATTGCGTATCGGCGAGCAGGCATCGTGACAATGGTCGCGGTGGCGACTGCGTTGTCACCGGCACTCGTGTCGAATGCATACGCCTTCAAGCTTTTCGGGATCAACTTCTTCGGCAAGGACGATACGGACGCCAACCAGGTGCCCGATCCCGTTCGCTATGAGGTGACGCTGACATCGGATGCCGATGATCCCGACCTCAAAGAGGCGCTTGAGAACAGCTCGCGCCTGGTCGGAGACAAGGAGCAGCCGGTTTCGGGTGATCTCGGTGTCGTCGTCAAGGCGCGCGACGATCGCGAACGGCTGATCGCGGCTCTCTATGAAAAGGCGCGCTATGGCGGTGTCGTGACCATCACCGTCGATGGGCGCAATATCGACGACCTGCCGCCGAACCCGACTTTCAATCGCTCGCGCCCGGTTCCCGTCAATGTCAGCGTTGCGGCCGGGCCGGTGTTTCATGTGCGCGAAGTGCAATTCGGCGGCGACGCGGCCAACCGCAATCCCGCCGATTACGATCTCGGGTCCGGCGCTTCAGCCGGATCGCTGACGATCATCAAGGCCGGCGACAAGATCGTCGAGCAGTTGAAGGCCGAGGGGCGGCCGCTGGCGAAACTGACGACGCGCAAGGTGGTGGCCGACCACAGGACCGATACTGTCGACGTCGTGCTCGCCGCCGAGGGCGGGCCGGTCGCGCCGATCGGGACGGTTGGCGTCACCGGCGCAAAGGCGGTGCGGTCCGATTTCATTGAGCGCTATTCGCGCATCAACAAGGGTGACCGCTACTCTCCGGAGGCGCTGAAGAAGGCCGGCGAGCGGCTGCGGGCGCTTGGCGTATTCTCGAGCGTTACCATTCATGAGGGCGACCAGTTGGCCGGCGACGGCAGCCTGCCGATGATCATCGAGGTGTCGGAGGGCAAGCAGCGCTATTTCGGCGTCGGCGCGCAGTATTCGACGATCGACGGTTTCGGCGTCAATGGCTATTGGGGCCATCGCAATCTGTTCGGAGGGGCGGAAGGGCTGCGCGTCGAGGGCGCCGTCGGGCGCCTCGGGGATGCGACGGCTCTGGGCGATCTCGATTTCTCGGCGGGCATCACCTTCACCAAGCCCGGGGCCTTCGTGCCATCGGGGACGCTGATCGCCAGCATACTTGCCAAGACCGAAAATCCCGATGCCTATAGCGCCAAGCTGGTGACGGCGTCGCTCGGCTATTCCTATGAACTCAACGATACCGACACGTTTACCGGTGCGGGCGAAGTCAGCTGGGAAAAGGATGACGACGCGTTCGGGAACAACACCTACCTGACCTTCGCGGCTCCCCTGCAGTTCGATCGCGACGCGCGCGACAACAAGCTCGACCCGACATCGGGCTACCGGCTGATGGGCAAGGTGACGCCGAGCTATGAGGCCTATAACGGCACGTTCTTCTCCGCCTTCGAGGGCTCGGTCTCCGGCTACTACGGTCTTGGCGCCGAAGACCGGATCGTGCTTGCCGGCAAGCTGTCGGCCGGTTTCCTGCTTGGCGCCGACGATCTTGAGAACATTCCCGCCACCCGCCGCTTCTTTGCCGGCGGTGGTGGGTCGGTGCGCGGTTACGGCTATCAGGAGATCTCTCCCTATAACGCCGCCAACGAAGCGACGGGCGGCGCTTCCTTCATGACCGCATCGTTCGAGACGCGTGTGAAGATCACCGATACGATCGGCATTGTGCCGTTTATCGATGTCGGCGTTGTCTCCGCCGATGTTGCGCCCGATTTTTCGGATATCAGGGCGGGTGCCGGTATTGGCCTGCGCTACGCCACCCCATTCGGGCCGATCCGGCTTGATTTCGCCGTTCCCCTCAACAAGTTCGAGGGTGGGACGGATTACGGCATTTACGCTGGCATCGGTCAGTCGTTCTAACGAGGTTCAGGCTCGCAGCGAGATTGCGATAGCCGCGCAGAAAACGGGATAGCTCCGGATCCATGCTTACGCTGACGAACATCTTCAAGTGGATTGCACGACTGCTCGGTTACGGAGCTGGCGTTCTCGTCATCCTGCTTGCCGTGGCCATCGGCATTTTCGGCTTCACCGGCTTCGGCGCCCGCATTCTCGTCGACAAGGTGACGTCGACGATCTCCAACCGCGACATGACCATCCGGGTGATGGACCCGCAGGGGCTGCTGACGGGCGGCCTCGGCGCCACCCGCATCGTGCTGTCGGATACGCGCGGCACGTTTGCCGATGTCGACGGCCTGTCGATCAACTGGAATCCGCTGGCGCTGTTTACCGGGCGCTTCCATGCGACGCGCCTGGAGGCTGATTCAATCCGCGTTCTGCGTAAGCCGGTCCGCACATTGCCATCGCGGCCGGCGGCCGAAGGTGAGGCCGGCGGCGGGTTCTCGCTTCCGATCAAGATCGATATCGATCAGATATCGCTGCCGAAGATCAGCCTGTCGCAGCCCCTGATCGGGCGCGCCTTCACGCTCTCTGCGGACGGTAGCGTGCGTGCCGACTCGAAGGGCGGCGATGCCAATATCACGGTTCACCGCCACGACGTGCCGGATGCCAAGCTGACGGCCGATGTCGCCTTCCTGCCTGAAAACAGCCAGCTTACGGTCAAGGCCAAGCTCAACGAACCAAAGGGCGGGTTGCTCGCCGGCGTGCTCGCCTTGCCGAACAATCCGGCCGTCGAGATCAGCCTCAATGGCGATGGCCCGATCTCCGACTGGAAAGCTAAATTGCAGGCCTCGCTCGATGGCCAGCAGCGCGCCGCGATCGAAGCGCATCACACGCTGACGCCGGACCAGGCTCTGCATCATGTCGAGCTCAAGGGCGGCGGCGATCTGAGCTCGCTGATGCCGGCGGCATTCCGGCCGCTCTTTGCCGGGCAGACGAACATCGATCTCGCGGCTAACTTCGACAATGCCGGCAAGATCGATATCCAGACCGGCAATGTGGCGACCGGCGCCGTTGTTATCGCCGCTTCCGGCACGCTGGACCCGAAGGGCAAGAACAGCCTGAATGCGAACGTGCTCGGCACATCCGGCCCGGTCGATTTCCGCTGGCCGCTGGCGGAAGGCGAAGCGCGCTTCATGATTTCGGGCGTCAACCTCGCGCTGACGGGGGATGCCAAGGCGTCGCGGCTCAATGCCAGCGCCTCGCTCGATACCGCCGTGCTGCCGCAGGCGACGATCGGCAATGTGAAGCTGACCGCCAAGAGCGACAACTTCAATCTCAGCGGCCGCTCCGGCGCGGTGCAGATCCGCCTTGTCGCCGGCGACATGACCTTCGCCAACCCCGACATCAACCGGGCGGTGCAGGGGCCTGTGACGATCGTTCTGCCGCTGCAGATTTCGCCGGCGGCGATCGGCTTCAATGGCGCGACGATCGAAAGCGCGTCGGCGAATGCCAGCCTCAATGGTGCGTACCAGCTCACCGACAATTCGCTCACTGGTAATGCCAAGCTGACCGTCGAGCCGCCGGCAATGCCGCCGGCCGTCGCGGCGCGGTTCAAGACGCCTGTCACGATCGAAACGCAGGTCGCGGGCACCATCCCCGACAAGATCAATCTGTCGAACCTCAGCATCAAGTCGGACCTCACGGTTGCCACGGGCAATGTCGTCCTCGACGGCACGACGCTCGATGCGACGCTTGCCGGCCGCGTGCCCGATATCAAGCCGTTGCTCGACACCGCCTCGGGTGCCGTGACCTACAGCCTGAAGGCCGGCGGCGATCTCTCGGCGCTGGCGCTTTCGGCCAATCTCAACGCTCCCGCGATCGACATGGCCGGGCGCGGGCTGAGCGATCTCGCTGTCGCGCTCAACGCGACCGCCGATCCGAAGGCGCCCAAGGCCCAGGTGACGGCGACCGGCAAGATCGATGGCCAGGCGATCGATATCAGCACCGACGTGTTGTCCGAGGGCGGCCAGACGACGCTGCCGTCGATCAAGGCCAATGTCGGCAACAACAGCCTCACCGGTCACGTCGCGCTGTCCGAAAGCTTCGCGCCGACGGGCGCGCTGACATTCGACCTGCCCGATCTCAGCCTGATTGCGGCGCTGGCCGGTCAGAAGGCGGAGGGCGATCTCAAGGGATCGGTCGACATCAGCAACGATGCCGGCAAGATCGGCCTGAAGGTGGCGGCGACGGGCAGTGGCCTGAAGCAGGGCAACTTCGCGATCGTCAGCCCCAATGTCGATGTCACTGTTACCGATCTCTCGGCCTTTGCGGCAACCGGGGCAATCAAGGCCGACGAGGTCGCATCCGGAACCAACAAGATCGACAGCCTGGCGGTGAATTTCACGCAGCTCGGGAACCGCACGAATTTCAGCCTCGACGGCTATTACGACAACCACCCGCTGGTGGCG
This sequence comes from Rhizobium sp. 16-449-1b, assembly GCF_017741935.1. GTDB lineage: Bacteria > Pseudomonadota > Alphaproteobacteria > Rhizobiales > Rhizobiaceae > Rhizobium. The sequence continues at coordinate 18,276 of NZ_JAGHMH010000014.1, read as the reverse complement.
GGCGGCGGTGTCGAGACCAATGCCGGCACGACGCTCGTTCAGCTCGACCGTTTCTCGGCCAAGCCGCACGACATTGCGGTGGATCTTGCCGCGCCGTCGCAGCTGTCGATTACTGATGGCACCGTTACGCTCGATGGTCTTGAGATCAAGACCGGCGATGGCGCGATCAACGTGACCGGCTCGGCCGGGCAAGCGCTCGATATCAATGCCGTGGTCAAGCAACTGCCGGCAAGCCTTGCCAACAGCTTCGTGCCCGATCTCGATGCCGCGGGCGCGATCTCGGGCAAGGTGGTGGTGACGGGTACGTCGGCAGCACCCGTGGCCGATTTCACGCTCGATTGGAAGAACGCCGCGACCAGCCAGACGAAGGGCGCCGGCCTTTCCGCGCTGGCTATCGGCGCGGATGGCAAGTTCGCGGACAACAAGCTCGATTTCAAAACGGATCTGAGCGGCAAGGGCGGCGTTTCGCTGAAGGCTGCCGGCAATTTCGTCACGGCGGGGCCGAATGCGCAATCGCTGCAGGTTGATGCCGATATCGTCAATATTCCGGCCGGATTGGCCAATGCCTTTGTGCCTGGGCTCAACGCCGAAGGCGCCATCACCGGCAGCGTTACCGCGTCGGGCAAGCTTCCGGCGCCGGCGCTCGATTTCAAGCTGAACTGGAAGAACGCGGCCACCAGCCAGACCAAGGTCGCCAAGCTTTCCTCGCTCGGGCTGACGGCAAGCGGCAAGCTCGAAAACAACATTCTCAATTTCAATGCGAATGCCGGCGGCAGCGGTGGATTTGCGATCAAGGCCGATGGCAGCTTCGTCGTCACCGGCAATGACGCGCAGACGCTGAAGGTGGATGGCACGCTTGCCAATATTCCGGCAGCGCTCGCCAACGCCTTCATGCCCGATCTGGCCGCGCAGGGCATGATATCGGGAAGCTTCGGCGCATCCGGCAAGCTGCCGATGCCGGCGGCGCAGTTCCAGCTGGATTGGAAGAACGCCTCGACCAGCCAGATCAAGGCGGCCGGCCTTTCGGGCGTCGGCGCTTCTGTGAACGGGACGTTCGCCGACAATACGCTCACTTTCGACAGCAACGTCTCGGCCACCGGCGGCATGTCGGTGAAGGCGGCGGGCAATCTCAAGCTTCAAGATTCGGCCATCGGTGATCTCAAGGTCGATGCGACGTTGAGCGCGGTTCCGGCCGGGCTTGCCAATGGCTTCGTCGATGGCCTCGGCGCCAGCGGCACGATTTCGGGCACCGCTTCGGCGTCCGGCACGCTGCAGCAGCCGAAGGCCAGCTTCGATCTCGCTTGGGCCGATGTCGCGACCAGCCAGACGAAGGCAGCGAAGCTGCCGGCCATGGCGCTGGCGCTCAAAGGAACGCTGCAGGATAAGGCGCTCGATTTCACGACGAAGCTCGACGGTCAGGCCGGTGCGGCGCTTGAGGCGGCGGGCAAGGTCGGGATCGAGGGGACCAAGCCGACGACGATCGAGGCCAACGCGACGCTCAACAACCTGCCGGCAGCACTTGTCAGCAGCTTCGTGCCCAATCTCGACGCCGGCGGCATGATCTCGGGTACGGCCAAGGTTTCCGGCGCGCTGCCGCTGCCATCCGTCGATTTCAAGCTCAACTGGGCGAACGCGACGACGCGGCAGACCAAGAGCGCCAACCTTTCGGCGCTCAGCCTCGATGCGACGGGCAAGTTCGCCGACAACAAGATCAATTTCGACGCCAATCTGGCCAGCAACAGCAAGACATTGCTGCAGGCCAAGGGGACGGCGGCGTTGGTTGGCGCCAACATCCAGGGGCTTTCCGTCGATGCCGATATCACCGATCTACCGGCGAGCCTCGCCAATGGCTTCGTGCCTGGCCTTGGCGCCGAGGGCACGATTTCGGGTCGGGCGAAGACATCGGGGACACCTGCCAATCCCATCATCGACTTCAACCTCGATTGGAAGAATGCGGCGACGACGCAGACGCGGGCCGCGGGCGTCGGCTCGCTGTCGGCGAATGCCAACGGCAAGCTCGCCGACAACAAGCTCGACTTCACCACCAATCTCACCGGCAACAACGTGGCGCTGAAGGCGGCGGGCAACTTCGTGGTCGCGGGCGCCAATGCGCAATCGCTTGCCGTGAAGGCCGATATATCGAACCTGCCGGCGGGCCTCGCCAACGCCTTCGTTCCGGGGCTGGCCGCCGAGGGCAATATCTCCGGCACGGTCGCGGCTTCCGGCAAGCTGCCGATGCCTGATGTCGACTTCAAGCTCGATTGGCGCAATGCCGCGACCAGCCAGACGCGCGGCGCCGGCGTCTCGCCGCTTGCGATCGGCGCGAACGGCAAGCTCGCTTCGGGCCGGCTCACCATCGACACGACAGTTACCGGCGATGCCGGCCTGTCGCTGCGGGGCGGCGGCAACCTTGCCATTTCAGGCAACCGTGCACTCGACATGCGTTTCTCCGGCAACCTGCCTTTCGCCGTTCTTGGTGCACAGCTCGCGGCGCAAGGGTTCGTCGCGGAAGGCAACGCCAACTTCAATCTGCAGGTCGGCGGGACCGCGGCGGCGCCCGTGATCAACGGAACGGTCGCCACCAGCGGCGCCAAGGTCATCGACGTCAGGCGCAATCTGGAGATCAACAGCCTGACGGCCGATATCCGCTTCGACGGGCAGCGCGCGGTGATCTCGCGCCTGACCGGGCAGCTTGCGAGCGGCGGCAACATCGCGGTGACCGGCGATGTCGGCATTCAGCCGGCGGCGAACTTCCCCGCTAATATTGATGTCCGTCTCAACAAGGCGGTCTATGTCGACGGCACGCTTGTCGTCGCCACGGTTGACGGCACGATCGGGTTGCGCGGACCGCTTCTTGCCAATCCGACGCTGAACGGCAAGCTTACGCTTGAGAAGGCGTCAATCACCGTTCCGGAGAAGCTGCCGACATCGCTGCGCGAGATCGATATCCGCCACAAGAACGCGCCGAAGGCCGTTCTCGCTCAGATCCGCGATACGACGCAGGAAGGCGCCAGGGGCAAGTCGAGCACCCTCAATCTCGACATCCAGGTCGATGCGCCCTCGCAGATCTTCGTGCGCGGACGTGGCATCGACGCCGAGCTCGGCGGCAGCGTGACGATCCGGGGCACGGCGTCCGTGCCTGTGGTTTCGGGCGGCTTCACCATGCGTCGCGGGCGTCTCACCATCCTCAACCGCCGTCTCGATTTCTCCGACAAGAGCCGGATCACCTTTGCCGGCGATCTGACGCCGGCGCTGCAGATGGCGGCGACCTCGACGTCGGGCACGACGACGCTGACCGTCGACGTGGCGGGGCTGGCGACCGACCCGGCCATCACCTTCTCCTCCTCACCGGCGCTGCCGCAGGACGAAGTGCTGGCGCAGCTGATCTTCGGGCAGTCGATGTCGAAGCTCTCGGCGATCCAGATCGCCCAGCTCGCCGATGCCGTCAGCCAGCTTGCGGGCGGCCGCTCGACCTCGCTGTTCCAGGGATTGCGCAATCAGCTGGGCGTCGACGATTTCGATATCAGCACCGATGCCAACGGCCAGACCAATGTCGGTGTCGGCCGCTATCTCAATGAGCGCACCTATATCGAGCTGCAGCAGAACACCAAGGACGGCGCCAAGGCGATCATCAACCTCGATGTCGGGCGCGGCGTGAAGCTGCGCGGTGCTGCCGGTGCCAATGGTGCCGGCGAGGCGGGCGTGGTGTACGAGAAGGAATATTGAGGGTGGGGGCGCCCTAAGTCCCTTCCCAGCCTATCGAGCGATGTGAACGGGATATTAACCGCGCTCACCAAAAAGAGCTTTGCGATAACGCAACCGAAACTGGCGGAAGCTACCTGTATCGACAAAAGACCAGGACGCCAAAGTGACCACACGCTTCACCCATCTCAAGCTGGTAGGACCGGCTCTCATTCTCACGGCGATCGTTATTGCGGGGTTGGCTGCAATCCCGTCGTTCGGCGTTGCCCGGCTGGATGCCGAGAGCCGTCAGCGCCAGGAGACCTTGGTCAAGCGCAACATCGCGGTCTGGACCTCCGACCTCGAATTCGCGCTGACGGCCTGGACGATATGGGATGAATCGATCGCCAAACTCGACAACACATTCGATTTCGAATGGGCCGACAGGAACATCGGCCAGTCGCTGATCGGAACGTCCAGGACGCGTTTCGCCGCGATCCTCAACGCCGACGACACCCTCATCTATTCGAGAACGGCCGACGAGATGAAGGATCGGGCATTCTTCGTGCGCGGACCTGAGGTCATTGTCAGCGATGCTCGCACCCTTATCGAACGTGTCAGGTCCGAGGAAGCAAAGCCGCGGCCCGAGGGAATTCCCAATCCCATCGCCTTCAGCAAGGTCGAGGTCGTCAACAATGATGCGGTTCTGCTCACCGCAAGCCTTTTTCAATCCGACTTCAAGACATCCATGCCGCGCGGGAGCCGGGCGCCTATCCTCGTATCCGCCGTGCCGATCGCCGGCAGCCTGCCGGAGTTCCTCGGAAATCGCTTTGTTCTCGACGATGCGAGCGTTGGTCCGCTCAAGACGGTTGGCGCCGATCGGGCGCGCGTGGAAATAGCGACGCGACCAGACGGTGAGACCGAGGTGCTCTCGTGGAGATCGCCCACGCCCGCCAAGGATTTGCTGCGTCAATCGCTGCCGCTGGCGGTGGTGGTGACCGTGGTTCTCATTTTCGGCGGCTTGTTTTCGCTGCGGCTTTCGAGAAAGGCGATTTCCTCGATCCTGGAATCCGAGAAGCAGATGCGCCATGCCGCGACGCATGATTTCCTGACCGGGCTGGCGAACAGGTCGCTGCTTGCGCCGGAATTCGCCAGACTAGGTTCTGCTCGGCCGATGACGGTGGTCTGCATCGATCTCGATGGCTTCAAATCCGTCAACGACAGACATGGGCATGCGGCCGGCGACGAGCTGCTGCAGCAGGTTGCCGCTCGCCTTCAGGGCGGATGCAAGGAAGACGACGTCGTGTTCCGATTGGGCGGAGACGAATTTGCCGTTCTCATGCCGCATATCTCGCTCGCCGACGCCGAATGGCACTGCCGCCGCCTGTCCTCGATCCTGTCGCAGCCGTATCTTCTTTCGGCCGGCAAAGTGGTGATCGGCGCATCCTTCGGAATTGCAGACGTGACAATCGGAGGCGGCGAGACCTGCGAAGAGGCTTTGCGACGCGCGGACCAGGCGCTCTATCAGGCAAAGGGAACTGGCCGAGGGAACGTCGTTTCGTCGACCGCGAACGATCTGGCGCTTGCGGTTGGCTAGAGCGTAGCCGGCGGGCGCTGACCGTCCGCCGTCCTTGCTACTTATTCTTCTCTTGATCGCGATGCCACTTGATGGCGAAGAACATGCCCGTGCCGAGCACGATGATCTTGAGCGGAAAGAAGATGATCGGGAACCAATCCCACATTTCGAATAATCCAGGCTGTTGCGTGGCGCTTTCTAGCGTGAGGGAGTGATACTGCAAAACAGCTAGGTGCAACATCAGCCATGTTGACGCATATGAGACAAGCTATTCATGCCTAGCCGTCGCCCCCGTTGACGGCTGCTTTCGGCCCAAATGGACAAGCGCTGCCGTCAGGCCGGGTTCATGGCGGCAAACAGGTCGTCAAAGGTACCGTCACGCTCGGCGAAGCGACGAGGTTCATCTCGCTGCAGCAGAAGCTCTCCACGCGGGTGCTGGCTCTTTTCCAGCATCTCCATCACCGCCTGCACATAAGCAGCCAAGGGCATCGCACGAGGGTCACTCGCCTGTGCGTGTCCTGTCAGCTCGGTCTGGACATACGGCGGCGACAATTCCAGAATCTCGACAGGCATGTTGCGCAACTGGTGACGCAGTGAGATGAGCCACGTGTGCAGAAACGCCTTGCTCGCGCAGTATGTCGGAAAATCGGCTCGCGGCACGAAGGCGAGCGCGGAGCTTGTCGCCATGATGGTCGCCGATTTCTGCAACTTCAAAATCGGCAGGAAGGCAGCCACCGTCCGCAGCACACCCAGGATGTTGGTCTGTACGATGTCTTCGCCAGCAGAGGCGTTCCAGTCCGCCGATGTCACATCTTCGCTACGGGAAACCCCGGCATTGGCAATCAGAACATTCAGATCGGGGAAGCGGTCGCGGACGGCACTCGCGGCGGCCTCGATGGAGCGGCTATCATTGAGGTCGAGATGAAGTCCCACGATGTCAGGGCGCTGATCGCAGATTTCCGTCAGCAGATCGCGACGTCGCCCTGTGACGATAACCTGGTTCCCCCGGTCGTGAAATGCTTCTGCAAGCGCACGTCCGATCCCGCTTGTGCCGCCAGTTATGAGGATGGTGTTGTCAGTCATTTGCATTGTCGGTGTCTTTCCCAAATGTTGCAGGAAAGGCCACGGCATCGTCATCCGGCCGACACGGTTCCTTGCGCGCCTGGGTTCTGCCAGCCGCGAAGATACGTGGGAAAGATGTGAACTCACCGCGCCTTCATTCGCGAGATTTCCCTGCTGGGACCTTCTTCGCAAAGGACGCGTTGGATGACGGTAACGCCTACGGCAGCGTGATTGAACCGCTACGATGCAAGAGGTAGCTGACACGGCATTCGGCGTCAACCGGTTCCGAAGTCATGACCGCAACCGGCGCAAAGCGGAAGACTGAAGTCGGGCCGATTGAACATGACATCTGCGACGATTAGATTTGAGCCATGGGAAACCTGCACAAAGCAATTACGATCATTTTAAGCATAATCGGGCTGATCCTCGGCGGTTGGCTTGGCTATGAACTCGCAGGCCCGATTGGGGTGTTGGTATTCACGCCGCTGGGCGCTCTGGCTGGGTTGGTTGTGAGCTTTCTCAATTGGAGATTGCTCTATTTTCTAGGGTGACCGCTTTTGGCGCTTTGCGCACGAGGCGCTCTCGTTTGGTTCGGCCCCTTTGCGGGCACATAGTCTACCTGTAGAGTCACCCCGTGGGTATCGACGTAGCGGAGACTTGCATGAGCGAAATTGCCCTAACGTCCATCGTCCCGATCCTCTTTGTGCGTGATGTGCCGGCGAGTGCCCAATTCTTCAATGAGAAACTCGGATTTGACGTCGATTTCCTCCACGGCACGCCGCCTTTTTACGGCGCTGTATCGCGCGGCGCGGCCTGCCTGCATCTTCGGTGTGTAAGCACACCGAATTTTGCCGATCTGGCAGCACGCGAGGTCTCGCTTATTCTCGCTACGATTGAGGTTTCGGACGTGCACGGGTTGTTTGAGGAACTGCGGGACCGCGGCGCGGAGTTTGCGCAGGAGCCAACCAGCCAGCCCTGGGGTGGAACGGACTTCCATGTCCGTGACCCGGATGGGAACGTGATCTCGTTCGTCGCCTACGATTGATGGAACCATAACAGTATCAGTCGTGAAATAACCGCTTCTGGCAGCCAAGCCGCCTCGGCCACCTCTCCGCGCTCCCGCCTTAAAAGCTGGTCTTCCGCGTCTTCAGCAATATGTTCGTCTCAGTCGTGTTGATGCCGTCGATCAGTCTTATGCGGCGAAGGGTTTCGTCGAAGGAGACGAGGTCGCGGTCTTCGAGTTCGGCGATGAAGTCCCATTTGCCGTTTGTGCTGTGGAGCGCGCGCACCTGTGGGAGGCCGCGCAGCTGGTCGGCGACCTTGTCGGCGAGCTTGCCGAGCACCTCGATCATGACGATGGCGCGCACGCCGGCGGCGCGGGTCTCGTGGCCGGTGCGGATGGTGAAGGCGGCGATGGTGCCGTTGGCGACCAGTCTGTCTATGCGCGCGGCGACCGTGGCGCGTGAGGCGCCGGTCATGGCGGCAAGCGAGGAGACGGGCGCGCGGGCATTGTGGCGCAAGGCGCTCAAAAGTTCCTGATCGAGGTCGTCCATGGTCTTACTTTGCAGGAGCGGGGTTTCACTTTGTATGGTTGGACTTGGCAAACTGTCAAATCATGCTGTGAAACTGGCACTTTTTCATCTTTTTGTCGCCGTGGCGATGTCAGATATTCAACCGAAGCAGTGAGCAGGAGAGCAAGATGCAGGCACAGTCGCGATCGGTCACCCTTATCGGTGCGCCTTTGGAAGAGGGCTCCGGCCGCAGGGGGGCCGCGATGGGTCCGACGGCGCTCCGTATCGCCGGCGTCGACCGCGCGCTTGTCGATCTCGGCCATGATGTTGCCGACGCCGGAGACGTGCAGATCGTGCCGGCCCGTGACCTGCCGAACAATCCGAAGGCGCATAATCTGCGCACCGTCGGCGCCTTCACGCGGGCGCTCGAAGCCGGCGTCTACGAGATTGCCGATGCCGGCCGTTTCCCGATCATTCTCGGCGGCGACCACAGCCTGTCGATGGGCACGGTATCGGGCATGGCGCGCTATGCCGCCAAGCAGAAGCGGCCGCTTTTCGTGCTCTGGCTCGATGCGCATTCCGATTTCAACACGCCGGAGACATCGCCGTCGGGCAATATTCATGGCATGCCCGTCGCCTATTATTGCGGCCAGGCCGATCTCTCCGACATCCTGCCGCGCGACCGGCCGCTGGTCGATCCGAAGAATGTCTTCCAGGTCGGTATCCGCTCCGTCGATGCGCCGGAGCGCGAGCTGATCAAGGAACACGGCGTCAACGTCTTTGACATGCGCTCGATCGACGAGCAGGGGGTGGCGGCGATTATGCGCGACATTCTCTCCAAGGTCGAAGCGGCGAATGCGCTGTTTCATGTCAGCCTCGACGTCGATTTCCTCGATCCTGACGTCGCGCCCGGCGTCGGCACGACGGTGCCGGGGGGGGCGACCTTCCGCGAGGCGCATCTGATCATGGAGATGCTTTGCGACAGCGGGCTCGTCTCCTCTCTCGATCTGGTCGAACTCAACCCGTTTCTCGACGATCGCGGCAAGAGCGCTCGCGTTCTTGTCGAGCTGACGGCAAGCCTGTTCGGCCGCCGCATCTTCGACCGCCCGACGCGCGCCGCATAACAAGCCGTATAGCAAAAAGGGGACGACCATGAGCACTTCAGCCAGATTGATCGATACTGAGCAGCGCCTGGGCGCCCATAACTACAAGCCGCTCGACGTCGTCCTGACGCGCGGCGAGGGCGTTTATGTCTGGGATACGGATGGCAAGCGCTATCTCGATTGCCTGTCTGCTTATTCGGCCGTCAACCAGGGCCATTGCCACCCGAAGATCCTCGCCGCCATGGTCGAGCAGGCGGGCAAGCTGACGCTGACCTCGCGCGCCTTCCGCAACGACCAGCTGGCGCATCTCTACGAGGAGCTTGCGGCGCTGACGGGATCGCACAAAATCCTGCCGATGAACTCCGGCGCCGAGGCTGTCGAGACCGCGATCAAGGCGGTGCGCAAATGGGGGTACGAGGTGAAGGGCGTGCCGGAGGGCAAGGCCGAGATCATCGTCTGCTCTGACAATTTCCATGGCCGGACGCTAAGCATCATCAGCTTCTCCACCGATCCGGACGCGCGCTCAGGCTTCGGCCCCTATACGCCGGGCTTCCGCACCGTTCCCTTCGGTGACGCGGAAGCGTTCGCGGCGGCGATCAACGAGAACACGGTGGCGGCGCTGATCGAGCCGATCCAGGGCGAGGCGGGTGTCATCATCCCGCAGCCGGGTTACTTCAAGACGGTGCGCCAGCTCTGCACCGACAACAAGGTGACGCTCATTCTCGACGAGATCCAGACCGGACTCGGGCGCACCGGCAAGCTGCTGGCCGAGGAGCATGAGGGCATCGAGGCCGACGTGACGCTGATCGGCAAGGCGCTGTCGGGCGGCTTCTATCCTGTTTCCGCCGTGCTTTCGAACTCCGAGGTGCTGGGCGTGCTGAAGCCCGGCCAGCACGGCTCGACCTTCGGCGGCAATCCGCTTGCCTGCGCTGTGGCGCGCGCGGCGTTGAAGGTGCTGACGGAAGAAGACATGATCGGCAATGCCGAGCGGATGGGGGACTACTTCCTCGAGGGGCTGCGGTCGATCCGCTCGAACATCGTGAAAGAGGTGCGCGGACGCGGGCTGATGATGGCGGTCGAGCTGGTGCCGGAAGCCGGCGGCGCGCGGCAATATTGCTATGCGCTGAAGGACCTCGGTCTTCTCGCCAAGGACACCCACGAAAATACCATCCGCCTGGCGCCACCGCTCGTGATCACCAAGGACCAGGTCGAGTGGGCGGTGGAGCAGATCGAGAAGATCATCGTCTGAGGCTTGGCCGCGTTGAACGGGTCCGTGATCCGTTCAACGCATTCCCCTCCGCTGCATTCCCGTTCTCACCGGGCGAAAAATCCTGCCGGTCGGTTTAGATTTGGGAAACACTCTTTCTTTACAGTCCTCAGTAACCGTAACGGTACTCTTCATATTCAGAGAACTGGCGGCTTGAAGGCAAAGTGCATCGACGCCAATGGTGGCGTGGTTGCTTCTGCCCTGGCTTTCGACAGTTGGGACATTTTTAATGACGACGATCAATTCTCCGAGCTTCAGTGGCGATACGCTTGAGATCATTGCCTTCCGCCTGCACGACCAGGAATTCTGCGTGAAGACGACGACCATCCGCGAAATCCGCGGCTGGGCGCCTTCGACGCCGATCCCGCATTCGCCGGCCGACGTCATCGGCGTCATGAACCTGCGCGGCTCGGTCATTCCGATCATCGACCTCGCCTTCAAGCTCGGCATGAAGAGCACTGTCGCCAATGAGCGCAGCGCCATCGTCGTCGCCGAAGTGCACAACATGGTCATCGGCATGCTGGTTGATCGGGTCTCCGACATCCTGACGATTTCGGCCGATCAGGTGCAGCCGGTTCCCGAGGTTACCGCTTCCTTCGACCGCGCCTTCTGCGAGGGTATCATCGCTTCCGAAAACGGCATGATCTGCTTCCTGAACCTCGCCAAGATGTTCAAGGAAAACGAGACGGACGATCTGGTCGCCGCATAAGCGCCATTCGATACAATCCGATCCCGCCCCGCCCGAGCAGCCCTCCGGCGGGGCGATCTCGTTTTCGGCCTGCTGGTCGCCGCTCGCCGGCCGGCTGCGGCTTGCTCGCAGGCGTGGTTTTTTGGGAGCGCCACCTCTTTAAACTTTCGCGGCTTCCCACCATATCCTGAGCAAGTTCTTCGCCTCGGTTTTGGCCGCCGGCGAAGAGGCGTGGCTCGCCTCTTGAGGGAGCTCAATCTCAGTCATCGGCCTGTGCCTTATGAGGGCAGGGCGATTTAAGGAGGTCTATTTATGAATATCGAAAAATACTCCGAGCGGGTGCGCGGTTTCATCCAGTCGGCGCAGACCTATGCGCTGGCCCAGGGTCACCAGCAGTTCTCGCCCGAGCATGTGCTGAAAGTGCTGCTCGACGACGACCAGGGCATGGCCGCGTCTCTCATCGAGCGTGCCGGCGGCGACGCAAAGGCCGCCCGCCTTGCCAACGATGCCGCCCTTGCCAAGCTGCCGAAGGTCTCCGGCGGCAATGGCCAAATCTATCTTGCCGCACCGCTCGCCAAGGTTCTCTCGACCGCCGAGGAGGCATCGAAGAAGGCCGGCGACAGCTTCGTCACGGTCGAGCGTCTTCTACAGGCGCTGGCGATGGAATCGTCCACCGCGATCACGCTGAAGAATGCCGGCGTGACGGCGGTGACGCTCAACCAGGTCATCAACGAAATCCGCAAGGGTCGCACGGCCGACAGCGCCAATGCCGAACAGGGCTTCGACGCGCTGAAGAAATTCGCCCGCGACCTGACGGCGGAAGCCCGCGATGGCCGGCTCGATCCGGTGATCGGCCGCGACGACGAAATCCGCCGCACCATCCAGGTGCTCTCGCGCCGCACCAAGAACAACCCCGTGCTCATCGGTGAACCCGGCGTCGGCAAGACGGCGATCGCCGAAGGTCTGGCGTTGCGCATCGTCAATGGCGACGTGCCTGAGTCTCTGAAGGACAAGAAACTGATGGCGCTCGACATGGGCGCTCTGATTGCCGGCGCAAAATATCGCGGCGAGTTCGAAGAGCGGCTGAAGAGCGTGCTCAACGAGGTGCAGGCCGAAAACGGCGAGATCATCCTCTTCATCGACGAGATGCATACGCTCGTCGGTGCCGGCAAGGGCGATGGCGCGATGGATGCCTCGAACCTGTTGAAGCCGGCGCTTGCGCGCGGCGAGCTGCATTGCGTCGGCGCGACCACGCTCGACGAATACCGCAAGCATGTCGAGAAGGATCCGGCGCTCGCCCGTCGTTTCCAGCCGATCGTCGTCGAAGAGCCAACGGTCGAGGACACGATCTCGATCCTGCGCGGCCTGAAAGAGAAATACGAGCAGCACCACAAGGTTCGGATCTCGGATTCGTCGCTTGTGGCGGCCGCCACGCTGTCGAACCGCTACATCACCGACCGCTTTCTCCCCGACAAGGCGATCGACCTGATGGACGAGGCGGCGGCGCGCCTGCGTATGCAGGTCGATTCCAAGCCGGAAGAGCTCGACGAACTCGATCGCCGCATCATGCAGCTGAAGATCGAGCGCGAAGCGCTGAAGAAGGAAACCGATGTGGCCTCGGCCGACCGGCTTGTCCGGCTCGAGACCGAGCTCACCGATCTGGAAGAGAGCGCCGATGCGCTGACGGCCCGCTGGCAGGCGGAAAAGCAGAAGCTCGGCCTTGCCGCGGATCTGAAGAAGGAACTCGACGATGCCCGCAACGATCTGGCGATCGCGCAGCGCAAGGGCGAATTCCAGCGCGCCGGCGAACTGACCTACGGCGTCATTCCGGAGCTTGAAAAGAAGCTCTCGGAAGCCGAAGCGCAGGACAATGATCGCAGCGCCATGGTGCAGGAGGTCGTGACCCCCGACAACATCGCGCATGTCGTCTCCCGCTGGACCGGCATTCCGGTCGAGAAAATGCTGGAAGGCGATCGCGAGAAGCTGTTGCGAATGGAAGACGAGCTGGCGAAGTCGGTGATCGGCCAGGGTGACGCGGTTCAGGCCGTGTCGCGGGCGGTGCGCCGCGCGCGCGCCGGCCTGCAGGATCCGAACCGGCCGCTCGGCTCCTTCATCTTCCTCGGTCCGACCGGCGTCGGCAAGACGGAGCTGACCAAGGCATTGGCCCGCTTCCTCTTCGACGACGAGACGGCGATGGTGCGCATGGACATGTCCGAGTACATGGAGAAGCACTCCGTGGCCCGGCTGATCGGCGCCCCTCCCGGCTATGTCGGCTATGAGGAAGGCGGTTCGCTGACGGAAGCGGTGCGTCGCCGGCCCTACCAGGTCGTGCTGTTCGACGAGATCGAAAAGGCGCATCCTGACGTCTTCAACGTGCTGCTGCAGGTGCTTGACGATGGCCGCCTGACCGATGGTCAGGGCCGCACCGTCGACTTCCGCAACACGATGATCATCATGACGTCGAACCTTGGCGCCGAATATCTGACGCAGCTGAAGGATGGCGACGACAGCGATCTGGTGCGCGAGCAGGTGATGGAGATGGTGCGCGGCCACTTCCGGCCGGAGTTCCTGAACCGCATCGACGAAATCATCCTCTTCCACCGCCTGAAGCGGGACGAGATGGGCGCGATTGTCGACATCCAGCTGCAGCGTCTGGTCAAGCTCTTGGCCGAGCGCAAGATCACGATCGAACTCGACGACGAGGCCACGCACTGGCTCGCCAACAAGGGCTACGATCCTGTCTACGGCGCGCGGCCGCTGAAGCGGGTGATCCAGAAGTACGTCCAGGATCCGCTCGCCGAGCAGATCCTCGGCGGACAGGTGCCGGATGGTTCGACGGTGAAGATCACCGGCGGGACTGATCGTCTGCTGTTCCGCACGAGGAGTGCTGGTGTCAGCGAAGCGGCGTAAGCGGATTGGCGATTGAGATGATAGACGGCGGCTTCGGCCGCCGTTTTTGTGTTTGGTGTGCATCGTTGACATTGGCGTCTGTGGCACCCCCCTCTGTCCTGCCGGACATCTCCCCCACAAGGGGGGGAGATCGACTCGCGGTGAACTTTACGCCAAACAATGAAGGTTAGAGCGAGCGGCCACCCCCAGCCAATCTCCCCACCTGTGGGGGAGATGCCCGGCAGGGCAGAGGGGGGTAACACACGGAAAAACGCTGCCGCCGAAAGCTCTCAGCTTTTCACCGGGTCAATCGGATAATCCCAAAAATTGCTACTTGCTCGCCACCTGCGGCGGCGGCTGGTTGCCCAGCAGCGTATCGATCCGCTTGCGCTCATCCTCGAACTTGGCGAGCGCTGGACCGGCGAGCGACTTGCCGCCCGGCAAACGCACACGCAACGGGTCGACCTTGGTGCCGTTGACGATCATCTCGTAATGCAGATGCGGACCGGTCGATTCACCCGTGGTGCCGACCCAGCCGATCACCTGGCCCTGGCGCACCTTGGCGCCCGGAATGACGCCCTTGGCGATTGCGCTCTGGTGATTATACGAGGATTCGTAGCCATTGGCATGGCGCACGATCGTCTGGTTGCCGTAGCCGCCACTGTCCCAGCCGGCCTTTTCCACCGTGCCGTTGCCGACGGCGATGATCGCCGTGCCGCGCGGGGCGGCCCAATCGACGCCGGTGTGCATGCGGGCAAAGCCCAGGATCGGGTGGCGGCGCATGCCGAAGCCGGAGCGGAAGATGCCGTTAGGCACCGGGTTGCGCAGCAGGAACTGGCGAATGCTCTTGCCGTCCTGGTCGAAGTAATCGATTGAGCCGTCTTCCGGATCCTGAAAGCGGTAGAAACGCGTCTGGGTGTCGCCGAAGCGAGCGTTGACATAGAGCAGTTCGGACTGATCCGTCGCCTGGCCGCTGGCATCGGCCACCGAGAAGAAGGCCTCGAGCGTATCGGTCGGGCGCAGCTCGGCCTGGAAGTCGACGCTGCTGGCCAGAAGCTTGATGATCAGCGCCGTCATGTCCTTGGTCATGCCATAAGACAGGGCGGCGCGATAAATGCCGTCATAGACGCGCGGAAGATTCTGGTTCGACGGCGCGGTCATGGCGCTGTCGTCGAAGGCGGTGGCGATCGCATCGAGCTTCGGCGGTTCGCTGCCGGCGACGTAATGGTCGGTGTCGTCGAGTGCCACCGTGACGACATGGCGGGAGCCGCGATAGACGCTGGCGCGGATGATCTTCGCCTGCTCGCCCTTCTGCAGGATGCCGATGCGCAGCACATCGCCCTTTGACAGGTTTTCCGAGCCGAACAACGGCGACAGATAGGTGGAAAGACCTTTGGCCTGCGGTTCCGGATAGCCCGAATCCATCATGGCCTTGACGATCGGCGTGTCCTGGCGGACCGGCACGATATCGTCGGCGAATTCCTCGGTCTGCGGTGTGATGGATTCCGGCGCCGAGACCGTCATGTTCTGCTCGAGCACGCGGGCGGTCAGGCCCGATGCCAGGTCGACGTCGTTGTCGTCGGCCGAAAAGCGCTGCGGGTCGACATAATAGAGGGCGGCGACCTGAGAGGCGCCGTCGGTCAAGACCGAGCCGTTGGAGCGGACGTTTTCCTCGATCTCGTCGAGCGACATGCCGGCGGCGATCTTCAGGTTGGAAGCCGATGTCGGATAGGCCTCGGTCTTCAGGCTGACTTCGGATTCGACGTCGGAGCCGTAGATCTGGCCAGTGCGCACGCCCGGCTGCGGTTCCGGCTCGTCGGCCGAGAAGATCGAGAGCGGGTTGAAGGCCGGGTAGTCCTCGGTAGCGACGTGATTGGCGGCAAGCGTCATCTTCACGCGCGCGAAGGGCTGGCGGCGCACGACTTCCTTGTCGCCTTCGTGAACGACGGTCGAGACTTCCATGATCTTGCGGTCGGAAGGCTTGGCGGCGATGGCGGGCGCGATCAGGCGGCCGCCACGGGTGACGTCGGCGTCGGGATTGGCTGTGCCGGCAATGCTGGCATAGGCCTCGGCGGGGATCGCCAGCTGCTGGCGGCCGTCGAGGGCGGCAAACAGCGCCACGCCCATCAATACGCTCGAGGTGATGCCGGTCAGGAAGGTGCCGGATAGCCAGCGCAGCGAAACTTCGCGGCGGTCGGGCGCACGTCTGCCATCGGCGAGAAGGGCTGGCTCGTTGCCGAACGAGCGGATCATCATCTTCTCAGTCACCATGGCAAAGGCGTCCGCATCCTTTCAGCTGATCGGGTCAACCAGGCCCAGGGGGCATTTGGGTGGCCGGAAAAGTGCATAGTTTACATATGGGAGTCAAATGAGCGGACCCGAATGGACCGGCCATGACGTTCACGCTGCCCTTGAGACCACCTGATTGTGAAAATGTGAGGGCAGACGGCCTCGTCTCATGCTTTTGCAGTCCTATATAGAGGAGGATGCTTGCCGGAAGCGTGCGCCAAAGCGGTGTGTTTCCGGCACCCAAACAAGCCTTCTGGAAATTCCCTATCAAAATCAGTCAGTTGCCAGAAACTGCGATTTTTTGAAAAAGGCTTGTTGACTTGTTTGGGTTTGGGGCCTTATAAGCCGCTTCACAGAACGAGGGCGGCGGCGCTGCTGGCGACGGTGACTTTCGCTCTGGATTTCTTGAATTGGCTGCGATGCTGATTGGTCCCGGGCTTAGGGTTTGGGACGGGGAATTTCGACTGGTTTGACTGGTCTGTTATTTGACAATTGAAGATGAGAAGAAAGAGAAACGTGGGCGGCGGAGTTCGCGGGATCGACAGAGATGTCGGTTCTTTGAAAGAGACTTTGGCGGTCACGTTTATCAAGAGAAGTTACACTGGTCTTTGATGTTGAGGCTTAGGCTCTGGCGTTTAGAGGACAGGTGTGAAGTTCTCGTCGATTCAGAACGTGACGTAAATGCCAATGATTGAATTCTCAACATGAGAGTTTGATCCTGGCTCAGAACGAACGCTGGCGGCAGGCTTAACACATGCAAGTCGAACGCCCCGCAAGGGGAGTGGCAGACGGGTGAGTAACACGTGGGAACGTACCCTTTTCTACGGAATAACCCAGGGAAACTTGGACTAATACCGTATGTGCCCTTCGGGGGAAAGATTTATCGGAAAAGGATCGGCCCGCGTTGGATTAGCTAGTTGGTGGGGTAAAGGCCTACCAAGGCGACGATCCATAGCTGGTCTGAGAGGATGATCAGCCACATTGGGACTGAGACACGGCCCAAACTCCTACGGGAGGCAGCAGTGGGGAATATTGGACAATGGGCGCAAGCCTGATCCAGCCATGCCGCGTGAGTGATGAAGGCCTTAGGGTTGTAAAGCTCTTTCACCGGAGAAGATAATGACGGTATCCGGAGAAGAAGCCCCGGCTAACTTCGTGCCAGCAGCCGCGGTAATACGAAGGGGGCTAGCGTTGTTCGGATTTACTGGGCGTAAAGCGCACGTAGGCGGATCGATCAGTCAGGGGTGAAATCCCAGAGCTCAACTCTGGAACTGCCTTTGATACTGTCGATCTGGAGTATGGATGAGGTAAGTGTACTTCCGTGTGTCGAGGTGAAAGTCGTAGATATTCGGAGGAACACCGGTGGCGAAGGCCGGCCACTGTTCCATTACTGACGCTGAGGTGCGAAAGCGTGGGGAGCAAACAGGATTAGATACCCTGGTAGTCCACGCCGTAAACGATGAATGTTAGCCGTCGGGCAGTATACTGTTCGGTGGCGCAGCTAACGCATTAAACATTCCGCCTGGGGAGTACGGTCGCAAGATTAAAACTCAAAGGAATTGACGGGGGCCCGCACAAGCGGTGGAGCATGTGGTTTAATTCGAAGCAACGCGCAGAACCTTACCAGCCCTTGACATGCCAAGCTACCTGCAGAGATGCAGGGTTCCCTTCGGGGACTTGGACACAGGTGCTGCATGGCTGTCGTCAGCTCGTGTCGTGAGATGTTGGGTTAAGTCCCGCAACGAGCGCAACCCTCGCCCTTAGTTGCCAGCATTCAGTTGGGCACTCTAAGGGGACTGCCGGTGATAAGCCGAGAGGAAGGTGGGGATGACGTCAAGTCCTCATGGCCCTTACGGGCTGGGCTACACACGTGCTACAATGGTGGTGACAGTGGGCAGCGAGACAGCGATGTCGAGCTAATCTCCAAAAGCCATCTCAGTTCGGATTGCACTCTGCAACTCGAGTGCATGAAGTTGGAATCGCTAGTAATCGCGGATCAGCATGCCGCGGTGAATACGTTCCCGGGCCTTGTACACACCGCCCGTCACACCATGGGAGTTGGTTTTACCCGAAGGTAGTGCGCTAACCGCAAGGAGGCAGCTAACCACGGTAGGGTCAGCGACTGGGGTGAAGTCGTAACAAGGTAGCCGTAGGGGAACCTGCGGCTGGATCACCTCCTTTCTAAGGAAGCTGTGGAACCGGTAAGACGC
>NZ_JAGHMH010000032.1 GCF_017741935.1 Rhizobium sp. 16-449-1b | reverse complement strand
TGACTGGGATATCCCAGTCAAAGGGGACAGTGCCGTAGATCATATCAATCACTGTCGCTCTTCCTCTTGTCCTCAAGTTCCTTCGCAAAGGCGGCTAATGCCGCCTCGTCATCCTTGTGGACGTAGTACGCACGTCGAACAAAACCGCCTTCTCTGCGACGCTTCTCGTAGCGCTGTTTCGGGGTGAGAACTTCGCCTTCAGCAATGTAATTCTCGATAGGCGTAGCGCGTTTAGACATCGTGTCCCCGAATCAAATTCCGTACAGACGGTAAACCTATGATCCGTACGGATGCAACAACTAAATTCCGTACGGATGTTTTTAGGGCTTGAGACTGAGAGGGGGTGTAAAAAATTGAGACATGTTTTGCATGGTTATATGTCATGCAAAACCCACCCTCGCGGCCACTGCCGGGCGGTCCAGTGGGTCCGTCCCCGTGGCCGCTCGCTTTGTCAGAAAAGGCCATTTATCTCCCCATTGCGGGCCGCACGCTCGATTTCCTTCCTGCTCCTAGGCTTCGCGTCGGGAAGAGCCGGAAACTCGCGTGTACGGTCAAAATTGAGGGAAACAGCCCCCGGCTGCAATTTCTGCACCTGAAGGACGAGAAGCAAATCCGTCCTCGAGCTCGTTTTCGTGTTCGATTTGAGCAGGTCCGGAAGGAAGGAAAAGCCTTCCTTCGCGTGGCTGTCTTTCGTCTTCGTCAAACCTCCGAGCATGACCACATCGCCATCTTGAAGGGAAAGTGTCGTGTCCAGTTTGCGGCGGGTCAGTGTCGGAGTGCTGTTTACGCCTGTCGTCGTCTGCACGAAGTCCGAAATCTCTTGGCTGAGAAGCATGGTGATGACCTTGTCTTGGACCACTGGCCGAACCGTGAAAATGACACCGGCATCCCGGTATTCGACAGATTGAACAGGCGTCGATCCTCCTCCCTCTGGATAGCTCACGGATCCAAGAACAGGGACCGACTGGCCGACTGTGAAGGAGGTAGACGCGCCGGATCGAGCACGAACAGCAGGAGCGGTCACCAGATTGAAACGGCTGTCCGTCGAGAGCGCTGAAACGATGGCTTCGACCGAAGATGATTTGAAGGCGAGAAAGGAGCCAAGGACATTGGGATCAGCGAGACCAAGGCCCGTCGAGGTGTAGGCCGCGCCGGTCCCTACGCTGACCTGGCTCTTGAGCAGGCCAACGGCAAGCTGGAAGGCGGAGCCGTCATCGACATTGGTTCCGACCTCAAAGACCGCCGCTTTGACAGCCAGGTCAGAAACAGGCGTATCCAGCCGCGGCAAAAGCTCCTCGATCTCGGCAAGCGACTTTTTCGCGGCATGGACAACCAACTTATCCGAAACGACGCTTTCCGCGCTTGTCCCATCGGCATAGGTCACAGCCGCACCAGTTCCTCCAAACCTCGCTTCCGGGAACAAAGGCTTGAGCAAGGCCACCAGTTCAGCAGGATCACGCCACTTCGGGGTGTAGAACATTGGAAAGCTGTCGATCGGAGGGGCAGGAGCTGGACCGGGAAGCTCCACACGATCGACGCCCTTGCCGGAAATGATCTTGAAACCGAGAGCGGCCAAATAGTCGTTAGCCTGATTGATCGCACCCGCCTGCGTTCCACTGATGTGTACAGACACCAACGACCGATTAGCCTGCACGGCTGGTGACGTGACGAACGGCTTTCGAAAAATCTCCCGGTAAAGGAGGCCGACAAGTTCAGACGCCGGAATGTCCTGCGCGTAAAGCAGAACCGGAGTTTCATCAGCCGCCCGCACTGGCAACACCACCAGTAGACCTAGGACAAGGCCTAGGATTGTCCCTGTCCTTCTCATGGTGTCACCTCCCCCATGGAAATTAGGGGTGGCTGCGAGGTGGCAGAGGCGAGACTGCCTGTCCACTCTGTCACAGTCTGCCCGTCTATCGTTCCAGTGACCGGCCGACCGTCGGAGAAACTAAACATCGACGGCGACACGGCACGAACCCGACCGGCATTGTTGATGATCAGCACAACACGGCGCTCTCCGAACGATACAAAGCCGGAAAGTCTCCATTCGGTCGACATCATGGGAGTTTGCCGAACCGGTGTTTGGCTCTGGATCGGCTGACCATCGGTGCCAGAGGGACCCACTCTGCCCGACTTCACGCCCTCTGCGGAGGATAGCTCTTTGGCTCTTGAGGGGGTTGCTTGGTCGCGCTCGGCGGCCTGATCTTTTGTCGTGGTCTTGGGATCGAAGAACGAAACGACACCCCACACGGAATAGATGCCCAGCAGGACAAGCGCAGGAGCGCCCAGCACGAACTTCCAGCTTTTCAGAACGTTGTGACGCTTATCAACAGCGACCTCTTTTCCTGCCGCGTCTGTGGCCCCGGAATACGACTTGTAGAGCGGGAAAATCGCCGGATCGTAACGCCTTGTCTGTGCAGACGCTGACTTACGGCGCTGGTTGGTCCCCTCCCACATCTCGACAACGTAGATGCTGTTCAGTCCGAGGCTTTTCGCCTTTTTGGCGCGGAACGACAGTTCAACAACGTTCTTGAGCTTACGGTGAAGGTCACTGACGGCCTGTGTGATCAACACAAGATCACAGGCAACGCCCGTGTCAGGGTGCGTTAAATGCCGATGCTTGCGGAAGAATTCCATAGAGGATTCGGAGATCGCACCATCCGCCCCCCAGAAACGCCAGCACTCATCGATAACGACCAGATCACCTGGGCGAACGATAGAGTTCGAATTGTCATCAGACGGAAAGAAGGAAGGGCGCTGCACGTCGTCATCCTCGACGACAACGATTTCCCCAACATGGCCCGGTTTGGCTTTCAGCTTCTCAATACAGAAATCGTAGGCCTCATCGTAATTGAAGCCGGCGATATTGGTGACAACACGACGCCCAGCAGCGAGAGCAGGCGCGATGACATACCCAACAACCTCATAGGTCTTTCCCGACCCCATGACCCCCGTATAAACCGAAATCGCCATGGATCACCCGATGATAGGCAGGCGACGGATGGCAAAGCGCGTCATCATCGCGGAAATGATCATCGGCAACCCAGCATCGAGCTTAAGGGCTACAAGGAAATAGACGACGTACTGATTGACGTTGGAAAGCGCGCCTTGGAACCCTTCACCGCCAAACTCGATCTTGGTCAGGAGGTATTGGCAAGCCTCAGTCGTGAAATACCACAACGCGATATAGAGCACCGCCTTGAACATCACCGCCCGAACCACCCAATTGAGGGCGTAGAAGAGCAACGACAACATTAGGGACCACATAGGGACCTCCAAAAGCTAGTAGCACCGTCCGTGCAGATAATCCGGCCTGAGACTGCTCTACGGCGCTATGGGGGAGCGCGTTTGTCTCAGGCCTACCGTTGAAATTTGCCGCTAGGCTGAGAGCACAATCAAAAGAACAAGCCCCGAATAGAGGGCCATCATCATCGCCTGCAGCACAGGCCTGATGTTGTCGATCAACGTGCAATGACCGTTGGCAACAAAGGTCTCATCGGCATAGCTGAATTCGAACGTTGGGCACGTTCCAGTTGTCGAGAAGCTCACAGTCGGAATGTGGAACGTGTCGAAAACAGGATCGATGATCTGATCAATCGTCGGGATCGTCGGCAATTCCGGAGTCGTGACGGTCGGGTGCGTCATGTCAATTCCGGTGCTAGTGCCCGGATCGGTTCCGGGGTCTGTACCTGGGTCTGTCCCCGGGTCTGTGCCGGGGTCTGTACCGGGATCAGTCCCAGTTCCCGGATCAGTCACCGTAGGTGCCCATGGAATAGTGCCGGTTGTAGGGTCGCCAACCGGCCCAGCAAGATCACCGAGCGTAGGCGACAGAGCCGGATAGGTGTTGAGCAACTGCGTCAACTCTGCCTGCGTCATCCGATCCGTATCGACATACGGAACGCCCTGATAGTCGGCCATCTGCGCCGCCCGCTCCCACAGATCATTGACGTGATCTGTAAGCAGACCCGGCTCGACATTCTTTTCAGCTTGAGCGTCCGGGATCATTTGAGGCTTCTCGACAAGCGGATACGCAACAGTATCAGGAAGCTCCAGCGGCTTCTCTTTGCCGCACCATTCAGGATAAGACGAGGTCGAACCGCTCATGCAGTTCGGGACAAGCTCAGGTGCCTGAGTGCCATCTGCATCACTATAAACAAGAAACTCTGTATAACTTGATATGTAGGCGTTAGCGGTCGCAACTGCGCCTGTAGAAGCAGAAGTTAATTCGAACGTTATGTTTCCACTGCACCTGTTCTCAGTCCAATTTGTACTTGAGCAGTTAAGAGTGAGCAGCTTTGCTTTAACGTTGGAATAGGCAGTATTAACGACACGCTGCTGATAAAGCTCATTCGCACGCAGCATAGCCTCAGAAGCCGCGCACTTCGCTTTTTCAACCATATTGCATGTAAAATTTGTACTCTTGTACCCAGCGACACCAGCTATATTAGGCCTTTGAGCCATAATATTAGCGATACTGTTTGTATTGTCGTTTATAACTGTCTCTTCAACTTTCATGAGTTCCGAAACAGTTTCTCCGCCGTCTTCCGTAAACCATCTGTACGCAAGATCAGCCGTCAACGCGATTGCACCAACTGTCACCCCTACCCACCGCGCGCGAGCCGCGACAGAAAGCCAAGCAAACCGGCCAACGGTCTGCCCCAAAGCAGCGCCCTCAGCCGTTACAACACCAGCCACGGCACGCTTTGTTCCCTCCACCGCCGTCTGCTGCGCACCCCTGCTTTCAAGCAGCTTTCCGAGGAGGTCAGGAACCTTCGTGTTGTACGTCGGTTCAAACGCAAAAGCGCCCTGAGCGGTAAAGATCAGGGCGCCAGACAGAGCAGAGGCCAGCAGAAGAGAACGCTTCATATTGTCACCTCGAAAGCGCGCTCGAAAAGCCCGAGATCGTGGCATATCCTGCCACTGTCCCTAGGACGAAGAACGCCAAATACCAAAGTTGAACGATCATCATGAGAGAAGCCGGGAACGCTACGAACGCCCCCGGCCCTATCCCGGTTAGGCGCGACGGATCATGCCGAGGACGAACTTCGCCCCGCTAATAGCCAGCAGAACCGTGATGATGCCCGCCGCCACCTGCATGATTGCCGTGATGACGGTCGAATAATCGATGCTCGACGTCAGAGTAGAGAAGTCCGGCCCGGTTGCTTCCTGAGCGAAAACAGCACCAGCGGAAAAGGCGACCAAAGCGGACGCGGCAAGCAGCTTCTTCATGTTCATTTTTCCTTCCAATTAGGGGTTAGTGGCCAAATTCCTTGACCGCATGCAGGACCAGACCGACCACGTAGGCGAACACCCAGCAGCCGACCACAACACCAAACCCGTAGGCAAAAAACTGCCCCGCCTCCGCCGGATTGAACGGAGCCGATAGGTCCAAGAAGGTTTGGTATTGTTCCGAAGTGAGAAGATGCCCCTGGGCGATCTGACCCGAGTACGGCACCCCCTCAAGAGCGCCGCAACTCACGGCAGGCGTAAGGCTAGAAGGGCCGTCCGCGCTGCAAACAACGATATATTGCGGCGTCGAATCCATCACTAAGCCGCCGCAGCAGACCGAGCAGGAGAGCGATTGAGATCACCGAGTTTGGCGAGCGCGTCGGAGACCGGGAGCAGCTTAACGTTACGACCGAGTTCGAGGCCGTACTTTCCGAGACGAAAAGACCCGCCAGCCAGCACGTACTTGCCCGGATTATACGGCTGCTGTTTTTCCTCAAGAGTGACTTCAAAGGGCGTCGGGTAAGGCTCGCCCTGATGCATAAACGCCTTCTGTCGGCGCACCGACCAATATCCATTGTCATTGCGCCCCTCACGAAAATCGATCTCGTCGCTTGTGATTTCTACATATGCCAGCATTGGCTTTCCTTTCATCCGTACCGACGTTTTCGGCACGAACAGAAAGATCGAAAGCACTGGATTCCGGCTACTGTCGAATTAACGAGTAGGACGCAAAAGTGTCCTAGCAAAAATGGCGAAAATTGCTTTCTGTACAGACTATTAAATTTGAAATATCGTCCGCACAGAAGGACAATCCCTAGGACATTCCCAAGGACGAGACCATGCGCGAAATGCAGATGACCTATCAAGAGATAGCGAAGCGGCTCAACATTAAGCTCGATAGTGCCAGAAAGCTCGTCCGCCGCAAACGGTGGAAGCGCACCATGGGCAACGACGGCAATATGAGGATCAACGTTCCTCTCGATGGTTTCAAAGACGACGAACCTACGGACAATGCCACGGACATGCCTACGGATGTCCCTAGGACAGACGACTACGAAAAAGACATCAAAATCGCAAGGTTAGAGGCGGAGCTTAAAGGAATGTCGGACCTCGTAGAGGCAGAGCGCAGGCGAGCAGACACAGAGGCATCACGCGCTCAAGCCGCCGAGCGCGACCGAGACGACTGGAAAGACCTCGCAACACGCCCATGGTGGAAGAAAATCACGGGCTGACCCTGTGAATCCTACAATAGCCTGATCCTAATGCTTCACCATATGCTCCAGGTGGCCAGCAAAGGAGCAGAGATGACGAAAGACGAGATACCAGCTTTTATCGAGGATTTGGTTGCTATCGGCTGCAATCCTCTAGCAATGGCAGACGACGATTACTGGTTCATAGGTGACGCAGACCTGCCAGAACCGCTGCGAGAACAGGTACAGGAACCGATAGTAAAAATCTGCGATCGGTACGGACCTCGTGACCACCTCTACCACGAGATAATAGACCATCTGAGAAACATCGGGCGCATACCCGACTTCCAGAAGCAATAAAGCCGCCCGAGGGCGGCTTTCTCACGCTACCACGCTGAGGTGAGACCGAGGCTTGTAATAGAGATCACCAGCCCACTCAGGGACACCAGCTGGACGCGCTTCCAGCGCCCTACGAAGCGAAACGATATTATCCTTGACGCAAAGCGTCCCGATATCAGCCCCGGTGACTTCCATGATTTCTTGGCGGTAACGGTAGAACGTCGGGCGCGAATAGAGCTTGCGCATATCACAGCCGGTCTTCCAGAGGGCGTAAACAGCGCGAAGCTTCGGCTTCAAATCTTCCTCTGTCTGAACATCGACCATTGCCAACTCTCCGAAATTCACCTTCGACAGGTACGCTTCAAAAACCTTCTCGGCTCTGTCCACCGTCCATGCGGAAACGTTGTGGAGGCCTAAGCGTTTCAATTCCTGTGTCCGCAATGTTACCTCAATACGGAGCTTATTCGAAGCCCAATTTTCGAGGTCTTCACGCTTCTCAATGTCTTTCGGCAGCTTGTGTACCCGGATTTCCTCTCCCTTGTGATAGAGCTTCATTTGCCACGGCGAAGCACGCTTTCCGGTCGCTACCTTGCCGAAATAAAGCGTGCCGTCCTGATAGTGACCGCGACCGCGCCATTTGACAGACGCCGTCTTCCCTGCCGCCTGTATCCATGCGCCAACATCGGAGAACGTCGGAAGCTCAAACATCTCGGTCACGTCAACGCGAGAAAGCTCTATCTCACCCCGACGCCATGCCAGCAGGTTCTCAGCAGACGGCGCAAGCTCGATTGCCTCGCAAACATCGATCAGCATATCGATCAGAACGCCCTTAAGGTCGTTCGATCCGAACAGATTATGTCCTTGCAGGAACTTGGCAGGATTGCCCTTAAACTCCAACTTTCCACGCTCGACAGTCCGCACGAAAACTCGTGAATCATGCGAACCACGAAGAGACAGGGTTTTATCGGTGCCCCACTCAACCGTGCCATCAGCCCTGTAGTGGACGAGCGCACCGCCAGTGACTGGGATATCCCAGTCAAAGGGGACAGTGCCGTAGATCATATCAATCACTGTCGCTCTTCCTCTTGTCCTCAAGTTCCTTCGCAAAGGCGGCTAAT
>NZ_JAGHMH010000022.1 GCF_017741935.1 Rhizobium sp. 16-449-1b | reverse complement strand
CGAGACGTCGCCATCGGCCTTGGCCGAGCCTTCATTGAACTTGGCCGGGAGGGGCATCTCCGGGGGGACATGATCCGGGCCACTCACACAGCCCGCGAGCAATAACAACAATGCCGGAGAGGCAAAACGAAAAGACGCCATTAACTATCTTCCTGTAACTCGACCAAAAAATTATTCATGTCAGAAGCGATCATGCTTCACTATCGGTCGCGCTTCGCTCAAACGAGAAACGCCATCCCGAAGCAGTCCGCGGCAATGTACCAATGAGTCTCACTTTATCACAGTGCAGATATGTCACACTCATACCTCATTTTTTTGACGTCGCGAGAAGACGCGGCGGATAACCACAAAGAATGATGGCACGAAGAAAATGCCGAGCGCGGTGGCAAACAGCATGCCGCCAAGCACGCCGATACCGATGGCGTTCTGCGCGGCCGAGCCCGCACCGGTGGCAATCGCCAGCGGAACGACGCCGAGGATGAAGGCGAGCGAGGTCATGATGATCGGCCGCAGACGCAGCCTTGCGGCCTCCAGCGTCGCGTCGATGATGCCCATGCCTGTCTCCATTCGGTCCTTGGCGAACTCCACGATGAGAATCGCGTTCTTCGCCGCCAGACCGATGGTCGTGAGCAGGCCGACCTTGAAGTAGACGTCGTTTGCCTGGCCGAAGACGGTTGCCGCGACCAGCGCGCCGAGCACGCCGACCGGAACGGCCATGATGACCGAGAACGGGATCGACCAGCTTTCATAGAGCGCTGCAAGGCAAAGGAAGACGACGAGAACCGAGATGGCGTAGAGCATCGGTGCCTGCGAACCGGACAGGCGCTCCTGATAGGAGATGCCCTGCCAGGCGACGGTGTAGCCGCCGCCGAGCTGCGCGGTCATCTCTTCCATCGCGTTCATGGCGTCGCCGGAGCTGACACCCGGTGCCGACGCGCCGTCGAGCGGGATGGCGCTCACCGCATTGAAGCGGGCGAGCGTCGGGGCGCCCTTGACCCATTCGGTGCGGGTGAAGGCGGAGAAGGGGACCATCTCGCCGTTGGTGTTGCGGGCGTACCAGTGGTCGAGGTCGTCGGGCTGCATGCGGAAGGGTGCATCGCCCTGGACGTAGACCGGCTTGATCTCGCCGTTCAGCGTGAAGTCGTTGACGTCGCGGCCGGTGAAGATGACCGAGAGCATCGCATTGACCGCCGAGATGTCGACACCCATGGCGCCGATCTTCTCCTGGTCGATGATGATCTTCATCTGCGGCTCGACTTCCTTGTTGTTGCTGCGAAGCGCAACAACCTTGCCGCTCGTGTTGGCCATGCTGATCAGGCGCTTGGAGGCTGCATCCAGCGCTTCGGTGCCGTGACCGCCGGTATCGACGAGATACATGGAGAAGCCGCTGGAGACGCCGAGACCCTGGATTGCCGGCGGCAGCAGCGCGAAGACCTGGGCTTCACGGATCTGCGAGAAGGCGCCCAGCGCGCGGGTGGCGACGGCCTGCGCATGCAGCTTGTCGTCCGTGCGCTCAGCGAAGTCCTTGAGCTTGGTGAAGACGATCGCGCTGTTCTGGCCGGAGCCGTTGAAGCCGAAGCCGAGCGCACCGAACACCGACTGCACGGCGTCCTTTTCGTTTTCGCGATAGTAGGTCTCGACCTTCTCGACGACGGCCTGGGTCTGCTGGGTGGTGGAGCCTGGAGGCGTGGTCACGATCGTCAGCAACACGCCCTGGTCTTCCTGCGGCAGGAACGAGGTCGGCAGGCGGGTGAAGAAATAGGCGCAGCCGAGGCCGACCAGCAGGAAGACGACCATGACGCGCCACGGACGCTTCAGGAGGTAGCCGATCGAGCGGACATAGCCGTTGGTGGAGCGGGTGAAGTTGCGGTTGAACCACTCGCTGGCACGGTTCTTCTTGTGGTCATGCACCGGCTTCAGCATCGTGGCGCAGAGCGCCGGCGTGAGCACGATGGCGACCAGCGCCGAGAGCAGCATCGCCGAGACGATGGTGACGGAGAACTGGCGGTAGATGATGCCGGTCGAGCCGCCGAAGAAGGCCATCGGAATGAAGACGGCCGTCAAGACGAGCGCGATGCCGACGATGGCGCCGGTGATTTCGCCCATCGATTTCTCGGTGGCCTCCATCGGCGACAACTTCTCTTCCGTCATGATGCGCTCGACGTTCTCGACGACGACGATGGCGTCGTCGACGAGCAGACCGATGGCGAGCACCATGGCGAACATGGTCAGCGTGTTGATCGAATAGCCTGTCGCCGCAAGGATGCCGAAGGTTCCGAGCAGAACCACCGGGACCGCGATCGTCGGAATGAGCGTCGCGCGGAAGTTCTGCAGGAAGACCAGAAGAACGACGAAGACAAGCACGATCGCTTCGATCAGCGTGTGCACGACCTTCTCGATCGACAGCTCGACGAAGGGCGTCGTGTCGTAGGGGTAGGTGATCTCCACGCCCTCGGGCAGGCCCTTGGAAATGGAATCGAGCGCGGTTCTCACACGGCCGGCGGTATCGATGGCGTTGGCACCGATCGCGAGGTTGACGGCGAAGCCGCTCGACGGCTGGGCATTGTAGCGCGAGGAGCCGCCATAGCTTTCCTGGCCGATCTCGATGCGCGCGACGTCGCTCAAGCGAACCGTCGAGCCGTCCTTCTCGACCTTCAAGATGATGTGCTCGAAGTCGGAAACGGTGGTCAGCTGGCTCTGCGCGGTGATCGTGACGTTCATCTGCTGGCCTTCGACGGAAGGCTGGGCGCCGAGCGAACCCACGGATACCTGCGTGTTCTGTGCCTCGATCGCCGAGGTCACGTCACCGGTCGTCAGCTGATACTTGACCAGCTTGTAGGGGTCGAGCCAGACGCGCATGGCGTAGCCGGAGCCGAAGATATTGACGCTGCCGACGCCTTCCAGGCGCTGGACCTGCTTCTCGATCGAGTTTGAGAGAATGTTGCCGAGATCGACGGAGTTGCGCTTACCGTCGGTGGAGACCAACGCGCCGACGAGAAGGATACTCGAGGTCGAGCGGGTGACGCTGATGCCGGCGTCGATGACGTCGCTCGGCAGCTGAGACTGCACCAGCTGCAGCTTGTTCTGCACCTGCACCTGGGCAATATCGGGATCGGCCGCCGTGCCGAAGGTCAGCGAGATGCTGGCCGAGCCGGTCGACGAGGTCGAGGTCATGTAGGTGAGGTCGTCGAGGCCGGTCATGCCGTCTTCGATGAGCGTCGTCACCGATTTCTCGACCGTTTCAGCGCTGGCGCCGCGATAGGTGGCGTTGATGCGCACCGTGGTCGGCGCGATATCCGGATACTGCGAGATGGACAGCGTGAAGATCGCCAGCACGCCCGCGAGCATGATCGTGATCGCTATGACCCACGCAAAGATCGGACGTCGGATGAAAAACTTGGCCATTGGCTAATTCCTGTACGGCTCGGATCAATGATCGACGCGTTACTTCGCGGCGGGCTTCTGCGCGTCGCCGGCGGCGGCTGGAGGCGCCACGGGCACGACGATACCCTTGTCATTGATCTTCATCTCGGTCGGCTTGACCGGCATGCCCGCGGTGATCGACTGCAGGCCGGAAACGATCAGCTGATCGCCGTCGTTGACGCCTTCGGTCACCAGCCATGCATTGTTGGATGGCGATGCGTTTTCGAAGATGCGGTTTTCGACCTTGCCATCCGCGGATACGAACTGCGCCGACAGCTCACCATTGGCATTGCGGCTGGTTGCGAGCTGGGGCAGGGCAAAGCCGTTTTCGGAGCCGAGTTCCAGCGTCGCGCGGACATACATGCCCGGCAGGATGATGCGCTCGGGATTGGGGAAGCGCACGCGGATGGTGAAGGTGCCCGTCGTTTCGCTGACGACCGACTTCGACATGTCGAGCGTGCCCTTCTCACCGTATTCCTTGCCGTTTTCGAGGATCAGGCGGAAGGCGTCGTTGCCGCGCGTGCCCTTGATCTCGCCATCGGCAATCGCGCTGCGCAGACGCAGCAGGTTGGTGCTCGATTCCGTCAGAAGGATATAGGCCGGGTCGAGCTGGCGCACGGTGGTCAGCGCCGTGGTCTGATTGGCGGAGACGACGTTGCCGACGTTATAGGCCGTCTGGTCGATGACGCCGTCGAATGGCGCGACGATCTTGGTGTGGTCGAGATCGATCTCGGCGGCCGAAAGGGCGGCCTTCGCCGATTCGACCTCGGCCTGCGCCTGCAGGAGGTTGGTCCTTGCTGTCTCAAGCTCGATCTGCGTGGCGCCGGAGCCGACGAGGCGCTGGTAGCGGTCGAAATTGCTCTGTGCGCTTGGCACGCTGGCCTCGGCCTTGGCGATGGCGGCGCGGGCCTGGGCGACGGCCGCGACATAGGGGGCGTCTTCGATCTGATAGAGAACGTCGCCCTTCTTCACCTCGCCGCCTTCGCGGAAGGTGATGTCGCGGATGAGGCCGCTGACCTGCGGACGGATGTCTGCGGTCTGGAACGCCTCGGCGCGGCCGGGAAGGATCGTCGTGACCGGGAAGTCGCCCTTCTTCAGCGTGATCACGCCAACGGCGGCCGCCTGCTGAGCCGCTCCGGCACCGCCGGCGCCCGCGGCCGGTGTCTTGCCGCTGTCGCTGCAGGCGGCGAGAACGCCACCGATGGCAAGAGCTGAGGAAACGAGGAGAAAGCGACGTATCATGTTCAATTCCCTATGCGCTGGCTCGCGGATCTAAGCCTGCCGGGGATGCCACACGACAAACGATCCGGAGTCAAATGCCTCTGATCCGAATTAACAAAGCCTTTAGAAAGTGACGTAAGTTATGAATCGTCACTTAGCAAGCGCTATTTTGCAGCGCGGCATCGGCGAAATCGACGATATTGCGGGCTTTCTCGACAAGCGTCTCCCGGTCGTCCTTGACGATCAGAACCGGGTGCAGCACGCCCGCCAGCACATCGGCGACGGTTCTTGCGGCAAGCGCCGGGTCGGCGCAGTGATAGCGGCCTTCCGCGACACCTTCGCGAATGATGACCTCCAGTTTCTGGATCACTTTTTCGCGATATCGCTTGCCGGCCTCGATCTTGGCTTCGATGCTGACGAGGACCATTTCGAAGATGTAGGGGTTTTTCTGGATGTCCTCGAGGTGGCTGTCGAGGAGCCGGAGCACGAAGCGGAGCAATTGTTCGCGCGGCGGCAGGTCATCGGCGACGAAGCGGTCGGCGACATCGCTCAGGTGTCTTTCGGCGATCGCGTCGACCAGGGCGGTCTTCGAATGAAAGTGCTTGAAGACGTTGGCCGGCGACATGTCGAGTGCCGCGGCGATATCGGCGATCGAGACGGCGACGAAGCCGCGCTGGCGAAACAGCTGCTCGGCCATCGTCAGAATGTCTTCGCGGGTCTCTTCGGCCTTGCGCCTTGGCCTTCGTGCCATGAATTCTCCAGCCGGATCCGCCCGGCTTCGGTGTTTTTCAAAATCTAACGCGACATTGAAAGGGCCTGCAAGCTAAAGTCGCAGGCCTTCACGCGAACGAACACTTAAGGGAAGTAGCGCGAGAGGTTCTTGCGCACGCGCTCCACCGGGGTCGCGCCGGTGTCATCGGGCACGAAGGTCTGCGCGGTGATCGCTTCATAGGCCTTTATATAGACGGCCGAGGTCTGCTCGATGAGGTCGGTCGGGATCTCGGGGATCTCGTCCTTGTAGGGGTCGCAGCGTTCGGCCACCCAGGCGCGGACGAAATCCTTGTCGAAGCTTGCCGGGCGCGTTCCGGCCTCGAAGCTTGCCTGGTAGCTGTCGGCGAGCCAGTAGCGGCTGCTGTCCGGGGTGTGGATCTCGTCGGCGAGGATGATCGTGCCATTCTCATCGGTGCCGAACTCGTATTTGGTGTCGACGAGGATGAGGCCGCGCTTGGCCGCCATTTCCTGGCCGCGGGCAAAGAGCGCCAGCGCGTATTTGGACAGCGTATCCCACTGCGCCTGCGTCAGCAGACCGCCTTCGACGATTTGGGTCGGCGTCAGCGGCTCGTCATGGCCACCATCGAATTCCTTGCTTGTCGGCGTGATCACCGGCTCGGGGAGCTTCTGGTTGTCGCGCATGCCATCCGGCAGGCGCATGCCGTACATCTCGCGCTCGCCCTTCTTATAAAGTGTGAGGATCGAGGTGCCGGTGGTGCCGGCGAGATAGCCGCGCACGACGATCTCGACCGGCAGGATGTCGAGGCGCTTGCCGACGACGACGTTCGGATCGGGATAGGCGATGACGTGGTTGGGGCAGATGTCCTTGGTTGCCTCGAACCAGTAGCGCGCCGTCTGGGTGAGGACCTGGCCCTTGTAGGGGATGCAGGTCAGGATACGGTCAAACGCGCTCAGCCTGTCGGTGCTGATGATGATGCGGCTGCCATCGGCAAGGTCGTAGTTTTCTCGCACCTTGCCGCGGTAGTAATTCGGCAGTTCCGGGAAATGAGCTTCTGAGAGAATACGCACGGGCTTGACCGTCCTTTTGGGTTACGGGGTCGGTTTGATCGGGGCTTTCCCCTGCTCTAGTTCCATCGCCGGGGATGTCAAGCAAGCGGGGCTCAAACCCAGAAGACATATAGAAGCAGCAGGCTCAAAAAGTAGCTCAGCACCGTCACCGGCAGGCCGGCGCGGATGAAATCGGAAAAGCGGTAGCTGCCGATGCCCATGGCGAGCGTGTTGTTGTGGTGGCCGAAGGGTGTGAGGAAATCGAGCGAAGCGCCCAGCGCGACTGCCAGCAGATAGGCTTGCGGCTGGTGGTGGCCGGCGGCGGCGAATTCGATCGCGATGGGGCTCAGCACGATGGCGACGGTGGCGTTGTTGACGAAGGGCGTCAACGCGATTGCCAGCAACAGCACAACGGC
This sequence comes from Rhizobium sp. 16-449-1b, assembly GCF_017741935.1. Taxonomy (GTDB): domain Bacteria; phylum Pseudomonadota; class Alphaproteobacteria; order Rhizobiales; family Rhizobiaceae; genus Rhizobium. Next base: position 4,472 of record NZ_JAGHMH010000022.1, on the reverse strand, counting down.
GATACCCGCGAGCGGCTGCGACACGGGCAGGATGGCGCCGAGCGCCGAGGCGATCACTTCGGCGGTCCCTGAGGTGCCAACGGCAGAGCCGATCGGAATCATCGCGGCGAGCATGATGATGACGGGCCAGTTGAGGTCGGCCATCGCCTGGCGGATGTTCAGGTAGTTCAGCAGCGCCAGCACGAGGACGACGCCGGCGAGCGCGATGTCGGGCCGCACGACCGTGGTTGCGGCGATGCCGCAGGCAAAGATCGCGAAGGGCTGCCAGCTCAGCGAGAATGAGGGTGAAACGGGCGGCGAGGCGAGCGGCAGACATTCGCATTCCTCAAGTGCTTCGGCGATCGCGGCGCGGTCGCCCTCCAGCACCAGGACGTCGCCGATCGAGAGCTGCAGATCCTCGAAGCGTCCCTCGATGCGCGGCGAGCGCATGGATAGGGCGCTGATCGCGATGCCGCGCATGGTGAAGACCTCGAGCGAGCGCAGGCGCGAGCCGACCAGCGTGCTCTCCGGCATGACGACGGCCTCCACGCGGCTTGCCTCGGCCTGCCGGTGATCCGTCTGCAGCGCGCCGGATGCCGCGAGGTCCACAAAGACCGTATCGTCGGCTTCCGCCAGCAGGAGATCGCCGGCCTCGACGATGGAGCGCTCGGCGGATCCGAAGACGAAGGCGTCGTTGCGCAGCAGCGCGTGCGGCTTGAGCGCGAAGCGGGCAGGGAGATTGGCGAGGCTTGTGCCGATCAGCGGCGAGCCCAGGGGTACACGCCGTTCGGCCACCATGCGGCGGCGCGGCGTTTCGGGCGCTGCAGCATCGTCCTCGCCATCCCCAGGGAAGAGCAGCGGCGCCAACACTGACGTCATCAGGATGCCGGCTGCGGCGACCGGCAGGCCGACATAGGCGAAATCGAACAGGCGAAAGCTCTCACCCGTCGCGGCTGCAAGCGCGTTGCTGACCAGCAGGTTGGCGGGCGTGCCGATCAGCGACACGAGGCCGCCGAGCAGGGCGGCAAATGAGATCGGCATGATCAGCTGCCGCTTGGGGATGGCGCTGACGGCGCTGACGCGCAGCGCCACCGGCAGCGAAATCGAGAAGGCGCCGATGTTGTTCATGAAGATCGAGACGAAGCCGGTCACGCCGGACAGGATGGCGATGACGCCGGTGCCGCGCATGCCGCGACTGGCAAGCGCCGTCGATACCCTGTCGAAGAAGCGGGTGCGGGCCAGCACCTGGACCACCAGCAGGATCTCGACGACGGTGATGACCACGGGGCTGGCAAAGCCCGCGAACACCGCGTCGGTCGGATAAAGCCCCAGCGCATAGCCGGCAAGCAGGCCCGCGATCGCGACCACCTCGACCCTGAAACGGTCGATCAGAAACAGAACCAGCATCGCGATCAGCAGGATCAGCAGACATGCTTGTTCTGGGGTCATCAGGTCTTCCGGATTGATGCGCTTGCTTTATGTGCTGACTGGGAATGTAGCGGTTCGCGGCGCGCTGTATAGAGGGGCGGGCGCAGAGTGCACTCTATAATGGGCGCACTCTATAATGGAGCGCACTCTATATAGGAGCGACGGCTCAGATCCCGGGCGCGCGCCAGGTACCTTGTTCGGTGCGGTCGAGCATCGGGGTGGCGAAGACGGCGACCGTCCGCTCCAGCCATTGCGGGCCGGCCTCATCAAGCGCCGTGCGCCAGCGCTCGGATTGCAGCATGGCGGCGCCGATGGCGACCGGCTCGATGGAACAGGCCGACAGCAGCCTGAGGCCGGAGACGATCGAGGTGCCGCTCGAGATGACATCGTCGATCAGCGCGACGCGCCGGTTTTCGAGCAACGGCAGCATGCGCGGATCGATATAGAGGCGCTTCTGCTGCGTGGGGGTGGTGATCGACGATAGCGGGACGGAGAGCTCGTCGCGATACCAGAACTTCCTGGAGGTGCCGAGCGGCACGTATCTTTTGTGCCCGAGTTTCTGCGCCACGGATGAGGCGAGCGTCAGCCCGAGCGTCGGCAGCCCGGCGACAACGTCGATATCGAGGGTTCTCAGCTTGTCTGCCAGCTGCCCGGCCAATGCGTCGAGCACCTCGAAGCTCGCCTGGTTGATGATGAGCGAGGCAAGCGCATGCTCGCCATCGGCAAGCGGGCGAAGCGGCAGGCGGAGCTGGCGACCGTCAGTCAGCGTCGCGACATAGAAGGATGTGAAGTCACCCCCGATCGAAAAGGTGCCGGGCGCGTGCAGCTCCTGCCAGAAATCGTGCGGGGCGAGGGCGGCGCTGTCTGTCATGATGTCATCTGGTCCGTTTGGTCGTTTCCATGCCGGCGCGGCGGCGCAGCGCCTTGAGCTCGGCTTCGGTCAAAGCCCGTACCGCGCCTTTCGGGAGATCGCCGAGTTGGAGATCACCGATCGCCACGCGCACCAGACGCAGGCATTCGGTGCCGAGCGCTTCCAGCATGCGGCGGATCTGGCGGTTGCGGCCCTCGTCGAGCTCGACTTCGATCCAGCTATTGCGCTCGCCTTGTCTTAAGAGCGTCGCCGCTGTCGCCTTCAGGAGTTCGCCATCGTGGCGAACGCCATAGGCCATCTCGGCCAGCATCTCCGGCTCCATGACGCGATCGACCTGGACGTGATAGGTCTTGGTGACATGGGTGACCGGGTCGAGCAGCGCCTGGGCGAAGACGGTGTCGTTGGTAAAAAGAAGCAGGCCTTCGCTTGCCTTGTCCAGCCGGCCGACCGGCGACAGATGCGGGGTATCGACATCCTTGAGGCAATCGAACACCGTCGGGCGGCCTTCCGGATCGTGGCGTGTCGTTACCAGCCCGCGCGGCTTGTTGAGCATCAGATAGGTCATCGGCTCGGCGGCGACATCACTGCCGTCGACCTTGATCTTTGCCGATGAGAGGTCGATCCAGGCGGCGCTGTCGAGCACGGTGCGGCCGTTGACGGTGACGCGACCGTCGGCGATCAGCTTTTCGGCCTGGGTCCGCGAACAGTAGCCGAGCTTGGACAAAGCGCGCGGCAGGGTCACCCGCTTGCTCTCGACGGCTTCCGGCCTGTTGCGGCCGCTCTGCCTTTGCGGTGCGCGCCGCTCTCTCAATCGCCTGTTCCTCTGCTCTTTGTTATCGGCGTTTCTGGGTTATCGGCGTTTTTGGCATGAACGGTGAGGGGATGCCAGACGCGGGGTCGCAAAACGCGGGGATAAGAAGGATGGGGCAAGAGGGGAGGGGGCTCTGTCGCTCAGCCAAAAAGAAGAGGCGGCGCCGGTGGCGCCGCCTGTCTTGGCCGCATTTATATAAGGGGAGCGGATCGCGGTTGCGACCGCTCTCAGTGACGCGCCACGAAGCCCGCAAGCTGTTCGCGGTTCATGGTGACACCGGCTGCCGCCTTGGCGGGATCCGGATGCGTATAAGAGACACTGGGCATTTCAGGAAGTTCGAGAGCCTGTCGCATGTTCATGATACCGACCGCCAGGCGGCCCTGCGCTCCGTCAACTGTGACTTCGACGATGCAGTTCGATCCTTTGGCAATCATCAGCAGTCCTCCCTCGTTCTTTATAGTCTCCATTATTGGCCTGAAAAACGGGTTTTCCTAAGACCTAAGTAGTACGGGCCGGATGATACTTCGGATCATCCGGCCCGTAAACAAATTAGATATGTCTAATTTTAACGAATGCTATCGCCACCACTGCTGGCGCTGCGGGGCGGCCTGGGCGCCGCTCAGGAGATAGCCGGCGAGAAAGCCGAGCGCGCCGGCAAGCGCCAGAGCCGTGGTGGTGGCGGCCGGGTGCTCGCGAGCGGCGTCGGCGGCGGCCACGCCTTCGGCCTTGATCTGGGCAACGGCGGTCTTGGCGCGGGGCGCCATATCCTCATAGGCCTTGCCGGCGCGATCGCGCACTTCGTAATAGGCCTCCGCGCCCTGGGCCGAGATCATCTTCTGCAGACGGGCGACCTCCTGCTGCAGGGCGCTGATGTCCTTGCTAACGGCGGATCTCACATCATCTGTATTCGAAGCCATTGGGCTGTCTCCTTTGTTGCTGACGATAGAAACACGTCTAGAAACACATGGGAGAGGGGTTCGGTTCCGAAAATCGGGCGTTTTGGGTCCGGATAATGCCGTTTGGGGGATGCCGGGCCGTGGATTGGCCTGATGTTCAGGGACACGCGCGGTGGCGTCGAAATGGCTCCACAGAGGCGCCCGGAAATTCCCCCAACAGAATCAGTGTGTTATAAAACTGTCAAAAAACTTTGCGTGGGTGTGTTGACTTGTTCGGCTTAGGGGCCTTATAAGCCGCTTCACAGAACGAGGGCGGCGGCGCTGCTGGCGACGGTGACTTTCGCTCTGGATTTCTTGAATTGGCTGCGATGCTGATTGGTCCCGGGCTTTAGGGTTTGGGACGGGGAATTTCGACTGGTTTGACTGGTCTGTTATTTGACAATTGAAGATGAGAAGAAAGAGAAACGTGGGCGGCGGAGTTCGCGGG
>NZ_JAGHMH010000001.1 GCF_017741935.1 Rhizobium sp. 16-449-1b | reverse complement strand
TGTGGGGGAGATGCCCGGCAGGGCAGAGGGGGGTATCACACGGCACAGCCTCTCGACCGTATCGCACCGCTACCGACACACCAAAACCCCACGCCGCCCGAAAGCCCGTGTCTCCACCATGCACTTCACTCGGACGGGGCGCTGGAAATCACCTCGATTGAGTAAGTAAAACATGGCGCTTCCCAGCGCCCCGTTCGGCGGTTTTTATCCGCGACTTCGACCTCTCTGCCTTCTCGCCCAACTTCGCGGCGAGACCATGTGTGCCTCACAGGCACGTCCGGGCTCAACTCGGCACCCTCTTGCGAGGGAAACCGCCGTCACCGGAGGGAGATCATTTTCCGCGGACCCCGGATGAGAGAGCTTGCGTCCTCCTCAAACATCCGGCGCCGATCCCGCCTCGCCGGCACGCCTGCCGGTGTATCCGATGACGGGACACCGACAGTGTAGGGCGCGGTTTCCGACGTGGGGAAAATCAGCGCCTGGATTTTGCGTAAGTGGTTGATTGTCAATAGTCGCATCATCTCCGACATCCCCTCGCTCGAAGAGCCGCACCATTCACGGCGAGGGCATTCAGTCGCAGCGGCTTTCGCGGCAGCGGGTGAGCGCTTATATGAGACGTGCCGCAAGAAGCGGCGGAACGGATTTTGCGATGGATAGCGAGATACAGGGACGAGCGGCGCATTCGGCGGCGATCAGGCAGCGGGCCGAGGCGGAGATGGCGAAGATGGGGGTCGATGCGGCGTTTATCGATCGTCTGGTCGAGACGTTTTATGGCCGCGTGCTTGCGCATCCCGCGCTGGGGCCGGTGTTCGACGCCAGGCTTTCCGGGCGGTGGCCGGAGCATATGGAGAAGATGAAGAGCTTCTGGTCCTCCGTCGCCTTTCGCAGCGGCGCTTATGGCGGCAAGCCGGTGCAGGCGCATGTCGGCGTGGCCAACATGACGCCGGAACTCTTTCCGCAATGGCTGGCGCTGTTTTCCGCGACGCTCGACGACATCGCCCCCTCCGACGAGGCGAAGGCCTGGTTCATGGCGACGGCCGAGCGGATTGCCCGGAGCCTGACGCTGTCGCTGTTTTACAATCCCGCGCTCGACGATCCCAAGCTGCGAAAGAGCTGAGATCGCCGGGCCTGCGCGAAATCAGGCGATGCGCTTGTAGAAGAAGGTCGAGGCGCAGAAGCCGCCTTCCGGCCAGAGGGCGTAATCCGGGATGACGCCGACGCGCTCCCAGCCGAGCCGGGGATAGATCGCCTCAGCATCGCTACCGGTCGCGGTATCCAATACGAGAATGGTCTTGCCGCGACGCGCGGCTTCCTCTTCGGCGGCGTGCATCAACAGACGCGCCAGGCCCTTGCCGCGGGCGGCGCGGTGGACGAGGAGCTTCTTCAGATCGGCGCGATGGGGCTGGTTCGGCATCTGGGCGACGCCGATCTGCACGGTGCCGAGCACCCTGCCCTCAACCTTCGCGACGAAAAGCAGCGTGGCGCCCGTGGCGGCGCTCTCGGCAACGGCCTGCCAGTAGGGTTCGGCATCCTCGCGCGTATAGGGCTGCATGAAGCCGACGGAGGCGCCGCCATCGACGCAATCGACGAGCACATCGCAAAGATCGGGTATCGCAACGCGCGCCTCTGTCGCGTCGAGCAGGCGGATGGTGGTCATGGGGGCTCCTGAAATCAATTAGTGGCGGCGGCGGTCGAGCACGACGCAATAGCGGGCCGGCGCCGGACCGGGATTATGAAAGACGTGGCCTTCGGCCACGGGCATGAACAGGCAATCGCCGGGGAGCAGGCGATGCACGGTGTTGTCGCCCGTCGTCATCTCCATCTCGCCATCGAACATCCAGATGTGCTGGGTCATGCCGCTGGCCGCTGCATGCGGCGGGAAGCTGACGCGGGCGCCGGCCGGGAACTCGACATCGACGATATCGACATCGGAACTCGTGCGCGGCGGTGAAACGGCGCGCCTGACATAACCGGTTTCGGGATCGCGCCAGACCTGCTGGTCTTGGCGGCGCAGCAGTGGCGCGGCCTCGCCTTCCTCCGCGAAGAAGGCCGAAAGCGACAGGCCGAGTGCGGCGCAGACGCGGGCAAGCAGAGCCGCGGTCGGGCTCGCCTCGCCGCGCTCGATGCGCGAGATCATCGCCCGGCTGACGCCTGAGGCGGTGGCGAGATCGTCGAGCTTCAGGTTTCTATCGGTTCTCAGCCTGCGAATCCTGACGCCGATCGCGGTTTCGAGTTCCTGTTCCATTATCCGATCCAGATTTCTACTATAATAGAAATGCATGGTTCAATCGTGGAATCAAGCGCTATTTTCGCCGCCTGATGGCGCGACTTATCGTAAACGAAACCCTGCTTTTCCGCTTTGCGGCAAGGGGATGCGCTGCTATATGCGGCGCATGAGCACCAATTCGACCCGCACGCCCCTCGACCATATCCGCAACTTCTCGATCGTGGCCCATATCGACCACGGCAAGTCGACGCTGGCCGACCGCCTGATTCAGTCGACCGGCGGCCTTGCCGAGCGCGACATGTCGGAGCAGGTGCTGGATTCGATGGATATCGAGCGCGAGCGCGGCATCACCATCAAGGCACAGACCGTTCGCCTGCACTACAAGGCGAACGATGGCGAAACCTACATCCTGAACCTGATCGACACGCCCGGCCACGTCGACTTCGCCTATGAAGTCTCGCGTTCGCTGTCGGCCTGCGAGGGCTCGCTGCTTGTCGTCGACGCCTCCCAGGGCGTCGAGGCGCAGACGCTCGCCAACGTCTACCAGGCGATCGACAACAACCACGAGCTGGTGACGGTCCTCAACAAGATCGACCTGCCGGCGGCCGAGCCCGACCGAATCAAGGAACAGATCGAGGAAGTGATCGGCATCGACGCTTCCCAGGCCGTGCTGATTTCGGCAAAGACCGGTCTCGGCATTCCCGACGTGCTTGAAGCGATCGTGCACCAGCTGCCGGCGCCGAAGAGCGAAGCCGGCGAGAAGGGGCCGCTGAAGGCGCTGCTCGTCGACAGCTGGTACGACACCTATCTCGGCGTCATGGTTCTGGTGCGTATTCTCGACGGCGTGCTCTCCAAGGGGATGACCATCCGCATGATGGGCACGGACGCCAAGTATCAGGTCGAGCGCGTCGGCGTGCTGACGCCGAAGATGCTGGCGGTTGATTCACTCGGCCCGGGCGAGATCGGTTTCTTCACCGGCTCGATCAAGGAAGTGGCCGATACCCGCGTCGGCGATACGATTACCGAGGACAAGAAGCCGACGGCGACGGCGCTGCCGGGCTTCAAGCCGGCTCAGCCTGTCGTGTTCTGCGGTCTCTTCCCGGTCGATGCGGCCGACTTCGAGGACCTGCGCGCTGCCATGGGCAAGCTGCGCCTCAACGACGCGTCCTTCTCGTTCGAAATGGAAAGCTCGGCGGCACTCGGCTTCGGCTTCCGCTGCGGCTTCCTCGGCCTGCTGCACCTTGAGATCATCCAGGAGCGCCTGGAGCGCGAGTTCGATCTCGATCTCATCGCCACGGCCCCTTCGGTCGTCTACCAGCTGACGATGACCGACGGTTCGGAGCGCGAGCTGCACAACCCGGCCGACATGCCCGATGTCGTCAAGATTTCCGAGATTCGCGAACCGTGGATCAAGGCGACCATCCTGACGCCTGACGATTATCTCGGCGGTATCCTGAAGCTCTGTCAGGACCGTCGCGGTATCCAGACCGAGCTCACCTATGTCGGCAAGCGCGCCATGCTCACTTACGAGCTGCCGCTCAACGAAGTGGTGTTCGATTTCTACGACCGCCTGAAGTCGATCTCCAAGGGCTATGCCTCGTTCGACTATCACCTGGCCGATTACCGCGAGGGCAACCTCGTGAAGATGTCGATCATGGTCAATGGCGAGCCGGTCGACGCGCTCTCCATGCTGGTGCACCGCACGGCTGCGGAAAAGCGCGGCCGCGACATGTGCGAGAAGCTGAAGGACCTGATCCCGAGGCACATGTTCAAGATCCCGATCCAGGCTGCGATCGGCGGCAACGTGATCGCCCGCGAGACGATCTCGGCGATGCGCAAGGACGTGACGGCCAAGTGCTACGGCGGCGACGCGTCACGCAAGCGCAAGCTGCTCGACAAGCAGAAGGAAGGCAAGAAGCGCATGCGGCAGTTCGGCAAGGTCGACATTCCGCAGGAAGCGTTCATTGCCGCGCTGAAGATGAAGGACGACTGAGGCTCTTTGATTCTGCCTGATATGCGCATATCATATGCGCATATCAGGAGACCGATCATGCCTCAGACCCGTCGCAAGGCCGCCAACCTGTCGCTTGACAGCGAGCTTGTCTCGCAAGCGCGCGAACTGAACCTCAATGTTTCAAAGGCCGCCGAAGACGGCCTCAGGCTCGCCATCAAGAGCGAGCGCGAACGGCTGTGGCTGATCGAGAACGCCGACGCGATCGATGAAGAAAACGCCTATGTCGAGAAGCACGGCCTGCCTTTTGCGAAGTATCGGCAGTTCTAAATGGCGCGCTTCCGCGTCTACCGGCTGAAGGGAGACGATGTTCTCGCGGTCGACCTGCAGAGCGATTTTCTTGAGCGCCTTCCCTCGCGCGTGATGGCACCGCTTCACAATATCGAAGGCATGTCCTGGGCGATTTCGCGCCTCAATCCGCGCGTCACCGTCAATGGACGAACCTTTGTGATGGCCACCCAACGCATGGCATCCGTTCCGCTATCGGAGATCGGCGCGGAAGTTGCCGATCTCTCCTCACGAAGCGACGACATCACCGCCGCACTCGACTTTCTCTTCCAAGGTTTCTAGGCGTTCCGCGCCATATAATCCTTCGTCAGTTTTTCGTAATCCTGCATCTCCGGCAGCGCCTCGTAGCTATGCGTCGCGCCGGTTTCGGCGAAGGGCAGCTTCTCGCGGGTCCAGGTCTCGATGAAGGGCGTGAACCAGCTGGCGTCGTCGAGCATGGTCGGGCGCAGGTTGACGAACCACTCCATGCCTTCCGTTTTCGTGAACATCCAGGTCATGCAGTGCGGGCAGAAATAGTGGTGCGACATGGCGCCGTGGAGGCCGCCGATGACGGGTTCGCCGCTGGTGATCTCGAAACCGTCGGAGGGGATCGCCGCGCTCAGCGAATAGGCGCTCGACGACATGGTCTGGCAGCCGGTGCAGTGGCAGGCCATGGTCAAAAGCGGCTTGGCGCTGATCTTCAATCGCACGCGACCGCAGCGGCAGCCACCCTCGCTCGGCAAATTCAACTGGCTCATCTCTATCTCCCTGATTCCGGTTGAGATGATAGCGCCCGGCGGGCGGAGATGAAGGGGATCGGTGGAATAAATGCCGCTTTGTGGCGAGCTCTCAACTTGCAGGACAAGATCGCCGCGTCGCCGGCGGTTATTTGGCCCCCTTGAAAACGCGAAATAATCTATCGCATCGGCGACAGATTTGAACCCAGGCATGCTGCTACCGCAACGAATCCACTTTCAATCACTGATTGTCTTTCTCGCCATTCAGATGCCGGCGAAGACGAGGGCAATCTTTCGTGCCAACGCTATGCCTAGCGCGATATATCGACTTTTAACCGGCTAATAAGCAGTCCTTTCACCCGGTTTTCCCCGCTATTCGCAGCTTTCGTTTTGGGGCTTGCAACAGCCGACCTTTACGATAGGTTGCGCGTTGACTTGCACGTAACAGGTCACCAAGGGAACAACGACGAATAAAAGGCGCTAAAAAGCCTAGAAAGGTGGGCCCCCACATGAACTTCCCCACAAAGACAATTCTGGCCTCCGCAGTGTTTGGCTCGCTGCTGGCATTCTCCGCCCACGCGGCGACGATCAACATCCACAATGGCGGCGACCCGCAATCGCTGGATCCGCAGAAGCTCTCCGGCGACTGGGAGAACCGCATTGCCGGCGACATCTTCGAAGGCCTGGTGACCGAGGACGCGCATGACAATCCTGTCGCAGGCCAGGCCGCGAGCTGGACGATCTCGGACGACCGCAAGGTCTATACCTTCAAGCTGCGCGACGGCATCCAGTGGTCCGATGGCCACCCGGTGACCGCAGGCGACTTCGTGTTCGCCTTCCAGCGCCTGATGGACCCGAAGAACGCCGCCGACTACGCCTATCTGCAGTTCACCATCAAGAACGCCGAGAAGATCAACAAGGGCGAGATCACCGATTTCAACCAGCTGGGCGTCAAGGCGATCGACGACAAGACGCTCGAGATCACGCTTGAAAACCCGACCCCCTACTTCCTCAACGCGCTGATGCACTACACGGCCTATCCGCTTCCAAAGCACGTCGTGGACGCCAAGGGCGCCGATTGGGTGAAGATCGGCAACATCGTCACCAACGGTCCGTACACGCCGACGGAATGGATTCCAGGCTCGCACGTCACGACCAAGAAGAACGACAAGTATTGGGATGCCGCGAACGTCAAGATCGATGGCGCCAAGTTCTTTGTGCTTGAAGACCAGGAAGCCGCGCTGAAGCGCTACCGCGCCGGTGAATTCGACATTCTCACCGACTTCCCGACCGACCAGTACGAGTGGATGAAGAAGAACCTGCCGGGCCAGGCGCATGTCGCCCCGTTCTCCGGCCTCTACTACTACGTCATCAACTCGCAGAAGGGCCCGACCGCCGACAAGCGTGTACGCCAGGCGCTCTCCATGGCGATCAACCGCGAGGTCATCGGACCGCAGATCCTCGGTACCGGCGAACTGCCGGCCTACTCCTGGGTGCCGCCGGGCACCGCCAATTACGGCGAGCCGGCTTATGTCTCCTGGAAGGACGAGCCCTACAAGCAGAAGGTCGAAGAGGCCAAGAAGCTCTTGACCGAAGCCGGATTCGGACCGGACAAGCCGCTGACGCTTGAGCTGAAGTACAACACCAACGACAACCACAAGCGCATCGCGGTCGCGATCGCCGCCATGTGGAAGCCGCTGGGTGTCAACGTCCAGCTCGTCAACGCCGAGACCAAGGTGCACTACGACCAGCTGCAGCGCGGCGACGTGCAGGTTGGCCGCGCCGGCTGGCTCGCCGACTACAACGACCCGGATAACTTCCTCAGCCTGCTGATGACCGGCGTTCCGAACAACTATGGCCGCTGGTCGAATGCCGACTACGACAAGCTGATCAAGGACGGCAATGCCGAAACCGATCTGACGAAGCGGGCGGAGATGTTCAAGAAGGCCGAGCAGATCGCGCTCGACGACAGCGCCGCGTTGCCGATCTACTACTACGTTTCCAAGAACGTGGTCTCGCCGAAGATCGAAGGCTTCGTCGACAACATCCAGGACATCCACCGTACCCGCTGGCTGTCCATCAAGGAATAGAGAGAGGCATTGTCTTCACCCTGCCCGGGGGTGATTGCATCTTGAGAAAGACCCTCTCTGGCCTGCCGCGCCAACCCTGCCCCGATCCCGCTTCGGCGGATCGGCTGGGTTAAGCCCTCCCCCCTTGTGGGGAGGGTTGGGAGGGGTCTTTTCCCACACTATTGCCTTCGCATCCGCACGAACCAGTTTCGATTGGTCGCGATGATGCGAAAGACCCGGCGCAGGAAAGACCGTCACCACCATGATCAATTATGCATTCCGTCGATTGCTGTCGACGATCCCCGTTATGTGGATCGCCGTGACAGCCTGCTTCTTCGTTCTGAGATTGGCCCCAGGCGGGCCGTTCGATGGCGAAAGGCCGTTGCCACCCGTGATCCTCCAGAATCTGGCGGCCCACTACAATCTCGATAAGCCGCTGATCCTGCAATATCTCTACTATGTCGGCGATCTCCTGAAGGGCGATCTCGGTCCCTCCTTCGCGTCCGAAGACTTCACCGTCGCGCAGCAGATCATGATCGGCCTGCCCTACACCTTCATCATCGGCACGGCGGCCTTTCTGCTGGCGATCATCATCGGCGTCGCCGTCGGCTGTCTTGGGGCGCTCTACCAGAACAAGGCGCCGGATTACATTCTGGGCGCGCTGATCCTGGTGGGCGTCGTGCTGCCGAACTTCCTGATCGCGCCGATCCTGCAGCTGGTCTTCGGCATTCACCTGCAGTGGCTGCCTGTCGGCGGCTGGGGCAATGGATCGCTGAAATTCCTGGTGCTGCCCGTGGTCGTGCTGGCGCTGCCGCATGCCGGGCGCATCTCGCGCATCACCCGCGGGTCGATGATCGAGGTGATGGGGCAAAACTTCATCCGCACCGCCAAGGCCAAGGGTATCGGCCCGCGACTGACCGTCATGCGCCACGCACTGCGGCCGGCGATGATGCCCGTCGTTTCCTATCTCGGCCCGGCGGCTAGCTATCTCTTGACCGGCTCGCTGGTCGTCGAAAGCGTCTTCGGCCTGCCCGGCATCGGCCGCTACTTCGTCAACGCCGCCTTGAACCGCGACTACGGCATGGTTCTCGGCACGGTCATCTTCTACATGGTGCTGATCGTGTTCCTGAACCTTCTCGTCGACATCGCCTATGCCTGGCTCGATCCGAAAGTGAGAAACCGATGATCCTCAACCCCGCAAAGAGAGAGCTGCTCGCGGCCGAACTTCTGGAAGCCGAGGGTCTCAGCCCCGTCAGCCGGTCGCTCACCCGCGATGCGCTGCGCCGCCTCTGTCGCAACAAGGCGGCCGTGGCGTCGATCATCGTGCTGACCCTGCTCGTGCTTGTCGCCTTTATCGGCCCCTACCTCATTCCCTACGGCTATGAGGATCCGGATTGGGCTGCCTTCCGCGCACCGCCTTCGTTTGCCGACGGCCATTATTTCGGGACCGACCCGAATGGCCGCGACCTGCTTGCCCGCGTGCTCTACGGCACCCGCGTCTCGCTGGCCGTGGCGCTGACGGCGACGCTTGTCTCCGTCGTCATCGGCGTGCTCTACGGCGCCATCTCCGGCTATATGGGTGGACGTGTGGATGCCGTCATGATGCGCTTCGTCGACATCATGTACGCCTTTCCCTACATCCTCTTCGTCATCCTGCTGATGGTGATCTTCGGCCGCAATGTCTATCTGCTCTTCGCCGCGATCGGTGCGCTCGAGTGGCTGACCATGGCGCGCATCGTGCGTGGGCAGACCCTGTCGCTCAAACAGCGCGAATTCATCGAAGCGGCGCGTGCCTCCGGCCAGAAGCCGCTGAAGATCATTACCCGGCACATCATTCCCAATCTCGTTGGACCCGTGGTTATCTTCGCGGCGCTGACCGTGCCCGAAATCATCGCGACGGAGAGCTTTCTCTCCTATCTCGGCTTCGGCGTGCAGGAGCCTCTGACCTCATTGGGAACGCTGATCTCCGAAGGCACCGACGCCATGGAGAGCATGCCCTGGCTGCTCGTCTTCCCCGCCGGCTTCCTCGTCGCCCTGCTGCTCAGCCTGCTGTTTATCGGCGACGGCCTGCGCGATGCATTCGACCCAAGGGACCGCTGAAGGGATCGCTGACATGCAAAAAGACATCAAGAACGACACCCTTCTCGAATTGAAGGACTATTCGATCAGCTTTCGCACGCCCGAGGGCGAGGTGAAGGCCGTTTCCAACATGAACCTCACCGTCAAGCGCGGCGAGCGCATCGCGATCGTCGGCGAAAGCGGCTCCGGCAAGAGCCAGACCTTCCTCGGCATCATGGGCTTGCTGGCGAAAAACGGCCGGACCAGCGGACAGGCTCTTCTCGAAGGGCGCGACGTGCTGGCGCTGAAGCCGCGCGAGCTGGACCATGTGCGCGGCAAGGACATGGCCATGGTGTTTCAGGACCCCATGACCGCACTCAATCCGTCGCTCAGGATCTCCCGACAGCTGACGGAGCAGCTCGAGGTGCATCGGGGCTTTACCGCGCGTGCGGCCTCGGCAGAGGCGCTCGACATGCTGAAGCGTGTGGGGATCCCCGACCCATCCAGGCGCTTCAACCTCTATCCGCACGAGCTATCCGGCGGCATGCGCCAGCGCATCGTCATTGCCATGGCGCTGCTGACGAAGCCGAAGCTCCTGATCGCCGACGAGCCGACCACCGCGCTCGACGTGACGATCCAGGCGCAGATCCTCGACCTCTTCAACGATCTGACGGCCGAGATGAACACGGCGCTGGTGATGATCACTCACGACCTCGGCGTCGTCGCTGGCCTCGCCGACCGCGTGGCCGTCATGTATGCCGGGCGCATCGTCGAGGAAGCGCCGGTGGACGAGCTCTTCGAAAACCCGGCGCACCCCTATACGGCTGCACTCCACGCCTCGATCCCGCGCCCGGACCAGGATGTCGACCAGCTCGCCGTCATTCCCGGCCGGCCGCCGAACCTGCAGCATCTGCCGAAAGGATGCAGCTTCTCGCCGCGCTGTCCGCTCGTGCGGAACGACTGCATCGACGCCGCACCACGCCTCGATGTGCAGGCGCCGCGCCATCTCGCGGCCTGCTTCCATGCTTTTCCACGCCTCGAGGAGGTTCTGACCCATGGCTGAACGATCACTTCTCAGGGTCGAGAACCTGACGACCCAATTCGACGTGCCCTCCAAGGGCTTCTTCAAGCCGCCGCTGACGCTGACGGCGGTCAACAATGTCAGCTTCGATCTCAGCGAGGGCCGTACGCTCGGTATCGTCGGGGAATCGGGCTGCGGCAAGTCGACCCTCGGGCGCTCGATCCTCAGGCTCCTGAAGGCGCAGAAGGGCCGCATCCTCTGGCAGGGCCGCAACCTGCTCGACCTCTCGGACGAGGAGATGCGGGCCGCACGCCGCGACATGCAGATCATCTTCCAGGATCCGATCGCCTCGCTCGATCCGCGCATGACGGTCGGAGACATCATCGCCGAGCCGTTGACGGTGTTCGAACCGAAGCTCAACCGCGCTCAGCGCGCCGAGCGGGTGCAGGAGATCATGGCCGCCGTCGGCCTCGTGCCTGAGATGATCAACCGCTATCCGCACGAGTTCTCGGGCGGCCAGGCGCAACGTATCGGCATTGCCCGGGCCGTCATCACGCGGCCGAAGCTGATCATATGCGACGAGCCTGTCTCGGCCCTCGACGTGTCGATCCAGGGCCAGGTGATCACGCTTCTGCGCAAGCTGCGCAAGGAGTTCGGCCTGACGCTGATCTTCATCAGCCACGATCTCTCGGTCGTGCGGCTGATCTCCGACGACGTGCTGGTGCTTTATCTCGGCAAAGTGGTGGAGGCCGGCGACTGCGCGACGGTGTTCGACAAGCCGGCGCATCCCTATACGAAGGCGCTGTTTTCGGCGGCACCGATCCCGGATCCGAAACTGGCGCGCGGGCGCCAGCGCATCCGGCTGCAGGGCGATCCGCCATCGCCGCTGAACCCGCCAAAGGGCTGCGTCTTCTCCCCGCGCTGCTGGAAGGCGACCGACATCTGTCGAACCGAGATGCCACTGAGCGAAGAGGTCAGGCCCGGCCAGACGGCCGCCTGCTACCATATCGAGCGCTGATATAAGGGCGGCCGCGACCGTTATCGTGGCCGCCCGCCTCCCGCAAAGCGTGTGAGTCCTGCAACAGCGCGCATATCATCACCTGCTCAGGGACCATACTGTGGCCATTGCGTAGTGTTCCGGGCTTCCCTCCGGCGCGAGTTGCTCTATGGTGCCTCCATCAGACCGGAGGGGTTTCATGCGCGTACGGTTTCTCGTTGTCATGCTGCTGCTGACCAGTTGTGGCCACCCAAGCGGCGTGATGACGCCCGTGGCGCTGACGGCGGCGACGCCGAAAACGACCCGCGTCGACATGCTGGTGGCAACCACACGCGAACCATCCGGCGATCCGGCGACGCTGTTTAACGGCGAGCGCAGCCCCAAGCCGTCGCTCACTGCCGTCGAAGTCTCCATTCCGCCGAACCGCAAGGCGGGCACCGTGCAGTGGCCAAAGCGCCTGCCGCCCAACCCGGCGACCGACTTCGCCGTCACCGGCGTCCAGCAGATCGCCACGGTTCCGGAAGGGCGTACCTGGCTCAGCCAGCATATGCATAACGGCCACGCGCTGGTCTTCATCCACGGCTTCAACAACAAGTACGAGGATTCGGTCTTCCGCCTGGCGCAGATCGTCCACGACAGCAAGATGGACGCGACGCCGATCCTCTTCACCTGGCCGTCGCGCGCGCAGATCACCGCTTACGAATACGACAAGGAAAGCACCAACTATTCGCGCACGGCGCTCGAGCAGGCGCTGCGGACGCTGGTCAACGATCCCAATGTCAAGGACATCACCATTCTCGCGCACTCAATGGGCACGTGGCTGACGATGGAATCGCTCAGGCAGATGGGCATTCGCGACGGGCATCTGAACAGCAAGATCCGCGACGTCATCCTGGCCTCGCCCGACATCGACATCCAGGTCTTCGCCAAGCAGTATGCCGAGATGGGCACGCCGCGGCCGAAGTTCACGATCTTCGTATCGCAGGACGACCGGGCGCTGGCCTTTTCGAGCTTCATCACCGGTCGCGTCTCGCGCCTGGGCGCGATCGACCCGACGGTCGAACCCTATCGCACCAAGCTGGAAGAGGCTGGCATCACCGCGATCGACCTCACCAAGGTCAACAGCAACGATAGGCTCAACCACGGCAAGTTCGCCGAGAGCCCCGAGATCGTACAGCTGATCGGCCAACGCCTGATGACCGGCCAGCCGCTCACCGACAGCAATGTGACGCTCGGACAAGGCATTACCGCTGTCGTCGGCGGGACGGTCACCAATATCGGCACGGTCGCGGCCACCGCGGTGGCTGTACCGGCGACGATCATCGAAGCGCCGATGATGCACCCGCCGAAGAAGAAGAAACCGACCACAGCCGATGAGACGCTGCAGGGCGACCTGAGGGAACAGCAGTTGACACAGTGAGGCGGGTTGTTGCTGGGCTCGATCTCAGACGTCAGAACGTCGCCAGAGGATTGATCTCAAGCTCGCGATCCTCGCTTTTCGCCGCTCTTCTGCGGCGTCACCACGATGAGTCGACAAACGCCAAAAGCCCGCGTGAAGCGGGCTTTGTTCGTCTTTGTCTTGTATCATTCCGGAAGAGTTTAGGTGCGCTGTCGGGCTTTTAACAGTCGTGCGGCCTTCAGGTTTGGCTGATGACGCCGAGCTACGAATCGCCAGTGAAGATGAAGTTTTCGCGCCAGCGATAACCTCTAGGCTCTGGAAAGGATGTTGGTTGCGGGGGCAGGATTTGAACCTGCGGCCTTCAGGTTATGAGCCTGACGAGCTACCGGGCTGCTCCACCCCGCGTCCAGCGCAAAACCCTATGGGTTTTGGCGCGGCGGCGTAACCGCGAAGCGGTTATGCCTTCTGCCGGAGCAAAACCCTATTGGGTTTTGTTCCTGTAAGGGACGCACCATTATAGATCAGGTGCGCCGAAGTTTCATTCTGTATATGGCCTTAAAGCAGAAAGGACCGCTTTAGGCGGCCCTTTTGTTTCGGCCTTGGCCGTTTGTCGTGATGAGAAGATTATATGTTGCGTTTAGCAGACCTGGCAGCGACCGACTCTCCCGCGTCTTAAGACGAAGTACCATAGGCGCAGGGGCGTTTCACGGCCGTGTTCGGAATGGG
>NZ_JAGHMH010000019.1 GCF_017741935.1 Rhizobium sp. 16-449-1b | reverse complement strand
GGATTGTGGGGGTGAGGCTGGTCTGGGTGGGGCTGGTGTGGGTGAGGTTTACGAAGGTGAGGTTTGTGGGTGTGATACCCCCCTCTGCCCTGCCGGGCATCTCCCCCACAGGTGGGGAGATTGGCTGGGGGCGGCCGCTCGCTCTACCCTCAACGTCTGCGAAAGCATTGCCACGAGTCGATCTCCCCCCTTGTGGGGGAGATGCCCGGCAGGGCAGAGGGGGGTGTGCCACACCCGCAAGGCCAGCAAATCCTGCGGGCCTACCAAATCCACCAACCCCCACATTCCCAGTCATACCGCCTTCATCCGCTCGACCGCCATCAACACCCGCTCCGGCGTCGCCGGTGCGTCGAGCCTTGGGCAGACCTTGTAGTCCGCAACGCTCGCCACCGCCATCGACAGCGCCTCCAGCACGGAGATTGCCAGCATGAACGGCGGTTCGCCTACGGCCTTGGAGCGGCCGATGGTCTGTTCGGCGTTTTCGGACCATTCGGCGAGCTTGACGTTGAAGATCTTCGGGCGGTCGGAGGCTAGCGGGATCTTGTAGGTGGAGGGGGCGTGGGTGCGCAGGCGCCCCTTGGCGTCCCACCAGAGTTCTTCCGTCGTCAGCCAGCCCATGCCCTGCACGAAGGCGCCCTCGACCTGGCCGATGTCGATGGCCGGGTTCAGCGAGCGGCCGACGTCGTGGAGGATATCGGTGCGGTCGATCAGATATTCGCCGGTCAGTGTGTCGATCGAGACCTCGGTGCAGGAGGCGCCGTAGGAGTAGTAATAGAAGGGCGTGCCCTTTCCGGCGGCGCGGTCCCAGTGGATCTTCGGGGTCTTGTAGAAGCCGGCGGCCGATAGCTGGACGCGGGCGAAGTAGGCCTGGCGGATGAAGTCCGGGAAAGGGATTTCCTGGTTGCCAACGCGCACCCGGTTGGGCAGGAAGGCGATGTCGGAGACCGGGACGTCCCATTTCTCGGCAGCGAAGGCGACGAGGCGTTCCTTGATCTGGCGGGCGGCGTCATAGGCGGCCATGCCGTTGAGATCGGTGCCGGAGGAGGCGGCCGTGGCCGAGGTGTTGGGCACCTTGCCCGTGGTGGTCGCGGTGATCTTCACATGCTCGATATCGATCTGGAAGCTGTCGGCCAGAACCTGCGCCACCTTCGTATAAAGGCCCTGGCCCATCTCGGTGCCGCCGTGGTTCAGGTGGATCGAGCCGTCCTGGTAGACATGGACGAGGGCGCCGGCCTGGTTGAAGGCGGTCAGCGTGAAGGAGATGCCGAACTTCACCGGCGTTAGCGCGATGCCCTTTTTGATGTAGCGGCTGTCGCGGTTGAATTCGATGATCTCTCGGCGTCGCGCCTGATAGTCGGCGCTCTCCTCGAGCTCGCCGATGATCCGCTCCAGAATGCTGTCCTCGACCTCCTGGTGATAGGGCGTCAGCGTGCGGCCGGAGCCGGGCTGGCCGTAGAAATTCAGTTTTCTGATATCCAGCGGGTCCTTGCCGACGGCATAGGCGATTTCCTCGATGAAGCGCTCGGCGCCCAGCATCCCCTGCGGTCCGCCGAAGCCGCGAAAGGCGGTGTTGGAGACGGTGTGGGTCTTCAGCGGCTTCGAGGTCAGGTGCACATGCGGATAGAAATAGCTCGAGTCGGCATGAAACAGCGCGCGGTCGGTGACGGGGCCCGACAGGTCCGACGAGAAGCCGCAGCGGGCCGCATAGGTGGCGTCGACCGCGTGGATGCGGCCTTCCTCGTCGAAGCCGAGTTCGTAATCGACCATGAAGTCGTGGCGCTTGCCGGTGGCCGCCATGTCCTCGTCGCGGTCGGGGCGGAACTTGATTGATCGTTTCAGCTTCTTGGCGGCGATTGCGGCGAGTGCCGCGAACTGGTTGCCCTGCGTTTCCTTGCCGCCGAAGCCGCCGCCCATGCGGCGCACGTTCACCGTCACGGCGTTAGACGGGATGTTCAGCACATGGCCGACGATGTGCTGGATCTCGCTCGGATGCTGCGTCGAGGACCAGACGGCGACTTCGTCGTCCTCGCCGGGAATGGCCATGGCGATCTGGCCTTCGAGATAGAAGTGCTCCTGGCCGCCGATCCGCATCTGGCCTTTCAGCCGGCGGGCGGCGTTTGCCATCTCGCTCTTCGCCTCGCCGCGGCTGAGCGTCATCGGGCTGGTGACCAGCGCGCCGCCGTTTTCCAGCGCGCCGTCGATGTCGCTCCAGTGGGCGAGGTCGCGATACTCGATCTTCGCCTTGCGGGCGGCGCGGCGCGCGATGTCGCGGGTCTCGGCGATCACGGCAAAGATCGGCTGCTGGTGGAACTCGACTTTTGTTTCGGCGAGCAGCGGCTCGTCATGGCTGCCGTTGGAACTGACGTCGTTGATCCCAGGCACGTCCTTGCCGGTGAAGACCCAGACGACGCCAGGCGTTGCTGCAACCTCGGAGAGGTCCATGCTGACGATCTCGGCATGCGCGCGATCCGACAGCCCGAGCGCGCCGTGGAGCAGGCCGGATGGTTCCGGAAGGTCGTCGATGTAGTCGGCCGTGCCGGTGACGTGCTTGTGGGCGCTGTCATGGCGGCGCGAGGCGTGCATCGGGCCTGAGATGATGAAGGTGGGGTCGGGGAAGGCAGACTTGTCCATCAGGGGTTGCCTCCTGTGGTGAGGGTTTGTGAGTGGGCGATTATTGAGGGCGTGCCGCGTGGCCCCCTCATCCGACCCTTCGGGCCACCGACCGGGGTCGAGCCACTGGTCTCGACCCGTCCTTCGGACCCCCGCTGGGGAGAAGAGACCCGGGGCCGGCCGCTCGCTCCATCTTCCCTTCGCCCCATAGGGGAGAAGGTGGCCCGAAGGGTCGGATGAGGGGGCTGCACGGCACAACGGTACAAATCATACCCCATCACGCCACCTCCTCGAACCGCCGCAGCTCCGCCGGCGCACCCGTCGTCTCCAGATAAAACCGCGTCAGCAAATTCTTCGCCGTCAGCTGCCGATACTCAGCCGTCGCGCGCCAATCCGAAAGCGGCTGGAAGTCGCTGTCGAAAGCGTCTCGCACCGCCTCGATCGTCTCTTCGCTCCACGGCCGGCCGATCAGTTCGTTTTCGACGGCGCGGGCGCGCTTGGGCGTGCCGGCCATGCCGCCGAAGGCTATCCTCACATCGTTGACGTCGCCTTGCTCGTCGAGCGTCAGATAGAAGGCGCCGAGGACGGCGGTAATGTCTTCGTCGCGGCGCTTGGTGATCTTGTAGACGGCAAAATGCGTGTCTTCGGCCGGGTAGGGCACGAAGAGGCTCTCGACGAACTCGCCGAGGCGGCGGTCCTGCTTGCCGTAGTCGATGAAATAATCCTCCAGCCGCAGCATGCGCGTGCCCTCCGTCGAGCGCAGCTTGACGGTGGCACCGAGCGCGATCAGCGGCGGCGGGCTGTCGCCGATCGGCGAGCCGTTGGCGATGTTGCCGCCGATCGTACCCATGTTGCGCACCTGCTCGCCGCCGATGCGGGTGATCAGCCGGCCGAGCGTCGGGACCTTGCTGGCGATCGTCTCGAAGGCGCGGGTGTAGGTCACGCCGGCGCCGATGGTGATGCCGCCTTCGCCAGAGGTGATCGTCTGCAATTCCTGGAGATGGTTGATGAAGACCACGGGGTTCAGCGCCCGCATCTGCTTGGTCACCCAAAGCCCGACATCGGTCGAGCCGGCGACGATGGTCGCCTTCGGTTCGTCGGCCAGAATGCGCGCCAGCGCTTCCAGAGAGCCCGGCACCAGCAGGCGGTCGTCGCCCGACGTGATCGAGATGGTGCCCGATCCCTGCATCGCCCACAATCTTGCGACGATGTCGGAGCGGGTGCGCTCCAGCGGGTCGAACAGCGCGCTCGGCCGCGTCCTCGCCACCTGCTCGGCGGCCTTGACGATCGGCTCGTAGCCGGTGCAGCGACAGAGATTGCCCTGCAGCGCCTTTTCGATCTCGGCGCGATCGGGATTGCTGTTCGAAAGCCACAATCCATACATCGACATCACGAAGCCTGGGGTGCAGAAGCCGCATTGCGAGCCGTGACAGTCGACCATCGCCTGCTGCACCGGATGCAGCGTGCCGTCTTTCGCGGCCAGATGCTCGACGGTGACGACATGGGTGGCGTTCAGCGAGCCGATGAAGCGGATGCAGGCATTGACGGATTCATAGTGCAACTTGCCGTCGATCAGCCGGCCGACCAGAACCGTGCAGGCGCCGCAGTCGCCCTCGGCGCATCCTTCCTTCGTGCCCGTCAGTCGGCGCTTCAGCCGCAGGAAATCGAGCAGCGTCTCGGTAGGCTTGCCGTCTTTCAGCGTGACGTCTTCGCCGTTCAGGATAAAGCGGATGCTGTCGTTCATGTCGTTCCCGGTTTTCTCTTTATTTTAGATGGTTATGCCGCCGTCCAGCCCCCGTCAATCGAGATATGGGTGCCCGTCACCTGGCGGGCCTCGTCGCTGGCGAGATAAAGCGCCAACGCGCCAATCTCCTCGGCCTTGACGAATTCATGCGTCGGCTGCGCCTTCAGGATCACCTCGGTCTTGACCTGCTCCTCGGTCATCCCGCGCGCCTTGGCGGTATCCGGGATTTGCTTTTCCACCAGCGGGGTCAGCACGTATCCCGGGCAAATGGCGTTGACAGTCACGCCCGTTTCGGCAAGCTCAAGTGCGGCCGTCTTCGTCAGGCCGAGTATACCATGCTTTGCCGCGACATAGGCGGATTTGAACGGCGAGGCGACGAGGGCATGCGCCGAAGCGATGTTGATGATGCGCCCGTGCTTCTTCTCCTTCATCAGCGGGATCGCCGCGCGCATCGTGTGAAACGCGCTGGAGAGATTGATCGCGATGATCTGGTCCCACTTGTCGATGGGGAAATCCTCGATCTTCTCGACATGCTGGATGCCCGCATTGTTGACGAGCACGTCGACGCTGCCGAAGGTCTTGGCGGCGGTGGCGATGAGGTCGGCGATCTCGTCCGGCTTGGTCATGTCAGCAGGGTGATGGATGACACCTGCCTTCGAGAGTGATTCAAGCCGTTCGGTTATGCCCTTGATTTCCTCTGGCTTGCCGAAGCCGTTGAGGACGATGTTGTCACCCTTGCCGGCGAATGCGGTGGCGATCGCGAGGCCGATGCCGCTGGTGGATCCGGTGACGACGACTGTTCTGGCCATGAGGTTCTCCGATTTGTCCTGCGACGCGGTTGTGTGGAGCGTAGTCCGGAATCGGTTGGGCTGGCAATTGGGGGACGGTGTTGTGGGGAGGCATCGGTGTCGGGAGAGCCATTCCCGTCCTGCGGATGGGACGTGCTTAGATCCTCGGCACGAGGCCGAAGATGACGCCGAGAGTGTGGTAGCCAATTGAAAAATAAGCGAAATCCTATCCGCAACGTCATCCTCGGGCTTGTGCCGAGGATCTAAGCACGCCGCCCGGAATGCAACGGTGATGGCATCCTGAAGCCCGCAACACCCAAAACCAACCGCCCAACAAATTTCACTTTAATTTCTTTTCACATTCGTTTGCCTGCATTATTCATTCAATCCGAAGCAGTTCATGGGAGGATGACAATGGCGGGGTATGTACTGGCGATCGATCAGGGGACGACGTCGACGCGGGCGATCGTGTTCGATGGCGAGATGAAGATCGCCGGCGCGGGCCAGAAGGAATTCAAGCAGATCTATCCGCAATCCGGCTGGGTCGAGCATGATCCGGAGGAGATCTGGGACAGCGTCGTTTCGACCATCAAGATGGCGATCCGCGAGGCGAAGATCAGCGCCAAGGATATCGCAGCACTGGGGATCACCAACCAGCGCGAGACGGTTGTCGTCTGGGAGCGCGAGAGCGGCAAGCCGATCCACAATGCCATCGTCTGGCAGGACCGCCGCACGGCGAGCTATTGCGACAAGCTGAAGAAGCAGGATCTGGAAAAGACCTTCACGAAGAAAACCGGGCTGCTGCTCGACCCCTATTTCTCCGGCACCAAGCTTTCCTGGATGCTCGCCAACGTGAAGGGGGCGAGGGCGCGCGCTGCCAAGGGCGAGCTCTGCTTCGGCACGATCGACACGTTTCTGATCTGGCGGCTCACCGGCGGCAAGAGCTTCGTGACCGACGCCACCAATGCGTCGCGGACGCTGATGTACAACATCGGCAGCAACGAATGGGACAAGGACCTGCTCGAAATCCTGCGCGTTCCCTCGGCGATGCTGCCCGAGGTCAAGGATTGCGCGGCCGATTTCGGCGTTACCGAGTCTCACATCTTCGGCGCCGCGATCCCGATTTTAGGCGTTGCCGGCGACCAGCATGCGGCGACGATCGGCCAGGCCTGCTTCGAGCCGGGCATGATGAAATCCACCTACGGCACCGGCTGCTTTGCTGTGCTCAACACCGGCGCCGACATGGTGCGCTCGAAGAACCGGCTCCTGACGACGATCGCCTACCGGCTGGACGGCGAGACGACCTATGCGCTTGAAGGTTCGATCTTCATCGCGGGTGCGGCCGTGCAGTGGCTGCGCGACGGGCTCGGGATCATCGACAGTGCCTCGAAGACCGGCGAACTGGCCGATGCCGCCGATCCCTCGCAGGAGGTCTATCTGGTGCCCGCCTTCACCGGGCTCGGCGCGCCGCACTGGGATGCGAACGCGCGCGGTGCGATCTTCGGCCTGACGCGCAACAGCGGCCCCAAGGAATTCGCGCGCGCGGCACTCGAAGCCGTCTGCTACCAGTCGCGAGACCTGCTCGACGCCATGCACAAGGACTGGAAGGGCGGCGTCGACGAGACGGTGCTGCGCGTTGACGGCGGCATGGTGGCCTCGGACTGGACGATGCAGCGTCTTGCCGACATTCTGGACGCGCCGGTCGACCGCCCCGTGATCCTCGAGACCACGGCGCTGGGCGCTGCCTGGCTCGCCGGCAGCCGCGCGGGTGTCTGGCCCGACAAGGCGGCGTTCGCCAGGAACTGGAAGCGCAACAACCGCTTCGAGCCCGATATGGACGAGAAGACCCGGGCGGCCAAGCTCAAGGGCTGGCGCAGTGCGGTGAAGCGGACGCTGAGCGAGGGGTGACGCGGACGCGCTGGCGGTGTCTTTGACGCCTTCGCCGATCGTTCTACAATGCCTGCCAATCTTGACATGTGGAGGAGCGGGCATGGTGTCGATGACGGTCGAGCTGCGCAATGTCGCGGGAACCCAGGCGGCGATGGGATGGGCCGGTGGCCATACCATCGTCGTCGACAGGCCGCAGGGCAAGGCGGGCGGGCAGGGGCTCGGCTTCAACGGCGCGCAGCTGCTGGCGCTGGCGCTCGGCGGCTGCTTCTGCAACGACCTGCGCTATGTCGCCGAAGAGATGGGGTGCGAGCTCGGCAGCATCGCGGTGTCTGTCACCGTGGAGCTCGATGGCAGCCCGCTGGTGACGACCGCCGCGCATATGCAGGTCGCCTGCGAGATGGCCGACGGCTCCAGCGCCGACGCGGTGATCGAGAAGGCAAGGGCTAGCTGCATGGTCAGCAATTCACTTCAGCGCGGCGTTGCCGTCTCGATCGAGGCGGTGCGCTAGAGCCTTTCCTGGTTAGATTGAAGCATTCTGTTGGCTCAAACGGAGTCGAATGGTCGTCCGGCCGGCGCGCGTCGTAGCCAACGCATACGGCCAAGCCGGCCGGACGATCAGGCGGCCCGTTTCAGCCAACCCCCGCTGGTTTGCTGCGCAAACCGGCTAGGGCCGGGCATCTTTCCGCCAGGATCAAAGGCGATCGGCTCGACCGTACCTGGGGTATGCCCTTCGCCAATCGCCTTTGCCCTGACGAAAACCTGCTCCGGCAGAATGCTTCAAGCTAACCAGGAAAGGCTCTAGGCTTTACGCCGCAACCACCTGCCGCCGGCGTCTTGCCGGCGGGGCATAGAGCCAGCCGGCGCCGCCGCGGTCGGCCACGGCGCGGATTGCCAGCGACAGGCCGATTGCAACGACCACCACCAGCGGCGCGGTGAGATAGCCGAGCGTTGCATTTTCTCCGATCGCGGCGGCGATGGTGGCGACCAGCAGCGAGACGATCATCACATGGGTGACGTAGACCGGCAGCGTGTTGCGGCCGAAATAGGCGAAGGCATTGCGCACGCTCTCCCACCGCGACAGGAGCACCGCCGTTCCGCAGAGCCAGGCAAGGCCGGCGATGGAGGAGGCCAGCGCCCAGCTGCCCTTGTCGACGGCCTGCAGCCGCCAGCGCAGCACGTATAGCGCCGAGAACAAAAGGAAGCCGCCGAGCGCCGTCAGAAGCGGGCGGGCGGTGATGAGGTGCACGACGGATCGCCCATACCAGCAGCCGAAGAGGAAGAAGACGAAATACTGCAGCACGTTGCGATGGGTGAAAAGATCGATCGGTAGATGATCGCCGAAGGTGAGGATCGAGACGATGGCGGCGATCGCGATGGTGATCGCATGCGGCGTCGATTGCAGCAGCTTGGTGGCGACCATGAAGATGGCGAGCGCCCAGATGAACCAGATGCCGGTGTTCGGCGCCCACCACATTTCCAGCAACTGATAGGGATCGCTGCCTTCCGTGGGGACGAGCGCGTTCTGTTGCACATAGCGGAAGAACAGCCAGCGGGCTGTGCTCCAGATGGCGAAGAGGTAGACCAGCAGCCAGATCTTGCGGCGCAGGAAATCGCTCCACGGCGCGCGCATGGCCGATGCCGCCAGGAAGCCGGAGACGGTGAAGAACAGCGGCATGCGGATCGGCGTCATGATGGCGCTGAAGCGGGCGTAGAGATCAGGCGCTATGGCGTGGAACTGGTGGTAGAGCAGGGTGTGATAGATCACCACCAGGATGATCGACATGCCCTTGGCGATATCGAGCCATTCGATACGGGTCTTCTCCTGCCGCTGCTCCAAGCGCCGTCCTCCATTTTGCATTGCAGCAAATTGAAGGGGGCATTGTGGCGAAAACGTGGGATAGCAGAAATTTATGGCCGCTATCCGCAGTTGTCTTCTGTGGGAGGGCGCTCAGAACGGATTGACATAGTTGGTGATGGCGATCTGGCGCAGCAGCACCTTGCGGATGATGTGCGTCGGCGTGACGTGATCGGTGTAGATCGCCGCATCTCCGGTGCTGCCTGCCGGCAACACGTCGGCGAAGTGCTTGTCGTCGAGCCTGATGCGGACGGCCAGCGGCAGCGAGGCGATCTCCTTCGGCGCCACGGCCAGGCCCGAGGTCTGCGTCTGGCCGCTCGCCACCGCTTGCAGCACGCCCTCCACCTTGCCCGGATAGACCTTGCCCGGCGCGTATTTGAAGGTGATCTCGACCGGCTGGCCTGGGGTGATGTAGCGCGCGTTGATCTGCGCGATCTCGATGCCGATGATCGTGTCCGACGTGTCGATGAAGGCCATGACGGGTGCCAGCGGCAGGCTGCTGACGCGGGCACCCTTGCGAAGCGCGAGATTGGTGACGTAGCCGTCGGCGGGCGCCCGGACCACCGTCTTGTCGAGGTTCCACTGCGCCTCGGCGATCTCGGCCCGCAGCTGGTCGGTTTGCGCCTGCGCCTGCTCGACGTCGAAGCCGCGGCCGGCGCCCGTGGTTTGCAGCCGCGTCGTCTCGGAGAGCCTCAGCGTGGCGAGCTCGAGCTGCGCCTTCAGGGCGTCGAGCTTGGCCTGGTAGGGCACGGGGTCGATACGGAAAAGCACATCGCCCGCCTTCAGCGGCGTGTTGGCGATAACAGGGACATCGATGACCTCGCCGGCGACATTGGGGACGATCGCCACGGAATTGCGCACGACCAGTGCCGCCCCCTGCGGCGCGCCCCAGCCCATCGGGATGAACAGGCCGATCAGGAGAAGCAGGAAGACCAGCGCCGGCGAGACCTTCCAGAACAGGTTGAAGGGCACGATCTTCAACTTTACCAGCAGGAAGAGGATGACCAGATAGACGTTGAGGAGAACGACGATCATCGGTTCTTCTCCGCATCAGGCACGCGTGGGACGTCGACATAGGCCCAGATCACGACCAGCGGCCAGAAGGCGAAGCCGAGCAGCAGCGTCACCCAGCCGCCGACGCTGACGGCCTTCGCCCAGGGATGATTGCGCCTGCGAGCGATCATGCCGGGCAGCATCGCCAGGAAGAGGATGACCGCAAGCGTGCTGGCCGCCAGCACGATCAGCACGATCCACGCGAAAATATCGACGGCGCTCATGCGGGGTCTCCCTGCCGGTCAAGATCGACGGCAACAAACCATGCGGCAGCGCGTGTGCGGAAGTACGCAACAGTAAATGCAACGGTGCTGCATCCGGTCCCGCCCGACCGAGCGCCCTGACCTCCGCAATTTTTTGCTGCGTCCTGTCGGCGGGCGCGTTACTCCTTCGTCATTGAGGAAGAGGAGTATGAGATGCTGTATGCGATCCTTTGCTATGCCGATGAAGAGCGGGTTTTCTCCTGGACCAAGGAGGAAGAGGACGCCGTGATGGCGAAGCTTTATGCGGTTCAGGCGCCCTTGGCCGAAAGCGGCAAGCTCGGGCCGGTCGGCCGGCTGATGCCGACCACGGCGGCGACCACCGTGCGCAAGGGCAAGGAAGAGCCGCTTGTGCTCGATGGGCCGTTTGCCGAGACCAAGGAGGCGCTGCTTGGTTTCTACGTGGTCGATTTCGACACGCTGGAGGAGGCCGTCGCCTTTTCCAAGGAGCTTTCATCAGTCAATCCCGGCTCCACATCCTATGAAATCAGGCCGTTCTACGTGTTCCGGCCGGGAGAGAGTGCGACATGACAGACATTGCCTGGATCGACGTGACGCTGTCATCCGCCCGGCCGAAGGCGCTCGGCGCGCTGCTCAGATACTTCCGCGATCTCGATATCGCGGAAGAGGCTTTCCAGGAGGCCTGCCTGCGCGCTGTCAGAACCTGGCCGGACAAGGGGCCGCCGCGCGATCCGACGGCATGGCTGATCTTCGTCGGCCGCAACAGCGGCATCGACGCGGTGCGCAAGCGCTCGAAGACGCAAGCGCTGCCGGATGAGGAGCTGATCTCCGACACGGAGGATGCCGAGAGCGATATCGCCGAGCGGCTGGATACCTCCAACTACCGCGACGACATCCTGCGCCTGCTCTTCATCTGCTGTCATCCCGACCTGCCGGCGACGCAGCAGATCGCGCTGGCGCTCCGGATCGTATCCGGCCTTTCGGTGCAGCAGATCGCCCGCGCCTTCCTGGTCGGTGAGAGCGCCATGGAACAGCGGATCACGCGGGCCAAGGCGCGCGTCGCCAAGGCCGGCGTTCCCTTCGAGACGCCGGATGCGGCGGAGCGGGCCGAGCGGCTGTCGATCGTTTCGACGATGATCTATCTCGTCTTCAACGAGGGCTACAGCCAGGCCGACCCCAAGGCCGAGGCCTGCGCCTTTTCCGACGAGGCAATCCGGCTGGCGCGGCTTTTGCTGCGCATCTTCCCTGCAGAGCCGGAGCTGATGGGGTTGCTCGCGCTGATGCTCTTGCAGATATCACGCCGCCCGGCGCGCTTCAGCGCCGACAACGAGATCGTGCTGCTTGAGGATCAGGATCGGTCGCTCTGGAACCGCGAATTGATAAACGAGGCCCTTGCGCTGCTCGACAAGGCGATCCGCCACCGGCAGCCGGGGAGCTACCAATTCCAGGCGGCAATCGCCGCGCTGCATTCGCGTGCCAAGAGGGCGGAAGATACCGACTGGGAGGAGATCGAGCTGCTCTATCGTGCGCTGGAGCGCATGCAGCCATCCCCCGTCATCACGCTCAACCGTGCGGTCGCGGTCTCGAAGCTCAGAGGGCCGGGCGAGGCGCTGACGCTGGTGGAGACGCTCGGCGAAAAGCTCGACGGCTATTTCTATTATCACGGTCTGCGCGGCGGGCTGTTGAAGCAGATCGGCCGGCCGCGCGAGGCGCGCGAGGCTTTCGATAGGGCAATCGCGCTGGCGCATTCGGCACCCGAGGCCGCGCATATCCGCCGGCAGATCGACAGCCTGAAGATGGACCCGGTGCTGCCGGCGGTGAAATAATTCCGAAAATCACCTTGCGCCCTGTCGGATCGGCGACATCTCACACGTTCTTGTAACAGACTGATCAAGAACAGGTTTCACGACACAGGAGACGACACATGACCGCCATGCACGAGCTTATTCTCGTCCGCGAATTCGATGCGCCGCGCGAAAAGATCTTCAAGGCCTGGACAGATCCCGAGCTGATGAAGGAGTGGTTCGTGCCGCGTCCGTGGACGATATCGGACGCCAAGCTCGACGTGCGCGCCGGCGGCGCCAACCTGATCGTCATGCGCAGCCCCGAGGGACAGGAGTTTCCCAATCGCGGCGTCTATCTCGAAGTGATCGAGAACGAGAAGCTGGTCTTCACCGACGCCTATACCAGCGCCTGGGTGCCATCCGAAAAGCCGTTCATGACGGCGACCGTGCTGCTCGAGGATCTCGGCAATGGCCGCACCAAATACACGGCAACGGCCGTGCACTGGACCGCCGAGGACAAGAAGACCCACGAGGAAATGGGCTTCCACGAGGGCTGGGGCAAATGCGCCGATCAGCTCGCCGAGCTTCTGGCGCGGATGTGATTTGAACAGACCGAACAAGGGGATGCGACGATGTCCGCAGTCATTGATTCAAATCCGGCGCAGCCGCGCTGGCAGACAATCACAGGCCTCGTGCTGAGCGGCCTCATCGTCGCCTTCCTCGTCTTCGACGGCGCAATCAAGCTGGTGCCGATCGCGCCCGTGACCGAGACGCTGACGGCGCTCGGCTACGCCGCCAACCCGATGCTGGCCCGCAGCCTCGGCATCATCACACTCGCCTGCGCGCTGCTATACGCCATCCCGCGCACCTCGGTGCTGGGCGCGATCCTGCTCACCGGCCTGCTCGGCGGCGCGATCGCCACGCACTTGAGGGTCGGGAGCCCGGTGTTTTCGCATCTGCTCTTCGGCGTCTATCTCGGGCTGATGGCCTGGGGCGGGCTCTATCTGCGCTACGCGACGGTTCGCAGGATGATTCCGTTCAAGCTCTGAAGTGGTTGAAATGAGAGTCGGATTTGGCGGCGCGGGCCGGTACGGTTATCGTCGGCGATCTTGGCCCGTGCCCTAAGAAAACCCGACCGATGGTGACGGCAATGCGAACCACATTCCTCCGGGACTGACATCTCCGGCTCCGGTTTCCAGCCACTCGCTTACGATCGAATTGGCGATTTCCAGGTCAGACTCGCCGTAATGTGTTTGTAAAATCCAGTCGAACTTCGTTCCCCCGCCGCCTTTCACAGGCTTGGCGCCCGAGGCAAGCAGCGCCAGGATGCATTGTCTTATAAACTCGGTGAGCTCCGCGCTCCCTAGCTGAAAGCCGTCCCGCCCGGCTGGAACTATTTGCCATAAACCGACAGCATCGACCTCAAGTTCGTCTGGCAGCGTATCGATATGTTCGGCAATCGTATGGCCATAGATCTTATGACGGGTGTCCAGCTTCATTGGTGATGTGCCTCGATCCTGCGTGGAGATTGGGATCGCTGTTTCTACGACGCTAGCTCTCGTTCCGCCTAGCTCCCCCATCAACTTTATCGAACGATCCGTTCTAGAATTTGTCATTGCGCCCCACCTCGGCCATCCTTATCTGCAATCTAAAGATTTCAACGGGATGTACGCCATGGAACTCGGCCTTTATACCTTCGCAGACGTCAACCCCAATCCTTCCAGGAGCAAGGGTGCGGAAGGGGCTGAGAGGTTGAAGCATCTGATCGAGGAGATCGAGCTTGCCGATCAGGTGGGGCTCGACGTCTTCGGGCTGGGCGAGCATCACCGGCCGGATTATGCGGCGTCCGCGCCAGCCGTGGCGCTGGCGGCGGCTGCGGTGAAGACCAAGAACATCCGGCTCACGAGCGCCGTCACCGTGCTTTCCTCCGACGATCCGGTGCGGGTGTTTCAGCAGTTCTCGACGCTCGATCTTCTTTCCAACGGCCGCGCCGAGATCATGGCGGGGCGGGGGTCGTTCATCGAATCCTTCCCGCTGTTCGGCTATAATCTCGAGGATTACGACCAGCTTTTCGAGGAAAAGCTCGACCTTCTGCTCGCCCTTCGCGACAGCGAGGCGGTGACGTGGTCGGGCGAGATGCGGCCTGCGATCAACGGGCGCGGCGTTTATCCCCGGCCGTTCCAGGACCCGCTGCCGGTGTGGATCGCGGTTGGCGGCACGCCGCAGTCGGTGGCGCGCGCGGGTGCGCTCGGGCTTCCGGTGGCGCTGGCCATCATCGGCGGCGAGCCGCATCGGTTTGCGCCGCTGTTTGATCTCTACCGCGAGGCCGCGCGCCGGGCCGGGCAGGATCAGGCCAAGCTCAAGACATCGATCAACGTGCACGGTTTCGTCGCCGACACGACGGATGCGGCGGCCGATCAGTTTTACGGGCCGCAGGCGGAAGTGATGAACCGGATCGGCCGCGAGCGCGGCTGGGGGCCGACGAGCCGCCCGCATTTCGACGCCTCGCGCGGGCCGAAGGGCGCGCTCTTCGTCGGCGATCCTGAAGTGGTGGCCGAAAAGATCATCGCGCATCACAAGCTGTTCAAGAACGACCGCTTCCTGTTGCAGATGGCGATCGGCCTGATGCCGCACGACCAGATCATGCGCGGGATCGAACTCTACGGCACGAAAGTCGCGCCGATCGTCAGAAAGGCATTGACTGAGAGCGGCGAAGGGGCGAAAGCCAGCGCCTAAAGCAGGAGCTTCATGGCGTAAAGGATGAATTGGATTTCCCCCGGCGTCGTGTTCTGTTCCAGATTCGAGAGCCGGCCGACCGGCCGTAACCTTAGGGCCGGAAACGGAATTTCATGATTATCGAGACTGAAGACGAACTCCTGAAGCTCAAAGAGATCGGCCGCATCTGCGCCAACGCGATCCAGATCATGGCGTCGTCCATGGAGCCGGGGATCACCACGCAGGAGCTCGACGATATCGGTCGCAAGGTGCTCGAAAGTGCTGGCGCGCGCTCGGCGCCGGAGTTCTGCTACCAGTTTCCGGGTGCGACCTGCATCAGCGTCAACGAGGAGATCGCGCACGGCATTCCCGGTTCGCGCATCATCCGTCCTGGTGATCTCGTCAATATCGACGTCTCGGCCGAAAAGGACGGTTTCTTCTCCGATACCGGCGCCTCCTTCGTGGTGCCGCCGTCGAAATCGAAGCTCGACAAGCTTTGCCGCGACGGAAAGCGGGCGCTTTGGGTTGGTCTCAACCAGGTGAAATCGGGCGAGCCTCTCGCCAAGATCGGCCAGGCGATCGGCGCGTTCGCGGCCAAGAACCGCTATACGCTGGTGGCGAACCTCGCCAGCCACGGTGTGGGTCGCTCGCTGCACGAGGAGCCGGGCGAGCTTTCGACATGGCCGGACCCGTCCGAAAAGCGGATCATGACGGATGGCCTGGTCTTCACCGTCGAGCCCTTCCTGTCGCTCGGCGCCACATGGGCAGAGGGCGGCGACGACGCCTGGACGCTCTATGCCGACCCGCAGGCCCCCACGGTGCAATACGAACACACCGTGGTCGCGACCCGCAACGGGCCGATGATCCTGACGCTGCCGGATGGGCAGGCGTGATATCGGCTTCGGCGATCTGTCTTACGATATAACGGATTTCTAACGCGAGACGCCCTGCTGAGAGCAGGGCGTTTCCGTTTGGCTTGTTGAAGCCGCTCGCACTTAGTCCTGCTTGGGCTGCTGCAGGATCTCGGCGGCGGCGCGTTCCAGGATGCCGGCGATGCGTTTGGCTTCGTCTTTCGACCAGGGATAGCGCAGCTTCAGTGCCGATTTCAAAAGCATGCGGGCGGCGACGACTTCGCTCTTGTCCTCGGGGAAGGCTTCTTCCTCGCGTTCCCTGCCATAGCTTTCCGGACCGCGGCTTTCCGGATCGAAGATACGGCGCACATGCGCCATCTTCTCGCCGATGCGCTCCAGCTTTCCAAGCGTCATTTCGATCATGGAACTGTTCTCCTCGACCTGTTTACGGCCGCTTTCGGTGATGCGGTAGAGCTTCTTCGTGCCCTCCGCCTCGACCTCGGCGAGACCAGTTTCTTCCAGATAGGTCAGCGCCGGATAGATGACGCCGGGGCTCGGGACATAGAAGCCGCCGGAGCGCTCTTCCAAAAGCTTGATCAGCTCGTAGCCATGGCGCGGCTGTTCGGCCAAGAGCGCCAGGATCACCAGCTGCAGGTCGCCCGCCGCGAACTTTCGCCCCATGCGAAAGCCGCCGCTACCCATCATTCCACCTCTAAAACCTCTCATCGATCACTCCTTATGATGTATCGTTGATTATGTCGTAAAACATATATCGTAAGATATGACGTTTCAAGGGCAGGCCGAAAATTTCCGGAATTGATGGGTTCATCAGAAAATCTTGATTGCGGCTCGCTGTGTGCGGCGCGATAAGCGAGCCATGTTGGCTCGCAATGAACTCCCCCACGCCCCCCTGTTTCGCACAGCATTGGCCGGAATGATCGCCATGGCGGCGGCCATGGGTTTCGGCCGGTTTTCCTACACGCCGATCCTGCCGGGCATGATGAGCGGCGTGCCGCTGTCGGCCGCCGATGCCGGCTTCATAGCATCCGCCAATTTCGTCGGTTATCTCGTGGGCGCGGTTCTCGCCGCCTACGGCTGGGCTGCGGGGCGGGAGCGCAAGGTGGCGCTGTCGGCACTTCTCGCCAACGCCGTCCTACTCGCCGTGATGGCGATGACCCATTCCGTCATGCTCTTTGCCGTCATCCGCTTTCTCGCCGGCCTCGCCAGTGCATTCGCGATGATCTTCACTTCGTCCATCGTGCTCAGCCATGGGGCTGCTGCCGGCAACGACCATGTGCAATCGGCGCATTTCGGCGGGCCGGGCGCGGGAATCGCCTTGTCGTCGGTGATGGTCTTCGTCATCGGGCTCGTCGCGCATGGCGGCCCGGATGCCTGGCGGATCGACTGGATCGGCGGGGCGATCTATTCGGCGATCAGTCTCGTGCTCGTCTGGCTGCTTCTGCCTGCAGGCCCTGTCGTCAGCGGGCAGACCGGCAAGGAGCCGCCGATCACCTGGAGCCGGCCGATGCTCTTGGTCACGCTCTCCTACGGCCTGTTCGGCTTCGGCTATGTCATCACCGCCACCTTCCTCGTCACCATCGCCCGGATGGCGGCATCAGGTGCCGTGGTCGAATTCCTCTGCTGGTTCATCGCCGGACTGACATCCGCCGTCGCGCTGTTTGCGTGGAAGCCGTTTGTGCGGCCGCTCGGGCTCGGCTGGATCTATGTCGCGGCCCTTCTGGTCGAGGCGCTCGGTGTGCTCGCGACCGTGATGCTGCCGCCATCGGTCGCGCCGCTGATTGGCGGCGCGCTGTTCGGCGCGACCTTCCTTGCCATCACCGCCTACGGTCTGCAGATCGGCCGCAGGCTGGTGCCCGCAAGTCCTCGCCGGGCGTTTGCGATGATGACGGCGGCCTTCGGTTTCGGCCAGATCGTCGGCCCGATCGTCGCCGGCGCGCTTGCCGAGCGCACCGGAAGCTTCGTCGCGCCCACCTATGTGGCGGCCGTGGCACTCGTCGTCTGCGCCGCCATGGTCATGCCTGTGATCAAGAAGCTCTCCTAAGCGGTTACAATTGCGTAACAATGGCGTCAGGCCATTGCCGCTTTCCGCGAACTGCCTTAATTTCCGGCGCAATCGCTCTTATAGAGCTTGCGAAGACACTCGTTCAGGAAAGCAATCCCACCCGTGTTTCTATCCTACTTCCCGAAGCCGAAACTCTTCTTCACATCGGCCGTCGTCTGGGCGCTCATCGGCGTTCTCCTTTGGTATTTCGGAGGCTCAAGCCTCGGCGCCGCGATCGGCCTGCCGCCGCTGGCACCCGGCCAGGAAGCGCCGATCGGCGTGTCCGTGTTCTGGTCGACGCCGTTCCTGTGGTTCTACATCTACTATGTCGTATTCGTCGCCATCTTCGCGGGCTTCTGGTTCACCTACAGCCCGCATCGCTGGCAGATGTGGTCGGTGCTCGGCTCGGCGCTGATCATCTTCAACACCTATTTCTCGGTGCAGGTGAGCGTCGCCATCAATGCCTGGTACGGCCCGTTCTACGACCTGATCCAGCAGGCGCTGGCAAAGACCGCGCCGGTCACCGCCTCGCAGCTCTATCTCGGCATGCTCGGCTTTGCAGGCATCGCCTTCGTGGCGATCACCGTCGGCGTGCTCAACCTGTTCTTCGTCAGCCACTGGATCTTCCGCTGGCGCACGGCGATGAACGAATACTACATGGCCCACTGGCCGAAGCTGCGCCACATCGAAGGCGCCTCGCAGCGTGTGCAGGAAGACACGATGCGCTTTTCGTCGACGGTCGAAAGCCTCGGCGTCAGCCTGGTCAGCTCCGTCATGACGCTGATCGCCTTCCTGCCGGTTCTCTTCAAGATCGGCGCCAGCATCACCGAACTGCCGCTGATCGGCGACGTTCCGCATGCGCTCGTCTGGGCGGCGATCTTCTGGTCGGTGTTCGGCACGGTGTTCCTCGGCCTCGTCGGTATCAAGCTGCCGGGTCTCGAGTTCCGCAACCAGCGCGTCGAGGCTTCCTACCGCAAGGAACTCGTCTACGGTGAAGACCATGCCGACCGCGCCACGCCGCCGACAGTGGCCGAGCTCTTCGCCAATGTCCGCCGCAACTATTTCCGGCTCTATTTCCACTACATGTACTTCAACGTCGCCCGCATCTTCTATCTGCAGGCCGACAACCTGTTCAGCCTGATCGTGCTGGTCCCGTCGATCGTCGCCGGCAAGCTGACGCTTGGCCTCTTGACGCAGATCAACAACGTCTTCGACCAGGTGCGCGGCTCGTTCCAGTATCTCGTCAATTCGTGGACGACGATCGTCGAGCTCTTGTCCATCTACAAGCGCCTGCGCACCTTCGAATCCGCCATCGACGGCGAGCCGCTGCCGGATATCGATCAGCGCTATCTGGAGCGCGAGCAGGGGATTATTCACGCCGACGGCTAGTTGGGGTGAGGTTGGGTTTGGGAGACGCCGCGTGTCTTGGATGCGCGGCGTTTTTTGTTTTTGCGGGGGTGCGTTTGCAGCCTACTTTGCGCCCGGGATACCCCCCTCTGTCCTGCCGGACATCTCCCCCACAAGGGGGGAGATCGACTCGTGGCTTGCTCCCCAACTGCACAACAAACGTTGAGGTAGGAGCGAGCGGATGAGCCCAGCCAATCTCCCCACTTGTGGGGGAGATGCCCGGCAGGGCAGAGGGGGGTATCACACGGCAGAACGCCAACCGTCATCCAGACCACGCACGCACACCAAATCCGCGCGCGAAGCAAAGCCTCGCGACGGTCGGCGGCATGAAACGGGAAGGGCAGGCGGTTTGGTATCGGTGGTATTGGTTGTCAGGCTGTCCGCCTGCCCGATCACCTCGGTTTCCGGTTCGCCCGACCCGACA
>NZ_JAGHMH010000012.1 GCF_017741935.1 Rhizobium sp. 16-449-1b | reverse complement strand
GAAACGTAGGAACTTGACCACCCCAACCACGACAGACGATATCTAAGGCGGGTCACTTCTCGGCGCAAATCCCGGGTCAGCTCTCAGTGCAAATCAACACGCCATGGTTTCCGCTGCGCCTCGATCTTGCCGCCGCCGTCGCTCACAAGCACGGTCTTGAAACGCTTCCACG
Source organism: Rhizobium sp. 16-449-1b (assembly GCF_017741935.1). Classification (GTDB taxonomy): domain Bacteria; phylum Pseudomonadota; class Alphaproteobacteria; order Rhizobiales; family Rhizobiaceae; genus Rhizobium. The sequence continues at coordinate 20,433 of NZ_JAGHMH010000012.1, read as the reverse complement.
CTGTTTCCAGCCCGAGATTGTCGTAGACGCCGCCATCAGTGAGCAAGGGGCGGGATGTAAAGGGAGAGCATTGCAGATCATCCCCCGTATCTGGCGTGAATTCCGCCTCCGTCAGCTTGAGTTCGAAAGGTGAAAGAAACGGCGGAAATGCTGAAGATGCGGCGACTGCCTGTGATAGGTTCAGGCCGGGTCGCACGACTTCGCCAACACGATAGTCTCGCATGTAGGCCTTTTGGAAACGCCACAGAGCACCCGACTGCACATTGGTCGAATTGATGGTGAACACTGGGAGGTCCGGAAGATCCTGTAAAGATGCACCGTGGAAGAGCTCACGATCGTAGACGGCAGCGACATGCCTCCCAGCCCCACCTGAGAAAAAGCCTCGCGCTATGGCAAAAACATCCACTGTCGTAGACGCTAGTTTCCTCAACGGCGTCACGAACTCCTCTTGGAAAATTCCCTGACCGGCGGGGCTGCGAGTAAGCGAATCCCATGAGAGCGCCAGTTTCGCGGCAGTGATCGATCCACCTGAAACGCTTGAGATATGCTTTAGCGTAGTAAGGATGCCCGCCTCATGGAGCCGCCATATGGCGCCAACGTGAAAGAGCATGGCTCGATAGCCTCCACCCGAAAGGCAAAGCGCCGCCCCTTCAATCGGAGCCAGACCGTCAATTTGCGCTCCGTCATTTGCATCAACGGGGTCAGGATGTTCTCGCACGTGCCTTTACCGAATAAACGAGGGCCGATCGCTCGCTTGAGAAGTGCTTATCACAGAAATCGGGATGCTACTTTAAATTTTAAATCTTGCAACAGAGAATGTTCTAAAGGTTGAACATGTGCCATAGGTTAATAACAAACCCGGACACATATCCATAATTTGTCCTGAACAATAAGGTCGAAAACGCTCCTATAGGCACAACTCGGAATATCAAAGGACGTAGTTCTCTATCGAAGATTTCAGTACAGCGCCTTGCTGGATAACAAAAGGCTATATTTCGTTCAATCCCTCGACGAACTCCTACTGATCGCACAGCGGCGAGGTCAGAAGATGCTCGTCGCCATACGAACTCAGCGCATTCGGTTTTAACCCCCGGAGCCGGCGCCGCACCATCGTCGTCCGTGCCGATTCGCGTGGCGTCCTGGTGTGCTTAGCGCTACCGGTCGTACAGACCTAAAGACAAAATCTACCAGCCGCATGGTTGGCAACGAGCAATTTGCCACGGTTCGACGGTAGGGGACGAGACCGCGCTCCGGTGACCGTGGATTGATGTGAGATTTGTCACACCGGAGGAGATAGACTTGGATAATGTCCCAAGTATCAGTCCAAATTCTGGTTCGATCGATTCAAATTCTGGTTCGGGTTTGGTACTCTTCGGTGATGCATTAGCCAAGCGCTGCTCGCTGAGGGCATGGGCCTCGTTGCGCCAACTCACTTAGCTGCAAACGCGAAGGAATTATGGCGGGGACCTGTACGTTGTGGCTGGAAGCTCGCTCCCGACAGCGCGCGCTCAGCTTGAACCTGGACTGTGGGAGCTATGGATTGCATGAGGGTGATGGCAGGCGCGCGAGCCGCTTATTTCATCAACCAGTAACTGTCTTGACGAAGAGGCGAGAGCTGAGGTGGAAAAGCTCGCATAGCGTGTTCCCGTTAAACTTCACCTTTACGTTTGGCGACTTACCTCAGCGCGACGTTAACACAACAGGGCGACGCGATGTCTGGCCACATTGACAAGGAACAACTGCTCTCGCAGGTTCACAACGAGGATTCCAAGGGATACCTCTCCGAAGCTATCGACTGCTATCGCGCGGGGGCCTATCGCGCTGCAGTCGTCATGACTGCCTGCTCAGTCTTCGAGGATTTGAGAACGAAGTTGAGGGATTTCGCGCTGTACGACGACGCCGCTAAGGAGATTAGCAGTAAGATCGAAAATGCGTTCGACCGGCAAAAGAGTTACGAAGCGGAAGTTTTCCGTGACCTGAGAGACTCAAACTTCCTCGGTGATCCAGAAAACAAGAGATATCTACTCGAGTTGCTGACAGCGAGAAATCGTGCGGCACATGCCTCAGGTTTGGCGACTACCAATGCCGAAGCCTTCAAATTTATCACCGAGGGAGTGACGCGAATCCTTGGGAGGCGATTGCAGTGGGCGGAACAGGGAGTATCCGAGCTGCTCGAGAGAATGAAACGCATCGATCTCTTCCCGAGTTTCGTCCAAGGACGCTCTTTCATCGCAGATGAAGAGCTCGAAGGTTTGGATCCGCGAGTGCACGCTCTGATGATCTCCCGAATGGTGGATGGGATTGGACAGTTTGGGGTAATCTACGATCGGAATGCTCAGGTCCTTTTCGAGTGCTTCGCTGAGCGAAGCGACCCCCGTATGCGAGGCCATCTCTTCGATAATTTAATCAATAATCGGACCTTGCTACCAGGAAGTGCTTGGCTGATCGACGTGTTGGCCGCTGATACCGCTATCCTTGCCCACAAAGCTAAGAATGTAAGCGCTGCGGACGCCGCGATCAGCGCAATCATTGCCAACGTAGTAGGCGATGAGGAGCGATTGGACCAGCTTCAATTTATTTTTGAAGAACTGATCAAGCTCCATGCCGACGCGATCCTTCTTCAGCGTTACGAGATGACCTTGAAAGCACTTAGCGAAAAGCTGTGGTTGCGACCGGTTCTCACAAATGCTCTCGCAAAGGAGGGCCGACTCCGGGATGTGGTGGAGCAAGTGCTACTATCGCGTACGAAAAGTCCTGAAGAGGCCGAGTGCCTTTTGGGGGAGATCATCACCAAATGGGAAATTGGCGAGGAAACTTATTTCGGAAAGTATCTAAGCGGAAGAAGCGCTTTTTCCCTGATCGTCAACTTCTGCTCGGCTGGAGGGGAAGGAATGGAACGATGCTCGCGACTCGCCCAAAGAGGGTGCTCGCAAATTCCCGGAGTTCGTGCGACGGCAGTCGAGTACCTTCGTGAAAACGAGCAGAGTGCTTGGGAGATATTAGACCTGGATGACGACGGGAGCGGGCCGTCACCTGAGGAGTTTTTTGAGCACTACCTGAAAGCTGAGCCAGAATGGCTAATTCCTTGGTGGGCGGTCCCCGAACCTGAATACGAGCCTTCCGATGAGGAACTGGCGGCATCACAGCGCCAGTCCCAAGCTTTTAGCCGAAAGTTCAACGCCAGAAGGAAGGCGTCCTCGACGCTTGCGAAGGCTGGTTAAACGGCTTCATGCATTTCGGACGCTCTACGCGAGAGACCCACTCGCGTAGAGCGCGCTCTTTTTCCCAGTTTTCACGAGCCCACAAGAGACCTTTGCCGAAGCGGTATGAGCAATCACGCCCGTGCCGCTCCAAACCCTGTCGAACAACCAATGGCGGCATCGTCGACGATGTGAGGTCATCGTCGCCCGAGATATGCCGGCGCTCCAGAATGCGCACGCGTAGTGCTGTCTGGTACTCCGACGTCGAAAAGCCGAGAACAAGTGCGTCGTTGATCGACAATGACTCCAGGCCGCACTCTTCGAGTTTCATTTCGCTTTGAGATAGCTGGCCGGTGATCCGGTCTCGAAAGATCATCGTTCGCTGGAACCGGTCGGCAGGCGCCCCATCTTCGTAGAGCGCATTTTCCGTTCTCCACCCCACGACTTCATTACGCTCGAAAGTCGGCTCGAGCGGATAAGGTACACGGCGAACTGGATTCCACTCGTTCCAGTCACCGATGCCCTCGCGTCGTGTGGCTTCCCACTCGTCGCCCGGAGGCAGCATTTCTTTGGCCAGTTGCTCCTCGTTCTGTAGCAGCAGGCCACGGAGGAGCCTGTGACGAAGGCCCGCTTGATATTCCGATGTAGAAAAACCTAGCAGCAAGGCATCCTCGAGGGAAAGATGTTCGAAGCCCGCTTCCGAAAGCGGCCCCCAAACGTCCAAAACACCATTGGGACGCCGACTAATGATTTCGGTGTTGAAGCGGTCCTCGACGAATGCAGTCGGTTTATCGTCTGGGCCAAGCCATCCGACCACCGTACCATCTGCATTGAAGTCATCCTCGGTCTTGAAAAGACAGCGCTCGATATAAGTTTCAAAGCCGTCGCGTAGGGTCATCAGCATTTTCTACATCTCCTGTTCGAGGAGATGATGCGGTGCCGGCTTGCAACCATGAAGCCTCTTGGAGAAGTGGAGACCAAGACAACTGTGGAAGGCCTTCGCAGCCCGAACATGGCACCCCTGCACGGTCTTAACTCAGTCGCACCGTTAGAAGCTGTCGACTTCGATGTCATCGTCGTCGGCGAACATGTTTTCGGGGTTATCAAGGTAATCGGTTTCGGTCCCGTCTGCCTCCGTTGTCTGTGAGACTTCGCTGACAATCGCTGTAACCATCCTTGAGAAATCGCCCTCGCTTTCGACTCGAGTAGTCCCTCTATTCAAAAACTCGGAAAGCGCCACCTGAAAATAGCTTCCCCTCCATGCTGTCGTCGGCGGCACACTAGAATGTCGATTGCTTGCCGAGGGCTTATCGCTTCCATCCGATGGGAGCGAGCAACTTGGATGCGGTCAAGGAAATCGCGGTTGAGACTGTGGAGGGCGAGAGTTGCCGAAGACCGACGTTGCTCGGTCCGAAGGCGGCCGCTAGGGGAAGGCGCGGGGCGCGTCTCCCACATCAGAGTCGCTATTTTATTGGCCGTAGCGCCGCCGCTAACTGTGTCGACCTTGCGGCGAGCGTGTGGTCGCTGGCGAAGTGCCGTTCGCAACGGCGACTTCTATCTACAATCTATGAGGGAAGAGGCGCCCCATTGTGTTTGACCGCAAGACGCAAGCCTGCGGCCAGGCCATTGGGGGAAGGGGATCCGTATGGGATGATCGCGCTCAGCAAACCAGCGAAGGTCGGGACCAAGACCTGGCCCGCGCGCGATCCCGACTGCCATCCCTGGTAGTCGAGGAAGTCATCCGGCTCTTAAAGTCGGCAAGGCGCTCCGGTCAGAGCCTCGCGATCCGTTGGAGCTGGCTAGCGGTTCGCACTTCAAAGCCATCGTTTTCAAGGTGCGATATCACCGGCGAGCAATGCAGAGACCACTCAATGGCGCTCTCCAGAGTAGTTTTATGGCGTCAACTCAGCCTTTAATTGATGTCAAACTATGACGTAGTGTCAAGTCTCTTGACGCGTAATAAGGTCGCCGATCCGCTTGCTGTCGTCTCTTCCAGAACGGTTTCCGGAATATCGTCGAATGACGCGTAGTTGAGGTCGTAGAGCCGCGCGTAGAGCTTGCGGTTTGCCATGAGCTGCTGGTGGCTGCCGCTTTCGACGAGCTCGCCGTTTTGCAGAACTATGATCCGGTCGGCTTCGCGAATGGTCGCCAGCCTGTGGGCGATGACGAGGCCGGTGCGACCCTCCAGCAATTTCACCAGCGCCTTCTGGATCAGCATCTCCGTATAGCTGTCGATATTCGCCGTCGCCTCGTCCAACACCAGGATCTTCGCGTCCGCCACCAGCGCACGCGCGAATGATAGAAGCTGGCGCTGCCCGAGCGAGAGATTGCCGCCGCGTTCGCCCAGCATGCTGTCGTATCCCTCGGGCAGCCGCATGATGAAATCATGCGCGCCGACGGCCTTGGCAGCCTCGATGACCTTCTCCCGCGTCGCGTCGTGCTTGTGATAACGGATGTTTTCGAACACGGTTCCGGTGAAGAGGAACGGCTCCTGCAGCACCATGGCGATCTGGTCGCCGAGCGAATCCTGTGTGAGCGCGCGGACATCGTGGCCACCGACGAGCACCTGCCCTTGCTGCACATCATAGAAGCGGTGGATCAGCGACATGCAGCTCGATTTGCCCGAGCCGGTCGGGCCGACAAGAGCGACCGTTTCGCCCGGGTTGACCTTGAAAGAGACATGCTTCAGCACCGGATGCTTCGGATTATAGCCGAAGACCACGTCGCGGAACTCGACGGAGCCGTCCATGTCCTTGGAGAGAACCACCGCATCGGGCGCGTCCCTGATGTCGATCGGCACGTCGAGCACTTCGGTCAACCGCTGGCCGGATGCCATGGCGCGCTGCATGACGGAGTATTGCAGTGTGAGCGAACGGATCGGGTCGAAGAAGCGCTGGATGTAGAAGAGGAACGCCACGAGCACGCCGACGTCGAGCGCCTGGTTTAGCACGCGCGCGCCACCGACGACGATGACCAGCGCCATGGCTACACCCGTCAGTGAATCGACGATCGGCACCATCACCTGCGCGTAGCGCGCCGCAGTGAGATGGGTCTGAAGGTTTGCCTTGGCCTTGTCGTCGTAGAGCGTGAAGTTGACGCCCTGCCGGTCCATGCTCTGTACGGCGCGCACGCCATGGATCGCCTCGGCCAGGGCGCCGTTGGCCACCGAATTGGTCTCGTGCGCCGCCATGAACGACTTGCGGGCAAGCGGCAGCCAGAAGAGGCGGACGATGAACAGGATCGGCAAAACCGAAAGCGTCAGTAGGCCAAGTTTCGGATCGAGATAGAGCATGACGCCGACGATACCGACGAGAAGCGTCATGTCGCCAACCGAAAGAACCGATGTTTCCAGGAATTCCTGCATTGAATTGACGTCGCCCTGCAGGCGCGACATCAGCCGGCCGACCTCCGTCTTGTCCATGAAAGACAGCGAGACGCGCTGCAGATGCGAGAACATCTGCCGGCGGATGTCGAAGAGCACGTTTTCGGCCACACCGCCGACCAGTGTTTCCTGCGCGTAGCTCGCCCCGTAATTGATGAGGATAGCCACGAGGAAGACCACGACGGCCCATGTCAGCGCTGAATGGCTGCCATCCTGCTGCATGCCGTGGTCGATCGCGTAGCGGATGATCAGCGGGATCATCAGCTGCATCAGCGTGAAGGTCAGCACCGCGCAGACCGAGAGCACCACGTCGCGCCGATAGGGCCGGACGAAGGCCCAGATCCGCTTGATGACGTTGCCGTCGAAGGCCTTGCCGAACATCTCCTCCTCGACGCGCTGTGAGCCGACGACAGCGCGCGGCGGCCGGCGACCGTCCTCGCGAACGTCGGAGCGTTCGGTTTCCATTTCCTCGGCCATGTCTTCCTCCCTAGGCGCTCACGGCTTCGTCGCCGGGACGCACCTGCAGATCGTAAAGCGCCTTGTAACGCCCGTTCGCGGCCAGCAACTCCTCGTGTGTGCCGCGCTCGACGATCTCGCCTTCCTCGATGAACAATATCTGGTCCGCATGCATCAGCGAGCTCAGCCGGTGGGCGACGATGATCGTCACGCGGTCGGCGGCGTATTTGCGCATGGCGGAGCGGATGCGTTGCTCCGTCGCGGCATCGATCGCGGCCGTGGAATCGTCGAAGACCATCACCGCGGGCTTCAGCATCAGGGCTCGGGCGATCGACAGACGCTGGCGCTGGCCGCCAGAGAGCGAAACGCCGCGTTCGCCGACGACGGTGTCATAGCCCGTCGGCAGACCGATCACGTAGTTGTGCAGCTGCGCGCTTTCGCTGGCGCCGGCAATGCGGCTTTCCTTCGCCCATGGGTCGCCATAGGCGATGTTGTTCTCGATCGATGTGGTGAAGAGGAAGGAGTCCTGCTGCACGATGGAAACGGAGCGGCGCAGCGACTGAAGCGTCGCCTTGCGGACATCCTCGCCATCGATGGTGACGCGGCCGCCGGTGACATCGTAGAAGCGGGGGATGAGATGCGCGAGCGTCGACTTTCCGCTGCCGGGAGGGCCGACGATGCCGATCGTCTCGCCGCGCTTCGCCTCGAAGGAGATGCCCCGCAGTGCCTGCTGCGTCGGCGTGCTTGGATAGCTGAAGCTTACATTCTCGAACCGAAGCGTGCCGTCTGTGATCTTAAGCTCCTTCGCGTCTGGCGCATCGCGAACGGCGATCTCGAGATCTAGCAGCTCGAACAGTCGCGTGCCGCAGGTTGAGGCGCGGGCGAATGCGTTGACCATCAGGCCAAGCTGACGCACGGGCATCTGCAGGATGGTCATGAAGGTGAGGAACGATGCGAGCGTGCCGACGGTGATCTCGCCCGATATCACTTTGCCGCCGCCGACCCAGAGCACAAGGCCCATCGCCGCGAAGAAGGAAAAGGTCATTGCACTAGTGTTGATGACGCGGATGCCGACGCGTTGATGCGCCAGCTCCAGCGCGCTCTTCGACGCCGCTTCGAACTTCGACATCTCGTAGGCGTGGGACGCGAAGGCGCGGACGACGCGAATACCGCCGAGGTTTTCTTCCATGATGCGGGTCAGGACCGAAAGCCGCTCCTGCAGTACCAGCCATGTGGCGCGCAACCGCAGCTGCGTCACCGATGAACGCCAGCCGACGAAGGGAACGAAGCTCAGCGCCAGCAGGCCAAGCACCACGTCGGTCGATAGAAGCATGTAGGCGCCGATGCCGATCAGCATGGTCAGCAGCACCATGCGGACCAGCGCCGTCGAGAAGTACATGCGCACGCCTTCCAGATCGAGTAGGCCGATGGTGATCAGGTCGCCCGAGTGCACGCTGTCGTGAAAGCTGAAGGAGAGGCGCTGGATCTTTTCGTAGCAGGCGATGCGAAGCTCGTAGCCCATATGGTGGCCGACGCTTTCGCTGTAGTAGTTCTGCACCATGGTGAAGACGCCGCGCATCACGCTGGCGCCGAGCAGCAGCAAGGCGGTCGTCAGCAGCGCATCCTGGGCGACAAGGCCGGCGGCACCGCCTTCGACGACAGCCTGGGTGTGATCCACCGCGTGCCCGAGCAGGCGCGGGATCATCAGCTGAAACGAAGAGGCAATCAGGGTGGCGCCGATCGCAAGGCCGGACTGCCAAGGGTGGCGCAAGGCCATGACGGTGATGCGGACCAACGTGGAGAGGCCCTTGCCCCATCCTGCCGCCGTCGCCTTTGCCATCGAAGCCGACGGCTTCGCTACACGGTTCAAAGCATCGCTGCTCACGGTATCATTCCAAAATAGAGGTGTATCGGCGCGGGTCCGCGAGGGACGGCAAATCGATGACAGGATTGGTTAGCGTGCTTACCTTTGACGATTCGAACCGGCCGTTCAAGTAAACAATTCACCAACTGGTTATTTTATCGTGAGGCCTCGCCGGGCACCTGATCGAAAATGAAAATGGCCCGCTTTCGGCGGGCCATTCGATCGATTGTATGGTGTTTGCGGCGAGAGGTCAGGAGGCCTCGACCGGCTTGTTTTCCGCGGCCTCATCGGTTCGGCTGGAGAAGTAGTTCGCCAGAAGCGCGCCGGAGATATTGTGCCAGACGCTGAAGATGGCGCTAGGCACGGCGGCGACCGGCGAGAAATATGCCGTGGCGAGAGCGGCGCCGAGGCCGCTGTTCTGCATGCCGACTTCGATGGCCAGCGCCTTGCGCTTGTAAAGGTTGAGCCCGAACGCCTTGGCGGCGAAGAAGCCGAGCAGATAGCCGAGCCCATTGTGCAGGACGACGACCGCGAAGATCAGGAGGCCGGACTGTGCGATGGCGCCCTTGCTGGCGCCGACAACGGCCGCAACGATCAGCACGATACCGACGACGCTGACGAGAGGAAGCGCTGGGACCGTCTTTTCGACCAGGCGCGGCAGCACCTTCTGAGCCAGGAAGCCCAGCGCCAGCGGCAGGATGATGACCTGCAGAATGCTCATGAACATCGCCATGGCGTTTACGGGCAGATACTGGCTCGCGAACATCCAGACGAGGAATGGCGTGACGATCGGGGCGGCCAGGGTGGTGACGCTGGTGCAGGCAACGCTCAGCGCGACGTCGCCCTTGGCGAGATAGGTCATCACGTTGCTCGACGTGCCGCCGGGGCAGCAGCCGACGAGAATGACGCCGGCGGCGACTTCCGGCGGCATCGGGATGAGCACGGTCAAGAGCAGAGCGAGAGCCGGCATGATGACGAAGTGCGCGACGACGCCGATCGCGACCTCGACCGGGCGGCGGCTCAGTTCACGGAAGTCATCGAAAGAGATCGTCAAGCCCATGCCGAACATGATGATGCCGAGCAGGGTGACGATATAGGGCGTCACATGCTTGAACACATCCGGCAGCAGGAAGCCGAGAACGGCGAACAGGATGACCCAGAGGGCGAATGTCTTGCCGACAAACGCAGAGAGTGACGTGAGGAGTTTCATGCCGATAACCTTAAGCAAACATATGTCCCGGCTTTTGAGCGCAAGGCTTTTGCTGTCAAGGTCGTTACCGCTGCTTTCGGTTCCGATCGCTACGGATCGGGGCGTTTCGATAAGAAAATATCCCGATTAAGAGATATTCGATCTGATATATTTCCTTTTACGTACACGTCATATTCATGCCCCATTTCCCTCGTTGAAGGCGGGCGCTAGTCTGAGTTTGCCACGCAGCACGCATCGTCGTGGCCCCCTGCCAAGCATCTCGGCTAGCACCACGGCGATGCGATGCGCTCGTCCAAGGATCAGCGGCCAGCCTTCATCGCCGCGCGCAGGCAGTCATTGATCCGTTCCTGCCAGCCGGGACCGTCTTCCTGGAAAAACGCTAGAACGTCGCTGTCGATCTTGATCGACACCATTTCCTTCGTATTCGGGATCGCCGGCCGCTCGACGGCAGCAGCCGGCTGCTTCTTGGCGGGTTTGAACAAGGCTTCCGCCGCGTCCATTGCATTGACGGGGCGTCGGGGTGTCGTGGCCATTCTATATTCCTGTGTCGGTGAAGTTCTGGCGAAAGGTCGCCCAGCGCTCAGCGATCGTCAATCACCTCGGTATCGGGGCGATCGCCGCCGCTGGCATGTTCCGTATGCCACGAACCATCCGCGGTCTGATACTGGATTTCGGCATCGCGGCCTTCGACATGCTGTCGGCTCGCGGCTGCCTTGGCAGCAGAAAGCGCTGCGCCATGCGTGGGAAATGTTTCGGACCAGACATCGCCAAGGCGATATCCATAGCCACCATCATGCTGTCCGACGTGGTAGGTGATCTGCATCGTGCTGTCTCCTGCTGCGCCCATGCCATTCGGATGGGCTCAAGGATACCTGGGAAGCACTGGGTGGAGGTCAAGCGGCGTGACTTCTTATGGCTCCGTCAAGAGCATGATTGCAGCGCCGATTTTCAACCTTGATAGAGCCAATGCGCCTGCACGTCGGGCAGGCTTTGATGCGCGCGAAATCAGTTCGGAGTGATCGCCATCTGCTCGACCTCTATGCCGCTCGGCTCACCGATGTTCATCGTTCGTGAGGGTTTGGCCGCCGGCTTGGGCCGCCTTACAGCTCGCTGGATGGCCGCGCCCAAAGCCGCGCCGTCTATATGGCTCGGCTGTTGCATCTGCGCGGCCTTGGGGGAAGGTGGTGCGGGCGTCGCGGAAGCGATCATGGGTGGCTGCTGGCCAATTCGCCCAGGCTTCAAGCGCACGGCGACCAGTTTCTTGGCGGTCGCATCATAGGCGCACTCGAACGTCATCCGGATCCACTCCTTCTTCGGCGTCACGAAGCGGATGGAATCCCCTCTGTAAATGACAACCGAAGATTGTCCATCGGGCGGGTCTGCCTCCTGGAAGAAGCTGGCATAGGGACGGTTCACCCATTCGAAATCGATCGGCGCCTGGGCCTCGATGGGGCGAGCGCACATCTGTGCGACGGTTTCGGAATTCGACCGGATGCAGTCTGCATCGCATAGCGTTGCGGCCGCAGGCGCGGTCGACCCGGTCTGTTGCGCCAAAGTGGGCGTGGAGAAAACGGCAGGCAATACAACACATGCCGCCAGAGCGTTACGCACGGACACCGATCGCTCCTCCCGTCAATTCCCGTGTTTTGCATCAAACAACACTAGTCGCGGCAAATGTTCAACGCGGATATTTGAATATTAGCGATGATTTATGTACGCCTTTTGGATGATCCCCGTTTGAATCGATTTACAGTTGTATAACGTATATATTTGTGTGCTTTATTAAGAAATCGGTAACCATGGGTGTATTGCGTCAGTTCCGAATACAAGCGGCACAGAGAAATTCTCATAATTGGAGGACGAAAAATGAGAACTAATCTTCTTTTGTCTACGGCTGTCGTCGCGCTTCTCGGCGCAACGTCTGCCTTCGCGGGCAGCAATACTGTGTATTTTACGCAGAGCGACAACAGTCAGACTGCGCAAATCAACCAGGGTGGCGATCACAACACGATCGGCCAGTCATGGCGTCCCTTCATCCAGCAGAACGGTGGTCTTGCCGGCCATAACCAGCTTGTCGTCAACCAGTCCGGTAACAATAACTGGGTTGCGCGAGATTCGCAGGGCTATCAGTCGGGCACGCAGAACACTGCCGTGATCAACCAGGCCGGCAACCACAACGACGTGGAGTTGCAGCAAGCGGGCACGCAGAACGGCATTGGCTACATCGCATATAACAACGGCGGCGCATACAATTCCATCCAACAGGACAGCACTGCGGCGTCTAGCAAGGTCAGCGTTCTCCAGAACGGAAGCCTGAACGGCTTCGACGTCCTGCAGGGGGGCGGTAGCAACAATGCCTCGTTGACGCAGACGGGGACAGGCGGCGTAGCCTACGTTCGCCAGGGCGCCACCGGTTATGATCAATCTACAGGGCGTTGGATCGGCGGCGGCAGCAACAATGCGATCACGATCGGCCAGAACAGCTGGAGCAGTAACGCAGTCGTTGCCATGCAGGGGAACGGTGATGGCAACAACATGACCCTGACCCAAGACGGTGATCAGCTGTATACCAATGCGTGGCAGAGCGGTTATTCCAACACCATCTCCTCGTCGCAGACCGGCGTGGGCTCGATTGCGTCGATCAGCCAGAATGGCGCCAGAAACTACGCCCAGAGCAACCAGGGCTATTATGCCACGGCGAACCTGACCCAGACTGGCAACGACAACCAGATCTACGGTTCACAGTTTGGCGGTCAGGCGGGCTACTCCAACGTTGCGACCGTCACCCAGTATGGTTCGGGCAACTACGCGAACTACAGCCAGAGCGGCTACGGCGGAAACAGCCTGTCCTTGTCCCAGACCAACGACAGCAACATCTCGGTCACCGCGCAAAACGGTGCCGGCAATATTCTCAGCATTATCCAGAACTAACCGCAGTGCATACAGTGGGGCGGCTACGTCGCCCCACTTCCTGGGAGGGGTGGAATGGGTGGAATGGATATGGGGTCTCCCCCAGCAATTTCGTGCTCTGTCGACGCCACGCGCTCGAAGAGCTCAATCCGCCTAAGGGGGCGGATCGTCAGTCCCGTGCCGGCTTTCGGCAAGTATCGCTTTGAGGTTCTCAAGGAGGGCCGCAGCGGCAATTCCAATGTCACGCAATCCGGCTCGTTCAGCATTCCGACCAGCGATCCCGTTTTCGTCGGGGAATCGAAACTCGATTACGCCAGGGGCACGCGCGTTCGCGTGCAGCTGAGTGGCGACGCGCTGGGCGCCGAGTTCGAATGCGTTTTCGACGAGGTCTCCAATGGCAAATAGATCAGCCTTGCAATTCGTATCGGCGACAGCTGGGCTCATCTTCGCGCTCACCGGCGGCACGGCGTCGGCGCAGGATGCGGGATCGGCCTATACCGACCTTGGAAACTATCTCCTCGCTCCCCAGCCTGCCAGCACCGCCGCGCCAAGCGGCGGCGGCAACTTCGCGTCAGTCGAGCAGACGGGGTCGAACAACACCGCGTCGATCACGCAGAACGGCGCGGCGAACCGGATTTCCGAGACGCAGATCGGCGACGGCAACTGGGTCTCCTATTCGGTGACTGGTAACGCAAACGCGGTCGAGAGCCTGCAGGTCGGCAACAACAACAGCGCCAGCGTTGCGCTTACCGGAAGCAACAACACGGTCTTGCAGACACAGATGGGCAATGGCCTGAGCTACGGCCTGTCCTCGACGGTCAGCGGGCAGACCATCACGGTCCAACAATTCAGTCAGAGGTGAAGACGATGGCACAGCGTCTGAGAAGTGTAGTGAGTGGCCTGGCGGTTCTGCTCTCAGCCTGCGCGGCGCAGGCAGGCAGTCTGGTCTATACGCCTGTCAATCCGGCGTTCGGCGGCAGCCCCTTGAATGGCAACTGGATGATGTCGCAGGCCGATGCGCAGAACCAGCACAAGGACAGTGGCAAGTCCGCATTCTCAGGCCCGTCGGCGCTGACCCCCGGGCAGATGTTCGCCAACCAGCTGACCAGCCAGCTCTATGCGTCGCTCGCCAACCAGATCACGGAATCCCTGTTCGGCGCGAATGCGCAGACGAGCGGCAGCTATACGCTGGCGGGAACGACGATCTCGTTCGTGAGGGTCGGCGGCGAAATTCAGATCAGCATAAATGACGGCTCGACGATCACCAACGTAACCGTGCCTGCGACCCCGTAATGCGTATCAACGTCTCGTGGAAGTACCGCGTATGAAAATGGTTCGAGTTCTTTCCATCCTCAGTGCCTTGCTGCTTACGGGCTGCGTGGAGACAACGGCCACCAAGGAACCGCTTCAGGAGCCTCCGGTCGTAACACCGCCGTCGCCGACACGGACCAACCTCGAAAACCTTCCGCCGCCGGCGAAGAAGGTCGATATCGCCGTCTACCAGTTCCCTGATCTCACCGGCAAGAACGAGCCGAACGACAATGTCGCGGTGTTCTCGCGGGCCGTGACCCAGGGTGGCTCGGGCCTCATTATCGACGCACTGAAGCGCGCGGGTGGTGGCAACTGGTTTACCGTGGTCGAGCGCACGGGCTTGAACGATCTTCTGCAGGAGCGTCAGCTGATCCGCGCGACACGGCAGGAATATTCGATGGACGCGATGAAGACATTGCCGCCCATCCGCTTCGCCGGGCTCATCGTTCAAGGCGGCATCCTGACTTATGACGCCAACACCATCACCGGCGGCGTCGGGGCGAATTTCCTCGGCATCGGCGCCGATGCGCAATATCGTCGAGACGTGGTCACAGTCGGCGTCCGCATCGTGTCGGTGCAGACGGGCGAGGTGCTGTTGAGCGTCACGACGACGAAGACTGTCTATTCCGCCGGCGTGAACGCCAATGTCTACAAGTTCGTCTCGACGGACAAGCTGCTGCAGATCGAGGCTGGCTACACCCGCAACGAGCCGACACAGCTCGCCGTGCGGCAGGCGATCGACCTCGCGGTCTACGCGACGGTTATGGAAGGCGTGCGCTCTGGAATATGGAGCTTCAGCAATCCGGCCGTCGCCACACCGCTGGTCAACGAGTACGTCAAGCGCGACCGGCCGGGTGATGTCGCGGCGATCGAAAACGCGGAGGCCGTCAAGACCTTCTGACCTCGATTCCGCTGCGGCCGTTTGTTCAAACGCCTATCCAAGCTGATGGATCTTCACCTGGGGAACGACGGATTTGGCGATCTCGCACAGATGCAGATGGTGCGTGAGATAGATGACCTGGCCCACCTTCGCCATCTCGCCGAGCAGGCGGAACACCTCTTCGGAGCGCGGATTGTCGAAGCTCTCCATGATATCGTCGGCAACGAAGGGCACGGCTGGCCGAACGGCGGCGAACTCCTCGTATCCCGCGAGCCTGAGAGCCAGATAGAGCTGAAATTGCGTTCCGGTCGACATGGAATCGGCGAGCTTCGATCCGCCGTCGCGCGACACGCCGATCAGGATCTCCTTTTCCTTGTCCGGTTGCGTGGCGAGGCCAGAATAATTGCCGCCGGTGATCGTCTGAAACGCCTGCGAAGCGCGGTTCATCATCGAGCTGCGATGCTTGTCGCGGTAGAGATGCAGTGCCTGTTCGGCGGCCAGTGTGCCGGTTCGCAGCGTCAGGTAGCGAATGGCGAGCGCCTCGATCTCAAGCAAAATCGTCCGCCGCTTCGCTTCGATACGGGCAACCGCGTCGTCGCCGCCAACGGCATCGAGCTTGTCCTTGGCGCGGGTCATGTCGGCATAGAGCACCCGCGCGCGCTCCGTCAGATCGTCGATCCGGGCAGCAAGGCTCAGCGCGCTGTGCTCCACTTCGGCGGCGTCTATCTCGGATAATAGCCGTGCCGCGTCCTCGTATGTTTTCGCGCGCAACCCCTGGGCAATCTGTTCTCGAAGCTCCGCCATGCGCTTCTCGATCCGGTCCCGTTCCCTGGCCGCTTCGAGGTAGGTCCCCACGGCAGCAAGCGTATCGGCGCCGAAATAGCCGGTCAGTTCCGCCTTGCGGGCATTGTGGACAGCAAGATCCGCGTCGAGCGCCCGACGATCCGCCTCCAGCTTTTCAAGTGTCGCCTGTCGGTCCGCGCGATGCTGCTGATCGCGCATGGCGCTGTTGTAGCGCTCGACAAGCGCATTGGCGGCGGCGAGCACATCACCCGACGATATATCGGATTCCAACCGGCCCAGCATGTTGGCCAGTTCGCTCCGAAATTGCTTCTGGTCATTCTCCATTGCCGAAACCCGCTGCGCCAGATCCTGACGCTCCTTCAAGACACCGGGAAGGCTTGAAAGGGTGGATAAAATGGCACCGACGGCAGCGACGGATGTGGCTTTGTCGGCAAACCATGTGCCTGACAGCGCCTGCGCCCAGGCATCGCGCCATGCATCCGCGGCCAACACCGCCTGCTGATGGTCGCGCTGCCGCTCCGCAATATCGCGCGTCAGGCCGCTCACTGCCTTCCGGTGGTTGGCGCGCGCTTCCTCCCGGCTCCTGCTGTCGGCCAGCAGTCTCGCCGCCGCTCGCGTCAGGTCTGCGATCGGCATGTCGGCATCAAACCGCGCGCCGGTTTCGGTCAAGGCTGCCTCAAGCTCGACGCGGTGTCGCCCAAGCTCGGAGCGGAGCGCCTCCAGCTCATACTCGCCCTTCTTCAGATCATCCCGGGCCGAAAGCGCAGCACTCCGCCTGCCGGTCCAGCTCTCAAGCGCCAAGAGCCGCTCCAACGCATCCGGTCCGGCCTCGACAGCGTCAGGCAAATAAGCGCCGATCTTGTCCGCCAATCCATCGTGTTCCTCCAGCGCTTCCGCAAGCAGCTCCTGCTGTCGTTCGATGGCGGCTGTGCAGGCGGCGGCGGCGAGTGTCAACTGCCGGAGCTCGGCGAGCTCCTTGGCACGCGCCAGCCGATTGTCTGTCGCGGCATCGTCTTGCCGCATCGCCTGCTCGAATATCGAAGCGGTGGCGCTGTCTAGCGTGGCGAGATGGCTCTGCCAGGCCGTGTCGCGCGAGCCGCGCAGGGCGTGCGCCGCGCTGTCGTCAACCGTACCTTCGCTTGCGAGGGCGGCGATCCGCGCCGAACTCGCGGCCCGCTCGCTGGTGAGCTCGCGAAGCTTGCCGCGATGCTCGTTCACGCGCTTGTCGATAGACGTCGCCTGCGATCGCCACATATCCAGCTGCCGGGCTTCCGCCGCCTTCATGTCCTTCAGATCATGGATATCACCCGACCAGGGCGCCAGCAGTGCTGTCTGCTCATCGAAATTGCGTTGCAGCTGACGATAAGACCGCTCCTCGATTGCAAGACGAGAGAGCAGGTCGGTATCCGTCAACCTTGTCAGCGCGCTCTCGATGCGCGATTGCGTGTCCGGGGCCATCTCGGTTCCATCACCAAACTCAGCCGCCTCCTCCTTCAAGCGGTTGAGGGTATCCTTAGCGCGCTTGAGCTCGCGCTCCGCGGAGGCGATTTCCGCGTCGATCCCCGAGCGTTTCTCCATCAAATCGCGGATGGCGCCGACGGATGGAGCCGGTAGCAGCAGTCTCTCGGGATTTTCATGTCCCGCCTGATCGAGATCGAAGAGCAACCGCGACAGGATGCCTTCCTGCTCGGCGAGCGCGATTTTACGTTTCGGCAGATCATCCGCGGCCGCCCGGTAGCGTGCTCGCCCGATCTCAAGCGTCTCCATAATCGCGGCGATCGATAGCGCTTGTTCATCCACGATCATGCCATCGATCTCATCCGACAGCTGCCGAATGGAGCGTTCCGCCGTCTCCGTAAGCGCCTGCAGTCGTGTCTCGTCGCGCGAAAGCTGCGGCAGCAGCGCGAACCAATCCGCCGGCGGGCGCGGCAGTTCGCCAAGGCCGGCGAATTCCGCCGCAAGTCGGTCGAGTTCCGAGGTCAGCGGTAGCGTTGCAAGAATGCGTGTCAGCTCCGTGTGCCGAAGCTTTGCCTCGGCCAACTCGGCGCTTGCGGCATCATAGGATGCGCTGGCCTGCGACAATGTCGCCGCAAGCACCGAATAGGCGGTCGCCAAGGTGTCGATGGCATTGCGCTCGTTCTTCAGCGTCTCCAACGCTCGCTTCAACTCGGCGAGTTTGGTGCTTGACGAACGCTTGCGATGGATGGCCGCCGCATCGTCTGCCGCCATGACGAGTGATCTATTGAGGCCGGCGAGCCCCGAGCTCGCCGAAAACAGCAATTCGCCCAGCTCGCCCTTGCTTTGGATGATCGCCTGGCCGCCCTCCTTCAAGGAGTGGTCGTCGAGCGAAAACATCGTCCGGTAGGCATCGCGCCCGATCCCGCCGAGTGCCGCCGACAGCACGCCCTCGTTGACCGGCTGGCCGCTGCTGTCGACGAGACTGCCGGTCCGACGCTTCAGCCGCACGAGTTCGTGCTCGGCACCGTCGAACTCCAGCCGCGCGCCGATCTGCATCGAATTATAGGGATGGATGAAGTTGTAGTTGCTGGTGGCACCGATCCCGAAGAGCAGATCGAGGAAGGCATCGAATGTCGTCGATTTTCCGGCCTCGTTCAGGCCGTATATAATGTGCAGGTCCGGCTCACCCTCGAAGGGCTGACCGAAATCGATCGAATGGTCGGTGAATTTCCCGTAGCGGGTCAGGTCGAGACGGCGAAGGCGCATCAGTTCTCTCCGTGATCCCAGGTCTTCATCCGCGCGGTGATGTCGTCGGCGCCATCAAGCATCAGCTCATCGATAAAGCGCTCGAAGCTCGCCGGGTCGTCGCCGGCAAAGCGACGGCTTTCCGGCGGCAGGTCCGCGAGTAGGTCCTTGACCATCTCGCCGATCTCGTCGCGAAAGCCGGCGCTCGCGATGACCCTGTCACGCATCAACTGGCCGAGCTCGATGACAGGATCGGCCGTTGCCTTGCCGACCTCTTCGGGCGTGTGCACGCCAAGCTCCAGCTTCTCGATCCAGGTCTGGCCAATGCGATCGCCACGTTCCTCGGCCTCGGTGCGCAACAGATCGATATCGCGATGCAGCCGCCACGACAGCGGAGTCTGTCCGGTGAGCCGCAAGCGTGCGACGAGGTGAGGCGAGGTAGTCGCCTCGCGTTGCCGCGCCAGCGCCAGTTCGATGGCGCCGGCCGCCTCGCGCCATTCCGAGATATCGGTGAGATCGACGCTCACGCGCTCGAACTGCGCGACGCTGGTGAGCCGTTCCTCGATGGCGATCGTCCGGTCATCCGCAACCGTCACCAGCGACACGGTCTTGGCCCCGGCCTCGTTGATGTCGCGGCCCTGCGGCATGCCGGGCATGATCACTGTGCGCGCACCCTGATGGTGTGTCCGCTGATGGATATGTCCAAGAGCCCAATAGTCGAAGCCGGAAGCATGCAGCTCCGAGACACTGCACGGCGCATAGACATCGTGCCCCTGTGCACCGGCGAGGCTTGTATGCATGATACCGATGTTGACCGCGCCCGCGACCGGCGCCTTGAATTTCGGCAGCAGCGATTCCGGGGCTTGCGGCTTGGCGAAGCTCAAGCCGTGGATCGCGATATCGAGACCATCCTTGACGCGCTCGACGGCCTCGGCGCGTCCGCCGAACACCTTGACATTATCAGGCAGCACCAGTTCCTGGGTGATCTTGGAAAGCGCATCGTGATTGCCGCGTATCTTATAGACGGCGATGTCAGCCGCATTGAGCCGCTGCATCTGCGCGGCCAGAAAACGCGCCGTCTTCATAGACGTCTGATCGCCATCATAGAGATCGCCGGCGATGATCAATGCGTCGACCTGTTCTTCCAGGCAGAGATCGATAATCGAAACGAAGGCCGCGCGGGTGGCGTTGCCGATCAGTTCGGCCAGCGCTTCATCGCGCAGCGCCAACGAGCGCAGGGGGGAATCCAGGTGAATGTCGGCGGTGTGTATGAAGCGAAACGGCATCTAATCCTCAATGGTGCGCGTCACTATATGGCAGATCGGTCCTGCTCATACCACTGCCGGCCCGTGTCTGGTCGATAGGCAGGGCGGGAGAGGGCATGATCGCAGCGGCTTCGGAGCGATTTCCAGCACCCAAACAGGCCTTCTGGAAATTCCTTAGTCAAATCAGTCGGTTGCCAGAAACTGCGATTTTTTGAAAAAGGCTTGTTGACTTGTTTGGCTCTGGAGCCTTATAAGCCGCTTCACAGAACGAGGGCGGCGGCGCTGCTGGCGACGGTGACTTTCGCTCTGGATTTCTTTGAATTGGCTGCGATGCTGATTGGTCCCGAGCTTAGGGTTTGGGACGGGGAATTTCGACTGGTTTGACTGGTCTGTTATTTGACAATTGAAGATGAGAAGAAAGAGAAACGTGGGCGGCGGAGTTCGCGGG
>NZ_JAGHMH010000031.1 GCF_017741935.1 Rhizobium sp. 16-449-1b | reverse complement strand
AGCCTCATCCCAATGACATCTCGGGCCCGTAGGTTGAACCGATCCCAGTCGTTTGCAGGTCTTCGCAGACAGGCAAGAGCGACTCCGCGTGAGATGTTGAGCGAGCGGTGGTGCTAGAGGGCCCTGCACAACAACTTCGACGCCTGTTACGGTGTTTTGACGCCGGCCGAACAAAACCCGGGTGCGGCCTGTCATCCCACGCATCAGTACTTGCCAATGACTTATGGACTGACTAATCTATTAATGCGAGGCGCGGTAGCTCACGAATTGTCGTCGTTACTCGGTGCCACAGAACAGTGTGCGGGACGGTCAGCATGGAAATAAGTTTGGCGGGTCGGGTCGCCTTGATCACCGGCGGCAGCAAGGGGATCGGTTTGCACATCGCAAAGAGCATGGCTGCGTGCGGGGCGGATGTAGCACTGCTCGCGAGACGTCCTGATGTTCTCGAGGAGGCAGGACGCATCGTTGCAGAAACTGCGAAGGGCCGCATTCACCTCGTATCTGCCGATGTCGCGAAAGCCGATGAACTTGCAAGCGCCTACGCGTCGACCATTGAGGCTTTCGGGCGGGTCGATATTCTAGTCAATAACGCTGGTATCGCTCGCACGGGTGCCTTCGCTTCGATTACTGACGAAGTCTGGCAAGCCGACCTGGATCTGAAGCTTTTCGCCGCAATTCGCCTAGCCCGGCTCGCGTGGCCGCAGATGGTTGAGCAGCGCTGGGGAAGGATCATCAATGTTCTGAACATCGGCGCCAAGGCTCCTAAGGCGGGGTCCGCACCGACCTCCGTTTCTCGTGCAGCGGGTATGGCTTTGACGAAGGTGCTCGCAGGAGAAGGGGCTGCACACGGCATTCTGGCCAACTCCCTGCATGTTGGACTGATCGATAGTGACCAGTGGGTTCAACTTCACGCTTCAACTTCGAACCAGCCGTATGCCACGTTCTTGGCCGATATGGCGAAGGGCATTCCATTAGGCCGTGTCGGTACAGCGGAGGAGTTTGCTAACGTCGCTTGCTTTCTTGCGTCCGACCTCGCTAGCTACGTTACCGGAACCGCAATAAACGTTGACGGCAACATGTCGCCTGTCATGTGAAACACGCACGATACAAGACTCTCCTCGTCTTTCGGCGGGGCCTTGCACAACACAGATCTTCGCGGTTCACCTTGCACATTAGGAAGGCCGCCAGGATCTCTTCCCAAACTCGAGAGACGTCATGAGAGCAGCCTTTTATTCCAGCACGGGTACTGCCAAGCAGGTCCTTCATGTCGGGGAGCAACCGACACCCACCCCCGAACCAGGTGAGGTGCTCGTCCGCATTGCCGTCTCGGGCGTCAATCCATCTGACGTCAAGGCGCGTAGCGGCATCGGAATTTCGACTGCCCAGCCGTTAATCATTCCCCATAGTGATGGCGCTGGCGTCATAACCGCTGTGGGCAGCGGAGTAGATTCCGGCCGGATCGGCCAGCGCGTGTGGATTTGGAATGCACGTTGGGATCGCGCCTTCGGAACGGCAGCGGAGTTTGTCGCGTTGCCCGCATCCCAGGCGGTTCCGCTGCCTGACAATGTTGCTTTTGAAGTGGGTGCCTGCCTTGGCATTCCATGGCTCACTGCTTGGTACTCAGTACATTTTCGCGAGCCTACGGCCGATGATGAGTGGATCTTAGTTGCCGGCGGCGCCGGTTCAGTCGGATCTTACGCCGTGCAGCTCGCGAAACGAGCGGGTTACCGTGTTATCGCAACGGTCAGCTCGGAGCAAAAGGCCTCCATAGCACGTAGTCTCGGCGCGGATGCTGTCATAAACTACCGGACCGACGACGTCGCCGCTAAAGTGTCAGCGATCGTCGGGGGCCGTGGCGTCGATCGCATAATCGAGGTAGATCTGGCCGCGAACGCGCATCTGTATACGAAAATTCTCAAGCCGGGAGGCTCGGTTATCGTGTATGGCTCTAGCGACTGGAACAAGCCATTGCCTTTGCATCCGTGGCTCCGCCATGGCGTTACAGTCTCCCTCTTCATCGTCTACGAACTTCCTGCCGATGTTCGACGCGCTGCTATCGCAGCCAGCGCTGAGGTGCTGGCCGATCCGTCGTTCAGCCACCAGATCGCGGCGATTTTCCCGCTCGATCAAGTCGCGGAAGCGCACGAGGCGATCGAAAGCGGAGGTGTGATTGGCAACGTGTTGCTGTCGATCGATCATTGAGCTGGGTCATGAAGACAGAGGGCCGGCGCTCGACAGCGTTGGTGACGACGACCTACTGATGAACCGTCAGGCGGATCAATCCAAAATTAAACTCAGTCCCCTGGTCTAAATCTCAAAAAGAGGAGAGGTGCGCGAAGGCTCCTCTCCACGCGATCTCACAGCTGTACCTTGCGGACCGAGTAGATCAGCCCGCAGCCAATTACCTGCCAAACGTTTGGCCCTCTCAAACTCATGTCAAATCAGCAACCTGCTCGCAGCTGTGCGCGGTTGGGTATGCTATCTGAGGCAACAATGTCAGAAGTAACAAGTGAAGCCGATAGCCTGCGAATTGACGCCAGCTTGTCGCCCCGTAGTCGCCTTGCGATGGTCGCCATTCTCCTTTCAATCGCGTTGGCTGTTCTCGACACGGCAATTGCCAACACCGCGCTTCCCTCAATTGCGGAAGCTCTTGATACGGGGCCTGCCGCATCCGTCTGGATCATTAATGCCTATCAGTTGGCGGCTGTCGCGACCTTGCTGCCACTTGCTGCACTTGGCGGCGTGATCGGCCATCGGCGGGTCTATATCGCCGGGTTGTTGCTTTTCACGATCGCCTCCGCCGCATGCAGCTTATCTGGGTCCTTGAGCGAGTTGACAATTTCTCGCGTGCTGCAGGGGCTCGGTGCGAGCGCTATTATGAGTGGAAATACCGCGCTAATCGCGGCAATCTACCCAGCAAAGACCCTCGCCCGGGGGTTCGGCATGAATGCTCTTGTTGTCGGGATTGCGTTCGCTGTCGGGCCGACAGTGGCGTCGGTCGTCCTATCGTTGGGACCGTGGCCGTGGCTTTTTGCGATCAATATTCCGATTGGCATCGTCGCGTTAGCGTTCGCTTTCGCGACACTACCGTCCTCCGAGAGACCAACCTACAGGTTTGACATCTGGGCCGCCGCGTTGACGACCATTGCTTTCGCAGCGCTCATCCTTGGCCTAAGTG
Source organism: Rhizobium sp. 16-449-1b (assembly GCF_017741935.1). GTDB lineage: Bacteria > Pseudomonadota > Alphaproteobacteria > Rhizobiales > Rhizobiaceae > Rhizobium. The sequence continues at coordinate 29,487 of NZ_JAGHMH010000031.1, read as the reverse complement.
ATGCGGCGCAGGGGACTGCATGGGTGCGTGCAACTGCGGCTCTCGCGGTCTTCGCGATAACTGCAACGGTCCTTATCCGATATGAAGCAGGTAGCCCTGCACCTATGCTGCCTGTCGATCTCCTCAAGCGACCGATGTTCGCGCTGTCGGCGCTCACTGCATTCTGTGCTTTTGCTGCCCAAGGGTTGGCCTTCGTATCGCTACCATTCTTCCTGCAGCATTCGCTTGGATTGAGTGAGATAACGACCGGATTTATCATGACGCCGTGGTCTGCTGTCGTCGCAGTCATGGCACCCATCGCCGGACGCCTTTGTGAGCGCTTCGCCTCTGGCTTGCTCGGCGCTATCGGCCTCGCGGTCATGTCTGGCGGCTTGGCACTCCTGGCCGCCGCGCCGGCGAACGGAAATCTAATGCTGATTGAACTCTGCATGGTCATCTGCGGAGCTGGATTCGGGTTTTTTCAATCGCCCAACCAGAAGGCGTTGATGTCGAGTGCACCACGCAATCGGAGTGGCGGAGCGAGTGGCGTCGTGGCGACCGCCCGTCTCATCGGTCAAGCGGTGGGTGCAGCACTCGTCGCTCTTTGCTTCGGCGTTGCTGGCGATCAGGGTCCGACAGTCGCTCTGGTGCTCGGCTCTGTTTTCGCTGGTGTCGGTTGCATTGCCAGTGCTTCCAGGCTTTTCACTCGATGATCCGCTACATTGGCTAAGGCAACTCGCATTGTCCAAACTGGCGGGGCGTCCCGTCGTCGCACTTCGCACGCATTTGAGATGCGCCCTTGGCATTTACTTATGTATCATCTAGTCTCGAATTGCTTTCATGCTGAAGGGAAAAATTGTGGCGCGGACCGGACGTCCAAGAGAGTTTGATCGACAAAAGGCGCTGGACGCCGCAGTGATGTTGTTTTGGGCACAGGGTTATGAACCTACTTCGCTCAATCAACTGAAAGAGAGTATGGGCAACATCTCTCCTGCTAGCTTCTACGCGGCATTCGGGTCTAAAGAGGCGTTGTTTCGTGAGGTCGTCGCTCGTTACCTTGATGTCTACGGCCAAACGACCTCAAGCTTGAGGGATCGGTCGCTTCCACCGAGAGAGGCTGTTGAGACCGCACTGACACGATCAGCCTGCATGCAGACCGAGCCTGTTCACCCTCCAGGGTGCCTCATTGTGATGGGCGCGAGCAACTGTACCCCACAGAATCGACATATCGACGAAATCTTGAGGTCCCAACGCGCGGCTGATCGGAAGGCGATTGAAGAGTGCGTGTCTCGCGCAGTAGCTTCCGGCGAACTGTCGCAGGCGACGAATGTGAAAGCGCTCAGTACGCCATTCAGTTCGTTTCTGATGGGGATCCCTACAGAAGTCCGCGACGGCGCAACAAAGGAAACACTACTTGCTGCGATTGCCACCCTGATGACGCTTTGGGATCTGCATAAGCGGCCGAACTCCTAGGCTTAAATAACGTCGACAAGGTTGCCGACGCTGATTTAAGCGTACCACGTCACCGGAACCGCTGAGCGTTAGCAGTAACACGTCGCGCGTCGTGTGAGGCGCGTTAAGCGGCCTTTCTCTCCATCGTAGCAATGCAGCCAGACGTAGCTAACGTCTCAGCAACGACGTCGCTGAAGAGCTGCCTAAACCAAGCCTGACGCTCGTCAGCGTGGTCGAGCCGCCGATAAAGCATTGAAATCGGTTCGACGGTCAGCGGGATGGGTGGAGTGAACACCTGCAGCCCGTATAGCCGCTCCATGCATCGCGCAATTGTTTCAGGGATCGTGGCGATGGCTGGTATTGCCTGCAACGCAGGGGCGATCGCCGCATAGCGCGATACTCCAGCGACAGTTTGACGCTGCGTTCCGGACGCCTTCTCGATCAAGGAATCGATCCCGTTGGTCGCGCTACCCTCGGACGAGACGACAACGTGTGGAGAATTCGCATAGGCTGCCAAGCTAACGGGATTTTCAAGCTTCATTTGCTTGGGGTCGTAGAGGCACAGTAGATGCTGATCGAACAAGTGCTCTTTCATATGCCAAGCAGCTGGTTCGCCGTGAACGGCGAAGCTGAAGTCATAGGCGCCGTCATCAAGCAACTGCACGGAATCGCGTTTTGATGAGGCGATCGCAACAACTCGCGCTCCGGGAGCCACTGTACGAAGACGCGCAGCCAACGCGCCAAAAAATGCCATCTCCAAGTTGTCGCACATTCCAATGCGAAATTCGCCGCGCCACGTTGCGGGGTCGAAGGCGGTCGGAGGTCGAACGGCTCGTTCAATCCCGGACAATGCATCTTCGATCGCTGGAGCGATAGCCAGTGCCCGTGCCGTAGGCTGCAACCCACGCCCTACTCGCACGAACAGATCGTCTCCGAGCGCTTGGCGCAGGCGCCCTAACGCAGTTGACAAGCCAGGCTGGCCGATCAGCAAACGCTCCGCAGCGCGGCTTACGTTCCGCTCCTCCATGAGGACAGAGAACGAGTGAAGCAGGTTGAGATCAAGGTTTCGAAGTGTCGTGTCTCGTATCTTCATCAGAGATACCTACCATAGCTACTATCAATTTGCAAATCTGTATCGACCAGTACACATGTTGATACATCGATATCCCCTGATGGTCAAACGCACCTGCGATGATCCGAAGGATTTCTCTGAAAGGATTTAAATATGTTCAGCAAACTTGCAGCCTCATCTTCCCTAGGTCGAATCGCACTAGGCGCTTTTCTGGCGATGGCTTCAATGGGGACACCCGCTTTCGTCCCAGCGGCATACGCCGCTGCACCCATGCATGCGGAACAGGCACCAGGCTATTACCGACTCAAAGTTGGCGCCTTTGAGGTCACGGCACTGAGTGACGGAACTCTTGATTTGCCTGCGGACAAGCTACTGTCCAGCTCCAGTGAAGACACTCGCAATGCGCTCGCTGCGTCGCATCTCACTGTCCCAGTTGAAACCTCATTCAATTCGTACCTTATCAATACTGGAGAGCGCCTGATCCTCATCGACACTGGCGGTGGAGCGCTGTTTGGCTCTCGGCTTGGCAACCTCGTTGCCAACATGAAGACAGCTGGATATACGCCAGACCAGGTTGACGATGTGCTGTTGACGCATCTTCATCCGGACCATGTTGGCGGACTGGTGAAGGACGGCGCTTTGGTCTTTCCGAAAGCGATCGTTCATGCCGATCGCCACGATTCAGAATATTGGCTGTCTGACGAGAATAAGGCAAAGCTCGGCGATCCCGATGGCTTCTTTGCAGGCGCAGTAGCCTCTCTTCGTCCTTACATTGAAAAGGACCGTTTCAAGGCTTTCGACGGCGACACTCAGTTTTTCTCCGGTATCTCGGCAACTACAGCCTACGGTCATACCCCAGGCAGCATCGTATACGCCATTGAAAGCGAAGGAAAGAAGCTGCTTGTTATCGGCGACTTGATCCATGTCGGCTCGGTGCAATTTGCAAAGCCAGAGGTGACGATCGCCTTTGACACCGATCGCGCCGAAGCAGTTGAGACCCGCCGTACCGTATTCGAACACGCCGCACAATCCGGTGCAATTCTCGGGGGAGCGCATATCGCCTTCCCGGGCCTCGGCACTGTGCGTGCAAACGGAAACGGCTTCGACTGGATCCCGGTGAACTACTCGACGGAGTTCTAAGATGGCCAAAATAGCAATCCTCGACGATTACCAAGGGGCCGCGCTGAAAAGCGCGGATTGGTCCGAAGTCCAAGCCCGAGCTGAGGTAGTCGTTTTCCATGATCATGTGGACGATGCGGACGCGCTCGTCGAACGATTGCGCCCGTTCGATGCAATCTGTGTCTTGCGTGAGAGAACGCCGCTTACAGCAGAAATCCTCTCGCGCTTGCCAAACCTTAAGTTCATCGGGTCAAACGCTCCGTACAATGCATCGATCGATATCAAAGCAGCGAATGCGAACGGTATCGTCGTAAGCTACACAGGTGGGCGAGGTAACGGTGCGCCGGAATTAGCCTGGGCGCTTATTCTCGCCGCCGCCCGGCATATTCCGGCAGAGGTAGCGGCATTGCGCTCAGGCCAGTGGCAGATTAGCGTCGGGACCGATCTCGAGGGCTCCACACTAGGTATCATGGGCCTGGGAAGGGTCGGAACCCGAATGGCTGCCGTCGCTCGCGCGTTTGGCATGAAGGTTATTGCCTGGAGCGAGAACTTGACTGCCGAGAAAGCCTCTGAAGCAGGCGTGACGCTGGTCGACAAGCAAACGTTGCTCAAAGAAGCTGACTGGCTAACGCTTCATCTCGTCCTGTCGGATCGCACCAGGGGTATCGTTGGCAAAGAAGAATTGGCTTCAATGAAGCCTTCAGCTTGGCTCGTTAACACGTCGCGTGGCCCGCTTGTCGATGAGGCAGCTTTGACCGATGCACTGGCTCGTCGCTCAATAGCCGGGGCAGCACTGGACGTCTTCGATATCGAACCGCTTCCGCTAGATCATCCATTTCGCGGATTGGATAACGTCGTTGCGACGTCGCATGTCGGCTTCGTGACCAAGGGTACCTACGACATCTTCTTCGGTGAGACCGTTGAGAACGTTCTGGCCTGGCTAGACGGAGCGCCTATCCGCCTTATGACCTGATCCGGCGCCAAATACCAACACCGTTTGTAGATGAGAGTAACCGACGCGCCGCAGCCCGGCCGCGATGCCTATGGGCGTGGGCTGCGGAAGCCGTCGCTCACTCAGGCCGTTCAATACAGAAAAAATAACGCGTCACGATCAAGGTGAAAGCTTATGAGTGATACGCCTGAAATGTTATCGTCTCGGACCTCCAGCGACCAAGGCGTCAGTCGGCAGCTAGTACTAACCATGTCCGTTGCGACAGGTTTTGCAGTGGCAAGCCAATACTACAACCAGCCAATCTTAGGGCTCATCGCACAGGAATTTTCCGTTGATACCCGCGTGAGCATTGTCGCGACTGCGACACAGGTTGGCTACGCAATCGGCCTAATCCTGCTTGTCCCGCTAGGCGACCGTATGGATCGGCGGAAGTTGATCCAATTGCAGTGCATCGGGCTAATGCTCGCGATGGCGGCAGCAACTGTCGCGCCGGGACTGGCTATCCTTGCGCTTGCATCCGTCTTGATCGGCGTGTTTGCTACTATCGCACAACAGCTCATACCATTTGCTGCGGAGTTGGCTACGCCGACCGCACGTGACCGTGTCCTCGGTACACTCACCAGTGGCCTGCTCATCGGCGTTCTGTTGGCGAGGACGTTGAGCGGTTTCGTGGGCGCTTATCTCGGTTGGCGTGCGATGTTTGCCCTCGGCGCGGTGATAGCCTTGCTCATGCAGATTGCCCTCACGCGGCAGCTGCCGCGCAGCCGCCCGGAATCGAGAGAGTCTTACGGCGAGTTGCTGCTCTCTCTGGTCCGCCTGACAAGACAATCCGCGGTTCTTCAACGTGCCGCGCTAACGCAGAGCCTTCTATTTTTTGGCTTCAGCGCATTTTGGACAATCCTGGCACTGCTGTTGCGGACCCCGGCCTTCAATCTTGGGAGCGAGGTGGCTGGTCTTTTTGGATTGCTCGCATTGGCGGGGGTCGTGCTGGCACCGCCGATTGTCAAACTGGCCGGTCGCCGTGATCCAAGGAATGCCGTGCTCTTTGGGGCGGTTCTGGTGGCTTTGAGTTACGTCGTCATGATCGTTTTAGTTAACCTCATCGGGATCGCGATCGGCGTCGTCCTGATGATCACCGGGCTTCAGGTTGCTCTCATAAGCAATCAGACCGTCGTGTTTAACGCTGCAGGAGGAGCGCGCGGCCGCTTCAACACCGTATTTATGGCAGCTCAGTTTGCTTTTGGCGCGGTCGGGTCCGCGGCTGCGAGCGCAGCCTGGGACGCAGGCGGATGGCCTGCGGTGATGCTGATGTCGGCTGTCTCAGGTGGCCTAGCAATTTTCATGCAGCTCGCACGCAAAGCTTAAAGCCGTCGAGAATGGCAAAGTTAGGAGTAAAGAACGTGGAAGAAATCAAGATAGGTGAGTTTACCTTAACCACTCTGTTGGATGGCGTATTTCCATGCGGCCCGGATTTGATCCCAGCTGCAAAATCCAAGGACGGCGAAAAGCTGTTTGTGGACGCCGGTTTGCCGCAGATAGGTCCGTCCCCGGAACCCATTAACGCCTTCGCCTTGCGTCGTGGTGACCGCCTCTGGCTCATCGACGCTGGTTGCGGACACCAACTTGGCCCGGATTTTGGGAAAGTCCCAGCGGCACTGAAATCTCTGGGATACGAGCCGGAACAAGTCGAAGCGGTAATCCTTACTCACCTGCACGAGGACCATATTGGCGGCCTGGTCACTGAAGATGGTGCTGCGGCTTTCCCAAAGGCACGCCTCTTCGTGCCCACCGAAGAACTAGACTTCTGGTTGGATCCCACGTCGCCAGCGAAAAACCCCGGCGAAGCACAGCAAAAGTTCGACCTTGCGAAGGCAGTCCTTGCGCCTTACGAGGGGGCGATCGAGGCGGTACCCGCTGACTCCGAGATCGAAGAAGGGGTGCGGCTGGTCGGGCTGTTTGGCCACTCGCCCGGCCATTGCGGAGTTTCCATCGAACAGGACGGCAAGAAGCTCCTCATGTGGACAGACATTGCCCACTCGACACTTCTGCAACTTGCATATCCTCACTGGAGTATCGGTTTTGATTTCGATCAGCCGCAAGCTGTCGCCACCCGTGAGGCGCTCCTCGCTGAGTTGGCCGGAACTGATGTCCTCGTGGCAGGTTCCCACGTACGCGGTATGGGCACTATCAGTCGGTCGGGAGATGGATACCGGTTGGAACCATCCGAAGAAGTCTCTTCAGCGACTGTGAAAGCGACAAAAGCAGCGTGAAGAAAAACCAGACGCCATCTACAAACATTGAAGCGACAACCGCTGCAAGTGTTCAGTGATGGTGATGACTCCACCGGGGAGGGCATATTTCTCCGGTGGAGTCGCGGGAAGCAAAGGACAACGTTATGGATGAGACTTCGCTGGATGCTGCACGATCGGGAACCTTCAGGATAGGTGGAGAACTCGCAGTTAACCGACTTGGCTATGGCGCTATGCGCGTCACCGGAGCGGGTTTTTGGGGTCCCCCTGCAGATCGGAACGAGGCTCTCAGGACGCTCAAGCGTACGATCGAGCTCGGAGTAAATTTTATCGATACCGCCGACTCCTACGGACCCGATATTTCGGAGTCACTGATAAAGGAAGCCCTCCACCCGTACCCCCAGAATTTGGTGGTGGCGACCAAGGCTGGGCTGACACGGCAAGGCCCGGACGTGTGGCTTCCTGTCGGACGCCCCGAGTATCTCATTCAGCAAGCCCATAAGAGCCTTCGTCATCTGGGGGTCGAACAAATTGACGTGTGGCAATTGCACCGGATTGACCCCAAGGTTCCCGCAAACGAACAGTTCGATGCGATCAAGTCCTTGATCGACGCGAAGCTCATTCGTTATGCGGGGCTCAGCGAAGTATCTGTGGCCGACATCGAGGCGGCATCCAAGTTCTTCAACGTGGCTACGGTCCAAAACAGGTACAATTTGGTTGATCGCACCAGCGAAGCCGTCCTTGACTACTGCGATGCTCGTCAAATCGGCTTCATCCCCTGGTTCCCTCTTGCGGCCGGAGACCTCGCTAAGCCAGGCTCGCTACTCGACAGCATTGCTCATAAAAACGGTGCTACGCCGAGTCAGATCGCTCTACGGCGTAAACTCATAAAATTTCTTGGCATTTATCGTGCGCCGTGATTCAAGGCTTCGAAATATGGAAGCATTTGATGACGCGTCGTCGCTACGAACTGACTGACCACGAATGGTCGATCATATCGCCGTTGTTGCCCAACAAGCCACGCGGTGTTGCCCGCGTTGATGATCGGCGGGTGCTGAATGGTATCCTCTGGCGGTTTCGAACGGGCTCGCCTTGGGCGGAAGTTCCGGAGCGCTATGGCCCGCCGACGACCTGTTACAACCGCTTCGTCCGCTGGCGCAAAGCCGGGGTATGGGATCGGCTTCTTGAAGCGGTGTCCAAGGCCTACGACGGCGACATTGTCATGATCGACTCGACCTGTGTTCGCGTTCACCAGCACGCGGCCACGGGAAAAAAGGGGATGGAGACGATGGTGGCATGGGACGTTCCCGCGGCGGGCTGACGAGCAAAATCCACGCGCTCGTCGATGCGGAGGGTCGCCCGGTCAATCTGCGTCTGACGGGTGGACAGATCGCCGACTGTGCCGAAGCCGACGCGCTGACGGATGAGCTTGGCGCGGGGGGTATCCTGCTGGCCGACAAGGGGTATGACACGAATGCCATCAGGGCCAAGGCCGCCGAACGAAAGGCCTGGGCCAACATCCCACCAAAGAGTAATCGCACGGGGTCCTTCATGTTCTCGCGCTGGGTTTATCGCCAACGCAATCTCGTGGAACGGTTCTTCAACAGGATCAAGCAGTTCCGAGGCATCGCAACCCGATACGACAAGCGCCCGGAAAACTACCTCGCTGCGGTAAAGCTCGTCGCCACAAGAATATGGTGCCAAAGTTTATGAGTCGACGCCGTAGCTTGGATCCTCAAACGCAGTCCCAATATGTTGCCCATCCCCGGAACCTCGAATGTTAAACACATCGAGCAAAATGTCGCGGCAGCCGACTTGATTCTTTCTGAGGAAGATTTCACCGCCCTCGATAGAGAAGGGCGAGTGGCTTTCGACCAAGCAAGCGGCTGAGTAGTCGAAATTATCGCCACGTTCCCGCAGTGGCCTTAAACTTCTCTAGACCAAGCGGCTATATCGTTGAGAGTTATAGCTTCTGTTGCTGGTGAACAACCCGCTCGACTATACACTTAACGCCCTAATAGCGCTGTCTAGCAGATCATCTCTGCCGGAGATACCAGCCATAACTACTACCGATTAGTAAATATGGATCGCGTAGTCCATAAAACGACACAGATCAAGGTCGTTCGATTTTCATCCGGCGCCGTTGGTCTCGCCAATACAACATTCAAGGTTTCAAAATGGACGACAATAACAAAGTCGCCGTCGTCACGGGCGGATCTCGTGGCATCGGCCGCGCCATTTGTCTCCGTCTTGCTAAAGAAGGCTGGTCAGTTGCCGTCGGTTACGCAAGGGAGAAGCTCGCTGCAGAAGAGGTCGTTGAAGCCATACGCGCGATGGGACGGTCAGCGATTGCAGTGCAGGTAGACGTTGGGGATCCAGAACAGATTCCGACGCTTTTTAGTCAGGCGACGGAGGCGCTAGGGCCGCTTGGCCTATTTGTAGCTAACGCGGGCATGACAGGAAACGCCCTGCGCACCGATGAGCAAACAGCCGAAAATCTTCAGCGTTTGTTCGAGGTGAATGTGATCGGCTCGATGCTCGCCTCTGGCGGGGCCGTTAGACACCTCTCCACTCGACACGGCGGGAACGGGGGCACGATTGTCCTGCTTTCTTCGGTTGCGGCGCGGCTTGGCGGCCTGGCGGGCCAAGTTGCTTACGCAACGACAAAGGGAGCGATCGAGACATTTACCCGCGGCCTCGCGAACGAAGTTGGACCCGAGGGCATACGGGTGGTTGCCATCGCGCCGGGTCTAACGGCGACAGACATGTTGCCCAATGAAGCAGAGGCAGTGGCGAGAGCGACCGTCCCCCTACGACGTGTCGGAAAAGCGTCGGAAGTCGCTGATGCGGTCGCCTGGGCCGCTTCAAATGCGGCATCTTACATAACAGGCACCACCATCACTGTGTCCGGCGGACGCTAGTGAAGTCTGCATATTTCAAAAAATGACAAAGGAGAATGACCATGAGTCTTAAGGGTAAACGCATTGTTGTGCTTGGCGGCACGTCCGGTATCGGTCTCGCTGTTGCTCTGTCTGCGGCTCGCGAGGGCGCGGCGTTGGTAGTCGGCTCGAGCAAGAAGCAGAGGGTTGATGAGGCATTGTCAAAGTTGCCGGAAGGGAGCGAGGGAAATGTTGTCGATCTTTCGGATTCGGCTTCCATCGAAGGCTTCTTCGACAAGGTCGGCGAATTCGATCATCTCGTATATACGGCAGGCGAATCCTTGCTGTTGAAGAGCCTTGAATCCGTCGATCTGGCCGAGGCAAAGCGCTTCTTTGATACTCGCTACTGGGGCGCCTACGCTTCGGCGAAATTCGGAGTGCCTCACATTCGTGCGGGCGGATCCGTGACATTTACATCCGGTACCGCTAGCATTCGGCCACATCCCAATTGGTCCATCGTAGCTGGCGCACTTTCTGGAATGGAAGGTCTCACACGTGCGCTCGCTGTGGAGCTTGCGCCAATTCGCGTGAACGTCGTGACGCCAGGCCTCGTAAAGACGCCGCTGTGGGGCGAAATGGACAGTGCCGATCGCGAGCAGCTCTATAAAGGTGCAAGCGAGGGGTTGCCCGTTCGACACGTCGGCGAGGCGGAGGAGATCGCACAAGCCTATCTCTATCTGATGAACCAAACATACGTAACCGGGCAGGTTTTGGTGACGGATGGTGGCGGATCGCTTGTATAAGCTCCGCAAGACGCTTGGACTGGTCTGAGCGTGGACGGTCAGGTGGGGCGCCTGACCGTCCAAATCCAGCTTATTCCATTCGCTAACTAGCAAATCGAAGCCAAAAACGAGCAACGCTAACGGTTGTCTCGTGCAAACTGACCCACGAATACCGTCGCAAAAATGCGACCTCGGAAGCCGTGCGCGAACGTCGGCCCGATGGGTCTTCTTAACCAAGAGGAGCAGCCGCTGCTCGACGTTCAATGAGCAGTGGGTGTTTCAGTGCCCCACTAGATAGAATTGATCGAACATGAACAAGAAGGAAATGCAATTCGTCCACGATCTTCTGAGGTCATGTGATGTCGAAATCGGCGGAACTCGCCCTTGGGATATTCAGGTCCACAACGAGAACGTTTTCCGGCGCGTTCTTGCGGATGGTTCGCTCGGATTAGGCGAAGCCTATATGGATGGATGGTGGGACACCGAAGCCTTGGACACTTTGTTGGAGCGGATCCTCGGAAATAATCTCCAGTCCCGCCTCCGGCTAAGCCTGCCGCTCATCCTACTTGGCGTCAGGAGTTGGCTGACCAACCGCCAACGCAGCCGTGTGAGAGAAGTTGGCGAGAAACACTACGATATCGGCAATGACCTTTACGCGCAGATGCTTGACCCGCGGATGATTTATTCGTGCGGCTATTGGCGTAGTGCAGATACACTCGCGGCCGCTCAGGAAGCAAAACTCGATCTGATTTGCCGAAAGATCGGATTGCGGGAAGGGATGCGTGTTCTTGATATCGGCTCCGGCTGGGGTGGCTTCCTAAAATTTGCTGCCGAGCGCTACGGGGTGGAGGCCTTGGGCATTACCATTTCCAAAGAGCAGATGGCTCATGCTAACGCAACGCGCGGTAACCTTCCGATCGAAACCCGGCTGATGGATTACATGGAGCTTGAAGGCAAGTACGACCGGATCGTATCGATCGGAATGTTTGAGCACGTCGGTTACAAAAACTATGACCGCTATTTCAAGAAGGTGAGTTCGTTGCTTTCTGACGACGGTTTGTTTCTTCTCCACACGATCGGCGGAAATAACACCAGCCGTAGCGGCGATCCATGGATCGAGAAGTACATCTTCCCGCACGGGATGCTGCCATCTTCCGGACAGATTACAGCAGCGACTGAAGGTCGCCTTGTGACCGAGGACTGGCATAACTTCGGATCCGACTACGATAAGACATTGATGGCGTGGTATCACAATTTCGAGGCTTCTTGGCCAGCTCTGGCGCAACGCTATGACGAGCGTTTCCATCGCATGTGGCGTTTTTATTTGCTTCTCTGCGCGGCCGTGTTTCGTGTTCGCCACGCCCACCTGTGGCAGATTGTGTTCTCACGAAACGGGATCGTTGGCGGCTACAACAGCGTCCGATAAACGCGGCCGTGGTGCGCGTCGTGAGGATGTGCGGTAGCAATTAATCTAGCCAAAATGTGCGGCCACTTTGCAGCGCTCGCCCATGGAGTATTCGATCTTTTAGGCGAGCGCTAACTCCTTTTGCCGCTGCGGAGGTCGAATGGCAGTAGGATCGCGACCAAACGATAAGGTATAAGGCGGTGCGAAAATCTACGGCTGTCCGTTTCGTGTTTTTATCGAGGTTAGGGATGCTTTCCCGATCCCTTGTTTAGGCGATCGGTAGCTATCCGTCCGCCTAGCTCAGCGGCGTTGGCCAAAGTTCCCTCCCTCGTCGTGCACTAGCTTGGCCTTGCTTGCATCCCTCGCAAACACTCCTCCTATACTGCTTCGAAGTCGCACTGCTGCGGTCTCAATCGAGCTTATACCCCGCTGCTATTAAATACCGTGTGCGGAATCAGCACCCAAGCAGCATTTCACCCAGCAGGCGAACCACAGAAACCTTGTTAGGCGCTCGTTTCGGGCGCACCCTGATACTTGGCTTCCACTTGAGGGCACGCGATTGCCGGAACATGGACGATGACTCGACATAAATGGCCGATCTCGAAGCAAGACGTCATCTCACCGGTGAAGCTCCGTCAGTGCCCCAAGACTCTCTCTTTCGAAAGGCGATGCCCAGGGGGAAACCCATGAGTACGGGCGAACCATGTAATCGCCAATGCCGCGGCAACTAGGACGATGAGCACCGACGGAAACGACGAGGCACCGTAGCCGTCGAGCAGAATACCCCCCATGATGCCGCCCCCGGCGATGGCGCCATTCCATGCTACTACATTTATCGATTGCGCTACGTCGGCGCCATCTCCAGCGGTATCCGCCAGGGCAGTCTGAAGGAGCGTCGCTGCGCCACCGAAAGTCAGACCCCAGACCACCACACCGTTGTATATCATTACCTGGGAAGTTGGAACGATCGCGAGTAAGAGCGATGTTAACGCAAAGGCTGCCAGACTTATTAGCACATGCGCTCTCAACGCATGATCGACGAATTTTCCGGTAACCCAGATTCCCCCTAGTGCTGCTAACCCGAAGACGAGCAGCACGATATCGACGCGTCCTTTCAACCCAGCGCCTTCCAAGAATGGCGCGATGTACGTATAGAGGATATTATGCGCAAGCATCCAGGCAATGACCACTGCCAGAACCGGCCTCACACCAGGTGTCGTCAGCACCCGTAGCAACGATCTACGCTCGTCCTTCTTCTGGCCTGGAAAATCGGGCACCTTCGTCAGGACCCAGACAATTAGCATGAGTGTCAACAGCGACATTATCCAAAAGGCCGCACGCCAGCCGACAGCCGCACCGAACCACGTACCAAGTGGGACGCCAAACGATAGCGCGATAGGGGTGCCTACCATAGCGATGGTCATCGCCTTCCCTTGTTGATGTATTGACACCATGCGCCGTGCATATCCGCCTAACAGGCTCCATGCCAAACCCGCCGAAACGCCCGCAAACAAACGTGCAACAAGGGTCAAAGCGAAATCCGAGGATATCGCAGTTACAGTATTGAAGACCAGAAAACCGAAAATCGTCAACATTAGGACTTTGCGCCGGCGCCAGGTACTCGTGACAATCGTCAAGGGGATCACTGCAACCAAAGAGCCGACGGCATACGCCGTGACGGTCTGGCCCGCGAGGGAAGGGGATACGTTGAGCCCCCGGCTCATCTGCGGCAAGAGTCCTGCAGGAAGCGTTTCAGTAAGAATGCAGATGAACCCTGTCATCGCCAGGGCAAGCAGCCCAGCAACTGGCAATCGCTCCGAGTTATCGTTGGCGGGCGAGGTAGTGGTTGCCGTTACCATTTCTGAATTTCCTATATATGGATCAGTCGATACATATATCGAAATGAGGATCGTGTTGGCAACACCTTCTGCACTGAGTGATACGGAAAAGCGGTACGGAGATGAGAGGCCCGCCGCTGCACGACATCTAAGTGGAAGGTCAGCGGCTCCGACGGATGCGTCACGATAAACGGTGGACGTCTCAATGGTTATAGCGCGGGCCGAAACGCAGATTGGCCGCACAAGATTCTTTGGATGAGCTGAATTCAGGTTCTGAAAGAGGATTCTAGGTAGTCAAGGAACACTCTTATTTTTGGCGGGACGAACTTTCGTGTCCGATGGATCGCATAGATCGGATCAACGTCGTCGTTCTGCATTTCGGGAAAGAGTTCGACAAGCCGACCGGCCTTGAGATCATCTCTGACTGCGAATTCCGTGAGTTGGACGATCCCGGCACCACCACACGCAAGAGCATGGAGCATTTGGCTCTGGTTTGCGACGATGCGACCGGTAATTCGGAGGTATTGCATGGAGCCATCATCGCCTTTGAATGACCACGGCCGGTGAACGATCGAGGGTGTGAAGTTCAGGCATTGATGCGATGAAAGCTCTGCGGGCGAGCTTGGCGTTCCGTGCCTTTCAAGGTAGTGCGGCGAGGCGCAAATTATCCAGCGTGTCCCCGAAAAACGGCGTGCAATGAGCGAAGAGTCCGGCAGTGGGCCGACGTGGATGGCGACGTCTACCCCGCCACCGAGGGGGTTCCCGGGATCCATAGATAAGTGGATATCAAGTTGAATGGCGGGGTGGAGCCTGCAAAATTCCGGAATGATCGGCGCAAGTTGCACAACTGCAAACGCGGGCATGCATCGGATTCGCAGGGTGTCCTGAACCAATCGGCCAGCAAAAACAGACGCTTCCGCAGCTTCTATGGCGACAATTGCCTGCAAAGCGGCATCGTAAAAGGATCGACCTTCTGCCGTTGGGCTGACCACCGCGCCTGATCGGTTGAATAGGAGAACGCCCAGCCGCTCTTCCACACGGGAAACGAGCTTGCTGACGGCTGAGGGCGTCATCGCGAGCTTCCGGCCCGCGGCGGAAAAATTGCCTTCGCTTACGACGCTAACGATAACTGAATATTCGCTACGGAGATCCATGGAGTAGCCTATGAAAATTCTTCATACCTTGTTGGAACGTTTGCACGATATGCACCTTCGGTATGAAATGCTAGCTCTAAATGCGAGAGATCTGGAGGAGACCTCGGCAGTCAAAAGCTGTGCTACAGGCAAGTTCTCAGATCGGACGAACAAATTTCGATACCGATGTTTTATACGGGAGTGAGAATATATGTCACATGAGGCTAACGCCCTAACAACTGATTATACCCTCAATTCCAATGATGTGGCGACATTCGATGCCATAATCATAGGGGCAGGCTTCTCTGGCCTCTATCAGTTGCACACACTGCGTGACCAATTGAATTTGTCAGCGGTCGTCTTCGATGTCGCAGGTGATGTCGGTGGGACGTGGTACTGGAATCGCTACCCAGGGGCACGGTGTGACTCGGAAAGCTACTACTACTGCTATTCGTTTTCCAAGGAGTTGCAGGACGAGTGGCGCTGGACGGAATTGTACCCGCAGCACGACGAAATCCGTCGGTACCTTTCGCATGTGGCGGATCGATTCGACCTGCGTCGCGACATTCGCCTGAACACGCGGGTGGAATCCGCGATCTTCGAAGAGGATACCGACACGTGGCTCGTCTCGACAAATGAAGGCAAGAGCTATCGTGCTCGCTTTCTGATTTCGGCGGTAGGTGTCCTCTCATCCGCGAACGTGCCCAACATTGCCGGATTGGATAAATTTGCGGGCGAATGGTATCACACTGGCAATTGGCCACATCACCCTGTGGATTTTTCGGGCAAGTCGGTTGGGATAATCGGAACCGGATCGACGGGCATTCAGGCGGCGCCAGTGGTGGCGGACCAAGCGAAACACCTTACCGTTTTCCAGCGGACTGCAAATTACAGCGTGCCAGCGAGAAACCGCCCGCTTTCGTCAGACGACCAGCAGTGGATCCAGGACAACTACGACGAGATCCGCCTCAAGGCGAGAACGTCTACCAACGGGCATCCTTTCGACGTCAACCAGGAATCCGCGCTTGAAGTCAGTGATGAGGCTCGCCAACAGCGCTACGAAGACGCGTGGACGAAGGGGGGACTTCGCTTCAGGGCTTCCTATCGCGACTTACTGCAAGACAAGAGTGCAAACGACACCGCGTCGGAATTCATTCGCGAAAAAATTCGGCAGGTTGTTAAAGACCCGGTAACAGCTGAGAAGCTTGTACCGAAAGACCATCCGTTCGCGTCGAAACGACCACCAATTGACACAAACTACTTTGAAACGTTCAACCGCGAAAATGTATCACTGATCGACGTCAAGGCGACACCGATTGTCGAGATCACGGAAACCGGTATCAAGACAACTGATGCTGAATATCCGCTCGACGTGATCATTTTCGCTACTGGTTTCGATGCGATGACGGGCTCGCTCCTCAAAATCGACATTCGAGGTGTCGGAGGACGAACGCTCAAAGAGACATGGGCCCAGGGACCGCGAAATTATCTTGGTATCCAGGTGCCGCATTTTCCGAACCTCTTTACTGTCATGGGACCAGGAAGCCCTTCGGTCCTCACCAACAATCCAGTTGCCATAGAGCAGCATGTCGAATGGATTAGAAACTGCATTCGGGACATGAATGATCGAAGGCTATCTCGGATCGAGCCAGATCCTGCTGCTGCGGATGAATGGGTAGAAGAGGTTAACCGCGCTGCCAACAAGACTTTGCTACCCATGGCCAGCAGCTCTTGGTATCTGGGAGCTAATGTCCCCGGCAAACCACGTGCCTTCATGCCCTATGCCGGCGGAATGGCCTACTACGCTAATCTTTCTAGGGAGATAGCGGAGAATGATTATCGCGGGTTCGTAACGCGTTAACAAAGCTTGCGGAGGAGATTCATGTCAAGGCCAATCAATCCCGATGTTCGCGCCATGGTAGACGCAGCAACGGCTGCTCACCTTCCGCTCTTGGAGAGTCAAGAACCACAAGTGGCGCGGGCAAACTACGCCGCTCGGCGACGGGCCGATCAACCTGCACTCCAGCCGGTGGCATCAGTTCGCGACATCGAGATTGACGGGCCATCATCGAAAATCGGATTGCGGGTGATCCGGGGCGTTGACGGTGATGAGATCTTGTCTTGTCTTGTCTATTTTCACGGCGGCGGCTGGATGCTCGGCAGTCCAGAGTCCCATGAAGGTATTTGTCGTACGCTGGCAAGCGCCTCACGATGCTGTGTTGTTTCAGTCGATTACCGGCTGGCGCCGGAAAACCCGTTTCCTGCCGCTGTCGAAGATGCCGTCGCAGCTTTCCAGTGGGTATTTTCTCACGCCGATGAACTGATGATCGACGCTAACACTCTTGCAGTTGGTGGCGACAGTGCCGGCGGTAACCTTGCCACCATTCTCGCGCTTATGGGCAGAGATGGTGATTTGCCAAAGTCCGTCTACCAGCTACTGTTCTATCCAGCAGTCGACCTCCGGTTGGGAACTTCAACATTCGCTAGCGCGGCCGAGGGGATGCTCGTGACGGCTTCGACCATCCGGTGGTTTGTCGATCACTATATTCCCGACGTCGAAGAACGTAGCCACTGGCACGCCTCTCCAATTCTGGCTGAGAGCCTTGAGGGATTACCACCCGCGTTTGTGCTCACATGTGGCCTTGATCCATTGGGTGAGGAGGGACGGCAATATGCAAACCGATTGGAAGAAGAAGGCGTGCCTGTCACGACGCTGAACCTACCCGATCAAGCGCACGGATTCCTAAATCTTGGTAAGGCGATCGGTGCGGCACAAGGTGTGCTTTTATACGCTGCCTTCATGTTATCTGAGGAGTGGAGGCATGTGCATAAGAGGGGGGAGTCTACCGTAACGACATGACGACAAACCGGCCGACGGTCCTTCTGGTCCTCGGTCCGCATTCCTTTGCGAAGTAAGGATAACTCTGGGAGGAGAAAGATGAGCAATTCAATTCAAGCACTCGGTCGCCGTGACTTCATTAAGGCGGCCGCGGCCACGACCGCTGTCGCGGTAACAGGTTTTCCTTATATAGCTAGGGCCGAGACGAACACGATCCGGATCGGGATGACAACGATCCTGTCCGGCCGCGTCGCGATGCTTGGAAATACCGCGCGTGCGGGTGCGAGCCTGATATTTGATGCCGTCAACCAGGCGGGAGGCATCAATGGTCGAAAGATCGAACTTGTGGTTCGCGATTCTGAGGGGAAGCCCGATGTTGCCGCGAAGCTCACGCGCGACCTGATTAACTCCGATGGCTGCGAAATCATACTCAGCGGTGAATCGTCGGCAGGTTCCTTCGCCGTCCAGGAAGTCATTCGAAGCCTGCCGGTGTTGTGCGTACACGCGGAAACCGAAACATCCTCGTTGACGGCAGACCCTAAGCTATTTGTGAAGACTGCTTTTCGCGCGTGCCGGCAAGGGATACACGATGCCGTCGTTGGCGGCATTTATGCGTCGCAGGTAGCCAAGGAGAAAGGTTTGAAACGGTGGGTCACATGCTCACCGGACTACGCGTTTGGACGCGACAACACCGCTCAATTTATGGAGCTGGTCAAGCTCTACGATCCATCGATCGAATTCGTTGATCAGACCTGGCCGAAGCTTTACGCACCAGATTATACCGAAAGCATCACGAAGATCCTTAGCCAACAACCACAAGCAATTTACTCTGCGCTCTGGGGCGGCGATCTAGTCGCGTTCGTGGAACAGGCTAACCTATACCGTCTGTTCGACAATACGACGGTGTTCTCGACGGCAATTGGGGACACCCCGGTCCTTACTGCGATCAAGCAGTTGCCCACGGGAATTCACACTGCCTATCGGTACAGCCGAAAGTCGCCGGACACTCAAGAGAACAGAGATTTTGCCGACGCATTCAAGAAGCTTGTAGGCTATGACCCGACTGGCTGGGGATGGGAGGCGAACGTAGGTGCAGCTTTCATCGCAGAAGCGCTAAAGCGCACGAATGGCAAGACAGATGGCCAAGCCCTCGCGTCTGAGCTTGAAGACATGACGATCAAGTCGCCACTCGGTGTAAATGGCGAGATTACGATGCGCGGTTCTGACCACACCATTATAAACTATCCAGTCGCCTGGTCACAGACGGTCCAGACCCC
Organism: Rhizobium sp. 16-449-1b; assembly: GCF_017741935.1. Lineage (GTDB taxonomy): Bacteria > Pseudomonadota > Alphaproteobacteria > Rhizobiales > Rhizobiaceae > Rhizobium. The sequence goes on along the minus strand of NZ_JAGHMH010000031.1, from coordinate 10,511 downwards.
GCCATATCTCGATAATTTCGTCTCCGTAGATTGGAGCAGGATCATCGAGTTCGAAAACGAATGGAAGAAATCCAAGGGTTACCTCTGATTTTTTCTGATCGGTTCGAAGGAGTAAAAACATGAACATTGACGCGTTGCTTACGTGCTTGAGCAGTCCAGCATGTGCGACCACGCAGATCTCGACGGCTTTTATCATCGGGATGTTGTTGTTTCTGGTCGCATCCGGACTATCATTGATTTTCGGCGTCCTAAACGTCACAAACTTCGCTCATGGTGGCCTTTACATGCTCGGCGCATATTTCGCGCTCAGCACTTACGGGGTGACCGGCAACTTTTGGGTTGCACTCGCAATCGCGACGCTAGCCACCGGAATTGTAGGGATCATTATCGAACGACTTGTAATAAGTCGGATCTACGGCGCAGATCTATTGATGCAATTGCTGGTCTGCTACGCCTTGACCTTGATTTTAGATGATGCGGTCCGCTTTATCTACGGTAGCGAATACAAAATGATGGGAATGCCGGATGTGTTCGCGTTACCTCCGATCAACATCGCAGGTGGGTATGTCCCGGCCTATTATCTCTTCATGATCGGTGCATCCGCTCTAGCGGGTTTAGTGCTTTGGTTCGTAATCAACCGTACCAAGTTCGGAAAGATCGTTCGGGCGCTAGCAATTAATCCCAGCATGGTCAGCGTGCTCGGCATCAACACAACATTGCTTTATGCTGCAGTGTTTGGCGTTGGTTGCGGTTTAGCGGGCCTTGCCGGAGGACTCGCTGCGCCGATTAGAACACTAACACCTGGAATGGGACTTTCCTTCCTCTTGGACAGTTTCATCATCATCGTCATTGGTGGAATGGGTTCGATCGGAGGCGCATTCGTGGCGTCAATCCTCGTCGGCTTCATCAAGGCTTTTGGGGCGATCGGCTTCCCTCTTTTCACCGATGGCTTGATGTTCGCGATCATGGCAGCTGTCCTCATCCTGAAGCCTGAGGGCCTGTTTGGCGAAAGGCTCACACGATGACCTCAAATCTAGCAATGAACATAGGTCTCAGCCTCCTTGGGATTGCGTTATTTGCCATCCTACCTTGGATATTTCCTAGTGCGGCCGTAACTGACTTTATCATCTATGTAGCAGCATATGGCCTGCTTGCCATGTCGCTCAACATGCTAGTGGGGCTGACAGGCCTTGTAGCGTTTGGACACGCACTTTTCTTCGCATTTGGGGCCTATTGTTTTGGCCTATTGATGCAGAGTGGCAATGTGTCCATCCCGGCCGCCGTCGTCCTTACGGTTATTGGCTCGGCAGTGCTTTCTACCGTGACAGGTGTAATTTGCGTGCGACTGAAAGATGTCTATTTCTCTTTCATCACGCTTGCATTCCAGATGCTGTTTTATAGCATCGTTCTGACTTGGGTCAGCCTCACCGGCGGCGACCAAGGCCTGCTCGGCGGCATCCCTAAACCAGCCTTTCTCGGTATAGATCTGGGCAATGGTTACAATCAGTATCTGTTCTGCATCACGTTATTTGCGCTCTGCGCAATAATCATGCGCCAGGTTTGGCAGTCGCCTTTTGGTTACACATTGCGCCTCATTAGGGATAACGCCACGCGAGCAGACTTTTTAGGTGTCAATGTTTTCGCAATGAAGCTGGCGGTTTTCGTTTTGTCTGGGGCAATGGCTAGTGTCGGTGGCGTTATCCTTGCGCTTTTCGTATCGGGCGCATACCCGGAGTTTGGCTTCTGGACGACTTCTGGCGACGCTATCTTCGCGCTCATGCTTGGGGGAACGAAGCTCTTCCTCGGTCCCTTACTTGGCGCCTTCCTACTTGAGCTGATTGAGCATTTTGTCCGCGCTCATACCGAGTATCAGAATTTCGTCCTCGGAGTGATCATCCTGTTGATCGTACTCGGTCTCAGACGGGGGATCGGTGATCATCTTTATGACCTCGTGACAAAGGCACGAAAGCGTCGGCAAAAGCCGGTTGCCATCGGCAAACTTGCGGAGGCTCCAGATGCTTGAACTCCAGAACATATCGAAATCCTTTGGAGGATTGAAAGCTACACAAAATGTTTCGGTCAATTTCCCCGAAGGTTCACTGAACGCGGTGATTGGGCCCAACGGCGCGGGTAAGACGACTCTCTTCAACCAGATCACTGGTCGTCTCACACCGGACTCAGGTAAAGTAATGTTTGATGGGCAGAACCTTGTAGGAAGGTCGAGTCTTTCTGTAACGAGGGCGGGCGTCGTTCGAGCCTTTCAGGTTGCCGCTCTTTTCCCGACGCTCACTGTTCGTGAGTCCCTTGCTGCCGCCGTAACGTCGCGAAGAAAAGGGTCATGGGAAATGTTTGGCCGGTTCCCGTCTCTTACGGCAGAAAAGCGGGCAGAAGAGATCGCCGAGATGTTGGGGATGGAGGATCGTCTTCATGTGGTTTCGAAAGAACTCTCGCACGGAGATCAAAAACTTCTCGACATCGGCTTGGCTCTCGCACTCGATCCTAAGGTCTTGCTCATGGATGAACCGACGGCAGGGATGGGCCCAGATGAACGTTGGCGCATGATCGACAAAGTGCACGCTCTTTGGAAAAGCCAGAACTTGACGATCGTTTTCATCGAACACGATATGGATATCGTCTTCAAGATCGCTCAGACCATTCACGTCCTATGCTACGGCGCCCTTCTCGCCAGCGGGACGGCTGATGAAATTCGAGCAAACCAAGAAGTGATTGATGCCTACTTGGGGTCCGATCACCACACCGTCCGCGATGGAAAAGAGGTGAGGGCATGAGCGAAACAATGCTGACGGTCGAAGGCGCTGATGTCTATTATGGCGACAGCCAGATCCTATTTGGCATGAGCTTCTCTGTTCAGAGGGGGCAAGTTATGGCCCTTCTGGGGCGAAATGGTGCCGGCAAGAGCACAACATTCAAAGCAATTGCGGGGCTTGCTCGGCCCCGCAACGGTGCGATTACTATTTCAGGTCAGTCTGTCGGTGGGCGAGCTCCTTATGTTATCGCCCGCTCCGGCATCGGTTACGTTCCTGAGGACCGGCAGGTCTTTCCCGACCATACGGTTCAGGACAACCTTTTGATCGGAGCCAAACGGGGCAAAGACGGCCGCACACAATGGAACCTCGACCGCATCTACGAGGTATTCCCTCTTCTTGCCAACATGAAAACGCGCCGTGCAGGTCTTCTTTCGGGCGGCGAGCAACAGATGCTGACCATCGCTCGAACGTTGATGGGAAACCCCGAGGTCTTACTGCTAGACGAGCCGAGCGAGGGACTTGCACCAATCATTGTGCAGTCAATCGGCAAGCTGATCATCACACTGAGAGAACTCGGCGTGACCATACTCCTTGCTGAACAGAACATGCATTTCTGCCTCGGCGTGGCATCGCACGTAACGATCGTCGACAGGGGCCGCGCCGTCTATCACGGCACGATTGAGCAGTTGCGTGCGGACCAAGACATTACGAAGCGCTACTTGGCGCTTTGAACGTGCGCACGGGAAGTAACATTCAGGATATTGGAGACTGCATATGGAATTTCGTCCAACCGACCTTTCGGGCAGAAAGATATTAATCACCGGCGCCGCTGGCGGCATCGGTGCTGCCTCGGCTCGTATCTGCTCGGCGCACGGGGCCGAGGTTGCGCTCGTCGATATAGCCGACGTTGACACAATCCGCAGGACGGTCGGTGAGTTGAGTGGTCCCGCAACATTCCACAGTTGCGACACGAGCCAAAAAGAGGCTGTAAGGCGCCTTTCAGAAGCGACCGGGCCCGTTTACGGCCTGGTCGATTGCGCGGCGATCTGCCCACCTGACGATTGGTTGGACGATAGCTGGGACGAAGCGCTGGAGCGGACTATTGAGGTCAACATAAAAGGTCCTGCAAATCTCACGCGAGCCTATTATCCGAAGATGGTCGAGCAAGGCGAGGGGCGTATCGTACTTTTCGGCTCGGTCGCCGGTTGGATGGGTGGGCTACGTTCAGGGCCGCACTATGCTTTCACGAAGGGGGGTATTCACGCGTTCACAAGGTGGCTGGCGCAGAGAGGTGCACCACACAATGTAACCGTGAATGCGATTGCGCCGGGTCCGATCGACACGCCTATGATCTACGGCCGCGGTTATGAGGCAGAGACTTATCCAATGAAGCGTCTTGCCGCTCCCGAAGAGGTCGGATCATTCGTTCTCCTTCTATGCGGCCCAGGCGGCGGATTTGCCTCCGGCGCAATCTTCGATGTCAATGGCGCAACTCATCTTCGTTGAGTGTGATCGGACATTGTAGTGAAGAGGAAGCACACGTGAGTGAACATCGTTTCAAGACAGTCGCCGTCGTCGGTGCAGGATTAGTTGGCCTAGGTTGGGCGATTGTGTTCGCACGCTCTGGATTGAAGGTTAGCATTTTTGATGGCTCAGAAGAGATTCGTAACGGCGCTATAGCGCGACTGCGGAGAAGTCTCGAGGACATGGAGCAGTACGGGCTTGTCGAGAATGTCGGTGACATTGTGCAACGGTTCCATGTGGTGGACACCCTGAGCGAAGCGGTCAAGGATGCCGATTACATTCAGGAGTCTGTGCTTGAACGTGTCAACGTGAAGACTGCAGTCAGCCGTGAGATAGCGTTGGCAATGCGCTCCAATGCCATCTGCGGGAGCTCGACATCGGGAATCCCTGGGTCAGAATTCACAGCGGATATACCCTCAAGGGACCGGTTTCTGGTGGTGCATCCCGTTAACCCGCCACACCTGATTCCGCTCGTCGAGCTCGTTGCCGCACCATGGACGGATGCGAGTATCGTCCCGCTAGTTCGACAAGAAATGGAACGTATGGGGCAGTCGCCGATTGCCGTGAATTCCGAAATTCCAGGATTCGTTCTCAATCGTCTGCAGGGAGCTCTTTTGAACGAAGCTTGGGCGCTATACGCTGAAGGCACAGCGAGCCTCGAAGATATTGACACTGCGGTATCGCGCGGTCTTGGAAGGCGCTGGTCGTTCATGGGGCCTTTCGAGACGATTGATCTTAACGCCCCCGGCGGGATAGCGGACTATGCGCAGCGCCTAGCGCCGCTCTATCATTCCATCGCTGAGTCACGACGACCCAAACAATGGCCTGCGGACGTTGTCCAACGCGCCGAATTGGACCGGCGCTCTGTCCTCGCTGAAGAGGATCTCGCCAAACGTTCCATCTGGCGTGACCAGCGCTTGATGGCACTGAATGCGGCGTTCCTCACGCAAGCGAGAGCACGGCAGCACGGCAGTTCGGAAGCGTAAGCTTCGACAATTGCCCGGCAAAGCCGCCACAATATTGATAAAACGATCGACGAGGACCTCGATGTTAGACCGCATCGGTAAGGAATATGATTACATTGTTGTGGGCGCTGGGACGGCCGGTTGCGTAGCCGCGGAAAAGCTTTCACGGGATGGCCGCAATTCCGTCTTGGTGCTTGAGGCCGGCGGCCTCGACAACTGGATCTGGTTCCATATTCCGGTTGGCTACCTTTTTGCGATTGGCAATCCAAGGGCGGACTGGCTATTTCGTACCGAGCCGGAACCCGGCTTGAACGGACGTTCACTTGCATATCCCCGCGGTAAAGTTATCGGCGGAAGCTCCGCAATTAACGCGATGATCGCCATGCGGGGCCAATCTGCAGATTACGATAGCTGGCGAGATCTCGGCTTGAAAGGCTGGGGATGGCAGGATGTTGTGCCCATCTTCAGGGATATTGAAGACCATTATTTGGGATCCGGTGAATTCCACGGCACAGGTGGAGGTTTTCGGGTGGAGCCACCGCGTGTCAGCTGGAAGATACTGCAGGCGGTGGCCGATGCGGCAGAACAGATGGGGATCCCAAAGGTTGGGGATTTCAACACGGGCAGCAACGAGGGCTCCGGGTATTTCCATGTCAACCAGAAGCGCGGACGCAGATGGTCGGCGGCACGTGGCTTTCTAAAGCCGAGTCTCAAGCGCCCTAATTTGCACCTAGAGACGGATGTTTTGATAGATCGCATCGCATTCGATGGTCAGCGAGCAGAGGCACTTCACTGCGTCCAGGGAGGCAGTACGTTCAAGGTAAAGGCTCGGCGTGAGATAATCATGTGTGCCGGCGCAATCGGGACTGTACAAATCCTCCTACGATCTGGAATTGGACCCTCATCCCAGTTGCGGGACCTTGGGGTCGAAGTCGTCGCAGATCGACCCGGCGTGGGTCGCAATCTTCAGGATCACTTGCAACAGCGTGCGATCTATCGTGTAAGCGGAACGCCAACACTAAACGAAATGTACCGTTCCCTTTGGCGGCGGGGTATGATGGGGGCTGAATATGTGTTGAAGCGGACGGGGCCTCTAACCATGGCTCCATCCCAGCTCGGCATATTCACGTCTTCGAGAGCTGGGATCGAGCGACCGAACATCCAGTTCCATGTCCAGCCACTGTCACTGGATAAATTTGGGGATCCCCTCCATGAATTTCCTGCGATCACGGTGAGCGCCTGCAATCTGCGTCCGACCTCACGTGGGCACGTGACCCTGCGCAGCACCGATATAAACGAAAAGCCTATTATCGCACCTGGATATCTTTCGACAGATGAGGACAGAGCGGTTGCGGCTGACGCCATCCGCGTTACGCGCCGATTAATGAAGCAGGCGGCACTTCAGTCCTTCGGTCCAACTGAATACCTGCCGGGGCCAACGGTTTCCGACGACGACATCGACCTTGCTAAAGCCGCCGGTGATATCGGAACAACGATTTTCCATCCGGTCGGGACAGCAAAAATGGGTTCAGAAAGTGATCCTCTAGCCGTAGTGGACGAGAGGCTGCGCGTTATCGGCGTATCCGCGCTGCGGATAGCTGACGCATCAGTGATGCCGCAAATCGTCTCCGGAAACACTAACACGCCGACGGCGATGATCGGGGCGAAAGGCGCAGCTATGATGTTGGAAGACAGCAGATAGCGGAAATGGTTCAGGCCGTTTCGCGTACAACCAGTTGTCCGGCCTGTAAGCGGGTTATCCCGTCGTCAGAGGGCTTGATATCGGGGTCGTCGATGAGTCTGAGCGCTTCTCGCACCATGTGCTCCACTGGCTGACGCACCGTCGTTAGGCGATAGGAGTTCCAGCTCGCCATTGGTATATCGTCAAAACCTACAACAGCCAGTTCGTCGGGAATCCGAATGCCGCGTTCCCTTGCCGCATCGACGACAGCAAGGGCCATGATGTCGTTGCAGCAGAATATGGCATCGGGTGGTTCTGTGGAGGATAGCAGCTCCAGTCCAGCCTCATAGGCGCTCTGGTAGTTGAAGTTGCCATTGGCTTGGACATGGATTGATCGGCCTGCTTCCGCCAGCACTTCACGAAAGCCTCGAGCACGTTCGATATGGGTCGACGTGTTTGCTACGCCGCCGAGGAAGCCGATTTTCCGGCGGTCCCGTCGCAGAAGAAGCTGGCCGATATCACGGCCTCCCTGATAGTTGTCGCAGGCGACCGCATTGATGCGGATGTCCCTCTGCACCCGGTTCAGTAGCACCACCTTGATCTGGTGCTGTCGGCAAGCCTGCGCCATTTTGGATGTCAGATTGGCCGAGGTGACTATGATTGCGGAGGGACGTGCTGCAAGTATCTGATCAGTTGCGGCATCGACATTGGTTGCTGCAGCGAGGGCATAAACCAGCAATTGGCGGCCTCCATCCTGCAGGTTTCTGGCAAGGGCATCAAGAACCGTTGGATAGAATGGGTTCAGCAGATCGCCGGCAACCAGTGTAACCGTTCCTGCCGCGATGACTTTGGCCGTGCGCCGGGCCGGGCTGATATAGCCGATCTCCTCTGCGATCCCGAGAATGCGGCGGCGCTTGTCTGGATCGATCGGTGCCCCGGGCGTGAACGCTCGGGACACCGCAGCAATCGAGACGCCAGCAGCGTGGGCGACTTGTTTGGCTGTCGGCTTCATATCTTATGTTCCATGAAATTTTTTCACACTCTATATGAAAACTTGCATCACTCTTCTAGCACCGTATCATCGCCAGCGAAAGGGAGATGATCCATGAGCGTGACTTATCTGAAACGTGGAAAGTCCGAAGCCGAACGGTTCACGGACGATGCCGCAGTGCGGCAAACCGTCGAAGGCATCTTGAAAGACATTGAAACGCGCGGCGATGCAGCCGTTCGAGAACTGGCGGAAAAATTCGACAAATATTCCCCGCCGTCGTTCAAACTGTCTGCAGACGACATCGAGGCACTGATGGGTAAAGTGTCGCCCCGAGACATGGAAGACATCAAGTTTGCCTAGGCGCAGGTTCGCAATTTTGCGCAGGCACAGCGCGACTCCATGTTGGACATCGAGGTCGAAACCTTGCCGGGTGTCATTCTTGGCCACAAGAACATACCCGTTCAATCGGTAGGCTGCTATATTCCCGGCGGCAAATTCCCGATGGTTGCCTCTGCGCATATGTCTGTCGCCACAGCATCGGTCGCCGGTGTTCCGCGTATAATCGCAGCCACCCCGGCGTTCAAGGGGGAACCGAACCCGGCTGTGATTGCCGCAATGCATCTTGGCGGCGCCCATGAGATCTATATCCTCGGCGGTATCCAGGCGATCGGCGCGATGGCGATCGGCACGGAGTCGATCAAGCCTGTCCACATGCTCGTCGGCCCAGGCAACGCCTTCGTCGCCGAAGCTAAGCGCCAGCTCTACGGCCGCGTCGGCATCGATCTCTTCGCCGGCCCGACGGAGACCATGGTGATCGCCGATGAAACAGTGGACGCCGAAATCTGCGCGACCGACCTGCTCGGCCAAGCCGAGCACGGCTATAATTCTCCCGCTGTTTTGGTGACGAATTCCCGCAAGCTGGCGGAAGGCACTCTGGCGGAAATCGATCGCATCCTGACGATCTTGCCGACGGCTGATACCGCATCGAAAAGCTGGGCGGACTATGGCGAAGTCATTCTCTGCGACACCTATGAGGAAATGCTCAATGTCGCCAACGAGATCGCGTCCGAGCATGTGCAGGTCATGACCGATCGCGACGATTGGTTCCTTGCGAACATGCATTCCTACGGCGCATTGTTCCTCGGGCCCAGAACCAACGTCGCCAATGGAGACAAGGTGATCGGCACCAACCATACGCTACCAACCAAGAAGGCAGGCCGATACACCGGCGGTCTTTGGGTTGGCAAATACCTCAAGACCCATTCCTATCAGAAAGTTCTGACGGACGAGGCGGCAACCATGGTCGGTGAATACTGCTCACGACTTTGCATTCTGGAGGGCTTTGTCGGTCACGCGGAGCAAGCAAATGTGCGCGTCAGACGCTATGGCGGCAAGAACATCGCCTATGGCGCCGCCGCCGAATAGTATTCCAGCCTTTAGTTCTCGGTGACGCCATGTCTCTTACTTTGCCTCGTACACCCTCATTTCGCCTCGACGGAAAAACAGCCCTCGTTGCTGGGGCATCGTCCGGGATAGGTCAAGCGGCGGCCGTGGCTCTTGCCGAGGCCGGCGCGCGGGTGGTGCTCGCCGCCCGCTCTGCCGAAAAACTCGATCTCACAGTTAGCGCATTGTCGGAATTGGGCTTTGCGGCAGAAGCTCTCGTTCTTGACGTCGAGGATGCGGAAGCAACGGAAAGGGTTATTGCCGCTCATACCGTCTTCGACATCCTCGTCAACAGCGCCGGAACCGCCCGCCATGGCCCCGCCCTGGAAACGACCGCGGCCGACTTCGATGCAGTGGTCGGGATCAACCTGCGTGGTGCCTATTTCCTGACACGTGCTGTTGCCAAACGGCTCATCGCCGCTGGTCGCGAGGGATCGCTCATCAACATTTCCTCTCAGATGGCCCATGTGGGTGGCATCGACCGCGCCGTCTACAGCGCGACAAAGCATGCTGTCGAAGGATTTACCAAGTCGATGGCAATCGAGTGGGGCACACATCGAATCCGGGTAAACACAATCTGCCCAACTTTCATCAGGACGCCGCTCGCGGAACAGACTTTCAGCAATCCTGACCGGGTCAGGTGGATCGAGGAAAAGATTAAGCTCGGTCGGATAGGCGAGCTCGAGGACATTATGGGGCCGGTGACATTCTTAGCATCCAATGCCTCCGCGATGATTACGGGGACGGCCTTGATGGTCGACGGCGGATGGACTGCTGACTGACTCTTTCACAGGATGGACATCATGAAAATTGGAGCACCCCTAGAGGTGTTTTCCGGAGAAGCGCGTGTGGCGCTCACTCCGGATAGTGCGTTGCAGTTACAGAAGCTTGGCTATCATTGTCTGGTGGAGAGTGGCGCCGGTAAAGCCGCCGGGTTCTCGGACGATGCGTACAGGGCGGCTGGCGTGACGGTGATCGAAGGCTCGGACGCACTGTTTGCCGAAGCGGATGTCGTCGCCAAGGTGAGGCCACCGGAACTGGGCGAGATCGATAGGCTGAAGTCCGGCCAGACGCTGATCTCCTTCTTTTATCCCGCTCAAAACAGGCAATTGCTGAAACGTGCGAAAGCCAAAGGCGCC
>NZ_JAGHMH010000008.1 GCF_017741935.1 Rhizobium sp. 16-449-1b | reverse complement strand
GTGATGATGGCGTGGGTGGGGAGGGTGGGGGATGCGGAAACGAATAAGATGTTGATTGTGTTAGAGAGGGGTATGGTTTTGTCCTCGGCTAAGTGAATTATTCGGTGTAACCATCGCAGAACTGAGGCGGTCATTGCATGGGTGCTCGCTTTATAGAAAAATATCTACAGCTTAGCCAAATAATGCCCTATTGCAGAAGACTATAAGTTTATTATTATAAGTTGTGCAACTTAGAAGAATCAACCAATGTCCATTAGAATGCGAAAATCTTCCCTCGCTATGGGTGTCGCGCTAGCAGGGTTTTGGGGTGGCTTTATTTTCAGTGCAGTGGTGTTGTCAGGATTTGTATATTGGCAAGAACCTCCTTCGTTGAATTTCAAATTTGACTCGGCAACCACAATCACGATCGTTCTAACTGCGCTGTCAATTATGCTGACTGCGTTAGGTATAATTATTGCCGTTGTTGGCGTGTTCGGTTTTAGCCTGCTTAAGGTCGAGGCCTCGAATGCTGCATCCGAGCGTGTGAAGGAGCAGCTTGATGAAGAGGGTGAACTCCGAAAAGTTATAGAAGCCCGAGTCGATGCCATTGTCGCGCGCTCGCAAGCCGGTAGGACGTCGCGCGACGACTTCCCAAATCCGGAGTCGGAGTATGGCGAATGAGGAAATATTCACCGGAATGGATAGGTCTTTCTCAAGACCTTAAAGATGTGATCAAGAAACATCAAAATGACGTCCCGATCAAAATAGGTGAATTAGTCAAGGACTTCGGGGTTGAAGTTAAAATTTCGACGCTGGATGTCGGCATCTCCGGAATGATACACCCTACTCAAAACGGCTATAAGATCGTTATCAACAAACACGAGCCAGAATATAGGCGCCGGTTTACCCTTGCTCATGAGCTAGCGCACTTTCTTCTACATAGAGATCTTATCGGTTCAGGAATAAGTGACAACGTGCTCTACCGTTCTCAATTGAGCGACACTCGCGAAGCGGAAGCAAACAGGCTTGCGTCAGATATATTGATGCCGCCGGAGAAGCTGAAGGAAGCTCAAGCTGATTTAATGATGCCTAAGCTTGCAGATGCAGTGTCGCCGCTGGCGCAGTTGTTCAAGGTGTCCGAGGAAGCCATGCGAATTCGACTGGGAATGAAGTAATGACCAGTTACATGCCAATCTTGTCAATCAGACCGGCGGAAGTGGTGGCTCTGTCAGAGTTACCGGATCTCTCCAAAGATCGAATGCAGCCTCATATTCTAATTAAGCCATGGCTGGGATCCGGCGCGCTTTCGCGAGGGGTAGACAAAATATTACATGGGTTCCCTAGGCGTGCCTGGTTGTCGGAGCTAGATCCAGAGTATCTTCCAGCCATAGACAGTCAGTTAGGCGTAGAGATACAAGCACTGCGTAGCCCTGCCAACGGCTTCGAAAACTGGATTGCGTTTGTGCGCGGGCTTCCTAACGCTATACCAGTCTTGCAACTTCGATCAGACCTCTCTGCGGACAATCTGGTCTTGCAACTGGATTCTGCGGCTGCTTTGGGGCGCGGTGTTGGTGTGCGCATCGTGCGACCAGCTCTTGCGGTAACGCCAGTTATCGACGCTCTTGCGCAGAGACCGGATGTGTTCTCTACGATCATGCTCGATTACGGTCAGCAGGATGCGCGATTACTGGTCAATGTAATGGCTGCAATCAATGAGATTTCCTACATTAGACAGCGACTTCCTAATTCAAGGATAGCAATATCGTCCACGACGTTTCCTTCCGAGTTTGGAAGCAATACGTCTCAAGAAATCTATGAGCGGAGCTTTTTCGATGCAGTGAACGCTCAGGCCGGAGGTCTGATTTATAGCGATCGCGGCAGTGCGCGTGCAACGGAGCAGTCGGGTGGCGGCGTTCCGAGGCCACGGATCGATTTGCCTACGGACACACGCTGGCATTTTTTTAGGAGCGATTGCGTGAGGGAGGAAGATGAAGACGATGAGGAGTTCCGCGAACGTCGTGTTGAAGCTTACGGTCAGATGGCCGATTCAGCTGTAGGTAGCGTCGATTGGGATGATCGTCTTAACGTGTGGGGAACGCAACTGATAAAAATAACACAGTTACGAAGCCCATTTGGAATAACGTCTCCGGCTAAAGCAACAGCGTGCCGTATTAACATACATCTAACAAAGCAATCCCTCTATGGTCTTGATGTATCGTCAGAAGAATTGGAAGAAGAGTGGGTTGATTGAAGGCTTAGAGATAAGGCTTCTAAATCTCTATAATATGCATTCTTTCGCTGCTGTATCTCGAGTCTCCGACTATGGTGAGGATTCAAGCTCCGTATGAAATGGCTTTCGCCTTCAAACGTGCTTGTTTCGGGGAGGGGCGTTCGCTCAGTCGCACCATATTTTTGTGTCAGGAAATCGCGATAGAAAGACTCTGTTGGAGTGAAGTCTTTTCTGTCTCTCACATGGCGAGGAAAAACTCTCTTTCTTAATGCGGAAGGATCTATGTTCCGCTTTCTGCCTCTTAGTATAGTTTCAATTCCGTCTTCTTCAATAATGTGAAGGCCGATATGCGTATTTTTGCATATTGAATACGCTCTTTCAAGGTGATTTCGCGTCGTTACCACCTCGACTCTGTTGTATAGTTTTCTGAGTTGCGGAATTTGTATGTCGAGGCGTCCAATATTGTCTTGTCTGCTTTTTATTTCTACAGCAATTATCTCTCTGTCGGATACGTAAACAAGATCCGCCCGCACTCTAGACTTATTGGCGCTAAATTCATTTATAAGCACTCCACGGCTAAAATCGCCGTGCAATGAAGTTAGCCACTGGGCACATCGCACCTTAATTCTCATCTCGTGGATATTTTTATGGATGTTCATATGGATGAACCTAGTTATTTGGCCTGCAGGGTAGCGTTATTCGATTGACGATTATTTACCGCCCCGGCCGCCCGGTCTTGCCCTTCGTCCGCTTCTGCCTCTTCACATCGCCCGCATCCTCATAGCTGCCGACGCCCGTCTTGCCGCGCACCAAGGGGCGTGGGTCGTCGCGGTCGGGTTGGCCTTCGAGGAGGGGGGAGAAGCGCTTGGTGCTCTTGGCGGCGTCCGGCTTTTCCGGGAGCTTGCCTGACACGGGCTTCTCGGTGCGGCCGACGGTCATTTCGTCGAGGTCGTTGCGGCGGAACGTGCGGGACGGGATGGCGGTGTCGGTGCCTGGGCCCATGTCGTCGAGGGTGGGTTTCTGGAAGAGGGAGGGTGGAGCAAGATCGCCCCCCTCTGGCCTGCCGGCCATCTCCCCCACAGGTGGGGAGATCGACTCGTTGTTGCCGCTCGTCCTCGCCTTGCCGGTCTTCTTGCTGCCTTCCTGCGAGCGAGCTTCCTCGCGCGCCATCGGGTCGTCCATGACGGCGAGTTCGGCGGCCTTGAGGCGTTTGATTTCGTCGCGCAGGCGCGCGGCTTTTTCGAAGTCGAGGTCGGCGGCGGCGTCGCGCATCTGTTTTTCCAGCGCGTTGAGGTGGGTCTGCAGGTTGCCGCCCACGAGGTTGCCGCCGTCTGCAAAGCCCTTGCCTGACACACCCGAGATGTCGGCGCGGACGTGGTCGCGTTCGTAGACGCTGTCGAGGATGTCGGAGATCTTCGCCTTCACCGATTCCGGGGTGATGCCGTGTTCGGTGTTGTAAGCCACCTGCTTTTCGCGGCGGCGGGCGGTCTCGTCCATGGCGCGCTGCATCGAGCCGGTGATGTTGTCGGCATAGAGGATGACCTTGCCGTCGACGTTACGCGCCGCGCGGCCGATCGTCTGGACCAGCGAGGTCTCGGAGCGCAGAAAACCTTCCTTGTCGGCGTCGAGAATGGCGACGAAGCCGCATTCGGGAATGTCGAGACCTTCGCGCAGAAGGTTGATGCCGACGAGCACGTCGAAAGCACCCAGACGAAGATCGCGGATGATCTCGATGCGCTCCAGCGTGTCGATGTCCGAGTGCATGTAGCGGACGCGCACGCCCTGTTCATGCAGATATTCGGTGAGGTCCTCGGCCATGCGCTTGGTGAGCACGGTGCAGAGCGTGCGGTAACCCTTGGCGGCGGTCTCGCGGATCTCGCCGAGCACGTCGTCGACCTGGCTGCGGGCGGAGCGGACTTCGACCGGCGGGTCGATCAGGCCGGTGGGGCGGATCACCTGTTCGGCGAAGACGCCGCCGGACTGGTCGAGTTCCCAGCCGCCGGGGGTGGCCGAGACGGCGACGGTGTCGGGGCGCATCGCGTCCCATTCCTCGAAACGCAGCGGCCGGTTGTCCATGCAGGACGGCAGGCGGAAGCCGTATTCGGCAAGCGTCGCCTTTCGGCGGAAGTCGCCCCGGTACATGCCGCCGATTTGCGGAATGGTGACGTGGCTTTCGTCGATGAAGAGCAGGGCGTTGTCGGGGATATATTCGAACAGGGTCGGCGGCGGCTCGCCGGGGCTGCGGCCGGTGAGGTAGCGCGAATAGTTCTCGATGCCGGCGCAGGAGCCCGTAGCCTCCAGCATCTCGACATCGTAGCGGGTGCGCTGTTCCAGGCGCTGGGCTTCCAGCAGGCGGCCGGCCTTTTCGAGCTCGGCGAGGCGCAGGCGCAGCTCTTCCTTGATCGCCTTGATGGCGCCGTTCAGCGTCGGGCGCGGGGTGACATAGTGGCTGTTGGCGTAGATCTTCACGCTCTTCAGGTCGCCGGTCTTCTGGCCGGTGAGCGGGTCGAATTCGGTGATGGCGTCGATCTCGTCGCCGAACATGGAGATGCGCCAGGCCGCGTCTTCCAAGTGGGCCGGGAAGATTTCGATCGTGTCGCCGCGAACACGGAAGGAGCCGCGCACGAAGTTGATGTCCTGGCGCTTGTATTGCTGCGCCACGAGGTCGGCCAGCAGCTGGCGTTGGTCGAGGCGGTCACCGACTTCCATCTGGAAGGTCATGGCGGTGTAGGTCTCGACCGAGCCGATACCGTAGATGCAGGAGACGGAGGCGACGATGATACAGTCGTCGCGCTCGAGCAGCGAGCGGGTCGCGGAGTGGCGCATGCGGTCGATCTGTTCGTTGATCGACGATTCCTTCTCGATGAAGGTATCGGAGCGCGGCACATAGGCTTCCGGCTGGTAGTAGTCGTAGTAGGAGACGAAATATTCCACCGCGTTGTCGGGGAAGAAGTTCTTGAATTCGCTGTAGAGCTGGGCCGCCAGCGTCTTGTTCGGCGCCAGGATGACGGCCGGGCGCTGCGTGGCCTCGATCACCTTGGCCATGGTGAAGGTCTTGCCGGAGCCGGTGACGCCGAGCAGCACCTGGCTGCGGTCGCCATTGTCGAGGCCCTCGACGAGATCCTTGATCGCCGTCGGCTGGTCACCGGCAGGTGAGTATTCGGAGTTCATGCGGATCTCGATGCCGCCTTCGGATTTCGGCGGCCGGGCCGGGCGATGCGGCGTCCACATCTTGCCGTCCTTGAACAGCGGGTTGCCGCTCTCGATCAGCGCCGAAAGCGCCTCCACCGTGGCGGTCACGGCCGTGCCGGCCTTCAGCGCGGCGGCGTCTTCTAGGGATACGTCGAGGCCTGAGACCGGGTTGAGGCCGGCGGCGGCGCGCGTCTTCGGGTCGGTCGAGCCGCCCATCGAGGTTCCCCTCGCGGATTTGGACGCCGCGATCTCCACCTTCTTGCGGTGCTTGCCGGCCTTGGAGGCGATCTGCCGCTGCGTCTCGACACCGGATGCCTCGGCATCGGCCTCCAGCTGCTTCACCCAATCGGCGACGGAGCCCTCGAGCGGGGCGCCTTCAAAGGACGATTGGGGAGCTTCCTCGAAACCATCGGGGGCGGGGGACTTTTTCGGAGATTTGGCCATGGCCGGAATATGGAGAGAGTCAGCGCGAAATGGAAGAGGCAAAGAGTACAAAAGGGAAACGGATTTTGCGGCGTTCGACGCTGGATGTCTGCGACCACCAAATGGCGCGGCGATATTGCATCGCGGCAAAAAGGCGGGCTATAACGGAGACACTCACCACGGACCCGGTGAAACTCCGGGTGGCTCTTCTGGCCGCCGATCCGCCAGACAACGCAAAACCTGCACGCCATATTTCGACCGCCCGCCCGGGCGCGTTGGGCCACGCTTTGCGAGATATCACCAACATGCACGTATCCTCCTTCCGCCGGGATTGGTTTTCCAATCCGACCCGCGAAATGCTTGCCGGCGCCGTCGCCACCTTCGCGCTGATCCCCGAGGTCATCGCCTTCTCCTTCGTCGCCGGCGTCGATCCGCAGGTCGGCCTCTTCGCCTCCTTCGTCATCGGCATCGTCATCGCCTTCACCGGCGGCCGCCCGGCGATGATCTCGGCCGCGGCCGGCTCCGTGGCGCTGGTCGCGGCACCGCTGGTGCACGCGCACGGGCTGCCTTATCTCTTCGCCGCCGGCCTGCTTGCCGGTGTCATCCAGGTGGTGTTCGGCCTGCTGCGCCTCGGCGTGCTGATGCGTTTCGTGTCGAAATCGGTCCGCACCGGCTTCGTCAACGCGCTGGCGATCCTGATCTTCGGCGCCCAGCTGCCGCATATCATCGGCGGTGACTGGATCGCCTATGCCATGCTGGCCGCCGGCCTCGCGGTGATCTACATCGCGCCGCGCATCACCACCGCCATCCCGTCGCCGCTGATCTGCATCCTGCTGCTCACCCTTGCCTCCGTCGGCCTGCATCTGCCGGTATTGACCGTCGCCGATCTCGGCAAGCTGCCGGATTCGCTGCCGATCTTCGCCTGGCCGCAGGTGCCGCTGAACCTGGAGACGCTCAAGATCATCGCCGGCCCGGCACTGGCCATTGCCATGGTCGGCCTGCTGGAATCGATGATGACGGCGAGCGTCGTCGACGATCTCACCGACACCACGAGCGACAAGAACCGCGAATGCGCCGGCCTCGGCATCGCCAACGCCGCCGCCAGCCTGTTCGGCGGCATCGCCGGCTGCGGCATGATCGGCCAGACGGTGAGCAACGTGAAGTACGGCGGCCGCGGCCGTCTCTCGACGCTGTTCGCCGGTGCGCTGCTGTTGATCCTCATGGTTCTGCTGAAGCCATGGGTCTCGCAGGTGCCGGTCGCGGCCTTGGTCGCGATCATGGTCATGGTATCGATCGACACGTTCGACTGGTCGTCGGTCAAGACCATGGTGGTGCATCCGAAGACCTCGAGCATCGTCATGCTGGCGACCGTTATCGTCACCGTCTTCACCGCCAACCTGGCGCTCGGCGTCACCGTCGGTGTGCTCCTGAGCGGCGTCTTCTTCACCTTCAAGGTCGCCAAGCTGCTGTCGGTCCGCAAGGACACGGACGAGGCCGGCGAGCGCATCGCTTATCACGTCACCGGCCAGGTCTTCTTCGCCTCCGCTGACGTCTTCATCGACGCCTTCGATATCGCCGATGCCGAGGGCATGGCGGTGACGATCGACCTGACGCACGCGCATTTCTGGGACATCACCGCCGTGGCGGCGCTGGACCGCGTGGTGCAGCGCTTCAAGGCGCATGACGTTTCCGTCGAGATCATCGGTCTCAACGAGGCGAGCGCCACGCTGATCGGCCGGCTGGACAATGCGCCGAGCCTCAAGGAAATCTGAGCGCTTAAAGTCGTCCTGCCGCGCACCCGACCTGTAACAAACCCGCCGGTGCCGGCGTATACGGGTCGCGTCAGGACAATCAGGCATAAACGGCATGCCTGAACGAGGGCCATCCTCACCTGCGCCAGCCGGCGATCGTGTCTTGGCTGCAGGTCTTGGCCAAGGTACGGCGACACCATCAGTGGTGTCGCGACGGTGCCCGGAAGAGAACCGGCAGGCAGATCCCAGTTCGACCGGTGCCGATCATGCGCGGGTTCGCAGCCTGTCGCCGGGTCGGATGGATCAAAGCCGAAGGTAAAGACCATGATGATCAACAGACGGACTTTCTCGACAGCGCTTCTCGCCGGCGCTGCCGCTTCCCTCATTTCCACGCGCGGCATGGCCGCGATGGCGCAGCCCGCCAAGGCGCGCAACATCGTTCTGGCCCACGGACTATTCGCCGACGGTTCCTGCTGGACGGAGGTGATCGCGCGCCTGCAGGCCGCCGGTTTCAACGCCACCGCCGTGCAGAACCCGCTGACCACATTGCCTGAAGCCGTTGCCTCGGTTGAGAAGGTGCTCGATCGCCAGGATGGCCCGACCGTTCTCGTCGGCCACTCCTTCTCCGGCATGCTGGTCACCGAGGCCGGCGTGCATCCGAAGGTGTCGGCGCTCGTCTATGTCGCCGCCCGCGCGCCCGATGCCGGCGAGGACTATACGGCGCTGGCAAAGACCTATCCGACCCCGCCGGCCTCGGCCGGGATCGTGTTTGATGGCGATGAAGGACGGTTGAGCGAGGAAGCATTCCTGCGCGATTTCGCCGGCGATCTGCCGGAGGCGAAAGCCAAGGTGCTCTATGCCGTGCAGGAGCCGTTCCACAAGGCGTTGCTGACCGGCAAGACCACGCAGGCGGCGTGGCGCTCGAAACCGAGCTGGTACGCGGTGTCGACGGAGGATCGGACGATCAACCCGGATCTGGAGCGCTTCATGGCCAAGCGCATGGGCGCCAAGACCATCGAGCTCAAATCCAGCCACCTGTCGCTGATCTCGCACCCCGACGAGATCACGCAGATGATCATCGAGGCTGCCGGCGGCCGCTGAGTTATGTTGTGAGAGCAGGCGTCGCGGTCTTAGGACCGCGACGAGAACAGCGAGGCGAAGGTGGAGCGCGGCTTGTCGGGCATGCTTTCGACGACCACCAGCTGGCGGATGTCGCCGCGCTTGAAGGCGGCGAGGAAGCGCTTGTAGTCCTTGAAGGAGACGCAGCCGTTGGAGTCGCCGCGCGCGCCGAGCATGTAGGTGTGGGCGAGCAGGCCGACACGGTTGAAGATGTTGCCGGCGCCGCCGACCGGGTTGAGGCGGATCGCCTCGACGCCGTGGAACAGGCTTTCGCGCATGGTCAGCTGGTAGGTGTGCGGCGGGGTCGGGCCACGCATCTTCTCGCGAACGTATTTCGGATTGTCGCGCATCTTGCCGAGGCCGGAATGGGCTTCGAGACGTTCGCCGTTCGGCAGGTAGACCATGCTGGCGGAGATGTCATAGACGGCAACGCCGGCGCGGGCGACAGGGCTTGCCTGGCGCTTCGGCACAACAGGGATTTCGCCTTCGTCATCACCGATATCAGGCCGTGCATAGGCGAGCACCGGTTCGGCCGGGCGGCTGGCGCGGTCGTTTGCCGGCGCGCGCTTGGTCATGCCGTCGGGACGGGCCATCGGCAGCGGTACGGAATTGTTGTCGTTGAGAACGAGGCCGAAGGCATTGCCGGCGTCGTCGCCCTTGCTGGCGTCGCTTTCGACATCGACGCTCGCCACTTCGACAGGGGCGGGCTTCGCGGGAATGGAAGCGGGCGCGTTGACGGCAACGCGGGCCTGCTGTTCATCCGAAGCGGCCTTCGGCATGGCGGCAAGCGCGAGAAGGGCAGGGCCTTCGAGTGCGGCGATCTCAGCCTTGGATGGAATGACGATGCGATCGGACGAGCTGGCGCTGGCGACCTGAGTTGCCGCGGCAACGGCGTCGTCCTTGACCTTCGACGGCTGCGCGGCGGCAACGACGGTGCGTGCGGGCAGGGCGTCGGCGATGACAGGGCCGGATGTGCCGACGAAAGCGGCGCGCAGAACGTCAGGCGTCAGCAGCCGATCGCGCTTCGACGACCGGTTTTCCGCCGTCAGCGGCTGCAGGCGCGAGAATTTGCTCACGTGAATATTGCGCTCTTTGGGAGCGGCCGCGGCGGTGTGCTGCACGAGCGCGATATCGCCGATAGCGTTCTTGTAGGGTGCGGGAGCGACGGCGTGCATCGTCGCGATCGACGTCACGACCCATGCCGAGGCAGCAAAACTAGCACCGATGAGACCCGCCCCTGACATAAGGCGGAATGAGCGACTGAAACGAGAAATGGACGTACCTACTGGCCTGGTATTGGCAAACACATCGACCGCAAACGCCATAACACTCGTCTTTCACAACTCGTTACTAAGGCCGGCGGTACAGATAGATGGATACTTCTTCGCCGGGGCCGGTAATGGAGCAACAGGGCCAAAATGCGGCCTGTGCGTGATTTCCGGTTGGCTCAGATGATGCCGAATTATGGTAACCAAACCCTTTACGGCGGCGTTGCCTGTTTCGAAATTCGTCACCTTATCCGCTAACCATATTGATCTTGTTCGATTTTTTCTAATGTTCCTCAGTGCCCGCCTGATGGCGCGATCTATGTCGCCGTTTTGACATAAATATTAGCGGGAAAACATATTGCGGATGTGCTATGAAATGGCATCGAAGGCTTCCGAGGGGAAACGCCAATGTCTTCGGCACAAACCGCTTCTATTAACGAGATTTCGCCGGCCTTGCTTGTCGATGCGATGTTCGCCGTCCGCAAGACGGCCGCCATCAAGGCGGCGATAGAGCTCGACCTCTTCACCGTGATAGGCACAGGCCAGACGGCCAAGGCGGCGGCATCCGAGATGCGATGTGCCGAGCGCGGCGTCCGCATTCTCTGCGACTATCTCGTCGTCGCCGGCTTCCTCGCCAAGAGCGGCGATGTCTACGCGCTGACACCATCGAGCGCCGTGTTCCTCGATCGCCATTCGCCCGCCTATATGGGCTCGGCGATCGATTTCATCGCGGCACCGCAGATGCTCTCCCTCTTTCTGACCGACCCCGCCGCCTGCGTGCGCAATGGCGGTGCCGAAGGGTTGGCGAACCTCTCGCCTGACAATCCCGTCTGGGTGCGCTTTGCCCGCGCCATGGGTGCCTTTACAGGCGGGGCGGGCAGGACGCTTGCTGCCGATGTCGCGGCATGGCCGTCACCGCCGTCAAAGGTGCTCGATATCGCCGCTGGCCCCGGCTATTTCGGTATCGAGATCGCCAGGGCCATTCCGCAGGCGCGGATCGTCGCGCTTGACTGGAAGCCGGTGCTGGAACTGACGCGGGAGAATGCGACGGCGGCCGGTGTGGCCGATCGTTTCAGCTTCATCGCCGGCAGCGCCTTCGATGTCGACTGGGGCAGCGACTACGATCTCATCATGCTGCCGAACTTCCTGCATCACTTCGATATCGCCGGCTGCGCGGAACTGCTGAAGAAGGCACGCCCAAGCCTCAGCGCCAAGGGCAAGCTGATCGCCGTCGAGTTCGTCCCCAACGAGGACCGCGTCTCCCCCGACTTCCCCGCCGCTTTCGCTTTCGAAATGCTGGCGACGACACCACGCGGCGACGCCTATACGGCGTCCGACCTGCGCGAGATGGCCTCGATGGCGGGCTTCCGCGACATCGCGATCAGTCCGCTGCCGCCATCGCCGGCAAGCGTGATTGTGTTTGAGTGAATTCAGAGAACGTCCCCTGATGGTGATGTCGGCTGTCCGGGCGGCTTGCGCTGATCTGTAATAGCGGAATAGTCTGCGAGTTGAAATTTCGAACGTCATTGCCAGAAATTCATTGCGGCAAACTTTATTGAACAGCTTCACGGTCGCGATCGTGACCGGGAGCGATGACCGGGTTTATCAATGCGTCGGCTTTTTCTTTCATCCGCCATTTCCGCGTTGGTCCTTGCCTCCGGCGTGACCGCAAGCGCCGAGGTGATGACTGTTCCCGGACCGCAGGGACAGCTCGAGGGCGAGGCGATCATCGTGCCTGGCGCCAGCGCCGGGGTCGTCATCGTGCCGGGTTCCGGTCCGATCGACCGGGATGGCAACAGCCCGATGGGGCTGCGCAGCGACAGCTATCGATTGCTTGCCGAGGCGCTGGCATCAGCCGGCCTGAGCACACTCAGGATCGACAAGCGCGGCTTCTTCGGCAGCAAGGATGCGATTGTCGATCCCGAGGATGTGACGATTGCCAACTATGCCGCCGATCTCGATCTCTGGCAGCGCGCTTTCGCCGAGCGGATCGGCACGAATTGCGTGTGGATTGCCGGTCACAGCGAGGGTGGCCTCGTGGCACTGGCCGCCGCCGCAAAGGGCGCGACGCCCTGCGGACTAATCCTGCTGGCCGCGCCGGGCCGACGCGTGAGCACGCTGATGCGCGAGCAGTTCCGCAACAACCCGGCCAATGCGCCTTACCTTGCGGAGATCGACCGTATCATCTCCGGGCTGGAGCAGGGGGAGAGAACGGATGTCGGGACCATGAGTGCCGTGCTGCAGCCCCTGTTTCGGCAAGGTTTGCAGCGATACATGGTCGATCTTTTCAGCTACGATCCCGTGGCGCTGGCCAAGGGACTGAGCCTGCCCGTGCTCATCGTCCAGGGCGATCGGGATGTCCAGGTGGCAGTCGAGGACGCCGGCTTGCTGGCGCGATCGATGCCGCATGCGCGGGTGGTGCAATTGCCAGGTGTCACGCACATGCTGAAAGCGGACGTGCCGGACGCGCCCTTTGCCACCTACCAGGATCCGACTCTGCCGCTGGCGCCGGGCATCGTGCCCGCCATAATGGAAGTCGTGCAAGCACACACAATGCGTTGACTATAGACTACGCCTTCTCCAGCACATAACTGCCCGGCGCTTCCTCAAGTGCGTTCAGCGCGTCGCCGCCTGGCTTGCGTGCCGCTACCCGCTTGCCGTCCTTGGCCTCGATCCAGGCCTGCCAGTGCGGCCACCAGGAGCCGGCCGCTTCCTCGGCGCCGACGAGCCAGTCCTCGTATTCGCCCTTGGCCGGACCGCCGGTCCAATACTGGTATTTCTTCTTGTCCGGCGGGTTGACCACGCCGGCGATGTGGCCGGAGCCGGCGAGCACGAAATCGACTTTGCCGCCGAAGAACTGGCTGCCGAGGAAGACCGATTTCGCCGGCGCGATATGGTCCTCGCGGGTGGCGAGGTTGTAGATCGGGATCTTGACGCTCTTCAGCGACACGGCCTGGCCGTCGAGCACCATCTCGCCCTTGGTCAGCGCGTTCTTCAGATAGCAGTTGCGCAGATAGAAGGCGTGGTTGGCCGCCGCCATTCGCGTCGAATCGGCGTTCCAGAACAGGAGGTCGAAGGGCATCGGCTCCTGGCCCTTGAGGTAATTGTTGACGAAGTAGGGCCAGATGAGCTCTGAGGCGCGCAGCATGTTGAAAGCGGTCGCCATCTTCGAGCCATCGAGATAGCCGGTCACGTTCATGTAGTTCTCAAGCCGCGTCAGCTGTTCCTCGTCAACGAACACCTTGAGGTCGCCGGCATGGGTGAAATCGACCTGGGTTGTGAACAGCGTCGCGGAGCGGATGCGCTTGTTCTTCTCCTTGGCGTGGAGCGCCAGCGTCGCGGCCAGCAGCGTGCCGCCGACGCAATAACCGATGGCATTGACGTCCTTCTCGCCCGTCGCCTTTTCGATGGTCTCAAGCGCGAAATCGATCCCTTCGCGCGCATAGGCCGCCCAGTCCTTGGCCGCATGGCGCGCATCCGGATTGACCCAGGAGATGACGAACACCGTCTGCCCCTGGTCGACGCACCACTTGATGAAGCTTTTCTGCGGATTGAGATCGAGGATGTAGAACTTGTTGATCCAGGGCGGGCAGATGAGGAGAGGGCGCTTCAGCACCGTCTCGGTCGTCGGCTCGTACTGGATGATCTGGCAGATCTCGTTCTGGGCGATCACCTTGCCCGGCGTCAGCGCCATGTCGCGGCCGACGGCGAACTTGGTCATGTCGGTCTGTCGAAGCTTCAGGTCGCCATGGCCGGCCACGATGTCCTCGGCCAGCATCTTCATGCCCCGCACCAGATTTTCACCGCTGCTCGCGATCGTCTCGCGATAGAGCTGCGGATTGGTGGCGACGAAATTGGTCGGCGAGATCGCCGCCGTGATCTGCCTGACGTAGAAATTGGCCTTCTGCCGCGTGTGCTCGTCCAGCCCCTCGGTCTCGGTGACCAGCTTTTCGGCCCAGTCCGCGGTGATGAAATAGGCCTGCTTCAGGAATTCGAAGAACGGGTTCTTCTCCCAGTCCTGATCGGCGAAGCGCTTGTCGTTGCGATCGGGCTCCGGCTCGAGCGATTCGCCCTGCATGCGCTGCATCGACCGCATCCACACGCCGAAAAAGCTGGTCATCAGCTTGGTCTGCGCGTCGAAGGCGCGGCGCGGGTCTGATATCCAGTATTCGCTGACCTTGGAGAGCGTCTTGACCATGTCGGTGACGGGGTCGGCGGTGTTTTCGCGGATCTCGCCGCTTTCGCGCGGGCCGAGCCAGGCGGATGCCGCTTTGCCCAGGTTTTCCAGGGCGCGGGCGAAGTTCAGCGCCATCGTTTCCGGGTCCTTCAGCATGTAAGGATCGAAATCCTTTGCCTCGAAGCCCGGGCCTTGGCCCTTCTCGCTCTTGTCCTGGTTGCTGTCGGTCACGCGGTTCCTCCGGCGGCAGCATCTCTATCCAAATCAAGTTGTATCCGCTCGGATCAAGAAAACAAGTTCCGCAGACATGCCTTCATGCTATTGCTTTGTGCAGGCTGCGAATTTAACAAGTCGAAGCAGCTTAAGGATTTGGAACCTCTGGCATGACCAACACAGGCATTCGTACCATCGCAAACGTCACCCGCATCGCCCTCATCGGCGCCGCCGCGGCCATGGCGCTTGCCGGATGCATGCGAACGCCCGAGGAAAAGGCCGAGATCGCCGCCAGGCGAGCGGCCCCGACGGCCGTGGTCATGAACGCCACCAAGGGCGAGGCGCCGACCGAAAGCGGTCTGTCGCACTATCGCGATGGCTATCCGGGCTTCGGCGCGCCGCTGACCGCCGCCAACGTTCAGATGAACGACGAGGAAGCCTCCGGCCTGCAGCAGAAGCTGACAGCGCTGAGCAACCGGCGCAAGGCGGGCACCATCTCGGAAGCCGAATACCAGCGCCGCGTTGCGGAATACCGCAAGCTCGCCGAAGACCACGGCCCGGAAACGCTGTCCGAAATCACCAAATAAGGCCTTGCCTTCTCTGGCGTTTGCAAGCAAAGCCTTCCGTCAGGTGCGGAAGATGAAATTTTCCTGATAAAGCGTCAGCCCCGAGGCGGTCCGTCAAAGAATCGCCGTGCGCTGGACGTCTGATGAATACGGCCCTCGCGATTCTGAAGTTCGTGTCGCAAGCAGCCGGAAGTTAGGACGAACTTCGATTTGCGGTCATGGTGGCCGCGTTTCCGTGGGGAAAGAGATGGAAGAGTTTCACAAAGTCCGGCGTTTGCCGCCTTATGTTTTCGAACAGGTCAACCGTTTGAAAGCAAGCGCGCGAGCGGGCGGAGCCGATATCATCGATCTCGGCATGGGAAACCCTGACCTGCCGACCCCCAAGGCGATCGTCGACAAGCTCTGCGAAGTGGTCCAGGACCCGCGCACGCATCGCTACTCTTCGTCCAAGGGCATTCCCGGCCTGCGCCGCGCCCAGGCCGCCTATTACGCCCGCCGCTTCGGCGTGAAGCTCAATCCGGATACGCAGGTGGTCGCCACCCTCGGCTCCAAGGAAGGCTTCGCCAACATGGCGCAGGCGATCACCGCGCCCGGCGACGTCATTCTCTGCCCGAACCCGACCTATCCGATCCATGCCTTCGGCTTCCTGATGGCGGGCGGCGTGATCCGCTCTCTGCCGGTCGAGCCGGATGACAGCTTCTTCCCGCCGCTGGAACGTGCCGTGAAGCACTCGATCCCGAAGCCGCTGGCGCTGATCGTCAACTATCCGTCGAACCCGACGGCCTATGTCGCGACGCTCGACTTCTACAAGGACGTCATCGCGTTTGCGAAGAAGCACGATATCATCGTGCTCTCCGACCTGGCCTACTCGGAGATCTACTTCGACGACAACAACCCGCCGCCATCGGTGCTGCAGGTGCCCGGCGCCATGGACGTCTGCGTCGAGTTCACCTCGATGTCGAAGACCTTCTCCATGCCCGGCTGGCGCATGGGCTTTGCCGTCGGCAACGAGCGCCTGATCGCGGCGCTGACCCGCGTGAAATCCTATCTCGACTACGGCGCCTTCACGCCGATCCAGGTCGCCGCCACGCACGCGCTGAACGGCGACGGCTCGGATATCGCCGAGGTTCGCGGCGTCTACAAGCGCCGCCGCGACGTCATGGTCGACAGCTTCGGCAAGGCCGGCTTCGAAGTCCCGCCGCCGGCAGCCACCATGTTCGCCTGGGCGAAGATCCCGGAAAAGTTCCGCCATCTCGGCAGCCTGGAGTTCTCCAAGCTTCTGGTCGAGAAGGCAGACGTTGCCGTGGCGCCTGGGATCGGCTTCGGTGAAATGGGCGACGATTACGTGCGTCTGGCGCTCGTCGAAAACGAGCACCGCATCCGTCAGGCGGCGCGCAACATCAAGAAGTTCATGTCCACCGCCGATGAGACGATGCACAACGTCGTCTCGTTGAACGCTCACCGCTGATACAATCAGTTCTTTCGGCAGCCGCTCTGGCGGCTGCCATTCATGACATATTTCAGGATCGATCCATGGCAGATGCCCTTAAAATCGGCGTTGCGGGCTTGGGTACCGTTGGTGCCTCTCTCGTTCGTATCATTCAGCAGCGCAGCGACGTGCTTGCCGCGACGTGCGGTCGGCCGATCCTGATTACCGGCGTTTCCGCCCGCGACAAGACCAAGGACCGCGGCATCGACGTCGGCGGCATCGAGTGGTTCGATACGCCCGAGGAACTGGCGACCAAGGGTGACATCGACGTCTTCGTCGAGCTCGTCGGCGGTGCAGAAGGGCCTGCCAACATCGCCGTCCGCGCCGCGTTGCAGCGCGGTCTCCACGTGGTGACAGCCAACAAGGCGCTGCTCGCCTATCACGGCGTCGAGCTTGCCAAGATCGCCGAGGAGAAGGGCGCGCTGCTCAACTTCGAAGCGGCCGTCGCCGGCGGCATCCCCGTCATCAAGGCGCTGCGTGAATCGCTGACCGGCAACACGATCTCGCGCGTCTACGGCATCATGAACGGCACCTGCAACTACATCCTGACCAAGATGGAGAAGGAAGGCCTGTCGTTTGCCGATTGCCTGAAGGAAGCCCAGCGCCTCGGCTACGCCGAAGCCGATCCGGCCTTCGACATCGAGGGCAACGACACCGCCCACAAGCTCTCCATCCTGACGACGCTCGCCTTCGGCAACCAGATCGCCGTGGACGACATCTATCTCGAGGGCATCACCAACATCTCGATCGACGACATCCATGCGGCCGCCGATCTCGGCTACCGCATCAAGCTGCTCGGCGTTGCCCAGCGCACCGATACCGGCATCGAGCAGCGCGTGCACCCGACCATGGTGCCCGTCGATAGCGTCATCGCCCAGGTGGATGGCGTCACCAACGCGGTTGCGATCGAATCCGACATTCTCGGTGAACTGCTGATGGTCGGCCCCGGCGCCGGCGGCAATGCCACGGCCTCGTCGGTGCTCGGCGATATCGCCGACATTGCCAAGAGCCGCCCGGGCGCACAGCAGGTTCCGGTGCTCGGCCACCCCGCCAAGTCGCTCGAGCCCTACCGCAAGGCGCAGATCCAGAGCCACGAGGGCGGCTATTTCATCCGCCTGACGGTTCTCGACCGCACCGGCGTCTTCGCCAGCGTCGCCACCCGCATGGCAGAGAACCACATCTCGCTGGAATCCATCGTGCAGCGCTCCAAGCAGCACCTTTCGCCATCGCACCACCAGACGATCATCCTCGTCACTCATGCGACGACCGAGGATTCGGTGCGCAAGGCCGTCGAGGCGATCAAGACCGAGGGCTATCTGGTCGGCGAACCGCAGGTGATCCGCATCGAGCGTCCGAAGGAAGACTGAGCCTCGCACGCGTCGTGGCGACATGGCGTCACCGCATGGTGATCTATTCTGTGGGCGGCGGGGCGCAGGCGTGCTCCGCCGTCTTTCGTTTGCCGTCACGGCTCTGTAGAACGGCCTTGTAGTGGCAGTGGAGTGACATGATGGATATCCCGGCCGATCCGGTACAGCGCGCCTTTCTGGGTGTCGAGAAATCCGTTCTCGACAATCGCTGGATCTCGCGGCTGGACCAGGCCGGGCAGAACCGGGCGCTCGCCATGTCGCAGATGCACGGCCTGCCGGATCTGATCGCCCGGGTGCTTGCCGGCCGCGGCGTCACCGTCGACGAGGCGGTCGAGTTCCTCGATCCGACGCTGCGCTCGCTGATGCCCGACCCCTACAAGCTGACCGATTGCGAGAAGGCCGCCAAGCGCATCGCCGATGCCATCAACACGCGCCAGCAGGTGGCGATCTTCGGCGATTACGACGTCGACGGCGCATCCTCCTCGGCGCTAATGTACCGCTTCCTCAACCATTTCGGAGTGAAATCCGAAATCTACATTCCAGACCGCGTCTTCGAAGGCTATGGCCCGAATCCCGCCGCCATGGACCAGCTGATCGACAACGGCGCCCGCCTGATCGTCACCGTCGATTGCGGCTCGACAAGCCACGAGGCGTTGGCGGCTGCGGCAAAGCGCCATGTCGACGTGGTCGTCATCGATCACCACCAGGTGACACACGACCTGCCGCAGTGCCATGCATTGGTCAACCCGAACCGCGAGGACGATCTCTCGGGGCAGGGGCATCTTTGTGCTGCCGGCGTCGTCTTCCTCGTGCTGGTCGCCACGCTGCGGCTGCTGCGCGAGGCCGGCCATCCGAAGGCCCGCAGCATCGACCTCCTGCAATGGCTCGACATCGTGGCGCTGGCGACGGTCTGCGACGTCGTTCCGCTGAGGGGCCTGAACCGCGCCTATGTCGTCAAGGGCCTGATCGCCGCCCGCCACCAGGGCAATGCCGGCCTCTCGGCTCTGTTTCGCAAGGCGGGCCTCGCCGGGCCGGTGACGCCCTATCACTTCGGCTTCCTCATCGGCCCGCGCATCAATGCAGGCGGACGCATCAGCGACGCCGCACTCGGTAGCCGGCTATTGACGCTTGACGACACCGGCGAAGCCGAGGCCATCGCCGAGCGTTTGGACGAGCTCAACCGCGACCGCCAGGTGATGGAAGCCAACATGCTGCAGGAGGCGGAAGCCGAGGCATACGCCGAATATGGCGACGGCAGCGGCGCGTCCGTCATCGTCACCGCGCATGAAAAGTGGCATCCCGGGATCGTCGGTCTGATCGCGGCGCGGCTGAAGGAAAAGTTCAAGCGCCCGGCCTTCGCCATCGCCTTCGATCCCAACGGCAAGGGCACCGGCTCCGGCCGCTCCATCAACGGCTTCGACATGGGCAAGATGGTGCGCGCGGCGGTCGACGAGGGGCTGCTGGTCAAGGGCGGCGGCCATGCGATGGCGGCGGGCCTCACCGTCGAGCGCGACAAGCTCGGCCGCCTGCGCGGCTTCTTTTCGGAACGTGCCGAAAAGACGGTAGCGGCGCTGGTGGCCAACGAGACGCTGAAGATCGACGGCGCGATTGGCGCCAGCGGCGCGACGATCGATCTGATCGATCGCCTGGAAACGGCGGGCCCCTACGGCTCCGGCCATTCGCAGCCGATCTTCGCCATCCCCGCCCATCGCGTCCGCGATTCGAGGATCGTCGGCGAAAAGCATGTGAAGGTCACGCTCGAAGCCATGGATGGCGCCCGCCTAGACGGCATCGCCTTCCGCGCCGCCGATACGCAACTCGGAAACTTGCTCCTGAACTCGCGCGGCGCCAACCTGCATGTGGCGGGCTCGCTCGGCGACAATCATTATCAGGGCTCGCGCCGCGTCCAGCTGCGGGTGATGGATGGCGCCATCGCGCGCTGAGCTGTCGGTCCACGATATGCGGTCGTGGCGGACGCGCCGCGCAAGATTGACCATCGACGGCGCTAGCCTTCTGTCCGGAGCACGCTACGATGCGGCGATTGTCTGGCGACGCATATTGTGCGCCTGACATTCAATCGCAATGGAGCATCGATATGGCGCATTCCCTGAACAAGTCCTCCGCGGCAACCGGCGTTTCCGGCGCCAACCAGCCGGAACTCGATACCGAGGAGGTCTGGCAGGCACGCGCGGATCTGGCGGCCTGCTTTCGCATGGCTGCGCGCCATGGGCTCGAGGAGGGGATCTGCAACCATTTCTCGGCGCTGGTTCCCGGCTATGATGACCTATTCATCGTCAATCCCTATGGCTATGCCTTCCGTGAGCTGACCGCCTCGAAGCTTCTGATCTGCGATTTTCACGGCAACGTTGTCTCGGGCGAGGGCGAGCCGGAGGCTACCGCCTTCTATATCCATGCCCGCATCCACGCCCGCATTCCGCGCGCCCGCGTCGCGTTCCACACCCACATGCCCTATGCGACGGCGCTGTCGATGACCGAGGGCGAGCCGCTGATCTTCGCCGGCCAGACGGCGCTGAAATTCTACGGCCGCACCGCCTATGACCGCGATTACAACGGTCTGGCGCTGGACGAGCGCGAGGGCGACCGCATCGCCAACGCGATCGGCGACGCCGATATCGTCTTCATGAAGCATCACGGCGTGATGGTGCTGGCGCCCAATATTGCCGAAGCCTGGGACGATCTCTACTATCTCGAGCGCGCCTGCCAGGTGCAGACGCTGGCGCTCTCCACCGGCCGCCAGGTCCTGCCCGTCGCCGCCGATATCGCCGAGGCCGCCTACCGCCAGATGCGCGCGGGCGACCCGGAATCGGCACGGCTGCATCTGGAGGCGATCAAGCGCATGCTCGACGCCGAGGAGCCGCAATATCGCGATTGAGGGTGGGAGAGGGCGCGTGTCCAGAGGGTGCGCGCCTGATACGATACGGCGATGCCTGATTGGGAATAACGGATCGATCCGAACCGTTCGTTCGCTTTGTCACTGACAGATATTTTTGGAAAAAGTCGTTCGTTATCAATGACAACGAAGATAGAAGTGGCACGCCCTAGGGGAGTCGAACCCCTCTTCCCAGAATGAAAATCTGGTGTCCTAACCGATAGACGAAGGGCGCTTCCTTCGTGGTGGCGCCCTTATAATCAGGCACTTGGATTCCCGCAAGCGGCAAAACGCATAAAAATGGCGATGTGCTGATCTTTTCCCTATCCATCTGATAGTTAATGGCTATTTTCAGCGTTTGGCGATGCGTTGATCCTGTCCGGGCCGTGGATGTCGGCCTCTTTTCAAGCGCGAACCTCAAACACCATGTTGAACGGCGTTTCGGTGGCGCGGTGGAAGTGCTTGAAGCCGGCATCGAGCGCCACCTTGCGCAATCGCGTTTCGCCGGCCTGCGCGCCGAGCGCCAGTCCGACTTCCTGCGACATCGAGGCGGGCGTGCAGATCATCGTCGAGGCGCCGTAGTAGACGCGGCCGACAGGGTTGAGATTGTCCTTGAGGTGATCATGCGCGAAGGGTTCGACGATCATCCAGGTGCCGCCGGGCGCAAGCGTTTCCTTTACATGCTTTCCCGCGCCGACGGGATCGCCCATGTCGTGCAGGCAATCGAACATGGCGACGAGATCGTAGCGCCCGGCCGGGAAGCTTGCGGCCGAGGCCTGCTCGAAGCTGACGCGATCGGAAACGCCGGCCTCCCTGGCCGCGATGCGGGCGCGTTCGATCGACGGCATGTGATAGTCGTAGCCGACGAAGCGCGAGGCCGGATAGGCCTGCGCCATCAGGATGGTCGAGCTGCCGTGGCCGCAGCCGACATCGGCCACCTTGGCGCCGGCCTTCAGCTTGGTCTCGACGCCATCGAGCGCCGGTATCCACTCGGTGACAAGGCTGTTGTTGTAGCCGGTGCGGAAGAAGCGCTCGGTGCCGCGAAACAAGCAGTTGCTGTGCTCGTGCCAGCCGAGCCCCTTGCCGGTGCGGAAGGCATCGGCCACCTTCGGCTCGTCCGTCCACATCGCCTGCACCAGCTGGAAGGCGCCGGTGAAAAAGGCGGGGCTGTCCTCGTCGGCGAAGACAAGCGCCTGCTCCGGTGTCAGCCGGAAGCGGTCGGTCTTCTCGTCATAGGTCAGATAGTCGGCAGCGGCGAGCGCCGACAGCCATTCGCGCAGATAGCGCTCCTTGACCGCCGTCTTTTTTGAAAGCTCGGCCGCGGTCACGGGCTCGCCGTCGCCCATTGCCTTGAACAGTCCGACGTCGTCGCCGAGCACCACCAGGGAGCCGGATACGGCGGCGCCGATATCGCCGACCAGCCGGCCGACGAGGGCATCCACTTTTTGCATGTCGGGTTGGCGCATGTCATCCTCCATAGAAAATGCAGGGAAGAACCAGCAGCGCGACTATACACCCGCTCACGGCGCCGTGAAAGGACGGCGGGGTGTCACGCAATATTCGCGAAGCCATCAAAAAAGCCGCGTTGACAACAAAATGCGCCGGGATAAGAGTGGCTTAGCCTGCATATTAGGCTTTGGAGGAATGACCATGATCAAGCATCTGACAATTCTTGCCTCTGTTTCCCTGCTCGGCGCGCTCGCCTTCGCCACGCCGTCCTCGGCGCTTTCGATGAAGGAGTGCAGCGCCAAGTACAAGTCGGCGCAGGCGGATGGTTCCGCCAAGGACATCAAGTGGAACGACTTCCGCAAGGCGCAGTGCGGCCCGGATGCGACGGCCGAACCCGACGTTACGATGGCAACCGGCGCCGAGCCCGAAAAGCCGACAATGGACGCCCCCAAGGGCGTGACCTTCCCGACGGCGATTGCTCCCAAATACGCCAAGGAAACCCCCGGCAAGGGCCGCATGCACACCTGCGTCGATTCCTACCACACCAACAAGGACGCCAACACGCTGAACGGCCTGAAGTGGATCCAGAAGGGCGGCGGCTTCTACAGCCTCTGCAATGCCAAGCTGAAGGGCTGATCGGCGCGCTTCGGATCAAGACACCGGATACAGAGAAAGGTCCCATTCGGGGCCTTTCTTGCGTTTGGTGGCGGGGGCTGGATGTTGCCGGCGATGGCCTTGGTCGCGGTATGGGCTGGGGAACCTAGCGCTGTTTCTTGAGGCTGCGTGCGTAAGATTCCAGGACCGCGTTCATGCGCGTCTGATAGCCTTTTCCTGAACTCCGATAGAACTGCAGGACCGATTTCTTGATCCGAAGCGTCACCTGTTCGGTTCCCTCGCGTTCGACAAGCTCGGCTTTGCTCCAGAAACTGTCGTCGAGTTCGGGGATGTCGCTGGTGTCGATATCCTCATCGGCAAGGGCCGCCAGTTCTTCAGGGCTTAGTTCTTTGTCGTATCTCTGCGACATAGCGCTCCCTTTCTTGTCGTTTAGCGGGCCGGGCGGAAATTATGCGAATGATGCCATTGCGATCGGTGTGCGTCACAACGAGTAACAGAACGCCGTCGACAAGCCCGATACTGTTTTCGCGGATTTCACCGTAGTCGAACCTCTCGTCAACGGCGGTCAGAACAGGACCGTCGAAAATCCGCACGGCCGTCGAGAAGCTGACGCCATGTTTTGCAATGTTTGCAGCATTCTTGGCGTCGTCCCACTGGAACATTGGATGCAATTGTAACTACAATTGCATCTACATTCAAGCGAAGGTCAGCGTGCCTGCCTGACCATGTCGACGTGGGGGATGTCGTCCTCGAGATATTCCTCTGAGGTCACCTCGAAGCCGAAGCTGCCGTAGAAGCGGGAGAGGTGGCTCTGCGCGGAGAGGTAGATCGGGGCTTGCG
Source organism: Rhizobium sp. 16-449-1b (assembly GCF_017741935.1). Lineage (GTDB taxonomy): Bacteria > Pseudomonadota > Alphaproteobacteria > Rhizobiales > Rhizobiaceae > Rhizobium. Next base: position 42,238 of record NZ_JAGHMH010000008.1, on the reverse strand, counting down.
GATAGCGCTCTTCGCAGACGGAGATGGCTTCGCGCATGACGGCGTCGCCGAGGCGTTTGCCGCGATGGAGAGGAGAGACGACGACGCGGCCGATCTTGGCGGGTGCGTCCTTGTCTGCCGGGGCGAAGATGCGCGCGGCGGCGATCAGGTCGCCGTCCTGCAGGAGGCGCAGGTGAAGCGCGTCCGCATCCTTGCCGTCGAGCTCGGGATAGGGGCAGTTTTGCTCGACGACGAAGACGTCGACGCGCATCTTCAGCAACGCGTACAGCTCGACGGCGGAGAGCTCATCGAGCCTCCGCGCGTCGACCGTATAGTTTGATGACGTGATCAATAGACCACGACGCCGCGGATCGATTCACCCTTGTGCATGAGGTCGAAGCCCTTGTTGATGTCTTCGAGCGGCATGGTGTGGGTGATCATCGGGTCGATCTGGATCTTGCCTTCCATGTACCAGTCGACGATCTTCGGCACGTCGGTACGGCCGCGTGCGCCACCGAAGGCGGTGCCCATCCAGTTGCGGCCGGTGACCAGCTGGAACGGACGCGTCGAGATTTCCTGGCCGGCGCCGGCGACGCCGATGATGACGGACTTGCCCCAGCCGCGATGCGAGGATTCGAGCGCCTGGCGCATGACCTTGGTGTTGCCGGTGCAATCGAAGGTGTAGTCGGCGCCGCCGATCAGGTCGCCGTGGCGCTTGGTCATGTTGACGAGATAAGGCACGATGTCATCGCCGACTTCCTTCGGGTTGACGAAGTGCGTCATGCCGAACTTCTCGCCCCAAGCCTTGCGGTCGTTGTTGATGTCGACGCCGATGATCATGTCGGCGCCGGCAAGGCGCAGGCCCTGCAGGACGTTGAGACCGATGCCGCCGAGGCCGAAGACGATGGCGGTGGAGCCGATCTCGACCTTGGCCGTGTTGATGACAGCGCCGATGCCTGTCGTGACGCCGCAGCCGATGTAGCAGACCTTGTCGAAGGGAGCGTCGGGATTGATCTTGGCGAGCGCGATCTCAGGCAGAACGGTGAAGTTCGCGAAGGTCGAGCAGCCCATGTAGTGGTGGATCTTGTCCTTGCCGATCGAGAAGCGCGAGGTGCCATCAGGCATGACGCCCTGGCCCTGGGTCGAGCGGATCGAGGTGCAGAGGTTGGTCTTGCGCGAGGTGCAGGAGTAGCATTCGCGGCATTCCGGCGTGTAGAGCGGAATGACGTGGTCGCCCTTCTTCAGCGAGGTGACGCCGGGGCCGACGTCGACGACGATGCCGGCGCCTTCATGGCCGAGGATCGCCGGGAACAGGCCTTCCGGGTCGGCGCCCGAGAGCGTGAAGTCGTCGGTGTGGCAGATGCCCGTGGCCTTAACCTCGATCAGCACTTCGCCGGCCTTGGGGCCCTCGAGCTGCACGGTCATCACTTCGAGTGGTTTACCTGCCTGTACGGCAACGGCGGCGCGAACGTCCATTCTACAGTCTCCAATATGCTGATTTGGTCGGGCGGACTTTTGCACGCGGGAGGAGCGCGGCTCAAGGAAAAAAGGCAGGGGGAGCTTTATAGTTTCTGCGTCAAAATAGCCGGTCGATGGCGGTGATGACCGCGTAGCCGTGCATGGCGATGGCGGCGTAGAGGCCGAAGGAGACCAGCATGCGCTCGCCGCCGTTCATCTCCTCAAGCTTCTCGCGCGGTTTGAAGGAGCCGCCACCGATGACACTGACGAGGGTGAAGACCAGCAGGCCGATGCCGAGATAGCGAGCCGAAAGCCCGATTTCGGCGCCGACAGCGAGGATGCAGAGCGTCACCAGAAAGCTCGCCAGGATCTGCGAGCGCTTGGTCCTGAATATCTGCCGCAGCACCTGACCGCCATCGAAGCGATGCATGGGCAGAAGATTGAGCAGGTTGAAGGCGCCGAGGATCAACAGGAAGACAAGGATGGGCGGATCGGCGGCGGCGGGAAGGATGCCGTGATCGGCGAAGCTGTGGCCAAGCACCAGGATCGGCACCAGGAACGCCGACATGCCCGATCCCATCAATGCGCAGGTCGCGACCTCGAAAAGAGACCGATAGGGCCGGCTGCCGATGGCGATGCCGCCGAGAAAGGGAATGAAGACCATGCGCACCGACGTGTGGCCGAACATGCGGTAGGCGGCCATGTGGCCGAGTTCGTGCAAGGCGATCACGACCGTCAGGAAGGTGGAGACCATCAGGCCGCGCTGCGTGAGGCCGAGGAAGGGCCATAAAAGCAGGGTCGACAGGATGGCGAGCGCGACCTGGACAAGCGGGTGCTCGAAATAGCCCTGCGGCTGCGAGATACCGGTCTTCAGCCAGCCATCAAGCGCCTTCATTTCGCGGCGGAGCGCCACGTAGCGAAAGATCAGGAAAGCGAGGCCGCGATAGCGGTCCGTCTGGTCGACTTCCAGAACCGCGCGGCCATCTGCCGTAGGCCGGATGATGCGGCGTTCGCGATAATCCTTCCAGAAGGACGCGTCGAGCGTGCTGTCATCGACGATGGATGACTGAAAGCCCTGCGCATTGGAGGCAAGGGCCGCAAGAGGCTCGATCGCGAGCAGGCGGCGAGTGGGGGCGTCGTTCCTGTCCCGGTAGCGGTAGGTCTGCTCGACGACGTTGCCGCCCGCCTCCATCTGTCGGCTCGATATCACCTGATGGTGCCAACTTGCGTTTGAACCCATCGGGTTCATGGCGTTCCAGAGTGTTTCCGGCGTGCAATCGAAGGAGCGGCTGACATGCAGCGTCCGGAGCCCCAGGGGCATTCGCATCAGGAGCCACAGCATGCCGAGATTGATAAACAGCAGCAGCAGCGCGGATTGCATGACACTCATCATTCACTCCATCCGGCAGGGATCCGGATGGGTTAAAGACTAGCGGCGACGCGTTAACAAATGCGGAGCGGAACGTGACGGTTCGTTGTGCCGGAACGGGTCAGGCGAATTCCATGATGACGGCGTCCACCGCCAGGCTTTCGCCGGGCTTGGCGTTGATGACGCCGACCACCAGATCGCGCTCGGCGCGCAGCACGTTCTCCATCTTCATGGCTTCGACGATGGCAAGCGTCTCGCCGGCTTTCACTTCCTGTCCCACGGTAACGGCGATCGAGACGACCAGCCCCGGCATCGGGCAGAGCAGGAGCTTGGAGGTATCCGGCGGCAGCTTGACCGGCATCAGGCGGTCGAGTTCGGCGTGACGGGGCGTCAACACCTTGGACTTGACCGACAGGCCCTGCCAATCGAGCCTGACGCCGTTGAGGATCGGGCGCAGCTGCGCGGTGACCGGCTGCTTGCCGACCTTGCCGCGCCAGACCGGCTCGCCCGGTCTCCAGTCGGTGACGACATTCAAGGTTTCGCCAGCGATATCCATTTCCATCTCGAAGGGGACGGTCACGAGGCCGTCGAGCAGGCGCACGTCGATATAGTCGTCGCCGAGCCGGACGCACCAGTGATCGCGAAGCGGATCTGTGGCGCTGCGCAGCCGGTCGGCGAAGGTTTCGCGGCGATTGGCTTCGATCAGCGAGGCGGAGAGAGCGATGGCGGCAAGTGTGGCGCGTTGGCTCTCATCGGGCATCACCGGCGCGAATCCGTCGGGATATTCCTCGGCGATGAAGCCGGTGGACAGGCGGCCCTCGCGCCAGCGCGGGTGCTTCATCAGGGCTGACAGGAACGGGACGTTGTGCTCGATGCCATCGACCACGAAGCCATCCAGCGCCTCGCCCATGGCCTCGACGGCCTCAGCGCGGGCCGGCGCCCAGGTGCAGAGCTTGGCGATCATCGGATCGTAATACATCGAGATTTCGGCGCCTTCGAAGACGCCGGTGTCGTTGCGGACAATAGCGTTGCCGGCCTTGCCTTCCTGCGGCGGTCGGTAGCGCGTGAGGCGGCCGATCGAGGGCAGGAAGTTGCGGTAGGGATCCTCGGCGTAGATGCGGCTTTCGACGGCCCAGCCGTTGAGCTTGATGTCTTTCTGCGCGAAGGGGAGTTTCTCACCCGCGGCGACGCGGATCATCTGCTCGACGAGATCGATGCCGGTTATGAGTTCGGTAACAGGGTGTTCGACCTGCAGGCGGGTGTTCATTTCGAGGAAGTAGAAATTGCGGTCGCGATCGACGATGAACTCGACGGTGCCGGCGCTCTGGTAGTCCACGGCCCTCGCGAGCGCCACCGACTGCTCGCCCATGGCGGCGCGGGTGGCCTCATCGAGGAAGGGCGAGGGCGCTTCTTCGGCAACCTTCTGGTTTCGGCGCTGGATGGAGCATTCGCGTTCGCCGAGATAGACGACATTGCCGTGGGCGTCGGCCAGCACCTGGATCTCGATATGGCGGGGATCGACCACGTATTTCTCGACGAAGACGCGGTCGTCGCCGAAGGAGCTTTTGGCCTCGGAGCGGGCGCGGTCAAAGCCGTCGCGCACTTCGGCCTGGTTCCAGGCAATGCGCATGCCCTTGCCGCCGCCGCCGGCAGACGCCTTGATCATAACGGGATAGCCGATCTCGGCGGCGATCTTTTCGGCGTGCTCGGCATTTTCGATGACGCCGAGGTAGCCGGGGACGGTGGAGACATTGGCGGCGCTGGCGAACTTCTTCGATTCGATCTTGTCACCCATGGCATTGATCGCCTTGGGCTTCGGGCCGATGAAGACGATGCCTTCCTTCTCCAGCGCTTCGCAGAAGGAGGCGCGCTCGGAGAGGAAGCCGTAGCCCGGGTGGACGGCCTGGGCGCCGGTCTTTTTGCAGGCGTCGATGATCTTCTCGGCCACGAGATAGCCCTCCGCGGCTGCGGCCGGGCCGATATGGACGGCCTCATCGGCCATCTCGACATGGAGCGCATCGCGATCGGCGTCGGAATAGACGGCGACGGTCGCAATCCCCATGCGGCGCGCCGTCTTGATGACGCGGCAAGCGATCTCGCCGCGATTGGCGATCAGAATTTTCGTGAACATGAAGACTCCACCCATGACCTGCGTTCCGAGTCTTAAGCATAAAGACTGGAACGCACAATCATGGAGAGGACACGGAGAGAAGCGTCGCGATCAGGCGACGGCCGCTTCGCCGCCGAGCCTGTCGTCGACGATCCGGAGCCAGCGGGTGCGGCGCGGCGCCTCGGCGTAATCGGTGAGCGTGAGCGCCGAGATGATCTGCGACCAGCGCGGATGGTTCGACGCGGGAAGCGTCTCTTCGCCGATCTGCATCATAACCGCCCAAGTCAGCGCCTGTACCGTTATGGTACCGCCGTCGCTGAGCGCGCGCAGGATGCGCATGACGTAGTCCACATCCTGGCGGGTGATTCCCCGACGATCGATGGCGCGGCTCTGGTGGTAGGCGCCGCGGTTATCCGATAGCGCAAGGCGCAGCTGATCGAGCGCAAAGGCGCGCAGCTCGTCCGGCACGTAGGCGGAAATCTCGATGACGTGGAGCACGAGCTCCAGTTCGACCGCCGAATGGATGACACCGTCGGTCGCGACCATGCGCATCAGCCAGGCGACGTTGATTTCGTCGAGAGAACCTTGCGGATAGTTATATTGGACGATGAAGGCCGCGAGCTGCTCCACGAAATAGCTATTCCATTCGTGGCATTTCTCGGGGCAGGCGTTGTTCAGTGCCAGCATGACGACGACATCGTCGGCGGTCCTGATTCCCTCGGGAAAACTGTGTCTGCGCAGAAGATCGATATCCTCCACGCCAAGTCGATGCTTTCCGGCGATGACACATGCCGGAAAAGCGAGTCGAATTTCGCTCATCTTTTCTCTCCAGGCCTCATCATGAAGCCGAAGATTCTTCTAGCGCCAGCGAATTGATGTTCTCTCAATAGGCGGAGTTAACAAGGTGTTTACGGCTCAGGCCTGTTTCGCTGCCCGCGCCTGCACCCGTTCACGCCAGATGATGAAGAGCCCTGAGGCGACGATGATCATGATCCCCACCCATTTGGAGAAGTTCGGGAAATCGCCGAACAGGGCGTAGCCCAAGATGGTGGCGGAGATGATCTCGAAATACTGGAACGGCGCCAGAAGCGAGAGCGGCGCCATGCGGAAGGCCCTGACGACGATCATGTGCACATAGCCGGAGAGCGAGCCCAGAATCAGCAGAAGCACGAGGCCGAGCAGCGATGCCGGGAGCGAAACATCGAAATCGCTGACGCCCATGCCGTTTCCGACGATGAGCGCCGCGGACATGAACAGCGTGCCGCCGATGCCGGCCATGGTCTGCATCGTCAAAGGCGAATCGGCATTGCCGATGGCGCGGTTGAGGAAAAGATAGAGAGAGAAGAGGAAGGCGCAGCAGACGGGCAGCAGCGCCTTGAGGCCGAAGACCTCATAACTCGGCTGGATGACGATCATAGCGCCGCCGAATCCAACCACGATCGCCGTCCAACGTCGCCAGCCGACCTTGTCGCCGAGAAAAAGCGCCGAAAGGCCGGCGAGCATGAAGGGCTCGACGAAATAGATGGCGAAGACGTCGGCGAGCGGCATGTATTTGACCGCGACGAAAAACAGGAGGCTGGCCGCCCCATGCAGCGCGCCGCGCAGCAAATTCATCCAGGGCCGCTTTGCCGAAAGCGCGCCCCAGCCGAACATCATGAAGAGAATCGGCAGCGTGCAGACAAGCTGGAAAAAGAATCGGTAAAAGGTGACCTGTCCAGGCGACATGCCCTCGAACGTCGCCATGTACTTGGCGATGGCATCCATGGCGGGGAGGACGATCATTGCGCCGGCCATCAGCGCCATGCCTTGCAGGGGATTGTGCAGGTCGTTTTTATCGGACATCTTCGAGAAATTTCATTGGGCTGGGATCCAGCCGTTATAAACAATAAAATCTCTCGTTAAGAGATGCCGCGGACGACATATCACGTCGTCGGGAGCCAGTTGCTCTGGCTGGTCTCACTCCTCAGGAGAGAGATGGTGCGGTCGAGAAGACTCGAACTTCCACGGGTTGCCCCACAGCGACCTCAACGCTGCGCGTCTACCAATTCCGCCACGACCGCATCGTGGTAGGTGCCGGTTTGTGCCGGCGACGCAGCATGTAGCAAAAGGTTTTTCGGGACACAAGGGCCATGTGACAGATTTTTTCAAAGAAGGTGACAGCGTTTGTAAAGGCAGCAATTCGGAGCCATATAGATGCTCGAAAAAGCCCGCGATCACAGGCGCTGCGGGCCGCAAGGAATGGCTATGTTACGAACGGACCTCGATTTTTCCATGTTTCCACAGGCCGGCGCGCGCCCGGTGCGCTGGCGGATCTCCGATGGGCTGGTGCCCTATCAGGAGGCTGTGGATATCATGGAGCAGGAAGTGGCTGATATCGCCGAGGGTGGCGACGAGCTGGTGTGGCTGCTTGAGCATCCGCCGCTTTACACGGCCGGAACCAGCGCCGATGCACGCGATCTCGTGCAGCCTGACCGCTTTCCCGTTCATGCCACCGGGCGCGGTGGGGAGTACACCTATCATGGGCCTGGCCAGCGGGTCGCCTATGTGATGCTCGACCTGAAACGCCGTCGCCAGGATGTGCGCGCCTTCGTGGCGGCGCTCGAAGAGGTGATCATCCGTACGCTGGGCGAGATGAACGTGCGCGGCGAGCGCCGCGAGGATCGCGTCGGCGTATGGGTCTGTCGCCCCGACAGGCCGCCGCTGCCCGATGGGACGGTGGCGGAGGACAAGATCGCGGCGCTCGGCATCCGCTTACGCAAATGGGTGACGTTTCACGGGCTGTCGCTCAATGTCGAACCCGATCTCGATCATTTCGGGGGAATCGTTCCTTGCGGGATCTCGGCCTATGGAGTCACGAGCCTCGTCGATCTCGGCTTGCCGGTAACGATGGATGATGTGGATGTGCTTTTGCGTGAGGCGTTCGAATCGGTCTTCGGCGAGACGGTGAACGGCTGAGCGCGTCATCGGACGATGCTGATATTGAGAAAGGGCCGGTCGCGATCCGGCCCTTTCTCTTTTTCACGTCTACTTGGTGCCGACGTCGCGGCAGGCATCGGTATGCGAGGCGCCGCTGTCGCCGCCTGCGGTGTGCAGGCCGTGACCTTTCGGCGAATAGTCGCATGGGGGGAGTGGCTTGATGCTTGCCGTCGACATCTTGTCGACCGGCGGTGCGACGCGAACGGGAGCGAAACCATCGCTGTCGTTGGTGTAGTCGTCGGAATATTCCGGCGCCTTGTGCTGCGTGTAGTGAACGGGCTTCGGCGGAGCAACTTTGACGGGAGCGAAACCGTCGCTATCGTTCGTATAGTCGTTGGAATACATAGGCTGGGCGAAGGCGGCGCCGGAAAGGCAGAGGGTAAGCACGGCTGCGGCGGCTGCAAATTGAATGCGCATATCAGATCTCCTCAATCCATTGTTGCACACAATGTGACGTCCATTACCCTCGGCAAGAGCAAGTTCGCGCCTCAATTGAGGCCGGATTGTGAAGGGGATCTGACAGTCGTAAGCACGTTTTTTCACATGAAATCACGGCGCCGCGACTGTGTTTGATCGCTATTTGATTGGCCTCGCGATTCGCTAAACCAGCGAGTGACGCGGCACCATATCGGCAATCGGGAGCTGATGTTTTCGGCCAAAACAACCGTGTTTTGACCGAAAATGTTAGCCAGCGTTGCGCAGGTCCGCCGTGTCGATCAGCTCGTCCACCAGCGCAGGCGTGAGCTCGCTGAAGGTCTTGATGATGTGCGTGGGCTGCAGGCTTTCGATCGGGACGTCGGAATAGCCGAAGGGGACGGCGATCGAGGGGATCGCGGCATTGCGCGCGACGAGGATGTCGTTGGCGCTGTCGCCGATCATGATCGTGCGCTTGGGGTCGCCGCCGGCCTTTTCGATCGTGCCGAGCAGATGGCCGGCATCGGGCTTGCGCACCGCGAATGTGTCGCCGCCGGTGATGGCGTCAAAATAATGGGTGAGCTGCAGCCGCTCCAGCAGGGTGCGGGCAAGGCCCTCCAGCTTGTTGGTGCAGACGGCGAGCTTGTATCCCTTGGCCTTCAACTGATCCATCGCGTCGATCAGTCCCGGATAGGGGGCCGTCGCGCCCGGCATGTTGTCAGTGTAATGTGTGATGAAGCGCTCGAGCAGATCAGGAAATTTCTCGGGCTCCAGCGGATGTCCCTGCAGCTTGCAGGCTCTTTCGATCATCACCTTGGCGCCGTGGCCGACCAGATGCGTCAGGTCGTCATAGGTGACCGGCGCAAGATCGAGTGCTGCGATTGTGTAATTGAGGCTATCGACAAGGTCGACATGGGTGTCGAGGAGCGTTCCGTCGAGATCGAAGACGACAAGGGCAGGGGTCAATGGAGTTTTCGCCTGTTCAGTTGGGATGCATCCGAGTTAAGCGATGAAGGCCGCAAAAGCAACGCTTTGGCCCGGCCTGGCAGGCCTCCCGCATGTGCTTTGGATTTCGAAAGTCTGACGTTATTTTGGCTTTCGTTTGACTGGCTGGCCGTGTAAACAACGCAACCAACGTAACAATGCGTAACGTAACACTGGGAGTAAGCGGCGCATGGACGCCCGCGAAATGAAGATCAAGGCCGCGGCTGCGGCACTCGCCCATGTCGAGCATGGGATGCGTCTCGGGATCGGAACCGGAAGCACGGCCGAGGAATTCGTGCGGTTGCTTGCCGAAAAGGTCGCAGACGGGTTCAAGGTCGAGGGCGTTCCGACATCGGAGCGCACGGCACGGCTTTGCGTCGAGCTCGGCGTTCCCCTGAAGTCACTCGACGAGCTGCCGGAACTCGATCTGACGATCGACGGCGCCGACGAGGTCGATTCTGCGCTCGGGCTGATCAAGGGCGGCGGTGGAGCCTTGCTGCGCGAGAAGATCGTTGCTGCCACCTCCGGCCGCATGATCGTGATCGCCGACGAGAGCAAGCTGGTGGATACGCTGGGCGCATTCCCGCTGCCGATCGAAGTCAACATGTTCGGCCTCGTTTCGACGCGGATCGCGATCGAAAAGACGGCTGCGCGGCTTGGCCTTTCGGGTGAATTGACGCTGCGCCAATCCGGCGACGGCAATTTCACCACGGATGGCGGACACTACATTATCGATGCATCTTTTGGCCGTATTCCTGATGCAGAGGCGCTCTCAACCCAGTTGAATGCGATCCCCGGCGTTGTGGAGCACGGGCTCTTTCTCAATATGGCCGCGCTGGCGATCATCGCCGGTCCGGCGGGCGCGCGCGAGCTGCGGGCAACAAGGTAACAGGAGTTGGAACTCATGAATAAATTTGCAGGTTTTGGCCGTTTTGCTGCTGCGACCGTCATTCTCTCGGGTGTTGTCCTGGGCTCTGCAGCCCATGCGCAGGAAGCGTCGCCGGAACAGCTGAAGGCAGCCCGCGCGGCTATCGACGCGATCGGCGCCACCACCCAGTTCGATAACATCCTGCCGGGCCTCGCCGAGCGCCTGAAGGCCGACCTGATCCAGGATTCGCCGAACTACCAGGACCAGATCACCGCCGAAGTCGACAAGCAGGCGCTGGCGCTTGCACCGCGTCGCGCCGATCTCGAAAAGGAAGCCGCGGTCACCTACGCCAAGGCGTTCACGGTCGAGGAACTCAATGCCATCGCCGCCTTCTACGGCTCGCCGGTTGGCCAGAAGCTCCTCAAGGACGGCCCGATCGCTTCGCGCGAAACCGTCAAGGCCGCCGACATCTGGGCGCAGGGCATCTCCCGCGACCTGCAGAAGTCGACCAGCACCGAGCTTGCCAAGGTGATCAAGCCGGCCCCGGGCGCTGGCACCGATCCGGCAGCTCCGGCCGCCAAGCCTGCCGCCAAGCCGTAAGGTTTGCATCATCGGTCAATACGAAGCCCCGGTTCGCCGGGGCTTTTGTTTTTGGCGATATCGGTACTATATCAAGCCTTCCTTCCACCTGACGATTCCTTCCTTCTGATGTTTTGTGCCGGAGATCCCCATGACAGCCTATGATTACGACCTCTTTGTCATCGGTGGCGGCTCGGGCGGGGTGCGTAGCGCGCGCGTTGCGGCGGCCCTCGGCAAGAAGGTGGCGATCGCCGAAGAGTATCGCTACGGCGGCACCTGCGTCATTCGCGGCTGCGTGCCGAAGAAGCTCTTCGTCTACGCCTCGCAATATCACGAGCATTTCGAGGATGCGGCAGGCTTCGGCTGGACCGTCGGCGAAAGCACGTTCGACTGGAAGAAGCTGATCGCGGCCAAGGATGCCGAGATCACCCGGCTCGAGGGGCTCTACAAGAAGGGGCTTTCCGGCGCCAACGCCGAGATCCTCGATACGCGTGCTGAACTCGTCGACCGGCACACGGTGCGGCTGGTCAACACCGGCAAGACGGTGACGGCGAAGACGATCGTGATCGCGACTGGCGGAACGCCGAACCTGCATGGCGCGCTGCCCGGCCATGATCTCTGCATCACCTCCAACGAGGCTTTTCATCTGGAAGAGCTGCCACGCTCGATCGTGATTGTCGGCGGCGGCTATATCGCGGTGGAATTCGCCAATATCTTCCATGGGCTCGGCGTCGAGACGACGCTCGTCTATCGCGGCGCGGAAATCCTGTCGCGCTTCGATCATGACCTGCGGCGCGGCCTGCACGAGGCGATGGTGGCCAAGGGGATCAAGATCCAGTGCCACGACATGCTGAAGAGCGTGGCGAAGGGCGAGGACGGACTGGTCGTCGAGACGCTCAACAACGGAACGATGAACGCCGACGTGGTGATGCTCGCCATCGGTCGTGTGCCGAACACGCATGGGCTCGGGCTCGAGGCGGCGGGCGTCGAGACGAATGCGCAGGGCGCCATCGTGGTCGACGACTACTCGCGCACCAGCGTCGAGAATATCTACGCGCTGGGTGATGTCACCGACCGGGTACAGCTGACGCCGGTGGCGATCCACGAGGCGATGTGCTTCATCGAGACCGAATACAAGAACAACCCGACGAAGCCCGATCACGATACGATCGCGACCGCCGTATTCTCGCAGCCCGAGATCGGCACGGTGGGATTGACCGAGGAAGAGGCCGGCAAGCGCTACAACGATGTCGAGGTCTACCGGGCGCAGTTCCGGCCGATGAAGGCGACGCTGTCGGGACGGACCGAGAAGATGATCATGAAGCTGATCGTCGATGCGGCAAGCCGCAAGGTTATCGGCGCCCATATTCTCGGCCACGACGCCGGCGAGATGGCGCAGCTTCTCGGCATTACGCTGAAGGCCGGCTGCACGAAGGATGATTTCGACCGGACCATGGCGGTGCACCCGACCGCCGCCGAAGAGCTCGTCACCATGTATGCGCCGAGCTACAAGTTGAAGGATGGGGTGCGGGTCTGATCCGCACGCCTATTAGCTGGTGATGCCTCTTAGCTGGTAATGCGAGGCGTGCTGACGATCTTCATGAACAGCGCCTGCATGGCCTCGGCGATGCCGTCAGTTGGGCTGACGGCGAAGTAGAGGCCCGGGCTCGCGCATTCCTGCATTTTCGTCGAGATCTTGCCTTCGAAGGGCTTGACCCAGTCATTGTAGAAGCCGTTCTCGGGCAACGGCAGATAGGGCGTGTAGAGGACGGCGATCTTGATGCCCTTGTCCTTGAGCGCCGTGCAGCTCTTCACGTCGATGGGCTCGATGCAGCGATTGCCATTGGCACCGCGCGGGCTGGTGCAGCCTGATGGCTTGGCGCTATCGCCGACGCCATCGGCCACGAAGAACACGATCTTCTGGCGGTCGGCATCGCTCGTGCCTTTACCGATGGTGCCCTTGATCTCATCCTTGATCCCGGCGAGCGCGTTGTCGAAGCTCGTCTGCTGATCGCTGTTGTAGTTTTGATAGGGGATGCTCATCAACTGAATGGCGCTGGTTGCCGTCGCGACCTTGCCGAGATCGTTGTTGATCTCGGCAACCTTGAAGAGCTTGGCGTCCTGGGCGGTCTTGCCGAATGTGTAGGCGGCCACGCGGAACTGGTTTTCCAAGGTCTGCGTGTCGGTCGCCTTCGCCATCAGTGCCTTGACCGCTTGTGCGACAACGTCGATGCGGATCGTTATCTTGTTGTTTCGGGCAATGTTGTAATAGCTGTTCTTGTCCTCGACGCCTGATGTCGAGACGATGTGACAGGCGAATGCGCAGGTGCCGTCGGAGCCATTCTTCGTGGCCTTGAGCATCTTGTTGATATCATCCTGCGTCGCGCCGACGCCCATAGAGGGCGTGTTGTCGAGCAGCATGTAGAAGTCCATGTAGGACGGCGTTTCGTAGCGGGCCGTTGCCGTGCCCGAGATCGGCATGCTGGTCTGGCCGAGGATCTGCATGAAGGAGGTCGGCACCCGCGTCTGGAAGGTGACGGATGAGGTCAGCACGTTGCCTGTTTTCACGACATCGACACTGACGTCGATCGGAAAGTTGGCGGCTTCGCCTGCGATCTGCGAACGGAAGAGCTCTTGTGCGTCGGTGTTGCCGGTTGCGATCGGGCCGTCTCCGGTCATCGTCTGCGCCCGCTTCATCGCCGGCGACATTTGCGCGACCGCGCCGACGGCCGCGGCATCGGCTGCCGCCTGAAGCTGCGTGCGCATGCTGAGTGCGTGCGAGAAATCGATCGACAGGCCGGCTGCACCGATCAATGGAACCGCGAGAAGGGCGGTGATCAGGCCGAAATTGCCCGAGCGATCCGCCATGAGGCGATCAAACATGCGCATTGGAAGTATCCGAAGAATTGAAACGTCATTCTTGAAAAAACCGAAGCGTCATGCCCCGCTGTGTCAAAACAGGACGATCCTTAGTGTCAAAGCATAAATTAGATACAAAGCGTCTTGGTATATCGAACGTTAAGGGCGCGCAGGATGTTTGAAAACGTGGCCGCGAATACCTTTATTGGGCGTCATTGCATGGCGCGATGAGGCGGACAAAAGCGCGCCGAACCCCGCTATGCAAGATGAAGCTAAACGGTTATAAGCCGCCAGTATTTTAAAGACGGGATATCCGGCCGGTACCGGATACTGAGACAGGTGAACGAGATGGCACAGAATTGGACTCCGAACAGTTGGCGGCAAAAACCGATCCAGCAGGTTCCGGATTATCCGGATCAGGCAGCAGTTGCGGCGACGGAAGCCCAGCTGGCGTCGTATCCTCCGCTCGTTTTCGCAGGCGAGGCGCGTCGTCTGAAAAAGCATCTTGCCAATGTGGCCGAAGGTAACGGCTTCCTCTTGCAGGGTGGCGACTGCGCCGAGAGCTTCGCGGAACACGGCGCGGACAATATCCGCGACTTCTTCCGCGCCTTCCTGCAGATGGCTGTCGTCCTGACCTACGGCGCGCAGCTTCCTGTCGTCAAGGTTGGCCGTATCGCCGGTCAGTTCGCCAAGCCGCGCTCCTCGGGCATCGAAACGCTCGATGGCGTGTCGCTGCCGAGCTACCGTGGCGATATCATCAACGGCATCGAGTTCACCGAGGAAGCGCGTATTCCGAACCCGGAACGCCAGGCCATGGCGTACCGCCAGTCGGCCGCGACGCTGAACCTTCTGCGCGCGTTTGCGATGGGTGGCTATGCCAACCTCGAGAACGTGCACCAGTGGATGCTCGGCTTCATCAAGGACAGCCCGCAGGGCGAACGCTATCGCAAGCTGGCGGATCGCATCAGCGAGACGATGGATTTCATGAAGGCGATCGGCATCACCGCCGAGAACCAGCCGAGCCTGCGCGAGACCGATTTCTTCACCAGCCACGAAGCGCTGCTTCTCGGCTATGAAGAAGCGCTGACGCGTGTCGATTCGACCTCGGGCGACTGGTATGCCACGTCTGGCCACATGATCTGGATCGGCGACCGCACGCGCCAGCTCGATCACGCGCATGTGGAATACTGCCGTGGGATCAAGAACCCGATCGGTCTGAAGTGCGGCCCGACGCTGCAGGCGGACGACCTGTTGAACCTGATCGACGTGCTGAACCCTCAGAACGAAGCCGGTCGTCTGACGCTGATCTGCCGTTTCGGCCACGACAAGGTCGCCGAGCATCTGCCGCGTCTCATCCGCGCGGTCGAGAAGGAAGGCCGCAAGGTCGTCTGGTCTTGCGATCCGATGCACGGCAACACGATCACGCTCAACCACTACAAGACGCGGCCCTTCGAGCGGATCCTGTCGGAAGTCGAAAGCTTCTTCCAGATCCATCGCGCGGAAGGCTCGCATCCGGGCGGCATCCACATCGAGATGACCGGCAAGGACGTGACTGAATGCACGGGTGGCGCGCGTGCCGTGACGGCGGAAGACCTGCACGACCGCTACCACACGCATTGCGACCCGCGTCTCAATGCCGATCAGGCGCTCGAGCTCGCCTTCCTGCTCTCCGAGCGGATGAAGAGCGGTCGCGACGAGAAGCGTATGGCCGTCAACGGTTGAGGGCTGATCGCCCGCTTGGACTGAATTGAAGGAGCCCGGCCATCGCGCCGGGCTTTTTCATTGCACCAGCACGGATTGCTGGCACCTGGCATCGGTGAAGCGCACGTCGGCCTCGCCGATCTTGATGCCGAGCATCAGCAGCGTGTTGTAGAGCACGTCGTCGAGGGGTGTGGTGACGCTCGACAGCGTATCGGCGATTGCCTGCATCACTGCCTTGTTGGTTCCAAGCGTTAGGATCAGCAGCTGGATCTGGATATCGGTGCCGGCGATCAGCGACTGCACGGCTGAGGTGAGCGTGTCTCTTGTCGAGACATTCTTGATCGCCTTGTTGGTGATGTCGTTCGGCTGGAACGTCAGGCGCGTCTTGCTGGTGTTGGTGAGGTTGATATCGGCGAGCGCGTTCACCTTGAGGAGCAGGGCGTCGATGATGGTGGCTGATGTGACGCGCGGCTTGGTGCCGAAATTGGCCATGGCGGTCGGGTCGACATCGCCAAGCGCGATCTCGGCGACCCCCGGCACGACATCGACGCCGATGCTGGCGCTTTTCGGGCCGCCGCCGAGGCAGGCGAAGCTTGCGAGCTTGGCTTCCGCATAGGCGGCCTCGACATAGAGCGGCACGCGAACCTTGATGCCGGCGATGGTGCTCAGCCCCGTGACACCTGCTTCGATCGCAATCCGGATCTGTGCGGTGCGGACGGCCGATCCCGTGGTGCCTATGGCGTTGGAGGCGATGCCCTTGGGGCGTTCGCCGATCGCGATTTTCAGCGTAACGCTGGTCAGCCCCGGAACCGTGCCGGCGAGATTGACGCCGACCTGCTTGCCCTGGTTGGCGGCGAAGGCGCTTGCCGAGATGATGTCGAGTGCGCTTGCCTCAAGCAACAGGTGCGAGCCGGAGCCGATCATCCGCTCGCCGACGGAACCGAGGCTCATGAGGTTCTGCAGCTTGACCTTGATCTGCGTGGTGCCGAGCCCCTTGGAGAGCGAGGTGATCGCCTTGCTGACGGTTGGTGTCAGCCCTTGCGTGGCGGCCAGCGTGTCGAGCAGGCGCGGATAGGAGATGTCGGTCGCCAGAAGGTCGTCATAGGTGCCGGCGGTGACGTTCAGCTTGGTCGCGAGAAGGTCGAGATAGGACAGAAGGTCGATATTCGTGGCGGCGAGTGCGTCGTAATCCGCCACCTTGAGCGAGACCGTCGTGCCGAGCAGGCCGCCGAGCACGGCGTTGAGGATGCCGCCGTTGAGGCTCGCCAGACGCGAGCCGACGGAGAAGGCGGCTAGCTTGGAGGCGGATGCGGTTCCGGTCGCGCCGAGCGTCGGGGGCGGGATGATGGAGGCCGCGAAGGTCAACTGCGCCTTCTGCTGGATCGCAACCTTGACGGCATCATAGGGCTGGGTTCCGGCCACGAAACGCTGTGCCGGCGGCACGGCGGGATCGGCCAGATAAATCCCTGGCGTGTATTGGACGACGGCATCGTAGGTGTCGAGCTGGGCGGCGTTCAGCAGCTTGGTTCCAGATGATGTTGCGTAAGCCACGCCTGACTTTACGGCGACGTTCAAGCCGTTCTGCTGGTAGTTGGTGACGAGGTTGCTGGCGGCGTTGTTGATGTCGGAGGCGGCGACGATGGCGCCGATATCGCTCAATTGCTGCAGACGGCGTTGCTGCAGCGTCATCGCGCCGAAGTCGACACCGAGCGCAAGCGTGGAAATGATCAATGGCGCCGAGAGCGCCGCCATGATCGCTATATTGCCATCCCGGCGGGTGCTGAAACCCACCAGATATCGCCTCACGCCTGCTTTCATATACCACCCATGCGGATGGTGGCGAAGCGGCGGATCTTCGTGTCCGGAAGCGGGAATGTGTAGAGATTCCAGATCGGTAGGGCGCTGGCGTCATACTCCGTCGTGACCGTGAACTGGTTTGCGTTCGTGGGGTCGGTGGCGACGGTGACCTGGAGTTTCTTGCGGTCGATCAGGGGATCGTTGAGGGTCGAGAGCGCGATGTAGTTGTTGACCAGCTGGGCGCGTTCCTGCTCGGAAAGGCCGGCCACCGCCGTGCGTGCCGCGTCCGCCGTCAGCTGCTGCAGCGCATGCGCGGCGCTCAGGTAAATGCCATAGGCGATCAGGGTGAGAAGAACGAGCAGGAAGACCGGTGCAACGATTGCGAACTCGATCGCGGCCGCACCCTGCCGGTTGGCGAGAAGACGTCGGGCATTTCTCATGCACTGCACTCCTTGCAATGGCCAACGCCGCAGCGAAGACAACCGAAGGATACATTTAACCGTCTTAATTTTTGCTTACCTAATAAACCCCATGCGTGTACCCGCAAGATATCAGGGTGTACGGAAATGGCGCGCTATTCCTGTGGCCGGCTAATCTGTTCGCCGGCCCAGGGTCAGTTGCCGAGCTTCTGGGTCAATCTGGCGATATCCTCGCGCAGAGCGGCGATTTCGGTCATCACCTGCATGTCGATTTTCTGATGCAGCGACAGCACTTCCAGCTCGGCCTTCAGGTTGACTTCGTAGTCCTTCGCAGCCTCGAAGCGATCGCGCTCGGCCTGACGGTTCTGCGACATCATGATGATCGGCGCCTGGATGGCGGCGATCATGGAGAGGACGAGATTGAGGAAGATGAAGGGGTAAGGGTCGAAGGCTCGGGTCGAAAGGATGATGGTGTTGATCACGCACCAGACGGCCAGAAAGACCAGGAAGGTGGTGATGAAGGCCCAGGAGCCGCCGATGCGGGCGATGCTGTCGGCCATCCGCTCGCCGAAGGACGATTCGGCTTTCAGCGCGGCATTGATATCCGTCGAGATGATCTTGCGGGCATGCGCCTTTTCCAGCACGCGCTTTTCGATGTCGCCGAGCTCGCTGGCGGACTTGTCGAAATGCAGGTGGACGAAACTGGAGAGATTGTTCATGGCGCGACTCCCGATCAACTTATGTTGGCGGGGAGTATTCCGTTCTGCGCCAGGAATGCAATGCGGCAACGTGCATGTCTGCCGTGCTCAGGAGCCCTCGGCTCGCAGCCAGGAGTGCTGCGGGAAAAAGCGCTCGACGGTCTGCGCCTTGCCGAACATCACATCGTGCTGGAGATAGCGATAGTCGCGGACCAGCGGATCGATGCTCTTGGCGTCGCGAACCCAGTCCGGCGAGGCGGTGTTGTCGCGGGTGATCAGCTGATAGCGGTCTACAATCGGGTACTTCTTCTGCACGCGGCCGAGGAAGCCGGTGTAGAAGGGGTGCTCGTAGCCGGCGAATTTCAGCACATGATAGGGCAGCTGCGACGGGCTGATGGTGCCGACGTTCTGCTTGACGCCCTTGCGGTTCGACCAGATGACCAGCGGCGTCTCGTGCTCCTGCTTCATGACGCTGACGGAGGCGCGGCGGGTGGCGACCTGGTCGGGCATGTAGCCGGTGTTGGTGTAGACGCTGCCGAGCGGCGGCAGGTGGTCGCCCCAGAGAACGATGATCGTCTCGCGATCGCGCTTGGAGGCCCATTCGGTCAGCATCTTGAAGCTGTCGTCGGCCTCCTTGACGCCCTGCGTATAGGTAGCGAGCGTGGCGCGGTCGGCGTCGGTCAGATTGCCGGTGATGTCGACCGTGTTATTGGCGTAACGATTGGCCTCATAGGGGCCATGTCCCTGCAAGGTGACCGCGAAGAAGAAGAAAGGCCGGTCGAGCCCGTCGGCTTCCTGCATGATCTCCTTCATCAGGCTGTCGTCGGAGGCGAAGATGCCGCGCTTTTCCATGGTCGGCATGGTCTCTTCGGTTCGGAATTCCTCGAAGCCGAAATCCTTGTAGACCTCGTTGCGGTTCCAGAACCAGCCGCTGAACGGATGCAGTGCACGGGCCGCATAGCCTTCGCCGCGGAAGAAGGTGGCGAGCGAGGGGATGTCGTTGCGGATATACTGCTGGTAGGGAATGCTGCCATACGGCAGGAAGGCATTCGAAAAGCCGGTCAGTGCCTCGAACTCGACGTTGGCGGTCATGCCTCCGAACTCAGGCGAGAAGACGTGGCCTGACTGCGCCGCGCGGATCGTCGGCATCGGGTCTTCGGAAAATTTCAGCGTGTTCAGGCGCGTCGGATCCCAGAAGGATTCGCTCATCAGCATGATCACGTCGGGCTTGTCGCTCGGGCCGCTGAGATAGCCGTAATTGCGCGAGGGAATGGCGTCGAGCGCCTGCGCATTGAGGCCGGCGGGCGAGGCGACGTCGGCCATCGGGATGTTGAAGATGAAGGCGAGGATGAAGCCGTTGCTGCGGTAGTTCTCTTTCTGGTCCCACATCATCGGCACCACCTGAAGGCGGTCGCGGATATAGGAATATTGCGAGTAATCCATCAGCGAACCGAAGGCGGCGATGACGGGAACAGTCAGGCAGAGATTACGGATACGATTGCGGCGCGCCATCTTCGGCAGGCGGCGCCAGGCATAGCGCCATGCGAGCACGAGGCCGGTGACGGAGAGCAGAATGCCGACGGCAACAGCGATAGCCGTCATCGGGCGGTCGCGGACCATGACCGGAAGCAGCTCGAAAATCTGGCGGCCGAACAGCATATCCGAGGGATAGAGCGGATCGGAGAGGTAGTGCTGCTTCTGATTGGAAACGAGCGCCGGGACGAGGACAAGCGGGAGGACAACTAGGGCCGAGAGGAAACGGCGGCCGAGGATCGCATCGACGCAGAGCATCACGATGGTCAGCATGACGACCGTAGTCATGCCCGGGCGGGCGGTGGAAGACAGAAAGGCTCCGACGTCAGTTGCGCCGCCGCGCGCGATGACTTCGACAGAGAAAGTTGCAAGCAGCGCCATCACCGCCGTCAGGGCGACTGCAATTACGCCGCGCAGGATGGAGGGGCGGGTATCCGCGCCAACGCCACCATAGAGCGCCGCTTCGCGCATTGCCGCTCCGGACTTGAAAACTTGGGCGATCAATGGCGGAACTCCAGTGTCATCATAACGTCACCGAACTGTCACATCTTCGTCATGAACGCTAGATGAACCATTGTTGTTTCGCGGGCTTAACGCTTTTTTGATCACAAACTTTTCGGCAGCCGGTTGCCTCATGTAGCGTGTGCTCCGGATGGAGCCTGCCATTGCGGCGCGGGGGCGATCCTTGCGTGCCTTATTTGGCTGTCGTAGGTCATGGATATGTTCGCGTCAGAGGAGAGTTCGCATGCGCAGTTCCGTCGAGATCTACAACGTCAAGACGGGCGAGGCCCGCGTGATCTGGCAGACCGAGAGGCTGGTCGAAGCCCCTAATTATGCCCCTGACGGCAGCTATCTCCTGCTCAACGACCAAGGCATGCTCTACAAGCTGGCGCTCGATGGTTCAGCGAAAGTGCAGAAGGTCGATACCGGCTTCGCGACCGCCTGCAACAACGACCACGGGATTTCACCCGATGGCACTCGCATCGTGATCACGGACAAGATCGAGTTCGGCAAAGCGGCGATCTATACGCTGCCGATCGAGGGTGGGGCGCCGCAGCTGGTGACCACCAACCACCCGTCCTACTGGCACGGCTGGTCGCCCGACGGGAAGGAGCTCGCCTATTGCGGCATTCGCGGCGACCTGTTCGACATCTACACGATCGACGTGACCGGCGGCGAAGAGCGGCGGCTGACCAATGGCGAGGGCCGCAATGACGGGCCGGATTATTCGGCCGATGGGCGCTGGATCTATTTCAACTCCAGCCGCACCGGCCTGATGCAGATCTGGCGCATCCATCCCGACGGAACCGGCGTCGAGCAGGTGACGCATGACAATTACGGCAACTGGTTCGCGCATCCCTCTCCGAAGAACGACAAAGTCGTGCTGATTTCCTACGATCCCGATGTGTTCGACCATCCGCGCGACAAGCATGTGCGGATGCGGATCATGGATATGGACTACGGCAACCTCACGACGCTGTTCGAACTTTTCGGCGGGCAGGGGTCGATCAATGTTCCCAACTGGTCACCAGATGGTGATGAGTTCGCCTATGTGCGATATTTCCCGGTCGAGGCTTGAGCGATTGCATCGTGAGCGGTTTGTCGTCATAGGTGGCGCGTCGGGTGCCCGCAGGCTTGCGGGAGAATCGGGAATTCGGTGCAAGACCGGAACGTGCCCAACGCTGTAAGGCCGACGTCTGCCGCTTGATGCCACTGGCGCTTTGCCGGGAAGGCGTGGCAGACGGATGACGCCAAGTCAGAAGACCGGCCCGACAATCATAGACTGACCGCCTGGACAGCGGCCGGTTGTGTTGTTGGGGATTGACGATGCGACCAGACCAATCTGGCTCTCTTACGAGAGCCGGTACCTTTTCGACGAGCGAGCGCGCCGCCGTTTACAGAGCCATCCAGACCAGACGCGACGTGCGATCGGAGTTCCTGCCGGATCCGGTATCGGATGACGTGATCGGACGGCTGCTGGCTGCCGCGCATCACGCGCCGTCCGTCGGCTTCATGCAGCCGTGGAATTTCATCGTGGTGCGCGATCAGGCCGTGCGATCGACCGTGTGGGAGGCCTTCTCCAAGGCCAATGCAGAGGCGGCGGAGATGTTTTCCGGCGAGCGTCAGCAGGCATACCGCGCCCTGAAACTCGAGGGCATTCGCACGGCACCCGTCGGCATCTGCGTGACCTGCGATCCGGATCGCTGCGGCGACGTGGTGCTCGGGCGGACGCACAACAGGCGGATGGATTCCTACTCGACCGTCTGTGCGGTGCAGAACCTGTGGCTTGCGGCGCGCGCCGAGGGCGTCGGTGTCGGCTGGGTGAGCATCTTCCACGAGGCCGATCTCAAGCGGGCGCTCGGCGTGCCCGAGCGGATCGAGATCGTCGCCTGGCTCTGTGTCGGCTATGTCGATCGGCTCTACGAGGAGCCGGAGCTCGCGGTGAAGGGCTGGCGGCAGCGGCTGCCGCTGGAGGAGCTGGTGTTTACCGATCGCTGGGGCGGGGGCGTGTAGCCCGCGACGCCTGCTATTGCTTCTGCGCCGGCGGTTGCTGCGGCTGGGCGCCCGGCATGGCCGGGTGTTTCAGGTCGATCGACCCCTGATCGCCGGCGAGGAACTGCGGCCCCACCTGGCGCACCTTGCCTGCACTGGGATCGTAGGGGCGATCGGGGACCTGCGCCTGGGGTGCGGGCGGTTGAGGCGTGGGTTGGGTTTCGGGCTTGGCGGCGGCGGTGTTCGGGGTTTCGATCGTGGTGATCGAGCTCTGCGGCGGCGGGGCGCTCACAGACTGGTTGCGGCGCATCTGTTCGTAATAGGCGGGCAGATTGCAGCTGCAGGATGATTTCTCACCGGGCTTGCGGTTCTTGTAGGCGAATGCATTCGGCATGGCGCTGTAGGGCGCGCCTGTGGAGGCAGAGATCATGTTCTCCGTCTCGCCGCTGGAGACGTCGTGATAGTAGAGCTCGGTTTCTATGCCCGGGCACATCTGCTGGCAGGTGTTGGCGTCGCGGGCGAAATCAAAGGAAGTGGCGTTCGAGCGGATGGGGAAGAAGCCGCCGTCGCAGCTGCGCACGCAGATCGTGTTCAGATGCGTCAGCGGCTGGCCGCCTGGCGAGAACTCGTAGGAGCGCTGCCGCTCGCCGCCGAGCGGGATGAAGGTGTCGCTGCGCATCGCCTGATCGTCGATGCTGGGCGGGTTCGCATATTGCGGCTCTTCGTACTGCTGCACGGGCGCGTTGCAGTTGTTTTCGTCGAGTGCGGCGAAGAGCTCGTTGCGCAGGCGGGCATCCGGGCTTTGCGCGCGCAGCTCGTCGCGGCGCATCTGCAGGTCGGCGATGTTATCCAGCATCTTGGCTTCGGCCTGTTCTAGCTCGCCGCAATAGCCGGCATTGTCGCCGCCGATCACCACCATGCTGCCGCTGCTGCAGCCACTGCGGCGTTGGTCACTGCGCAGTTTGCGAAGCTCGAGGTTCTGCTCGGTAATGGCGCTGGCGAAGCGGCGTATTTCGGGCGACGTGCCGCCGCCGATCGTTTCCGGGATGGTAGCAAGACGGGCGCGCAGCTGACCGCATATCGGCGCTAGCTGCGCGTGGGCAGGGGCGGAAAGGGCAATCAGGAGTGCTGCGGCCAGCGTGAGGCGTTTCAAGGCATCGTCCCGTCAGTGAGCAAATACCAAATAGCGAAGGGCGGACCATGGCCCGCCCTTCGATATACATTGCTTGTCTTAACAAGCTGCCGCTCAGAGCCTAACGCATTTTCAGCGTCCAAGGCAAATCACGCAGGTTGTGATGCTTCCACGACCGCGAGGGCGGCCATGTTGACGACGCCGCGCGAGGTGACCGACGGCGCCAGGATGTGGGCGGGCATGGCCGCGCCGAGCAAGATCGGGCCGACATGCAGGCCATCCGTCATCGACTTGACGACGCCGAGCGTGATGTTGGCCGCGTCGAGGTTCGGGAAGACCAGAAGGTTGGCTTCGTCGTGCAGCGTCGTGTTCGGCATGACGCGCTTGCGCAGCGTTTCGGAAATCGCGCTCTCACCGTGCATCTCGCCATCGACCTCGAGATCGGGCGCGGTGTCGCGGACGAGCTGCAGGGCGTTGCGCATCTTCGTGGCGCTTTCGGATTCACGCGAACCGAAGTTCGAATGCGAGACGAGGGCGGCGCGCGGCGTGATGCCGAAGCGCTTGATTTCCTCGGCGGCGAGAACGGCCGATTCCGCCACTTCCTCGGCCGTCGGGTTGAACGTGACATATGTGTCGGTGAAGAAGGTGGCGCCGCGCTGCGAGATCAGCAGGCTGAGTGCCGAGAAATCGCGAACGTTCGGGCGCTTGCCGACGATCTGGCGGACATCGCGCAGGTGCTTTTCATAGCGACCTTCGAGACCGCAGATCAGCGCATCGGCCTCGCCACGCTTCAGCGCCAGCGCGCCGATAACCGTGGTGTTGGTACGAACGATGGTGCGCGCGGCTTCCGGGATGACGCCGCGGCGACCGACCAGCGAGAGGTAGAGCTCGACATATTCGCGGAAGCGCGGATCGTCCTCAGGATTGATGACGTCGAAATCGGACAGCGGACGGATGCGCAGTCCGTAGCGCTTCAGGCGCGTTTCGATGACCTGCGGACGACCGATCAGGATCGGCTTGGCGATGCCTTCCTCGAGCAGGACCTGGGCGGCGCGCAGCACGCGCTCGTCTTCGCCTTCGGAGAAGATGACGCGCTTCTTGTCGGCATTCTTGGCGGCCGCGAAGATCGGCTTCATGACGAAGCCGGAGCGGAAGACGAAGCGGTTCAGCTGGTCGAGATAGGCGTCGAAATCGGCTATCGGACGCAGCGCCACGCCGCTATCGGCAGCAGCCTTGGCGACAGCAGGCGCGATGCGCAGGATGAGGCGCGGATCGAAGGGCGAGGGGATGAGATAGTTGGGGCCGAAGATCGGCGTTTCGTCCGAATAGGCGCGGGCGGCGACGTCCGACGGCTCCTCGCGGGCGAGGGCGGCGATGGCGCGCACGGCGGCCATCTTCATTTCCTCGTTGATCGTGACGGCGCCGCAATCGAGCGCGCCGCGGAAGATATAGGGGAAGCAGAGGACGTTGTTGACCTGGTTCGGGAAGTCCGAGCGGCCGGTGCAGATCATCGCGTCCGGGCGGGCGGCGCGGGCGAGATCCGGCATGATCTCCGGGTTCGGGTTGGCCAGCGCCATGATGAGTGGCTTCTCGGCCATCTGCGCCAGCAGTTCCGGCTTCAGGACGCCGGCGGCCGAGAGGCCGAGGAACACGTCGGCGCCGCCGATGTTTTCGGCGAGCGTGCGGGTATCGCTCTTCTGGGCGTATACGCTCTTCCATTCGTCCATCAGCTCGACGCGGCCTTCATAGACGAGGCCTTCGAGGTCGTGGACCCAGATGTTTTCGCGCTTGGCGCCGAGCGTGACGAGAAGGTTGAGGCAGGCCAGCGCCGCTGCACCGGCACCGGAGGCGACGATCTTGACCTCTTCGATCTTCTTGCCGGCCAGCTCAAGCCCGTTCAGGATCGCGGCGGCGACGATGATGGCGGTGCCATGCTGGTCGTCATGGAAGACCGGGATCTTCATCTTCTCGCGCAGCTGACGCTCGATCTCGAAACATTCCGGCGCCTTGATGTCTTCAAGGTTGATACCGCCAAAGGTCGGCTCGAGCGCGGCGACAGTCGAGACCATGTGATCGACGGTCGTTGCATCGACCTCGATATCGAAGACGTCGATGTTGGCGAACTTCTTGAAGAGAACGGCCTTGCCTTCCATGACCGGCTTGGAGGCCAGCGGGCCGATATTGCCGAGGCCGAGAACGGCCGTGCCGTTGGAGATCACGGCAACCAGATTGGCGCGCGAGGTGTAGTCGGCGGCCGTTTCCGGATTGTCGCGGATGGCGAGACAGGGCGCGGCGACGCCGGGCGAATAGGCGAGCGCGAGGTCGCGCTGGTTGCCGAGCGGCTTGATCGCCTGGATCTCGATCTTGCCGGGACGGGGATAACGGTGGAAGAACAAGGCCTGTTCATCGAGGCTGCCGCCTGCCGCTTTGTTGTCCGTCTTCGGTTTGTCGCTGTGATCCATCGTAATGCTCCAGGCTGTCGCACATGCTTTCATTGGAGCGCTTTCAATACATCAATCGAAAGACGGTAACAGCGAGAATTTCGGTTCCGGTTCCCAAAAACAACGCAAATGTGCAACAGCGCCCGCGAGATACCGGGGATTTGCGGCGGAAGGGCCTGTGATCAGAGCCTGACATCCGGCCCGTGTCATCTTCCTGAAACACGAGTCTGGTTTTCAGGGGCACAGATGAAGCATGGGGCACGGGCAGTTTGCTTGTGAAGGACAATATGGATACGCGCCACTTCCGTACGCTCTTTATTTCCGACGTCCATCTCGGCTCGAAAGCCGCGAAAGCCGACTTCCTGATCGACTTTCTCAAGTACCACGAAGCCGACACGATATTCCTGGTGGGAGACATCGTCGATGGCTGGCGCCTGAAGCGCAGCTGGTACTGGCCGCAGGAATGCAACGACGTGATCCAGAAGCTGCTGCGCAAGGCGCGCAAGGGAACGCGTATCGTCTACATCCCCGGCAATCATGACGAATTCCTGCGCGACTTCCCCGGCATGCACTTCGGCGGCATCGAAGTGGCCGAGCGGATGATGCATGAGGCGGCCGACGGCAAGAAGTATCTGGTGCTGCATGGCGACGAGTTCGACGTCGTCGTGCGCAACGCCCGCCTGCTCGCCTATCTCGGCGACTGGGCCTACGATATGGCGATCATGATCAACATCGGGCTCGCCGCCATTCGCCGCAAGCTCGGCATGCCTTACTGGTCGTTCTCCGCCTGGGCCAAGCTTCAGGTCAAGCACGCCGTCAACTTCATCGGCGAGTTCCAAAAGGTCGTGGCTGACGAAGCCCGCAAGAGCGGCGCCGACGGCGTGATCTGCGGCCACATCCACCATGCCGTCATGGAAGACATGGACGGTGTGCGCTACATCAACACCGGTGACTGGGTCGAAAGCTGCACGGCGATCGCCGAGCACGAAGACGGCACGTTCGAGCTGATTGAATGGCGCACCATGGGCGGCGCTGCGGCTCCGGCTCCGCTGGCGCTCGAAGATCACCGCAAGCGCGAGCCGGCACAGCAGGCAGCGTAATCTCGCGTCGCGATCTTTCAGATCGCGCTGCGCTTAGCCTCTTTTTTTGACGCATCTCGTTATCGCAAAACCGCTTCACACTTTTGCGCGACATGCTCTGACATCTCGCTGTTGCGAAATGGCATTGTGCAGCTGCTGCCGTTGCCGTTTCGCGACAGTTTTGGCTTATTTTTGAAATCGGTTTGGGGCGACCTCATCTCGCCTTGGTTGCCATTAAGGTGACGTGTTAGGCAACTTGCAGGTTCCTTTCAGGTCACACCGATGATTCCCGCCACGAATGCCTCTTTCACAGAGGTCGCGCCCGCCCATTTCCGGCTGCTGAGCGCTTTGTCCTATTGCGCGCCACTGCTTGTAAACGGCGTCGCGCTGCCGTTCTTTCCCGTCTGGCTGGCGATGCACAAGTTCAGCGACCACGAGATCGGTATCATCCTCGCCGTGCCGATGGTGGTGCGCGTGCTCGTGGCGCCGATCGTGGCTATGTACGCGGACCGGATGAAGGAGCGCGCCGATGTGCTGGTGTTTTCCGGCGGCTTGTCGCTGTTGACGGCAATCGCGCTCTACTGGACCGACACGTTCTGGCCGGTGCTGATCGTCTATACGATCCAGGGCGCGACGTTTTCTCCCTATGTGCCTGTGGTCGAATCGATCGTCATCTCCGGCGTGCGTCGCTGGGGGTTCGATTACGGCTCGATGCGGGTCTGGGGCTCTGTCGCCTTTATCGCCTCGACACTCGTCGGCGGGCGACTGATCGGAAACTGGGGCGGGCAAATGGTTCTGCCGGTGATGATCTTCGGTTTCGTCATGACGATGGTGATGGCGCTCTATTGTCCGCGCATCGGACCGACGCGCAGGCGCGGCACGCCTGTCGATCTGCAGCAGGCGACCGGCAGTTCGCTGAGGCAGCCGCATCTGTTGATGCTGCTCATCGGCGTCGCCATCCAGCAATCGAGCCACGCGCTTCTGCAGGCCTTTGCGACGATCTATTGGCGCGACCTCGGCTTTTCGGGCACGGAAATCGCGTTGTTGTGGAGCGCTGGCGTCGCGGCCGAGGTGACGGTGTTCTTCCAATCGAAGCGACTCAGCCGACGTTTCGATGCCTGGACGCTGATCCGTGTCGGCGCCGCCGTCTGCGTCTGCCGGTGGCTGTTGTTTCCCATGCAGTGGGGCTTCGTCGGCTTCTTCCTGCTGCAGTGCCTGCATGCCTTCAGCTACGCTTTCGTCCACACGGGCGTACAGCGGCGGATCATCGCCTCGGTGCAGGCGACGCAGGAATCGTCGGCGCAGGGCGCCTATTTCTTCTACAACGGGATGTTCATGGGCCTGATGACCATCGCGTCGGGCTACATCTACGCAGCACTTGGCATGGCGAGCTACTACATCATGGCGCTGACGGCGGTTCTAGGGCTAGGCCTCATCATCGTCGCCTACTACCTTCAGCCCCAGAGTGCCGGTTCCGGCGGGAAGACGAGCGAGCCCGCATAACGCAGGCCCGGTTCGCGATCGCGGGCGAGTAGCAGCGGCCCGTCGAGATCGACGAAGGCCACGTCCTGGGCCAGAAGCACGGCCGGCGCCATGGCGAGCGAGGTTCCGACCATGCAGCCGAGCATGATCTGGAACTGTAGCCGCTCAGCCTCGCGCTTCATCGCCAGGGCTTCGGTCAGGCCGCCCGTCTTGTCGAGCTTGATATTGATGGCGTCGTAGCGGTCGCGCAGGCTGGCGAGATCGCCGGTGTGATGGACGCTTTCATCGGCGCAGACGAGGATAGGGCGCTCGATCTCTGCCAGTAGCTCGTCCTTGCCTGCCGGCAGCGGCTGTTCGACCAGCGCCACGCCGCATTCGGCGGCAACCCGCAGATGGTGGGCGAGGCGGTCTTCCGGCCAGCCTTCGTTGGCGTCGAGAATGATCGCTGCGTCAGGGGCCGCAGCACGCACAGCGCGGATGCGGCTTTCGTCGTCGCCCGTGCCGACCTTGACCTTGAGCAGCGCGCGGGCAGCATTGGCGCGGGCGTGCTCGGCCATGACTTGGGGCTCGCCGAGCGAAATCGTGTAGGCTGTCGTCAGCGAATGCGGGTTGGTGAGGCCGAGCATGGTCGCGACCGAAGTGCCGCTTTGCTTGGCCTCGAGGTCCCAGAGGGCGCAATCGACGGCGTTTCGGGCGGCACCCGGCGGCATGGCCTGTTGCAGATCGGCGCGGGAGAGGCCGGCTTCGATCAGTGGGCGGGCGGCTTCCATCTGGGCGCCGACGCTTTCCATCGTCTCGCCGTAGCGGCGATAGGGGACGCATTCGCCGCGGCCGGAGACGCCGTTCTCGCTCACCGTGCAGAGGATCACCTCCGCACTCGTCTTGGTGCCGCGCGAGATAGTGAACGTGCCGGCAATCGGAAAAGAGTCCGTCTGAATTTCGAGTGACCGTGGCATAAATGCAATCCTGCAAGCATGGAAATCTGATGCGGCATCGTTATATTGGCACAACGTTGCGGACCTGTGTTCGCGAGTCGGCAATGTCGCCGTAAGCCTTGAGAGACACAAGCATTTTGAAGTCCGAGAACCGTAACGCCGCCTCACTGCACGTGGACGACCAAGCTCATGGTTCGGATACGCTCGTGCATCTCGAAGGCAATTGGCGAAGCGCCAACATACATCTCGTTCTCAAGGATTTCGACAAGCTTTCGGCCCACAAAGGCGGGAACCTGACGCTCGATCTCTCCGGGATCACGGATATCGACACGGCCGGTGTCTGGCTGCTCTGCCGGCTGAAGAAGCAGGTCGAGGATGCCGGCGGCACCGTGCATATCGAGGGCAGCAACCAACATATCGACGAGTTGCTCGAATCGTTTTCCGAGGAGCGTCCGAAGCAGGAAGTCGAGCAGGTTCCACCGCGTTCGCTGCAGGAGCGGATATTCGCTCCCATCGGCCGGATGATGTACGATCTGTGGAACAATCTTTCCGCGGCGATGTACATTCTCGGCTCGGCGGTGCGCGGCGCGCAGATGAAATTCGGCCGCGGCAGCGGCGTCTCGCCGGCGTCGATCATCAACCAGATCGACCATATGGGCGTTCGCGCCACGCCGATCATCCTCTTGATGTCGTTCCTGATCGGCGCGATCATCGCGCAGCAGGGCGCCTTCCAGCTGCGTTATTTCGGCGCCGAGGTTTTCGTCGTCGACCTCGTCGGCATTCTGCAATTGCGCGAAATCGGCGTGCTCCTGACCGCCATCATGATCGCCGGCCGGTCCGGCAGCGCGATCACGGCCGAAATCGGCTCGATGAAGATGCGCGAAGAGGTCGATGCGCTGAAGGTCATGGGCCTCAACCCGATCGGCGTTCTGATCTTCCCGCGCCTTGTGGCGTTGACCGTTGCGCTGCCGCTTCTGACCGTGCTTGCCAACTTCGCCTCGCTGTTCGGTGCGGCCGTCGTTGCCTGGGGCTATTCGGGAATCACGTTTGCCAACTTCATCGCCCGTCTGCACGAGGCGATTACGCTGTCGACCGTGCTGTCGGGGATGATCAAGGCGCCGTTCATGGCGTTGGTTATCGGTATCGTCGCCGCCGTCGAGGGCTTAAAGGTAGGTGGCAGTGCCGAATCGCTCGGCCAGCACGTGACCTCGTCGGTGGTGAAGGCGATCTTCGTGGTCATTCTCATGGACGGGCTATTCGCCATGTTCTATGCAGCTATTAATTTTTAGGGATTTTGCGTGGACGAGCAGCAGACAACGACCAAGGACGAGGCAGGCCGGGATATCGTGCTTTCAGCGCGCGACGTCACTGTTGGCTTCGGGTCGAAGATCGTTCTCGATAATCTCAACCTGAATATCTACAAGGGCGAGATCCTGGGTTTCGTCGGCGCGTCAGGCACGGGCAAGTCGGTGCTGATGCGCACGGTTCTGCGCCTGCTGCCGCGTCGCTCCGGCCAGATCAAGATCCTCGGCCAGGACTTCGACGAGTTGAACGAGCCGCAGCGCAACGCGCTCGACATGCGCCTTGGCGTCCTCTTCCAGCAGGGCGCGCTGTTCTCCTCGCTCACGGTGAAGGAGAATATCCAGGTTCCGATGCGCGAGTATCTGGACCTGCCGCCGGCGCTGATGGATGAGCTGGCGCATCTAAAGATCCGGCTGGTGGGCCTGGCGGCGGATGCGGCGGACAAATACCCTTCGGAGCTCTCAGGCGGGATGATCAAGCGTGCCGCACTGGCGCGCGCGCTGGCGCTCGATCCGGAATTGGTGTTTCTCGACGAGCCGACCTCGGGCCTCGATCCGATCGGGGCTGCGGAATTCGACGAGCTGATCGCCAAGCTGCGCGATACGCTCGGTCTCACCGTTTACATGGTGACCCACGACCTCGACAGCCTGTTTTCCGTCTGCGACCGCATCGCGGTGCTGGGCAAGAAGAAGGTGATGGTCGAAGGGACGATCGAAGACATGCTGGCCTATGACGACCCCTGGGTTCAGGCTTATTTCAAGGGCAAGCGCGCGCGTTCGATCGTGCCGCAGGATGGCCATGCTTCAGCCGACATCAGGCTGGCGCAAGATAGCCGCGGGAAGTGAGCGGATAAGATGGAAACCAAAGCGAACTACACAATCGTCGGCTTCTTTACGGTTCTGGTCATCGCGGCTGCCTTCGGCTTCGTTTACTGGATGGCCGAATATGGCCGTGGCGGACCGATGGCGGAGCTCATCGTGCGCATTCCGGGATCGGCGAACGGATTGAGCGTCGGCTCGCCGGTGCGCTTCAACGGCATTCAGGTGGGTTCGGTGCAATCGCTGTCGATCGACGCCGATGATCCGCAGTTCTCGCTGGCCTTTACCGAAGTACGCGTCGATGCGCCGATCTATCCGACGACCAAGGCGATCTTGGAGATCCAGGGTCTGACGGGCGCTGCCTATGTCGAGCTTTCCGGTGGTCGCGTCGGGGAAAAGAACATCCTGCAGACGGCGGCGGAGACGGGCAAGCGCGCAGTCATCGTCGCCGATCAGTCGAGCGTCACCAACCTGCTTGCCACCGCCGACAAGATCCTCGACCGGGCGAACGACGCCGTCGGCCAAGTTCAGGGCTTCGTCAAGGATGCCCGTGGCCCGCTGACGAAGACGCTGCAGAACGCCGAGACCTTCTCGGATGCGCTGGCGAAGAATTCCGGCAATATCGACAGCTTCCTGCAGAGCGTGGGCCAGCTTTCCGATACCGTGCGCAACGTGTCCGGCCGCGTGGACTCTACGCTGGCTGCGATCGAATCGCTGGTGAAGACGGTTGATGCCAAGAAGATCGATACGATCCTCTCCAACGCGGAGACGGTGAGCCGCAATGTCGCCGACGCGTCGGGCGGCCTGAAGGACGCCATTCAGAAGTTCCAGGAGACGGCCACCACCTATAACGACTTCGGCAAGAAGGCGCAGGCGACGCTCGACAAGGTCGACACGCTGGTCGCGCAGATCGACCCGGCCAAGGTGAAGGGCTCCGTCGACGACATCGCGCAGACGACCAAGGATGCGCGCGCGGCGGTGGCTTCCATCAAGGATGTCGCCAACACGGTGAATTCGCACCAGAAGGACATCGATTCGACGATCCAGAACGTCACGCAGATGGCCAACAAGCTGAATGCCGCATCGACCCGCGTCGATGGCATCCTGGCGAAACTCGACACGCTGCTTGGAGACGACAGCACGCAGTCGATGTTCACGCAGGCGCGCGAGACGCTGGATTCGTTCAAGAAGGTCGCGGACAATCTGAACAGCCGCATCGGACCGATCGCCGACAATCTGCAGAAGTTCTCGAGCGGCGGCCTGCAAAACGTTCAGGCGCTGATCAACGATGCGCGTCTGACGGTGCAGAATTTGAACGATGCGATCAGCAATTTCGACAAGGACCCGCAGCGACTGATCTTCGGCGGGGACACAGTGAAACAATATGATGGCCGGACCAGGCGTTAACAGGGGAAGTCAACATATGGCTGTGTCGGATATGCGTCGTTCGCGTCTTATGAAGACCATGCTCGCTCTGCCGCTTCTTGCCCTGGCATTGTCGGGATGCGGGACGGCGGCCAAGAACGATACCTATGATCTCTCCGCACCTGTCAGCGGTAGCGGCCCTTCGGCGAAGGGGCGCCAGATCCTGGTGCAGCAGCCGACGGCTCTGCAGGCGCTGAACAGCGAGCAGATCGTCATCAAGGTCTCGTCCTCGGAGATCCAGTATCTTGCAAAGGCGCAGTGGAGTGACAAGCTTCCGCGCATGGTTCAGGCCAAGCTCGTCGAGGCCTATGAGAATTCCGGCAAGCTCGGCGGCGTCGGCGTTCCCGGGCAGGGGCTGGCGATCGACTATCAGGTCGTGACCGACATCCGCGCCTTCGAGATCCGCACCGGTGGCGGCAGCCAGGCCGTGGTCGAGATTTCGGCCAAGATCCTCAACGATCGCAATGGATCGGTACGGGCGCAGAAGGTGTTCTCGCAGACGGTACCCGCTGGCGGCGGCTCGAACGAGGCCTTCGTCAAGGCGCTCGACCGCGCATTCGCCGGCGTCACCAGCGAGATCGTCGACTGGACGCTGAAATCGATCTGATTGATCGGGACGCTTTTGGGGGAGCGGCATGATCAGGATTTTGGGCGCTGACGATGTCGAGGCGTTCAAGCGCATCCGGCTCGAGGCGCTGCGCCTGGAGCCATCCGCCTTTGCCAGCAGCTTTGATGAATGGGCAAAGCTTCCCGACGATGAATCGCGGCGACGACTGCTTGCCGATCCCGTCTTTCTTGCGTTCGACGGCGATGCGCCCGTAGCGATCATGGGACTGCTCCGGCAACGGGCCGGCAAGATGGCGCATCGCGCCACGATCATCATGGTCTATGTGCGTCGGGAGAAGCGCGGAGCGGGGCTGGCGCGCGACTTGCTCGACCATGTCGTGGACTATGCCCGGCAACACGGCATTCGTCAGCTCGAACTGACGGCCAGCGCCGAGAACCCGGCCGCGATCGGCTTTTATCGGAATGCGGGGTTTGCCGAGGCGGGGCTGATACCGGGTGGCGTGCTGGAAGGCGACCGTGAGGTCGATGACGTCATCATGGTCAGACGGATCGTCGACTGACGTTTCGTTCATCTTGCTCAAGACGCAAAAAGGCCGAGCGCTGGGAGCCGCTCGGCCTTTTCGTATTTCAGCTGTCGGGCTGCTCAGAGCCGATCAAAAGACGCTATGCTTGCCATGTAGTCTCTTATCTTCTTCGGTTTCGCGCCTCAGGGCGGTCACGGTCGATGCCACAGATACGATAAACATTATGCTGATAAGGGCAGTAAGCACAGTCAAGATCGTGAACATAAGCAATCCTCCAGGATTTTGCTTTCACGTCCCTTAGTATTGGCTCACAACGGTCGTACGAGCCGACGCATAAGGGCCGTATACTTTGGACGCATCTACCTTCTGATCATAAAGCGCAACAGTTGCTGCAAGCATACCCGTCATCATTACCATCCATACTGCGTTAATCATGGTAATCTTGTTTGGCATATTCATCTTCCTTGTAGCGCCTATTTGCGCAACGCTTCGATTGAAAGAACGCGTCCGTTTGGAATTGGTTCCGCAGGACATTGACAAGTCGTTTACCAACGCCGATCTGAAGCCTCTTTGAATGCCTCGTTCATCTGGCGTTCATCTTCCTAAATCGGTTTATGCGTCTTCTCTAATCGGTTTAAAGGAGACGCGACCCATAACGCGTACGATCTCGTGATGTTCCCTCACGTCGCTGCGCACCCAAGCCGCGTCACGCACCTCAAGGATGTACGCGTAGACAAATTCGAAGGCGAGGGAGAGGGCGACCGAGGTGATGACAAGCAGGATGAGCATCGTGGGTTTCCAGGAGTGAACCGATCCCTGTCGGCATCGGCGGCGTTGATGCATCCTGTTATAGAGATCGCGGCTGAAGCGGCCTTGAATGGGCCGTTCATCCGGCATTCAGTCGTCGGGCGAGCACCGGTTGCACGTGGGTGGAGCTTGGGGCAAATGACTTGCGGCAAGGCCTTATCCATGACAAAAGGCGTCGAAACAAATGGCCGGGGCCAATGACGACAGCTTTCTATCCGGGGTCTTTCGACCCGATCACGAACGGACATGTTGACGTGCTCGTCCAGGCGCTGAATGTTGCGTCGAACGTGATCGTCGCTATCGGCATTCATCCGGGCAAGACGCCGCTTTTTTCGTTCGAGGAGAAGGGCGAACTCATCCGCCAGTCGCTGGCCGAGGTGTTGCCGGAGCGGACATCGGATATATCCGTCGTGTCCTTCGACAATCTCGTGGTCGATGCTGCCCGTGCGCATGGCGCGACGCTTCTGATCCGGGGCTTGAGAGATGGTACCGATCTCGACTACGAAATGCAGATGGCCGGGATGAACCGGCAGATGGCGCCGGATATCCAGACCGTTTTTCTGCCCGCCGGCACGGCCTCGCGGCCCATAACCGCCACATTGGTCCGTCAAATCGCAGGCATGGGAGGCGATGTTAGTGCATTCGTGCCTGCCGCCGTCTTGAAAGCCCTTCAATCCAAGCGCAAATCCTAGGCATATTCGCCGAAACGGAGCTCACATGAAACTTTTCTATATTGCATTTGCCGGCGTGCTTTATCTCGCTTCGTTCGTTGGCGACGTTTTCGCCGCCGACACGATGACGATCCAGCTGAAGAGCGGCCCCGTCGTGATCGAGCTTGCGCCTGATGTCGCGCCGAAGCATGTCGCCCAGATCGAGGCGCTGGCCAAGAAGGGCGCCTACGACAACGTTGCCTTCCACCGTGTGATCGACGGCTTCATGGCGCAGACCGGCGACGTGCAGTACGGCAACATGGAAAAGGGCTTCGACAAGGGTCAGGTCGGCACCGGCGGTTCGGACATGCCGAACATTCCGGCCGAGTTCTCCAAGACCCCGTTCGTGCGCGGCACGGTCGGCATGGCGCGCTCGCAGGACCCGAATTCGGCGAACTCGCAGTTCTTCATCATGTTCGCTGACGGCTCCTTCCTGAACGGCCAGTACACGGTTGTCGGCAAGGTGATCTCCGGCATGGAGAACGTCGACAAGATCCAGAAGGGCGAAGGCCAGAACGGCGAAGTCAGCAATCCTGACCGCATGGTCAAGGTCACCATCGCCAAGAAGTAAGTTTCAAGACCAGTAGGAGAATAACAATGGCCGAGATCAAGGATCCGGAAAACACCATCATCCTGGAAACCACCAAGGGTAATGTCGTCATCCAGCTTCTGCCTGAAGTGGCGCCCGAGCACGTGGCCCGCATCAAGGAACTCGCACGCGAGAAGGCCTATGACGGCGTCGTGTTCCACCGCGTCATCAACGACTTCATGGCGCAGACCGGCGACGTGAAGTTCGGCAAGAAGGGCGGCGAGAGCTTCAACCCGGGTCGCGCCGGCATGGGCGGCTCCGAGAAGCCGGACCTGAAGGCTGAATTCTCGGCCGTTAGCCACATCCGGGGCACCTGCTCGATGGCCCGTTCGCAGAACCCGAACTCCGCCAACTCGCAGTTCTTCATCTGCTTCACCGACGCCCCCTGGCTGAACAAGCAGTATTCCGTCTGGGGCCAGGTCATCGAAGGCATGGACAACGTCGACAAGATCAAGAAGGGCGAACCGGTCGTCGATCCGGATTCGATCGTCTCGATGCGGGTTGCCGCCGACGTCTGATTGTGATGTTTGCTGGAACCCGCCCTTGCGCGAGAGCGCGGGGCGGGTTTCGCTTTGCCTGGACCAGCCTTCTCCGGAACTGCCCTCATGCGCGTAGACCTTTTCGATTTCGAGCTTCCCGATGAGCGGATCGCTCTGCGGCCCGCCGAGCCGCGCGACAGCGCGCGGCTGCTCCTCGTCGATCCCAATGGCGAGACGCAGCTCTCCGATCACCGTGTGTCCGACCTGCCGTCCTTCCTGAAGGCCGGCGATGCGCTTGTCTTCAACGACACCAAGGTCATTCCGGCGCAGCTCGAAGGTATTCGCCACCGCGAGGGTGCGGGCGGTCAGCAGGTTTCGGCGACGCTGCACATGCGGGTCGGCGCCAACCGCTGGAAGGCTTTTGCCAAGCCGGGCAAGCGCATCAAGGTCGGCGACCGGATCGCCTTCGG
Organism: Rhizobium sp. 16-449-1b; assembly: GCF_017741935.1. Classification (GTDB taxonomy): domain Bacteria; phylum Pseudomonadota; class Alphaproteobacteria; order Rhizobiales; family Rhizobiaceae; genus Rhizobium. The sequence goes on along the minus strand of NZ_JAGHMH010000008.1, from coordinate 5,241 downwards.
CCATGGTGGCGAAAGCTGCCTCATCGGCGCGCTTGACTGCACCGTGAAGGAAAAGGGCGAGGGCGGCGAGGTGACGTTGGCCTTCGATCTGTCGGGCCCGGCGCTCGACGAAGTCATCCATTCCGTCGGCCATATCCCGCTGCCGCCCTATATCGCCGCCAAGCGCGCCGAGGACGAGCGCGACCGCGCCGATTACCAGACCATCTATGCCCGCGAGGACGGCGCTGTCGCAGCACCCACCGCCGGGCTGCATTTCACGCCCGAGCTTTTCGCGGCACTCGACAAGGCCGGCATCGAGCGGCATTTCGTGACGCTGCATGTCGGCGCCGGCACCTTCCTGCCGATGAAGGTCGACGACACCGACGACCACAAGATGCATCTCGAAAGCGGCTATGTCAGCGGCGAAACCGCTGCCAAACTCAATGCCGTGAAGGCGAGGGGCGGGCGGATCATCTGCGTCGGCACCACCTCGCTCAGGCTGATCGAAAGCGCTGCGCAGGATAGCGGCGAGATCCGCGGCTGGGCGGGCGCCACCGGTATCTTCATTACGCCTGGCTACCGCTTCAAGGCGGTGGATGTGCTGATGACCAACTTCCACCTGCCGCGCTCGACGTTGTTCATGCTGGTCTCGGCCTTTGCCGGCCTCGAGACCATGCATGCGGCCTATGAACATGCCATTTCCACAGGCTACCGCTTCTATTCCTATGGCGATTCCAGCCTTCTTTTCCGGAAAGACTAGATGACCGAGAACTTCCAGTTCACCCTCAAGAAGACCGATGGCGGCGCCCGTCTCGGCGAAGTCTCCATGCCGCGCGGCACGATCCGCACGCCGGCCTTCATGCCTGTCGGCACCGTCGGCACCGTCAAGGCGATGTATCTCGACCAGGTGCGCGAGGGCGGCGCCGATATCATTCTCGGCAATACCTATCACCTGATGCTGCGGCCGACGGCCGAGCGCGTGGCGCGGCTGGGCGGCTTGCACAAGCTGATCCGCTGGGATGGGCCCATCCTGACCGACAGCGGCGGCTTCCAGGTCATGTCGCTCTCTGGTCTACGCAAGCTCGACGAGCAGGGCGTGACCTTCAAGAGCCATGTCGACGGCAGCCTGCACCACATGTCGCCGGAGCGCTCGATCGAGATCCAGGGTCTGCTCGACAGCGATATCCAGATGCAGCTCGACGAATGCGTGGCGCTTCCGGCCGAGCCGCGCGAGATCGAGCGCGCCATGGAGATGTCGCTGCGCTGGGCCGAACGCTGCAAGGTCGCCTTCGGCAACCAACCGGGCAAGGCGATGTTCGGCATCGTGCAGGGCGGCGATATTCCGGCTCTGCGCGTGCGCTCGGCTGCCGCGCTCGCCGATCTCGACCTCAAGGGCTACGCAGTCGGCGGTCTCGCTGTCGGCGAGCCGCAGGCTGTCATGCTGAAGATGCTTGAGGAGACGCTGCCGGTCCTGCCGACCGAGAAGCCGCGCTATCTCATGGGCGTCGGCACACCTGAAGATATGCTGCGCTCGGTGGCGCGCGGGATCGACATGTTCGATTGCGTGATGCCGACGCGTTCCGGCCGGCACGGCCTGGCATTCACCCGCCGCGGCAAGGTCAACATCCGCAATGCCCGTCATGCCGAGGATATGCGCCCGCTCGACGAGCAGTCGAACTGCCCGGCGACGCGCGATTACTCGCGCGCCTATCTGCACCACCTCGTGCGCTCCAACGAGGCACTGGGCGGCATGCTGCTCTCGTGGAATAACCTCTCCTATTATCAGGAACTGATGCAGGGGATCCGCAAATCGATCGCCGAAGGTCGCTTCGCCGACTTCATGGCGGAGACGGAGGCTGAGTGGGCTAAGGGCGATATCGACCCGGTCTAAGGCTCAGATGCCTTTGCTCTCCGTATCCGGCAGGATCTGGACGCCGCCGATCTTGTAGCTGCCATCCGGCTGACGGATGACCTGATAGATCGCCGTCCAATCCTTGCCGTCGCGGCCGGAGATCAGCACCTCGTGGTAGATCATCGCGCCGTTGTCGATCGATCGGCTGCGGCCGAAGGCATAATTTCCGGGGTGATAGACCGGCTCATAGCTCTTCTTGACCATGGCGAAGAAGACGTTCTTGTCGGGATAGACGGCCTTGATGCCGGGGGCGGCGTAGGAATAGGCCGCTTCCGGATCGTCCTGCAGGAACGCCTTGATCTGCGCCTCGATCATCGACCGCGTGGTATCCAGCGGGTCTTCCGCGCGCGCTGGAGACAGCGGGATGATCGCAGTGAGACTGAGGATGAGGACTGCGAAGAAGGCGCGCATCGGCATATCTCCCACTATCCCGTGGCCATAGCCGCCACCCCTTGGATTGTAGGGCTTTCAGCGCGCAAGGAAAGAGGCAATCAGAGCCGGCCGCGTGCGAATATTCGAGACAGGATCAGGCCGGCTATGAGCACACCGGCGGCGATGAAGATGGTGTCGATGGGAGTACCGATATAGAGCGGCCCGACATTGGCAAAGAGCAGGAAGGCGACGACGAAGTTCGCCCAGCCCCAGACGACATTCAGCTCCGCCGAGCTTTCGCCGGCGCCGGACATTCGCACGAATGGCGTGCGGAACGGCCGGCCACAGACGCCGTTGACGAAGTGCGGAATGCCGTTCGTCATGATGGCGGCGGCAAAGAAGTGAACGATAAAGGCGATCCAGGGCATCGGCGTCTCCAAGATGGTCATCCCCGTGGCGCGACGGGACGTCACGTAACGGGATGAGCCAGAATTCCGGCAGGAACGCGTTGACCTAAGCTCTTGTTCCGTAAGCGGGATCAGATCGTGTGATAGCGGCGATCGAAATAGATCAGCGCCTGGCCACCTTCGTTCTCCTTGATGGCGACCACCTCGCAGATCAGGATGTCGTGGGTGCCGCCATCGGAGACCGATTTCACCTTGCAGTCGAGCGAGATCAGCGCGTCGTCAAGCGCCGGCGCGCCTGTTTCAAGCACCGACCAGCTGGCGCCTTCGAACCGTTCCTGCACCGGGGTCTTGCCACCGAAGCGCCGGCTCAGGTCTTCATGGGCGTGCGACAGCGTGTTGACGCAAAGCACTCGGTTTGCGTTCACGGCCGGGTAGGCGGAGGAGCCGCGATTGATGCAGACCAGAAGCGTGGGCGGATCGTCGGTGACGCTGCAGACGGCGGTTGCCGCAAAGCCCGCAAGCCCTGCCGGGCCATCCGATGTGACGACGTTGACGGCGGCGCCGAGGCGGGCCATGGCGTTGCGGTAATCCTGCTTGCGCTGGTCGGCACCCGCGACAGTCGCGGGCGCCTCCGGGATCATTTTGGCTGATGCTTGCATATCGGGGTCCTAACGGATTTCGGATCTCGCGTCACGAAGGAAGCGCAGCATGGTGTCGTTGAACGTCTTCGCCTCCGTCACGTTGACGGCGTGGGCGCCGAAATCGGTCAGCGCCAGCTCGGCGTTTGGCAGTCCTTCGGCGAGGCGCGCCGATCGGGTGTAGGGGACGAGGAGGTCGTCGCGGGTGGCCATGACGAGTGTGTGGGCCGCGATCTCCGACAGACGGTCGTCAAGATCGAAGGCCCGGAGAGCCGCGATGCGACGCAGGATATTGGTCTTGCCCTGGAAATGGGCGATGGCGTGCCTTTCCTCGGCTTCGAGACGCTCGGCATTGTCGGACATCCAGACCGAGGGATAGAGGAAGAGCGGCTGCGCTTTTACGAACATCTCGACGCCCGACCGCTCCAGCAGCTCGATCCTGACATCGAAACATCGGCCGGAATGCGGATCCGCCTTGCTCCAGGCGTTGACGAGGATGAGCTGGCCGATCATGTCGGGGCGGCGGAGCGCGATATCCAGTCCGATGAGGCCGCCGAGCGCGTGGCCCATGAAATCGAAGCGCTCGATGCCGAGTTCCAGCGCGATCTCCAGCACGTCATCGGCCATGGCGGCGATGCCGCCCGCCTCGGGCACCTCACCGCCGGTGCGGCCTGTGCCGCGATGATCGTAGGTGATGACGCGAAAATCGGCTGATAGCGCCTCGATCTGCGGCGCCCAGTAGCCGCCCGACCCGCCAAGGCCGGAAGACAGGATGATGGTGCGGGCGCCGGCATGGGTCTGGCCATGTATGTCGAAATGCATCTTGCTGACTTTACTCACTTCTTGCCGATATGGGCGACGGTTGCGATCTCGACCAGCGCGTCGGGCTTCACCAGGCCGCATTGAACGCAATAGCGCGCCGGCTTGTCGCCGGGGAAATACTCGGCATAGACGGCGTTGACGGCCTGGTAGTTGGCCCAGTCGGTGACGAAGATGTGGTTCATGGTCACGTCCTCCATCGTGCCGCCTGCCGTCTCGATCACCGACTTGATGGTCTCGAGCACATGGCGGGTCTGGGCGCCGGCGTCGCCGACATGGACGACATCGTTGTTCTTGTCGAAGGGCAGGGTGCCGGAGACATAGACGATGCCGTCGGCAAGCGTGCCTGGCGAATAGGGTGCGATCGGCTTCTGGGTGCCCTCGGGGACGATGATAGATTTTGGCATGATGTGTCCTCTTCTTTGCTCGTGATCAGGCTTCGGTCGGCGCGGCTTGGCTGATGACGCCGCAGAAATCATTGACAGTGGCGACCCAGCCGAAGAATTTCTCGACGTTGTAGACAGTCGCCTGCTGGATGAAATCGGGCCCGAGGTGATGGGTCGCATCCTCAAGCATCACGCCGAAATATTCGAGGTGGAAGGCATCGCGCAGCGAGCTCTCGACGCAGACATTGGTAGCGATACCGACGAAGACGAGATTGCGGATGCCGCGGGCGCGCAACACGCTGTCCATGTTGGTGTTGAAGAAGCCGCTGTAGCGGGTCTTCGGCACCAGGATGTCGCCCGGCTGCGGCTGCAGCTCGTCGACGATTGCGTAATCCCATGTGCCCTTTGCCAAGAGCTGGCCCTGCAGCTCCGGCCGCTGACGCATGGTCTTCAGCGCATTCGACTTGTGATAATTGGGCGAACCCGGTCCGCCGGCCTCGACATAATCCTTGTCCCAGCCGTTCTGGAAATAGATGACCTGGACGCCCGCGGCACGCGCGGCGTCCAGCGTCTTCTTGATGTTCGCGATCGTACCCTTGGCGCCGGAGATATCAAAGCCGGCGAGATCGACATAGCCGCCTTCCGTCGAATAGGCGTTCTGCATGTCGACGACGACGACGGCGGTTTCGCTCGGCTTCAGCGTGATCGGCTCGGGGCGGGCGGGGAGG
>NZ_JAGHMH010000020.1 GCF_017741935.1 Rhizobium sp. 16-449-1b | reverse complement strand
CGAGACGTCGCCATCGGCCTTGGCCGAGCCTTCATTGAACTTGGCCGGGAGGGGCATCTCCGGGGGGACATGATCCGGGCCACTCACACAGCCCGCGAGAACGGATAATCCGGCAAGAATTGCGATGCGGCGCATGAAATCTCCATAGGCGATGACCGCAAGGCGGTTCGCTAACAATCTATTATCGCTTATGGTTAATTTTTACTTTCCATGTCGTGGAGCAACTTCACATGGCAAGCTACGCGCAGCGGGGGCTCGGCGCGCTGATAGGGGGATCACCAGACAATGGGCGGATAAGAGTTCGCTAACTATCGAATGGCAGCTATGCACCAATATCATTGAATTCAAATCGATAGGATGTTATCTAATTCCATGACAACGAACATGAAGAAGACCTGGACCGAGTTCGCACCCTTGCTGATGATCTGCGGGCGTGGATGGCGCCGTGCGCTCAACGCCGTTTTGACCGACCACAAGCTTTCCGACGCCAGCGCCGCACCGCTTATCGCGCTCATCCGCCATGGTGACCGGATTCCGCAGAATGTGCTGGCTGAACGGGTCGGGGTGGAAGGGCCGACGCTCGTGCGTGTGCTCGACAGTTTGGAGAATGATGGCTTGATCTGCCGGGTCGCCGACGAGGCGGACCGGAGGATCAAGCTGGTGCAGCTTACCGGGGAGGGTACAGCGGTCGCCGAGCGCGCCGAGCGCTGTGCGGCAAAGTTGCGAGAGCAAATCCTTGGCGATCTCGACCCCGACCAGGTCGATGCCGCTATCGAGGTTTTGCGCGCCGTCGCGGATCGAACCGCGGCGATAACCGGAACGCAGGACAATGACGAGTAGCCACAATCCGATCTCCCCGAGCATCTGGGATGTCGTTTTCTCCATCAAGACCTTTACCGCGGCGATGCTGGCGCTTTTGATCGCGCTTTGCTTCGATCTGACGAATCCTTACTGGGCGGTTGGCTCGGTCTATATCGTGGCGCACCCGCTGTCGGGTGCCAGCACGTCGAAGGCGATCTATCGCCTGATCGGCACCGCCATCGGTGGCGCGATGACCATCATTCTGGTGCCCAATCTCGTCAATTCACCGGAGCTCCTGACGCTGGCGATCGCGCTCTGGATGGCGTTCTGCCTTGGTGTCAGTCTGCTCGACCGCACGCCGCGCAGCTATTCCTTCATGCTGGCCGGCTATACGACGGCGCTCACCGGTTTTCCGATCGTCGCCAACCCCGAGACCGCCTTCACCTATCCGGTTGCCCGCGTCGAGGAGATCGCGCTCGGCATCATCTGTGTTGCGCTTGTGAGCCGTCTGGTCTTTCCGCGCCATGCCGGTCCCGTGCTCGCCGCACGTATGAATAGCTGGGTTCACGATATCGCGGCACTCGCCATCAGCACGCTGAACAGCAGCGACAAGAGCGACGCGCTGCAGGCGGCTGCCCGCAAGCTGGCTGCCGATGCGGTCGATCTGCACAGCTTCACCACGCATGTTGCCTACGACACGTCGGGTCTGCGCGATATGGTTGGGCGCACACGCACGCTGCAGCAGCGCATGGTCGCCATGCTGCCCGTTGTCTCCGGTCTGGCCGATCTCCTTCATGCCTTCCGCAAGGCGACCGACGGCAAGCTCACCGTCTCGGCCAATGAGTTGATCAGGCGCGTGACTGAACTGCTGTCGAACGAGGCTCCCTATGGCGAGGTCGAGCGGCAGGAAATTCTTGCGCTGATGGAAAAGGCCGAGCAGGAAGGCCGCGAGCAGCAGGAATGGAACGGCCTTCTCGCCCATAATTTCACCTCCCGTCTGCGCGACCTTTTGCAGATCTGGAGCGACTGTCTGGCGCTTCGCGACGACATCGAAACCGGCGGCCGCCGCGAACTGCGTTGGCAGCGTTTCGGTAAGCTCTTCGACCGCGCACCGATCCACCGCGACTACGGCATGGCGATCCATTCGGGTCTCTCTGTGATGCTGGCGACCTTCATTGCCGCAGGGCTCTGGATCCTTACCGGCTGGTCACAGGGCAGTGCTGCCGCCATGATGGCGGGCGTGCTCTGCTGCATCTTCGCGACGATGGACGATCCGGCGCCGATGATGCTGAAGTTCATGTATGTGTCGATCTTCGCGGTCGCCGTGGCCTTCGTCTTCGAGTTTGGCCTGCTGCCGCTCGTGCATGGCTACCTGCCGCTGGCGGCTGCTCTGGGCCTCGTGCTCATTCCGGCCGGCGTGCTGATGCCAAAACCATCGCTGATGATTTACGGCCTCGGTTTCGGCGTCAACTTCCCGAACATGCTGGCCCTGCAGGATCGCTTGAACCCAGACCTGAGTTCGTTCCTGAATTCCAACATGGCAATGGTGGTCGGCTTGGTGATTGCCTGCGGCACCACGGTGCTGGTTCGCTCCGTCGGCGCGGAATGGACAGCCTACCGCGTGCTGCGCGCCGGCTGGGCGGATATCGTGGCCGTGGCGCGCAAGTCGGATGCACCTGATTTCGCAAGGTTGCTCTACCGCATGGTGGATCGTTTCGGTCTGGTTGCACCGCGCCTGGCGCGCATTCCGGTCGAATCCGCCGTCGCCCAGAACGACATCCTTGGCGATCTGCGCAATGGCCTGAACACGATGGAGCTGCAGCGCCACCGGCAGCTGCTGACGCGCGACAGCCGAAAGGATGTCGACGAGGTTCTGTCGGGAATTGCCGGCCTCTACCAGCAAAAGCAAAAACATGGCCACGCCCAGCCGGGCGAGGGCCTCTTGAAGGCGATCGACACATCGTTGGTCGACCTCATCAACCAGAATCCGTCATCGGCCGTCGAGGGCGCACGGCGGGCCATCACATCGCTTCGCTACAATCTGTATCCGGATGCGAATTTCGTGATGCCTGACGCGACCATTCAGGCCGGCGGACAACTCGCAAAGGAGAACGCGGCATGAGACCGGAACTCGATCTTTATGGCGTCTTCATACCAACGCTCGCGGCAATCGCCGTTGCTGCCTTCTTTCTCAACTCCATCCTGCGGCGGATCCTGGCCTTCATCGGATTCTATCGTCTCGTGTGGCATCGGCCACTCTTCGATACGGCCATGTATTTCTGCCTGCTCGGCGCGCTCGCGCTGTCATTGAACAAGGTGTCATTATGAAATCGCTTCTTGCTTATTCCGGCCGCTTCCTTCTGACCGGTGTCGTCGTGGCGCTGGCCGGTGTGCTGGGCTGGCATCTCTGGGACTACTACATGAACGACCCGTGGACGCGTGACGGCAAGGTTCGCGCCGATGTCGTTCACCTGGCATCCGACGTTTCCGGCATCGTCAGCGAAGTCGACGCGACCGACAACCAGACGGTCAAGAAGGGCGACGTGATCTTCCGCATCGACCAGGCTCGCTTTGCTTTGGCGCTACGCCAGGCCGAGGCGCAGATGGAGAGCAGCAAGGCCGCGCTCGACATGGCCAAGAGCGATCTCGATCTCTACCGGAAGCTCGGCGAGAGCTCGGTGACCCGGCAGAAGATCCAGCAGGCCGAGACCACGGTCCAGCAGGACGAGGCGACCTATAACCAGGCCGTCATCAGCCGCGACACCGCGCAGCTCAACCTCGACCGCTCGGTCGTGCGCGCACCCGTCAACGGCGTGCTCACCAACTTCTCGATGCGTCCCGGCAATTACGTGACGGCGGGCAGTGCCGTGACGGCGCTGATCGACACCGATTCCTACTACATCTCCGGCTACTTCGAGGAGAACAAGCTTGATCGCATCAAGATTGGCGATGAGGCGCTGGTCTATCTCATGGGTAGCGAAAAGCCGCTCAAGGGCCGCGTCACCGGCGTTGCCAGCGGCATAGAAGACCGCGAGCGCAGCGATACGGGTGCGCAGCTCGCCAACGTCACGCCGACCTTCACCTGGGTTCGCCTGGCGCAGCGCGTGCCCGTTCGGGTGACGCTCGACGGGGCGCCGGGCGAAACCGCGCTGGTCGCCGGTCGCACGGCAAGCGTCACGATCATCGAGTGATCTAACCATGGCGTGAGGTAGCCGGTTCGGCGCCTTACGCATGATCCAACACGTTACGGCCCACGGGTCCTTCAAGGGCTGTGACGAGGCATGCGCGGATTAAGCCCGTCCGCGCATGCCTGAACCTACGAATGCCCGGATATTGTCAATGATCCGGGATCAGGAGACACCCGTGGACGATCGCCACGTCATCGAAATCACCACATGGCTGATGCAGAGCGGGCTGAAAGGCCTCTCAGAGGCCGACCTGCTCGACGGCTTCTGCGAGCGCTGCGTCGCGAACGGCCTGCCGATCGGCCGGTCGGTCGCCGTTATCGATACGCTTCATCCGCTTTATGAGGGACGCGCGTTCCGGTGGGATGCCTTGGAGGCCGTCGAGCGCATCTCAGCCTATGGCGTCGCCGGGGCGGGCAATTTCGCCGACAACTGGCTGCGCTCGGCGTTTCACTATCTTGAACTCGAAGACGCCAATGAGGTTCGCCGTTCCTTCCTGCGCGGCGACGCTGCCGATTTCTACCTTCTCGACGAATTGAAAGCCGCCGGTTTCACCGACTTTGTCGCCATGGCCCATCGTTTCGGCGATGAGGGGGCGATCGGCGAGATCGACTGCTTCTTCTCGCATTTCGCCACCCGCGCGGCCGACGGCTTTTCGGAGCAGGATCTGGCGGCGCTGCGCGAGTTGCTTCCCTGTCTGGCATTGGCCGTCAAATGCGTAACGGTCAGCGGTGTCGCCGGAACGATCGCCAAGGTCTATCTCGGCGACGACGCCGCCAACCAGGTGCTGCACGGCAAGATCACGCGCGGGCGCAGCGACAGGATTTCGGCGGCCCTCTGGTTTTCCGACCTCGCCAATTTCACCCACATCTCCGACACGGTCGATCCGGAAGAAATCATTCCGATGCTGAACGACTATGCCGATGCGGTGATCTCCTCGGTGCAGGAGGCCGGCGGCGAGGTGCTGAAGCTGATGGGCGACGGCACGCTTGCCATCTTCAAGGACGAGAAGCCGAGCGAGGCCTGTCTTTCGGCGCTGAAGGCACGAACCCTGCTCGACAAGCGGCTGTCCGACCTCACGGCGCAGCGCCGCATCGAGGGGCGACCGGTCACGGACGTCTATCTCGGCCTGCATATGGGCGACGTGTTCTACGGCAATATCGGCAGCAAGGACCGTCTCGACTTCACGGTCATCGGCCCTGCCGTCAATGAGGTCAGCCGCATCGTGTCGCTCTGTCGGTCGCTGCAGCGCAAGGTGCTGATGTCGGCAAGCTTCGCGGCGATCGTTCCATCCACGCAGATCGATCTGACGTCGATCGGCCAGCACGCGCTGCGTGGCGTCAACCGCGCCCAGGAACTCTTCACGCTTCTGCCTACGCTGTGAGGTGGCGGTTCTGAGATCACCATTGGCCAAATTAGACCTCGCAAAGTAATTCGGCAGCCTCTAAAACAGCACATCAATACAGCGGCCCCTCGGTCGAGGAGGCAGGGCCGCTTCATCGCGCAATGGGGAATTTCGATGGATCTCTCGAACTGGAAGGGCGTGGAGCGCCCGGAGCGTATTGCTCTCGAAGGACGCTATGTCAGGCTTGAGCCGCTTGACGCGGGCCGCCATGGGCGCGACCTGCTCGCCTCGGCGCAGCAGCCCGGCGCCGACGATCGCTTCCGTTATCTCTTCGAGGACGCACCCGCTGACATGGCAGCCTTCACAACGTGGCTGGAAAAGGCCGAGGTGTCGGCGGATCCGATGTTCTTCGCGGTCATCGACAAGCGTAGTGGCCGGGCCGAGGGGCGTCAGGCGCTGATGCGCATCGATGCCACGCATGGGGTGATCGAGATCGGCAACATCTTGTGGGGACCGGCGATCGCGCGGTCGCGCGTCACCACCGAGGCGCTCTATCTCTTCGCCAAGCTTGCCTTCGACAAGCTCGGCTATCGCCGTTTCGAATGGAAGTGCAACAATTCGAACGAGCCGTCGAAGAAGGCGGCTGAGCGCTTCGGCTTTACCTTCGAAGGCGTGTTTCGCCAGCATATGGTGGCCAAGGGCAAGAACCGCGATACGGCGTGGTTCGCGATGATCGATGCCGACTGGCCGAAGCTGAAGGCAGGTTACGAGGCGTGGCTCGATCCCGACAATTTCGACGATGCCGGACAGCAGAAGAGCAAGCTGCGTTTCGATTGAGCTCTTGCTGACGACTTCGAGCGCTTGTTGAGCCGCTTGGCGATGTGATTCCGCAATTGGCGGCAATCCATTGATCTATAAAAACTATTTTTGACGCGTGCGGCGGCCGGTTTCCTGGCCGCCGCATTGCATATCAGACGGCGATGCGCCGCGCGGCCTTGTCGGATGCCTTGCGATCGTCGCCATATTGCTCGATGATTTGCTTGGCATCCTCGACCGAAATGCGGTGCTTCTTGGCAAGCGTGACCGCATCATAGGGTCCTTCGGACGCAGCCGTTCGTGTGGCTTGAGCCATCCTTTGTCTCCAATCCATTGTGTGGGTTATCGCGGAAGGCGGATCGCGGTTCGTCGCGATATCTGCTCCGTGGTCCAGACATATATGGGGATTGGGAAGCCTGCGTTCCAGAGACGGTCTGTCGCAGCGAATTTGATTGACCTGTCATGGAACCCATCGAGTCCCGCAGGTGTTTCCCTGCCAAAGGAGACTTTGCATGGAAAAAAAGACTGGCATGAAAAAGAAGTCGAAGCCGCCCATCGTCGAAGTCGCCGTCACATCCGAGGAGGGGCGCGTGGCGGTGGGTATCATGAACGCGGAGCAGGCGCTTGAGCTTGCCGACCGCGTCGATGTCGAGGTGTCCCATCCCGATCACGAAGCCGGAGAGACCGATGTGTTTATCGCGGCGGATGAGCTTCGGGAGCACCCGGCGGTCGCCGCGTCGTCTGCGGCTTCGATGAAGACCAGCGCGGCTGTGGGGGCCAAGAAAGGCAAGCCGGAAGGGCTTGAGACGGAGGCCGCGTTGCAGGAGCACCTGGCTGCTCTTGAGGCCGACGCGCCGGCCGAAGAGGGCCAGCAAGGGCCGCCAGCCGATTATGTGCTCGAAGACGATCACGTGGCCGATGAAGACATGCTCGACGAGGAGGGATCGCTGCGGCGGCTTCAGGAGGAGGTCGACAATCTGCGCGCCAGGCTTCATGTTATCCGCGAGCAGGCGGGCACCGTCGTCAGCGCCAATGCCAAATGGGCGGATGCCAGCGCTCACGAGCAGCTCGGGTCTTACCCATGGGCGAAGCTTGCCGGCGCCATGGCGTTTACCTTCGTTGCGACCAGATTGCTGCGGCGGTTGCCGCTCGGTGCGGTCGCAAGTGCGGCCCTGCCTTTGGCGGCGGCCGAGATGCGGCGGCGTTACGATCGATAACGCCGATGTTTTGTGGTCCTGAGCGATCTGCCGATCAGGGGCGAAGCAGGGGAACGTGCGGAGCGGCTGTCTCCGGCATATGGCCGGAGAGGCGCGGATCGTCGATCACCTCGACGAGGAAGGCATAGGGTTTGAAGCCGGCCTTCTGGTAGAAGAAGATGGCCGACGGATGATCGAAATGGCAGGTGTGCAGCCAGAAGCGGTTGATCGGCCGCGCCCATGCGCGCGCCACCGCCTGGGTGATCAGAAGCTTGCCGGCGCCCTGGCCGATCGCGTCGGGAACGAGGCCGCAGAACACCAACTCGCATTCGCCGGGCTCACGAAAATCGAGCTCAAGCAGGCCGATCCGACGGCCTTCTTCCGACAGGATCGTGTAAATCTCGACATCGGGATCATGGATGATCGCTGCGAGCGATTCATTGCTGATGATCAGCCGCGACAGCCAGAGCCAATTCTCGCCGACTTCGCGAAACAGCTGGCGATAGTCGTCGAGCGAAGGCGTTTGCCAACGCTCGAAACGCAAGGCGCCCGGCGCGGGGGCGCTGACGTCGGGCTTCTCGCGCATTTCGAGGCACGTCACGACATTGGCGAGCTTGCCACGCGGCAGTTCGGAATAGCCCATCGGCAGCGGCGGATTGGTCTTCATTCAAGGCGTCCTTGCTCATCGTCGTCGGCGCCTGCACGTGCTGGCGAACCAACCGATCTCGCATTGTCGCCCAGCCCTTGGCAACAGTATTTTCAACGACCACTTCCCCCCTTAGGCTTTCGGCCTTACACTCCCTTTCATCTCCCGCTGGATGAATGCTCATGCTGTGCAACAGGACAGTATCGCTCACATCATTCGTCATCGCCGCCGCGGTCGCGGGCCAGGCGCCGACACTGTTGGCGCAGGAGAAAGCGGCCAGGCGAACACCGCCCGGCGCGATGATTTCCGTCCGTGACGTCATCAAGCCCAACCCGCACGATGGCGCGCTTGCGGCACCTGTTCTGTCCGATACCTGGTGGATCCGGGTGGGGGCGGGGCAACAGCGTGTCGTGCAGCCGGGGGGCGCTGATGGCGCGGGTATTCGGGACGCCGATCCTGCCGGTAAGCCGCAGTGACTTCGACGCTGCCTTCCCCGCAAAAATCCGCCAGCTTCGCGCTCTGACCCCGTCGTGCCGGCGTAACGTCGCGTTGTTTACCGTTGCGTACTTACGCCGACAGGACACTGCCTCTAGTCTTTCTCGATTACCCTTGCGGGGAGGCCTTCACGACGATGAACAGGCAGGGAGGGACAGGCGGAACGACCAGCGACGCGGCGCGGCGCGGCCTCGCGCGGCTTATGCTGAAGTTGCCCGCATTGCGCACGAGCCTGCAGGCCGCCGCATCGCGATCACCTGATCTCTATGAGCTCTTCGAAGCTTATGAGATCGCCGCGGTCGCGCTTGAGACCTTTCGCAGGGCAGGCGACCAGGTGCGGACCAGCGAATATGAAGGGCTCTGTTCCGGTATTGAGGATGATGTAACTCAGCACATCCTACGCACGAATTCACATATCCGAAATTGAAGCGTACCTGTCACGAAATGTATCATTTATTTGGCTTGTTAGCGTTTCGTATTGCAACTTAATGTTAAGTGCGCGATAGTTTTCCTGTTCTGCTTTAGTGGTCAGTGCGTATCGGGGGGCAGCCCATGAGTGCTGAAGTACACGGTGAGAGGGCATGCGAGGTCAGCCTTGAAGAGGCCGAGGCGGAGCTGGAGCGGCTCCTTGCGGATGGCCGCTTCCGGGTGTCGGACCGGCAGCGCGACATATTGCGTTACCTCGCCGAGCGCCGGTTTGCAGGATGCACCGAGGGTGTGAAAGCCTATTCCATCGCGCTCGATGTGCTTGGGCGCTCCAGCAACTTCGATGCCTCCATCGACCCGATCGTCAGGATCGAGATCAGCCGTCTCAGAGCCGCGCTCGACGGTTATTATGCTGCGTTCGGCGCTGAACTGGGCGTCTCTGTCCATATTCCGAAAGGCAGCTATGTCGCGCTGTTTCCGCAGGCTGCCGTGGGCGGTCGTGCGCAGACAGCGCCAACGCAACTTGCGCATCATCCGGAGTCGACACTGGCCGATGGCGGGCCGGATGCCGTCGCGGTGTCATTGCCACGTTTTGCGATATCGTGGCGCTGGATGCCGGCAGTGCTATGCGTCGGGCTGCTTGCGCTTGCGGGCATCGTGGGTTGGAAGGCGATCGATCGTCCCGTGGTTACGCTGAAGCCCGCCGTCACCATCCTGATGAGCGCGGCTTCGCCTGACATGGCGGGCGAGGCGAGTGTGGCCCGTGACACGCTACTGACCGCGCTCTCCGCCTTCGACACGATCGTGGTGACGAGGCCCGGCTCGCCGACGCAGCCGGCGCGGCGAGGCTACGAGGTCGATCTCAAATACTACGCCGACAGTGACGATCGCTCCGTCTGGTGGCAGGTTGTCGATACCGCGAGCGGCACATTGCTCAAATCGGGGCTGGAGCGGGTTGAGACCGAGGGCAAGGAGCCGGCGACCATAAGGCTCGAGATCGCCGGCGCGGTGGCGCGGCAGATCGCATCGTCGCGTGGCGTGATCAACGCGCTTGAAGCGAGGGAGGCTCCGGCGGATGCTCTAGGCAATGCCTGCGTTGCCAGGGCAGAATTCATGCTCGACGGCAGTGAAAGCGGCGGCGGCGTGGACGGGCTTCGCGGATGCCTGGAGCGGACGCTGGCGGGTGATCCCGAGGATCCCGACACCAGCGCAATGCTGGCACGGCTCTATGCCCGCGATACAGCAACCATTCCGCAAGCCCTCGAGATGGCGAAGTCCGCGGTTTCCACCGCGCCCCTTTCCGATCGCGCGCAGGGGGCGCTGATGGCGGCGCGTTTCGCCAGCGGGCGGCTGGACGCGGCGATCGATGCCGGAAACAGGGCGATGGCGCTCAATCCCAACAATTCGGCGAATGCCGCGTCGCTCAGCCTCGTGCTCTTTGCCGCCGGCTATTTCAAGGCGGCGAACGACCTTGCGCGGGAGGCTGTGGCGATGGAGGAGACGCCGCCGCGCGACGCCTCGCTGGTGCTGGCACTTGATGCCTACAGGAACGCGCGGTGGTCGGAGGCGTCGCTTGCCGCCGAGCAGGCCGTCGGCAACGACATGCTGACGCGCACCATTCGCGTGGCAGCTCTTGGCGAGCTCGGCGCGGACAGCGCGGGGCAGCGTCTGGGGGAGGCGGCAACTGATCGGGCGGCATTTATTGCGGCTTTCCGGCAGGCGGCGAAAATGGCGCAGCTTCGGCCGGAGCTCGTCACAAGCCTGGAGACGGGACTGGGGAAGGCGGGCGCGAGCTTAGAGGCCGTCGCGAGCATTTCGGGGCAGTGATTTACGGGCGCATTTACCGTTGCGTACTTGTGACGGCGAATGGGGGATTGAAGGTTCCGAGGTAGCATAAAAAGCAGGCCTTGGGACGAATGAGGGGAAGAGCATGAAACTGAGATTTCTGACCGGAGCGCTTCTTGCCGGCGCATCGATGCTGGCCTGCGCGCACATGGCTGCTGCTGCCGAACGCGGTGCCGGCTTCTATCTGCTTGGTTCCAAGGGCCCGGCCGCAGGTATCCTCCCACCACCCGGCGTCTACCTTCAAAACGACATCTGGCTCTACAAGGGCGATCTCGGTGGCGGCACGCAGCTTCCGACCGGTGGCCGCGTCGCCGTCGGCGTCGAGGGCAAGGCGGCGCTCGCGGCACCGACCGTCATGTGGGTCATTCCCGAGGAAGTGATGGGCGGGCGGCTCGGGCTTGGGGCGACCATCCCTGTCGGCTGGCAAGAGACGATCGCCGACCTGACGCTCTCAGGTCCTCGTGGCGGCGTCTTGTCCGGCGCCACGAAGGACACGATCTTCACCGTCGGCGATCCGCTCGTCAGCGGTACGCTCGGCTGGGATGCCGGCAACTTCCACTGGACCACGGGCGTTCTCGTCAACGTCCCGATCGGCGATTATCAGGATGGCGAGATTTCGAACATCGCATTTCATCGCTGGGGAGCCGATGTCAGCGCTGCCGGAACATGGCTCGATCCGGAAATCGGGCTCGATCTCTCGGCGGCGATCGGCGTGACCTTCAACGGTGAGAACCCCGACACGAACTATCGCACCGGCACCGAGTTCCACTTCGAATGGGCGGCCGTGCAGCATTTCAACGAGCAGTTCGACGCCGGTCTGGTGGGCTACTATTACGACCAGCTGACAGGGGATAGCGGCGAGGGCGCTTTCGGCCCGTTCAAGGGACGTGTGGCGGCGATCGGGGCGACGATCGGCTGGAACTTCAAGGCCGGCGAGTTGCCGATCTCGGCGCGGATCAAATATTTCCACGAGTTCGCCGCCGAGAACCGGGCGGAAGGAGACTCGGTGTTTCTGACGATCTCGATGCCGCTGTCGATCACCAAGCCGGTCGCGGTGCAGTAGCCGCGCGATTCATCCGGATCACTGGTCGAAGGCGAAGACCTTCTTCCAGTCGTTCTTCATGTCGACGACGAGCCAGTTGCGGCGTTCGGCCTCGTCAAGTGCCTTGTCGAGCTTGCCGAAGGCGGATTGGCGGTCATAGGCATATTCACGCGCGCCATCGGTGTGGTGCACGATGAGGGCGAAGCCGGGCGTCTTGGCCGTGACCCAACGCAGCATCTCGTAATCGCCATCGGAATTGCCGGCCACGAAGATCGGCTTGCGGCCTATGAACTTGTTGATCCCGGTAGGCTTGCCGGGGCCATCATCGATGAAATCGATCTTCGGCAGCCGCTTCAGCACCGGCACATCGTCGACGATGGCATATTGGGTGGCGATGGTGCTGCCGACGACCTGTTGCGGCGGGATGCCATAGAGCTTTTCCGTCACCGGCCGCATGAACTCGACGCCGCCGCCGGAGACGATATAGGTGGTGAAGCCGTTTGCACGCAGATAGTCCAGAAGCTCGCGCATCGGCAGAAAGGTCATCTCGGTATAGGGGCGGCCGGATTTCGGGTGTTTCGCGGTCGCGAACCAATCGGTGACGATTTTTTCGAACTCATCCGTCGTCATGCCGGCATGCGTTGCCATGCCAAGCTCGACCATCCCCATCTCGCCGCCTCGGGCGATGCCCTTGACGTCGCCATTCAGGATGCTGGCGAATGGTTCCTTGGTTTTCCATTCGGGATGTTCGGGCGCCAGCGTCTTCACCCGGTCGAGCATGAATCCGAGCTGGATATAGAAGGGCTGTTCGGTCCACAGCGTGCCGTCATTGTCGAAGACGGCGATGCGATCATCCGGAGCAACGAAACCGTCGCCGCCCTCGGTCGTCGTGGCTTTCACGAAGTCGATGATCCTCTGCCGGGCAGGGGTGTCATTCCACGATGCCAGCGGTTCCTGCGCAAGCACGACCGCCGGTGCGGCAAGCAGGGTGACGGCGAGCAGGCACATGCGGATAGCGGCCAGGAAAGTTCGCATTGCGGTCATCGTGCTTCTCCCTTGCGCGCAACCCGCTTGATGCAGCGGAAGCCGACGTGGCTCGTCGATGTGTCCTCGGGCTCGGCATGGCGGGCGGCGGGGCGGTAGCGGCGGCAGTAATTGGGCGCGCAGAGATGCGAGCCGCCCTTCAGCACGCGACGCGGAATGCGGATATCGGGCAGTCGCGGATCGTAGCTTGCCTCCGCATCGCCGCCGCGCGGGTTGCTCGGGATGCAGCAGGAATGTTTCGCGGGCTCCGGATGGCGCGTCGTCCAGTAGTCCGATGTCCATTCCCAGACATTGCCGATCATGTCGTACAGGCCGTAGCCATTGGGCGGGAAGGAGCGAACCGCCGATGTCCGCTCCTCACCCTTCGTCTTGGTCGTCTGTGTCGGGAAGATGCCCTGCCAGGTGTTCGCCATCGCCTTGCCATCGGGGGAGAGTTCGTCGCCCCAGGCATATTCGCTTTCAGATCCGCCGCGCGCGGCGAACTCCCATTCCGCTTCGGTGGCAAGCTTGAGGCCCGCCCAGTCGGCATAGGCTTTCGCATCCGACCACGCCACGTGGACGACCGGATGGTCGAGCCTGCCGCGCAGATCGCTGATGCCGCCGAGCGGGCGACGCCAGTTGGCGCCGAACTTGAAGTTCCACCATTGCGAGATGTCGGTACCATTGACCGTCTTCGGCTGCGTGAAGAGCAGGGAGCCGGCCCGCAGCATGTGGGGCAGCGCGCCCGGATAGTCGCGCGCGTCCGGCGCCTTCTCCGCCATGGTCACATGGCCGGTTGCCTTGACGAACTCCATGAACTTGCGATTGGTGACAGGCGTTTCATCGATCCAGAAGCCATCCACCGTCACCGGATGCGCCGGCGCTTCCTCGGGATAGTGCTGGTCCGAGCCCATGGTGAAGGTGCCGCCTTCGATCCAGACCATTCCCGCCGGTGCTGCGTCGATGTCGATGGTGTCGCTGAATGCAAGCGTCATGTTTCTATCCTCAACGATGCTTTACGGTTTCGACGTCGGGGAGTACCCATTTCTTGGCGAAAAAATCCTCGGTCGGCCCGTAGGCTCGGAACATCAGCTCGAACTTTCGCTTCCCGTCCGTGGGGATCCAGTTCGCATCCTTGCCCTTTGGTGCCTTGGGGCCAAAGTAGAGATCGACCGAGCCGTCTTCATTCTTCTCAAGCTCGGCGATCTGCGATGAGCGGCTGGCCCGAGGCATGTTCTTGATGAGCGCGTGGGTTTCGCGGTCGTAGGCGGTTACGGACCAGTATTGCTGCACGGGAACGTTGGGCGGGACCCGCAGGTGATAGGACTTGCCGCCATCGAAGTCGCGGCCATCCTTGTCTCGGATCGAGATGGAGTAGAATTGTCCGGCGCCCAGTCGTTTGATGCCGATATAGGCGTAGTGATAAGCGACGCCGCGGTCGTCAACGGGATAGGCGTCCGGCTCCTTGAAGTCCGAGGCGGCCGCCTTTATCAGGCTCGGATAGGCCGGGTAGGTCCACCGGCTCTTGTCGGAAAAGAACGGTGGAAGGCCCGCGTCATATCTGGCCGCGAGAAAGGTGTGGGCTTCCTTCACAGCCCTGTCGAGCAGTGGCTCGGTGCGCGCGTCCCTGGTGAACGGCTTGCCCTTTTCGATGCCTATTGTCCGCAACTTGTCGATCATGATCTTGTCGCGCTCGATCCATGGCTCCTCCTGAACAACCCTGTCGAGATTATCGAACAAGCTCGCATCCCATTTGATCGTGCTATCGAACATGATGTCCTTGACGTCGGAGAAGCTGGTCTCGGGCGGGTTCTGGGCGGCCGACAACGGATAGACCTTCAGCCTCTTGCCGTAGGCGATAGAGGCATTCACATCGGCGTCGGAGTGGCTGGCGAGGTTGGAGCGAAACAGCATGTAGCCGCCATAGACCTCGGATTTCAGCGGCGTGAAGCCATCGGGCACCGAGCCCGTGAAACCGGGAGGCAGGATAACGAACTTTGCGCCCTTGCCCTTGTCGACACCAAGCAGGCCTGCATCCTCCAAAGGAAGTTGCCATGCCGTCACGATGTTGCCGTTGAACGAGGCACGGCCGTCGGCCGGGGGCAGATCGAGGACGACTGGTCCGTCCTTCGTGGTGAAAAAGACCATGAAGTAGAGCGCATCCGGATTGGGCGTCAGCGTCTGGTTCTTCCAATCCAGCGGGCGTCCCCAATAGATGACGCCGCCGACTTTCCCGGGTGTCTTGGTCAGCATTTCCTGGCGCATGAGGTCGTAGTTGACGGCCGGCATGCCCCAAATCACTGCCTCAACGGCGGCGCGCTCCAGTTCGGCGTCGAAGATCTTGCGGGCGCCATGGTCGGCCGCGGCAAGAGGGGTGGCAAGAAGGAGCGTCAAGGCAAGCGCCAGAAGTCTCATTGCATGGAACTCCACTCTTGTTGCTTGTGCACTAGAGGCCATCCACGCGTGCGCGCGTAAGTACGCAACAGTAAATGAGCGCGTAAATTTACGCTGGCGGGGGCACATGGATACCGTGGCGCCGTCCCGCGCTCCGCGATCGAATGCTGTACCGGGCGCGATCGTGCCGCGCCCGGAAATTCGGCTTTCTGCTATTTCGCGCCCGGACCCTGGTCGATCGAGTTCATCAGCGCCGAAATCATCTGGTCGACGCTGAAGCTTGCAGGCCGTTGGCTCGGTGGATATTCGCGGAACGTCTGGAGGAACGGGGCGACCTTGTAGACGCCGTACTGCACGAGATAGGCGTTCTTCATCATCCAGTCGTAATATTGATCCGACACGACATCCGCGCGCTCGTAGGGGTCCATTCTGAGGTTGAACACCTTCGGCACGCGCAGGCAGGTGAACGGATTGGCCCATACCACGAAGCCACCCGGCTGCCGCTGTTCGCAGAAGACGATCTTCCAATTGTCGTAGCGATAGGCGACCAGTTCGCCATCGTCGTTGAAGTAGAAGAACTCGTCACGCGCGGACTTCGGTTGCTCTCCTTTGAGATAGGGAAGCTGGTTGAAGCCGTCGAGGTGGACCTTGAACTGGTTGCCGCTGATCGAGGTGCCTTTCGCAAGCTTCTCCTTGATATCGCCATCGCCGGCAGCCGCGACCAGGGTCGGGAACCAGTCGAGACCCGACATCATCTCGTTCGACACTTCGCCGGCCTTGATCTTGCCCGGCCAGCGGATCATCGCGGGAACACGGAAGGCGCCTTCCCAGTTCGTATCCTTTTCGCTGCGGAACGCGGTGGTTGCCGCATCCGGCCAGGAGAACTGGTTGGGGCCGTTATCGGTCGTGTAGACGACGATCGTGTTGTCGGCGACCTTCAGGTCGTCAAGCGCCTGCAGCAGCTTGCCCACGTCGCCGTCATGCTCGACCATGCCATCGGCGTACTCGTTGCCGGGCATTCCGCTCTGGCCCTTCATCGAGTCCCTGACATGCGTGAAGACATGCATGCGGGTCGTGTTCATCCAGGTGAAGAAGGGCTTGCCGGCCTTGACCTGCCGGTCCATGAAATCGATGGCCGCAGACGTCGTCTCGTCGTCGATGGTTTCCATGCGCTTGGTGGTGAGCGCACCCGTATCCTCGATCTTGCCATCCGCCGACGCCTTCAGGACGCCGCGCGGCGCATTGGACCGCACGAACTCCTCGTCACCCTTCGGATAGTAGGGCCGCTCGGGCTCTTCTTCGGCATTCAGGTGATAGAGGTTGCCGTAGAATTCGTCGAAGCCGTGCTTGGTCGGCAGGAACTCGTCGCGGTCGCCGAGATGGTTCTTGCCGAACTGGCCGGTGGCATAGCCAAGCGGCTTGAGGGCCTGGGCGATTGTGATGTCACGCGGCTGCAGGCCGACGGTCGCGCCGGGGATGCCGACCTTGCAAAGGCCGGTGCGCAGGCAGACCTGCCCGGTGATGAAGGTCGATCGCCCCGCCGTGCAGCTGTTCTCGGCGTAATAGTCCGTGAACATCATGCCTTCCTTGGCGATGCGGTCGATATTCGGCGTCTTGTAGCCGACCAGGCCGAAGGAATAGGCGCTGATATTGGTCTGGCCGATGTCGTCGCCGAAGATGACGAGGATGTTGGGCTTGGACGTGTTCTGTGTCGCTGCGGAATCTGTGGCGGGAGCGGGTGCAGCCGGCGCGGCCTGCTGGGCTCTGGCCGGAGAGAGGAACGTCGTCGATGTCAGCGCCATCGCGACCGCGACCGTTGCCGAAAACAGCTTCTTTGGAAGAGAGTTCGTCATGACGGCCTCCCCACGGATGGATCGTTCAACATTGCGGTCTCCCTTGTGCCGGGCGGCCGATGCCGCCGGATCTCGATCGTCGTCAGCCGACGCGAGGGGGAGCCTTTCGCTTTATGTGGGCGGGTGGAAGTACGTAACGGTAAATGGCGGTGTAACTGATGTGTAAATGGGCGGCTGGGTGTGGGGGTACCAAACGCCGGCACCGGCAAAATGCCGTGCGCGCAGATTGCAGCTGCCGCCCGACCGCGCCAAAGGGCGGGAGGAACGCTTGATCAAGACTGCGCCCGGTCGCGGCTGGTTCGCCCATATCCGCATCTACGCCCCGACAGGCCGGCAATCGACGGCAGCTGGAAACCGGGGGATTTCGAAGCGGTGAGATAGGCGCGGCAGCTGCTATTTCACGACCAGAACCGGGATCGCAGATTTGGCCAGGACCTCCTGCGTCTGACTGCCGAGGATCATGCGGACGATACCGGTGCGGCCATGCGAGGAGATGACGATCAGGCCGCAATTGCGCGCCTGCGCGGTCTCAAGGATGCCGGTTGCCGCCGAGATGGCGGTCTCGTTGATGAACTCGGCCACCACACCTGCTTCGGTGGCCTTCTGCCGGACAAGCTTCTCGGTGGCCGCAAGCTCTTCCTTGACGCCCAAATCATAGCTCTCCAACGCCTGCGCCTGCACGACGCCCTGGAGCGCCAGGCCGCCCAGCGGCACTGTGACGCAAACGACGGTGACGGGCAGTCCAAGCGTCCTTGCCAAGGCCAGACCATGATCCAGCCCCTTGGTGGCCAATTGCGAGCCGTCGGTGGGGATCAGAATGCGGGTATACATGCGGGTTTCCTCTTTTGGATCTTGGTGAGATCAACTTTGAGGAGTGTAGCGGATTGGGTATGGAGGTGCTTTGATTGATGTCAAGTTCTGCGATTTGGTTGGGGCGGTCTGCACGTTCCTCTTGCATGTCGAACATAGCGCGCAGAGAATGTATATATGTGGACATTATTTCTTGTTGCCATTGGAGCGGCCACAGCATTGCTGTCTGGAGAGCTTCGGCGCCTCCATACATGTTGCGGGACGGCTCTTTCCATGGTAGCGGGCGGAGCCGCCGTCATGGTTACGGCAGTTTGGCTACTTGCCGTTATGATACTCGTCCTGGATAGAAATCAGTTCGGTTTTCCGAGTTTAAAGTCTGGTGGCTTGTTGCAACACTTCTGCTGCCGCTGGTCACGTTCGCCTGGGCGAAGCGCCGCTTCTCAACGACGGTCAGTATTCTTCCCGCAACGGCGGTGTTCGCCACAGTGACCTTCGTCTTTATAAACGTGGGCTAGGCGTGGCATATTCCGAATGATGCAGAATGATAAATGGCGCACCCGACAGGATTCGAACCTGTGACCTTTGGAATCGGAATCCAACACTCTATCCAGCTGAGCTACGGGTGCATGCCTGAGGCGGGTTTGAATCGCCTGTCCGATGGGTGGTTCTTAGCCTAGCTTTTGGTTGGCTTCAATCACCAAAATGAAAAGTCCGCCGTTCTGTCGATGGCGGACTTTGGTTTTCTAGATCTTCGCGATCAGACCTGCATGGCGCCGGGGCCGGGGATGGCTTTTGGCGGCACCTTGCCGAGGATGATCATGCCGAGCACCTCGTCCTTGGTCACGTCCTCGGTGCGGGCGTGGCCGACGACCTGGCCGTTCTTCATGACGGAGACGCGGTCGGCGAGGTCGAAGACGTCGTGGATGTCGTGGCTGATCAGGAAGATGCCAATGCCTTCCTTCTTCAACTGCTTGATCAGCTCGCCCACCTGCGCCGTCTCCTGCGGCCCAAGGGCTGCCGTCGGCTCGTCCATGATCAGGATGCGGGCGTTGAAGAGGATGGCGCGGGCGATTGCCACCGATTGCCTCTGGCCGCCGGAGAGCGCCTTCACCGGCTCCTTGAAGCGGCGGAAGTTGGGGTTGAGGCGGCCCATGACCTCGCGCGTCGAGGCCTCCATGGCGACGTCGTCGAGCGTGCCCCACTTGGTGCGGATTTCGCGGCCCAGATAGAGGTTGGCGGCGGCGTCGACATTGTCGGCGACCGCGAGCGTCTGGTAGATCGTCTCGATGCCGTATTTCTTGGCGTCGCGCGGGTTCTTGATGTCGGCGGGTTCGCCGTCGATCATGATCTCGCCGCTGTCGCGCTTGTAGGCGCCCGAGAGGATCTTGATGAGCGTCGACTTGCCGGCGCCGTTATGGCCGAGAAGGGCGACGACCTCGCCGGGGTAGAGATCGACCGAGGCATTGTCCACGGCGTGGATGCCGCCAAACGAGATCGAGATGTTCTTCAGTTCCACGAGAGGAGTGTTCGGGCTTGGGGAAGTGCGTTGATCAGTCATATCCAGGCTCCTCTTACTTCGACCGCGAGCGATAGACGGTGTCGAGCCAGACGGCAACGACGAGAACCGCGCCCACGACGACGTTCTGTATGGGGGTATCGACGTTTGCGAGACCCATGCCCGACTGCAGCGACTGCATGACGAGCGCGCCGAGCATGGCGCCGGCGATCGTGCCGGTGCCGCCGGCAAGCGACGTGCCGCCGATGACGGCCGCCGCGATAGTGTAGAGCTCGTAGGTCGTGCCTTGAGAGTTGGCGGCGGCGTTGAGGCGGGCGGTGGAGATCGCCGCGGCAACGGCTGCCAGGAAGCCCATCAGCGCGAAGATGCGCACCGTGACCCAGCGTGTCTTGATGCCGGCGAGCTCGGCTGCCTCAGGATTGCCGCCGATTGCGAAGACATAGCGGCCGAAGCGCAGGCGGGTGGCGATGAAGGTCATGACGATGCCGACGAGAACGGCGATCAAGACCGGCACCGCGATGCCGTAGGAGATGAAGAGCCCCGTCTCCGGCCAGGCGATGGCGTTGGCTTCGGCGTATTTCTTGGCGATCGCCACCGGCCAGTAATAGATGGTAGAGACCCAGATGGCGCCGAGCACCAGCGCGCAGCCGAGAACAACCAGGAAATACTCGGCCCAGAGCGGCCGGCGCGGGAAGTTGAAGCGCTTGCGCTGGTGGCGCGAGCTGATGATGCCGACGATGATCAGCACGCAGGCGATCAGACCGATGATCCAGCTCCATGTGGCGCCGACGGAGCCCTCCGCACCGCCGCCCATGATGCGGAAGGTGGTGTCGAGAGGGGCGACCGTCTGGCCTGAGGTCACGTACCAGGCAAGGCCGCGCCAGGCGAGGAAGCCGCCGAGCGTGACGATGAATGAGGGGACGCCGAGGAAGGCGATGATGACGCCCTGGAAGAGACCGATCAGCGTGCCGGCGATCAGGCCACAGATGAGCGTGATCAGCCAGGTCCAGGAATTGTCGAAGCCGAGATATTGCGGCAGGAACTTCGCCTGGACGACGCCCATGATCATGGCGACGAGGCCGAGCATCGAGCCGATCGACAGGTCGATGTTGCGGGTGACGATGACGAGCACCATGCCGGTCGCGAGAACCGCGATCTCGGTGGTCTGGACCGAGAGGTTCCAGAGATTGCGCGGCGTCAGAAACAGTCCGCCGGTGTAGAGATGAAAGCCGATCCAGATGACCAGAAGTGCCGCGACCATGCCGAGCAGGCGCGTGTCGATCTCGGTGGCGCGCAGGAAGCGCGTGAAAGGATTACCCTCCGCCGAGCGCGGATGGCTCGATGAGGATTGCGTGATGTTTGCCATGGGTTTGCCGTTTCCCCCATTGTTTGGGCTCTGGCGCGGGCGCCCGAAAGCCCTTGCCTAGGTGCCCTGTTCTTCAAATCGACCACCGAGAGACTTCCGAAGCGGCCGCGTGGGGTGCGGCATCGTTGCGGCAGGGAATCAAAGCGTTCGCGGTGCGTTGCGAGGCGGGGAGCGCTTCAGTTAGGCTCCATCCGCATCCGGCGCCGCGGCGAGATCGCCACGGCGCCGGTGTGTTGGCTCAGCTGGCGAGGATTAGTCGCAAGCCTTGACGCTGCCGGCCTTTACGCCCTGGCAAGCTTCAGCCTTGGTGATCCAGCCTGCGTCGATGACGACGTTCAGGTTGTCCTTGGTGATTGCCTGCGGCTTCAGGAAGATGGACTGCATCTTCACCTTCTTCGGACCGCCTTCGAAGGCGGTTACGCCGTCGATCTTGTCCATGGTCTTGCCGCCGGCGAGGTCGAGCGCGATTTCAGCAGCGCGCTTGCCGAGTTCGCGGCTATCCTTCCAGACGGAAACCGTCTGGGTGCCGAGCGCAATGCGGTTCAGAGCTGCCTTGTCGGCGTCCTGGCCGGAAACCGGAACGGTGCCTGCCATGCCCTGTGCATCGAGAGCAGCAACCGCGCCGCCTGCCGTGCCGTCGTTGGAAGCAACAACGGCATCGACCTTGTTGTTGTTGGCGGTCAGGAACTGTTCCATGTTGCGCTGGGCGTTCTGCGGCAGCCAGCCGTCGGTGTAGGCTTCGCCTACGTTCTTGATCTTGCCCGCGTCAACGGCAGCCTTCAGCACTTCCATCTGGCCGGCGAACAGGAAGTCCGCGTTCGGGTCGGAAGACGAGCCCTTGATGAAGACGTAGTTGCCTTCCGGCTTGACCTTGAAGACGCCTTCAGCCTGCAGGCGGCCGACTTCCTTGTTGTCGAAGGTGATGTAGAATGCGGCCGGGTTTTCGATCAGGCGGTCGTAGCCGACAACAGGAATGCCTTCAGCGGCAGCCTTTTCGATAGCCGGGCCGATTGCATCGGAATCCTGCGCGAGAACGATGAGGGCGTTGGCACCCTGCGAGATCAGCGATTCAACGTCGGTCAGCTGCTTTGCGGCGGACGACTGGGCGTCTGCGGATATGTACTTGGCGCCCTTGGCTTCAAGCGCCTTCTTGATGGCGGCTTCGTCGGTCTTCCAACGCTCTTCCTGGAAGTTGGACCACGACACGCCGACCACGAGGTCTGCTGCCATTGCGGCGGTATGCACCGATACGAGGATGGCAGCACCTGCCATCAGCTTCAAAACATGCTTCATAATATCCTCCCGAATAGAATGCGGCCAGCCCCAGCCAGTGGTTCCTCCGGCCGCCGCGATGTGCTGTCGGGAAAGGTTTTCATTATTTTCTCGACAGTCGAGAAATTAAGTGTCAGAGATTTTTTCAACTGTCAACACCGCACTACCTGTGAATGATCTCTCACGTGGAGGTTGTCGGAGATACGGTGTGAACGAGGGGTGGAATGCACGCGGGAATAGGGCGGCCTTCATGCTGACCAGATCGAGCACGGAACTGGTGCGCCAGCGCAACAGCGTGCTGGTGCTTGCCGCGCTGAGGCGTCACGGCGCGCTGTCCCATACCGAAATAGCTGATTTCACCGGGCTTTCCTCCGCCACCATTTCGGCGATTACCGCCGATCTCGAGAAGGGCGAGGTGATCGAGAAGTCCGAGCAGCAGGCGGCAAGCGGCCGGGGGCGGCCGCGCGTGCAGTTTCGTCCGCGGCGCGACAGCGGCTATCTGATCGTCGTCATCATTTCGTCGGATGGCGTGCAATATTCGCTGGTGGATTATGCCGGCACGCTGATCGACCGGTTTGGCGAGGACCGCTCGCATGATCCCGATGGCGCGGCTCGATTCGCGGATGCTGTTGGTGAGGGGCTGGAGCGGCTGCTCGAGCGCTCGCGGCTGTCGCGGGACAAGATCAAGCTGATCTCGATCAGCAGCAAGGGGCTGGTGAGCTCGGATGATGCCGTGCTCCTTTGGTCGCCGATCTTCGGTAGCGACCGGATCGATTTCGAGGCGGCGCTGCGGCCTGCATGGCAGGCGAAGATCATTCTCGACAACGAGACGTTGCTGGTTGCCGCAGCGCTTGGCGCGCGTGAGGATGCGGGCAATCCTGACGGGCTGAGGTCGCTGGCGGCTTTGTCGCTGGGGCACAGCATCGGGCTCGGGATCGTCCGCAATGCTGGGCCGGCGGAGCGGCAGATCTCGGCGCCCAATTTCGGGCACATGCTGCATGTGGCCAATGGCGGGCTTTGTCGCTGCGGAAGCAGGGGGTGCATCGAAGCCTATGCCGGGTTTTACGCGATCCTGCGCATGGCCTTCGAGGTGCCTGACGATACGATCCCGGCGAAGTTCGTGCCCGTCGGCGAACTCGACAAGATCGCGGCGCGGGCGCGCCAGGGTCACCGTATGTCGGCCTTTGCCTTCCGGCAGGCGGGGCTGGCGCTCGGAAACGGGCTGTCGCGGCTGCTCAGCCTCACCGAGCGGATGCCGGTCGCGATCACCGGGCCCGGCACGCGCTATTACGATCTGCTGAGGCCGGGGATAGAGGAGGGGCTTGCCCAGTCGCACATGGTCAGGATGCAGGGCATGCCCGAACTGCGCGTCGTGTTCGACGAGCCGCTCCTGGTGTTCGAGGGGCATCTCAACCGGGCGCTATCCGTCATCGACGGCGATATCGTCCAGGGTGGGCTCGGCTAAGCCGCCGACGCCCGGCGCCGGGTGAGCGTCCTGCCGATCTTCTGTCCCTGCATCTCGATGAACCTGTGGCCGACCGCTGACAGCGCATAGACGATCGGGATGGTGATCGTAATCGAGAGCAGAAAGCGCTGGAAGTTGCTGATGTCGTGGCCGTGCGCGTTGATCAGGTAGGCGATGACGGGCTGCATGACCAGCAGGTGGATCAGATATGCGCCGAAGGAGAGCTCGCCGAGCTCGTGGCAGAACTTGTTGCCCATGAAATCGGAAATCCGGTTCAGCGGGTTTGCCAGCGGGCGCGGCAGATGCGCGTGGAAGATCAGCGCGAAGAAGGCGACGACGAGCCCGAGGCGCACGACCTCGCGCATGACGGTCATGCCGCCGCCGATCGGGATCGCCACGAAGGCCAGCGCCAGGAGGAAGTGAGCGAAGGCTCTTCCGCTTCGGGCATTGAGCGCGCCGGCGAGCAGCATGCCTGATGCGAAGACGTGCATCTTCAGCGGCAGGAAGGCCGGCATCGGGAAGTTGATGCCGGTAAGGCGCAGAGCCATGGCGATCACGACGCCAGCGACAACTACGCCGATGCTCCCTCGCAGCCAGTCGAGCCGGTGGATGAAGAGCATCAGGAAGGGCAGGGCGGCGTAGAACTGCATTTCGAGGCTGATGCTCCAATCCGGCAGCGGCGTGCGGAAGGCGTGCGCCGGCGACAGGCCGAAGAGGAAGCTCACATGCAGCAGCACATTCTCGAGGCTGCCGTCGAGATAGCGCTCGGGCAGCTGCGGGGTGACGCCAAGGAAGTGGTCGATCACCATGCGGCTCTCGAAGATGACGGGGCCGAGGGCGATGGCGATCGCCAGCATCACGTAATAGAGCGGGGCGATGCGGAAGAAGCGGCGGGTCCAGAAATTCGACCATGTCGAGATTTCCGACCACGGCTCCTTGTCCTGGCGCAGCTGATAGTGAAACACCATCAGGAAGCCTGAGAGCATTATGAAGAGATCGACGCCGAGATCGGGATCGCCGATCAGCGGCAGATGCCATCCGGTGAGCAGCATCGCGTGCCCGATCAGCACCCATAAAGCGGCAATGCCACGCAAGCCATCGAGGCTGCCAATTCGCCCGGAAGAGCCCGAAATATCCGCCATCTATTGGTCACCCAGTTCGTCTGAGGTCGCATGAATGGCCCGAAAACTGAAGGAAACCAATGGCTAATCAGAGACTATAGGCGCTGTAACATGCGCCGGACGTGCGAAAAATTTGCTAATATGCAAACGCAGACAATGCACTTGCGAGGGCCGCGCCAAGGTGCGTTTTGTGATCGGACCGGGCGAATGTTACAGGCAACGTCAGATGGAAGGGGCGGTGAGTGCGATCGCGTCGGAGGCAAAAACGAGAAATGGCCGGGTCGCGCCCCGGCCATCTCCTATGTGGCTTTCGGTCGGGAGAAAACCGTCAGCCGATCTTGATGAGCTTGCCTTCCTTGACGGACTGGACAGCCGCGTCGGCGAGCACGAGGGCCGCGAGGCCATCGGCGCCCGAGGGGGAGATCTTGGCGCCCTTTTCGATCGCGGCGATGAAGCTCGCGATCTCGTTGGCATAGGCTTCGGTGTAGCGGGTCATGAAGAAGTCGTGCAGCGGCGGGCGGGTGTAACCTTCGCCATTGGCGACTTCGATCGAGACGGCGCGCTGGTTTTCGGCCGAGACCATGCCCTTGGAGCCGTGAACCTCGATGCGCTGGTCGTAGCCGTAGGTGGCGCGGCGCGAGTTGGAGATGATCGCCTGCTTGCCCGACTTGGTCTGCAGGATGACCGAGACGCTGTCGTAGTCACCGGCCTCACCGAT
Organism: Rhizobium sp. 16-449-1b; assembly: GCF_017741935.1. Classification (GTDB taxonomy): domain Bacteria; phylum Pseudomonadota; class Alphaproteobacteria; order Rhizobiales; family Rhizobiaceae; genus Rhizobium. The sequence goes on along the minus strand of NZ_JAGHMH010000020.1, from coordinate 43,552 downwards.
CGCCTTGTCGACGAGGACGGCGGCCGTTGCTGTGACGGCGACCGGCTCTTCGCCGAGCAGGAAGCGGGCCATGTCGAAATCGTGGATCGTCATGTCGCGGAAGATGCCGCCGGAGCGCTTGATGTAGTCGACGGGCGGGGCGCCCGGATCGCGCGAAGTGATCGTCACCATCTCGACGTCGCCGATGCGGCCGTCGTCGATGGCATGGCGCACGGCCATGAAGTGCGGGTCGAAGCGGCGGTTGAAGCCGACCATCAGCTTGCCCTTGGTCTCGTCGACGACCTTGATGCAGGCCTTGACGCGCTCGACGGAGAGATCGACGGGTTTCTCGCAGAAGATCGCCTTGCCAGCGCGGGCGAAGCGCTCGATCAGGTCGGCATGGGTGTCGGTCGGCGTGCAGATGACGACGGCGTCGATGTCGCTGGCGGCTTCGATCGCCTCGATGGTGCGGACTTCGCAGCCGTAAGCGGATGCGATGGCGTTGGCGGCCTCTGGAAAGGCGTCGGCGACCGCAACGAGCCTTGCATTGGCATCGCCGCTGACTGCCTTGGCGTGAACCTTGCCGATACGACCGGCACCGAGAAGACCAAATCTGACTGTCATATAAACCTCCCTTGAATTCGGCTTCCTTCTCGCGGAATGGATGGGCCGAATTTATCTCTTTGTGGAATTTTCATTCCATTTTATCCGCGCGTCGTCAAGGCCGTGGGCCTTTCACATTTCAAGAAACCATCTTAAAGACGTGTAACAGTTTTACATGTGGGAATGAGATGCAGCTGATCGATCCAAACCATCCGGCCTACCGCGCGCTGTGGGTGCGCGTTCTCATCGTCGCAGTCTGCTTCGGCTGGACCGGGATCGAGGCCTTGTGGGGCGATCCCTTCTGGGCGGTGCTGGCGGCTGGCGCCGGCGCTTATGCCGCCTACGTGCTGCTCTGGTCCTACAAGCCAGCAGACCCTACCGAGGAAAAAGCGGCTGTCGAGGACAAGACGGCTGAGGCTGCGGAAACGCAGGACGCTCCCAAGAACGACGCGTAATCAGCGTCTGGCGCTTCTCGTCTTGCGACGGATCGCCTCGTCGATCAGCTGATTGGCGATCGTCATGCGCTTGGTGGCGTTGTCGCGAAACAGCGGGTGGACGCGATCGGGATGATTGGCCTTGGCGAAGCCGCGTCGCTTGTCGCTGAGGCTCTGGACTGTGTCGTTCGCCGAGATCGCCAGTTCGGCGGTGATTTCAGGCATTGTTGTGCGGGCGAGGTGCTCCGGCATCACCGGTTCGGGCTCGATCTCGGGGAGTGGCTCAGCCACCGGCTCTATTGAGGGCTCGGGCAGCGGAGCGTCGTTGGCCGTCTCGCGGAGCGTTTCGAATTCCAGATTGTCGAAATAGGCCTGGCCGGGTCGCGCCGAAGGGGCCGAGACACCCTCCATCACGTCGAAGGCGAGGCCCGTCGTGAAGCCCGGCATGCGGTGCGAGACGGGAGCGGCCTCTTCAATAGCTTCGCCATCCTCTTCTTTCAGTCGATCGAGCACCGACTGGAACAGCGATTGTCCGAATAGCATGGAGCCTCCCTTGCGCGAATGCGCATAGAACGCGACCAAGATGGCGTGGGGCTTGTGGGGCCCCATCCAACCATTCAGGTCCCGCCCTTCCGGCTTTCGGCCAACACCAGATCATAAAGCAGCCGCGCGCTCGGGGGCAGGGCGCGTTCCCTTGCGGTGATCAGGCTGTAGGGCCGGACGTTGATCTCGAAATCGATCGGCAGCACACGGACATCGGAGGCGCGCGAGCGCTGCGCCGCCAGGAAGTGGGCGACGTCGATGGCGATCGGGGCGATCGCGTCGGTCTGGCAGATGATCGCGCAGGTGAGCAGCAGCGACGAGGTGTTGACGATATTCTCTGGCACGGCAACGCCGCGCGACAGGAACATGTCCTCGATCGTGCGCCTGAGCAATGTGCCGGGCGGCTGGAACACCCAGTCATAGTCCGTCAGGTCGGCCATGGTGGCCACGCCCTTCTGTAACAGGGGATGTCCGCTGCGCACGATCAGGCAGGCGCGCTCGACGCCGATCTCCTGCACCTCGAAAAGTCGGGGGTTGAGATCATCCGGGATGCGGCTGATGACGAAGTCGTGGCGGGCGGCGAGCAGTTCGCGTGCAAGCACGTTGCTGGTCTCGACCTGAATGTTGACCTCGATGCCGGGAAGCGCCGTGCGGATCTGCTTGATGGCGGGGACGACGAGGCTCATGGCGGGCGCCGTCACCGCGCCAATGAAGACCGATCCGCCCTTGCCGGATCTGAGCTCGGCGATCTCGCGGCTTGCCTCCCTGAGTTCCAACATGATCTTGCGCGCACGCCTTGCGAGTGCTTCGCCGAAGGTGGTGAGCACCACGCCACGGGCAACGCGCTCATAAAGCGGAGTCTTAACAATGGTCTCCATTTCCGACAGCATTCGCGACGCGGCGGGCTGTGAAATGTTAAGTGCTTCGGCGGCCGCCGAAATCTGGCCGCTATCTTCGATTGCGACGATCATGCGCAGGTGATTCAGCTTGAGTCCCGACCGCAGAAGGCCGTCATCCCCAAAAATCTCTGTCTGTATATCCACGTTCTCTAATGCCACATGCCCTGAATTGCTCGACATGGTTGCAGCCTCCCCACTGCTCTCCATCAAAAGTAATACTTTTTAACGATATACCAAATTTGTTATGCCTTTTGCCACTTATTCTATTTGACAGTTATAGGAATCCATACCAGTTTGCCGCCGTGTGCTGGTTGGCACTCAACACGTGTGAGAGCGTGGAGGAGACCTACTTCGTTTCTCGCTATTGAAGTATTATCCAATACGAAACCCGCCACAGTTCGGGGTGGGCGAGGAGTCGCCCGCGCATTTATTAACTTAGGGAGAGAGAGATGAAATCCATTATCTCATTGATGGCAGCTGCCGCGTTCGGCGTTGCTTCGTTCGTTATGCCGGCTGTTGCCGCTGACAAGGGTCTCGTCGGTATTGCCATGCCGACCAAGTCGTCCGCTCGCTGGATCGACGACGGCAACAACATCGTCAAGCAGCTCCAGGACGCCGGTTACACGACCGACCTGCAGTACGCAGACGACGACATTCCGAACCAGCTGTCTCAGATCGAGAACATGGTCACGAAGGGCGCGAAGGTTCTCGTCATCGCTTCGATCGACGGCACCACGCTGTCGGACGTGCTGCAGAAGGCTGCTGACGCCGGTATCAAGGTCATCGCTTACGACCGCCTGATCCGCGATTCGGCCAACGTCAGCTACTACGCAACCTTCGACAACTTCCAGGTCGGCGTTCTTCAGGCCGGCACGATCGTCGACAAGCTCGGCCTCAAGGATGGCAAGGGCCCGTTCAACATCGAGCTCTTCGGTGGTTCGCCTGACGACAACAACGCCTTCTTCTTCTACGATGGCGCAATGTCCGTCCTGCAGCCTTACATCGACTCGGGCAAGCTCGTCGTAAAGTCCGGCCAGACCGGCATGGACAAGGTCGGCACGCTGCGTTGGGACCCGGCAACGGCCCAGGCTCGCATGGACAACCTGCTCTCGGCTAACTACACCGACGCCAAGGTTGACGCCGTTCTGTCGCCTTACGATGGTCTGTCCATCGGCATCATCTCCTCGCTCAAGGGCGTAGGCTATGGTTCTGGCGATCAGCCGCTCCCGGTCGTTTCCGGCCAGGACTCGGAAGTTCCTTCCGTCAAGTCGATCATCGCAGGCGAGCAGTATTCCACGATCTTCAAGGATACCCGCGAACTGGCGAAGGTTACCGTTGCCATGGTTGATGCCGTCATGTCCGGCAAGGAGCCTGAAGTCAACGACACCAAGACCTACGACAACGGCGTAAAGGTCGTTCCGTCCTACCTGCTGAAGCCGGTTGCCGTCACCAAGGAGAACTACAAGACCGTTCTCGTCGACAGCGGCTACTACAAAGAAGACCAGCTGAAGTAATCTGACGAACGCCGGAATCCGCGCCCATGCGCGCGGGTTCCGGTTTCCGATTTTTAGAACGCCAGGCCGATCTTACGGCCACGGCGCTGGAATTTTGATCATGGAAAATACACTCCTCGAAATGCGGAACATCACCAAAACGTTCCCGGGCGTAAAAGCGCTCGAGAATGTGAACCTCAAGGTTCGCCAGGGTGAGATACACGCAGTTGTGGGGGAAAACGGGGCCGGCAAGTCGACCCTGATGAAGGTTCTTTCCGGTGTCTACCCCTCGGGCACCTATGATGGGGAGATCTTCTACGACGGCGACGTCCGCAATTTCAAAGTCCTGAAGGACTCCGAAGAAATCGGCATCGTCATCATTCACCAGGAACTGGCGCTCGTACCGCTGCTCTCGATCGGGGAAAACATCTTCCTCGGCAACGAGAATGCGAAGAGCGGCGTCATCAGCTGGGAAACCACCTTCAACCGCACCAAGCAGCTGCTCGCCAAGGTGGGCCTGCGCGAATCTCCGAACACGCTCGTGACCGACATCGGTGTCGGCAAGCAGCAGCTCGTCGAAATCGCCAAGGCTCTGTCCAAGAGCGTCAAGCTGCTCATTCTCGATGAACCGACCGCGTCGCTCAACGAAAGCGATTCCGATGCGCTGCTGAACCTCCTGATGGAGTTCCGCAAGCAGGGCATCACGTCGATCATCATCTCGCACAAGCTCAACGAGATCCGCAAGGTCGCCGACCAGATCACCGTTCTGCGCGACGGCATGACCGTCAAGACGATGGACTGTCACAAGGAAGAGATCAGCGAGGACACCATCATCAGAAACATGGTGGGTCGCGATCTCGAAGACCGTTATCCGCCACGCTCGGTGCCGATCGGCGAAACCATCTTCGAAGTGAAGAACTGGAACGCGTTTCACCAGCAGCATCGCGACCGCCAGGTTCTGCACGACATCAACATCAACGTCCGCAAGGGCGAGGTGGTCGGCATCGCCGGCCTGATGGGTGCCGGCCGTACCGAGTTCGCGATGAGCGTGTTCGGCAAGGCGTACGGCCACAAGATCACCGGCGAAGTCTATGTCGACGGCAAGCAGGTGGACACCAGCACCGTTCGCAAGGCGATCGATGCGGGTCTCGCTTACGTGACCGAAGATCGCAAGCATCTCGGTCTCGTGCTCGCCGACAACATCATGCACAACACGTCGCTCGCCAATCTGGCGGGGATTTCGAAGAGCACTGTCATCGACGGCATCAAGGAAAGCAGGGTCGCGACCGACTATCGGTCGAAGCTGCGCATCCGCTCCTCGGGCATCTACCAGGAGACGGTCAACCTCTCGGGTGGGAACCAGCAGAAGGTGGTTCTGTCCAAGTGGCTGTTCTCCGATCCCGACGTGCTGATCCTCGACGAGCCGACCCGCGGTATCGACGTGGGTGCAAAATACGAAATTTATACTATCATCAACCAGCTTGCTGCCGATGGAAAAGGCGTTCTGATGATCTCGTCGGAAATGCCTGAACTGCTTGGCAACTGCGACCGCATCTATGTGATGAACGAAGGTCGCATCGTCGCTGAACTGCCGAAGGGCGAAGCGAGCCAAGAAACCATCATGCGCGCCATCATGCGCTCTGGGGAGAAGAAACAATGACTCCTGTCAACCCGACCAGCCACGAGGAAAGCAACGTCGTTTCCGTCGTCGATTACATCCGCGGCAACATTCGTGAATACGGCATGCTCATCGCGCTCGTCGCGATCATGGTGTTCTTCCAGTTCTACACCGGCGGCATCCTGTTCAGGCCGGTCAACCTGACCAACCTCGTTCTCCAGAACTCGTTCATCGTCATCATGGCGCTCGGCATGCTGCTGGTCATCGTGGCCGGCCATATCGACCTTTCGGTCGGCTCCATCGTCGCCTTCGTCGGCGCGCTGGCGGCGATCTTCACCGTCTCCTGGGGCATGAACTTCTGGCTCGCCGCCTTGCTTTGTCTGGCGATCGGCGGCGTCATCGGCGCGGCGCAGGGCTATTTCATCGCCTATCACCGCATTCCGTCCTTCATCGTGACGCTCGCCGGCATGCTGGTGTTCCGCGGCCTGACGCTGACGGTTCTCGGCGGCAAGAACATCGGTCCGTTCCCGAAGGAATTCCAGATCATCTCCACCGGCTTCCTGCCCGGCGACATGGTCGACATCTTCGGCGTACCGACGCAGATCACCTCGCTGGTGCTCAGCGTCATCCTGCCGGTCATCCTGTTCTACCTCGCATGGCGCCGCCGCAAGGTGAACGAAAGCCATGGCATCGACGTCGAGCCGATGGGCTTCTTCATCGCGCAGAACGTCATCGTTTCGCTGGCGATCGTGGCGCTTGGCTATCTGCTGTCGACCTATCGCGGTCTGCCGAACGTGCTTGTCGTCATGCTGGTGCTGATCGCGGCCTATGCTTTCGTCACGCGCCGCACGACGATCGGTCGCCGCATCTACGCCATGGGCGGCAATGAAAAGGCCACCAAGCTCTCTGGTATCAATACCGAGCGCCTGAGCTTCTTCACCTTCGTCAACATGGGCGTTCTCGCCGGTCTCGCCGGCATGATCGTGGCGCTTCGCCTGAACTCGGCGACGCCGAAGGCCGGCGTCGGCTTCGAGCTCGACGTCATCGCGGCCTGCTTCATCGGCGGTGCTTCGGCATCCGGCGGCGTTGGCAAGATCACCGGTGCGGTCATCGGCGCGTTCATCATGGGCGTCATGAACAACGGCATGTCGATCGTCGGTCTCGGCATCGACTTCCAGCAGATGGTCAAGGGTCTCGTGCTGCTCGCAGCCGTCTTCTTCGACGTCTACAACAAGAACAAGGGCTAAGCGCTTCGGCGCTGCCCACCTATTTGCAGTGACTTGAATTCGCAGTGACATGAACTTTTAATCCGGCTCCCTCGGGAGCCGGAATGGCGGAGCACATTCCGCGCAATGGAAAAAAGGATGAAGACCGTGCTTATTTCGCAGATCAAGGGTTCGAACGGAGAGATCGTCGTCGCCGTGCGCGAGCCGGGCGGTACCGCGAAAGCCGTCAACAATGCCGGCAGCGTCTATGCGCTCGCCATGGAAGCCGCAAACGGCGGCAAGTCGCTCGCTTCGGTGATCGAGGCGCATGGCCTGGGTGACGCCGTCGATCTGGAAAAGGCTTATGTCGAAGGTCGCTTCCTGCCCCCGATGACGCATCCCGACGCCGCGCACCTGCATCTGACGGGCACGGGTCTGACGCATCTGGGCTCCGCCGCGACGCGTGACAGCATGCACAAGAAGACCTCCGAGGCCGCTGAGGAAACGCTGACGGACTCGATGAAGATGTTCAAGATGGGCCTCGAGAACGGCAAGCCGAAGGCCGGCGAAAAGGGCGTCCAGCCCGAGTGGTTCTACAAGGGCAACGGCTATGGCGCCGCCGCTCCTGGCGCCGCACTCGTCTCCCCATCGTTTGCGCTCGACGGCGGCGAAGAGCCCGAGATGGCCGGCATCTACGTGATCGCTGAGGACGGCACGCCGTTTCGCATCGGTTTCGCGCTCTCCAACGAGTTTTCCGACCACGTCACCGAGCGCCAGAACTATCTCTACCTCGCGCACTCCAAGCTGCGTCCGGCAAGCTTCGGCCCCGAGATCCGCATCGGTGCGGCGCCTGAGGATATCCGCGGCACCTCGCGCATCAAGCGCGGCGACAAGGTCATCTTCGAAAAGCCCTTCCTGTCGGGCGAGGCGAACATGTCGCACACATTCGCCAACCTCGAATACCACCACTTCAAGTACGGCCTGTTCCGCGTTCCCGGCGACGTCCACGTCCACATGTTCGGCACGGCGACGCTGTCGTTCGCTGAAGGCATCAAGACGGAAGAGGGCGACGTGTTCGAGATCGAGGTCGCCGAGTTCGGCCTGCCGCTGCGCAACCCGCTGAAGATCGACGCCGAAGAAGAGATCGTCGTCAAGCAGCTCTGATTTCTCAGCTCTGGTTTCTAGGGCCCGGCGCATTCGCGGTCGGGCCAGTCTTTCATAAGCGGTAAAGGAGGCTTGCAGGGCCCATGACCATTTATCAGAACCTGATCGCCGGCGAGTGGATCGGCTCGGACGCCACCAAGAACATCAACCCGTCGGATACGAACGAAGTCGTCGGCCTCTATGCCGATGGTTCGGCCGAAGACACCAAGAACGCGATTGCCGCCGCCAAGGCCGCTTTCCCGGCCTGGTCGCGCTCCGGCATCTGGGAACGCCACGTCATCCTGAAGAAGGCTGGCGACGAGATCATGGCGCGCAAGGACGAGCTCGGTGCGTTGCTTGCCCGCGAAGAGGGCAAGACGCTTCCCGAAGCGATCGGCGAGACCATCCGCGCCAGCCAGATCTTCGAATTCTTCGCAGGCGAAGTCCTGCGCCTTGCCGGCGAAACCATTCCGTCTGTGCGCCCGAACATCGGCGTCGAGATCACCCGTGACCCGCTCGGCGTTATCGGCATCATCACGCCCTGGAACTTCCCGATCGCCATTCCGGCGTGGAAGATCGCGCCGGCGCTCTGCTACGGCAACACCATCGTCTTCAAGCCGGCCGAGCTGGTTCCGGCCTGCTCCTGGGCGATCGTCGATATTCTCCACCGCGCCGGCCTGCCGAAGGGCGTCCTGAACCTCGTCATGGGCAAGGGCTCGGTCGTCGGCCAGGCCATGCTCGACAGCCCCGATGTCGCCGGCATCACCTTCACCGGCTCCACCGGCACGGGAAAACGCGTCGCCGCCGCGTCGCTCGAGCATAACCGCAAGTTCCAGCTGGAAATGGGCGGCAAGAACCCGATGGTCGTTCTCGACGATGCTGACCTCAATGTCGCCGTCGAAGCCGCCGCAAACTCCGGCTTCTTCTCGACCGGCCAGCGCTGCACCGCGTCCTCGCGCCTGATCGTCACCGAAGGCATCCACGACAAGTTCGTAGCGGCGCTCACGGCCAAGCTCGAGACGCTTATCGTCGACAACGCCATGAAATCCGGGACCCATATCGGTCCTGTGGTCGATGAGAAGCAGCTGAAGACGGACACAGATTACATCGAGATCGGCAAAAAGGAGGGCGCCAAGCTTGCCTTCGGCGGCGAGCTCCTGAAGCGCGACACGCCCGGCTTCTACCTGCAGCCGACGCTGTTTACCGAAGCCACGAACCAGATGCGCATCTCGCGCGAAGAGATCTTCGGACCCGTCGTCTCTGTCATCCGCGTCAAGGATTACGAAGAGGCGCTGGCGACGGCCAACGACACGCCGTTCGGCCTGTCCTCCGGCATCGCGACGACCAGCCTCAAGCATGCGACGCACTTCAAGCGCAACGCCGAGGCCGGCATGGTGATGGTCAACCTGCCGACGGCTGGTGTCGATTTCCACGTTCCGTTTGGTGGCCGCAAGGGCTCTTCCTACGGCCCGCGCGAGCAGGGCTCGTACGCCGCTGAATTCTACACATCCGTCAAGACCAGCTACACGCTGGCCTGACGTCAAAATAGCGATACGGGCCGTCGCGAGGACGGCTCGGCATCCCTCAAAAGGCAGAAGACAATGTTTAAAAAAGCGGAATGGCCGCGCAAGCTTCGATCGCAGGAATGGTACGGCGGTACCAGCCGTGACGTCATCTATCACCGCGGCTGGATGAAGAACCAGGGTTACCCGCACGACCTGTTCGACGGACGCCCCGTGATCGGCATTCTCAACACCTGGTCGGACATGACGCCGTGCAACGGCCATCTGCGCGAGCTGGCGGAGAAGGTGAAGGCCGGTATCTGGGAAGCCGGCGGCTTCCCGATGGAAGTTCCGGTCTTCTCGGCATCCGAAAACACCTTCCGCCCGACCGCGATGATGTACCGCAACCTTGCGGCGCTCTCGATCGAGGAAACCATTCGCGGCCAGCCGATGGACGGTTGCGTGCTGATGGTCGGCTGCGACAAGACCACGCCGTCGCTCCTGATGGCGGCCGCCTCCGTCGACCTGCCGTCGATCGTCGTCACCGGCGGCCCGATGCTGAACGGCTACTTCCGCGGCGAGCGCGTCGGCTCCGGCACGCATCTCTGGAAGTTCTCGGAAATGGTGAAGGCCGGCGAGATGACGCAGGCCGAGTTCCTCGAAGCCGAGGCTTCGATGAGCCGTTCGTCCGGCACCTGCAACACGATGGGCACCGCGTCCACCATGGCATCGATGGCCGAAGCGCTCGGCATGGCGCTTTCGGGCAATGCCGCGATCCCTGGTGTCGATAGCCGCCGCAAGGTGATGGCGCAGCTCACCGGCCGCCGTATCGTGCAGATGGTCAAGGACGACCTGAAGCCCTCTGATATCATGACCAAGCAGGCCTTCGAAAACGCCATCCGCACCAATGCGGCGATCGGCGGTTCGACCAATGCCGTCATCCATCTGCTGGCCATGGCCGGCCGCGTCGGCATCGACCTGACGCTCGACGACTGGGACCGTTGCGGCCGCGACGTGCCGACCATCGTCAACCTGATGCCTTCAGGCAAGTACCTCATGGAAGAGTTCTTCTATGCCGGTGGCCTGCCTGTCGTCATCAAGCGTCTCGGCGAAGCAGGCCTGCTGCACAAGGATGCGCTGACGGTTTCCGGCGAAACCATGTGGGACGAGGTCAAGGACGTCGTCAACTGGAACGAAGACGTCATCCTGCCGGCAGAAAAGGCGCTCACGCAGTCGGGCGGCATCGTCGTTCTGCGCGGCAACATGGCGCCGAAGGGCGCCGTGCTGAAGCCATCAGCCGCTTCGCCGCATCTGCTCACGCATCGCGGCCGCGCCGTGGTGTTCGAGGATATCGACGACTACAAGGCCAAGATCAACGACGACAATCTCGACATCGACGAGACCTGCGTCATGGTCATGAAGAACTGTGGTCCGAAGGGCTATCCAGGCATGGCCGAAGTCGGCAACATGGGTCTGCCTCCGAAGGTGCTCAAGAAGGGCATCACCGACATGGTGCGCATCTCGGATGCCCGCATGTCCGGCACCGCCTATGGCACCGTCGTTCTGCACACCTCGCCGGAAGCGGCCGTCGGCGGCCCGCTCGCCGTCATCAAGAACGGCGACATGATCGAGCTCGACGTGCCGAACCGTCGCCTGCATGTCGATATCTCCGATGAAGAGATGGCGCGCCGTCTGGCCGAGTGGAAGCCGCAGCACGAGCTGCCGACCTCTGGCTATGCGTTCCTGCACCAGCAGCACGTCGAAGGTGCCGACACCGGCGCCGATCTCGACTTCCTCAAGGGATGTCGCGGCAGCGCGGTCGGCAAGGACAGCCACTAATCGGTCGTTTCGATCGGATGAATTGACGAGGAGGCGGGGCGAAAGCTCCGCCTTTTCCGTATCTCGGGAAGCGCACGCCCCGCGCGCGGGCAGCCGGGCACTTATAGTTAAAGATTTAATAAAATCGTGCTAGCTTGACCTCGCACTGCAATGACGACGAGGCCAGACATGCGCAAGCCCGCGCCGAAGACCACTCACCACGATGCCGACGGGACCGAGAGGGAAGACAATCGCCAGCTGGTGAACCGTCTGCTCGAGAACGCGCAGCGTGAGGTGAGAGCGGAGGCGTCTGTGGTTGTCGAAGAGTCTCGCGAGACGCGCCATTCGGTGCTCGAAATCGCCGTCCTCGTCTGCTTCATCCCCTTCTACTGGCTCTACTCGCTGGCGACCCGCCGCACGGCGGAAAAATACGAGAGCCTCTGAGCCCGCCTTAACGATCCGCTTCCGAAGAGACCATTGCGCTGGTCAACTGATATCGCTGCCTTATGTGTCCTGACATAGGCAACGAACGAGGGAGGAGCGCGTAATGGCTAAGAACACGATCTGCGTATGGTACGACAAGGATGCCGAGGAGGCAGCGCGCTTCTACGCGAAGACGTTTCCTGACAGCTCCGTCGGGAAGATCACCCGTGCGCCGGGCGATTATCCCTCAGGCAAGGAGGGGCAGGTGCTCGTCGTCGAATTCACCGTCGCCGGCGTTGCCTGCATCGGCCTCAATGGCGGCCCCGTCTTCAAGCACAACGAGGCCTTCTCGTTCCAGATCTCCACCGAGGATCAGGAAGAGACCGACCGCTACTGGAACGCGATCGTCGCCAATGGCGGCGAGGAAAGCGCCTGCGGTTGGTGCAAGGACAAATGGGGCGTATCATGGCAGATCACGCCGCGCGTGCTGACGGAGGCAATGAACGCCGGCGGCGCCGAGGCCAAGCGCGCTTTCGATGCGATGATGGACATGGGCAAGATCGACGTCGCGGCGATCGAGGCCGCCCGCCGGGGCTGAGCGATTGCTGGGCGACCCCAGCCAAATTTCTTCTCCAGACCGCCCGTTCTCAGGAACGAAACGGGCGTCCTGCCGTTATCGCCGCAGGAGAGCGTCTATGCCAGGAGTGCGGAAATTGATTGTGCTGAGCGCGTTCAACATCGATGACAGCGGCGCTCTGGTGCACGCGTTCGAACCGCGCCGGATGAAGGGCGAGGACACGGCTGTCTATGTCGCCGAAACGATGGTCAACGACTATGCCGGCGTCGTCGTCTGGTGCCGCGAGGCCAATGTCGCGGTCGGCGAGCAGGGACCTTCGATCATTCTCTTCCAGTCGGGGCAGGTACCGGAATTTGATTAGACGCGTTCGACTAGAAGAGTTCGAGTAGCAAGGCGTCCGTCCGGACCGTGGCGGGCGAGGGCAGCATGACCGTATATTCCGTCAGGCACATCACCCAATACAGCTACAAGCGCCCGGTCACCTTCGGCCAGCACCGGGTGCTGTTTCGCCCGCGCGACAGCTTCGACCAGCGGCTGCTCGATGCGACGATGGTGGTCGAGCCGACGCCCGCGCGAGTGCGCTGGATCCACGACGTATTCGGCAACTGCATCGCGCTGGTCGATTTTAACGGCGCATCCGATCATCTTCGCTTCGAGACCAATATCCGGCTCGATCATACGCCCGAGGTGCCCGTCGAGTTCGAGATGGACAGCGAGGCGCTGACCTATCCTTTCTCCTATGAAGAGGACGAGCTTCCCGATCTGAGCTGCACCATCGCCCGCTCTTATGACGATCCCGAGGGTGCGGTGGCGCTTTGGGCGCGGCAGTTTACCGGCGCGGGGACTTCGGTGCAGACCGGGCATATCCTGATGACGCTCTGCTTTTCGATCCGCCAGAGCTTCGTCTATGCGCGTCGCGTCGAGAGGGGCACGCAAACGCCTGTCGAGACGCTGCAGCGGCGGCAGGGGACGTGCCGGGATTTCGCGCTTTTGATGATGGAGGCGGCGCGGTCTCTGGGTTTCGCCGCCCGTTTCGTCACCGGCTACATCTACGTGCCTGACCGCGACGGATCGCGCACGCTTGGCGGCGGGTCGACACATGCCTGGTGCCAGGTCTATCTGCCGGGCGCGGGCTGGGTGGAGTTCGATCCGACCAACGGCATCGTCGGCAATCAAGACCTCATCCGCGTCGGCGTCGCCCGCGACCCACACCAGGCGATCCCGCTCTGGGGGAGCTATGACGGCACCAGCGACGACTTCGGCGACATGCTCGTGCAGGTCAATGTGACCACCGAGACATGATGCCGTGAACCGGCCGCCACGCGTGGAACCGATCGGTGCCGGTGACGTTCCCTGAAAGCGCGCCAATGCCGCCGCGCCGCTTTTCGAGAAGGAACGATCATGAAGATCCATGCCGGTTTCACGATAGGGTATGAATGCGTGCAACCGACGCCGATGCTTCTCACCCTCAACATCCATCCCTCGAGACGGGTCGATCTCTTGACCGAGCAGGTGCTGGAGTTCGACCAGCCGATCGAGGCGTGGGGCTACACCGACGATTTCGGCAATGCCTGCACCCGCATCGTGGCGCCGGCGGGGATCACCACCATATCGACCAGCTTCGACATCTACGACAGCGGCCAGCCTGACGTGGTGCCTCTCGAAGCCGTACAGCATGAGATCAAGGACTTGCCCGACGACGTGCTCGTCTTCCTGCTCGGCAGCCGCTACTGCGACACCGACCGGCTCGCCGATTTCGCCTGGGAGACCTTCTCGGCAACCGCGCCCGGATGGACCCGCGTGCAGGCGATCACGGATTTCGTGCATGGGCATATCCGCTTCGACTACATGAACGCCGATCTCCTGCGCACGGCGCATGGCGGCTACACCGACAGAACCGGCGTGTGCCGGGATTTCGCGCATCTGGCGATCACGCTTTGCCGCTGCATGAACATTCCGGCGCGCTATTGCACCGGCTATCTCGGTGACATCGGGGTGCCGAAAGACCCAGCGCCGATGGATTTCAGCGCATGGTTCGAGGTCTATCTCGGCGGCCACTGGCACACGGTGGATGCCCGCCACAACACGCCGCGCATCGGCCGCATCCTGATGGCGACCGGCCGCGATGCCACCGACGTCGCGATCTCGACGGCTTTCGGCCCGGCGCGGCTGGCGCAGTTCGAGGTCGTTACCGATGAGATTGCCAACGGCGAGATCGTCACCGGCGACACGGCTGCGCTGCCGCTCAATGTCGGCGCTTTGACTAGCTCTGGGACTGACTCTGAGATTGCCCCTGGTCCGCGACCTTGACGATCACCTGCAGCTTTTCGCCTGGCGTGCCGATGCGCATGCCGGAGACGGGTGCAGCGTCCTTGTAGGACAGGCCGCTGGCGATACGGACATAGCGCTCATCCGGGCAGATCTTGTTGGCGGGATCGAAGCCGACCCAGCCGAGGCCGGGAATATGCGCCTCGGCCCAGGCATGCGTTGCCGCCTGCTCGATCTTCTCTTCCATCATGAGGTAGCCGGAGACGTAGCGCGCGGGAACGCCGAGCGCATGGGCGGCGGCGACGAAGATATGGGCGTGGTCCTGGCAGACGCCGGTCTTCTTTTCCAGCGCCTGTTCGGCCGTAGTTTCGACGTCGCTGGTGCCGGGCTGGTAGTTCACCGTCTCGTGGATGGCGCCCATCAGCGCATGCATGCGGCCAAGCTCGTTGTCGCCGCTGACACCCTTGATGAGCTCCTTCACCAGCTTGCCGGGCTTGGTGCGCGGCGTGTCGCGCAGGAAGAGCCAGAGCGGGCAGAAGCCGGTGTGCGGGCCGGTGACGCCGTTCAGATCCTCGGTTTCGACCTCGCCCTCGGCGACGATGCGCGTCACCTGCTGCTCTCCTTCGAGCGACACCAAGTTGACGTGGTTGCCGAACTGGTCGTCATACTCGACTTCAGGCTTGGCGCCCTCGACATGCAGCGACCAGCTCAGCACCTTTTGGCCGGGGCCGGACGGCGGGGTCAGCCGCAGGCGCTGCAGCGAGAAGGCGGAGGGTTCGTCGTAGCGGTATTCGGTGACGTGGCTAATCTTCAGTTTCATGTCGCGACCCGCCTATGCGTAGAACCGGTAACCGTCGGAAATTTCCTGTCCGAGCTGGCTGTTGCGTGAGACGAAGTCCTCGAGGAATTCGTGCAGGCCCTGATCCATGATGTCCTTGATCGCCTGCTTCTTCAGCGATTGGCGGATGGCGTCGGCGGTGTCGTGCGCCTTCAGCCGCTCGCCGTAATCGGTAGCGAGGTGGCCGAGTTCGCTGGTGATCTTCTCGTAGCAATAGGCGAGCGACCGCGGCATCTGGCCGTTGAGAATCAGGAAGTCAGCGATGTTGGTGGCGCGGTATTCGCCGTCATAGGCCCAGCTGTAGGAGCGGTGGGCGGAGACCGAGCGCAGGATCGATTCCCACTGGACGTTGTCGATCGAGGTGCCGACGGCGGAAACGGCCGGCAGCAGCACGTAATATTTCACGTCGAGGATGCGGCTGGTGTTGTCGGCGCGCTCGATGAAGGTGCCGATGCGGGCGAAGTTGTAGAGCTCGTTGCGCAGCATCGAGCCGTGCAGCGCGCCGCGGATCAGCCCTGCGCGGTGCTTGATGACGTCGATCGCCTGCGGCAGATCGGCCGGCTTCAGCCGCTTGGAAAGCAGCTCCTTCAGCTCGATCCAGAACTCGTTGGTCGCTTCCCAGGTCTCGCGGGTGAGCGCCGTGCGCACCATGCGGGCATTGTTGCGGCCGAAATCCACGCAGGACATGACGCTCGACAGGTTGGTGCGATCGCGCAGCAGGTAGTCGATTGCGTCAGGGCCGGTCAGCTTCGAATGGCCCTCGTCATAGGCTTCGCGGACGCCGGCGCTCTGCAGCACGCCGTCCCAGTTGTCGTCGCTGCCGCTGCTTCTGGTGAGCGACATGCGGATGCCGGCATCGATCAGGCGCGCGATATTCTCGGCGCGCTCGAAGTAACGGAACATCCAGTAGAGGCCGTTTGCGGTTCTTCCGAGCATCAGATCAATCCTCCAATACCCAGGTGTCTTTGGTGCCGCCGCCCTGGCTGGAATTGACCACCAGCGAGCCCTGCTTCAGCGCAACGCGGGTGAGGCCACCGGGAATGATCTGCACCTTGTCGGAAACCAGCACGTAGGGGCGCAGGTCGACGTGTCGCGGCGCGATCCCCTTGTTGACGAGGATCGGCACGGTCGACAGCGAGAGCGTCGGCTGGGCGATGTAGTTGCTCGGCTTGGCGCGCAGCTTCTCGGCGAAATCGGCGCGTTCCTTCTTCGAGGCGGTCGGGCCGACCAGCATGCCGTAGCCGCCGGAGCCGTGCACTTCCTTGACGACGAGCTCTTCCAGGTGCTCCAGCACGTACTTCAGGCTGGAGGCTTCCGAACAGCGCCAGGTCGGCACGTTTTCCAGAAGCGCCTTGCGGCCGGTATAGAACTCGACGATTTCAGGCATGTAGGAATAGATCGCCTTGTCGTCGCAGATGCCGGTGCCCGGCGCGTTGGCGATGGTGATGTTGCCGGAGCGGTAGACGTCCATGATCCCCGGAATGCCGAGGGCGGAATCCGGGCGGAAGGTGAGGGGGTCGAGGAAGTCGTCGTCGACGCGGCGATAGAGCACGTCGATCGCCTCGTAGCCGCGCGTGGTGCGCATCTTCACCTTGCCGTCGATGACGCGGAGATCCGAGCCCTCGACCAGCTCGACGCCCATGGTGTCGGCCAGGAAGGAGTGTTCGTAATAGGCGGAGTTGTAGATGCCTGGTGTCAGCACCGCCACGCGCGGCTTGCCCTTGCAGCCAGGAGGGGCGAGCGAGGCGAGCGACTGGCGCAGGAGATAGGGGTAATCCTCGACCGGGCGCACCTTGTTCTCGTGGAACAGCTCCGGGAACATGTGCATCATCGTCTCGCGGTTTTCCAGCATGTAGCTGACCCCCGAGGGCGTGCGGGCATTGTCTTCCAGAACGTAGAACTGGTCCTCGCCGGTGCGCACGATGTCGGTGCCGACGATGTGGGTGTAGACGCCGCCCGGCGGGCGGAAGCCGATCATCTCGGGCAGGAAGGCATCGTTCTTCTCGATCAGCTCGCGCGGAATGCGGCCGGCGCGGATGATCTCCTGCTTGTGGTAGATGTCGTCGAGAAAGGCGTTGAGCGCGATGACGCGCTGCTCGATGCCCTGCGCGAGCTTGCGCCATTCGCGGCCGGAGATGACGCGGGGGATGATGTCGAAGGGGATGAGCTTTTCGGAACTGTCGGCGTGGCCATAGACGGCGAAGGTGATGCCGGTCTTGCGGAAGATGTTTTCCGCATCGCGGGATTTGGCGATCAGATGCGCGCGATCCTGATTATTGTACCACTCAAAGTATTTTGCATATGGCTGTCGAGGGCTTTCGTCCCCGGTGATCATTTCATCAAATGCCAAAGGTGTGGCTCCCCTTTTTTCTTCATTTGAGTACAACGGAGAAAGCAATGCAAGAACCATGCTCAGTTCAAACGGAAGATTCCTAAAATCGTAACGATCGGCCGAAAGAGCCGAAAAACTGAGCATTTCCGGGAAGGTAGCGCCGGGGCGACAAAGAGCAATTGTATCTCGTCGCTTAAAACATGAGCATGTGAATATTTTCCACGCGCGGCGCGATTCATTTTCGGGCGATCGAGATGTCTGAGCGATTTTTCGGCGGCTTCAATGAAACTTACAATAAGCATCAACGCTTCGCCTTTGACTGCCGGCACCCGCAGCGGCTATCTCGGCCCATTTCCGTTTTCCAAGGCCGCCCATGTCGCTCGATCGCCTCGCACCCGCCATCTTCGTTCTTCTCTGGTCCACCGGCTGGGTGGTGGCGAAGTACGCGGCCATCCATTCCGAGCCCTTCACCTTTCTCGCCATTCGCTTCGCGCTGTCGGCGCTGGCCTTCCTGGCGCTCTGTCTCGTGCTCAGGGTTCAGTGGCCCGGTAGGGCGGTCATGTGGAAAGCGATCTATTCGGGGCTGTTCCTGCACGGTTTTTATCTCGGCGGCCTGTGGTGGGCGATCGCCAATGGCGTGCCGGCCGGCATCTCCGGCATCATCGCGGCGCTGCAGCCGTTGTTGACGGCGATGGCCGCACCGCTGCTGATCGGCGAAAGGCTGCAGCCGGTGCAGAAGGCCGGGCTCGCGCTCGGCTTCGTGGGGATCGCCATCGCGATCTCGCCGAAGCTCTTCGATCCCGCCAACGCCAATCTCGCCCATGCCCTCGTGCCGCTCGCGATCAACCTCTTGGCGATGGCTTCGGTCACCTATGGAACGCTCTACCAGAAGAAACACCTGCAGGCCGGCAATCTGCCTGCCATCGCGACGCTGCAATATCTCGGCGCACTCATCGTCAGCGTGCCGTTGATGCTCAGCTTCGAGCGTATGCATTTCGATGGCTCGGCAACGGCGGTCGCGGCCCTCGTATGGTCGGTCTTCGGCCTGTCGATGGGTGGCGTCGGGCTGCTTCTCTATCTGATCCGGCGCGGGCAGGTGTCGCGCGCGGCATCGCTGATCTATCTGATGCCGCCGACGGTGGCGCTGGAGGCCTTCATCGCCTTCGGCGAACCGCTGACCCTGCCGCTCATTATCGGCGCCATCGTGGTCGTCACCGGCGTCTATCTGACCAACCGGCAGGCGGCTGCGCCGCTGCGCGAGCAGGCGCAGTAAGCTCAGCGGGTAGGCACAATAAAAAACGGCGGGATCTCTCCCGCCGTTCGTTGTTCAATCGCGTCTAAACCTTACGCGCGTTCGCGACGCTGGCCGCCATTGCCGCCGCGCGAGGGGCCGCCGCGGCGGTTGCCGCCGTTGCCTTCGCGACGTTCACCACGTTCGCCACCGGCATTCTGCTGTGCGCCACGGTCTTCGCCATGCTTGCGGGCCGGACGACCCTGGCCGTTGCGGGGGGCATTGCGGGCGCCGCCGCCGGGCTGATGACGGTTGGCGTCGCCGTGTGCGTGGTTGCCGTGCTGCGGGCGCTGCTGCTTGCGGGCCTGGCCTGCGCCACGGAAATCCGAGGTCGAGGCGAGATCGTTGTCAGGGCCTGCCGTGACCGGCGCGACTTCGCCGCGACGCTGGCCGCGGAAATCCTCGTTGCGCTGGGTTTGGCGTTCCGGACGGGGACGACGCTCGCGGCGTTCCTCGTTGGCGCGGACTTCGTCACCAGCTTCCGGGCGCCGACGGCGCTCGGGGCGACCGGCACGGGCGTTGCCACGGCCTTCACCACCACGACCTTCACCGCCGCGACCCTGGCCCTGACCACGGTGGCCATTGCCGCTGCCGCGCTTCGGCGCCGCGTTCATGTTGGCCGGGGCTTCGCCAGAGGCAACCGCGATCGAGATGTTCATCAGGCGCTCGATATCGCGCAGCAGACGGGTCTCGTCCGGTGCGCAGAAAGCGATGGCGATACCATCGCGGCCGGCGCGGGCCGTACGGCCGATACGGTGGACGTAGGCGTCGGGCACTTCAGGCAGATCGTAGTTGTAGACGTGGCTGACAGCCGGGATGTCGATGCCGCGCGCCGCGACGTCGGTCGCGATCAGCGTCTTGATATCGCCGTCCTTGAAGGCCTTCAGCGCGCGCTCGCGCTGACCCTGGCTCTTGTTGCCGTGGATCGAGGCGACGGAATAGCCGACGTGCTCGAGATGCTTCATCAGCTTCTCGGCGCCATGCTTGGTGCGCAGGAAGACGATGGCGCGGCCATCAGGGTTCTCGGAGAGCGACTTCTTCAGGAGGTCGGTCTTGTCGTTCTTGCCGTTGACGAAGTGAACATACTGCTCGACCTTGTCGGCAGCCTTGCCCGGAGGCGTCACTTCGACCTTGACCGGATCGGTCAGGAAGTCGGCGGCGAGATCGGCGATCGCCTTCGGCATGGTGGCGGAGAAGAGCATCGTCTGGCGACGCTTCGGCACCATCTTGGAGATCTTGCGCAGGTCATGCACGAAGCCGAGGTCGAGCATCTGGTCGGCTTCGTCGAGCACGAGGTAGCGCACGGCGGTGAGGCCGATGGCGCGACGGGCAACGAGATCGAGCAGGCGGCCGGGGGTGGCGACCAGGATGTCGGTGCCCTTTTCAAGCTGCAGCTGCTGCTTGTTGATCGATACGCCGCCAACGACGACGTTGATGCGCAGATGCGACTTGCGCAGGAAGTTCTTCAGGTTCTGGGCGATCTGGTTCACCAGTTCGCGGGTCGGCGCCAGGATCAGCGTACGGGTGGTACGATTGTCGGGGCGGCGTTCTTCCGGGATCAGCTTTTCGATCAGCGGCAGGCCGAATGCGGCCGTCTTGCCGGTGCCGGTTTGGGCAAGGCCGATCAGGTCGCGGCCTTCGAGAAGAAGCGGGATCGCCTTTTCCTGGATGGGGGTCGGCTTTTCGATGCCGAGCTGGAAAAGTGTGGCGACGATCGGCTTGGAGACACCAAGCGATTCAAAATTGGTCAAGTCATAACCTTTTTAGGGCGCGCCAAAACAAAATCGCCGGAACGCGGGGGTGCGGTCCGGTGTTACTCTGGCGTCAAGCACCCCGCGTGAAGTGGGAACTTGTCTTGTTGGAAAAAGCTTTCCAGCGCTTCTGCCGCGTCCCTTGGGATGCGGTCCATTCGAAATGCGCTTTTGTCCTTCTTCCTGCATCCTATTTGCTGGCAGGGGCACGCTCACGCGGCGGCCGGAAGGTGAAAGCTGGCCTGCATTTGGTCTAGTTCCGCCGGAAAGTCAAGGGGAGGAGCGCAAAAGGCCGTGCGGGGCCACGGCGCAGGAGGCGTATCGCGCGCCGTGGTCGGGCGATCGGCTAAAATGTCAGTACGGGCAGACGCGAACGCGGTAGGCTTCGCCCCATCCGTTGCGCCGCCATTCGAGATGGCAGGTGCGGTAGGGCTGGACGTAATGCGTGCGATAGACCGGATAGGCGCGGTAGGGCCGGTATGCCCGATAGGGATATCCGTAGCGATAGCCATAGGCATAGGGGTAACCGTAGCCGTCGGGATAGCCATATGTGTAGGGGTAGGGGCGCAGCGCCTGCGACAGCAGCACCCCGCCGACGAAGCCGGCCGCGGCACCGCCCCAGGCGTAATGCTCATGCGCCACCGCCGGCGAGGCCGGTGTCAGCGTCGCCACTGTCAGCGTGAGCAGGATAGAGCCGGTTGCCATGCTTTTATGAAGTACGGACATGTTCGCCTCCTATAGCGGAAGAGTTGTTCTTGAGGCCGGCAACAGAGGATCGCGGCGGCCTCAAGAAATGGCAGCGATTTTAACACGCTTTTCGAGGTTTTGCTTGGCGATGACAGGAGCATCAGCCGCTGCAACCACGCATGCTTTTCTTCTACTCTTCTCAATCTGCAGCGTTATTTTTGGTTGGCCGGGTCATGGTTAATTCGTTGTTAAACGCCTCTCGGCTATGGTCGATGACGTAGCAATTTGCCTAGTGTTTTCATGGTGGAGCAGGTGTTTTTGGGACCGAACGGGGACATTCTCGAACTGGCATGCCGCCGGATCGCGGATCTGGACAACCCTGCCTATGTCAAGAACAGCGAGCTGCGCTATGTCGCGGTCAACCAGGCCTATGCGGATTTCTTCGGCAAGGAGATTTCCGATTTCATCGGCCGCCGCAGCCGCGAGCTGTTCGACCGCCCCGACGAGCAGGACCGCGAGGACAAGGAGCGGCGCGCGCTGGTGTTCGGCAGCGAGGAAAGCGCGCTCTGCTTCGACGCGACGGGTGATCTGCATGACCGCGTGCGGATCGAGAGCTTCGCGCTGTCGGACGAACGGATCTATGTGCTCGGCATGTTCGAAGAAGCACGCAAGGCGGCGCGGCCGAAATGGCCGGCGGCGCGGGTGCTCGGTGAAATCAGCACGGATATCGATTTCCTGCGCGATGTGATCGAGGCGCTTCCGGTTGCCGCCTTCGTGCGCGACGAGGATCACCGGCTGGTTTATGCCAACGCATCTTACGAACAGCTGACAGGCCTGCCGCGCACCGAGGCGCTGGGCAAGACCGAGCGCGAGATGTTCGGCAAGGCGGCCGGCGACATGGTGAGCCGCGGCCATGTGCAGGCGCTGGCCAAGGGCGAGGCGCGCGATATCGAGAGCCTGGTTCCTGGCGCCAAGGGCGGGGTCTATCCGATCCTTGCGCAGATCAACCGGATCAATGGCGACGACGGCCGGCACTATACGGTCGGGTCCTTCTCGGATGTGTCCTTGCTGAAGGAGCGCGAAAGCGCGCTCATCGCCGCGCAGGCCCATACCGAAATTCTTCATCGCGACATGGCGCGCGTGCTGAATTCGCTGCCGGTCGGCGTTCTCATCCTCGAGAGCGATCTGACGATCCGCTACGGCAACCACGCTTTCTATACGATCTCGGAGCTGCCCGAGGGCCTGTTCGACGGCAAGGGTTTTGCCGAGCTCGTCGAATACAATCATACGCTGGGACGCTATCCACCCGGCGTCACGGCCGAGGAGATACTGGCGCGGCGCACCGATCAGTTCCGCTCCGACCAGCCGGCGGCGGCCGAGATCAACTGGGGCGACAAGTTTCTCCTCGTCGACAGCCGCAAGATCTCCACCGACCGCATCCTGCTCACCTATGCCGATGTCTCGGCCGTGCGACTGCATGAGCGCGAAATCCATGCCGCCCGCGAGGAACTCGAAAACCTCGGCGAGCTGATGGGTGACGCGACGCATGCGATGTCGCAGGGGCTGCTTGTGCTGCAGGATGGCGAAATCCTGCTCAGCAACGATGCGCTGGCGGGGATGCTTGATCTTGCCTGCGAGAACGTCGCGGTCGGGCGCAACTGGCGCGAGATGCTGGCCTTCTGCGCCAAGCGCGGTGATTTCCCGGAGGATGCCAACCACCTGCTCAACGATATCGGCCAGGCGCTTGCCGACGGCCAGCCGGCGTCGCATCTGTTTCGCGTGCCCGATGGCCGCTGGGTGCAAATGGACGTCATGGTCAGCGCCCGCCGGCATTGGGTGGTGCTGTTTACCGACATTTCGGCGATGAAGATCCGCGAAGGCGATCTGGAAAGCCTGCTTGAACGCGCCGAGGTCGCTGACCGGGTGAAGTCGGAGTTCCTCGCCAATATGAGCCATGAAATCCGCACGCCGATGAATGGCGTTCTCGGCATGGCGGAGCTGCTGTCGAAGACCAATCTCGATACGCGCCAGAAGACCTTCGTCGATATCATCACCAAGTCCGGCAATGCGCTGATGACCATCATCAACGATATTCTCGACTTCTCGAAGATCGATTCCGGGCAGATGACGCTGCGGCGAGTGACCTTCGACCCGATCGAGGCCGTCGAGGACGTGGTGACGCTGTTGTCGTCGCTGGCGGCGGAAAAGAGCATCGAGCTTCTGGTACGCGTCATGCCTGATATGCCTGCGGCGATCATCGGCGATGCCGGGCGTTTTCGCCAGATCGTTACCAATCTTGTCGGCAATGCCGTCAAGTTCACCGAGAGGGGCCATGTGCTGGTCGAGCTCGGCTATGTCGCGGGTGCGGCCGATGAGATCATGGCGACGCTGCGCATCGAGGATACCGGGATCGGCATGCCGAAGGACCGGCTCGACCAGATCTTCGGCAAGTTCTCGCAGATCGATTCCTCATCGACGCGGCGTCATGAAGGCACCGGGCTTGGGCTGGCGATCACGGCGGGTCTCGTCGATCTCTTCGGCGGCTATATCGAGGTCGACAGCGCTGTCGGCGAGGGCTCAGTCTTTACCGTCACCCTGCCGTTTACAATCGGCGCCAAGCGGGCCGAGCCGCGGCCGCTGCCGGTCAATGTGCGCGGCGCGCGCGTGCTTGTCATCGACGACAACGCCGTCAACCGCCAGATTCTCACCGAGCAGCTCACGCAATGGGGCTTCGATGGCGCGGCCGCCGAAGACGGCGTCGAGGGGCTCGCCATTCTCGAGGAAGCCTTCGCGCTCGGCGTTTCGATCGATGCGCTGGTGCTCGACTACCAGATCCCCGGCATGAACGGCGCCGATATCGCCCGCCTGCTGCGCGCCGACGAACGCTTCGCCGACCTGCCGATCGTATTCCTGACCTCGATGGATATTTCGGGCACCGAGAAGGAATTCGCGGCGCTGAACGGCCAGGCGCATCTGATGAAGCCGGCCCGGGCCAACGTTTTGCGCAATACGATCGTCGATGTGGTGCGGACCAACCGGATCAGGCTGGCGCCGACGCTGCGCCCCGTCATCGAGGCGCCGCCGCTCGAACCCGAATTATTGCCGGAACCGCTCAGCGAAAGAGCCCCGCCATCCTTCATCGATGTGCTCGTCGCCGAGGACAATGAAGTCAACCAGATCGTCTTCACGCAGATATTGCAGGCGACGGGGCTGAACTTCCTCGTCGTCAAGAATGGCGAGGAGGCTGTCGAGGCCTGGGAAGCCTATACGCCGCGCATCATCATGATGGATGTGTCGATGCCCGTCATGAACGGCCACGACGCGGCGCGGCGCATCCGCGAGCTTGAACGCGGCCAGGGGCACCGGGTGCCGATCATCGGTGTCACGGCGCACGCGCTCGACGCCGACCGCGATCTTTGCCTCGACGCCGGCATGGACGACTACATGGCCAAGCCGATCAGCCCAGAACTGCTGGAAGAGAAGATCGCGCTCTGGCTCGGCAAGGAAGGCCGCGCGAGCGGGATTTCGCTGAGCTGATCCGGATGTCGACCTAGCCCTCGGCGCGCTTGACGCCGCAGAGCATTTCGCGCTTGCCCGCAAAGCCCGGACGACGCTCGACCAAAAAGCCCGCGGCGCCCAGATTGCGCCGGACGAAACCGGCCGCTGCGTAGGTGGCGAAGGTGCCGCCCGGGACCGTCTTCTCACAGACGAGCGTCATCAGTTCCTGCGACCACATGTCGGCATTGCGCGATGGTGCGAAGCCATCCAGATACCAGGCATCGAAACCCGCTTCGCCTGCTGCCACCCCATCGAGCGCCCGGCCGCAGACGACGCTGAGTGTGGTCTGCTCGTCGAGCTTCAAGGACACGGTGCCCTCCGGCTGATCCGGCCAAGCAGCGGTGAGCGCGATGCGCTCGGCGTCGATCTCCGGCCAATGCGACAGCGCGCGGTCGATCTCGTCGCGCCGCATCGGGTAGAGCTCGAAGGACATGAAGTGCAGATGCTGTCCTTCCGCACGCCTCAGCTTCCAGTTCCTGAAGGTCTCGGCGAAGTTCAGGCCGGTGCCGAAGCCCAGCTCGCCGATCAGGAAGCTTTGCGCCCCGGTCCATCGCTCGGGCAGGCCGTTTCCGGCGAGGAAGACATGGCCGCATTCGAGGCGGCCGTCGGTCTGGCAATAAAAATGGTCGCCAAAGGCCGGCGAATAGGGCATATCGCCGTCGCGCCATTCAAGCGGCCGGTTCGCCATCTCAGCCTGTGCCAAATTAATCTGATCGGGATCGATGTCTGTCATGTCAACAGCCGATAGTCCGGCCTTGCCCTCGGGTCAATCGTCCACTCAACTGTTGATCGTCGGCGGCGGCATCATGGGGCTCTGGGCGGCCGTTCACGCCGAGCGCATGGGGATCGACGCGGTGCTGATCGATGCCGGCTCGTTCGGCGGCGGGGCGAGCGGTGGCCTGCTCGGCGCGCTGATGCCGCATATGCCGGACAAATGGAACCCGAAGAAGCAGTTTCAGTTCGATGCGCTGGTAGCGCTGGAGGCCGAGGTGGCGCGGCTGGAGGTCGAGACGGGCCTGTCGACCGGCTACCGCCGCTCCGGCCGCCTGATCCCGCTGCCCAAGCCGCATCTGCGCGATATCGCGCTCGGACATTCCGCCGATGCCGACAGCCATTGGCATGCCGGCGAGCGCCGTTTCCATTGGAATGTGATCGATACGCCCGCAGTATCCGGCTGGCCGGACGCTTCCGGTATGGAGGGCGGCTTCGTGCATGACACGCTGGCGGGCCGGGTGGCGCCACGTTCGCTAACGGCTGTGCTCGCAGCCTTTCTCCGCCGCGCCAGACATATCCGCATCATCGAGAATTCAGCCGTTCGCGGCATCGACGCCGAGCGCGGGATCGCCGAGACCGATGCCGGGCAGATTGCCTTCGGACATTGCATTATTGCTGCCGGCTACCAGTCGTTTCCGCTTCTGGCGCGCGACACATCGGGGCTGACGCAGCCGCTTGGCCAGCCGGTGAAGGGGCAGTCGGCGCTCCTGAAGGCCGATGTCGATCCTGGCCTGCCGACCATCTTTCGCGATGGGCTTTATGTGGTGGCGCATGAGGGCGGGCATGTCGCGATCGGCAGCACCAACGAGAACCGTTTCGACGCACCCTTTGCGACCGACGGGCAACTGGATGTGCTGGTAGAGAAGGCGCAGACGCTGGTGCCCTTGCTGCGCGATGCGCCCGTTATCGAGCGTTGGGCGGGACTGCGGCCAAAGGCGATCGACCGCGACCCGATGATCGGTCCGCATCCCGCGCATGAGAGACTGCTGGCGCTGACCGGTGGCTTCAAGGTCAGCTTCGGCCTCGCGCACCGGCTGGCTGAGGCGGTGGTGCACATGGCTGTTGGCAGCGCGATACCGTTTGCGGTGCCCGAGAGCTTTCACCTGATCAATCATATTCACGTCGCTTCACGCTAAAGTGCCTCGTGATCGCTTGAATTTTCTCGTTTCGCTAACGCTTTTCCGTTTTTCGCTGTCTTATTCCTGAAATCAGCGGCCACTTTCGCGAGATAAACAGTAATTCACGTTAAACGTGAATTAGCACTCGCTGTCCTTCGTCAATCTGTCATGCAAATCGCCTATCTGCTTGCAAAACGGCGGCGCGCTGACGAGTCGCGCCTGGTGCCGACGGAGATAATTGCATGCGATACGCCATCTGCTTCACGCCCGCCGCGAATGACCCGCTGTCGCATGCGGCTGCCAATTGGCTTGGCCGAAACGTGTTTTCCGGCGAAATGGTGGAGCCCACGGCGATCCGCGGGCTCAGCATCCACGAGGTCGCCTTTCATACGGCGGTGCCGCGGCGCTACGGTTTTCACGGCGCGCTGAAGGCACCCTTCCGGCTTGCGGTCGACATGTCGGAACCGCAACTCCTGCGGGAGCTGATGCGCTTCTGCGGTACGCTGACGCCGTTTGCCATTCCGCGGCTCGAGGTTGCGCGCACCGGTAGCATCTTCAGCCTGGTGCCGTCGCTGCCCTGCGAGAACGTACAGTACCTAGCGTCGTCGATCGTGCAGCAATTCGACCAGTTCCGCGCGCCGCTCAGCGATGCGGATATCGAGCGCAGCGACCCGGATGGGCTTTCGGCGGCGCAGTTCGCCAATCTGCATCGCTGGGGTTGCCCCTATGTGATGGACGAATTCCGCTTCCACATGCCTTTGACCGGTCCGGTCAGCCTGATCGACATGTCGCGCATCGAGCGCTCGCTGCGCAGCGTTTTCGAGCCGGTTCTCATCGATCCCGTGAAGATATCGAACGTGGCGCTGATGGTCGAAGAGGGCAATGGCGGGCCGTTCCGGGTGCATTCGCTGCATCCGATGGGCAAGGTCAGCGCGCGGCGCGAGCGGGTTCCCGTTCCGGCCTAAGCGGTTGTGCGATAAGCGCAAAAGGCTGTTGCGCAGTTTCCGTCTCGACATTCGCTCTTGAGGTGTTACCGTTCGCCGACTTTCTGGAAGGTGATTTCATGGTATCCGAGACTTACCCGCGCAATCTCGTCGGCTATGGCCGCAACACCCCCGACCCGAAATGGCCCGGCGGCGCCAATATCGCCGTGCAGTTCGTCATCAATTACGAAGAGGGCGGCGAGAGCTGCATTCTGGATGGCGACGCGGCGTCGGAAAACCTGCTGTCGGAGATCGTCGGCGCGGCCGCCTGGCCCGGCCAGCGCAATCTCAACATGGAATCGATCTATGAATACGGCTCGCGGGCCGGTTTCTGGCGGCTGTGGCGGATGTTCACCGAGCTCAAGGTGCAGGCGACTGTCTACGGCGTGACGCAGGCCATGGCGCGCAACCCCGAGGCGGTGGCGGCGATGAAGGAAGCCGGCTGGGAAATCGCCAGCCACGGCTACCGCTGGTTGGAATACAAGGATTTCCAGGAGGATCTGGAGCGCAAGCATATTCTCGAAGCCGTGCGGCTGCACACCGAACTAACAGGCGAGCGGCCCTACGGGATGTACCAGGGCAAGCCATCCGACAACACGCTGCGGCTGGTGCAGGAGGAGGGTGGCTTCCTCTATTCGTCGGACAGCTATGCCGACGATCTGCCTTTCTGGGTGAAGGGCATTGATGACAAGCCGTTCCTGATCATCCCCTATACGCTCGAAACCAACGACATGCGCTTTGCCACGCCACAGGGCTTCAATTCGGGCGACCAGTTCTTCACCTATCTCAAGGACGCCTTCGACACGCTTTATGAAGAAGGCGCGGCGGGCAGCCCGAAAATGATGTCGATCGGCCTGCATTGCCGGCTTGTCGGCCGCCCGGGCCGCGCGGCGGCGCTGAAGCGCTTCATGCAATATGTGCTCGACCACGAGAAGGTTTGGATCCCGCGCCGCATCGAGATCGCCGAGCATTGGCACAAGCACCACAGACCGGAGACCATCTGATGATCGCGCGCGACGAATTCATCTCCCGCTTCGGCGGCGTGTTCGAGCACTCGCCCTTCATCGCCGAGCGGGCTTTCGACGACGGTTTCGTCGGCGAGACGCTTGATGTCGACCGCGTGCACACGGCGCTGGTGGCAATCTTCCGCGCCGCGAGCCCCGAGGAGCGTCTCGGCGTTCTGCGCGCCCACCCCGATCTCGCCGGCCGCCTGGCAATCGCCGGCGAATTGACCGAGGACAGCAAAAAGGAACAGGCCGGCGCCGGCCTCGACCGGCTGAGCCCCGAGGAGCACCAGCGCTTCACCGAACTCAACCGCGCCTATGTCGAAAAATTCGGCTTTCCCTTCATCATCGCGGTGAAGGGTCTCGACAAGCAGGCGATCCTCTCGGCCTTCGAAAAGCGCATCGACAACAGCCGCGACGCGGAGTTCGAAACGGCGACGGCGCAGGTGGAGCGGATTGCGTTGCTGAGGCTTGAGGCGCTTCTGCCCTCGCGTTGAGCGACACCGCTTTTCTGTTTCCCATCCGCCGCTTATAGTCGCCGCACAGGAGCAAAGGCGATGAGACCATCGGAAGTGCTGGAGAGAAACAGGCAGGCGATCCGCGAGGCGACGAAGCGCTTCAACGCGGCGAACCCGCGTGTGTTCGGTTCGGTGGCGCGGGGCGAGGATCGGGCGGATAGCGATCTGGATATTCTGGTGGACGCGTTGCCGGGCGCGACACTTCTTGATCTCGGTGGTTTGCTCGATGAACTCGAGCAGATGATGCTGGGTACGCCGATACACCTTATGATACCGGGCGACTTTCCCGAAGATGTCCGGCGGCGCGTTCTCGAAGAGGCCAAGCCGATATGAGTTCGACCATTATTCTGGCCGAGTGGTAACGTGAGAAGATGATGAGACCATCCGAGGTGCTGGAGCAAAACAGGCAGGCGATCCGCGAGGCGACCAAGCGCTTCAACGCGGCGAACCCGCGTGTGTTCGGTTCGGTGGTGCGTGGCGAGGATCGGGTGGATAGCGATCTCGATATTCTGGTCGATATACTTCCGGGCACGTCGTTGTTCGATCTCGGCGGGCTGCTGGAAGAGTTGAAGAATATTCTGGGGGTGAATGTGGATCTGGTGACACCGGGCGGCTTGCCTGAGAACATTCGCGAGCGTGTTCTTCAGAATGCCCTTGCTATATGAGGATACTACGTTCGCTCTTTCCTGAGCTACGTGGGCGTGCTTTTCTCTTTTTAATCCGCCGCTTATAGTCGTCGCACAGGAGCGTGATTGGCGATGAGACCATCGGAAGTGCTGGAGCAACACAGGCAGGCGATCCGCGAGGCGACCAAGCGCTTCAACGCTGCGAACCCGCGTGTCTTCGGCTCGGTGGCGCGGGGTGAGGATCGGGCGGATAGCGATCTCGATATTCTGGTCGATACGCTGCCCGGGACGTCTCTTTTTGATCTCGGTGGATTGCTGGAGGAGTTGAAGGACATCATGCAGGGAACGGATATCCATCTCATGGTCCCCGGAGACTTCCCTGAAAGAGTACGCGCACGCGTTCTCAGCGAGGCCAAGCCGATATGAATTCGGATTGGCTGCGATCCTATCTCGATCAGATGGAACAGGTTTCCCACGAGATCGGCGATTTCGTGAAGGGAACGTCCAAGGATGCGTTTCTTCAGGACGTGCTGAAGCAGCGTGCTGTTGGCATGAACCTGCTGATGATCGGCGAGGTCGTCACGCGGTTGTCCGAGGAGTTTCCCGAGGTCGTCGCTGCCCATCCGGAAGTCCCCTGGATCAAGATGCGCGGCATGCGAAACCGGATCGCCCACGGCTATTTCAATATCGACCTCGAGACGGTCTGGGACACGGCCACGAACAATATCCCCGAGCTGATCGATACACTCCACATGCTACGCCACTGGCGCATACAAGGCGAATGACCGACGTGACAGACTTCCTCGATATCCAGCCGCTGACCAAAGCCGCCTTCGCGCCGTTCGGCGAGGTCATCGAAGCCGATCCTGATACGATGCGGTATATCAACAACGGCACCACGGAGCGGTTTCACGCGCTGGCTGCGGCCGACGTGGTGGGCGAGGGCGCGCGTGTGATCATCAACCTGTTTCGCGGGCAGCCGCGCGATTTTCCCTATGAAGTCGGGATGATGGAGCGGCATCCGTTCGGCAGCCAGAGCTTCTCGCCGATATCAGGACGGCCGTTTCTGGTCGTGGTGTCCAAGGACGAGGGCGGCAAGCCGGGGCGTCCGCAGGTGTTTCTGGCGCGGGGCGATCAGGGCGTGAATTATGGGCGCAATGTCTGGCATCATCCCCTGATGTCGCTTGGCGCGGTCAGCGATTTCCTGGTTGTCGATCGCGACGGGCCGGGCAACAATCTGGAAGAATACTTCTTCGACACTCCCTTTATCATCAGCGAGCCCATTTCATGACCGGATTGACCACCCATGTCCTCGACACCGCCTCCGGCAAGCCGGCCGAGGGGCTGAAAATCGAGCTGTTTCATATCGAGGCCGAGGTTCGCCGGCATGTGAAGACCGTCGTCACCAATGCCGATGGCCGCGTCGATGGCGGGCCGATCCTTGTTGGCGAGAGTTTTAGGGCCGGGACCTACGAGCTTCTGTTTCATGCCGGCGATTATCTGCGCGGCACCGGTGCGGCACTCCCGCACCCCGCCTTCCTCGACCTCGTGCCGATCCGTTTCGGCATCGCCGACGAGAGCGCGCATTATCACGTGCCGCTCCTGATCTCGCCCTATGGCTACTCGACCTATCGCGGGAGCTGAGCGATGCGTTTCGCCGCGATTGCCGATGTGCACGGCAACCACCTGGCGCTGGAAGCCGTGCTTGCCGATATCGAAGCGCTCGGGATTTCCGAGATCGTCAATCTCGGCGATTGCCTGAGCGGGCCGCTCGAAGCGGGCAAGGCGGCGGACAGGCTGATGTCGCTCGATGCGCTGACGGTGCGCGGCAATCACGACCGCTATCTGATCGAAAGCCCCGCCGACGCCATGCCCTCCTGGGAGCAGCACGCCTACGGGCAATTATCGGCTGCGCATCTCGGCTGGCTGCGGAGCTTGCCGTTCAGCGCCGTCTACCGCGACGAGGTCTATCTCTGCCACGCAACGCCTAAGCATGATGAAATCTATTGGCTGGAATCCGTCTCGCCAGACGGTCATGTCTTCCTGAAGGCTCTGGAAGAGATCGAGGCGCTGGCCGAGGGGGTCGAGCAGCCGCTGATCCTCTGCGGCCACAGCCATGTGCCGCGCATGGTGCGCCTCAGCGACGGGCGCCTGATCGTCAATCCCGGCAGCGTCGGCTGCCCCGGTTACAGCGATGACACGCCTTATGAGCACAAGGTCGAGGCCGGACATCCGCTGGCTTCCTACTGCATCATCGAAAAGACCACGTCCGGCTTCGTGCCGCAGTTCCGGACCGTTGCGTACGACCATATGGCGATGTCGCGGCTGGCGCGGGAGAACGGGCGCCCGGATTGGGCCGGTGCGCTGGCGACGGGGTGGGTGCGCTGAGCATTTCGCGCCGGTGCCGGTGCTCAAATTGACATTCGCAACGGCTTGTGTGGTACATCGTACAGTCGTTGCGGGGGATCATCATGCGCACCGTCACGTTTTCAAAAGCCAGAAGCGAACTCGCCAGCCTTCTTGATGAAGTCTCGCGAGACCGCGTCGCTGTGGAGATCGTTCGCCGCGGCAAGCCCTCCGCGATCCTGATGGACAAGCACGAATATGAGGGGATGATGGAGACACTGCATCTTCTTTCCACCCAGGCCAATGCCGTGCGGTTGATGGAGGCGTTGGAGGAAGTCAAGAACGGCCGCTACGAAGAGCATGATCTCATCGAGCCCGAGGACTTCGTCAAGGGTGCCCGCTAGGGGCCGTCAGCGCTGAGCTAAGCCGCCGCGTTTCGCTCTATCTCATGCTTCGCGGCCTTTGCGAGAAAGGCCGAGCGCGATAGGCCGGCCGCTGCGGCGACGGCGTCGATGCGGGCCAGAACATCTTCCGGCAGCGTGACATTGATGCGCACTGCCCGAGAGGATGCGGCTTTCAGCGAGACGAGGATGGCAACGCCATTCTTGTTCTCCGGCTTGGCCATGACCGTTTCGAGCGAAGAGGGTTGGAAGCGTCTCGCCGTCCTCGATTAAACCTTCGACGTGAAATGCCAGAGCTTCTTCCGCCATTTCGCGCGCCTCGTCCAGCGTCGAGCCAGCCGTGACGGCGCCGGGAAAATCCGGAAAGGAGACGCCGTAGTCGCTCCCGGCGTCCTTGTGGATGAGTCCGATATAGTTGCGCATGATCACCTCAACTTCAAGCCCGACTGGTTCTCGATGCTGCGCAGCGTCCTGATCGGAGTGTCCCGTTTGGGATGCGGCACCGTCACGCGGCCTAGCTTGTCCGCGTGCTTGAACTGGGCATGACTGAAACTGGCGATTGCTGGCCTTGCGACCGACCTCAAACCAGCCGACTTTCTGAAGCAAGGCAATGACGTCGGCGCTCTTCATTGAGCGAAATTATACACAATGATGTGTATAATTCAAACCGCGCCTACTGCCGCCCAACGATGATCGACGAGTTTACATCCTTGATGTCGCGCTTGCCGCAAAGGGCCATGGTCACGTCCATCTCCTTGCGCAGGATGCTGAGCGCCAGCGTAACGCCTTCCTTGCCCATGGCGCCGAGGCCGTAGAGGAAGGGGCGGCCGATGTAGGTGCCTTTGGCGCCGAGCGCCACGGCCTTCAGCACGTCCTGGCCGGAGCGGATGCCGCCGTCGAGGTGCACTTCGATCCTGTCGCCGACGGCGTCGACAATTCCGGGCAGCATGCTGATCGAGGAGGGGGCGCCGTCGAGTTGGCGGCCGCCGTGGTTGGAGACGATGATGGCGTCGGCGCCGGTGTCGGCGGCCGCCTTCGCATCCTCGACATCGCAGATGCCCTTGATGATCAGCGGGCCACCCCACTGTTCCTTGATCCAGGCGACGTCAGCCCAGGAGAGCTGCGGGTCGAACTGCTCTGCCGTCCAGGAGGAGAGCGAGGAGAGGTCGGAGACGTTCTTGGCATGGCCGACGATGTTGCCGAAGGAGCGGCGCTTGGTCTGCAGCATGTCGAGGCACCAGAAGGGTCGCGTCGCCATCTGCCAGATATGCTTGGGCGTGAATTTCGGCGGCGCGGAGAGGCCGTTGCGCAGGTCCTTGTGGCGCTGGCCGAGGATCTGCAGGTCGGCGGTCAAGACCAGCGCCGAGCACTTGGCGGCCTTGGCGCGGTTGATCAGGTTCAACACGAAGTCCTTGTCCTTCATGACGTAGAGCTGGAACCAGAAAGGCTTGGTCGTCACCGAGGCGACATCCTCGATCGAGCAGATGCTCATGGTCGACAGCGTGAAGGGAACGCCCGCCTCTTCGGCCGCCTGCGCCGCCAGCATCTCGCCATCGGCGTGCTGCATGCCGGTCATGCCCGTCGGGGCGAGCGCCACCGGCATCGACACCTTCTGGCCCACCATCGTCGTCTCGAGCGTGCGGTTCGTCATGTCGACGAGCACGCGCTGACGCAGGCCGATCTTGGCGAAATCGCTCTCGTTGGCGCGGTAGGTCTGTTCCGTCCAGGCGCCGGAATCGGCGTAGTCGAAGAACATCTTGGGGACGCGGCGCTGGGCGAGTGATTTCAGATCGGCAATGGTGAGAGGTTTGGTCATGGATAAGACTTTCACATCTGAATAATGCAACCGGCCATATCACATATAATTTACATCCGAAACGGTATCTTTGACGCTCGCTCGGAAGCTCGTCTACGGGATCAGCAACAGGCTGCCGCTGCTCCGTCCGGCCTCAAGTTCGGTGTGGGCCGCGGCGGCATCGGAAAGGGCGAATTCGCGGGTGGGAAGCGTGAGAATGCCGAGCCGGATCGCCTCGATCGTCGCCGTCGCCGCCTCCAGGTAGAAGGCCGGATCGGTGCTCGCCGCCATGATGCTCGGGTGCGACAATGACTTGTTCGGGCGCAGCGCCTCGATCGCCACCGGCGGTATCGGCCCCGCCGCCTGGCCAAAGCTCGCGGCCATGCCGAAGGGGCGGATGCACTGGATGGTCTTCGCCAGCATCGCGCCGCCGATCCCATCATAGCCGACATCGACGCCACGCCCTGATGTCAGCGCCATGACGTCTGCGACCAGATCGGCATCGCGGCCAATCACCAGATGGTCGGCGCCGTTGGCGGTTGCCAGTGCCGCCTTCTCCGCATTGCTGACAGTGCCGATGACGGTGGCGCCGAGGTGCTTGGCCCAGCGCACCAGAAGCGTGCCGAGACCGCCGGCGGCGGCGTGCACCAGGATCGTGCTTTCAGGCGTCACCGTGTGGATGCGGTGGAGCAGCATATAGGCCGTCATGCCCTTGAGCATCATGGCGGCGGCCTGTTTCGAGCCGACATCATCGGGCAGGCGGATGGCGCGGTGGGCCGGCAGCAGACGGGTCGAGGCATAGGCGCCGACGGGGGCGCCCATATAGACGACGCGGTCGCCCGGAGAGACCGTCGTTACCTCTGAGCCAACCGCCTCGACCACGCCAGCACCCTCGGCGCCGATGACGGCGGGGTAGGCGGGGAGCGGATAGAGGCCCTTGCGATGATAGATGTCGAGGAAGTTGACGCCGATGGCGTCGTGGCGGATGCGGATTTCGCTCGGTCCCGGCGCCTGCGGTTCTTGCGGGGTCACTGTCAGCTGCTCGATGCCGCCGGGGGTGGTGAGGGTGATTGCGATATCCATTTGTCCGATCTCCTGTGCCTGTCTGGCGCTGAAGATGGGGGATGGTTGCGTGATTGAAAATTCCCTATGATCTCACATCACTTGGGAAAAAATGATCAATGCTGGATTGGGAAGATTTGCGCCATCTGCTGGCGCTGTCGCAACTTGGAACCTTGTCGGGTGCCGCGCGGGCGCTTGGGGTTGAGCATGCGACGGTATCACGGCGGGTGGCGCATCTGGAGCGCGAGATCGGCGCCAAGCTGGTTGACCGGCGCGGGCGACGCATTCTGCTAACGGCGGAGGGGGTGCGTGTCGCCGCGATCGCCGAGCGCATGAGCGCCGATGCCGTGACCATCGCGCGCGGCGGCATCGGCGCCGATCAGACGCACATCGGCGAGGTCCGCATCAGCGCGCCGCCGGCCTATGCGGGCGCGGTTCTGGCGCCGCCGCTGGTGCGGCTGAGAGCGCGCCATCCCGGCATCCGGGTCACGCTCATCGGCGAAACGCGCTATGCCTCGCTCGGGCGGCGGGAGGCGGATATCGCCGTGCGGCTCAATCGGCCTGAGATCGGCGATCTGACTGTCTCGAAGATCGGCGAGGTGGGTTTCCATGCCTATGCGGCATCAGGTTATGCCGAGACGATCGATGAGCACGACTGGACGTTCATCGGCTATGACGAGGGGATGGCGTCGTCGCCGCAGGAGGAGCGGCTGGCGGAGATCGCCGCCGGCCGGCCGATCGCGATCCGGGCCTCGACGCTGGAGTTTCAGGTGGCGGCGGTCAAGGCCGGCGGCGGCGTGGCGCTGCTGCCCGATTTCATGGCAGAGGGCCAGGGGTTGGCGCGGCTGGATCTGGATGGCGCCGATATCACGCGCGATCTGTGGCTTGTCGTCCACAGCGACATCAAGGATGTGCCGCTGGTGCGGGCGGTGATGGATGCGCTGCGCGCGCGTTGACGGTGATGGTTGGCGGGCGAAATATGCATCTGCGGTTTGGCGGATGTCGGAATAGCTCGGCCGTACCCGTCCTTGGGGAGAACACAAGAGGAGGAAGCGATGCGAGAGTTGGTCCTGGCCATGGCGATGACGCTTGATGGTTTTGTCAGCGGCCCCGAGGGTGAGACCGAATGGATTTTTACCGGCGACGAGGAGGCGATCGCCTGGAAGGTCGAGAACGCCTGGAATGCCAGCCTGCACATCATGGGCAGCCGCACATTCGAGGGAATGGCGCGCTTCTGGCCGACATCGACCAACGTCTTCGCATCCGCGATGAACCAGATCCCCAAGGCGGTGTTTTCGAAGAAGGGCGCGTCGATCCTGCCGAAGGCGATCGACGCGGCGCAATCAGGGGAGCCGCAGCCGGGCGCCGATAGCTGGAGCACGGCCCATGTGGCGAGCGGCGATCTCGCCGAGGAAATCGCCAGGCTGAAGGCGGAAGACGGCAAGCCGATCATCGCCCATGGCGGCGGCGCCTTCGCGCGCAGCCTCATCGCCCATGATCTGGTCGATCAATATATGCTGATGGTCTATCCGCTCGCGCTCGGTCGCGGCCAGCCGATCTTTTCCGATCTGGCGCAGCCGAGGCAGTTGCAACTGATGAGCACGCGCGTGTTTCCCAAGGGCGCCATCGCGCAGGTCTATCGGCGGGCCTAAAGCGCCGCCTTCGCCGCCACACCGGCGACATAGGTCTCGACGATGGCGCGATCATCCCCCATCGTCTGAAGCAGGAAGAGCTCTTCCGGTAGCGTCTTCACCACTTCCATCTTCAGCGCCATGGCCGGCGTCGCGGCGGCATCGAGCACGACCACATCGGCATCGGTGCCCTTGTCGAGTGTGCCGATGCGGTCGGCGAGAGAGAGGGACTGGGCGTTGCCAAGCGTCATCAGGTAGTAGCTCTCCAGCGGGTTGAGGCGCTCGCCGAGCAGCTGCTGGATCTTGTAGGCCTCGTCCATGGTGCGCAGCATGGAATAGCTTGAGCCGCCGCCGATATCGGTGGCGACGCCGATCCTGACCGGCTTGTCGCGGCGCATCAGTGCCTTCAGCGGGAAGAGGCCGGACCCGAGGAAGAGGTTGGAGGTCGGGCAGTGGACGGCGATTGCGCCGGCCTCGCTCATCGCGTCGGCCTCGCGCTCCGACAGATGGATGCAGTGGCCGAAGAGCGTCTTTTCGCCGAGCAGGCCGTAGCGGGCGTAAATATCGGTGTAGTCGATCGCGTCGGGATAGAGCTCGCAGGTGAACTTGATCTCGTCGTGATTCTCGGAGAGGTGCGTCTGGATATGGAGGTCGGGGAATTCGCGGGCGAGCGCCTGCGTCGCTTCCATCTGGGCGGGCGTCGAGGTGATGGCGAAGCGCGGGGTGATGGCGACGTGGTTCCGGCCCTTGCCGTGCCACTCGGCGATGATCTCTCGGGTCTCGTCATAGCCCATCTGAGGCGTGTCAAGCAGACCCTGCGGGGCGTTGCGATCCATCATCACCTTGCCGCCGACCATCCGCATGTTGCGACTCATGGCCTCGGCGAAGAAGGCGTCGGCGGAGGTCTTGTGCACGGAGCAGTAGGCGACTGCCGTCGTCGTGCCGTGGCGGATCAGTTCGTCGTAGAAATGCGTGGCGATACGCTGCGCATGCGCGCTTTCGACGAAGCGGCACTCCTCGGGGAAGGTGTAGGTGTTCAGCCACTCCAGGAGATTGGCGGCATAGGAGGCGATCACCTGCATCTGCGGGAAGTGCAGGTGCATGTCGATGAACCCCGGCATGATCAGATGCGGGCGATGGTCGATCTCAACAGTGTCGGCCGCGGCCTTGGTCTTGACCTCGCTGTACGGGCCGCTTTCGACGATAACGCCATTGTCCATCAACAGGCCGCCATCGGTCTCGTAGCGATAGCTTTCGCCGTCGGTCAGGCTCTGAGGTGCCCTGACGAAGGAGAGCAGGCGGCCGCGGAGGAGGGTTTGGGTCATGGGCGTTCGCCTTTATCGATTGCGTGTCGTCGTCAGAGTGGGCTCAAGGCCCCGGCTTGGCGGGGAGGGCCGCCACCGATGCGGCGCAGCCGTATAATGTCCTGCCCTGAAATACCAGCTTTGCCGCGAGATCGTAACGCTTCGCGGATGCGCCGTCGACGCAGGTCTCTTTGGTGACCGTCAGCGTGTAGTGCTGCGGCGGGTGGGTGATGGTCCATGTCGCGCTGTCTTCAGTCGTCGCCATCGGGCCGGGGTTTATGGTGATGACGTCGTTCTTGCCTGCCCGGCTGAAGGTGATCTGGCCCTCGCGGATGCTGAGCGCCCAGAAGGGGCCGGTGCCCAGCACATTGACCTCGCCCCAGAGATCGGTGGGGGCAGAGATATCGGCTGGAACGGTGCCTGTGGTCTTCACATCTTCCTGTTTGGCAATGGCCTCCTCGGCCCGCGCTTCCGTCCATGCCAGCCCTAAGAGGGCGATAAGATTGGCCAGAAGCAGGGGGCGGAGGCCTTTGATCATTCGCGTTTACCCTCGACAGCGCTTTCGAACCAGGCGACGAGCAGCTTGCGCTCATCGGGCGTGATGTCCGTCACATTGCCCGGCGGCATCGCATGGCTGCGGCCGGCCTGGATGTAGATTTCGCGGGCGTGGGCGGCGATCTCCGCGTCGTTTTCGAGGATCACGTTCTTCGGCGGCCGCGCCAGGCCTTCATAAACCGGCTCGGCGGCATGGCACATGGAACAGCGTGTGCCGACGAGCTGCTTGACGGCGGGAAAGTGCGGATCGCCGGCGAATTGCTGGAAGGCGGGGGCGACGGTTTCGGCGGCCGCGTCCTTCTCGCCGGTCAGCACCTTGGGAACGGTGGAAAGCCACATGATCAGGATGAACAGGATCACCGTCGCCAGCCACGTCCAGGTCGGGCGGCCCTTGCGGGCGTGCGCGGTGTTGAACCAGTGGCGGATGGTGACGCCCATCAGGAAGACAAGTGCCGCGATCACCCAATTGTAGGCCGTGCCGAAGGCCAGCGGATAGTGGTTCGACAGCATGAAGAAGATGACGGGGAGTGTCAGGTAGTTGTTGTGTAGCGAGCGCTGCTTGGCGATCGCCCCGTACTTCGCATCCGGCGTGCGGCCGGCGATGAGATCCGCCACGACGATCTTCTGGTTGGGGATGATGATCATGAAGACGTTGGCCGACATGATCGTGGCCGTGAAGGCACCGAGATGCAGGAAGGCGGCGCGGCCGGTGAAGAGCTGCGTGTAGCCCCAGGCCATGAAGACCAGCACCGCATAGAGCACCATCATGAGGCCCCAGGTGTTTCGGCCGATCGGCGACTTGCAGAGCAGATCGTAGACGATCCAGCCGACGGCAAGCGAGGCGAGCGAGATGGCGATCGCGACCGGGGCGCTGACATCGAGCACGTGGCGATCGATCAGGAACAGATCGGCGCCGCCGTAATAGACGATACAGAGCATGAGGAAGCCGGAGAGCCAGGTGAAATAGCTCTCGTATTTGAACCAGGTCAGGTGCTCTGGCATCTGCGCCGGCGCCACCAGATATTTCTGGATATGATAAAACCCGCCGCCATGCACCTGCCACTCCTCGCCATAGGCGCCGACGGGCAGATGCGGACGCTTCACCAGGCCGAGATCGAGCGCGATGAAATAAAAGGACGAGCCGATCCAGGCAACGGCGGTGATGACGTGGAACCAGCGTGCCGCAAAGGCCAGCCATTCCCACGCTATGGCGTATTCATACATTCAGTTCCCCTATTCTCTCCGATTCAGCAGTGTGCAGAATGTTTGGGCGGGAGAAAAGGGGGATTAGGGCAACACCGCCACGTTGTGGGCGCGGAAATCACGGCTTTCGGACGTAGAGCGGGGAATTAGGGTGTCATCGCTCCAGCCGCGTGTCCCTCTACGCTGCCAACGGAACGCTGTGTCAGTCCCGCGTATCCTTATTTGGCAACCTTGCCCCGCTCGAGCGATTGAAGCAGTTCATCGGCGGTGTCGAAGACCTTGCCGTGACCGGCCTTGATAGCTCGGGCCTCCTCCATCGCGGCGATGGTCTTCGCGTTGGGACGGGTCAGTTCCACGGGCCGCGCTTTGTCATGGGGAATCCTGGGCGCGATCTCCTTGTCCATCAGCGCAGTCTCCACCGGCGTATCGCGTTGTCTATCTCGCGCGCGATCTCCTCGGGATGCTTTCTAGCCAGCGCGTCGCTCGCCACCTGATTGATATAGTCAGGATCTCGGGTGTCGTAGCCCAGCGGGTCGGCGGTCCGGCGATGAAGCGCGGGGCGGGATTTGGGTGCCTCGTTGGGCACCGCTTCCACATCGGCTGGACTCGAGACGTCGCCGAGATTTTTCTGCAGGTTGATCGGGCGAATGCTCTGCATATCGGGCGCTCCCAACATTTACGCAAATTTACATAATCCCGGCTCCGCGCGCAAATATTTCCCGCCACTGCATTTGAATGCCCGCGGTGAAGCAAAGCCGATCAAGCCGCCGCCATTGAAATGCCAAGACTTCATTACAGTTTTACTCAAGGCCGCCGAGACGAGGGGAAACCGCATCGGCGTGGCGGCGCATTCATCGACGGAGAAGATGCTGATGCGCAGTATTCTTGTGGTTGTGATGATTGCCTTTTCGTCCTGTGTCCAAATCCCCGGCGTCCAGACCAATGGCGCCCAGGCCCATGACGCCCCGTCCGGTTGGGCTTACGAGCCCTATTGTTGCAACGGCGACAACGAGACGGGCGATTGCCAGATGATCCCGCCGAAAAGCGTCGCGATCACGCCGAACGGCTATCGGGTGACGCTGATGCCTGGTGACCACCGGCTCGTCACCCACGCCCACGTTTTCCTGCTGCCGATGGGCCGGGCGATGAAATCGGGCGATGGCGACTACCATCTCTGCCTGTTTCCCAACGAGGATACGCCGCGCTGCTTCTATGCGCCTGAAATGGGCTACTGAGCGCTCTCTTTGTCGCGAGCGATCTCTTCGAGGATCCAGCTGCGGAAGGCCTTGATCTTCGGGACGTTGCGGCGGTTTTCGGCGTAGACCAGCCAGTAGCCGCGATCGTCGCTGCAGGTCATCTCGAAGGGCTGGTAGAGCCGCCCCTGGGCGAGTTCGTCGCCGTAGAAGGCGGGCGTCAGGATGGCGACGCCCTGGCCGGCCATGGCGGCACTCGCCTCGAAGGTCTGCGAGCCATACTGGCTGCGCGGGCGCGATTCCAGGCCGAGATCGGTCAGGCCCGCGGCCTTAAACCAGATCTGCCACCATGGGTCGGTGGCACCGATGATCGGCAGCTTCATCAGATCCTCGGGCTTGTGGATGCCGCCGATGCTTTCCGCCAGCTTCGGGCTCAGCATCGGGGTGAAGTCGACATCGAGCAGCTTGTCGGCGATCAGCCCGCGCCAGTTGCCGTCGCCCGAGCGGATGGCGACGTCGACGGATTCGCGGGTGAAGTCGATCAGGGCTTCCGATGTCGACAGCCGCACCGCGATCGCCGGATGCCGGAGCTGGAAGGTTCCGAGGCGGCGCGCCAGCCAGTGCGAGGCGAAGGTGGCGATGGTGTTGATCAGAAGCGTCGATTCGATCTCGCCGCGCGCCTCGGCCATCGCCTCGTTCAGAAGCACGAAAGCGTCGGACACCTTCGGGAGCAGCAGTTCGCCGGTGTCCGTCAGGCTGATCTGGCGCGGCCGGCGTAAAAACAGCGGCTCGCCGATATTCTCCTCCAGCAGTTTCACCTGATAGCTGACGGCTGTCTGCGTCATGCCGAGCTCCTCGCCGGCCTTGGTGAAGCTGCCAAGCCTTGCCACAGCCTCGAAGACGCGCAGCGCATTCAGCGGAACCTGCTTGGACAGCTTCATGGATAAGTTCTCTTTATGCATGCAGACGGTTGTTCGATTGGAATTGCAGCATTAATCGGCGCAATCTGCAAGTCATCAGATCAGATTATCGAGGTGATGTCATGGCTTGCGTAACCGACGAACATATGGCCCAACGCGTGGCCGAACCGACCCATATCAGGGCTTTCGAGCGGCTGGCGCATCTGTTGCGAGCGCTCGCCGTGCGTCTGGCGCGGCCGGACCGGCTGGATCTCGAGGGCATGCCGGATCGCGTCAAGCGCGACCTCGGCTTCATGGACGGGCGCGATCCCTATATCGAAGATGCGCGGACACGGTAGGCGGCGAGCGCGGTCAGGATTTCGGCCGCGGTCATGGCGGCGATCACTTCCGGGCGCTTGTCGCGCACCTGTTGACCGCCGATCGGCAGCGTCAGCCGCTCCATCCATTCTTTCTCGCCACCCGCCTCGCGCTGCAGCCAGCTTGCGAAAGTGGCGCGCTTGGTGGCCGAACCGATCATGCCGGTGTAGGCGAGATCGGTGCGGGCGAGCGCCTCGCGGGCGATCAGGAAATCGAGCGCGTGGTCGTGGGTGAGGATGATGACGACGGCGCCCGCGCGCATCTCCTCTACCAGCGCTTCCGGCATGGCGACGAGGCGGGCGTTGATACCTTCAGGCAGATGCGCGAGTTCGTCTTCGCGGGTCTCGATCACGGTGACGTCGAGTGGCAGCGGTG
Organism: Rhizobium sp. 16-449-1b; assembly: GCF_017741935.1. Lineage (GTDB taxonomy): Bacteria > Pseudomonadota > Alphaproteobacteria > Rhizobiales > Rhizobiaceae > Rhizobium. The sequence continues at coordinate 425 of NZ_JAGHMH010000020.1, read as the reverse complement.
AAAGCGCTATCGCGAGCGCGCGGCCGACATGGCCGGCGCCGAACAGCCACACCTCCGGCCGCCGCTCCGCTTCATCGCTGCGCCGCTCCTCCAACTCGCGGATCACGGCATCCGTCACCTTGCGAAACCGCAATTGCGTGCGCCCGCCGCAGCATTGGCCGATTTCCGGGCCGAGCGGGATATCCATCATGTCGCTGGCGTGGGCGCCCTGCAGAAGCTTGCGGGCGTTGGCGATCGCCATGAACTCGAACTGGCCGCCGCCAATGGTGCCCCAGATGGTGTCGATTGCGACCAGCATGAAGGTGCCGGTTTCGCGCGGGGTGGAGCCTTGGGTGCCGGTGATGTCGATCAGGATGGTGTCGGGGTGGGTGGCGAGGAATTGGGGGAGGGTGGTCATTGTGGGATGACCGGGGGGATTGTGGGGG
>NZ_JAGHMH010000011.1 GCF_017741935.1 Rhizobium sp. 16-449-1b | reverse complement strand
GATCAGCCGCTCAGATCGGGGCTGACCGTTGTGCCGTGTGATGACCACGCGGACATTTCTACCTTGCAAACCGCCGGACATTCCAACTCTCCCGCCACACGGGCTGTAGCCGGGTGGGTTCAAGGATGAAGTGCGACTTGCGAATGATACCAATGGGTTGTCACTCGCAAGGAAGCTGCAATGAAACGCACCTACTCCCACATCGACATGGATGAACGGCGTAAGATCGCCCGCTGGCGCATGGCGGGCCTGACTGTTGACATCATCGCCGAGAAGCTTGGGCGCCATCGGGGATGACGATCTTCAGCCTGATCGAGATCTTATCGAAGGTGATCGCGTCGGCTCCCAGTCACCCAACCCGTCAGGCGGCCGAGAGGCCGCCATCCAGGGGCATTGAAACGCCTGAAATCATCGATGCCTCGTCGCTCAGAAGAAAGAGGATCGCTTCGGCGACGTCGACAGGGTCGAGAAAGCGGCCCATCGGTATTCTGGCTTTCACCGGATCGGCCTTCGCCGGATCACTCCAGGCAAGCTCTCCCATCGGCGTCAGCGTGACTGTGGGATTGACGCTGTTGACGCGAATTCCTCGCGCGCCCAGTTCCGTTGCCATGACGCGTGTAATGGCGTCCAAGGCCGCCTTGGATGCACAATAGGCGACATGGTCCTCGATGCCACGTCGGGCAGCGTCGCTTGAGACGTTGACGATCGCTCCCCCGCATCCGCGCGCCATCCAGTCTCGCGCGACGATCTGCGACAGAAGCAGCGGAGCGAGCGTGTTGACGTCGAGGACGCGACTGAAGTCTTCCACCGACGTTTCGGTCGCCCGCTCGAGATGCGTGATACCCGCGCAGTTTACCAGAAAATCGACCGGAAGAGCCTGTGTGATCCGGTCGGCGATGGAAGCGTGATCCGAAAGGTCCACGCAGATCGTCTCGCAATCCACCTCGCGGTTTAGAGCATCGAGGTCCGCCTGTGAGCGACTGAGCGCAACCACTGTCGCTCCCCTGCCCGCCAGGACCAGCGCCGTCGCCCGCCCGATACCTTTGCCAGCACCGGTAACAAGCACACGCTTATTCTTCCAGTCCATTTCCCGGTCCTCCGCATTACCCGGTCACGAATGCGACAGGCGCCGAATCAGCTCAACGCAGCGCCGTGTCTCGACAACGCTATCACAATGCGGGTCGATATCCGGGATCCACCCCTCGAATTCGATGTCGAGGACGTGATCGCGCCCACTTTCGCGCACCGCCGCCATCAGCTGCTCCAGCGGAAAGTGCCAGTCATTGCCCGCATCGTCGAGCCGCAGCAGCTTGGCGTGAATGAGCGGCGCGTATGGCAGGCACTTGCGGAAATCGTCGAGTGACGCCGGCTCGGCGATAACGGTCGTCTCCACGTGGCTCAGCGGCAAATCTTCGGTCGCATGCCTCCAGGCCTCGAAGTCCGGGACAATCCGGAGACGATCGGATGCGATCTTGTCGACGAGAGCGAGCGCTGCCTGCGGCGTCTGGAAATTGCCAGTTGTGCGGCCAATTTCAAGGCCGATATCAACCTTGTAGTGTTCGGCCACCGGCATCAGTTGCGTGAGAACGCCGATCATCGCAGCATGCGCCAGATCGACATCGGCGTTCGGACCGCCCTCGCCCGGTGGAAGTGTTATGCGCGGGCATCCAAGGATCGATGCGATCCCCAGGTAGTTCCCGATCTGATGAACCGTCTCTTCGACCGACGTTAGACGGACGGCCGCGGGAATGTCGGTGTAGAACCAGATCGACGCGACGGACAGCCCCCTGCTCTCGATCCTGTTTCTCAGTCGTCTGTAGCCGTCGATCGAGGCGTAAGGCGGCAGGCGCAGGAAGTCTTCGTTCAGCTCGATCGCGCTCACTCCGATATCGGCCGCGATATCGATGAGGTCATCGAGGGACGCGCCCTTTGTCAATGCGAGCTGCTGCAGCGACCAGAGGCTGCTGGCGATTGTGATGGTCATTGGCAGTGCTCCAGCGTTTCCGTCGACGACAGTGTTGCCGAAACCACCTGCTCGAGAGTCGGCCAGATGTCGTCCCGATCAATGATATCAGTGTGAACCTGTAGCGAGATGTGGAAATGGCAGCGAACCTCATGATTGCCCGGATCGACCGGATCGCGCGCGATGTAGAGCTTGGCCTCCTCGCGCATATGCCACCAGATATCCACGATCGTCGGCATGTGCTCGACGCTGATCCACTGTCCCCGAACGACGAAGAACATGTCCTTGCTCGGCACTTCCGCATCATCGAGGAAGACCTGCAGCCTGCGGATCCAGCCAAGCGGGTGGTTGGGGTGCAGGAACTGGTTGAACAGCGCGAACACGACGAAGTTGGTGCCGGGAAACCGTCGCACTGCCTCGTTGCCTATGTGTAAGCCAAGCATTCCCTCTGGAATGCAATAGTTGGTGCCGGCGGGCATATCCGCTCCTATTGAATAGTATTGTCTTGATCTCGGTCGGTCAGTCCGCGTGCGAACCATCGCCCATGATGATGAGCGAAAGGACTTGCTTGCGCGTCGCTTCCTCGGTCTTGAGGTTGCCGACGACCCTGCCCGCCGCCATGACGACAAGGCGGTCGGCGAGTTCGAAGACATCCTCGATGTCGTGGCTGATCAGAATGACGCCGACGCCCTGGGCTTTCAGGCGGTGCACGAGCTCCTTCACCAGAGCCGTCTCTCCCGGTCCGAGCGCGGCGGTCGGCTCGTCCATGATGATGACCTTGGCGTTGAAATAGATCGCGCGTGCGATCGCGATGGACTGCCGCTGGCCACCCGAGAGGTAGCGGACCGGCACCGTCAGGTTCTTGAAGCGCGGATTGACCTGCGCGCAAACCGTCGCCGTCGCGTCCTTCATGGCCTTGCGGTCCATCATCCATCCGTACTTGCGGATCTCGCGTCCGAGAAAGAGGTTTCCGACGGCATCGAGGTTGTCGGCAAGCGCCAGATTTTGGTAGATCGTCTCGATCCCATGCGCCTTCGCATCCATGGGGTCGGCGATCGGCGCGGTATCGCCGTTGACTTTGATCTCTCCGCTGTCGGCCACGTAGGCACCGGCGAGGATCTTGATCAACGTCGACTTGCCGGCGCCATTGTGGCCGAGCAGGCCAACGACCTCGCCTCTTCCGACAGTCAGGCTCACGTCGTCCACGGCCTGCACGCCACCAAAGGCCTTGCTGATGCCACGCATCTCCACAAGCGGGGTATTGGAATCCGTCATTGTGATTTCCCCTGCTTCAGGTTTCGCATGCGGCGGGCATCGAGACGAAGCATGAGCTTCGTCGACTCGACGTCGACGACCAGTGCCATGAGAATGAGAAGACCCTGGACGATGATCTGGTAGTTGGCGTTGACGCCAAGGAGATTGAGGCCGTTGCTGATCATCCCCAGGATGAGGCAACCGAAAAAGGTACCGACCATATCGGCCTTGCCGCCGAGAAGCGGCGTTCCCCCGACCACGACCGCGGTAATGACGAGCAGCATCAGGTTGGAGCCGGCCGCGATCTGCGCGGAGGCAGAGCGTGCGGTCAGAAGCACGGCCGCGAGAGCGTAGCAGGCGCCAGCCAGCATGTAGACCTTCAGACGCAACGTCTCGATCTTGATACCGGCAACGCGAACCGCTTCGCTATTGCCGCCGAGCGCGATCACGTGCTGTCCGAAGACCGAACGTGTTGCGACAAGATAGAAGCCCACCGCCACCGGGATCAGCAGGATGACAGGCAGTGGAATGCCGATAACGCGGGTCCGCGCGATCGCCAGGAACGCCGGCGGCAGGTTCGACACCGGAATGAGGTTCGAGATGATATAGAGAGCGCCGGTAAAAAGCGCGCCTGTCGCGAGCGTCACGATGAACGGCGGCAGATCGAACCGCGACACCATGAACGCATTCAAGGCACCGCACGCGGCTCCAAGCACGACACCGATCATAATGGCGGCGTAGAACGGCACGCCGAAGTTCACCATCAATTTCGCCATGACCAGGCCGACGAGCGGGATCACGCCACCAAGAGACAGATCGATCTCGCCCATCGCAAGCACGAGCGTGTAGCAGAGAGCGACCACGGTCATGACGACGATCTGGTCGAAGAGCGACAGAAGGTTTGCTTGCAGCAGGAAGTAAGGCGAAGAGATTGATAGAATTGCCGCCAGAATGACAGCAAACAGAACGGCCTTGTTCGCAAGGAGCAGCCGCCTGCCCGCGGACACGCCGGTCCCGTTGTCAGGAACAGTCATCAGGTTTTCCTCCAGTGGGAGCGCCCGTCGGGACGCCCCCGATTACCTGTTTCAGTTTTTGGTTTTGCTCAGAAAGTCCGCGACATTCGATGGATCGATGGCGTAGACGGGGTTCACGTAGAAGGTCTTGTCCTTGAAGGTGTTTTCGGCGAGGCCCACGGCGACGTCGATGATCTGGTTCGAATCCTTCAGGACCGTCCCGACCGTCAGGGTCTGGGTATTGGCCGAAACGCGCTGCACGCCATCATCCGTCAGGTCGTATCCAGTCACCATGACATCGGTGCGCCCAGCGGACTGCAGTGCATTCGAGGCGCCGAGCGCCATGATGTCGTTCGCGCAGACGACAAGATTGATATCGGGGTGCGCGAGCAGCCAGTCCTGGGTCAGGTTCTGGGCAGTGGCCGTCAGCCAGTTACCGTAGCCTTCCGTGACGATCTTGATCCTGTCGGGCTGCTGCTTGGCCAACTCCTTGACACTATCGGCGCGGCGCAGCTGGGCCGTCTGCGCGGGCGCGCCATAGACCAGGCCGACATTGAGCACCTTGCCCGGGTTGGCATCCAGATACTTCTTGATCCAGTTGGTGGTCGCCTCGGCATAGCGCACCTCGTCATATGCGTAGAATGCAACGGAATAGACGTCGGGCTCCGGGTCGGATGGCCGCCGATCGATAACCGGAATGCCTGCATCCTTGGCAGCCTGTGCCGCAGGCAGCGAGCCGGCCGCATCAACGGCGCTCAGGATCAGGACGTTGGGAGATTTGATGAGTGCAGTCTGAACATCGGATATCTGTTTATCGACACTGCTTTGCGCGTCGTAAACGTCGAGCGTGACCTTCACGTCCTTGCGCGACGCATTGATCTCCTCGACGCGGGATTTCATGGCATCGAGCGCCTGGTTCTGGGTCTCGTCGAGCACGTCGACGCTATAGGCGATCGAAATGGTCTTCGCCTCCTGAGCTTGCGCTCCAAAGGCCGCGATAGACGCCAGCGCAACCGCCGCGCAAAGTTTCACCGTCAATTGTTTCAAGGGTCTTCCTCCATATAAGCGTCGACCTCATCGACACTTTTGCCTCCAACAATCCGACTTATGCATATTAAATGCATAAGTGCAACTGGCGCGATGCAAATGTCTCGTGCTATCGGTGGGGAAACGAGGTGTGCCTTGAACGATCAGATTCCATTTAGCCAGACAGAGGCCGTCCGCGATCTGAGCGCCATCCTCTCTCTCATCAAGTCCGGGCGGGCGGCGACGCGGCCCGACCTGCAACGCGTCTCCGGACTCGGGCGCGGCCTGGTGGCCGAGCGCGTCGCACAGCTCATGACCACGCGCCTGGTGATAGAAGGAGCCGCAGGCGTATCGACCGGAGGAAGGGCACCAAGGCTCCTCGAGCTCAACGCTTCCGTGGGTCTGATCCTCTGCTTGTTCGCGACCTTGGCCGAGGTGCATTTCGCGGTTGCGGACCTCAATGGAAATATCCTTTCGACCTCGCAAGACGGAGGCGACTTCGCGAGTGGGCCACATGCGCTCGTCGCAAATGCGCATCGCGAATGGAATCGGCAGCTGAAGGCTTTGGGAAAGCGGCCGGACGACGTCTGGGGTGTTGGTGCGGGCATCCCCGCGCACATCAACTCGGCAGCGGGGACATTGATCGATTCACCTTCGCTGCCCTCTCCGTGGATCGGATATGCCTTCGGGCAGGAATTGTCCAAGCCCTATGATGTGCCTTTCTGGCTCGATACCGACGACAACCTTCTTGCCTATGGTGAAGTGCGAGCGGGAACGATCCCGAAGGATACGACAATGCTCTATCTCGCCGCCGACATGGCGATCGGCTGCGGGATCGTGATCGAGGGCAAGCTCTTTCGCGGAGCGCAAGGTGCTTCGGGCAATATCGGCCACATCCCCGGCTACAATCTCAGCAATGTGGCGTGCCGCTGCGGACGACGCGGCTGCATCGAGGCGCAATATAGCGGTGAGGCGCTCCTGCGCGATACCCGGTCAGGCATCCGGGAGGGACGAAGCGCCGCGTTGGCCGCAATCGTCGGAGAGAGAGAGCCGACCCTCGCCGATCTCGCCAGCGCGGTGCGGGAGGGCGATCCGCTGGCTGCCGAACTCGTCAGCAATGCCGGGTTCGGTATCGGCCAAGTGCTCGCCGCGACGATCAACATGTTCAATCCGTCCCGCGTGCTCGTGGGCGGTCGCCTTCTCGATACCGGCAACCTCTTCCTGGCGTCACTGAAGGAAGCCGCCTACCGCCATTGCCTGCCCTTCGTCAGCTCCAACCTCCAGATCGCCGCCGTCGACCATAATGGCTCGACAGGGCTTTCCGGCGCCGCCCACATGGCGATCGATCAGATCTTCCTGCCGGAATTCATGGGGCTTTGGTTCGCCAAGGGCACGCCGAGGGACCGCTAGAACGACGAACCTTCGCCTGCCGACCGATTGCTGATCAATGCGACGTCCGCCGCCAATATCCGGTAACGAGGTGATCGACGTCTCCAAATGCCGGCTCTGCCCGCAGCTTGCTGCGAATACGGCGTGCGACTTCGGCCTCGCATCCAACCCAAAGGCACACCGGCTCGGCGCCGATCGATCGAAGACAGGTGTCGACGACCTGTTCAAGCGGCAACGGCGTCTCGCAGCGCTTGAGCCAGGTCAGTGTCACTCCGGCGGGGAGCGCGAGCGGCAATGTATCCGACGCCTCGGAAACCTCCACGAAGACGTCACCCCTTGCGTCCACCGGCAGCATCTCCAGGATCCGGGCGATAGCCGGAAGCGCGGTCTCGTCGCCGGCAATCAGGTACCGGCCGGCCTTGCCAATGCCGATACCGCCGCCGCTCGGACCGGCGACACCAACCATATCGCCTGCGGCAAGTGCCGACGCCCACGCGGCGCCCGGACCGTTCCCTCCGTGCATAAACACGTCCACATCGATCGTACCGTTCGAAACATCAATCGAACGAACGGTGTATCGGCGCCATATCGCGGCCGGCTTGGTATCATCCTTTGCCTGGGAAAGCGCCGCGAAATTCACGAGCAGTTGAAGGTGAAGCGCATCCTTGCGATCAAAACGAGCGACATCCGGACAGCTGAGCGTGATGCGCTTCATGCTCCTCGATACCATCCGCATCGCCTGGACTTTGAGGATCGAGAAGCTTGGCGGCAATCCGCGCGTCTTCCAGTTTTCCTCGAAGCTGACCCGAACGGGTTCGCCAGCGGCAAGATGCCGAAACGCCGCGTCGAGCCAGCTTCTGACGAAGTAGGCTGTTTCCGCATCCTTGGACGTGGCCTGAACGACCACTTGGCCGTCCTCGCACCACATTCGACCATGCACGTCAGGAAGTGTAACGACCAGCGCGCCATGTTCCTCGGCAAGCTCAAGACCATCTTCCCTCAGATGCTCGGCCAGATGGCGCAGACAGTGTTCAGGTTCAGGCAATTCGGCGCACGCCTTCAAAACGAAGGCAGCAGGCATGCTCATGGTCATTAATTGGTCTTTCGCTCGTCATCGACGGGATGCCAGAGACGGTCCGAAAAGAATTTCCGGCGGGATATCTCGACGATGGCGGCCCGTTTGTTGGGTAGCTCCACTGTACCGGTGCGCGAAAAGCCGGAGCGCTGGAGATTGCGGAGCTGGCGGTGGTGATCGGCCTGCGGCTCCTGGACGATGCGCTCGGTACGCGGATCGTCCAGAAACATGAAGTGCAACAGCGAGGGCAGCCACGCCGTAAACCAGGCGCGGCCGCGGCAGGCCTCCTCGCCAATGATGACGTGGCATCCCCGATCGTAATCGCCTGCCGCGCAGAAGGGGCCGATCAGGTCCTCCTTGGCCCAGTAGACCTCGAAATATCCGAACGAACGGCCTTCGAAGCGCGCAATCAGAGGGATGATATGCGGATCCGCGAACATACCTTCGAGATATCGACGATGACGAAGCTCGTCGCCGGCCTCCTGCCAGAATTCGTTGACGCGCGGCTGGTTCATCCATCGGTGAACGTCAGGCAGGTCGCTAAGCGTTGCGACATCGAGCGTCAGTTCGCCGCCAAGCCAGGGAATGAAGCGCGCATAGACGCGTCCGCTTGGCTTCGGCGGACGCAACGGGTGGAAGGTTCGGCCGTCATAGACATCGTGCCGCGGATAAGGAACAGCTTGCGTCGGGCTCCAGAGGCGCGCGGCCTGCCAGAACATATCCGCTCGCACGCTTGCACCGGCCGCGTCGAAGTGGCCACCGATCGCGGATAGGCCGCCGATAAAAGGCTCCCAGCCCTCTCCGCTAAGGTGAACCGCGAGACAGTCGGGTTCCATCGAAAATACGAAACCGAAAAGAGCACTGAGAAAGCGCGTGTGGTCTTCTGTCGATAGTTTGCTGTCTGCCTTCGGCCCGGTCAGGCCGTTTGCGTGCGCGGCAACAGTCATGCAGTTGCCGCGCTCGTCGCTTGCCGTGAGAGTTGATCCTTGCCTGATGACGCGCAGGCCGCCGCACGCGTCAAGCGAGAAGCAACGATAGCTGGGAAACGTCTCGGATGCGGTATCCTTGATGCGCGTCGATTGCAAAGCGGTTCTATCTCCCGATCAGAATATCTTGGTCAACGAGACCGCGAAGGTGCGACCGCGACCGTGATAATCGAACACGGATTCGTCGGCGAGCGCACCGTAGAGCGCCTTGGCCCGCGAACCCCAGATGGTCGTGTAATCCGTGTCGAAGACGTTCTGGATCCCGAAGTTGATCGTGGTGTCGGTGTTTTCGAACGTATAGCTGCCCAGAAGATCGAACAGCGTGTAGCCATCGATCTTGAAGTCGTCGGCATCCGTCAGGCTGAATACGTGCTGACCGGAGAAGCGGAGCTTCAGCTCATCATTGCTCCAGCCGACATAGCCGCCAAGCTTCGAAACACTGGCCGTGCCGATCGTGTCGTTTTCCCAGCCGTTGTCGCCCTTGACCTCGGTCTTCACCCATTGGCCGAGCGCGCCGACATCGAAACCATGATCGAGCTTGACGCCGGCCTTGGCTTCGATCCCGTAGACCCGCCGTTCGCGATCGAGCACATCGACGGCAAGCGTGGTTCTGTTGAGCTCGATGGAGCGATCGGAGAACGAGTAATATGCCGCGGTCTCAAGGCTGTAGGTGCCATCGTCCAGGCGGTAGCCAACTTCGAAGGAGTTGGTCTTGATGGCCTCAAGTGCAGACGATCCGACATTGACGCTGTTGTTCAGGCTGAAAATGCCGCCGGCAAGGGTATAGCTGCCGACACCGTAGTATTTGCCGGGATCAGGCAACTCGAAGCCCTGGCTGAAATTGGCATACACCTGCTGATCCGGCGTGAGTTCGTATGTGACGCCGGCGTTGACCAGAAGCGCATCATAGCTCACCTCTCCGCCGGGAATCGCCGCGGCTGACCTCGCGCGACCCTGAAGGATCGCGACCTGCTGCGCGGCACCAACAAAATCCGAGACCTCGGTGTTCACGAACTGGTAGCGAAGGCCGCCATTGAGGGTCAGCCGGTCAGTCGCCTCGTAGGAGGCTTCCACGAAGCCGGCGATCGTCGATACGTCGATGTCGGGATACAGACCCGTCACGCCCATTGTTTCGAAATTCAGGCCGCCGGTCGTTGCCGCGGTCAGAAGGTCGAAGACGTTCTGACGTGATGTGAAGCTGTCACGATCGGCGTCGATGCCATAGGTGATCTTCAGGTTATCCGTCGGCTCGGCGACCAGCGCCGCCTTGATGCTGTAATAGTCGGTGTCCTGCGAGCTCCCAGCGAAATACGAGCCGGTGAATGCGCTTGAGGACGGGAACGGGTTGAACTTCAGCCGCTCGCTGCGGAACGCGCCCTGGAGCAACAGCTGCTGGCCCAGAAAGTCCTCATCGGTATAGGTGACGTTGAACATCGAGCGGCGCGTTTCCGGATTGAAATCCGACTGGTAGCCAGGCCGCGTTTCGAAGAGATCCGGATTGGAAAGTGCTGCGAAGAAGGGGCCGTAATAAAGGCCGTATTCGGATTCCTGCTTGCTGTCGAAATACTGGCCGGAGAGCTCGAGGCGCCTGTCATTGTCGATCTGGAAGCCAACCGAACCCATGATGTCGAGACGCTCGTTGAAGGCCGTCGACGTCTGCGTGATATCGGGCACGACCATCGTACCGGTGCCGTCGTAATAGGCGCCGGTCTTGTTGCCGGAGATCGAGAAACGAGCGTCCCAGTCGTCGCTGTTATAGGTGATCGCGCCGCCGGCATTGCGGTCGAAATCCTTGCTGCCCTGGAAGCCGCCGCCAAGGCCGACGGTGCCTTCGCCATGCAGGCCGGGAGCGGCATCCTTGCCCTTCTTGGTGATGATGTTGATGACACCACCGGTCGCGTTGCCGCCATAGATCGACGTCGCACCTGACAAGACCTCGATACGCTGGATGTTGAAGGGATCGATGGAATCGAACTGCCGGCTGAGCGAACGCGCCGAGTTCATCGACACGCCGTCGATCAGGATAAGTGCCGTTCGCCCACGAAGGTTTTGTCCATAGGAGGTTCTCGCGCCCTCGCTTGCGGGATCAAAGCTTGGAACAGTGTCGGCGAGGATCTGCTGCAGGCTCTTGCCCGAACGCGCTTCGAACTCGATATCCTCGGAGGTGACGACATAGATCGTCTTGGCGGTCTCGGAAATCTGCTGCGGCGAGCGCGTACCCGTTACCACAATGGTCTCAAGCAGCGTCGTGGAGCCTTGTGTCTTGTTCTCCGTTGCCTCAGACTGCGGCCGTTCCTGCGCGATTGCGCCGACGCCCCAGCTTACACTGCCCGCCACCGCGCAAAGTAAAATGCCGCGCTGTCTAATTCTACCCATTCATGCCCCCAAAACAATAAAATCAATTTCGGAACCGCGTTCAACGGCTCCAATTTTTTCAATAGAAGACTATTTAAGTCATGTTTTATGGGGTAAGGCTGCGAGCCGCTTGGATCAGGGCGAACCTCATTTGGACTGACGCGAACAGCAACAGGAAAGCCAAGGCCCCATGGAGACTATCCGACCGCTGAAATTGGGAGCGCTGTCGTTGCCGGACAATGACAGCAGAATCATGTGTCGCAGCATCCTTCTCGACATGCTCGGCGAAGCAACCATTACCGTACAAAATGGCGATCTTTCGGGTCTGACAGGCCTGTTCTGGCGCTATGTCTCGCTGTCCCTGGCGACGATCTATCTTCCCAGAACACTGCTCACACTGACCGCGAAGGGCGTGGTCGATGCGGGCGTGGTGATCTTGCGATCCATGGATGGTCCGCTTGAGCTGAGATACCGACGGCGCAAGATCATAGTGCCGCGTAGCGACGTCATCTTTATCCCGGCGGACGGCCCAACCGATATCGTGCTGCCGGAAGGCGGGCGACTCGATTTCGCCCACCTGCCCGCCTATTCGCTGGCAGCCAAGCGGGATCTCCTCAAGCCGGTGATGCTGAAGCCGATCGACGCCGGATGCCTACCGCTGCAACTGTTGACCAACTACGCGGGGTATCTGCTGCGTCAGGAACATCACAGCGAACAGGACGCCGGCATGATGGTGGAGCACTTCTACGACCTGCTGCCGGTTCTCGCCCAGCATATGGGCAACGGTTCGGCGCCAAGTGCGCCGCAGACGCGGCTGGATTCCATCAAGGCGAGAATCGAGGAGAATCTGGCGAGCGGCACCTATTCCGTCAGCGATGTCGCGGAAGCTGAAGGGATCACGCCACGCGCCGTCCAGAAATTCTTCAGCCGCGAAGGCGCGACCTTCTCGCGTTACGTGCTGGAAAGGCGCCTTGCGGTCGCCAAGACGATGATTATCGCGGAAGGCGCCACCCGCCCGATCAGCCAAGTTGCCTATCTCGTCGGCTTCAACGACCTGTCCTATTTCAACCGGACTTTCCGCAATCGCTACGGCATGAAACCATCGGAATGGCGCAAGGTTGCCGCCGGCCGCGAAGCCTGATGTAATCTCAAAAGCGGCCGGATGTGGATACATCCGGCCGTCGGTTCTCATCTCTATGCCGCGTTGCTGCGTCGCTCGAAGACGACGAGAGGATTGTCGACCGTGCCCTGGAAATCGGGCACCGGGCGCTCGTCGTCGTCGGCATAACCATGCGTGAACAGGCGCACGCGGTTGAGGCACAGGCGCGGATATTCGTCGCCGAAGAGATCGAATGCCGCGAAGCGATCGGCAAGATCGGGGAAGCGCTTCTGGTAGCGCAGCACGCTGTCGCGCGCCAAGCTCCAGAACGTGTTTTCCGACAGACCCGTGCGCTGATCGAGCAGCACCGAGATGTAGCGGAAGACGCAGATGAAGAGCGTCGTCTGGATGAAGTGCACGAGGAAATCGGCAGGAAGCTTCAGGAGCACCGCTTTCACCTCGTCCGGCAGGCTTGCGGTTTCGGGGAAATCGAGGTCGCAGACGATGACGTCATCGATGAAATCGCGCAGCGCAAGACGCTCCGGCCGGCCGTTCTTCAGGATCAGGGTGGCGTTCTGGCCATGCGCCGAAAACGCCAGCCCGTGCTTGGCAAGCAGATGGAAGACCGGCGGGATGACGACGTCGAAGAACCGCGCCATCCACGCTTCCACCGATAGCCCTGCCTTGTCGGCCAGCGCTTCGATGACTGGCCGCCCGTCCGCCCCCGCATGCAGCAGGCCAGCGAGAGGGATGCCTGTCTCGCCGTCCTTCAGATGCCCCGCGAGGCTATCGCGCCAAAGGCAACCGAGCATTTCGTTGAACTGATACGGCGCACCATCCACCTTCGAGAATTGCGGGTGCACGTAGTGCATGCCGGCCCGCTCTCCGAGCAGCACCAATCCGCACTCGTCACGCAGGAAGCTGTCGCGCTCGAGCAACCCGTCCAGCCAGGTCGTCAGTGGCGCTGCCGTCAGCGCGCGCTTGCCCGGAATGCCGCGGTAGACGGCGGTATTCAGGATCGTCATGCATAGCTTCAGCGTCGAGGCCTGCGGCCGCGTGACGTTCGATAGCGTTCTCACCGATTGCTGCGGCAGATAGAGATCGTCGCCCTGGCCGAGATAGACGATATGGCCAGCCGCGATGTCGGCGGCGAAGTGCGGCACGATCATGTGATCCCACTGCCATGGATGCACGGGCATGACCGAATGCGTTTCGGCAGAGCCGCCGCCGGCCTTGAGCGTGTCCATGAACTCGCGATAACGGGCCGCGCCGACGGCCTCCCCTACCAGATGTTCGTTGGTCAGCCCTTTCTCAGCGACGAAAGAGGCGCGCTCCTTGCTGACGCCGAGCCAAAGGATGGTTGTCGGGGTGCGGTTTTCCGGTGTGTAGGCGAGATAGTCCTGATAGCCGAGGCCGATGCGTCCCTTGCTTACCGTGACCCACGGATGGCCCGTCGTCTCGCCTTCCATCCTGATGTCATCAAGCTCCGCAAGGTCCGCCGCGGTCTTGTCGGCGCTGGCAACGATATGGGCATCCGATACCAGCGTATTGCCGAGCTCCTTGATGAAATGCGCGACGGTCATCGGCTTCACGCCGAGCTGCGGCAGGAACTCGGCGCAGAAGGCCAGCGGATCGGAGATCGGCGTGGCGACCCCGCCGTCATGCCTGACGATGCTGTCCGGCTCGACCGAGAGATTATCGAAAACATAGCGTTTGGCGCGGAAGCGGATGCTCACCGTTCCGATATCAACGCGATAATGTCCCGGCTTTTCAGCGACAGCATCGAAGACGCGCTCATAGGCGAATTCTTCGATCACCTTGGCAAGCAGGCGCGAGGCAGCAAGCTGCCAGACCTGCGCGGAAAAAGCCGAGGGAACGGTGTTGTTAAGAGGCTTGTGCATAGAGATCTCCCGAAATGTCTGCTGTGCTCAGCGCGCCTTGGGGCAAACCGAAATTCTGGAATGCGGCATTGGTCTTCACGCGATAGCGTTCGTGACCGAGTAGCTGGTTGACGATCGCGGCGTTGCGAAATGCACCCAGGCCAAGATCGGGTGCCCCTACCCCGTGATGGAACGTCTCGGCGTTCTGGACGAAGACCGAGCCTGGCCCGCCATCCGCCCGTTCGGCCCTGAAGTCTTCGCCGACGATCAGATCGCCACGGTCGCAGGTCTTCAAGACGCCGCCTTTCAGCGCCTCGAGCCATGCCGGCCATGCGTGTCGGTAGCCGGTCGCGACAACGACCGCATCGGTTTCGATGGTGGCCCGCTCATCGAGTTCGTTATGCCGGATGCCGAGCCTGAAGCCGCGCGGCTCCGCGTCCAACGTCTCGACAGCGCAATTGGAGGCAAGCGTCAGTCCCGGGTTCTTGCCGGCCGCCGAGCGGTGGTAGAGCAGATCGAAAATCTCGCCGATCGTCGAGAAACTGATGCCCTTATGCAGCAGGTCCTGGCTTGCCACGATCTGCCGACGCTTGTCCGGCTGAAGGCGATGGAAGTGGTGCATGTAGTCGGGCGTGAAATACTCAAGGCCGAGCTTCGAGTATTCCATCGGGAAGAAGCCCGGCGAGCGGGTGATCCAGTGGATCGATGCACCAGCGGCAACCGCCTCCGGCGTCAGGTCGTTGAAGAGCGCCAGCACGCATTCGGCCGCACTCTGGCCGGAACCGACCACCGTGATGCGGCGGCGCTTTGCAAGCTCGGCGCGGCGCTTGCCGAACTCGCTTGAATGCATAATCGGCGCACGCGCTTTCAAGCGCGCCCATTCGGGCATCTGCGGTACCGTGCCGATGCCGAGCGCGATGTTGCGGCTGTCATAGCGGCGTGTCTTGCCGGCCTCGTTCGTCGTCTCGACCATGAAGAGTTCGAGATCCCGGCGATAGATCACTTCCGTCACCTCCTCGCCGAAACGGCAGGACGACAGGCGCTGGGAGGCCCAGCGGCAATAATGGTCGTATTCCTCGCGCGGGATCATGAAGTTCTCATAGAAATAGAACCTGTAGAGCCGGTCGTGAGCCGCGAGGTAGTTGAGGAAGCTCAAGGGGTGCGTCGGATCGGCCATCGTCACGAGATCGGCCATGAAGGGAACCTGCAGCGTCGTGCCGGGAAGGATCAGCCCTTCGTGCCAGCGGAAGGCCGGCTTCTTCTCCAGGAAGACGCCGTCGAGCGTCTCGTTCGACGAGACGAGTGCGGCCAGACCGAGATTGAACGGCCCGATGCCGATGCCGGTGATATCGAGTGGGGTCATGTCACAATCCAAACTGCTGTGTGAAACGGTCGCGATGGCAAAACATCAGTTTCGCCCGCTTGTCGGGAAGGTCGATCTCGCCCTGCTCCTCGAAGGCGCAGGCGGGCGCGTAGCGAAGCAGCCGGCGCGCCGCCACACTCGGTTCACCAACCACCTTGGTGGTCGCGGGGTCGTCGAGAAACAGGTAGCGCGTGAAGGCCCGGATGATCGCCGGGGCAACGCCGCGACCGAAGAAGGCGGGTTCCCCCACCAGCATATGCCAGCCGCGATCCTTGTCCTCGGCCGCATAATGGCGGCCGAGAATGTCGTCCTTGGCCCAGTAGGCCTCCCAATAGCTCATCGGCTCGCCATCGATCAGGCCAATGTAAGGGTCCTGATGCGGATCGGCGAGATTGGTGTCGATGTAGCGCGCGATCTCCTCGATCGGCTTGGCCATCTTCCATTGCGGGACCACATGCGCCTGGTTCATCCAGCGCCACAGCAGCTCGAGATCCGTGGCCTTGTCGAGCAACCGGAAACTGACCGTGCGTCCGATATCGGGGTCGTAGCGTGAATAGGCGAAATCGGCGTCCCGCCGCGCGGTATCAAGCATAGGCCAGCTCCCGTGTCCGCTCGGCCAAAGGGTTGTCCAGCGCCAGATAGACCGATTGCGTCTCAAGCGGTCCGACCAGCTCGTCCATCTGCGCAAACCGGGTTCTAAGGTTGCCCTTGGTGAGCAGGGTCGGCGCCAGCATCTTGGCGACGAGCTCGGATTGGCCGCCTTCGGCATCATGCAACGACTGCAACTCCGCACGCAGCATGGCCAGGAGCACGGCCTCGTCGACGAGACCTTCACGACCAAGCGCCCCGATCATTCCAAGCGTCGAATTGATGAAGGCGTAATAGAGCAGGCGCTCGTCGACCGGCTCTTCCCCGAAGACGGATTCGCTGGCGATGCCCAGCTCGGGAAGCACCTTGACCAGTGCCTCGTGGCCGCGGTGGTGATGGAAGAAGCCCTGATTATCGCGGTAGAGCGTTCCGATGGGATAGCCGTCCTCGATCTCGATCAGCATGTTCTGCTGATGCGCTTCCATGGCGATGCCGAATTTCAGATAGAGCGCGAAGACCGGCCGCACGAACACGGTGAGGAAACGCTCGAACCACGCGGTCGCCGCTTCGTCCAGCGGTCGCCCTTCCCTGGCCGCTACATCGCGCATCAAGGCTCCGAGCCGGCTTCCGCGTTCGGGCAGATGCTCGCAAAGCGATGCGAAGAGGCTGACATTGCGCTCAGCTCCAGCACCGTGGAAAGGATTTTCGCGCATCGACACCGAAAGCCCGTCGATGACCTCTCCGCTGGAGGTGACACCGAGATAAGCAGGATCCGGGATCAGCGTCAGGCCGGGATAGCGGCTCTGAAAATCCTGCCACAGCGGGCTCGCCCGGAAGCGATACATATCGTCCCCGCGCAGAAGCTCACGGGCGAGATTGACGCGCACCGAATTGGTGATCCCGACACCGAGCGAGAGCTTCAGCATGAAGGGAGCGTCCGGCCGGTAGAGCGTGCGTACCGATGATGTCGGATACCACAGGCCACCGGCTTCGCCGCAATCGACGATCAACCCCTTCTCTACCAACGCGGCCACGTCAGGATCGGCAAGCATGTGATCGGCCTGCCAGGGATGAACCGGCAGCAGCGCGTAGTTGTCGGCTGGGAACCGCGCACGAATGCCCTCGAGTTCCGCTCCGCATGCCTGATCGATCCATGCTTCCGGCGCCGGCGAGCCGGCTGAGTGACCGCCATGGGCGACGCGCCGATCGACGGCGAACCAGCGCAGCGCGAAACCGGCGGCGAATTCCGGCGAATAGCGGCGTGATTGCGCTTCATTCATACCCTCGCGGCTCTTTGGGCAAGGGTGGACGCCGTGGCCGGCAATCAGCCCTTGCTCGGCCTCGATGAACGTCACGTGGCTTCCAGCAAGGCTCGCGAGATCGCCCTGGCGCGCATCCAGCGCCTGCGCGATCAGGCGTCGGCTGGATCGCAGGCGGTTCAGAAGATCTTCTCGCCCATCCTTGGCGGCGTCACCCGGCTCCAGACGCTCGACGATGAGATCGGCGGCTTCGGTAGACGTCAGGCTGCGCTTCGCGCCAGCTTCCGTCAGGCTGGTTTCGTCACCGAAGAGGTGATGACCCGTTGCCGAGCGATAGAGCACCGGCACGGATAGAGTGCCGCCCGTTTTCGGAAAAGCGATGACGAACGACAAGCCACCTGCACCGTTTTTCCAGCTGGCGATGTCGGAGTATTCGCGTGCAACGCAATTGAGAAGCGAGCGAAGCGAGAGCGTGGCGGCGGTTTCAGCCTGCATCGTTGGTCTCCCTGTCTTGTGAAACTATGTCTTTTGTCTGGATGTCCTCGGCAGCCTCTCCAATCGCGTCGAGCACGCGGTTGACGACATCTGGCGTCGAGCGGGGGTTGAGAAGGGTGAACTTGAAATGGACACGCCCATCGAGAACCGTTGTTGCCAAAGCCGCGACGCCGGCTTCGAACAGCTGCGCCCGCAGCCTGATCGTCATCTCGTCGTCATGGCTCGGTCCGTGGGCAGATACGTAGCGGAAGACGATCGTTGATAGCGAGGGACGGCGGGCAAGCCGCAGATAGGATCTCGCATCGACGGCGCGCGCGGCGGCGATCGTGTTTTCGAGTGTCCGGTTGATGAGATCGTCGAGACCGTCGCGGCCGAGGGCGCGGGCGGTCATCAGCACCTTCAACGCGTCGGCGCGCCTCGTCGTCTGGAAGGAGCGCTCGACCAGATTAGGCACGCCGGGGAAGACCGCGTCCTCTGGATTGAGATAGTCGGCCTTGGTGGCGAGCGGCAGGAAATCCGCCTTGTCGGCCACGAGAAGCACGCCGCAGCTGATTGGCTGGAACAGCATCTTGTGGAAATCGAGCGCGACCGACTGTGCCCGTTCCAGCCCCTTCAGTCTGTTTCCGTGGCGCGAAAACAGGAGCCCGCCGCCATAGGCGGCATCGACGTGAAGGAATACATCGTGCCTGGCCGCCAAGTCGGCAATCGCGTCCAGCGGATCGATCGCTCCGAGGTCCGTCGTCCCTGCCGTCGCAACGATTGCCACCACCGGGCGACCCGACCGCCTGGCCTCGTCGAGACGGCGGCCGAGGGCTTCCGGCAGCATGCGCCCGTCGCTGTCCGTTTCGACCGTCACCACGGCATCAGCGGCAAAGCCGAGGATACGGGCGCTCTTTGCAATGCTGAAATGCGCCTGCTCGGAGGTGAAGACCAGGCCGGTATGGCGCGCCTCCAGACCGCATCGCTCGGCTGCCAGATGCAGCGCCGTCATGTTCGACTGGCTGCCGCCGCTGGTAAAGCTGCCGCTTGACGTGGCCGGCAAGCCGGCTGTCTCGCAAAGCCATTCGATCACGCGCTCCTCGACCATGGTCGCGAAGGGCGACTGATCCCAGGAATCGAGAGACTGGTTGGTGGCGGAGATCAGCACCTCCGCCGCCAGCGCCGGAATGGCGACCGGGCAATGCAGATGCGCGACAGCGGCCGGATGGCCGACGGCAAGCGCATGCTGGACCGCGGCCTTGCCGATGTCGTTGAGCGCCGCCGAGGTCCCCTGCCCGATTGCCGGGCACGGGTCGATGGCATCGACGAGGCTTCTGAGATCCTCGGCACTCGCGCCTGAGTAAGGGCCGTGCGTATCGCCGGCCTCTTCCAGAGTGAGATCGACGGCCTGCATCATGGCGCGCAGATAAGCGTGCCGAGAGACGGCGTCCGGGCCGAGAACCTGGGAGAGCGGATCAGGCGCTGGCGCCGATCTTGTCTTGAAGGAGAGTACATTCATGGTCATGCCGCCTTTCTTTCGAGGCGATCGAAGGCGTTGGCGAGGATCGCGCCCACCTGATCGATTTCCGCGTCGGAGATGATCAGCGGCGGAAGCAGGCGCAGGACGCTACCGAAGCGGCCGCCGGTTTCCATGATCAGACCCTGGCGGAATGCATCCGCCTGGATTGCCGAGGCTGCCTCGGCGCCGTGTGGCAGATGTCCGATTGCGTCGCGACGCCCGGCGGGATCGACGATCTCGATACCGAGCATAAGACCGGCACCTCTGACCTCGCCGACATAGGCCGAGTTTCTGGCGATCCGTTCGAGATGAGCGCGCATCCGCTCGCCGGCCGCGGCAGCCCGTGCAACCAATCCATCACGCTCGATGATCTCAAGCGTCTTTTGGCCGGCCGCCATTGCCAGCTGGTTGCCACGGAAGGTTCCGGCATGGGCGCCGGGTTTCCATACGTCGAGCGAGGAGCGGTAGACGGTCACCGCAAGCGGCAATCCGCCGCCGATCGCCTTGGAGAGGACGACGATGTCAGGCACGATCCCTGCCTTCTCGAAGGCGTAGAAGCTGCCGGTGCGGCCGACGCCGCTCTGGACCTCGTCGATGATCAGCGGGATGCCGAGCTCGGCGGTAACCTCGCGCACCTTGCGCAGCCATTCGGCCGGAGCCGGGATCACGCCGCCTTCGCCCTGCACGGCCTCGAGAATAACGGCGGCCGGGCGATTGATGCCGCCTTCAGGGTCACGCAGTGCCCGCTCGAAATATTCGCCCGCCAGCCTGGCCGTCTCCTCGCCGCCGCGTCCGAATGGGCAACGATAGCTGTAGGGATAGGGGAAGAAGTGGGCGCCCGGCACCAGCTGCCCGACCCCTGCCTTCGGACCGAGCGAGCCCATCAGCGAAAGCGAGCCCTGCGACATGCCGTGATAGGCGCCGCGGAAGCAGACGATGTCGGTTCGGCCCGTCGCCGTCTTTGCCAGCTTGATCGCCGCCTCGACCGCGTCCGTGCCGCTCGGCGAGCAGAACTGGATTTTCGCTTCTCTCCTGAGCTCCTCGGGCAAGGTTGCGAAGAGATCGGACACGAAGCGGTCCTTGACCGGGGTGGTGAGATCGAGCGTGTGAAGCGGCAGTCCTGATGAAAGAACATCCTTGAGCGTGTCGATCACCTCGGGATGATTGTGCCCTAGCGCCAGCGTACCGGCGCCGGCAAGGCAATCGAGGTAGGTCCGTCCTTCGACATCGGTAACAGTGCATCCTTTTGCCGACTTCAGGGCCAGGGGAAAGCGCCGGGGATAGCTGCGGGCGTTGGATTCCCGCTCGGCCTGACGGGCCAGATAAAAGTCATTGCGCAGCAGTTCGGAGGTGTCCATGTGTTCGGCTCCGTTTCTTTGAGGTCAGAAGTGCTGGGAAGTCAGAAGTGTTTGGAGGCCAGGAGTGCCTGACCGCGGTCAGGTGGTGGCGGGCAGCGCCTCCGCGCTGCGCTTGATCTTTTGCAGCATCCAGACCGACAGGCCGACGCCGAGGACCGAGATCACCGTGGCGATGGAAAACAGCGCTTCAAATCCGAGGCGATCGGCGAGGTAGCCGGCGATCGACGCGCCGATGAGATAGATGACGAGTTCCGCGCAGGTCAGCAGCGTGAAGTCCGTACCCGGCTGCTTGTCGGAGGACGAGGCCATGAAGAACGAGTAGATCGCCACAAGCTCCATATAGCGGATGAAGGTCTGGAATGCTGACGCCGACAGCGCCACCGCAATGCCCGGCCATATCCCGAAGGCGTTCAGAGCGAAGGCGAGGAAGCACAGACTGCGCAGGCCACCCAGAAGAATGAGCGTTGCCGACAAGCCCGCCTTGCGGATGATGAGAGCGGCGATCGCAGCGCCGAGCAGCCCGGCGGTCGCGGCAGCAGCTCCAGACATGTAGCCGATCCATTCGGTCGGCACCTTGATATCGACGAGGTAGGTGCCCTCCATGCCGCGCACCAGACCTTCGCTGGCGCGATAGCTCAGGGCGAAGGCGAGGATCAGCCATGCGTTCGGCCGGCGGAAGAATTGCAAGAGCCCGATACGCTCCTTGGACTTTTCAGCCGATTGCGAAACGGGCGGCTCCTCGTCCATCCAGAAGGCTGCGACGAGGGGAAGAAGCGACAGCGCGGACACCAGCAGAATGGTCGGTGTCCAGCCAATCCTGTGAACCAGCACGAGAGCAAGCGTTCCGCCGAGGATAACGCCGAGAGCGACCGCGCCGGCCTGCACGGCGTTGCCGACAGGGCGGGACTTCGTGGTCAGCCGGCGAACGGCATAGCCATCGGTGGCGATATCCTGGATCGACGACAGCAGCGTGATGAAGAGCGCGATCGCAAACAACGCGCCCGCCTGATGCGGCTCGACAAAGGCCATGATGGCGATGCCGGCGCTGACCAGGAGCTGCGTGGGAATGACCCAGCCACGGCGGTGGCCAAGGCGTGGAAAGAGCGCGAACCGATCGACGAACGGGGCGATGGCGAACTTCAACACGAGTGGAAGCATGAGAAGCGAAAACAGGCCAATCGCCGTGCGCGACGCACCGGCTTCCCGCATCAATGGCGGCAGCGCCACGAGAAGCAGATAGGTTGGAATGCCCTGAGCGAGATAAAGGCCGCCGAGAATGGCGTAGAGCCTGCTCTGGCCTTCAGCACCCGGCCGGGCGGTCGCGGGTATCATGTCTTTATGCAGGTCCATCGCGGTCACTGGCGTCTCTTCTTTCACATGCCGGCATGTCGGCTAAATATAACAGGAGTATTTTTGTCATATTTAAAACCGGACGCACGACTTGGCTTGGATCGAAGCGAACCAGAGTTGGACAATAGCGAACATGCAAGTTTTGATTGCATGGCGAGCCGGCCGCAAGCTCGCTGCCAGCGTGTCGCCTATCGTCGAAAATCACTGAAAAGCGGCGGCTCAGAAAGAGCTGTTGCGCTCATTGAGCGTAGCCACCACCTGCCTAGCCGTGGCTGGAGTCGTTCGGCACCAGGGGCTCGACATCCTTGAGCTTGGCGCGATGGAAGATGAACAACCCTGCAAGAACAATGATGGCGGCGCCGATCAGCGTTTGCCGGTCGGGGAACTCGCCAAAAAACAGCCAGCCGAAGAGGACAGCCCAAAGCAGCAGCGTATATTGCAGCGGCGCCAGCAGGGAGGCCGGTGCAAGCTTCAGCGAGCGCGTGATCATCAGGTGCGCCGAACAGGAAACGACGCCAAGCAGCAGCAGCGCCAGCAGTTGCTGACCGCTGAAAGCGCTCCAGTGGCCAATGCTGAGGAGCGCGCCGGTGGCGAGGCAGCCGAGCGTCTGCCAGGTCACAAGCGTCGCATCCGGTGTGGAGCGAAGCACGCGGCCGAGCACCAGCGTCAACGAAAAGGAGAGACTGCCGACCAGCCCGAACATCGATGGCCAGGACAGCATCGCCGTCGATGGGCGCAGCGCGATGACAACGCCGACAAACCCGATCAATACCGCCAGCCAGCGCCGCCAGCCGATCGTCTCGCCCAGAAGAAAATGCGACAGCGCGGCCACATAGATCGGCCCGGCCATATAGAAGGTCATGACGTCGGCAAGCGGAAGATAGGCGACGGCAGCGTAAAAGAGGCCGGTGTCAGCGGTGGCGAGGATGACGCGGATCAGCTGCCATTGCGGCTTCTCGACCCGGTAGAGCGACGTCAGTGGTTGGCGCGAGAGCATCGGCCCGAGCACGAAGAATGCACCGAGCGAGCGCACCAGCAGCACCTGGCCGACAGAAAAGCTTGCAACCAGCCATTTGCCCATGGCGTCGTTGAGGGCGAACATGAAGTCGCCGACGAGCATCAGAAGAATACCGGCCAAGATGGCGTTGCCGCCCAGGACGAAAGCCGCCTGTCTGTTCATGATGTGCGGGCGCTCCACGATGCCATTTGTCCGATGAGGTTCGGGCGGTCAAAATAGGTTTGCACGCTGCCGCCCATATCGATGCCTGTTTGGGTGGCAGATGCTTACTCCGAGGGCACGACATCTTGCAAGCGGCAAGCGCGCCGTTGCGTTCGCGCCGCCGCTTGCGAACACACAAATCAATCCAAATGGCCGGCGCCTGCATCCGGGAACTCGGCGTTCCAGAAGTCGGTAGCCTGAAACGTCCAGAGCGTGCTCGGCGTAAACCTCTGGTCAGGTGTAGCCGCAACCACATCCATCAGCAGGGCGGCGTCGCGAAGTTTCACGTTCACGCTATTCGCCCGCAGCAGAGCCAGCATACTTTCCGCGCGCTTCGTCTCGCCGAACGTCAGTCGCACGAGATATCGGTATGTCCGATCCTTGAAGAATATCTCCCGCGCGGCCGCCTGCAGAGCATCATGCTCCGATCCGGCGAGCAAGCCGAGTTCCAGACACCGCGATAGTGTCGCCAGGACATTGACGAGCGGTTCGCTAAGCGGAAGGTACTCCAACTCGGCCGGCGCGTGCGATTGAGCGACGTCGGAATCGTCTTCGAGCGTATTGGATGCGTAGCCCTCGTAAATCTCACCAATGCCGATCATTCCGAATGGGCTGCACTCCGCCGCACGCAATGCGCCCATGCTCGCTGCGCCGAAGATGTGCACGCCCCGCGACAGCCCGAACAGGATCTCCTTGTGCCAGATTGCCGGCACGTGCTCGTAGATGCCGTCGATCAACCCGATGACATTGGCCCCGTCGACGATCGCCCGGTAGACGTCGCCCTGTCTCGCGGGTGGTCGAATCTCATAATCGGCACGGGACAGCTGCGCACCGTAAAGCGTTGGCCCGGCAAAGATCACCCGCATCCCGACACCGCCATCCTCACGCCAATGTTCTTCTGCCTCGGCGCCAATATCCGAGATCCGCAGCCGCCAGCACTTCGATCCGCTGCCCGCAGAATAATACAACCTTTGCGTCTCGCAACTGCGAATGCAGCTGTTGAATGTCTGGGAACATCGTGACAGACTGAGGCATGGGACGAGCCGTGCCCAAAGAAAAACGGGCTGATCAGGGGTGAAATGACGTTCGTTCTGGAGACCTTTGGAAAGCTGCGGTTGGCCGACGAGGACGGCAACGTCATTGCCTTGCCCGAGAAGGGGCTGTTGCTGCTTGCCTACCTGCTGACACTCGATGAGGGATCGGCATACCGCACCACGATCGCGCGTTTCCTGTGGGGCGAAACGGATAACGGCGCATCCGACACGACCTTGCGAAAGCTGCTATCCAGAGTGAAGGCTTACCAGAGCGATCTTGGTTCCAGCTTCGTATCCTTCGAGGGCAGCACGATCGCGATCGACCGCGCGCTGCTGACGTCGGACATCCAGCTCATTCGGGAAGACGAGGCCTCAGCGCCCTTCGCGCGGCTGCGGCGGCTGGTCAAGCTGCTCGATCAGCCCTTCCTCGGCCCGGTCAAGATCCAGAGCCGGGAGTTCAAGAGCTGGGTCGTCGATGAAGGCAACCGGCATGTCGAGCTTCTTGAGCGGACATTGAGGGAGGCTCACGCCGATGCGCAGACGCGCGACGACGCGGAAGTCTTGCGCAAGGCAGCGGTCATCCTCTTCCGTTCCGAGCCGCAGGATCCGGAAACACTGCAGTTATTGCTGAAGATCTTCAACGCCGAGCAAGACGTTGAATCGCTTCAGAATTATTTCGCCAAGCGACGCGGCTCGATCGAGCGCGGCGCCAAATTCTCGGCATCCGACAAGGGTAACGGCAGCACGAAGGTTGCCGCTGAAGCGAGATCGCCTTCGCGCAATGGCGCGGCCGCCGGCTTGGCCGTCGAAGCGGGCAGCATAGCCCACGCAATCCCGCGCCTCGTCCTGCTTCCGCCGAGCAACCAATCGGTCAGCCCCGACGCGGGCCTCATCGCCTCGTCGCTGATCGAAGACATCACCATCGGCTTCTGCGCCTTCAACAGCCTGCGGGTGATCGCGCCCTACTCCGCGGTCCAGGTCGGCCACAACGTCGAAACGCAAGCCGCCTTCTTCGAACGGCAGGCCGTCAACTATGTGCTGGAGACGCGCATCAGCGGCAGCGCAGACGACGTGACGCTGTTTGCCCAGCTGATCTTCGTCGACGATGCACAGGTTCTCTGGGCGGAACGCTTCGGCCTGCACCGCCTCGACCTGCTGCGCGACAAGCGCGCGATCTCGCGGCAGATCGCGCTCTCCGTCTCGCGCGAAATCGCCCGCCACGAGGAGCAGCGCGCCGATATCGAACTCAATCCCGCGGCCTATCACCGCTACCTCGCCGGCAAGCGCGACATGACGCGCATGACGCTTCCCAACCTCCGGCGCGCGCGCAAGGAGATGAAGGCAGCACTCGCCGCCAGTCCCGATTTCGCGCCGGCGCTGAGCGCCATGGGACGCACCTATTCCAAGGAATGGTTGCTCACCGCGCGCGGCGATATCGAGCTCCTGAAGCAGGCGGAGAACCTCTCCAGGCAGGCGATCGAGAAGCGCTCGGACTTCGCCGACGGCTACCGCGAATTCGGGGTCGCCAAGCTGCTGCAGGGCGATTTCGACGAGAGCGCCGAGGCGATGGAAGTGGCCGAAGCGCTGGCGCCGCATTACGCCGACGTCATCGCCGACCACGCTGATACGCTGGTGCATTGCTCTCGCCCGGGCATGGCGCTGCAGAAGATCGAGCGGGCGATCGAACTGAACCCGCTGACCCCGGACATGTATCTCTGGACAGCGGCGGGCGCCAACTACGCGCTCGGCGAATTCGGCTCGTCGATCGATTACATCGGCCAGATGTCCGACCCGAGCCTTGCGGATCGCCTGGCGGCAGCCAGCTGGGCGATGATGGGGCATGCCGACAAAGCACGCATTCTTGTGCGCCGCGTGCGCGAGGCAAACCCGAATTTCGACGTCGATACCTGGCTGGCGGCAGTGCCCAGCAAGGAGCAATGGCATAAGGACCTCTACCGAGAGGGCCTCAAGAAGGCAGGCTTTTAACAGTTCATCTTAGAGGGAAAGAGAACATGAGCGCAGTCGTTGTCATCAGCATCACCGGCGAAGAAGGTCTTTGGGTCGCCGATCTCCGCGCGGGAACCGTCACCCCGCTCGATCCGCCGGCAGGCAGCAAGCTGAAGGAGGTCGCCGATCTCCGCAAGAGCGGCACGTCGATCACGAAGGACGTCAATTTTGCCGTCGTCGTGAAGTCCGCCAAGGAAGCCGCGTCGGGGCACTACGAAGGCTAGTCCGCGCTAGGAATCCAAGTCAGTCAGTTGGTCGGCGCCTTGTCTCGCTCAAGGCGTCGGCTTTGTCGTGCGGGTTGTTTGCGGGAGTGCAGCAGCCCCGTTTCTGGCAATCCATCATCCTGACTCGCTGCCATCTTCGCTCAGTCAAATTGCACTCGCCGGCAAAGCCATATCAAAATAAGCGGCTACGTCTCCACATTAGATCATTTGATCCAACTTCAGCCAATTCCGCCTAAAATCAGGTGAGTTTGCTCGGCCTGTTCCAGATTACAATCCACGTCGCCATCCCCAGCAAGGAGAACGACCGTGGAAACCCCTCGCCTCGCCCCATCGCACACAGCGACAGCATTGTCGAAATTCCGCGACGAGCTCGCCGATGCCGATGTCATCGCCGCTCTTCGCGATGGGCTTGTTGGAGCGAAAGCGAAGATATCCGGTCCCTATGGCGAGAAGAGCCTCGTCTACGCCGACTATGTCGCGTCGGGCCGGGCGTTGCACCAGGTCGAGCGCTTCGTTCTGGAAGAAGTTCTCCCCTATTACGCCAACAGCCACACCGAGGCCTCCTATTGCGGTGGCTTCATGACGCGCATGCGTCGCGAAGCCCGCGGCTTGATCGGCGGCTTCTGCGGCGCAAATGCTGATCATGCCGTCATCTTCACCGGCTCGGGCGCGACAGCCGGCATCAATCGGTTGGTCTCGCTGTTCGGCGTGACGGACGCGATTGCGGCGGGCAAGCGCGTGCGCGTCGTCATCGGCCCCTACGAGCATCACTCCAACATCCTCCCCTGGCGCGAAAGCGGCGCGGAGATCGTCGAGATCGCCGAGCAGGTATCCGGCGGCCCTGACCTTGGTCTGCTCGAAGCAGCACTGCGCGACAGCGGCGCGGATCTCACGATCTGCACCCTCTCGGCCGCCTCCAACATCACCGGCATCACCAGCGACGTCGCCACGATCACCGGCATCGTCAAGGCCGCAGGCGCCAGGATGATCTGGGACTACGCCGGCGCCGGCCCCTATGTGCCGATCGCCATGTCACCGGCATCAGGTGCTGAGATCGATGCCATCGTCGTTTCTCCGCACAAGTTCATCGGCGGCCCCGGCGCTTCCGGCATCCTGATCGTCCGCCGTGACGCGGTCTCGACGACCAAGCCATCCTGGCCGGGCGGCGGCACGGTGAAGTTCGTGTCGCCCACGACGCATGACTATAGCGACAGCCTCGAAGCCCGCGAGGAAGCCGGCACGCCGAATGTCGTCGGCGATATCAGGGCAGCACTCGCCTTCATCGTCAAGGACGCGATCGGCGCGCAGGCGATGGCCGAACGCAATCATGCGCTTGCCGAGCGCGCCTTCAGCGCCTGGGAACAGGTCGAGCGGCTGGAAATCCTCGGCCTGCCCGGCCCCGAACGGCTGCCGATCTTCTCGTTCCGCGTCAAGGACGGCAAGGGTGGCTATGTCCACCAGCAGCTGATCACGCGCATGCTCAGCGACCGCTTCGGCATCCAGGCGCGCGGCGGCTGCGCCTGCGCCGGGCCTTATGTCCACCGGCTGCTCTCGATCGACGACCAGCAATCCCAAGCGATCCGGCAGGCCATTCTGTCCGGCGACGAGATCATGAAGCCGGGTTTCATCCGGTTGAATTTCAGCGTTTTGCTCGATGACGAGAAGGTCCGGTTCATTCTCGACTCCGTCGCCCAGATCGCAGCCGACGCGACCGCTTTTGAGCCGGATTACGATTTCGATCCGAGCCGGGCGATCTTCTTCCCGCGCGCGGCGTCCATGGAAGCCGAAGTCCATGCCGCAGCCTGAGGTCGCCGGCTTTCACGATGTGCGGACGGGCAGCATCCAGTATGTGGTGTCCTGCCCGACCACCCGCAAATGCGCCATCATCGACCCCGTGCTCGATTTCGACGAGAAGTCGGGCTCGACGGCAACGACGAATGCCGATCGCCTGCTCGATCATATCGCGCGCCATGATCTGACGCTCGAGTGGATCCTCGACACTCACCCGCATGCCGACCATTTCTCCGCCGCCTCCTACCTTAAGGCGCGAACCGGCGTGCCGACGGCAATCGGTGAGCATGTCGTGCAGGTGCAGCGGATCTGGAGAGAGATCTACCATTGGCCCGCCCTCGCCTGCGACGGATCGCAATGGGACCGGCTGTTCTCCGATGGCGACACGTTCAGGATCGGCGATCTCGAAGCCCGTGTGATGCATTCGCCCGGTCACACGCTGGCGTCGATCAGCTACATCGTCGGCGACGCCGCCTTCATCCACGACACACTCTTCATGCCCGATAGCGGCTCGGCGCGGGCGGATTTTCCAGGCGGCAGTGCCGATAGCCTGTGGACGTCGATCGAGCGCATTCTGGATCTCCCCGACCAGACCAGGCTTTTCACCGGCCACGATTATATGCCCGGCGGACGCGAGGCGCTGTGGGAAAGCTCGGTGGCCGAACAGAAGCAAAAGAACCCGCATGTCGCCGGTCGTTCGCGCGCCGCGTTCATCGAGATCCGGGAGGCCCGCGACAGGACCCTGCCGATGCCGAAGCTCATCTTGCATGCGCTGCAGGTCAATATCCGCGGCGGCGCACTGCCGGAGGCCGAGGCCGATGGCCGGCGCTACCTGAAAATCCCGCTCGACGCCCTTCCCGGATCGGTCTGGGGGAGATGACATCGTGGATGGATCGCTCCAGCATGTCCTCTTCGCGCTCGGCTCCGGCTCGCTGGTCGGCTGCACGCTGGGCCTGATCGGCGGCGGCGGCTCCATCCTCGCAACGCCGCTTTTGATGTATGCCGTGGGCATGCGCGACGTGCACACGGCGATCGGAACCGGCGCGCTCGCCGTTTCCGCCAATGCCTATCTCAACCTCGCAGGCCACGCCGCCAAGGGTCACGTCTGGTGGCGTTGCGCGCTGATCTTCGCGGCCGCCGGCGCGCTCGGCGCCTATCTGGGGTCGAGCCTCGGCAAGCTCGTCGACGGCCAGAGGCTTCTCTTCATGTTCGGCCTGCTAATGATGTTCGTCAGCTTCGCCATGCGCAAGACCCGCACCGCTTCTGACATCACCGCCCACTCGCTGACGATGGCGGTACACGGCAAGACGACCGCGATCGCGCTGCTGACGGGCATGTTCTCAGGCTTCTTCGGCATCGGCGGCGGCTTCCTGATCGTGCCGGCGCTGCTGCTCGCGACAGGCATGCCCCTCATCAACGCCGTCGGCACCTCGCTCATGGCCGTCGGCACCTTCGGCCTGACCACCGCCGCCAACTATGCCACATCAGGTTTGGTCGACTGGGCGACCGCGGGCTATTTCATCGCCGGTGGTATCGGCGGCGGTGTCATCGGAACGATCGCCGCGACGCGGCTTGCCGACCGGCGCAACACGCTGGCGACAATCTTCCGCGGCGTCATCTTCGCCGTCAGCCTTTATGTGCTGTGGCGCAGCTACGTGGCGCTCTAGGCTCTAGCCGTTCAGGGCCGCTCGGCGATCGCGGAGCCGGAGGCCGGATTGTTCTTGGACTGCGCGCGATGCTCCCGCCACATGGTGAAAAGACCCGCGCCGACGACGATCGCGGAGCCGAGCAGCATGTTCCAGCTCAACGTCTCCCCAAAGAACATCACCGCAATCACCGCGCCGACCACAAGCTGGAGGTAGGCAAGCGGCTGAACCTCCGAGGCCTGCAAAGAGTCATAGGCGCGGATCAGGCAATAGTGGCTGACCGTGCCGCAGACGCAAAGTGCGGCAACCATCGGCCAGTCCGAGACGGCGATTGGCGTCCAGTAGAAAGGACCAAGCAGTGAGATGGCCCCCGCGCCGCCCACGGCGGTAAAGATGAGGCTCGTAAAGGTCGAATCATTGCGGCTGACCGCCCTTGTGGCGACGCTATAGGCCGCGAACATGGTCGCGCAGGCGAGCGGCAGCAAAAGATAGAGGCTGAAGGCGCCGCCGGTCGGGTTGATGATCAACAGCACGCCGAACAGCCCGGCGACAACGGCAAGCCACCGCCGCCAGCCGACATGCTCTCCGAGGAACGGGATCGACAGAATGGTCACGATCAGCGGCGTCGACTGGAAGATCGCCTGAGTGATCGCAAGCCCCGTATGCGCAAGGCCGAACACGAAGAGCGCGATCTCCGCGACGAGCAGCACGCCGCGCATGACCTGCATCAGCGGATGTTTCGTCACGAAGGCGCCACGCACGCCACCGGGCTTGCGCATCGCCAGCAGCATCACGAAGGCCGCGAACGCCCAGAAGCGGATCATGGTGATCAGGATCGGCGAATAGCGTTCGCCAAGATATTTCGAAAAGCTGTCCTGAACCGCGAAGATGAAGACCGCCGCCAAGGTGAATAGGTAACCCTGCAGCTTGGGGCTGCTACTTTTAATGTTCATCGTCTCCGGCACCGCGTCTGCTTTGGCCCTGGACTAGTCCAGCCCGTGCTGCCGCTCAAGCCATGACACCCGCCAAATCGGGCACATATCCATGTTTATTTCGCACCGCGGCATGATCATCGGCGCGAAGTTCGAGCATGCAGGCAAGGGGCGTTGATGGCTTGCGACTTCAATGACATAGTGCGCTCCGCGCATCCATTTTCCAAGCAAAGACATGAGCATGACCGATCCCGCCGCCTCGCCTTCCCATAAAGCATCGCAGTCCCCTCGCCCGCTCGCGAAGATCAGCCTGAAATGGTCGATGATCGAAGAGGACAAGCTATCGATCCTCGAAAAATTCCAGCTGCTGCGGGATCTCGGCTTCGATGGCGTCGAACTCGATTCCCCCAACGATCTGCCATCCCGCGAAGTGCTGGATGCCCGCGACAAGACCGGCGTCGCCATTCCGGGTCTCGTCAACTCCGTGCACTGGAAGAGCCCGCTCACCGATGCCGATCCCGCTGTCCGCCAGGCCTGCGTGGATTCGATGATCACGGCGCTTGATGATGCCAAGCTCTACGGCGCTGATACGGTGCTTTTGGTTCCCGGCGTCGTTCGCAACAGCCCGACGAGCTACAAGACGGCCTATAGCCGTGCTCTGGAGGAGATCGCCAAGATCACTCCTTACGCCGAGGAAACGGGTGTCTCGATCGCGCTGGAAAACGTGTGGAACGACTTCCTGCTCAGCCCGCTCGAGGCCGCCGCTTTCGTCGATGCCTGCAACCATCCGAAGGTCGGCTGGTATTTCGATGTCGGCAATGTCCTGCGCTATGGCCGCCCCGTCGACTGGATCGAGGCACTGGGTCACCGCATCCTGAAGATCGACGTCAAGGAATACAGCCTCGACAAGATGAACAGCGAGGGTCCCTGGAAGGGCTTCGAGGTCGAGATCGGTGACGGCGACTGCGACTGGGCGGCGGTCAACCGCGCACTCGCCGAGGTCGGCTATTCCGGATGGGCTTCCGTCGAAGTTCCCGGCGGCGACCGCCACCGGCTGGCCGCGCTCAAGGAGCGGGTCGATCGCATATCCACGTTGATGGCACCGGCCTGATTTTGCTAGCGCTTGGCCAACGCCACCCGGCCCCTCTTCATCGTCTCATGAAGTTTGGCCTTAATCAGATCGAAAAGTTCAGGCGGGATCATTCCATAATGATAGCGGCTGGGATCGGACGGTAGCGTCCTGAGATGGATGCCAGGCCACTCGAACCGATTGACCTCGCTGACGCGAATCCAGTTGGCGTCGTCATCCAGGCCGAGTTGACTGCGGAGTTCCGCCGGAACCTCGATCGAGAGGTCTTCCTCGCCAAGTTCGGGTGGCGAATGCGTGATCGGCACGACGATCGTATCATTGGTCCGGGAGTGGTACACGACGATCGCACAAGGCCGATCCTTGCTGCCCAAAGCGAAACCTTCGCTCTTTTCCTTGTCCCAAAGATAATTGTATCGGATGACAAGGCCCGCAACCGGCGTCGGGTAGCTCACTCGGAAGCTTTTCCGTACTCGGAGTTCATGATCAACGCCATGGTTTCGTCATCCATGTCGCTGACACGTATCACCTCGCGCTCACGCTTTATCATGTCTCGATAGTGGCTGAGTTCCGCGGCGGAAAGAAAGCCTCCAATCGTGCGGTCATGAGCGGTGATCTCAATGACCCCCTCAGACTGCACGCGCTCCCTGAAGGTCGTGAATTTACGAGCGAACTCGGTCGCAGACACTTTCAAAGCTTGAGCCATGATCGTTGGCCTCCGTATCAATGTGTAAAATACGTATTTTACACATTTGGTCAAGTAGCCCGCCGATCACCGCCCGCAATCTCAGCCCTTGAGTTCGGCAAACAACCTGCGGGCGTTGGCAAGGCCGGTCTGGCAGCCATAGAGCGTCGGTTCGTTGCCTTCATATTCCAGCGAGACGAAGCCGTCGTAACCCGAATCCACCACACTCTTCAGCATCGACTTCACCGGCAGGTCGCCGAAGCCGAAGACGGAACCGCGGATAAATTGCCCGTTGAGCGTCTCCAGCCAACCCGGTCCCGGGCTCTCGGCGCGCACGTAGAAATCCTTGATGTGCACGAAGCTCGCATGCGCGATCGACGCGCGCGTGCCGGTCACCGGGTTTTCGTCGACGCAGAGGAAGTTGCCGACATCGAGCGTCATCTTGAAATTCGGGCTGTCGACGGCGTTGAGCAGGCGCTTGACGCGCTCGCTGGAGTTCATGAAGAAACCATGGTCCTCGACGCTAGCGGTCACGCCAAGGCGCTCCGCATGGTCGGCCACCTCGTGGCAGCCGTCGGCAATCATTGGAAAGGCCGCCTCGAACTGCGCGGCATTCGTCGCCCGCAGCGACCACGGTACGACATCGTGGCGCAGGAAGCGGACGTCGAGGCGGTCGCAAAGCTCGACATAGCGCTTCACCCGGTCGATCTGCGCCCGTCGGTCGTCGCCGATGAAGTTTCCGGCGATGCAGAGGCCGGAGAGCGGAATCCCGGTCTCTGCCGATGCCTTGCGCAAGCGCTCGATGCTGGCCTCATCCTTGATCAGCTCGTAGTTCAGGTCGTCGCCACCTGGCGCGATCGACAGCGTCGCCAGCTCGAGGTGCTCGCCGCCATTGTCCCTGAGCCAGGTGAACAGGTCTTCGATCTGCATCGAACCATCCAACATCAGCGGGCGGAAACTGTAGGAACTCAAACCGAACTTCATGGGGACTCCTCGCGATCTGTGGCGTCACCATCGGAAACGCGGTTGAGACTGTCAATATCGAGATTGACAATCACCGCGATACATCCTTGTTTGTTATCAAAGAGATGAAGTGCATGGAGCATGCGGGGATGGCAATAAAGTCTGCAGACGTCGTCATTGTGGGAACCGGTCCGACCGGCTCGGCCTATGCCCGGGTCATTCGCAACGAGTGGCCCGAAGCGCGCATCGTGATGGTGGAGGCCGGGCCGCAGATCCTGCCGAAAACAGGCGCACATCTCGACAACGTTGCCGATCTCGAAGAGCGCGGCGCGCTCGAGGTTCTCGCCCAGGGCGGCGATCGCAGCCCGCGCATGCCGATCAACAAGGAAGAGTGGGAAGCGCGCCGCGCCGGTGGTTTCGACGGCTCGCTGCTGCGCCGCTCGGGCCTGTTCATCGCCAATGACGGCGACCCGCAGGATGAAAACCTGTTCGCCGGCTTCTCAGCCGCCAATGTCGGTGGCATGGGCACCAAATGGTCGACCGGCACGCCGGTGCCGTCGGAAATCGAGCTCGTTCCCTTCATCCCCGTCGGTGAGATGCAGGCGGCGCTGACGACTTCCGCCAAGCTTCTCGGCACCAACACCGACCCGAATGCCGGCGATCCGGCCGCCATTGCACTGCGCGACCGTCTCGGCGCCGTCTTCAATGCGGGCCGCACGCCCGACCGTTTCGTCCAGCCAATGCCGCTCGCAGCCACGCCCGGCCCCGACGGCCTGCATTATCACGGCACCGACGTCGTCCTTGGCGATCTCGTCGATGAGCCGGCCGACCGCTTCTCCATCCTGAAGGAGACAGCCTGCCGCCGCGTTCTCCACGACGGCAAGATCGTCACGGGCGTCGAGCTCGCCGGCACGGGTTCCGGCGACACCTTCGTGGTCGCCGCCGGCACAGTCGTCGTCGCCTGCGACGCGCTCCATTCGCCGCAGCTTCTCTATGCATCCGGCATCCGTCCGGAGGCGCTCGGCCGCAACCTCAACGACCACTATATCGTCTCGCAGATTTCCGAGATGGACACCGATGTGCCGATGAAGGCCATGAACTGGATCCCCGCAACCAAGGAACTCCCCTATTCCGTCACCATCGCGCCAGCCAGCCTGCACAGCATGCCGCGTTCGGGCGATATCGTGGGACAGCCGATCGGAATGGGCATCTTCGTCTCATCCGATATCAGCCCCGACAACCGCGTCACCTTCGACGACACCCGCACCGATTGGCTCGGCCTGCCCGCCATCTCGATCCAGTGGCGTCAGTCGGAAGGCGACAAGGCGCGCCTCGAAGACGCGAAGAGCCTCGCGGTGAAGATTTCCAACATCATCGGCCGGCCCGCTCCGGGCTTTGCCACCTTCGTGCAGCCGGTGGGATCGTCGCTCCATTTCCAGGGCACCATCCGCATGGGTGAGGCCGATGATGGCACCAGCGTCTGCGACAAGTCGTCGAAGGTCTGGGGCTTCGACAATCTCTATGTCGCCGGCAACGGCGTCATTCCCACCGCAACCGCGACCAATCCCACGCTGTTCTCGGTCGCCCTTGCCAGCATCGGCGCCCGCGCGATTGCCGAAGCGCGCCGGACGGCGGCCTGAAAAACGAGGCGAATGTCATGACAAATCAAAAACTCAAGGTCCTCGTGGTCGGCCTCGGCCAGATGGGCAAGAGCCACGCGCTCGCTTACCACGCGCATCCCGGCTTCGAGATCGTCGGTCTCGTCAACCGCTCGACGCCGACGCTTCCGGAAGAGCTTTCCGGCTATCCCCTGCGTAACGACTATGCCGCCGCGCTCGCCGAATTCTCGCCTGATGTCGTCTCCGTCGCCACGCACACCAACACCCATGCCGACATGGCGGTTGCAGCCCTTGAAAGCGGCGCCCACGTATTCGTCGAAAAGCCACTCGCGGCCAATGTCGCGGATGCGGAGCGGGTTGTTGCCACCGCCAAGGCCAATGGCCGCAAGCTCGTCATCGGCTACATCCTGCGCCATCATCCCTCGTGGATGCGGATGATCGCCGAATCGCGCAGCCTCGGCGGTCCCTACGTGTTCCGCATGAACCTCAATCAGCAATCGAGCGGCGCGGCATGGGACATTCACCGCTCCATCATGCAGACGACCTCGCCGATCGTCGATTGCGGCGTGCATTATGTCGACGTCATGTGCCAGATCACCGATTCCAAGCCGGTCGAAGTGCGCGGCATGGGCGTCGGGCTGGCGCAGGGCCTGCCCAAGGGCATGTATAATTATGGCCACTTCCAGGTGCTGTTCGAGGATGGCAGCGTCGGCTGGTACGAGGCGGGCTGGGGGCCGATGATGTCGGAGACGGCCTTCTTCGTCAAAGACGTGATCTCACCTAACGGCTCGGTCTCGATCGTGATGGATGAAGGCGCAAGCTCCGCCAGCCTGGACGCCCACACCAAGACGTCGCGCCTGCGCGTCCACCACGCGGGAACCGATGCTAAGGGCGCTTTCGCTCGATCCGACGACTGGCTCGACATGCACGACGAGCCCGACCACCAGATGCTGTGCGACCGCGAGCAGGATTTCGTCTATCGCGCCATAACGGAAGATCTCGACCTCGCCCGCCATATGGACGACGCCGTCACCTCGCTAAAGATCTGCCTCGCGGCCGATGAAAGTGTGCGCACCGGCCAAGCCGTCAAGCTCTGAAGCTGCTAAACACCGACGGCCGGCTCACATAGTTTTGACTTGATGAACCGGCCCGAAGGCCCGATGCGGTGGTGGGGAATAAACATGCCAGCCACCGGATCGTCTCAATGGTCATCAGCCGCCGCCATATGCTGCAACTCGCAGGCGTGAGCTCGCTCGCAGCCGCATTCAATCATGCCGTAAAGGCCGAAGCAGGCACGATGCCGGCGGCAGCCGCTTTGCCATATGGCGTGACCACCGCCGCGCATATCAAGAGCGCGGCGCTCCGCGTCCGCGACCTCCCCGGCATGAGCCGCTATTATCAAGACACGCTGCGCCTCAAGGTGCTTGCCGAAAGCGCCGACGAGGTCATGCTCGGCGTGGCCAACGAACCGCTACTTTACCTGACCAGCATACCGGACGCCGGCTTCGAGGATCCGACCTCGGCAGGCCTCTTCCACATCGCCTATCTGATGCCGACGCGGGTCGATCTCGCGCGTTGGCTGGTGCATGCCGCCGTCGCCAAGATCCCGCTGGATGGCTTCGCCGATCACAGCGTCAGCGAGGCGATCTACCTGACCGACCCCGAAGGCAATGGCATCGAGGTCTATTCCGACCGGCCGCGAGACCAGTGGCAATGGAAGGACGGCATCGTCACCATGGGCACCAAGGAGCTCGATATTGACGCGATCGCCGCGCTGACCGACATGTCCAAGGACACCTATGACGCGGCACCCGAAGGCTTGCGCATCGGCCATATCCATCTGCGCGTCGGCGACATCGACGAGGCCAACGGCTTCTACCGGGATCTGCTCTGCCTTGCCGCCACCAGCGCCGAGCGCGACAACGCAGCCTTCCTCTCGTCGGGCGGCTATCACCATCACGTGGCGGTCAACACATGGCGCAGCGCCGGCGCCGGCGGTCGCGACAGCTCCAAGACCGGCCTCAGCTGGTTCTCGCTGACGGTCTCCGAACCGCTGCTCTATGAGCAGCAGATCAAGCGCTTCAACACGGCCGGCATCGGCGGCCATGTACCCGGCGGCTATATCGCGATGGATCCCTGGGGAACTGAGGTCCGGCTGATCAAGGCCTGACCCGCGCCACTACGCGCGTTTGCCTGATCGCCTCAGCCGGCCATCAGGTGTTCGTAGAGAATGGTCGAGCCGAGAATGATCAGCGCAACGCCGGCGACACCCTCGGCGTAGCGCCCGAAGCGCTCGCCGATCAGGCGGCCGACCAGCATCCCGCCCGATGCCATCAGGAAAGTGGCGGCGCCGATCGCCACCGCGATAACCAGGATGTTGACCTCCAGGAAGGCCAACGAAACGCCGACGGCCATGGCATCGAGGCTGGTCCCGATCGCGGTTGCGATCAGCATGGCAAAGGACATGCCTGGCTTCTTTTCTTCTTCCTGCTCGGTGCTCATCGCTGCCCGGAGCATGTTGATGCCGACGGCGGCAAGCAGGCCGAAGGCGATCCAGTGGTCGACCGCCGTCACGAACCGGGCAGCGGCAACACCCGCCGCCCAGCCGATTAGCGGCGTGATCGCCTCGACGATACCGAAGACGACGCCGGTGCGTAGCGTCTCGCTGAAACGCGGGCGACCGAGTGCAGCGCCCCGGCCGACGGAGACGGCGAACGCGTCCATGGACATGCTGAACGCCAGCACGATGATCGACAGCAATGACATGGTTGAACCCTTCAGGAGATTCGTAGCTGAGCCAATTCACCCTGTTTTGGCCAGGTGATGTCCGCCACGGTCTTGCCGAGCCGATCTCGTCGGCCGAACGCGCCACGTGCTCTCGCACGAGTATGTTGACGCGCTCCCGCCCTCAGGCGGTGGCTACTCCCCGATGAGCGCTGGGTAGGCGACCCGCCTCTTGGTGTCAACGACAAAATTGGAGAAGAAAACAGAAAAAATCGCTACTTAACAATGACTTGCAACTGCATCTTCCAGTTTTTAATGCAGCTGCGAAGCATTCGCAGAATGGGGGCGTTCATCTGCGTCGTGGCGACAGCCGCGACACGGTCGGCTCACTGCTCTGGCAGGCCAGCCTTGCGCAATCCCTCGGCCATCTCATCCGCCCAGGTCGGCACGGCGCGAAAGACCGGTCGGGTCAGATAGCGCTCGATCGTGAAATCCGGCTCTGCTGCAAGCAACTTCGTAGCCGCCCAGCGCGCCGTCTCCTCATCTCCCTGCATCGACGCCCAAGCCGTCATCATCCGGTAGGGCCACGTCACATCGGGATGTCGGGTGACGACCTCGCGGGCGATCGACACCGCTTCGGAGAGAGAGCCTGCAAGAGCCAGCGCCAGTGCGAAACCCATCCGCATGTTGAAGGCAAGCGGATCGGCGGGACTGAGCGTCATCGCGCGCTCGAAGCGCTCCTTGGCGCGATCAGGCTCTCCCCTGTAGCTTGCGACCCAGCCAAATCTCGCCCATGCCCAGGAATTATTCGGATCGAGCGACAACGCCCTCTCCAAATAGACCGCCGCGCGCGGCTGATCGCCACAATGGCTGATTGCTCCGCCGACCGCGGTCAGGGCCGTCGGGTCATCGTCGATCGCGCGGGATGCGGCATCGATCGCGACAAGCGAGAGCGCGAGTTCCCGTTCCGGATCTTCGGTCCAGATGTAGCCGAGGTTCTGGGCGTGACACCAGGCCAGAAACGCATGAGCGCGGCCGTAGGCCGGGTCGACCGCGATCGCGTCCTGCAGAAGCGGAATGGCGCGCGCGATGCCGTCCTTGTTGTGGCCCCAGAGGTATGGACAGGCGCGCATGACAAGGTCGTAGGCACGCAGGCTGCTGGGTGGCTTGCGCTTCGCCAGCTCGATTTCAGCGCTGCGGATGGCCGGATGGATCGCGCCCGCGACTTGCGCCGCAATCCGGTCCTGGAATTCGAAGAGGTCCTTGGTCATGCCCTCGTAGCGCTCCGACCAGAGCTGGGTCCGCCGTTCGGCGTCGACCAGTTGGACGGAAATGCGCAACCGGTCCCCGCCGCGGCGAACCGTGCCCTCGACAACGTAGGCGACCCCGAGCTCCCTGCCGACGTCACGGACATCGATGAACTTGCCTTTGTAGGTAAAGGCGGATTGGCGGGCGATGACGAAGAAGTCCCGGACACGCGACAGCGCCGCCGTGATCTCCTCCACCACCCCGTCCACGAAATATCCGTCGCTCGGGCCGCTGAGATTGTCGAAGGGCATGACGACAAGCGACGGCTGATCCTTGTCGAGCCGGTTGGCGGACCAGACCGAAGTTACGACCTGATCGTCGCTGGCCTCTTGTGACCAGTCCACGCGAAAGACCGAAATCGGCCTCGGTATGTTCTTCAGGACACGCTCGCCGAGGCTGGCAAGCGCAAACGGAACCTTGCCGTCGAGGTGCTCGCGAACAGAGCCGGAGATTGAGATCCCCGACGGTCCGGCTATCTCCTGCAGGCGGGCCGCGATATTGACGCCGTCACCGAGCAGATCGTCCCCCGCGACAACTACGTCACCGAGGTTGACCCCGATGCGGAACTCGAGGCGCCGGTCGGTCGGCAAGCCTTCGAAATGGCGGTGGAGCTGGCGCTGGATCTCCACCGCGCACCTGGTGGCTTGAACCGCGCTGGGGAACTCCGCGACCAGCCCATCGCCCGCGCTGCCGAAGACGCGTCCGCCGTGCTCGCCCACCAAGTCCGCGATATGCACATGGCAAATGTGGAGCGACTGGAGGGTGCGCTCCTCGTCAAGCGCGGCAAGACGGCTGAAGCCGACGACATCGGTGCAGAGGATGGCTGCAAGCTTTCGATCCATCGCGGCGGCCGCTCCTGCAAGGACAAGATTGTTGCATGGATATGCGCGCATTCCCTGCAACAATCCTACATCCCCTAGCACCCGAAATCCATCGCGGCGCCTTGGAGGCCGGCGGCGCCTCCCTTAGGCGCCTTGTTCCGCTCAGTAGTCCGCCAGCAGATACTCCGCATCAGGGCTTCCGAAGCGTGGCGCGACGCCAAGCAGCGGCCCGGCGCGGCCGATGATGGATTTGATCATCGGGGCGGCCGTCGAGGCCGCCGTCCGGCCGCCATGCTCACCCGTCTCCGGCGCGTCGATGATGGTCAGCACGATGTATTTCGGCCGGTCCATCGGAAATGCGGCGACGAACGCGTTGAAGTTCTTGTCGCTCGCATAGCGGCCGTCGACCACCTTGTCCGCCGTGCCCGTCTTGCCGCCGATGTTGAAGCCTTCGACCTGGGCGCTGCGACCGGAGCCCTTGATGCCGTTCCAGGTGTAGAGGTAGCGCATGTCCTGGCTGGTCTTGTCGCTCAGAACGAGCTTGGCGATATCCCCCGCCTGCTGGGAACTGCGCGGCAGGAAGGTCGGAGGCAAAAGCTTGCCGCCGTTGATCAGCGAGGCGGCCGCGACCGCCGTCTGAAGCGGCGTCGTCGCGACACCGTGGCCGAAGGAGATCGTCACCGAGTTGATCTTCTTCCAGGTTCGCGGCTGCGTCGGCGTCGCAACGCCTGGCATCTCCGTCTCCATCTTGGAGAGCAGCCCCAGCTTGGTCAGGAATTCCCGGTGGCGGTCGATGCCGACCATGTCGGCAACCGCGGCGGTGCCGATGTTCGAGGAATACTGGAAGACCTCGGGGATCGAGAGAACGCGGTTCTTGCCCTTGAAGTCCTTGATGATGAAGCCGCCCATGCGGATCGGCCGGGTAGCGTCGACCATCGAGTTCAGGTTGATCTTGCCTTCATCCAGGCCCATCGCCAGCGTGAAGCTCTTGAAGGTCGAGCCCATCTCGAATGTCGCGTTGCTGATGCGGTTGAACCAGCCCTTCTCGTATTCCTTGTCGACCTTCCCGTTCGCAAGCGTTCGCGACGGCTGGTTGGGATCGAAGTCGGGAACCGACGCCATCGCCAGAACCTCGCCCGTCTCCACGTCGAGAATGACGGCGCCGGCGGCTTCCGCGCGGTATTTGACCATGGCTTCGGCGGCAACTTCGCGCACGATGTTCTGCACGCGCAGATCGATGGAGAGCTTCACCGGCTCCAGCGGCATGTCGCTCGTCAGGCCGGCGGCGCGAAGGTCGAGCAACCCCTGCTGATCGAGGTAGCGCTCCATTCCGGCGACGCCGCGATTGTCGATATCGACATAGCCGAGAACGTGCGCCGCCGTATTCCCACCCGGATAGAACCGCTTCTTCTCCGGGCGGAAGCCGACACCCGGGATGCCCAGTTCGAGAATCTGGCTCTGCTGACGCGGCGTGATCTGCCGGCGCAGCCATGCGAAGCGTGACGATTTCACGGAAAGCTTGGCGTATGTCCCCCGCCGATCGAGATCGGGGAAGATCGTGGCGAGCTTCTCCACCGCATCATCGACATCGACGATC
Source organism: Rhizobium sp. 16-449-1b (assembly GCF_017741935.1). Classification (GTDB taxonomy): domain Bacteria; phylum Pseudomonadota; class Alphaproteobacteria; order Rhizobiales; family Rhizobiaceae; genus Rhizobium. The sequence goes on along the minus strand of NZ_JAGHMH010000011.1, from coordinate 38,450 downwards.
TTGTTGGGCTCGGCGAACATCGAGACGGTGCGAACGTCGGTCGCCAGCAATTGCCCGTGCCGGTCGAGAATGTCGGGCCGCGAGGCCAGCAGCTTGTCCGATGGCAGGATGCCGGATGTCGCCTCGGGATCGCGAGCCCCGTATTCGACAAGCCGAGCGGCACTGGCCGTAAAGCCCATGACGAGCGCCAGCGCGACCAGAAGCACACGCGTCTTGCCCTGCCGGTAGAGATCGACCTTCTTTCGGCGCCCCCTGTTGAGCGCCGAGACATTGAGATGGCTGCGGCGTTTGGCGAGGATGATTTTCGATACGAGGGTCATCGTGCGCGCGCTCCCGGTATCCGGAGATATCGCGGCAAGGCAGGAAGGCTCTTGGGTGCGTTGACGAGTAACAACATCGGGGCTCTCTCTCGAGCAGCCCTGATATCGTCAGGCTGCTCTGGCTAGGGAAACGGGACGGGAAAGAGCGCCGCCGACGATCGGCGGCCGATACATGGGATCGAGCGTCCGGCCTTCGAGATGGATCGGGAGATTGGGATGGTAGCTTATGTCGGCGAGCTCCCAGGCGCTGGGCCAGGCATCCACAGGCGGCCGCCGCGTCCAGTGCTCGGCGTCATGGATATGGCTGACGTCGCGGCTGTCGTCACCGGAGAGCGCATCGCCTTCGGCGATGACTTCGGTCTGACAGGGGGCCGCGAAGGAAGCGCTCGGCAGGCAAAGCTGCGCACTGCCGATCGTGGTCAGCATGATCACCACAACAATGAGGATGCGCCGAATCATCTTCTACCGAGTAAGGCTTCGTTAACGCTAACCAGCCTAGCGCCAGAACCTTACCTAATTCTCAATATTCCAGACGACGCATACTCCGCTGTCCACACCGCCAATTTCACCGGCTTTCGTCCGTGCAGAACGGCCATTGGTCCTTCTTCTGCTTAGGCGGAAACATCGATATGCTAGCGCGATGAATGTCGTTTCGATCACCCAACCCCGCAAGATATTGCGCCAAAGGCTTACTTTGGCGTGGCAATTCGGCATCGCCGGTGGCCTTGTGCTCGTGCTCGGCATGGCGCTTATCGGGCTATGGGTGACGAGCCGCATCGAGGGAGCGGCGGTGCGCAACGCCGCCAATGCCACCGCGCTCTATGTCGACAGCATCATCGCCCCGCTCACACAGGAACTCGCCTCGGCCACCTCGCTTGGCGAAGGCGCCAAGCTGGCGCTGACCGAAACATTGCAGCAGGGCGTGCTGCGCGACAGGCTCTATTCGTTCAAGATCTGGCGCCCCGATGGAACAGTGCTTTTTAGCAGCGAGCCCAGCCTTGTGGGCAAACACTTCTCGATGACCGAGGGGCTTGCCACGGCACTTTCCGGTTCGGTTCACGCGGAATTCGACGACCTCAAGGGCGAGGAAAACCAGCTGGAGCAGAAAAGCGGCCAGCCCCTTCTGGAGATCTACAGTCCAATCCGCGAACCCTGGTCGGGCGACATCATCGGTGTCGCGGAATTCTACGAGATCGCCAGCGACCTGCGTGCGGAACTCGCGGTGGCCAGGTTGCAGAGCTGGCTGGTCGTCGGCACGGTGACGGCCGGCATGCTTGCGCTGCTCTTCATCATCGTCGCCAGAGGCAGCCATCTGATCGATGTCCAGCGCCGGTCGCTCGACGCGCAGGTGATCGAGCTGTCGCGGATGCTCGACCTCAACCGCGCCCTGCGAAAGCGGGCCGACAGGGCAAACCAGCGCACGGCGACGCTCAACGAGCGCTATCTGCGCCGCATCTCCGCTGAGCTGCATGACGGCCCGGCACAGCTGCTCGGCTTTGCCGCGTTGAGGCTGGAGGCGATAGCCAAGGGCAAGGCGAAGGGCGACGACGAATCGCTCGTCAGCAGCTCGATCACCGAAGCCATCCAGGAGATCCGCGACATCTGCCGCGGCCTGACGCTGCCCGAACTCGAGACGCTCTCGGGCGACGATGTCGTCCGCCGCGCCATCCAGGCGCACGAGACGCGTTCGCGCACCAGGATCATCTCGAATGTGGGTCCCCTCGATATCCCCGCGCAGGCCGCCAAGATCTGCGCCTATCGCTTTATCCAGGAAGCGCTTAGCAACGCCACCCGGCATGCCGGCGCGTCGAAAATTTCCGTCACGGCGGCTGAGGACGACCAGCATATCAGGATCGCCGTCGAAGATAACGGAACCGGCTTCGTCCGGTCGGGCGACGAAGACGGCCTTGGCCTTGCCGGCCTGGAGGAACGGCTCGCCGGGCTTGGTGGACGTCTCGACATCGCGTCCGACGCGAAGACCGGCACCCGCATATGCATGACACTACCGAGGAGGACGGCGGAATGACGTCAGACACGCTCAGGGTCGCGATCGTCGACGATCACCCGATATTCCGCAACGGCCTCGCCCGCAGCCTGTCCGATGAGCCGGGTTTCGAGGTGGTTGGCGAAGGCGCCAGCGCGGCAGACGCTATAGCGCTTTTCAGCCAGCACCGTCCGGATGCGCTGCTGCTTGACCTCTCCATGCCCGGCGGCGGTCACCACGCGCTGAGCATGATTATGAAGGCGGATGCGGCTGCAACCGTCATCGTGCTCACGGCTTCGGAAGAAGACAGCGATCTGTTCGACGCGCTGAAGGAAGGGGCGAAGGGCTACATTCTGAAAGGCGTGAACGCATCCACGCTGGTATCGGCGGTGCGCAATGTGGTGGCCGGCGAGAGCTATGTGTCGCCAAGCCTCGCCGCGCGTATCCTGACGGAGATGAAGGGCGATGCGCCCCAGCCCCCAGCCGCCCCGACGCGCACCCCGCAAGAAGATGCCCTGGCCTCGCTGACGCCACGCGAGGAGCAGATCCTCGGCCTGGTCGCCGATGGCAACAGCAACAAGGAAGTTGCCCGCCAGCTCAACCTTCAGGAAAAGACGATCAAGCACAACATGACGCGCATCCTGCAGAAGCTGAAGGCGCGCAATCGCACGGAAGCCGCGATGTTCCTGCGCGACGCGCGATCGCGGTCCTGATCAGTCAGGATTTCGATCAACGAAACCGTTCGATATCGCTATTTTTCGCGGCACGACGGATGACGAGGCGACCCTCGGGATCGAACAGCTCGTAGCGGCCGTTCCGGATGCGCTCGCGCCAGCCGCCATCGAAGGCGCGATCCTCGCGTTGAGATATCGAGCCCGTGCGATCGTCTCCCCGTCCCTGCCGACCGCCTCCAGAGCGGCGGCCGCCATCGTCGTCAGACGATCGCGATCCGGATGAACCTGAGGAGCCAGAAGACCCCGAACCGGAGGATCCGGAATGGTCGGAGCCGGACGAACCCGAGCCCGCCCCCGATCCCGATCCGCTATCCCCCGAGCTGCCACTCCCGCTTCCGCCCGAGCTCCCGCTTCGGCCCGAACCACCGCCACCGTTTCCCTTGTCCGCCCATGCGGAGACTGGGCCCGCCACGACTGACATCGCACAGAGAATGACGGTACAGGCGATTTTAGGCCACGTGCTCACGATCGATCTCCTTGAGAACGGTCCCGGCCCTCAGTGGGCCAGGACATGATTGACGGCACGACTAGCGACGTCCGCCGTGATCGTCGCCGCCGCCACCTCCGTGACCGCCGTGGTCGTCGCTACCGCCACCGCCGTGGTGGTCTCCACCGTGGTCGTCACCGCCATGATGCTCGTGGCTCGCGCCATCATCGGAGCCGCGCCCACGCGAAGAGGAGGATGCCGACGAGAACGACGACGAGCTGTGGCGGACATGGCCCGGACCGTCGTCGAGCCCGCGGCCGTGGCGCTTGTGCTTGACGAGATCGTCGGCGCCCTGACGCACGAGTGTTGCCAGCGGCGGCTTGGTCGCTGTCATGCCGGCATTTGGAGATAGTGGGCCAGCCCCGGCCGCGCCAAGCGCCAGCAACAGCGATCCGGCGGTAACGCAAGTGTGAACGATGATCTTCTTCATGCGTATGCTCCTTGGTTTTCCGACCGAAACGGTTGCCATCGGTTGATTGCGACCGGCCGGATGCTGCAATTCTCGACGATTGAGCGCCCATTCCTAGCGGCCCCGGCCCTCTACGCCGCCACTAGGGACTTTAGTCCCCATGGTCACGGACCAAGGCTCACGATAAGTGGAGTGCGTTGGAATAGTTTTAGCCGGCAGCGCTGGCCGAGACATTCAAACGCGTGGAAAAACCAATTCATAGCGACCGAAAACTTGAGCCCATGTGCGCTTGGTTTCGCTCCAATCGGGAGTTTGACATGAAGAAATCCATCAGCCTGAAGCTGGCTTCCGCCGCAGCGCTTCTTGCCGCGACAGCCTTCGTAAACGGCGCGTTCGCGCAGGATGCCGAAGGCATCGTCGTGTACAACGCCCAGCACGAGGGCCTCGGCACAGAGTGGGCCGAAGGCTTCACAAAGGAAACCGGCATCAAGGTCACCGTCCGCAAGGGCAGCGACATGCAGTTCGCCAACCAGATCGTCCAGGAAGGCGACGCTTCACCGGCCGACGTATTCCTGACCGAAAACTCCCCGGCCATGGCGCTGGTCGCTTCCGCCGGCCTCTTCGCACCGGTCGACAAGGAAACGCTGGCTCAGGTTCCCTCACAGTTCCACCCGGCCGATGGCACCTGGACGGGCATCGCCGCTCGCTCGACCGTTTTCGCCTACGACAAGACCAAGCTCACGGAAGACAAGCTGCCGAAGTCGATGCTCGATCTCGCCGATCCGGCCTGGAAGGGTCGTTGGGGCGCATCTCCCGGTGGCGCCGACTTCCAGGCGATCGTCGGCGCGCTGCTGCAGCTGAAGGGCGAAGAAGCGACCGCTTCCTGGCTGAAGGCCATGAAGGAAAACGCAACGCCTTACAAGGGCAACAGCGTTGCCATGAAGGCCGTCAATGCCGGCGAAGTCGAAGGCGCCGTGATCTACCACTACTACTGGTTTGGCGATCAGGCCAAGACCGGCGAAAACAGCAAGAACGTCAGCCTCCACTACTTCAAGAACGAAGATCCGGGCGCCTTCCTCAGCGTTTCCGGCGGTGGCGTGCTGAAGTCCAGCAAGCACCCGAAGGAAGCACAGGCCCTGCTGAAGTGGATCACCTCTAAGGCTGGCCAGGACGTTCTGAAGAACGGCGATTCGTTCGAATACGCGGTTGCCGGCGATTCCAACGCCAAGCTGGTCCCGATCGCCGACCTGAAGGGACCGAAGGTCGAAGCCTCCAAGCTCGACAACAAGAAGGTCGTCGAACTGATGACCGCAGCCGGCCTGCTCTAAGGTTTTGAGCCTCCCAAGGCTTTCGAGCCGCGCGTGGAAAGGCGCGCGGCTTTTTCGTTTCTGTGCGTCGCGTGAGCGTTTCAAATCAACAACTTACTGGAATCTCTTGCTTCAATTTTCCCCGCTCGAAAAACCTCGGCTTAGAATGACCTCGTCCCGTCATCGGATACACCGGCAGGCGTGCCGGCGAGGCGGGATCGGCGCCGGATGTTTGAGGAGGACGCAAGCTCTCTCATCCGGGGTTCGCAGAAAATGGTCTCCCTCCGGTGACGGCGGGTTCCGTCGCAAGACGGGCCCGAGTTGAGCCCGGACGTGCCTGTGAGGCACACATGGTTCCGCCGCGAAGTTGGGCGGAAAGGCAGAGAGACCGGAGTTGCGTTCATAAACCGCCGAACGGGGCGCTGGGAAGCGCCATATTCTACTTACTCAATCGAGGTGATTTCCAGCGCCCCGTCCGAGTGAAGATTGCATGGTGGAGACACGGGCTTTCGGGCGGCGTGGGGTTTTGGTGTGCACTTTCAAGTGCGACCTGATGGTCGAGAGGCTGTGCCGTGGAATACCCCCCTCTGCCCTGCCGGGCATCTCCCCCACAAGGGGGGAGATCGGCAAGTGGCTTGCTCCCCAATGAAACAATGAAGGTTGAGCGAGCGGCCGCGCCAAGCCAATCTCCCCACCTGTGGGGGAGATGCCCGGCAGGGCAGAGGGGGGTAACCCACGGTAAAACGCCAAAGTCGGCCGTCAAACCACGTTCCCGACGGCCCCACCGAGCGCTCACGACGCCGGCGTAAACCGCGCCACCAACGCATGCTTGTCACCAGGATAGGTAAACCGCACATGCGTGACCGGGCCGACATTGCTCCAAGTCCGACGCTCGACCACGAGGCAGGCGGTATTGCGCGCAATATCGAGCAACACCGCAGCCTCACTTCCGGCTGCAACCGCGTGGATGCGATGCTCGGCGCTCGACCACGGGATCTGGTTGATCAGCCAGCTGCCCGGCGGAATGGTCGAGAAGTCGGCCTCCTCCGCCTCGGGCACGGTGGCAAGGCTGATCAGCCGCTCCTCGAGGCAGAAGGGCCGACCACCGGCATGGTGGATGCAGACCACCTCGACGACCGAGGAACCCGGCTGCAGTTCGAGACGCCTGTTATCATCGGCATCCGCCTTCCGCTTGGCGCGTCTCGCAACCGAAAACGAGTAAGCGAGGTTCAGCGATTTCACCTCGGCGGCGATATCATGAATTTCGAGAACGGCCGATTGCGCCTGCGGCTGGGTGACGAAGCTGCCGGACTTCTTGCGGCGCTCGATCAGGCCCGCCTTGGCGAGCTGGGTTAGCGCCTTGTTGACCGTCATGCGCGAGCAGTCATACTCCTTGGTGAGCTCCAGCTCGAACGGAATGCGATGACCCGGCGGCCACTCGCCCGAGACGATGCGGCCTTCGATGTCGTTCACGATCCGCTGATGCAAGGTGATATCCCTGCCCTGATCCATCGTCACGCTCCGCTTTTCTCTCGGTCTATCGGCAATGCCTGAGTCTGGAAAGACTGTCGGGAAAGGCCGTCAGGCCGCCAGCAACTCGCTCATTGCCTTGAGGAAGCGCCGGTTGATCGCCTCGCGGCCGACATGCCGGCCACCCTCGACCCTCTTCTCGCCCAACGCCCAGACGCTGTCGACCGCGACGCCGCCGGCAAACATCCAGTGGTCGAGCAGCTGGTCGCCGACAAGATAGGGAACGGCCGATATGTCGAGCGCGACGATATCGGCGTGATGCCCGACCGCCAGCCCGCCCGGCGCCTTCAGCGCCGCACCGCCGCCCGTGATCGCATGATCGAAGAGGCTGCGCGCCGTCGAGCCGCCGGAAGCGGCGATGACGTTGCGAGCCCTCAGCGCCAGACGCTGCGAATATTCGAGCTGTCGCAATTCGCCGGGCAGCGAGATCAGCACGTTGGAATCGGAGCCGACGCCGTAGCGCCCGCCCTCCTCCAGAAACAGCGGCGCCGGGAAGGTGCCGTCGCCGAGATTGGCCTCGGTGATCGGGCAAAGACCGGCAATCGCGCCGCGCCGAGCCATCTCGCGGGTCTCGCTATCGGTCATGTGTGTGGCGTGGATCAGGCACCAGCGGCCATCGACATCGGCATTGTCGAGCAGCCATTCGACCGGCCGGGCACCGGACCAGGCGATGCAGTCCTCGACCTCCTTCACCTGCTCGGCGACATGGATATGCACGGGCCCATCGCCCGCCATCGGCACCACCTTGATGAGCTCTTCCGGCGTCGCCGCCCGCAGGCTGTGTGGCGCAAGCCCGAGTTCCGCGCCGGCAAGCCGCGACGTCACCGTGCGGCAGCCGTCCATCAGCGCCGCGAAGCTGTCGAGCGAATTGATGAACCGGCGCTGTCCCTCGATCGGTTCTGCGCCGCCGAAGCCGGAGTGCGCGTAGAAGACCGGCAGCAAGGTCAGCCCGATGCCAGCAGTGGCACTCGCCGCGCCAATGCGCTCGGCCAGCTCCGCGATATTGGCATAAGGCCGTCCGTCCTTGTCATGGTGCAGATAGTGGAACTCGCCAACGCGGGAGAAACCGGCCTCCAGCATCTCCATGTAGAGCTGCGCGGCGACAGCCTCGACATGCTCTGGTGTCATCGACAGGGCAAACTTGTACATGACGGTGCGCCAGCTCCAGAAGCTGTCATTGGCAGGCCCCCTCACCTCGGCAAGACCGGCCATGGCGCGCTGGAAAGCATGGCTATGAAGGTTCCCCATGGCCGGGACGAGCGTATGATGGCGTTCGTCGGCAGGTTCTGCCTGAACCGCTGTCTCGATGCGCGATATGCGTCCGCCCGCGAGCGTCAGCCGGACATTCTCCCGCCACCCCTCAGGCAGAAGTGCTGTGCGTGCGTGGAGTGTCGTCGCAACGGTTTGTGCCATGACCGATTTCTCTCCTTCTGGCGGAAGCATCTCTTTCTTTTCCAGAGATACGCCCAAATTTTCCCTTGTCACCCGTTTATTATGTATATACATGTTGAGGCATAAGGAAAGGCGCAAAGCTGATGAACGGGAACAATTTTTCAGACGAGCAGGCTCAGGGAGAGGTTCGCCCGCACCTGTGGCGCAACGCCCGACTGGCAACGCTCGACCCAGGCAAAGCTGGCCTTGGCGTCATCGAAAAAGGTGCTGTTGTCGTCGAATCCGGCCGCATCACCTATGTCGGCCCGGAAAGCGAATTGCCGGTTCTGGCGATCGAGCGCGCCGAGATCACCGATCTCGAAGGTCGCTGGGTGACACCCGGTCTCGTCGATTGCCACACCCACATCGTCTATGGCGGCAACCGCGCCCGTGAGTTCGAGATGCGCCTTGAGGGCGCCACCTATGAGGAAGTCGCCCGCGCCGGCGGCGGCATCGTCTCCTCGGTCAAGGCCACCAATGCCCTCTCCGTCGACGGCCTCGTCGCCGCCTCGCTTCCGCGTCTCGACACGCTTCTCTCCGAGGGGATGACGACGATCGAGATCAAGTCCGGTTACGGCCTCAACATCGAAGCCGAGCTGAAGATGCTGCGCGCCGCCCGTGCGCTGGGCACTATTCGCCCGGTCCGCGTCGTCACCTCCTATCTCGGTGCCCATGCCACGCCGGTCGAATACAAAGGCCGCAACGGCGACTACATCACTGACGTCGTGCTGCCCGGCCTTGAGCAGGCGCATGCCGAAGGTCTGGTCGACGCGGTCGACGGCTTCTGCGAAGGGATCGCCTTCTCCGTCGAGGAGATGCGCCGCGTCTTCGATCGCGCCCAGCAGCTCGGCCTCCCGGTCAAGCTCCATGCCGAGCAGCTCTCCAACCTCGGCGGCGCCCGCTTCGCGGCATCCTATCTGGCGCTGTCGGCCGACCATCTCGAATATCTCACCGCCGATGACGCCGTCGTCATGGCCGCGGCCGGAACCGTCGCCGTGCTCCTGCCCGGCGCCTTCTACGCCATCAACGAAAAGCAGAAGCCGCCGGTCAAGGCGCTGCGCGAGGCCGGCGCCTATATCGCCATCGCCACCGATTGCAATCCCGGCACCTCGCCGCTGACGTCGCTGCTCCTCACCATGAACATGTCCGCCACCCTGTTCGGCCTCACCGTCGAGGAATGCATCGCCGGCGCGACCCGTGAAGGTGCTCGCGCCCTTGGGCTCATCGACGAAACCGGCACGCTCGAAGCCGGCAAGTCCGCCGATTTCGCGATCTGGGATGTCGAGAACCTCGCCGAGCTCGTCTACCGCATCGGCTTCAACCCGCTTCACGCACACGTCTTCAAGGGCGAAAGGATCGACCGTTGACCATCACTCTTCATCCCGGCTCCGTATCGCTCAAGCATCTGGAAACGATCTACTGGACCGGCGAGCCGGCTGTGCTCGACCGCTCCTTCGACGCCGGCATCAACAAGGCCGCCGCACGCATCGCCGAGATCGCCGCCGGCAATGCGCCTGTTTACGGCATCAACACCGGCTTCGGTAAGCTCGCCTCGATCAAGATCGACAGCGCCGATGTGGCGACCCTGCAGCGCAATCTCATCCTGTCGCATTGCTGCGGCGTCGGCGCGCCGCTGCCTGAAAACATCGTCCGCCTCATCATGGCCCTGAAGCTCGTCTCGCTCGGCCGCGGTGCATCCGGCGTGCGGCTGGAACTGGTGCGGCTGATCGAAGGCATGCTGGAAAAGGGCGTCATTCCCGTCATTCCCGAGAAGGGCTCCGTCGGCGCCTCCGGCGACCTCGCGCCGCTGGCGCATATGGCGGCCATGATGATGGGCGAGGCCGAAGCTTTCTATAACGGCGAGCGCCTCTCCGGCGCCGCAGCGCTCGACAAGGCCGGGCTGACACCTGTGGTGCTGGCCGCCAAGGAAGGCCTGGCGCTGATCAACGGCACGCAGACCTCGACCGCTCTGGCGCTCGCCGGCCTCTTCCGCGCGCACCGCGCTGCGCAGGCAGCGCTGATCACCGGCGCAATGTCGACCGACGCCGCCATGGGCTCGTCCGCTCCGTTCCACCCCGACATCCACACGCTGCGCGGCCACAAGGGCCAGATCGACACGGCCGCCGCGCTGCGCGCCCTCCTCGACAATTCCGTCATCCGCCAGAGCCATATCGAGGGCGACGAGCGCGTCCAGGACCCCTATTGCATCCGCTGCCAGCCGCAGGTCGACGGCGCCTGCCTGGATCTCCTGCGTTCGGTCGCCAAAACGCTTGAGATCGAAGCCAACGCGGTCACCGACAACCCGCTGGTGCTGTCTGACAATTCCGTCGTCTCCGGCGGCAATTTCCACGCCGAACCGGTCGCCTTCGCCGCCGACCAGATCGCCATCGCCGTCTGTGAGATCGGCGCCATCTCACAGCGGCGCATCGCCCTGCTCGTCGATCCGGCCCTCTCCTACGGCCTGCCAGCCTTCCTCGCCAAGAAGCCCGGCCTCAACTCCGGCCTGATGATCGCGGAAGTCACCTCGGCGGCGCTGATGTCGGAAAACAAGCAGATGTCGCACCCGGCCTCGGTCGACTCGACGCCGACCTCGGCCAACCAGGAAGACCACGTCTCCATGGCCTGCCACGGCGCCCGCCGCCTGCTGCAGATGACGGACAACCTGTTTTCGATCATCGGCATCGAGGCGCTGACGGCAGCCCAGGGCGTCGAATTCCGCGCGCCGCTCGCGACCAGCCCGGAGCTTTCGAACGCCATCGCCGCGATCCGCGCCGTGGTTCCGACGCTGGAGGTTGATCGCTACATGGCGGGTGACCTGCAGGCCGCCAGCGATCTGGTGGCCTCGGGCGGGCTGAATGCGGCGGTGTCTTCGGGCATTCTGCCGGTGCTGGAGGGGTGATGGTGATGTCGGCACTCGCGGCGCCCCCCTCTGCCCTGCCGGGCATCTCCCCCACAGGTGGGGAGATTGGCTGGGCGCTCCCGCTCGCTCCAAAGTCAACCGTTCTGCAAGGCGATAACAACGAGTCGATCTCCCCCCTTGTGGGGGAGATGTCCGGCAGGACAGAGGGGGGTAACCCACCCGCAACCCGTGGAGCACTCAACCAATGACCACCCACGAAACCCGCCAGGGCACATCCCCCATCATCCTCGGCTTCCCGCACACCGGCACCGACGTACCGCCTGCCATCTGGGACCGCCTGAACGACAACGGCAAGCTGCTCGCCGACACCGACTGGCACATCCACAATCTCTATGACGGCCTCCTTGATGGCGTGACCACCGTGCGCGCCACCTTCCATCGCTACGTCATCGACGCCAACCGCGATCCATCCGGCACCAGCCTCTATCCCGGCCAGAACACCACCGGCCTTGTGCCCGAGACGGACTTCGACGGCCTGTCGATCTGGAAGGAAGGCGCCGCACCCAACGAGGCAGATATCGCCGAGCGCCTGGGCGATTTCCACGCGCCCTATCACGTGGCGCTTGCGGCCGAGATCGAGCGGGTGAAGGCAATCCACGGCGTCGCGATCCTCTACGACTGCCACTCGATCCGCTCGCACATCCCCTTCCTCTTCGAAGGCAAGCTGCCGGATTTCAATATCGGCACCGATCTGGGCAAGACCTGCGACCGCGCCATCGAGCAGGCCGTTGTCTCAGCGACCGCGTCTGCCACCGGCTACGACAGCATCCTCAACGGTCGCTTCAAGGGCGGCTGGACGACGCGGCATTACGGGCGGCCGGAGACCGGCGTGCATGCGATCCAGATGGAGCTGGCGCAATCCACGCATCTTCGGACCGAAAAGCCACCCTTTGCCTACGACACCGCCAAGGCCGACCGCCTGCGCGTCCATCTGAAAGACATCCTCGAGCGCATCGCCGCGATCGCGCCGAACCTGAAGAAATAAGCCTGAAACAACAAGCCATCCAACCCGGATAAGGGGAACCGCAATGACCAGCAATCCACGCCACAATATTCGTGATGTCAGAAGCCCTGTTGGCCCCGAGCTCAACGCCAAGAGCTGGATGACCGAAGCACCGCTGCGCATGCTGATGAACAATCTCGACCCCGACGTCGCCGAAAACCCACACGAGTTGGTCGTCTATGGCGGCATCGGCCGCGCCGCCCGCACCTGGGCGGATTTCGACCAGATCGTCGCGACGCTGAAGACGCTGACGGAAGAAGGGACGCTGCTGGTGCAATCCGGCAAGCCGGTCGGCGTGTTCCGCACCCACAAGGATGCGCCGCGCGTCCTGATCGCCAATTCCAACCTCGTGCCGCACTGGGCGACCTGGGATCATTTCAACGAGCTGGATAAGAAGGGTCTCGCCATGTACGGCCAGATGACCGCCGGCTCGTGGATCTACATCGGGACACAGGGCATCGTTCAGGGCACCTACGAGACCTTTGTGGAAGCCGGCCGCCAGCACTATAATGGCGACCTCAAGGGCAAGTGGATCCTGACCGGTGGCCTCGGCGGCATGGGCGGCGCGCAGCCGCTGGCGGCCGTCATGGCCGGCGCCTGCTGCCTCGCGGTCGAGAGCGACGAGACCCGCATCGATTTTCGCCTGCGCACCCGCTATGTCGACGCCAAGGCGAAGTCGCTGGATGAAGCGCTTGCCATGATCGCCGAATGGACGGCGAAGGGCGAAGCCAAGTCCGTCGGCCTGCTCGGCAATGCCGCCGAAATCTTCCCTGAGCTCGTGGCCCGCATGAAATCAGGCGGCCCGCGTCCCGATATCGTCACAGATCAGACCTCGGCGCATGACCCGCTCAATGGGTATCTGCCGATCGGCTGGACCGTCGCCGAGCACAAGGCCAAGCGCGAAAGCGATCCGAAGGCTGTCGAAGCCGCCGCCCGCGCCTCGATGAAGAAGCATGTCGAAGCCATGGTCGCCTTCTGGGATGCCGGCGTGCCGACGCTCGACTACGGCAACAACATCCGCCAGGTCGCCAAGGATGAGGGTCTGGAAAACGCCTTTGCCTTCCCGGGCTTCGTGCCGGCCTATATTCGCCCGCTGTTTTGCCGCGGCATCGGCCCGTTCCGCTGGGCAGCCCTCTCCGGCGATCCTGAGGATATCTACAAGACCGACGCCAAGGTGAAGGAGCTGCTGCCTGACAACAAGCACCTGCACAACTGGCTCGACATGGCCCGCGAGCGCATCTCCTTCCAGGGTCTGCCGGCGCGCATCTGCTGGGTCGGCCTCGGCGATCGCCACCGCCTGGCGCTGGCCTTCAACGAGATGGTCAAGAACGGCGAACTCTCGGCCCCCGTCGTCATCGGCCGCGACCACCTCGACAGTGGTTCGGTCGCCTCGCCGAACCGCGAGACGGAAGCGATGAAGGACGGCTCGGACGCCGTGTCCGACTGGCCGCTCCTCAACGCGCTCCTCAACACCGCATCCGGCGCCACCTGGGTGTCGCTGCATCACGGCGGCGGTGTCGGCATGGGCTTCAGCCAGCACTCGGGCGTGGTCATCTGCGCCGACGGCTCCGACGATGCGGCCAAGCGCCTGGAACGCGTGCTCTGGAACGACCCGGCCACCGGCGTCATGCGCCACGCCGATGCGGGTTATGACATCGCGATCGATTGCGCCAAGGAGAAGGGCCTGCGCCTGCCGGGGATTTTGGGGAACTGATAGAGCGAGACACCGGGCCTCAGAACGGTATGAGGCCCGGATATTGAAGGATGGTCGAGAGGTCGCAATCAGCGTCCGCTCGAACGTCCCCGCTCATTCCTTGTCTGTTACGATCGGCTTGATTGGGTCTTCAGGAGGAAAGAGGTCGCCGCCATAGAACATGTCTTCGATTTCCTCGGCCATCATCGTGTCGAAGTCGTCGGGAACGGTGATCATGCCTTCCATGAAACCAATGCGGCGCTTCTTGGGCGCCGTTTCCGGTTGATTGATCGGGGCATCCTTTGCCATGTTGACGATATCCATCACTCGCCTCCAATGCCCTGAGTGTCTTCCACTCCCCTCCCATTTGCAACCTCCGGAGATACCATGCCCCGCGCCACAATCCTGACCGCCAGCAGCTACCGCCGCATGCCGTGGAAGAACGGTGGCGGGGAGACGGTGGAGATTGCGGTTTCGCCGGAGGGGGCCGCACTTTCAGAGTTCGATTGGCGGATCAGCATGGCGACGGTCGCAACCGATGGGCCGTTCTCGATCTTCCCCGGCATCGACCGGACCTTGTCGATCCTTGACGGCGAAGGGATGTCGCTTGCGATCGACGGCCGCGCGCCGTTGCTGTTGACGCAGGAAAGCGCACCCCTCGCCTTCCCCGCCGACGTTGCGGTGTCCGCGACGCTCAAATCCGGGCCGATCACCGACCTTAACGTCATGACGCGTCGCGGTGGGCTGTGGCACCGGGTCGAGCGCGTCGTGGTCGATGGCGAGGTCACATCCGGCGGTGCGGCCGGCACGCTGCTGGTGTTCTGCAATCGCGGCACACTCGATCTCACCTGGACGGACGGCCAAGCGTCGCTTGCCGAAGGCGACACGTTGTTGTTGCAGGATGCGGCAGGCATGTCGCTCGAGATGGATGGCCAGGCGCTCTGCTACCTCATCACCATGGATGCCGCCTGACGTGGCAACCACCGACAAGCCGCAATCGTCTGCCCGGCAAATCAGACGCAAAACAATATTGTCGCCATACTCTATAAAATAGATAGTTTTATCTGTGTGCCGCCCATGGCTCGCCGTAGTGTTTTCCCGTCGAAACAAGTTGAGCCGACGCACAAGCGCGGCATTCGGGGGCGAAACATGAATATCAAGGGCATTATCGCAGGACTTACACTTGGAGTGGCCGCCGTGGCCGCGCCGCTGCTGGCGCAGGCAGCCGACAAGAAGGTTGTCGTTGCCTACCAGACGGATGCACTGCCGTCGTCGGTTGCCATCGCCAATGGCGAGTTCGCCAAGGCGACGGGCTATGACATCGACTTCCGCAAGTTCAATTCCGGCGCCGAGATCTTCGCGGCGATCGCCTCGGGCGACGTGCAGGTCGGCTATGTCGGCTCCAGCCCGTTCGCGGCCGCCACCTCGCGCGGCCTCGCCGTCAAGGCCTTCTACCTGTCCTCGATCTCGGGCATTGACGAGGCGCTTGTCGTTCGCGACGGTTCGGGCATCTCCTCGCTCAATGACCTGAAGGGCAAGAAGCTCGCGGCAGCCCCGGTCTCCACCGACCACTATCAGCTGCTGGCGCTGATCAAGTCGCTCGGCCTCAGCGAAAAGGACGTGCAGGTCTTCGCGATCCCGCAGCCGGAGATCGTCGCCAGCTACAATCGCGGCGATATCGATGGCGGCTTCGTCTGGGATCCGGCGCTGACCGAACTGAAGAAGAAGGGCAAGGTGCTGGTCACCTCCAAGGACGTCGCCGACAAGGGCGCGCCGACCTTCTCCGCCTGGGTCGCGGCCTCGAAATTCGCCGATGAAAACCCCGCTTTCCTGAAGGGCTTCGCAGGCGTCATCAACACCTATTACGCCTCCTTTGCCAAGGACAAGAAGGCCTGGGACGCCGACAGCGAGAACGCCAAGCTGCTTGCCAAGGCGCTCGGCGGCACGCCCGAACAGCAGGCGGCGGCGCTGAAGAACCTGACGCTTCTGACGCCTGATGTCCAGGCATCCGAAGCATGGCTCGGCGGCGGCGAAAAGGCTGGTGCTGCCAAGATCCTCAAGGATACCGCCACCTTCCTGAAGGAGCAGGGCAAGGTCAGCGAAGTGCTGCCGAGCTACGCCGCCTTCGTGACCGCGGATGCGCTGACCAATCCGAGCAACTAAGCCGTTTCCGGCAGAAACGCTGGCGCCACACCGCGCCAGCGTCCTCATTTTCAAAGAGACCTGACATGCTCAAAGTCGATCACGCGAGCGTCTATTTCCAGACACGAGACGGCCGGACGGTCCATGCGCTCGACCGCGTCTCGCTCGCCATTCCCGAAAACAGCTTCGTGGTCGCGCTCGGCGCGTCCGGCTGCGGCAAGTCCACCCTGCTCAATGCCATCGCCGGCTTCCTGCCGCTGTCCGAAGGCGCGATCACGCTGGACGGGCGGCCCGTTACATCACCGGGTGCCGATCGCGGCGTCGTGTTCCAGAAGGACACGCTGCTCCCCTGGAAGACGGTGATCGACAATGTCGCCCTCGGCCTCAAATTCGCCGGCGTGCCGAAAGGCGCGCGCCGCGAACGCGCCGAGCGATTGCTGCACTTGGTCGGCCTCAAGGATTTCGCGGCCGCTTTCCCCTATGAGCTCTCCGGCGGGATGCGCCAGCGCGTCGGCATCGCCAGGGCGCTCGCCACCGAGCCCGCCGTGCTTTTGATGGACGAGCCCTTCGGCGCGCTCGACAGCCTCACCCGCGAACAGATGCAGGAGCTGCTGGTCTCGATCTGGAAGGAGACGCATACCCGCATCTTCTTCATCACCCACTCGATCGAGGAGGCGCTGTTTCTCGGCACGCAGGTCGTGGTGATGTCGCCGCGTCCGGGCCGCATCGTTGCCCGCTTCGACCTCGACTTCGTCCACCGCTTCGCCGAGACTGGGGACGCCAGGGCGGTGAAGACATCGCCTGAATTCGCCAATCTGCGCGAGGAAATCCGCGACATCCTACATGGATCGGAAGAGCTGAGGAGTGCCGCCGAATGAGCGATTTCACCGAAACCGGCCGCGTCGTCATCGGCTCGCCTGCGGAACAGCCGAAACTCGTGAAAATGAAAGGCTTCGGCGCCGGCGAGAAGCCGACCGTGCTGATCAGCATCGCGACAGCACTCGTGCTTCTCGCCGCCTGGTGGCTGGCGGCCAAGCTGGCGCTGGTGCCGCATCTCTTCCTGCCGACGCCGCAGGAGGTGTGGACGCAAGTCGGGGCGATCTACAATGACGGCTATGCCGGCGCCTCGCTCTATGAGCACGTTTCCGCGAGCCTGTTCCGCATCGTCACCGCCGCCGCCATCGCTACCGTCGTCGGCATTCCGATCGGGCTGCTGATGGGGCTGAACCGCTGGGTCAAGGGCGTGCTCGATATGCCCATCGAGTTCTACTGGCCGCTGCCGCCGCTTGCGTATCTGCCGCTGATGATCATCTGGCTCGGCATCGGCGAGACCTCCAAGGTGACACTCCTGGTGCTCGCCATGTTCGCGCCGATCTGCCTTTCGGCGCAGGCCGGCGTCCGCTCGCTGCCGATCGAGCGCGTCAACGCCGCACGCTCGCTTGGCGCCCGTCCCTTTCAGATCCTCGTCAGCATCGTGCTGCCCTCGGCGCTGCCGGAGATCCTGACGGGGCTCAGGATCGCGCTCGGTATCGGCTGGGGCACGCTGGTCGCAGCCGAGCTGATCGCCTCGACCCGTGGGATCGGCTACATGATCATGTCGGCGTCGCAGTTCCTGGCGACCGACGTGGTCTTCGTCGGTATCGGCATCATCGCCGCCTGCGCCTTCTCCTTCAGCGCCGCCATCCGCATCCTGGAAGCCGTGCTGGTGCCGTGGAAGGGGAAGAGCTAAAAAAGCGTCCCGGTGGCGATGCAGTTGCACCATCGCCACAGGCATGGGCCTGACTATGCCTTGAACTTGGCTTCCAGCACGTCAAGCATGTTGAAGGCCGTCAGGATGTTGCCGAACAGGTAGTCCGCGGACGGGAGCTCCATCTTGTCGCCCTTCAGGTTGGCGAAGGTCGGCAGCGCCTTGAGTTTCTCGCTCATGGCGCCCGGCCCCTTGGCACCCTCGTCCTCCAGCAGCAGGATGAAATCGGCCTCCAGGAGGTCAAGCCGTTCGAGGCTGATGTTGATGAAGCCGTCATTGCTGGTGATCTGCTGCTGCGGCGGGGCGCGGAAGCCGACATCCTTCAGCACGCTCCAGGTGAAAGAGGTGTCCTGCAGCATGTAGCGCACGAGATTGGTGCGAACGCGGGCGATCGTCGCCGTTCCGATATTGCCGCTGATCGCGCCGCGAACCTGTCCGACGCGCTCGTCGTATTTCGCCAGCAACTCGCTCGCCTGCGCCTCACGCCCCGTGGCACCCGCAATCGTCGTCAGCGTCTTGCGCCAGTCCTTGGGCTGCACATCGATGAGCACGGTGGGAGCGATCTGGGTGTAACGCTCGTACATTCCCTGCAGATCGGGAATATCGTCGTTGCTCATCAGGATGAGATCGGGCTCGAGGGTGAGCACGGTCTCGAAATTGGGTTCCCCCGACGATCCGATATAGCCGATATCAGCCGGCAGACGCTCGGCGACGCCCTTTGCGAAACCGCCCGTGAAGTTCGGCCGGGATGCGCCGACCGGAATAATTCCAAGCGCGACGGTCGGCTGCAGCACGTCGTCACCATCCGATACGACCACGCGCTTCGGCGACTTCGGCACTTGCACGGGACCAAACATTCCATCCACGGTGATCGTCCCCTCCTCAGCCAGCAAGGAGCTGGCCGCCAAGAGCAGCGATGCTGCAATGATCTCACGTCGTGTCAGTCGCAGCGACAATGTCTTATCCTTTCCTTGTGATATCGGAATTGTCATGCAGCCCGCGCGGCACCACCAGCGGAGTTCCCACAACCGGATCCTTGATGATGACGCTGTCGAGACCGAATACTTCGCGGACCAGCGTCTCGGTCACGATGTCTCCTGGGCGGCCCTCGGCAATGGCGCGGCCGCCGCGCATGGCGATCATGTGGGTGGCATGACGGCAGGCCTGGTTGAGATCGTGCAGCACGGCGGCGATGGTGTAGCCGCGCTCGCGGTTGAGACGCTCAAGAAGAAGCATCAGCTCCATCTGGTGAGCGATATCGAGGAAGGTGGTCGGCTCGTCGAGCAGGAGAAGCGGGGTTTCCTGTGCGAGCACCATAGCGATCCATGCGCGCTGGCGCTGGCCGCCGGACAATTCGTTGACGCGGCGACCGGCGAGATCATTCATGCCGGTGGCTTCGATCGCAGCTGACACCGCCTGTTCGTCGGCCCGGCTCCATTGCCGCAGCAGGTTCTGGTGAGGGTAGCGGCCGCAGGCGACAAGTTCGGTGACGGTGATGCCATCCGGCGCCACCGAACTCTGCGGCATGAGGCCGACGCTGCGGGCAAATTCCTTGGCCGGGATGCTCGAGATGGCGCGGCCGTCGAGCAGAACGGCACCCTGGCCAGGCATCAGCAGGCGCGACAGGGCCTGCAAGAGGGTGGATTTGCCGCAGGCATTCGGTCCGACGATCGCGGTGAACGATCCTGATGGCACCGTAACGGACAGACCTTGAGCGATCACGGACTTGCCGTATGCGAGTTCGACGGCCTGCGCCTCGAGACGGGGAGCGGTTTGAGGCTTCACGCGCGACGTGCCTCCTTGATGATCAGCCAGAGAAAATAGGTGCCCCCGATGCACAGCGTGACAACACCGACGGGGAGTTGGGTAGGGGCGAAACTATGCTGCGCGACATAATCGGCGGCCGACAACAACAAGGCGCCGGTCGCCATGGATGCGGCAAGCGAGGTGCCCGCCGTGCGGGTGATCGCATGAGCGATCGGCGGCGAGGCCAGCGCAACGAAAGGAATGGGGCCGGCAATCGCGGTTACGAGCGCGGTCGCAACGATGGCAATCGCCATCAACGCCAGCCTTGCGGCTTCCACCGGAACACCAAGCGCCTTTGCGCGACTATCGCCCATTTCCATGAGCTTTAGCGGTCGCGCCAGCATGAGGGCGAGAACGATCACTGGAATGCCCAGCCACAGGACCAGCGAGAGCTGCTGACCGCTGATCTTGGCAAGCGAGCCCATGCCCCAGGTGCTGGCGGCCATGGCCGTCGACAGCGAGGACTTGAGCAGGATCCAGTGGTTGGCCGACGTCAGCATCGCGCTCACGCCAATGCCGACGACGATCAGCTGGAAACCCTGGATGCCCTTATGCCAGGTGAGGAGGTAGACGACGAACGCGGTCGCGAGACCGCCCGCAATAGCGCTACCCGCCAGCGCAATCCAGCTGCCACCGGCGAAGGTGATCGCCAGGATCGCACCGGTGTATGCGCCCGCATCGAAGCCGACGATATCGGGGCTTCCAAGCGGATTGCGCGTAATCGACTGGAACACCGCGCCGCCCAGCCCCAGCAGCGCGCCAAGGATCGCAGCGCCCGCGGCACGCGGCATGCGCCAGTCCAGAACGACCATGCGCATGCGGCGCTCGCCGCCGCCTGTCAGCACATTGAGCACCTCGATCGCCGGCACATGCATCTGGCCACTGACGAGTGCCGCAACCATGACGGCCGCCCCGAGAAACAGGAGCGCCAGGCACGCCAGAAGAAGGCGCTTGTCTATCGGCAGAGAGAGCCTGTCGCCGAGCGCGCGAACGACGATACGCCGACGGGTGGCGGGATGCAGGGTCACAGCGCGCTGACCTTTCTTGATCGCACCAGCCAGATGAGCACCGGTGCGCCGACAAAGGCAGTGACGATACCGACCTGGATTTCGGCGGGCCGCATGCTCAAGCGACCCAGAATGTCGGCGCTGAGCAGCACGATCGGAGCAAGCAGCAGCGTATAGGCAAAGATCCAGCGCTGGTCCGTGCCGCCGATCCAGCGCGCGGCATAAGGCACCATCAGACCGATGAAGCCAAGCGGGCCGGCCGCGGCGGTCGCCGCGCCCGTCAGCAGCATGACGGCTATAACCACCATCATGCGCGCTCTGCCGATACCGGCACCAAGCGAGCGGGCCTGATCGTCACCGAGTGCGACGACGTTGAGGACAGGCGCCGATACCAATGCAAGCACGATCCCGATGACGACGAACGGCGCCGTGACGATCAGATTGTCGTAACCGGCGATCGCCAGCGAGCCGACCTCCCAGTTCAGCATGTGATCGAACGTATTTGGGTCGAGAAAGATCAGCGTGGAGGTGAGCCCGCGCAGAATAGAGCCGATAGCGACGCCGGCCAGCGTCAGTCGCAACGGTGTCGCGCCGGCGCGCCCTCCCATGGCGGCGAGATAGACCGAGATGGCCGCAAGACCGGTGCCGGCGAAAGCAAACCAGATCAGTGACAATGGATGGGTAATCCCGACAAGGCCGATGGCGACAACCATGGCGAAAGCCGCGCCGGCGTTTATGCCCAGAATACCGGGATCGGCCAGCGGATTGCGGGTAAGCGCCTGCATGAGCGCGCCGGACAGCGCAAAGGCTATACCCGCCATCACGCCGAGCAAGGTGCGAGGAAGCCTCAGCGACCAGATGGTCTCGCTGTCTATCTGGTTCGCTGACGAGAAGAAGACCGACACGACATCGGAAACGGGTATGTTTCGCGCGCCGACCGCCAGGGAAACGCAGATGACAGCAACGAGAACAAAAGCCGCAACCAGAAGACCAAGAACGCGACCCGTGCGGATGCCGACCTTGGCGGCTTGTTCCGCGAAAGCGGCATTCACTGGCGGGGTCGCCGCTGGAGGGTTGGCGCTCATGAAAGCTATCGCTAGTCCTTCGTGAGATCGCCTCCCCTCGATCTATTGCTGACAAAATGTGTCAGCTTTTGACCATCTGGCACCGGTCGAGTCAATTCTTTCTTCCGTGAAACCTCCATCAGGAGATTGTGAACGGTGGCAATTTCCCCGGCAGATCAGCGGAAGACAAAAATGCCAAGACTTCTGTGGGTTTGCCAAAAATAGCGCTTTGGACGATCACTGATGTTTTGAACTGTTACCTATCCGAACTAGAATCGAACAATCTCGACATCGCGTTTAATCGGCAACCACTCATGCATCACGACAATCTCCCTTCCGACCATCAGGACCTGCAGCTACCGCGCAGGCCGCTTGTCGCCATCATCGGTGGCGGCATATCGGGCGCGGGTGTTGCCTACCACCTGGCGCTGGCAGGCAGAGACCGGCCCCCGGCCATCACCGTCTTCGAGCCGCGCGCCGAGCTCGGCCGTGGCCTCGCCTATGACACGAACGACCCCGCCCACCGCATCAACGTGCCGGCGGCGAGGATGAGCCTTTTACCGGAGCATCCCGGAGATTTCCTCGAATGGATCGAGCTCAATGACGCGATCGCCGACGACCCCGCCGCACGCCGCGCCGATGGGGCGATCTTTCCGCGCCGTGAGCTGTTCGGACGATACGTCGCATCGGCATTGCGGCCGCTGGTCGAGACCGGGGCCGTCAGGCACCGGCGGGCGGTTGTCACCGATGTCGAGCGCGACGGCGCCTTCTGGCGGATTGCCGATAGCCAGGGTGGCCAGACCTTTGCCGATTATCTCGTCATAGCGACAAGCCACCCCTCGCCATCGCCGCCCTCGGCGCTGCTCGCGCTTGCCGGTCACCCAAAATTCGTCGCCGATTCCACCGTTCCAGGCGCGCTTGATGCCATCGCCCCTGATGATCGCCTCCTCGTCGTCGGCAACGGGCTGACGGCGGCAGACGTCGTGGCGTCGCTAGAGATCACGGGACATCGCGGCCCGGTGACGTCGATCTCACGGCGAGGCTTGAGATCGCGCGGCCACCCCGCGGTCGCGCAGGATCCGTTTGGCGCGTTCGAGACGGTGCCGGTCGAGAGCGCCACCCAGCTTTTGCGCCTCGTGCGCCACACCATCCGCGAGGCCGAGCAAGCGGGGCTGACATGGCATGCGGTACTGGATCAGGTACGCGGTCACGGGTATGCGATCTGGCGGGCACTGCCTGTCTCGGAGCGTCGCCGGATCGTCCGCCACCTTCGCCCCTTCTGGGACGTGCACCGTTTCCGCATCGCGCCACAGGTGGAAGAGGTGCTCGACCGGGCGGTCGCCAACGGCCGCATGGAGGTGCTGGCCGCCTCCGTTGCCAGCATCAGACGCGAGGGCGATGACATCGGCGTCGTGCTGCGACGGCGCAACGGTGAACGCTTGGAGCGGGTTTACGATGCGATGGTCGTCACCACGGGCCCCGCCCATGGCGGCATCCTGAACAGCCAGCCGTGGCTGGCGAGGCTACGCGATCTCGGCCACCTGCAGCTGGACCCGACCGGGCTGGGCATCGCCTGCAACCTCTCCTCCGAGGCGCTTGCCGGCGACGGGCGACCGGATTCGACATTGCTGATCTCCGGTCCCTTGGCGCGCGGCGCGTTCGGCGAGCTGATGGGCCTGCCGCAAATCACCGAACACGCGGTCTTCGTCGCCAGCGAACTTGACAGAAAAGTCGAGAAAGATCTCGAAAATTATTGATATCGCTTGATAAACGATAGTTCCGCTATCAAGCGGCGCCCTCGGCGAATGCCTCAAGCTCCGGATCGAAATCGACCTCGACGGCGTTGTTGAACACGGCGGTCGCGATCATGATGCCGGCGAAGGCGACGAGATCGACCAACGTCTTGGCGTCGTAGCGCTGCTTCAGCGCAACCCAGATTTCGCTCGGGATGGCATTGGAATCGGCGACGATCGCCTTGCCGAATGCGTCGAGCAGCGCCTCTTCCTCGGAGAGCTCAAGCGCATCCGGATCAAAGCCGTTATTGATCAGCGCGCGGCGGAAAAAGGTGATGGCAATCTTCGACTTGCAGGCCTTCGAAATCGCGTGGGAGAAGATCCAGATCGGCCGGTCGCTGATCCCGGCCAGCTCGGCGCGCAGCGTGAACCACTCCGCGTAGATGCGATGCGCTTGAGGCGAATGCAGCAGCGTCCGCTTCATGTTGGTCATCCGACCGCGAACCCTGACTTCCTCGTCGTGAGTGGAGCGAATCTCCTCGGAAGCCGTGTCGTAATCGATTTGCGGAATGTGGCTCATGTCTTAGTGCTCGTTGGATCATATCGATGCCAAGCTGTTAGCCCAAAAGCGCATGCCGTGGAAAGCGGCAAGCGGCTGCGCATGATCACACAATCTGGAAGAAGTTGCCCGTGCCCTAAGCCGCGTGGGTCTGCGACGCAAACGACGGATGCGCTAGGCTGAAGCGGTTCCGACCTCCGCTCTTGGCGGCGTAGAGCGCGCCGTCGGCGGCCGCGAAGATGTCCTTCGGTGCAAGATAGCCGGCTGCGAGCGCCACGCCGACCGAGCCGCCGATGCCGATATGCCGGCCATCCTCGTCGCAGGATGCGGCAAGCGCGGTGACGATGGAGTTCGCGATGCGGGCCGCCTCGTCGCTCGAGCCACAGCGATGGAGCACCGCGAATTCGTCGCCACCGATGCGCGCCACGAGCTCGGCGCCGCCGAGCACGGATCGCAGGCAATTGGCCGCCACGCGCAGGCATTGGTCTCCGGCCTGGTGGCCGAGGCGGTCGTTGACCTGCTTGAAACCATCGAGATCGATGAGGAACAGGGCGACGCTTTGCCTGGAGGCCTCGGTCGCGCACAGCCTCTCGAAGGTGGATTGGAACTGGACGCGGTTCGGCAGGCTGGTCAGGAGGTCGAATTCGGCGAGATAGCGGATCTCGTCGAAGAGCTTTTTCTCGGCGGTGATGTCCTGCTTCATTCCGAAGATGCGGACCGGCTGGTCGCCCTCGCATTCGACGGTGGCGGTGATGCGGATCCAGCGATGGTTGCCCTTGGCCGTGATGATCTCCGCATCGAGGCTAAAGCCGGATCGCTCCTTGATGGCTCGATCGCGTAGCATGGTGAGCTCGATGCGCGACCGCTCGGTGTAGAGCTTGACTGTTTCGTCGCGGCTGAGCGGGTGGCCGATGGGCAGATCGAACAGCTCGTAGACCATGTCGGTCCATGCCAGCGTCTCGTCCGGGAGATTGCATTCCCACACGCCGATGCGGGCGGCGCGCGACGAGTGATCGAACAGCTTCTTCAGGTGGACGAGTTCGGCGGACTTATCGGCGGAAAACGCGTCGGCGCCGATCTCAGGGCGATCAGGACGAGCGGATAGGCGTCCCGTAAGCCGTGACCTGACTTCGCGTACAATCGATGAAAACATTCGCCGCCTCTGCCATGCAAGAAGGCGATCATGCCTTCGACTTTGCATATTCTTCAGCAAAGGTTGACGTTGTACTCCAGCGATCGTTTTCCCACTAAATTATAATGGAAACAGATAATTATGCCTAAAGAAGCCTTAACGCGCGGCTTCGCCGAATGACGACTTCGTGCCGAGGCGGGTCATCGTGTTGAACGGCGCGAGGAAGCGGATTTTTCCGGTGTCTCGGCCCGATCGTCGTGGCCCGCCTCACGCATGATCCGGCCCATCGTCTTCAAGCGCTCGATCAGGTCGCTGCCATCAGCCGAGGCTCGCGTCTGTTCCAGCAACTGATACTCGCGGGCCGCCTGTTGCCAATGCTCGCCGCCGCGCCCGTCGGGCCGGCCTTCCGCTTCCCACAGCGCATAGGCACGCTGGTTGATCCAATCGTCTTTACTCAAAAACATGAAAGACCTCGAACAACGGATTATGAAAATCAATGGATCCGAGGCTGACAAATGGAGCTTAGCAAGTCGTTACTTCGGCACGACTTTCATCGTCCCCGTCGCAATATTGTCGGTTAAGCTCGGTCGCGATCGTCTCTCCTCGCTAGCGGGCGTCTTCCGGCAGCCAGGAGCGGTAGAGCGGATGGTCGGGAAGGATCGGCAGGGATGTCGGAAGGCCGGTGCGTTGCGAGTGGTAGGCGGCGGTGACCAGTTCCAGCGAATTGCGCGCGTCGGCAAGCGTCACCGGCGGCTCCTCGTTGCCAACCAGAGCCTGATGGAAGAGCTCGAACTGGCGGGTATAGCCGTCCTCCTTGACCTCGTAGCGGGCGAGTGCCGCGTCCACCTTCTGCTGGTGCTCATCGTTGCCCGCCTTGAAAGTCCAGGGATCGCGGCCCATCGTGTAGGGTTCGATGATGCTTTCCGCCACCAGATCGCGGAAGCAGAAGCGCAGGCGCGAGATCTCCTCGCGCGAGCCGAGCGTCATCGACAGGCTGGCGAGCGATCCGTTCTTCATCTTCACCGACAAGGCCGCCGTATCCTCGACCTCGATCGGATTGACCAGCGTGGCGCCGAAGGAAAAGAGCTCGGCGCAAGGGCCGTGTATGTAGTTCAGCATGTCATGGGCATGGATCGCGTGGCCAAGCAGGCCGCCGCCGAGCTCGGTCGCCCATTTGCCGCGCCAGGGAACCGCGTAATAGTCGGGCCCGCGCCACCAATGGGTCTCGATCGTCGTCAAAAACGCCTCGCCGGTGAGCCCGAGCTCGATCAGCATCTTCAGCTTCTGAAGACCGGAGCCATAGCGATACTGGAAGATGGGCATCAGCTGCGGCCCGTTCGCCTTGGCGACGATGCCGGCCATCTCGTCCACTTCGGCGATCGAACCGAACAGCGGCTTCTCGCAGATCACGTGCTTGCCCGCCTCGATCGCCCTTCGGCAGAAATCGAAATGGGAACTCGGCGGCGTGCAGATGTCGATGATGTCGAGATCGGCGCGGGCGATCATCGCCTCGGCATCCTGTGTGTACTCAGCGATGCCGAACTCCTCGCAAAGCGCCTTGCCGCGATCGGCATCGAGCGAGCAGAGGGCCACGACGTCGAACAGCTCCTTGTTCCAGCTGAAGCCAGACAAATGGCGCGAGGCGATGCCGGCGCCGATCACGCCGACGCGAAATTTCCTGCTCATCTCAGCGCCCTCCGACCGGAGCTTGACCTTGGCCGATCCTCACCGCATTTGCCTGCGCCTCGAGCGACAGCCGGCAGACTTCGTAGACATGCGCCTGCGGCATCGCCGTTTCCGTGCGGTCGCGCACGTCGGCCAAAAACGCCTCGAAATAATCGAGCTTCTCGTCGCTGCAATCGATGTGGGTCATCTCCTTGCCGTTGACGAGGAAGAGGTGATCCTTGCCGGAACGGCCAGAGATGTCGATGTACTTGCGCAGCTCGATATAGCCCTCGGTCCCCAAAATGGTCAGGCGACCGTCGCCCCATGTCGGCAAGGCCTCGGGCGTGAACCAATCGACGCGGATGTAGCCGGAACCCTTGTCGGAGCGCAGGAGCACCTCGCCGAAATCCTGGAAGGCCGGTCGGTCGGGCATGCCGAAATTGCCGATCGAGCTTGCGGCGACCGTGGCCGATGTCGAGCCGGTGTAGAACAGGAACTGATCCACCTGGTGCGAGGCGATATCGACAATGATGCCGCCGAATTTCTCCGGGTCGAAGAACCAGTCGGGCCGCGTCGGCAGCTGCAGCCGGTGTGGCCCCATGCCGAGCGTCTGGATGACCGTGCCGATGGCGCCAGATTGGACCAGCTTGCCGGCCTTGACGGCCGAGCGCACGCAATGGCGTTCGGAAAAGCAGATCGAGAAGATGCGTCCCGTCTCGGCCACCGTATCCTTCACCGCCTGCAACTGCGCCGATGTCGTCACGCCGGGCTTGTCGGTCATCACGTCCTTGCCGGATTTCATGGCGCGGATGGCGAGATCGGCGCGGTCGGCCGGGATCGCCGCGATGCAGATCACGTCGATCGAGGGATCGGCGAGCAACTGTTCCCGATCGATCTGCGGCGCATCGGGATAGGTCTTTTCGAACATCTCGCGAATGGCGGGAACGGATGTCTTCGGGCAATAGCCGACGAATTCGGCGCCGGCGGCCAGCAATCCCTTCACATGGTCGAAGGTATGCCCATGGTCGATCCCGACAACGGCAAATCTCAACATAGAAACGCGTCCTCCTCACTTGCAACGTGAAGCCCAGATCTATCAGGCTTCACTGCACTCCTCGTGACAAGACAGACAGCGAAAGCGATATGCTGTCAAGATCGGAAGATCCGATTGGATCACCAGAAATCAATCTATCTAATTGTTTTTAAATAGTAATATTTTGTATCTAAATAGTTATTTACTGATGAGGTTGCCGCACCAGACGCTTTATTCCAACGCCGGCTGATAGTAAGGCCGCGGAGGTTTGAACCCACAGGTGACATTCTTCCCTTTTATTCGCGTTAGGTTTGAACCTAGCGTTTTTCACGCTTCAATCCAACGCCCACTGACGACGGTCGCGCGCAGCCATCTCTCCATGACCTGATAGGAAAGTAGGCGCTGGGCCAAGCTGCGGCCACACAAGCCGCCCCTCAATCTGCTTTACCAGTTTCTTTACCAAGCGTGATACCATGTGATTGAGAGAAGGATCTGCTGATGGCCGACACCACAATCGAATGGACGGATGCAACTTGGAACCCGGTTGCGGGTTGCTCGGTCATGAGCGCTGGCTGCACGAATTGCTACGCGATGCGTATGGCGGCACGCCTTGAGGCAATGGGCGTCGAGAAATATCGCGGCCTTACTCGTAAGTCCGGCGGCCGGCCAAAATGGAGTGGCGCTCTCTATCTCGATGATAAAGCCCTACAAATCCCTTTGGCTTGGTCCAAGCCCAGAAATGTCTTCGTGAACTCGATGTCGGACCTGTTTCACCCAGACGTTCCGGTCGATTTCATTCGGAAGGTCTGGGCGATAATGGCCGCGACGCGGAGGCATACTTATCAGATTTTGACTAAACGACCGGATCGGATGGCTACCATCTTACAGGACGGTTTCGATATCCTGCCCAATGTATGGTTGGGCGCGAGCGTAGAAGACCGCCGCGTCATTCATCGTTTGGATGAGCTCAGGGACGTCCCCGCGGCAGTGCGCTTCGTATCCTTTGAGCCGCTGATTGGGTCAGTTTCTGGTGGGAACCTGTCAGGAATCCAGTGGGCGATCGTCGGCGGAGAGTCAGGTCCACAAGCCAGGCCGATGGATCCGGCATGGATAGACGAAATCTTCGACATGTGTATGGATGCCGACACGGCGTTCTTCTTCAAGCAGTGGGGCGGGCTCAACAAGAAGAAAGCCGGCCGGTCATACCGCGGTCGGACTTGGGACGATATGCCAGCAGTGGCAGCCTAGGCTGGGTGGATGAGGTCTGTCTCGCTAGGCGTACGCCGCTTTGAACCGCCCATACGCCAAGTCTCCCTGATTTCTCCCGCCTTCCCCAAATCAACGCAAACCTGCTTAGCGTCAACTTTGCGCATCATGAACTGGTCGAGCATCGCCGGCCAAATCTCAGAGAATGGCTTTGGGCAGTTTGGCAACTGGCCGCGCAGCCAGTCTGCTGCGGCCGACTTTGTGGCGACAAGCTGCGCTTCGATCGTCTGACCTGCCATGTTGGCGTCATGCCCTGCATCAAAAAGCGAAATCTGACCCGATCGAGTCTCGGTGAGCGAATGACGCGCGTGCGCACGACGCATCCCGTGGTCTTTGAGAGCCAAAAATTCGACGTCTCGGTAAACGTCCAACCCCTCCGCACTTCTGGTCCCGTAGACGAGCCGGAAATGTGTGCGATCCGATAGCTTCTCGATTGGTGTGCTGAGCACGAACTTGAATCGACCTGCCGCGCAAAACTGTTCGTTGAACATTGCCGTCAGCGCCTCTTCTCGGGGCAACGATGACGCATCCAATCTCTGCTTCCAGCCCGGACCCAGTATTCCATCGAAGGTAGCCAAGGTCACCGGGTCGGAAGAAGCAGTGAACCTGTTCACGAAGTCGAACATGAAATTGAGTAGCACCTCTCCAGGCGTGTGCTCAAAAACAGGCTTCACTTTCTCGAACTCGTAGCCCGTCCAACCGGTTGGATCTATAAACGTGAGAGCGAATGAGCCCGCCATCGTCTTCTTCATTTGAACGACCGCGTCTTCAAATTTCCCGTTGAACGTTTCGATGGTGAATCCATCGGCGGGCTTGTGAAACGGTGCGACGGCGGCCTGAAGCTGGGCAAACGATTGACGGTTCTCTTCCACGAAAAAGCATCTAATGCTCGGCTTCTTTCCAAGCTCTCGCGCCTTTTGCTGTACTTCCTTCAACACTTGAATGGCGATCATGAAAGATGAGTCGGAGTGATCTTCAGTCCGAGATTCCCACGGTCCTGAAAATCCATCTATGTAAGCGAGGTTGCTCCAGCCGCCGAGCAAGGTCTTGAATGCCAGCCTCTGCAAATACCTCCGCAGGATTATGTGCTTGGCTTCGGTTTGCTCGCGGCCTTGATAAACGTTGTTCATTCCAGCGTTTTCCTGTTCTCTCGCTTTATCAATCGTAAAACGTGCAACTGATTCGACCAATACAGCTATAGTCGCTGTTAATCGTGTAGGTTCCCATACAAAGACTTTGTACCGGTGGGCGCCAATATTCTATCCACCAAACGAAACTTCGCCCGTTCGAGATGCTGCATGAGAAGGTCGCCGCCAAGTAAGCCCCCCGAAGCACATACAGTGCTCATTACCGACGTCGTGACGATGTGGGAGAAATTATACTGGGATGTTGAACAGTATCAGGACATACAGAGGTCTCACCCTCATGAACGTCAGCCACTAGCGTTCGCGGCAATCAATGTTTGCATCGCTGCGTGGTCTCTGGAGCAGTGGGCTCGCACTGCATGGTTGAGCAATATTCGCAACGATTCACGGAAAGCCGACGGCAATCTTTTCAATGATTTTGTTCGTCAGCATGTGCCAGAGCAGGCAATCTGTGCAGACATTGCGAATACGTCCAAGCATGCAGCTTATCGCGACGAGAACTGGCAGGGCGGGGAGGCATCGCTTGAATGGGAAGACGGAGACGAAGATATGCCGCCGACGTTCGTGTTAAGGCACGTCGGGTCGGCTGGCGCAGCAAAGGTCTCTGCATATGAGACCTTTGACAAGGTCCGCGACCATTGGTGGAGTCTCTTGATAGCCGTCGGCTTGGCTGCTGGACCAATGTATCCGCCCGAATTCATGCAGAACAAGCTCCGGCGAATATTTGGCGATTGGCCTGTTGAGCCACCAAGCGATATCCATCCAGTTACCAGCAAGTGAGGTGTCCTTGGCTATCGATTGTGACCCTGTAGTTGTCAAACATAGGTTTGGAAGCTCTGAGACAGAGCGTAAGCTGGACTGTCTTCGCGCATATCTCGCCGCGTACTCCACTGCCTTGAGCAAGCAGCATTATGCCCGCATTTACGTAGACGCCTTCGCAGGAACCGGAGACCGAACAGAAGCTCGACCAGCACTCCCAGGGTTATTCGGCGGAGAACATGCGCAGCCCGAAGAGGTGACGACCCCCGGCTCGGCCCGGATAGCAATTGAAACGACACCTGCATTCCATTCCATCGTTCTCATCGAAAACGATCCCAAAAAGGTCGCCGTGCTGAAAACGATAGCTGCGGAATATCCCGACCGCCGCGTTTCAGTGAGAGCGGGCGACGCAAATGATGTCGTCAAAAGGATTTGTCAGCGTTACGACTGGCACAAGGAAAAGATCCGGGGAGTCGTTTTCCTCGATCCGTACGGTATGGAGGTCGACTGGTCGACCGTTGAAGCTATCGGAAAGACCAAAGCCCTTGATTGCTGGTACTTCTTTCCGCTGTCTGGGCTTTACCGCAACGCTCCTCACGATCCGCTCAAACTAGATGCTAGTAAGATCGAGGCGCTGAACCGCGTCTTCGGTACCGATAGTTGGCGGACGGAATGGTATGAGGAGCGCAGTGACCAGATAGATTTGCTGGGTGACGTGATTGTTGAGCAGCGACGGATCGCTGACGTGGATCGGATCGAAACGTGGGTCCATGAGCGATTGCGAACTGTGTTCAAGGGAACAGTACTAAAGCCACTGAGGTTGAAGCACGCAAACGGCGCTCCGATGGCGTCGCTGTTTTTTGCGGTCTCCAACGATCGACCATCAGCAGTCAGCCTCGCCACCAACATAGCAAGCCATCTACTGTCGTCGAGACCATAGTGGAGGGCAACCCGATCGGTCTGACTGGCCACTAGCGACGAAATGCGAACGGGTTGGCAAGTGCGTAGTCGCCGTCGTTTATGAACGCGCGAACCTTCCTTACGAAATCAGGATCGCCCAACGAATGTTGAATAGTCGGGACGCCCATGATCAACACCGGAGGCACGTCGAGCGGAAGATTCCCGACAAAATCCTGAAAATCGAGTTCCTGTTCACGAATGCGATCGTCCTCCTCCGTGTCCGCATCCACTACGAGCGCGACCGGCACGCGTTGCGCCAAGGCGATGGAATTGGCAAGAGGAAGAGCCGCCGACTTACCGCCGGCGATCGCAATCCCTACGGTTTCAACCATCCCGTCGGGGATAAACTGGTCGATGAGTTCTGCATCAAGTTTACCTTCAACGACTATATAGCGTTCCACCAGGCTTTACTCCTCTGAAGTCAAAATATGGTACGCCCTCTTGGAGCAAACGAGAATGCTTCGTGACCAAGGCGTCGACAATATTCTCGCCTTCCACGACGGCATCGATTTCTTGAGGTGTCCAAAGCAGCAGGGCCTGGGGTGCCATGTAACCAGCCAGAATCAATGCCTGATCGGTGAAACCGCCGCGGTTAAAAATGCACCCAACCAAGCCTGCGGGCCTCCTCGCCAACTGGTTGCGCAACTTGGCAATCGGCTCGACGTTAAGCCTGTCCTTGTAGTCTTTTGTCTCGATCAATGCGCTGATGCCCTTTGCCTGCACAAACCCATCAATCTGCTCGACATTGCGCAGCTCACGGATGGGTACATTGAATGGATAGACCACGCTGGCGCCGTCGATCTCAAACAGGCGGATGATCATGTGCTCAAGAGCCCATCCATCAGGCCAGTCTGGAGTTGTACCGAGCTTGATTGCGACCCAGAGATCGCCGAGCTTTTCGCGGTCCAGGGCACGGATTGCAGCGACATAGGACTGTTTAGGACGTGAGCTCTTCTTGCGTGGCACATCTGCACCTTTTCAACGCTTTGACCAACGGCTTCAATGAAGCTCAACTAGCGCTGGAGTATTTAGAAAAAGTGTACGGACTTCCCGCCCAGGTCGTGTTGATAAAGTCGGATTGAGCGCTTGTCAGCGATCGCGATGTGGATATCATCACCGGAACACAACTAACCTTGTGCCCGGTCTACCTTTTTAGAAGACTAGGTTTTGCTCCGTCAGGCGATACTATGGCTAGTGGCAACTTTGGACCAGGTTGTTGCCGCCTACTTTATCTATTGACAGACGCGTGGGAGTGAAGCGCAACCGCCGCCTAGTCCATTGCTAGTATCTTCTGGAAGAACGGATCGAAGACGACCTTCACCCGCTCGAATTCTTTTTCCCGGAGGACTTGCCGCTTGGCTTCGCCATAGGTGGCGATGGTGACCCCTTCAAAATCGAGTCCTGAAGCGTCCTCGGTCGCAACGATTGTTTGGGCGTCGTCCGGAACGTGATCGAAGATAAACTTCACCATCTGGGGCAAATGGACTTTGTCCTGCCCCTGTTGGTTCGGGGAGTCTATCACGACGGGGAACCTGACATTGTCGGTATATGCGATCTTCGTATGCAGGAACGCGTAGTAGTATGCGAGCAAGGCTCGAGGACCTTCGCTCCCGCGCGCGACGTTGATGGAGACGATTGACTGGCTCTCCGGGTCCCTAAGATGAACGTCCAGTTCCTGCGAATACTTCGACAGGCGTGTTCGATAGAACTTCATAATCTCCGTCTTGCGTGCCCTGTCGGTGAATTCGTTCATCGCCGCGCGCAAGGACTCGGCTCTGGTTCTGGCGCCGTCCGCCGCCACGATCTTCTCGTTCAACGATACCCGAAGGAGCTTTGCAGCCTCGGTCTTGCCGGCCGCGATGAGCACGTCGTTTAGCGATAGCGACTGCTTCTGGGTTTCGAGAATTTTCTGGACGCGCGACAGGCTTGCACTGATCGCATCGAGCTTGCCACGCTCGGCTATTTCCTTTTCGACCAGCCTCTCTAGCTTCGACTGGGCGTCGGTCAGCGCCTTCGACAGGACACCTTCGTCCTCGATCAACGCAAACCTTTCGACAAGCGAGTTCTGATATTCGTGCCCGCAGGTGGGGCACTCGACCTGCCGCGGCAATGATGACGCAATCTCGAACTCACCCCGCATTTCGGTGAGGGCGTTCCTTAGGAGGACCGCCTCGGCCCGGACGAGATGCGATTCCTCGTGTAAATCTGACACGGTACGGCGATGTGCTGCCTGCAGCACGAGGAGACGCTCGCTTTCGGCGACGAGATCGTCGCACTCGCTGGCGAATTCCTGCAGATCGTAGGTCGGCGTCGCACCTTCGATTTCTTCGATCTGGGTCATCGCCTGCCTCAGCGTCTCCACGGCGGTGTCCAGAGCGGAGAGGGCAATTTTTTCCTTCGTCAGCTCCGCCTTGGTGGAATAGTAGCCGTCCGGCCGTATACCGGAGTGATAGTCGGCCAGCGTTGCGGCACTTTCAGGCAAATAGAAATCCTTACGGAAGGAAACCCAGGTGTTGTCCCAGCTTCCGTCCTGGTCAACGTAGAATGGTGCGAAGAGGTAAGCGGGCGGCGGCGTAAGGGTCTCGCCATCCTTGTCCACCATCTCCAGCTTGAAGCCGAAGAACTCCGCGAGCTTAGGCCCCCAGTCCTTGACTAGCCGTTGGCCCCAGAATTGTCTGTCGCCCTTGTCGTTGAAAAGCGAGTGGACCCCGTGCGCCTTTACCGAAAACCACGTCGCGTCGTCGAACTCGAATTCGAGGCAGCTCGAGACGTTGGCGGTCTTCCAGCGATCGTCAATCTTGTTCGGCGTCGCTCCCAAAGCTTCGTACAAGCTCTTCATTATGACCGACTTTCCGAAGCCGTTTGCGCCTTGGATCAACAGCTTTTGCGAGTGCAATGGTACGTGCAACGCTCTCTTTTCGACCTGCGACAACAGGTAGAGATTTTTGAATTTTACCCTTGGCATTGCTGCTCTCGCTCAATTTTCGAAGGACGCGCCGCAGTTTCGTCGTGTCGTCTGTCATGTCATGGTCTCCATCAGCTCGACGATCATCGCTGCCTGGAGGTCGTAGAGCTCGGACGAAGGTTCGATTAGACCGTGCGCCTTCAAGGTTACGGCCGCCTCGAGGACGCTGTCCATATCTCCCAGTGCGGCTTTAACAATGGCTTCGCCGATTGCCTCGCTCGTCCTGGCGGCCACCCTCTCGCCTGCACGGCGGGCGTTCACGTAGGCGATGCACCTGTTCTTGACGCGCTGGATCTGCAGCGCCCGCTTTCCATCCGCCGCGAGTTCGTCGCTCACGCTCGTCCACCACTCGACGAGATTCTTCGCCCTGCTCTGAACCCGGACGACTAGGCGGCTTATCTGCTCGTGATCGAGGGAGACACGCTTGCGTAGTTCCTCGACCGTTGCCGACTTGATCTTATTTCCAGTGCACTCTCCCGCGGCCGTAAGCAGGGCTTCGTAGAAAGGACTGGAAACGGCGACGAAGTCCGGATGCAGTTCTTCGAGCAGCTTGACGATCCTGCCGAGCACTGTAGTGCGATAGCTCTCCAGGTCGAACGGGACGCGCTCGAATGTCAGCAGCGGTGCGTGCGCCTTGTCAAACCCGCCAGGGAAATCCGCCTCCAGCGAATTGATCAACGGCTCTTGATCCGCGGCGGAAAGATCGGCGACGGAAAGCTCGCCGTCGTGGAGAGCGGCGTTGCTGGCGGACGACAGTGTGGCGCTCAATGGCCGGTTGGACAAAATCGAGGCTCGGCGAATCTCCGGCCCGAACTGCGCGACATTGTAATAGGCCTTGCCGATGATGGACTTTGGAAGCTCGCCGTTCGAGCTTCGCCTCGCGAGCCTCTTCGGCGTCCACGTGAGCTCGCTGCTTGACTTCACCTGGTAGAACGAGAGCTCCGAGTTTTCGCCCTCCCCGACGAAGACGACAAGGTCGTCGTGGTGATCGAACACGGCGACGAATTCCTTCCCTTGCCTATAAAGGTCGAGGACCAGCGCCATCGATACGTTCACCTGGTAGTCAAAGGCCATGAACGCACCGGGACCGGCGGTCTCGCGGGGCTTTTTCGATGCTACCGTCGATAGTGTAGGCTTTGCCAAGGAGATTCGTTCCAGAAGAGTTTGGATCTTTTACTACTTGTTGCCGAAAATGGAAGTGGAAGTTGCAATCGGATGGATCGTTACACGTCGTGCACTTGTCCAGGCGACGACATTGGGAACGGTTGCGGCCGGAGATTTGACGCCGGAAAATTTGCGCAAGTAATACAGTGCCCCAAAAACAATGTTGTCTTGGAAGATAGCGGCAAAGAACCGTTCAAGGATCTATGAAGGGTGCGAAGGTTTGGCAATTGCCAAACCCTTGTACCACTTGTGCCGGTTGGTCCCCTTCCCCCGCTCTTTGGGATCGAACCACTCTCCGCCGTATCATTCGAGGAAGGTTTGGGCGTTAGCCTTGGTGGCGAAGCAGTGGACTAGGTAGCCTTGTCCTCGAACGTGACAAAGTGAAACCGCCGGCATCGAAGCAATCGATCCGTGGCAGAAATCGTCCTGCTCCGCGCCAAGCTTGCCAAGTGACAGCTCTGCAAGGAGCGCGATCTGATGGGCCAGCTTCTATCGATGCCGGCGGGTGTGAGTTCACCTTTGCGTCGAGACATCAGCACATGTTCTTGGTTTGTTCGTGAAAGTCAAGTTTTGGCCTGACAGTGAGGCAAGGGGCCGCGGGTTGTTGCAAGCAGATGCGCTAGTGGCGCGCGAGGTTGCGTCGAGCGATAAAGCAATACCACCTGTTACCATTGTACGCGCTGGCGTCAGTCAAACCGCCGCTAATCATCGCAATTGCGGCCTCCGCCTCATAGGCGTCGGGAGCATTGTCGCGCACAAGCTGAATGATCACCGACAAAGGCAGCTCCGCGAGTAAATCCACCGACGGGGTCCAAATGGCAAATTGGTAAAGTTCATGATCCATGCCGCGAGGATGCATCCGCGCGGGGACGTTTGCTAGGCGCAGATCTGAGAGTTGCGGCGGGGAGGAGATGCGGTTGGCCATCGAGAAGGGTAGCAGAGTAGCAGATTCTCCTAAAGCTCTTTCCCCAGCGGGCTTGCCTTGCCCGGCGCGTGGACAGATCGCGATGAGGCCAGTCTCAAAAAGCCAAACAGGATAACAGATCCGGCTGTTCTTCCAAAACTCTGCGAACAGCGGCATCGATCGTCGCTGGAGCTCCCCTACCCGAAGGTCCAGATCAAGTAAACGACCGGAAGCGCCACGACGTAAAACGACAAGAAGGTGATTGTGAAGACGTTTTCCTCGAACACCGTAGCGCCGTCGGCCGAATATTGAACGACCAGCATTTTTACATAGGGCAACGAAATCCAGAGGATAATGCACAAGTAGATTAGCACAGTAAGAAATATCGAGGACAGGGCCGTCGGAAGTATGGGAATTTGGGTAATCGACGAGAATTTATATGACAGCAATCCCGCGATCCCAGAAAGACTCGACGCCGCAAAAGCAACGCCATTGGTGCACTTGGACGCCGCGTCCGCCACAAAGGCATCCCTTTCAACGGTCTCGGGCTTTCTATCATCGCACTTGACGACAATGCGGCCCTGCATGTTTTCGGATGCGCCGTTCACTTGGCCGATCCACATGAGTTCATTTTCGCTAAAGACCTTCGATCCCAACGACAGCAATTTGCTGAAATCACTGTTGAAAAAGTTCACCTCACTCATGAGGTAGCTATAGTCGCGTGCGAAAGAAAGCTTAGAAGGTGTCGAGCGCCCCTTCAGATTGATGGTATAGATCGATCGACCGAATGGCTCGCGATAGGACTCGATCAGTTCGACATCACTGAAAGATGGCTCGGTTCTAAGTATCTCGACGATCGCGTTTGCCGTATCGTCAACATTGAGATCACCTTTTTCCATCAGAAACGTCAGACCGGCCGATGCGAGTTTTCCGCTGGCGACGCGGTCAAGCGAAATGGGCTCATCGGCACTGGCTACATACATATCCGGAATAGAGTACGTCCATCCATTTTCGTTTGCCGTACGAAGCGATTTCATTCCCTCATCTACATCTGCCTCCTTTGTCTGTTTAACGAGAGGGGCAGCCATAAGAAGTGCGTCGCGAAGTGACATTTGCTGAGATTGCGCACCATTGTCTAACGCTAGTTTGAACGTCGCTGGTCGGCTGTCGGTCGATATCTTGTGGGATCCGATGATCAAGACCGGCAAAATAATGATCACTAGAAAAAGTGAAACGATCACATCGGCGAAGGCCAAGAAGGTGACTTCGATCGGGTTGGTACAGTACGCAGCGAGCCTCGCAAACGTGACAGTCTGAAAAAAGGATATGGCGTCCACTGTGACAAACGACAGCATGACGAAGATGGAAAATGGATTAAATGAAAAGAGAGAGCGAAGAAACGGTAACGAATATTCTTCGAACGAATCCCGGTGAAAGAAGTATTGTAGAGAGTACACGAATATAATGGAAACGACGCCAATGTGTTGATTTGCACTGAGAGCTGACCCGGGATTTGCGCCGAGAAGTGACCCGCCTTAGATATCGTCTGTCGTGGTTGGGGTGGTCAAGTTCCTACGTTTC
>NZ_JAGHMH010000017.1 GCF_017741935.1 Rhizobium sp. 16-449-1b | reverse complement strand
GCGTGTAGGGGGCGGCGGGGCAACGTTGTGGCGGCAAGCTGAAAGCCGCCACTCTTCGCCCGGCCAGACCTTTTAGTTGCAGAGGTTGACGCCGTCTTTAACGATCACCGCCCATTTAGGGCCGAGTACCTCACGGGCAGATATGGCTTGGCTGCTGCCCGGCTCACCGTCCTTGAACATCACGACTCCAATCGATTGGTCGTGTGAGCCGCCGTAGATGATCGGTCCGGGCGTATAGGTTGTTGTTGCATTGACCGTGCCGTATCCGCCATAGGAGTTCACGGTGCCATAGGTGTTGTAGTGCCCTGGCATCTGGGTTGCGGTCACATTGTTGGCGGCTGCCGCAGACGTTATGATGTAGCGATCATAACCCGACTTGATAGTCTCGACCGCGGCCTGCTTTTGTGCCGCCTTGGCGGCGCCAACGCTACCGCACATCGGCTCGGCGCTGGTCTGGATGATCATTTGGTTCTTAGACACTCGCATGGTGCTGGACTGCACACAGGAGGTGAGCAGCACCGCGAAGGTCGCTGCTGCGACCGTTGTTTTCAACATTAGAGATTCCCCAACCTTAACGCGAGCCACATTGCCAAGAACGCGTGGCCTGTCAACCGGAGGGAACGGAATTCACCGTTTCTTTTCATCATCATAGCTCAGCTATGTCCGCTATCTTCCGAGCAGATCGATGTCGCGAACTATATGCATGGTGTGAAGCGCCGTGTTGCCAATCTCTAGGGTCGGACAACAGAAGAAATGGTGGGCCCGGAGGGACTCGAACCCCCAACCAAGCGGTTATGAGCCGCCGGCTCTAACCATTGAGCTACAGGCCCTGGCGGCCTTTACGGCGCCTGGCAGCGGCGCAATGGTTCGCCGGTGCTTGTTGCGTCTAACGCAATTTCAGAGCGGTCACAAGTCATTGCCGCAATAGCTTCACAATCAAACGGCAAGAGGGATCGGTAAGTCACAATCGGGGAGTGAAACAATGCCATTGCTGAACACCAAGAGCTTTGCCGCCGGTCTCTTTCTCAGCCTGCCGGTGCTTGCTGCCGCAGGCCTGCCCGCATTCGCGGCCGATGCGCCGCGCCAGGCGGTCATTACCGTGATCGGCGAGGGGCGGGCGACGATGGCGCCCGATATGGCGGTTTTGACCTTCTCCGTCGTCAAGCAGGAGAAGACCGCGCGCGAGGCGCTCGACAACAACAACAAGGCGATGAGCGATGTGCTCGCGGCGCTGAAGAAAGCCGGCATCGCCGAGCGTGATCTGCAGACGTCGGGCTTTTCCGTGCAGCCGCAATATCGCTATCCACAGGGGACCGACGGGCAGCAGCTGCCGCCGGAGCTCATCGGCTACCAGGTTTCCAACGCGCTGACGGTGCGGGTGCGCGATCTCTCGAAGCTCGGTGGGATCATCGATCAGTCGGTGACCTTGGGCGTCAATCAGGGCGGCGATATCCAGTTCACCAATGACAAGCCCGACAGCGCGGTCGAAGAGGCGCGCAAGAATGCGGTGGCGGATGCCATTGCGCGGGCAAAGACGCTTGCGTCCGCCGCCGGCGTCAAGCTCGGCAATGTCATCGAGATCAACGAAAACGGTCCGCGGCCGCAGCCAATGCCGGTCATGCGGGCGGCGATGATGAAGTCGGAGGCCGATTCAGCCGTGCCGATCCAGGGCGGCGAGAGCAGCTACAATATCCAGGTGAACGTTACATTCGCGATCGCCCAGTAGCGCGATCGGCCCCTTTGTTAATCTAAGTTACCAAAAGATTGCCGTTGATATTCGCTTGGATATCAACGGCTTATCTTTTTGTGGACACAGCTGTGGCCAGGCTGCGGCAGAAAAGCGCTTTATCACGCGTATATTACACTATAACATCGATCGTGTTATTCGGTCCGGCCGGGAACTTGAGTTCTGCTTTCGGCGTTAGTGCGGACCGATGAGGAGGAATTGGCTTTATCCCTGCAAAGAGGAGACAGACATGTCGAATGCCTTGCCGCCACTTCACAATGGGCACGCCCCGTTCACCCTTCAAGAGCTCTTTCGCGACGCTCTTTATGCGTTTGAAGAGTGGGATGCGGAACTGACCGAACCGATCGTTACATTCGAAGGCCGGGTGGTTCCGATCAGCAGCGTCTTCGAGGCCATGCGCCAATGCGACGACATCGTGCCGATGAACATCGTCGGCGCCGTTACCGAGCGACTGACGAAACCCTGGGAGGGCGAAGGCCCGCTGGACCAGATGACGTTTTCGACCGCCGCCCGCGTCATGGGCGTGCTGGTGCGCAAGCGCCTGCACGTGACGGGAACGCCCGATATCGTGGCCGTTGCCGCCGTTCCTGATCAAAGCCGCTCGCGCGGTTGATTTTTCGATGCCGCGGTCGCTTCGGCGGCCGCGTCTCGCCTGCAAGCTCTGAAGAATTGGGGCTATTGGCGCTGCATTGATGCGCCACACGCGACCTAGAGGTCGAACGCTTCCTTCAGTCCCTGTCCCTTGCGCTCCCGCAGATCGAGATCCGCCTCGATATGCGCGATGTGATGCAGCATGAGATGACAGGCGCGGTCGAGATCCTTGGCTTCGATCGCCGAGACGATATCACCATGCTCGTTGTGGCCGCAGCTCGATATGGTCGACTGGCCGTAGAGCGCGATGACAAGCGAGGAGCGGGCCACGAGTTCTTCCATGAAACGCTGCATGATTGTATTGCCGGAGATGGCGGCGAGCGTCAGGTGAAAATCGCCGGATGCCTTGATTTCTGCGCGCCGGGCCGTCTGGCCACGCTCGCTTATCAGGCGGCTTTCTTCCAGCAGCAGTTGCCGCAGGTGCTGGATCTCTGATGTCGTGATCCTTGCCGCCGCCTCGCGCAGGATGCCGGGCTCGATCAGCCGGCGGGCGGCGAAGATCTGGCGGGCCTCATCGGGCGAGGGGTAGGCCACGAAGGCGCCGCGGTTTTTCTCGACGCTGACAAGCCCCTCATAGGAGAGCGCCTGAAGTGCGGCGCGCGCCAGCGTGCGGCTGACGTTAAAGAGGTTGCCGACATCGCTTTCCGACAGCTTGGTTCCCGGCGACAGGCGGCGCTCGACGATCGCGTCGCGAATGGCGTCGCGAATCTGCTGCGCGCCGGTCTCTGTAGGCTCTTCGGTCGTCAGAAGCGCATTGGCTGCGGAGTTCATGAGGCGGGATGTCCTGTGATCGGCCGATGATAGCCATATTCAGCCGAAAAGTTAAACGGAATTTGCGAGCAATCGGGCGATCAAATTGTATACGATTATTTGCGCAAATTGCAGACGAAAGCCTATTTCATGTGCAGGCATATCCGAGGGTTGAATTTTAGTCATTTGGGGATTTCCAAGAAAATTCAATATTCGTAATGACTTGATGCGGTGCGGCAAAAACTGGCACGGCGAATGCATCGTATTCCTCGAACAGGGGAAGACACGATGTCGAAAGCGGCAGAGATCGATATAGCATCCGTTTCGAAGGTGTATGGCGCCACCACCGCCGTGCACGCCATCAGCCTGAAGATACCGGCTGGTTCCTATTGCTGCTTCCTGGGGCCATCGGGCTGCGGCAAGACCTCGACGCTTCGGATGATTGCCGGGCACGAGAGCATTTCGTCGGGTGATATCCGCCTCGGAAACACCGTCGTCACCGATTTTCCGCCGGCCAAGCGCGGCACGGCGATGATGTTCCAGTCCTATGCGCTCTTCCCGCATCTCGACCTGATCGACAACGTCGCCTTCAGCCTGAAGATGAAGGGGGTCGAGAAGGAGGAGCGGCGGGTCAAGGCGCTGGAGATGCTGAAGCTGATGCAGATGGAGGCCTATGCGACCAGGCGTCCGGCGCAGCTTTCCGGCGGCCAGCAGCAGCGCGTGGCGCTTGCTCGCGCGCTGATCACCGATCCCGAGGCGCTGCTCCTCGACGAGCCGCTGTCGGCGCTCGATCCGTTCCTCAAGATCCGCATGCGCGCCGAGCTCAAGAAGCTGCAGAAGACGCTGGGCATCACCTTCGTGCATGTGACGCACAGCCAGGAAGAGGCGATGGCGCTCGCCGATATCATCGTCATCATGAACGACGGCAAGATCGAGCAGGCGGCGACGCCGCGCAAGGTGTTCGAAGAGCCGGCCACCGCCTTCGTGGCGCGCTTCATGGGCGATCACAACGTGCTGACGGGCCGCGTGACATCCGCCAAGGACGGTCTGATCACGCTTGAGGTTCCGGAAGGGCAGAGCTTCACGGTGCGCGGCGCGGGCAGGGAAGTCGGCGAGGTCATCGATATCGGCATCCGCACGGACCGGGTACGTCTCGCCAGCGCCACCGACAAGACGCTCGGCTTCAACGGCATCATCTCCAACATCGAATATCGCGGCGCCTCGGTGAAGATCACCGTGGTCGGCGCGGGCAGCGATGACTTCACCGTCATTGCGTCCGACGGCGATTATTTCGCCAACCCCGCATCGGTCGGCGATGCGGTGTCCCTGAGTTGGGCTCTGGAGGACGCCGTTCTCCTGGGCCGCGTTTCGGCATGAATTTCAATTACCACAAAAACCAGAGGGAACTG
Source organism: Rhizobium sp. 16-449-1b (assembly GCF_017741935.1). Lineage (GTDB taxonomy): Bacteria > Pseudomonadota > Alphaproteobacteria > Rhizobiales > Rhizobiaceae > Rhizobium. The sequence goes on along the minus strand of NZ_JAGHMH010000017.1, from coordinate 102,773 downwards.
ACATGACTGATACAACGAAAACCACCAAGAAGGGTCTGCTCGACAAGGGCTTGTCGCGCCGCGGCCTGCTGAAGACGGGCGCCGCCGCCCTTGGTGCGGCCGCAGGCTCCGGGCTCATCACCGGTTTCCCGACCATCTGGGCGCAGTCGAACATCACGCTTCGCCAGTTCGGCACCGGCGTTTCCAACATCAACGCCATTGCCGAGCAGTGCAAGAAGGACCTCGGCATCACGCTCGAGATGACGGCGACCGATTCCGACGCCGCCGCCCAGCGCGCCGTCACGCAGCCCGATAGCTACGATATCGCCGATATCGAATACTGGATCCTGAAGAAGGTCTACCCGACCGGCGTCATCCAGCCGATGGATGTGAAGAAGCTGAAGTATTACGACAAGGTCGTTCCGCTCTTCAAGAACGGCAAGCTGAAGCCGGATAGCGTGATTGCGCAGGGTACCGCGCCGCACACGGTCGGCTATGTCGAGAGCGCGGACGCCAAGACCTTCGCCAAGGGCGAGACCGAGCTCTTCACCATGATGCCGACGATCTACAATGCCGATACGCTCGGCATTCGTCCTGATCTCGTCGGCCGCGAGATCGGCAGCTGGGCCGATATCATGGACCCGAAGTTCAAGGGCAAGACCTCGATCCTCAACATCCCGTCGATCGGCATCATGGATGCCGCGATGATCATGGAAGCGCTTGGCAACATCAAGTACGCCGACAAGGGCAACATGACCAAGGAAGAGATCGACAAGACGATCGAGTTCCTGATCAAGGCCAAGCAGGACGGCCAGTTCCGCGCCTTCTGGAAGTCGTTCGACGAGTCGGTCAACCTGATGGCATCGGGCGAAGTCGTCATCCAGTCCATGTGGTCGCCGGCTGTCGCCGCCGTCCGCTCCAAGGGCATCGCCTGCAAGTATCAGCCGCTCAAGGAAGGCTACCGTTCTTGGGGCGGCGGTCTCGGCCTCGCCTCGCACCTCAAGGGTGCCGAGCTCGATGCGGCCTATGAATACATCAACTGGTACACGTCAGGCTGGGTCGGCGGCTACCTCAACCGCCAGGGCTACTACTCGGCCTGCATGGACACCGCCAAGGGCTTCATGACCGAGGACGAGTGGGGCTACTGGATCGAAGGCAAGGCCGCCAAGGGCGATATCCTGTCGCCAGAGGGCAAGGTCATGGAGAAGGCCGGCGCTGTTCGCGACGGCGGCTCTTTCGAAGAGCGCATGGGCCATGTCGCGTGCTGGAACTCCGTCATGGACGAGGACCGCTACATGGTTCGCCGCTGGAACGAGTTCATCGCGGCTTAAGGCGATCTGGGATCTCCCCTTCCAATCGCGGGAGGGGAGGTTCCGCCGTGGGTTACCCCCCCCTCTGTCCTGCCGGACATCTCCCCCACAAGGGGGGAGATCGACTCGTGGTCTGCTCCCCACCCAAGCAACGAGCGTGGAGCGAGCGGCTGCGCCCAGCCAATCTCCCCACCTGTGGGGGAGATGCCCGGCAGGGCAGAGGGGGGGCGCCACGCAACGCAATGCCAACTGGAAAAGGGATCAGCGATGGCGACGATCGCTTCAGCAGAGACAAACGAGACGACTGAGCGGGTGCGCAGCGCGGGCTTTCGGCTGGCGCCGTGGGCGGCCTCCTATCTCCAGGCGACGCCGCTGATCCTGATCCTCGGCTTCTTCTTCATCCTGCCGATTTTGATGATCGCGGTGGTCAGTTTCTGGGACTACGACTTCGCCGGTCTCTATCCCGATTTTCTGACGATGAACTACACCGAGACGCTCGGCTCGTGGGTCACGTGGAAGACCTATTTGAACACGCTGAAATTCACCGTCATCGTCTGGGCGCTCACCGTCTTCATCGGTTTCTGGGTCGCCTATTTCCTCGCCTTCCACATCCGCCGCACGTCGACGCAGATGATCCTGTTTCTGGTCTGCACCGTGCCGTTCATGACCTCCAACATCATCCGCATGATCTCGTGGATCCCGGTGCTCGGCCGCAATGGTCTGGTCAACTCGGCGTTGATCGAGATGGGGATCATCCCGCAGCCGATCGAGTGGCTGCTCTATTCCGATTTCGCCGTGGTGCTTGCCATGGTGCATCTCTACACGCTGTTCATGGTGACGCCGATCTTCAACACGCTGATGCGCATCGATCGCTCGCTGTTCGAGGCGGCGCGCGATGCCGGCGCCAGCGGCTGGCAGATCCTCTGGAACGTCGTCATTCCGCTCGCCAAGCCCGGCATCGCCATCGGCTCGATCTTCGTCGTCACGCTCGTGATGGCCGATTTCTCGACGGTGCAGGTCATGTCCGGCGGACAGAGCGCCTCGGTGGCGCTGATGATGAAGAACCAGATGTCGCTGCTGCAATATCCGGCCGCCGCCGCCAATGCCGTGGTGCTTCTGATCGTCGTCTTGATGATGGTCGCCGCCATCCTGCGCGTCGTCGATATCCGAAAGGAGCTTTGAGATGAGCCACGAAAAACGCACGCTCGAATTCTACGTGCTCGCCGCCTTCTTCCTCCTGTTCGTGCTGTTCCTCTACGGCCCGTTGTCGGCGATCCTGATCCTCTCCTTCCAGGGGCCGGATGGCGGCCTGACATTCCCGCTCAACGGCGTCTCCGTTCACTGGTTCTTCAACCTGTTCGAAAAGCAGGCGGTGGGCGACTTCGGGGCCTCTTTCCGTCGCTCCTTCTCGCTCGGCCTGATGGTGATGGTCGTCACCGTCCTGGTGTCGCTGCTGGCCGGCCTTGCCTTCCGCCGCCGCTTCCGTGGCGCGACCTTGCTGTTCTACGCCACGGTCGCCAGCCTCGTGGTGCCGTCGATCATCATTTCGCTCGGCATCGGCGTGGTGTTCCAGCAGGGCGGGCTGAAGCCGGCCTGGTATTCGTCGGCCTTCGGCGCGCATCTGACATGGACGCTGCCCTTCGGCGTGCTGATCATGTTCGCCGTGTTCAACCGCTTCTCGCCTGCTTACGAAGAGGCTGCGCGCGATCTCGGGGCGACGTCGTGGCAGACCTTCGTGCATGTCGTGCTGCCGATGATCGCGCCCAGCCTGATCGGCGTCGGCCTGTTCGGCTTCACGCTCTCCTATGACGAATTCGCCCGCACGCTGATGACTTCTGGCAGCTACAACACGCTGCCGCTGGAGATCTACGGGATGACGACCAACGTGACGACGCCGGTGCTCTATGCGCTGGGTACGGTGACGACGCTGTTTTCCTTCACCATCATTCTCGTCGCGCTCGGTATCATGATGATGCTGCGCGGGCGCCAGGCAAAGACAAGCTGATCTCATGCGCATTCTGATCGTCAACCCGAACACGACATCAAGCATGACCGAGAAGGCGGCCACCGCCGCACGGCTCGTTGCCGCCAGCGGCACCGAGATCATCGCCGCCACGTCAAGAATGGGGCCGGTGTCGATCGAGGGGCACTATGACGGGGCGCTCGCCATTCCCGGCCTGCTGACGGAGCTGAAGGAGCGGGCAGGGACTTATGACGCGGCCGTCATCGCCTGCTTCGACGATACGGGGCTGGAGGCGGCGCGCAGTCTTGCCGACGTGCCGGTGCTCGGGCTTTGCGAAGCCGCCGTCGCCACCGCCGGCTTCCTGGCGCAGCGCTTCACCGTGGTGACGACGCTGGAGCGCTCACGGGTGCTGATCGACAACCTCGTGCGCCGCTATGGCATGGGTGACCGGGCCAAGGTGAGGGCATCCGATATCCCGGTGCTGGAACTCGAAGACGAGGCGTCGGGTGCGATCGGCAAGCTGCGCGCCGAGATCGAGCGTGCGCTTGATGAGGATGGCGCGGAGGCGATCGTGCTCGGCTGCGCGGGTATGACCGATCTCGCGCGGGAGCTGCAGGAGATTTACGGCGTGCCCGTGGTCGATGGCGTGGCGGCAGCGGTCAAGCAGGCCGAGGCGCTGGTGTCGCTCGGCTTGTCGACGAGCAAGCGCGGCTCCTACGCGGCGCCGCTTGCCAAGCCGTTTCTCGGCGAGATGAGCCGTTTCGCACCGATGCAGGCAGCGGGCTGAGGCCGGTCGCGAGACCGTCGCCTCACATGGCGTATCACCACGATTCCGCTTTACTTTTCCGCTCTCCTGACGATGCTCAGCAAAAAGCATTTCAGGAGAGGAAGCAGACATGACCATGCCCGATGACGACCTTGCGCGCATTGCCGAACAGGAGAAGGTGCTGAGCTTCGACAGTTTTGATCTGTCGACCGCATGGCAGCTGGGCAAGCTGCTGCAGGAGCTGGGTTCGGAGCGTGGCCTTGGTATCGCGATCGATATCAACCTGCATTCGATGCCGGTCTTCTACGTGGCACTTCCCGGCGTGACGCCTGATAACGTGCAGTGGGTGCGCCGCAAGCGCAATCTGGTGCTGCGCTATTTCCGCAGCAGCTATGCCATCGGCCTCGACCTCAAGGCCAAGGGCAAGACGGTTGCGGACAATGGTCTTTCGGACGCCGACTACGCGCCACACGGCGGCAGCTTCCCGATCAACGTCAAGGGCACGGGCTGCATCGGCTCGGTGACCGTCTCCGGCCTGCCGCAGCGCGACGACCACAATCTCGTCGTCGAGGCGCTGGCACTGATGCTGGCCAAGGATCTGGACGCGCTGCGCCTGGCGTAAGGCGCCGTGCGGAGGAGCGCCGGCCCGTCATGCCGATCGGGCCGGAACGGTTTTACGCCTTCTCCACGACCCAGACGGTCGGGGCGCCGAGGATGCCGCCGGTGCGCATCGCTGATCGCAGTTCCTCGAGCTGCATGAAGGCCTTCGCGGCCTCTGATGTCGCGAATTCGTGGGTGACGGTGATGTCGTTGGGGTTGTCGGCGGATTGGTAGACCGCCTCTGATATCACGCCGTTTGCCGCCTGCACCGAACGGAAGCCGTCATACACCTTGCGCCAGGCCGCATAGTCCGAAACCTCATGCCGTACGAACACTGTCGTCATGTTCCGCTCCTGCGTTGCATTCACATGTTTCGTTGGGAAGCCCGGGCGTCAGCGTATCACCGATGAGAGGTTCGCGCGCGTGGAAATCGGCTCGCGGGCATTGCGCATCGCATGCCGTTGGAATTCCATGTATGCTGGCACATCTCGATCAGGGAACAGGATCGATGACGCGTCGTTTGCGCATTCTTGCGGCGTTGCTCTCCCTGGCGCTGATCAGCGCCGGGCCGGCCGATGACGGGCGGTGGTATGCGGGGAGCTACTCGTTTTCCGACGAACTCGGCGGCTTTCGCATCCTCTCCATATCAGGTGCTGGCACGCGCGAGGATCCGATCGAGATCCGCGAGGCGTTCGATAGCCTTGCGCCGGTGACGCTGGTGATCCGCTTTGCCAAACCCGCCGAGCTGAAGACAACGGTGCCCGGCTCGTTTCACCTGCGCGTGGTGGCGGTCAATACGAGCGGATTGGCGTGGATCGGCTTCGGCTTCGAGCTCCAGGAAATTCGCGGCAAGCCCAGCGATTTCTATGACGGGCTGTCCTTCGGGCAGGCCGATCCCAATCCGTCGCTGATCTCGTCAAGCCGATTCATGCATTTCGAAAGCCGCTTCGAGAGCTTCGATCGGCTGAATTTCGATGAGGGGCATCTCGATCCCGGCGAGCATTCGAGCTTCGGCTTCTTCGTTTCCGACGTCACGCCGGTTCCGGAGTTCTATCTGGTCGAGGAACCCCGTATTCCGTCGTCATGAACGAAGGCGGCGCCGTGGATGCGGCGCCGCCTTGTTCATTGTCAGATCTTGCCGCCGGCTTCGGGGATGACCTTGGTCAGGCTGCCGGTGGCCGGGAAGAGGGGGATGAGGCAGGCTTGCAGGGCGTGGTAGATGTCGCCCTTGCCGGGGAAGATGGTATGGGCGGGGATCATGTCTTCCGTCAGTTCCTCGTGCCAGCCGCCGTTTTTGTGGTCGATGAAGCGGCGCTCGATGACGTTCCAGATCTTGCGGTAGCTCTCCTCGTGATAGTCGCTCGGCAGGTGTTCGTTGAGGTAGTGAGCAGCGGCCGCACCTTCGCAGGCGGGCCACCACATCTTCTGGCGCTTGTCCGGGCGGTCCTCCCAGTCGAGTGTGTAGAAGAAGCTGCCGTTTTCGTCGTCCCAGCCGAGCGCCATTGCCTGCGAGAACAGGCCCTTGGCGGCATCCGGCAGCCATTCCAGCTTCTTGCCGCCGAGCGCCCAAAGCTGCAGCAGCAGGCGCGCCCATTCCAGCGAGTGGCCGGGCGTGGTGCCCGCGGGGCGGAACATCTCGTTCGGATGATAGTAGTTCTTGTCGAGCGTCCAGTTCGTGTCGAAGTGCTCGGCGACGCGCCAGTCGACGGAGCCGGCGGCGCGGCGGATGACGAGGTCGGCGATGCTTTCGGCCTTGGTGAGGTAGTCACGGTTGCCAGTTGCTTCGAAGGCGGCCATCAGGGCTTCGGTCAGGTGCATGTTGGAATTCTGGCCGCGATAGGTGCCGCCGTCGAGCGGCTGCCAGTCGGCGGTGAATTCCTCGGCGATGGCGCCGTGCTTGTCTTCCCAGAAGCGGGTGTTCAGGACTTCGGTGATATCGGCAAGCATGCCGTCGGCGAGCGGGTGGCCGATGGTCTTGGCGGAGGAGGCGGCGAGCAGCACGAAGGCGTGGCCGTAGCCCTGCTTGTTGGTGTCGACGGGGCCGTCATTGTTCAGCGACCAGAAATAGCCGCCGTTCTTCTGGTCCCGGTGGTGGTTCCAAATATACTGCATGCCATGATCGACGACATCGGATGCGCCAGGGCGGCCGAGCAGGGTGCCGATCGAGAAGCAATGGACGGCGCGGGCAGCGATATGGATGCCGCGCACCTGGCCCTCGGCGTCGAGCGGCTTGCCGGTGTCGTCGAGATCGTAGAAGCCACCCTTGGGATTGATGGAATCATGCTGGAAGAAATCGAACAGGCCATTGGCCTGGGCGACGAGCCAGTCGCGGTGGTAGGTGCGTGTGGTCCAGTTGCCGAGCGCGGCGTCGCCGATTGCAGGTGCCATGATACTCCTCCGATTTCATACACAATGCTTTGAAATTGCCTATATAGGGGGCGTTCGAGTCTGTCATCCGCCGTGCGCCGGCAATGGCGAAATTGTCGCTGATATATTGACATAAAGATATCTTTATGTGATTTGGGCGGCTTGTCTTTATAATGACGTCAAGGAGTCCGCCCGTGTTCAACAATCTGTTTGGCCCCGAAGGGGAAAAGCGCGACGGCAGTGAAGTGTTTGCAGCGCTCAGGAAAGCCGCAAGCGAACGCATTCTCGTCCTTGACGGCGCCATGGGCACGCAGATCCAGGGGCTGGGTTTCGACGAGGACCACTTCCGCGGCGATCGCTTCATCGGCTGCGCCTGCCACCAGAAGGGCAACAACGACCTTCTCATCCTCTCGCAGCCGGATGCGATCGAGGAAATCCATTACAAATACGCCAAAGCGGGCGCTGATATTCTCGAGACCAACACCTTCTCCTCCACCCGCATCGCGCAGGCCGACTATGCAATGGAAGGCGAGGTGTATGCGCTGAACAAGGAAGGTGCCGAAGTCGTGCGCCGCGCCTGCATCCGCGCCGAGCGCGAGGATGGCCGCCGCCGTTTCGTGGCCGGTGCCATCGGCCCGACCAACCGCACAGCCTCGATCTCGCCTGACGTCAACAATCCGGGCTTCCGCGCCGTCACCTTCGACGACCTGCGCATCGCCTATGCCGAACAGATCGACGGCCTCATCGACGGCGGCGCCGACATCATCCTGATCGAGACGATCTTCGACACGCTGAACGCCAAGGCGGCGATCTTTGCCTGCGAGGAGCGCTTCGAGGCCAAGGGCATCCGCCTGCCGGTCATGATCTCCGGTACGATCACCGACCTGTCCGGCCGCACGCTGTCGGGCCAGACGCCGTCGGCCTTCTGGAACTCGGTGCGCCATGCCAATCCGTTCACGATCGGCCTGAACTGCGCGCTCGGCGCCAACGCCATGCGTCCGCACCTGCAGGAATTGTCGGGCGTTGCCGATACCTTCATCTGCGCCTATCCGAATGCCGGCCTGCCCAACGAGTTCGGCCAGTATGACGAGACGCCCGAGCTGATGGCGGCGCAGATCGACGAGTTCGCCCGCGAAGGCCTCGTCAACATCGTCGGCGGCTGCTGCGGCTCGACGCCTGAACATATCAAGGCGATCGCCGAGGTTGTCGCCAAGTACAAGCCGCGCCCGATCCCCGAGCACCGCCCGTTCATGTCGCTGTCGGGCCTCGAGCCCTTCGAGCTCACCAAGGACATCCCGTTCGTCAACGTCGGCGAGCGCACCAACGTCACGGGTTCGGCACGCTTCCGCAAGCTGATCACCAACGCCGATTACACGGCAGCGCTCGATGTCGCGCGCGACCAGGTCGAGAACGGCGCGCAGATCATCGATATCAACATGGACGAAGGCCTGATCGATTCCGAAAAGGCGATGGTCGAGTTCCTGAACCTGATCGCCGCCGAGCCGGATATCGCTCGCGTGCCCGTCATGATCGACAGCTCCAAGTTCTCGATCATCGAATCCGGCCTGAAGCGCGTTCAGGGCAAGCCGATCGTCAACTCGATCTCGCTGAAGGAAGGCGAGGAGAATTTTCTCGCGCAGGCGAGGCTGCTGCATGCCTATGGCGCGGCTGTCGTCGTCATGGCCTTCGACGAGACGGGGCAGGCGGATACCTATGACCGCAAGGTCGAGATCTGCACGCGCGCCTACAAGCTCTTGACCGAAAAGGCCGGCTTCCCGCCCGAGGACATCATCTTCGATCCGAACGTCTTTGCTGTCGCGACCGGCATCGAGGAGCACAACAATTACGGCGTCGACTTCATCGAGGCGACGCGCACGATCCGCAAGACGATGCCGCTGGTGCATATTTCGGGCGGCGTTTCGAACCTCTCCTTCTCGTTCCGCGGCAACGAGCCGGTGCGCGAGGCGATGCACGCCGTGTTCCTCTACCACGCCATCCAGGCGGGCATGGACATGGGTATCGTCAATGCCGGCCAGCTCGCGGTCTATGACCAGATCGACGCCGAGCTGCGCGAGGCCTGCGAGGACGTGGTGCTGAACCGCCGCGCCGACGCCACCGAGCGGCTGCTCGAAGTGGCCGAGAAGTTCCGTGGCGGGGCTGCGCGCGAAGGCCGCGTGCAGGATCTCTCATGGCGCGAATGGTCGGTCGAGAAGCGTCTTGAACACGCTTTGGTCAACGGCATTACCGAATATATCGACGCCGATACCGAAGAGGCGCGCCTTGCAGCGGCCCGTCCGCTGCATGTCATCGAAGGTCCGTTGATGGCCGGGATGAACGTGGTTGGCGATCTGTTCGGCTCGGGCAAGATGTTCCTGCCGCAGGTCGTCAAGTCGGCGCGCGTGATGAAGCAGGCCGTGGCCGTTCTCCTTCCCTACATGGAAGAAGAGAAGCGCCTGAACGGCGGCGACGACCGCAAGTCGGCCGGCAAGATTCTGATGGCGACAGTGAAGGGCGATGTCCACGATATCGGCAAGAACATCGTCGGCGTCGTGCTTGCCTGCAATAATTACGAGATCATCGACCTCGGCGTCATGGTGCCGGCGACGAAGATCCTGGAGACGGCGGTGGCCGAGAAGGTCGACGTCATCGGCCTCTCGGGCCTGATCACGCCGTCGCTCGACGAGATGGTGCATGTGGCGGCCGAAATGGAGCGCCAGGGTCTGGACCTGCCGCTGCTGATCGGCGGCGCCACGACCAGCCGTGTGCATACGGCGGTGAAGATCCATCCCGGCTACAGCAAGGGCCAGACCGTCTACGTCACCGACGCCAGCCGCGCGGTGGGCGTGGTCTCGTCGCTGCTCTCGCCCGAGAACCGCGATGGCTACATCACCGATATCCGCGCCGAATACGCCAAGGTTGCCGCGGCCCATGCCCGCAGCGAGGCCGAGAAGGTGCGCCTGCCGCTGGCGCGTGCCCGTGAGAACGCGCAGAAGGTCGATTGGGCCGCTTACGCGCCCGCCAAGCCAAGCTTCCTCGGAACCAAGGTGTTCGAGGACTACGATCTGGCGACGCTCGCCGAATACATCGACTGGACGCCGTTCTTCCAGACCTGGGAGCTGAAGGGCCGCTATCCTGCCATTCTCGAGGATGAGAAGCAGGGCGAGGCGGCACGCGCGCTCTGGGCGGATGCGCAGGGGATGCTGAAGAAGATCATCGACGAGAAGTGGTTCCGTCCGCGCGCCGTCATCGGCTTCTGGCCGGCCGGCACCGTCGGCGACGATATCCGCCTGTTTACGGATGACAGCCGCAGGCAAGACCTCGCGACCTTCTACACGCTGCGCCAGCAGCTTTCGAAGCGCGACGGGCGGCCGAACGTGGCGCTGTCGGACTTCGTGGCGCCTGTCGACAGCGGTGTGCAGGACTACGTCGGCGGCTTCGTCGTCACTGCCGGTATCGAGGAAGTGGCCATCGCCGAGCGCTTCGAACGCGCCAACGACGACTATTCGTCGATCCTCGTCAAGGCGTTGGCCGACCGCTTCGCGGAAGCCTTCGCCGAGCGCATGCACGAAGAGGTGCGCCGCGAATATTGGGGCTATGCCAAGGGCGAGGCGTTCAGCAAGGAGCAGTTGATCACCGAGGAATATGCCGGTATCCGCCCGGCGCCCGGCTATCCGGCGCAGCCCGATCACACCGAGAAGAAGACGCTGTTTGCTCTTCTCGATGCCGAAAACGCCGCCGGCGTGAAGCTCACCGAGAGCTACGCCATGTGGCCGGGCTCGTCCGTCTCGGGCATCTATATCGGCCATCCCGACGCCTACTACTTCGGCGTTGCCAAGGTGGAGCGGGATCAGGTCGAGGATTATGCCGGCCGCAAGGGCATGGAGATCGCCGAGGTCGAGCGCTGGCTCGGGCCGGTGCTCAACTACGTGCCGTCGAAGCCGCGCGAAGACGTGGAAGACGCGGCCTGATCGGGCGCGTCTTCAGGCACTGATTCAATTGCCGGAGAAAATGATTCGGGATCATCGGCCAAGGGCCTGATCCTGAATCGAAAATTGCTGTCACGTCAGCCTGACTTCAGGCCGTGAGTTCGACGAGGATCGCGGTCGTGTCGTCGCTCTGCTTGAAGCGGGGATAGCGCAGTCCCTCAGGATCGGTCTCGCGCTCGAAGCGGCGGAGTTCCTCGATCATCGGGGCGAGGCCCTTGTCGAGCGACGCGCGCACCAGGCTTGCGGCGTCATAGGCTTCGTAGAGGACGACCAGATCGGCGAAGCCGTCGCTGCAGATGATGGCGTGGGCGCGGCCCTTGATCTTCAATTCTTCCGACACGAGATGATCGGCCGATTCAGGCACGAGACCCAAGGTCCAGATCCCGCCTGCGGTGTTCTGGCTTTCACGGTGGCGGCGCAGAGCCGCCAGCGTTTCCGCATTGCCGAGCGCGCCGCCATCCTTGGTGATGCCGCCGGTGCGGGCGATATGGCTTTGCGCATGGGCCTGCTCCCGGACATAGGCGTCGGGAAGGGCCATGTGGAAGCTCACCGATCCATCTTCCTGCAAGAGGAAGACGCAGGAATCGCCGAGGCCGTAGAAGGTCAGGCGGTCGTCGGTGGCGTGGATCATCGAGAAGGCGGAGAGCGGCCAGGCGTAGCGCGGCACATCGGGGTTGCTGCCGAGGAATGTGGCCTTGGCATCCTGTGATACGGCGCGGGCGATATCGGAGACAGGGGTCTCACGCGTGATCTGCTGCCTGAATCCATCCGCGAAGCGTGCCGCGACCCAGGCGGCGTCGCTGCCGGATGCGTCCATGTATTGGCGGTCGCCAAGGCCGGTCGCGCCATCGATCACGAAGGCGCAGGCCTCGTTATATCCGAAGCGGTCGTCGTTCGGCTTGGCCGGGTTTCCCGGTATGGAGAGCGCGTCGAGGATCTTGATCTGAGGTGCCGGCATCGTTCTTCAGTTCCTCGTCATGGGTGCCAATGGAAGGCCGAACGTGTCGGCCCTCGCGGATGTGGTGACATCTCGGTCAGCCGAGAACCGGGCGCATGAAGCTGCGCTCATAGCTGATGATGCTGCGGTTGCGCTTGTCCAGATCGAATGCCGCCTGGCACTCGGGATCGGCGGCCATGCGGGTGCGGTAGTCTTCGTATGCGGCGAGGCTCGGGAAGGAGAACAAGGCGACCGCGATGTTGTTGGCACCTTCTGACGGCAGGAAATAGCCGTGATGGTTGCCGCCCATGCGGTTGACGATGGGGATCCAAAGCCTGGCGTATTCCTCGAATTCGGCGAGCTTGTAGGGATCGATGACATAACGCAGATGGCAGGTAATCATTGAAATATCTCTCATTGATCGGGCCGGCTAAAATGCCTGCCGGCCCGCTATTGGCTTATTGTGCTGTTGTCAGGCGCCGGCGGCAAGCCGCTGGTTGAGTTCCTCGATGCCGACATCGGCCTCCACCGTGTCGCCTTTGACGAGCAGGTAGACGCCGAGCGCGAAGGCAAGGGCCGCGATGAACAGCAGGTAATAGGCATGCGCCATCGGGTTCAGCGGCAGCAAGGAGGCGACCGCCAGCGGTGTCAGGCCGCCGAAGATGGCGTAGGAGACGTTGTAGGAGAAGGAGAGGCCGGTGAAGCGGACGCGGGCCGGGAAGGCGCGGACCATCACATAGGGCACGGCGCCGACGAGGCCGACGGAGAGGCCCATGATCGCATAGAGCACGAAGAGCACGGTGAGCGACGTCGCTGCGTAGGTGTAGAAGGCGAAGGTGGCGGCGCCGAAGAAGATGCTGGCGACGATGAAGAAGCGGCCGGAACCAACGCGATCGACAATGGCGCCCGCGGCCGCCGTGCCGAAGATCAGGAACAGCGTGCCGAAGCTGGTCGCGGCCAGCGATTGCTGCGCGGTGTAGCCGTAGAGCTTCTGCAGGAAGGTCGCGGTCATCAGCGTGGTGACGACGATGCCGGCCGAGAGGATCCAGGTGAGCAGCATCGAGATGATGACGCCGCGCGGATAATCGCGCAGCACGGCCTTCAGCGGCAGCTCGCGCATCAGCGAGCGGCTCTGCTTCATTTCGGAGAAGATCGGCGTCTCCTGCAGCCAGCGACGGAGATAGACGGCGACGAGACCGAAGATGCCGCCGAGGAAGAAGGGGATGCGCCAGGCATAGGCGGCGACATCTTCAGGCGTGAAGGCCGAGTTGATGATGGTGGCGATGAAGGAGCCGAGCAGGATGCCGAGTGTCAGGCCCGAGCAGAGGAAGCCGCAGGCAAAACCGACGCGGCGGAAGGGAACGTGTTCGGCGACGAAGGTCCAGGCGCCCGGCACCTCGCCACCGATCGCCGCACCCTGCAGGACGCGCATCAGGATCAGGAGGATCGGTGCCGCGATGCCGATCGTGGCATAGGTCGGCATGGCGGCCATGCCGAGCGTCGACAGCGCCATCAGCATGATCGAGAAGGCAAAGACGCGCTTGCGGCCGAACATGTCGCCGAAATGCGCGAGCACAATGCCGCCGATGGGGCGCACCAGATAGCCGGCGGCGAAGATGCCGAAGGTCTGGATCGTCACCAGCCAGTCCGGCATGTCCGGCGGGAAGAACAGGTGGCCGATCACGCTGGCGAAGAAGACGAAGATGATGAAATCATAGAACTCCAGCGCGCCGCCAAGGGCGGAGAGGCCGAGCGTCTTGAAATCCTGGGCGGTGAGGCGGCGAGGGGCGGCTGCGGGCGTCGTGGTGGGGGACATGATGCGGGCTTCTTGCGGTATGACTTCGGTTGTGCCGTCGTCGCGCAATGGGGTGGGGATTTCAAGCGTTTTCTGGTGTTTTCGCGTCATGTTGCGGCGTCGGCGTGCCCGCTGTGGCAAAGCCGCAAACGGAAAAGGCGTCGCCATGGGCGACGCCTTTAAAATCGGAAAGTCCGGTAATCAATCCCGGATAATCAGCAGATCCGCCGCCATGAAGCGCAGGGTCACCGTTTCGCCGGTGGCCGGCGGCTTGACGCCGGGGCTGTTGAACATGTCGAAGGAGATGACATTGCCGCCGACGTTCATGCGGGTGCGGATGACGGAGCCGAGGAAGTGGGCGGAGACGACTTCGCCGGTGAGCTTGGTGTCGCTCGGTGTGCTTTCGGCGAGCGATCCGGCTTCCGGGCGCAGCGCCAGCGAGACGGTGTCGCCGGCCTTGTAGGTGGAGATGTTTTCGCGGAGCGTCACGCCCTGGTCGCCGATCTGGATGCGGTTGACCGAGGGGTCTACGACCTTGGCTTCGATGATGTTCAACGTGCCGACGAAGGATGCGACGAAGCGCGTGGCCGGCGTGTTGTAGATCTCGAAGGGGGTACCGATCTGGTCGGCGCGGCCGCCGTTCATGACGACGATGCGGTCGGAGATCGACAGCGCCTCTTCCTGGTCGTGAGTGACGAAGATGGTGGTGATGCCCAGCGACTGCTGGATCTGGCGGATTTCCTCGCGCAGCGAGACGCGGATCTTGGCGTCCAGCGCCGACAGCGGCTCGTCGAGCAGTAGAACCTGCGGCTTGGCGGCAAGGGCGCGGGCGAGCGCCACGCGCTGCTGCTGGCCGCCCGACATCTGGTAGGGGTAGCGGTCGGCGAGGTGGCCGAGGTGGATCAGCGCCAGCATCTCCTTGACGCGGGCGTCGATCTCGGCCTTCGGCTTGCCGGCGATCTTCAGGCCGAAGGCGACGTTGTCATGCACCGTCATGTTCGGGAACAGCGCGTAGGCCTGGAAGACCATGCCGATATTGCGCTGGTTCGGCTTCAGCGGCGCGATGTCCTTGCCGGCGATGCTGAGATTGCCGCCGGTCGGGTTCTCGAAGCCGGCGATCATGCGCAGGACGGTGGTCTTGCCGCAGCCCGACGGGCCGAGAAAGGAGACGAATTCTCCCTTCTCGATGTTCATGTTGAAGTTCTTGACGACCTGAACCTGGCCGAAGGATTTCTGAATGTTGGTCAGCGAGAGAAATGACATGTCGAAATACCTTAAGCCTTGGCCGGGCGGGATCTGCCGATGCGCGAGACGAGATTGAGCAGGCCCATGCTGAGCCAGGTGATGGAGAATGCGATCACGGCGAGCGCCGAGGGCTCATAGGCCCTGTTGGCGCCGACCAGCTGCAGGTAGGGGCCGAAGGCCGGGCGGCTCAGAAGCGCCGCGAAGGTGAACTCGCCCATGACGATCGCCAGCGTGATGAAGGCGCCGGAGAGGATGCCGCTCATCACGTTCGGGAAGATGCACTTGAACATGATCGTCCACCAGCTGGCGCCGAGGCTCTGGGCGGCTTCTGTCAGCGTTCTGACGTCGATGGCGCGCATGGCGGTATCGACGGAGCGGTACATGTAGGGCAGGGAGAGTGTGATGTAGGAGAAGACGAGCAGGATGTTGGTGCCGGTCGTCGAGCCGGTCATCGGCAGGTAGGAGGATGAATTATACATCCTCAGATAGCCGAAGACGATGACGATGGCCGGGATGACCAGCGGCAGCAGCGTGATGAACTCGACCACCTGGCGCATCTGCGGCATGCGCAGGCGCACCCAATAAGCCGTCGGCACGATCAGCAGCATGCCGAAGACGATGGTCAGAAGCGCCATCATCATCGAATAGCCGAAGGTGGCGCGGAAGCGCTCATCGGAGAAGACCGAGAGGTAGGCGTCGAAACTGTAGGCATCGCGGCGCATGCGCAGCGAGAACTCGATGGTTCCGAGCAGAGGCACGATGAAATAGGTCGCGCCGATGGCGATGGCGATCCAGGCGCCGAGTTTTTGAGCCTTCATTTCTGCCACCGTTCAGCGCGCATGCGCAGCATGAGATAGAGGATGTTGGACACGCCGGTGATGACGATCATGCCGAGCGCAATCGCATAGCCGAGGTTCGCATTGTGAAGGACGTCGCCGCGGATCTGCGCGTAGAGCAGGATCGGGACGATGTTGAGCGAGGAACCGGTCAGCGCATAGGCCGTCGCGATGGCGCCGAAGGCGTTTGCGAAGAGCAGCAGCGTCGTGCCGAGAAGGCTTGGCCAGAGGATCGGCAGGGCGACCTTGGTCCAATATTGCAGATTGCTGGCGCCGAGGATTTCGGCCGCTTCACGCCATTCCTTCTTCATGCCGTCGAGCGCCGGCGTCAGGATCAGCACCATCAGCGGGATCTGGAAGTACATGTAGGTGATGGTGAGGCCGAAGAAGGAGAGCAGGTTGAAGCCGGTGCCGTAGAGGTTGAAGCCGAACCAGTCCCTCAGGAAAACCGTCACGAGGCCGGTGCGGCCAAGGGTTGCCAGGAACGAGAAGGCGAGCGGGATGCCCGCGAAATTCGAGGCGACGCCGGAGAAGGTCAACAGCGTCGAGCGCACCGATGTGGGCAGGCCGCCGAGCACCACGGCCCAGGCGAGGAAGAAGCCGATCAGCGCGCCGCCGAGTGCCGAGGCGACCGAGACGCGGATACTGATCCAGTAGGCGCTGAGGATCGACGGGGTGAAGAGATCCCCGATGTTCTTCAGCGTGAAATTACCCTCGGGCGTCAAAAAGGCGCCGACCACAAGGTAGAGCGTGGGAATAATAAGAAAAAGCAGGGCAAAAATAATGAAGGGTGTAATGCCGAGCCAGTCGATCACGCGGTCCTTGGTGATCAGCGGGGCCGTGCTCACCACGGGCGTCGTCGAAACAGTGCTCATTGAAAAAGCTCTTCTTGCGGCGTCGGAGGGGCAAAAGCCTCCCCGCGATAAGACGGGGAGGCCGGTTTCATGCTGTATTACTGGACGTTGGCGCCGACGACGCTATCCCACTTGCCGGTGATAGCGGTCTTGCCGGCTTCCTGCTCTTCGAGCGTCGGGAAGACAGCCTTTTCATAGGCGGCAGCCGGCGGCAGCTTGTCGAGAAGGTCCTGCGGGATCTTCTTGTTCTTCGCCAGATCGTTGAAGCGGATCGGGTGGCAATAGCCCTTCAGGTAGCCGAGCTGACCTTCGTCCGAATAGAGATATTCCATCCAGAGCTTGGCAGCGTTCGGGTGCGGAGCGAAAGCGGAGATCGCCTGGACGTAAACGCCGGCGTTGACGCCCGATGCCGGAACGACGACTTCAACCGGCGGGTTGCCCTTCAGCGTATCGCGCCAGGACAGGCCGTTGTAGTCCCATGCGATGACGATCGGGGTCGAGCCCTGTGCCAGCGAAGCGGACTTGCCGATGACAGGAACGAGGTTGCCTGCCTTGTTGAGTTCGCCGAAGAAGGCAAGACCGGCTTCACCAGCCTTGGTCGCGTCCTTTTCACCAGCAGCGATGCCGGCAGCGTAAACAGCCTGAACGGCCTGGTTGGACGCGCGCGGGTCACCGGCGAGAGCAACGCTGTTGGCGTAGTCCGACTTCTTCAGGTCAGCCCAGTCCTTCGGCACTTCCTTGACGATGTCGGTGTTCACGACGAAGGAGAGAACGCCGTAGTAATCGCCGTACCAGAAGCCGTCGGCATCCTTGGCGCTGTCAGGGATCGAATCCCAGGTCGAAACCTTGTAAGCCTGGATCAGGCCGTCGGCCTTTGCGGTCGGGCCGAAGGAGAGGCCGACGTCGATGACGTCAGGAGCCTGCGGGCCGGTGTTGCCCTTGTTGGCCTTGATGGCTTCGATTTCGTCGCCCGAACCAGCGTCCGGGTTCAGTTCGTTCACTTCCAGACCATACTTCGCCTTGAAGCCGGCAATGACGTCGCCATAGCCGCACCAGTCGTGCGGGAGAGCGATCGTGGTCAGCGTGCCTTCCTTCTTGGCGGCGGCGATGAGTTCAGCGCTTGGCTCTGCGGCAGCAATTGCGGTTGAAGCCACAACAATTGCTGTAGAGAGCGAGAGCAGTCGAGAAAGATTAGAGATCACTGTTGTTCTCCTTCGGGTTTCAGTGTCCGACGATGCTGTTACTGACGTTACGTGAAGCTTGTGTGACAGTTGGATGACGCTATTTTTTCTTTGTATCGCGGGCGTTTGGCAAGGATGTTTCGATTGCGACACGTCCTTGTTTTCCACCCGTTACATCTTCGCTGTCGTAATTGTCCCTCCTAACCAAGTTTGCGGAAGAGCCGCGTCTGTTCGAAAAGGCCTTCCAGCGTTTTCATGCGCTCCTTCGTCTCGTCCCATGTCGAGTTCTGAACCGCTTCGATCAGCGCCTCGACGATGAAAAGGGTGACGACGGAGCTGTCCCATGCCGACGGCGCCTCGATCTGCACGCGAAACGTATGGCGTGCCAGCTTCGCGGCGGGAGAGGCCCACTGGTCGGTGAAGATGATGATCTCGGCGCCGCTGTTCTTGGCGGCGGTGGCGAGGCTGACGAGCTCCTGCTCGTAGCGTCTGATGTCGAAGATGATCAGCAGGTCGCCGGGGTTCATGTTCAGGACATATTGCGGCCAGCTGCTGGAATTGGCCGAGAGAAGCGCGGTATTGGGGCGAATGACCTGCATATGCGTGAAGAAATATTCGGCCAGCGCGCCGGTGATGCGGCCGCCGACGAAATAGAGGTTGCGCTTGCGGTCCGACAGAAGGGTCGCGACGCTATCGAAGGTCGCGGTATCGAGACCGGTCAGCGTCTGGCGCAGATTGTCGATGATGGCGTCGGCGAAACGGTTGAGGATGTGAGTTCCTGGCGCGTTGGACGCCCAGCGGTCATGCTTGGCGATAGGATTGGAGATCGTCGCCTCGACCTCCTGGTGCAGATGCGCTTGGAAATCCGGATAGCCCTTGAAACCGAGTTTCTGGACCATGCGCACGACCGTCGGGGTCGATACGCCGGCGTTTTCGGCGATCGTCGTGATGCTCCCCAGTCCTGAGACAGGGTAGTTGTCCAACAGACTTTCAGCCAGCTGCTTTTCGGCGCGCGTGAGCACGCCAAAATGCGAGTGGATTACGTCCGAAACTGTCTTCGACGCAACGGTCACGCGATCTTGCTCCCCGGGATTGGTCTTGTGCCACTTTCCCACTCAAAGTTAACAACGCTGTCACAATCCATGTCAACCACTGTCATGAAAAGATTTTTTCAGTGTGTGCTTGACACTTATGGAAAGCTGAAGAATTCTTTTCTTATAAGTATTTTATTAACAGTTGTGGTGGAGCGACTGTGGTGCTTGCTCGGTTGGAAGTGCTTGGCAAAGGGGAAGGGGAGTGCGTCGCGGTCGAAAGGCCAGACGGCACCAGCCCGGTGCTTATCATCTGCGAACATGCATCGCGGGTTCTGCCTGCCAGCTTCGGAACGCTTGGTCTTTCCGAGGAGGCGCTCAACAGTCACATTGCCTGGGATCCCGGCGCTCTTGCTGTCGCCAGGGGTATGTCCGAGGCGCTCGATGCCACGCTGGTTCACCAGCGGTTTTCACGCCTGATCTACGATTGCAACAGGCCGCCGGAATCGGCCGGCGCCATGCCTGAGAAAAGCGAGGTCTACGATATCCCGGGAAATGCGGGCTTGAGTGCTGCGGAAAAGACCGCGCGTACCGAGGCCCTGTACATCCCGTTTCATGACGCCATTCGCGCACTCATTCGTGAACGCCAAGCGCGGGGACAGGAGACCGTTATCGTCACCGTCCACAGCTTTACGCCTGTCTTCCACGGAAAGACGCGCGCGGTCGAGGTTGGTGTGCTGCACGACGACGATACCCGTCTGGCGGATGCGATGCTTGCCGCTGCGGGTGAGACGACGCACTATAGAGTTGAGCGCAACGAGCCTTACGGCCCCCTGGACGGCGTGACGCATACGCTGATCCTGCACGGGCTTTCGAACGGATTGCGCAATGTAATGATCGAGGTCCGCAACGACCTCATCGCAGACCCGGCTGGCCAAGGGGTCATGGCCAGCTATCTGACAAGGCTGCTCCAGCAGAGCCTGGACGCCTGAAGACGAAAGATAAGACCCCAGGGAGCAGTCTAACTGCGATCCGCCCGCAGGCGAAAACGTCGCGGGCACTTTGGCACTGGATAATCAGCCGCAATTCCGCGGTTGATGGCTAAACAGGGGGACGTCATGTCCGATTATTCGGAACTCGACAAGAAGCAGGATGTGCACATCCTGCATTCCATGGGCTATGCCCAGGAACTCGAACGGCGCATGAGCTCGTTTTCGAATTTTGCCGTTTCATTCTCGATCATTTGCATTCTTTCCGGTGGTATCAATTCGCTGGCGCAGGCAACGGCCGGCGCGGGCGGTGCCGCAATCGGCATCGGCTGGCCGATCGGTTGCTTCGTCTCGCTGGTGTTCGCCGTTGCCATGGCGCAGATCAGCTCGGCCTATCCGACGGCAGGCGGCCTCTATCACTGGGGTTCGATCCTCGGTAACCGCTTCACCGGCTGGCTGACCGCATGGTTCAACCTGCTCGGCCTCGTCACGGTTCTCGGCGCCATCAACGTCGGCACCTATTACTTCTTCATGGGCTCGTTCGGCACGACCTATTTCGGCCTGACCGATACGACGACGGTGCGCATCCTGTTCCTCGTCATCATCACCGGCGCGCAAGCGCTCGTGAACCACATGGGTATCGGCCTGACCGCTAAGCTCACCGACTTCTCGGGCTACCTGATCTTCGCATCGGCGATCGCGCTGTCGGCCGTGTGCCTGTACTTCGCGCCGTCCTACGAGATCGGCCGCCTGTTCACCTTCGCCAACTATTCCGGTGAAGCTGGCGGCAATGTCTGGCCGGCAACGTCGGGCACCTGGGTGTTCCTGCTCGGTCTGCTTTTGCCGATCTACACGATCACCGGCTATGATGCTTCTGCGCATACGTCGGAAGAAACGGTCAAGGCCGCCCATTCCGTTCCGCGCGGCATGGTCTCTTCCGTGCTCTGGTCGGCGCTGTTCGGCTACATCATGCTTTGCTCGTTCGTGCTGATGCTGCCGAACATGGATGACGCCGCCAAGCAGGGCTGGAACGTGTTCTTCTGGGCGATGGACACGCAGGTCAATGCGACGGTCAAGGATATCCTCTACTTCGCGATCCTCGTGTGCCAGTGGCTGTGCGGCCTTGCTACCGTCACCTCCGTTTCGCGCATGATCTTCGCCTTCTCGCGCGACGGCGGCCTGCCGGCCTCCAAGGCGCTTGCCAAGGTTAGCCCGAAGTACCGCACGCCGGTTTCGGCGATCTGGACCGGATCGATCCTCTCGGTGCTCTTCGTCTGGGGCTCTTCGCTCGTTTCGATCGGTGACACGCCGGTTTACACGATCGTCGTCTCGTGCACGGTCATCTTCCTGTTCTTCTCCTTCGCGATCCCGATCACGCTCGGCCTCTTCGCGTGGGGGACTTCGAAGTGGGACAAGATGGGTCCGTGGAACATCGGCGAGGGCATGTACAAACTGTTCTCGGTACTGACCATCCTGGCGATGATCCTGATCTTCGTTCTCGGCGTGCAGCCGCCGAACGGCCCGGCGCTCTATGTGACCGTCGGCTTCCTGGTGCTGACCGCGATCGTGTGGTTCGGCTTCGAAAGCCGCCGCTTCAAGGGCCCGCCGATCGGCGAGGAAGTTGCGCGCCGCCAGGCCGAGATCGCGGCTGCCGAAAAGGCTGTCGGCGAAGGCTGATATATTCTTCCAAGAAAGCGGGGCCGCGTCCGGCGGCCCTGCATTGCGGTTGACCGACATTAGACTGCGCAGTCCGGCGCGGCATTGCCGCACGGAGCATGCCGTTTCGTTGGCCCGATTTCAGTTTAAATTTATGGGGAGGTCCATATGAGCATCTATACTCTCGACGATCTGAAGCAGGACGTTGCCGACGGACGCATCGATACCGTGCTGGCATGCCAGGTCGACATGCAGGGGCGGCTTATGGGCAAGCGTTTCCAGGCCGAATACTTCGTCGAAAGCGCCTGGAAGGAAACACACAGCTGCAACTATCTCGTTGCCACCGACATGGAGATGGAGACCGTCTCTGGTTACAAGGCGACCAGCTGGGAAAAGGGCTACGGCGACTATACGATGAAGCCGGATCTCTCGACGCTCAGGCGCATTCCCTGGCTCGAGGGGACAGCACTTGTGCTCTGCGACCTGCTCGATCACCACACCCACGAGGAAGTGCCGCATTCGCCGCGCGCGATCCTGAAGAAGCAGGTCAAGCGGCTGGAAGACATGGGCATGAAGGCCTTCATGGCCTCCGAGCTCGAATTCTTCCTGTTCGACCAGACGTATGAATCCGCGCAGGCATCCGGCTATCGCAATCTCAAGCTCGCCAGCGCCTATAACGAGGACTATCACATCTTCCAGACCACCAAGGAGGAAGAGGTGATGCGGGCGATCCGCACCGGGCTGCAGGGTGCCGGCATTCCCGTCGAGAACTCCAAGGGCGAGGCTTCCGCGGGCCAAGAAGAGATCAACGTGCGCTACGCCGATGCGCTCGCCATGGCCGACCGTCACTCGATCATCAAGAACGGCTGCAAGGAAATCGCCTGGGCCAAGGGCAAGGCGATCACCTTCCTCGCCAAGTGGCATTACAACGCCGCCGGAAGCTCGTCGCACATCCATCAATCGCTGTGGAGCGCCGACGGCAAGACGCCGCTGTTTGCCGACGACAAGGGCAAGTACGGCATGTCCCCGCTGATGGAAAACTACATCGCAGGCCTGCTCGCGCATGCCAGCGAGATCACCTATTTCCTGGCGCCCTACATCAACTCCTACAAGCGCTTCATGGCCGGCACGTTCGCGCCGACCAAGGCGATCTGGAGCAAGGATAACCGCACGGCCGGCTATCGCCTCTGCGGTGACGGCACCAAGGCGATCCGCATCGAATGCCGCGTCGGTGGCTCCGATCTCAACCCCTATCTTGCCTTCGCCGCGCTGCTGGCAGCAGGGATCGACGGGATCGAGAACCAGATGGAGCTGGAAGCCCCCTTCGTCGGCGACGCCTATGGCGCGCGCAAGGTGCGTGAGATCCCGCGTACGCTCAGGGCCGCGACCACGGCAATGACAAAGTCCAAGATGCTGCGCAATGCTTTCGGCGACGACGTCATCGACCACTATACCCGCGCGGCGGAATGGGAGCAGGAGGAGTATGACCGCAGGATCACGGACTGGGAGGTGGCGCGCGGATTCGAGCGGGCATGAGATAATCGCAACACTCGCTCTGATTGTTGCGTTGGTCGCATTGTGCTAATGTGCTCCGGCGTTTCCAGAGGAGATCGACATGGGTGTGATCGACAGCGCATGGTTCTACGAAAAGCTTTCAGCGCGCGACGCTTCGCTTCGCGACATGGCCCGTTTCATGGGGCTTGATCCGAGTGCCGTGTCGCGCATGTTGAGCGGCGAGCGGAAGATGAGCGCCGACGAGCAGGACCAGATCGCGGATTATCTGGCCGTGCCGCTGGAAGAGGTGGCAGCGCATCGACGTGGCGATGCCGCCGGCTTCGCCGAGAAGAAGCAGGCGGGCTATCAGAGCGGCGGCACCGCACCGGTTTTGCCGGAGGAGCCGCCGGTCAAGATGTTTACGGAGGACGACGTCATCTACAAGGATGGCAAGCGCTGGATGGAGCTGGAGGATGGGACGCTGATCGAGGTGCACCCTGCCTGGGGATGCATGAAGGGGACGCTGACCATCATGCCGGGGGTCGATCTGACCGCGCCTGCCGATCCGGATTGGGGTAAAGTCTACGACGATGACTGACCGCTTCCTCCTCGATACGTGCACGGTTCTCTGGCTTGTCGAGGGCGCGCCGCTGAGCAGAGATGCGAACGTTGCGCTTAGTAGTGGACGTGAAAAGCGTGGCCTATTTGTTTCGTCGATGTCGGCGTGGGAGATTGGAATATTGATCAGCAAGGGGCGGTTGCCAACGACGAAGGATGCGATGTCCTGGTTCGAGGACGCTATCGACTTGATCGGTGCGCAGACCGCTGATGTTTCTCTACAGGCGCTTGTCGCGTCATCTTTTCTACCGCAGCCCGTGCACAACGATCCCGCGGACCGTATCCTCATCGCCACTGCGCGAGAGAACGACCTGACCATCATCACGCGCGACCGCGCGATCCTTTCCTATGGCGTCGCGGGGCATGTCCGCACGCTGGCCTGTTAATGACTGGAGTTTGGAAATGACTGTAATTCAATGCATATCGCCGATCGACGGATCGGTTTACGCCGAGCGTCCGGCGCTGTCGCTGGAGGCGGCGAAGGAGGTCGTGGCGCGGGCGCGCAAGGCGCAGAAGGCCTGGGCGCGGCGGCCGCTGGAAGAGCGTGTCCAACTGGTGCTGAAGGGCGCTGCGCGGCTGAACGAGATGTCCGACGTCGTCGTTCCCGAGCTTGCCTGGCAGATGGGTCGGCCGATCCGCTATGGCGGCGAATACAAGGGCTTCAACGAGCGCTCCAACTACGTGGCCTCGATCGCCGCCGATGCGCTGGCGCCGCTTGTTGTCGAAGAGAGCGACAAGTTCGAGCGCCGCATCGAGCGCGAAGCGCATGGCGTCGTCTTCGTCGTGGCGCCGTGGAATTACCCCTACATGACGGCGATCAACACGATCGCGCCGGCGCTGATGGCGGGCAATACGGTTGTCTTGAAGCACGCCTCGCAGACGCTTCTCGTCGGCGAGCGGCTGGTGCAGGCTTTCGTGGAGGCCGGCGTTCCCGAGGATGTGTTCCAGAACGTGGTTCTCGACCATGAGACGACATCGGCGCTGATCGCAGCCGGCAGCTTCAACTTCGTGAACTTCACCGGCTCGGTCGAAGGCGGGCGCTCGATGGAGCGGGCGGCGGCAGGCACCTTCACCGGTCTCGGCCTCGAACTCGGCGGCAAGGATCCGGGCTATGTCATGGAAGACGCCGATCTCGATGCGGCGGTCGATACGCTGATGGATGGCGCGACCTACAATTCCGGGCAGTGCTGCTGCGGGATCGAGCGCATCTATGTGCATGAATCGCTCTATGACAGCTTCGTCGAGAAGTCGGTCGCATGGGTCTCGAACTACAAGCTCGGCAATCCCCTTGATCCGGAAACGTCGCTCGGCCCGATGGCGAATAAGCGTTTCGCCAAGGTCGTGCGCGAGCAGATCGCCGATGCGGTCGGGAAGGGCGCCAAGGCGCTGGTCGATCCGAAGCTCTTCCCAGCTGATGATGGCGGCGCCTATCTCGCGCCGCAGATCCTCGTCAATGTCGATCACTCGATGGCCTTCATGCGCGAGGAGACCTTTGGTCCCGCCGTCGGCATCATGAAGGTGAAGAGCGATGACGAAGCGCTGGCGCTCATGAACGACAGCCAGTACGGCCTGACGGCTTCGCTCTGGACCAAGGATGCTGAGCGGGCAGGGCGGCTTGGCCGCGAGATCGAAACCGGCACCGTGTTCATGAACCGCGCAGACTATCTCGATCCGGCACTGTGCTGGACCGGCGTCAAGGAAACCGGCCGCGGCGGCTCGCTGTCGATCATCGGCTTCCAGAACCTGACGCGTCCGAAATCCTACCATCTGAAGAAAGTGACAGCATGAGCGCGCATATCACAGCCAACTGGAGCTACCCGACTTCATTCAAGCTCGGCCGCGGCCGGATCAAGGAACTGGCGGATGCCGCCAAGAGCCTCGGCATGAAGAAGCCGCTGCTGATCACCGATCGCGGCCTGGCGTCGATGGCGATCACATCAAACGCGCTCGACATTCTCGAAGCGGCCGGTCTCGGTCGCGCGATCTTCGCCGATGTCGATCCGAACCCGAACGAGAAGAACCTTGCTGCCGGCGTCAAGGCATTCAAGGATGGCGGCCATGACGGCGTCATCGCCTTCGGTGGCGGCTCGGGCCTCGATCTCGGCAAGTGCGTGGCCTTCATGGCCGGCCAGACGCGGCCGGTGTGGGACTTCGAGGATATCGGCGACTGGTGGACGCGCGCTTCGGTCGAAGGCATCGCGCCGATCGTGGCCGTGCCGACGACGGCGGGTACCGGCTCGGAAGTCGGCCGCGCCAGCGTCATCACCAATTCCGAAACGCATGTGAAGAAGATCATCTTCCATCCGAAGTTCCTGCCGGGCGTCGTCATCGCCGATCCGGAACTGACCGTCGGCATGCCGAAGATCATCACGGCCGGTACCGGCATGGATGCCTTCGCGCATTGCCTGGAAGCCTATTCCTCGCCCTTCTACCACCCGATGTCTGCCGGCATCGCGCTTGAAGGTATGCGGCTGGTCAAGGAGTTCCTGCCGCGCGCCTATAAGGAAGGCACGGATCTTGAGGCCCGCGCCAACATGATGTCGGCCGCTGCCATGGGTGCGGTCGCGTTTCAAAAGGGGCTCGGCGCTATCCATGCGCTGTCGCATCCGATCGGCGCCGTCTACAACACGCATCACGGCATGACCAATGCCGTCGTGATGCCTGCGGTGCTGCGCTTCAACCGCGCCGTCATCGAAGACAAGATCGCACGCGCGGCCGCCTATCTCGGCATCGCAGGCGGCTTCGATGGGTTCTACGACTATGTGCTGAAACTGCGCTCCGAACTCGGCGTGCCCGAGAGCCTCTCGGCGATGGGAATCAAGCCGGATCGAATCGATGAACTCTCCGCCATGGCGATCGAAGACCCGAGCGCTGGCGGAAACCCTGTCGCGATGACGCTTGAAAACACCAAGGCGCTGTTCAAGGACTGCTTCTGATACAAAATGCGGACCTGAGATTTGGCCCGGAAAGCACTGCGCTTTCCGGGTCTTTTTCGTTGTGGCGCAGGGCGTTCAGGCGAACTGGAGAAGGCTGCCGCAAGAAATGCAGGCCGGGATTTCGGATGCCTTGTTTAGATATTGTTAACCATGTTTGGAAAGGATGCAGTAACCGCACGATGCATCCCGATGTGCGCAACAGAGCGATCCCGGCTCGCGACATTTCCCCCGAGGAACGAACATGGCAGTCATCACATTTGCAAATACCAAGGGCGGCGCCGGGAAGACCACCGCTGTTCTGTTGCTGGCCACCGAGCTTGCCCGCAAGGGCTACCGGGTCACCATCCTCGATGCCGATCCGCAGCACTGGATTTCCCGCTGGCACGAAATCTCCGGCCATGTGCCCAATGTATCGGTGATCGATTTCGTGACCTCGGCATCGCTGCCGCAGCATATTTCCGAAAACAAGCACAACACTGATTACTTCATCATCGACCTGCCGGGCGCCCGCAATCCGATGCTGGCCACGGCAATCGGCCTCTCGGACCATGTTCTGATCCCGATCCAGGGCTGCGCGATGGATGCACGTGGTGGGGCACAGGTGCTGGAGCTGCTGCAGTATCTCGACGAGAAGGCGGGTATCCGCATCGGTCACTCCGTCGTGCTGACGCGCGTCAACTCGATGGTGACGACACGGGCGCTCGCGATCGTGAAGACGTTGCTCAACCAGCGGCAGGTGCCGGTGCTCGATACCGCGATCATCGAGCGTTCGGCCTTCCGCGATATCTTCGATTGCGGTGGCACGCTGCACACGCTCGATCCGGCCCGCGCCAGCAACCTCGACAAGGCGCGCGAAAACGCGCTCTGTTTCGCCGAAGAGATCATGCGCAAGCTGCCGGTGAGACTGCCGGCTGCGGCGCGCATGACCGGCCCGCTGATCCGTTCGGCTGCCTGATCATTCATTCTGTGATTGAAAATGCGCCCCGGTCCGCTGGGGCGCATTTTCATTGATGCAAGGTCGGTCTCCTCGTTTCGACGCGACCATGTATCTCTGCATCACTGCCTGCTTTTCCCTCGGCTGGGTATCACCCGAAAAGGGTAATTTTCGTTGTTTCCAGAAGCTTTACACTGGTATCCTCGCCTGCGGTGCGGGCGCTTGCCGGGGGAACAATGATCGTCGCTGAAGATACCTATGACAGTCTGGTAGACACCATCTACGGTGTCATTTTCGGCGAGGCCACCTGGGACATGTTTCTTGGCCGGTGGAACGAGATCGTTCCCGGCGGCAAGACCACGTTGTTCTACCACGACCCGATGCGGGCGGAGGGCGCGTCTCATATAGACAAGGGTTTCAGCGACGAATGGGTCGAAAGTTACTCCGATCATTTCGCGAGCGTAAATCCCTGGGCGCCGGCCATGAGCGTGATGCCGATGTGGCGCGGCTTCCTGTCCGAGGAGCTGCTGCCGCGTGAGCAGTTCGTGAAGACAGAGTTCTACAACGACTTCTGGAAGCAATGCGGCGAAACCGCCATCGGCATGGCGCTGGTGAAGCGAGACGGCCGGATGTTCAATATCTCGAGTTCGATCGCAAACGGCGGGCCTGAGGACAACAGGGTTTACGCCGATACGTTCACCCGGCTTGCGCCGCATCTGCACCGGGCAGTGCGCTATTTCGAGGCTGGAAAGGGCGAAAAGAGTGCGGATGAGCTCGGTGGCCGGCTGTTCGACGCGATCGGCGTCGGCGTTTTATTGGTTGGGGACGGTGGCAAGCTGCTGTCGGCCAGCGCGGTCGGTGAGCAGGCGCTGAGCGAGGGGCGGTCTGTTCGGCTCGATCTGCAGGGAAAGGTCTGGCTTGCCGATGCCGACGCCAATGCGTGCCTCGGTCGATTGCTGTCGCAATGGCGTGACGGCGAGCGGCAGCAGGTGCTTGATGTGAACGGCGTCAAGCTTACCCTCGTCCGTCTGCAGAAGAGTGCCCGCATTCAATTCTTCGATGCGCCGAGCATCGCGATCATCATCGAGCCATCAGTCAAGCCCGTGGCGATGGATGTGCCGGGGCTTGGCGGCAAGTTCGGGCTGACCAGGGCGGAGATCAAGATCATGCAGGGGTTGCTGCACGGATCATCGATCACCGATATCGCCATCGAGAGCAATCGGTCGCGCGAGACGATCCGCAGCCAGCTGAAGTCGGTGTTTGCGAAGACAGGGGTCAATTCGCAGTCTGAATTGTTGCGGCTCGTCTACTTCAGCGAACAGGCGCGCCGCAACAACTAGCGCCTTGTCAATCGACGAACTCGACGGTGACGCCGGGCTTGACCATCTTGGCGAGTTCGGTGGCATCCCAGTTGGTTAGGCGGATACAGCCGTGGCTCTGGGTGCGGCCGATCTTCGACGGTTCGGGCGTGCCGTGAATGCCGTAGGTCGGCTTCGACAGCGCCATCCACACGGTGCCGACAGGGCCGTTCGGGCCCGGCGGGATGTTGAGGATCTTGTCGTTTGCGCCCTGTTGGAAGTTGATCTTCGGATTGTAGGTATAGCCGGGATTGAAAGCGACGCGTTCGACCGTGACAGTGCCGGAAGGCGAGGGCGTGTCGGTGGAGCCGATCGAGGCCGGGTAGGCGGAGATCAGGTTGCCGGAGGCGTCATAGGCGAAGACCTGCTTCTTGCCCTTGTCGGCAATGATGCGGGCGACGCTGCCGGTCTTCACTTCGCCTGGGTTGACCACCTTGATGATGGTGCCGGGCACAGTGAAGTCGGCGCCTGCGTTCAACTCCTTCAGGAAGCCTTCGTCCATGTGGAAGCGTTCGGCCAGAGCCTCCGTGACGGAAGTGAAGGCAAGCGAGGTCATCTGCGACTTGTGCGCGTAGTCCTCGGGGATCTCGGCGACATAAGGGCCGGCCGCGTCTGCAGGCGTGATGGTGTAGCTGACAACAGGCAGGCCGCCGGACATGCGCAGCTGCTCGAGGATCGCGTCGGTATTGTTCGGGTCGAGCGTCTCACCGGTCATCTGCTCATAGGCATAGACCGCCTTGGTGACGTTGGCGCCCATGTGGCCATCGATGGCGCCTGGCGAAACGCCAGCGCGGTCGAGGAAGACCTGCAGGGCGACGATCTCGGATTTCGATTTGTTCTTCAGCGTGATGACGGGATCGGCCGGACGGGTCGGCTGGGTGACCTGCGGCTGCTGCTGGTCTGGATCGATCGAGGCGTAGTCGCCATCGTTCTGCGGATTTTGCGGGTAGGGCTGATCCAGCTGCTGGCGATCGATCGATGCCTCGCGCGGGATGGCGCCCGTGACCGCGCCACGCTCGGAATAGCGCGTGTCGCCGTACTGGTCTTCGCTGTAATAAGGGTCGTTGTTGTAGACATCGCGGCCGTAGACCTGGCGCGAGGGCGGCGGCGGATAGTAGCCGCGCGAACGCGCTTCGGTGGCGATGATGTTGCCGTAGCCGTCGACCAGCACGCGGTTGCCGGCGCGATCGCGCGTGTAGCCGCTGCCTTCAGGCATGTAATCGAGGATCTCGCCGTTCGGCGTGACGAAGACGACGCTGCCCTGGCGGCGATATTGTTGCGCGGACGCGTCCTGAGCCACTGCCGACAAGGCCAGCACGATAACGGTCCCAGATAATGCCGATTTCAGAAAGCGATTCACGTCTTCGTATCCTTCAGTGACTTGGCGACACACACCCGCGAATTTTGACGCTAGTGTGGAATTTATGAAATCGTGCTGAACAAAAAATGAAAAAACCAATAAATTTCCCTTTACTCATAAACATTTGAGAGGGCCAGCTGGTTCCAATCAAAATCTCGTTGGCGGTGGCGACACCTTGGATTGACGAAACAGCGGGTGCCGCCTAACCCTACGGAAGTTCATTTTGAGGGGGAGACGGGACATGATGGAATTCGCCGCAGCGACCGGGCCAAAGCTGATGCTGGACGAGACGTCGCTGATGGATATCGGCGGCTGCGTGGTCGAGGGCATCGATATCGCGCCGAAGGAAGCCGTTCCCGATGATGGCGATGCGCGCATCTCGCATTCGGTGCAGGGCTTCCTGTTTACCTGCGGGCCCGACCACATTCGCCATCGCGAACCGATCCCCGGCCGGTCCGACAACAAGGTCTTCCCGCTGCACGGCTCGGCCGCCGGCCATGCCGCCAAGGTGCTCTGGACCAAGTTCGAAAACGGCAATGCGGAATGCCGCGCCGATATCGACATCGTCACCGTCGAAGGGTTGCCTGCCCGTATCGAGCGCCATTGGTTTATCGACGGCAAGACCGGCGAGGCGCATCTTAAGGACAAGGTGATCAACACCAGTGACCAGACCGTGCCGACCTTTCTGATGTATCATATGAACATCGGCGGCAAATGGTTCGACGAGGGCACGCGGCTCGAAGGTGCGATGCTTGAGGGCGGCGGCTTCCCCTGGCGTTTCGGCAAGGATGGCGGCGATATTTTCTGCGTGGAAGCGCCGGCGACGCGGGATGGCCTGGCGGAAGTGCGTCTCGGGCCGATGGCCGCAGTCGGCGGCAAGACGCTGCGGGTGCGGGTGAAGGCCGATACGCTGCCGCATCTGCAGGTCTGGCGCAACCAGACGGCGCCTGCCGATGTACTCGGCATCGAGCCGGTCTCGCATCGCTGGGTGCCGCGCGCGGAGCTTCAGGAAGCCGGCGAATTCGTCATGCTCAAGCCCGGCGAAAGCCGCGAATACGGGCTCAGCTTTGCTTTCGTTTGACAGGCAATTCAATAGGCCGATTCAACCGTGTTGTGCGGTTGACGGCTTTGATCGGGCGGCGTAGTCATTCAGCCCATAATTTCAGGAGTATTTGCGATGGACATCCGCCAGATCGACGACGAATATTCGGTTTCCGGCCAGATCACGGTCGATGAACTCGACGAGATCAAGGCCATGGGCTTCAAGTCCATCGTCTGCCATCGTCCGGACCAGGAAAGCATGGACCAGACCCCGTTCGCCGATATCGCGGCGCGGGCCAAGGAGCTCGGTCTTGAGATCGCCCACGTGCCCGTCGGCCCCATGGGCGTGACGGAAGAGGCGGTCGCCGGCATGGTCGACGCGCTCGACGAATTCCCGCGCCCGATGCTCGGCTATTGCCGCTCCGGCGCCCGCTCGACGGCGATCTACCAGAAGACCCATCACATCCGCACCTGATCCAAGGCGCGGGCTGTAAAGTCCGGCGCTGCGCTTGCGTGCGGCGCCTCTTTCATTTCATGACAAGGAGAACACCATGAGCATCAAGCGTATCGACGCCGGCGCCCGCATGAGCGGCGCGGTCATCCACGGCAACACCGTTTACCTCGCCGGCCAGGTTGGCGAAGGCGCAACCGTGACCGACCAGTGCAAGGACGCGCTTGCCGAAGTCGATCGTCTGCTGGCCGCTGCCGGCTCCGACAAGTCGAAGATCCTGCAGACGCTGATCTACCTCTCCGACATCTCGGACTTCGCCGAAATGAACGCTGCCTGGGAAGCCTGGGTCGACCCGGCCAACACGCCGGCTCGCGCCACCAGCGAAGCCAAGCTGGCCGCTCCGAAGTACAAGGTCGAGTTCATCGTAACGGCTGCGATCTAAGATCGTTTCCATTGCGATTTCGAAAGCCGGTGAGCAGAAAGACTGCTCACCGGCTTTTTGTTTGCGCGATTTCCGAGAGCGTGCGTGTCGGTGTGATCGCCTCCGGGTCGAGCTTGATATCGATGATAGCGGGCAGGCCGCTTTCGCGGGCACGTTCGAAGGCGGGGGCGAAGTCCTCGGTTTTCTCCACCGTCTCGCCATGGCCGCCATAGGCGCGGGCAAGGGCCGCGAAATCGGGGTTGGTGAGGCCAGTGCCGCTGACACGTCCGGGATATTCGCGCTCCTGATGCATGCGGATCGTACCGTACATGCCGTTGTTGATAACAAGCGTGATGAACGGCAGCTTGTAGCGGATGGCGGTGGCGAATTCCTGGCCATGCATGAGGAAGCAGCCGTCGCCGGCAAAGCAGATGACTTCACGATCCGGAAACAGCGCCTTGGCGGCGACGGCTGAGGGGACGCTATAGCCCATGGAGCCGGATGTCGGGGCTGCCTGCGTGTTGAACTGCCGGAAGCGGTGGTAGCGGTGCTGCCATGTCGCATAATTGCCGGCGCCGTTGGTGAAGATGGTGTCGGGCCGCGTGTTCTCTTCGATCCACGCCATGATCGGACCCATATGGACGTCGCCCGGTCCCGTTTGCGGCGGTGTCGACCAGGCGAGATAGGATTGATGCATGCGCTCGGTGCGGTCGGCCCATCGTGCTTGCGTGGGGGCTTCGAGATCGGCAAGCGCTGCGACGAAATCCTGCGGGCTTGCCGCGATGGCGAGATCCGGGCGGTAGATACGGCCGAGTTCGGACGGGTCTGGATGGATGTGGACGAGTTGCTGCTGCGGGTAGGGGATATCGATCAGCGTATAGCCCGAGGACGGCATTTCCGACATGCGGCAGCCGAGCAGGATCAGCAGATCGCTCTCCTTGATCTCCCGCGCCAGCTCGGGATTGATGCCGACGCCGATATCGCCGGCATAGCCAGGATGCAGATGATCGAACAGCATCTGGCGGCGGAAGGAGCAGCCGACCGGCAGGCTGAAGCGCTCGGCGAAAGTCTTGAAGTCGGCCACCGCATCGGCATCCCAGCGCGAGCCGCCGAGGATGACCATGGGGCGCTCGGCTTTCAGCAGGCGCAGATAGAAGTCGTCGACCTGGCTGCGGCCCGGATGGGCTTCGACGCGCGAGTAGCGCCTGGCGCGGGGCGCCTCGACCGTGTCACGCAGCATGTCCTCGGGCAGTGACAACACGACAGGGCCGGGGCGACCGGAGGTGGCGAGCGCGAAGGCGCGGGTGACGAATTCGGGGATGCGGGCCGCGTCGTCGATCTCGCCCACCCACTTGGCGTATTCGGTGAGCGCGCGGCGGAATTCGACTTCCTGGAAGGCTTCACGCTCGCGCGCATCGCGCTGGACCTGGCCGATGAAGAGGATCATCGGGATCGAATCCTGCCTGGCGATATGAAGGCCGGCAGTCGCGTTGGTGGCTCCGGGGCCGCGGGTGACCATGCAGATGCCGGGTTCGCCGGTGAGGCGGCCCCAGGTATCGGCCATCATCGCGGCGCCGCCCTCCTGGCGGCAGACGATGACCTCGATGTCGCTATCGTAAAGCGCGTCGAGGACGGCGAGGAAACTCTCGCCGGGAACGCAGGAGAGGCGTTTCACCCCATTTGCCTTCAATGCCTCGACGATCAGTTCTCCGCCTGTCCGTTTCATTTGTTCCCCTCCCATTGGATGAGTTCCGCGAGCACCTCCTCCTGGTGCTCTCCCAGTCGCGGACTGGGCCTTTCATAGCTGAGCGGCGTCCGCGACAGGACGACGGGCGTCCTGACACCGGGAATGACAGTGCCGGCGCTATCCTCGAGATCGATGCGCAGGCCGCGCGCGACGATCTGCGGATCGTTGAACATGTCCTCGATGGTGTTGATCGCGCCCGAGGGGACCGCATTCGCTTCGCAGGCCGCAAGAAGATCGGCCTTCGCCCACTTCAGCGTTTCGGTCGAGACCAGCCGTCTCACCTCGTCGCGATTGGCGACGCGGGCCTTGTTGGTGGCGAAGCGTTCGTCGTCGGCGATGCCAGGAAGATCAAGAATGGTGCACAGTCGGCGAAACTGGCCGTCATTGCCGATGGCGAGGATGAGGTAGCCGTCTGCGGTGGGGACCACCTCGTAGGGCGAGATGTTGGGATGGGCGTTGCCGAGGCGCGTCGGCGGGCGGCCGGATATGAGGTAGTTCATGTTCTGATTGGCGAGCACCGCCGACTGGACGTCGAGCAACGCCATGTCGACCAGCTGGCCTTCGCCCGTCTTCAGCGCGTGGATGAGGGCTGCCTCGATCGCCGAGACCGCGTAGATGCCGGTGAAGATATCGGCGATGGCGACGCCCGCCTTCATCGGCTGTCCATCGGGTTCGCCCGTGATCGACATGAAGCCGGACATGCCCTGGACGATGTAGTCGTAGCCGGCGAGGCTCGCGTAGGGGCCTGTCTGGCCAAAGCCGGTGATCGAGCAATAGACGAGCTTGGGATTGATCTGGCGCAGGCTCTCGTAATCCAGCCCGTATTTGACGAGGCCGCCGAGCTTGAAATTCTCGATGACGACATCAGCAGTGGCGACCAGCCGGCGGACCAGCGCCTGGCCTTCCTCGCTGCGGAGATCAGCGACAATGGATCGCTTGCCGCGATTGGCGGCGTGGTAATAGGCAGCCGAGAGGTTTTCGCCATCGGCACCCTCGACGAAAGGGGGACCCCAGTGCCTTGTATCGTCGCCGCCATCTGGGTTTTCGACCTTGATCACATCGGCGCCGAGATCGGCCAGCATCTGGCCGGCCCAGGGGCCAGCCAGCACGCGCGCGAGCTCGATGACACGAATGCCTGTGAGCGGCGCTTTGTTAGGCTGGGTCTGCGTCATGTTCCTCCCACGATCAGATCAGGGTGCCCGCGTCTCCTCAGATGTATCGGATACGGGCTTCGATGCAAAGCGCCGCTCGCGCCAGATGATGTAGAAGCCGGAGCCCATGATGATCGATATGCCGAGCCATTTCAGCGCATCCGGGAAATCGCCGAAGACTAGCCAGGCGAAGGCCGTGGCGGAGACGATCTCGAAATATTGCAGCGGGGCGAGCGTCGAGGCCGGCGCCGAGCGGTAGGCATAGACGCCGAAGATGCCGGCGATCGCGGCTGTGACGCCGACGCCCAGCAGATAGAGCCAGGCGCGGGTGTCGGGGATGACGGGGTCGAGGATATCGGAGCCGCTGCCATGGCCGAGATAGAGCAGGACGGCGCAGATGAGCAGGCCCCAGAGGCTCATGTGGAACTGCATGACCCACGGGTCTTCGCGCTGCGCCAGCGCCCGGTTCATCATCGCGGAGATGGCGATGCAGACCGCGCAGACGACGGGCAGAAGTGCGACATAACCGACCTCTTGGAAGCTCGGCTGGATGATGAGGATCGCGCCGAAAAAGCCGACGCCGCAGGCCGTATATCTGCGCCAGCCGATCTTTTCCTTGAGGAAGATGCTGCTCAGGATCGTCAGGATGATCGGCTCGACGAAGAAGATGGCGATTGCATCGGCGACCGCCATGTATTTCAGCGCGGTGACGAAGGAAATCATCGAGACGGTGATGATGGCGCCGCGGATGGCGTGGAAGAAGCTCTGCTTCCAGGTGATGTCGGTGAGGTTTCCGCGCCAGAGCACGATGGGCAGCATGCAGAGCGCCTGCACGCCGAAGCGCGCCGCGGTGATCTGGCCGGACGGGACCGTGCTGATGGCAAGCTTGGAGAAAATGTCGATGATGGGCGACAGCAGCACCGAAATGAACATCAGGATCAGCCCCATCATCACTTCCGACGGGGTGTTGCTGGTGCCGGTTGCCGTGTTGCTGCTCATGACGGAATTCTCTGGTTTTGGGGTAGGGGACCGGGATCAGCCGTTCACGGGCTGAGCGGTTGCCTGATCGCACCAATCGGCGAATGCCGATATGGCGGCACCGGCGCCGATCTCGTTCAAGGTCTCGTGGCGCATGTCCTGATATATCTCAGTGCTGATACGGGAGAAGCCATGCGTTTTCAAATGGTTTGAGAGCCAGAGAATGGCTTTTCCGTTCTCCGTCGCCGGATCCTGGCCGCCACCCACCAGGTGGATCGGCGTCTCGGTCGGCAGGCGGGCGAGATGTTCTTTCTGCGGCGCCCTGAAGGTGAGCTCAAAGAGGTCGAGCCACAGCGAAACGGAGGCGCCGAAGCCGCAGAGCGGATCGGCCACATACTTGCCGACCTCGGCGGGGTCGCGCGACAGCCAGTCGAAATCCGTGCGGCGGTTGGCGACCGATTTCGCCCAGGTGCCGAAGGTCAGCTTCGGCAGCAGGTCGCTCGGGACATCGGAGCCTTTGAGCGCGCGCTCGATCAACAGGATCGCCTGCGCGGCGCGGCCGGCGAGGCCGGGATTGAAGTTCGAGTTCCAGACGGCGACGGCGTCGAATTTTCGCGGATAGGTGACGGCCGCGTTGAGGGCGATCAGCCCGCCCATGGAGTGGCCGAAAAGAATGATCGGCAGGCCCGGATGCTCGGTCGCGGCTTCGTCGCGCATCGCCTCGATATCGTCGACGACGTAGATCGCGCCATTACGCCTTGCGAAGCGACCGATCGGCGCGTCCGGCGCGGTGGTCTCGCCGTGACCGCGATGGTCGTGCGCGTAGACGTGATAACCGCGTGCGGCCATCGCTTGCGCAAAGCGCTGGTAGCGTTTCGAGTGCTCGGCCAGTCCATGGCTGATCAAGAGAATGCCGCGCTCAGTGCCTTCGGGCTGCTGATAATGATAGGCCAGTGAAGCGCCCGCATGGTCGAGGCGCCGGGTTTCTGCAAACATGATTTCCTCCGTGGCGGGAGAAGACCAGAACAGCGGTCAAATGCAACAGGCAGGCTAAGTTGTGCCGGAGATTTTCGCTTGGCGCGTTTTGCCGCTTGCCTGCCGATGCGCCGCGTGCTTTCATGTTCATGAATTGTTCTTTTGTGGGGATGGGTATGGGCAATCTCGGTTTTCGCGTCATCGCATTGTTCCTGCTGTCGATCATGGCAGTCC
This sequence comes from Rhizobium sp. 16-449-1b, assembly GCF_017741935.1. Lineage (GTDB taxonomy): Bacteria > Pseudomonadota > Alphaproteobacteria > Rhizobiales > Rhizobiaceae > Rhizobium. The sequence continues at coordinate 65,580 of NZ_JAGHMH010000017.1, read as the reverse complement.
CGGCTTTCGCGCAGGAGGGCGGCGGGCGCACGCGCTTCATTCTCGCGGCCAGCTGGCAGCCGGCCTTCTGCCAGACCAACCAGCGCAAGGCTGAATGCTCCAGCCAGGGCAGCGACCGCTACGACGCCAAGAACTTCTCGCTGCACGGGCTCTGGCCGATGCGCAAGGACTATTGCGGCGTTTCCGACGCTGATCGCTCTGCCGATAAGGGCGGCGACTGGAAGGACCTGCCGGAGGTGAAGCTCTCGGCCGAGACGAAGGCATCGCTCGACAAGGTGATGCCCGGCACGCAATCGGCGCTCGAGCGGCATGAATGGATCAAGCACGGCACCTGCACCGGCATGAGCGCCGACGCCTATTTCGGCGATGCCGTGCGGCTGATCGAGGACTTGAACGGATCTGCCGTCCAGGAGCTGTTCGCCGCCAATATCGGCAAGTCACTGGCTGGAGACGCGATCAAGGCGGCCTTCGACAAGAGCTTCGGCCCAGGCGCCGGCGACCGGGTAAAGATGAGCTGCCGCCGCGCCGGCAACAGCCGCGTCATCAGCGAACTGACGATCGGTCTTTCAGCGGATGCGACGGATGGGAAGGGCAGGGATCTCGGCGATCTCATCCAGGGAGCGGGCCGGACATCCTTCGGCTGCAACGAGGGCATCGTCGACGCGGCGGGATTTTGAGGTCGTAGGATAATCTCAATTTTTGACGTCTATCGTCTCGGGCTGGCGGTGACCAATAGCATGAGTGGCGACTGATGTCCGAGATGGTGGCATGTGAAAGCGATCAGACTGCTGCAGGCGAGATGCCGTTATGGCGCATGTTCCTGATCGTCTACGCGACCGCCCTGGCAATGGTGCTGTTCGATCTCGTTGATGGGATAAGGTTCGTCAGCGATATCGACGATCAGTTGCGCGAACTCCAGATTCGGCACCTGCTGTCCCCGCAGGGGCACTGGTTCGATCTGTCGCTTCCCTTCATCTCGATGCCGATGACTTACGTGTCGCCATGGTCACGGCTGGTCGATCTCCCTTATGTCGCAATCGCCTGGTTGCTGCAGCCTTTCATGCCGACCGCTCAGGCGCTCTCGATTGCCTTTCAGGTCTGGCCGCCGATGCTCCTTTCGCTCTGCTGCCTGCTGGTTGCGGCGACCGCACGGCGCCTGCTTGCGGGGTTTTCGCTGACGGAAACGACGCTCACGCTGTCGTTGATGCTCGCCACCGTTCTCATGAGCATGGGCGTGCTGGAGTTTACACCGGGGCGCATTGATCACCATAACGTCCAGATCGTCGCTCTCATGATGATCATCGCCGGGCTGGTTCGATGGGATCGGGCAGGGGGGCTGATGATCGGCGCGGGTGCTGCGATCTCGACGGTGATCGGGCTCGAGTGTCTTCCACTCGTCGTCATCGCCTATGCCGGGCTCGTTGCCTGCTACATCGGAAATGTCGCCGGGGTTCGCACCGTCGTCGTCGCCGCATCCGTTTCGATGGTGATCGTCACGCTTGTGTCGGCTTTGGCGTTCCTCGGCCCCGCTGCTGCCGTTTCGACGCAATGCGACGCCTTCTCCGCTCCTTACATTTTCCTGCTGTCGGCATTCTCCATGGTTCTCGGTGCGGGGGTGGCGATCCAGAGTGATCGCGCGGGGCCTTTCATGCGGCTCCTTGCGCTGGCAATTCCGGCCGTTGCCGTCCTGATCGTGGCCGCCTACCTTTTTCCATCCTGCATTTCTGGGCCCTACGGCATCATCGACCCGGTGTCGCGGGAGCTGTGGTTCGACCGGGTATGGCAGGAAAAAAGCATCCGGTATTTCTACGAGAACGGGCAATATGATCTGTTGCTCCTCCTGGCGTTGACGGCTGCTGTCGGCGCCTATGTCGGTCCGCTGGTGTGGTTCAAAATGCGGGAGCGGTCATTCGGACCAGCAATCGCCTATCTCATGGCGTTGGGTGCCCTCGTTCTTACCTTCTTCGTGACGCGCAACATTCGCTTTCCGATCGCGCTGATGCCGGTGTTCCTTCCCGCCGTCATCGCGACGATGACGATGAAATCACAGGCTTTCGACAAAATGTACCGGCTTTCCGCGGTTGCCGCTGCTGCCGTTGCGGTCGCGCTTTGTGTCTTCTTCGTGCTGGTGCCGTCGGTTCAGCATAAATTCGACGAGGTCGACTATATGGTGGCGAGCGAGTGCGAGCGGCAGGATTTCTCCGTGCTTCAAACCGTCCCGCCGGGCCGCGTCGCCGCGCCGCAAGGGATCGCCATGCCTCTGATCCTGGCGGCGCCATCGGGCTTTTCGGTCGCCGCCATGCCGTTCCATCGTGCATCGCCCGGAATGAAGCGGATCTTCCAGGCGTTCATGACCTCGGACCCGCAGCTGCGTCGCGAGGCGCTGGCGCCTTTCGACTATGTCGCCGTCTGCCGCTTTCCTCTCGAAGCCGATCCGAAGCAGGCGCCGCTTTATGCCGCGTTGGCGCGTGGGGATGGCTGGCCGGGGCTTGAGCGGGTCAATCCGCCCACGCGCAGCGATTTCCAGCTTTTCCGGATCGATCATGCCGCGCTGCGGTAGAGTGGGCTGACTTTCAGCCGCAAACTGCGGGTGATCTGCGACAAAGCGGGTGGATTTTGCCGCTGGCGCGTTGCCCCCGGGCGCCAATTCGCCTACATAGCGGCAAACCAATTTCCCCCGGAGCAGAATTACCGATGGCACGTCAGTTCATCTACCACATGTCGGGACTGAACAAGTCCTACGGCGCCAAGAAGATCCTCGAAAACGTCAACCTGTCGTTCTACCCGGATGCCAAGATCGGTATCCTCGGCCCGAACGGCGCCGGTAAGTCGACCGTGCTGCGCATCATCGCCGGCCAGGACAAGGAATTCACCGGGGAAGCCTGGCTCGCCGAGGGTGCGACCGTCGGCTACCTCGAGCAGGAACCGCATCTCGACCCGGCCAAGAACGCCTTTGAAAACGTCATGGAAGGCGTGGCCGACAAGCAGGCCGTGCTCGACCGTTACAACGAACTGATGATGAACTACTCCGACGAGACCGCCGACGAAGGCGCCAAGCTCCAGGACATCATCGACAGCCAGAACCTCTGGGACCTCGAACAGCAGGTCGAGATGGCGATGGAAGCGCTGCGCTGCCCGCCGAAGGACGCCGACGTCACGCTGCTTTCGGGTGGTGAGCGTCGCCGTATCGCGCTCTGCCGCCTGCTGCTCTCGCAGCCGGACCTGCTGCTCCTCGACGAACCGACCAACCACCTCGACGCCGAGACGATCGCCTGGCTTGAAAAGCACCTGCGCGACTATCCGGGCGCCGTGATGATGATTACCCACGATCGCTACTTCCTCGACAACGTCACGGGCTGGATTCTCGAGCTCGACCGCGGCCGCGGCATTCCTTACGAAGGCAATTACTCCGCTTACCTGCAGGCGAAGGCCAAGCGTATGCAGCAGGAAGCCCGCGAAGAAGCCGGCCGCCAGAAGGCGCTGTCGCGTGAACAGGAATGGATCGCTTCCAGCCCGAAGGCTCGCCAGGCGAAGTCGAAGGCCCGTATCAAGGCCTACGAACAGCTGGTCGACGCAGCCGAAAACATCCGCCCCGGCGATGCGCAGATCATCATCCCGGTTTCCGAGCGTCTCGGCCAGGTGGTCATCGAGCTCGAAGGCATCAACAAGGGCTTCGAAGGCCGCACGCTGATCAACGATCTCTCGATCAAGCTGCCGCCGGGCGGTATCGTCGGTATCATCGGCCCGAACGGCGCCGGCAAGTCGACGCTGTTCAAGATGATCACCGGCCAGGAAAAGCCGGATGCCGGCTCGATCCGCATCGGCGATACGGTTCATCTCGGTTATGTCGACCAGAGCCGCGATGCGCTCGACGGCAACAAGACCGTCTGGGAAGAAATCTCGGGCGGCGCTGAAGTCATCAAGCTCGGCAAGTTCGACATGAACAGCCGCGCTTACTGCGGCGCCTTCAACTTCAAGGGCGGCGATCAGCAGCAGAAGGTCGGCAATCTCTCGGGTGGTCAGCGCAACCGCGTTCACCTCGCCAAGATGCTGAAGGCCGGCGGCAACGTTCTCCTCCTCGACGAACCGACCAACGACCTCGATACGGAAACGCTCGGTGCGCTGGAAAGCGCGCTTGAAGCCTTCGCCGGCTGCGCCATCATCATCAGCCACGATCGCATGTTCCTCGACCGCCTGGCGACGCATATCCTCGCCTTTGAAGGCGACGGCCATGTCGAATGGTTCGAAGGCAACTTCGAGGACTACGAAGAAGATAAGGTTCGCCGCCTCGGCCCCGACGCGCTGAACCCAGGCAGCCAGGCCTACAAGCGCCTGACGCGCTAAGCCTTCGCTCGGAAGAGCAACTGCAAGAAAAGCCCCGGTTCGCCGGGGCTTTTTTGTGGGAGCCCATGTCGCGATTTGCGCAGGGAATTTCGTGAACCGATCGAAATCCCGCTTGCACGACCAAATCATTTCACATAAAGATATCTTTATATGTTGATTGGATCGGATATGGGTGAACCCGTCAGGCTAGGTTTGGATGCGTTGGTGGATGTGCTGCGGGCGGCGGGTGAGCCGACGCGCCTGCGTCTTCTGGCGCTGCTGGCCGCCGGCGACGTGACCGTGACTGACCTTACCGAAATTCTCGGCCAATCCCAACCGCGTATCTCGCGCCATCTCAAGCTGCTTGGCGAAGCCGATCTGATCGATCGCTACCAGGAAGGCGCCTGGGCCTATTTCCGGCTGCGGCAGGAAGGGAAGGCGGCGAACTTCGTGCGCAATCTTCTGGCGCATGCCTCCGAGAACGATCCTGTCATCCTGCGCGATGGCGAGCGGCTCGATGCCGTCAAGCGCCAGCGCTCGGAGCGGGCGCAGGCCTATTTCAGCCGCAACGCCGCCGAGTGGGACGAACTGCGCCGCCTGCACGCGGCCGACGAGGAGGTCGATGCCGCCGTGATCCGGCTGCTCGGCAGCCAGCCGATCGATTCGCTGCTCGATCTCGGCACCGGCACCGGCCGCATCCTGGAGCTTCTGTCGGGGCTCTATCGTCGCGCGATCGGCGTCGATGCCAGCCGCGACATGCTGAGCGTCGCCCGCGCCAATCTCGACCGGACGGGCATCACCAAGGCCTCGGTGCGCCATGCCGATATCTTGAACCTGCCTTTCGAGGCGCAGGATTTCGATCTGGTGACGATCCATCAGGTCCTGCACTTCTTCGACCAGCCGGAAATCGCCATCGGGGAAGCGGCGCGCATGCTGCGCCCGGGCGGACGGCTCGTCATCATCGATCTGGCGCCTCACACGCTGGAATATCTTCGTGACGACCACGCGCATGTGCGTCTCGGCTTCTCGCACCAGTCGATGACCGACTGGCTGCGCAAGGCGGGGCTCGATATCGAGCAGGTCGTCGATCTTCATCCGGGGCACGAGAGCGGGCAGGGACTTACGGTCACCATCTGGCTCGCGCGCGACCCCAGGCGCCTGATGGCCTCCGCCGAGAGCGATCACGCCGCACCCACATTTGCCGGGAGAGACTGACATGGCTTTGAACCACGACGCGCGCAACAGGATCGGCATCTCGTTCGAATTCTTTCCGCCGAAGTCGGAAGAGGCCGAGGGCCAGCTCTGGAAGACAGTCAGCGAGTTGCAGGACTGGAATCCCGACTTTGTGTCGGTGACCTACGGCGCCGGCGGCACAACCAAGGCGCCGACGCTGGCAACCGTGTCGCGCTTCATCAGCTCCACGCCGCTTGCCACCGCCTCGCACCTCACCTGCGTGGGCGCCACCAAGGAAGAGACGCACAGCGTCGTCGAGAGCTTCCGCAAGGCCGGCGTGAAGCACTTCGTGGCGCTGCGTGGCGACACACCCGATGGCGTCGGCGCGCCCTATACGCCGCATCCGGGTGGATACGCCAACGCTTCCGAGCTGGTCGCCGGCCTGCGCGAGCTCGGCGATTTCGAGATCTCCGTCTCGGCCTATCCCGAAAAGCATCCTGAAAGCCGCGATGTCGCCGCCGATATCGACATGCTGAAGCGCAAGGCTGACAACGGTGCCAACCGGGCGCTGACGCAGTTCTTCTTCGACAACGACAATTTCGAGCGCTACCTGGAGAAGGTGCGTGCGGCCGGGATCACCATTCCCGTCGTTCCCGGCATCATGCCGATCATGAACCTGACGCAGCTGAAGCGCTTCGCCGGCGCCTGCGGCACGGTCATTCCGGCGTTTCTCGACGAGCGCTTCGAAGGTTACGACGACAAGCCGGAAGAGCGCGCCAAGGTCGCGGCCGATGTCGCCGCCGAGCAGATCGAGGATCTGGCCCGTCGTGGTGTCAGTGATTTCCATCTCTATACGATGAACCGCGCGCCGCTGGTTTCGGCGGTTCTGACGAACCTCGGCTTCAAGCGCAATGCCGCCAAGAGCGCCGGTGCTGCCGCCTGATCAAGGCGACGTTCACAGTCTATAGAACTGAAAAAGCGCAGACCGCGATGGCCTGCGCTTTTTCTGTTTCATGAACTCTGCGCTATCTAGGAGTTTCGGCATAGTCCGTTTGAAGCGGCATCCTGTGTCAGATGAAAAGCATCGACAGCACGAAAAGAAACGCCGCACCGATCAAAAGGACATTCAAGGATCGTGTCAGTCCCATGTCTGTCTCCTCGCGTTAACGAGCTGATAATATGTCGGGACTGTGGCAGTTGGAAAGCGCTTTTTTTGCTGCGATGCGGCGAAAATGTCACATCTCTCACTGGTGACAAAAGCTAGTTCGCTGAATCTTCACGACAAAATCGCTCGGAAAAATATTCACACATTTTAACGTAGCGTAAAAAAGGGCGACCCGCCATTTACGCCTGTGGCGGATTGCAGGCGCTGTGCAGCCCGCTGAAAACGCTCACGAAATCGGAAAACGAAAAGCCGGGCGCTTGGCCCGGCTCTTGTCGTCGTTTTTCAGCTTTCTCGCGGGCGCTCAGAGCGCGTTGAGGAGGGCGGGCGTCGCCCAGCCGTCGGCCGGCATGCCGAGGCGCTGCTGCTGCTTCTGGATGGCGACGCGGGTGCCGGAGCCGAGGATGCCGTCGATGGCGCCGACGTCGTGGCCCATCGTGTCGAGCTTGGTCTGCAGTTCCTTCATCTGGTCGTTGGTCAGGCCCTGCTCAGGCGTGCCCTTGAGATAGGGCTCGGCGCCGGAGAGGCGGGTCGCGAAATAGGCGGCCGAAGTCGTGTAGATGAAGGACTTGTTCCACTCGAGATAGATGCCGAAGTTCGGATAGGCGATGAAGGCCGGTCCTAGGCGGCCCTGCGGCAGGACGAGATCGCCGCGCAGCGTGCCGAAGCTTACGTCGCCGTTGCGCGGCTTGACGCCGAGCGCGAACCATTCGCCTGCCGTCATCGTGCCGCCGAGGCCCGACTTCTCGAAGGGCAGGTCCTGCGGGATGGTGACTTCCTGCAGCCAGGGCTGGCCCTTCTGGAAGCCGAGGTGCTGGATGAACTTGGCGGCGGTCAGGATGGCGTCCGGGCCGCTCTGCTTCAGGCGTACATGGCCGTCGCCGTCGCCGTCCATGCCGTAGGCGATGATATCGCGCGGCAGCATCTGCACCTGGCCGATTTCGCCGGCCCAGGCGCCGGTGTTGGTCTCAGGGTCGAGGTCGCCGTGCTGGACCATCTCGATCAGCGCGATCAGCTGCGGGCGGAAGAGCTCCGGACGGCGGCAATCATGAGCGAGCGTCACGAGCGCGTTGCGGGTGTTGAAATCGCCCTGCACGGCGCCGAAATCGGTCTCCATCGCCCAGAAGGCGGTGATGACGCCCGGGGGCACGCCGTATTCCTGTTCGGCGCGAGCAAAGACGTCGGCGAACTGCTTCATCTTCTGGCGGCCGATGTCGAGGCGGGCCTGGCTGACGGTGCGCTGCGAGAATTCGAGGAAGGTCTGCTTGAACACGCCCTGGGCGCGGTCGCGGCTCAGCACCTTCGGATCGATCTGGGCACCTGCAAGCGCCTTGTCGGCTGCTTCGGCGGAAGCGCCTGCTGCGATCGCTTCGGCCTTGACGCCAGCGAGGAAGGTGGAGAGATCGCCGTCACATGCGACAGCCGGAGCGGCGGGTGCCGCCGCCGTCGCGGGCGCCTGACCGGCCGGTGCGGCCGGGGCCGGTGTTTGCGCTGCCGCGCCGGTCGCCAGACCAGCGGCAAGGAGGAGAGCGAGCGCAGAACGGCTTGCAGGCGTGCGGTGCATGGAGTGTATCCTCGTCATTGCTTGAATTGCTGTCGATGTCCCAAATGATTGTGACAGAAGCAAGAAAGAAAACGGGACGTTACTAAGAATTCCTATCCTTGGATACGGCCGCGACCCAGTTATTCCAGTTCTTCGCCGAACCCGCGAACACGTTAATGTCAGTCGGGCCCTTGATCCCAGGGATCACGCCGGTCGAGGTGTACTGCCAGAAGGCCCAGCGACGGTTGGCGTAGGTGACCTCGGGGTGTTTCGCGACGGAACGGACCCAGAAGTGATAATCCTGGAAATAGCCGTCGAGATTTTCGCGGTGGAAGTCGACCGAGGTGTAGATGATCGGGCGCTTGCCGTAATAGGCTTCGAGCCTGTCCATGAAGCGCTTGATCTCGGAGCGCACGGTCTCGGGATCGGGGCGCGTGCGGCAGGTCTTCGATTCCCCGTTCCACTCGACATCGAGCACCGGCGGCAGCTTCATGGATTCCTTCGGCACGTTGCTGATGAACCAGTCCGCCTGTTCGTCGGCGGACGAGCAGAAATAGTAGAAATGATAGGGGGCGTGCGGAATGCCGACCTGGCGGGCTTCCTGCCAGTATTCGCTGAAGCGCGGGTCGATGCGGTCCTTGCCCTCGGTCGCCTTGATGAAGGCGAAGTCGACGCCTGACTTGCGCACCGTCTGCCAGTCGATATCGCCCTGCCACTTGGAGATGTCGATGCCGTGGATGGCGTTTTGCTGCGGATGCTTAGGCCCGAAATCCTGCGGATCGGTGTCCTGGAAGCGCATCTTCGGCTTTATCGAGGCGGTGGAGAGATAGTCATAACCCGAGGAGGTGCAGCCAGCGAGCATGAGGGCAAGGGGCAATACGCATAACAGAAGCCGGCGCATGGATGTTCCGTCGTGAACCGAATGATCTTTTTGCCCCACAGCCTGACCTTCGAATTGACGCGTCCAGCGCTTAGATGCCCTCTCTATTCACCATATCAACGTAAAAAATCGGTTAGTTTCAAGCTAAATATTAGCGGCCCTTAATTATTATCGCGCGCCAGGCATAGCCGCCGCCGATCGTCTTGAAGATCAGCTGGGCGTTTTCCTGATCGGCCTTGGCCTGCAGGACGTCGCGCAGCGTCGCGCGCGGCGTGACGTGGAACTTGTCGAGCCAGGAGCGAAGCAGGGCGCGGAACCAGCCGGGCAGGCCTTCCTGTTGGCCGAAATCGACGATGTGCAGCTGCCCACCGGGGGCGAGTGCCGCGAGCGATGCGTCGATCGCGCGCTCCCAATCGGGGATCATCGACAGCGCGTAGGAGATCATCACCCGGTCGAAACCATCGACGCCGAAATCGCGGGCTTCGAACGCCGTGGCGTCGGCGACGCGGAAATCGGCCGAGGTGTTCAGGCCCGCGAAGGTCTTGCGGGCCGAGATCAGCATTTCCTGCGAGATATCGAGGCCGTAGAGCTTGGCCTCAGGATAATGCCTGTGGGCGAGCGCCAGGTTGCGACCGGTTCCGCAGCCGACCTCGAGCAGCGTGGCGCCTTTGATAAGATCGAGATTGCGAATCGTCTGGTCGCGGCCGAGGAGATAGTATTTGCGCGTCAGGTCATAGATATGGCGCTGGTAGCGGTACATGCCGTCCATGAGGTCGGCATGTTTCTCCGAGGGGGCAGTTGGGCGCGTGTCGGCCTGGCTCATATCCGTCCGGCTCACGGCTTCTTCACATAGATGTGGAAGCCGCCGTAGATGGCCGAGCGGTCGAGCGCGGTCAGTTCGAGCGAGCGATCCTCGAGATAGGTCCACTGGTCGCGGATGGCGGGCGAGAGGCGGCCTTCGATGATGCTCTTTTCGGCGGCGGTGCGGAAGATGACGCGGGCGCCGTCGCGGGCGGTGCGCGATATTTCCGACCAGACGTCGTTCAGCTGCTGGTCCGTCATCCAGTCCTGCGCGTCGAGCAGGATGTAGCGGTCGCGCGAGGCGGCGGGCTCGCCGGCAAGCAGCTCGGTGAAGCTTGCATGGTGAACGCTGACGCGGTCGACATTGGCGCGGATCGCCTCGTAGTGCTCCGCCTTCAGGTAGGTCGGCAGCGGACCTTCGCCTTCATCGGCGTAGCGGCGGGCGAAAGCCTGCCAGGCGAAGTAGTTTTCCTGCATCGGGAAATGACAGGTGAGCTTTTCCAGGCGATGGCGAAGAACCGGCGCGATCGAATTGTCGGCGGCGAGGCTTGCGAGCTCGTCATATTGCTGCGGCGGGATGCCAAGGCCGAAGAGCGAGCTCTTGCGGCTGGTGATCCAGCGCACGACAGGCTTTTCGAACAGAGGCGCGATCTTCTCGTCGAAGAGCTGGCGCTGTTCTTCCATCGTCTTCGCCTTGGCAACGCCGGTGAGGTCTATGCCGTGGACACGGGCGAGAAGGTGGGCGGCGCCGATGAAGCGGCCGAGCAGGCCCGTCTTGTAGATGTTGCGGTCGAAGACGGTGACGCGGCGGCGGCCGAACTTGCGGCCGTTCCAGTAGTTGCTGGTCGCTTCATCCAGATTGGCCGACAGGAAGCGATCAAACGCCTGGCTGTTGGCGGACTGGTTCGGCCTTGCCAGGAAGCGAACGAGATCGGCATGGGCGGGAAGGTGGCGGAAGGCGCCGAGCTTCAGCTTGTTCAGCGCGATATGGTGCGGGTTGAGGTCGACGACGTCGATCGAGGCCGGGCTCTGCGAGAGATAGGCGAGCATGTTGCAGCCGCCGGAGCCGATGGTGACGATGCGGTGATGAGGCTCAAGCTCCATCGCCTTCATGTCGAGATCGGGATCTTCCCAGATCTGCGGATAGACGAGGCCGGAAAAGAGCAGCCCGAAAAGACGTTCGGACAGACCCTCTTTCGAAAAGGCCTTGTGGCGGAGAAGAGCTGCCTTGAGTTTCCGGTTCTTGCGGAAGCCGGCATCCGGGGCAAATTCCGTCATAAGTGAGTCTCTCAACATTTAGCGTTCAGGGCGTTTAACGCGGCGGCGCTACAGTTTGATGACGTTGCCTGTGGGCGGCCTTGGCTGTGTACACCTCGCGCAATTGAGAATGGTGAGCACTTGACGGGGCTTTCTAAACGACAATTTTCCTGCTTCTCTATCGGTTCGGAGGGGCGCTTATGGGACGTGTTCTGCGTATCTTGAAGACGGCGGCTGCAGGCGTTGCCGTTATCGTCGTTGCAGGTGCTGCCTGGCTTTATGTCAGGCCGCCGGAGTTGCTGAGGATCGGCGACGGCTATGCGGCGAAGATCGTCTGCTCGAATGTCTTCCTGGCCGGGCGCGATGCGAATGCCGTGCTTGCCGAGGACGTCCAGGCGCCCGGAAATCCCCTGCTGAGGCTGATTCGCGTGCATGTCGATGAGGCCGGCAAGCAAGTGACGGCGCGCATCCTCGGGCTGTTTGCCGCCAATTATGCGATCTACCGCGATGGCCTCGGCTGCACGGCCGTGCCGGATGGCGATTTCGCCGCCGCGAGAAAGGCGGTGCCCGAGCCCGTCGTCACGAAGCCTTCTGAAGACGCCCCCGTGCTGCCGATCGAAAACGATGCGGCGATCTCAGCGCTGCTCGCAGATCCCCGTTTGACCGGTGAAAACATGCGCGCGGTCGTCGTCGTCCATGACGGCAGGATCGTCGCCGAAAGCTACGGCAAGGGTTTTGGCCCGCAAACGCCATTGATCGGCTGGTCCATGACGAAGACGGTCAATGCCGCGCTCGTCGGCCGGCTGATGCTCGACGGCAAGATCGATGCCGGTGATGCCGGGCTGTTTGCGCAATGGCGTGACGACAGGCGGTCGCAGATCACGCTGGGGCAGCTGCTTGGGATGGAGAGCGGCCTCAGGTTCAACGAGAACTACGGCACGGTGGCTGACGTCACGCGCATGCTCTATCTCGACGCGGACCAGACGGCGCTGCCCGCAAGCCTTGATCTCGACGACGACCCCGGCACGCAGTTCAACTATTCCAGCGGAACCTCCGTGTTGATCTCCCGCATCTGGATGGATCGCTTGGGCGACGAGAAGCAGGCGATCGATTATCCGAGGACGGCGCTGTTCGATCCGCTCGGCATGTCGAGTGCTGTTTTCGAAGTGGATGCGCGCGGCACCTTCGCCGGCAGCTCCTATCTCTATGCGACGGCGCGCGATTGGGTCCGGTTCGGGCAGTTCCTGTTGCAGGATGGTGTGTGGAACGGCGAGCGGCTGCTGCCCGAGAGCTTCATGAGCATGATGCGTACACCGACGGCATCTTCCGGCGGCATGTATTCGCATGGTCAGGCCTGGCTTCGTCCACCCGGCAGCGGCAGGAGCGGGGAGACCGGCATTCCGGCCGACGCTTTCTGGCTGGAAGGACATGACGGACAGAGCATGGTGATCGTGCCCTCGGCCAGTCTCGTCATGGTCAGGCTCGGCCTGACGCCGAGCTGGCTCAGATACCGGCCGGAAATTCTGCTGAAGGAGATACTGGCGACGCTGCCGTCGCCGACCCGATCGGCGTCGGCCGATCCCGCTCATTAGAGCCTTTGGGGCTGTAGGGCTTAGTAGTTGCCGTGGGCGATGTCGTCCATGCCCTTGCGCTTGGCGTCGTAGTAGTAGCCGCGGGCATAGAGCCTGACGGCATTGTCTTCGCTGTTGTCGGACACCAGCCATGCGCCGCGGAGATATTTGGCGGCATACTTGATGTTGGTTTCGGCGTCGAACAGCCCCTCGGGCTGGCCGTCGTAACCCATCGACTTCGCGGTGTTGTACTTGATCTGCATGAGGCCGAAGTAGCCGCGCTTGTTGTAGGCCTTCGGGTTGTACCGGCTTTCGCGATGAACGACGCGGTGAAGCAGCGTCGCAGGCACTTTGTAGATCTGCGAATATTTGTCGATGATCTTGGTGATCGCGCTCTTTTCGACCGTCGGCGCGCCATCGTCGTCGCTGTCATTGTCGCTGAACATCGGCGGCGCGGTCGGCGGGTCCATCGGGCCCGACGTGTCGAAGCCGTAGTCCATCATCGAGTGCGGCGTGGTGTCGATCGCCGAAAGGGCGGCAATCGCATTGTTCTGCGGGCTGGCGGCGAAAGCGAGCTCGGTCGACGGTGCGCCCGGTCGTGGTGTCGGCACCACGGACTGGATCGCGGTCATTTCAGGTGTCAGCGGGATCTGGCCGTAAGCGGCAGGCTGCAACTGCGCTGTCTGCTGCGCCGAACCGACTGCCGGCATGGCGGCGGTTGCGACGGATGCAGCGGTCTGGTCGCCGCCGATCTGCGTTTCCGGTGTGCCTTCGCCTGCTGGAATGGCTGCGAACATCGCGTCTTCGCCGGGCTTTGGGGTAGGGACGACGACCTGTTCGGCCATCAAATCTGCCTGGGATGTGTATTCGACGCTCGAGCAGCCAGCAGCAACGCAGCACAGCATCGTGGATACGATGAGATTGCGTTTAAAGCCGGAAAAACCGATCGCTGCCATACTCTCACTCTCGTGAAAACGCGCCACCCCGGCAGCGTCAAAAGTTACCAAAAACCTTAAGCCCTGAATTGCCAATTAACCTATTCGTTGCTTTGCGGCAACCCACGGAAAATTTCTTGAGCTTTTCGCGGTCGGTAACCTGAGATTTTCAGGCGGCGATGCGGCGATATCCGGCGGTCACGGCGCCGGCTGCAATGAGCAATGTGCCGCCCGTGCGATTGACCGCGCGCTGCACGGCTGCCTTGCGAATCAGGCCCCGCGCGGCATGCGCGGCAAGCGCGTAAGTGGAGGCGTTGATGGTCGCGAGCACCAGGAAGGTGGCTTCCATGATCAGCATCTGACCGAAGAACGGAAGTGCTGGATTCAAGAACTGCGGCACGAAGGCGACGAAGAACACGATGCTCTTCGGGTTCAGCGCGGTCACCACATAGGCGTGGAGGAAGATCTTCAGCGATTTTTCCTCGGGCAGATTGTCATTGTCGGCCATTGGTCCAGCAATGATAGGCGCCCGCCAGAGCTTGATGCCGAGCCAGATCAGATAGGCGCCGCCGATGAACTTCAGGACGGTGAACAGCGTGGCCGACGCGGCCAGCAGCGCGCCGAGGCCGAAAAGCGATGCCGTCATCGCGGTGAAGTCGCCGAGCGCCACGCCGCTCACGGTCGCAAAGGCTGTCTTGCGGCCGTGGCCGAGCGCATAAGATACGACGAGGAGAATCGTCGGCCCTGGGATAGCCAGCATGATTGCCGATGCGGCAGCAAATGCTAGCCAAGCTTCGAGCGACATGGAATCTCCTCCTCTTTCATTAGAGGACAAGCAAAGACATCATATCTCGCCTGCGTCAATCATGCGTCTTCGTATTTCTGGCCGATCTCGTCCATCAGTTCGCCGAACCACTTGACCGAGGTGTCGAAAGCCTTGCCGCCCTTGATGCGTGGGAATTCGATGGTTCGCAGCTTGCCGTTCTGACCTTCGTCGTGGCCGGTCACGCCAGAGACCTTGTTCAGCGCACTCTCGACGGCGAGGTCGGTCATGCTCTGGATCAGGCGCAGGTCGTCGCCATTGGCAGGGGCGGAGCGGGCGAAATAGCCGGATTTCTGCACCAGCGAACGCTCGGCGTTCAACAGGCTCGCGAACTGCTTCTGGAACCAGCCGCCGACATTGATGGTGTCGATCTTCACGTGGCCGAAGGCGTCGCGCTTGACGGTTTCGCCGGCTGCTTCGCGCTCGGCGACAATGGCGTCGAGGCAGGCGCCTTCCGAGACGAAGACGGTCGCATGGCCGGTGCGATCCATGATCTCCTTCAGGCGCGCCGATTCTTCCTCGAGGTCGAAGAGTGTTTCGGGCAGATAGACCGCGTCGATGCTCTTCATGCCGGCATTGGTCATCATGCCGTCTACATATTCATTGTTGCGGGTGCGCTTCAGATAGGCGCGGGCGGTGGCCGCCGTCAGCCAGCCGCAGTGGCGGCCCATGACTTCATGGATAATGAGAGTGCGCGGAGCGGCGGTCTGCTCGTTGCTGACATTGTCGAAGAAGTGCGCGCCGACTTCGGCCGCCGTCCAGGCGCCGAGCGACTGGCGGATCGGAACGACGTCGTTGTCGACGGTCTTCGGCAGGCCGACGACCGTCAGGTCGTAGCCGTTGGCGGCGAGATAGGCCGCGAGGTCGGCCGCGGTCGTGTTGGTGTCGTCGCCGCCGATCGTGTGGAGAATGCTGACACCGTCATTGGCGAGGCGCTCGGCCGCGACCCGGAGCGGGTTTTCGCCTTCCTTGACGAGGCCGCGCTTGACGCAGTCGGCGGCGTTGGTGAGCTTGACGCGGCTGTTGCCGATCGGCGAGCCGCCGTAGCGATGCAGCAGATAGGCCTTCTCGCGCATCTCGGGCGTAATCTTGATGCTGTCGCCCTGAAGCACGCCCTGGTAGCCGGAGCGGTAGGCGATGAGTTCATGATCGGGAGCAATGTCGGTGTAGCGTTCGATCAACCCGCCGACGGCCGAAGAGAGGCAAGGCGCAAGGCCTCCTGCCGTGAGCATTGCGACTTTTTTCTTGGCCATGGGTGTCTCCGCTATCCGTGTCTAAGCTTGGTTCGGTCGTGCATGGATGCGGCAGAGAAGGGATGGTGTAAAGTGTTGTTTCTGTGAAAAATGCGTGTTGCAGCGCGGTCTGACGGCCAAGTCGCCTACAGGCGCTGATCTAATCGGTTCAGGCAGCAACCGCGGTTTGCATGGGATTGTGGAAATCGTCGGCGCGTCTGTCCGAAGGCGTCTCGATACGGCGCGACAAAGCGTCACGAGGCCGTCGGGCTTGGGGTCGGCAAAGAGTGCCAATGTCTCGGTTACACGCGACCATTACCGAATTGTGAAAGGTGTTTTCAACCCTGCGGCCAATCCCCGTCTTGCAAAGGCAACCTTTATTTGTTCAAGGTGTTTCTCCTTTTATTAGACGAGAGACCTGATGTCCTTCTGGGAAAAACTGCTGAACGCCATAGGCAACGCTGCGGGAAATGCGCTTTCCGCCGTGGTCGAGGCTGTTCGCACGGTTTTTGAAGGCGACCCGGAGACGCGGCGCAAGGTGGCGTTTTCGGTCGCGATCATCGCGCTGTCTGCCAAGATGGCGAAGGCCGACGGGATCGTCAGTGAGAAGGAGGTTCAGGCCTTCCGCGAGATTTTCGAATTCCCCGACGATCAGGCCGCCAACGTCGCGCGTCTCTATAATCTCGCTCGCCAGGACGTGGCCGGCTACGAGGCCTATGCGGAGCGGCTTTCGACGCTCTGCGTGACCTGCGCCGCCAACTGCCCGGTTCTGGAAGAAGTGCTCGACGGCCTGTTCCATATCGCCAAGGCAGATGGCCTGATCCACGAGAAGGAATTCGCCTTCCTGGCGCATGTGGCCGAGATCTTCCACATGAGCGAGCAGCGCTTCGAGCAGATCGCCGCGCGGCATGTGTCGATCGGCGGCGATCCCTACAAGGTGCTCGGCGTTTCTCCGTCGGATGATTTCCCGACGATCCGTCGCCGTTACCACGGTCTCGTCAGCGAGCATCATCCGGACCGGTTGATCTCGCGCGGCGTGCCGGCCGAGTTCCATGCGATTGCCAATGAACGCATGGCGGCGCTCAATGCCGCCTACGAGGCGATCGAGAAGGAACGCCGCGCCGCATGACCGCCTTTGAGGCAGACTACGCCAAAGCCAGCGTACGGCCGTCGCCGAACCATGGCGAGCGCGTGGACGGGCGAAAGCCCGATATGATCATTCTCCACTATACCGGCATGCCGACCGCGGACGGAGCGCTTGACTGGCTCTGTCGCGAAGAGAGCCAAGTCTCGTGCCATTACTTCGTGCATGAGAATGGCGATGTCGTGCAGCTCGTTCCGGAAGCGCGGCGCGCCTGGCATGCCGGCAAGAGCATCTGGCAGGGCGAGACCGATATCAACTCGTCTTCGATCGGCATCGAGATTGCCAATGCCGGACATCCGGGCGGCCTACCCGAGTATCCGCAGGCGCAGATCGATGCGGTGATCGAATTGTGTCGCGACTGCGGCGAACGTTGGTCAATCGTGCCGGAAAGGGTGCTCGGACACTCCGATGTCGCCCCTCGGCGCAAGCTTGATCCGGGTGAAAACTTCCCCTGGGGATTGTTGCATTCCAGGGGCGTCGGCCACTGGGTGGCGCCGGCCGCGATCACCGGCGGACGCTTCTTCCAGCGCGGCGACCAGGGACAGCCGGTCGAAGCCCTGCAGTCGATGCTGTCGCTCTATGGTTACGGCACTGAGATCACAGGCGAATTTTCCGACAAGATGGCCGGCGAGATCGAAGCCTTTCAGCGCCATTTCCGCCCGGAGAGGGTCGACGGGATCGCCGATTTCTCGACGATCGACACGCTGCATCGCCTGCTATCGGCCCTGCCGCGCTACGGCGCCTGAGACCGGGGCGATTTGCCGGCATATACCCCTAGATTTTACGGGTTTGCCGCGCTGCCACATGTTTTCCCTATTATCTCCTCAATGCGATGGTCTAACCGCAGTCGCTAAACGGCGACGGTTGTTTTGTTGTGTGTTGTCGACCGTCGTCAATTGAAACAGAAAAGAAATATCGCTGATACTTTGAGTATTGATGCGAATTTATGCTGCGTTCGGATTTAATTTATACGCAGCTTTTCTTTTGCTTGGAGTATCTGGACTACATGAGAAAGATTTTTTCTGCTGTGGTGTGCGCCAGCACACTGCTGATGGGATTCAATTGCGCAAACGCAGGCGAATGGGGCAATAGAGCGCAAGCGACAGAGACGACGCAGACACTCAAGACGCAAAAGACAGACAAGGCCAAAACGGCCGAAGTGGCCTCGAAGAAGGCTCCGAAAGTTCACAAGACCCAGCGGGTGCAGAAGGTCGCCAAGACCGACAAATCTCAGAAGACCGATAAGGCCCAGAAGACCGTGGCGCTCAACACCGTCGACCGTACGTCCGGTTTCGCGATGCCCGACATGCCCGGCAGCAAGTATGCGGCGATCATCGTCAAGTACGCGAGAGAGTACAACGTTCCGGTCGAACTCGCGCATGCCGTGGTTCGTGTCGAAAGCAACTACAATCCGAATGCTCGCGGCAGCGCCGGCGAAATCGGCCTCATGCAGATCAAGCCGGCGACGGCTCGGATGATGGGCTACTCGGGTTCCAGCAAGGGTCTCTTCGATCCCGATACCAACATCAAGTACGGCATGAAGTATCTGGCGGCTGCCCACACGCTTGGTGGCGGCGAGACCTGCGATACCATCCTCAAGTACAATGCCGGCCACGCGGCGACCCGCATGAACCCGGTTTCCAAGGCCTACTGCGGCAAGGTGCTGGCGATGATCAACTGATCGCCAGCGTGGGATAGCCACGGGCAAAACCGCTTGTGGCTGAATCACCTGACGGCATGACTTAACAATATGATTCAACTTGCAGATCGTGCTATCTCACCGTGAAACGAGGTGAGACATGGCATGTGATTTCAAGGCGATCATAATCGGGCGCGGCATGATGGGCGCGGCTGCGGCCCGCCATCTGAGCGCGATGATCGAAGGGGTGGCGCTGATCGGCCCGAGCGAGCCTGTCGAGCGCAAGAGCCACCACGGCGTGTTCGCGAGCCACTATGACGAGGCGCGCATTACCCGCACCTTCGACGACAATATCGTCTGGGCGACACTCGCCGCCCGTTCGCTCGACCGTTACGCCGAGATCGAGGCGAAGAGCGGCATCTCCTTCTTCACCGAAGCCGGATGCCTGTTCGCCGGGCCGGTGCCGCAGCCGGGGCAGGGCTATCTCGGACGCGCGATCGAGGTCTCCGACGGGCTCGGCGTCGAGTATGAGGTGCTGGATCCCTCTGCCTTGCGCCAGCGTTTTCCTGAGTTCACCCTGAGGGAGAGCTTCAGCGGCTATTACGAGAAGCGCCGGGCCGGCCATGTCAATCCACGCGCCCTGGTGCGCGCTCAGACGGCGCTTGCGGAAGTGGGCGGCGTCACCATCATCGATGCTGTTGTCACCAGCGTCCGGGATGCCGGCTCGCATGTCGAGGTGAGCGTCGGCGACCGCACCTATACGGCCGAGCGCGTGCTTGTCGCGGCCGGCGGTTTCAGCAATTTCAACCAGCTTCTTCCCGCGCCCGTGGATACCCGCATCGCGGCGCGCACGGTCGTGTTCTACGAGCTTGGCGAGCGCGAAAAGGCAATCTTCGGCGGGATGCCGTCGAGCATCGTCTTCGGCGACCGCGACGAGGACCATGTCTATATTCTCCCGCCTGTGCGCTATCCCGACGGCAAGACCTACCTGAAGCTTGGTGGCGATACCGAGACGCGCAGCTTCGACACGCTCCAAGACGCCGGGGCCTGGTTCCGGTCGGATGGAGATCCCGCCGAGCGCGATCTGCTGGTGGCGACAGCCCTGGAGTTGATGCCTGGTCTCGCCGGTTGCCCGGTGACATCGGCGCCCTGCGTCGCGACCTTCACGCCGACCGCCTATCCCTATGCCGGCTTCACCTCATCGCCGCGCATCGCGGTGCTGACGGGCGGCAATTTCGTTGCCGCGAAGTCGTCCGACGAACTCGGGAGGCTGGGTGCGGTGCTGCTTGCGGAAGGCGCGCTCGGCGAGGCCGATTTCGGCCGGCAGCTGACGCCTTCTTTTCGATAGATCGGGACGGTCATGAGTGTGGATTTCAAATATGTCATCGTCGGCCGTGGCATGATGGGTGCCGCCGCCGCACGCCATCTGGCGAAATCGACCGATGGTGTTGCCGTCATCGGCCCGGACGAACCTCAGGATCGCAAGCGGCATGACGGCGTCTTCGCCAGCCATTACGACGAGGGCCGCATTACCCGCACCATCGATCCAGACCGCGACTGGGCCTTGCTCGCCAATCGCGCGATCAGCCGCTACGCCGAGATCGAGCGGGAGAGCGGCGTTTCCTTCTACACGCCCGCCGGCTGCCTCGTTGTTGGTCCCAAGCGCGGTGGGGCAGACACCTATGTCGAGCGGACATCAACGGCGGCCCGATCGCTCGGCGCCGAGACGTCGCTGCTTGACGATGCCGGCCTGAAGGAGCGGTTTCCGTTTTTCGCCTTTGCCGACGGCACCGAGGGTGTGCATGAGCCGAGGGGCGCCGGCTACATCAGCCCGCGCAATCTCGTCAGGGCGCAGTCGATCGCCGCCGAGAAGGCCGGGGCTTCCATCATCCGCGAGGTCGCGGTGTCGATCCACGATGAGGGCGGTCTCGTTGCCGTCGAGACGGCCGACGGGAAGACATATCGGGCCGAGAAGGTGTTGCTCGCCGCCGGCGGTTTTTCCATTGCGGAGAATCTCTTGCCGCAGCCTGTTGATCTGAAGGTTTATGCGCGCACCATCGCATTCTACGAGGTCGACGAGGCTGCCGCCGCACGGTTTGCCGGCATGCCGTCGCTGATCTCGCACGGCGTCGATGGTCTCGACGATTTCTACATGCTGCCGCCGATCCGCTATCCCGACGGCAAGGTCTACATGAAGATCGGCGGCGATCCCGATGATGTCAGGCTGGAGCGCGAGCCGGAGCTGCGGGACTGGTTCAAGACCGATGGGCGCGAGAGCGTGCAGTCGCATTTGACGCGACTGATAGAACAGGCCGTGCCGGAGCTGCGGCCGGTCTCGACATCAAGCGGCTCCTGCGTCGTCTCGTTCACGCCGAGCGGGCATCCGATGATCGGCTATACCGCGTCCTCGCGCGTCGGCGTTTTGACGGGCGGTTGCGGCACGGCGGCCAAGAGCTCGGACGAGATCGGTCGGCTCGGCGCGCTGCTGTTGCTCGAAGGTCGAATCAACGGACAGGGCTACGCGACGGATTTCAAACCGTATTTCCGCGAAGCCTGACGCGATATTTTGTTGGCATTCGCTTCCAGTCTCGGTTAAGGGAGCCGGGCCAGTTGGCCGGGCAGCCGCGCTTTACCAATGTCGAAAGACGGTAGGGTGAGGAAAGTCCGGGCTCCACGGAAACACGGTGCCGGATAACGTCCGGCGAGGGCGACCTCAGGGAAAGTGCCACAGAAAGCAAACCGCCTGCTTCGGCAGGTAAGGGTGAAAGGGTGGGGTAAGAGCCCACCGCGTCTCCGGCAACGGCGATGGCAAGGTAAACCCCACCGGGAGCAAGACCGAATAGGGATGACGCGGACGGCGCAAGCCGTCCGGCTGGTTTCCAGGCCAGTCATCCGGGTGGGTTGCGAGAGGCAACGTGCAAACGTTGTCCCAGAGGAATGGCTGCCACGTTCCGGTTTCGGCCGGAGCCATACAGAACCCGGCTTACAGGCCAACTGGCGATTGTCTTTTCATCGACGTCCATACGATTTCACTGGCCCTTTAGGGCTCAGTGAGACGTTGGCGGCTGGCGAAGGCACTCCTCGCAAACGGTGCTGCTCAGCGAAAGTGCCGACCATCGCTTGAGTAGTTTTCCACAGTTTACACACTGAATTTCAGAAGTCATGCCGACTTTCTTCAGTGGAGGCTGAGTATTCGGCGACTTCATTCCAGCCAACATTCCCTTGAAGCTAAAACTCGCCATGGATTTTCTCCGTGCTTTCTTAGTTTGTTCTGCAAATGGATATGTTTTTGTCTTTGTGTATGCATGATATCTAAAATACATTATTTTCCGTTAACGACATAGTAGGCATAAGATGCCGGATGAACACATGCGAGTGAACGGGGAGGTGGCTCGAGGTGTCCATGGCGAGATGCGCATTTAAAGTTGAGTTTTGTGATTTTCACCTGCGCGGCGTGTTCGAATTCATTTTCCGCAACCGGGGATGTTTTTCGCCACACGCTGCGGTGTCGCTCTAGGGCGCTTCGGAGCCTGAGAATTCGGGCGTTCATAACCCTTTGTTAAACTTAACAGCTTATAAATTTTCGATACTGCGCTCATCGTGAGACGGGCGTTTCCCATTGACGCCCATATGGTCCCATGTTATCCCATTCCTGCACTGCGCAAGGGCAATCAAATGCCCACCAATCGCAAAGTAAAGGCGTACTCCTCACCGGAGGCGCTGGATGGAATGTCGTCCATCCGGCTGGCGAAGCTGTGTCTGAGAAATGGGGTTCGGGGCGCCTAATCGCTGTCCGGGCTCTTTCGGGAACGGATGTTTCGTGTCATGGGCCGCTTCCTTTCACATGCGACCAACAGGATCGATTCCAAGGGCAGGGTCTCCGTGCCCGCGGCGTTTCGATCGGTGATGGCGCAGAGCAACATCCAGGATTTGTACTGCTTCCAGGATTTTGTGTTTCCGGCGATCAGCGTCGGCGGTTCGGACCTGCTCGAAAGGTTCGAGCGGCAGATCGCTGCGGAAGATCCGTTTTCGCCGGAAGCGAACGAGATGTCGCTTCTCATTCACGGGGGCGGGGTCTTCATGAAGCTCGACGCCGAGGGGCGGTTGATGGTCACGGATTTCATTCGCGACTTCACCGGTATCTCGGACGAAGTGACCTTCGTCGGTCGGGCGGATCATTTTCAGCTGTGGCAGCCGAAGGAATTTCAGGCTGTGCAGCAACGAGCACGAGAGGAGCGCAGGCTGGCGGGCAAGCGTTCCTCGTAACACGAGGGAACGGAATGGCGGCGAATCCTGGCGAAGGTTCAACTGATGCCGGTGGCGGACCGGTTCGCCACATTCCGGTTCTTCTCCACGAGGTGCTGACGGCGCTGGAGCCTGCTGCCGGCAAGGTCATTCTCGACGGCACGTTTGGCGCGGGCGGCTATACGTCGGCCATTCTGTCTGGTGGTGCCGATGTCATCGCGCTCGATCGCGATCCGACGGCGATCGCGGGCGGGCAGGCGCTGGTCGAGGCGCATGGCGGCCGCCTGAAGCTCATTCACTCGCAATTCTCGCGGCTGGCCGATCACGCGCCGGCCGGTGGCCTTGATGGCGTCGTGCTCGATATCGGCGTGTCGTCGATGCAGATCGACGAGGCGGATCGCGGCTTCTCGTTCCAGAAGAACGGACCGCTCGACATGCGCATGTCGGCATCCGGCGTTTCCGCCGCTGATGTCGTCAATCGCGCCAAGGTGGCCGAGCTTATCCGCATCTTCCATTTCCTCGGCGAAGAGAGCCAGTCGCCGCGCATCGCGCATGCGATCGAGAAGCGCCGCGCCGAGAAGCCTTTCGAGACGACGCGCGATCTGGCGGGCCTGATCGAGATCGTCACGCCGCGCAAGATGAAGGACAAGATCCATCCGGCGACGCGCGTGTTTCAGGCGCTGCGCATCTTCGTCAACGACGAGCTCGGCGAACTCGCGCAGGCGCTGTTTGCGGCCGAGCAGGCGTTGAAGCCGGGCGGCCGTCTCGTGGTCGTCACCTTCCATTCGCTGGAAGATCGCATCGTCAAGACCTTCTTCTCCGATCGCGCCGGCAAGGCATCAGGCTCGCGCCATATGCCGATCGCGCACGAGCGTGCCGCGACCTTCGACCGGATCGGCAAGCCGATGGTGTCGGCAAGCGACGCGGAAGCCGAGATCAATCCGCGCGCGCGTTCCGCCAAGTTGCGTGCGGGTCTTAGAACCACCGCGCCGGCTGAAGCCGCAGACATGTCGATCTTCGGACTGCCCAACCTCGCAAGCCTCGGAAAGCTCGGAGCCTGATATGCTGAGAACCTTCGACCTCGTTCTTGTTGGCGTCATGACGGCCGCCGCCGCCGTGACCTATACGATCAAGCATCGGGCCGAACTCAAGCTCGAGGAGGTTCACCGCCTCGAAGCGGAGATCAAGCTCGAGAAGGACACGATCGATCTCCTGAAGGCCGACTGGGCGCTGCAATCGCAGCCGAACCGGCTGGAGCGGCTGGTCAACAACTACAATAGCGAGCTGCAGCTGCAGCCGACGGTCTCGACTTCGCTGGTGCATGCCAAGGAGTTGCCGATGCTGAAGGCGCAGGTGCCCGTGCCGGAGATCGCCGACGCCAAGACCGGCAAGCCGAAGCCGAAGGTCGTGGCGAAGCCCGTCGAGGAAGAAGACGAAATGACAACCGGATCTGTGGAGTAGAGATGTCCTTTCTTTCACGCATCATGGTTGCCAAGAGCCAGGCCCATTTCTCTTCCGGCGTCTACAGCCGGTTCGGCGGTCCATCAGGCAGCGTGTCGATCCAGGGTTCGCGCAAGAAGCGCAGCGGCCAGGCCAAGAGCCGCGTCGGCCTTCTGGCCTTCGCCTTCGTCTGCGTCTACTGCGTCATCGGCGGCCGCCTCGTCGAATACGCCGTGCGTGACCCCGACGTCGTGTCCAGCATCCTGCCGCCCGATCGCCTGCTGGCGTCGCGCCCCGATATTCTCGACCGCAATGGCGAAGTGCTGGCGACCGATATCCGCACCGTTTCGCTGTTTGCCGAGCCGAACAAGATCGTCGATGCCGACGAGGCCGTCGAGAAGCTGACGACCGTGCTGCCCGATCTCGACATGAAGGGCACTTACAAGAAGCTCGCCAATCGCAATTCGCACTTCGCCTGGCTGCGCCGCCAGCTGTCGCCGAAGCAGCAGAGCCAGATCCTGGCGCTCGGCATTCCCGGTATCGGCTTCCGTCCGGAAAAGCGTCGCTTCTATCCCGGTGGTGCGACCGCCGCGCATATCCTCGGCTACGTCAACATCGACAACCGCGGCGTTGCCGGCATGGAGAAATACATCGACGACCAGGGGCTGGCCGATCTCGCAATGGTCGGCATGACCAGCGATCAGCCGCTGGAGCCGGTCAAGCTTTCGATCGATATCCGCGTCCAGAACATCGTGCGCGATATCGTCGTCAACGCGGTGAAGAATTACGAGGCCAAGGGTGCTGGCGCCGTCGTCCTCGACATCCACACGGGCGAAGTGCTCGCCATGGCATCGGCGCCGGATTTCGATCCGAACAATCCGCTGGAAGGCGCCAAGGAAGGCTGGCTGAACCGCATGTCGAACGGCACGTTCGAAATGGGCTCGACCTTCAAGACCTTCTCGCTCGCCATGGCGCTCGATACCGGCAAGGTCAACCTCAACTCCAGCTTCGATGCGACGCAGCCCTTGCATATCGGCGGCTTCACCATCCACGACTTCCACGGCCAGCGCCGCTGGCTGACGCTGCCTGAAGTCTTCCAGTATTCCTCCAACGTCGGTACGGCCCGCATCATCGACATCGTCGGTATCGATGCGCAGAAGGACTATCTGACGAAGCTTGGCCTGCTCACCAAGATGAAGACCGAGCTGCCCGAGGTGAAGATGCCGAGCCAGCCGAAGGTCTGGAAGAAGATCAACTCGGTGACCATCTCCTTCGGTCACGGTGTTTCGACGACGCCGCTGCAGACGGCTGTGGCCGGTGCCGCACTCGTCAATGGCGGCAAGCTGATCGAGCCGACCTTCCTGCCACGCAATCGCGACCAAGCCGATGAAGTGGCCGAAGTGGTCGTCAAGAAGAGCACCAGCGACGACGTGCGCTATCTCTTCAAGGTCAACGGCGTGAAGGGCTCCGGCCGTAACGCCGATGTTCCCGGCTTCAACGTCGGCGGCAAGACCGGTACGGCCGACAAGGTCGTCAACGGCCGCTACGCCACCAACCTCAATTTCAACGCCTTCCTGGCGGCATTTCCGATCGAGAATCCGCAGTATGTCGTGCTGACCTTCTGCGACGAGCCGCACAATGGCGAAAAGGGCCAGAACATCGCGGCTTATACCGCCGCACCCATGGTCAAGAACATCATCTCCCGCGCGGCGCCAATCCTCGGTGTGGAACCGAAGTTCGGTGACGACGGATCGGCCATGTTGGTGTCTTATTGAGTCTGGATGAATGTCGCAGCCGATTCGCCATGGGGGCTCGACGGCTCGAGAGAAAAGTGTGCGTTCGATGAAACTGAGGGACATCGCCGGAAATGCGTTTCCGGAATTGAAGGAAGACCTGAACGGCCCGGTGGGCGCGCTGGAGATTTCCGGCCTTTCCGCCGACAGCCGCAAGATCGCGCCCGGTATGGCCTTCGTCGCCGTCGCCGGCACCAAGGCTGACGGCGCGGGCTTCATCGCCGATGCTGCCGCGCGCGGTGCCGCGGTCGCGATCGCCTCGCATCCGACCGAAGCCTCCATTCCCGTTCTCGTCGTCAAAGAACCGCGCCGCTTCCTGTCGCTCGCCGCCGCCAATTTCTATGGCAAGCAGCCGGAGACCATGGTCGCGGTAACCGGAACCGCCGGCAAGACGTCGGTCGCCTCCTTTACGCGCCAGATCTGGGCCTATGCCGGCCACCCGGCCGCGATGATCGGCACGACGGGCGTCGTTTCGCCGACCCGCAACGATTACGGCTCGCTGACAACGCCCGACCCAGTCTCGTTGCACGCGCTACTGGCCGAATTGACCGATGAAGGCGTGACGCATGCCTCGATGGAAGCGTCCAGCCACGGTCTCGACCAGTCGCGCCTCGATGGCGTGAAGCTTGCCGCGGCAGCCTTTACCAATCTCGGTCGCGATCACATGGATTACCATCCGACGATCGAGGACTACATGGCCGCCAAGATGCGGCTCTTCGATACGCTGCTGCCGAAGGGCAACCCCGCCGTGATCTTTGCCGACGACGCATGGTCGGAGCAGGCGATCAAGGCGGCGATCGATGCCGGGCATGTGGTGCGCACGGTCGGCCGCAAGGGCGAATATCTGACGCTGAAGCGCGTCGAGCATTTCCGCCACAAGCAGGTCGCGGAAATCCACGCCGAGGGACAGATCTTCGAGGTCGACATTCCGCTTGCCGGTGATTTCCAGGTGGCCAATGCGCTTGTCGCCGCCGGCCTTGCCATGTCCACGGGCGTTCCCGCCAAGGTCGCCATGGCCGCACTTGAGAAATTGCAGGGCGCTTCTGGTCGTCTCGAGCTCGTCGGCCACACAAAGGACGGCGCGCTCGCGTATGTCGATTACGCTCATAAGCCGGACGCGCTGTCGAATGTGCTTGAATCCGTGCGTCCGTTCACGACGGGCCGCGTCATCGTGGTCTTCGGCTGCGGTGGAGACCGCGACCGTGGCAAGCGGCCGATCATGGGCGAGATCGCCTGCCGGCTCGCCGATGTGGTTGTCGTCACCGACGACAATCCGCGCTCGGAAGAGCCCGCTTCGATCCGCGCCGAGATCATGGCAGCAGCCCCTTGCGCCACCGAGATCCCCGACCGCGCCCAGGCGATCCGCGAGGCGGTCGCCATGCTCAATTCTGGCGACACGCTGATCGTGGCCGGCAAGGGGC
Organism: Rhizobium sp. 16-449-1b; assembly: GCF_017741935.1. Lineage (GTDB taxonomy): Bacteria > Pseudomonadota > Alphaproteobacteria > Rhizobiales > Rhizobiaceae > Rhizobium. The sequence continues at coordinate 38,198 of NZ_JAGHMH010000017.1, read as the reverse complement.
ATGAAGAGGGGCAGACGATCGGTGGTGTCACGCTGCCGTTTTCGGATCACGCCGAATTGCGCAAGGCTTTGGAGGAGCTGAAATCGTGAATTGGCTTTGGACAACGCAGGACATGATCACGGCGATGGCCGGGCGCCCGTTCGGCACCTTGCCGGAGGGGATTACCGGGATCGCGATCGACAGCCGCTCGATCCAGCCGGGTGAGGCCTTTTTCGCGATCAAGGGCGATCGGGTCGACGGTCACGACTACGCATCGATGGCGATGGCCAATGGCGCTGCGCTGCTCGTCGTCAGCGAGGCGCGCCTGCCGGCGCTGGGTCGCTTGACCGTGCCGATGATCGTCGTCGAGGACGTGCTGGTGGCGCTCGGCAAGCTCGGGCTTGCGGCGCGGGCTCGGTCTCGCGCCCAGATCATCGCCGTCACCGGCTCCGTCGGCAAGACGACCACCAAGGAGATGCTGCGCCGGGTTCTGGCGCCATCGGGCAAGGTGCATGCGTCGGTCGCGTCCTTCAACAATCACTGGGGCGTGCCGCTGACGCTCGCGCGCATGCCGCTCGACACCTATTTCGGCGTCTTCGAAGTCGGCATGAACCACCCGGACGAAATTCGTCCGCTGGTGAAGATGATCGAGCCGCATGTCGCCGTCATCACCACGATCGCGCCGGCGCATCTCGGCAATTTCAAGAGCATCAAGGAAATCGCGACCGCCAAGGCCGAGATTTTCGAGGGCGTCGTGCCCGGCGGCCATGCCGTGCTCAACCGCGACAACGACCAGTTCAATTTCCTCGACCGCACGGCGCAGGCCTGCGGCATCCAGCACATTCATTCCTTCGGGCAGCACGCCAAGGCCGATTTCCGCATGGCGGAGTTCAACGGCGGCGACCAGAGCTCGACCTTGTGGATCACCATCGACGGCGAGACTCATGAAGTCGCGATCGGCGCGCCCGGCAGACACATCGCCGAGAACGCGCTGGCAGCCCTCGGCGTCGCCAGGATCGTCGGCGCCGACCTGCAGTCGGCGATCGCGGCACTGGCAACGCTGCAGGCCGAAAAGGGCAGGGGGCGACGCCACAAGCTCTCGATCGGCCATGGCAGCTTCACCGTCATCGACGAAAGCTACAACGCCAATCCGACATCGATGCGCGCGGCAATCGCGCTGCTCGCCAGCTCCATGCCGACGGGATCGGGACGGCGGATCGCCGTGCTCGGCGACATGCTCGAGATGGGCGACTATTCGCAGAAGGTCCACACCGATCTCGCCGGGCCATTGCTTGCAGCCGGCATCGAACATGTCTGGCTCGCCGGCCACGAGATGCTGGCGCTGAAGGAATCACTTCCCGAGAGCGTTTCGGTCGTGCATCGCGCGCAGACCGACGAACTCATCGACCACGTACTGAACTCTGTCGCGGTAGGCGACGTGCTGATGGTAAAATCGTCATTGGGCATCGGTTTCGGCAAGATTATTGCCGCGCTCCTTGACAAGTTCCCGCCATTTGCCGACACGCAACGCGAATTTTGAGCGGGTAAACAAGGGGCCCTGAATGCTGATTTGGCTAGTCGAACTGTCGGAACACCTGAAATTTCTGAACCTGTTCAGATACATTACGTTCCGCACGGGCGCCTCTCTCTTCACCTCCGCGCTGATCGTTTTCCTGTTCGGGCCGATGATCATCAATTCGCTGCGCATCCGCCAGGGCAAGGGTCAGCCGATCCGCGCCGACGGACCGCAGACGCACTTCAAGAAGGCCGGTACGCCGACCATGGGCGGCCTGATGATTCTGGCCGGCATCGTCGGCTCGTCGCTTTTGTGGGCGGACCTGTCGAACGTCTATGTCGTGGCGACGCTGCTCGTCACGCTCGGCTTCGGCGCGATCGGCTTCTATGACGACTATCTCAAGGTCAGCAAGCAGAGCCACAAGGGCTTCTCCGGCAAGGCGCGTCTCGGCATCGAGTTCGTCATTGCCGGCATTGCCGTCTATTTCATGATGCGGGCATCGTTGGCCTCGGGCCCTGCCGGTTCCACCTTCGGTTCGTCGATCGCGTTTCCGTTCTTCAAGGACTTCCTGATCAACCTCGGCATCATGTTCGTGGTCTTCGGCGGCTTCGTCATCGTCGGCGCCGGCAATGCGGTCAATCTGACGGATGGTCTCGATGGTCTCGCCATCGTGCCTGTGATGATCGCGGCGGCCTCCTTCGGCGTCATCGCCTATCTCGCGGGTAACGCCGTATTCGCGAACTATCTGCAGATCAACTTCGTGCCCGGCACGGGCGAGCTCTCCGTCGTCCTTGGTGCCGTCATCGGCGCCGGCCTCGGCTTCCTGTGGTTCAATGCGCCGCCCGCCGCCATCTTCATGGGCGACACCGGTTCGCTGGCGCTCGGCGGCACGATCGGCACGGTTGCCGTCGCCACCAAGCACGAGATCGTCATGGCGATCATCGGCGGCCTGTTCGTCATGGAAACGCTCTCGGTCATCATTCAGGTCGGCTTCTTCAAGATGACCGGACGCCGCGTCTTCCTGATGGCGCCGATCCACCACCATTTCGAGAAGAAGGGTTGGACCGAAAGCCAGGTGGTCATCCGCTTCTGGATCATCGCCGTCGGCCTTGCCATGCTCGGCCTCTCGACGCTGAAGCTGCGGTAAGACGATCATGATCCCGGTCACCACGCTCTCTGGAAAAAAGGTCGCGCTCTTCGGGCTCGGCGGTTCCGGCTTCGCCACGGCGCGCGCCCTGATCCTTGGGGGCGCGGAGGTGACGGCGTGGGACGACAATCCCGATAGCGTGACCAAGGCCGCGGCCGAGGGCATCCACACCGCCGATCTGAGGACGATCGACTGGAACGCGCAGTCGCTGTTCGTGCTGTCGCCGGGCGTGCCGCTGACGCATCCGAAGCCGCACTGGACTGTCGATCTGGCGCGTGCCGCCGGCGTCGATATCGTCGGCGATGTCGAGCTTTTCGTGCGCGAGCGCCGGGCGCATGCGCCCGATGCGCCGTTCATCGCCATCACCGGCACCAACGGCAAATCGACCACCACGGCGCTGATCGCCCATATCCTGAAGTCGAGTGGCCGCGATACGCAGCTCGGCGGCAATATCGGCACCGCGGTGCTGACGCTGGAGCCGCCGAAGGCTGGTCGCTTCTACGTCGTCGAGTGCTCGTCCTACCAGATCGATCTCGCGCCGACGCTCAACCCGTCGGCAGGCATCCTGCTCAACCTCACGCCCGACCATCTCGACCGTCATGGGACGATGCAGCACTATGCCGACGTCAAGGAGCGGCTGGTCGCGGGCAGCGACGTCGCCATCGTCGGCGTCGACGACAGCCATTGCGAGATGGTCGCCGACCGCATCGAGCGGGCAGGCGGCAAGGTCACGCGCATCTCCCGCCGCCATGTGCTCGGCGACGGCATTTATGCCGAGGGCACGAAGCTCATCCAGGCGCAGGCGGGTGCCGCACTGCCGATCGCCGATCTCGACGGTATCCCGACGCTGCGCGGCAGCCACAATGCGCAGAACGCGGCGGCTGCCGTCGCCGCCTGCCTTGCGGCCGGCGTGTCGGTCGAGGATATCCGTGCTGGTCTCGCATCTTTCCCGGGCCTGAAGCACCGCATGCAGCCGGTCGGCCGGCGCGGCAATGTGGTGTTCGTCAACGATTCCAAGGCGACCAATGCCGATGCGGCTGCACCGGCTTTGTCGAGCTATGATCGCATCTACTGGATCGCCGGCGGCCTGCCCAAGGCGGGCGGGATCACGACGCTTGCGCCGTTCTTCCCGCGCATCGCCAAGGCCTATCTGATCGGCGAGGCAGCCGCGGAATTCGCAGCCACGCTCGGCGAGGCGGTGCCCTACGAGATCTCGGGAACGCTGGACCAGGCGGTCGCGCATGCGGCCGAGGATGCGGCAAAGGACGACAGCGGGCCATTGGCGGTCATGTTAGCACCGGCTTGCGCAAGCTTCGACCAATATAAGAACTTCGAAGTCAGGGGCGATGCATTTGTGAGCCATGTGGCAGCGCTCGACGGAATCACCATGCTGATCGGTTCGGCAACAGGAGAGAAGTGACATGGTAAGTCGTGCGGAACGCGGGGCATTGGCCGATTGGTTCTGGACCATCGACCGGTTCTTCCTGGCGATGTTCATCTTCCTGATGGGCATCGGCTTCATGCTGTCCTTCGCCGCTTCGCCGGCGGTGGCCGAGCGCATCGGGCTTGAGCCGTTCCACTTCGTCAAGCGCCACGCGGCCTTCATGATCCCGTCGCTGGCGGTGATGATCGGCCTGTCGTTCCTGACGCCGCGGCAGGTGCGCCGCACCGCGATCCTTCTCCTGATCGTCGCGATCGCCATGATGCTCTTGGCGCTGTTCTTCGGCGTCGAGGTCAAAGGCTCCCGCCGCTGGGTTACGCTGGCCGGCATCTCGATCCAGCCGTCTGAATTCATGAAGCCGGCCTTCGTGGTCGTCTGCGCCTGGCTGTTTGCCGAGCATGCGCGCCAGCCGGAAATTCCGGGCAATCTCTTCGCCATTATCCTCTTCGGCATGGTCGCGGCGCTGCTCGTGGCGCAGCCCGACCTTGGCCAGACCATCCTGACGACGGCGGTGTGGGGCGGCATGTTCTTCATGGCCGGAATGCCGTGGCTGTGGATCATCGTGCTCGGCGCCGGTGGCGTCGGCGGTCTCGTCAGCGCCTATTACGTCTTCCCGCACGTGGCGCTGCGTATCGACAAGTTCATGACCGGTGAGGGCGACACGTTCCAGATCGATACGGCGCGCGAAGCGATCATCCGTGGCGACTGGTTCGGCCAGGGGCCGGGCGAGGGCATCGTCAAGCGCATCATTCCGGACGCGCATACCGACTTCATCTTCTCGGTCGCGGCCGAGGAGTTCGGCATCATCTTCTGCATCGCTCTGGTCTTGCTGTTTTCGGCGCTTGTTCTGCGCGGCCTGTCGCATGCCTACAAGGAGCGCAACGATTTCAACCGTTTCGCCGTCGCTGGCCTCGTGCTGCAGATCGGCATACAATCCATCATCAACGTGGGCGTCAATCTCGAGCTGCTGCCGGCGAAGGGCATGACCCTGCCGCTGATTTCCTACGGCGGTTCGTCGATGGTCGCCATCTGCGTCACGGCCGGGTTCATTCTCGCGCTGACGCGTCACAGACCGGAAAAGCGTGCGCAGGAGCGGAGCCTGTTCCGCGTCGCGCACGGCATTCCGGCGGAGTAAGACTATATGAGCAAAGGCATCGTTCTGCTTGCCGCCGGGGGAACCGGCGGCCACGTGTTTCCGGCGGAGGCGCTCGCCTACAAGCTGAAGGAACGCGGCTATTCCGTGCATCTGGTGACGGACAGCCGGGCGGAGCGCTATGCCGGCAAATTCCCGGCCGACGAGATCCATGTCGTGCCGTCGGCCACGATCGCCTCGAAGAACCCTGTTGCCGTCGCGCGTTCACTGTGGACGCTCTGGAGCGGCATGCGGGCGGCGAAGAGGCTGATCGGGCGGTTGAAGCCTGTCGTGGTCGTCGGCTTCGGCGGCTATCCGACGGTGCCGCCGCTGCTGGCGGCCACGCGTCTCAATGTGCCGACGATGATCCACGAGCAGAACGCCGTGATGGGCCGCGCCAACAAGGCGCTTGCCAACCGCGTCAAGGCGATCGCCGGTGGTTTCCTGCCTGAGAATGGCGGCGCCTTCCCCGAGAAGACGGTGACGACGGGCAATCCGGTGCGTCCCGCCGTCATCGAGGCGGCGAAGACGCCCTACACGCCGTCGCATGCCGGCGAGCCGTTCAATCTCGTCGTCTTCGGCGGCAGCCAGGGCGCGCAGTATTTCTCCAAGGCGATGCCGACGGCAATCAGCCTGCTCGACGACGATCTGCGCGCGCGTTTGAGGATCACCCAGCAGGTTCGTCCCGAGGATATGGGCATGGTCGGCGATTGCGTCGCCAAGCTTCAGATGGGCGCGGCATCCGATATCGCGCCCTTCTTCACCGATATGGCCGAACGGCTGGCCAAGGCGCATCTGGTGATCTGCCGCTCGGGTGCCTCGACCGTTTCCGAGATCTCTGTCATCGGCCGTCCGGCGATCCTGGTGCCTTATCCGCATGCGCTCGACCACGACCAGGCGGCCAATGCAGCGTCGCTGGCCGCTACCGGCGGCGCCAAGGTGATCGTGCAGGCCGAACTCTCGTCCGAGAAGATCGCCTCCATCCTGACGCATACGATGAACGACCCGGAAAAGCTGGCGCGGATGGCCGCTGCCGCCAAGCAGGCGGGTAAACCTGATGCCGCGAACTTGCTTGCCGACATGGTAGAGGCTATTGCGGCGGGACGTACAATTGCAGAGTTCAAGGGGAAAAGCGCATGAAAATGCCGAAGGCCATCGGCCTCGTCCATTTCATCGGCATCGGCGGTATCGGCATGAGCGGGATCGCCGAGGTGCTGCACAATCTCGGCCATCGCGTCCAGGGATCCGACCAGGCCGATAGCGCCAACGTCCAGCGCCTGCGCGACAAGGGCATCGAGGTGTTCGTCGGCCACAAGGCCGAGAACCTTGGCGATGCCGAGGTCGTCGTCGTTTCGACCGCGATCAAGAAGGACAATCCCGAGCTCATCGCCGCGCGCGAAAAGCTGCTGCCCGTCGTGCGCCGCGCCGAAATGCTGGCTGAACTGATGCGCTTCCGCAATGCGATCGCGATCGGCGGCACGCACGGCAAGACGACGACCACCTCGATGGTCGCGACGCTGCTCGAAGCCGGCGGGCTCGACCCGACCGTCATCAACGGCGGCATCATCAACGCCTACGGCACCAATGCCCGCATGGGCGAGGGTGAGTGGATGGTGGTCGAGGCCGACGAATCGGACGGTACCTTCCTGAAGCTTCCGGCCGACGTCGCGGTCGTGACCAATATCGACCCCGAGCATCTCGACCATTACGGCAATTTCGACGCCGTGCGCGCCGCGTTCCGCCAGTTCGTCGAGAACGTGCCGTTCTACGGCTTCGGCGTCATGTGCCTCGATCATCCCGAAGTGCAGGCGCTGGTCGGCCGTATCGAGGACCGCAAGGTCGTGACCTATGGCGAGAACCCGCAGGCCGACGTGCGCTTCATGAACGTCCGCATCGACGGCGCGCGCTCGACCTTCGACGTCGAAATCCGCCGCCGTCGCACCGGCCAGGTCATCAAGCTCGACAATCTCGTTCTGCCGATGCCCGGCCGCCACAATGTTTCGAATGCGACCGCGGCGATCGCGGTCGCCAATCGCCTGGGCATGTCGAGCGAGGATATCGCCAAGGGGCTCGCCTCCTTCGGCGGCGTCAAGCGCCGCTTCACGCTGACCGGCGAATGGAACGGCGTGCAGATCTTCGACGATTACGGTCACCATCCGGTCGAGATCAAGGCCGTGCTGAAGGCCGCGCGCGAGGCGTGCAAGGGCCGCGTCATCGCCGTGCACCAGCCGCACCGCTATTCGCGCCTGGCGAGCCTGTTTGCGGAATTCGCCGCCTGCTTCAACGATGCCGACAGCATTTTCCTGGCGCCGGTCTATGCCGCCGGCGAAGAGCCGATCGAGGGCGCCAACGCCGAAGCGCTTGTTTCGCTGATCAAATCGGGCGGGCATCGCGATGCGCGCTTCCTCGCCTCTCCCGAGTTGTTGCCTGAAATGGTCGCAGAGATTGCAAAGCCAGGCGATTTCGTGGTTCTGTTGGGGGCTGGGAGTATCACTTATTGGGCGGCAGCACTGCCCAAGCAACTGGAAGGCCTTTCGGGTAGATCCGCATGAAACAGGTGAATGGGCAAAAGCTTCTTGCGTCGCTGGGCGACGGTGTAAAGGACATCCGCGGGAGGATTACGCCGGATGCGCCGATGGACCGCGTCACCTGGTTCCATGCCGGTGGCCTCGCGGAACTGATGTTCCAGCCGCACGACGAAGACGATCTGATCGCATTCCTGAAGATCCTTCCCGAGGACGTACCGATGACCGTGGTCGGCGTCGGCTCGAACATTCTGGTTCGCGACGGCGGTATCCCCGGCGTGGTGCTGCGCCTGTCGGCCAAGGGCTTCGGCTCGGTTGAGCTTGCGGGCGAAAACCGCGTGCGCGCCGGCGCCATCTGCCCGGACAAGCATGTCGCGGCCATGGCGATGGATAACGGCATCGGCGGTTTCCACTTCTATTACGGCATTCCCGGCAGCATCGGCGGGGCAGCCCGCATGAACGCCGGCGCCAATGGCGGCGAGACGCGTGATCGCGTCGTCGAGGTCACCGCGATCGACCGCAAGGGCAACAAGCACGTGCTGTCGAATGCCGACATGGGCTATGAGTATCGCCATTCGTCGGCCGCCAGCGACCTGATTTTCACCTCGGTGCTGTTCGAGGGCTATGCCGAGGACCGCGCCAAGATCCGCGCCGACATGGATGCCGTGCGCAGCCATCGCGAGACGGTGCAGCCGATCCGCGAGAAGACCGGCGGTTCGACCTTCAAGAACCCCGAGGGCCACTCCGCGTGGAAGCTGATCGACGAAGCGGGATGCCGCGGTCTCGTCATCGGCGGCGCGCAGATGTCGTCGCTGCATTGCAACTTCATGATCAACAACGGCCAGGCGACCGGCTACGACCTCGAATATCTCGGCGAGCAGGTTCGCCGCGAGGTGTTCGAGAATTCCGGCATCAAGCTGGAATGGGAGATCAAGCGCCTGGGCCTGTTCATGCCGGGCCGCGAAGTGCGTCCGTTCCAGGGCGTTACAAGCGAGTAAGCTTTAGCCGAAACGTTTGGTGAAGGCGGTGGTGAAGGTCACCCCGCCGACATCGTCGCTTGCGTCGCCGATCGCCACATCCATCACATTCCCCTTGATACGCACGAGGCTGAAGCCGCCCATGAAGGCGGCACGCGCCTTGAAGACGTCGATGCCGCCGGCCTGGTAGGCCATGCGCGTGTCGTGCTCGTGGCCGTGGAAAATGCCGATTACGTTGTAGCCTTCAAGGGTTGCGAGCAGTTGCTGACGTTCTGATTCACCCCACCAGTGCGGCGCGCCGCTGCCTTGATCGGTGAATGTGCTCTTTTCCGGATCCCAGCGTTCGAGCGAGAACTTGTCCCATCCATAGTGCTGGAAGATCACGACCGGCCGACCATCGGCGGCATAGGCTGCGAGGTCGCGCTTCATCCAGTCGAGGCTGTTGGCGGTGCCCTTGGTGTTGTCGCCGCCATAACGCTGCGCCTGGATGAGGTGCAGCCCACCCCAATTCCAAGAGTAATTGTCGGAGGCCTCGTCGTAATTGTCGACGGGCACGACGGGCTTGAAGAAGACGCTCGGCTTGTGGTTCAGCTGCACGTAGTCGCGCAGTTCGTCGCGGTACCAGTCCACCTGCGGCGGATGGCCGTCCTGGTCGAGATCGTGGTTGCCGAGACCGACATAGACGGGGAAGTGGATATGGTCGGCGCCCGGTCCCTGCTGATAGCGGTGCGAGAACTGCAGGAGCTGTGACCCCTCCGCGAATTCCGCCATCTGACCGCCGCCGTCATCGGTGACGTCGCCGCAGACGATGACGCCCTGCGGCTTGGCGATACGCTGGCCCGCGAGCGCAAAGCCTGTGGGCTTGCCTGATATCACTTCCGGCCATGTCTGGTGGTGGATGTTGTTCAGCGCCCTGATGTGGCGCAGCAGGTTGGCGTCGGTCTTGCCCTCGGCCTCGCAATTGGGGCTGAGGCCGTCGCCGATGCGGCAGGCGTGGACGTCGTTGATGACGAGGAAGGTGACGTCGGTATCGGGGACGCCGGCAGCGCGCGCGAGGGGCGGGAGAGATAGCGACAGGCCGGCGCCCAGGCCATGCGTCAGCAGCGATCGTCTTGTCAGCATTCGTCTCTCCCCAGCCGTTGATCGCATCGAAAATAGTGGCAGGGCGTTAACAGACAACAACGAAAAAGGCCGCGGCGGTTTCCCGTCGCGGCCCCGAATTTGCGATCAGCGCTTCGATCAGACTTCGTCGCGGCCCGAGGCCAGGATGCAGATCAGCGTGATGACGGCCGAAAGGCCGAGATAGTAGCCGACATAGAGCATGCCGTAGTTCGCCTGCAGCCAGGTGGCGATATAGGGCGCCAGCGATGCGCCGAAGATGCCTGCGAGGTTGAAGGTGATCGACGAGCCGGTGTAGCGCACGGCGGTCGGGAAGGGGGCTGCGAGCGCCGTGCCGATCAGGCCGTAGGTCATGCCCATCAGCGCCATGGCGACGATCGCGAAGACCAGGATGCTGCCTTCGCCGCCAGCCATCAGGCCGGGGAGCAGGAAGGAGAACAGTCCGATCAGGACGGTCGTCAGGATCAGCATTTCGCGGCGGCCGAAGCGCTCCGCAAGCTTGCCGATGATGGGGATGAAGATACCGAAGGAGATCGAGCCGACGATCTGGATCTCGAGCGCGTCGAGGAACGGGATCTTCAGGACCTTGACGTTGTAGGAGAGCAGGTAGGCCGAGCCGATGTAGAACAGCACGAAGGTGGCGAGCGCCACGAAGGTGCCGAGGAACAGGCTGCGCTTGTGCTTGCGGAAGACTTCGGCAACCGGAACGGCAACGCGCTCCTTCTTGTCGATGGCCTTCTGGAAGTCAGGCGTTTCGGTGATCGAGAGACGAACCCACAGGCCGATGACGATCAGGATGATCGAGGCGATGAAGGGTACGCGCCAGCCCCAGGCGAGCAGCTGTTCCTGCGGCATGAACTGCAGCAGCACCCAGAAGATGCCCGAGGACAGGAAGAGGCCGAGCGGTGCGCCGAGCTGCGGGAACATGCCGTACCAGCTGCGCTTGCCCTCCGGCGCGTTTTCCGTCGCCAGCAGCACCGCGCCGCCCCATTCGCCGCCGAGGCCGAAGCCCTGGCCGAAACGGCAAAGCGCGAGAAGCAGCGGTGCGAGAACGCCGATGGACTCATAAGAGGGGAGCAGGCCGATGATGACGGTGGAGATACCCATCGTCAGCAGGGCTGCGACCAGCGTCGTCTTGCGGCCGATCCTGTCGCCGAAGTGGCCGAAGACCACGGCGCCAAGCGGGCGGGCGAAGAAGGCGATGGAGAAGGTCGCGAAGGAGGCGAGCAGCGCGGTGGTCGGATCGCTGTTCGGGAAGAACAGCGTCGGGAAGACCAGCACGGCGGCCGTCGCGTATACGTAGAAGTCGAAGAATTCGATGGTGGTGCCGACGACGCTTGCGATCAGAACGCGTGCCGGCGAGTTGAGCGGTGCACTGTTCGATGAAGCTGATGTCGGCGATACTGGAGATATCGCGTCTGACATTTTCATTCCAATCGGGATTTCGGTTGTATGCCTTTGGGAGGCTAGGGGCTCATAACGCAATTTTAGTTCGGCGCAAACGTTAATCGCGCAATAAACCGACAAAAACTAGGGTGCTTCCTTTTGGGGCCGGAACGCCGGGCGCCCGATCGTGCTCCAATCCGTGTTTCCAGCGGGTGCAGGCGCGATTTGAGGCCAGATTTGCGCCGGCGCAATTCCTGCTGCGCCCGGCGTTCGCGGCCTGCTTGGCACGATCGCTTAAACTTTTTGTTTCGCTTTGACATATCGGCGGTAGCGCTTGGCGCTGCGGGGTTTTCACGTTTCGCCGGCTGCGCCCGAGTGTCACAATTCATGCCACTGCAGCCAGGAAGTTAACAAAAGTAAACGCTTCGTTAACCATAATGACGCTCTAATACACGTGCGCCAGGCGAGCCAGATTCGGAAGAAAGCCAGCTTGGTGCAAGCCTTGGAATGCAAAGTACGGATTATTTTGGGGGTATCTATGAGTCGCAAGCATGTCGCTGTCCTTATGGGCGGATTTTCCTCGGAGAGGCCTGTCAGCCTTTCGTCCGGGGCGGCGTGCGCGGATGCTCTCGAGGCTGAAGGCTTCCAGGTGACCCGTATCGATGTCGATCGCGACGTCTCCGCCAAGCTCTCCGCTCTCCGTCCCGATGTGGCGTTCAACGCCCTGCATGGGCCGTTCGGCGAGGACGGGCTGATCCAGGGCATTCTGGAATATCTCGAAATTCCCTACACCCATTCCGGCGTTTTGGCCTCCGCGCTTGCCATGGACAAGAGCAAGGCAAAGGGTGTTGCCGCCGCCGCCGGCATTCCTGTCGCGCAGTCGCAGGTGATCAACCGCTTCGCTTTTCCCGCCGAACATCCGATGAAGCCGCCTTATGTGGTGAAGCCGGTGCGCGAGGGTTCGAGCTTCGGTGTTGTCATCGTCCAGGAGGATCAGTCGCGTCCGCCGCAGATCATCGGTTCGACCGAATGGCGGTATGGCGAGGAGGTTCTGGTTGAGCGCTACGTGCATGGTCGCGAGCTCACCTGTGGCGTCATGGGCGATCAGGTGCTGGGTGTTACCGAGATCGTTCCGCAGGGTCACAGCTTCTACGATTACGATTCCAAGTATGTGGCGGGTGGTTCGAAACACGTCATTCCGGCGAAAATTTCACCGAATATTTACCAAAAAATACAATCATTGTCCCTAAGGGCGCATCAAGCAATTGGTTGCCGTGGAGTGAGTCGGTCGGATTTTCGGTACGACGATCGCTTCTCCGAAGACGGCGAAATCATCTGGCTGGAGATCAATACTCAGCCAGGCATGACTCCAACCTCGCTTGTGCCCGAAATGGCCGGTCATGCCGGCTACTCGTTTGGTGAATTTCTTCGTTGGATGGTGGAGGACGCTTCTTGTTCTCGGTAACGGTCAAAAGGATGGGGCGCCCAAGCCATCAAGCCGAGCCTTCCTATGCTGAAGGCGATGGGCGCATCGTGCTGCCGCGGCCTCTGCGTCGCGTCGTCCGCTTCCTTGTCAGCCTCGGCAGTGGCCGCATCTACATTCCTGCTCATACGGGTACGGTATCGGCGCTGGCGTTCTTTGCTGCGACGGGCCTCTATGGCATGTCTCTGGGTGGTCACACGGAAGTTGTCGCCCAGGCGACGACGGCTGCCGCCGGCTTTGCCGTCGAGGACGTGAAGGTATCCGGCAACTCCGAGACCTCCGAAATCGATATCCTTCAGCTGATCGGTCTCGACGGCACGACCTCGCTCGTGGCGCTCGATGTGGATGCGGCGCGTCAGAAGATCGCGAAGCTTCCCTGGGTCGAGAGCGTCGAGGTTCGCAAGGTCTATCCAAAGACGATCGAGGTGAAGCTCAAGGAGCGCGAGGCTTACGCGATCTGGCAGCATGGCGCCGAGCTCTCGCTGGTCGAGAAGGGTGGGGCGGTCATTGCGCCGCTTCGCGACAATAAGTTTTCGCAGCTTCCGCTGGTCGTTGGTCGCGGCGCCGAAGTGGCTGCCGCTTCGCTCGCGGACGAGTTCTCCAAGTGGCCCGATATCAAGGCGCGCGTGAAGGCCTATGTCTGGGTCTCTGGCCGTCGCTGGGATCTGCACATGGATAACGGCGTCGTCGTCAAGCTGCCGGAAGACGATGTTGACCAGGCGCTGGCGCGCCTTTCGAAATTCAACGGCGAGCAGGCGCTTCTCGATCGCGATATCGCGGCCGTCGATCTTCGCCTCTCCGACCGTATGGCCATCCAACTGACGCCTGAAGCCATGGAGCGCCGTCAGCTTGTTCTCGATCAGCGCACCAAGGATTTGAAGAAGGCGGGGCAGAATATATGAGCTTGTTCGGTTCGTCCCATTTTGGATTGCCGCGCCTGAAGCCGCTTTCGTCCAAGCGGTCGCATGTCGTTTCCGTGCTCGACATCGGTTCGACGAAAGTCGTCTGCATGATCGGCCGGCTGACGCCGCGCGAGGAGAGCCAGATCCTCCCCGGTCGCACGCATAACATCGAAATCATCGGCATCGGCCATCAGCGTTCGCGCGGTATCAAGACCGGCGCGATCTCGGATCTCGATGCGCTGGAAAGCGTCATCCGCCTCGCGGTCGATGCCGCCGAGCGCATGGCCGGCCTCACCGTCGAGAGCCTGATCGTCAATCTGACGGCCGGACGGCTCACCAGCGACATCTACACCGCCACCATCGATCTCGGCGGCCAGGAAGTCGAGCTGAACGATCTGAAGAAGGTTCTGGCGGCAGCCTGCCAGCAGTCGCTGCGCCAGGATCGCGCCGTGCTGCACTCGCTGGCCACCGGTTTCTCGCTCGACGGCGAACGCGGCATTCGCGACCCGTTGTCGATGTACGGTGATGTTCTCGGCGTCGACATGCATGTCGTGACCGCCGAGCGCACGGCTCTGAAGAACCTCGAGCTCAGCGTCAACCGCGCGCATCTTTCCGTCGAAGGTATCGTGGCGACGCCTTACGCCTCCGGTCTTGCCGCTCTGGTTGACGACGAAGTCGAACTCGGTTGCGCTGCGATCGACATGGGCGGCGGCACGACGACGATCTCGGTCTTTGCCGAAGGCAAGCTGGTGCACACGGATGCCGTCGGTCTCGGCGGTCATCATGTCACCACGGATCTCGCCCGTGGCCTTTCGACCCGCATCGAGGACGCCGAGCGTCTGAAGGTGGTTCATGCCTCGGCCATGGGGAACTCTTCCGATGAGCGCGAGCTGATCTCGATCCCGCCGATCGGCGAGGACGACCGCGATCTGCCGACGCAGGTGCCGCGCGCACTGGTGTCGCGGATCGTCAGCGCCCGCATCGAGGAGACGATGGAACTCATTCGCGACCGCATCCAGCGCTCGGGTTTCAGCCCGATCGTCGGCAAACGCGTCGTGCTGACAGGTGGCGCAAGCCAGCTGACCGGCCTTGCCGACGTTGCCCGCAAGATCCTTGCCCGCAACGTCCGTATCGGCCGCCCGATGGGCGTCTCGGGTCTCCCGACCGCTGCCAAGGGTCCGGCCTTTTCGACGGCGGTCGGCCTGATGATCTATCCGCAGGTTGCGGACCAGGAAACACATGCGTCACAGAGCGGTCTGCTCATGTCGCTTGGCGGAAATAGCAGCCGCTTCGCCCGGATGGGCCAGTGGCTGAAGGAAAGCTTCTAGAAATTGAGTGAATTGGCCGGCGTGGCGATGCGGCCATAAAGAGAAGGAACGGGTACCATGACTATCAAGCTGCATACGCCAGATATCACTGAGCTGAAGCCGCGCATCACCGTGTTCGGCGTCGGCGGTGGCGGTGGCAACGCTGTCAACAACATGATCTCCGCTGGTCTCCAGGGCGTCGACTTCGTCGTTGCCAACACGGATGCCCAGGCACTGACGATGACCAAGGCAGAGCGCATCATCCAGCTCGGCGCCAGCGTCACCGAAGGTCTCGGCGCGGGTTCGCAGCCGGAAGTCGGCCGTGCAGCTGCTGAAGAATGCATCGACGAAATCGTCGATCACCTGAACGGCACCCACATGTGCTTCGTCACCGCCGGCATGGGCGGCGGCACCGGCACCGGTGCGGCTCCTGTTGTTGCACAGGCTGCCCGTAACAAGGGCATCCTGACGGTTGGCGTCGTGACCAAGCCGTTCCACTTCGAAGGCGGCCGCCGCATGCGTCTGGCCGAAGCGGGCATCCAGGAACTGCAGAAGTCGGTCGACACGCTGATCGTCATTCCGAACCAGAACCTGTTCCGTATCGCAAACGACAAGACGACCTTCGCCGACGCATTCGCGATGGCCGACCAGGTTCTCTACTCGGGCGTTGCCTGCATCACCGACCTGATGGTGAAGGAAGGTCTCATCAACCTCGACTTCGCCGACGTTCGTTCGGTCATGCGCGAAATGGGCCGCGCGATGATGGGTACCGGCGAGGCTTCCGGCCAGGGCCGCGCGATGCAGGCTGCGGAAGCCGCGATCGCAAACCCGCTGCTCGACGAAACCTCGATGAAGGGCGCGCAGGGCCTGCTGATCTCCATCACCGGCGGTCGCGACCTTACCCTCTTCGAAGTCGACGAAGCTGCTACCCGTATCCGCGAAGAAGTCGATCCGGATGCGAACATCATCCTCGGCGCGACCTTCGACGAATCGCTTGAAGGCATCATCCGCGTTTCCGTCGTCGCCACCGGCATCGACCGCGCGATGAACCAGGACGCCGGCAAGACCTTCCAGCCGGTCCAGAAGCCGATTATCCGTCCTTCGGCGGCCGTTGCTCCGGCTCCGGCCGCAGTCCAGCCTGCCCCTGTCATGCAGCAGGCACCGAAGGCCGACCAGATCGCGCAGACCATCCGCATGGCCGAAGCCGAAATGGAACGCGAACTCGACATTCACGCTCCGCGCGCGGCTGCCCCGGTTCACCAGCAGCCTGCTCCGCAGGAAACCTTCCGCCCGGCGAGCAAGATCTTCGCAGCTCCGGAAGCCGCGCCGGTCATCCGTCCGGCTCCGGTCCAGCAGCAGGCACCCGTGATGCAGCAGCCGGCTCCGCAGCCTGTTATGCATCAGCCGGCGCCGGTCTTGCAGCAGCCTGCTCCTGTCATGCAGCAGCAGCCGGTCCGCATGCCGAAGGTCGAGGATTTCCCGCCGGTCGTTCAGGCCGAGATCGATCATCGTTCGCAGCCGGCACCCGTGTCGCATGCGCATGAAGAGCGCGGTCCGATGGGCCTCCTGAAGCGGATCACCAACTCGCTTGGTCGCCGCGAAGAGGAAGTCGCGCCTGAGATGACGTCGGCTCCGGCAGCGTCCTCGCAGCAGCGCCGCCCGCTGTCTCCGGAAGCGAGCCTCTATGCTCCGCGTCGCGGAAACCTGGACGATCAGGGCCGTGCCGTACCGCAGGCCCGCATGATGCAGGAAGACGATCAGCTCGAAATTCCGGCCTTCCTTCGCCGCCAGTCGAACTGATAAAGACACGCAGAATCGCCACGCAACAGCCCGGGAGTTCGCTCCCGGGCATTGTTGTATCAGGCACTCCGATTTGCGCCTGATTGCCTTGTGATTTCAAATGCATGCTTTCGTAACAATGCGAAAGAAACAGTGATTTGGATTGCGGAGCGGGCACACGTATGTATGGGCTGACAAACCGTCTACGTGCGCCTTGACGCAGCACTGCGATGGAGAGAATAAGCCTTGGCGGATGAGTTTCGGCATACGGGTCGTAGCGGATCGCCAGGGATAATAAAGGCAAGATTAATGGTTATTGGCATGTTGGGTTTTCAAACGACGGTATCGCGTCCGGTCACTCTTTCGGGGATCGGCGTTCATTCGGGTGCCGACGTTTCGATTACCTTCAACCCCGCTGAAGCCGACACTGGTGTCGTATTCAATCGCATGCATGACAACGGCGAAGTCACCGAGCTTCGCGCTGTTTCCTCGCAGGTCGGCAATACCGACCTTTGCACTGTTCTCGGCTTTTCTCCGGCGCGCTCCGTCGCGACGGTCGAACATGTGATGGCCGCCGTCTACGCGCTTGGCCTCGACAACGTCGTCATCGAAGTCGACGGCGCCGAAATGCCGATCATGGATGGCAGCTCGATGCCGTTCATCGACGCCATCGAACAGGTGGGTCTGGTATCGCTCGGCGTCAAGCGCCGCTACATCCGCATCACCAAGCCGGTTCGCATCGAGCATGGCGGTTCGTGGAGCGAGTTTCGTCCCTATGACGGCATGCGCTTCGAAGTCGAGATCGATTTCGACACGCCGCTGATCGGCCGCCAGAAGTGGGAAGGCGACATGACCGCCGCCACCTTCAAGTCGGAACTGTCGCGCGCCCGCACCTTCGGCTTCATGCGTGACGTCGAACGTCTCTGGGCCTCGGGCCATGCGCTCGGTTCGTCGCTGGAAAACTCGGTCGTTATCTCCGACGATCACACCGTCATCAATGTCGAAGGCCTGCGTTACGCCAAGGACGAATTCGTGCGTCACAAGACGCTTGATGCCGTCGGCGACCTGTCGCTTGCCGGCGCTCCCTTCATCGGCTGCTACCGCTCCTATCGCGGCGGCCACAAGATGAACGCCAACGCGCTGAAGGCGCTGCTCAGCGATCCGACCGCCTATGAAGTGGTCGAGACCTCGGCACCGCGCCAGCGCGTCGCGCCGCGCGATTTCATCCGCGTCAACGCTCCTGAATTTGCTCCCTGGTCGGCTTGACCTCCGTCGCATTCTTTAGGCCAGGGCCGCCTCCTTCGGGAGGCGGTTTCTTTATGTGCAACAGCCAAGTGTGATTCCCGATAGACCTTTCGCGGCAGATATTTAGCTGGGCATAATCGAGAATTATCCGGACAAAACAGACGATTATCGGCGGGGTCGCCACAAAAATGCGTTAATGCATCATCAATGCGTTGCTCTGGCCATGCATTTGTGGCTAGAAACGCCAGCGAGGCGTGGCTGCCGTTGAGGGATGGCGGCTCTTGGGATGTTCCGATGGGTTATGCAGGGTCTGAAAGTATGATGAAGACAGCGCGTGCTTTGTTCGCATCGCTCCTGGTGCTGAGCGCAGGTGCCTTGATTTCCGGATGCCAGTCGGACCCCGATATCGATATTACCAAGCTCGGCCTGCAGAGCGATCCGCCTGATGTTCTCTACAATCAGGGTCTGGCCAACATGAAGGCCGGCAACATGGCGGAAGCCGCGCGCAAGTTCGATTCGATCGACCGCGAAAATCCGTTCTCTGAATGGGCCCGTAAGGGTCTGGTGATGAGCACCTTCGTGAAGTACCGCCAGGGCCGCCTCGACGAAGCGCTGGCCTCGGGCAACCGCTACATGGCGCAGTATCCGAAGTCCAAGGATGCCGCCTATGTGCAGTATCTGATCGGTCTCACCTATTCCAAGCAGATCGTCGACGTGACGCAGGACCAGCGTGCTGCGTCCAGAACCGTCGAGGCCATGCAGGCCGTGATCGACAACTATCCCGATTCCGAATATGTGGACGACGCGCAGGCGAAGATCCGCTTTGCCCGCGACCAGCTCGCCGGCAAGGAAATGCAGATCGGCCGCTACTACATGGAGCGCAAGGAATACCTTGCCGCCATCTCGCGCTTCCGCATCGTCGTCGAGAAGTACCCGAACACGAACCAGGTCGAAGAGGCGCTCGCGCGTCTGGTCGAGGCCTATTACGCGATGGGTATCGTCGAGGAAGCCCAGACGGCAGCCGCCGTTCTCGGCCACAACTACCCCGACAGCCAGTGGTACGCGGATTCCTACAAGCTCTTGAAGAACAACGGGGCAGAGCCGCGTGAAAATCAGGGCTCGTGGATTTCGCGAGCCGGCAAGAAACTCCTCGGTACTTAAAGCCGATGCTGATCCAGCTTTCGATCCGCGATATCGTCCTGATCGAGCGGCTGGATCTTGCCTTCGAGGCGGGTCTCTCCGTTTTGACGGGGGAAACCGGCGCCGGCAAATCCATCCTGCTCGACAGCCTCTCGCTCGCCCTTGGCGGGCGCGGCGATGGCGGTCTTGTCCGCCACGGCGAGGACAAGGGGCAGGTGACGGCCGTTTTCGACGTCGGCCCCGACCACCGGGCGCGCGTGCTGCTGCGCGACAACGGCATCGACGATGACGGCGACCTGATCTTCCGTCGCGTGCAGAGCGCAGATGGCCGCACCAAGGCCTATGTCAACGACCAGCCGATCAGCGTGCAGCTGATGCGCCAGGCCGGCCAGATGCTGGTGGAGATCCACGGACAGCACGACGACCGCGCGCTGGTCGACACCCATGCCCACCGCATCCTGCTCGACGCCTTCGCCGGCATTGCCGACGAGGTGGCCGGCGTCTCGCAGCTCTACCGCGTCTGGCGCGATACCGAGCGGACGCTGAAGAAGCATCGCGAGAAGGTCGAGGCGGCTGCCCGCGAGGCGGATTACATCCGCTCGTCCGTCGAGGAGCTCGACAAGCTGGCGCCACAGGACGGCGAGGAGGACGAGCTCGCCGAACGCCGCCAGAAGATGATGAAGGCCGAGCGGATCGCCGGCGACATCGCCGAAGCCTCCGAGTTCCTCAACGGCAATGCCTCGCCCGTGCCGCATATCGCCTCGCTGGTGCGCCGGCTGGAGCGCAAGAGCCATGAGGCGCCCGGCCTGCTTGAGGACACCGTGGCGCTGCTTGATGCAGCACTCGACCAGCTGTCCAACGCGCAGATGGAAGTCGAAGCGGCACTGCGCAAGACGGAATACGATCCCAAGGAACTCGAGCGCGTCGAGGAGCGGCTTTTCGCGCTGCGCGGCGCCTCGCGCAAATATTCGGTGCCCGTCACCGAATTGCCGGCACTTGCGATCCGCATGAGCAACGATCTGGCCGATCTCGACGCCGGCGAGGAGAAGCTTGCCAAGCTCGAGGCCGAGGTCGGCGTCGCGAAGGTCGCCTATGAGGCGGCGGCGCAAGTGGTTTCGGCCAAGCGTCACCAGGCCGGCGAGGCGCTTGCCGCAGCCGTCATGGCGGAGCTGCCGGCGTTGAAGCTTGAGCGTGCCCGCTTCATGGTGGAGATCGCCTCCAATCCGGAAGAGGCTGCGGCAGAGGGCATCGACGTCGTCGAATTCCACGTCCAGACCAACCCCGGCACACGCCCCGGCTCGATCATGAAAGTCGCATCCGGCGGCGAGCTCTCGCGTTTCCTCCTGGCGCTCAAGGTGGCGCTTGCCGATCGCGGCTCGGCGCCGACGCTTGTTTTCGACGAAATCGACACGGGCGTCGGTGGTGCTGTCGCCGATGCGATCGGTCAGCGGCTGAAGCGGCTGTCGGCCAAGGTGCAGGTTCTCTCCGTCACCCACGCGCCGCAGGTGGCGGCGCGTGCTGCGACGCATCTCCTGATCTCCAAGGGACCGGCGTCCGAGGGCTCCGAAAAGATCGCCACCCGCGTGGCGACGATGGAGCCGCACGACCGCACCGAGGAGATCGCCCGCATGCTGGCCGGCGCTTCGGTGACCGAAGAGGCGAGGGCGGCCGCCAAGCGGTTGTTGACGGCGGGCGAGTAGGTCGCGGGCAGTGACGGTCCGTCCAGTTAAATCATTGGACTGATCTGCAACCAGTTGCTGACAACCAGAAAGCGGCGCTTTTTCCTCGGCGAGAATTGCTCTAGAAAACGACTCCTCAAAGGGAGTCTGCCATGTCCGCCGCCAACCAAACGCCTGTCGAAACCCTGAGCGAAGAACAGGCCGCCGCAGAGCTTGCCTTTCTGGCGGCCGAGATCGCCAGCAATGACGAGCTCTATCATGGCAAGGACCAGCCGGCGATTTCGGATGCCGAGTACGACGCGCTGAAGCGGCGCAACGATGCGATCGAGCAGCGCTTTCCCGAACTCATCCGCGACGACAGTCCGTCGCGCCGGGTCGGCGCCGCACCGCTTCCGACTTTCGCGCCAATCACCCATTCGCGGCCGATGCTGTCGCTCGACAACACGTTTTCCGACGAGGACGTGCAGGATTTCATCGGCTCGGTCTATCGTTTCCTCGGGCAACTGCCCGATGGCTCCATCGCGTTCACCGCCGAGCCGAAGATCGACGGCCTGTCGATGTCGATCCGCTACGAGAACCGCAAGCTGGTGAGCGCCGCGACCCGCGGCGACGGCACCACGGGCGAGAACGTTACCGCCAATGTGAAAACCATCAAGCAGATCCCGAACACGCTGCCTGCGGACGCGCCCGATATCGTCGAGGTGCGCGGCGAGGTCTATATGGCCAAGAGCGACTTCCTTGCGCTCAACGCGCAGATGGAGGCCGAGGGCAAGCAGACCTATGTCAACCCGCGCAACACGGCGGCGGGGTCGCTGCGCCAGCTCGACGCCAAGGTGACGGAGAGCCGCAAGCTGCGCTTCTTCGCCTATGCCTGGGGCGAGATTTCCGAGATGCCATCGGATACGCAGATGGGCACGGTCGAGACCTTCGGTCGATGGGGTTTTCCCATCAATCCGCTGATGAAGCGGCTGTCTTCGGTCGAGGACATTCTCGGCCATTACCGCGAAATCGGCCTTCAGCGCCCCGATCTCGACTACGATATCGACGGCGTCGTCTACAAGGTCGACCGTCTCGACCTGCAGCAGCGCCTCGGCTTCCGCTCGCGCAGCCCGCGCTGGGCGACCGCCCACAAGTTCCCGGCCGAGCAGGCCTTCACGACGGTCGAAAACATCGACATCCAAGTCGGCCGCACCGGCGCGCTGACGCCGGTGGCGCGGCTGACGCCGGTCACCGTCGGCGGCGTCGTCGTCACCAATGCGACGCTGCACAACGAGGATTACATCAAGGGCATCGGCAATTCCGGCGAGCGCATCCGCGAGGATGATCACGATATCCGCATCGGCGACACCGTCATCGTGCAGCGTGCCGGCGACGTCATTCCGCAGGTGCTCGACGTGGTGATGGAGAAGCGACCGGCGGGGGCTGAGGCCTATGTGTTTCCGAAAACGTGTCCGGTTTGCGGGTCGCATGCTGTACGCGAGCGCAACGAGAAGACCGGCAAGCTCGATTCCGTCACCCGCTGCACCGGCGGCTTCGTCTGCCGCGCGCAGGCGACCGAGCACCTGAAGCATTTCGTTTCGCGCAACGCCTTCGATATCGAGGGCTTCGGGACCAAGCAGGTCGATTTCTTCTTCGAGAGCGAGGACGAGGCGCTGAAGATCCGCACGGCGCCGGATATCTTCACGCTGAAGAAGCGGCAGGAGGCCTCTACGCTCACCAAACTCGAGAATATCGACGGCTTCGGCAAGGTCAGCGTCAAGAAGCTGTTCGACGCCATCGACGAGCGCCGCTCGATCGCGCTCAACCGCTTCATCTACGCGCTTGGCATCCGCCATGTCGGCGAGACCACCGCCAAGCTGCTCGCCCGCCATTACGGCACCTACGAGGCCTTCGAGACCGCGATGAAAGAGGCCTCGTCACTGGCCGGTGACGCCTGGCAGGACCTGAACAATGTCGAGGGCATCGGCGAGATCGTCGCCCGCGCCATCGTCGAGTTCTACAAGGAGCCGCGCAATCTCGACGTCGTCGGCCGCCTGCTGGACGAGGTGACGCCCGAGGCCGCCGAGCAGATCGCCGCTTCCGACAGCCCCGTCGCCGGCAAGACGGTCGTCTTCACCGGCAGCCTGGAGAAATTCACCCGCGACGAGGCGAAGGCGCGCGCCGAAAGCCTCGGCGCCAAGGTCGCCGGCTCGGTATCCAAGAAGACCGACATCCTGGTCGCCGGCCCCGGCGCCGGATCGAAGCTCGACAAGGCAAGGGAACTCGGCGTCCAGACGATGGACGAGGATGAGTGGCTGGCGTTGATTGGTGGGTGAGGTTTCAGGTGTCTGGTAGACGGTGATCGGTTTATTGGCCGACCACCGTGTCCTCATCGCAAGCGCCCCATGGCATAGGCGTCGACATACTCGCCGGCGCGGTATCCGAAGGATTTCAGCAGCCCTTCCTGCTCGAAGCCGAATTTTCGGTAGAGCGTGATGGCGGGCTCGTTGTCGGTGTAGACGGTGAGCTCCAGGCGCTTGATGTCAAGCCAGTCGTCCGCCGCCTCGACCATTGCCGTCAGAAGCCTTCTGCCGAAACCACGGCCCACGAAGTCGTCATGCACGCCCATGCCGATGCTCGCGACGTGCTGCCGGCGCCCGGAAAAGCGGTTGAGACCTCCGGTGGCGACGATTTTATCGTCGAGCGTCACGACAAGGTTCAGCGCGCCGGGCGAGGGGTTCTCCGCGTGCTTGCGGACCTCGTTCACCGATGGGTAGGGCAGACGCAGCGTGCCGGCACGATAACCGGGCAGGTTCGTCAACTCGGCGAGTGCTTCGGCGTCCGATGAAAGCAGGGCGCGCACGCGGATGTCTCCGGCCGGTGCGGCTTTACTGGGTTGCGGATTTTCAGGGTCTCTGGGCATTCTGGCTCTCCTTTGTCGATACGAGGAGAGCCGGTTCCCAAAACCCTGCTCGCCTCGGCAGGGTTCTCGGGATGATCGCTATGCGTTCAACACAGCACAGCACCCGCGCACCCTTGGTGGGGCGTGGTGATATGAAGGGTCATCATGGTTGCGTTGGCGATCATGGCGCGAGGTTGCGATATGTCGCCATTTTTGTCAACCCATCCGGGTATTTGCCTCGCCGGCCGGCTGCCGGTATGTCTTGGAGATACCACAGAATCGGACATCTCCTTGAAAACCATCGCCATCGATTTCGAAACCGCCAACGAGAGCCGCGGCAGTGCCTGTTCGGTCGGGCTTGCCTGGATCGAGGATGGGGTGGTGACCAGGGTGGAGGAGCGGTTGATACGGCCGCGGGAGATGCGGTTTTCGGGGATGAACATCGCCATCCACGGCATCCGGCCTGAACATGTCGAGGATGCGCCGGAGTTCCCTGAAGTGATGGACGAGTTCATCGATGACTTCAGGGGCGCGACGATGATCGCGCATAACGCCTCCTTCGATTTCAGCGTCTGGCGCGCCTGTCTCGATGGCTACCGACAGGCTTATCCCGAGCTCACCTATCTCTGCAGCCTGAAGATGTCGCAGCGGATCTGGCCGCATTTCCTGTCGCATCGGCTGAACATTCTGGCCGAGCATCTCGGCCTGCGTTTCGTCCACCACAATGCCGCCGAGGATGCCGCCGTCTGCGCGCAGGCGGCGATTGCCATGGCGCGGCATGTGGGGGCTGCGGCGGTGCATGCGATCCCCGAGTTTATCGGCATGAAGCCGGGGCGGTTGACGTCGCGTGGTTATGAGCCCTGCACCTGCCGCAAGGGCTAGCGGTCTTGGCGTCCTGCTGGCGGTGAAGCCGGCGGGGCGCGTCTCGTTTCGTGGGCTCAATTCATGGGTATGGGGTTGCTTGCCATGCGGCAGGCCCCGCCTATCTTAGCTTGCGCAACATTGAAGCGCCGCTGAGGGAATAACGCCATGTCCAGACTTCGCAATCTCGTCCTCTCCGCAGCCGTTCTGGCTGGTGTGTCCACAGGTGCCGCGTCCGCGGATGTCGTCGGCAAGGTGGGGGTCGACTGGATCGGCAATGATATCCTTGTCGATGCGGTGGCCGATCCTGAGGTCAAGGGCGTCACCTGTCATGTGAGCTATTTCGACCGCAGCGTGATTGATCGCGTCAAGAACGGCAACTGGTTCGAGGATCCTTCGAACAGCGCCATTTCCTGCCATCAGACAGGGCCGATCGAGATCGGTGACATCGACCTTTCGAAGGGCGGGGACGAGGTGTTCAAGTCGGGCATCTCGCTGGTCTGGAAGAAACTCGTCGTCACCCGCATCTATGACAAGCAGAACGACACGCTGATCTATCTGGCGCATTCGCGCGAGCTCACCAACGGGTCGGCGAAGATGGCGATCTCCACCGTGTCGCTCTACGGGCAGACGGTGACCTGGAAGAAGGGCAAGCCGCAATAAGGGCGCAACTTTCGGTGAAGCCTGTTCTTGTCGTCTCGTGCGATATGGCAATCGTCATGCGGCGCGGATAAGGTCCGCGCCGGAGATCACATGGAAGAGGACTGACGATGGCTGGTAACTACAGGATAGCAAACGAGTTTCTGAGCGTCGACGTATCGTCGCTGGGCGCCGAGATGCAGGCGCTTAATACCAGCGATGGGCGTTCGCTGCTGTGGAACGGCGATGCGGCCTTCTGGAGCGGGCGGTCGCCGATCCTGTTTCCGATCGTTGGTAAGGCGCCTGACGATGCGGTCGAGATCGAGGGCAAGGGCTATCCGATGAACCAGCATGGCTTTGCCCGCCGCGCCGAGTTCGCGCTCACCGCGTCCAGCGATACGATGTGCCGCTACGAACTTGCGGCGTCGGAGGCCACCAGGGCGGTCTATCCGTTCGATTTCGTGCTTGCGGTGGAGCACAGCCTTGAGGGCCGCACGCTGACGGTTGCCGCAGAGGTGAGCAATCGCGACACGCGGCCGATGCCCTTCGGGCTAGGCTTCCACTCCGCCTTCGTCTGGCCGCTGCCGGGTGCCCAAGGGAGCGATCATGTGATCACGCTCGACAATGGCGCCGAGCCCGCGCTCATCCGCCTGTCCGGCGGGCTGTTGTCGTTCGCCAAGCATCCGTCTCCGTTCAAGGACGGACGGCTGGTGCTTGATCACAGGATGTTCGATGAGGACGCGATGGTCTTTCCTGATGGGGCCGGCGAGGGGCTGCGCTATAGCGCCGAGGGCGGGCCGACGCTGCATTTCAGCTTCGAGAATCTGCCCAATCTGGCGCTCTGGCAGAAGCCCGGCGCGCCCTTCATCTGCATCGAGCCCTGGCACGGCATGGCGGCCGAGAATGGCGGCTCCAAGGCGCTTGCCGAACGTCCCTACAGCCAGACGCTCGAAGCAGGCAAGACCGCGCGCTTTGCCTTCTCCGTCGAGATTTCGGGTTAGGCTTCGGTCAACCGCTGCCGATTGAAACGAAAACAGCCCGCGACGGATCCCGTCGCGGGCTGTTTTGTGTCGAGGTGCTCGATCCGGCTTACGCGGCTTCGCGGGCCAGTTCGTCGGCGATGACGGTGTCGAGGTTGAGGAAGCAGACCATGGTCTTTTCCAGCGCAACGATGCCGCGGCAGAAGGCGCGCTGTTCTTCCGGAATGATTTCCGGCGCCGGCTGCAGGTCTTCGCTCTTGATGGTCATCATGTCGGAAACCTGCTCGACCAGAAGGCCGACCAGCTTGCCGGCAATGTC
Source organism: Rhizobium sp. 16-449-1b (assembly GCF_017741935.1). Taxonomy (GTDB): domain Bacteria; phylum Pseudomonadota; class Alphaproteobacteria; order Rhizobiales; family Rhizobiaceae; genus Rhizobium. The sequence continues at coordinate 11,761 of NZ_JAGHMH010000017.1, read as the reverse complement.
GGTGACGATGATGGCCGAGCGCTCGGAAGGCTCGGTCATCTTCATGCCGAGGCGGCAGGCCATGTCGATGACGGGGATGACGGCGCCGCGCAGGTTGATCAGGCCGAGAACGTAAGGCGGGGTGTGCGGCATCGGGGTGACCGGCGCCCAGCCGCGGATTTCGCGGATCGCCATGATGTCGATGCAGAATTCCTGCTCGCCGAGATGAAAGGACACGATCTCCAAATGAGAACCGGTCTGGTTGATGACAGTGCTATTCATGATCAAAATTCTTCCCAGTTGTCTCCGGCCGGAGCGGCCATGGCTCGTGCGGCGCTGCCGCCGCTAAATGCGCCCGCGACCTTGCCGATGAGGGCTCGGGCGGGAGATGATTTCGGATGCGAGGCTGCTGATGCTTCCCGCGGCGTGTGACGGGCATTCATGCCCTCGCCGATATTGAACGTGCCGATCAGCTGGATCAGGTGGTCGGCGTCGGTGGCAAGCGTATGGCTTGCCGCGTTCGTCTCTTCCACCATGGCCGCGTTTTTCTGCGTGACCTGGTCCATCTGGCTGATGGCTGTATTGATCTCGTTCAGTCCTACCGATTGTTCGCGTGCAGAGGTTACGATTGATTTAACATGTTCGTCGATCCGCGAAACATCTTCGCCGATTTCGCGCAAAGCCTGCCCCGCGGCCGTCACAAGCTCGCCGCCGGTCTTCACTTCGGCGCCCGATTTGCCGATCAGCGTCTTGATGTCCTTGGCGGCGTTGGCGGCGCGCACGGCGAGTTCACGCACTTCCTGCGCCACGACTGCGAATCCCTTGCCGGCTTCGCCGGCACGCGCCGCCTCGACGCCTGCGTTCAGCGCCAGCAGGTTTGTCTGGAACGCGATCTCGTCGATGACGTTGATGATCTGGCCGATCTCACGCGAGGCGGTCTCTATGCGCTCCATCGCGGCCATCGCGTCGTTGACGACGATGTCGGACTTGGCGGTGTTTTGACGGGTGTGAGCCACCATCTCGCCGACGCTCTCGGCGCGGTTGGTGGCGTTGCGCACGGTGGTGGTGATCTGGTCGAGTGCGGCCGATGTCTGTTCCAGCGAGGCGGCCTGCTGCTCGGTGCGCTTGGCAAGATCGTCGGCGGCCGAGCGCATCTGCCGGCCGTTGGCCTGGATCGAGGTGCCGTTGCGGGTGATCTCGGTCATCGTCTGGCGCAGCGTGGCGGTGGTCTGGTTGAAGTCGGCGCGCAGGCCCTCCAGCTCCGGCTTGAAGGCGTTCGCGATCGTTGCAGTCACATCGCCGGCGGCAAGGCGCTTCAGGCCCTGGCCGAGCGCTGTCACGGCGGTGTTGAGCGCTTCGGTGTCGGCGAGCTTGGCGGCGTCGCGGCTGCGGCGCTCAGTGTCCGATTGCTGGCGCTCGCTTTCGCTGCGCTGTTCGAGCGCGCGCTTGTCGATCGCCGCCTGCCTAAATCCTTCGGCGGCGCGGGCCATGTCGCCGATCTCGTCGCCGCGTTGGGTGGCGGGGACGGGGCTGTCGAGATGGCCATTGGTGATCCGCTGCATGCTGGCGCGAACGCTCTCGATGCCGCGGCGGATGGAGCCGCCATGGATGTATTGGAGGCCGGCCATGCAGAGCATGGCGATGATGCCGAGGCCGATCTGGATGTAGACGGCATCCTCGGAGATGACGTTTGCCTGCTCGATACGCTTCTTGGCGATAGCGCCGCCGTCGATGGCGAGCTTGTCGAGCGTCGTGGTCAGCTTGTCGCCGCCGCTGTCGATGGCGTCGTCCAGCTGGTCGAAGGCGGCTTCAGGAGCACCTGTCTCGACGGCATTCTTGAGGTCGCCGAGGATGCTCTGCTTGAGGGCGGCGACATCGCCGTCATAATTCGAGACGAGGGCGGCTGCGTTCATTTCGTCGGCGAGCAGGCGCATCTGGCTGGAACCGCTTGAGAGCTGCGCGATCGAATCGTTCATCAGCTTCAGGCGTTCCGCCGTGACCACCTTGCTGTCGCGATCGACGATGGTGTCCATCGCCGCCAGAATGAGCGTGAGGTTGGCGGTGCGCATCTCGTTGATGTAGTCGACGCTTGCCTGGATTTCGTTGGCCCGATCGAGCGCCTTGCGCACCGTGATGTTTTCATACCATCCGATGCCCATCATCGCGCCGAAGCCGATCAATGCCGCGCCGGCGAGCGTTCCGAGCCTCTGGCTGACGGAAAGGCTCTTACGCACTGTCATGTCTGTCATGTGAAGACTTGTCCCCTCCCGCGATGAGCGCGGTCATGTTCTCATTCGCCAGCAAGCGGATATGCGGGATCAAGCTCCAGCCGGACATCATGTCAGTCGAACGGCGAGCGTCCTATCCGGGGCTAAATATGCCAATGACTTTTTAAGTATTTGCTAACGATAAACAGCCGGTCTGCGATTGCGCTCAGCATGGGGTGAGGCAATTCATCACGGCTCGAAAAACGTCTTGTTGAATTGCGCGGCTGCCGGCGACGCGATATCAGGCAAGGGGACGGGATTGCTTTCCCGGGCGAGGAAATTATCGATGAAAACAGTGCGTATCGCCGTGTGGGTTGCCGTGTTCCTGATGGCCGGTATCCTGGGATGGCTGACCTTGAATGTGACGCAGACCAAGGAGGTCGCCTCCGACGGTCCGTTCGGCGTGCCGTTCACGCTTGTCGCCCAGGATGGCAAGCCGATCACCGAGCAGGCGTTTCGCGGCAAGCCGTCGGCGGTGTTCTTCGGCTTCACCCATTGCCCCGAGGTCTGCCCGACGACGCTGTTCGAGCTGGATGGCTGGCTGAAGCAGGTCGATCCCAATGGCGACAAGCTGCACGCCTATTTCGTCAGCGTCGATCCGGAGCGCGATACGCCCGATGTGATGAACCAGTATGTGTCGAACGTCTCCAAGCGGATCGTTGGCATTTCCGGCGCGCCGGACAAGGTGGCCGAGGTGATCAAGGGCTACCGCGTCTACGCCAAGAAGGTGCCTGTCGACGAAAATAACCCCAATGGCGATTACACGATGGATCACACGGCCTCGGTGTTCCTGCTCGATTCCCAGGGGCGTTTCGCCGGTACGATCGCCTATGGCGAAAATCCCGATACGGCGGTAAAAAAGCTGGAGAACCTCGCCAACAAGGGATGAGATCATGGCGCCGGGGCATCGCAGCATTCTGATTGCAGGCGCCGGCACGACCGGTCTCACCGTTGCCATCGAGCTCGCCCGACGCGGCTTTAGGCCGCGTGTCGTCGACAATGACGTCGGTCCCGTTCCGCTTGCCGAAAGCCGAGCTCTCGGCGTCAATGCCCGTACGCTGACGCTGCTTGGTCCGTCACGGGTGGCGGATGCCATCCTGCAGGAGGCGCAGCAGATCGCGCAGTTTCGCGCGACCTCCGAGGGGCATCGCCTGGCGACGGTCGACACCACGAAGCTGCCAGGGCGCTTCAGCGCCATTTACGCGCTGGCGCAGGGACACACCGAACGGCTGCTCCTGAGCAAGCTCGATGATTACGAGGTCGATCCCGAATGGCAGACCGCGATCGAGAAGGTATCCGGCGATCCCAAGCCTGTCGTCACGCTGCGCAAGCCTGACGGGACGGTCGAGACCGCGACGTTCGATATCGTCATCGGGGCGGATGGCGCGCATTCGGTGGTACGCAAGGCTGTCGGCATCGGCTTTCCGGGCGAGGCGCTGGAGAGCAGCTTCTATCTCGCCGACTTTCGCTACAAAAAGGAGATCGACCCGCATTTCATCGAGATGCAGTTGGTCGATCCCGGGATGATCGGCAGGATCCCGGTCGAGCGCGATGTGCTGCGGTTCATTTCGACGCTGCCGGATTTCGAGACGAAGATCGTCCATCCCGGACCGGTGGCGGAGCGTCTCTGGGCCTCGGAGTTTCGCATTCACTTCCGCCATGTCGAAGAGATGGCCAAGGGCAATGTGTTTCTGGCCGGCGATGCCGCCCATATTCATTCGCCGGCCGGCGCGCGTGGCATGAATCTCGGGATCGAGGATGCTTGCTGGCTCGCCTATCTGATTTCCGAGGGCCGGGAGAGCGAGTACAGCCGGCTGCGGCTGCCGGCGGTCAAGACCGTGCTGAAGCAGACGCGGCAGCTGACAAGGCTGATTGCGATGCGCAATCGACTGGCTATTTCGATCCGGAACCTTGCGGTGCCGGTGCTTTTTAGACTACCTGCATTCCAACGAAGATTGCTGACCGGCGTTGCGGGATACGACACGCCGCCGCCGCCGTGGATCGACGGCGCGTTGTAACGGGAAAGACCGACCTTGAGTGAAATCCGCCTCTATGTGACGACGACAGAAGTGCTGGCCGGGGAAGTGCTCGACCTTTTGTCCGAGGTGTTCGGTGAAGAAGACTTCGCCATCGCCACCACCGAAATCGACGAGAAGAAGGACATCTGGGAAGCCTCCGTCTACATGATGCAGGTTGACGAGGATGACGTCCGCGTCCGCGTCGAGGCGGCGCTTTCCGAAGCGTTCCCCGAGATGACCGTCGAGCGCGAGGTCATTCCCGATGTCGACTGGGTGGCGAAATCGCTCGAGGGGCTGAAGCCTGTGCGGGCGGGGCGCTTCCTGGTGCACGGCTCGCACGACCGCGACAAGGTGCGCTCCGGCGATATCGCCATCGAGATCGATGCCGGCCAGGCCTTCGGCACCGGCCACCACGGCACGACGGCGGGCTGCCTCGAGGTCATCGACCGCGTGGTGCGCTCGCGCCGGGTCCGCAACGCGCTCGATCTCGGCACGGGCAGTGGCGTTCTGGCGATCGCGGTGCGCAAGCTGAAGAACATTCCGGTTCTCGCCACCGACATCGATCCGATCGCCACCCGTGTCGCGGCCGAGAACGTGCGCCGCAACGGCATCGCCTCTGGTATCGTCACGGAGACGGCGCCGGGGTTCCATTCGACGGCGTTTTCGAACCATGGTCCGTTCGACCTCATCATCGCCAACATCCTGGCGCGGCCGCTGATCAAGATGGCGCCGCAGCTCGTCACGCATCTGGCGCCGGGCGGATCGGTGATCCTGTCGGGTATTCTGGCATCGCAGCGCTGGAAGGTGCTGGCGGCCTATAATGGCGCGCATCTCAGGCATGTGCGCACCATCTGGCGCAATGGCTGGGTGACGATCCATCTCGACCGGCCGTGAGGCCACCAGGATCTAATTTGCAATCAAAAAGCCCCGAGCGCCTGATTGGCCTCGGGGCTTTTGCATTTCAATCGCGTCACATCGCGACAAAAAGAAAAGGCGGCGCCAATGGCACCGCCTTGCGACCGGTTTCCCGATCATGTCTGCGAGCTTGATGAGGAGGAGTGCTCAAGCAGACGTCTACTTATTCTGATCGCCGTTCCGGTGAGGGAGGAGGAGAGCGGAGCGGCGCGTTGCTCAGAATGCGTAGCTTCTTGCGGCGCCAGCGAGAATGGTGCGGGGGCCTTCGTTCAGCGGGCGACGAGCGCCGATGATATGACGGACAGTCTGGCGCTCGCCAGCCTGTACCGGGCTGCTGTAAGCGGAGCGCGACAGAGAGGCAGTCATTTCAAAATTCCTTTTGTTTCCGGTTCACTTCGAACCATTCGATGAGCGCCTTATAACCGATTGAAAAAATCGAGGCAGAGGGTTTGTCTCATGGGAGCCATGCAGCCAATGCATAAAGCGTGCCAAGCCGGTGAATTGCGCCTCATTTCCGCCCAAATATTACGCGGCTTTCGGCTGTCAGCGAGACGCGGTTTTTCTCCCGTTCGCGTGAAATTCCGATAACATAGCGGCATTCCGCCTGCCGGATTCGTGTTGAATGTCGGACCAAACATCAGGTTTTTGAGCATGTACCAGTCTTTCGAAGTCACCTCCACGCCACAATTCGGCCGCGATCGCACCTCTGCGCTGCGTGCAAGTTTCGACGAACTTGCGATCGACGCCTTTCTTGTCCCCAGGGCGGACGAGTTCAACGGCGAATATGTGCCGGCCTGTTCGGAGCGGCTGGCGTGGCTGACGGGCTTCACCGGCTCGGCCGGCATGGCGCTGGTGACGCGTGCTGAGGCGATCGTGTTCGTCGACGGCCGCTATGTGACGCAGCTTGCCGAGCAGGTGGACGGGTCGGTATTTACCGGCGGCGATCTCGTCAACGAGCCGCCGCATCTCTGGCTCGGCAATCACGGCGCCAAGGGGCTGCGGCTCGGGATCGATCCGTGGCTGCATTCGGGCGCCGAGGTCAAGCGGCTGGAGAAGGCGCTGGACGCAATCGGCGGCTCGCTGGTCATCCTGCCGCACAATCCGCTCGACAGGCTCTGGGCCGACCGGCCGCAGGAGCCGCTGGGCGCCGTGGCCATCCAGAACGTGGCGCAGGCGGGTATTCTCGCCGATGAGAAGATCGCCAAGATCGCGGCCGATCTGAAGGCCAAGGATATCAAGGCCGTTCTGATCGCCGATCCGTCGTCGGTCGCCTGGATCTTCAACATTCGCGGCGCCGACGTGCCGCACACGCCGCATCCGCTGGCGCGCGCCATCATCTATGCCGACGGCAAGGCCGACCTGTTTCTCGACAAGCGCAAGACCGGGATCGAGCAGGAGGCCTATCTGGCGCAGATGTGCGTGCAGCTGCCGCCATCGGCGCTCGAGGAAACGCTTTCAGCTGTCTCAAAGGATGGCGGCCGGGTGCTCGTTGATCCTGATCTCACCTCCTACGGCCTTGCCAGCATCATCCGCGCGGCCGGCGGTGTCGTGGTCGAGGGCAATGATCCGGCGAAGCTGCCGCGTGCGGTGAAGAACAGCGTCGAGATCAACGGCTCGGCAGCAGCGCATCTGCAGGATGGCGCGGCGATGGTCGAGTTCCTGTGCTGGCTGGCGCAGACCAAGCCCGGCACGGTGACCGAGATCGAAGTCGCCGAGAAGCTCGAGGCGGCGCGTGCCAAGGTCGGGCAGAGCATGCAGAACCCGCTGAAGGACATCTCCTTCGACACGATCTCCGGTGCCGGACCGCACGCGGCGATCATGCACTACCGGGTGACGACCGAGAGCAACCGCAAGCTTGAGGCGGGCGAGCTGTTCCTGATCGATTCCGGCGCGCAATATATCAATGGTACCACCGACATCACCCGCACGGTGGGCGTCGGCACGGTGTCGGAAGAGCAGAAGCGGTTCTTCACGCTCGTGCTGAAGGGGATGATCCAGATCAGCACGGCGCGGTTCCCTAGGGGCACGCGCGGCTGCGATCTCGATCCGCTGGCGCGCATCGCGCTGTGGCGGGCAGGGGCCGATTTCGGCCATGGCACGGGTCACGGCGTCGGCTCGTATCTCTCGGTTCATGAGGGGCCGCAGCGGATCTCCAGGATGTCGACGCAGGAGCTTCTGCCGGGGATGATCCTTTCCAACGAGCCCGGTTACTACCGGCCGGGCGCTTTCGGGATCCGCATCGAGAACCTGATCTATGTGCGCGATGCCGAGCCGGTCGAGGGCGGCGACATGCCGGTGCTCAGCTTCGAGACGCTGACCTTCTGCCCGATCGACCGCAGCCTCGTCATTCCCGAGCTGCTCACCCATGACGAGCTGCACTGGTTCAACGACTACCACGTGAAGACGCGTGAGGCGCTGATGCCGCTGATCCATGACCACGAGGTCAAGGCGTGGCTGGAAAACGCGACGCTGCCGTTGGAATATTGAGAACTGTTGAAACTGTGGGGCGGCGGCCGTTGATCGGTCGCCGCGTCAGCCGCCGATCGTGTGGCGCCAGGCCATGACGACCGCCCAGGCGGCGACCAGCATCCATGTGTGCGAGACGCGCAGGCCGACCAACAAAGCGACAACGAGCGCCAGCTTGGTTTCCCAGCCGCCGGTGAAAAAGGCGGGGGCGACGAGCGTGGTCAGCACCGCTGCCGGCACGGCGGCAAGGGCCGCTTCCATGCGCGGCGGAATGCGCTTCATCGTGGTGATCAGGATATAGCCGCCGATGCGCGTCGCATAGGTTGCGACGGCGGCCGCCAGGATGATCAGCAACATGTGGGGATCGAAGGTCACATCACACCTCGTGCAGATCGGATTCGAGTTCCTGCGCCGTCGGCGGCGGCGGGAACAAAGCGGCAAGGAGGATGCCGGCGGCGGCACCCAGGCTCACATGCCAGGGCGAGCCGACATAGTGATAGGCGACGACCGAGGCGACGGCGCTGACGGCTGCCACCGGAATGAAATTGTCGCGGTGGCGAAAATCGAGAACGATGCCGAGGAAATAGGCCGGCAGCAGGATGTCGAGACCGATCGACTTCGGATCGCCGATATAGCGCCCGAGCGTGCCGCCGAGCAGGCTGACCAGCGTCCACGGGACGTAGATGATCAGGCCAAAACCGAGATACCAGGAGAAGGTCACCGGCTTTCCCGCTTCGCCGCGCTTCACCGTTTCGGCGAACTGCGGGTCGACGAGCAGGAAGAAGGTGAAGAACTTCTGCAGCTTGGTGAAATGCTTGATGTAAGGCGCGATCGCCGCCGAATAGAGCACGTGGCGGAAATTGACGGCGAGGATGGAGGCGACGATCAGCCACGCCTGGACGTCGTGGCCGAAAAGCTCGAGGCCGACCATCTGGCTGGCGCCGGCATAGACGGTGGCGCTCATGAAGGTGAGTTCGAACAGCGACATGCCGTGATCTGCGGCCAGAGCGCCGAACAGCGCGCCAAATGGGGCGGACGCCAGCGCAATGGGGAAACCGCCGCGCAGGCCGTCGGTAAAATTCGCGCGACTCATCGGCGATCATCCTTTTGAAATTTGGAACCCCTCTAAGGGGAGGCGGCTACCGCTGCAAACGAATTTCCTTGATTGACCGATCGATTTCGCTGAACGGTGCCAATGCAGTAGCCGTGAAGCCAATGAGGGGACGATGAAGCCGATCGAATTTTCCAAGGACGAGAAGGCGGCGCTGATCGCGCGCATCCAGCATCACTTCGACCGCGAGCTCGACCAGCCGATCGGCCTGTTGAAGGCCGAGCTGGTGCTTGATTTCTTCGCCAAGGAAGTAGGGGCTGCCTATTATCGCCAGGGCATCGACGATGCACAGGCAGCGCTGGCGCGTCGCATCGATGACTTCTCTGATGATGTCTATCAGTTGCAGCGCGAGGCCGGCGATTAGTTTTCGATCAGCTGTTCGCTAGTGACGATGTCGATGCCGCTTTCGCGCATCTCCTTGATCGCGGCCGCCACGCCTTCCGGCGTGATGCCGCGGCTGGCGTCCTCGATGAAGCGCACCTTGACGCCGGGGAGCATTTCGAGCGCATCTAGGGCCGAGAACTTGACGCAGTAATCGGTGGCGAGGCCGCAGAGGTCGAGCTCGGTGACGCCCTGTTCCTTGAGATAGTCGGCAAGGCCGGTGATGGCGTGCTGATCATTGTCGCGGAAGGCGGAGTAGCTGTCGACGTGGTGCTTCTCGCCCTTCTGGAAGATCACATCGATCTCGGGCACCCTGAGTTCCGGGTGCAGCTCGGCGTCTTTCGTGCCCTGGACGCAATGGTCCGGCCACATCATCTGCGGCTTGCCTGACAGTTCGTGGAGTTCGAAGGGTTGTTTGCCTTCATGAGAGGAGGCGAAGCTGCCGTGGCCTTCCGGATGCCAGTCCTGCGAGGCGACGATCAGGTCGTATCGGTCGCTTGCGATCAGCCGGTTGGCGATCGGGACCACCTTGTCGCCATCGGGAACGGCGAGGTTTCCGCCGGGGCAGAACCCGTTCTGGATGTCGATCAGCAGCAAGGCCTTCATTGGCAGTTTCTCCACCTATTGTTGCACGGCAACATGCCAAGACGTGTGTGATGGCGCAAGAGTGGAAACGCCCCGCCAGGACGGCGGGGCGCGATTTTATCGATCAGGCGTGACGCGCGATCTGGTGCGATACCGGGCGGTGACCCTTCAGGCCGTAGAAGACGATGTATGCGTAGCATACGATCGGCATCAGGAAGGCGAGATGGATGCCGATGGTGTCGGCAAGAACGCCCTGGAGGACGGGAAGGAGCGCGCCGCCGACGATCGCCAGGCACAGGATGCCGGAGCCCTGGCTGGTGAACTTGCCGAGGCCATAGAGACCGAGCGAGAAGATCGTCGGGAACATGATCGAGTTGAACAGGCCAACGGCGAGGATCGCCCACATGGCGGTGTGACCGGTCGTGAACACGGTGACGAGCAGCAGGATGATGACGGCGGCGGCGTTGAAGGCGAGCGCCTTGCCATCGTCGACATAGCGCATGGCAACCGCACCGATGAAGCGACCGACCATGGCGCCACCCCAGAAATAGGAGACGTAATGGGCGGCGTCGGCTTCCGAGAAGCCGGCGATGTCGGGCTGGCTCATGAAGTTGACGAGGAAGCTGCCGATGCTGACTTCGGCGCCGACATAGACGAAGATGCCGATGGCGCCGAGCACGAGGTGGCGAAACTGCCAGGCAGAACCACCGCCGACGATCGGCTCGATCTCCTCATCGCCTTCGACCTGCGGCAGCTTGAGGGCCGCGAACACGGCGGCGAGCACCAGGAAGGCGGCTGCGAGCAGCATGTAGGGGAACTTCACGGCGCCGGCTTCGGCGATCCTGATCGCGTCGAGCTGTTCGGGCGTGGCGCCGGAAACGGCAGCGGTGGCTGCCGACAGGATCAGGAAGGCGCCGAAGATCGGCGCGACCGTCGTGCCGAGCGCGTTGAAGGCCTGGGTCATGGTCAGGCGGCTGGCGGCGGTATCCGGCGGGCCGAGAACGGTGACGTATGGGTTGGCCGCGACCTGCAGCAGCGTCACGCCGCATGCCAGCACGAAGAGCGCGCCGAGGAAGAGGCCGTAGACGCGGTAGCTGGCGGCCGGAACGAAGAGCGCGCAGCCGATGGCGGCAACGATCAGGCCGAGCACGATGCCCCACTTATAGCCGATGCGCTTGACGATCGCGCCAGATGGCAGCGAGGCGATGAAATAGGCGCCGAAGAAGCACAGCTGAATGAGCATCGACTGCGTGTAGTTCAGCTGGAAGACGTTCTTCAGATGCGGAACGAGAATGTCGTTCAGGCAGGTGATGAAACCCCACATGAAGAACAGCGATGTCAGGGCAATGAGCGCAAACTGATAATTGGCTGCCGGAGACGAGGACGTCTTCGCAGCATTGCTTGTTGTTATACTGGCCACTTTGGTACCTCCTGTTGTGGACGCCGGGTATTTTCCTTTGAATGCCGTTGTCAAAACGGGCCGGCGGTGGCTCGGCGGGGCGCTCTGGGAGAAAGCGTGCAGCAAGCCACGATGCGTCATATACGCGCAATTCTCAGATTTCGATAGTATTCAAAGTATTTTGTTGTGCTTTGCGGTAAAATGTTTCGCATTTGCGAGATGAGGGGTGGGGAGAGGGTGGTTTTGGGGTGTTTTGTCGCGAGCTACCTCCCGGTTGTGCCGCGTGTTACCCCCCTCTGTCCTGCCGGACATCTCCCCCACAAGGGGGGAGATCGACCCGCGGCTTGCTCCCCAACCAAACAATGAGCGTGGAGCGAGCGGGCAAGCCCAGCCAATCTCCCCACCTGTGGGGGAGATGCCCGGCAGGGCAGAGGGGGGTATCACACGGCACAACGCCAACCGTCATGTAACACCCCACGCAATCCCACCCACCACGCACACCAAAACCGCGCGCGAAGCAAAACCTCGCGACGGTCGGCGTCATGAAACGGGAAGGGCAGGCGGTTTGGTATCGGTGGTATTGGTTGTCAGGCTGTCCGCCTGCCCGATCACCTCGGTTTCCGGTTCGCCCGACCCGACA
>NZ_JAGHMH010000002.1 GCF_017741935.1 Rhizobium sp. 16-449-1b | reverse complement strand
GGCTCGACCGTACCTGGGGTATGCCCTTCGCCAATCGCCTTTGCCCTGACGAAAACCTGCTCCGGCAGAATGCTTCAAGCTAACCAGGAAAGGCTCTAGAAGGAGGCCGCGGCGAGCACGCGGTGCAGGCCCTGCAGATCGTCGACGTTGCGGTTCATGAGAGACAGTTCCCAATCGAGCGCGCTGCGCACGATGGTCTCGAGCGAATCGTATCGCGGGGTCCAGCCGAGCACGCGGTTCGCCAGGGTGGCGTCGGCGACGACACTGGCCGAATCGCCCGGGCGGCGCGGGGCCATGTGGATCTTGAAGGCGTGGCCATGCAAACGCGTCACCATGTTAAGCACATCGAGCACCGAGTAGCCGGCGCCATAGCCGCAATTGGCAACGAGAGAGCCACGCTCGCCGCGCAGGTGCTGCAGGGCTCTGAGGTGCGCCTCGGCCAGATCGCTGACGTGGATGTAGTCACGCACGCCGGTGCCGTCATGCGTCGGATAGTCGAGGCCATAGACGCTGACGCTGTCGCGACGGCCAAGGGCTGCCTCGCAGGCGACCTTGATCAGATGCGTCGCGCCCGAGGTGGACTGCCCGGCGCGGCCGAGCGGGTCGGCGCCGGCGACGTTGAAATAGCGGAGAGCCACATAGTTGAAGTCATAGGCGGCGGCGGCATCGCGCAGCATGAACTCGGTCATCAGCTTCGACTGGCCGTAGGGGTTTTCCGGGTTCAGCGATGCGTCTTCCTTGACCGGGTCCGACGTCTTTTGCGGACCATAGACGGCGGCGGTGGAGGAGAAGACGAAGTGGCGGATGCCGGCGCTGACCGCAGCGCTCATCAGCGCGCGGGTCTTGCCGGAGTTGTTGTCGTAATAGGACAACGGATCGGCAACCGAGGCCGGCACGACGGCAGAGCCGGCGAAATGGATGATCGCCTCGATGTCGTTTTCGATGAATATGGTCTTGAGCAATTCGGCATCGGCGACATCGCCGAGATAGAAGCGCGCTTCCGGCGCCACTGCCCAGCGGAAGCCCGTGGAGAGACGATCGAGCACGACGACCTGCTCGCCCGCATCCAGCAATGTCCAGACCATATGACTGCCGATATAGCCGGCGCCACCCGTCACCAGAATTGCCATGTCCCGCACTCCCGTTTCATCTCACGGGGGCATCTGACCCGGCTTTCCTTTCCGAAATTCGAATAAACGGCCCCGGCGGGACGTCCGCCGGGGCGAAGTTTGCCGGTGTGGTTAGGGGCTGATTTGCGGGTTTGCTAGAATTTTATCGATGTGGCCATTTCGGCCCCATCGAGGGTTCAGCCGCGTGGTTAGAGTCCGGCCCGGGGAGCCAGGAAGCCCTGCTCGACGGCGAGCGCGATCAGCCGCTCGGTGAGGTCTCCGAGCGTACCCGAAGCGATGGCGATCGGCTCCATGCGCCTGACGACGTCTGGCTCGGTGACGCCGGCCGTATGCCAGGTGCCGCCGCCGGTGAAGAAATTGTGGAGCAGCGGCTGGAAGCGGTCCATGGCGTTGGCGAAGCGCGCATCGCTGGTGCGCTTCTCCTCGAACTCATCCCAGAGCGCGCGAAACTCGACGGCCTGATCGGCGGGAAGCAGGGCGAAGATGCGGTCTGCGGCGCGCAGTTCGCGCTCGGCCTGGCTGGTACGGGCAACCGCGTCATAGGCGAAGGTGTCGCCGGCATCGATCTCGACGATGTCGTGGATCAGGAGCATCTTCAAAACGCGCAGCAGATCGATCGGCTCGCTCGAATGTTCGGCAAGCACCGCCGCCATCAGCGCAATCTGCCAAGTGTGTTCGGCGTCGGTCTCGACGCGCGAGCGATCGAGCAGCGACGTGCGGCGAAGGATCGTCTTCAATTTCTCGACTTCGAGAATGAAGGCCAGCTGCTCCATCAGGCGGCGGTTGCCGAGAAAGCCTTCCAGATGGTCGGCGGTGATCTTTTCGGACATGCGGTTGCTCCCGGTTCAGAGCTTCAGGATATAGTCGCAGAGCCTGTCGGCCGCGGTCTGGATCTGGGCGGGGTCGCGCAGGAAGCAGGCGCGCAGGAAGAGCTCGCCGCCGGGACCGAAGGCGGTTCCGGGCGCCAGGCCGACGCCGGTCTTGTCGACGATATCGATCGCCGCCTTGCGGCTGTCGGTGACGCCGTCGATCTTCAGGAAGGCATAGAGCGCGCCATCGGGCTTCAGCGTCTGCACCCGGTTGGTCGCAATCAGCGCGTCGCAGAGGATATCGCGCGAGCGCCTTGCCTTGTCGATATTGGCCTGCACGAAGGCATCGCCTTCGTTCAAGGCAGCGACCGCTCCCCGCTGCATGAACTGGGCAACGCCCGAGGTCGAATATTGGATCAGGTTCTCGAGCACCTGCCCGGTCTCCGGCGGCGCCACGATCCAGCCGACGCGCCAGCCGGTCATCGACCAGTTCTTCGAGAAGGAATTGACGAACATGACCTTGTCGCCCGTTTCCATCACATCCAGGAACGAGGCCGCGCGGTCGCCGGGGAAATAATAGCGGGCGTAGATTTCGTCCGCCATGATCCAGAGACCATGCTTGCGGGCCAAGCCGAGGATGGCGGCCAAGTCCTCACGTGTCGCGGTCCAGCCGGTCGGGTTGGAGGGCGTGTTGATGAAGAGCGCTTTCGTCTTCGGCGTGATCGCGGCGGCGATACGGTCGAGGTCGACGGCCCACTTGCCGCCTTCGAAGTCGAGCTGCACGCCGACGGAATGGGCGCCGGCGATCTCGAGCGCGGCTGCGATATTCGGCCAGGCCGGTGTCAGATAGACCAGCTCGTCGCCGGGCGAGGTCATCGCCTGCACGGCGATCTGGATCGCCTGCATGCCGGAGCCGGTGACGAAGAAATGCTCGACGGGCAGATTGATGCCGAAGTGGCGGGCGTAATAATCAGCGAGCGCCTGGCGCAGTTCGGGAATGCCGCGCTGGTAGGTGTAGAAGGTCTCGCCGGCCGAAAGCGCCGTCATGGCCGCCTGATTGACGAAATCGGGGGTGGGAAGATCGCCTTCGCCGACCCAAAGCGGCAGGAGGCCATCGCGGCCACGGGCATAATTGACGACTTCGACGATCCCGCTTTCAGGCGCCTGGATGGCGCGCGGGCTGAGGCTATTGACGATCGACATGCATCACTCCGGTTTTCGCCTACATAAAACAAATGCGCGGGCGAATCCCATGACAATCGGTGATGGCCGATCGATTTCCGTGATGGGTGAGCCCTGCCTCATCCGGCAGGGCTCTTAAGCCATCAGACCGTCGGGCGCTTGGCCAGCAGGTCGCGGATTTCGGTGAGAAGGGCAACGTCGGCCGGCGGCGGCGGTGCTTCTTCCGGAGCAACCTTCTTCTGGCGCTCGACCTGCTTCTGCAGCGTGTTCACGCCCTTGACCATCAGGAAGATGATCCAGGCGAGAATCAGGAAGTTGATGAGAACGGTGATGAAGCTGCCGTAAGCGAGAACGGCGCCCTGGGCGCGGGCAGCGGCCAGCGTCGGCGCATTGACGTTGGAAGAGAGGCCGATGAAGTAGTTGGAGAAATCGAAGCCACCGAAGATGGCACCGACGATCGGCATGATGACGTCGTCGACCAAGGATTTGACGATGCCGCCGAACGCACCACCGATGATGACACCAACGGCAAGGTCCATGACGTTGCCGCGGGCAATAAACGCTTTGAACTCGTTGAGCATGCGATCTGTCTCCCTCTGATGCAGTTTGATTGCAGGCTGTTGTTTTTATTAGCTACATCTTCGTTGCGATTATTCAATTACAAATTACGAATTATTCAAATGCTCCACCCGTCTTTGACTTAAGACCTAGACGGCGGGAATTTTCAAAGGCCCCGATTTGCCGTAGGCTTCGAGCTCCGGGAGGACCGGCGCATGGGACGCCGGCGGAGGAGAAATGCTGCCAGGCTGGGTCATACTCGCATCGGCGTTCGGCTATCTGTTACTGCTGTTTGCCGTGGCAAGCCATGGCGACCGGCAGCGCAGACGCTTCGGCGCGCCGGACAGCGGGCGGCCTGTGGTCTATGCGCTCAGCCTCGCGATCTACTGCACCTCGTGGACCTATTTCGGCGGCGTCGGCCTTGCCTCGCAGCGCGGGCTGGAATTCACCGGCATCTATATCGGCCCGATCCTGGTCTTCACGCTGGGGATGCCGGTGCTGCGGCGGATCATCGATCTTGCCAAGACGGAGAAGCTTACCTCCGTCGCCGACTTCATCTCGGCGCGCTATGGCAAGAACTCGGCGGTGGGAACGATCGTGGCTCTGATCTCGCTGGTCGGCGCCATCCCCTATATCGCGCTGCAGCTGAAATCGGTGTCGAGTACGGTGACGGCGATGCTCAATCCGTCGGATTACGGCATCGGGAGCGGCAATCTCTATTTCCTCGACCTGCCGCTGCTGGTCACTCTGGTTCTGGCCTGCTTCGCTATCATGTTCGGCACCCGCCACACGGATGCGACCGAGCATCAGGACGGGTTGATCCTGGCGGTGGCGATGGAATCGGTGGTGAAGCTGTTTGCGTTTCTGACGGCCGGGGTCTGCGTCGTCTGGTTCCTGTTCGACGGGCCGGCCGATCTATGGCGGAAGGCGTCGGAGAACGAACTGGTGCTGTCGGCGCTGCATTACCAGACGCCGATCAGCCGCTGGCTGACGCTGACCGTTCTTTCGGCCTTTGCGATCGTCATGCTGCCGCGGCAGTTTCATGTGACCGTGGTCGAGAACCGGACGGCGAAGGAGCTGCGGCTGGCGGGCTTTCTCTTCCCGCTCTACCTCATCGCGATCAATCTTTTTGTGCTGCCGATGGCGATCGCCGGCCTGCTCACCTTCGGCGGCAACGGCAATGCCGATCTCTACATGCTGTCGCTGCCGATTGTCGGGCAGATGCCCGTGATGTCGCTGATCACCTTCATCGGCGGTTTTTCGGCGGCAACGGCGATGGTGATCGTCGCCTCGGTGGCGCTGTCGATCATGGTCTCCAACGATATCGTCATGCCGATCTTCCTGCGCCGGCGGCTTGCCGGGCGCGGCGGCCAGCGCGACGATTTCGCCAAGACGCTGCTCAACATCCGCCGCAGCGCCATCTTCGCCGTGCTGCTGCTCGGCTATGCCTATTACCGCTCGACTGATAGCACCACGGGCCTAGCCTCGATCGGTCTGCTATCGTTCGCCGCCATCGCGCAGATGGCGCCGTCGCTGCTGGGCGGACTGATCTGGCGCCGGGCGAATGCGCGCGGCGCGATCCTCGGCCTCTCCTCCGGCTTCGTGATCTGGATCTACCTCCTGTTCCTGCCCTCGCTTGGCGGGCCGGATTATTCCGCGGTGGCGAGCGCCGTGCTTGGTTTCGTCTTTCCAGGGGTCACCGTCTTCACCGACAATGCCGACCCGCTGGTCAACGCCACGGTCATGAGCCTGCTGGTCAACACCGGCTTCTTCGTGATCGGTTCCATGACGCGCAATGCGCGGCCGCTTGAGCGCATTCAGGCGGGGATCTTCGTCAAGCGGCAGTCGCGCTCGCAATTTGCCACGCGCGGCTGGAAAACGCGGATCAGCGTCGGCGACCTGAAGGCGACGATCTCGCGTTATCTCGGCGAAGAGCGGATGGAGCGATCGTTCCAGACCTACCAGCAGAACTCCGGCCGCAAGCTGGAAGACGACCAGCCGGCCGACATGGCGCTCATCCATTTCACCGAGCAGCTGCTCGGCAGCGCCATCGGCTCGTCTTCGGCGCGACTGGTGCTGTCGCTGATCCTGCAGAAGGTGGAGGATGCCTCGGCCGACACCGCCTGGCTGCTCGACCAGGCGAGCGAGGCGCTGCAATATAACCAGGACATGCTGCAGACGGCGCTTTCGCAGATGGACCAGGGCATCGCGGTGTTCGACAGCTCGAACCACCTGACGATCTGGAACCGGCGCTTCCGGCAGCTGCTGGATCTGCCCGAGACATCGGGACAGGTCGGGTTTCCGCTTGCCGATATCGTCGCCATTCTCAGCCAGCGCGGCGATATCCCGGTCTCCGAAGTCAGCCAGACGGTCCGGCATTTCCTGACGCTGGACAAGCCCTTCGCCCTGGTGCTCGGGCGCGGGGAACGCATCATCGAGGTGCGATCCAACGCCATGCCCGACAAGGGCATCGTTGCGACCTTCACCGACATCACCCAGCGCGTGGCCGCCGACCAGGCGCTGAAGCAGGCCAACGAGACGCTGGAGCAGCGCGTGGCCGAGCGCACGGCGGAGCTTACCCGCGTCAACCACGAGCTCGGCGAAGCGCGCGCCTCGGCCGACGAAGCGAACCTCGGGAAGACGCGCTTCTTTGCCGCCGCCGGACACGACATCCTGCAGCCGCTCAATGCCGCCCGGCTCTATTCCTCGGCGCTGGTCGAGCGGATGGGGCAATCGGAGAGCAGCGCCATCGTGCGCAACATCGATTCGGCGCTGGAATCGGTTGAAAGCATTCTCGGCGCCGTGCTCGACATTTCCAGGCTCGACACCGGGGCGATGCGCCCTCGCCTCGCCTCCGTTCCGCTCGCCGATCTCTTGGAGCGCATCCAGACCGACTTTGCGCCGATTGCGCGCGAGAAGAGGCTGAAGCTGGTCGTGATGCCGACGTCTCTGCGCGTGCGGTCCGACCCCAATCTGCTGCGCCGGCTGGTGCAGAACCTGGTGTCGAATGCGATCAAATATACGCTGACGGGCAAGGTGCTGGTCGGCGCGCGCCGGCGCGGCAACCAGGTCGTCATCCAGGTGATGGATTCGGGCATCGGCATTCCGCCCTCAAAATTCCGCACCGTGTTCAAGGAGTTCGCGCGGCTGGACGAAGGCGCCAAGACGGCGTCAGGCCTCGGGCTCGGGCTATCAATCGTCGATCGCATCGCGCGCGTGCTCAGCCACCCGGTGGAGCTGCATTCGACACATGGCAAGGGCACGGATTTCCGCATCGTCATGCCGCGCGATGTCTCGCCGGTCGCCGAAGCGCCGATGACGACCGCGCCCGCCGAGCGCTCGGCGCAGAACCTGAAGGGGCTAAAAGTGCTCTGCATCGACAACGAGCCGCATATCCTCGAGGGGATGCAGCTGCTGCTGAGCGGCTGGGGCTGCGCGGTGCAATCGGCGGATTCGCTTTTGGGTGTCGCGGCGCTCGATACGCGGGAGGGTGCGCCCGATCTCGTCATCGCCGACTACCATCTCGGCGATGGGACTGGGGTGGCCGCGATCCTCTCCGTGCGCGAGCGCTTCGCCACCTATGTTCCAGGTCTCTGCATCACCGCGGACCGGACGCTGGAAGTGCGCGCCGATGCCGAGCGGCACGGGATCGGCATCCAGCACAAGCCGGTGCGCCCCGCCGCGCTGCGTGCGTACATCACCCAGATATCGGCGCAGAAGCGGGCTGCCGCGGCCGAGTAGGTGCGCTTGCCAGAACGTTTGTCACGAGGTTGCGAACGCGCTCGATCGAGGGCTGGTCGCCAAAGAGGATGCGGTAAATGATGGGGGCGACGACGCCGTCCATGACCGCATCGATATCGGGAAACGCCTCGCCGCGGGCATGCGCGCGTTCAGCGATCAACGCGATCTGTTCGCGGGTGAAAGCATCGCACTTGCAGGCGTTGGCGTTGTCCTGGGCGGCCAGCACGTCGCGCATCATGTCGCGGCCGATGCCAGACGACATCTCCTCGCAATATTGCTCCGTCCACACCTCTAGATCGCCTCGGGCGCTGCCGGTGTCGATCGGCAGCATGTCCGGGCGAAGGCGCTCGACGGCGACATCGGCGAGCAGTTCCTGCAGTTCGCCCCAGCGGCGGTAGATCGTCGACGGCGTGACGCCTGCCTCGGCCGCGATCAGCGGGATGGTGACGTCTGCGCGGTCCATCGTCTTCAGAAGAGCCCGGACGGCATTGTGCACGGAGGCCTGAACGCGGGCGCTACGCCCGCCGGGGCGGAGGTTTTCTTTTGCTGGCATTGGCTATCCGACCTTCGGCCTCCCAGACGCGCCATGGTTCAAAAACTTTGAGCAATCCATTAACGCAAATTATTTGCTTTTAGCGCGCAGCCACCCTACATCGGGCTAACGCAACGACTTAGCTTTAAGGAGCTTATATATGCCCGCGCCCGGCAAATCCATAGAGACGAAGTCAAACCCCATCCGTTTTCACGCGGTGACGCTCGCCACCTTCTTCGGCGCCTCGGCGGCGCCGACGCCGCTTTACCGGATCTACCAGGAGAACTTCGCGGTTTCTCCCGTGCTGATCACGGTCATCTTCGCTGTCTATGCCTTCGCGCTGCTGCTTGCGCTATTGATCGCCGGCTCGATCTCCGACCATCTCGGCCGCAAGCCGGTGATCTTTTCGGCGCTGGTGCTCGAGATCATCGCCATGGCGCTGTTTGCCGCCGCCAGCGGGCCGGCGTGGCTGATCGCTGCGCGGATCATGCAGGGGCTGGCGACCGGGATCGCCGGTGCGTCGATCGGCGCGGCACTCGTCGATGTCGACAAGGCCAAGGGGCAGCTGGTGAACTCGATCGCGCCGCTGTCGGGCATGGCGATCGGCGCTTTCGGAACCAGCGCGTTGATCCAGTATGGGCCGTTTCCGCTGCATCTGGTCTACGCGATCCTGCTCGTCGCCTTCGTCATCCAGGCCGGTGCGATCTGGGCAACCAGCGAGACGGCATCCACCCGCCCGGGTGTCTGGGCTTCGCTGAAGCCGCGCGTCGCCATCCCGCCGCAAGTGCGGCGGCCGCTTGCGCTTGTCACGCCGATCAACATCGCCAACTGGACGCTCGGCGGTTTCTATCTCTCGCTCGTGCCGTCTCTGGTGGTGAGCACGACAGGCAGCCATGCGCCGCTGACGGGCGGATCGGTGGTGACGGCGCTGATGGTCTCGGGGGCGGTCGCCGTCTATCTGAGGCGCGCCAAATCGGCCAACGGCAACCTCGCCTTCGGCACGATGGCGACCACGCTCGGAGTGCTCACGGTGGTTGCGGGCGTACACCTTGCCAGCGTGCCGCTGCTGCTTCTGGGGACGTTGCTGACCGGCGTCGGCTTCGGCACGAATTTCCTGGGGGCGATGGGCACGATCATGCCGCTTGCCAAGCCGGACGAACGCGCCGAACTGCTATCCGCCTTCTATATCCAGAGCTATCTGGCCTTCAGCCTGCCGGCCATTCTCGCCGGGTTCCTGGCGAAGTCGCTCGGCTACCAGCTGACCACGGATATCTATGCGACGGCGATCATTCTGGTCACCTGGATCGGCTTTCTCGGCCTGAGGGCGGATCGCGCGAAGGCGCAGCGGATCGCCGCCTGAACCCGAAAAGCGGACAACAAAAAAGGCCGGGCGAACCCGGCCTTTCGTTCGTCCCGGCGAACCGGAGACGATATATTCGAAAACTTAAGCAGCCTGCAGACGGTCTGCGGACATCTTGCCCGAACGCTTGTCGGCAACGAGCTCGTAAGACAGCTTCTGGCCGTCCTTGAGTTCGCGCATGCCGGCGCGCTCAACAGCAGAGATGTGAACGAAAACGTCGGCAGAACCGTCGTCCGGCTGAATGAAGCCGTAGCCCTTGGTTGCGTTGAACCACTTAACAGTACCTGTGCTCATGACGATATCCTTTTATAAATCGTACATAGATGGTGCACACCGAACAAAGCCAGCATGCGATGGAAACCGATTTTGGAGGAAGTTCGCGAGCAACAGCACGAGCGGCCGTAACAAAGTTCATCTAGCAAGATCGATGCGAGGCTTTTACGTGGTAATTGTGTCTCTGGCAAGGCAACTTTAGCGACCAGAGATGCCCGGATCGATGAATTCATCGATGAATTCTGGGGGCGACCGGGCAGGCTTAAAAGCCAGCCCGATCATACGCATGGAAAGGCTGGTCAGGCCGCAGCCTTCGCGCCGGCGTAAGGGTCGAATCGGCCGTAGAAGGTCTCGCCCTTCGCCGCCATATCCTTGAGCAGCGCGGTCGGGGCGAAGTGTGATCCGTAAGAGGCGGCTAACCTCTCGCAGAGCGCCACGAAGTTCTTCGGCCCCATGCCGTCGATGTAGGAGAGGACGCCACCGGTATAGGGCGCAAAGCCGAAGCCGAGGATGGAGCCGACATCGGCCTCACGCGGATCGGTGACGATGCCTTCTTCCATGGTGCGCGCGGCTTCGAGCGCGATGGTGACGAGGAAGCGCTGTTTCAGCACCTCGACATCGATCTCGTCGGCCTTCTTCTGCGGATAGAAGGTCTTCAGCTCCGGCCACAGCGACTTCTTGGCGGGCTTGGCCGGATAGTCGTAGAAGCCCTTGCCGTTCTTGCGGCCACGGCGGTCGAGTTCGTCGACCATCCTGTTGATCAGCGCCAGGTGCCTCGGATCGACGGCTGTCTCGCCGAGATCGGCGACGGTTGCCTTCAGGATCTTCTGGCTGAGATCGATTGCCACCTCGTCGTTGAGCGACAGCGGACCAACCGGCATGCCGGCCATCTTGGCGGCGTTTTCGATCATCGCCGGCGGCACGCCTTCGATCAGCATGTCGTAGGCTTCGTGGATGTAGCGGAAGACGCAGCGGTTCACGAAGAAGCCGCGCGTGTCATTGACCACGATCGGCGTCTTCTTGATGGCGGCGACGTAATCGAGTGCTACGGCCAGCGCCTTGTCGCCGGTCTCCTTGCCGAGGATGACTTCGGTCAGCATCATCTTTTCGACGGGCGAGAAGAAGTGCACGCCGATGAAATCGACCGGCCGTTTCGAGTTTTTCGCAAGGCCGGAGATCGGCAGGGTCGAGGTGTTGGAGGCGAAGATCGCGCCTTCGGGCAGCACGGCTTCAACAGCCTCGATCACGGCCTTCTTGACGTCGCGATCCTCGAAGACGGCCTCGATAACGAGATTGACGTCGGCGAGATCGGCATAATCCGCCGACGGCGTGATGCGCGCGAGGAGGGCTGCGCCCTCATCCTGCGTCAGGCGGCCCTTACCGACCGAGTCCTTCACCAGGCCCTCGGAGACGGACTTGCCCTTGGCTGCGGCTTCCATGTCGCGGTCGATGAGGGTGACGGGAATGCCGGCGGCGGCGGTCACGTAGGCGATCGACGCCCCCATGAAACCGGCGCCGACGACACCCACCTTCTTCAGCTCCGTTTTTGCGATGCCGGCGGGGCGGCGGGCCCCTTTGCCGAGCTCCTGCATGGAGATGAAGAGGGAACGGATCATCGAGAATGCTTCGGTGGTCTGCAGCACCTGCGTGAAATAGCGCTGCTCGATCTTCAGCGCCGTATCGAAGGGAACCTGCAGGCCCTCATAGACGGATTTCAGGATGGCGAGCGCGCCGGGATAGTTGCCCGCGGTTTCGCGGCGCAGGATCGCGGGTGCGGCCGGCCAGAGCTGGGCTGCCGCCGGCGTCCAGATGCCGCCGCCGGGGGCCTTGAAGCCCTTTTCATCCCAGGGGGCGATCGGCTTCAGGCCGTCCTTGATCATCTGCTTGGCTGCGGGGATCAGCTGATCCGGCTCGACTACCTGGTGGATCAGGTTCATCGCCTTGGCGCGCGAAGCCGTCAGCGACT
Source organism: Rhizobium sp. 16-449-1b (assembly GCF_017741935.1). Taxonomy (GTDB): domain Bacteria; phylum Pseudomonadota; class Alphaproteobacteria; order Rhizobiales; family Rhizobiaceae; genus Rhizobium. The sequence goes on along the minus strand of NZ_JAGHMH010000002.1, from coordinate 482,546 downwards.
GGCCCGTCGTCATCATCTGCAGAGCGGATTGCGCATCCGCCAGACGCGCGACACGCTGTGTGCCGCCGGCGCCCGGGAAGATGCCGACCTTGACCTCGGGAAGCGCGATCTTGACAGACTTGGCATTGGAGGCGACGCGGCCGTGGCAGGCGAGCGACATCTCCAGCGCGCCGCCCATGCAGGTGCCGTTGATGGCCGAGACCCAGGGCTTGCCACAGGTTTCCAGCTTGCGGAACAGACCGGTCATGCGGCCGACGAGATCGAAGAGTTTTTGCGCGGCGGTGGACGGGTCCTTCACCTTCTCCTCGTTGTAGAAGGTGAACATCGCCTTGATCATCGAGAGGTCGGCACCGCCGGAGAAGCTCGACTTGCCGGAGGTGATGACCACGCCCTTGACGGCGCTGTCTGCCACCGTCTGGTCGATGATCGCATTCAATTCATCCATCACCTCCGAGGTGAAGACGTTCATCGACTTGCCGGGCATGTCCCAGGTGACGAGGGCAATGCCATCGGCGTCGGTCTCGACGGTGAAATTGGTGTAGGTGGTCATGATGGGATTCCTCTTCCCTGAATTTCCCAAACGGTCAGATGGTGCTCAGCAACAGACAAAATCCCAGGACCACCACGACGAGGCAGATCAGAAGGGCGCGACCGGCCCCCTTCATCTGCTTGGCCCGCTCCTTCGTAATGACATAGGAGGCGTCCTTCGCGGCCTTTTCCATGTCCTTGTCGAGGTTTCGCAGCTCGAAGTGGCGTTTCGTCTCGTTCTGGCCCATCTGGATGGTTCTCGCTCGCAGATCCCGGTTAAACGCGTTCGATCACAGTCGCAGTGCCCATGCCGGCGCCGATGCAGAGCGTCACCAGCGCGGTATTGAGGTCGCGGCGCTCCAGCTCGTCCAGCACCGTGCCGAGGATCATCGCGCCGGTGGCGCCGAGCGGGTGGCCCATGGCGATCGCGCCGCCGTTGACGTTGATCTTGTCGTGGCCGATGTCGAAGGCCTGCATGTAGCGCAGGACGACGGCGGCGAAGGCTTCGTTGAGCTCGAAAAGATCGATATCGGCGAGCGTCATGCCCGAACGCTTCAAAAGCTTTTCGGTGACATCGACGGGGCCGGTCAGCATCAGCGCCGGGTCGGATCCGATGTTAGCGAAGGCCTTGATACGGCCGCGAGGTTTCAGCCCCATGCTCTCGCCGCCCGCCTTCGAGCCGAGCAGCACGGCGGCGGCGCCATCGACGATGCCCGACGAATTGCCGGCGTGGTGGACATAGTTGATCCGCTCGATCTCCGGATGTGCCTGGATACCGACAGCCTCGAAGCCGCCCATCTCGCCCGGCATCTGGAAGGACGGGTTCAGCGATGCCAGCGCCTGCATGTCGGTGCCGGGGCGCATGTGCTCGTCGCGATCGAGGATCACGAGGCCGTTCTGGTCCTTCACCGGGATGACGGAGTTCTTGAAGTAACCCTTCTCCCAGGAATTGGCGGCGCGCTTCTGGCTTTCGACGGCATAGGCGTCGACATCGTCGCGGCTGAAGCCGTATTTGGTGGCGATCAGATCGGCCGAGACGCCCTGCGGCATGAAATAAGCCGGGAAATTGACCGACGGATCCATGAACCATGCGCCGCCGGACATGCCGAGACCGACGCGCGACATGCTCTCGACGCCGCCTGCGATCACGATATCATCGGCGCCTTGGGCGATCTTGGCAGCGCCGAAATTGACCGCGTCGAGGCCGGACGCGCAGAAACGGGAGATCTGCATGCCCGGCGCCTTGATGGAATAGCCCGCCTCGAAGGCCGCACCGCGCGGAATGACCGCGCCCGCTTCCATGACAGGATCGACGCAGCCCATGATGATGTCATCGACCGTTTCTGTATTCAGCCCGTTGCGGTCGCGCAGTGCTTCCAGCGTTTTCGCCGCAAGGCGCACCGACGGCACCTCGTGCAGCGAGCCATCCTTCTTGCCGCGGCCGCGCGGCGTGCGGACGTGATCGTAAATGAAAACTTCGGTCATCCTGTCTCGTCTCCCTGGCGGCTGTTGGCCGCGAACCTCAAAATGCCTCGGCGCTCAATGCCATCATCGTTTCCGCACCGGTTTCGATGCGCGTCTTGCGCAGCGTCGTTTCCGGCATGATCCGCTCCATGAAGAAGCGGGCGGTGATCAGCTTGTTGCGCAGGAAAGCCTCGCGATCGGTTTCTCCCGCGGCCAGTCCGTCATTGGCGGCCTTGGCCATCTTCGCCCACATATAGCCGAGAATGACGAGGCCGAAGAGATGCATGTAGTCGGTCGAGCCGGCGCCGGCATTGTCGGGCTTTGCCATTGCATGCTGCATGAACCACATGGTCGACGCCTGCACGTCGTTCAAGCCCTTCTTCAGGTTCTTGGTGAAGAAGGACATCTGCTCGTCGCTGCGGTTCTCCTCGCAGAAATCGCCGATCTCCTTGAACAGCGCCATGACCGCGCGTCCGCCATTCTGGCCGAGCTTGCGACCGACGAGATCGAGCGCCTGGATGCCGTTGGCGCCTTCGTAGATCATGGCGATACGGGAATCGCGGACATACTGGCTCATGCCCTGTTCTTCGATATAGCCGTGACCGCCGAAGACCTGCTGGGCCATGACGGCATGGTCGAAGCCCTTGTCGGTCATCACGCCCTTGAGGATCGGGGTGACGAGGCCGAGGATATCGTCGGCCGTCTGTCGTTCCTTCTCGTCGGTCGCGCGGTGGGCGATGTCGGATTTCAGCGCGGTCCACAGCAGGAAGGCGCGGCCCGCCTCGTTGAACGAGCGGATGGTCATCAGCGCGCGGCGAACATCGGGATGAACGATGATCGGATCGGCCTTCTTGTCCGGCGCCTTGGCGCCAGAGAGCGCCCGACCCTGAATGCGCTCGCGGGCGTATTCGGCGGCGTTCTGGTAGGCGATTTCGGCGATCGCAAGCCCCTGAAGACCGACGCTGAGGCGGGCCTCGTTCATCATCACGAACATGGCTGCCAAGCCCTTGTTCTCGGCACCGATCAGGAAGCCGGTCGCCTCGTCGTAGTTCATCACGCAGGTGGCGTTGCCGTGGATGCCCATCTTGTGCTCGAGCGCGCCGCACGACACGCCGTTGCGCTCTCCGGCCGCACCATCGGCACCGACCATGAACTTCGGCACGATGAAGAGCGAGATGCCCTTGGTGCCCTCGGGCGCGCCTTCGATGCGGGCGAGAACGAGGTGGACGATATTGCCGGACATGTCGTGTTCGCCGGCGGAAATGAAGATCTTCTGGCCCGAGAGCTTGTAGCTGCCATCGGCTTGCGGGACCGCCTTGGTACGCAGCAGCCCGAGATCGGTGCCGCAATGCGGCTCGGTCAGGTTCATGGTGCCGGACCATTCGCCGGAGACCATTTTCGGCAGATAGGTCTTCTTCTGCTCGTCGGATCCGTGGACGATGATGGCGGCGATGGCGCCCTGGGTCAGGCCCGGATACATCATCAGCGACATGTTGGCGGCAGACGTGTATTCGCCGACAGCGGCGTGCAGCGTGTAGGGAAGCCCCTGGCCGCCGAACTCCTCCGGCACGGCAAGCCCCGTCCAACCGCCCTCGCAATAGGCGTCATAGGCCTGCTTGAAACCCTTCGGCGTCGAAACCGAGCCGTCTTCCTTGCGCGTGCAGCCTTCCTGGTCGCCGGAATAGTTCAGCGGGAAAAGCACTTCCTCGGCGACCTTGGCGGATTCGCCCAAGATCGCCTCGATCATATCAGGCGTGGCGTCGGCGAAGCCCGGCAGGTTGTTGTAGCGCTCCAGACCCAGCACATCGTTCAGCACGAAAAGCGTGTCGTTTACCGGGGCCTTGTAGACTGGCATCGTTCGAATTCCTCCAATTCGTCAGCCGGGCGGACCGGCCTGTGCATGTGTCTTACAAAATATTGACGTTTGCGTAAACGTCAAATTTTATTGCATCGCAAATTTGTGAGCCGCGAGGTCCGCCACAATGGGCCTGCGCGCCACGGGAACCGCTGCAGGAACACACTGTAAGGGTGCTATCTTTCGCACACAGCTGTGTGTACATGTCTAAAATCTGATCCAAACGGATGCCGTATGACCTCCACAGCCGCTTTCTTCCGCTCCAGCCTGATCATGCTTGCCGTGGGTGTCCTCATCCTGTTCGGCATCGTCGGCTCGTCGCTCTGGCTTGTCCAGGCGAACCGCGAATATTCCGACGAGACGGCATCGCTGCGCCGCGTGCGCAGCGCCATCGTCGGCGTTCTGACAACAGTGCAGGACGCGGAAACCGGCCAGCGCGGCTATCTGCTGGCGAACGATATCGCCTATCTCGCGCCCTACACGTCCGCGCTGGAAAACCTGCCGAAGCGCCGGCAAGTCCTGCTCGACAACGTCAAATCGCTGCCGAGCTATGCGATGCAACTCGATGCGCTGAACGCCGCGATCGACGGGAAGATGAACGAGCTCGCCAAGACGGTCGCGCTGACACGCGAGGGCAAGACGGCGGAAGCTGTCGCTATCGTTCGCGACGATGCCGGCCTCGTCTACATGGACAAGATCCGCGCGATCATCGGCGACTTCCTCGATCAGACCGACAACCGCCTGCGGGTTCTGGTGGAAAAGCAGCTGTCAGCAGCCAGCACGCTGCAACTGGTGACGATCGGCGGCGCGCTGGCGATCCTCGTTGTGCTGGGCGGAGCCATCCTCATCATCGTGCAGCACGTGCGCGACCTGTCGCTCGCCACCAAGGAGGTCGAGGTGCTCAATGTCGGGCTCGAGGCGCGCGTCAACGAGCGCACCGAGGACCTGATGCGCGCCAACCAGGAAATCCAGCGTTTCGCCTATATCGTGACTCACGATCTGAGGGCGCCGCTGGTCAACATCATGGGCTTTTTGAGCGAGCTCGATACGGCGATGAAGTCGGTCTCGACCTATGTGCTTGCCGACAACAAGACGCTGAGCGAGCAGGATATCCAGGATGCGCGGCTGGCGGTCGAGGAAGACCTGCCGGAAGCGCTCGGCTTCATCCGCTCGTCGACCCGCAAGATGGACGCGCTGATCAACGCGATCCTGAAGATTTCCCGCGACGGGCGCCGCAAGCTGCAGCCCGAACGGATCGACCTGAAGGCGATGATCGAGACGGTCGCCGCCAACGTTCACCACCAGTTGGTGGAGACGGGCGGGACGACGGAAACCCGTGTTCGCATCGGCAACATCGTCAACGACCGCTTCTCGCTCGACCAGATCTTCGGCAACCTGTTTGACAATGCGGTGAAGTATCAAATGCCGGGACGGCCGCTTAAAATCGACGTCGACGCCTATCCCGATGGACCGGGGCGTGTCAGGATCGACGTCAAGGACAATGGCCGCGGCATCGCCAGCAACGATCTCGAACGGGTTTTCGAGCTGTTTCGCCGGGCCGGCGAGCAGGATCAGCGCGGCGAAGGTATCGGCCTTGCGCATGTGCGTTCGTTAATCCGAAATTTGGGCGGAGACATTACGGTCCAATCCGAACTGGGACAGGGCAGCACGTTCATTCTGACGCTGCCCGCGGACCTCACGAAAATCGTACGGAGTATGGAACTATGAAAGCGACCGGTCAGGAAGTCACGATCGTGATGATCGAGGATGACGAGGGCCATGCCCGTCTCATCGAAAAGAACGTGCGCCGCGCCGGCGTCAACAACGAGATCGTGCCGTTCACGCTCGGCAAGGGCGCGCTCGACTATATCCTCGGACCGGATCGCGACGGGTTGGTCAGCAAGGACCGCTATCTGCTGATCCTGCTCGATCTCAACCTGCCTGACATGTCCGGCCTCGACATTCTTGAGAAGATCAAGACCAACGAACACACGCGCCGCATGCCCGTCGTCGTCCTGACCACGACTGACGACGAGCGCGAAATCCAGAAGTGCTACGATCTGGGCGCCAACGTCTATATTACCAAGCCGGTGGACTATGACGGCTTCTCTACCGCGATCCGCAATCTCGGCCTGTTCTTCTCCGTCATCCAAGTCCCCTAACGAGTAGCCAAAATCTGTGCGCATCCTTTATGTCGATGATGATCCGGCCCTAGCCCGCCTCGCAACGCGGGTGCTTGCGCGCAGTGATTTCACGGTCGTCCATGCTCCGTCCATCGAGATCGGGCTCGAGCTTTTCGCGGCCGAGACCTTCGAGGCCGTGGTTCTCGACCATTATTTCGAGAACCAGACGGGCCTGAATTTTCTCGAGGCGATCGCCGAGATCGGCAAGCCGACGCCGGTGCTCTACGTGACCGGATCGAGCGACGCCGACGTCGCCATCCGGGCGCTGAAGGGCGGAGCGGCGGACTACGTCGTGAAGACGGCCACGGACGATTTCTTCCCGCTTCTGATCAGCGCGCTCAACCAGGCGATGGAAAATTCGCGGCTGCGCAGCGAGAAAGAGGAGGCCGACCGACAGCTTGTCGTTGCCAAGGAACGGGCCGAACTGCTGCTCGCGGAAATGAACCACCGCATCGCCAACAGCCTGTCGCTGGTTTCGGCGATGATCCGTATGCAGATGCAGATCGCCGGCAGCGAAGAAACGAAGACAGCGCTCAACGAGACGCAGAACCGCATCACGGCGATCGCCGGCGTGCACCGCAGCCTCTACACCTCGGAGATCATCGGTGAGGTCGAGCTCGACGTCTATCTAGGGCCGCTGCTTGCCGAACTGCATGGCAGCAGCACGATCGCCCGCGGCATCACGCTGAAATCGCAGCTGTGTCGGATTTCGACGACGGCCGACAAGGCGGTGGCGCTAGGCGTCATCCTGATCGAGCTGGTGACCAACGCCACGAAATACGCCTATACGGCTGGCACCGGCGAAGTGCGCGTCGTGCTTGAAGCCACCGACGATGGTTTCGCGGTGCTTTCGGTCGAGGACGACGGGATCGGCTATGACCGCACAGTCGGCCCGAAGGGAACCGGGCTGGGCACGCGGCTGATCAACGCCATGGGCACCACGCTCGGCGCAGAGATAAGCTACGGGCGTGACGGTAAGGCTGATGGCACCTATGTCGCCGTGCGCTGGCAGCAGTAGGACGGCCCACTCCTGAAACAGGCTTCTGCCGGCCGTCTATGAGACGCGCCGCAGGTATCGTTTGCTTCCTGCCGAAGACGCGCTAAACTTCGTTGGCTAACCGACGAAAAAGCTTAGGAGGAGCGATTTCATGAGACGGATGTGGCCCGAAGAGTTCAACTTCGTTCTGGACAACGCAGAAGAAGTAACACTCGATCTTCCCGCGATAGAACATGAGGACGGCTCACGCAGCGAGGCAATCAGCCGACAGGCGTTGAAAGTCCGCATTCCGATGGAGGATTACGAGCGCATCTGGCCGCTGGCGGAAGCGCGCTATCGGCTCGACGGCCGAAACCTCGGCAAGGCGGTGACGCTGATCACCACCAATCCGCATTACCACGCCTGGCACCCCGCCGATGGCGGCTCGGTCGACAACGTCACCGAGGGCGGACGCCACTTCACCACCAAATATGTCGTCGTGCACTTCCTGCTCGACGATGTCAGGGAGACGGCGGCGGCCTAAGCCGCCACCCTTTCCGTTCGCGGCGATCAGGCCGCGTCCAGAGCCTGGGTCAGATCGGCAATGAGATCGTCTGGATGCTCAATGCCGATCGACAGGCGGATGGTGGAATCCAGAACGCCGATCCTTTGACGCACATCGGCCGGAACGCCGGAGTGCGTCATCGTCGCCGGATGGCTGGCGAGCGATTCCGTGCCGCCAAGGCTGACGGCGAGCTTGAATATCTGCAGCGCGTTGAGGAACTTGAACGAGGCCGGCTGGCCGCCTTCGATATCGAAGGAGAAGGTCGATCCGGCGCCAGTGCACTGTGCGGCAAAGGTGCGGCCGAGCGGCGATGACGGCTCGTGATATGGAAGATAGTGAATCTTCTTCACCTTCGGATGCGCGCGCAAGAAGTCGGCCACCGCGAGCGCATTGTTGTTGGCGCGCTCCATGCGGATCTGCAGCGTTTCCAGCGAGCGGCCGAGCATCCAGCAGGAATGCGGATCGAGCTGCGTGCCGATCGCGCCTCTCAGCGCCTTGACCTGCTTCATCACGGCCTTGCTGCCGAGTGCGGCGCCGGCGATCAGGTCGGAGTGCCCGCCCACATATTTGGTCAGCGAATAGAGCGAGATATCGGCACCGTGTTCGATCGGGCGCTGGAAGACGGGACCGAGCAGCGTGTTGTCGCAGGCGACGATCGGCGTGTGGCCCTGCTTGGCGCCTATCATGTCGGCGATGCGGCGCATCATTGCGACATCGACGAGGCTGTTGGTCGGGTTCGCCGGCGTTTCCACGAGGATCATCGACACACGGCCCTTGGCCATCGCCTGTTCGGCTGCGGCGCGCACCGAGTTCTCGTCGACACCATCGGCGAAACCAACGGCCGCGACGCCGAGATTGAGGAAGGTCTTGGCGAGCAGGGTTTCGGTGCCGCCATAAAGCGGCTGCGAGTGCAGCACCGCATCACCGGGGCGCACGAAGGCGAGCAGCGTCGTGGCGATGGCCGACATGCCCGACGAGAACAGCGCGCAGCTTTCCGTGCGCTCGTAGACGGCGAGACGGTCCTCGACGATCTCGCTATTCGGATGATTGAAGCGCGAATAGACGAGGCCGGCGCCCTGCCCCGCCGGCGGCTCGCGACGGCCGGAGACATAATCGAAGAAATCGCGGCCATCCTCGGCGGACTTGAACACGAAGGTCGAGGTCAGGAACACAGGCGGCTTGACCGCGCCCTCGGACAGTTCGGGATCGTAGCCATAGTTCAGCATCTGGGTTTCGGGATGCAGGGCGTGATTGCCGATATGGGTCTTGGAGGGATGCGGCGCGGTCATGGTCGTCTCCTGCTTCAAAGATGGATTGATGACGGCAAATTATCTCGAAATGCGCTTGATGTTATTGCTATTTGGAGCGCGGCTGCGATGTTGGAAGCAACATCATGCGAGAGCGGGGGAGATTTCGTGCAGAAAGTTGCGGATGAGATGGACCGGCGGATTTTGAAGGAGCTGGCTGGCGACGCGCGGCTTGCCAACAATGAACTCGCCGAACGCGTCGGCCTCTCCGCTTCCGCCTGTCTGCGTCGCCTGCGGCGGCTGGAGGAGGCCGAGATCATCCAGGGATACACCGCGCTGATCGATCCCGCCGTCAACGGCTGGACGATGACGGCGCTCGCCTCGATCCGCCTCAGCCGGCAGCACGAGGACGAGATCCAGATGTTCGAGAATGCCGTGCGCGAGTGGGACGAGGTGCTGGAATGTCATCTCGTCACGGGATCGCGCGATTACGTGCTGAAGGTGATGAGCTCGGGGCTCGACGATTACGAGCGCTTCATCAAGGAGAAGATCGCGCGGCTGAAATGCGTCGACACGATCGAGACGAGCTTCGTGATGAACACAATCAAGGCGCGCCGGATCTGACGTTTCGCGTCGTCCCGCGGGTCGGCAGGCACCTCGCGGCAGCGGCGCTATCCACCTGCGCCCGCTTGTACATTAGAAGGCCGATTTCGGCACGAAATCCGCCTCGACAGCCACAAAAGTTAAAAAATCGCCACACCGGTTAACGGGTTGTTTACTACGTTCCGTGAAAGGTGACGTTTGAGCATTGGTGTCCTGCATTCCTTCTTTCAAGTCTCGCGTTTTATGGGATGCGCGCCACACGTACAGCTTGAGGAAAGCCTAATTGATTATCCTCTCATGGACGATGCTCTCTGATCCGCATTCGTTGCGGCTCTGACGGACAAGCCAATGATCGGCCCTGACGAGGGTGCGAACAGATAAGCGAGCAAGAAGATGAACGGATCGCGATCACATTCTCCCCGGCCTTCCGACAGGGCGTCGCTCGACGCGCTGAACCGCACGATCGAGGGATTGGAAGCACGGATCGAAGGCCTGATCGGCAGCGGAGTGCGCGAGCAGCGCAATCGCCAGCCGGCGCCCGAACGCGAACCCGCCCCCGCCACTTACACGCCGCGAGCGCCCTACGCCGCTGCCGAGCCGCGTCCCGATCCGCTTGCCGAGATCCGCCAGCGCCAGCGCATGCTCGACGCGAGCCGCGAACGCGCCGCCCGCGAGACCACCACTTACGCACCCCGCGAGCAGGCGACGGCCTATGCGGCGCAGCCGGCTCCCGCACACACGCCAGCGCCGCAGCCACGCGCGGCCGTTCAGCAGCCACAGGCTCCCGTCGCCAATCCGCGTGGTGCCGAAGACACGATGACGGAAATCGCCCAGGCGCTCGTCAGCCTGCGCCAGGATCTGAAGCGCGACATCTCCGAGGGCGTCGCCCGCGAAATGGACGCACTGCGCGGCGAACTGCGCGAGATCAAGGCAACCGCCGCCGATCGTCCCTTCGCCGAAGACATTCATGCCGACATGAGCCGGCTTGCCGACAGCATCAACCATCTGGCCGCTCGCTCCGAAACGTCCGAGGCCCACGGCCTGCGCGGCGAATTCGAAGACCTGCGCTCGCTGATGGACGGGCTGGCGCGCGAGGATTCGCTGCGCCATATGGACCAGCGCTGGGACGGCTTCGAAAACCAGCTGCACGCGCTCGACACATCGGGCCTGCAGGAAGAGCTGGTGGCGCTTGCCTACCGCCTCGACGACATCAAGCGCCATATCGGCGGCATGGGCGAAAGCCCGGCCGTCAAGGCACTCGAAGACAAGCTCATCTCCATCGCAACGGCGATGGAGCAGTTTGGCAGCATGATCCAGCCGCATGACCGGGCGATGTCCGAGCAGTTCGCGTCGATGGACAGCCGTCTCGACGAGATCAGCCGCGCGATCGCCGCGACCGGCCGCGCCGCTACGTCTGGCGATCCGGCTGCCATGCACCGCCTCGAGGGACGGTTGAGCGGCCTTGCCGACCAGATCGAGCTGATGGGCCAGAGCGTCGCAAGCCGCGCCAACCCGGCCGATGGGCTTGCCGAACGGCTGGAAGCGCTGACGGCTCGCGTCGAGGAGGTCGCCAATGCCGAGGCCACGTCGCGCCTCGACGAGCGGCTCGAGCATCTGGCCTTCCTGCTCGAAAAGAGCCAGCGGGCGGCACCGCAGCCGGAGCTGACTGGCGCGCTCGCCGATATCTCGCGCAAGATCGACGCGCTTGAGAATGGCGCTGTCAACGACGCGCTGGCACAGCGCCTCGACTATCTCGCTCGCCGCATCGACGAGATGGAATTCCAGCCGCAGCAGGCCATGCAAAGTCCGGTCGACGACGCCGCCTTCCTGCGCATCGAGGACCGGCTGAGCGATATCGCCGCCCGTCTGGACGAAAGCTCGGCGGCACCCGCCACCGACGCCAACGCGCTGCGCAATCTGGAAGACCAGATTGCCAATCTTTCCGCGCTGATGAGCGAGCCGCGTCCAAGCACCGAGATCGCCATCGATTTCGACCGCCGCATGGGCGCGATCGAAGACTATATGGCGACCAGCGACGAATATATCGTCGAAGCCGCCCGCCAGGCCGCCGAAGCGGTTGTCGAGGCCTATTCGCGCAACGGCGCCCTGCAGGGCGGTGGTGCCGGCGTCGACATGTCGGCGCTCAATGCGCTCGCCGCCGATCTTCGCCATCTCGAGGATCTGAGCCGCAGCGGCGAGGAACGCACGCACAAGACCTTCCAGGCGCTGCATGAGACGCTGGTGCACATCGCCGACCGGCTCGACGACATGGAAAGCCGCACGGCCCGTCCGCCGGCACGGATGCCGGCCGCCGACGTCGATTTCAACGTCGACCCTTACGCGATGGCTGATGCCGGCGCCGAGGAGGCCGAGAAGCCCGCCGTGTTCGGCACGCGCGTACCGGAAGCCGTGCGCAAGGCCGAAGCCGCGCCTGAGCCGGCCGCACCGGCGATCACCGCATCCGAGACCAGCGCCATTGCCATCGAGGCCGCCAGCAAGCCTGCCGCGGCCGCCGCAAAGGGAAGCCTGCTCGTCAGCCTCGGCAAGCGCCTGCTGCCATCGAAGAAGGCCAAGACCGGCGAACGCGCCGTCATCGACCCGTCGCCGTCGATCGATCCTGTCGACGTGATGCCGCCGGAAGCCGCCAACGAGCCGCTGGAGCCGGGCTCCGGTGCGCCTGATGTCAAGAAGATCCTGGAGCGCGTGCGCGCCAGCCAGAATGCGGCCCGCACCAATCCGAAGCCGGCAAGCGACACGGATCGCGCCGACTATATCGCGGCTGCCCGCCGCGCCGCGCAGGCCGCAGCGCTTGAAGTCGATCCCAGCGGCAAGGCCGGATCGGTGAAGGGCGAGAAGAAGGCGAAGATCAAGGACCCGGCCAAGGAAACAGGCAAGGGCAGCGCATTCTCGCGCTTCCGCCGTCCGATCCTGCTTGCCGTCGGCGCCGTGCTCTTGGCGATCATGGCGTTTCCGTTGGCCCGCACGCTGACCTCCGGCGCGCCCGCGCCGACCGCCGAAGTGGCGATCACCGACGGGCAGAACGCAACGCTGCCCGCAGACAGCGAAACCGCGCCAGAGCCTTCCGCACCGGTAGCGGCAGCGCCTGAGGCACCCGCTGTCTCGACGCCGGCCCCGCCGGTAACGGCCAATGTCGCACCAACGCCAACCGAGCCGGCCGCACCCGAGCGGCTGACCGAAGCCGCACCGCTTGGGGGCAATGGCGCGCTTGCACCTTCGGGCGCACCGCAGGATACGTCCGCCTTCACCGCCAACAACGCGGCTCCGGCGGCAACCGAGACGGCTCCGGCCGCAACCGAGATTGCCGTTCCCGACACGATCCAGCCGAAGTCGCTTGCGGATGCCGCGAAGTCCGGCGATGCGCTGGCGCTGTTTGAAATCGGCGCGCGCTACAGCGATGGACGTGCCGGCGTGACCGCGGATCCGAACCAGGCGCTCAACTGGTACCAGATGGCGGCCGACAAGGGCTTTGCGCCGGCGCAGTACCGCCTCGGCAGCATGTATGAAAAGGGCACCGGCGTTGCCCGCGACGCCAACAAGGCCAAGCAGTTCTACGAGCAGGCCGCGAACCAGGGCAACGCGAACGCGATGCACAATCTCGCCGTGCTCTACGCCTCCGGCGCGCTTGGACAGCAGGATTATTCGGCCGCCGCCAACTGGTTCACCAAGGCCGCCAATCTCGGCATCACCGACAGCCAGTTCAACCTGGCGATCCTGTGCGCCCGTGGCAACGGCGTGCCGCAGGACCTGACGGAATCCTACAAGTGGTTCGCGATCGCGGCCAAGGGCGGCGACAAGGACGCTTCGCAGAAGCGTGACGAGGTTGCCAATGCCATGAAGCCGGATCAGCTGGAAAAGGCCCGCGCCAAGGCGGATCTCTGGAAGGCCGAGCCGCTCGACAACAAGTCGAACGGCATCGAGGTTCCGGATGAATGGGCCGGCACCGCCACCAAGACCTCCAGCGTCGACATGAAGCGGGCGATCCGCAACATCCAGGCGATCCTGAACAATAACGGTTTCGACGCCGGCCAGCCGGATGGCGAACTGGGCACCAAGACGGTTGCGGCGATCAAGAGCTTCCAGAAGTCGATCGGCCAGGAGCCAAGCGGCAAGATCAACGACGCGACGGTCAAGGCGCTGCTGGAACGCAACAAGGCGCCATCGACCAAGGCTTGATCGAGCGAAGGCTCAAACGAAATCCCCCGCAAACCGGCGTGTGCGGGGGATTTTTGTTTGATACTTACCAGCACCCTCGCCCGAAGCGAGCTCAGTCCGGCATGATCAGCGAGCGGTGGGCGGCAACGCCGGCCATGACGCCCGCAGCCGACGCCATGGTCGCATTGGCCATCGCCACGGCGGCATCGCCGGCGGCGTAGACGCCCTTAACCGTGGTCTGCTGAAAATTGTCGACGCGGATGAAGGGGCCGGTGGGGCCGGCCTCCAGCGTGCAGCCGAGCTGTTCGGCGAGCGGGCTCGTCAGATGCGTCTTCGGCGCGACGAACAGGCCGCCGAGCGGCAGGACGCGGCCGTCCTCTAGGCGAACGGCTTCCAGGTCGGTCCCCTCTCCCAGCAATTCGACGACCGGGCTGCGGACAATGGTGACGCCGCGCGCATCGAGCAAGGCCGCCTGCTCGGGATCGGGCTCCCATTCCCCTTGCGTGAAATAGGTGGTCGGCCCCCAATCCGGGATCATCTGCGCCTGATGCACCGACATCGGATTGCCGGCGAGCACGCCGAGCGGCCGGTCGGCCACTTCGTAGCCGTGGCAATAGGGGCAATGGATCACTGTCTTGCCCCAGCGCTGTTGCAGCCCCTCGATATCAGGCAGCTCGTCGCGGACACCGGTGGCAAGCACGATGCGGGTGGCGCGCTGCGTCGTGCCGTCGGCAAGCGTGAGGGCGAAGAGGTCCCCTTCCCTGCCGATCTCGGTTGCTTCGCCCTGCAGCTGCGTCACCGTCTTGTAGAGGCCGAGCTGGCGGGATGCCTCTGCGATGATCGCCGCCGGCGCCTTGCCGTCCTGGCCTAGGAAGCCGTGGGACGCTTCCGCGAAACGGTTGCGCGGCTTGCGCCCATCGACAACGAGCACCTTTCGGCGCGCGCGGGCAAGCTGCATGGCAGCGGACTGGCCGGCGAAGCTGCCGCCGACAATGATCACATCGTAGGTCATGAGGTTCTCCTATCTCTCGCATCTTCATATGTTACATGATAGATCGCCGTCAAGACACGTAACCTATCTTGTTACAGTTGGTCGTTGGCGCTAGATTGATCGCAACAGGAGTAAGCGAATGAGACGCGACAGCCGCCTTTCGCGCATGCTGCACGTGCTGATCCACATGGACCGGCACTACAAGCGCGCGACATCGGAAACGATATCGAAAATGCTCGGCACCAATGCCGTGGTCGTCAGGCGCACCATGGCGGGGCTGCGCGACTTTGGCTATGTCCGCTCGGAACAAGGGCATGGCGGTGGTTGGGAATTGGCGCGCGGGCTCGACCAAATCACGCTCCTCGACATCTACGAGGCGATCGGCAAGCCGCCGCTGTTTGCGATCGGCCCTTCGGTCGATCAACCGGAGTGCCTCGTGGAACAGGCCGTCGATGCCAAGCTCGGCGATGCGCTGAAGGAGGCCGAAGCGCTTCTTCTCGAACGCTTCCGCACGGTTACCATCGCCGACATCGCGGCCGATTTCGACCGGCGCATGCCTGAAGGGCGATGCAACATCCACGGCGACATTCACGCGGAACAATCGGCATCCGGTTGAATTTACGTGAAAGGCGCGGATCTTTTGCCGAAGCTGGCCGACAGCACTTGATCCGTTGCCGACCGATCATTTAAGCCTTGGCTACGCCGGGGAGGCGTTCGCGCAGGGATTGTCGCATCATGGAAATATTCACATCCGCCGGCTTGCTGGCGCTTCTGCAGGTCATCATCATCGATCTGGTTCTGGCCGGCGACAATGCCGTCGTCATCGGGCTCGCCGCCGCCGGCCTTGCCCCCGATCAGCGCAAGAAGGCCATTCTGGTCGGCATTCTGGCCGCCACCGTGCTGCGCATCGCGCTCGCCAGCGTCACCGTGCAACTGCTCGAGATCATCGGCCTGCTGCTGGCAGGTGGTATCCTGCTGCTCTGGGTCTGCTGGAAGATGTGGCGGGAAATCCGCGCCAATAATGCCCAAGCTGGCGAAGGCGAGCATGCCGAAGGCGCGCAGGTGCCGCGTAAGACCTTCTTCCAGGCGGCGACGCAGATCGTCATCGCCGACGTGTCGATGTCACTCGACAACGTGCTTGCCGTGGCCGGTGCGGCCCGCGAGCATCCGACCGTGCTTGTCATCGGCCTGATCCTTTCGATCGCGATGATGGGTATCGCTGCGAACTTCATCGCGCGTCTGCTCAACCGCTATCACTGGATCGCCTATATCGGCCTGGCGATCATCGTCTATGTCGCCCTGCACATGATCTATCGCGGCGGACTGGAAGTCTGGCCGCATGTCGCGGCGGCAACTGCCGGCTGACCTCGAATGGACGGCCCCGTCAGGGGCCGTTGACGAGCTTCAGGATGAGCGCCTGCACATTGCCGCCGTCGCTCATCTCCACCCGGTCGAAATCACGACCGCGCTGGCGCTGCCTGCCGGATATCTCGCCGAGACGCTCGGTGAGATTGGCGCGGATCTTGCGGCAATCGGGATCATCGGGCGCGGAAAAGCCCAGGCTCAGCGTCTCGATCTCATGCACCATGTCGATGATGGTGTCGCCATGCACCCGCTCATGCTTGCGGATTTCCTCGATGAAGCTGTTCCAGCTGGCTTGCACCGAAGGCGAGAGCTTGGAGGACGGCTTGGGCAGCGTGTAGATGATCGTCAGCTTCGGCTTGGCGACCGTCAGCTTGCAGGCATTGTCCGGCTGCCGTTCGTATTTGCGCGTCCATGTCAGCTTGAACGTGGTGTGGGCGATCACCCTGGACTGGCCGCCGACCTCGGGGCCGCGCTCGCCGATAGAGCCGTAGAGTTCAGCACCGGTCGTGCCTGATATGGCGTAGTTGCGCACCTCTTCGGTCGGCTTCCACTGCGCGAGCGCCGCGACCGGCATCGATGCGATCAGCGCGCCCAGCGTCAACATTCGAATGGCTGATCCCACATCGTTCCCCGTGCTTTGTTCCGCGCGGCCAATCTAGGGAGCCGCCGCTTGCCGTTCAATCGCGCCATCGGGCGTTCGACCGGTTCCGTGCACGAGTGTGCCGTGATTGTCACAAAACCTGAAAAAAGCCTGATTAATCAGAATTCTTCGCGTATTGAGGAGACGCGGTGTCGCTGATCGAAAGCCTATCGCAACGATTTCAGGTTACCGTATCTCCTATTCGCCTAAAGTATGGGGCGCATAAAACGTGGGGAACGCAACGGCCCGCCGGGTCGTCCGCAAATCGGGGTCGGCTGTGACAATCTATCTGCCCATCGCAGAATTGTCGGTGAACATTTTCATCATCCTCGGCATGGGTGCGGCCGTCGGCTTCCTGTCCGGCATGTTCGGCGTGGGCGGCGGCTTTCTGATCACGCCGCTCCTCATCTTCTACAACATCCCGCCCGTCGTCGCCGTTGCCACCGGCGCCAACCAGGTCGTCGCCTCGTCGATCTCGGGCGCGCTGACCCACTTCAGGCGCGGGACGCTGGATGTGAAACTCGGTTCGGTGCTTCTGGCGGGCGGTCTCGCGGGTGCCACCGTCGGCATCTGGGTGTTTTCGCTGCTGCGCCGGCTTGGCCAGCTCGATCTGATCATCTCCTTGATGTACGTGCTTTTCCTCGGCACGGTCGGCGGCCTGATGCTGCTTGAAAGCGTCAACGCCATGCGGCGGGCATCGAAGAACATCCCGGCAGCGCCACGCCGGCCGGGGCATCATCACTGGGTCCACCGCCTGCCGCTGAAGATGCGGTTCAAGAAATCGAAGATCTTCCTCAGCGTTATCCCAATCATTGCACTCGGCTTCGGCATCGGCATCCTGACGTCTGTCATGGGCGTCGGCGGCGGCTTCATCATGGTGCCGGCGATGATCTATCTGCTGCGCATTCCGACCAACGTCGTCGTCGGGACATCGCTGTTCCAGATCATCTTCGTCACCGCCTATACGACGGTCGTGCAGGCCGCGACCAACTTCTCGGTCGATATCGTGCTGGCCTTCATCCTGATGATCGCGGGCGTGATCGGCGCGCAATATGGCGTTCGCGTCGGGCAGAAGCTGCGCGGCGAGCAGTTGCGCGCGCTGCTGGGGCTGCTGGTTCTCGCCGTCGGCCTTCGCCTTGCCGTGGCGCTCGTCGTTACGCCGAGCGATATCTATTCGGTCGTGATGGGTGCGAACTGATGCGTCACCTGCTCAGGACCCTGCTTGTCTCCCTCATGCTGCTGCCGACGGCGGCCGGCGCACAGACGCTGCTGCCCGGCCAGGCGCCGCAGCCGGTTGCCGAGGGGCTGGAGATCGGCACATCGACCAGCGAGATCGCCATCACCTCCGACTTCCACGGCGCGGATCTGACGATCTTCGGCGCGGTGACCAACACCGACAGCCTGCTACTCGCGATCGGTCAGTATGACGTGGTCGTGGTGCTGGAAGGCCCGCGCGACAATGCCACCGTGCGCAAGAAAGAGCGGGTGTTCGGGATCTGGGTCAACACGCATTCGATGACCTTCGAGACTGTGCCGCATTCCTATTCGATGTCGAGCTCGCGCATGCTCGACGATGTGACGACGCCGCTCGACCTCACCGATCGCGGCATCGGCATCGACCATATTCCGCTGACGCCGATGGGCTTTCTCGGCAATGCCAGCAATGTCGGCGAGTTCCGTGACGCCTATCGCCGGCTGCAGGAGCGCAGCGGCCTTTATGTCCGCGATCCGAGCGGCGTGCGTTTCGTCAGCTCCAACCTTTTCAAGGCCAGCCTGCGGCTGCCCGCCAACATTCCGAACGGCGTGCATACTGTTCGCGCCTATCTCTTCAAGAGCGGCAAGTTCGTGACCGAAAAATCCGCGCCCTTGCGGGTGATCAAGACCGGCATCGAGCAGACGATTACCGATGCCGCGCACGAGCAGCCGATCATCTACGGCCTGTTTGCCGTGTTCCTGGCCGTCGTGACCGGCTGGGGCGCCAGCGTGGTGTTCCGCAAGGAGTGATCGATCGCGGCCTCGGCTGGATGGGCCTGCCTCGCTCTCGCCACGAGATGATCACGGCATCGTCATTGTCTAAAAACCGACCATTAACGTTTACCAGTTAGTAATCTCTCTGATGTCGAGAGGTTTAGTCATGCGTATCCGTACTCTCCTTGCCGTCGTGGTTCTGGCTGTTCTTGCCGGCTGCGCGACTGCTCCCAAACAGACCCGAAACATCTGCGCGGTGTTCGACCAGCGCGACGGGATGTTCACCAGCTGGCAGCGCTCGGCGGAGAAGGCCGAGAAGAAATACGGCGTGCCGGTGCCGATCCTGATGGCGACGATGTACACGGAATCCGGCTTCCAGCCGAATGCGCGGCCGCCCCGCACCAAACTGTTCGGCTTCATCCCCTGGAAGCGGCAATCGACGGCCTATGGCTATTCGCAGGCGCTCAACGGCACCTGGGATCACTACCAATCGGCGACCGGAAACTGGAGCGCGCGGCGCACCAACTTTTCCGACGCGATCGATTTCATCGGCTGGTATCACTGGCAGAACAGCCAGACGACGGGCATCCAGCTCAACGATGCCTACAGCCTCTACCTCGCCTATTATTCCGGTCCGAAGGGCTATATGCGCGGCGACTGGCGCTCGAATGCGCAGCTGCAGAAGACGGCGCAGCGTTTCGCGGGCATGGCTGCGACCTATCAGCAGCAGCTGCAGGGTGGCTGCAGCTGACTTGAACGACGACGGGCCGGCGGTATCGCCGCCAGCCCGGTCTAACATTCATGATGAGATCAGGCGGCCTTGGCCGGCTTGTCGATCGGGTGCTGGGCGCGGAAGCCGACGGCCAGGCGGTTCCAGACGTTGATGGCGCCGATGGCGACCGTGATGTTCATCATCTCGGCTTCGCTGAAATGGGCCTTGAGCGGTTCATAATCGGCATCGGGCGCGCCCGTCTGGGCGATCTTGGTGACGGCATCGACCCAGCCGAGCAGCGCGCGTTCGCGTTCGTCATAGACAGGCGATTCATGCCAGACGCACATGAGGTTGATCCACTGCTCGCTCAGACCGTCATGGCGGGCTTCCTTGACGTGCATGTCGACGCAATACGCGCAGCCGTTGATCTGCGATGCGCGCAGCTTGATCAGGTGGATGAAGCGGCGTTCGAGGCCGGACTTCTGCACGTAATCCTCAAGCGCGAGCACGGCCTTGTAGGCATCGGGTGCGGCCTTGGCGAAATTGAAACGCGGTTGCATGGCACTTTCTCCTTTGATGGCTCAGCGAGCCGTTCGACGTTCATGCAGCTCCAGGAACGCGCAGCTTCTGGCTGCGATCGTCCCGTCGTCGATCTCCGCCAGGTCGGCGCCGAGATCGGCAATGGTGGTCTTGGCAAGCTCGGCGCGATAGACGCGCTCGGCCTTCAGCATCGCCGCCGAGATGTTGCACGGCTTGGCGAAAAAACGATCGGGCGCCGGGTTCGGCCCGCGCTGGCGGATCTCGTTGCAGCGAAAGGCGGGCGTAGGTCCCTCGACGGCCAGCACGATGTCGAGCAGCGTGATCTTTTCCGCGGGCCTTGCGAGGCGGTAGCCGCCTTTCGGGCCGGGCACGGTGTGGAGGATGCCGGCGCCCGAGAGTGCCTGCAGATGCTTCAGCAGATAGCTTGTCGACACCCCGTGAAACTCCGAGAGTGCTGCCGCCGACAGCACGCCGCCCTCGGAAAGACCCGAAAGCATCGCCACGCTGTGAATGGCCTGTTCGACACCGTCGCCGAGTTTCATGTGACCAGCTCCTCAATTCGTGGATAAAATATATCCATGATTATGCCAGCTGTCAATCTTCTTTCCGAGGCACCGCGATTGCGCCCGATGCGGTAGACTTTCGGCTTATTCAGCAAAGGCTTGTGAAGCGATTGGGATCAGCTAAGGTTGCAGTGTCAAAACACTCCAAAAGGGAACATCAATGAAAAAGACGATCTTGCTGACGGCCACGGCACTTCTCGCCACGGCGCATCTTGCCTCCGCCGAAGACACCATCCGGATCGCCACCGAGGGCGCCTACCCTCCCTTCAACTACGTGGAACCGGATGGCAGCCTGAAGGGGCTCGATGTCGATATGGCCAACGCGCTCTGCGAGGAAATGAAGGCCAAGTGCACGATCGTCGCCCAGGATTGGGACGGCATCATCCCCGGTCTGCTCGCCAAGAAATACGACGCGATCATTGCCTCGATGAGCATTACCGAGGAGCGCAAGCAGCAGATCGACTTCACCAACAAATACTACACGACACCGCTTGCCGTCGCTGTGCCCAAGGACAGCACGATCAAGAGCGTGAGCGTCGAGGACATGAAGGGCAAGGTTGTCGGCGCGCAGGCATCGACGACGCAGGCCAACTATACCACCGACTTCTACGCCAAGGGCGGCGCCGAAGCGAAGCTATACCCGACGCAGGATGAAGCGGTGGCCGACCTGCAGAATGGCCGCACCGACGCCGTGGTCTCGGACAAGTTCGTGGCGGTCGACTGGCTGAACAAGGCCGGCAAGGATTGCTGCAAGCTCCTCGGCGATATTCCGGGAAGCGAGACACAGGCCGGCATCGGCATCCGCAAGGGCGAGACCGAACTGAAGGAGCGCTTCAACAAGGCGATCGACGCGCTTGTTGCCAACGGCACCTACCAGAAGATCACCAAGCGGTATTTCCCCTTCGACATCTATTGATAGCTTTGTGATTAAAGTGCGGAGCAGTATCGACTTCGCACTTTTCGCTGGCGCGGTTTGAACTACATTCAGGCGGTGGACCAGATCGATAGCGAGCGCATGATATCCCTGCCTGCCCCCTTTACCCGCTGGTTCGCGGAGAAGGGCTGGCAGCCGCGCAGGCATCAGCTGGAGCTTCTGGCGCGCGCCGAGGCCGGCGAAAGCACGCTCCTGATCGCGCCAACAGGCGCCGGCAAGACGCTCGCCGGCTTTCTGCCATCGCTCACCGATCTCACCCGCCGCGGCAAGATACCGCCCGGCTCGGCCTTCACAGGCATCCACACGCTCTACGTCTCGCCGCTGAAGGCGCTCGCGGTCGACATCGAGCGCAATCTGATGAAGCCGGTGCTGGAGATGGGGTTGCCCGTCACCGTCGAAAACCGCACCGGTGATACGCCCGTTTCGAAGCGCCAACGCCAGAAGCTCAGCCCGCCTGACATCCTCTTGACGACGCCGGAGCAGGTGGCGCTTTTGCTTGCCAATGGCGAGGCGGAGCGCTTCTTCAAGGATCTCAGATACATCATCTTCGACGAGCTGCATTCGCTGGTCACCTCGAAGCGCGGGCATATGCTGTCGCTGGGGCTGGCGCGGCTGCGGCGGCTTGCGCCGAAGCTGCAGACGATCGGCCTTTCGGCCACCGTTGCCGAGCCGCTGGAGCTGCAGAAGTGGCTGGTGGCGCAGCCGGAAGGTGGCGAGCGGCATTCAGGTATCGTCACGGTGGAGGGCGGGGCCAAGCCCGATATCTCGATCCTGTCGACCGAGGAGCGCATTCCCTGGTCCGGGCATTCGGCGAAATACGCGATCCCCGATGTCTACAAGCAGTTGCTCGATCACCAGACGACGCTGCTCTTCGTCAACACCCGCAGCCAGGCGGAGATGCTGTTTCAGGAGCTCTGGACCGCCAACGACGACAATCTGCCGATCGCGCTGCATCACGGCTCGCTCGATGTCGGCCAACGCCGCAAGGTGGAGGCGGCGATGGCGGCGAACCGGCTGCGCGCCGTGGTCGCCACCTCGACTCTCGACCTCGGCATCGACTGGGGCGACGTCGATCTCGTCATCCATGTCGGCGCGCCGAAGGGGGCCTCGCGGCTGGCGCAGCGCATCGGCCGCGCCAACCACCGGATGGACGAGCCCTCCAAGGCAATCCTCGTACCCGCCAACCGCTTCGAGGTGATGGAGTGCCAGGCAGCGCTCGACGCCAACTACATCGGTGCGCAGGACACGCCGCCTATCGGGCGCGGCGCGCTCGACGTGCTCGCCCAGCATGTGCTCGGCATGGCCTGTGCCGAGCCATTCGACATGCTGGAGCTCTACGACGAGATCATCAGCGCCTCGCCTTATGCTGACCTTAGCTGGGAGACGTTCGAGCGGATCGTGGATTTCGTCGCCACCGGCGGCTATGCGCTGCGCACCTATGAGCGCTATGCCCGCATCCGCAAGACGAAGGAGGGGCGCTGGCGCGTCTCCAACCCGCAGGTGGCGCAGCAATACCGGCTGAACCTCGGCACGATCGTGGAGAGCCCGATGCTGAACCTGAAGATGGTGAAGCGCGGCGAAGGCGGCCGCATCGGGCGCGGCGGGGCGACGCTCGGCAAGATGGAGGAGTATTTCTTCGAGCAGCTTTCGCCCGGCGACACCTTCATCTTCTCCGGCAAGGTGCTGCGCTTCGAGGGCATCCGCGAGAACGAGGCGCTGGCGAGCCAAGCCTATTCCAACGATCCGAAGATTCCATCCTATGCCGGCGGCAAGTTTCCGCTCTCCACCTATCTCGCCGATCAGGTGCGCTCCATGCTCGACGATCCCAACCGCTGGCACCGGCTGCCGGACCAGGTGCGCGACTGGCTGGCGATCCAGAAAGAGAAATCGATCCTGCCCAAGCGCGATGAACTTCTGATCGAGACCTTCCCGCGCGGCAGCCGCTGCTACATGGTGGCCTATCCGTTCGAGGGGCGGCTGGCGCACCAAACGCTCGGCATGCTTTTGACCCGCCGGCTGGAACGATCAGGCGCCAAGCCGCTCGGCTTCGTCGCCACCGATTATTCGCTCGGCATCTGGGGGCTGGAGGATATGGGGCGGATGATATCAAACGGCCGGCTCAGCCTCTCCGAGCTCTTCGACGAGGACATGCTGGGCGACGATCTCGAAAGCTGGCTCGACGAATCCTTCCTTTTGAAGCGTACCTTCCGCAATTGCGCCGTGATTGCAGGCTTGATCGAGCGCCGGCACCCGGGCAAGGAAAAGAGCGGCCGGCAGGTGACGGTGTCCGCCGATCTGATCTACGACGTGCTCAGGACCCACGAGCCAGACCACATCCTGCTGCAGGCGACGCGACAGGATGCGGCGACCGGGCTTTTGGACATCGGCCGTCTTGGCGATATGCTGAAGCGAATCAAGGGGCACATCACCCACCGCCCGCTGGAGCACATCTCGCCGCTCGCCGTGCCCGTGATGCTGGAGATCGGCAAGGAGCATGTGCATGGCGAGGCGCAGGATGTTCTGCTGGCGGAGGCGGCGGACGATCTGATTGCCGAGGCGTTGGAGTAAAGTCCCCTCCCCAACCCCTCCCCACAAGGGGGAGAGACTTACCCGTCGCACCGCCGAGGTCACGGTCATGGCAGAGCGGCGCCACAAGTTTTCTCTCCCCTTGTGGGAGAGATGCCCGGTAGGGCAGAGAGGGCCTTTTTGGCCGTCCTCCCCGCCTAGACGATAGAAAGAAACAAGCGTGATGAACCGGCTGGCGCTGGCGCGGGAATTGAACGGGATTGCGGCGATGCCCGGCGTGGAAACGTCGGTGCATGGGATCGCTGCCGTGTGCGATCCGCTGGGCGGGCTTTATCTGCCCGACACCGGCGTGCTCGTCGTTTCCGACCTGCATCTGGAAAAAGGTGCCGCCTTTGCCCGGCGCGGCATGATGCTGCCGCCCTATGACACGCTGGCAACGTTGACGGTGCTCTCGGCCGTCATCACCCGCTACGATCCGAAGCTGGTGATCTCCCTCGGCGATAATTTTCACGACCGCATCGGTTCGGCGCATATGCCGGAGACATTCCGCACGCTGATTTCGGATATGGCGCGAGGGCGCGAGTGGATCTGGATCAACGGCAACCACGATCCCGATGGCACCGTCGATCTGCCCGGTGCCTGCGCCGACGAGTTGCACTATGGCGGCCTCACCTTCCGGCATGAGCCGAAGAACGGGTTGCAGAGTGGCGAGATCGCCGGGCACCTGCACCCTTCCGCCACCGTGCGCCGGCGCGAGAAATCCATCCGCCGGCCGTGCTTTGCCACCGATGGCGCAAGGCTGCTGATGCCGGCTTTCGGGGTGATGAGCGGCGGGCTCGACCTGCGCCACAAGGCGATGAAGGGGCTGTTCGATCAGCCGTCGCTGATCGCGCACCTCATCGGCCGCGACCGGATCTATTCGGTGCGGTTCGGCAATCTGCTCGGTTAGCGCTTAGAGCGCGACGTAGCGGTCGGCGCGGTGGTTGATCGTGAGGAAGAGATTGAGCACCACGGCGCCGAGCACGGAATAGAACACGACGGGCGGGGTGGTGACGAAGAAGGCCGCGGCCAGCACGCAGAGATCGACGGCCATCTGCACGAGGCCGGCGCGGATGCCGAAGCGCTCCTGCATGTAGATGCCGAGAATGCCGACGCCGCCGAGGCTGGCGCGGTGGCGATAGAGCGCCAGGAGGCCGAAGCCGAGGAGAAGACCGCCCAGAAGGGCTGCCCAGGCCGGATGGATCGTCGCGATGCTCATGACATTGGGCTGCACGCTTGTCAGCAGCGAGGTCAGGCCGATGGCAATGAAGGTCTTGATGGTGAAGGACACACCGAGGCGCTTCCACGAGAGATAGAAGAACGGCAGGTTGAGCAGGAAGAAGGCGAGACCGAAATTGATCCCGAACGCATAGTGCACGAGGAAGGCGATACCCGCCGTGCTGCCGGTGAGCAGGCCGGCGCTTGCGAGCACGTAAAGGCCAAGGGCGGCGACGAGGCTGCCGGAGAAGATGCCCTGTACGTCCTCGACAGGCGTGTGGCGCGTGGCGCTCGTGTTCCAGAAGCCAAGGGCATTGATGAGCTGAGTCATGTCGCTAATCTCCAACGGCAGACGAGTTCAAGAACGCCCGGGCAGGCCCCAGGCGGCAGGGGATGTGAATGATTGGTCGCCGGGCGGCATTCGCGCTCTTCGGCTTCTGAGCAGAATTATCCGGTTCATTCGCCACGTTTTCAAGCGAAATACGTAAGCAATGCTGACCTATTCAAACTTCGCAAGAATCGGTCCGTCAGGCGGTCTTGCGTGCAAGGAACAGAATGCCGGGAATGATGTTGGCGCCATCTTTGCGAATGGTGGTTCGGCTCATCGCGAGCACCTCGAAGCCATGGCGGGCGCAGAGTGAGCGGATGTAGCTTTCCGAGTGAGCATAGCGCAGGGAATGGGCGAGGTGAACGCCCTCCTCGTCCTCGGTTTCCTCGACGGAAAAGCCAAAGTCGGCGCCATCGACACAAAGCGCCGCGACCGACGCAAAGGCGATCTCGAGATTGCCGAGATAGATCAGGACATCGGCGGCCGTGACGAGATCGGCGCGATGTGTACCGCCATCCGCAAACAGGCCGGACTCGTCTGTTGGCAGCGACAGGTCCGCCTGGGCGAGATGGTCGTAAACCTGCTTTTCCTCAGCCTTCGCCAGCATGTTCTGCGAGAGATCGAAGCCTTCGAGCCGGTCGGCCATGGCGCGGATTTCCGGCCCCATCAGCCCGGTGCCGCAGCCGAGATCGGCGGCTAGCGCGTAATGCCGGCCGGTCGCGGCGATCATCCGGGCGAGCTTCGCCGGCACGTCGTAGCCCAGCTTGTCGACCAGCGAGGTCTCGAAGCGGGCGGCGTAATCGTCGAACAGGCGCTCGACATAGATGCTCGGTGGCTGATCGGGCACGGCGATGTCGCCCAGGAAAGCGAGCTTCAGCGTGGCGCCGAAGATGTCATCCTCGGTGAGCTCGCGGGTTTTCCGGTAGGCCTCGATCGCGCCGGCGACATTGCCTGACTTTTCGCGGTAGGTGGCAAGCCAGTACCAGCCGACCGCCCAATCCGGCACCAGCTCCAGCGCCTGCTCCATCAGCTCGGCGGCAGCATCCGGCTCGCCGCCCTTGTCCAGCATCCTGGCATAGTCGGCACGGCGGTCGGCGATGGCATCGCCTGATGTCTGGAGATGGGGCGGCATGATGGTGACCTGTTGCGCGGCCCGCATTTGGCGATGGCCACAAAAAAACTCAAGTCCTATTTCAGAGGCTGACGCGACAGCCCTGAAAAAGCTTGCGGGCAACGATTCGCGCCCGTATCTCAGGGGTGAACAGGAGATGATGCATGTCCGATCAGGTGAACAAGTTTCTGGGCGACTCGCTCGGCCGTACATTGATCAAGCTTTTGGTGGTGTCGCTGATCGTCGGCTTCATCATGGCCGTCTTCGGGCTGGCACCGCTGGATTTCATCTACGGCATCCGCAATTTCATCCTTGAGGTCTGGCATCGCGGCTTCTCCGCGCTCGGCCGCGTCGGCGACTATCTGATGCTCGGCGCCACCATCGTCATTCCGATCTTCCTCATCATCCGTCTCTTCAGCTATCGCCGGTAACATGACCTCCATCGATCTCTCACGGCGCAGCCTGCTGCGCTTTTCCGCGCTTGCGCTTGCAGCCGGCGTCGCCAGCTGCGCCACCGGGCCGAAAGAGCCCTCGACACCCTCCAACGGCGAAGACCAGACGGCGGCCTCGCTGCCGCTCGTCAACCAGCTGCGCGCCAAGAACGGCCTGCCTCCATTGACGGTCGATCCGGCCGCGACGGCCGCCGCCCTCTTCCAGGCCAAGCGCATGGCAGCGGCCGGCAAGATGAAGCACGTGATGGGCATCGCCGATGGTTTTGGACCGCGCGTTAAGGCGAGCGGCGTGCAGCTGCCGGCGGCGGAAAACATCGCGACCGGGCAGCAGACGGTTCCGGCCGTCGTCACCGCCTGGATCAACTCACCGCATCATCTGGAAAACATGCTCGGCCGCTATAGCGGTCTCGGTGTCGCGGTTGCCTATAATCCCGCTTCCCGCAACGTGCCCTATTGGGCCATGGTGCTTTCCAACTGAGGTGATTCCGCCTCTTTGCCGGGAGGCGGGTTTTGGACGCAGGCGTAAACAGCAGCGATAGCCGCAACGGCCTCGCCTTCGAGGTCACGCACCGGATGGTACTGTCTATCGCCATTCCGATGACGCTCGGCTTCATCACCACGCCGCTGCTCGGCCTCGTCGGCACCGGCGTCGTCGGCCATATGGGCGATCCCGACGCACTGGCGGGCCTGGCGATCGGGGCGATGCTCTTCGATCTCATTCTCGGCAGCTTCAACTTCCTGCGCGCCTCGACCACGGGGCTGACGGCGCAGGCCTATGGCCGGCGCGACCGGCATGCCGAACAGGGCGTGTTCTGGCGGGCGATCATTTCGGCGCTCGGCTGCGGCGTGGCGCTGCTCTGTCTGTCACCGCTGCTTCTGGCGGCGGGGTTGACGCTGATGGGACCTGACAACGCTGTGGCGCAGGCGACCAGCACCTACTTCTCCATCCGCATTCTCGCCGGGCCGGCGGCGCTCGCCAATTACGCGATCCTCGGCTTCGTGCTCGGGCGTGGGCAGGGAAGCATCGGCCTCCTGCTGCAGACGATCATCAACGGCATCAACATCGTGCTGGCGATCGCGCTTGGCCTCTGGCTCGACTGGGGGATATCAGGCGTTGCATGGGCGACAACCGTTGGCGAGACGATCGGCGCGCTCGCCGGCCTGTTCATCGTGCTGAGAAGCTTCGATCGCGCTGACCGGCCGACGCGCGGCGAGATCTTTGCGCGGAAGCCTCTGGCGGAACTCTTCACGCTCAACCGCGACATCCTGATCCGCACCTTCGTGCTGCTTGGGGCCTTCGCGCTGATGACGCGGATCGGCACCAGCTTCGGCGCCGTGACGTTGGCGGCAAATGCGGTGCTGATGAACTTCCTGATGCTGTCGAGCTTCTATCTCGACGGGCTGGCCAATGCCGCCGAGCAGATCACCGGGCGCGCCGTCGGGGCGCGCCACCGGCCGGCCTTCGATCGCGGCTTGAAGCTGACGACGATCTGGTCGTTCGGGCTTGCCGGCATCATCTCGCTGTTCTTCCTGGTGGCCGGAGAGCGGCTGATCGCGGCGCTGACGACGTCACCTGACGTGCGTGAGGCGGCAAACCTCTATCTGCCCTGGGCGGCGATCACGGGGCTGACGGGTGCGCTCGCCTTTCTGATGGATGGCGTCTTCATCGGCGCCACATGGTCGAGCGACATGCGCAACCGCATGCTGATGTCGTTTGTCGTCTATCTGGCGGCGCTCGCGATCTTCGTGCCGCTCTTCGCCAACCACGGCCTGTGGCTGGCGATCAACCTGTTCCTGTTTTCGCGCGGCGTCTTCCTGGTGCTCAGGGTCAAACAGCGCGCAGATCAGACGTTCCGGCCGGCCCAATAATCCATCTTGCTATCGCGCAGTTCGCGGATCGAGGCGACCTTCTCGCGGTCCATCAGCTTCGACAGGCCGCGAACGATGTCGCCCGCCAAGCCCGGGCCTTCATAGACCATGCAGGAGTAGAGCTGCACCAGATCGGCGCCCGCCTTGAGCTTTTCCAGCGCGGTCTCGGCTGACGAGACACCGCCGGCGCCGATGATCGGCAGGTCGGGGCCGACGCGCTTGCGCATCTTCGCCAGCACCACGGTGGACTTTTCGAAGAGCGGCTTGCCGGAGAGGCCGCCCTGCTCTTTCGCCTGGCGCTGATCCTTCAGGCCATCGCGCGACAGCGTGGTGTTGGAGACGATCAGGCCATCCAGCGCATGCGAGAGCGCTTCGGCGGCGATGTCGTCGATACCCTCTTCCGTCAAATCCGGCGCAACCTTGAGGAAGACGGGGATCTTGCGGCCGGATTTTGCGGCTTCCTCGTCACGCGCGGCAAGCACGGCCGACAGCAGCGCCGACAGGCTCTCGCGCGCCTGCAGATCACGCAGGCCTGGCGTGTTGGGCGAGGAGATATTGGCGGTGAAGTAGCCCGCCAGCGAATAGAAGCGGCGGATGCCCTTCACGTAGTCGTCGATGCGATCGGCGCTATCCTTGTTGGCGCCGATATTGACACCGATGATACCATTGCCGCGCACAGACGACAGGCGCGCGAAGGCGGCGTCGTGGCCCTCATTGTTGAAGCCGAGGCGGTTGATCACGCCTTCGTCCTCGACCAGGCGGAAGATGCGCGGACGCGGATTGCCGGATTGCGGCTTGGGCGTGACCGTGCCGATCTCGGTGAAGCCGAAGCCGATCTTCAGCAGCGCTTCCGGCACTTCGGCGTTCTTGTCGTAGCCGGCAGCCATGCCGATCGGATTGGCGAAATTAAGCCCGGCGACCGTCTGGCGCAGGCGCGCATCTGCAGGTGCAGCGCAGGCCGGAACGAGGCCGGACTTCAGCGCCGCGATCGACATGCCGTGCGCCGTTTCCGGATCGAAGAGGAAGAGACCCTTGCGGGCGGCGTGCTTGAAGAGATCGATCATGGCAGAAGGTCCGGAAAGATGTGTTTGCCTTCGGCATCGAGCGGCAATGGCTTTTCCCAGAGCACGGCCGAAAGCGGGAGGTCCGCATAGAGATGCGGGAAGAGATCGCCGCCGCGCGACGGCTCGAAGATCAGCTTTTCGCCAAGGGCAGCAGCATCGATGGCGACCAGAAGCAGGCCGGTCTGGCCGGCGAAGTGCAGGGCCGCGGTCTGCACTGCCTGGCTTGCCGTCGAGAAGTGGATAAATCCATCCGTCAGATCGATGGCAGCGCCGCGGAAAACGCCGACGGCCCGGGCGTCCTGCCAGAGCGTTTCCGTCACGATCTTGTAAAGCGTGGGTGTCAGGGTCATGATGGCCTCATGAATGGCTGGTCTTTCCCGGGCTTTGCCGCAGTTGAGCGGCGATGTCCACGCGCTCACCGCAAAAAATGCGGTGGCCATCGAGATTTCCGGAGGAAACCATGAAAAATATCACGCTCAGCCTCGTCGCCATCCTCATTCCGCTTGCCGCTTCCGCCGCCGAGCCGGACGCAAGCCGCTTCCAACTGGAGCGCAGCGGCGACCATTTCGTGCGGCTCGATCGCCAGACCGGGGCCATGTCGCTATGCGAGGAGAAGGACGGGGCGCTCGTCTGCCGCATGGCCGCCGACGAACGCGCGGCTTACGAAAGCGAACTCGACCGCCTATCGGACCGGGTGACCGCGCTCGAGAACAAAAGTGTCGTCAACAAGGCGCTGCCATCGGACGCCGAGATCGACCGCTCGATCGGCATCATGGAGCGCTGGATGCGCAGCTTCATGGGGATCGTCAAGGAATTCCAGAGCGAGGACCAGGGCAACGCCCTTCCGCAAAAGACATGATTTGCTATAGTCTGCTTTAGCAGGAAGGCATGAACCGTGGAGGAAGGCGGTGCATGGACTTCATGATCGGGCTCTTGGGAGGGAGTTTTCGATGCATGAGCAGACAATCATTATTGCCGATGATCACCCGCTGTTTCGCGATGCGCTTCGCCAGGCCGTGACCGGAATGGAGGGTCATCCCGATATCGTCGAGGCCGGCGATTTCGCCGCCGCGCGAAAGTCGGTAGGCGAGCATCCGGATGCAGATCTCATGCTGCTCGACCTTGCCATGCCAGGGGTCAGCGGTTTTTCCGGGCTGATGGCGTTGCGCTCGGAATTCGCGGGCCTGCCGATCGTCATCGTTTCGGCGTCCGACGATGCGACGACGATCCGCCGCTCGCTCGAACTCGGCGCTTCCGGCTTCATCTCGAAATCCGCGGGGATCGACGATATCAGGCTCGGCATACAGACGGTGCTTGCGGGCGATATCGCAACGCCCGAGAGCTACCGCGACGGGCAGGAGCAGGACCCCGATGTGGCCGACATCATCCACCGGCTGCACACGCTGACGCCGCAACAAAGCCGGGTGCTGACGATGCTCGCCGAGGGCCTGCTCAACAAGCAGATCGCCTATGAGCTCGGGGTATCCGAGGCGACGATCAAGGCGCATGTCTCGGCCATTCTTCTCAAGCTCAATGTCGACAGCCGCACGCAGGCTGTGATCCAGCTCGGCAAGATCAACATGGCGATGGTCGCCTGACGGGAGAGAGGATTTTATTCCTCTTGTCTCTTTACTCCTGCCCGCCTTGCGGTTAATCTTTCAGCCGATAAGGAGCGCCGTTGCGCGCACAGGATCAGGCGACATGCTGTCACACGAGCAGATCTGGGGAGCGCTCGACAGGCTTGCCGAACGGCACGACCTGACACCCTCGGGGCTTGCCCGCCGCGCCGGCCTCGACCCGACCTCCTTCAACAAATCCAAACGTCTTTCCGCCGATGGGCGCCTGCGCTGGCCATCGACGGAATCGATCGCCAAGGTGCTGGAGGCGACGCGCTCCAGCATGGAGGAGTTCCTCTCCTTTATGCGGCCGCAGGGCAGTTTCTCGACGCTGCCTGACGGCGCGTTTCCGCCGCAGGGGAGCTCCATTCCACTGCTCGGCTTCGCGCAGGCGGGCGCTGGCGGCTTTTTCGATGATGGCGGCTTTCCGGCCGGACAGGGCTGGGATGTGGTGGAATTTCCGGCCGCACCGTCACAAAAGGCCGGCGTCTACGCGCTCGAGGTGCAGGGCGAAAGCATGATGCCGCTCTATCGCGACGGCGACGTGTTGATCGTCGAGCCGGGCGCGCAGGTGCGCCGCAACGACCGCGTCGTGGTAAAGACCCGCGAGGGCGAGGTAATGGCCAAGGTGCTGATGCGCCAGAGCCCGCGCTCGATCGAACTGATGTCGCTCAATCCCGAGCACCCGAACCGGACGATCGAACTCACCGACGTGGATTGGATCGCCCGGATCATATGGGCCAGCCAGTAGGAAAATCTTCCATGAAGCCTGCGGCACTTCTGACAACGACTGCGGGGATCGCGATCGTCATCGGCCTGATCGCCGCCGGCGAGCATCGGTTGAGCGGTGCGTCTGACGCTGGCGAGATCGCGGCATCTGCGCAAGGGGCGACCGAGCAGCAAACGCCCTCGCCCGCGCAGCCGACGACGAACCCGGATGCCAGCATGATGGCCCGGCCGGTGGATGACGCCAGCCAGTTCTACCCGGCCTCGGTCGACGGCAAGCCATTGGAGCGCGAGCAGGCGCCGGAGCCTGAGAAAAAGCCTGTCGTGGCGACTGACAAAGGGATCGACCTGCCGCGCCCGGTGGCCGAGAGCGCCGGCGTCCTCGGTTTCGGCGAACGGCGGCTGCAACTGGCCGGGCTGACGCCGACGCCGGTCGACAAGAGCTGCGTCGGTACTGGGGGCACGGAATGGCCCTGCGGGATGCTGGCGAAGACCAATTTCCGGCTCTTCCTGCGGCTTCGCACCGTCAACTGCGATGTCAGCGACGCCAATTGGAGCGGCACCGCGACGGCGAGTTGCAAGATCGGCGGGCAGGATCTTTCCGAGTGGCTGATCGAGAATGGCTGGGCCGAGGCAGCGGCGGGCTCCGCCTTCGCGGATGCCGGAGCCAAGGCAAAGCAAGACGGAAACGGTATCTACGGGCAGGATCCCCGTCAGGCCGGCGCAACGGATGCACCCGACCTGACGCAGCCTCAAGATATGAGCGATCCCTTGTAATGGGCGTGGCCAGTTCCTAAACTCTGCTGACATCGCAGAGGAACCATGCAGACATGAACAAGCCGCTTTCCGCCCACGACGCGTTGATCTACGTGATGGTCATGGCATCCGCCGTCGACAGCACGATGAATGATCGGGAGCTGGAACGTATCGGACAGCTGGTGGGCTTTCTGCCGGTTTTTCGCGGCTTCGACGACGACAAGCTGATCTCGGTTGCCCGCGACTGCGCGGCACTTCTGTCCGGTCCGGAAGGGCTCGATGTCGTTCTCGAGACGGTCAAGGACACGCTCTCGCCGAAGCTCTACGACACGGCCTATGCTCTGGCGGTGGAGGTCGCGTCTGCCGATCTTTCGGTGAAGGCGGAGGAACTGCGCCTGCTCAGCCTGCTGCGCGACCGGCTCGGGCTCGACAAACTGACCTGCGCCGCGATCGAGCGCAGCGCCATTGCCCGTTTCCGCAAGGCTTAACCCGCCTAGTACAGGCCGTAGGGGAAGTAGCGCAGGTAGATTTCCTGCAGGCGGCCGCTGCGCGAAAGGGCGGCCAGCGCGTGGTCGAAGGCCGAGCGCAGGACCTCGTCCTTTTGCCGCAGCATGATCGTCATGCCCTCGCCCAGAAACTCCTCCGACATATAGGGACCGTCGAACAGGGCGCAGCACTTCTCCGACGCCTGCGACGACACCCAGAATGAGAGCTGCAGCGAATCGGCGAAGACGGCGTCGACCTTGCCGTCCTTCAGCGCTGTCAGCAGCGCTTCCTTGCTGTCGAACGGCACCGCCTTGACCCTGGGGAAATAGGCGGCGAGCATGGCGGCGTGCGCGGTTTCCTTGACCACGCCGACGGAGCGATCGGTAAGGCTTGCGGCATTCTCGCCCTTGATCGGCGCCTTCAGATTGCGGGCAAAGCGGGCGGGCAACATCAGATAAGGGCGCGAGAAGGAAAACTGCCGGCGCAGTTCGCTGCCGACGGCCAGTCCCGCGATCACGGCATCGCCCTGCGAGGCGGCCAGCGCATCCTTGAGATCACCGAAGGGCAAGGCCTGGATTTGGCACTTGTCCGAAATCTCCAATTCGGCGCAGATCTCGCGGGCGAGATCGACATTGAAGCCCGAGAGCTTGCCGTTCTGATCCATGAAATTGAACGGCGGGAAATCGACCGAGGTCAGGAAACGCAGGCGCACGAGGCTCGTCAGATCGGGCTTGGCGAGGCGCTCGCGGCTGTCGAACAACAGCGGCAAGGAGGGCGCTGCCTGCTGCGCCGCAGCCGAAAGAGGTAGCCAAAATGCAAGCAGAAACAGCCAGAGGCTGCAAAACCCCTTAGGATTGAGAGATGCCAGCTTAAATCGCACCATTATGATCTGCCCCGGGGACTGCACTGCCAATTCAACGACGGTGTATCAGAGTCATGCGTATCGGGGAATATGCGTCGGGCGGGATCAGCACCCGTAACGCGACGCTTCAGGAGCGACCGAAACCTCCGCTCTCGCCGGCCGTGCCGGCGAGCGTGGTCAATGATGTCAGGCAGATCGAGATCGAAGCGCTGCTGAGGCTCGGCATCGGCAAACCGACGATCGCGCGCGCGGCGACCATGGCCCGCCATAACGGCACGTCGATCGAGCGCGAACTGCTGGCCAACCGATGGGTGGACGCCGAGAGCTATTATGCCGCCCTTGCCCGCGCGCTTCGCCTGCCATTCCTCTCGCAGCTCGATCCGGCCCTGATCCATGACGACCAGGCGCTCGACACGCAGCTGGCGGACACGCGATCCGTGCGGTTGAACTATGCCGACAAGGCGATGATCGCCATCATTCCCGAGGCCGGCCGTCTGCTGGCGCTGGCACAGACGATTGAGGCACGGCCGGGGCTTGCCGAGCGGATCATCGTCACCACGCCCACCGCGATGCGCGACGCCATCTGGCGTGTCGGCGCCAAGCGACGGGTGAAAGAGAGCATCGGGACGCTGTTCGAGGACAAGGGTCGGTTCAGCGCCCGCATCGTGCTCTCGGGCAAGCAGGGGTTCATCGCCGGCGCGGCACTCTGCGCGCTTGTTTTCGCGGCGTTTTCCGAGCTGCCGCTGATCGCGATCGTTCACCTCGCGCTGTCGTTCATCTACATGGCGGCGATCCTGCTCAGGGCCTGTGCGCTCAGCCACCGTCGCGGCCCGCAGCCGACGCCGCAACCGACGGAGCGGCTGCCCGTCTATTCCGTGTTCGTCGCGCTCTACAAGGAGGCGGAGGTGGCCGGTCAGCTGGTCGCGGCGCTGAAGCAGCTCAACTGGCCGATCGCCAAGCTCGACGTCAAGCTGATATGCGAGGCCGACGACCATGCGACGATCGCGGCACTTGAGAAGCAGGATCTCGGCACGCAATTCGAAATCGTCGCGGTGCCGGTCTCCCATCCAAGAACGAAACCGAAGGCGCTCAATTATGCGCTGAGCGCCGCGCGCGGCGAATTTCTCGTGATCTACGATGCCGAGGACAGGCCGCATCCGGACCAGCTGCGCGCGGCCTATGCGAGCTTCTGCGCCAGCCGCGATGACGTCGCCTGCCTGCAAGCGCCGCTGATCATCTCCAATGTCGGCAGCTCATGGATCAGCGCGGCCTTCGCGCTTGAATACGCAGCGCTGTTTCGGCTGTTGCTGCCAATGCTGGCGAAGCACCGGTTGCCGATGCCGCTTGGCGGCACGTCCAATCATCTGCGTGTCGCCGATCTCAAGGCGTGCGGCGGGTGGGACCCCTATAACGTGACTGAAGATGCCGATCTTGGCCTGCGGCTCTACAGGCTCGGCTATCGCTGCGGCGTCATCGACTGCCCGACCTACGAGGACGCGCCGACCACGCGCGACGTCTGGCTGAACCAGCGCACACGATGGTTCAAGGGCTGGCTGCAGACATGGCTGGTGATGATGCGCGCGCCCGGCAAGCTTGTGCGCGAGATGGGGATCTGGCCGTTCCTCGTTTTCCAGGTGCTAATCGGCGGCATGCTCGTGGCCTCGCTGACGCATCCGTGGATGGTCATGCTGATCCTCACCACCGCCAGCTACATGATGCTCGGCTTCCCACCGCCCGGCACCGGCGAGGCGCTGCTGTTTCTAATCGATGTCGCCAACATGCTGGGAAGCTACGTCATCCTGCTGGTGCTTGGCCGGCGCGCCATGCTGCGCGACGAGAAGCGGAAGGTCGGCTGGCGATGGGTTGCCCTGCCTCTCTACTGGATGCTGATCTCGGGCGCCGCGTGGCGCGCCGTCTTCCAGCTGCATTTCAAGCCGTTCTTCTGGGACAAGACCCCGCACCTGCCGACTTCGCAACCGATGCGCGCGGCCTCGGCCTCTTCACAATGAGCCGGTTCACTTAAATTCTGTGGACCCCTGGATGCGTTAGTTTCGTCTTAAGCAATATGGATTCTAGTCGCGTTCGACGACACCGGTTCCTGACCGAATGCATGATGCGCCTGTCGAGCCTTAGCGGGCATCTCCCACGGCGCCACAAGCGCCAGCTCTACCTTCGAAAACGCCTGTCCTTGAAAACGATCGTATCCGGCCATCCCCCTGGCCGCAGCCCATGGGCCCATTCATGCTGAAAAACTTCAAAATCCGCACCAAGATCATCTCGGTCGTTGCGCTTCTCGGCGTCATCGCGATCGGCGGTCTTGTCTATGTCGTCGAGGAATTCCGCGGCGCCGATGCCGCCTACAGCGCCTTCATCGACCACGAAGCGCTGGCAGCCATGCAGGCTTCGCGCGCCAGCGCGTCTGCCACCGCAGCCGTTCTGCAGGCAACCGTCGTCTCCGAGCTCACCCCCGGCACGCCCGACTTCGATGCCGCGATCGCCGCGCCCAGCAAGATGCCGCAAGCGCGCGAGCGCCTGCAGCAGGCAGCCGACCTCGTGCCGAACCGCAAGCCCGCGATCGACGAGATCATCGCCGGCATCGACGAGATGGATGCGCTCTCGAAAAAAGTGATCGACCAGGCCAAGGCCGGCGATCGCACCGGCGCGCGCGCCACGGCGGCCGAGCTCAACGCCAAGCTCTCGGTCGTCACGCCGAAAATGATCGCCAACAATGATGCGCTGATGGTGCAGCTCAACGATGGCGGCGATGCGCTTTCTGCCACGGTCAACAGCCGTATCCTCTATTGTTTCGTGCTGATCGGGCTCGCCGTGCTTGCCGCGATCGGCCTCAGCATCTGGATCGCGCAGGCCGGCATCGCGGCGCCGATGGCCCGGCTTCGCCAGCGCATGACGCGGCTTGCCGAGGGCGAGACGGCAAGCGCCGTCGACGGCATGGACCGGCAGGACGAAGTGGGCGAGATGGCGGCTGCCGTTTCGATCTTCCGCGACAATGCCATCGAGCGTGTGCGTCTCGAGCGCGAGGCGGAGCGCAACCGCAATCTCACCGACAGCGAGCGGCGCGAAATCGAAGCGCAGCGCGCCACCGAGGCGGCCGATCTATCGCGCACCGTCAGCGCGCTCGGCGACGGCTTGCGCAAGCTTGCGGCCGGCGACCTGATCTCGCAGATCAACACACCCTTCGAAGGCAGCCTGGACAGCCTGCGCCAGGACTTCAACAACTCGATCTTCAAGCTCAACGAAACAATGCAGACGGTGGGTGACAACGCCCGCGCGATCACGGCCGGCGCGGGCGAGATCCGCTCCTCGGCCGACCAACTCTCGCGCCGCACCGAGCAGCAGGCAGCCTCCGTCGAAGAGACGGCGGCGGCGCTGGAAGAGATCACCACGACGGTGAAGGACGCCGCGCGCCGGGCGGAAGAAGCGCGCACGCTGGTGTCGAAAACCCGCCACAGCGCAGAGCGGTCCGGCGAAGTCGTGCGCAAGGCGGTCAATGCCATGCAGCAGATCGAACAGTCCTCGGCCTCGATCGGCAACATCATCGGCGTGATTGATGACATCGCCTTCCAGACCAATCTGCTGGCGCTGAACGCCGGCGTGGAAGCCGCGCGTGCGGGCGAAGCTGGCAAGGGTTTCGCTGTCGTCGCACAGGAAGTGCGCGAACTCGCGCAACGCTCCGCCAATGCCGCCCGCGAAATCCAGTCGCTGATCCTCACCTCTGGCAACCAGGTGAAATCCGGCGTGTCGCTGGTCGGCGAGACCGGCAAGGCGCTCGAAGAGATCGTGCATGAGGTGCAGGAGATCAACCAGCACGTCAACGCGATCGCCGAGGCCGCGCGCGAGCAATCGATCGGGCTGCAAGAGATCAACACGGCGGTCAACACGATGGACCAGGGCACGCAGCAGAACGCCGCGATGGTCGAGGAAAGCACCGCCGCCAGCCACAAGCTCGCGACCGAGGCCGCGGCGCTCAACACCCTGCTCGACCAGTTCAAGCTGACCGGCACCGGCGGCAGCACCGTGGCGTTCACGCCACGGGTGGTTCCAGACGCCAACGAACCCCTGCCGCCGCGCCCGGCCAAGCCTGTCTTGACCCGCAAGGCGCCAGTGCGGATCGCCACCTCAGGGGTTACGCGACCGACCTCCTCGCCGGCGCTCGCGCTGGGGCAAAAGCTCGCCAACGCCTTCGGCGGCACGTCTTCCGCCGACAAGAAGGACGACGACTGGACGGAATTCTGAGCCTCGACAAGGCTCTCGCAAACATGAAATGGGCGGCTCAAGGCCGCCCATTTTCATTTCGGCAAATGCCGACTTTATCCGCGATTTGATCGATCTTTTAGACGAGACCGAGCGAGATCTCTTCAACCTTGCGGCCACGACCATAGTCGCGCTCGTAGGAGGAGCGGCGGTCGCTGCGCTTGTATGCGGCAACGTCGAGTTCCGGCATATGGTAGCCATCCGCGTAGGTGCCGGTGTCATCGGCATCGACGACATCGCGCTTTGCGGTGAAAATCTTCAAGAGCATTTCGCTATTCCTCCTTTTGTGCGCCAGTAACGGCCAGAGCGCCGTCCAAGTTCCATGTACCGGAGAATAGTTAAAAATTAACCACGTTCATTAGGGATTCGTCAAGTAAGCGAAAAGCGTTAGGGTGTGGGGGTGTTCAGCGGTGATGCGGGTCGTGATGCACGGGTGCCCGGCGCGAATGGGCGCTGGAGATCACGTATTCTTGATGGGGATTGGAGCGGGTGAAGGGAATCGAACCCTCGTATTCAGCTTGGGAAGCTGCTGCTCTACCATTGAGCTACACCCGCGTCGGCTGCAGATTTCCAACAGATGGCGGTCGGTGTCAAGCGGCCTTGAATCACTGGCCGGTGCGATCTTCTAGATCCGGAAGTGCTTGGAGAGCTTGAGGCCCTGCGCCTGGTAGTTGGAGCCGAGGCCGGTGCCGTAGAGGCTTTCGGGGTGTTCCTGCATGTGCTCGTAGACCAGACGGCCGACGATCTGGCCGTCTTCGAGGATGAAGGGGACCTCGTGGCTGCGGACTTCGAGGACGGCGCGGCTGCCGCGGCCGCCGGCGGGGGCGTGGCCGAAGCCGGGGTCGAAGAAGCCGGCGTAGTGGACGCGGAATTCGCCGACCAAAGGATCGAAGGGCGTCATCTCGGCGGCGTAGTGCGGGGGCACGTGGACGGCTTCGCGCGAGACGAGGATGTAGAACTCATCGGGATCGAGGATCAGTTCGTTGCGACCGCGGCTGTAGATCGGCTCCCAGAAGTCGAAGATGTCGTGCTGGGCCTTCTTGTCGACGTCGACGACGGCCGTGTGGTGCTTGCCGCGATAGCCGATCAGGCCGTCCTTGTCGCCGGCGAGATCGATCGACAGCGCGATGCCGCCGCCCGAGACATTCGGCTTGGTGCTTGCGACCAGCGTCTCGGCATCGTGCAGCGCCAAGAGTTCCGGCTCGCCCAGCAGCGACTGGCCGATGCGGAACCGGATCTGCGACAGGCGCGAACCGCGACGCACGACGATCGGGAAGGTGCGCGGCGAGATTTCGAGATAGAGCGGACCGGAATAGCCTGCCGGGATCTTGTCGAACTCCTGCGCGTAATCGGTGATGACACGGGTGAAGATGTCGAGGCGGCCGGTCGAGCTTTTCGGATTGGCCGAGGCCGACATGTCGGCCGGCAGATCGAGGCGCTCCATGAGCGGGACGATGTAGACGCAGCCGGTTTCGAGCACCGCGCCTTCCGAGAGGTCGACGACATGCAGCTTCAAACGGTCGAGCTTGTCGGAGACGAGGCTGTTCGGACCCGGCATGAAGCTGGCGCGGACGCGGAAGGCCTTAGCGCCGAGACGCAGATCAAGGCTCGCCGGCTGGATCTGGTCGCTGTCGAGCTCGCGCTCCGCGACGAGGCGCCCCGTCTCGAACAACGCGGCAATCGCGCGGTCTGCCAATATTCCTGTTTCGCGAGCCATCATGCCCCATCCATAATTTGCCGCAGACAAAACCAAAATCGAGGAATTGACGCAAGCGCGCAACAGCAGTATTGCAGCTTTATCCCGTGGTGATTTGGCCGGTCGGCTTGCAGCCACGTTAAACAAGTGGCTAAATAGACCGGGTTGAAACCGGTCTGCATTCGCGGCCGGTTTTTTTGTGTTTGAAAGTGGTGATGGCATGAGCAAGACTTGGCGCCCGGCAACCCAACTGGTCCACGGCGGAACGCTGCGCTCGCAGTATAGCGAGACATCCGAGGCGATCTATCTCACGCAAGGGTTTGTCTACGACAGCGCGGAAGCCGCAGAGGCGCGCTTCAAGGGCGAGACCGAGGGCTATATCTACGCCCGCTACGGCAGCCCGACCAACGACATGTTCGAAAAGCGCATGTGCGCGATGGAAGGTGCCGAAGAAGCCCGCGCCACCGCATCGGGCATGGCAGCCGTCGCCGCCGCCATCCTCTGCCAGGTGAAGGCCGGCGACCATATCGTGGCCGCCCGCGCGCTCTTCGGTTCCTGCCGCTGGGTGGTCGAGACGCTGGCGCCGAAATACGGCATCGAATGCACGCTGGTCGACGGCCGCCATCTGGAGAACTGGGAAAAGGCGATCCGCCCGAATACCAAGGTGTTCTTCCTGGAAAGCCCGACCAACCCGACGCTCGAAGTGGTCGATATCGCCGGCGTTGCCAAGCTCGCCAACCAGGTCGGCGCCAAGGTCGTGGTCGACAACGTCTTCGCGACGCCGATCTTCCAGAAGCCGCTGGAACTCGGCGCTCATATCGTCGTCTATTCCGCGACCAAGCATATCGACGGCCAGGGCCGCAGCCTTGGTGGCGTGATCCTCTCGGATACGGAGTGGGTCAACGAGCATCTGCAGGACTATTATCGCCATACCGGCCCGGCCATGTCGCCGTTCACGGCGTGGACGTTACTCAAGGGTCTCGAGACGCTGCCGCTGCGCGTCAAGCAGCAGACCGAGAACGCCGGCAAGATCGCCGACTTCCTGGCCGAGCAGAAGCAGGTGGCCAAGGTGATCTATCCCGGCCGCAAGGACCATCCGCAGGCCGATATCGTCGCCAAGCAGATGAAGGGTGGTTCGACCCTGGTGGCGATCGAGCTCAAGGGCGGCAAGGAAGCGGCGTTCGCGCTGCAGAACGCGCTTGAGATCGTCAAGATCTCCAACAATCTCGGCGACGCGAAGAGCCTGATCACGCATCCGGCGACGACCACACACAAGAACCTGACGGACGAGGCCCGCGCCGAACTCGGCATTTCGCCCGGCACCGTGCGCCTGTCGGCTGGTATCGAGGATACCGACGACCTGATCGAGGATTTCGCGCAGGCGCTCTCCAAGATCAAGGCCTGATGAAGAATAGCCGGCCGGGTCGACATGGCCCGGCCGGCATTTAAACGCGCATTTTTACAATTTACTCGCGCTGAGCGGGAGTGACATTAGTCTTAACGCGCGAATTTTTCGCGCTTACAGCCAATTGATTGCGGATTCCGGCCTGGTTTATTGACCTGCCGCACCTCTTATAAGATACCAGTAAGGTATTCTTATTATGGTGTAGGCATGTACCGCGCCCTGACACGAGATATTGAAGTGGTGGTCGAGCCCTTTTACCTGGAGGAGCAATCCGACCCGGACGACGACCGCTATGTGTGGGGCTACCGCATCGTCATCAGCAATAATTCCGACCTCACGGTACGCCTCGTCAACCGCTACTGGAACATTACCGACCAGAACGGCGTCGTCGATGAAGTGAGCGGCGCGGGCGTTGTCGGCGAGCAGCCGACACTCAGCCCTGGCGATACCTACGAATATTCATCGGGCTGCCCGCTCGATACGCCATCGGGCCTGATGTTCGGCCACTACCAGATGGAAACCGATAAAGGCGAGGTCTTCCAAGTGGAAATCCCCGCCTTCTCGCTTGATTCACCCGGCCTGCTCAGAGTGCTGAACTAAGCTTTATCTTGCCGCATATCGATGCCGCAAAACCGCTGCACGGTCTTGCGCGACATGCTTCAGGTTACTCAGCCGCCTGCGCGAGCTCTTCGGCCTCGAAACGATAGGTCGTCGAGCAGAATTCGCAGGTGACCGCGATCTTGCCCTCTTCCTGGCTCGCCTCGATCTCCTCGGCGGAGAAGCCCTTGAGCACGCCCTTGATCTTCTCGCGCGAGCAGGAGCAGCGGTCGAACACTTCGCGCGGCTCGTAAACGCGCACGCCGCGCTCGTGGAACAGACGGAACAGCAGGCGCTCGACGCCGACCTGCGGATCGGTCAGCTCGTCGGCGTCAATGGTCTCCACCAGCGAACGCGCTTCGGCCCAGGCATCGTCTTCCGCATGCTGGACGGTACCCTCATCGCCATCGCCGCCGTGCAGGTCGGCCTGACGCATGCGCTCGGGCGCTTCCGGCAGGAACTGGGCAACGAGCCCCCCTGCCCGCCAGCGATGACGCGGCTTGCCTTGCTCGTCGCGGTCGAACAGTTCGGCGGCGGCCAGACGCACACGCGTCGGGATCTGCTCCGACTGGCGGAAGTAGGTGCCGGCAATGTCTTCCAGCGTGGCGCCGTCGAGCGCGACGATGCCCTGGTAAGGCTGACTGAATTTGCCCTGGTCGATGGTGAACGCCAGCATGCCCTTGCCGAGCAGCTGCTCGGGCTCGGCGCGGCCGGCGGCGACCGCCTCGTCCAGCAGCGTCTGGTCGAAGCGGGCGTAGGCGCGCACGTTCTCGGGCGTCGAGAAATCGGCAACAAGCAGATCGACCGGGCCATCGCTCTTGGTCTGGACGGTGAACTTGCCTTCGAACTTCAGCGACGTGCCAAGCAGCACCGTCAGCGCGATGACTTCGGCCAGCAGGCGGGCGACGGGTGCGGGATAATTGTGGCGATCGAGGATCGCATCCAGCATCGGGCCGAGCTGGACGGCGCGACCGCGCACATCCAGGCCTTCCACCTGAAACGGAACGACATGATCATCGCCGGCGAAATCGAATTCGCCGAGGGTGGCTGCAGCTTCTGCCATGGTCTTCTCCTAGTCTGAGGGCAGCGGACGAGCCCGTCCATCCGCCAGCGCGGCCACGGGCCTGTCCGGCCCGATGTGGCCTCCAGTATGGTTCAGATCGCGCCCAGGCACCAAGCAAGAATCGACTTCTGCGCATGAAGACGGTTTTCCGCTTCATCGAAGACCACGGATTGCGGGCCGTCGATCACTTCGTCGGTAACTTCCTCACCACGATGGGCCGGCAGGCAATGCATGAACAATGCATCCTTGTCGGCCTGTGCCATCAAAGCCGAATTGACCTGATAAGGCTGGAAGACGTTGTGACCCCGGGCCCGATGTTCCTGATTCATGGAGACCCAGGTATCGGTCACCACGCAATCGGCGCCGGCGACCGCACGGTCGGCATCATGGCTGAGCATGATCTCGGCGCCCTCATTGCGGGCCCAGTTCAGATAGTGATCCTTCGGCTCGGAACCAAGGGGTACCGCCATGTTCATGCGATAGCCGAAACGGGCAGCGCCTTCGACGAGCGAATGCAGCACGTTGTTGCCATCGCCCATCCAGGCAATCGTCTTGCCCTTGATGGGGCCGCGATGCTCTTCGAAGGTCATGATATCGGCCATGATCTGGCAGGGATGGGTGTCATCCGTCAGCGCGTTGATGACGGGAACCGTCGCGTGTTCGGCGAGCTCCAGCATGCGCGCATGGTCGGTGGTGCGGATCATGATCGCGTCGACATAGCGCGACAGGACCTTGGCGGTATCGCCGATCGTTTCAGCGCGGCCGAGCTGCATTTCGGTGCCCGAAAGGAACAGCGTTTCGCCGCCGAGCTGGCGCATGCCGACGTCGAAGGAGACGCGCGTGCGGGTCGAGGGCTTTTCGAAGATCATCGCCAGCATCTTGCCTGCCAACGGCTTGTCGCCCTGACCGGCCTTGAAGGCCTGCTTGCGGGTCTTGGCATCATCCATGATGACCCTGAGGTCGGAGGAGGTTACCGCGGAAAGATCGAGAAAGTGTTTTGGGGAAGCCATCTGTCTTTAACCTGTTACGCCCGCCATCCGGCCGGGCATCCATCCATTCAAGCCGTCTTCTTTGCCTTGGCGCGCACGCTCTCGGCGGCGCGCTCCAGGCGCGCGAGGCCTTCGCGGGCTTCGTCAGCGGTGACGACGAGCGGAGGAAGCAAACGGATGACATTGTCGCCGGCCGGAATGGCCAGCAGGTTGGCAGCGCGGATGGCCTGCAGCAGCTCAGCCGACGGAACAGCCGCCTTGACGCCAAGCATCAGGCCTTCGCCGCGGATATCCTCGATCACATCAGGATAACGATCCTTCAGCGATGCGAGACCCTGACGGAAGACGAGTGCCACGTCGCTGACGTGCTGCAGGAAGCCTTCCTCGAGGATCACGTCGAGCACGGCATTGCCGACGGCCATGGCGAGCGGGTTGCCGCCATAGGTCGAGCCATGGGTGCCG
This sequence comes from Rhizobium sp. 16-449-1b, assembly GCF_017741935.1. GTDB lineage: Bacteria > Pseudomonadota > Alphaproteobacteria > Rhizobiales > Rhizobiaceae > Rhizobium. The sequence goes on along the minus strand of NZ_JAGHMH010000002.1, from coordinate 437,702 downwards.
GCCTTCATGCCGGAGGCAGCTTCGGCCGTTGCCAGGCAGGCGCCGAGTGGGAAACCACCGCCGATGCCCTTGGCGGCGGCGAGAATGTCCGGCGTTACGCCCAACCGCTCATAAGCGAAGAGCTTGCCGGTGCGGCCGACGCCGGTCTGAACCTCGTCGAGGATCAGAAGCAGGCCGTTTTCATCGCAGAGCTGACGCAAAGCCTTCATGAACTCCACCGTCGCCGGGCGGATACCGCCCTCGCCCTGTACCGGCTCGATCAGGATGCCGGCCGTGGCATCGGTGATGGCGGCGCGGACGGCCTCGATATCACCGAAGGGAACCTGGTCGAAACCGGGTGCCTTGGGGCCGAAGCCTTCCAGATATTTTTCCTGGCCACCGGCGGCGATCGTCGCCAGTGTGCGGCCGTGGAAGGCGCCTTCGAAGGTGATGATGTGGAAGCGCTCGGGATGGCCCTTCGAATACTGGTAGCGGCGCGCGGTCTTGATCGCGCACTCCAGCGCCTCGGCGCCGGAGTTGGTGAAGAACACCTTATCCGCGAAGGTTGCATCCGTCAGCCGCTTGGCGAGGCGCTCCTGACCGGGGATCTCGTAAATGTTGGAAAGGTGCCAAACCTTATCGGCCTGATCCTTCAGTGCACCGACGACATGCGGATTGCTATGGCCGACAGAGGTAACAGCAACGCCCGCGCCGAAATCGAGATATCGCTCGCCAGTTTCGGTGATCAGCCACACGCCCTCTCCTCGCTCGAACCGCAGCGGGGCACGAGAGTAGGTATCATAAAGCGGCGCGGCTTCAGCCATGGCGCGATCTCCTGTCATTCGCTCAATAATCGCCCGGACTCCGGCTAAAAAGCGGGTGCCCGGAAATGAAAAATGCCGCCTTTCGGCGGCGAGGGGCACTATTGTCTTTTCGCAGTGCGATGTCAACAAAACTGAGCTTTTGTCGCATGCGTCAAGCAAGCATCGGGGTGCCTGCGAGCTATCAACAGCTAATGTTGCAGAAATGACTCTCTCACCCAGCAAGTTGGGGAAAACCGAGAAATCGATTCGCCGCGATTCAACCGACTCTTGTCACGGAGTCGCCCTCACTCTAGGTTAAAACTCAATTACTAGACTGCATGCGGCGGAACTAGTCACCAAAATCGAGCAAGCGTTTCTTGGTCCGGACACGTCCGTGCCATGGGTGAGGGATTCTGCCTACACCAACGCAATAAGGCGGAGACAGGGCATGAACTGGACAGACGAGCGCGTTGAAAGACTGAAGAAGCTTTGGGCCGAAGGCCTGAGCGCCAGCCAGATTGCGGCACAACTTGGCGGTGTAAGCCGCAACGCCGTCATCGGCAAGGTCCACCGCCTGAACCTGCCTGGCCGCGCCAAGGCCGGCGGCACGACGACGGCGACCAGAGCACCGAAGCGCCCGGCGGTTTCGACGCCCCGTCCCGCCAGCAACTTCAATTCCGCACGCATCTCGCCAAGCCGCGCCGTTGCCCGCCCGCAGGGCGCAGTGGCTCTCAAGGAAGAGATGGACATCGATGCGATCGAGGAAGTCCGCTACCGTCCGGCTTCCAACGTTGTCGTTCCGATCTCGCGCCGCCTCGGCCTCACGGAACTGACCGAGCGTACGTGCAAGTGGCCGGTCGGCGATCCGCTGACGGATGATTTCCACTTCTGCGGCTGCGAGTCGCCCGACAACTCGCCGTACTGCACCTACCACCAGCGCATGGCCTACCAGCCAGTCAACGAGCGCCGCAAGGCCGCCAACCGGGTCGCATGACCCGGAAAGCAGGATAAGGAACACAAGAAAACGGGCCCTCGCGGGGCCCGTTTTTCGTTGGATCGGATGAAATGGAAGCGCCTTACGCTTCCATCGAGTAACCAGCGCCGCGAACGGTGCGGATGACATCCTGCATGTTGGAGAAGTTGAGCGCCTTGCGCAGGCGGCCAACGTGCACGTCGACAGTGCGCTCGTCGACATAGATGTCATGGCCCCAGACGCCATCGAGCAGCTGCGAGCGGGAGAAGACGCGGCCCGGCGACGACATCAGGAATTCCAGGAGGCGGAATTCGGTCGGTCCGAGGCGGACTTCACGGCTCTTGCGGTGAACGCGATGAGTTTCGCGATCGAGCTCGATATCGCCGCACTTCAGCAGCGAGGAGAGCACTTCCGGCTTGGCACGGCGCAGCATCGCCTTGACGCGGGCAACGAGCTCAGGCGTCGAGAACGGCTTGACGACATAATCGTCGGCGCCGGTCGACAGGCCGCGAACGCGTTCGCTTTCCTCGCCACGGGCGGTCAGCATGATGATCGGCAGGCGCTCTGTCTCAGGGCGCATGCGCAGGCGACGGCACAGCTCGATGCCGGATACGCCGGGCAGCATCCAATCGAGGATCAAAAGATCAGGCGTGCGCTCCTGCAGCCGGATTTCGGCCTCGTCACCGCGAAGGATGGTATCGACTTCGAAGCCTTCGGCCTCAAGGTTATAGCGAAGAAGCACGCTTAGTGCTTCTTCGTCTTCAACGACTGCTACTCTTGGGATCATTCGTCTCGGTCTCCTGGGGGCGTGGGTCCGGAACGCTTATTCCGTGACCGCGCCGACGGTGTTGGCGGTGTCGTCCTTCGGACGCTCGCCTTCCGGCTGGGCGCCGGTAGCCATGTAGTAGATGGTCTCTGCGATGTTGGTGGCGTGGTCGCCGATGCGCTCGATGTTCTTGGCGCAGAAGAGAAGATGCGTGCAGCTGGTGATGTTGCGCGGATCTTCCATCATGTAGGTCAGCATCTCGCGGAACAGCGAGGTGTACATCGCGTCGATTTCCTCGTCGCGCTCGCGGATTGACTTGGCACGATCGGCAACGCGGCTGGTGTAGACGTCGAGAACTTCCTTGAGCTGGACGAGCGCCAGTTCGGAGAGATGCTCGAGGCCACGGGCGAGCTTGCGCGGAACGCCGGTGCTCTGGACCGCGATGACGCGCTTGGCAGTGTTCTTGCCGAGATCGCCGACGCGCTCGAGATCGGCCGCGATGCGGATCGAACCCATGATTTCGCGAAGGTCGGCAGCCATCGGCTGGCGGCGGGCAATGGTGATGATCGCCTTTTCGCCGATCTCGCGCTCGGCGTGATCGAGGATCACGTCGTCGGAGATGACCTTCTGGGCGAGCGAAGTGTCGCCGTTGACGAGCGCGCGAACAGCGTCGCCGACCATCTGTTCCGCGAGGCCGCCCATTTCGGAGATGCGGCGCGTCAGGAACTTGAGATCATCGTCATAGGCGGAATAGATATGTGTCGATGCCATGGGGCTTATCCTTGAATGTCCTGAGGTTTACCGGTTTCGGAGATCAGCCGAAGCGGCCCATGATGTAATCCTGGGTGCGCGGATCATCCGGGTTGGTGAACATCTTGTCGGTATCGTTCTCCTCGACGAGGTTGCCGAGGTGGAACATGGCGGTGCGCTGCGAAACGCGGGCTGCCTGCTGCATCGAGTGCGTGACGATGACGATCGTGTAGGCTTCGCGCAGCTCGTGGATGAGCTCCTCGACCTTGGCGGTCGCGATCGGGTCGAGCGCCGAGCAAGGCTCGTCCATCAGGATGACTTCGGGGCTGACGGCAATCGCACGGGCGATGCACAGGCGCTGCTGCTGACCGCCCGAAAGGCCGGTGCCGCCTTCATGCACGCGGTCCTTGACCTCGTTCCACAGGCCGGCGCGCTGCAGGCTCTGCTCGACGATGACGTCCATGTCAGCCTTCGCCTTGGCGAGACCATGGATGCGCGGGCCGTAGGCGACGTTTTCGTAGATCGACTTCGGGAACGGGTTCGGCTTCTGGAACACCATGCCGACGCGGGCGCGCAGTTCGACGACGTCGATATCCGGATCGTAGATATCATCGCCATCGAGCGTGATCTTGCCGGTGACGCGGCAGTTGTCGATCGTGTCGTTCATGCGGTTCAGGCTGCGCAGGAAGGTGGACTTGCCGCAGCCCGACGGACCGATGAGAGCCGTCACGGTGTTTTCGCGGATGTTCAGCTTCACGTCGAAAAGCGCGCGCTTCTCGCCGTAGTAAACCGAGACGTCCTGGCCGATCATTTTATACGGAATGGTATTCATCTTCTGGTCTAGCGCCTTCTCAACTGCGGCTTCCGTCAACATGTTCATGATGTTTACTCCGTTTACCAGCGGCGCTCAAAGCGACGACGCAAGAGGATGGCTCCGAGGTTCATGACGATCAGGAACAGGAGCAGGACGATGATGGCGCCGGACGTGCGCTCGACAAAGGCGCGTTCGGCTTCGTTTGCCCACATGTAAACCTGCACCGGCAGAGCCGTGGAGGGATCCATCGGGGTGGCAGGCGCATTGGCGACGAAGGCAACCATGCCGATCAGGAGCAGCGGCGCGGTTTCACCGAGCGCGTGCGCCAGACCGATGATGGTGCCGGTCAGGATGCCAGGCATTGCCAGCGGCAGAACGTGGTGGAACACCATCTGCATCTTCGAGGCGCCGAGGCCGAGAGCGGCTGCGCGGATCGAAGGGGGCACGGCGCGCAGTGCCGCGCGGGTGGCGATGATGATGGTCGGCAGCGTCATCAGCGTCAGCACCAGACCGCCGACCAGCGACGCGGAGCGCGGCAGGCCTGCGAAGTTGATGAAGACGGCGAGACCGAGCAGACCGTAGACGATCGACGGAACGGCCGCGAGGTTGTTGATGTTGACTTCGATCAGGTCGGTCAGCTTGTTCTTCGGCGCGAACTCTTCGAGATAGATCGAAGCGGCGACACCGATCGGCAGCGACAGCGCAAGAACGATCAGCATCAGGTAGAGCGAGCCGATGAGGGCGACGCCGAGACCTGCGGCTTCCGGACGGCTGGAGTTACCGTTGACAAAGAGGCCGGTGTTGAACTCCTTGTGGAGCGTGCCGCTGGCGGCCATCTGCTGCATCCAGCCGACCTGGCGGTCGTTGACCTTACGGTTCTTCTCGTCAACCGTCAGGTCGATCTGGCCCTTGTTGGCGGAGTCGACGTTGGCGTCGGCGAGAAGCGTGACGTTGACCGTCTTGCCGATGAGCGACGGATCGGCAACGACCATGTCGCGGAGCACGATCGGCGCCCCCTTGGAGATCATCGCGGTGGCGTCACGCGTTTCCGGGCGGCTCTGGGCGTTGATGCCGAGCGTCTTGACCATGGCGTCGCGGATCAGCACCGGATAGTTGGCGGCGATCAGCACCGACGGGTCGGTGGCGCGCTTGTTGTTGGGGTCGAGCACCTTTTCGGAGAACTCGATCGGCAGGGTGATCGAGGTCTGCGCGAAGGCCGTGTAGCCCTGACGGATAACCGTCGTGAGCAGGATGGCCAGGAAGATCAGACCGAAGGAGATGGCAGCGATGCCATAGGCCTGGAAGCGGCGTTCGGCGGCGTAGCGACGCTTGATGCCGATGTCGCGGCGGGCCGGCGCCTTGGAGACGACGACGCCCTGTCCGGAGGAAACAACGTCCGTCATTCGTACTGCTCCCGGTATTTGCGCACAATGAAGAGCGCGTAGATGTTAAGGCAAAGCGTGATGAAGAACAGCGTGATGCCAAGCGCGAAGGCAACCAGCGTCTGCGGCGAGGTGAACTCAAGGTCACCCGTCAGCTGGTTGACGATCTTGACCGTCACCGTCGTCATCGGCTCGAATGGGTTGATCTGGATGCGGGCGGCAACACCGGCTGCAAGCACGACGATCATGGTCTCGCCGATGGCGCGCGAGGCGGTCATCAGCAGAGCGCCGACGATGCCAGGAAGCGCGGCGGGGAGAACGACCTTCTTGATCGTTTCCGAACGCGTGGCACCAAGACCGAGCGAACCGTCACGCAGAGCGCGCGGCACAGCCGTGATGATGTCGTCAGACAGCGAGGAGACGTATGGGATCAGCATGATGCCCATGACGATACCGGCGGTCAGAACGCTCTGTGCCTGGATGAAGTTGCTGTAATCGCCGGTCAGAAGGCCGTTCACCTGGGACGAGAGGTCGCGCAGGAACGGGCCAACAGTGATAAGGGCGAAGAAGCCGTAGACGATGGTCGGGATACCGGCCAGGACTTCGAGCAGCGGCTTGGCGATACCGCGAACCTTGGGAGCCGCGTATTCCGCCATGTAGATGGCCGCGAAGAGACCGACCGGAACGGCGACCAGCATGGCGACGAAGCCGATGTAGAGCGTGCCGAGCAGCAGCGGGATGAGACCGAACTGGCCGAAGGACGAGCTGCCGGCGCCGGCAAAGCGCGGATCCCAGACGGTGCCGAAGAAGAAGTCGGCGGCCGGAACTTCAGCGAAGAAGTGGGCGGCTTCCGTCAGCATCGACATGACGATACCGACAGTGGTCAGGATGGCGATGGAGGATGCGAGCAGCAGACCCCAGAGCATGACGCGCTCGACGCGGTTGCGGGCCCGGAAACGGGGAGCGACTTCGCGCAGGGCATAGAAGCCACCGGCAACGCCGAGCGCCAGAACGACCAGCGTCATGATCAAGCGGCTGATGCCGCTCTCGGTGTTCAGCTTCTGCGCGCCTTCGATCATGTAAGGCTGCGGCACGCCGGCGAGCGGAACGCCCTTGGCGGCGAGCTTGGCCTGGAGACCGGCGGGATCGCCGACGCCTGCGGCAACGTCTTCGCTCGCGAGCAGCGGCAGACCGCGGGCGATGGCGCTGACCATGCCGTAGTTCAGGTTCTGCTGAGCCGCCGGCTGGGCCTTCACGTCGTCAGGAAAGCCGCCGCGAACGGAGGATTCGATAATGGAGGGGCTGATCGCAAGCCAGGCGCACAGAACGATGAGCGCAGGCAGGATAGCCCAGATTGCGGCATAGGCACCGTAGTAGCCAGGCCGGGAGTGCAGTGCCGAGGATTTACCTCCGGCAAGCGCCGTCGCGCGGCTGCGTGCTGCCACAAAGGCAACCGCGCCAAGCACAACGAGGCACAAGAGTAAGACGGATGTACTCATTCGTTAAGGTCCCCCAGGCCCTCGGCCCCCAAGAGCGAAACGGCGTCTCGGCCATCTCGGCTTCCAATCATGGAGTAGTTCAGCTTCACCGCTCCCTTAGAGCGGACAAAGGCAATGCCGGCGCGACCCCTTGGATCGCGCCGGCAAAGTTCATTACATGGTCTTGCCGTCTTCGACCGACTTGCGGGTCGCTTCGCGCTCAGCGTCCGGAGCAGCAACCAGGCCGTACTCGACGAGCGGGCTGTCAGGGCCAACCATCTGGTCGGATACGAAGAAGTTTACGTACTCCTTCAGGCCCGGGATAACGCCCAGGTGAGCCTTCTTCACGTAGAAGAACAGCGGACGGGAAACCGGGTAGGTGCCGTCAGCGATCGTTTCCGGGCTCGGAACGATACCCTTGACGGTAGCGACCTTCAGCTTGTCAGCATTGTTTTCGTAGAAGGAGAGGCCGAATACGCCAACGCCGGTCTTGTTGGCAGCGATGCGTGCCAGCGTTTCCGGATAGTCGCCGTCGATGTCGACTGCAGCGCCGTCCTTACGAACTGCAACGCAAGCCTTGCTCTGAGCAGCCTTGTCAGCGATTTCCTTGGAGATCACGTCGAGAGCGCCAGAGTCCTTGCAGCCAGCAGCGAGAACGTTCAGTTCGAACACTTCGCGGGTGCCGTGCTTTTCGCCGGGGATGTAGGCAGCGATATCAACAGCCGGGAGCTTGGAGTTAACTTCCGACCACTTCTTGTAGGGGTTTGCGACGAGCTTGCCATCGACAACAACCTGAGCAGCGAGAGCCTTGTAGAGGTCGGCCGGCTCGTAAGCGACGTCAGGGTTGGACGAGTCGGTAGCGAAGACGATGCCGTCGTAGCCGATCTTGACTTCCTGGATGTCGGTAACGCCGGCAGCCTTGCAGGCTTCCAGTTCCTTGGCGTTGATCGGACGCGAAGCGTTGGCAACGTCGATCGTGTCAGGGCCTACGCCCTTGCAGAATTCCTTGAGGCCAGCGCCCGTACCACCGGATTCAACGACCGGCGTCTTGAAGTCCTTGAAGGTTTCGCCGAAGGTTTCGGCAACGATCTTGGCGTAAGGCAGAACGGTGGACGAACCACTGACCTGGACCTGGTCGCGAGCAACAGCCGCGCCTGCGAAAGCGGCGGAAGCAGCAAGTGCAGCGACCGTAAGTTTAAAAGCGTTCATAATAGTCTCCCGGGCTTATAACTGTCTGGGTGGGGCCTGAACGGCCCTTTGACGGTGCCGTCTCTGTCAGCGGCACGCATTCTTTAGCCCCTGATGACAAGAGCTTTTATGTCAGTTCGGTGAAACATTTATGACAGTCTATGCAATTGAAATGCATAGATAAAATCAGACTTCATAAAGACCGGGACGTCTTTTATGTCAAAATCGGACGGTAAAGCTCGTTCCCTTGCCAACCTCGGACTTCACGATCAGGCGGGCGCGGTGGCGCGTCAGGATGTGCTTGACGATGGCAAGGCCGAGGCCGGTGCCCTTCTTTGAGCGGCTATCCTCGATGTTGACGCGATAGAAACGCTCCGTCAGGCGCGGCACGTGTTCGGCCGGGATACCCGGCCCCTTATCGACGATGGTGACCTCTACCGGTCCGCTGGGGCCATTCTTCAGGAAGACCTCGACGAGTTTGCCTTCCTGGCCATACTTGCAAGCGTTTTCGATCAGGTTTTCAAACACCTGCACAAGCTCATCGCGATCGCCGGCCACCTCGGCTCGGCCTTCCGGCAGATGCAGCTGAATATCGACGCCGACGTCATTGGCGAGGGGCAGAAGCGCATCCCGGACATGGCCGAGCAGCGGCACGAGATCCACCTTCTCATCGGGCGCGATATGCGACTTCAATTCCAGTCGTGACAGGGACAAGAGGTCGTCGACCAAGCGGCTCATGCGCGTGGTCTGGTCGAACATGATGCCGAGGAAGCGTTCCTGTGCCTTGAAATCGCTTTTCGCCGGCCCCTGGATGGTTTCGATGAAGCCGCGCAGCGAGGCAAGCGGCGTGCGCAGCTCGTGACTGGCGTTGGCAACGAAATCCGAGCGCATGCGGTCGATGCGGCGCACTTCCGATATGTCGCGGAAGGACAGGACGAAAAGCCGCTCGCTTGCGCCATGATTGGCGCCACCGACGGCGCCGAGCTCGACCGGCGAGCTGCGGACAATATAGACGCGCTCCGACGGCAGGCGTTCGGAGTGCTCGATCTGATTGGGCGCGTTGGTGACGATGGTTTCGCGAACCATGTCGAGAATGCCTGGCGAGCGCAGGCGCGCGGAAATATGCGCCCCGATGACGACCTCTCCGAAGGCCTTTTCAGCGGCGCGGTTCTGGAACAGCACGGAGGCGTCGCCCGCCAGCACCATGACGGGAATGTCGAGCGCCGAAAGCGTCGCCGACACCTCGGGCAGAAGGCTGCGCGCGGCGGGCTCCTCGACCTCGGACACCGGTGGCACCGAGGCCACTTGCGGGCGCGGCTCGGACGAGCACATGATGGCAAGCAGCATGATCGCCAGCAGGCCGAGCACGCCCCAGCCGTTCATGCCTGCGGTCACGGCGATGAACGCAATCGCCAGCGCGACGAGAAGCACGAAGCTCTCCCGACGGAGCTTCGCCGTCAGTTTGGCCGTCCATGGCGTTTGCTGTTCCAAGTGCCCCTCGCGACGTCGATTCGTTCTTCGTTGGCTATCAAACTTCGCCTGATAGCGCTCTTTCATGACAGAAGTTTACCGATGCCGCCAGCAAACCGACAATGCACCCCGACTGCGCACATAATTTTTACTGATGCCGAGAGGTTTGATTTTCAAAAGGAAATATGTTCGCCTTGGCGGCTACGCACATAAAGAGGAGGATCGCCATGTCGGAAGATGTCGAAAGCAGAGCAGTCGAACTGGATATCAGGGGCAAGAAGCGCGTCTTCGACGTGGACGATCCAGTGCTGCCCGACTGGGTGGACGAGGAGGCTCTGAAATCGGGCGACTTCCCCTACAACAAGAAGCTCAAGGAAGAAGAGTATCTCGAAGAGCTCAAGGCGCTTCAAATCGAGCTGGTCAAGGTACAGTTCTGGCTTCAGGCGACCGGCAAGCGCGTGATGGCGCTGTTCGAAGGCCGCGACGCCGCCGGCAAGGGTGGCGCGATCTCGGCCTCTTCCGCCCACATGAACCCTCGCCTTGCCCGCGTGGTGGCGCTGACGAAGCCCACCGACCGCGAGGCCGGACAATGGTATTTCCAGCGCTACATCGCGCAGTTTCCGACGGCGGGCGAATTCGTGCTCTTCGACCGCTCCTGGTACAACCGCGCCGGCGTCGAGCCGATCATGGGCTTCTGCACGCCGAAGCAATATGAGGATTTTCTCGCGCAGGCGCCGCAGATCGAGAAGGTGATCGGCCACGAGGGCATCTTCTTCTTCAAGTTCTACCTCGATATCGGTCGCGAGATGCAGCTGAAGCGCTTTCACGACCGTCGCCATGATCCCCGGAAGGTGTGGAAGCTGTCGTCGATGGATATCGCGGCGCTGACCAAATGGGACGACTACAGCGAAAAGCGTGACCGGATGCTGAAGGAAACGCACACGGAATTCGCGCCCTGGACCGTGGTTCACGCCAACGACAAGCGCCGCGCCCGCGTGAACCTCATCCGTCACATGCTGAAGACGATCGACTATGACGGCAAGGACAAGGACGCGATCGGCAAGCTCGACGACAAGATCATCGGCCAGGGGCCGAAGTTCCTGAAGTGACTGCGGCAAAGCATACTAACTGAGCGGGCTGCCCGACCGCCTTATTGGCCGGGCAGGATGCGTACGGCGTAGAGGTTGATGCCCCTCGCCTTGCCGTCCACGTCGCTGTTGATCAAAAGCGTGCCGGCCGAGGTCGGGGCGAGCGAGCGATCGAAGCGGACCTGCAGGAGAACGTCCGACTTTTCGCGGTTGACCGTGAAGCGGTGGCGGGCGCAATCGCCGAGCGACTGGAAGTCGCATTCGACGGTGATCTGCGTCGGCTCGTCGGAGGTCGATTGCAGGGTCACAGCGATCGTCGAGGACTTGCCGGCGAGCTGCTGCAGGATATCGGGCGGAACGCTGATGCCGACATTGCCATCGGCGCCGGCGCTTTGCGAGGTGAGGCGCACGGCCGGGCCATCGTTTTCGGCAATGCTCTCGACGCGGGACTGCGCGCCCTTGACGATCTTGCTGGCATCCGACGGCTTGAAGATTTCGAGCCAGGCGGCGGAGAATGAATTCTGCGGATCGATGACCGGCGCCTGGCTGGCGTCGCTGTCGGCGGTATGATTGTCACTCGCGCCGTTGAAATCCTCTGGCGCGGTGGTGGCGGGCGGATTGGCGACGCTGGTATCGCGCTCGGCCGCCGTCATCAGCAGGCCCGACGTATGCGCCCACCAGGCACCCATGCCGATGAAGGCGAGCAGGACGCACCAGACGAGCAGGCGTGAGAAGAACTTGCGCGGCTTGCGGCGGGCGACGGCGCGCTCCGGCCGGAAATCCATGTTGGCCGGCTTTTTCTCGGCCACGAAGGGTTCGGGAGCCGACGCCAGATGATCCGCATCGCCGGCATGCAGGCCGCCGAGACCGGAGTCCTCTTCGTAGCGATTGTCGGCGACCATGACGTCAGGCGCCGGCGCGCGCGTTTCGCCGCCGATCGTCGGGCTGTCGAAATCATCCGGCGCGCGAGGAGGTGGTGGTGGCGGGATATCGACGACCGGCGGCACCGGGACCTCCGGCGGCCCCTGGCGCGGATGAAGGCGTTGTCGCTCCTCCGCCTCGATCATGTGGATCGTCGTTTCCAGACGGTGGCGATGATGGGCGATCGCGTTGGTATCGGTGACGTCCTGCTTGCGCAGACCGGCTTCCAGCGCCTGGCGCGCGGATTGATAGATCTTGGCTCGGACTTCGGGATTGTCGCGATCGGCATTGTCTAGCGCCGTTCTGATAGCCGTTTCTAATCCGCTCACGTCCGGTCCTTCGTGCTGATGACAGGCGTCATATGCTTAACAATATGTCCCTGCGGTAGCGGCTGATGTCGCAAACCGCAAGGCTGAGGCTGCCGAACGCCCCTTTCATCAGGGGATAATACCGAAAGGCAGGCCTTTTTATAGAGCAAGCGATGTTGGCGGAACCGCGACACGGTCTTTTCCTGGCGAAAACTCTCTGCTATCACATTGACGTTTTCGTAAACGTCAATTCTTCACGGTGACCCATGGCCCTGCCCTCGATCCTGACGCGAAACCTCAGACTGCCTGTGGTGGCCTCTCCGCTGTTCATCATTTCGCACCCGGCGCTAACGCTTGCGCAGTGCAAGGCGGGCGTCATCGGCGCATTCCCGGCGCTCAACGCGCGGCCGGAGAGCCAGCTCGACGAATGGCTTGCGATGATGACCGAGGATCTCGCAGCACATGACGCCGCCAATCCGGACAGGCCGACCGCACCCTTTGCCGTCAACCAGATCGTCCACACGTCGAACAAGCGGCTCGAGCACGACCTGATGCTCTGCGTAAAATACAAGGTGCCGATCGTCATCTCCTCGCTCGGCGCGGTGCCCGAGGTGAACGCCGCCGTGCATTCCTATGGCGGCATCGTGCTGCATGATGTGATCAACAACCGCCACGCCAACTCCGCGATCCGCAAGGGCGCCGACGGGCTGATCGCGGTGGCGGCGGGCGCCGGCGGCCATGCGGGAACGCTCTCGCCGTTTGCTTTGGTGCAGGAGATCCGCGAATGGTTCGACGGCCCGCTTCTGCTTGCCGGCGCGATCGCCAATGGCGGCGCGATCCTGGCGGCGCAGGCGATGGGCGCCGACATGGCCTATATCGGCAGCCCCTTTATCGCCACCGAGGAGGCGCGCGCATCCGACGCCTACAAGCAGGCGATCGTCGACGGCGCATCGAACGATATCGTCTATTCCAACTACTTCACCGGCGTCGCCGGCAACTACCTGAAACCGTCAGTCCGGGCCGTCGGCCTCGACCCCGACAACCTGCCGGTCGCCGACGCCTCGAAGATGGATTTCGAACAGGCCGTGGGCGGCGCCAAGGCCTGGAAGGACATCTGGGGCAGCGGCCAGGGCATCGGCGCCATCAAGGCCGTCGAACCCGTCGAGGCGCTCGTGGACCGCATGAAAAAGGAATATGACGCAGCACGCGACCGACTGGCGCTCCCCTCGCCGGCCTGAACGGCGCGGGGCATGTTTCCACAGCCGCGTTCTTTTTTGCCAAAGACGTGACAGGGCGCTTGAAATCTTCCGACAATGCTTGTATCAGCGCCATGCAAATCGCGGGCCGAACACAAATCACCCGCCGGATTGCCGCTTTAGCTCAGGTGGTAGAGCACATCATTCGTAATGATGGGGTCGCAGGTTCGAGTCCTGCAAGCGGCACCATTTTTTCATGCACTTAGCACAGAACAGCCTGCTCTACCGTTCCGACGCATTCCTGCGACGTCGGTTGCGTCCATTGCTTTCACCACGGATCTTTTTGCCGCGCGAAGCGACGCCCGCGCCATGGCTGCGGGCTCGCGGCGACCGAAAGTTCCGAAACTACCTGAACAGGCTGATGATGCCGCTCGGCGCGGAGTTGGCGATCGACAGCGCCTGGATGGCGAGTTGTTGCTGGGTTTGCTGGGCGGCGAGCCTGGAGGATTCCTGCTCCATGTCGGCATCGACCAGACGGCCGATGCCGCTGTCGAGGCTGTCCATGAGCTTGCTGGCGAAAAGCGTCTGCCCTTCGATACGGCTCTGCAGCGATCCGAGCGTGCTGGCGCTTTCGATCGATCGCTTCAGCATATATTCGACGCCGGTGAGATACTCGTCAACGCCGAACGCGGAGCCGGTGACGTCGACCTCGTCGAGGTCGAACTCCAGCGTCCACGGCGGATCGGACTGCACGTTGCCAACGCTGACACGGGCGGCGTGGTTGCCCGCCTCGGGGTAGATGCTTCGATCGGCCGAGAATGTAATGGTGTCGCCGGATGGCACGACCACCAGATTGCTGCCCGCCGAGGCGAATGCAATGATGGTGGCGAGGTCCGTGGCATTGCCGACATAGCCATCGCTCGTGCCGAGCGCCGCATCAACAGTCGCCCGGTCGATCGTGTAGGTCTGCATCGGGCTGGGACCAACCTGCACGTCGAAGGTGATCGACGCCTCCTCGGAAACGGTGAACGACCGGCCGAACGTCATGTGGGCCTCAGGATACATATTGTCGTGATTGGCAAGCGGCGCATTCTCCAGACCGAGCCCGAAGCCGGACGGGTAGACGCCGCCGAAATCCGATGCAACGCCCGTTATGTCAATGCTGGAGCCCGGATGACCAGAGGTCTCCAGCGAAGCGATCTCGAAACTCGCCGCCGTCAGCGAACCGGAGAAACGCGTCTCATTGGCTGTCGCGGGGACGCCATTATCGGAGAAGACCTGGTTGAGCACCTTGCGCATGTCGGAAGCGTTGCGAATCTTGCCGTCGTTCGTGCCCAAGGCGGCGTCGATCACGCTCTTGTCGATCCTAAGCGCGGTAAAGGTTTCGCCAGCGGAATAGTCTCCTGCATCGACCACCAGATCGAAGTCGATGTAGTCCGCCGAACCGAAGGTGGCGGGGCCGGTGAAATTGTGGTTCTCGTGGCCCTGATGGGCGTCGGAATTGATGTTGGTGCCGCGGAAGCCGCCGATATCGCCGACACCGCCCAGCTCCTTCTGCAGGATGCCGCCACCGCCTGTGTTCAGCATGCTGCTCAGCTTGAGATTCACGCTTTCCGTTTCCACCTTTACCGATCCGCCATCCGAGCGGACGAACGACGACATGACGGAGGCCGTGAGATCATCCGTGACCATGAGATGCGTCGGCGCATTCGTCGTCAACCAATTCACACCATTGAAGCTCGACGAAGCCACGATGCTTTCGGCCTGGAGATTGAGCTGCTTCAATTCATCCTGGACCTTAGCCTTGTCGACGCCGTCCTCGGTGGCGGCGACGAGCTTCGCCTTGAACTCGGTCAGCACGTCGACGATCGAGTCAGTACCGGCATAGGCGACATCGACCTTGGCGGACGCCATTCCCAGTGCATCCGAGACCGCGGACACCGCCTTGCTATCGGATCGCATCGTCGTGGCGATGGACCAGTAGGCGGCGTTGTCGGACGCCGTCTCCACGCGCAGGCCCGACGATATCTGGCCTTGGGTCTCCTGCAGTCCTGAGTTGAGAGAGCTTAGCGTCTGTAGTGCTGCAAGCGCCGAGGTGTTTGTCAAAAGGGACGTCATCGGAGATCCAGATAAATAAAACCTTGAATTAAAACGAAGACCGTTTCGGCTGATTCTTACAGCCTATGGGTGCTTAACTAAGAAAATCACGGTTAACAAAGTATGGATACGATTAGCTAAATCTGATGAAAATGGTACAACTCCGGAGTTGTTCTTGTGGCCGCCGCGAAAAAAGTCACAAAAGTCGCGCCATCAAGTAGTTTCCAAGACGCTCTTCGAGGTTTTCGATCAGGAAACTCAGGAATTAGGCCCAGCCGAAAGAATTTCGACTGCGCTCACGATTTGCCCTTGCGCGCGCACCGTAAAGTGATGCGCCAAACGGCCACATCCCCAGAATTCGCGATACCGCGACGCATTGATGTCGCATATGAGTGCGATCGTCCTGAAACGTGATGGCGGTCGCGTTTGGATTGGGCGGGCCGTGTCATGAGGGGTCTGAGGCACGGCCCGCAACGCAATTGGGGAGAGCGCACATGTGGGATATGCTGACGATATTGGGCATCTTCGGCCTGCTCTTTCTGGGGCGTGAGGCGCAGATCGTGTTCGCGAAAGCGCGGGCTTCCGGATGGAATGATTTTCCCCGGCGCTGAGCTTGTCGCTGACGAGCCTGCCTCGGTCTGCCGAAGATACGCGGCGCGATAAGCGGCGCTTGCTCCCATTGCCTGATGCCAGCCTGCGAAACTCATCCGAATGAGCGAAGTGCAAGACGGAACGCCGGATGGTAGGTTGAGCTGTCTCGTTGGTATTGCGTTATCGATTGTATTGAGTTCGCGAGACGTGGCCCGCCTTGAGCGGGCTTTTTTTCGCCCGCAAGATACTGCTCGGCATTACTTCGCCAAGGCTTCCGCGTCCGTCGCGGGCTGCGGCAGTGATTGCAGCAAGGTCTGGCGCGCGGAGCGCAGGTGCACCCGGCAGGCGGCGTCGATCGCGGCGGGATCGCCTGCTTCAAGGGCGGCGATATAATCCAGATGCTCGTGGATGGCGCGCTCGTTGCGCTGGCGGGCGAAGGCCTTGTTCCACTGGTAGTGATAGTGGAAGACGATGGCGATGGCGTCGTAGAAATCGGCGATGAAGCGGTTCTTCGCTGCACCGTGGATCAGCAAATGGAAGCGCTCGTCGAGGGCTGAGAATTCCTTGTAGCGGCGGTCGAGATCATCGAGCATGGCGTGGTGCTCGGCCTTGATTTCCGCCAGCGCCCGCCAGGCTTCGTTGTCCTGAGGCAGCCGGCCGAATTCGGCGGCGGAGTGGAGCTCGAACATCTCGCGCACCTCCGCGAGCTCCAGCGCGAATTCGCGGGTAAAACCCTTCAATATCCAGTGGCTGTTCGGCCGCTTCTCGATCAGCCCGAAACGCGAGAAGCGGATCAAGAATTCGCGCACGCTTGTGGTGCCGGTGCCGATCTCGCGGGCGAGCTCCAGCTCGTTGATCTGCGTGCCGGGGGCCGCATCATCCGACAGGATGCGCTGCATGAAGCTGCGCTCGATGATGTTGTGCAGGGAATCGGTCTCTTCCGAGGGAAAGAGATCGGCCTCAGTCGGCGTGCGCAACACCACCTTCTGGCGCTTGTTCCAGCTGATGATGCCTTCCTCATCGAGCCGGGTCAGGATGGCGCGGGCGGTGCTGCGGCTGATGCCGAGCTTGGCGGCGATATCGGGCTCGGACGGCAGGGTCTCGTCGGCGCGCAGGGCCGCGACATAGCGATTATACGCTTCCTTGAAGACCGTGTTTTGCCGCGCCATGCACACCCCGCCTTGTTGCCCTGCGGCACACCGCGAAAGCCCGCGAATGGCGAGCGCCGGCGCGTGGCAGGAGCTTATCTCTCGGCGATCCTTATCTTATTTTGGATCGTCCGCGGCTGTTTGCCTCCCTCGTCCACAAGATCAATAATCCCGTTGACTTGAAAATGTTTATTGTAGATAAAAAACAAAAGCAATGCGCATTCGCCGATGCAGCGAGTGTTTCCCTAGGGAGAAGATCGTTGAAGAAAGACCCTTGGATCATCCTGTCATCAGGCGACAATGTCGCGGTGGCCACTGCCCCGATCGCCGCCGGCGAGATGGTGGCGGGGATAACGACACTGGAGAAGATCGACCCCGGTCACAAGATCGCGCTCAGCGATATCGCGCTCGGGCAGCCGGTGGTGAAGTACGGGCAGGCGATCGGGCGCACGACATCGGACGTCAAGGCCGGCCAGCATATCCATAGCCAGAACCTGCATTTCGAAAACGACCGCCTGGCCGCCACCGCCAATTCGGCGCCGGAAGAAGCGAGTGCGGCCGACCGCGCGCGCACCTTCATGGGCTACAAGCGCGCCGACGGGCGCTCGGCGACACGCAACTATATCGGCATCATCGCCAGCGTGAACTGTTCCACCACGGTCTGTCGCGCCATCGCCGACCAGGCCAATCGCACCATCCTGCCGCATTACGAGGGCATCGACGGCTTCGTGCCTATCGTCCACGATCAGGGCTGCGGCATGAGCTCGACCGGCGACGGCATGGCCGTGCTGCACCGGACACTTGCCGGCTATACCAGGCATGTGAATTTCGGCGGCGTGCTGATGATCGGGCTCGGCTGCGAGGTCAACCAGCTGACGCTCTACGGCCAGAGCGGCGCCGGCAATTCCAAGCGTCATTTCAACATTCAGGATGCCGGCGGATCGCGCCGCGCCGTCGAGCGCGCCATGGGCATGCTGAAGGAGATCGCCGACGATGTCGGGCGCGAGCGGCGCGTGCCGCTGCCGATCAGCGATATCATCATCGGTATGCAGTGCGGCGGTTCCGACGGCTTCTCAGGGATTACGGCCAATCCGGCGCTTGGTGTGGCGGCCGATCTTCTGGCTGCTGCCGGCGGCACGGCGATCCTGTCGGAGACCTCGGAGATCTACGGCGCCGAGCATTTGCTGCGCAGCCGCGCGGTCAGCGAAGAGGTCGCCCGCAAGCTCGACGAGAAGATCGTCTGGTGGGAGAAATATGTGGCGATGCACGGCGCCTCGCTCGACAACAACCCCTCCCCCGGCAACAAGCGCGGCGGCCTGACCACCATCTTGGAAAAGTCGCTCGGCGCTGTCGCCAAGGGCGGGCGTTCGCCGCTGACGGCGGTTTATGGTTATGCCGAACGGGTGACCGCACCCGGCCTCGTCTTCATGGACACACCAGGCTACGACCCTGTCTCGGCCACCGGCCAGGTCGCTGGTGGAGCCAATATGATCGCGTTCACCACCGGCCGCGGCAGCTGCTTCGGGTGTCGTCCGGCGCCTTCGATCAAGCTCTCCAGCAATTCGGCGCTCTATGCCTCGATGGAAGAGGACATGGACATCGACTGCGGCACGATCGCCAGCGGCGATGCGACGATATCAGGTAAGGGGCGCGAGATCTTCGATCTGATCATCGATACGGCATCGGGCAAGAAGACCAAGAGCGAGGAGTTCGGCTACGGCGATAACGAATTCGTGCCTTGGCATCTCGGAGCAACGCTTTAATCAAGTATATCGACAGTCTTCAGGGAGGAATGATGAAGACGAGGAGGATCGGCCGGACCGAGCTTGAGGTGACCGAAGTGAGCTTCGGCGCCGCAGCCCTTGGCGGCCTTTACCGCGCCTGCCCGCGCGACCAGGCCATGCAAACGCTCGACGCCGCATGGGATAGCGGCATCCGCTATTTCGATGTGGCGCCCTGGTATGGCCTGGGGCTTGGCGAGCGCCATGTCGGAGATTTCCTGCGCGGCAAGCCGGAAAGCGAATGGGTGCTTTCCACCAAGGTCGGGCGGCTGCTCAGGCCAGTGCCGACGGGGACGGTTCCCGACTACTCTTATGTCGATCCGCTCTCGTTTGATGCCGATTACGACTATTCCTATGACGGCATCATGCGCTCGGTCGAATTCAGCTACGCAAGGCTGGGACTGAACCGGATCGATATTCTCTATGTGCACGATATCGGCGGCTATACGCATGGCGCGGCGAAGAACGCCGTCTATCTCAAGCAGTTCCTCGATACCGGCATCAAGGCGCTGGAAGAGTTGAAGACATCGGGCGCGATCAAGGCCTTCGGGCTCGGCGTCAACGAAGTGCCCGTGTGCCTCGACGTGATGCGCAATGCCGATATCGACTGCATTCTGATGGCCGGGCGCTACACGCTGCTCGACCGCTCGGCCGAGGCCGAACTGCTGCCGCTCTGCCGCAAGAAGGGGACGTCGCTTGTGGTCGGCGGCGTCTTCAACTCCGGTATTCTGGCGACCGGTGCGGTGGCGGGGTCGAACTTCGACTATATGCCGGCGACCGAAGAGGTGCTCGCCAAGGTGCGCGGCATGGAAGCGGTCGCAGCCAAGAACGGTGTATCGCTCGCCGCGCCGGCGCTGCAGTTCGCGCTGCGCGAGCCGCTCGTGTCGTCGGTGCTGATCGGCACCGGCAAGGCATCCAGCGTGACGCGCAACATGGACCTCTTCTCACCGATTTTGCCGGAGACGATCTATCCGGAATTCGATAGCTTCACTCTCGTTGCGCCGCCACTCGGCGACGATGCTGTTCGCGTTTAAGGAAAAACAGAATGCTTAAAGGAATTCATCCCGTCCTCAGCCCCGATCTCTTGTGCGCCATCGCGCGCATGGGCCATGGGGACGAGATCGTCATCGCCGACGCCAACTTCCCGTCTTTTTCCATGGGCCCGGAAATGATCCGCGCCGATGGCGTCAGTGCCACGACCATGGCGGAAGCGATCCTGACGCATATGCCGCTCGATACGTTCGTTCCGGAATCGGCCTGGGTGATGGAAGTGGTGGGCGATCCGACGGCCGTGCCCGAGGTTTGCAAGGAATTTCAGACCATCGTTTCCAAGCGTGCCGGCGATTTCGGAATTTCGACGCTTGAGCGCTTCGCCTTCTACGAACGGTCGCGCAAGGCCGCCTACATCGTCGCAACCACCGAATTTCGGCTCTACGGCAACATCATCCTGAAGAAAGGCGTCGTGCTGCCGGACGAGGTATTCTGGGGATAAGGACAGAAACGGAATAAACGTTCCGTATTGACATTCACGCGGAACCTATGTTTCATAAATCGAACTCGAAGCCTTTTTGGCCGGATGTCTTGGAGGGACGTCTGGCCTCGGAGGAAAAGGCAACGAGACTGGGAATGGGGAGTTGCCGGCGCCTTTGTGCCGGCGGCTCGATCGATAAGCGGGTGCAGGACTGGTCCGGAAAGAGCCAAAGGGCTTACCCGGCGCGGTCTTGCAAACAAGGCAGGCCTCGGCTAGCTTCAAACTCGTAAATGTTTTTTATCGATAAAAGTCTCTCGTTCGCGTTCGCGAGAGATTTCCTGGAGGAAGAACGCACTTGGAGGAGAACCAACATGCGCATGAAGTCCATTCTTTCGCGTCGCGCCTTTACCGCTCTCGCGGGCGCCGCCGTCATGGCGACAGCCGTGCCGATGCCGTCCTTTGCGGCAGACGTGACCATTCCTATTATCGTCAAGGACACCACGTCCTTCTACTGGCAGATCGTGCTGGCCGGCGCCCGCAAGGCAGGCCAGGATCTCGGCGTCAAGGTGCCGGAGCTCGGCGCACAGGCTGAGTCCGACGTGAACGGCCAGATCAGCATTCTCGAGAACGCCGTTGCCGGCAAGCCGGCCGCGATCGTCATCTCGCCGACCGAATTCAAGGCGCTCGGCAAGCCGATCGATGAAGCCGCCAAGTCCGTTCCGATCATCGGTATCGACTCCGGCGCGGATTCGAAGGCCTTCAAGTCGTTCCTCACCACCGATAACGTCCAGGGCGGCCGCATCGCAGCCGACGGCTTGGCAGCGGCGATCAAGGAAATGACCGGCAAGGAAGAAGGCGAAGTCGTCATCCTGACCAACCTGCCCGGCGTCGGCTCGCTCGAGCAGCGCCGCGAAGGCTTCCTCGATCAGCTGAAGACCAAGCATCCGGGCCTCAAGCTCATCGCCGACAAGTACGGTGACGGCCAGGCAACGACCGGCCTCAACATGATGACCGACCTGATCACCGCCAACCCGAACCTCGTGGGTGTGTTCGCCTCGAACCTCATCCTCGGCCAGGGCGTCGGCCAGGCGATCGCCGAAAACAAGCTCGGCGACAAGATCAAGGTCATCGCGTTTGACAGCGACGACAAGACGGTCGGCTTCCTGAAGGACGGCTCGATTGCCGGCCTCGTGGTGCAGGACCCCTATCGCATGGGCTATGACGGTGTGAAGACCGCTCTTGCCGTGTCCAAGGGCGAGAAAGTCGAGGCAAACGTCGATACCGGCGCCAACCTCGTCACCAAGGCCAACATGAGCGATCCGAAGATCGACGCTCTCTTGAACCCGAAGATCAAGTAACGACCTGACGAGCGCCGTGCGGGAGCAATCCCGCACGGCTCTTCTTCCCTTCGGCCGAACTCCTCAAGGGGAGCGGACGGCGAAGGACGACATGGGCAATTCGCGAGGAGGAGACGCCAATGAGCCTGGAAGAGGTCAGTCATCGCCACGATGACAGCGCCAAGCTGAAGGAGGCGAACCGCGTGCCCGCGGGTGCCCCGATCCTCGAACTCAAGGGATTGCAGAAGAATTACGGATATGTGCAGGCGCTGAAGCCGGCAACTGTCACCTTCCTTGCCGGCGAGATCCACGCGATCGTCGGCGAAAACGGCGCCGGCAAGTCGACGCTCATCAAGCTTCTGACCGGCGTTATCACCCGTACGGCCGGCGAAGTGCTCTGGTGCGGACACCCGGTCGCGCTGGCGACGCCCAACGAGGCGATCGCGCGTGGCATCAACGCGGTGCATCAGGAAGTCGTTCTGTGCCCGCATCTCAGCGTGGCGGCCAATCTTTTCCTCGGCGACGAGGTCAATCAATTCGGCCTGATGCGCAAGCGCGAGATGGAAAAGATGGCGCAGGCTGTTCTCAACGATCTCGGCTTCGGACTGCCGGCCGGTGTCCCCTTGAGTGATCTGACGATCGGCCAGCAGCAGCTGGTCGCGACCGCGCGCGCGGCCATGCGCGGCACGCAGTTCCTGATCTTCGACGAGCCGACCGCCTATCTGACGCGCCAGGAATCCGCGCAGCTCTTCAAGCTCATCCGCCGTCTGCAGAACGAAGGCGTGACAATCGTCTACATCAGCCACCGCATGGAAGAGGTCTTCGAGCTGGCGGATCGCGTCTCGGTTTTGCGCGACGGCACGCATGTCGGAACGCGCGATATCGGCGAGACCAACGAGAACGAGCTGATCGCGCTGATGATCAACCGCTCGATCGAGCAGATCTATCACAAGGAAGAGATTGCGATCGGCGAGACGATCGTCGATGTGCGCGGTTTGTCGGGGCCAGGCTTCGAGAACGTGTCGCTTTCGGTGAAAGCCGGACAGATCGTCGGACTTTACGGCCTGATCGGCGCCGGACGCAGCGAATTCGCGCTCGGGCTCTACGGCCGCGAGAAGACCACGGCCGGCGAAATCCACTGGATGGGCAAGAAGGTCAACATCAAGGACGAGCGCACCGCAATGGAGCTCGGCATCGCGCTGGCGCCGGAAAGCCGCCGCGACCAGGGTCTCTGCCTCAACCTGCCGATCGGCCTCAACATCAACCTGCCGGTATTCAAGCGGCTGAGCAAGGGACCTGTCATCAGCCACAGCGAGGAGACGCAGAACGCCGACCAGCAGATCCGCGATCTCGCGATCAAGACGCCGAGCCGACGCGTGCTGGTGTCGGCGATGTCGGGTGGCAACCAGCAAAAGGTCGTCATCGGCAAGTGGCTGAGCCATGGGGCGCGGCTCTTCATCTTCGACGAACCGACTGTCGGCGTCGACGTCGGCACCAAGGCGGAAATCTACCGGCTGTTCGCCAAGCTTCTGAAGCAGGGCGCGGGGATCATTCTCATCTCCTCCTACCTGCCCGAGGTCTACGAACTGGCGGACCGGTTGCATGTGTTCCGCAGCGGCCAGCTGGTGGCCAGCCACGACTTCCACGCCGCCACGCATGAAGAAGTGCTGAGCGAAGCGATCGGCGTCTAAAAGAACAAGAGGGAGAGAGAAAATGACCGTAACCCCCACCGAGATCGCCGCGCCGCCGCCGCGCCGCAAGGTCAACATCCTGTTCGGCCTGACCCTGATCGGCCTCCTGGCCTTCCTGTGGATCCTGCTCGGCGTCGTCACCGCCAGCTTCTGGACGCCGCTCAATATCTCCAACCTTCTGCGCCAGGGCGCGATGACGGCGATCCTGGCGCTTGGCCAGACCTTCGTGATCATCACCGCCGGCATCGACCTTTCCGTCGGCGCGATCGTCGGCTTCTGTACGGTCATTCTGGCATGGCTGCTGCAGGCGGGCTTCCCCGTCTGGGCGGCGATCCTGATCACGCTTCTGATCGGCGTCGGCATCGGGGTGTTTCATGGCTTCGGCATCGTCAAGATGGGCCTGCCGCCCTTCATCATCACGCTGGCGACGCTGACGTCGCTGCGCGGCATCGGGCTTCTGATCACCAACGGCTCGACGATCAACATCGTCAACGAGCCCTTCACGAACTTCGCCCGTGCTGACTTCCTCGGCGTCCCGAGCCTGTTCTGGATGGTCGTGCTGGTCGCGATCCCGTCCTACATCTTTCTGCATCTCAGCCGCTGGGGCCGCTATCTCTTCGCGGTCGGCTCCAATCGCGAGGCAGCGCGTCTGTCGGGTGTCAGGGTCAACGGCATCATCTACATGGCCTACATCCTGTCGGCGACTTTCGCGGCCTTTGTCGGCGTGCTGCTCGCCTCGCGTATCGCCATCGGCAACGCCACGCAGGCGGACGGTTGGGAACTGCAGGCGATCGCCTCGTCGGTTATCGGCGGCACCTCGCTGTTCGGCGCGGTGGGTTCCGTGCACGGTCCGCTGATCGGCGCCTTCATTCTGGCCACGATCAACAACGGCGCCAACCTGCTGAACGTCAACTCGTTCTGGCAGCGCATCATCACCGGCCTGCTGATCATCGTGATCGTCTACTTCGATCAGCTCCGCCGTCGCCGCAGCTCCTAAATGCCAATACAGGGAGCCGGCCATGCCGTCGGCTTCCTTTCAATAGAATGCAGGAACCGTCATGAAAGCCGTGCTTTGCCAACAACCGGGTGTTCTCGAGATCGTCGAGCGCCCCTCTCCCGGCACGCCTGAAGCCGGGTGGGCGCGGCTTGCCGTCAGCCATGTCGGCATCTGCGGCACCGACTACCACATCTTCGAGGGCAAGCATCCGTTTCTCGAATATCCGCGGGTGATGGGCCACGAGATCTCGGCGACGGTGGTGGAAACCGGCGCAGGGGTCGAGATCGCGGTCGGCACGCCCGTCATCGTCAACCCCTACATTTCCTGCGGCCGATGCGTCGCCTGCCGCAAGGACAAGGCGAACTGCTGCACCGATATCAAGGTGCTCGGCGTCCACACGGACGGGGCGTTCTGCGAGGAGATCACGGTTCCGGCGGGCAATCTCTATGCGGCGCAGGGGCTGAGCCTCGAAGCGGCGGCGACGGTGGAATTCCTGGCGATCGGGGCGCATGCCGTACGCCGCTCGCTTTCGCCCGCCGGCTCGCGCGCGCTCGTGATCGGCGCCGGACCGATCGGCCTTGGTGCTGCGATCTTTTCGCGGATCGCCGGCCATGAGGTGACCTTGCTCGACACCAGCGCCGAGCGGCTGGAAATGGCCGCCGAGCGCTTCGGCTTCACATCGGGCATCGTCGCCAATGATGCGAGTCTCGACGCGGTGAAGGCGAAGACTGGCGGCGATGGCTTCGACGTCGTTTTCGACGCGACCGGCTATGGCCCCTCGATGGAGAAGGCATTCCAGTTCGTCGCGCATGGCGGCGCGCTGGTTCTGGTCAGCGTCGTCAAGGACGATATCCGCTTCTCCGACCCCGAGTTTCACAAGCGCGAAATGATGGTGATCGGCAGCCGCAACGCGACGCGGATCGATTTCGAGCACGTGGCGGCCTCGATCGCCAACGGCCTCGTGCCAGTGGACCGGTTGATCACCCACCGCACGACGCTCGCCGATGCGCCGCGCGATCTGGCGCGCTGGGCGCATGAAAAGAGTGGCCTGATCAAGGCTGTGATCAAGGTCTCCTAAAGACTATCAATCGCCTCGCGCATCTGGCGCACGATGGACGCATCCGTTCTGTTGGGCGACGCCGCCTCGAAGCCGAAGGCGACGGCGCGGGGATCGACGCTTGCGACGGGCGAGCTGCAGGAGCCATGAATTTCGCGGGCGCCGGTGGCGCGCAGGATCTGCGGCGCGTTGGCGGGGCGCACGCCGCTGCCCGGCATGATCGAGATCCGGCCGGCCGCCTTCTTCGACAACCGCGCCAATGTCTCCAGGCCGTCGATGGCCTTGGGGATGCAGCCGGAGGTGAGGATGCGCTCGCAGCCGAGCTCGACGGCCTGCTCCAGTGCCGCGTCGGGATCGGGAACGAGATCGAAGGCGCGGTGCAGCGTCGAGCCGAGGCCGGCTGCGTGCGCTTTCAACCGCCGCAGCAGCGGCATGTCGAGCGTGCCATCCGCAAGGTTTGCCCCGATGACCACGCCTGCGAGGCCGAAGGCTCTGACGGCATCGATATCCGCCATCATCGCCGCTTCATCGCCGCTGTCGAACACGAAGGGGCCGGCGTGCGGGCGGATCATCGCGTAGACGGGGATGGGTGCGGCGGCAGCGACCTTCATCATGCCGGCGACGGGCGTTAGCCCGCCAATCTCGAGCGCCGAGCACAATTCAATACGATCGGCACCGCCTTCGATGGCCGCTGCCAGACCGCGCGGGCTATCCACGCATACCTCAAGCAAGATTGTCACGCTTTCCTCCCTCGTCATCTCATGATCGTCCAAGCCGAAGCCTTATCTTCCGGTTAGCATCGCACAGTTGGATTTGCGAGCGGAGACCTGAAACGATCGGCCATCGATCGATTGGACAGTGTCGTGAACAGTATTTTCGCAATCGCATCGATTTTTCAATCGTGCACACTATGTCAGTTACGCATTGGATCGGTCGCCGACAGTCCGCTGTCTTCGCCGGGGAGTTTCGAGCGGTTCGCCTTGCGCCAAGGCTTTCCGCGCCTTTGAAGGAATAAGGGGATGGTCATGCTGAAAAGAATAGCCCTTGCCGTATCGCTCTGTGCCCTGACGGCAGGTGCGGTGCAGGCCGCGGATGTCGTGGTGTCGTCGAAGATCGACACGGAGGGCACGCTGCTCGGCAACGTGATCGCGCTGGCGCTGAACGCCAACGGCATCAAGACGAAGGACCGCATCGCGCTCGGCGCCACGCCCGTGTTGCGCAAGGCGATCACCGCAGGCGAGATCGACATCTATCCCGAATACACCGGCAATGCCGGCTTCTTCTTCAACAAGCCCGACGATGCGGCCTGGAAGAACATTCAGCAGGGCTATGACATGGCCAAGAAGCTGGATTACGACGCCAACAAGATCGTCTGGCTGACGCCCTCGCCCGCCAACAACACTTGGGCGATCGCCGTGCGCAACGACGTTGCCGGGAAAAACAACCTGAAGAGCATGTCCGATTTCGGCAAGTGGGTCGCCGGTGGCGGCGAAGCGAAGCTGGTGGCCTCGGCCGAATTCGTCAATACCGCCGGCGCGCTGCCGGCGTTCCAGACGACCTATGGCTTCACGCTGAAGCCGGAACAGGAAATCGTGCTTTCGGGCGGTGATACCGCCGCCACGATCAAGGCCGCAGCCGACCAGACGAACGGCGCCAATACCGCGATGGTTTACGGCACGGATGGCGCGATCGAGGCGGCCGAGCTCACCGTGCTCGAAGACGACAAGAGCGTGCAGCAGGTCTATGCGCCCACGCCGATCATCCGCGAGGAGGTGCTGAAGGCCAACCCGAAGATCGAAGAGATCCTGGCGCCGATCTTCAAGAGCCTGACGGCCGACGAGCTGCGCAAGCTGAACGGCAAGATCCAGGTCGATGGAGAACCGG
Organism: Rhizobium sp. 16-449-1b; assembly: GCF_017741935.1. GTDB lineage: Bacteria > Pseudomonadota > Alphaproteobacteria > Rhizobiales > Rhizobiaceae > Rhizobium. The sequence continues at coordinate 410,532 of NZ_JAGHMH010000002.1, read as the reverse complement.
CGAAGAGCGTTGCCGAGGCCTATCTGAAGGAAAAAGGCTTCCTGAAGTAATCGCCGACGCTCCGTATCCAGCAATGGATGCGGAGCCGTTTTCCTTCCAGGCTGGGATGGATCGATGGAAGAAACCTTAGCGGTCCGCAGACTGGACCGGCTCGGCGTCGTTCTCGTGGTCACGGGCGTCGCGGCGGCGGCATTGCTGCCATTCATCTATGTGAAGGCGAACCGGATCGCATCGGGCAAGCCGATGTTGCTGATGCAGCTTCTGGACCAGCCCTCCGTCATCATCTTCACCCTGCTCCTCGTTTTCTCGGCCTGCGCGGTGCTGTTTCTCGAAAACGCCTATGCGCGGCTTGCGATCTCGACGCTCTGTCTGGCGGCATTGCTGGCGGCGATCGGCTTCGTGGCGACGTCCTTTACGCCAGAGGGCAGCACGGCGGCGCGCATGACGCCGGGCGGCGGCTTCTGGGTGCTGCTCGCGGTGACATCGCTGATCATATCGGACGCGCTGGTGAAGGTGCGGCTGAAGCCGTGGATGCGGGTCGCGGCGCTGATCGCCTACGCCTGCCTGCTCGGCATCTTTCTCTGGTCGGGGCTGCTCGACAGTCTCTCGATCATGCGCGAATTCGCCAATCGCGGCGACCAGTTCTGGGCCGAGGCATGGACGCATGTGCAGCTCGCCTTCGGCTCGCTGGCGATCTCCGTGGTGATCGGCCTGCCGCTGGGCATCGTCTGTTTCTGGGTGCCCAAGCTCCGGGCGGCGCTCTTGCAGGGATTGAGCCTGATCCAGACGATCCCGAGCCTCGCGCTCTTCGGCCTGCTGATGCTGCCGCTCGGTTATCTCGCGGCGCATGTGCCGCTGGCGGCGGCGCTCGGGATCAGCGGCATCGGCGCGGCACCCGCGCTGATCGCGCTGGTGCTCTATTCGCTGCTGCCGATCGTCGCCAACACCGTCGTCGGTCTCGAGGGTGTCGACCCCGCCGTGCGCGACGCAGCCGCCGGCATGGGGCTGACCCGCCGCCAGATTCTTACCGGCATCGACCTGCCGCTGGCGCTGCCCGTCATCCTCACGGGTATCCGCATCGTGCTGGTGCAGGCGATCGGGCTGGTGACGGTGGCGGCGCTGATCGGCGGTGGCGGGTTCGGCGTCTTCATTTTCCAGGGGCTTGGCCAGACGGCCATGGACCTCGTTCTCCTCGGCGCCGTGCCGACCGTCATCTTCGCCTTCTCTTCGGCCGTCATTCTCGATGCGGTCGCCGACAGCCTACGGGGACCTGCCGCATGAGCATGATCGACATCCGCAACGTCACCAAGCGCTACGGCGACACGACCGTGGTCGACAATGTGTCGATGGCGGTCGAGAAGGGCGAGATCACCGTCATCGTCGGAACCTCTGGCTCCGGCAAGTCGACGCTGATCCGGATGATCAACCGGCTGGTGCCGATGACGTCAGGCGAAATCCGCGTCGGCGGGCGCAACGTGGCCGATGTGCCGGAGACGGAACTGCGCCGCAATATCGGCTACGTGATCCAAGGCAATGGGCTCTTTCCGCATCGCACGGTGGCGCAGAACATCGCGACGGTGCCGCAGCTGCTCGGCTGGGAGCGCGGCAGGATCGATGCCCGCGTCGACGAACTGCTCGGCCTCTTCAATCTCGACCCCAAATCCTTCGCCAAGAAATATCCGCATCAACTTTCCGGTGGCGAGCAACAGCGCGTCGGCGTTGCGCGGGCGCTGGCGGCGGGGCCGGAGGTGCTGATCATGGACGAACCCTTCGGCGCGCTCGATCCCGTCATTCGCGGCAAGGCGCAGGACGACCTTCTGGCGATCCAGAAGCAGTTCGGCACGACGATCATTCTCGTCACCCACGACATGGACGAGGCCTTCCACCTCGGCAACCGGATCGCGGTGATGCGCGGCGGCAGGCTGCTGCAATATTCGACGCCGGAAAAGATCATCACCGAGCCCGCCGACCCGTTCGTGCAACAGCTGACGGGCACGACCGACCGGGCGCTGAAGCGCATGTCGCTGCTGCCGCTGACATCGGGCATGGCGCCGGCCAAGGCCGGTCTCGACCACGGCCTGCCGCAATCGCTCAGCCTGCGCGACGCGCTGGCCGAAATGATCTGGCAGGGGATCGACGAAGCCGCCGTCGAGAACGAGAAGAAGGCGGCGATCGGGTCGATCTCGATGTCGCACCTGCTGGAGCTGGGCCGCAAGGAATGAAGCTCCTCACCGCCAATCTCTTTCGCGTCGCGGCGCTGGCGCTGCTCCTGATCCTGTTGTTCCGGACGGAGTGGCTGTCCTTCCTGCTGACGCCGCTCACCAAGAACAACGCGCCCGCCGTCTATACCCAAAGCAGCCTGCCGCTTCTTGCGCTCGGGCATCTGCAGCTGGTGCTGATCTCGATTGTCGGGAGCGCCGTGGTCGCCATTCTGGGCGGCGTCTTCGTGACGCGGCGGAGCGGCGCCGATTTCCTGCCGCTGTCGCGCGCCATCGCCAATGCCGGACAGACCTTTCCGCCGGTCGCTGTGCTGGCGCTGGCAGTGCCGGCCATGGGCTTCGGTGCCGGGCCGACGCTGGTGGCGCTGTTTCTCTACGGGCTGCTGCCGATCTTCGAAAACACCATCTCTGGCCTGCGCCAGGTCTCCCCCGCCGTGCTCGATGCCGCCGACGGCATGGGCATGAACCCGACGCAGCGGCTGTTCCAGGTGGAACTGCCCCTGGCGCTGCCGCTGATCATCGAGGGCGTGAAGGTGGCGACCGTGATCAACATCGGAACGGCGACGATCGGCTCGACGGTGGCCGCCAAGGGGCTGGGCGAAGTGATTATCGCCGGGCTGATATCGGATAACACCGCCTTCATCCTGCAGGGCGGCCTGATCGTCGGGCTGATGGCGCTCCTGATCTATGACGCGGTGGGATTGGTGGAAAGCGCGATGACGCGAAGAATGGGCTTGCGCACCGCCTAAGGCAGCAGCTACCAAAGCGGCCTGATACGCACGATGGAGGCAGCCTTGGCCAAGATGATTCACTCGATGATCCGCGTTCTTAACGAAGCGCGCTCGGTCGAATTCTACGGCAAGGTCTTCGGGCTCGAGGTCGCCGACCGCATCGATTTCGACACCTTCACACTGATCTATCTCAGCAACCGAGAGACCGGCTTCGAGCTGGAGCTGACCATCAATAAGGGCCGCGTTGAACCCTATAATCTCGGCGACGGTTATGGGCATCTGGCGGTGTCAGTCGATGAGGTTGCCGTCGAGCACAAGCGGCTGACGGAAGCCGGTCTCAATCCCGGCAAGCTCACGGAGCTCAACCGCGACGGCAAGCTGCTTGCCCTGTTCTTCTTCATCACCGATCCCGACGGCTACAAGATCGAAGTCCTGCAGCGCCACGGCCGCTATCTCTAAGAGACCCCGATGATTTCCAAGACAGACCTGCATACCGGCTGGACCCTCAACTGTAACGTTGCAGGAAAGCCGGATCTGCCGAAAACGGTGCCGGCGCATGTGCCGGGATGCGTGCATCTGGACCTGCTGGCAAGCCGGTTGATCCCCGACCCCTATGTCGATGTCAACGAGATCACCAATGACTGGATCGGCCGCGAAGACTGGATCTATCACTGCCGCTTCGACGCATCACCCGATGCCGATCTCGTGCAGGAGCTTGTCTTCGACGGGCTGGATACGGTGGCGACGATCTCGCTCAATGGCGAAGAGATTGGCCAGACGTTCAACATGCACCGGACCTACCGCTTCGACGTTTCCGATCGCTTGAAGGCCGAGGGCAACGAGCTGGTCGTGACCTTCCGCTCGGCTTACGCCTACGGCGCGGAGATGGAAGCGCATTACGGCTATCGGCCGAACAACTATCCCGGCCCCGGCAACCTGATGCGCAAGATGGCGTGCAATTTCGGCTGGGACTGGGGTCCGACGTTGGTGACGGCGGGGATCTGGAAGCCGGTGCGGCTGGAGCGCTGGGCGAAGGCGCGGCTGGCCGAAGCGCTTGTGTCGGCGACGCTTGCGGGTGGAGACGGGCTGGTGACGGTGCGGGCAAAGATCGCGCGCGCTGGTGACGCCGGCGACTGCCGCATCACAGCCAGCATCGGAGGCGTCACGCATAGCGAGATCGTGAAGGCCGGGAGCGACGAGGTCAGCTTCCAGGTACGCGTGCCCTCGCCGCAGATCTGGTGGCCGCATCATCTCGGCGCGCAGCCGCTTTATCCGCTGCGGGTCGAACTGCGCGAGTGCGAGAGCGATGAACTGCTCGACGAATACGTCAAGCAGATCGGCTTCCGTTCGGTGCGGCTCGACACTTCCGCAGACGAGCATGGATCGGCCTTCACGTTTGTGATCAACGACGTGCCGCTGTTTCTCTGCGGCGCCAACTGGATCCCCGACGATTGCTTCCCCTCGCGGGTCACCGCCGAGCGCTACGCCTCGCGGATCGACGAAGCGAAGGCCGCCAACATCAACCTATTGCGGGTATGGGGCGGCGGCATCTTCGAGCGGGATGAGTTTTACGAGGAGTGCGACCGCGTGGGCATGCTGGTGTGGCAGGATTTCCTGTTTGCCTGCGCCTCCTATCCTGAGGAAGAGCCGCTCCGTGGCGAGGTCGAAGCGGAGGTGCGCGACAACGTCGCGCGGCTAATGCCGCATCCTTCGCTGATCGTCTGGAACGGCAACAACGAGAATATCTGGGGTTTCGACGAGTGGGGCTGGCGGCCGATCATCAAGGAGGGTGAGAGCTGGGGGCTTGGCTATTATCTCGATATCCTGCCGAGGCTCTGCGCCGAGCTCGATCCCGAGCGACCCTACTATCCCGGCAGCCCCTATTCCGGCACGATGGAGATCGAGCCGAATGCCGATGCGCATGGGTGCAAGCACATCTGGGATGTGTGGAACGACGTGGGCTACGAGGTCTACCGCAACTACATCCCGCGCTTCTGCTCCGAATTCGGCTGGCAGGCGCCGCCCAACTGGGCGACACTGGAAGAGAGCGTGCACGACGCGCCGCTGACGCCTATTTCCAACGGCGTCTTCCATCATCAGAAGGCGACGCAGGGCAACGACAAGCTGATCCGTGGGCTGGCCGGCCATCTGCCCGAGCCGCAAACAATGAACGACTGGCACTTTGCCACGCAGCTGAACCAGGCCCGCGCCATCCGTTTCGCGGTCGAGCACATGCGCTCGCACCGCGATATCTGCAAGGGCGCCGTCGTCTGGCAGTTCAACGATTGCTGGCCGGTGACCTCCTGGGCGGCGCTGGATTCGTCCGGGCGGCGCAAGCCGCTGTGGTATGCGATGCAACACGCTTTCGATCCCAGGCTTCTGACGATCCAGCCGCGCGAAGGCGGGCTCGCGGCCGTTGCCGTCAACGAGCGGACACTGTTCTGGCGGGCGAAGATATCTGGCAAGCGGCTGCGGCTTGATGGGACCGTGCTTGCCGAGTTCGAATTCTGGCGGCTGCTTTGCGACCGGTTCGAGGCGAAGGCATTCACGCTGCCCGAGGATATCGCGACCGCCGACGATCCGAATAATGAAGTGATTGTCGTCGACATGCTGGACCGGCGGGCGTTTCACTATTTTGTCGAGGATATCGATCTCAAGCTGCCGAAGCCGGAGATGAGGATCGAGGTCAGCAAGCGGGAGAGCGGTTACGCGGTTGCGGTGACCGCCGAGAGCCTGCTTAAGGATCTCTGCCTGATGGCTGATCGTCTCGATCCGGATGCGGTGGTGGATACGATGCTGATCACGCTCCTGCCGGGCGAGACGCATGTGTTCGAAGTGGAGACGCAGGCGGCGATCGGTGTAGCCGATATCGTGGTGGGGACAGTGCTGCGCTCGGCCAACGATCTCGTCTCGGCGGGTTGAGATAGACCAATGCACTCATGCAAAAACCTCCGACTTTCGCCGGAGGTTTTTGTGGCCGTCGGTGGGTCCCGCACGCGGCGGGACCCTTCCGTTCCGGCCTCGCGGGAGACTTACATCCAGTAGGGCGGCACGCCGTAGTAATCGTAGACCCGGCGGCCGTTGTCGTTGTACCAGGTGTCGTCATCATCCGCGTAGCTTGGCGCGCCTTCGATCTGTTCCTTGGTCAGGTCGATGCGGTAGCCATCCAGCTGCGTATCGTAGGACAGCTTATCCCAGGGCAGCGGGTAGTGATCGTGGCCGATGCCCATGAAGCCGCCGAAGCTCAGCACGGCATAGGCGACACGGCCATCCCTCTTGCCGAGGATCAGGCGCTCGATCGAGCCGATGTGCTTGCCATCAGCACCGTAGACGCGAGTGCCTTCCACGCGGTCGCTGGCGATCAGCGAGTGCGTATCCTTGACGTTCGGGTCACGGAGGGTTTTGTCGTTGTCCTGTTGCAGCATGTCTCTACTCCCTTTCGGTTGGTTCCTAGTGCCTGGCCTCTACTCCTCGTGCCAAGCGTATGAATTGAAAACGTCGCCCGATGCCCGTTGTTCCCGAATTTGATCCGCAATTTTGGCGGGCGCCGCAATATTGACGTTTACGTCAAGGTTATTGTAGCCTGATGCTGCTTGAACCATTCGAGCAATGACATAAGCTGCCGTATTGGAGGATGGAGGATCATCCAATAGTTTCGACGGGCGCCCCGCCGGCAGCGACAGGGAGAGAGACACGATGAACAGCATTTCCGCCCATCCTGGCGGTGAAAGGCCCGACAAGCCGTGGCTTGCCACCTATCCGGCGATCGTACCGGCCGAGCTTCCGGCGCTGGAATACGAATCACTGGCGGAGCTGCTTGAGAAATCATGCGCGCGCTATGCCGACCGCATCGCCTTTTCCAGCATGGGCAAGACGCTCACCTACCGCCAACTGGAAAGCCAGACGCGCAAGATCGCGGCATGGCTGCAGGCAAGCGGACTGCAGAAGGGCGATCGCGTCGCGGTGATGATGCCGAACGTGCTGCAGAACCCGATCGCCGTCTACGGCATCCTGCGCGCCGGGCTCGTGGTAGTGAACGTCAACCCGCTCTATACGCCGCGCGAACTGGAGCATCAGCTGCGCGATGCCGGCGCCAAGGCGATCTTCGTTCTGGAAAACTTCGCCCATACCGTTCAGCAGGTGCTCGGCCATACCGATGTGCGCCATGTGGTCGTCACGTCGCTCGGCGAAATGCTGGGCGCCAAGGGGCTGATCGTCAATCTTCTCGTGCGCAAGGTGAAGAAGCTCGTTCCCGCCTGGTCTATTCCCCGGCACAAGACTTTCAAGCAGGTGCTTGGTGAGGGCGACGGCGCGACGCTGAAGCCATCAGGTCTTGTCGGCAGCGACATCGCCTTCCTGCAATATACCGGCGGCACGACTGGTATCGCCAAGGGTGCGGTGCTGACGCACAAGAACCTCTTGTCGAACAAGCTGCAGCTGGAACTCTGGTTGAAATCCGCCTTCGAGAAGCGCCAGCGGCCGGATGTGCTGAACTTCCTCTGCGCGCTGCCGCTCTACCACATCTTCGCGCTGACGGTGAACTCGCTGATGGGCATGTCGCTCGGCGCGCATAACATCCTCGTCGCCAATCCGCGCGACATCCCTGCCCTCGTGCGCGAGTTCTCGAAATCCAACGTCCACGTCTTCCCCGGGCTCAACACGCTGTTCAACGCGCTGATGAACAACCCCGAATTCGCCAAGGTCGATTTCTCCTCGCTGGTGATTTCGCTGGGCGGCGGCATGGCCGTGCAGCGGCCGGTGGCCGAGCGCTGGCTGACGATCACCGGCAACCATATCACCGAGGGATACGGGCTTTCCGAGACGTCGCCGGTCGCCACCGCCAATCGTTTCGATTCGCCCGAATTCACCGGCGCGATCGGCCTGCCGATCTCCTCCACCGATCTCGATATCCGCAACGAGGACGGCGCGTCGCTGCCGCTCGGCGAAGTCGGCGAGATCTGCATTCGCGGGCCGCAGGTGATGGCGGGATACTGGAACAAGCCGGATGAGACGGCGCGCGCCATGACCCCCGACGGCTATTTCCGCACCGGCGACATGGGCTTCATGGATGCCCGCGGCTACACCAAGATCGTCGACCGCAAGAAGGACATGATCCTCGTCTCGGGGTTCAACGTCTATCCCAACGAGATCGAGGAAGTGGCGGCGATGCACCCGGGCATCCTGGAAGCCGCCGCCGTTGGCGTGGCCGACGGGCATTCCGGCGAGGCGGTGAAGCTCTTCGTGGTGCGCAAGGATCCTGCTCTGACCGAGGCCGATGTTAAGGCGCATTGCGTGGCCAACCTTACCAACTACAAGCGGCCACGCTTCATCGAGTTCCGCACCGAGTTGCCGAAATCGCCGGTCGGCAAGATCCTGCGCAAGGATCTGCGCGCGTAATATTTTCGCAATTGAGCACAACCCAAAACTGTGCTGCTATCCGCTTGTTTTGAGGCAGAAGCAGCACAGGTCGCGGCAATGCGGCCTATCGGCGAGGATGGGCCGCGCCGACTTCGGCAAGAGCCTTGCTATCAGAACGGGAGGTGATGATATGTGGTTTCGACCGCTTAGCATCACGCTTACGGTAAGGAGAACCCGGACAAGCTGGTCAATCAGCGTCCGGGTCGCATTCCATACCTAAGTAAGCGCAGCAGGTGGAGTTACAGCTCCGCCTGCAACCTCTCCAATATAGCCCGACTGCGCTGGCGCATCAAGCGCGACGTGCGCACCCTTTTTATGAATAGTTTCAGACATAACTTGATTTGCACCCGGTAAAGCGAATAGTTTCCGCGACCCTCACGCCCTGCAAAGGAGCCTCCCATGAATGCCATCGTCGACCAACTGAAAAGCACCGCGGCTGCCACCAAGGCCACCGATATCCGTGCTGCCTTCGCGGCCGATCCGAAACGCTTTTCGCGCTTCACCGCCTCGCTCGACGACCTCCTGATGGATTTCTCGAAGACGGCGGTGAACGACGAAGTGCTGGCCCTTCTGGTCAAGCTCGCTGAAACCGGCGGTGTCGAGGCCAAGCGCGACGAGATGTTCTCGGGCAAGGCGATCAACTTCACCGAAAACCGCGCCGTGCTGCACACGGCCCTTCGCAACCGTTCGAACACCCCGGTTCTCGTCGACGGCAAGGACGTGATGCCTGACGTCAACGGTGTACTCGCCGCCATGGGCAAGTTTGCCGACGGCATTCGCTCGGGCGCGCTGAAGGGCGCGACCGGCAAGAAGATCACCGACGTCATCAACATCGGCATCGGCGGCTCCGACCTCGGCCCTGTGATGGCAACGCTGGCGCTGGCACCTTTCCATGACGGCCCGCGTGCGCACTTCGTTTCCAACATCGATGGCGCGCATATCGCCGACATCCTGAAGCTGGTGCAGCCGGAAACGACGCTGTTCATCGTCGCGTCCAAGACCTTCACCACCATCGAGACGATGACGAACGCCCAGACGGCGCGCAAGTTCGTTGCCGATGCGCTGGGTGAAGCCGCCGTTCAGCATCACTTCGCAGCCGTTTCGACGGCGCTCGACAAGGTTGCCGCCTTCGGCATCGAGAGCGAACGCGTGTTCGGCTTCTGGGATTGGGTCGGCGGTCGCTACTCGATCTGGTCGGCCATCGGCCTGCCGCTGATGATCGCTGTCGGTCCTGAGAACTTCGGCAAGTTCCTCGATGGCGCGCACTCGGTCGACAACCACTTCCGCACGGCGCCGATTGCCAAGAACCTGCCGATCCTGCTCGGCCTGATCGGCTTCTACAATCGCAACGTTCTAGGCTACGCCACCCGCGCGATCCTGCCCTACGACCAACGCCTGTCGCGCTTCCCGGCCTATCTGCAGCAGCTCGACATGGAATCGAACGGCAAGGGCGTCACGATCGACGGCACGCCGGTCGAGGGCAATTCCGGTCCTGTCGTCTGGGGCGAGCCCGGCACCAACGGCCAGCACGCCTTCTACCAGCTGATCCACCAGGGCACGAGCGTGATCCCCGCCGAGTTCATGATCGCCGCCAACGGCTTCGAGCCGGAGCTGCGCCACCAGCACCAGCTCCTGATGGCAAACTGCATCGCGCAGTCGGAAGCGCTGATGAAGGGCCGCACCTTCGAGGAAGCCAAGAAGCAGCTGACCGACAAGGGCATGGACGACAAGCAGGCCGATTTCATCGCGCCGCACCGCGTCTTCACCGGCAACCGCCCGTCGATCACCTTCGTCTATGACAAGCTGACGCCGTTCGCCTTCGGCCGCCTCGTGGCGCTTTATGAACACCGCGTCTTCGTCGAAGGCGTGCTGTTCCGCATCAACTCCTTCGACCAGTGGGGCGTCGAGCTCGGCAAGGAACTAGCGACCGGCCTGCTGCCCGTCATCGAAGGCAAGGAAAGCGCTGCCGGCCACGATTCGTCGACGCAGGGCCTTGTCGCCGAGCTGGCGAAGCTCGCGAAGTAACGAGCGCAACGTTCAACAGACGCTCCCGTGGTGACCGCCGCGGGAGCGTTTTCTATTTGGCTGATATGACTTCCCTCAGCACCACCGCTCGGTGGCGGTCAGGGCCTAGCGCCCTTTCCTGAAGGTACGGTGCTCGCGGCCTGTTTGACCTGCGAGCCCGGCTGCGAGGCGACTGCCGGAGCGGACTTGTCTTTCTTCGGCTTGCGCGCTTCACGCGTGCCGCGGAGTTGACCCTTTGCCATTTCAAGCTCCCTGGTTGGGCCACATCAATCGATGTGACGCCAATCAGCAGGCGCGCTTATGCGGCAAAATGCAAATCCATTCTCACCTGCGACGCCTTAGCGCGCAAACTTCTTGGCGCCGGCGACGCAGCCGACGATGGCGATGGTGACGACGAGCATGATGGGGCTCACCTGCTCATGCAGAAGCGTTGCCGCCAAGAGCAGGCCGAAGAAAGGCTGCAGCAGCTGCAGCTGGCCGACACCGGCGATGCCGCCCTGCGCGAGGCCGCGATACCAGAAGAAGAAGCCGATCAGCATGCTGAACAGCGAGACATAGACGAGGCCCGCCCAGGCTGGCATTTCGATCGCCGCGAAGGACAGCGGCAGATTGAAGAGCGCAAGGGCGAGCATGACGGGCAGCGAGAGAACCAGCGCCCAGGAGATGACCTGCCAGCCGCCGAGCCTGCGCGACAGCTTGGCGCCCTCGGCATAACCCAACCCACAGGCGATGATGGCGGCGAGCATCAGAAGATCGCCGAGCGGGGCCGCGGTCACGCCCTGCGACAGGGCAAAGCCGGCGACCAGCGCGCTCCCCACGCAGGAGAAGATCCAGAAGGCCGGTTGCGGACGCTCGCCGCCCCTGATGACGCCGAAGATCGCGGTCGAAAGCGGCAGCAGGCCGATGAAGACGATGGAGTGGGCCGAGGTGATGTGGGTGAGCGCCAGCGCGGTCAGCAGTGGGAAACCGATGACGACGCCGAAGGCGACGATAACAAGCGACAGAAGATCGCTTGCCGCGGGTCGCTTCTCGCGAAACAGCACGAGCAGCGCCAGCGCGATCAGCCCGGCGATCGCCGCGCGGGCGACAGTTAGGAAGACGGGATCGAACCCCATCACCGCCATGCGCGTCGCGGGCAGCGAGCCGCTGAAGATCAGAACACCGATAAATCCATTCAACCAACCGGCCGCCGTGCGGTCCATGGCATACTCCTTCACGATCAATAGCCATCTTATGATCCCTTGCGGCGTGGCCATGCCAGCTACGGTATGGTACGGTTTCGCCAAACTGTTATGCATCGGAGAGCAGTACGGATGGCCGATAACGTGACCGTCGGCACGACCCGCGTGGCGATGGTGATGAACACGATCAAGCAGCGCATCGCCGGCCGCAGCCTGACGGCCGGGGCGAAACTGCCTTCGGTGCGGGCGCTCGCAGGGTCGCTGAAGATATCGACATCGACCGTCGTCGAGGCCTATGAGCGGCTGGTTGCCGAGGGCGCGATCCTGTCGCGGCCGGGCTCCGGCTTTTACGTCGCCAATCAGGCGGCGCCGTTCGCGCTGTCGGAAGTCGGGCCACGGCTCGACCGCGAGATCGATCCGTTCTGGGTGTCGCGGCAGTCGCTCGAGGCCGGCGATATCGGGCTGAAGCCGGGCTGCGGCTGGCTGCCGCCGGCGTGGCTTCCCGAGGACGGCGTTCGCCGCGCCGTGCGGGCGCTGGCGCGGGCCGATGGGCCGGTGCTGCTTGCCTATGGATCGCCGCTGGGGTTGCCGCCGCTCAGGCAGCTGATCGCGCGGCGGATGGCCGACAAGGGGATCGGCGCGTCGCCCGACCAGATCATCCTCACGGAGTCAGGCATCCAGGCGATCGACCTTCTTTGCCGTTTCCTGATCGAGCCGGGCGATACCGTGATGGTCGACGATCCCTGCTATTTCAATTTCCACGCCTTGCTTCGCGCCCATCGTGCCAAGATCGTCAGCGTGCCCTACACGCCCTCCGGCCCCGATATCGACGTCTTCGCTCGCACGGTGGCCGAGCACCGGCCGAAGCTCTACGTGACCAATTCGGCGCTGCATAACCCGACCGGCGCGATCCTCTCGCCGGTGACGGCGCATCGGGTACTGAAGATCGCCGAGCAGTTCGACCTGACGATCATCGAGGACGATATCTTCGCCGATTTCGAGCATGTGACGGCGCCGCGGCTCGCCGCCTTCGACGGGCTGGATCGCGTCATCCATATCGGCAGTTTCTCGAAGACGCTGTCGGCCTCGGCGCGCTGCGGCTTCATCGCCGCCAAGCCGGAGTGGATCGGCGGATTGACGGATCTGAAGATCGCCACCTCGTTCGGCGGCGGGCGGCATGCGGCGCAGCTGGTCTTGAGCGTGCTCAGCGACGGCAGCTATCGCAAGCATATAGAGACGCTGCGCAGCCGACTATCGAAGACGATGTTCGATGTCTCGAGCAAGCTCAAGACCCTCGGCATCGTGCCCTGGCTGGAACCGCAAGCGGGGATGTTTCTCTGGTGCCGGCTGCCTGACGGGATCGATGCCGCCGATGTGGCGCGCGCCGCACTGGAGCGGGACGTGGTGCTGGCGCCGGGCAATGCGTTCAGCCTGTCGCAGACGGCGACGGATTTCATGCGGTTCAATGTTTCGCAGACGGAAGATCCAAGGGTTTACGAGGTGCTGCGCGAGGCCATGCAGGCGGCGCGGGGGAAGGCTTAGTTCGGTCGGCGCGGCGATTATTTCGGAGGAGGTGTCGAGATGGGGCCGCGTCATCCGTCTAAAGAGAATGAAGGATTGGGAGGATTGATATGACCGACGACGAGCTGGAGCGATTTGCAGCGCAGGGCGCGGAGGCCTTGCCTGATGGTGACGACGGCGTGGTCGCGCATGATGGAGCCGATATCTGGTACAGCGCCTATGGCTCCGGACCATCCGTGATCCTGCTGCATGGCGGGCTCGGGAATAGCGGCAACTGGGGCTACCAGGTGCCGGCGCTGTTGCGCTCCGGCCGGCGCGTGGTGGTGATCGACAGCCGTGGGCATGGCCGCAGCACACGGGACGACAAGCCCTACACCTACGAGCTGATGGCATCGGACGTGCTTGCGGTGATGGATCATCTGGAGATCAAAAAGGCGGCGCTTGTCGGCTGGAGCGATGGCGCGTGCACGGCACTCATTCTCGCCGACAAGCACCCTGAGCGTGTCGAGGGCGTATTCTTCTTCGCCTGCAGCATGGATCCGTCGGGCGTAAAACCCTTCGTGCCGACGCCCGTGATCGACCGCTGCTTCAATAGGCATCGGATGGACTACGAGGCGCTATCGCCGACGCCGGATCAGTTCGACCGCTTTGTCGAGGATGTGAGCCTGATGATGTCGACCGAGCCGAATTACTCGGCGGCCGACCTGAACCGCATTCGTGTGCCGGTCGCGGTGGCGCTCGGAGATAAGGACGAGTTCATCAAGCCGGAGCATGCCGCCCATCTGGTGCGCAGCATTCCCGGCGCGACCTTCGTTCCGCTGGAGGGCGTGAGCCACTTCGCGCCGCTGCAGCGGCCCGATGACTTCAATCGGACCGTGCTCGGCTTTCTGGATCAACTGGCGTGAGGTTCAGAGACCGATCTCGTTGGCCCATGGCGGGTTGGCGCCGGCGCGGGAGACCGTGACGGCGGCGGCCTTGGCGCCGAGCGAGAGGGCGTTCTGCAGCGCCTTTTCGTCGAGCGAGGCGACCTGCGCCTTGGTGAGCAGGCCATCCATCTTCAGCGAGGCGAGAACGCCGGCATCGAAGGTATCGCCGGCGCCGACGGTGTCGACCACGGTCACGCGCTGGCTGGGAACGGTGACCTTGCGCTGGCTGGTGTAGCCCGTCGCGCCCTCGGCGCCCTTGGTGATGACGACGAGCTTGGCGCCGTGCTGCAGCCAGTGGGCGGCGAGATCGTCATGGCTGCCATCCATGCCGAACCAATCCAGGTCCTCGTCGGAGAATTTCAGAATGTCGGACTTGGCGGCCATGCGCTTGATGCGTGCCATGTGCGCCTGCTTGTCCTTGATAAAGCCGGGGCGGATGTTCGGGTCGAGCGAGATGACGCGCTTGGCCGCCTCGCGGTCGAGCAGCGCCTCGTAGGTTTCGCCGCAGGGGCTGGGGATCAGGCTGATGGCGCCGAAATGCAGCGCCTCGCAATCGTCGCCGAGAACAGGCAGATCATCGGTGGTGATCATACGGCCGGCGGTGCCTTCGTCATAGAAGGCGTAGGTCGCCTGGCCGTTGACCAACTTGACGAAGGCGAGCGTCGAGGGGCGCTGCGCGATGGCGCAGAGGCTGAAGTCGACATTGCTCGCCTTCAGCGTATCGCAAAGGATTTCGCCCATCATGTCGTCGGCGAGACCGGTGAAGAAAGAAGTCTGAATGCCCAGGCGCCCGAGCGCGATCGCCGTGTTGAAGATGGCGCCGCCGGCATAGGGCGCAAAGCCCTTTTCGCCGAGCGTCGTCTCCCGCGGCAGCATGTCGATCAACGCTTCTCCACAGCACAAAATCATGTCCGTCTCCCAAGGGCATTACGATCTGTCGATGCCCAACTGGATTAGATAACTTCGTGGCAAAAGCAAAGCGCCGTGAGCAATTATTCACTCAAAGTGATGAAATACCGCCGTTGCGGCCCGACCATGCCAGCGGCGCGTCGAGGAAGGATTCCACCTCGTTCAAGGTGTTCTGATCGAACAGCTGCTGCTCCTTGGCGACAGCCAGAACATCGCGCCAGGTGGCGATGTAGTGCAGCTTGACCTTGCCATCGGCAAAGCGTAGCGCGCCTTCGTCGAAGATGCCGTAATAGAAGAGCGCGATGCCATGATCGACAATGCCGCCGGCGTCGCGCACGGCATCGATGAACTTGAACATGCTGCCGCCCGCCGTCGTCAGGTCCTCGATGACCAACACGCGCGAACCCTCTGGCATGTTGCCTTCGATCTGGGCGTTGCGGCCGTGGCCCTTCGGCTGCTTGCGGACATAGATCATGGGCAGGCTGAGGCGGTCGGCCAGAAGCGCGGCGAAGGGAATGCCCGCGGTTTCGCCGCCGGCGATGCAATCGAACTTCTCAAAGCCCGCCTCGCGCAACACGACGCTGGCGGCGAAATCCATCACCGTCGAGCGGATGCGCGGGAAGGAGAGAAGCTTGCGGCAGTCGATATAGACGGGGCTCGCCATGCCGGAGGCGAACTTGTAGGGCTGGGTGGCATTGAAGTGAACGGCCTTGATCTCCCAGAGCATCTTGGCCACCAGCTCGGCCATGACTTTGCGGTCGGTGAATGTTGCCTGGATCATCGTTCTCTCCTTCGCCTCTATCGGGTGCTCAAACTTATGGGCCAATAGCAGCAAGTGGGACAAGTTTCCAGAACGCGAGCGGGTCAAACGCAAGAATTGCAATTTCACGCGCTTACGTTGCCGTTGGGGCCGCTTCTCGCTCTGTTAATATCGCTGCGTCAGGACGCGATGATTCACCAAAAGCGCGAGGCGTGCCGGGTCGCAAAAACCCTTGCTGGTATTTCTTTTGCGGACAACTTAAATTTCCACAACCCATTCATAATTTTAGACATTCGTCATACGTATTATTCGGCAGGCACTTGCGCGGAGCGCCATGCTTGATGAGGCCCAGAACGCTCAAATTTGAATGATTTCATTAACAACGGGGTGAAACTTCCCGCGCCATTTTCCCAGCGCCCAAAGACACCATGAAGGAGTCCAGAATGCGCCTCACGAGGTTCACACCGTTCCAGCAGTTCAACCAATCGCTGACCCTCAAGATCTTCTCCATTTGCTTTGTCTCGACGCACGTGCCGCTGCTGGCGCTCGTCGTCTATCTCGTGACCGGTTTTCGGAGCGAGGCGATGCCTGTACTTATCCTGGTGCTGGGAGCGACGCTGATGGGCACTGCCTTTTGCCTGGCCTGTGTCTGGGCGTTTATCAGGCCGCTGCACCAGATCGCCGGCGTGGTCGAGACCTACCGCTCCACCGGCGTCGTGAAGTCGGTGCGCAGCAAGCGCAAGGACGAGGTCGGGATCGTTACCAACGGGATCTCGATCCTGATCAAGGAACTCGATGCGACGCTGGCGCAGCTGCGCCGGCAGGCGACGACAGACGTTCTGACCGGCCTCGGCAATCGCCGCTGGCTGAAGGATATCGGAGCGCTTGAGATTGCCCGCGCCGCACGTGAGCGCACGCCGATCTCCGTCGTGGTCTTCGATCTCGATCACTTCAAGTCGATCAACGACCAGTTCGGCCACGATGTCGGCGACCAGGTGCTGGTCATGGCCGGCGCCACGATCCAGCACAATCTGCGGCCCTACGATATCGCGGCGCGCATCGGCGGCGAGGAGTTCTGCCTGGTATTGCCACGCACGGACATCGACGTCGCGGTCAACATTGCCAACAGGCTGCGCTTGCAGTTCGAAAGCAAGGCCGTCGGCCCGTTGCCGGCCAAACGCGTGACGGCAAGCTTCGGCGTCTATCGCGGCGACCCCGCAAGCGAAACGCTGAAGTCCATGCTGACGGCGGCGGACCGGGAGCTTTATGCCGCCAAGAACGGTGGCCGCAATGCGGTTCGCTCGGCGGTCTCCCTGTCGATCAGGGACGCGAAGATCCGTGCCTGATCACTCCGCTACCAATTCGCCGATATCGGCGGGCAGCATCTTCTTGTAGAGCGAAATTGCTGCCCGTCCCTCGTCCTCGCTCAACGCGGCGGCATATCTGACCGCCGCGGCCAGGAGCTGCATGACGAGCCTCGCAAGCGCGAGCAAGGCCGGCGTCGGGCGATCCGGATAGACCTGCTCCAGCACCGAGAGCAGCGCCTGGGCGTGAAACTCCATATCGTCGGCATCGATTTCCTGCAGCAGCCGGTCCGCCTGGGTGGCGAACCATATATCGCGCATGACGGGCTCGCTGCGGAAGAAGGCGTGATATTCGTCGGCGATCCGGCATAGCGCCGCACGCAGCTTTGCGGCATCCGTTGCTTCCGCCAGCGCCGCGATCACGCAGGCCCGGCCCTCCTCGTTGAAGCGCTCCGCCAGCGTTGCGAAGATCGAGCTCCTATCCGGGAAATACTGGTAGAGCGCGCCGAAGGAGAGATCGGCCTTTTCGACGATCTCGCTCATCTTCAGCGCATCGCTTCCCTTCGCCTCGATGAGTTGCGTGGCAACAGCGAGAATCTTCTCGAAGCGCTCGCGGCCTCTCTGCTGGCGGGGAATGCGCCGGGGCTGCCCGATAGCGCCCGTCCTTACTCGCGATCCCGCCGCCGCCTCGTTCGCCATCCGATACTCCATTCCGGTTGACAGAAGAAATAAGAGAGTTTATCTCATTTTGCAAATGAGAGATTTTCTCTGTTATTGACTTTTGGCTCAGCCGCCAAAATGGGAGGTCATCGGCATGGCAATCATTCTCGTATTGGCGCTTGTCGCCGCCGCGATCGGCAGCGGGCTCGTCGCCGGCACATTCTTCGCGTTCTCGACGTTCGTGATGCCGGCGTTTTCACGCATCCCGACAGAACAGGGGATCGCGGCGATGAACTCGATCAACGTCACCATCCTGCGCTCACCCTTCATGATGCTCTTCGTGCCGACGGCCATTCTCTGCCTGTTGATCGGCGTGCTCGCGGTGATGAGCTGGCGGGAGGGGGCGAGCCTCTGGATGCTCGCCGGCGCCATCATCTACATCGTCGCCTCCTTTGCCTCGACGATCATCTTCAACGTGCCGATGAACGACGCGCTGGGGCAGGTTTCCGGCAACGGTCCCGAGGCATCGGCACTGTGGCAGGGCTACCTTCGCGACTGGACCTGGTGGAACCATGTGAGGACCGTGGCTTCGCTGCTGGCATCGGCCGCGTTCGTCCGGGCACTGATGCTGATCTGATCTCGCCGCCGAGCGCCGATATCCCTAATGCGCCAATGGTTTCAGATGTTTGCGCTTGCTTAGCGGCGCGGCGGCGATATCGTGCAGGACATGGAACATATCGAAGTCTTCCGCCGTCTTGGCGTGGCGCTTGCCATCGGTCTGCTCGTCGGCGTCGAGCGGGGCTGGACCGAGCGCGACGTGCGCGTCGGCGGGCGCACCGCCGGGCTTCGGACGTTCGGCCTCACCGGCTTCCTCGGCGGCATTGTCGGCACGCTGCAGCCGCTGACGGGTCCGTTCTTTCCAGCCACGATCGCGGTGCTTCTTGGGGTCGTCTATATCGCCGGCAAGTGGCAGGAGGCGATCGAGGACAAGGATTATGGCATCACCTCGATCATCGCGGCCCTTTGCGTCTTCGCGCTCGGCATGCTCGCCACGCTTGGCGATCTCATCACGGCGGGAGCCGGCGCGGTTGTGGTGACCGTCGTGCTCGCGGCCCGCACCAGCCTCCACGGCTTTTTGCAAGGGCTGACCTGGGTGGAGCTCCGCTCGGCGCTGATGCTGCTTGCGATGACCGTGATCGCGCTGCCACTGCTGCCCGACAAGCCGCTCGATCCCTGGGGCGCGCTCAATCCCTACGCGCTCTGGCTTCTCACCATCACCATCGCAGCGCTCTCCTTTGCCGGCTATGTGGCGATCCGGCTCATGGGATCGAGCCGCGGGATATTGCTTGCAGGTGCGGCCGGCGGGCTTGTGTCTTCCACCGCGCTGACGCTCTCCTTCGCGCGCTACTCGATGGAGGCGCCGCAAGGGGCACGGCACCTGGCGGCGGGCGCGGCGATTGCCGGCGCGCTGTCCTTCGCGCGCGTTCTCGTCATCGCGAGCGCGCTTTCGCTGAGCATGCTGGCGCCGCTCTCATCGGCACTCGTCCCCGCCATCATCGGCTTCCTGGCGACGAGCCTGTTTCTGGCCTGGCGCTCAGGCTCAAGCACGCAGGCGCCGGAGATCGGGCTGACAAACCCGTTCGAGCTTAAAACCGTGATTTCCTTTGCGCTGCTGCTCGGCCTCATCAGCCTCGTCTCGAAGATGGCGACCGAATATGTCGGCGCCTCGGCGCTCTATGTCGTCGCCGCCATCTCGGGTCTTGTCGATGTCGATGCGATCACGCTCTCGACCGTGCGCCTCGTCGGCTCGGCGATCAGCGCCACGACGGCGGCCGATGTCACGCTGATCGCCGTGTTCGTCAACATGGTCACCAAGGTGGCGCTCGCCTTTACCGCCGGTCGCCGCGAATATGCCGTGACAC
The DNA here is from genome assembly GCF_017741935.1 of Rhizobium sp. 16-449-1b. Taxonomy (GTDB): domain Bacteria; phylum Pseudomonadota; class Alphaproteobacteria; order Rhizobiales; family Rhizobiaceae; genus Rhizobium. Next base: position 390,956 of record NZ_JAGHMH010000002.1, on the reverse strand, counting down.
TCGGCCTCGCCTCGGCGGTCGCCATCCTCTTCGGCGCGATCGGCTATCTATCGACGCGCGGCCTTTGGGCTGTCTGAGGCGGCAGGCTTGCCCAGCACACCGCCGCAGCCCCTTCCCGGCTTATCCGTCGTTGCGCTCGCAGAAGGTCAGGCGATTGTTGAAGGGATCGATGACCTCCATCTCCAATCCCCATGGCGCCTCCTGAAGTCCCGGCTTCATATAGCGGTAATGTTTGGCCGTGAGCTCCGCCTGATAGGCACGAACGCCTTTCACCGGCACGAAGGCCCTGGCGCCGGGGCTGGCGTCTCCGGAGTGCTCACTGAGGTGCAGGATCATGCCGCTTCGCGAGACCTGGCAGTAGAGCGGGAAATGTTCGCCGAAGCGGTGCTCCCAATCGAGCTCAAACCCCAGGAAGCCGCAGTAGAACTCCTTGGCCTTGTCGACGTCGAAGATACGAAAGATCGGGATCGGCGGCTCTATGCCGACCGCGGGCGGCGATGCCGTCGTCTGTTCCAGTTTCGCAGACAGGATGTTCCATTGTTCGAAGCCGAACTGGCGGGCGACGATCTCCAGCGTCTCGCTGTGAGAGAGATCGACATCGCGGTCGGCAAGTGCCTGCCGCAACGCCTTGGCCATCAGTTTCGCATCGCGAAAATCACGCATGTTGCATTCCCTTCGTTGGCGGCAAACAGGACGATCAGTGCCCGCGTCTGCTGACCCGTTCGCCATCAATCGCCAAACGGCAAGGGATGTGAAGGATATGCGTGGATGCATTCACCATCGTGCTTTCGCACCGCGGGGCGGCTGGCTGCATCGGCCAACCCGACCATACGAAGGGAACCGCCGGCGATCAAGAGGCGGTGCGGGCTGTGTCCGTGGGGACTGCCTGCAGGTGGCTCGCAAGCTCGACGCGGTTGCGGCCGGCGCGCTTGGCGGCGTAGAGCGCCTTGTCGGCGGCGGTGAGCATGGCGTCGAACGGCAGTGGCTTGGTGCGGCCGGAGGCGACGCCGACGCTGACGGTGCATTTGCAGATCTCGCCGTCGATATCGAGCTCGCGCCCCTCGAAGGCCTTGCGGATGCGCTCGGCCACGACTTCGGCGCGGCCGGGCATGACCTCGTGCAGGACCATCGCGAATTCTTCACCGCCAAGCCGGGCAACCGTGTCGCTCAGCCGGCAGCTCGCGGTCAATTCGGCCGCGAAGACCTTCAGCACCCGGTCGCCGACTGTGTGACCGAAGTTGTCGTTGATCGATTTGAAATGGTCGATGTCGAAAACCAGTACCGCCGTGGTCGGACCCATGACGCCGGCGCCGTGGCGATCGAAAAGGGCTCGGCGATTGAGCAGGCCGGTCAGCGGATCGGTTGCGGCGTCGATGCGGTGGCGGGCGGCCATGCGCCATTGGTGCAGGGCCAGAGACAGCGCGCCGATGCCGGTCATGCTGGCGATGCAGACGGCGAGGCTCAAGTCCTCCGACCAGTTGTCGGGTGCCGCACCCAGCACAAGCTTGCCCTGATAGATCAGGACGGCGGCGCAAAGCACGAAGGAGAAGGCGGTCAGGCAGTAGAGGCTGGTGATCCCCGTCAGCGGGACGATCGCTTCGGCGCGGGCGCGCCAATACTGGTAGGCCGTGGCGAAGAGGAAGGAGGCGATGGCGATATTGTCGATGATGAAGGACAGGCCGTCATAGCCCAACAATATCGGCACCGAGGTCGCCACCACCGCGATGGCGCCAAAGGCCGCGATACGCGCGTGCGGCAATGCCCCTGTCCGGAACTGAAAGCCGGCGCCCCATACCGTCGCGAAGCCGGGAAAGAGAAGTGCAAAACAGATAGTGCCGACGATCGCGTTCGGCTTATCGACATAGATCCCATAGGCAACAATGCCGCTGACGATCAGGATCAGGCCGACGCCGCAGGCCAGCAGAAATGTTTCGGTGCGCCGGGCAATCCAGCTCGCCAATAAAGTAATGGCGAGACATGTCGCCGAGACCGCCAACGCGGTCAGCAATGAATTATAGTCAAGCGTCATGCTTTGAACTTCGTGGCTTCTGCCGCGCTTTCGTTTTCAGAAAATGGAATTCGCCCGACAGCGAATGTGTTATCAATTTCGTTAAAAAAACATGTATTTAAAGCTTAGATGTTAGCGCAATAACATATCCCCGCGGATATGCATTCTCCTTCCAGTAAAAAATTATGGGTTTACGAGCGCCGTTAGCGCTCGATATCCCAATGAAGCGGGAACATGGGGTCGAATACCGTGACGGGACCGGCGCCGGTCTCGATCTTAACAGGAAACGACACGGGTTCGGCGTGCTTCACCAGCGTTATTACTTCTTCGTTTATCGGAAGGCCGTACCAGGCCGGGCCGTTCAGCGAGGAGAAGGCCTCCAGTTTGTCGAGGGCGTTGTCCTGCTCGAAGACATGCGCAAGGCAGCTCATCGTGTTGATCGAAGTATAGATGCCGGCGCAGCCGCAGCCGCATTCCTTGAGCGGATCGACATGCGGCGCGGAATCGGTGCCGAGGAAGAAGCGGGCGTCGCCGCTGGTGGCGGCTTGGCGCAGCGCGACACGATGGTGTTCGCGCTTGGCGACCGGCAGGCAGTAATAATGTGGGCGAATGCCGCCAACGAGGATGGCGTTGCGGTTGATGATCAGGTGGTGGGTGGTGATCGAGCCGGCGAGGTTGCGCTCGGCCGACTTGATGTAGTCGATGCCGTCCTTGGTCGTGACGTGTTCCATCGTCACCTTCAGCTCCGGCAGGCGCTTGCGCAACGGATCGAGCACGGTTTCGATGAAGACGGCTTCGCGGTCGAAGATATCGACGTCCGATGTCGTGACTTCGCCATGGACGCAGAGCGGCAGGCCGATCTTGGCCATGCGCTCGAGCACCGGCATGGCCTTGTCGATGTCGCGTACGCCGCCATGCGAATTGGTGGTGGCGCCGGCGGGGTAGAGCTTGACGGCGGTGATCAGGCCGCTGGCCTTGCCCTTCTCGACATCGTCGGGATCGGTGTGCTCGGTCAGATAGAGCGTCATCAGCGGCTCGAAGCGGTCGCCCTTCGGCAGTGCGGCCATGATGCGGCCGCGATAGGCCTCGGCATCCGCTGTCGTCACGACCGGGGGCACGAGGTTCGGCATGATGATGGCGCGGGCGAAGTCGCGGCTTGAATCGGCGATCACGCCTTCCAGCATGGCGCCATCACGCAGGTGAAGATGCCAATCATCGGGGCGGCGGATGGTGATCGATTGCATGACTGTAACTCCGGCAAGGCTGCGCTTTAGGGCTCAGCCTTGGGAATTACATCCAAGCATGGGGGATGGCAAATGGTTTGCCCATCGCAGGCGGGCAATTGCGATCAGGCGATCTCGAGGGTGACGTCGGCGCGTCGGCGATTGCCGAGAATGAGGCGACCGTTCGGAAGGTCGTTCTCATAAACCTTGCGCGCCGATTCCTCCTCGCTCAGCTTGTAGCCGCGCCAGCGCGCCCAGAGGCGCTCTTCCAGCACCTCGATCGGCGGGGCAAGCATGATCGAATAATCGAACACGCCTTCGAGCTCCGCCCACTTGCCGAGGCTGAAAAGCAGGTAATTGCCCTCGACGATGATGAAGCGGTGCTCCGGGCCGATGGGACGCGCGGAGGCGATGGCGAGCTCACGCGAGCGATCGAACACCGGCACCAGCACTTCCTGATCGGCCAGGCGAACGGCGCGGATGATATCGAGGAAGCCGCGCACGTCGAAAGTCTCGGGGATGCCCTTGCGGGCAAGCTGGCCGCGCTCGATCAGGATGGCATTGTCCATGTGGAAGCCATCCATCGGCAGCACCGCCGCCGTCTCGCCGCCGGCGCGCAAGGCGTCGGCGATGTGGTCTGCCATGGTGGATTTGCCGGCGCCGGGCGGGCCGGCGATGGCGATCAGAAAGCGCTTCGCGTCGCCGGCGCGGGCAAGGACCTCGCCGGCGATATCCTCGATCGTCATCGTCATGCGGCAACAGGCTCCGTAGGAACTGACTTGGCGCCGGTCATGAAGGCGACGGCATCCGACATTGTGTATTCCTTCGGATTGATCACCGTCAAGCGACGCCCGAGGCGGTGGATGTGGATGCGATCCGCCACCTCAAAGACGTGCGGCATGTTGTGCGAAATGAGCACGATCGGGATGCCACGCGAGCGGACGTCGAGGATCAATTCCAGCACGCGCCGGCTTTCCTTGACGCCCAGGGCCGCCGTCGGTTCGTCGAGGATGATGACCTTGGAGCCGAAGGCAGCTGCACGGGCAACCGCCACACCCTGACGCTGGCCGCCGGAGAGAGTTTCGACTGCCTGGTTGATGTTCTGGATGGTCATCAGACCAAGTTCGGTGAGCTTCTGCCGCGCCATCTTTTCCATCGCCGAATGATCGAGCTTGCGCATGAATTTGCCCATGAAGCCCGGTTTGCGGATTTCACGGCCGAGGAACATGTTGTCGGCGATCGAGAGCGCCGGCGACAGGGCAAGGTTCTGGTAGACGGTCTCGATGCCAGCCTTTCTGGCTTCCATCGGCGAATGGAAGTTGATCGGCTGGCCTTCGAGGCGGATCTCGCCTTCATCGGGGCGGATGGCGCCGGAGATCGCCTTGATGAGCGAGGACTTGCCGGCGCCGTTATCGCCGATCACGGCCAGGATTTCGCCCGGATAGAGATCGAAGTCGGCATGGTCGAGGGCGGTGACGCGGCCGTAGCGCTTGACGAGACCACGCGCCATGAGAAGGGGTTCGGTAGCCATCAGCCTGCTGCCTTTCTGATCCACTGGTCGATTGCGACGGCGACGATGATGAGGACGCCGATCAAGAGGTAGGTCCATTGCACGTCCGTGCCGAGCAGGCGCAGACCGAGCGAGAAGACGCCGACGATGAGCGCGCCGAACATCATGCCGAGCACGGAGCCGCGACCGCCGAAGAGCGAGATGCCGCCGATCACCACCGCGGTGATGCTTTCGATGTTGGCGAACTGGCCGGCGGTGGGCGATACCGATCCGATACGGCCGATGAGGGCCCAGCCGGCGAGCGCGCAGATGATGCCGGAGAGCACATAGACCGAGATCAGCATGCGCTTGACGTTGACACCCGACAGTTCGGCCGCCTCAGGATCATCGCCGACGGCATAGAGATGGCGGCCCCAGGGGGTGTGGTTGAGCACGTACCAGAGGAAGGCGACCAGCAGTACCATGGCGATGACGCCATAGGTGAAGACCGCGCCGCCGATGCGGAAGGTGTCGCCGAAGAGCTGAAGGAGCGGCGCCGTGGTTTCGATTTCCTGGGCGCGGATCGTCTCGTTGGCGGAGTAGAGGAAGTTCGTCGCCAGAACGATCTGCCACATGCCGAGCGTGACGATGAAGGGCGGCAGCTTCATGCGGGCGACGAGCCAGCCATTGATGAAGCCGCAGAGCGCGCCGACGGCAAAGCCGCAGAGGATGGCGAGCTCAACCGGAAGGCCGTAGCGGAAGACGAACTGGCCCATGACGACCGAGGACAGCACCATGATGGCGCCGACCGAGAGATCGATGCCGGCCGTCATGATGACCAGCGTCTGCGCGGCGCCGACGATGCCCGTGATTGCCACCTGCTGAAGAATGAGCGTCAGCGAGAAGGCGGAGAAGAACTTGGTGCCCAACAGGGCGCCGAAGATGACCAGCGACAGCACGAGCACGATCAACGATACCGCCGATGGGCTCGAATGCAGGAAATGCCGGAACTTCTGAAGGAAACTCTTGTCGTCCGTGTCGAACGAGGCGACGTCGGTCGAACTGTCCTTGAGGACTTTTTCGTAATCGTGATGCGGTGCGGCTGTTGTCGGCTCGCTCATGGAAATCCTCCGCGTGGCCCCACTCCCGAAGGGCATCCCGCCGATACAGGCGAGACGTGGGTAGGCTGCACTCAATTCGGTGCGCTGTCAAAGATGAGCAGGGTGCGGGGACGCGCTTCGCGCATCCCCGCTTTCGTTATCAGGCGGTCAGGGCATTAGCCCCAGCACTTGCCCAGGCCTTCCTTCGTGTCGATCGACTTGACGCCGGAGACCGGCTTGTCGGTGACGAGCGTCACGCCGGTGTCGAAGAAGTTCTTGCCTTCGGTCGGCTTCGGCTTTTCGCCGCTGTCGGCGAACTTCTTGATCGCCTCGATGCCGAGCGCTGCCATCTGCAGCGGATACTGCTGCGAGGTGGCGCCGATGACGCCGTCGGCTACGTTCTTGACACCCGGGCAACCACCGTCGACGGAGACGATCAGTACGTCCTTCTCGCGGCCGACAGCCTTCAGCGCTTCATAAGCGCCGGCGGCAGCCGGTTCGTTGATAGTGTGGACGACGTTGATGGTTGGATCCTTCTGGAGAAGGTTTTCCATCGCGGTACGGCCGCCTTCTTCGTTGCCGTTGGTGATGTCGTGGCCGACGATGCGCTTGTCATCCTCGTCGCCGATCTTGTTCGGGTCCTTCGGGTCGATGCCGAAGCCCATCATGAAGCCCTGGTCGCGCAGAACGTCGACCGACGGCTGCGACGGCGTCAGGTCGAGGAAGGCAACCTTGGCGTCGGCGGCCTTGTCGCCCAGCGTTTCCTTGGCCCACTGGCCGATCAGCTTGCCGGCGAGCAGGTTGTCGGTGGCAAAGGTCATGTCGGCGCTGTCGATCGGCTCCAGCGGGGTGTCGAGCGCGATGACGAGCAGGCCGGCGTCGCGGGCCTTCTTGACGTTCGGCACGATGCCCTTGGTGTCGGAGGCGGCAATCAGGATACCCTTGGCGCCATCGGCGATGCAGGTCTCGATCGCGGCCACCTGGCTTTCAGAGTCACCATCGATCTTGCCGGCATAGGACTTCAGGTTGACGCCGAGTTCCTTGGCCTTGGCGGTCGCGCCTTCCTTCATCTTGACGAAGAAGGGGTTGGTGTCGGTCTTGGTGATCAGGCAAGCGGAGACGTCCGCGGCCTTTGCAGGCGCCGAGAAGGCGACGCCGAGGGCCAGCGCGGCGAGCGCTGCGGAAAGCACTGATTTCTTCATTTACTCCTCCCAGAGTGTAGCCGGACCGCCCCATGGCTGGCCGGAATTTTAAAGCACGAACGCCGCCTTCGAATACCGCCGATGGCTTCCTCCAAGCCGTTTCGTGCTGTTTACGGTGCTAATTAAGGGCGAAAGAATTTGGCTTGTCAATAAATAAATCCAATTGAATTATTAATTCCTTGTGGCATGCTCATCGAAAATAACGCATAGGCCGATCAAGGGAGGAATGGCCAATGTCGTCGATGAGAGGTCCGGTTCACTTGCCGGCCCAGCTGCCTGGCGTCAGTCCGGCAGGCGGCGCGAACCAGGTTCGGGTTCGCGCCTACAATGAAAGATTGGTGCTTTCGCTGGTGCGCCTGCATGGTGCCCAGTCGAAGGCGGATATCGCACGCCGCACGGGCCTTTCGGCGCAAACCGTGTCGGTGATCATGCGCGTGCTGGAAAAGGAGGGGCTGCTTTCGCGCGGCGAGCCGATCCGTGGACGCGTGGGCCAGCCCTCGGTCCCGATGCGGCTCAATCCCGATGCCGTCTACTCCTTCGGCGTGAAGATGGGGCGGCGCAGCGCCGATCTGGTGCTGATGGATTTCGTCGGCAAGATCCGCATGCAACTGCATGTCACCTACGCCTATCCCCTGCCCGACCTGTTTCTTGACTTCATCGTGTCAGGCATACAGGAGCTGGAAAGCCGGCTGAGCGAGGACGAGCGCAGCCGGATCGCCGGCGTCGGTATCGCGGCACCTTTTGAGCTGTGGAACTGGGAAGAGGAAGTGGGCTCGCCCAAAGGCGCGATGGACGTCTGGCGCGACTACGACCTGCATGCCGAGGTGGCGGCGAACCTCCCCTACCCCGTCTATCTGCAGAACGACGCGACCAGCGCCTGTGGCGCGGAACTCGTCTTCGGCATCGGTCCGCAACATCCCGATTTCGTCTATTTCTTCATCGGCTCCTTCATCGGCGGCGGCATCGTCTTGAACTCCGCGATCTTTTCCGGCCGCACCGGCACGGCCGGCGCCATCGGCCCGCTTCCGGTGCGCGGCAAGAACGGCGAGACGCTGCAGCTGCTCGAGGTCGCCTCGATCTTCGTGCTCGAAAACATGCTGCGCGAACGCGGGATCGATCCGGAGCCGCTCTGGTATTCGGCCGACGACTGGATCGATTTCGGCGAGCCGCTGGAATTGTGGATCCAGGATACCGCCAAGGCCCTGGCGCAGGGCATCGTCGCGGCCGCCTCGATCATCGATTTCAGCGCCGCCGTCATCGATGGCGGCTTTCCTGCCTGGGTTCGTGAGCGGATCGTGCAGGCGACGATCTACGAAGCGGACAGGCTCGACCTGCAGGGCGTCGTCATGCCGGATATCATCGAGGGGGCGGTGGGGGCGCATGCGCGCGCCATTGGCGGCGCAAGCCTACCGATCTTCGCCCGCTATCTCACGGACCAGAACGTGCTCTTCAAGGAGGTGGAGAATGCTGAAGGGACTTAACCCGATCCTGAGCCCCGAGCTGCTCTCGACGCTGCGCGCCATGGGCCATGGCGACGAGATCGCCATCGTCGACGGCAATTATCCGGGCCTCGAAGATGCGCGTCGGCTGATCCGGCTCGATGGGCACGGCATCATTCCCGTGCTCGACGCCGTGTTGAGCGTATTGCCGATCGACGAGTTCGTACCGGAGGCGATCTTCCGCGCCACCGTGAAGGGCGAGCGCGACAAGCTCGACCCCGTGCACGAGGAGATGATCGACTGCTGCGCGCATTACGAGCCGCACCGGCAGGTCGTGCCGCTGGTCGGGCCGGATTTCTACAACAGGGTGAAGGCGGCGCATGCGTTGATCCAGACCAGCGAGCCACGCCTTTACGGCAACATCATCCTGCGCAAGGGCGTGATCCATCCGGGCAAGCCGGGCGACAAGAGCAAGGCTCAGGTCGACCCGTTTCCTTACTGAGGGATCAGCCGGCGATCAGATTTCGCCGGCGAGCGGTCCCCAGACGTCCGTCAGCGCGAAGCCGCCGGGGTGCGGATCGAACGGATCGAGCGCCACCTGCGACAGGCCGAAGGTGAAGCCGCGACCCGTGATCGTCGGGATGACGGCCGGGCGGCCGGCGACGGTGGTCTCGGCCAGAAGCCCGACCTCAAATTCGGAATCGATGATCGAGCGCGACTTGAAGACATCGCCGACCTTTGCCTTGCCGCGGGCATGCAGCGTCGCAAGGTTGGCGGAGTTGCCGGTGCCGCATGGCGAGCGATCGGCCCGACCGGGCCACATGGTGGTGCAGGTGCGCACCGTACCATCGGCTTCGCGATCACGGAACATGACATAGGCAACGCCCGATATTTCCGGGATCTCCGGATGGACCACCTCGATATCGCGGTTGATCTTTTCCTTGATTACCATGCCGGCGCTGACGAGCGCGGCGGCATTGGACTTGGCGATCGTCAGGCCGATCTGGCCGACATCGACAAGCGCATAGAAGATGCCGCCGTAGCAAAGGTCGAGCTTGATGGTGCCCCACTGCTCGGTCTCCAGCGAGACGTCGAGCTCGTGCACGAAGGACGGCACCATGGTGAGCTTCACCTTTTCGCAGCGACCATCGCGGCAGGTGGCTGTCGCCTTGACGAGGCCGGCCGCCGTTTCAAGCGTGACCACCGTCTCCGGCTCGTGCATCTCAACGATGCCCGATTCGAGCAGCGCCGTGGTGACGCAGATCGAGTTCGAGCCGGAGCTTGCATGCGCCTGATCGGGCTGCAGGATGATGAAGGCGGCATCGGCATCCGGATGCTTGGGCGGCAGCAGCAGATTGACGGAGCCGATTGGCGCGCCGCGCGGCTCAAGGCAGAGGAAGCGGCGAAGCTCCTGGCCCTTGGGATCGGTGTTCAGCCAGTGCAGCTGCTCGGCAACCGTGCTGCCCGGGATCTTCGGAACGCCGCCGATCGCGACCTTTCCGATCTCACCTTCAGCGTGGACATCCAGAAGCTGGATCGTGCGCTTCCATCTCATCGGCGTCTCCCATCATCCTTGCCGGCAGGGCGACCCCGTCGTCGCCGGCACTCTGTTATGTCTCAATAGCGGTTAATACGGAACGGTGTCATGTCGACGGCGGGTTTTGCCCCCGTCACCATATCCGCGATCAGCTGCGCGGTGGTTGCCGAATAGGTGAGGCCGAGATGGCCGTGACCGGTCGCGTACCAAACGCCGCGCATTTTCGACGACGGCGAGATGATCGGGATCGTATCGGGCAGCGCCGGGCGGTGGCCCATCCACTCGCTGACGTCCTTGACCTCAAGGCCCGGCACGGCGCGCTGGGCATGGCGAACGAGGACGCGGGCGCGCCGGAAATCGGGCGCGGCATCCAGCCCCGCCAACTCGACATTGCCGCCGACGCGGATACCGCCTGCCGTCGGCGTGATCATGAAGGCGCGATGCGGCCAGATCACCGAATAACGCATGGAGACGCCGGGCTGCATGATCTGTGTGTGATAGCCACGCTCGGTCTCGAGCGGGATCGGCTCACCGAGCTTTTCCGCCAGAAAGCGCGTGTGGACGCCGGCCGCCAGCACGACGAAATCGGCTGCGATACGCTCGCCGCTTTCGAGCAGCACGACGGAGGTGCCGTCGGCATTCTTTTCAACCGTGCGAACCGCGCCGGAGAGGAAGGTGGCGCCGCGTTCGCGGGCGGCGTCCGCCAGCTTGACCACCAGGCGATAGGGATCGCGGATGGTCTTGTTGTCGGGCAGCAGGACCGCCTTGGCGATCGATGGCGAGAGCGAGGGCTCCAGGTCGCGGATGGCAGCACCCTCGAGCACGTCGAAATCGAAGCCATAGCGGCGCATGAAATCGATGTGGCCGCGGTCGCCCGTGAATTCCGCCTCGGTCTCGTAGATCGCCAGGCAGCCTTCGTCGGTCATCAGCTCGGGCGCCGCGATCGTGTCGAGCATGGCGCGGAAATCGGCGAGAGCGGGGTTCGACAGGCTCATGCCCGCATCCTCGATGTCACGCAGCCGGGAGGGCCTTCCGGCGGCGATGAAGCGCAGGAACCATGGCGCCATCTTCAACGCATAGGCGGGGCGCAGCCAGACGGGACCTTCGGGATCGAGCAGCCAGCGGGGGATCTTGCGCCAGGTATTGGGGCCGGAGCCGGCGGCGAAATCGAGCGCGATGCTGGCCATGTTGCCATAAGAGGTGCCGCGCCCGGGCTCGCCCTTGTCGATCAGCGTGACCTGCAGGCCGCGACGCTGCAATTCGAGCGCGATCGCCGCACCGATGACACCTGCGCCGACAACCGCGACCGTCTGTTTCTTCTCGTTCATCCCTCACCGCCCATTCGCGCGGCGGAGCACACCACCGGCCGCACTGTGATATATCAGAACAGGGGCGACTTCCATCTGAATTTTCGGCTGTGCCGACGGCCGCGACATCACATTACGCTGGACATGACGATGCAATCGCACAACGAAAAATGCGGGTGAAGGATGCAAAGGAGATGGGGAGGTCCAGAATGGAAAAGAGCCCGGTGCGGGAGGAGGTGCACCGGGCTCTTGATCCTGACTGACAACTGGGAGGAGGAGTGTTGTCAGTCCGATGAAGGAGCGCTGGGAGGAGGAGTGCGCTGCCTTCGAGGGGATAGATAGCCCATCGTTTCGATCAGGAATAGGGAGAATACCGCAACGCAGCAATGCGCCGAACGCATAACACGACCCCTTAGATCGTCATTCGCATTCGATTCATGCACATCATTTCATCAAACCTGCCAAGATATGAGCAATTCCAGCCACATGGGCCGAAGGCGGCGGCCTTTGCCGTCGCCTTCGAGACCGACTTACCACTCGTTGCCGCACGGCATGGAGCCGTCGCCATTGGTGCCGCCGAAGGTGCCCTGGCAATAGGCCTGCCTGTGCATTTGCTGCATTGGGGGCTGCATCGGGCGTTCGGTGATCGAGCCGGTGGTCTGGCGGTCGACGCCGAAGGCGGCATCGGGATACCAGTAGCCGTCGTGGCGGCGGGTGCCGGGCCGCTCGGTGCGCGAGCCATGATAGCCGTGCCAATAGCCCGGCTGCGTCTGCGCCACCTGGACTACTTGAGCCTGCGGCATGGACTGTTCGGCAGGTGCTGCCTGAACGGGCACCGCGGCCGAGAGCGCCGCGATGACGCCAAGCGACAGGACGGACGGGATGTAACGGGAGATTTTCATGATAAACCCTCCTTCAGGATTCACATGAAGAAAATGCCGTCTCAGCTTGCAAAGTTCCGCGCTTGCACGCGCGCTCCAACAGTCGTGATTACAGGCGACTGCGCGTGATCCCGATTACGCCTACGGCGTGATTCCGGTCACGCTTTAAGCGTGACCTCGCTTATGCTCGCTGCGTGATATCGGGCCGCTCCTACTGGTCGTAGACGGCGCGGTAGCCCTGGCTGGAGATGCAGGTGACATATTGGCGGCGCGCGGCCGCCCTCGCCTGCGCTTCCTCGTTGGCGGGGTCGATCGCATAGCGCGACATCTGCGCCCGCGCCTCGTATTGCTTGCGCGCCTCATTATACATGACGTTGCCGTCGGCGACGCAGATGTTGTGGGCGATGCCGGGCGGATTGAGCGGCGGGTCGAGCGTGTTGACAGGCGTCAGCATCGGGCCGTTGGCGTGATCGACGCAACCGGCCAAGGCCGCCACCGACGCCAGAAACACCATTCCACGAACCATATTGCTCAGCATTCAATCTCTCCGGCCCACGGCCACGGCATGTCCTGCCCCAAAGGCATCTTGCCGAGACAATCGTCTGGCAACATTGTGCCAAGCTAGCGCCACGCCCGCATTGCGCAGGCGCCAACATCAAGATGGAGGATTTGGAAGTGTCAGCTCTTCAGGACGAACACGCACACGATATCCCCACTCACCCGGAGGAGATGAAATCGGTCTTCGACCTACGCGTCGGAAAGCACATCACGCTGCAAGGCAGCGCCAGGATCACGCCCGCCGGCGTCATCAGCACGGGGATTGCGGTGGCGGTGATGACGTTTGCCGTGGGGTATCTGATTTCGTCGGTTGGTCGGCGACGGTAGGGCGAATAGTTAGGCGCACTCGGCACGCCCATCAGACATAGATCCATCCTTTGCGCACGGCCTCTATAAGCTCGAGCTCGTAGCTATATTCGGCGGCCACGGCAAAGACCTTGATATCGCTGCTGGTCATGCCGATCCCGTGCCGTCGCGAGACATATTCGAAGGTCTCGATCCAATCCAGGCCCGACAAATGCAGCATGGCGATCTCCAGGGTGAAAGGGGCTTCCCGCTTCTTCTTGCGGCGGGCCATCAAGGTTGGAACCCGTGCCGATCAAGCAACACGCGCTCCTGCGCGAACATGCGGGTGGTGAGTTCCTCGAAATCGATCAGACCGGCGGCCGCAAGCGCATAGCAGGCCGCATCCGACGCACACCGGTCCCGCTCGAATCGATCTCGCAGAGATGTCCCCACATGACGAGAGCGGTTCGTCAAAACGTCAGCGGCTAGCTGCGCATAGAAATTTGTGTCCATCGGCCTGACCTCGCAACGAATGCGCGGACACACCTGCCCTGCATTCCGTGAGGAAATGCCGGCCTGTGCGACGCTCTGGTGATCGTATGGATTTCGTACCGGGGCAGTGTCTCACGACTCGCAGAGGATGGGAATCGCGGAGATCGGCTTTAAAAATTTAGACGAGCAGAATTCGACCTTGCTTGAGGTCTCAGGCTAAATTTTCGTGAGGAAAGTGATGGCGCACCCGAAGAGATTCGAACTCCTGACCCCCAGATTCGTAGTCTGGTGCTCTATCCAGCTGAGCTACGGGTGCGTCTGCAGCGGTGTGTCCCGCTGGCGTGAGCGGTTCTCTAAAGGGTCATCTGGATGAATGCAATAGGGTTTGTAAAAAAAGTGACGTCTTTCTTCTCAAGGCCTGGGGATCGCGGGATTGCATCACTTTTCCAAGAGGCTGCGGCCGCGGTAATCGTCCAGCGACACAGGGCGATCGGGGATTTCGATGCGGAACTGGGTGCCGATCGATGGTTTTTCCACAAGCGCGATGGTGCCGCCGTGGGCGAGCACCAGTTCGCGGGCGATGGCGAGACCAAGGCCCGTGCCACCGGATCGGGCGGAGCCGCGAAACGCGGTGAAGAGGTTCTGGCGGGCCTTCTGCGGCATGCCGGGGCCGGTGTCGTCGACGGTGATGCTGACGACGCTGCCGATGCGGTGGGCGGAGACGGTGATGCGCCGTGGGCTTGCGCCCGCGTTGTTTGAGGTCAGCGCCTGCAGGGCGTTGCGGCAGAGATTGTGGATGACGCGGAACAGCTGTTCGTTATCGGCATCCACTTCGAGATCGGCGTTGATCTGCTCGACGAACTCCACATCGCTCTGCGGATCGATCGCCAGCATGTCCCTGACATCCTCGACCAGCGTCGTCACCCTTACAAGGCGGCGGCGCGGGGCCGATTCGCTGGCCTGGCCGTAGGAGAGAACTTCGGTCGTGTAGCCGACGGCGCGGTCGATGGTGCGCAGCAGTTTCGGGGCGAAGCGCTTCACCATCGGGTCGTCGACATCAACCAGACGGTCGGACATCAGCTGCGCGGAGGCGAGGATGTTGCGCATGTCGTGATTGATCTTGGAGACGGCCAGGCCGAGGGCCGCGAGGTTGCTCTGCTGTTTTAGCGTCTTTTGAAGCTGCAGCTGCATGGCGGTCAGGTGGCGGCCGGCGATCGCCAGCTCGTCGCGCCCGCCATCGCCGACGAAGACATGCTGCGGGTTTTCGGGATCGGCGGAAAACTGCTGCATGCTGCCCGTCAATCTGCGGATCGGCCGGATCAGAATGCGGTTGATCGCGAAGAAGACGAGTGTGGCGGTAAAGAGCGAGATCAGGATCGACAGCAGGAAGACGTTGCGGGAATAGAGCAGCATCGCGTTGCGCAGATGCTTGTCCTTCATCAGCACCTCGACACCGATATTGGTGTCCTGCACCGGCCCGTAGACGCGAATCATCCGGTCGCCACCGAAGACAAGCGTGTCGAGCGCGTCGCGCATGGCGGTAACGGCCGGCACGCTGGTCAGATCATATTGCGCATCGACTGATGCCGGCATGTCCCAGGTGGCGAGCAGGCGCGAGGTGCCGTCCTTGCGCAGCACTATCGCCTTGGTGCCCGTCGCTTCCAATGTCTGCCGCTGCAGGTCGCGCGGCAGTTCCACCGGCTGCAGGCCATCGATGGCGATGGCGGCAGCGGCGGCGGCGTTCAGTCGCTCGTCCAGCCAGCGAAGGCGCATGGAGGCCACCGAGGGAAAGAAAATCAGCACTTCTGCGAGCATGATGCAGACAACGGTCAGCCACAGGAGCTTGCCGGAGATGCCGCCGAACATGCCAGCGGGCCGGGCGGCGTCGGTCGCCGTCGTGAGTGCTTCGGGAACAGTTTGGCCTTGATCAGGGGCGGGCATCGCTTCTCGTCCAATCGGCGCCACGCGCCACGGATTCAATCTCTATATTAGACGAAACCGCGTCGCTTTCAAATCTTTGCGAGCGGTGCGACATATTGCCGAAACGCGAACGCCGCCCGAAGGCGGCGCTCTTGTTCAGTTTTCAGGCCGAGAAATCAGAACTCTTCCCAGCTCTGGTCGACCGCGGCGTTGCCGTTGAAGGCGCGGGCAACGCTGCCGATCGCGCGGCGGGCGGGCGAGGCAACCGGGCGGTGCTCCTCGTAGCGGGCGACGGCCACGGGTGCCGCATGCTGCGCGTTCGACACCTTGAAGCGCGAGATCAGGCGCACGAGGCTGTCTGCTTCCGACGACAGCTTGTGGGTCGCCGCCGAGGTTTCCTCGACCATTGCGGCGTTCTGCTGCGTCACCTGGTCCATCTGGTTGACGGCGGTGTTGACCTCCTTGAGACCGGTCGACTGTTCCTTGGCGGCCGTGGCGATCGAGTGGATGTGGTCGTTGATGGCGTTGACGCGGCGCTCGATCTGCGAGAGCGCTTCGCCGGTTTCCTGCACCAGCTTGACGCCGATCTGCACTTCGCCGCCGGACTTGGTGATCAGGCCCTTGATGTCCTTGGCGGCCGTTGCCGAGCGCTGCGCGAGTTCGCGAACTTCCTGGGCGACGACGGCAAAGCCCTTGCCCGCTTCGCCGGCACGCGCTGCCTCGACACCGGCGTTGAGCGCCAAGAGGTTGGTCTGGAAGGCGATTTCGTCGATGACGTTGATGATCTGGCTGATTTCGCGCGAGGCCTGCTCGATGCGGCCCATGGCATCGACGGCGTTGCGAACGACGACGCCCGACTTGCCGGCATCGTCCTTGGCCTCGGAGACCATGACGCTGGCTTCCTGGGCGCGATCGGTCGAGTTGTTGACGACGGCGGTGATCTGGTCCAGCGCGGCCGAGGTCTCCTCGAGAGCAGCAGCCTGCTGTTCGGTGCGCTTGGAGAGGTCGTCGCTGGCGGCGCGCAGCTCGTTGGTGTTGCCGTGGAAGCCCTCGGCGGTCTCGCGCACTTCGCGCATGGTCGATTGCAGCGTGGCGAAGGTGCTGTTGACGTTCTTCTGCAGCTCGGCGAAGGCGCCCTGGAAATTGCCACGCATGGTCTGCGTCAGATCGCCCTCAGACAGGCTCGCGATAACGCGGCGGGTTTCGCCGACGCCGCCATCGACGCCCGAGAGCAGCTGATTGATGTTGCTGGCGAACTGGTTGAGGTTGTCGTCCTGGTAATCCTTGTCGATCCGGCGCGAGAAATCGCCGGCGGCGGCCGCGGCCACGACGACGGACATGCTCGACTGCAGGTCGTCGCTCTTGGCGCGCATCGCGGCTTCCTGGGCGTTCATGCGGCGAACCGCGAGGCCATTCTCCTTGAACACCGCGACGGCAGCAGCCATTTCGCCGATCTCGTCGTTGCGGCCGGGGAAAGGCACATCGATGTCGAAGTTTCCGTCGGCGACGTTCTTGATCGCCTCGGTGACCTTCTTGATCGGGCGCGAGAGATGGATGGTGCCGACATAAAGGCCCATGCCGATGCCGGCCGCGATGCCGAAGCCGGTGATGCCGAGAACGAGCCAGAGGACGGAGGTGCGGAAGCTTTCGACTTCCTGGTTGACGGCGTCGAGCGTGGCCTTGTCGGTGGCGACGATCGCGTCGATCTCCGCCTGGAAGGCCTTGCGGTTGGCGCGGTTGGCGTCGTTGTTGCCCTGCTCGTTAGCCGCCTGCGGGCTGACCTCGGTGCCGAGGCGCGCGGTTTCGGCGCGGAAGGTGCGGAACTCAGCCGAGCGGGCCTTGAGCTTATTGAACGCATCCATCTGGTTGTCGGGAACCAGCGGCGTCCAGGATGTGATGGTGGCATCGATCTGGTCGAGTGCTGCGAGCAAACCCTTGGCGAAGCTTGCGGCGTCCTTTGTCGAGGCAGCGCCATAGATGCCGCGCGCTTCCATAACGGTTGCGGTCACATAGCGGTTCAGGCGCTCGCCGGAATAGGCGCGGCTGGCGGCATCCTCATAGGCGGAGAGATTATTGTTGTAGCGCTGCACGGCCCAAAGTGCGGTCGCGCCGATTACCAGCGCGACACAGGACATGGCGCATACGAGTATGTTGATCTTGCCTCGGATTTTCAAAGGATCCCCCCAATAAGACATGAGGCCGAAAACTGGATGCCCGGCCGTTAGATCAAATTGCGCTAAAACAATTAATGTTGAATTTCCGATGTTTTCGCCGGCTACTATAAAAAATCATCCATGAACGATGGTTGCCGACGCGATTTTTTGCGCGAAAAACGCACAGAGGCTTGATAGGCGCACGTTTGAGCTGCGGAAACGGAATAAAATGATAGCGGCCGCGATGTGGGCCCGATGCCGCAATCATTAACAGCATCTGCTAATTTTCACACTCAAAAGGCGAGCAGAGCGGATTCTCCCTGCAATAATTGACTTTCGCGACCTTCGTCCGTATAAGCCGCCGCACGTCCGGTCATATAAGGCTTTTTGAGCCTCCCGCCGTTCGAAAAACAACGCTCCTTGCATTATGCAAATTCAAGAAGGGCCGCACTCCGCGGTGATTAAAATAAATGAAGCGTACTTACCAACCTTCCAAGCTTGTTCGCAAGCGTCGTCACGGTTTCCGTGCACGTATGGCTACCAAGGGCGGCCGTAAGGTCATCGTTGCTCGTCGCGGCCGCGGCCGCAAGCGTCTTTCGGCCTAAGGCCGGAAGTGCCCGATCAGATGACGGGCGATCCGACGACCAAAGATCCCAAAATAACTGCCGGGCGGCTGAAAAGCCGCCCGCAGTTTCTTGCTGTTCGCAATGGCGAAAAACGCAGGGGTGGATTCTTCCTTCTCGAGGTGCTCGACAGGAAGGAACCCGATACCGAAGCCCGCGTCGGCTTCACCGTCACCAAGAAGCATGGCAACGCGGTTGAAAGAAACCGCATGCGTCGGCGCCTGAAAGAGGCGGTACGGCTGCATGCAGGGTTTGCAATGAAGCCCGGACACGACTATGTGGTTGTCGCGCGAAGGGACGTGCTCCAAGCATCCTTCCATCAATTAGCCGCTGAGCTTACGGCTCGCGTCGAGACGAAGCCGAAACACAAGCGGTCCGGAGACGGCCGCCCCAGGAACGTATGATGCAAAACAACCGCAACTACTTCATTGCGATCGCTCTCTCCGTGCTGATCGTTCTCGGGTGGCAATTCCTTTACATGAATCCGCGCATCGAAGCGCAGCGTAAGGCCGAGCTTGCCCAGAAGGCACAGCAGACGACCCAGCAGACGCAGACACCGGCCGCCAATGGGGCAGCCGGTGGCGCGCAGACGAATGGCGCTGCTCCGACCGGCCAGGCGCCGGCGACCACGTCGCTGGCCGATGCTCTTGCCAAGAACCCGCGCGTCATCATCGACACGGCAGCGCTTTCCGGCTCGATCAACCTTGCCGGCGGCCGCCTCGACGACCTGAAGCTCAAGGGCTACCACGAGACCGTGGATGACTCGAGCCCGATCATCA
This sequence comes from Rhizobium sp. 16-449-1b, assembly GCF_017741935.1. Lineage (GTDB taxonomy): Bacteria > Pseudomonadota > Alphaproteobacteria > Rhizobiales > Rhizobiaceae > Rhizobium. The sequence continues at coordinate 371,960 of NZ_JAGHMH010000002.1, read as the reverse complement.
CGCTGTTCAGCCCGTCGGAAACCAAGGACGGCTACTTCGCCGAACTCGGCTATATCGGCGACGCCGCGACCGGCAACGTCCCAGGCCCCTCGACGCTGTGGACGGCTCCCGAAGGCGCGAAGCTGACCGAGAAGACCCCGGTTACGCTGACCTACACCAATGACAAGGGCATCACATTCGCCCGCACGATCTCGGTCGACGAACGCTACATGTTCACGATCACCGACAAGATCACCAATGCCGGCCAGGCGCCCGCCGCACTCTCCTCCTACGGCCGTGTGACGCGCTACAACAAGCCCGCTGTCGCCTCGACCTACGTGCTGCACGAAGGCTTCATCGGCGTGATCGGCGAAGATGGCCTGATCGAGAGCAAGTATGCTTCCGTCGAGAAGGAAGCCGTGACGCCGGCAACGGCAACCGGCGGCTGGCTCGGCATCACCGACAAGTATTGGGCCGCGACGATCATTCCGCCGCAGGCGACGCCTTACGACGCCCGCTTCAGCCACTTCACGGATGGCCAGCCGCGCTTCCAGGCCGACTACAAGCAGAACGCCGTCACCGTCGCACCCGGTCAGTCGCTCGAACTGAAGAACCTCGTGTTCGCCGGCGCCAAGGAAGTTCCCGTCATCGACGGCTACGAGGCTACCTACCAGATCCCGCGGTTCGACCGCCTGATCGACTGGGGCTGGTTCTACTTCCTGACGAAGCCGATGTTCAAACTGATGGACTTCTTCTTCCGTTACTTCGGCAACTTCGGCGTCGCGATCCTGATGACCACGATCGTCGTCAAGGCGCTGTTCTTCCCGCTCGCCAGCAAGCAGTACGCTTCGATGGCGAACATGAAGCGCGTGCAGCCGAAGATGGAAGAGCTGAAGGCGAAGTTCGGCGACGACCGCATGGGCCTGCAGCAGGCAACCATGGCGCTCTACAAGGAAGAGAAGATCAACCCGATCGCCGGTTGCTGGCCGATCGCGCTGCAGATCCCGATCTTCTTCTCGCTCTACAAGGTGATCTACATCACCATCGAGATGCGCCACGCTCCGTTCTTCGGCTGGATCCAGGACCTTTCGGCGCCCGATCCGACCTCGTTCATCAACCTGTTCGGCCTGCTGCCCTTCGCCGCTCCGACCTTCCTGCATCTCGGCGTCTGGCCGCTGATCATGGGCGTCACGATGTTCCTGCAGATGCGCATGAACCCGACCCCGCCGGATCCGACGCAGGCGATGATCTTCAACTGGATGCCGCTGGTCTTCACCTTCATGCTGGCAAGCTTCCCGGCCGGTCTGGTCATCTACTGGGCCTGGAACAACACGCTGTCAGTCATCCAGCAGGGCGTCATCATGCGCCGCCACGGCGTGAAGATCGAGCTCTTCGACAATCTGAAGGGGCTGTTCAAGCGAAAGCCGGCGCCGACAGAGAAATAGCAAAAAGCCCCGGTTCGCCGGGGCTTTTTCTTTTGTGGCACAGGGATGCTTCTTAGGACAATCCGGCCTGCCGGTTGACAAAATCGCCCGAAACCTGAATGCCATAGGTTCACTGGAATTGGACGCGCTGGAAAAGGCCGAATGACCGACAATAAAGACAAGCCGCTCTTCGGCCGCCCCTGGATCTTCATCCGCGGCGTGCCCTCCCTGAAGTTCCTGCCGCCGGAAGGCCCGGCCGAGGTGGCCTTCGCCGGCCGCTCGAATGTCGGAAAGTCGTCGCTGATCAACGCGCTCGTCGGCCAGCATGGCCTGGCGCGCACCTCGAACACGCCGGGGCGGACGCAGGAACTGAACTATTTCGTGCCCGACGGCTATTCCGGCGAGGCCGGCGATCTGCCGCCGATGGCGCTGGTCGACATGCCCGGTTACGGCTATGCCAAGGCGCCGAAGGAACATGTCGACGCCTGGACCAAGCTGGTATTCGATTATCTGCGCGGCCGCGCGACGCTGAAGCGCGTCTATGTGCTGATCGACAGCCGCCACGGCATCAAGAAGAACGATGACGAGGTTCTGGATCTGCTCGACAAGGCCGCCGTCTCCTATCAGGTAGTGCTGACCAAGACCGACAAGATCAAGCCGCCGGCGGTGGTGAAGCTGCTTGCCGAGACGGCCGAGAAGATCAAGAAGCGCCCCGCCGCCTATCCCGGGATCATCGCCACCTCGTCCGAAAAGAGCGAGGGACTGGACGATCTGCGCGAGGCAATCGCGCTCACCGTGGGCGCCGATCACTGGAAGTGAGGTGGAGGCGCCCCAGTGGTGTTGACAGGGCGCCCCCGTTTGCTGCCTGAACTCAAGATTACATCTTCGGCAGCAAGACCTTGTCGATGACGTGAATGACGCCGTTCGACTGCTTGACGTCGGCGATCGTGACATGGGCAACGCCGCCGCTTTCGTCGGTCAGCGTGATCTTGCCCATGTCTTCCTTGGCCTTCAGCACGCAGCCGCCGACCGTCTTGATGTCATGCTCACCGCCATCGTCCTTGATCATCTTGGCGACGGTCTTGGCCATGGCGTCAGCGGCCACGACATGGCAGGTCAGGATCTTGGTGAGCTTGGCCTTGTTCTCAGGCTTCAGCAGCGTGTCGACGGTGCCGGCGGGGAGTGCCGCGAAGGCTTCGTTGGTCGGCGCGAAGACCGTGAACGGACCCTTGCCCTCGAGCGTCGAGACCAGGCCGGCTGCCTTGACGGCGGCGACCAGCGTCGTGTGATCCTTCGACTTCATGGCGTTCTGGACGATGTTCTTGGTCGGATACATGGCGGCGCCACCGACCATCGGGTTCTTGGCCTGCGCGGCAAAGGCGATTGCGGATACGGCGACTGCAAGGGCTGCCGTGCGCAGTGCGGACTTGATCATGACTGTTCTCCTCATCCGTCCGCTCGCGGGTCGCCGGCTGAATGCATCAGCGTCGCTGGGACATGAGGATCTACGGAAGGTTGCCAGAAAAAGTTTCAGCCGATCTTACGGCCGATGCGCAGCGCCGCTTGCAACGACGGGGCCGGTTGGCGCGCCCGTCGGCGAGCCGCCGAAGGGTTCGAGGCTGACCGCGAAGCTCGTGCCCTCGCCGATGGCGGAGCGCATGTCCACGGGGATGACCAGTTCGCCATCGCCGCCCTCTCCCGCCGCGAAGATGCCGAGCGACTTCGGCGTACCGCCTTCGGGCAACAGCCACAGCTCGAGCGACTTCTCCTCCGGCTTGCCCGCGGCCACCGGAATGATCCGCATCCGGCCGGTCTGGGCCTCATAAGAGGCCAGCAGATTGACCTGGCTCGCCGGTCCCGACAATTGCGCGACCAGCGGCGGGACGGTCGGCTTCAGCGGCGATACCGTCGCGACCGTCAGCGACAGGGCAGCCGACGTGATGACGAGCGAGACGGCGGCGAGACAGCGCCAGAAGAAAAGCGAGTTCCACACACCCCTGCCCGGCACGGCTGCCTGCTGCGGGGTACCGAACAGGCGGGCTTCGACCTGCTTGAAGGTTTCCTGGCCGGGGGTGACGGCGTCATAATCGTCGTTGAAGGTGGAGAGGTTTGCCTCCCAGCGGCTGACGATCGCGGCGAACTGCCGGTCGACGCGCATGCGGTCCTCGACGACACGACGATCCTGGAAAGAGAGAACACCGAGAACATACTCACCGGCGAGTACCTCATCGCGGGAGCGACCTCCCTTGCTTTGATCGGACGACGTCATCGTTCCAGGCACTCTCTCAGCTTCAATAGGCTGCGCCGCAGCCATGTGCGCATCGTGTTCAGGGGCACGCCGAACTCACCGGCCAGTTCCTGATAGCTCAGCCCTTCGACATAAGCCCGTCTGACCGCCACCGCACGATCAGCTTCCAACTGTTCCATGCAGGTGTCAATCCGCCTTCCTTCATCGCGGATCACAGTTGTCGCTTCCGGATCAAGTTGGCTGTCTGCGAGACCATAGGCACTGTCCAATTCGTCGGCTACCGGCTTGCGGCTTCTGAGCGTATCGATCGCCTGGTTGCGCGCGATCGCCGCAAGCCAGGACGAGGGCGTTCCCGAGGAGATCGCGAATGCGGAAGCGCGCTGCCAGACCTTGATATAGACCTCTTGCAATGCTTCCTCCCCCTCCGTCTTGTCCTTCAAGATACGCAGGCAGATGGCAAAAAGTTTCGGGCTTGTTTCACGGTACAGAGCCACGAAAGCCTTTCGGTCGCGCATTGCAACCCGACCGATCAGTTCGGCGATTTCCTCGCTCGTCATGCCGTGTCTCTTCCCCAATGTCCTTCCCTAACTATGGGTGTTCGGTCACGCTTGGCAAGACGGCGGGGTGTGGGCAAATTGCGCGAACTATCGGGCCATTGATTATTCCATCTGTCAAAAACTTGGGATAAAAGGCCGCAACCATTTTTCTGCGGGGTATCCGATGACCGAGACCGAAAGCGAAATCCAGGCACGGCTGCTGGCACAGGCGCTGCCCTTCATGCAGCGTTACGAAAACAAGACGATCGTCGTGAAATACGGCGGCCATGCCATGGGCAATCCCGAGCTCGGCAAGGCCTTTGCCAGCGATATCGCGCTTCTGAAGCAGTCGGGCGTCAATCCGATCGTCGTGCATGGCGGCGGACCGCAGATCGGCGCGATGCTGACGAAGATGGGCATCGAATCGAAATTCGAAGGCGGCCTGCGCGTCACCGACGCCAAGACGGTCGAGATCGTCGAAATGGTTCTCGCCGGTTCGATCAACAAGGAAATCGTCGCGCTGATCAACCAGACGGGCGAATGGGCGATCGGCCTTTGCGGCAAGGACGGCAACATGGTCTTCGCCGAAAAGGCGCAGAAAAAGATCAAGGACCCGGACAGCAACATCGAGCGCGTTCTCGACCTCGGCTTCGTCGGCGAAGTGGTTGAAGTCGACCGCACGCTGATCGACCTTCTGGCCCGCTCGGAAATGATCCCCGTCATCGCCCCGGTTGCTCCGGGCCGCGACGGCGCGACCTACAACATCAATGCCGACACATTCGCAGGCGCCATTGCCGGCGCGCTCAACGCGACGCGCCTCTTGTTCCTCACCGACGTTCCCGGCGTTCTCGACAAGCAGGGCAACCTGATCAAGGAACTGTCGGTCTCGCAGGCCCACCAGCTGATCGCCGACGGCACGATCTCCGGCGGCATGATCCCGAAGGTCGAGACCTGCATCGACGCGATCAAGGCCGGCGTGCAGGGCGTTGTCATCCTGAACGGCAAGACCGCCCATTCCGTGCTGCTCGAGATCTTCACCGAGCGTGGCGCGGGTACGCTGATCGTTCCGTAAGGGCGGTCGTTTTCCTTCTCGGACGGGATGAAGTCCCCTCCCCAACCCCTCCCCACAAGGGGGAGGGGCTAAGTTGTTGCGCCCTTCGTGCCACTTCATGCCATCAGCATCGTTTGAAAGGCTTCGGCTTCCCGGAGAGGGTCCGCCCAGCAAGCCCCTCCCCCTCTACCTCACAGCGCTCCGTAAACCGCCGCGGCGGCTTCTTTCAGCTTCTCCATCATCGCCCGATAAGGCCCCGGCCCGTAGCTGACACGGCTGACACCAAGCTTCGCCAGCGCCTTCACATCAGGCGCGCCCGGCCGCATCATGATGTTCACAGGCAGCGGCGATGCGGCGCAGACCTTCTCGATCAAGACTTCATCGATCAGCCACGGCACGAAGAAGCCATCTGCACCGGCGGCGGCATAGGCCTTGCCGCGCTCCAGCGCTTCCTCGACCAGACCGGCATGCTTGGCAAGATCACCCTCGCGCAGGAAGAGGTCGGTCCGCGCATTGATGAAGAACGCGATGCCGCGACGATCCGCCATCTCGCGGATGGCGCGGATGCGGGCGGCCTGTTTCTCCACCGGGTGCAGCCCGTCGCCCCCAACCACCTGATCCTCGAAATTGATGCCGATCGCGCCGGCATCGATCAGCTGCTCGACATTGGCGGCAGCGCCCGAGGGATCAGTGGAATAGGCGCCCTCGAAATCGACGGAGAGCGGCAGATCGTTGACCGCGGTGATCTGGCGGGTCGTTGATACCAGCGCCTCCATCGGGATTTTCTCACCGTCGCCATAACCTTGCGCGGCAGCAACCGACCAGCTGCCCGTCGCCAAAGCCTTGGCGCCGGCCTCGGTCACTGCCTTTGCCGTTCCGGCGTCCCATACATTGTAGAGAACGACAGGATTGCCCTTCTGGTGCAGCGCGCCGAACGTCTTTGCCTTCTCAGCCTGATTCATCATCACCTCCTCGTTTGTTGTGCCGGAAAACTAGTGCGATCACGTCAGACGATCAATCGGCCGGCGTGAATGGTCGCATTCCGGATTTCAATCGAAGGCGGCGCGTGGCATAAGGCAAGGATGAGCAAGATCGATCGCACGCCCACCCATTCCGACTTCTCGCATGTGACAGAGTGGGTCTTCGACCTCGACAACACACTCTATCCGCATCACGTCAATCTGTTCGCGCAGATCGACAAGAACATGACGGCCTATGTCTCGACGCTGCTGCAGATGGAGCGGGAAGAGGCGCGCAAGCTGCAGAAGCAGTATTATTACGATCACGGCACGACGCTGCAGGGGCTGATGATCCACCACGGCGTCGATCCCAACGACTTCCTCGAGAAGGCGCATGCGATCGATTATTCCAGCCTGACGGCGCAGCCAGAGCTGGGCGCCGCGATCAAGGCGCTCCCCGGCCGCAAGTTCATCTTCACCAACGGCAGCGTCAAGCATGCGGAGATGGCAGCCGGTGCGCTTGGGATTCTCGACCATTTCGACGATATCTTCGACATCGTGGCCGCCGAATTCGTGCCCAAGCCGGCGCAGCAGACCTACGACAAGTTCACCCAGCTGAAGCGCGTCGAGACGCAGAAGGCTGCGATGTTCGAGGATCTCCCGCGCAACCTGATCGCACCTAAGGCGCTTGGCATGCAGACCGTTCTGCTCGTGCCCAACAATCTCGAGGACACGGTTGTCGAGTGGTGGGAAAAGACCAGCGGCGAGGACGATCACATCGACTTCGTCACCGACGATCTTACTGATTTCCTTGGTAAGATTACGGGTTAAGTTACGAAAGTTTCATCCAGCTTACCGATGTTTAACTGGGTAATCCGGCTTGCCCGCCCTACCTTTTCGTCTGTGATCCCCAATGAGATTGCATACTGAAAGGAACCCAAATGTCTCGGAACAAGCTGATACTGGCCGCACTTTCCTCCGTCTTGATTGTCGGTGCCGCAGCCGGCAGCAGTTTTGCCGCGCCCGGCGACAAGCACAAGCATCCGCCAAGGCCACACCACGCGATGATGGGCGGCGGAATGCGCGGGCCCGTGATGCGGGAAGTCGTCTTCGTGCGCATGCTGCAGCAGTTCGACACGAACAAGGACGGCCAGATCTCCAAGGACGAAGCCCAGAAGGGCATGGAAACGATCTTCGCGGCGATCGACACCAACAATGACGGCTCGCTGACACCGGGCGAAATCCGCAAGTATCACGAAGCGCAGATGGCCAAGATGAAGGCGCCTGCCGACGACATGGCGGCCGATGACGAAGCCCCGCCCGCCCCGCCGCCGGCTGATGCCGACGCAGGCCAGCCCGCACCGCCGCAGGACGAAGCCGGTCGTGGCCCAGGCCGGCACGGCATGCGCGGCCCAGGCATGATCCGCGAGCTCCTTCTGATGCAGCGGATCGACACGGACGAGAACGGCCAGATTTCCAAGCAGGAAGCCGAAGCCGCCTTCGAGAAATTCTTCACGCGGATGGACACCAACAAGGACGGCGTCATCTCGATCGCCGACATGCCGCAGCGTCCATTCCTGTAAAAATGGGCCTGTAAGGCGAGAAACACCGAAAACCGAGCCCGCCGCGATCATCGCGGCGGGCTTTTTCGTGCAATTGAAATACCCAAGTTGTTGGGTTATTTTTACACATGGTCACGAACAAGATCACCGACGCCGAACTCGCGCAGGCAAAGCAGCGCTGGGAAGCGGAGCGCGCCGATCGGCCGATACCCGCATCGGTTCGCTTCGATGCGGCTTCGGAGCGCATCATCCTCGATTTCACCAATGGCGCATCGTTCATCTTCCCCGCGCGCGCGTTGCAGGGATTGGAAGAGGCGACCGTGGCGGAGCTTGCGGAAGTCGAACTGCTTGGAGAGACCGGCCTTCGCTGGGAGAGCCTTGATGCCGACTACACGATTTCAGGTCTGATGAACGGCGTGTTCGGCACCAGGAGTTTCATTGAAGCGCAACGCCGTGGCGGGCAATCCCGCTCGCCCGTAAAGGCGGCCGCCAGCCGGGCGAACGGCGCCAAGGGCGGCCGGCCGAAGAAGGCCGGCGACGCCCCCTGAGCGTCCCTACTCCGGGTGTTCGTAGAATTCCTGGATGATCTTCCAGGCCGCGTCGGCGGTGTCGACGAAGCTGATCAGATCGACGTCATCGGGCGCGATGGTGCCGAATTCGGCGAGTGCTTCGAAATTGATGATGCTCTTCCAGAATTTTTCGCCGAAGAGAATGAGCGGCATCTTTTCCATGCGGCCGGTCTGGATCAGCGTCAGGCATTCGAAGAACTCGTCCAGCGTGCCGAAGCCGCCGGGGAAGACCGCGATCGCCTTGGCGCGCACCATGAAATGCATCTTGCGGATGGCGAAGTAGTGGAAATTAAAGCTGAGCTCCGGCGTCACGTAGACATTCGGCGCCTGCTCGTGCGGCAGCACGATGTTGAGGCCGATCGAGGGGGCGCCTTCGTCGGCCGCACCGCGGTTGCCCGCCTCCATGACGCCCGGGCCGCCGCCGGTGACGACGACATATTCGTGGAAATCGAAGCCGGCTGCGTATTTCGAGCACAGGCGGGCGAACTTGCGCGCTTCGTCGTAATAGACGGATGCCGCCTCAAGATTGGCGCGCTGGGTTTCGTTGCGGGCCGCCCAGGCGCTCTGGCCGGGTGCGGGAATGCGGGCGCCGCCGAACATCACAACTGTCGACTTGATGCCGCGCTCGGTGAGCAGCATCTCCGGCTTCATCAGCTCCAGCTGCAGGCGGATCGGCCGCAACTCCTCGCGGCACAGGAAGTCCTCGTCGGCATAGGCAAGGCGATAGGCCGGCGACAGGGTCTGCGGCGTTTTCGGCACGGCTTCGGCGCGCTGCTTGTCGGTCTCGCTTGATTTCAACGGATCCCAGACGCCGTCCTTGCGCCGCAGTCTGCCGTTTTTCGCCTTTGCCATTCCAATGCCTTTCAGTCCTGCCGGCAGTGCAGCCGGTATGTCGTTTTGTAGCAGTGATCGGGAGCTAACCGGTCCCGAAAAATCATTCCATTTTAGCCTTGCATGCGATAGAGCAGATCGCATCCCGCCAATCACAATTCCCGGAGGCCTTAGCCTCCAACGATAAAGATCGAAGTTTAAGGAATTCTCATGAGCGCCACCGACCTCTCCGCCCTCGAAAAGACACTCGAAGCCGCCTTCGACAACCGCGACAGCGTCAACACCTCGACCAAAGGCGAAGTACGCGACGCGGTCGAAACCGCGCTCGAGCTTCTCGACGGTGGCAAGGTGCGCGTTGCAGAACGCGGCGCCGATGGTGCGTGGAAGGTGAACCAGTGGCTGAAGAAGGCCGTTCTCCTCTCCTTCCGCCTGAACGACATGGAAGTCGTCAAGGGCGGCTCGGGCAACTCGACCTGGTGGGACAAGGTGCCGTCGAAGTTCGAGAACTGGGGTGAGAACGAATACCGCGCCGCCGGCTTCCGCGCCGTGCCGAACTGCGTCGTGCGCCGCTCGGCCCATATCGGCAAGAACGTCGTGCTGATGCCGTCCTTCGTCAACCTCGGCGCCTTCGTCGACGAGGGCACGATGGTCGATACCTGGGCCACCGTCGGCTCCTGCGCGCAGATCGGCAAGCATGTGCATCTCTCGGGCGGCGTCGGCATCGGCGGCGTGCTCGAGCCGATGCAGGCCGGCCCGACCATTATCGAAGACAATTGCTTCATCGGCGCCCGCTCAGAAGTCGTCGAAGGCTGCATCATCCGCGAGGGGTCGGTTCTCGGCATGGGCGTCTACATCGGCAAGTCGACCAAGATCGTCAACCGCGCCACCGGCGAAGTGTTCTACGGCGAAGTACCGCCCTACTCGGTCGTCGTCGCAGGCTCGATGCCGTCGGGTAACGCCACCATGCCGAACGGCCTTGCAGCACCACACCTCTACTGCGCCGTGATCGTGAAGACGGTCGATGAGAAGACCCGCTCGAAGACCGGCATCAACGAACTGCTGCGCGACTAATTCAGCTTCTATCCGGTGCCGCGCGTGGCAGAACTCATGCGCGGCACCGGACCACTCCCTGCCCGATATCAGACTGCCGCAAGCGAACGGCGCATTTCGCCTGATGCAACTCTCCCTTGCCTTTTCTTTGCCATTACCGCCGGATAGTTCCACTGTCATGACCGCTACCGATCCCGTCGCCAATCTCCAGACCCTGATCCGCTGCCCATCCGTTACGCCCGCCGAGGGCGGCGCGCTTTCGGCGCTGGAGGCGATGCTGTCGCCGCTCGGCTTTGCGGTCGACAAGGTGAAGGCGACAGAGCCTGGCACGCCGGATATCGAGAACCTTTACGCCCGCCTCGGCAATGACGGCCCGCATTTGATGTTTGCCGGCCATACCGATGTCGTGCCTGTCGGCGACGAAGGCGCGTGGACGCATCCACCCTTTGCCGCCGAGATCGCGGGCGGCGAGATGTTCGGTCGCGGCACTGTCGACATGAAGGGCGGCGTCGCCTGCTTCGTGGCAGCCATCGCCCGCCACATAGAAAAGCATGGAGCGCCTAAGGGCTCTGTCTCCTTCCTCATCACCGGCGACGAGGAAGGCCCCGCTGTCAACGGCACGATCAAGCTGCTGCAATGGGCAGCCGAGCGTGGCGAACGCTGGGACGCCTGCCTCGTCGGCGAGCCGACCAACCCGAACACGCTGGGCGAGATGATCAAGATCGGCCGCCGCGGCTCGCTGTCGGGCAAAATCACCGCCCATGGCGTGCAGGGCCATGCCGCCTACCCGCATCTGGCCGACAACGCCGTGCGCGGGATCCTGCAGCTGACGCAGGCGCTGATGCACCCGCCCTTCGATGCCGGCACGGAAAACTTCCAGCCGTCCAATCTCGAAGTGACGACCGTCGACGTCGGCAATCCGGCGACCAATGTCGTGCCGGCCAAGGCGACGGCGAGCTTCAACATCCGCTTCAACGACACCTGGACGGCCGAGACGCTGCAGCAGGAGATCATCCGCCGGCTAGACGCCGCCGCCAGCGACAGTGTGCTCCGGCCCGGCCGCGCGCCGTTCAAGTACGATATCGTCTGGGCAGAGCGCCCGAGCCACGTCTTCCTCACCCGCAACAACGCCCTGATCGCCTCGCTGTCATCAGCAATCGAAAGCGTGACAGGCCAATCGCCGGCGCTATCGACCACCGGCGGCACGTCGGATGCGCGCTTCATCAAGGATTACTGCCCCGTCGTCGAGTTTGGCCTCGTCGGGCAGACCATGCACATGGTCGACGAACGCGTCGCGGTTGAAGACCTCGAGCGGCTGACGGTCGTCTATGAAACCTTCATCGCGCGCTGGTTTGAGAATGCCGGGGTTTAGGGAAGTCCAGTATTATCTGGCCGGTCTCTGGTTGCTGATCCGAATGGATCCGGCCGGCTTCCGGTTTCTCGACATGTCGGATCGCGGCGTCAACCGCTCCTTCTGGGCCTTCGTCTGGTGCCTGCCGCCGATGGGGATTTCCTGGCTCTGGTGGCGCGAATCCTTCCTGCGCACCATGCCACCGCACACCGATGTCGGCCTGGTCTTCTACTTCAGGCTTGGGCTGGTCGAGGCGGCGAACTGGTTCGTGCCGCTGGTGCTGGCAGGGCTGCTGCTGCTTGCCATGAAGAAGGGCGAACGCTTCTCGGCCGTCGTCGTCAGCGTCAACTGGCTGGGCGTGCCGCTCTCCTATATCAACGGCCTGCTGCTGGCGCTGGTGTTCTTCCTGCCCGGCACGATCGGCATCGTCTCGCTGCTGCTGCTTGCCTTCATGCTGGCCCAGGTCTTCGCCATCGCCCGTATCTTGCGGATGATCTTCAACGGCAACGGGCTCTTGATCGGCGCGATGACGCTGGTGCTCTTCGTTCCGGCACTGATGCTGTCGGAATTCATGCAGCGGTTTTTGGGAATCTATCCGGTTTAGACCGCGTGCTTGAGCCGGTGTTCGAGCATGTAACGTGTGGCGAAAGCGATGTGGCGCGGGATCGGCTTGTCCTTGCGGTAGTCGGCAACCAGCCGCCTCGATATCTGCAACGCCGCCGCCATTCCATCCAGACTGTTGCCGAGCTCATCCATCGCCGCCCGGAAATCCGCATTCGAGAACTCGATCGGTGGGAGACTTGCGAGCCACACGGCGGAAAACTCCAGATCCTCGCCCGGCCATTCGATGCCATCGCCATCCTCATTGACGGACACGCGGCGGAAAAGCGCGTCGTCTGTGCGCAGCGGAATGTAGATGCGTCGGCTCTGCAAGGCGGGGGCGAGGTCGAGCACGACCGTCTCTCCCGACGCCCAGTCTATCCTGATGTTGCGCGCATCGAGCGGCTCGACCGCCGCTATCCTCGGGAGCGGTTCACCGACGGTAATGATGTCATCGCGCGTTGAGACGTTGCCACTCATGTTCCAGACGCTCCCTGTTTTCAGACGCCCATTTCACGGCGATCTCATAGCTGCGGCGATCAATCGAGCCACGCAGCACTGCGAAATCGGAGATCCTGACCAGCGCCTCGTGATCCGGCGTCAACACGTGGAAATGCGGCGGATTGTGATCATCCGCGAACATCCGCACCTTGATGTTGCCGATCGTCACGAGGGTCGGCATCGCTCTCCTGTTGCGATCTCTGTTGACGATCGCAACAGTAGTGCATCACACGCACTATTTCAAGCTAACCGCGTAGTCTAGCTGATGCCGACGACCTCGCCATCTTCCTTGGTAAAGACGGCGATCGGGTTCTCCAGTATCTCCAGCACGACTTCCGACGGGCGGCAGAGGCGGGTGCCTTTGGTGGTCTGGACGATGGGGCGGTTGATGAGGATCGGGTGGGCGAGCATGGCGTCGAGGAGGTGCTCGTCGCTGAGATCAGGGTCGGCAAGGCCGAGGTCTTGGTAGGGTGTGCCCTTCTCTCGAAGCAGCGCGCGGACGGGGATGCCCATTTCGGCGATCAGCGCGGCCAGCGTCTCGCGGCTTGGCGGGGTCTTCAGATATTCGATGACAACGGGTTCCTCGCCGGACTGACGGATCATGGCCAGAACGTTGCGCGAGGTGCCGCAGGCGGGGTTATGATAGATCGTCGTCTGCATCGGCTGTTTCCGTTTCCTGTCTGCGGTCGACGATCACGTCGGGATAATCGACCTGCATGAAATAGAGGCCGTCGGGCGGGGCGACGGGACCGCAGGCCTTGCGATCCCTCGCCTCAAGCGCCGCGCGGACATCATCCGGTGTCCAGCGCCCCTCGCCCGCAAGCTTCAGCGTGCCGGCGAAGGAGCGGATCTGGTTGTGCAGGAAGCTCTGCGCGGTGGCGCGGATTTCGATGAGATCGCCTGATCGCGTCACATCCAGACGGTCGAGCGTGCGGATCGGGCTGTTCGCCTGGCAATGGGCGGAGCGGAAGGTGGTGAAGTCGTGCTTGCCGACCAGCGTCTGGGCGGCGGCGTGCATGACCTCATGATCGAGCGTCTTTGCCACGAACCAGGCCTTGCCGGCTTCCAGTGCCAGAGGCGCGCGGCGGCTGATGATGCGGTAGAGATAGTGGCGGCGTAGCGCCGAGAAGCGCGCATCGAAAAACTCGCTGGCACTCTCGACATCGAGGATCGCGACGCGTTCGCCTGATAGCCTCAGATGCGCATTGAGCGCATTCTGCAGTTTGAAGGGCGACCATTCCTTGGAGAGATCGGCATGGACGACTTGGCCCATGGCATGCACGCCGGAATCCGTGCGGCCGGCGCCGCGGATCGAGACGACATCGCCGCTGGCCGACAGGATGGCCTTCTCGATAGCGCCCTGCACCGACGGGCCATTCTCCTGCCGCTGCCAGCCGACGTATTGCGAGCCGTCATATTCGACGATCATGCGATAGCGGAACATCAGGCGAGCCTCGTACCCTTGGCAAGCGGCGTGCCGCGCAGGAAGTCGGCGGCCGCCAACGGCTTGCCGCCGGCCTTCTGCAGCTTGGTCAATCTCACGGCGCCGGTGCCGCAGGCAACGACGAGATCATCGCTCAGCAATTCGCCCGCTGCACCCGATCCCTCGGCGCGCTCGGAGCCTAGCACCTTGACGCGCTCCGGCTTGCCAGACACCTCGAGCTCGAACCAGGCGCCCGGGAACGGGGCCAGGCCGCGAATGTGGTTGTGGACATCGGCGGCATCGCGGGAGAAATCGATCCGCGTTTCGCCCTTGTCGATCTTCGATGCGTAGAGCACGCCGTCCTCGGGCTGCGGCGTCAGCGGCAGGTCACCCATCTCGAGCTTGACCATGGCCTCGGCCATCGCCTTGGCGCCCGTGAGCATCAGCCGGTCGTGAAGCTCGCCTGCCGTCATGTTTTCGCCGATCGCGACTTCGCTGGTGATGGCGACGGCGCCGGTGTCCAGGCCCTTGTCCATCTTCATCACCATCATGCCGGTCTTTTCGTCTCCGGCCATGATCGCGCGCTGGATTGGGGCTGCGCCGCGCCAGCGTGGCAGCAGCGAGGCGTGACCATTGTAGCAGCCATAGCGCGTGCCGTTGAGGATCGCTTCGGGAAGCAGCAGCCCGTAGGCGACGACGACGGCGACATGAGCCTTGTGGGCGGCAAAGCGCTCGCGCTCTTCCGGATCCTTGAAATTGACGGGTGTGAAGACGGGCAGACCCAGGAGCTCGGCTGCCTGATGGACCGGCGACTTCTGCAGATCCAGCCCGCGACGCCCGCCCGGACGCGGCGGCTGCGTGTAGACCGCAAGGATCGTGTGCCCGGCGTCGACAAGCGCGCGCAGTGTCGGAACGGAGAATTCGGGCGTACCCATGAAGATGATGCGAAGAGACATTCTATGCCGCCAATTCCTGGCTCAAGGCCAATCTTGAAGATCAGCCGCCTTCAAACGGGTTTACGAGCTTGAGATCAAGCCCTTCGAAGTCTTTTGTGTTGCGCGTCGCAAGCGTGGCGCCGTGGATGAGGCAGATTGAGGCGATCATGGCGTCCTGTACAGAGATTGGCCGACCGACGGATTCGCGGCGGGCGAGGAGTTTGCCTGTCTCGATTGCCATGCGCCGCTCAAGCGCAAGAATACGGCCGCTGTAGGCGGCCAACACCTCGTCGAGCTTGTCCTTGTATCGCAGCGAGCCGGACCGAAGCCAAAAGCGCTCGGCCCCGAAGGATTGTTCCATGATGGTCACGTCGGTCAGATAGAGATCCGACATGCTTTGCGCCGCGAACCAAGCTTCGACTAAAAGGCTCGGCGTTGGTTTACTCGTCTCGGATATGACGTTGGTATCCAGGACAATCATTCCATACCTTCGAACGGGCGGCCGAAGTCCTTCTTTCGCTTCGCCTCTATCTCGTCCATGATCTCGGCGTATTCCTCGGCCTCGCGAGCTTCCGCTTCGTTTTTCGGCGCAAAGATTTCGCGCATTGCTTCCCATGCCGACTTCGTCGGCACATCGGCCTTTGCAGTATCGATTATGGCCTTCTGCAAGAGGTTCTTCGCCTCATCGGAAAGGCTGTTGCCGTTCTTCTCGGCGCGCGCGGAAATATCGCGCTTCAACGCGTCCGAGATATTGCGGATCAGAAGATCACCCATATCGGCACCTCCTATTTGATATCATTGATATCATAGAAGGGCCGGGCACTGTTTTCAAGCAGCCGCTCAGAGCGCCTTGGTGGTCTTGGCGGCCTTGGTGAACTTCTTGATGACCATCTCGCGCTTCAGGCGGGAGATGTGGTCGATGAAGAGCACGCCGTTCAGGTGGTCGATCTCGTGCTGCAGGCAGGTGGCGAGCAGGCTGTCTGCTTCCATCGTCTGCTCCTTGCCGTCGCGGTCGAGATACTTGACGCCGACGGTCGCCGGGCGTTCGACCTCGGCATAATAATCCGGGATGGACAGGCAGCCCTCTTCATAGACCGAGCGCTCGTCTGAGGACGAAACGATTTCGGGATTGATGAAGACGAGCGGCTGCTTTTCCTCGCCCTCGCGCGCAACGTCGATGACGAGCATGCGGCGGGCAACGCCGATCTGGATGGCGGCCAGCCCGATGCCAGGGGCATCGTACATGGTCTCCAGCATGTCGTCGGCGAGACGCTGGAGATCGCTGTCGACGCGCTCGATCGGCTTGGAAACCTGACGGAGCAGCGGATCGGGAAGAATGATGAGTGGCTTGATGGTCATGGCGTTCCCATAACCCATCTTTTTGCGGGATGGAATTATCCGATAGCCGGAGGCGGCGCTTTTTTACGCCGCCTTCGCAATTTCGACGCTTTTGCCTCAGGCGGCGCGGCGCGAGGCCTGATAGCCGGAGTGGCTGGCGCTGTCGGTGCGGAACCGTTCGAGCAGGCCGACCAGACCTTCCACCTCGTTGCGCAGGCGCCGGGTTTCCGAGGAGGTGCGCTCCACCATGCCCGAATTCTGCTGGGTGATGGTGTCCATGTTGCGGATGGCGACGCTGACCTCGTTGACGCCGGTCGCCTGATCGCGGGCGGCAGCGGCAATATCGGCAACGAAGCTGCTGATGTTGTCGATGCGATTGATCATGTCGCTCAAGGATTCGCCGGTGCTGCTGACGATATCGACGCCCTGGTTGACCTGCGCGGAGCTCTCGGAGATCAGCTTCTTGATCTCCTTGGCGGCATCGGCCGAGCGCTGTGCCAGCTGGCGGACTTCCTGGGCGACGACGGCAAAACCCTTGCCGGCTTCGCCTGCGCGTGCCGCCTCGACGCCGGCGTTCAGCGCGAGAAGATTGGTCTGGAAAGCAATATCGTCGATGACGCCGATGATCTTGGTGATCTCGCTCGACGACTTCTCGATGCCGGCCATGGCGGACACGGCGCTGGTGACCAGCTCGCCGGAGTTCTTGGCCTTCTGCTGCGTTTCGCGGACAGCCGCCGACGCCTTTTCGGCGTTGGATGCCGTCTGGCCGACGCTGACGGAGAGCTGCTGCAGGGCGGCCGAGCTTTCCTCGACGCCGGCGGCCTGCTGGGCGGTGCGCAGCGCCAGATCGTCCGAGCCCTTGGCGATCACATCGGTGCCGCGCAGGATTTCGCCTGACGTGGCGCGAACGGATGCGAAGGAGGCGCGAAGGGCGGCCACTGCGCGGTTGTAGTCGTCGCCCATATCCTTGAAATTGCCCGGCAGATCAGCCGGCAAGGTGGCTTCGAGATCGCCGCGCGACAGCGCTTCGAGACCGCGGCGGAGATGGCTCAACGCCATTGCCTGATCGGCTTCCGCCTTTTGGCGTTCCTCTTCAAGCTTCAGCCGCTTTTCTTCCAGCGCTTCCAGATAGACCGAGATCGAATAATCCATATCCAGCATCGCCGCCTTGACGACGGCGGTGAGCTTTTCGCCGAGCAGCTTGCCCTGGCCGCGACCGAAGCGCGACGGCCACTCCTTGGCCATCAAGCCCTTGATCAGATCGCTCATCAACAGCGCGTAGCCGCCGATGTACCAGCGCGGCTCGAGGCCGATGCGCGCATGAGTCTTGCCGACCGCGACCACGCCCTTGACGTAGGCTTCGTCGAAATTGCCGCCGGCGAGGTTGGCCCAATGCGCTTCCTGCCGGGTCTTGGCGCTATTCATATGCGATTTGTCGGAGAAGAAGCTCGCGACCGAGGGTGTGCGTGCCAGCTTCCCGTAGAATCGTTCGAGCGCACCGCTCAGCAGCTCCGAAATCGCCGGGCGCATCTGGCGCAGCGACTGGCGTGCGCTGTCATCCAGCTCGATGAAATCGAGGCGTTGCTTAAGACCGTTCTCAGGCTGCTGGCTGCTCATAATATATTTCTGCTTTTTCATTTGATGAAGGGCAATTTTCGGGCAGCTTTTCCCGAATATAGTTTCTTAAGCGTTAAATTATCGGGTTATTTGTTAGCTAGCGCTCGAATGCCGCACCACGCATCGTCGGAAAGACCATTTACGATGTTCACGTTTTGATCTGGAAATGCCACGCGACTTTGCTATGGTGTAATCATGACAACAAGCACCGACTCGCTTTCCGCCACCCTTTCCGATCTCAGCCCCATGTCGCTCGCGCTTGCCGGCGCGGCACTGGCCATCGTGATCGTCTTGATGCTCGCCTTGCTCGTTCGTGGCGGCCAGGCGCGGCGCGAGCAGGCCGAGGAGGCGCTGGAGCGTGCCGCCGAGGCGGATGCGCGGATGATGGAGCTGCTGCGGATCCAGTCGGAAATGCAGGGCCGCATGGCGGCGATGGCCGAGGTGTTCGGCTCGCGCCAATCGGAACTCAACCAGGCGATCAGCCAGCGGCTGGACGGCATGTCCCAGCGGGTCAGCACCACCATCACCGAGCAGACCAAGTCCACGCATGAAAACCTCAGGAGGCTGCAGGAGCGGCTGGCGGTGATCGATGCGGCGCAGAACAATATCCAGACGCTCGCCAAGGACGTCGTCGGGCTGCAGGCGATCCTGTCCAACAAGCAGACGCGCGGCGCCTTCGGCCAATCGCGGATGGAAACGATCGTTGCCGACGGCCTGCCGATCGGCGCCTATGCTTTCCAGCAGACGCTGAGCAACGGCTCACGCCCGGATTGCACCATCCGCATGCCCAATGGCGCGCCGCCGCTTGTCATCGACGCCAAGTTTCCGCTGGAGGCATGGAACGCCATTCGCGACGCCGGCGGGCCGGAGCTTGCCAAGGCCGCATCGCAGCAGTTTCGGCGCGACATGGAGACCCATATCCGCGATATCGCGGAGAAGTATCTGATCCAAGGGGAGACGCAGGATACCGCGTTTCTGTTCGTGCCGTCGGAATCGATCTTCGCGGAAATTCACGAGAATTTCGAAGCGATCGTGCAGAAGGCGCATCGCGCCCGCGTTGTCATCGTTTCACCCTCGCTTCTGATGCTGTCGATCCAGGTGATCCAGGCTGTATTGAAGGATCAGCGGATGCAGGCGCAGGCGCATGTCATCCAGGGCGAAGTCGCCAGTCTGATGGATGATCTCGGCCGCCTCGACGATCGCGTGCGCAAGCTGCAGGGGCATTTCGCCATGGCGCAGAAGGATGTCGACATGATCGTCACCTCGGCCGACAAGCTGACCAAGCGCGGCGCCAAGATCGAGGCGCTGGAATTCGAGGGGGCAGATGCAAGCCGCGTCCCGGATGAAAGTGCGCCCACATCGAAATCTGTGGAGAGCAGAACCGGACTTCTCAAGCTGAGGGTAGTTGACGACGAGTGACGGCTTCGGCAGTGTCGCGCCCGACAAAAGCACTGGGAAGGACACCTCGCATGATCACCGTTTTCGGCTCCATCAACATGGACCTCATCGCCACGACGCAACGGCTTCCGAAGCCTGGCGAGACGGTGGCCGGCAACGGCTTTTCGACGGCCGCCGGCGGCAAGGGCGCCAACCAGGCGCTGGCCGCGCGTCGCGCCGGCCGCAGCGTGACCATGGCGGGCGCCGTCGGCCATGATGGCTTTTCGGACGAGGCGCTGGCGCTCCTCAAGGACGCGGGCACGGATCTCCAGTCCGTCAAGCGCGCCGACCAGCCGACCGGAACCGCGATCATCCTCGTGGGCGGAGACGGCGAGAACATGATCGCTGTCGTGCCAGGCGCCAACGGCACGGTCACCGCGCAGGATGCGGATCAGGCCGTCGGCGCGATGAGCAAGGGCGACACGCTGATGCTGCAGCTGGAAATCCCGGTTCCATCAGTCGAGCAGGCTCTGGCTGCCGCGCGCGCCAAGGGCGTCACTACCGTTCTCAATCTCGCGCCGCTGATCGACGATGCGGCGCGCCTCGGGCGCCTTGCCGATATCGTCATCGCCAATGAAACCGAGTTCGAGCTCCTGGCCGGGCAGGAAAACATGAGCGCGGAAGACCGGGAAGCCGCGCTGAAGCGCCTCAACGCCGAGACGGGGCAGACGCTGATCGTGACGCTTGGCGGCGATGGCGTGGTTGCGATCCGCGACGGCGTGATATCGCGGGCGAAGGGCCTCAAGATCGAGCCGGTGGATACGGTCGGCGCGGGCGATACCTTCTGCGGTTACTTCGCGGCCAGCCTCGATGAAGGGCTCGATTTCGAGCCGGCACTGCGTCGCGCAGCCGTTGCCGGCTCGCTCGCGTGCCTCAAGGCCGGCGCCCAGCCGTCCATTCCCTCGCGCGAAGACGTCGCAAACAAACTATAAGCGTTATCCGCCGACGACATCGGCGATGCGTTTGCTTGCGATGGGTCGAAACATCATCGCATTTCACTTAAATTTAATAGGTTTCCGGCGATCTTCCGCGTGATCGCCGGCTCCTTTCTCCAAGGGGATACGGCACTCGCCACGGCGGCTCCATGATGTAGTCGCCCTCGCTTCTTGTGCCGGCGGATGCTTCGCCCGGCCCATCCTTGATCCCCCCGAGGAATGCATGTTCATCTTTCGCATGAAATCGCTTGCGGCCAAACTCATTGTGATTACCGGCGCCGCGATCGCGCTGGTTCTCCTGATCTCCAATTTCTTCCTCATCGGCGAGACCCGTGATCGCGTGGAAACGCTGACCATGGACCAGGCAAATCTTGAGGCGAAATCAATCGCCAACGAAGTCGCTTCCTCGGTCGGCGAACTCGCGGGCGCGGCGCGCTCCATGGCCGGCGTCATCGGCCGCGGCCATGAAGGCAAGTATCTCGATCGCAAGGCGATCGTCGACATGCTGAAGGCCAATGTCGAGCGCAACCAGTTCGCCTTCGGCAGCTGGTTCGGCGAAGAGCCGAACGCATTCGATGGCCAGTCGCCATCGCTTGCCGGCCGCACGGATCTCGGATCGGACAAGACGGGCGCCTTCAACGCCTATTGGACCAAGAAGCGGGATGGCGGCTTTACCTTCTCCGTGTTCGCATCGGACTACAAGGCCGAATGGTACAGCCTGGCCGCCGCCAGCAAGAAGGGCGCGATCTCCTCGCCCTACGCTGAAACCACCACCGGCGAGAATACCGCGATGACCTCTATCGGCTACCCGGTCATGTCCGGCGGCAAGATGATCGGCGTCAGCGGCGTCGACATTTCGCTGAAGTCGCTCGCCGACAAGCTCGGCGGACTGCATCCCTTCGGCACCGGCCGCGTGACCCTGCTTTCGCAGGGCGGCAACTGGATCGTCGCGCCGTCCAAGGATCTGGCGATGAAGCCCTACGAGGGTGAAGGTGCCGATGCGGTCAAGGCCGGCCTCTCGACGCTTGCGCCTGCTGTCGTCAAGAACCTCTCGATCGATGGCGGCGAGCAGTTCGACCGCGTGGTCTATCCCTTTGCGCTCCCCGACGTGAACACCAACTGGGTCATCCTCGTCGACGTGCCGCACAGCGCGATCAACGCGCCGGTGCAGGACCAGACCTTCATGATGATCGTGGCAGGCATCGTCGTTCTGGCAGCCGTCATGCTGGCGCTCTACTTCGCCGTCCGCGCCTTCGTGCAGAAGCCGCTCGGCGGTCTCGTCGCCAGCGTCAAGATGCTGAGCGAAGGTCGCTATGAGCAGCCGGTCGTCGGCCAAGATCGTTCGGACGAAACGGGCTCGGTTGCCGAGGCGCTCGAAGGCTTCCGCCATGCGCTCGCCGACAGCCGCCGTCTCGAAGCCGAAGCCAAGAGCCAGCGCCAGGAAGCGGAAGACGAGCGCGGCCGTTCGGAGAGCGAACGCCAGCAGTCGGTTTCGCTACAGCGCCACATCGTGTCCATCGTCGGCGCCGGTCTTTCGGAGCTGTCGCAGGGCAATCTCAGCCACCGCATCACCGATGAATTCCCGGGCGAATACGGCAAGCTGAAGCAGGACTTCAACGCGGCGCTGGCCGCCCTTGAAGAGACCATCACGACGATGAACCTCAGCGTCGTCAACATCGGCTCCGGCACCAGCGAGATCAGCGGCAGCGCGTCTGATCTCGCCAAGCGCACGGAACAGCAGGCGGCAAGCCTGGAAGAAACCGCAGCAGCGCTGAACGAGCTGACCGCGCAGGTCAACTCCAGCGCCGACAATGCGCGCACGGCCGCCGACAACGTCAACCACGCCTGCGAGGATGCGGAACGCTCCGGCGATGTCGTGCGCAAGGCGATCGCCTCGATGCACGGGATCGAGCAGTCCTCCACCGAGGTGTCGCGCATTATCGGCGTCATCGACGAGATCGCGTTCCAGACCAACCTGCTTGCGCTCAACGCCGGTGTCGAGGCTGCGCGTGCCGGTGAAGCCGGCAAGGGCTTCGCGGTCGTTGCCCAGGAAGTGCGCGAACTGGCCCAGCGTTCGGCGAATGCCGCCAAGGAGATCAAGACGCTCATCAACACCTCGGCCGTCCAGGTCAAGGAAGGCGTCGATCTCGTCGGCCGCGCCGGCGATACGCTGCACAACATCTCCGAGCAGGTCATGCGCATCAATGGTCTGATCCGGGAAATCTCGGCATCGGCCAGCGAGCAGGCGATCGGCCTCAAGGAAGTCAGCCAAGCGATGAACCAGATGGACCAGGTGACGCAGCAGAACGCCGCCATGGTCGAGGAGACGACCGCGGCCAGCGTCACGCTGAACGAAGAAGCACAGACGCTGCAGCATCTCGTTGCGCGCTTCCGCGTCAGCAACGCCAACCATGGCGCATCGCTGCGCTCGACCGCCCAGCAGATGCGGGCACCGGCAGCGGCACCGAGCTATCGCCCGTCGTCGCAGCCGAGCTATCGCCAGGCAGCCGCCCCTGCCCCGCGCCGCGCTGTTGCGCAGTCGCATGGATCGGCAGCCGTCGCGCAGGACAATTGGGAAGAATTCTGAGCCGATCGGCTGAGCTGAAACAAAAAGAGGCGCCGGAGCGATCCGGCGCCTCTTTTCATTTGAATTGAATAGGATCAGGCCGCGTTGGAGGTCTGCTCTTCATTGAGGAAGGCATAGATCGCCGAGGCGCTGTCGGTGGCCCGCAGCTTGGCCACGAGATCGTGGTCGCGCAGCACGCGGGCGATGCGCGACAGAGCCTTCAGATGATCGGCGCCAGCGCCCTCGGGCGCCAGAAGCAGGAAGACGAGATCGACCGGCTGATCGTCCAGCGCTTCGAAATCGACCGGCTGGTCGAGACGCGCGAAGATGCCGACGATGGAATTGACGCTTGCCAGCTTGCCGTGCGGAATGGCGATGCCATTGCCGACGCCGGTAGAACCAAGCCGCTCGCGCTGCAGGACAACGTCAAAAATCTCGCGCTCGGACAGCCCAGTGACTTTCGACGCCTTGGCCGACAATTCCTGCAGGAGCTGTTTCTTGGAGTTGACCCTGAGAGCGGGAATGATCGCATTCTGCTGCAGCAAATCTGCCAAAGCCATTTCTTTTTCCTTTTGTGCCAAGCCGGGGGAGCGGCAGATGCCTGCCGCTCCGCTCCGTTTTCTCAGCTTTTGATGTTGGCTGCGTCTATCCAGCCAATGTTGCCGTCGTGCCGACGGTAAACGATGTTCAACTGTTCGTTACCCGGGCTGCGGAAGAGCAGCAGGGGCTCGTCCGTCATGTCGAGCGCCATCACGGCGGTCGCGACGGACATGGTCTTCATCTGCTTGGTGCTTTCGGCAACGATCGCTGGTGCGAAATCATCGGCGATCTCGTCGTCATGATCCGGCATGCCATCCATGACGGTATAGGCGACTTCTGCAAAACCATTCAGATGATTCCCGGCATGGTGATCCTTGAGCTTGCGCTTGTAACGGCGAAGTCGCTTCTCGATACGCTCGGAAGCGGCGTCGAATGCCAACTGCGGATCCATTGCCTCGCCGGCCGCGTGCAAAATCACGCCACTGTCGAGATGAACCTTGCAATCGGCGGCGAAACGGGCGTTGGCCTTTTGTACGATCACTTGACCAGAATACCCTCCGTCGAAGTATTTCGTGACGGCCACGGCAATTTGGTCCTCTATCCGCTGACGGAACGAGTCACCAATTTCCATATGTTTACCGGATACACGCACACTCATGGAGTTTCCCTTCTTATGTGGTTTGCGAGTACCAGTTTACGCCAAGCCTGACTCTCATCCAAGCACTTCGCGCAATCTCAAGCAAGATCGGCCGAAGTTCTCGGCAGTGGGCGCCCTTAGGATTGATGGGGATAACCTCAGACACCATTCACAGCGTCAATTTGGCGCGGCTTCTAGCCAGAAGTTACC
This sequence comes from Rhizobium sp. 16-449-1b, assembly GCF_017741935.1. Classification (GTDB taxonomy): domain Bacteria; phylum Pseudomonadota; class Alphaproteobacteria; order Rhizobiales; family Rhizobiaceae; genus Rhizobium. Next base: position 347,661 of record NZ_JAGHMH010000002.1, on the reverse strand, counting down.
AAAAAGTCAACACACGCCCTGTTTTCTCGCGGGGGCGGGACGCGTCGGCAGCAACAGACCGAACTCCTCAGAAGCCCGCGACCTTCGCGAGCGCCCGCTTTTCCCGCCGGCGCTGGACGGAAGAAGCGATATTCATGGCTTCACGATACTTCGCGACCGTTCTGCGGGCAAGCTCCACCCCACTCCCCTTTAGGATGTCCACGATATCATCATCTGAGAGTACGGCGTCGGGGCTTTCCTGCGCGATAAGTGCGCGGATCTTGTGACGGACGGCTTCCGCCGAGTGACTATCGCCGCCTTCGACCGCGCTGATCGACACCGTGAAGAAGTATTTGAGCTCGAACAGGCCGCGCGGCGTCAGCATGTACTTGTTCGAAGTCACCCGGCTGACGGTGGATTCATGCATCTTGATGGCGTCGGCCACGGTCTTCAGATTGAGCGGGCGCAGGTGATCGACACCATGGAGCAGGAAGGCATCCTGCTGGCGCACGATTTCGGTCGCCACCTTCATGATCGTCTTGGCGCGCTGATCGAGGCTGCGCGTCAGCCAGTTGGCGGTCTGCAGGCACTCCGACAGGAAGGCGTGGTCATCGCCGTTCTTGTTGACCTTGGCGAAATAGGCCTGGTTCACGAGCACGCGCGGCAGCGTATCCGGGTTGAGCTCCACCAGCCAGCTGCCGTCGGCGCTCGGGCGGACCACGACGTCGGGCATGATCGCCTCCGACACCGCCGTCTCGAAGCCGCTGCCCGGCTTGGGGTTGAGCTGGCGGATCTCGCTCAGCATGTCGAGCAGATCCTCTTCATCGACACCGCAAAGCCGCTTCAGCGTCGCGAAGTCGCGGCGAGCGAGCAATTCGAGATTGCCGACGAAAGCCTGCATGGCCGGATCGAGGCGATCCTTCTGGCGCAGCTGGATCGCCAGGCATTCCGACAGGTTCCGGGCGAAGACGCCGGGCGGATCCAGCGTCTGCAGTGCTGCCAGAACCCGCTCCACATCCGCCGCGCCGGCACCCAATCGCTCGGCTGCTTCAGCGAGATCGGCATGGAGATAGCCTGCCTCGTCCAACTGGTCGGCGAGATATTGGCCGATCAGCTGGTCGGCCATATCGGGCAGGACGAACGGCATCTGCTGGGCGAGATGATCGCGCAGCGAGACCTGGCCGGCGACGAAATCGTCGAGGTCATAGCCATCGGCACCGCCCTCACCGCCACCCGGCATCGACTTCCACTGGCTGATCAATTCAGGAGCGTCGGCGCGCTGCGGCACGCCGTCGTCAGGGAAGACGTTGTCATAGTTGGCGTCGAGTTCGTCGCTCATTCTGGTGGCGCCGGCGCCATCTGCGCGATCGGACCAGTCGCCGGACATTACTTCGGAGCGGCTGTCGTAATCTTCGTCGAAGCTCTGCTCTTCGGCCTGGCGGGAATGGCCATCGTCGTCATCGCCTACGCGATCACTGCCTGTTTCGGCGTCATTTGACGGAAACTCAAGCAGCGGGTTCTTTTCGACTTCCTGGGCGATGAACTGATTGAGCTCGAAGTGCGTCATCTGAAGCAGCTGGATGGACTGCATCAGCTGTGGTGTCATCACCAGCGATTGGCTTTGGCGCAGGTATAAATTGGCCGAAAGTGCCATGATGGACGCAAAACTCCCGCTCGGTTCCTCCGGGAAACAGTGTCCTATAACGGGGCTAAGACCACTGAAATCCAAGTTGGCCCAAAAATTGCTTTTTTATTCTATTTGGTCAAGCGGAACTATGCGGGAAGGTGAATTTCCGCTGCGGGAGCCCCATGATCAAAGGGGCTCACGATCAAAAAGATAAGCAATCAGAGGCTGAAGTTGTCGCCGAGATAAAGCCTGCGGACTTCGGCATTGTTAACAATGTCGTTTGCCCGACCATGCGTCAATACTTCGCCCGCATGGATGATATAGGCACGGTCGATCAGCCCGAGCGTCTCGCGCACATTGTGGTCGGTGATCAAGACACCGATGCCACGCGCCGTCAGGTGATGGACGAGGTTCTGGATGTCGGAGACCGAGATCGGATCGACGCCCGCGAAGGGTTCGTCGAGCAGCATGAAGGTCGGGTCTGTCGCCAGTGCGCGGGCGATTTCCAGGCGGCGGCGCTCACCGCCGGACAGGGAGACCGCGGCACTCTTGCGCAGCTTGCGAATGTGGAATTCGTCGAGCAGCTCGTCGAGCTTCTTTTCGCGCGCCGCCTTGTCCTTCACATGCACTTCGAGAACGGCGCGGATATTTTCCTCGACCGTCAGCCCGCGAAAGATCGAGGCTTCCTGCGGCAGATAGCCGACGCCGAGGCGCGAGCGGCGATACATCGGCATCGACGTCACATCGTTGCCGTCGATCTCGATGGTCCCCTCATCGACAGGCACAAGACCGGTGATCATGTAGAAACAGGTCGTCTTGCCGGCGCCGTTCGGACCCAGCAGACCGACCGCCTCGCCACGGCGGACGACGAGCGAAACGCCGTTGACGACGCGACGGGTGCTATAGGTCTTCGTCAGACCGCGCGCGATCAGGGTCCCCTGATAGCGGCTCTTGTCAACGGCGCCATCTGCGGCGGCCTGTTGCCCGGTCTTGCCGAACATATTCGATAGCGAGAATAATTTCACGTGGCAGCCGGGGTCAGTTCTTTTTCTGGGATTGCGGATCGAGCTGGATCTGGACGCGCCCCCCGCAGCTGTCCAATTGTGCCTGACCCGTTTCCATGTGCACCGTCAGCTGGCAGCCGGTGAAGACATTGCCGCCGTCGGTCAGAACGACCTTGTCGCCCTTCAGGATGAAGAGCTGCTTTGCCATGTCGATCGAGCCGTTATCGGCGGTCGCGGTCTGCGTGCCCGAGGTGAGGTACACCTTGTTCGTCACGATGATGTGGTCGATGTCGGTGTTGCCCGACGACATCGAGGATGCCGGCGTCGTGGTTTCCGACGCCTTGGTCGCAGGCGCGGCACCATCGGCAGCACCCTTTGCCTTGTAGAAGACGGTCATGTGGCCGGCCTGCAGCGTGGTCGTTCCCTGAACGACCTTCACGTTGCCGGTGAAGTCGGCGGTGTGATCCTGATCATGGATCTCAAGCTTGTCGCTTTCGATCTGGATCGGCTGATCCTTGTTGAGCTTCAGTCCGCTCATCTGGCTGGTCGTCGCCTGCGCCATCGCGGCTCCGGCCAACAGCAGGAGTGCAAGCGCACCGTTCGTGAATACTGCGCCCGCCTTGCGGGTAGAAATGCGACAATCTTTTGCCATGGTGACCCGGGTTAAGTGCCCTGTTTGCGGATAGCGGTGGGGTTCACATTCATTCGAACGTTCCCCTCGAATGTGATCGTCCGTCCCTTATCTGTCATCTTGAGCGAGCGCGCAACAACCGATGCGCCATCTTTTTTGATGTCGACAGGGTCGCTGGTTGTAAGCTTTCCGCCTTTCACATCGACCTGCGCGGTCTGGAATTTGGCGGTCAGGCCGTCACTCATGTTGATGACGAAGGGTGACGTGATGTTCAGATTGTCGGTCGCGCGATCGTAATCGGCGGTCGTCGCCTCGACGCGGGCGACCACATCGTCCTTGACCGGAACCACTGCCTTGACCGTTTCGAGCGAGATCAGGTTCGGGTTCTTGATGTCCTGCAGCGCCCGTTCGGCGAGCATCGAATAGTTGATGCCGGCGGCATTGCGGCCAGCGATCGCGGGCTTCAGCATCACGACCTTGCCGTTTTCGATCCTGGCGCCTTCGATCTTGATGTTCTCGGGCAGATAGGTGCGGATGACCGACACGCCGATAAAGGCGAGCGACACGATCACGGCCGCGACCGGCAGCAGAACCTTCAGCCGGCGAACGCGGGCGGAGTGAAACCGCGCGGCGCCATAGGCACTTTGCGCGGGCTTCGCATAGGCAGCCTGTCCGCCATTATCCAAGGTGTTGAGCATTCATTCGGTCCGTGTCGATGATAGGACGGCGTATATAGGGAGCGCTTTCGCCCGATCACAGTTCATTTCGCATTATTACACTGACTTGCCAATATGGATTTTTTTCTGCAACAAGCAAGAAAACCGCAAAACCAATCGACACAGCGTTAACGCATATCTATGCACTCTACGTAAGAAGAGTTGCGTCAGACTTGCCGACCGGAGGAATAAATGGACAGCTCCATGATCGCAGATCGCCGCAGGCTGCGCCGCAAGGTCGGCTTCTGGCGCGTGGTGGCGGTACTGCTTCTTCTCGCGCTGGCGCTGGCTTTCTACGGCTTCGTGTTCGCCGACAATGCAAACCGGCGTCCTCATGTCGCACATGTGACGATCTCCGGCCTGATCACCGACGACAGCGAATTGCTCGAGCGGCTTGCCAAGATCAAGGACGAAGACGCGGTCAAGGCGCTGGTCGTCTCCATTTCCTCGCCCGGCGGTACGACCTATGGCGGCGAGCGGATCTTCAAGGCGATCCGGGCGATCGCCGCCAAGAAGCCCGTGGTCTCCGATGTCCGCACGCTTGCGGCCTCCGCCGGCTACATGATCGCGACAGCAGGCGATACGATCATCGCCGGCGACAGCTCGATCACCGGCTCTATCGGCGTTATCTTCCAGTATCCGCAGGTGAAACCGCTGCTCGACAAGATCGGCGTCTCGATGGAGGAGATCAAATCCTCGCCGCTGAAGGCGGAGCCCTCGCCCTTCCATCCGGCCAGCGAAGAAGCCAAGGCGATGATCAACAACATGATCGTCGACAGCTATGCCTGGTTCGTCGATCTGGTGGCCGATCGCCGCAAGCTGCCGCGCGAGGATGTGCTGAAGCTCGCCGACGGCACCATTTTCACCGGGCGCCAGGCGCTGAAGATGAAGCTCATCGACCAGCTCGGCGGCGACGACGAAATCCGCGCCTATCTGGCCACCAAGAACGTCAGCAAGGACCTGCCCGAGATCGATTGGAACAAGAAGAGCAGCACGCCGTTCCTGCTTGCGGGTGCTGCCTCGCAGATCCTCACGCTTCTCGGTTACGGCGATATCGCCAGAAGCCAGGACCTTACGGGAATTCTGCCGCAGAAGTTGCTTCTTGACGGGCTCGTTTCAGTTTGGCAGGTTGGCCATGATTGATAAGAAATCAATAATTTAAGGGGGCCACCGTGATCAAGTCCGAGCTGGTGCAGATAGTTGCGGCTCGCAACCCGCATCTTTACCATCGCGATGTGGAAAATATCGTGAACGCGGTTCTCGACGAGATCACCGATGCGCTGGCGGCGGGCAACCGCGTCGAGCTGCGCGGTTTCGGCGCCTTTTCGGTCAAGAACCGTCCATCGCGCTCGGGCCGCAACCCGCGCACCGGCGACACCGTGTTCGTCGAGGAGAAGTGGGTCCCCTTCTTCAAGACCGGCAAGGAGCTGCGCGAGCGGCTGAACCCGGGACAGGCCGATCAGGACGACTGATCGCCGCCTATCAGGTCCGGCTGCGGCGAAACCGCACTTGAACTTCACGAGGTCTTTTCTATCCTGTGGCTGAAAGAACGCGCCGCTTACCATGAGCGTGCGTGAGCATGTGGAGGCCTGCGATGGCGAAGAAGATTATCAACCTCCTGATCCTGCTGCCGCTCGGCATCATCCTGATCATTTTTTGCGTGGCCAACCGCCAGAGCGTGACGCTGGCGTTCAATCCGTTCCGCCCCGAGGATCAGGTGCTGTCGCTCTCGGCGCCGTTCTTCGTCTTCCTCTTCATCGCGCTGATCATCGGCATGTTCGCCGGCTCGGCGGTGACCTGGCTGAACCAGGGCAAGCATCGCAAGCGCGCCCGCAGCGAAGCCAAGGAAGCCGTTCGCTGGCAAGGCGAGGCCGACCGCCACAAGGCACGCTCGGAAGAAATCGCCGGACAGTTGCCGTCGCGGTAAGAATTCACGCTTTTCAGCCTTTCCTGACATAAGTGCGCGCGGCGATTTCGGCTTGCCAAGCCCTTGCACCGCGCCATCTGTCTTCATAGCTATGTCCAAAGAACCCGCTGCGCCCTTCTCCCAAAGCAGTTTCACTGCCTCAGCGCGTCGCTTCATGAGGATGAAACCATGAACACAGATCAGATCCTGAAATCGGTCGTCGCCGTCCGCGGCATCATTCCCGATGATGCCTACACCGCCGATACGCTCGGCACCCGGCGCGAGGGCAGCGGCGTGGTCATCAAGGACAGCGGCCTGGTGCTGACGATCGGCTATCTGATCACCGAGGCCGAGGAAGTGTGGCTCACCGCCCATGACGGACGGGTGGTCGCGGCGCATCCGCTTGGCTACGACCAGGAAACGGGCTTCGGCCTGTTGCAGGCGCTCGGCCCCCTCAACTTGCCGGCGCTGGAATTCGGCGATGCGGCGGTGGCCGAGCTTGGGCAAGCGGTGACGCTGATCGACGGGATCGGCGAGTTCGTCGATGCCAAGATCGTCGCCAAGCAGGAATTCGCCGGCTACTGGGAGTACCTGCTCGACGAAGCCATCTTCACCACGCCCGCGCACCCCTCCTGGGGCGGAGCGGCGCTGGTAGATGGTGATGGCAAGCTCATCGGCATCGGTTCGCTGCGCTTGCAGATGAGCCAGGGTGGCGAGGTGGCGGATATCAACATGATCGTGCCGATCAACCTCCTGACACCGATCCTCGATGACCTGACCACCCGCGGGCAAGTCAACAAGCCGGCACGCCCCTGGCTCGGCGCGTTCTCCGCCGAAAGCAATGGCGACGTGATCGTGATGAGCGTTGCGGAAGGTAGTCCTGCGGATCAAGCCGGGCTCAAGCGCGGTGACGTCATCTCGGAAATCCGCGATGGCGAGGTCGATGGGCTGGCCGATTTCTACCGCAAGATCTGGAGCAGCGGCCCCGCCGGCGCCGAGATCCCCATGCGTATCTTGAGAGACGGCCGCGAGGCGTGGCTGCGCGTGCGCTCGGCCGATCGCAACAGCTTCCTGCGCAAGCCGCAGATGCAGTGACGCGATCAGCGCTCGGGGAAGAAGGTCATCTCTTCGTATTCGCCTTCACGCGATGAACCCTTGCCTGTCACCACGAAGCCCCGGGCGCGATAGAAAGCCTTGGCGTGTTCGTTGCGGTCGAGGCACTTCAGCCGGTAGGTCTTGTCCGGCCAGTAGGGCAGCGTCTTTAGGAGAGCCTGACCGATGCCGAGGCCGCGATACTGTTTCCTGATGTAGAGCATGTGGATGAAATCATCGGGCGACCACAGCGTCATGAAGCCCGCGATCTCGCCATCCGGCATCTCGGCGAGCCACAGAAGTTCGCCCTGTGTATGCGCGTGAAAATCCTCGTGGCGGAAAACCTGCGGGTCGACCCAGGTGAAAGTATCGCGACGCACCGCGAGATAGATATCCGCGAGTTCTTCCAGGTCGGCCTTTTCTGGCGATCGGATGGTCCACTGCATGGTTATGGATGTAGCGGAGACGGGATGGGCTGCCAATTACCTCGTTGGACGGCAGCGGCCTTTTATTCGGCTGCCTTGGCGCTGACCGCCGCGTTGAAATCGGAAAAGAACCGTTGCGCGAGCTTCTGCGACGAGGAATCGATCAGCTTGGCGCCGAGCTGGGCGATCTTGCCGCCGACATCAGCGCCGGCGCGATAATGCAGGATGGTTTCGCCGCCATCGTCCTCGAGCGTCACATCGGCCGATCCCCTGGCGAAGCCGGCGATGCTGCCTCTGCCTTCGGCAGACAGCGTGTAGCTCTGGGGTGCATCGATGTTGGAGACGCGGATTTCACCGGTGAAGGTGAGCGGCACCATGCCGATCTTGACCCTGATCGTGGCGACGAGCTCGTTCGGACCCGTAAACTCCAGCGACTGACAGCCGGGGATGCATCCCTTGAGGATATCGGGATCGTTGAGGCCGGCCCACACGGCGTCGCGCGGCGCGGTAATCCGCTCTTGTCCGACGAAGTCCATCACAATCCTCCCATTTTCACCTTGTCGAACATATCGCGGCGGGAAAGCGCTTTGCCAAGGTGAAAATGGAATGCTATTTGCACGGGCTCTATCAAATTCAGCACGCGGAACACCACGTTGAGACAAAAAGAACGCCGGCCGGGCCAGAAATCCGGCACCGGCCCCGCCAGTGGACGACGCGGCGACGAGCGCGGCAACAGCCGTCCGCCGAAGCCCGCGAACAGACCCGCAGCGCCGCAACAGGCCGCGCGCGAGCCCGCCTCCGCGCCTGCGGCACTGGAGCGCCCATTGATGGAGCGCACCGGTGAGCGCCCGCCCGAGCGCGTTCCGATCATTCTCGAATCCCTCGGCGCCGGCGATTTTCACCTGATCGACAGCGGCAATGGGGAAAAGCTCGAGCAATACGGCCCTTACCGGATCATTCGCCCGGAAGGACAGGCGCTGTGGAAGCCATCGCTTCCCAAACATGTCTGGGACAAGGTCGATGCGGCCTTTACCGGCGATACCGATGAAGAAGGCACCGGCCGCTGGCGCTTTCCCAAGGAAGCGCTGGGCGAGACCTGGCCGCTCAATCTTCTCGGCGTCGATTTTCTCGGCCGCTTCACCTCGTTTCGCCACGTCGGCGTGTTTCCCGAGCAGATCGTTCACTGGACGTGGATGAAGCAGCAGGTCGAAGCCGCCGGCCGGCCGCTGAAGGTGCTGAACCTCTTCGGTTACACGGGCGTTGCCTCGCTGGTGGCGGCCGCCGCCGGCGCAGAGGTCACGCATGTCGATGCCTCCAAGAAGGCGATCGGCTGGGCGCGCGAAAACCAGGCGATGAGCGGGCTTGAAAAGGCGCCGATCCGCTGGATCTGTGAAGACGCGATGAAGTTCATTCTGCGCGAGGAACGCCGGTGCAACACATACGACATCATTCTGACCGACCCGCCGAAGTTCGGCCGCGGCCCGAATGGTGAAGTCTGGCATCTGTTCGAGCACCTGCCTGTCATGCTCGACATCTGCCGCGAGATCCTGTCGCCGAAGGCTGTCGGCCTCGTGCTGACGGCCTATTCGATCCGCGCCAGCTTCTATTCCATCCACGAGCTGATGCGCGAGACGATGCGCGGAGCCGGCGGCGTGGTCGAATCCGGAGAGCTGGTGATCCGCGAAGCCGGGCTTGATGGTAACACGCCGGGCCGCGCGCTCTCCACATCCCTCTTTTCCCGCTGGGTGCCGAAATGAGCCACGAACACCGCGACAACGGTCCGCGCAGGGTCGGCCAGGTGAAGGAAGTCACCTCGCTTGCCAATCCCATCATCAAGGACATCAAGGCGCTCAGCGACAAGAAGACCCGCGAGCAGAGCGGCACCTTCATGGCCGAGGGCCTGAAGCTCGTCATCGACGCGATCGAGCTTGGCTGGACCATCCGCACGCTGGTTTACGCCAAGGCCGCCAAGGGCAAGCCGCTGGTCGAGCAGATGGCGGCAAAGACCGTCGCCTCCGGCGGGCTGGTGCTCGAAGTCAGCGAAAAGGTTCTCTCCTCGATCACCCGCCGCGACAATCCGCAGATGGTGGTCGGCGTGTTCGAAAACCGCTGGAAGCCGCTGCGTGACATTCGCCCGGCCAAGGGCGAGACGTGGATTGCGCTCGATAGGGTTCGCGATCCCGGCAATCTCGGCACGATCATCCGCACCGCCGATGCGGCCGGCGCTTCCGGCGTCATCCTGGTCGGCGAAACGACCGATCCGTTTTCGCTTGAGACCGTACGGGCAACGATGGGCTCGGTCTTCGCCATGCCGGTATCTCGCGCCACGCCGGAGGAGTTCATCGCCTGGAAGAAGCAGGCGGGCGTGTCGTTGGTCGCCACGCACCTGGCCGGCTCCGTCGACTACCGCACGATCGACTACAAGACTAAGCCAGTCGTCATCCTGATGGGCAACGAGCAATCCGGCCTGCCGGAGCAGCTTGCGCGCGAAGCCGATGCGCTTGCCCGCATCCCGCAGCAGGGCCTGGCGGATTCGCTCAATCTCGCGGTCGCCAGCGCCGTCATGATGTTTGAGGCACGCCGCCACCTTCTCTCACTCACCGAGGCCAAATGACCGATCAGACGCTAGACCGCCCGACGCTGTTTTCGCGCCCGCTGCCGATCCTGATCTTCGTCGTTCTTGCCGTGGTGCTCGACCAGATCATCAAGATCGTGGTCGATCACACGCTGCCGCTTCAAGAAGCGGTCCACATCATCCCGATGCTGGCGCTCTACCGCACCTACAATCTCGGCGTCGCCTTCTCGATGCTGTCAGGCATGGACGGCTGGTTCATCGTCGGCATGCGGTTGATCATCGTGGCTTTCGTGCTCTGGCTCTGGCATCGCACGGGCAAGCAGCGCACCTTCGCCCATCTCGGCTACGCGTTGATCATTTCAGGCGCGCTGGGCAATCTCCTCGACCGTTTCCTTTATGGACACGTCATCGACTACATCCTGTTCTATACCGAGACATGGTCGTTCGCGGTTTTCAACTTGGCCGATAGTTTCATCACCATCGGCGCGGGATGCGTGATTTTGGACGAGCTATTGCAACCCAAGACCGCCGATAAGTAAAATCTTAGCGGTTTGCTGAAGGCATTTGGAACAGCCGGCGTGCTAATTTGAACCTATGGTCGGACTGGGTCAGTTACACGAGAAGCTTGCCGCTGCCTTCGGCGCGCCTGCCGCTCATCCTCAAGATGAGCAGGCCGCGATCCCGGCTGACATGTCGCCTGCTACCCCTAAACACAGCCCCGTCGTCGCCCCCTCGGCGCGCAAGCTGATCTCCTACTGGCTCGGCGGCTTTGGCATTCTCGCCGCTATCCTCTTGCTTGCGCTCGGCTATATGGGCGGCCTGCTCTGGGTCGCGATCGGCATCGGCGGGCTGGTGCTTGCCGCGATCGTCTGCTTCGCGGTTGTCTCCACCCGCCGCCAACATATCAAGGCCCGCAACGGCGACGACACTGTGCGCGGCGGAAGCGATGCCGCGCTCTTCGCCAGCATCCACGATGCGCTCGGCGACATCACCGTGACGCGCACGATGGATCGGCGGATCGTTGCCGCAAACGACATGTTCCGCCGGCTGACCGGGCGGCTGAACCCGATCGGGCAGACCTGCGAGGAGATCGGCATCGCCTTTCGCCCCGGCACCGAACCGCACCGCTACGATGTCGAGATGTCGACGCCCGAGGGTCAGCGCATCTTCTTCTGGCGCGATGTGGTGACCCGCAACCCCTCGGACGGAAAGCTTTTGCTGCACAGCATCGCCCGCGACGTGACCGCCGATCGCATCGCGGCGCAGGAGCGTGAAGAGGCCCGGCAGAAAGCGGAGTTCAACAGCGCCTCGAAATCGCGGCTGCTTGCGACCGTCAGCCACGAGTTGCGCACACCGCTCTCAGGCATTCTCGGCATGACGCATCTTCTGACCGAGACGCGTATGACGCAGGAGCAGGACAATTACCTGACCGGCATCCGCCAGTCCGGCCATGCGCTGACTCAGCTGGTCGAGGATCTCTTAGACTTCTCGACCATCGAGGTCGGGCGCTTCCAGCTGCGGCCGCGTTCGGAATCGGTGCGCAAGCTGCTTGAGAGCGTCGTCGAGATGCTCGCTCACCGCGCCCACGAAAAGGGCATCGAGATCGGCTCGACGGTGTCGTCTGATGTTCCCGAGCTGATGAATTTCGACGCGGCGCGCCTGCGCCAGGTCTTGTTCAACGTCATCGGCAATGCGGTCAAATTCACCCAGGTCGGCGGCGTGTTCATTCGCGTGTCGCTGCAGGATGGCGAGCTTGCGATCACGGTCACCGACACCGGCCCCGGCATGACGGAAGAAGAACAGGCGCGTGTCTTCGGTGAATACGAACAGGCGGGCACCATGGTGGAGAAGAGCAACGGCACCGGCCTTGGCCTTGCCATCTCGGCGCGCATCATGCGCGAGTTCGGCGGTGCGCTGACGGTTGCCAGCGAAAAGGGCACCGGCACGGAATTCTGCATCCGCTTCCGCACCGAGGGAGACGAAGAGCCCGTGGCCCGCCGCGACACGTTGCTTTCTGGCAATCTCGTGGTGCTCCTGGCGCCGGCGGGTGCCGCGCGCATGGCGATTTCCGAGACCATCCGCACGCTCGGCGGCCAGTGCCACTTCGTCGAGGATGGCGAGACGGCGCGTTGGATCCTGCTCGACATGGCGGCCAACGGACGGCGTCCGACCGACATCATCGTCGACCACCGCATGTCGGCCGAATTCGCGGCACACTTGGCTGACCGGACGGATATCGCGGCCCTTGGCCTGCGCAAGATCTTCCTGGTCAATCCGGAAGAGCGCAACGCCCATTCGCTCGATCTCTTCGACGCCTGGCTGATCCGGCCGCTGCGCGAACAGTCGCTGATCGACGTCTTGCGCGGGCGCATGCGCGGCATGGAAAAACGCGACGCGCTCAACGACAACCAGCCCGGCTTCAGCCCCGGCATCCCGGAGGCGGGCATTCAGAGCGGGCTGAAGATCGTGCTCGCCGAGGACGATCCGATCAACGCCATGCTAATCCGCGCCATGCTCGAAAAAGCCGGCCACAGCGTGCAGCATGTCGAGCATTTCGAGGCGCTGCTCGATGCGGCGCTGGCGGAAGGAAGCGTGCGGCCGGATATCGTCATCAGCGATCTTTCCATGCCCGGCGGCGACGGGATCGAAATGATTGGCCGGCTACGTGGCCATGAGCGCCGGCTTGAGGTTCCCTCGGTGCCGATCATCGTTTTGACTGCTGACAAACGCGATGAATCGCGTCGTCAAGTCTTGCTGAACGGGGCAAACCGCGTCATGCTAAAACCCATAGACCCCATACGGCTGCTGACGGAAGTTCAGGCTGTCGCCGCGCTCTCCGCACGCCGCGCGGAGGCATTGTAGCGCCAGGGCCACCCATGTGTTTCTTGCGTATCTGGGGGTTTAAAATGTCACTTTGCTGTCGCATATAAGTGTTTTATGGCGTCCTAAAGCCGGCAATGAAAGATTCGTCATGTCCGTAGATATCTGCAACCGTGACACCCTCGTCGAGGCTCTCCCCCCTGCGCGGAAAGCCGAACAGATCGAGAGCGACGTGTTCGGCCGGATCGGCAATCTCGAGACACGCCTTGCCCGTACGCCTGGCGAGATCGATGCCGCGCAGTCCGTGCGCTACCGTGTTTTCGTGGACGAGATGAAAGCCGAACTGCCTGCGGAAGCGATGCGCCGCAAGCGCGATTTCGACGCTTACGACGACTTTTGCGACCACCTTCTGGTGCTCGACCGCTCGATCGAGGGCGACAGCGAGGATCAGATCGTCGGCACCTACCGCCTGCTGCGGCAGGACGTGGCGATGGCCAATGGCGGCTTTTACTCGGCTTCCGAATTCGACATCGACACGCTGATCGCGCGCCATCCGGATAAGCGTTTCATGGAGCTCGGCCGCTCCTGCGTGCTGCCGGACTACCGCACCAAGCGCATCGTCGAGCTTCTGTGGCAGGGCAACTGGGCCTATGCGCTGAAGCACGGCATGAGCGCGATGTTCGGCTGCGCCTCCTTCCCCGGCATTCACCCGGAACAGCATGCGCTGGCGCTCTCGTTCCTGCGCCACAACGTCGCGGCCAAGGACGAGTGGGCCGTCGACGCGCTGCCGCATCTCGCCCGCGACATGGACCTGATGCCGGTCGAAGCCGTCAATCCGAAGCGCGCGCTGATGGCGCTGCCGCCGCTGATCAAGGGCTACCTGCGCCTCGGCGCCATGGTCGGCTCCACCGCAGTGGTCGACAAGTCGTTCAACACGACGGACGTGCTGATCGTTCTGCCGATCGCCAGCATTTCGGATCGGTATGTGAATTACTACGGTGCCGATGCTGGGCGGTTTGCCAGCTGATTTCGGTGGCGTAATTAGCTTTCTTTAGCGGTTTTCCGTGTAGCCCCCTCATCCCCGGTGCAGCAAGCTGCACCTGAACCCTTCGGGCCACCTTCTCCCCGTTGGGGAGAAGGGAAGATGGAACAAGCGGCCCGCCACGAGTCCCTTCTCCCCAGCGGGGAGAAGATGGCGGCAGCCAGATGAGGGGGCCATACGGCACGCCCTCACCCATAGCCACCTCACCCCACAATCACCTCACGACCCCGTATAAGCCGCAATCGCGGCCATGTTGACGATGTCGCTGTCCTTCGCCCCCATAGAGGTGATCTGCACCGCCTTGTCGACGCCGACCAAGATGGGGCCGATGACGGTCGAGCCGCCGAGCTCCTGCAGCATCTTGGTGGAGATCGACGCCGAGTGGAACGCCGGCATGACCAGCACGTTGGCGGGGCCGGACAGGCGGCAGAAGGGGTATTGCTCCATCGCCTTGCGGTTCAGCGCCACATCCGCCGCCATTTCGCCGTCATACTCGAAATCCACATGGCGGCGGTCGAGGATGGCGACGGCTTCGCGGACGCGCTCGGAGCGCTCGCCGGAGGGGTGGCCGAAGGTCGAGTAGGCGAGCATGGCGACGCGCGGATTGTAGCCCATGCGGCGCGCGAAGCCGGCGGCCTCGACGGCGATATCGGCCAGCTCCTCGGCGGACGGCATGTCGTGGACGGCGGTGTCCGCCACGAAGACGGTGCGGCCGCGGCAGAGCGCGATCGACACGCCGATCACCCGGTGGCCGGGCTTCTCGTCGATGCAACGGCGAACATCCTCGAGCGCGGTCGAGTAGTTGCGGGTGATCCCCGTCACCATCCCGTCGGCATCGCCGAGCGCCACCATGCAAGCCGCGAAGTGGTTGCGGTCGTTGTGGATCAGGCGCTGGGCATCGCGGTGGAGATAGCCTTTGCGCTGCAGGCGCGCGTAGAGATAATCGATATAGGCTTCCACCCGGGTCGAGATGCGGGCGTTGACGATCTCCAGACCGGGACGGTTGAGATCGATACCGGCGCGCTCTGCCGTCGCATGGATCAGATCCTCGCGGCCGAGCAGGATGGCGGTGCCGAGCTGCTGGTTGGCGTAGGAGAGTGCGGCACGCATGACCTGCTCCTCCTCGGCCTCGGCGAAGACCACACGCTTGGGATGGCGGCGGACGCGCTCATAGAGGCTGGCCAGCGTCGAGGCGATCGGATCACGCCGCGCCGAGAGTTCACGGGCATAGGCAGCCATATCGGGTATCGGCTTGCGGGCGACGCCGCTTTCCATGGCCGCTTGCGCGACAGCCACGGGGATCGCCGAAATCAGGCGCGGATCGAAGGGCACCGGAATGATGTACTGCGGACCGAAGCGCGGACGGTTGCCCTGATAGGCGGCGGCGACATCGTCGGGAACGTCCTCTCGGGCGAGGCTCGCCAGCGCCCGGACGGCGGCGATCTTCATGTCGTCGTTGATCGTCGTGGCGCGGACATCGAGCGCACCACGGAAGATATAGGGGAAGCCCAGCACGTTGTTGACCTGGTTCGGATAATCCGAACGGCCGGTCGCCATGATGGCGTCGTCGCGAATGCGCGCGACCTCTTCCGGCGTGATCTCGGGATCGGGATTGGCCATGGCGAAGATGATCGGGCGGTCGGCCATCGACAGGATCATATCCTCGGAGAAGGCGCCCTTCTGCGACAGGCCAAAGACGACATCGGCGCCCTTCATGGCCTCTTCCAGCGTGCGCGCCTTGGTCTTGACCGCATGCGCCGACTTCCACTGGTTCATGCCCTCGGTGCGGCCCTGGTAGATGACGCCCTTGGTGTCGCAGAGCACGATATTCTCGGGCGCAAAGCCCATGGCCTTGATGAGCTCGACGCAGGCGATCGCGGCGGCACCCGCGCCGTTGCAGACGAGCTTTGTGGTCTTCAGGTCGCGGCCGGTCAGCTCCAGCGCGTTGATGAGGCCGGCCGCGGCGATGATCGCCGTGCCGTGCTGGTCGTCGTGAAAGACCGGAATGTCCATCAATTCGCGAAGACGCTGCTCGATGATGAAACAGTCCGGCGCCTTGATGTCTTCGAGATTGATGCCCCCGAAGGAGGGGCCGAGAAAGCGGACGCAGTTGATGAACTCGTCGACATTTTCCGTATCGACCTCGAGGTCAATGCTATCGACATCGGCGAAGCGCTTGAAGAGGACGGACTTGCCTTCCATGACGGGCTTGGAGGCCAGCGCGCCGAGATTGCCGAGGCCGAGAATGGCGGTGCCGTTGGAAATGACCGCTACCATGTTGCCGCGCGAGGTATAATCATAGGCGGTGGCGGGATCGGCAGCGATGGCCTTGACCGGAACGGCGACGCCCGGCGAATAGGCAAGCGAGAGATCCCGCTGCGTGGCCATCGGCTTGGTCGGGTTGACTTCGAGCTTGCCGGGTTTTCCCTGCGAATGGAAGTCGAGCGCTTCCTTGTCGGTAATGCCGTTGGCGGGGCGCTGCTTGCTGTTCATGTCGGGCATATCTCCTCCAAATCTCCTGACAACCGGCCTTCGATTGCGCTAGTCGACCCTCTATAGACACGCTCTATGGGGCTGACACGACGCCTTGCGAAAAAGCCGTACGGCTACAATCGATTAAAATATCCGGTGGAACTGACAGGCTCCCTTCCAAGGGGTTCCTGACCTTGCGGCTCGTTGAATACTTCCCTTAATCCTCCTGTGGGCTAACGGCTCCCATTTCCCGATAGCTGTTGTCTTCTATAGCCGCGCTTCGATAGGGTGGCACCCTGTTTTTTAGGGAAAAGCCCACTCCGTGAACGATCGAATGACCTTGAGACACGAAGCCTTTTCGGCTGCCGAGCTTGCAACGGAAGAGAGCCGCGCCTCGGCCACGCCGATGATGGAGCAGTTCATCGAGATCAAGGCGAACAATCCGGATTCGCTTTTGTTCTACCGCATGGGCGATTTTTACGAGCTGTTCTTCGAAGACGCGCTCGACGCATCGCGTGCACTCGGGATCACGCTGACGAAGCGCGGCCAGCACATGGGCCAGGATATCCCGATGTGCGGCGTGCCGGTTCATGCCGCTGACGATTATCTGCAGAAGCTGATCGGGCTCGGTTTCCGCGTGGCGGTCTGCGAGCAGGTCGAGGACCCGGCGGAAGCCAAGAAGCGCGGCAGCAAGTCGGTCGTCAAGCGTGACGTCGTGCGTCTGGTGACGCCGGGAACGATCACCGAGGAAAAGCTGCTTTCGCCCTCGGAGTCGAATTATCTCATGGCGCTGACCCGTATTCGCGGCGCCTGCGAGCCTTTGATGGCGCTTGCCTGGATCGATATTTCCACCGGCGTTTTCCGCCTGGCGGAGACCGAGGCGTCGCGGCTGCTTGCCGATATATTGAGGATCGATCCCCGTGAGCTGATCGTGCCGGATACGATATTCCACGATCCGGAATTGAAGCCGGTGTTCGACGTGCTTGGTCGCACCGCCGTGCCGCAGCCATCGGTGCTGTTCGACAGCGCTACGGCCGAGGGCCGGAT
Source organism: Rhizobium sp. 16-449-1b (assembly GCF_017741935.1). GTDB lineage: Bacteria > Pseudomonadota > Alphaproteobacteria > Rhizobiales > Rhizobiaceae > Rhizobium. The sequence goes on along the minus strand of NZ_JAGHMH010000002.1, from coordinate 330,325 downwards.
CGCGCGCTATTTCGGCGTCTCGACGCTCGATGGCTTCGGCACCTTCTCGCGCTCGGAACTCGCGGCAGCGGCAGCGGCTGTCGCCTATGTCGAGAAGACGCAGATCGCCGAACGGCCGCCGCTCGGCAAGCCGGAGCGCGAAAGCGCTGCCTCGACACTCTTCATCGACCCGGCGACGCGCGCCAATCTCGAACTTGCACGCACGCTTTCCGGCGACCGCAACGGATCGCTGCTCAAAGCCATCGACCGTACCGTCACCGGTGGCGGCGCGCGGTTGCTCGCTGAGCGCCTGATGTCGCCGCTGACCGATCCAGTGCGCATCAACGAACGGCTGGATTCGATCGGCTTCCTGATCGAGGAGCCCTCGCTCTCGGGCGACCTGCGCGATCTCCTCAAACACGTGCCCGACATGCCGCGCGCGCTATCGCGCCTGGCGCTCGAGCGCGGCGGCCCGCGTGATCTCGCGGCGATCCGGCAGGGTTTGAACGCCGCCACCGACGTGGCGCGGCTCTTGGAAACCGCGATGCTGCCCGAGGAACTGGCCGATGCGCTGGCGGGCCTGATCGCCCTGCCGCAACAGGTGGCGGCACTTCTCAGCGAAACACTCGGCGACGAACTGCCGCTTCTGAAACGCGATGGCGGCTTCCTGCGCGACGGGGCCAATCCGGAGCTCGACGACGTCAGGGCGCTGCGCGACCAGTCGCGACGGGTGATCGCCGGGCTGCAGCTGCAATATGCCGACGAGACCGGCATCAAGTCGCTGAAGATCAAGCACAACAATGTGCTCGGCTACTTCATCGAGGTGACGGCGGGCAATGCAGGGCCGATGACCGACACGCCGGAGGCCAAGGCGCGGTTCATCCATCGCCAGACGATGGCGAACGCCATGCGCTTCACCACCACCGAGCTTGCCGATCTCGAAAGCCGCATCGCCAACGCCGCCGACCAGGCGCTGTCGATCGAGCTTGCCGCCTTCGACCAGATGAGCGCGGCTGTCGTGGCCGAGGCCGAAACCATCAAGGCCGGTGCGCGGGCGCTCGCCATCATCGACGTCGCCGCAGGCCTCGCGCTGCTGGCCGACGAGCAGGCCTATTGCCGGCCGCTGGTCGATGGCTCGACCATGTTCGCCATCGAGGGCGGGCGGCATCCTGTTGTCGAGCAGGCGCTGCGCCGCCAGTCCACAGGCCCCTTCGTTGCCAATAATTGCGACCTCTCGCCCGAGGGAGACGGCAAGGACGGCGCGATCTGGCTTTTGACCGGCCCGAACATGGGCGGTAAATCGACCTTCCTGCGCCAGAACGCGTTGATCGCCATCCTCGCGCAGATGGGCTGCTTCGTGCCTGCGACCTCGGCGCATATCGGCATCGTCGACCGGCTGTTTTCGCGCGTCGGCGCTTCCGACGACCTGGCGCGCGGGCGCTCGACCTTCATGGTCGAGATGGTGGAGACTGCCGCCATCCTCAACCAGGCGACCAGCCGCTCGCTCGTCATTTTGGACGAGATCGGGCGTGGCACCGCGACCTTCGACGGCCTGTCGATCGCCTGGGCATCGGTCGAGCATCTGCACGAGGCCAACCGCTGCCGCGGTCTGTTTGCCACGCATTTCCACGAATTGACGGTGCTGTCGGAGAAGCTGGCGCGGCTTTCCAACGCGACGATGCGCGTGAAGGAATGGGACGGCGACGTGATCTTCCTGCACGAAGTGGGCCCCGGTGCTGCCGACCGCTCCTACGGTATCCAGGTGGCGCGGCTTGCCGGACTGCCCGCCTCCGTCGTTTCGCGCGCCCGCGATGTGCTGACGCGGCTCGAAGACGCCGACCGCAAGAACCCGGCGAGCCAGCTGATCGACGATTTGCCGCTGTTTCAGGTGGCGGTGCGGCGCGAGGATGTGGCGCGCGGCCCCTCGAAGGTCGACGAAGCGCTGAAGAACATGAGCCTAGACGACATGACGCCGCGCGAGGCGCTGGACGCGCTCTACGACCTCAAGAAGAAGCTGAAGCAGGGGTAAGCGCATGTTCATGGACCGCCTGCTTCGCGAAACGCAACTGCTCGCCAATATCTTCACGGCGATCGAGGCGCTTCGCCTTGCCGACGAACACGGCAATCCGCGCGGCTGGGCCTCGCCCTTCGGGCTGCTGCAGATCATTGCCTGCTGCTCGCGCATATCGGATCTGACGGCATCGATCGCCAAGGCGGGCTACCGCGAATGCGACAGGGAGATGCTCGAAGAGATCGCCAGCGAAAACCGCAAGGTGCTCTACTCCGTCAACGCGCAGATCGCCGCCTAAGCCGGGCCGCGTCGCACGCCGTCTCGGGCAACGATCACCTTTTCGCCAAAATTAAAGGTTCTTGCAGTATGAAAGCCCGTGTCAAACAGCGGGCAAAGAGGCTATAGCGCATGCAGACGAAACGAGAGGCGCAGCAGATGGCCGCGCCGCGCGAACAGGAAGCCGCCCAGCGCATGGCGCCGACGAACGATATCGATTTCTCCGACATTCTCGACACCGACTATCTGCGCAAGCAGTGCGACGCCGTGGTGGAGGCCAACAAGAACCGGCCGGACGCGATGCGCTCCGATCTGCTCGGTATCTTCAAGAAGGCCAGCACGGATGGGCGCAACAAGGCGCGCGAGCTGCTGTCTGCCGACGGCAGCGGCCTGAAATGCGCACGGCGGATTTCCTGGCTGCAGGACCAGATCATCACCGTTCTCTACGAATTTTCCACCGACCACGTCTTCCCGAAGCAGAAGGACAAGTTCTCGGTCACCGCCGTCGGCGGCTATGGCCGCGACACGCTGGCGCCGGGCTCGGATATCGACCTGCTCTTCCTGTTCCAGCCAAAGCCGGCGGAAGAGACGCACAAGGCGGTGGAGTTCATCCTCTACATGCTGTGGGACATGGGCTTCAAGGTCGGCCATGCCACGCGCACCGTCGAAGAGTGCATCGCGCTGTCGAAGTCCGACATGACGATCCGCACGGCGATCCTTGAGATGCGCTATATCTGCGGCCTTCGTTCGCTCGAAACCGAACTCGAGGCCCGCTTCGACAAGGAGATCGTCACCGGCACCGGCCCCGAATTCATCGCGGCCAAGCTTGCCGAGCGCGACGAGCGCCACCGCAAGGCCGGCGACACGCGCTATCTCGTCGAGCCGAACGTGAAAGAGGGCAAGGGCGGGTTGCGCGACCTGCACACGCTGTTCTGGATCTCCAAATATTATTACCACGTGCGCGACACCGCCGAACTGGTGGCGCTCGGCGTTCTCTCCAAGCACGAATATCGCCTGTTCGAGAAGGCCGACGACTTCCTCTGGGCCGTGCGCTGCCACATGCACTTCCTGACCAACAAGGCCGAGGAACGGCTCTCCTTCGACATCCAGCGCGAGATCGCGGCAGCACTCGACTATCATTCGCGCCCCGGCCTTTCGGCCGTCGAGCGCTTCATGAAGCACTACTTCCTTGTCGCCAAGGATGTCGGCGACCTCACGCGCATCCTTTGCGCGGCACTCGAGGACCAGCAGGCGAAATCGACGCCGGGGCTGTCGGGCGTGTTCAGCCGCTTCACCCACCGCACCCGCAAGATCGCCGGCAGCACCGACTTCATGGAGGATCGCGGCCGCATCGCGCTCGCCAGCCCGGATGTGTTCAAGCGCGATCCCGTCAACATCATCCGCCTCTTCCATGTGGCCGATATCAACGGGCTCGAATTCCATCCGGATGCGCTGAAGCGCGTGACGCGCTCGCTCAGCCTCATCGACAACAGCGTGCGCGAGAGCGAGGAAGCCAACCGGCTGTTCCTCTCGATCCTGACCTCGAAGCGCGACCCGGCGCTGATCCTGCGGCGCATGAACGAGGCCGGCGTACTCGGCCGCTTCATTCCCGAATTCGGCAAGATCGTCGCGATGATGCAGTTCAACATGTATCACCACTACACGGTCGATGAGCATCTGCTGCGCAGCGTCGACGTGCTCTCGGAGATCGACAAGGGCAAGGCCGAAGAACTGCACCCGCTCGCCAACAAGATGATGCCCGGGATCGAGGATCGCGAGGCGCTCTATGTGGCTGTGCTGCTGCACGACGTCGCCAAGGGCCGCCAGGAAGACCACTCGATCGCCGGCGCCCGCGTCGCCCGCAAGCTCTGCGCCCGCTTCGGCCTGTCGCACAAGCAGACGGACACCGTGGTCTGGCTGATCGAGGAACACCTGACCATGTCGATGGTGGCGCAGACACGCGACCTCACCGACCGCAAGACGATCACCGACTTCGCCGACCGCATGCAGTCGCTCGAGCGGCTGAAGATGCTGATGATCCTGACGGTCTGCGACATCCGCGCCGTCGGCCCGGGCGTGTGGAACGGCTGGAAGGGCCAGCTCTTGCGCACGCTCTATTACGAGACCGAGCTTCTGCTTGCCGGCGGCTTCTCCGAGGTGTCGCGCAAGGAGCGCGCTGCCGTGGCCGCCGAGGCGCTGTTCAACGCGCTTGCCGACTGGAGCCAGAAGGATCGCAAGATCTACAGCAAGCTGCACTACCAGCCCTACCTGCTTTCGGTGCCGCTGGAAGACCAGGTGCGCCATGCCGGCTTCATCCGCCAGGCCGACAAGGCCGGCCAGGCGCTGGCGACGATGGTGCGCACCGACAGCTTCCACGCCATCACCGAGATCACCGTGCTCTCGCCCGACCACCCGCGCCTGCTCGCCGTCATCGCCGGCGCTTGTGCGGCCGCCGGCGCCAATATCGTCGACGCGCAGATCTTCACGACCTCAGATGGCCGGGCGCTCGACACGATCCATGTCAGCCGCGAGTTCAAGGACGATGCCGACGAGCTTCGCCGCGCCGGCACGATCGGGCGGATGATCGAGGACGTGCTTTCCGGCCGCAAGCGGCTGCCCGAGGTGATCGCGACCCGCACCAAGAACCGCAAGAAGAGCAAGGCCTTCTTCATTCCGCCGTCGGTGCATATCTCCAACAGCCTGTCGAACAAGTTCACCGTCATCGAGGTCGAGTGCCTCGACCGGCCGGGCCTGTTGTCCGAAGTGACCGCCGTGCTGTCGGATCTTTCGCTCGACATCCAGTCGGCGCGGATCACGACCTTCGGCGAAAAGGTGATCGACACCTTCTACGTCACCGATCTCGTCGGCCAGAAGATATCGGGCGACAGCAAGCGCTCCAACATCACCGCCCGGATGAAGGCCGTGATCGCCGAAGAGCAGGACGAGCTGCGCGAGCGAATGCCATCAGGCATGATCGCGCCGGCGGCCACACCACGCACCCCCGGCCCCACCCAGGAGACGGCGGATTGAGCCGATCCGGCCGATCCGCCTGAAACAACCGTCATGAGAGCGTCCGCATGAGCCTCGTCAAGAAATTCGCCACCGTCGGCGGTGCCACGCTGGGCAGCCGGTTGTTCGGCTTCGCCCGCGAAACGCTGATGGCGGCGGCGCTCGGCACCGGTCCCATGGCCGACGTGTTCTACGCGGCCTTCCGCTTTCCGAACCTGTTTCGCCGGCTGTTTGCCGAGGGCGCCTTCAACGCCGCCTTCGTGCCGCTCTTCGCCAAGGAGATAGAGGCGAACGGCACCGATGGCGCCAAGCGTTTTTCCGAGGAAGTGTTCGGCGTTCTGTTCTCGGTGCTGCTCCTCATCACCATCGTGATGGAGCTCTCGATGCCGCTTCTGGTGCGCTTCATCATCGCGCCGGGCTTTACCGACGATCCGGAGAAGTTCTCGATCACCGTGCGGATGGCGGCGGTGATGTTTCCCTATCTGATGTGCATGTCGCTGACGGCGATGATGAGCGGGATGCTGAACTCGCTGCATCACTTCTTCGCCGCCGCCGTGGCGCCCGTCTTCCTCAACGTCGTCATGATCGGGGCGCTGTTCTACGCGCTCTATACCGGCGCTGAGCCGCTGCAGACCGCCTGGTATCTCTCCTGGGGCGTGCTGGTGGCCGGCGTCCTGCAGCTCGCCGTCGTCTATTTCGGCGTGCTGCATGCGGGCATGAGCATCGGCATCCGCTTCCCGAAGATCACGCCCAACGTCAAACGGCTGCTGATCCTCGCCATCCCCGCCGCCGTGACCGGCGGCATCACGCAGATCAACCAGATGATCGGCCAGGCGATCGCCTCCAGCAAGGAGGGCGCGATCGCCGCCCTGCAATATGCCGACCGTATCTACCAGCTGCCGCTCGGCGTGGTCGGCGTCGCGGTCGGCGTCGTGCTCCTGCCGGAACTTGCGCGCGCGCTGAAGGGCGGGAATCTGCGCGAGGCCGGCAACCTGCAGAACCGCTCGATCGAGTTCGTGATGTTTCTGACGATCCCCGCCGCCTTCGCGCTGTGGATTCTCTCAGACGAGATCATCCGCGTGCTCTACGAGCGCGGCGCGTTTCATCAGGAAAACACCATGATCGTCGGCTCGATCCTGGCGATCTACGGCATCGGCCTGCCGGCCTTCGTGCTGATCAAGGCGCTGCAGCCGGGCTTTTACGCCCGCGAGGACACCAAGACGCCGATGCGCTTTTCGGCCGTTGCCGTCGGCGTCAATTGCGCCACCGCGCTGACGCTGTTTCCCTATCTCGGCGCGCCGGGTATCGCCGTCGCGGAAGCCACGGCCGGATGGATCAGCACCGTTCTTCTCTTCTCCACACTCTTGAGACGCGGCCACCTGACATGGGAGTGGGCGCTCGCGCGGCGCACGGCGCTGCTCGTCGTGTCTGCAGCCGTCATGGGCGCCGTCATCATGTATCTCCAGCATCGCTGGGAGCCGTGGCTTGCCTCGAGCGCTTCGCTCGCCACCAAGGTCGGCACGCTCGGCATGCTGATCGGCATCTCGATGGTCGTCTATTTCGCTACCGCATTTTTGATCGGCGGCGCGAACCTCGGCATGATCCGCCGCAACCTCAACCGCAAGCCAGCGGTTACCAAGACCGACGGCTGAACCGCCCTCGGCTGGCGCCTGTCAACAGTGCGTCCAGCGGCGCTTCGGGCCGACATCGACATGGATGATGCCGTTGCAATAGCGGCCGATGCCACCGATGCCGGGCGCCTGCGCGGCAATGGCGATGATGGTCTTGTCGGACACGCCGGGCACGCGGATATCGGCGGCGGCGCAATTGCGGTGCTGAGAATGCGAGCGGCCGGAATGCGCCCTCAGCCCCGAAGTGACCAGCGGCCGGCGGCCCGTCTTGTCGGCGATATAAGTGAGGATGCCCCTCAATTTCGGCGGAAAGCAGCCGGCGCGGACGCTGACGGTCTGCAGGCTATAGGCGAGCGTTTCATTTTTCTTCAGCGGCCCGATCGAGAGTTTTCGAACATTCTGGGCCGTGGCGCCATTGAGGCTGGAGAGGCTGAACAAGCCGGCGAGTGCGATTGAGAATGCAGGATGCATCATGTCGTCCCCCAGTTGGGAGCGCCGCAAAAGGCGGCGCTCGCGTTTGCGGGCGGAAAAACTCTCCTCAAAAATGGCCAATTTAAGGAAACTCCTACCTAGTATATCAGGTAGACGCCTTATTTTACGTCGAATTGCTACATTCAAGATACCTAAAATGAAGTATGAATTGCCCTTTTCGCGAGATCGACGGAGCATGTTCACAAAAAATCGCCCGTCGATTTTCCCCGCCTCGAAAACCGCGCCCTACACTGTCGGCGTCCCGTCATTGGATACCCCGGCAGGCGTGCCGGCGAGGCGGGATCGGCGCGGAGCGTGAGGGTAGGACGCAAAACCTCATGACCCGGGTCCGCGGAAAATGATCTCCCTCCGGTGACGGCGGGTCCTGTCGCAAGACGGGCCTGAGTTGAGCCCGGACGTGCCTGTGAGGCACACATGGTTCCGCCGCGAAGTTGGGCGGAAAGGCAGAGAGATCGGAGTCGCGGATAAAAACCGCCGAACGGGGCGCTGGGAAGCGCCATATTTTACTTACTCAATCGAGGTGATTTCCAGCGCCCCGTCCGAGTGAAGATTGGAATGGTGGAGACACGGGCTTTCGGGCGGCGTGGGATTTGGTGTGTCTTTGAGGATGTGGTGATCGAGAGGTGTTGCCGTGGAATACCCCCCTCTGCCCTGCCGGGCATCTCCCCCACAGGTGGGGAGATTGGCTGGGCGCACCCGCTCGCTCCAAACTTCATTGGTTGATTGGGGAGCAAGCCACGAGTCGATCTCCCCCCTTGTGGGGGAGATGCCCGGCAGGGCAGAGGGGGGTATCACACGGCACAACAATCACGTTCGCAGCTGCCGCCCAACACCGCCGTCCACGATTTCCGGATCCCAGCCGCAACACCTCCGATCTCATCCACCACAACCCCTTGATCACAAGCCATCCGACGTGCATAAGCCGCGACGTTAGCAACATGGGCCGTTGGCCCTGGGGCCCTCCACAAGCCTAATCGAGGACATGATGAACGAATTCAAGAAACTGGTCTTTTCGGGCGTTCAGCCGACCGGCAATCTCCATCTCGGCAACTATCTCGGCGCGATCCGCAAGTTCGTGGCGCTGCAGGATGGCAACGACTGCATCTATTGCGTCGTCGACATGCATGCGCTGACCGCGCAGCTGGTGCATGAGGATATGCCGAACCAGATCCGCTCGATCGCCGCCGCCTTTATCGCCTCCGGCATCGACCCGGTGAAGCATATCGTATTCAACCAGTCGGCCGTGCCGCAGCATGCGGAACTCGCCTGGATCTTCAACTGCGTGGCGCGCATCGGCTGGATGAACCGCATGACGCAGTTCAAGGACAAGGCCGGCAAGGACCGCGAGCAGGCTTCGCTCGGTCTCTACGCCTATCCGAGCCTGATGGCCGCCGACATTCTCGTCTATCGCGGAACGCATGTTCCCGTCGGCGACGACCAGAAGCAGCACCTGGAACTTGCCCGCGACATCGCGATGAAGTTCAACCTCGATTACGCCGAGCATATCCGCAAGGCCGGATACGGGGTGGATATCACCGTCGGCAAGGAGCCGGTGCATGCCTACTTCCCGATGGTCGAGCCGATGATCGACGGCCCGGCGCCGCGCGTCATGTCGCTGCGCGACGGCACCAAGAAGATGTCGAAGTCGGACCCATCCGATCTGTCGCGCATCAACCTGATGGACGACGAGGATGCGATCTCGAAGAAGATCCGCAAGGCGAAGACCGATCCGGATGGCTTGCCGAGCGAGCTCGACGGCCTGCAGGGCCGCCCGGAGGCCGACAACCTCGTCGGCATCTATGCGGCGCTCGCCGACAAGTCGAAGGCCGAGGTGCTCGCGGAATTCGGTGGACAGCAGTTCTCGGTGTTCAAGCCGGCGCTGATCGACCTCTCGGTCAAGGTGCTTTCGCCGATCACCGCCGAGATGCGCCGCCTGATGGCCGACACCAGCCATATCGACGCGATCCTGCGCGATGGCGGTGAGCGGGCCCGCGCCCGCGCCGAAGTGACGATGAAGGAAGTCCGCGACATCGTCGGCTTCCTCTACTAGCAAACTGAGCCGGGCGGCTTCGGCCGCCCGAGCCTATCGACGGCCCAGACTTGTCGAAAACTGGACTGCGGCGTACTCTCCTCAGAGCCATGAGGAGGCCAAGATGCGCAACCGGAACCTCATTCAGATCGGCATGATGGAGGTTCGGCTGCTGGTCGATGAAGACCAGAGCGCGGGCAGCATGGTCATGTTCGAATTCGTGGTCCCCTACCAGTCGCGCGTGCCGGCGGCGCATTATCACGAAGACGTCGACGAAGTGATCTTCGGTCTCTCCGGAACAATGACGACAACAGTCGATGGCGAGCGCTGCGAGGTGCGGGCCGGCGACACGGTGTTCATTCCGCGCGGCGTGGTCCACACGCACGAGAACCTGCACCAGGAAACGGCACGAGCCCTGATCACCATGACGCCGGGGCTGATCGGCAGGCGTTTCTTCGAGGAGATCGCGTCGGCCATCAATGTCATCGGCAAGCCCGACATCGAGCATGTGAAGGAAATCATGCTGCTCTACGGGCTCGTTGCAGCACCACGATAGCCTCGGCCGAACACCTGTCGGTGAGCGGACAGTTTGCGGCAAAACGGGGACTTGCAAATCTCCCGGATCAAGTGTCAGAGTCGCGCTCATGGTATCAAAACGACTCTCACGGCTCGAAGGTCACCGCCGCAAGTTCATGGCCGTGATCGATGACACGCCCGAATGCCAGCGCGCCGTCCATTATGCCGGCCGGCGCGCCAAGAATTCCAATGGCGGATTGGTGCTCGTCTACGTGATCCCCGATGGCGACTTCCAGCAGTGGCTGGGGGTCGAGGAGATCATGCGGGCGGAAGCTCGCGAGGAAGCCGAAGCGGTCGTCGCCAAGTCGGCGCAGCTGGTGCGCGAGAATATCGGCATCGAGCCTGAGATCGTCATCCGCGAGGGTGGTGCGGCCGAGCAGATCAACGCCGTGATCGAGGATGACCGCGACATCGCCATTCTGGTGCTCGCAGCAAGCTCCGCGAAAGAAGGACCGGGACCGCTGGTGTCGTCGGTTGCCGGCCGGGGAGCGGCCTTTCCCATCCCCGTCACCGTCTTGCCTGATACACTGAGCGATGAGGAACTGGACGCGTTGGCGTGATTGCGATTTCCTGAGTATCAGTCTCTTGAATTGCACCGCCAAACGGCTTATTTCTACTTTTGAAGAATTCTAAATACGTCGCGGGCGCGCGCCTGCCGCACGGAGAGCACCATGTTTATCCAGACCGAAGCCACGCCGAACCCTTCCACGCAGAAGTTCCTGCCGGGCAAGATCGTCATGGAGAGCGGCACCGCCGAGTTCCGCAATCGCGGGGAAGCGGCTGCCTCGCCGCTCGCCGCGCGCCTGTTCGAGATCAATGGCGTCACCGGCGTCTATTTCGGCTATGATTTCATCAGCGTTTCCAAGGAAGACCAGGAGTGGCAGCATCTGAAGCCCGCCATCCTCGGCTCGATCATGGAGCACTTCATGTCCGGCAAGCCGGTCATGGGCGCCTCCTCCGTGCTTGGTGAAGCAGCCGATGCCGATGGCGAATTCTTCGACGAAGGCGACGAGACGATCGTCCTGACCATCAAGGAGCTGCTGGAGACGCGTGTTCGTCCGGCGGTTGCCCAGGATGGCGGCGACATCACTTTCCGCGGCTTCAAGGACGGCACCGTCTATTTGAACATGAAGGGCTCGTGCGCGGGTTGCCCGTCCTCGACGGCAACGCTGAAGCATGGCGTCCAGAACCTGCTGCGCCATTTCGTGCCGGAAGTTCAGGAAGTCGAAGCCGTCTGACGAACTGAACCAACATTCGCGATGACGCGGCGTTTGCAAACGCGGCGTTTTGCGATGTATGGACAGGTCAGGAACGGTTTATTCGGAAATAGATGCCATGATCATACTGGCGCTCGACACCGCAGGTGTGGATTGCGCTGCTTCTGTCTATGACAGCAGCAGGAATACGGTGCTGGGGGAGGCATCGGACATGATCGGCAAGGGGCATGCAGAGCATCTGATAGGGATCGTGGACCGCGCGCTGGATCAGGCGGGCGTTCAGCTTTCCGATGTCGAGCGCGTAGCCGTCACCATCGGTCCAGGCTCTTTCACCGGTATCCGCGTCGGCGTCGCCGCCGCCCGTGGCTTTGCCCTTTCGCTTGGCGTGCCCGCCGTCGGCATCACGACGCTTGCGGTCATGGCCGAGGCCGAGCGTGAACGCTCGCCGGGCCAGCAGGTGCTGGCCGCCATGGATGCCAAGCGCAACGAAATCTATCTGCAGGCCTTTGACGCCGATGGCACGCCGCTCGATGAAGCCAGGGCCGTGACCGTCGAGGACGCGCAGACCTTCGCGGCCTCCTTCGACGGCGTCGTCACCGGCTCGGCAACGCCGCTCCTGCGGCCTGACGCCACCGGCGAACACGCCAACCATTTCCCCATCTCCATCGTGGCGCGCCTTGCCGCTGCCGCCGATCCCTCTTCCGGAAAGCCGAAGCCACTTTATCTGCGCGGACCCGACGCCAAACCGCAGGCCGGGTTTGCGATTGCGCGAGTATGACCATGCTGGAATCCTATCTGTCGCTGAAGCCGGAATTCGAAATCATCCCTATGGATGCCGATGATTGCCATGCGGTCTCGACACTGCATGGCGAGCGCTTCGCGCGACCCTGGGGCGACGGCGAGTTCTACAGCCTGCTCAGCCAGAGCAATGTCTTCGGCTTCGTGGCGCGGCAGACCAACGCCTTCCTGAAAAAGCCGCTGCCGGGCTTTGTCCTGGCGCGTGAGGTTGCCGGCGAGGCCGAGATCCTGACGATCGCTGTTCAGGCCAAGGTCGGCCGGTCTGGTCTCGGATGGCGGCTGATGCAGGCGGCGATGCGCGAGGCCAAGCAGCGCGGCGGCGAAAGCATCTTCCTCGAGGTAGACAAGGGCAACGCTGCTGCCCTCGGTCTTTACCGCAAGCTCGGTTTCGACCAGGTCGGAGAACGCCGTGGATACTACAAGGACACCAATGGCGAGGTGTCCACGGCGCTTGTCATGAAGCGCATTCTTCGCTAGTTCCGTCTTGAGACGTTGACTATCGAAAGGCTCCTGATGACGGATGTGGCAAAGACCCTCGAGGAACTCTGCACCGAGCGCGGCATGCGCATGACGGAGCAGCGCCGGGTCATTGCGCGCATTCTCGAGGAATCCGAAGACCATCCCGACGTGGAAGAGCTCTATCGCCGCTCGGTAAAGGTCGACGCCAAGATCTCGATTTCCACCGTCTACCGCACCGTGAAGCTGTTCGAAGACGCCGGCATCATCGCCCGCCACGACTTCCGCGACGGCCGCTCGCGCTACGAGACGGTGCCGGAAGAGCATCACGATCACTTGATCGACCTGAAGACCGGCGTCGTCATCGAGTTCCGCTCGCCGGAGATCGAGGCGCTGCAGGAGCGGATCGCCCGCGAGCACGGTTTCACGCTGGTGGATCACCGGCTCGAGCTCTACGGCATACCGCTCAAGAAGGACGATCACTGATATCATGCGTGCAGCCGCGGAGTGTTCGATTTGATCGCCTGGCTGCGCGTCGCCCTCGCCGGCATCGTCATTCTCATCGCCAGCATCCTGCTCATGCCCTGGCAGCTTCTTGCCCTGCGCTACGACTGGAAGATGCGCCGCTGGCTGCCGCGCGTCTGGCACCGCATCATCTGTTTCTGTCTCGGCATTCGTGTGAGGGTCCACGGGCAGATGGAAACGCATCGGCCGCTGATGCTGTGCGCCAACCATTCCTCGTGGATGGACATCATGGTGCTATCCTCGATCGCCGACGTCGCCTTCATCGCCAAGAACGAGGTGCGCGACTGGCCGATCTTCGGCACGCTCGCCAAGCTGCAAAAGAGCGTGTTCGTGGTGCGCGAGGAAAAGCGCAACACCGGCAACCAGGTGAGCGAGATCGCCGCGCGCATGGCCGACGGCGAGATCGTGGTGCTGTTTCCCGAGGGGACGACATCGGATGGCAACCGGCTGCTGGAGGTAAAATCGTCGCTGTTCGGCGCCGCCGCCATGGCCGTCCCCGCTTCGCCCACCGGCACTGTCATCGTGCAGCCCGTCGCGGTCGCCTATACCGGCGTGCACGGCCTTCCCATGGGCCGCTACCACCGCCCGCTCGCCTCTTGGCCCGGCGATGTCGAGATGCTGCCGCACCTGAAAGACATGCTGCGCTGCGGCGCCTTCGACGTCGATGTCCACTTCGGCGAAGCGGTCTCCTACAGCGCCGAGACCAACCGCAAGCAGGTCAGCGCCACGATCGCCCAACGCATCCGCGCCATGCTGGGTGCGGCGCTTAGAGGCCGGGACGCAAACTGAGGCAAGATTCCCTTTTCTCCCGGCGCAAAAACCACTAAATAGCCGGCATGACCCAGGACAGCGCCCTCCTCCCGGCCCCGGAGACAACACTCCGTGATGGCAGCAACAGCCGCAAGGTTTTCATCAAAACCTATGGCTGTCAGATGAACGTCTATGACTCCACGCGCATGAGCGATGCTCTGGCGCGCGACGGCTACGAGCCGACGGAGGACATGGAGCAGGCCGATCTCGTGCTGTTGAATACCTGTCATATCCGCGAGAAGGCGGCCGAGAAGGTTTACTCGGCGCTTGGGCGGCTGCGTGACATGAAGAAGGAGCGCAACAAAGAGGGCCGCGAGTTCATGATCGGCGTGGCCGGTTGCGTGGCGCAGGCCGAGGGCGAAGAGATTCTGCGCCGGGCGCCCGCCGTCGATGTCGTCATCGGGCCGCAGACCTATCACCGGCTGCCGGAAGCGCTGCGCCGCGCCAAGGAAGGGCAGCGCATCGTCGATACGGAATACGCGCTTGAAGACAAGTTCGAGCACCTGCCGATCGCCGAAAAGACCAAGATCCGGGCGCGCGGCGTCACCGCGTTCCTGACGGTGCAGGAAGGTTGCGACAAGTTCTGCACCTTCTGCGTGGTGCCCTATACGCGCGGCTCGGAAGTGTCGCGTCCGGTGAGCCAGATCGTCGAGGAAGCGCAGAAGATGGTCGAGGGCGGCGTGCGCGAGATCACGCTGCTCGGCCAGAACGTCAATGCCTGGCACGGCCTGGGGCCCAATGGCCAGGAATGGACGCTGGGCGACCTGCTCTATCGGCTGGCCGAAATCCCCGGCCTTGCCCGCCTTCGCTACACCACCAGCCATCCGCGCGACATGGACGACCGGCTGATCGAGGCACATCGCGATCTCAGAGCGCTGATGCCCTATCTGCATCTTCCGGTGCAGGCGGGCTCCGACCGGATCCTGAAGGCCATGAACCGTCGCCACACCGCTGCCGAGTATCTGACGCTGGTCGAGCGCATCCGCGCGGCGCGTCCCGATATCGCGCTCTCGGGCGACTTCATCGTCGGTTTTCCGGGGGAGACAGATGCCGATTTTGAGGATACACTAAAACTCGTTGAGAAGGTCCGCTATGCGCAGGCCTTCTCGTTCAAATACTCGACGCGGCCGGGTACGCCCGGCGCTGATCTGAAGGACCAGGTGCCGGAAGAGATCAAGGCAGAAAGGCTCGAACGCCTGCAGGCGCTTCTCCTGAAGCAGCAGCAGGAATTTGCCGAATCCTGCGTCGGGAAGACCATCGAACTGTTGCTCGAAAAGCCCGGTCGCATGTCTCAACAACTTATCGGCCGTTCCCCCTGGCTTCAGTCGGTGAATGTTGATGCAAAAGCATCGCAAATCGGTGACATTATTAAAGTGCGAATCACAGGTACCGGACCCAACAGCCTGTTTTCCGAGATGGTAGAGGCTGGTGCCTAACTCAAGGAGCTCGACCGCTTGAACGGACAAGAATTGGTTTCTTCTTCACCGCGCCACCCACGCATCGCGAGCGACGCCAATCACTTTATTCTGACGTTCGAAAACAATCGGTTCGCCAGCGAACTGTTTGGTCAATTCGACCAGAACCTCAAGCTTCTCGAGGAACGCCTGAACATCGACGCCCGAGCGCGAGGCAACTCCGTCGTGATCTCGGGTGACATCGTCACCACCAACCAGGCGCGCCGCACGCTGGACTATCTCTACGACAAGCTCCAGAAGGGCGGCAGCGTGGAACGCTCCGATGTCGAGGGCGCGATCCGCATGGCTGTTGCAGCCGACGATCAGCTGAGCCTGCCGACGATGGAGAAGAAGGCCAAGCTGACCATGGCGCAGGTTTCCACGCGCAAGAAGACCATCATTGCCCGCACGCCGACGCAGGATGCCTATCTGCGCGCGCTTGAGCGCTCCGAACTCGTCTTCGGCTGTGGCCCCGCCGGTACCGGCAAGACCTATCTCGCTGTTGCCCACGCCGCCCAGCTTCTGGAGCGCGGCGTCGTCGAAAAGATCATCCTCTCGCGCCCGGCCGTCGAAGCCGGCGAGCGCCTGGGCTTCCTGCCCGGCGACATGAAGGAGAAGGTCGATCCTTATCTGCGCCCGCTCTACGACGCGCTCTATGACATGATGCCGGCCGACAAGGTCGATCGCGCCATCACCGCCGGCGTCATCGAAATCGCGCCGCTCGCCTTCATGCGCGGACGTACGCTCTCCAACGCCGCCGTCATCCTCGACGAGGCGCAGAACACGACGTCTATGCAGATGAAGATGTTCCTGACGCGTCTCGGCGAAAACTCGCGGATGATCGTGACCGGCGACCCGAGCCAGATCGACCTGCCGCGCGGCGTCAAGTCGGGCCTGGTGGAGGCGCTGCAGCTCTTGAACGGTGTCGAGGGCATCTCGATCATCCGCTTCAAGGACACGGACGTCGTGCGCCATCCGCTGGTCGGCCGCATCGTTCGCGCCTACGACGCGACCTATTTGACGGACACACCAGAGGCCGCGCAGCAGGACTGATGGCCGAGCTCGACATACAGATCAGCATCGAGGAGGGCGAATGGCCCTCCGAAGACGCGCTCCACGCGCTGGCCGACCGCGTGCTGGAGACGGCCGCGACCTATCTGCGCGAGACCGAAAAGCAGCCGTTTCCGAAAATGGTCCCCGAGGTGTCGCTGGTCTTTACCGACGACGCCTCCATTCAGGACATCAACGCGGAATGGCGCGGCAAGGACAAGCCGACCAACGTGCTTTCATTCCCCGCCTTCCCGGTTCAACCGGGCAAGGTTCCGGGGCCGATGCTTGGCGATATCATCATCGCCAGGGAGACCGTGGCCCGCGAGGCGGTCGAGCTCGAGAAGAGCTTCGACGATCATCTCACTCACCTAATGGTGCACGGCTTCTTGCATCTCTTCGGCTACGATCATAATAATGATACCGAAGCCGAGATAATGGAGGGGCTGGAGACTCGCATTTTGGCGAAACTCGGCCTATCTGACCCATACGAGGGTCAAGACCTTAAAATGGAACCATGAGCGACTTTACGACGAGACCGGCCACCGAGGCCAAGGACACCGCCGATCAATCATCCTCCGACGAGGGTGGCAGTAGTAGCAGGCAGTCCGGACGATCCCAATCCTTCTGGTCGCGGGCTGCCCGCATATTGAGGCCACAGCAGGGTTCGCGCATCCGCGAAGACCTTGCCGACGCGCTGATGACCGACGCGGCCGATGGCGATGCCTTCTCCGCCGACGAGAAGGCGATGCTCAACAACATCCTGCGCTTCCGCGAAGTGCGCGTTGCCGACGTGATGGTGCCGCGCGCCGATATCGAGGCGGTGGACCAGACAATCACCATCGGCGAGCTGATGATCCTGTTCGAGGAATCCGGCCGCTCGCGCATGCCCGTCTATGCTGAAACGCTGGATGATCCGCGCGGCATGGTGCACATCCGCGATCTCCTCTCCTATGTCGCCAAGCAGGCGCGCAACAAGCGCCGCGGATCGACCAAGGCGGCCAAGGGCGCCGAGCCGATCGTCGAGGTCGCGCCTGAGAACCTGCAGAAGACCCCTCGCTCGGCCAAGCCGAACTTCGACCTTGCCCGCGTGGACCTGCAGAAGACGCTTTCCGAAGCGGGCATCATCCGCAAGATCCTGTTCGTCCCGCCCTCGATGCTGGCTTCCGACCTCTTGCGCCGCATGCAGGTCAACCGCACGCAGATGGCACTCGTTATCGACGAATATGGCGGCACCGACGGGCTGGCCTCGCATGAGGACATCGTGGAGATGGTCGTCGGCGACATCGACGACGAGCATGACGATGAAGAAGTCATGTTCAAGCGGGTCTCCGAGGACATGTTCGTGGCCGACGCCCGCGTCGAGCTTGAGGATATCGCCGAAGCCATCGGCCCGGATTTCGACATCACCGAGCAGGTCGACGAAGTCGATACGCTGGGCGGTCTGATCTTCTCCGAGCTCGGACGCATTCCCGTGCGCGGCGAAGTCGTTCAGGCGCTGCCGGGCTTCGAGTTCCACATTCTCGACGCCGATCCGCGCCGCATCAAGCGCGTGCGGATTACCCGCAAGCGCCAGGCGATCCGCCGGCGCGCGAAGAGCGATGGTGACGGCGCAATCGGTCTCGACCACGGCGACGAGCGGCAGAGCGAGACGCCGACGGCAAACTGATCACTGCCAACCACGACAACGGGCGGCTTTTTTGAAACACTGCGACCTCAGTTGATTCGCGGATTGGTGGGGTGCGCATGGAGCGAATTGCCGACAGGGTGATCCTGGTCTGGGGCTACAAGAGAGTGCTGCTGGCGATCCTTGCCGGGGCATTCGGCGTTCTGGCCCTCCCCCCCATCGGCTTCTTCGCCGCGATGTTCGTGTCCTTCACGCTGCTGGTCTGGCTGATCGACGGCGCGGCGGCCGCACCCGACAGCGGCATCATCGGGCGCCTCTGGCCATCCTTCGTCACCGGCTGGCTGTTCGGCTTCGGCTATTTCGTCGCCGGCCTCTGGTGGCTCGGGCATGCGCTGATGATCGATGCCGAGGAGTTCGCCTGGGCGCTGCCGCTGGCGATCTTCGGGCTTCCTGCCGTGTTGGCGATCTTCTACGGCCTGGCGACGGCGCTTGCCCGCATCCTCTGGTCCGATGGCGTCGGGCGGATCGCGGCGCTGGCGGCGAGCTTCGGCCTGCTCGAATGGGCGCGCAGCGTGCTCTTCACCGGCTTTCCGTGGAACGCCATCGGCTATGGCATGACGCCGGTGCCTGTGATGATGCAGTCGGCCCATATCATCGGGATCATGGGCATTACCGCGCTCTCGGTCTTCGTCTTCGCCACCCCTGCCCTCATCGGCACCAAGCAGGGCGCCAAAACCGGCATTTCGCTGGCGCTGCTGCTGCTTGCCGCGCATGTCGGATATGGCGCCTATGTGCTTTACGGCGCACCGAAGCCGGTTGCCGCCTCTACCGACAAGAGCCCCGTCATCCGCCTCGTGCAGCCGATGATCGACCAGAGCGCCAAGATGGACAGCGACGCCGACCGGGCGGCGATCTTCGAGAAGCATCTGAAGCTCTCGGCCGAGGCGCCCAAGGATGGTGGACGCAAGCCCGATATCATTGTCTGGCCGGAGACGGCGATCCCGTTCATCCTGACCGATAACCAGGATGCGCTGACGCGGATCGCCGATACGCTCGACGACAACCAGGTGCTGCTGGCCGGCGCCGTGCGCGCCGAGGACATGGGCCCTGGCAATCCGCCGCGCTACTACAATTCGATCTACGTGATCGACGGTCGTGGCCAGATCATCGCCGCCTCCGACAAGGTGCACCTCGTGCCGTTCGGCGAATACATGCCGTTCGAGAGCCTTCTCAGCGAGTTCGGCATCCAGAACATCGTCGAGATGCCCGGCGGCTTCTCGGCGGCCGCCACGCGCCAGCTGCTGACGCTGCCAAGCGGGCTGAAGCTCTATCCGCTGGTCTGCTACGAGATCATTTTCCCCGGCGAAATGACCGGCGATATCGGCTCGGCATCGGCCATTTTGAACATCACCAACGATGCCTGGTTCGGCGCCACGCCCGGCCCCTACCAGCACTTCCAGCAGGCCCGCGTTCGGGCCGTGGAAACCGGTCTGCCGCTGATTCGCGACGGCAATAGCGGGATTTCCGCCCTTGTCAGCCCCCGTGGTGAAATTATTGCAGGTCTTTCGCTCAATGAGACCGGCTTTATTGACGCAACCCTTGATAGTTTCGCCTCTCCGGCCCATCCGCCGCTGTCACGCGAAACGTACTTCTGGTTGATCGAGACACTTCTGCTTGCAATTGCAATGGCTTCGCGTTTTGGTTTTGTTTTCAAGCGTAATTGACCGAAAACCCCTAAAATTGCATAGTGGTTAGGATCGGCATTCTTAACGTATGGTTCAAGGTGAATAGATCGCACTTTGCAACGTGGCGTTTTGGGGATGGGTTTGGGCGTGCCGGTTTAAACAAGGGCAGAATTATTGTTAGGGCAGCACCATGATTGAGAACAAGAAGAAGCCGAACCCGATCGACATCCATGTTGGCAGTCGCATCCGTCTTCGCCGAACGATGCTTGGAATGAGCCAGGAAAAGCTTGGGGAAAGCCTTGGCATTACATTCCAGCAGATCCAGAAATACGAAAAAGGCACCAACCGCGTCGGCGCGAGCCGACTGCAGAATATCTCCAGCATTTTGAACGTTCCGGTCTCCTTCTTCTTCGAGGATGCACCCGGCGAGAACGCTGGCATGGCGGGTGGCATGGCGGAAGCCTCCAGCTCCAACTACGTGGTCGACTTCCTGTCCTCCTCGGAAGGGCTGCAGCTGAACCGCGCCTTCGTGAAGATCACCGATCCCAAGGTGCGCCGCAAGGTCGTCGAACTGGTCAAGGCGCTCGCCGCCGAAGCCGACTCCGAATAAGCATCCCTCATAAGTCACAGTCGAGAAAGCGGTCGTAAAGGCCGCTTTTTTGCGTTTTTTGGGCAAAATTTGTCACTTCGTCGCAGATATAAAGATATATTTATGTCCTTCTGCGCTTGTTTTTCAGCCCTGAACTGAGTACCACTACGCAGCTTTTTATTCTTTGAGGGGAATCCCGGAATGCGTGCCAATTACCTCTTCACCAGCGAATCCGTAGCCGAAGGTCACCCGGACAAGGTCTGCGACCGTATCTCCGACGAGATCGTGGATCTGGTGTACCGCGAAGCCGCCAAGACCGGCATCAACCCATGGGGCGTGCGCATCGCATGCGAAACGCTGGCAACCACCAACCGCGTGGTCATCGCCGGTGAAGTTCGCCTGCCGCCGAGCCTGATGAAGAAGGACAAGAACGGCGCCGACGTCATCAACCCGTCGAAGTTCAAGACCGCCGCACGCCGCGCCATCAAGGACATCGGCTACGAGCAGGACGGCTTCCACTGGAAGACCGCGAAAATCGACGTTCTCCTGCACTCGCAGTCGGCTGACATCGCGCAGGGCGTCGACAACGCCGCCGACCAGCAGGGCGACGAGGGTGCCGGCGACCAGGGCATCATGTTCGGTTACGCCTGCAAGGAAACGCCTGACCTCATGCCGGCGCCGATCTACTACTCGCACAAGATCCTGCAGCTGCTCGCCGCCGCCCGCAAGGCCGGTAACGGCGACGCCGCAAAGCTCGGTCCCGACGCCAAGAGCCAGGTCACCGTTCGCTACGTCGACGGCAAGCCGGCCGAGGTCACCTCGATCGTTCTCTCCACGCAGCATCTCGACGACAGCTGGGATTCGAAGAAGGTTCGCGCCGTCGTGGAACCCTATATCCGCGAAGCTCTCGGCGAGCTGCCGATCGCCAAGGATTGCGCCTGGTACATCAACCCGACCGGCAAGTTCGTCATCGGCGGCCCTGACGGCGACGCCGGCCTGACCGGCCGCAAGATCATCGTCGACACCTACGGCGGTGCTGCTCCGCACGGCGGCGGCGCATTCTCCGGCAAGGACACGACCAAGGTCGACCGTTCTGCAGCCTATGCCGCTCGCTACCTCGCCAAGAACGTCGTGGCTGCCGGCCTTGCCGAGAAGTGCACGATCCAGATCTCCTACGCCATCGGCGTTGCCCAGCCGCTGTCGATCTATGTCGACCTGCACGGCACCGGCAACAAGGTGACGGAAGACCAGGTCGAAGCGGCAATCCGCAAGACCATGGACCTGTCTCCGACGGGCATCCGCCGTCACCTCGACCTCAACAAGCCGATCTACGCCAAGACCTCGGCATACGGCCATTTCGGCCGCAAGGCTGGCCGTGACGGCTCGTTCTCCTGGGAGAAGACCGACCTGGTGAAGCCGCTCAAGGAAGCGATCAAGGCTTAATACGATGACTGACATGGAACGTCGCGGACGCGCGACCGAGGCTTTCTTCGGTCGCCGCAAGGGTAAGGCACTTCGCGGACAACAGGCGGAGAAGCTCAGCACCCTCTTGCCGGCGTTCATCATCGACCTCTCGGCGGCTCCCCCGGAGCCGCTGAGCACTCTCTTTCCCGTCGAGACCAACCGGCTGCGTCTTGAGATCGGCTTCGGCGGCGGCGAGCATCTGATCCACCGCGCGATCGAAACGCCTTCGACCGGCTTCATCGGCGTCGAGCCCTTCATCAATTCGATGCAGAAGCTGCTTGCCAGCGTCGACAATGCCGGCGCCCGCAATGTCCGCGTCTACAACGACGACGCGACGCAACTGCTCGACTGGCTGCCGGATGGATCGATCGACCAGATCGACCTGCTCTATCCCGATCCCTGGCCAAAGCGGAAGCACTGGAAGCGCCGCTTCGTCTCGAAGACCAATCTTGACCGCTTTCACCGCGTGCTGAAGCCCGGCGGCCTGTTCTGCTTCGCCTCCGACATCGACACCTATGTGAACTGGACGCTCTTGAAGTGCCGCGACCACGGCGGCTTCGACTGGCAGGCCAGCAACGCGGCCGACTGGCTGACGCCCTACGAGGGCTGGCCGAGCACGCGTTACGAGGCCAAAGCCCGGCGCGAAGGACGGTCCTCGGCCTATCTGACGTTCAAGCGCGTTTAAGGTCGAACGACGGCGGAATATCCAGCAGGATAGCGCCCTCCTCCCATTCAGGCACCTTGCTCGCGATCACGCCATCAGGCCCGACGGCGAGCGTGCAGCCGCAGCTCATCCAGCCATCTCCCCTGTCGCCGACGACATCGGAGGAGATGACCCAGCTGCCCGTGCGGACCGCGCAGGCGCGAAGGCTCTCGATCGCGGGCTCGCGCCATTGATCCACCTTGTGCGCCCGGATCATCATGTTGAGCGGAGCGCAGACGACGGAGGCGCCGTTTGCCACGATGGCATCGGAGAATGCCGGATCACGAAAGTCACTGCAGATATTGATGCCGAAACCGCGACCGGCTCTTTGCCAGACGGGAAATGCATCGCCCGGCGTGCAGCCATCTTCGAGCGGGTTCGCCTTGGCGTATACGCCCGCCACGGCGCCGCTCTCGATCAGCATGGCGCTGTTGTAGACCAGATCACCGCGACGCTCGACAAAACCGACGATGGCCGCTGTCCTGATGGAATGGAGCGGTTCGAGCAGCTTTTGCAGCGCCGGATCGTCCACACAAAGCGCGCGCCGCTCGTTGATCGAGCGGTCGTAGCTGTGGCCCTGGAGGTAGCATTCGGGAAAGATGGCGAGATCGGCGCCGTGGCTATCGGCCCATGTCAGGTCGCGTAGGATCACGCTCGCCGCCTTCTCAGCGTCATCGAAAATGGGGAAACGCTGGAAGGACGCTATTCGCATGAGATGGGGCGTAGCATGAGTCGCCCCTCAGAAACAAAACAACGGCGCTCCTGGGAACGCCGTCTGTTTTCATGCTGACCCGCCTTTAGTGCAGGCTGACCGTCTTCAACTCGTCTTCAGCGGCCTTGAAGAAGGTGCTGGAGCGGTTGTCCGTGAGGAGGATCGGGGTTCCGTCTGCGCCGAAGAGCGCCCAGAGATCGACGTTCGGATCGATATCGGGAGCTTCCGGAAAACACCGGGGAACATCCTCGGAGCGGATTTTCCTGATATAGGCGACCTCGCCGTTGCCGATGCCGGCAAGCTCGGTCTTGGTCAGGTGCGAATTGGCTTCTTTCATCAACATTCCTGTACCTCCAGAGAGAAGGGACCAACGGTGCGATTTGCGCCGTTGTCCTACTGTGGGACCGAAATGTTAATTTTCTTCACCATACGCGACGGCTCCGGACGAATGAGATCGACCGACAGAAGGCCGTTCTTGAGGCCCGCGCCGAGAACCTGCATGCCATCGGCGAGCACGAAAGTGCGCTGGAACTGTCTGGCGGCGATGCCGCGATAGAGATATTCGCGCTCGCCCTGCTCGACCTGGCGGCCACGGATGACCAGCTGGTTTTCCTCGACGGAAATGTCGAGTTCTTCCTCGCTGAAGCCGGCGACCGCGAGGGTGATGCGCAGCCGCTCCGGATCATCGGTAATGCGGTCGGCGGCGAGGCGCTCGATATTATAGGGGGGATATCCGTCACTCGCCTTGGAAATCCGCTCCAGCGTCTTTTCCATGGCGTCGAAACCCAGCAACAGCGGGCTGGCGAAAGGCGTCATACGGCTCATCAGCGTTCCAAGTCCTTGATGCAAGCGACCCTTCCGGACCTGAAGACAGCATCCGGATGTTGCTAATATGGGAACGAATGCTGTCATTCGCAAGACAGGGCGCAAGACAGCTGACCCAAGACGTGCGCCCCTCCCAGCACGCGATTGCACCGCCTTGACAAAGCTTGCTGCGCCTCGCATCAAATCCTGCCCCGCGCCGGCTGTGCCGATTTGCGCCGGGAAGATAAACAGATGGTGCATGCATCGGTAAATGCGTCGACACAGGCACCGGGAGGATGGGACGAACGGAATGGCAAACCCGAGAAAGATCATTATCGACACCGACCCAGGTCAGGACGATGCGGCCGCGATCATGCTGGCCTTCGGCAGCCCTGAGGAACTGGAACTGCTCGGCATCACCACCGTCGCCGGCAACGTGCCGCTCTCCTATACCAGCCGCAATGCGCGCATCGTCTGCGAGCTCTGCGGCAAGACCGACACCAAGGTTTTCGCCGGCGCCGACAAGCCGATCGCCCGGCCGCTCGTCACCGCCGAGCATGTGCACGGCAAGACCGGCCTCGACGGTCCCGAGCTCGACGAACCGACCATGCCTTTGCAGGCGGGCCACGCCGTCGACTTCATCATCGAGACGCTGCGCAGCGAGCCTGAAGGCACGGTGACGCTCTGCACGCTCGGGCCGCTGACGAATATCGGCCTCGCCTTCCAGAAGGCGCCAGATATCATCGGCCGCGTGCGCGAGCTCGTCATGATGGGCGGCGGCTATTCCGAGGGCGGCAACATCACGCCGGCGGCCGAATTCAACATCTACGTCGATCCCGAGGCAGCCGACATCGTGTTCCGCTCCGGCGTGCCGATCGTGATGATGCCGCTCGACGTGACGCACAAGCTCTTGACGCTGAAATCGCGCGTCAAGCGCATGGCCGAGATCGGTACGCGGCCGGCGATCGCGATGGTGGAGATGCTGGAGTTCTTCGAGCGCTTCGATATCGAGAAATACGGCTCGGACGGCGGCCCGCTGCACGACCCGACGGTGGTTGCCTATCTGCTGAAGCCGGAACTGTTCAAGGGACGGGTCTGCAATGTGGAGATCGAAGTGAAGTCGGAACTGACCGTCGGCATGACCGTGGTCGACTGGTGGCACGTGACCGACCGCAAGCGCAACGCGACCGTGATGCGCGATGTCGACGCGGACGGCTTCTTCGATCTCCTGATCGAACGCTTCGCCCGCATCTGACAGTCTGAATGAGATCAGGCCCGCTTAGGCGGGCCCGATCGGATCAGGCGTCCTTCTGGTCGAAGACCGAGTTGGTTTCGGCTTCGACGATCTTCGGGCCGCCCTTGGCGACGCCGACCATGGCGGGGCGCAGGACGCGTTCGCCGATGGAATAGCCGGCCTGGACGACCTGGACGACCGTGTTGTTGGGCACGTCGGGGTTTGGCACTTCGAACATTGCCTGGTGGAAGTTCGGATCGAACTTCTGGCCGACCGGCTCCAGCTTGCGCACGCCGTGGCGCTCCAGCGTCGACAGCATCGAGCGCTCGGTCATCTCGACACCTTCGATCAGCGTCGTCAGGCCGGCATCGGCGCCGGCGCGGGCCTCTTCCGGGATGGCGTCGAGCGCGCGGCGCAGGTTGTCGGAGACAGCCAGCATGTCGCGGGCGAAGCCGGCTGCGGAATAGGACTTGGCGTCCTTGACTTCGCGCTCGGTGCGGCGACGCAGATTGTCCATGTCGGCGGCGAGGCGCAGATAGCGGTCGCGCAGCTCGGCATTCTCAGCCTTCAGGAGCTCGATCGGATCGGGCTCGGCTGCGGTCTCGTTCTCGACGTTTGCGGCGGCGTCGGCTGCGGCTTCTTCCGCGGCTGCGTCAGGTCCGTTCTTCGTCGTCTCGTCAGTCATGACGTTCTCCGGTCATTGGTGGCTTTTGGATGAGCCCGATATCGAACTTTGAACATCAAAAATCAAGTCTGAGTGACGAAGAAGGTCGGAAACACAGGCATGTTCGGCCCATGACCACCGCTTATGAAAGCGACAGTAAGGCGGCAGCCACATGTCATTCTTACTTTCGCAAAACCTAATACGGTGCGACACTCATCTCTCAACCTGGGAGGTGCTGAGATGGCCGACGAAAACGTCTATGTCGGGAAATGCTTTTGCGGTGCCGTGGAACTGACCGTGACCGGCACGCCTGTCGCGATGGGCTATTGCCATTGTCGCTCCTGCCAGCACTGGTCGGCCGGGCCGATCAACACCTTCACGCTGTGGCAGCCGCAGGCGGTCCGCGTCACCAAGGGTGGCGAACATGTTGAGAGCTTCCAGAAGACCGATTACAGCGTGCGCAAGTTCTGCGACACCTGCGGCGGGCATCTCTATAGCGAGCATCCGCTCTGGGGCGTGACCGATGTCTATGCGCCTGTGATCCCCGATCTCGACTACAAGCCGACCATGCATGTGAACTACGAAGACACTATCCTACACGTGAAGGACGGGTTGCCGAAGTTCAAGGACATGCCTTCGGAAATGGGTGGTTCCGGCGTGCAGCTGCCGGAATAGCGCTATTTGGACGGACGCGAGAGCCTTGCCATGAGCTGGGCGGTGTAATCGACCATCGGTACGATGCGCGAATAGTTGAGCCGCGTCGGGCCGATGACGCCGACGGCGCCGACGATGCGGTCGTCCTCGTCGCGGTAGGGTGCGACGATCAGCGAGGAGCCGGAGAGCGAGAAGAGCTTGTTTTCCGAACCGATGAAGATGCGCACACCAGGTCCGCTTTCGGCCAGGTTCAGCAGCTCCAGCAGGCTGTCCTTCTTTTCCAGATCATCGAACAGCATGCGCAGGCGATCGAGATCGTCAGGATTGCCCAGCCCCTCCAAGAGATTGGCGCGGCCGCGGATGATGAGCTGCGCCGGCTTGCCTTCATCCGCGCTGCCGGACCAGACGGCGATGCCGCGCTCCACCAGATCCTGCGACAGCGCGTCGAGCTCGTGACGCACATCGGCCTTGAGGCGGCCGAGCTGGCTGCGCAGCTCGGGCAGCGTCTGGCCGGTCATGTGGGCGTTGAGGAAGTTCGCGGCTTCGGTGAGCTGCGAGGAGGTGACGCCGGCAGGCAGTTCGATGATGCGGTTTTCGACCTGATCGTGATCGCCGACGAGAACGGCCAGCGCCTTGGTGGGCTCGAGCCGGATGAACTCGACGTGCTTGAGCACGGGATCGCTCTTGGAGGTGATGACGAGACCGGCGCCGCGCGACATGCCCGACAGCATGCGGCTTGCCTCGTTCATCATCGCTTCCATCGGGCCATCACGGCTTTCCGCCCGCACCTGCCGGTCGATATTGGCGCGGTCCTCGGCGGAGAGATCGCCGACCTGCATGAAGGCATCGACGAAGAAGCGCAGGCCCACCTGCGTCGGCAGGCGGCCTGCGCTGACATGCGGGGAATAGACGAGGCCGAGCTCTTCCAGATCGCTCATGACGTTGCGCACCGAGGCCGGCGACAGCGACATCGGCAAAATGCGCGAAAGATTGCGCGAACCCAGCGGCTCGCCCGTCTCCAGATAGCCCTCGACGATGCGACGGAAGATTTCCTTGGAGCGTTCGTCCAGCGCGGCAACGGCGTCCGAAATCGTCGACGACCTGAATTCCATTAAGCCTTGCGCACCCATGCTGACAATGATGCCGCAAAATATAGCCAATCTCCCCGTGCGCGCAAAAGGGAATTTGCAAATGCGCGCCGCCAATCGTAGAAGCGGTCAACAACAGACCCGCACATAGGATGAAGCCTGGGATCGCGCCCGCGTTCCCGGTCCCGTGCACCGAGGAGAATTAGGATGCGGCCATCAGGCAGAAAAACCGACCAGATGCGCAAGGTCACCTTCGAGCGCAACTTTTCCAAGCACGCCGAAGGCTCCTGTCTGGTGAAATTCGGCGACACGCATGTGCTCTGCACCGCGAGCCTTGAAGAAAAGACGCCGCCGTGGCTGCGCAACACCGGCAAGGGCTGGGTCACCGCCGAATACGGCATGCTGCCGCGCGCCACGGGCGACCGCATGAAGCGCGAAGCCGCCGCCGGCAAGCAGGGTGGCCGCACCCAGGAAATCCAGCGCCTGATCGGCCGCTCGCTGCGCGCCGTGGTCGATCTCAAGGAACTCGGCGAACGCCAGATCACGCTCGACTGCGACGTCATCCAGGCGGACGGCGGCACCCGCACGGCATCGATCACCGGCGCGTGGATCGCGCTCTACGACTGCCTGAAGTGGATGGAAAGCCGCAACATGATCAAGGTCGAGCGGGTCCTGAAGGACCACGTCGCCGCGATCTCCTGCGGCGTCTTCGCCAGCCAGCCTGTCATCGATCTCGATTACCTCGAGGACTCGTCGGCCGAGACCGACGCGAACTTCGTGATGACGGGCGCCGGCGGGATCGTCGAGATCCAGGGCACGGCCGAGGGCACGCCGTTCAGCGAGGAAGAGTTCGGCGCGCTGATGGCGCTTGCCAAGAACGGCATTGCCGAGCTGGTGGAGATGCAGAAGGCGGCGATTGCCTGAGGGTTTGAGGTCTGAATAAAGACCCCTCCCCAACCCTCCCCACGAGGGGGAGGGTTTAACCCAGACGCCCCGTCGACGTTCAATTTGGGCAGGCGGTTGCCACGGGTCTTCTCCCCCTTGTGGGGGAGATGGCCGGCAGGCCAGAGAGGGTCTTTTGGCCCCCCCGGAGAATGACAGCATGATCGACGGCATTCTTGAAACCGCGCTTTATGTCGACGACCTCGATGCCGCCGAACGCTTTTATCGCGATGTTCTCGGCCTCGAGAAGGTTCTGCGCCATGACAACCGGCACGCCTTCTTTCGCTGCGGCCCGGGCATCCTCCTGATCTTCAACCGCCACGAGACGATCAAGCCGCCCTCTTCCGACGCCCTGCCGGTTCCGCCGCACGGCACGACAGGCGCGGGGCATGCCTGTTTCCGGATGAGTGCGGAAGCGATTGACTTGATCGCGGAAAAGCTCAACAAAGCGGGCGTTTCCATCGAAAGCGATTTCTGCTGGCCGAACGGGGCGCGATCGATCTATTTCCGCGACCCTGACGGCAACAGCCTGGAATGCGCCGAACCCAAACTTTGGAATCTTTGAAGGACCGCTCATGCGCAAGCTCGATACCCGCACCATCGTCGTTGCCAGCCACAATGCCGGCAAGATACGCGAGATCGCCGACCTGATCGGTCCTTTCGGCTTCTCCGCGAAATCGGCAGCCGAGCTGAAATTCGAGGAGCCGGATGAGACCGGCACGACCTTCGAGGAGAACGCCGCGATCAAGGCGCTGGCTTCGGCCAAGGCATCCGGCCTGCCGTCGCTCTCCGACGACAGCGGCCTTGTCATCGACGCGCTGGGTGGCGCGCCCGGCGTCTACACCGCCAACTGGGCGGAGACGGCTGATGGTACGCGCGATTTCGCCATGGCGATGCAGAAGGTCGAAACCGCTCTTCAGGAAAAGGGCGCGACCACGCCGGAGCAGCGCACGGCGCGCTTCGTGAGCGTGCTCTGCCTGGCATGGCCTGATGGGCATACGGAGATGTTCCGCGGTGAAGTTGAAGGCTTCGTCGCCTGGCCGCCGCGCGGCACTGAAGGCTTCGGCTACGACCCGGTCTTTCAACCCGAGGGTTACGACACCACATTCGGCGAGATGAGTGCGGAAGAGAAGCATGGCTGGAAGCCCGGCGACGCTGCCGCCCTCTCGCATCGCGCCCGCGCCTTCAAGATCTTCGTCGAAACCTGCCTGGACGCATAAGACCCGAATCGTGGACACTTTGGAACAGCCTAACCTGACGCGCTATGCATCTCTTTTGCCCGATACCGGCGAACCCGGTTTCGGTGTTTACGTGCATTGGCCGTTCTGTGCCGCCAAGTGCCCCTATTGCGACTTCAACAGCCATGTGCGCCACCAGCCTGTGGACCAGGAACGCTTCACCGCCGCCTTCCTGAAGGAAATGGCGGCGATGCGGCAGCTGAGCGGCCCGAAGACGGTGACCAGCGTCTTCCTCGGCGGCGGCACGCCCTCGCTGATGAACCCATCCACGGTCTCGGCCATTCTCGACCGCATCGCGAGGGAATGGCACATGCCTGATGGCATCGAGATCACCATGGAGGCCAACCCTTCAAGCGTCGAGGCGGAGCGTTTTCGCGGCTACCGCGCCGCCGGCGTCAACCGCGTGTCGCTCGGCGTGCAGGCGCTGAACGACCGCGACCTCAAGTTTCTCGGGCGTCTGCACGATGTCGAGGATGCGCTGAAGGCGATCAAGCTGGCGCGCGATATTTTTCCGCGCATGTCCTTCGACCTGATCTACGCCCGTCCCAAGCAGACCGTTGAGGAATGGGAGCGGGAGCTGCGCGAGGCGATCTCTTACGCTGTCGACCATCTGTCGCTCTACCAGCTGACGATCGAGGAGGGCACGCCCTTCTTCGGGCTGCACAAGATGGGCAAGCTCGTGGTGCCCGACGACGACCAGTCGGCGCTGCTCTACGAGGCGACGCAGGACATCACCGCCGCCGAGGGCATGCCCGCCTACGAGGTCTCCAACCACGCCCGGCCTGGCGCCGAGAGCCGCCACAACCTCACCTACTGGCGCTACGGCGACTATGCCGGCATCGGCCCCGGCGCGCACGGCCGGCTGACGCGCGGGCCCATCAAGCTCGCCACCGCCACCGAGCGCAAGCCCGAAGCCTGGCTGGAGCTCGTGGAACGCGACGGCCACGGCGTGCTCGACCAGGAGCAGCTCGGCTATGACGAACAGGCCGACGAACTGCTCCTGATGGGGCTGCGCCTCACCGAGGGCGTCGACCTCGCCCGCTGGCAGCAGCTCTCGGGCCGCGATCCGGATCCGAAGCGCGAAGAGTTTTTACTGGAACACGGGTTTATCGAGCGGATCGGCAACTCGCGCATCCGCTGCACGCCATCGGGGATGCTGATTTTGGATTCGGTGGTGGCTGATCTGGCTTGTTGATTTGGGGGGTGGGGGGCCTCTGGAGAGGTTTTCGCAAGTGGCCCCCTCATCCGCCTGCCGGCACCTTCTCCCCGTTGGGGAGAAGGGAAGATGGAGCGAGCGGCCCACTCCAAGTCTCTTCTCCCCTACGGGGAGAAGGTGCCGGCAGGCGGATGAGGGGGCTCCGGGCTCCGCCCTATCCTATTGTTTTAAATACATAAATCGCCGACGCCTCACTCCGCAGCCCCCTCACCCTACCCTCTCCCCGAGGGGAGAGGGGGAGCAAGTGGCAATCACACCGCCCTCCTCCGCACCCGCGCAAACAACCGCCCATCGATCGCAGCAAGGCCGATCGCGATCATCGCCATGCCGATCAGGTGCTTGGCCTGCAGCTGCTCGCCGAGGATAGCGGCCCCCAAGAGGATGGCGCTGACGGGGATGAGGAAGGTGACGAGCATGAGGTTGGTGGCGCCCGCCGTGGCGAGGATGCGGAAGAAGAGGACGTAGGCGACTGCGGTCGACAGCAGCGCCAGGCCGAAGAGCGCCATCCAGGTCTCGGCCGAGGGAGCGGCGAGCGTCCAGGGGTGGTCGACGATGAGGGCGATGGGGAGCATCAGCACGGTGGAGGCGGTGACCTGGCCGGCGGCGGGGAGAAGCGGCGCCATGCCCATCTGGCGGAAACGGCGGCCGTAGATGCCGGCGAAAGAGTAGGAGAGTGCGGCGCCGAGAACGGCGAGCTGCGCCAGCACATTGGTTCCCAGATCGCGCAGTGCGTCGAAGCCGATCATGTAGGCGACGCCGGCGAAGCCGACGATGACGCCGAGCAGGCGGTTTCCGGTCATCTTCTCATCCGCCGTCAGCAGATGCGCGACGACGACGCCGAAGAGCGGCGTGGTGGCGTTGAGGATCGAGGCGAGGCCGCTCGCAATATGGGTCTGCCCCCAGACGATGAGGCAGAAGGGGATCATGTTGTTGATCAGGCCCATGACGAAGAAGGCGACCCAAGACTTGCCATCACGCGGCATGGCGTGGCCGGTGGCGCGGACGATCAGGTTCAGCGCGACGGCGGCAATCAGCACACGGCCAGTTACGATGGTAAACGGCGGCAGGGTTTTCACCAGGATGCCATTGAAGAGGAAGGAGCCGCCCCAGAGAAGCGACAGCACCAGCAACATTCCCCATTCGGCAAGGCCCATCTGTCTCTGCTGCATCGCTTCTCTCCCTTTTGTGGCATGGCCGGATTAGCGCTCGGCGCTGGCCCGCACCACCCGATTCCTGCGCGGCGTGTTATCGTCTGTCGAGTTATTCTTATCCATGGTGATCAAGCCTACGTCTGGAATGATCGCCTTGATGCATATACTATGGCGGTTGAAGCCATGCGACAAACGAGTCTTTTTCGTTTCATGATTGAGCTGAGCTAAAGCATGAGTGACTTTCTTCCATCGCTTTCGGCGCTCCGCGCCTTCGAGGCCGCCGCCCGGCATTTAAGCATGACGCTTGCGGCGCGAGAACTCAATGTGACGCCGGGCGCCGTCAGCCTGCAGATCCGCGATCTCGAGACGTCGCTGGGCGTGCGCCTGTTCGAGCGCAAGACGCGCGCGCTGGCGCTGACGCCCGAGGGTGCAGACTATTTCACGACCTTGCGGGCGGCCTTTCGGCTGGTGCGCGAGGCGACGGCGGCGATCACGGCGCGAAACCGCGGCACGGTGCTGAACGTCACATGCACCGCGGGTTTTGCGACCTACTGGCTGGTGCCGCGGCTTTCGCGCTTCGAAGCGCTGAACCCGGAGATCGACGTGCGCATCAGCGCCTCGCACAGGGTGATGGATTTCCAGCGCGACGGCATAGACCTCGCCATCCGTCACGGGCTTGGGGGCTATGACGGGCTCGTCAGCGAACGGCTGGTGGATGACGAGCTGGTGCCGGTCTGCACACCGAAACTCGCCGGTGAACTCGGTCCGAATCCATCGCCCGATGCGCTGGCGCCGTTCCAGCTGATCCACGACGTCTACCGCCACGACTGGCAGCTATGGCTGGAGGCGGCGGGCGCGAGCAATGTCGATGCCGCCCGAGGCCCTGTTTTCATGCACGGCAACGGCGCTTACGAGGCGATGAAGGCGGGGCTCGGCTTCGCGCTGATGCGGCGCTCCTTCGTCACGGCAGAGCTCGAAGAAGGCCAGCTCATCGCCCCCTTCCCCGTCGGCGTCGCCAGCCGGCTCGCCTTCCATCTCGTCTATCCCGGCCAGGCGCTGGAACGGCCGGCAGCGGCCGCCTTCCGCCGCTGGTTGCTGTCGGAAGCGCAGCGGTAATCCGCGCTTACTTCAGCAATCGCCGAAAAAGTGGACACCCGCACTCATAAAACACTTTCCTGCCGCGTATTTGCTGATTATCATAATCAGGATTAAGACGCATACGGGCAAGGCCGAACCTCAGTCATGGCAGTTCAACAGATCGCGCGGACGGCGCCCGGGCTTCCGCAGCCGATCGGCTTGTCGCACGCTTTTACCGGCGATCACGCCTGGTGCCGCGAGAAGATGATGCTGGCGGATGAGCTGGCCGGTGGCGTTTCCCTCGCAACATTCTTCGAGGATGGTGGTTTCGAGCGGGCGATCGACCGGTACACCGAGGTGACCAAAGGCACGGATCGCCGCGCCGTCGTCTCCATGTGGTCGCTCTATTACTTCGCCGGGATCAGCATTCCCTATCTGCTCGCCCGCCGCCTGGCCGGCCAGGTGCTGCCGGTGGCATTCGATGAGATGACGATCGCGCTCACCGAGGACGGGCTGCCGCGCGCCTTCGGCGTTTCTCATTGCGGCATGATCGGTGAAGAAACGAGCGGAGACGAATTTTCCGTGGTCGGACCGCTGATGTCCGGCCATCTCAACATGGCCGTCGAGCGCCTGAAGCGCTGCGGGCTCTCGGCAAAGCTCTTGTGGAACAACGCGGCCGTCTACATCGACTATACGCTGCGGCTGACCGATAGCGACGGCGGCGGGCGTTCCGCTCCCGACCTGCCGCTCTTCGTGCGCGGGTGCCTGCCGGATGGCGGGCCGAACCCCTTGTGCGGCAGCGTCAGACAGGTCGAGGAAGACGGGCAGATGATCCAGCGGCGCAAGCTCTGCTGCTTGCGCTACATGCTTCCCGGGGTCGCGAGCTGCGGCAATCGCTGCGCGCTGCCCAGCCAGCGCAATCCGCAATAGCGGTGTCCACACCGCCGCCCCGAGAGCGGCGATGTGTTGAAACGCTTGGCCGATCAGGCTCTGCGGGACGCACCTGTCTTGAAGAGGCTGCCGGTCGGGGTCTTCAGGAACATGTCGAGCGGAATGTGCTCCTGGTGCAGGAAGCCGGTTGCGGGCAGCAGGCCGTCACGCACCATTTCGATAACAGCAACGACCGATGCCGAGGTTGTCCAGGCGATCGCCGTGCGGCGGGCGCCTGATATCTCGATCGGGTAATAGGCGCGCACGAACTCCTTGCGGCGCAGGCTGCCGCGCTCGGTGCCTTCGGCAGCCACATGCACATAGACGACATCGTCATCGACGGGCGGCTTGGCTTCCGTCAGGATCTCGCCGGCGAGCTTGCGCTTGTCGCGCATCAGAAGCTCGTGGAAGAAGAAGTTCATCAGGTCCATGTGGCCGGGATAGCGCATGGTCTTGTAGTCAAGGTTCTCGACCTTGCCCAAGAGCGTGTCGCACATGGTGCCGAGACCGCCCGAGGTCGTGAATGCCTCAAGCTTTACGCCTTCGACATAGATGGTTTCCAGCCACTCCATCGGCGACACCAGCTTGCGCACGCCGCCTTCGATCACTTCGCAATCGTTCAGATATTCGTTGACCACGCCCTCGGGCGACCAGTTGAAGGCATAGCCCAAGAGGCCCGTCGGATTTTGCGGCAGGGCGCCGACGCGCATGCGGATCGAGCGGCAGCGATCGAAGCCATCGGCAAGGCTCGAGCCGACGATGCCGACGAAGCCCGGGGCAAGCCCGCATTGCGGCGCCATCAGGCCACGCGCGGTTTTCGACAGCTCGATGATGAAGTTGGTGGTGGGCACATCTTCCGTCAGATCGAAATAATGGATGCCGGCTGCATGGGCGGCGCGCGCCAGCTCGATGTTCAGGTGATAGGGCAGGCACGAAAGCACCGCATCGACACCCGACAGCAATTCACCGATGACGGCGGGGTCGGAGATATCGCCGCTATGGCACTTGAACGGCACCTCGCCCACAGGCAGCTGCGCGTCCACACCCGTAACCTCGAAGCCGCCCTCATGCAAAAGCGTGGCGGCCAGCCGCCCGACCTTGCCCAGACCGAGTACGGCGATTTTCGTAAAGCTCATTTATATCCTCCCAAGGCGCGGCGTTTTCCTCCCGCCGCGCGTATGCTTGAAAGGGCTGTATAAAATAAACAGCGCATAAAAGGAAACGGCCGGGATCGCTCCCGGCCGCTTAATTTCGATGCTATGATCGCGACTATTCGTTGATCAGGCGCTTCAGCAGCTCGATCTCGTGCGACAGCTTGCTGTCACCTGAGATCAGCTCCTCGATCTTGCGCACGGCGTGCAGAACCGTCGTGTGGTCACGTCCGCCGAAGCGACGGCCGATCTCCGGGAAGGAGCGCGGCGTCAGGGTCTTGGCCAGATACATGGCGATCTGGCGCGGCTTGACGATGACGCGCGTACGGCGGTTCGAGACCAGCTCCTGGCGCGACACGTTGTAGTGACGTGCGACGATGCGCTGGATGTCCTCGATACGCACGCGGCGCGGCTCGCCGGAGCCGACCAGGTGGGCGAGAAGCTCGTCCACGCGCTCGACCGTCAGGTTCGGCTCGAAGGAGCGACGGAAGAGCAGCTGGTTGAAGGCGCCTTCCAGTTCGCGGCCGCTGGCGGTGATGCTGCGGGCAACGTGGTTGAGCAGCTCGGTCGACATTTCCAGCGACGGATCCTCGGTGCGGGCGACATCAAGACGGCGCTGGAGGATTTCGAGACGCATCTCGTAATCCGGGCCGTCAAGCTCGATCGCCACGCCACCCTGCAGACGCGAACGAACGCGCGGGTCGAGCGATTCCAGCTCCCAGGGTGCGCGGTCGGCTGCGACGACGACCTGCTTGGCGCTGTCGAGCAGCATGTTCAAGAGATGGCAGAACTCGTGCTGGATCATCTTGCCCTGCAAGAACTGCATGTCGTCGATGATCAGAAGGTCGATGTTGCGAAGCGAGTCCTTCAGCGTCAGCGCATCATTGTCGCGGATCGCGGTCGCGAAACGCCACATGAAGTATTCGGCCGTCAGGTAGACGACGCGCAGCTGGCGCGGGTTCTGTACGGCTGCATTGGCGATTGCCTGCAGCAGATGGGTCTTGCCGAGACCGACCGTGGAATGAACGAAGAGCGGGTTGAAGCGCACTGCGCCCTGACCGGCTTCGGCAATGGTCTTTGCGGCCGCGAGAGCGACGCGATTGGAGCTGCCTTCGACGAAGGTGTCGAAGGTGAAGCGGTTATCGAGCGGCGAGCCGAAGAGCGGCTGGCCGGAGGTCGCCGGACGCGCGGCAGAGGCTGCCGAAACAGCCTGCTGGACGATCTGGCCAGCCTGCTGAGCGACCGGGCGACGGATCGGCGCGACGGACGATACCGGCTCCTGGGTCGCCGTTTCTTCCGGCTTGCTGGTTGCGCGCGCTGCCGTGCGAACCAGGATTTCGACCTTCAGGATTTCAGCGTCTTCCGCCTGGAAGATGCCGGTGATCAGGTCGAGGTAGCGATTGTTGATCCAGGACTTCAGAAAAGTTGTTGGGACCGTCAGCCGTACGACACTCTTGGAGACGGAATGGAGCTTCAGTCGCGCAAACCAGCTTGCGTAGACATCCGGACCGACCTGCGCCTTCAGGCGTGCACTTGCTCGTTCAAAAAGTATGCCATCATTCTTCATGTCTCCCTTTTCCCCCGCCGCGTCTGGGCAAATAGAGCCTAACGTCTGAGATACCTTGTCCGAGTTGTCCAAAGCACTCGCCGCCATCGAATTCATGTGCATCTTGCCGCCTTATAGTTCCATCGGCCGACCTAATCCTGGTCGCCCGATCATTTCCCCGCTTATGACCAGACAGCATCACCCTCATGCTCTGCCGTCGGCCGGTTCACTCAAACGCGTGCCTCTTAACGAGAGGCGACTGTTGGAGGCGAAGCCAACCGCTTCATGCGGTCTTATTGCTTCTTGTCTCCTAGGTGCCCGCTCCTCGTCCAACGAACACCAGCCTGCCTGCGTATGCTTTTTCCATTTCACGAGATCGCACGCGCTGCGTGCAGCCCTCAAAAATGGCGCACAGATGATCCCGTTCCGCGGCAGCCACAGCCGCAGTCCAATCTGCATCAGTGCGTGAAAATCCGGAGGTCGAAACTTCCGCAACAAAAGACACTAAAGCATCGTCCTGCCGACGTGGCAGTTTCAGACCAAGCCTTAAAACAGGTGATGTCCGAGCCCCTTGTTGGGAGGCATTTAGGCAGGATCGGGGGTCGAGATCAACGGGCATATTTCCGCAAAATTAAGCGTAGCCGGTTGACTCCTGCGGCAGATTTAGGGCGCTGCATTAGCGCAAAAAAAGAATCGCTTTTGAATCAAGGAGATTCCGGAAACCGGCAATTTTGACACGCATAAAAAGAAAAAAAGAAAAAAGCTTCTTGACTCGTTTTAGACGCCGCAAGGGAAGGTCTGAGTCTCTTCGTTCAGGAACAACCTGACACAAGCCTTTGTAATTACTCATTTTTTTGTGTCATTTGCCGGACACGAAATCGTCGCCAAATTAACCATAGTCGAGGCAGTTGGCGGAATCGAAAAAGCCCGACAAAGTTGCCGGGCTAATCATATAGCTGTCTTTATTAACGGAAGCTTAAGCGGTCGCGCCGACCGACA
The DNA here is from genome assembly GCF_017741935.1 of Rhizobium sp. 16-449-1b. Classification (GTDB taxonomy): domain Bacteria; phylum Pseudomonadota; class Alphaproteobacteria; order Rhizobiales; family Rhizobiaceae; genus Rhizobium. The sequence continues at coordinate 292,541 of NZ_JAGHMH010000002.1, read as the reverse complement.
GAGCCTTCACACGAGCCGCGAGGCGCGAGACCTTGCGGGATGCCGTGTTGGCGTGCAGGACGCCCTTGCTTGCTGCGCGGGCCAGTTCCGGCTGCGCGGCCTGGAAAGCTTCCTTGGCCTTGGCAGCATCGCCAGCTGCGAGTGCTTCTTCGACCTGACGAACGAACGTGCGAACGCGCGAGCGACGAGCCTTGTTGACGTCGGTACGGCGGGCGATCTTGCGGGTCGCTTTTTTCGCCGAAGTTGTATTGGCCATGGATGCCTCTCTCAAGAATTCGAACAAATTCCGCTACCGCCGCGGGCCTTGCAGCCACTTCCTACACAGCAATGCGGGAGTATTATCGGAAAACCGGACTGGCTTCCCGAACCTTGGGCGGGCATATAACCCTAAAGCCGACCGGCGTCAACGCGCATTTTCAAGGAACCGTCGCCTTTTCTCTTCAGGGCTCAGCGGTTCTTGAAGGCGGGTTTACGCTTTTCGATGAAGGCTGTCATCCCTTCCTTCTGATCTTCCGTCGCAAAGAGACTGTGGAACAGGCGGCGCTCGAAGCGCAGACCTTCCTCCAGCGTGGTCTCCAGCGCACGGTTGACCGCCTCCTTGGCCATCAGCACCGAGGGGCGCGACAGGGAGGCGATCTTGGCCGCGGCCTCGAGCGCTTCATCGAGCAGACGATCGGGCGCCACTACACGCGATACGAGTCCTGCCCGCTCGGCTTCCGCCGCATCCATCATGCGGCCGGTCAGTACCATGTCCATCGCCTTGGCCTTGCCGACGGCGCGCGTCAGGCGCTGGGAGCCGCCCATGCCGGGGATGACGCCAAGCGTGATCTCGGGCTGGCCGAACTTGGCGGTCTCCGACGCAATGATGAAGTCGCAGATCATGGCGAGCTCGCAGCCACCGCCGAGCGCGAAGCCGCTGACGGCGGCGATGACGGGTTTGCGCACCTTTGCGACATCGTCCCAGCCGCCGAGGAAATTGCGGGCGTAGACATCGGCGAAGTCGAGCGGCTGCATTTCCTTGATATCGGCGCCGGCGGCAAAGGCGCGCTCGGAGCCGGTCAGGACGATGGCGCCGATGGCGTCGTCACCCTCGAATGCGGCGTAAGCCTGCAGCAGTTCCTTCAGCACCGTCGAGTTCAAGGCGTTGAGCGCCTGCGGGCGGTTCAGCGTGATCAGCCCCACGGCGCCACGGGTTTCGACGATCAGCGTTTCATAAGACATGCGTTCCTCCCGGTCGGGCCAATGCCCAGGCTTACTTCTGGCAGGTAGGGCAATAGAAAGTCGAGCGCCCGGCCTGAACGATGCGGGCGATGGTACCGCCGCAATCGGGCGTACGGCAAGGCTGCCCTTCGCGATCATAGACGGAGAAGGAGTGCTGGAAATAGCCGAGCGAGCCATCCGTCTGGATATGATCGCGCAACGAGGAGCCGCCAGCCTTGATGGCGTCGGCGATGACGTCGCGGATCGAGGAGACCAGCAGGTCGAGCTGTTTGGTGGGCTTGCCCGTTGGCGTCACCAAAGTAGCGGCGGGCCGCGTCGGCTTCAGGTGCGAGCGCCACAGCGCCTCGCACACATATATATTGCCGAGGCCGGCGATATTCTTCTGGTCGAGCAGCGCGCTCTTCAGCGGCTGCGCCTTGCCCTTGAAGCGCTCGGCCAGATAGGCGGCGCTCAGCGCATTGCCTGTCGGCTCCGGGCCGAGCCCATAGAGAAAGGGATTGATGTCGAGTGCCGTGCGGTCGGCCATATCCATGAAACCGAAGCGGCGCGGGTCATTATAGATGACGCGACTTGCGCCCGACGGCCCTTCCAGATGGAAGATCACGTGATCGTGCTTTTCATCCTTCGAGCGCGGGTGATGGAATTCGCCCGGCGTTTCGGAGATGGGGGTTTCCGCGACCGGACCTGCCTCGATGCGGAAGGAGCCGGACATGCCGAGATGGGCGATGATGGTGGCACCGCTATCGAGATCGATCAGCAGATACTTGGCGCGGCGCCCCAGCGAGACGATGGTGCGGCCGGAGGCCTTTTCGCCGAAGGCCTCGGGAAACGGGAAGCGCAGGTCCCCTCGCCTGAGCTCCAATTTGACGATGCGCGCGCCCTCCATGGTGGGCGCGAGGCCGCGCTTGACGGTTTCGACTTCTGGCAATTCCGGCATCTTAACCCATCTATATCGAACATGTTTCAACCGCCCGCGATGTGCGCTATAGCGCCATGGTGTCGCGGACCGGACCGTTGCCCACAGATAGCGTCGCCTGCCTGATTTCGCTATGGTCGCCGCGTTGATTTAAGAGATTGGAGTATTCGATGTCAGACAGCCGCACCTCCGCCGACGGCGGCATGGAAACATCATACGGCTTCCGCGAAGTTTCCGGCGGCGAAAAGCAGGGCCTCGTCAACGAAGTCTTCCATAAGGTCGCCAAGCGCTACGACATCATGAACGACGTCATGTCCGTTGGCATGCACCGCGTCTGGAAGGATGCGATGATCGCGGCGCTGAACCCGCGCAAGGAGCCCGGCTACAAGACGCTCGACGTGGCCGGCGGCACCGGTGACATCGCGTTTCGCATCATCGAAGCCTCGAACCGGATGGCGCACTCGACCGTGCTCGACATCAACGGATCGATGCTGGCTGTGGGCGCCGAGCGCGCGGCCAAGAAGAAGCTCTCCGACAACCTGACCTTCGTCGAGGCCAACGCCGAGGAACTGCCCTTCGAGGCGAACAGTTTCGACGCCTATACGATCGCCTTCGGCATCCGCAACGTGCCGCGCATCGACGTGGCGCTCAGCGAAGCCTACCGCGTGCTGAAGCGCGGCGGCCGGCTGCTGGTTCTCGAATTCTCCGAAGTCGACATGCCGCTGCTCGACCGCGTCTATGAAAGCTGGTCGTTCAATGCCATTCCGAAGTTCGGCAAGGCGATCACCGGCGATGCCGAGCCCTATCAGTATCTGGTCGAATCCATCCGCAAGTTCCCGAACCAGGAAAACTTCGCGGCGATGATCCGCAATGCCGGCTTCTCGCGCGTCAGCTACACCAACTATACCGGCGGTATCGCCGCCCTTCACTCCGGCTGGAAGCTTTAAGCCGGAATGAGCACTGTTTCGGCATATTTCCAGCTCTGGCGGGTTGGTTGGATTCTCGTGCGCGAGGGCGTCGTCTCGGCGCTGCCTTCCGACGAGCTTCCGCCATCGGTCGCGGCTGCCAAATCCTTCGTCGGCATGTTTGCGCGCAAGCGCGCCAAGACCCAGAAGCGCAGCGACCGCCTTTCCAAGGCCGTCGAGCGGCTGGGGCCTTCCTATGTGAAGATCGGTCAGTTCCTGGCAACGCGTCCCGATGTCGTCGGCGTGGAGTTCGCCGACGACCTGTCGCAGCTGCAGGACCGGATGGCCTTCTTCCCCGAGGCTGCGGCCAAGGCCAATATCGAAGGATCGCTCGGCCGGCCGATGGATGAGCTCTACGTCAGCTTCGGCGAGCCGATCGCGGCCGCCTCGATCGCGCAGGTGCATCCGGCCGAGGTGATGACGCCGCAGGGACGCAAGAAGGTGGCGGTCAAGGTCGTGCGCCCCGGCGTGCGTCAGCGCTTCACCCACGATCTCGAGGCGATGTATCTCGTCGCCCATCTGCAGGAGCGCTTCATGCCCTCCAGCCGGCGCCTGAAGCCGGTTGAGGTGACGAAGACGCTGGAGCAGACGACCAAGGTCGAAATGGACCTGAGGCTTGAGGCAGCGGCCCTTTCGGAGATCGCCGAGAACACGCAAGATGATCCGGGCTTCCGCGTTCCGACCGTCGACTGGGAACGAACGGGACGCGACGTCATCACCATGGAGTGGATCGACGGCGTCAAGATGTCCGATGTCGAGGGCCTGAAGGCCGCCGGCCACGATCTCAATGCGCTGGCAGACACGCTGATCCAGTCGTTCCTGCGCCATACGCTGCGCGACGGCTTCTTCCACGCCGACATGCATCCGGGCAATCTCTTCGTCGATCCCAAGGGCATGATCGTCGCCGTCGACATGGGCATCGTCGGGCGTCTCGGAAAGAAGGAGCGCCGCTTCCTTGCCGAAATCCTCTACGGCTTCATCACCCGCGATTATATCCGTGTCGCCGAGGTACATTTCGAGGCGGGCTATGTGCCCGGCCACCACAATGTCGAGAGCTTCGCGCAGGCGATCCGCGCGATCGGCGAGCCGATCCACGGGCAGCCGGCCGAGACGATCTCGATGGGCAAGCTGCTGACGCTGCTGTTCGAGGTAACCGAGCTGTTCGACATGGCGGCACGGCCCGAGCTGGTGATGCTGCAGAAGACCATGGTCGTGGTCGAGGGCGTGGCGCGCATCCTCAACCCGCGCTTCAACATGTGGAAAGCATCCGAACCCGTCGTCGGCGACTGGATCCGCAACAATCTCGGACCGAAGCGGATCGCGACCGATATCAAGGACGGCCTGAAGGCCGCCGTGAAGCTCGCCGAGGCCGCACCCGAGATCGCCGCCAAGACCGAGAAGTTCCACCACGAGCTGCTCAGGATGAGCGAGAACGGCCTGCGCTTCGACGCCGAGACGGCCGAGGCGATCGGCAAGTCGGAAGCCCGCCACAGCCGCTCCGGCCGCTGGGCACTCTGGCTGATCGCGCTGACGCTTGTTTATATCGCCTGGGTGGTTAGCTGAGCGTTCGCATGAGCCCGCTCCACTCATAAAAAAAGCCCGCCATGTCGCGGGCTTTTTCTATTTTTGCTATCGGCGCGACAGTCGTGCCGCAGCGAGTGCGGCGGCCATGCCGATCGCCAGCAGCGTCAGCGTGAAGATAACGACCGCACTCCACCCATCGGCGCCCCAGAAATAGCCGCCGACGGAGCCGGCGACGCTGGAGCCGATGTAATAGGACAGGAGATAGAGCGACGAGGCGTGGCCCTTGGTGCCTTTGGCGAGCCGCCCGACCAGCGCGCTTGCGACCGAGTGGGCGACGAAGAAGCCTGAGGTCAGGAGCACGATACCAAGGATGATCAGCGGCAGCGAGGCCGAGAGCGTCAGCGCCACGCCGATCGCCGACAGCGCGATGCCAGAAGGCAGCACGACGAAGTGGCCGAAGCGATCGCCTAGCAGGCCGGCGATCCAGGAGGCGGCGATGCCGAAGATGTAGACCGTAAAGATCAGGCCGAGCTCGGTCTGGTTCAGATTGTACGGCGTTTCGACGAGGCGGAAGCCGATATAGTTATAGACCGTGACGAAGGTGCCCATGGCGAGGAAGCCGATGGCGAACAGGAAGGGCAGCGCCGGGCTCCTGATATGGCCGGCCCAGGCGCCGAGGTGGAAGCGGGCGTTGAAGCCCTTGCGCGGGGTGAAGTTGCGCGAGGCGGGCAGGAGCAGGAAGAAGCCGATGGCCGCGGCAAGGCCGATGGCGCCGAGCGTGCCGAGCGCGATACGCCAGGAGAAGAACTCGGCCAGCGTGCCGGTGACGACGCGGCCGGCCATGCCGCCGAAGGCGTTGCCGGCGATGTAGAGGCCCATGGATGCGCCGAGGCCGCGCGGATCGATCTCTTCCGAGAGGTAGGCCATGGCGACGGCGGGCACACCACCGAGGAGCAAGCCTTCAAGCGCGCGGATGACCAAGAGTGCATGCCAGCTCGGGACCAGCGCGCAGGCGATCGTGCAAAGCGCGGCGCCCAGCAGCGAGGCGAACATCAGGCTGCGGCGGCGGAAGCTTTCGGAGACGGCGGCGGCGCAGAAGATGGCGAAGGCGAGCAGGCCCGTCGACAGCGACAAGGAGAGCGAGCTTGCGGCCGGGCTGATGCCGAAGTCGCTGGCGAAGATCGGCATCAGCGGCTGGACGCAATAGAGCAGCGAGAAGGTGGCGAAGCCCGAGAGGAACAGCGCGATGCTGGCGCGCCTGTAGGCCGGCGTGCCGCGCAGCAGGAACTGCTTTTCCTGCTGTTGGGAGGCGGCATTCTCGATGACGGTCAGATGAGGACGGGAGGGAATTTCCGAGGGGACGGACTGCTTGTCTGCGGCGCGTGGCATTGAGGACCAACCTTTCACGCCCTTTGATCTAGCCAACCGGCCATCATTTGTCCAATATATGAAACTGGCTTTCTTGATAGGTTTTGGAGATACCGATGGAACTACGCCATATCCGCTATTTCCTTGCGGTGGCCGAGGAGCGGAATTTCACCCGCGCCGCCGCCAAGCTCGGCATCGGCCAGCCGCCGCTCAGCCAGCAGATCCGCGATCTCGAAAACGAGATCGGGGCGGCGCTGTTTCACCGCGTGCCGCATGGCGCGGAGTTGACGGAGGCGGGATCGGCATTTTTGCCAGAGGCGCGCGCCGCGATTGCCTCCGCCGAGAAGGCGAAGCTTGCTGCCCAGCGGGCGACGCGCGGCGAGACGGGGCGGCTGGCGCTCGGCTTTACCGCGTCGTCGGCCTTCAACACCGCCGTCAGCGGCACGATCCGCCGGTTTCGCGGGCAATGGCCGGATGTGAGCCTGTCGCTCACCGAGATGAACAGCAACTGGCTGATGGAAAAGCTGATGCGGCAGGAGATCGACGCCGCCTTCATTCGCCCCGGGCTGGAAGACCCTGGGGATGTGTATCTGAAGCGGCTGGCGGACGAGCCGATGCTGATCGCGCTGCCGGCGCACCATCCGCTGGCAAAGCTGAAGACTGTGCCGCTCTCCGCACTTTCGGGCGAGCCCTTCATTCTCTTCCCCCGCACCGTCGGCCTCAGCCTCTACGACGATATCGTGCGCGGCTGCCGGGATGCCGGCTTCGAGCTTGTCGTGACGCAGGAAGCGCCGCAAATCCCTTCCGTCATCAATCTGGTCGCGGCCGATCTCGGCGTATCGATCGTGCCGGGCTCGCTCGCGCACCTCAAACTCGACGGCGTCGCCTACCGGCCGATCGAGGGGCCGCCACTGGTGGCGCGGCTCGGGCTGGCGATGCTGAAGGCGCGGCGCTCGCGCGTCGTCGACAATCTGATGAGCCTGATCTGATCAGCCCAATCCGATCAACCGGCGGGGTCCCAATAGGGCGGATCGCCGAAGGTCTTGCGCAGGTGATCGGCGACGGCGCGCAGCTTGGCCGAGGGATTGCGGCCCTCGGGATGAGCCATGTAGATGAATTCGGCTTCCGGCTTGTAGCCGACGTCGATTTCGGCGAGCCGCCCCTCGCTCACCGCCGGGCCGGCGATGAAGGCGGGGAGCAGCGCGATGCCGAGGCCGGCCACCGCCGCATCTCGGATCATGTCGCCATTGTTCATGCCGAGCACCTGGCTGGCTCGGACGACGATCGCGCCATCCGGCGTCTGGAAGCGCCAGTCGGAGACGCCGCGATTGGTGTAGAAAATCCCCTTGTGGCCGTCGAGGTCATTCAGCGTCTTTGGCGTGCCGTGGCGCTCCAGATAATCGGGTGACGCGACCAGCAGACGGCGGCTGCGGCTGAGCTTCCAGACGACGAGGCGGGAATCGACGATCGGCCCGTTGCGGACGATGGCGTCATAGCCTTCCGATGACACATCGACGCGGCGATCGTCGATATCGAGCACCAGCTGGATCTCCGGGTGCTTGGCCAGAAACGGATAGAGCGCCGGGCCAAGATGCATGCGGCCGAAGGTGACGGGGGCGGCGATCCTGAGCGGCCCGGAGAGCGTGCCGCGCCGCTCGGCCATCTCGGTCGTGGCGTCCTCGATCTCCCGGACGATGCGGGCGGCGCGTTCGAGAAAGGCGGTGCCGTCCTCCGTCAGCGTCAGCTTGCGGGTGGTGCGGTGGAGCAGCATGCCGCCCAGCGAGCGCTCCAGTTCGGCCAGCCTTTCGCTGACCACCGATTTCGACAGGCGAAGGCGCCGCGCCGCCTCGCTGACCGAACCGGATTCCACCACCGACACGAATGCCGTTATTCCCTCAATCCTGATCATCGTTCGGCATTTCCGAATTCGAGTTCCGCTATTTGGAGACTAATCCGAACAAAGGGAAAATGCCATCTTCCACTCATCGAACGGGGCGGCAAACGCCACCCCAACCCAAAAAGGAGATGGAAGAATGAACCGCTTGAATGGAAAAGTCGCCATCATCACTGGTGCCAGCGCCGGCATCGGCCGCGCAACGGCCAAGCTCTTCGCCGCCGAAGGCGCCAAGGTCGTGGTCGGCGCCCGCCGCCAGGCCGAGCTCGACAGCCTGGTCGAAGAGATCAAGGCCGCCGGCGGAGACGCTGTCGCCGTTGCCGGCGACGTGCGCTCGGAAGATTATCACAAGGCGCTGGTCGCCACATCAGTCGAACGCTACGGCAAGCTCGATATCGCCTTCAACAATGCCGGCATTCTCGGCGAGGCCGGCCCGAGCACGGGCGTTTCGGAAGCCGGATTCACCGAAGCGGTGACGATCAACCTGACGGCCTCCTTCCTTGCCGCCAAGCACCAGATCGGCCAGATGGAACGGAACGGCGGCGGCTCGGTGATCTTCACCTCGACCTTCGTCGGCTACAGCTTCGCCTTCCCTGGTGTGGCAGCCTATGCCGCCAGCAAGGCCGGCCTGATCGGCCTGACGCAGGCGCTCGCCGCCGAATACGGCCCGAAGAACGTGCGCGTGAACTCGGTGCTCCCAGGCGCCGTCGATACCGACATGTATCGCGAGATGAACGACACGCCCGACAAGCAGGGCTTCGTCACCAACCTGCATGCGCTGAAGCGCGTGGCAACGCCTGACGAGCTGGCCCGCTCGGTGCTCTACCTCGCCTCCGACGATTCCAGCTTCGTGACCGGCACGGCCTCGCTGGTCGATGGCGGCGCCTCGATCACCCGCACCTGATACGCATGGCTCGTCGATCACCTTCGCCTTTCGGAGGGGGTGATCGCGACCGGACAGCAAGGCATTCTGCCGACCGCCCCCCCAACAATACATCATGGGCAAGCAGCCCACCCCACAAGGATATCAATCCATGTCACGCCTTCAGAACAAGACTGCCCTCATTACCGGCGGCACCAGCGGCATCGGCCTTGAAACCGCCCGCCAGTTCATCGCCGAGGGCGCCCGCGTCGCCATCACCGGCAGCAGCGCCAACAGCGTCGCCGCCGCCCGCGCCGAACTCGGCGACAAGGCCATCGTCATCCAGGCCGATGCCGGCAATGTCGCCGGGCAGCAAGTCGTCGCCGAAGCCATCAAGAACGCTTTCGGCCATCTCGACATCCTCTTCGTCAATGCCGGCGTGGCGGAATTCGGCCCGGTCGAGCAATGGAGCGAGGCCGCCTTCGACAAGTCGATCGCGATCAACGTCAAGGGTCCGTTCTTCCTGATCCAGGCGCTGCTGCCGATCTTTTCCAAGCAGGCCGCGATCGTGCTCAACACCTCGATCAACGCGCATATCGGCATGCCGAACTCCAGCGTCTATTCGCTGACCAAGGGCGCGCTGCTGACGCTTGCCAAGACGCTGTCTGGCGAACTGATCGGCCGCGGTATCCGCGTCAACGCCGTCAGCCCCGGCCCGATCGCCACGCCGCTCTACAGCAAGCTCGGCGCATCGGAAGCGGATTCGAAGGCGATGGCCGATCACATCCAGTCGCAGATCCCGGTCGGCCGCTTCGGCGACGCCGCCGAGGTCGCCAAGACCGTGATCTTCCTCGCCTCCGACGAGGCCGCCTATATCGTCGGCAGCGAACTCGTCATCGATGGCGGGATGAGCAATCTCTGAGATCGAGTGTCTGATTGATATGGAAAGGCCGCGGATGTTTCGTCCGCGGCCTTTCGTTTGTGTCAGGCGGCTTCGACCAGCCGGCGGATGGCTGTCTCCAGCGTCGTCGATCCCTTCTCGGGCTGGCCTTCGAAGCGGATCCAGCCTTCATTGAAACCGTCGATCATGCGGATGCGTGGGGTGGGATTGCGCATGCCCTGCCCCTTGAACAGCTCCTCCCAGCCGTCGCGCGCGACGATTTCCGCGCTGACCGGCTTGCCGAGAACCTTGGAGAAGGCGGCGGCGATATCGGCAGGCGTCACCGTCTCCGGCCCCTGCAGCTCGACGATGCGCTTGCCGGTCCAGCTCTCCCGCAACAACGACGCGGCCCTTTCGCCGACATCGGCTACCGAGACCATAGGATAGGCCTGGTCGAGCGGCTGGAGAAAGCTTGCGACGCCGCCAGTCTCGCGCGCGGCCGCCACATCCCAGGCGGCGTTCTCCATGAACCAGGCGGCGCGGAGGAAGGCGATCGGCAGCGGCAGCGTCGAAAGCTCCTGCTCGACGAGACCCAGCTGGCTGAGCAGGTTCGGCTCCTCGGCCTGCGCGCCGATCGTGGAGAGGCAGACGACCCTTTCGGGCCGCGTCCGCAACAGCGCCGTCTTCAAGGCGGCAATGACGGCGCGTACTTCCGGGAAGCCTGATGTCGGGTCGAAGGTCGGCGGGATCAGCAGGAAGACGCCCTCCGCATCGGTGAAGGCGGCGCTCAATGCATCGGCATCGGTCATTTCGGCAAGCGCCAATTCGGCGCCCTTCTCGCGCCAGGCCCTGCCTTTATCGACGTTGCGAAGGATGGCACGGACCGGCAAGCCGGCCTGCAGCAGCTGCGTGGCGACGATGCCGCCGACCTGTCCGGTTACTCCTGTAATGGCGAACATTGGAAACTCCTTTGGTTCAGTTTTCCGTTCGCCCGCAAAATGATCCTTTCCGATCCTTGATTGAAGTGCGCATATGTCATGGTATTGGTGACTAAAAATCACGGATGGATCGATGTTCGACGGACGATTGCTGAACGGGGTGAGCGTGCTGGCGGCCGTTATCGAAAGCGGCAGCTTCGCGCGGGCGGCGGACGCGATGGGTCTGTCTCCGTCAGGCGTCAGTCGCGCCATCGCCCGGCTGGAAGGCCGCATCGGCCTACGCCTGCTCGACCGCACCACCCGCACCATGCGCCTGACCGACGACGGCGCCCGCTTTTACGAGCAGGTGGCGCCGCTGCTGAGCGGTATCGAGGAAGCGGCGATGGCGGCCTCGGGCGTGGCGCAGTCGGTGCGCGGGCGGCTCAGGGTCAATGTCGATCCGTATTTCTCGCGGCTGGTTCTGGGACCCAGGCTTGGCGCGTTTCTCGATCTCTATCCCGAGCTGCAGATCGAGATCATCACCCGAAACGAGATCGGCGATCTGGTGGCCGACGGCATGGACGTGGCGGTGCGTTTCGGCGATCCCGCGCAGACCACGCTGATCTCGCGGCTGTTGATGCGCACGCGGGTAATCACCATCGCGGCACCCGCCTATCTCGCCAAGCACGGGAGGCCTACGACACCCGGTGATCTTACCGACCACACCTGCATCCAGTTCCGGGATTCACTCACCGGGCGTCCCTTCGAATGGGAATTGCGGCGTGGTGCCGAGGTCGTGCCGATCGAGACGCGCGGGCGCATTCTCGTCAACGACGCCGGCACGACGCTCGCCACCTGCCTTGCCGGCATCGGCATCGCGCAGGTGTTTTCGCTTGGGATGCAGGACTATCTGGAGAGCGGCCAGCTGATCGACCTGTTTCCTGACTGGCCTGACGAGACCTTCCCGCTCTACGCCTTCTATCCTTCGCGCCAGCATGTGCCGGCGAAGGTCAGGGCGTTCATCGATTTCTGTGTCGGGATCGTTCAGGAGTAAGGAGTGAGGAGGCAGCGACGATGCCTCCTCACGGCTTTCAGATCGATCGGCGGCGGCGGGTTCTCACATAGATCCAGTCGAGCGCCAGCATAACGACGAGCGACAGGCCGACCAGCGGGAAGATGATGCCGCCGATGGCGAGGATGGCGATCAGACCGCGAAACACCCGCTTGTCCGACGGCATGGGCGGGACGCCGAGCGAGCCTGCCGGGCGGCGCTTCCACCACATGACGCCGGCGGATATGGCGAGCACCGCGATGCCGACGCAGGCGGCGAGCAGGACAAGCTGGTTCGCCAGCCCGAACTCCTGCCCCATATGGACGTTGATGCTCCACTCCAGCGCCTTGCCGAGCGGGCCGTAATCGGCATAGCTCATGTCGATCAGCGGTTTTCCCGTGAACTGATCGAGATGGACGACGCGCTGCTCCGCGAGATTGTCAGGATAGACGGAGCCGGTGTAGACGCCCATCGCATCCGTGGGGATGTTGACGGCATAGCCGCGATGCAGGCCGAGGCGGTCGAAGGTGGCGACGGCTTCATCCAGGCTGATCGGCATCGCGCCGTGCTGGTGGCCCGGGGATTGCGGGACTTGCGCCTGTTCGAGCGACCATGTGGTCTTGGCGATATGATCGAGATGTTCGTCCGACATGGGCACGGCGACGCGCACACCGGCCGGATAGCCGAAATTGTTTCCGTTCGCCCACTCGTTGACCTTGGCGCCCCAGACGCCGGACCAAGGCATGCCCGTGACGGCGAGGAAGATGATGAAGCCGCCGACGAAAAGGCCGAGGACCGCATGGGTATCGCGCCAGAAGACGCGCTTGCGGGGTGTGCCGCGAATGCTGAGGACGCCGCCGGTCTGCTTGCGCGGCCACCAGAGATAGATGCCGGTGCCGACAAGCAGGATCGTCCAGCCGGCCGCGATCTCGATCAGCGCGCGGGTGAAGGAACCGAAATATTTGAGACTATGGAGATAGCGGATCGTCCACATGATCGTGCCGCGATCGGGCAGCGCACCGAGCACCTTGCCGCTATAGGGGTCGACATAGACGGCGATTTTACCGTCACCTGCGGTGTTGATGGTGATTTCCGCCGACGCGCCGGGATCGACGGGATCGGTGAACTTGATTGCCGTGCCCGGATGGGCGGCAAGGGCGGCATCCACCATCGCGGATGGCGGTCGCGTTGCCTGCTGGCTGATTGCGACGCGCTTCAGATCGGCATGAACGACATTGTCGATCTCGTCCCTGAAGAGATAGAGCGCGCCGGTGACGGCAAGCGAGAGCATGAAGGGCAGGACGAGAAGACCCGCGTAGAAATGCCAGCGCCAGACGGCGCGATAAAGATCGGACGGGGAACGCACGGCAGCGCTCGCACCTTCCCGACCGATGGTGAAATCGGACATGATATGTCTCCTGATGATGAAGAAGGAAGCCGGCACAGCTCGCGCCGGCAATCGGACGTCAGGAGATTTTTGGTGGCGCGCGCGGTTGACCTATCAGGCCACGCAGGCTGGGCGTGATGGCGTTGCCGGCGGTGGCGACGATCGCGGCTGTGCCGACGGCATCGACGTGGAGGATCGCAGTGTCCGCACCGAGGATGGCCGGCATTGCGTGGGCGGCGAGACGGCAGAGCGTGCAGCAGGGGCAATCGGCGGCCTTGCCGTGCGATCGATCATGCGATGTGCCGCCGCTGGTGTTTTCGGCATGATCGACGTGGCCGATGACGCTTTCGCCAGCCATGGAACAGATCGAGAGCAGGGGATCCATGGCGGAGGTTGCCATCGATCCCTGTGCCTGGCCTGAGAGCAGGCCCTGGATCAGCAGCAGGAGGGCGACGAGCAGCGTGATGGCGCTTGCCGATACCCTGTCCCCCAAAACTGTCCTGATCATCCCCATATCCGCTGCATGCCACAGCGCGCGGACAATGTCACGCTGCCGGCTGGCGACACCAAAGGTGCATTCTTTCTATCTATTCATCAGCTTAGGCGATCGGTGCCGGGGGATGCGACCTTTGGCCACCTCACTATCGGAGCCGCTCTCGAACGATTTGCAATCCCGGGCTGTCCCCTTCCCGCCTGCGCCATGTCGTTGGTGGACGCTTGCGCAAGCGCGGTATCAGGCATAGTGGCATTTCCAGCTCTTCGCCTATCCCGATTCCTTCCCATTTCCTGCGGCTCTATCCGTTCCGGAGACCTCCATGCTGTTCGGCATTCTCTGCGGCATCGCCACCTGCGCCTTGTGGGGGCTGACCTTTGTCGTGCCGCGCGCCATCGCGCCGTTCACGACGCTCGACCTCACCGTGGCGCGGTACGGGTTGTTCGCGCTGACCAGCGTGGTGCTGATGGTCCATCCGCGCTTCCGGCCGCGCGGCATCAAGCTCAAGCCGATGATCACCGCGCTGCTGCTCGGCGGTATCGGCTATGTCGGCTATTTCATCAGCGTCGCCTATGCCGTCCGGTTCGCAGGCGCTGCCATTCCGCCGCTGGTGATCGGGACGATGCCCGTGATCCTGGCGATGATCGCCAACTTCCGGGACCGTTCCGTTTCCTGGCGTCTGCTTGCGCTGCCGCTGATGCTGATCGCGGCCGGGATCGCCTGGGTCAATGTCGCCGTCTTCGCATCGACGCCAACGGGCGACCGGGTGATGATCGCCTATGGCATCGCGTCCGCGGCGATCGGGCTTGTTCTCTGGGTCGTCTACGGGTTGGCCAGTACCGCCACGATGCAATCGCCCGATGCGCCCGACATCCTGCAATGGACGGGTCTGCAGGGCATCGGCGCCGGGCTCGGCAGCCTTGTGCTGATCCCGCTGACATCGCTGAACACGCCTATCGTCTACACCGATATCGACCTCATGCGTTTCCTATTGTGGTCGCTGATCATGGGGCTTGCCGGCGCGTGGCTCGCCACGCTTTTATGGATGATCGCCTCGAAGAGGCTGCCGCTTGCGCTCGCCGCCCAGCTGATCGTCGCCGAAACCGTGTTCGGCCTGATCTTCGGTTTCGTCTTCGAACAGCGGCTTCCGACGCTTGCCGAGGCCGGCGGCTCGTTGCTGCAGCTTGCGGGCGTCGGCATGGCGATCGCGATCTTCAGCCATGTCAGGCAACAGCAGCACGCGTGAGCCGCAGCACGAACTGCTCGCGTCGATTGCTTATTATCCGCCAAAGGCTTAGGGTTCTACCAGTCAATTCCAGGTTGGATAGAAGGCATGGTTCTCAGCGGCAAACGCATCCTCCTCATCATCTCCGGCGGCATCGCGGCCTATAAAAGCCTCGACCTGATCCGCCGCCTTCGCGAGCGCGGCGCATCTGTGCGGCCGGTGATGACATCGGGCGCGCAGCAGTTCGTCACGCCGCTTGCCGTCGGGGCACTCGCCGCCGACCACGTGTTCACCGATCTGTTTTCACGGCAGGACGAGCAGGATGTCGGCCATATCCGGCTGGCGCGCGACTGCGACCTCGTGCTGGTGGCGCCTGCGACCGCCGATCTGATGGCGAAGATGGCGAACGGGCTGGCCGACGATCTCGCCTCAACGGTGCTGCTCGCCACCGACCGCCCGGTGCTTCTGGCGCCGGCGATGAACCCGCATATGTGGAGCAACGCCGCGACCAAGCGGAACGTCGCGACGCTTCAGGGCGACGGCGTCCATTTCATTGGGCCGATGGCCGGCGAGATGGCGGAAAGCCGCGAGGCGGGCGTGGGCCGCATGGCCGAACCGCTCGACATCGCCGCTGCGGCGGAGCGATTGCTCGACACCAGCCCTAAGCCGCTTGCCGGGCGCAAGGCGATCGTGACATCCGGGCCGACGCATGAGCCGATCGATCCGGTGCGCTATATCGCCAACCGCTCATCCGGCCGGCAGGGCCACGCGATCGCGTCGGCGCTCGCAAGGCTTGGCGCGGATGTGACGCTGGTCTCGGGCCCGGTGACGATCGCCGACCCGGCCGGCGTGAAGACCATTCATGTCGAACGCGCCGAGGAAATGCGCGACGCGGTGCTGACCGCACTACCCGCCGATATCGCGGTAATGGTTGCGGCCGTCGCCGACTGGCGCGTTGCATCCGCGTCCGACCAGAAGATCAAGAAGCATCCCGGCGAGTCCATCCCCACGCTGGCGCTGACCGAAAACCCCGATATTCTGAAGACGATCGGGCATCACACGTTGCGGCCGAAACTCGTGGTCGGCTTCGCCGCCGAGACGCAGGATGTCGACAGCAACGCGAAAGCCAAGCTGGAGCGCAAGGGCGCCGACATGATCGTCGCCAATGACGTCTCGCCCACAACCGGCATCATGGGTGGGGTGCGCAACCGCGTTAAGATCGTCACCCGAGATGGCATCGACCAATGGCCCGACATGGCCAAGGAGGATGTCGCGACGAAACTGGCGGAGATGATCGCCGAAAGGCTCAGGCGGGGATAGCCACGGGCGCGGATTTGGCAGGTGCTGCGACCGGCTGGAACGGCGTGACGTCGAGGCCGTTGTCGGTCAACGTCACCGCGCTGCCATCCGGAATTTCCGCCCAGGCGTCGACATCATCGTTGAGCGGCTCGGACACGAGGCAATAGCCTTTACCAACAGGAGAGGCGTAGAGCGTCGGCGCCTTGCGATCGGTGGCGTAGCGGATGGCATAGAGCGCATTGCCGTCGGAAAAGGCGGCCGTGTAGCGCACGAGCGCGGAGCCGAGAATGTTTTCCGACAGCCCCTCGACGAAGCGGATCATTTCCGACATGGCGGCGATCGGCGTCTGGCGCAGGCCGAACTGGAGCGCCAAAAGGAACATCAGCTCGGAATCCGTGGTGCCGCCGCGCGCGTTGAAGAGATCATCATCAAGCATCGCCTCCATCGACCGGCGCAGGCGCTCGAAGCCAGCTATCTGGCCGTTGTGCATGAAGGACCAGTTGGCGAAAACGAAGGGATGGCAGTTGTCGCGCCGCGTGCCGCCGCCGGTCGCGGCGCGGACATGGGCTAAGAACAGCGGCGAGCGGATCTGCCGCGCGATGCTTTTCAGGTTGCAATCCGACCAGGCAGGAAGCGTGTCGCGATAGCGGCCGGGCTCGGGGTGATCGCCGTACCATGCGATGCCGAAACCGTCTCCATTGGTCGCCGTCTTGGCGCGGGTGGCGCAGTGGGATTGTTCGATCAGGGAGTGCGCAGGCGAAGACACAAGCTCCTCCAGGTAGAGGGATTCTCCGCGATAGGCTGCCCAGCGACACATGCTATTCACTCCGCAACCCGCCCTGATCGTGGCGGGACAATGCTGAAACGCATCGACGATTGTCGAATCCGATGGTTAATAAGAACTAAACAAGCATGTGGCTTGCAAGCCGAACATGACGTTTTTCTGACATTGACGGCGATCAACTTCGGCAATGCAGCATTTTGTTTTGTGAACGGGTTGTAAGCGGTCCGCGCGAACCGGGTGCGCGCTGCCAGCATTGCGCGCGGTGTCTTGATGAAAATGAGGGGATGGCTTATAAAGGAGTGAGAGGCAGGTTGGCGCCTGCCTCCCACTTGCTTAGGTTATGAAGCTAACCCGGACCTCGAGCGACCAGCTGGTCCGGGTTTTTCTTACCCTAAACGTGATGCTAAGTGGAAACCACATAGCTCACCTCCTTGTGAGAGGGCGAGGCCGATCGCCGCGGTCGAGGTTGCCCATCTTCCCCGATCCCGCCGGCTGGCGCGGCGGACGCTGCTTTGCCACTCACGGCGCAAGCAATATCATCTCTTGGTTGCAATCTCCATTACCACCAAATTAGGCCTTGCATCCCGCTGAAATGCTCTTACCTTTCTTCTATCGGAAACAGAACGAAAGGAAGGTGATCCAATGTCTAATGAGATTTCGGACCTCGTAACGGGCTTGGAAGTGGTGATGAAGGCGAGGCAGCCCTCGCTCTGAAACCCGCCTTCCTGGGATCGCCATAGCGGTCCGGCCGGTTTTACAGGCCAAAACTCATGGAAAGGGTCGCTAGCGCGGCCCTTTTTCCGTTTCAGGTCGCTAATTGACCAAAGGCAATTCCATCGCTATTCATAAAGTCATCAGATGACTTTATGAGACGCCTATGCAGCCGCTTTCGAAAACCAATCTCGCGGAGACCGCGACAGAGGCGATCCGCGCCGAGATCCTTGCCAAGCGCTGGGCCGTTGGTGACAAGCTGCCCAACGAGGCGGCGCTGTCCGCCATGCTCTCCGTCAGCCGCGGCACGGTCCGCGAAGCGGTGCGGGTGCTCGTTTCGCAAGGATTGCTCGAGACACGGCAGGGGTCGGGCACCTATGTGCTTTCGACCACCGACACAGCATTGCCGCTGACCATGGCGCGGCGCGCCGGGCTTCGCGATCTCTTCGAGGCGCGATGCGCTCTCGATGTCGAGGCAGCCAGACTGGCGGCGCTGCGCCACACGCCGCAGACGATCACGACGTTGCGCAAGCTGCTTGAAAGCCGCGGCAATTTCGGAGGCGGCGACAAGATAGCCTTCATCGAGCGCGATCTTGCCTTCCACAAGGCGGTGATCGCCGCTTCAGGCAATCGTGCGATGATCGAGATCTACGACTTCTTTTCCGCCTCGATCGCCGAGACCATCGAGGCGACTTTGGGCGAGGATATTCCCGAGCCCGACATGCAGGCCCACGCCGCCATCATCGACGCGATCGCCACCGGCGACGCCGAAAAAGCGGATGCGGCGGTGCGCGCCTTCATGGCTCCCGTTATTACAGCTCTCGACCGGATGATCCTTTCATGACGACCCCCTCGCAAGACGCCGCGCATCTTTACGATCACGCCGAGGAGCAGTTGATCGATGCGGAAGCAGACAGCGTGCCGCAACCGCAGCCGCCGATCGGAACGAGCGCAACGGGACGGTTCGTGCTCGGCGCCAGCCTTGTGCTGATCGCGTTCAACCTGCGGCCGCTGTTTTCCAGCGCATCCACGCTGCTGCCCGAAATCCGCAGCGAGCTTGGTTTATCGGCATTGGGCACCAGTCTGCTGACGACGCTGCCAGTCGTCTGCCTCGGCGCCTTTTCGCCGCTGGCGCCGAAGCTCGCCCAACGTATCGGCGCCGAGCGGACGCTGCTCGGCGTGCTCCTGCTTTTGGCGCTCGGAACGGCGCTGCGCGGCCTCTCCTCCATCCCGCTTCTGTTCATCGGTTCGGCGCTTGCAGGCGCCTGCATTGCCGTCGGCAATGTTCTGCTGCCCGGTCTGGTGAAGCGTGATTTCGCCGATCGCGCGGCGCTGATGACGGGCTTTTATACGATGGCGCTCTGCGCGGGTGCGGCCGGCGCTGCCGGATTTACTCTGCCGCTCGAGCGTGCCTTCGGCGGTTCAATGGCCGCGGCGCTTGCGATCTGGGCGCTTCCCGCACTCGTCGTCGGCCTGATCTGGCTGCCGCAGGTGCTGTCGACGAAAGCACAGGTCAAGCGCAGTGGCTTCTCCGTCGAGGGGCTGTGGCGGGACAGGCTTGCATGGCAGGTCACGCTGTTCATGGGGCTACAGTCGGCGCTTGCCTACTGCGTCTTCGGCTGGCTGGTGCCGATACTGCGTGAGCGTGGCATGGATGGCGTCACCGCCGGCGCGATCGTGTCCGTCTCGGTCATGGTGCAGGCAGCCTCCTGCCTTGTCGCGCCGCAGATCGCGGTGCGCGGCAAGGATCAGCGGGTGATCAACGCGGCGCTTTGCGGCATCGCCGTGGTCGCTTTGCTGGGGCTGCTCTTCGCGCCGCTTTCGACGGTCTGGCTCTGGGCCGTGCTTCAGGGCATCGGCCAGGGCGGGCTGATTGCGGCGGCAATGACGACGATCGTGCTGCGGTCGCGCGACCCGCATGTGGCGGCCCATCTTTCCGGCATGGCGCAATGCGTCGGCTATCTGCTGGCCGCCATCGGGCCTCTCGTCGTTGGCCTCATCCGCGGCTGGACGGGGAGTTTCGCCTGGTGCGCCGTGCTGTTCGTGGCGCTCGGAGCGGGGGCCGCCATCAACGGCTGGAACGCCGGGCGGGCGCTGCATGTGAATGCGCGGACGGTCGAGAAAGCCGCCGATTGAGGCCTTCACCATCTGTTGATGCCCTTTGCGGCGGCGCCGATGCTAGGCTCCGCGCAAAGATGGCATCCGCGGAGGAACAGTCGTGCGCTTTCGATCCATTGTCCTGGCCACCATCCTGGCCACCGGGCTCACAACAGCACTCGGCCCATCCCTGACCTATGCGCAAGACGCGGCGCGGCCATCCGCCGGATCGCGCGAGGGCGTGCTGAAGCTGCTGCCGGCGGATGCCGTTACCGAGCATGAGATCACCCTCGATGGCCGCAAGCTCGCTTATACCGCGACGGCCGGAACGCTCGACATGTTCGGCCAGGATGGCGCGCAGACGGCGGCGATCTTCTATACCGCCTACGTCAAGAAGGATGGCGGAGCCAACCGGCCGCTGACCTTCGCCTTCAACGGTGGCCCCGGTGCTGCCTCGGCCTTTCTGCATCTGGGACTCGTCGGTCCCCGGATCGTCGACTTCGGACCGAAGGGCGATGACGGCGCGGAAGCTCGGCTGGTCGACAACCCGAACAGCTGGCTCGATTTCACCGACCTCGTGCTGATCGACCCTGTTGGTACCGGCTGGAGCCGGACGGTGAAGCCCGACGACGCCACCAAATACTACAATGTGAATGCCGATGCGGAGAGCGTCGCCAAGGCGATCGCGCTTTACGTCACGCACAACAACAGGGCCTCATCGCCGAAATATCTGCTCGGCGAGAGCTATGGCGGGTTCCGGGCGGCGAAGGTTGCGAGCGCGCTCAAGGATACGCAGGGCATCATCATCTCGGGCGCGGTGATGCTTTCGCCGCTCCTCGAGGGACAGCTGATGTTCGGCGCGGACGAGTTCGCGCTCGGCGCGGCGCTGGAGCTGCCGTCGCTGGCGGCGGCCGCGATGGATCGACGAAAGGCATTCGACGAGACGAAGCAGCGCGAGGCGGAGCGGTTCGCGCTTGGCGACTATCTGACGACGCTGGCGGGTGCGGCGCCCACGGGCGATGCGGCAAAGGCGTTTTATTCCAAGCTGGCTGACATGACCGGGATCCCCGAGGATGTCGTCGAAAAGAACCGCGGCTTTCTCGGCAACGCCTTTGCCAAGGAGATCGGCAAGAGTGACGGGCTGGTCGCAAGCCCCTATGACGCGGCCTTTACCACGCCCGATGCGTTTCCCGAGACAGCCGACGCAAGGGGGGACGATGCCATTCTTGACGGCTTCACCCGCGCTTATGGCGGCGCCTTCGCCGACTACGCCCGCAACGAGCTCGGCTTCAAGACGGAGATGACCTACTCGCTGCTCGACAGCGACATAAACCGTCAGTGGGAATGGGGCCGTCGTGGCGGCGGGTCGCGCCTGCAGGCAAGTGTGACCGGCGACATCAGGCAGTTTCTCGCCGCGGTTCCAAGCTTCCGGCTGCTGATCGCGCATGGCTATAGCGATCTCGTCACGCCCTATGGCGTCAGCCGCTATGTCGTCGACCATCTGCCGGCTTCGCTTGCCGCCAACCGGGTGGGCCTGAAGGTCTATCAGGGCGGGCATATGTTCTACACACGCAGCGATCAGGGCGCTTTGTTCACCCGCGACGCGAAAGCCTTCTATGCGGCCAATGCCCCTGTGACGCCGGGAGATTGAGGCATGGCGAACGTCCGCGCGAGACGCCGCAAAGGGACCGCGATGACTTTTTAGGGTTGTCATCGGGCTTTGCTGCCACATTTAGACCACATGTCCTATCCAGCGCAGCCATCCCGAACCCTGAAGCCGCAGCAGGTTTCCGGGACCTCGTTTCTGTTCAATCTGCTCCGGTCCTCGGCCGCCGATTGGGCGCTGTTTCTCGATATCGACGGCACCTTGATCGATCTCGCCGACACGCCCGATGGCATCGTCGTGCCCCCTGCCCTGCCGCAGCAACTCGATCAGCTATCGCGCAAGCTCGGCGGCGCCGTGGCGCTGGTGACGGGACGGGCGCTGCCCTATGCCGACAAGCTCTTTGCCCCCTACCGATTTCCCATCGCCGGCCTGCATGGCGCGGAACTGCGCCGCGCGGACGGACGGATCGAGCAGGCCGAGGCGACGGCGCAATTCGAGAAACTCAAGGCCGAACTGCGCAAGGAAACGTCAGGCTTCGATGGCGTGCTGATCGAGGACAAGGGGGCCGCGGTCGCCGCGCACTATCGGCTCGCACCGCAGCGACAGGCCGAACTGGAGCCTCTGATGGAGAAGTTCCTCGCCAAGGCCGGCGAGAACTGGACACTGCAGCGCGGCAAGATGGTGCTCGAAATTCGTCCCGCCAGCGCCGACAAGGGGCATGCGGTGGAGACCTTTCTGTCGGAAGCGCCGTTTGCCGGCCGCCGACCGATCGCCATTGGCGACGATATCACCGACGAGGCGATGTTCCATGTCGCCAACCGGCTGGGCGGACATTCGATCCGCGTCGGCACGCCGCTGTCAGGCACGGCAGCGCAACTGACGCTGCCGACAGCCGTCGCCCTGCGGGAACTCATCGCGCATCTCGCCGTTTGATGATCGCGACCTATCGATTGCCATTTTTGCGTACTGCCGTTTTTGAAAGGAATATTGCGTGAGCCGTCTTGTCATCGTTTCCAACCGTGTGCCCGTTCCCGAAAAGGGCGGAGCGGCAGCGGCGGCCGGCGGGCTTGCCGTGGCCCTGCAGGCCGCGCTCCAGCAGCGCGGCGGCATCTGGATGGGCTGGTCTGGCAAGTCGAGCGGTGACGCTGAGCCGGGTGCCCTCCAGATCAGCGAGGACGGCCGGATCACCTATGCGCTGACGGATCTGACGGAAAAGGATGTCGAGGAATATTACTTCGGCTTTGCGAACCGCGTGCTCTGGCCGATCTGCCACTACCGGCTGGATCTGGCGGAATACGGCCGCAAGGAGATGACGGGGTATTTCCGCGTCAACCGCTTCTTCGCGCACCGCCTTGCGCCGATGCTCGAACCAGACGACACGATCTGGATTCACGACTACCACCTGATCCCGCTTGCCGCCGAGCTGCGGCAGATGGGGGTCAAGAACCGCATCGGTTTCTTCCACCACATCCCCTGGCCGCCCGCCGACGTGCTTTTCACCATGCCTGTGCATGAGGAGATCATGCGCGGGCTTGCCGCCTACGATCTCGTCGGCTTCCAGACCGACCATGACCTTGAGAACTTCGCCGGCTGCCTGCGTCGCGAGGAGATGGGCGACGCGCTGGGCGACGGTCGTTTCAACTCCGGCGACAAGATTTTCAAGGGCGGCGCCTATGGGATCGGGATCGAGACCGAGGCCTTCGCGAAATTCGCCCGCAAGGCGGTCAGCCACGCCATGGTGCACAAGGCGAAGGAGAGCATCATCGGCCGCGACCTGATCATCGGCGTCGACCGGCTCGATTACTCGAAGGGGCTGACGCAGCGCATCGACGCTTTCGAGCGCTTCGTGCTCAACAACCCCGCCCACCAGCGCAACGTGACCTATCTGCAGGTGACGCCGAAATCGCGCTCGGAGGTTCCGGAATACGAGCAGATGCAGCGCACCGTGGCCGAACAGGCGGGCCGGGTGAACGGCGCGCTCGGCACCGTGGACTGGGTGCCGATCCGCTATATCAACCGCTCCCTCAGCCGGCCGATCCTCGCCGGGCTCTATCGCCTCGCGCGCGTGGGGCTCGTGACGCCGCTGCGCGACGGCATGAACCTTGTGGCGAAGGAATATGTCGCGGCGCAGGATCCCGAAGATCCGGGCGTTCTCGTCCTGTCACGCTTCGCGGGTGCCGCCCGCGAACTGAAGGGCGCTCTCCTGGTCAACCCCTACGACATAGAGGGGACCGCCAACGCGATCGCGCGGGCGCTCAACATGTCGCTTGAGGAGCGCAAGGATCGCTGGCAGCGGATGATGGACTATCTCACGGTCCACGACGTTTCGCGGTGGTGCGACGACTTCCTGCAGGATCTGGCAGCCTGAGCTTCTGCCGCTTGAAAATAGACATGTCAGAGACCGGCTTCGGCCAGCATCCAGGCGCCGAGCTCATCGCTTCCGGGCGTGCGACTTTTCGGCTGCAGCAGAAAATAGCCGCGGTCGGGCGCTTCCAGCGTCGGCCCGGCGAGGGAGAGAATGCCCGTGGACAGCAGCGTGTCGACCAGGCCCATCCAGCCAAGCGCCAGCCCCTGTTCGCCAAGAGCTGCCTGCACCACCAGCGAATAGGTGTTGAAGCTGAGATCGCCCTGCCCGGCAAAGGCCTCGCGCCCGACACCGAGTTCGGCGAAATAGCTGCGCCAATCAAACCAGGGCGATGGCACTGCCGTATCGAGGTGGATCAGCCTGTTGCGGGCGAGATCGGCGGGCGTCTCAAACGGACCGTTGCGCTCGATGAAGCCGGGGCTGCAAACGGGCGCCACCTTTTCCGGCAGCAGCAGCTTCGCGTCGCGGCCAAATTCGGCGCGAGTGCCGAAGACGACGGAAACGTCGCCCTCGCCCGAGCGATGACGCTCCATGCGCTGCGTGGCGATGATCTGGATATCCGTATCCGGATGGACCAGCCGAAACGCGTGCATGCGCGGGATCAGCCAGAGCGCGGAAAAGGCGTAGTCCGTATGCAGGCGGATCGACGGGCGCTCCTTTTCGCTGCGCAGCCTGCGCGTCAGCTGGTCGATCTCATCGACGCTTCTTGCGACAAGATCGAAAAGCCGCTGCCCCTCGGGCGTCAGCTCGACGCCGCGATGCTGGCGCTTGAGCAACGTCACGCCGATCTGCTCTTCCAGCCTGCGGATCTGGTAGCTGACGGCGGGCTGGGTGAGGCCGAGCGCGCTTGCTGCGGCAGACAGGCTGCCGGCGCCGCCGATCTCCGCGAAAATGCGCATCCACCCCAGATCGATCGGCCGCTCTGCCATAAAAAATCCTGTTGGGAACCATCGAAAAAAGCTGCCTTCACAGGGACGATGCTAGTGTTGTTCAATAAAACTATCAAATGACAAAAAAGGGGAAATGAGATGACAGCAGTTTCCATGATCCGCCGTCTTGCCGCCGGCGTTGTGCTTTCCGCTCTGGCCGTTGGGTCGGCCGCTGCCGCCGACGATGCATCGTGCAAGACGATCCGCATGTCCGATCCGGGTTGGACCGACATCACCGCCACCAATGGCGTGACCTCCGTGATCCTGACGGCGCTCGGCTACGAGCCGGACGTCAAGACGCTCTCGGTTCCGATCGGCTACCAGTCGATGAAGAACGGCGAGATCGACGTCTTCCTCGGCAACTGGATGCCGGCGCAGAAGTCCTTCATCGACGACCTCAATGCCGCCAAGGCGGTCGAGGTGATGAACAAGAACCTCGAGGGCGCGAAGTTCACGCTCGCCGTGCCGACCTATGTCGCCGACAAGGGCATCAAGGATTTCGCCGACCTGCAGAAACATGGCGACGAGTTCGGCAAGCAGATCTACGGCATCGAGCCGGGCGCGCCTGCCAACGGCAACATCCAGAAGATGATCGACGCCAACGACTTCGGCCTGAAGGACTGGAAGCTGGTGGAATCCGGCGAGCAGGCGATGCTGGCGCAGGTCGAACGCGCCTCCAAGGACAAGGGCGCTGTCGTGTTCCTCGCCTGGGCGCCGCATCCGATGAACGAGAAATTCCAGATCACCTATCTCTCCGGCGGCGATGCCTATTTCGGCGCGAACTTCGGCGGCGCCGAGATTTATACGCTGGCGCGCACCGGCTGGTCGGCGAAATGCCCGAACGCGGCCGCGTTCATGAAGAACCTGAAGTTCGACCTCAGCATGGAAAATGTGCTGATGGGCTCGATCCTCGGCGGCGAGGACCCGAAGGCCGCGGCGACCGCATGGCTGAAGGCCAATCCGACCGCTATCGACCCATGGCTCTCCGGCGTCACGACGTTTGACGGCAAGCCCGCCGCGGACGCAGTCAAGACCTCCCTCGGCCTCTGATACTTTCCAAGGACCCATACCCAGCATGTCGCGCCCGAATTTTCTCATCCTGATGGTCGACCAGTATAACGGGACGCTGTTTCCCGACGGGCCGGCCGAGTTTCTTCACGCGCCGCATCTGAAAGCCCTGGCGAAGCGCTCCGTGCGCTTTGCCAACACCTATACGGCAAGCCCGCTCTGCGCGCCGGCGCGGGCTTCCTTCATGTCCGGACAGTTGCCGAGCCGCACCCGCGTCTACGACAACGCCGCCGAATTCGCTTCCGATATTCCGACCTTCGCGCATCATCTCAGAGCCGCCGGCTATCACACAGCGCTTTCGGGCAAGATGCACTTCGTCGGCCCCGACCAGCTGCACGGCTTCGAGGAGCGGCTGACGACCGATATCTATCCGGCCGATTTCGGCTGGACGCCTGACTATACCAAGCCCGGCGAGCGCATCGACTGGTGGTATCACAATCTCGGCTCGGTGACGGGCGCGGGCGTTGCCGAAATCACCAACCAGATGGAATATGACGACGAGGTCGCCTACAACGCGACCCGCAAGCTCTACGACCTCTCGCGCCGGCAGGACGACCGCCCCTGGTGTCTGACGGTCAGCTTCACGCATCCGCACGATCCCTATGTGGCGCGCCGCAAGTTCTGGGATCTCTATGAGGATTGCCCTCACCTCGACCCTGAGGTCGGCACGATCCCGTTCGAAGAGCAGGACCAGCATTCGCAGCGGCTGTTGAAGGCCTGCGACTACGACGCCTTCGAGATCACCCCCGAGCAGGTGCGCAACGCGCGGCGCGGCTATTTCGCCAACATCTCCTACATCGACGAGAAGGTCGGTGAGCTGCTCGACGTTCTCGAGCGCGGGCGCATGGCGGAAGATACCGTCATCCTCTTCGTCTCCGACCATGGCGACATGCTGGGCGAGCGCGGTCTCTGGTTCAAGATGTGCTTCTTCGACGGTTCGGCGCGAGTACCGCTGGCCATATCGGCACCCGGCTGGGAGCCGAAGCTCATCAGCCAGCCGGTCTCGACGCTCGACGTGACGCCGACGCTGGCCTCGCTTGCCGGCATCGATATCACCAAGCTCAAGCCCTGGACCGACGGGGAGGATCTGACGCCGCTCGCCACGGGAACCGGCGGACGCGGGCCGGTGCCGATGGAATATGCGGCCGAGGGCTCGATCGCGCCGCTGGTCGGCCTTCGCGACGGCAAGTTCAAGCTGACGCTTTGCGACAAGGACGCGCCGATGCTCTTCGACCTCGACGCCGACCCCAAGGAATTGAAGAATCTCGCCACCGATCCCGCCTATGCCGAGACGCTGGCGCATCTGACGGCGCAGGCGGAGAAGCGCTGGAACCTTGCAAGCTTCGACGCCGCCGTGCGCGAGAGCCAGGCGCGGCGCTGGGTGGTCTACGAGGCGCTGCGCAACGGCGCCTACTATCCCTGGGACTACCAGCCGCTGCAGCGCGCCTCGGAGCGCTACATGCGCAATCACATGGACTTGAACGTGCTGGAGGAAAACCAGCGCTATCCGCGCGGCGAGTAAGATTGCCGTTTTGGTGGCGAATCGCTAAGTTCCGCCACCGAAACAAGGAGAACTCTCATGAAAATCAGCGCACGCAACCGCCTTAAGGGCAAGGTCGTCGAAATCACGCTTGGCGCCACGACGGCGCATGTGCGTATCGATATCGGCGGCGGCTCTATCGTCACGTCGTCGATCACCAACGAGGCGGTCAAGGAACTCGGGCTGACCGTCGGCTCCGACGCCTATGCCGTGGTCAAGGCTTCCGACGTGATGGTCGCCGTCGACTGAGGTCAACGGCGACATTGTGTCGATACCTCAGGCGTAGACCTTGAGGTTATGCAGCTTAAGCGGCTCGGCCAGGATGTCCTTGTGGAGTTCCACGAGTGCTTTCAGGTAGGGCTGCTCGAAATGCGCGGTCAGGGCTGCCTGGTCGCGCCAGCTTTCGCGGATGAAGAAGGTGCCGGGCGCATCCGTGTCCTCATGGACCACAAACTGGATGCAGCCTTCCTCGCGACGGGTCGGCTCGACGATGGCGAGCGTCGCTTCACGCAGCTTATCCTCGCTGCCGGGCTTTGCACGGAAGGCTGCAATGACTTCGATCATATTGATTGCTCCTAATCGATAAAACAGCGGCTGCCCCTGCTGGAAGGCTGGGCGGGCCGTGGGACGATAGCTACCGTTCGGATGCCATCGGGACAATGACGGATGGGCAGCAAAGCGTTCACGATGGCGATAGGTCGCAGGGGTGATGGTGGCAGGTGATCGCGCTTGGATGATGGCCGGCGGTGTGCCGTGTGCCCCCCTCATCGCCTCGCTGTCGCTCCGGCACTTCTCCCCGCTGGGGAGAAGAGACTCGTGGCGGGCGTTTCGCCCTCAAGCTAAGCCGAAGCCCCCACAAACGTTAGAGATAGAAGCGATCGGAATCCTCATCCCCTTCTCCCCCGTGGGGAGAAGGTGGCGGCAGCCGGATGAGGGGGCCGCGGGCGCGACGTCAGTCATTAAGTCTTCCGGCGATCACGCCTTCTGGCAATAATGCGCCGTGCCCTCATCACCGGTCTGGAAATCGCCGGGCTGCGGCGGGGCGATCGGTTTGAAGAGGGTGCGGTCCGGTTTCAGGTCGAGCAGCGGCGTGCCGTCGAGGCAATCCATGCCGCGCACCAGAAGTGTCGATCCCTCCACGGCTTCCAGCTTGACGATGGACGTCCCGATCGGATTGGGGCGGACGGGGGAGCGGAGCGAGAAGGTGCCGTGCACCTTGCCCGAATTGGCCGGGCTCTGGAGCACGAGATCGCGGCGCGAGCGATCCAGCCAATAGAGGATTTCCAGCCGCTCGAAGGCCTCGACGCCCTGTAGCGCCTGCGTCCAGAGCTCGAATATCTCGATCCGGCAGATCGGCCCGTCATGCCGCCCCTGGCGCGGGGTTTCCATGCGGGACGTCCACGGCGTGCGGATGCGTCCGATGAAGACCAGGCCGGCATCGGTCGCAGTGGGCGCCTCGACCGCCACTTCGTTCTTCCGGATTTCGTTTTCGCGCACCATCAATCTTCTCCCGCATCCAGGCGTGGCGAACAGACGGGCGCATTGCCACCCGGCAGAACGCCCATGACCACATCGACATCATAAAGCTGCTTGATCCGCTGCGGCGTCAACACCGTTTGCGGCGGCCCAAGCCCGGCGAGCGTTCCCTCGTGCAGCAAGGCCACCCGATCGGCGACCATGAAGACATGGTCGGGATTGTGGGTGGAGAGCACGATCGACATGCCCTCCCGCGCCAGCCGGCGGATATGCGAGAGGACGCGCATCTGGTTGCCGTAATCGAGGCTCGCGGTCGGCTCGTCCATGACGAGAATGCCCGGTTGCTGCGCCAGCGCGCGGGCGATCAGCACCATCTGCCGCTCGCCGCCCGATATCTCCGTATAGGGTCGATCGGCCAGATGCGTCATGCCGAGCCGGACGAGTGCTGCGTCGGCAATGGCGCGATCCTTGGCGCCGGGGGCGGCGAAGGGCGACAAGTGTGCGGCGCGGCCCATCAGGACCACGTCGCGCACGGTGAAGGGAAAGAGTGCTGCATGCGCCTGCGGGACATGGCCGATGCGCTTGGCGCGATCGGCCCGGCTGAACGAGGTGAGCGGCACGCCGTCGAGGACGATCTCGCCCGCCTGCACCGGCAGCAGGCCGAGCATGGTCTTGAACAGCGTCGTCTTGCCGGCGCCGTTCGGCCCGAGCAGCGCTAGAACCTCGCCCCTCGCAAGCGTCAGCGTGACACCCTGGCCGACCATGCGGGCGCCATAGCCGAAAGCGAGATCGCGCAGTTCCAGCGTCATGACTTATCCCTCATGACCAGCCCCTTTTGCCTGAGGCGAGCAGGAACAGGAAAAACGGTGCGCCGACGACGGCCGTCAGGATGCCGAGCGGGATCTCGATCATTGCGATGCTGCGGGCCAGCGTATCGACGACAAGCAGATAGGCGCCGCCGATCAGGATCGAGGCGGGCAGCAGCCGGCGAAAATCGGGTCCAACAAGCAGCCGCGCGACATGCGGAATGACAAGGCCGATCCAGCCGATGATGCCGGCGATCGAGACGGAGGCGGCGGTGATCAGCGTCGCTCCCGTTATCAGCGCCAGTCTTGTTAGCCGGGTATCGATGCCGAGCGTACGCGCCTCCTCGTCGCCCAGCGTCATGACGTTCATGCGCCAGCGCAACAGGACGAGCGGGATCAGGCCGAGGATGATCGCCGGCAGGATGGAGCCGACATCGGCGCGGGTGACGGCCGTCAGGCTGCCGAGCAGCCAGTAGGTGATGGCGGGCAGCTGATCATAGGGATCGGCGAGGATCTTGATGAGCGATATGCCGGCGCCGACCAGAGCGCCGATCGCCACGCCCGCCAGAACCAAAGTCAGCACCGGGTCACGCCCGCGCACCGCTGCACCCACCGCATAGACCGCGCCGACGGCAAGAAGGCCGCCGCAGAAGCTCATGAACTGGATGACCGCGACCGGCATTTCCATGAAGATCGCCAGCACCGCACCGAGGCTGGCGCCGACGGAGACGCCGAGGATATCCGGCGAGACCAGCGGATTGCGAAACAGGCCCTGATAGGTGGCGCCGGCCGCCGACAGTGCCGCGCCGATCAGCAGCGCGGCCACGACCCTCGGCAGGCGCACGTTCCAGATCACCGTCTGCTGGATCGGATCGATATCGGATGGCGTGCCGGTGATGCCGGCTGCCAGCGCCCTGAGAATGGTCGAGGGCGGGACGGCATATTTGCCGATCGCCATCGAGAGCACCGCCAGCAGCAGCACGAGCGCGGCTCCGAAAACGATCATTTTCCAGCTTCCGCCGGCGGTTTGCCTATCCTTGCTCATTTCGACGACGGTAGCGCGCCTTTCAGCAGCGTGTCGAGATCAGCATCGCTCACATCCACCTGATAGAACAGTTTGAAGAATGCCCGCACGTCGGCTTTCAGATCGCCATCGAAGCCTTGAGGATAGAGCAGCGTCTCCAGCCAGCGGATACCGATCAGGCGGTTGATGCCGGGCGGAGAATCGAACCAGCCGAAGGGAAGCGCGGGCGCGGTGAAAACCTTGCCGCTCTTCACCGCCTCGACGCTTGCCCAGGATGGATCGCTCTTCACGGCTTGCGCGAACTTGGGCGAGGCGGCGAGGATGATATCGGGGTTCCAGCCGAGCACCTGTTCCAGCGAGACGTTGGTGAGCCCGCCCTTGCCGGCGGCGGCCGCAACATTGTCGGCGCCGGCCGCCTGAAGCATCTCCATGTTGATGGAGCCTGAAAGGCCGGTCTCAAGACCCTCCGGACCGCGCCCGTAATAGACCTTTGGGCGCTTGTCCGAGGGAAGCTTTGCCAGGCCGTCGTGAAGGGTCTTCAGCGTCGTCTCGGCATAGGTGGCCAACTCCTGCGCGCGCGGCGCGACGCCAAGCAGGTCGCCGACCTCCCGCAGCGTCTGCGGCGTCTTCTCGAAGCTGCCGTCGATCAGCACATAGGGAATGCCGGTCTGCTGCTGCACTTTGTCGGCCAGCGAAACATAGGTCGGGTTGACGGTGCCGACATCGATGATGAGATCGGGCTTGGCGGCGATCACCGCCTCCATGTTGGCGGTGCCGCCCTGCCCCGTCAGCCGGCCGTAGGTGGGCAGGTTCTGCACCGATGGCGCCAGGAACTGCTTTTCCTGGGCGCTCGGCTCACGCACCCAGCCGGTGAGCTTGTCCGGCGCCAGCACGTACACCAGCACCGAGGCCGGCGGCCCCGCCGTCAGCACGCGGGTGACGTGATCCGGAATCTCCACCGTGCGGCCGCCCGCATCGGTGAACGGGCGGGCGAAGGCGCCGGTGCTGAAGACCGTGAAGAGGGCGACGAGGACGGTGCTGGCGAGTTTGAGCATGGTGGCTTCCCGATGAAATCGGAGCCACTATGTCATGACGCTATATCCGATGGAATATGTCGAAGCGCTGCAAGCAGCGCCTCTTTCCCCTCATGACGAAAGCGTGACCAGAATCACGCCGCTTTGGCGACGTGATATTCCTTGATCGCGACCATCTTGATCGCCGGGAAGCGTTCGGATTCGTAGCGCAGCGAGAAGCTGTCCTGCGCCAAAAAGACCGGGTCGCCGTCGAGGTCGCGGGCGATATCGCCGCGCTTGACGTTCAGGAACTTGTCGAGCTCGGCCGGCTGGTCAGACGAGATCCAGCGGCAGACGGAGAAGCGCGACATTTCGAACGAGACCGGCAGCGTGTATTCGGCCGACAGTCGTTCCTTCAGAACATCGAGCTGCAGGGCGCCGACGACGCCAACGATAGCCGGCGAACCATCTTCCGGGGAGAAGAGCTGCACGACGCCCTCTTCGGCCATCTGCTGCAGGGCTTCCTTGAGCTTCTTCGCCTTCATCGCATCCTCAAGCCGCACGCGGCGCAGGATTTCCGGCGAGAAGTTAGGCACGCCCTGGAACACCAGCGCCTCGCCTTCCGTCAGCGTATCGCCGATGCGCAGCGTTCCGTGGTTCGGGATGCCGACGACGTCGCCGGCAAAGGCGGTATCGGCCAGCTGGCGCTGCGAGGCGAAGAAGAACTGCGGCGCGGTGAGGCCGAGCTGCTTGCCGGTGCGGGCAAGACGCGCCTTCATGCCGCGCTCCAGCTTGCCGGAGCAGATGCGGGCAAAGGCGATGCGGTCGCGGTGGTTGGGGTCCATGTTGGCCTGGATCTTGAAGACGAAGGCCGTCATCTTGTCTTCGGCGGCGTGGACGGTTCTGATATCGGCGACCTGGTCGCGCGGCGGCGGCGCGAACTCGCCGAGCGCATTGATGAGATCGCGGACACCGAAATTGCGCAGCGCCGAGCCGAAGAAGACAGGCGTCAGGTGGCCTTCGAGGAAGGCCTTGCGGTCGAACGGGCGGCAGGCTTCGATCGCCAGTTCCGTCTCGTCGACGAAGGCCGAGCGCTCGTTTTCCGGCAGCCGGTCGGCGACCGCCTGCGGGCCGTTGACCTTGGTGGGCGTCACTTCCGTATCGGAGCCGCGCACGGTGTTGTCGGCCAGGTGATAGGAGCCGCAGAAGGTCTTGGAGCGGCCGATCGGCCAGGTGACCGGGGCGGTATCGAGGGCCAGCTTCTCTTCGACCTCATCCAGGATCTCGAAGGGATCGCGGCTTTCGCGGTCCATCTTGTTGATGAAGGTGATGATCGGGATGTCGCGCATGCGGCAGACTTCGAAGAGCTTCAGCGTTCTGGGCTCGATACCCTTGGCGGCGTCGATGACCATGACGGCGGCATCGACAGCCGTCAGCGTGCGGTAGGTGTCGTCGGCGAAGTCTTCGTGGCCTGGTGTATCGAGAATATTGAAGACATTGCCTTCATATTCGAAGGTCATCACCGAGGTGACGACCGAGATGCCGCGCTCGCGCTCGATCTTCATCCAGTCCGACCGGGTCTGGATGCGATCCTTCTTCGCCTTGACTTCGCCGGCGAGCTGAATGGCGCCGCCGAACAGCAGCAGCTTTTCGGTGAGCGTCGTCTTGCCCGCGTCCGGGTGGGCGATAATAGCGAATGTGCGGCGGCGGGAAACCGCCTCGGCGAGACTTTCGGCCATGCTATGAATCCTGTGGAGTTGCGGCGTATCTAGCGATTTAGGCGCCGCTTTGCAATTGACCTTGGCCTTGCGGGGGCAAAGTAATGGCGCATGACCATTCACACAGATCCCCGCCCGACCCTCAATCTCCTGCGTCTGCCCCATGGCGAAGGCATCGAGTTGCCCGCCTATGAAACCAAGGGCGCCGCCGGCATGGACCTGCGCGCCGCCGTCGACGACGGTGCACCGATGGTGCTTGCATCAGGCAAGCGGACGCTGGTGCCGACGGGGCTGATCTTCGAGATCCCCGAGGGCTTCGAAGGCCAGATCCGCCCGCGCTCCGGCCTCGCCTTCAAGAACGGCATCACCTGCCTCAACACACCAGGTACGATCGACAGCGATTATCGCGGCGAAGTGAAGGTACTGCTGATC
Source organism: Rhizobium sp. 16-449-1b (assembly GCF_017741935.1). Taxonomy (GTDB): domain Bacteria; phylum Pseudomonadota; class Alphaproteobacteria; order Rhizobiales; family Rhizobiaceae; genus Rhizobium. The sequence goes on along the minus strand of NZ_JAGHMH010000002.1, from coordinate 258,970 downwards.
AATCTCGGCGAGGAGCCCTTCGAGATCACCCGCGGCATGCGCATCGCCCAGATGGTGATCGCGCCGGTCACACAGGCATGCGTCGCCGAAATCACCGAGGCGAGCATCACGGCGCGCGGCGCCGGCGGCTTCGGCTCCACGGGCGTGTGATGGAAAAGGCGACCGATAGCTCCGGCCTCACTTTCCGACAGGACTATTTCGCTGACGACAAGGCTTGGTCGGCGCTGGTGTCGCTGCTCTCCGATACATTCGGCATCGATCTCGACCCGCTGAAGCGCCTCGGCGGCGCTGACCCCACCAGCATGCCCTTCGGCTGGTTCGACGAGACAGGACTTCTGGCCGCCAATCTCTCGGCCTTCGCCATGCCTATCGTCATCGACGGCCGCAAAATCAATGCCGCCGGCCTGCAATCCGGCGCCGTGCGGCCACCATGGCGCGGGCGCGGGCTTTATCGCGACGTGACCCAAAAGGCGCTCGACTGGTGCGCGGTCCAGGGCTTCGAGGCGATCGTGCTCTACACGGACAAGCTTGATCTCTACACGCCCTATGGCTTCCGCTCGCTGCCGATGCATCTTCATGCCGGCGCGGCGCCGGAGCCTGCGATGGGCGCGTTGCCTGCGCGGACGCTAGACCCGTGGAAGCCCGAAGATCTTGCGCTGCTGCAGCGGGCACTGAGATCCCGTACGCCGGTGTCAGACGCTCTCGCGGTCTGCGAGAGCGCGGCGATGTTCCTGATCAATACGCAGTTCGATCCGAATGTGAAGCTGAGCTGGCTGGAGGACCGGCAGGCGGTGGTCGCCTGGAAGGTGGGGGACGACAACACATTCGTGCTGTCTGATGTCATTGCCGAAACCATTCCGCCGCTTGAGGCCATTCTCGGTGGGCTCGGCATCGCGCCCTTGGTGGTCGAGGTTCTGTTTTCGCCGGACAAGCTCAGCTGGCAGGGCGAAGCGCGGGCGCTTGACGGCGGCACTGAGTTCATGATCCGCACCGATCTCGACATCAGCCTCGACCGACCGGCGATGCTTCCCCCATGGCGGATTTCTAGGCTTTCAGCTCAGCGGCGGCAGGCGCCGCTTGACCGGCGAGGCCTTCACCATCGACGTGCTGGTCTCGGCCTTTTCCGCGACCTTGTCCAAAATCGTGTCCAGCTGCGCCATGGAGCGGACGACGAGGCGGGCGACGAAGCAATCATCGCCGGTGACCTTGTCGCATTCGACGAACTCCGGCGTCTCCTGGATGATCCGCTCCACCACATGCAGCTGCCCCGGCAGCGGCCGGACGCGGACGATCGCCTGCAGCGGATAGCCGAGTGCCGTGGGATCGATATCCACGGTGAAGGCGGAAATGACGCCGCGCTCCTGCAGCCGGCGCAGGCGTTCGCCGGCGCTGGGCGAAGAGAGACCCGCTGCCTGCGCAAGCTCCTTCAGCGACATCCGCGCATCGGCGGCCAGCGCCTCCAGAATTCGGCGGTCGATATCGTCGAGGTCGTTGTTAGGTTGAACGCTCATTTCGCCTCACGATGAAAGGTGAAAGCTGCTATTAGGCGCTTCAAGATTATATAAATGGTGCCGCGGTCGCAATATCCTTGCTCTCAATAACGGGAGGCGGGAATGCAACAGGATATCCGCAGCGGCAGCGTGCAGATGACGGCGGCGATGCTGATTTCGGGGACGATCGGCTGGTTCGTCGTGATATCAGGCCAACCGGTCTCCGGCGTTGTCTTCTGGCGCTGCCTGTTCGGGGCGATCAGTTTGCTCGTCGTCTGCGCGGCGATGGGACTGCTGAGGCCCAGGGCGATCGGGCTGCGTGCCTTCGCGATCGCCGTCTTTGGCGGCGTCGCGATCGTGCTCAACTGGCTGCTGCTCTTCGGCGCCTATGGCCATACCTCGATCTCGGTGGCGACCACCGTCTACAATACGCAGCCCTTCATGCTGCTCGGGCTCGGGGCGCTGTTTCTCGGCGACAGGATCACGGCGGCGAAGCTGTTCTGGCTGGTGCTGGCATTTACAGGCATGATCGGGATCGTCGAGGGCAAGCCGCAGGTGGCGCGCGCGGGCGGCGATTATGCCACCGGCATCGCCATGGCACTGGGCGCGGCCTTCTTCTACGCACTGGCGGCGCTGGCCGCGAAATGGCTGAAGGGCACGCCGCCGCATCTGATCGCGCTGATCCAGGTCGCCACCGGCGTGGTGATGCTGGCGCCGATGACGGACTTCTCCGCCCTGCCCCATAGCACCCAGACGTGGTCGCTGCTGGTGACGCTGGGCGTGGTGCATACAGGGCTGATGTATGTGCTGCTTTATGGCGCGATCCAGAAGCTGCCGATCCACCTGACCGGAGCGCTATCCTTCCTCTACCCGATCGCGGCGATCGTGGTCGACCGGGTCGTCTTCGGCCATGCGCTGCAGCCGCTGCAGATCGCCGGCGCCGCCATCATTCTTCTGGCGGCGGCGGGCATGAACCTTGGCTGGACGCCCGCGCGGCTGCGCAGTGTGCTGTGGGGCGTCCGGGCTCAATGATGGCGCTTACTTCGCCTGGCGGGTGATCTCGAAGAGGAACCAGTGGCGGCGCTCCGCCTCGTCGATCCAGTTTTCGAGAAGGCTTGTCGTGGCGACGTCGTTGTGTTCGGAGCAGACGTCGTGGGTCTCGCGCATCAGCGAGATCAGCTGGCGGTTATCATCACACAGTTCGGCCAGCATGTCCTCCGGCGTCACATAGTCGGCGTCGTTATCGGCCAGGCGCTGCAGGCGACCGATATGGCCGATCGACCGCAGCGTCGTGCCGCCGATCTTGCGGGCGCGTTCGGCCATCTCGTCGGTGATGGCGAAAATCTGCTCTGCATGCTCGTCGAGCAGCAGGTGATAATCGCGGAAATGCGGGCCGGACATGTGCCAGTGGAAATTCTTGGTCTTGAGATAGAGCGCGAAAGTATCGGCCAGAAGCGCTGCCAGCGCGCCGGAAATATCCTGGATGGCGTTGCTCTTCAGATCGGTCGGGGTTGCGAGGGCCGCGGTCTTGCGCTTTTCGACGGGTGTCGACATGAAATTTTCTCCTTCGCCAGATCGGCGTGATACGGGTGCCGGAACGGGTTGCGTCCCCCATGTGGCCGACAGTTCCGGCTCCGGCTACGGCCAGACATCCGCCACCAACCGAGAACTAGAACCGCGACCCGAGGCGTCAATAGCAGACGCCCGTGACAGAATGCCCGCGCCGGAAATCCGCTCCGTTGAGGCTACCCAACGGCCTGTTGAAACGGTCCTGCAAGAGGCGTAGAACACAGCCGATTGGGAGGCTCACATGTCGTTCACCGCACTCTTCGCCTATGCCGCGGCGCTGTTCATCGCCGCCGCCATTCCCGGCCCCGGCATTACCGCGATCGTTGCCCGCGCGCTGGGCTCGAACTTCCGCGAGACCTTCTTCATGGGGCTCGGGCTGGTGCTCGGCGACATGATCTATCTCACCGCCGTGATCCTCGGCCTCGCCTTCGTGGCGCAGACCTTCACCGAGGTATTCATCGTCATCAAGATTCTCGGCGCGCTTTACCTCGGCTATATCGCCTACAAGCTCTGGACCGCGGGCCTGCTGCCGCAGGACATCGCCGCGAAGAAATCCAGCAATATCGGCATGAGCTTTCTCTCGGGCCTGCTGGTCACGCTCGGCAACCCGAAGACCATGCTCTTCTACGTCGCGCTGGTGCCGACGCTGATCAGCATCGACAGCGTCGGGATGCGCGAATACGGCCTGCTGCTTTTGACCACCTTCGTGGTGCTCCTGGTGGTGCTGATCCCCTATATGCTGCTGGCATCGCGGGCGCGCAAGTTGCTCAAACAGCCGCGCGCGCTGCAGGCGCTGAACCGGGTGGCGGCGAGCATTCTGGCAGGCACCGCCGCCTTCATCGCCACCCGCGCGGCCTGAAAAAATCATCCGCTAAACCGTGGTTCGAAAAGGCTTTTTTCTCTGAACCACAGGGTTGGCGGGTGAAGCTACTCTGGCCGACCACCGGCTTAGACCCTATTCTCACTCTATATTTCATCAAGGGAGCCTTATCATGTCGAAGAAACCGGGCCGCGGCCGCATCTACTCCTCGATCACGGAAACGATCGGCGATACCCCGATCGTTCGACTGGACAAGCTCGCGAAGGAAAAGGGCGTGAAGGCCAACCTTCTGGCCAAGCTCGAATTCTTCAACCCGATCGCCTCGGTCAAGGACCGCATTGGCGTGGCGATGATCGAATCCTTGGAAGCGCAGGGCAAGATTTCGCCCGGCAAGACGACGCTGGTCGAGCCGACCTCCGGCAACACCGGCATCGCGCTCGCCTTCGCCGCCGCCGCCAAGGGCTACAAGCTGATCCTCACCATGCCCGAGACCATGTCGGTCGAGCGCCGCAAGATGCTGGCACTGCTCGGCGCCGAGCTGGTGCTGACCGAGGGGCCGAAGGGCATGAAGGGCGCGATCGCCAAGGCCGAGGAGCTGGCCGCGACGCTGCCCGACGCGATCATTCCGCAGCAGTTCGAAAACCCCGCCAACCCCGAAATCCACCGCAAGACGACGGCCGAGGAGATCTGGAACGACACGGATGGCACGGTCGATATCCTGGTGTCGGGCATCGGCACCGGCGGCACGATTACCGGCGCCGGCCAGGTGCTGAAGTCGAAGAAGCCCGAGATCAAGGTGATCGCCGTCGAGCCGGAGGAATCGCCTGTTCTCTCCGGTGGCCAGCCGGGACCGCACAAGATCCAGGGCATCGGCGCCGGCTTCGCGCCCGCCATCCTCGACACCCACATCTATGACGAGGTCGTCACCATCAACAGCGCCACCGCGCTCGAAACCGCCCGCCACGTCGCCCGTCTCGAAGGCGTACCCGTCGGCATCTCCTCGGGTGCGGCCCTTGCCGCCGCGATCAAGATCGGCTCCCGCGAGGAAAACGCCGGCAAAAATATCGTGGTGATCATCCCGTCATTTGCCGAACGCTACCTCTCGACGGCGCTGTTCGAAGGCCTCGGTGGCTGAGGGTCTGGCTGAAGCGTGTCGCGGTTCCCAATTTCCGCTGGTCGCGCTTCACTTCGCTATCAAGAGGGCGCTTCGGCGCCCTTTCCACTGTCGGCCCCCGCCAACCTCATACCGTAAGCAAACCATCCCATGCTGTTGATCGTCGGAACCATCCGCCTCCCCCATGAGAACCTCGAGCTCGCACGCCCCGTGATGCAGCGCATGGTGGAGATGAGCCGCGCCGAAGACGGCTGCCTGGATTATTCCTACGCCGAGGACGTGCTCGAGCTCGGCCTCATCCACGTCACCGAATGCTGGCGCGACCAAGCCTCGCTCGATCGCCACTTTCAAACCACGCACCTGAGCGACTGGCGCGCCGCATGGCCAGCACTCGGCATTCATGACCGCAAGCTCCAGAGCTACGAGGTCGGCGCAACGCGCGAGACCTGAGACACCGGACTGCTCTCCTCCGGCAAGGCAGTGTCGGCGCGCCGGCTGACTATCCGCTTTCGCTCGTCCCTCCCCTTCACGCCACCGCCGTTAGCCGCTCGCCCGCCATGCGGTAGGAGATCGCCTCGGCCAAGTGGATGCGTCCGACCATCTCCTGGCCGTCGAGGTCGGCGAGCGTGCGCGCGACCTTGAGGACACGGTGATAGCCACGGGCGGAGAACTTCATCTTTTCGGCGGCGTCACGCAAAAGCTGCAGGCCGGATGCATCGGGGGCTGCATAGGTCTCGATCATCGCCGTGGAGCAGCGGGCGTTGGTGCCGGTCTCACCAAGGCCGGCGGCGCGGAAGCGATCCCGCTGCAGATCACGGGCGCGGGCGACGCGGCGGGCAACATCGGCGCTCTTTTCGGCAGGCACCGGGCGGATCAGGTCGAAGGCGGAGACGGCGGGGACGTCGATCCTGATATCGATGCGATCCATCAGGGGGCCGGAGATGCGGGCCTGGTAATCGGTCATGCAGCGCGGGCCACGGGCGCAGCTATGGCCGGGCTCACCCGCCATGCCGCAGCGGCAGGGGTTCATGGCCGCCACCAGCTGGATGGTGGCGGGATAGCTGACGCGATGATTGGCGCGGGCGATGATGCACTCGCCGGTTTCCAGCGGCTGGCGCAGCGCATCCAGCGCCTGCGGCGAGAATTCCGGAAACTCGTCGAGGAAGAGCACGCCGTGATGGGCAAGCGACGCCTCGCCCGGACGCGCTCGGAAACCGCCGCCGACGAGGGCCGCCATGGTGGCAGAGTGATGCGGGGTGCGGAACGGCCGGCGGTCTGAGAGTTTGCCGCCGGAGAGCTGGCCGGCGATCGAGTGGATCATCGACACCTCGAGCAGCTCGGCGGCCGAAAGCGGCGGCAGGATCGAAGGGAGCCGGGCGGCAAGCATCGACTTGCCGGAACCTGGCGGCCCCACCATCAGCAAATTATGACCGCCGGCGGCCGCCACTTCCAGCGCCCGCTTGGCGCTCTCCTGGCCCTTGATGTCGGCGAGATCGGGCAGATTGGCGGCGGTGGCGCGGATCGATGGTTCGGGACGCGAGAGCACCTGGGTGCCACGGAAATGATTGGCGAGTGCGATCAGGCTGCGGGGCGCCAGAATATCAAGCTCGGCGCCGGCCCACGCGGCCTCGGGGCCACTTTCGGCCGGGCAGATCAGGCCCTTGCCCATCGCATTGGCGCCGATCGCGGCCGGCAACGCGCCGGTGACGGCGGCAATCGTGCCGTCGAGATTGAGCTCCCCGATGACGACATAGCCTGAGAGCGCATCCGCCGGAATGGCGCCGAGGGCCGCCATCAGGCCGAGCGCGATGGGAAGGTCGAAATGGCTGCCTTCCTTGGGAAGATCAGCGGGGGCGAGGTTGACGGTGATGCGTTTTGCGGGGAGCGCCAGTCCGGAGGCATGAAGTGCGGCATGCACCCGCTCGCGGCTTTCGGCCACCGCCTTGTCGGGCAGGCCGACGATCTGGGTGATCAGCTTGCCGGGCGCGACCATGACCTGGACCTCGACCGGAACCCCCTCTATGCCCTGGAATGCAACCGTGCTGACGCGCGCCACCATGCCCAACCCCTTGGCCCAGATCCCCTGCGGTGCAACCCCTTGCACCTGAAACCGCGACCCATCATGGTCGCGGATTGCAATCTGGCATAGAAATTGGAATGAAACAAGAACAATAAATGAACAATTGCGCGCCATTGATGTGGGGCGGTTGTGTCGGGTTGTATGGGCGGAACAAAGGTGGGAAGGAAGAGGATCGCGACGGCAGTTTCGGCGTTTGGGGCTACGGGGCCAACGTAGTGCGAGTGATCCATGCACGTCGAACTCGTTGCGGCGTGCTTAGATGCTCGGGACAGGCCCGAGCATGACGGTGGAGGGTTGGGCGGACGTCGCCTCCCCAACACTGAAATGGCGCTAAGCGACTGAAGAGACCGGGCTTTCCTCACGCGCGGCGTCATCCTCGGGCTCGTCCCGAGGATCTAAGCACGTCTCCACGGATGCAAGGGTGCAGATGGGTCTCGCTTGCAGCCACGGTCGTGCAAGCTATCCACTCACGTCGAGCAAGTTGGTTGCTTAGCAGATCCTCGGGACGAGCCCGAGGATGACGGTAGAGAGTGGAGCCGCCGCGCTCACAATAGCTGGCGTTGCCCAATGGGTGGACGGGGACGTAAAGCGTCGCCGCCCGCCGCCCTCGCCCACCTTACGCGCGCTTGCGCTCGATCGCATCCCACAACAGGCTGGCGATGTCGGCGCCGCCGAATTTCTTGACTTCGCGGATGCCGGTTGGCGACGTGACGTTGATCTCGGTCATGTAGTCCCCGATGACGTCGATGCCGACGAGCAGGAAGCCGCGTTCGCGCAAGGCGGGGCCGATGCGGGCGCAGATTTCCTTTTCGCGGGCAGTGAGCTCGGTCGCCTCTGCGCGGCCGCCTACGTGCATGTTGGAGCGGCTGTCGTGCTCGGCCGGAACGCGGTTGATGGCGCCGACGGGTTCGCCGTCGACGAGGATGATGCGCTTGTCGCCCTTGCGCACGTCAGGCAGATATTGCTGGGCGATGTAGGGTTCGCGGAAGAGCTGGCCGAACATTTCGAGCAGCGAGGAGAGGTTGCGGTCGTCCTTGGTCGAATGGAAGACGCCGGCGCCGCCATTGCCGTAGAGCGGCTTCAGGATGATATCGCCCATCTCGTCGCGGAAGCGGCGGATTTCGGCGGGATCCTTGGTGATCAGCGTCCGTGGCATCAGGTCGGAAAATTCAGTGACGAAGATCTTCTCCGGCGAATTGCGTACCCAGGCCGGGTCGTTGACGACGAGCGTCTTCGGGTGGATGCGCTCCAAGAGATGCGTCGAGGTGATGTAGGACATGTCGAAGGGCGGGTCCTGACGGAGCAGGATGACATCCATGGTCGACAGATCGACGCGCTCAGGGGCGCCGAGATCGAAATGGTCGCCCTTGATGTCGCGCAGCGTCATCGGCTCGACAGAGGCGTAGAGCTTGCCATCGAGGAAGCTTAGGCGGTCGGGCGTATAGTGGAAGAGCTTGTAGCCGCGGGTCTGCGCCTCGAGGCTCATGGCGAAGGTGGAGTCGCCCGCGATGTTGATGGAGGCGACATGGTCCATCTGGACCGCTACGTTCTTGATCTTGGCCATTTCTGTCCCTTAGCGATTGCCGGACAGATGTAGGCCGCAGAGGGCGCGAACGCAACGGTCAATGGACGGCTTTTATGCTCCACGCCGACACGACCGGCCGGCGTGTGTTTCAGGCTTCAATTCAAGCCGTGTTTCAGGCCGCGATGCCCTGCTGGCCGCTGCCGCGCAGCAGGTTGCGCAGGCGATAGGCGAGCGCCACGGGCTTGGGGAAGGGCTTGCGCAGGAAGGCGACCTTGCGGACGTAATTGTCGACGCGCCAGCTGGCCCAGGTGCCGCCGGCGAAGAAGGCGACATCGCCGGCACGCAGCACGCGCTCGGTGCCGTCATCGGCGGTGATATGGACCTCGCCCTCGAGGATCATCACCGTCTCGTCCCAGCCGAAGAACCAGCGGAATTCTCCCGCCGTGCAGTCCCAGATCGCCGTCAGCGCGGCATCGTCGTGGCCGCGCGAGTGCTCGCCGGTGCGGGCCTGCGGGTCGCCAGCGACAATCCAGTCAGGATTGATCGGCGTCGATTTCATGGCGATGAGATCGCTGGAATGCGCGACGAAGGACTTGCCGCGCGGAAATGCCACGATGTCGGGCATGGAGCGGGCGGCCAAGGCCATCGCGCTCGCGAACATAAGATGCAGTGATGCCACCAGAACCCCCTGAATACACTATCCCCTAAAGTGGGAATATCAGGGAGTCCTGACGGAGCCGTTCAGACATTCGCTAAAGTTGTAACGAGTGCCGCGATATTGCAACGCCCGCCTAACGCGGGCGCTGTCTTCAAGCGGGCTGGGCGGCCATGGCCGGCGTGGATGCGCCATCGGTGTCGGCGGCAACAATGCGCTTGCCTGTGTCAGCTGCGAAGAAGTGCAGCTTTTCGGGCGCGATGGTGAGACGCAGTTCGGCGGGAATGTCGATATCGGGCGCCAGCACCGCGGTGATCGGCTGATCGCCGAGCAGGCCGTGGACCAGCCGCTGGGCGCCGAGTTCCTCGACGTACTCGACGGTAACAGGCATGGCGTGCTGGTCGGGTCCGGCAAGGCAGAGATCCTCGGCGCGGATGCCGACGGTGACGGCGCCCGAGGTCGGCGCGCAGCCGGAAAGGTCGATCAGGCTGGGCCCGAGCGCCAGCTTGTCGCCGTGCAGTTCGCCCTTCAGGAGGTTCATGGCCGGAGAGCCGATGAAGGAGGCGACGAAGGTGGAGGCCGGGCGGTGGTAGACATCGAGCGGCGAACCGACCTGCTCGATCTTGCCGCCGTTCAAGACGACCAGACGGTCGGCCAGCGTCATCGCTTCCAGCTGGTCGTGGGTGACGTAGATGGAGGTGGTGCCGAGGCGGCGCTGCAGGCGCTTGATCTCGCCGCGCATGGAAACGCGCAGCTTGGCATCGAGGTTGGACAGCGGCTCGTCGAAGAGGAAGACGGCCGGCTTGCGGACGATGGCGCGGCCCATGGCGACGCGCTGGCGCTGGCCGCCGGAAAGCGCCTTCGGCTTGCGCTCGAGATACTGGTTGATCTCCAGCATGCGGGCGGCCTCGGCCACGCGCGCATCGATCTCGGCCTTCGGCGTCTTGCGGTTCTTCAGGCCGTATTCCAGGTTCTGACGCACGCTCATATGCGGATAGAGCGCATAGTTCTGGAAGACCATGGCGATGTCGCGATCGGCAGGCTCGACATTGTTGACGACGCGCGCGCCGATCTTCACCTCGCCTTCAGAGATGGTTTCGAGTCCGGCGATCATGCGCAGCAGGGTGGACTTGCCGCAGCCGGAGGGACCGACGAGCACGATGAACTCGCCATCGGCAATATTGAGTTCGATGCCGGAAACGGCGCGCACGCCGCCGTGGTAGATCTTGCCGACATTATCGACGTCGATGGAGGCCATTGTTACTTCTCCGTCTCAACCAGGCCTTTGACGAAAAGGCGCTGCATGAAAATGATGACCAGAACCGGCGGCAGGGCCGCGAGGATGACGCCCGCCATCACAAGGTTCCATTGTGTATCGCCATCCAGCACCGCGGCCAGGCGCTTGATGCCCATGACGACGGTGTAGTAGCCGGGTTCGGTGGTGATCAGCATCGGCCAGAGATACTGGTTCCAGCCGTAGATGAACATGATGATGAAAAGTGCCGCGATATTGGTGCGCGACAGCGGCAACAGGATATCCCAGAAGAACTTCATCGGGCCTGCGCCATCGACGCGCGCCGCTTCCATCATCTCTTCGGGAACCGTCAGGAAGAACTGCCGGAACAGGAAGGTGGCGGTGGCCGACGCGATGACGGGAATGACAAGGCCGGAATAGGAGTTCAGCATGCCGAGATCGGCGACGACCTTGTAGGTCGGCAGGATGCGCACCTCGATGGGGAGCATCAGCGTCATGAAGATGATCCAGAAGGCGACCGTGCGGAAGGGAAAGCGGAAATAGACGATGGCGAAGGCCGAGATGATCGAAATGGCGATCTTACCGATCGCGACCAGGATCGCCATCGCCAGGCTATTGCCGAGCATCAGGAGGAACGGCGGTGCGCCGGCGTTGGATGCGCCGGTGCCGAGCAGCACGCCGTAGTTCTCCAGCATCTGGTGGCCCGGCGTCATCGGCACGACGCCGGTCAAGAAGTCCGAGGGACCGCGCGTCGAGGCGATGAAGGCGAGGTAGACGGGAAACACCACCATGCCGATCCCGATGATCAGCACGAAGTGGGTGAGGAAATTGAGGAAGGGACGGTTCTCGACCATGGCTGGCTCTCGCTTCAATACTGCACTTTGCGCTCGATCCAGCGGAACTGGACGACGGTCAGGACGACCACGATCAGCATCAGCACGACCGACTGCGCGGCCGACGGGCCGAGATTGAGACCGACGAAACCATCGGCATAGACCTTGTAGACAAGGATGTTGGTCGATTGCGACGGACCGCCCGAGGTGGCCGCGTCGATGATCGGGAAGGTGTCGAACATCGCGTAGGTGATGTTGATGACAGCCAGGAAGAAGGTGGTCGGCGACAGCAGCGGGAAGACCACCGTCCAGAAGCGCTTGATGGGACCGGCGCCATCGATCGCGGCGGCTTCGGTCAACGAATGCGGGACCGACTGCAGGCCGGCGACGAAGAACAGGAAATTGTAGGAGATCTGCTTCCAGGCGGCGGCGATGATGATCAGGATCATCGCGTTGTTCGGGTTCAGGCGGTGGTTCCAGCTGTAGCCGAAATGTTCCAGCACATAGGGAATGATGCCGACGCTGGGGTTGAACATGAACCACCAGAGCAGGCCGGATGCGGCCGGCGCCACGGCATAGGGCCAGACCAGAAGCGTCGTATAGAAGCGCTGCGAGCGGATCACGCGGTTGACGCAGATCGCGAAGAGCAGCGACAGCCCCATCGACAGCACGGTGACACCGATCGAGAAGACGAAGGTGACGGTCAGCGAATTCAGATAATCCGGATCTTGCAGCAAGCGCGTGTAGTTCGCCAAACCGACGAAGGTGTCCTTCAGACCGAAGGGATCCTGGCGCAGGAAGGACTGCCATACGGCCTGAACCGCCGGCCACACGAAGAAGACGATCGTGATGAGCAGCTGCGGTGCGATCAGGAGATAAGGCAGGAGACGGCTTTGGAAGACAGTGCGTTTGGTTTGCATGCATGACCCCTCAAGGAAAATGCCCTCCCCGGACGGGCCGGAGAGGGCTGACGGAGGGAGCGACCCTTAGTTGGAATTCGCGGCTTCGAATTCGCGCAGCTTGGCATTGCCCTGCTTTGCGGCTTCGTCGAGCGCTTCCTGACCGGTCTTCTTGCCGTTGAGAACGGCTTCGAACTGCTGGTCGATGACGTCGCGGATCTGCGTCAGGTTGCCGAAGCGAACGCCCTTGGAGTTTTCGGAAGGCGTGCCGCGCATGATCTGCTTGATGGCGATGTCAGAACCGGCGTTCTTTTCGTAGTAGCCCTGCTTCTGACCAAGCTCGTAAGCAGCATTGGTGATCGGCAGGTAGCCGGTGAACTGGTGCCAATCGGCCTGGACTTCAGGCTGCGACAGGTAGGTGAAGAACTTGGCGGCGCCCTTGTAGACAGCCTTGTCCTTCTGACCGTTCAGAACCCACAGCGTTGCGCCGCCGATGATCGAGTTCTTCGGATCCTGGGTGACCGTGTCGTCGTAAGGCATCGGCGCGAAGCCGACCTTGAAGTCCTTGGCGTTGTTGATGACGCCGGCGCGCGAAGCGGACGAGTTCATGTAGGCTGCGCACTGCTGTGAGTAGAAGAGCGGAGCAGCGTCGGCACCGGCGCTCGGGCCGCCGTACTTGTAGACGCCTTCATCCTGCCAGGTCTTCAGGTGATCCCAGAACTTGGCCTGGTTCGGACCGTTGAAGGTGAACTCGGCGTTCATGCCGCCAAAGCCGTTCTGCTGGGTGCCGTAAGGCAGGTTCTGGATGGCGGAGTAGTTTTCCAGACCAACCCAGGTCGCGCCGTAGGACATGGTGAAGCCGCACTTGGCAGCGCCGGAGGAGACGATCTTCTTGCCCATTTCGGCAAGCTCGGCCCAGGTCTTCGGAGCGACTTCGGGATCGAGGCCGGCCTTCTTGAAGACGTCCTTGTTGTAGTAGAGGATCGGGGTCGACGAGTTGAACGGCATCGACAGGATGTTGCCCTCAGCGTCGGAATAGTAGCCGACAACAGGCGCCAGGAACTTCGACGGATCCCAAGGCTCACCCTCGTCCTTCATCAGCTGGTAGACCGGGTAGACGGCGCCCTTGGCGGCCATCATCGTGCCGGTGCCGACTTCGAAAACCTGAACGATGGCGGGCTGCTGGCCGGCGCGGAAAGCGGCGATGGCGGCCGTCAGCGTCTCGGGATAGGTGCCCTTGTAAACCGGAACGATCTTGTATTCGCTCTGGCTGTCGTTGAACTTCTGAGCAACTTCCTCGAGCTTCTTGCCGAGTTCACCACCCATGGCGTGCCACCAGGTCACTTCGGTTGCAGCGAACGACGCCGAAGCGGACAATACGACCGCGGCAGCGGCCAAAGAAATCGACTTAAACATGAAAAACCCTCTCCACCTTTGTTGGCGTGAGGACGCAATAGAGGCCTATTGTGACACCTCCTTAATGCTTTCATGACAGCCCGATTACAAATTCCGAAAATGTTAACCGACTAACGAAAGCAATCAGAACGCATCGCGCAAATGGACCGGCCATCGCCCGGGCACGATGGCGACGATGTCGTAGCGTTGAGACAGGCGGGCCTGGTCGCGCTGGCGGGCGAGCCAGAGGTCGCTGGCGCCACGGATGCGGGTTTGCGCGAGATGCGACACGGCATCGACGGCCGCGCCTTGGTCGCGACGAGCCTTCACCTCGACGAAGACGGCGAGATCGCCCTTGCGGGCAATGATGTCGATCTCGCCGAGCCGCGTGCGGTAGCGCAACGCGACGATGCGGTAACCTTTGAGAATGAGATAGAAGGCGGCGATGTATTCGGAGACATGGCCCCGACGCAGTGCCTTGCGGCGAAGACCCTTTTGATGCGGGTCCGTAGCGTCGTTACCTGGCATCGCCCGCCTTTCGGTCGAGAAGGCGCTGATAGAGCTCCTTGCGGGGGAGACCGGTGATGCGGGCGGCCTCGGCGGCGGCCTTGGCGGTCGGAAGCGTTTGCGAGAGGTCGGCGAGGATGGCGTCGATATCCGTCTCCTCGATGGCGCGTTCCGGCGCCGGGCCGATGACGAGGACGATCTCGCCTTTGACGTTGTCTACATCCGCATAATGAGCGGCGAGCTCGGCGAGCGTGCCCCGGCGGAATTCCTCGTAGCTCTTTGTGAGCTCGCGGCAGACGGAGGCCGGGCGATCGCCGCCGAGAACGTCCGCTGCGGCAATGAGGGTCGCGCCGATGCGGTGCGGGGATTCGAAGAACATCAGCGTCGCCGGCGTGGCGGCGAATTCGGACAGGCGGTCGCGGCGGGCCTTGTCCTTGGTCGGCAGGAAACCGGCGAAGAGGAAGGCATCGTTCGGAAGGCCGGAGCCGACAAGGGCCGCCAGCGGCGCCGAGGCGCCGGGGATCGGGATCACCCGATAGCCGGCTTCGATCGCCGATTGCGCCAGGCGGTAGCCGGGGTCGGAGACCAGCGGCGTGCCGGCATCGGAAACGAGCGCCACGGACTTGCCCGCCTCGAGCGCCGCGAGCAGCCGGGGCCCGGCTTCGTCGGCATTGTGCTCGTGATAGGCGTAGGGGCGGTTCTGGATGCCGTAGCGATCGAGCAGCACGCGGGTGACGCGGGTGTCCTCGCAGGCGAGCACATCGGCGCCGGCGAGCGTCTCCAGAGCGCGCAGCGTTATGTCGCCGAGATTGCCGATCGGCGTCGCGACGAGATAAAGGCCGGGCTCCTGCGGGCGGGCGGGAACGGCCATGTTGTGCAGGCGGAAGCTGCGCTGCCTGCCGCCCTCTGTCGTCGCGTCGTCATTGCTCAAGATATGTGTGCCCTTTCTGGCTTCCGGCCTTTATGGGCGACACCCATCTCTTCGGCAAGGGGCAGGACTTCGCCGGTAACGGTGATTTCTGTGAGCATCCGCAGCGAAAATGGCAATTGCTGGGACAGCGACCTTTGCGCCTCTTGCATTCGTCCGCAAAATTCTGCCATTTTGCGCGTCCAATCCTCCGATCCCAGCTTTTGGGAAAGGCATTATTCAGGCGTGTTCAAGCGCGCCCGGGCAGTAACGGTCGAAAGCGGTAGCATCCCATGCGTATTACTATTGAGCGGTCCAACCTTTTGAAGTCGCTGAACCACGTTCACCGCGTGGTTGAACGCCGCAACACGATCCCGATCCTGTCGAACATCCTGCTGCGCGCCGATGGCCAGAACCTCGACATGAAGGCGACCGACCTCGATCTGGAAGTGACGGAAGCGACGCCCGCCAATGTCGAGCAGCCCGGCGCCACCACGGTTCCCGCCCATCTTCTCTACGACATCGTGCGCAAGCTTTCCGACGGCTCGGAAGTGCTGCTCGCCACCAGCCAGGACGGCGGCTCGATGACGGTTCAGTCCGGCCGCTCGAAGTTCTCGCTGCAGTGCCTGCCGGAATCCGACTTCCCCGACCTCACGGCCGGCACCTTTACGCACACCTTCAAGCTGAAGGCGACGGATCTGAAGATGTTGATCGATCGCACCCAGTTCGCGATCTCGACGGAAGAGACCCGCTACTATCTGAACGGCATCTTCTTCCACACAATCGAAAGCGAAGGCGACCTGAAGCTACGCGCCGTCGCCACCGACGGCCACCGCCTGGCGCGCGCCGACGTCAACGCTCCCTCGGGCTCCGAGGGCATGCCCGGCATCATCATCCCGCGCAAGACGGTCGGCGAGCTGCAGAAGCTGGTCGACAATCCGGAAGCGATGGTCACGGTCGAAGTTTCCGACGCCAAGATTCGCCTTTCCATCGGCTCGATCGTCATGACCTCGAAGCTGATCGACGGCACCTTCCCCGATTACCAGCGCGTCATCCCGACCGGCAACGACAAGGAAATGCGCGTCGATTGCACGAGCTTCGCGCAGGCCGTCGACCGCGTCTCGACCATATCTTCGGAACGCGGCCGCGCCGTGAAGCTGGCGCTTTCGGACGGACAGCTGCTGCTCACCGTCAACAACCCGGATTCGGGCAGCGCCACGGAAGAAGTGGCCGTCGGATACGACACCGACGCCATGGAAATCGGCTTCAACGCCAAATACCTGCTCGATATCACCGCGCAGCTTTCCGGCGATCAGGCGATCTTCCTTCTGGCCGATGCCGGCTCTCCGACGCTCATTCGCGACACCGCCGGCGACGACGCCCTCTACGTGCTGATGCCGATGCGCGTGTAGCGCGTCGCATTTGCCGTTCAAACTTTGTCAATTGCGACGCTCTGCCTTGTTTTAGCGCCGTATTGCCTGCACATAAGCATGCAGCATGTGCTGCACGAAGGAGAACGGCATGGGTGGCTTGCGCCTCAAGGAACGGCTGGGCAAGAAATTCGACGAGGAGATCCGGTTTTTCAAGGGGATGATGCAGGGGCCGAAGACAGTCGGCTCGATCGTGCCGACGTCGTCGATCACCGCGCGCAAGATGGCAAGCGTCATCAATCCGAACTCCGGCCTTCCGGTTCTCGAACTCGGTCCCGGCACCGGCGCCATCACCAAGGCCATCCTGCAGCGTGGCGTGAAGCCTGAAAACCTCGTCGCGATCGAATATTCGACCGACTTCTACGAACATCTGGTGCGGCTCTATCCCGGCGTGAACGTCATCAATGGCGACGCCTTCAATCTCGACAAGACGCTCGCCCACATGGATGGGCAGAAATTCGACAGCGTCGTTTCCGCCGTGCCGCTTTTGAACTTCCCGATGCAGGCGCGCATCGCCATGCTGGAAAGCGTTCTCGACCGGCTGCCGGCTGGGCGCCCCTTCGTGCAGATTTCCTACGGCCCGGTGTCGCCGATCATCGCGCGGCCGGAGCGCTACCATATCCAGCACTTCGACTTCATCGTCCGCAACATTCCGCCGGCGCAGCTCTGGATCTACCGCCGAGGCTGATATGTTCGGTCTCTACATCACCCACCCGCAAGTGAAGATCGACGCCGCCGTTCCGGTCCCCAGATGGGGCTTGTCGGATGTCGGCGCCGCCCGCGCGCGGCTGGCTACGGACAATCCCTGGGCGTCGCAATTGCGACGTATCGTCAGCAGCGACGAGACCAAGGCGATCGAGACCGCCGCGATCCTGGCTGCACCCTCCGGCGTCTCGGTCGAGATTTTCGAGGACATGCACGAAAACGACCGGTCCGCGACCGGCTTCCTGCCGCCGCCTGAATTCGAGAAAGCGGCGGACTGGTTCTTCGCCAATCCTGAGGAGAGCTTCAACGGATGGGAGCGGGCGATCGATGCGCAGCGGCGGATCGTTTCCAACGTCGAGCGCATTCTCGCCACGCATGATAGCAGCCTGCCGATCGCATTCGTCGGCCATGGCGGCGTGGGGACACTTCTGAAATGTCACCTTGAGGGCCGGCCGATCGGGCGGGACCGCGACCAGCCTGGTGGCGGTGGCAATCTCTATTGTTTCCGTCTTGCGGATCGGCGCCTATCATGCGACTGGACGCCTATCGAAGACTGGCACGGATGGATGTGAGATGGACGCGCGCGAACGGTTGATCGTCGGACTGGATGTTCCAACACTCGGTGAAGCCGAGAAGATGGTCGCGACGCTCGGCGATACCGTCTCCTTCTACAAGATCGGCTACCAGCTGGTGTTTGCCGGCGGCCTGGAATTCGCCCGCGATCTTGCCAAGGACGGCAAGAAGGTCTTCCTCGACATGAAACTGCTCGACATCGACAACACGGTCGCCTCGGGCGTCGAAAACATCGCCAAGATGGGCATGTCGATGCTGACGCTGCACGCCTATCCGAAGGCCATGCGCGCCGCCGTCGAGGCTGCCAAGGGCTCGGGGCTCTGCCTGCTCGGCGTCACCGTGCTGACCTCGATGGACGAAGCCGACCTCACCGAGGCCGGCTATAGCGGCGATCCGCGTTCGCTGGTGCTGCGTCGCGCCGAACAGGCGCGCGAAGCCGGCATGGGCGGCATCGTCTGCTCGGCCGAGGAGTCTTCTGTCGTGCGCGAGGTCGTCGGCCCCGACATGGCGATCGTTACCCCCGGCATTCGCCCGAGCGGCAGCGAGCGCGGCGACCAGAAGCGGGTGATGACGCCTTACGACGCATTGCGCGCGGGCTCGACGCATCTCGTCGTCGGCCGCCCGATCGTCAAGGCGCCGGAACCTGAGCAGGCGGCCAAGGCCATTCTCGACGAGATGGTGCTTGCGCTCTGGCCCGCCAACCGCTGATTTTACGACATCACCCAGGAGGAGACACCGTGGCCAAGGGATACTGGATCGCTCGCGTGGATGTGCGCGATACCGAGCGCTACAAGGATTATGTCGCCGCCGCCAAGCCGGCCTTCGAGAAATACGGCGCCAATTTCCTTGCCCGCGGCGGAGCGCTGACGGAGCTCGAGGGCAAGGCGCGGGCGCGCAATGTCGTCATCGAGTTCCCCTCGATGCAGCATGCGGTGGATTGCTACAACTCGCCTGAATACCAGATCGCCGCCAAGATCCGCCAGGAAGTGGCCGACGCGGAAATGGTTGTCGTCGAAGGCGTTTGAGGCAGATCAAAGTCGTGGCAAGCGTGGTGCGATAGGTCTTTTCGTCGCACCCTGATTGGGCTAAGACGAGATCACCCGCCAATCACATCAGCCTTCCGAGGAACCTGCCATGACCCTTGCCAACCTGCCGCCACTCGTCACCGTGTTCGGAGGCTCCGGCTTCGTTGGCAGGCACGTCGTACGCGCGCTGGCCAAGCGCGGCTACCGCATCCGGGTTGCCGTGCGCCGCCCCGATCTCGCCGGCTTCCTGCAGCCGCTCGGCAATGTCGGCCAGATTTCCTTCGTGCAGGCCAATCTGCGCTACCGCCAGTCGATCGACCGTGCCGTCGAGGGTGCGTCCTACGTCGTCAATTGCGTCGGCATCCTGTTTGAAAGCGGCCGCAACTCGTTTGAGGCCGTCCAGGAATTCGGCGGTCGCGCCGTGGCCGAAGCCGCGCGCGGCGCCGGCGCCAAGCTCGTCCACATCTCGGCGATCGGCGCCAACGCCAACTCCGATTCGTCCTACGCCCGCACCAAGGGCCGCGCCGAAGCCGCGATCCACTCGGTCGCGCCCGACGCCATCATCTACCGTCCGTCGATCGTGTTCGGTCCGGAAGACGGCTTCTTCAACAAGTTCGCCGGCATGGCGCGCTCGGCGCCGTTTCTGCCGCTGATCGGCGGCGGCAAGACGAAGCTGCAGCCGGTCTATGTCATGGATGTCGCGGAGGCTGTGGCCAAGGCTGTCGAAGGCAAGGTTGCCGGCGGCAAGATCTATGAACTCGGCGGCCCGGAAGTGCTGACCTTCCGCCAGTGTCTCGAAGCAGTGCTGAAGTCGACCGCGCGCACCAACCCGCTGGTCTCGCTTCCCTTCGGCGTTGCCTCGCTGATCGGCAGCGTCGCCTCCATGATCCCGCTGATCGCCCCGCCGATCACTTCTGACCAGGTGAAGCTTCTGAAGAAGGACAACGTCGTTTCCAAGGAAGCGGAAACCGAGGGACGGACGCTGCGGGATCTCGGTATTGCGCCGACGATGGTAAGCTCCGTCATCGACAGCTATCTCGTGCAGTTCCGCCCGCAGGGCCAATATACGAACAGCGGCAAGGCCGCCTGATCCACCCCGATTTTCTTAACGACAACGCCGCTCGCGGACCCCGCGGGCGGCGTTGCGCGTTTTGAGGCAGGGGTTAAAAAACAGGCTGAATGCCCGGCTTTCGCGGGGTTGTGCACCGCCGGGCGTTGCATAAAAGTCGCATGAAAAGTTTAGCGGAATTAACAGGAAATTTAGCAGGAACATTTATTGCTATTTCCCATTCCTCTGACTACACACCCCGCGCGTCTGTGCTTGGACTCAGCGCCTCAAACAGGCGCGCTCAAACGACTTGAAAGGTTACTTCGATGGGTAGGTCAATTGCGCTGCTTTTTGCTTCCGCGGCGCTGGTGATTCTGGCTGGTTCTTTCGTGGCGCCCGGTTCGGTCGCTGCCGTGAAGGGCGAATGCTCGCCTGCCTATGGCGTCGATCCCTGCGAAACCGCAGCTCTCAGGTAAAAGAAAAACCGGCGCCCCAAGACGCCGGTTTCTTTTTTTGGTTGGGGAGCTTTGCTTCCCGATCAGGCGATCATACCGACCGATGCCATGCCGAGAAGAATGGCGCCGAGAATGATGCGGTAGATCGCGAAGGCCGTGAACTTGTTGCTCTGGATATAGGAGAGCAGCCACTTGACGGCGACGAAGGCAACGATCGTCGACACGACGAAGGCGATGCCGAGAGCCGTCCAGTCTTCATTGGCCGCGCCACCATCCTTGAACGTCTTCAGCAATTCATAGGCGCTTGCCGCATACATGGTCGGGATACCGACGAGGAACGCGAATTCCGTGGCGGCCGCGCGGTTGCCCGTGCCGGCGAGCATGGCGACGAAGATCGTGGACGCCGAACGCGAGGTGCCCGGAAAGACGCCGGCGACGACCTGCGCGATACCAACCAGGATGGCGACCAGCCAGGTGATCTCCTTGTGCGGCGGACGGCGGGCGGCGAGCCATTCGGCAACCATCATCCAGATACCGCCGATGATCAGCGCCCAGGCGATCGGGGTGGCCGTGCTCGGGAGTTCGAAGCCAAGCTTCTTGACGATCAGGCCGAGGACGGCGGTGATCAGGAAGGCGAGGATGAGCTTGAAGAGATAGGAGCGGTTTTCGGGATCCTGCCAGCCGAGCAGCAGCGTCATGATACGGCGCCAGTAGATGATGGTGACGGCGAGGATGGCGCCCGCCTGAATGACGATGTTGAAAAGATCAGACCGGTGGCCGAGCCATTGCTCCGCAATGATGAGGTGGCCGGTGCTTGAAATCGGTAGAAACTCGGTAATGCCTTCGACTATGCCTAGGATTATCGCGTTTATGTAATCCATCAATTGTCTCCGTTTCGGGGTTCGGTCAGACGGGAATTGTGCTGTGCCGCTGGGGGAACGACACCAATTTTCACCAGACGAGGATGCGACGAGAACCTCTGATCGGTTGTCGGCGATTTTTGGGCGAGGTCGATTTCCTTCGTCAGGGTTTCGGGCGGCCCGACTCGCTTGTGTTGGAGGGGCCAAACTTCTATAGCTTCAACGAATGAGTCATGACTAGGGCGCTATAATCATCGCGTCCATGCGACGTGCACCCCCAGCCATCCAAAAATCCGAGTCTCGATGCCCACGCTCTATCATCACCCCATGTCATCCGCATCACGCTTCGTCCGGTTGATCCTGACGGAGTACGGCTATCAGGCAGACCTGATCGAAGAGCAGACCTGGGAGAAGCGCCGGGATTTCCTGGCGCTCAACCCGGCAGGCACCCTGCCCGTTTATGTCGACGACAGCATGCGCGCGCTCTGTGGGGCCACCGTGATCTCCGAATATCTCGACGAGACGCACGGCGTACTGAAGCGCGATCGTCGACTGCTGGCCGAGGACCCCTTCCAGCGCGCCGAGATCCGGCGGCTGACGGAGTGGTTCATGGTCAAGATGGAAACCGACGTGACCCGGCCGCTGGCGCGCGAGCGCGTCTACAAGCTGCAGATGACGGCGGACCAGGGCGGTGGCGCACCGGATTCGAAGATCCTGCGCACGGCGCGCGCCAATATCCGCCAGCACATGAAGTATCTCACCTGGCTCTCCGGCTCGCGCCAGTGGCTTGCGGGCGATCGGATGAGCTATGCCGATCTGGCGGCCGCCTCTTCCGTCTCCATTCTCGACTATCTCGGCGAGATCGACTGGACGGAATCGCCGCTCGTCAAGGAATGGTACCAGCGCATCAAGTCGCGCCCGTCCTTCCGCCCGCTGCTCACCGAACGCGTGCGCGGCCTGACCCCTGTTTCGCATTACGCCGACCTGGATTTCTGACGGGGCCTCTCATGCCCGAACGATCCGCACAGACCAAGGAAAACAAACGCCTGCAGACGCTGACCGCCTTCGTCAAGGCGGAAGCGCAGGCGCTCGGCTTCGATCTCTGTCGGATCACGCGGCCGGACAGCATTCCCGAGGCGAAGGAACGCCTCGGCCAGTTCATCGATGCCGGCAGGCACGGGACGATGGAGTGGATGGCCGAGACGCGCGAGCGGCGCGGCGATCCCCGCACGCTTTGGAGCGACGTGAAATCGGTCGTCGTCTTCGCGATGAACTACGGGCCCGAGGAAGACCCGCGCGGCATTCTCGAGAAGCCGGACAAGGCGGCGATCTCTGTCTATGCGCGCAACCGCGATTATCACGACATCATCAAGGGCCGGCTGAAGGAGATCGCCACGCGGTTTGCGGCGCGCGCCGGCGAGGATGTGAAGGTGTTCGTCGATACTGCCCCCGTGATGGAGAAGCCTCTGGCGGCCGCGGCCGGGCTCGGCTGGCAGGGCAAGCACACCAATCTCGTCAGCCGCGCGCATGGCTCCTGGCTGTTTCTCGGCTCGATGTTCACCACGGCCGACCTTTTGATCGATGCGCCGGAGATCGATCATTGCGGCTCGTGCCGGGCCTGTCTCGACGCCTGCCCGACGGCAGCCTTCCCGGCGCCTTATCAGATCGACGCGCGGCGGTGCATCTCCTATCTGACGATCGAGCACAAAGGACCGATCGATCCGGCCATCCGGCCGCTGATCGGCAACCGTATCTACGGCTGCGATGACTGTCTTGCCGCCTGTCCCTGGAACAAGTTTGCAAGTGCTGCGTCCGAAATGAAGCTGAAGGCGCGCGAGGATCTGCAGGAGCCTGATATCGCCGCGCTGCTTTCGCTCGACGATCCCACCTTCCGCAGTTTCTTCAGCGGCTCCCCGGTCAAGCGTATCGGCCGCGACCGCTTCGTGCGCAATGTGCTGATCGCGGCCGGCAATTCCGGCGACCGCCGATTCCTCGATGCCTGCCTTTCTCTTGCCGCCGATGCCTCGCCCGTGGTGCGGGCCATGGCGATATGGGCGCTGTCGCGGCTGATGGAGGCTGGCGAATTCCAGCGCTTTGCTGCACAAAGGCCTCAGGATGAGTCGGACAGCGATGTGCTGAACGAATGGAGACTGGCGGGAGCGGCGTGATGCATCTTGTGATTTTCGGTTGCGGCTTCTCCGGCACGGCAATTGCCAAGGCATTCATGGCCGAGGGTTTTCGCGTTTCCGGCACGACGCGCTCTGAAGAGAAAGCAGCGGCGCTCAGAGCCGAGGGCATAGAGGCCTTCGTCTTCGACGGCGAGACGCTCGATGCGACACTCATTGATGCCATGCGCTCGGCCACGCATCTGGTGCAATCGATCGCGCCGCGCGAGGCAGGCGATCCGCTGCTGAAGCTTGCGGGCGAGCGCATCGAGACGCTCATGCCTGAACTCTCCTGGATCGGTTATCTCTCGACCGTCGGCGTCTATGGCGACCACAAGGGCGAATGGGTGAGCGAGGAGACGCCGTGCGTTCCGGTCTCGGGCCGCTCCAAGGAGCGCTTGGAGGCGGAGGCGGCGTGGATTGCGATCGGCGAACGGATCGGCATTCCCGCGGCGGTGCTGCGCCTGTCCGGCATCTACGGACCGGGCCGCAATGCCTTCGTCAATTTGGCGCGCGGCACGGCGCGGCGGCTGATCAAGAAGGATCAGGTGTTCAACCGCATCCGCGTCGAGGATATCGGCGCCAGCGCGTGGTTTCTTGCCGAGCATAAACTTGGCGGCATCTATAATGTGACCGACGACCGCCCCGGCCCGCCGCAGGATGTCATCGTCGAGGCGGCCCGCCTGATGGATGTCGAGCCGCCGCCGGAACAGGCCTTCGAGACCGCCGAACTGACGCCGATGGCGCGCTCCTTCTATGGCGAGAACAAGCGCGTTTCGAACGCCAAGCTGAAGGCCGCCGGCTTCACCTTCGCCTTCCCCACCTATCCGCAATCACTCGCGCAGTTGTTGCAAAACGAGCGCTGGCGCGGCTGACTTAGCCGCCCCTGATATCGCTATATTGCGCCAGATGAATTGGTAGGAAATTCCTACTCCAGGCAGATTTCGTTAAAATTTGGCGCAAAATTTGGGCGGAAGCCTTGGAAATTGCCCAAATGGGGCGGGAATTATGACGCCCGCGCAAAATTATTTTCGTGATTTTTGTGATCACGGGAGTCGTGAACGGCTTCCCGCAAAAAAAGTTCTAATTTTACTTGATTCAATTGCGCTTTTTTCATTCGAAACCGCTTGACGACGGTTCGAATCATTTTGCCGGCTTATCACATATATTTCAGAACGTAACATTCCGTGATCACTCGGGGCACTTTTCTGCCACTTTTCGACCGGTTTAAGCCCCCGCCGCCCACAAGGCGTAGGTTTAACAGTTGAGGGACACCCCGTTTTGAAGAAAATTTGTCGTTCTATTATCGCCGTCACAACTATAGCAGCTTGTTCTACGATCCTTCCGATGGAAGGTTTTGCTGCAAATGGTTGCGGTGGCGCGTCGTGGTACGCACTTCACTCCAAAACCGCTTCCGGCGAACGCATGAACCCGACCATCAATACTGCCGCGCACCGCTCGCTCGCTTTCGGCACCAAGGTCAAGGTCACCAACCGCAACAATGGCCGCAGCGTCGTCGTGCGCATCAACGATCGCGGTCCGTTCATCCGCGGCCGCGTTCTCGATCTTTCCCGTGCAGCCGCCAGCAATATCGGCATGGTCAGCACCGGCACCGCCAAGGTCTGCTACGAAGTCATCGGCTAACGCCTGATATAAGGCACCGCTTGCTCTTGCCGCCAATCGCGGATACCACGCGGTTGAGACTTGTGTACCATCCGCTGCGTCTGTCGCGCTTCCTGCGGATCGTTCACAAGCCGCCGGGCCTTGAAGGTCCGGCATTGATCCAGGCAATAGGAGCGTTGTGAATGCGATTGGGCGGTAGGCTCGAAGGGGCGATTTCGGTTCTTGAAGACATCGATGCCCGCAGACGGCCTGTCGCCGATGCCCTCAAGGATTGGGGGCTCGCGCACCGCTTCGCCGGTTCCGGCGACCGCGCCGCAATCGGCAACATCGTCTACGACGCGCTTCGCATGCGCCTCTCGCACGCCTGGCTTATGGATGACGACAGCGCATCGGCGATTGCCCATGCCGTCATGTTCCGCCAGTGGGGCTTTACGCCCGAGACGCTTGCCGCCGAGCTTGCCGATGACAAGTTCGCGCCGGCAGCGCTTTCCGAGGCAACGCTTTCGGCCTTTCACTCCCGTGATCTCAAGGACGCTCCTTCCCATATTCAGGGCGATATCCCGGAATGGATACAGCCCACCTTCGAAAAATCCTTCGGCGACACCTGGCTTCGCGAAGCCCAGGCGCTCGCCGAGCGACCGACGCTCGATCTGCGTGCCAACATCCTGAAGGCCACCCGCGAAAAGGCCGTCAAGGCGCTCGAAAGATCAGGCGCTCAGGAGGCCAGCATCGCACGCTACGGCATCCGGATTGCCGCGGGCGAAGGAGCCTCCCGTCTTCCCAACGTGACAGCGGAGCTTTCGTTCCAAAAAGGCTGGTTCGAGGTTCAGGACGAGGGATCGCAGATCGTGGCCGATCTCGTGCTGCCCCAGGATGGCGAGCAGGTGCTCGACTATTGCGCCGGCGGCGGTGGCAAGACGCTCGCCATGTCGGCCGCGATGCACAACAAGGGCCAGGTTCACGCCTATGACGCCGACCGCAAGCGGCTGGCGCCGATTATCGAGCGGCTGAAGCGCGCCGGCACCCGAAACGTTCAGGTGCACGACAATCCGAAGGCGCTGAAGAACCTAGAGGATCGTTGCGACAAGGTGCTGGTCGATGCGCCCTGCACGGGCACCGGCACATGGCGCCGGCGCCCGGATACGAAATGGCGCCTGACGGCCAAGAACCTCGATGAGCGCACCGCGCAGCAGCAGGACGCACTCAGCCAGGCGAGCGCCTATGTGCGCCCCGGCGGAGAGCTGATCTACGTGACCTGCTCGGTACTGCCGCAGGAAAACGAGGAGCAGGTGCGCGCGTTTACCGCCGCCAATCCCGCGTTCGAGATTGCGGGCGCGCTTGAGGGCTGGGATCAGCTGTTCGGCAAGGACAGCCCGCATCCGCGCTCGTCGGATGGCCAGACGATTACGCTTACGCCCGCATCGACAGACACGGATGGCTTCTTCTTCTGCCGGATGAAGCGCAAAGCCTAAATCAATAGAGCCTGGATCAGTGCGGCGCCCGCAGCGGATATTGATGCCGCGGCGGGATCAGGTGATGCAGCACGGCGATCGCGATCAACAGCGCACTGCCGAAACCGACGATCAGAAACAGCATCGGTCCGCCCATATGCGAGCCGAAGGCCACCAGCGGCACGGCGCCCGCCGGCGGATGGGTGACGCGCAGCATCAGCATGCCGGCAATCGTCAGCCCGACGGCAATCGCGCCGACCCACCAGAGACCCGGAAACAGGAAGACCGCCAGGCCGCCGATCAGCGCCGCCAGAAGGTAGCCGCCGATGACGTTGGCCGGCTGCGCGAGCGGGCTCTTCGGCTGGCCGAAGATCAGCACCGCCGTGGCGCCGAAGGGCGCGATCAGCAGCGGAATACCGGTGAAAACGGTGAGCGCGCCGACGGATGCCATGCCGATCATGGCGCCGATGCCGGATTTCAGATGGAGATGGACGGTACCTTTCGGCTCATGGCGATGGGTGAAATGCTTGAGATGTCGGCGCATACGCGATCAATCCGGACAATGTTTATGCAGTTGCACAGTGATTACTCATATATCGCCCATTTTCCAAGCAATTCGATTTCGATTTCATGGCCTTTCGGCGGATTTCGTTTCCTTAAAACCATTCCAAACTAGAGTGTTTGACACCAGTTTGCTTTTGCGCGAAGACATTTTCGTCGGGCCTTATAAAGCTCGCCCGTCACAGGAGAGGATCCCATGAAACTCAACAAAAATTTCTGCGCAGCCCTGGCGCTGGCGGTGGCCCCAACCGCTCTGTCCGCCATCCCCGCTTACGCGGCCCCGGATGCTGCTGCCGTTGTGAAATATTACACTGAAGTCGGCCACGCGAAGTATGAAGACGCGCTGACCACGGCGAAGGCTCTGGACGCCGCGATCGACGCCTTCTTGAAGGAGCCGACGGACAAGACGCTGGAAGCTGCGCGCGCCGCCTGGATCAAGGCCCGCGTTCCCTATCAGCAGACGGAAGTCTATCGCTTCGGCAACCCGATCGTCGATGACTGGGAAGGCAAGGTCAACGCCTGGCCGCTCGACGAAGGCCTGATCGACTATGTCGACGCCTCCTACGGCACCGAGAGCGACGAGAACTCGCTTTACGTCGCCAACGTGATCGCCAACAAGACGATCAAGATCGACGGCAAGGATGTCGACGCTTCGAAGCTGACGCCCGAATTCCTCTCCGGTACGCTGGCTGAAGCGGGCGGCGTGGAAGCCAACGTCGCGACCGGCTATCACGCCATCGAATTCCTGCTCTGGGGCCAGGACCTTAACGGCACCGGCCCAGGCGCCGGCAACCGCCCGGCCACCGATTACGACCTGAAGAATTGCACGCACGGCAATTGCGACCGCCGCGCCGAATATCTGAAGTCGGCATCGACGCTTCTGGTCTCCGACCTGCAGGAAATGACCGACAACTGGAAGCCGGATGGCGAAGCCACCAAGCATGTCGAAGCCGATCCGAAAGCCGGCCTCGTCGCCATCCTGACCGGCATGGGCTCGCTCTCCTACGGCGAACTCGCCGGCGAGCGCATGAAGCTCGGCCTGATCCTGCACGATCCGGAAGAAGAGCATGATTGCTTCTCCGACAACACCTACAACTCGCACCTCAACGACGCTGTCGGCATCGCCGCCGCCTATACGGGCAACTACACCCGCGTCGACGGTACGAAGATGAAGGGTCCCTCGCTGCACGATCTCGTCGCCGCCAAGGACAAGAAGCTCGACAAGGAAATGCAGGGCAAGCTCGACGCGACGCTGAAGGCGATGGCGATCATGGCCAAGCGCGGCCAGAACGTCGAGAAGTACGACCAGATGATCGCCGAGGGCAACAAGAAGGGCAACGCCGTTGTCCAGGCTGCCATCGACGGCCTCGTCGACCAGACGAAATCGGTGCAGCGCGTGATCGCCGCGCTCGATCTCGGCACGGTCAAGCTTGAAGGTTCCGACAGCTTGGATAATCCTACTGCCGTCTTCAAATAAGTGAAAAGGCGGGCCGCTTCGCTATCGAGGCGGCCCGAACTCCGAAATGTCGCCTTTCTCGGCCCGTCGTCTTCTCTTCAGCGCAACCATCTGCGCCACGATCGCCGGCCTGTCCGCCGCCCTTGCCGATAATTTCGACCTTCCCACCAAGCGCATCGATCTCACCGAAGCCGACGCCAAGCGCGTCGCCGATGTGACGCGGCCGACCACCGACTTTTCCAAGGCCGAGCAATACGAGGCCATGCAGGCGGGCGGCGCGACGTCGATCGATCCGGTGACGCGCAATTCCTTCTCGCATATCTCCGCGACCATCCCTTTCGAGGAGGAGCAGCCGTTCAAGCTCGGCAATGCGCTCTTCAAGAAGCTCTGGGTCTCCGCCCCTTCCTCGACGCAAGCCTCCGACGGGCTGGGGCCGCTGTTCAACGCGCGCTCCTGCATGAACTGCCACCTCAATGACGGACGCGGCAAGCCGGAGCCCGGCGCCAGCACCAGTTCGATGTTTCTCAGACTGGCGCGCACGGCCAGGACGCCCGACGAGGAGCGCGCCGTCGCCAATGCCGAGACCATCAACTTCCCCGATCCCGTCTACGGCCACCAGCTGCAAGACCGCGCGGTACCCGGCCTTCCCGCCGAGGGGAAGATGGCGGTCAGCTACACTGAAGAGCCGGTGACGCTTGCTGGTGGCGAGACCGTGTCGCTGCGGCGGCCACGCTACGCAATCGACAGCCTCGGCTACGGGCCGCTCGACCCGGCAACGACGATCTCGCCGCGCGTGGCGCCGGCGATGATCGGGCTGGGGCTGATCGAGGCCATTCCCGAGGCCGATATCCTCGCGCATGCCGATCCCGACGACAAGGATGACGACGGCATTCGCGGCAAGGCGGCGATCGTGCGCGATCACCGCACCGGAAAGATCGCGCTTGGCCGCTTCGGCTGGAAGGCGCAGAACGCAAGCGTGCGCGACCAGAGCGCCGATGCGTTCCTGAACGACATCGGCATCTCTACTCCTGACCAGCCCGACCCGCATGGCGATTGCACGGATGCGCAGGCCAAGTGCAAGGCGATGGCCACAGGCGTGCAGAAGCGGCTTGGGAACGAGGAAGCGCCGGGGCCGATCCTCGACCTCGTGACCTTCTATTCCGCCAATCTGGCCGTGCCGGCGCGGCGCAAGGCGAGCTTTCCCGAGACGCTCAAGGGCAAGCAGGTTTTCTACGAAAGCGGCTGCACGGCCTGCCATGTTCCGAAGTATGTGACGCGCCGCGACAGCCTCGACAAGGCGCAGTCCTTCCAGCTGATTTGGCCCTATTCCGACTTCCTGCTGCACGACATGGGCGACGGGCTGGCGGACGGACAACAGGTTGGACTTGCAAGCGGACGTGAATGGCGCACGCCGCCGCTATGGGGTATAGGTCTCACCAAGACTGTCAGCGGACATAGCTTTTTCCTTCATGACGGCCGGGCCAGAAACCTCACCGAGGCCATTCTCTGGCACGGCGGCGAAGCACAAAAGTCGCGCGACGCATTTGCCTCCCTGCCTGCGGATAACAGGCAGGCACTGATTACGTTTTTGGAGTCTCTTTGATGCGCCTTTGGTACCCTCTGGTTCTCTCGCTTGCCCTTGCCTCCCATGCCGTGGCGCAGACGGCCGCTCCGCAGGCGGGCCAGACCCCAGCACCGGCGGGTGAGGCTGCCGCACCGGCGGCCCCGGCTGGCCAGGCTGCCGCTCCGGCGGGCTTGAACGAGGATGCCGTGCCTGCCGTGATGCAGCGCGCGGTCGACGAGGTGATCCGCCCGGGCTACCGCAATGCCCAGCAATCGGCGGCGCGGCTGACCACGGCGATGAAGGATCTCTGCGACAAGGGCACGCCCGCCAGCCTCGACAAGGCGAAGTCGGCCTTCGACGACATCATCCGCTACTGGTCGGCAATCGAAATGGTTCAGGTCGGTCCCGTCATCCAGGACAATCTCTTCGAGCACATCCTGTTCTACCCGGATCGCAAGGGCGTGGGTCTCCGGCAAGTGCAGACGCTGATCGCCAAGGCAGACCCCAAGGACACGACGGTCGATGCGATCGCCTCCAAGAGCGTTGCCCTGCAGGGCCTGACGGCGCTTGAATACGTGCTCTACGGCACGGGATCGGAAGACCTCACCAACCAGAAGAGCGGTTTCCGCTGCCTCTACGGCGCGGCCGTTGCCGGCAACATCCAGCGCGAGGCGGCCGAAGTGGTCGCCGCCTGGGAGAAGCCTGACGGCATCCAGGCGAGCTGGAAGCATCCCGGCCCGCAGAGCGCCGATTTCATGGATAACAAAGAAGCCGTGACCGCGCTTCTCGGCACTCTCGTGCACGGCGCCGAGAATGTCCGCGACCAGCGGCTTGAGCAATTCTACAAGGGCAAGGACACGACGCCGCGCCCGAAGATGGCGATCTACTGGCGCTCCAAGAACACCTGGAAGTCGATGACATCCAATCTGGAGGGGCTGCGCAACCTTTGGCAGAAGGCCGAGATGGCCGACCTGCTTCCATCAGACAAGAAGCCGGTTGCCGACGCGATCGACGCCAAGCTGAAGTCGCTTCTGGAAACCGTGCCGAAGCTCAACCCCGACATCGAGGTCGCGACCAGCGATGCCGAAAAGGCAAAGCTCGACCAACTCCTGGTCGATACGCGCGACCTCGTGACCATGATCAGCGACAATTATGGCGCCGCGATCGGCCTGTCGGCCGGCTTCTCCTTCTCCGACGGCGATTGAACCGATGATCAGGAGTGCCGCGATCGACCGGCGCAGCTTCGTCAAGGCGGCCGGGCTGACCTTCCTGGCGGCCTTGCAGCCGCGGGCGCTGATGGCGCTCGAGCGCGCAGACGCCGTCTATGCCTCCGGCGTGCGGCAGGCGAACGGATCCTTCGCGGTGGCGACCGTTTCCGAGCGCGGCGAGATCATCGACCAGCTGGCGCTGCCGGCGCGCTCGCACGGCATGGCCTTCAGCGCCGCCACCGGCAAGACCGTCGCCTTCGCACGGCGGCCCGGCACCTATGCGATGATCTTCGACCCGCACGGAAAAGCCAAGCCGATCGTGATCACGGCCGCCGAGAACCGGCATTTCTACGGCCACGGCGCGTTTTCGCCCGATGGGCGCATCCTTTACGCCAGCGAGAACGATTTCGACGGCAATCGTGGCATGATCGGGCTCTACGACGCCACCCACCGCTTCGAGCGGATCGGCGAATTCGAGACCTATGGCGTCGGCCCGCACGACATGACCGTCAGCGACGACGGGCGCATGCTCATCATTGCCAATGGCGGGATCGAGACGCATCCGGATTTCGGCCGCACCAAGCTCAACCTCGGCAACATGCAGCCGTCGTTGACGCTCGTGGACGCCGCAACCGGCGCGCTGATCGAGAAACACACGCTGCCCGCCGAGTGGGCGCAGGTCTCGACGCGGCATGTCGATGTCGACGACAGCGGTCGCATCTGGTTCGCCTGCCAGTATGAAGGCCGCCGCAGCGATCTGCCGCCGCTGGTCGGCTCCTTCGCCAAGGGCGAGGATCTGCGCTTCGTCGATCTGCCTGAGGAGACCACGCGCCGGCTCGCCAACTATGTCGGCGCCATTGCCGTCAACCGCAAGGACGGGCTGGTGGGCGTGACCTCGCCCAAGGGCGGGGCTTCGGTGACGATCGATGCCATAAGCGGCCGTGTTTTGCGCGAGCAGATCGTGCCCGAGGCGGCCGGCATCGCGCCCGCGAGCACCGGCTTTGCCGTTTCCTCCTATGACGGCGATTTCCTTGGTCAGCGCAGCAGCGTGGCCTGGGACCAGCACATCGTCAGGATCGCACCCTCACGACGCGTGTGACCATGTTTTCTGCTCGGCGCCGATCTGCGCCGCCGCAACCTTGGCATCTTCCACCAGCCAGCCCGGCTTGCGCGCCTTGAGGTCGCGCAGGATCGCATCGGCGGCGGATGGGTCATTGGCGTGGCAATTGCCGATCTCGAAGCCCATCAGATCAAGCATATCCGGCGACAGCAGCAGATCGGAATTGCCGTCGATCTCGATCTTGGTGCTGCTCGGCGACAGCCGCCGCACCAGAACCGAGCCGATCAGCCGGTAATGCGGATCGGGAGAGCGCATCTGACCTGTCGCGATCTCGACGGCGTGGATGGCGCGATCATCGGACGCGTGGGCGAGTGACCAGGCCGATTGCAGCATGGCCTTGGCCTCGCGCAACACCGGCCCGCCCCGCCAATCCGTGTAAGCAATGAAACGCGGACGCCCGAGGCTGCCGGTGCCGGCCGTACGCGGCTTCGGAACGTAAGCGGCATGGCCAGATGGCAAGGACGCGTCGAGCGCTCCGGCATAGGCCGACGGTGCCGGCTTTTCGCCCGGCGCAAGGCTCGCGAATTTATCCCAGAAGGCGCGGCGTTCGCTATCGGGCAGGGTCAGCGCCTTGCGCAGCCATTTGTGATCGCGCTCAAGAATGACGGGCGCGGGCGTCTGCAACGCCCTGAGATAGCCCGTCAGCACCGAGGCCGCGATCGTCTGCGCCGGCGGGCCGCCCTCGGTGACCGCCAGGAGCGCGCTTGCCGTCAGCCGGATGAGATCGAGCGCATAGGGCATGACGGCTGCGTCGTCGAAATCATTGGCGCCCCAGACGAGGCGTCCCTCGACATCGCGCCAGGTGCCGAAGTTTTCCAGATGCGTATCGCCGATCGCCAGAACCTTCGGCGCGGCGGCAGCGTCAGGACAGATATCGAGGACGGTTTCTGAAAAGCGCCAATAGGTGGCGCGCAGGAAAGAAAAGCTGCTTGATCGCATCTTCATGTGCTTGCGCAGGAGATCGCTTTCGACCAGATCGGCACCGAGTTGGCCGCGAAGCCAGCTTTCGTAGGCCTGTGTGGACTGCACGATACCGGCCATTTCGAAGCACTCCAATTTCCTGCTTCGCCGAGCATATCCCGAAGCGCATGGCGGGCAATCGGGATCATTGCACGATCATTTGAATCGTATGCGATATGGCTCTGGCGAGGCGACCGCCGCGCCCTATCTCCGCCGGATGAGCAAAGCCCTGACCTACATCATCTTCGTTGCGATCGTGCTTGGCGGCGGTCTTGTGATCGGCGTCAACAATCTTCCGGGCGAATGGTACCAATCGCTCGCCAAGCCGCCGTTCAACCCGCCGAACTGGGTGTTCGGGCCGGCCTGGACCATTCTCTACGTGCTGATCGGGCTTGCCGGCGCGCGCACCTGGATGCGCGGGCATCTCTCGGTGGGCATGCTGATCTGGGCGGGACAGATGGTGGCGAATTTTCTCTGGTCGCCGTTCTTCTTCGGCCTGCAGGTCCCGGCGGTGGCGCTGATCGTGATCCTCGCACTGCTGGCGCTGATCATCGCCTTCATCCTCAACCGCTGGAATGCCGACCGGATCGCGGCGCTGCTCTTCCTGCCCTACCTCGCCTGGGTTTCCTTCGCGACGCTGCTCAACGCCTCGATCGTCTATCTCAACTGAGATTGCCCTTGATGCCGCGCCCCGCTAACACGGGCCGCATGGAGACACGACCGATCCCCGCTCACGGCGCATGGGACGCCTGGCAGCCTGCGGAACTGGCCTTACGGCTCAGCGGGATTGCGAAGCCATGGTGCGTGGTCGGCGGCTGGGCGCTCGATCTCTGGCATGGAGAAAAGACGCGCGATCACGAGGATCTGGAGTTCACGGTGCTGCGCGACGACGTCGCGATGTTTCGCGCGGCGCTCGGCGACATGGATTTTTACGCCGTCGGGAGCGGCGTGGTCGCGCCCCTTCCGGCTGATGCAGCGCCGCCCGCCGGGATCGCGCAGATATGGTGCCACGATCGCGCCGCCGGCCGCTGGCGCGTCGACATGATGATCGAGGAGGGAACGGCGGATCGCTGGGTCTACAAGCGCGATCCTTCGATTGCGTTTCCCCGCGCCGACATGATCGCCGCCACTGCCGACGGCATACCCTATCTCAGGCCGGCGGGCGTGCTGTTGTTCAAGGCCAAATACCTGCGCGACAAGGACGAGATCGACTTTGCCAAGGCGCTGCCGAAGCTTGGCCCCTCCGAGCGCGACTGGCTGAGGGCCATGCTGCGCAAGGCGCACCCCGGCCATGCCTGGCAGAAGCTGCTCTAGAGAAATTTCTCCATGCGGAAATTGGTGAGGCGCTGGCCGCGCTTCTCGACGCTCTGGCGGGCGATGACGCTGAAGCCGCGACGCTCGAAGAAGGGCCGCGCGGTGAGGCTGGCCTCGGTGAAAATGCGGCCGATGCGTTGCCGTCTCGCCTCCTCCTCGACCGTTGAGAGCAACAGGCTGGCGACGCCGATGCCCTGATGGGCGGGGTGGACGAACATCATGTCGAGATGGCCGTCGGGTTCCAGATCGGAAAAACCGATCGCGCGTCCCGCGTGTTCGGCGACGAAGGTTGGCCGGCTGGAGCGGCGCTCCGCCCAGGCTGCGCGATCCTCCACTTTCGCCCAGGCTTCGATTTCGGCCGGGCTGTAATCGCGCGATGCCACCTCGCGGATCGCCGCCAGAAAGATCGCGATCGTGTCGTCGCAATCATCTGCCGTGTAACGCCTCACCTGCAGCACACCGACCTCCCTTTCATCTCAACCCCGATCTAGCACGTCCCGCCGCCGGCGTTGAGTGCACAATCGTACTGACTGCGATCCATTGCGCTTGTGTGGCGCGGCGACGCATGGCACTTTCCGGCTCGCACGAGGGCAGACAGATGACCAATACCGATAGCGGCGATTTCCGCGATCGCATCCAGACCAATTTTTCGCGCCAGGCGGCGCTGCACACGATCGGCGCCGAACTCACCCGCGTGGAGCGGGCGATGGTGGAGATCGAGCTGCCGTTCGACGTGAAGCTGACGCAGCAGCACGGCATCCTGCATGCCGGCATCATTTCGGCCGTGCTGGATTCGGCCTGCGGCTTTGCCGCCTACAGCGTCATCGACCCCGACGCCTCGGTGCTGACGATCGAATTCAAGGTGAACCTGCTTTCGCCCGGGCGCGGCGAGCGCTTCCTGTTTCGCGGCGAGATCACCAAGCCCGGCACCAATATCATCGTCGCCGACGGGCGCGGCTACGCCATCAGCGACGGCCCGGCCAAGCTGATCGCCTCGATGACCAGCACCATGATGATCATACGCGGCAGAGAGGGCATTACTGGATGACGTTCGAACTGAAATCGGTCGCGGGAAAGTCCATCCTGTTCGTGATGGCCGCCGAGGCCGAGTACGGCCCCTTCCTGCGCTCGCGCTTCGAGCCGCTGATGACCGGTGTTGGCCCGGTCGAGGCCGCCGTTGTGCTGACGCGGACGCTGGCGGCCCTCGAGCACCAGGGAGAGCTGCCGCAACTCGTGGTCTCGCTCGGTTCGGCCGGCTCCGCCAAGCTCGAGCAGACGGCGGTCTATCAGGTGACGTCGGTTTCCTATCGCGACATGGATGCCTCGCCGCTCGGTTTCGAGAAGGGGCGCACGCCGTTTCTCGACCTGCCTGCCGTGATCGACCTGCCGCTGCGCATCCCCGGCGTGGCCGAAGCGAGCCTGTCGACCGGCGGTAACGTCGTCTCCGGCGCGGCCTATTCCGGAATCGATGCCGATATGGTCGACATGGAGACCTTCGCCATCCTGCGCGCCTGCCAGGCTTACAATCTGCCCTTGATCGGCCTGCGCGGGATTTCCGACGGTGTCGAGGAGCTGCAGCACATCTCCGGCTGGACCGAATATCTGCATGTGATCGACCGCAAGCTATCGGATGCCACCGATAGCCTGTTCACCGCGCTGGAAGATGGGGTATTCTGGTTCTAGCGCTCCTTATGCCCGAAAGACGCCTCCAGGCCCTGCGAAAGCGGGACAATCGATGCAATAAAATCCCGCGGCGGCGGATTTCCCGCATTGCAAGACCGGGTGCTTTTCATTAAAGGCTCGCCATGACCCAGACAGCACATCCCGACAGCGTTCTCATCGTCGATTTCGGCAGCCAGGTAACCCAGCTGATCGCGCGCCGCGTGCGCGAAGCGGGCGTCTACTGCGAGATCGTTCCCTTCCAGTCCGCCGAAGAAGGCTTCAAGAGCCTGAAGCCGAAAGCCGTGATCCTGTCCGGCAGCCCGGCCTCGACGGTCGATGAGGGTTCGCCCCGCGCGCCCCAGATCATCTTCGACAGCGGCCTTCCCGTTTTCGGCATCTGCTACGGCCAGCAGACGATGTGCATGCAGCTCGGCGGCAAGGTCGAGAGCGGCCATCATCGCGAATTCGGCCGCGCCTTCCTCGAGGTCGACGAAGACAGCGAACTGTTCGAAGGCCTCTGGTCGAAAGGCTCGCGCCATCAGGTCTGGATGAGCCATGGCGACCGCGTCACGGCATTGCCTGAAGGCTTCAAGGTCGTCGCGACCTCGCCGAACGCACCTTACGCCTTCATCGCCGACGAGAAGCGCAAATATTATGGCGTGCAGTTCCACCCCGAGGTGGTCCACACGCCCGATGGCGCCAAGCTGATCGGCAACTTCATTCACAACATCGCC
Organism: Rhizobium sp. 16-449-1b; assembly: GCF_017741935.1. Classification (GTDB taxonomy): domain Bacteria; phylum Pseudomonadota; class Alphaproteobacteria; order Rhizobiales; family Rhizobiaceae; genus Rhizobium. The sequence goes on along the minus strand of NZ_JAGHMH010000002.1, from coordinate 222,007 downwards.
GGCATCAAGGGCGACTGGTCAATGTCTGCCTACCGCCAGAAAGCGGTCGAAGAGATCCGCAAGCAGGTCGGTGACAAGCGCGTGCTCTGCGCGCTCTCCGGTGGCGTCGACAGCTCGGTTGCGGCTTTGCTCATCCACGAAGCGATCGGCGACAAGCTCACCTGCGTGCTCGTCGACCACGGCCTCATGCGCAAGGACGAGGCGGCCAATGTCGTCGCCATGTTCCGCGAACACTACAATCTGCACCTGATCCACGTCGATGCGGCCGACAAGTTCATCGGCGAGCTCGAAGGCGTTTCCGACCCGGAGACCAAGCGCAAGATCATCGGCCGTCTGTTCATCGAGACCTTCGAGGAAGAGGCCAAGAAGCTTGGCGGTGCCGATTTCCTCGGCCAGGGCACGCTCTATCCCGACGTGATCGAGAGCGTTTCCTTCACCGGCGGCCCGTCGGTGACGATCAAGTCGCACCACAATGTCGGCGGCCTGCCTGAGCGCATGAACATGCAGCTCGTCGAGCCGCTGCGCGAACTCTTCAAGGACGAAGTGCGCGTGCTCGGCAAGGAGCTTGGCCTGCCCGATAGCTTCATCGGCCGCCACCCCTTCCCCGGCCCCGGCCTCGCGATCCGCTGCCCCGGCGGCATCACCCGCGAAAAGCTGGAGATCCTGCGCGAAGCAGACGCCATCTATCTCGACGAAATCCGCAAGGCCGGTCTCTACGACGCGATCTGGCAGGCTTTCGCCGTGCTGCTCCCGGTCCAGACCGTCGGCGTCATGGGCGACGGCCGCACCTACGAATTCGTCTGCGCACTGCGCGCCGTCACCTCCGTCGACGGCATGACGGCGGATTTCTACCACTACGACATGGAATTCCTCGGCCGCGCCGCCACCCGCATCATCAACGAAGTGCGTGGGATCAACCGCGTGGTCTACGACGTGACCAGCAAGCCGCCGGGCACGATCGAGTGGGAGTGATGCTTCACGCTTGAAGACAGGGGGCTGATTGCCTCATGCTGACAATGATGCCGCCGGCGCGATGCGCCTGGCGGCATTTTTGTTGGTGGGTTGGTGTTAGGCAGATGCTCGGCACAGGTCCGAGCATGAAGCGGTGTGTGGGGTGGCCAAACGGTTGTGACCTGGAGGCTGGTGCAGCGGTGAGCCTGGAGCACGCCTGGCACTGCAAGGCGCCTCTCCGATAAGCCATTGAAATCGCAACTTTATTATCATACGCGACGTCATCCTCGGGCTCGTCCCGAGGATCTAATCACGTCATCCCAAATGCAACGGTCATGGCCCCTGCATCTCGCCCTTCCGACGATGGTAGAGCAATCCACGTCGAGCCAGCCGAGGTGTGCTTAGATGCTCGGGACGAGCCCGAGCATGACGTGGAGAATGGGGCGCTCGCCCACCAATAACGGGGCGGTCGCATGACAGTCGGAGTGTCCGCCCTCAGCCGCCCGCCTTGTCGAGCAGCGCCATGGCCTCGTCGCTGAGGGCAAGCGTCGCCGATTTCGTCAGGCTATCGAGCTGCGAAAGGCTGGTGGCGCTGGCGATCGGGGCGGTGACGCCCTTTTTGCGCAGGAGCCAGGCAAGCGCGATTTCGGCGGGCTTGGCGCCGGTTTCGGTGGCGACCGTGTCGAGCGCAGCAAGGATTTTCAGGCCCTTGTCGTCGAGATAGCCGGCCGCCTTGCCGCCGCGCGCCTTGCCTTCGGTATCGGCCTTGCTGCGATACTTGCCCGACAGGAAGCCGGCCGCGAGGCTGAAATAGGTGATGACGCCGATGTCTTCCTTCACGCAGAGATCGGCCAGCGGTCCCTCGAAGGGGGCGCGGTCGTAGAGGTTATATTCCGGCTGGATCACGTCGTAGCGCGGCAGGCCGGCCTTCTCGGCGGCGTCGAAGGAGGCCTGCAGCTGCGTGGCGTCGAGGTTGGAGCAGCCGATAGCGCGGATCTTGCCCTGCTGCTTCAGCTTGGCGAAGGCGCCGAGCGTTTCCTCGTAGGGCGTCTCGGCATCCGGCCAGTGCGAGAGGTAGAGGTCGATATAATCGGTCTGCAGCCGCTTCAGCGATGCCTCGACGGCCTCGAGGATATACTGCTCCTTCAGCCCCTTCTTGCCCGGACCCATTTCGGAGCCGACCTTGGTGATGATCACGGCCTTGTCGCGGGCGACCTTGTTCTGCTTCAGCCACTTGCCGATGATCTCCTCGCTGTCGCCGCCCTTGTTGCCCGGCACCCAGGCCGAATAGACGTCGGCGGTGTCGATGGTGTTGAAGCCGGCGTCGAAGAAGGCGTCGAGGATGTTGAAAGAGGTTTTCTCGTCGGCCGTCCAGCCAAACACATTGCCGCCGAACACGATCGGCGCGACCGAAAGGCCGGTTTTTCCAAGGCGACGCAATTCCATGAAATACTCCTGAAATCTTCAATCTGGTGAAATTCGGACCGCGACAGGACGCCGCTGCGATGTAACCTAGTGCGCATCCGGGCGGATGAAAACCTGTGCCGCGGCAAGCGCCGCGAATTGTGATCGCGCCATTGCGTCCAGGGCCGGCCGTCTCTAATCTCGCGTCAAAATCAATGAAGGAGAGGAAAAGACCATGCTGCGTTTCGGTATCATGTCGACCGCCAAGATCGGCCGCGAGCTCGTGGTTCCGGCCATTCAGGATGCGGAAAACTGCGTCGTCACGGCCATCGCCAGCCGTGATCTCGGCAAGGCAAGGGAAATGGCCGACCGTTTCTCGGTGCCGCACGCCTTTGGCTCCTACGAGGAGATGCTGGCTTCCGACAAGATCGACGCCGTCTATATCCCGCTGCCGACGGCCCAGCATGTCGAATGGACGATCAAGGCGGCCGATGCCGGCAAGCATGTGCTTTGCGAAAAGCCGATCGCGCTGAAGGCAGACGAGATCGACAGCCTGATCGCCGCGCGCGACCGCAACAAGGTGCTGGTGACGGAAGCCTATATGGTCACCTACGCCCCGGTCTGGCTGAAGGTCCGCCAGCTCATCAAGGACGGCGCCATCGGCACGCTGCTGCATGTGCAGGGCGCCTTCACCTACTTCAACCGCGACCCCGGCAACATGCGCAACATCCCTGAACTCGGTGGCGGGGCGCTGCCCGATATCGGCGTCTACCCGACCATCACCACGCGCTTCGTCACCGGCGAGGAGCCGCGCCGCGTGCAGGCCGTCACCCGCCGCGATCCTGATTTCGGCACCGACATCTATTCCAGCGTCAAGGCGGATTTCGGCGGCTTCGAGCTCAGCTTCTACATCTCGACACAGATGGCGAACCGCCAGATCATGGTGTTCCACGGCTCCGAAGGCTTCATCGAGGTGAAGTCGCCCTTCAATGCCGATCGCTGGGGTGCCGAAGAGATCGAGCTCAGCAACCGCAGCCACAACGAATCCACCACCTTCCGCTTCCCCGACAGCCGACAGTACAAGCGCGAGGCCGAAGCTTTCGCGCGCGCCGCCAAGGGCGAGGCGCAGGAGATCGTGTCGCTGGAGAGCTCCAAGCTTAGCCAGGCATTCATCGACGCGATCTATCGCGCCAGCGAGAAGGACGGCTGGGAGACGGTGTGATTATTTCTCGCGGAAGACGAAGCGCGAGTAGCCGAAAAAGCTGAACACAGTTGCCGCGGCGGTGGCAAACACCATCGCCGCCAGCGGCTGCAGGTCGGGCATGGAGAGAAGCAGCGCCGAATAGAGCCCGTAATTGACCAATGCGGCGGTGATCCCGACGGAGCCGTAGCGGAACCCTTCGGCGGCGAGGGAATCTCCGGAACGTTCGAAGGTGAAGGTTCGGTTGAAGACGAATGTCGTCACCATGGCGAGCGCAATCGCGATCACCCGGGCGATGAAGGGTCCGATCGGCGTCGTGTGCAGCAGAAGCATGAGCACGCCGGCATCGACGATGAAGCCCAGCCCGCCGGCAATGCCGAAGCGCAGCAGTTTCTTCACGCCGCACCTGCTTGAGAGGGCTGCCGGCGAATGTCGATCTCCTCGAGCTCGGAGGCAAAGCCGTTGCCGAGAAGATGCGATGCCTCGAGCCGCATATATTCGATGCGCAGATGCTCGGCGCGCGAGCGGGCGACCGAATCCAGGATCACGCCTGCGGTAAACATCATGAACGAGATCATCATAAGCGCCATCGACATGACCCAGGTCGGCATGCGGCTGACGAGCCCCGTCTCGAAATATTCGGCCAGGACCGGCGTCATGAAGCCGAGGCTCAGCGCCATGAACAGGCCGGTGATGATGCCGAAGAAGGCGAAGGGGCGTGTTTCCTTCATCAGCATGGCGAACATCCAGAGGATCTTGGCGCCATCCTTGAAGGTCGAAAGCTTGGAATGCGAGCCCTCGGGCCGGCGGCCGTAGTCGAGCTCCAGTTCGCTGACAGGCAGTTTCAGCCGAGAGGCGTGCACGGACATCTCGGTCTCGATCTCGAAGCCGGCCGAGACCGCCGGGAAGCTCTTCACGAAGCGACGCGAAAACACCCGGTAGCCGGAGAAGATATCGGTGAAATCGGGCCCGAAGATCGTGCGGTACAGAATGTTGAAGATGCGGTTGCCGAAGGCGTGGCCCTGGCGGCCGGCGTCGTCATGCACGCCGCGGCGTGTGCCGACGACCATGTCGGCGCGTTCCGACAGCAGCGTGCGGATGAGCTCCTCGGCGTCCTCGGGCGCATAGGTGCCGTCGCCATCGGCCATGATGTAGATGTCGGCATCGATATCGGCGAACATGCGACGCACCACATGGCCCTTGCCCTGGCGCCGCTCGCGCACGACATGGGCGCCCGCCAGCATGGCGTGGAGCGCGGTACCGTCGGTGGAGTTGTTGTCGTAGACATGGATTGCCGCGTCCGGCAGCGTCGCCTTGAAGCCGCGCACGACCGCGCCGATCGTCGCCGCCTCGTTATAGCAGGGAAGCAAAACGGCGACGCTCAGATTGTCGATACGCGATCCAGTCATGATCACACCCATAAGGAGGAATTTGCGGCAAGTCTAAATGAGGGCCGTTAACAAGTGCCTATGACGAGGGCGAAGGTCTGGCGCTCGCCGCAGAAGATGTGTCAGCGCCGCTACTTTACGCTTTCTTGATACGCGCATCGTAAAGTCGCGCCGCAATCAATGACGAGATCTGCTTCATGGCGACTGTTGCCCCGATGACTGGTGAACCAACATCCATGTCCCTCCGCGAAAGGCTGCAATTGCAGGCGGCGCGGCTCTGGCCTTCCGTTTTCTTCTACAGCGTGCTGCTGATAATCGCGATCGTCGCGCTTCGCCTGCCGAATGCCAAGGACTATGTCGGCGCCGACAATGACGATGTCATGCGCCTCGTCGAGGTTCGCGACTTCCTGAACGGACAGGGCTGGTTCGATCTCATGCAGTACCGCATGGGGCTGGGCAACGGCACGCTGATGCACTGGTCGCGGTTGATCGACCTTCCGATCGCCACGCTGATCAAGTTCTTCTCGCTCTTCCTGCCCGAACAGCGGGCAGAAGCCGCGGCATTGCTCGTCTGGCCGCTCTCTCTGGTCATTCCGAGCCTCTGGGGCATGGGCCTTGCCGGCCGGCGCGTCGGCGGCGTGTTCGGCATGCATATCGCGCTGGGGTTCACCGTCTTCCTGCTGCTCGCCAGCAACCGTTTCCTGCCCGGCTCCATCGATCATCACAATGTCCAGTTCGCCCTGGTGGCGATCATGACGGCGATGCTGCTCGATGAGGAGCATCGGCCGCTGAGCTATGCGATCGCTGGATTTTCAGCGGCCCTGGCGATTGCGATCGGCGCCGAGACCACGCCCTTCGTCGCCGGTGTCTGCCTTGTCGTCTCGCTGGCCTGGGCCTGGGAGGGAAAGCCCTTCGCGCCCGCCGCCAAGGCCTTCGGCCTGACGCTGGCGCTGTCGATCAGCCTGTTCTTCTTCGGCACGGTACCGCCGAGGCTTTATCCAGCCGTCACCTGCGACAACCTCTCGCTCGGCTATTACAGCCTGGCAACCATCGGCGGCGGCCTGCTGCTGTTTGCCGCGGCCTTTGCCAGCGGCCTCGGGCGTATCTCGCGTTTCGTGGTCCTTGCGGGCGTGGGGGCCGGCGTACTCGCCTCGGCGCTGATCATCGCGCCGCAATGCCTGCGCAATCCGCTTGCCGATCTCGACCCGATGCTGATCGATCTCTGGCTCAACAATGTCCAGGAAGCGCAGTCGATCTTCGGCGCAATGCGGCAGGATCCCTATACGCTCGGCTTCTTCTACGCGACGGGCCTGTTCGGCATCGCCGTATGCGTCTTCCGGCTTTTCCATGCCGATCGCGTCCGCATCCATCTCATTCTGCTGTGCCTGCTCGGCATCAGCTTCGGGATCTCGCTTGTCCAGGTTCGCGGCTCGACCTTCGCCAACCAGCTCGCTGTCTTCCCGCTGGCGCTGCTGATCATCGACATACGCCGCGTCTCCAATGCCGACCGCGAAAATGGCGCCGCCGCGCTGAGCTATATCCTGACCGTACTCCTGAGCGTTGCCTCGGTCTGGGGGCTGGTCGGCGGCTTCATTGGCTCGCGTCTCGACAACACCCAGGCCGAATTGGCCGAGGCCAAGGAGAAGCTCACCTGCGCCTCGCCCGAGGTGGTTGCGCCACTGGCGTCGATACCGCCCGGCCTCGTCTCCGCACCCTCCGACATGGGCGTTCATATCCTGCGCTTCACGCAAAACCGCATCCTTTCCGCGCCCTACCACCGCAACCAGGGCGGCATGCTCACCGAGCTGCATATCGGCCTCGCGACGCCCGCGGATGCGGAAGCCTTCATTCGCGGCACCGGCGTGACGACGCTCGCCTTCTGCCCCGATTTCGCGCAGACCCGCGAGATTGCGAAGATGAAGCCGGATGGTCTCTACGCACAGCTGGAAAAGGGCAATGTCCCGTCCTACCTGCAGCCGCTGCCGAAGCCTGAGGGGTCGCCGGTGCAGTTCTTCCGCTACGTGCCCAGCGGGTCGTAATTATCGTCGGATCATGAGGATATCAGACGAGGCGCGCTCTCTTGCGGGCGCGCCCGATCAGGTGCAGCCCGACGAGGCAGGCGAGCAGGCTGATATTGTAGAAGAGGATGGCGACGGCGAGATCGATGATCGAGGTCGGCCCGAAAAACGCCGCACAGATATAGCTTCCGCAGATGAGCAAGCCCACGAGAACCATGGAAAAGATGTTGCGCATCGGCGCTGTTGCGATGCCAATTGCTGTTGCGGTCAGAGCAATCATCAGGGTCTCCCGAATCACCTCACTATACGTCCGCTGGCTTTGACGAACAATTAACGCACCGGCAATATTCGCGGTTCCATATATTTCATGAGCCCAAAACAAGCGGCGCGCCGGATATTCAAACGAGGCCGATGAGACCGCTCGCCGTGGTGCCGGATGCGCGCACGCGCGACACGCGCAGCGGCAAAAGCACGCCGTCGCCCACGCCCTCGAAGGTCAGCATCGCGCCTGATGCCATCTCCACCGCGAGGCTGCCGCCGCCGCCGACATAGAGCGCGCGCGTGGTTTCGGGCAGCGCCAGCGTGTCGTCGGGCGTGATCGGAAAGCCGGTGCTGGCGGGGCCTGTGAGCGAGGGTGTGTGGGATGCAAAGCGATCGGACATGAGAAGCTCCTTGGTTTTCTTCCGCAATCATGGTGCCACCATGCAAAACGGGGAAAATCGTAAACTGGCTTCAGACGTCGTGCTGTCTTGCCGATCCATCAAGCTATTGAAACAGCGAGATTGTTTTCGTTGAGACGCGGCATGGAACAGCGCCGACGAACGAAAAACCTCCCCGCGCACGGGGCTGCCTTTGCGCTCGTCTTCGGCTAGAACAGCCTTATGAGCAGCTTCTTCGACAATGATTCGCCGAGCAATCTCACCGAGTATTCGGTGTCGGAACTGTCGGGTTCGATCAAGCGGACCGTCGAGACAGCCTTCGACCAGGTGCGCGTGCGCGGCGAGATCTCCGGCTATCGCGGCCCGCACTCGTCGGGACACGCCTATTTCTCGCTGAAGGACGACCGCGCCCGCATCGACGCCGTGGTCTGGAAGACGAGCTTTTCGCGCCTGAAGGTGCGCCCCGAAGAGGGGATGGAAGTAATCGCGACCGGTAAGATCACCACCTTCCCGGGCTCTTCCAAGTACCAGATCGTCATCGAGACGCTGGAGCCGGCGGGCGCCGGCGCGCTGATGGCGTTGATCGAGGAGCGCAAGCGCAAGCTTGGCGCCGAGGGACTGTTCGATCCCGCCCGCAAGCGGCCGCTGCCCTTCATGCCCCGGGTTATCGGCGTGGTGACCTCGCCGACCGGCGCCGTCATCCGCGATATCCTGCATCGCATCTCCGATCGCTTCCCCGTCCATGTCGTCGTCTGGCCGGTGAAAGTGCAGGGCGAGGGATCGGGCGAGGAAGTGGCGAACGCCATTCGCGGCTTCAACGCTTTCGCGCCCGATGGGCCGACACCGCGTCCCGACGTGCTGATCGTCGCGCGCGGCGGCGGCAGCCTGGAGGACCTCTGGAGCTTCAACGACGAGATCGTGGTGCGGGCCGCCGCCGAAAGCCGGATCCCGCTGATCTCGGCTGTCGGCCACGAGACCGATTGGACGTTGATCGACTACGCCGCCGACGTTCGCGCCCCGACACCGACGGGTGCCGCCGAAATGGCCGTGCCGGTCAAGGCGGAGCTTCAGGCGCAGCTCTCGGGTCTTGCGGCCCGGCTGCAGGGCAGCACGCTGCGGCAGATGGACCAGCGCCGGCAGCAGGTGCGGGCGCTGATGCGGGCACTGCCCTCGCTCGACCAGCTTCTCGCTTTGCCGCGCCGTCGCTTCGACGAGGCCGCATCAGGCCTTGGCCGTGGCCTCGAGCTCAACACCTTGAACAAGCGCCGCAGCTTCGAGCGCACGGCGGCGCATCTGCGCCCCGACATGCTGTCGAACCGGATCGCCGAGCGCCGCCAGATGCTTAACGAGCGCATGACACGGGCGGAGCGCACCGTGGAGCGGCTGATCGACCGCTCGAAATCGCGCATCGGCCGCGCCGACGCAGCACTCGCCTCGCTGCCATCGCGGCTGAAGAGCCAGACATCGCGCATGCGCGACCGCCTCGCCAATCTCTCGCGCAGCGCCGACACGGCGGTGCGCCACCAGCTGGTGCGGGCGCGCGGCGAGCTATCTGCGCAGGAGCGCATGCTACAATCGCTCTCCTACAAGAACGTCTTGAAGCGCGGCTATGCCGTCATTCGCGACGAGGACAACCGCCCGGTTTCCGAGGCAGCGATGTTGTCGGCGGGCTCAGGCATCTCGATCGAATTCTCCGATGGCCGCATCGGCGCGATCACCACCGAGGGCGGCGAGCCGCCGGCAGGCGTCAGAAAGCGCGGCAGCAAAACCTCGGAGCCGAAGGCAGCCGATCCCGCAGCGCCGCCGAAGCAGGGCAGCCTGTTCTGATCTTGCCGACATAGGGCACGTCCTTACGCGTCGATCACCAAATATTGGTCGCGACACCGTCGGCCGGGCGTTTAAAAAATGCGGTGAAGCGCCTATGTGGAAGCAAAGGCGCGGCGATTTCAGCCGCTTCATGATGCGACCTGGAGAAATACCTTGAAAAGAATCTTGCCCGCTCTTCTGATGGTTAGCACCCTTGCCGGCGCGCTCTCCGGCGCATTGCCTGCCGCGCCGGCGGTGGCGGGCCAGTCGAAAGTGTCCGAGTTCATCTTCGGCAAGGCCTATAACGACAGCGTCACCGCCATTCGCATCACCTCGCTCTCACAGCGTGAGCAATCGCTGCCGCTCTCGCTGCGCCACCCCATGCCATCAGGCATCCGCGAAGCACAGGCAACCGTCAGCGCCGACAGGCACCTGATGCAGGCGATCGCCGATCGCGGCATCGCGCTGAAGAATGTCATCCAGGTGCAGCGCGCGCTGAACGGCGGCCACGTGATCTATTACCGCTGATCCGGATTTCCGGCCGGGTAAACCCGGCCGGTCTATGCGTGAAGTGGCTTGGATCGTTACGCCCACTCGCCCTGCCGCATAACGGGAACCTTCGAGCCATCGGCCCTGATGCCGTCGATATCGACCTTGTCGGAGCCGATCATCCAGTCGATGTGGATCAGGCTGGAATTGCCGCCCTGCGCCTTGATCTGATCCTGGCTCAGCTTCGCGCCATCGAGGAAGCACTTGGAATAGCACTGGCCGAGCGCGATGTGGCACGAGGCGTTTTCATCGAACAGCGTGTTGTAGAACAGGATGCCGCTGGCCGAGATCGGTGAGGAATGCGGCACCAGCGCCACTTCGCCAAGCCGGCGCGCGCCCTCGTCGGTATCGAGCACCTTGTTCAGCACTTCTTCGCCGCGCGACGCCTTCGCCTCGACGATCCGGCCGCCCTCGAATTTCACGCGGATATTGTCGATCAGCGTACCCTGGTGCGACAGCGGCTTGGTGCTCGACACGTAACCCTCGACGCGCAGCGCATGCGGCGTCGTGAACACTTCTTCGGTCGGGATATTCGGGTTGCAGGTAATGCCGTTCTTGGCGGTCGAGGCGCCGCCGTGCCACTCGTGGCCATCGGCAAGCCCGACCGTCAAATCCGTGCCCGGACCGGTGAAATGCAGCGCGGCGAACCGCTCGCCATTCAGCCAGCTGGAGCGCTTGCGGAGGTTGGCATTATGCTCCGCCCAGGCCGCGATCGGGTCTTCGACGTCGACGCGCGAAGCGGCGAAGATCGCCTTGGCAAGCTTGGCGACCGCGATCGGCTCAGGATCATTGGGGAACACCAGCTTTGCCCAGGCCGGGTTCGGATAGGAGACGATGTTCCAGTTGATGTCGAAATTGGAGATCTTCTCGAGCGCCGGCTTGTAGGCCGTCGACATCGCCCGATTGGCACGGCCGACCTTGGCGGGGTCCTGCTCGGAAAGCATCATCGGATTGTCGCCGGCAACCGCAAGCCGTGCCGCCCCGTTCGCATAGGCCTTCGCCATGCCCTCGTAGAGCCAGCTGGACGCCCGGTCGAAGCTCGCGTCATTGGCATATTGATAGCGCGCCAGCGTCGATTCCTCGTCGGAATAAAAGGCGCTGACCAGCCCGGCGCCGGCCATATAGGCGTGCTTGGTGATCTGGCGCACCAGCGGCAGCGCCACGACAGGCGCGGTGATCACGAGATCCTGGCCGCTCTGCAGCTGCAGCCCGACCTTGACGGCGACTTCGGCGAGCTTGTCGAGCTTGATGGGGTCCACGGCGTTATCGCCCTGCGGCATATAGTTCATGATCGATCACCTTCTGAAACGAACGGACAGGCCATCAGACTTAGACCCCTTTGCGGCGAAATTGAAGCTTGCGGCCCTTGCCAATTTCAACCGTGCATATTCAGATGTCCTAAGGGGACATCGGGCAAGTGGGGAGCGGATGAGACAGCTGATGGGGATACTGGCCGCGGCGGGGCTTGCCCTGCCGGCAGCGGCGGCAGCCGGCGAACTCGGCATGACCATGTTCGGCCACAAGGTCGAGATCGTGAAGCAGGATGACGAGCTTGCCTTGACGGTCGATGGCCGCAGGCTGCTGGCCAATGCCTATCTGATGATCGAGGAAATGGCGGTCGTCGGCAATGTCCCGGTTGCCATCGGCTCCTCGTCCAATGGCGGCAATGCCTGCCCGGGCGATCGTTTCGTGCTGTCCTTTTCACCGGGCGCCGTTCCGCGTCTCGACGGGCAGCCGGACGATTGCGTCGGGCTGGAGGTCGAAAACAAGGGCGATCATCTGCTGTTTTCCTCGCAGCCGATCCCCGGCCGCGCCGGCGTGCAATGGTCCTGGACTGCGCCCGACGGCTTCAAGCCATTGGCCGACGTCGCCTTCACGCCCAATGCCGCAACGGGCTGGGAAGCGCTGCGCGATCACAAGGCGGCGCATCCGGCGGAGCTCTTCTCCAACGCGGCGGTGGCAGGGGAAATCTACGCTCTTCTGGGTGCAGACAAGGAACAGTATGAGCGCAGCATCACCGGCGTCGGCAGCGGCAGTTTCGATGGCAGTGTCTTTACCGGCATGGCCTGCACGCCGCATATGTGTACGGAAGAGGAGGCGATCCTCGTCGCTGATATCGACAGCCGCGCCGTCTATCTGGCCTGGAAGCCGTTCAACAAGAAGATCATCGTTCGCCCGCCGGTCAAGCAGTGGCCGGACAAGGCGCGGGCGGCGCTGAAGGACTGGGCCGCCAAATGGAAGGGTTGAGGCCGGAACTCGCTCACGCCACCAGCGCCGCCGCCGTCGCTTTCAACACGTCAAGCGCGTCCTTCGGCGCAAGCCGCACCTGCAATCCGCGCTGCCCGCCATTCATGTAGACAAGCGCTTCGCTCATCGCCGCTTCCTCGATTGCCGTCGGCACGAGTTTCTTCTGGCCGAAGGGGCTGATGCCGCCGACGTGGTAGCCGGTCAGCCGCTCGGCATCCGCCGGCTTCATCATGTTCGCCGACTTGCCCTTGAAGGCGGCGGCGAGCTTTTTCATGCTGACCTCGCGGTCGGAGGGGACGACGACGCAGACGGGCTTGCCGTCCACCTCGGCCATCAGCGTCTTCAACACGCGATGCGGCTCCTCGCCGATCGCTTCGGCCGCCTGTAGTCCGATCCGCTCGGCATTCGGATCATACTCATAGGTGTGGACGGTGAAGGCGATTTTCGCCTTTTCCAGAACCTGCGTTGCCCGCGTCGTCTTCGACATCCGATCAGCCCTTGAAGAAACCGCCATAGATCTCCGGCTTGAAGCCGACCAGAAGCTTGCCGTCGGCTTCGACCACAGGCCGCTTGATCATCGACGGCTGCTCCAGCATCAGCGCGATCGCCTTCTCGCGGTCGAGGTTTTCGCGCGCGTCATCCGGCAGCTTGCGGAAGGTGGTGCCGGCGCGGTTGAGCACCGTTTCCCAGCCGGCTTCCTGCGTCCACATTTCCAGATGCGCCCGGTCGATGCCGGAAGCCTTGTAGTCGTGGAAATCATAGGCGACGTCGTGCTCTTCCAGCCAGGTGCGGGCCTTCTTCATCGTGTCGCAGTTCTTGATGCCATAGATGGTGACGGTCATTCGGTTCTTCCCAATCAGTTCTCAAGAGCGCCCGGCTTGCGCACAACCTTGCTGGCCGCCCCGCAGGCAATCTTCATCAGGTCAGCGCGGCGCCGCACCAGGCGCGACGAGGTACGGGTGACGATCAGCCCCGCCTGCGGCGCGCGCACTTCAATCGCGCCATCGGCCATTCCGGGCCGGGTGAGGATGGTCGCCAAGAGCTCGCCTTCCTTGATCTCCTCGCCGATGTTGCGGTGGAAGAGGACAGTGCCGGCCTCGGGCGCGCGGATCATCTCGATATTGTCGAGCGGCACGGCAGGGCCGGTGAAGGGCGCAAGCGTAACCTGACGGGCGATGGCGCCGCGCGCGGCGAGGAAGTTGAACAGCCCCTCGGCATCCTTCTTGGCCATCTCGGGGTAGACGTCGCGCATGCCGCGAAGCTCGACGGTGACCGAGAGCTTGCCCGGCAGCCGCGTCTTCTTCTCCTGCGTCTCGTGCTTCCAGGCATAGCCGATCGCCTCTTCGAAGGCCGAGCTTTCGCCATCCGACAGGAGCACCGCTTCCATGTCGAGTGCCGCGGCAAGATCGGCCGCCTCCGGCCAGAAGGCCTCGTCGATATAGGCATATTGCAGCGATTCATCGTCGCAATGCAGGTCGATCACCAGCTCCGCTTCGAGCGCCATGTGCATCAGCTGACGCTTCAACCGGTCGACGGCATTGTAGCGGTCGAGCTCGGCCACCAGCCCGTCGCGATCCTTGACCGAGATCAGCGGGAACTCGCGGTTGAAATTGGTGCGCGTCCCAAGATCGAACCGCCCCTGCAGCTCGCCAAAATGCGATTGCGCGGCGCCGATTGGGTTGGCGTGCGGGATGATCGTAATGTCGCTGCGGATTTCGCCGGCGCTTTCGGCCGCGCGCAGCTTTTCGCAGAGAAAATGCACCAGCGCCGTGCCCGGCAGCTCGTTGGCATGCAGCGCCGCCTGGATATGGATCTTCGGCGCCTTCGGGTCGCTACCCTTGAAGCGCAGCACCGGCAGCCGCCACTCCATTCCCGCCGTATCGCCTGAAATGATGATCTCGGACCTATCCATTTTCGTCTCCGCTGCTGCTGTCATTGCTGCAGCAGCTTTAAGCGCGTTCCCACGCATGAGGCAAGCGGTCAGCCGCGTTCGCTGAGCGGCCAGCTTTCCACATGCTCGTAGGTCGGCTCACCCGGCCGCTTGTGCAGGAGCACGAACTCCCGCACGGGCATGACAAAAGGCGTCGCAAGCGTGGTCTTTGCCACCGTCTCGTCGGCGTAAAACAGCGTCGCATGCGGCTGGAAATCGGCTTTCACATGCGGGTCGCAGCCGATCGCATGCATCTCGATACCGATCTGGATATGCAGCTGTCGCAACAGTTCCCGACCGCCATTGCCCGAGAGCACGACGGCGTTGCGCGACGCGGTTCTGAACGACGCGACATGGTCGAAGCTGAGATCGAAGCGGCAAGCATCGACTGCAGATGCTGCCTGGCAAGCCGCGAAGATCATCTCGTCCCTGATCTTCTCGGCGCTGGCGACGCCATAGAGCGATACGTGCAGCCGCTCGGGCGTCATGGGCGAGAGCAGCCCGTCGTGCTCCCTCTGCAGGCGCGCCTGTATCTCCAGGCAGGCTTGGCGCGCTTCGGGATCCGGCAGGATCGCGAAAAACAGGGTTTCTTTGCCAAATCTTGACGATTTCGGGTGCATCGTGCGGCTTGCGAAATCGAAGGACGATTGCGTGTTCTGTTCGTGCATGACCAACCACCGGAGCATCCGCCCCGCCTCTGTCTATCCAGGGAACGCAGGGATGGTAGCAGGTGAATTGAGGAAATCAAGAACAAAAGAAGAACATTCAAGATCGATGCCGGGAGACTTTACATGCGTATCCTGATGGCCTGTGCGGCCTTTCCGCCCTTCATCGATGGCGGCGGCCCGATTTCGGCGATGATGGTCGCCAAGCTCTTGATCGCCGCCGGCCACGACCTGGAAGTCGTCAACGTCGCGGGCGAGGACAAGCACGAGGTCTATGACGGCGTACCCGTGCACCGCCTGAAGACGCTGAACATCGACTGGAATTACCGTCTGCCCCGGCCGGGCTGGAAGAAGCTGATCTGGCACGCGCTGGAGAATTTCAATCCGCGCGCCTATCTCGTCATGCGCCGCGAAATCCGCCGTTTCAAGCCGGATATCGTGCTGACCGACAGCATCGAAAACATCAACGTCGCCACCTGGGCCGCCGCCAAGCGCTCAGGCGTGCCGGTCTGCCATATCCTGCGCAGCGCCTTTCTGCTCTGCTGGAAGGCCAGCATGCGGCGCGGCGACGATAATTGCGTGCGCGCCTGTTCCTCCTGCCAGGTTTCGTCCTACGGCAAGAAATTCTTCTCGCGCTATGTCGATGCCGTGATCGGCGAGACCGATTTCATCATCGGCCGCCACACCGAGCATGATTATTTCCCCAACGCCAGCACCCACCGCGTGCCCGGCGCCGTCCCGCCGATTGCCCGCAGCGAGCCGCGCAAACAGCCGGAAGGGCCGATGCGCTTCGGCTTCATCGGCGTGCATGATCCGGTGAAGGGCCTCGACACGCTCGCCCGCGCCGCCCACCGGCTGGTCAACGACCAGGACGTGCGCTTCGTCATCGCCGGCAGCGCCAAGAGCGATTATTCGAAGTCGCTGCCGCAGAAATTTCCCGGCGAAAATACGAAGTTCCTCGGCTGGACCAAGCCCGAGGATTTCTTCCCTCAGATCGACGTTCTCGTTGTCCCCTCGCTCTTTCGTGAGCCCTTCGGACGGGTGGTGATCGAGGCCTTCGCGCAGGGCGTCCCCGTCATCGGCGCCCGCTCCGGCGGCATCCCCGAATCGATCGATCCGGGCAAGGACGGCTATCTGTTCGATCCCGGCGACGACAAGGCGCTGGCCGCAGAGATCGCCTCCATGGCGGCGAAGCCCGAGGCCATCCCGGCGCTGTCGCGCGCAGCCCTTGAGGCCGCTCGTCGCTACGAGCCGCAAAAGATCGCCGCCGGCTTCGACGCCGTCTTCGCCAAGCTCCGCCCGGATCTGGCAAAGCCTGCGCAGGAAGACGCAGAACCTCGCCAGGCGCGCGGCTGATCGCGCATTCGCCACGCGCAAGAAACGGGTTGAAATCGCCGCCAACAGGTACGATTTTCGAGTGAGGCCGATCCTATCGGCCGACAGGCTTCGATATCGGGAGGCGAGACCCATGGCTCAACAAGCACAGCATTACGCCATTTTCGAAACCGCAGGCGGTTTCTGCGGCATCGCATGGAACGCCATCGGCATCACCCGCTTCCAGCTGCCGACATCAAGCGCTGACGGAACCGAACGCCTGTTGCTCCGCCGCGTCCCCGATGCCGAGCCGGCAGTCCCGACGCCTGATATCGCGCAGGCCATCGTCGCCGTACAACGCTACTTCGCCGGCGAGCCGATCGACTTCTCCGATCTCGCGCTCGATCTCGCCGGCCAGGACGATTTCTTCCGCGACATCTACGCCGCCGCCCGCCGCCTGCGCTGGGGCGAAACGACCACATACGGCGCGCTCGCCAAAGAGCTCGGCCACGGCCCCGAAGCCGCCCGCGACGTCG
The DNA here is from genome assembly GCF_017741935.1 of Rhizobium sp. 16-449-1b. GTDB lineage: Bacteria > Pseudomonadota > Alphaproteobacteria > Rhizobiales > Rhizobiaceae > Rhizobium. Next base: position 205,339 of record NZ_JAGHMH010000002.1, on the reverse strand, counting down.
GCCAGGCCATGGCCAAGAACCCCATCGCGCTCATCATCCCCTGCCACCGCGTTCTCGCCGCCGGCAACAAGATCGGCGGCTTCTCGGCCCCCGGCGGCTCGGTGTCGAAGGCAAGGATGCTGGAGTTGGAGGGCGTGAAGCTCGCGCCGCCGAAGCCGGTGCAGCAGTCGTTGTTTTGATGGATGGGGAGGTTATGGCTTTGGCCTACCACTTCGGCTAGCGCCTGACGCCTCGGCTGTGAGACAGTCGTTCTTGTCTCAGGCGGATTTCGGCTTGCGTTTTGTTTTCAGGATACCAAAGGCAGATCCTTGCGGCGTAGGGGCAAAGGCCAGCGCCTCCCGGAGAATAACTCCATCTGGCGTATCCTCCGCAACCAATCTCGTGCCAGCGTTCCAATTCAAACGCGCGCGGACTGCCTCCGGCAAAGTTATCAGCCCTCGCGCTGAAACAGTCGTGACGAAAATCACATCCTGCGCCATGTCCTTAACCCCCAACATGAGGACGATAACCGATATAAGTTCTTTCCGCGACGTCGAACTTATTGAGGCGTGCTCAACGTGGGTGGATCGCCCCCCGAACAATCCACACTCAAATACCCCGCAACGGCGGAAACCCCACGTACCATTCAGAATGCCCGCCCTCCCAATTCTCCATCCCCGGCTTGGTGAGGATGCCGCGCGGGTTGACGTAGCTCTGGATCACCCGGCGCGGGCGCTCATGCCACTGGATGTTGAAGGCCCATAATTTCGGGAAGAAGCAGAGCGAGGCGTAGGGCAGATGATCGTGGATCCACCAGGCGAGCCGCTGCCAGTCTTCGAGCGCGTGATAGCGGTCGACGACCCAGGGAACGACGACGCAGGCCGCCGCTCCCATGTAGCCATCGGCGTCGCGCATGTCCCAGATGTGGTGGGCGGCCGTGGACGCGTTGGTGGAGCAATTGAGCTTGTTCTGGTTGCCGAAGCGATTGACCTCGGGCGAGCGGTAGCCGGAGCGGATGTGCAGGCGACCGAAGGTTTCCTGTAGGGGTTCCAGCAGCTCCTCGCAGAGCCTCCTGCCGGTTTCGATGGCGAGATCCGGATCCTCGGGGATATTCGGGATGCGATAGAAATCGGCGATCTCCGAATGCAGGAAATCGCGCAGGAAGAAATTCTTCGACAGCCGCGCCCGGCCCAGATCCTCCAATGCTTTCATCGATCCCGGCTTTTTCATAAGCGTCCTCCCTGCCCTGCTGACGGCAAGTTTGCAGCATCGGCCGGAAATCGCCACCCGAAATGATCGGAACCATTAGCCTTCGTCCAGCTTCTCCTTGCGAAGCCGCATGGCGCGGCTTCCACGAGCCAGGGACAAAGGACAAGGGACATGGCAAAGGAAAAGAACCTCGACGATCTCTTTTACGATACGCTGAAGGACATCTATTACGCGGAAAAGCAGATCCTCAAGGCGCTGCCGAAAATGGCGCGCGCGGCGCAATCGGAAGAGCTCAAAGCCGGATTCATGACGCACAAGGAACAGACGGAAGGCCATGTCGACCGGCTGCAGCAGGTGTTCGAGCTGATCGGCAAGCGGGCCCAGGGCAAGACCTGCGAGGCGATCCAGGGGATCATCGCGGAAGGCGAGGAGATCATCGAGGAATTCAAGGGTTCGCCGGCTATCGACGCCGGGCTGATCTCCTCGGCGCAGGCCGTCGAGCACTACGAGATGGCCCGCTACGGCACGCTGAAGACCTGGGCACAGACGCTCGGCAAGAAGGACGTGGTGACGCTGCTCGACCAGACGCTGCAGGAAGAGGCGGCCACCGACAAGACCTTGTCGAAGCTCGCAACTTCGGCGGCCAACCAGAAGGCCGCGGCCTGACCGGCGGCGCGGGCGGGAGCGCCATGATCGGCCGCTTCCGCCTCAGCCCGAGTAACGGAAGAAATCGATGAAGGCGCGCAAGGCAGGGCGCATCTGGCGGCGGCTTGGATAGTAGATGAACGGGCCGGGATAGGGCGCGCACCAATCCTCCAGCACGCGCACCAGCTTGCCGCTTGCAAGCTGATCCTCGACGCGCAGATCGAAGAGATAGGCGAGGCCGACGCCGTTCAGCGCCGCGATCGGCGCCAGCCTGTCTTCACTGACGATGAGCGGGCCATCGACCGGAACCACCAGTTCGCGGCCATCCTTCTCGAACTCCCAGCGGTAGATCGTGCCATTGGTGAAGCGCCGCTTGATGCAGCGGTGATTGACGAGGTCGGAGGGATGCAGCGGCTTGGGGTGGCGTTTGAAATAATCCGGCGAGCCGGCGATCACGGTCGTGAGGTTCGGCGAGGCGCGGACCGCGATCATGTCGGCCTCGAGGCTCTCTTCCAGCCGGATGCCGGCGTCGAAGCCTTCGCGGACGATGTCGATGAAGCCATCCTCGTTGGCGATTTCGAGCGTGATATCGGGATAGCGGTTGAGGAATTCGCCGAGGCGCGGCGCGAGCAGGATATCGGAGGCGAAGCGGGGTGCGGTCACCCGCAGCGTGCCGGCCGGCCTTCCTCCCGCCTCGCTGACGGCTTCGAGCGCGATGCCGATCTCGTCCAGCGCCGGCTTCAGCCGCTGCAAGAGCAGTCTCCCCTCCTCCGTCGGCGCGACGCTGCGCGTCGTGCGCGCCAGAAGCCGGATGCCCAGGCTCTCCTCGAGGCTGGAGACGGCATGGCTCACAGCCGAGGGCGCGATCTCCAGCTCCTTGGCGGCTGCGCGGAAGCTGCGGTGTTCGGCGACAGTGGCGAGAACGGCGAGTTGGGCGAGCTGTGTCCTGTTCATTGATCTATCTGTTAGAACAGCCTTTGTCGCATTGCACGTATTTTTTGAAAGCTCCCGGCGCGCTAGGTTTGCCTCGTGCCGCTCAAACGGCGGCCTCACTATTTGCTCGAAGGGAGCCAGACATGAAAACCCGCACACTCGGACAGGACCTTGAAGTCTCAGCCGTCGGCCTCGGCTGCATGGGCATGAGCTTCGCTTATGGCGCCAGCGACGAGAACGAATCGATCCGCACGCTTCACCGCGCCGTCGATCTCGGGATCACCTTCTTCGACACGGCCGAAATGTACGGCCCCTACACCAACGAGCAACTGCTTGGCCGCGCCCTGAAGCCGGTGCGCGACCGCGTCGTCATCGCCACCAAGTTCGGCTTCAAGTTCGATCCTTCCAAATCCGGCGCGGCGGCGCTGACGGGCGTCGACAGCCGGCCGGAGAATGTGAAGCGCGTGGCCGAGGAATCGCTGAAGCGGCTCGGCACCGATGTCATCGACCTCTATTACCAGCACCGCGTCGATCCCAGCGTCCCGATCGAGGAGACGGTCGGCGCCATGGCCGAGCTGGTGCGCGAGGGCAAGGTGCGGGCGCTGGGCTTGTCGGAGGCCGGCAGCGCCACGATCCGGCGGGCGCATGCGGTGCATCCGATCGCGGCCGTGCAGAGCGAATATTCGCTCTGGTCGCGCGATCCCGAGCATGACGTGCTTGCCACCTGCCGGGAGCTCAAGATCGGCTTCGTGCCATACAGCCCGCTCGGCCGCGGCTTCCTGACGGGGGCGATCCGCAAGCCTGACGATCTCGGCGCCGACGATTTCCGCAGCCAGCTGCCGCGCTTCCAGGCGGACAATTTCGATGCCAATGCGGCCCTTGTTGCCAAGCTTGAGGCGCTGGCGAAAGACAAGGGCCTGACCACGGCGCAGCTGGCGCTCGCCTGGGTTCTGCATCAGGGCGAGGACATCGTGCCGATCCCCGGCGCCCGCAAAGTGAACCATCTCGAGCAGAACGCGGCCGCCGCGGATATCGCGCTGTCTGCCGGGGAACTCGCCGAGCTTAGCGCGATCATGCCGCTCGATGAGATCGCCGGCAAGCGCTACTCCGAGGCATCGCTGGCGATGACCAATCTCTGAGAGAACAACCTCTGACAGGTTGGGCCATCCCCGGCGACGCCAGGGGGGCGGCCCAACCACAGATCAGGAAAGAGATTTCGTTTTGTTCAACTTTGGGTCTTCTCCCCTTGCATATTAGCACTAGGTAAACTTTCCATTGCAAGGAAGGGAACCCCATGCCTGATGCCAAAAACAAAGGGCCGGCCGATCCAGGCCTGTCCGACATAAGAGGACGCATGCTTGTGCTTGAAGTGGTGGCGATGACCTCGCTGGCGCTGGTTCTGGACACATCCGGCGAGGATGGCGGGAAGATGGGGCGCGGTATCCTGCACCTCATCCGCGAGGCCGTCGGCAACAAATGCGACGAGATGGGTCTGTCCGACAACGCCTCATCGACGGCGCAGGCCTATGCCGAGGAACTGATCGGCACCGCCCTGGCCACGCTCTACCCATCCACGCATTAAAGCAGGCACAGTCCCGCAACGACTTTGCGCGTCGCGCGCTCCGCGCTATACTTCACCATCGACACGATCGAGGTACGGACCATGACGGACCGGCAGGCGATAGAGGCAGTTGTGCATCTCTATGTCGAAGGCATGACCTTCGCCAACGAGGCGGCGCTGCGCAAGGCGTTTCATCCGAAATGCGCTGTCATCGGGCATTACGAGAGCGCGGTCGAATGGTCGACCCGCGACGAGTTCATCGCCGCCATCGTGGCCGAGGGCTCCGCCCCGCCAGGCACGCAGCCGCACATGGACATCCAGACGCTTGATGTCATTGGTGATGCCGCCAGCGTCAAGGTCAGCGACGACTTCGCCGGCATGCGCTTCACCGACTACCTCTCGATGCTGAAGATCGACGGGCGATGGACGATCGTGAATAAGGTTTACTATCTGCACCTTTAATTCCTAGTGAGTCGTTAACCATACACGTTAAGACTCCGTTAAGAGTCCACAGCCATGAATCGAACGAAAAGGCTGCGCTCGGCACCAATCCGTGCCTTTCCTTCGTAAAAATCTTTATATTTTTGGGGAAAACGGCTCATTTCGCACGCGCTCTGACTTAATTTTCATATTGCAGACGCAAGAAGACTTGACCTTTCGATTGTTTTCAAAGATTTTCAGAGAATGGCAACACTACGCGATTTCATAGACATTCGACGCAGCGAGATACTGAAGCAAATCAGTGAGCTGAAAGCCGAGTTGGCGGAATTGAAGCTTGCAGAATCAGCTATCGCGACAGGTATTGTCGGCCCGAAAGCAAAGGTGGCGTCCAAAGATCGTGCAACGATCAAAGAGATGATCTTGGACGTATTGGCCGGTCGACCATCAGGGTCAGACGCAAATGGCATTATCGAGATAATATTGAACTACTTCGGAGAACAGGTTCCGCGTGCGAGCTTATCGCCGCAACTAAGCAGATTGAAAGAAGAAGGGAGAATCATTCTGAGAGGCAGAACGTGGATGCTTGCTGAATATGAAAAGGACCCGGATGGTGAGACATCCGAGCCCTTTGATAAAGACGGGGGTGGCGTAGCGCAGGAGCCGGACTTGGCATTCGGGACACCTGAGGGTGCAAATCCCTCCACCTCCACCGAGACTGATCATCAGCAACCCACAAGATCGCTTGATGACGACATTCCCTTTTAACAAAGGGATGTCCCATGATCCAAACAACTGTAGATGGCTGGATCACACGCCCACTTAAGCAAAATCACTCTACAGCGAGTGATTCGGCCGTGCAAGAACCATCTATGCGCTATCCAAAATAGGAGACAGCCATGCGAATGGACGCCGAAACCGCTTTAAAAATCAAACAGCTGGCCCGTGAAAACCCAACACTTTTCCAGCATCAAATTGCGGCACTTCTAAATATAAACCAAGGTCGGGTAAGCGAAGTGCTGAGCGGTCGCCGTTTTGGTGACGTGAAGGCAGATTGATAGTTGATAGCGGGCGCACCCTTAAGGCGCCCGCTATCTTATCTGGGGCTCTAGCCGCGCAGGACGCCGCCGGTGACCTTGGTGACGCTGGCGACGATCTTTTGCGTCAGGGCCTCGAAATCCTCGTCGGTCAGCGTGCGCTCGACCGGCTGGATCTGCACCTCGATGGCAACCGACTTCTTGCCCTCGCCAACCGAAGCGCCCTCGAAGATATCGAAGACGTTCACGCCGGCGACCAGCTTGCGGTCGGCACCGGTCGCGGCCTTGATGATGGCGCCGGCCTCGACCGTCTTGTCGACAACGAAGGCGAAGTCGCGCTTGACGGCCTGGAACTGCGAGAGCTCCAGCGCCGGCTTGGTGCGGGTCGCCTTCTTCTTCGGCTCGGGCATGGCGTCGAGATAGACTTCGAAGCCAGCGAGCGCTCCGGAGACGTCGAGCGCTTCCAGCGTCGAGGGGTGGAACTCGCCGAAATAGCCGAGCACGACCTTCGGGCCCATCTTGATGGTGCCGGAGCGGCCGGGGTGGTACCATTCCGGACCGCCCTGCTCGACCTGGATGTTGGTCATCGGCAGGCCGCAGGCCTCGATCACGGCCAGCGCATCGGCCTTGGCGTCGAAGACGTCGACCGGCTTGCCGCCGCCCTTGGACGCGTTCGACCACATGCGGCCGGAGCCGGCCATCGAGGCGGTGCCGCGACGGATGCCGCCGGCGACGCGGCGCTGGCCTTCCGGCTTGTCGTTTTCATAGGTGCCGGACACCTCGAAGATCGCGACGTCACCATAGCCCTTGTCGGCATTGCGCTGGGCAGCCGTCAGCAGACCCGGCAGCAGCGAGGGGCGCATGTCGGACATTTCGGCTGCGATCGGGTTGGCGAGCTTCAGAGCCGGCGAACCACCGCCGAAGAGCTTCGCCTGATCTTCCGAGATGAAGGACCAGGTGACGGCCTCCAGCATGCCGCGCGAGGCAAGCGCGCGCTTGGCGGTGCGGGTGCGGATCTGCAGCGTCGTCAGGATGCGGCCGTTGACTTCGGTGTGGCTTTCCAGCGGCGCCGGCTTGATGTTGTCGACGCCATGGATACGCATGACCTCTTCGACGAGATCGGCCTTGCCGTCGACATCGGGACGCCAGGAGGGAACGGCGACGGAAACGCGCTCGCCGGAACCGGTGACCTTGAAGCCGAGGCGGGTCAGGATCTCGACGCTCTCTTCGGTGGAGACTTCCAGGCCCGTCAGGCGCTTCACTTCCGAGAAGGGGAAGTCGACGATCTTGGGCTCGTAGCCCTTGTAGCCCACGATTTCCGCCTTGGCTGCCGTGCCGCCGCAGAATTCGAGCACCAGTTCGGTGGTGCGCTCGAGGCCGGGGACCATGTATTCGGGATCGACGCCGCGCTCGAAGCGGTAGCGGGCATCGGTGATGATGCCGAGGCCACGGCCCGACTTGGCGATGTTCATCGGATCCCAGAGCGCCGATTCGATCAGCACGTCGGTGGTGTTCTCGTCGCAGCCGGAATGCTCGCCGCCCATGATGCCGCCGATCGACTCGATGCCGTTTTCGTCAGCGATGACGACGTTGTTCGGGCCGAGCTTGTATTCGCGCTGGTCGAGCGCCAGCACCGTTTCGCCGTCCTTGGCGCGGCGAACCGTGAGGTTGCCCTTCACCTTGGCGGCGTCGAAGACGTGCATCGGGCGACCCTGGTCGAAGGTCATGTAGTTGGTGATGTCGACGAGCGCGTTGATCGGGCGCAGACCGATCGCCGTCAGGCGCTGCTGCACCCACTTGGGGCTCGGACCGTTCTTGACGCCGCGCACCAGGCGCAGGCCGAAGCCCGGGCAGAGCTTGTCGTCGTCGAGATCGAGCGTCAGCTTGACCGGTGTGTCGCCTTCGACGGCGAAGGACGGCGCGGGGCGTGTCTTCAGCGTGCCGAGGCCGGATGCGGCCAGATCGCGGGCGATCCCATAGATCGAGGTGCAATCCGGACGGTTCGGCGTCAGGTTGATCTCGATCATGGGATCGTCGAGATGGGCGTAGGCGGCGAAAGAGGTGCCGACAGGCGCGTCTTCAGGCAGATCGATGATGCCGTCGTGGCTGTCGGACATGTTGAGCTCCTTTTCGGAGCACATCATGCCGTGGCTTTCGACGCCGCGGATCTTGCCGACGCCGAGCGTGACATCGATACCCGGCACATAATCGCCAGGCCGTGCCAGCGCGCCAACCAGGCCGGCGCGCGCATTCGGCGCACCGCAGACGATCTGCAGCGGCTTGCCGCCGTTGATATCGGGACCGGCATCGACCGACAGCACCTTCAGGCGGTCGGCTTCCGGATGCTTTTCGGCCGAAAGCACGCGAGCGATGACGAAGGGCTTGTAGGCCGCCTTGTCGTCGACGTCCTCGACCTCAAGGCCGATCTCGGTCAGGCGCTTGCAGATTTCGTCCAGTGTGGCGTCGGTCTCAAGATGATCCTTGAGCCAGGAAAGCGTGAATTTCATGATCTTTATCCTCCCTTACGCGCTCAACCCGCCAAACAGCGTCGGCATGTCGAGTGGGCGGAAGCCGTAGTGGGTCATCCAGCGGACGTCGGCGTTGAAGAAGTCGCGCAGGTCGGGCATGCCGTATTTCAGCATGGCGATGCGGTCGAGGCCCATGCCCCAGGCAAAGCCCTGGTACTCGTCGGGATCGAGACCGCCGGCGCGCAGCACGTTCGGGTGCACCATGCCGCAGCCCAGGATCTCCATCCAGTCGGTGCCTTCGCCGAACTTGACGATCGGGCCGGAGCGGTCGCATTGGATGTCGACCTCGAAGGACGGCTCCGTGAAGGGGAAGAAGGACGGGCGGAAGCGCATGGTGACGCTGTCGACCTCGAAGAAGGTCTTGCAGAATTCTTCCAGCACCCAGCGGATGTTGGCGACATTGGCCTTCTTGTCGACGACGAGGCCTTCGACCTGGTGGAACATCGGCGAGTGCGTGGCGTCGCTATCCTGGCGGTAGGTCTTGCCGGGGATGATGATGCGGATCGGCGGCTTCTGCGCTTCCATGGTGCGCACCTGCACCGGCGAGGTATGCGTGCGCAGCACCTTGCGCTCGCCGTTCTCATCAGGATTGAAGAAGAAGGTGTCGTGCATCTCGCGGGCCGGATGGCCCTCGGGGAAGTTCAGCGCCGTGAAGTTATAATAGTCGGTCTCGACATCGGGACCTTCGGCGATCGAGAAGCCCATGTCGGCGAAGATCGCGGTGATCTCGTCGACGATCTGGCTGATCGGATGGATGCGGCCACGCTCGGCGGGCGAGGAGCGGACGGGCAGCGAGACGTCGACGGTCTCGGCCTTCAGCCGCGCGTCGATCGCAGCCTTCTTGAGATCGGCCTTGCGGGCGTTGATCGCCTCGGTCACGACCGTCTTCAGCGCGTTGATCTGCGCGCCGCGGGTCTGGCGCTCTTCAGGGGTCATCGATCCCAGCGTCTTCAGGAGTTCGGAGACCGACCCCTTCTTGCCAAGGGCCGCAACGCGCACGGCTTCGATCGCCGGTTCATCGGCGGCGGCCGCGACATCGGACAGGAGTTGCTTTTCCAGGGTTGCGAGTTCGGTCATCTTTTCCTGCCTTCAGGGCGTCCAGTCTTTGAGGGACACTTCACGAAACATGCTTCAGATAGCTGGTCGCCACGATGAAACGTCGCAGATCACTACCCATGTGTACGCGGCCAATCAACCGGGCAGCCGACAAAAAGCCGCCGAGAAAGCCGGTAAGCTTGCGCAGTTCGGCAACGGCTGCCGGTGGCGCCACCTCGGCCCAGGCCTTGTAGGCCCGGTCGTGGGTTTCGCCGCCAAGCTTGGCGCGGGTCGCGACCTGCAAGAAGAGCAGCCAGATATCGCGCGCCTGGGCGACCTCAAGCGGCATCACCCGGTCGGGCTCTTCCTCGAAATCCATGAAGCCGACGCGGCCGTCCTTCAAAAACATGTCGCGCGGATAAGGCCTGCCGTGGCAAAGGCCCTTTGCATGCAGCCGTCCGAGTTCGCCGGCGCAATGGACGAGCATGTTGTCGTGGGCCACGGGATCGTTGTTCAGCACGTGATAGAGCTGGCGATCGACGGTCTCGCCGGCATCGCTGAAGACGACGGCGCCGCCCGAGGAATAGATGACGCGGGCCGTCGGCACGTCTTGGGCGGAAAACTGGGCGATGCGGCGGATTTCGCGCGCCGCCATGCCCTCGTCGGCCAGAAGCGGCGACGGACGTAAAAAGGGCGCGCGGATGAGATTGGCAAGCATGCGCTGCAGCACCATCCAGCGCGAGGCGCGCTCGGTGCCATAGCGCTTGATCCAGACCGCACCACCCGACAGAGCGACCCGCTCGACGCGCTTTGAGCCGCGCAGCAATGCCGCGAGCAGAACCGGAACGTCCTCCTCGCCCAGCCCGCTTTCGGCAAGCAGGTCGCTATCCATCGTCGGACGCATCACATCGTTTGCCAAATCTTGATCGTTCGCCACGTCAGGCGTCCCTATCCCGGTAAAACGAAGAAACCCGCGCAAGCCTTGCCAGCGCGGGTTTCAAATCATCGAAGCGAAGGTTCGAATAGCGCCGGCTTAGTTGACGGCTGCTTCAAACTCGTTCTTCGTGCCAGCGTCCTTCAGGTACTCGAGTGCCTTCTTGGAGGCAGCAACGAGCGCACCGAATGCTTCCGGCTCATGGATCGCCATGTCGGAGAGAACCTTACGGTCAACTTCGATGCCAGCCTTGTTCAGGCCGTCGATGAAGCGGCCGTAGGTCAGGCCGAATTCGCGGACAGCAGCGTTGATACGCTGGATCCAGAGTGCGCGGAAGTTACGCTTGTTGATCTTGCGGTCGCGGTAAGCGTACTGCTTCGAACGATCGACAGCAGCCTTGGCGGCGCGGATGGTGTTCTTGCGGCGGCCGTAGAAGCCCTTGGCCTGCTTCAGAACCTTCTTGTGCTTGGCGTGGGCGGTAACGCCTCTCTTTACACGTGCCATTTCATGATCTCCTTAATCTATACGTTCGCGGAATAGTCTTAGAGACCGTTCGGCAGGTAATTCTTCACGACCTTGCGGCCATCCGGTTCTGCCAGAACCATGGTGCCACGTGCATCGCGAATGAACTTGTTGGAACGCTTGATCATGCCATGGCGCTTGCCAGCGGCTGCAGCCTTGACCTTGCCGGTCGCGGTGATCTTGAACCGCTTCTTGGCGGAGGACTTCGTCTTCATCTTGGGCATTTTGCTACTCCGTTTCTGATCCCCCCACTTGGCCAAAGAGGCGCGCTTCAAAAGAAGCCTTCTTACGATGCCCGGTTGCCCGGTCGTCGCAACAAGTGCGGGAGCGTTTGTTGTTGATCTGCGGTCACGGTGACGAACCGTGCCGCAAGCATTCGAAACTGCCACGGCATGCCCTGCCGGTCAGTTCGGACGCGCGCTTATAACCGCAGTGTCATGAAAGTGCAACGGGGCGAAAGACGGAATCTTTTCAGGAGCGGCGGCTGAAAAACCAGCTTAACACACCAATCCTTTTCCTCTTACATTCCGGAAAGACGCCGTCGTCAAGAACATCGCTATTAAATATGAGCAGATAGGATCCAGCGAGGCGATCATCGAAATCAGGATTGCCATTCTCTTTGATCACGACGCGCATAGCTTGCAACGCCGACGCGTTGGCTTTGAAAACGACCCGAACCGATGGGTCTTCGTCCTTTTCTATGGATGGATTGGTTACGAACTTCACATCGGGAAACTCCGTCGCGCGGAGCAGCGACCGCTTCGTCCCTTCGCTGTCGGCCACCGCGTAGGAATAGACTTTGACCTTCAGGTCGCGGCTTGACGCATCGGCATCGTCGATGGCAGCGTTGTTGATCATGAACCACACATTGCCGCCGATGATGGACCGCGCTTCGACGAACATGCAGTTGTTTCTGTTCAACGGCGCCAGGCGCTTGGCATTCTGCGCATAGCTTTTCTGCGTGTTTTTACCCTCGCCTGCTCCCACCACGACCGCTAGCGAGAACGCGTTTTCGGGCGTTAGAAAGGTCTTCCTATCCAACTTTGCTCGCGTTTCGACGAGGAAGCTGCGCGGCAACTGTTCCTCGGCATCCTGCGCCGCGACTGCGGTCGGGATAGAAAGAGCGATCGCCAGCAACACACATGCGGCACAGGACCTCATACGATCGGCTCCTGTCCCTTGCCATCATTCTGATTGCCGGCCCCATCCGCCGGGGGCACCTCCGTTACTCCTTGGAAGGCATAGATGATTGGGATGCAAAAATTCCAGAGAATAACGAACATCAGAAACGCGACGCTGTTGCGTGCCAAGGTGTCGAAGGGAAAAGGCAGTTCATACGCCGTCGCGGTCTGGGCAAAGTAGCTGATGTCGATTGCAACTGCCCAAATGAAGAAGGACAGGACCGTTATTGCTATCTGGAGCTTGTTGCGGATTTTGCTGACGCCATAGAGATAAGCGATGGCGATGACGATCATCACCATCATGTAGGGAATCATGATCTTGAGATATCTCGCGACATCATCGCCGCTCGGCACCCCAGTACCGAGTAAGGCCTGCGCGGCAAAAAGCTTCAGCGACATGTAAACGCTGGTTATTTCGCCAGGTATGGTCTTCTTGAGTTTGTCGACATAACTGTCGCTTGATGTGACATCGTTCGCCATGATCGCCCCCAAATGGAGAACAATCTTAGGTAACAATCACATCTTATCAATAATCCAAAAATTGCAATCAGTTGCATTCGTCGAAGCGTTTGAAAACACCTACATTTCGCCTGCTCAAAATACAAAAGCCGCCCTCGCGGACGGCTTTGATACGAACGGTGGCGACGCGCCTTATTTGGGCGCGAGCACCATCATCATCTGGCGACCTTCGAGCTTGGGCTCGGCTTCGACCTTGGCGAACTCCAGCGTGTCGGCCTTGACCTGCTGCAGGAGCTTCATGCCGAGTTCCTGGTGGGCCATTTCGCGGCCGCGGAACTTCAGGGTCACCTTGACCTTGTCGCCTTCTTCGAAGAAGCGGCCCATCGCCTTCATCTTCACGTCATAGTCATGCGTGTCGATGTTCGGACGCATCTTGATTTCTTTGACTTCGACGATTTTCTGCTTCTTGCGCGCCTCGGCGGCCTTCTTCTGGTTGGCGTATTTCAGCTTGCCCAGATCGAGGATCTTGCACACAGGCGGTTCGGCGTTGGGGGAAATCTCAACGAGGTCGAGTCCGGCTTCTTCAGCCATTCTCAGGGCCTGGTCGGTCGCCACGACGCCCAAATTCTGTCCTTCAGCGTCGATCAGCTGAACTTTGGGAATGCGAATTTCCCTGTTCGAGCGCGGCCCATCCTTTACGGGCGCGTCGTTCTTAAACGGTCTGCGAATGGTCGTATTCTCCTCGCGTTGTTTCGGATTGCTGCAGCGGATCGCCTCTATATAAGGAAGACGACCGTGTTTCGCCATCGCTGCAACGAAGTCATTAGCACGCTTTAGCGGAAAAATCACCTGCTGTCAGCCTGTCAAGAATCTGTTTTATAGGCCGAAACAAGGGAGTTTCGCCATGTCCGACGCCAATATCGCCCCGCAGCACCAATTTCTGACCGTCGGCGAGGGGCTGGCGGCGCGAGAGATCGCCTATATCGCACGCCCGGCCGGCGGCGACAAAGCAGGCCCGACGCTGGTCTGGCTATCCGGATACCGGTCCGACATGAGCGGCAGCAAGGCCGTCGAGCTCGACCGGATGGCTGACGAGACCGGGCTTGCCTGCATCCGCCTCGATTATTCCGGCCACGGGATCTCCGGCGGCGAATTCCGCGACGGCACGATTTCGCGTTGGCTCGAAGAGGCGATGGCCGTCCTCCTTCATCTGAAGCCGGAACGCATCGTGGTCGTGGGCTCCTCGATGGGCGGCTGGATCGCGCTCCGGATGGCGCAGGAGCTTGCTGCGAAAACCGGTGCGCCGAAGCTTGAGGGCCCAAAGCTGGAAGGAATGGTGCTGATCGCGCCGGCGCCGGATTTCACCGAAGTGCTGATCGAGCCGAACCTCACCGAGAAAGAGAAGACATCGCTCGCCGAGCGCGGCTTCTTCGAGGAGCATTCGGAATATAGCCCCGAGCCCAATATCTATACCCGCGCGCTGATCGAGGACGGCCGCGACAACCGGGTTCTGACCGGGATGATCGAGACCGGATGCCCGGTTCACATCCTGCAGGGCATCAAGGATCCCGACGTTCCCTACACGCATGCGATGACGCTGATCGAGCACCTCCCCGCCGACGACGTGGTGCTGACATTTATTCGTGATGGCGACCACCGCCTGTCGCGTCCACAGGACATCGAGCGCATGCTCTCGGCGGTCAAATCGCTGGTCCGCTAGCACCCTGACGCCACACCGCAGCCGCACAGCCTGAAAATATAAATTCGTTTCAATGACTTGGCGATGAAGTGCTGCGTGCGGTGAGCGCGCGCAGTACCCAGCCTTGTGCCAAATCCTAACGCATTTTAACCATATTGACCGCTTCTCACCCCCTCCTCAGAAGTAGTGATTGACTCCAAGCAGCCGTCTCCGTTAACTTTTTGTTAATAAATCAAGGGCGATGCAAGGGACAGTGGGCGTGCGGATCAAGGGTTTCCTGGTGGCCATGATGGCCATGTTTGCAATGTCGACCTCGGCTACGCCGGCATCGACCAACACTCTTTCGATGGTCGTCGGCGCCACCACCTCGCAGCCGATCGGCCATTACGAGTTTTGCCAGTCGCATCGCGAGGAATGCGGTGCGAACCGCAACGTCGCCGCCATGGAAATGACCGATGCCAAGTGGGCCCTCGTCCGTTCGGTCAATTCAAGCGTCAACACCACGATCATCCCGATGACCGACATGGAAGTCTACGGCAAGGAAGAAGTCTGGGCCTACCCGACGACCGCCGGCGACTGCGAGGACTATGCGCTTTTGAAGCGCCGCATCCTGATCCAGCGCGGCTTCTCCGCCGCCAACCTTTTGATGACCGTCGTGCGCAAGCCTGACGGCGAGGGTCACGCGATCCTGACGCTGCGCACCACCAAGGGCGACTTCGTCCTCGACAACCTGGCCTCCACCGTGAAGCCCTGGTTCGACACCCCCTATTCCTTCATCAAGCGCCAGTCGAGCGCCAATGCCGGCCGCTGGGTCACCATCGAGAACGGCCGCGACGTTCTGGTCGGCGCGCTGAAGTAGATTTCAGATTTTCCCCAACGAAAAGCCCGACGCTCCTGAGAGACGCCGGGCCTGAATTCGATCGGCTCGTGTTGAGGGGAGACGGCCGATCTGCCGCGAAGCGTGCTGCCTCGCTTGGGTAGAAATGGGCGAAAGCGGAAATGGTTCCGCGTCACCAGCCGGAAGCTGTATTTTTGCCGGATGCCATCAGGTCGCGCATCGAGGCGTAGGGGCCGTGCAGCATCTTGAGGCGGCTCTCCTCCATCTTCGACAGCCGATGACGGCGCGCGAAATCATGCACGCTCCAGATCTCCCTGGGGCTGAAATCGTCTGCTGTTGCCGAATGGATGGTCATTGTCTGCCTGCTTGATGCGCTGAATGCGCGAATAAGAGGCGCAATCGCCGCGACATATGTCAGATTTATGACAAAGGCAACGAATGACAGCCATGACAAAACAGCGCAGCTCACCTGCCTTCGCCAACGGCCCGCGTATATGAAAAAAGGCCCGCGACGGGCGGGCCTTTCGAGTGGTCGTTGCGATCGCTTGGTCGCTCAGTAGCGATAGCCGTAGCCGTCGCGTGCCCATGGCGGCGGGCGATGGCCGCGTTCATAGCGCCAGCCGTAACGCGGCGGCGGGCGGTGACCCCAGCCGTAGTCGCGTTGGTACCGGCGTTCGTAGCGCGGTGGCGGCGGGCGGCGCCAGTTCGGCCTGCAATCGCCCCAGGGTGTGACGTGAAAGCCGCGGCCGCAGGCATAGTCGACCTTGACGACATTGTTGTTTACGCCGCTCTGAACGGCGCCCATCGGCATGGCTTCGGCAACCGTGGAAGTAAGCCCGGTCAGTGCGATCGCGATCGCGATAATTGTCTTGCGCATCTCTGCACCTCATTCCTTATGCAAGTCCCTTGCACGTGGATTAGAGGGCGGTTCTGGTGAACGGGAGCTGAACCAACAAAGGCATTATTGCGGCAAGCGACGCAGGGTAAAAACACTGTGTTCAAAAGCGTTTGCCTTTGGCTAACGAGGTCTTAACTCCCCCTTAAATCGCCGCATTTAAAGTTCAACTGGGTAAAGATGCGGCCAGCGTGATGCGGCCGCCGCACCCATCGAGCTTGAAGCCGGTGGATTGCGGGTTGGGGCAAACCTCGGTTTGCGATTGAAGCGAGGTTCAGCGGGCGTATATGGCAGGCAGGGGCAGATCAGGCGATAGAATCGAACCATCCTTCAGCGGGCGCGAGCGCCGCGACGATGGCGATGATTTCGCGCTCGGCGCCGATGACCGCGTCGCCGGCGGCGGACGCCCCGTCAAGCGTACGGCGCAAAAGTCCGCTCCACGCCGCGAACCGCCCGCAAGGCGCGAACCCGATTCCGCCCGCTACGAGGATGATTACGACGACGAGCCGCGCTACCGCGAGCCGACGCGCCGCCGCAATGGCGGTGGTGGTGGTAATGGCGGTAGACGCCGGCGGCCGGAGCGCGAGGGGCTCGGCTTCTTCGGCCTCATCCGCCGCATGGTCTATTGGTGCATCGTGCTCGGCATATGGGCCGGCATCGGGGTCACCGGCCTGGTCGTCTATTACGGCTCGCGCATGCCGAGCGCCAGCAGCTGGGAAATTCCCGCTCGTCCCCCCAACGTCAAGATCACCTCCGTCGATGGCAGCGTGATCGCCAATCGCGGCGCCACCGGCGGCGAAGCCTTGGCGCTGGAAGACATGTCGCCGTATATCCCGGAAGCGATCGTCGCCATCGAGGACCGGCGCTTCTATTCGCATTTCGGCGTCGATCCCATGGGCCTCGCCCGCGCCTTCGTCACCAACCTGACCTCGGGCCACATGGTGCAGGGCGGCTCGACGCTGACGCAGCAGCTCGCCAAGAACCTCTTCCTCTCGCCCGACCGCACTTTAGAGCGTAAAGTCCAGGAAGTGCTGCTCTCCTTCTGGCTCGAGCAGAAATATACCAAGGACCAGATCCTTGCGATGTATCTCAACCGCGTCTTCTTCGGCTCCAACGCCTATGGTGTGGAAGCCGCCTCGCGGCGCTATTTCAACAAGTCGGCGCGCGATGTGAACCTCGGCGAAGCGGCACTGCTCGCCGGTCTCGTCAAGGCGCCGTCGCGCCTGTCGCCGGCGCGCGATCCGCAGGCCGCAAACGACCGCGCCCAGGTGGTGCTGCAGGCGATGCGCGACCAGGGCATGATCTCCGACGACGAGGTCAAGACCGCGATGTCGCAGACACCCGCCAAGGCCAAGCGCTATTGGGACGGCGCCGGCCATTATGTGGCCGACATGGTCATGGACGAGCTTCCGGCGCTGATCGGCGACGTCAAGGAAGACATCGTCGTCGACACCACCATCGACAAGACGCTGGAAAAGCGCGCCGAACAGTCGCTCAACGACGTGCTCGGCAAGGACGGCGCCAAGCTCGATGCCTCGCAGGCAGCGCTCGTCTCGATCGACGGCACCGGCGCGATCCGTGCGCTTGTCGGCGGTCGCGATTATGCCGACAGCCAGTTCAACCGCGCGGTCAAGGCCAAGCGCCAGCCGGGCTCCTCCTTCAAGCCCTTCGTCTATGCGGCGGCGCTCGAAAAGGGGCTGACGCCATTCTCCGTTTTCAACGACGCGCCTATCCGCATCGGCGACTGGACGCCGGAGAACTACGAGAAGAAGTACAATGGCGAGGTGACGCTCGCGACAGCGCTCGCGAAATCGCTGAACACGGTGGCCGCCCAGCTGGTCATGTATGACGGCCCCGATCAGGTCATCAAGCTCGCCCACCGCCTCGGCATCGAGAGCGAGCTGCAGTCGAACGCCTCGATCGCGCTCGGCACCTCGGAAGTGTCGCTGACGGAGCTCACCGGCGCCTACGCCGCCTTCATGAACGGCGGCTACAAGGCAACGCCGCATGTCATTCGCCGCGTGACGACGGCCGATGGCAGCAAGGTTCTTTACGAAAACACCTATGACAACCCGCCGCGCGTCCTCTCCGAGGCGGTCGCCGCCAACATGAACGCGATGATGATCGGCGTCGTCGAGCAGGGAACGGGCAAGGCCGCGAAGATCCCAGGCTGGCAGGTCGCCGGCAAGAGCGGAACGACGCAGAACTCCCGCGACGCCCTCTTCGTCGGTTTTACCAGCAATCTCACGACGGGCGTCTGGTTCGGCAATGACGATGGCAAGCCGATGAAGAAGGTCACCGGTGGTGGTCTTCCGGCCAAGGCCTGGCAGGAATTCATGGTGGCCGCCCACAAGGGCCTCTCTCCCGCGCCGCTCTTCGGCAACGGCCAGTTCGTCAATCCGGCAGCACCCATCGATAACGGCCAGCCGATGGCGTCGAACGATCCGAACATGCAGGGCGGCATGCCCAACGATATGCCCAGTGATATGCAAGGCAACATGACCGGATCGACCGGTAGCATGCAGCCGCCCGTCGAGGAGCAGGGCACCATCGGCAGCATCATTTCGGGCGTCTTCGGTGGCGGCGGTAACGACCAGCGGAGCCAGTATCCGCAGGCGCCGGTGCGCCGCGGTGGCCAGCAGCAGCCTCCTGTTTATGGTGGTCCGGTACCGCCCGCCGATGTCGCTCAGGACGAGGGTTACGGCTATGGAAATGCGCTGCCGCCGGGCGATGTCGGGGGCGGTCCGCAGCACCAGCCGTACCAGCCGCGCCGCACCACGCTTCTCGACCTGATCATGGGTGAGTAAACGCTTTGCCGCGCAACAAAAAACGTGCCTTCGGGCGCGCGGCGAAAATTAATTGCTGTTGGCTTCTTTTGCTGGTTTTCAGGACATTTCCCGCCTTGCAGTCGCGAAAACCCGTCCTTATATACGCCGCATCACCGCAATCACGATTGCGTCAAACGTAGAGACCCATCCCGTAAGGGGCTGTCATCGAAATGCCTTCCCGGGGTTCAGACAGCTTGCTTCAAGGAGTAAATGACATGGCAAAAGTAATTGGTATCGACCTCGGAACGACAAATTCCTGCGTCGCTGTCATGGACGGCAAGGACGCAAAGGTCATCGAGAACGCCGAAGGTGCGCGCACCACGCCTTCGATCGTTGCATTTTCCGAAGATGGCGAGCGCCTCGTCGGTCAGCCGGCCAAGCGCCAGGCAGTCACCAACCCCACGGATACGCTGTTCGCAGTGAAGCGCCTCATCGGCCGCCGCTACGACGATCCGACGGTTGAAAAGGACAAGGGCCTCGTTCCCTTCGAGATCACCAAGGGCGACAACGGCGACGCATGGGTCAAGGCCCGCGGCACCGGCTATTCGCCTGCCCAGATCTCCGCGATGATCCTTCAGAAGATGAAGGAAACCGCTGAATCCTACCTCGGTGAAAAGGTCGAAAAGGCCGTCATCACCGTTCCCGCATACTTCAACGACGCACAGCGCCAGGCAACCAAGGATGCCGGCCGTATCGCTGGCCTCGAAGTTCTGCGCATCATCAACGAGCCGACGGCGGCAGCGCTGGCCTACGGTCTCGACAAGAAGGACGGCAAGACGATCGCCGTTTACGACTTGGGTGGCGGTACCTTCGATATCTCGATCCTCGAAATCGGCGACGGCGTCTTCGAAGTGAAGTCCACCAACGGCGATACCTTCCTCGGCGGTGAAGACTTCGACATGCGTCTCGTCGAATACCTCGTTGCCGAGTTCAAGAAGGACAACGGCATCGATCTGAAGGGCGACAAGCTTGCTCTGCAGCGCCTTAAGGAAGCTGCCGAAAAGGCCAAGATCGAACTGTCTTCGTCGCAGCAGACCGAAATCAACCTGCCGTTCATCACGGCCGATGCAACCGGTCCGAAGCACCTGACGCTGAAGCTGACCCGCGCCAAGCTCGAAAGCCTGGTCGACGATCTCGTCCAGCGCACCATCGCGCCGTGCAAGGCAGCCCTCAAGGATGCCGGCGTAACGCCAGCCGAGATCGATGAAGTCGTTCTGGTCGGTGGCATGAGCCGCATGCCGAAGGTGCAGGAAGTCGTCAAGCAGCTGTTCGGCAAGGAGCCGCACAAGGGCGTCAACCCGGATGAAGTCGTCGCTCTCGGCGCCGCCATCCAGGCCGGCGTTCTCCAGGGCGACGTCAAGGACGTTCTGCTTCTCGACGTAACCCCGCTGTCTCTCGGCATCGAAACGCTGGGTGGCGTCTTCACCCGTCTGATCGAGCGTAACACCACGATCCCGACGAAGAAGTCGCAGACCTTCTCGACCGCCGACGACAACCAGTCCGCCGTCACCATCCGCGTTTCGCAGGGCGAGCGCGAAATGGCCCAGGACAACAAGCTGCTCGGCCAGTTCGACCTCGTTGGCCTGCCGCCGGCACCGCGTGGCGTTCCGCAGATCGAAGTCACCTTCGATATCGACGCCAACGGCATCGTGCAGGTTTCGGCCAAGGACAAGGGCACCGGCAAGGAACAGCAGATCCGCATCCAGGCCTCTGGTGGTCTCTCCGACGCCGACATCGAAAAGATGGTCAAGGACGCCGAAGCCAATGCTGAAGCCGACAAGAAGCGTCGCGAAGGCGTTGAAGCCAAGAACCAGGCCGAAAGCCTGATCCACTCCAGCGAGAAGTCGCTGAAGGATTACGGCGACAAGGTCACCGAAGCCGATCGCACCGCGATCTCCGACGCGATTGCCGCTCTGAAGACCTCCGTCGAGGCAACCGAGCCGGACGCCGAGGACATCAAGGCGAAGACCCAGACCCTCATGGAAGTGTCCATGAAGCTCGGTCAGGCGATCTACGAAGCGCAGCAGGCTGAAGGTGGCGCGGAAGACGCTTCCGCCGAAGCCGGCGATGACAATGTCGTCGATGCCGACTACGAAGAAGTCAAGGACGACGATCGCAAGAAGTCCGCGTAAGCGTCTCGCAACGGTCACGTTTGAAACTGACATTCCGGCTGCTCACCATGGCAGCCGGAAATCCATTTCCGGGGTCTGATCCTTAATGGCAAAAGCCGATTTTTACGAAACGCTGGGTGTCGCCAAGACGGCTGACGAAAAAGAGCTGAAGAGCGCTTTCCGCAAGCTGGCGATGAAATACCATCCGGACAAGAATCCCGATGATCATACCGCCGAGCAGAAGTTCAAGGAAATCAACGAAGCCTACGAGACGCTGAAGGACCCGCAGAAGCGCGCGGCCTATGACCGCTACGGTCACGCGGCCTTCGAACATGGCGGCATGGGCGGCGGCGGTGGCGGTTTCGCCGGCGGCGGCTTCTCCGATATCTTCGAGGATATTTTCGGTGAGATGATGGGCGGCGGCCGTGCAAGGCAGCGCTCGTCCGGCGGTCGCGAACGCGGCGCCGATCTTCGCTACAACATGGAAATTTCGCTGGAGGAATCCTTCTCCGGCAAGACGGCGCAGATCCGGGTTCCGACCTCGATCACCTGCGACGTCTGTTCCGGCTCCGGCGCCAAGCCTGGCACCCAGCCGAAGACCTGCGGCACCTGCCAGGGCTCCGGCCGCGTGCGCGCCGCGCAGGGCTTCTTCTCCGTCGAGCGCACCTGCCCGACCTGCCATGGCCGCGGCCAGATCATTCCTGATCCCTGCACCAAGTGTCACGGCCAGGGCCGCGTCACGGAAGAGCGTTCGCTCTCGGTCAACATCCCGGCTGGTATCGAGGACGGCACCCGCATCCGCCTGCAGGGCGAGGGCGAGGCCGGCATGCGTGGCGGCCCGGCGGGCGATCTCTATATCTTCCTGTCGGTCAAGCCGCACGAGTTCTACCAGCGCGATGGAGCCGATCTCTACTGCGCCATCCCGATCTCGATGACGACGGCGGCCCTTGGCGGCACCTTCGATGTGGCCACGCTCGACGGCACCAAGTCGCGCGTCACGGTTCCCGAGGGTACCCAGGCCGGCAAGCAGTTCCGCCTGAAGGGCAAGGGCATGCCGGTGCTGCGCTCCAGCCAGACCGGCGATCTCTACATCCAGATCCAGATCGAGACCCCGCAGAAGCTCTCCAAGCGCCAGCGCGAGCTGCTGCAGGAGTTCGAGGAGCTGTCGTCGAAGGAGAACAATCCGGAATCGACGGGCTTCTTCGCCCGCATGAAGGAATTCTTCGAAGGCTGATCGAAGAGTTTCAGTAAAAATTCAGGGGCCCGGTTGTTCGCAGCCGGGCTTTTCTATTTTTGCATAGGGATAAACATATCTTTTGCGGACGAAGAGACTCGACAATTCTATTGTCAGTCCCTTTATTAGATATGTTACATTCATTCTGTATTGGGCCTCGAAAAGGTTCTAGACTTGCATTCCCTTTGGTAGCCTGTCCCGAGGTTGATTTGGAACGCCGTCTCGCAGCTATTCTCGCAGTGGATATTGTCGGCTACAGCCGAATGATGGGTGCCGATGAGCGGGGGACCTTGGATGCGGTCAAACTCTGCCGCGGCGAGGTCATCGATCCCAGGATCGCCAATGCCCGCGGCCGTGTGGTCAAGCACACCGGCGACGGCATGCTCGTGGAGTTCTCCAGCATCGTCAACGCGGTCTCCTGCGCCAACGACGTGCAGCAGGCGATGGCGGCGCGCAACACGGCGCTCCCTGAAGAGCGACGCATCGAGTTCCGCATGGGCATCCACCTCGGCGACGTCATCGTCGAGGACAACGACATCTTCGGCGATGGCGTCAATGTCGCGGCCAGGCTCGAGGCGATCTGCGCGCCCGGCGGCGTGGCGATCTCGGCGTCCGCCCGCGATCACGTCGGCAGCCGGCTCGATCTGTCCTTCCAGGATCTCGGCCTCTTCACGCTGAAGAACATCGAGCAGCCGGTGCAGGTCTACGCCATCTCGGCGAAGCGCGCGCTGCCGCTGAAGGTCAACGCGGCGGCCCTTGCGGCCGCCAAGGAGAAGCAGAAGCCGCTGGTGGCGGTGCTGCCCTTCTCCAACATGAGCGGCGATCCCGAGCAGGAATATTTCTCCGACGGCATCACCGAGGACATCATCACCGATCTCTCGAAGATCTCCAATCTCTACGTCGTCGCCCGCAACACCGCCTTCACCTACAAGGGAAAGTCGGTGCAGGTGAAGCAGGCGGCAGCCGAGCTCGGCGTCCACTTCGTGCTGCAGGGCAGCGTGCGCAAGGCCGGCCAGCGGGTGCGCATCACCGGCCAGCTGATCGACGCGCGCAACGGCGCCCATCTCTGGGCCGACCGCTTTGACCGTGATCTGACCGATATCTTCGCCGTGCAGGACGAGATCACCCATGCGATCGTAGACCAGCTGAAGATCAAGCTGCTGCCGGAGGAGCAGGAAGCGATCGCCGCCGCGCCGACGACGAACGTCGAGGCCTACACCTATTACCTGCGCGGCCGGCAATTCTCGCACTCCTGGACCCGCCACTATCTGCTGATGGCCCGGCGCATGTTTGCGACCGCGGTGGCGCTCGATCCGAATTACGCCCAGGCCTATGCCGGCATCGCCGATTGCGAATCGACGCTGCGCGACTGGCACGCCGGCGAATACACGCTGAAGGGCATTCTCGAGCTCACCGCCAAGGCGCTGGCGCTCGACCCCAATCTCGCCGAGGCGCACGCCTCGCGCGGGCTGGCGCTGCATCAGGATGGCCGCGACGGCGAGGCGCTGGTGGAGTTCGAAAAGGCGCTGGCGCTAGAGCCCGATCTCTACGAGGCGAATTTCCACTACGGCCGCTTCCTGTTCATGCAGGGCAAGTTCGAGGGCGCCATCACCTTCTTCACCCGCGCCAGCGAAATCCGGCCGGACGATTATCTCTCGCCGATCCATCTGACGAGCGCCTGCCGCTCGCTGGGACTGTCGCGCGAGAGCGAGCACTGGGCGAGCGTCGGGCTGGAGCGCGCCGAGCAGGCGCTGGAATTGCATCCCGAAAACGCCGGCCCTGCGCATCGCGGCGCGCTGGCGCTCGCCCATATGGGCCGCTTCGACGAGGCGCGCGAATGGGTCAAGCGCGCCCAGCTGCTCGATCCCGATGATATCGTCGCGCAATACAACGTCGCCTGTGTCCACGCGCTGATCGGCGAATGCGACCAGGCGCTCGACATCCTCGAGGCGCTCTTGCCGCAATCATCCTGCTACCAGATCCTCTGGTTCAGCAACGATTCCGACCTCGATGCGGTGCGCGGCCACCCGCGTTTCCAGGCGATGCTCGACGCCATCGCCGCCTGCACCTTCCATCAGGACGGGTTCCGGGTCGCGTCGGAATAACGTGCAGGTAGAGTGCAGCCGCGTGGACGCCTCATTCTGAAACAGGGTGTGGCCGCCGCAATATTCGCGTTAACGCAAGCAATGAAAGCCGCTTTGCAGCGATCGCGAATATATTCAATATGCTCGAAGGGGAATACACACACTCACACACCGAGAGCAACTTCCATGACGGTAGCCGCTTTGTCCTTGCATGCTGATGATGTCGATGTACTCGCGGGCGCGCTGTACACCTGGTGCGCGGAGCGCAATATCAAGCTCCTGAGCCAGCAGGGCCTGTCGATCGCCAATATCGCGATCGATCTCTATCATGCCGGTCATCAGACGCAGGATCAGCTGCTGGTCGCTCTGCACGACTGCGATTTTCACTAGAGCCTTTCCTGGTTAGATTGAAGCATTCTGTTGCCTCAAACGGAGTCGGATGGTCGCCCGGCCGGCGCGCGTCGTAGCCAACGCATACGGCCAAGCCGGCCGGACGATCAGGCGGCCCGTTTCAGGCAACCCGAAGGGCCGGGCATCTTTCCGCCAGGATCAAAGGCGATCGGCTCGACCGTACCTGGGGTATGCCCTTCGCCAATCGCCTTTGCCCTGACGAAAACCTGCTCCGGCAGAATGCTTCAAGCTAACCAGGAAAGGCTCTAACCGCTCGCGCGGTCACGTCACGCTGAAATCTCAGGCGTAGACGTCTTCACCCGACATCAGTGTCACGATGGTCATGACGGCTTCCTTGCCGGCCGTTGAGCGGAGCTTGTCGTAGGTCACGGCAAGCTCGTAGGCCTCGGCGCTGAGGCCCGGCCGCGACGTCGTATCCGCACCCTCGAACAGCGCCGAAATATCGACGCCGAGAAAAACCGCGATCTGGTGCAGCTTGCTCGCCGAAACGCGGTTGGTGCCCTTCTCGTATTTCTGGATCTGCTGAAACGTCAGCCCGAGCGCCTCTCCAAGTTCCAGCTGGGAGATGCGTCGCTTGGCGCGCAACGTCCTGACATTCTGGCCGACAATAATATCCACCGGATCTGGCACTTTGATAGTTCCCGTTCATTTCATTAAATTTATCTGAACACTATGCCGAGGTTTTTAAATATCTCAACCCGAGAGTTGCAAATTTCAACCAGCTTTTTGGCTGATTTTTAGGCTATTTTCGTAAATAAAGAAGATGAAATATACCTGGACGTGCATAAAATACATAAAACTAGTTTACGGGTGTGCTTACGGTTACTGCAGGGAGCTGTTTTTCGCTTTCGCTAGACATGGCCGCTCGGCGAAACATGCACATCGCCCGCAAGCGGCCGCGCCGCGGGCTTGACCGCCGCATGTCCGAGGCCTATTTTAGAATTATTCTAAAAGAGGCCAGCATGCTCAAACGTATTTTCAGATCACCCAAGCGTTCTTTCGACAGCCTGTCCGAGCAGGAGATCCTGGCGCTCGCCATCGGCTCCGAGGAGGACGACGCGCGCATCTATTTCGCCTATGCCGACCGCCTGCGCAATGATTATCCGGCTTCGGCCAAGGTTTTCGAAGAGATGGCGGAGGTCGAAAACACCCACCGCAATTCGCTGATCACGCTCTACCGTGAGCGCTTCGGCGAGCGCATCACGCTGATCCGCCGCGAGCATGTCGAGGGCTTCTACGAGCGCAAGCCGGACTGGCTGCGCGCCAACCTGTCACTCGACAAGATCCGCCAGGAAGCCGAGGCCATGGAGAACCAGGCCTACCGCTTCTACATCGAGGCCGCCGGCCGCGTCAGCGATGCCTCGACACGCCAGTTGCTCGGCGATCTGGCACTTGCCGAGCAGGGGCATGAGGACATCACCCGCATGCTTGGCGACAAGCACACGCCCGAGGACGTGCGTGCGGAAGAGGACCAGAAGAACCGCCGCCAGTTCGTGCTGACCTATGTGCAGCCCGGCCTCGCCGGCCTGATGGATGGCTCCGTCTCGACGCTCGCGCCGATCTTCGCCGCGGCCTTCGCCACGCAGGATACCTGGCAGACCTTCCTCGTCGGCCTCTCGGCCTCCGTCGGCGCCGGCATCTCCATGGGCTTCACCGAAGCCGCTCACGACGACGGCAAGATCTCCGGCCGCGGCTCCCCCATCAAGCGCGGCCTCTCCTGCGGCATCATGACGGCGCTCGGCGGCCTCGGCCACACGCTGCCCTATCTGATCTCCGATTTCTGGACGGCCACCACGCTGGCGGTCATCATCGCCATCTTCGAACTCTGGGCCATCGCCTTCATCCAGAACCGCTTCATGGAAACCCCCTTCCTGCGCGCCGCCTTCCAGGTCGTCGTCGGCGGTGGGCTGGTGCTGGGCGCGGGTATCTTGATCGGCAGCGGCTGACGCGGGCGGCGTGAGGCCGCGACCGAAGCGCCCTCCCCCATACCGGTCACAGGCACAAGCCAAGGATAAGCGGGCGCTTCGCGATATCGAACAGAAGAACGGAAAAGGGCGACCCTGCGGCCGCCCTTCTTCTTTATTTCAGGTGCTTGATTACTGCTGGTTCTGGCCGCAGTTGGGGTCGCCCGGCTGGCAGACCGGCGGACGGCGGCGGTCGTGGTCGCGACGATCCGGGCCGCGATCGAAGCCTGGCTGTCCGGGTTGGCCGGGCTGACCCGGCTGGCCGGCCTGTCCTCCCTGGCCGCCTCGGCCACCCTCGCCACGCCTTCCGGGCTGACCCGGTTGACCGGGTTGGCCGGGCATGCCGGCGCGACCGGACTGATCGTCAAACTGCGGCGGGCGGCCGGGACGGTTGCCATTGTCCTGGCGCGGATCGGGGCCACGGCCATAATCGGGACCGCGACCGGGGCCGCGATCGAAATTGGGCTGGCCATTGTCGAAGCCGGGACGCGGGCGATTGTTGTCGTAGCCCGGGCGGTTGTCGTCATAGCCTGGGCGCGGACGGCCCGGATTGTCGAAGCCTGGGCCGGGCGGCGGGCGGACGGCTGCCGGGCGGTCATAGACCGGGTTGCGGCGCCAGCGGTCGCGCTGACCGTAGAAGGACCGGTCGCGGTAGTAGCGATCCCAGTAATTGCCGACGCTGAAGACCACCGTCGGGATGCCGAGCGGGCGATAATATTGCGGATCGACATAGACGCGGCGCTGCTGATAGAGCGCCTGCACATAGCGGCCGGCGACCCAGCCGCGGCCGTTGTAGAACTCGACATCGCACCAGGGCACATCGGCAAGGCAGCCGTGGATTTCAACGGATTCGCCGGCGGGAATGACTGTTACGGCAGGATACTGCGTGCTCGGGCCGGCGCGCATGTTGACGTTGGCGGTCGCGAACCCTTCGGCGGCCTCGGCCGCCACCGGGGCCAGCAACAAGGCTGCGACGGCGGTGATCTTCATCAATGTGGTCTTCACGCTTGCACTCCCTAGATAGAGCGGCCGAAACGCCGCCCCTTCAGAAAACTTTCGGGCTTATCGCCTTATCAAGACAACAGTGAACAGCTTCCCGGCCAAAGTTTGGCGAGAGTGATTCAACTTTTCTTTCAATGACTTATAGCATCCGCTGATGAACGCAGCTTGAACGGTTCGAGCGCGAAGGCCTTGAAAAGCGGCCGCGCAATCACGATATCCTGGTCATCGGATGCAGTCGTCGATCGCCAAGCCGCACCATGGAGCGCCGGTTGATCGACATGACAGTCGCGAGATTATCGTTAACGCTCCGTTAACCTTTCGCGGGCAGTCTGACTGCAATATTCGCTTTCACTTTGACCACGGATGTACTGGCACTGATGCGAAGCGAATGACGAAAGGCCGGTTTCAACCCGGCCTTTTTGTTCCTCTGGCGCCCCGATCCTTAAAAATCGGTGCGCCTTTTTCATTTCATCGACGCCGATTACGCCGCCAGCGCTTCCATGATGCGGATCCAGGAGCGGATGCCCTTGTGATAGGACGTCAGCTCGTACTTCTCGTTGGGAGAATGGATGCGGTCGTCGCTGAGGCCGAAGCCGACCAGCAGCGATTCCATGCCAAGCATCTTCTGGAAATCGCCGACGATCGGGATCGAGCCGCCCATGCCGATGACGACGGCGGGCTTCGGCCATTCGTCGGAGAGCGCCGTCTTCGCCTTGGTCAGAACAGGCGAATCATAGGACAGGTGGATGGCCGGCGAGCCGCCATGCGGGTGGAACTCGACCGAGCAATCGGCGGGGAGTTGCGAGCGCACATAGGCGCGGAAGCTGTCGCGGATGGCGGCAGGGTCCTGCGTGCCGACGAGGCGGAAGGAGACCTTGGCCGACGCCTTGGCGGCGATCACGGTCTTGAAGCCTTCGCCGGTATAGCCGCCCCAGATGCCGTTGACTTCGGCGGTCGGGCGGGCCCAGGTGAGCTCAAGCACCGAGCGGCCCTTCTCGCCTGACGGAACCGACAGGCCGACTTCGCCGAGGAAGCCCTCGGTGGTGAGGCCGAGCGTTTCCCAGGAAGCCTTGATATTCGCAGGGGTTTCCTCGACGCCGTTATAGAAGCCATCCAGCGTGATGCGGCCGGTGTCGTCGTGCAGGCCGGCGAGGATCTTCGTCAGGATGTGGATCGGGTTGGCAGCGGCACCGCCGAAGAGGCCCGAATGCAGATCGCGGTCGGCTGCGGTGACGACCACTTCTTCGCCCACAAGGCCGCGAAGTGCGGCTGCGATCGCCGGCGTGTCGCGGTCCCACATGCTGGTATCGCAGACCAGCGCATAGTCGGCCTTCAGCTCGGCGGCATTGGCCTCGAGGAATGGCTTCAGCGATGGTGAGCCGGATTCTTCCTCACCCTCGAACAGGATCGTGACGCGCACGGGCAGCGCGCCGTTGATTTCCTTATAGGCGCGGCAGGCTTCGACGAAGGTCATCAGCTGGCCCTTGTCATCGGCAGTGCCGCGGCCGGTCAGGATCTTGCGGCCGCCCGATTCCTGCACGGAAGGCTCGAAGGGGTCGTTGTCCCAGAGATCGATCGGATCGACCGGCTGCACGTCATAATGGCCGTAGAAGAGCACATGCGGAGCCGACGGCGACGCGCCATCGTGATGGGCGACGACCATGGGATGGCCGGGCGTGGTGCGCACCGAGGCGTCGAAACCGATGTCGCGGAGATAGGCCACCAGCCACTCCGCTGCCTTGTGGCAATCATCCTTGTAAGCGGGATCGGTCGAGATCGACTTGATCCGCAGCAGCTCGAACAGCTTGTCGAGGCTCGAGGGCAAATTCTGGTCCGCGCGCGCGAGAACCGGCATCAGGTCAGGCATTTCCGACTCCTTCTTGAATTTTTGCCGGACGATAGACCAAAGCATGCCAGCTTTCGAGGTGAAAAACGAAATGCGGGCACACGCCAGACTCTGCGAGAACATTCGTTCAGAGCATGGAAAAGTTGTAATTTGCAATTCATAGTTATTTAAGACGACGCTTGATAACCTCCAGAGATTGGTGCTGGAGGTGGCTGATGTTTACCGTGATCGCCTGTATTCGTGACAATCATGACTGGCGCTTGATCATTGCCGCCGTCGTCGTCTGTTTCATCGGAAACCTCACCGCCATGCTGCTGCTTTTCCGCGCGCAGCAGTGCGATCGCGCCCAGCAGCGCAACTGGATCATGGCGTCCGCCTTCGCCATCGGCGTCGGCATCTGGGCCACCCACTTCATTTCCATGCTCGCCTATGACGGCGGCTATTCGATCGCCTACGGGCTGGGGCTCACCACACTCTCGGTTGTGATTGCCATCGGCGTATCCTATCTGGCGCTGCTTGTCGCCACCGAGGGCACCAGCCGCTTCGCATTCGCGCAGGGCGGCGCGCTGATGGCGCTCGGGATCACCGCCATGCACCTCACGGGCATGCAGGCGGTCGAGGGCCAGTTCAACATTCTCTTCAACGCGACGGCGACACTCTCGGCGCTCGTCATCAGCGCGGCACTTGCCGGCGTTGCCTTCCTGATCTTCCGTTCGCTATCCGGCTCCAAGCGCGTGCTGCTTTCCGCAACCGCAATGGTGCTGGCGATCGCCGCCGCGCATTTCGTGTCGATGAGCTACATCACGCTGCTGCCCGAGCCGGGGCGGCAGGTGACGGCTGCCATCGTCGAGCCGAAGGCGCTGGCGGCCATCGTCATGGCGGTCTCGACGGCGCTTATTCTGGCATCGCTCGGTATGGTCTTCCTCGCCAGCCACCTCACCGACCTCAAGGGCCTGGCGAACGCCACGATGGAGGGGCTGCTGGTGCTTTACGAGGGAATGATCCTCGACGCCAACGAGCGCTTTCTCGAGATGTCCGGCTGGCAGCTCAACGAATTGCGCGGCCAGAAACCGGACTTCCTGCTGCTGCCTCCGGGCGGACTGCAATCCGGCGTTCACCACGAGACGCTTCTGACCACCCACGGCGAGACGGAACTGCCGGTCGAACTCATGCTCCGGCGGATGATCTATCGCGGCCGCAGCTGCGATATCCTGGCCGTGCGCGACCTCACGGAGCGCAAGCGCGCCGAGCAGATGATCGAGCATCTGGCCCAGCATGACGTGCTGACCGGGCTTCCGAACCGCTCTCTCTTCGACACGCGCCTGCGGCAAGCACTCCAGGTGGCGCAGCGCAAGCGTGGGCAGGTGGCGGTCTTCTATCTCGATCTCGATCGCTTCAAGGCCGTCAACGACCTGTTCGGCCATGCCGAGGGCGACCGGCTTCTGTGCAAGGTCTCCTCGATCCTGCAACGCGTGGCCGACGACAGCGCCACCATCGCGCGGCTTGGCGGCGACGAGTTCGCCATCATCCAGAGCGGCAAGCCACAGCCCGATGGCGCGCGCGGCCTTGCCGACGCGATCCTTGCGGGCGTCGCCGCCGAAATGGACGTCGCCCGCGATCCGACCGCCGTCGGCGTCAGCATCGGCATCGCGGTCTATCCCGCCGATGGCGATACCGGCGAGCTTCTCTGCATCAATGCCGATACCGCGCTCTACCGCGCCAAGCATGCCGGGCGCGGCAAGGCCTGCTTCTTCGACGCGGAAATGGATGCGGCCGTCAAGGCGCGGCGCGAGATCGAAAACGAGCTGCGCCACGCGATCACCCGCAACCAGCTTTTCGTCAACTACCAGCCGATCCTCGACAGCCGCACCGGCAACATCAGCGGCTACGAGGCGCTGATGCGCTGGAACCGGCCGGGGCATGGAAGCTCCGAGCCAGACGTCTTCATCAGAATAGCCGAGGAGAGCGGCATCATCGTGCAGCTCGGCGAATGGGTGCTGCGCCAGGCCTGCACCGAGGCGGCGCGCTGGCCGCAGCCGCTGACGATCGCCGTCAACGTCTCGCCGGTGCAGTTCATGCTGCCCAATCTCTACGATCGCGTGGCCGCCATTCTGCACGAGACCGGACTTGCGCCGCAGCGGCTGGAGCTCGAAATCACCGAGGCCGCCTTCATCCGCGACCGCGTGGCGACGATCTCGACGCTGATGCGGCTGCACGGTCTCGGCGTTCGCATCGTCATGGACGACTTCGGCACCGGCTTCTCCTCACTCTCCAACCTCAGGGCGCTGCCCTTCGACAAGATCAAGGTCGACCGCAGCTTTACCGGCATTCTCGAACACGACGCCGCCGCCCGATCGATCGTGCGGGCCATCATCGGGCTCGGCCACAGCCTCGGGATACAGGTGGTGACGGAGGGCGTGGAGACCGAACTGCAGCGCCAGATCGTGACCAACGAGGGCTGCGAGCAGATGCAGGGGCTGCTTCTCGGCAAACCGGATATCGAGCCGAGCGTGAAGATGGCGGCGCGCGAGAGCTATCTTTCGGCGCATGAGAAGCAGCAGAAGACGGTGTTGCTCTATCCGCAGGTGGTTTCGACGTCGAAGTAGGCGGGCATTATCTGGGGCGGAAGACAGGGCCGGAAGACAGACGCGGGCGTTTCGGATAGGCTGCGCCTTCCCGCCGATTTGCCAGACGTTCCGCCGACGACATGACCGATAATCCCGACGCCCCACGCGCCATCTGTGCTCACGACAAGCTTGAGATCTTCACCGATGGCTGCTGCGAGCCCGGCTCCGGCAATGGCGGCTGGGGCTTCGCTGTCTACCGCGACGGCCTCGAGATCGCATCCGGTTACGGCGGCGCTGATGAGACCGCCAACAATGCGATGGAGGCGACCGCCGTCCTGGAGGCCGCGCGGTGGGTCAACGCCCATGCGGCGGAGGCGGTGGTGGTGACGATCTGGTCGGATTCGGTCTACGCTGTGAAGGGC
Source organism: Rhizobium sp. 16-449-1b (assembly GCF_017741935.1). Lineage (GTDB taxonomy): Bacteria > Pseudomonadota > Alphaproteobacteria > Rhizobiales > Rhizobiaceae > Rhizobium. The sequence goes on along the minus strand of NZ_JAGHMH010000002.1, from coordinate 172,977 downwards.
TGCAACGAGTGGCGGCCGATCTGGCGCAACAACGGCTTCAAGAAGATCACCGCCAATAGCCGGCTCAGAAGCCGTGGCATCGCCGATGCCGATGTGTGGAGGGCGATCGACGCGGCACTCTCGCGCTCAACGGCGATCACCGTTTCATGGTGCAAGGGCCATGCCGGCACGGAGGGAAACGAGCGGGCCGACAGGCTTGCGGATAGCGGGCGGCTGTCGATCGCGGTGAAAGCCCCGCTCAAGCGATCGCGATGATTTCAAGCTCCTGGCCACCGGCATCGACCACGTCACCGACGGCTTTGCCGATCAGCACGCGCGCCACCGGCGAGACGTAAGAGATCGACCCGGCCTTAGGATCGGCCTCGTCCTCGCCGACGATGCGATAGGTCTGCACGCGCCCGTCCTCGCGCTCGAAAGTGACGAGGCTGCCGAAGGCAACGCTGTTGCTGGAGGCGGGAGCGGGCATGAGCTGGGCGGTGCCGAGACGGGCCGCGAAGTAGCGGGCATCACGCAACGGCGCGGCACCCTGGCGGCGGCGCTCGTTGATGTCGTCGATCCCCAAGGTCGCCTCATAGGCCTCGCGCGCTTGGCTAAGATTGAGCTCGAGCGCCTTCAACCCGGCCTCGGTGACGAGGTTCGGATGTTGCGAGATCGGCCGATCGGGAATCAGCGTTTCCGATGCCGTCTCGAAGCTCTCTTCCTTGGTGAAGGCGACCGCCAATCTCTACTCCATTCAGCTATTGGGGGCACACATGCCCCTTTGTCATCGCGGCAACGCTGATACCGCTGCCTTCGTTCGGGTGAACAATGCTGAAGCAACTCGCCGCCCGAGGCAAGTCAGACCCGAGGTAACGTGGCGCGGAGAGAAGCGAGAACGGTTGGAGCAAGCTCTGCTAAATTACTATGGATTGCACAAAATTCACATCGATTGCGAGCGGGCTTGCAAAAGAGCGACGCACGATTGAGACAGCAAGATATTCAAAGGTATTTCGGTATGGCCAAGCGCATAAAAGTTGGTGATGTCGCCCAGATTGCCACCTCCAAAGGGATCTCCTACGCACAGGTCACCCACAGACATCCGAGATATGGCCACCTGCTTCGTGTCTTTGACAGCGTCTACAATTCCAAACCCGACAATCTGGCAGAGATGGTTGCCACCCATGTCTTGTTCTCCGCTTTCTTTCCTATCCAGAAAGCGGTGGGCGAAGGCCTGCTGACGATAGTCGGCAACAGCGAAGTCACCGATGCAAATTCGCCTTTCCCTACTTTTCGCGCGAATACGCGGGATAGAGCGGGAAACAGGGGACCCTGGTGGCTGTGGGACGGAGAAACGGAAGTGATGTTGACCCGTGGGCTGAGCGATAACGAAAAAAGATATCCCGTTCGGGGCATCATCAGCCTTCCCTTATTGATCGAGCGGATCGAGAGGGGCTATCGAGCGGAAACGCACGATCTGTAGAACACCCCCCAGGACCAGCGGAGCTGCTTGATCGCAACAGCATATACCGGCGCGGCGGCGAGCGCCAACGCCGGCAAGATGCCGCACAATCGCGCTTAGTTCGTCGTGCCGAAGACAACCTCTTCCAGCCACGGATTGGAGAACTTGCGTTCCGGGTCCATGCGTTCGCGAAGGCGGGCGAAGTCGGGAAGCTTCGCGTAGTTCCTGCCGATATGCTGGCGGGTGAAGACCTTGCCCCAGTGCGGCAGAGGTGAGAACGGCGCCAAGGCCTGCTCGATCTCGGCGGCGGCGGCATCGACCGCCGCCTGGTCGCGAACCCAGGTGAAGTGGATCGACAGCGTATCGCGATTAAACTGCGGGCTGAGCCACAGGCTGTCGGCGGCGACGGTGCGGAGTTCGCCTGATTGGACGAGATGCGCGAATCTCGGGCGGATCGACAAGAGCGCCTCGACGGCGGCGGCGCCGTGCTTGCGGGGCACATGATATTCGGACTGGATCTCGGCGCCGCTGCTTGGGGTAAAACCCATCTTGAAATGCGGCAGCCGGTCCGACCAGCGGCCGAAGGCGCCTAGCTGCTCGGTGGCGTTTTCGGCGTCGAGGCCGATGATCGGATGGCGCTTGATGTCGGCATTGACCGCGCCGTGCAGGGCATCCGGATGATTGCCGCTCTTTTCCGTTTCCTTCAGCCAGACCGCGCCGGCCTTCTCGCCCCATTGGGTGAAGACGCTGACGCTATAGGCCGCCGCCATGATGGCATCGAGATTGGACAAGAGCGCATCCCAGCTCAGTCCCTCATAGACGTGCTGGGCAACCTGGAACTCCGGCTGGACATCGAGCGTCACGCGGGTGACGACGCCGAGCGCGCCCAGATGCACGACCATGCCTTCGAAATCGGCGTCGCCGCGCTTCACCTTCACAAGGCTGCCATCGCCGGCGACGAATTCGAGGCCGGAGACCGCCGTGGCCAGATTGCCGTTGCCATCGCCCGAGCCATGCGTCGCGGTGGCGATCGCGCCGGCGATCGAGATGTGCGGAAGGGAGGCGAGATTGTGGATGGCGAGCTGGTGGCGCTGCAGGAAGAGCGCGAGCTCGCCGTAAGTGCAGTGGCCGGCGACCGAGACCTGGTTGCCGCTACCCTCGACGACAGGATTGATCGGCATCCGCTCGAGCGACATGGCGGAACTGCCATCGACGATGGCGTTGAACGAGTGGCGCGAGCCGAGCGTCTTTACCGCCGCCGACCGCGCCACGATCGCGCTTATCTCCTCGAGCGAGGACGGGTAATGGCAGTCCTTGAAACCATAGTGAAAGCTTTCCGCCCAATTGGCGGCAGGCACCTGCGTCATGAATGAACCTCCTAGAATCCCGCAGGATTGGTAGCACGACGATGGAGGCGGAGACAAAGGAAACCCTCTTCCCCTCGGCCGCGAATCTCCTAGATTGCGCAGTATTCGCATAAGCTTATCGACGGGGAGGGTGGAATGGCGGAGAAGACCAAGGGTGCCGCGGGCGAGGAAGCCGATGCATCAAAGCTGATCGACCAGCGGATCGCGGAGCTGACGGACTGGCGCGGCGCGATGCTGGCGAATGCCCGGCGCATCATCCGGGACGCCGATCCAGAGGTGATCGAGACGTGGAAGTGGCGCGGCGTTCCGGTTTGGGAGCGTTCCGGCATCATCTGCACCGGGGAGACCTACAAGACCGCCGTGAAGCTGACCTTCGCCAAGGGCGCATCGCTCGACGATCCATCCGGTCTGTTCAACGCCAGCCTGGAGGGCAATGCCCGGCGCGCCATCGACTTCCACGAGGGAGACACGATCGACGCGCCAGCGCTTACGGAACTCGTGCGGGCGGCAATCGCGCTCAACATGACGAAGGCCACGAAAAAGCCAAAGGGCGGTTGAGCGGGCGGCCCGCCAACCACCCGCCGAACACACGTTGCGGAGGATAGTCCCATGCCGAAGATCGACGTCGCAACCGTAGCCCGCGTCAAGGGCTCGCCTTATCCGGAGCCACACGCGGCGGCCTGCGCCGAGCGGATCCGCCAGCGGCTGGGTGACGCCGGCGGGCTTTCCGATTTCGGCATCAACCTCATGCACCTGCCGCCGGGAAACTGGTCGAGCCAGCGGCACTGGCATTCGCATGAGGACGAGTTCGTCTATGTGCTCTCGGGCGAGGTGGTGCTGGTCGAGGATGAAGGCGAGATGCCGCTTCGCGCCGGGGATTGCGCGGCGTTTCCGAAGAACACCGGCAACGGCCATCACCTGATCAATCGGTCCGATGCGGTGGCGATCTATCTGGAGATCGGCTCGCGGGACATGGCCGATCTCACCACCTGCTCAGACATCGACATGATGAGCGCAAACGCCGATGGCCGGTTCGTTCACAAGGATGGGAGCCCCTATCCGAAACCTTGACACCCCTGCCCGCGACCTTCACCCATGAGAACCGGGGATGCATAATATTCATTTGTTCATGATTTTGTGCGAGGCATCTCATACACGGACTTAGGTGGGGAGCACGTTTGCAATGGCTGTTGCGCGCGCATTCGGTACGTCTTCCGCAGATGTGAAACAGCGGGAACTCGAGCGCCTGGCGGCGCTGGAGCAGCTCGACCTGCTCGATTCGCCGCGCGATGAAGGCTTCGAGCGGATCGTTCGGCTGATCAAGGAAGTGTTCACCGTCGACATCGGCCTTGTCTCGCTGATCGACGCGCACCGCCAGTGGTACAAGGCCTGCTCCGGTCTCTCGAACAGCGAAGTGCCGCGCGAGGATTCCTTCTGCCGCTTTGTGGTGGACCTCGATACAGCCGTGATCGTGCCCGACGCGACGCGCGACCCGCGCTTTGCCGCCCACCCCGCAGTAACGGGTGAAAATCATATCCGCTTTTATGCCGGCGTTCCGCTGCGCACCAAGAGCGGCCACACGGTCGGCACCGTCTGCGCCATCGACCGCACGGCGCGCTCCTTCGGGCGCAAGGATCTCACGGTTCTTGAAGAGATTGCCGGCGTAGCCATGGACCGCATCGAACTGATGCAATCGGCGGCGACCGACAGCCTGACCGAGGGCCTGACGCGCCGCGCCTTCAAGGAAGAGACCGACCAGCTGATCGGGGCTGCGCTGCGCAGCCAGAAAAGCCTCGCCTGCATCGTGCTTGATATCGACCACTTCAAGACCGTGAACGACACGCATGGCCACGCGGCTGGCGACGAGGTGTTGAAGGCGGTGTCTTCGATCTGCCGCTCGGTGCTTCGAAGCGGCGACCTCTTTGGCCGCCTTGGTGGCGAGGAATTCGCGATCATCCTGCCCAATGTCGACCGCGAGGGCGCGCTTGTTGTGGCCGAGAGGCTGCGGGCGGCGATTTCGGCCGAGCCGATCGTCGGCGAGTTCGGCTCGCTTGACGTCACGGCGAGCTTCGGGATTTCGGCGCTCTCGATCGTCTGCAAGGAGATCGACACGCTGCTGGCCCAGGCGGATGCCGCCATGTACGAGGCCAAGCGCAGCGGTCGCAACCGCTGCCTCTGCTGGCAATCGATCAGCTCGGATCAGCCGAGCGGCGCGCGCCGGCGGGTGCTGAAGGCCGGCTCGATCCTCTTCAACGACCGCCGCTCGACGATCGACTGCACCATCCGCTCGCTCGGCGCCGACAGCGCCGCACTCTCGGTTTCGAGCTCCACCGGCATTCCGACCGAGTTCGTATTGATGATCAAGGGCGAAGGTTTCGAGACGCATTGCCGGGTGGTCGCGCAGGACCGGCAAAACCTGGAAGTTGCGTTCCGGGGCTGAGCCGATGGCGCTCAAAGGGCGAAAAAGCGGCGAAATTCGTAAGAATTCGAAACAACTTGTGACTAAGTGGCTCCAAAAGCTGACCTTTTCGTCTTGAAGCTGAAACATAGATATCGGATATTACGTGCACGTTAAGGAAGACGTCATGATCCGTATGATTGAAGATCCCGCCGAATTGGCCGGGGAAGACATCACCGGCAAGTATATCTTGCGGAAATTGAACTACCACTGGTTTGCCTATGGCAAGGCCGGCATCGTGACCGCTTGCAAGGGCACGATCCTTCATATCGATCGCGAAGAGACCGTCTATTCCGAGCGCTGGGGCCGCCGCGCCTACACCGGCAGCGGCAAGCGTTATCCCGGCGGCATCTGCCCGATATCGGCCATCGCCTGCGTCTGCGACACGCCGGATGAGGTGAACGCCGTCATTCAGCTCGATGTCGAGGCGCAGGACGAGTTCTATCAGCTGATCGCCAAGACCGAAGCGCGCGTGCAGGCTCTGGCCGCATCCTCGCAGAATCAGATCTACCTCGCCGCCGCCGAGTAAGGCGCCGGCACCCATCCCAAGTGCTACTCGCGCCGGGACCACACCCAAATCTCAGAGCTTCTTGGCGTTCTCCAGCAGACGACGGATGTATTCCAGCGTCAGTTCGCGCTCGAATGTCTTGAAGCCATCGAACAATGCGAGATCGGCCTCGCGGGCAGCGAGAACCGCATCGTTTTCCATCGTTTTCGCGCGGTCGGTTAGGAACACCAGCTGGGCGCGCTTGTCTGACGGGTGCGGGCGGCGCTCGATCAGGCCATCGCGCTCCATGCGCGAGAGCGTGTTGGCCATGGTCGCCTGCTCGATATCGACGCGGGCGAGCAACTGCTTCTGCGTCAGCCCGTCTTCGGCCCAAAGTTCCAGCAGAATCGGAAACTGACCCGGCGAAAAACCCAACCTTGCCGCGCGCTGCTGCAGCGAGCGGGCAAAGCCCTTGGCCAGCTGGCTGGCGAGATAGGCTCCCGAGTCCATTCGTTCCGTTCCCATTTTTTCAGTTAGGCGCAAAACCCAGCCACGAGCAATGCAACAAATCGTATGCGATGCTTTGAAAGACAGACATTCATATTCATACAGCTGGAGATAGTGCAGAAAAACAAAGCCGCCATAGCCTGGAGGTAAGGCTATGGCGGCTTCAAATAGGGGACAAAGGCCCGGAGAGGGGATGAGGCCTTTGTCCAAGTCCAATGCGGCGGGGGACGAGCCGGCAATCAGACCCTCGACGTGATCAATGTCGCGTCGGTGATATTTATTTGTAGTTCCGAATGTGGCTTTTCAAGGGAAAGAAAAGAATTGACTATTACATTTTGGTAACAGTCCGGTGAGCGACTTGCGCTAGACTCACGCCGCAGGTGGCAGGCGTGGGCCGATAAGGCGTTCGAGTTCGGCGAGGCGCTCCTCGATGTCGTTGACGGACATCCGGTTTTGATAACTGTCCTGCACGGCGTTGATGACTTCGTTGTACTGGCGCAGACTGTCGGAACGCAGTTCCCGAATATGATCGACACTGTCATGCATGACGCTGTCCTGCAGATCCAATCGACGCAAGATCGCTTCCATCTGAAGATCAACGCGGGCACGAAACTGGTTCAGGTCTATTTTGATTTGCCCGAGCTCGGACTTCATTCCGCCGATCTCTATCCTGATCTTCGCGAACTCCTTGTCGTACCGACCCACCGCCTCGACCTGCCGACCGATCTGATTGTTCAAACCCTTCATGCCGTCGATCAGCATCGAGAGCTGATTGAAAAAATAACGCTGCGATTCGGGTTCTCCAGACACTGCGGACTCCCTTTGGCCTCCGCCTAATGTATGGGCGAAAAACGCCTGAAACAAGCCGCAGCTATTGAGGGGTTATGGCCGTTTCCGCGCGTTTTCCGGCGCTTCCCGGGCATGTGCGCAACGCGCCAACACCCTAACTTTATATGGACCTTGCAGGGCGGTCGCGCTATCCATGCTGCCATGAAAAAAGGCGATCATCTCTTTCTTGTCGACGGCTCCGGATTCATCTTTCGAGCCTTCCATGCCCTGCCGCCGCTGACGCGCAAATCCGATGGGCTGCCTGTCGGCGCCGTCTCGGGTTTCTGCAACATGCTGTGGAAGCTCCTGACCGAGGCGCGCGACACGTCGGTGGGCGTGACGCCGACGCATCTGGCCGTCATCTTCGACTATTCGTCGAAGACCTTCCGCAAGGATCTCTATGACGCCTACAAGGCCAACCGCTCGGCGCCGCCCGAAGAGCTGATCCCGCAGTTCGGGCTGATCCGCCAGGCGACGCGGGCGTTCAATCTGCCCTGCATCGAGACCGAGGGTTTCGAGGCCGACGACATCATCGCCACCTATGCCCGCCAGGCCGAAGCGCTCGGCGCCGACGTGACGATCGTCTCCTCCGACAAGGACCTGATGCAGCTCGTCACCGATAACGTCCACATGTACGACAGCATGAAGGACAAGCAGATCGGCATCCCTGATGTGATCGAGAAATGGGGCGTGCCGCCGGAAAAGATGATCGACCTGCAGGCGATGACCGGCGATTCCGTCGACAACGTGCCTGGCATTCCCGGCATCGGCCCGAAGACGGCGGCGACGCTGCTTGCCGAATATGGCGACCTCGACACGCTGCTTGAGCGCGCCACCGAGATCAAGCAGGAGAAGCGCCGGCAGACGATCATCGAGAACGCCGACAAGGCGCGGCTGTCGCGTGAACTGGTGAAGCTCAGGACGGACGTGCCGCTGGAGCTTGCCGTCGCCGACCTCATTCTCGAGGCGCAGGACGGGCCGAAGCTGATCGGCTTCCTGAAGGCCATGCAGTTCACCAGCCTGACGCGGCGCGTGGCCGAGGCCTGCGAATGCGATGCTGGTGCCATCGATGCGGTCGACGTGCCGGTCGAGTGGGGCGCCAATGCACACGGCCCTGATCTCGACGTAGCCGAGCCGGCGCCGGTTGCCGGCGGGACGCCTGAGGTCGTCGGCGACGCGGTGGCTGTTCCCACTAAAGTCAACGGCTCTGCCGCGCCGGAGGGCAGCTTCACGCCATCCGATTTCGCCAAGTCGCGGGCCGATGCTTTCGCCAACCTGCCCTTCGACCATTCGCGCTATGTGACGATCCGCGATGTCGCGACGCTCGACAAATGGATCGCGGATGCGCGCGAGACCGGCGTGATCGGCTTCGACACCGAGACGACCTCGCTCGACGCCATGCAGGCAGAGCTCGTCGGCTTCTCGATGGCGATTGCCGATAACGCGAAGAGCCCTATCGGCGTCAACATCCGCGCCGCCTATGTGCCGCTCGGCCACAAGACGGGCGTCGGCGATCTGCTCGGCGGCGGCATGGCCGAGAACCAGATCGCGATGCGCGACGCGCTGCCGCGGCTGAAGGCGCTGCTCGAGGACCAATCGGTGCTCAAGGTGGCGCAGAACCTGAAATACGACTACTTGCTGATGAAGCGTTACGGCGTCGAGACGAAGAACTTCGACGACACGATGCTGATCTCCTACGTGCTCGATGCCGGCACCGGCGCGCATGGCATGGATCCGCTGTCGGAGAAATTCCTCAACCACAAGCCGATCGCCTACAAGGACGTGGCCGGCAGCGGCAAGTCGAACATCTCCTTCGACCTCGTCGATATCGACCGCGCCACGCATTACGCGGCCGAGGATGCCGACGTGACGCTCAGGCTCTGGATGGTGCTGAAGCCGCGGCTGGCGGCCGAGAAGCTGACCTCCGTCTACGAGCGGCTGGAGCGGCCGCTGGTGCCCGTTCTCGCGCATATGGAAGAGCGCGGGATTACCGTCGACCGGCAGATCCTGTCGCGGCTCTCGGGCGAGCTGGCGCAGGGTGCTGCGCGGCTGGAGGACGAGATCTACCAGCTGGCCGGCGAGCGCTTCAACATCGGCTCGCCGAAGCAGCTGGGCGACATCCTGTTCGGCAAGATGGGCCTCGCCGGCGGCTCGAAGACCAAGACCGGTCAGTGGTCGACCTCGGCCAGCGTGCTGGAAGATCTGGCGGCGGCGGGGCTGGAACTGCCGCGCAAGATCGTCGACTGGCGGCAGCTGACCAAGCTCAAATCCACCTATACCGACGCGCTGCCGGGCTATGTGCACCCGCAGACGAAGCGGGTGCATACGTCATACTCTCTGGCATCGACGACGACGGGGCGGCTTTCCTCGTCGGAACCCAACCTGCAGAACATTCCGGTTCGCACCGCCGAAGGCCGCAAGATCCGCACCGCCTTCATCTCGACGCCGGGCCACAAGCTGATTTCGGCCGACTACAGCCAGATCGAGCTGCGCGTGCTGGCCCATGTCGCCGAAATCCCGCAGCTGACGCAGGCCTTCGCCGACGGGATCGACATTCACGCGATGACGGCGTCCGAGATGTTCGGCGTTCCGGTCGAGGGCATGCCGTCGGAGGTGCGTCGTCGCGCCAAGGCGATCAACTTCGGCATCATCTACGGCATCTCGGCCTTCGGCCTTGCCAACCAGCTCTCGATCGAGCGCTCTGAAGCCAGCGACTACATCAAGCGCTATTTCGAGCGCTTCCCCGGCATTCGCGACTACATGGACAGCACCAAGCAGCAGGCGCGCGACAAGGGCTATGTCGAGACGATCTTCGGCCGGCGAATCAACTACCCGGAGATTCGCTCCTCCAACCCCTCTGTTCGCGCCTTCAACGAGCGCGCGGCGATCAACGCCCCGATCCAAGGTTCGGCCGCCGACGTGATCCGCCGGGCGATGATCAAGATGGAGCCGGCGCTTGCAGAGGTCGGGCTTTCCGAGCGGGTGCGCATGCTCTTGCAGGTGCACGACGAACTGATCTTCGAGGTCGAGGATGAGGACGTCGACAAGGCCATGCCTGTTATCGTTTCGGTGATGGAAAACGCCACCATGCCGGCGCTCGAAATGCGTGTGCCGTTGAAGGTGGATGCGCGCGCGGCGACCAACTGGGACGAGGCGCACTAGAGCGCCGTGCGTTCGCGCGAACGCACAAAAAACGCTCTAAATTTGCATCCACGCATCGGACTTTCCGAAAATCGATTTTGATTTTCGGGCCGATGCGTGGGCGCCTCTTCGAAAAATCGCTAAAATTTTCTTTATCAAGCAAGCCACTGAAAACACTCGATTTACGCCTTGCTTCGACCGTCGCGCAAGGGCGTCGAGAAGGAACTTATTAACCTTCATTTCCTAAGCCGGAAGAGGATAATAGTTACCAATCATGAGTGAGTGGCTGTCGTATGCGCTTTCCTAGAACCAATCTGACGGATGCCGGCGAGGTTTCCGCCGACACCCAGGGCGAACAGCTGCAGGAACAGGCCGGCGAGAAGCCGGTACCGCCGATCTGGCAGAATCACTTTTCGCTGGCGCCGAATGTCCGCTTTACCCGCACGCCGGAGAGCCAGATCAACCCGCGCAAACAGCCGGCCGAGCCTGTGCAGCAGCGGGTGATGGAGCCTGCCCAGGTGGCAACACCCGCCCCGCAGCCCGCCCAAGTGGTGGCACCGGTGACCGTAAAGGTGATGGCGCCGGTGGCTCAGCCGATCGTCGTGACGCCGCAGCCCGCCGCGCAGCCACGCCAAGGCTATGTCGCCCGCCAGGCCGCGATGCAGCCTGCCGTCACGCAGCCACAGCCGCACGTTCAGCAGCAGGCGCTGCGCAACGCCTATGCGTCGCAGCCGGCCGGCCCACGCGCGCCTGTCGTGGCTAACGTGCCCTTCGACGTCTACCAGCAGGAAGCCAATGTCGCTGCCGTCGAGGAAAACGCGATCGTCGTTTCCGAAACCGCCGACGAGGCGCAGTTCCACGCCTCGTCCAACCTCTCCTCGATCTCCGACTTCGCCTTCTGGGAAGTGATGTCCTTCGAGGATGGCGAGGCGCCGGCCGAGCAAGTGGAGGCGGCACCGCAGGTGCAGATCGTTGCGCCGCAGACGGTGCCCGAGCCGCATTCGATCATCAGCCAGTTCCGCATCATGGAATGGCGCCCGGGCAAGCAGCCCGTAGTCGCCGCGCCCTATGCAGCGCCGCTGCCGGTTGCCGTTGCCCCTGCTCCGGTCGCAGCCCCGATCACCACGCCCGTCGTAACAGCTGCGCCTGCCATTTCCGTTGCAGCGCCTGTTGTCGTGGCGCCTGCCCCGACCACCGGCCGCGCGCCGATCCGCCAGCCGCTTGCGGTGAGGCTGAAGCAGCAGGCAGCTGCCGCCGAAGCACTGGCGCCCGCGCCTGCCCCGCAGGTCGTGCAGCCCGTCGCCATCGAGCCGCAGCCATCAGCCGCACAGCCGATCGCGCCGATGCCGGTTCGCTCGCAGCCTGTTATCGCGCCGCTGGCGCCCGCCGCCCGCATTGTGGCGCACAAGTTCGTTCCGTCGAAGGTCGACGCCTCCGGCTACGAGTTCCCCTCCAACTCGCTGCTGCAGGAGCCGCCGGAACGCATCGGCGAGATCATGTCGCAGGAAGCGCTGGAGCAGAATGCCGGGCTTCTGGAAAGCGTTCTCGAAGATTTCGGCATCAAGGGCGAGATCATCCATGTGCGCCCAGGCCCCGTCGTCACGCTCTATGAATTCGAGCCGGCGCCGGGCGTGAAATCCTCGCGCGTCATCGGCCTTGCCGACGATATCGCCCGCTCGATGTCGGCCCTTTCGGCGCGCGTCGCCGTGGTGCCCGGCCGCAATGTCATCGGCATCGAACTGCCTAACGCGCTGCGCGAAACCGTCTATTTCCGCGAGATGATCGAGAGCGCCGATTTCGAGAAGAGCAGCTACAAGCTGGCGCTCGGGCTCGGCAAGACGATCGGCGGCGAGCCCGTGATCGCCGAGCTTGCGAAGATGCCGCATCTGCTCGTTGCCGGCACCACCGGTTCCGGCAAGTCGGTTGCCGTGAATACAATGATCCTGTCGCTGCTCTACCGCATGACGCCGGAACAGTGCCGCCTGATCATGATCGATCCGAAGATGCTGGAACTGTCGATCTATGACGGCATTCCGCACCTCCTCACTCCCGTCGTGACCGACCCGAAGAAGGCCGTGATGGCGCTGAAGTGGGCGGTGCGCGAGATGGAAGAGCGCTACCGCAAGATGTCGCGCCTCGGCGTGCGCAATATCGACGGCTATAACAGCCGCGTGGCGCAGGCCAAGGAAAAGGGCGAGACGATCCACATCATGGTGCAGACCGGCTTCGACCGCAGCACCGGGGCGCCGATCGAGGAACAACAGGAACTCGACCTGACGCCGATGCCTTACATCGTCGTGATCGTCGACGAGATGGCCGACCTGATGATGGTGGCCGGCAAGGAGATCGAAGGCGCGATCCAGCGTCTGGCGCAGATGGCGCGCGCGGCCGGCATCCACCTGATCATGGCGACGCAGCGTCCTTCGGTCGATGTCATCACCGGCACGATCAAGGCCAACTTCCCGACCCGGATCTCCTTCCAGGTGACGTCGAAGATCGACAGCCGCACGATCCTTGGCGAACAGGGCGCCGAACAGCTGCTCGGCCAGGGCGACATGCTGCACATGCAGGGCGGCGGCCGCATCTCGCGCGTCCACGGCCCGTTCGTCTCCGACGCCGAGGTCGAGAAGGTCGTGGCACATCTGAAGACGCAGGGACGGCCGGAATATCTCGACACGGTGACCGCCGACGAAGAGGAAGATGGCGAAGAGGAAGACAGCGCCGTGTTCGACAAGGGCGACATGGCGGCAGAGGACGGCAACGACCTCTACGACAAGGCCGTGAAGGTCGTCCTGCGCGACAAGAAGTGCTCGACCTCCTACATCCAGCGCCGCCTCGGCATCGGCTACAACCGCGCCGCCTCGCTCGTCGAGCGCATGGAGAAGGAAGGGCTGGTCGGCCCGGCCAACCATGTGGGGAAGCGCGAGATCGTCAATGGGCGTGGCGAGGGGGATTGAGGTTTCGGCGCCGGGGGTGCTCGTGGCCGCTGACATTCAGAATGATTGGACCCGTCACGAGGCTTACCCCCCTCTGCCTGCCGGCATCTCCCCCACAAGTGGGGAGATCGACTCGTAGAAAGGCCTCCGCCAAACAATGACGGTGATTCAGGGATTAGCTCTTGGGCTCAGCCCCTTGTGAAATCCGCCTCGGTCAGCGGAACGGGCCGGTAGCCGTCGATGTCGGCGATATCGTATTCGCGGCCGAGTGAGGCTGCGATCAGGGCTTGGCCGGATTTCGACATCAGCGCCGGATCGCGCCAGAGGCCTGAAATGACGCGGCCGATGAACTGAGGGGATTCGGAGTTGGAGAGGTCGAAGAAGGCAGCGTTCTCCATCACCGCTTCGGTGCGGACCAGACCGGGATAGAGCGAGACGGCCGCGACATCGTGCGGGCGCAGGTCATGGGCGAAATCGGCCGCCATCTTGTCGGCGGCGGCCTTGGAGGTGCCGTAGATGGCGTTGCCATCATAAAAGCGCGACGCCCAGAACGAGATGTTGACGATGAGCCCGCGCCGCTTGGCGACCATCAACGGCGCCACCGCGCGCGACATCAAAAAGGCGACCCTCAGCGCCGTACCGATCATGGCATCCCAGCGCCAGACCGGCTGCTCCCAGAAGGCGCGCGGCCAGGTGAAATCGCCATTCTCGACCATGTTTTCGTAGCCGGGCCAGGCGTTGTTCACGAGGATATCCAGCTTGCCGCCGGCTGTGACCGCTTCGGCAACACGGTGGGTGTCGGCGTCGTTGGCATGGTCGCATTGGTGGATGACGATGCGGCCGGGGAGCGTGGCGGCTTCGTTGGCGAGGCTTTCGAGGGAGCCTGGGCGTTTGCCTGGCGTATCAGCCTCGTGTCGCGTTCGGCCCGTGACGTGTACGGTGGCACCCTCGGCGAGCAGCGCAAGCGCGATACCGCGGCCGACGCCGCGACTTGCGCCGGTGACCAGTGCGACGGTGTCTTCCATGGTTTTCTTCCCCCCGTAGCGTCGATGACTTAGCGTGGAAACGCCGGCGTCTGCGCCCCCTCATCCGGCTGCCGCCACCTTCTCCCCGTCGGGGAGAAGAGACTCGCGGCTGCGCCTTGAGCGATATTGTCACTCACGAGGCGGCTTGAAATCAACGCCCACGATGAGGCAGAGCGGCTGCCACCTGCTCCTTCTCCCCCACCGGGGAGAAGTGCCGGAGCGTAGCGAGGCGATGAGGGGGTGGAGCGGGAGCGACGCCCCGAGCGGCAAGCGAAGGGCACTCAACCCTCACCTCTCCTCTTGCAAACTCATCTCCACCTAACGCCACTCCGCCGGTTTTCGAATTGACAGATCAACACCAAAATGATTGATCCGGTGCAGGTTTCGAGTGCCTGCCGCCTGCGGACGCAAGTCACGGTAAAAGCTCGACGTCGACATCATCTCACCCTCGAAGCATTTCGTTGGTGGCAATGCAGGCTCCCTCCTCAATCGAAATGCCTCATGTGAGGAGTGTGTGATGTCTGCGAGACAATCACCCGATAATCGATTCCTGACCGCGCCCGTGGGCCGGATCTTTGCCACGACCGCCTTGCCGATGGTGGCCATCATGACGATGAACGGCCTGCTCGGCATCGTCGATGCCGCTTTTCTCGGACGCTTTGTCGGAGAACAGGCCATAGCGGCAATCAGCATCGCGTTTCCCATCCTGCTTGTGACCATCGCGCTTTCGACGCTTGTCGGCAGCGGAATGTCCAGCCTGCTCGCGAGACAACTCGGCGCCGGTGCGCGCGAAGAGGCGGGCGCGACCTTTGCCCAGGCGCATGGCCTTGCCGTCGTGACCGGGCTGACGCTGATCCTGCTCTTCCTTATCGGTGGCTGGACGTTTGCGACACGTATGGCGGGAGCTGCGGAGCCGGTTGCCCGGATGGCGTGGGTGTTCCTGATGATCACTCTTTTCGGCACGCCGCTGCAGTTCCTGCTGGGTATCCATGCGGATGCCTGGCGCAACGAAGGCCGGGCGGGCAGCATGGCGCTGATGTCGCTCGGCGTGACGTCGATCAACATCCTCTTCAACTACATCCTGATCGTGCCGCTTGAAATGGGCGTTGCGGGATCGGCCTTGAGCACCGTATTGGCGCAAGGGGCCGGCCTTGCTCTCCTCGTCGAGGGTCGGCGTCGGTCTCGGGAGATGATGCCGCTTGGCGTTCTGCGGCGGAACGCATGGCATGGGCAATGGGGGCAGATCGCGGCACTCGGCGCTCCCGTCAGCCTCACCTTCCTGGGGATGGCGCTGACGGCGACCTGCGTGGTTCTTGCGCTGCCGGCCTCAGGCGAAGGCCATTCGCAGGCTGTCGCGGCCTATGGCATCATCACGCGCATCCTCGGTTTCGCCTTCCTGCCGCCCATGGCCGCAGCGCTCGCCATGCAGAGCATCGTCGGCAACAATGTCGGAGCCGGGCGCTGGGATCGCGCCGATCAGGTGCTGCGGATTGCAGCAGGAACCGCCTTCATCTACGGCGCCGTCGTCGAACTGCTGCTTGTGACACAAGGCCGGCTGATCGCCTCCGCCTTTATCGCCGATGCCGGCGTCATCGCGGAGGTCGCAAGAATTCTCAAACCGATGGCGGCGCTCTATGTGTTTTCGGGGCCAGTGCTCGTGCTTGCGCTTTACTTCCAGGCGATCGGCCGACCTCTGCGGGCCGGGCTGCTGACGCTGATGAAGTCCTTCGTGCTTGTTCCTGTGGCCATCATCGTCATTGCCGCTTTCCTCGACCGAACGGCCATCTGGTTCGCCTTTCCAATCGCCGACGGCTTGACCGTGGCGATCGCTGCCGTGGTTTTGGGCGCGGTCGCGATGCGCGGCGGAGAGCGGATGAGACAGGGGTGATGGAGCCCGCCCGCTGTCGGGCATGAAAGCGCGGGAGGCGCCCAATAGTGGCGGCTCCTACGAAACACCCAAATACCTAGCCGGCAAATGCCGGATCGCGCGATACCTGTTCAACCTCATCGCCGGCATCCAGCCCGCTCGCCGCCACCCGATAGGCCGACGGCGATCTGCCGTTCACCCGCTTGAAGGCGTTGCTGAAGGCGCTTTCGGAAGTATAGCCGAGCGAGCGGGCGACGGAGGCGATGGGGATGCGGGCCTCGCGCAGCGCCCGTTCGGCAAGGCGCATGCGCCATTCCGTGAGATAGGCAAGCGGAGCGATACCCGAGACCGCTTTGAAATGCACGGCGAACGAGGTGCGCGACATGGCGCAGGCGCTGGCGAGCTCCTCCAGATGCCAGGCGCGCGCGGGTTCGCCATGCATGAGGCGCAGCGCAGGCGCGATCCTGGGCTCGGCGAGCGCCTTCAGCCATCCGGCGGGCATGCGGTCGGCGGCGTTTAGGTGCGAGCGCAGGATCTCGATGAAGAGCAGCTGGGTCAGCTGCGCGGAGGCAAGGGCGGCACCCGGCTGGCCGATATCGCGCTCCTCGATCAGCCGGTCGAGCAGCCAGCGGAAGATGGCGGCCTGCGGCGAGGCGGCGCGGGTGTGGATCCAGGTGGGCAGGATATCCGACAGCAGGCCGCCCCTTAGCGGATCGAGCGCGACATGGCCGCCGATATGGGCGAAATCATTGCCGTCTCCCAGCGTCACCAGCCGCCGTCCCGTGCCCGTGAAGATGCTCATGGCGTCGACGGGCTGAAGCGCGGGATCGCTGGAGAGAACGAAGCTGCGCTTCCTGGCGAGCAGGCCGACATCGCCTTCCTCGAAACGGATCGGCTCGGCCTCGCCCTCCAGCGTCACCCAGCAGCCGCCCTTCACCACCGCGAAGAACTTGATCTTGTCGCGCCCCGGAAAGGCGATCGACCACGGGCCGCCAGCGGTAAAGCCGCCGGTGACGATCGCCTCGGCTTTCGTCAGGCTCAGGACATCGGAGAAAGGATCAGCGAGCATTATCGAACTATCGCGCAAGTCATGCGGATTTTCAAGCATTCACAGTACGGACCTGGCTGCCTACCTTTCCGTCATCGAGTTCGCCGCGATCCGATGCGGCGACGGAAGCATGAGGAAGATTATGACGACTGACAACAAAGACACGCTCGTTCTCGTCACCGGCGGCACCGGGTTCATCGCGCAATATTGCATGCTGGCGCTGCTGCAAGACGGTTATCGCGTGCGCACGACCATCCGTTCACCCGGGCGGGAGGATGAGGTGCGCGCGCATCTGAAGGCCGGCGGTGTCGATGCCGGTGACCGGCTGTCCTTCGTGATCGCCGATCTCGACCATGACGAGGGTTGGGCGGAGGCCACTTCCGGCTGCACCTATGTGATGCACGGCGCCTCGCCGACGCCATCCGGCGACCAGACGCGCGAGGAAGACTGGATCGAACCCGCCGTCAACGGCAATCTCAGGGTGCTCAGGGCGGCGCGCGATACCGGTGTCAGGCGCGTGGTGCTGACATCTGCCTTCGGCGCCATCGGCGTCGGCCACGGGCCGGACCACCGGCGGCCATTCGACGAGACGGACTGGAGCAATCTCGATGGCAATGTCGCGCCCTACCAGAAATCGAAGACATTGTCGGAGCGCGCCGCCTGGGAATTCATCGCCCGCGAGGGCCAGGGCATGGAGCTTTCGGCGGTCAATCCGGTCGCGGTCTACGGCCCGGTTCTCGGCGCCGACTATTCGCACTCGATCCGGCTGATCGCCAACATGATGAAAGGGCAGCCGGGCTGCGTGAACGTCAATTCCTGCTGCGTCGACGTGCGCGATGTGGCGGACCTGCACTTGCGCTGCATGACCGACCCCGCGGCTGCCGGCGAGCGCTTCCTAGCCACCGTCGGCGACAGCCTATGGATGGTCGAGGTCGCGGAACTGCTGCGGCAAAGGCTGGGTGCGGCGGCGGCGAAGGTCTCGACCGATGTCTGGCCCGACGAGCAGGTGCGCATCACCGGCGAGACGAATGCGCAGCTGAAGGCGGTGGTGCCGCTCCTCAACTACGACATGAACGCGACGGCCAGAAAGGCCGAACGCCTGCTCGGCTGGGCGCCGCGCTCAAGGGAGGAGGCGATCGTGGCCTGCGCCGAGAGCTTGGTTCGGCTTGGGTTGGTGTAGGTGGACGATCGAGAATTGCCGCTCTCGTAAAGACACGGTCTACGTCGTGGGCGATATCAACCTGACACCAGGGAAATAGGTTCGATAGCGGCCGATGTCGCGCGTCAGTATCGGCAGGTTCTGAACCGCCGCCTGCGCGCCGATCATGAAATCCGGAAGAACGCCGGTGCGTGAACCACCGGCGCGACGATAGTCGGTGAAGACCTTGCCGGCCAGGAAAAGTGCGGCGCGCGGCATCGGCGCCCAGACAAGTTCAGCCGAATCTATGAACGCATCGAGCTCCTCGATGCGTTCATAGCGGACCGCGAGTTCGGCGTAGATGACGTCGTTGATCAGCAAGGGGCCCTCCAGGCTTGCAGCCTCGAGCTGGCCTATCGACCAGCTGGCCCAGACCGGGTCGTTGGTCACCAGATCAAGCAGGACGTTGGTGTCGACAAGTGTCATTCCTCACCACGGGCCTCACCACGGGTGAGCGCCATGATCGCATCGGTATCAAGGCCGGCGCCGGCGTGTCCCCGAAGCTTCTCGAAACGGCTGACAGGCTTCTCGCTGTCCGCCCTTGTCAGCACAATGCTGCCGTCCTCGGCTCGATGAAAATCGACCTGGCTTCCCGCCGTGATGCCAAGCAGATCGCGCACCGCCTTCGGAATCGTTACCTGCCCTTTCGATGTCACTGTGGTCGACATGCTGCGTCCTCGTAATACCTGCCTTTCTTAAGGTAATACGCCCATTGTTTCAGATCAACTGTCGCCCGTCGTTCACTCGAACGGCTCGAACCACAACACTCCAACGACCTCGGAAGTGCCGCCGGAATCGTTGGGGTGGGCGATGCCGTTCATGATCTTTACTTCGGCGAAATCGAAGGGGCTGACGCCTTCGAGGACGGCGACGTTGATGCCGAACTGGCTGGTGTTGGAGCGGCGCTGGTGGTGGGTGTAGATGCCGCAGGTCTTGCAGAAGTAGTGTTTTGCCGTGCCGGTGTGGAACTGGTAGAGCGTCAGATTGTCCTCGCCCTCGACGAACTCGATGTCGTCGAGATTGGCGGAGGCGGCGATGGCGCCGCGCATGCGGCAATAGGAGCAGGTGCAGCGGCGGATGGTGTTGAACTCGTCCGTCAGCAGCACCTTGAACTTTACCGTGCCGCAGTGGCAGGCGGCGTTATGCTGGGGTCTTGCGTCGGTCATGGGGGTTGCCTTGTGATGTCGTGGAAATGTTCGAGGCGGGTGCCGGCCGCGGTATCGGATCGTCTATCGTTAGCCGGATGCTGCGCATCTCGCCAGGATGTGGTCGATGACGGACGCAAGCGGCGCGGTGGCGTCGATGACCGTGGCGGCGGAGGGGATATCCTCCTTGGTCGCGTGCAGCCGTAGGACGAGTTGCTGTTCGGCGGGGCTTGCGCCGAATTCGTCGTCGGGCCTCGTTGCCAGTCTTTTCATCAGCGTGTCCGCATCGACGTCGAGGACGAAAACGTGGTCGAAGAGATGGATGAAACGATCGAAATTCCGGGAGCCGCCACAGAAGAAGGAGATCGCATCGCCTTGGTCAGCGACCAGGGTTTTCACCTTGTCTATGTCCCAGAGATGGTGCCTGTGACCGAAGGCGACATCAGCCGCATTCTGCCTGCGCACAGCATCGTTCAGGGGCTCGCCTGTCATCGGATCGCCTTTATAGGCGAGCTCGCGGTCACCATGGACGACATGGTAGCCGCGCTGCTGCAAGCCTGACGCAACCGAGGTCTTGCCCGTGCCGGACACGCCTTCGATCAGAACGTTTCTGACGCCCATTTCGCTCTCATTCGATAGATCGTGGGTATTGTTGGCGAGGGACACAGACTAGCGGTGCCGGTGGTGCCTTCTAGCGCAGAATTCTATCATATTTTCGACAGTGAGATTGGGACTTGGCGCGAAGCGGTGTGTTGGGATTGGGCTGCTCATTCCGGGTTCAACTTGTGGCTTCTGCCGGTCGATCGTTGAAGGCGTGCCGTGGGGTACCCCCCTCTGTCCTGCCGGAAATCTCCCCCACAAGGGGGAGATCGACTCGTGGCTTGTTCAGAGCCAAACAATGAGCGTGGAACGAGCGGCCGCGCCCAGCCAATCTCCCCACCTGTGGGGGAGATGCCCGGCAGGGCAGAGGGGGGTATGGCTCGGCAAAAGCTGAATGAAAGGCGACGGCCACAGACAGCGCGCCAACCACACACCACAAAACCCCGCGCCGGAGGCCTCTCCGCGACGGCATGACAGACTGGGAATGGGCAGGCAACGTTCGGTATAAAATAGGATTGTCAGGCAATATCGCCTGCCCGATCATATCGAGGTTTCCGGATATCCAGGCCGACAGGAGCGTCTCTCGGCCTTTCGCTTCCGGATGGATGAGAGATCCTGACGACCCGATCACCCACCTTTCAACAACCATCACTGGACGCCGGGCTTGCGCCCTGATGTGTCAGATCCGGTTCGCGACCCGGCTCCCTGTCCAATGACGACATCAGTATCGGCTGTATGGTTTCAGCGGGGATGGATGGGGACGACGAAATTCTCAAGCGGCTGATATCGCGGTGATTTCTTTCACCGCGCAAGATTATTATCCTCGTGAGGTTGATATCTCGGCCTCGGCGCGGCGGAGCGTCTCGGCCACGAAGACGCTCTTGCCGCCGGTGTAGTGGTCCCAGTCGCCGGCGGCTTCTTCGGCGAGGCGCTGCTTCAGCGCCTGGTATTCGGCGGCGCGGTCCGGGTGGAGGCGGAGGTGGTCGCGGAAGAGGAGGCGGTCGTGGTGGGCGGGGTTGGCCTCAAGGCAGAGGTAGAGGCGCAGGCCGTAGCCTTCGTGCTCGCGGGTGAACGGCAGGCGGCCGTCGCCATGCGGGTCGCCGTGGGCGCGGAAGCCGGAGGCTTCGAGTTGGGCCGAGAGTGTGGCGAGCGCTTCCGCGTCGATGAGGACCGCATCGAGGTCGATCTTCGGCTTGGCGGCGAGGCCGGGGACGGCGGTGCTGCCGATGTGTTCGACAGCAAGGATGAGGCCGGGCGCGAGCGACAGGAGTTGGTCGCGCGCGGCATGGAAGAACGAGGGCCAACGCGGATCATAGTCGACAACCCGGATCGGCCGCATCGTCGTCAGCCGATCTCTTGAAGGAAGCCCTCGAGGACCTCGACCATGCGGCGTTCGCCCTGTTCCAAGGACCCACTATTGTCGAGATCGACGACGTCGTAATCGCCGCGCACGGTGAGCGGGCCGCGGGCAAGGCGGGCCATGATGTCCTCGTGGGTCTCGCGGCCGCGGGCCTCCAGCCGGCTTGCCAGCACCTCTGCGCGGGCGGTGACGTTGATCACCTTCAGGCGGGGGAAGACGGCGTGGAAATGATGCAGCGCCGAGCGTGAGCCGTTGGCGATGACGAGGCTTCCGGCTGACAGCGACACCGAGACTTCCGAGGGGATGCCGTATTTCAGGCCGTGGGCTTCCCACCAGACGGAGAAGCTGCCGGCCTGCTCCATCGAGGCGAAGCCCTGAGGCGAGACGGCGAGATGATCCTCGCCGCCGGCATCATGATCGCGGGTGATGACGCGGCGGACGAAATGAACGTCCTGCCGCTGCCTGAAATGCCGGGCGGCTGCCGCCATCAGCGTGTCCTTGCCGGCGCCGGAGGGGCCGACCACGACCACCATGATGCCGTGCTCGGTGCCGGGAACGACGTGGGGCTCGTGCGATGGATGCGTTTCGTGCGCGGTCATGCGACCCGGCGCCCTTCGCGCCAGACGGAGCGGCTGACCGGAACGCCCTCGTCGCGGAAGACGCGAACGAGATCGGCGCGGAGCCCGGTTGCGATGCGGCCGCGATCGTTGAGGCTCACCGTGCGGGCCGGTGTCGACGTGACCATGGCGATCGCCTTCGGCAGCGAGATGCTCTCGACTTCATCGGCAATCAGGAAGGGTGCGTAGAGCAGGCTGAGCGGCACGTAATCGGAGGAGAGAACGTCGAGCACGCCGCGCTCGGCGAGATCGCGGGCGGCGATGTTGCCGGAGTGCGACTTGCCGCGCACGATATTGGGCGCGCCCATGAGAACGCTCATGCCGTTTTCATGCGAGGCCTTGGCGGCGTCGAAGCTGGTCGGGAATTCGGCGAGACGGACGCCGTTTTCGATCGCCTCGTCGACATGGGCGAGCGTGGCGTCGTCGTGGCTGGCGACCGTGATGCCGCGCTCGGCGCAGACCTTCGAGATCGCCACGCGGTGCGGCGTCGAGTTGCGCTCGGATTCCGACACGCGGCGATCGACGAACTTGGCGAACTCGGCGTCGGTGAGGCCGCGCTTCTTCTGGTAGTAGAAGATGTACTGGTCCATGGTCTGGAACTGGCGCTGGCCGGGCGCATGGTCCATCAGCGAGACGAGACGGACATAGGGATCGTTTTCGAAATCGGCGAAGTGCTGCAGCACGTTGTCGGCGGAGACTTCGCAGCGCAGGTGGATCAGGTGCTCGGCGCGCAGGCGACCCTCTTTCTCGGCTTTCTGGATGGCATCGGCCATGTCGCGCATCTCGCCATGCTCGAAGCCGCCATCTTCATCGGCGCCCATGCGCAGGCAATCGAAGACCGTGGTGATGCCCGAGGTGACGATCTGGGCGTCATGCGCCTGGATCGCCGCCGTCTTGTTCCAGCGCAGGCCGGGGCGCGGCGAATAGTGGCCTTCCAGATGGTCGGTGTGCAGTTCGACCAGGCCGGGGATCAGGTAGTCACCTTCGAAATCCTCGCCGAGGCGGGAGCTGCCGCTTGCGATATCCTCGATCTTGCCGTCGCGAACGAGGACCGATCCTTCGACGATTTCATCCTCAAGGACGATGCGGGCGTTGGAGAAGACGGTTTCTTTGGTCATGACCTGTGATCTTTCAAGGTTTGGCGGCGGCAAGCGGCCACCAGGAATGGGCGGTAAACGGCGCGCCGCGCGTCTCTTCGACGAAAACGGCAAGGCCCGAAATCAAAAGCGGCCGGCCGGTGAAGGCGGCGAAGCGCTCGGCGAGAATGGTCTTCATCACCTCGGCGCGCGCTTCCGGCACCTGGCCTGAGAGCGTCATGTGGAAACCGAAGTCATCCATCACGTAAGGATAGCCCCAGCGCAACAGATTGGCCCTCTGGCTTTCACTGAGCCTGTCCGGATTGCGCCGGGCGATATCGGCTTCGGACAATGCCGCGCGGAAGGGTTCGAAGGACTTTACCACGGAGGCCGCGAATTGCTGAAGCGGCGGATGCAGTGAGCCGGGCACCAGCGCGAAGAACCGGCCGAGCTGGCCGAGCACGAGCTCGGGGATCTCGAAAGCCGGTGTCGCGGCGGCGAAATCCTCGACGGCCTGGATGAGATCCTTCTCGGTGACCGAGGAGGCGAGATGAAACGGCGCCTTGATGGTGGCGTGGAAGGCATAGCGGCGCGGATCGGCGGTGAGCTCGAACTGCTCGGCGGCAGAGAGATCAGGATAATCGGGAGCCGGATAAGTTTCGCCGGTGAAGGCATCGCGACCGAGCCAATGGGCTGCCGCCACGTTCAAGGGATCACCCTTCGGCGGCGTGAAATAGAGTGCGTATCGCAAGGCCAGTATCCCGGAAATCTATGTGGATGCGGGAGGCAGTCTGCCGTGATTTGACCGCCCGCCGCAAGCTTGCTTCCGGCTAAAAGATTTCCGTGACAGAATGATGATGATCAAGACCCATCAATGGGTCTTTTTGCCCATCACCCGCGAACGCAGCGCATTGGAGATATTGTCGAAGACGAAGACGACGATGAGGATGAGGAGCACCATGTAGGCCACCTTGTCCCAATCGGAATTGGTCTTCATGGATTCCAGGAGTTTCAGACCTATACCACCTGCGCCGACGGCGCCGATGACGGTGGCCGAGCGGGTGTTGGATTCCCAGAAGTAGAGCGACTGCGAGATGAAGATCGGCAGCACCTGCGGCACCACGCCGAAGCGCTGGACGACGACGGGGGATGCGCCCACCGACTTCACGCCCTCGCGCTGCTTGTCATCGACATTCTCCAGCGCCTCGGCATAGACCTTGCCCAGCGCACCGGTGTCGGTGAAGAATATGGCGGCGATGCCGGGGATCGGCCCGGGGCCGAAGGCGCGGGTGAAGAACAGCGCCCAGATCAGCATGTCGATGGAGCGCAGGAAATCGAAGAGGCGCTTCGTCGCCCAGTTTGCCGAGCGGTTGAGCGTGATGTTGCGCGCGGCGATGAAGGCCAGCGGGAAGGCGAAGAGCGAGCCGAGGAGCGTACCGACGAAGGCCATGACCAGCGTCTGCATCAGCTTCGACAGGATATCGCCATGCTGCCAGCTGGCATTGTTGAGGAAATTGTCGAGCACCAGCGAGGCGTTCGACTGCGCGGGATCGATGCGATCACCCGACAGCATGAGGCCGGCGACATCGACCAGGCTCTTGCCCCAGAAGGGCGACTGCGTGTCGAAGAAGAAATTGGCCCAGCCGAGGAAGCGGCGCTGCACATAGACCTGCGTCGAGCGGATTTCCGCCTGGCCCTCGAAGCCGAAGGAAACGGTGACCTTGCTGTCATCCTGCTTCATGACGGTGGGCGCGCCCGGCGGCAGGATGGCGCGATCCTTGGTGATCTCGACAGGATAGAGCTTGCCGCCGAGATAGACGTCGACGCGCTCAGGCGTCACTTCCATGCGGTCGGCATCGCTGCCGTAGGTGACGGTGTAGCCGCCGGCTGCGGTTGGCAGCATCCATGCGATGACGGCATCCTTCGGATACTGGCCGCGGCTCGTCCACTGCGGCACGACCTTGCCATCGACAAAGCGCAGACGCGGTTGGGCGCGCCAGGAATACCAGTCCTGGACATAGATCGAGGCGCGGTCCCAATTGCCGTTGACGAAGGTCGGGATGACCTTGAAGAAATTGAATGCGAGCGCGAGGTAGATGATGACGATGCCGGCGATGAGCGCGAGGCCCCAGCGCTGCATGAAGCTGCGGTGGAATACCTCGGGATAATTGTCCAGCAGACGCTGGCGATCGGCGGCGTTGACTGTGAGCGACGACATCAGGCTGCTCCTCGGCCGAATTCGAAGGACTGCTTGCCGATCATGCGGCGGCGGAGCCAGGCGGAGAACTGGTCGACGCAGACGACGGTGATCAGAAGCAGGATGATGATGGCATAGGTCTTGGCGGCGTGATCGCGACCGATCGCCAGGCTGAAGACCTCGCCGATGCCGCCGCCGCCGACGGCGCCGATGATGGTGGAGGCGCGCACGTTGATCTCGAGACGCAGCAGCGTATAGGAGACGAAATTCGGCATGACCTGCGGCAGAATGGCGAAGCGGACGCGCTCGAGCCAGCTGGCGCCGGATGCGCGCAGGCCCTCGTCCGGCTTCATGTCGGCATTCTCGACCACTTCGAAGAACAGCTTGCCGAGCGCGCCGATAGTGTGGATCGACACCGCGATGATGGCCGAGATCGGGCCGATCGACAGGATGGCGGCGAGCAGGCCGGCAATGACGATCTCCGGGAAGGCGCGCAGGATTTCCATGATACGGCGCACGACCCAGCGGGTGGCGCCGGCGCCGACCAGATTGGTCGAGGCGAAGAAGCAGAGCACGAAGGCGCCGGATGCGCCGAGGATGGTCGAGACGATGGCGACGTTGATGGTGATCGCCAGCTGGTAGAAGAAATTCGGGATGTAGAAGCTGTCGGTGATGTAGACGCGGTCGCTGACGTAATCATACTTGATCGAGCCATCGGCATAGGGCGACGGCAGGTCGAACATGGCGCGGAAGATCTCCAGCGGGCTGTCCGGCACGAAGTGCTTCATGAAGTCGAAGAGATAGGGCAGACGTTCGAAGAACTTGCCCGAGTTGGCGCTGTTGGCGAAATCGAGCGAGGCGCCGAGGACGATCAGGAACACAACAATCGAGATCACGGTATAGATACGCCGTGTCCGGACCTGTTGCTGGTAATGATCGAGAATTGTGCGGGAGCCTTGCTGCAGTCCGCCCATGTGGTCGGTTTCGGCCACGTGCGCCATGTTGAGCATCCTTGTTGAACGAACGGCGGCACCATGATGATGCCGCCGCGAGTTTATTCAGAGGTTCGGATCAACCGCCGATAACCGACTTACGAGCGTCGATGATCGTCTGGTAGAAGGACTGGTCGACCGGCGACCAATCGACGTAACCACCGCCGGTGAAGCTGTCGAAGCAACCCTTGTCGGTCTTCGGCAGTTCGGCGAAGTAGGCGGTAACCTTCTTCTGGATGTCGGACGGCAGCTTGTTGGAAACCATCAGCGGGCCGTTCGGGATCAGCGGGGACTTCCAGACCTGAACGATATCGTCCATGTCGAGCAGGCCCTTGGTGACCATGATGTGCAGGTTGCCAGAGGTGTAGCCCTGGGCCCAATCGCCGGTGGCGGAGCCGAAGGTGGTGCCGACGTCGAACTTCTTGTCGAGAACGCCGAGAACGAGGTTCTCATGGCCGCCGCCGAAGCCGGTTTCGGAGAAATACTGCTTGACCGGCATGCCGACATCCTTCGGCAGCGAGACGTTCGGGACGAGGTAGCCCGAGGTCGAGTCCGGATCGGCGAAGCCGAGCTTCTTGCCCTTGGCGTCGGCGAGCGTCTTGATGCCCGAATCCTTGCGGGCAACCATGATCGAGTAGTAGCCGGTCGAGCCGTCTTCCTGCTTGGTGGTCAGAACCGGCGTAACGGCGTTCGGATCCTTGAGGTAGATCGAGGCGTAGGAGGAAGCGCCCATGACAGCGAGGTCGATGGTGCCGCCCAGCAGGCCCTGGATGACGCCGTTATAGTTCGGCGACGGGAAGATCTGGACTTCCGAAACGCCGGTAGCGGCAACGAGGCCCGGCTTGACGCACTCGGTGCGGCGAACCTGGTCGGCTTCGTTTTCACCGCCGTCGAGGCCGATACGCAGGACCTTGACGTCCTGAGCGTAGGCCTGGCCTGCAACGGTGGCGATGGCGATCGTTGCCATCAGGATCTTGCGGAACGCAGACATGGTAGTCTCCTTTGGTGACGTTTGTCAGTGACTTTGAGTTACTGGGGAGCTGTGCTTTTCCGGCTTTTTCCCCCGGCCGGAAACTTGTCAGCGCATGACGGCGGAGGCGGCCATCACGCGGGATACGGCGTCCTGCTGCTTGCCCTTGATGTTATCCAGGCTGGTGGACGTCATGGTCTCGTCGATGCCGGCGCCGTTCTTGTCGGTGCCGTAGATCTCGTTGACGGCATCGGCCGTCAGTTCGGACGGCTTGCCGTCGAAGACGACGCGGCCGCCGGCCATGCCGACGATGCGCTCGCAATAGCTGCGCGCGGTGTCGAGCGTGTGCAGGTTGGTGATGACGGTGATGCCTTCGCGCTCGTTGATATCGCGCAGCGCGTCCATGACGATCTTGGCGTTCAGCGGGTCGAGCGAGGCGATCGGCTCGTCGGCAAGCAGCATCTTCGGCGCCTGCATGAGCGCACGGGCAATCGCCACGCGCTGCTGCTGGCCGCCCGAGAGCGTGCCGGCCATCTGCAGCGCCGTCTGCTCGATGCCGAGGCGCTCAAGCGCCGCGATCGCCTGCACGCGCTCTTCGCGGGTGAAGACACCGAGCAGGCTGAGCACGGTGGAGCGATGGTTGAGACGGCCAAGGATGACATTGGTCATCACGTCGAGGCGCGGCACGAGATTGAACTGCTGGAAGATCATGGCGCAATCGCGCTGCCAGTTGCGCAGCGACTTGCCGCGCAGGCCCGACACCTCGGTGCCGTTGAAATGGATCGAGCCGGAGCTCGGCTCCTGCAGGCGGTTGATCATGCGCAGAAGCGTGGACTTGCCGGCGCCGGAACGGCCGATAATGCCGACCATCTGGCCCTGAGGGATGTCAAGCGTCACACTATCGACGGCGATCTTCTTGCCGAATTGACGGGTGACATTCTTCAGCTCGAACATCATGCTCTTCCTCATAGCCCAAACGCGATATGAGGGAGTGCATTAGGCCCGGTCCATGAAGCTCCAATGTCAGTTTTGTGTAAGTGCTGTCACAAACGGGGCTGTGGTGGATTGAAACGTGACAGTGGGGTCACAATTCTGTGACAGAGCTGGCTGGCGCGGTGTAGCGGGCCGCTTGCGACCCGTTGTAGTTAAGCAGCCTCAAATTTCGACAAGGCGTCCGACAGCGAGCTTCCCTCAGACCAGTGAGCGGCATTCCAGCCGGACGCGCTGGCAGCGTTGACATTTGCAAGCGTATCATCGACCAGAAGCAGCTGGCTTGGCGCCAGCTTTGCGAGGACGCCAGCTTTCGCAAAGAACTCTCTTGCCGGTTTTCGGCATCCCATAGCCGCCGAGTAGAAAATGCCATCGCAATGGTTTCCCAAACCAAGCTCGCCCATCAAGTAGGCCGCGCGAGCATGCTCTTGGTTCGTCGCCAGATAGACTTTCTTCCCAGCGCTGCGTTGCTCTTCAAGCTCTGCCAGAAGGCCGACATTCAGTCTCGCATCATTCTCGAACCAATACGCCGTGAATTCATCATAGGAGACATGAGGCGCTATCCTGGCCAATGCAGGCTTCAGGTGATCGATCAGGTTGCACCGACCAATGACAATGTCATTCCAATGCGGTGCAAAGAATTCCCGCTGCAAGTCCTCAACTGAGAAGCCGAGGTCACTTTCGATGGACGACGCCCACGGTTTCCCGTCTGACGGGCGACCGCAAACCAAGACACCGTCCACGTCGATCATCAGCCCGTTGATCATTGTCTAACTAGCCCTCTGCAAACCGCCTCGCCCCTCACCGCCGCTTCTGCAGCACCTTGTTGCCCTTCGGCCCGGTCATCTTCGGGGTGTTCTTGTCGTTTTCCTCGCGCAGCACCCGCCAGCGGGCGAGACGCTCGGGCGCCAGCGTGCCGGATTTGACGGCGGCCTGGACGGCGCAGCCGGGTTCGTGGTCGTGGGTGCAATCGCGGAAGCGGCAGTGTTCGGCAAGCTCGGTGATCTCGGAGAAGACCTGCTCGATCCCCTCCTGCACATCGCTGACGTGGAGCGTGCGCATGCCCGGCGTGTCGATGACCCAGCCGCCGCCGGCCATAGCGTGCAGCGAGCGGGCGGTCGTGGTGTGGCGGCCCTTGGCGTCGCGTTCACGGATGCCGCCGGTTGCCTGCGAGCCTTCGCCGCTCAGCCCCGCCAGCGCATTGACCAGCGTCGACTTGCCGACACCGGAGGAGCCGATCAGCGCCAGCGTCTGGCCGAAGCCGCTCCATGGACCAAGCGCCGAAGCCGCGCCGTCGCTCTTTGCGTTGAGCACGACCACCGCGAGATCGCGCTGCAGGGCTTTCGCCTGCGCTTCGTATTCCGCGACATCAGTGGCGAGGTCGGCCTTGGTCAGCACGATGACGGGGGTCGTCTCGGCCTGATTGGCGAGCGCCATGTAGCGCTCGAGGCGGGCGACGTTGAAATCGGCGTTGCAGGAGGTGACGATCAGAAGCGTGTCGACATTGGCGGCGCCGAGCTGCTGGCCCTGGCGTCCTTCGACGCGACGCTGCAGCAGCGTGCGGCGCTCCAGCCGGCGCACCAGGCTGTCGTCCTCGGGATCGACCATGACCCAGTCGCCGACGGCGAATTCGGACGTATTCAGCTGATGCGAGATCTTGAGCCGGATCAGGCCATCCAGCGAGGTGACGCTCAGGCGGCTGCGGTGAACTTCGGCGATGCGACGCGGGATGAGACCATGATCGTCATCCGTCAACTGATCGGAAAAGAATTCGGACCAGCCGAGCGAGGCCAGGAATGTCGCTTCGTGATCGGTCGTCAAAGGTTCACCGGGGACTGCGGCGTATGGGTCAAGGCTGGCTCCGTGAAGGGACGTGTGGTGACGCGGACATTAGCGGAAGCTTCGGCGGGAAGATATGGGGTTTGCACCATGAGAGACATCCGAGCGGAAAACGACAGCCGATCCCGGATGCTATCGGAGCGCCAAGTCACCGGCAGAGATTGGTGCTATTCGCGCTTCATAGCATCTTGATTTCCCGCGAGACTTTCCTGAAAGCTGCGTTGCCCCTCAAGGAAATCTCCATGTTCGTCTCGGAAGCCTTCGCCATTGGTTCGGCCACCTGCATCGCGCTCAGCTCGATGTTCATCAACGAGCTCAACGGGCGGGTGCCGTTGATGCAGCTGGCGCGCTGGCAGCTGACCGCGGCCTTTGTGATGACGGCGCTGGCGGCGACGATTGCCGGCGGGTGGGTGACGCTTGAGGCTTGGCAGCTCGGGTCGCTTTTAGCCTCCAGCGTGTTCGGGATCGTGATTGCCAGCACCACCTATTTCGCGGCGATCTATACGGCCGGACCGCGCGTGACGGCGCTTTTGTTTTCGCTGGCGTCGCCATTCGCGCTGGTGCTCGGTTATGTCGCGTTGGGCGAGACGATCGATCTGCGCCAGGGGTTCGGGGTCTTGCTCATTTTATGCGGCATCGTCATCGCCATCGGCTTTCGCAGGCGTCGCCCTGCGCCGATGATCCCGCTTGCCGATGGCGAGCCGATCGCGGAGCCGGCGCCGTCAACACCAGCGGTCTCCATGCTCGGCATAACGCTCGGGGTTATCACCGCGCTCGGGCAGGCGCTGGGGAGCCTGACGGCGCGGCCGGCGATGGCTGCTGGTGTCGAGCCGTTCACGGCTATGGCGGTGCGTTCGGGGCTGGCGGTGATCTGCTTCTGGGCGCTTTTGGCGCTGCCCCAGGTGCGGGCGCAGGCGAACAGCTTTCGGGCGCGGGATTTCGGCCTTGCGGCCACCGCCGCCTTCTTCGGTACGGCGCTCGGGATGTCGCTTCTGATGGCGGCGTTGAAGACCGGCAATGTTGGGATCGTTTCGACGCTGTCTTCGATGACGCCTGTCGTCATCCTGCCGATGGTGTGGCTGCGCAGCGGGCAGATGCCGCGTGCACATGCCTGGGGCGGGGCGGCCCTTGCCATCGCGGGCACGGCGCTGATCAGCCTCAGCTAAGGCCTCGGCGCGGATGGCGATCCATCCGCGCCGGATTGGTTTGATGCGGACCGATACGCGGCCTAGGCCTCGTATCGCGCCAGGAAATCCTCGGCGTTGAGGGCGCGGAAATCGGCGAGTGCCACGCGCAGCCGGTCGTGCTCCCAATCCCACCAGGCGAGCCTGTCCATGCGCTCGCCGATCTCCTTCGGGAAGCGCTCGCGGATCAGCTTGGCGGGCACGCCACCGACGATGGTGTAGGGGGCGACGTCCTTGGAGACGACCGCGCCGGCGCCGATGACGGCACCGTTGCCGACGCTGACGCCGGGCAGGAGCGTGGCGCCGTGGCCGATCCAGACGTCATGGCCGATCGTGACGCGATTGGAGCGGCGCCATTCGAAGAACTCGGTCTCCATATCCGCATCCGGCCAGTAATCGGCGGCGCGGTAGGTGAAGTGGTGCAGCGTGGCGCGCCAGGTCGGATGGTTGGTGGCGTTGACGCGGACGGAGGCGGCGATGTTGACGAACTTGCCTATTGTCGCGCACCAGATGGCGCCGTCCTGCATGACGTAGGAGTAATCGCCGAGCTCGACCTCGTCGATGCGGCAGCGCTCCGACAGCTCGGTGTAGCGGCCGAGCGTCGAATTGTTCACCGAGGCGGTCTCGTGGATATAGGGCTCAAGGCCAATCTTGCGGCTCATGCTGCGATCGGCCTCCGTGGCGAGAATTTCTGCACGTCGAGAATGCGGTCGGCGACAGCCTCGCGCACTTCCTCGTCGTGGAAGATACCGAGCAGGCCGACGCCCTTCTGCTTCTTCTCGGCGATCATCTCGACGACGACGGCGCGGTTCTTGGCGTCGAGCGACGCGGTCGGCTCGTCGAGCAGGAGGATGGTGTGATCGGTGATGAAGCCGCGGGCGATGTTGACGCGCTGCTGCTCGCCGCCGGAGAAGGTGGCGGGGGGGAGCTGCCAGAGCGCTTCCGGCAGGTTGAGCTTGGCGAGCAGTTCAGCTGCCTTTTCGCGCGCGACATCCGCCTTCGTGCCACGGGCGACCAGCGGCTCGGCGACGACATCGATTGCCGCGACGCGCGGCACGGTGCGCAGGAACTGGCTGACGTAACCGAGCGTCTGGCGGCGCACCTCGATGATGGTGCGCGGATCGGTGGTGGCGAGATCGACGATGCGATCCTGGTGTTTCACCAGGATCTGGCCGCTATCGACCGCGTAGTTGCCGTAGATCATCTTCAACAGCGAGCTCTTGCCGATGCCCGACGGGCCGCCGAGCACGACGCATTCGCCCGAGGCGACGGAGAAGGAGACATCCGAGACGACAGGCAGCTTGATGCCGTCGCGCAGATGCATGGTGAAGCTCTTGGAAACTTCCGAAACAACGAGTGGCGTTGCCATGATTGACTTCCCTGGTTTCTGGCGACAATCCGTGAGCTTAGCCGGCTTACGGATCGCGCTCTCAACTATACCTGCAGGATCGAGGAGACGAGGAGCTGGGTGTAGGGCTCGCGGGGATCGTCGAGCACCCGGTCGGTCAGGCCATGCTCGATAACGTGGCCATCCTTCATCACCATCATCCGGTGCGACAGCAGGCGGGCGACGGCGAGATCGTGGGTGACAATGATGGCCGCGAGGCCGAGATCGTTGACGAGGCCGCGAACGAGATCGAGCAGGCGGGCTTGGACGGAGACGTCGAGACCGCCGGTCGGTTCATCCATGAAGACGAGGCGCGGGCCGGTGACGAGGTTGCGGGCGATCTGCAGGCGCTGGCGCATGCCGCCGGAAAAGGCGCGCGGCTGGTCGTCGATGCGGCTTTCGTCGATCTCGACGCGGCTCAGCCAATCGACCGCGGTGGCGCGGATATTGCCATAGTGACGATCGCCGATCGCCATCAACCGCTCGCCGACATTGGCGCCGGCCGACACCGTCATGCGCAGACCGTCAGCCGGATTCTGGTGCACGAAGCCCCAGTCGGTGCGCATCAGGAAACGGCGCTCGGCTTCGCTCATGTGGTAGAGGTCGCGGTATTGACCGTCGCGCATGTGATACTCGACGCTGCCTGTCGTCGGCATCAGGCGGGTGGAGATGCAGTTCAAGAGCGTGGTCTTGCCGGAGCCGGATTCACCGACGATCGCCAGCACCTCGCCGGGCCAGAGCTCGAAGGAGACGTTCTTGCAGCCGATGCGATTGCCGTAGAACTTCGAGACGTCGTTGACTTTGAGAAGGGGGGTGTCGGTCATGGCTATGCCTCCGCGAATGTGTGTGTGAGGACATGGAGCGTGGCGGGTGGGTTACCCCCCTCTGTCCTGCCGGACTGCCGGGGCCGAGCCGCGTGTCTCGGCCCGCGCTTCGCGCCCCCCACATGGGGGGAGATCGGCTGGATGAAACCGCTCGCTCCACTCTCATTGTTTGGCTGGAAGCCTGCCACGAGTCGATCTCCCCCCTTGTGGGGGAGATGCCCGGCAGGGCAGAGGGGGGTATCCCCGGCAGAACGCCGGCTTGCAAACTCCCTCATTCCGCCGCCTCCCTACCCTGCGCCAGCATCTCGCCGACATGGCCGTGCTCTCTACGGTCCTCGCAATGATCCGTATCCGAGCAGACGAACATGCGGCCGCCCTTGTCGTCCAGGATCACCTCGTCGAGATAGACGTCCTCGGCGCCGCAGAGCGCGCAGGGCTTGCCGAAGCGCTGGATTTCGAAGGGGTGGTCCTCGAAATCGAGGCTGACGACTTCGGTGTAGGGCGGGACGGCGTAGATGCGTTTTTCGCGGCCGGCGCCGAAGAGCTGCAACGCGTCCGACATGTGCATTTTCGGATTGTCGAATTTCGGCGTCGGCGACGGGTCCATGACGTAGCGGCCCGCGACCTTGACCGGGTAGGCGTAGGTCTTGGAGATGCGGCCGTTATGGGCGATGTCCTCGTAGAGCTTGACGTGCATGAGGCCGTATTCCTCGAGCGCGTGCATCTTGCGGGTTTCGGTCTCGCGCGGTTCGAGGAAGCGCAGCGGCTCGGGAATCGGCACCTGGTAGACCAGCACCTGGCCCGCGCCGAGCTTTTCTTCCGGGATGCGGTGGCGGGTCTGGATGATCGTGGCATCCTTGGTGTGCGTGGTGACCGCGACATTGGCGACCTTCTGGAAGAAGGCGCGGATGGAGACGGCATTCGTCGTGTCGTCGGCGCCCTGGTCGATGACCTTCAGAACGTCATCGGGGCCGATGATCGAGGCCGTGACCTGTACGCCGCCGGTGCCCCAGCCATAGGGCATCGGCATTTCGCGCGAGGCGAAGGGTACCTGATAGCCGGGAATGGCGATCGCCTTCAGGATGGCGCGGCGGATCATCCGCTTGGTCTGTTCGTCGAGATAGGCGAAGTTGTACGTGGCGAGATCGCTCATTCGGCTGCCTCCTTGAGATCGTCATCGCTGCCATTGCGGGCGGCGTCGAAGTCGTTTCGCATGCGGCGGACGAGATCAAGCTCGGCCTGGAAATCGACGTAGTGCGGCAGCTTCAGATGCTCGACGAAGCCGGTCGACTGGACGTTATCGGCATGCGAGATGACGAATTCCTCGTCCTGCGCGGGCGCGGTGATGTCCTCGCCGAGCTCGCCTGCCCGCAAGGCACGGTCGACCAGCGACATGGACATGGCCTTGCGCTCGCTCTGGCCGAAGACCAGGCCATAACCACGGGTGAACTGCGGCGGCGCCTTGGACGAGCCCTTGAACTGGTTGACCATCTGGCATTCGGTGACTTGGATGGACCCGAGCGAAACCGCGAAGCCGAGCTCGGGCACATCGAACTCCACCTCGACTTCGCCGATGCGGATTTCGCCGGTGAAGGGATGGTTGCGGCCATAGCCGCGCTGGGTCGAATAGCCGAGCGCCAGAAGGAAGCCCTCGTCGCCACGGGCGAGCGCCTGCAGACGCAGATCGCGGCTCATCGGGAATTCCATCGGCTCGCGGGTGAGATCGCCGATCTCGTGATCCTCCGGCATTTCGCCATCGCCCTCGATCAGGCCTTCATGGGCGAGGATCTCGGAGACGCGCATGACGCGGCCGGTCTCGGCCTCGCGCAGCACCGGCTCCTCGACCGCGCCGTCCTCAAGCAGCGAGGGGTCGAGCAGGCGGTGGGTGTAATCGAAGGTCGGGCCGAGCAGCTGGCCGCCGGGCAGGTCCTTGTAGGTGGCGGAGACGCGGCGTTCGATCTTCATCTGAGCCGTGTCGATCGGCTGCGAATAGCCGAAGCGCGGCAGGGTCGTGCGGTAGGCTCGCAGCAGGAAGATCGCCTCGATCATGTCGCCGCGCGACTGGCGCACGGCGAGTGCCGCCAGCGTGCGGTCGTAAAGCGAGGCTTCGGCCATGACGCGGTCGACGGCGAGCGTCAGCTGCGCGACGATCTGCTCGATGCCGATGGCGGGGAGCGCGCGATCACCGCGACGGCGATCGGCGAGCAGGCGGTGGGCATTCGAAATGGCGGCCTCGCCACCTTTGACGGCAACATACATGGGTCACATCTCCGTTGCGGTGATCTTGGTGGTGCGCGGCAGGCAGAGGAAACGGCTGCCGGAGGTGAGCACGATGTCGACGCCGCGCGGGAAGAGCGCGCGGTTTTCCGTCCACAGATGCAGGAAGCGTTCCGGCAGGCCAAGCGGCGCGACGTCGGTGACGGTCTTGATGCCGGGGCCCATCAAAGCGAGGCGGCGACCGCCTTCGAGATCGGGCAACTCAATGACGAGCGTGGTGGAACGATCCGGATATTCCTGGGTGCCGGAGGCAAACAGGCCGAAGGAGGAGAGCGTGGCGCCTTCATCGACAAAGGCGAAGCGGGCTTCGGCCTTTTCGGGCGTGACCGGCGCGCCGGTGTGGAAGCCGAGCCATTGCGGCGTGGCGGACTTCGCCAAGGCGGGCGAGAGCCAGACGGGAGTGTCGTGATCGCAGAGCGTCAGCGCGATGGCGCCGGCTGCAATGCCGAGCGGCGCCGGCGGCTCGGCATCGGGAGACACGGTCTGGATGGTACCGGGGCGGGCCATGGCATCCATCATCAGCTTGAAGACGCTCTGGGCGTGGAACACCGGCTCGGCGAAGCCGCCGGACAGGGCATCTGCGCCGTGGGTTTGGGCGTTATGCGTTTCGGTCTTGAGTGGCATCAGTCGTCTCCGCGAACCATGGTGAAGAAATCGACGCGGGTGGCCGCGGTCTCGTCGGCCTTCTTGTTATCGGCATCGGCGACGCGGGCCGCGATCGGCGCAAGCAGGGTGGTTTCGATGATGTCGCGGGTGGCTGGTTCCTGCCAGAGCGCGTCGAAGATCGCCGAGAGACGTGCCTTTTCGCGATCAGTGCCGAGCGCCTGGGCGTGACCGATGGCGCCGGAAGCGAGGCGGATGGTGGCACGGGTGACGGTGACCTCGCCGAGATTGAAGGCGGCACCGCCGCCGCCCATACGGCCGCGCACCATGACGAGGCCGGTTTCGGGGCCGCGCACGGCTTGCGCCACCGGCTTTTCCGCCAATGCCTGCCAGGCCGCTTCCAGCTCCTGCCGCTCGGCGCGGGCGAGCAGATCGACGGTGCGCTTGCGCGCGCGGTCGCCCTCACTCAGCTCGGTCTTGCCTACCTTCTTTTCCGCTAAGGTCATCGCCACATCCTTTAAATGTCTATTGATATAGACAACCATACAAGCTATACCTAGACCTAAATTGCCGAGGTGACAAGCGTGTGACATTTCGGGGGCGCATAAGATAAAGGGCTAAAATGGCTGGGCAGGTTCAGAGACAGACGGGCGTGGCGCTGTGGCGGCAGATCGCCGACCGCATTCGCCAGGCGATCAGCGCCGGCGCATACGATGAAACGGGCATGGTGCCGCCGGAGATGACGCTGGCCACCCAGTTCGGCGTCAACCGCCACACGGTGCGCAGCGCGCTGGCGGCGCTGGCGCAGGAGGGGATCGTGCGCGCCGTGCAGGGCCGCGGCACGCTGATCGAGCGCAAGGAACGGCTGAACTTCCCGATCAGCAAGCGGACGCGCTTCAACAGCGGCATCGGCGAGCAGGCGCGCGAGACGCGCGGGCTGCTGCTCGGCCATGGCGAGGAAGCGGCAAGCGACGAGGTGGCGCGCTGGCTGAAGCTTACGCCGGGGTCAAACGTGATCCGGCTGGAAACGGTGCGCAAGGCGGATGGGCGGCCGGTCTCGAGCGCGACCTCGTGGTTTCCGGCGGCGCGTTTCGCGGGCATGCGGGAGGCCTACGAGACGACGGAATCGATCACCCGCGCCTTCGCCGAACTCGGCCTATCCGACTATGTGCGCGCCACCACCGAAATCACCGCCGCCCACGCCGAAGCCGCCGATCTCTCGGCGCTGGAACTGACGCCGGGCGCGATCGTGCTCATCACCAAGGCGATGAACACCGATCTCGACGGCGTGCCGGTGCAGTATTCGGTGACGCGGTTTGCGGCTGATCGGGTGCAGTTTACGATTGAGAATTGAGGGTTATCCTAGGACTTCGGTGTCTTGATGGCGGAGGCCACCGTCAGACATGCGCAATCGAAATCGCGCAGCATCGACTCATCGATGCCGCCGACCTTAAACAGCGCCTGCGCGGACGAATGGATGGCTTCGAACACATCCGACTTGAACTTACGCCGGGTCGTCATGGTGCATCTCCCTACTCGGCCCTGAACGTAGCACCCAGTCCAATCGCTCTCAAGCGGGCGTGCTTGACGCTATTTTGCCCCCTCACCTCGCCTCCCACGGAAAGTGCCCTGCCCCGTTGCCGGCGTCGAAGTTGGTGGAGAGGCTGAGGTCGCGCCAGGTGGCGTGTTCGGTGGCTCTTTGCGCGTCGTTCTGCTCGATGGCGCGGATGGCGTCGCTGCCGAGGGGCAGGCGCAGCGGCGGGTTGTCGAGGCTGGCGAGGTGGAGGATGGCGGCGGCGGCTTTTGCCGGGTCGCCGGGCTGCTTGCCGTCATAATCGCGCTGGTAGCGGGCCATCTTGCCGACGGTTTCGTCATATTCGGGACGACCTTCGCGGAGCGTCGTGGAGGCGCCTGCGAAATCGGTGCGGAAGCCGCCGGGCTCGACGATGCTGACCTTGACGCCGAGCGGCCCGACTTCGCGGCTCAAGGCCTCGGAGAAGCCCTCGACGCCCCATTTGGCCGCCGCATAGGGCGCGCGACCTGCCGGTCCGATACGACCGCCGACGGAGGAGACCTGGATGATGTGGCCGGCGCCCCGCTCGCGCATCAGAGGCAGTGCCGCCTTTGTGACGATGATGGTGCCGAAGAGGTTGGTTTCGATCTGGGCGCGGAAATCTGTGAGGCTGGTATCCTCGATCGATCCGACATCGCCATAGCCGGCATTGTTGGCGAGGACATCGAGCCGGCCGAAGCGCTCGACGGCGGCCTTGACCGCCTGCCCGGCCGATTGCTCGTCGGTCACATCAAGCGAAATCGTCAAGACACTCGAGGGATAGCGCTGCTTGATATCGTCGATCTGGGCGGGGTTGCGCGCGGTGGCAACCAGATTGTGGCCCTCAGCCAAAACCGCTTCCGCAAGCGCCCTACCGAGACCGCGCGAACTGCCTGTAATCAACCAAACCTGTGACATCGAAATCTCCTTGATCCGTCGAAAGACCATATAAGCCAGACGGTATCTTCTTGAAAGAAGGTACCAGATGGATCTATACATACCTTATGGTAACTAAGCTAAACGATAGTACATTCGACTTCTGCGAGACGCTGACGGATGCCGAGGATGCGCTTGCCCGCGAGATGCTGGAGCGCGCCAGTGCCAAGTGGCCGCTGCGCGTCATGCATATCCTGGCCGAGGCCAAGGGGCCTTTGCGCTTTTCACGGGTTCTGGAACGGGTGGAAGGCATCAGCCAGAAGGTGCTGACGCAGACATTGCGGACGCTGGAGACCGACGGGCTGGTAACGCGCACGCTCTACCCGCAGGTGCCGCCGCGCGTGGAATACGAGCTGACGCCGCTGGGCGGGGAGCTGCTTGTGGAGGTGGTGGGGCTCTGGCAATGGATCGCCAACCGGCTGCCGGATTTCGAGGCGGCGCGGAAGCCGAAGGGTCAGACGGAAACCGGACCCCAAAACTAGGTAACTTCCGGTCTATCCGGAGAGGCGCCGCGCATCGGAGAGACGCGCGGCGCGATGATGTTTAGTGGGCGCCGGACATGTCGCCG
This sequence comes from Rhizobium sp. 16-449-1b, assembly GCF_017741935.1. Taxonomy (GTDB): domain Bacteria; phylum Pseudomonadota; class Alphaproteobacteria; order Rhizobiales; family Rhizobiaceae; genus Rhizobium. Next base: position 133,560 of record NZ_JAGHMH010000002.1, on the reverse strand, counting down.
AGGACTTCCTTGGAAGCGACGGTCGAGTCGGCGTTGAGCTTGTAGACCATGGGAACGCCGGTCGCGAGGTTGACGCCGAGGATCTGTTCCTTGGTGAGCTTGTCGAGAACCATGACCAGCGAGCGCAGCGAGTTGCCGTGGGCGGCGACGAGCACGGTTTCACCGCGGAGCACGCGGGGCAGGATTTCCGTCAGGTAATAGGGCCAGACGCGGGCGCCGGTGTCGCGCAGGCTTTCGCCGCCCGGAGGGGGAACGTCGTAGGAGCGGCGCCAGATGTGGACCTGCTCTTCGCCCCACTTGGCGCGGGCGTCGTCCTTGTTGAGGCCGGAGAGATCGCCGTAGTCGCGCTCGTTCAACGCCTGGTCCTTGATCGTCTCAAGGCCGGTCTGGCCGACGTTTTCCAGGATGATCTTCAGCGTGTCCTGGGCGCGCTTCAGGTCGGAGGTGAAGGCGATGTCGAACTTGATGCCGGTTTCGGCGAGCGCCTTGCCGCCGGTGTTGGCTTCCTGAACGCCGAGCTCCGTGAGCTCCGGGTTCTTCCAGCCGGTGAAAAGGTTCTTCAGGTTCCAGTCGCTCTGGCCGTGGCGAACGAGGACGAGGGTACCGCTCATTATAAATTCCTCCTGATGAGATCAGTGTTGGGAGAGCCCGAGAACATCGAGCATGGAATAGAGACCCGGCTTCTTGTCGCGCGCCCAAAGGGCCGCCTTGACGGCGCCGCGCGCGAAGATGGAGCGATCACCGGCGCTGTGGGCCATGGAGACGCGCTCGCCCTCGCCGGCGAAGATGACGGAATGTTCGCCGATGACGGAACCGCCGCGAAGCGTGGCAAAGCCGATCGTGCCCGCTTCGCGCGCGCCGGTGTGGCCATCGCGGACGCGGACGGAATGGGTGGCCAGATCGATGCCGCGGCCCTTGGCGGCAGCTTCACCCAGAAGCAGCGCGGTTCCCGAGGGGGCGTCGACCTTGCGCTTGTGGTGCATTTCGAGGACTTCGATGTCCCAATCGGCGGGGTCGAGCGCGCGCGCCGCCTGTTCGACAAGCACGCTCAGAAGATTGACGCCGAGGCCCATATTTCCTGATTTGACGATGCGGGCATGGCGGCTGGCGGCGGAGATCTTCTGTTCGTCCTCGACCGAGCAGCCTGTCGTGCCGATGATGTGGACGATGCGGGCCTGGGCGGCGAGTGCTGCGAATTCATTGGTGGTCGCGGGCGTGGTGAAATCGAGCACGCCATCGGCGTGAAGGAAGGCGGCAAGCGGATCGTCGGTGATCGCGATACCGTTGGGGCCGAGGCCCGATATCTCGCCGGCATCCTTGCCGATGAAGGGCGAGCCTGGACGGCCGACGGCTGCGTGCAGCACGACGCCTTCGATCTCGTGGACCATGCGGATGAGCGCCTGTCCCATGCGGCCCGCTGCACCAACCACCACCAGTTTCATCGCAGCATCGCTCATGTCAGGCGTCCATCATTCACGTATCAGAAAGTCTCGGAGGCCGCGGGCCTCTGAAGGTTGTTGAGGCGAGCGTAAAGACCGTCGCTGCGCTTCGCAAGCGTCTCGTGATTGCCCTCTTCGACGACGCGGCCCTGCTGCATGACGACGATCTTGTCGGCGCGCACGACCGTCGAGAGGCGGTGGGCGATGACGACGACGGTGCGGCCGGTCATGGCCTCGTCGAGCGCCTTCTGGACGGCGGCTTCCGATTCGGTATCGAGCGCGGAGGTCGCTTCGTCGAGAAGCAGGATCGGGGCGTTGCGCACCAAAGCGCGGGCGATCGACAGGCGCTGGCGCTGGCCGCCCGAAAGCGTCACGCCGTTTTCGCCGACCGGCGTGTCGTAGCCTTCCGGCTGGGCGAGAATGAAGTCGTGGGCGTAAGCCAAACGCGCTGCCTCCTCGACCTCGGCATCGCTGGCGTCGGGACGGCCGTAGCGGATGTTGTCGCGGATCGAGCCTTCGAACAGGTAGGGCTGCTGCGAGACATAGGCCAGCTGCTCGCGCAGCGACTTCTTCGTCACATGGGCGATGTCCTGGCCGTCGATTAGGATCTGGCCGGCCTTCGGATCGTAGAAGCGCGGGATGAGATTGATGATCGTCGACTTGCCGGCGCCGGAGGGGCCGACGAGCGCGGTGGTCTTGCCACCCTCGGCCACCATGTTGACGCCATCGAGCACATTGTCGTTGCCATAGGCGAAGGCGACATCCTTGAGCTCGATGCGGGCTTCGGTGACGACCAGCGGCTTGGCATCCGGAAGGTCGCGCTGGCGCGGCTCCATGTCGAGCAGCTCGTAGATCATGCGCGCGTTGACGGCGGCGCGCTCCATCTGCACCTGCAGCTTGGCAAGGCGACGGGCCGGATCATAGGCCAAGAGCAGCGCGGTGACGAAGGAGAAGAAGGCGCCGGGCGGCACGTTCTGATAGATCGAGCGGTAGGCGGCGTAGGCGAGAACGCTGGCGACGGCGAAACCGGCGAAGCTTTCGGTCATCGGCGCGTTGCGCTCGGACAGCTTGGCGATCTTGTTGCCGCGCTCTTCGGCGGCGACGATGATCTTGTTGATCTTCTGCTCGAGCTGCCGTTCCATCGTGAACGCCTTGACGATGGAGATGCCCTGAATGGTCTCCTGCATGGCGCCGAGCACGTGGCTGTTGAGATCGATGGCTTCCTTGGTGGCCTGGCGCAGGCGCTTGGAGAGATAGCGCAGCGCCAGAAGCAGCGGCGGTGCCAGGATCAGAACGGCGACGCTGAGCAGCGGGTCCTGATAGACCATGACGCCGAGCAGGGCGACGAAGGTCAGCAGGTCGCGGGCGGTCGAGGTGATCGTCAGGTTGAGGACATCGCGGATGCCGCCGACATTCTGGCTGACCTGGGCGGCGATGCGGGCCGAACGCGCCTCGTTGAAATAGCCGACCGACAGCGTCATCAGATGCACGTAGAGACGGCTCTGGTAGCGGGCGACGATGTTGTTGCCGATCTTCGACAGCGCCACCGCCTGGCCATAGCTCGCGAAACCGCGAATGACGAAGGCAATAAAGATGGAGAGGCAGATGACCCAGACGACATCGGCGCGCCTGTTGGCGAAGGCCTCGTCGATGATCGAGCGCATGATCCAGGCGGTGAAGGCCGTCGATAGCGCGACGAGGACAAGACAGCTGATGGCGACGACGTAGCCCCAGATGTGCTCGCGGCCATTTTCAGCGATGATGCGCTTCAAGACGGCGGTGACCGTGCCGCTGTCGACGGGGCGCTGCTGGGGATCGGATGAACGCAATAAAGACTTCCTGTCTCGTGACCATGCGAGCCGCTGCTGCGGCCCGCGCTCGAGCGGCTCTATAAAGAGTTGGCGCCCGTTTGGCTAGGTCTGTCCGGGCGCCGGACGCTGGGGGGCTATCGACCCCAGCGGCGGCCATCGGTCGACACGCCGAAGGTGTCGGGCCGGCGGGCGTAGGACGAGAGGCCGGAGAGTGCCGCCAGCGGATGGGTGACGACATAGGTCGGGATGGTCGAGAGCAGTGCCGTGTGCGGCGCCTTGTCCTCGAAACCGGCGCGAAACTCGGGCTTGCGCAGAGCGGCCAGGATCTTCTGGCTGATGCCGCCGGAGAGGAACACGCCGCCGCGCGCCATGAAGATCATCGCCATGTCGCCGGCAACGCGGCCGAGATAGGTTGAAAACAGCGAGATGGTCTCGACGGCGACGGGGTCGCTTTCGGCCAGCGCGTGCGAGGTGATGTCGGCGGGGTCGCTGTACTTCGGCGCGATGCCATCGGCGGTGCAGATGGCGCGGTAGAGGTTGACGATGCCACGGCCGGAGAGGATCTGCTCGGCCGACACGCGGCCCTCGATGGTTTCGACATAAGGGAAGATTTCGAGATCGCGCTTGCTGCGCGGCCCGAGATCGACGTGGCCGCCCTCGCCCGGAACCGGGATCCAGACGCCGCGCGCATGCACGAGGCCGCCGACGCCGAGGCCGGTGCCCGGCCCGAGCACGACGCGGGAGGCGATCATGTCCTCATGGGCGTCGGCATCGCCGAGGCGTTCGCGGTGTTCCGGCGCCAGATCGGAGATGGCGAGCGCCTGGGCTTCGAAATCGTTGACAACAAGGACATCCTCGATGCCCAGATTTTCGATCATCGACTTCGGACGTACGACCCAATCGCAATTGGTCAGCGGGATTTCGTCGTCGCTGATCGGGCCGGCGACCGCGAGGATGGCGGAACGCGGCTTGATGGCGCTCTTTTCCAGGATGGTGGCGCGGATGGCGTCGTCGATGGTCTTGAAATCGGCGGTGCGCACGTTCGGGAAATTGACCTGTTCGGCGTCGGCCGTCTCTATGATGGCGAAACGGGCATTGGTTCCGCCGATATCGCCGATCAGGATCGGGAAGGGCATGGAGGCGTCGCTGGTATCGAGCTGGTGCATGGCAGGTTCCGTTGTTGCGCGTTCGCGCGCCGCTTATGCGTGAAGATTGGCGATCAGCCTGTCGGCCGTGGCCTCGTTGAGTGCCATTGGGATATCATAGACGATCGCAAGGCGCATCAAGGCCTTGACGTCGACGTCGTGGGGCATGGGGGTCAGCGGGTCGACGAAGAAGATCAGGGCATCGACCTCGCCGGTGGCGATGAGCGCGCCGATCTGCTGGTCACCGCCGAGCGGGCCGCTTTTCAATCGGGTGACATCAAGCGAGGGAGCGGCGTCGAGAACACGGCCGCCGGTCGTTCCGGTCGCAAAGATCGTCCAGTTCGCCTTGAGCGTCTCCTCGTTGCGGCGGGCGAATTCCGCCATGTCGTCCTTCTTCTGGTCATGCGCGATGAGCGCAAGGCACTTGCGGCCGGCCATCAGAAGCTCCCCCTCTAAATTCACTGGCATAATTCAATCGATTTGACCGCTTCTATACGAAGCGATCAGGGTTTTAAAGAGCGGTGTCGCGGTGTTCAACCGGCATCATTGCGCTGCGGGCTTGTCATCCGGGATAGGGCCGAGATCGGGCAGTTCGTCGTCATTGGCGGCCGCCGGCGCGTCAATGGGCTGAGCGCGGAGCACTTCGGCAGCCGAAGGGCCGCCATAGGTCGCGGCGCGCACGGAGGAGACCGCAGGCGCATCGAGAACCGCCTGGCAAGCCCTCGGCAGGTCCGACACCATGACCTCGCGCGGCTTGACCGGCTTGGCATCCGGCTTCGGCGGCTTGGGCTTGGCCCAGGGCGCGGGGCTGAACCACCAGGCGAGCGACTTGTCGCAACCATCGCCGGCCGCGACAGGCGCCTGCGGCTTGCAATTGGCAGCACCTGGCGGGCACTTGATGCGGATGTGGAAGTGGGAATCGTGGCCGTATTCGGGGCGCAGCTTGCCGAGATTGGTGCGATCGCCCGTCCAGGTGTCGCACATCTTCTTCTTGATGGCCGGATTGACGAAGATGCGCTCGACCTGCGGATAGCTCGCGGCGCGCATCAGGAGACGGGCGTGAGCCGGGGTCCAGACATTCGGGTTGATCGTCAGGAAGGCGTTCTTCTGCAGCATGGTCGTGAAAGGCAGCGCCTCGCGCTGTTCCGCCGTCATGCGGAAGTTGGGCATCGGCGTCAGCCAGATATCGGCATCGAGGCCGATCTGGTGCGAGGCGTGGCCCGTGATCATCGGGCCGCCGCGCGGCTGGGCGATATCGCCGACCAGCAGGCCCGGCCAGCCATCATATTTGGCGGCATCGCGTGACAGCTGCTCGATGGTGGAGAGCATCGCCGGATTGCCCCAGCGGCGATTGCGCGACAGCCGCATGGCCTGCCAGTTTGGACCATCGGTCGGAAGCGCCTCGGCGCCGGCCATGCAGCCCTTGGCATAGAAGCCGAAGGGTTGCGGAGCACCCTGCGTCGGAAGCTGAACGCCGCCGAAGATCGCCTTGGCGCTGCCGGGGCTCGGCTGTTTCTGCTGGGCGGCGACATCGCCGGCGATAAGGCTGGCGCCGATCGCGGTGGCCAGTGCCAGTTTACCGATTGAAGAGAGCGCCTGCGCGATGCGGAAAGCCATGCCGTATCCTGAACTGCTGCCGACCAAGGTCGAGTGATTTGCACCCGTTTTACCGTGAAATGCGATTCTGGTGAATCGATGTTTTTCACGGGCGATTACGAGACATTGCGTCGGCCGGCAGCGCCGCACTCAGGCGTTGGCGAGGATGTCTGCGGTTTTGCGGATGCGCGACAGGCGCGGGAAGATGCGCTCGCAGGCGAAGGCGTGCATTTCGGCGGTGAACGTCGTCATCGCATCCTCGGCGGCGATGACCGCGTAATTATGGGCGAACGCATCGCGGATCGTGGCCTCGACGCCAAAATTGGTGGCGATGCCGGTGAGAATGACCGTCCGGATGCCGCGACGGCGCAGCTGCAGGTCGAGTTCGCTGCCGTAAAAGGCGCTCCATTGATGCTTGGTGATGCGCACATCCGGCGTCAGGTCAGCGATCTCGGGCGGTTCGCGCAGCGCCTCGGCCGGCAAGCCACCCTGTGGGAAGGCGATCGGTTCGTCGGTCGGCTGGTTGACAGCGTCGGCATAGTCCGCGGAAAATCCGATGGTGACGAATACGGTCGTGCCGCCGGCTGCTTTCAGCGACTTGGCGATCGCGGCGGTATTTTCGATCACCTGCTGAGCTGAATGAGGCGCGACGGGCCTGGAAATGATAAAGCCCTGCAGATCGATGGAGATCAGGGCGGTGGTCTTGGGATCGTAGAGGGACATGGAAGGCTCCGGAATAAACATGAGGATATCCTCGCAATTGGAAATATGAGGATGTCCTCACAAAAATCAAGTGCCGATTCAATCGATCGCTCGCCGAAGCAGAAGCGGGGGCACGAGCGCGTTGCCATTCTGACCGAGGCGGCCGCCAAGATCTTTCTTGAGAAGGGCTATGAGGCCGCGACGATGACGGAGATCGCCGCCGAGGCGAAATCCTCGATCGGCTCGCTCTACCAGTTCTTCCCGACCAAGCCGGTGCTGGCCGAAGCACTACACATCGAGCGGATGCGGCAGCTGAACGCCGCGCTGGTCGAGCTGCAAAACGAGGTCGACGACAAGCGGGCGTCCGAGATTGGCGACGCCATCTTCGCGCGGCTTGGCAGCTTTCTGGAGAAGTACCGCGAATTTCCGGTGCTGGCGGCGCGACGCGATATCCCCAAGGAGCGCAAGGTGAAATCGCGGGCTGAACTGCGCGGCAACATCAAGGCGCTGTTGCAGAAAGCGAGCCCTCCTGTTGGCGACGATCTCGACCTTCTGTCGGCGCTGGTGCTCGAACTGCTGAGGATCATCGTGACCGCAGCGCACGATCCCGATATCGGCGGCGACCCGCGCATGGTGGCGGAGTTGCGGGGGATGCTGCGCAAAAGGCTGGAGGAAGCGACGGCCTGAGCAGCCGGGCTTGCGCTCACATTTGCGCGAAGCCGGACAAAAAAGGTTGCGTCACCTGTTTTTCGCCAGCATTTCGCCTATCCTCGAAAAAAGCGAAACAATTGGGGCTGGCGAATGGCGCGTGCGTGGTCGAGACTTGGTTTGGTGTTTTCTCTGTTGGGCGCTGCCGCCCTGCCCTTGCAGGCCGTCGCCCAGGAGCCGGTCTTCCGGATCGGGACCTCCACCATCGGCGAGCTGAAATACAAGCCGGGTTTCAAGCATTTCGACTACGTCAACGCGGATGCGCCGAAGGGCGGCAATCTGAGGCTTTCGGCATCGGGCACCTACGACACGTTCAACCCACTGCTTTCCAAGGGCGAGGCCGCCGTCGGCCTGACGTTGCCGTTCGAGACGTTGATGAAATCGGCCGACGACGAGCTGCTCGCCTCGTATGGGCTGCTGGCGGAAGGGGTCGCCTATCCCGATGACGTGTCGAGCGCGACCTTCCGGCTGCGCGCCGAAGCAAAGTGGGCAGATGGCAAGCCCGTCACGCCAGAGGATGTGATCTTCAGCTTCGACAAGGTGAAGGAGCTCAACCCGCTCGCTTCCAACTATTACAAGCACGTGGTGAAGGCCGAGAAATCGGGCGATCGCGACGTGACCTTCACCTTCGACGAGAAGAACAACAAGGAACTGCCCAATATTCTGGGGCAGCTCGTGGTCGTGCCGAAGCACTGGTGGGAGGGCACCGGGCCTGACGGCAAGCCGCGCGATATCGCCAAGACCACGCTGGAACCTGTGATGGGCTCGGGCCCCTACAAGATCGCCGCCTTCGCGGCAGGCGCCACGATCCGCTACGAGCTGCGCGATGACTATTGGGGCAAGGACCTCAACGTGAATGTCGGGCAGAACAATTTCGGCTCGATCAACTACACCTATTACGGCGACCGAGACGTCGAGTTCGAGGCGTTCCGCGCCGGCAACAGCGACTACTGGCAGGAGACGCAGGCGGCGCGCTGGGCGACCGGCTATGACTTCCCGGCCGTCAAGGAAGGCCGCGTGAAGAAAGAGGACGTGCCGAATGCGCTGCGCGCCACCGGCATCATGCAGGCGCTGGTGCCGAACACGCGTCGCGACATCTTCAAGGACGAGAAGGTGCGCGAGGCGCTGAACTACGGCTTCGACTTCGAGGAACTGAACCGCACCGTCGCCTTCAACAGCTACAAGCGCATCGACAGCTATTTCTGGAACACCGAGCTCGCCTCCTCCGGCCTGCCTGAGGGGCGCGAACTGGAGATCCTGAACGGGCTCAAGGACAAGCTTTCGCCTTCAGTCTTCACCACCGCCTATACAAATCCTGTCGGCGGCGATCCGCAGAAGAGCCGCGACAACCTGCGAACGGCGATCAAGCTCCTCAAGGAAGCCGGCTGGGAGATCAAGGGCAACCGCATGGTCAACGCCCAGACCGGCAAGCCGATGAGCTTCGAGATTTTGCTTTCCAGCCCGATGCTGGAGCGCTGGGCGGTGCCCTACACCAACAATCTCAAGAAGATCGGCATCGATGCGCGGGTGCGCACCGTGGACGCCTCGCAATATACCAACCGCGTGCGCAGCTTCGACTACGACATGATCTGGAACGTCTGGGCGCAGACGATGAACCCCGGCAACGAACAGGCCGACTACTGGGGGTCTGGTTCCGCCAACCAGCAGGGCTCGCGCAACTATGCCGGCATCTCCGACCCGGCGGTGGACGCGCTGATCCGCATGGTGATCTTCGCGCCCAACCGCGACGAGCAGGTGGCGTCGATCAAGGCGCTCGACCGGGTGCTGATGGCAGGGCACTATGTGATCCCGCTGTTTTATCGCGGCACGCAGTCGATCACCTACTGGAACACGATCACCCATCCGGCCGAATACCCGACCTACGCGACCGGTTTTCCCGACGTCTGGTGGTCGTCTTCCGCCAGGAAATGAGCGGACTTGCATTGGCCTGACGGCTGGGCTCCAAATGGGCCCACCGAATCACTTCGGACCATGATCAGCGCCGGTATTGACCGGCAGAGGAAGGCTTGACGATTGAGCGGCGATAGACTGGACAGCCTACGACAGAACTCCCCGGAGGCCGCTCGCTGATGGGAGCCTATATCCTTCGCCGCCTGCTTCTAATGATCCCGACCATTATCGGTATCATGGCGATTTCGTTCACCGTCATCCAGTTCGCGCCCGGCGGGCCTGTCGAGCAGGTGATCGCGCAGCTGACGGGCGATGCGCAGGGCGCTGACGCCCGCCTTTCGGGCGGCGGCGGCGACCTGATGGGATCGGGTATGGATGAAGGCGGCTCGAAATATCGCGGCGCGCAGGGGCTCGATCCTGAGCTGATCAAGAAGCTTGAGAAGCAGTTCGGCTTCGACAAGCCGCCGCTGACGCGCTTCGGCGAGATGATGTGGAACTATATCCGCTTCGATTTCGGCGAGAGCTTCTTCCGCAACACCTCCGTTCTCGACCTGATCAAGGACAAGCTGCCGGTCTCGGCCTCGCTTGGGATCTGGATCATGATCTTCTCCTACGGGATCTCCATTCCGCTCGGCATCCGCAAGGCGGTGAAGGACGGCTCGACCTTCGACGTGTGGACCTCGGGCGTGATCATCATCGGCTATGCCGTTCCGAGCTTCCTGTTCGGTATCCTCTTGATCGTGCTTTTCGCCGGCGGATCCTTCTACGACTGGTTCCCGCTGCGCGGCCTCGTCTCCGACAATTTCGACCAGCTTGCGTGGTGGCAGAAGCCGCTCGACTATTTCTGGCACCTGGCGCTGCCGCTGATCTCGCTGTCGCTGGCGGCATTCGCGACGACGACGCTGCTCACCAAGAACTCCTTCATCGAGGAGATCAAGAAGCAGTATGTGGTGACGGCGCGCGCCAAGGGGCTGAACGAGCGCAAGGTGCTCTACGGCCACGTGTTCCGCAACGCCATGCTGATCATCATCGCCGGTTTTCCCGGCGCCTTCATCTCGGCCTTCTTCACCGGCTCGCTGTTGATCGAGAACATCTTCTCGCTCGATGGGCTGGGGCGGCTCGGCTATCTCTCGGTGGTCAACCGCGACTACCCGATCGTCTTCGCGACGCTCTACATCTTCTCGCTGCTCGGCTTGTTCGTCAGCCTGATCTCCGACCTGATCTACACCTGGATCGATCCGCGCATCGACTTCGAGCGGAGGGACGTGTGATGGATACCGCCGCAAAGCCCGCGACCGCCACGCCCGTCAAGCCGCCGCGCAAGGGGCTGCTCTCGCCGACCAACATCCGGCGCTGGAAGAACTTCAAGGCCAACCGGCGCGGATACTGGTCGCTCTGGCTGTTCCTTCTCATCTTCGGGCTTAGCCTGTTTGCCGAATTCATCGCCAACGACCGGCCGATCATCGCCTCCTACAAGGGCGAGATCCTGTTTCCCGTTCTCGTCAACTATCCCGAGGAGAAGTTCGGCGGCTTCCTGGCCGAGACCGACTACCGCTCCGACGTGATCGCCGACGAGATCAAGGCCAATGGCTGGATGATCTGGCCGCCGATCCGCTATTCCTATCGCTCGGTGAACTCCAACATCCCGCACTCGGCGCCAACAGCGCCCTTCTGGATGATGGGCGAGCAGGAGCGCTGCTCGGGCTATCCGCAAGGGGTGAACGACCCCAACTGCACCTGGAGCAACCTTAACTGGCTGGGCACGGACGACCAGGCGCGCGACGTGCTCGCCCGCGTGATCTACGGCTTCCGCATCTCGGTGCTGTTCGGGCTTGTCTTGACCATCTGCTCGGCGGTCGTCGGCGTCAGCGCCGGCGCCATCCAGGGCTATTTTGGCGGCTGGACCGACCTTCTGCTGCAGCGCTTTATCGAGATCTGGTCGTCGATGCCGGTGCTCTACATTCTCCTGATCATCGCCGCGATCCTGCCGCCCGGCTTCTTCGTGCTTCTCGGGATCATGCTGCTGTTCTCATGGGTGGGTTTCGTGGGCGTGGTGCGCGCGGAGTTTCTGAGGGCGCGCAATTTCGAATATGTCCGGGCAGCACGGGCGCTTGGCGTCGGCAACCGCACGATCATGTGGCGGCACCTTCTGCCGAACGCGATGGTGGCGACGCTGACCTTCCTGCCCTTCATCCTCTCCGGCTCGATCACGACGCTGACCTCGCTCGACTTCCTCGGCTTCGGCATGCCGCCCGGCTCACCCTCGCTCGGCGAGATGATCGCCCAGGGCAAGGCCAACCTGCAGGCACCATGGCTGGGGCTGACGGCCTTCTTCGCGATGTCGATCATGCTGTCGCTCTTGATCTTCATCGGCGAGGCGGTGCGTGATGCGTTCGATCCGAGAAAGACGTTCGGATGAGGGCGGCCTCGTCATGGCAGGGGTTTGCGGGTAGAGTTGCAGATGTTGCAGCTTTTGGAGCGTGGCCGTCATGAACAAGATTGTGCGTGATCATTATCCTGTCGCCAACCTTCCCGAGGATTTGAGGGAGGGGCTGGGGGACGTCGCGACGGTGCGTATTGTCGTGGAGCCCGAGCCGTCTGCAAGTGATACGACGCAGAACGACGATCCGCTGCTGAGGAAGGGACCGATCGAGGCGCATGAACTGATGGCTCTGCGCGAGCGCTATCTTGCCCTAGGCCACCCACGCGTTACCGAGGAAGAGGCTGTTGCCCGCATTCGTGAGCTTCGCGACGAGTGGGACTATTGATGGATCAGTTCGGTCGGATCTATCTCGACACCAACCTTTTCATTCTTGCGTTTGAGACGGAAAGTGATGTCGCGGTCAAGGCGGCTCTGATCATGTCAAAAGCCAAAGCGCAGAACCCGCCACGTTTCGTGACGAGTGAATTGACACTGGCCGAACTTCTGGTGCTGCCCTATCGCCAAAACAATGTCTGGCTGGTCGGGCTCTATCACCAAGTCTTCAGCGGCTCGTGGATCGACATCCAGCCAGTCACCCGCGACATCCTTCTTTCCGCGGCTCAGCTCCGAGCCGCCAATCCAGCCCGCAAGCTGCCTGACGCCGTTCACGTGGCGACGGCGATTGCCAGCGGCTGCACGCACCTGCTTTCCTCCGACAAGCGGATCGGACCGGGGCCGAACGAGGCCCTCCCCTTCGCCCTTGCCAAACCCGACGACGCCACCCTGACCTCCCTGATCGAGAGCCTGTCCTGATGTCCGAACCCCTGCTGTCCGTCCGCAATCTTTCCGTCGCCTTCCACCAGGGGGGCGCGACTTCCGTGGCTGTCGATGGCATTTCCTTCGACGTCAACAAGGGCGAGGTGGTGGCGCTGGTGGGAGAGTCCGGCTCGGGGAAATCGGTGTCGGCCAATTCGATCCTGCGGCTACTTCCCTACCCCTCGGCCAGCCATCCCTCCGGCGAAATCCTGTTCAAGGGCAAGGATCTCCTGAAAGCATCCGACAAGGTGCTGCGCGAGGTGCGCGGCAACGACATCACGATGATCTTCCAGGAGCCGATGACCTCGCTCAACCCGCTGCACAATATCGAGAAGCAGATCGCGGAGATTCTGGAGCTGCACCAGGGGATCAAGGGACAGGCGGCGCGCACGCGGGTGCTGGAACTCTTGAACCAGGTCGGCATCCGCGAACCGGAGAAGCGGCTGAAGGCCTATCCGCACGAGCTCTCGGGCGGGCAGCGGCAGCGCGTGATGATCGCCATGGCGCTCGCCAACCGGCCGGAACTGCTGATCGCCGACGAGCCGACGACGGCGCTCGATGTTACCGTGCAGGCGCAGATCCTCGAACTCTTGCGACAGCTGAAGGGCCAGCATGGCATGTCGATGCTGTTCATCACCCACGACCTCGGCATCGTGCGCAAGTTCGCCGACCGGGTCTGCGTGATGACCAAGGGCAAGATCGTCGAGACCGGGACGGTCGAGGAGGTCTTCACCAATCCGCAGCATCAATATACCCGCCATCTGCTGGCCTCCGAGCCGCGCGGCGAGCCGCCGCTTGCCGACAGCTCCAAGCCGATCGTGATGCAGGGATCGGACATCAAGGTCTGGTTCCCGATCAAGGCGGGGCTGATGCGCAAGGTGGTGGATCATGTGAAGGCGGTCGACGGGATCGATCTTTCGCTACGCGCCGGGCAGACGCTGGGTGTGGTCGGCGAATCCGGATCCGGCAAGACGACGCTCGGGCTAGCGCTCACCCGGCTGATCTCGTCCGAGGGGCGGATCAGCTTCGTCGGCAAGGATATAGCCAGCTATTCATTTACCGAGATGCGGCCGCTGCGCAATCAGTTGCAGGTGGTGTTCCAGGACCCCTACGGCTCGCTCAGCCCGCGCATGTCGGTGGGCGATATCATCGCCGAGGGGCTGAAGGTGCATGAGGGTAGTCTTTCCTACGAAGAGCGCGACCGGCGGGTCTGCTGGGCGCTGGAGGAAGTGGGGCTCGATCCCACCACCCGCTGGCGCTATCCGCACGAATTTTCCGGCGGCCAGCGGCAGCGTATCGCCATTGCCCGCGCCATGGTGCTGAAGCCGCGCTTCGTGATGCTCGACGAGCCGACATCAGCGCTCGACATGAGCGTGCAGGCGCAGGTGGTCGATCTCCTGCGCGACCTGCAGCAGAAGCACGATCTGGCCTATCTCTTCATCAGCCACGATCTCAAGGTGGTTAAGGCGCTCGCCAACGAGGTGATCGTGATGCGTTTCGGCAAGGTGGTGGAACAGGGGCCATCGGCCGATATCTTCCGCGCGCCGAAGGATGATTACACAAAGGCGCTGATGGCGGCGGCCTTCAACATCGAGGCGCGGCCGACGCCCGCGGTGCAACACTAACGACATCAGAGCCCCAGACACCATGTCAGCTTCTAAGCCAGCCCCCATTCTCGTCGATCTCAAGTTCAATCCCGATACCGTCGCACGCATCCTGAAGACCGCTTTTTTCGACCGCGGCAGCATCAATATCGCCGACCCCGAGACGAAGGGCCGGGATCTTTCCGATCTCGACTACGCGCTGCTGTGGAAGCCGGATGCGGATCTCTTCGAACGAGCACCGAACCTGAAGGTGATCTTCTCGGGCGGCGCCGGCGTCGACAGCTTCATGAACCTGCCCGGCCTTCCCGACGTGCCGATCGTGCGCTTCGTCGACCACAGCCTGACGACGCGGATGAGCGAGTGGGTGGTGATGCAGTGCCTGATGCACCAGCGTGGGCAGGCAGAGCACGACCGATTGCAGCGCCGGCGTGAATGGGGCCACGACGTGGCGCCGGAGGCATCGGAGCTTACCGTCGGCGTCATGGGTCTCGGCGTGCTCGGCCAGGATGCCGTCAGGAAGCTGACGGTGATGGGCTTCAACGTCATCGGCTGGTCGCGCACGGCCAAACACATCGATGGCATCGAGACATTCGACGCAAGCGGGCTCGACGCATTTCTTTCGAAGACCGACATCCTTGTGGGCCTGCTGCCGCTGACGCCGGAGACGACGAAATTCTACAATGCCGCGCTGTTTTCCAAGCTTCGCCAGGGCGGTGCGCTTGGAAAGCCGGTGTTCATCAATGCCGGGCGCGGCAAGAGCCAGGTCGAGGCCGATATCGTCTCGGCGATCGAAACCGGCGTGCTTGGCGGCGCTTCGCTCGATGTCTTCGAGGTCGAGCCCCTGCCTTCGGGCAGCCCGCTCTGGGATCTGCCTGGTGTCTTCATCACGCCGCATGATTCGGCGAGTTCGGAGGAGAATGCGCTGTTTCGCCATGTGGAGCGGCAGATCGCCCGCTTCGAGCAAGGCCAGCCGCTGCAATACGTGGTCGATCGCGATCGCGGTTACTGAGGCGGGAACCATCGTTGCCGGTGGCCGTTTCTTTTCCTGATGTTTTAAGGGCGGCAGATGCCGCCTGGTTGGGGAAGGGGCAGGCATGGTCGAGCGGATCGAGAGACCGTGGAACGAAGGCGCTCAGGCGCCACAAGAACCGATGGCCGGGCGGACCAAACGGAAGTCGCCGACCAGCGTCCGCATCTTACGCATGCTGATCGCGGCCCTGCTTATGGCGTTCGCCGTCTGGATTCCGGTCGAAATCTGGAGCCGCTATAATCTGCCGCAGCCGGACGAACCCACGCACGCTACGCCCGCACCGGCGCAGGGCGGTGGCGGACAGTCCGGCACCGAGGCACCGACGCCCGCCGGGCGGGCAAACGCGCCGCAGACAAACGCGCAGTAGGCGGGCCCGACGCTTGCCCCGGCTTCCGGCGAAATGGCGGCGAAATAGCGGGGTCTTATTTGTTCTGGACATTACCGGCGCAGTTTTCGATAAGAAAGCGCACAGGCCGGTTGTCGTGCGCCTTTCGTGGCGCCTGCACCCGGATTGGATAGGGTGGAATCGATGGCGAAGACAGATATTGCACGGCGCGTTTACAACCACGCTTGGAAACTCGACCCGATCGTCCGCAGCCTGATCGACACGGACTTCTACAAGCTGTTGATGCTGCAGATGATCTGGAAGCTCTATCCCGACGTCAACGCCACCTTCACCGTCATCAACCGCACCAAGCGGGTGCTGCTTGCCGAGGAGATCGACGAGGGGGAACTGCGCGCGCAGCTCGACCATGCACGCACGCTTAGGCTCTCCAAGAAAGAGATGATCTGGCTGGCGGGTAACAGCTTCTACGGCCGCGCGCAGATCTTCGAGCCCGAATTCCTGGCTTGGCTGTCGCATTTCCAGCTGCCGGAATACGAGCTGTCGAAGCGCGACGGACAGTACAGGCTCGATTTCCACGGGTCGTGGAAAGAGACCACCATGTGGGAAATTCCGGCACTCGCCATCATCAACGAGCTGCGCTCGCGCTCAGCGCTACGCGCGCTCGGGCCGTTTACGCTCGATGTGCTCTATGCCCGCGCCAAGGCGCGCATGTGGGAGAAGGTCGAGCGCCTGCGCGAACTGCCGGGCCTGCGCATCTCCGACTTCGGCACGCGGCGGCGCCATAGCTTCCTGTGGCAGCGCTGGTGCGTCGAAGCCTTGAAGGAAGGCATCGGCGCGGGCTTTACCGGCACCAGCAACGTGCTGCTCGCCATGGACAACGATCTCGAAGCCGTCGGCACCAACGCGCATGAGCTGCCGATGGTGGCGGCCGCGCTTGCCGAGACCGACGAGCAACTGCATAACGCGCCCTATAAGGTGCTGCGCGACTGGAACAAGCTTTACGGCGGCAACCTTCTGATCGTGCTTCCCGATGCCTTCGGCACGGCCGCCTTCCTGCGCGACGCGCCGGAATGGGTGGCGGACTGGACGGGTTTCCGCCCCGACAGCGCACCGCCGATCGAAGGCGGCGAGAAGATCATCGAATGGTGGAAGAAGATGGGGCGCGATCCCCGGCAGAAGATGCTGATCTTCTCCGACGGCATGGATGTCGACGCGATCATCGACACCTACAAGCATTTCGAGGGTCGCGTGCGCATGAGCTTCGGCTGGGGCACAAACCTCACCAACGACTTCGCCGGCTGCGCGCCGACCGAGATTTCCGGCCTCAACCCGATCTCGATCGTCTGCAAGGTCAGCGACGCCAACGGCCGCCCGGCCGTCAAGCTCTCCGACAATCCGCAGAAGGCGACCGGCGAACCCGAGGAAGTGCAGCGCTACTTGAAGTTCTTCGGCACCGAGGATCTGGTCGATCAGGCCGTTCTTGTCTGAGATGCTTACCGACGCATGTGCTTTGAGACGAGGGAACGGCCACGTGATCTCGTGACAGCGACGTGACGTCAATCTGCCGCCCGACCCCGTTCTTAAGTTAACGGCAGTCGCGTTCCGACGCTGCGTTTACAGCATATTGGCGGATACGCAAGGCGGCAGGCCGTGCTTGCCTGGTGATCCCGATCATTCGAGCCGACCGGGCGCCCGCTTTTGGGCGCCCGTAGCCAGCTTACTTGACGACGAGGATGGCCTTGCCGCGGACCCTGTCGTAGAGGTCGATGATATCCTGGTTGAACATGCGCACGCAGCCAGACGAGGCGTTCTTGCCGATCGAGCGCCATTCCGGCGAGCCGTGGATGCGATAGAGCGTGTCCTGGCCATCCTGGAAGATATAGAGCGCGCGGGCGCCGAGCGGATTGCTGAGCCCCGGCGGCATGCCCTCTTTCCACTCGCTGAGCTTCGGATTGCGGCCAATCATCGACGGCGTCGGCGTCCAGGTCGGCCATTTGCGCTTCCACTGGATCACCGCCCGTCCCTTCCAGGCGCGGCCCTGGGCACCCAGGCTGACACCATAGCGGACCGCCCGGTCGTTCTTCAGAATGAAATAGAGGAACTTTGTCTCGGTATCGACGACGATCGAGCCCGGCGGCTCGTCGCTATGGTAATCGACCTCCTGGCGCAGATAGCGCGGATCGACCTCGGCATAGCTGATCGCCGGGAGACGATAGCTGCTGTCATCGAGATCGGCATAGATCAGCGGATAATCCGGCTTGTCGACCGGGCGCTCCGGCTGCGACACGGCGGCCTCGGCAACAGGTGCCGCGGCCTCGACGGCCGGCGGCTTGGGCATGGCGACGTCGACAGGCTGGGAAGGAAGCTGCGTGCAGGCCGCAAGCAGCGAAACGCCGGCCGCCGCGACAAGCGGCCGAAGAATGGAGAGGCTATGCAATTTCAGGGTATCCAATGCGAGAGGTAAGCTGTGATCCCTCTCCCTGGCCGGGCATCGGTGACCAAATTGTGTTCGCGGAGAGAAATACAGACTGGGCCCGGGAGCTTCGACGCGGGCCTGTTGGCGGAATGCAACAGGGTGGTGAAGTGCTTGGCGTAGCGCGCAAAAAGCCGGCGTTGACTAACGGATCGCACGTCGTTGGGGAGACGGAGATAGCAGCATCGATTTCCGAGGAAATGGCGGACAAGGTGGGATTCGAACCCACGGTACGCTTTCACGTACACACGCGTTCCAGGCGTGCGCCTTAAACCACTCGGCCACCTGTCCTGCTGCTTGATTTGGCACCCTTCGGCGCAAATCGTTGGAACGGCGCGATATATACCGAGGAATTTTCAGGGATCAACCTAAATCTAACAGTTTTTTGACTTCTTCCAGCAAAAGTGCCGGAATGCGGTCCATTGCGGTTCCGGCGGCAGGGCACTAGTGTCTTTAAGTCTTGGAGAATGGGCGCAACTGGCCGGGTCAAATCCGGCGGATCGGTGGCGGAGAGTGTAATGCGTTTCCTTTTGCGTTTGGCGAGCCTGATCGCGCTGGCGGTTGCGGTGATTGCCGGAACGATCGACAGCATCCAGTCCGTGGCGGCATCTTCCGTCGTCATCACGCCGATGGGCGACGCCTGGCAGGACATGAGCGCGTCCTCCTTCGAGGCGCTGCAATCGACCATCGCCTACTATATCCATCCCCGCTTCTACACGATCGGCTTTCAGTGGCTGATGATGCAGCCGGCTTTCGCGGTGTTCCTCGTGCTTTCGCTCATCCTGTGGATGGCCGGATATAAGAAGCCGCCGGTGGCCGGCCGTTTCGCGGCTTAGGCGAGACACTGGTCTCAAGCATCATTTGCCCGTATTTCTGCTACCTGACGTGGCGACGATCGCCCTCGGGTGGTCAGACGCGTGCAGAATGGAGCGTGACGCCCACGCGGGCTCGGGCGCAGCGAGGTGTCTCAAATGGCTAGAAAAATCGCACTTTAGCGGTGCTTTTGCGTAAAAAGCGATTGCGCTGGCCGGTT
This sequence comes from Rhizobium sp. 16-449-1b, assembly GCF_017741935.1. Taxonomy (GTDB): domain Bacteria; phylum Pseudomonadota; class Alphaproteobacteria; order Rhizobiales; family Rhizobiaceae; genus Rhizobium. The sequence goes on along the minus strand of NZ_JAGHMH010000002.1, from coordinate 114,524 downwards.
TTTACGCAAAGTCGGCGATTTTTTACCAGCCGAAAAATTTCTCGTGAATTTTCATTGGAGCCATGCAAGGATGCGGCAAGCCAGGCCTCCGGGGGGAGGTCGGTGTTCCGCAGACATGCCTGAAAACGGGCTTGCGGGAGGACCCCTAACAAATAGCAACAACAGGGCTGCACAATGAAAAAATCCCTTCTGACCGTCCTTGCCGTGGCTGCCATGTCCACGACGGCGCTCGCTGCCGACGTCAAGCCGGCACTGGTCTACGGCACCGGCGGAAAGTTCGACAAGTCCTTCAATGAAGCCGCCTACAATGGCGCCGAGAAGTTCAAGAAGGAAACCGGTATCGCCTACCGCGACTTCGAGCCGACCGGCGACACGCAGGGCGAACAGGCCATCCGCAACTTCGCCAGCCGCGGCTTCAACCCGGTTGTTGCCGTATCCTTCGCCTGGACCTCGGCGATCGAAAAGGTTGCCGCCGAATTCCCGGACACCAAGTTCATCATCGTTGACGCCGTTGTCGACAAGCCGAACGTCCGCTCGGTCGTCTACAAGGAAGAAGAAGGTTCGTACCTCGTCGGTGTTCTCGCCGGCATGGCATCGAAGACCGGCAAGGTCGGCTTCGTCGGCGGCATGGACATTCCGCTGATCCGCAAGTTCGAGTGCGGCTACGAACAGGGCGCACGCGCCGCCAACGCCAAGATGGAAGTGTTCCAGAACATGACCGGCACGACGGGTGCCGCATGGAACGACCCGGTTCGCGGCGGTGAGCTCACCAAGAACCAGATCGACCAGGGCGCCGACGTGATCTACGCGGCAGCCGGTGCAACCGGTCTCGGCGTTCTGCAGACCGCCGCCGACAACAAGAAGTTCTCGATCGGCGTCGATTCGAACCAGAACCACCTGCATCCGGGCTCAGTCCTGACCTCGATGGTCAAGCGCGTCGACCTTGCGGTCTACAACGCCTACACCGACACCAAGGCCGACAAGTTCACCGGCGGCGTACAGTCGCTCGGCGTCAAGGAAGACGGCGTTGCTGCTGCCATCGACGACAACAACAAGGCGCTGATCACGCCTGAAATGCTGGCCGCCGTCGAAAAGGCAAAGGCAGACATCATCGCAGGCACCGTCAAGGTTCACGATTACACCTCGGACAACGCCTGCCCGAAGTGATCCGCGCCTGAAATTGGGCGTATGGCGGAATTGATTTTCGCCATACGCCCTTTTCGTATCTGGAGCCTGCTGTGACTGACACGCCCGCTATCGAACTTGTGGGCATCGACAAGAAATTCGGTGCCGTCCACGCCAACAAAGACATCAACCTCACTGTCGCCAAGGGATCCATCCACGGCATCATCGGGGAAAACGGAGCCGGAAAATCGACGCTGATGTCGATCATCTACGGCTTCTACCACGCCGATCAGGGCGAAATCCGGGTCAACGGCCAGGCCGTGACGATCAAGGACAGCCAGACGGCGATCGCAACCGGTATCGGCATGGTGCACCAGCACTTCATGCTGGTCGACAATTTCACGGTGCTCGAGAACATCATGCTCGGCGCCGAGGGCGGAGCGCTGCTCGCGAGAGGCGTGGCGTCGGCCCGCGCCGAGCTGAAGCGGCTGGAAAAGGAATACGGCCTCGAGGTCAACCCGGATGCGCTGATCGAGCAGCTCCCCGTTGGCCTGCAGCAACGCGTCGAAATTCTGAAAGCCATGTATCGCGGCGCCGAGATCCTGATCCTCGACGAGCCCACCGGCGTTCTGACGCCGGCCGAGGCCGACCATCTGTTCCGCATCCTGAAAGTGCTGCGCGACCAGGGCAAGACGGTCATTCTCATCACTCACAAGCTGCGTGAGATCATGGCGATCACCGATACGGTGTCGGTCATGCGCCGCGGCGAGATGGTGGCCACCCGCAAGACCGCGGAGACGACGGTCGAGGAACTGGCCGAGCTGATGGTGGGCCGCCGCGTGCTATTGCGCGTGCAGAAGGGCGAGGCCAATCCCGGCAAGGTCATCCTGTCGGTGCGCAATCTGACGGTGAAGGACGACCGTGGTGTCGTCATGGTCGACAACGTGTCGTTCGACGTGCGGGCCGGCGAGATCGTCGGCGTGGCGGGGGTTGCCGGCAACGGGCAGTCGGAGCTTCTCGAAGCGATCGCGGGCATCCGCAAGCCGCATTCGGGCGAGATCCTGCTCGACGGGCAGCCGATCGACAAGGCCGATCCGGCGCGGCTGCGCGAGCTAGGGCTCGCACACATCCCCGAGGACCGCCACCACATGGGCCTCGTGCTGAAGTTCGAGGAATACGAGAACTCGGTGCTCGGCTATCACCGCAAACCTGAATACAGCAAGGGCCCGCTGCTCGATCTCGAAGCGATCCGCAAGGATGCGATGGAGAAGATCGAGAAATACGACATCCGGCCGCCGAACCCACGGCTGAAGACCGCCAACTTCTCCGGCGGCAACCAACAGAAGATCGTCGTCGCCCGCGAGATCGAGCGCGACCCGACGGCGCTGATCATCGGCCAGCCGACGCGTGGCGTCGACATCGGCGCCATCGAATTCATTCACCGCCGGATCATCGAGATGCGCGACGCGGGCAAGGCGATCCTACTCGTCTCCGTCGAGCTCGACGAAATCCGCGCCCTTTCAGACCGTATCCTTGTCATGTTCGCCGGCCATGTGGTCGGCGAGAAGACGCCCGATGCCGGTGAACAGACCCTCGGCCTGATGATGGCCGGCATTGCCGCGTGAGGCCTTGATGAGCACTGCTTCCACTCCCCTACCCCGCTGGATCAACTACGGCCTCATCCCGATCCTGAACCTTCTCACCGCCTTCCTGATATCAGGCTTCGTCGTCTGGCTGATCGGCGAAAGCCCGATCGGCGCGCTGCAGCTTCTGATCGAAGGCGCGCTCGGGAGCGGCGAAGGCATCGGCTTTACGCTGTACTACGCCACCAGCTTCATCTTCACCGGCCTTTCGGTGGCGGTCGCCATCCATGCCGGGCTGTTCAACATCGGCTCCGAGGGCCAGGCCTATCTCGGCGGTCTCGGCTGCGCCCTGGTGGCGCTGGCGCTCGACAAGTTCGTGCCGTGGTATGTGACCATGCCCGTGGCCGTGGTCGGCGCCGGCCTGTTCGGCGCGGCCTGGGCCTTCATTCCGGCCTGGCTGCAGGCCAAGCGCGGCAGCCATATCGTCATCACCACGATCATGTTCAACTATATCGGCGCGGCGCTGATGGTCTATCTGCTCGTCCACGTGCTGATCGTGCCCGGCAAGATGGCGCCTGAGACCCGCACTTTCCTCGAAGGCGGCCAGTTGCCGAAACTCGGCTGGATCATGGACATGTTCGGCGCCAAGCTGGGTGCCGCACCCTTCAACGTCTCCTTCATCATCGCGCTGGTGGCCGCCTATTTCGTCTGGCTGCTGATCTGGCGCACCAAGCTCGGCTTCGAGATGCGCACGCTCGGCGTCAGCCCGAGTGCGGCCGCTTACGCCGGCATTCCCTATGCGCGCATCGTCATCATCGCCATGCTGCTTTCGGGCGCGCTGGCGGGTATGATGGCGCTCAATCCTGTCATGGGCTCGTCGGCTCGTCTGCAGGTCGAGTTCGTCGGCGGCGCCGGCTTCGTCGGCATCGCGGTGTCGCTGATGGGGCGCAACCATCCCGTCGGCATCGTGCTCTCGGCCATCCTCTTCGGCATCCTCTATCAGGGCGGCGACTGGATCTCGTTCGAGATGCCCAACATCACCCGCGAGATGATCCTCGTGATCCAGGGTCTGGTTATCCTGTTTGCCGGCGCGCTTGAATACATGTACCGGCCGGCGATGGTGCGTCTCTACCAACAGTTCAAGCGGGCGTAAGGAGCGCGACGATGGAATATTACGACATCTTCATCAGCGTTCTGAGCTCCACCATCCGCCTGTCGATCCCGCTGATCTTCACGGCGCTGGCAGGGCTGTTTTCCGAACGCGCCGGCGTCTTCGACATCGGGCTCGAGGGCAAGATGTTGGGCTCGGCCTTCGCCGCCGCCTGTGTCGCCTACCTCACCGATTCCGCCTGGGCGGGGCTTTGCGCCGGCATCGTCTGCTCGGTGGCGCTGAGCTTCGTGCACGGCTTTGCCTCGATCACCAACCGCGGCAACCAGATCATCTCCGGCGTCGCGATCAACTTCTTCGTGGCCGGTATCACCATCGTGCTCGGCCAGGCCTGGTTTGGCCAGGGCGGGCGCACGCCGCAGCTGGCCGGCGACGCGCGCTTCACGCCGATCACGCTTCCGGGGGCCGACGCTGTGCGCGAGGTGCCGATCATCGGGCCGCTCTATGCCAACGTCATCTCCGGCAACAACGTGCTTACCTACCTCGCCTTCCTGGCGGTACCGCTCTCGTGGTGGATCCTCTACCGCACGCGCTTCGGTCTTCGTCTGCGCGCCGTCGGTGAAAATCCGGGCGCGGTCGATACCGCCGGCATCTCGGTGAGCTGGCTGCGCTACCGCGCAGTCATCTGCGCCGGCATTCTCTGCGGCTTCTCCGGCACCTATCTGGCGATCGCGCAGTCGGCAGCCTTCATCAAGGACATGTCGGCCGGCAAGGGCTATATTGCGCTCGCCGCACTCGTCTTCGCCAAGTGGAAGCCGGTGCCTGTCATGTTCGCCTGCCTGCTGTTCGGCTTCCTCGATGCGCTCGGCAATTTCATGCAGGGCAAGCCGATCCCTGGCATCGGCGAGGTGCCGGTGCAGATCTTCCAGGCCCTGCCCTATATCCTCACCTGCGTGCTGCTCGCAGGCTTCATCGGCAAAGCCATCCCGCCGAAGGCCGGCGGCACACCCTATGTCAAGGAGCGCTAAGACCATGTCCCACGACCTCTTCGAAGCCGCCCGCGGCGCCATGGCATTCGCCCATGCGCCCTACTCCAAGTTCCCCGTCGGCGCGGCTATCCGCGCTGAGGACGGCAAGGTCTATACCGGCGCCAATATCGAGAACCTCTCCTTCCCCCAGGGCTGGTGCGCGGAGCCGACGGCGATCAGCGCCATGATCATGGGTGGGGCGAAGAAGATCGTCGAGATGGCCGTGATCGCCGAGAAGCTGCCGCTCTGCCCGCCCTGCGGCGGCTGCCGGCAGAAAATCTCGGAGTTCGCCTCCAAGGATACGAAGATCTATCTCTGCGACGAAGCCGGCGTGCAGAAGACCATGACCATGGACGAACTGCTGCCCTTCAGCTTCGAGACGGAGCTCTGATGCAGGCGGCGCTCGACCTGCTGAAATCGCGGTTCGGCGGGCTTTCGCCGCGCTACGGCGTAATCCTCGGCTCCGGCCTCGGCTCGCTGGTGGCGGAGCTCAAGGACCCGGTACGGATACCCTATCAGGATGTCCCGGGCTTTCCGGTCAGCGCGGTTTCCGGCCATGCCGGCGAGGTCGTGGCCGGCATGCTTGGCGGCGTGCCTGTGATCATGCTGTCGGGCCGCGTGCACTTTTACGAGACGGGCGATGCCAACGCCATGCGGCGGCCGATCGAGGTGTTGAAGGCGCTCGGCGTCGAAGCGCTGATCCTGACGAATTCGGCGGGATCGCTGCGCGAGGATCTGGCGCCGGGATCGGTGATGCAGATCACCGACCACATCAACTATTCCGGCATCAACCCGCTGATCGGCGAAGAAAGCGACCGTCGCTTCGTGGGCATGACCAATGCCTATGACACCAAGCTTGCTGACGCGATGCGCCGGGCGGCGGAGAAGACGGAGACAGCGCTTTCTGAGGGCGTCTACATGTGGTTCTCCGGCCCGAGCTTCGAGACGCCGGCGGAGATCCGTATGGCGCGCATTCTCGGCGCAGATGCTGTTGGGATGTCGACCGTGCCTGAAGTCATCATCGCCCGAATGCTCGACATGAGGGTTGCGGCTGCTTCCGTTATCACCAACTATGGGGCCGGAATGACCGGTTCGGAACTGAGCCACGACGAAACCAAGGAGATGGCGCCCATCGGCGGTGCCCGTCTTGCCGCCATCCTGAAAGAGATGATCGCGGCTGGAGGAAATGACGCATGAGCAATCACTCGCTGAAGGAAACGGCGGCCGTGGCGCTGTCGTTGCTTGATCTTACCAACCTCAAGGACGACTGCACGGAAGCGCAGATCGAGGCCCTGTGTGCGCGCGCGCAGACGCCCTACGGCAATAGTGCGGCGATCTGCATCTGGCCGCGCTTCGTCGCGCATGCGCGCTCGATCCTCGGCAGCGGCCATCCCGTGAAGATCGCCACCGTCGTCAACTTCCCCTCGGGCGACATGGAGGTCGCCGACGTGGCGGCGGAAACGCGCGAGGCGATCGCCGACGGCGCCGACGAGATCGATCTCGTCATTCCCTATCGCAAATTCATCGCCGGCAGCGGCCGGGCCGTGACCGACATGGTGGCCGCCGTGCGCGCCGAATGCGGCGAGGCGGTGCTGTTGAAAGTCATCCTCGAGACCGGCGAGATCAAGGATGCGGCGATGATCCGTCGCGCCTCGGAACTGGCGATCGAGGCGGGCGCCGACTTCATCAAGACCTCGACCGGCAAGGTGTCCGTCAACGCAACGCTTGAAGCGGCCGACATCATGCTTCGCGCCATTCGCCAAAGCGGTCGCAAGGTCGGCTTCAAGCCGGCGGGCGGCATTGCCTCGGTGGCGGATGCAGCACTTTATCTGAGCCTTGCCGAGACGATCATGGCGCCCGACTGGCCGATGCCCTCGACCTTCCGCTTCGGCGCTTCGGGCGTGCTCGACGACATCCTTGCGGTCCTTTCGGGCGCGCAATCGGCACCGGCGACCGCCGCGAGCTACTGAGATGATCCCGCAGGAGATCATTCGCCGCAAGCGCGACGGCGCGGTGCTGTCCGATGACGATATCCAGGCGTTCATCACAGCGCTCGCGGCGGGCAAGCTCTCCGAGGGGCAGATCGGCGCCTTTGCCATGGCCGTGTGGTTCAAGGGGATGCGCCGCGAGGAGACCGTTTCGCTGACCATGGCGATGGCGCGCTCCGGCGACATGCTCGACTGGAGCGACCTCGACCGGCCGATCGCCGACAAGCATTCGACCGGCGGCGTCGGCGACAACGTCTCGCTGATGCTGGCGCCGATCGCGGCGGCCTGCGGGCTGGCGGTGCCGATGATCTCGGGGCGCGGGCTCGGCCACACCGGCGGGACGCTGGACAAGCTGGAATCCATACCAGGCTATACAGTTACCCCCGACGCCGCGCTGTTTCGCAAGGTGGTGCGCGAGGCAGGCTGCGCCATTATCGGCCAGACCGCGGCGCTGGCGCCGGCAGACGGCAAGCTCTACGCAGTGCGCGACGTGACCGCGACCGTCGATTCCATTCCGCTGATCACCGCCTCGATCCTGTCGAAAAAGCTGGCGGCCGGGCTGCAGACGCTGGTGCTCGACGTGAAGGTCGGAAACGGCGCCTTCATGGCCTCGTCCGGGGAGGCCGAGCAGCTGGCGCGGTCGTTGGTCGAGGTCGCGAATGGCGCCGGGCTGAAGACCTCTGCCGTCATCACCGACATGAACCAACCGTTGGCGGATGCCGTGGGCAACGCGCTGGAGATCCGCAACACGATCGCGTTCCTCGCGGGCGAGAAGAGCGGCACGAGGCTGGAGAGGGTGGTTCTCGCCTTCGCGGCCGAGATGCTCGTCCAGTCGGGCGTCGCATCATCGACGGAGGATGGCGAGGCGCGGGCGGCCGAGGCGCTGTCATCAGGCAAGGCGGCGGAGATATTCGGGCGCATGGCGCATATGCTGGGCGGGCCGTCCGACCTCCTGGAGAAGCCCGACAGCCATCTGCCGGCTGCCCCAGCCACCCGGCCTGTCGTGGCCACGCGAAGCGGCTGGCTTGCGGCCTGCAACAGCAGGGATATCGGGATGAGCCTGATCGATCTCGGCGGCGGGCGGCGACACCCCGATGACCGGATCGACCACCGGGTGGGGTTCAGCGATATCCTGCCGCTCGGCACGCGCGTTGAGCGCGGCGAGCCGATCGCCTTCGTGCATGCGGCGAACGATGATGCGGCGGAAATAGCGGCTGCGGCGCTTCAGGCGAACTACACGATCGGCGACAGCGCGCCCGCGCTGCCACCGGTCATTTCATCGCGCTTCTGACTACTGCTTCATGCTGAGCGAGCCGTCGGCCACCGCATAAGAGGCGAGCTTCTTCAGGAAGCTCATGCCGACGAGCGTCGAGGACAGGGCTTCGTCCTTCAGGACGAACGCCTCGACGTCGCGCACCCGGATGCCGCCGATCTCGACGCGGTCGAGCATGATATGCGCGGCCTTGGTCTGGCCGTTGGCGGTGTTGACCGAATAGCGGAAATCGAGCTGGTTGGCGGTATAGCCGAGGCGACGGGCCATGGTCTCGTTGAGCGCGACATAGGTGGCGCCGGTATCGATCAGGCCGGAGACGGACTTGCCATTGATGCGGAAATCGCCGGTGTAGTGGCCCTGTTGATCGGCCTGCAGGCGCATGCTGGTGCCATTGCCCGAGATTGCGGTCGTGGGGGTGGCATCGATCGCGCCGGAGACGAAATTGGCGGAGATCGGGCCTTCCGGCCGTGCGGGCGTGCTTCCGATGAAGGAAGGAACCTGTGTGGCAAGCACCGCTGCGATGCTTGCGAATATGACTGTACGCAAGAGCATGGAAACAGAAATCCTTCCTGTATAAACCGTGCATCATGCGCGGCCGTATCTTTAGCAGCTAAGCCACAATTGCTGAAAAGTTGCTAACGGCGGAAGGAGATAAGGCCTGGAAACATAGTCCAGGCCCCATGTAACATTTCAAATGGTAAACGGCTCGTTAATTACTTCGTGCCGTACATGCGGTCGCCGGCATCGCCGAGGCCGGGCATGATATAGCCCTTCTCGTTGAGATGGCTGTCGATCGAGGCCGTGTAGATCTTCACGTCGGGATGGGCTTCCTGGAAGTTCTTGATGCCCTCGGGGGCGGCGAGCAGGCAGAGGAAGCGGATGTTGGTCGCGCCGCGCTCCTTCAGCTTATGGATGGCGGCGATCGAGGAATTGCCGGTCGCCAGCATCGGGTCGACCACGATCATCAGGCGCTCATCGAGCGCTTCGGGCGCCTTGAAGTAGTATTCGACCGGCTGCAGCGTATCGTGATCGCGGTACATGCCGATATGCGAGACGCGGGCGGAGGGAACCAGCTCCAGCATGCCTTCGAGCAGGCCGTTGCCGGCGCGCAGGATCGACACGAAAACCAGCTTCTTGCCTTCGAGGATCGGCGATTCCATCGTCTGCATCGGCGTTTCGATGGTTGCCATCGTCAGCTCGAGATCGCGCGTCACCTCGTAACACAGGAGCGTGGAGATTTCGCGCAGCAGGCGGCGGAAGCTGCCCGTCGACGTTTCCTTGCGCCGCATGATGGTGAGTTTGTGCTGCACGAGCGGATGATCGATGACCGTTACGCCGTTCATGGCCGAGCCCTTTCTTTAGCTGTTCTTATAGCATGTTTCTTCCACCGAATTTGTCTCCGCCGCAAGAGCGGAGGGCAAATTGCCCCTATGATCCCCAATCTGGGATCCCCAATCTGGCCCGGATCGGGACGGATCAGAGCCTGGCCAGAAGCTCGCTACGCGTGGCCTCGTCGACGAAGGCGGCCTCGATGCCGGTGCGGGTTATCGCGTCGATCTCGGCGTCGCTGAAGCCGAAGACGGAGGAAGCGAGCTCGTATTCGCGCTCGAGCGAGGTGTGGAAGAAGGGCGGATCGTCGGAGCTGATAGTGACGCGCACGCCTTCATCCTTCAGCGCCCGCAAGGGGTGCGACTGGAAATCCGGGAAGACCTTGAGCGCGATGTTCGACCCCGGGCAGACCTCCAGCACCGTGCCCAGATCGGCCAGCCGCTTGACGAGGTCCGCATCCTCGATGGCGCGCACGCCATGGCCGATGCGGGCTGGGCGAACCGCATCCAGCGCATCCGTGACGCTGAAGGCGCCGCAGACTTCGCCGGCGTGGATGGTGAGACCGAGGCCGGCGTCGCGGGCGATATCGAAGGCGCGGGCATAATCCGCCACGCGGCCCATGCGCTCTTCGCCCGCGAGGTTGAAACCCGTGATCAAAGGATTGCGGGCGCTTGCTGCGTATTCGGCGGCGCCGATGACGCTTTCAGGGCCGAAATGGCGTTCGCCGGTGACGATCAGCCTCGCTTCGATGCCCGATGCCGCCTTGGCGCGGCGGATGCCCTCGCACACGCCTGCGATATAGGCGTCGGCGCCGAGCCCGATGCGCTTGCCGTGATCGGGCGAGACGATGAGTTCGCTATAGATCGTGCCGATGGCGGCGAGTTCGGCCAGATAGGTTTCGGTCAGCAACGCATAGTCCTCGTCGGTCTTGTAGACCTCGGAGATCTTGTCGTAGCACTCGAGGAAGCTTGCGAAATCATGCCAGATATAGGCGCCGCCCTTCAGATAGGCACTGATGTCGGTGTTGTACTTGCGGGCCTGCGCCAAAGTGAGTGCCGGCGGCGCGGCACCCTCCAGATGACAGTGCAGCTCGACCTTCTTCAGATGTGACGTCACAGAAAACTCCTCCCGTGCGGGCCGGCGGGGATGCGCAGATGCTGGGCGATGGTCTCGCCGATATCGGCGTAGCTCGACCGGATGCCGAGATTGCGCGGGCGATGGCCGGGGCCGTAGGCGATGATGGGAACCCGCTCGCGGGTGTGATCGGTACCGCGCCAGGTCGGGTCGCAACCGTGGTCGGCGGTGATGATGACGAGATCACCGGGCTTCAGCTTGCCGCCGACTTCCGACAGACGCGCGTCGAAGGCCTCAAGGGCCGCGGCATAGCCCGGCACGTCGCGGCGGTGGCCGTAGAGCATGTCGAAATCGACGAAATTGGTGAAGACGAGATCGCCATCCTCGGCCACATCCATGGCGTCCAGCGTCGCATCCATCAGCGCGGCGTTGCCATTGGCCTTAACGACCCGCGAGACGCCCTGGTGGGCGAATATATCGCCGACCTTGCCGACGGCATGAACGGTGCGGCCTTCCTTCACCAATCTGTCGAGCAGCGTCGGCTCGGGCGGCGGCACGGAGAAATCGCGGCGATTGCCGGTGCGCTCGAAGCTCGCTTTGGTTTCGCCGACGAAGGGGCGGGCGATGACGCGGCCGATGTTTTCACGGTCGAGAAGGGCGCGGGCGATGGAACAGAAGGTCATCAGCCGCTCAAGGCCGAAATGTTTCTCGTGGGCGGCGACCTGGAAGACGGAGTCCGACGAGGTGTAGCAGATCGGCTTGCCGGTGCGGATGTGTTCCTCGCCGTAGCGGGCGATGATGTCGGTGCCGGACGCGTGGCAATTGCCGAGGATGCCGGGCACCTCTGCGGCACGGCACAAGGCTTCGACGAATTCGGGCGCGAAGGCATCGCCCTCGGTCGGGAAATAGCCCCAGTCGAAATTGACGGGCGTGCCAGCGATCTCCCAATGGCCAGACGGCGTATCCTTGCCGCGCGAGACCTCGTTGGCCGAGCCGAAGCTCGCATAGACCTTCTCGGCCATCGGCATGCCGACGGGGATCTTGCCGGATGCCGCCTTTGCGAGGTGCAGGAGGCCGAGCGCTGACAGGTTCGGCAGCTGCAATGGCCCTGATCGCAGGCCTTCGCGGTCGCCGAGGCCGGCGGCGCAGAATTCGGCGATATGGCCGAGCGTATCCGCCCCCTCGTCGCCATAGGCGGCCGCATCCGGTGCGCCACCGACGCCGAAGGAATCCATCACGAATAGAAAGGCACGCGGCATGTTTCACCCGACACTGAAAAGCTGGCGCGCCGGATTGTCGGCCGCCGGGTCACAAGCCTTATAACGGAGACGGGAGGATGGCAAATGGGGGTACTAGCGCCGCTGCTCAGCAGTCGCTGCAAAGAACGTTGTCGCCCTGGCGCTGCCGGTAATAATAGGTGCGGCTGATGGTCAGCGTGCTGTTGTTCGGCATGAGATTGGGCGCGAAGAGGAACAGCTTGTAGGGAATGGACAGCTCCGAGCGGACGAGGAAGCTGTTGGCCTTCCTGAGATCGGTCGGCACCGTCACGGCGGAATTGACCGTGTAGGGACGGCTGTTGTCCTGCGCCCAGGACCACTTGACGGTCGGGTTGGCGGCGGCGTCGATCTGGATGCCTGTAACCTTCAGGCTGAGCGTGGTTCCGGCATTGTAGGGCACGAAGATCGCGGCTGCGGCATTGGGCATGTCCGCGAGCCAGGACTTCGTCACCGTCTGCTGCTGCGTGACGATATCCGCCACCGTGGCGGCTGCGCGCGAGGCGCGCTTGCTGACGCTGAGACCGATGGTGATCTCGAAGGCGCCGACATAGAGCATGACGAGGATCGGAAAGAGAATGGCGAACTCGATCGCACCCATGCCATCGCGGTCACCCGCGAAGCGACGAGAGAGGGCCTGTAGCCTGGCAATTGCGCTGCGGATCCTCATCATCACGGGTATTGCTCGTTCTGGAACGCGGCGGTCGCGACAATCAGGAAGTAGGCCGAGGAGCCGTCGGATGGCCTGATATTGGAGATGTAGGGACGGATAAGGTCGCCGATGACCTGCCACTTGTAATAGGCGCGGACCATGTTGATGGTGCCGGCGCCGCCTGGCGCGTATTGGAGTTTCGATGTGTCGAGGTCCGAATAGGCGGCGGTCGATTTCGTTGGAATGGTCGTCGGGATGGCAGCGAAGGTCGCGAACTTCTGGACATCGACGAAAAGCTTGCTTGGCGTTGCCGCTTCCGTCGCCGAACAGGTGATCAGGATCGAGATCTCCTTGCAGAAGGCGGTGCGGAAGGCGGTGCGGTCGGTATTGGTAGCGGTGATCTGACCGGTGCGGATCTTGCGGCCCAGCGTATCGACGGCGTTGGACACGAGCTCTTCGCCGGCAAAGGCGATGAAGGTCTCGATGATCGCGAAGACGACCATGAAATAAGGAATGGCAAGAAGCGCGAATTCGATCGCGGCGGCTCCATCACGCGAGCGCCTGAAAGCGGCAATGGACCACCGTCGCCTGCATTGGCGCCGATCCGTCCGTTCCGCTGTTTGATCCAATTCCGTCATGGCCTGCATCCGACACAGCTTCGATCATGCACTTTTAGGTGCCGAACGTTGATTTTCCGTTTCAAGCCGGTTCAGAAATTTAACAACAAGTAAAAGGGCTTCGATTAGGGACCAGTTGCACCAGCGCTGGCGCCGGCAGCGGCGGTCGTGTCGCTGTGCTGTTCGCAGTTCGGCGTGCAGGACAAAACCGTGCGCTCCGTCTGGCGGAACACGCGCACCGTGTTGGCTTCGTCGATGGAGACCAGGATGCTCTGGTCGAGGATGGCATTGCCGTCGGCATCGAGAAGGACGAGATTGGTGCTGCCGAAGCTGCGGCCTGTCAGCACGATGGTCTTTGCGTCGGCAACCGTCGCATCCGCCACCTTGGCATTGCCGACGATGACCTTGCTGACGGGACGATCGAGCTTCAATACGCGCGCCTGATCCATATAGACCCGGAGCATCTGCTGCTGCTGGGCGAAGGCCGGGGCGTAGGCAGTTGCGCAGGCCGCGGCGGCGGCAAGTACACTGGCAAGGACTAGCCTTATGCCGCTCGATGACATCTGGATTCTCTCACGATCACGACGCTAACTTACCGGGAGCATAGAAAAAAATGGTGCATGAAACCTTAATACACGGGCGACCCCGTCCATAACGAGACGTTAACGCACGCTCACCAGTACAGTAATGACGCAAACCGCGCTTACGAGAACGGATCAGGTAACGGCTCCGGGCGCCCGCTCATCAGGAATCCCTTATTCAGCAGTATCTTCCGCACGATATTTAAATTTCTAAAGAACTACTGAAACGGTTACTTACCATAACCCCGACCGCTCCTTCATTTACATATTAGTAACCCATTTTTTTAAGCCGATTGAAAGAGCGGTTCGTTAGGTTGTGCTCATCCGATCAACGGCAAACAGTTGGCGGACGTGCTGAACATCAACTGGAGTTAGGAGTTATCATGACCAAGCTTGTAAGCCGTTTTCTGAAAGACGAATCCGGCGCGACCGCAATTGAATACGGCCTGATCGCAGCGCTCATTTCCGTAGCGCTCATCACTGGCGCGACCGCACTCGGCAACAAACTGAACCTCATGTTCAACGGCCTGTCGAACACGATCGCTTCCAAGACGCCGGCCTGATATCGCCTTCGGCGACACGATATACGCCAGACCTTAACGGGTCTGGCGCTAAACATAGGCTCACGCGAACCCGCGGTGGGCCTTTTGTCTTAAGGATCGATAGCAGAATGATCGCAGCTTCCGTCTTTGTGATATTCCCGCTGTGCCTCGCAATCGCGGCATTTTCCGATCTGTTCACGATGACGATCCCGAACAGGATCTCCATCATCCTCATCGTGTCTTTCTTCGCCATCGCAGTTTTCACCGGCATGCCGCTTGCCGCGATCGGCAATCATGCCGCCGGCGCGCTTGCCGTGTTTGTCGTCTGCTTCGTTTTGTTCGCAACCAACACCATGGGCGGCGGCGACGCCAAGCTTCTGACGGCGTCGGCACTCTGGTTCGGCCTCAACCCCGCTATCGTCGAGTTTCTCGGCTATGTCGGCATTTTCGGTGGCCTGGTTACCCTGATCATCATGATGATCCGCACGCAGGCAGACACCATTCTGGCGATCGGCCTTCCGGTTCCGAACTCTATCCTCATGGCCAAGAAGATCCCCTATGGTATCGCCATCGCGATCGGCGGTTTTCTGGCATTTCCGTCTTCACCGGTATTCATGACCGCGCTGGAAGGCCTGAAATAAAGGCGCTTAAGCGCTCGTTAACCTAAGATCGAAGTCTTTCGTTAACTATAATTACACCAATTGGAGCCAATTCTCCGGAACGAATATTTCGATTCCTTGGGGAACGCCTGATGAAACCCGCCCGCATTTTGATCCTTGGAGTGGCCGTTGTGGCCGCCGGTCTGGCCGGCGTTCTGGCGATGAGCCTTGCCGGCCGCGGATCGGTCGTGACCCAGGTCCAGCAGGTGGTCGAGAAGGAACCGACCGTCAACGTTCTGGTCTCCAGTGCCAATCTGCCTGTCGGCGCGCGGCTCGACGACAAGTCCGCGCACTGGATGGCATGGCCGACAGGCGGGGTCGTCCAGGGCTTCATCACCGAAACCGACAAGCCGGAAGCCATCAAGGACCTGCAGGGCGCCGTCGTGCGCATGCCGATCTTCGAGGGCGAGCCGATCCGGGCCGAAAAGATCGCCGATTCCAACAGCCGCATCATGTCGTCGCTGCTGCCTTCGGGCAAGCGCGCGGTCGCCACCGAAATCTCGGTCGCAACAGGCGCCGGCGGCTTCATCCTGCCGAACGATCGCGTCGACCTCATCATGGTGCGCAAGGAAAAGAACGGCGACAAGTATCTAACCGAGACCGTGCTCAACAACGTGCGCGTGCTCGCGATCGACCAGCAGGTTCAGGAAAAGGACGATGGCTCCAAGGCCGTGGTCGGCACGACCGCGACGCTGGAGCTGACGCCCGACCAGACCAAGGTTCTGGCGGTTGCCCAGCAGATGGCCGACCGCCTGTCGCTGGCGCTGCGCTCGGTCGCCGACGCCCGCGAGCCGGACACCAAGGCCGCCGATTACCTGCTTAGCGGCGACAATGGCAGCTCCATCGTTCAGGTCATCAAGTCAGGCGCCATCGTCACCGACAGCGCGCCTTCGAAAGCCGAGTAGAGGAAACGGATATGGGCAACTCAACACGGCACATGAAACATCTGATGGCAGGCTGCCTGTCGCTGACGATCGGCTTTACCGGCGTCGCGCCCAGCTTCCTCGATCCCATCATCGGCGTCAGCGCCGCGGAAGCCGCCGCCGACGGGATGGTGAACATCACCCAGACGGGCCCCGGCGCACATCGCGCCCTCAAGCTTGGCCTGAAGAAGGCTATCGTCATCGACCTTCCCGTCGATGCGCACGACATTCTCGTTTCCGATCCGAGCATGGCCGACGCGGTGACGCGCTCCTCGCGGCGCATCTACCTGTTCGGCAAGACGGTCGGGCAGACCAACATCTTCATCTTCGGCGCCGACGGCCAGCAGATCGTCAGCCTCGACATCGCGATCGAGCGCGACGTCAGCGGGTTGCAGAACAACCTGCGCCGCTTCATTCCCGATTCCAACATCAACGTCGAGATCGTCTCCGACAACATCGTGCTGACGGGTACCGTTCGCACGCCGCAGGACGCAGCGCAGGCCGCTGATCTGGCCGGTGTCTTCCTGAAGGGCGGCGAGGCGACGACGCGTACGGAAACCGCCAGCAGCCAGGGTGGCGGCGACGGCTCGGTGGCGCTGTTTGCGGAAAGCCGCCAGCAGTCTCAGGTGATCAATCTGCTGCAGATCGAAGGCGAGGATCAGGTCACGCTGAAGGTGACGATCGCCGAAGTTCGCCGCGAAATCCTGAAGCAGATCGGTTTCGACAATCTTGTCTCCAACTCCGGCGGTCTCAGCGTCGCGCAGCTTGGTGCGCCGAACGCGAGCGCTGCGACCGCAACCGTCGGCGGCGGTCTGGCGGCGCTGTTCAAGAGCTCGATCGGCAAGTACGACATCTCGACCTATCTGAGCGCGCTGGAACAGGCAAAGGTCGTGAAGACGCTTGCCGAGCCGACGCTGACGGCGATTTCCGGACAGGCGGCAACCTTCAACTCCGGCGGCCAGGTCCTCTATTCGACGACCGACAACGACGGCAACGTCACCGTCGTACCCTACAATTACGGTATCAACCTGGCCTTCAAGCCGGTCGTCCTGTCTTCGGGCCGCATCAGCCTGGAGATCAAGACCAACGTGTCGGAGCCGGCACCTTCGGTTACCGGCTCGGCACCGACCTACCAGCGCCGTTCGGCCGAGACATCCGTCGAGCTTCCTTCCGGTGGCTCGATCGCACTGGCCGGTCTCATCCGCGACAACGTCTCGCAGACATCGAACGGAACGCCTGGTGCCAACAAGATCCCGCTGCTGGGCACGCTGTTTCGCCAGCGCACGGTCGAGCGCGACGAGACGGAACTCGTGATCATCGCGACGCCCTATCTCGTGCGTCCGGTGGCCCGCAATCAGCTGAACCGGCCTGATGACAATTTCAGCCCGGAGAACGACGGCGCGGCATTCTTCATGAACCGCGTCAACAAGGTCTACGGCGGCAAGACGCCGGTCGCCGATGCCCAGTTCCACGGTTCAATCGGGTTCATCTACAAATGAGCGAAGCGGGATCAGCAATGGCACAACACAGAGACACGCCGATGGCCAAGATCAAGACCAGCGCCCGTCACCGCGGCTTTTCGACACCGCTGATCGCGGCCGCCGCAATCGCGGCCGCCCTGCTTTCGGGCTGCGCCTCGCGCGACGACCTGACGACAGGCGGTATTCCTGACGATTACCGCCAGCGCCACCCGATCGTGGTGACGGAAGCCGAGCAATCGGTCGATATTCCGGTTGCCTCGACTGACCGCAGGCTCAACACCGCGCAGCGTGACGTGATCCGCGGCTTCGCGCAGAACTACGGCTCACGCGCAACCGGCCCGATCTACCTGCTCACACCAGAGGGATCGCCGAACTCCAACGCCGCTCGCCAGCTGCGCGGCCAGGTTCGCGCCGAACTCGCCGCACGCGGCATCGCGAGCTCGAAGATCGTCAACAGCTCCTATGTGACACTCGACGCCAAGGACGCGGCGCCGATCCGCCTCACCTTCGTCGGCACCACGGCGATGACCTCGCAGTGCGGCCAGTGGCCGAAGGACATGATCAACGACTTCAGCAACCAGAATTACTATAATTTCGGCTGCGCGACGCAGAATAACCTCGCGGCACAGATCGCCAACCCCGAAGATCTCGTTGCGCCGCGCGGCATGACGCCGATCGACGCGACGCGCCGCAACGCCGCCATCAAGGAATATCGCGAACGCACATCCACGATCGAAGAAGTCGGTGGCAACGCCGCCGGAAGCTTCTGATCAGACCAGGATCGACGATGAGCACGGTTGAATACGACATCACAAACACCGCCGACCTTCAGCAGGCCGAAGAGGCCATGCGCATGGGCGATCTGGAAAACATGCGCCCGCTTCCGCGCATCTCCGTGCACGCCTTCTGCGAGAGCGAAGAACTGCAGCGGGTGATGGAGCGCTGCGGCAACGATCGCCGCCTGTCGAAGGTGAGCCTGCGCATCACCAGCGGCGGCATTGCGGCGGCGGCCAACATGTTTGCCAGCGCGCCGACACCCAACCTGATCATTCTCGAGACACGCGCTAACAGCGCCGGCCTGCTCAACGAACTGGCGCCGCTCGCCGCCGTCTGCGACCCCTCGACCAAGGTCATCATCGTCGGCTACCACAACGACATCGCGCTCTATCGCGAGCTGATCCGCAACGGCATTTCCGAATATATCGTGCAGCCGGTGGGCATGGCCGACATCATGACGGCGATGGCGACGATCTTCGTCGATCCCGATGCCGAGCCGCTCGGGCGCAGCATCGCCTTCATCGGCGCCAAGGGCGGCGTCGGCGCCTCGACCATCGCGCATAACTGCGCCTTCGGCATCTCGCGACTGTTTTCGACCGAGACGATCCTCGCCGATCTCGACCTGCCCTACGGAACCGCGAACATCGACTTCGATCAGGACCCGACGCAGGGGATCGCCGAAGCGGTCTATGCGCCTGAGCGCCTGGACGAGATGTTCCTCGACCGCCTGCTTACCAAATGCTCCGAGCATCTTTCGCTGCTTGCGGCGCCGTCCATCCTCGATCGCGCCTATGATTTCGACGGACATGCCTTCCAGCCGGTCATGGAGGTGCTGCAGCGCAGCGCGCCGGTGACCGTTCTCGACGTGCCGCACGCCTGGTCCGAATGGACGCGCTCGGTACTCGGTGCCGCCGACGAGGTGGTCATCTGCGCATCCCCCGATCTCGCCAATCTGCGCAACACCAAGAACCTGATCGACGCCCTGCGCAAGATGCGGCCGAACGACAAGCCGCCGCACCTCGTTCTCAACCAGGTGGGCATGCCGAAGCGCCCCGAGATCAGCCCTTCGGACTTCTGCGAGCCGCTGGAATGCGAGCCCGTCGCCATCATCCCGTTCGACAGCAACCTGTTCGGAACGGCTGCCAATAGCGGCCGAATGATCTCGGAGATGGACCCGAAATCGCCGACGGCCGAGACCTTCTCGCAGCTGTCGCACATCGTTACCGGGCGCATCGCCGTCAAGAAGGCGAAGAAGAGCAGTCTTCTCGGCCTCCTGAAACGCAAGTAGCCCACCAGGAGTGGAATAAGGCATGTTCGGAAAACGCGGAAACGAAGGATCTGGCAAGGCGGGCGGCACGATCGCGCCACCGCCGCCTGTTGCTGCGCCTTCCCCGTCGTCGGCGCCCGCCGTCTTCGTCGAGCCGCAGCGCGAGCAGACCCGCCAGCAGGTGGCGCCGCCGCCGATGCAGACGCCGCAGCGCAAGCGCCCTGCCCGCACCGACGAATATTACGACACCAAGGCGCAGGTCTTCTCGGCGCTGATCGACACGATCGACCTGTCGCAGCTCGCCAAGCTCGACGGCGAGAGCGCGCGCGAGGAAATTCGCGATATCGTCAACGATATCATCACCATCAAGAATTTCGCGATGTCGATCTCCGAGCAGGAAGAGCTGCTCGACGATATCTGCAACGACGTTCTCGGCTACGGTCCGCTGGAACCGCTCCTGGCGCGCGACGACATCGCCGACATCATGGTCAACGGCTCCGGCAAGACCTTCATCGAAGTCGGCGGCAAGACGCTGGAATCGGAAGTGCGGTTCCGCGACAACGCGCAGCTCTTGTCGATCTGCCAGCGTATCGTCAGCCAGGTCGGCCGACGCGTCGACGAATCGAGCCCGATCTGCGACGCCCGCCTGCCCGACGGCTCGCGTGTCAACGTGATTGCGCCGCCGCTCGCCATCGACGGGCCGGCGCTGACCATTCGTAAGTTCAAGAAGGACAAGCTGACGCTCGACCAGCTGGTGCGCTTTGGCGCGATCACGCCCGAGGGCGCGACGCTGCTGCAGATCATCGGTCGCGTCCGCTGCAACATCGTCATCTCCGGCGGCACGGGCTCGGGCAAGACGACGTTGCTCAACTGCCTCACCAACTACATCGACCGCGACGAGCGTGTCATCACCTGCGAAGACACGGCCGAACTGCAGCTGCAACAGCCGCATGTGGTGCGTCTCGAAACCCGCCCGCCGAACATCGAAGGCGAAGGCGAGATCACCATGCGCGATCTCGTCAAGAACTGCCTGCGTATGCGCCCTGAACGCATCATCGTCGGCGAAGTGCGCGGACCCGAGGTTTTCGACCTCCTGCAGGCGATGAACACCGGCCACGACGGCTCGATGGGCACGATACACTCCAACTCGCCGCGCGAATGCCTCAGCCGTATCGAATCGATGATCGCCATGGGCGGCTATTCGCTGCCGGCCAAGACCGTCCGCGAAATCATCTCGAACTCGGTCGACATCATCGTCCAGGCCGCGCGTCTTCGCGACGGCTCGCGTCGCATCACCCAGATCACCGAGGTGATGGGCATGGAAGGCGACGTGATCATCACCCAGGATCTCATGCGCTACGAGATCGAAGGCGAAGATGCCTCGGGACGGATCATCGGGCGGCACAAGTCGACCGGCATCGGCAAGCCGAATTTCTGGGACCGCGCCCGCTATTACAACGAAGAGAAGCGGCTTGCCGCGGCGCTCGACGAAATGGAAGAGAAGTCGAAGGATTAAGATTATGTTCGGTTTCGATCCGATCGTGCTGGGTATCGTGCTGCTCGTGGCCATTTCGGCCGGCGCGGTGTGTTACGGCCTGCTGTTCTCGCGGATGGAAACCGAAAAGAAGGCGGCAAGCCGTGTCAGCCGGGTGGCATCGGCCGAACTCGACAAGCAGAGCGTCAAGGCAGCGCGCGACCGCGTCCAGGAAATGTCGAAGCGTCGCAAGTCGATGCAGGACAATCTGAAGGATCTCGAGAAGCGGCAGCAGGAAAACGCCAAGAAGAAGCTGACGCTGAAATCGCGCCTGACGCAGGCCGGCCTCTCGATCACGCCCGGCCGCTTCTACATGTTCAGCGCCATTTTCGGCTTTATCCTGATGCTGGTCGCATTCCTCGCCGGCGCCCCCACCATGGTGGTGCTCGGGCTGCCTGTTGTGGCCGGGCTCGGGCTGCCGCGCTGGATCCTCGGCTTCCTGATCAAGCGTCGCCAGAACAAATTCCTCGACGAGTTCCCGAACGCACTCGATGTCATCGTGCGATCGATCAAATCCGGCCTTCCGCTGAACGACGCGATCCGGCTGATCGCCAACGAGGGCAAGGAGCCGGTCAAGGGCGAGTTCCGGCGCGTGGTCGAATCCCAGCAGATCGGCCTCAGCGTGCCCGACGCCTGCACGCGCATGGGCAACCACATGCCGCTGCAGGAAGTGAACTTCTTCGCGATCGTCATCGCCATTCAATCGCAGGCCGGCGGCAACCTTTCGGAAGCGATCGGCAACCTTTCGAAGGTGCTGCGCGAACGCAAGAAGATGAAGGCCAAGGTCAAGGCGCTTTCGATGGAAGCCAAGGCATCGGCCGTCATCATCGGCGCGCTGCCCTTCATCGTCGCGACGCTCGTCTACATGACCTCGCCGCAATACATGATGGTGTTGTTCACCGACCCGCGCGGTCACTTGATCATGGGCGCTTCGGCGGTCTGGATGTCGATCGGCATCTTCGTCATGCGCAACATGGTCAATTTCGATATCTAACCGAGGCAATGCGATGTCGTCCGATCTTGCGAGTTCCCTGACCGATCCCTCGATGCTGATCGCGGTGCTGGTGGCGCTGGCGGTGTTCGCGACGCTCTACACGCTCGCCATCCCCTTCTTCGAGCGCGGCGATCTCAATCAGCGCATGAAGGCGGTCTCGACGGAGCGCGAGCAGATGCGCGCCCGCGAACGCGCGCGCATGAACGCGGAATCGACCGGCAGCAAGGCCTCGCTGCGCACGCAGAACAACCGCTCCGTTCGCCAGATCGTCGAGCGCTTCAACCTGCGCGAGGCGCTGGTCGACGAGAACACCATGAACAAGCTGCGCGCGGCGGGCTATCGCTCGGAAAACGCGCTCAACATGTTCCTGGTCGCGCGCTTCCTCCTGCCCTTCTGCTTTTTCGCGCTGGCGATCTTCTGGGTGTTCGGCCTCGACCACCTCGTCGACAAGCCGACGCCGATCCGCTTTCTCGCAACGCTCTGCTTTGCCTATGTCGGCTTCTACGCACCGAATATCTTCATCTCCAACAAGATGAAGAAGCGGCAGCACTCGATCAAGCGCGCCTGGCCGGATGCTCTGGACCTGATGCTGATCTGCGTGGAATCGGGTATCTCGATCGAGGCCGCGATGCGCCGCGTCTCGGAAGAACTTGGAGAGGCCTCTCCGCCGCTCGCCGAAGAAATGGTGCTGACGACGGCCGAGCTCTCCTTCCTGCCGGATCGCCGGGTGGCGCTCGAAAACCTCGGCACGCGCACGCAGATCCCGATCGTGCAGTCGGTCGTACAGGCGCTGATGCAGGCCGATCGCTATGGTACGCCGATCTCGCAGGCGCTGCGCGTTCTTGCTCAGGAAGGCCGCGACGAGCGCATGAACGAGGCGGAAAAGAAGGCCGCCGCGCTGCCGCCGAAGCTCACCGTGCCGATGATCCTGTTCTTCCTGCCGGTTCTGGTCGCCGTCATTCTCGGACCGGCCGGTATCCAGGTCGCCGACCGGTTCTAAGCGCAGCGGCCGTTAGCACTATCGATTTTTAGGATGGACCGCCGCGCGGGACCGTGTGACATTCGATCACGTCACCCCCATCCACGGACCATCGCCATGTCGTCGCTCAGCGTCTTTCTCAGCATTCTCGCAACGCTCTCGATCGGCGCTATGAGCCCCGGGCCGAGCTTCGTTCTCGTCTCCAGGATCGCCGTGTCGCGTTCGCGCGTTGACGGGCTTGCGGCCGCCGTCGGCATGGGTCTCGGCGGCGTTCTGTTCAGCATCCTGGCGCTGGCGGGGCTGACGGCCCTGCTCTCGCAGTTCGGCTGGCTCTATCTGGCGCTGAAGGTCGCGGGCGGGCTCTATCTCGCCTATATCGCCTACAAGATCTGGCGCGGCGCGAGCGAGCCGCTTGAGATCGGCGAGACGACCGCTGCCAACCGCGCCGTCGGCCGCAGCTTCATGACCGCGTTCCTGACGCAGGTCAGCAATCCAAAGACGATCGTCGTCTATGCCAGCATTTTCGCGGCACTCTTGCCGAAGACCATTCCGCTGGAATTGCTCGTGGCGATCCCACTCGGCGTCTTTGCCGTCGAGGCCGGGTGGTACACGATCGTGGCGCTGGCTTTCTCGGCCCGGCACCCACGCCGGATCTATCTCGCCGCGAAGAAATGGATCGACCGCGCGGCTGGTGCCGTGATGGCCGGACTTGGGTTGCAGCTTGTCGTGTCGGGCCTGAGCGGCCGTTAGACTTTAATCAGTTGGCGCTGGCTGTCGCGGTGCCGACATCCTTGGCGGCGAGCTTCTGCCAGGAATTCTGCTGCGACATCATCGAGCGGAGATAGGCGACGTTGGCATCGGCCTGCTGCGGCGAGAGTTCGCCGCGGGCGATCTTTTCAGCTTCCGGGAAGCGGCCCTGCAGGCCGACGACGAGCGCCAGGTTCTGGCGCACGCGGCTATCGGCCGTCGGCTGTGCTGCTGCCTGTCGCAGATAGGTTTCGGCGGTCCTGAGATCGCGGGTCAGCACGTAGGACATGCCGAGGTTGGAGAGGATCGACGGCTCGCCCGGCTGCAGATCGAGCGCGTCGCGGTAGCGCTGGCGGGCTTCGCTCGAGCGGCCGAGCTGATCGAGGATGGCGCCTTGGGCGGAGACGAGCTTCCAGTCCGGACGGTCGGCCGTCTGGGCGCGGCCGATGGTGTCGAGCGCCTGCTGCAGCTGGCCGGCGGCGGCCTGCGCCTTGCCGTAGGCGGCAAGCACGTTGCGATCCTGCGGATTGGCGATCGCCACCTGCTGCATGACGGCGAGCGCCTGGGCGTCCCTGCCCTGCATGCGCAAGAGATTGGCGTAGTTGACGCCGTTGACGGGATCGCGCGGGTTCTTCTCGTAGGCCTGACCGACGCGATCGGTGGCGGAGCGCACTTCCTGATCGTTCATCGTCTCGACCGGCTTGTTCAGCGCGACCGGGATGGAGCCCGTCGCCATCTTGTCCTTGGTGGTGTTGCAACCGGCCAGCATCAGGGCCAGCATCGCGGTTGCCGCACACTGGAGAAGGCGGGTTTTCGAATAAGTGTCGACCAAAGCAGCCATCGCGGTTTCCTGAAATCAGAAATCGGCGCCTGACCTAAAAGCGGAACAGGGAAAGGCTTTGACGCAATCTACGCTCAAGCAATAGTCTGTTAACCCTAACGGAACGTTAAGATGCGATTCTGAGAGCATGTCGCGCAAAAGTGTGCAGCGGTTTTGCGACAACTACATGCGATAAAACAAAGATCTAAAGCGCAAGAAGCGTATCCGAAGGATCGCGCCGCGCTTTAGACGCCCCCGAAGGATAAACAATGCCGCCGTTCCAGTTCATCGAGAGACCGACCCCCTTCAACTCCAAGGGCGGCCAGACCCTGCCGATCTTCGCCGTCACGCCGGCGCATATCGAAACCGGGACGATCGATCCGATCGCGCTCGATTGGGCGAAGAAGGCGGGCTACAAGGCGGAAAGCGGCTCGCTGCTGCTGATCCCGACGGCGGAAGGCCATCTCGGCGGCGCTCTCTTCGGCCTCGGCACCAATCCTTCCGAACACCCGTATATCACCGGCAAGCTGGCGCGCGCGCTGCCGGCGGGCGACTGGCATATCGAGACGGCACCGCTGACGGCCAACCGGCTGGCGCTCGGCTTCGGCCTGGGAAGCTACCGCTTCGACCGCTACAAATCGGAAAAGCAGCCGGCCGGAACGCTGATGATCCCGCGCGATGCCGATGCCGCCGATATCAAGCGGCAGCTGGCCGGCGTATTTCTCGCGCGCGACCTGATCAATACGCCCACCAACGACATGGGCCCGAACGAGCTGGAAGCGGCGTTCCGCGGGCTTGCGGCGCACTACAAGGCGGAGATCTCGGTGATCTCGGGCGACGACCTCCGGCATAATTTCCCGCTGGTGCACACGGTCGGCCGCGCCAGCGCCGACGCACCGCGCCTGATGGAACTGCGGTGGGGCAAGAAGGGTCATCGCAAGATCACGCTGGTCGGCAAGGGCGTCTGCTTCGACACCGGCGGTCTCGACATCAAGCCCGCCTCCTCCATGCTTCTGATGAAGAAGGACATGGGGGGTGCTGCCAATGTCATGGGTCTGGCGTTGATGATCATGGACGCCAAGCTGAAGGTCGACCTGCGCGTCGTCATTCCCGTGGTCGAGAACTCGATCTCGTCGAACGCCTTCCGCCCCGGCGACATCTACAAAAGCCGCAAGGGCCTGACGGTGCAGATCGACAACACAGACGCCGAGGGTCGCCTGATCCTCGCCGACGCGCTGGCCTACGCCGACGAGGAAGAGCCCGACCTGATGATCGACATGGCAACGCTGACGGGAGCGGCGCGCGTGGCGCTCGGACCCGACCTGCCGCCCTTCTTCACCGACGACACGGATCTTGCCCGCGACC
The DNA here is from genome assembly GCF_017741935.1 of Rhizobium sp. 16-449-1b. Taxonomy (GTDB): domain Bacteria; phylum Pseudomonadota; class Alphaproteobacteria; order Rhizobiales; family Rhizobiaceae; genus Rhizobium. The sequence goes on along the minus strand of NZ_JAGHMH010000002.1, from coordinate 88,804 downwards.
TGATGGAATCGAGCATCGAGACCGACGATCCGCTCTGGCGGCTGCCGCTCTATGCCGGCTACGAAAAGGATATCCGCGCCAAGTTCGCCGACATCACCAATGCGCCGGCAGGCGGCATGGCGGGTGCGATCACGGCGGCGCTGTTCCTCAAGCGCTTTGTCAGCCATGCCAAGAGCTGGGCGCATTTCGACATTTACGGCTGGGCGCCTTCGGAGCGTCCGCATTCGCCCGGCGGCGGCGAGGCGCAGGCGATCCGGGCGCTTTACCACCACATCCGCGAGAGCGTTCGTTAAGGCGCGTCGCGATCGTTAAAATTTTATTCACCCTGTGGGGCGGCAGATTTGCCGCCCCATTGCGTTGCGGGGACGCGTGCCGGAAAATGGAACGCAGGCGTAACGAATGCGGGAGGGGCCGTGCCGATCGAATTGACCGCATCGCAGGCGCTCGGGCTCTGGCATGGCGTCTCGCTCGACCAGGTTCGCCACGACGACCGCGATTTGACATTGCGCCAGATGGCGATCCTGCTGCATATCTATCTCGTGCCGCCGCCGCATACCGTGCGCGGACTGGCCGCCGAGCTCAATGTTACCAAGCCCGTCATCACCCGGGCGCTCGATACGATGGGCGAGATGGGGCTGGTGGACCGGGTGCGCGATGACAGCGACCGGCGCAACGTGCTGATCAAGCGCACCGTGGGCGGCGCGCTTTACCTGGAAAAACTGGGCGACCGCGTGCGCGAGCACGGGCGCCGGCTGTGACTTTGAGGACAAGACCATGACCACGCTCGACCGCCGCCTGCACGCCTTTCGGGACGACCTCGCCGAGCGCGGGCTGGAAGGACAGGTGACGGCGCAGCGCTTTACCGACGGAACGCCGGCGCGCATCACCGTACCGGTCGTGGGGCTACGGCCGCGGCCGGACGCGACCATTGGTATCGACACCGAACTCTTGTTCGGCGAGGACGTGACCGTGCTCGACCGCGCCGATGGATGGTGCTGGATCAAGGCGCGGTCGGACAATTACGTCGGCTATCTTCCCGAGAGCGCGGTGAGCGAAACGTCGCCCGCGCCGACCCATATCGTGACCGTTCAGCGGACCTTTCTCTATCGCGAGCCGGAACTGCGCAAACCCTATAACGACATTCTTTCGATGGGCAGCCGCGTCGCCGTTGCCGGCACCGCCGAGGCGCGCGGCAACCACTATGTGACGCTGGAAGACGGCACCGCGATCTTCGCCAAGCATGTGCAGCCGATCGGCGCGCTTGACGGTGAGGACTATGTCGACATCGCCGCCCGCTTTGTCGAAACGCCCTATCTCTGGGGTGGCCGTTCGGGGCTCGGGATCGACTGCTCCGGCCTTGTGCAGCTTTCCATGCTGATGACCGGTCGTGAAGCACCACGCGATACCGACATGCAGGCCTCGGGGCTCGGCACGCCGATCACCCGCGAGGAGCTGCGACGCGGCGACTTGGTGTTCTGGAAGGGGCATGTGGCGATCATGGAGGATGCGGAGACGATCCTGCATGCGACCGGCCACACCATGACGGTGGTACGCGAGAATTTCGAAGAGGCCGTTCAGCGTATCGGCTGGCTCTACGAGCAGCCCAACGGTTATCGTCGTCCGATCATGTAACCGGCGGCTTCGGCCATGCGGTGACGCCGCCCGACCACGTTTCGAAGGCTTTCGACAGTCTCAGAACCCTCATGTCGTCGAAGCGGGGGCCGACGATCTGCAGGCCGATCGGCATGCCGGATCTGGAGAAGCCGCAATTGATCGACGAGGCCGGCTGCTCCGACATGTTCCAGGGAACGGTGAAGGCAATGTGCTCGAAGGGCCGGGCCGGATCGTTGGTCGGCGAGGCCCATTCGGCCGGATAGGAGACAATGGGATTGGTGGGCGAGAGCACGGCGTCGACCGTCTCGAACAGCGCGCCGCAGGCCTTGCGCATCTCGATCGTCTGGTTGAAGCCCTTGACCGCGGCAACGCCGCTGACATCGGCCCCACCCTTGGCCCAGCCGTAGATATAGGGAAGGATGCTCTCCCGCCGCTCCTCGCTCAACCCCTCGATATCGCCCCAGAAGCGGGCGCGCCAGAAATTGTCGAGACCATCGAGCATCGCCCGCGACAGCACCGGGCCGACAGGGACGATGACGGCGCCGGCTTTCTCGAACTGTTTCGCCGCCGCAACGACCACCGCCTTCACCTCATCCTCGGCATCGAGGCCGCAGCCCGCGTCGAGCATCAGGCCGATGCGCATGCCCGAGAGGTCGATGTCGAGATCCGTCCAGTCGATATCGTTCGGCGGCAGGCTGGTGCCGTCGCGCCAGTCCGGCCGCGAGAGCGTCGCCATGGCGAGCGCCGCGTCATCGACCGTGCGCGTCATCGGCCCGGCGCAGCGGCCGACATAATAGGGATCGACGGGGATGCGGCCGTGGCTGGGCTTGAAGCCGAAGATGCCAGTCCAGCCGGCCGGGAGCCGCACGGAGCCGCCGATATCGGTGCCGATATGCAGCGGACCATAGCCGGCCGCGGCCGCCGCCGAGGCGCCGGCGCTGGAACCGCCAGGGTTCTGGTTGACATCCCACGGGTTGCGGCTGAGCTTGTGGAAGCTCGAGAGGCCGGACGAGAGCATGCCGTAGTCAGGGCATGTGGTCTTGGCGAAGATGATGGCGCCATCCTCGCGCATGCGGGCGGCGATGGGGGCGTCGTCAAGCGCCGGCGTCAGCTCCACGGCCCTGGTGCCGAGCGGGACGGGCTGGCCTTTCGTGGCAATAAGCTCCTTCAGCGTGACCGGAATGCCATCGAGCGGGCCGAGCGTCTCGCCCTTCGCCCAGCGCTCGGTGGAGGCCTTGGCCTGGGCGCGGGCGGCTTCGGGATCGTAGAGATAGAGCGCGGCGATGTGCGGCTCCCAGGCGGCGATATGCGGCTCCAGCGCCAGCCAGTATTCCAGCGGAGACAGGCTCTTGCTTGCAAAGTGCCGCTTCAGGTCGCGGATGCTCAGGTCGATCTCGGTCATGGCGCGGTCTTTCAAAATGACATCATCAAATCAACGGCGTCTTCAATCAGCGACTTGCTCAATCAGCGACTGGCCTCACGGGGATCCAGGAGATCGCGCAGGCCGTCGCCGAGCATGTTGAAGCCGAGGACGGAGAGCGCAATGGCGAGGCCGGGGAGGATGGCAAGCCAGGGGGCAAGGGCAAGATAGGTCTGCGCATCGGCCAGCATCCTCCCCCAGCTCGGCGCCGGCGGGGCAAGGCCGAGACCGAGGAAGCTGAGGCCCGCTTCGGTGAGGACCGCGAGGCCAAGCTGAATGGTCACCTGGACGATGAGCTGGCTCATGATATTGGGCAGCACGTGGCGCAGCGAAATCGCCAGCCGCGTATTGCCAAGCGCGCGAGCGGCGAGCACGTAATCGCGGCTCCAGGCCTGCAGCGCGCTCGCCAGCGCAACACGGGCAAAGACCGGAATAAGGAAGGTCGCGATGGCGGCAATCGCCGTCAGCCGGCCGCCACCGAGGAAGGCGCCGAGCATCATCGCCGAGAGGATGGGCGGGAGCGCGAAGATGACGTCGCAGACGCGCATCAGAAGCGTTTCGAAGATGCCGCGAAAGGCGGCCACGGCCAAACCGGCGATGGTGCCGAGCGTGCCGCCGATGGCGACGGCGACAATCGCGATCGACAGCGAATTCCAGCAGCCGACCATCAGCATGGAGAGCACGTCGCGACCGAGCTGATCGGTGCCGAGAAGGCCGAAGCCGAGCGGCGGCTGCAGCTTGTGGATGATCTGCATCTTGGCCGGCGGCAGCGGTGTCCAGACGAGCGACACGAGCGCGATGGCGACGAGGCACGCGACGATCGCGGCGCCGATGATGAGGTTGACGCGCTTGACGCCGCGCATGCGACGGCGGCCGATACTTGTTGCGGTCGAGACCAGGGGCGCCATCTCAGATCCCCTTTCTCAGACGCGGGTCGATCGCGAGATAGGAGAGATCGACCAGGAAATTCATGAGGATGACGAGGCCGGCGAAGAACAGCACCACATCCTGCATGACGACGATATCGCGCTGCGACAGCGCCTGGTAGGCGAGACGTCCGAGGCCGGGGAGATTGAAGACATTCTCGACCAAGACTGCGCCGGCCACCAGGAAGGTGAATTGCAGGCCGAGGATGGTGAGGATCGGCACCAGCGCATTGGGTACCGAATGGCGCCAGAGCACGGTGGCTGACGACAGACCCTTGGCGCGGGCGGTGCGGGTGAAATCCTCATGCAGCGTGTCGAGCACCGCCGAGCGGGTGACGCGGGTGAGCACGCCCGCCTGCGGCAGGGCCAGCGCCACTGCCGGCATCAGCAAGGCCTTCAGCGCCGGCCAAACACCCGCGCTCCAGCCCGGAAACCCACCCGCCGGCATCAGCCCGAGCGTGGTCGAAAACAGGATGATCAACAGCAGCGCCACCCAGAAGGCCGGGACGGCGATGCTGACCTGGGAGAAGACGGTCGCGACCGCGTCGACAATACCGCCGCGCCTGGAGGCGGCGGTGACGCCGAGGGGGATGGCGATGGCCACGGAGAGCAGGATGGCGATGAGGGCGAGCGGCAGGGTGACGGCGAGGCGCTCGAAGATGAGGCCGGCGACGGGGACGCCGTAGGTGTAGGAGCGTCCGAGATCGCCGGTGAAGACGCCTGCCAGCCACTCGGCGTAGCGCACCAGGAGCGACCGGTCGAGGCCGAGCTCGTGACGGAGCGCGGCGAGCGTCTCCGGCGAGGCCGAGGTGCCGAGCATGATCGAGGCCGGATCGCCGGGCAGCATGTCCATGACGGCGAAGATCAGCAGCGAGACCACGAGCAGCGTGAGGACGAGACCGGCGACGCGACGGAGCACGAGGGCGATCATGCGGCGGCTCTTGGGGTGGAGCTTGCCTTGTTGGAGGCGAGCTCGGAGCGGGGGACAGTGAAGGCGGACTCGGTGGTTGGGATACCCCCCTCTGTCCTGCCGGACATCTCCCCCACAAGGGGGGAGATCGAATCGTTGCGATGGCATCGCTGAACGTTGAGGTCGGAACGAGCGGGTGAGCCCAGCCGATCTCCCCCCTTGTGGGGGAGATGCCCGGCAGGGCAGAGGGGGGTAACCTTGGCGGGGGGATGGCTCTTTGCGGCTCGACTGTAAGTGAACTTCGCGCGTGTGGCCCCCTCATCCGACCCTTCGGGCCACCTTCTCCCCGCGGGGGAGAAGGGAAGAGGTCGGCGCGAGCTGCCAGCTACGAGTCTCTTCTCCCCAACGGGGAGAAGGTGGCGGCAGCCGGATGAGGGGGCCGCGGGCTCGGTGGGCGGGATACCCCCCTCTGTCCTGCCGGACATCTCCCCCACAAGGGGGGAGATCGGCAAGTGGTGAGGTTTCGGCCAAACAATGAGAGTGGAACGAGCGGGTAAGCCAAGCCGATCTCCCCCCTTGTGGGGGAGATGCCCGGCAGGGCAGAGGGGGGCAACCTTGGTGGGGCGATGATGTTTACGCTCAGCGTCCGTAGCCCCCTCATCCGACCCTTCGGGCCACCTTCTCCCCATCGGGGAGAAGGGAAGAGATCGGCGCGAGCGGCCCGCCACACGTCCCTTCGCCCCAACGGGGAGAAGGTGCCGGCAGGCGGATGAGGGGGCCGCAGGCTCAGTGATTACCCTAATCTCTCCATCCTCTCCCACCAACACAAACCCTCCCGCCACCTACTCGTCCCAGGAGACGTTGGTGAGCACGTTCGATGGGATCGGCTCGTTTTCCCAGAGGCCTTTCAGCTTCTTGTCCCAGACGCCGAGCTTGGGCATGACGAAGAGGAAGAGCGCGGGGACGTCGTCGGCGAGGATGGTTTGCGCTTCGGCGTAGATCTTGGCCTGTGCGGCCGGGTCGGTGGTTTCCTGGACCTTCTTCATCAGCGCGTTGAAATCAGGATTCTTGTAGTTGAAGTAGTAGGGATCGCGGGAATAGATGTCGATGTCCATCGGCTCGGCATGGGCGACGATGGTCATCTGGTAGGCGCGGTCCTTCATCACGTCCTGGACCCACTTGGCCGGGAATTCGGTGGGCTCGATGGTCATGGTCACGCCGATTTCGGCGAGCATGGCCTGCATGACCTCGGCGCTGCGCGGTGCATAGGCCATTTGCGGGGACTTGATGGTGAAGGTGAAACCATCGGGATAGCCGGCTTCCGCAAGCAACGCCTTGGCCTTTTCGGGATCGTAGGGGAGCTTGGCCGTCAGATCGACATAGCCGGGATCATTCGGCGTGTAGTGGCTGCCGATCGGCGTTCCCAAGCCGGACCAGGCGCCTTCGACCACCGTCTTGCGGTCGATCGCCATCATCAATGCCTGGCGCACGCGCTTGTCGTTGAAAGGCTTTTCGGCATTGTTCATGCCGGCCACGACCTTGAGCTCGGTGTTGCCGATCTTGGTCATCAGCCGGGCATCGCCGTCGAAGGAGGACATCAGCTCGGGTGCTGCGAATTCGGGAATGGCGTCGACGTCGCCGGATTTGAGCGCGGCTGCCTGCGCCTGCGGATCGGCGATGAAGCGAAAGGTGACCTTGTCGAGGGCGACCGAGACATCCTTGTTCCAATAGCCGGCGTTCTTTTCCAGCTCGACCTTGTCGCCCTTGGCCCAGCTCACGAACTTGAAGGGGCCGGTGCCGACAGGCTTGGTCTTGTCGTCGGCCGCCGAGTTCGGCGCCACCATGACGGAGGCCGGCCAGCCGAGCCAGTAGAGCAGGCTGCCGGTGGGCTCGGAGAGATGCAAGACAAGCGTCGCGGCATCGGGCGTATCGATCGAGGCGATGGAGGTGAAGAAGCGCTTCTGCGGATTGACGGAGTCCTTGCCGCGGGCGCGGTCGAGCGCGAACTTGGCGGAAGCGGAATCGAAGGCCTGCCCGTCGTGGAAGGTGACGCCTTCGCGCAGCTTGAACGTATAGGTCAGTCCGTCGGCCGAGATCTCCCAGCTTTTCGCCAGCTGCGGCTGAACCTTGCCGGCCTCGTCGATCGTCACCAGACCCTCGAAGACGTTCTGCCAGGTGACCTGGCCGATGGCGACGGGGGCGGCGATCGTCGGGTCGAGGCCTGTGGGTTCGATGGTCATGCCGAGGCTGAGCGTGGTCTTGGCGGCCTCAGCCGGCGTCAGGCTCAGCATCAGCAGGCCGGCCGAGATGGCGGCCCCAAGCGAAAGACGACGAACGAGACGCGCGGAAGGCGCGAGCGAAAGCTTGATCATCATGTCCCCTTCATGGCCGCCGCTTGCTGCAACTGGCCGATTGCCGATAGAGTGTCATTGCGCCTGTGCACACACAATGACGATTTTGTGTGCTCAGTGTAGCCGAAAGAGCTACACAGGAATTTCCCGCTCGATGCAAGTGCAAGGCGATACAAGTCAAAGACCGTCGGTTGGCGGCCGTTGCATTTCCTCAGCCCTTGCCGACAGGGCCGCCGGCGCGCTCGCGCATGAAGCGCTCGATGAAATCGAGAAGCTTGGAGGCGGCGAAGGATAGCTGGCGATCCGGCGCGACACAGAGATCGACATGGGTGCGGATGGTGCTTCTCGGCGCCAGCGGCACGGCGCGCAGCTGGCCGGCCTCGATCTCGCGGCGCACCGTCAGCGCCGGAAGCAGCGTGGCGGCTGCGCCGCTCAGCACCAGCTCCTTCAGCATTTCCAGCGAGCTGGTGACGAAAACGGCATCGAAGCTCAGCCCCGCCTTCTCGAACAGGGCGTCGAAGGCCTGGCGGAAGCCGAAGGACTGATCGGGCAGCGCCAATGGATAGTCGGCTATATCCTTGAGGCTGACCTCCAGCCGCTCGGCTGCCGGATGGCCTGTCGCGACGATCAAGTCGTAGGCGATCTCGGAGCGCAGCCTCACCTTGGTGCCCGCTACGGCCGGCGCAAACAGGGTGACGGCAATATCGGCCTCGCCGCCATTGACCGCCTCGACGGCCTGGCGGGCGCTGGAGATGGTGACCTCGAAATGCAGCTTGGGATATTTGAGGCTGAACTCGGCCAGCGCCGGCGCCAAGAGATTGGCGACGGTGGCGCCGTTGGCGTGGATGGCGACGCGGCCGGCCTGCAGGCCTTTCAGGTCCTCGATCAGTTGGCCGACGTGATCGAGCTCGCGCAGGGTGCGGCCGGCGCGGGCGGCCAGCAGCTCGCCAGCGGCCGTCAGCTTGACGCCACGGGCGCTGCGCTCCACCAGTGGCGCGCCGAAATGATATTCGAGGTTCTCGATCTGTCGGCTGATCGCTGTCGGCGCGACGTTCAGGTTTTCGGCCGCCTGGCGCATCGAATTGGTGCGGACCAGTTCGTCGAAATACATCAGGGCGCGTATCTGCATCTCACCGTCTCCGCATTCGGACCAATGCCATCCTCTAATCCATCACAGACGATCGGCATAGCGGTCCCGCCATGCCGGCTGGGCGCCTTCCACCGGCAGGGCCGTCGCCTCATAGACGCCGCGGGCAATCGCGCGGGCCATCACAAGCGTGGCGAGGTGGCAGAGTTCCAGGAATTCGGGCAGGCCGCCGAGCGGTTTGGCGCCGGTGGCGGCGGAGAAGATAGTGTCGCCGTCGAGCGGCAGATGCGCAGGCAATAGCGCCCGAGCAAAACCGTCATGGCCCATGATAGCGAGGCGATGGGCTTCGGCCTTCGTCAACACCGCGTCGGTGACGATGGCGCCGATGGTGGTCGCGGTGGTGTTCATGCCCTTGAGGCGCATGGCGATATCGCGCGCATCGATTGCCTGCAGCAGGCCGAGGCCGCCGAATTCACTGCCTTGTTCGAAAGGCGCCGACCAGAAATGCGGCCCCTCGCCCACCGTGGCGGAACCGAGCGCATTGACGGCGACGATGGCAGCGATGGTGTGGCCAGCCGACGAGCGGGCGCTGGCGGAGCCGAGGCCGCCCTTGAAGGTCGCCGTGGTGGCGCCGGTGCCGGCGCCCGCCGTGCCGAGCGCAAACGAACCCTTGCCGGCGGCGCGGAAGGCCTCGTAGCCGAGATCGCGATAGGGCGATTGCAGGCCCCAATCCTTGTCGCCGCCATTCAGGAGATCCATCAGGATCGCCTGCGGGACGATGGGGACGCGCTGGTTTCCAACCGGAAAGCCGCGGCCCATGGCGCGCAAGCCGGCCTGGACGCCACCGGCGGCATCGAGCCCGAAGGCGGAGCCGCCCGAGAGCACGAAGGCATCGACCTCGGTCACGGTCATCGACGGGTCGAGCAGCGCGGTGTCACGGCCGCCGGGCGCGCCGCCGAGCACGACGCCGGAGGCGACCGCCGGCCGATCGAAGACGATGGCGGTGACGCCGGAGCCGAGGCCGAGATCCGTGGCGTGGCCGACGGAGAGGCCTTCGATATCGGTGAGCAGATTGAGCAAGTGCTGCGTCCTCTTCGTCAGTGGGCTTTTCGCAGATGGGCGATCAGCAGGAGGCGATAGGACGATATGGGAGGCCAAAAAACAAGACCGGCCCCGCTTCAGGCGGGACCGGTCAGATATCCTCGAATTGTTTTCGCACGGCCGTTTCAAGCCGGCATCGAACCATGCCCTCAGGCATGGATGGGTTTGGGATGACGGCGGGTCATCAGGTCGTGGATCGCGTGCTTGACCTCGGCCGGCGAGCTGAAGTGCTGCTCGTCGAGATCGTGGACGTGATACTTCACGGCGATGAATTTCAGCCGGTTTTCATCCGGAATGACGATGCCAACGGGCACGCCTGCGTATTCGATAACTTCTTTTTTCATGCATAGAACCCCTGCCGCGCGGAGTGCGTCGGCGATGGCGAATTGACTTGTCTTTTACCGTTTAAGGGGGGACGAAGGTCACATTCGACAGTTCGGGCGGGAGAGAGCGCCCGGACGGTCATTGCCAAGCACCGGGCGCATCAGGAGCGTGGCAAGAATTTCAAAGTCGTTCATGTCTCATTCCTTTCTTCTGCGTCGTGCTTGCTTCGGGCCCCGGGGCATGCCGGGACCGGCGGTTGGTGTTCCGTATAATCTACTTTATTTGTAGAGAATACATAACGAACTGTCGGAAACATATTCCGAAACGTGTCAAAATGTCGGCGATTAGGAAAATATCATTCCGCCAAACCCGAATTCACGAGAAGACCATTAGCAGGTCTTTGTGCACTTGGTATGACGATACGGAACTCTCCGTCGCTCGCAGCCAGAGATAGGGAGTGCGTCTGATTCCGGCAATGGGGCTTTTGATTAAAAGTCTGTAAGCCGCGAAATGACCGAAATGGTTAACGGGTGTCAGCGGGCGATTAACGCTTGAAAGTCAGGTGGATCGTGCCGCTGGGCGCGGTTTCCGATGTGACCGTGTAACCCGTTTCGAGGCCACGCAAATCATCCCACAGGCGAATGCCGCTACCCAAAAGGATCGGCGTGATCGCGACATGAAGCTGATCGACAAGACCGGCTTTCAGGAAATCGCGCGCGACCGTCGGTCCGCCGCCGACGCGCACATCCTTGCAGTTGGCGGCCTTCGTCGCCTGCGCCAGCGTATCGACAGGGTTGGCGCTGAGGAAGTGGAAGGTCGTGCCGCCGGCCATCTCGATCGAGGGTCGCTCCCTGTGCGTGAGCACAAAGACCGGGCAACCGAAGGGCGGCTCGTCGCCCCACCATCCGCGCCAGTCCGGATCATCGGGAAAATTGTGCAGGCCGAACATGCCGGCACCCATGATCTCGGCGCCGATATTTTCGAAGTAGGCCCGCGCATAGTCATCGTCGAGGCCGGTGGTGCCGCTGCCGCTCACATCCTTGAACACGCGCTCACGGAAGGTCCGCGTGGCAGCGTAGGCGCCCACGAGACGTGGCCAATCCTCGCCGAACGGGACTTCTGATGTCTGGTCCGTCGTGGTCGCGAAACCATCCAGCGAGATCATGAGATCGATACGGACTGCCATCGTGCTATCCTCCTCACAGATTAGATACTAAGGCTATTGCCTTTGTATCAGATCAAATTACTAAGGCAAGTACCTTTCTAATATTGACCCGCAACCCGGCCTGCCGTAAAAAACGACATGCCCTATCACTCGACCCCGCTCGACCTCGCCTTTCACGCCCTCAGCGATCCCACGCGCCGCGCGGTCGTCTCGCGGCTGGCCGAGGGCGAGGTCTCGGTCAGCATCCTGGCGGAGCCCTTCGACATGGCCCTGCCCTCCTTCGTTCAGCATCTGAAGGTGCTTGAAGATTGCGGGCTGATCGCCAGCGAGAAGCGCGGCCGCAGCCGCTGGTGCCGCCTGGTGCAGGCGCGCTTCGACGAGGCGGCGGACTGGATGGCATCCGAGCGGCTGCGCTGGAGCCAGCGGCTGGATCGCCTGGAGACTTATCTCGATAATACGCAAGATGAAGTGGGAGGAGATTGAAGCATATGGCAGATCCGTTTGGCAGCTGGTCGCTGGACCGGGAAATCGTGCTGGTGAAGGTCATCAATCATCCCCGCCACAGGGTCTTCGCAGCCTGGATGGACCCCGATGCCTTGGCGCAATGGTATGGTCCCACAGGCCTTGCGATCGAAAGCATCGAGGCCGATATCCGCGAAGGCGGCGTCTGGCGGTTCGATATGGTGGGCATGTTCGAAGGCCGGGAGCAGCGCTTTCCCAATCTCATGCGCTTTCTCGAGATCGTGCCGAACGAGCGGATCGTCATGGACTACGGCACGCCCGACCCCGAGGACCCCGATCGCTTCAGAGTGACGGTGACCTTCGACGAGCAGAGCGACGGCAAGACGGTGCTGACCATGCGCCAGCTGCATCCGACCCGCGCGCGGCGTCAGTTCGTCATCGGCTTTGGTGCCGTCGAGTACGGGCTGCAGACGCTGGATGGCCTGGTGGCCTGGCTGGATGGCCAAATGGGCGGTGCGGCCGGGTAAGGCCGCTCACCAGCCCTCGGACAGCACCTTTTCCAGCATGTCGGCAAAGAAGTCGGCGCTTTCGGCGGCAAGGCAGAGCGGCGGCTTGATCTTCAGCACGTTGAGGTGATCGCCGGTCGGCTGCATGATGACGCCAAGTTCGAGCAGACGCGCGCAGATCGCCGCCGTCTCCTCAGTCGCCGGCTCCAGCGTTTCGCGATCGCGGACGAACTCGACGCCGAGATAGAGCCCCATGCCATGCACGGCACCGATGAGTGGATGATGATCCATCAGCGCCACCAGCCGGCCCTTCAGCCGATCGCCGATCTCGCGGGCATTCTGCTGCAGCGCCTCGTCGGCCATGATGTCGAGCACGGTGATGCCGACCACGGAGCTGACCGGGCTGCCGCCAGCGGAGGAGAAGAAATAGCCCTCCTTCTCCAGCGAATCGGCAACGGCCCGCGTGGTGATGACCGCGCCGAGCGGGTGCCCGTTGCCCATGCCCTTGGCGACCGTGATGATATCGGGCACCACCTGCTGCTCTTCGAAGCCCCAGAAATGATGGCCAAGCCGGCCATAGCCGACCTGCACCTCATCGGCGATGCAGACACCGCCGCGGGCGCGCACCTGGCCATAGACGGCAGCGAGATAGCCATGCGGCAGCGCGATGCCGCCGGCGTTGCCGTAGACCGGTTCGGCGATGAAGCCCGCCAGCCGCTCGCCGCTGGCGTCGATCAACTCCAGCGCGGCAAGGACGCTCTGCAGATAGTCGCCGGTCGAATCGGGGCCGCGAAACTCGCCGCGATAGGTGTTGGGCGCGGCAACGGGGTGAACCCAATCGGGCCGCGTCGTCAGCGCCTGCGGATTGTCGGCGATCGAGGTGGAGACGGCATCGCTTGCCACCGACCAGCCGTGATAGGCCTCCAGCAGGCTCAGCATGTTGCGCGCGCCGGTGTGCGCCCAGGCCAGCCGCAGCGCCAGATCATTGGCCTCCGAACCCGAATTGACCAGGAAGACGGTGTCGAGACCTTCAGGAGCCAGAGCCGCCAGCCGCTCGGAGAGATCGGCGACGGCCGCATAGTGAAAGCGCGAATTGGTGTTCAACCGCAACCATTGTTCGCCGACGGCGTCGGCCAGGCGCGGATGGCCGTGGCCGAGAATGGTGACGTTGTTGACCATGTCGAGATAGGCGCGGCCCTCGACATCGAACATGTGCTCCTTCCAGCCGCGCTCGATGCGCGGCGGGGTCTCGTAATAATGCTTCTGGGCGGCGGCGAAATGGGCCGTGCGCACGGCGAGGATTTCCGCATCGACAGGCTTCGGCGCCTCAACGCCCTTGCCGAGCAAGGCTGCCGGCGACGGGCAGAGCGCCGACCAGGCGAAGACTTCAGCGGGTGTGCAGAAGAGCGGCGGCTCGGCGCCCTTCAAGGTCGAAAGCTGCACGCGCAAGCCGCCGAGCGAGCCCTGCTCGCCGGAGACCACGCCGATTGCCTGGCCTGATTCGAGCTCGGCGCCATCTTCGACCGAGGGGTCGAGACCGTCGAGATGGAGGCTGATATCGGCACCCTCGAGCACGAGATGGTGGTTCTGCCAGCTGATGCGCCCCGAAAAAGGGGCGGCGATCGTGTTGCCGGCGGCCAGGCAGATATCGGCATGCAGGGCGTAGGTGGCCGACGGCCTGGCGCTCAGCAGGCGAGCGCGCGACAATCTGTATTCGCCGTAGCGGGTGGCGGCGGCATCGGCCTCAGAGGCGGCGCGGGCGAGCAGGCGCCAGTCCATATCGCCCTGGCCCCAATTGCCGGCGGCGAAGTGCTGGCTTTCGACGCCGAGGTCGACATAGAGCATGTTCTGGAGATCGAGATCCGGCAGCAGCGGATGCCAATGTTCGGTCGGGACGCCTGGGAGTTCGATGCCCGCCGTCTTCAGGATCGCCGTTTCCATGAGATCGAAGGGAACGGCGATGGCGGTATCGAAGATGCGCTGCTCAAGCACGAGATTGGCGCGGACATATTCGTTTTCGGGATCGATGGAGATCTGCTGCTCGCTGCTCGCCACCAGAATGACGGCGCGGGCGACGACCAACGGCCAGAGCGCCCTGAGCTCCTCTTCCTTCAGCGGATAGACCTCATGATACGCCTTGACGGCGGGCAGCACGAAGAAGGGGTCGCCATCGGCCTGGTGCAGCAGCGAGGCGCAGGTGACGGCGAGATCGCCGACCAGCCAGCCGCGGATGATATCGCCGAAATCGATGACTCCATCGGGAATGAGGCGGCCCTTTTCGTCACGGCGGCTGACGACGTTGTCGCCAGTGACGTCATGATGGACGGCCTGCAGGCGCAGCGCCGGCGCGAAGGGCTGCACGCGGCGGACGGCGGCGACCATGTTCTTGGCGATACGGTCGCGCGCGGCGCCATCGGTGATCGCCGACAAGAGCTGGACGGCGACCGGGCCGGCGCGGCGCAGGTCCCATTGCAGGTTGCGGTCGAGGCCGGGGTGGTCGAAATCGGCCAGGGATTTGGCGAGATTGGCGCAGAGCGCGCCGAGCGCCGCCACGGATTGTTTGGGGAGATATGAAGGCTTGGTGAGGCCCTCGCCTTCGAGATATTCGAGCAGGCGAACCTGGTAGGTTTGATCGCGGACGACGACGGCGACGATGTCCTGGCCATCGGTGGAGGCAACCACGCGGGGCACGCGCGGCGCGCCCTCGATGCCGGCGAGATGCCGGATCGCGGCATTCTGCGCCTCGAGCTCGATCGTCTCGTAGATCATGTGGCAGATCTTCAGGACATATGTCTGATCGCCGGTATCGACGCGGTAGTTGCGGTCCTGCTGGCTTCCGAGTTCGCTGAGCTGGCCCGACAGACCGTAACGCGACTGCAGGATGTCTGCGGCTTCCTCGGCCGTCACATCTGGACGCGGAAGCTCGAGACGCTGAGCGAGCGTTTCATCGGTCATGGCATTCCCCCACCGCACGATTCGATCCTGCACAATAAGCAGATAATCGACAGCTTGCTATCGGCAAGCAAGGGATCGGGCGTCATCTCAAGTAATTAGAGGACGCCCGATAGCTGTGTCAGCCCATGCGCTCGGAGGCATAGCTGCCCGGGCTTGCCGGGAAGACCACGGTGCGGTTGCCGTTCAGGAAGACGCGGTGGTGGATGTGGGCGTGGATGGCGCGGGCGAGAACCTGGCTCTCGACGTCGCGACCGATCGACACGTAATCGTCGGCCGACTGCGCATGGGTGATGCGCGCCGTGTCCTGCTCGATGATCGGGCCTTCGTCGAGGTCGGCGGTGACGTAGTGCGCGGTGGCGCCGATCAGCTTCACGCCACGCTCATAGGCCTGCTTGTAGGGGTTGGCGCCCTTGAAAGACGGCAGGAAAGAGTGGTGGATGTTGATGATGCGGCCGGACATCTTCTTGCACATGGCATCCGACAGCACCTGCATGTAGCGGGCGAGCACGATCAGCTCCGTACCGGTCGATTCGACGATCTGCATGATCTGCGCTTCGGCCTGCGGCTTGTTTTCCTTCGTCACCTTGATGTGGTGGAAGGGGATATCGTGATTGACCACGACCTTCTGATAATCGAAGTGGTTGGAGACCACGCCGACGATATCGATCGGCAGCGCGCCGATCTTCCAGCGGTAAAGCAGGTCGTTCAGGCAATGGCCGAAGCGCGAGACCATCAAGAGCACCTTCATGCGCTGGTCGCCGTCGTGGATTTCCGCGGTCATCTCGAATTTCTCGGCGATCGGCTGGAAGCCTTCGCGGATATCAGACAGCGCCGCACCCTCTTCGGAGATGAAGCTGACGCGGGTGAAGAACATGCCTGTCGACAGGTCATCGAACTGCGAGCTATCGATGATGTTGCAGCCCTTATCGGCCAGATAGGTCGAAATCGCCGCCACGATGCCGCGTGTCGATTTGCAGGCTACCGTCAGTACATATTGCGTCATACGTCATATTCCTTGTTCAAGCGTCGGCCCTCTGGCATCGGCTGTGGAGCCTGCTTAGATCAAAGCGACATCGCCGATCAAGCACGACGCTCACGCCGCTGCACCAAGTTTATCGAGAAGAGCGGCCTCAATGGCCGGCACATCCCATCGACCGTCAGCTTACGGCGTTTCCTATCGGAGTCCGTTCACTTTGCGTCGTGGAACCGCGAATCCCCGCCGTGGCGGCGGTACCCTCGTTGAATTTGAGAAAGCCGACGAGAAGCCAGCCGAGGCCGGCGGTCTTCATGGAAAAGATCGCGGTCGAGCCGATCATCAGGTTCAGGAACATGAAGAGCGACAGGGAATGGCATAGCCGCTTCTGGTTCGGCGTCTGCCCGGCCGGATAAAAGGAGACGAAGAGCCAGAAGAGGATCAGGCCGAAAATGGTCGCGCCGTAGGTGATGTAGACGTAGCCGCTGTCGACGAAGGTGGTGGCCTTGTCGAGCTCCAGCCCCATCGTTGCCGGCAGATCCATGGCGATGATGTTTCTGATCGTGCCGCTGATGCGGCCGACGAAGTCGTCGTCATGGGCGTTCGGCTTGAAGGCGTGAATGATGAAGCCGACCATGACAATGCCCGGCATCATCAGGAAATTGAAGATCTTCGGAATGAAGGGATAGATGACATAGCCGGCGGCGCTGACGATGGCGAAGATCAGCATGGTGCGGGTATCGTTCGTCACCAGGATGAGCACGATCGTGGTGACGAAGATCAGGCGATCGAACAGCGTGATGCGATTAGCGAAGCTTACGAGATAGATGACCATGACGCCGCAGAAATTGGCGAGCGACACCTGCTCAAGGAAGATCGACGACGAACGGTGATCGATCAGGCCGAACGAGAACCGCCCTTCGAAGCCGAGCGCGCCACGAAACAGGCCGACGTCGCTATAGGTGGCGGGGGGCACGCCGCGGGTGTTCTGGAAATACTCAGCCGGATGGACGAGCGCGACATAGGCCGGCGTCGAGATGATCTCGCAAACCAGCACGGCCAGAACCGTGATGCAGCAGATCTTGAAGGCGAGCCGCAGCGTTCGCTCGTTGCTCCAGCGGCCGAGCACGGTGAAGGCGAAGATGATCAGGACGTTGCGCAGATGATCGATATAGCCGGCCTTGTTGATGACCATTACATAGACAGTCAGCACGATGGTGGCGAGGAGATAGCCGAGAGGAATGATATCCTCCTCGAATATCCCCTTCTTCAGGATGTAGCCGAAGCTGTAGGCAAGGATCAGGATCTCGCTCAGCACCACGGCAGTCGGCGTCAGCGGCATGATGTTGTGATTGATGAAGGCAAGGATGGCGTTGTAGGTCACGCCGAGCACGCTGACAGCCAGGATGCTGTAATCAATCGGCTCCTTAACGGTCGTGCCCTTGCCTGCCATAGCCTCAATCCACCAGCGTCTTGCACTTGGCCTTGTCGGCGGGCGGCGCTTTGATGGCGTTTTCCAGCGCCGTCATCTGCTGGCGATCCTTGCCGTTGCGCGGCTGCACGTTCAGCGTCTCGGTCTCCGGCCACCAGTCGCCAGCCACCCAATAGGTCCAGCCGAGCCAGACATCGGGGTTTGCCTGCATGTGATTGAGCACGCGGCCGAGGCCTGCCACGCAGGCCTTGTCCTGCGATACGCCGAACTCGCCGAGGAAGACGCGCGTGTTGTTCTTCTTCGCCCAGTCGGTCATTGCGGTGACTGCGTTGAGCGCGCTGTCGTTGCCGCTGCATTCGGCGTGCATGCCGGACGAATCCTGATCGAAATACTGATGCACCTCGTAAGCGTAATTCTTGCGCGGATCGCGAACGCCAAGCATGACCGTGCCGTTGGCGCCACCCGGCGCATCCGCCTGCCAGGAATGGGCGCCGGTGAAGCGGGTGCCGGGAACGAGGATCAGATTGTTCGCCCCCGTCGCGCGGACCGTGCGGATCGCCGCATTGGCCGCCTTCAGCCATGCATCGGCGCCGATGTCGTAAGGCTCGTTCATCAGGCCGAAGATCACATCTTCCTGATTGGAGAATTCAATCGCCAGCCGCGCCCAGAATTCCGCGAAAGCGGTGTCGGTCACCGGCGGCGTGCCGATCATCACCTTGTCGTAGTGCGCATAATTGTGCGGATCGAGAATGATAGTCAGATGCTGCTTGCGCAAAAGCTCGACCGCATCCTTCAGCCGCTGCAATTCTGCCTCGTCGAGCGGCTTGCCAAGCTCGGGCTGCAGGCGCTCCCAAAGGAAGGGAAGGCGCACGGTGTTGAAGCCTTTCTTGGCGAAATAGGCGATGGTTTCCTCGGAAGGGTAGGCATAGGCCTTGAAAACCTCGCCGCCGCGCTCGCCGAATTCGGCACCGGAAAGATTGATGCCCTGCAGGCATGTGCCCTGCGCGCTGGCGCCACCGGCCTGGAGCAAGATCGTTGCCAGGACGGCCGCCGCGAGGCGCCGCCGGGGGGAGGATTTGTCGCTCATTTGATACCGCTTCCGGGTTCGGCTGGTCGTTGGTGTCATTGCTTGTCCCGGCATCTTAACGGTCCGTTAGCTAAGGATTTCTAAAGTCGAGCCCACGTCGCCAGTATTTTAGAGGCGAGCAACGAGCGCGCGCATGAACCAGTTTGACAGGAACAAGGTTGGCCGGCTGCCACAATGGCGCAGCTATGAGCCGCCGAACACCGAGCCCAACCGGACCGGCACGCCCGGACCGGTGCTGCGCCCGTCCGACTTCGTGCCCGCCAAGCCTGCGCCCACCTCGCTGATCACCGACACCGCCCCACAAGACACGCAACCGCAGAGCCGATCGAGACCGGTACCGCCGCCAGCAGCCGCCGAGCCCGCGCGGACGCCTGAGCGCGACAACACGATCCAGCCGAGCGCCGACGCTGCGCCTCGATCCGCCAACACCGTCGCACCAGTGCCTCTTGCGACGCCAGTGGCGGAGCCTGTCGCTGCACCCGTAATCGCGCCCGCTGTCGTCCACGTGCCGGAACCAAGCGGACCGCTACTCGACACACGGTCTGCGATCCAGGCGATCTGGAACAAGCGCCTTCTCATTCTTGGCCTATCCGTGCTTGGCGCGGTTGCTGGCGCCGTCGTGCTGCCGATGTCGACGCAGAAGTTCACGGCCAACACGACGCTCTACTTCGACCCACGCCAGATCGGCCTCAACGATCCCAGCACGCAGGCCTCAGGCCCCTCGCCCGAGATGATCTCGGCGATGATCGACAGCCAGGTGCAGATCCTGAGCTCCGGCAACGTGATGCGCCGTGTCGCCGATGCGATGAAGCTCGACCAGGATCCGGAATTCAACGCCGGCCGGGCCGACAGTGCCGCCGTCATCAGCGCGCTGCAGAAGGCGCTCGTCATCACCCGCCAGAGCTCCACCTATGTGGTCTCCATGGATGTCACCACGAAGAACGCCGAGAAATCCGCGCGGCTGGCAAACCAGGTCGTGGCCTCCTTCCTGCAGGAAGAAGACGGCGCCAGCACCGGGCTCTATCAGGACACTTCGACCACGCTCGACAACCGCCTGACCGACCTTCGCCAGAAGGTGCAAGAGGCCGAGCAGGCGGTGGAGACCTACCGCGCCGACAACGACATGGCCTCGACGCAGAACGGATTGATTTCCGACCAGCGCCTGGCCTCGCTCAACACGCTGCTGGTGACCGCGCAGGACAAGACGATCCAGGCCAAGGCGCGCGCGGATGCGGCAGCCAACCTGCGCTTCGAGGATGTGGTCGGCGGTACATCGCAGGGCGGCGGCGTTTCGACGGCGCTTGCCACGCTGCGCCAGCAATATTCGACGCAGGCCGCCATGGTGAGCAGCCTCGAGAGCCAGATGGGCACGCGCCATCCGCGCCTGCAGGCGGCACGCTCGTCGCTGAAAAGCATATCAGACCAGATCCGCGGCGAGCTGCAGCGGCTGGCAAGCACGGCGCAGGGCGAATACCAGCAGGCGAAGAAGGCCGAGGACGCCGTCTCCAAGGAACTGTCGGTTCAAAAGGCGCTGCAGGTGAACACCTCCGACAAGCAGGTCGAGCTCAACGAATTGCAGCGCAAGGCGACCGCCGCGCGCGACATCTACGAAACCGTGCTGAAGCGTTCCGGCCAGACCAGCGAAGAGCAGAGCCTGTCGCGCAGCAATGTGCGGGTGATCTCCGAGGCCGAGCCGCCGCTGAAGGCCAACGGGCCGGGCAAGACAGCGCTGCTGATTGCCGGCGTCATCGGCGGGTTCTTCGCCGGCTTCCTCCTCGGCGCGGGCTTTGCCATCCTCGCGAGCCTCTTCGCTCATCCGACGTTTCGCGGCTACTTCCGCAAGCCGGCCTAAGCTCGCATGAGGTCACGATATCGGGAGCGGCGCGTGCTTCCGCTTGATGCGCTGGAGTGGCATGCTTACATCGAGCGCATTGATAGAGAGACCGGCAAACGGCCGGAGGGAATTGATGCGGCTTGGCAATTTCGAAAAAATCGTTCTCGTGGCGCTGACGCTGTCAAGCGGCGTTCTACCCGCGCCGGCGTTTTCGACCGACTGGGGGCGCGCCGGCCAGGGGCGGGTGCAATCGGCCTATCCTTATGCCAACCTGCCCGGCGTCAAGGCGCCTACCGACCCTTCGCTGGAGCCTAAACTGACCTGCCGCACCGAGACGCAATTTGTGCGCCGGCGCTACGACGAGATCTTCCGCTCCGGCGGCATGCCGATGACCGTTTATGTGTGTGATCGAGACGGCGTGATTTCCACGGGCAGCCAGGTTCCTTTGCGCGGCCATTACCAGCCCGTCCGCTGATCGGCTCTTTCCCTTCCTCACGGAATTCGATACTCGTCGCCGACGCTTTTTTAAGCGATGCGGCCTTGCGAGGTCGGCGAAATATTTCCAAGGTCCGGTAACAATTGCATGTGCCCGTTCGTAGAGGATGATGTCGGGTGAAGTATTCGGCGCGTGAAGAGGAATGGGCAGACTGGATGCGACGCGCGCTTGATGGCGACGCGCAGGCCTATCAGCGCTTTCTTCTCGCGGTAACGCCGCATCTGCGCGCCATGGCCCGGCGACGCTGCGAGCAATTCGGCGCGCCGGCAAGCGAGGCGGAAGACGTGGTGCAGGAAGTGCTGCTTGCCGTGCACCTGAAACGCGGCACCTGGGACCCGGCGCGGCCGATCGGTCCGTGGCTGTCGGCCATCGTGCGCAACAAGCTGATCGACAGCCTGCGCCGGCGCGGACGGCATGTGAGCGTGCCGATCGAGGATGTGATGGAAACGGTTGCCAGCGACGACGAGGCCGCCGATGCGATGGACCGGCTCGATGCGATCCATCTCCTGGAGCGGCTGAAGGATCCGCAGCGCGACATCGTTCGCTCGATCTCGATCGGTGGCGCGGGCATCAGGGAGACGGCGGAGCGGCTGAAGATGAGCGAGGGTGCGGTGCGCGTTTCGCTGCATCGGGCGCTGAAGAAACTTGCCGGCTTTTATCGCGGCGAGACGGACGATCGGAGTGGACGTGTTGAAGACGAATGAGCTGATCAGCCTGTTGGCCGAGGATGCGACCGTGCGGATGCGGCTGGGGCGCGCGCTGAAGACGGCGCTTGTCTCGGGCGTCGTCGTTTCTGCGCTGATCCTGGTATTCGCGATCGGCATTCGCCACGACATCGCGAGCATGGTTGGCACCGTCCGCGTGCTCTTCAAGGTGAGCCTGATGCTGGTGCTCGCCATTCTCTCATCGACGATCGTGTTTCGCATCGGTCGCCCTGACGTACCGGTCAGCGCCCTCTCATGGGCGCTTCTGGCGCCTACAGGCCTGCTTGCGGCCGCCGTCCTGATCGAGCTCCAGGTGCTGCCGCGAGAGCTTTGGGAACCGCAGATGATGGGGCACAATGCGGCCTACTGCCTGATGCTCATCCCGCTTTTGTCGATTGCGCCGCTTTTGGGCTTCATCCTGGCGCTTCGCGCCGGCGCGCCACGGCGGCCGGCGCTTGCGGGCGCCGCAGCCGGCCTTGCCGCCAGCGCGATCGCTTCCGCGCTCTATGCCTGGCATTGCATCGACGACAGCCCGCTCTTCGTCGCCACCTGGTACACGATCGCGATTGCGCTCGTGACCGCCATCGGCGCCGCTCTCGGCCGTCGTTATCTCAGATGGTGATGATCAAACGGCGGCCCGGACGGCCACCCTGCATGCGGGATTGCTAGCCGCCATTGGCGACATCGCCATCGACCGCCTGCTGCTGCGTCGCCTTTGGCCCGACCGGCTGCACGACGCCGTCGATCCGGTGCCTGGTGCCATAGCTCATGACGGCGCAGGCAATGATGACAGCCATCAGCAGACAGGCGAGCACGCGCGTCAGATCGACCCTCAGCGTGATGCGGCGGCCATTATCGGAAGAAGACGTCACGTTCGTCATGCAGCACCCGGTCCCTCGAATACTATCGATGAATATCGTCGCCTCCCAGCGGAGTGACCTAAGCATCATTCGAAGAGGATGGAAAGAGATTGGGGCTTATCTAAGGGATCGATCGCGCGATAATACTTGGCAGAGTTGCATGAAAACATGGCTACGCGGGCGGAGATAGAAATAGTCGCATCGGCACTTGCGGCGAGGCAGTAACGCACGGGCGTTGGCGCGGCAATGACACCCCTGCGTTCAGCGCGCATCGTCCACCAGAGCCCTGCGCACGGCGTCCGGTTCCTTCTCAATTACCTTCAACAACGCCGCCGCTGGACCACTGATGCGTCGCTGGCCTTGCTCCCACTTGCGGTAACCGGAGAGGCTCATGCCCATCAGCGGCGCCATCTGAGCCTGGGTAAGCTTTACCCTCTCACGCACCTCGCGGGGATCGAGGGGAGCGTGAACGACAGCTGGACCCTCACCCTGCGCATGGGCGAGAGCCTCTCCAAGAGACTGAATAAGATCGTCTGCGAAATCCGTCATTTTCGTCTCGTCTCCGTCATTTCGTCTGGCGCGCGGCGGCCTTGAGAGCCGAGGCCAAGGCAGAAACAATCCGTTTCTCGTCCGGCGTCATGTCGGTCTTGGCGTTCTTCGCGTAAGCAAGCAGAGCATAAAGCGGCATCGTTTCATCGAGATAGTAGTAGATGATCCGGGCGCCGCCTCGTTTTCCTCGTCCAGACGCCGCAAAGCGCACCTTGCGAACGCCGCCCGTACCCGGAATTTCATCTCCGGCAAGAGGATTTTCCGCGAGAAAGTCTATCAACTCCCGCTTCTCTTCCTCGCTGAACAATTTCTCGGCTTGTCGGGTGAATGTCGGAGTCTCCGCGACAGTCTGCATGAAATGTACCCCATTGGGTTATCATTTTCAAGATAATCGACTATCCGTCAGGCACGCGAAGAGCCTGCTCAAAGTCGCTTTAGTTTAGAATGACGCGGATTGCCGTTGGTATCCGGCACGACAATGCAAAGGCCCTGATTCAATAAGTCTGACGCAAAACAAGACAAGCCCCGTTAGGGCTTCCGGTGAACCGGAAAGCGTATCGAAGATACTTGCTAAGTCTTGAAATAATTGAGAAATCTAGGTTTCTCAAAATGGAATGGTGCCCAGAAGAGGACTCGAACCTCCACACCCTTTCGGGTACCAGCACCTGAAGCTGGCGCGTCTACCAATTCCGCCATCTGGGCGACGGAGAGCCATGTACGGGGGTGGCCCGTTGGTGTCAACAGGGTTTTTGAAGTTTTTCTGACACCACGCAAAAAAGTCTAGGGCCGAGGCCGGGAAAGGTGGGTTTTTGGGCGTTCGGGGATTTCGGGCGGTGCCAAGAAAGCTTGGACGCACTATATGTCATTCAAGGAAAAGGATGGTGCGATGCGCGTTTTTCAGAAATTTCCGGTTGTTGTGATTCTATCCGTGATGCCGTTCAGCCAGGTTTCGGCCATGCCAATGGCGCCTGCTCCCGAAACTATCGGCAATCGCGATATCATCCGCGTGCAGACCATGTGCGATTTTCGCGGCTGCTTCACCTTCGGCAAGACGCAGTCGTTCACGCCATCCTACGTGCAACCGAACTACCGGCCGCCGACCGCGACGGGACCGACCTATTACCGTCCGCGCGAGATGGGCCCGGCGCCGCAATACTACAACCAGCAGCCGCCGACGCGCTATAGGCCGTCGCAGCCACAGACGCGAACGGCGCGGCCAAACACGCCCGATCGCAACTTCCATGTCGATTGGTGCCGCAACCAGTATCGCAGCTATAATCCTAGGACGGATCGCTTCGTGACCTATGAGGGGATCTACAAGACCTGCAACTCGCCTTACGACTAGGCACGAGCGAGCTGAGCCTGCCGGAGCTGCTTAGTTTTCCTTCGACGCCCGGTCGGTGTGGCCGAGGTCGCGATCGGGGTCGATGATATCGCGGATGCGCTGCTTCAGCTCCTTGGGGCCGGGAAAGCCACCGTCGCGCTTGCGCTCCCAGACAAGCTCGTCATCGACGCGGATCTCGAAATTGCCGCCGGTGCCGGGAATCAGCGCCACTTCGCTGAGACTGTCGGTGAAGGTCTGCAGCAGCTCTTGCGCCATCCAGCCGGCGCGCAGCAGCCAGTTGCACTGGGTGCAGTAGAGGATGGTCACGCGGGCTTTTTTCTCGGTCATGGGGGCTTTCCGTCGGACTTTCTGGTCGTTGCGCGGAGCTTACGAAGTGGCCGGGTGCCGCGCAACGGATATTGCAATGCGCGATGGCTTGGTGTTCTTCCTCTCATCGACAGCAGACAGGAGATGCCGATGCGGGTTGCCATCATCGAGAACATGAAGAACACGCCGCTGGGTTCGCTCGGCATCGCGCTTGCCGAAGCCAATGCCGCGCTCGACATCTACCAGCCCTATCTCGACGGCCGGCTGCCGCAGAGCATCTTCGAGCATGACGCGCTTGTCGTTCTCGGCGGCGAGCAGGACGCGCTCGACGATGCGAACTACCCCTATCTGCCGGCGCTGGCCCGGCTGATGCAGCGCTTTTGCGAGGCGGGCAAGGCGGTGATGGGCATCTGCCTGGGATCGCAGATCCTGGCGCGCGCCTATGGTGCGGAAAACCATCTTGGACGGCAGCTGGAGTTCGGCTGGAAGCCCGTCGAGATGACGGACGAGGGCAAGGCCGATCCGCTGCTTTCGGGTCTCGATGCCGATTTCACCACCTTCGAGTGGCACAGCGATACGTTCACGTTGCCCGAGGGTGCCTGCCTGCTGGCGACCAGCCCGCTCGTGCGCAACCAGGCCTTCCGGCTTGGCCGCGCGACTTATGGCACGCAGTTTCATTTCGAGGCCAGCCGCGCGGTGGTCGAGGGGTGGAAGACGGGCTTCGAGGCGACGATCGAGCGCATGGAGCCCGGCTGGCTGGAGCGCCATCCCGATCTCGCTCCCGTGGACGGTGCCGCAGCGGATGCCAGCGGCCTTGCGATCGCGCGCAACTGGGTTGCGATGATCGAGGTTGCGACCGCGAAGGAAGCGGTCGCCGTCGGCGCCTGAGGATAAGACGAGCGCCGGCGATCAGCCGGCCTTCGTCAGCCGGCTTGCCTCAACCCGCTTTCAGGCCCGGGCTTGCATCGCCGCCCGTAAGCTCCGGCATCAGGTCGGCGATCTTCACCACCTTGCCGCTGCGCGCACTCGACAGCGCAGCAATCCCCGTCAGCACCGACATGGCGCCGGCGCGGGTACCGGCGCGCTGGCCGAGGCGGTCCTCCATGCCGGGCTTGAAGATCATGTTGCGCATGCGATCATCGCCGCCATAGTGGCCGCCGGAGAAATGCGGCACAACGATGCGCTCGACCGGTTCCCTGCCCTTCGGAAAGTTGCGGATCAGGAGGATCGTATCCTCATTCGGCGTTTCCCATGGCTGTTTTTCGAACTGGCGCAACTCGATCCGCCCCTCGGTGCCGTTGAAGGCGATGTGGTGGCCTTCGATCGGCTGGAAGGTGTTCAGCGAATAGGAGACGTGGACGTTGTTCCTGTAGCGCAGGCTGACGACCATGGTGTCGGGGATGTCGATATCCTCGCGATAGACACAGCCATCGCGGAAATAGCCGTCGATCTCGGAGGGGTCTTCATACAGCGCGTCGAGGAAGGGATCGGCCTCGAGATCGAGGTAGTAATCGCATTCCCCGGTGTGCGGACAGAGCTTGCAGCGCGGGCCGCGGAACGGGCCCTTGCGGCCGTAATTCTGCAAGTCGGCGAAGGAGGTGACGGCTTCGGGGTCGCTGTCGAGATACCAGTTGAGCAGATCGAAGTGGTGGGTCGCCTTGTGGACGAAGAGGCTGCCGGAATTTTCCGTATAGGCGTGCCAGCGGCGGAAATAATCGGCGCCGTGTTTGGTGTCGAGGTACCAGTGAAAATCGACGGAGGTGACGCGGCCGATCTCGCCTGAGGAGAGCAGTTCCTTGATTTTGGCGGCCGTCGGCGCGTAGCGATAGTTGAAGGAGACGTCGACGCGCTTGCCGCTGCGCTTTTCGGCATCGAGAATGCGGCGGATCTTGCCGACTTCTGTCGTCATCGGCTTTTCGGTGATGACGTCGATACCGGCTTCGAGCGCGCGCACGACGATGTCGTCATGCGTATAATCGGGCGTGCAGACGATGACCATGTCGACCTCATGCTCGGCGAGCATGGCGTCGATATTCTCATAGATGGGAGCGTTGCTGCCGATCATGGTGCGGGCGCGTTCGGCGCGCAGCGAATTGGTATCGACGATCGCCACCAGATCCACATGCTCGCGCCAGCCGGCCAGCAATTCCTTGCCCCACATGGTCGTTCCGCGATTTCCGGTGCCTATCAGTGCGAAGCGGCGTTTCTCCATCGAATGATCCTCCTCATGCGTGCGGAAACGAATGTGTTGTTTTGCCAAGTCAGATTCGGCAGCAGTCGTGGAAGCGCTCGACACAGGTGCGGATCACCTCGTCGGCCGGGCGTTTCCACCAGTTCTCCGCCGAGAATATCTCGACCTCCTGCGCGCCATGAAAACCCGCGCCCTCCACCATCCGTCTTATGCCCTTCAGGTCGATGACGCCATCGCCCATCATGCCGCGGTCGATCAGCATGTCCCGCGTCGGAACCAGCCAATCGCAGATGTGATGCGCGAGAATGCGCTTCAGCTGACCCGCGCGGCCGATCTGGCGTGCCAGATCGGGGTCCCACCAGACATGGTAGACGTCGATCGCAACGCCCACCCCCTCGCCCAGCGTCTCGCACATGTCGAGCGCCTGGCCGAGCGTGTTCACGCAGGAGCGGTCGGCGGCGTACATGGGATGCAGCGGCTCGATCGCCAGCGGCACGCCGCTCGCGCGGGCATGCGGCAGCGTGGCGGCGATGCCGTCCGCCACCATGTTGCGCGCTTCATCGATGTTCTTCGATCCGCCAGCGAGCCCGCCGACCACAAGCACGAGGCAATCGGCGCCCAGAGCGGCTGCCTCATCGACGGCGCGCTTGTTGTCGTCGATCGCCGATTGGCGGTCCGCCGCCGTGGCTGCCGGAAAGAAGCCGCCTCGGCACAGGCCGGTGAGCTTGATGCCGTTTTGGCGGACGATGCGCACCGCCTCGTCGAGCCCGACCTTGGCTACCTGATCGCGCCAGGGAGCGATCGAGGTGATGCCGTGCTTCAGGCAGAGATCGACCGCTTCAGCGAAGCCACATTGCTCGCGAATGGTCGCGAGGTTGATGGAGAGATCGTCTACCATGCTTGCCAAGCCCCGCTTCCATGCGGGGCAACAGGCGCGATCACCATAAGTGCATAGCGCGCTATATCAGGCATGGCTCAGAACTCCAGCACGGGCACATCGAGCCAGCGGCGTTCGGCCCAGGATTTCAGCCCGAGTTCGGCGAGCTGCACGCCCTTGGCGCCGGCCTCGAGACCATAGGGCCAGGGCGCGTCCTCGGCGACATGGCGCAGGAACATCTCCCACTGCACCTTGAAGCCGTTGTCGAAGGCCTGTGTGTCCGGCACCTCGTCCCAGGTCTGGTAGAAATCGATGGTCTGCGGCTGGTCGGGGTTCCAGACGGGCTTTGGCGTGTTGACGCGGTGCTGGGTCCAGCATTTCGTCAGGCCGGCGACAGCCGAACCGTGGGTGCCGTCGACCTGGAAGGTGACGAGATCGTCGCGGCGCACGCGCACCGCCCAGGACGAATTGATATGGGCGATCGCCCCGCCTTCAAGCTCGAAAGTGGCATAGGCGGCGTCATCGGTGTCGCAATGATAGGGCTTGCCCTGTTCGTCGACGCGGGTGCCGATATGGGTGGCGCCGAGGCAGGAGACCGATTTGACCTCGCCGAAGAGATTGTCGAGCACATAGCGCCAGTGGCAGAGCATGTCGAGAATGATGCCGCCGCCATCGGCCTTGCGGTAGTTCCAGGACGGGCGCTGCGCCGGCACGCCCCAATCACCCTCGAAGACCCAGTAGCCGAACTCGCCGCGCACGGAGAGGATCTTGCCGAAGAAGCCGCTGTCGCGCAGCAGCGCGAGTTTACGCAGGCCAGGCAGGAAGAGCTTGTCCTGCACGACACCATGCTTGAGCCCCGAGCCGCGCGCCTTGCGGGCGAGCGCGATGGCGACTTCGAGATCATCCGAGATCGGCTTTTCGCAATAGACGTGCTTGCCGGCGTCGAGCGCCCGCGACAAAAGCTCGGCGCGCATCAGCGTGGTGCCGGCGTCGAAGAATATCTGGTCGTCGGGATTTTTGAGTGCGGCGTCGAGGTCCGTCGACCAGCGCTTGATGCCGTGGCGCTTCGCCAGCTCCTCCATCTTTGCGGCGTTGCGGCCGACGATGATGGGGTCGATTTCGAGCTTCTCGCCCGATTTCAGCGTCAGGCCGCCCTGATCGCGGATCGCCAGTATCGAGCGGACGAGGTGCTGATTGTAGCCCATGCGGCCCGTTACGCCGTGCAGAATTATTCCTAGACGTGCCATGTCTGCCTCCCTGCAAAACCGTGTTGCAATGCCGGACGCGCGATGCCGCGCGGCTCCTCCCGGCCAGTAACCAAACAGTTACTTGATGGCAGAGGAGAAGCGGCGCTGTCAATAGCCGGGGCTAAATTTCAGCGATCAGGCTTTGATCGAGGCGAGCGTGACGTGAACGATATGGCGTTCCCAGGCGTCGAGATTGCCCTTCTCCGCAAGATCGCGGCCGAAGATGGTCGAGAGCGTGTACTGGTTGGAAATGTAGAAATAGCCGAGCGAGGCGATGGTCAGATAGACGTTCAGCGGATCGGCGGCATCGATGAAGACGCCCGTCTTCTTGCCGCGATCGAGCACCTCGGTCAATTCGACGATCAGATGCGAATGCAGCTCCTTCAGCCGCACCGATTGGCGCAGCCAGCGGGCGCGGTGCAGGTTTTCGGTACCAAGCAGGCTCAGGAATTCGGGGTGCTTCAGGAAATAGCGCCAGGTGAAGAGCGCGAGCTCGGCGATCCCCTCCTCCGGGCTGCGGTCGCCGATATGCAGCTCGCGCTCGGCGGTGCGGATGCCGACATAGGCTTCCTCCAGCACATGCAGATAGAGCTGCTCCTTGTCGCCGAAGTAGTGATAGAGCATGCGCTTGTTGGTGCCGGCACGCTCGGCGATGGCGTCGACACGGGCGCCGCCCATGCCGTTTTCAGCGAATTCCCGGGTCGCGGCTTCGAGAATGGCGGCGCGCGTTCGCTCGGGATCGCGCTGCAGGACGCGCTCTTGTGAACGCCGCTTGGCCGGTTTCTTCTCTCCACTGCCATCCATCCCCACTACCCTTTCCTTTAAACCTCGCGCTCATAGTTGTTTATGAACAAATTGTAAAAAACCAAGCCTGACGATCCCGCCGCCACATGTCGCTTGACAGTCCCGGTGCTTCTTCATAGCTTGTAACCAAATAGTTATTTGTTGCAAGAGAAACCAGCCGGGAGCGTGTGGAGGCGCTCCCCAAGGGAGGAGGAAAAACAGATGACGTTTCGTGTGAGCAGACGCAATTTCGTTGCGGGAGGAGCCACGCTTCTTTCGCTGTCCGCACTGGGTCCAGGGGCTTTTGCCGCCGATGCCCGACTGCGGCTCTTGTGGTGGGGTTCGCAGCCGCGCGCCGACCGCACCAACAAGGTTTCGGATCTCTACAAGGCCAAGAATTCAGGCACGTCGATAACAGGCGAGTTCCTGGGCTGGAGCGATTACTGGCCGCGCTTGGCGACGCAGGTCGCCGGCCGCAATGCGCCCGACGTGATCCAGATGGATTACCGCTATATCGTCGAATATGCGCGGCGCGGCGCGCTCGCCCCGCTCGAATCCTACATGCCGTCGAAGCTCAATCTCGACGATTTCGATCCGGCGCAGATCGAGGGCGGCAAGGTCGACGGCCATCTCTATGGCGTCAGCCTCGGCGCAAACTCGGCCGCAACCGTCGTCAACACGGTGGCGCTGCAGGAAGCCGGCGTCGAGATGCCAACAAACAAGACGACCTGGGAAGAGCTCGGCAAGATGGGCGCCGAGATCACCAAGGCGGGCAAGCGCAAGGGCTTCTTCGGATTTGCCGACGGCAGCGGCGCGGAGCCGCTCTTCGAAAACTACGTGCGCCAGCGCGGCAAGGCGCTCTACACGGCGGATTCGAAGATCGCCTTCGGCGCCGACGACGCATCCGAGTGGTTCGACATGTGGGCAAAGTTCCGCGAGGCGCAAGCCTGCGTGCCGCCCGATGTGCAGGCGCTCTACAAGGACACGATCGACACCGCGCCGCTGACGCTCGGCAAGGCCGCGATCGACTATGCGCACAGCAACCAGTTCGTCGGCTTCCAGGCCGTGGTCAAGGACAAGCTGACGCTCAACAACTACCCGCTGATCAAGGCGGATTCGAAGGGCGGCCATTATCGCAAGCCGTCGATGTTCTTCTCGGTCTCGGCGCAGTCCAAGGCGCTCGAACAGGCCGTCGACTACGTCAACTTCTTCGTCAAGGATCCTGATGCCGCCAAGGTGCTCGACGTCGAGCGCGGCATCCCGGAATCCAAGGCGATGCGTGATGTCGTGGCCGGCATGCTCGACGACACGGGCAAGATCCCGCTGAACTATGTGGCCAATCTCGGCGATCTCGCCGGGCCGTTGCCGCCACCGCCCCCATCAGGTGCCGGCGAAGGCCAGACCGTTCTGCGCCAGCTTGCCGAGCAGGTCGCCTTCGGCCAGGTCACGCCAGCCGATGCCGGCAAACAGCTTGTCGACGAGATCACGCGCCTTCTCGCGCGGGGTTGACCGACATGAGCAATGCGATGCGCGCGACGGCTGACCGGGCCGCGACGGCGGAGCAGTATCAGGGAGTGGTCGCCGACAGCCGTTGGCGACGCCTCCTTGCCGCCAACGGACCGGGATATCTCTTTCTTCTTCCATGGCTGCTCGGCTTCCTGGGGCTGACGCTCGGGCCGGCGCTGGTGTCGCTCTACCTGTCGTTCACGGATTTCGACATGATCCGCTCGCCCGAATGGGTGGGTGCGGCGAACTATGTGCGCATCACCACCGCGGACCCGAAGTTCGCGGCGGCGATGAAGGTGACGCTGACCTATGTGGTGCTGTCGGTGCCGTTCAAGCTGATCTTCGCGCTTCTGGTGGCGATGGCGCTCAACAAGGGGGTGCGGGGGCTGACTTTCTACCGCGCCGTCTTCTATCTCCCATCGCTGCTCGGCGGCAGCGTGGCGATCGCCGTCTTGTGGCGGCAGCTCTTTGCCGGTGACGGCCTGGTCAACGCCGCGCTGTCGCACATCGGTATCCAGGGACCGAGCTGGATCTCGCATCCGAGCTACTCGATCTATACGCTTGTGGCGCTCAGCGTCTGGCAGTTCGGCTCGCCGATGATCATCTTCCTCGCCGGTCTCCGCCAGATCCCGACCGACATGTACGAGGCGGCGAGCCTGGACGGGGCCTCGAAGTTCCGGCAGTTCTACAAGATCACCCTGCCGCTTCTGACACCCGTCATCTTCTTCAATGCCGTGGTGCAGACGATCGACGCCTTCAAGGCATTCACGCCCGCCTTCATCATCTCCGGCGGGTCGGGCGGGCCGATCAATTCGACGCTGTTCTACACGCTCTATCTCTATCAGGAGGCGTTCGGGAACTTCCGCATGGGCTATGCTTCCGCTCTTGCATGGATCCTGGTGCTGATCATCGCCGTGTTCACCGCCTTCTCGTTCCTGTCCTCACGCTACTGGGTGCATTACGATGACTAACGGGATCACATCCGCGGTCGCCGCGCCGCCATCCGACATCACCAAGCGCAGCCTGCCGGCCTCGATCGTCGTGCACACGCTGCTGATCCTGGCCTCGCTGCTGATGCTCTATCCGCTTTTGTGGATGGTGTCGGCCTCGGTGCGGCCGGAAAACGAGATCTTCTCGTCGACCTCGCTCATCCCGTCGTCGATCGACTTCACATCCTATGTGCGCGGCTGGAGCGGGCTCGACATCACCTTCGGGCGCTTCTTCTGGAACTCGCTGGTGATCTCGCTTCTGACGGTGACCGGCAACGTCGTCGCCTGTTCGCTGGCGGCCTACGCCTTCGCGCGGCTGCGCTTTGCCGGGCGGAACTTCTGGTTCGCGATCATGCTCGGCACGCTGATGATCCCCTATCACGTGACGCTGATCCCGCAATATGTGCTGTTTCTCAACCTCGGCTGGGTCAACACCATCCTGCCGCTGGTCGTGCCGAAGTTTCTCGCCAGCGACGCCTTCTTCATCTTCCTGATGGTGCAGTTCTTCCGGGGCATTCCGCGCGAGCTCGACGAGGCGGCGATGATGGACGGCTGCAGCGCCTGGCGGATCTACTGGAAGATCATGCTGCCGCTCTCGCTGCCAGTGCTGGCGACGGCGGCGATCTTCTCCTTCATCTGGACCTGGGACGACTTCTTCGGGCCGCTGATCTACCTCAACGACATGGACACCTACACGATCCAGCTCGGCCTGCGCACCTTCGTCGATTCGAGCAGCACATCGGACTGGGGCGGGCTGTTCGCCATGTCGACGCTGACGTTGGTGCCTGTGTTCTTCTTCTTCCTGTTCTTCCAGCGGCTCTTGATCGACGGCATCGCCACGACGGGCATGAAGCGTTGAGACCGGCCGCAATGAACATGCCAAAGAGACCTACCCCATGAGCATAAAGAGAGTTGCGATCATCGGCTGCGGCATCGGCCGCTCGCATATCGTCGAGGGCTACCTGCCGCATCCCGACAAGTTCGAGGTGGCTGTTCTCTGCGACCTCAACGAAGCGAGGCTTGCCGAGGTGGCCGACGAGTTCGGCATTGCCGGACGCACCACCTCTTTTGCCGAGGTTCTCGCCGACGAGAGCATCGACATCGTCGACATCTGCACGCCGCCGGGCATCCATCTCGAGCAGGTGGTGGCGGCCCTTCAGGCGGGCAAGCACGTCATCTGCGAGAAGCCGCTTACCGGATCGCTATCCGGCGTCGACGAGATCATGCGTGTCGAAAAGACCGCCAAGGGCGTGCTGATGCCGATCTTCCAGTATCGCTACGGCGACGGCGTGGAGAAGGCGAAGCGGATCATCGAGGCTGGGATCGCGGGCAAGCCCTATATGGGCTCGGTCGAGACCTTCTGGCTGCGCACGCCTGCCTATTACGCCGTACCCTGGCGCGGCAAGTGGGCAACCGAGCTTGGCGGCGTGCTGGTGACGCATGCGCTGCACCTGCACGACATGCTGCTGCACCTGATGGGGCCGGCTCAGCGCGTCTTCGGCCGCGTCGCGACCCGCGTCAACGACATCGAGGTCGAGGACTGCGCCTCGGCGAGCCTGCAAATGGAAAACGGAGCCTTCGTCTCGCTGTCCTGCACGCTTGGCTCGCAGCAGGAAATCAGCCGGCTGAGGCTGCATTTCGAGAACGTCACCTTCGAGAGCAACCACGAGGCCTATTCGCCGGGCAAGGACCCATGGACGATCCTTGCCGCCAATGACGAGGTGCAGCGCCGGATCGACGCCGTGATCGGCGACTGGCAGCCGGTGGCGCCGCGCTTCACCACGCAGATGGCGCATTTCCACGCCCATCTCGAAGGCAACGGCCCGCTGCCCGTCAGCACCCAGGATGCTCGGCGGGCGCTGGAGCTGGTGACCGCCATCTATCAATCGTCGGACAGCGGCCAGGACATCGCCCTCCCCGTCGGACCCGACAGCCCGAAATACGCCGACTGGCGCGCAAGAACCCGGTAACGGACAGACAAGAACGAGATAAGGAAACCCAAGAGATGGCAACAAGCGTCGTTCTTCAGAAGGTCGAGAAACGCTATGGCGCGCTTGACGTCATCCACGGCATCGATCTGGCGATCGATCCCGGCGAATTCGTCGTGTTCGTCGGTCCGTCCGGCTGCGGCAAGTCCACGCTTCTCAGGATGATCGCCGGACTGGAGGAAATCTCCGGCGGCGCGCTAATGCTCGACAACGAGCGGATGAACGAGGTGGCGCCGGCCAAGCGTGGGATCGCCATGGTGTTCCAGTCCTACGCGCTCTACCCGCACATGTCCGTCTACAAGAACCTTGCCTTCGGGTTGGAGACGGCTGGCTACAAGAAGGCCGATATCGAGCCGAAGGTGCAGCGGGCAGCCCAGATCCTGCAGATCGAGAAGCTTCTGCAGCGCAAGCCGAAGGCGCTTTCGGGCGGGCAGCGGCAGCGCGTCGCGATCGGCCGCGCCATCGTGCGTGAACCACGCATCTTCCTTTTCGACGAGCCGCTCTCCAACCTCGACGCCGAACTGCGCGTCCAGATGCGCGTCGAGATCTCGCGGCTGCACCGCAGCCTCGGCAATACGATGATCTACGTGACCCACGACCAGGTGGAGGCCATGACCATGGCCGACAAGATCGTGGTGCTGAACTCCGGCCGTATCGAGCAGGTGGGCGCGCCGCTCGACCTCTACAACAACCCCGCCAACCGCTTCGTCGCGGGCTTCATCGGCAGCCCGAAGATGAACTTCCTGCAGGGCAAGATCGAAAGCGTCGGCGGCAACGAGACGACGATCAACGTCTGCGGCAACAGCGTACGGCTGCCGCGCCGCGTCTCGGCACAAGCGGGAGAGAGCGTGACCTTCGGCATCCGCCCGGAGCATCTGTCGCTGATCGACAAGGGCGGTATCGCGCTGTCATCGGTCAACATCGACCTTCTGGAAAACCTCGGTGGCGCGACGATGCTCTACACGACGACGCCGGACAAGCAGCAGCTGACGATCGCGCTCGACGGGCAGCAGAAGGTGGAGCGCGGGGCCAACGTCACCGCCTATTTCGACCCGGCGCGTTGTCATGTCTTCGACGGCGCGGGCTCGACGATCTAGCCCGGCGATTTACCGCGCTTGACAGCACAGCCCGCTCTGGCCAAGATTTCAATAGGATAGGCCGCGAGGGGGACAGCGTGACGCCTGAAGACCGTATACATGCGCTTGGCATATGGAATGGTCCGATCGATATCTCGGCGATCACGGGAGGCATCACCAACCGCAACTATCTGGTCCGCGACGGCACGCTGAGGCGGGTCGTGCGGCTGGGCGACGATATTCCCGTCCATCACATCAGCCGATCGAACGAACTGGCGGCGAGCAAGGCGGCGCATGCGGCGGGGCTCTCGCCCGCGGTGATCCACCATGCGCCGGGCGTGCTGGTGCTCGATTATGTCGAGTCACGAGCGCTGACGCCCGAAGATCTGCGCGACGCCAAGACGCTGGAGCGCGTGATCCCGCTGGTGCGCGCCTGCCACCACGATATCGCACGCGAATTTCGCGGCGCGCCTGCGATCTTCTGGGTGTTTCACGTGGTGCGCGACTATATCGCGACGCTCGATGCCGCCGGCAGCCCGTATCGTCAGCTGTTTTCCGATCTTCTCACGAAGGCGGAGCGGCTGGAGCAGGCGGCTGGGCCTTTCGAGATCGCCTTCGGCCACAACGACATGCTGGCCGCCAATTTTCTCGACGACGGCAAAAGGCTCTGGCTGATCGACTGGGACTATGCCGGCTTTAACACCCCTCTCTTCGATCTCGGCGGTCTCGCCTCCAACAACGAGTTTTCCGAGGATGCGGAGCGGGCGATGCTGGAGGCCTATTACCAGGCGCCGCTGACGCCGGATCTCTGGCGACGCTACCAGGCGATGAAATGCGCCTCTCTCTTGCGCGAGATGCTGTGGAGCATGGTGTCGGAAATCCACTCGACCATCGATTTCGACTACGCCGCCTATACCGCCGAAAACCGCGCGCGCTTCGAGCGCGCCTATGCCGAACAGGATCAATGACATGACGAAGGAATTGCCCAGGACCGCCAAGGTTGTCGTCATCGGCGGCGGCATCATCGGCTGCTCGACGGCCTATCATCTCGGCAAGCTCGGCTTGACCGATACTGTGCTATTGGAACGCAAGAAGCTGACCTCGGGCACCACCTTCCATGCTGCCGGCCTCGTCGGCCAGCTCAGGACCAGCGCCAATATCACCCAGCTGCTCGGCTATTCCGTCGATCTCTACAAGCGGTTGGAGGCCGAGACCGGCCTCGGCACCGGCTGGAAGATGAATGGCGGGCTGCGGCTTGCCTGCAACGAGGAACGCTGGACCGAGGTGAAGCGGCAGGCGACCACGGCGCAATCCTTCGGGCTCGACATGCAGCTCTTGACGCCGCAGGAAGCCTTCGATCTCTGGCCGCTGATGACGATCGACGACCTGATCGGCGCCGCTTATCTCCCGACCGACGGGCAGGCCAATCCATCAGATATCACGCAGGCGCTCGCCAAGGGCGCGCGCATGGCCGGCGTCTCGATCTTCGAGGATACCGAGGTGATCGATCTCGAGATCGACAAGGGCCGTATCCGCGCCGTCATCACCGAGCACGGCCGTATCGAATGCGAGCGCGTCGTCGTCTGCGCCGGGCAATGGACGCGCAATTTCGCGGCGCGCTTCGGCGTCAACGTGCCGCTGGTCTCGGTCGAGCACCAGTACATCATCACCGAATCCTTCGGCGTGCCCTCCAACCTGCCGACGCTGCGCGATCCCGACCGGCTGACCTATTACAAGGAAGAGGTGGGCGGCATCGTGATGGGCGGCTACGAGCCGAACCCGATCCCCTGGGCGACATCGGGCATCCCCGATGGCTTCCACTACACGCTGCTCGACAGCAATTTCGACCATTTCGAGCAGATCATGGAGCAGGCGCTCGGCCGCGTGCCTGATCTCGAAAATGTCGGCGTCAAGCAGCTGCTGAACGGGCCGGAGAGCTTTACACCCGATGGCAACTTCATTCTCGGCGAAGCGCCGGAGCTCAAGAACTTCTTCGTCGGCGCCGGCTTCAACGCTTTCGGCATCGCATCGGCCGGCGGCGCGGGGATGGCGCTGGCGGAGTGGGTCTCCAAGGGCGAGCCGCCCTACGACCTCTGGCCGGTCGATATCCGTCGCTTCGGCCGCCCGCATTTCGACACCGACTGGGTGCGCACCCGCACGCTGGAAGCTTACGGCAAGCACTACACGCTGGCCTTCCCCTTCGAGGAATATTCCAGCGGCCGCCCCTGCCGCAAATCGCCGCTCTACGACCGGCTGAAGGCGCAGGGCGCATGCTTCGGCGAGAAGCTCGGCTGGGAGCGGCCGAACTGGTTCGCCGATCTCTTCGCCAACGAGGAGCCGAAGGATGTCTACAGCTACGAGCGGCAGAACTGGTTCGAGGCGGTGGGCCGCGAGCACAAGGCGGTGCGCGAGGCTGCGGTGATCTTCGACCAGACCTCGTTCGCCAAGTTCACGCTGAAGGGCCGCGACGCGGAAAAAGCACTCTCCTGGATATCAGCCAACGATGTAACCAAGCCGGTGGGCTCGCTCGTCTACACGCAGATGCTGAACGACAAGGGCGGCATCGAGTGTGACCTCACCTGCGCGCGCATCGCCGAGGACGAGTATTACATCGTCACCGGCACCGGTTTCGCGACCCACGACTTCGACTGGATAGCACGCAATATTCCTGACGATCTGCATGCCGAACTGGTCGATGTGACCTCGGCCTATTCGGTGCTGGCGCTGATGGGGCCGAATGCGCGCGCAGTGCTGGAGAAGGTGACAAGCAGCGACGTCACCAACGCCGCCTTCCCCTTTGGCCGCGTCAAGACGATCGGCATCGCCGGCTGCCCGGTCCGGGCGCTGCGCATCACCTATGTCGGCGAACTCGGCTACGAGCTGCATGTGCCGATCGAATACGCCACGACGGTCTATGACGCGCTGATGGCGGCGGGCGCTCCGCTGCATCTGATCAATGCCGGCTATCGCGCGATCGAGAGCTGCCGGCTGGAAAAGGGATATCGCGCGTGGGGCTCGGATATCGGACCGGACCATACGCCAATCGAAGCCGGGCTCGGCTGGGCGGTGAAGACGAAGAAGACCACGCCGTTTCGTGGCCGCGAGGCGATCGAGCGGCAGCTGGCCTCGGGCGTCAAGAAGATGCTCGCCTGCTTCGTGCCCGATGATCCCGACGTGGTCCTGCTCGGCCGAGAGACGATCTACCGCGACGGGAAGCGCGTCGGCTGGCTCTCCTCAGGTGGCTTCGGCTACACAGTGGGCAAGCCGATCGGCTATGGCTATGTGCGCAACGCCGAGGGCGTGAACGAGGAGTTCGTGCTGTCGGGCCAGTATGAGCTCGACGTCGCTCGGGCGCGGGTTCCGTGCAAGGTGTCGCTGACGCCGCTTTATGATCCCGAGATGGCGCGGGTGAAGGCTTAAGGACCCACACCCGCTCCGATCAAAACAACGGCAGCTTGTTGTCCTGGATCAGGATGTCGAGCTTGTTGGCTACATCCTCGGTCCAGGCGAGGTTCTCGGTCAGCGCGGCCGGGAAAAGACCGGGGAGTGTGAACAGCGCGGCGGCGACGGCGCCGCCGTTGCGGGGGATATCCGACAGCAATGCCGCGATCTCGGCGGCGCGGGGGTCGCGGAGCTCGTAGGCCTTTCCGTTGCGATCGATGCCAAGCGCGTAACGCATCCAGGCGGCGACGGCGATGGCGTAGGTTTCGGCCTTGCTGCCATCGGCGAGCGCTTCCACCGCCGGCTCCAGCAGGCGCTGCGGCAGCTTCTGGGTGCCGTCCATGGCGATCTGATAGGTGCGGTGGGCGATCGCCTTGTTTGCAAAACGGGCTGTCAATTCGTCGGCATAGGCCTCAAGATCGATGCCGGGGACCGGATCGAGCGTGGCGCCGGCAGCGTTCATGTGGCGGCGCGCGAGGGCGGCTAAGCCGGTATCGTCCATCACGTCGCGGATGAATTCATAGCCGCCGATATAACCGAGATAGGCGAGCAGCGAATGCGCGCCGTTCAGCATGCGCAGCTTCATCTTCTCATAGGCCGAGACATCCTCGACCATCAGCGCGCCGGCCTTTTCCCATTGCGGGCGGCCATTGGCGAAGCGGTCCTCGATGACCCATTGCGTGAAAGGCTCGGTCTCGATCGCGACAAGATCGACGCGGCCGATGAGCGTTTCGGCGTCGCGATAGGTGGCCTCGGTGCTGGCGGGCGTGATGCGGTCGACCATGGTCGAGGGGAACGGGACGTTGCTCTCGATCCAGGCCTTGAGCTCGGGATCGACGCGGCCGGCGAAGTCAAGCACGAGACGCTTCAGGACAGCGCCGTTGCTTGGAAGGTTGTCGCAGCTGAGAGGGGTGAATGGTGCTGCGCCCTTGGCGCGACGGCGGGCGAGGCCCTCGACGAGATAGCCGATGACGCCGCGCGGCGTGTGGCGGTTTGCGAGGTCGGCTGCGATATCCGCATGCTTGAGATCGAGACCGCCGGTGGCGGCATCGAAGCCATAGGCCTTCTCGGTCACCGTCAGGCTGACGATGCGGATGGCTGGGTCTTCGAGCCGGGCCAACAGCTCATCCGGATTGCGGGTCGCGACATGTGCCTTGAGGATCGGGCCCATGACATGCGCGACCGTGCCTTCCGTGTCGCGCACCAGCATGGTGTAGAGGCCGTTCTGCTCATTGAGATGATCGGCGACATCGGCGGTGCGCAGGCTTGCCACCTCGATCCCCCAATCGCCTCCACCAAGCGCCAACGCCGCGTCCGTATAGGGCGCGAAGTGGGCGCGGAAGAAGGCGCCGGGGCCGAGATGCAGGATGCCCGGCTTCAGCACATCCCGATTGAAGGCGGGGAGCTTGGCCGTATGTGCGAGGCCGGTGAGGCGCGTCAGTCGTTCGGTCACAGCTTGTAGGCCTTCTTGGCGTTGCCGTAGGAGAGATCCGCGGCGGCGATTGCCGCATCCTGGCGCGAGATCCGGTGCTCGGCCGCCAGCGTCGCCAGGAAGCCGCAGACTTCGCGGCGCCAGACATCGTGACGGGCGGGGATGGAGAGCAGCGCGCGGGTATCGTCGTTGAAGCCGGCCATGTTGGCGAAGCCTGCGGTCTCGACCACCTGGTCGAGATAGCGGCGGATGCCGGCCGGGCTGTCGTGGAACCACCAGGGCGGGCCGATCATCAGGCAGGGCCAGTGGCCGGCCATCGGCGCCAGTTCGCGGGCGTAGGTGGTTTCATCCAGCGTGAAGAGCAGCACGCGCAAGCCCGGCGCATGGCCGTATTTCGCGAGAAGTGCCGAGAGCCCGCCGACCCAATCGGTCGGCGTCGGGATATCGGCGCCCATGTTCGGCCCGCGCGTCTGGAAGAGTTCGCGGTCGGTATTGCGGCGCGAGCCGGCGTGGATCTGCATGACCATGCCGTCTTCCGCCGAAAGCCCGGCCATCTCGGTCAGCATCTGGCCACGGAAGAGCTCGGCCTCGCCTTCTTCGAGCGTGCCCTTGTGCGCCCGGTCGAGCAGCCGCTGCTTGTCCGAATGCGGGAGATCGGCGGTGAAGGCGGTGGGCACGCCGTGGTCGGTCGCGGTGGCGCCGAACTGGCGGAAATAGGCGCGGCGCTTGCGGTGGGCGTCGATCAGGCCATCCCAGCTTGCGACGTCGCAACCGGTGAGCTCGCCGAACTTCGCGAGGTTTTCGCGGAAACCAACGGCATCGGGATCGGTGACGCTATCGGGGCGATAGGTCGTACGCACACGGCCGATCCAGCCATCCTCGGCCATCTTCTGGTGATGCGGGAGCTGATCGAGCGCGCCCTCGGTGGTGGCGATCGTTTCGATGCCGAAGCGCTTGTGGAGCGCGCGGGGACGGAACTCCGGCAGGGCCAGCTGCGCGTTGATGTGATCGTAGAGCGCATCGGCATTGCCTGATGTCAGCGGCTCCTCGCAGCCGAGCACGGCCGACATGGCGTGATCGACCCAGAGGCTCGACGGCGTGCCACGGAAGAGATGATAGTGCGCGGCGAAGGTACGCCAGATGTCGCGACCGGACGAAACGGGCTTGCCGTCGAGGCGGGGAACGCCGAGATCGTCGAGCTTGACGCCGACGCTGTGCAGCATGCGGAAGAGATAGTGATCGGGAATGACGAGCAGCGAGGCCGCATCCTCGAAGGGCTTGTCGTCGGCGAACCAGGAGGGTTCCGTGTGCCCGTGCGGGCTGACGATCGGGAGCCCGCTGACGCTCTCGTAAAGCTCGCGCGCTATGCTGCGCGTTGCCGGATCAGCCGGAAAGAGCCGGTCCGGATGCAAAAATCCATTGCCGATATCCATCTTTATTCCTCCCTGGTGCCTATCGGCCTAGCGCACAAAAAAAGATGCGGCAAGGGCTTTTAGTAACCAAACGGTTCACTTTGTGAATCGGCGGCGGCCCCTCTCGAAACGATTGACCTTGCGGCCTATTTCCGCTTTGGAGAGCGCAATCACATGACCGGTTCATCTGGCCGGTCGTGGCAAGGAGAGCCCGATGTCTGATCAGACCGATCGTATCACCCAACTCGAGGAAACCGTCGCCCACCAGGCAAAGACGATCGAGGAACTGTCCGACCAGCTGACGGAACAGTGGAAGGTGGTCGAGCAGACGCGCGCCAAGCTGGACCGGCTGACTGAGCGCTTCCTTTCGCTCGAGGAGCAAGCGCTGGAAGCGCCGGCGATCACAAAGCCGCCGCACTACTGATCGTCACAGCCTTTCCTCACAGCCTTGCGCTTCGATGTCCCAATCCTTATATAAGCGCTCGTGAGGACGACCTCCGCCGTATGGGCTTAAACTCGGGACGACCCGGCATAATTCCCATAGGGGCATTTCATGAGATCCGTCTCCGACCGTATCCGCCACGCCATCAGCTTTGAACTCATTGGTCTCGCCATCATCACGCCGCTCGGCGCGTTCGCCTTCGGCATGCCGATCGCCGATATCGGCGTCGTCGGCGTTGCCAGCGCCACCGTGGCGACAGCCTGGAACTATCTCTACAATCTCGGCTTCGACCATGTGATGCAGCGCCTCACGGGCGGCACGAAGAAGAGCCTTGGCGTACGCGTGCTGCATGCCGTGCTGTTCGAGGGTGGTCTGCTTGTGGCGCTCTTGCCGCTGATTGCCTGGTATCTCGGCGTCAGCCTGCTGCAGGCCTTCATGATGGACGTGTCCTTCGCGCTTTTCTATCTGGTCTACGCCTTCGTCTTCAATCTGGCGTATGACCGCATCTTCCCGCTGCCGGACTGGCAGGCGAAGGCGCCGGACGCCGTGCGCGGCTGATCGGCGCCACCCGCGCCAAATGGCGTGGTTTGCGATCGCCGCTTTCGGGTCTATATAGCGCCAGAACATCATTACTCAGCGAAAGACGACAGCATGGCCGCGACGATCCGTTACCACGAAGGCGACATTTCCGCCGCCGATGCAGCCCGCTATACCGGCGCGATCGCGATCGATACCGAAACGCTCGGCCTCGTGCCGCGCCGCGATCGGCTTTGCGTCGTCCAGCTGTCGCCGGGCGACGGCTCCGCCGACGTGATCCGCATCGCGGCCGGCCAAACGGAGGCGCCAAACCTTGTGGCGCTTCTTTCTGATCCGACGCACGAGAAGATCTTCCATTACGGTCGCTTCGACATCGCCGTGCTCTTTAATGCTTTCGGCGTGACGACGCAGCCGGTGTTCTGCACCAAGATCGCCTCGCGCCTCTGCCGCACCTATACGGACCGGCACGGGCTGAAGGACAATCTCAAGGAGATGCTCGAGGTTGATATCTCCAAGACGCAGCAATCCTCCGACTGGGGCGCGGAGACGCTGTCGCAGGCGCAGCTCGAATATGCGGCGTCCGATGTGCTCTATCTGCACGCGCTGCGCGACAAGCTCACCCACCGCCTCATTCGCGACGGGCGGTTTGAGCATGCGACCGCATGCTTCGCCTTTCTCCCCACCCGCGCCAAGCTCGATCTGCTCGGCTGGGACGAGACGGATATTTTCGCGCACAGCTGAGATTGCTTGCCGGCTTCTCACCACGCAAAGCCTAAGTGTGCCGCCACGCACCGAAAGATTAGTGCTTCGTTAACAGTGAATCACTAGGATGCTCATTAACTTCTGAGCATTCCGTGGCGCGATGCAGCGTCCTCCAGGCACGCGAAACCGCCGGAGAATGCGAACAGCCCGATGAACGCGGCTTTCCTGTAACCTGCTTCAGCGCATTTTACGAAAGAGGAAGCATGCCATGTTGTCTCCGGTTCGTGCAGCGTCAAGCTCAAGCTTCCCCTCGCAAGGCTCCACCTCGGCGCTGAGCGCCAGCGACATCGTGCGCAGCGTCACCGCGGTTGCGCCGGTCAACCAGGTCGAGAGCCCGGACCTGACATCCGGCGCCACCGCCAAGCTCAACATCCTGCTGCTTGCCGTTCGCGCCCGCATGGTAGAGGCGCTGCTTAACGTGCTGACCGCCACCGGAGAGGCGCTCTCCCAGCCGCGCGACGATAACGAGCCGGACCTCGTCTTCGCATCGCGGCTGGCGGACGCGATCCAGAAACTGCCGGCCGCCAAGATCGAAGTGATCGAGCGCCAGCTGGCCGCCCAGGGCCACGCCATCCCGCTGCGGCTGCTTGCCGAAGCGCTGCAGAACCCGGCAGGCCCTGCCGCGACGCGCATCGCCGCCTATCTCGAAACCATCGGCACCAGGGATCGCGATCTCGCGACACGCGCCGTTCTCAAATCCTACAGCCAGAACGATGGTTCGCCTGTCCGCCCGGAACAGCGGCCGGAGATCAGCCTGCATCGCGATACGGTCACATCAGCGCC
Organism: Rhizobium sp. 16-449-1b; assembly: GCF_017741935.1. Classification (GTDB taxonomy): domain Bacteria; phylum Pseudomonadota; class Alphaproteobacteria; order Rhizobiales; family Rhizobiaceae; genus Rhizobium. Next base: position 44,931 of record NZ_JAGHMH010000002.1, on the reverse strand, counting down.
CCGCGCCGCGACCGCAGCGACCGAGAGCGCTGGAGCCAGGAATGCGCCGACGTCGGCGGCGGCAGCTGGGACCACTGGCCACGAAAGCGACGTGACCGTGCAGGCCGCCGTGACCGACGAGGCACCCATGGCTCCCATCGCCGATCGGGCGGAGCCGAAGGCAGCGATGACTGCCGCAAACGCCACGCTTTCGGCCGACGAAACGGCGGAAGCGCCTGTCGCAGCGGAAGCATCCGCTCTCCCGGCCGAAGCCGAAGCAACCGAGGTCGCGGCTGAGCCGACAGCCGCGCGCGACACCAAGGCCGATCCAATCATCCCGAAGAGCTGGGTCGGCATTCCGGCTTCGCTGTCGAAGGACGAGACCGACATGATCGTGGTCATCATCCGCGATCAGGCGACCGAGACGCTGCTCGAGGCGGCGGACGTCGAGCCGGCGGTCGATATCGACGTCCTGCTCGACGACACGCTGATCGCCGACATCCCTGACAACCTGAAGCGCCCGGCCGAGCAGATGCTGATCGCGAACGGGCTGGCGAAGCCGATGACAGCACAGGCAGCCCCCTCGCCGCTGGAGGCCGTGGCAGCGCAGGCGGCCGCACGGCAGCCGGCACAGGCGGATACAGACACGCCATCGGCAACGCGGCAGATGATCGACGCCACCTACGCGCCGGTTCTGATGAAGGTCATCGAGGGCGTGCCCTATGCGCCGCAGCCCTATGACTTCGCCAAGGACGAGACCGACGATGCCGGTTCGCGCGAGATGAACCGCGAGGACCACAACGGCAATGTCGACCAGGGCGACGAGAACGAAGACGCAGAACAGGATGGCGCGGACGAGGCGGAGACGCCTGAGGAGCCGGCCCTTGGCGCGGATGACAGCGACGACACTGCATTCATGGCCGCGCAGCAATCCGCGATCGCGGCACCCATGCTTGACGAGGCGGGCGAGCCCATCCTGATGCTGCCGGGTCCCGGCCTGCCGATGGCGCCGGCGAGCGATGAGGCCTATGCGCGCTACCGGCGCATGGTCGGCTGGGAATAGACCAGCCGAAACGGCTGTTGGACACCACGAACAATTCCCCAAACGAAAGAACCCGCCGGATCGCTCCGGCGGGTTCTCTTATTCTTCAAGCCTGACGGCTGGCGATTATTCGCCGCGGTTCTTCAGAGCCGCGCCGAGGATGTCGCCGAGCGAAGCGCCAGAGTCGGACGAACCGAACTGAGCAACGGCTTCCTTCTCTTCAGCGATTTCCAGAGCCTTGATCGAAAGCATGACCTTGCGGTCCTTCTTCGAGAAGTTGGTGACGCGAGCGTCAACCGTCTGGCCAACCGAGAAACGCTCCGGACGCTGGTCGTCGCGATCGCGAGCGAGGTCAGCGCGGCGGATGAACGAGGTGATGTCTTCGTGGTCTACGAGCTTCACTTCGATGCCACCGTCGTTGACGGCGATGACTTCAGCCGAAACAACAGCGTTCTTGCGCAGGTCGCCGGAAGCGGCAGCTTCGCCAACCGAGTCCTTGCCGAGCTGCTTGATGCCGAGCGAGATGCGCTCCTTTTCGACGTCTACATCGAGAACGACAGCCTTGACGACATCGCCCTTGTTGTATTCTTCGATGACCTGTTCGCCCGGACGGTTCCAGTCGAGATCCGACAGGTGAACCATGCCGTCAACATCGCCGTCGAGGCCGATGAACAGGCCGAATTCGGTCTTGTTCTTGACTTCGCCTTCGACTTCAGTGCCGGCCGGATGGTTGCGAGCGAATGCCGCCCACGGGTTTTCCAGGGTCTGCTTGAGGCCGAGCGAAATACGACGCTTGGACGGATCGACTTCGAGAACGACGACTTCGACTTCCTGGCTCGTGGACAGGATCTTGCCGGGGTGTACGTTCTTCTTGGTCCAGGACATTTCCGAGATGTGGATCAGGCCTTCGATGCCCGGCTCCAGCTCGACGAACGCACCGTAGTCGGTGATGTTCGTGACGGTACCGGAGATCTTCTTGCCTTCCGGATACTTGGCCTGGATGCCATCCCACGGATCCGACTCGAGCTGCTTCATGCCGAGCGAGATGCGGTGGGTTTCCTGGTTGATGCGGATGATCTGAACCTTGACCTGCTGGCCAATGGACAGGATTTCCGACGGATGGTTCACACGGCGCCATGCCATGTCGGTGACGTGCAGCAGACCGTCGATGCCGCCGAGGTCAACGAACGCACCGTAATCGGTGATGTTCTTGACGACGCCGTCAACAACCTGGCCTTCTTCGAGGTTCTGAACGATTTCAGAACGCTGCTCGGCACGGGATTCTTCCAGAACCGTACGACGCGATACGACGATGTTGCCGCGACGCTTGTCCATCTTGAGGATTTCGAAGGGCTGCGGGTTGTGCATCAGCGGGGTAACGTCGCGGATCGGACGGATGTCGACCTGCGAACGCGGCAGGAAGGCAATCGCGCCGTCGAGGTCAACCGTGAAGCCGCCCTTGACCTGGTTGAAGATAACGCCTTCAACGCGCTCACCAGCTTCGAACTTGGCTTCGAGCTTGACCCAGCTCTCTTCGCGGCGAGCCTTTTCGCGCGACAGAACAGCTTCGCCGAGAGCGTTTTCGATGCGCTCAACGTAAACTTCGACTTCGTCGCCGACCTTGAGCGTGCCGTCCTTGGCCTTGGCGCCGAATTCCTTGAGCAGAATGCGACCTTCGACCTTGAGGCCAACGTCGACAACGGCGGAGTCCTTCTCGATTGCCGTTACGATACCCTTGGTTACATAGCCTTCAGCCAGATCGTTCTTGGCAAAGGATTCTTCCAGAAGGGCCGCGAAATCTTCGCGAGAGGGAGTAGCTACTGACATGAAATCTCCTGCGTGTCCGAATCTTTGGACACGTATGCGCCGGTTGGTTCGTGTTGAATGAGCCTGATCCCCGTCCGCCCTCTCATCGAAGGCAATCCGGCGCTTGGACGGAATTTCAGGCTTTTGTTCGAGGCACTCCGGGCAAAGCCTGGCGGAACGCCTCAAATCCTAGTTTCGTTTCAGGGCCGCATCGATGACCGATTTCGCGGCTTGAAACGCGGCTTCTATACTCATTTCCGACGTATCAAGCAAGTGCGCGTCTTCGGCTGGCTTCAAAGGGCTGTCGGCCCGTCCCATGTCGCGTTCGTCGCGTCGCTTGACGTCTTCGAAAATCGCCGCGAAATCGGCGGCGATCCCTTTTGCCTTGATCTCGTCGAAACGGCGCCTTGCGCGCACTTCCGCCGATGCCGTCACATAAAGCTTCACCGGTGCCTGCGGGCAGACCACCGTACCGATGTCACGCCCATCCAGCACCGTGCCCGGCGTGCGCTCCGAAAACCTGCGCTGCGCCTCGACCAGCGCGCGACGCACCGACGGCATCACCGCGATCTTCGAGGCGGCTTCGCCGATCTCATGCTTCGACAGGATATCGCGATCGAGGCCGGCGAGTTCAACCTCGCGGGCCATTTTTTCCGCCGTAAGCTCGTCATCGAGCGGCAGGCTGGCATCGAGCAGCGCCTTGGCGGTGGCGCGGTAGGTCAGGCCGGTGTCGAGATGGTGGAAGCCATAGGTCTCGGCGATGCGGCGCGACAGCGTGCCCTTGCCGGCGGCGGCCGGTCCATCGATGGCGATGACAAAATGGTCTGAACTGGTCGGCATGCTCGTCTTTCTATCCCGCCCGATATTCTCAGGGCATTGCTGTCGGCCGATCTCGCTCGGCCGGTGTCTGAACTCTATTTGCCGGCGTCAGCGAGGCCGCCATAGCGGCGCACGAGATCAGTCATCTCGTCCTGGCCCGCCGTTTCGCCGAGCCCCGCCGCGACCCCTTCGCGGTCGGCGATCGGCCGGTTCTGGCTGACCTTCCACTTGCCTTCGATGGCGGCGATCTCGATCTCGACGCCGACGATGCCCTTCATCTGCGCCTTCACATAGGCATCCGGCGCATCGCTGACGGCCCAAGGCTTTTCACGCGGCGTCTCGTGTTGCGCGGTCAGCGCCGTGATCTGCGCCAAGAGCCAATCGGCGTCGTCGATGACGCGGGCGGTGCCGCGCACCTGCACCATAGCGTAGTTCCAGGTCGGCACCACCTTGCCGGTTTCGCGCTTGGTCTCATACCAGGAGGGCGTGACATAGCTGTCGGCGCCCTGGAAGACGACAAGCAACTCGGCGCCATCTTGGAGATCGCGCCATTGCGGATTGGCCTTGGCCAGATGCAGCCGAAGCGTACCCTTTTCGGACGCCGCCGCATCGAGATGAAAGGGCACGGAATTGGCCATCAGGCCGGAGGCGCCGGTGGTGATCAAAAGACCGAGCGGATGCGCCCTGATCAGCGCGTGCTGGACGCCGAGGTCGTCTTCCCTGAAATGCGGTGGCTGATACATGTCGCCCATCCGTCTGCTGCCGGAACCTGCCGGCGTCACGTTGCCCATCGAGTATTCGCGGCTCACTAGCACAAAGCGTCGGCCCGGTCATCCGCGACGCGGGGCGCGCTTGCGGTGGCGGCACATGAAGTTAGGCTTTGACATGGCGGCCCGCAACGATTATGGGGACCGGCTTATAAATTCCGAACAGAACGCCGGTTTCAACGGCATTTGCCGAACTCAGGTTCGGCCATTCTCACGATCACGAGGCTCAACAGTGGCGAAAGCTGAACTTGGAACCAAGCGTACCGATCCGGAAACCGGCAAGAAATTCTACGACCTGAACCGGAACCCGATCGTTTCTCCTTACACGGGCAAGACCTACCCGCTCTCCTTCTTCGTCGAAAGCTCGGCTGCGGCCGCTGCTGAAGCCGCGCAGGAAGAGGAAGAAGTGGCCGAAGTCGATACCGAAAGCACGGAAGTCGAACTGGTCTCGCTCGAGGACGCAGACGGCGATGCATCCGGCGACGATATCCCTGACATGGGCGACGACGACGTCGAAATCGAAGGCGATGACGACGACGACACCTTCCTCGAAGCCGACGAAGACGACGACGATGACGACATGAGCGACATCATCGGCGTGACCGGCGACGAAGAAGACGTCTGATTTCGAACAAGGATCGGCCCGGGCAAGAAAAATTCACCGGGCCGTTTTTTTAGGCTTGCCATCTGCGAAAACCGCACGTATTAAGCCGCCACTTCCCGAGGACAAGCGCTTCGCGAAGCATCCCAGGCCCGGCACAAACCGGTCCACCCTGATGGGGCTATAGCTCAGCTGGGAGAGCGCTTGCATGGCATGCAAGAGGTCAGCGGTTCGATCCCGCTTAGCTCCACCAAATTCTCCCAAGCGTACAGATTTCACAATGAAATCAAATCGTTACATATAGTCTTCCGAAACAACTCAGACCAACACTTCAGACCAAGTTTTATAAGCCTCTGTCATGCATTGGTACGATGAAGACATTGTTGAACGAAAAGTATGAGTTCATTGCCTTGTCGCAGAAGATTTTTGGGCGGCAGGAGGACTTTTCTGATTGGGGGCCGGTTCTCAGCATGAGCGGGCAGGTCGCAATGGAACACGCGCCTCATTCCACCCTCACCATTGAACAGCGCGAAGGCAGCTACCTTAGGAAACTTGCTACAAACATCGATACGATAACGGACACCTCGAAAGTTCTCGTTTTCCAAATCACCTTAGATCGCAAACTCGTTGCGACCTACTCTGAGCGAGCTCGCAAGCTTATAATCGCGCAGATCAAGGCGGATGACCGCTACAAACGAATTGACGTGGAACAGGCTGTCCGTCGTTCCAAAGGCACGATGTTTCATGGCGAATTAGTTCGTGATTTCGAGCTGAAGGCATACTCAATATTGGTTGCTGCGCATCTGGCGGATCCGCTTGGGGTCTCGACCCATCGCATTGCTTCGCACAACGGAGGCGGCACCGCGACATCGGAAGGGTTCAAAATGGGCCTGGGTGCGCGTACACCTTTTGCGTCTGACGTTGGATTGCGGAAACTATCTCCAAGAACAGTATTTGATTTCCTGTGGGCGAAGCCGAAAGAGATAGCCGGAGAACCAAAGTCGCAGTTCATGAAGGGCTTGAGCTACGTTTCTCAAACTTTTAGATCCTCGCGAAATCCGCTGGTTACTTTCATGTGGTCATTGGCCTCAATTGAAGCGATGCTTTCGACAACGTCAGACAAGGCAAACAGCGGGGCTTTGGAATTGCGACTGCTCGCTTTGCTAGATGAAAACCACGACCAAATTGTTGGTAAGTTTCGTGAACTTTACAAATACCGAAATGCACTCTTCCACGGCAATGTTGCGCTTCCGTACTCATTTGATAGCCGAAACCTGTTTGGCTTTAACGGTGTCAAACATTCGAACACGATGCCCTTCGATATCGCTGCGTTCACATATGCCCTCTCGCTGAAAACCCTCCAGCGCTTTGTCGAATTAGGAAGGTATGATGTCACCTACAACGTCTCGGTGTCAAAAACCTAAATGGCCTCGCCAGTCACTCGGCGGTGCTTGCCCCTATTCTTGCCGCCGAAATGGTGGCGGATTGCTGCGGGAATCTCGCGCTTGAATCAATATTTCAAACCGCGCAAATCACGTTATCTGCGGGAGTTTTTCGCCATTTCAGACCGGGTCCCCGCTTAGCTCCACTAATTTTCCTCCTTTAGTTCTCGACTAAATCATCCGACCAACCGAATTGCGTTCTCCGCCATCTCGGGCGTATGCTTTGCCAGCATTTTCAAAAAGCCCTTTTCACGCCGCGAGGCTCACGGTCTCTGGCACCATTTCAGCGTCCCGGACCCCACCCATGACACGACAAAGACGACGCCGCATCATTCACACACGCCGGACCGCGACCGGGCTTGTGCTCGCGGGGGCGATTTCGTTTCTCGCGGGGATGACGGATGCGACGGGGTTGGTTTTGAGCGGTGACTTCGTGTCGTTCATGACCGGGAATACGACGCGGGCGGCGCTTTCGCTTGGGGCTGGCAACTTCGGGCATGCGGCCGTGTTGATCGCGGCGATCATCGTCTTCGTGCTCAGCAATGCCGCCGGGATCGTGCTTGCGCATTTCGCCGAGCGGCGGGTTTTCGTGGTGCTCGGCTGCGTCGGGTTGATGCTGGCGGGCGCCTCGCTGATGAGCGAGCCCGGCCTTGTGCTCCCCCGCTTCTACCTGATCGTTGCCTCCATGGGGATGGTGAATGCCGCGGTGGAGCATATCGAGGGGTTGCCGATCGGGCTCACCTATGTGACCGGGGCGTTGTCGCGTTTCGGGCGCGGCATCGGCCGCTTTCTGATCGGGGATCGCCAGCTCGACTGGACGATCCAGATCGTCCCCTGGCTCGGCATGCTGCTCGGCGCCATAGCCGGCGCGCTGCTGACGCAGGTCGCGGGTGCCTCAGCACTTTGGGTGGTCGCCGCCTTCGCGATGCTGATCGCGCTGGCCGCTCTGCTGATCCCGAAGCCGCTGCAGCGGCGGTTCAACCAGTCGGCTGCCGCGCGCGCGTCGGTCCAGCGCGCGAAGTGATCGTCGCATCATCGTCAGCGCGAATCAGCTAGACGTCGTTCCAGAACCGAAGCAGGAACGGAGGCCCCGCGTGTTTGTCTTCTCGAAACTCGTCTGGATTTTCGGCCAGCCGCTGTCGCTGGCTTTCCTGCTTATTCTGGTCGCGCTGATTGCGGGACTGATCCGCTTTCGCATCATCAGCTTGCTCGCGACCGCCTGCGCCACGCTGGTGCTCTTCCTCACGCTCTATACGACTGTGGGCAACTACCTTCTGCAGGGGCTGGAGGATCGCTTCGCCAAGCCGCAAGATCCGGCTGAGCTCACATGCATGATCGTGCTTGGCGGCGGCTTCGAGAACGAGGTCAATACATCGCGCCACGGGATCGAGATGAATGCCGGCGGCGACCGGTTTATCGAGACGCTGAGGCTGGCGCAGAAGTATCCGCAGTCGCGCATTCTCGTTTCTGGTGGCGACGGTTCGATGTCTGGTGTCTACGAGGGCGATGCGGTCATGGCGGAGCGGTTCTTCCCGATGTTCGGCGTGGCCAAGGAGCGTCTGGTGCAGGAGGCGACCTCGCGGACCACCTTTGAAAACGCCGTCAACACCAAGGACCTGCTGGCGAGCCAGGGGCTTTCCAACTGCCTGCTGATCACATCCGGTTATCACATGCCGCGCTCGGTCGGGATCTTCCGCAAGCTCGGCATCGACGTGACGCCGTGGCCGACGGACTATAGAACCGACGGCCACGAGCGCCTGGCGCTCGATTTCACCCAGCCGAACCGGAACGCGCAGAACATGACGACGGCGATCCGCGAATGGTTCGGCCTCGTCGGCTATTACTTCGCCGGGCGCACCTCGGAGCTTTATCCGCGCTGAGCCGGCCGGCCCCCGCTACTTTTTGGAGATGGTGACGAACTTGGTGCCGCGTACGCGGGTGGTGATGACGCAGGGATCGGTCTTCGGATCGCCGTCGGGCCGGTCGCAGAAGCGCGGGTGCATCTTCATGGCCAGCACCTTGTTGCCGAAGCGTTGCACGAAGTCGTAGCCATAGGTCTTGGCGGTGGCGATCATGAAATAGCCGCCCTCGGCGACCTGCAGATAGAAATTGTAGATGCAGCCGTCTTCGTCGCACTGCGGGCCCTTGGTGCCGTCGCAGGTCATTTCGCCTTCGTTGACGACGACGTCGACGAGCCCGTCATTGTTGATGTCCTGATGGGTGACGAAACCGTCGGAGAACTCGACCTCGGTGCATTGCTTCTTGAAATGATCCTTCTCGTAAATCTCAGGATCGGGAAGCAGTGACTGCTGGGCGTAGGCCGCAGTGGATACGGCCAGGGCCGCAACGAGGTTCAAGGCGATCAGCAGCGTTTTCACAGGTTCTCTTTTCGTCGGATAAGGACGCCATTGGTTCGTGAGTTTGGCTGATCCGCCTTGCGCCGCCCTTGCGGCCATGATTACTCGAGGGAAAGATCGCCATTGGAGCACGCGATGTCGCCATTCGTCTATCTCGATTATGCCGGCGTTGCGCTGTTTGCGGCAACGGGTGCGCTTGCCGCCTCGCGCAAGCAACTCGATCTGATCGGCTTCCTGTTCTTCGCGGTCATCACAGGCATAGGCGGCGGCACCGTGCGCGACATCGTCCTGGGTCGCGTGCCGGTCTTCTGGGTTCTGAACCCCACCTATATCCTGGTCTGCTGTGCCGCCGGCGTTTTGGTGTTCTTCACCGCGCATATGGTGGAATCGCGCTACCGGCTGCTGATCTGGCTCGATGCGGTCGGGCTTTCGGCCTATTGCGCCATGGGTGCGGCCAAGGGGCTGGCCGCCACCGGCTCGCCGACGATCGCGATCGTCACCGGCACGCTGACCGCGACCTTTGGCGGCGTGTTGCGCGATCTTGTCGCCAACGAGCCCTCGGTGCTGCTGAGGCCGGAAATCTACATCAGCGCGGCGCTGGTCGGCGCGGCGATCTTCACCGGTGCTAATGAGTTCGGACTACCGCTCTATGTGGCATCGGCTGCGGGCGTGCTTGCGGCATTCGCGGTGCGCGGCGGGGCGCTTTACTACGGCTGGACGTTTCCCACCTACAAGGCAAAGCCCGGGCGGCATCCCGACGATGTGATGTAGAGATTGAGTTGGATCAGGAGCGCTTCGGACGCAGGCGGATCACCACGTCGACATGGGCGATCTCCATGCCCTCCGGCGGTTCCGGCAGATTGTCGATGGTGAGGTTGCTGACCGGAATATCGAGCACGTCGTTGTCGCCTTCCACGAAGAAGTGGTGGTGATCGGAGACATTGGTGTCGAAATAGGTCTTGGCGCTTTCGACCGCGAGAACGCGGATCATGCCGGCCTCGGTGAACTGATGCAGCGTGTTGTAGACGGTGGCGAGCGATACAGGCACGCCGGCGACAACAGCCTCCTCGTGCAGTTCCTCGACGGTCAGGTGGCGATCGCCCTTTGCAAAGAGCAGGTCGCCGAGCGCGACGCGCTGGCGCGTCGGCCTGAGGCCAGCGCCCCGCAACCTTGCTTCAATGGTAAGAGGGGCTTCAGCCGCCATCAACAACTCCAGCTAATCTAGCGTCTCGCAATCATGTTTCCCTTAGCCATATAACTTTTGCACGAATGGCTTTCAATAGTTTCAATGGGGACAACAGGTGTCAAAGCGCCGCAAAATCGGGCTTTTCGCGTAATTAGTGCTGGCCGGGGGCTTGGCCTTCCTGTATGCGACCACCAAATAAGGCGCGCAGCCGGTCCTTGGACGTGGGTGAAGCTCAGTCATGCTTATGCTTCATTTTCCGTCAAACTTGGATTAAACGTTCACATCCATCAGCTTAGTTGCGGGGGGAATTAGAGTTTTCATGGCGACGAAACAATCCAGCTTCAACTATGAGGAAATCCTGGCATGCGGCCGCGGCGAGCTTTTCGGCCCCGGCAACGCGCAGCTTCCTCTGCCGCCAATGCTCATGGTTCACCGCATCACCGACATCTCCGAAACCGGCGGCGCCTTCGACAAGGGCTATATTCGCGCGGAGTACGACGTGAAGCCTGACGATTGGTATTTCCCCTGCCACTTCCAGGGCAACCCGATTATGCCGGGCTGCCTCGGCCTAGACGGCATGTGGCAGCTGACGGGCTTCTTCCTCGGCTGGCTCGGCGAGCCCGGTCGCGGCATGGCGCTGTCTACGGGTGAAGTGAAGTTCAAGGGCATGATCCGCCCGACCACGAAGCTCCTCGAATACGGCATCGACTTCAAGCGCGTCATGCGCGGCCGCCTGGTGCTCGGCACCGCCGACGGCTGGCTGAAGGCCGATGGCGAAACCATCTACCAGGCCTCCGACCTGCGCGTCGGCCTGTCCAAGGACAAAGACGCCTGATTGCACCGGGCATCCATGCCCGGTTTTCCAAGTTAGAAAAAACGAAAAGGTCGAAACACATGAGACGGGTAGTTGTCACGGGTCTGGGCGTCGTTTCCTCGATCGGCAATGACGCCGCCGAGGTCACCGCTTCGCTGCGCGATGCCAAGTCCGGCATTTCCTTTTCCAACGATTTCGCCGAGCACGGCTTCAAGTGCCAGGTCTGGGGTCGCCCTTCGCTCGATCCGACGGATCTGGTCGATCGCCGCGCCATGCGCTTCCTGTCGCAGGGCGGTGCGTGGAACCATGTCGCGATGAAGCAGGCGCTCGCCGATTCCGGTCTTGAGGAAAAGGACTACAGCGAAAACGAGCGCACCGGCATCATCATGGGCTCGGGTGGTCCTTCGACCCGCACCCTGATCGAAGCCGCCGAGATCACCATCAAGAACAACAGCCCGAAGCGTATCGGCCCGTTCGCCGTGCCGAAGGCGATGTCTTCGACGGCATCCGCCACGCTCGCGACCTGGTTCAAGATCCACGGCGTCAACTACTCGATCTCGTCGGCCTGCTCGACATCCGCGCATTGCATCGGCAACGCCGCCGAGATGATCCAGTGGGGCAAGCAGGACATCATGTTCGCCGGCGGCCACGAGGATCTCGACTGGACGATGTCGAACCTGTTCGACGCCATGGGCGCCATGTCCTCGAAGTACAACGACACGCCAGAGACCGCGTCGCGCGCCTATGACGCGACCCGCGACGGCTTCGTGATTGCCGGGGGTGCCGGCGTTCTGGTTCTCGAAGAGCTGGAGCACGCCAAGGCCCGCGGCGCCAAGATCTACGCCGAAATCGTCGGCTACGGTGCGACTTCCGACGGCTACGACATGGTCGCTCCGTCGGGCGAAGGCGCGATCCGCTGCATGCGCCAGGCGCTCTCGACGGTGAAGGGCGATGTCGATTACGTCAACACGCACGGCACCTCGACGCCTGTTGGCGACAGCAAGGAAATCGGTGCGATCCGCGAAGTCTTCGGCAACAAGATCCCGCACATCCAGTCGACCAAGTCGCTGACCGGCCACTCGCTGGGCGCTGCCGGCGTGCAGGAATCGATCTACTCGCTGTTGATGATGCAGGCCGGTTTCATCGGCGAAAGCGCTCATATCACCGAGCTCGACCCTGAGTTCGACGGCGTGCCGATCGTGCGCAAGCGCATCGACGACGCCAAGATCGACATCGCGCTTTCCAATTCCTTCGGCTTCGGCGGCACCAACGCCACGCTCGTCTTCCAGCGCTACAACGGATAATAACATGACGGGAATCATGCAGGGTAAGCGCGGGCTTATCATGGGTGTTGCGAACAACCACTCCATCGCCTGGGGCATTTCCAAGGCGCTGGCGGCACAGGGCGCGGAACTTGCCTTCACCTACCAGGGCGATGCACTGGGCAAGCGCGTCAAGCCGCTTGCCGCCGAAGCCGGCTCCGACTTCGTGCTGCCTTGCGACGTCGAGGACATCGCATCCGTCGACGCCACTGTCGACGCGATCAAGGAACGCTGGGGCACGCTCGATTTCGTCGTGCACGCCATCGGCTTCTCCGACAAGAACGAGCTCAAGGGCCTCTACGCCGACACCACGCGCGAAAATTTCAGCCGCACGATGGTGATCTCCTGTTTCTCGTTCACCGAGATCGCCAAGCGTCTGGCGCCCTTGATGAACGAAGGCGGCTCGATGCTGACGCTGACCTATAACGGCTCGACGCGCGTCATTCCGAACTACAACGTCATGGGTGTCGCCAAGGCGGCTCTTGAGGCCTCCGTGCGCTATCTGGCGGCTGATTACGGCCCGCGCGGCATTCGCGTCAACGCGATCTCCGCCGGCCCGATCCGCACGCTCGCCGGCGCCGGCATTTCGGATGCCCGCGCGATCCTGTCGTGGAACCAGCAGAACTCGCCGCTGCGCAAGACCGTGACGATCGATCACGTCGGCAACTCGGCGCTTTACCTGCTCTCCGACATGGCGGCAGGCGTCACCGGCGAAATCCACTTCGTCGACGCCGGCTTCAATATCACCTCGATGCCGGCGCTCGATACGCTGCGCAAGGCGGACGCCGAGTAAGCGGCAGCCAGCCACAACAGAATGCAAGGCCATGCGCATTATATTGCGCATGGCCTTTTTCGTTTCTATCGCTCCCGTCTTCGGACGACCGGGGAGCAATGGATGCCGCTCACTTCCCGGCCTCGGGGCCGGTAACGCTTTTACGGCAACGCTTTCGGCAAACGCAGGTGGTGCGTAAGCGTCATGAAGCGTTGCATGCCAAGCTTCTCGGCAACGCGAATTGATGCGCTGTTGTCGGCGCTGACTTGATAGCGCGAGAGCATGTTTCTCTTGGCAAGTTCGGCCAGGGCCGTGCGGACGACTTTGCCCGCGAAACCTCGGCCCCTCGAATTCTCGGCGGTATAGACGCCGCCAATCTCCCAGACCGCCCCATAGTTCCGGAAGACGAAGCATAGCGATTGCGGCTCGTCCTCGGGACCGAGGATGCAGACAAAAGCCTCGTTGGCATCGAGCAGGGCTTGCAGCCAGTTGCGGGCGTGGCCTTGCTTCTCGGCTATGTCGAGAACAGCGCTGCCGGGTGCGACGGTGACAGCCACGTCGATATCGCGCTCGACGCTGCGCTTCCCCGTGTAGGATAGATAGCAGGCTTTCTGCTCTGTTGCGTAGCGCGCCGATATAAGCAGACGGTCGGCATCATCGGCCACCTTGAACACGACGCCGATATTCTCTGGAACGTGCTCGAGAAGCCGTTCTGTAAGGGCGGGAGCGTCGCTTGAGATGAAGGCGACCCAATCCGCCTCGGGATAAACGTCCCGATCATAGGGGCTGGCGGAGACCTTGAGGAGCACGAGAGATCCTGAGCCGGCTCGATCCGAGACCCGATGCGCAATGGTATCTTCGGGGAAGAGCGAAAGCTGCTTCAGCAGGACGATATTGCGCAGAAGCTGCCGCTCAAGCTGAACGGCAGTGTCATGATGACGCTCTGAAACAGGCAAGGTGACCTCGGACGCGACTATGCGGACCGAGGTACCCTAGGCCTTATTTCTTCGCCCACAAGACCTTGAAGCGGGCGTTGCGGCAGGTTTCGCCGCTTTCGCGGAAGCTCGCCGCCAGTACCGGCTCGTAGGGAAGGCCGCGGTTGGCGACCAGAAGCAGGCGACCGCCGGAGCGGAGCGCGGATGCCGCCGTCTTGATCATTGCCTGACCGAGCGCCGGCTCGGCGGCGTGGCTTTCGTGGAAGGGCGGGTTCATGATGATGAGGTCGTACTTGTCCTTGACCGGCTCGCCCGCCAGATCGTGCCAGAAGAAGCGTGCCGGTACATTCGGGCAGTTCTCCTCGATGTTGGCCTTGGCGGCTTCCAGCGCGGCGTAGTTCGCCTCGTAGAGGTCGAGGCGGCTGACACCCGGGGAGCGTTCCGCCATCTCGACGGAGAGATAACCCCAGCCGGCGCCGAAATCGGCGACGTCGCCGGTGAAATCGACTGGCAGGCGCGAGGCCAGCAGCTCCGAGCCGTCGTCGATGCGGTCGTGCGAGAACATGCCGGCGGCAGCCTCGAAGCGGCCGTCGACGCGCACGGCCGGCTTGGCGAACTTGGCGATGATTTCGGACGGATCGGCGGGCGCGCCGAACCAGAAGGCGACGCCGTGGTATTTCGGCATGTGCTCAAGCGACAGGCCGAAGGCTTCCATGCGCTTGCGCAGCGGCTGGATGCCATCTTCCTTGCCGCCGGCGATGACGACGAGGCCGCCCATCTTCACGCGGGTCAGTGCTTCGGCGATATTCGCCTCGTTCTCGCCCTTGTGCTTGTTGCAGAGAACCAGAACGGCATCATAATCCTCGCCTTCGACCTCAGGCGTGGTTTCGATGCGCTGGGCGAGCAGCTGCCGGTACAGCGGCCGGAAGCCCTGTACGGCGCTCAGCGCGGCGGCAAAGCCCTGCGGCAGCGCGAAGCCTGCCTCGGCGCCGAGGAAGAGCACGCGCTCGCCCTCGCCGGGCGCCTCGACGGTGCCGCTTACAAAGGGGTGAAACAGTGTCTTCAGCGTCTCGCTGCTCATCGTTTTATCTCGATCCTGAATAGAAAAAGGGCGCGAGAAGATTCCCGCGCCCATGAAGTCTTCGGAAGGCGCAGCTTACTCGGCTGCTTCTTCCTTCTTCTTGTCGGCAGGGATTTCCTGGCCGGTTGCCTGGTCGACAACCTTCATCGACAGGCGGACCTTGCCGCGCTCGTCGAAGCCGAGGAGCTTGACCCAAACCTTCTGGCCTTCCTTGACGACGTCCTGGGTCTTGGCAACACGCTCGGAAGCAAGCTGCGAGATGTGGACGAGGCCGTCGCGGGCGCCGAAGAAGTTGACGAAGGCGCCGAAGTCGGCGGTCTTCACGACCGTGCCTTCGTAAATCACGCCGATTTCCGGCTCGGCAACGATCGAGTGGATCCACTTGCGGGCCGCTTCGATTTCCTTGCCCGAGGAAGATGCGATCTTCACGGTGCCGTCGTCTTCGATGTTGATCTTCGCGCCGGTCTTTTCGACGATTTCGCGGATGACCTTGCCGCCGGAGCCGATGACTTCACGGATCTTGTCGACCGGGATGTTCATGACTTCGATGCGCGGAGCGAATTCGCCGAGCTGCGAACGGCCTTCGGAGATCGCCTTCGACATTTCGCCGAGGATGTGCGTGCGACCGCCCTGTGCCTGGCCGAGAGCGACCTTCATGATCTCTTCGGTGATGCCGGCGATCTTGATGTCCATCTGCAGCGAGGTGATGCCGTCGGCGGTACCTGCAACCTTGAAGTCCATGTCGCCGAGGTGGTCTTCGTCGCCGAGGATGTCGGAGAGAACGGCGAAGCGGTCACCTTCGAGGATCAGGCCCATGGCGATACCGGCAACCGGCTTAGCCAAAGGAACGCCGGCGTCCATCAGAGCGAGCGAGGTGCCGCAGACGGTTGCCATCGAGGACGAGCCGTTGGACTCGGTGATCTCGGAGACGACGCGCAGCGTGTAGGGGAACTGTTCAGCCGACGGAAGCATCGGGCGGATAGCGCGCCATGCGAGCTTGCCGTGACCGATTTCGCGACGACCCGGAGAGCCCATGCGGCCGGTTTCGCCAACCGAGTAGGGAGGGAAGTTGTAATGGAGCAGGAAGCGCTCCTTGTACATGCCCGTGAGGCTGTCGACATACTGTTCGTCTTCGCCGGTGCCGAGCGTGGCAACGACGATTGCCTGCGTTTCACCGCGGGTGAAGAGAGCAGAACCGTGGGTGCGCGGCAGGAGGCCGACTTCCGATACGATCGGGCGAACGGTCTCGAGGTCGCGGCCGTCGATGCGGCTCTTGGTGTCGAGGATGTTCCAACGAACGATCTTGGCCTGCAGGTGCTTGAAGATCGCGCCGATGACTTCAGCAGTGTACTTCGGCTCTTCGCCCTCAGGGAAGAAGTGCGCCTTGACCTTCGCCTTGACGGCGTCGACGGCAGCGTAGCGTTCAGCCTTCTGCGTGTTCTTGTAGGCGGTGCGCAGCTCGGCTTCGAAGTGCTTCAGCATTTCGGCTTCGAGTTCGGAGAAGTCTTCCGGCTGGAAGTCGCGCGGCTCCTTGGCAGCCACTTCGGCGAGCTTGATGATCGCGTCGAGAACCGGCTGGAAACCCTTATGGCCGAACATGACGGCGCCGAGCATGACTTCTTCGTTGAGTTCCTTGGCTTCGGATTCAACCATCAGAACGGCGTCGTGCGTACCGGCGACAACGAGGTCGAGGATCGACTCGTCCATCTCGTCGAGATGCGGGTTCAGGACGTATTCGCCGTTGATGTAGCCGACGCGTGCGCCGCCGACCGGGCCCATGAAGGGAACGCCGGACAGCGTCAGAGCAGCCGAAGCGGCAACCATCGACAGAACGTCCGGGTTGTTTTCCAGATCGTGCTGGACAACCGTGACGACGACCTGCGTGTCGTTCTTGTAGCCTTCAGGGAAGAGCGGGCGGATCGGGCGGTCGATCAGGCGCGAAACCAGCGTTTCGTTTTCCGACGGACGGCCTTCGCGCTTGAAGTAGCCACCGGGGATCTTGCCGGCTGCGTAGGTCTTTTCCTGGTAGTTGACGGTCAGCGGAAAGAAGTCCTGGCCAGGCTTCGGCGCCTTGGCGGAAACGACGGTTGCGAGAACCACGGTTTCGCCGTAGGTCGCGAGAACGGCGCCGTCAGCCTGACGGGCGATCTTGCCGGTTTCGAGCTTCAGCGGGCGGCCTGCCCACTCGATTTCCACGGAATGAGTGTCGAACATATGTCTTGTCCTTCAATGCGGAGGCGCGCCATTGGCCCTGGGGCACGGCGCAGACGACCGCAATTGTTGATGACGCATCATGGGCAAGACAACGGGAGGCTTTGTGGTCTCGATTTCCTCGTCGAGAAAATCGGGCCAAGGTGTGCGCCTTGGCCGAAAGCATCCGGCAATCCTGCCCCATGACAGGTCAACGGTTGGTTTTGCGGATCCGGCCCATCCGGGTCCGCGGGCAGTCCCGCAAACGCCTGCGGCGTCCTGCGGTGGTCGGAGAAACGTTCCCCGGAAACAAATGCGGCGGGCGTCCATAAGGAGCGCCCGCCGGCAAAGCCTTAGCGGCGGATACCCAGGCTGGTGATCAGCTTGGTGTAACGGCCTTCGTTCTTCTTCTTGAGGTAGTCAAGAAGCGAGCGGCGGCTCGAAACCATCGTCAGCAGGCCACGGCGGGAATGGTTATCCTTCTTGTGGCCCTTGAAGTGTTCCGTGAGGTTGTTGATGCGCTCGGTGAGGATTGCAACCTGAACTTCCGGCGAACCGGTGTCGCCTTCGAACGTTGCGTATTCCTTGATAAGTGCCGTCTTGCGCTCAGCAGTAATCGACATCGGATGTTCCTTTCGATGAGAGGAGATAAGGTCGCCAAAAGCCGGGATGTCGTCCAGCTTTGGCCGCGAATGCATTCAAGCAATGCCTGATGCTGGCGCTGCCTATAAACCATTCAGGCAGCAAAGGGAAGAGGCGTGCCCGGCGCGTCGGCGCCGGGTTAAAAACATCAGCCGAAGACGCGCTTGGGGCGGAACTCGCCCTGGCCGATTTCGCCGATGGCGATCAGCTTGCCACGGGCCGTGGCATAGGCTTCGCTTTCTTCCACCGGCGCATCGCGGCCGCGCACCAGGATGGGGTTGCCCATCTTCAGGCGGTGGGCTTGGTCGTCGTTGACGATCAGATGCGGCAGCGAGGAGAGCGCCTCGCTGGTGTCGATCAGAAGCGCGTCGAGTGCCGCCAGGCGTTCTTCGTCATCCTGAATGTCTTCCAGTGCGACGAGCTCGGCGAGCGGGATCATCGTATCCTCGGCAAACGGTGCGACGAAGCTGCGGCGCAGGCCGGAGATGTGGCCGAAGCAGCCGAGATCGCGGCCGAAATCGCGGGCAAGCGCGCGGACATAGGTGCCCTTGCCGCACTCGACTTCGAAATGCGCGGTGTTTTCGTTCTCGCATTCGAGCAGCGTCAGGCGATAGATTTCGACCTCACGCGACGGAATCTCGACCGTTTCACCCTCGCGGGCGAGGTCATAGGCGCGCTCGCCTGCGATCTTGATCGCCGAGAACTGCGGCGGGACCTGGCTGATGACGCCAGTGTAGTTGGGCAGCAGCGCCAGGATCTCGTCTTCGGTCGGACGCTTGTCGGAGCTCTCGATAACCTCGCCCTCGAGGTCGTCGGTCGAGCGCTGCTCGCCCCAGGTCACGGTGAATTCGTAGATCTTGCGGCCGTCCATGACGTAGGGAACGGTCTTGGTCGCATCGCCAAGCGCGATCGGCAGCATGCCCGAAGCCAGCGGATCGAGCGTACCGGCGTGGCCGCATTTCTGCGCCTTGAACAGCCACTTGATCTTGGAGACGGCTTCGGTCGAGCCGAAGTCGACGGGCTTGTCAAGGATAAGCCAGCCCGAGATCGGGCGGCCTTTGGGCTTGCGTGGTTTGGACATAAGGCTCTTCTATTACTTTTCGTCGGTATCGCCGTCCTCAAGGTCGCGCATGACCTCGGGCGAGCGCAGCAGTTCGTCGATCTTCTTGTAATTGTCGAAGCTCGTATCGTCGCGGAAGCGGATCTCGGGCATGAATTTCATCTGCCGGAGATGCGGGCCGAGACGGCCGCGGATGAATTTGGCGTGGCGGTTGAGCGCCGTGATGACCGTCTCGTGATCCGACACGCCGAGCGGCGTGATGAAGGCGGTCGCGACCTTCAGGTCGGTCGACATGCGCACTTCGGATACGGAGATGACGGTCTTTTCAAGGAGGTCGTCGCGCACTTCGCCGCGCTGCAGGACCTGGGTGATCGCGGCGCGTACCTGCTCGCCGACGCGCAGCATGCGCTGCGACTGTGCTGTCGAGGTTTTCGTTGCCATTGTTCTTTGCCTCAAAAATCTGGGGCCTCAAAAGTCCGGGGCCTCAAAAGGTTCGGGCGCCGGCCTCATATGATCCGGCGCCCGTCCACAACTCTAGTCTCGCACGATCAGAGCGTACGGGTGATATGCTCGACGCGGAAGCATTCGATGACATCGCCCGCGCGGATGTCTTCGTAGTTCTCGAAGGCCATACCGCATTCCTGACCGACCGGAACTTCCGATACTTCGTCCTTGAAGCGCTTGAGCGTCTTGAGCTTGCCTTCGTGGATGACGACGTTGTCGCGGATGAGGCGGACGCCAGCACCACGTTCGACCTTGCCTTCGGTAACGCGGCAACCCGCGACCTTGCCGGTCTTGGTGATGTTGAACACCTCGAGGATCTCGGCATTGCCGAGGAAGGTTTCGCGGCGCTCCGGCGTGAGCAGACCCGACATCGCTGCCTTCACGTCATCCACCAGATCGTAGATGATGTTGTAGTAGCGGATCTCGATGCCCGCGCGTTCGGCGGCGACACGTGCCTGTGCGTTGGCACGGACGTTGAAGCCGATGATCGCGGCGTCGGAGGATTCGGCAAGCGCCAGATCCGACTCGGTGATGGCACCGGCGCCCGAATGGACGATACGGGCCCGCACTTCGTCGGTGCCGAGCTTGTCGAGAGCACCGATGATCGCTTCGATGGAACCCTGCACGTCGCCCTTGATGAGCAGCGGGAATTCCTTGAAGCCGGTGTTCTGCAGCTTGCTCATCATCTGTTCGAGCGAACCGCGCTGGCCGGTCTGGCGGGCAACCGCCTTGTCGCGGGCCAGACGCTGGCGATATTCGGAAATCTCGCGGGCACGGCTCTCGTTTTCGACGACGGCGAACTTGTCACCGGCAGCAGGCGTGCCGGACAGGCCGAGCACTTCGACCGGCATGGCCGGACCCGCTTCCTTGACATGGTCGCCCTTGTCGGTGACGAGCGCGCGAACGCGGCCCCACTGATCGCCGGCAACGATGATCTGGCCGGGCTTCAGCGTACCCTTCTGGACGAGGACGGTCGCAACCGCACCACGACCACGGTCGAGCTGGGCTTCGATCACGATACCTTCGGCAGTACGCGTCGGGTCGGCCTTGAGGTCGAGGATTTCGGCCTGCAGCAGGACGGCTTCGAGCAGCTTGTCGAGGTTGGTCTTGTTCTTGGCAGACACTTCGACGTCGAGCACTTCACCGCCGAGCGATTCAACGAAGACTTCGTGCTGCAGAAGCTGCTGACGGACCTTGTCCGGATTGGCTTCGTGCTTGTCGATCTTGTTGATCGCCACGATGATCGGAACACCGGCCGCCTTGGCGTGGCTGATGGATTCGATCGTCTGAGGCATGACGCTGTCGTCGGCCGCGACCACCAGGATCGCGATATCGGTTGCCTGCGCACCACGGGCACGCATGGCCGTGAAGGCGGCGTGGCCGGGGGTGTCGATGAAGGTGATCTTCTGGCCGTTCTGTTCGACCTGATAGGCACCGATGTGCTGGGTGATGCCACCGGCTTCGCCGGAGACGACGTTTGCCTGACGGATGGCGTCGAGCAGCGAGGTCTTGCCGTGGTCGACGTGACCCATGATCGTCACGACTGGCGGACGCGAAACCATTTCGCCGGCATCGTCGGCCCGGTCGAAGATACCTTCTTCAACGTCGGATTCCGAAACGCGCTTGACGGTGTGGCCGAATTCGCCGGCGATGAGTTCTGCGAGGTCGGCGTCGATGACGTCGCCCGGCTTCATCATCTGGCCTTCCTTCATCAGGTACTTGATGACGTCGACGGCGCGTTCAGACATACGCTGCGACAGTTCCTGAATGGTGATGGTCTCAGGCAGGATGACTTCGCGAATAACCTTTTCGCGGGTTTCCTGGATCTGGCTGCGGCGGAACTTTTCCTGGCGACGGCGCATGGCGGCCATCGAGCGGCCACGGTTGTTGCCGTCGTCATCCGTGCTTGCAGCCGTGATCGTCAGCTTGCCCTGGCGGCGACCATCGTCACCCTTCGGACGCGCGGTAACAGGCTTTGCCGGTTCCGGACGCACGACACGGCCACGCGCCGGAGCGCCACCGCGCGGTGCACCGCCGCGATCATCCTCATCATTTTCACGGCGACGGACGCCGGGGGCAGCCGGTGCGCCACCGGGAGCCGGACGGGCGGAAGACGGCGCATCGGTGCGGCGAACGGCGGGTGCCGCAGCCTGCGTGCGCGGTGCTTCGGCGGCAGCCGGAGCGGGAGTTGCGGGTGCCGGCGGAGCGGCAGCGGCCGCAGCGGCGCGTTCTGCTTCCTCGGCGGCAAGGCGCTTGGCTTCTTCAGCGGCAGCGGCCTGGCGAGCAACCTCTTCGGCGGCACGGCGCTTTTCTTCCTCGGCGCGGCGAACCGCATCCTCGGCGTCACGAACCTGGGCCATGGCGAGCGCACGGCGGCGCGCATCCATTTCTTCCGGCGACAGATGGTTCAGAACCACCGGACGCGGACGATCCTGCTGGCGCGAAGGCTGCTGGGATTGCGGACGGTTATACTGCTGGCCGCTCGGCTGGTTGTAGCGCTGCGGCTGCTGGGGCTGCGGCGGGCGGGCCTGCTGAACAGGTGCCGGAGCCGGTGTTGCCGCTGCCTGTGCTGCGGGCGCAGGAGCGGGCTCGGCGGCGCGTACGGGCGCTGCCGGTGCTGCCACCGGGGTGATCGGGCGCTGTTCGTCTTCCGGGCGCATCGGGCGCCGCTTGCGGGTCTCGACAACGACCGCCTTGGTGCGACCGCGGCCCATATCCTGGCGCACGGTGCCCTGGCTTACGCCCGACGGTTTCAGGGTCAGAGTCTTCTTGCCCGGGCCGTTCAGTGTCTTGTCGTCATTGCTATCGGTCATTCGTTCCCGTTCCTTCGGACAGGGAGCGATGACGTCATCAGTCCCTGTCAATCAAAATGTCGATCAATGACATCGGGCCGGACAAGTCCGGTGACCGTATCATTGTTTTTGCCGGCCAGCGCCGCCCGCTGCCCGGGACTGACCGCCATTGCGGTACTGTTCGAGCATCTTTGCGCGCTTCACTACACCCTCACCCGCCTGCCCTGCAAGCACTGCAGCATGGATAAAAGCGTTCTGACCCATCAGGCCTTCCATTTCGCTCTCCGAGAAGAGTTTGTAGGAAGGTATTTCCTCCTCGGTCTCCATTCCGAGGTGCCAGGCCTTGCGGGCCTGGTCGATCTTTCTCACGCCGTCGGCCGCCGCGTCCGTTGCATGGAACACGGCAAGCGCCGCGCCACTGCGGATCGCGGCATCCACTTTCGAGGCGCCGGTGATGAACTGTCCGGCCTTGCGGGCCATGTTCATCATCTGCATCAGTTGCTGCATCAGCAGCTTGTCGACGGTCTCGCCGAGATCGGCGGCCGCCTTCACATCCGTTTTCAGGGCGCGGGCGAAGGATTTCTTCGCCACCGCCTTGTCGACCAGGGCGCGGTCGATCTTCACCCAGCAGCCGCGACCCGGAAGCTGACGCTTCAGGTCGGCCACCACCGTCCCATCGGGAGCGGCGACGAAGCGGATCAGCTCATCCGGCGATCCGCTTTCGCGCGTCACGATGCACATGCGACCATTCACGTCATAACCTGCAAGATCGTCGTCCTCAGGAGAAACGGTAGGCTCACGCGCAGACATTAAACTTCCTGCTCGGCCTCGGGAGCTTCTTCAGCTTCCGCTTCCTTCGCAAGGTCCTCTTCGGTGATCCAGCCAGCCGCGAGGCGGGCCTGAACGACCATCTGTTCGGCTTCGACGCGCGAAACGTCGAACTTCGAGAACAGGCCCTCGAACTTCTTGGTCTCGCCGTTCTTGCGCTCGCTCCAGCCGACGAGATCGTCGGCTGCGCAGCCGGCGAAGTCTTCCATCGTCTTGATGCCGTCCTCACCGAGGGCAACCATCATCTGGGCGGTCATACCGTCGATGCCACGCAGTTCGTCCGATACGCCGAGCGCCTTGCGCTTCTCGTCCATCTCGGCTTCGAGCTTTTCGAGATATTCGCGGGCGCGGGTCTGGATTTCCTGCGCGGTGTCTTCGTCGAAACCGTCGATCGAGGCGATTTCGTCGAGTTCGACGTAAGCCAGTTCCTCAACGGCGGCGAAGCCTTCGGAGGCCAGAACCTGGCCGACCATTTCGTCGACGTCGAGCGAATCCATGAACAGGTTGGTGCGCTCGTTGAATTCCTTCTGACGGCGTTCCGATTCTTCGGCTTCCGTCATGATGTCGATATCCCAGCCGGTCAGCTGCGAAGCGAGGCGAACGTTCTGGCCGCGGCGGCCGATGGCCAGCGACAGCTGCTCGTCCGGAACCACGACTTCGATGCGCTCGGCATCTTCATCGAGAACGACCTTGGCGACTTCAGCCGGCTGCAGGGCGTTGACGACGAAGGTCGCCGGGTCCTGCGACCATGGAATGATGTCGATCTTTTCGCCCTGGAGCTCACCGACAACGGCCTGAACGCGCGAACCACGCATACCGACGCAGGCGCCAACCGGATCGATCGAGCTATCGTTCGAGATCACGGCGATCTTGGCGCGCGAACCCGGATCGCGGGCAACCGACTTCACCTGAATGATGCCGTCGTAGATTTCAGGCACTTCCATGGTGAAGAGCTTGACCATGAACTGCGGATGCGTGCGCGACAGGAAGATCTGCGGGCCGCGCTGTTCGCGACGTACGTCATATACGTATGCGCGGACGCGATCGCCATAGCGGACGTTTTCGCGCGGGATCATTTCGTCGCGGCGGATGATGCCTTCGCCACGGCCGAGGTCGACGATGACGTTGCCGTATTCGACGCGCTTGACGGTGCCGTTGACGATTTCGCCGACGCGATCCTTGAATTCGTCGAACTGGCGATCACGCTCGGCTTCGCGAACCTTCTGGACGATGACCTGCTTGGCGGACTGGGCGGCGATACGGCCGAAATCCATCGGCGGCAGCGGATCGGCGATGAAATCGCCAAGGGCTGCGTCCGGGTTGCGGTCGCGGGCCAGCTCGAGCGGGATCTGCGTCGAGTAGTCTTCAGCTGCCTCGACAACCTCGAGCAGACGCTGCAGGCGGATTTCGCCGGTCTTCGGGTTGATGTCGGCGCGGATGTTGGATTCAGTGCCGTAGCGCGAGCGCGCCGCCTTCTGGATCGCGTCCGCCATCGCGGCGAGCACGATCTCGCGGTCGATGACCTTTTCGCGGGCGACTGCATCTGCGATCTGCAGAAGTTCGAGCCGGTTCGCACTGACTGCCATGTGTTTTGTCTCCGTCTAGGCGCTGAGGCTTCCCTTGCCCGGCGCCACAAGTTGATCGGTTTATTCTTCGTCTTCCGCTTCGTTCTGGTTCGCGGCCTCTGCCTTCGCCAGCTTGTCGGCGCGCAGGGCATCACGGATCAGATCGTCGGTCAGAATGAGTTTCGCATCGGCAAGCGCTGTGAACGGAATGACGATCGCCTTTTCCTCGCCGGCCGGAGCCTCGTCACGCTCGAGCGTGAAGCCATCGACGTCGCTGGAAACGATCTTGCCGCGGAAGCGCTTGCGACCACCGACGATGATCGAGGTCTCGCACTTCAGGAGATGGCCCTGCCAGCGCACGAAATCGGACTTGCGCACCATCGGGCGATCGATGCCGGGCGACGACACTTCCAGATGATACTCTTTATCGATCGGATCTTCCACATCGAGAACCGGAGAAACGGCCACCGAGACCTCCTCGCAGCCTTCGACGTCCATGGTTCCATCGTTGCGCTCGGCCATGATCTGCATGGTGGCGCCGTTCTGGTTGAGCATGCGCACGCGGATCAGGCGGTAGCCGAGGTCGATGAGGACGGGCTCGATGATGGCGGCGAGGCGCTGGTCGAGGCCAGTCTCGGTGATCAGCCGCGGCTCAAGTTCATTGTCTGCGTTCGTCGAATCCGACAAGCGATGCGCTCCTAAGCGATATTTTCGGGCGATCGCGGTAATAAAAAAGAGCGGGTCCTTGCGGCCCACTCCTCATCAATGCGATCAAGATTTGAGAGCCATATAGGCCCGTTTCCGCGAAATTGCAAGCTCCATCGGCGGTGCGGCGCGGTTGCGGCAGGCGGTCGGTGGCCTTGCTCGCCGTTTCGCTTATATAGCTTGGCGCAGCGCATGGCATTCGACGGGAGGAATCGTGGCCTATACTTCATCGACACTGGCACCACTCAGGCACGAGACCTACCGCACCATCTGGTTCGCCAGCATCGCTTCCAATTTCGGCGGCCTGATCCAGGCGGTCGGTGCCGCGTGGATGATGACCATGATCACCGCGTCGGGCGACATGGTGGCGCTGGTGCAGACCTCCACCGCTCTGCCGATCATGCTCTTCTCGCTGGTTTCGGGGGCGCTGGCGGACAGCTTCGACAGACGGCGGGTGATGCTGACGGCGCAGTGTTTCATGCTGGCGGTCTCCGCACTGCTCAGCATCTTCGCCTTCTTCGGTATCCTCTCGCCCTGGCTGCTCCTGTTCTTCACCTTTCTTCTCGGCTGCGGTACGGCGCTCAACAATCCCTCCTGGCAGGCGTCGGTGGGGGACATGGTGCCGCGCGCCGATCTTCCCGGCGCGGTGACGCTGAACAGCGTCGGCTTCAACATTACCCGCAGCGTCGGGCCGGCGATCGGCGGCATCATCGTGGCGGCCGCCGGTGCGGCAGCCGCCTTTGCCGTCAATACGATGAGCTATTTCGCGCTGATCTATGCGCTGATGCGCTGGAAGCCGACCTATCCCGCGACCACGCTGCCACGCGAGGCGCTCGGCAGCGCCATCTTTGCCGGGTTACGCTACATCTCCATGTCGCCCAACCTGCAGAAAGTCATGCTGCGCGGGCTGATCTTCGGCATCAGCGCCAGCTCGATCCTCGCGCTCCTGCCGATCGTGGCGCTGGAGCTGGTGGTCGGCGGACCTCTTACCTACGGCCTGATGCTCGGCTCCTTCGGCATCGGCGCCATCGGCGGGGCGGTGCTGAACGCAAGGCTGCGCGAGCGCTTTTCCAGCGAGACGATCGTGCGCCTGTCGTTTGCCGGCTTCGCGCTCAGCGCCGCGATTGCCGCCTTCAGCCCGATTTCGGCGATCACCTGTTTGGGATTGGTGATCTCGGGCGCTTGCTGGGTGCTGGCGCTGTCGCTGTTCAACACCATCGTGCAGCTTTCGACGCCGCGCTGGGTGGTCGGCCGGGCGCTGTCGCTCTACCAGACCGTGACCTTCGGCGGGATTGCCGGGGGGAGCTGGATCTGGGGTATCGCCGCCGACAACTACGGCGTCGCCAACGCGCTGCTGATGTCGGCCGTGGTCATGCTGTTCGGCATCGTCATCGGGCTGAAGTTCGCCATGCCGGCCTTCGAGACGCTCAACCTCGATCCGCTCAACCGCTTCACCGAGCCGGCGCTCGGCCTCGATATCACCCCGCGCAGCGGGCCTGTCGTCATCCAGGTCGATTACGAAATCGACGATCTCGACGTGCCGGAGTTCCTGCAGCTGATGGGCGAGCGGCGGCGTATCCGCATCCGCGACGGCGCCCGCAACTGGGCGCTGATGCGCGATCTGGAAAAGCCGGGCTCGTGGACCGAGACCTACCACACGCCGACCTGGGTCGAGTATATCCGCCACAACCAGCGGCGAACCCAGGTGGACGGCGAAAACACTGACCGGCTAAGGGCGCTGCATCGCGGCGAAGCGGGGCCGCATGTGCACCGGATGATCGAGCGCCAGGCCATTCCGCCCAGCGACGACCTATTCTTCAAGGCGCATATCGACCTGCACCACTAGCGTCTATTTCAGCTTGCCGATCATGTGGGCCTCGGGATAGCAGGTCGGCTTCATGCCGTTCTTCTCCTGCCACTGGCCGATGGAGCGGCGCGTCTTGTAGCCGGGCAGGCCATCGGAGCCGCCGACGTCGTAGCCCTTCTTCTCCAGCGCCTTCTGCATGGTGGCGACATCCGAGCGCAGCATCTTGCCGACATCGCCCCAGGCGCCCTCGAAGGCGCCGGAGCCATAGGCGATGCGGTCCGCCAGATTGCCGATATAGAGCGCGTAGAGATCGGAATTGTTGTATTCCTTGATGACATAGAAATTCGGCGTCACCAGGAATTCCGGGCCGTCGCGGCCGGCCGGCACCATCATCATGCCCGTCGCGTTCTTCTCACCTGACGGAAAGGCCTTGCCGGAGATGCGATCGATGCCGAGCGAATTCCAGTGGGCGATCGGCTTGCCGAGATCGGGGCCTTCCTGCGCGCAGGAGACGTTTTCGGGGATCGTCACCTCGTAGCCCCAGCTGCGGTTTGCCTGCCAGCCCTTCTTGACCAGGAAGTTGGCGATCGAGGCCAGCGTATCGGGAACCGAGGTCCAGATGTTGCGGTGGCCGTCGCCATCGAAATCGACGGCGTATTTCAGATAGCTCGTCGGCATGAACTGCGGCTGGCCGAGCGCGCCGGCCGACGATCCCTTGAAATCGGCCGCCGTGACATCGCCGCCGTCGATGATATGCAGGCCGGCGATCAGCTCGGTGCGGAACATCTCCTTGCGGGTGGACATGAAAGCCTTGGTGGCCAGCACCTCGATGCCGGAATTGGGGATCTTGGCGGCGCCGAAGCCGGTCTCGCGGCCCCAGATGGCGAGCACGATCGAGCCGGGCACGCCATAGGTCTTCTCGATCTTCTTCAGCGTCGAGGCATATTGCGTCTGAAAGCTGCGGCCGGTGACGGCCAGGCGCTTCAGCCGGTCATCGTTGAAATAGGGCGCCGGCGAGGAGAACTCGGCCTGCGTCTGCTTCTGCTCCTTCGGCGGCGGGAAGCCGGGAGGGGCGAGGTCGTTCAGCGACCAATCGAGCGTGACGCCTGCGAATGCGGCCTTGAAGGTCTTTTCCGAAATGCCGCTCTTTTGCGCTTCCGGCCAGAGGTCGGTTTGCACCCAGCGCTCGAACTGGGCTTCGACTTCGGCTTTGGAGGGGGCGGCGTGGGCTGTTGCTGCGAGGCTGAGGAACAGAGAGAAGGTGGCAAGGGCGTACCGTGCGATACCCCCCTCTGTCCTGCCGGACATCTCCCCCACAAGGGGGGAGATTGGCTGGGGGCAGCCGCTCGTTTCGCGCTCATTGTTTGGCGTAAACCTCACCACGAGTCGATCTCCCCCCTTGTGGGGGAGATGCCCGGCAGGGCAGAGGGGGGTATGGCGGATCTCTAACGGCATCAAATCTCCCCTCATATCGACGTCCGCGCCCGAAGCGCCGCCGTCAGCGTGCCCTCGTCGAGATAATCCAGCTCACCGCCAACAGGCACGCCATGCGCCAGTCGCGTGATCTTCACATCGAGCCCGGCCAGCTGGTCGGTTATATAGTGTGCTGTTGTTTGCCCCTCGACGGTGGCGTTGACGGCGATGATCAGTTCCTTGATGCCGCCGGCCGTGACGCGTTCGATCAGGCCCTTGATGTTGAGATCATCCGGGCCGACGCCGTCGAGCGGCGAGAGCGTGCCGCCGAGCACGTGATAGGCGGCGTTGAGCGCGGCCGCGCGCTCCAGTGCCCAGAGGTCGGAGACATCCTCGACGACGATGATGACGGACTGGTCGCGGCGGTCGTCGGTGCAGACGGTGCATGGGTCGGACGTATCGACATTGCCGCAGCGCGAGCAGATCTTGACCTTGTCATAGGCTTCGCCCATGGCGCTGCCGAGCGGCCCAAGCAGCTGATCCTTCTTCTTGATCAGGTGCAGCGCGGCGCGGCGCGCGGAGCGGGGGCCGAGGCCCGGCACCTTCGCCAGCAGCTGGATGAGTTTTTCGATTTCGGGGCCGGTGACTCGCTTTGCCATATCGGGTTCTTAGCCCATATGTTTGAAAAACGGAAACGGACAGAAAAGCGGGCCTTATGAAAATCCTCGCCGTTTGCATCGGCAACGCCGAGAGGCTGCCGGGCAAGAGCTACAAGACCGGCATCAACAAGCACGCGATCAGCGGCGGCGTGCTCGTCGACGCCGAAGGGCTGCTCGGCGACGCGATCTGCAACCGCAAGCACCATGGCGGCGTCGACCAGGCCGTCTATGTCGAGGGATCGCTGACGCTCGACTGGTGGTCGGCGGAACTCGCCCAAACGATCGCCCCCGGCACCTTCGGCGAAAACCTCGTCATCGAAGGGCTCGACAATACCATGGTCGCGGTCGGCGATCGCTTCATAGCCGGCGATCTTGTTCTCGAAGTGACCTCCGCGCGTATCCCCTGCGCCACCTTCGCGGCGCGCATGGGCGATCCGTTGTTCGTCAAGCGCTACACCCGCGCCGGCCGGCCGGGCATCTATTGCCGGGTGATCAAGCCGGGCACGGTGACAGCAGGCGAGCGGGTGGAATGGCAGCGGTTCGAGGGAGCGCGGGTGACGATGCCGGAGATGATGGCGACATTCGGCAGGCGGCTGTCAGTCGAAGACCGCGCCCGCTATCTGGCGGCGCCGATCCACTACAAGCTGCGCGACAGCCTTCTCGCGGAGAGGTAAGCCCGCGCGGGTCGCGGCACCGAGATTCCGCCTTTATGATCACTTGCTGATATCAGGACGTCTCCTAATTTCCTTCTGACGGTATGCCAATCCAAGGAGGCCCGCATGTCCGTCTTCAAGTTTACCTCGATCGCCCTTGCCGTTGCCGCCGCGACGGCCCTTTCCGCTCCGCAGCCGGCGGCGGCTGCCAATGTGCATGCGGGGTCGCTGACCTGCGATATCTCGGCGGGAATCGGCATGATCATCGGCTCGAAACGGGAGGTGGACTGCATGTTCACGCCCTCGCAGCCCGGGCATGTGGAGCATTACCGCGGGGCGATCACCAAGATCGGCGTCGATATCGGCGTGCTCAAGGGCGGAACGCTGATCTGGTACGTCTATGCGCCGGCGAACCACCCCGAGGGCGCGCTGCAGGGCAGCTATTCCGGCGTGGCGGCCAATGCCACCGTCGGCCTCGGGCTCGGGGCCAATGCGCTGGTAGGCGGCCTGGAGGGATCGGTGGCGCTGCAGCCGCTGTCGGTCGAGGGCACATCCGGCCTCAACGTCGCGGCCGGCATCGCCAACATGAAGCTGACCTTCGTTCCGCCGCCGAAGGCAAAGCCCGCCAAGCACCACACACAGAAGCACACGAAATAAGCGTTCTCAAACGACAAGCGCCGGCCACCCGATGGGCGCCGGCGCTTGCAAATCCATGTTCTACCGAATGATCAGAACGGCATCTTGAAGCCGGGCGGGATCGGCAGACCTGCCGTCAGCGCCTTGGTCTTTTCGGCGGCGACCGCGTCAGCCTTTTCCTTGGCATCCTTGTGGGCGGCGACGATCAGGTCCTCGAGGATCTCGACGTCGTCTTCCTTGAAGAGCGACGGATCGATCTTCAGGCTCTGCATCTCGCCCTTGCCCGTGATGACGACGGTCACGAGACCGCCACCGGACTTGCCTTCGGCCGTGAGCGTGGCGATTTCCGCCTGCATCTGCTCCATCTTGGCCTGCATTTCCTTGACTTTGCCCATCATGCCCATGATGTCGCGCATCGTCTTCTCCTTCTTGGTGTCTCAGAATTCTATGTCGTCGCCGGGCAGGATATCGCCCTCTTCGGATTCGGCGGTCGCCGGCGCCTGCACGGGACCTTCCTCTTCCTCAGGTTCCGGCGCGCGGACGCGAACGTCGATGATCTTGGCGCCCGGAAACTGCGAGAGGATGGCCGCCACGTCAGGATCCTGCCTGGCGTCGCTCACCTGCTGCGCCTTGGCATTGGCTTCGGCTTCCACCATGGTCGGCTGGCCGGCCTCGCGGCTGAGGCTGACGATCCAGTGGATGCCAGTCCATTCCTTGAGCTTCAGCGCAAGTTCGTTGAGCAGCGTTCCCGGCGCGCCTTCCGTCAGGTTGACATCCAGGATGCCGGGCTGAACGCGAACCGGGCGCACGAAATTGCGCACCAGCGCCTTGATCTTCACATCGCGCTTTTCGCCGGCGAGATTGGCGATATCGCTGACCGAATTGACCCGCACCAGCGGCTGCGGCGCATCGGCGGCCTTCGCCTCGGTGCGGCCGACGGCCAGGTTCTGAGGATCAGAGTTCTGGACGACGCGCAGCATGGCAGTCGGGCCAGCGGGCTGCGGGCGCGGCACTGCTGCTTCCGCGGCGCGGGCCATGACATTGCCCTGATAGCTGACGGTCGCGCCGCCATTTCCGCCGCCGTTACCCGACGATGAGGGCGAACGCGCGCCACTGTTGTTTTCAGAAAATTCCGCAAGCCGGCGGGCCGCGTCCTCGGGGGCCGGCAGATGGGCGGCGTGCGCCAGGCGGATCAGCACCATTTCGGCGGCACCCGACGGACGCGAGGATGCTTCCACCTCGGGAATGCCCTTCAACAGCATCTGCCAGATGCGCGACAGCGCCGTGACGGCGACGCCTTGCGAGAATTCCGCGCCCTTGGTGCGCTCGATTTCGCTGAGCGAGGGATCGTTTGCCGCATCCGGCACGTATTTCAGACGCGTCACCAGATGGGTGAAATCGGCAAGATCGGTCAGCACCGCCACCGGATTGGCGCCGGCCCCGTACTGGCTTTCGAATTCGCCAAGCGCTGCGGCGACATCACCCTTGATAACGTGCTGGAAGAGATCGACGATTCGGGCGCGGTCGGCGAGACCGAGCATCCCACGCACCGATTCGGCCAGCACCGCGCCGCCGCCATGGGCAATCGCCTGGTCGAGCAGCGACAGGCCGTCACGCGCCGAGCCTTCGGCGGCACGGGCGATCATCGCCAGCGCATCGGGCTCGGCCTCGATGCCTTCCTTCGATGCGATCGTGGTGAACAGGCCGACGAGATCGGACGCGCTGATGCGGCGCAGGTCGAAACGCTGGCAGCGCGACAGGACCGTGATCGGCACCTTGCGGATTTCCGTCGTGGCGAAGATGAACTTCACATGCTCCGGCGGCTCTTCGAGCGTCTTCAACAGGCCGTTGAAGGCCTGCGTCGAGAGCATGTGCACTTCGTCGATGATGTAGACCTTGTAGCGCGCCGACACCGGGCGATAGCGCACCTGCTCGATGATCTCTCTGATATCGTCGATACCGGTATGCGAGGCGGCGTCCATCTCGATGACATCGACATGGCGGCCTTCCATGATCGCCTGGCAGTGGTCGCCGGGGATGCGCAGATCGATCGTCGGCTTGTCGATCTCTGCTGTCTTGTAATTCAGCGCGCGCGCCAGGATGCGGGCGGTCGTCGTCTTGCCGACCCCGCGAACGCCGGTCAGCATGTAGGCTTGCGCGATACGGCCGGTCTCGAAGGCGTTGGTCAGGGTCTGGACCATCGGCTCCTGGCCGACCATCAGATCCGTGAAATCCTTGGGGCGGTATTTGCGTGCCAGCACCCGGTATCCGGTGCCCGTCGAGGCGGCATCTTGTGATTGTCGCTCGGTGTCGCTCATCGCCCTGCTTAACGCCCGAACTCTTCGGGCAAAGGATGGAGAGAAGGGTGGGAGGCTGGCACGATGACCCGTGCCTGGCTCGTTAGGGCTGCTTCCTTCCGGACCTGACCCGGTTGGCGAGTGGCTCGTCCACCACCAACCTCCCGAAGGCACATATCGGCAATATCGCGATCAAAAGCAAGCCAAGCTCCGAAAAAACTGCTAGCCTATGGAAAACTCTGGAGGAATACCCGTTGGACGCTTTCAAACTCGACCACCGGCTGGCCAATGACAGCATCAGTATCCTGAAAACGGGCCTCTGCGACTTCCGGCTGGCCAGGGACTGTCGCTGGCCATGGCTGATCCTCGTGCCGCAACGCGCCGATATCACCGAGATTTTCGAGCTGACGCCGCTCGACCAGGTGATGCTGACCTTCGAGACGGAGCTGGCATCGACCGCCTTGAAGAAGGTGACCGGGGCGACAAAAATCAATGTCGCGGCTATTGGCAATATCGTCCGCCAGCTTCATGTTCATGTCGTCGCGCGCTTCGAAGGTGATCCGAACTGGCCCGACCCGATCTGGGGCTACGGCAAGGCGGAGGCCTATGAGGACGCGAAACGAGACCAATTCATAGAGACGATGCGGGAAGCCCTTTCATCATGAGCCGTTCGCTTTTCGAGACGGATGTACCCCATCCCGAGCCCAGCAATCTGACGGCATTCGCCGCCAACGACCTGATCCGCGATTCCGAGCATCGCAACGAAAACTCGGTGGACGAGGCGCTCGCCAAGGATGGAACCCATATCTTCGCCTTTACCGGCGACAAGCTTGTATTGAAGCATGACGGCCAGGTGCTCGACCCGCTTTTTGCGCGCTACGAGCTGACCGATCTCAAGCCCAATTGGGACGAGACGATCCTGCTCGGCTACCGCAAGAGCGGCGAGCCGAGATTGGCGGTGCCGGTTGCCGTGCCGGAAGAAGAGTTGTCCAGCCAATACAAGCCCGCCGACGGCCGCTCGCTCTATCGCGACATGCTGCTCGACGACGTGCTGCTCGGCGAATTCGCGCAGGGTGCCAGCCTGATCCGCTGGAACAGCGACAACCGGTTTTGCGGGCGCTGCGGCTCCGCGATGGAAATGCATATCGGCGGATACAAGCGCGTCTGCTCCGCCTGCCAGCACACGATCTTCCCGCGCACCGACCCTGTCGTCATCATGCTCACCATCGACGAGGAGCGTGATCTCTGCCTGCTCGGACGAGGTCCGCACTTCGCACCCGGCATGTATTCCTGTCTCGCCGGCTTCGTGGAGCCCGGCGAAACCATCGAGAATGCCGTGCGCCGCGAGACGCTGGAAGAATCCGGCATCCGTACCGGCCGCGTCCGCTACCACGCCTCGCAGCCCTGGCCGATGCCGCACACGCTGATGATCGGCTGCTATGCCGAGGCCAAATCGCGCGACATCACCCGCGACGAGCAGGAGCTCGAGGACTGCCGCTGGTTTACCCGCGAGGAGACGATCGAGATGCTCGAGCGCCCTGGCACGACGGGCAAGGCGCCGCCGCCGAAGGGCGCCATCGCCCACCGCCTGATGCGCGACTGGGTGGAGTGGAAAAACCGATAGGCTAATACCATGGCGCGCTCAGAACGCCTGCTGACACTGCTGCAGACGCTGCGCCGCTATAGGCGGCCGGTGAGCGGCGCGGTGCTGGCCGAGGAAACCGGCGTCAGCATCCGCACGCTCTACCGCGACATCGCCAGCCTGCAGGCGCAGGGCGCGCTGATCGAGGGCGAGCCGGGGCTTGGCTATATTCTGAGGCCTGGCTTCATGCTGCCGCCGATGATGTTTTCGCAAGACGAGATCGAGGCTCTGGTGCTGGGATCGCGCTGGGTGGCGCGGGCGGCCGATCCGAGGCTGGCGGCAGCGGGCGCGGATGCACTCGCCAAGATCGCCGACGTTTTGCCGCGCGAGATCCGCGACGAGATCGAGACCTCCCCTCTCCTCATCCACATGCGCCCACCGATATCGAGCAAGGCCGACATGGGCGTGATCCGCAAGGCGATCCGCGGCGAGCGGGTGCTGAAGCTCACCTATACCGACGAGGGCGGCGCGGTCTCCATCCGCAACGTGTGGCCGTTTGCCATCAGCTATACCGAACAGGTCCGGATGATCGTTGCGTGGTGCGAGCTCAGACAGGATTACCGCCATTTCCGGACCGATCGCATCGTCGAGATGATCCCGCAGGAAACGCGCTATCCGCGCCGCCGCGCCGTGCTGCTGCAAGAGTGGAGCGACCGCGAAATCGTGCCGCGCGAACGGCAAACACTACTGCCATAAACTGACAGCATATGAGTCTAGTATGGGTCCTATCGAAACAGGAGGACCTGCCATGACGAGCCTGAACACGTCCCAGACTATGGGCCAGACCATGGGCCAGACGACACGCGGCAACCACCGTTCCGACGAGGCCAACTTCGAGACCTGGTATCCGCAGTCGCTGATGCTCAGGATGATGCAGAATGCATCGCGCAGCATGGCGCATAGCATGGGACGCAATCTTGGACGGACTGGCGCTCCACGTCTCGATCCGCAATCAATGTCTGAGAATCTGAGGCGCGATATCGGCGTCATCGACTGGGGCAGCCGCGACCGCGAGCGGTAACAGACCACACTTTCACATTTCAATCACGCTTTTGACCGCTGCCGGCAAGCCCGGCGGCGTTCGCATCTTCACGTCATTTTCACGCAGAGGGACACCATCATGAACAGCCCCAATCTCATCATTCTCTATGTCCGCGATCCCGCAGAGAGCGCCAGCTTCTACAAGGCGCTGCTCAACCGCGAACCGGTCGCATCAGCCCCCAATTTCGTGGCTTTCGCGCTCGATGGCGGCTTCACGCTCGGCCTGTGGCGGCTGAGCAGCGTCGTGCCGCAACCATCGGCGATCGGCAGCCGCGCCGAGATCGCCTTCATGGTTCCGGGCGAAAACGGGGTCTCCAACCTCTACCGCGACTGGCGCGACCGCCACCTGCCGATCGCCCAGGACCTCACCGACCTCGACTTCGGCCCGACCTTCGTGGTGCTCGATCCGGATGGGCATCGGCTGCGGGTTTGTGAGCCGGATAAGTAAGCATCATTGCAGAGCATTAAAAAGGGCGCCTCGGCGCCCTTTGTCGTTACTTCTGCAGCAGGCCCCGCATCGGGTGGCCCTTGTAGACGCCGAGGATGCGGACCTTCTCGGAGAAGAACTGCAGCTCTTCCAGCGCGCGGCGGACGTTGGCGTCGCCGGGGTGGCCTTCGATGTCGGCGTAGAACTGGGTGGCGACGAACTTGCCGCCGAGCTGGTAGCTTTCCAGCTTGGTCATGTTGATGCTGTTGGTGGCAAAGCCGCCGAGCGCCTTGTAGAGCGCTGCCGGAATATTGCGGACGTTGAAGACAAAGGTGGTGACCAGCTTCTCTTCGGCGGCACCACGCTCGGCCCACTTCTCATCACGCGAGAGGATGACGAAGCGGGTGACGTTGTCTTCCGTGTCCTCGACGTTTTCGGCGATGATATCGAGCTTGTAGAGGTCGGCTGCCAGACGCGGCGCAAGGGCTGCCATCGAGCGGTCGCCTGTTTCCTGCACCAGCTTGGCGGCACCCGCCGTATCGCCGGCAACGACGGCCTTCCAGCCATTGGCGCGCACGATCTTGCGGCACTGGCCGAGCGCGTGGATGTGGCTGTGAACCGTGCGGACCTCGTCCTTGGTGACGCCGGGCAGCACCATGAGCTGGAAGCGGATCGGCATGAAGTATTCGCCGATGATGTGCAGGCGCGATTCCGGCAGCAGGTGGTGAATGTCGGCGACGCGTCCGGCGATGGTGTTTTCGATCGGGATCATCGCCAGATCGGCATCGCCGCTTTCGAGCGCCACGAAGGCATCCTCGAAGGTCTGGCACGGCAGCGGATCCATATCAGGAAACATGTCGCGGCAGGCCATGTCGGAATTGGCGCCGAAGTCGCCCTGGAAGGCGATTTTGTTGGTCTTGATGCTCATGGGAGATCCGTTACTTCACTTGTGCGGAAAGAATGCGCCGCGCCTTTTCAAGGTCGGCGGGAGTATCGACACCGAGCGGAACGGTGTCAACGATCTCGACATCGATGCGCATGCCGGCTTCCAGCGCCCGCAGCTGCTCCAGCGATTCGCGCTTTTCGAGCGTGGAGGGCCCGAGCGAGACGAAGCGCTCCAGCGCCGCGCGGCGATAGGTGTAGAGGCCGATGTGATGATAGAGCGGGCCTTCGCCATAGGGTGCCGTTGCCCGGGTGAAATAGAGCGCCCGCATGCGGGTCTCGGACAGCGGCGAGCCGACCACCTTGACGATATGCGGCGCCGTCTTGTCTTCCTCGTTGTCGATGGCGATGGTCAGCGTGGCGATATCGACGGCGGCGTCTTCCAGCGGGCGCAGCGATGCGCGCACCGTTTCCGGCTCGATCGTCGGCAGGTCGCCCTGGACGTTGACGATATATTCGATGCGGCCTTCGGGATCGACCTTGGTCAGCGCCTCGTAAATGCGGTCGGAGCCGGACTGGTGCGCCTTGGCGGTCATGACGACCTCGAAACCGGCGGCTGCGACCACGTCGAACACTTCCTGCTCGTCGACGGCAACGACCACGCGGCCGATCGCGGCCTCTTTCGCTCTCAGAGCCACCTGGATGACCATCGGCTTGCCGCAGATGTCGGCGAGCGGCTTTCCGGGCAGTCGGGTGGATGCCATGCGGGCCGGAATGAGGACGAGTACGTTGTCTAAATTTGGACTTGCCATTGCTCAGGCCTTCATTTCCGGGCGGAAAGGTGTCAAAAAGTCTCATGCTGCCGAGGCGTTCGGCTGTTGCAAGAACTAGCCAAAAGACATAGGTTTCGCTCGATTTCAAGTGACAGACCGGTTTTATGTCTGCCGGCTGTGAGGGGGGAGCATCACAGATGAATTCTTACGTGAATACGGCGGTGGGAGCGCTACTTGGGACGGTTTTCGTCCTGATGTCCGTATCCATCGCTTCGGAAAGCCTGTTTCATTCGGAAAATCCGGAGAAAGAGGGCTTTGCCATTGTAGCCGAGGAAGCTTCGGCCGCCGATGCCGGTGGCGCTGCTCCGGCTGCCGCCGTGCCGATCGCGCAGTTGCTTGCGAAAGCCGACGCCAAGGCCGGCGAAACGGTCTTCAAGAAGTGTCAGGCCTGTCATGACGGCACGAAAGGGGGACCGAACAAGGTCGGGCCGAACCTCTTTGGTGTCGTAGATCGTCCCATCGGCGCGCATGAAGGTTTCGCCTATTCCGCCGCCATGAAGGATTTTTCCAAGGGCGCCAGCGAGAAGTGGACCTTCGATCACCTGAACCACTTCCTGGCCGCGCCGAAGAAGTACATTGCCGGAACGGCGATGGGCTTTGCCGGCCTCCAGAAGGACACCGACCGCGCCAACGTGATCCTCTATCTGCACACGCTGGCCGATTCGCCGGTGCCGCTGCCGGATCCGAACGCGCCTGATTCGGCGACGCAGTGAGATCATCCATTGCATGAAATACGAAAGCCCGGCCGATGCGCCGGGCTTTTTCATGCGTGTTAGCCGAGCAGGTAGGCCCAGAAGGACACGGTGATCGCGCCGAGCGCGGTCGTCAGCGTGATCGTCGAGGCGGCAAGGCTATGGCCAACGCCGAAGCGGTTGGCGATCAGCCAGGCGTTGACGCCTGTCGGAACCGCCGAGATCAGGACGAGTGCGGCGGTCCAATCGCTTTCGAGACCGAGCAGATGGCTGGTCGTCCAGACGCAGGCAGGCAAGAGCAGCAGCTTGAAGGCGGAGGTGACGCTGGCGATGCCGACATTACCCGAGGTGCCGTATTGCTGCAGCGCCATGCCGAGCGAGATCAGGGCGACGGGGCCGGATACGCCGGCGATCTGATCGACCACCAGTTCGACCGGCATCGGCATCGTCCAGCCGAGCAGATGCATGAGGGCGCCGCCGGCGAGCCCGATGACCAGCGGATTGCGCACGAGATTGCTGGCGATCTGGCGCAGCACCGCGACGATGCTGCGGCCCTTGCCGCCCGCGATCTTG
The DNA here is from genome assembly GCF_017741935.1 of Rhizobium sp. 16-449-1b. GTDB lineage: Bacteria > Pseudomonadota > Alphaproteobacteria > Rhizobiales > Rhizobiaceae > Rhizobium. The sequence continues at coordinate 6,167 of NZ_JAGHMH010000002.1, read as the reverse complement.
TGCTCGGCGCGCTCCATCAAAATGGTGCCGATGATCATCATAACAGGCAGGTGCACGGCGATCAGGATCGACAGCGGCACGAGGCCCTTGTCGCCGACGGTGCGCTGAACGAGCGGCAGGCCGATGAAGATGGTGTTGGCAAAGGCCGACGAGACGCCGGCAAGCACGCCGATGCGGTCATCGCGGCCGAAGAAACGCGTGGCGGCGATGTGGGCGGCCGTCCAGGTGATGGCGACGCCGGAGAAATAGGCGATCCAGAGCCGGAAGGGCGAGGCGCCCTTGAAATCCGCTTCGGCGATCGTGCGGAATAGCAGCAAAGGCACGGCGATCTTGAAGACGAAGTCGCTCAGCGCATCGCCGACCTCCGCCTTCATCAATCCCACTTTGACGATCAGCCAGCCGATGAGGATCATCACGAAGATGGGAAGAACGTCGAGAAAGATGGCGGACATCGGGGACGGATTGCCTATTGCATGGAATATCAAAGGTCTAACAGCAAACCGTTCGCGCTGACAAACCGGAATGACATCGAGCCCTGGCGCAAACGCAAAAAAAGCGGGGTTCGGCCCGCTTTTCCGCATCCGGTCCTGCCGGATTGCCGGTTGGTCATGCTGCCAGTTCATCCGTGGTCAGCGTCGCACCGGTATCGTCGAAGGGCATGATTTTACTCGTCGAGCCCTTCTCGACCGGCGACCGCCCTAAAGCTGTCCATGCCGATCTTGTTGATGAGAGATATAGCCAGGCAAAATGACAGGCGAATGACGCCCGCGCGGCACTTTTGCGAAAGGATTGGCCGCAAATCCGGCATTTCTGCTTCCCATGGGCTGAAAATCCGCTAAGACCGACTACCGGCTATCACCAAAACCGGGACCTCCCATTTCATGACCAAATTCGATGTACTGACTGTCGGCAACGCCATCGTCGATATTATCGCGCGTTGCGACGACCAGTTCCTCATTGATCACAAGATCACCAAGGCAGCGATGAACCTGATCGATGCCGAGCGCGCCGAACTGCTCTACAACCACATGGGCCCGGCGCTGGAAGCCTCGGGCGGCAGCGCCGGCAACACGGCGGCCGGTATTGCCAATTTCGGCGGCAAGGCTGCCTATTTTGGCAAGGTCGCGGAAGACCAGCTCGGCGAGATCTTCGCGCACGACATCCGCGCCCAGGGCGTGCACTACCAGACGCAGCCGAAGGGCAAGTTCCCGCCGACCGCCCGCTCGATGATCTTCGTGACCGAGGATGGCGAGCGCTCGATGAACACCTATCTCGGCGCCTGCGTCGAACTTGGACCCGAGGATGTCGAGCCCGAGGTCGTGGCGCAGTCGAAGGTCACCTATTTCGAAGGCTATCTCTGGGATCCGCCGCGCGCCAAGGAAGCGATCCGCGATTGCGCCCGCATCGCCCATGAGAACGGCCGCGAAATGTCGATGACGCTTTCCGACAGCTTCTGCGTCGGCCGCTATCGCGACGAGTTTCTCGACCTGATGCGCTCGGGCACCGTCGACATCGTTTTCGCCAACAAGCAGGAAGCACTGGCGCTCTACGAGACCGAGGATTTCGAAGAGGCGCTCGTCAAGATCGCGCAGGATTGCAAGATCGCCGCGGTAACGATGAGCGAAGAGGGCGCCGTCATCTTGAAGGGCAGCGAGCGCTTCTATGTCAGCGCCATCGAGATCAAGGAGCTTGTCGACACGACCGGCGCCGGCGATCTGTTCGCGGCGGGCTTCCTCTACGGCTACACGCAGGGGCGGACGCTCGAGGATTGCGGCAAGCTCGGCTGCCTGGCGGCCGGTATCGTCATCCAGCAGATCGGACCGCGTCCGATGAAGTCGCTCGCTGAGGCCGGCAAGCAGGCGGGTCTCGTCTAAGGCCTGACTTACCTCTGGCGTACCTGCCTCTGACTTATCTGGAAGCCTTCAATCCGTTGAAGGCTTCTCTTATTTGAAGGCCTCTCCGGGATAGGCGCCCCAGATTTCCGACTGTGCCACCCAACCTTCGGCGCCGTCGATCTTGGCGAGGCACCAGTCGCCGGTGCATTCGCCGATGTTCATCATCACACCGGGCTCCAGCTTGGCGACGACGGTCGCGGATGGCTGGGCCTCGCGGCGCACGTTGACGAAGACGCTCTTGCCCTTGCCCTTCATCCAGGGGGCGGCAATGGCGGCGCGGGAACCAGACAGCAGCGACTGGTTGACCCAGCCCTCGGTGCCGTCGGCATCGCGCACCTGGCGCCAATTGTCATATTCCTGGATGATTTCCACCGGCAGGCCGGCTTTCAGATACATCCACGACGCGGCATAATCGGTGCCGGGGCCGATGCGCAGATTGACGCGCTTGGATTTCAGCGTGACGAAGCGCGGCAGCGGCAGGCCGCTCGGACCCTTCGCCGCCTGGGCATAGCCAAGCTCGGCGGTGCCGGCCGAAAGCACAAAGCCCAACGCGAGGGCGAGGCATGATTTCAGGACTGTGCTGCGCATGACGATTTCCGTTCGCTAAAACCCAGGCGGTTCCTCCGCCTGATTTCCGGACCTCGACATTCCCAAGCACGCTCAACGAGTTTTGTTTGTCTTCGCGTACGGGTCTGGTAGAAATTCCCCGGAACGGGAAAATTATCCCGCGTCTTGGTTAAGGACCTCTGAACAAGGCAGCAGCTCCAGGATATGACGACAAAGAAAAAAACGAAGGTCTACATTACCCGCAAGCTGCCGGATGCCGTCGAAACGCGCATGCGCGAATTGTTCGACGCCGAGCTCAATATCGACGACACGCCGCGCACGACCGCGCAGCTGGCGGCAGCGATGAAGAGCGCGGACGTGCTGGTGCCGACGGTGACCGACCGGATCGACGCGGCGCTGATCGACGAGGCCGGGCCGCAATTGAAGCTGATCGCGAGCTTCTCCAACGGCACCGACCACATCGACGTGGAGGCGGCCGCCCGCAAGGGCATCACCGTCACCAACACACCCAACGTGCTGACCGAGGATACCGCCGACATGACGATGGCGCTGATCCTCGCCGTGCCGCGCCGGCTGGGCGAAGGTGCGCGTGTGCTGACCGACCGGCCCGGCGAATGGGCCGGATGGTCGCCGACCTGGATGCTTGGACGACGCATTCACGGCAAGCGGATCGGCATTGTCGGCATGGGCCGGATCGGCACCGCCGTTGCCCGCCGCGCCAAGGCCTTCGGCCTCTCCATTCACTATCACAACCGCAAGCGGGTGACGGCGACGACGGAAGACGAGCTCGAGGCGACCTATTGGGAAAGTCTCGACCAGATGCTGGCCCGCGTCGACATCGTGTCCGTCAACTGCCCGTCGACGCCGGCGACCTTCCATCTGCTCTCGGCACGTCGCCTGGCGCTGCTGCAGCCGACGGCCTATCTCGTCAACACCGCACGCGGCGACGTGATCGACGAGGCGGCGCTGATCAAATCGCTCAGGGAAGGCAAGCTCGCCGGCGCCGGGCTCGACGTGTTCGAGAACGAGCCGGCGGTCAATCCGAAGCTGATCAAGCTCGCCAACGAGGGCAAGGTGGTGCTTCTGCCGCATATGAGCTCGGCCACGATCGAGGGCCGTATCGACATGGGCGACAAGGTGATCATCAACATCCGCGCCTTCATGGACGGCCACCGCCCGCCGAACCGGGTGCTGCCGGGGCGCTAAGTCAAGAGTTCTAAATCGGGAGCCGCTTGCGCATCTCGATCGAGGTGACGCGGGTGAAGCCCGGATGGGCGTTCTCGGCGGTCTTCTCGAAGCCCCAGCGGCCGAAGACGGCGTGGTTTTCGGTGAGCTCGATGCGTGTTTCCAACCGCAACGCCGGCAGCGAAAGTGCGCGCGCGGTGTCCTCCGCGATGCCAAGTAGCCGCCTACCGATACCGCGCCGTTCCGCAGCCGGCGCCACCGCCAGCTTGCCGACATAGAGGCAATCCGCCTCCGGTCGCAGGAAGATGCAGCCGACAAGCGCGCCATCTTCGATGACGACATAGGCGATCTCGGCTTGCGCCTTGGCAGCCAGCGATTCGACCGTCAATCCGAGCGCCGAGGATGGCGGGTCGATGCGGTCGTTCATGTAAGCGAAGGACGACAGGATGAGCGCGAGAAGCTCGTCCCAGCGGGAGAAATCGGCATCGAGGCGAAGGATGGTCACGATGCCTGGCTCTGGTTCTGGCTTTGGCTCTGTCTGGCGCGCCGACGCTTGTAGCGGATAGTGTCGAAGCGTGCCGCAAGGGCATCATAAAGCAGCAGGCGGCCGACCAGCGGCTCGCCGGTGCCGGTGATAAGCTTGATCGCTTCCATTGCCATCAGCGTACCGATGACGCCGGTGAGGGCACCGATGACGCCGGTCTCGGCGCAAACGGGTATGAGGCCTTCCGGCGGTTTTTCCGGGAAGAGGTCGCGGTAGGTGGGATTGAGCACGCCATCAGCCGATGTCTCATATGGTTTCAGCACTGTGACTGAGCCATCGAAGCGACCGACGGCGCCGGTTACCAGAGGCAACTGAGCCGCTTCGGCGGCATCGGCCGCGGTGTAGCGCGTGTCGAAATTGTCGGAGCCATCGATCACCAGATCGAAGCCGGAGAGATGGCGACGGGCGCTATCTGCGGAGAAGCGCTCCTCGAAGCGGATGACGCGGACATGCGGATTGAGCCTTGCGATGGCGAAGGCCGCACTTTCCGTCTTCAATTCGCCGATCGTGCCGGAATCGTGGATGACCTGGCGCTGCAGATTGGAGAGCGACACACGGTCGTCGTCTGAAATGCCGAGCGTGCCGACGCCGGCCGCCGCGAGATATTGCAGGATGGGAGCGCCGAGGCCGCCGGCGCCGATGACAAGCACACGCGCTGCCTTCAGCTTCTGCTGGCCGGCGCCGCCGATCTCAGGCAGCAGGATGTGGCGCTGGTAGCGGGCGATTTCTTCCGGGCTCAACGGTTCCATGGGCGCGATGCTAGCATGGCCTTTGGCGGCGGGGAAAGTGTCGGTCATTCGAATATCTTTCCATCGGCAACGGTGAAGAATTGCGCCCGATCGCCGAGTGCGGCGAACATCGAGCGGTCGGTGCCGGTCATGAATGCCTGGCCGCCGAGCGCGTCGATCAGATCGAAGAGCGCGGCGCGCCTGTTTTCGTCGAGATGAGCGGCGATCTCGTCCAGCAGCAGGATCGGCGCGTGGCCGGTGAGATTGGCGACGAGGCGGGCGTGCGCCATGATGAGGCCGACCAGCAGCGCCTTCTGCTCTCCGGTCGAGCAACGCGCCGCCTCCATGCGCTTGTCGCGGTGGCGGACAAGCAAATCGGCGCGATGCGGGCCCTCAAGCGTGCGGCCGGCGGCGGCGTCGCGATAGCGGCTTTCGGCAAGCTGTGCCGCGTATTCATCCTCGAGATCGACGGCCGGGCGATCGAACTGGCCATCCATGAAGCCGGCGAGATCGAGCGAGGCCGAGGGGAATGGCGAGGTTTCACGGGTTTCCTCGATGAGGCGGACGAGGAGGCCGAGCATCTCCTGGCGCGCCATGGCCATGGCGATGCCGAGCGTGGCCATCTGCTCCTCGATGCCCGAGAGCCAGGAGGGGTCGAAGCGGCGCTCGTCGAGCAGCTTGTTGCGGCTGCGCATGGCGCGCTCGAAATCGCTGGCGCGGCGGCCATGGGCGGGATCGAGCGACAGTACGAGGCGATCGAGAAAGCGGCGACGCTCGGAAGAGCCGCCGGTGAAGAGGCCGTCCATCGAAGGCGTCAGCCAGAGAAGACGCAGGTGATCGGTGAGCTCGTCGGCGGTCTTGGCCGGCGTGCCGTTGATGCGCAGACGCCGCGATGAATTCTCGTCGTTGCCATCGACCCCGGTGCCAATCTCGACCTCGCCATCCATGCCGTCGAGGGCCGCGAAGATCGTGAAGCCGCCATGGGCGCCGACGCGGGTGACATCGCCATAGGTGGCGCGGCGCATGCCCCGGCCCGGCGACAGAAACGACACCGCCTCCATCAGATTGGTCTTGCCGGCCCCATTATCCCCCACCAGCACCACATGCCGGCCATCCAGCTGCAAACCGGCCGACGCATAATTGCGAAAGTCGGTGAGCTTGAGACGGGACAGGGAAACCTTGTGGGGCATGCTTTATCCGGATTCGTGACGGCTGAGAGCTAAGCGCTATGGGCGCGGATGGCAAGGG
>NZ_JAGHMH010000029.1 GCF_017741935.1 Rhizobium sp. 16-449-1b | reverse complement strand
GAGCCCCCACTGAAACTTCGCGAGGGATGATTGAAACATGGGTCAAATCTCAGTGATAATATCCCGCAATCCCGGGTCAGCTCTCAGTGCAAATCAACAGAGATGGTGCGAATAGTTGTGAGCGACACCATATAGAACAAGGTCGACAAGCCGCTCCTCCAGGCGGGATAGCGCAATCGGGCTCGCCGTCAGCGTTCCTCCTGGTCGGCAACCTGTATGAATTACATCACAGATCAGACGACAACGGGAAAAGAAGCTCTCGCCCGGACCACCCTTGTCAAACCGAATGCGCGCCGTGGCATCATCTGAGATCCTGTCGCGTAGATGCGCTTGGATATCCTCAGTCGAGATAGCGACGCTGTTAAAATCGGACTGCTGTGAAATGGAAAGTTGAGCGACCGTCTCAGCATCGATCGCCAGGCCGCGCCCCCTCGCTATCTCATGGTCATGATGACCTGCAGTAACACGGGTCGCCCCTACCACCATTGATGAAAAAGTAAATCCGTCAAAGTAGCCAGTACTGCTGAAATACACGCCGTTATTGGTGTCCGACCTGTAAATCTGAATCCCGTTCAAAAGCGTCGCCGACACCGTGAGGTCGAACGAGCTCCGCTTAAGCGGCTCCAGTATGACGGGTGCGTAGGATGTACTTAAAAACGTCGATGCTTCGTCCGCATCGCTGAACGTGAACGATACCGAGCGGGACACATCCTTCAACTGCGGGTCCTCCTCCGCCAATCGAGTGAGCCAGCAACTCCTTAACATACTAAGCTGGCGGTATTGTGATTTTAAGCTCGGACGATCCTTCCACTGGCACGCATAACGGGAAAATGCTATGAGAGATTCGTAAATCTCACCTTTTTGAATTGTGCTAGATAACGTAAGTCGATCAGCCGCCATGCTCGATGTGACCAACATAACTGAGTTTGTGGATATGCGGTCGGTCCCGCCGATTAGACCTTTGCGAGAAAACGCCTTTATCGCTCGCATGCGTCTGGCAGTTCAGTTCGATCGGATTGCAGTGAGTGGGCTCGACCTACCCCCATTTGAGATTGGGGCCTACCGATCAATCGACACGGACTTCCCACTTAGCTTCATGGAGGCATACAGTGCGGAGAGGCATCATCTGACCGACCCCTTGTACATAGTGGGCCTTCATTCGATAGAACCGGTGATCGACGCGGAAGCGCGAAGGCAATTCCCGTTGACGGATAGGCTCGCGCAGCTTCTCGAGTTCCACGATATCCACAATCGAGTATTTTTTCCTTTGAGGCGCGGCGAACTCATGTTCGCGGCAGTAACAGTTGCACGAGCGACTCCGTTTTCTGCAGACGAGGTTGATACCTTGAAGGTTCTATCACCCGTGATACATTTCGAGATCACCAAGGAACTAATGCAGCGTTTTGCCGCCCAGACACTCAAATTGACCGAGGGAGAGCTGCTATGTTTGCGGCTCAGTAGCCTAGGCATGACGAGTGAGCAGATCGGCTTAAAAAGTGGCTACCAGACTGAAACCGTGAACACGTACCTCAAGATCGCGACACGCAAGCTCGACTCGAAAAATCGCACCCACGCCGTTGCAGAAGCCATCCGACGGAAGCTCATCGGATAACAAGGGACTGGAGAAAGGCGTCAGCTTGCTTTTGCTCTCGATGAAATACGAACCATCAACGCGGAACCAACCTCAGCCAAGTGTTTGATATGGCGTCCTTCAGTGCATAACACTTTACTGTGGAACTTCTTCGCCGTTTTCGCCGGCTCTGTACGTGGGCCTCGTTCAATCAAACTGTTTGACAGGTAGGTTTCGTGACTCGCCCCACTTTCACTGACCGCGGTTCATGTTTTGCAAGGTCCTGCAATCCCCAGCAGGACTTTTTATTTTAAGTGATCGTCCCGGTCGACGATTATCGGGAACTCGCATCTCCGCAGCGATGAAATCCGCGCATCACCGCGATAGACGTTCGGTTTCGCGCCCGTCAGCCGGCCGAATACCTTGCGACATGCTGCAGGGTCCGAATAGCAGACCGCCCAGGCAATGCACTCGACCGGCCTGCTTCCAGCGGATCATGCCGTTTACATCTTCTTTGATCAGGAGCATGAGAGGCTCAATCGCAAGCGCACGGCGGTTTCGAGCTCCTGGCTGTTCATCATGAAGCCACCATCCCCACAAACCGCCATGACGCGCCGGGTTGGGTAAAGCATGAAGGCCATCATTGCTGAAGGTCGCCCCGCTCCCATCGTCGCCGAGGCATTGTCGAGTAGCAGCGTATTTGCGACATGGGTCCGGTAAGGTAGAAAAATAAGGCATCGGGCGGGGCGCTAAAAGCGCCCCGGGGTATTTTGTTCCTTCTTAGCTCCAGGCGTGAAGCGGTGGCTTTTCGCCATTGAGGAAATACTTGCCGAGGATCGAATATTTCCACCTCACTGGATCGTGCAGCGTATGGGTGCGGGCATTGCGCCAGTGACGATCAAGGTGATGCTCCGCGAGCGTTGAGCGAGTGCCTGCGAGTTCGAAAAGCTTATTGGTCGCTGCAATGGCGATTTCGGTCGAGAGGATCTTCGCCTCAGCCGTGACGATCTGCGCCTCCGCGACCGTTTCAGCATTCGGGTTCTGGATGGCTCTGTCGATGGCGTAGCCGGCTTTTTCAAGCAGAGCTTGCGCGGCGTGTAGACGGAGCGTCAGGTCACCGACTGCCTGGATCGTGTAGGGATCGTCCCAGGCGTTGTCAACGCCGCTGTCCACCCAGGCGCGGCTCTTGGTGCGCACGAAGGACACGGTCTCATCGATCGCGGCCTGCGCAATACCGGTATCGACCGCGACCTGGATGATCTGGAAGATCGCGCCGTCGGCCGTCGGTTCCGCATAGCCCTTGTAGCCGGGGACCAGATGGGTCTTCGGCACCTTGACTTTGTTGAGGATCACCGTACCGGACAGCGTGGTGCGCTGGCCGAAGGACGACCAGTCGTCGATGACAGTCAATCCGGGTGCATCCCGCTCGGCAATCGCGTACCAGGCGCGGCCTTCATCATCCAGTGCTACGATCGGCACGAGATGGGCGAGAAGGGCCCCGGACGAATAGAACTTCTGGCCGCTGACGATTACATGGTCACCGGCATCCACAAACTTCGTCTCGAAATCCACCGCCCGCTTCGAGCCGAATTCGGAGAATGCATTGCCGAAGCGCGTGCCCCGCAGCACCTCCGCAAAAAGCAGCTCCTGTTGCGCCTCATCGGAAACCGTGCGGATCGCCGCCACGACGCCGAGATGGTTCTGTGCGATCTGGCCGATGGAGGAATCGGCTGCAGAGACGATCTCGATCACCTTGGCGAGGGTCGCATAGGAGACTTCCGGACCGCCGAACTTCTTCGGCACGTTGATCGACCAGAGACCGCTCTGCGAGAAAGCGTCGAGTTCCTTCGCCGGCCAGATGCGGTCGCGGTCGCGAAGGGCAGCGCCGGGAGCAATTTCGGCGGACAGCTTCTTCGCCACCTCGATCGCCTCGGCATCGCTCTTAATAATTTGCGCCGGCTCGCTCGGTCTCGGTACGGCTGGAACGCCTTCGGCGGCATCTTTGGTGTTAACGGTGGAAATGGTCATCGCAAGTCTCCTTTTCGGTTTGCTTGTCAGTGAATGTGCGCCGCCACGGGCGCCGCCGGTTTCTGGCCGAGATAGAAGGCCCTGACGTCATCGCGCGACTTGAGCTCGGCGGCGGTGCCCGACAGCACGCTGACGCCATTTTCCAGGATGACGGCCCTGTTGGCATAGGTCAGCGCCACCGCCGAATTCTGCTCGGCGACAAGAATCGACAGGCCTTCATCGCGGTTGAGGCGCTCTAGTGTTCGGAAAATGTCCTGTACGACGAGAGGTGCTAATCCCATTGACGGTTCATCGAGCACCAGCAGTCGGGGGCGCGACATCAGGGCCCGGCCAATCGCCGTCATCTGCTGCTCGCCGCCCGAGGTCAGTCCAGAAAGGACCCGGCGCTTCTCCTTGAGCCGCGGGAAATGCGTATAGATTTTCTCAAGATCGACCGCGATTTCAGCGCGCGTGGCGGATCGGCCAAGTCCGCCAGAGACCAGGTTTTCCTCAACCGTCAGCGTCTTGAAACAATGGCGACCCTCAAGCACCTGCACAAGACCGAGGCGGACAAGGCTGGCCGGCGTTTCGCGCGTGACATCTCGACCGTCAAACTGGACATGGCCGGCGAGCACTTGGCCCCGTTCGGCAGACAGAAGGTTCGAAACTGCCTTCAGCATCGTCGTCTTGCCTGCGCCGTTGGCACCGAGAATGGCAAGGATCTCCCCTCGCTCTAGCGAAAGGGTAACGCCATGTAATGCGGTGATGGCATGATTGTAAGTTGCCTGAAGGCCCTCGACAGTGAGCAGCTTGTTGTCCTTGGTCATCACGAATTCCTTGGCGCGTGTAGAGATTTCGTGATCGGACACGGGGAAGTCCGTGTCCGATCACCAAGCGTCAGTTCGTCACGGCCCCCGCATCTTCCGCGGTGCGAAGCTTGATGCCCTTTTCAGCAGCGTAGGCCTCAGACGACTTCTCAATGATCGGGCGCAGCAAGGCCCAATCCGGCGCGATCCAATCGGAGACCACGTTCCACTTCTTGCCGTCCCACTGCTGGAACGTCACGTAGCCGTGGCCCTCATGGTTATCCCAGGTGACATTGATCGAGTGGAAGAGGTCCTTTGCACCCAGCGCCTCGACGCGAGCCGGATCGAGCTGCAGATGCTCGAAGCCCCAACGGACCTCATCGCCGGTCAGGGTACGCTTGCCGAATTTCTTTTGCGCGATCCGCACCGCCTCGACATTCAGAATCCCGTTGACGATACCAAGATTGTGGTAGACCGATCCGATACGGCTCTTGTCTTCAAGGTTACCCTTGCCGGCGCCGTAAACCGTCTTCACGATCTCCTTGACGACAGGATACTCGGCGCCCGAAGCCTGGGTTGTGATAGCGGTGTAGCCCTTTGCCGCGCCGCCTGCGGGAATGACGTCCTCTTCTGAGTTCGACCAGACATTGCCGATAATGTGATCGACCGGGAAGCCGGTCTTCGCCGCCGTCTTCAGCGCCACGGGGTTCATCACGCCCCAGCCGCGCAGAACAACGTAATCGGGCTTGGCACGGCGGATCGTCAGCCATTGCGACTGCTGCTCGTTACCCGGATGCGGAACTTCGATCTGCTGCAGGTCGAAGCCATACTTCTTAGCCAACAGTTCGTAGATCGGGATCGTTTCTTTACCATAGGGCGAGCCATGATAGAGCACGACGATCTTCTTGCCTTTCAGCCCCTCAAGCCCGCCTTCTTTCGAAGCAATGTAGTTCACGATACCGGAGGTCTCGCTGTAGGGATTGAGCAGTAGCGGGAAGACATAGGGGAAGACGCGGCCATCGGTCGAATCCGTGCGGCCATGGTTGATGGTAATGAGCGGCACCTTGTCCTGGGTGATGCGGTCGATCATGGCATAGGCGATGCCGACCGACAGTGGGTTCCATGCGGCGATGCCGGGATTGCTCTTCAGCCGTTCATAGGCTTCGACGCCACGCTCGACCTCGTACTGAGTTTCAGCCTCCGACCAGGTCAGCTTGACCCCGTTTACGCCGCCGTCGCGGATATTGATGAGGTTGAGATAGTCGATAAAGCCACCGAAGAAGCCTGTGCCGCCGGCCGCATAGGGTCCGACGCGGTAACTCTGTAGAGGGAAGTGCTGTTCGTCGGCCATGGCCGGGAAGGCGATGGCCGCGAGGCTGATGCCGGCGGCAAAGGCTGCTGCTTTGATCTTGGTATAAAGGGTCATATCTGGACACACTCCGTCTATCGGCTGGCATTCCGCCATCCGGGCTGGTTTCAGGAATTCATTGGCTTTTCTTGTTGGAAGCTTTGAGCCCTTCAGGGCCGGGCTTCGAGGGGTTCACGCCCGCCTGACAGCGGCCGCAAAGCGTGACCTCAAGCGATCCCACAACGACACAAGGCCGTCAGGTTCGAGGATCAGAAACAGAATGATCAAGGCGCCAAGGACGATGCGCTGCGTCATGTCGAGCACACCGGAATCAAAGAGATCGCCCAGCAGCAAGGAGCCAAGCCGGGAGAGGATGAGAGGAAAGACGACGATCAGCGCCGCGCCGAAATAGGCACCGCGGATCGAGGCAAGCCCGCCGATAATGACGATAAAGAGGATCTGGAACGAACGGTCGAGATTGAAGCCGGCAGGCTCCACCGTGCGCAGGTAGGCAAAGGCCCAGATCACGCCGGCAACGCCGATGATGAAGGACGAAATCGCGAAAGCGAGCAGCTTCGTGCGCAGCACCGGAACGCCGATAATGCGTGCGGCGGTCTCGTTGTCCCGCACGGCGACGAAGTTGCGGCCGGTCTGCGACGACACCAAGCGGTAGGCGAGGAAAGTGAGGACGGCGACGATCGTCAGTGCGAAGAGATATCGCCCAACCGGCCCCTCGAAAGAAATCCCGGCCAAGGACAGCACAGGTGCATCGATCACACCCGATGCGGAATCGTTTGAGAACCAGCTGAATTTCGTCAGCGCCCATTGCACGAAGAACTGCGCGGCAAGAGTCGAGACGGCGAGATAAAAACCACGCAGGCGAAGGCTTGGCAACCCGAAGACGATGCCGATGACTGCTGCCGAAAGACCGGCAAGCCCGATCGAAACGATAAGCGGCAGCCCATCGACGCGAAGGTTGAAATTGTAGGCCGCGAAAGCACCAACAGCCATGAAAGCGGCCGAGCCTAGCGACACCTGACCCGCATAGCCGGTCAGCAGGTTAAGGCCGACCCCGGCAAGGCTGAGGGCGAGGAACGGGAGCAGGATTGCCTCGAAGAGGTAACTGGTGCCGACGAAGGGCACGACGAGATAGGCGATCGCAAGGACCGCGGCCGTTCCGGCATGACGTGGGAGGGAAAACGGCGACGAAAGATCAGTTGTAACGACGGACATGTCAGACCCTTTCCACGAGCTTTTGACCGAAGAGGCCAGAGGGGCGGATCAGCAGGAAGGCAAGGGCCACCACATAGGCGAACCAGCCTTCGATGCCGCCGCCGAAATATTCGCCGATATACACCTCGGCGAGTTTCTCCGAAGCGCCGACGAGCAGCCCGCCGATGATCGCCCCGAGAATGGAATCGAAGCCACCTAGAACCAGCACCGGCAGTGCCTTCAGCACCACCAGGGACAAGGAGAACTGCACACCGAGACGCGCGCCCCAAAGAAGTCCCGCCACCAGAGCAACGAGGCCCGCCGCCGCCCAGACGCTCGCCCATATCCAGGGAAGCTTGAGGCCGACAGCCAGCGCCGCGAATTGATCGTCCGCAACGGCACGAAAGCCCAGGCCGATGCGGGTGTATCGGAAGAAGGCCGAGAGGACCGCCACCATGCCGGCCGCGACGACGGCGGCAAAGATGTCGAACTGGCTGATAAACACGCCGCCAACATCAAAGGGAATATCCTCGATGCCGAGATCAAGCCCGTGAACCTGCGTACCCCAGAGGAGCTGGGCTGCACCCTCGATGATATAGGAAAGGCCGAGCGTCGCCATGAACAGCGTGATCGGTGGCTTGTTGGTGAGCGGCCGAAGCACCGTACGCTCGATCGCGATGCCGATGACCACCATGATGGCAAAGGTGATGGCGAAGGCAGCCGCAAAAGGCACGCCACGCTCGACAAGGCTGACGAAGGTCAATGCGGCGAACAGGAGAAGCGCGCCCTGCGAAAAATTCAAGACGCCGGATGTCTTGTAGATCAGCACGAAACCGATCGCGACGAGCGAATACATAACCCCGGAGAGTAGCCCGCCGATAAGCACCTCGGTGAAGAACAGCCAGTCGAACTCGGCCATCAGATACCCTCCCCGTCTTGATTTTCCGGCGCAACACCGAGATAGGCGTCGATGACGCGTTGGTCGCTGGCGATCTCCGCAGGCGTGCCGTCGGCGATCTTCCGTCCGTAGTCGAGCACGGCGATACGGTCAGAAAGCCCCATCACGACGCCGACATCGTGCTCGATCAGCACGACCGTGATAGCGTACTCGTCACGCGCGAGCCGCACATAGCCCGCAAGTTCGTTTTTCTCCGTCGCCGTCATACCGGCCATAGGTTCGTCGAGCAGCAGGATGCGAGGTTCTGCGGCAAGTGCGCGTCCAAGCTCAACCCGCTTTTGCAGGCCGTAGGGCAACGTGCCGGCAAGCCGGCCCGCATAGGGCGTCAGATGCAGAAAATCGATAATGCGCCCCGCCCGCTGGCGGGCATCGGCCTGCTCGCGGCGTGCACGCGGCAGGCCGGCGATCTGGCTCAGGAAATTCGCTCGGCCGACGTAAGCCCGTCCCGTGGCGACGTTGTCGAGAACGCTGAGTCCCTTGAACAAAGCGAGGTTTTGGAACGTCCGCGCCACACCGAGACGGGCGAGCTTCTGGGTCGGCACGGGTCGATAGGCTGTACCATCGATCGCGACATGGCCGCGATCGGGGCGGTAGACACCGGAGATGACATTGATCAGCGAACTCTTGCCGGCGCCGTTCGGGCCGATGATGGCGCGGATTTCGCCGTGCCGCACGGAAAGGTCGACATCCTGCAGCGCGACGACGCCTCCAAAGGAAAGGTCGATACCGCAAAGCTCCAGCGCGAGCCCTTCAGCCGGGTACGGCGCGTTACGATCATGCTCGACGCGCTGACCTTTAAGGGCGATGTGCTCGCGGATGTCCGTAGGGATCGCCACCTCGGCGCTGAGACTTGCAAGCAGAAAATTCGATGCCGACATCGTTCAGTCCATGCTTCGCCCCGACGGGCACGGGTTTCCGGTCGCAGGCACGATTGCGCCTGCGTTTCAGGCAGCGGCTGGAGACGCTAGCCATTCAGTTTGCGGTGTTACTCAGCCGCGATCGCCGCTGCCGCTTCCGCCTCTTCTAGTTCGCGTATGAGCGGAATAACGTGCGTGCCGAAGTATTCGACTTCTTCCTGGAAATGCAGGAACCCAAGCAGAATGAGGTCGGCGCCGGCACGCTTCAGGTTGACCACGCGCTCGGCCACCTGCCGCGGGGTGCCAATCAGGTCTGAGCGGAAGCCGTCGTTGTACTGCACGAGATCTTCGAAGCTTGACTTTGCCCAGTTGCCCTCGCCTTCCGGGGAAGACTTGCCGGCATTCTTCACCTCGTGACCGAAGGCATTAACCGCATCGGGATTGGCCTTCTCGATGATCTCGGCGAGCACGGCCCTGGCCTCTTCCTCGGTCTCGCGCACGATGGCGAAGGCGTTCACGCCGACCTTGACCGAGTGGTTGTTTTCCTTAGCCTTGCTCCTAATATCATTAACCTGCTTGGCGATCTCCTCCGGCGTATTTCCGTTGGTGAAGTACCAGTCAGATACGCGAGCGGCCATGTCACGCGCCGCACGAGAGGAACCGCCCTGGAAGATTTCCGGCTGCGGATCGATCGGCTTTGGCTTCAAAGAGTAATTGTTGAAGCGATAGAAATCACCGCGGAAGGTGAAATTGTCTTCTGTCCAGATGCCGCGCAGAGCTCGGATGAACTCTTCTGAACGACGGTAGCGCTCGTCGTGATCGAACCACGGTTCGCCGATGGCGTGGAACTCGCCACGGAACCAGCCGCTAACGACGTTAACAGCGACTCGACCGTTAGTGAGGTGATTGATCGTGGCGATCTGCTTGGCCGCAAGCGCCGGGTTCCACGGACCGGGCAGGATGGCGGCGATGACCTTCAGTGTCGTTGTCGATTCCAGAAGAGCATGGCTGAAGGAGACGGATTCATGCTGAAATTCGGCGCCGTAACCGGCGGTGAAACGGATCTGGCTTAGCGCATAGTCGAAGCCGCTTGCTTCCGCGATCTGCGCGAGTTTGCGGTTATAGTCGATGGTCCAGTTGGTGCGCTGTTCGATGTTCGAAATAACGAGGCCGCCGGAAACATTCGGCACCCAGTAGGCGAATTTCAGGGGCTCGGCACGGTGTTCAGTCATGGGAATCTCCTCTTTCCTGATGTCAGTTGGCGACCGTTTCGCGCGAAACGACGCGAAGGGCCGTATGGTGATCCCCCGGGGCAAGGGCCGCAGCCGGTAGAAGATCGATCAACTCGGCGACGGCGCGCTCGATGCGTGCCTCAATCGCCGGATTCGAAATCGTGTATTCGGTGAAATCCGCCTGAACGGCGTTGACCGTCGTTGGCACGGTGACGGCGCCGAAGAAGCCGAACAGCGGCCGGAACTGATGCTCCAGCATGAGACCATGCAACGGCGTGCCGCCCGTTGCGGCAAGGACCACGCGCTTGCCCTGAAGCGCACGGAAATCGACGAGATCGAAGAGATGCTTCAACGCGCCGGTATAGGACGCGCGGTAGACCGGCGAACCGACGACAAGCACATCGGCAGCCTCCACGGCATCGACTATCCTGCGACCTGCCTCATCCAGTTGATCGGCGCGGAGAGCCCTGAACAGGATCGGCGCCGCGATAGCCAGATCGATCGTATCCACGGAGACGTTTGCTTGTCTCTCGATCGAGGCTAAGATATCCGAGACAACGCGCGCCGTACGTGACGGTTGTTTTACGCTGCCGCTTATGCCGAGTATGTTCATTGCCCGCCTCAAATTTGTTATCTTTAATTTCTAGAGTTTTTATAGATTATCAAAGACACATATTCCAAACTGAGCGCATTTTGAGGAATTCAATCTCGCGCATTCGCTCTGTCTCGCAATTCGCTAGGCAGGTGGGCCAGGTCAGACAGCGAGCCGTTTCTGCAACGCCCTCGGGCGAAGACCGTCACCTGGAAGGTGAGATACGCTGACTTCACGCAGATCACCCGGACTAGAACCGGAAAGCAGCCGTTGTGTGGGGCTCCATGCAGGAGTCTCATGCGTCCCGATCTTGTCGCTTTGCACGTTAGGATAACTCGAATAGTCCAAGGCGTGAGCTATCGGGCCTGGAAGCGCGATCAAGCGGTCCAACTCCGACTGACGGGCTTGGTCAGGAACAAGGCGGATGGGTCTGTGTCGGCCCCCATCGTTGGAACAACTAGGTCAACGTCGACAATTCTCGAGCGGTTATGGTTATGGGAAGGAAGAAGTTGATTCCCAGTCCAACCGCTTTGCGGATAAATGGGCGACTTTTTCTCCCGTGAGAGTCCACGGATGACCGCCACGGTCAGGTTCGCCATAGCCCACGCATCTAAGGCAGAGCCGAGAGACCTCCAATCCGGTATTTCCAATGCGCGAATATTCCATGCGTATCTCCCGTCTCTGCACTGAGAATGGATATGAAGGTTGCGCTGCGCGAGGCGCTTGGTCCCGCTCTGCACGATGCTCAAGCGCTTATGCCGCCATCGACGAGAATGCCCGAGCCAGTGATGTAACCTGCGCCCGGCCCGGCGAGGAAGGCGACGGCCTCTGCAACCTCTCGGGTCCGACCGTAACGGGCAATCGACAGGCTCGGCAGGATAGCCGGTGCAAGAGCGCCATCGGCAGGGTTCATGTCGGTGTCGATCGGGCCCGGCCGGACCAGAGTGACCGAAATCTCCCGCGGGCCAAGCTCACGTGCAAGACCGCGCGTAAAGCTCTCCAGTGCCGATTTAGTCGCCGCGTAGACCGCAATCCCTGTAAAGGGGACAGACAGGCCTGCATTACTGCCGATGCTGATGATTCGGCCTCCATTCGGGATGTGTTTCAGCGCCGCCTGGGTGATGAGGAAGACGCCGCGCACGTTGACGTTCAGTTGAAGATCGATCTCTTCCAGTGGCTGTGTGGGAAAATCACCTGCGAACAGGACGCCGGCATTATTGACCAGAATGTCGAGGCCGCCGAGCTCCACCACGGTTTGCTCGACAGTAGCCGCCGCAGCTTCGGTATTCGCCGCATCGGCTTGAATGGCGATCGCGTTGCGGCCCATTGCGCGGATTTCAGCGGCCAGAGCTTCGGCTTTTTCCGCCGACTTCTCATAAGTGATCGCAACGTCGGCACCATCTTCGGCCAGCTTGAGAGCGATGGCCGCACCGATACCTCGGGCAGCGCCGGTTACAAGCGCGCGCTTACCCGCAAGTGCAATAGTGGGGATGTTATTCATGGCGTTTTACCTCAATGCGTTTTGCTTCGATCTGTAGAAGGATGATTGTGTGCTGAAGACCGCCAGCCAGGGCGGGAAAGGTCACACCATCAACGGCCTCAGCGGTCATCGTTGGGCCTGCGTGTTCGGTGCAAGGCCGACAGAAAGCCAACCTGCGATGAGAAGGCATAGAGCTATTGCGACTGCGGCGACGCTGTAGGCGTGACCGATGGATCCCAGATCGGTTGCCGAGCCCAGGATTGAGAAAAATAATCCGCCGATAAGAGCCGTCGCCAAGGCGCCCCCGATCTGAAGCATCGAATTGATCAGGCCTGAAGCCAGACCAGATTGCATGGGGTCAACCCGCTGCACGACTGTTTTCACAAGGTTTGGAAGCGCAATTCCCTGTCCGGCGCCAATCAGGAACAGTGCGACGAAGAGGAATTCTGATGCGCCGAATGAGATCAGGGCAGCCGTCCCGAACAATCCGGCCGCTTCCAGGGTCATGCCTGCGGCGGCGGAATATCTGCCGAAGACGCGAAGGATGCGCCCGCTCGCAAATGGCCCCAGAACGAACCCGACCGCAGCAGGAAGGATAGCAACCCCGGCCTCGAAAGGTGTGCGACCAAGGCCGCCCTGTTGATAGACCGAGAATGTGAGCCAGAAGGCCGCGAAGGCGTAGAAGAACACTGCGGCAAGAAGTCCGCGCTTCAATCCCGGGACCCGAAGGAGCCGCGGTTCGACGATTGGATCTCTTCCCGCCGCGCCCATCTTTTGCTCATAGCGCCAAAACAGCAAGAGAAGTGGCAGGGAAGCGGCAAGCATCAGGATCGACCAAACCGGCCATCCATGTTCCCTGCCCTCGATCAGAGGCGAGATCAACGCAAAAAGCGCAAGCGCGATCAGTGCAGCTCCCCCAAGATCCAATCTCCTTGCATGCTCCGACCGCGTCTCGCGCAGCATCATCATGGCGGACGGCGCCGCTATCGCGATCACAGGAAGATTGATGAGGAAAATAGTTCGCCATCCGAGGCCGAAGATATTCAGCGCAATCAGCGCCCCGCCGAGAAACAGTCCAGCCATGGACGCCACCCCGAATGTCAGGGCATAGAAGCTGAGTGCCCTCGATTTTTCGTGGTCCGGGAAAATTGCATTGATTGACGCCAAAGCCTGCGGCGCCATAACCGCTGCAGCAAATCCCTGAAGAATACGCCCGGTGATCAGGACCGACGGAGACCAGGCAAACCCGCATAGGGCAGAGGCGGCGGCAAACGCGGCCATCCCAGCCAGAAAGACATTTCGTCGGCCATAGAGGTCGCCAAGCCTGCCGCCGGTGATCAGCATGACCGCATAGGTGGTGGCGTAGCCAGAGATGATCAGCTGCATTGTCGACGCGGAAGCCTGGAAGTCCTCCCGGATCGACGGCAGCGCGACGTTCACGATGAAGAAGTCCAGCGGCGGCAGAAAAGCCCCGGTCAGCAGAATGACCAGTGCCTTCCACCTTTGAGGATCAAGATTGTGCTCGAGTTCACGCGGGTGTTCCAATATTCTCTCCATATGGTCAGGGGAAGCCGATCAAGCGCCTTCAAAAGCGTGATATTTGGAACCTATTGGTTCCTAATTATAGTTAGTTGAGAGGTTTCAGAGCGAAGTCGACCATTGCCTTCGTGCTCTCGCGATCCGCCCCTGCCTTGCCCAGCACCCTCATTCCTTGGATCTGGCATACGAGGAACCTTGCAAGTGTCCGCTCGTCCAGATCAGGATCAATCTCACCTAGGGCTTGAGCCCTAATGATCGCTGCCGCATAAAGATCTTGCAGCCGCCGAAACAGGCGGGAAATTCGAATGGATACCTCTTCGTCCGCGGGAAGCATTTCGACCGCCGACAACACGACAAAACACCCACGCAGTCCCTCCTTGCCAGAGGACTCTTCGACCTGTCGCGAAAATGCCTCTCGAATTGCGGCTTTGGGCGATGGGTTGGAATGCAAGGTCTCGCCCACCTTACGAATGGCATCTTCGATGTAAACATCGAGCGCGCGCAGATAGACGCCCCTCTTATCGACAAATGCCTTATAGAAACTGCCTCTTGATAGTTCCATGCCTTCAAGCAGGTCGGGCAAAGACGCATCGTGATACCCGCGATCCCAGAACACGGCCATCGCCTTGCGAACTGCATCATCGAGCTCGAATTCGCGCGGGCGTCCAACGGACGGGGATGTCTCAGTGCGTTTGACCATGGATGCAATATGGAACCATTCGGTTTCTATTGCAAGTCATATTTCCCGACGTTAGGTAGAGGCCCGAGGTTAGGTAGAGGATTGTGATGTTGTGGCGCCGCCCTTCTCTATCTGGGCCGCCTATTTCTAACAGGGAAAGGTGCAGGACGATGGATCGAGAAGTGATTATTCCGGAAGAAATGCGCGAAATCGTTGCCCGCGCAGGATATGCCCCGGCAGTTAAAGTCGGCAACACGATATACGTCGTCGGGCAAGTCGGCCGCACGAGGGACCTGCAGGTGATCGAGAACCCGGAAGAACAGTTTCGCGCGATGTGGGAAAACCTCCGCATCGTTCTTGAGGCAGCGAGTTGCACCTTTGACGACGTGGTGGAAATGACCAGCTACCATGTGGAGATGGCCAAACACATGAATATCTTCCGGACAGTGAAGAACGAGGTCTTCCCAAAAGGGACCTACGCATGGACTCGGATCGGCGTATCCGAACTCGCACATCCTGGCTTACTTGCAGAGGTCAAATGCGTCGCGGTAAAGCGGTAGCAGATGAGGCCGTACGGATACGCGAACGGAAACGCGCTCATCGAACGTCGCGGGAACGATACCTCCTTGGAAAGTCGGTCCCATGTTCTTGAGGGGAATCGAACCTTCGGCTCATCTATCTTCATGAACTGATAGGTATGGGACCGGTGCCTTCACTGAGAATTGCGAGATATCGGCGATAACTGAACACGCGGCCACGTTGCGGCCGGTGACCTTATCAACGATGCCCAATCGCTCCAGATCGGCGAGTGCAGCGTTGACCGTTGGTGCGAACAGGCCTTTATCTGAACAATATGGTTCGCCGTGTGAAAAGGGTTCTGCTGGAAAACTTCGTGAATGCGAACTCTATCACTCTCCATTGTGATCCTTTCCCGATCTTCCTTGAAAAGTTCGCGATCTAGGTCGTAGCTTCAGACGCTTGACTGGCAGTATCCGCCACACCGGCCAGGAAAAAGTCCAGCCAAGCTTCCTATTTCGCTGACAGATCGTTTCGACGAAACGACCAAGCGATGTTTGGATTGGGAAGCAGACATAACCTTATTTAAGCAAGAAGCATTTAATTTAATTAAGCGCTGAGCTTAGGTAAGCGCGCTTAATTAACGCGCGCACGTCGGACACGCGACAATCAATCGTCCGGCACCGCGATCTGGATAAGATCAGCGAGAATAGCTCGTAGCTGCGGCCAGGGTGCTTCCTGCAAGCCCGAGCCTGGATCTTCCGTCTCCAGGACACAATGCAGTTTCGCCGCGATGCCGGCGAAAGATTGGGGCGCGGCGTTCCATAGCGCCTCGGATAATTCGTCTTCTGCCTTAGCGGTTTCCGCTTCATCGTGCTTGGCTTTGGAGTATCCGATGCGAAGTGCCACTCTATTCCAGTCAGCATGCCGTGCCGCTAGTTCAGCCAGCGTCGTCCGAAGCATGCCCCCCTGTTTGGGGTCTGACAATAGGCGGTTGATTTCGTCAGCGGTATAGGCCCAGATGAAACCATCGCCCTCGAAAAGGGCGATTTGCACCCGTGGGAAACTGCCAAACTCGCGGAGCATTTCTGTCTCGAGCCTTTGCTGCCGACGACAGGCGTCGCGGAACGATCTGTGCGCCGTCAGCCAATCACGCCATAAAGCCACCGCGGGATCCGCACTGTTCCCGACCCATGCAGGTCGAACCACTTCCTGGGCCTTGATGATCGATGCGGCGGCACCGGCCAATAGGCTCCGACGCGTTGTCTCAATAGTGTGTTCCGAACCGGTCATTTGCGTTTTCCTCGGTTCCGATGAAACCTACATGGACTTGATGCTCCGAAAGCCGGTGAAAACGTCGCGAGTATGTAGGGGAGTTTTCGGCGAGTGATTGCGGGCAAACATCTGCTATTCTCAGAATCAGCCATGATCCAAGCTCCTGATAGCTAGATTGTGGTTAGGTCAAGCGAGTATTGCAGCTCCTCTCTTGACCGTCGTGCGACAGCAAATAAGGACTCTGAAGCAATTGACAATGATGTCAAGGTTATAATATGATTACAGGGGATCAAATTCGCATGGCTCGCGCGGCACTGAAATGGGGTGTGAGAGATCTTGCGAAAGCGGCTGGCGTTACTCCGGCTACAGTAACCCGCCTTGAAGGCGGGAAAACCGGACACACTGCGACATTGAAGACAATCCAACTAGCATTTGAGGCGGCAGGTCTCGAATTCCTATTCGAAAATGGAGTCGGTGTTCGTATCACGAAATCCGGCGACTAGTCCGATTTGCCGCCTCTGCTCGCCTGACCGACTGCATGGAGTCCGTTCCGGCCATGGCGCGAATGATTGAGTGTTCACCCGACAATGGCTTTGAGAATGGCGCCTGTTGTCTATTAATAATAGACAAATTCTCATCTCAGTAAAGTCGACCTCGCATGCACTTTATTTTTATGCTAGAATGTCAACCATGAATGGACAACGAGAAACAAAGCTAAAGCAACTTCTCTATCAAGTCCCACCTGGTTTCTTGGTGGATTCGGACTGGATGACCCGCCACGCAATCTCGAGGCAGTCCGTCTCAGGCTACGTCAGACAGGGCTGGCTCGAGCCCGTCAAGTCAGGCCTGTACCGCCGTCCGTTTTCATCGGGCACTAGCCCAAACGTCGTCGGAGGCTGGAAGATACCCGTGCTATCGGCCGTCTGGCTTATGCAGCATAGATTTCATGTCGGTGGAGCGAGCTCTCTCTCTTTGCGGGGACACGCTCATTACCTGTCGCTAGGCAGCGAATTCGCCCTTTATCTGTACGGATCCAATATCCCGCGGTGGCTCTCGAAGCTGCCGACGGAGGCAGACGTAAAGACAAGGAGTAACGTCCTGTTTGGCGAAGGAGCGACTGGCGTTGAGAACGCGGACTTAGACCTTTCCAGCGACGATGATCCGGAACTGGCACAGAGCCCATGGCGCTGGCCGATGCCGATGTCCTCACCCGAACGCGCGATTCTCGAAATGCTCGACGAAGTCCCGAAGGGCGAAAGCTTTCATAAGGTGGACGTGGCGTTTGAGAGCCTTGCTAATCTGCGCCCGAGACTGCTGACGACGCTCCTCTCTCTGTGCCGAAGTGTCAAAACAAAACGCCTCTTCTTCGTCTTCGCCGACAAGCATAATCATGCCTGGCGCCGGCACATCGACATGTCCTCTGTCGATCTCGGCAAGGGTGAGCGGGCGCTGACGCCGGGCGGTCGGCTGCACCCTATTTACCGCATCACAGTACCGGCCGACTTGATGCCAAAGGAGACCCCCAATGGCCCGTGAACAATACATGCGCCAGGTCGACCTCCTGGTGCGATCCCTTCCTGTTATCGCCCGCCACGATGCCTTTGCCCTGAAGGGCGGCACTGCGATTAACCTCTTCTATCGCGACATGCCGCGGCTCTCGGTCGATATCGATCTGACCTATCTGCCGATCGAGGACCGCGAAACGACGCTGAAGAATATCGACACGACACTTGAGCAAATCCGTGATGGCTTGATCCGTAGCCTGCGCGGTGCGAGCGTCCAAAGGATCGCCGGCGGCGGGAACAACGACACGCGCGTTATCGTCCGCCAGGGAAATGCCGAAATCAAGATCGAAACGTCACCCGTTGCAAGAGGAACGGTCCATCCGCCTGAACGCAGACGTGTGAGCGCGGCCGTGGAGGACCAATTCGGGTTCGCCGAAATGCAAGTCGTCTCGTTCGAAGACCTGTTCGGCGGAAAACTGCACGCGGCGGTGGACCGGCAGCATCCGCGAGACCTATTCGATGTGAAGCTGCTCTATGAAAACGAGGGTCTGACCGACGCCCTGTTCCGAACTTTTCTGATCTATGTTGCCAGTTCCGGGCGCCCGCCGCACGAATTGATCAAGCCGTCGATCGCAAACCTCGACGAAGCCTTCGTGAAAGAGTTTCAAGGGATGACGATCGAGCCCATCGACCTCGAAGATCTGAAAGCAGCGAGGACCCGAATGACGGCCGATATCCTTGCAAAACTCGACGACGAGGCGATGCGCTTCCTGCTATCACTCCACGACGTCAAACCAGATTTCGACGCAATCGGCCTGCCTGGGGCGGCCGAGCTTCCCGCCGTCCGCTGGAAGCTTCTCAACCTCGAAAGGTTAAAAGCTGAGAATCCAGAGAAACATGCGCAGCAGAGGCGTGAGATCGAGGAGATCGTGCCACAACCTAGCGGCGACCTCGAAGCGGCCAAGCGCTCGCGGCTTACGTAGATCTCACCACTGAATCTCAGCTTCAATATACCGATTTTGATGGGATGCGAACCCAAGGCATCTCGATTTCCTCGGGAAACGAACCGTAGCACAAGGCCACATTCCACCGGAAACAGGCTGCGGCGAGCGAATGAGATGGCAGCGTTCGACGAGTTGATGTCGGCGGGCGCGGCGTTGTTTGTTGCCCGGTGCGCAACCCGACCCGCGTCAGCACCTCGCAAATATGCTTGCGCGACGCAGCGTGAGCCGCGCAGCATGGAGCCAAACCATCGACTCAATCAGATCCGGGCACCGCCCGTCGCGTCAATCATCTGGCCTGTGGTCCATCGCGCGTCATTCGACGCGAGGAAGGCGATGACGTCGGCGACGTCCTCCACCCGGCCGACACGGGAGAAGACAGAGAGTGCTTCGGCACCGGCGCGCGCTTCCGGCGACGCCAGCCATTCGGCATTCATATCCGTCTCTGTTACACCCGGCAGCACCGCATTGACGGTAATCCCACGAGCGGCAAATTCAGGTGCCAACGCCAGCGTCAATGTCTCCAGCGCGCCCTTGGAGGCGGCATAGGCCGGGTGCGTTGGTGCCGCGATCCGCGTGAACCCGGTCGAGACATTGATGATACGGCCGTTGCCGCGAATGTGGTCGGCAACTGCCTGGATCAGGAAGAATGGCGCTTTGTAGTTGATCGCCATCACCTCGTCGAAGGCGGCTTCGCTTGTCTGCTTCAATGGTAACGCGGGCGCGATGCCGGCATTATTCACCAGGATGTCGAGGACCGCGGAGCCGCTCTCGCTGCGCACAGCTTCGCTAAACTGAGCCCAAAGGCTTTCGGCCGCGTCCTTGCCGTGTCTGAGATCCGCCCTCACAGCCACGGCTTTCGTTCCGAGCGCCTCGATGTCGCGCACGGTGGCATTGGCCGCATCCTTGTTAGCGGTGTAATGCACGCCAATCAGTGCAGCGCCTTCCCTTGCAAACGCAAGAGCGGCGGCACGGCCGATACCGCGCGAACTTCCGGTGATGAGGGCTATCTTGTCTGCTAGTCTGTGGGACATGGATCACTCCGTTGATTAATTAAATAGTGACCGCTATCATAAGAGTCGAAACACGACTGTCAATAATTTAATAGGGATCGCTATTAAAATGGAGAAATTGATCCGCAAGCGAGGGAGACCTCGCGCGCTCGATCGCGACGTCGGTCTCGACATCGCGGCGCGCCTGTTCTGGGAACGCGGTTACGAAGGAACCTCCACCGCAGACCTCACCAAGGCCATGGGGATCAATCCGCCGACGCTTTATTCTACCTTCGGCTCAAAGGAGGAACTTTATCGTCAGGCGCTCGACTTCAGTATTGCTCGTGAGAACAGCCGTCGCTCGGAAATCCTGCAATCCAGTCTTCCAGTCTACGAAGCCCTCTCGCTCTACCTTTCCGACATCGCTGACGGCGACACACAGCCGGACAAGCCGCGAGGTTGCATGGTCTCGACGGCGGTTCTGCAGCATGCGGAAGAAAATGCTTCCGTCGCGCAGATGACGGCGGCCTTACGAGAAGCGTCAATGCAGACCCTTAAAACCCGCTTCGACCGTGCCGTCGAAGACGGCGAGTTGCCGGTGCAAACCGACACCGATACGCTCGCGCGTTTTTATGGTGCGATCATCCAGGGTATGTCCGCCCAGGCCTGTGACGGCGCCTGCAATGTACGGCTGAAGCGGCTGATCGACGTCGCGCTGACAGCATGGCCTGGGGAACGCCGTACCTCGGTTGGGAAATCGAACAATTATTGAAAATTTCGTGCCTTCACCTTCAGCGTGTCGATATGCAAATCGCGCACAAACATATCCCGCGCCTGAACGACAGGCTTCGGCACATCGCGTGGATCAGGACCACCCCCATGGGCAAACTCGTCGCCCCTTCCCGTCGGCAGCCTGAACTCGGTATCGCGATCGGCGAGCCCCGAAAGATCGCCCGATAGATCGAACAGCTGCTGCGCCACCAGGTGCACCACCTCCCCTTCCCGCTGAATCCGCCCATTGATCGCCATCATCGAGGATCCAAGCACGACGCGCCGACGTTTCTCAAACAGCGTCGGCCAGACGACAATATTGGCCGGCCCGGTCTCGTCCTCGATGGTGATGAACATCACGCCCTTGGCTGACCCCGGTTTCTGGCGCACGAGGACGAGGCCAGCCGTATAGACCCATCGTCCATCGCGCGCATTCATCGCCTCGCTGCAGGTGATGATGTTGCGCTGCTGCAGATCCTTGCGCAGGAAGGCAATTGGATGCTGGCGTAGTGTCAGGCCGGTATGGCTGTAGTCCTGGATAACGTTGTGGCCATCGGTCATCTGCCGCAGCTCCACGTCCGGCTCCTGCTGTTCGGCGATGGTTTGCATCTCGCGCTCAGTGGCCGCGGCAAACAGCGGCAGGGGTTCGTCGCGCAATGCCTTGACCGCCCAGAGCGCATCACGGCGCTCGAGCTTTAACGAGGGCAGGAAGGCATCGGCCTGGGCGAGCTGAACGAGGGCTTCAGCGGGCACACCGGACCGGCGCCAGGTGTCGTCGACCGACTGGAAGTCGCGGTTCATGCGACCGGCGACGATCCGAGCCGCATCGGCGACCGGCAAGCCCTTGACCCGCCGGAAACCCAGCCGGACGGCATGCCGATCGCCGTTACCTATCCTCTCCAACGTGCAGTCCCACCGGGACCGGTTGATGCAGACGGGACGCACCTCGACGCCATGGGCTCGCGCGTCGCCGGCGATCTGGGCCGGTGCGTAAAATCCCATTGGCTGACTGTTGATCAGCGCCGCGCAGAACGCCTCGGGGAAATGACGTTTGATATAGTTCGAGGCATAGGCAATCAGGGCGAAGGATGCCGCGTGGCTTTCCGGAAAGCCGTAGGATCCGAAGCCCTCCAGCTGCGAGAATGTCTTCTCGGCGAACTCAGGCGTGTAGCCATTCTTCACCATGCCGGACACCAGCTTGTCCTTGAACCGCGACACGCCGCCGGTAAACTTGAAGGTTGCCATGGATTTGCGCAGCTGGTCTGCCTCGCCGCCGGTGAACCCGGCGCAGACCATGGCGACCCGCATCGCAGACTCTTGGAACAACGGCACACCAAGCGTCTTGCCAAGAACCGCTTCAAGCTCAGGCGTCGGATACTCGACTGCCTCCTTGCCCTCGCGTCGACGCAGATAGGGATGGACCATGTCACCCTGGATCGGCCCGGGGCGAACGATCGCGACCTGCACGACAAGATCATAGAAGGTCCGCGGCTTCAGTCGAGGCAGCATTGCCATCTGGGCACGGCTTTCGATCTGAAACGTCCCGAGCGTGTCTGCCCTGCGGATCATCGCATAGGTCGCAGGATCCTCCTGAGGGATCGTTGCGAGATCAATATCCTGATCCTTGTGCTCGCGAATGAGCTCGAAGGCCTTGGCCATGCAGGTGAGCATGCCGAGCGCCAACACATCGACCTTCATGAACTTCAGCGCCTCGACATCGTCCTTGTCCCACTCGATGATCTGTCGGTCCTTCATCGTCGCCGGCTCGATTGGCACCAGGTCGTCAAGCCGGTCATGGGTCAGCACGAAACCGCCGGGGTGCTGCCCTAGATGGCGAGGGGCGCCCATCAACTGCTGTGCCAGTTTCAGGGTCAGGGCGAGACGCCGATCCTCGGGATTGAGATTGAGTTCGCGGACATTGCGATCGCAGACCTCTTCCGACCAGGACCACATGCCCGAAGAGAGCGCCTTGATCACGTCTTCAGGCAGTCCGAGCGCCTTGCCGACATCGCGGATGGCGCCGCGGGCGCGATAGCGCGTGACGGTGGCACAAAGTGCCGCCTTCTCCCGACCGTAGGTCCGGTAGATCCATTGAATGACCTCTTCACGGCGCTCGTGCTCGAAATCCACATCGATGTCAGGCGGCTCGTCGCGCTCCTGGCTAACGAAACGCTCGAACAGCAGGTCGTTGGTCGAAGGATCGATGCTGGTGATGCCGAGAATATAGCAGACCGCGCTGTTGGCGGCCGAACCGCGGCCCTGGCACAAGATCCCCTGACTGCGGGCGTAACGGACGATCGAGAAGACGGTCAGGAAGTAGGGCGCATATTTCATGGTGCGGATGAGGTCGAGCTCGTGGCGCACGATCTTCAGGACATCCGGCGGCAGGCCTTCCGGGTAACGATCGGGCACGCATTCCCAGACATAGTGCTCGAGCGAAGACTGGGCATCCTTGCCCGGCACGATCGCTTCCTCCGGATACTGATAGGTCAGCTCCTCCAGCGAAAACGTGCAACGCCGCACGATCTCCATCGTCCGCGCCAGCGCTTGCCGGCAACGCGGAAACAGCCGCTGCATTTCCTCCGGTGGTTTCAGATAGCGATCGGCGTGGCGCTCGCGCTCGAAGCCGACGTCATCGATCGTTGTCTTATGACGGATGCAGGTGACGATATCCTGCAGCTGCCGCCGGCCCGGTTCATGAAAGAGCACGTCATTGGTGACCACGGTTTTGACCTTGAACCGCACGGCCATGTTGGAGATCTCATGCAGGCGCAGCTGGTCGTTCGGCCGCCGGCGCAGACAGAGCGACACATAGGCACGATCGCCAAAGGTCTCGGCCAGCTTGCGCAGCTGCAGGGCGCAGGTCCCGTCAGCGAGATCAGGCACCAGAATGCCGATCATCCCATCGCAATATGTGACGACGTCGTCCCAATGAAGAATACAATTGTTCTTGCCGCCACGACCCTTTCCAAGCGTGATCAGCCGCGTCAGCCGGGAATAGGCGGCGCGATCGGTCGGATAGACCAGCACCGACATGCCATCGGCAAGATCCAGCCGGCAGCCGACCACCAGTCGCAGGCCGGTGGCGCGAGATGCTTCGAGCGCACGAACGATACCGGCAAGGCTGTTGCGATCGACCACACCGATCGCCTCGATCCCAAGCTCTTTTGCCTGGGTGAAGAGCTCGTTGGCAGACGACGCGCCGCGTAGAAACGAGAAATGCGTAGTGACCTGGAGCTCGGCATAGCTCATGCGAATATCCCGTGCATGAACCAGCGATGGTCACCGGTCTCGGGGTCGACACCATCACCTGCTCGAAACACCCAGAGCCGTTCGCCGGCTTCATCCTCGATGACGAAGTAGTCCCTGACCGCCTCCATCTCTGCATCGCGCTGCCACCACTCGCCGAAGATGCGCTCCGGACCGTCGGCACGCTTGACCTTTCGCCGCCGGCCGCGCCAGACAATCGAGGCCGGCGGGTGATCCGGCATGAGGGCGATTGCCGTGATCAGCTCTGGTCGCGGCAGAAGGCGGACTGGCCGGCGCCAGTGACCGACCCATGCAACTTCGAGCGGACCTGATGCGGCGGCAATGCGTTGAACGGAGCGTTCGGGGACATCGGAGGCAACCGGCGCCACACGATAGACCCGTTGTCCGCGATTGCCGTATATGTCGATGAGAGGAGTGACATCCCTCACCTCGTCCTCAACCAGGGACGAGACCCTTTGCATGTCCTCAAGCGGTTCAGCCATGACGGCAACCAGCGTCAATTTCTCGATCCCGAAGCCAGGCTCGATCTTTTCCGTCCGGTCACGAAACAGCTTGGTGAGCCAGGCGACATCACGGGCGGGCTTGGCCGTTCCGGCGCGGATCGCCTGCCTGCTGCCGTCGACCTTCTCGACGATCAGGTCGGCGCGGCGCACGCCAAGACCGTGCTTCTGCAGCTCGCCAATCAGCTGTACGACCAGGCGGCCGACATATTTGTCGATGGTCTCGGCAGCTCCGATTGGCTCTGCGAAGGCTCTTGTGACCTCGATCAGCTCTGGCGTTCGGATCGGATCGATCGGCTCTGCGACGCGGCCGAACATCTGGTCGAGGCGCCGGGCGATTTCCGGTCCGAAACGCAGCGTCAGCGGCGCGCGTGGCGTATTGGCCAATTCGCCGACTGTCTGGAAGCCGAGCGTGCGGAGATCTCCGACGATCTTCTCCGGCAGGCGCAAGAGCGTGATCGGCAGCTTTTCGACGGCAGCAACTGTCTTGCCAACAGGTACGATGACAGTCTCGCGGCTGATGGCCCGCGCACAGGCATGCGCCGCACCCCAGGTGTCGGCGATCGCAACGCGCGCTGTCAGCTTGCGCGCCAGGAACTGGTTGGAGATCTTCGTGACCATGGGCAGTTCACCACCCTGCAGATGATCGGCGCCTTCCGTATCGAGCACGATGCCATCGGTGCCGTCGACGGCAACGATCGGGGAGTATTGGGTGAGCGCCCATAGCGTTATCCGTTCCAGTGCCGCCGCATCGACATCAGGCTCGGCATCGACAAGCATCAATCCGCGAAACAGTGCCTGGGCCTTGGCCGCCGGCATGCCAACACGCAATCCCGCTTTTCGCGCAGCCGCATCCACGGCCGATACCCAACGTTTCGAGCCGCTCCTGGCGATCACCGCGATTGCCTGCTCAGCCGGAATGGACGGATCGTCGCGTCTGATCCGATCGGTCGGCAGATCCGGGAGATAGATCGATACGACCCTTGTCATCACATGCCCTTACGAGAAACTCAGCACATTCACCCGCTTTCACGCGCATCAATTCCAAAAACCACTGCGCCCGACCAACACCAGGCACCGGAAGGTCCTCGGACGGCATGACGCTGACACGCCACCGCGTCGTTGAGGCCGTCGGCTGGCCGAAGTCGTTTGCCTCCGTCTGCCGTCGCCATCGCCGCACCGCGAGCGCCATCGTGCCCGTGCGTTCCGCGGCAAGCTGCAGCCGCCTGGAGCTGACCATCGGCAATCGGACGAGCTCGCCGACCACGGCGCCGAGGCCACCGAAGGCCAAGCCCTCCTCCATGTTCGCCAGCACATCTTCGTCTCTGTCGGACTCGACGAAGATCACCCGATCGGGATGAAGACCAACCTGTGCCAAGGCGGGGAAGAACAGGTCGGGCCGGGTCAGGCACCAAACGATCGGGCCCTTGGTTCGCGCGGCAATGCCGGCGGCACACAATGCTGCGGCGGCGCCATCGACAGTCCCTGCCCCGCCACCGGCGAACTCATGCAATGCGCCGTATGCCAGGCCACCGCCGGGCAGGATCGCATCGATCTCAGGAACGCCGAAGGCAAGACAGCCTGCCTTTCTGGCCGATACACCTTCCATCGTCGCGATCCGCTCACGCAGATCGGAGATCACATCCGATATCCCTTGGGCTCGGGCAGCAGTCATCGTTCACGGCTCCCTTCAAGTCGTGTGGCGGATTATTGTAGACCAGCATCATGCTGGACAAAATGCGGATGTTCTGTTTCTGTTCCTGTCGCAACAAAGAGTCAAGCAACCCAGCTGATGGGAATATTATCCTGAGGATTGGAAATTCAATGAATAGCTATCGGAATCAGACAGGTAGCCGCGTTGAGAATTTTTTCCGCTGTCGCCCGTGCAAATCACAATCCGCTTGGATAAGGGGGATAAAGCTGAGATCGTCACAGGGTGATTAAACTTTCCCGCTCCAAGCATGGCCGACGTCAAACCCCGCCACGCATCATTCAGGGGGCCTGGGAACAACGGCATGACGCTTAAGTTTTCCGCTTCTACTAGAAAACGCGGCGCGGCGATCAGGTCGCTGTGGTCGCAAGTGGAAAAAGATCGGCGACAAACACTCGCGGTTATGAACGTACGAGCGTCAACCTCTCGATATGGCTCCGTCTTGAAGTCATGCGGAGATAATATGAATTTACTCCGCATATTTGCGGAGAATAAGCTTGCTATTCTCCGCATCAAGTCCCAATCATAGAGCATGACATACATTTGGCAGTCTCCAAATTGGCCAGCTTTTGAATGGCAATCAGACCAGTTTACGAGGTCTCTCGCGAACGTGCGCCTTGACCAGGGCCGCCTTATCGGCCGCGTAGAGAGCCTTGGCTTTCGAACCCGTGATGCAACGTTCCTGCGGGCCCTGACGGACGACGTCGTAAAATCGTCGGCGATCGAGGGGGAACAGCTGGATGAGCAACAAGTCAGGTCCTCTTTGGCAAGACGACTTGGTATTGATATCGACGGCTTTGTCACGCCAAGCCGCTCGATTGAGGGGATCGTTCACATAACGCTCGATGCTACAATTGACTGTTTCAAACCTTTAACAGAGGAACGTCTTTTTCAGTGGCATGCCGCCCTCTTTCCGACCGGTCGCAACGAATGGGGACATCGACTTCGGGTAGGCGACTGGCGTGACGATTCCGGAGGCCGCATGGAAATCGTGTCCGGAGCTTTTGGGCACGAGAAGGTGCACTATGTGGCACCGCCGGCCGATCGCCTGGAGACTGAGATGAAGGCCTTCCTCGATTGGTTCAATGGATCACAGCAGATGGATCCTCTTCTCAAAGCCGCTATCGCTCATCTGTGGTTCGTCGCCATCCATCCGTTCGGCGACGGCAATGGCCGCATAACCCGTGCGATCGCCGACATGGTCCTTGCGCGCGATGGCGGGGGCGCTCAACGGCTCTATTCCATGTCCGCAGCGATCGAGAAATCGCGTGCCGGGTACTACGAGGCCCTACAATCCGTAACAGCCCACGAGGAGCTCGATATCACGAAATGGATTCAATGGTTTCTCGATCGTCTAAGCAGTGCGGTGGGCGCCGCCTTGCTGACCCTCGACAATGTCATGCTGAAGAATGAGTTCTGGCAGAGCCATGTCGCCCGCGACCTCAATCCGCGACAGGCCAAGGTTCTCAATCGGTTGCTGGAGGGGAATTTCGAGGGGAAGCTCACATCGACCAAATGGGCGAAATTGACGAACGCATCCCAGGACACGGCGTCGCGTGACATCGCAGACCTTTTGGCTAAAGGCATCCTTCGCAAAGGGGAAGCTGGCGGCCGCAGCACTGCCTACGAACTGGTTATAGGTGCTTCGGACGCTCAGTCGCAGTCTTGAGAACCGAAAAAACAAGGAGACACTACACCAGCTGCATTGCAGGCCGACCCGACTGACGCCGCGGGTGTCATGCAATCTCGAACGACCATGATTGCAGACAGCGAGTTCCTGCCAAGACGGCAAAGTCTACATGCATCCCATAGAGATTGCGAGGCAGGCAGATGGAATCATGCCAAAATCTTCCGCGCCGGCTAAAGAAAGCCGCGACGATCAATTGTCTGGTGCCGCAATCCGCACAAGTTCAGCCAGAATAGTGCGCAACTGCGGCCACGGCGCGTCTTGCAAATCCGAGCCTGGATCCTCCGTCTCCAACACGCAATGCAGCTTTGCTGCAATGCCGACGAACGACTGGGGTGCAGTTCTCCATAATGCTTCGAATAGCTTATCCTCTAGGTCGGCGTTTTCCGCTTCCGTCTCCTTGGCTTTGGAATATCCCACCCGAATATCGACCGCGTTCCAATCGAGGCGCTGTTTCGCTAGTTCAGCCAATGCCAACCGTCGCTCGCCCTCATTTTCAGAGCTCGGTAGAAGGCGTTTGATCTCCTCCGCGGTGTAAGCCCAGATAAAACCCTCATCCCCGGAGAAAACGATCTGAACTCGCGGGAAGCTGCCGAGTTCCACGAAGCATTTCTGTTTCGAGCGTCTGCTGCCGACGACAGGCTTCGCCAAACGACCAGTGAGCCACCAGCCAGCCGCGCCACAGTGACACAACCGGATCAGCGTCACAGACGGCATCCCCTTCCCGTGCGGCTCCGCCAGCCCGCGCCGTCCCAGTGATCCATGCAGCGGCACCTGTCAGGAAGCTTCGGCGCATTGCATCGGGCGCGTTCTCGGATCGGGTCATCTGCGCCCCCCACGATTAAGAGAACACCTGGCCCATCGCACCAAAGGGATTTTGATCACCAGACGAGCGGCGAGTGAGCACCATAATATTCGACGGGTGATTGAAGGCAAACTTCTGCTATTCTCAGAATCAGCCATGATCCGAGCTCCAAACAGCTTCATTGTGGTTAGGCTGCGGAGGGTGGTACGAACACCGTCTGCGGCCGTTTTTCAGTCAGGAAAGACTACAGGGCAAGTTCGCAATGCGCAATCTAAATCACCATGGCATGGTGATATGAAGGGTATTCAATGCAAGCTGGCGCGGGTAGCGCTTGGTTGGGGCGTGCTCGAACTATCGAGTGCAGCCAGCGTTTCAACGCAAACTGTCACCCGCCTAGAGAGGGGCGATAAGCTGCGCCCAAGTACACTGTTGGCCATTCAAAGCGTGCTGGAAGCTAACGGGATCGAGTTCATTGCTGAGGACAATCGGGCCGGCGTGGGCATTCGCCTAAAACACAAAGATGCCTCGGACTAGGCTTTCTGTTCGCTCATCCCACTAGAGGGCAGGCCAAACGCTGCAAACTGCAGCATCGTGCGCAGGATGGCATTCTCCGCACGAAGCTTTTCCGCCAGCAGTGCACGCAATCTGCTGTTCTCGGTCTCTAGCTCCGCAAGTTCTGCCCGGTCGTCACTGGTTGAAGTCAGCTCGACCTTTGCCGCTCGCAAATTCCTTGGCGCCCGTTTTGCAGTCTTGCGCAGGCGGATGTCGTCGCCTGCAATCGGTTTTGTGCCGCCACTTCGCTTTTTCAAGCGTCGGGCACTGTTGGTGCCGATGGGATCGTTTGTCGCACCGTCGAGCTTAGCCTCATGACGTACCGTATTAGGAATACCCTGCTCAGGCGATGAAGGTGCGACTTCCACAACAGCAGGCGCCACAATGTAGGTAACTGGCTCCGTTCCGATTGCCGCAGGGATCGCCTGGCAATTCGTCGGAATTTCTGTCTCTTTCACAGGACAGGTCAAGTCCCTCAGAGAGCCAGGCAGCACATGAGCATCTCGTTCGGAGGCGTCAGCAAGTGGATTGGGCGGGAGAACTCCCTCGTTTTCAACGGCTCGCGCGACAGACTTGAGATCCATGTTGCCCCAGATCGAGCTGGGCTGCGTCCCGAGTTTGCGGCGACCTGACTTGTACTCGACCGTGAACGTCCGTTGTACTCTCTTCAAGCCGAAGCCTCTTTGCGATTATTGGATGATCGACCGCGTGCGTGGCGGACCTGCTGGCCTTGGAATAGCGATTAGATCTAGACTCGTCCAGTTTTGCACGGGCAGCGTCTGCCAGCAGAGCCGGAAGCAGACACGCAGATCGAGCCCGGACCGCCGACGGGAAGCTTCGCCATCCGTCCTACAAGAGGCTGCGGGAGCGCCAGGACAATGCCGAAGTCTTTCGCCTCGACTAGAGCGGCGCGATTATTGACCACTGCACGACCCTCCTCTGTCGGACGACGTTCGGAGAGCAAGTGAGTGAGTTGGTTCCACAAAGGATCTCGCGATGGGCCGATGAATCCAGATCGTCTTGGATAGACGATCTGATGTCTTCTCGCCCTTGCGGAAATAACGACTCTGTTTCTCCGCATAGTTGCGGACAATATGCCCCCTATTCTGCGCATCGGTGGAGCCGGTCGACGCTGATAATGCAATTTGCGGTCAACCTTGACTCGGAGATTGAGTTCCGAGGCTTTGATGGCCGGACGGCGCAACGATCAATCGCCCAGCGCTGCAATCCGCACAAGATCGGCAAGAATAGCGCGCAGTTGCGGCCACGGCGCTTCCTGCAAGCCCGAACCTGGGTCTTCCATCTCCAGCACGCAATGCAGTTTCGCTGCGAGACCGGCGAACGATCGAGGCAAGGTGCTCCACAGAGCTTCCGATAATCCATCCTCAATATCAGCGGTTTCCGCTTCCGCCTTCTTGGCTTCGGAATATCCGATGTGAATATCGACTGCGTCCCAGTCAGCTTGCCGTGCCGACAATTCCGCTATGGCCGCCCATCGCGTATCGCCTTGTTCGGGGTTTGGCAGCAGGCGGCGGATCTCGTCTATGGTGTACGCCCAGATGAATCCGTCGTCCTCGGGGAAAACGATCTCCACCCGCGGGACGCTGCCAAGTTCTCGCAGCATATCTGTTTCAAGTTTCTGCTGCCGGCGACAGGCGTCACTGGCCATTCTGTGAGCCGTCAGCCAGTCCCTCCACAGCGACACCACAAGGTCCGGGTCCCCTACGCTCTCCCCTCCCTGTAGGGCCAAGCCCGCTCCGGCTGCCTCGGTGATCGATGCCGCAGCAACCGACAGGAAGCCTCGGCGCGTTGTATCAGGTGTTTTCTCCGAACGGGTCATTTGCCCCATCCTCGACGGAGAGGAATTCCGCCTCGACGCGAGACTCCAGTTTTTTGTGCAAAGGCGGCAAGTGACTGGGGCAATTTTCGGCGAGTGATTGCAGACAAACTTCTGCTATCCTCAGAATCAGCCATGATCCGAGCTCCATACAGCTTGATTGCGGTTAGGCTGCAGAAGTACTCGCAATACTCTGCAGCCGTTCAAATGTTATAGGAAGCAATTCTACCATCAAAATTGAGATTGATCAACTTGAACTCAAAAGATATCAACGAAATCACAGGGGCTCAAATTAGGGCTGCGCGTGCACTTCTCCAATGGAGTGCGAGAGATCTTGCGGCAGCTGCGTCCGTTGGCGTCGCGACTGTAAGCCGCGCCGAGGTCCACAACGAGCGACCACCCCTCACGATACCGATCCTCCGAGCACTGAAGGGAGCGTTAGAGGATGCCGGTATTGAGTTTATTTCAGAAGGACTGCGAGGGGCTGGAGTTTGCTTCAGGCTTCCAACTGATAAGCGCGTTAGAGATTGAGCAGAATCCATATGGTATGGATACCCGAGTACTGACCAGAATTTGTACCTAAATTTTGGTCAGATTGCCACTGACCAGAATTTGTATATAATCTTTGGACAGGAGCCGATGCCCGACCCAACCTCAGACACAGTTGAGAAAGTTCATGCCAGAATCACCGCTGGCGCTCCGTCGGGTGTGTGGTCACGGGGGGATTTTTTGGATATTGCCAGCCCAAACGCCGTTGAGAAGGCCCTGCAGCGGCTGACAAATCGCGGCGATATTCGCCGGCCTTACCGCGGCCTCTATGACAAACCCACCGTCAGCAAGCTAACTGGAAAGCTGGTGTTTCCGCCACGCGCATCCTTCATCGATGCGGTTGCCCGCCGGGACAAACTCCGGATCCTCGTGGATGGCATGACCGCCGCCAATGATCTCGGGCTCACTACCGCGGCTCCCGCGCGATCAACAATCCATGCGGACACATACCCCAGGACGATCGAGATCGATGCGACGACTGGTGATCATAAAGTGAGCGCCCCGGTCATCTACAAGCTCGACTTCAAGAGAGCCTCGGCCAAAGCCGCATTCTGGGCCGGAAAGCCGGCCATGCGAATTGTCCAGGCGCTGGCGTGGCTGCGCGACGACCGAAGCAACCTGGAACCCGCCATAGCTGGGATCGTCCAGAAGCTGAGGAATAGTCCGAACCGACAGGTCATTGCAGACGACCTAAGGATGAACCTTTCGGCTTTGCCGGCATGGATGTATCCGGCCGCTCAAGAAATCGCCGAGGGATTGGCACCGGTGGGGAACGCAGGTAAGCGAGAAGAGGCGGCCGATGCAGACCACATTCGTTGAAGTTCTCCGGTCAAGCCCTGCTGAACGCCGCGCGTTGTATGAGGCAGCAGCTGCAAGTCTCCGAACGCGCGCGGAGAATGTTGAAAAGGACATCTATGTTTGCTGGATCCTGGATTTCCTTTTCAATCAACGAAACGGCGACCCGGTCAACCTCTACTTCAAGAGCGGGACAAGCCTGAGCAAGGCCTACGACGTCATCAAAAGGTTCTCCGAAGATATCGATATCGGTGTGTACAAAACCGATATCGACGCTCCCCTTGAACAAGAAATTGCCGAACAGGGCTCCGTCAACAAGCAGCAAAAATGCTCGCTGAGAAGGTCGATGAGGCGGCGCGCACCTACATCTCCGGCCCTTTGAGGGAACAACTCCTCGCGAAGATCGCAAAGACGGAGTCACAGATTGGCGAAGTAGGCCACTTTGCCGTCAAATATGGTTACGATCCCTATCGAAAGCGCGACGCGCTGGATATTCTTGTCGTGACCTACAAGAGCGTATTTGGGACCGATGCTGACTACGTTCAACCTGCTGTCCGGATTGAGGGTGGAGCTCGCCCGGATCCGGTCCCGGTCGAAGCACGCACAATTATCCCATACATCGCGTCCGAACTGAACACTGCAGAAGACCTACGGGTCAACGGAGTGACAACCGTGAAACCAGAGCGAACCTTCTGGGAAAAAGTTCTCATCCTCCACGCGATGACTGAAATGACCGAGAAGCGGGCCGGTGAACAGGTCGCGGGAAAGCCAGTGCCCGATCTCAATCGATACTCGCGCCATTATTACGATGTCCATCAGATTTGGACGAACAGCGCTTATGGCAAGGCAACGGCCTCGATGAGGGAGCTAGCGGAGGCCTGCCGAGTGCACAAGGAGCTCATGTTTCGCACGCCAGATCATCGATACGATCGAGCCGTGCCGGGCAGCTATCGGCTTCAGCCTACCTTGGATATGCGCGAGAAACTCACACGCGACTATGAGCGCATGTCGGCAATGATCTTCGGGGACATTCCGGAATTCGAAATCATCATGCGCAGTATTGCCGAACTTGAGGGGTTCATCAACGCGGTGGCATAGCTACGCAAAGCCAGTCGATCCCGATATCGGTCGCAGAACGACAACTTTTGAGATTTACAGGATTCTGCCGCCCGCCCGGGAGTTTCACTCGACTAGCGAACGGCGCGACATGCGCTAAGTTAGGTCCGGTTCTATCGGGAGGGATGGGTATCGAATGTGCAACTTATACCGCATGGAAGATAAGGACTGGGTCAGCAAATGGGCTCAGGACGTCGAAAGCCTGATCAACATCATGCCGGCCTATCAGATGAATCCCAATCAGATGGGCCCGATCGTCCGCAACACCGCCGACGGGAAAAAGCAACTCGTCCACGCACGCTGGGGGCTCCCCTCCCCGATCTTCGTTCAGAAACAGGCAGCGGAGACCCGCGCCGCAAAACTTAAGGCCAAGGGTCAGGCCGTCGACATGGATGAGCTCATCCGCATGGAGCCAGACCGCGGCGTCACCAATGTGCGCAAGCTCAACCTGCCACACTGGAAGCGCTTGTTCGGTGTCGAGCATCGATGCCTCGTGCCGGTCACCAGTTTCGCGGAGCCGGATCCTTCCAGTCAGGAAGATGGTGGCAACGTGCCAAACGCCTGGTTTGCCCGCGATGAGGAAAAGTCGCTGATGTTTTTCGCAGGGATCCACGTGCCGCACTGGAAGAGCGTCAGGAAGGTGAAGGATGGGCTGACGACAGATGATCTCTATGGCTTTCTCACCACCGACGCGAATGAGTTGGTGAAGCCGATCCATAAAAAGGCGATGCCTGTGCTCCTGCTCACGCCGGAGGAAACTGATGTCTGGATGCGGGCGCCATGGGACGAGGCGATGCACCTGGCGCGGCCGCTACCCGAAGACGCGCTGATCATATCGTCTCGCGAGCCGTATGGCTCATCGATCGTCGCAAAAGACGGCGAACCGCTGCAGCAGGCGATGCTTTTGTGACCGCAGCAATCGTGAATCGAGCTCGAGCGGTCCGAGTCGACTACTGGGCTATCCATCCCCGGAAATGAGAGTACACTACTGATTATCGGCGTCAGGGATAACTGGTAGGCGCCGCTTGGGAGTTCATACTTGCTCTTGCCGATCGAACGGAGGAGCACGTGCATGTTGATGTCCCTTATCTCCCTTTCCGACGATGAGATCGAAACAGTCACATCCGCTGTGCGCGAGTGGTGCCATTTGAACCACTGCGACATCGATAGCTCGCAGGGTCGCCATGCGATCACGATCGCGGTCGAACTTGTTCACGCCAAGCACGAAAAACCCTTTCTTGATTGCTTGATCGAAGCGCTCCGCTCACCGTTCGAGAGCCAACCGGCGACTTCCGGCGAGATGATCAATCACGCTGGACCTGTGACGCCTCCAACGGTTTGAGATTTGACTCTCAGGTCAAATGTTCTTATTTTGTTCCTTCTGATAGGAAAGGATATGGACATGAGCTGGCTCAAACTCGACCCCGCAATATCGTCGATGCCGGAACCTAAATTTCGCCTGGTGGTCGAGGATCATTTTCTGAAGCTGTTTTTGCCGCATTACGACAGCTTCGACTGGAACGTCGCCGCTTTTTACCGAAGCCGCGACGAGCAGCCGATCTATTATTTCTCGCCCGGCGCCGCGGATCCGCTGACGAGGTTCGGCGAATACCCTTACGAGCCATGCGACCGGCCGGACTCCACCGCAGTTACCTTACAGAGCGGATCGGCGCTTGCCGTCGATACCGCCTGGGTGGAATTGCCCGATGACACGCGCCCATACCCAGAGTTGGACCAGGAGTTTGAAGACGCCGAGGCGGAGTTTTGGGCTGAACTCATTGGATTGGGTAGAAAGCACGGCTCGAACGGCGGCGGTCCCGCCTGAGATAGTACCGATGGATATCATGGCCTCTGCGACCATCAGAAAGATTATCCATGTCGACATGGACGCCTTCTATGCATCGGTTGAACAACGCGATAATCCAGAACTGCGCGGCAAGCCACTGGCGGTCGGCGGCGCTGCCGCGCGTGGTGTGGTTGCGGCTGCCAGCTATGAAGCCCGAAAATTCGGTGTTCACTCGGCGATGCCTTCGGTCACGGCCGCTCGCAAATGCCCAGATCTGATTTTTGTGACGCCGCGCTTCGAGGTCTACCGTGCAGTCTCGCAGCAGATCCGTGAGATCTTTGCCGAGTACACGCCGTTGATCGAACCGCTGTCGCTCGACGAGGCCTATCTCGATGTCACCGAGAACCTGAAAGATATGCCGATCGCCACCGCGATCGCACTGGAGATCCGCGC
This sequence comes from Rhizobium sp. 16-449-1b, assembly GCF_017741935.1. Classification (GTDB taxonomy): domain Bacteria; phylum Pseudomonadota; class Alphaproteobacteria; order Rhizobiales; family Rhizobiaceae; genus Rhizobium. The sequence continues at coordinate 99,923 of NZ_JAGHMH010000029.1, read as the reverse complement.
CAAGATCAAGGCGGTCACAGGACTGAATGCGTCAGCCGGCATCTCATACAACAAATTCCTCGCCAAGATGGCCTCTGACCTGAACAAGCCGAACGGCCAGGCTGTCATCACGCCGAAGAACGGCCCTGCCTTTGTCGAGGGGCTGGCGGTGAAGAAATTCCATGGCGTCGGGCCGGCTACCGCGGAGAAGATGCATCGGCTTGGAATTCAGACCGGCGCCGACCTCAAGGCCCAGTCGCTGCAATTTCTGACGCAGCATTTTGGAAAAGCCGGCCCCTACTTCCATGGCATTGCACGCGGTATCGATGAGCGCCGCGTAAAGCCGGACAGGGTCCGCAAATCCGTCGGCGCCGAAGATACCTTCGCGCAGGACATCCATAGCTATGATCCGGCGCTAGAAGGTATGCGGCCGCTGATCGCCAAGGTCTGGCGCTATTGCGAAGCCAATGCCATCAGGGCGAAGACCGTCACCCTCAAGGTAAAATACGCTGACTTCACGCAGATCACGCGGGCCAGAACTGGCGAGCGATCTTTTCTGTCGGCCGGCGAGATCGAGGCGGCCATCAGCTCACTGCTCCAGCCCGTCTTCCCGCCGCCAAAGGGCGTGCGCTTGCTGGGCGTGACCCTATCTTCGCTCGAGCAGGCAGATGTCAATCAGACGGACCAACTGAAGTTGACGCTTTGATCAGCCGGTCCGCATGCGCCTCAGTCGATCTGCCGATCGTCTTGAAACGCACATCCAGCCCTTCCCTTTCGCTGACCAAGCGCCACTTCCCTACCCGCATACAGCCTTTCAGCGGAGACGTTTCTATGAAGTATTCTGCCCTGCTGCTCACCGCAGCGAGCGTGTTTGGTTTTACGGTTCCTGGTTTAGCGCAAGATGGCAATTTCAATCTGGCCTATCATGTGGAGCGCACTCCGAAGGCAAAGTTGAGCATCGAAGACTGCGGGAGCGCAATCGAGAAGACGGCGAAACAGGTAGGGCTCGCATCCGACGTACAAACCTTCCCGGGGCAGCTCGTGGTCGTCCGAGGCGGTGATGAAGGCCGCGGCGCTTTCATCGCCCACGGCATCGAGGTCGAGAACACGACGGTCAGCGTGGTTCAGGGGATCGACTATCAAGGACCAAAGGCTGCTCTTGGCGAGTTTGCAGACCAGGCAAACGCCGCGGTCAAAGCCGCCGCGGAATAACCTCCAGTATCATCCTTATCCTCTTGTGGGTGGCGAAGACGAGAGATGGCCATATTACGATTTCCTGATATCGTAGCCTCATTGTGTGGGGAGTAGACGTAATGAAGAGTTTGGTTCCAGACGCATTTTATTGGGCACGGTCCGACAAGCACACCGATGGCCGAACGACGATCGTGCAAGTATCGACGATCCTCGGTGAGGATCCGGACTTCTGGACCTTGGCCGTCCTCGGCTCCGACCAACATCACATGATCAGTGATTTCGAGCTCGTTGCGCTTGTCGAACCGCTGGATGGTTTCCAGCTTCGTCAGGCTGCGGAATAGCTTCAGCCAAAGCGCGAAGAGGCCCATCGGGCACCGGCAAATTTCGTAGTTTGACGACAGGGAACAAAGCGACAGATCTGTAGTTATTTGGGTATGTCGGGCGTAAGCATAATCGGAGCGCGGTGCTCTCCTTACCCTCAGCAAGACTGAGGTTGCTTCCAGCCTTCGAGCTGTGACGCGGGGTTCGAATCCCTGCCCCGACTACCAAATCCCCATGGCAACAACCAAGTCTTCTCGGTGGTGCGATGACAGACCAAGGTGCGTATTTGCTGATCTTTTTCGCACTAACATGTCAATGATCATCGATCCGGTGGCGCCGAATGGATCGAGCGCAAAAGTCTTTCTAACGTCGCACGCGCCTCCGCAGGAGTGGTTAAAGCCCAGGCGCGGCCGCCGCGTGATCACCGGAGTACGGCGCCCGCGATCGGCAACTTTTCTGAATACCTTGCGATTTAAAACGAGAGCGCCTCGTCTGCAGAGCGCCAAGAGCCGCCATGGCGGGTGTTGCACAAAGGTGCAGCGGTTGCGCGCTGAAGACTACCCCCCTGCTAAATGAACTGAAGTTAGCTGACGATACGGGAGGACTGAGCCAGGATTTACGTTGGCTGGCGTGACAAGACGCCTGGGATCAATTGCGGCCATGAGCCAGAAGCCGGTGGAACGGGGAGTCCGCCTCTTCGAGCCACCTTTGTCGTGGCCCAATCTTCTTCCCGCGTCCTATGATCGAGTAGGTGTGGACGTGGCCCCGGCCGAAATTGTCCGACATGAATAAGAAGAGCATCTGATCCGGGGACGCCTGCATCTCGTCTCTATCGCCTGCGATGTTCATCACAGGCCCCAGCACACGGCGATTGTTTAGGTCTGTTTCGGGGTACGCCTTAATTGTGGCGTAGGCCACCACGTAGGCTCGCGCTTTGTTTTCTATCAGGACTCGACGAAGCCGTGCGGCCGCTCGAACATCATCATCTTCGATCCCCTCTCCAATGGCAATCTGCCATATTCCGTCAGGCATGAGTGCTAACGCCATTGATGCCCACCCGCCCTGTTGGTTGAACACTCCCAGCACGATGTCTTCTGCGTTCCGGTAGAACTCTGAAACGTCCATCAGACTTCTCCAATCATGGTTGCTAGAAAACGACTCGATGATGGATCGGCCGCAAGCCTTAACCGATGGAATTCCTCTCAGGGCTCTCTCCGGCGCCTGGAATGCGTTGCTGTGATGTTTTGGCCATTGCCGACCCGCGCCGCAATCCACGCCTTGCCGCGGCCTTGGCGGTCGGTCCTGCCTAGAAGATGTTCGGCCGGGACGTAATCACCGATATAACCCCGACAGCGACAGTCGACCCTTTGCGCCCGAAAGCCGCCACGGCAGCATCGGGCCAAATGCGGATACAGGCTAGTTGCTGAGCAACTCGGTTTCCTATGAGATTTCAGTGTCGCAGCGTTTTGCCTTTGGCGGCTTCGGCCTCGCAAGCTGAGGGTGACTAACAGCATCGTGGGGTCGCTGCTCACACGCGCCTATCAAATGTTTCTGCTTGACGCAGACCGCAAGGCCGCAATACCCTTTGCGCATTCACCAGGGGTGTCCCGTCAAGGGGCTGAGATTCTGCTATCGCGCGCAGTGACCCGTTGAACCTGATCCAGTTCATACTGGCGTAGGGACGGTGCAAGCGCTCGAAGGCCGGGATTCCCGTGTGGACTCCGTGCCGGCGACTTTTCATCATTCCGGCTGAGGACTGGGTCTCCAATCGAAAACTTGGAGCCTCAACCATGACTATCGCCGCAAAGACCATTACCCCCACAGTCACCACCGGCCCGTTGCCGGCCTCCCGCAAGATCCATATCCCGGGTGAGATCCACCCCGATATCCGCGTTCCCATGCGCGAAATCAGCGTTCACCCGACGTCCGGCGAGCCGCCGGTCACGGTCTATGATTCGTCCGGCATCTACTCCGTCGAAGGCGCCGACATCAGCATCAACCGGGGTCTGCCCGCGCTGCGACGCGACTGGGTTCTCGCCCGCGGCGACGTCGAGGCCTATGACGGCCGGCAGGTGCGCCCCGAAGATAACGGCTTTGCCAGCGGCGAGCGCCTGACGCCGGAATTCCCCGCCAAGCGCCAGCCACTGCGCGCCAAGGACGGCAAGGCTGTGACCCAGCTCGCCTATGCCCGCGCTGGCATCATCACGCCGGAGATGGAGTTCATCGCCATCCGCGAAAACCTCGGCCGCAAGATCAAAGCCGAAGCCATGGTCCGCGAGGGCGAGAGCTTCGGCGCGCATATTCCCGATCACGTCACCCCTGAATTCGTCCGCCAGGAAGTGGCCGCCGGCCGCGCCATCATTCCCGCAAACATCAACCACCCCGAAGCCGAGCCGATGATCATCGGCCGAAACTTCCTGGTGAAGATCAACGCCAATATCGGCAACTCCGCCGTCACCTCATCGATGGCGGAAGAGGTCGAGAAGATGGTCTGGGCAGCGCGCTGGGGTGCCGATACCGTCATGGACCTCTCCACCGGCCGCAACATCCACAACATCCGCGAATGGATCATCCGCAACTCGCCACTGCCCATCGGCACCGTGCCGCTCTACCAGGCGCTGGAAAAGGTCGAGGGCATTGCCGAGAACCTGACCTGGGAGGTCTATCGCGACACGCTGATCGAGCAGGCCGAACAGGGCGTCGACTATTTCACCATTCATGCCGGCGTGCGGCTGCACTACATCCCGCTGACCGTCCACCGCGTCACCGGCATCGTCTCGCGCGGCGGCTCGATCATGGCCAAGTGGTGTCTCCATCACCACCGCGAGAGCTTTCTCTACGAGCACTTCGAGGAGATCTGCGACATCTGCCGCGCCTATGACGTCTCCTTCTCGCTGGGCGACGGCCTGCGCCCCGGCTCGATCGCCGACGCCAACGATGCCGCGCAATTCGCCGAGCTGGAAACGCTGGGCGAACTGACGAAGATCGCCTGGGCAAAGGATTGCCAGGTCATGATCGAAGGCCCTGGCCATGTGCCGATGCACAAGATCAAGGAGAACATGGACAAGCAGCTCGCCGTCTGCGGCGAGGCGCCGTTCTATACGCTCGGGCCGCTGACGACGGATATCGCGCCGGGATACGACCACATCACCTCGGGCATCGGTGCGGCGATGATCGGCTGGTTCGGCACGGCGATGCTCTGCTACGTCACGCCGAAGGAGCATCTCGGCCTACCCGATCGAAACGACGTGAAGACCGGCGTCATCACCTACAAGATCGCCGCCCACGCCGCCGATCTCGCCAAGGGACACCCGGCCGCCCAGCTGCGCGACGATGCGCTGTCGCGCGCCCGCTTCGAGTTCCGCTGGGAGGACCAGTTCAACCTCTCGCTGGACCCGGAAACCGCCCGCAGCTTCCACGACGAGACGCTGCCCAAGGAAGCGCACAAGGTCGCGCATTTCTGCTCCATGTGCGGCCCGAAATTCTGCTCGATGCGAATCTCCCACGATATCCGCGCCGAAGCACAGAAGGAGGGGCTGGACGCCATGGCGGCCAGGTATCGCGACGGCGGCGATCTCTACATGGCTGTCGATGCCGAGGGCCAGGTGGTCGGCTGAGATGCGCGTCCTCGTCAAGGGGGGCGGCGTTGCCGGCCTCACGGTCGCACATGCGCTCGCAGCGCGCGGCGCCGAAGTCACGGTCTTCGATCCGCACCCCTGCTTTTCGGCGGCCGCGTCATGGCTCGCCGGCGGCATGCTGGCGCCCTGGTGCGAGCGCGAGAGCGCCGACGAGGCCGTGCTGCGCGAGGGGCAGGAAGCGCCCGACCGTTGGGAAGCGATGCTGCCCGGCGAGGTCAAACGGAACGGCACATTGGTGCTGGCTCCCGCCCGCGACCAGGCGGAGCTGAAGCGCTTCGCCGGCCGTACCACGGGATATGAATGGCTGGACGAAGAGCGGATCGCGGCGCTCGAGCCCTCCTTGGCCGGTCGCTTCCGGCAAGCGCTGTTCTTCTCGCGCGAAGCCCATCTCGATCCGCGCCGGGCGCTGCCTGCCTTGCGCCAAAAGCTGATCGCGCACGGTGCCGTCTTCATCGAAACGCTCCTCGAAAAGCAGGACTTCGACCATATCGTTGATTGCGCCGGCGCGGCGCGCATCAACGAGACCGCCTCGCTGCGCGGCGTCCGTGGCGAGATGCTCTACCTCAGGACCGACGAGATAACTCTCGACCGCCCGGTGCGGCTGCTGCATCCCCGCATCCCCGTCTATATCGTGCCGCGTGGAAACGGCCTGTTCATGGTCGGCGCGACGATGATCGAGACGGAATTCGCAGGCCCAATCACCGCTCGCTCGCTGATGGAGCTGTTGAACGCCGCCTACGCGCTGCACCCGGCCTTCGCCGATGCGACCGTGGTGGAAACCGGCGCCGGCATCCGCCCCGCCTTTCCCGACAATTTCCCCCGCGTCGAGCAGCACGGAAATCTGATCTCGCTGAATGGCCTTTACCGCCACGGCTTTCTGCTCGCGCCCGCCTTGGCGACGCGGGCGTCCGACCTTGTCTTCAACACCGATACCGCAGGAGGACACGCATCATGAAACTGATCGTCAACGGCGAAGCCAAGGAGATCGCCGTCGCCACGCTCGAGGAGCTGCTGGCGCTGATGGATTACGAAGGCGACTGGCTGGCGACCGCCGTCAACGGCGAACTCGTCCACCGCGAGGACCGGCCGGCCCACTCGCTGAACAACGACGACCGGATCGAGATCCTGTCGCCGATGCAGGGAGGCTGACCGATGCTTGAACTCTATGGAACGCCGCTGCGCTCGCGCCTGCTGCTCGGCACCGCGCGCTACCCCTCGCCATCAATCATGGCCGATGCCGTCAGCCGCTCCGGCACCGAGATCGTCACCGTGTCGCTTCGCCGCGAAACCGCCGGCGGGCGCAATGGCGGCGCCTTCTTCGAGACGATCCGCTCGCTCGGCGTCAAGGTGCTGCCCAACACCGCCGGCTGCCACGGCGTGTCCGAGGCGGTGCTGACCGCGAAGATGGCGCGCGAGCTGTTCGCCACCGACTGGATCAAGCTCGAAGTGATCGGCAACCACGACACGCTGCAGCCCGACGTCTTCGGCCTCGTCGAGGCAGCCCGCATTCTCGTCGGCGAAGGCTTCCAGGTCTTTCCCTACACGACCGACGACCTCGTCGTCGCCGAGCGATTGCTGGAAGCCGGCTGCAAGGTGCTGATGCCCTGGTGCGCACCGATCGGCAGCGCCACCGGTCCGCTCAACCCCACGGCGCTACGCTCCATGCGCGCCCATTTCCCCGATGTTCCCCTGATCGTCGATGCCGGCATCGGCCGTCCCTCGCACACGACTGCTGTCATGGAATTAGGATTCGACGCCGTTCTGCTCAACACCGCGGTGGCCGGCGCCGGTGATCCAGTCCTGATGGCTGCGGCCTTCGCGGGCGCCATCGAAGCCGGCCGACAGGCCTTCGAGGCGGGCATGCTGGAGCCGCGCGACATGGCCGTGCCGTCGACGCCTGTCATCGGTCAGGCGGTGTTCGGATGAAGCTCGACCCGTTCTACCTCATCGTCGACAGCGCCGACTGGATCGCCTGCCTGGTCCCTGTTGGCGTCAAGCTGGTGCAGCTGCGCGTCAAGGATCGCTCCGAGGCCGATCTGCGCCAGGAGATCCGCCATGCACGGGCGATCTGCGCCCAGCACCACTGCCAGCTGATCGTCAACGATTACTGGCAGCTGGCGATCGAGGAAGGCTGCGATTTCGTCCATCTCGGCCAGGAGGATCTGGAGACCGCTGACCTCGCCGCCATCCGCGCCGCCGGCGTCAAGCTCGGCCTCTCTACCCACGACGAGACCGAACTGCAGACCGCGCTCGCTGCCCGGCCGGACTACGTCGCGCTCGGACCCGTCTGGCCGACAATCCTGAAACGGATGAAGTGGAATCCGCAAGGCATTGCACGGGTCGCCGACTGGAAACGGCGGATAGGCTCCATGCCGCTTGTGGCCATCGGCGGCATTACGGCCGAGCGAGCGCCGACGGTTTTAAAGGAAGGAGCGGCAGCGGCAGCGGTTGTCACCGACATCACCCGCAATGCCGATCCTGTGGCCCGCACCCGACAATGGTTGGAGGCCACGAAGCCATGGCGCTAAGCCGAGGTTGAGATTGGACGGTTCTGGGCAAACGCAAACAACGGGATGTTCGCGCTTGGTAGATTCTCCGATAGGATCGCAGAGCCATTCGAGGGATGAGGAGCGGAGCGCCGGTTTGAAGACGAATAAGCCTCTAATCCTCACCGCTCGCGTTGCCGAGGACGATCTCCAGCCATTCGATCTTCTCCGCAAAACGCATTTCCCGGCAGAGCGAAATTTTCTCCGCGCGCATCTGACAATGTTTCACCGGTTGCCGGGTGAATATGTTGAGCGCATCACTGGAAGTCTTCAGTCTGTTGCGGTCCACCGAGGCCCATTTACAGCGAAAGTCACGGGCGTTCGCCACCTCGGAATGGGAATTGCTTTCAGTATCGAAAGCCCAGAGCTGATTTTGATCAGAGATGAGCTGCGGAAAGTCTTTATCAACTGGCTGGGCTCTCAGGACATGCGGACTTGGCAACCTCACATTACCATACAAAACAAGGTAGCACCGGCGCAGGCGGACAAGCTATATCGTGAGCTTTCGGCGGGTTTCGAGATGCACGGCATCAACATCACAGGGCTTGATCTATGGAGATACCTTGATGGTCCGTGGGCCCCCGAGTGGGCGACTGTGTTCGACGCACGCTAACTAGCAGGCTAAACGCATGCACGCCGGTTGCTCTCCTGATTGCTTGTTTCGCTTCTGATCACGCCGTCGCTGACATGCATCACGATAGCAAACCCGCGACGAACAACCTTTTATCGCAAAGGTAGAAAATCTGGATATTCTGGAAACTTCAATCGGAGTTCGTTTCATGCGCCAGTTCACGACGGGTGACCTCAATAGACAGGTCGGTGATGTCACAGATGCTGCCAGCCGGGAGCCGGTCGTCCTGACCAAGCATAGGAAGCCGCGCTTTGTCCTAATGAGCTACGATCATTACGAGCGTCTGCGCACCGGCGGCGATACTCGCAAAGTACATCGTGCGGCGGAAATGCCCGCAGAACATACAGATCTGTTTGAGGCGGAAATCGATCGTCTGGCGCGCGGCGAAGGTTATGGCGATGAGCCGTGAATTCCTTCCCGGACAATTCATCGCCTATCCCTATCTCTGGGCTTGGCAGAACGACCGCGGAGAGACAGAGGGACGCAAGTCGCGCCCGGCCTGCGTCGTGATCTCGGTCCGCAACGCCAAGGACGGCCTCCCGCACCTTGCTCTTCTTGCGGTTACGACGCAGCCGCAGCAGTCGGATCGTGGCGCCATTGAAGTTCCCGATACGGAAGCACGCTGCGCCGGCTTGAGCGACCTGAAGCGCTCTTGGATTCTGGTCGACGAGTACAATTACGATATTGCCGAGCGGTCGTGGTATATCGAGCCCGATGAAAACGTTCTTGGCCGGTTCAGCAAGGCGTTCATGATGAAGATTGCTGCGTCGTTCGGTGAGGCTTCTAGGAAATCTGGTCGCCGAATTAGCCGACTCGATTGATCCTCACGCCAAGGCTTCGGCAAGCAGGCGTGGTCAGCAGGAACAGGCTAATCGCTTTGAATGGCACTGAATCTAAGGTCCGGCCATTCGCATCTAGCGTTCTTGTCCCATTGTGGTTTTGCGCTTCGCACCACAAGCGTACTCATCTCATCGACTCCTGATCAAGCGGGTCCTATGACATTTTGATACCTTCGCGAGGCGCCGCGAATGGATCACTTATGCGCTCAAGCCCATCTTTTCCCATGTCGAAACATCGAACTGGAGATGAAGATGTATTTCGAGCTGAAGGACGAAACCGCCGACATTCTTGCACGAAGCCGTCGCCACGACGAGCTTTGCGATCTGCCGCTGCAGTTGATTGCGTCGGAAAGCGAGGCCTACGACATCCAGGCCGCCACGCAGAATGCTCTGGGGTTCGAGAGAAAAGGCTATGCGGTTGTTGGCTCGACTGAAGGGGCGCAAAGGGCCCTCGGCCTGACATCACCTATTTTCTCGGAAATCCCAGCCTCGAGCTTTCTCCACGACACCAAGGAGTTTCGACTACCTCCCGGCACGATTGGTGCGCAATGCGAATTTGTCTTCACCATGCTTCGGCCCTACCCCGACGCGGGCGAACGCATTGATCTCGACAGCGCACGTGAGGCTATTCTCGCCTGCCGCCCGGCAATAGGCCTGTTGGGGCGACGAACACGCAAGACATTTGCAGGCAACAATGCCGCGATCGCCGACTTCGGACTTCATGTTGCCACGTTGTGCGGCAATCACGTGCCGGCAGCATCCCTTGCGGAGCTCGCCTCCATCGGGGTGACAACTTTCCTGTTCAAGGAGACCGTCGTCTCTGGCAAGGCTTCATCAATTATGGACGATCCAGTCAATGCAGTTGTCTGGATCGCGCGCCAACTTGTCGCGAAAGGGCGTCAACTGGAGCCAAACGACGTCGTCACGACGGGCTCATGCACCACCATCCTGCAGGTTCTGGCCGGACAGCACGTCGCAGCGGACTTTGGTCCTCTCGGTCAGGTCGACTGCGTTTTCACATAATAACTCCCAGAAAGCTCAACAATGCCCCCACGCAAACCCTTTGTCGTCGAAATCAAAAAGAAACGACCGATCATGAAGAAGACGACAAGCCAGATCCCCGCAAACCACGCCGCTACTCGAGCGCTTCAAAGCGACGCCGAGGCTCAATCCTGATGGTCAGCAGAAGCATTCCGCACGAGTATTTCGTGCTCGACGTTGCTGATCGCAGCGGACCGATTGTTGCCAGACTTGGCGACCGCACCGTTCCTGAATCCGTTATAGATCGCCGTGGTCGGCGATACCATTTCGCCGGCGTTGCAAGACGTGACCCGCGCGGTCGTCTTGATGTGACGGCATTGCGGCAAGGCGAATGGATCGTCGCGCCGGACCTCATCTATCGCAGAGCATAGGCGCCAGGAGCAAACGGCTCCGTGAACATCAGCGAGGCCAATGATCGGTTGGATTGACGGCAGTCACGTCGCGATGCGCTAGAAGCGACTATGGCGGGTCTCGTAACATACGGGCCAGCAGGACAATCGCAGCGTAAGCGGCACGAAGTCTTTCGCGCCGTACGATCAGGATTGCAATCAATCATGTGGATTCCGTCGGTTGTGCCTGTCAGACCGACGGTCTGCCCTATTTGTCACGTTCATGGGCCGCTACCATCTGGTGGTTCACGGATGATCCATATGCCGGGTAAGAAGAAGATCACAGACATTCCGAAGAAACGCCCTTCCCTGTTAGCGCAGCTCGCCGACGAACCAGAAAAGCTGTTCTCCGGTGCCTTCCGGCAGCAGTACGGTGCGGTCTGTTTTCGCTATGTCGGGGAGACATCGAAGATCGAGGTGCTTGTCATCTCGTCGCGAGACACCGGTCGATGGATTGTGCCAAAGGGCTGGCCAATGAAAAAGAAGAAGCCTCACGAGGCGGCCGCGATAGAGGCCTGGGAAGAGGCCGGCGTCAAAGGCGCAGTCCATAAAGCCGCTATCGGTCGCTACACGTACCTCAAGTTTCTCGATGACGGTGACGTTGTTCCCACAATCGTCGACCTGTTCCAGATCGAGGTCACTGTGCAGCAAGACGAGTTTAAGGAAAAGGGGCAGCGCCGGATTGCCTGGGTCGAACCGGATGAAGCGGCGCGGCGTGTGCGCGAGTTGGAGCTGAAGTCGCTGCTTGTGGATTTCAAACCGAAGGGGAAACGCAAAGGTACCTGACCAGGCAAACGGCATAGCCTGCTGCAAAGAATATTCCTCGAGCAAGTTGGAATTCAGGTGCGCGTCAGCTCTTGCGGCAACTGATCGATGCAAACAAGTGGAACCTTTTCATGAAGCCGCACTCCTATTCGATCGTTCAACGCTTCCTTCACTGGGCGGTTGCTCTTCTGGTGTTCTTCAACCTTTTGTTTCCGGATGGGATGAACGCCTGGCACCGCTTGATCCGACACGGCCAGACACCAACGGCTGCCGATGTCTCCAGCGCCAACATTCATGCATATGTCGGGATTGCCATCCTGTTGCTTGCGATCCTACGCCTCGCAATGCGATGGCGGACTGGCGTTCCGGCTGAGCCTGCCGGTCAGCCAGCGCTACTGCAACTGGCAGCCAGGGTGGCTCACCTACTGCTTTATGCACTGATCTTCCTCATGCCGATTTCAGGGATTGCCGCATATTACTTTGGAATCGATGCAGCCGGCTCGATCCACGCCGATATCATGAAGGTTGTGCTGTGGGCCGTCATTGCGGCGTCGTTGGGGCGCTTGTCCAGCACTTCTATTTCCGGACAAATGTTCTACGTTGGATGACAGTCGGCTGAACTTGTCGCGGGCGCCTCCAACGGCTCAGAGTGATGTCCGCGATCGGTGTTGGAAAAATGCAGTACCGACACGCGAACCGATGACCGCAGGACAGATCGTGCGCAGCACCTCAAAAGAGCGCGGCAATGATCATTGCGGCGCCCGCGAAAATGGTCACGCCCGATAATGCGGCGGCGAGCAACAGGAACTCGATTGGCTCGTCTGCGACAAAGTAGTCGCTCTTCTGATGCTCCATGATTTCGCTCCCCGCTCAATCGTGTGACTCGAATTCCCGATGCAGATTAACCTCTGATGGTATTTTCGCAAGGTTACGCGTGACAAATACACGTTGGCTGGGCAGATCGGCCAAACGTCGTCTACACGCTCGCCATGCCCGTTGGGACGAGTTGGCCGCTATCGTTGCTATAACGCTCGACATCAGCAGTTTGCTGCTCTCTGCCCCTGTTGCGGGCATTGTAGGACTGAGAGTGCCCGCCATATTGTCAAGGTCGCTGTATGGCTCTGCGAAACCCTTGATTTCGCTTTCTGATTTGTGTTGAAATCATCTTGGATAATCGGCAAGCGAGTAAAGAAATCGGCGGAGACTCAATGCTCAACGACACCGGACGCTCCGTTGGAGAAATGGCCGAACTTGTACGCGACCACGACTGGGAGTCGACAAGTCTTGGCCCCATGTCTCAATGGCCGCCTGCGTTGAAATTTGCCGTCGAGTTGGCGTTGCCCTCCCATGCACAAATCGTGATGTTTTGCGGCCCCGACTTCGTAGCGATCTATAACGACACCTACGCGCCCAGCATCGGGACGAAACATCCCGACGCGCTCGGCCGCCCCGCGCGCGCGTACTGGGGCGAACTTTGGGACGACCTCGAACCCCTTCTGCGACGCGTTCGGGAAACAGGAGAAACAGTTTCCGCTAAGAATCGGCCGTTCTACATTGAGCGCCCCGACCCGGAGACGGTCTATTTTGACATCTCCTACTCTCCGGTGTTTGGCGCAAACGGCGAGGTTGTAGCTGTCTTTTGCATCGTCAACGAGACGACGGCGCAGGTGGAGGCTGAGACTGCGCTTCGCCAGAGCGAGGAACGTTTGCGTTCGATGATTAACCAGACGACCGTCGGGGTTCTCCAGGCAGACCTCGAAGGGCATCTGTCTTTCGTAAATCCCGGTTTCTGCGAGATCGTAGGTTACTCGGTTGATGAACTGCGTCATTTGACCCTCCGCGATCTGACACACCCCGAAGACCTTCCCGCGAGCATGGAGTCGTTAGGAAGTTTGGGCAACGACGGTGAGAGCTATACGCTTGAAAAGCGCTACGTTCGCAAAGACGGGACACCGATCTGGGTGTCGAACCACGTCTCCGCTCTAAGGGACCGACATGGGAGGGTCAGTGAAGCCGTCGCTGTGGTCGTGGACATTACGGCGCAAAGGCGTGCTGTCGAGGCAGAGCGCCGTTTGGCGGCGATAATTTCGTCGTCAGAAGACGCCATCCTAGGCATCGATCTCGACATGGTAGTCACCTCGTGGAACAACGGCGCCGAGAAAGTCTACGGGTACGAGGCTGACGAAATGATTGGCAGATCGGTGACCGTCCTCATCCCACCCGACCGAATAGACGAAGAAAGACAAATCATCGGACGCATCAAGTCCGGCGAGCGCGTCGAGCCGCATGATACCATCCGACGCCACAAGACCGGCCGCGATGTGGAAGTCTCACTTTCCGTGTCGCCTATCTACGACAGCAATGGGCGCATTGTGGGTGCATCGAAGAACGCCCGCGACATCAGTGTGCGCAAAGAGGCTGAGCGTATTCAGGCCACTTTGATCGCAGAATTGAACCATCGCGTCAAAAATGTGCTGGCGACGGTGACTGCGATCGCCAGGCAAACTTTCGCCCGCGCAACCGACATTGATTCTGCGACCAAGACATTCGAAGCTCGGTTGCGGTCGATGGCGCGTGCCCACGATCTCCTCACACATGGAAGCTGGGAAAGCGCGAGCCTGAACAGCCTCGTTCGCGAGGCGCTCTCACCATACCCCGCCGATAGAATCGACATTCTAGGCCCAGACACCGCAGTGACGCCCAAGCTCGTCGTCGCCCTTTCGCTTATCCTTCACGAGTTGTCGACGAACGCTGCCAAGTACGGCGCGCTTTCGACGGAAGCAGGCCGTATTCATATATCGTGGTCAGTTGAAGATATGCACCCGCCTAAACTTTTCTTGAACTGGATCGAGGTCGGTGGACCCGTGGTCGTCCCTCCCGTTAGAAAAGGCTTTGGCAGCCGCTTGATCGAGGGCCTTCTTCCGGGCGAACTCGGCGGCAGCGTGGACGTGACATACGAGCCCGAAGGGCTCCAGTGCCATATTCAAGCGTCCCTCGATATAGATTGGGCCAGCCAGCCCGCAGATCAAAACGTCTAGGCTTGGCGCATCGCGCGGATCGAGACCACCACCATGCGCAGACCCCACTCCCTGTCCGCCGGCAGCTCCCAGGCCGCTCGACCGCCTTGCTGAAGCCTTGATCTAGCCTACCGAGGCTTTCGTTCGCCCAAGTGCGTCCGGCAATGCAGCAGAGCTGCCGCGATAGTAAACCCTACGGTCCATCGCCAATAGCTGAGTCCAGCAGGTCGCTCTACCTGATCGGTCTGATGACCACCGAGGGCGACGTGGAGCTGCGAACGGAGATCTAAGATTTCCTTTCGCAGCCAGGCAGCTTCCCGTTCAAGGTCTTGGAGATCGCCTTGTTGATCGCCGTCGGCGTGCACTTCCGCCGTTTCATCGGAGATGTCGGCGAGTTGCTCTTCAAGTTCCGCGTGACTTTTGAACCCTCTCATCCGCGTGTCCGTCATCGCTATCTTCCTCAGGTGAACCAGTCGAAAACGGAACGTGCAACCTTGCAAAAAGATGCAGCATCCTGAGACTTTTGTCAGGCTAAGGCCGTGCAGGGCCTGATAGACACCTGATACCCATTCTTGGACGGAATCGAGCCGCCGGCGGTCAGGCAAAACAGCGAGCCATGGCTGAAATAGTCTTGCTGGCGGCCCCGGCTCGGTCGCCTCATCAGAAAACCCACCGCAAGCGAGAAGGTCCCGACCTGTTTGAAAAGGCGATGCCTAGATGTTGCTCCCGCTCAATTCGAGCGGATGACCACAGCATTGGCATCGTCTGTCGGCTTGAGCGTGGCTCTGATCTGGTCAATCTTTCCTTCGGCGTCGCCGACACCGAGAATAGACTTGGCCATTTCGAGAGTGGCAGGGCTAACTTCCCCGGTTTTTGTCGCCGATGCCAGCGCATCCTCCAGGGCTTGGTCTCCGAGGATCGGGTCACTCTCAGATGGCTCAACGCCGTTATCGAGTTCGTACTGGGCATAGGCCACAGCGTAAGCCGAAATAGCGGTCATTCGAGGATCAGACGTGTGCAGATAGGCTTTGTAGCTGCGATTGAGTGAGTTCAAGCCGGCAAGTTCAGTAGAAGCCCTGCGCTCTTTCAAGGTAACGTTTGTCGTCCGCTCGGCTTTCCTGGACTGCGACTGACCAACAGCTTCGCCTGATTTGCCTCTCGCGGTGTTGCCTTGTGACTTTGAATACCATGCGTGGAGCTGCCGCCTTGGCCACCGCTGTCGCCATGACTACCGCCACCATTGCTTCCGCCGCTTCCCCCTCCATTGCCACCACCATTTCCGCCTTTCGCCATGGCCGCCAGGTCGAAACCGGCGACTGCGAGGGGACTTGCGGCGATTGCAAATGATAGGGCAACAATGGAAGCCAAGGTGGTGATGCGCATCGTTTCCTCCAAATAGAGCCGCCAACGCGACGAACTCTTGTCGTTCAAGAGGATTGCGAAGGTATCGGAAGATCACCGATCCGACATCGGACGGAGGTCTGATACGGTTTGAGACAGGAACAATAAGAACCTTCAACGTTAACCGCCGGCATCGACTTGATAAGGCTCTTGTCCTTGATAAGCCAATATGGAACAGATTGGGGTGCCATTTGCCTTCGCAATTCGAGGCCTCACATCGCCAGACCACGCAGGGAGGAGATCGCCGAACTGGGGCCAGTGAAAGTCTCACTAGGTGATCCTTGTCGCCCAAGACCTCGTCGTTGCAGATCATGCAAGTTCCTCTAGCGGTCCCGACGGCGTGATCCAACGCCGCCGGGCACTTCCTGTTAGGCCTCAATGATGTAGACGATGGTCAGCGCATGCGGATCGACAATAACGATCCGGCCATCGGCAAGCAGGAAGAAACGGTAGCCTTCGTACGCCGGCACAATCTTTACAATTCTCGGCGGCAGCTGCTCGAGGCGAACCTTCTTCGGGATCCTCGTGCCGACGGAAACGGTGAAGTTTACCTCCCTGACCGGGGCGACGTGAACTTCCTTGATCACTTGGTGGATCTCGGTCCGCTGCTCGACCGTGACATTGACGTTGGTCTTGTTGTTGGTGGTCGTGTTGTTTACGGTCGCGCCGGTTGAATTCTTGTTGGTTGTCGTTGCGTTCTGATCCGTCGTTTGCCTCGACGTGCCGCCGGCTTTGGTTTGGGTCTCGGATGGGTTGGAACCCTGCATGTCGCTCTTTGAGCCTGCGGCTGCGTCGCCCGTCCCGGGCTGGGGTTTCTGTTCAGTGCTCGCACCGCCAGAGGTATCCTGCGATCCGGACCTGGCTTTCATGTCCGTCGATGCCTTGCCGGAAGCGCTTCCCTCGGATGCTGAGCCATCGCTCGACGGCCGCATGGATTTCTTCTGCATGCCGGAGCCTTCACCGTCCGTCTGCTGCTTCTGGGCCTTTCCCTGCGGACAAGCGCCCGTAGCATCAGGGGTGCAATCGGCGCCAGAGGTGCTGGAGCCGGACTGTGACTGGTCAGCCTGCGAACCGGGCCCGGTATCGGTCGGGCTTGCTCCAGATTGTGTTTCGGTCTGTGATCCCGATTTTGGCTTCGTGTCACTTTGAGCGCCGGCAGGCATTGTTGCGAGCGGCGAAACGCTGAGAGAGAGTGCAGCTAGGAGCGCGGCGATGTGGTGCTTGTTCATCATAGTCTCCAACATCTGGGCGCGACATGACATCCCGCATAGCGATGCGGTGGATGTCGGCCCATTGTTAATGATTGACGGCGATCGCCGTCCAAGGTTCAGACGTTAAGGTCGTTACTGGACGACCTGGATAACCTTACGGGTCGAGGGTTCAACGATGACCCGCTCGTCGTTGACGATCGCATAGGCGAAGCCAGTTTCATCCGGGATTGGTGTGACGACGACGGTTTCGGGGAGCGCCTGACCAACCACTATCTTCTCCTTGACAACAACCCGGGTTGTCGGCGCCGGAGCTTTCTGAACGAAAGTTATGACCTTCTCCGGTGCCATCGCAGACTCTGCGAAGGCTGAACTCGCGGTCATCAATACCGCGGCTACGATCCCTGCTGTTTTAAGTTCCATGACGTTTCCTCCTTTTGCAGCGGCGTATTCCGCTGTGGAGCAAACCGCCAATTGGGGCCTCTGTTCCATACCCTGGACTTCAGTCGAGGGGACCGCAGGACCTAAGTCGCAGGCAGCGAAAACGCCGGACCTAATGACCCGAAAAACGGCTCAACATTCGATCGTGGACGTTCTCGAACCCGACGACCATCGCAGCAATCGCTATCGCTTTGTCACGATGGGTCGCATGCGATATGTAACCCTCCAATACCGCGAGAGGGCCAATCATCTGGACCGTGATCGCACTGCTGTCCATATTAGGGTCGGCGGACAGAGCTGCTTGGATCGTTGCGATCGTGGAAGCAGAACTGTGGCCTTGCGAGCAACATTCTTCGTGTGTGAAGCTATCGGAACCAAACTTCATAACGGCACTCCTTCCCGGTCCTCGCTTTGGAGAACCATTCGGTGAATGCAAAACTAATCTCGCTGCAGCGCCTTCGGTTCCGTTGGTAAGACTTAAGTCCCTCCTTGTCGACGCCGACACAGGCGTATAGGTCCTTCCGACGGTCGGATCGCAGATCGATTGAGCCCTAAGAAAGGGCGACCCGGGTTGTCAGTGCACGCTCTTGGACGATGGCACATTGACGCGTGTTGCCCGTTTTCCGAGATAAGTGCGGCTCAACGAGCGGCAGAGAGGTCTTCCGCCTGCAATGCGATCCCCCCACGCACCTGGAAAAATTCTAAATGAACGATAGGTATCGGGGGTCACATTACAACTGGCTGATCATGAACTGGATTTCCCGCTGGACGGCCCGCTCTCTCGCGCTGCGATTTGTCGTCGTTGGCGGCCTGGTCAGCTTGGCGGCCATGTTCATCGTCGGTTATCTGGTGTCAAAGGTCATCGAAGATGCCGTGATCCACAATTCCGGCGCCGCGACCGCCCTTTATGTCGACAGTGTCGTTGCTCCGCTTCTTCCCGACATGCAGAAGGCCGCGCCGCTCGATGAGGCGAGCGCGCTGGCGCTAGATGAGACGCTTGGCCAAGGGGCGCTCGGAAAGCGATTGGTGTCGTTCAAGCTGTGGCGCGGGGACGGAACAATTCTCTACTCCAACGACAAGGCGCTCGTCGGAAAGCAGTTTACCGTCAACGACAAGCTTCGACAGGCATTCGCAGGAACGCTGGTTGCGCGCTACGAGATCGCCGACGACCCCGAAAGCACGACGGAACGCTCGCTCGGCAAGCCATTGATGGAGATTTACAATCCCGTGCTCCAGCCCTGGTCCGGCCAGGCCGTCGCGGTCCTCGAATTTTACGAGACGGCTGAAGGGCTGGGCGAAAGCCTGACACGGGCGAGATTGTGGAGCTGGTTTGGCGTCGCGGGTCTTACCTCTGTATTCTTCGCGGTTCTCTCAGGACTGGTTTTTCGCGGGAGCCGAACGATCGAGGACCAGCAGAGAGATCTCGCCAAACGCGTTGCGGAACTCTCGGCATTGCTTGCCGAAAACAAGGGGCTGCAGGGCAGGCTACAGCGTGCATCCCAGCGTGCCGCATCATTGAACGAGACCTATCTGCGCAGCATCGGCGCCGATCTCCACGACGGTCCGGCGCAGCACATCGCATACGCTTCGCTGCGGCTGGACAGCGAACTGTTGATCAGTGCGGAAACGAAGCCTGGCGAGCGTGAGAAGGAGCTCACCTGGATCCGCTCCAGCCTTGCCGAGGCGATGACCGAGATCCGGGATATCTGCAAGGGACTGGTGCTTCCGGAGATCGAAAAGGCTTCGTTTGCGGAAATCGTCAACCGTGTCACTGAAGCCCACCAAATGAGAACCGACACGACGGTCAACACCGTGATCGAGCAGGACGGCTCGGAGCCGGTAGCGGCGGTGAAGATCTGTATCTACCGGTTCATTCAGGAGGCCTTGAACAACGCCCATCGCCACGGCGGCGGCATCCAGCAAGCCGTTTGGGCCACCCTTCATCGCGGGCATGTTACGATCGAGGTCAGTGATCGCGGCGAAGGCTTTGATCCAAACCATGTCAGGCCATCCAGCCTGGGGCTTGTCGGGCTCCGCGAGCGGGTCGATAGTCTTGGCGGAACGTTCGAAGTGAAGACCGGGGACAAGGGCACGATCCTGACGATGACCTTCGAACCGATGGAAACGGGAGAGCAGAGATGACGTCCATTACGGTTGGGATCGTGGATGACCATCCGCTGTTTCGCGAAGGCGTGACGCGCAGCCTTTCCGAAATCAAGGACTTCCTGGTTGTAGGGGAGGGCGCCACCAGCGACGACGCGGCGATGATCGCGGCCGACCAGCATCCCGATGTCATGCTGGTCGATGTCTCGATGCCGGGCGGTGGCTTGAGTGCGATAGGCGAGATACTGCAACATAGCCCATCGACGAAGGTGCTGATGCTGACCGCTTCCGAGGAGATCGACACGCTCTTGGGCGCGCTTCAAAGGGGCGCGATGGGATATGTTCTCAAAGGTGTTGGCTCCAGGGGGCTGGCGGAGGCGATCAGGACAATCCTCAAGGGAGCCCGCTATGTGTCTCCAGCCATGTCCGCGAAGGTGGTGGATGTCTCGCTGGACAAGGAGCCCTCCAAGAACAGCCTGACGCCGCGCGAACGCGAGGTGATGGACCTTGTGGGCGAAGGTCTCTCCAACAAACATATCGGTCTGCGGCTTGATCTGCAGGAAAAGACCGTCAAGCATCACATGACGCAAATCCTGACGAAACTGGGCGTTTCCAATCGAACCGAGGCTGCCCTGCGCTGGCGCGGCCGAGGTTAGAGTTTACGGAACAAACCGGTTCAGCCGGCGAACATCAGTGGCTGTCGCCTGCCTGTCAACGATCGTCCGGCCTTTCGAATCCCGCATGATGTAGCGGCCGCGACGCAGCGTTTCTGTTATGCCGTTGCGGTGGCGGACATCGACACTTCCGTCAGAACTTTCGCTCGCCTGAGCGCCTGAGGCTGATGATGCGGAGTTAGACGACGGCGACGAACCGCCGGCCTTGGCAGAGTTGCCGCTTGCGCCGGTGCCTCCGTTGTTCTTTCCATTTCCACCCGCATTGCTGGAGCTGTTGCCCGCGTTACCCGAGCTGTTTCCATTGCCGGCGCCGTTGCCGCTCCCATTGCTGGAACCGTTTCCATTATTGCCGCCGTTGCCATTTCCGCCGCCATTGCCGTTGCCGTTATTGCCGTCCTTCGCATGCGCGGCATTCGTCGTCGGCGCCGGAAGCGGCCCGAAGCTCAGCGTCATTGGCATCGCGGAGGTAACAATGGCGACAGTGGCCCCGCATCCCAGTCTCAGCAGGCAGCGCCTTGAAAGCATGATTGCGCCCTTTCCAGCCTTATGCGCTTGTCTACGCAGATGACGGCGCATGGATCTGCGCTGCGCCGATCTTTCGCGTCGTTTAGTCGACTTCCGGCTGATCGGTCCGCTGCTTGTGGCGAAATTCGACCACCTGCCGCATCTGCGCCAGGCGGAGCTCGAGTGCGGTTCTATCCATTGATGGGGCAAGCCTGGAGAGTTCATCGGCCAGAATGTCCATCTCCCGGAGGAAGAACAGCAGGTCGAAGTCACGTTCGAGTTCGACGGCCGCGTCGTTGGTATCAGGCGAAGTGGTCCGCAACGACGCCCGGTCCGCCAACATGATCTCGGCGACCAAACCGCCAGCGTGCCTAGCTCGAATGTTTGTCACGATATACTCCTGTCAGTGCTGTTGCGGTTTGGACGCGTCATTTCCCGCGCCGTCTTGTGCATTCTGTTGCCGCGCGCGGCGGCTGTGCCACGCTGCGGCCTGGCGCAAGCCATCGACAACGCTCGGTACACTCGGTGGTTTGACGACGACGTGCACCCCGTCCCGGTCTCCAACCAGATCAGGATTGCCCGTCAGGTAGACGATGCCGACGTTGAAATGCTCGACCAGCTGCTTGGCGATATCGGGCCCTGTCAGCCCATCGGCGAGGCGCACGTCCAGAATTGCGATATCGGCCTCGGAAGCCAACTCCATCGCCTCGGCGGTGTTTCGGGCGATACCCGCGATTTCGAAACCTTCGGCCATCGCGATGTCTTCCACCATCAGCGCAAAAGCCGGCTCGTCCTCGACAATCAGAACACGCATGATCGCTCCTAATGTATCGTCGGTGACAAATGGCGAAGGTCGGGGTCCGGTGCGTCAAAAATTCCGAGCAGCTTCTCGAACTCGATCAGCACCAGCTGAAATTCCATATCATCCATGGCAGCGATCTGGATAAGCTTCGAAGACGCCCGCGCGATGAGCGTGTCGAGCCAGATGCACTTGTCCGCCCGGATACGGCCCAGCACGTCCTTTCTGATATCTCGCAACTCGGACAGAATGCGAGACACCAGTTCAATGCGCTCATCGTGACCCATCCACTGCAGGCCGTTTCGGGCTTGCCGGATCTCAGCTGTCATCTTTGACGGCATCACCCGCCCTCCTGTCGTATCGATGAAGCTAACCACGACGAACCAGCCGACAACACGGGCTTCGGTCCGAGATAGCAAGATTCACTAGCTGGATATCCGGTCGGCTATTCGTTTGCGGCAACCGTCCGGTTTTCGGCCGGCGGTGTGCACTTCATGCGGGGGCCAGCGTAAGGCTGATAGGTATTGTCTTCCGCGCGATAGGATTTGTAGCGATTGGCACACCACATCGCAGCGTTTGCCAATGGGTCGACGACAGTTGATGACGTGGACGTCATGGCGGCACCGCTCGTTTCCGATGGGGGCTGGCAGACGCGAACTTGCCCCTGGAATGAGCGATAGGTGTTCGTCGCCGGGTCAAACGACCGGTAGTGCGACGCGCACCAATTCAGATGTTCGGCCGACATTTCGATCGCTGGCGGCGGGATATCGGCGACAACAGGTGCGGCCGCGGTCGGTCGCTTTGCGGCGACCCTCCGGCTGTCAGCCATTGCATATGTCGAAAGTGCGGCAGGCAATCGCTCATAGGTTTGAAGTGCGGGATCGACACGCGTGGGCTCTGTCGTCCAGAGATCGGCGTCCCTCAGACCGCGCAAGCCTTGCTCCGTATTCTCCGCCATGCCGATCGAGGCCACGGATGCTGCGAGCGTAACGGTGCCCACGACCGTAGCTATTCCAAACGCAACGCTTGCGAGACCGTTCATTGTCGTCATCCGTTGTTGTTTGAGGATGTTCGCCGCCGCCAATCGGCGGCAGAGGTCCAATCGGGGCAGGCGGCACGGCTTGCGCCGCCCCGCCCAACCGAGCGCGATCAATTGATGACCTGGATAACCTTGCGGGACGAAGGTTCGATGATGACCCGTTCGTTGTTAACGATCGCGTAGCCATATTTCGGGTTCTCGGGAACCGGCGTGACCACGACAGTCTCTGGCAAGGCATGACCGACGACGACCTTTTCCTGCACCACGACAGGGGCTGCCGGAGCCGGCGCTTCGCGAACATAGGTGACGACCTTTGCCGGCGGCGGATCGATGATGGTGCCGACAACGGCACCCGTGACGCCGCCAACAGCCGCACCGACGGGACCACCGACGATGGCACCGGTAACGGCTCCTCCTGCCGCCCCATTAACGGTACCAGACTGTGCCATGGCAACGCCGGACATGAGGGTGATCGCTGTGATCGCAGTCGCTGCAAGTTTGAAAGACATGTTCATCTCCTCTTCTTTTGCGACGCTCTGTCGCTGGGGAGACAAACGGCTGTAATTGCTGCAGGTTCCCGGGTCGGACCTAGGTCGGAGGCAGCTCAGACCTAGGTCTGAGGTGAAGTGGAAGATCGAAGTCGTCGAGCCCTATGCCATGCGGTTGACATCAGCAAAATTGCTACACAAAAAGCCCGCGATCGCGGGCGAGGTAAAGGGAACGCCCTCCAGTAAAGGAAAGCTAACGAAAGTGATCCAAGCCATGGTCAAAGACATTTTTGTGACGAGGCGCAGGCTGATATCCCTCTCTTCTTGGACGCCCAATGCCTACTGAAAAACGGGATCAGGTTGTAATTGCCAGGTGCCTGAGCAACGCTCTCCAGATCACGCAATACATTTTCCAACGTTTAGGCAATATCGCCGCCGCTCTCAGCCGGCAGTCGCGTCGCAGGCTATGCGCCACCGGCTATCATTCTGTTTGCTTGAACTGTTTTTTCTTAGTCCACAGGGCGTTCTGTTATAGGATTGAAAGAGCAATTGCGGCGCTCGCATAGCGGAATGACCGCACCACCGAGACGGGATGTTGCCATGACAGAATTCGACTCCAAAAAGCTGTCGCACATTCACCACGAGCTCCACAGCGACCTCCCATCCGAACCCGCTCTACGAACCAAAGCCCTAGAAAGCCTGCTGACGGAGAAGAAGTTGCTCGACGCGGCGGCGATCGACGCCTGGATCGAGATGTACCGCGATGAAATCGGACCCAAGCGCGGAGCTGCCGTTATCGCGCGAGCCTGGACCGATCCCGGTTTCAAGAAAAGGCTTCTCGCGAACGGGACCTCGGCCATCGCTGAACTGGGCTTCGCTGGGCATGCCACGGGCCATCTCCAGGCGGTCGAAAACACAGCACAGGTTCACCATCTCATCGTATGCACATTGTGCTCTTGTTATCCCTTTTCGCTGCTCGGCCTGCCGCCGGCCTGGTACAAATCCAACGAATACCGTGCGCGGGCTGTTCGAGACCCTAGAGGCGTGCTCAAGGAGTTCGGAGTCGAACTTGACGCGGAGACACAGGTGCGCGTCTGGGACTCAACGTCGGAACGACGTTACCTCATCGTGCCGCAGAGGCCCACTGGGCTCGACGCTTTGAGCGAGGACGCGCTTGCACTATTAGTGACGCGCAATTCCATGATCGGCACTCAGCGGGACCTTCATCCGTCAAGCGAGGTGAGCTGATGGATGGGGTCCATGATCTCGGTGGCCGGGAGGGCTTTGGTCCAGTTCCAAACAAACAAGACGACGTGCCTTTTCACGCCGACTGGGAGGCCCGGGCTTTTGGCATCGTTCAGTCCTCAGCACTTGGCTCGGGATGGTCGATAGACTGGTTCCGGCACTGCCGCGAAACGATCGTACCCACGGACTACCTGACGCGACCGTATTTCGATCAGTGGATCACAACCCTCGCGGCACAGTTCGTCGATGAGGGCTATATTACGCTAGCTGAAATCAAATCCGGCAAGTCCTCCTTTCTTCCTGAACCCGCGTATGCAGCCGATACCGTCGAGGGTGCGCGCAACTACGTCATGGACCCTAAGAGCTATTCCTGCGAAGTCGGCACGGTTGCGTTGTTCTCACGTGGCGATTTTGTTCGATGTTCGGCATTGGGATCGCCCGGACATACAAGATTGCCTGGATATGTTCGAGGACGCTGTGGTGTCGTCGATGCACATCACGGAGCCCACCGGCTTCCTGACGCGTCAGCGAAAGGTGGTGGAAGAGCTGAACATCTTTATACAGTGACGTTCGACGCGAGCGAACTCTGGCCGGAAGCGACGGATGCCGTCGACCAAGTGTTCGTCGACTTGTGGGAGAACTATCTTGAACCCGCATGACAATTTCATCTCGGAAAGACTGGTCGCGAGGGATGGAGAGCCGCCGTTTCTGGAGCCTTGGCACGCTCAGGCGCTCGCTATGGCGGACCTTCTTGTCCAGTCTGGCCATATTTCCTCAGCATCTTGGACTAATGCGCTGGGCGCGGAGATCAGAGCATCGGCCAAGAATGGGGCGGCCGATGGGTCGGAAACTTACTTTCGCGCTGTCCTATCCGCTATTGAACGGCTGCTCGCAGACAGCGGGAAGGTGTCACGGCCCGAACTCCACGAGCGCGAGCATGCATGGGAGCGAGCCTTCTTGCGGACTCCCCATGGACAGCCTGTGAGCCTTGACTAAGCGGTCACTGTCCCTCGTGACAGACCTATTGGTGGCAAGACACCGAAAGAGCCGCTCGACTGCCGCCAACTCAGCACGTGGAGCCCAGGGATTGTTTTACAGGATAGCACTAGCGGTTCCGGCTGCCGATAAGCCTGCTGAGGCGCCCAGGTGGAGCAGTGGCGTGGGCGGATGTAGACCGCCGCATCCTTGGGACAAAAATTCTGTTCGAATTGCATGCAGGTTTAGCGATTAGCATCGCGAAAGCGATAATGCTTCCTGAAAAGCCTCTGTAAATGGCGGTTGCGCATCAATCCCCGACAAAGACGAGGCGAGGTGCCACTACTCATTACAAATGCAACCCTCGCACTTGTCTTGTCTGGGTGTTTCCCGTGACATGGCCAAGCTACCGCTGCATGGTAAACAAATTGCTATCGGCCTGAGGATATCTCCATTTATTCGAACGACATGTAACATAGGAAATCACTGCCGCCTGTCGGTGATCGCGCCTAGAAGCAGAAACTACAGGAGCCGGAAGGTGGATTACGATCCGGCTCCGTTGAGCGAACTTGGTTTCAGTTAGCGGCAAACCTTGGTTGTCCGCGAAACTCGCTCACCGTCCCGATAGGTTACAACTCGTTTCGTGAAGCAAGACGGGTGGCGGCCATAATCTTCACGCACGACTCGTGCTCTCCGATCATTATCCCAGCCACGGTGCTCGCCTCGTTCCCAGCCGCGATGCGGGCGAGGACCATCATCAGTACGAATGACGACGGTATCTGCGTAGGACGCCGCGGGGACGGCAATAATGGACGAGAAAGCTAGTGCGATAGCAATAATGGTTTTTTTCATTGGGCCTTACCTCGGGTTATTAGACCGCAGGTAAATGCTTGCTTGGTGTATCCGTTCCACTGAGAATCCCACCTCCGACTTCAGTCTGAGGGGACGTCGGACCTTTGGCGCACCAAACACGCCGTGCTTGACCGAGTTCATAGCCCATTCATGAAACTTGGAGGGTGACTGGGTCAATAAACTCCTGGCGCACCTCGAAATTCGGTCCTTGGATCGCGATCGAAGATTGCTGAAAATATGGCGCAAGGATCACTTTCAATGAATCATCCAAAGGACACCCCATCGTCTCGATCCTGATTGCTGCGCCCTGAATGATTACGTCCCAAAAGCCAGATGCGTAACTTTAGGCTTGAACAACTCCCGTGCCGGCTGTGGCTTCCCAAAGAGATAGCCTTGCCCCGTTTCGCATCCGAGCCGTTGCAAGGTTTCGACCTCAGCCTTTCCTTCGATCCCCTCCGCGACGACGGCGAGCTTCAGCCCATGCGCCAGCGAAACAACAGCTTTGACGATTTCCAGAACTCCCCCATCGGCGTTCATGACCCGAACGAAAGACTGGTCGATTTTCAATTTATCCAAAGGAAGCGAAGCCAGGTAACTCATTGACGAGTAGCCCGTGCCGAAATCGTCAAGTGCTATGGAAATTCCTGCGCCTCTCAACCTGCGCATCTTCTCGATAGTTGGTCCGCCTTGCTCTAAAAATGTGGACTCGGTCAACTCGAGGCAAAGACGCGACGCAGCCAAGCCGGAAGCGGCTATAGCTTCCTGAACAATCTCCTCAACGTCGGACTGTGCGAACTGAATAGGAGACACGTTGACTGCCACCGAGATGTCGCCCGGCCAATCGGCTGCCTCTGCGCATGCTTCGATCAGTGTCCAGCGTCCCATTTCGCATATAAGCCCGGTGGACTCCGCGATCGGGATGAATTCGACAGGCGAGATAAGTCCAAACTCCGGATGCTGCCACCTGATAAGAGCCTCAGCGCCGATCAGCCGGCCACTGGCGAGTTCGATTTGTGGCTGGTACAAAAGGAAGAATTGGCTCTGTACGAGCGCATCTCGCATGTCAGCTTCCAGACGCCGCGCTCGCGCTTGGCGAACGGCCGAAGCGGGATCATATTGCGCCCATTGCCGACCCGGCGCAGAGCGCACCAAATCCAGCGCGGACTCAGCGTACCTGACGCGGTTCTCAGCACTGTCATCAGCCGCTTGCGCAACACCAACCCGAATACCGACCGGGACTGAGGTGAACCCGACGGCAATTGGATCCTTAAACAGATCAAGAAGCCTCAAAGCGGCACCTTCCGCTTCTTGAAGGTCCATGGAACTCAAAGCGACTGCAAAAACATCGCCCGCCAATCGGGCGATGGGGCCCTCGCCGAACTCTGAACGCAGGCGGGTAGCTATAGCCCTCAACACGTCGTCGCCGGTGTCCCGACCGAGGGTCGCGCAAACGCCAGAAAATCGCTCGACGTCAAGCACCGCGATTTGGTAGGTCTCCTCGGACACATCAAGGCGTGCTGCGAACTCGCGACGATTGAGGAGGCCAGTGAGATCATCGTGCTCCGCTAGGTATCGCAGCCGCTCATGATATAGTCGACGAGCTGTCACGTCTCGTAAAATGAGGCAGCCAGCAAAGCCGGCATCACTCTGGGTAGCGTCAGTTCGCTCGTTTGGCGAGATCGTTGTGACTGCCTCAAGATGAAGCGTTTTCGCACCGACCTGCGTCGAAAACTCCATAGTCGTCGAATGAATTTTCGAAGGGTCGGCACAATGTCTTGCGATGAGCACCTGCACTGCTTCGACAACCGCAGGATCGGCATGGTCGAAAAGATCGTTACCGACCTTTGTATTGAATAGCTGCCTGGCAGATTGGCTGGCTTCGATAATTTTGAGACGAGTGTCAAACGCGATGACAGCGTCGGAACTGTCTTGAATGATCCGTTCCATCAAACGGCGAGCATTTCTCCTCTCGACGTTTGCGACGACGATGAGCATTTGTCCGAAGTCGAGCCGTTCATTGAGGAACATCAGCAAGGAAAGCAACAAGATCAGCCAGGGTACGGCCGTTCCGATGATGAAACCGAACTCCTTTTGAAGAAGAAACGCGCCGATTTCGATCAACAACCCCAACGATCCCGTAAGAATGGCCAAGCTTGCGATACCGATCGAGCGCCAAGTCAGTGCGACCACAATCAGCACCGCGGAAAAAAACAACTCAAGGGGCATTTGGTTGAAAGTGCGAAGGTCCCTGTTCTGCAACAAGGTTTCGGCTGCAAGAATATGGATCATTGGACCAGCCAATACGCCATAAATCGGGACGGGAAAGATGTCCTTCAGTTCAGTGGCCGAAGCTCCAACAACAATCGACCGCCCTCTCAGCGCATCGGCACCCACATGTCCACTGAGCACGTCAGACAAAGAGAATGTCGGTACGGTATCCGGACCTATCGAAAAATCAACCAAAGACGACCCGGTATGCCTGTCTGATTTCGCCAAAGTAGCCGCAGCAGATTGAGTAGAGACAGCAGCAGACTCCTCTCCAAGCGAGAAGCGACGAACATTGCCATCCGAATCCAATGCAACATTTGCAAACACGGGCCATGACTTCTCGGCCAGCAAGCTAATCGGTTTGGTGATAGTGGTTTCAGAACCCTTAGCCGTGACTTGCTGGCGAAAAACAGGGAGAAGCACACTTCCACCAGCTCGGTCCAAAGCTGCAGCAAGCTTATTGTCCTCCGACATCTGGGAAGGTGTGCTGAAGTCAACGTCGATGAAAATGTCACCAGCGCCAGCTGCGGAAATACAGTCGATCAGATCGGCGTACACGCCACGTGGCCAAGGCCAGACACCTATGGCGTCCAAGCTCTTTTTATCGATGGCGATGAATGCGATCGTCCCGGAGGCACTGCGGGGAGCCATTTGAAATCGCTTCGCGACGAAGTTGTCGTTCCAATTCTGCACCATAAACATACCGGGCGCGACCAACGGCAATGCTATCAGGGTGGCAATCAGAGCAAGTCGGAGAACAACAGATCCGGATCTACTACCTAGCGACCTCCAGAGAGCCTTGGATTTGGCAATCACTTGTTGTTGCCCCTGCCGCCGCTACCATTTCCACTGTTTCCGTTTCCGCTTGCACCCCCATTACCATTTCCGTTCCCGTTATTTCCATTTCCACCGCCATTGTTGCCGTTGCCGCCACCGTTCCCACTGCCGCCGTTCCCACCGTTGCCATTGCCATTGCCATTGCCGCTACCGCCGTTGCCGTTCCCGTTGCCGCCGCCGCTGTTACCGTTCCCACTTGCACCACCGTTGCCGTTTCCGTTTCCGTTATTTCCTTTGCCGTTTCCACCAGCATTGTGGCCGCTGTTGCCATTTCCACTGGCGTTGCCGCTGGAACTGCCAGCTTTTCCATTACTGCTGCTTTTTCCACCTACATTGTCGCTTTTCTTATCAGGCGCGGCTTCACCTGCTGAAACGCGGTGAGCGGTCGTCGGCGCTTCGCTGAGCTTCACTTGCCCGATCGCTGGTATGCGCGCAGCCGAGCGTGGCACACTGACAATGGATGGTTCTACTTGCCCCGACACCGACATTCCTTGCTTGCGATCGACAGTCGCACTTTGGCGAGGCCCAATGTCAGAGCGCTGCCCGCTTGCAAATGAGGTAACTTCAACCAGTCCCCGATCCACTGAAACGGAAGCCTTGGTCTTGCCAACCGTCACGTGAAAGCTGGTTCCCTTAACTACGGCAGCCAGAAACGGCGTCTGAACAGTCGTGTGGGGCTGACTTCTCTTTTCAATCTCAAGGTCAACGGAACCGACCTGCTGAAGGATTTCGGTCTTTCGTGAGAAAAAGCCAGACGTTGTGATGGACGCGAGGGTGCTGGGTTGCAGCGAGATCGTTTCGACGCCTCGCGTAAGCTGCAGCCGCCCTCGAGGTCCGGTCGACAGCCATGCCTTGTTTGGAATCACATCCCCAACATGGACATCTGACCAATTCGCTCGATCGAGGGTAAACTTGACCTGATTTGTCGTTTTCGCGACATGCCAGTCGTCGTCGGCAGCTTGCGCGCCACCGGAAGCAAACACAAGCACCAGGAAAAGAAGCCTAAAAACGAATGACATGCACTGTCCCCTAAATTGATAGGGGTATAAACGCATGCTTCAGTTAAGAATGATTGTAAAGTGAGCCCCGGACTTAAGTCTGGTGCGCTAACGTACACAAGCTGGGCGTCGATTATAACTTGCGTGGCCACGGTTAAATAAAGCAGCTGAAAAGGATGAGAAGATTCAGGACCGTGAGCAACATCCAGTTATGGAGACAAAAATCGTTCCTCGCGCCAAATTAAGTTCTGCGCTGCCGACGAAGGCGGCAGTGATGCGGCGGTGCTGGCTAATCCTTCTTCCATGAAGACGCGCCCCAGGTTCGAGGTCCAAAGCGCGATGATCAGCCAGCGGAGACATTATCCATATACATAGCTCAATTGCAATTGATGTGATCTCCGGCTGAGAAATGTTCTGAAAGTCAAAGCACCACTTAATAGGGTTCAGCGGCGGCAGAACAACTACTTGGCTAACTTTCAGGCAGCGTCCCGCCTAACCTCTCCGGATGGACCAAACTTCGCCTTCGGTACGGATCCGATATCCCGCGGTGGCTGTCGAAGCTGCGAACGGAGGCAGACGTTGAGACAAGGAGTAACGTCCTGTTCGGCGAAGGCGCGACTGGCGTTGAGAATGCGGACTTAGACCTTTCCGGCGCCGAGGATCCGGAACTGGCACAGAGCCCATGGCGCTGGCCGATGCCGATGTCCTCACCCGAACGCGCGATTCTCGAAATGCTCGACGAAGTCCCGAAGGACGAAAGCTTCCATAAGGTGGACGTGGCGTTTGAGAGCCTTGCCAATCTGCGCCCGAGACTGCTGACCACGCTCCTCTCCTTGTGCCGAAGTGTCAAAACGAAGCGCCTCTTCTTCGTGTTCGCCGACAAGCATAATCATGCCTGGCGCCGATACATTGACATGTCCTCCATCGACCTAGGCAAGGGTGATCGGGCGCTGACGCCGGGCGGCCGGCTGCATCCTATCTACCGGATTACAGTACCGGCCAACTTGATGCCAACGGAGATCCGAAATGGCCCGTGAACAATACATGCGCCAGGTCAACCTCCATGGGAATCCTGCCCGTTATTGACCGCCAAGAGGCCGTCGCCCTGAAGGGCGGGACTGGGATCAACCTCTTTTATCGCGACATGCCCCGGCTCTCCGTCGATATCGATCTAACCTATCTCCCAATAGAGGACCGTGAAACGACACTGAAGAATATCGACACGACACTTGAGCACATCCGTGAGGGCTTGATCCGTAAACTACGCGGAGTGAGCGTCCAAAGGATCGCCGGCGGCGGGAACAACGACACGCGCGTTCTCGTCGGCCAGGGAAATGCCGAAATCAAGATCGAAACGTCACCCGTCGCAAGAGGAACGGTCCATCCGCCTGAACGTCGACGTGTGAGCGCGGCCGTGGAGGATCAGTTCGGGTTTGCCGAAATGCAAGTCGTCTCGTTCGAAGGACCTGTTCGGCGGAAAACTGCACGCGGCGGTGGACCGGCAACATCCGCGAGACCTATTCGATGTAAAGCTGCTTTATGAAAACGAGGGCCTGACCGACGCCCTGTTCCGGACTTTTCTGATCTATGTTGCCAGTTCCGGGCGCCCGCCGCACGAATTGATGTAAGGCCAAAACGGGTTGATCAGCTAGCTCAACGGGATTCACCGCGTGGTTAGAAAAGCCTATGAAGATCAAGCTTCGAAGTGAGCGGCTTAGTGGACCGTAGATCTGGCGGATGAGCCATGGACCACTCCGCGAATCGCCCCGACTAGTCGCGCTGTCGATCTTACGATTTCGGCGGCCACGTCCTGGTCCCCTTTACTTACGTCAGCAGCCAGCTCCCTGATTGAAACTGCGGCGTCTTTGACCAGCTCGGCCAGCTTATGCCGGTCCCCTGGCAGTTGCTGGGCGAAAACTTCGAGCAATTCTCCGAACTTCATGAGGACGGCAGTCACCTGCTGTGACGTCATCAAAAAAGGCTTCAGATTTTCCGACATGATGTGTGGCCTTCGGCGAAACGCCTGCTCTCTTCTCAGGACAAAAGGTCGGGCCGATTTCTCGCGCCCGACCTTTCCCATGCCTCGACGACGATAGCCTGACCTCCCTGGAGACCGTCGGAAACAATGACAATGGCGAAACTAGCGCGCGGCACTGCACCTTCAAGCGTGCGAGCAGTGCCAAGAATTCATCGCAGGTATGCAGATGAAAAACTAACGGGCGGAACGCTCTCCTCCCTGAAGCTACTTCCCTTCCGGCTTCAAGTGGAATTTCGCATCGTCGGACACGAAGCCCACCTTGTCCGGTGTCATTGTGTATACCCAGTCCTCGCCACCTACTAACACCAATTGAATCTCGGCGATCTGCCAGGCGTCGATTTTGGTTTTCTTCACGTTCGCACTGCAATCCTTCGAAAGCCGGATGGCCTTCGCCTCTTCAAGCCGCGGTGAAGGTTCGTTGAGAAGATCGATGTGGCAGAGGACTTTGCCGGCCTTGTCGGTCAAGACCCATTTTCCGACGGAGCTCTCGATCGTTCACGTGATCCATTTCTCCTGGTTCAGGGACAAAATAGACAACAGGGGTGACGTCGAGTGGTGTCTTCCACGGTCCGCCCTCCTGCTCTTGAAAGTTGATGATCTCCTTACGCGTCGCATCCCGAAACACAATGCCACCGTCGGAGAGCTCCCAAGCCGCCAGTTCATCGTGCCATGGCGTTCCGCAAAGAATGCCCTCGCTCACGACACGTCCTCCTATTGTCTTATCCTTCTCGAGAGTAACATTGCATCCAACCGAGCCGTCCTCGGATGCGATTAGCCACTTGCCCACCGTCGCATTGACGATGTCCTCACTTACGTCCTCCGCGAACGCTGGTGATGCCATCCATACCGCAATCGCAATCACGGCGATCGATCTCACGAACTTTTTGCTCGTATGCTCTTCCCCGTAGTGTTACCGACCTTATTGCGTTTCCATGAATAGTCCACTTCAAAGCCGGAAGCCGGCATGCAAGGGACGCCTGTGGGCCCCATCGTCGCCAGCGTCGCCGGCGCGTATGTCTTCGACCAGCAGCTACGCAGCGCCGTTTCCAATGCCCGCCTCCCCGGCCCCGGTTTCCGGCGGCGAAACGCCAAGCTAAGGCACCAGCGCGCCATCGGTGTCTAAGCCCGCCTCCGGCGATGTGGACGCCAAGTCGATCCTCAACAACGCCGTCACGAAGTCCGGCCAGAAGTTGGACGAGCGGCATTCGATCGTCGACCTGATGAACGCGCTTGGTATGGATGCGAGCCTTAGGAAGCGCAAAGAGCTGACGCAGGGTCTTGGCTATACGAGATGCTCCCATGACAGCGCGAAAATGAACGTCTGCCTTTTTAATAAGTATCGGAACAAATTATATTTTTGCAGGTTCTCCCTTCGCAATAGAGGAGACACCCAAATGAAAAAGATCACCGCCATCTCAGTCGGCCTTATTCTGTCGGCGACTGCGGCCTTCGCCCAGAGCGAGACCCCGTCGACGTCGCAGACAACCCCGGCCGTCAACACAGAACAGAATCCGGGCGCTCCTGTCGCAGGCAAGAACAGCTTCACTGAAGCCCAAGCGAAGGAGCGCATCGAGGGCGCTGGATACACGGACGTGATGGGTCTGAAAATGGACGACCAAGGCGTATGGCGCGCCACCGCTAAGAAAGACGGCAAGGATGCCGGCGTCTCCCTGGATTTCCAGGGCAACGTGACCATGGCCAAGTAAGAACGCGCGAGGAGAATGTACATGCGTACGATAACAGGACTCTATGATAGCTACGACGATGCCCGCGCAGCCGTGAAGGCTCTGGAAAATGCCGGCGTTCCGTCCGACGATATCAGCATCGTCACCAACAAGGCCAACGGTGTCGAGGTGGAAGGCCAAGGTAGCTACGCCGAGGAAGGTGCTGGCACCGGCGCAGGCATTGGCGCAGTCGCAGGCGGCGCAGGCGGACTTCTGACCGGTCTCGGCATGATGGCCATTCCGGGCGTCGGCCCGGTCGTCGCCGCCGGCTGGCTCGCGGCCACGGCCGCAGGTGCAGTTGCTGGCGCGGTAGCTGGCGGTGCCGTCGGCGGGATCGTTGGCGCGATGATCAAGGAAGGCGTGCCGGAGGACGAAGCGAACTTCTACGCCGAAGGCATTCGACGCGGCGGCTCGGTCGTCACCGCGAAGATCGACGAAGGCAAGGTGCCGGAAGCGCAGGCGATCCTGAACAGCTCTCGTCCTGTCGACGTCACGGCACGTCGCGCCAGCTATACCGAGCAAGGCTGGACCCGCTTCGACGAGGCGGCGGAACCGTACACGCCCGCGCAGATCGAGACTGAGCGCCAGCGTTATCGCCGCGTCTAGCCTCCACTGAGCTAGAATTGGAGGGCGGCTGAGATGGCCGCCCATTCAGCTTTCCGCTGACCGCGATGTCTAGCTGTCCCGCGCGCCTCCATTTGGTGAGGTATCCGAACTCGGACCAATCAGTATCCCGCCAATCACCCACTCGGCCAGAGTCAAGCGAGTTTCGTCGGGATCGTTGCCATTCAAACAGAGCTTCAGAGACCGACCTGCAGTAGCCCCCAGCGTTCGACGCATGGATTTATACGAGCGATGGACACGGCCATTTCCATGTACTGTTTCTGAGCGGAACAGACTCGCTGACTTGGAGTTCTCCTTTCACAAGGGGTATCTAACCATGGCAAATCCAAATATCCCAGTCTCGGCGAAAATACCGCCCAAGTCCCTCAACAAGGACACGCAGGACGATGAACTCCCGAAGGAAAATGTGGACGATCGCCGCGCCCCGCCAGTGAACATGGGCAATAGCCGTGAAGCCGGAGAAGGCGTTACTGACGCCAATCCAAACACGGGCCGTGCAGGCGTGAAGGACCGCATTTCTGCGCCACAAACAGCGAACCGGGAGTGAACGAGTGGACCAGTGTAGACGATATGTGAAAACCGACGAACTGCAGGCCGACGACGCGCTCCCTCCCCGCCCGGCGGCGGATGAGGATGACAGACGTGCCGACCAACCCTACGCGGACGGTGTCGCCGAAGGTCTCGAACCGAAGCGTCCGGCACCATCTGAGTGAATGTCATGCTTGGTTCTTTCACGTCGATTTCGATCTTTGCCTACGATCTCGACAGCCGCGGACTTCCTGTCCGGGTATGGGAGACCGTCGTCGATGCCACCGAAGGCGAAGCTATCAAAGAGGCCAAAGCTCTATCGAAGTCGCACGCGGGAGCGTTGGTTGTCAGGCGAGATGGCAAACCGGCGGTGGGTGAGGAAGGCGATCCGATCATCGTTTTCCAGGTCTGTAAGATCGGAGATTTCAATTAGACACTGAAATTCGACCGCCTACCCTTTGTAAAGTTCCAACTAGCCGACTAGAGCTGTCTCGCTTGCTGTTCAGCCTGCATTCGCGCATCCCGCAATCTTTCGGTTTTGGCGTCCCGACGGCGGCGCTCTTCTTCAATGTTGGTACGCGCCACCTGGTCAGTCCTTTCGCGAGCTTCAATCTTTTGAGCCATGCTCGAAGTCGCGCGCCGCATTACTGCATTCTCAGTCATTTGCATTCCTCCAACAATAGGAAGGCATGAACGCGCTCAACGTCACAGTACGCTAGCGTACGCAACTCCGCGGCAGCCCTCGAAAAGATAGCGTGTTTCATCCGAGCAGGGATCGGAATCTAGCTTAAGGTTAGGCAGAAAGCACTTGGGTACGTGCTCTTGCTTGAAGATGAGCATGGCGGAAAAACTAAGCTTTGAACGTTTGGTGTGATGCTGGGCAGACACTGAATTTTGATTTCTGACCAGCGCTTGAAATTCGGTTAGGCGCATCCAGTTATGTGTTCGCATTAGCTCGCACTTTTTGGGGACAATAGTATGACATTTCAATTAAATAGGACGTTCGGCTCAGAAGAGCTGAAAGTGATAGAAGCGGTCCTTCGCGATTGGTGCGGCAAGCATAAGGTTGAGCCGACGTCGGCGGACGGGGTCCTAGCAGGTGCAGTGCTTGTCAGCCTGTTCCAAGCCGGTAATGTCACAGTTCCGGCGCTGGAGAAGGCGGCAACGAAGCATAAGTGGTTGTCTGAGTTTAACCGACAGCCCGTATGATGCGGAAGCAACCAGTTGGTTTTCTAAGTTCGTTGAAAGGAGCCCTAAAGGCGTCGACTTCGCCCACATCAGCCGCAACGACCCGAAGAGCTTCCGTTGGCTACCCGACGCTAGCTATCCGATGCCGTGACGCCAAAGGCACGTCATCGAGTCGTTGAGCTCGCGGTCCTGGACTTCAGACAGGCGTTCAGTTTAGAACCTGTAGCCAACCTGAATACCGGCTCGTGTCATGCCGCTATTGGGGCCGTCGCACAGATTGGCGTGCGAGGAGTGAGCAACCTGCGCCAAGACATTCCAGTGCGCGTCGAAGCGATAACCCGCACCGACATACTCATGAAACATAAAGCGACAGCCGAGCTCTGGACCGTCCTTCGCATAGTCGAGGTTGCCATTATGCCAGACGCCACCGAAACCGGCTTCGGCAAACACCTTTTCGTAGAAATTGACAGTCCACGACAGACCTCCGAAGATTTGCGTCGCTTCACCGGCGGTGCCTATGGACGTTCCGAGGTTAATGCGCGGGCGAGCAAGCGTCTGCTTCCAGTCGGCTGCCGCATCCTGGCCGAACGGGTCGAAGAACACCGTGACCTCAGGGAAGACGCCATCTTCATGGCTGTGGCCGCCCTGTACGGATGCGGAAGCGCCAAAGCGCAATTCGTCGAAGATCTTTTCATCCGCGTGGGCAGTTAGAGACACGAAAAACATGTTTGTCACGCTTGCAGCCAGCAATACCGCGCGACCGATCGATGCCGTCATATAGTATACCCCTAACCCGGCGCGAATCGCCAAGAGAATTGATAGCATCCATATTGCTTTGGTAAAGCGCCGACACTGTATCGAAGAGAGATTGTCGGAGGTGCTGCCATTCGGCAACATTTTCAATAGCGACGGCCAACCGTGAAAGGTGCTCGCCGTGTGCCGTGTGGCAGAAGTCTGGTGCCACAGCATCGGCAGCCAAGCTTCTGTCCAACTTGAAATACTTCAATTGGCGAAGGCTACGCAGCTTCGGGGTACAAGCCCGTCCAGGGGCGGCAATATCTCTCGGCTGACAAAAAGAAGCCCCGCACTATGGCGGGGCAATGGCGCTGATCCAGAGTGGACATAAAACGCCGAACGTGTGCCGAGGTTCCATGTCGGATGACGTTTTTATTTAAGCACTCGTCGGGCCGAGCTCTGCGTTGGCGCCGCACACCGGCCTATGGAAACGAGGTGTTTAGCTATCTCGAAAATCAGGTGATCCCTTCGCCCGTACTTCGCGCCGATGGCTAGTATCTGCGGCTCTGCAATTTTGTAGTCAGGCGGCAATTTGGCATCACGGAACAGGAAGCCAGTTCCTAGAAGACACTAATAGACAGAGGGTGCCTGGAGATCGAACCGGCGAGCTAATAAATTCCACTGGATCCAGACCCGAAGATAGCGACTCTCGGCATGGCGGCTGGTGAATTTCCAATGAAGGGCGCCGGGAGAAAATAAATAGGGAGCCGCTCGAAAGCGGCTCCTCGAACAGTCAGTTGACCGAAGACCACTGACTGCGGACATCTTCGGCATTTTTGGTCAGGTGGACGTGCTCATCGACGTGGTCGACCCAATCCAGAGGAATGAGGTGGTGCTGACCATCATCTGAGTCCGACTTCGTCAGCTTGATGCGCGACGTGCCGTCCATGTGGTCTACGGTACCCACATGCGCACCGTCGGCGCCGATAACTTCCATATGCTCGTGAACCTGGTCTGCGGAAATCATGGTGTTTTCTCCCTTGTTTTGATTGCATGGTGACAACGTCGACCTCGTGGCTTGGTTCCCGGAAGGCCGGGACCACTGCGGACAGGTTGGGCGCTCGACTGCCATTTCGTTGGCCATGGCAAGAAAGTGGAAAAATCGCCATGTTCACCATCCCTGTCGCGTCCAGTTGACACGCCCGTGGTCCCAAGAGGGCAATGTCCGTGAGCCCTTCCGTGTTCCGTCAACGAGCTCCTGCGTACGCTGGAGTACAATGCAGGAGTTTTGGAAAAAACTGCGCTTCGAGCTTTGCTCACTGGAATCGGGATAATGCATGAGCTTGGATCGGCATTTGCGAGAAGCAATTGCTGGCCGGTGTCTTAGCGCGGCACTATGCGCTTTGCATTGGTTTTTCCCAACGACCGATTCTTGGGCGGCCACGTCCGACGTGATACGCGGCTCATCTCGATATCAACGCGCGGAAGACGCCGGCATGCGCTCACCGACCTTCGAACTAACGATTGACCACTGAATAATGCCAGGAGCTTGTGACCCCGACCTTCGACCATCCGACTCGAGCGCCCCGCAGCTAGAACCACGACAAAAATGGAAATCCCGAGATCGAATCCTTTTGAAGTCATGGGCGCGCGGCAAGCCGTGCGGCGGCGACGTCCGCTAGCACCGAAAGGGCGAGCGAGCTAGCGTCTCTTGTCAGTCCGAAGAAGCCGATAGGCGCCTTTATTCGGTCGACGTCGGACCTTGCCCAGCCATGCTGTCGCAGGCGCTCTTCGCGGCGGCGGTGCGTGCGGGTACTGCCGAGCGCGCCGACATAGAATGCAGCCGAGCTGAGCGCACGTTCCAGCACATTCTCCTCGGCATCGAGGTCATGATGGAGGATCACAACTGCCGTCGCGTCATCGATAGAGATGTTAGTGTCGTGACTATCCAAAACCACATCGTAACCGGAGGCGCGCGCAACAGCCGCGACCGCCTGCGCCTCCAGGTTTCGCCCAGAGATCAGAAGCCTTGTGCATG
This sequence comes from Rhizobium sp. 16-449-1b, assembly GCF_017741935.1. Classification (GTDB taxonomy): domain Bacteria; phylum Pseudomonadota; class Alphaproteobacteria; order Rhizobiales; family Rhizobiaceae; genus Rhizobium. The sequence continues at coordinate 60,856 of NZ_JAGHMH010000029.1, read as the reverse complement.
GCTGGTAGACGCTGACGAATTCGTCACCGTGCCATGCCGACCTTGTAAAAGCGTTCTCTACTGTAAGGCGGCTCAGCGTCGGCGAGTAGCGAAGGGCAGCGGGCCGCCGCTGACGGAGACTCTCTATGGTCGTTCGTATCGCTCGATTATCAAGTAGTACATGAATCGCGACCGTGATCCCACCTCCGCACGGCAGCACGATGTCGAAGAATGGTGATCCGTCGCCATAGCTGACCAAGCGGTCGCGTCCTTCGGCAATGGCGGCCACAGCCTCCGAAGCGACAGCCGCTTCGATACATCCGCCGGACACGTAGCCGCAGTAGCGGCCATCCCTTGAGATCGCCACGTGCGATCCAAGGGCGCGGGCGGCACCGCCTCTGATTTCGACGAGGGTCGCGAGTGCCGCGCCACCCTTATCGACGGCGTCGGCGGCGAACGTCAGGATCTCAACCGGATCGTCCGTCAAAGTCGTGCGAACGGGGACCTGAATGACATTCGCAATCTGGTCCATCGCGACCTCCTAGGCCACCTCCGGCAGTTCGCCGATCAGCTTGTCGAGCGTGATCGGGTAGTGCCTGACGCGGATGCCGGTCGCATTGTAGATCGCATTCGCAATGGCTGCGGAAACGCCGCAGAGGCCGAGTTCGCCGACACCTTTCGCCTTCATTGGCGAAGACATCGGATCGACTTCATCCATGAAGATCACTTCCTGATGGGGAATGTCTGCGTGAACCGGTACCTCGTAGCCGGCCAGATCATGATTGACGAAGAAACCTCGACGCGTATCCACGGCCAACTCCTCGGAAAGCGCGCCGCCTGCTCCCATTGTCATCGCCCCGATCACCTGGCTGCGAGCGGTGATCGGATTAAGGATGCGGCCAGCCGCACAAACGGCGAGCATCCGACGGACGCGCGTCTCTCCCGTGAAAGCGTCGACGCCGACTTCCACGAAATGGGCGCCGAAAGTCGACTGCTGATGTGTCTTGGTTAGGTCGCCCCACTTCATGGTATCTTCCCCGACAAGGCCTTCATCGCCTGCCGCGTCGGCAAGTGGCACTGACCGGTCGCCGGAGCGAACCTCCCCGTTTTCGAACACCGCATTTTCCGAGTTGAAGCCCAACTTCGCCGCAATCGCTTCACGAAGCTTGACGCAGGCTGCATAGACGCCCGAGGTCGACGAGTTTGCGCCGAACTGCCCGCCGGAACCTGCTGACACTGGGAAACGGGAGTCGCCGAGCTGTACGGCCACCTTGTCGATACCGACGCCCATCATCTCGGCGGCCGTCTGCGCGATGATTGTGTAGCTTCCGGTGCCGATGTCAGTCATGTCTGTCTCGACAGTGACAACACCATCGTTGCCAAGCTTTACCCGCGCGCCGGAGGGCACCACGAGGTTGTCGCGAAAGGCCGCCGCCACTCCCATGCCGATCAACCAGTCGCCGTCTCTATGCGATGCCGCCTTTGGTCGCTCGCTCCAGCCAAACTTTTTCGCTCCGAGCTCGAGACAGCCTATCAGGTTGCGCATAGAGAACGGACGTTCCGGGTTTTCGGGGTCGACCTGCGTGTCGTTAATGATACGGAACTGGATCGGGTCCATGCCGACCTTTTCGGCGATCTCATCGATGGCGATTTCCAGCGCCATGAGGCCGGGAGCCTCTCCTGGCGCGCGCATGGCATTGCCTTCCGGGAGATCGAGCGTCGCGAGGTGCATCGCCGTCATCCGGTTTGCCCCAGCATACAGAAGCCGGGTCTGGTTGACCGCCGTCTCTGGTCCGCCCCCTTCAAGGTCGCCTGACCAGCTCTCATGGCCAATCGCCGTGATTTTTCCGTCCCGTCCCGCACCGATGCGGATTCGCTGGATGGTAGCCGGGCGATGGGTGGTGTTGTTTGGCATAAGCGGACGCGGCAGAGCGACTTTGACTGGACGGCCGGCTGCCTTCGAACCGAAAGCGGCGAGTACGGCGTCGGCCCGCAGGAAGAGCTTGCCGCCGAAGCCCCCGCCAATGAAGGGCGACATCAGATGCACCTTCTCTTTGTCGACCCCAAGTGTCGTTGCCAGATCGGTGCGCCACCAGTCGATCATCTGGCTCGACGTCCAGACGGTCACTTCGTCACCGTCCCACACGGCGATGGAGGCGTGCGGCTCCATCATCGAATGCGATTGATCGGGCGTGGTGTAGGTCTGGTTCAGCGTAACCTCTGCCGACTTGAATGTACGCTCGAAGTCGCCAACCGCGGTTTCAGGCTTGGTCGATTCATCAGGCTTCTTCGCCGACGGCATGGCGGCCCGGAGATCGTAGGTGCCGTCCTCAGCCTCGTAGTCCACCTTAACCAGCCCGGCGGCGGCTCGGGCCTGTTCGAAGGTCTCGGCAACGACCACGGCGACGGCTTGGTGGTAGTGCTGGATCTCGGAACCGCCGAACAGCTTCGCGGTGTTGAACTTGCCCTTTTCGCGATCGCCGACATCGAGCGTAGTCACCACGGCAAGAACGCCGGGCGATTTCTTGGCTGCGGCGACGTCGATCGATTTCACGTGGCCCTTGGCGATGGCTGAACCTACGGGATAACCGTAAACGTACGGCGTGTTCTTTTCGTGCCATTCATAGGCGTACATCGCCCGGCCGGTGGTTTTTAGCTCGCCGTCGATACGGTGGATCGGCTTTCCGACAACCTTGAGCTGGTCGATGGGGTTTGTAGTCGCTGGCTTATCGAACTGCATAATTAACCCCTTGCCTGTGCCATTACGGCGCCGAGCGTGCGCTCAACGAGGTCGACCTTGAACCGGTTCTGCTCCGTCGGCCGAGCGTCCGCCATAAGGACAGATGCCGCGGCCGTTGCACCATTCTGAAGTTCGGCGTCCGCGTGATTGATCCGCCAAGGCTTGTGCGCAACGCCGCCAACCGCGACCCGGCCCTTGCCATCCGGCTGGATAATCGCCCCGACGGATACTAGAGCGAACGCATAGGACGCGCGGTCCCTCACCTTCTTATAGATTTGCTTGCCACCGACCGGCGGCGGCAACACGACTGCGGTGATGAATTCGCCTCGGTCGAGGGCGGTCTCGATATGAGGGGTTTCTCCTGGGAGTCGGTGGAAGTCCGCCATAGGGATCGAACGCTTGGAACCGTCGGCCTTGACCGTCTCCACCACCGCGTCGAGGACACGCATGGCGACCGCCATGTCGCTCGGGTGAGTCGCGATGCAGGCGTCACTAACCCCTACGACGCCGAGCTGTCGCGTGACGCCGCCGATCGCCGAACAGCCGCTACCGGGCTGGCGCTTGTTGCAAGGCTGGTTGCGGTCGTAGAAGTAAGGGCACCGCGTGCGCTGAAGCAGGTTGCCCGCCGTTGTCGCCTTGTTGCGAAGCTGGCCGGACGCGCCGGCCACCAGCGCTCGCGACAACAGCCCATAGTGCCGGCGCACCGTTTCATTGGCGGCCAACGAAGTATTGCGGACCAGTGCGCCGATCTTCAGGCCTCCATCGCTTGTCGGCTCGATTGTATCCAGGCCGAGACCGTTGACATCGATCAGATGAGCTGGCCGCTCTATCTCAAGCTTCATCAAATCGAGAAGATTCGTGCCGCCTGCGATGAACTTCGCTTGCGGGTTCGAGGCCACAGCCTGTGCTGCTGCTTCGATGGTCGTCGCGCGTTCGTAGGTGAAGGCTCTCATGCTTCGATCCCTCCCACTTCTGAAATGGCTTCCAGGATGTTCGAGTAGGCTCCGCACCGACAGATATTCCCGCTCATGCGTTCGCGCACTTCGGCAGCAGTGAGTTTCGCAGGTTCTATCAGGTCGCCGGTGACATGGCTCGGAATGTTCGCCTTAATCTCCTGGAGTACCGCCACGGAGGAACAGATCTGTCCGGGGGTGCAGTACCCGCATTGGAAGCCGTCATGCTTCACGAAGGCCGCTTGCATTGGATGGAGGTTGCCAGGCTGCCCCAGTCCTTCGATCGTCGTTATCTCGCAGTCTTCGTGCATAATGGCGAGCGTGAGGCATGAGTTAATCCGCTGGCCGTCGACCATCACCGTGCATGCACCGCACTGGCCGTGGTCGCAGCCTTTCTTGGTGCCCGTCAGATGCAGGTTCTCACGTAGAGCGTCGAGAAGCGTTGTCCTGTTGTCGACCTCCAGCTCCCGGCGGTCGCCATTAACGGTGAACGCCACATGCGTCGAAAATCTCATATCGTCTCCAGATAATTGGGCGGCCACGCTCCCTGTCGCGGTCCCCGTGACCACAACCGTGGCGGCTGACGATATAAGGAGCTCCCGTCGAGAAAGTTCCAGTTGGTTGAAGTTGGACATTATTCGCTCCTTCCGGTGGCGCGATTGCGGAGCGAAAGCTTGAGGGCCTCTGATCCGTTAAAGGTAGATAGGATCCCGGATAACGCGGATTAGAGGCTGTTGTTCGAATGTAGTTATCGCTTTAGTTCATAAGTGCGGGTCGCAGGTGTCCTCCTAACTCCCTCTTGTTTATGAACTGCAAGCATAGTCGCATGCCATCATAGGGCAGGCGGATACGTCGGTCGGTTTGCACTCGAACTTGAGTGGGCAATCATTTGTGACGCTGCAAAGCTTTCGCTCGCTACCGCCACCGAGCCTGATCACTGCGAAGTATCCTGGTCGTTGGGACCAGTGCCTAACCCACCAAGATCGCCCGCTGCGGTCCCTGCGGAGTTGTCCAAAGACAGCGACTTGACAATCTCCGTCAAAAGCAGAGCGTGCAAGGCAGTCCTAAAGCCGGATCTCTAGCAATGAGGATTGCTACCTACAACGTGAACGGCATTAACGGCCGCCTGAACGTCCTCCTTCGATGGCTGAAAGAGGACAAACCGGACGTTGTCTGCCTTCAAGAGCTCAAGACCACGGACGATAAGTTTCCTCGTCAGCAGTTGGAAAGCGCCGGGTACGGTGCGGTCTGGCATGGCCAGAAGAGTTGGAACGGCGTCGCCATCCTTGCAAGAGGTCAAAAACCTCACCTTACACGCAAAGGTCTTCCGGGCGATCCAGATGACAGCCACAGTCGCTACATTGAAGCCGCAGTTGATGGCATTCTCTTTGGCTGCCTATATCTACCGAACGGCAATCCAGCCCCCGGCCCTAAGTATGATTATAAACTTCGCTGGTTCCGACGATTGCAGAACTACGCCGGAGAATTGCTCGACCTCGATGTTCCTGCACTACTCGTCGGCGATTTCAATGTTATGCCCACGGACCTGGACGTCTATAAACCAGAGCGATGGCGCGACGACGCGCTCTTCAGGCCAGAGGTCCGCAAAGCCTATGCGAAGCTTCTCGCGAAGGGCTGGACGGATGCGATTAGAACGTTACACCCTAACGAGCGGATCTACACGTTTTGGAAATACTGGAGAAACTCGTTCGAGCGAGACGCTGGCCTACGTATTGATCACTTCCTACTCAGTCCAGCCATATCGCCCTCTCTGAAGTTGGCGACCGTCCGCCGCAAGCCGCGAGGCTGGGTGGGTACAAGCGACCATGCGCCGGTGATAATCGAGATCGACGTGCCGAATAATGGCGACAACGATGGGAGATAATCAGGATCGCAAGCAGATTTCGACGGTCGTGTGGTTTCAAACACTACCTTCGGTCTTAATAACCGATATCGTCGGGCCTTGGCGCGGTGAGGGAATTCCATCTGGCCATCCGCTCGACGGCTTGTTGGAAAATCTTAACTGGTTCGGGAAGCATTTTCATGCCAACTTGACAGCCGACGCTCTCCTTTTCCAACGGCAGCCAAGCCGTCTGGCCCCATACAGCCGTCATTTCTCCCTATCAGGAATGTCATGCATTTCGCCGAGTTCGGTCGTACATCCATCGCAAGAAGGGCCATTTCTCATCGAGGGCGTCTTCGAAAGGGCTAGAGCCGCCTGAACTTCCCGTGATAGCGCTATCCGGCCGCCGCGGCGATAAGTTGCCCGACCATATCGACGACCTTCTCCGGGGCCGCGGGCTTTCTGAGGATCGGGCGGTCGCGAAACGCCTCCGGCAGCCCGTCCTTATCGTACCCGGTGGCGAAGGCAAACGGCACGGCCTGTGCAACGAGTGCAGAGGCAACGTCGCCGACCGGGCGACCGTGAAGGTTGGCATCGACGAGGGCGGCATCAAAGTGTCGTTCCCGGATGACCTTGCAGGCCTCCTCGACTGTTGCGACCGGTCCCTCGACCTCCGCACCGGCATCCTCAAGTGAGGCGACAATATCCATTCCGATCATTGGCTCGTCTTCGACCACGAGAACGCGGCGGCCTTTAAGATCGTGGTCATCGGTCGTGGACGTCACTTTTTGCTCCGACGCCGCTGTACTTGGTTTCTGTGCCGACGAATGTGCGGCGAACGGCAGCTTGATGTCCCAGATAATGCCTTCGGGCAACGCGGTCATGTTGGCCTCACCGCCCTGCCCACGGACGCTCTGGGAAATGAGGGTGGTGCCGAACCCTTGGGAAGCGGCCGGTCCGACGCGAGGTCCACCTCGCTCGGTCCAGCGGATGCGCAGGAAGTCATCGATCCTCCAATCGATGGAGACCCGGCCTTGAGCAACAGACAGTGCACCATACTTCGTCGCGTTGGTGCCGAGTTCGTGGAAGACGAGGGCAAGGTGGAGGGCCATTTGTGGATTAAGACGCACGGCGGGCCCGGTTGCGGAAAGCCGCGTCTCGTCGGCAGCACCAGCAGAAATCTGTCCGTGGATGAGATCCTTTAGATCGGCGCCTTGCCAGCTTTTGGCACTGAGCAGATCGTGAATCCGGGCGAGCGACTGGACGCGGCCACCGAAGGACTTGGCGAACACCTTCGGATCTGGCGAGCGTGCCAGAGTTCGCGTCGCCATTGCCTGTACCACGGCGAGCGTGTTCTTAACGCGATGGTTCAATTCGTTGAGCAGGAGCCGTTGAGTCTCCGAGGCTCGGCGCCGCTCGATGAGGTCTGCGGTCGGGCGGGCGATGATGTCGAGCATGCGCAGTTCACGCTCCGTCGGACGATGAGGCTGGCCCCAGTGCGTCGAGATCATGCCGACGAGCTTGCCGTCGCGGGTGATCAGTGGCGTCGTCTGTCCGGCGCGGATGCCGCCGCCGAGGAGGACGTCGCGATCGGGTGTGCCGGCCATGAACGAACAGGTCTCGACGTCATCGGCGATGGCCCGCTTCCCCGTGCGAAGGACTTCGCCGCAGGTGCAGCCTGAATCGCCGCGCACCCATTTCCAGTATTCGATGCCATGCGCATCCAGCCCCGTTGAGGCGAGCATCTGTAGTTCCCCAGCGGCGCCGCGTTCCGGGTGCAGAAGCTGTACCGTGCAGACGTCGGACTTCATGATCTTAGCGGCAGCTTCAACGACTTTCTGGTATAGGCCTTCCTCGCCGTCTTCGCCTGCAAGCTCGAGGCTGATCTCGCGGAGCAACTCACTGTCGGCGAGCTCGGCCTGAAGCTGCTTTTGCGTCTCGAGCAGGGCCTGCTCGGCTCGCCGACGCTCTGCGGCTTCGTTGAAGCGGGAGATAATGATACCGGCCGTCTGCGTGATCAGGGCCGCCCGTTCGATGTCGCAGGACACGGCGTCGCGAGGCTCGGGCCAGTAGAGCGAGAACGTGCCGACGAAGTGGCCCGCCGACGTGTTGATGGGATAGCTCCAGCACGCGCGATATTCATACTTGTCGGCAAGCCAGATCCATGGCTTCCACAGCGGGTCGAGATACACATCCGCTGTCAGAACGGCTTTCCCGATATGCGCTGCCAGGCCGCAGGCTAGGGATTCAGGCCCAACCGCCAAGCCGTCGACCACCAAGGCGTAGTCGTCCGGCATGCCGACGATGTGGTGCAAAGTCGCGCCGTCGGGACCGGTAAGGAAGAATGCCGCCCGTGCACCTTCGCCCAGGGCAGCCGTCGCTGTTTGGACTAAAATACCGAGGGTTTCGCTGAGTGGAGCATCGTTCAGTGCGGACGCGAAGGCTCGTCTCTGGCCGGACATCCAGATTTCGCGGTTCTGAAGCTGCTCGAACGTGCCTGCTTCGTCGAACCCAACATTATCGTTCGATTGCAGGTTCACTATGTCTAGGTTCAAAATCGTAGTCCCCTCGAGAGCCGTCCTAAAAGCATATCCGATGCGGATACCCCGGAACAGATAAAACGGGAGGCCAGCGACCCACAACGCCACCTATCCTGATTGGTTCCGGGAAGTGAACATATTTCGCTACCGCCGTAGGATGTGGCTCGGGGGAAGAGCTCTTTTACCTATCTCGAGAATATCGCGCAGGGGAATGAGGTCAAGTTGCCGGCCCTTTGAAACGTAGAACGCGTGCTGCGGAACTCTTGATCGACACCGACGTTACACGATCGCAAATTACTAATTTCAATCGGAGATTTCATCATGGGTCGCGGCATTCTACTTTGGCTTCTTGGCGTTCCACTGCCAATCATCATCCTGCTCGCTCTCTTCGTGCGCTAGGAGGAAATGATGTCTCTTTCGGAAACACCCGGAGCGCTTCCCGTCGAATCGTCCAAGTCCGCCATGTCATGGGGCCCAATTCTTGGCGGTGCTTTCGCAGCCGTCGGCGTCACGCTCATTCTTTTGCTTCTTGGGTCAGGCGTTGGCTTGACGATGGTCTCGCCTTGGTCGGGTGAGAGCAATTCGGCTGCAACGGTCGGCGTTACAGCCGCAGTATGGCTCGTCGTGATCCAATGGCTTTCATCGGCTCTCGGCGGCTATCTGACTGGACGGCTTCGGACCAAGTGGGCGGCAGTCCATACGGGGGAAGTGTTCTTCCGTGATACGGCCCACGGTTTCATCAGTTGGGCCGTAGCAACCGTGTTCGTCGTCGGATTCCTGGCATCCTCGCTGACGTCGCTTGCTGGCGCCGGGGCGAGTACCGTCGGCGCAGCAGCAACCGCGGCCGGCGCTGCAGGAGCGGCTGCCACGACGTCTTCGGCCTCGACATCGCCAGATCTCTCGACCTCCTACTTCACCGACGCCCTTTTACGACCCGAGCGCGTCAGCGCGAATGCTTCAAGGGATAACGGCGCGGCCTCGGTCGAGGTGTCACGAATCCTTCTTAACGATGCAGTGAACGGCGAAGTACCGGAAGGCGACAAAAGCTACATCGCGAGTATCGTCGCAGCACGCACGGGATTGTCGGATACGGATGCGCGTACGCGTGTCGACACCGTTTTGAAGCAGATCGAAGACGCCAAGGTCGCCGCTCAGACTGCCGCGGATAAGGCTCGGAAGGCTGCTGCCACAACGGCGCTCATCGGATCAATCTCGCTTCTGATCGGTGCTTTCATTTCCAGCGCTGCCGCTGCTCTTGGCGGTCGCCAGCGCGACGAGGAGGAGGATATCCTCCTCACGAGCCGTGGACCGCTGGTGTAACCGAGAACGAGAATTGTCCCATTGGTGGTTCTCCGTCGATGGGACAGTTTACCAGTTTACTGAACCATGCGTCCTACTGTTGCAAGCTTTCCAACGCCGCTTAAAACAGTATCTGTTTAAAGACGGGCACCGTCAGCCTGCGAGGCCGAATGGTGCCAACGGTGATCCTGTTCGCGGCGGACTTGCTCTATACGCCTCAGCTAAGCGAGATTTTGCCTCGATGAGTGTTTTCGGATGTCGTCGGAGTGTCGGCGTATTTCGCGTATTAGTTCGCGAGGATTGAGCTACCGATCCGGAAAGGAGCCGACACGACCGCTCCGACACTGTTGAGCACCAAAGCGCCGGTGCCTGCAGCGACGTTGTTCCTTCCAGCATTTTGAAGCTGAGGATAGACAGCGGCGAGTGCGGCGAAGCGGTCGTGGTTAGTGCCTCCGATCGAGGGAAGCGCCGAAATGTCAACGACTTCCAAGTTCTCGTCCTGTGCCAGCTTCTTAGTCCTCGGGTCTGCGATGTCTAGCGAGCCGGCAGTCGCTGCTGACCCCGCCAATCGTTTTGAGAGAGCAAGGGCCAAATCATCCTTTGATGCGAGGACTACGATGGGACGGGAAAGTGGTTTCGTTGCAGCGAGCTGCTTTCGCAGGAGGTCGACGTCAATATCGGGCGCTGCCAGCACGACCTGTTCAATTTTGCCAAGGGTGTCCCCTCGACCCATGAGGCTGAGTTGCCTGATCGACTCCACCGCCAGCCACGCGCCCATACTATGTGCCAGTATTGTAGTCTTTACATTAGATCGTCCGAGATCGGTGAGGACTGAAACAAGGTCATCGCGCGCAAACGCCGCGGAATCTCGATCAGCGACATATCCGGTGATCTTGGCTTGCGACGGCCAATCAAAAAGGATTGGCGATCCGCTTACGCCAGAGTCGGCCGACATTTGAGCGAGGCGAAAAAGCGCTTCCTGATAGTTGTAGTTGTAACCATGGACGAAAATGCCAGCCGCCGGCGCCGAGCCACGGCCGGAGTGGGCCGCAGCGAGGAACTGGGCCTTCGTGAATTCCCGTCTACCGACAACGGCGAACGACGTCGCCGGATCTGGCGTTCCTTTCGGCCATTCGATCTCGGGAGGCTTGTGTCCCGGAGGGATAGCGATCGTTACCTTGACATACCGCAGTCTATCAGCACGCCCGGCTGTAAATGCGTAGGGAGGGCTTTCTGCAGGGACGCGGACCGACGCTACAAGGATAGTGACCGTCTTCTGGCCTACTGGCTTGGGAGCCAAAGCCAAGGTTTCAGGTCCCGGACGAGCGCAAGACGATAGAACCAACAAAACAAAAAGAATCTCAATGCGCATAGGACCTCTGCGGGAAAACCGATTGCTACCTATGTGCGTCGCGACCAATTGGAATAGCTTGGCTGGCCATGTTCATGTCATTGGCCAACGATGTTGCTATTCAGTCACGTTGAAAGTGGGGTCCGCGAGCTGCTGAACGTCGCCGGATGCAACGAGCGCTGTTCCAGCGAACCCTGCGCCGACATGCCCCAGTCGATGTGTTCGCCCCTTGGTGTTTTTGTAGAGCGAAGATCGCACGGGCAAACGCTATGCTGATCAGCGTGTCATCTTGCCCTTTCGTGAAGTTGTCCCTTGGTCACTCCTCCTCGCGTCTCGCAATAGAGGGGGAGATACGGTGCGCATCGTCAACGGATAACGAGTTGAGACCGGTAAGTAGAGCGCCGACCGGCTGGAACGTGGAGATTTGCGACGCGTTGATGGGGACGAGTAGGAGAACACGATGGCAAAATATCTGAGTATCCAGACACGAAGCACACCAGCTTATGCACCCGACATAGCGACCCAGATTGTCAACAATCGCCGCGTCAAAGCCATTCTTTCGTAGCACTAATCACAGGCTTACTGGTGCTTGCCGTGATCACGCCTCGCCTTTTGTGATCCTATGCGCGCGAAGGTCTTGAACTGACACCCCGTCTACAAGGGCGACTGCCCGCTTGTTTCCACCTGAGATCCGTTGGATGCAAGATGCTCGCAGAGCGGCCAGTCGGAACCAAAATCGCGCAAGCGCTTTCTTCAAGCAACTAAGCATCGCAGTTGACTGATCAATTGCAGCTAACGTCAGTCAGAGACGATATCGCGCTTTCCAGGGGAGATTATAATGAAGCATATGATTCAAATCCTAACAGCCGTGGTTACTGCGCTCGCGGCTTGCAATGCCTCAGCCCAAGCGCCAGTTGATCCGGCAGTCGCCGCATGTAAATCCACGGGTTTGATTGCATTGAAGGAACGCTCTGCGGACATTACCGACTTGGTTCTTGATATGGAAAGCCTTGCGGTGACTAAGGCCGACACGGTTGTCGGCGATGTGCCAGTGAAAACAGTGGTTCTTGGGGAGGCCTATATCGCTCGCAAGGACAAGACGGGCAAGCCTGACCGCTTCGTATGCCTTATTGGCGACAAAGGCAAAGTGCTCCTCACCTTCTTTACCGCGCAGTAGCGATGAGAGAGCCCCCACAATTCGAGCGGGAACCGGAACAGACTCCATATCAAGGCCGGCGAACACCCATTTCACGAAAGAAATGGGGGGTGTCGATATGGGCAACCGGCGGCCTGGCGCTCTTTCTTTTAATTGTTGTCCTCCTCGCGATCGACACGTGGCGTGCAGCTCCAACCTCCAGCGTTGGACGTCCAGCAGGCGTCACTGCGTCGCCGCCTTAGCGGTTTTCAGGTTGTCACGTGGGCATCACCTTGCCCTCCCGGCCCCGGCGAACTGAACGTCAGGGGAGATATTTTCGTAAGTTAGTTCGGGAACCATTTTTAACGACGATCATTTCCCCCGCGCAATTTTGAGGGGATTTTGATGAGCACGCATTTTCAGACTAGGGGGATAGCATCGTCCAACGTAAGCCAAGTCCATAGCGTCGAGGATTTCGCGGCCCGTCACGGTTTAGACGAGAAGCAAAAACGTGACCTCGTAACGCTATTCGGTGACTTTGCGACACTTCATGAGTTGCTTGCGAACTGCCGGATGCCGCGCGTCGATCGCTAACACGCCACCCTTCACCACGGCTTTACGTCTCACACTCCCTGAGCACAACTGGGCCCTCCCTCCCGGACCACGGCTCCCAAACGCGTCTGGACAAGAATGAGCAAGCGCACGGTATTCCAATTCTTCCATTGGTACTCACAAAGAGGAAGCCTGTGGAAAGAGGTCTCCGAAAGGGCTGCCGAACTTGCGGCGCTGGGCATTTCGGATGTCTGGCTGCCACCCGCATACAAAGGAGCTTCCGGCGCCGAGTCCGTTGGATATGACACCTATGATCTCTTCGACCTTGGCGAATTTGAACAAAAGGGAAGCATAGCAACGAAATATGGCGAGAGGGCTGCTTTTGAGGCAGCCTGCAAGGCACTTGTCGATCAGGGCATGCGACCAATCCATGATGTTGTCCTAAACCACAAGATGGGGGCGGACGAAATGGAAAGCGTGGTCGTTCGACGCGTCAACGCTGACGATCGTACGCAAATTGACGAGGAGGAAGTCCACGCTCTTGCCTACACGCGCTTCACCTTCCCCGGCAGAGAGGGAAAATACTCGAAGTTCATCTGGGACAAAAATTGCTTCAGCGGCGTGGATTTAATTGAAAAACCCAGTGAGACGGGCGTTTTTCGGCTCATGAACGAGTATGGCGAAGGGCAGTGGAACGGCGAAGTCGACGATGAACTGGGCAACTTTGATTACCTGATGGGCGCCGACGTCGAATTTCGCAACAAGGCGGTCTATGAAGAACTGAAATTTTGGGGCCGTTGGTTCGCTGAACAGGTTCCAGTCGCGGGCTTCCGTTTGGATGCAGCAAAACATATTCCGGCATGGTTTTTCAAAGATTGGGTCGGGCACATGCGCGACACCATCGGCACTGAGCTATTCGTAGTTGCCGAGTATTGGCACCCAGATGTTGCAACCCTCTCCAACTATCTGGAACTTGTAGACAAACAATTGAAGCTTTTCGACGTCGCGCTGCATCACCGTTTCCATGATGCCTCGAAAGCTGGTGCAGAGTTTGACATGCGGACTATGTTCGATGGGTCGCTTGTTTCGTCGCTTCCTGACCATTCGGTAACGCTCGTGGACAATCACGACACGCAGCCTCTTCAGTCACTCGAAGCAACTGTCGAGCCCTGGTTCAAGCCCCTCGCCTATGCTTTGATCCTTCTGCGCGAACAAGGCACGCCATGCGTTTTCTATCCGGATTTATACGGCGCTGAATACATTGACGTCGCAGAAGACGGCAACCAACAGAAGGTGGAAATGCCCACGATCGGCTGCTTGTCTAGGCTGTTAGAGGCGCGTCAGCAGTTCGCCAATGGCTTGCAAGTCGATATCTTCGACGACCCCAACGTTGTCGCCTTCATACGCCAGGGAACGGAAACCGAGCCCGGCTGTGTCGTAGTGATGTCCAATGGCAATGCCGGGCAGAAGTTTGTCGACCTTGGCCCCGACCATTCAAATGCTGCGTTCATCGACTTCCTTGGGCACCACAGCTCTCATGTTACCACGGACCAACATGGTCGCGGCGAATTTCCGACGAACGGTGGAAGCGTAAGTGTTTGGGTCCGGGCGGATCGGTAAACGGGACGATCGTATCTGCCTCAAGCAGAACAGCACGGATCGTGCACTCGATTGGATCGCACACCTCGAGTGTTACCGGTCGAGCGGCGCCGTTGGACTATCGAGTAGCACACCGGTGAATTCGAATGTCCCGATGACTTCGTCAATCTTTAGAGGCCACTCTGATTTTCGCCACTATAACCTTTAGGTAATGGCTAGGCCGCTAAGGTAGCAGGACAGTGTGATGGCGGATGGAGAGAACATGCTTCGATTTTGGTGGCATGGCCTGGGTGTCCCGTTTCTGATTTTGCTAACCGCTTGCACAACGAGCGAACCTTTCGTCACAGCCTCCACCACTCAGCCGAGATCTGCACCTCAAACTGATCAGGCTGTGATCGCCGAGGTGGTCGGCGCGTCTGACGCGGCAGTGCAGCCTTTGGCTTGGGCAAACCCTTCAACCGGCAGCGCAGGCGTCATTCAGCAAATAGAACCTGCGACGGATGCAGACCAAGGCTGTCGGAAATTCGTCACCACACATCAGACGATAACCGGCAGTTCGAGCTTAAACGGAATCGCTTGCCCTTCCCAAGATAATCATTGGAAAATTAGTCGCTGAGCCACTTGCATGCCGTGCTGCTGACCGTCTGAACGAGGGAAAGCGCGCTGACATTGACGATTCGAATGCATGGCCTCAAGAAGAGGGAGTTTAGACTGTAAGGATTTACAAGTCCGAGGACGAGTAGAAAACCGATATATAGGATCATGGCGATCACTCGGTTGCGATGGCAACTGCAGCAGGCTATGGAAAATTGATCGCACCAGAGGGCTGGTTGAACCGCATGGCACGAATGATTGGCGGTCCCTACGCATTGCAGCCGGGCTCGGTTGCCCGAGCGTCAATCGCTATCATTTCCCTAATGTTCCTCGCGCTGCTTTCCGTGCTGGGTGTTTGGCTCGTTTCGAGCTACCAAGCAACCGCGAAGCGGGCCGACACCCAGGTGAGCGCTGCTTCCAAAATCGTTGCCGCGAATGCGGTCTGGCTGAATTCGCTTGCTCGCGAGACTCTCCACCGCATCGATGATTCGCTGGGGACCAATGTGCTATCCGTCGATCCTCAACGGGTCCATGATCTGAATGCAGCAGTCGCCGACCTACCGCCGCAGGTGACTGCATACGTCGTCGGCGTCGACGGTCTTACGCGCTTCTCCAACGATCCCAAAATTCAGGCAATGGACGTTTCCGACCGGGAATACTTTACGCGTCTGCGGAACGGCGCGGATGAATACACCTCTGCGCTGATCGTCAGCCGCTTGACTAAACGTCAGATTTTCGTCGTTAGCCGGCGTCTCGAACGGAACGGAAACTTCGCGGGGGTTGCCGCTATTGCATTCAACGCAGATGTCCTGAAGCCAATCTGGGATTCCGTTGATATGGGACCGAACTCGACGGTTAGTTTTCTCAGGCGCGACGGCCGGCTCATTGCACGGCATCCGGAGCCACCAGGCCCAATCGATATGGGCGGGTACATATTGTTCACCGATTACATGAAGAAGGCGACGTCCGGAATCTATCGCTCGTATTCGCCTGTCGACAATCAGGACCGCCTGGTTGGCTACCGCATCATTGAGCGAACGCCATTCATCGCCATCGCGTCTGCTGACGTCGGCATACTCATGCAACCATTCTGGGACGATGCGAAGATCGCTGCGCTGCTGGTAATTTTTGCAGTCGTCGGCGCAATCGCAGCGGCTCATTGGATCCAGCGGCTTATCAGAGAAGATGCCCTACACACGCGCCAGCTTGCGGAAGCTTTGACGATAAACCAGACGCTGATGCGGGAAATCCATCACAGGGTAAAAAACAATCTGCAAACGGTTATGGCGCTGCTCCGAATGCAGGGATTCGAGCCTAGCGCCGTGCAAAGGCTTAACGAGCGCATCACGGCGATGTCTGCGGTCCATGAACAAATGTACGGGTTTGATCAGTTCAGCGGCGTGTCTGCCGCGCAATTTATACCTTCGTTCGTTAAGACGATCGTGGACGTGCATGGGCGGTCCATCCGCGTGACCTTCGATGTCCAGGATCTAAATATTGCGCCCGATAGAGCAACACCATTTGCGCTACTGTTGAATGAATTGATAGCGAATAGCATGAAATATGCGTTTGCTGGCCGACAGGCGGGGACGATCCACGTCAGTCTTCGAGCTGCGGCTGACGGCGTCGCTGAGTTATCCGTCGTCGACGACGGCGTCGGCTTTGATGGCAACTCGAATAAGCCTGGCATGGGGACACGCTTGATCAAGGCATTTGTTCAGCAGTTGGCGGGCGAATTTCGCTTTATCCAAAATAAGGGAACAATATTCACGGCTTCACTCAGGCTCACGGATTTAGATGGCTAGTTTCGCGGCGGACCCGAATTTGTAGGATAGAATCCCGCCTTAAGAGTCTGGCTGAGCATGACCATAACGAAGAAGCCCGGATCGACGTCACACCCCACCACGCCTGACGGTCGATACTTCGTCGTACGCGGACGACTCTGGCGCTCTGCCAATCCCGCCCTCACTAGTTGGCAGGTGGGAACGTCAAATCAGACGTCAGGTTCCATCACCTAATCTGGAACACGAGTGATACGACGGCATGTCAGCAAGATTCGTTGGCAGTGCGACGCCGTGACGCGAGCATCCAGAGGACGCGTGAGACCGAATATGATTAAGGTTATGAACTGTGAGTCACAGGCCCTCCGATTTTCTAAAAATCAACCACTTAAGGGCTTTTGCTCACGTGCCGGGTGGATGACAATAGTCCGAGTTGCAAAGCCATATCAATCGCTGATCCCCCGGCGGAAAGTTCTCCTCGTTGGTCGGCAATTTGACCGACGTGGGGTGCTCAACGAGATCCGATACCTCACACTGGAGATTGGTTGAATTCGCGAAACGTCTCGTGCGCCTTCTGCCGATTATAGTCCGGATGAGCATGAACCAATCATGAGCAGACTATAACGCCCCAACTATCGCCGCAGCGCGCATGGTATCCCCGATGAATAAGATTGAGTGTCGCGGCGCGCCTAAACGACGTGCTGTGCGTCAAACAATAATCGTCGACGGCGTCGTCGTGCCCACCGTTGCAGGGTCACGCGATGGCGCAGGGAATGATGCGTCCAACCATCCGGCAACGAACGTAGCGACCTCTTCCCAGCCAGGCTCGTTGCAAATGTAGTGACTCCGGTTCGGAAACTCTTGGAAGGCCGTCACGCTGCCATTGTCATCATAAGCGGTGAAGTTTCTCTCGGTGAGGTGGGCCGGGATGATCTCGTCCTTTTCCGCCGCGATCAAGAGGAGCGGCGCGTGCGGACGAGAGAGGTCGATCTTGCCTGCGACACCCATGCAGTCGCGAAGGACGTTGCGGCTATCGTGAGTCGCGGTTTCGATAAACGCTGCCGCCGCCTGTTCTTCTGCGAGCGTGTTGGCAAATGCATCGTGAAACGTCTCGGCATCCATGAATACCGGCTCGTCGCCTTTCAACGGATTGGCGATTACAGCGCTGTTCTTGATGAAGCCCCAGTCGAAATCAAGCATTGCGTTCGGAGCAACGGAAGAGATCGCAACGGCGCCAGACACCAGATCCGCTGCCAGAAGCTTCTGTGCAATCAGTCCACCCACCGAGTGCCCAATCACGAGTGGGCGATCGAGGTTGGATACCGTTTCAACGATTGACGCATATATTTCGTCAAGGCCAAGTTCGCCGAGGCCGCTTGGAGGGTCCAGTCGAAGCGCAGCAGGCTCTCCTTCGTGAAGTGGCCAAGCCGGCGCGATGCAGTCGTATCCTTTGTCGGAGAATACGCGGATCCAGTGGTTCCAGCTCTTGGGGTTCTGAAACATGCCGTGCACAAATACGATCTGGGTCATCTCTCGTTCCTTGTTTAGGTTCCGAGACGATCAAACCCCCACTAGCGAAAGTTGTTCCTTTCACAGCCGAGCTGCACAAGGTGGCTGCATGCAGGTCCGATGCTGCGCTCTAAAGACTGAAGGCAAGGAGAAATAGTGGCGTCGCAGCGCGTCGCGCAAACGTTCATCGCTCTCACCCAGGCTCAATCTACTGTCTATATGCCTTGTCAGGCCCGACGGCGCTTTCCAACGGAAGTCATCTCGTCGATCATCGTCGCCATAGCCGCCATTCCGTAGGGCTTAGGCACGAAAACCGCATCTCCAGGCATGTCCGCCGTCCGAAGTAGATGACCGCCTGAAGCGACAATTACAGGGACGTTCGCATGCTTGATCGACATAAGCCGCGCAAGATCAAGGCCGCTCAGTCCGCCGGGCATGTCAACGTCGGTAATGACGGCATCGACCTGTCGCTGCCCGAGAATTGCAACGGCTTCGAGAACGTTGCCAGCTTCGACAACATCGTAACCCTCGGCGTGCAATGTGTCTGCGAGTACCATTCGGATCAAGAACTCGTCCTCGACGATAAGTACGGTACGCTGGTACATGGCCGTCTCCGTTCCGTGGATACGAGATAAACTCGTCTGCCCAGATTTAGATCGCCCCTCGGGAGATAGTATTCACAGACATATTTAATAAAATACGAACGAATCGATGCCCGTGGCTTTTGGATGTCTCCTACCACCTCAATGAAACGTGGAACTGGGTCGCATCGAAAGGGGTTCCCCTTCTCATGTGATACTAGGAAGGGCCATTTCCATGGAAACACCAGCCGCCAACGTCATCGTCGCCACACGGACGGCATTCACCCAGGCCACCGCACTTGCCGTGCAATATGGGTTCTCCATAATAGGAGCACTTCTATTGCTGGTGGGTGGATGGATGCTATCGGGCATCATCAGCAGATGGGCCTATCAGGGTATATCCCGTATCCATGGGATCGACGAAACGTTGGCGAGGTTCTTCGAGAACGTGCTGCACTACGGCCTTTTGGTCTTGGTCTTCGTGACTGTGCTGGGCCAGTTTGGAGTACAAACTGCATCAATCATCGCCGCGCTAGGTGCCGCTGGCTTGGCGGTCGGTCTGGCGTTGCAGGGAACGCTTCAGAACATCGCAGCCGGCATCATGTTGCTCGTCCTCAGACCTTTGCGTGTCGGTGAGTATATCGAAACGGGGAGCGTGAAGGGCTTCATTGTTGAGATCGGCCTGTTTGCCACCGAGATGAAGACCGCCGACGGCCTCTATCTCATGGCGCCGAATTCCACTCTTTGGAATACACCAATTACCAACCACAGTCGCGAGTCCAGCCGGCGACAGGAATTGTCTGTCGCCATCGGCAACGACACAGATGCCAATGCCGTCAAGCAAGAAATAATATCGATCGTCACTGCGGATCATCGCGTCCAGAAGCAACCTCAGCCTCGCGTGTTTTCCAACGACCTGACGGCCGACAAAACCGTTTTGACTTTGCAGTACTGGGCTCAGACCACACAATGGTCTGAGACGCGGTATGAGATAATCGATAGGCTGAAAAACGGGCTCGCCGCCAAGGGTATTGCGCTAAAGTAGGGGCTCGGTCAGTCGGACGTTTGGCCCAGAGTGTCCGCGACATATGCGCCGCGGGCGCCCATCGGCAACGGTAGCCCAGTGGTCGTATCCTTTGTGGTCTGGTGCTCTAACTCGGCATTGAGTTCGCCGCCCACTATGAGGATCAGCACTGACAGCCAAATCCACACGAGGAACCCGATGAGCGCTCCCAATGTCCCATAGGTAGCATCATAGTTGGCGAAGTGTTCAAGGTAGAACGAGAAACCGAGAGACATCATAAACCACGACACCGTAACAAGCACAGCACCCCATGTCAGCCAACGGAACTTGGCGGGCTGCCGGCTTGGCCCGAACCTATAGATGGCGGTTGTCGCGGTGGCCACTATGAGAAAAAGGATCGGCCAGCGCACGACTAGTGCCATTTGCTCCTCGAACCGATCCAACCAGATGTACGAGAGCAAAATAGGGATGAGCGCGACTAAACCTAGAATGGCTGCAGCCGATACCATGGCGCATAAGGTGAACGCCAATCCAACCAGATTCAACTGTAGCAGTCCGCGCTTTTCCGTTTCGTCGTAAGCGACGTTCATTGCATCGAAAATTGCCAGCGTGGCGCTATGCGTGCTCCACAATGCAATGCTCAAACCGACGAAGAAGGTAAGGCCAAGCGTCGAATTTCGGCTCCCTGCCAAACTGTCAATACGGTCGGCGATTAGATCAAATGCACCCGGTGGGAGCATTCCAGACAACTCCCGAAGGTGCTCGGCCATTGTCGACGGATCAGCGGCCAATCCGTACAGCGCAACGAGCGCGGATATCGCGGGAAACAAAGCGAGCAATAGGTAAAAAGTCACGCCGGCTGCAATAAGCGATACCCGGTCCTTAGATACCTGATAGACAACGCGCCAGAGAACGTCCTTTAGGCCTTTGACGGGAATGGCCTCGGGAGTTTCCGCATCTCGCCCCCGGTCTATGCTTGGAGAGTAAACGCCGCTCGGGGTTGATTTGCCAAAGCGACCGATGACGTAGACAGCCGTTGCCACAACCAAGCCTGCTGTGATTGTCGAAATTCCCTTGCGCATTCATTCTGCCCCGATAATCTGCAATACACTAGCGCTCGAACTAACCCCTGATGTTTGGCACTTACCCGTTGAACTTCAAGCGGGGTCAGGCACGATCCCCGTCAAATTGTTCCGCACTCGAAATCGGTGAAAGCCAAGGTTCCCGCCGCTTGACCCAAAGCTCGTAGGTCGGTGCGAGACCCGTTGGTGCATCGCGGAGGATTCCCAACTTCACCTCCGCCTCCTTATCGTTTGCCGAGTAGAGGCGTGACCCGCATCGTGAGCAGAACGATCGCCCAGAATACTGCAGAGTTTCTCCACGGGTCTCGAACTGGTCGGCGGGCCAAACCGCAAAATAGGTAAATGCTGAGCCGCTCTCCTGGCGGCAATCTGTGCAATGACAGATACCTATTCGTTTAGGCTCTCCCCGAACCGCGATACCAACCTGTCCGCACAAACAACCGCCGTTGAATATCGGCATGACATCGATCTCCATGAACCAAGAGCCACCTAAACGTCGTTCCCTGTATGTGCGTTCCACCTCGTGCCCCCGCCGCCTCCCGTCGACGGCGGCGTGTGACTTTGTCTACCGCCAAGAACGACGAGAGCGCACGCGCACGTAGGAACCTCCACCGCCGTCGCCCGTTAGCTTTGAAATATTGGAGATCATGATGAAAGACACCGACGACTTAGAGACCGTCTGGAACCTTGCCGAAAAGATAGGTTTCTGCATGCTGACAACCCAAACATCCGGGCATCTTCGCGCCCGCCCAATGGCGGCCCACGCCGAGCGCTTGGAGAACACCTTCTATTTTTTGACGGATGTGGACGGCCACAAGGACGAAGAAATTGCGCAAAGCCCGCAAGTCTGTCTCGCGTTCGCCGACAGCAAAGGGCAAAAGTACGTGTCCGTGTCGGGATTGGCGGAAGTCAGCAATGACCGCGAGCGCATCAAGGAGTTGTGGTCTACTCCTGCTAAGGCATGGTGGGATAGTCCAGACGATCCTTCTATCCGTGTGCTGAAAGTAACGCCATTCTTTGCCGAGTATTGGAACAGCCCCGGTACGATCGTGAGTTACATCAAGATGGCGGCAGCAGCGCTGGGCAGCGCAAAGCCAGACATGGGCGACAATGAAAAAGTCGACTTGTAAAGGACTTTGCAATGGAAGCCATCTCCTTGGGACAAAACACATGAGCTCCTCCCACGACAGCATCAAGTCAGCAGCGGACTTGGAGAGAGCTTACGGCGTGTCACAAGGCGAATCCGAACGCGTCGTCACCCGCTTCAGTCGATTATGGAGTGAGCTCGATATCCTTCTGGCGGCCAAGGGCCGCACGCGAACACATCGTATTCGAGAACTTGGAACTCCAGCGAAACGGGCGCCCTACGGCTTGGATTGATGTCACCGCTCCCGGTCTGCAAACAACAATAACTGGAGCGACTTCAAGAGAAAGGACGCAAAAGCATAAAAAGCCATTGAGGAGATAGAACCAAACGCGGTGGCAGTGAACAGCTTTCCGCGGCCCCCTACGCGGAAGTGGGACAACCGACAAATTGAAGCGCTGAAGAAGGGGGTTCAACCGGCGACGCGCGATGGGATCGGACAAGACGAGTGGGGTGGTCCGCAATTTCGACGTCGCAGCGACGTCATCGCTCCGATGGGCCTCGAGATTCGTACTATAGCGAACACGCTTGGAACCATCGGTCACTGCAGACGTTCCCGTGAAGGTTTCCAGCTTTCGAGGTCAAAAAATGCCCACCGGTATAAGCTCCAGCGAACTTCGCATTTTGCACCAAGTTCTACTCGAGGCTGGATATCTGGTGACGCTGCCGTCCGACGGCGAGGTTGAAGCGAACGTGGCGGCCATGTTGCTGATCAAGCTTTTCACCGATGGAGTAACAGACCCATTAGAGTTGTCACGTCAGCTCGAATATCGCTTTGGCAAACACCCGCAGGCAGACCGAGCTCTCCCAGAGTTCGCACCCAACCACGCAATTCGTGGACTGACGTCACCTGATCACGCAGGCAGAAGGTCGCCGAACTGGGGCATTCGAAAGCCCAATTAGCAAACTCCTAGCGCTCATCATCAGTGACGATTTCCAACCCGCGGATGTACTTATCCGTTGGTTGACCGGCTTCCTCGGCTTGCACCAGATTGTCTTCCAAGTCAGCTCTCTTTACCGCTTTCGCCAGCGGGTTCAATATCGCACGATGCACAAATTCCTCATCGCCCTCTCCCGCGCGTCGCGTAAGCGCATCCACCGCAGCGACTACGGCGGCTGAGAAACCCTCTTCTCTCAGTCGATCGATCGTCCAAGCTGACGCCTTCTCCGGCACATCGTGGAGATAGGCCACGACGCGCTCCTCGTCACTAACAACGAGGCTAGCGACCCGTTGACAGTGACTGACGTAGGGGTTTCCAAGCTTGTCCATTTGCCCATCGTGGGCGTCGGACGCGATCTGGATAGCGTGCTGGAGATGCTGTTTCGTCTGCATGAATACCCCTTGGCAAAGCTCGGGTTGGAGAGGTCGAGTGCTCGACCAGCGCTCCGCTGCTCGCAGCACCGAGCTGTAAAAAGCGCCGCGTTCACGAGTCCTTTGTCGTCAAGTTGACAGAAGCGACAACTCTCCACCGGAAACTTCGAAAACTGCGAGAGGTTCCGCGGGAGGGTGAAGTAGTTTGAGCAGTTCATTGCCTGATTGCCGGTCAACACACTGCCTTTCGTCAAACCGGCTTCGGTATGACTTCGAAGGTCAGCCGCAACTCTGTGATCGGGCGTTTGTACTCGTCGAAGAGCTCAACCGACATCACGTTGACGGGTTCCTTGGGCAACCCATCCCGAGCCATTTCAGCCAACGCAACATGAGCTTCCCGAACGGCCTCCTCCTCGGATCCAAAATCGATCGACATGCTCACCGGACCGTCTCCCGATCCATCCATCACTTCCAGAAAGTACCTCACGCCATCCTCCCGGTGCATCAGTCGGTAACGGGGCGCCCGACATAAGCACCAGAGAAATGACGGGATCGAATGATCGTTCCGGAAATACGATGGAAATAACGAAGCGTCTCGACAAAAGGTGTGACCGAGAAACATTGACGTCGATTGCACGTTGTTAATCAGGAGGTAATGAACATGTCCCACTCACAAGACAATCGACAGGTCCGGATTCCCGGCCCGGCCTACAAGAACATAGCCGAGCATTGCAGGAAATTCGGCATCGATGCAGTCGAGGAGAGAAAGCTGCAGAAGCTTCTTGGTAAACATGCGCCGCTCCACGAAATCCAAGCCAACGCCCCGCCCCGTCTCCCGAAATTTCGGTAATGTGATGAGAGATCCAACCGCAGTCGTATCATGGCCGACGGCAATCTTTCTGGTCGGATGCCTTACGATCCTAACAGTGATCGTCGTGGCTGGGTCGGTCGGCGTCGAGCAAGAGAATTATCGCGTGAGGCTTGCCGTAATGGAGCGCGGCTGATCTGCGATTAGTGCGACGAGATGGAATGCCTCTTTTATATAGGACTGATGAGGTTGCAAAATCTGGAACCGACAATGCTGGATGCGATCTCGGAGATCCGAGCTAGGCTACATCTTGGCGCCTCTCCCTCGAGCACGATCACTCCGCAGTCATCGACCACCGTGATACGAGCGTCTGCCAATTCCGATGCATAAGCAAGCGCCGACGATAAGCTCGACGACAGGCCAGTGAGAGATGCAAGTGAACTTGTTAAACTTATCGACTGAGACTGGAACATGACAATTTCCTCTGGGACGGAAACGTCTCTATGTGCTTTTTGTTCATTCGCCGTTCACGTTTGTCCCCGCCGGGGCTCTCCCACATCTCTGTAAAAACCCGCTCGACGGGGCCACCTTATCGATCACTTTTCGCTTGGATACTTCTTCGCTTGGAGCAGCCTGGCGAGATGCACAGTGTTTCGAACGAGCATGTCTACTGCTTTCGTCACGACGTCGGGCACTTCATCCAGATCGATAAAGTCCTTGCTTCCCATAGCTTCGCCGACCCAGTAGGCGACTGCGTTGGCCGGGATCGTGAAGCCGACATCGTTCAGCGCCTGATAGACCTCCGCCGAAACATGATGTGCACCATCCTCATTGCTGACGACCGCTACGGCCGCCACCTTGTCATAAGACAACATCCGCCCGTTTTCGTCGGCTTCCTCCAAGAAAGCGTCCATACGTTCCAGAGCGCGTTTCGCAACGGATGATGGCTGGCCTAACCAGATAGGAGTGCCGAGTATGAGAATTTCAGCATCGAGGATCGCCTTCCGAATATCTGGCCAGGCATCCCCTGCACCTTCGTTTGACGTGACGCCGGGTTTAATATCATGGTCTGCAAGCCGGATCGTTTCTACCTCCACCCCTTTTTGGCGAAACCCTTCCGCAATCAGATCGAGAATTCTATCCGTGGATGATGGCTGACCGCCACTGGATTTCAAGGTACCGTTGAGAGCGAGTGCTTCAACTGTCATTGGATCATTCTTTCTGTTCACCCCGCATAGCCGCCTGCCTCAGGTCGTCGCGGGACAATCCAAAGTGGTCGAGCGCCAAGTCAACATTGCGTTTGTTCGATTTGAAGTAGCCGTCGAACACATCGCCGAGCAATGGGACTGCGCCTACAACAACGTCGACACCGACATTACCCAGCATCCTTGCCAGTTTCTCGTTCGGAATCCCTAATTGACGAGCCTCGTTGATCAGATAAATGCTCACAAGCGCCCCAGCGGCGTCACCTATCCCCGGCACTAGACCAAGCACAGAATCCGCGCCGATGCGGAAGCGCGTGAACGGGATTGCAAAGGCAGTATCCATCAGCCCCGCAACTGCGGATAGTCGCCGCAGCCGACGCAGATCATCGGCGCCAATCCGCGTCTCCGACCTCGTTTGTTCGAACCTACTTCGGTAAGGTTTTGAGCGCGAATCCTTACGAAGCTCCGCGGCACCGATCGCCATTGGGGACCTCATTTGTCGCCGCCTCATCGCTTAGTCTGCGCGTATACGGGAACCGGGCGCGGCACTGGGGATTGGCTCCGCTTCAGAATGAATATCTCCAGACGTCAAACCACCGGCTCGTTGCCCCATACTCGCAGCCGGGGCTTCATCGAACGCGGTGAGCTGAACCATCATTTCTTTTGCGCGAAGCACGGCGTGGTCGCCATCAAGGCTTCCGTCGCCGCCGACCATCGTGACCGACACCAGCTCGTTGCCTTCGCCTTTGAATTCTACGGTGACCATTCCGTCCGCTGAATTGCTCACATGTGTCTCGATAAACTGCATCGTGATGCTTCCTTCTGCTGTCGGAGAACAATGCGGAGCGATCAAGTGGGTTCCACCCGTTTAGTCTTAACCCTCGACTCGACAGGAAAGTGGGAAGGGTCATCCGTTGACCCAGCCCATACGGTCAGAGCATTTTATGAAGGACGTTGCTCTAATCTTCAATCTTTGGCCACGGATGTCCTAGCCATCGATTGTCGCGGCATGTGAAAGCAGGTCGGCCTTTTCGTGTTAAGGGGCAGGATCCGAGAACCCCGCCCACCGCTTGCATCGACACGCCCGGCGAAATCATCGCTGGCAAATGGTGAACCAATCCAAGGCTCCGACGTTACCAAAAAAACAAGGAGTATGCCGTGCTCTACGAAGAACGATTTTGGGCAAACCCAGCCCCAGACAGTCGCCACGCCGTTTGTCTGGCGGCCGCGAACGATGCGGTTTCCGAATTCGTTCGTTTCGTCCGTGACAGTAACGTCGGCAACGATCTCGTCGACGAGGTTGAACTCCCTATTCCCAAATCTATGTTGGTAGAGGCTTTCACGCACGTCATTGCTGCGGAAGTTCGCCCTGATATTCGGGCATTGCTGGTAAAGGCCGGGTTGACATTGAGCCAGTACCATATCGGTCTGGGTGAACGGATCAAGGTCAGGCCGATCCCCACAGACACAAGACGCCAGCCCTCCAATCCTTTCCTCGCCCGGAAATTCGCGTGCGCGCTCCTTCTAACCGCGACGGAGCGGACCCGCCTCACTGAGATATACAATACCGCCTTGAGGCGGGGGCGCCACTAGGAATCCCCACCTCACGCCAAGCCTGCTGTCACGTTTTTCTCGCGCCAAAATGGAGTTGCGGTCACCTGCGGCTCACTTCTCTCTCGAGGTGTCACCACGAACCGGCTTCGATATTCGCTACCCTGCTCTTGCTATCAGGCAAAGTCGATCCACTAAGATATCGCCAAATCCAGTGGCCTGTCGGTTACGCATCACAAAGGTGTTGCATAATCCCCGGTCGCCGGCGCGTGACCCGGTCGCGAACAGTCATCGGGCCTGCAGACGAGTTGATTTCAGGGATCAGTGAACGAGATCGCTCTGATGGAGATCGTTTTCCCGTTTGGGTCGTTTTGAAAAATGAGGCCGGCTTTTGCTTTGGATTTTCCAGGAACGTAATCGATGACAGTCTCAACCGTTTCTAGCGGTTTCGAGTTTTCCAGGACCTCTCCCCGAACCGTGACTTGCGATGCTGTCCGGCTCGAACGATTTCGGACTTCGAATAATACCTGAAACCCGTCACTTCGTCCTTCAACTTGAACCACGTTCGCATCAAGGTTTGGAGACGTGTCGCGATCCATCAACGCGTCCTTGCCAATCCACATGATTACGAGGAGAACGACGACGGCAGACACGGCGCCCGTCACCCACTCGATCCAATGTGGCTTACCGGTCTCGAAATTTGCGTCGCCAGTCGTTTTTGTCATTTCGGCCTCTTACAGGATCAAGCGGGCGGCGGCCGCGCCGATGGCACCTGGAAAGCTCAAGATGACGATCATCATCAACACTTGCGTGGCTCCGACGTCGTCGGTGCGGTGAAATACCCACAGGCAAAAGGCACTGATCAATCCAGCGATAACATAGCCAGGGATCGTGAAACGCACGAAGGCGTGCCAGCCCGGCGTTCCCTCGGCAAGATCATGACTTCCACGGAATGAAAGCGTGTAGACAAATCCATGCATGAGGGCGAGGGAGGCGAAAACTATCAGCAGCGCATGCCATGGCGCCATTTTGTATGACAGCAGGATCATCTCCTCCGTCGGTGCAACGTTTAGGTTCAAGAACAATGCGCCGACCGCCATAAGGAACAGTTCTCCTGCGTAGCTTGTTTCCCGGTCGTGCACTTGATCGTCTCCGTCGGCGTCGTCAGGTTGAGATCCTCCCAATTGACTACGTCCAAGCATTGCACCAATGCTCGCCGGGACGGCTTGCACAGCGACCATGCCAACAATTTCGTGAGGCGCCTGATCCAATGTTAGAACGCCCATCGCAACGAGTATGATCCCGCTGGCGACTATGCCGAGGCAATAGGCAATGCTGGCATCCCTTGTAGCTTGCCCCCAAGTTGTGGTTTCCTCGAACCCAACGCGGTCGGAAAGCACGATAAGTAGAGGCACATTGATGACCATTAGGATCAACAGCCTCGTTCGGTCCATGTAGAAGCCGAGCTCCCACATCTCCATTGTCATCAGCATGGGTAATGCGAACAGGAGCGCACCAGCAATTCCTCTAGCGATGCCGGCAGAGAACTTGGCCGTGTCAAAATCGCCGCCAGCCGACCCTTCAACAACATTCTGGTTCATGAAAACAAATCCCGACCGTCGATACTATGGAGATTGCAACAGACTGTTGCGGCGGCCACACCCGCGCGGGGCCGAGCCAACAGGAAATCTGTCATGAGAAAAGTGATAGGCATAACTGGTTGTCCTCTAGGTGTGTCAGATATACCCAAAAGCTATCGATGTAGTTTGGGAAGACCACCACGGAGACCGGACATAGATGGCGGCTTAACCCGTCGATACCGCGCCTCGACAAGATTGTAGAGACCGAAAGCCGCAAGTCCGGTTGCGACAGCAAGATATAGAACACTGCCGAAAGGCAGTTGTCGAATCCATGTGAGCGCGTCGCTCATGCTCCCTGCTTGGCTCGGATCGACGGTAATAGCCGCGTAGCAGAAGAATGCTCCCACGATGGCAAAAACGGCGCCACGAGCAACGAGCCCATAAACACAGATCAAAAGCAGGAGATGGCTGTTCTCTAGGTCGAGATAGCGTTCAAAGCGCCGCGTGATGCCCTTGAATGCAGTTACGGCGCCGCCGATCAAGAATCCCACGCCAATTGCCCCCACGAGGTAGCGGCCGAACGGCTGGGATATCGCCCAAGCAGCAAAAGTATGTTCTCCGCCCTCGCTGCTGGATCCGATCCCAAGTGCCTTCTGGAACGCATAGACCGCCAGACCTATGTAGGTGACGGCGCTACCAAAAAGAGCGGCGCGTACCGTATAGCTCTTAAGGCTGTCGTCGTGGCCGTCCGCGTTGGCCAACGACTGTGCGAGGCGCCATGCCACGAAGCCAATAAGACCAAGAGCAATCAACGTGAGCCAAACGGTTCCAAGCGGTTGTTCAAGGAGCACATCTAACGCCGATTTCGTATCCGCCTTTCCACCACCGAAGATGGAAAATGTGGCCAACCCAGCGACTAACAGAAACACGATACCCCTTGCCCCGTATCCTGATCGAGCCAACCAATCAAACCCTGGATTTTTCATCGCTTGTTCTCCCGCGTTTCGAAGAACGTACGACTTGGCGCATCTGTTCCTCGAACGCTGCAGTTGCATACGTCAAGATGAAGTACAGACCTAGCGGCGCGCGTGCCGGTTTTACGACCGTGCGGCGGTTAAGGCTCCGAAACGAGTTCATCTGGCACTAAATCCGCCGGGAAGCGCGCCTAGGGGACGACAGAATAGCCAGATCTTACCCTTGCAGTGGAACTTGTGGGTCGACCACCAACTTGTCCCGTGAATTTAAACCGGAACTCCAAGACCTTGTGCGCGTTCAAAATCTGCGCACCTTCAACCAAGGGATTAAGATATGAGTACTCTTCTGATTATCGTAATTGTTCTTCTTCTGCTCGGCGGTGGCGGCGGATACTATGCACATGGACGTTATGGGGGACGAGGCTTAGGCGGCGTCTTAGGCTTGATCATTGTCGTGTTGATTATCCTATGGCTGCTCGGTGCGTTG
The DNA here is from genome assembly GCF_017741935.1 of Rhizobium sp. 16-449-1b. Classification (GTDB taxonomy): domain Bacteria; phylum Pseudomonadota; class Alphaproteobacteria; order Rhizobiales; family Rhizobiaceae; genus Rhizobium. Next base: position 31,233 of record NZ_JAGHMH010000029.1, on the reverse strand, counting down.
CACGGCGGTGCCGCCCCACCTCTCTAAGCGGGTACCTATGTAATTGATCGACGCGTACACATCCAGCCGCACGACCAGCGGCACCCTAGCGGGGCATGAAAGGCGTCGTTCGAGCCGGATGGCTCTCGACTGTGTGGCTGAAATTTACCGCAACATACATCGGATCAGTCCATTCGTGGCAAAGGACTCCGGTTGCAACTCTTTGGCTACGCCGATTGCGGCTATACTTTCAATCGACTGCAGCCGGTTCGGCCATAATAGGGGTAAGGTCTGGAGTGTCGACTACTAGCTGCTGGCGCATGCAATAATGTCTGAGGAACTCGAACAGCTCGAGCCAATCACCCAGGCGACCGTGACAGTCGCCTGGGTCATCGTATTCAACAAGCCCTTCTATCCTGTTTATGTCTGGTCTCTAGTCGGCAGTGGCGTCACGGCATCGTTCGGGACATTGCTGTCAGCGCCCCTCTTCCTTGCGATAACGTTTTTGGCCAGACGATCTCCATTTGCAGCTCGGATCGCGCTCCCGCTGATCGGCACGTTCGACACCTTGTTCGAGACGAAACTATTCGGCTCTGCTTCAGGGACGGAACTGTACTTCGCCGCCTGCATCATGCTTGTCGCGCTGTCCAAACACACGAAAAGTGGTGGCAGCGCGCAGTGGCCGTGCTTGTCTTTGCCGTCTTCTTGTTCTCGCGCAATTTCATCGGTGCGCCGCTACATATCTGGTCTGCACCGGACCTCGCGATCCCCTTAAACCTGAATGCCTTCGCCGTCGCCAGCCTGCTGGCGTTCATCGCTCTTCGATATGCATGGATATCACGGGCATGAAGTCAATCTGATCGAACAACAGCGTGAACGAATTGAAGCGTAGCAGGCAGAAGAATCCTATCTGCGGCAGTTGCGTCGGTAGAACGTTCAACCCTGCCGCGGCCCCGGTCGAACAGCAGCCGGTCGCAGTCTGCACAGCAAGCTCGCTCACTACCGACCCGCTGAGTTTAGTGCCGAGCAGGTGAGGACTTAGAGGATGCCAGCGAAATCGGCGCGATGGCCCTCAGTCTGACTTGCGTGCAAGCTCGGCCACCCTTCTAGCTAGGACGTCGCCGGCGAAGGGTTTCGTCAACACCTGCATGCCGCGGTCGAGGTGTCCGTGGTTCAAGACCGCGTTTTCAGCATAACCGGTGACGAATAAGACAGGTAGATCTGGCCGATCAGCGCGAACTGCATCAGCGAGTTGCCGTCCGTTCATACCATTAGGAAGTCCGACATCTGTCACGAGCAGGTCAATGTCACGCCGGGCAGCCAAAACCTTCAATGCCGATGGCGCATCATCTGCCTCAAGAACGGAGTACCCCAGTTCCTCGAGCACATCGACAGCGATCATGCGCACCAGTGGTTCGTCATCGACAACGAGAATGGTTGTCTTTCCGGAGACCGGCGGAACCGGCGTCTCGGGCGTCGCAATCTCTTCCTCCACTCCATCGGCATGGTGGCGGGGAAGGTAGATGCAAATCATCGTTCCCTTGCCAAGCTCCGAGTAGATCCTCGCGGCGCCACCCGACTGGCCGGCGAAGCCATAGACCATCGAGAGACCGAGCCCGGTCCCCTGCCCTGTTGGCTTCGTCGTGAAGAATGGATCAAACGCCCGAGCGATGACATCCTGCGACATGCCCGTGCCAGTGTCGCTCACACACATGGAAACGTACTGGCCGGGCTCGACCCCGCGGTCCCTGGCTGCTCGCTCGTCCAGCCAACGGTTGCCCGTCTCGATCGTCAGCTTTCCGCCATCCGGCATCGCATCCCTTGCATTGATACAAAGATTGAGAAGCGCATTCTCGAGTTGCCCCACATCGACAAACGCCGTCCATAGACCGCCGGCGCCCGCGATCTCCACATCAATACCGGGGCCCACGCTTCGCGTGACCAAATCATGCATGTCTGTAATGATGCGGTTTATGTTCGATGGCTTCGGGTCCAACGTCTGGCGGCGTGAGAAAGCAAGTAGCCGCTGGGTGAGGCCCGCAGCCCGCTTGACCGCGCCCTGCGCACCCGTCAGGTAGCGATCAACGTCGGCGATCCTTCCTTGGGCAAGGCGCGCCTTCATCAGCTCCAGGCTGCCACCGATCCCTGCCAGAATGTTGTTGAAGTCGTGCGCGAGACCGCCAGTCAACTGGCCCACCGCTTCCATCTTCTGTGACTGCCGCAGAGCGTCTTCCGCCTGCATCAGGGCTGCAGTGCGTTCTTCTACCCGCTGTTCCAGCGTTTCTGTCAGTGCACGCAGGTCTGCCGTCGCTCGATCTCGTTCCTGTTCGACGGCACGGCGCGCCTCGATATCGATGAGGACGCCTGGAAAAAGGGTGGCCACGCCGTTCCGATCGAGGTCGACCCTTCCGTTCGCTTCGAGCCATCGGAATTGTCCGTCGAGACGTCTGGTCCTGTATTGATGAGCGTAAGGCCCGCCACGCTCCAATGCCTCCTTGATCGCGGCTGCAAGGCCCGCTTGATCGTCTGGATGAACCGTCTCTACGACCTGTGAAAGGCTGAGCCCTGTACGTGCGAGGCCCGGATCGAAGCCGAAGGCGATCGCAAACGCCTCATCGACGCTGAATTTGTCGCCAGGTACGTCCCATGACCATGTTCCGATGATTGCCCCGGCGGCAAGAGCGAGCTGGACGCGCTGGATGTTCTCGCGAGCAAGTGCCTCGCTTTCCCGCAGCGCTTGCTCGGCTAGTTTGCGCGTGGTGATGTCGCGAAACAGTACCGACACCTGCTTCAAGCTTGAAGGTTCAAGTCGTGTGGCCGACACCTCGATGTAGCGGTTGATCGCCTTGAATTCCTGCTCGAAACGGACCGTTTCACCTGTCTCCAGAACCCCGCCATAGACCTTCAGCCAAACGTCGGCGTTGTCAGGCTCAATCTCACGAAGGCGCTTTCCGACGATCCCCTTGATCCCAGTCTGGCGCTCATACCCAGAGTTGGATTCAACATGGACATAGTCGCTCATCGGACCTTCGGGCCCATCTATGAATTCGATGATGCAGAACCCGTCATCGATCGCTTCGAAGAGTGCGCGGCGCCGTCCCTCGCTTTTTACAAGTGCATCCTCGGTCAGCTCAACATGCGGGGTCGCGATCTCGTTGGTCACGGGTATTCCTCAAGGGTCATGAACTCGCGCATACATATGCTTGCGCGTTGCAAAGACAATGAAATTGCTTTTCGATTTTAAGGCATGTCGATCGGAGCAGTTACGATGGTGCGCAAGCCCGGCTTGTTGTCCTGCTCGTCGATGTTGCCTTTTAGCCGATCGACCATGGCAGCAAGCATTCGCCTCCCGAATCCGGATGTTGCACTCGACTTCTTTCCCACGCCATCGTCGGTTACGATCAGCCGGAACATCCCGCGGTGCTGTTCGAGAACCACGGACAGCCGGCCGGGCCGTCCCTCATAAGCGTATTTTTGGGCGTTAATGACGAGCTCCGTCAGGATCAGACCGACGTTGACAGCCCGATCCGTGGATATCTGGACGGGGGCGAGTTCGAGGTCGAACTGGCGGGCCCACTCTTCGTCCATCGTCGTCTGCATTTCGTTGACAAGATCTTCGAGATACCGGGAGAGGTCAATGACTTCGACGCTGTCATCGCGGTAAAGCCTGCGGTGGACCAAAGCGACAGCACTGAGCCGCCTGTCGGCCTCCTCAAGCTGGAGCCTTACGTTCTCGTCCCCAGAAGCCTTGCCCTGCAATCGCAAAAACGCGGCCACGAGCTGGAGACTGTTTTGAACACGATGATTGACCTCCTTAAGCAGGAAGTCTTTCTGCTGCAGCAGGCTCTCGTTCTCGGCAATGGTGGTGGTAAGCTCGCGGTTTAGCTCGCGCACTCTCAAATCGTTCCGGCGCTCGAGCATAAGGCGGACAACCCGTCCTGCTGCCTCGACTTCGCCATAGGACCATGGACGCGCCTTGTGACGCACCTCTTCGGACCACGCCTCAAATGAAGCGCGGGGGGTTAGCATGGCGCCGGGCTCGGCAGGAATTCCCTTATGCGGATTGCCTGCCCATTCCAACACCTCGAGATGTTCCGCGCGAAACCAGATGAGTATTGTCGGGATCTCGGTCGACATGGTCACCGCGAGCAGTCCGCTCGCGCGATCCGCATAGGCTTCCGCCTGCGAGATCTTCGTTTTGAGGCTGGACGTCGCAAAAGGCTGCAAAGCGGCCGGTTTCCTAATTTGATCCGCGATGGCGCGCACGTCGATATCGTCAGGGCACTTTCCGTAGGTGAAGAGATCCTGCCCCTGAACGGCTGCGAATCCATCAGCATTAAGGAGGTTGGCCAGTTCGCGGCCCGATCTCTCAAAGAATTCGTTTAAAGACCCGTCGGCACCGAGCTTTGAAAGTACCGTCTCCTCCTGCGATCGAAGACGAAGGCGTTCTCGGTAGAGTTCGGCCTCCTCCTTGGAACGGATCTGGCGCGCGAGCGACCCGGCAATGGCGCGGCAGGCGATCCTGACGTTGAGCGGGATTTCTTTCGGCACTTGGTGGTGGCACGCGACAAGGCCCCAAAGTACACCGTCCTTGACGATGGAGATGGACGCGGAGGCGGCGACGCCCATGTTCTTCAGATACTGGATATGGACCGGCGACACGCTGCGGAGCGTGGACTCACTAAGATCGAGTTCCTTTAAGTTTTCGGAAACAGACCGGATAGGCGCCGGAGTGTACGCGACATCGGGAATGACGCGGATCTTGTTGCGGACGTACAGCGCTCGCGCCTGCTTGGGAATGTCGGTCGCCGGGAAGTGGTGGTTCATAAAGCTTGAGGATGCATCATCGAGGCTTTCACCGACGACCACGCCCGCATCGCCATCGACGAACTGGTAAATCATGACCCGACCGTATCCGGTCAGCTCGCGGAACGTCCTCGCAGCCTGACGGCAAAGGCTTTCAACGGTTGGAGCGCGTTCGAACTGACTGACCGCAGCATCCAGTTCGAACAGGAACGGAGCACTGAGTGTCGCCTCGGCTTCGGCCCCATCCATTTCCACAACTAGTCGCCCGCCGGATCGGTAGGCGATGGCGTTGAAGAAACCACGTGCGCCCTCTACTCGTCCAAGGACGACAATCCCTTCCTCTTCGGCGTCTGCAGCTTTCGCGACACAGTCGATACCGATGAGGTCGACCAATGGACGTCCAGCCCACCTCGCAGTCAACCGACCTTCGATGTCCCCTGCTGCTCCAATCACCTGCAGGTCACTATTCGCAACAAGCATGATGCCGTGGGGCTGGATCGAACCGGGAATGTGGATAGGTTCAAGATCGCAGGATGTGACGTCCGCGTCGTGCGGCGGCGCTTCGTTCAGCATGATCGTGCCCAACTTTCGGGTTTCGACCGCGGACGGACGGCGTGGACCAGAGTGAGACCGGAACTTTGCACACACGTCCTACCATGAACGCGACGCGACGTCTGTTTTATATTCAGCTATCGGAATGGATCGACTATCCTGCACAGAAGCCGACACGCATCAGGCGCCGGCCTCAACCCGTCCAAAAAACGAACCACACGCGTTCGTCAACCAGCTTCGGTGAAACGCCGCTGCAAGGTCACCTAGCTTCTTTTTGGCTTCACTTTGCTGCCGGGAGAGGCTTGTGGTTTGGAATCGGACAATGGGTTGGCGGTCGCCGTTCCATCTGGTTGCTCGTGGTTTTCAAGCTCCGTACTTGCAGCCTCCTTGTCGGTCGCTTCGTGTTCCTCCTGGGCGCGCTTCCAGTGTTCGTCATGCTCACCATGCGGTCTTCCTTCGCGCTCCCAGATGGCATAGGCCCTATTCCGCAGTTCTTGTTCTCGATCTGCCATTTGCTCCTCCGTAGGTTTGTCTGCCGAATTCTAAGTGTGCCAGCTCCATGAGCATGACGCCTCAACTCAAACCTTGCTCATGCTCGATTGGTTCCGAACGGCCTCTTGAATCACCTGACGCCTGGTCTACGCAAGCAGCGACCTGCCGGCGCAAGGCTACTGCTCGCTGGACGCTTGGCACCAGTGATCCCTGGGAACTCGCTCGGATAACGTGCACCGAGTAAATTTTGGATCTAGCTCGACGAAGGAACCGAAACCGCAGACGGAGGTTCTTCATCCACACAGGAGGAAACCATGGCAGATCCGACAAAATCGTCCGCCGTCCAATCATTGAATGCAGAGCGAACTCGCGAGCGCTCAAACGAAGTTGATCCACTCGATGCTGGCCTCGAAGATACGTTTCCTGCTTCCGATCCGGTATCGGTTACCCAGTGCTCGGTCGCGAATGCCGTTGATATGAGCGCTTCAAGCGCCGAGAAAGAGTTCCCCCTTGTCGAGGAGGCACTGCGCTCCACCGGGGAACTCGGCGACGGAAATGAGTTTAGACGAGCTTCTAGTTTACGCCGTGACGCCTCCCGCATCTCGGAACAGGCGTCTGAGGTAGCGAGCGGCGCGGTTGCAGCCGGGAGGGCTGAAGCGATATCGGCAATCCATCGCGTCGAAAACCTTGTCAGGGATAGACCGTTGACTGCAGTCGGCGTTGTTGCAGCTTTCGCTTGGCTCTGGGGTGCAACTCGATAGAGTATGGTGCTAAGCCAAGGAACCTTAGCATAGTCTGTCGGCCTGCCGCGAGCTGAACGCTTTGGTTGCCTCATAGTTATAGCTGGTTGAGCAAAGGCTTAGCGGAACGTCCGTTAGTCTCGTTTCAGTAGGAGCCAACCCGGTTTTTGGATCGTCGTAACAGGGCATTCATTCCCATGCCCTGGGCGTCGGCGAGGCGTTCGCGGTCGTGCCGGCGGATGGAGGGAATGGGACGGCATTCCCGGTCAATCTTTACTGACAGTAGCGAGCGTCTGGCGTCTGGCATCGTCAACGTGACCGTCTACGAGTGAACAGCCAGAAAATCGGTTCCCATGGAACGATCAGGAGAGCTCTAGGTTTAGGGGGCTCTCTCTTTGCCCAACAGGAGCACCCTGCAATGAAAACCGCCCTCGCCGCTGCCGGCCTCGCTATCCTCCTCGCTTCGCCTGTTCTTGCTCAGTCCGCAGCCGAAAAGACCGGCGTCAACTCTGTAATGGGCGTAGCCCCCAAGACCGAAGACTTCGTTACCGAAGCTGCCAGTTCTGACATGTTCGAGATTGAATCCAGCAAGCTCGCTGTCGAGGTTCGCAAGATTCGGCCACTAAGAGTTTCGCTCAGCAGATGATAACCGATCATATGAAAACGTCGGATGAGTTGATGACCATGGTTAAAGGCGGCAAGGTTAAGGCCGCGATCCCTGCTTCGATGAGCTCGGCGCAGCAGAGCATGCTCGACGACCTCAAGAAAATGAATGGCGACGATTTTACCAAACAGTATCACTCTGAACAGGAGGACGCGCATGAGGATGCGGTCGATCTGTTCAAGAGATACGGCGAAGAAGGCGACAACGCTGACCTCAAGGCATGGGCAGCGAAGACGCGGCCTGCATTGGAACATCACTTGATGATGGCCAAGGAGCTGAACAAGTAACGTTTTTCATGTCCGACTTGTCGCACAAATGATCGTAAGGCTGCTTTGAGGCACTAGACACACCTCAAAGCAGCATTTTCCCTCCTTCGGCCGTTACGTGCTGAGGCGGGTGGCGCGAACAGGTCTTGTATGGGTGACACTTGAACCCACCACGCCTGCGAGACACAACCATGGACGAGAACAGGAACGATTGGACCGCAACTCGGGCATACTCTCTTTGGGAGCAAGCCGGACGCCCCTTTGGTCAAGATGAGAAACACTGGGCACAAGCGGTACTTGAACGAAACCTGCTCGAGCGCACACGCGCTTCGAGCGACGGCGCTGAAGTCATCTCGCGCGCACGCAAGAATTTGCGCGACGGTCTTGGCAAAAGCCGAAGTATCCTAATTGTCGAGGATGAACCTCAGCTCCGCTACAACTTCGTCGATTTCTTTGATCAAGCGGGACACAAGACGTTCGAAGCAGGCAACGCCGACGAAGCGTTGGTCCATCTCAAGAACGACGAGATTCATATTCTTTTCACCGACGTTGATATGCCTGGCAGCTTGGATGGCCTCGGCTTGGCGGCAAAGGTTCGATCTCACTGGCCAGAAATCAAGATCATCGTGACGTCGGGGATCATCACGCTCGCGCATCACGACGACGAGCTCGGAATTTCGTTTCTAGCCAAGCCTGCTTCTGGTTTCGAGTTGCTCGGGTTGATTGCTGCGGATCACTAGCTAGGGGAGTGCTGGCGACCTGACTGTGCCAGGAAACCAATCTGCCCCTGCTATCAAGTTTGTCCGGCAGCAGACAGGAACCAACGCGTCGGGCGGAGGTTAAGTACTCGTCCCCCTTGTGAAAGCACAGCCAGCCGCTCAACGCGTGGGGCCTTTAAGGGGACGCGTAAGTCAACGGAGGATGTGATGGCAACGACAAAGACACTCGACGACCTGTTTCTTGACACTCTGAAAGACATCTATTTTGCAGAGAAACAGGTGCTGAAGGCACTGCCCAAGATGGCTCGCGCTGCACAATCGGAAGAAGGCAAGGCCGGATTTCTACAGCACCGCGACGAGACACAGGGGCAGATCGAGCGGCTCGAACAGGTATTCGACATCCTCGGCAAGTCGGCTCGCGGCAAGACCTGTGAAGCGATCCAAGGCATCCTTGCCGAGGGCGAGGAAATCATCGAAGAGTTCAAAGGTTCACCGGCGCTCGATGCAGGTCTCATTTCCTCGGCGCAGGCCGTCGAGCACTACGAAATCGCCCGTTACGGCACGCTGATCGCGTGGGCCAAGCAGCTCGGTCTAAAGGACGCCGTTCCGCTGCTGGAGGCCACCTTGGCCGAGGAAGAGGCCACCGATCAAAAGCTGACGAAGCTTGCCGAAGCGCAAGCTAACACAGCCGGGAACACGAAAGCCGCTTAAGGCTTTAAACCGTCAACCCGCAGGCCGTCCGCAGGGCGGCCTTTTCGCAGTTGTCCATTTTAAAACAAGGGGATATCATGATGGCCAAGCGCCCGGCAAAACCCGTATCCACTGTCTCTTCTGACGATACCATCAAAATTCATGACCAGCAGCTTCGACGCGGCGCGGGAGGCGAACTTCATCAGTTTGCCGAAGACGACCAAGATGTGCTCACCACCTCGCAGGGCGCGCCGGTCGCTGACGATCAAAACTCGCTGCGCGTTGGTCCGCGCGGACCGCTTCTCGTGGATGATTTTCATTTTCGCGAGAAGATTTTCCACTTCGATCATGAGCGCATTCCCGAGCGGGTCGTACACGCCCGTGGTTACGGCGCTCACGGCTTTTTCGAAAATTACGAATCCATGTCGGACATAACGCGTGCGGATCTATTTCAGCGCGCGGGAGAGAAGACGCCCGTGTTCGTGCGGTTTTCCACGGTCGCCGGAAACAAGGGCTCTGCCGATCTCGCGCGCGACGTCCGTGGCTTCGCCGTCAAGATGTACACGAAGGAAGGCAACTGGGATCTAGTCGGCAACAACATCCCGGTATTCTTCATTCAGGACGCCATCAAGTTCCCTGACCTCGTCCACGCCGCCAAGCAAGAGCCAGATCGCGCGTTCCCGCAAGCACAGACCGCTCACGACAACTTCTGGGATTTTATCAGTCTGACGCCCGAAAGCATGAACATGGTTATGTGGATCATGTCGGACCGGACGATCCCTAGGTCGCTCCGTTTCATGGAGGGCTTTGGCGTCCACACGTTCCGTTTTGTCAATGCTGAGGGCAAATCGACGTTTGTCAAATTCCACTGGAAGCCGAAGCTGGGTCTGCAATCAGTGGCCTGGAACGAGGCGGTCAAGATCAATGGCGCCGATCCGGACTTCCATCGCCGCGACCTTTGGAGCGCGATCCAGTCAGGCAACTTCCCGGAATGGGAGCTTGCAGTCCAACTCTTCGACCAGGACTTTGCCGATGCGTTCGACTTCGACATCCTCGATCCTACGAAGATCATTCCGGAGGAGATATTGCCGGCCAAGCCAATCGGCCGCCTGGTGCTCGATCGTATGCCCGATAACTTCTTCGCCGAGACGGAGCAGGTCGCATTCATGACGCAGAACGTCCCACCGGGTATTGACTTCAGCAACGACCCGCTGCTGCAGGGTCGGAATTTCTCCTATCTTGATACCCAGTTGAAACGCCTTGGTGGCCCGAATTTCACGCACCTTCCGATTAACGCGCCGAAGTGTCCAATGCATAATTTTCAGCAGGATGGCCACATGGCAATGCGTAATCCTGTCGGCCGAACAAATTACCAGCCCAATTCCCGTGGCGAGGGTCCGCGAGAATCGCCCACGCACGGCTATCGGCACTTTCCCGCCGAGGAGCAAGGCCAGAAGGTACGACTGCGTCCGGAGAGTTTTGCGGATCACTACAGCCAAGCCCGGCAGTTTTTCATCAGCCAGACCGGAGACGAGCAGCGCCACATCGCGATGGCCCTGACCTTCGAACTCAGCAAGGTGGAAAACGTGGCAATCCGCGAACGGATGGTGTCTCATCTGTTGAACATCGACGAGACCCTTGCGACCACGGTCGCGCAGAAGCTGGGGTTCCAGTCGATGCCAAAACCAGCCGACGCCGCCATGCCCACCCGCCTCGACCTGGAAGCCTCGCCGGCGCTCAGCATCGTTGAACGTGGACCCAAGCGGTTTGAAGGACGCAAGCTCGGCATCCTCGTTGCCGATGGCGTCGACGCGAAGCTTCTAAGAGCAGTGACGAAGGCTGTCGTTGCCGAAAAGGCCGTCGTAGAGTTGATCGCTCCAAAGGTGGGCGGGGTCACCGCCGACGACGAAAGCTTTATCGAGGCGCACCACATGATTGACGGCGGACCTTCGGTGCTATTCGACGCGGTTGTCGTTCTTACGTCCCATCAGGCGATTGAAGATCTGGTGAACGAAGCCGCCGCCCGCGACTTCGTTGCGGACGCCTTCCAGCACTGTAAGTATATCGGGTACGATCAGTCCGCCATCCCGCTGTTCGAAAAAGCTGGGATCGCCAGTGAGGTCGACGAGGGAATGGTCCAGTTGTCCGGAGGGAAGGACGTCGCCGCGTTCATCGATGAACTCGGCAAACTCCGGGTCTGGGGTCGCGAGCCTTCCGTAAAGCTCGGAAAAGCTTCTCCCTCGATTACTTGATCCATTTCGGGCGCGGAGTGATCCGCGCCCACTAAAGACTCCGAATAAAAGAATCGAAGTCACTTTAAGTTCTTGTGGCTCTGCTCGCCGGCCTTGACGTGCTGTTCGTGCGTGCCGCCCTGTTTGCCGGACGAACTCGCGCTCTTCGTCATCGACGATGCGCCTTTACCGCTTGACTTGGCGCCGCCCCGGCTGCTGCCCCTCCCTCGCATCAATCGTATCGTCTCGGCCTCAGAGGCGGGCGTTGGGCCTCAGAGGCCGGCGTTGATCGGGTCAGCATTCGTCAATCGGCAGGCAGATGGTTCCTATCGTCGATCTTATGCCCTCGCCCTGGTCGAACGGGAGAATTCATCGCATACGATGGCAGCGGCATCGAATGGTAATCCCGCGCGAACTCATCGAGGGCGGAGGCTTAAATTGATGCCAGTTCAGGCACGCCCCTCCCGAGCCTGAATCATCATCAGGGAAAGGTCATCGATCTCTGCTGGGTCCGCCGGAACTTCGAATTGCTTGGGCGCATGCCTTGATTTCGGATTACCGCCGTTTGCAAACTGCGTTCCCGAGGAAATCGGGCGCCGGTCGCTATCGGTCTTGCGGGCATCATTTTTGCCGGGCATTTCGGACTCCATTTTTGCGACCACTCAGATTTCAGCGAAAACTACCCAGAGGCTTACTTGTTCCGTCCGCGCGCAGATGGGGGAAACCGGGTTCGCTCGCAGACGCCACCAAGCCTACGAACGGCAAATTCGCGCCACAAGCGGACGTTAGCTGGTTGGCGTCTTTATCCTTGGCCGCCCGTAGGCTGAGACTTACATCATTTTGAGGTTCTCCACCGGTTGAACAATGGTCAGGCGCCCTTGACAGGATAGCCGTTGCTGAATCCCGTCTTGCAAAACCCTTCGGACCAGCACGACAGTTGACCCCGTGCCCCTGAATGACTATCCGGCGCTCATGAACATACGGCACAAGACGCATGGATCACCATCCGCACGCTTCGCGTATCTAAAGATGAAGCTGCGACGGATCGAACGCGGTAGAGACAGGTGGTCGCTGCGCTGGCAGGCCGCCCTGGCGATTGTCGACCTCAGCATTCTGGCGTTCTTCATCCTTGGCCCGTACCTGAGATCCGGCCCATCCTACCTGATCATCGACTACGCGATTGCTGTCTGGATCATGATCGAGCTGGCCGCTCGCGCGTTGGCAACGTCGTCCCTATCGGCCTTTTTGAAGCGCCCCATGACCTGGATCGACCTTGCGATCCTCGCGACACTGCTGTTCCCGAACGAATTGTTCAACTTCGCCTTCCTGAGAGCCATGCGTCTTTGGGCGATCGGTGACAGCCCGCTCCTCTATGTACTCCTGACGCGTGCCGGGTGCTCGGCTTATCGGGATGTGGCGCGTGCCTGCCTGAACTTCCTCGTCTTCCTGTTCATGGTTACGGGCTTTGTCTACACGACCTTCTTCTACCATCAGGACGGTTTGGTCGGCTTCGTCGATGCACTGTATTTCACGGTTGCGACGATGACGACGACCGGCTTCGGCGATATCACGCTCCCGGGCCCCCTCGGCAAGCTCACCTCGGTCGTCACAATGATCGTTGGCATCTCGCTGTTCGTTCGTCTCGCCCAGACGATCGTTCGACCCTATAAGGTGCATTATCCCTGTCCTCAATGCGGCCTTCAGCGACATGACCAGGACGCGGTCCATTGCAAGGCTTGCGGACACCTGTTGAATATCCCCAACAACAATGACTGACGGTCGGCCAGCACTGGGAGCGAATGTCCTAGGCCCCGAGACTTAATGCCCGCACTCAACAGCACGCTTAACGTTACGCCAACCATGTCCGCGATGTGAGAGGTGACGTAAAGGATCTTATAAAGACCACCCTGTAGGCTTTGACGTAAGGCAGGCAGAGCAATGCAGATCGATTTACAAACCCTTTGGTACTTAACCGTCGGAACGCTGCTGGTGTCAGCGTCGCTTCTCCTTTGGGAAAGGCGGGCTCATCCAGGTCGCGCACGTGTGCTCGGTGTTCTGGCCACGGCACTCTTCGCGTTCGTTCTTGGGTGCGTCCTTGCAATGAACCGCAGTCACTTTCCAGTCGCGCTCGGCATGGGGGCGACCAACATCCTAATAATGTTCGGCTATCTTCTGGTCCTTAACGCCAGCGCCGGCCTCGACGGTCACAGGTATTTCTGGTCGTCCGTCGCAGCGCTAAGCTTCCTAGCCATCGCTTGGGCGATCGCTGGCACGCACTTCCCTGCCGCCTTCTGGAACCATGTCTCGTCTATCCCCATCGCACTGACCTGCGGCCAGACAGCATGGATACTTCTACGCAGCCGCACGGTCCAGGGATTGCGGTCACGTCCGATCGCCGTATCGATCTCGGCCGTCCATGCCGTGTTCTACCTTGGCAGGGCGTTTATTGCCCCTGTTCTCGTTCAGCGGTACGGGCAAGATATTATCTCGATCGTCGGAAAGGCGACGATGTACGAGGCCGTCTTGTACTCGGTAGCGATGCCGATGTCCTTTCTGATGATTATTCGAGAGGAGGAAAAGCTCCAGCTGCTCCGCATGTCACAAACCGATCAGTTGACTGGGCTTGCAAACCGTCACGCCTTTTTTGAGCAGGCAGATCGGATCCTCCGGGACCGGCATGGTGACCCCGTCTCCCTGCTCGCCTTCGACCTCGACCATTTCAAGGCGATCAACGACCGTCATGGACATCCAATCGGAGATAAAGTTCTGCAGCTGTTCGCCGAAACCGCCCGCGAAGAAGCGGGCCCCGACGCGCTTATTGTCCGGCTGGGCGGTGAGGAATTCGCTGCGCTTCTGCCACGGTGCGACCACGCCCAAGCTCTCAGTCGCGGCTCGGCAATCGCAAGCCGGTTTGCCAAGGCAGCCGCTCGGGCAGAGGGCTTGAAAACCCGGGCCACCGTCAGTATTGGCCTTGCGGCACCGGACTGCCACGACCTCGCCGGGATGCTTGCAAGCGCCGATGGCGCGCTGTACCGGGCGAAAGCCCTTGGGCGGAATCGCATTGAGACCGCAGGACCAAACGAATTGCTGCTGCACCCACAAGCCGATCCCTTGCATCGTCAGTTGCGGGTAGTGGCGACGGGGCGTCCCAACTCGATGTAGCGCTTTTGGACAAGTGCATCTTAAGGGGATCTGGACCGGCGGTCCTACTAACCAATCGTCCAAATCTTTGACTAGACGTCACTTTGGCTAATGCTGATTAATGCAACTGGCCCTCACAATGTCATTAGGTGGAATTATCGTGTTTTTGCAGACCGAATTGGAAAAGCGCGAAATATGTGCCGGCCTTTACGAACTTGGCACGCAATGCCCGATCAGCGAAGGAACCGAGATAACGCAGCCGCTAGGTCGATAGGCTTCTCTTCGGCCACGTGATGCCCGCTGTCGATCCCAAAGCCGCGAACGTCCCTCGCCCACTTCCGCCAGATTTGCAAAGGGTCGCCCACAGTCTCAATGAGATCATCTTTCTTCGACCACAGGCAAAGAAGCGGGCACGTTATCTTCAGACCGGATGCGCGCGTCTCCATGTCATCTCGTCTGTCGACAGTGAGCCCTGCCCGGTAATCCTCGATCATGCCATGAACGACATTCGGGTTGGATATCGCTGCAACAACGTCCTGGTAAGCGTCGTCACCCATCAAACTCGGCGACAGCTTGTCGTACCAGGCCAGCGGGTCCGAGTTGATCGCCCTCTCCGGCTTTTCGGGCTGTGCGAAGAAAAACCAGTGATACCAATCTCGAGCGAACCGCCAGTCAGTTCGCTCCAAGTGTTCGGTAATCGGGACACCGTCGATGACCACAACTTTATCAATGGCGTCGGGGTGGTCCACCGCCAACCGAAACGCCACATAGCTGCCGCGATCATGACCCACGACCGCAAAGCGGCTATGTCCAAGATGTCGCATGAGGGCTATGCAGTCGTTCGCTTTTGCGCGTTTCGACGAATTCACATGCTCTTTTGCGTCTTCGGGCTGAAAGGATTGTCCGAACCCACGGAGGTCGGGACAAACAACTGTAAAATCTGAAGCAAGCATCCCCGCAACTTGGCTCCAGGTCATGTGCGTCCGCGGGTGTCCGTGAAGCAGGAGAACGGGTGGCCCGGAACCGCCGTGACGAACTCTGAGCTTTCCCGCACCGACATCAATAAACTCAAGCGAAAACTCAAAAAACACAGACTTCACTCCCAGACCTTACGATCCTGAAATGCGCCATCGACATTGTATGAACTCGCTCGTTCAGCAAGGATTGCTATCGGGCCGCACAAATGCGTGGACTGGCTTTATTCACTGCGACTTTCCTAAACGAGAGAACCCTCGCCAGGGCTAAGCGAGGGTTCTCAATCGTGTCGCGACCCGTAAGGAGCAGGCTCATCAGATGGGCATCCGAAGATACGACTGCTAACGTAATCTCTGGAGGCGATCCTTGTTCCAGCGGGATGGCGCTTTTATTCAAACCTGTGGACTCTCAAGGGGTTTCGGTGGGGAAAAAGGTATCCACTCGAGCCACGGACCATTTGCTCTTCATCGCAAGAGCCCCTGCCCGCCGTCGACCCAAATTGGTGAGCCGGTGATGTGCCTTGCCTTATCTGACGCCAGAAACGCGATGACATCCGCAACATCCGAACTCGTGCCGGGTCTACCGCCGGTGATGGGAACCTGGCCTTCTGGCCAGATGACGGGGATAGCGGTTTGATCCTCCTGACGAAGGGCGGTGTTTGCGTCGATGTTCGTCTCGATCTCACCCGGGCAGACCGCGTTGATGCGAATGTGATGACGCGCGAGTTCAAGCGCCAGCTGCTGCACCATGGCGACTTGTGCAGCCTTGGTCGCCGTGTATGCAGTCGCACCCGGCGTTGTGAAGGTTCGGGTGCCGTTGATAGAGGAGACTACAATGATCGACCCACCACCTGCGCGCTTCAAGAAGGGGACGGTAGCGCGGATTGTCAGGAAGGTCCCGGTAAGGTTCGTGGAGATGGTCTTATTCCATTCTTCCAGTGTGAGATCATCGATGGGAGCCCAGACACCGTTGATACCGGCGTTTGCGACGACAACGTCGAGGCTCCCGTATCGATGCACAAGCTCCCTGGCCGCCTCTTCTATCTGCCTTTGGTTGGCTATATCGGCATTTAAGACAAAGGAATTGCCACCACTCTTTGTGATTTCAAGCATCGTTGCGTCAAGATCGTCCTGGCCGTGTCCAAGCAAGCCGACGATATAGCCTTCCAAGGCTAATGATAGGGCTGAGGCCCTGCCGATACCCGATCCCGCACCTGTAACCAGGGCAACTCTGTCCATGTGACCCTCATATGCTGCTCGGCGAACCAAACGTGGTCGTTAACTCGGCACCGCTCAGACAGTTCCATGTACGTTGCGATACAGCGATGCGCGCCGTGATGATCTAATGGGAATGACCGAGGCATCAACGCCGTCATGCGTTAGAAGGTGATGGGGCTTTAATCACCTGTAGCAAGCCGACTTCCGTCTGTTCGCTTGGTACAGGACGCGTCGCAGCTGCTGGATTGGCGTATTTCTCTCGAAATCCGCGACCTTCACTGCTTCTCGCACGGATATTGGGTTTTGCTCAAGAGACCCGCGAGATGAACCGTGTTGCGTACGAGCATGTCGACGGCTGTTGAAACCACCTCTGGGGCCTCATCGAGGTTTACAAAGTTCTAGCTACCCGTTGCTTCGCCTACCCAATAGGCAACGGCGTTGGCGGGGACGGTAAAGCCGACATCGTTCAGGGCTTGGTAAATCTCCGCAGAAACGTGATGTGCGCCGTCCTCGTTCCCTACCAGGGCGACGGCAGCAACACGGCCATAGGAGACCATGCGCCCCTCGTCATCCGTTTCCTCGATAAAAGCATCCATTCGCTCCATAGCCCGCTTCGCGACTGAAGATGGCTGCCCCAGCCAGATAGGTGTCCCGATTATCAAGATGTTCGCATCGAGGATCGCCTTTCTGATCTCGGGCCATGCGTCGCCCGGTCCTTCGTCGGATGTGACCCCTGGTTTGATATGATGGTCAGCCAAGCGGATCGTTTCGACCTCCACATGGTTTTCACGCAACCCATGCGCAATCAGGTCGAGCATTCGGTCGGTGGATGACGGCTCGTCTGAGCTGGATTTCAGAGTGCCGTTCAGCGCTATTGCCTTGAGGGTCACAGGTTTGTCTCCTTTGACGATGGCGACGGACCGAACGCGTAGGGTCCGCCGTTCGCTAGAGCCCGATGGTAGGCGGGACGGGCGTGGATGCGCACCAGCCAGTCTGCAATCGCTGGGTAATGACTTCCAAGGAGCCCACGAGCCGCTGCCGCCTCGAGTGGAAAGCTCATCATGACGTCGGCCGCGGTAAAATCGGAACCAGCGAACCATTCGCGACTGCCAAGTTCCTGCTCTACGAAGCTCAGATGGGCATCCAGCATCGGACGTATACGCTTCAATGCGAACCGACCGAAAAGTGGAATCTTGGATGCGAGGAGGCTGGCGAACAGGATCGGCATGAGCGAACCTTCCGCATAATGGAGGTACTGGCGATATGAAACGACGTCCCGCGGCGTAGCCGGGACGCCTAATTTGCCGTCTGCCGTGGCAACCAGATATTCGACGATTGCTCCGGTCTCTACCAACACCACACTGCCAGCAGAGCTGTCGAGGTCCTCAACGATTGGCGACTTTCCGAGCGGGTGAACTACCTTCAGCTCGGCGGGCGCAGACATATCCTCATTGCGCTTGTAGAAGCGGATGCTGTAGTCGAAGCCCAGTTCCTCCAGAAGCCAGAGGACACGCTGGGAGCGGCTGTTGTTTAGGTGATGCACGATAAACAGGTGAATTCTCCGCGGTAAGATCAGCATGAAGAGGCTGGGCGGCAGTCAATAGTTCTTCATGCGGAGACAGAAAGGCCCCGGCTGGCGGGGCCTCTGAACTCGTCGTATAGTCAAGGGCAATTGGTGGGCACCTGGCTACCCGACGTGGAAGTGCCTGCGCCATCGGTGGCAGTCGACGAACTGCCTGCGGTTCCAGGCCCCCGGTTCGCTGCTCCAGCGCTGCAGTCCGTATTGTTGGTGTTACCACCATTCGACTGCCCGTCGCCCGTGTCTGTATTAGCTCCGTTTGAACCGGTGTCGCTGCCAGTGCCGGAGCCAGCACCATTCGTTCCCGCACCAGTTCCAGAGTTGGTCCCGCTGGTGCCGGACCCGGCGGATGATCCACCGGTCGAGCCACCTGCACCGCCGCCGGACGACCCGCCTGACGATTGCGCGATTGCCGAGGTTGCGAGACCGAGCGAGAGTACGGACACGGCGATCAGTTTGTAGATCATGATAGGCTCCATTTTGGGTTGCTACCATTGCGCAACTTCGCCAGCTACTCATTGTTCCCTTACCCATCCAGAGTCGTCGCCATCCTCGAACACTCAGCTTTCGCACACCCTCGCGCTGCATGCGGGAACCATGTCGAATGCGATTTAGTTATCTCTTTCGACTTTCTTGGAGGGATGAGGAATGACCGCTCACCGCGCTCAATGGAAAGGCCATCTCAAGATCGGCGAACTAAGTTGTACCGTCGGCCTCTACACCGCCGCTTCTACTTCCGAACGCATCAGCTTCCACATGTTGAACCAAAAGACCGGAAACAGGTTAAAGCGGGAATTTATCGACAGCGAAACCGACGAGGTTGTCGAGCGGGAGCAACAGGTAAAGGGTTTCGAGATGGGAAGCGGCGAGTACATCATGATCGACCCTAAGGAGGTCGCAGCCGTCATTCCAGACTCAGACAAGATGCTGGAGGCAGAAGCATTCATCGCGTGTGGCGAAGTCGATGACGTCTATTTCGACAAACCGTACTACCTGGTGCCCGTTGATGACGCGGCCAACGACGCTTTCACCTGCATCCGCGACACCTTGGCCAAGACGCACGTGACAGCAATCGCCAGGACCGTTCTGTTCCGACGAATGCGTACCGTTTTGATCAGGCCACACGGAAAGGGCTTGATCGCAACCACACTCAATTTCGACTACGAGGTGCGGTCGTCCAGGGAGGCGTTTAAAAGCGTCGCGAAGGTTAAGGTCGAAGGCGAGATGCTCGACTTGGCCAAGCACATCATCGATACCAAAATCGGGGACTTCGACCCCGCCAAGACCGACGACCGGTATGAGGCCGCCCTCGCCGTCTTGGTGAAGGCAAAAGCTGAAGGAAAAGCGCTTCCGAAACCAAAGGCGGTCCAGGTCTCCAAACCCAATGATCTTCTGAAGGCACTGAGAGAGAGCGCTGGAATGAACGAGGCTTCATCCACGAAGCCAAAAGCCGCAAACGCAAACGGTGACAAAAAGAAACCCAAGGCGAATGCCAAGGCGTCGTCTAAGACCGCTCAGAAGAAGGCAAGCTGACCATGGCCCCACGTCGTCCCTACTGGCGAGGTTACTTGAAGCTTTCGCTGGTCACCTGCCCTGTGGCAATGGTCCCAGCGACCTCAGAAAGCGAGAAGGTCCGTTTTCATACGCTTAACGAAAAGACCGGCAACCGGGTTGTTTCGCAGTACATCGACAGTGTCACGGGCAAACCAGTCAAAGATGAAGACGAGGTCAAGGGATATGAGCGGGGCGAAGGTGATTACGTCATTCTTACCGATGAAGAACTGGAATCGGTCGAGCTCGAGAGCGTGCGCACCATCGACATCGAGAAATTTGTGCCTCGGGAGAAGATCGAGTGGATTTATCTCGACACACCGTTCTACTTGACCTCGAATGAGAAAATAGGCGACGAAGCGTTTGCTGTCATTCGAGAGGCCATGGAAGCTAGGGACGTCGTGGGCGTCGCTCGCGTAGTCCTGGGGCGTCGAGAACGTTCTGTGATCCTCGAACCCCGCGACAACGGCATCGTCGTGTGGACCCTCAGATTTGGTGACGAAGTCCGGCCGGAAAGAGATTATTTCGCTGAAATAGATAAGAGTTCGGACGCCAAAGGCGTCGCCGCACTCGAAAAGATCATCAAGAAGCGGACCCAAAAATGGTCGCCAGCCATGGCGTCCGATCCAATTCAGGAAAGCTTGCTAAGGCTCATAGCATCGAAGAATAACCGTCTAAAGCCCACAAAGAAAGCTACATCCAAGACGAGAGGCTCTGATGACGAGAAGCAGAGCAACGTCGTTAACATCATGGATGCGCTGAAGAGGTCGGTCCAAAAGGAACTCAAATCCCGCAAGGCTGGCTGATGCGAAGCCGCGTCACTTCGCGACTGCTTCGCGTGCAGCTCTCAATCGCTCCGTCTTCTTTTTTCGAGCATCGGCTTCTGATGCTATGATAGCAATAGCGGTTTCGTTGGTTGCTTCAAAGCGGTCATGACGCTCTTGGGACGTAAGCGCATTCCGGCGGCGATTATCTTGATCATTGCTTTCAGACATAATCCCTAAATGTTGGCCTACTCGCAATTGGCAAGGATTTGTGCGCGACCGTACAAAGCACCGAGAATGCGCTGAGGATGCAGAGGCTCGAGGACGGGTGCATCGGCTAAGCCGCGCTTCAACGCTGGCAATGATCCACTAGGGTGAATGAAGAAAAGCCCACGACGTGGAGGCGTGGGCTTTTCACTCTCTGCTGTTGGGGGCTAGCAAAGTGAAACAGGTCCCGAGTTCGACAGGCCCGTTCAGAGGCAAAACTAGGGTTTCGCTCAAAGGTTCCTCGAACCTAAATAGATTTCTGATCAAGGAAGGCCTGGTTTGCTCATTCGACAATTGCTCCAAGCAGACCGTGTTCCTTCGCTCTCCAGCTCAGCCTCGACTCGCAACAACCCTTCGGTTCGCTTCCGGCGACGGGTTCGCCTCGCCACATTCTTCCATCTGGCACATACTCAACCAATCAAGCAGCCCGCGCCTTAGCCTTGTTCAATCGCTTGATCGCCTGCTCCAGCGACCGCTGGCCGTCGCAATAGTCCTGCCAGGCCGTGCTATTCTTGAGGATACCGGGAACCGTTCTGATCGTGAACCTCTTCGGATCAAGTCCTGCCTTGACCTGCGTCCAGTTGAGCGGCATCGACACCGTTGCTCCGGGCCGGGCTCGTGGTGAAAGTGGCGCGACCGCAGTCGAGGTACGGTCGTTTCGCAGGTAATCCAGGAAAATGCGCCCATTCCGCAGACTTTTCGTCATTTTGATCAAATAGCGGTCTGGGTTGTCTCTGGCCATTTCCTGGCAAACGTCGTGCGCAAAGGCCTTCCCTTCGTCCCACGTCAGCTTCTTGCCTTTCGGCACCGACAATGGCGTCACTACATGGAGACCCTTGCCGCCGGTTGTCTTGCAAAAGCTTACCAGGCCCAGCTCCTCCAGTCGATCTCGTATCTCGCGGGCTCCTTCTATAACGGTGTCGAAGTCGACGTCTGGGCCAGGGTCGAGATCGAACACCAACCGGCCTGGCACGTCCGGCAGGCCCGGTTCGCAATTCCAGGGATGCAGCTCCGTACCACCGATCTGGGCGATGGCCGCTAATCCTTGGACGCGGTCAATCTGCAGGTAGGGCTGTTTATCGCCCGACACTTTAACCTGCTCGATCAGGTTTGACGTTCCCTGCATCGCATGCCGTTGAAAGAACTGTTCGCCGCCTATACCGTCTGGCGTGCGAATGATGGAACACGGCCGTTCCTTTATGTGATTGATGAGCCACGGGCCCACGGCCTCGTAGTAGTGGGCCAAATCAACCTTGGTGACCGGCTCCTTGTCGAGAGCATCGGGCCACAGTGGTTTATCAGGGCTGGATATCAGGACGCCCATGACATCGACCTTGGCTCCCTTTCGAAAATTCGACGCCTTGGGCGATTTCGGTGCTTCGGTCTCTGGGTCCGGTACATCCGTTTCGTCTGGGCTCGGGGGCTGCTCTGCCTCAACCTCATCAGCAGGCTTGTCCTCGCGCAAACCTTTGAACGCGGCTTGTCGGACCTGGCCGTCCCCTGTCCACCCGGCAAACTCGATTTCAGCAACCAGTTCAGGCTTCAGCCAGACAATATCTGGCGTCTTCTTCGGAGCGCCGATGCCGGTGAACGGAGATTTTGTTGCCTCGATGTTTTTCAGTTTCGGCAATAACTTGCCGACAACGCTTGCGCGGTAGCCGGTTCCAACGCGGCCGACATAAACGAAATGGTCGCCGCGATTGACACCGACCAGCAGCGAACGAAATCTGCCGTTGGTGGTGGCATAGGCTCCAATCACCACTTCGTGGCCTGCTCGGCATTTTGATTTCGCCCACGTCTTCGTTCGTCCCGACACGTAGGTTGCGTCGGCCTTCTTCGAGACTATGCCTTCAAGCGACAACTTGCAGGCCGATTTCAAAACCGCGTCACCGCCGGTCTCAAAGTGTTCGACGAAGCGTATACGCGGGTCGTCTCCTGCCTCCGACAGAAGAGCAGCCAACCGCTCTTTTCGCTCTGTCAGCGGCAAATTGCGAAGGTCTTGTCCGCCAGCAAACATCAGATCGAAGGCGAAGAAGACGAGATCGTCGGTCTTCCCTTCGGACAGCGAGGCCTGCAGCGCTGCAAAATCAGGTGCACCGTTCTCGTCGAGAGCGCATATTTCGCCGTCGATTATCGCGTCCGGCAGACTTTCGCCAGAGCCCGCGATAGCAGGATACTTACTGGTCCAATCGAGGCCCTTGCGGGTCTTGAGGGTGACCTCACCATCTTGGATGCGCATCTGAATGCGATAACCGTCGAACTTGATCTCGTGAAGCCAGCCTTTGGCCGACGGTGGTCGTTCCAATGTTTCGCAGAGCTGCGGCTCTATGAAGAGTGGCATCGAAGACGCATCGGCCTTTTTCGCAGATTTCGGCCTTTCCTTGCTGCCTGCATTTCGTTCGTCGGCGGCAAGGCCCTCGCTGCTGTCCCAGACCGCATCTGCCTCGACGGCCACACCTGTTGTCATGAACGGCTTCGGCTTTCGGCCTTTGCCGGATGCGATGACATCCATGCTCCGTCCGGAGGCAACAGACGTTTCATTCTCTTCGAGCACCGCCGCGCCGTCTCTGTCGACAGAGAAATCATCGTGATGTTTGATCAGAAGCCAGTTGGTTCGCTTCTCGCCTTCCCGTCCACGCATTCGCACGAGGACGAAGCTCCCGTGAAGTCGTTCGCCTTCAAGGGTGAATTTGAAATCGCCTTTGGCGAGCGCCTGCTCCGGCGTTTTGTTCCCCTCTGGCTCCCAGTAACCCCGATCCCAGAGCATGACCGTGCCTCCACCGTACTGGCCCTTGGGGATCTTGCCTTCGAAATCGCCGTAGTCGAGCGGGTGATCCTCGACCTCTACCGCTAGACGTTTGTCTTGCGGATCGAGCGATGGTCCTTTGGTGACCGCCCAGGATTTGAAGACCCCGTCTAATTCCAGCCTGAGGTCGTAGTGGAGGCGTGTGGCGTCGTGTTTCTGGATGATGAAGCGTCGGCGGTTCGAGGATTTAACCTGCGCCTCTCCGCTGGGCTCAGCGGTCTTCTTGAAGTCGCGTTTTGCACGATATTTGGAGAGGTTATCGACCATGGTTTTTTCTCGCAATCGATCACTAATCGAAATGCCGAGAATGCGACTACGGTTCCAAGACGGTCCTGACTTTGATCGGGGTGTTATCTTCTTGGCTGGCTGTGCGCTGTCGGGCGGCCTACATCGAGGCCTGCCCCCCGATGCTTGGCGTCATCATTGAAAATCCGGGCGACGTCCGCTTTTCAAGTAGTGGTCGGCGCGGAACGAACTGCTCGGTCAGAGGTTCATCTCCAAGAGGCAATCAGGTCTCGCAAAGGAGTTTTCAAATGGGCAGCACAGCTGACAAGATTTCCGGTAAGGCCAATGAACTCGCTGGCAAGGCCCGCCAAGGCGTCGGCGAAGCGACCAATGATCGTGAGATGCAGGCGAAGGGCATGGCACAAGAAGCCAAGGGTGATGCCCAGCAGGCAAAGGGCGAGGCCAAGGATGCGGTCAAGAAGGTCGTCGACAAGGCATAACGTCTTCGACGGACTGACTGGTTCGCTAGAATTGCTACCCCGGCGGACCAGTTTCCCATTAGATCACCGCACACTCACGCAGGATAGGATTTTCAATGTCTCACGACGACAATCCGGCAATTGATCGGGTTAACGCCTTGCTCGCAGAACTTGGCATCGTTGATCCTGTCGCCATAGCAGATGCACAGGGAAGGCACGCGAAGGTCATTGCGGCCTACAGGGGCGGCAGGCTCACCGAAGCTGCACTTCGGCACAGCATCGCTAGGTCTTCTGGCGAAACGGACGTTGATACTCTCATAATCGAAACCGGTGATCTCGACCAGAACGAACGATGATGGTCCCGCGAGGCCACAAAAAGCAGTCAAGGTTGGCCGTTGCCATCAGTTTGGCTTCATCGGTTTCTCGGCAGCAAGCGTCTCATCGATGCTGACTCCCTCGCCGCTTTCCGGGGACAGTGGCGTGCGCCGAGTGACACTCAGATCGTCCATCATCCTCTCAGCGAAGATAACAGCATCCTCGTCATTCTGAGCACTATCGGTTGACATGCGGACGGTAACAAGCTCGTTGCCCTCGCCATGGAATTCGACCGTGATAGTGCCCTCAGTTGTCCTTGCGACATTTGTACCAACCAAGCGCATCAGCAACTTCCTCCGCATACGCGATGCGAGACTGTATCGCCCGCGCGCATTAAGCTGCTCATCACCAGTTGGTTCCATAGAGCTGTACCGCCACCGTCGGCGGTGCGCATCCCTGCGTTGGAAGGGAGCTGTTCGAACGTTAGAACGGCCAGTTGCGAGCGATAAGGTAGAATGACGCGATCAGGAGAGCCACGAGGACCACCACCACCCACGTAGAGCGTGCCTTGCCCGGTCGGGCTGGGTGTCGCCCTTGTGCGTTATAGGGCGTTTGCTCGTTCTCGGAGCCAAATTGCTCTTTGTCCTGCAAGTCCCATCCTCCCTAATGCTGGTTGGATATTCACTGACAGGCGAACGCTGCGTCGCGAGAGCGGTTCCGCTGGATATCTGGCACTAAGCCGAAATTGGTACGTGAGTTCCCGCAACCTTTCGTCGCTGCAGTGGTTGATAGATCGCCGACCCCCACGTTCGTCAGCCTGTTCGGACGTTCGGCCACAGAGGGGGGCCGCCTAACACCGGCCCTCCTCGCGAGTTTTTTTCCTGGCAGCATGTGTCGATGCCCAGCTACAGGAGACGGCCTTGAGCCGGAGTACGTTCCCGAACAGGCCCCTCGCCCCGTCGAGCGATCTCAGTCTCGGCAGTAAATCGGACGTCTCGGTCCCTATCCGAGAGGAAGTGCTGCACGATCTCCACGTCGACTCGGTCCCACGGCTTCCCCCGATCTGGGCCGGATGGAATGCGTGGCAGAAGGCCTGGCTCAGCGCTCCACGCAAGCAACTGTTCCAGCGAAGTCTCATTGAGCATGTCGCGGAGATGGTGGGCGGTGACGTAGGCGTCGGGTAGTGCCCGGTGGGCCGGGAGGCCCAACTCGTGAACCAGTCCGCTAGGCATGCGCAGGTAGCGAAGCATCTGGTTCGAAAAACGCGGTAGGTCCGGCCATAGCCTCAACGCGCACTTCCATGTGCAAATCCATTGAGCACCTCCGGTCAGACGCGGAGTGCAATAGCGTTGTTCGAACGCAGCGCGGTGAGCGGCCAGTGCCACCAAAGGCCGACGCGGTTGCAGCACCGACGATGCGATTTCCCTCCACAAAGGCGCTCCGGCGACGTCACTGTCGAGGATGTGATGAACGGCCATCGTTTCCGGCGAGATAGGTCGTCCCGGATTGACCATCAATGAGCCACGCTCGACATCAAGTTGCCATCGGCCATCTTGAGTTCGGACAACGTCCTGCCAACCGATTTCGCAAACCTCGTGCGGGCCATTGCCGCCGGTCTCAAGATCGACAACGCGGACAACGGCGATTGAGGTTGGATTGGCTGAGGTCATCGGAAGCGTTTACGTCCTTGTGCTTCCCGGTATGCTGGTGACGGTAGCCGAGATCGGATCACTGGCAGGAAAGCTGTCCTCAAGCCCCTCCTCCAATTCGGATTCCAGGTCGACTTTATCCTGGCTTCCACGAGCGCTCGGAATCGGTTCAAGGCCCTTAGTGCCTTCGTCAAGGTTGCCGTTACTCAAGGCGTCGTAACGATTAACGCTACCCTCGGGTCGCTCGGCAAGCATCTGGGACAAGGTCGTCGCTATCTCGCTGTTGCCTGTGCGGTCGGTTGCCAGTCGTTGGAAGACACCTGCCATTCCAGCGAATATGTCGGCAGCCGGATCATCTGCACCCAAGAACGCAGCGATCTCATCCATTTCAGCGATCCAGCGATATGCTTTCGGGTACATGTCGGGGATGCCTTTGGCGAACTTCGCTACGAGCTGCGACTGACTTTCAGAAAGCTCGGCCATGAGAGCTTTGTCCGCTCCATTCTTCGCGGCAGCCAGGAGCATCGAGGTGCCGAGACCGATGAGGCCCTTGTTGATGCCCGCGTAGCACATTTTGAGGGCGGACGCGGCACCGATATCGCTGTCCAGGGCACGAGCATCCAAGCCGTATTCGACGAGAATCGGTACAATCTCTTCCGCGTCGCCGCTCAGATAGAATCGCGGACCTAGATTTGCCGTCGGCGGCCCGCCGATAATGCAGCCGTCAAGCACCTTGGCATTAGTATTGTCGAACGCCTGAGCGACCGAACCCATCGTCTGAGGTGAAATGGCATTGCAGTCGATAAAGATCGCAGGAGACTGCGACGCGCGCATCGCCGTTGCAACGAGGTCGGCCACCGCTATAGCCTGAGACGGCGGCACAATTGATAAAATAATTTTCGCCTTAACCAACGCCGTCAGATCAACTTCGCGAATGCCCACGGCGGCCGCGCGTTCTCGTGTCCCCGATGACCGTCCCTCTAGGTAGGTGACGATTTCCGCGCCAGATGACAGGAGAGCCTTTGCAACGGCACTTCCCATCGCGCCCATTCCGATAACTGCGATCCTGCGCACGGCCACTCTCCACAATTCCATTCAATCTGGAACTAGCGGCGATGGCGCTCGGTGCAAGGCTCCAAGACATCCGGTTTAGACGAATAGCGCACCGCCCTGAAACAGGCCTGCTAACTTATAGTCCTCGCCGGCCTGTTCAGACGTGTATGCCTGTTTGGGCACGGCTGCGCGTCCGCGCTACTGCGTTTCCGGACGTGGATGCCAAAGACATCGGCCGTGGCCAGCCGCGTCTACCAATAGTGCAAGGAAAGAAAACGGCGGTGTACAAGCCGATGAGTGTCAGCTTTGTCCGGGAGCTGTCGAACCGTTCTCGACGCGAACGCTGCGAGTGCTACGCCGTTGATAGGATAGGGTGGCTCCAACTCTACGCGGCTGAAATGCTGAGGCATCAAATCTCATTCGCGTTCTCGTCGGTTGCCGCGCCACATAAATTAGCGCAGTCTTATTTGTCGGCCTCATGGCTGATACGAGATCGCCTGGCTTCGACCCCAAACCGATGCCAGGCGATCTCAACGATCACAGTTGGTGTTCCAGGCTCAGGTCCGCATCAACGAACTCGCCTCACCGTTCCGTACCCGCAGTTCAAGGGAACAAGGTTATCTCAGGTGTTACTTTGACAGCCGAGATGTTCCAGAAAGCCGTGTCACTGGCATCCGTACGTTGCGTGCGTCTTCGCCATCCGTCATCGAGCTGCAAAGCATTTTTAAACTGGAGAAGATGTGTGATTTTGAACGAGGCGCAGAGAGGGTTTCGTGTTGTTCAGGCCTGTGCGAACGTGCGGCTGTGCGGTCTCCGACGTCTTCATGACTTCGTCTTTCGCCATATCGATCAAGTAGATCAGAAACAACTTGTTGCTGAGTTCTGCAATTTTTTTGGCAGCATCGAGATGATCGACGAGATGCATATGGGACATGAACGGCCTCCTTTTCCGATTGCATATGCATAATTTCTAATGGGAATTAATGAGGCCTTAAATCAGTTTTTCCTGTCAGAAACCGTACGATCAGCGATGTCGCGAACACCGCCAATCTGCTGGAGCGCTCCCCCTCGAAACTGCATGGGAGCGCCTTAGTTGGTAAACCTAATTTCCTCGGCGCGCATGGTTCCGTTTCACCGGCGGGGTCATCCACCGACTGTCACCGTGCCGCGCCCCAGATAATTGCTCTCTCCTCGAAAGCCACAGTGGCTGAAAGGTCCGAGGTGCGCTCGTCTGCACCGTGAATCTGCATCGCGCCGCCGGTTATTGAGGTCGGAGGAAGGTAAACGATCGCAAGGTAGCCGTCCACAACGCCCTCTGGAAAGTCTGCCGTTGACTGTTCTGCAAAAGTTTTCTAAGCCGCGCCGCCGCGCCTACTCACGGGCTGCGTTGGGAAAGTTCGGCCAGACGAGAGGCCGGACTTTCGCCGCCGCGTTTCACCCGACGGGATTGATCTGACGGTCGCTGTCGGGTCAAATGTCAGCGCTGGGCCTTCTTTCTGAACCCGAACAGCGCGAAGCCAAGTAGGTCGTATGATCGCAGATGCTATGGCGGACCAGCAAGAGCAGGCCATCTCATCCGAACTGGCCAAGATGCCGTGGACCTAAGTGTCGCCGGCGTTTAGTGCGCTTTACCGCCAGCCTCGCCGACGGCTTCGACGAAAATCATGCGAGCGTCATCTGCGCTCAGCCGACCGTCCAGCGCGGCTTTGCATGCCATGCGGGCTCGTAGGAACTTAATTCCACTCATGTTGGGCCATCGGTCTGTAAGGCACGTCATGGCCTCGAATGGGCTGCCGACGACCTTCTGTTCTTGGTGCGGGAAATTCACGGCAACTGGTGCAATCCAAGCATTGTTCGGCATCTTTTCCTCCTAACGACGCGAAACTCTCGTCTCCGCCAATATCTAGGGAGCTGAGCGCTTCAGCAAAGCCGCTTATTTCGTTGGTACGGTCTCAGACGGAATACATTGCTCAAGCGCCTTTCTAACGGAATCTCGTCAACATCGTTGACTCCGGTATCAAAGAGAACATAATAGGAACATTCAATTCTGTGAAAGGATGACGGCGATGACAAAGACGCCGATCGGACAGCCGTGGGCTGATGAGACTGGCACATACTGGGCAAGCCCAAGCGAGGCGACGCTCGCAGAGGTCCATCCACTTCTGATGGCGGTCCTTCTCATGTTGCCGGACCACCCGGACTGGTCTTTGTGCTCGGTGGATGTCTACGACATGGGTTCAGGCGCGCCTCTTGGGTCGTTCGACATCGGCTTTGATCCAAGGAGTGGCAGAGCGTGCGGCTACTTCAACGCCGTGGGTTACGAACAACTTATGAGCAGGCCCTTGTGGTTCGATTGCTCCGGCGCGGAGAGCGATGTCATCGAGGGATTCTATTTACTCATGAGAAATGCCGGTCATGTCCAGTAAGTCAGATCAGGCCTCGGCAACCTATGATGTCGAGGCAGCCCTCGCCTACCATGACGAGGATGCCAAGGCCACAATCGCGACGCTTCTTGGAGACATCAAGCATCTTCGACTGCAACTAGCATTGGCCGAGGCGGCAATGAGCCAAGGGATGACGCGCGGTTGGAAACCGAAATTCGAGCGCGATCTCTAGTTTACATGCAACGTCACACCAAACCGCTGAAAGGATTTCAAATGAGCGACATCGATCGTCAGACTTTACAACGGGCACCAAAGCTGGTCGCGCATAAATGTCACTGCGGCGACTGGGCTGGCTTTGGCTTCAGCACGGCCGACTCCCAGGATTGGTGGTGCTGGAAACACTACCCTTACAAGACCTCAGCCCGACTAGAGGCCGCGGAGATCGCTGCTGCATTGGCGAAAACCGCTGCGTAGCGCACTTCGTTCGCGCTTGCCCTGTCGCTGGCTTAGATGTCGACGGCTGCCGCAATTTCGAGGACGCCTCGTTCGGTTGCCAAAATGCCACGCCAAGCGATGGAAGCACAGATGCTCGATGCTACGAGTCCCATCATTCGTTGCAGAGCTGGTTGTGACCACTAAAACTCGCTGGACAGCCAGAGTGGACTGAAAATGTTTCAGCGATCGAATATTCGACCAATAGTCCGGACGTTCTTCCATGGGGCGGCACCGTGCGTCGCTGCTTTCTTGCTAAGCGGCGCGGACGTGCGCGCCCAGACCGCCACTCAGGTCGCGCCTTTCTCACTTGTCGCAGCCGAACTCGACTTGTTGGTGAGCGAGGATACAAGAGCGGCAAGAGTGGACGGCATCAGTTACTTCGTCATCGACGACCGTGGCGCTGTGGTACGAGGACCCGTCGTTATTGTGAAGGGGTCACCTGCTCCCGCTCGGGAGGCGTTCGAGCGGGATTTTCGTGCTGCGATATTGAAGGCCGCGCCTTTCGACCCACTCAAGGAGTATGTTGGCAAAGTCCTAGTACTGCGCTTATCGACGTGCGGCTCTGGTGCGGACGCCTCTTGTGGGCATGAGCTCAAATCGACTCCACCAAAGGTCGTGCAAAGCTGGCGAGCCCAGAAATAGAAAGCTTCTTGGCCGCGGCGAGCCACTGGACGGTGTTCGCCGCTCCCCACACAGAGACTTCCTGGATTCTTCGGACAATTTGGGAGTCCGTAGTTACATCGGTCAGCGTGGAATGCCTTTTACTCGGTTCGCTGGAATTGCCCGGACAAGGAAGCGCAGCCTGGTGTACACCTCACGCTTTCGCTTGCCAGTTATGTTGACGCGCTCTCTGGCGCTGTCTTTCGTCCGAATATCGGTGTGACGTTGGATGGTTCACTCGGAACCTGCCGCGCGGATTGAGCCCGCCGTTTCCAGAACTCTTCCATCTCCGATATCTTAGCGACGAACTCGCTGCGAGGGTCGTAGTAATCGGGGCGGGTTGGCAACGGCAATTCATGGTCAGCGCAGATACGTTCGACGAGGTCCATCGCACGCAAGCCGAGGCGGGCAAAGTCATCCTGTCTGTGCTCGAACTGTTGATTTGCACTGAGAGCTGACCCGGGATTGCGGGATATTATCACTGAGATTTGACCCATGTTTCAATCATCCCTCGCGAAGTTTCAGTGGGGGCTC
>NZ_JAGHMH010000009.1 GCF_017741935.1 Rhizobium sp. 16-449-1b | reverse complement strand
ACCCAAAGGGTTTTGCACTTGGCGCGGGGTGGAGCAGCCCGGTAGCTCGTCAGGCTCATAACCTGAAGGCCGCAGGTTCAAATCCTGCCCCCGCAACCACCGACGCTTGTAAATTCTCCCATTTGGGATACCGCTCGAGGAGTTCCTCGAGGTAGATGTCGATCAGGATCTGTTTGGTCTCCTCGCTGTCGAGTTCGCCGGCTTCCAGCCTCTCCATGAAATCCTCGTGGATCTCCGAGACGAAGCGGCTGCTCATGTAATCGAGCACGTCCATCTGCGCGAGGATCGAGGCAATCAATCCATGCACCAGCAAGCTTGCTGAACTGCCCCCCATTTCGACCGGACAGTCGGCATAGGCAGAAAGGCTCAAGCACAGGCTTGAGGACAGGCTTATGTCTAACGGGTATCGACACGTTGAATTGCTGACGGGTGATGTTCGCCGCAGGCGATGGACAACCGAGCAAAAGCTGACGATCATTGAGCAGAGTTTCGAACCAGGCGAGACGGTATCGTCCACCGCTCGCCGCCATGGCGTCGCGCCCAATCTGCTTTATCGGTGGCGCAGGCTCTTGAGCGAGGGAGGTGCTGCAGCGGTGGATTCAGACGAGCCGGTGGTCGGCAATTCGGAAGTGAAGAAGCTGGAAGATCGGGTCCGCGAGTTGGAGCGCATGCTCGGCCGCAAGACGATGGAGGTCGAAATCCTCCGCGAAGCCCTATCCAAAGCGGACTCAAAAAAACGGATATCGCGGCCGATCTTGTTGCCGAAGGACGGTTCGCGATGAAGGCCGTCGCTGACACGCTGGGCGTCTCCCGTTCCAACCTCATCGAGCGGCTGAAAGGTAAATCAAAGCCGCGTGGGCCATACCACAAGGTCGAGGATGCAGAGCTTCTGCCCGCCATTCGCAGGCTGGTGGATCAAAGGCCAACCTATGGCTATCGGCGGATCGCCGCGCTCCTCAATCGCGAAAGACGAGCCGCCGATAAGCCTGTCGTCAACGCCAAACGGGTCCATCGCATCATGGGCAACCATGCGATGTTGCTGGAGAAGCATACGGCCGTTCGCAAGGGCCGCATCCATGACGGCAAGGTCATGGTTATGCGCTCCAACCTGCGCTGGTGCTCGGATGGTCTGGAGTTCACCTGCTGGAATGGAGAGGTCATTCGTCTCGCCTTCATCATCGATGCCTTCGACCGGGAGATCATCGCCTGGACGGCGGTCGCCAATGCAGGCATTTCCGGCTCGGACGTGCGCGACATGATGCTGGAAGCAGTCGAAAAGCGGTTCGCAGCAACCCGAACCCCGCACGCTATCGAGCATCTCTCTGACAACGGTTCGGCTTATACAGCACGGGAGACCAGGCTATTTGCCCAGGCGCTCAATCTGACGCCCTGCTTTACGCCGGTGGCCAGCCCGCAGTCGAACGGAATGTCCGAGGCATTCGTCAAAACCCTGAAGCGGGATTACATCCGCATCTCCGCACTACCGGACGCCGAAACGGCGATCCGGCTCATCGACGGATGGATCGAGGACTACAACGAAATCCATCCACATTCCGCGCTCAAGATGGCTTCCCCTCGGCAGTTCATCAGGGCTAAATCAATCTAGCCGACCTGTCCGGTGAAACGGGGAGCACTCCACTTGCCGGCTGATGGCCTGGCGTCTTGCCGATGACCACTTTCTGGATGAGCTGGCGCACGATCGGCATCAGGCCGCGCTTGGCGTCCTCGTCCTTGCCCCTGCGCGCCATCAGCATGAATTGGCGCATGCCCATCTCTGTCGCTTGCGGATTATGACGCTCGCGCAACGCCTCGATCTTGGTAACCATGTCCGGGCCGGTCTCGGTGAAGTTTGCGATCTCCTGCTCCAGCGTCTGCCGCTCCGTCTCCAGCCGGTCGAGCATGTCGTCGAGGGCAGGCAGGCGAGGGCGGCCTTCAGCCGCGCGATCGCTGATCTGCTGGATGATGTTCTGCTGTTTGCCTTCGAGTTCCGTGAGCTTGCGCTTCATCTGGTCGCGCTCCGCCGGCAGACGTTTGAGCTTGGCCGTCTCGAATGCGATGATCTGCGCGGAGAGCGTGTCGAAGATGCCGGTCGCAAAGAAGGCGACAGGCATGCAGTCGAGCACACGGCTCTCCAACTCCTGGCGCGTGATCGTTTTGCTGTTGCCGCAACATTTGCCGCCAAGCTCGTCGATCGAAAAACCTTTCTTGCGATTGGTGCAGCTATAGCGATCCTTGCCTGAGATCGCGTAGGGACCGCCGCATTCCTCGCATTCGAGAAGGCCGCTCAGAAGATATTCCGGCCGGTGGGTTGCGTTGAGCCTGTTGCTCTGCCCGAAGTCGAACTGTTCGCCGATCTCCTTCTGCCGGTCCTTGACGCGCTGCCACAGTTCGTCGGAGACGATGCGCATTTGTGGTACGTCTGTCAGGATCCACTCGCTGGCATCATTGGCGCGGGCGGTCCGCTTCTCCGTTTCCGGGTTCTTGCGGTACTGGCGCCGGTTCCAGACCATGCGCCCGATGTAGATCTCGTTGTTGAGGATGCCGGTTCCGCGGCCAACATGGCCGCGGATGGCTGTATCGCGCCACCTGTTCCCGCGCGAACCTGGGACCTTCTCCTTGTCGAGAAGGAGTGCGATGTCGCGCGGCGACATTCCGTCGGCATAGAGCCGGTAGATGCGACGGACAATCTCTGCCTTCTCAGGATCGATCTCCCGCAAACCCTTGATGCGGTCGCCCGTCCCGTCGCGCTGCTGAGAGAGCTTGTAGCCATAGGCGAGGCAGGTCGATGCCTGGCCCTTCCTCACAGCCGTCTTCATGCCTTCGCGTGTGCGGTAGCGGATCTGCTCAACCAGCTCGTGGCTGAGGGCAGCGCGCAGCGCCATCTCGAGATCCGTGACCGGCGTGCCGGCGTGGACCGTCCAGATGTCGGCGTCGCGGTAGCGCAATTCCTTGAGGATCTTCGCACTGTGCTCGGTGTCGCGTGACAGGCGGTCGACTGTGACGCAGAGTACGACGTCGATGCGCTCGCGCTTCACATGGGCCATCAAGCGCTGGATGCCGGGGCGGAGCTGGTAGCTGGTTCCGCTGATGGCAGCATCCGAATAGGTCTCGACCAGCTTCCAGCCCTGCTTTTTGATGAAGGCTTCCCCAAGTTCGATTTGCGTCTCGATAGAGACCTCATGCTGGCGGTCGGTGGAGTAGCGGGCGTAGAAGAGGACGTTCTTGGTCATGGTCTGGATTCCATCTGAAACATTGTCGTTTTGAACACTGGCCGGCGAGGCCGGCCAGTGTGGCGCTCGGGCCAAGGCGTCATGGCGATCCCACAGGACCTCGCGCTGCAAAGTCCTGACGGCGCTTCACGCGGATCCAAAGGTCCATGCTGACGATCTGAAGAGCAGGTGCGTTGGCAAAAATCCGACCAGGCACCCAGGAGCGGCCGATGTATATCTCGTCGTTGAGGATGCCGGTTCGGCGAATGCGGTCGCCGCGGATAAGGTCACCACGCCACTTGCGCCCACCGGGGCCGGGAACGCCTTCATCAGTCAGGATTGCGGCGATCTTTGCCGGCGACAGGCCATCGGCATACATCTGGAAAATCCACAAGACGACTTCGGCAGGTTCCTGATCCAGAACCTTGAACCCGAAAATATACGTCCCATCGGCATTGTAGGCCCCGGTATAGCGATAGCCGTAGGGGAGTGGCACCAGGTGTTCGATCTCATAGAGGTCGTCAGGCATCGGTGCGATATGGCAGCCGCCCCCGACCGGTTTGGCCGGATCATTGTAATAGTAGTCGATCAGATCCCTGGTCTTGATCCGGATACCGGGATCGGCGGCCCAGAGCTCAATGCCTCTCTCATCAAGATCATGCAGCAGCCGTTCTGCAACGGCAAATCGCGAGCACAGGCGATCCAGCGTATGGCAAAGGATGACGTCGAGGGATCCGACTTCAACTTCTGCCAGGAGTGCCTGCACGCCCGGTTGCGCGGTGAACACGACCTCGCCGACGTCTTGATCTCGGCAGATCTGTTCGAGTCTCCAGCCATTCTGCTTGATGAAGGCCTTGGCATAGTGGAGTTGCGATTCGGCGCATGCAGTGTACGTCGTGCTGCGTGGATCGCGAAGGTAGATGAGGGTGTTCTTCGTCATGGAACCTCAGTAAATGCCGAGTAATTGGGGAGACATCGTAGCCTGGCGCGGATCGCTTGGGAGCCCGCGCCAGCCGCTGGTCCGTCATGGTCCGGCGGTGGTGCATGACGGGGCGGCACCGAAAGTGCTGCGCTCGTGTCGATGATTTGGGAACGAGGGGATCGCATACGGCAATAATTGCCGCGATCACGCTCGCCGCACGGTCGTGGCTAGTGACCCGTAGCCGTCCGGTAGGCGGCGGCCGCGTCGGTGTTGCCGGCAAGGCGGTTGTCCGGACGCGGCCTCAGGATCTGATCCTCGACGTTCTCGCGGCTGCCCAGCCAGTACCAACCGTTCTCGTTGGGACGGATAATGAAGACCTCGTGCGCGGTGAGCTTGATGCGGGTGGCGCCGGTCTCGGCCTTGATTGCCTCACGAAAAAGCCGGGCGGCCTTTCCATTGGCACCCGTCTTCGGCGCCGGCGTCCTAGAGGCGATCGTCGAAGGCGCGACCCGCTTCGTCAGTACGAGAACGCGGTTGACCTTCTTGCGCCGTCCCTTCGCGTCGTCGATGTCGACGACGATACCGCCGCTGAAGATATCGCAGAAGACACCGCCGCTCACGGCGACAGGGTGCGTGCTGAGGAACAAGACACAAGGGTGGTCGCGCTCCACGCCTGTGCGAACCTTCAGGTAGGCCGCGAGCGTCGCGCCGTCAGGCAGAGAACGCCAATGTCCGACATATCCGAGCAGCCGTAATGCCTGCTCGATCTCGCCGGCACGCGTTCTTCTGATAGGCGGGGTGTATGAGAAGTCGAGCCAGCGCGCGCCATATCGCACATGGCGGATCGCATCGCACGCCTGCGACGAGGTCACGCCGGTAACGGACGCGATCACGCAAGGGCCAGAATACAGGCGAGCCTTTGTATCCTTGACGGCGTCGTGAAGGTAGCGGGTCTTCACCGCGCTGGCATTGGGAGTTGCGCAGGGGGTATTGGTCATTTGGTAGTCCTCAGGCATGCGCGCGACCGTGCGACTGCTTCTTGCAGTCGGGTTGCGTGGTGGCGCGTCAGGTTACGGAAACCCGGCCTTGGGCGGGCTGCTAAACGATGCAGCTTGCCAGCGGTCGGGCGAAGAAGCCGGACGCGCTAGGGCAGGCAATGCCCGCGTGAGGAACTGGAAAAGTATTCAGGGGAGTCGATCTGCATGATGACCTTCGCGAGTCCAGAGTGGATTTCGAAGGAATGCGCTCGCCACTATGGATCCCTCAGACGTCCGCTCGTCCTCGATCCGATCATCTCTTGTCTGCTTGAGCTCACCACACGGAATAAGGTGATGCAGACTGCTCGTTCGTTTTATCTCATCAGTTCTGCCGGTGGTTTCCCGTCCCTCGGCAGAGGCGCCATTTGATTTGGTTGTTCACCACCCCCACGGTACGGGCCGGGGAGTAGCGCCGGAATTTTCCTCTTGCCAGGGCCGTTCCAGGATGTCGTTAATAGTTTTAACTTCTAACTTAGCCAGGCAAGTGGCATCGGTCAGTGCGCATTCCGGCCTCGGCGGTTGCCTAAGCTGACATCACAACTGAAGACAGACCGTGGTGCTGTCAACCAATTTGTGAACTGGTGGTTAATCCGGAGATAACAGCGAAGGGGGGGCGGTGCCACCGATCGTATCCAGGTATGGCTCCGTAAATCCGATTCAGAATCGAACGGCGTTTGAGGAAGTAATGGGGGGAGACGACAACAAACAGCAAACGCCGTTAGGCGTTCCACCGCTATCGACACATCCCCCGGGACGGCGCCATGATGGCCCAAAGCGGAGCCGATCATTCATTCCGCTCGGTGTCGCCGGAATGGAGCAAGTGCACCTTTCTGCGAAACGGCCAGGCGCCTGTCCGGTATTTTAAGACGAGATCGTCGAATAGCGCGTCCGACGCCCTCTCGTCGAACCCCTGCTCAACCAGCATCGCGACCACACGATCCTGAAACTCCTCAAGAGCATCGTCAGCGCCCTTGGCGCCCATGGCGGATATCGTCATGAACAGTGCCGTTCTGGCGATATCGTCTCGGTCCGGCCGCCGTGCCTGCCTGTTTGCATCACGTAGCCGTTGCTGGCGATCCCGCTGCTTCTCGTTTCTCTTGTCGTCAGACATCATCGCACCACCATATCCCGTCCGCTGGCGCCAGCCCTGCCAGATACCCATCCGCCCGGCAACGCCGTTTGCATTGGAATCGGAAATATCGGTTCATGAATCGTTTCCCCAGAGGTTTGAATCGAACGAACGCAATTTGAAATACGTTGCGGGCACGTCGAGGCAAATCGAGATCATTTGCATGCATGCAAACGCCGTTCGTGAATCGAAGCCTCAGGACAATGAATCAGAAATCTGGAGGTCGGAATCAAACGAACGCAATTTGTTTTGACGGGCGGGCAACTCGTCACGACGTTTTTTAGCCGTCCAGCAACTCAGGTCGACCGGCGTAGCAGAGCAGCAGATCCCGTGGTTCGGCAGCGTGATCGTGCGGGCGAGACGAGCGTTTAATACTTGCGGCGAATGGAAAGTATAGGTTGAAGCAAGAAAATTTTATGTAGAGCCTTTGGTCGGTGGAAAATGCACGTTCGCGAAGTATAAACGGTATAAATATAAATAAAACAGTGGCTTGATATCTTGGTCTGATTTTGACGTGGTTTGCATATTCTATTTTTGCGTGCAATAATAGTTTTGTTCGACGGATATTTTTCGGGCTGTTTGTATCTCATACATGGAGTCTATTATGCGCAATTCCAACAAAGCTACCGCCGCTGCCGCCACCTCTTCCATCTATGACACGCTTGAGATCGACGCTTCCGCGCGTGCTCGTCTCGAAAGCATGGCAAGCTTCATCGCCGATCTCGGTCGCCGGTCCACGGAACAGACCTTTGAGCTCGGCGACCATCTTCATTCTGCATCCGAGATGCTGGCCGAAGGTGCTTTCGACACCTGGGTGAAAAAGCGCTGCGGCCTCAATGCGCGTAGTGCGCGGAACTATCGCGCGGTGTTCCGCAATCTGTCCGATTACAGAGACACCCTTGTCGATCTGTCCATCGGCACGACGGTGCTGTTCCATCTGAGTTCGGCAAAGCCGGAACAGATTGAGGAAGCCATCGCCTTCGCACAAGAGCAGGGGCGGCTGCAGGTGGCGGATGTGAAAGCCATTCTGTCCGATGAAGCAGACGTGGGCAGCCGGCCGGAGGCCGATCCGTACGCCGTGGGTGGCATCGACGGCCTGAAGGCTCTGATCGCGGTGAAAGGGCGCGATGGCGTGAAATCCTATACCGCGCATGTCGACGCGATCCGGCAGGCCATCGAGGCATCGCTCGCGGGCAAGCGCGTGATCAAGGAGACGTTGGCAAGGGAGATCCAGGACCTCGCCCGCGTCACGCTGCAGGAGTTGTACAGTCTCGCGCTGTTCGTCGAGCCGAAAATCGAGATGGGCTACAATCCGCGCGCTACGACGTTTGCAAAGGGAAGTTACTGGGATCAGGTCAATAGGTTGCTCTATAAGCTGGGTGGCGTCGATTACTGGCCGAAATCCGGCGAGATGCGCGACTGGCTCGCGAACACCGTCCTGCCGACGCTGGAGTGGGCAGTCTCGAAACAGAAGAATCCGGCGTGGTTGGTTGGTCGCGCAGACACTGCGGCTGACGTCGTCGCAGGTCCAGACGAAGTGGCCGCGACGCCCGGTACTGCCATTGCCGAGACATCGGACGAACCCGCCGACACTTCCATCTCGGCCGCGGTAAAGCGGATGGATGACGAGCTGAATGCCGCGACCGGCGGCTTGATCCGGGTGATGGAGGAACCGGTCGCACGCATGCAGGTTGCCGACGTCCCGCCGCTCGACGCCGATGGTCCCGCGGCACAGCAAAGAGGCTTCAAGCGACCGGCCATCCTGGACAGCGTCAAGGCTCGCAAAGCGGAGCGCGATGCGGCTTCGGCCCCCGCCAGCGTCCGGTGACCGGCGACCTGACTGGGCGGGGGAACGCCCGCCTATCGAAAAGCAAGGGGCCGTCCGACGGCCCCTTTGCATGGGAGGGCTAAAGCTCGACGGGAAGGTCGGGCCATTCCGACCACCCGAATGCCAGCGGTGCCATCGCCTTGTGAGCCCGGCGTTAACCTTGTACCGGCTTTGTTCTTTTTTGTTATTTTGGGACCTTGAGCCCGGCCTTCGGTCCTGCCAGGTTAAGGCTGTTCGGACGACCGGACACAAAGCGGCCCAAGCCGATGCGCCAACATCGACAAGGGCCTGACCCTCAGCCTTCTCGTAAAAGGAATCGGGCTATGACCACGTTTACCTCTGCTTACCCCACTGGGGAAGTTCTTCGTTCCACCATCGCCGCCTCGGCAGCGCCCGCCGCTCGCCGTTCGTTCAGCGGCAGCTACATTGCCAGCATCAGCGAGCCTGCGGCGCTGCGGCGTCATCCCCATCTTGTACGCTTCGGCGACGTCGAGGCCGATCTCG
Source organism: Rhizobium sp. 16-449-1b (assembly GCF_017741935.1). Lineage (GTDB taxonomy): Bacteria > Pseudomonadota > Alphaproteobacteria > Rhizobiales > Rhizobiaceae > Rhizobium. The sequence goes on along the minus strand of NZ_JAGHMH010000009.1, from coordinate 129,903 downwards.
ACCTGTTGATCGATCGTGCCATTGCAGCGATCGCCGATGGCGAACCGGTGGAGGACGAGATCCTCGGGCACTACGTCAACATCGCGTCGCTGGTTCGTGCGGTGTCGTTCCGCGAGGGTAAGCTGCTGGAGCAGGCGGTCGAACGCCTGGCGAAGGCGAACCCTAACGTCATCGTTCTGACCCAGTCGTTGAAGCTGCCGCTGGTCAAGGCGGCTCTCGAAGCCGTGTCTGGAAACGACTGGACACAGCTCGACGGGCTCAAGCTTGACTGCGAGGCACCGGCAAAGGGCAGCTATACGCCCGACCTGATTATCGTCAACCGCGTCCGCCACACCGCCTATATCCTCGACCTCAAGCGTTCGCTCGCCTCCTACGGTGACACGAGCCGTCTTGAGGAACTGAAGATGAAGATGATGGCCGGAGCGATGGTGCTGCCCGACTGGCTCTACAAGCATCACAAGCGGCTGATGGTCGACACCGTCGAAGTGGCCATCGTCGATGGCGCCAGCCGCCCGAGCGACCATGCCGCCGGCATCTGGGCTTTGTCCGAGATCGATGACCTGCTGGAGATCGACGGCGTTGCGGCCTGCATGGCCGAGCTGCGGTCCCGCTTCGGTCGTCGCGTTCGTGAACTTCTCGAGACCGAAGCGCGCAAGGCGCTGAGTGTGCTGGGGATCGCCCTGTCCGAAGCGGACACCGCTGCGGGCATGCACATGCCTGGCAAGCCGCTGGTCCGCCTGAATGCGTCAAACAGCTACGAGGACGAACAGGCGGCGCTTTGGCAGGACGACGATGATGGCGCCGACGACCTCGGCTGCTTCGACCAATCTGAGGACGAGCCTGCGCCTGCTCGCATCCGGGTCGGCTTTGCCCGGCGTCCGGCCGCGCACTGAGCGCAGTCCGGCACGGCCCTAAGCCGTAGCCCCTTCATCCTCTTCTTCTTCTCTTGAGCGCCGGATCCTTGTGGTCTGGCCAAGGAGCCGTAATGTCTCTTGACACCCGCACGCCTTCAGGCGTTCATCGCGAGGCCGTTTCCGCTTCGACCCATGCAGCAACGCGTCAGGCCGCGCCTGACCTTCCGCCGATCGAATATCTGACCAACGACCCCGCGATTCTGATCGGACTGGCGCTGACCTATTCCCGCCATAACAGGACGCTCGGCAATGCCATCCCTGAAGTCATTCTCTCCAGGCTGCGCGCACATGCCGATCGCGGGGAACCGGCATGCGGAATGCTGATCGATTGGTTCGACCTCTGGTCCGGCAAGTCCGTCGATGCCTCCAAAACGGCAATTATTGCCGCGGAAGCGGGAGGCCGGGCCGATGGATAGGATCGCGCACTTCTTTGTTCGACGGTTGCGGCAGGTGGCCCGCCGTGAGGCGCTGCGGAATGCCGCAGCGAATGGGCTTCTCGTATCGTGGACCATCGATGATGGCGCACAGGCGCTGAGGGTTTACGGTCCGGCGTTCGATACGTCGGCGCTGACCGGGGACATCAATCGAGACATGGCGTGGCTCCGGCGGCGCTTCGGTCCCGGATCCGATGGGCGGTCGATGGCACCGGCGCCGAGCGAGTTTGATCGTCATGCTTATGCCGTCAGGCTCGTCGGTGCATTGGCTGAACCGCCATCTATCGCCACCATTGCGGCTGCCTTGCTTCTGGCGCGGGCGATTGCTGCCTCCGGCAAGCCGTTGCGCGAGACGCTTCGGCTCCTGAAGCGGCCCGCCCCGGTCGTCGCGCTGCATGCGCCGATCGCCGGCTTCGAACGCGCGATGACGCGCATGATCGAAACGCCGGGTTTCCTGCCCGGCGGCGCTCTGCAGGGTATTGATGGTGACTATATCTTTAGTGAGAAGACGTTCGATGTCACAGACGAACCTACCCGGCATTATGTCAGCTTCACCGGCGAGAATGTCCATCGACTGACAGGGGCGGCAATGCGGCGGCGTCTGGTCAACGCCCTGGCGCGCAACTATCCGGTTGTCACGATCACCGAGAAGAGTACGCATATCGTCGATGAGATCACCATCGCCGCCGATCTCGATCTTGTGACCGGCAAGCTCGACCATGCCTTCGTCAGGAGCTTGATCGAGGTAGTGTACGGCACGGATGGCGGAGAATTGCTGGCTGGCGGTCCCAATGCCCACGATATCCAGGCGCTCTCACTGGATGACATTCTGCTTGCCTTCCGTCCGGGTCGTGAACCGAAAGACGTCGTTGAATTCCTGATCCGCTTTGCCGAGCGTGAAAGGGCCGCTGGTGAGGACGGCGATGATGACGATGACAACGACACCGAGGCGGCAGATCGCAACAAGGCGCGAGCGTCGAAGGGCGATGCAAAGGCGTCGGCCAGCCGCGCGGCTGCGACATCGTCCGCTTCAAGCAACAATAACAGTGGATGGAAGCGTGACAGATCATCCGGCGTGGAAGTCATTCAGCCTGAGCCGTTGCCTTCAGATGACTCGTCCGGCCGCGCGCGACCGCTCGCAGTCGAAACGCTGGCCGGATATGGCAAAGCCCAAACCTGGGCGCTCGACCTGAAAGCGGATCTTGCCGATTACCTGGCAGCCAGGCTGGCGTGGTCCGACATGAGCACCAAGCTGTTGCTCTCCGGTCCTCCGGGCACTGGCAAGACGACGTTTGCGCGTGCGCTCTGCAATAGCTTGGGCATCCCGCTGGTGGTGACGTCGGTATCGACCTGGCTGCAGGGCGGGCACCTCAACGATGTCATCGACAAGATGGCAAAGACTTTTGTCGAGGCCAGGGCATTGGCGCCGGCAATCCTGTTCGTCGACGAGTTCGATGGCATCGGCAAGCGGCAGCCGGCAGAGCGAGAGCACGCGGACTACTGGAACACAGTCGTCAACAAGGCGCTCGAGCTTCTCGACGGCGCGACCAATAACGAGGGGCTGATCGTAGTTGGAGCAACGAACCGGCCGGAAGAGATCGATGACGCGTTGAAGCGCTCGGGGCGCCTTGAAACCCATATCGAGATCCAGAAGCCGGATGTCGCAGCGCTTGTCGAAATCCTTGCTCATCATCTCGGTGATGATGTTGGACATCTGGCCGACGTCAGCCGGAACATGGCGGAAGTAGAGCCACGGCTGGAGGACGTGCCGGACGGGGCCGAGGGCGAGGCAAATTTGAAAGGAGCGAGCCGATGAGCGCATCAAATGAAAGCGGAGCAACGGGTGCGCCCGGTACTGCAGCCGCAGCACCCTCTCCGCGAGATGTCCTTGAGCGGTTGGCGACCCGCGCGATGGGCCTCACCGGCGCGGACATCGAGCGGATCGTTCGGCAAGCGCGTCTCAAGGCGAGACGGGAAAAGCGACCAGTTCGTTACGACGATATCGAAGAGGGGATTCGGCTTGATCGGCCGCCTGTGCCTTATGATCTTCGCTGGCGGTTTGCCGTTCATGAGGCTGGTCATGCGGTCGTTCACCATGCACTGGATCTCGGCCCGATCCATGGACTCAACATCGATACCGGCAAGGGTGGCTACAACCTGCTTGGGTTCAATCCGTCGAGGTCCGACACCGTTGAATGGTACTCGAAGATGCTTGCCGTTCTCATGGCGGGCAGAGCGGCAGAAGCATTGATCCTCAAACGCGTATCCGGTGGTTCCGGGGGCTCGGACGACAGCGATCTGGCACGCGCGACGCGTCTCGCGCTCGATATGGAGAGGACGCTCGGGTTCGGCGAAGAGTATCCGTTGCTGTACCGCGCGTACCGCAATCCGGCCGATGTGCTTGACGTAGATCCGCAGGTAGCTACGCGGGTGCATGTCCGGCTGGAGCGTGGGAAGGAGGCCGCAACAGCGGTCCTGCAGCAGAGGAAGGACGCATTTGAAAAGCTAATTCGTGCTCTGTTCGACGCTCAAGCTCTCGATGGCGATCAGGTCATGCGCGTCCTTCGGGAGGATCGCTAGATTAGTTTAAATTCGGCGTCAAGGTTCTGCTAAAGCCAGCCGACATTAAGGTTCAGCCGTGAACCGATTGAGCATGTGTGAGCGTGGAGGCCACGGGTTATTCTGGATAGCCCTCGATCTCCCTCAAGCGGTTAACGCTCCATAGGCACGGCGGCGTGCACTTTTCGAGGCGAGCCATGACGGATTCTGCAACATCGAGTTCATCGACGGACCGCAAGTCCGTCTCATCCTTCGAGATCTTGATTGTTACGGAATTCTTTTGCTCGCATGAAGTCCTGAAAGTCAGGCACTTCAGCGGCGAGAGTAGGGCGCGAAGCCGAATGAAATCGGTGTGCCGATGCGGGAGCCGCTGAAGGAAATCCCGTTGGGCGTGGTGCTAAAGGCGTGCGCGAGATCGCCGATTATGGGCCGGACGGCACAGTCACTAGCTGGCGCGACCTCTTGTCGGCCGCCGTCGTGGTCCGGTCTATGTTGGGTATCAGCCCGCCGGCCTATCAGGATGCTTGCGATGTCATGGGGGCGGAGAACGCGGCGGCGACCGTCGCCTGCATGCTTGAGCGTGCCAACTTCATCAATTCGTCCGGAGATTATTTGCGTGATTTGACCCCGCGGTCGGAGCGCGGCGAGTTCTCGCTTGGCCCGATGGTGATGGCGCTTCTTAAGGCCAATGGGTACGAAGAGCGGAAGGCTGGGTAGAGCTTAGCGACGGTTTGGGTCGGCGTTGTCGGGTTTTATGGTGAAAAGCTCGTAACGCTGAGTTGTTCGCGAACAACTCAGTTAATGGTCTGAATAATAAGCATTTTCAGATTTGGTTGCTCGAAAGCCGGAGATTTTCATGTTTTTGCTGCTCGTCTTGTGGGGGGCGAGTTCAAGGGAATCGAGGGTCTAACTGGTATAGGCCGGGCGGGCGTTTGCTTGCGCTGGCTGCGAGTCCACAAAGTAAGTTGCCACCAGACGATCCGACTACACGAGCGAGGTTCCTTGTCATGTCATCGTTGTACGGCCGCTATGCAGCGCCTCTTAACCTAAAAGAACTGATCGCTAGCGGTTTCTAAGCGCGCTCAGGGAAGAGGCATAAAAAGCGTTCGCTCCAGTCGAAAAGCTGATTGAGGTCCGCTATCTACGATAGCCATGAGCGACACGGCCGGACCGAAATCGGAAACGAAGCCAAGGACGAGCAAGACGTGGCTGATGAGGCTGCTTGCCGGCGCCAGCGGGTTTCTGGCTGCGACCATCTCGCTCGGATATTCGCTTTACGAGCGCCGACAGGCCGATGTCATCCCTGAAGTCGCGGCATCGGTACCGGTTGCAGCCGGACGCTGGACGGTGTCCGTCAATGGAACTGTTGTCGGCGCTCAGATGCCGAACGGGGCGCGGATTGCGCCGGGCAAGAAGGCCATCGTCGTCGCCATGACGCTGGAGAATATCTCGGCACAGAGCTCCAATCTCTATGGCAGCCTGATCAAACTCGCCGATCTTCCCGATGCGCCGAGGCCGCAATATTATCTGACGCGTGACCGGGCCATATTGTGGGATCTGCAGCCGAGAATGCCCGAGGCGGTCACTGCCGTCTGGGAGGTTCCTGCCAATGTCGCTCTGCCTGATGTTTTGCGGCTGCAGGTCGAGGGTGAAGTCTTCAAGCCGAGGGACAATCTCTACAGCGCGCCAGGCTGGTTTCCGTCGGGCGCCGTTGCACAAATCACTTTGCCGCTGAAAGACGAGACGTCTGAGGTGAAGCCATGACGCGTCCCGCACTGATGATCCCGGCGGTTCTTGCGGCGGCGGTTCTGCTGGCCGCCCTGAAAGAGACGACGCCCTCCTATGCCGTCTTGACCGGGCCGATCGGCACCGCGGGCGAGCAGAGCAAGACGGTCTCGAGCAGGACGTTCAGCGTCAAGGTCGATCGCGTGCTGAGGGCGAAGGCCATTGACTATGAGCAGTTCGGACGAGCTGTCGATCTGCAGAGCTCAGGCGTCTGGGTCGTGGTCTCGGCGGAGCTTCAGGCGCTCCAGAAAACCATGCCGGTTCGCGCCGCGACCCTGGTCGGGGCCTCCGGCCGGTTCTACCGCCAGTCGCGAAGGGCAGGGGACGCGCCGAACAATCTCTCGGCAAAGACAGTTCAGCCCGGCCTGCCGACGACGGGTGTGCTCGTTTTCGAGCTTCCCGAGGACGAGACCGAGAACATGAAACTGATGCTCTCCGAACAATATGATCCGCAACTCGAGGACGAGATCGGCGTGTCGCTCGACGCAGATAAAACCGCCCCGCAAGCCCGGTTGGAGATCCGCAAAGATGGTGTCTGATCGCGAGAGAAGGGTCTGGTGGCTCTCGCTTGCAAGCCTGCCGCTTCTCGTTGCCGCCGCTGTCGCGATCAACGCATGGCGTAACATCGAGGATTGCCGGCGTCGGATCGAGACCGATATAGCGCAGGGATCCGACCAGCTTGACTATGCCGGCGCCACCTGGCGGCTCGAAACAGTGCGGGTGATCGGTGACGGACGTGACACGCAAGTGCGCTTCCCCGGCCAGATGCGGCTCGTCATCATCCGCATGGTGGCAACCTCTACCGGCAAAATCGGCGAAGGCTGGGGGCAATGCGAGGTCAGCCTGACGGATACGAAGGGGCGTCGCTGGCTGCCGCTCGAGGTGAGCCTGTCGAACGATATCAGCCGTGATCTGGAGCCCAAAAATGAGCCCGTGAAGGGCTGCGGCATCACCTCGCTCAGCCCGCCCGAACCGAACCATGCCGCCATGATCGAAGAGAAGTTCGTGGTTCCAGCGGACGCGGTTCCGGCGCTTTCCGTCAGGCTGAGCGTTGCGGCGTTGCGGCCGCAAGCGATCGGCTTTCCCTTGGCACTGAAGTAGCGATCAGGCGGCGCCGGGCCGCAATGCCCGTCCCCGCCATTCCCGGCCCTGGGCAAAACCGATCTCAAGGGTGGCCGCCAAGAGGCAGATCTTGATCGGGGTGACGAGCAGGCCTTCGCCCGGCTCGCTCGGCGTGCCGATGAAGGGGGAGATGATCTGGGCGATCACCTGCCAGAGCGGCAGGTCATGCGGGCCGATGAGCTGTGTCAGCCCATACCATGCCCAGGCGGATCCCCAATCCAGCAGGCGGTAGGCGAGGATCGCGACGAGGACCGGGCCGAGGCCGGAATTCAGCGCCAGACCGATCCCTTCGGCCAGGGCGCGATAGCGTTTCAGCGTGCCGGAGATGAAGTGCGCGATAAAATCGCGAACGGATTTCGGCAGCGCCTGCCAGCGCGAGACGGCACCGGTGAGACGCCCTTGGCCGGGTGCGGGCTCGCTGTCGATATCATACCCGTAGACGAGGGCGGCGAGCGTCAGCCAGACCACCGGATAGAGCGCATAGAAGAACAGGCTGATCAGCTGCGTCGCGATCGGCGGTGAAGAGAATTCCGGAGGAATAGGCAGAGCCTGTTGCGCCGTAGCATCCGTTACCGGTGCAAGCATGCCGATCAGCGTGCCGATTGTTTCCGGCACATGGCTGAACCAGGTCTTGATCTCGTCCTTCCACTCCGACAGGACAAACAGACCGATGAAGGCCCAGTTGGCTTCGCAGACGACAATGAGGACCGGCCAGATCGCCGCGCGCGACCGCTTGTGCATGGCCTTCGCGAACCGCCGCACCGCCCAGGCGACGACGACCGGCACGATCAGCCACTTGCCGCCGGAGACATCGAGTAGGCCGGCGCTCTCGCCTGCCATGAAGAGGCTGAGCGACAGGCGAGAATAGTCTCTGACGGTATCGCCCAGAAAACCCCAGGCGGTGTAGAAGGCGAAGAAGGGAACGAGGCTCAGCGCCAGGGCGCTGACGAAATTGCCCGGCACCGTTTCCGTGGCCGTATCCGGTTGATCTTTCACTCGACGGGATGCGGCATCAAGCGCGGGAAGACCGCACCGGACGGTCTCGAGCAGGGCGACGATCACGACGAGCTTCAACAGCACGATCAGGGCAAGCACCGACAGGCCTGCCAGCGAGTTCCAGCGGCCGATAATGGCGGCGACCTCGTTGAGCAGAAGATTGCCGATGAAACCGAGCAGCCAGAGTGCTGCCAATTGTGGCCAGAAGCGCCAGAGGAGAGAGGCGGTCAATCGTAGCTGATGCAACGCGGTCTGGAAGCCGCTATTGGACGTGGCCGGCTGAGCGGAAGAGGTCATGTTATCGTGATACCATCCCGATAGTGCATGGCCAAGACCGCCAAGCAGGCGGCTTAGACGGCGATGCCGACTCGGATGCAAATAGGCCTTCTAATCGCAGAGCCGGTTATGTGACCTTACGAAGCGTTTGGAACGTGGCGGGTTTTCGCTCGGCCCTACGTCTATGGCGCTATTGAATGGCGACGATCAGCAGTACCTCCGCATGAGTTAGTGGTCGATAGTTGTCAGCCGTACAAATTCTTATATTCGTCAATTATCTCAAATAGTTGACTTCTCGATTGGCTTGATTGCAGCGCGTAGAACGGTGTTCGTGAATATCGCTGTTAAATGGACTGAACAGGCGAGCGAAAAGCAAAGCCCAAATGACGTGAAGCAAGCGTGGGGGACAAGCAGCTTCAGCATACAAGCCGTCATCTGTCCATCGTCTTCTGCATGAGGTTGTCGATGACTGACGGGCCGATTGCGTGGCCAAGGGCTTTCAGGCCTTTTGGCGGCAGCCTTGCGAGACCCTTGGTGATCGCCTGTCGCCATCCATCGCCTCGGTCCCAGGCTTCCTCCCAGGCAAAAGCGATCGCATCGCTCCGGCGCGTCTCGACGAGACTTTCAAAGAGCAAAGCTGCCTGTGTCAGATCCTTGTCCGCCTTCACGCGCCCCAGCGTGTCGGTGATCCGTCTGGAGGAGACGATCAGTTTGTGGACAGCATACCGTTCGGGAGCGGGGACGAGGACGTTCACGCCTTCGCGGTGGAGAAGCACCGTGCGGATCGGCTCATAGATCAGGTAATCCAGAAACCGCAGGTTTTCCGCCGAGGCGCCGCCGAGGGCCGGCATCGGGGAGGGCTTGCCCGAGTGTTCGTCCGATCCCCGGTTGCCCGTGAGAAACTCCACGCGGTAGCCCTTGGCGTTCTGGAATGCGACGACCTTGGCCTTGTCCGCATGGTGCGGGATCGCCCTGAAATCGGGATCAACCGATTGCAGGACCTCCAGGACCGGGGGCAAGCTGTCTTCAACCCCGGCCGAGATTGCGAAGTCTTGGGCGAAATCCGCGTCGCCGGTCTGCATGGCTGACGACGGCAGCCGGATGCCGATCATCCCGGCATAGGTGCTGAACGCGACCGATCCGATCAGGACGGCCCGCAGCCGGAACAGCCCGGCATCAGCGAGGGCCTTGGTGACGTCACCGGCAAACCCGTCGGGCCCGGGAAGGCCGGCACGGCGCAGGGTGCTGACCATCCGTCTCCGCTCCTTGAGCGCATCCTTGATTTGCTTGTGGGCTTTCACGCGCGCCGTAATCTCTGTGTCGCTGTGCGGGCCAACATAGCTTCGCTTGTCCTTGCCCGCGGGCGTAGGGAGATCGAAATACCAGTAGTCCCGATCCTTGACGGTGACGCTGACGAACCAACCCTCCAGGGGGAAATCCGCAAGGAATTGCCCGTCATGTGTCCGCTGTACCAGCTCTGCGAACATCGTCCGGTAGCTTATGTCGATTTCTTTCAACATGGGCATTCCTTGCTTTGCGGCACCACGGCTCCGCCGGCTGTGTCGTTATAAGTGTTCGCCAAAACCTTATAACGGTACGCAAGGTTGTCAATGCCGATGGTTATAAGTTTCTGCCAAAACATTATAACGAGGCCGAAACCCTTCGAAGACAGCTATACGGTTGCTTCACTCAGCCTCAGGATTGGTCCCGGTATCGCGTTCGTGCTCAGAGCATCCTGGCAGCGCGGCCGCTTCTACGTGTAGCACAGTTATAATAGCTGGACGCCTGTTGCACCGATCGATGCCGCGACTGCTCCATGGCTTCCGGCAGCGGAATGCCGCGATCGGCAGCTTCCGTCAGATAACCGGATCGCAGTCCGTGTGCCGAGTAGTCCTCCGGATCAAGACCCGCCAGCGCCGCGCGGCTTTTGACGATGTCGTTGACGGATTTCGGATGGAGCGTCCTGGCAGACACACAGCAGCAGCACATGGCTGTCGCGGCCAATGCCGGCATCGTTGAGTGACAGTTGACGCACACACTCCATGTTGCCCTGTGTACCACCAGAAGAGGTGCGGCCCCGGCATTCGGACGTCACCAAAATATTGCGGATTTCGAGGAATAATAGCGATTGAACCGGACAGGGGGCGCCGATCGTCGCGATCATGGCTTCGGCGGCATCCGAATATTCCTCTGGCAGAAGCCAGGCGGCGCCAATCGAGGAATCGATGACAAACGCCATGAGCGGCCACCTTCGTCACGCCAGAGAGGATCTCGTCGTGGGTGGAGGTCTCGGCCTTTTGACGCGCGGCAAGGACCTGGGCGAGCAGCAGCTATAGGTCGTTTTCTCGGTGGATTCGGGTGACGTGGGTGATGGGCTCGTTGCCGCGGGCGATGACAGAATCCTCGCCGGCCTCGACGCGGGCAAGCAGGTCTGACAGATTGGCTTCTCAGATTTTGACTGTGGTCGTCACCGCCAGGCCTCTCGGGATTGGCTTTAAGCACAACCATAAGAGTGCCAACGAAGTGGGTCTGATGACTGCCTATAAGAAGTACTTATCGGATATCATAACTCAACTCCGGTTCATACCCTATGAGAAACGTTGACATTGAAATTAGTTTCGTCCCGTCATAAAACCCCTAACTTTTGCAGGATTTATGGTCTTCGATTGTTGTCCTTTGAATGCATGATGTGGGCATCTGCTTGTGTGTCATCTTGAGTGCGGTGCGGGGATCGCGAATAGCGTAGGCAGAAAACGCCCCACCATAACTGTTTGGCAAAGCGAAGCATGTGTCCAGGTTTATCAACCTGGACCGCAATTATCCTTTGCGCGGACTGGAATAACGTTTGCTGGTTTTGTACAAGCGTAGAACGGTGACCCTGCGCTGCCGTCGGGAATTCTGTTGGACTAAGAAGGAAAAAGGTTACGGTGAAAAACGAAACTCAAGAGCACGTCTTCTTAGAGTCTGAAGGAGATCGTTGGTATGAGAGGAACAAGGTAGCTCTCGCCCGCGATGGAGGCGACTTGGCAATTGATACTATTAAACGTGTTCTTGCGCATAAACGCGGCGGGATTGGCGCCATTTTGGAAGTTGGCTGCGGCAACGGCTATAAGCTCGCAAATCTCGGAGAGTTTTTTGAGGCTGAAAGCTATGGCGTAGATCCTTCTGCGATTGCGGTGAGCGAGGGCAATCATCAGTTTGGGAATGTGAACCTTCAAGTTGGGACCGCGTCTAGGCTTCCATTCGAGGACGGAAAATTTAATTTTGTCTATTTTGGATTCTGCCTCTATTTAGTCGATCGAGGAGACTTATTGAAGGCAGTTGCAGAAGCGGACCGGGTGCTTAACCCAGGCGGATTTCTGGCGATCCTGGATTTTGACCCTACGAAAAGGCACAAGCGAGAATATCACCACCACCCGGGATTGTTTTCATATAAGACCTCATACTCGGACCTCTTTACAGGCAGCGGCCATTACTATCTTGTTGCTAAAGATAGCTTTTCTCATGTTCAAGACAATTTTTCGGAGGATAGCAACGAGCGCGTTTCTATTTCCATCTTGTATAAGGAGCTAGATGCCTATTGAGCAAGTTGGATGCCATTCATGGTCATCAATATTACGCTAGGCATTCGAAGGAACGCAGTCGATGGCGCAGCCATCGTCAAAATCATCGCTAAGTTAGGAATTCTGGAATGTTTTCTTTAATTCGCTTTGTGTTTTGCATGGCAATTGGATGCGCGATTCTTGCTGTCCTCATTGAACAGTCTGCCTCTTTGCTGAAAATTCTTGCGTTCTCGGCAGGTGGCGCATGCATCGCGGTGTCCTACTATTATGTTCGGAGTTTGTACGGATTTGTAACTTTGCTGCATGCTATGGACGTAGCTGAACGAGGCAAAAAAACTCATTCCGGATGAGAAATACGCTCTATGGGCCTTAGCCCTGTCGTTTTCCGCCTACCAGTCTTTCGCCAGGTCATTTCAGTTGCGTGCGCCGTTAGGATGCCATCATCGTGAAGAGAGTATTAGTTACAGGTGCTGCTGGATTCGTTGGTCGAGCTACGGTCGAGGAGTTTCTGAATCAGGGCTGGTCCGTCCGGGGAGTTGTACGTGAACTCTCGGATTTTACTCCGCCTCCGACTGAAGCGTTTGAATATATCCCAGTTGGTGACATTGCGGACGTGCGCAATTGGGATAATTATTGCGAAGGCTGCAACGTTATCGTGCATCTTGCAGCCAGAGCTCACAAGACTGGGGAGAGAGAGGACAATCTCGGAAAATTTGATCGAGTTAACTGCAGTGCAAGTGTAGCGCTTGCCCAAGCTGCTATAGATGCTGGTGTCGAGCGTTTCATATTCGTCAGCTCCGCCGGAGTGATGGGAGATTTTTCAAAGAAACCATTCACCGAGGCCGACGCTCCAGCTCCCGTGAGCGAGTACGCGAAGAGTAAACTGAAAGCCGAAATAGCGCTCACTGCGTTATTCAAGACAAGTGCAGTCGAGCTAACCATCTTAAGGCCTACACTTATTTATGGTCCAGGCAACCCTGGAAATCTTGATCGCTTGCTTAGGTTGCTGAGCACCGGCATTCCGCTACCCTTTGGGGGTGTAGCCAGCCAGCGCAGTCTTCTTAATGTAACCAATTTTGCGAGAATCATATTTCAGGCTGCGGTGCAGCCAGTCGCCGCTGGTCGTGTCTATCTAGTGTCTGACGGTGAGGACATATCCACCCCTCAATTAATGAAGTCTCTCGCCATTTCTATCGGCAGGCGGGCCTTACTTTTCCCATTCCCTGAATGGGTAATGCGCTTGGTAGCGTCTGGGCTTGGAAAACAGCAAGAAGTTGAGAAGATACTCGGACGCCATCAAGTGGATAGCTCGTTGTTGCGCAGCGAATTGGGAATTGAGGCCATATCTACCACAAAGCATATCGAAGAGAACCAGACGAGGCGCTGAAAGCTATTAAATCTAACACGATCTCGGTGGATTCGCGGCGAATATCACATCCGCTTTTCTGAAACTCACATTGGGTCCAGTGAGCCAGCTTGGGCTGTCTATTCATGCGTGCAAGACTGAATGAGACAAATGACGTCGTGCTTGCAATTCACTCGATAGGGGGTAAAAGACGCGCATCCCAATTGAGCGCGACGCTGAATGATAAAATAATCCGCCGACTGCAAGAGCGACCACGGTATGGTGGAAGCCGCAACCGACGCATCTTCTCGGATAACGTCAATAAGTAGACACGCAACCGGAAACGCTATGTTTGAAAATCGATCCATTCTGATCACAGGTGGCACTGGCTCCTTCGGCAACAAATTCGTACCTATGACGCTTGAGAAGTATAATCCCAAGCGGCTTGTCATATTCTCCCGTGACGAAATGAAACAATGGGAAATGGCTAAGCTTTTTGGTGATGATCCGCGTGTGCGCTTCTTCATTGGCGACGTGCGTGATCGTGATCGGCTTTATAGAGCTCTGGACAATATCGATTACGTGGTGCATGCAGCTGCCACGAAGATCGTTCCCACGGCAGAGTATAATCCGTTTGAATGTGTGAAGACGAACGTCATCGGCGCCATGAATCTTATCGATGCCTGCATCGATCGTGGCGTAAAACGCGTTGTCGCGCTTTCGACCGATAAGGCGTCCAGTCCGGTTAATCTCTACGGTGCGACCAAGCTCGCGTCGGACAAATTGTTTGTCGCTGGAAATTCTTACTCCGGTAGCCACGATACACGCTTCGCGGTCGTGCGCTATGGAAACGTTATGGGCTCCCGTGGTTCGGTAATTCCATTCTTCCTGTCGATTAAGGACCAAAATAAACTACCGATAACTGACGAGCGGATGACGCGCTTTATGATTACCCTCGAGCAAGGCGTCGAGCTTGTGTGGCACGCGTTCGAGGACATGGCTGGCGGCGAAATCTACGTGAAGAAGATTCCGTCGATGAATATCATGGACATTGCCGCGGCGGTCGCGCCGCAGACAAGTACTGAAATTGTAGGCATCCGCCCTGGCGAAAAACTGCATGAGCAGATGATTGGCACCGAAGACGCGCTGTATACGTACGAGTACGCCGAGCACTTCAAGATACTGCCTACCATTCACGATTGGTCGAAGGATCCCTTCCGCATTAAGGATGGCGTGCGCGTGCCCGACGGCTTTACCTATTGCAGCGACAATAACAAGGACTGGATGAGCCGAGACGAACTGCAGGCCTGGATTGCCGCCAACGAAAGCAAGATCGGAAAAATCTGATGGTCTTTATCCCGTATGGCCGGCAGTCAATATCGGAGGAGGATTTACAGGCAGTTGCCGATGTGTTGCGATCCGACTACCTGACGCAGGGACCGGAAGTTCCTAAATTCGAGCGCGCCATCGCGGATTACTGTGGTGCGGCGCATGCTGTTGCCGTCAATAGTGCTACCAGCGGCCTACACATCGCTTGCTTGGCCCTTGGTCTTGGTGAGGGAGATGTTGCGTGGACTGTGCCGAATACATTCGTGGCCAGTGCCAATTGCGCGATCTACTGCGGTGCCTCGGTCGACTTTGTCGATATAGACCCAGTGACGCTAAACATGTCGGCGAGGAGATTGGAAGAAAAGCTGAAGATCGCCAAGGCTGAAGGATATGTGCCAAAGGTGGTTATACCTGTGCATTTCTCCGGTCTGCCATGCGATATGGCCAAGATCGGAGCTTTGGCTCAAGAATACGGCTTTCATGTTATCGAGGATGCATCGCACGCGATTGGCGCCAGCTACGGCAATGGCAAGGTCGGAAACTGCCAGCATTCGGATATCACGATATTTTCTTTCCATCCGGTCAAGATTATCACCACCGCCGAGGGTGGGCTTGCGACAACCCAGTCGGCGGAGTTGGCAAGGCGCATGCAGGATCTTCGTTCCCATGGCATTACGCGTGACGCCGCACGCATGGCCAAACCTAACGAAGGCGCTTGGCACTACGAGCAGTTGGATCTCGGCTTCAACTATCGCATGACGGAAATGCAAGCGGCTCTCGGCAGCTCGCAGGCAACACGCCTCGACGAATGGGTAGCACGTCGCCATGCAATTGCCGATGCCTATGACAAGAAGCTAGCTCATTTACCTCTCATCCTACCGGTACGAGAGAGTGGCTCTTTTTCGGCGCTGCATCTTTACGTCGTACAGGTGGATGAGACGAAGACCAGTCTAACTCGGCGCCAGCTCTTCGACGCAATGCGCAAGGCCGAGATTGGCGTTAATGTTCACTATATTCCCGTCCATACGCAACCATATTATCGGGAGAACGGCATGGCGGGTGTCTCCTTCCCGGCATCGGAAGCGTACTATAGCCGTTGTGTCTCGCTTCCAATGTTCGCTTCCCTGTCTGATGAAGATCAGGCTCGCGTGATCGCCGTTCTGGAACACATCTTTACTGTGCCAGAGCATTCGCTTGCCTGATATGAACAAGTTGGCTCTCGGCACGGTGCAGTTCGGCATGAAATACGGCGTGGCGAACGCGGGAGATCGGGTATCGAAACAGGAGCTACATGCGATCATCTTGGCGGCACGTGAATACGGCATCGATACGCTTGATACCGCGATAGCCTATGGTGACGCAGAGGCGAACCTAGGCGCTACGGGCACCCGAGACTTCCGTGTCGTGACCAAGCTTCCCCCTCTTTCTGAAGAGGTCACTGACGTACGGTCCTGGATTGTGGAAAGCATCCGTGCGTCGCTCAGCCGGTTGAACCGTTCGAGCGTGGATGCTGTTCTCCTGCATCGATCCCACGAGATTATAGGACAACATGCGGCCTCTTACAGAGCAGGCCTAGCCGATCTGAAGACGCTCGGGTTGTGCGCGGCGGTAGGCGTATCTATCTACGCGCCTGCCGAGCTGGAAGCGATATGGTCTGATGGCTCAGGCTGGAAGCCGGAACTCATACAGGCTCCTTACAACGTTCTTGACCGGCGACTAGCCACTTCTGGTTGGCTTGACCGCCTAGCGGGTACGGGCGTACGAATTCATACCCGATCCGCGCTCCTGCAAGGTCTTCTATTGCTGGCCCCAGACAAACGTCCTGCCTATTTCACACAATTTTCCGCGCTGCTGGATCAGTGGCGGGATTGGTGCATCGCGCAAGAAACAACGCCTTTAGCTGCCGCACTCGGTTTTGTCTGCAACGATCCTCGCGTTGAGAAGGTGGTTGTCGGTGCCGATAGCGCAATCCAGTTGCATGGACTGGTGGCAGCGCTTTCACAGCGAAATGCGGACGTGCCGCCCGGGCTCTCTAGTGAAAGTATTGCGCTTATTGACCCCTCACAGTGGAAAATTGCATGAAGACCGTTGCTATCGTCCAAGCGCGCATGGGTTCGACTCGCCTCCCCAACAAGGTGATGAAGCCAATTCGCGGAACGCCGATGATCGGGATCCTATTGTCACGGCTTGCACGCTCGAAACGGATCGACGACATCATCGTCGCGACCTCGGAAGATCGACGCAACGACCCGTTGGTCGAGTATGTTGAAAGTCTTGGTTTTTCTGTCTTTCGAGGTAACGAGGATGACGTTCTCGATCGTTACTATCAGGCCGCTACGCTTGCGAGAGCCACGCGCGTCATCCGCATAACTGGTGACTGCCCGCTGGTCGATGCTGCTTTGGTCGACGAAATTGTGGAAGCTTTCGACAAGGCTGGCGTTGACTACGGCTCGAATATCAATCCGCCGACTTACCCGGACGGTCTCGACACCGAAGTTTTTACATACGCCGCCCTACGGCAGGCCTGGGAGGAAACACGTGAGATTTTCGATCGCGAACATGTCACGCCGTATCTCCGTAATTCCGGCCGCTTCTCGATGTTCAATATCGCTAATGATACCGATGTGTCTGCCGAACGGTGGACAGTAGATACGGCGGACGATTTTTCCGTCATATCCGGGGTCTTCGATGCGCTCGGACCCACAGATGATTTCACATGGGGCGATGTGCTTTCGCTCAGTCGGCAGCAGCCAGAGATATTCACAGCCAACAAAGCGCAGAATCGAAACGAAGGGGCTTCCATGGGCAAGGGACAGAAACTCTGGACGCGCGCCAAGCAAATAATTCCCGGCGGCAACATGCTTCTGTCGAAGCGTGCGGAAATGTTCTTGCCAGAGCAGTGGCCGGCCTACTTCTCCAAATCCAAAGGCTTCAAGGTTTGGGATCTCGACGGCAACGAATACATCGACATGACTCTGATGGGCGTCGGGACCAACATCCTTGGCTACGGGCACCCAGAGGTAGATGAGGCCGTGATGGAAGTCGTTAAAAACGGCAACATGTCGACACTCAACGCGCCAGAAGAAGTCTATCTCGCTGAAAAGTTGATTGATCTTCATCCTTTCGCCGAGATGGTTCGCTTCGCCCGCTCGGGCGGTGAAGCAAACGCAATCGCCGTGCGAATCGCGCGGGCGGCGGCTGGTAAGGACAATGTCGCGGTCTGCGGTTATCACGGATGGCATGATTGGTATCTTTCGGCCAATCTGGGAGAGGACGAGAGCCTCGCAGGACATCTGTTACCTGGCCTAGAGCCGAATGGTGTGCCGCGTAATTTGCGTGGTACTGTGCATCCGTTCAATTACAATGATTTCAAGGGTCTTGAGACGCTGGTTGCCGAGCGCAACATCGGCGTCATTAAGATGGAAGTGGTGCGCAACAAGGGGCCGGAGGACAACTTCCTGCACAGGGTGCGCGAACTGGCAACAAAGAATGGCATTGTGCTGATTTTTGACGAATGTACCTCTGGCTTCCGGGAGACGTTTGGCGGGCTTTATAAGAAGTACGGCGTCGAGCCGGATATGGCCGTTTTTGGCAAAACTCTCGGCAATGGTTATGCCGTGACAGCAACCATTGGCCGGCGCTCCGTGATGGAGGCAGCGCAATCGACGTTCATTTCATCCACGTTTTGGACCGAGCGGCTAGGTTCCGCGGCGGCAATAAAGACGCTTGAAGTCATGGAGCGTGAAAAGCCGTGGGAGCGAATCACACAGATCGGCGCTGATGTCACCGAGCGTTGGAAGAAACTTGCCGAAAAGCACGGTCTTTCTATATCGACAGCCGGCCTTCCGTCTCTGACGACCTACTCATTTAACAGTGCGAATGCGCTGGCTTATAAAACATTCATTACGCAGGAAATGTTGGCCAAGGGCTTTCTTGCGTCAACGAATTTCTATGCGTCGATCGCACATACGCCCGATGTCGTCCACGCATATTTTGAAGCGCTTGATCCGATCTATGCGCAAATACGGGAATGCGAAGATGGCCGCGATGTGTGCAGCCTTCTCAAGGGCCCAATCTGCCATGCAGGTTTCCGGCGACTGAACTGAGGTAGCAAAACCCATCTGGAGGCATTGGCAATGCAGGTTGCTTTTCGTGCTGATGCATCGGCGGCAATTGGCGCGGGGCATGTCATGCGTTGCCTCACGCTGGCCGATGGGTTGCGGCAAAAGGGGGCAGTCTGTACCTTTGTCAGTCGAGACATGCCGCCCGCGCTGGCAGCGCTGGTAGCAGAGAAAGGTCATGAGATCCGGCCGATAGACGATGAACGGGAGAGTTTGGTAGCTGCGGCTGAGATCCGGCCCGATTGGCTAGTTGTTGACCATTATGGTTTGGACGCTGATTTCGAGCGCGAAATGCGTACAGCCGTAAGAAAAATAATGGTGATCGACGATGTTGCAGATCGCCCACATAGCTGTGATGTCCTTCTGGATCAAAATCTGGGACGCAAGGCAAAAGATTATAAACAGTTAGTATCGGCGGACTGCGTCCTGCTAATTGGCCCACACTACGCACTGTTACGTCCGGATTTTGCGCAGTTTCGCGAAGCCAGTCTAGTACGCCGGAGGCGGGAGCCGGTGAGACATGTTCTGATTTCGATGGGGGGATTTGACAATGATAATGTGACTGGAGCAGTGCTTAAAGCGCTGAAGGCGTGTGAATTGCCTACGGGAAGCTCGCTCTCAATCGTCATGGGACAGGATGCACCGTGGATAGCTGATGTGAATGTCACAGCAAGTTCTCTACCGTGGCCAGCAAGAGTGTTGGTCGGAGTTCGTGATATGGCACAGCTAATGATGCAGAGCGATCTAGCCATAGGCGCTGCCGGAAGCTCTACCTGGGAAAGATGTTGTCTTGGACTACCGACCGTGATGATCGTTCTTGCTGAAAACCAAAAGCAAATTGCTAGTTCGGTCAGCGAGCTTTGCGGCCTAGAATCACTTATGACGGATTTTTCAGAGACTGCTCTAGGCGAACGAATTAGACACTTTCTGGTGCAAGAAAATTATAATCGGGCTGTCGCCGCGGTTTCTAAACTTTGTGACGGTGCCGGTGTAACATCAGTTATCGAGATCATGAATACGGAAGCTTTTTCATGAAGGTTACCATACTCTGTAGTGACCCCACCCATCCGGTAAATCGCTGGCTTGGGCTTTGGATGGAAGACAATCGCGAAAATCACGAGATAGCTTTGCTTCGGAAGGCATCGGAGATTGTTGGTGGCGATATTCTGTTTTTAGTCTCTTGCTCAGAGATTATTTTAGCAACACACCGTGAACAATATAAGAAGACGCTGGTTCTGCATGCTAGCGACCTTCCGCTAGGGCGGGGCTGGAGCCCCCATATCTGGCAACTACTTGACGGACAGACCGAATTCACCCTGACTATGCTAGAGGCAGAAGATAGCGTCGATTCCGGAAATATCGTTAAGAAAGAGAAATTTCACATTGGCGAAACTGCCCTGTGGAATGAAATTAGTGATATTATTGGTTCGCGCCAGATGGCTCTAATTGATTACGCCGTAAATAATTTCGATAACTTGCCGTCTATCGAGCAGAACAAAGATGTTAAGCCAACCTATTATGGAAGACGAACTCCTAAGGATAGCGAGATAGATCCAGACAAGACAATTGCTGAGCAATTCGATCTAATACGTGTATGCGATCCTGATAGATATCCCGCACACTTTCAAATGCGCGGACAAAAATACAAACTCATTCTGGAAAAAATCGATGGCTAGCTTAAAGATTGACGGGCGTGAAATTGGCCCGACCTTCGCACCGTATATTATCGCCGAGCTCTCTGCCAATCACAACGGCAAGCTGGATGTCGCCATGGCAATCATAAGCGAAGCGCAAAGGGCCGGAGCGGATGCAATCAAACTGCAGACTTACCGCCCCGATACTATTACGCTTGATTGCGACGACGAGGATTTTCAGATTCATGGAGGGTTATGGGGCGGTCGCACACTTTATAAGCTCTATGAGGAAGCGCACACACCCTGGGAATGGCACAAGCCGCTATTCGAGCATGCTCGTAAGCTGGGCATCACGATTTTCTCATCTCCCTTTGACAACACCGCGATCGATCTTCTGGAAGATTTGAACGCGCCAGCTTACAAAATCGCTTCGTTTGAAGCCGTGGATCACGCTTTGATCAAATACGCGGCCTCCACCGGTAAGCCAATGATCATCTCTACTGGCATGGCGGATGACGAGGAGATTGCCGAAGCCATCGACGCAGCGCGTAGTGGAGGCTGCCGAGAGCTGGCGATCCTTCATTGCGTGTCAGGTTACCCCGCGCCGCCGCAGGACTACAATCTGCGCACCATTCCCGACATGATTTCTCGCTTTGGCTGCGTAACCGGATTGTCGGACCATACGCTTGACAACACCACGGCCATCGCCTCGGTAGTGCTCGGCGCATCCATAATCGAGAAGCATTTTACGCTCGACCGCAATGGTGGCGGGCCCGATGACAGTTTCTCCTTGGAGCCAACCGAACTGAAAGCGCTGTGCCGAGATTCGAAAACGGCATGGGAGGCGCTTGGTGGCGTCGATTATGGTCGAAAGTCTAGCGAGATTGGTAATGTAAAGTTTCGCCGTTCGCTCTATTTCGTACGTGACATGAAAGCGGGCGAGACTATTACCTCCGATCATGTGCGCTCCGTGCGCCCTGGTTTCGGCTTGCCGCCTAAGATGTTGGAGAACGTGATCGGCAAGACAGCGAACCGGGACATCCGCAAAAATACGCCCGTTACGACAGACGCATTTTCGTAATTTGCCAGACCTGGCGCCTCTTCTTTCAATCGCCGGGGCATGCCAGGAGGATAAGCATGGCCAGTATTAGGGCTGATGCGCTCTGGACAGCAGAGCGCTCAAGCACCGATGTCCAAAAGCGAGCAGGCAAAGCCGTAGCTAGAGTGATCGTTTGATGGTCCTGAAATAAAGAGCGCCGATCGCGTGGGTCGCCGAGAACAACAGAGCCCGTATCGGCGATCTTCGATTTCCATAGTGCAGATGGAGGTTATGCATTCGACGCAGCATATAGAGCTTGGAACCGGATATTTGGTTTTCAATACGCCGATACATTAGGAACGGATATTGAAGCTTCAAACAAGGGCCCTTGTTTTCCAGAACCTTCAGCCAGCAGTCATAGTCCTCGACCGCCTTATAGGACAAGTCCTCGTTGAAGGGAAATTCGCGAGCGATGTCGGTTCTGAGCACCACACTCGAAGCTGGAATGCGCCCCTTTATCTGCTGCATGCGAAACGTGATTTCCTTAACCGGCACGTTCTCCGGATCGGTGATTTCGATTTCCGATATATCCCGAAAATCGCGCATGCTGGTGCAAGAGAACGTCGCCTGCTCGGCGTCGAGAACCCTGAGTTGATTTTCGAGCTTTAGCGGGTGCCATACATCATCGGCGTCCAGAAATGCGATCCATTCTCCACTGGCGGCCTCAACAGCGGTATTTCTAGGCTTGGCTGGAGCTCCGCTGTTCTTCGGCATATCGATCAAACGAATGCGAGCGTCGCGTTCGCTGTACGACCGGACGACCTCGCGAGTTCTGTCGGTTGATCCATCGTCGACGATCAACATTTCCCACCGCGTATACGATTGAGCTAAAACACTATCGATAGTTTCGCCAATGACCGCAGCCGCATTGTAAGCGGGTGTGACAATCGAAACCAGTGGCTCCCTTTTATCCGGCAACTATACTCTCACGTTCTTGAGGTGGATCGTATCCTGGTTGATATGGATGGGCGTAGCGTTTGGGCGACGGACCATCAAGGCGAACTCGGTAGTTGGTACGTGGAAGTTCGAATGTGTTTCCGGCGTGGACTGTTACATACACAGAAGGTCACCTGTCTGCAGCAGGAAGTAGCTCACGCCAGCGAAGAATGTTGTCCAGTCCATAGCGGCGCTTCCGAACCAGCACTCCCTCCTGTGGCTCTCTGCGTTGCTCCGCGAACGCCGACCAATTACGTGTCTCGATCTCGGAAATCACGGCATTTTCTTCGTCTAATGACGACGAAAACGTTGCGTCATCAGCGAGCAGTTCACCCGTGCGGATAAGTCGCTCCAGGCGCTCGCTGCTGGCGCCGCCGAAGAAATTATATTGCGACGGAGACACCGCTTGCACAGTTCCGCAGAATTGTGGGTATCTTCGAGCAACGAAATAGATGTGTCGTAATGTACGACGAATAATTTCGCGCCCATCTTGCGCCGCATTCGCGAGCGCGGCTTCAAAATCGGAAGGGGATACAAAGCTCTTCACAAATCCGGTCGTCTTATACGAAGGCGTGACCGAATAAACAGACTTTCCAAGCAACCCAGCTTCGAGAGCCGCGCTGCTATGCGTAAGCAAGACGTCGTCAGCGCTCGCAATTAGGTCTAGCGTGCTAACGTCGCTATTTGCGGGAAGGAAATAATATCCCTTTTCGCGACACCATTTTTCGAAATAGGCGCTAATGTGATCACCATCAACGGAGCCTATCCTTTGCGCCCAGACAGGATGGAACCTCACAACGACCTCGCTGGGACGTATACCCAAGCGAGCGATCAACCACTCAAACGCGTCTACCGCCGTGGGCCAGCTAGTTGCCCAATCTTTCTCACCTAGTATCTCACCGTGGCTGCTAGGAAGAATGAGAATGCGGCGCTTTGTATCGGAAATCGGCCACGATCTGGATTTGGCTGTATTGTTATACGTTCGCCATTCGCCGCTGCTACTGCCTAAAAAACGCCGCGATCCGATCCGTGCCGCTACTGTCGCTTGGTCCGTGGCCAGCGGGCGATTGCCATACTCGGCCGCCATTTTGGAGTAAGAGGCGAGTGAGAGGCAATTGCCATTCGGCACCAGCTGTATTCCATCGCCAAATTGTGAGCGCTCATGTGTCACGAAGGTAACTCCGGCATCTTCACACGCTTTGACTACCGCCGCCGTGTGGTCAATCCGCCCGTTGAAACAGAGTACGGCATCGAGCTGCTTGTCGCGGATCCACTGGCGAGTTGATCGATAAGTGGTCTCGATATTCCCGCGATATTTGCCGAGAGCATGCTCGAAGCGCGGCGTCTGACGTTCGCTTGGGTCTTCGATGCGTTGCATCGTAGCAACGCTCGAAGCCGCGACGGTTCTGAAATCTATCTCACCATCACTGAACGAATTCTTGTTAAGGCGCGTGATGCCGCCATCCACGTAGGACGCCAATCCTCCGGTAATGCATCGTGGGCATTCCTTGAGCCTGGAGCTTTTTTTCAGGCCGAGGTTGTAACAATGCGACAAGTTGGCTCTGCAGATCAAATATTCCAGGTGATATTTTTTCTGCGACAGCAAATCACCCAAGTAAAGCGCGTGGGCAGTGTGAGGACGCCAAGCATATATGTTTGCAAACCCAATTCGCATCTTGTCCAATCGCTCATATAACCGCTGTGGCGGAAGCGCCCGCCGTTGGGTAGTTTACGCTCTCTCGCTGGTTGTTGCCAGCGTGGTCGCCCTGAAAAGGTTGGTCCAAAGCGATTCGATCGTTTGGTAATAGCTAAAAATGAGAGCCTGGTGAATTGAGAAACGGAGAGTAGCCGTGTCGGACGTCGTCGCCCCTCGAGATCGAGATGGATGCGTGTGGGATGCGGGTGACACGAGTCGGCCGGCCTGCGTGTTGACGAGACCCGTGAACGCATATGCCTTGACCTGCTATCTGACTTGCGCCATGCCAGCCTTCATTGCAGAGGCGGGCGTATAGTCGAAAGATGGCATTCAACATAAACAGGCAACGACTGAAGAAAGCGATCTACGCGCCGATTTTGGCGACCGCAATGGCGCTAATGCTCGGGAGGTTCCTCCTGTTTGCAAAAATACTCGATTTAAACGCCTTTGCTGAACTCAGCGCCGTCTATCTCGTATCGGGGATCGTTGGTATGCTCTCGAGCTTTGGTATGTTCTTAGACTTGCAGCGAAAGCTACCTGGCTATCTCGCTCTGGGTCAAAGACGCGCCGCAGCTACAATAATATGGCAATCACTTCTCGGGACAGTGGCTATCGGCATAGTCGGTGTAGCTTTCGCGAGTGCAGGGTTGTCTTTTGGGAGCATCTCGTCGACTGCGGTGTTGCTTGGTGTAATGCATGGCGTGGTGCAGCAGGCCTTCCTTATTCAGACAACGGAAAGTCGCAGCAGCAATGATCCCCTTAGGTTTTCAATGCAAAGCATTGCCAGGGCATTGGGTATACTCCTGTTTGCCGTTCCAATTTCAATCGAGTTCGGAACCGCTTTGTCGGTTGTTATACCGGAGTGCTTTGTTACGGGTGTAATGGCGATATCCATCTCGCATAACACGGCAAAAAAAATGTCTCTGTCACATCGCCGCGCCGCGTTGCTAGGCGTGAGGTCGTTTCGCCGAATGAGATGGGGGTCGACGCTTTCGTTGTTGCTTTTGTCGCTCGCCGTTACCACTTCATCGAGTATGGATAGGTGGTTGTCCTCGCTTACCTTGCAGCCTGCTGACTTCGCTGAGTATTCATTCGCTTCAATCACCATGACAGCGGCTTTTGCGCTTCAAGGGCTAATAAATGCCTCTGTCTTTCCGATGATCGCCAAGAGGTCAGCGATACACGGCGTTCGATCTGCCTATCGGTTAGCGCTTTTATCAGCATTTGGAACGCTTGGTATTTTCCTCGTAGCCATTGTTCCAGCCATATACGTGGCGGAATTCTTGATATTGCAGTTATATCCAAAATACTCGGACGCCATCCCGCTTATCCCTATTTTAGCAATCGCTGCTGCTTTCCGGATCTCAGATTTCTGGTCAAGCTTCTTGGTGATACGCGATAGAGAGAAGACCTCTCTTCTCATTAACATGGTGGCGGCGGGAACAGCTTTTGTGATCTGGCTGCTAACAAGGTTTGGAGCCCGTACTCCTGAGGCTGGAATTGCCTACATGGCCGCATTCGTTGCGGCATCGACATATGTGATTTCGTTTATCTTCTCTCACATCCACTTTAGGTCAAGCAATGCTGAAATTACTGTGGCAACATAGCATCTTCGTTCGGGCAGCCCGCAGCGTCCGATACTTAGCTTCACGATCTAAAATCTCATTGAGCGCGTTGTTTCTCGGCGCGACCTCGGGAATTTCCGTTGCGTCTCGTGTCACTATCGGGCCGAGATCGAGACTTAAAGCTGCTGAGACAGGCGCGATCATAGTTAAAGCGGGCGTTTGGATATCATCCGACGTAGAAATCGAAACAGAAGGAACTGTCACGATCGGCGACGGGACAACCGTTCAACGCAGGTGCACTATCAATGGAACGGTTTCCTTAGGGAAAGAGTGCATCTTGGCACCTAATGTTTTCATTTCATCAGGAACACACCCATTTCGAGCCGACCCGCTACTATCAATTCGCGAGCAGGAACGCCGAATTGCATCGGGTTTGTTACATTTTCGAGAAATGGATCGCCCCATTACAATCGGGGATGACTGCTGGTTTGGCGCAAATGTGGTTGTTTGCCCTGGAGTTGTCATCGGCAATTCATGTGTTATAGGCGCTAATTCTGTTGTCACGAGGGACCTCTTAGCGGGAGGCGTGTATGCTGGTGTACCTGCCAAAAAAATTGGTGATCGTAGCTAGGCGTTGACACACATTGCGCGGGGTGCTTGATGAAGCCGCGATGAATTCCAACCGGGGGCCTTTATGAACTTCTCTAACGTCCTTAAAACGCTGAAAGAAAACCCTGGTTATGCCACCATGCGGGGCATTGCCCGTTTTCCCTTGGTGCGCAGCGTTGTCACATCGACAAGAGGGGCGTTAAGCTACCGAGCGTTCCAGCGGTTCCTAAAGGAATGCGAAGACGCAATGGCGAATTCTGTCTTCAAAGACGTGGATCGCCCGAAGTTCATCAAAGATTTGGAACGTGACGGGGTAGCCTTTGGCTTGGTGTTACCGCAGAGCGTTGTTTCTGAGATTAGAGAATTTGCGGATAACAGCCCTGCCTATGCTGATCGTGACCCGAAGAAAGGCTTTTATTACCATGACCGCGGATCCGCCGAAGCGGCGATCGGCAAACCGATCTTGGTTGCTCAATATTTTAACGGCCTAACTTGCCGAGCTATCCGTGACTTGATTTCTGACCCATTCCTAAGATGGGTCGCTGCGGTATATCTGAGATCCGTTCCCACTTTTGTTGGATGTAATCTCTGGTGGACGTCACCAGTTCATGCGTCCGATGAAGACAGAAACAAGCATGCGCACCTCTATCATCGTGATGTGGACGACTACAGATTTTTCAAGTTTTTCTTTTACATTACTGATGTCAAAGACGGTGAAGGCGCTCACATCTGCGTTCGGGGTTCAATCGCCAACCCTCCTAAAATTAAGCCGGGCGATCGCTGGAACATCAGGCGATACACTGACCAGGAGATTACGAACTACTACCCTGAACAAGACATCCTTGAGATTACGGGGAAGGCTGGCGTAGGCTTCGCTGAAGACACACTTTGTATCCATAAGGGCAGTACGCCTAAAACAGAACCACGTCTTCTCCTGCAAGTTCAGTTTGCCCTGTTTAACTATGGGATAATGGAAGATGGCCATGATCCATCTGCGCTGTCGATGATGTAAGCAGTGAGAGCTCGCCGCAAAAAGGCCGACGTGAAACGGTAGTTTCGCCCGATATTCACGAGAACTGTGGCACCAAGTACTCGTCACGTAACGAAAATGGGTGCATTCAATGCGATGCCTCACGTCTCAAGCGGAGCTAAAATGTCCCAGACCGCTGAAGTTCAGTCGATCGCGCCTCGCGATCTGGTTGTTACGCAGACCAATGTTGTCCTAGGTGCGATCGCTTTTAGCCTCTATTATTTTGGCTACGCTTACTTCTATCAATTCGAAGATGGTTTCTCGCACGCGCCGGCGTATGTCAAATCTATCAAAGACGCTTTATATGCCTTGGTGCTCGCCTACTTAGTCTCAACGTTTCGTTGGCACAGGCTTGATCGGCGCCATTTACTTTTTGTGCCATTCCTCGTCGCGCTAATCGTCACATCAGCGGTTCACGCGCCTCACACAGGTCTTAAGAACCAGCTTATTGAGAACATCAAGAACGTAGCACTCTATATCCCGATCTTCTGTGTGGCGCTTACGTGGGACCAGGACGAGAGTAAGGAATTTGTTAAGCGATTTTTTGCGCTTTTGACCACCACCGCTATCTTGCAGTTCGCAATTTCGGCTGCCCTATCTGTAAATAACATCTACCTTTGGACTGACAAATTATGGGTTGGGCTGATCATCAATCCGAACTCGTTCGCCATGGTCATGAACTTTGCTGCGGCTATTTGGTTAGCGCGCATTGGAAAATCGCGGAGCAGCTTAGCGCTAGCTTTGCTAACGGTTTTCCTGTCCGGCTATGTCGCCATTCGCGCGGCCAGCAGCAGTCAGATCGTTATTTTGCCGTTCTTGATTGTTTACTTCTGCATCATTCAGCGAGCGTTTTTATGGCGCTACGTTGCAGCTATTGCAGTCTTCATATTCGCGGTAGAGCTTGCGAATGACGATATCCGAAATGTTCTTGTCCCCTTGCTAGGACTTACCGACTTGGTGGAGGGCTTGTTTCCGGGGCTCCCTAAAACGCTGCATCCAGTACAAGCGAGCCTGTCAATTCTGAACCGCCAGCGTGATTTCGCGCTGGTAATGGACAATCTTGGCGAGCCAATCAATATATTGCTGGGAGCGTTTAATAATAATAGCTATGTGCCAATGGACGGACAGTTTCAAGTATTGTTCTACAATGGCGGATTGCTGTCTCTTCTAACGTTCAGTTTCGCGGCACTTTACGCTTATATTAAGACGTTCGTGAAAACATGGATGGCTCCGCGCAACTCTGAAGATCTGGCACTGCACGGCATGATCACTATTTTAGGTATCACAATGCTAGTCACACGTATCGTAATGTATTTTCCGTTTAACCTCATTTTTTTTCTCATATGTGGACTCGCTCTAGGGCGGGCAGCGGCCGACCAAAAGTAAGCTTTGAGGTAAGCGCATTTCTTTTCCAAAGTGGATGGCATGCCTTGAAAACTGGCGGAAAGGAGTGTCGTCGCTCCATTCGGCATCTGCTTGCATTTGCAATGTCTACACAGATCGGCCTTTAGCTGAAACCTCCGCACCTCTGCAGTCACATCGCGTAGTTACAAACCGGCCCTTATGGGGAGGAGCCTTTGAAGTGTCCGTTGACATGTCGCCGAAGTCGTTGTTTGAGGTAGCTGCGCTTTCACGCGAAAAGGAGGAAGTCATGTCGACCGAGATCATCTGGATGGTTAGTGACTATTCGACGTGCTAAGTTCGAGCCTAACCCATGTTTGACAATGCCGTTCAGCGAATTCTCGCTTTGCCGCGCCCGAGAAAACGTGTCATTGCGCTCCTGTTTGATGCGTGCCTATGCCTTTCGACCGTATGGCTGGCTTTCTGCTTCCGGTTCAGTGAATGGTACGTCTTATCGGGGGTGCAGTTCTGGACAATTCCGGTATCACTCGCTATTGCGCTGCCGCTTTTCATCACGTTCGGACTATACCGGGCAGTTTTTAGGTTTGTGGGGCGGTCCGCCTTTGCGACGATTATCAAGTGCGTTGCTTTGTATGGCCTGATCTATGCGGTGATTTTCACGGTCGTTAGCGTGCCGTCGATCCCGCGAACGGTCGGAATTCTGCAGCCGATGTTGCTGCTGCTTGCAGTTGGTCTATCGCGGTTTATCGCGCGCTACTTCCTTTACGGCGCCTATAGCGAGCTTCTCGAAGCTGCTGCTCCCATTCGCACGCTCGTATACGGGGCAGGGTTCCAAGGGCGGCAGTTGGTGAGCGCGCTCGGGCATTCCGCGGAGTTCAATATCGTAGGTTTTCTTGATGATGACCCTAGTCTCGCGGGCATGTCCTTAAACAGCGTGAAAATCTACAGCCCAAATAAAATCGAGCAGATCTGTTCGGATCTTCGAATCCATACGGTGCTGCTTGCGATGCCGCAGCTTGATCGAAACAGGCGCAATGAGATTCTCGAAAGCCTTCGTTTAGCCAAGGTAACAGTGAGAACTGTTCCAAGTATCTCTGAACTGGCTACAGGCCGAGCCCAGTTGACAGATGTGAGCGACCTCGACGTCGAGGATCTTCTAGGTCGGACCGCGGTATTGCCTAACCCTAGTCTGTTGGAACGCAATGTCCGCGATCGAGTTGTGCTCGTGACTGGGGCGGCAGGGTCAATCGGAAGCCAGTTGTGCCGGGAAATCGCTGCGCTGGGGCCCAAGGCCTTGCTTTTGCTTGATCAGAGCGAGTTCGGTATCTATGCCCTGCAGAATGAACTGGAGGAAGCGTTTGCGCAGCTGTCATTTCCAGTCGTTCCGCTTCTAGCGGACGTGTGCGACGAACATCGCATTAACAGCATTATTTCTACGTGGCTGCCATCCACTGTCTATCATGCCGCAGCCTACAAGCACGTGCCTCTCGTCGAACAGAATCCGGCGGAGGGTGTTAAGACTAACGTATTCGGCACTATGGTTGTGGCAAGAGCATGCGTTTCCGCTAAGGTTGAGCGGATGATCCTAGTTAGCACCGACAAGGCTGTGCGCCCAACGAATGTGATGGGAGCAACCAAACGATTGGCAGAAACGATATTGCAGGCGCTTTCCGAAGACCAGAAGTTCACGGTTTTCTCGATGGTCCGGTTCGGAAATGTTTTGGGGTCGTCAGGGTCCGTTGTGCCATTGTTTCGTCAGCAGATTCGCCGTGGTGGCCCGATTACGGTAACTCACGAAGAGATTACGCGATACTTTATGACGGTGCCCGAAGCTGCGCAACTGGTAATTCAGGCAGGCGCTATGGCTACTGGAGGAGATGTCTATCTCCTAGAGATGGGCGAACCTGTAAAGATCATCGATCTTGCACGTCGCATGGTTGAACTGTCTGGACTGAGTGTTCGAGACGAACAGAACCCTGACGGCGATATCAGTATCATCGAGACCGGCCTAAGGCCCGGCGAGAAGCTCTACGAGGAGCTTCTGATCGGTGATAATCCAGAGAGTACTGATCATCCCAAAATCTGGCGCGCGCGTGAAAAATTCTCTGTATGGAACGAGCTTTCTCCTAAGCTCGATGAACTGGTGATTTATGCTAGTCAAGGAGATGCCCGGAACATTAAAATCGGACTTGCCGATCTCGTTCCAGGGTACAGCCCTCTGGCTCGCGTCGTCGATCTAGTGTCTTTGAACAGGAAAGCCGATTCAATTGCGATCGAAACACCGATCCACTGATCCTATAGCGAGATCGAACGTCATTCGTCTCACAAGCTTGTGGTCTAAGTCATCGAGCATGACCAGATGGAAGAAATACAACATGGATGAGTGCGATAGGCGCCTTCTCTAACAAAACCCAGTGATTGTCGATCGAGTATAAGAATCCACAACCCTTAGCAGGTCGACTGGATTGAGTATTTTTGCATGAAGGACAACTGGCGCTTTCTTGCACCTAAGGGCACTTCCACATATACGTTTGCGGTACCACAATGAACCAATTGATCAAACGCATCTTTGATATCTGCGCAGCTCTTGGCGGCCTTATCGTGCTGTCGCCGATCTTCGTTATACTTGCATTGCTAGTAAGCCGCTCTTCTCCGGGCGGAGCGCTGTTTTTACAAACGCGCATGGCCGATTTGAGGTTCCTTTTACCTGCATCAAATTCAGGACGATGGCGGCCGGTACTCCAAGCGTCGGCTCTCACGATGCCGCTGAAGCGTGGATCACCCCGATCGGCAGGACGTTACGTGCCTACAAGCTTGATGAACTCCCGCAGCTCTTAAACGTTTTGCGCGGCGACATGAGTTTTGTTGGCCCTCGACCCTGCCTATTGACGCAGCTGGAAGTAATTTCAGCTCGCAGGGCTAAGGGCGTCTTCGCAATTCGCCCCGGTATTACGGGCATGGCTCAGATCGCTGGTATCGATATGTCAACGCCGGAAAAGCTCGCGGCCGCCGATGCGGAATATGTCTCCACCGTTAGTCTTTGGGGTGACATTGCCATGATTCTTGGTTCTATCTTTGGCAAGGGCAAGGGCGATGCTGCACTGAAATGACATGCAGCGGAAGCTCCCGATCGCGGCCATGTTGCGATGATAGGATTCTACCCGCCAGCCTTAGCGGTAACACTAGGAGCAGTCATATGACGAAGTACCCAATTGAGGTGATCATGTAAGTAGAGAGCTGCCGCAGTGGTTTCCCCGATCTGTCTTTTCTGGCGCGGGAGGCGCTGACGCACAACCCGTGATCGTGCCAAACTCAAACCGAGACCGTCAATCGCTTGCAATCAATCACCCAGCGTTTCCCGCGACATCTCTAAAATAGTCGATTGTCTTCGCGAGACCATCACGAAGTTTGATTTCTGGATGCCATCCGAGTAAGTCGCGCGCTCTTTTAATGTCAGGCCGGCGCTGTACCGGATCGTCCGACGGCAAGGGTAGAAAGCGGACTGCAGCAGCAGCGCCGGTTAATTCGGTCGTAAGCTCAGCCAACTCACGAATCGTGAATTCTTCGGGATTGCCTAGGTTTATTGGCCCAGTCACATCATCTGGAGTTGCCATCAGACGCACAAAGCCTTCGATCAAATCACTCACGTAGCAGAACGATCTCGTTTGGCTTCCTTCTCCGTAGATGGTCAACTCTTCACCATTCAAAGATTGAACGACAAAGTTCGAGATAACGCGTCCATCGTTAGGGTGCATGCGAGGTCCGTATGTATTAAAGATGCGGGGAACTTTAATACGCACGCCATGCATTCGGTGGTAGTCGAAAAACAGACTTTCGGCAGCCCGCTTCCCTTCATCGTAACACGAGCGAAGGCCGATAGGGTTCACTCTTCCCCAATAATGCTCGATCTGAGGATGAACTTCCGGATCCCCATAAACCTCGCTTGTCGATGCTTGCAGAATTTTAGCTCCGGTGCGTTTTGCAAGGCCCAACATGTTCATGGCCCCGAAAACACTCGTCTTCATCGTATGAATTGGGTCTCTTTGGTAATGAATAGGAGAGGCGGGGCAAGCGAGGTTATAGATCTCATCAACCTCGACCGTTAGTGATTCTGTTACGTCATGACGAAGAACCTCAAAATGTGGATTTGAGACTAGATGACGTACGTTGTCACGGGTGCCAGAATAGAAGCTGTCTACGCAAAGCACTTCCGCGCCATCCGCCAAAAGACGCTCGCATAGGTGTGAGCCTAAGAAGCCAGCGCCGCCAGTCACGAGTATCCGTTTGCGATTAGCGATGCGATTTCGGCTCATTATGTACTCCCGAAGCTATGCCCGATTCTTTGCCATTTAAATTCAAGGCTCTGTGATATCCAGAGCATGAAATCATGCTGATAGGGACTTTGAGCTGTTTTGTCTAGCGATGGGATAACACGCTGGCAGCGCATAGTGCGCATTGCCCACACCAGATTATCGGCTTTTGACACCATGATGCCAACATATTCGTTGATTGCTTTACACCAATTGATGTTTGCGCGTTTTTTCACATGTGGCATAGCGCCAACTACTGTCCAATTGGATTCCAAGCATGCGCCACAGCGCAATTTTTGGTTGTCTTGAACTTATAAAATTACCCCTGTAACACCATCGCAGCCCCGCCGGTCGGTTGGGCTGCGATTGCTATTTCAGGGATTGAACCCATGCGTATTGTGATGATTGGCTCGGGCTATGTGGGCCTCGTTTCCGGCGCCTGCCTTGCCGATTTCGGCCATCATGTCACCTGTGTCGACAAGTCGGCGGCCAAGATCGATGCGCTGGAGCGCGGCGAAGTGCCGATCTTCGAGCCCGGTCTCGACACCATCATCGCGCAGAATAGAGCCGCCGGACGTCTGGACTTCTCCAAGGATCTGGGCGCCCCCGTCGCCTCCGCCGACGTCGTCTTCATCGCCGTCGGCACCCCCTCGCGTCGCGGCGACGGCCATGCGGACCTCTCTTATGTCTACGCCGCCGCGCGTGAAATCGCCGCAGCGGTCGAAGGCTTCACCGTCATCGTCACCAAGTCGACGGTCCCCGTCGGCACCGGCGACGAGCTCGAGCGCATCTTCCGCGAGGAATTCCCCGACAAGGATATCGAGGTCGTCTCTAACCCGGAATTCCTGCGCGAGGGTGCCGCGATCACCGACTTCAAGCGGCCCGACCGCATCGTGCTTGGCACCGAGGATCAGCGCGCCATCGAAGTCATGCGCGAGGTCTACCGCCCGCTCTATCTCAACGAAGCGCCGCTCTATTTCTGCGAGCGCCGCACATCCGAGCTGATCAAATACGCCGCCAACGCCTTTCTCGCCATGAAGATCACCTTCATCAACGAGATCGCCGATCTCTGCGAGCAGATCGGCGCCGACGTGCAGAAGGTCGCCAAGGGCATCGGCATGGACAAGCGCATCGGCGACAAGTTCCTGCATGCCGGTCCCGGCTACGGTGGCTCGTGCTTTCCCAAGGACACGCTGGCGCTGGTCAAGACCGCCCAGGACTATGACAGCCCGATGCGACTGATCGAGACCACCGTCGCCATCAACGACAATCGCAAGCGCGCCATGGGCCGCAAGGTCATCGCCGCCTGCGACGGCAACGTCCGCGGCAAGAAGATCGCGGTTCTCGGCCTGACCTTCAAGCCGAACACCGACGACATGCGCGACGCGCCCTCGATCACCATCGTCCAGGCGCTGCTCGACGGCGGCGCTGCCGTCCACGTCTATGATCCCGAGGGCATGGATGCGGCCAGGGACGTGCTCGGCCCCGTCGTCTATGGCACCAGCCCATACGATATCGCCGAGGGCGCGGACGCCGTCGTCCTCGTCACCGAATGGGAAGAGTTCCGCGCGCTCGATTTCAAGCGGCTAAAGACGCTGGTCAAGAAGCCGGTGCTGGTCGACCTGCGAAACATCTATCCGGTGGCCGAGATCAGCAGGCACGGCTTCAGCTACTTCGCGGTCGGCAAGAAGAGCAAGGCATAACGAGAGTGACGCATAGAGGCAGTCGTGTGGAGGCGATTCCGGAATCAAAGCAGTGAGCCACGAGTTCTTAGAGCTTATTTTGCACTAGGGCCGCGTAGCTCCATACCCGCCATGGCTCGTACTCAATCGCACGACAGGCCTGATTCATGATCCGACCCGATCACGCGTTCAAAATCATTCGAATAACTGCTTACACGAACGGAGCAGCGATACATGACCAGTTTTTTTAACGAGAACCTTCAATGGAAGTATCAGGCTGTACCCGGTCAGCGCTTAACGGAAATAAATAATCGGACCTCTGGATGCCGATCCCTCTTCTTTTAACGCGCCCTGCCTCCGAGCATTTGCTGTGGAAGCGACTAACGGTTGGACCATCATTGAACCGGCCGTAGTGTAATCGGTGTTCCGCTCCCACGTTTTCCTCATCGCCCTGATCTGTGATCGCTTATCCATGGACGAGCAACGGGAGTTTCTCCATGGAAGTACAATTGATGTGTAATCGGGCAGAGAACGCTCTTAGCCGCCGGTGGCTGCTTGTAGGTCATCGCCAGACCGCTGCCGTCCCAACAGATCAGCTTCAACCGGTCTACTTTCCGTGGCCGGAATACGAAAACCGTCTCCGTGAACGGGTCCTTGTGCAACTCCGTTCTTGACCAACGCCGCCAGTACATCGTGGCCCTTGCGGAAGTCGACGGCTTGGTGGCCACCGTGATCCGCACCCGGTTCGATGGAAAGATCATGCAGGAACCGCGCAGACGCGTACGATGGCAGCAATCCGCGCGGCTGACGCGCCGTCTTCCAGGCGGATCGCAACGGCGCCAACGATGATCTCGGGACGGCTGGCTTTCTTGATGGGCGGTTCCGCAACGGGTGGATCGACGAATACCGCTGCGAATTCTACCGCATCCTCGGGAGCGGGTTGAACCAGCTTGCCCTGCCGCGCCGTCGTTCGCCAGATGGACAGGTGGCTCGGTTTCAGGCCATGTCGCTCTGCGACTTCATTTAGCAGCGCTCTAGGCCGAAGACTCTCCGAAACGATCTGTGCTTTCACCTCGTCCGCCCAGTGCCGGTGAACCTCACGTCCAGACTTCCTGATCATGAGAACCTCCAATGCGCCCTGATACAGCCCGAGCGCTTGCAGCGCGCGCTGGAGCCATGTCATAGACTGGCTGACGTCGGAATTCACGCCGCCTTTAAAGACAACGTAGGAAACACCTGGCACGAGCTTGTCGCACTTAACGAGATTCCACTACCGCTTGCGATAGATCGCCTGCAGCTCGGTGTTGCTGATGTTCTTTAACCCCCGGAGGGCTGGCGCCGATCGAGCGCCGATATTCATCATGTACCCGCTCAGTGACGCCCTCGATCGTAGCGCCGCCGGGATCTTGAGGGGGATTGGAATACCCGCCTTCCTGCACCAGCACCTTGGTGAGAGAACGGGCAAATTCGAAGAGCTGCATAGGCTAGTCTCCAGATTGTGATAGGGTAAAAAAATAGCTGAGCGAGCCGCCGAACAACGACGTGCGCGCCGCAACAAAGAAAATGAGCACTTGATCAATCGACGGGTGTCGGCTCTATGGATGCCATGGAGAAAGCCGCGAAATACCAGTCGATTCAGTTATTGCGCGCGCTTGCGGCGATCATGGTCCTGATATTCCATTCTAAGGTAGCGATCTGGCCACGGGAGCAGCGAGAAACGCTCGTATGGATTCCGGGATTTTCCGACTTTGGAGATCTCGGTGTGTCTTTATTTTTCGTGATATCTGGCTTCATCATTGCCAACGTCGTTTCGAAGTCTGACTTCACTATACGCGACTACATATGGCGGCGCTTCTGGCGGATCTACCCGCTTTATTGGCTCGTGACCTGCAGCGGATTGTTCATGCTGTGGAAGCGCAACTGGTTTCGCGCAGAATTTGAGGAAATTGGGTCGTGGGGTATCATCAAAGGGTTTTTGATCGTCCCGCAAAAGGCCTTTCCTTTCTGGAACCCCGGTTGGACGCTTGAACACGAGGTACTGTTTTATGCAATCGCAGCCGTGGTCGCGCCCCTGTTGGGCTTGCGCTTCTTAGCTGGCCTACTGTTTGCGATGGCGATCATTGGAATGACGTTCAACTTACCCTGGGATTTCCATCTGTTCGCAGATCCTCAACTGTATTTTGCCGCGGGCATCTTGGCCTATCTCGCAGTTGGCGCAAGCTGGCGCCGCGCGATCCCTCTTGCAGCTTCTCTGCTGGCATATTCTTATGCCTGCTATTACGGGGCCATTCCCATGCCTGTCCAAATTACCGAGTTTGCCTTCGCACTGGGAGCTGCCGCTCTCATCGTGGCACTGCTCGATATCGAGGCCAATGGGTGGCGAGTGCCTAAGGTTGCTGTCGCAGTGGGTGATGCATCGTACTCTCTTTATTTGTGGCACTGGATGGTTATCCCGTGCGTTACGACCATCCGCGACCACGTCGGCGGCACTGCCGAACTGTGGCGATGGATAGTCATAATCTCTTCGGTCAGTGTCGCTCTGTTAAGTTATAGGCTTATAGAGAAGCCGCTCATTGGGTTCGCGCACCGAACCAGCATCCGTTATTCGTTGCGCGAAACTTCAAGAAGCACTTAGTCCCTGTGCAAGGCGACCATTTCTTCTCTCGACGACTCTTGCTTTGTCGATGACCGCAGCGCCGCTTCTGGCGTCTCCAGTACCCAACTCCCCAGAGGTGGAAATGCTGCCGGATGGCACCCACTTCGCTATCATAAAAGCCGGCGAAGGCACATATCCGACGTTCTTCTACTTCGCAACGACCGACGTCCCCTGCCACGGTGCAGACGCTCGTGAAGCTGAGCCACCAGAGTTAGCACGATGGCGGTTCCGCAATGATCGCGGTGAGAGCTTTACCGAAAATTTCGTTGCGAAATGCTCACGCGTTCTGAGTCATCTGATATCGACCGGCCATGCAGACCCTAAGCGGGTCTTCGCGTCCGGTATATCGCGCGGAGCGTTCTGCGCCCTAAGTATGGCTGAAGCCGATGCGAGGATATTGGGGATTGCGGCTTTGGCACCGGTCACCGACTTGACCGCATTGACTGAATTTGACGGCGTTGACGCGCCTATCGATAGGATCGATACACGCGCGCTGGCATCCCGTAGCCTTCTGATTGCCATGGCACTGAGTGATCCGAGGGTTAGCACCGACAAGGCCCTTTCCCTGTCGAGGGCTATCGCGTCGTCTACGGCGGCCGGCAAGACTGATATCGATACCTTGCCAGAAGGGGTGGCGAGCAATTAGAAGAAGTCAGAATCAATGGTAGTTCCGGCAGCATGCGCAGACGTACATTCCTCATCTCATCGGCTGCTGCCTTGTCTGCATCGGCCAAATCCTCAGTAGCTTCAACCTCTCCCGTCCAAGTCGAGCCAGAAAGCCTGGACGATGGGACGCGTTATGCTGCCCTACGAGGAAGTCGCGCCGCACGGTCTCCTGTCCTCTTTCATTTCGCGACAACCGACTTACAGTCTTTGGACGCCAAATCTTTCGGCGCCTTGCCTGCCGACTTGTCAGAAAGAGGATGGACCTGCATATCCGTCGATGTCCCGTGCCATGGAGGGGACGCTAGGCCGAATGAGCCCCCCGAACTCCTCGGCTGGCGGTATAGAAACGACAGAGGAGAAAGCATAACCGAGGCGTTCATCGAGAAGTGCTCCCGCATTCTTGACTACCTAATCTCCTCGATGCAAGTTGATCCTGATTTGGTTTTTTGCTCCGGCATATCTCGAGGAGCGTTCTGCGCGTTTCGTCTAGCTGCGACGGATTCTCGCTTTGCCGGGATCGCTGCTCTGGCGCCAGTTTCCGACCTGACTGCGCTTGCCGAGTTCGAAGGCGTCAGCGAACCAGTCGACAAAGTCGATCCGGAAAGTCTCAAAGCTAGACGCATCTTGGTAGCAATTGCACTGACTGACCCACGGGTTAGCACCGATAAGTCAATCTCTCTCGCCCGTTCGATTGCGGCGTCGGCAAAGCCGAACGAGGCACAAATAGAGATCGAACTTAAAGAAGTAGCAGGTCACGTCGTCGATCCGGCGTTCGTCGATCGCGCATCTACTTGGCTGCAGGACTCAGTCACGTCTTTAAGTAACCACTAAGCAGGCGAGTTAGGCTAGCTCGCGCCGAGGCAAGATGAGAGCAACGGCCCCGTGCAACAGCGCCCTGTTTTCGACTACCCGGGCCAGCAACCAACTAATGCCGACCACAACGATAAAGCTTCCGATCGAAAGCAACGCAGCGCCCGCAGCTCCAGCCCACAGAAGTGATGGCCTGAAAATGCTGAGAGCCAGCATGAACAACGGAAAGTGCACAAGGTAAAGTGTGTAGGAACAGCTCGCCGCCCACTGGAGGAGACGCATCCCCGGCGCGAACCCTTTTGAACGCATCGTAGCGCATATACCGACCAGCAATACCACTGAGCCCATCCAGTAGAAAACGTACTGGAAAGCGTCGCTATACGGCGCCTTCAGATAAGAGAGCGTTTGCGACTGCCCGATCGCCAGTGCAGCCGCGATAGCTAGGCCGCAAACTGCGAATCTCTTGGACAGAAGCATTGATCGCCCGTCACCGCCCGTCCAACCAATTGCAAATCCTAGGAACCAGACGACGGCGACTGATATGAATGGTGGCTCGACAGCCTTAGAGGCGAAGAACATCAGGTAAAGGAGAAACCCGCCCGCTGCCAAGCTAAAAAAGGATCGGTTGAAGATCACTGATGCCCCTAACCCCGCGAGTATGTACAGCCAAAACTCGAAGCTCAAACTCCACAACGGCCCATTGAATGATAAGAAATCCTCAAATCGGTCGATCGGTATGAGCTTGTACGTCAGGAGAAGCGTCGGAAGAATCTGACCCCAGCGAAAATCCGCCTTCTCTCTCGCTGCGGCAAGATCGCCAGGCAACAGATAAGACTCGGCGCCGTATAAATCGAAGCCCTTGATAATCAGCACGACAGCAACGGTAATCGCAACCGCAGCCACCAGCGGTGGGAATATGCGAAGACATCGTGCCAGGACGTAATCACCCAGCGAAAATCCTTGGTCCGCTCTTCGCCGAATGCTTCTCGCAATCAGCATGCCACTCAGCAAAAAGAAAACAGCAACAGACCAAGTCGCGGCGCCGCCGAGTGTCGAAAACACCGCGCTGTCGCCTGAGTACGGATACAGAAACACCTGCCATGCGTGAGCAATGGCCACCACTAATGATGCACCGCCGCGCAGTGCGTCGAGAGCATGAAAGTCTTCTTCCGCATCGATCTTCATTCGGACTGCTTACACGACACGAGATATTCGGTCGAGAGCTCATGTTCTGGGCGTTTCCCAGCCGCTTTTGCAGCTGCGCGCATATGCGCGGCAGCTACCTGCACCGCCATTGAATGCTCCGTGATCTGCTAATTTGCGAACCGTGAATGCCTCATCCTTTCCATCTCCTCAGCGTCTCAGGTCACCTAGTACAAGAACAACCGGCGTCCCCCATCGAACATGGCGAAGAAATGTTTCTCTATCTACACTAAGATCGCACGATTTGCGAACATGTCGGAATCGCCGCGAGCTGTAGACGCATAGGCCCTCGAGCCTCACGGTTCCAGAGAGCCTAAAGTTGAGGGGTGCCACCCAAACCGCGTGGCCAGTTCAGTATCAGCATGATCCGCACCTAAGAGTAAGATCGCTGCAGTAGGTCGATTACTCACATTTGTTCAAGGCGGCGAATTTCACAAGTCTCTATGCATTCAGGCCCCCGCAACCAATCTTTCCCAAAACAAACACTAAACCTAGGCCCTGTCGGCTTGCGGATTTATCCTGTAACAAGATCGGCATGAGCACGTCCTTCCTGTTCTCCGGTCCCGACAACGCACCCGTGACGATCCTCCTCGCGCATGGCGCCGGCGGTGCCATGGATTCGGCGGGTATGGAGCGGTTTTCCGAGGCTCTGGCTGCGGCCGGAATGCGGGTGGTTCGGTTCGAGTTCGGTTACATGGCCGCGCGGCGGCGATCCGATCGGCGTCCGCCGCCGCCGAAGGCGGAGACGTTGATCCCGGAATATCTGGCGGCGGTGCGAGACCTTGGCGCCAGCGGGCCGCTCGTCATCGGCGGCAAGTCGATGGGTGGGCGGATTGCCAGCATGGTTGCCGATGATCTTTATCGCTCGGGCGACATCGCCGGATTGCTGTGCCTTGGCTATCCGTTTCATCCGATGGGAAAGCCGGTGCAGCTGCGGACCGCCCATCTGACCGCGATCGAGACGCCGACGCTGATCTGCCAGGGAACGCGGGATGCGTTCGGGACGCGCGAGGAAGTCGCGGGCTATTCGCTTTCGCCTGAGATCGAGATCTTCTGGCTCGAGGATGGCGATCACGATCTGAAGCCGCGCAAGGCTATCTCCGGCTTCTCGGCGGCGGATCATATGCACGCGATGGCATCGCGGGTCGGCGCCTGGGCGTCTGGCCTGCAGCGTTGATCTGAATTTTCTAAAACACTCTAGGCTTGACTAACTACGCCCGCTTCTGCATCCTGGCGTTGAAATATCAGCATGCGATCCGATCAGTGTCTGCCGAGGGGGAACATTGTGAGAGATGGTGCCGGTTGCGCCGTGTTCGTCGTTTTATTGTCCGTCTTGGGGGCTGGGATGCCTGTCCTTGCGGATGACCTCAAGATTGCCATGCCGAACTGGCCCTCCGGCCAGGCTACGGCCTTTATTCTCAAGGTCGCGATCGAGAAAGAGTTCAATCAGCCTGCTCTCGTCCAGGAAATGGGCACGCTCAACGCCTTTGCCGGGCTGGAGAAGGGGAGCGTCGACATCCACCCGGAGGTCTGGCAGCCCAATCTCGCCGATGTCATCGAGAAATTCGTGACCGAGAAGGGCGTGGTCGTTCTGGCCAAGCACATGGTTCCGGCGTGGCAGGGCATCTGCGCGACGCCTGCGGCGGCGGAGAAGGGGATCACTGATATCACCGATCTCAGCGACCCCGAAAAGACCAGTCTTCTCGATACGGATGGCGACGGCAAGGGGGAGATGTGGATCGGCGCGCCGACCTGGTCGTCGACGGGGATCGAGCGCGTGCGCGCGAACAGCTACGGTTACGCCAAGACGATGACGCTCGTGGAGGCCGAGGAAGAGGTGGCGATGGCCGGCATCGATGCGGCGGTCGCGACCGGCCAGCCGGTGGTGTTCGCCTGCTATGCGCCGCATTTCGTCTTCGACCTGCACAAGATCGTCCGGCTTGAAGAACCAAGGCATGATGCGGCCAAATGGTCGTTGGCAAGTGCGACCGATCCGCTCTGGATCAACAAGTCCTCTGCCACGACGGGCTGGGATACGGCCACCTTTCGCATCGCCTATTCAACAGCGCTTGCCAGCAAGCACCCCGAGATCGCGGCCTTCCTTGAAAAGGTCGATCTGACGCCGGAGGAGGCGACGGCGATGAGCTATGCGCTTGAGGTGGAGCGGCAGGCGCCGCTTGGCTATGCCAAGGCGTGGGTGGAGCGCAACGCGGCGCGGATCGATGGGTGGGCGAAGCCATGACGGTTCGGTCTTCTTCTCTGGCGACGTGCAATGAGGTGTTCGGCTGGGTAACCCGGCGCTTGCGCAAGGGGCTGCCGGTTGTGGCGGCGGCGGTGTTGCTTGCGCCCATTGTCGTGCTGGCGCAGACGCAGATCTATGATGCCAAGACGCGGACATGGGTCGATTATGACAGCAAGAAGGCCCGGCAATATTACGCGCGCAACAAGCAATCGCCGGAGGCCTTTCGCAGGCAGATCGTGACGTTCCGGACCGCGGAGCCGCCGGGGACGATCATCATCGACGGCAACCAGCATTTTCTCTACCTCGTGCAGCCGGGCGGGCAGGCGATCCGCTACGGCATCGGAGTCGGCCGTGATGGGTTCGGCTGGGCGGGGATCGTCCGGGTTGGGCGCACGGCGGAATGGCCGGTGTGGACGCCGCCGGCCGAAATGGTGGCGCGTGATGCGAATGCCGCCAAATGGGCGGCCGGCATGCCCGGCGGGCCGGAGAACCCGCTCGGAGCGCGGGCGCTTTATCTCTACGCCGGCGACCAGGACACGATCTACCGCATCCACGGCACGGCCGAGCCCTGGACGATCGGCCTCGATGTATCGTCCGGGTGCATCAGGCTCAACAATGACGACGTGACGGATCTGCATTCGCGGGTGCAGATCGGTGCCAAGGTCATCGTGCTCATGCAGGGGGCCGCGCTCTACAAGGGTATCTGATCGATGGTGCCGGCATTGGCCGGGGATTGATCAGGCCTGACATTATCAACGTCTGGAGGGGACAGATGTCGAGAGAAGAGTTGAAGCGAGGCGGTCGGGCACTTGTGGGCCTGGCCGGACTGTTGTCGTTGGGGGCCTGTACGCCGGCGCCGCCCCCACCTGAAGCCATGGCGCGCACCACGCTGATGACGGCGCCGGCCGATCTGCAATTGCTTTGCGCGAATGCGGTGACGAGCAGCGCCGGAGCCGGTGTCAAAGTCCTGCCGACAGGCTCTCGGCTGCAGCCGGACGGGACATTCGCCGTCGATCTGGATGCAGGGGGTAAGAAATACTCCTGCATCGTCGACAATAACGGTAGCGTTCGCTCGGTCGCTCCAGTCTGAGCGCCGTAGGCAGCGCATCGAGCCCTGGCCTGTGAAGACCAGGGCTGTGGCCGCCGTCACACGGCGGCGAGCGTCAGCGTGACTTTACCAAAGCGAGGGCAGGTGGCCGCAAGCGTGATCTCGCCGGTCAGGCCCGTGGTCTCGATCCAGAGACCGGCCGTGCCGCCCTGGAGCGGGATGGTGCTGGGGCCGACGATCTTTGCCGGGCCGGTGAGAGATATCGTCACCACTTCGTTCAGGAAGGGCAGGCGCTGGCCTTGCTGGTCGAGCGCGCGCAACACGACACGGGTGGTGTCGCGTTCGCGTGCCTTCAGCCGGGTACTGTCGGCCACCACCTGCAGCGTCGTCGGCAAAGGATCGGCGACCAGCGTCAGCTTTGCCACGAGCGCGCCGTCGACATAGCCGGTGAAGCTGCCGTCGATCCACTTCTGGCCCCATATGCCGAGTTCGTCGGCGGTGAAGTGGCGGTGGTCGAAGACCACAGGCGGATGCGGCAGGTGCGGGAAGTTCTCGTAGTCGGGGCCGACGCGCTTGGTCACCGAGCCATAGGCCAGCTCGACCTCGTCGCAATTCGTCAGCACGATCAACGGGAGCACGCCGCCGATGTTGCGCTCGCCGCGTGCCCAGAAGGTCACCGGCTTCATGATCACCTCTTCGGAAGGTTCACACTGGCTGGCATAAGCGTAAGCGGCGAATTTCGGTTCGCGGAACATGTCCATGACGCCGTGGTAGCAGATGCGGTCGCCGGAGCCGAAATCCTTGTGGGTGTTGTAGTCGAACATGCACCAGCCGATGGCGCCCGCTATGTCGGGATCGCCATAGGCGGCGTTCAGCACTTCCAGGTGGCGGCGGACATGTTCGGCCTGGCGCGCTTCCTGGTCGTAGATCTTGGTCGGGTACA
Source organism: Rhizobium sp. 16-449-1b (assembly GCF_017741935.1). GTDB lineage: Bacteria > Pseudomonadota > Alphaproteobacteria > Rhizobiales > Rhizobiaceae > Rhizobium. The sequence goes on along the minus strand of NZ_JAGHMH010000009.1, from coordinate 85,968 downwards.
TGTGACCACCGAATTCGGTGATCATATATGGCACCTTGTAGGAAAGGCCGGTGCTTTCCTGCTGCGGGCGCAGCGGCGTGCGCGGGCGGTTGGCGCCGGGCAGCTCCTCGTTGCCGAGGATGAAGTCGTTCATCGTGTAGACGTCCTCGAGCAGCTCGCTATCGGTGATGTAGCGAACGCCGCCGGTCGGACGGGTAGGATCGAGCTCGCGGGCAAGCCGGTTGGTCTCGGTGTAGAAGTGGTGGCTGTCCTGGCTCTCGTTGATGCGCACGCCCCAGATGACGATCGAGGGATGGTTCCAGTCGCGCTCGATCATCCGGCGGACGTTGCGGATGGATTCATGCTGCCATTCCTGGTCGCCGATGTGCTGCCAGCCGGGGATTTCCTCGAACACGAGCAGGCCGATCTTGTCGCAGCGATCGAGAAACCACTTCGATTGCGGATAGTGCGAGGTGCGGACCATGTTGCACTTCAGCATGGACTTCATGATGTCGGCGTCGCGTTCCTGGGCGGAGCGTCCGGCGGCGTAGCCGACATAGGGGAAGGACTGGTGGCGGTTTAGGCCGCGCAGCTTCAGCGGCCGGCCGTTCAGCCGGAAGCCCTCGGGGGTGAATTCGGCCGTGCGGAAACCGAAGCTGGTCGTCAACCTGTCCGAACCATGGCTGGTCTTGAGCTCCACCGTCATCTGGTAGAGTTCCGGATTGTCGATATCCCAGAGTGCAATACCGGTGAGGCCGCTGAAATCAAGCGTCGCGTCGTCGCCGGTCGTGTCCGCTGACGCGGTGGCCAGCACATTGCCATCGATATCGGCGAGCGAGGCCGTCAGCGTTCCCAGGAAGGGCACGTTGCGAGGGTTGGAGAGATGGACACGGACGGAAGCGGACTTTTCTTCCGAAAGCACATCCGTGGTCTCGATCTTGACGTTTTGGATCGAGACGGGATCGGTGACCTTCAGCCAGACCTCGCGGTAGATGCCGGCGTAAGTCAGGTAATCGATCGCGCCGCCGAAGGGCGGGATGGCGGGGTTCTCGCTGCCGTCGATGGTGACTGATATCAGGTTGTCGCCGCGTTGCAGGCCGTTGGTCAGGCGCGCCTCGAAGGGCGTGTAGCCATCCTTGTGGGCGATGATCTCCTCGCCGTTCAGATAGACCACGGCGTCGGCCATGGCGGCGTCGAACACCAGCGAAACCTCGCGGCCCTCGAATTCCGGCATCCAGCGCAGCAGTTTCTGATAGGTGAAAGCGCGCTGGTAGCTCGCTTCATCGAAATAGTTGAACGGGAGTTCGACCGCCGTATGCGGCAGGTTGACGGTGACGCGGCCGTCGAAATCGCGCAGCAGATGCTGGCCGGCACCCTCATGGAAAGCCCAGGATTCGTTGTAGGGAACGATGGAACGCATGTCAGTTTCTCACGCAGTAACGGTATCGGGGACGGAGGCGCAACGGGACGCAGCAAGTAGCCCGGCGCGCTTTCAATGTCAGTTTTGGCTTACGGGTACTGGGCGCCGTTGGTCGTCGTGTAAATGGCGTAGACCGATTGCGTCGCGGTTATGAACAGGCGGTTTTTCTTCTGGCCGCCGAAGGTGATGTTGGAGACCGTCTGCGGAACCTTGATTTTGCCGAGCAGAGTGCCGTCTGGCGCGAAGCAGTGAACACCGTCGGCGGCACTGCTCCAGAGGTTGCCGGCAACGTCGAAGCGGAAGCCATCGGGCACGCCGTTGTCGATCGAGCAGAAGTAGCGGCTGTTGGTCAGCTTGCGGTCGTCGACGACGTCGAAGACGCGGATATGGCGCGGCACCTCGTGGTTCGAGGAGCCTGAATCGGCGATGTAGAGCTGCTTTTCATCCGGCGAGAAGGCGAGGCCGTTGGGCTGGATGAAGTCGGTGGCGACCGCTTCGATTTCGCCGGTTCCGGCATCGATGCGGTAGACGTTTCTGGTTTCCTGCTCGGGCTCGGCCTTGTGGCCTTCATAGTCGGACATGATGCCGTAGCTCGGATCGGTGAACCAGATGGAGCCGTCGGAGCGGACAACGACGTCGTTGGGCGAATTCAGCCGCTTGCCCTTGTAGCGATCGGCAAGCACGGTGATGCGGCCATCCGGCTCGGTGCGGGTGACGCGGCGGCCGCCATGTTCGCAGGATACCAGCCGGCCCTGGCGATCGCGGGTGTTGCCGTTGACGTAGTTGGATGGGGAGCGGAAGACCGAGGCGCCGCCATCGGGCACCCAGCGCATGATGCGCTCGTTGGGGATGTCGCTCCAGAGCAGGCAGTTGAGATCGGAGAACCAGACGGGACCCTCGGCCCAGCGGCATCCGGAATAGAGCTCCTCGAGCCTGGCGCTGCCCGCGATCAGGCGATTGAAACGATCGTCACGGATGTCATAAAGCGCATCTTGCGACACAGGCTGCTCCTCCCAAAGCGATTTGATCTCCTTCGTAAACGTAAACGAAGCCGCGTGCCAGAGCCCGGCCAAGCAAAAGGCCGAGGCTCCGGCATTTTTGGCTTTCGCAATTTTTCAGAGCGGGGCTTGCGGATGCGGTGAGCCGTCGTAAGCGCCCCAGATCGATTGGTCGAAACAGATCATCGAGCCGGTCATAAGGCCGGATTCCGACGATGAGAGATAGGCGCAGGCGCGGGCCACTTCCTCGGGGTCGACGAGGCGGCCGAAGGGCTGGGCGGCGGCGGCTTCGTCCAGCCAGTTGGCGGCGGCGCCATGAAACTCGCGCTGGATGCGGTCCTCGCCTTCGGATGCCATCCAGCCGATGTTCAATCCGTTGACGCGGATGCGGTTGCGCAGCAGCGCGTAGGCGGTGTTCTTGGTCAGCGTTTCGAGCGCGCCCTTGGAGGCGCAATAGGCGGCGATGAAGGGCTGCCCCGCCTTGGCCGACATCGAGCCGATGTTGACGATCGTGCCTTCGGTTTTTTCGCGGCGCATGATTTTCACGCTTTCCTGGATCAGGAAGAAGGGCGCGCGCACGTTGATCGCGAACATGGTGTCGAAGAGTTCGGGGCTGGTGTCGAGAATGGTGCCGCGATCGGTGGTGGCGGCGGCGTTGACCAGCGCATCGACGCGGCCGAAAGCCCTGTCGCAGGCCTGCACGACCTTGCTGGCATCCTCCACCTTGGAGAGATCCGCCTGGACATAGACCACCTCCGCGCCGGTCGCGCGTGAGATCTCCTCGGCCTTCGCGCGGCCCTTGTCGGCGTTGCGGCCGCAGATGACGATGCCCTTGGCGCCGCGCTCGGCGAAGAGCCGGGCGATGGTGGCGCCGAGGCCCTGCGTGCCGCCGGTGACGATGGCGATCTTTCCGTCGAGGCGGCTGTGGTCTGTGCTCATATATGGTTTCTCCCAATGATATCTGACTGATGATGCGCGAATGGCCCCTCGCGATGCGAGGGGCCTTTTTCGTTGTTGCTATTGAGTGCCGTGCTGGGTGTTCAGCTCAGCTTCTTCTCCGCCTGTTTCGCCAGCGCCTCCGCGAACATCTCGTCGCTCCAGTCCGCCGCCAATGCCTCGTGCATCAGCTGCGCCTGCGTCTTCGGCGCGAGGCCGCCGAGCGGTGGGTCGCGGTCGAGATTGGTGGGGAAGGAGTAGCCCTCGGCGCAGGCCGCCACCGCATTGGCGATTTCGGTTTTCGAGAGCGTGTCGGACAGCCGCTTCAGCGCCGGGAAGAGGGTGGCGCTCATGCGCTGGCGGTCGACCGTTTCCATGGCGCGGCCGAAGGCGGAGGAGACCTGCAACAGGTTGGCGACGCGCTTGATATCGGCCGAGCGGTTGGTGCCGGCGGCATGGAAGAGCGCCGGGTTGAAGAAGACGACATCGCCCTTCTTCAACGGCAGCTGCACGTGGTTCTTCTCGAAGTAATCGCGGAATTCCTGTCTCTTGAGGGCGAGATAGCCCGGCACGTAGGTCTGGCTATTCGGCAGGAAAAGCGTCGGCCCGCTTTCGAGCGGCATGTCGCAATGGGCGACCGCGCCCTGCAGCGTCAGCACCGGCGAGAGCCTGTGGACGTGGACGGGGAACTGCTGGATCACTTCGGAAGACTGGAAGCCGAGGTGGTAATCGCGATGCGCGGATTGGGCAGCGCCACCGGGGTTCACGCGGTTGACCTGCGCGGTCATCTGGTAGCTCGGGCCAAGCCAGGCCTGGCTTGCCAGAGCCACGATCGGGTTGGCGTAGTATTCGGCGAAATTGTCGGGGTCGGCCAGGCAGTGCTTTTCGAGCGAGTTCCAGATGCGGTCGTTGGCGCCGGCCTTGGCGAAGTGGTCGCCGCCGCCGGTCGACGTGCGGTGCTGCTCGGTGATGATGTCGTCGAAGATCTTGCTGGCGCGATCGATGACGCCGGTGTCCTCATAGGCGCCGGTGAAGACGACGACGCCGGGGCCTTCGGCGAAGGCTTCGCAGATCTCGGCCAAGAGCGCGCGTTTGCCTTCGGGATCCGCGATGACGGCCCTGACATTGCGGCTGTCGTAGATCAGCACGTTCTTCTCGACCGCGGCAGCGTTCGGATAATCGGTGAGCGATGTCGTCTTCTCGGCCAGCGCCCGGAAGTCGTCGAGATCGCAGGCATCCTCGGTGAGCCAGACGCGGTCGGCGCGCAGCTTCTGCAGATTGTCGGTTTTCATCAGATGCTCCTCCATTCCTGATGAAGGCACTATACGGCGCGGCGAGGGTCGTGATAGATCAGAAATCCATCAAAAATACATCAGATTGGATCGGAATCTCACGGCATGGCGCATGTCTTTCTCGTCAAGGATATCGCCTTTCAGGCGGGTTTGAGCACGGCAACAGTGGACCGGGTGCTGAACGGCCGGCCGGGCGTGCGGCGGCAGACGGAGCTGCGGGTGCGGGCGGCGATCGCCGAGCTCGAAAAGCAGCAGACGGAGGTGGCCGCAGGCGGGCGGACGATCGCGATCGATATCGTGATGGAAACGCCCGAGCGCTTCAGCACGACTGTCCGCGCCGCCTTCGAGGCCGAAGTCGCGACCTTTCTGCCGACCGTGTTTCGCTGCCGCTTTCACTTTGCCGAGGTGATGAAGCCGGCGGAGATCGTCCACCTTCTCGACCGGATACGGCTGCGCGGCACCAAGGCGGTCGTGCTGAAGGCGCCTGATGTGCCAGAGGTCGACGCCGCCGTATCGCGGCTGGAGGAGGCGGGCATCCCCGTGGTGACGCTGGTGACCGACCTGCCCAATTCGGCGCGGATCGCCTATGCGGGAGCGGATAACCGGGCAGCGGGCGAGACCGCCGCCTATCTGATCGGCGAGCGGTTTGCCGGCGCGCCGGGGCGGGTTCTGGTGACGCTCTCGAGCGGGCGGTTCCGTGGCGAGGAGGAGCGCGAGATCGGGTTTCGCCGCGTGATCCGCGAGCGATACCGTGAGATCGGTATCACCGAGATCAGCGAAGGGCATGGAACGGACGCGGCAACCGGCATTCTGGCGGCGCGGGCGATCTCGGCCGACGAGACGATCGACGCGGTCTATTCGATCGGCGGCGGAAATCGCGCGGTGCTGGCGGCCTTCGAGGCGGCCGATCGGCCGATCCGGGCGTTCGTCGCGCATGATCTCGATGCCGATAATCGCGCGCTCTTGAAAGCCGGCAAGATCGGCTTCGTGCTGCATCACGACCTGCGCTCCGATGCGCGCACGGCATTCCGGGCGGTGATGAGCCGTGGCGTTTCCGGACGTATCGCGCCGGCATCCTTGTCGGCGGTGGAAATCATCACACCTTACAATATGCCGGCATGAGACAATATGCCGGTATGAGATTGCGGCGGGACATGACGTTTGTCAGCTTTGCCGTTCCGTCAGCCGTCAAATCACGGTAAGGCTTGCGTATCAGACAAGGTGACTATGGCATGGAATACAGTGATATCGGTACGGTTGCGACGTGGCTGACGGAGCAGGGGCTGAATGGCGCGACTGAAACCGAGTTGCTGACCGGCTTCTGCGATACCTGCCGCAGGCTTGGCCTTCCGCTCGACCGCAGCCTGGCGCTGATGGATACGCTGCACCCGGTGCACGAGGGGCGCGCCTTTCGCTGGGATAGCGAGCAGGATGTCGAGCCCGAATTTGCTTATGGCCCGATGGGCGGCGATGGGAACTCGCTGGAAAACTGGCAGCGCTCGGCCTTCTACCATCTCTGGACAGGCTCCGAGAACGAGGTTCGCCGCCGGCTGGCGTTCGGTGATCCGGCAGATTTCTACATGCTGGATACGATGCAGGCCGAAGGGCATACCGATTTCGTTGCGATGGTGCGCAAGTTCGACAAGGCCGGCACGATCGGCGAGATGGATTGCTTTTTCGTGCATTTCGCCACGCGCCATCAGGAAGGGTTTTCCGATCATCACATGATGGTCCTGCGCAAGCTGGCGCCGGTGCTGGCGCTGGCGATCAAGTGTATCGGGCTCGGGCGTATCGCTCGCACGATCGCCGAGGTCTATCTCGGCGAGGATGCGGCGCGCCAGGTGCTGGATGGCAAGATCAGCCGGGGCAAGTCGGAGCGGATTTCGGCGGTGCTCTGGTTCTCTGATCTGGTGAACTACACGAAGATCTCCGACAGCGCCTCGCCTGAGGAAATCCTGCCGATGCTGAACGCCTATAGCGATCTCGTCATCACGGCGGTGCATGAGGCCGGCGGCAATGTGCTGAAGCTGATTGGGGACGGGGTGCTGGCGATCTTCAAGGCCGACGCGCCGGCCGATGCCTGTTCGGCGGCGCTGAAGGCCGAACGGGTCTTGCACGAGAGACTGGTGACGCTGAACAATGAGCGCGCCTTCGAGGAGCGGCCGACCACCGACGTCTATATCGGCCTGCATATCGGCGATGTCTTCTATGGCAATATCGGCAGCCAGGAGCGGCTCGATTTCACTGTCATCGGCCCCGCCGTCAACGAGGTCAGCCGCATCGCCTCGCTCTGCCGGTCCGTCGATTTCAACGTGCTGATGTCGTCCGATTTTGCCGCTGCCGTTCCTGAAGCCGAGCGCGGCGCGCTGGCCTGCGTCGGACGTTATGCGCTTCGCGGCGTTCAGCGGCCGCAGGAGCTCTTCACGCTGGAGACGGCGGGCACGATCCGCTGATCAGCGGAGCACGGATGCAATCAAATTTTACAAGACTGTCGCCTTCCTGGATTAGAGACTTATATGCTCGGGCGAAGGGGTTTTCGCGCCTCTTGACCGGATGACGCGGCGGGTTGCTGCGTTGGAGAGCACTCAATCCAACAGGAGAACGGCATGCAGATCAATCGCACAGGTTCCGCACAGTGGTCGGGCGGCATCAAGGACGGCAAGGGTCAGATCTCGACGCAGAGCGGCGCGCTCAAATCCTACCCTTATGGCTTTGCCAGCCGCTTTGAAGGTCTCCCGGGCACCAATCCCGAAGAACTGATCGGCGCCGCCCATGCCGGCTGCTTCACCATGGCGCTGTCGCTGATCCTCGGCGAGGCCGGCTTTACCGCGACCAGCATGGAAACGACGGCGAAGGTGACGCTCGAGAGCGTCGAGGGCGGCTTCGCTATCAGCGCCATCCTGCTAACGCTGCGCGGCACGGTTCCGAATTGCGACGAGAAGACCTTCATCGAACTCGCCGGCAAGGCCAAGGCCGGTTGCCCGGTTTCCAAGGCGCTGGCCGCAGTGCCGATCACGCTGGATGCGCAGCTGGCGTAAGCTTTTATTTTTCGATGGTTTGAGATGCCGCGGCGCTTTGTGCCGCGGCATTTTTCGTTTGTGGGTGTGGCGCAGACCCCTCCCCAACCCCTCCCCACAAGGGAGAGGGGCTTGCTGGGCGCGATGTTTTGCCCAGAAACACAACCTCTCAAGATCGCCGACAAAAGAGCCGGGCGGGCGGACGCCGCGCGTTAGCCCCTCCCCCTTGTGGGGAGGGGTTGGGGAGGGGTCTTTCTGCGAGGGCGAGGAGGGACTTCGCCGCAACGCGAAAGATTGACTTTCACCTCCTGATGCCTTACGACTGACGAAAATCGAAATTCGTCAGTCGTAAATCAACATGGCAGAAATCATGAGCGACACCGCCGAAAGCATTCTCGAAGCGACAAGACAGGAGAATGTGACGCGCATTCTCGATGCGGCCGAGCGTCTGTTTCGTCACTATGGCTACGCCAAGACAACGGTCGCCGATATCGCCCGCGATCTCGGCATGTCGCCCGCCAATGTCTATCGCTTCTTCTCTTCGAAAATAGAAATCCATCAGGCGATCTGCGGGCGCATGCTGGCTGCAAGCTACCAGCAGGCCTACGAGATCTGCCATCTGCCGCTCAGCGCTTCCGAGCGGCTCAGCCGCTTCGTGCGCGGGCAATACCAGATGACGGTCGAGACCATGCTCGACCAGGAAAAGGTGCACGAGATGGTGGTCGTCGCCATAGAGCGCGACTGGCATGTGATCGAGAAGCATGTCGACAGCATTCACGATCTGCTGGCCGAGGTGATCCGCGAGGGTATCGAGGCCGGCGAGTTCGTCGATCAGGATCCTGCCGTCGCGTCGCGCTGCTTTGGCGCCGCCACGGTGACGCTCTGCCACCCGATCATGGTGGCGCAATGTCTTGCCAAGACCAACCGAGCGACGGTGGACGAGCTGATCGACTTCTCCATCAGGGCTCTGAAGAAATAATCCGGCGGCACGGCCGCCAACAATTCAACACACAAACATACCGGGAGTGCGAAAGATGATTTCGCTGAAGACAGTCAAGTTGCCGTCCGTTGTCAGTTTCGCGCTCCTTGGCGCCGTTTCGCTCGCGCTTTCGGGCTGCAGCGAGGAGAAGAAGGCGGAGACCAAGGAGATCCTGCGGCCGGTCAAGGTCGTGGAAATCGCCAAGGCGGGCGAGACCCGAGCGCTTGATTATTCCGGTGCGGTGAAGGCGCGCGTCGAGATGAACCTCGGCTTCCGCGTTGCCGGCAAGATCACCGAGCGCCGCGTGAATATCGGCGACCGCGTCCAGCCAGGCGATGTGATCGCGCGCATCGACGCGACCGATTACGAGCTCGCGACGAAGACGGCTGAGGCCAATCTGGCGGCGGCCGAAAAGGGCGTCGGCACGGCTGATCTCGCCAACAAGCGCGCCCAGCAGCTGTTCGACAAGAGCGTGACGGCGAAGTCGCAGCTTGAGCAGGCGTCGCTCAGCTATGACCAGGCCGTCTCCACGCGCGACGCGGCTCGCTCCTCTCTCGACCAGGCGAAAAACCAGGTGAGCTACGCCGAGCTCAAGGCCGACCAGAGCGGTATCGTCACCGCGATCAGCGCCGACACCGGCACGGTCGTTGCCGCCGGCACGCCTGTTGCGACCGTCGCGCTCGACGGCGAAAAGGAAGTGCAGATCGCGGTGCCGGAGAACGACATCGCCGAGTTCAAGCCGGGCAAGACGGTCAAGGCGAGCTTCTGGTCTTCGGCCAAGCTGGTGCTCGATGGCAAGGTGCGCGAGGTCTCCGGCAGCGCGGATGCGCAGTCGCGCACTTTCGCGGTTCGTGTCAGCCTGCCGCATGACGATCGTGTCCTGCTCGGCATGACGGCGACGATCGAGGCCAGCGTCAGCAACGCCAACACCCATGTCGCCATCCCGCTCGCGGCGCTTGCCGAGAAAGACGGGAAGAAGATCGTCTGGGTGGTCGATCGCGACCAGCAGACAGTGCATGCCCGCGACGTCACGATCGCCGATTTCACCGGTGACGGCGTCAATATCGCTGACGGCCTGAAGACCGGCGATCTCGTGGTTGCCGCCGGCACGCAGTTCATGACCGACAATCTCAAGGTCAAGCTGCCGGGCCAGCAGTCGGCATCCGCCGAAACTGGGTCCGAGACCGGCGACGTCGTTCGCTAAGCGGTCAGGAGAGGGAACGGGACAATGGACAACTCCACCACCGAGAAGAAGCCCTTCAACCTGTCGCGCTGGGCAATCGGCCATCCGAGCATCGCGCGCTTTCTGTTCGGCCTGATCCTCATCACCGGCGTGCTCGGGCTGATGCGGATGGGGCAGAAGGAAGACCCCGATTTCACCTTCCGCGTCATGGTCGTGCAAGCCGTGTGGCCGGGCGCCTCGATCCAGGAAATGCAGGACCAGGTCGTCAACAAGATCGAGCGCAAGCTGCAGGAAACCCCGCATATCGACTGGGTGAAATCCTATACGCGCGCCGGCTCCGCCGTCATCACGCTGCAGATCAAGGGCGATACAAACGGGGCTGACGTTGCCGACGCCTTCTACCAGGTGCGCAAGAAGGTCGGCGATATCTCCAACGAGCTGCCATCAGGCCTGCTCGGCCCCTATTTTAACGACGAATTCGGCGATACCTTCATCACGCTGCAATCGATCAGCGGCGATGGCTACAGCTATCCGGAGTTGAAGAAATTCGCGATCCAGGCGCGCGACATGCTGTTGACGACGCCGGGTGTCGAGAAGGCCGTGATCATCGGCGACCAGCCGGAGAAGATCTATATCGACGTGTCCTCCCAGGCGCTGGCCGAACGCGGCCTGACGATCATCGATCTGCAGAACGCCATCAAGGGTCAGAACAGCGTCGATCCCGCCGGTTCCGTCGATACGGGCACGCGCTCGGTGCGCATCGCCGTCGAAGGCGACGTGACCAAGGCCGCCGATATCCGCGAACTCCGCCTCAAGGCCGGCAACCAGGTGACCCGCCTCGGCGATATCGCCACCGTCTATTCCGGCCTTCAAGATCCCTATCAGCGCAAGTACCGCTTCAATGGTCATGAAAGCGTCCAGGTCGGCGTCGTCATGGCCAAGGGCTACAAGGTCACGGATGTCGGCAAGGATGTCGAAGCGACCTACAAGCGCTTCGAGGAATCGCTGCCCTACGGCGTCTCGGTCGATCAGATCTCCAACCAGCCGGATGTCGTCACCGATGCGGTGAGCGAGTTCATGCATGCGCTCGGCGAAGCGCTGGCCATCGTTCTCGTCGTCTCGTTCCTGTCGATCGGCTGGCGTTCAGGCCTCGTCATCGCGATTGCCATTCCGCTGGTGCTGGCCGCCACTTTCGCCATCATGTACGAGCTTGGCATCGACCTGCAGCGTATTTCGCTGGGTGCGTTGATCATCGCGCTCGGCCTGCTTGTCGACGACGCGATGATCGTGGTCGAGCTGATGGAGCGAAAGCTCGAAGAAGGGCTCGTGAAGATCGAGGCGGCGAGCTTTGCCTATTCCTCGACCGCCTTCCCGATGCTGACGGGGACGTTGATCACCACGGCCGGGTTCATTCCGGTTGGCTTCGCGGCCTCCACGGCCGGCGAGTATGTTCGCACGCTGTTCTATGTCGTCGGTATTGCGCTCGTGGTCTCGTGGTTCGTCGCGGTCTATTTCACGCCGTGGCTCGGCTACATGATCCTGAAACAGCGCCAGCATGCCGGCGGCGCGCATCATGATGCTTTCGACACCAGCTTCTATCGCCGGCTGCGGTCGACGGTGGGCTGGGCCGTGCGTCATCGCATCATCGTGGTCGCCATGACGTTGGTGACCTTTGCCACCAGCCTCTGGGCCTTCCAGTTCATTCCGCAGAACTTCTTCCCGCAGTCCTCGCGTCCCGAAATCCTTGTCGATCTCTGGCTGCCTGAAGGTACCAGCATCAAGGAAGTTGAGACGCAATCGAAGGCGCTCGAAGCCAAGATCATGGACGACAAGGACAAGAAGTTCGTCGCCACCTATATCGGCGAGGGCGCGCCGCGCTTCTTCCTGCCGCTCGACCAGCAGCTTCCGAACCCGAATTTCGCGCAGCTTCTGATCATGGCTAATGACGAGCCGGCCCGCGAACGGCTGATCGTCAAGCTGCGTGATATCCTCGCCGAGGACTTCCCCGATATCCGCGGCAAGGTCGATCGCCTGTTCCTTGGTCCGCCGACCGGATGGCCGGTGCAGATGCGCGTCATGGGTCCGGATCGCCAGGAAGTTCGCAAGATCGCTGACGAGGTGAAGGCGAAGTTCCAGGAAAATCCATTGCTCGGCGCCATCCACGACGACTGGCTGGAGCAGGTGCCGGCGATGAAGCTGGTGATCGACCAGGATCGCGCCCGTGCGCTTGGCGTCACATCGCAACGCGTCCGCCAGATGCTGCAGACGGCGATGTCCGGCGCGCCGCTCGACGATTTCCGCGATGGCGAGGAGACGGTGTCGATCGTCGCCCGCGAGCCGGAAGCCAATCGCTCGCTGCTGTCGGCCGTCAACTCGGTCTACGTGCCGACCGATTTCGGCGGCTTCGTGCCGGTCTCGCAGATCGCCAAGGTGGTGCCGGTGCTCGAGCAGGGCATCGAATGGCGGCGCGACCGCCTGCCGACGATCAGCGTGCGCGCAACGCTGCCTGATGGCGTGCAGTCGAACGACGTGGTCATGAAGATGTATGCCGATCTGCAGCCGCTGCGCGACAGCCTGCCTGCCGGCTACAAGGTCGAGATCCAGGGCGGTGCGGAAGATTCCGCCGAAAGCCAGGCCTCGATCGCCGCCAAGGCGCCGATCATGCTCGTCGTGATCGTGCTGCTTCTGATGGCGCAGCTGCAGCACTTCGGCAAGGCGATGCTGGTGTTGGCAACCGGTCCGCTCGGGATCATCGGTGCCGCGGCAGCCCTCCTGATCTCCGGCGCGCCCTTCGGCTTCGTCGCGATCCTCGGCGTCATCGCGCTCTTGGGCATCATCATCCGCAACTCGATCATCCTGATCGATCAGATCGACCAGGACATCAAGGCCGGCATGCATCGGCAGGAAGCGATCGTCGGCGCGGCCGTGCGCCGTTTCCGCCCGATCATGCTGACGGCGCTGACCGCTGTCCTCGCGCTGATCCCGATCTCGCGCGGTGTCTTCTGGGGCCCGCTCGCCTACGCCATGATGGGCGGCATCCTGGTCGCCACCGTGCTGACGATCCTGGTTCTGCCGGCTGCCTACGCGCTGTTCTTCGGCAAGGAGCCGAAGGGCAAGGAGGATGAGGCTGTCTCACTAGGCGAGGGTGATGCGGTTGATCACCGGCATCCGCCGGCGATGGCGGCGGAGTGAGAATGCGGACGGCGCGGTGAGAACCGCGCCGTTTTTGTATAGGATTATCAATTGAGAACTGCGGGTTTGGCCCCCTCATCCCCGGTGCAACCTGTTGCACCTGAACCCTTCGGGCCACCTTCTCCCCGTTGGGGAGAAGGGGAGGTCGGCGCGAGCGGCCCCCACGAGTCTCTTCTCCCCAGCGGGGAGAAGGTGCCGGCAGGCGGATGAGGGGGCTGCTAGCTTCGCCTCTGCGGGGGGCTACCCCACCATCTCCGCTTCCGCCTTCAATCCCAAAAGCGCCGCCCCAATCAGCCCCGGTTCGACGCGGCATTCGCTGCGCACGACCAGCGGGCGGTCGAATTTGCGCAGGATGCGCTGGCGCACGGCCTTGTCGAGTTCATCCAGCAGCGGCTCCACATTGGAGAGGCCGCCGGCAACCGGCACGATGGTGGCGCCGGTGATGTTGACGGTCAGCGCCAGGGGAGAAGCGAGGAGGTCGATGTAGACGTCGATCGTGCGGGTCGCCTTTTCCTCGCCGCCCAACCACTGGCCGATGATCTCCTCGCTGGTGAAGTCGAGGCCGTGCAGCGTCTTGTGCAGGCGTTCCATGCCGCGCGCGCCGCCGACGGAATCGACGCAGCCGCTCTGGCCGCAGCCGCAGGCATAATGCGGGATCTCGACCGGCGGGTGGCCGGCGCGCAGCGCGACGATCGGGCCGTGTCCCCATTCGCCGGCAAAGCCGCCTGCCTCGTTGATCAGCCGGCCGTTGGCGATCACGCCGCCGCCGACGCCGGTGCCGAGGATGACGCCGAGCACGATGCGGTGGCCGCGACCGGCGCCGAGGCCTGCTTCGGCCATGGCGAAGCAGTCGGCGTCGTTGGCGACCAGGACCGGTACGCCGAGTTCGGCCTGAAGATCGGCGGCGATGGTGCGCTGGTGGATGCAGGGAATGTTGGCGCAGGTGAGCAGCTGCGTATCGGGATCGACGACGCCGGCGATCGAGATCGACAGCAGCGTCGGCGTGCCGCCGGCTTCCACGATGAAGGTTCGCAGCGTATTGACGAAGGCGCCGAAATCATCGAGGGGGGTCGGGCGGCGGCCGAGCGGCGTGATCTCGGTTTCGGAAAGGGCAACGCCGCCCTTGATCGCCGAGCCGCCGATGTCGAAGGAGATGATCATTCGTATTCTGCTTGTTCCAAACGGTTAGAATCTGCTCGCACCGTTCGGTGCGATTTGCAAGCCCAAACGCTGATCAGGCAGGCAGCGTGATGCGGGCCTCGAAGCCTGAGTTTTGACCGCTGGCGGGGGACATCAGGTCGAGCGTTCCGCCCATCTGAGAGACGATGCGCTCGGCGATCGCCAGGCCAAGGCCGGATCCGGACGCGCTGGTATTGCCGCGACGAAAACGCTTCTTCAGCGTCGCGATATCGGCTTCCGCTACCAACGGTCCGCCATTGATGACGCGGACGACGCCATTCTCATCAAGGCTGACATCGACCGATAGCTCCGGGTCGCCGTGAACCAGGGCGTTCTCGATGAGGTTGCGCAGGATGATACCGAAGGCGTCCATGTCGGCGTTGCGGACGAGTTTTGTCGCAGGTGCGGCCCTGTAGCGCAGGCGGCCCTGCGAGCGGCTGTCGCGTTCGTAATCGGTGACGATCATGTCGAGCACCGGGCGAAGATCCGTTGCCGTGGCGCTGCCGCCGATGCCGGCCTCGGCGCGGGCGAGCTGCAGCAGCTTTTCGGCGAGGCGCCCGAGATTGACCAGCGAGCTCTCGATCTGGTTGGCGCGGGTGCGGGCCGGGCCGGGGGGCAGTTCCTCGGCAAGGCGCTGCGTCTGCGCCAGCGCGCCGGCGATCGGGGTTCTGAGTTCGTGGGCGCTGTTGGCGGTGAATTCACGCTCGGCTTCAAGCGCGGAGCGCAGACGTCCGAGCAGCAGGTTCACGGAGCGGGCGATCGGCTTCAGCTCTTTCGGCAGACCGGCGCTCTCCACTTCCGCCAGATTGCCGCCGTCCTTGGTGCCGATATCCTGGCGCAGCGTATCCAGCGGCTTCAGCGCGCGGCCGACGATGAACCAGATGGCAAAGATGCTGGCGGGGATCAGCGCGATCAGCGGAATGAGCAGCGTGACGGCGCTCTCGCGCACGGCCTCGCGCCGGTTCTTGAAGCGGTCGGCGACTTGCAGGAAGAGCGAGCCGTCGGATGTCTTTTCCGTGTAGATACGCGCGGTCGCGCTGTCGAAGAAGCCTGTTTCGAGCGGGGCGGGGAAGGGTTCGGCAAGCGCGTCATTGGAGCGCAACACCACCTTTCCTGATGGATCACGAACCTGATAGGTCAGATACTCGCGGTTGGCGGCGGTGTTCAGCATGGCGATGCCATGCGGGTCGCCGATGCCGCGCTGGTCCATGTCGTCGAGGATCAGCGCCAGCAGCCGCTCCGTCGTTTCCTGCTGGGCGCTGTCGAAGATTTCGTCGAACTCATGCTGCATGACGCGGATGCTGAGGCCAATGGCGATAAGCCAGAAGATGACCATGACGGTCGTCAGCGCGGTGATGAGCGGGCGGGTGATACTGCGTTCGCGCTTCATTGTGATCCGAGTGTGTAGCCGATGCCGCGGGCCGTGCGGATGCGATCCTTGCCGATCTTCTTGCGCAGCCGGCTGACATAGACCTCGACAGTGTTGCTCTCGATTTCCGAGCCGAAGGCGTACAGCGCCTCCTCGATGCGATCCTTGGACACGATCGCGCCGGGGCGTGCGGTCAGGAGGTCGAGCACCGCCCATTCGCGGCTTGTGAGGATGACGGAAACACCGTCGACGGAGAGCTTGTGCTGCGGCCGGTTGATTTCGATATCGCCGATCTGCACCACCGGATGCGGGTTGGCGTCGTAGCGGCGGGCGACCGCCATGATGCGGGCTTCCAGCTCGCCCAGGTTGAAGGGCTTGACGAGATAGTCGTCGGCGCCGGCGTTCAATCCCTCGATGCGGTCGGAGATCTGGTCGCGTGCGGTGAGGATGATCACGGGCGCGCGGATGTCGCGGCTGCGCAGCTTGCGCAGGAAATCGACGCCGCTGCCATCGGGAAGATTGAGGTCGAGCAGCACCAATCCATATTCGACAGGCCCCGTGGCGGCTTCCGCGTCGGCGAGGTTCTTCACCCAATCGACGGCGTGAAAGGACGCGGCGACGTGATCGCGCACCGCCTCGCCAATCATCTTGTCGTCCTCAACCAGCAGAATTCGCACGATTTTTCCCTCTGGCGCTTAGTTAGCGTGCCGTTCGATGTCAGGTCAAGCATGGCTTCGCGGGCAAAGATGGCGCTGCAATGGCGGGGCTGAGCGCCATCCACTGCTTGCGTTGAGGCTAAAATAGATTGTGCAATTTCTCAATGCACTCGACATTTGCCCGAATTTTGTTTTGATCTGGCGCGAACATAGCTTCAACCACATGCTTTGCCGGCGAAAGCCGGTGCAGTCGCGCGCAATGGATAGTCGATGGTGAAAAAGTCCGAAACTTCTGGTCGTCTCGATGACGCGGCGCGCGCCGGCTGGCTCTATTATGTGGCCGGGCGCACGCAGGACGAGATCGCCTCGTCCATGGGGATTTCGCGACAATCGGCGCAGCGGCTGGTGTCGCTTGCCGTGGCCGAGCGGTTGATCAAGGTGCGGCTCGACCACCCGATCGCCGCCTGTCTGGAGCTCGCCAACGCCGTGCGCAACAAATACGGGCTGCGGCAGGTGGATATCGTGCCGAGCGATCCAGGTGCGGGTGCCGCGACCGTTGGCATCGCCGAGGCGGCGGCGGCCGAGATCGAGCGCTGGCTGAAGAAGGCCGACCCGATCGTGCTCGCCGTCGGAACCGGGCGAACGCTGAAGGCCGCGGTCGATCAGCTGCCGGCGATCGAGTGCATCAATCATCGCATCGTCTCGCTCACCGGCAATATCGCGCCGGATGGATCGGCGGCCTATTACAACGTCATCTTCAGCATGGCCGATGCCGTCAAGGCGCGGCATTTTCCGATGCCGCTGCCGGTTCTGGTGACATCAGCTGAGGAGCGCGAGACATTGCATGCCCAGCAACTGGTGCGCTCGACGCTCGACATGAGCGCGCAGGCCGACGTGACCTTCGTCGGTATCGGCGAGCTCGGCATCGACGGGCCGCTTTGCGTCGACGGCTTCCTCGAGAAGGGCGAGATGATGGAGTTGATGGACAATGGCGCCGTCGGCGAGATCTGCGGTTGGATTTTCGACAGCGAAGGCAAGCTGCTCGACAACCCGATCAATGAGCGCGTCGCGTCTGCTCCGATCCCCTCGCGCGAGACCTCCGTGGTCATTGGGATAGGCAAGGGCAAGCGCAAGATGAAGGCGATCAAGGCGGCGGTTACCGGTCATCAGATCAACGGTTTGATCACCGATGAAGAGGTCGCCGAGTATTTGCTCACTTAGTGAGCAAAAATTTATTTTCTTTTAAATCAGCAATTTAACTCATCGTTTCGCGGCTGCAGCAACGATTGGAGCTTGACATTTGTCGTCTGTCATTGAGTAATTGCCCATGAGCAAAGCGAATGCTCGCTAACATCTTCTGGGAGGAAGATCATGACATTTAAAACTTTTCTGCTCGGCGCCTGCTCCGTCCTGGCGTTCGCGGGCATGGCTTCGGCTGAAACGCTGACGATCGCGACCGTCAACAACGGCGACATGGTCCGCATGCAGAAGCTCACGGATGACTTCAAGGCAAAGAACCCCGGCATTGATCTCGAGTGGGTAACGCTCGAAGAAAACGTGCTGCGCCAGAAGGTCACGACCGATATCGCGACCAAGGGCGGCCAGTACGACGTTCTGACGATCGGCAACTACGAAGTGCCGATCTGGGCCAAGCAGGGCTGGCTTCTGCCGCTCGACAACCTCGGCGAAAAGTATGACGCCAAGGACCTGCTGCCCGCGATCAGCGCCGCGCTGACCGTCGACAACAAGCTCTACGCCGTGCCGTTCTACGGCGAAAGCGCGATGATCATGTACCGCACCGACCTCTTCGAAAAGGCCGGTCTGAAGATGCCCGACGCGCCGACCTGGGACTTCATCGCCGATGCGGCGAAGAAGATCACCGACAAGAGCGGCGAAGTCTACGGCATGTGCCTTCGCGGCAAGGCCGGCTGGGGTGAGAACATGGCGTTCATCACCGCGCTCGACAACTCCTTCGGCGGTCGCTGGTTCGACGAAAACTGGAAGCCCCAGTTCGATAGCCCCGAGTGGAAGGAAGCGCTTGGCTTCTACGTCAACCTGATGAAGGAAGCCGGCCCTCCCGGTGCATCCTCGAACGGCTTCAACGAAAACCTGGCGCTCTTCCAGACCGGCAAGTGCGGCATGTGGATCGACGCGACTGTCGCCGCTTCGTTCGTCTCCAACCCGAAGGAATCGAAGGTTGCCGACAAGGTCGGTTACGCTCTGTTCCCGACCAAGGGCGAGATGAAGAACCACGGCAACTGGCTGTGGTCGTGGAACCTCGCAATCCCCGCGACATCAACCAAGGCTGAAGCCGCGCAGAAGTTCGTCGCATGGGCGACCGACAAGGCTTACGGCGATCTGGTTGCAAGCAAGGAAGGCTGGGCAAACGTTCCTCCGGGCACGCGCACCTCGCTCTACGAAAACGCCGACTACCAGAAGGCCGCTCCGTTCGCCGCCAAGACGCTTGATGCGATGAAGGCAGCCGACACGCAGAAGCCGACCGTCAAGCCGGTGCCTTACACCGGTGGCCAGTTTGTCGCGATCCCTGAATTCCAGGGCATCGGTACGGCCGTCGGCCAGCAGTTCTCGGCAGCTGTCGCCGGCCAGATCTCCGTCGATCAAGCCCTGCAGAGCGCTCAGCAGCTGACGACCCGCGAAATGACGAAGGCGGGTTACCCTAAGTAAGCCTCCCGAGACATGCGGCGTGCGCCTGCACGCCGCACCCCTAGGCCGCCGAATTGCCCGAACTGCATCGGCGGCCCTTTTTGTCCCTAAGGCCTTGCAGCCATCCGCTTTCAGAAAAGACGGTGAACCATGGCAACGTTACACACCCGCTCCGCGGCGCGCATGATGATGGCACCTTCGGTGCTCCTGCTCTTCGCGTGGATGATCGTCCCGCTCGTGATGACGATCTACTTCTCGTTCATCGACTACAATCTCTTGATGCCGAGCGACAATCGCTTCCTCGGCTTCCTCAATTACGAATTCTTCCTGACGGACCCGGCCTTCTTCGACGCGTTGATCAATACGCTCGTGCTGGTCTTGAGCGTCCTCGTCATCACCATCGTCGGCGGTATCGCGCTGGCGCTTCTGCTCGACCAGCCGATGTTCGGTCAGGGGATCGTGCGCATTCTCGTTATCGCGCCGTTCTTCATCATGCCGACCGTTGCAGCGCTGGTGTGGAAGAACATGTTCATGAACCCGGTCAACGGGTTGTTCGCCTATATCTGGCGCCTGTTCGGCGCGCAGCCGGTCGATTGGCTCGCCAACATGCCGCTGTTTTCGATCATCCTGATCGTCGCCTGGCAGTGGCTCCCCTTCGCCACGCTGATCCTCTTGACCGCGCTGCAGTCGCTGTCGGAAGAGCAGAAGGAAGCGGCCGAGATGGATGGCGCGGGCTTCTTCTCGCAGTTCGTCTACATCATCCTGCCGCACATGGCACGCGCGATCACCGTCGTCATCCTGATCGAGACGATCTTCCTTCTGTCGGTCTTCGCCGAAATCCTCGTCACCACCAATGGCGGTCCCGGCACGAGCAGCACGAACCTGACCTACCTCGTCTATAACAGGGCACTCCTGCAGTTCGACATCGGCGGCGCTTCGGCGGGCGGTATCATCGCGGTCATCCTCGCCAATATCGTTGCTATCTTCCTCGTCCGCATCGTCGGCAAGAACCTGGAGACTTGAGATGGCCAGACGCATCACAACCCAGCGCAAGGTGATCGTCACGGCGGTCGCCTGGACCATCGGCATCGTGCTCTTCTTCCCGATCCTTTGGACCTTTCTGACAAGCTTCAAGTCGGAAGCCGACGCCATCGCATCGCCACCGCAGTTCCTGTTCTTCCACTGGACGACGGAGAACTATCTGGAGGTGCAGAGCCGATCGAACTACTTCAGCCACTTCCTGAACTCGGTGATCATCTCCTTCGGCTCGACGCTGCTCGGCCTGATCATCGCGGTCCCGTCCGCCTGGGCGATGGCGTTCTCGCCGACCAAGCGGACCAAGGACGTCTTGATGTGGATGTTGTCGACCAAGATGATGCCGGCGGTCGGCGCGTTGATCCCGATCTATCTGCTGTTCCGCAACACGGGCCTGCTCGACAGCCGCATCGGCCTCGTCGTGGTGCTGATGCTGATCAACCTGCCGATCATCATCTGGATGCTCTACACCTACTTCAAGGAAATCCCCGGCGAGATCCTTGAGGCGGCGCGCATGGATGGCGCCTCGCTCAGCAAGGAAATCATCTACGTGCTCACGCCGATGGCGGTGCCGGGTATCGCCTCGACGCTTCTTCTCAACATCATCCTGTCCTGGAACGAAGCCTTCTGGACGCTCAACCTCACGGCCTCCAAGGCTGCGCCGCTGACGACGTTCATCGCTTCCTATTCCAGCCCGGAAGGACTTTTCTACGCCAAGCTTTCGGCAGCATCGACCATGGCAATCGCCCCGATCCTGATCCTCGGCTGGTTCAGCCAGAAACAACTCGTCCGCGGCCTGACGTTCGGCGCGGTGAAATAAGAAACAAGGGAGAGAAACATGGGCAGCATTACCCTTCAGAAAGTTTCGAAGGTCTTCGGCGAAGCCAAGGTCATCCCTTCGATCGATCTCGAGATCAAGGACGGCGAGTTCGTCGTCTTCGTCGGCCCGTCGGGCTGCGGCAAGTCCACGCTGCTGCGTCTGATCGCAGGCCTTGAGGATGTCAGCGGCGGCAAGATCGTCATCGACGGCAAGGACGCCACCGAGAGCGCGCCATCCGAACGCCGGCTGGCCATGGTGTTCCAGTCCTACGCGCTCTATCCGCATATGAGCGTGCGCAGCAACATCGCCTTCCCGCTGAAGATGGCGGGCATGGCGAAGCCCGAGATCGACAAGAAGGTGGCGGACGCGGCCCGCGTCCTCAACCTTACCGACTATCTCGACCGCAAGCCGCGCGCGCTCTCGGGCGGCCAGCGCCAGCGTGTCGCGATCGGCCGCGCCATCGTGCGCCAGCCCTCGGCCTTCCTGTTCGACGAACCGCTGTCGAACCTCGATGCCGCGTTGCGCGTCAACATGCGCCTCGAGATCAGCGAGCTGCACCAGCAGCTGAAGACGACGATGATCTACGTCACCCACGATCAGGTCGAAGCCATGACCATGGCCGACAAGATCGTGGTGCTGAACCGCGGCAACATCGAGCAGGTCGGCTCGCCGATGGAGCTCTACTCCAAGCCGCGCAACCTCTTCGTCGCCGGCTTCATCGGCTCGCCGAAGATGAACTTCGTGCCGCAGGGCTCGCAGACGCTCGGCGTGCGCCCCGAACATATCCAGCTTTCAATGGAGAGCGGCGAGTGGAAGGGCAAGGTCGTGGTCGCCGAACATCTCGGCTCCGACACCTTCCTGCATGTCAACGTCGAGGGCATCGGCCAGATGACCGCGCGCGGCGACGGCAGCTTCCCGGCCAAGGCCGGCGACACCGTTTACCTGACCGCAGACAAGGCCCGCATTCACAGGTTCAACGAGCAAGGCCTCGCTATTTAAGCGAGGCATCCGGGGTGGGGAAGAGCGCGCGTGCCGGACGAGGTGCCCGGCGCGCCAGTACCGGGGTCGTTAGACTCTGAAGACCTTCAAGAGGACTGAGACATGACGTGCAAACTATCGCTGGCAACGCTTTCCGACGCGGCAAAGACAGCCGCCGTACCGGCCTATGAGCGGGCGTCGCTGAAGGCGGGCATCGTGCACTTCGGCGTCGGCAACTTCCACCGCGCCCACCAGGCAATCTATCTCGACGATCTGTTCAACAAGGGCGAGGCGCACGACTGGGCGATCATCGGCGCCGGCATCCTGCCGTCCGATGCCGCCATGCGCGACAAGCTCGCCGCCCAGGATTTCCTGACGACAGTGGTCGAGCAGGACAACAACAAGACCTCGGCGCGTGTCACCGCGCCGATGATCGACATCCTGCCGGTCGGCGACGCCAAGACCATCATCGCCAAGCTCGCCGACCCCGAGATCCGCATCGTCTCGATGACGATCACCGAGGGTGGCTACTTCATCGACGCCTCGGGCAAGTTCAATCCTGATCATCCGGCAATATCAGCCGACGGCAAGAACCCCGCCGATCCGAAGACCGTCTTCGGCCTGATCGTCGCCGGTCTCAAGGCGCGCAAGGACAGCGGCCTCGTGCCGTTCACCGTCATGTCCTGCGACAACATTCCGCACAATGGCGTCGTCACTCGCAATGCGGTTGTCGGCACCGCGGCGTTGTCGGATCCCGCCTTCGCGGAGTGGATCAAGGCCAATGTCGCCTTCCCGAACGCCATGGTCGACCGCATCACGCCGGCCACCGGCCAGCGCGAGATCGACCTGCTGAAGGACGTCTTCGATATCGAGGACAACTGGCCGGTCTATTGCGAAGAGTTCAAGCAGTGGGTGCTGGAAGACAAGTTCACCGCCGGCCGCCCGGCGCTGGAGAATGTCGGTGTCACCTTCGTGCCCGATGTCACGCCCTACGAGCATATGAAGATCCGCATCCTCAACGGCGGCCATGCGGCGATCGCCTATCCGGCGGCGCTGATGGACATCCATTTCGTGCACGACTCGATGGAAGACCCGCTGATCCGCGCCTTCCTCGCCAAGCTCGAGAAGGACGAGATCATTCCGATCGTGCCGCCGGTTCCGAACACCTCGCTGACGGACTATTTCGCGCTGATCGAGCACCGCCTGCTCAACCCGAAGATCGCCGACACCATCCCGCGCCTGGCGCAGGACGGCTCCAACCGCCAGCCGAAATTCATCCTGCCCTCGACGCTCGACAACCTGAACCAAGGTCGCGACGTGATCGGCCTGTCGCTGGTTTCGGCACTCTGGTGCCGCTACTTCGCCGGCAAGACCGACACCGGCCAGGATATCGTCTTCAACGATGCCAGCGCCGACCGGCTGCATGCCGCCGCGATCAAGGCCAAGGACGACCCGATGGCGTTTCTCGCCTTTGACGACATCTTCGGCGAAGTCGCCAAGTCCGAGCTCTTCCGCAAGCGCTTCGCGCATGCGCTGAAGACGCTGTGGGAAAAGGGCACGCGCGAGACGCTGCAGCTTTACCTCGACAACAAGCTCGCGGCATAAGCATCAGGCGGCGGGCGCTCCCCGCCGCTATCCACCCAACTCTGCCTATAATGTCTTGAACCCTGATTGGATGTGTCATGGCTGATGCTGAAACACGGCTTGTGATCTTCGACTGCGACGGCGTTCTCGTCGACAGCGAGCCGATCTCCGTCACCGTTCTCGTCAAGGCCATGAACGATCTCAACGTGCCGATCACCGAGGACGAGGTGTATGGCCGCTTTCTCGGACGCAGCCTCGCGACCGTGATCGAGACGATGAAGACGGAATATAATGTCCATCCCGGCGAAGCCTTCCTCGAGCAGATCCGCACCGATCTCTACGCGCGCTTCCGCACCGAGCTGAAGCCGATCGCAGGCATCGCGGATACGATCGATGCGCTCGATATTCCCTGCTGCGTCGCCTCGTCGAGCCAGGTGGAACGCATCCGTCTGTCGCTCACCGTTACCGGGCTGATCGACCGGTTGCCCAATATCTTCAGCGCCTCGATGGTCAAGAACGGCAAACCAGCGCCGGATCTCTTTCTGCATGCGGCAAGCCAGATGCAGGTCGATCCCGTCAACTGCGTGGTGATCGAGGACAGCCCCGCCGGCATCGAGGCTGCCAAGGCGGCCGGCATGACCGTCTTTGCCTTCACCGGCGGCTCGCATGCCAATTTCGCCGGTTATCGCGACGAGCTTGACCGCCTTTCCCCCGACGCTACGTTTGACGTCATGCCGGATTTGATCCACCTTATCAAAAAACATCAGCGGGACGGGAACGACCTTTAATGCCTCAGCATGTGGTTGCTGTTGATATCGGCACGGGCAGCGCACGCGCCGGCGTCTTCGATGCGCGCGGCCAGCTGCTGGGCAAGGCCGATCATCCGATCATCATGAACCGGCCCCGCGAAAACCACGCCGAGCACGATTCCGAGGATATATGGTCGGCGGTGTGCATCGCCGTGCGCCGCGCGATGGAGCAATCGGGGGCCGCACCCGAGAGCGTCGGCGCGATCGGTTTCGACGGCACCTGTTCGCTTGTGGTCCGGGATATCGATGGTGGGCAGATCAGCGTGTCGACCGGCGGCGAGCGTCGTTTCGACACGATCGTCTGGCTCGATCACCGGGCGCTGAAGGAAGCGGATTTCTGCACGGCCACCGGCCACGAGGTGCTGGAGCATTCCGGGCATTTCATGTCGCCCGAGATGGAAATGCCGAAGCTGATGTGGCTGAAGAAGAAGCTGCCCGGCACATGGGCGAACACCGGCTATCTCTTCGACCTCGCCGATTTCATGACCTGGAAATCCACCGGCTCGCTTGCGCGGTCGCGCTGCACGCTGACGTCCAAGTGGAACTATCTCGCTCACCTCAAGGATGGCTGGCGCAAGGACTTTCTCGAGCAGATCGGCCTCGACGACCTGCAGGCGCGCGGGCGGCTGCCTGACGATACCATTGCCGTCGGCGGCAGCGTCGGCACGCTGACGAAGGAGGCGGCTTCGGCGCTGGGGCTCACCACGGCCTGTCACGTCTCCTCCGGCATGATCGACGCCTATGCCGGCGCGCTCGGAACGCTCGGCGGCGACGCGCATGATCCGGAACGGCTGGAACGGCAGCTGGCGCTGATCGCCGGCACATCGAGCTGCATCGTCTCGTTTTCGCGCAAGCGGCGCCCGAGCCACGGCATGTGGGGCCCCTATTACGAAGCCGTGTTTCCCGGTACCTGGCTTGTCGAGGCCGGGCAGTCGGCGACGGGGGCTCTGCTCGACCATGTCGTCCGGATGCATGCGGCCGGCGGCGAGCCGACGGCGGCGTTGCACCAGAAGATCGTGTCGCGGATATCGCAGCTGCGCTCGGAAGAGGGCGATGCCTTCGGCGCCCGGATTTTCGTGTTGCCCGATTTCCACGGCAACCGCTCGCCGCTTGCCGACCCGCACGCGGTCGGTACGGTCAGCGGGCTGACGCTCGACACATCGTTCGACGGGCTCTGCGCGCTCTACTGGCGCACCGCCGTGGCGATCGCGCTCGGCATCCGCCATATCCTCGAGCGCATGAAAGAATATGGCTACGCGCCCGACACGCTGCATGTGGCCGGCGGGCATGTGAAGAACCCTGTGCTGATGGAGCTTTATTCGGATGCGACCGGCTGCAAGGTCGTGGTGCCGAAGATGAACGAGGCGGTGCTTCTCGGCACCGCGATGGCGGCCTCCGTCGCCTGCGGCCTGCATGCTGATCTCGCCACTGCGGGTTCGGCTATGTATCCCGGCGGCGACGTGCATGTGCCCGATGAGAGCAAGCGCGCGCTTTATGACCGGGATTACCGCCGGCTGCTCGCCATGTATCGCCATCGCGCCGAGCTCGAGGCGATGGAATAGCTTTCGGATCGCTACCGGTTGGGCTCTTCGCCGAGCATGACGCTGAATTCGGTCATGCGGCTAGCACGTGCGACGGCCTCGTCACCGACAGCGCTGACGACCGCCGAGGACAGACAGTCGAGAAGCGCGATCACCGGCGGCAGGTTGTCCTGTTCTCCCGGCCGGGTCGGGGGAAGCGGCAGGATGAGATTGGCCTGGTCTAGCACCCAGTTGGCGCTCTGGGCGCTGATGAGCACGACCTTGTATCCGTAGCGCCGGGCGATGCGAGCCAGCAAACGAGCCTTCTTGAAACGCTGGCTGTCGATGATCACAAGCAGCGCACCTTCGCCGCTGACGCGCGCGAAGAGTTCGGCAAAGCGGTTTCCGCTGCCGTCGAGCGCATGCACGCCATCGCGCGCTTGCGTCAGGCGTTGGCTGAAATGCGTGGCGAAACTTGCCTGCGAGACATGGGTGGCGATGAACACTTCGCTTGCCGCGCGGATCATCGCCACCGCGTCGCTCCAGTGTTGCTGTCCGGTGAGGTGATAGATGTGGTGGAGCGCCTGGATCTGCTCGGCAACCAGCACGGCGAGCGGCTTTCCGTCGGCGGCATCGACCTGCAGCTCCGACATCGAGGCCTGCATCTGCGTGGCCGAGACCCCGGCGACGTCGCGGATCTGCACCTTGACGCTGTCTAACCCCTGATAGCCCAGCGCCCTAAGGAAGCGGCCGACGGTCATCGGGCTCAGGTCCAGCCGGTCGGCCACCGAGGCTGCCGTTTCGAACGGAAGATCACTCAAGTGTTCGGTGAAATATTTCGCGATGCGACGTTCGGCGGGCGTGCCGGATTTCGCGTATTGGCGGAGCTTCTGAACAAAGTCTTCCACGGCAGCTGTCCCGATTTTGGGTGATGTTTCCTGTCTGCTTGAAACAAATCCTTGCGTCCGCAAATATTCGGAGCGCCCTGCAAGTAATCTTAGATGCTGATTTAAATATATATTATGAAAGGCTTTCGAACAACAATTCCCTCAATCCGGCGAAATAATTTCAGCCTTGCCGTTCAAAGATCAGATTCCTACATCATCGCCACAACCGGAGACGTCACCATGATCCTCGAAGCGGCGCGCCTTTCCATCACCAATCTTTTCGCCCCGGAAACGCGGTTGGTGTTCTGGAAAGTGCTCGGGCTGACCGTGCTCGCGCTGATCGGCCTGTGGCTTGCGCTGCGCAGCGCCTTCATGGCTTTCGTTTTTCCCTGGGTCGCCAGCTTCTTTCCTGCGATGCCCGATTGGGCTGGCTGGCTGGGCTTCGTCTTCGCCATCATGGCGGGGATCGGGCTGGCGTTGGGGTTGGCACTTCTGCTGTCGCCGGTGACGGCATTGATCGCCGGATTGTTTCTCGACGATGTCGCCGACGTGGTGGAGAAGCGCGATTATCCCGAAGACGTGCCCGGCACCGCCATGCCGCTGGGCCCGGCGATGCTGAGCTCGATCAAGTTCCTCGGCGTCGTCATCGTCGGCAATATCGTGGCGCTGTTTTTGCTGTTCATCCCTGGCGTCAACCTCGTCGCCTTCTTCCTCGTCAACGGCTATCTGCTCGGTCGGGAATTCTTCGAGTTCGCCGCCATGCGCTTCCGCCGACCGGCCGAGGCGCGGCTCTTCCGCCAGAAACATGCGCCGACGGTGTTTCTCGCCGGCCTCGTGATCACCGCTTTCCTGGCCATCCCGATCGTCAACCTGCTGACGCCGCTGTTTGCCGCGGGCATGATGGTGCATCTGCACAAGCTGCTCTCGCGCAAGGAACTCGGCGTTCGGGTCTAGTCCTTAGTCGACCGCTTCGCCGATCAACTGCGGCGGCAGCTCGACCAGCGGCGCCGGGATGTCGCAGCTCTTTTCGGGCGAGCGACAGAGATCGGCGATGACGCAGTGCTCGCATTCGGCGCGGCGGGCCTTGCAGGTGTAGCGGCCGTGCAAGATGAGCCAGTGATGGGCGTGGTAGAGATAGTGCTTGGGCACCACCTTCATCAGCCGCTCCTCTACCTCGTCGGGCGTCTTGCCCGGCGCCAGCTTGATGCGGTTGGCGATCCGGAAGATATGCGTGTCGACTGCCATGGTCGCCTGGCCGAAGGCCATGGAGAGCACGACATTGGCGGTCTTGCGGCCGACGCCTGGGAGCATCACCAGCTCGTCGCGCGTCTGAGGCACCACGCCGCCGAAGACATCGACCAGCATGCGCGACAGGGCGATCACGTTCTTTGCCTTGTTGCGATAGAGCCCGATCGTCTTGATGTAGTCGCGCACCTTCTCCTCGCCGAGATCCAGCATCTTCTGCGGGGTATCGGCGACCTTGAAGAGCGCTCGCGTCGCCTTGTTGACGCCGGCATCGGTCGCCTGCGCCGAGAGCGCCACGGCGACGACAAGCGTGAACGGGTTGGAGTGCTCCAGCTCGCCCTTCGGCTCCGGCCGCTGCACGGAGAAGCGACGGAACATCTCCTCGCGCTCGGCCTCGCTATAGACGGAGCGGACGTTCGCCTTCTTCTTGCGGCGAACGACGGGTTTTTCGGGCTGCGACGATGTGGCGGAGGATTTGAGTTTCGGACTGGACATGGACAATCTATACTCGGCAGCCATGATGGAAAGCAACGCCGACAGCGCTGGTCAGCAGGCGGTTTTGGACCAGCCCGTGTTTTCAGCCGAGCTCTTTCCCCACCGGTCGCTCGGCCGCAAGGGGTTCAGGGTGCTCCTGCTGCTGTCGGGTGGCGTTTGCCTGCTGTATGGTCTGTTCTTCATCGCCACCGGCGCGTGGCCGATCGGCTTCTTCTTCGGGCTCGATTTCCTGCTCCTCTACGGCGCCTTCCGGCTGAACTATCGCTCGGCCAGGGCGCGCGAGATGGTGACCGTCTCGCGCACCGATATCGCCGTGCGAAAGATCGCGCCTTCGGGGCGCACGGTCGAGCATCACTTCAACCCGTTCTGGACGCGCTTTTCGGTGCGCCGCCACGACGAGATCGGCATCCTCTCCATGCATATTTATGGACAGGGGCGGGCGACGGATATCGGCGGCTTTCTCAACCCCGACGATCGCGAAAGCTTCGCCAAGGCGTTCAAGCGGGCGCTGGCGACGGTCAAGCAGCGCATCTGATAATCATCTAATTCAAGCGCAAGAATCGGGTGGCTTCAACGATGCCGCTTGACTATCTCCTTGTGACAAGGAGAAAGATCATGAACATGGTAGCCAAGCTGAACCAAGACATCACGCCCGATGGTCCCGACTACGAGACCGTCCGCCAGGTGATCGAGCTGATCACCGAGGATTACCGTGAGCAGCCGTCGCTGGAAGCGATCGCCATGCGCCTCAATCAATCGCCGACGCAGCTGCAGAAGACCTTCACCCGCTGGGCCGGGCTTTCGCCAAAGGCCTTCCTGCAGGCGGTCACGCTCGATCATGCCAAACGGCTGCTGCGCAAGGAGGAGCTGCCCTTGCTGGAGACCTCCTTCGAGGTTGGTCTCTCCGGCCCCGGGCGACTGCACGATCTGTTCGTCACGCACGAGGCGATGTCTCCCGGCGAATGGAAGGCGCGCGGCGGTGGTCTGACGATCCGCTACGGCTTTCACACGTCACCCTTCGGCATTGCGCTGGTCATGGCGACCGACCGTGGTCTGGCCGGCCTTGCCTTCGCCGATATCGGCGGCGAAGCGGCCTGCCTCAAGGACATGACCTGTCGGTGGCCGAACGCCGACTATGTCGAGGATCGCGAGGCGACGGCTCCTTACGCGGCACGCATCTTCGAGCCGGGACGCTGGACGTCCGAGCAGCCACTGCGTGTGGTGCTTATTGGCACCGATTTCCAGGTTCAGGTCTGGGAGAGCTTGCTCAAGATCCCCTTCGGCAAGGCCGTCACTTATAGCGACATCGCCAGCGACATCGGCCGCCCGACGGCGATGCGGGCGGTGGGGGCTGCGGTGGGCGCCAATCCGATCTCCTTCGTGGTGCCGTGTCACCGGGCGCTCGGCAAGAGCGGGGCGTTGACGGGGTATCACTGGGGGCTGACGCGCAAGCGGGCGATGCTGGGGTGGGAGTCGGCGCACGCTTGATCGGAAGGGTCGATTGTTTGGTGGAAAAATGCGCGCAATGGTAGTCTGTCTGTAGTCGAACGTTAATTCTGGCGCTCTATTGTCCTGGCGATGGAACGTGTTTGGGAGCGGCGCATGACTGCTGATGACTTGAATTCCAGGTTGGTCCGTGGCGAGCAGGTGCTATGGCGCGGCGTGCCGGCGCAAGGGCTGATGTTTACCAGCCGTGATGCGCTGATGATCCCGTTTAGCGCCGTGTGGCTCGCTTTCGCTGTCTTCTGGCTTGTCATGGTTACGCGGACGGGTGCGCCGGTGTTCTTTTATCTCTGGGGTGCGATGTTCGTCGGCATCGGGATTTTCTTCGCCGTTGGCCGCTTTGTTGTCGATGCCTGGCTGCGTGGCCGCACCGTCTATGCCGTGACCGATCAGCGGGTACTCATTTTGCGGTCTTCCCCTTTTGCGCGCTTCACGTCGCTCGAGTTGGATCGTCTGCCGGAACTCAATCTGGTTGGTGACGGCAACACAAAGGGTGATATCCGCTTCGGGCCGTCTGTCTCTTTTTTCGGCAATCGGTCGATGGCGGTCTGGATGCCATCACTCGATCCGACACCACAGCTGCTCGGCATAGCCAAGCCCAAGGCGGTCTTCGATCTGATCCGCGATGCTGGGCAGAAGGCGCGGGCACGCGCCTAGATGGGCTGCCTGTGATGGAGCCGGCGGATGAGAGCCTCACCCGCCGACGTCTCTACATCACGCGCCTCCAATCAATACTTCGACGGAACGTACAACTCCGGCGGCAGGACCTTGCGCTCGTAATCCGGGTTGAAGACGCGCTCCGGCAGGGCGATCTCCTCGTGCGGCACGTCCTCGTAGGGGAACTGCGACAGCAGATGGTCGATGCAGTTCAGGCGCGCGCGCTTCTTGTCGTTGCCTTCGACGATGTGCCACGGGGCTTCCGGGATGTTGGTGCGGGCGAAGGTTTCTTCCTTGGCCTTGGTGTAGGCCTCCCAGCGGATGCGCGACTGCAGGTCCATCGGCGACAGCTTCCACTGCTTCAGCGGATCGTGGATGCGCACGAGGAAGCGCAGCTGCTGTTCCTCGTCGGTGATCGAGAACCAGTATTTGACGAGGCGGATGCCGGAACGGACCAGCATGCGTTCGAATTCGGGCACGTCGTTGAAGAACTGCTCGACCTGATCCTCGTCGGCAAAGCCCATGACGCGTTCGACGCCGGAGCGGTTGTACCAGGAGCGGTCGAAGAGCACGATCTCGCCGCCAGCAGGCAGATGCGGCACGTAGCGCTGGAAGTACCACTGCGACTTCTCGCGGTCCGATGGTGCCGGAAGCGCCACGACGCGGGCGACACGCGGGTTGAGGCGCTGGGTGATGCGCTTGATGACGCCACCCTTGCCGGCGGAATCGCGACCTTCGAAGATCACGACCACCTTTTCCTTGTGATAGGTGACCCAATCCTGCAGGCGGATCAGCTCGGACTGCAGCGCGATCAGCGAACGGAAATACTCGATGCGCGGCATCGATGGCGGATGCGCCTTGCGGTAGATCTTGCGGATTTCCTCGGACAGCGCCGGCTCGGAGAGCTCGAGTTCATAGTCTTCATCCAGCGTATCGGCCAGTTCGGCCTCGAGCCAGTCGGTTGAAGGCGTGCCTCTCATGGTGGTCATCTCGATCCCTGTTCAGATTTGTCGCTTCGGACGCTTGTGGAGCTGCCTAGCTTTGCGCCGCATGACGATATCATGAAAGCACGCACGGCAAGGCCACTCATGGCGCCAAATAAGCAGCGTGTCATGAAGGATATATGACGCTTCGGCCGGACGCAGAGATGCGTGCGGAAAGAGATCGGCAGGTGAGCGTGCTGCCGGCCTTTCGGATCAGCTCAGCGCGTCGGGGCGGTTGGCCTCTTTGACGTGGTCGTCGCTATGCTTGCTGCGAATGCGGCGCACGGTGAGCCAGACGCCGAGGACGACGAAGGGCACGGCGGCGCCGGTCAGCGTCTCCGGCGCGATCTCGAGGCCGACGCCATGCAGAAGCTTGGCGAGATAGCCGACAAGGCCGATGACGTAATAGGAGATGGCGGCGACCGACAGGCCTTCGACCGTCTGCTGCAGGCGCAGTTGCAGGTGCGCGCGCTTGTCCATCGAGGCCAGGATCTCGGTGTTGAACTTTTCCAATTCGACATCGATCCAGCTGCGCAGAAGGGCCGTTGCGCGGGCGAGCTTGCGCGACAAGTCCGCCTGTCGCTCCTCGACCGACTGGCAGGTGCGCATGGCGGGCGCCAGCCGACGCTGCAGGAAGGCGCCGAGCGTCTCGTTGCCGGGGAGCGCTTTCTCGGCCAGCATGGCGACGCGCTCGAGCACGATGTTGTAGTAGGCGCGGCTGGCGCCGAAGCGGTAGAGGCTAAGGGCAGCATTGGCCTCGAGCTCGGCGGCGAGGCGGGTGATCTCCGACAGCGTGGCGTCGGCTTCGGCGCGCGCATGCTGCTTCATGCCCTGCGTGATGGCGGTGAAGCTCGTCTCGATCTGGCGGATCTCGGGCGACAGCGTCTGCGCCAGCGGCAGGCCCATCATCGCCAGCGTTCTATAGGTCTCGATGTCGAGCAGGCGTTGGGCGAGCATGCCACGGGCGCCATCCGTCATGCCGTGGTCGAGCACCAGGAACTTGGTCAGCCCGTCGCCGTCCTGGCGGAAGTCGGTAATGACAGTCGCCTGGCTGTCGGCCACCATGCTCTGGCAGAGGCTGGTCGGGTCGAAATTGGCGATGACGTCGGCGACATCCTCGCTATCGGGGCGGATCTCGATACGCACGCCGGAGATGAAGGGGCCGGGTGCAGCAAAGCTGGCGCCGAAGGGATTGACCGGGATCTCGGCGCCGAATTCCGCCGGCGCCGGCGTGTCCCAGAAGTAGGTCGAGAATTCCGTGTGGCGCTCCCAGCGCAGCGTGCCACTGCCCCAGCTCATCGTGTGATGGCTGGTGTCGGCGGCGGGCGCCGGAACACCCTGGGCGAGCGAGAGCGCCTTCAGGATCGCCTGGTCGGCGACGAAGTTGGCTTCGGTCAGGAAGGCCACCTGGAAGATGACGCGGGAGATGGGGATGAGGGTATAGGGGCGCGAATGGATTTCGCCGAGCGCGCGGGCCCGGACGTCGGCTACGGGAAACGAAAAGCTACGCTTCGACAAATCTTGCCTCCTGACTGTGCCCCCACGGCCAGTTCTTCCCTTGGCTATTATCAAATGGCCTGGCGCGTACGACGTGGCGGTTTGACGCAGAACGATCATGCGCCGGCCAATCACGCCATGTCGAGCGTTTCAGTTCCGCCCGCTGGACCGATATCAGTGCGATGCCGGCAATGGCCAGCGCGTCACCTTGCCGGCAAGCAGCGCCCACCAGACGATGACCGGCTGCAGGGCGAGGCGCGGCAGATGATACCACCAGCCCAAGACGGCCGTGGTCGAGCCGAGATCGTCGATGGCGTGCTTGATGTTGGCCGGGAAAACACAGACGGCATAAAGCGCCAGACAGATGCCGGCCGAGCGGCGCAACCGTTCAGTCGTCAGGCCGATCGCGCCGGCAATTTCGCACAGGCCGGTGAACGCGATCACCGCAGCTGGGAAGGGAACCCAATCCGGAGTGATCGACAGGAACGCGGCTGGGAAGAGCAGGTGCGCGCAGCCGGCGATCATGTAGAGGCCGGCCAGGACAAATCTGCCGGTTGGGCTTTCCGCGTGGTCGGTGGAAGCGTTGTCTGCGGCTTTGGTCATGCAGCATTTACGCAAATGACCGGCGTCTGGATGATGCGATATGTGTCGCCGATGCGCCCGATGCGTCAGGCGGCTTCGGCGAGCTCGATCAGGGCGCGGGCGGCGCTTTCGTCTGTGATCAGCGTGTTGCAGCCGATGCGCTTGATGGTGGCGCTGATGGCAATCGCCCGGTGGGCACCGCCGGAAGAGAGCACGATGTGCTTGGCCTTCTTCAGCGTATCGAGATCGACGGACATGACCCGGCTGTTGATCGAATGATCGACGGTGTTGCCGTCCTTGTCGAGGAAATTGAACATGGTGTCGCAGACGCAGCCGGCATCGATCAGCTCCTGCAATTCGCCCTTGGAGATCCACCCCTCCGACAGCGAGGTCGAATGCGGGCCGATATCGCCGCAGCTGACGATGGCGAGATCAAGCGTTTCGGCGAGCCGATAGATGGTGTCGAGGCCGCACTTTTCGATGAGGTTGCGCTTGGTCTCGGTGGAATCGACCAGCAACGGCGCGAGGAACATATAGCACTCGGCGCCGAGCTGGCTTGCGAGCCGCCAGGTGTAGTCGATCGGGTTGGTCTGGTGGACGGCGACGATGCCGCCGAGGAGCGAGACGACCTTGCAATTGTCGCGGCGCGGCGGGCGGAAGCTCGACAGCGAGGCAGTCATGGTGCGGCCCCAGCCGACGCCGATGGTGTAATTGTCGGGAATGGCTTCTGAGAGAAACTGGCCGAGCGCCAGGCCGACGCTCTTGGCCAGCGCATTCGGATCGGCGGTGACGGGAGCGGGCACGACGATCGCCTCGTCCAGGCCGTAGGCGCGCTCCAGCTTCACCGACAGCTCGACGCAATCGCCGATCGAATCGTTGATCCAGATCTGCACCTCGCTGCGCTTCATCGCCTCGTCGAGCAGCCGGATGACGGTCGTGCGGCTGATGCCGAGCTGCTCGGCGACATCTTTTTGCGTCAATCCCTGGTTATAATAGAGCCAGGCAGCGCGCAGTCTGAGCGAGGAGGCTTCCGAATAGGCGGTGTGCGTGCCGCGTTTTAGCTTGACCACATCTCCTCCAAAAGCAAAGGCGCCCTAGATCCTGCTCAAGACAGGGCATGGTTTGTCGCCGCGATAATGACCGGTGTGACACTTATGTCAATTGAAATGCACAAATGTCCTTGACATTATGGCCCTGGAATAGCGATAGTCTTGGTAACTGGTCGTTCCGTCCATTGTAGGAGGCACTGTGCGGGCATATGGCAAATCGCAGCGGTCTTGCGCCGGGGCTAGATTGCCCTTGGACGTCTTCGTTGCGGCAGCCCGAGACGGGAACGATGGGGTACTCGCCGACGTTTATGATGTAAGCCAAACGCGCGGGCACGATTTCACAGATAGCGACTTCAAAGACAGTACGGGCAATCCGTAGATTACCTCATTCGCCGGGCCTCAAGTGCTCCGGCTCGCAGCTCAAGTCAAAAGGACACGCGACCATGACATCCAAGCTTGACCAACTCCGCGAGATCACCACCGTCGTCGCCGACACCGGTGACATCGAAGCCGTTGCCCGCCTGAAGCCAGTCGATTGCACGACCAACCCGAGCATCGTTTTGAAGGCACTCGGCACGCCGATGTTCGCCGATGCGATCAAGGAAGCCGTTTCCTGGGGCAAGAAGCAGGGCGGCAATTCCGAAGCCGTTGCTTCGGCCGTTGCCGACCGTCTCGCCGTTTCCGTCGGTGCAGCACTCTCCAAGCTCGTTCCCGGCCGCGTCTCGACCGAAGTCGACGCCGACCTCTCTTTCGACACCAAGGCGTCGGTTGAAAAGGCTCACGGCATCATCGCCGGCTACAAGGAACGCGGCATCGAGAAGGATCGCATCCTGATCAAGCTCGCTTCCACCTGGGAAGGCATTCGCGCCGCCGAAATCCTGCAGAAGGAAGGCATCGACTGCAACCTGACGCTCCTCTTCTCGCAGGCCCAGGCGATCGCTTGCGCCGACGCCAAGGCGTTCCTCATCTCGCCGTTCGTCGGCCGTATCCTCGACTGGTACAAGAAGTCCACGGGCAAGGACTTCACGCCTGAGGAAGATCCGGGCGTACTCTCCGTTCGCGAGATCTACAACTACTACAAGGCCAACGACATCAAGACGATCGTCATGGGCGCCTCGTTCCGCAGCGCCGGCGAGATCGAAGCACTGGCCGGTTGCGACCGCCTGACGATCGCGCCGAACCTGCTCGACGAACTCTCCAACGACCAGGGCAAGCTTGAGCGCAAGCTGTCGCCCGAGGGCGCCAAGCCGATCTCCAAGATCGCCGTCGACGAAAAGACCTTCCGCTGGATGATGAACGAAGACGCCATGGCGACCGAAAAGCTCGCCGAAGGCATCCGCGCCTTCGCCAAGGACCTCGGCACGCTGCGCGCCATGGTCACCAAGGAACTGCAGCTCGCAGCCGCTTAAGGTTTTTGCGGGTACTTGAATGAGGAAAGGGCGGTGCCGGTGGCGCCGCCCTTTTTGCGTTGTGGGGGGATATCGAACCGCGTTCAGTCGATCGCCCAGATCCGCTTCGCATTCCCCTGATAAAGCTTGTCGCGCTCCTCGGCGCTGCAGCCGGATGTCAGCGCGTGCGTGGCCGCCACCCAGGGCGTCAACCCGCCGCCGAGCGTGCAGACGGGCCAGTCGCTGCCCCAGACGACGCGATCCCAGCCGAAGCTCTCGATCGTGTGCTCGACATAGGGGCGAAGGCTTGCGACCGACCAGGCCTCCAGATCGCCATAGGCGATGACGCCTGAGATCTTGGCGGTGACGTTGGGGCGGCGGGAGAATTCGGTGATGCCGCGATGCCAGACGGCGCTCATGCCTGACTTGATCGGCGGATTGGCGCAGTGGTCGAGGATGAAGCGGACATCCGGGTTGAGGTCGACAAGATCGAGAATGCGTTCGAACTGATGCGGGAAGACACAGAGATCGAAGGTTAGCCGGGTATCAGCCAGCCGCGCGACGTTCTCGCGAAACAGCGGCCGCTCGGAGGTGTCGTCGGGGGCCACATGCAGCACGCGGCGGAAGCCCTTGATGAAGAGGTCGGCGAGGCAGCGTTCGAGATAGACGGCAAAGCC
Organism: Rhizobium sp. 16-449-1b; assembly: GCF_017741935.1. Lineage (GTDB taxonomy): Bacteria > Pseudomonadota > Alphaproteobacteria > Rhizobiales > Rhizobiaceae > Rhizobium. Next base: position 49,395 of record NZ_JAGHMH010000009.1, on the reverse strand, counting down.
CTCTTCCTCCGGACGGCAGGCGGCGATGGCGCCGCGCACGAGGCTTTTGGGTCTTTCGGCGATCTCCTTGATGAAGGCCGTTTCCTGCTCGATCGCATCACCTGACACATCGACTTCCATGTGCAACACATTGGTGATGCCGCAGCGAAGTGCGTCGCGGGCGTAGTGCTCGTAGAGGCTGTCGCGGTCGAGATCCGGCACGTCGGGGAGCCAGGGATAGTGCAGGCGATTGCGGTCGATGACGTGCAGATGTGTATCGAAGAGCATGCGGTTCCTCCCCCTTCATGCAGGCTTTCTTGCCGTCCTCTCGTCTTTTGCCGGAACTCATCGATTGATGACGCGGGCCTCCCACCCGTGTCAGCATCCGGCGTCGGACAATGTGATTGACGACATAATGAATATAATGTTTGCATATGAATGAATGCGCCGCAAGCGCCACGTATAACGGGAGGAATTATGAGCCACGGTCTGGAAGGCAAGAAGGTCGTCGTCACGGCGGCCGGTCAGGGGATCGGACGCGCCAGCGCGGAGCGGTTCATTTCGCTTGGCGCCCATGTCTACGCCACCGACATCAACCAGGCGTCGCTGTCGACGCTCGCGGGCGCGACGACCACGGTTCTCGACGTGCTCGACGGGAACGCAGTTCGCGCCTTCGCAGAGGAGATCGGGCCGATCGACGTGCTCTTCAATTGCGCCGGCTTCGTGCATGCCGGCTCGATCCTCGATTGCGAGGAGAAGGACTGGGACTTCTCCTTCAACCTCAACGCCAAGGCGATGTATACGACCTGCCGCACCTTCCTTCCCGGGATGCTCGACAAGGGCAAGGGCTCGATCGTCAACATGGCGTCGGTGGCATCCAGCGTGAAGGGCGTGCCGAACCGCTTCGCCTATAGCGCGTCGAAGGCCGCCGTGATCGGGCTCACCAAGTCGATCGCGTCCGACTTCGTCGCCAGGGGCATCCGCGCCAACGCCATCTGCCCAGGCACCGTCGACAGCCCCTCGCTGCACGAGCGCCTGCGCGCCACCGGCGATTACGAAAAGGCGCTCAGTGACTTCATCGCCCGCCAGCCGATGGGCCGGATCGCCACCGCTGAGGAGATCGCGGCACTCGTCACCTATCTCGCCGGCGACGAGGCCGGGTTCACGACAGGCCAGATTCACGTGGTCGATGGTGGCTGGACCGGCTGAGATGATATTGCTCTTGCCGGTATCAAGCTGATATCGTTGGTGATCTCGCAGCGGCGGAGCATGTGATGGCAGAGGTTACGTCAGGCGGCAGCGGCCGTCCTCTTCGGTTGCTGCGCAAGCATGCGATCTTCGTGATCGCGGTGCTCGTCGGCCTCGCGGTCTTCCTGCTTCTGACGACGCGCGAGGTGACGGCGCGAAATCTTCTGGCTGGCTGGAACGTGGCCGCGGTGATGTTCATCGTCGCCACATGGCGGCGGATGCTGAAGGCGAGCGTGGCGACGATCCGCAAGCGCTCGGCCGATCTCGATTTCTCGGACTCGCTTCTGATGTTCCTGTCGATCTCGGCAGCCCTTGCCAGCATCGCCGGCATCGGGCTGGAACTGCATCAGGTCAAGGAGGCGGCGCCCAGCGTCGCGCTCGGCCGTGCGCTCGCCGCAATCGTCACCATCCTGATCTCCTGGGTGTTCCTGCACACGCTGTTTACCGTGCATTATGCGCACCGCTTCTACGGTGGCGACGATGATGGCGACGGCGTCAAGGGAGACGGGCTGAAATTTCCCGAGGGGCTGGACGAGCCCGTCTATTGGGATTTTCTCTACTACTCCTTCACGATCGGCGTCGCCTCGCAGACGGCGGATGTGGCGACGAGCTCGACTGTCATGCGCAAGCTGACGCTGCTGCATTCCGTGCTGTCGTTTCTCTTCAACACGACCATCCTGGCGCTTGCCATCAATGTCGGCGCAAGCCTCCTTTAGAGGTAGGCGCGCGCGATAGAGCCGCTTGGCAATCTGGTGTAAGAGAGGTTTTCTTCACCTGGGGTTGTTTTGGGGGCTTCATGGGGTCGTTGTCGCGCGAGAGATTGGCGGCGCTTGCCGGTTGCGATGCGGAGCAGCTGGATGCCGTAGCGCGGCTTCAGATCATCGAGGCCGGGCCGGAGGGCTATGCGGCCAGCGACGTCAGCCGGCTGCGGCTGGTGCTGGCGCTGAATGCCGCCGGCATCGCGCTGGAGACGCTCGCCACCGGTCTCAGACAACAGATCGTCTCGCTCGATTTCGCCAGCCAGCTGATGTTCGAGCCGGTCGCCATGTCGGACAAGTCGCTCGCGGACGCGCTCGCCGATGCCTCGCTCGATCTTGGCCGCGTCAACGCGCTGCATTCCAGCGCCGGGCTTTCGCCGATGTCGCCGAAGCGGGCGCTGCGGGAGGACGACGAGGAATTCATCCGGCTGATCACCGAATGCACCGGGCTCGGTGCTTCCGACGATGGCATGCAGCGGGTGCTGAGGGTCTTCGGCCAGTCGATGCGGCGTTGCGTGGACACGATGCGCGATCTCTTCCGCGCCGAGGTGGAAGCGCCGATGCTGGCCGCCGGCCTCAGCCATCGCGAGGTGCTCGCGGCGGGCGCGGTCACGCGGCTTTCGCTGCAGCGCATCGGCATCCGCATGCTCTTCCTGCTGCAGCGGCGGATGCTCGAGGAGGCTGTGTTCGACAATGTGGTCGGGCGGCTTCAGGACGCCTTGCGCGGGTTGGGTGAGAATGCCGAGGGCGATCAGGCGCTGCCGGCGGTGGCCTTCGCTGATCTCACAGGCTTCACCGCGCTGACGCGCGATATCGGCGATGTCAGGGCGGCCGAGAAGGCGGCGAGCTTCGAGGCGCTGGCGCAACGTCTCGCCAATCTCGCCGGCGGGCGGATCGTCAAGCCGCTGGGTGATGGGGTGATGATGCTGTTTCCGGATGCGGAGGCGGCACTAAAGACGTCATTGTCGCTCGTCGCCGAGAGTGCTGCGCATCAGTTGCCGGAGGTGAGAGTAGGTGTTGCGACCGGTCAGGTGGTGCCGCGCGATGGCGACATTTTCGGCCACACGGTCAATCTGGCGGCGCGGATCGCTTCGGTCGCCGCACCTTCGCAGGTGCTGGTCTGCGGCGGCACGCATGATGCCGCCACAGACGAGAGTTCGGAGATGGATTTCGAGGCGCTGGAACCGATGTCGCTCAAGGGCGTCGCCGATCCCGTGTCGCTGTTTTCGGTCAAGGCCGGGCTATAGAATAGGCTTCCTAGAGTATTGCCTGGCCGGCCATCAGCGCCAGGATCAGGAAGATCACGAAGATGATCAGCGCGATACCGAAGAGAACGCGCGCGATCGTCGCCGTCGCCGCGGAAATTCCGGAAAAGCCGAAGAAGCCCGCAATCAGCGAAATCACGAAAAAGATAAGAGCCCATTTCAGCATGGAGGCGTTCCTTCTAGTTGGTCCGATAGAAGACGCGCCAGAGCGAAAAAGGTTCCATATCCAATGAGATAGCGGTGACGTTTTGCAGTGTTGCGGGTTTTGCGACGCATCGTAGCGATTGGCTGAAATAAATTAGTATTGACTAATTGATTAGTGATTGCTATTGAATGCATATGACACAAGCCGAGACCATCACGACAGTCATGCGCGCACTTGCCGACCCCACCCGGCGGGCGGTGTTCGAACGCATCGCCAATGCCGACGAGATCACAGTCGCGGAGCTTACCCGGACGAGCAATGTGACCCAGGGGGCGATCTCGCAACATGTGAAGATCTTGAAACAGGCAGGCCTTGTCAGCGAGCGGCCGGAGGGCCGCAACGTCTATTATCGGGCGCAACCGGCCGGCCTGGAGCCGCTGGCGGATTGGATGGGCCATTATGGCGTGTTCTGGCGCGAGCGCTTTGCCGATCTGAGGGACCTCTTGAAGGAAATCGACCCATGACCGATAATGCCGACACGTCATCAATTGTCCTGGACGAGGTCTTCCCGCATAGACGCGAGATCGTCTGGAAGGCCTTGACCTCGGGCGCGCTGATGGGGCGATGGCTGATGGAGCCCAAGGGGTTCGAGGCGGTCGTCGGCAATCGCTTCACATTCCAGACCAAGCCCGCCGGCGAATGGGACGGCACCATCCGGTGCGAGGTGCTCGAGGTCGTGGAAGGGCAGAGGCTCTCCTATGCCTGGAGGGGCGGCCACGAGAGCAACCAAGGCTACGGCTCGAAGCTTGAGACGATCGTCACCTTCACCCTTGCCGAAACGGAAGCGGGCACGCGGTTGCGCCTGGTGCATTCGGGCTTCGTACTGCCGAAGAACGATGCCGCCTATCGCAACATGAGCGAGGGCTGGAAGAAGGTCGTCGAGCGCCTGGACACTGTTGTCGCGGAAGAGGCGTCGCAGACGCTGCATTAAAGTCAGAGGAGGAGAATGTCATGAACGCATCCTATACCGGCGGCTGCGCCTGCGGCGCCATGCGCTACGAGATCGCCGGCGAGCCCGTCGTCATGCTCGATTGCCAGTGCCGCCAATGCCAGCGCGACAGTGGCACCGGCCATCAATCGCACCTGACATTCGTCGCCGCCGAGGTGACGCTGAAGGGTGAGGCATCGCAGTGGCAGAGCGTGGGCGATGGTGGCACGATGAAGCGGCGCGCCTTCTGTCCGACCTGCGGCTCGCATGTCTACCTGACATTTCCCGACATGCCGGATGTCTTCATCGTCACGCCATCAAGCCTCGACGATCCCAGCCGCTACAAGCCGCAGCTGGTTGCATGGACCGCCGCCGGCCACACCTGGGATCACCTCGATCCTGCTCTTCCGACGTTCGAGGCCATGCCGCCGCGCTGACAATTCACCCTGTCTACGAAAACGCCGCCGCTGTTGCCAACGGCGGCGTTCTCGGTCTGCATGGCATGCGTCAGCCGTGGTTGATCATCACGTGGCGGACGGCGGTGTAGTCTTCCAGTGCGTAGACGGACATGTCCTTGCCGTAGCCCGATTGCTTCAGGCCGCCATGCGGCATCTCGTTGGTCAGCATGAAGTGGGTGTTGATCCAGGTGCAACCATATTGCAGGCGGGCGGCGGTCTTCATGCCGCGGCTGATGTCCTTGGTCCAGACGGACGAGGCCAGGCCATAGTCGCTGTCGTTGGCCCAGGTGACGGCATCCTCGACATCGGTGAAGCGGGTGACGGAAACGACGGGGCCGAAGACCTCGCGGCGAACGATTTCGTCTTCCTGCGTGGCGCCGGCAATCACCGTCGGCGTGTAGAAGAAGCCCTTGTCGCCCGAGGTCTTGCCGCCTGTCGTGATCTCCATGTGCTTGTGCTCGCCGGCGCGGGCGACGAAGCTCTCGACGCGGTCGCGCTGGCGCTTGGAGATCAGCGGACCGATCTCGTTTTCGGCGTCGTCGGCGAGGTTGAACTTGATCGAGGAGACCGCCGAGGAGAGATCGGCGACAAACTTGTCGTAGACTTTGGCGTCGGCATAGATGCGGCAGGCGGCGGTGCAGTCCTGGCCGGCATTGTAATAGCCGAAGGTGCGGATGCCCGATACGACGGCGTCGATATCGGCGTCATCGAAGACGATGACCGGGGCCTTGCCGCCGAGTTCCAGATGGGTGCGCTTGACGGTCTTTGCGGCCGCCTGCAGCACCTTCTTGCCGGTCGCGACATCGCCGGTGATCGACAGCATCGAGATCTTCGGATGGTTGATCAGCGCGTTGCCGACGCTTTCGCCTCGGCCGAGGATGACGTTGACCACGCCTTCGGGCAGGATGTCGGAGAGGAGCTTCGCCATCTTCAGCGCCGTCAGCGGCGTCTGCTCGGAAGGCTTGAAGACGACGGTGTTGCCGCCGGCAATCGCTGGCGCCAGCTTCCAGGCCATCATCATCAGCGGGTAGTTCCAGGGCGCGATCGAGCCGACAATGCCGATGGCGTCGCGGCGGATCATCGAGGTGTGACCGGGCAGATATTCACCGGCGACCGGGCCGTGCAGGTTGCGCACCGCGCCGGCGAAGAAGCGGTAGCAATCGACGATGGCGGGGATCTCGTCGTTCAGCACCGCGTTGATCGGCTTGCCGCAGTTCAGCGCTTCCAGCGTCGCGAAGCCTGCCGCGTCCTTCTCGATCGCGTCGGCGATCTTCAGGAGATAGCCGGCGCGCTCGCCGGGTGTCGTCTGCGACCATGCGGAGAAGGCTTTCTCGGCGGCATCGACGGCGGCGTCGATTTGGCCGAGCGAGGCCTCGGCAAGGCTCAGCACGGTTTCGCCGGTCTTCGGGTTCAGGATGTTTTCTTCGATCTCGGTGCCCGCTTCGAAGCGGGATCCAATCAGCATCGCGGTGTCCATGATGTTCTCCCTTGTTATCGATGGGGCGGGATGGGGGTATCCCGCGCTCCGGTTATTTTCCAGCTCCGGCGACCTGATCGCCGTCGCGCGTGAGGTAGTAGGCTGCCAGGATCGGCAGGAAGGTGACGAGCACGACGACCATGGCGACCACGTTGGTGACGGGGCGCTGGCGCGGGCGGATCAGCTCCTCCAGCATCCAGATCGGCAGCGTCGATTGCTGACCGCCGGTGAAGGTGGTGACGATGACCTCGTCGAAGGAAAGCGCGAAGGCAAGCATGCCACCGGCCAGAAGCGCCGTGCCGATATTCGGCAGGATGACGTGGCGGAAGGTCTGGAAGCCATCCGCGCCGAGATCCATCGAGGCCTCGATCAGCGAGCCCTGGGTGCGGCGGAAGCGGGCGACGGCGTTGTTGTAGACCACCACGACGCAGAAGGTGGCGTGGCCGAGCACGATCGTCCAGACCGAAAACGGAATATCGAACAGGCTGAAGGCCGAGCGCAGCGCGATGCCGGTGATGATCCCCGGCAACGCGATCGGCAGGATGACGAGCAGCGAGATCGCCTCACGGCCGAAGAACTTCGTCTGGCTGACGGCTGCGGCGCAGAGCGTGCCGAGCACCAGCGCGATCGCGGTGGCGATGCAGGCGACCTGCACGGAAAGCCCAAGGGCGGCCCAGACATCCGGCCGGTTCCAGGCGATGCCGAACCACTGCAGCGTCAGCCCCGGCGGCGGCCACTGGTAGCTCTTTTCTTCCGTCGTGAAGGCGTAGACGAAGATCAAAAGGATCGGCAGGTGCAGAAAAAGCAGCCCGCCGGCGGCGGCGATCTTGAGCGCGATCGGCGCGCGTTGGCCACGGTCAGAGCGCATCGAAGGCTCCCTGTTTCTTGGCCAGCCACAGATAGACGGCCATGATGACGATGGGGACGACGGAGAAGGCGGCGGCGAGCGGCACGTTGCCGGCCGTTCCCTGCTGGGCATAGACCGCCTGGCCGATGAAGAGGCGCGAGGAGCCGATGATCTGCGGGATGATGTAATCGCCCAGCGTCAGCGAGAAGGTGAAGATCGATCCGGCGACGATGCCGGGCAGAGCCAGCGGAAAGAGCACGGTGCGGAAGGTCTGGCCCGGCGTGGCGCCGAGATCCGACGATGCCTCGATCAGGTTGCCCTGCACACGCTCGAGGGCTGCCTGCGTCGGAAGGATCATGTAGGGCAGCCAGACATAGACGAAGACGAGGAAGGTGCCGATATAGCTCACCGACAGCGAGTTGCCGCCGATGACGGGCAGCGCCAGCACGCCGTCGAGCAGCCAGGCCAAATGCAGCTTGGCGAAGAACCAGGTGAGGATACCTTCCTTGGCGAGGATCAGCTTCCAGGCATAGATCTTGACCAGATAGCTCGACCAGAGCGGCAGCATGACGCCGAGATAGAAGAGCGCCTTCCATTTCCCCCTGGCGTAGCGGGCCGCGTAATAGGCGATCGGGAAGGCGACGACGGCGGAGGCCAGCGTCACCAGCGCCGCCATCAGCACGGTTCTGACGATGATGTCGAAATTGGTCGGCGACAGCAGCTGCGCATAGGTTGCCAGGGTGAATTCGTAGTTCACCAGGCCGGAGAAATCGTCGATCGAAAAGAAGCTCTGCAGCAGAAGCGCCAGGAGCGAGCCGATATAGATGATGCCGAGCCAGAGCAGCGGCGGCGTCAGCATCAGGAAGAGCAGCAGCTTCGGGCGGCGCCAGAACAGGTCGGACATCCGGCCGAAGAAACCGCCGCGGCCGGGCAGGATCGAGGTCGCCGTCTCCTCGTGGGTGAGCGCGATCGCGGTCATGCGGCGTCGTCCATGTAGTGCACGTCGACGGGCTGCCACGACAGGCGGACATCGGTGCCGACCTCGGGGACAGCGGCGCCGGCGGGGAGCATGACATGCAGGCGTGTGCCTCGGGCGGCGACAGTGAGGCGCGTGGCGGCGCCGAGGAAGCTCGCATTCTCGACACGGGATTCGACGCCATCGCCGGTGAGGCGGATCGCTTCCGGGCGCAGGCTCGCCCAGCGCTTCTCGCCGCCGAGCGCGGTCATCAGGTCGGGGGCGATCACATTGGAGGAGCCGACGAAATCGGCGACGAAGCGGGTTTTCGGGCGGTTATAGATATCCTGCGGCGTGCCCTCCTGGACGATGCCGCCATCGTTAAAGACGGCGACGCGGTCGGCCATGGAGAGTGCCTCGCCCTGGTCGTGGGTGACGAAGACGAAGGTGATGCCCAGCGCGCGTTGCAGGCCCTTCAGCTCCTCCTGCATTTGCTCGCGCAGCTTCAGGTCCAGAGCGCCGAGCGGTTCGTCGAGCAGCAGCACGCGGGGTTTGTTGACCAGCGCCCGGGCGAGCGCCACGCGCTGCCTCTGGCCGCCGGAGAGTTGTCCGGGCTTGCGGGCGCCATAGCCGGGGAGTTTCACCAACTCAAGCGCCTGTTCGGCGGCCTTGGCGCGTTCCGTCTTGCCGACGCCCTTGACCATCAGCCCGTAGGCGACGTTTTCGAGGATGTTGAGGTGCGGGAAGAGCGCGTAGTCCTGGAACACGGTGTTGACGTTGCGCCTGTAAGGCGGCACACCCTCGGCGGTCTCGCCGAAAATCTCGATATGCCCCGCTGTCGGCTGCTCGAAGCCGGCGATCAGGCGCAGGCAGGTGGTCTTGCCCGAACCCGACGGCCCCAGCATGGCGAAGAACTCGCCCGGCGCGATCTCGAGATCAACGCCATCGACGGCGCGAACGGCGCCGAAATGGCGGGAGACCTTCTGGAAACGGACGGCGGGTGTCATTTGGGGGCTCCTCGGGATTTCTCGTAATCTTGGTCGGGAGGGTGTGCCGTGTGGCGCCCCCCTCTGTCCTGCCGGACATCTCCCCCACAAGGGGGGAGATCGACTCGTGGCTTGCTCTCAGCCAAACAATGAGCGTGGAGCGAGCGGCTGCGCCCAGCCAATCTCCCCACCTGTGGGGGAGATGCCCGGCAGGGCAGAGGGGGGTAACCCGGGCACTAAGGCCGAGGCTAACGCCTACCGCCCGCCAATCACGCCGATATAATCCGACACCCAGCGGTGATAGGGCACGCACTCGCCCTGTTCGCACTTGGCGGTGGGCGTGCGCCAGAACTTGATCTTGTCGAAGTGATCATAGCCGTTGGTGGCGCAACCGGTGTCGGTCATCAGTTCGTTGCCCTTGCAGGCAGCCGGAACCGAGGGTACGGCGCCGAACCAGGCGGCGGCGTCGCCCTGGACCTTGGCGGAAAGCGAATGCTCCATCCACATGTAGGCGCAGTTCGGGTGCTCGCTGTCGGCGTGCAGCATCGTCGTGTCGGCCCAGCCGGTGACGCCCTCTTCGGGGAAGGTGGAGGCGATCTTCTGCTTGTCCGCCTGCATCAGGTTGACCTGGAAGGGCCAGGAGCCGGAGGCGACGACGCCTTCGTTCTTGAAGTCGTCGATCTGGATCATCGCATCATGCCAGTAGCGCGAGACGAGCTTGCGCTGGCCGCGGAGCAGATCGAGGGCGGCCTTGTACTGGTCCTCGTTCAGCTCGTAGGGGTTCTTGATGTTGAGCTCCGGCTTGTGGGCCATGAGATAGAGGGCGGCGTCGGCAATGTAGATCGGGCCGTCATAGGCCTGGACGCGACCCTTGTTGGACTTGCCATCGGGAAGCGTCTCTTCCTCGAAGACCACCTTCCAGCTCTTCGGCGCCTCGCCCTTGAAGGCGTCGGTGTTGTACATCAGGACGTTCGGTCCCCAGAGATAGGGAACGCCGTAATGGACGCCGCCAACTGTATACCACGGCGCGTCCTGCAGGCGCTTGTCGACGTTCTTGAAGCTCGGGATGAGATCGGTGTTGATCGGCTGGACGCGCTTGCCGGCCACGAGGCGCAGCGACGCGTCGCCGGAGGCGGTGACGAGGTCGAAGCCGCCTTCGTTCATCAGCGACACCATTTCATCGGAGGTGGCGGCGGTCTTCACCGAGACCTTGCAGCCGGTCTCTTTCTCGAAGCCGGTGACCCAGTCGTAATTCTTGTCGCTTTCGCCGCGCTCGATATAGCCGGCCCAGGCCACGATGCTGACGGCGCCCTCGCCCTTGCCCAATTCCTTCAGCGGCTCGGCCGCCACGACCTGCGTCACGAAGCTCAGGGTCGCAAGCGCAGCCGTGCACGATTTCAGAAGATATTTCATCTGATGTCTCCCGGTTTTGGTGCCACTTCGTGGCGTTTTGTTCCCGGCAGAAAAGGTGACGCGAAAAAGCCGCTTTCGCAAATTCATTTATCAGAATGGCGATATCGGAATTTCCGATAGGTGGTTGCATGCGCTAAGGTTTAGCGCGGTCGTCCTGAGCGCATGGCCTCGGCGATGCCGACGAAATCCCTTGCGGCCTGCGGGAGGCTGGAGCCCTTGCGCCAGACCATGCCGACCTGCACGACCGGAAGCGAGCCCGAGACATCGCGGCTTTCGATGCGGTCGCCTTCCAGCGACCAGGGGCGGTAGACGAGATCGGGCAGCAGCGCCACGCCGGCGCCGGTCGCGACCAGGCTGCGCACGGCCTCGACGGAGCGGGTGCGGAAGGCGACGTGCGGGCGGGCGCCAAGTGCAGAGAGCAGCTTGCCGGTGTTTTCCTCGATTTCGTCGACGGTCAGCATGATCAGCGGTTCGCGGGCGATGTCGGCGATCGAGATGATGTCGGCGGAAACAAGCGGGTGGCCCATGGGCAGCCAGAGGCGATAGGGCGAGGTTTCCAGGATCTCGGCCTGCAGCGCCATGCGGTCGCGCAGGTTGGAGATGACCATCACGGCGACATCGAGCTCGCCGCCGACAAGCAGATGTTCCAGATAGCCGCCATTGTCCTCGATGGCGGACACCTCGACGCCGGGGCAGGCGCGGCGATAGCGGGCGAGCAGATCGGAGAGCACATAGCCGGCGACCAGCGAGGTGACGCCGATGTTGAGCGTGCCCGAGGGCTGGTTGCTGGTGCCGGAAAAGCTGGCGCGGGCATCGGAGACGCTGGCCAGGATCTTAGTGGCGTGGCGCAGGAATTGGTGGCCGTTGTGCGTGATCGTCAGCCCGCGCGGATGGCGGTCGAAGAGCTCGACGCCGAGGTCGGTCTCCAGCTCCTTCAACGCTTCCGTAACCGAGGATTGCGAGATCGACAGGTTCTGCGCGGCCCGCGTGATCGAGCCCTGCTCGGCCACTGCGATGAAGTATTGAATCTGGCGAAGCGTGAAGGCCATGGCATGTTAGAGCATGGCGCCCGAGGCCATTGCAAGCGTGCACCATGCTGGACCTTTTTTGGGATAAGTCTCTTTGTGGCACAAACTTCTTGCCCGCATTTAAGTATTCCGAAACGTCATTTCTCTAGCGTCCAGACCAGTTTATTGCGTTGGAGTGACTTGATGGCGGAGCAGTTGGCGTGAAGGCCTTACTGCGCATCTTCCGGCCTTCCCGGAAATTGGTGCTGATCATCGGCGGAATCGCCCTTCTCGGGGGCGTTTCCGGCGGCGCAGCGCTGTATATCGGCAAGGACACCCTGCTCGGTCCTCCCGCGGAGACCGTGAACGGCGCCGCGTGCACCGACGTCAATCTCGTCACCATCAAGAAGCAGAAGCGGGTATGGATCCGCAAGTATATCAAGACCGAACCAACCGACGGCATGACCCGCGTCAAGACGGCGCTGAGGGTAGCGAAAGCCGTCTACGACGCGCAGAAGCCGGATCTGGTGCAGGTCGTGGTTCTCGATGCCAACGGCCCGACGCTGCGCTCCGATATCCGTGGCCGCGCCATCGGCGCCGACGTCCTCTATATCCCGCATCCCGATCCGATCGTCGAAAGCATCGAGGGCAACAAGACCTACACCGCCCGCTACTACGACGGCACGGCTGCGGCCAACGGCCTGTTCTTCGGCGAACGCGTCGACTTGCCCGAGGATGAGATCACCACGCTCAACGCATCCTTCAAGGACGTGTCCGATTGTATCGACCCGATCGCGGTGGCCGCGACCGAGGGCGGTGAGGGCAAGCCGGCCGCCAAGGGCGAAGGCGCCAAGCCGGCCGAGGGAGGACACGGCGCTGCACCGGCCGAAGGTGAAGCAGCCCCGGCGGCGGCTTCAGGCGGGCATTGATTGGCTGGTTGGCCGGCGGGGTTTTCCCGTCCGACAACAGCGAGCGATGCGTCGGTATTTCGTTAGCGGAAACACAAACAAAAAAGGCGGCCAACTCCTTCGGCGGCCGCCTTTCTTGTGTCCGTAACCAGCCTTAGTCAGCCTTGGCCTTGCGGGCCGGGAAGAGGATGACGTCGCGGATCGAGGGGGCGTTGGTCAAGAGCATGGTCAGGCGGTCGACGCCGATGCCGAGACCGCCGGCGGGCGGCATGCCCTGGTCGATGGCGTCGAGGAATTCGTCGTCCAGCTGCTTGTCCTTCTCGCCGCGGGCATGGGCCTGCTCGAGCTGCTCGACCATGCGGCGGCGCTGTTCTTCCGGATCGTTGAGTTCCGAGAAGGCGTTGCCCAGTTCCCAGGCGTTGCAATAGGTCTCGAAACGCTCGACGAGGCGCGGCTCGCCCGGCACTTCCTTGGCGAAGGGCGAGATGTCCTTCGGGAAGTGGGTGACGTGGCTCGGCTGGATCAGCGTGCCTTCGACCTTCTCCTCGAAGATGAAGGCGAGGCATTCGCCCCAGGTCCAGTCCTTCTCGACCTCGAAACCGGCGGCCTTGGCGGCCGTGCGGGCTTCCTCGTCGGTCTTCATGGCGAGGAAGTCGATGCCGGTCGCTTCCTTGACGGCGTCAGGCATGGGGACGCGCTTGAACGGGCCCTTGAAGGAGATCTGCTTGTCGCCGAAGGGGAATTCCGTCGTGCCGTGCACCTGCAGCGCCAGCTTTTCGAACAGGCGCTCGACGAGGTCCATGATGTCCTCGTAATCGGCATAGGCCCAGTAGCACTCCATCATGGTGAACTCGGGATTGTGCCTTGTGGACACGCCCTCGTTGCGGAAGTTGCGGTTGATCTCGAAGACCTTGTCGGTGAGGCCCGAGACCAGCGTGCGCTTCAGGAAAAGCTCGGGCGCGATGCGCAGGTACATGTCCTGCTTCAGCGTGTTGTGATGCGTCTTGAACGGATCGGCCGTCGCGCCGCCATAGACCGAATGCAGCATCGGCGTCTCGACTTCCATGAAGCCGTCGTCTTCCATGAAGCGGCGGATGCCGGAGAGGATCTTCGAGCGCTGCTGGAAGCGGAGCTTGGATTCGTCGTTGCTCATGATGTCGAGGTGGCGCTTGCGATAGCGGATCTCGATATCGGCGATGCCGTTCCACTTCTCCGGCATGGGGAGAAGCGACTTGGTGAGCATAGTGATCTCTTGCGCGTTGATCGACAGCTCGCCGCGCTTGGTGCGGCGCACGGTGCCGGTCACGCCGATGATGTCGCCGATGTCGATCATGGCGAGCATTTCGCGGGCGGCCTCGGGCGTCACGTCCTTGTGGCTGAAGATCTGGATCTTGCCACCGGCGTCATGGATATCCATGAACATGCCGGAGTTGCGCGAGGAATAGACGCGGCCGGCGACGGTGACGACGTCAGTCGTCTCGATGTCGGATTCCAGATCCTTGTACTTCTCGGCCAGCTCGGCATTGGTGATGGTGCGGTGGAAATGCGCCGGATAGACGTCGCCGATCTTTTCGCGCAGCAGCTTCAGCTTCTGGGCGCGAACCTCAGTCGCGTCGGAGGAGAGGGTGGCGGTTTCGGTCTTGTCGGTCATCTTGTCGGCCTTTTTCGGGCTGTGTTCGTTGCGGTTACCCCCCTCTGTCCTGCCGGACATCTCCCCCACAAGGGGGGAGATTGGCTGGGCTCACCCGATCGCCTACGCTCATTGTTTGGCGTAGACCGGACCGCTGGTCGATCTCCCCACTTGTGGGGGAGATGCCCGGCAGGGCAGAGGGGGGTACTTCAGAATGCCGACGTTAACGCCGGCACTTTCTTGTCAAATTACTTAGGTCCCACCAGCGAGGCCACGGCCTGGGCGGCCAGTTTCAGGCGCTGGCGGACGACCGAGCGGCCGAGGATGGCCATACTGTCAAACAGCGGCAGCGAGCGCGAGGAGCCGGAGACGGCGACGAAGAGCGGGGCGACGATGACCTTGAGCTTCTTGCCCATGCGGTCGCCGATGGCGCGCAGTTCGGCTTCGATGGATTCGACGTTCCACTCGAGGATCTTTTCCAGATCCGGCTGCACCGTGTTCAGAATCTCGAGGATCTCTTCCGGCGGCGACTTGATCTTGGCGAAGGCGGACGGATCGAGGTTGAGGTCCGACTTCAGGAGGAAGCCCATCAGCTCCGGCAGTTCGCCGAGCTTGGAGATGCGCGACTGCGACAGCGCCATGCCGGCCTTCAGGCGATCGTTTTCCATCGCCCAGGTCAGAACGCGGCTCTGGAACTCTTCTTCCGACATCTTTTCGCGGATCCACCGGCCGTTCAGCCAGTCGAGCTTCTGGATGTCGAAGATGGCGCCGGCCTTGGAGAGGTTTTCCGGGTCGAACTTGCCGGCCAGCTCCTCGATGTCGAGCAGTTCCTCGCCTTCGGCGATCTGCACGAAGAACAGGCCGAGGAAGTTCATCAGCGCTTCGGGGATATAGCCGAGCGCGGAGTAATAGGAGATCGAGGTCGGGTTCTTGCGCTTCGACAGCTTCGACTTGTCGGCATTTCTCATCAGCGAGAGATGCATGAACACCGGCTGTTCCCACTCGAAGTAGCGATAGAGCAGGATGTGCTTCGGCACCGATGCCAGCCACTCCTCGCCGCGGGCGACGTGGGTGATCTTCATCAGATGGTCGTCGATGACGTTGGCCATGTGATAGGTCGGCATGCCGTCGCCCTTGATCAGGACCTGCATGTCGACCGAATCCCACGGGATCGATACGTCGCCGTAGACGCCGTCGGTGAAGTCGCAGGAACCCTCGGTCGGGATCTTCATGCGGATGACGGAGCTTTCGCCCGATGCGAGCTTCGCGGAGACTTCCTCGGCGGAATACTTCAGGCAGAGACCGTCATATTTCGGCGGCTTGCCGGAGGCGCGCTGGGCCTCGCGCATTTCGGTCAGGCGCTCGGGCGTGCAGAAGCAGCGGAAGGCATGGCCCTTGTCCAGCAGTTCCTGGGCGTAGGGCTGGTACATGTCCTTGCGGTCGGACTGGCGATAGGGGCCGTAGGGGCCGCCGATATCGGGGCCTTCCGACCATTCCAGGCCGCACCACTTCAAGGCGTCGAGCACCTTGGTCTCGAATTCGGGCGTCGAGCGCGTGGCATCGGTGTCTTCGATACGCAGGATGAACTCGCCGCCGTGCTTCTTGGCGAAGAGATAGTTGAAGAGTGCGATGTATGCGGTGCCGACATGCGGCTCGCCGGTTGGCGAGGGAGCAATGCGGACGCGGACGCCGGAAGCTGTCATTTTATGTGCCCGTCAAATAAATGCCGGACGGCTTTCTGAGGGAAAGCAACGCTCGGCCTTAAGAATGCAGATAACTGGATCAGGAAACCGGCCGGAAAAGGGCATTTCGCCCGCTTGTCCGGCCAATTGTCCGTTTGGCTGGCTTTAAGGCCATATTCGGCCGCACACGTCAAGGAAAATGCCGCCCGCGCCGTCGGTTGCGCCAGTTCGGCACGTCCATCCGGTCACGTCTCAGGTGCCTTCCTAAGTTACTGGCCAGACCCAGAGCAGCAGCGGTACGCTGACGAGGATGATCAGGAAGGAGAGCGGCAGGCCGAGGCGGGGGTAATCGCTGAAGCGATAGCCGCCGGGGCCGAAGACCAGCGTGTTGCACTGGTGGCCGATCGGGGTCAGGAAATCGCAGCCGGCACCGATCGCCACCGCCATCAGGAAGGCGTCGGGCTTGTAGCCGAGGGTCTGGGCGAAGCTCGCGGCAATGGGCGCCATGACGAGAACGGTGGCGGCGTTGTTGAGGAAGGGCGTCACGGCCATGGCGGTGATCAGGATCAACGCCAGCGCGCCGTAATGCGGCATCTGGGCGGCGAGATGTCCGAGCCAGCCGGCGATCAGCTCGCTTCCTCCCGTGGTCCGGAGCGTGTCGGAGACCGGGATCAGCGTTGCGAGCATGATCAGGATCGGCGCGTCGAGCGCCTTGTAGACATCGACCAGCGGGATGACGCGGAAGACGACCATGGCAAGTGCGGCGCAGAAGAAGGATGTCGCGACGGGCACGACGCCGGTCGCGGTGGCAGCCATGGCGGCGAGCAGGATCAAAAGCGGCAGATAGGCTCGACGCGAGGTGCCGAGCATGATGTCGCGCTGGGCAAGCGGTAGGCAGGCGAATTCCTGCAGGAAGGCGGGCAAATTGCGGCGGTTGCCCTGCAGCACCAGCACGTCGCCAGCGCGAAGGCGGACCTCGCTCAGCCGCTCGTTCAGCCGGTGGCCCTTGCGGGAGACGGCGAGCAGGTTGACGCTGCGGCGGTTCGACAGCGACAGCTGCCGTGCCGACCAGCCGACCAGCTGTGATTCCGATGCGACGATCGCCTCGATCGAGATGAGGTCGTTGCGCTCGGCAGGATCGGCGATCGGCTTGCCGGAGAGTTTCAGCTTGGCGTTGGAGACGATGCGGTCGAGCGCGTCGGGGCTGCCTTCCAGCAACAGCGTGTCGCCGTTTCTGAGTTCCACGTCGGGGAAGGGCGAGAGGCGGGTGTGGCCGCGCAGGATGGCGGTCGCCACGGCGTCACCGTCGCCGAGCTTGATGAGATCGCTGAGCGGCTTGCCCTCGACGGTCGATTCCTCCGCGACGGTGGCTTCGGAGAAATAGGCCTTGGCGTCGAGCGCTTCCTCAAGCGACGGGTTTTCGTTCTTTCTCTCAGGCACCAGCCAGTGGAAGAAGATCAGGAAGACGACGCCAACCAGCGCCAGCGTGGCGCCGACGGGGGTGAAGTCGAACATGGTGAAGGGCGTGCCAGTGATCTCGCCGCGCAGGCGCGAGACGACGATGTTGGGCGAGGTGCCGATCTGCGTCATCAGGCCGCCGAGAAGGGCCGCGAAGCTCATCGGCATCAGATAGAGCGAGGGCGACTTGCCGCTCTTGCGGGCGAACTGGAAGGCGACCGGGATCATGATCGCCAGCGCGCCGATGTTCTTGATGAAGGCCGAGAGCACTGCGACGACGATGAGCAGCAGCGCGAGCTGGGTATGCAGCGTGTCGAGATTGGGAAAGAAGCGCTTGATCGCGGTATCGACGATGCCGGAGCGGGCGACGCCGGCGCTGACCACGAGCGCGCTGCCGACGATGATGACGATATCGTCGCTGAAGCCGGAGAAGGCCTTGTCGAAGGGCACGAGGCCGACGGCAATCGCCAGCACCAGCGCGCAGCAGGCGACGAGATCGTAGCGAAAGCGGTCCCAGATGAAGACCGCCATCATCAGGCCAATGACGCCGAAGGCGAGAATCTGCTGTGTTGTCATGCGTTTCCGGGAACTGGATCGGAAGCCGGGAGATTTCCCGGCCTTCGCGGATAACTGTGCCGCGCGCGATGCACTTCAATGGGTTAGGGCGGGCAAAATTCGTGAGGGCATGCAGCGCCTGGGGGAGTTCGCATTGAGATTTCGGTCGCGGCCGGTATATGGACGCTGATGGGCGGATCGTATCGCCGAGGAGTGAGCATGGGTAACGAGACGCGCAAGGGCGCTGCGGGCAACAAGCGTCCGGATGAGAAGGCGCCCGATACGCTCGCGCTGCTGAAGGCGATTGCGGACAGCCCGCGGCGCGATAACTCCAGCTATCACGACGCGATGGCGCAGGCACGCCAGGCATTCGAGGCGGCGGAGGCGGCCATTGGCGGTCCTGTCAGGGTCAAGACCAAGATCAAGACCAAGCGCAACGGCGACTATGTCGTGAAGTGGACGTTCAAGCCGGCTAAATGATAGCCGTCAGGCGGAGCCGGGGGTGAAGCCGAAATAATAGACCATGGCCATGACCACGGCGACGGTGAAGATGATGGCGACGAACCGCGTCATGCCGCGGCGGGCTTTCTTTTCTGTGCTCTTCATACGGACCAAACCGATCAAGCAGCGATATGGTTCCGCATTTGGTTGTGGTCAGCGCTGAAGTTCGGCCAGCGCGCGGCGCAACGGCAGGTCGGAAATCTGGATGAGACCGCTGAAGGGGATGTCCATGTCGAGCACCAGATAGATCGAGGCCGAGATCAGGACGGCGGCGATGACGAACATCGAAACGACGATGATGTTCTTCGGCGCGCGATAGCCGAAACTTGCGAAAATCAGGATCAGCCATGTCGCCAGCATGGCGATCAGCGGCCTCGGGATGACGCCTTCGGATTGCTCGACGAGGACCCAGCGCTGCTCGACGATCCGCTGATACTGTTGGCGGGCATTGTTCAGCAGCGCGATATGGCCGGGATCATCAGGGGTGAGCAGCGCCAGGCTGTTGCCCACTTCGTTCAAGGCGAATTCGGCGGCAGGGTCGCCTTTCACCAGCGGATCGCTGGACGGCGGAACGTTGCCCAGTGCAATCTCCACATAGGTGAAAAGCCGCCGCTTGGTCTCGTTGGCTTCCAGCCCGTAGGTTCGAAGCGTCTGGTCGAAGAGAATGATCTCGGTGGCGAAGCTGTGGACGTTGCTGTCGATGCCCTCGAAGGTGTTCTTCGCCGAATTGATCATCAGGCTGAAGACCAGCGAGGTCATGACCACGAAGATGTTGGCCACCAGGCGCACAACGGCATTGGTCTCTTCCTGCCGGTGGTGGCTCGGCAGCCTGTGATAGCTGAGCATGGTGCCGATCGAAGCTGCGATCAGGCAGGCGCAGATAAAGGCTGCCAAAAACACTTCCCGAGACATCCCGATCATCCCCGCCCGATCCCCCAGATGGCGCCCGCGCCTTTCCCCTCAAAATTAGATGGTTTGGGCGATTTTGCCAGCGGGCGATTTTCCGCGCTGGACAAACCTGCGTGCGGGTATAGCTTCCGCGGCGGTATTTCATATTGGAGATTGATGATGACCGATGTTTTGAGCGTGCCGGTAAAGCTTGCCGATGGGCGCGAGACCACATTGAACGAATACAAGGGCAAGGTTGTGCTTGTCGTCAACGTCGCCTCGAAATGCGGGCTGACGGCGCAGTATGAAGGGCTGGAGAAGCTCTACGAGGACAAGCGCGAACGCGGCTTGGTCATCGCCGCCTTCCCGGCCAACAACTTCAAGGGCCAGGAGCCGGGCACCGATGCGGAGATCGTCGAATTCTGCACGCTGACCTACGACGTCAAATTCCCGATCTTCTCGAAGATCTCGGTGAAGGGCGACGATCAGCATCCGCTTTACAAGCTGCTGACGGGGCTGGACCTGCCGAGCACGGGCGAAGGGCCGATGCGCGAAAAGCTGAGCGGCTTTGGTCTCGCAGTCGAGGGCGACACCGGCGTTCTCTGGAATTTCGAGAAGTTCCTGATCGGCCGCGACGGCAAGGTCGTCGCCCGCTTCGCGCCCGATGTAACCGCCGACGACCAGCGACTGGTGCAGGCGATCGACAAGGAACTGGCAGCCGGCTGATCTGATCAGGCGCGACGGTGCCGGCAGCGAAATTCGCTAGGCGAGCACCGTTCGCGATCCTGGAACAGCCGCGAGAAATAAAAGGCGTCGTCGAGGCCGATCGTGCTTGCGATCGCCTCGATCGCAAGGTCCGACGTCGTCAGCAGCTGCTTGGCCTGGTCGATACGCAGGCGCAGCTGGAAGGCCTTGGGCGACAGCCCGGTCGCGGCCGCGAAACGGCGCCGCAGCGTCGCCGGCGATAGGCCGAATTCCGAGGCGAGTGCCGTCATGTCGACTGGCGCGAACGCCCGCTCTTCCAGCGCTTCCACCACCTTCTCGATCGTCGCGTCCGTCTTGGCACTTGCGGTCGCACGGGATGTCTGGCGGGCGGCTTCGATGACGATCCGGTAGAGGGTCGCGGCCGACGCGGCGAGGCCGAGCGGATTGTCTTCGGCGAACTCGTCCTGCAGCGTGGTGAAGAGGTGTCGCATCTCGCGCGGGTTTTCGAGCGGCACCATGGGTGCAGCCTCGTCGATCAGGCGCTGGCGGAGCCACTCGTCGGCGAGGGCGCCTGAAAACAGCGCCCAGCGCTCGTCCCAGCTTTCGCCCGGATCGGGGCCATAGCCGTGCACCGTCCCGGTCGGCAGCCAGAAGAGCGCCGGGCCGGATATCTCGAACGTTCCCGCCTTGTCGCTCTGCAGCCACCCGTGTCCGCGCTCCACCATCACGACGGCATGTGTCGGTAGCCTGCGGTTCTTCAGCCGACTGGTGACGCGCTGGCGGCCGAAGCCTGTGACGGCCAGGCTGGTGGCGCCTGATGGAGGGGAGCGGTAGAGCGCGATTGTGGCGTCATTCATGAGCGAAAAGTCCAGCCCGTTCTTCCGTCCATGGTCTTCCTCCCTGGTGCAGGCGATAAAGCACTGCGATATTCGCTTGGGAGGTGATCGAAATGTCAAGTCTTGCTGTTCAATCCCGTGACGCGCCGGCGATCGAGCTGTTCGCCGACGGCAAGCGCCTGTCGACCGCTCCGAAGCGCATGGGGCGGCTGGAGGCGACGGATCCTGATGTCGGGCTTGAAGCGATCCGCGAGCGCTATGAGCGGGACGGCTATGTCTGGCTGAAGGGGTTCCTGAAGCGGGATGACGTGCTGGCGTTTCGCGGATGGGTGTTTTCGCATCTGGCGCGGTCCGGCCTGATCGAGGCGGGGTCAGACCCGGCACTCGGGCTGGTCTCTGGCGCCGAGCCCGAGAAGCAGCTGGCCGACCGCATCCTGATGGCGCTGGTGCGCTCGGCGGCTTATGAGGGGTTTTGCGCGCAGCCTCGGTTGACGCGGTTCATGGATGCGTTCCTTTCAGGCATCTCCTATCTCCACAAGCGCAAGATCATGCGCTTCACCCGCCCCGGCACGCCGACGGCGACGCCCGCGCATTACGATCTCGTCTATCTGCGCGGCGGAACGAGCCGGATCGTCACGGCCTGGATCCCGCTCGGCGATACGCCTGTCGATATGGGAGGGCTGGTTTATCTCGAGGGCTCGCATGCGATCGGCAAGCGGATGGAGGTGGAGTTTGCGGAGAAGAGTGTTGCGCTCTCGCCCGAGGAGCGGATCAGCGCCTATAACAGGAACATGAGCGAGGGCGGCTGGGTGTCGAAGGATCTGCCTGGAATGGCCGAGCGCTTCGATACGCGCTGGCTGATCGCCGACTACGAGGCGGGCGATGTGGTGCTGCACAGCCCCTACATGATCCACGCGGCGACCACCAATCGCAGCGCTGAACATCTGATCCGGCTTTCGACCGATATCCGCTTTCAAAATGTCGAGGACGAGATCGATGCGCGCTGGGCGAACCACTGGACGCTCGGCGACATGCTCTGAAAGATGGCCCTGATGCGAAACGGGCGCGGCCTGGTGGCCGCGCCCGTTTCGTTTTTAGTGCAAGGTTTCCTTGCTGGTGCCGCCGCGCTTTTTCTTCTTGGCGTTGCGGGCCAGCATGTTCAGCACCTCGACGAGGGCGGAGAAGGCCATGGCGGCGTAGACGTAGCCCTTGGGCACGTGGAAGCCCATGCCTTCGGCGATCAGCGTCATGCCGATCATCATCAGGAAGCCGAGCGCCAGCATGACGATCGTCGGGTTCTTCTCGATGAAGTTGGCAAGCGGGGTCGCGGCAACCAGCATGACCGTGACGGCTGCGATAACGGCGATCACCATGATCGGCAGGTGCGGCGTCATGCCGACGGCGGTGATGATGCTGTCGACGGAGAAGACCAGGTCGAGAACCAGGATCTGGCCGATGACGGCGGTGAAGCTCGCGACGACAGCAGCCGACGCCGCGTCGTTCTCGTGGTCGACAGGGTCCACGGTGTGGTGGATTTCCTTGGTCGCCTTCCAGAGCAGGAAGAGACCGCCGGCAATCAGGATCATGTCCTTCCACGAGAAGCCGTGGCCGAAGACTTCGAAGACCGGCGTCGTCAGCTTGACGATCCAGGCGACGGTGCCGAGCAGCGCCAGGCGCATGATCAGAGCCAGGCCGATGCCGAGCTTGCGGGCCTTTTCGCGGGTTTCAGGTGGAAGCTTGTTGGTGAGAATGGAAATGAAGATGAGATTGTCGATCCCGAGGACCACTTCCATCACCACCAGGGTGACGAGGGCCACCCAGGCGGCCGGGTCCTGCACGAGCATCATGATGTCTTGCATCTATGTATATCCCTTTGCGCCACATTAGCGGTCGCTCGAATGTAATCGCGCGTCTTTGCTTGGCAAGCATGTCTTGGAAAGCGCGCAAGGGAGTATACGAAAGTCGGCGGGGTTTTATTCCGTGGCCACGGTCAGCCAGGCGGGGTGCGCGGGGACCGCTCCTGTGCCGGAACGGTCCTGATGCGGGATGTCAGCGCTTGTTGGAGACCCCATAGGTCGCCATGAACATGCGCACGGCGCCATTGATGACGCGCTCCGCCTCTTCCTTCGATGGCGGCTTTTCCATGCTGCCAAACAGGCGGAACTTGAAGAAGCTGCCGCTGGAGAGATCGAGGAACTGGGCGGCCGCAAGTTCGATGTCGCCGATATTGAGCTGGCCGGCTTCGACATAGCGAATGAGATAATCGCGCAGAATGGTGCGCAGGTTTTCCGGACCGTTGAAAAAACGCTGACAGAGCGCCGGCATGCGGTCGCGAACACCGAGCACGGTGCGCATGGCGCTGATGACCTTCTCGTCGGTCATATGGGCGATGAAATCCATGCCGAAATCATGGAGACCGGTTTCTACGTCCTCGCGCTCGGCAAGCGTGGTGCGCATCGCGGCAACGAAGGCGGCGCGTTCGCTCTCGATCATCGCGGCGAACAGCTCTTCCTTGTTGGCGAAGTATACGTAGAGCGTACCCTTCGAAACGCCGGCCTCGCGCGTGATGTCGTTCATGCTGGCGGCATCGAAGCCGTACTTCATGAACGCGCGGCGGGCGCCGTCGAGAATCTGTTTGCGTTTTGCGGGATCTTCACCCGCGGCCCATCTGCCTCCTGCAGATGTCGATTCCTCCACTGACACGTCGGAAAAGTCTGTCATAGCTCCTTAACCATATTCGCACATGCGAATGTTTCGTTAACAAAATCGAACCGGGTGGTTCGATACATCTTGATATGAACGTAAAAAGGCTCTATGTCAACTAAACCGAACCGTTCAGTTCGATCAGTTTTACTCGATTTACCGGTATTCTCTCATGTCGTCTAGCCAGAACGCCAATGTCACCAGGATTGTCAGCAAGCCTGCCGAAGGTGAGGCTCAGGAAGCCGTCACCGCGGAAGCCCCGCGCACGCCGCAGACCGTGGCCGCCCCGGTCGAGACGGCACCTGAGCAGAAGAAAAAGAAGCGCAGCCCCGTGCTGCCGATCCTCGGGCTGGCCCTTCTCGCCGGTGCCGCCTATTTCGGCTACCAGTGGTTCACGGTCGGCCGCTTCATGATCTCGACCGATGACGCCTATATCGAAGGCGATATCGCCACGATCTCTCCCAAGGTTACCGGCTACGTCGCCAAGGTGAACGTCGTTGCCAACCAGCAGGTTAAGGTCGGCGATACGCTGGCAACGCTCGATGACGGCGACTACAAGCTGGCGCTGGAGCAGGCGCAGGCCTCGCTCGACACCGAGAAGCTGTCGCTGCAGCGCATCGATGCGCAGATCGCCGGCGGTGAGGCGAGCCTCGATCAGGCCAAGGCGCAGAAGGTTGCGCTCGACGCCACCGTTCGCGGTGCGCAGATCACCCAGACCCGCGCCAGCGAGCTGCAGGCGAAGTCGGTCGGCACGACCGCATCGCTCGACACCGCCAACATCGCGCTCGATCAGGCGAAGGCCAATCTCGTCGGCGGTGATGCCGCGATCGCATCGGCGGAAGCCAATGTGACGCTGCTGCACGCACAGCGCCGCGAAGCCGAAGGCACGATCCGCCAGCTCGAGCTCGCCCGCGACAAGGCCGCGCGCGACCTGTCCTTCACGGTTCTGAAGGCGCCTTACGACGGCGTTGTCGGCAACCGCTCGGTTCAGGAAGGCGATCTGGTTTCGCCCGGCCAGCGTCTGATGGCGCTCGTTCCGGTTCGCCAGCTCTATATCGACGCGAACTTCAAGGAAACGCAGATCCAGCATCTGGTTCCGGGCTCCAAGGTCAATGTCCATGTCGACGCCTATGACGATCATGCGATCGTCGGCACGGTGGAATCGATCTCGCCGGCATCGGGCTCGGTGTTCTCGCTGCTGCCGCCTGAAAACGCGACGGGCAACTTCACCAAGATCATCCAGCGCGTACCGGTTCGCATCGCCCTGCCGCAGGACGCGCTCGACACGGGTCGCCTGCGCGCCGGCCTCAGCGTCGTTGTCGACGTCGACACTCGCACGGCGCCGGATGCCGCCAAGTAAGACGCCTCGGGCGTAAACTGGCCACGTAATAGACGAGGTAGGCCGATGGCCGCGAGCACAACAGCAGGATCGATGCCGGCCGCGCCGGCAGCCGACACCATGGACCCCCGCAAGCTCATCGCATTCTTTGCGATGGTCGTGGGGATGTTCATGTCCATTCTGGACATTCAGATCGTGTCGGCGTCGCTGGCCGAAATCCAGGCCGGCCTCAGCGCCGGTACGGATGAAATCGGCTGGGTGCAGACATCGTACCTGATCGCGGAAGTCATCATGATTCCGCTGTCGGGCACGTTGGCACGCATCATCTCGACGCGCTATCTGTTCGCCTTCTCGGCAGCCGGCTTCACGGCTGCCAGCGCGCTCTGCGCGACCGCGACGAATATCGACCAGATGATCGTCTATCGTGCGATCCAGGGCTTCATCGGCGGCGGCATGATCCCGTCGGTATTCGCGGCTGCCTTCACGATCTTCCCGCCCTCCAAGCGCAGTATCGTATCGCCGATCATCGGCCTGATCGCGACGCTGGCGCCGACGATTGGTCCGACGGTCGGTGGCTATCTTAGCCATGCCTTCTCCTGGCACTGGCTGTTCCTGGTCAACATCATTCCCGGCATCATCGTCACGATCGTGACCTGGAATTTCATCGATTTCGACAAGCCGGAATTCTCGCTGTTCAAGAAGTTCGACTGGTGGGGCCTTGTTTCGATGGGCGTCTTCCTCGGTGCACTGGAATATGTGCTCGAAGAGGGCAACTCGAACGACTGGTTCAATGACCGCAACATCCTTCTCGGCGCGATCGCATCTGCCATCGGCTGCGTGATCTTCTTCTATCGCGCCTTCAAGGTGGATTTCCCCGTCGTCGATCTCCGAGCCTTCAGCAATCGAAACTTCGCGGTCGGCTCGCTGTTCTCCTTCGTCATGGGTATCGGTCTCTACGGCCTGACCTACATCTACCCGCTCTATCTTGGGCGCATCCGAGGCTACGATTCGCTGATGATCGGCGAGACCATGTTCGTTTCTGGTCTCGCCATGTTTTTCACGGCGCCGATCGCGGGCAAGCTGTCGACCAAGATGGACCTGCGCATGATGATGGTGCTCGGCTTCGCCAGCTTCGCCGCCGGCACCTGGATCATGACCGGCGTGACCACGGATTGGGACTTCTACGAGCTCTTCATCCCGCAGATCCTGCGCGGCTTCGGCCTGATGATGTGCATGGTGCCGATCAACAATATCGCGCTCGGCACGATGCCGCCGGCGCGCATGCGCGGCGCTTCGGGCCTGTTCAACCTGACGCGTAACCTCGGTGGCGCCGTCGGTCTCGCGGTCATCAACACCGTGCTCACCAATCGCCAGGACGTGCACTACCAGCGCATCCGCGAGCATCTGGACTGGGGCAACCCTGTCGCGAGCGACCAGATCAACAACATGGCGTCGAAGTTCGACACCTATGGCATGGATGGCGCGGCCGTCGCGATCAAGCAGATGGTCGGGCTGGTGACGAAGCAGGCGATGGTGATGTCGTTCAGCGATATCTTCGTCATCCTCACCGGGCTTTTCGTGGCGATGATCTTCGGCATCGTGCTGATAGACAAGCCGGCGCCGCCGCAAGGTGGTGGCGGGGGTGGCGGCGGCCACTGACAGTTCACGACAGCATTGACGAATTCTGGCGCCGGCTTGGGAAACCAAAGCCGGCGTTTTCGCGTATATGCGATGATATCATCGGGATCGACCGCGCTTCATGTTCAAAGCCTCCAGCAGACTCCTTGCACTCCTCGCCCTTATGCTGTCCGTCGCCGTGAACCATGTGTTCGCCGCCAGTCCGTCCGCCGACGAGGCACGCATCGATGTCGGCGGCTACAGGATGAACAGCCTCTATCTCAAGACGCGGCGGCCTGATCTGCCGCCGATCGTGTTCATCCACGGCGCCAGCGCCAATCTCCACGATCCGGTGTTTTCGTTTCGCGACCTGTTGGAGGGGCGCGCCGATCTCCTGTTCGTCGATCGTCCCGGCCACGGGCGCTCGGATCGCGGCGGCCCTGAGAATGCATTTCCCGACGGGCAGGCCGATGCCATCGCTGATGTCATGACGAAACGCGGTATCAAGAAGGCGATCATCGTCAGCCATTCCTTCGGCGGAGCGGTGGCGGCGAGCTTCGCGCTCAGACATCCCGACCGGGTGCTCGGCCTCGTCTTTCTATCGCCCGCCGTCTACCCCTGGCCGGGCGGAATTGCCTGGTATTACGATGCCGCGAAGGTGCCGGTAACAGGCGCGCTGTTCAGCGCCATCGTCGTGCCGCCGGTGGGGCTTGCGATGATCGACAGCGCCACCCGCTCGGTTTTCGCGCCCAATCCTCGGCCGCCCGGCTATATCAGGGAGACGCGTGCGCTGCAGGCGCTTGGGCCGAAGGCGTTCCGCGACAATGCCATCGATGTCGCCAATCTCCTGGAATGGACGAAGCGCAACTCACCGCGCTATGGCCGCATTCATGCGCCGACGGTGATCATTTCGGGCGACACCGACAGTGTCGTCTCGCCTGATATCCACGCGCGCCATCTTGCCCGCGCCATCAAGGGCGCGCGGCTGCTGATGATCCACAACATGGGTCACAAGTCGGATTACGTCGCGCGCGATGTGGCGGTGGCGGCGATCGAAAGCGTCGCGGGCAGGCCGCGTGATCTGAAGCGTGCGGCAGCTAGGCTCGAAGCCGAGATCGCCAAGGACCACGAAAAATAGCAGTCATTTCAATACGCAGAACACGTCGCCGAAAAATCTGATTTACGTACATCAGAAATGGCGCTAAAGGTCTCGTCAGGAGGAGCGATGAGACCTACGGTTCACGATATTGCCGCAGCTGCGGGCGTCAGCCTTGCGACTGTCGATCGGGTGCTGAACCAGCGCCCGGGCGTCCGGCACGTGACGCGGGAGAAGGTCGAAACCGCCATTCGCGAGATCGGTTATGTGCGCGACGTCGCCGCCGCCAATCTCGCGAAGGGGCGGACTTATTCATTCGTGTTCATCGTCCCCGCCAGCGACAATTCCTTCATGCACGGGCTAAACGCCGAGGTGATGGCCGCCGTGGCGCGCTCGCCGGTGGAGCGCACCGATATCCGCACCGTCGAGGTTCCGGCCTTCGATCCTACGGCCCTTGCCGCCGCACTCGATACGCTGCGCACCGAGCGTCCCGCCGGCGTGGCCCTGGTCGCAACCGATGCGCCCGAGGTTCGCGATGCGGTCGACCGGCTGGTGCAGGACGGCATTCCCGTCGTCACCGTTGTGTCCGATCTCACCGGCTCGCAGCGCCATCACTATGCCGGCGTCGACAATATCGCGGCTGGCCGCACGGCGGCGCGGCTGCTCGGGCGTTTTCTCGGCGGTGCCAAGGGTGATGTCGCGGTTCTCGCCGGCTCCATGCTGGTGCGCGACCATCGCGAGCGGCTTGAAGGTTTCGCGGCCGTCATGGCGGAAGAGTTTCCCGGTCTCTCCATCCTACCCGTCATCGAGGGACGCGACGATCCTGATATGGCGCATATGCTGGTTTCTGATGCGCTGTCGAAACGCGACGGCATCATCGGCGTCTACAGCCTCGGCGCCGGCAACCGCGGCCTGATCCGAGCGCTGAAGGAGAAATCCGTCGACCGGGCGCTCACCGTTATCGCGCACGAACTGACTGATCATACGCGCACGGCCCTTCTCGACGGTACGATCGACGCAATCTTGAACCAGGATGCGGGCCACGAGGTGCGCAGCGCCATCCGCGTCTTGAAGGCCAAGGCCGACGGGCTCTCGGTCATCGACGCGCAGGAGCGCATCCGTCTCGATATCTTTCTGAAAGACAATCTGCCGTAACGGCAAAGGGAGAAACACATGTATCTGGGTCTCGATCTCGGAACCTCCGGCGTCAAAGCCATGCTGATCGATGGCGATCAGAAGATCATCGGCTCGGCAAATGGTTCCCTCGACGTGTCGCGTCCGCATTCCGGCTGGTCGGAGCAGGAGCCCTCGCACTGGGTGCGGGCGACCGAAGAGGCGATCGCTGGGCTGAAGGCGAAGCACCCGAAGGAGCTTGCCGCCGTCAAGGGCATCGGCCTTTCCGGTCAGATGCACGGCGCGACGCTGCTCGACGCCGACGACAAGGTGCTGCGCCCCTGCATTCTCTGGAACGACACGCGCAGCTATCTTGAGGCGGCAGCGCTCGATGCCGATCCGAAGTTCCGCAAGCTCACGGGCAACATCGTTTTCCCGGGCTTCACCGCGCCGAAGCTCGCCTGGGTCGCTAAGCACGAGCCGGAGATTTTCGCCAAGGTCGCCAAGGTGCTCCTGCCGAAGGATTATCTGCGCCTGTGGCTGACCGGCGAGCACATTTCCGAAATGTCGGATTCAGCCGGCACCTCCTGGCTCGATACCGGCAAGCGCAAGTGGTCTTCCGAGCTCTTGGCCGCTACCGGCCTTGATGAAAAGCACATGCCAACGCTGGTCGAAGGCACGGAAGAGGGCGGCAAGCTGCGCGGTGAGCTCGCCTCGCAATGGGGCATCACCGGTTCCGTCGTCGTTGCCGGCGGGGCGGGTGACAACGCGGCGTCCGCTTGCGGCATGGGAACCGTCAGCCATGGCGCGGCCTTCGTGTCGCTCGGCACGTCGGGCGTGCTCTTCGCCGCCAACGGTTCCTATCTTCCCAAGCCGGAAAGCGCCGTTCACGCCTTCTGCCACGCGCTGCCCAACACCTGGCACCAGATGGGCGTCATCCTGTCCGCGACCGACGCGCTGAACTGGCACTCGCATGTGACGTCCAAGTCGGCGGCGGAGCTGACCGCAGAACTCGGCGAAACGCTGAAGGCGCCATCGGGCGTCACTTTCCTTCCCTATCTCTCCGGCGAGCGCACGCCGCACAACGATGCCGTCATCCGCGGCGCCTTCATCGGGCTCGAGCATGAGAGCAGCCGCGTGGTGCTGACCCAGGCGGTGCTCGAAGGCGTGTCGTTTGCGATCCGCGACAATCTCGAGGCGCTTCGCTCGGCCGGCACCGATATTTCCCGCGTCACCGCCATCGGCGGTGGCTCGCGCTCGCGCTACTGGCTGGCCTCGATCGCCACAGCCCTCGGCGTCCCCGTCGATCTGCCGGCGGACGGCGACTTCGGCGCCGCCTTCGGGGCCGCGCGGCTTGGCCTGATTGCGGCGACTGGCGCTGACCCGGTCGCGGTATGCACGCCGCCGGAAACGGATGGGACGATCGAGCCGGATACGGCGCTGAGCGGGGCGTATGAGGAGGCTTATGGCCGGTATCGTGCGCTTTATCCGGCGATCAAGGCGTTGGCGCATTGAGGGCGGATTCAAGTTTGCACTGAGGTCGGAGCCCCCTCATCCGCCTGCCGGCACCTTCTCCCCGTTGGGGAGAAGAGACTTGTGGCGGGCCGCTCGCTCCGGTCTCCCCTTCTCCCCAACGGGGAGAAGGTGGCCCGAAGGTTTCAGGTGCAACAAGTTGCACCGGGGATGAGGGGGCCACACGGAATAACGGACACTTTTTAAACCACACCCAAGGAGGAGTACCCCATGAGCACCGGATTTTTCGGCGACATCCAGAAGATCAAGTATGAAGGCCCGGACAGCACCAATCCGCTGGCCTTCCGCTATTACCAGCCGGACGAGATCGTTCTCGGCAAGCGGATGGAAGACCATCTGCGTTTCGCTGTCGCCTACTGGCACACGTTCACATGGCCGGGCGGTGACCCCTTTGGTGGGCAGACGTTCCTGCGTCCGTGGTTTGAAGACACGATGAAGGCTGCGAAGCTGAAGGCCGATGTCGCTTTCGAATTCTTCTCGCTGCTCGGCGCGCCCTACTATTGCTTCCACGACGCCGACGTGCGCCCCGAGGGCAAGAACTTCGCCGAAAACACCAAGAACCTGAACGAGATCGTCGATTACTTCGCGGAGAAGCAGGCTGCCACCGGCACCAAGCTGCTCTGGGGCACAGCGAACCTCTTCTCCAACCGCCGCTTCATGTCGGGTGCCGCGACCAATCCCGATCCCGATGTCTTCGCCTTCTCCGCCGCGACCGTGAAGACCTGCATGGACGCGACGATGAAGCTCGACGGCGAGAACTACGTATTGTGGGGTGGCCGCGAGGGCTATGAGACGCTGCTCAACACCGACCTCAAGCGCGAGCTCGACCAGATGGGCCGCTTCCTCAACCTCGTGGTCGAGTACAAGCACAAGATCGGCTTCAAGGGCCAGATCCTGATCGAGCCGAAGCCGCAGGAGCCGACCAAGCATCAGTACGACTACGACGTCGCCACCGTCTATGGCTTCCTGAAGAAGAACGGCCTCGAGAACGAAGTGAAGCTCAACATCGAGCAGGGCCACGCCATCCTCGCCGGCCATTCCTTCGAGCACGAGCTGGCGCTCGCCAACGCGCTCGGCATCTTCGGCTCGATCGACATGAACCGCAACGACTACCAGTCCGGCTGGGATACCGACCAGTTCCCGAACAACGTTCCCGAGATGGCGCTGGCTTACTACCAGGTTCTGGCAGGCGGCGGCTTCACCTCCGGCGGCACCAACTTCGACGCCAAGCTGCGCCGCCAGTCGCTCGATCCGGCAGACCTTCTGATCGGTCACATCGGCGGCATGGATTGCTGCGCCCGTGGTCTGAAGGCTGCCGCCAAGATGATCGAGGACAAGGCGCTCTCGCAGCCGCTCGCCAACCGCTATGCCGGCTGGGATTCGGCCGAAAGCCAGAAGATGCTGCGCGGCGAATACTCGCTGGAGCAGATCACCGCCCGCGTCGAGAGCCAGGACATCAACCCGCAGCCGAAGTCCGGCCAGCAGGAACTGCTCGAAAACGTCGTCAACCGCTACGTCTGATCGGCAGCGGATTGCTGAAACAAAAAAGCCGGGGAGCATTCGCTTCCCGGCTTTTTCAATTGCGCTATCGGCTCAGGCCTCAGAACACCTGGCGCAGGATGATGAAGAGCACGAAGGCGATGGCGATTGAGGCGGGCAGCGTCAGGATCCAGGCCATCAGCATGTTGCGCACCGTCGACCATTGCAGGCCGGAACCGTTCGCGGCCATCGTGCCGGCGACGCCGGACGACAGTACGTGGGTGGTCGAAACAGGCAGGCCGAGATGGTCGGCGGCGCCGATGGTGACCATGGCGACGACTTCGGCCGCCGCCCCCTGGCCGTAAGTCAGGTGGGTCTTGCCGATCTTTTCGCCGACGGTGATGACGATGCGCTTCCAGCCGACCATGGTGCCGAGGCCGAGCGCGATGGCGACGGCGATCTTGACCCAGAGCGGGATGAACTTGGTCGCGTTGTCGACCGCCTTGTGATAGGCGCTCACCGCCTGCAGGTCGGCCGGCTCCATGGCGAGCAGCTTCTGCTTGTCGATCAGCTTCAAGGCTTCGCCGATCAGGTAGATGTCGTTGCGGACGTTGCTGACCAGATGCGTGGGCACGGCCTCCAGCGTCGGGAAGGCGGCGACTTCGGCGCTTGTGGCGTGGATGAACTGCTGGAGTGCGGGCGTCGTCGCGTCCGTCCAGACCTTGTTCTTTACGGCGTTGCTGACCTCGACGCGGAAATCGCCGGCGGCCGCACCGGGCTTCACATATTTGCCGAGCGCAGTTTCCACCTGGGCCGATGCACTCTTGTAGGCTTCGAGATAGTTGACGTCAGGGGTGCGGTTGAGCGCGAAGGCGGTAGGGACGAGGCCGATCAGGATCAGCATGATCAGGCCCATGCCCTTCTGGCCGTCATTCGATCCGTGGGCGAAGCTGACACCGGTGCAGGTGAAGATCAAAAGACCGCGGATCCAGAGCGGCGGCGGGTTGTTGCCCTTCGGCTCCTCATAGAGCGCCTTGTTGCGCACCAGCACCTTCATCACCAGAAGCAGGACGGCGGAGAGGCCGAAGCCGATAAGCGGCGAGATCAGCAGCGACAGGCCGATATTGGTGGCCTGCGACCAGTCGACACCGCTGGTGGCGCTGCCAACAGGCGCCAGGAACTGGTTGGCGAGACCGACGCCGATGATCGAGCCGACAAGCGTGTGCGAGCTCGACGACGGCAGGCCGAGATACCAGGTGCCGAGGTTCCAGAGGATGGCGGCGATCAGAAGCGCGAAGACCATGGCGAGGCCGGAACCGGAGCCGACCTGCAGGATGAGCTCGACCGGAAGCAGGGCCAGGATGCCGAAGGCGACCGCTCCGCTCGACATCATGACGCCGAGGAAATTGAAGAAACCCGACCAGATGACGGCAAGTTCGGCCGGCATGGAGCGGGTGTAGATGACTGTCGCAACGGCGTTGGCGGTGTCGTGGAAACCGTTGACGAATTCGAAGCCGAGCGCGATCAGAAGCGCCAGGCCGAGCATGATCCAGGGAACAGCGGCAACGCTGGTGAGATCGCGCCCGAGCGCGTAACCGACATAGCCGAGACCGGCGACAAGCAGCAGGATGATCGCTGGAAGGAACCACTTTTTCGAAGCCGACCCGTGCAGCGGGTGGTTCTCGTGATCCCGGTGAATAGTCTCGTTGGTGATGTCAGCCATCTCAGTTCCTCTCTCAGAAGCCGTCCCTTCGAGTTATGCCTGCTGCGTGAACCTCTCATGACAATTGTCAATTCCGTGTGCCGGCATGGCACGCGATGTCGCATTGCGGCGGGCGCGGTGTTGCGCGCCTAGGCAGAAAGGCCGGACCGCTCGGCGGCCCGGCCTTTCGATGTAGTTTTCGTTACGGAATCAACCGGTCGGCCCGCAGTTGCTCGAACAGGTCGAAGAATGCGTCATCGGTGGGCTGGTAGTCGAGGAAGCCCATGCGGCGGCTTTTCGACATGTCGGTGACCACCTCGATCGGCCGGCCGAGGTCGGCGTCGGTGTGCCAGGGTGAGGACAGGCGGTTGAGATCAGGCTCGGCGAGGCCGTGGCGCCTGGCGATCTCGCGCCAGAGGTCGGCGTCGTCCGCCATCTGCTGTTCCAGCGGGCGGACCACGCCGTCGAACGCTGCGGGCTCGATGCCGAACCAATCGGCGATCCGGCCCCACATCCAGCTCCAGCGGAAGACGTCGCCGTTGACGACGTTGAAGCCGTGGTTGGCGGCGGCTGGTGTCGTCGATGCCCATTCGATGTGGCGCGCCAGCAGGCGTGCGTCGGTCATGTCGGTGAGGCTCTCCCACTGCGCTGCAACGCCGGGGAAGCGGAAGGGGCGGCCGGTTTCCTTGCAGATGCTCGCATAGACGGCGAGCGTCGTGCCCATGTTCATGGCGTTGCCTACCGCCTTGCCGACGATGGTGTGCGGCCGGTGGACGCTCCAGGTGAAGCTGTCGCGGGCCGCCGCCGCGAAGACCTCGTCTTCCTGTGCGTAATAGAAGTTGTCGATGTCGAGACGGCCCTGTTCCTCGCGAAACGGCGTCTGCGGCAGGCTGCCCTTGCCATAGGCTTCGAAGGGGCCGAGATAGTGCTTGAGGCCGGTGACGAGCGACACATGGCGCACCGAGCCCGAGGGCCTGACGGCATCGAGCAGATTGCGGACCATGGCCGAATTCACGCGGATGTTCTCCGCTTCCGTCGGCTGCCGCAGCCAGGTGGAAATGACGATGTGCGTGGGGGCGACATCGGCAAGCGCGGATTTCAGCGATGCGGGATCGAGCAGGTCGGCGGCAAGCGGTTGCACGCCCGGCGCCGCTTGCGGCTTGCGCGCGAGGCCGAAGACCTGCCAGCCCTTGCCGCTCAAGAGTTCCGCCGTGGCGCTGCCGACGATGCCGCTTGCGCCTGCGATCAATGCCTTGTTCAAATGCCTGTCTCCTGATGTCCAACCGGGTGTCTTTCCGCATGTAGCCATTTCGATCTTTTGTCGCTAGAAGGCACCCATTCGAGACATAGACACCCTGAGGTAACCACATGCGAGCCGGCTCACCCGATCACGAATGGCGCGAGGATTGCGCGCCCCGCCGCGTGCTGGAGATCTTTTCCAGCAAGTGGACGAGCATGATCCTGCATGTGCTGGACACGCGGCTCGACGGCTGCGCGCGCACCGGCGTGCTGCAGCGAAGCCTTCCGGGGATATCGAAGAAGATGCTGACGCAGACGCTGCGCGACATGGAGGCGGACGGGCTGGTGACGCGCCGTGTCTACGGTACGGTGCCGCCCGCCGTGGATTACACGCTGACGCCGCTCGGCAAGCGGTTCGTCGAGCCGATCGAACTGCTCTACGGTTGGGGGCGGGCCAATGCGGATGCGCTCGACGATCTTGCCGCCAGGCGCGCGGAAAAGGGGTGAGCCTGTCCTTGCCGCGCATGGCCGCGTCCGCGCTCTATACCAACATATAGGCCATTTCATACGTCGGTTGCCTGTCAGTCCGTTGGGGCTCGCGCTACCTCTCAAGCTGAGCATTCGCTCTCCCCTGCAACCGACAATCGAGAGGCCCCCATGTCCGATGATACCAATCACCAACGCCGTCGCTTGCTTGGCGCCGCGGCCTTCGCTGCCGCCGCTGTCGGCATTGCCGGCACTGTGCATGCGCAGACGGCGGGAGCGGGAAGTAGCGCGCTTTCGTCGGTCAAGCCGGGCACGCATACGTCCTTCCCGGCGTTGAAGCAGGTCAAGACCGGTGTGCTCGACATCGGCTATGCGGAGCTGGGCCCGACCGATGGACCCGCCGTGTTGTTGCTCCATGGCTGGCCCTACGACATCTACAGCTTTGTCGATGTCGCGCCGGTTCTTGCTGACGCCGGTTATCGCGTGCTCATTCCCTATTTGCGCGGCTATGGGACGACGCGGTTCCTGTCTTCGAAGACACCGCGCAACGGACAGCAGGCGGCGATTGCCGTCGACATGATCGACTTCATGGATGCGCTGAAGATCGAGCGCGCGGTTGTCGGCGGTTATGATTGGGGCGGGCGGACGGCGAATATCATGGCCGCGCTCTGGCCGGAGCGCTGCAAGGCCATGGTCTCCGTCAGCGGCTACCTGAT
Organism: Rhizobium sp. 16-449-1b; assembly: GCF_017741935.1. Lineage (GTDB taxonomy): Bacteria > Pseudomonadota > Alphaproteobacteria > Rhizobiales > Rhizobiaceae > Rhizobium. Next base: position 13,683 of record NZ_JAGHMH010000009.1, on the reverse strand, counting down.
CGGCAGCCAGGCGATCAACGAGAAGCCGCTGCCGCCGAAGGCCGAGCTCTCCTGGTGGTACCAGTTCTATTTCGCGACCGAACGCGGGCGGGCCGGATATGACGCCAACAGGCACGATTTCGCCAAGCTCATCTGGACGCTCGCCTCGCCGCAATGGCACTTCGACGACGCCACCTTCGATCGCACGGCGAAAGCCTTCGAAAACCCGGATCATGTCGCCATCACCATCCATAATTACCGCTGGCGGCTCGATCTCGCCAAGGGCGAGAAGAAATACGATGCGCTGGAGCGCAAGCTCGCGAAGCTGCCCGATATCGGCGTGCCTGCTATCACCATGGAAGGCGATGCAAACGGCGCGCCGCATCCCGATCCGGCCTCCTACGCCAAGAAGTTCACCGGCAAATACGAACATCGGACGATTACCGGCGGCATCGGTCACAATCTGCCGCAGGAGGCGCCCGCGGCCTTCGCGCAGGCGATCATCGATGCCGACAAGCTTGCGTGAGTGGTTGCGATGACAGGGAAAATCATGCTGCTTTCAGCCGCCACCGCTGTCGGCGCCACCGTCTTCGCGATCGGCTCGCTCGCCGGCGAGACACCCGCCGCCAAGCCGGTCTCGCCGATCTACGGCGTCTCCCTTCCCGAGGGCTACCGGCAGTGGGAGTTGATCGCGCCGGCGCTCGAGGACGCGCCTCTAAACGAGCTGCGCGTGGTCGTCGGCAACGATATCGCCGTCAAGGCCTATCGCAACGGTACGCTTCCGTTTCCTGATGGCAGCGTGCTCGTCAAGCTCGCCTGGAAACGTACGCCATCGGCCGAGTTCGCGCCCGCCTCGGTCCCCGGTGCGGCGACGACGGTGCAGGTCATGGTCAAGGATGCGAAGAAGTACGCGGCCTCGGGCGGTTGGGGATTTGGCCGGTTCATCAATGGCGTTCCAGCCGACCAGGCTCAGCACGAGACCTGTTTTGCCTGTCACGAGGCGCGCGTGAACAATCACGACTATGTCTTCACGCGCTATGCGCCGTAGCTGACATTGCGCCGCATACTGGCCCAAGGCCGGGAAGTGCAAGCTTCCCGGCCTTTTCCGTTCGGATCACGTGACGCCGACAGCTCTGCGGTATCTGGTCGCATCGGTGCCTTAAATGCGAATCTGAACATCCGCTTAAGTTGTTTTCAAGCAAATGAGCCACTAAGGGCTGCTGTTCGTGGGCAGCGGGTTGCAGAGATGGGCTATGCGACCGTTGTCGATGCTCAGATCATAAAGCCTGAAATTGAATCCATGAATTTTAAAGCAATTTACCTGGCCATGTCTCCGCTGAAGAGACTGCCTTACCTCGCCGGACAAATCGGACTTCTGCTGACGGGCGCAGCCGTTCTCGGCGCGCTTCGCCTGGCGGAATACCTCTATCCGACAAGTGACGAGATCATCTTCTATGTGACGATCGCGGTTGCCTTGGCGTTTCTGCTCTATGCGGTGTTCCTGACGCTGAGGCGCATGATCGATATCGGCATAGCATCGTGGAACGCGGCGTTGGTCGTGACCTATCTTGTCGGCAACGCCGTGTATCCTCTTCTCAAGGTGTTTCCGCTTGTCGGCCAGGGTGTCATCGGCATCTACTTGCTGTTGATGCTATTGGTGCGCACGGGTGCCGTGTCGAAAAGAGAGCCCCAAATTCCAGCGTAGTTGGCTCGCCCAGGCGTTCTACCTTTTTTCCCAGCCCTTCGAAGGTACCGATACCGAGTTGCGGACGACGAGATCCGGCCGCAGCAGGATCTCCGTCTCGGCGGGCTGGCCGTCGCCCAGGAACTCCAGCAGCAGGGCCATGGCCTGCTTGCCGATCGCTGTGCGTGGCTGGCGCACCGTCGTCAGCGGCGGTGACATGAAGACGGCCTGGGGGACGTCGTCGAAGCCGGTGACGGAGAAGTCGCGGGGGATGTCGTAGCCGCGGGCATTGAGGCCGATCATCACGCCGATCGCCGTCTGGTCGTTGACGCACATGAAGGCTGTCGGCAGCGTGTCGCGCATGAAGAGCTGCTCGACGGCGTGGCGGCCGCTTTCGAGCGTGCCGTCGCCTTCGAGAATGATGCGCTGGCTTTTCGCGACGCCGGCTGCATCCAGCCCCTCGTCATAGCCCTGGCGGCGCCTGGAATAGGCTAGCCGCGTCTTGCTGTCGCCGATGAAGGCTATTCTGCGGTGGCCTTCCGCCAAGAGCAGGTCGACCGCCTTGCGCGCGCCCTCGATATCGTCGACGCCGACATAGGGAATGCCGCCGTTGAAGACCGGCTCGAAGACGCCGACGCTGGGCGGGAGCCGCGCGGTCATCGTCTGGTGGCCGAAGGGCAGGATGCCGGTGAAGAGAATCAATCCGGCGGCTTGGTTTGAATTCAGGAATTTGAGATATTCGAGGCCGCGCTGGGCGTCGTTCTGCGTATGGCCGATGAGAATGCCGTAGCCATGGGCGCGGGCCTCGTTCTCCAGGCCGATCAGAATGTTGGAAAAGTTGGGGTCGCCGATGTCGGGAGCCACGACCAGGATCATGTTGGAACGGCCGAGACGCAGGCTGCGGGCCATGGCGTTCGTCGTGTATCCCGTGATGGCGATCGCCTGGTTGACCTTCAGCCGCGTCGAGTTGGCGACCTTCTCCGGCGTATGGATCGCCCGCGACACGGTCGCGATCGAAACCTCGGCGATCCGGGCGACATCCTCGATGGTTGCTGGCGTGGAATTCGACACTGCGTTCTGCCTTGGGGCTCAATTCGCGGCGACACTACACAGACTGAAGGATACGTCAAAGGGCGAAGCCAAGAGAACTTCGTGATACGATGATGTAAACCTTTACATCGCACATGTAAAGGTTTACACAAGGGTCAAGCGGGTGGGAGCCCGCAGGGGAGGGCATCATGAGTTTGGAGACTGTCGAGGCTGCGCCGGTGGTGTTGTCGGCCCGACGCATATGCAAATCCTTCAATGGGGTGCAGGTCCTCTTCAGTGTCAATTTCGAGCTTCGCGCCGGTGAAATCCATGCGCTGATGGGCGAAAACGGCGCGGGAAAGTCGACCCTCGTCAAGGTGATGTCCGGCTTCGAACAGCCGACCTCGGGCGAGATCATCCTCGACGGCCAGCCGGTCGTGCTGCCGCCGAATGGCGCGGCAGAGGCGCTCGGCATCGTCATCATCCACCAGGAATTCAATCTCGCGGATCACCTGACCGTCGCCGAAAGCCTGTTTCTCGGCCGTGAGGTCACGCGCTTCGGCGTGCTCGATCGCAAGTTCATGCGGGCCGAGACCCGAAAGGCGCTCGATCTGCTCGGCTCGCATGTCGATGAGAACGCATTGATCAGCACACTTTCGATCGCCGACAAGCAGATGGTGGAGATCGCCAAGGCGATCAGCCGCGATGCGCGCGTGGTGTTCATGGACGAGCCGACGGCGGTGCTGTCGCGGGAAGAGACCAATTTCCTGTTCAAGCAGGTGCGCAAGCTGCGCGACAAGGGCACCAGCTTCGTCTTCGTGTCGCACAAGCTCGACGAGGTCATGGAACTGACCGACCGTGTCACGGTGCTGCGCGACGGGCAGTGGGTGAAGACGGCGCCGACGGCGATGCTCGACGGTGAATCGATCGCCCAGCTGATGGTCGGGCGCGAGCTTTCCAGCCTTTACCCGACCAAGAACGAGCCCGATGTCGACGAAGAGATCGTGCTGAAGGTGGAGGGTATCTCGACCGGCTATGTGCAGGATGCGAGCTTCGAGGTGCGCAAGGGCGAGATCATCGGCTTTTCCGGCATGATCGGCTCCGGCCGCACGGAGTTGATGGAGGCCATCGCCGGCCTTCGCGGCCGTACCGCCGGCGAGGTGGTCATCCGTGGCGAGAGTGTTGCCTCTGGCGACGTGCACGCGGCCAATCGCGCCGGCCTCGCCTACATGACCAAGGATCGCAAGCACAAGGGCCTGCTGCTCGGCTCCAACATGCTGGCCAACCTGACGCTGCAATCGCTGGGACAGCATTCGCGGCATGGCTATCTCAGCCCCAGCAGCGAGGCGGCAGCGCTCGCCAAGGCGCGGCGGCGCTTCGATATCCGCGTGCGCGATGCCAATATCGTGGCCGGGCGCATGTCTGGTGGTAACCAGCAGAAGCTGCTGCTCGCCAAGGTCATGGAGACGGACCCGGAAATCATCATCATCGACGAGCCGACGCGCGGCATCGATGTCGGCACCAAGCAGCAGATCTATCATTTCATCTCGGCACTGGCGCGCGACGGGCGCTCGATCATCGTCGTCTCCTCGGAGATGCCCGAGGTGATCGGGCTTTGCACCCGGGTGGCGGTCATGCGCGAGGGGCGGATCGTCGGCGTGCTCGAGGGCGACGAGATCTCCGAGCAGGAGATCATGCGCTATGCGGCGGGCCTGAAGAAGAAGGCCGCCTGAGGCGGTCGCGAGAAATAACCGCCGTTACGGTGGATCAAGAGACAAAATGCCTGCAGGCATGACGGGAGGATGGCTTTGGATATGAGTGCGAACGACGAGACCAGTCAGATCAGACGGCGCTCCTGGCGGGATATCGATCTCAGGGCGGTCGCGCCGTTCGCGGCGCTTGCGCTGCTGCTTGTTGTCGGCGCGCTGGTCAATCCGAATTTCATCGGCATCACCAATCTCGCCAATGTCGCGACGCGCAGCGCCTTCATCGCCATCATCGCCGTCGGCGCCACCTTCGTCATCTCGTCCGGGGATCTCGATCTCTCTGTCGGGTCGATGGTCGCCTTCGTCGCCAGCCTGATGATCCTGTTGATGAACTCCGGCCTTATTGCCGATCCGGCCCTGATGCTCGCGGTCGCCGTCGTCTTCACCATCGTTGCCGGCGCGCTCTGCGGTCTGGCGAACGGGCTGATCACCACGGTCGGCAAGATCGAGCCGTTCATCGCCACGCTCGGCACTATGGGTATTTATCGCGGCCTGACGACATGGCTCTCGCAGGGCGGCGCGATCACGCTGCGCTCGGCCGAGCAGCAGTCGCTCTATCGCCCCGTCTATTTCGGCTCGATCGCCGGCGTTCCTGTGCCGATCATTGTCATCCTCGCGGTCACCGCGGTCGCCGCCTTCATTCTCTATCGCACGCGCTATGGCCGCCATGTCACGGCCGTCGGCTCGAACCGTGATGTGGCGCGCTATTCCGGCATCGCCGTCAACAAGGTGCGCACCATCGCCTTCGTCATCCAGGGGCTTTGCGTTGCGATTGCCGTGCTCCTCTACGTGCCGCGTCTCGGCTCGACATCGGCAACCACGGGCATCTTGTGGGAGCTGCAGGCGATCACTGCCGTCGTCGTCGGCGGCACGGCGCTGAAGGGCGGGGCAGGGCGCGTCTGGGGTACGATCTGCGGCGCCTTCATTCTCGAACTCGTCGGCAACATCATGCTGCTCTCGAACTTCATCTCGGAATATCTGATCGGCGCCATCCAGGGCTCGATCATCATCATCGCCATGCTCGTGCAGCGGTCGCTGGCGCGCAGGTAGCAAGGGATTGGCCGGGTCGGCGGGGCGCCCGGTCTCAAGGTTCGCAAGCCCTGGGGTTTAATGGGAGGAAAACAGACATGCGTAAGACACTATTCAGTTTGGCGGTCGTGACGGCGGCGCTGCTCGCCGGCATCGCTCACTCGGCGGACAAGAAGACCATCGGCGTATCGATCCCGGCGGCCGACCACGGCTGGACCTCCGGCGTGGTGTTCCATGCCGAGCGCGTCGCCAAGCTTTTGATGGCCGAACACCCTGACCTCACCGTCATCGTCAAGACCTCGCCGGATGCCGCAAGCCAGGCAAACGCCGTGCAGGATCTGGCAACGCAGGGCATGGACGCGCTGGTCATCCTGCCGTCCGATCCGGATCCGCTGGTCAACGCCATCAAGGAAGTCAAGGACAAGGGCACCTTCGTGGCGCTGGTCGACCGTGCGCCGAGCACCAACGACGACAGCGTGCGTGACATCTACATCGCCGGCAACAACCCGGCGCTGGGCGAAGTCGCCGGCAAGTACATCAAGGAAACCACGCCGGACGCACAGGTCGTCGTCATCCGCGGCCTGCCGATCCCGATCGATCAGCAGCGTCAGGACGGCTTCGACAAGGGCATCGCCGGCTCCAACGTCAAGGTTCTCGACCGCCAGTTCGGCAACTGGAACCGCGACGACGCCTTCAAGGTGATGCAGGACTATCTCACCAAGTACCCGAAGATCGACGTGGTCTGGTGCCAGGACGACGACATGGCCGTCGGCGTGCTGCAGGCAATCGAGCAGGCCAAGCGCACCGACATCAAGTATGTCGTGGCCGGCGCCGGCTCCAAGGACATGGTCAAGAAGGTCATGGACGGCGACAAGATGATTCCCGTCGACGTTCTCTATCCGCCGGCAATGGTTGGCACCGCGATGGAACTGACGGCCGCGTCGCTCTACGACCAGGTCCCGGTTCGCGGCACCTACATCCTCGACGCCACGCTGGTGACGAAGGACAACGCCAAGGACTTCTACTTCCCGGATTCGCCGTTCTGATCCTTGTGAACACGAGGCGCCCGCTCGAAAGGGCGGGCGTCTTTCATTGTGGCGGCAAGCCTGCCTTGGCGAGGTCGCCGACAAAGCGCTCGATGAAGGTTTCGCTCATCGCCGGCTTGAGGCCGAAGTAGAATTCACGCCTGGCATCATCAAGCGTCATGCCCGGCCGGAAGCTGTAGAGCTCGACGATCGTCCGGCGTGCCTCCTCGATCTTGCCTTGTCGCCCCTGGATCGCCACCAGCGCCATCGCCGGCCAGAAGGTGACGTTCGGTGAGCGCATCGATGCGCGGGCGGCGTCGGCCGCCTCGTCGAGCTTGTCCATCTGGTAGTTCGCAAACGCCATCATGCTGTGAAAGGTCCAGAGATGCGGGTCGCGCGGGCTGAGACGAAAGGCTTCGCTGAATTCCGGCATGCCCTCCTGCGGCCGGTCGGCGTAGCAGAGCGCCTGGCCGAGCGCGAAATGCGCCTGGGCAAAGCTGTGGTCCAGTTTCACCGCATGACGGAGATGGGCGATCCCGGCCTCCGTGGCGCCGTCGAGCGCCAGCGCCCGGCCGAGTGCCAGATGCGCGGCGGGCTCTTTCTGATCAAGCGTGATTGCCTGTTCGGCAAGCTCGATCGCCTCGCATATGCGCCCCGAGCGCTCCTCCAGCGAGCCGTACCAGCCGAGCTGGATGTGGACGTAAGCGAGCCGCGCCTGCGCCTGCGCGAAGCTCGGATCGATGGCGATCGCCTGCTCGAACAGCTGCTTTGCGGTGTTCAATTCGTCGATGGTGAAGCGGTAGAGATGCCAGAGGCCCTTGAGATAGATTTCCCAGGCGGTCATGTCGACGATCGAGCGGCCGCGCAGCGCCGCGAACTCGATGGCGCTCAATTCGGGTTCGATGGTTCCGGTGATCTCGGAGGCGATCTCGTCCTGGAGGTCGAAGATATCGGCCAGCATGCGGTCATAGCGTTCGGCCCAGAGCAGCGTGCCCTCGCTTCCATCCAGGAGCTGCGCGGTGATGCGGATGCGCGTGTCGGAGCGGCGGACGCTGCCTTCGAGCACGTATTTGACGCCGAGATCCTCGGCAACGCGACGGGCATCGACGGCGCGGCCCTTGAAGCTGAAGGAGGAATTGCGGGCGGCGACCAGCAGCCAGCGACAGCGCGCCAGGGTCGCGATCAGTTCGTCGGTGAAGCCGTCGGAAAAATGCTCCTGCCCCTCGATGCTCGACATGTTCGTAAAAGGAAGGACGGCGATCGACGGGCGCTTGCGCTCGGGCGGCTGGCTTGGGATCGCCCGGTCCGGGATCTCGTCGTCCAGACCGTCCGTCAGGGTGCCGGGCGGAAACCAGCGCCACACCCTGACGGTCTGCTCGATGTTCTTCAGCTTGCGATTGCCGAAGTCGGTGGCCTCGAAATCGAGCGCCGTGCCGATCTGGTCGCGCACCTGCTGCGAGAGGCATATGCCGCCGGCCGGCGCCAGCGCCTGCAGCCGCGCGGCAATGTTGACGCTCTCGCCGAAGATGTCGCCATCCTCGTTGAGGACGTCGCCGACATGGATGCCGATGCGCCAGATCATCCGGCGGTCGGGCACGACATGGTGATTGCCGGCGAGAATGGCCTCTTGTATCTCCATCGCGCAGCGCAGCGCGTCGACCACGCTGGAAAACTCCGCCAGCGTGCCGTCTCCGACGAACTTCACGACATGTCCGCGATGCTTGGTGATGGTGGGGACGATGGTCTCGGTGTTGTGGCGTTTGAGCGCCGCAAAAGTCCCCGCTTCGTCGAGGCCCATCAGCCGCGAGAAGCCGACAACATCCGCATCCAAGATTGCCGCCAGCCGCCGCGTCATGGACCACCCTCCTGGTCGACCAAGAGTAGCACGCGGTGGCGGGAAGTCCACAAAGATGCGCCGGGGCGTAGTGGCCCGCAACGCGAGAGCCAAGAAATGCGGTACGTACGTCTTGCGGGCCGATGCCCGACATGGTTTAGTCGCAACCGTCCATTTCCGCCCATCGGGGCAGGATTTGCATTCTCGCCAAAATCGGCTTGCAGAGTGCAAATCGCGTGTTAGAACTACGCCAGAAACGTTTACGGTCATCATTCAGGGAGGAATTGACATGAAAACGATCAAGGGCCCAGGCTTGTTCCTCGGGCAGTTCGCGGGCGACGCCGCACCTTTCAACTCGTGGGATTCGATCACCAAGTGGGCAGCCGATATCGGCTACAAGGGCGTGCAGGTTCCGACCTGGGCCGGCCAGCTGATCGACCTCAAGAAGGCTGCATCGTCCAAGGACTATTGCGACGAGTTCGCCGGCGTGGCGCGCCAGAACGGCGTCGAGATCACCGAACTCTCCACCCATCTTCAGGGCCAGCTGGTTGCCGTGCACCCGGCCTATGACGAAGCCTTCGACGGCTTTGCCGCACCCGAAGTGCGCGGCAATCCGAAAGCCCGCCAGGAATGGGCCGTCGAGCAGGTGAAGATGGCGCTGACCGCCTCCAAGCATCTCGGCATCAAGGCGCATGCGACGTTTTCCGGCGCGCTCGCCTGGCCGTTCATCTATCCGTGGCCGCAGCGCCCGGCCGGCCTTGTCGAAACCGCCTTCGACGAACTTGCCAAGCGCTGGACATCGATCTTGAACCATGCCGATGAAAACGGCGTCGACATCTGCTACGAGATCCATCCCGGCGAAGACCTGCATGATGGCGTCACGTTCGAGATGTTCCTCGAGCGCGTGAAGAACCATCCGCGCGCCAACATGCTCTACGATCCCTCGCACTACGTGCTGCAGTGCCTGGATTATCTGGATAACATCGACATCTACAAAGACCGGATCAAGATGTTCCACGTCAAGGATGCCGAGTTCAACCCGACGGGCCGCCAGGGCGTCTATGGCGGTTACCAGGGCTGGGTCGAACGCGCCGGCCGCTTCCGCTCGCTCGGCGACGGCCAGGTCGATTTCGGCGCGGTGTTCTCGAAGATGACGGCCAACAACTTCGATGGCTGGGCCGTGGTCGAATGGGAATGCGCGCTGAAGCATCCCGAGGACGGCGCGCGCGAGGGTGCCGAGTTCGTCAAGTCGCACATCATCCGCGTCACCGAACACGCCTTCGACGACTTCGCCGGCAGTGGCACGGACCAGGCGGCCAATCGGCGGATGCTGGGGATTTAATCAGCGAAGACCCCTCCCCAACCCCTCCCCACAAGGGGGAGGGGCTCAGGTGAGGCGCTGCCGCGAGTCCTCTCCCCCCTTGTGGGGGAGATGCCGGCAGGCAGAGGGGGACTTTTCCGCAAAGCACAATTTTGGAGAAACCAATGACAATCGAAGCATCAACGCAGCAGACGCGCGAACCGCGCATCCGTCTTGGCATGGTCGGCGGTGGCGCCGGCGCTTTCATTGGCGCGGTGCACCGCATCGCTGCCCGTATCGACGATCAGTATGAGCTGATCGCCGGCGCGCTGTCGTCGACGCCGGAAAAGGCGATGGCCTCGGGCGCCGATCTCGGGCTCGACCCGACCCGCACCTATTCCAGCTATCGCGAGATGGCGATCCGCGAGGCGAAGCTGAAGAACGGCATCGAGGCGGTGTCGATCGTCACGCCGAACCACGTGCACTACGACGCGGCCAAGGAGTTCCTGCGTCGCGGCATCCACGTCATCTGCGACAAGCCGCTGACCTCGAACCTCGCCGACGCCAAGAAGCTGAAGAAGGTGGCCGACGAGAGCGGCGCTCTCTTCATCCTCACGCACAATTACACCGGCTATCCGATGGTGCGCCAGGCGCGCGAGATGATCGCCAATGGCGAACTCGGCGATATCCGCCTTGTGCAGGCCGAATATCCGCAGGATTGGTTGACCGAGGCCGTCGAGCAGCAGGGCGCCAAGCAGGCCGTGTGGCGCACCGACCCGGCGCAGTCGGGTGCGGGCGGTTCCACCGGCGATATCGGTACGCATGCCTATAACCTCGCCACCTTCGTCTCCGGCCTCGAGCTCGACAGCCTTGCCGCCGATCTCGACAGCTTCGTGCCCGGCCGCCGTCTCGACGACAACGCCCATGTGATGCTGCGCTTCAAGGCCAAGGGCTCGGAAAAGCCGGCCAAAGGCATGCTCTGGTGCAGCCAGGTCGCCCCCGGCCACGAGAACGGCCTGAAGGTCCGCGTCTACGGCACCAAGGGTGGTCTGGAGTGGGTACAGGCCGATCCGAACTATCTCTGGTTCACGCCGTTCGGCGAGCCGAAGCGCCTCATCACCCGCAACGGCGCCGGCTCCGGAGCCGCCGCCGCCCGCGTCTCGCGCATTCCATCCGGTCACCCGGAAGGCTATCTCGAAGCGTTCGCGACGATCTACACGGAAGCCGCGCATGCCATCAACGCCCACAAGAACGGTAAGGCGGTCGACAAGGCCGTGGTGTATCCGACGGTGGATGACGGCGTGAAGGGTGTGGCCTTCGTGGATGCCTGCGTTGCGTCGTCGAAGCGGAATGGGGCTTGGGTTAAGGTGTAAGTTTCGGCTTGGGTGGAGGGGTTGTGCCGTGACGCGCCCCCCTCTGTCCTGCCGGACATCTCCCCCACAAGGGGGGAGATCGACTCGTTGCGGCCTTTCCGCCAAACAACCAAGGTGGAGCGAGCGGCTGCGCCCAGCCAATCTCCCCACCTGTGGGGGAGATGCCCGGCAGGGCAGAGGGGGGTATCCCCGCTCCAACGTTTAGGAAAATCGCATCAAGCCGCAACCACACCCTGCTTGCGCTTCATCATCGCGTCGACGCTGAACGGACCAGCGCCGGCGGCGACGATGTAGAGGAAGACGAAGCAGAAGAGGATGGCGGCGACACCGCCGTTTTGGGCGGGGAAGAAGCCGCGCGAGGCGTGGCCGATGAAATAGGCGAAAGCCATCAGGCCGGAGAGGACGAAGGCGGCGGCGCGGGTCTGAAAGCCGATCAGCACCAGAAAGCCGAGCGTCAGTTCAAGCAGGCCGGCAATCCAGGACATCGACCCGACATCGGGCACGCGCTCGGCCGCAGGGAAGTGCAGGATCTTCTGCGTGCCGTAGCTGAAGAGAACGAGCGCGGAGACGATGCGCAGCAGGCTGAGCAGGGCCGGCTGCAGGGCGTGGATCGAAGCAAACATGAAAGACCTTTCTTTAGGAATGACTGTTCGAAGCCTTTAGCCACGGTCCCGGCAATGACAATTCACGAGTTTTGACTTTGGCGTTATTGGCCGCTTGCCGACGTTCGGCGGCTCAGATGTAAAGTGCGGCCATCTTGCGCCAGGCGCTGGCGCGATGGGCGCGGCCATCCCAGACATGCAGCTGGTGGCCGACCTGCTTGTCCGACAGCAGGCGGCTCAGATAGTGGTTGTTGTCGAGAAACGGATCGGCATTGCCGATCGTCATGACGATCTCGACCTCGCGCAGCTTGTCCAGCTGCCATCCGTGATGGAGCCCCGGCAGGAAGTGCGTCGGGGTGTGGAAATAGACGGCGCTGTCATAGTATCCGTCGAAGAGATCGCTGAAGGCTTCGACCCTCAGCGTCAGGTCGTAGCGCCCGGAGAATGCTACGAGCTTGCGGAACAGATGCGGGTGGCGGAAGACGAGGCTCGCCGCCTGGAAGGCCCCGAGGCTGCAGCCATGCACGATGGTGCAGTCGTGCCCGTTTCTTGCGGCCATCAGCGGCAGGACTTCGTGGAGGATATAGTCCTCGAAGGCCTGATGGCGGTGGATGCGGTCGGCGGGGTGGCGATCGAAGCCGTAGAAGGTCTCCGCGGCCAGGCCCTCGATGCAATAGAGCTGCAACTGGCCGGCTTCCAGCTTGTGGGCGAGGCTGGCGACAAGGCCGATCCGTTCGTATTCCCAGAAACGGCCATCGCGCGTCGGAAACATCAGCACCTTGGCGCCGGCATGGCCGAACACCAATAGCTCCATCTCGCGATGCAGGCGCGGGCTATGCCAGCGCAGATATTCCCGGTTCATGAAGCTTCAAAAAACCTCGCAGCTTTTCGCGCAGCGCAAAATTCTGTTCCGTCATTCCAGGATAGTCGAAATGTCCGGCGTCGAGGATGAAGATTTCATTATATTTTGACGGCGGCACCGCGTTGGCCACGGCGAACTGGCAGGGCGGGGCGACGGCAGGATCGAACAGGGCTGCGGCCACCAGCATCGGCACCGTGATGCGGCTTGCTGCGGTTGCGGCATCGAACAGGCGCAGATGACCGAGCACGTCGGGATGGGTCTTCTGATAGGTCTGCACGGAATCGGCGCTGCCGACCGTCGGTAGCGTGAGCCACTGCTTGCGGTCGCCGAAGCTGGGAACGATCAGGTGGCCGCGATCGATGCGATTGTCGAAGGGGATCGCCAGCGCCCCCAGCCCGCCGCCGAAGCTGCCGCCGATATAGCCGATGCGGTTTGCGAGCCATGGATAAAGCGCCTGCAGCGTCGAGACGGCGATCCAGATATCCTCGACGCAACCGCCGATGACATAGTCGTCGGGGCTATCGATATTGTGGAGCACATGGCCGGGCGCTTCTGGAGGGATCGGCGCCTGGGCGCTCCGCGACATGCCGCGGGCGCAGGGGAAGAGGATGGCGGTCTGTTCCACCGGCAGATCGAAATCGGGCGCATCGCGGCCGCCATAACCGTGGCCGACCACCAGCCCGCGCCGTACCGGCGCGTCACGCGGCAAGAGCAGCCAGCCGCCGATCGTGACCTCATCCGTCGAGGTGTAGGTGATATCGAGCACCTGCCAGGCGGGGTGGGTGAGATTGCTCTTTCTCAGCGCCGGCTGTGGGTCGATGGCGAGCGCCCGTTTGTACCGCTTCTGCCAGAAGGCGTCGAAGCCCGGTGGAGCCTCGGGCGGGACGATGGCGCGCAGCGTGTCGAGCGTCATGCCGTAGGTGGGGTCGAAGGGGAAGGGGTGCGTCTTGGGGATGGTCATGGGGACGTTGTTTCGTGGAAATGGGGGGATTGCAAGGCGGGGTGCGTTTCTGGATTGGAGAAAAAGACCCCTCTGCATTTGGCCCAAAGACCCCTCCCCAACCCCTCCCCACAAGGGGGAGGGGCTTGCTGGGCGCACTCGCTTCGCCAAACCGACGCCTCTCAACAGCCGGGACTGACTTGAGGGAGCACGGCGCATGCCACGTATTAGCTCCTCCCCCTTGTGGGGAGGGGTTGGGG
>NZ_JAGHMH010000015.1 GCF_017741935.1 Rhizobium sp. 16-449-1b | reverse complement strand
GAACCACCAGGCCAAAGCGGCTTAAATTAACCAGCTACCCGAGCCGGAAACTCCATTCTTCCAAAGCCCAAAAGGTCTCAAATCATTCGACGACGGACATATGAGCCGTGGTGACTTATGGTCACCACACCCGCACGCCGCAGTGCCAGAAAGGACTTCCCCTTCGGGATGCACATAGTATCGATGAGGCGTTGGGCGCCATGCTCCGTTCATCTGTACAACTTGATGAGCAACGGCGCGGACCAAGCGGTGATCGTGGCTTACGAGAACGGGGCCCAAACGCCGCTCATCTACAAGTTCGCAAAGTATCTTCGTCAGATCACGTTGTACCAGTGGATCGAAACGCGAGGTTGGTACACACGCGCCAGTTTGCAAGTGCATCGCAAGCCCACCGGAAAGACGGTCCTCGTTTGGGGCGGTTCTTCGAGCGTCGGCTGCAATGCCATCCAGCTCGCGGTCGCCGCCGGCCTTCCCTCATTCGCGCCCCGGGCCGGACATCTCGTGCACATCGTCGCGAGCGCGATCCTCACAGATGGGCTCGGCGACGAAGTCGAAAATCAACTCGCCGGATCAGGCCGCGTTCATACGCGTGGAGAGCATACTCTTGGCGGCACTCGGCCTGTGCGATAGACGATCCTCAGCCAGCAGACGCGGCAAGCGTCGCGCCAACGTTGAGCAAACACAAGGCGGCCGCTCGCAATGCTTTCAAGATCGAAGCGTCGGTGGAGAAGCGGTTGGGCACGGGCCAGTTCTCCGTCCGTGCGACGTTCCCATCTGGAGCTATCTTGCTCAATGAGCTTTGTAAGCAGACGCAAGCATGATACCGCGAGATAGATCAAAAGCGGTCTATCAAGAATTTGAGTAGGATCTCTGAAGTGGACACTGTGTGGCTGGAAGACTTTCTTGCTGTTGTTCGAGCAGGTGGGTTCTCGCGCGCTGCGGAGCAACGTGCTATAAGCCAGCCGGCTTTCAGCAGGCGGATCAAGTGTCTTGAAGATTGGGTAAATGCTCCGCTATTTGACCGCGAAACACATTCAGTCAGGCTTACGGCTGCCGGCGAGAGGTTGAAGCCGTTTGCCGAGGAGGTGCTACGCCAGCTTGAGACGGGTCGCCGGGACGCGGCCAGCGCCGCCCAGGCGTCGACAGAAACCCTTCTTTTCGCATCGACTCATGCTCTATCCATGACGTTCTTTCCACCGTGGCTGCGGATGATCGAAAAAGAAGAGCCATTGATGACATCCGTGCAACTGACAGCCGACAGCATGGTCGGTTGCGAGCGATTGATGATCGACGGACGCGCGCAGTTTCTTCTCTGTCATCACCATCCCGCCGCGTCCACTCGGCTCACCGCCGATCGTTTTCGTTCGGTCCCTCTTGGAGAAGACGTGTTGGTGCCGGTTGCGGCACCCGGACTCGCAGCGGAAAGTCTTATGGATGAAGGACCTTATCTCGCCTATTCGTCCGAATCTGGAATGGGTCGCATTCTGGCAGCATCCTGGGAGGAGAGCGGCAGACGTCCGCCGCCGGCCCCTGCCTTTTCGTCACATCTGGCCACCGTGCTGGCGATGATGGCGCGCGATGGGCGAGGACTTGTCTGGTCGCCTCTCAGCCTTATTGCTGAAGACATTGCCGCTGGCAGACTTGTCAGGGTCGGCCAGCCCGAGGATGAAGTACGCATCGCGATCCATCTTTTTCGTCCAAGGGCGCGTCAGACGCAGGTCGCTGAGCATTTCTGGCGACGAATTTCGGAAGAAGCCGGTCAGCGGAAGAACGAGCGAAGCTCGGAAAGAACGACGTCCGGGCGCTCTTCCTGAAGGGTGTGTCCGCAATCCAGGGCAAGCCCGGTCACGTCTACTGCCTTTTCGCGCCACGTATCTAGCACATCGTAGAGTGCGCCGACCGTACCTTTGGCTCCCCAAAGTGCAAGAAGTGGAGCGGTTATCCGCTTGTCCTTGTCTGCCTCATCATGGACGAGATCGATGCCGGCGGCGGCGCGGTAGTCTTCACAGATTGCATGCCGTGTGGCCGGATCGAAATAGCAGCGTAGATATTCCGCGAAAGCCGCCGCCTCCGTGGCGTCGGGGATCTTGTTCTGGCCGTCGATATGCTTGCGCAGAAAAAATTCGGGATCGGCTTCGATTAGCCTCTCCGGTAACGGAAAAGGCTGGATCAGGAAGAACCACCAGAAGTACCGCGTCGCAAATACCTTGTCGGTTCGGGCGTACATCGTCGCCGTCGGTGCGATATCGAAGACGGCGATCTTGGCGACCGCGTCCGGAAAATCGAGTGCCATGCGATGTGCAACGCGGCCCCCGCGGTCATGACCGACCACAAAAAATCGTTCATGCCCCAGGGCTCGCATAAGAGCAACGGGGTCCTTCGCCATCTCTCGCTTGGAGTAGTTGACGTGGTCTGGTCCGCCAGCCGGTTTGCTGCTGTCGCCGTAGCCGCGCAAGTCAGGGGCGATCACGGTGAACGTTTCGGCCAAGGCCGGCGCAATCTTACGCCAGGTCACATGTGTCTGGGGATGGCCGTGGAGAAGGAGAAGCGGCGGCCCATTGCCTGCACACGCATATCGGATTCGAATGTTTTCGGCATATTGGAAGTCATTGAGGTCGAAACCGCGAAGAAAATTCGACGATCCAATTGCCGTGATGCTCGATGCGGACCTTGTCATCAGATCAACCATGGATTTTCCAGTAGACGCTTGTTTTGGAACGCAAGGATTTCATCTCGAAACGTAAGGGTTTGGTCGATTGCGTCCTGCCCCTGAATTAGAGCGTTTTTCCGCATCGGATCGATATCAAACGGCAGATTCAGTCCGGCACCGGTGATCCGCTGATCTTCAAGATCGATGGTCAGCCTGCTCGCGGCCGATAAAGAGGCGGCCTGCATCACGTTATCCATCTTGTCTTCCGGCATCGAAATCACCAGCAATCCGTTGCGGGCGCAGTTGTCAAAGAAAATACCGGCGAAGGTTGTCCCAATGAGCGCGCGGACGCCATATTGCATCAAGCCCCAAACGGCGTGCTCGCGGCTCGACCCGCAGCCAAAATTCGGACCGACGGCGAGGAAGGCCGCGTCTCTCCATTCGGGTTTGTTGAGGATGAAGTCCGGGCGTTCGGCGCCATCATGATCAAATCGCAACTCGTGAAACAGTCCCTCCTTCAAGCCGCTGCGATCGACGCCTTTGAGAAACTGCTTTGGCATGATGACATCGGTGTCGATATTTGCTGCAGGAAGCGGTGCTACCGTCCCGCTAACGCTCACAAAGGGTTGCATCAGTTCGTCTCCACATATTGACGTGTATCGGCCAAATGACCTGCGATCGCGGATGCCGCAACCATAGCCGGGCTCATGAGGTGCGTGCGCCCTCCGGTGCCCTGCCGCCCTTCGAAGTTGCGATTGGTGCTTGAAGCGCATCGCTCGCCGCTCGCAAGTATATCATCGTTCATTGCAAGGCACATTGAGCAGCCCGACTGTCGCCACTCGAAGCCGGCCGACGTGAAGATGCGGTCGAGCCCCTCGGCCTCGGCCTGGCGTCTGACGGAACTGGAGCCTGGTACCACCATTGCCTTGACGCCAGCAGCAATCTTGCGGCCGTCGAGGATGCGTGCGGCATCACGAAGATCCTCGATCCGAGCATTGGTACAGGAACCGATGAAGGCACGCTGGATAGTGATGGCATCGACGCGCTGACCGGCTTGGAGGCCCATGTAGGCGAGCGCGCGCTGCATGTCCCGACGGCGATCAGGATCAGTCTCCGTGCCCGGATCAGGCACGTTCTGCGTTATTCTCACGGCTTGATCCGGGCTTGTTCCCCACGTCACCATCGGTGCGATGTCTGCTGCAGAAAGTGTGACTTCCTTGCTGAAGGTCGCTTCCTCGTCGCTTTTCAACGCCTGCCACGCTTCGACCGCGGCATCCCAAAGAGCGCCTTTCGGAGCGCGGGCCTTCCCGGCAAGATACGCGACGACTTTTTCGTCAGGCGCGACGATCGCTCCCCGAGCGCCGCATTCGACAGCCATGTTGCACATGGTCATGCGCGCTTCGACACTGAGGCTGCGAACGACCGACCCTTGAAACTCGATTGCGTAACCCGTGGCGCCGGAAGCCCCGATTGCCTCAATCAATGCCATGACGATATCCTTCGAGCGAACGCCTGGCGCGAGCTCCCCCTCCACTCGAACGCGCATGGTCTTCAGACGCTTGTAAACCAGAGTCTGGGTAGCGAGATAGTGTTCGATGTCGGAGGTGCCTATTCCGAAACCAAGCGCACCAAGTGCACCGTAGGTAGTCGTGTGACTGTCGCCGGCGGCGATGACCATGCCCGGCATAACCAAGCCGATTTCCGGCATCACGACGTGCTCGATCCCTTGAAGCGGATGGAGAACGTCGAAAAGCTCGATCCCAAAGTCTCTGCAATTTTCCGCGAAGTACGCTGCTTGCCTTGCCGCGCCGGCATCCGGCATCTTATCCGTGCGCAGTGCGGCTGTTGGATTGACGTGATCCACCGTGCCCAATGCTGCCTCCGGTCGCCAGACCGGCCGACCCGCCTCCCGCAACCCGGTAAACGCTTGGGGCGAGGTATACTCGTTGAGGACCGTGCGATCGATATAGAGCAGAAGTTGATCGCTATGTTCATCAAGCGAGCGGACGTTATGACTATCGACAAGCTTGTCGTAGAGCGTACGCGGCTTTGTCATCTTCTTTGGCCTCCGATATTGGTATTGCAAGGAGTTATAGAGGCCGCCTTGCGGAAGCGTTCATGCAATAATTGGATCAATTTATCGGCTAATCCTGTTGGCGGCGAAGAACCGTTGGGCGCTAAGCTTCGACAATACCTATTCCGCTCCGGCGGGTTGGCTAAGGGAGGAAAGCGACATGATACTAAGGAAACTCTACGTTCAAGTTTTGCTGGCGGTGCTGGTTGGCGCCGTGCTCGGCTACGTATCGCCGGGCGTTGCGACGGAATTCAAAGTACTCAGCGACATCTTCATTCGAATGATCAAGATGGTTCTTGCGCCGGTGATCTTCTGTACGGTGGTGCTTGGGATCGCCAAAATGGACAACATGAAGCAACTTGGCCGTATCGGCATAAAGTCCCTGGTGTATTTCGAAGTTGCTTCCACGCTGGCACTGCTGATCGGACTACTGGTTGTCAATGTCGTTCGGCCTGGTTCAGGGATGAACGTCGATATCTCGACCTTGGATGCTGCAAGCGTCGGCCAGTACACCCAAGCCGCAGCAAAGCAGGATGGCGTCCTTGATTTCATCGTGCACACGGTGCCCCAAAGCGTGGTTGACGCTTTTGCGCGGGGTGACATTCTGCAAATCTTGTTCTTTGGTGTGCTCTTTGGCGTTGGTCTTTCGCAGATTGGGCCAACGGCGCGTCCTGCCGTAGTTTTCATGGAGAGCTTTTTAGCAGCGGTCTTTCGTATAGTGTCGATGATAATGCGTCTCGCTCCGCTGGGCGCCTTCGGTGCAATGGCTTTTACGATCGGCGCCTATGGCATCGGGAGCCTTCTGTCGCTCGGCAAGGTCCTCCTTTGCGTCTATGTGACTTGCGGCTTGTTTGTTGGACTTGGCTTCGGCGTCGTTGCCTATTTGTCCGGTTTCAGCCTCTGGAAGTTCTTGAAATTCATCCGCGACGAAATATTCACGGTGGCGGGAACCTGTTCATCGGAATCGGTCTTGCCGCAAATTATGCGGAAACTCGAAGCCGCGGGTGTACCGAAGCCGGTTGTGGGTTTGGTGGTTCCCGGTGGGCTAAGCTTCAATGCCGATGGAAGCGCGATTTACTTCACCATTGCCGCCATGTTCATCGCCCAGGCAACGAACACCCCTTTGAACTTCGCTCAGCAGTTGACCATCCTCGGTGTCCTGATGCTCACTTCAAAGGGTTCAGCGGGTGTCGCGGGTGCCGGGTTTGTAACCCTGGCAGCGACGCTAGCGTCGATGCATACCATTCCCATTGAGGGCCTGGTCCTTTTGCTTGGCGTCGACCGGTTCATGGCGGAAGCCAGGTCGGTTACAAATACCATCGGCAACGCGGTCGGAGCTGTCGCGGTTGCTGCCTGGGATGGCTGTCTTGATCGGAACAAGCTTGCACTTGCACTCGACGGCAAGGTCAGTGTTTCGGAAGCCGTGGTGGCCGACCACGAACCCGAAGCTCCTTTTGAGCGAGCCCCCTCATTGAAGACCGTCTGATTTTACGCGTAGCGAGCGCCGGCGTGCGGCGCTCGCTACGCGTAAATCTTCCTATCGCGGGAGCACTTGGCCTAGTCGGATGGGCTGGGAAGGCGCATTCCGAAAATCGACGCTTGCCTCCGCTAACCTCGCTACGCAAGCCCGGAAGTTCCATAAATCAGATTAATGCAATTTTAGGTAGAAAGAAATAGGACGGCTATTCTAGATTGATTTGAAGGAGACGACGGAGTGCAGCAGTTGGATCGGTTCGAAAAGCTACTTGAGGATATCGGGGCGGTACCAACAGTTGAAGATGCCTTGCAAGTATTTCAGCGGGCCTACGATATCGATTTTGTGACCTATCATCTGGCGCTGACGGTTGCTGATGTTGTCGATACCCCTTTCGTGCGCACCACCTACAACGCCAAATGGGTATCTCGCTACCTGCTGCGCGATTACGTCAAAATCGATCCAGTACTTCGTGAAGGCCTCGTCCGGCAGATGCCCTTCGACTGGCGCGAAGTCGAAGTACCGAGCTCAGCCCATGGCTTTCTGCTGGACGCGCACAATCACGGGATTGGCCCTAATGGTTTCTCTATTCCTATCATCGATAAGGCGCGTCGAGCTCTCTTTTCTGTCAATTCGCACAAAGCGGCGGACGCATGGGATGCAAGCATCAGACAATTCCGCAATGAATGGCGAGCCCTGGCGGTTCTTATCCATCACAAGGCCATCTTCGAACTTCACGGCGAGCACGACCCAGTTCCACAGCTATCCAGTCGTGAAATCGAGTGCTTGCATTGGACTGCACTCGGCAAAGACAGTATCGACATTGCGGTGATGCTGAAGCTCTCTGAGCACACGACAAGAGCCTACATCAAGTCGGCTCGCCACAAACTGGGGGGCGGTTCGATCACCTTTACGATCGCGCGAGCGATGCAGCTGCGACTGATCAATCCATTTGGCAATACCCCCAACTAAGGGTGCCATTCTGGGGAATTTATCGGCTCTCGTGAAATCCTCATGGTGCTTTTCATCAAATGATGGAGGCAAACATGTATCTTCTTGTTCAGGCTCACGAATTTCACAGGTATACTGACCTTCTCGATCAATCGTTCCGGCTGAGAAAGCGGGTTTTTGCTGATCACCTTCGCTGGAATGTAACAGTGTCCGGTCCTTATGAACGCGACCGCTACGACGAACTCCATCCTGCCTATCTCATATGGTGCAGCGATGACCGGCAAGTACTCTACGGTTCCGTTCGGCTCATGCCAACCACGGGCCCTACTCTTCTCTACGACGTCTTTCGCGAGACATTTCCGAACGCATGCGATCTCGTTGCGCCCGGCATTTGGGAGGGAACCCGCATGTGTATCGATGAAGAAACTGTTGCTCGCAACTTTCCCGACATGCGTCCAGATCGTGCTTTTTGCCTGCTTCTCCTAGCGCTATGCGAAGTCGCCCTCGACCATGGCATCGATACACTGATCTCGAATTACGAACCGCACATGCGCAGGTTCTATAGACGCGCCGGCGCAGAGTTTGATGAGCTTGGTCGTGCCGATGGCTATGGAAGGTTTGCGGTATGCTGCGGAGCCTTCGAGGTCTCGAAACGAGTCTGCAGCCAAATGCGGTTGAGATTGCAGATTACCCAGCCCTTGTATGCAGGTAGGTCATTCGCGACGCGAGAGCCTGAAATGCCGGTGCTGCTGACCGCTTGAACTATGAACTGTGGCAACCGCGCGGATCGGGAAGGGCGTTGCTGCCCTTGTAAAGGCAAGGTACTTCACGTTTTGGTCATCAGACATGAATAGCAATGGCAGAGCATTCCGGAGAATTGGGTCTACGGGCCTGGTCATCTTCGAGAGAGATGGCACCCTTTTAAGACGGAACAATCCGCCTCGGGATTTCATGCTGGGAGATATCAGCAACGACTTCGTCCAGACGTTACAGCACCTGCGATTGATCGGCGTAAGGTTTGGATTTATCTCGGATGCAAGGGGGATGGACGTCGGCTCTCACGGCCCAGCAGAATTCGCGGCCCTCACCGGAAGACTCGATAAATTGCTGGAGATCCGGAACGCGATGCCTGATTTCTGGATGACATGGGGTATTTCTCCGCAAGGACGACGACAGATACCCCAGGCTGACGAGGCGCAACGAGGAACGGAGGGATTGATCTCCGCGATGATCTTACAAGCCGTGGAGTGGTACGGCGTAGACGAGAAGGACGCCATATTTGTCAACAGCACTGCTGGTGGGCTGCTTGCGGCAAACAGCGCCAACATATCGTCTATCCAGTATTCTGGACTGCCAGCGGATCGAACTATCCGGCCTTGGAGAAAAATGGAACAACAATATTTCAACCCGTCCGCAACCGTGAACGCGCAACAGCTCAACACCGAGATTCAACGGGTTTTGGGACTGAGCCGCCAGTCAGCCAAATGCAGTGAAGAGGGATGAGTATCATCCACTCAGCGGCTCCGGTCGCGATCCTTTTCCTGAGGCGGACGAAGTTTTATCGACTTCTGCGACTCGTGAGACTGTCGCTGAGCCTTTTCACGCTTTGGATCTGGCCGATCCGCTTCCGGCCTGTCATGTTCGGCGTTGGAGCGCGCGATGCGTGATTGATCGAGCGATCGGTTGTTCGAACTCTTGTTGACGACCCCCTGCTCCGCAACATGATCGCGGCCGGCTGCCGATTTCGTCGCCAAACTGTTCAAGCTGCCTTTCTGTTGACCCGCGGCATCACGATCGCGGTTTTTGACCACCCGTGAGTCAAGCTGGAGCCCAACGACCTTCCCAATAATCTTCGTCGCCTGTTCGAAGATCAGTCGATCGGAGGGGTTGGCGATCTTCGTGGCCAGGCTGACCGCTGTGTTCGCCAGTGTCTCCTTTGCAGCCTTCGCCTGGGCAGCGCTGATAGGTGTCGATCTCAGCATGTGCTCTTCTCCTTTCTCGTTTGTTGGGTCACGACCGGCGCGGATGGCTGTCTCAAGCCGCCGGTATTCACGTTGGAGCCCTATCGACAGGTCCTGGCTAAGTTCGCGCGCCGTGCTGGGAGCGGATCGATCCTTCCCTATCCCGTCCAACATTTTCAGAACGAGCCCGACTGCGCGCCGGCTCTGATCAAGCCGCTTTTGTGCATCCTGCAATCTGGGGGCTGTCGGCGTATCTCGGACCTTCGCCAGAACTTTGTCGATGACGTTGCTTGGGGCCGTGGCTCCCATCCGGCGGAACATTTCCCATTCCCAGCGCTTGACGGGCGGAGGGCCTGCCCGCTCAAGCCGCTTCTGACGGTCGATCGGGATGCCCCGTTCTCGTGCCTTGTCGGCGAAACGTAGACGCCATTCGGTAAAATCGCGGATGTTCGGATTGAGCATCTTGCCACTGGAATTTCGTAGCGCAACGATCACATGCACGTGTGGATGCTTGTCGAGAGCATTGCGATTATGGACGGCATAGGCATAACGGTGCCCGGCGAATTGTTCTCTTAGAAAATCACGCCCGGCAGAAATAAGCTGATCACGATCGACATTTGCCGGTCCTGACAGCAACAGGTGCATGAAATCTCGCGGCTGACGGGTTTGCATGAGGGCACCGACGACTTTCCCTTCTGCCGTCAGTTGCTTGTGATCCGCAGTGGTGATTTCGCGCCGCTCAGCGCCATGGAGGTAACGCCCGCTTCGGCCCGCACGCTCCTCGACATGCGTCGTCGTCGAAAGCGTTACCTCTGCGCCCCTGCGCTGCATGGCGTGCAGCGTTGCTGTTAACCCCTTTGGACCTGAAGAAAACTCAGCGGGGTATCGAGAAATCGGTGTGATTCCGTCTTTCCGGAGAGCTCGGTCCAGGCGTGTGTCGATCGCATGCGCCACTTCGAGTTCTCCTGGAATGCGATTGCTGCTGCTTCGATCCGACTTGTCCGTCTTCTCGTGAGCAATCACCAGGGCGAAATGCAGTCTTGTCTGCCCGTTAACACCGTCGCTAACACTGAACGCGTAGGTTCTTGCAGGGTCGCCGGCTTTATGGAAACCGTCGGCGGCGAGTGAAGCAAGTGCGCGGGCTACGCCTTCCCGATCGGTTTTCTCAAGCTCGTAAGTCAGACGCAGCACGTCGCTGCTCCCCTTTCGGCTGCCAAAATCCCTTTCCCATGAACGCACCGCTTCGTTTAAGTCCGATATTTCGCGGCCATCCTGATCGAGCGCCTTTTCTTCTTTGCTCTGGTAGGCAAGCACGTTACGGGCCGAACCCGCGCCGGCGCCATAGGACAGGACCTTGACCACCACGGCATTATTGCCTGTAGCCCGGCTGATCGCCGAGGCCGCGCCGGCATGCCTCGTCGACGGTCGTTTGCTCTGGCCGGCCGCCGGTTGTTTTCCTCCTCCGCCGCCGCCACGTCGGCGCAGATCGTCTTCGATCAAATCAAGATAGCTCGGTAGTCGCCGACCTTCGGGTCTAGACTTCGAGGGATTTCTGGAGACCTCGTTCATCGTGTTTCCTGATGAGCTCGACAATGTAAGATGACGGTCGAACGAAGGCGGCATCGCGGACAGCGTCGATGGCTCCCATCACCTCGTCCAGCTTCTGTGCAATCAATCTGTTTCCCTCGGGTCCGATCTCTTGCGCTAGAAACGCCTCATTGCGCCAGGCAAGTTCGCGCAGAAACTGATGCATGTTTGCCATTTGCCGATCATGTTCTTCGAGCATTGCGGGAACATGCATGATCTCTCTGGTGACGATGAGCTTGGCGATGATGTTGACAGAGACGTCGAGCCGTCCGGCGAGAGCTTCGACATTGCTCAGGATGTGATCCGGTAGCCGAAACATGATGGGCGCGGGTCGCATGCGATCTAGAGCCCCCTCGCCTTCAGCGCCTCAAGGATGAGCCTGTGCGTCGCCGACGACAGTTGCTCATGGCTTTCCAATGACACCTGGAAAATCTTGGTCAACACGTCGTCTTCGAGATAGAGGGATATCCGTTTTCGTTTGCTGGACACGCCAGCCGCCTTGGCGGGCGCCGGCGCCGCAAGTCGCTCCTTGCGTTCTTGCCTAGCCGGGGTGTGGACCTTGGGCACATGGGCCGCAGAAGGCGCAGCTTCCTCTCTTTGCGCATCACCATCGGGCATGAGTGTGTCGAGGTCGATGGTCGTCGGCATATACGATGTCGCGGCCTCCTGCACATCCTTAGCCTCCTCTTCACGGGATCGGGCAAGGGCGAGAATGTTTCCGGCAGGCGTTCTTTCCCTCGACATCGTTTAGGCGGCCTCCGTCTGCAGAAGTCCGATGAACTCGTTGTTGATCCTCTTCACCAGATCGATTGCGTCGAGCACGCTTTCTGACGCTCGCCGCTTGGCCGACGGCGTCAGCGACGGATTGTCTGCAATACCCGCAAGCTTGGAGTAGAGCGAACCATAGCCTGCCCCGACATCGCTGAAATGGTTGCTCTTGCGGACAACAGTCTCGACCATCGGAATCCGACCACTCGTCAGGATGGCGTGGACCTCGGGAAGCGATCGATTGTGTTTGAGGGCGATCATGTCCACGTAGTTCCAGATCGCCGCGTAGGGGATCGGTCCCCTGTCCCGCTTCCGACCGATCTCCGTTAAAATGGTAGCCACCTTTATGGCCGATGTTGCAGCCGTCGGCTCAGGAATAACCGGAATGAGGATTGCATCGCACTCGTGGTAAACCTCGATCGCGCGCTGATGCACGTAGCCGCCGACATCGTAGATCCGGATGTCCGCGTCGGGGGCCTTGTCGAGCCGCTCACGAAACCTGTCTCCCGGCGCTACGCGCAAATGTAACAACGTTCCGTCGGTCGGCAAGAGCCCCCGCTTCATCGAGACATGGTACCAGCGCGTCGACGATTCCTGCTCGTCACAATCTATCAGAAGCGTCCTGTGGCCTTGCTGCGCGAACTCCGCTGCAAGATTGACGTTCAGGGTCGACTTTCCGGCGCCGCCTTTGAAGGTCGATATGGCGAGCGAGAGAGGTTTGACTGTCATTACATTTCTCACCCTTTGAGCCGAAGCCTATGTCACGATCAACCGATCCCGCTCACACATTCGCAAGCGGAGGATCGAAACCCGTCCAATTCGGCAAGTTGCCTTCGTTCCCCACCGGACACGAGGGAAACGCATTTTTTACCGGCCGCGAAGCTTTGCTAGTGCTTCATCCTGACGTCGGGCCGCGATTACCCCCTCATTGAGCCGCATCATTTCGCGCTTACGTGCTGCCTCGACAATTGAATCTTCGCCCGGCCAAAACCGAAGGATTGGCAGGAGGAGAAAAAAGAACGCGGCGATTGTCGCCGCCTTGAACCATGCCGATCGATCATAGAGATCAGAAGCCCACGCCCAAATGTTCTCGGTCGTTTCAAGCGGCAGAAAAGCATAGGAAAACGTCAAGACAATCCAGTAGCCGACAAAGGCCGCAACCAGGATGCATGCCGCTGACACCAGCAAAAAACACGCAATCTGGATCAACAACCAAACAGCACGGAATGGAAGAGTGAAGACCGTGAGTGCCTTCCGATACATCGCCATCTTCTTATCCCCACATACAAATCGAACGTCAAAACAACCTTACCTCAGTTTTTGAAACTTTTCCATACTTGCACTACAGTACAATTTCGTGCATGTTCAAAAAAGTCAACAGGTGACGGATGCGAACATGAAGAATGGCGCATGGCGATCTTCTCGCCACCTCATTTACAGCCTTTTGGGTGCTCTGGTCTCGTTGCCCGGGACAGCCAGGGCGGGCACGGCTGAAGCGTTCGTCAGCCACTACCAGCAGGCCTATGTACAGGGGCGAGACCTGATCCCCGCGTCGCCAACACCATTCGACACGTCCTCGATCACAACGCGACTTGATCTTGAAAGTGTCACCCCTAAAGCGGCGTTGAGCGGAAGCGCATTTTTTGCGGCGGATGGAACGATCATCAAACTTGCAGGGGTTCAAGGCTGCCTTTCGACCGAGCCGCTCGAGTATGCGGGTGTCATTGCCACCTGTACCATGATCTCACTCGCAGCGATGACGGCGACCATCGGGGAGGTACAGGCTATCGCTGGAACTGCATTCCCCTGCCATGAACTTGGACGGGACTCCGGCCAGCCAACGGTACGATATGCGGAATGTTTTTTCATGGACGGAGAGACGGTGCGGTCGCTCTCTGAGGTACTCATCAGCAAAGGAGTGGCGTTTGCTTTCCGTGATCGTGCTGGCCAGCCCATCTTCCCGGAATATGCTCGAGCGGAACAAGTCGCGCGAGGAGCGAAAGCCGGTATCTGGGCCAGCGCCCATTTCCTCCATCCCTACGGTGAGCGTTACCGCGCCAATCCGACAATGCACTGATGCGGATCGGAACTTTGATGCTTATTTCCACGATCGCAGTCTCCGGCTTCTACGCAGGCTTCGTCATAATGCCGATGCTTACCGGTAGCGAGTTAACGCAAATGCAGCCTTCTAGGCTGCCGGTCGTTCCCGTTCAGGCATCGCAAGCTGACGCTCCTCCCACGGAAGACACGGCGCTTCCGCCATCTTCGGCGTTCACACCATTCCCCACGCATGCACAGTTTGAGACCGGCGATAGCTGGGTCTCAAACGGACGACGGTACAGGCTCTATGGTCTACAGTCCTGCCTGCGCGGGACTACCGTTGCCCTATCTCAGGGGACGTCGCGCGACTGCGGTGAACTCAACGTGATCATGATGCAGGCGCTAGTCAGGGACACAAAGCCCGTCTGCGCCACCATTCAGATGGTCGACCAGAACAATGCGGTGGTTGCATGCCAGACGACCGCGGGGGAGCACCGATATGATCTTGCGACCTATGTCATCGCGCAGGGATGGGGATTTGCGGCGGTGGACAGCACCGGCCAGGTCATTGTTCCCGGCTACAGGGTCGCTGAGGAAAGCGCCCGCAGCACCCGCGCGGGTCTCTGGAACTATCCAGATATGCCGCACCCCGTCTCCGTACTGATGCAACAGGCCGGAGTGTCGCCATGAGGATTGCCACCATCTCGATGTTTCTTCTCACCTTCACCCCGACAGGGTCACTGGCGCAAGCGCGCGCAACTGACGTTCCGCGTCAGATATACGGAAAGGTTCAGGTGCTCGATGGGACCACATTCGAGTTTATCAAGTCCCGTCAGATTGTCCGTCTGGCTGGTTATGAAGCTCCCCAGCTGTTGCAGAACGCGACGACCGAAGGTGTGACATGGCCTGTCGGTCAGGTCTCGCGCGCGTGGATGGTCCTTCGAACGCTCGGCCAGAATGTCAATTGCGCACCGGTCGGGCGCGACGACAACAAGCGCCTGATCGCCCATTGTTTTGTGGGAGAGACCAATCTGGCGGCGACAGCGATCGCCGAAGGGATCGGCTATGCCTTCAACTATCACAACGAGCCCCCGGTTCCTGCATATTTCGATATTGAGAGAAAGGCGAGAGGGCTTGGCTTTGGCATCTGGTCGTCGCCGGACTTGTCTCCGCCCTGGCTTTACAACGGATCACCAGTGTCCGGTGAGAAATCTGACGGTCGCGCGCCGGCCACCCAAGAGGGGCTTCCCCTGCCCTTTACCGTCACTCCCGACAAAGCGCTGTCGCTCACGCAAGTGCAAGGAGGTTAAATGAAAGGCCCTTTCGCAGCTTCGGCTGCTTTTGCAATCTTACTCGCGGTTTCTCCGGACGTCGCCGGCGCGCAGGACGGCTCCACGCAAACCCAGATCGAACGACGCGATCCGGACTTTTGCGGTGCGGGCGGCGCTGGCTGCGATCCGGCAGACGTGCAGCAATGGAAGGCGGTTGGCAACAGGCTTGCAGATCTGTCCTCGGCGGACCTTAGCCAATACGCCTATGCCTGCGCCAAGCATCATGAATGGAAATCAGAGTGCGAAACCAATCCGGTCGCGATCCTGAAACGCCTTGGGATTGAAGGATATTGAGGTTGCCAATGAAGAAGCTCGACTACGGATCGCTTGTTGCCGCCGGTATTGCTTTCGTCATTGGATCTGCTGGCGGTTACGCGATCAACGAGCTGGAACGTGATGACAGGATTAAAGAGCTCGAACAGGAGATCGCGCAGATCAAAAAGGTTCAGCGGCAGCCAACATTTGAAGTTCCAAATGACAGTGAGGCGAGTGCGGCGATCGCTAAATCCGGCCGCAGGATCCACATCTCGGAGTGCAAACCCCGACAGACCGTGCCTGGCGTCACCTGTACCGGGATCATCACCACAACGAACGGTTCCTTTGCGGGGACGACGCAGCCCGGCACCCTGTCGTTCGCGAAAATCGACAGCACCTGGGTACAGATCCAGTAGGCCACTCAGAGGAGACGCACTGTGAAAGCGATCATGTTATTGTCCGTTGGCTTGATAGGCGCGCTTTCGGCGGTGCCATCAAAGGCAGAAGACGCGGAATGGGGATGCCAGGTTCTGCTGTGCGCCGCATCGAAAAACCCATCCTGGCACGGTGTCTCCTACTGCGTGCCGCCAATGCGCAAACTCATCACTGCCATGTCCAGGCCCGGCTTCTCATGGCCCATCTGCCATGAGGCGAAGGCAGGAAAGCCTGGTCGTGAAACCTACGAGGATTGCCCTGCTGGGACCACAGTGGGTTACTCCTCGCGAGGTGGCGACAACAATTGGCGGGGAGAACCTGACCAGTGCATCGAAACGGTCAATGTCTGCCGGGCATCCGGCCAGCACGATGGCAATACCAGCTCAGCAGGGTTGACGATCAATCGGCGCTTCGGCCGGGATGGCGAAAGCTGCATCCAGCAGATTGCCACTCCCCGCCCTCGCCGCGCGGATCCCTACTATTTCGATATTCCGAACGACAACGGGGTGAAAGAAAGGTTCTGGTTTAACCTCAACCACTAGCGCTTGCCGTTTACCGCTGTGACGACGTCAGCATCACGGGGCAGTCGCGGCGCCTCTCTGTTTCTTTCGGCGGGCTTTCCAAACCGCTATCCGATGGAGGTCGGCTTCGGTGATCCTGAGCAAATCCTCTATGACGACATTCCATTCACGCTGCATCTTGTCGAGCGTCGATAGCTTGACGTCTCGCATGGCCCGCGTCACCTGCGATATGTATGCTTCGTGTACGCCGAGCTGTTCGGCAAGCTCCCGGTTCGTCAAGCTGCGCTCGGCCTTCAACCGTTCGAGACCGATAGCAAGCCTCTCCTGGAACGACAAAGTGTCGATCGTCGAAATGTCCACGGCCTCGACCGGGGGCTGGCGTTTCAAACGGGGCATTGGTCGCCATCCCCAGCCCCAATCGGGCTTAAACGGCGACAGACAAACATGCCGCCAAGGTCATGGCAGGGCGCACCACGATGGCGCATTGGAACTCTCCTTGAAACTCTTTTGCTCATCCGCCACCCGATTTCGACTGCAAACTACACTACCCAAGCGTAAACCAATTGTTGTCCATAATTCAAATTGGGCACTTCACAAGCCCGTTACGCTTCCTACACCGGCACGATCCGCCCATGCAAGCGGAGCTGCCCGGTGGGCAGGCCCGGACGAAGGTCTGCATCCTCCTGGTTCGCAAAATTCATGCGCATAGTTGTCAGGAACGGCCCCGCTCACGGCCTGGCAGAGCTTAGCGAGGAAGAGGCCGCGGCGCTACGGGCGTGGTATGGTAACGCTGCTTCCAACGCTGAGAAGTCAATCGCCCTGGCTGTGATCCGGCAAGCCAAGGTGATGAACGGCTGGATCGAGTGCGATTGCCTCACCGGTCGGCTACAGCCCCTCCTCGCCCCGATCCGGCAACAGCACACCTATACGCTGCGCCGATTGACGTCGAAAGACGAAGACCCTGTTCGCCATAAGGAGCGGCCAAACCACACAATCAGTTGCCCATTTCACGTGGATAAAGACGACACCCCGGCGCTCATCGATCGTAGCTACCACATTCGGCCTCTCCGAAAGTCCGATCGGAGTTACATCGACGCATTGCCTGCCATCCCCGACCGTCTTGCTGACGTCGCCGACCACGATATCAACCGCTCGACGGAGCAAAACGACAGACCGTCGAGGCTCGGTGGCATCCTGTGGCGGTTGCTCGACGACGCTGGCGTGAACGTCGTTTCTCCCCTGCAGGATGAGTACGATCTGACACTACGAAATCAGTTGTCGACGCTGCGCGCCGCCGCCAAAGAACTTCGAGTCTTGAGAACATGGTCATTCAACGCTCTTCTGTCGACGTGGGCGGCTGACTACCGCGAGGCTGACAGCCGCTGGCAACGCCTGCTCGAAACCTCGCGTCCAGACTGGCCCGGAACGCTTCGTCGCACGGGCTTCATGCTGCTCTTCGCGAAATCCGTATCCGTTCAGACAATCTTGCCGGCATCGTCCTCGCGACCAATCGACGTGATCGGGAAAGTGCGACAGCCGTTGCGCGGCGACCCGGCTCGTCGCGGCCCATTCCTTACTTTGCTGAACGTGGACTTCGGCGACGATGACGAGGGACCAGCCAGGGCTGTCCAGGCCTATGCCCAGCCGGTCTACAATGGTGACACGTTGTTTCCGGTGGAATCCGGTTTTGAAAGAGATGTGTGCCATCTCCTGTTCTGGCTTCAGAGGTCCCTGTTGGAAGGCGTTCCTGATCTCCGCATCAAGATCACCAAGCCGCTTTTTGCGACGGAAACACCGCTTGGGCCGTGCCGGCCGGATTTCATCGTGGAGGCAACCTACAAGGAACATACGCCCGCAACTTTGATCGTCGAGGCCTTCGGCATGGAAACTGATGAGTATCGCGAGGCCAAGGAAAAAACCGTTCCGCGCATGAAGCAGCTCGGACCGATGTTTAGTATCTTTCCCGAGGATCTAACGGAGGCAAATGCGCAAGCGACAGCGAAGCGCCTGCAAGGTTGGATCATCGACAATGTCCGGCACGCGTGAAGCGCAATAGTAAGCATTTCAGGCATGCGCAACGAACCGCCAAGCAGGCTATGGACTGATTTTCCGTGAAATAATATCAGGCTATGGCGTGTTTTAATAATTTTGCTTTCATGTTATAAGCTGATCCCAAGTCCGCAAAAATCAGGCTATGGACTGATGCGGTAATGACTGGCAGGACAACATGAAAAGCGATACCCGCAGGAGAGCGCGACTACGGCTCGACGAGAGGCTCGACGGGCTTAGGCCGACCGACCGCTCAAAGGCGCCACCGAAGGGCTGGGTGCGCGCGTTGCGCGATGCGATCGGCATGACCGGGGCGCAACTCGGCGCGCGAATGGGCATCCGGCCGCAAACCGTCGAGACCATCGAAAAATCCGAGGCGGCAGGTACAATCCAGCTGAACACGCTGCGGCGCGCGGCCGAGGCGCTCGACTGTACCCTCGTCTATGCACTCGTCCCGAACACATCGCTCGAAGCGATGGTCAATGCGCGCGCGCGCAAGATCGCGATACGCGAACTGCAGCGCGTCGCGCATACGATGCGGCTGGAAGCGCAGGGCACGGACGATACCGATCTTGAAGCACGCATCCAGACCTATATCCGTGACCGGCTTTCCGAGCGCGATCTCTGGAACGAGACATGACCGATCTCTTCCAGGAGCCGGAGGATGCGACGCCGCTCGAACCGCAGGAACGCGAGGGCCTGCTGCAGAGTTGGATCACGCATAGGAAGGACCTCAACGAAGCCGAGCAGGAGAACATCGTCGAAGCCGCCGCCTGGGCGCGCAGGCTCAGGCGGCTTTCCCTCGAAAGACTGCTCAGCGTCGATTTCATGCAGGCCTTTCACAAGCGGATGTTCGGGGATGTCTGGCAATGGGCCGGTACGTTCCGCACCACTGAGCGCAACATCGGCATTCAGGCGTATCGTATTGCGATGGAGCTTGCGGCCCTGCTGGACGATGTCCGGTTCTGGATCGAGCATGATACCTATCCGCGCGATGAGATCGCGATCCGGTTTCATCACCGCCTCGTTGCGATCCATCCGTTTCCGAACGGAAACGGACGCCACGCGCGGCTGGCAGCCGATCTGCTCGTTGAGCGGCTTGGCGGCGAGCTATTCTCCTGGGGCGGCGGAAGCCTGGCAGATGTCGGGGAGCTGCGGGCGCGCTATGTCGGTGCGCTGAAAGCTGCTGACGATCACGATATCGGCCCACTCCTCGAATTCGCACGAAGCTGAGACCGCAGCCTGATCAGCTTAGCGGCTTCAGCGCCTCGATGAAGGTCTGCCGGACGGGATTGGTTTTGTCCGGGCTCCAGCGGCGACGCAGCGGAGCCGTGTCGCGCGATTGCCGTTGTGAAACTGACGGGAGACCGCCCAGAGGCTCGTCAGGCCCAGGGCTGATTCGCACTGGAGCGCGACACCTTTGCCAGCGGCGACCTCGGCGACGGGTGCCATTGGCTGACGCTGCCGAAGGGCCTTCTGTCCTTTACGCGGTACAATCCAATTTTTACGAATGGCTAGCCATTGGTCTTTGTGGCAGGATTTGCGCCCGCGGCCAGGTTGTAGGCAATCATTTCCGCTCGATGCGAAACTATCCCTTGTAAGTAATATCCAAGCCTGTGCGCCACGAGCTCATTCGTCAGCTCGTCCAATCGCTATAAATGCCTGGAGGTCAGTCCGAACGAACTGGTCGGCTCTATGGATACTCATTCAGTTCGCGCCTTGCCGCAGCAAGCAGGGCATCCTGAACCGGCATCAACATGTCTGGAGGGCAGCCTCCGAACATGCGAGAGACGAGATCGTCCGCAAGTTCAGACAGGGTGGGCGTCAGTCTTTGCGGAAACAAGTGGTCGATATCGCTCTCCTTCGCACCGAGACGCTCGAGTTCGGCGCGTATCGCTCTCAACTCCATTTCTCGCTCTTTTACCATAAGCCACAGACCCGGTTCAGCCCTGGCCGCGGCAACGATCCGCTCGAGGCTAACCTCACTTGAAACATGCAGGCTCGATAGCTGTTCGATTTTGGCCATACTAATCCTTCTCCTGATGCTGGGGCGGCACGACCTTTACTCGTTGAGCCCTGTGAACTGGGATTTGGTTTGCCTTCGACCCACTACGTGTGGTCCGGCACGCTGTCGGGCTCCGCATCATCTTCGCCCAATGGATCGCGCGCTATGTCTGCGAACTCGCGTAGCCAGACTCTCGAACTGTCCTCCGTCAACCTGCCTGAGAGCGTGTCTATCAGGAGCTCGACGTCCGCATTCAGATCTTCTGGCTCTATGAAGTTTTCCCCAACCTGCTGGAAGACGACGTCATTCAAGGCCTGAAGATCGCCTCCGAATGCTTTTCTTATTTCCTGGCGTTTGAGAATGGGCGAACCGGATGTCCGGTCGGAGAGAGCATCTGTCGAAATGGATGAGCCGTCCCGCTGACTTCGCGCCCTCGTTGGAGATCCGGAATAGATGCTCTGGCCAAGCTTTTCTTCATCAATATCGAGATCGACGTTCCCGGCAGGGTCGACGCGTGCGTCCCTTGCCTCGCCCCGCTTTGCATTCCGGCCGACTGCACCATGCGAAGATTTACGACCCCGCTGCTGTTGCTCGTCGCCGAGGTCTTCTTCAGCGATACCTGCCGCACGGGCCTCATCGAGATCGAGCCGACGCCGAAGCTCATCAAGGGAAGAGATATAGACGTGACGAACACCTTCCTTGACGATGAAACGCAGTTCTTGAGGCTTGCGGACGCGCTCGATCGCAGCAAGATCTGTGTCAGCTTCGGGTTCGTCGCCTGCCCGATGGGTCGGGAATGCCGGAGGAAACGGGATGAGGGATTCGAAACGGTCACTGTCTGCGATTGTCCACTCTACGGGCTTCAAACAGGGCTTCGGCGCCATCTTGAACTTGCGCACTTTCGCGAACATCCGCTCGCCGCCTGCGTCCAGTTTCATGATCCGCATTACGGGCATGCCGGTGACCTGCAGTATCGCTTCTTCCGGCTTCATCATCATCAGCGTGTTGACCGGCAGGAGATCGACGGAGACCGGCACCTTGGAGATCGAGCGCTGACGACGGCCGTGGCGATGGGAGTAAGACGACTGCTCGACCCATTCTGTCGTTTTCCCAGCCGCGAGCGAGACCGCCATCGCATCGTCCTGATTCTGGAAGTTCATGAAGACCTTGATCGTCGATGCCCCCATCAGGATCTTCTGTCCCGACCGCTGATACAATCGCTCCAACTGGGCGCCGTCCTGAAGAATGAAGACGAAACGCACGCCGTTTTTGCGGATCAGGGGGGCGAGCGTCAGCACCGTATCGATGCGGCCGCCATTGCCAAACTCGTCAAGCATCATCATCACTTCGTGCTCGCCATTAGGCAACGGGCCCATCTGGACCAGCTTGTCCGCCATTTGCTGGATGAACATTGAGATCAGGCGCTCGTAGATCTGGATGGCGTTCCAGTCGGCCTGGATATAGATCACCATCTTCCGCTTCCTGATCGTATCGATCGGAATCGTCGTGATCGAGGTGAGCGCCTCCACCAGCGGGTTCTGCAGGAAATTGAGTTTGGCGACGATTTCGGCGGCGATCCCTTCGCCCAGCTTTTCGTGCCGGCCGGCAAATTTGGTGAGCTGCATACGGGTCTGATCGGAAAGGACCGCTTCGTAGTTCTCCAGCAGCTGAACAATCGCCGTACGCTCGTCAGACATCGAGTTAAGGATACGGTAGAGCTCGCTGAGCGACTTGCGGGTGTCGGGGCATTCGAGCACGAAGCCAAGCATGGCGGTGAGCAGAATCCGGGCGCTCTCCTCCCAGAAATCGGAAGAATCGGAGCGGAGCCGCTCCGGCAGCAGCATCTGCGTCAACTTCTGGAGGTCGGTGATGCGCTGGTGAGGATCCGTGCTGATTAGGTCGAGCGGATTATAGCCGTCGGTAAATTTCGATCCTGGCGCCAGCAGAAAAGTCTCAAAGCCCTTGTCCTTCAGAAAACCGGAGGTCTCCTCGAACAGCTCACCGCTCATGTCGAGCACGACCTGCGACCCCTCGAAACTCATCATCGAGGGGATGACGAAGCCGCGTGATTTCCCCTGCCCGGGTGAGCCGATCAGCATCACGTGCTGGTCGCCATCATTGCGAAGCAGGAGCCCCTGCTTCAGCCCCAGCACGATTCCATGCTTGTCGCGCAGGCGAAAGTCCGCGGCGTCTTTAAGGGTCGCAAGGCGGGCCTTGCCCATGATCATCTGCTGACGCTTCTGGATTGCCGCACCGATCGGAAACCCCACCAGCGCGCAGGCGGCGGCAAGCCCCACGAGTGTAGCCTGGACCGTCTGCCGGGATGGCCGCTGATAGACCCCGGCTGTATCCGTCGTCCCGAACGGCGCCTGATACATGGCGGCAAGATGGCTGCCGTAGTAGCTGGCGATTTCGGCATGTTCGCCAGCCTTCGTGGCCACGAGATAAAAGGCAAAGCCATAGATAAAAGCGCCAGCCCAGGCGGCGGCAAAGATCAGCGCGGTCAGCGCAATCAGGCTGAACATCGAACGGACATGCAGGAGATAAAGGATCTTGCGCGACAGCGCCCTTCCGCCCTTGAGCATCCAGATGCACATCAGAAAGAACAGGAAGGGTGATGCAAGCGCGAATGCCAGAAGCGACAAACCAACCGTGTTGCGCGTATGGATGATCGACCAGGTGTAGCGGGCGGCATCAGCGAACCGCGCGTGGCCCACATAGTCGAAATACGACAGTGAACCGAAAGAAACGACATAGGCGTCGTAGATCAAGGTGAAGAAGGCAAGCCATATGCAGACCACGCCAACCAGCGCGACAGGCAGGGTGAGAAAAGACAGTTTCTGGAGGCCCGTCCATTTCGGGCGATCAATCTCTCCGTCTGTGAATACGCTGGCCATGTTCATCAACCTCGTCGGCAAAATAGATCTCGCTGACACCGCGCCCGCCGGCGGCATCGCTCTTCTTCAACTGGACTACGATCGGGATGATCGAGCGGATGTAGCGGATGATATCGTCGCGCTCCATGCGGACATTGCTGTTGAGCACCAGCGTCGAGAGGCGGTTGAAGGCATGGTGCGGCGAGTTGGCGTGGATGGTTGACATCGAGCCAGGGTGACCGGTGTTGATGGCGTTCAGAAAATCGAAGGCCTCGTCGCCGCGCAGCTCGCCCATGAAGATGCGGTCGGGCCGGAGGCGAAGCGCCGTGGCAAGGAGGTCGCCCATCGTCACCCTCGCCTCCCCTTGTCCGCCCTTCGACACGAGCAACGAAACAACATTCTCCTGCAACGGCTCGAGCTCGGCCGTGTCCTGCATCAGGATGAAGCGCTCGTGGTTCGGGATGGCGGTGAGCATCGTGTTGAGAAAGGTCGTCTTCCCGGTGGATGTTCCGCCCGAGATCAGGATGCTCCGATGGTTGGCGGCGGCCAGTTCCAGGAATGCCCGCGCCTTCCCGATCCGCAACAATCGCGAGAGCTCGATATCGACATCATCGAGATAATCGTCACCGGTGACCTTGGTGAAGCGAAAGGCGCCCGCCTCCTCATAGTCGTTGAGGTCGAACCGTCGGATAAACTGCTTGCGGATCGAGAAGGCGTGACCGGTTGCCGAGGTCGGGCTCAAGACAAACTGGACGCGCTCGCCGCCCGTCAGTGTCGCCGACAGAAGCGGATTCTCCGCATTGATCGTCTGCTTTGTGAATGAGGCGGCACGAGCCGCCATGTGGCGGATGACATCCTGGTCCAGTCCCTCGATCTCATGGCGCACCATCCGGAGCTGCCCGATCTTCTCCAGCCAGACCTCGTTGCTGCGCTGGCAAGAGATTTCGACGACAGCGGGATCGTCGAGGAATGACCGGATCGGTTCCAGCGCCTCGGTCAGAAAGTGCTGTTCAGCTGAAATCTGGGGGCGTGCGTTCATTTGCCGTATCTCACCTTGCGCAGTCGCTCGAACTCTTGGCGGACCGGGTCGGGATAGAGGCCGGCAAAATCGAGATCACGCGTCACGAAGACGTTGATATCGGACCCTTGCGGAATATGGATGGTCGGACGGATGTTGCGGGAATCCTCAAATGCCGTTGCTGCCATTTGCTGGATGCCCGATGCGATGGTCTCGGCGGCAATCGCGCGGGCGCGATCTTGAGGCGTCTCGCCATTGTCCTGCGGAATGCGGGTGACGCTGCCGTTGTCGTTGACGATGGTGATGTAGCGATCTTGCCTCTGTCCAAGCTGCGCGATGTATTGTGTCGCGCCACCGATCAGCGTCATGAGCGCCGGCGGTCCGAACCGCTCCCAATTCTTTCTGTCAACCATGCCCGTCATACCCGAACGGCCAAGACGATCCGTGCCATAAGAGCCGAGCTGCACCGAGACGCCATCGCCGCGGATCATCCGCGTCCAGACAATCAGTATCCGCTCCTGCCCCCTCTGGACGCCGGACTTATAATCACCGATCAGCGAGGATCCAGCGGGGATAAGAATACGACGGCCATCGAACGAATAGACATCTTCACGCACAATCCCCTTCACCATGCCGGCGAGATCGGAGTTGATGGCTGTTTCCAGCGTGCCGCGGATCATCGTGCCCTGCGGTATCCAGGCATCGGTACGGCGATTTTCTGTGGCGACCGACACCTCCACCCCCTGTCCGCCCATCGCCTTCAGGAAGGCACGATCGCCATCGACAGCCCCGCCGCCATCTCCAGTAACGGTATTTGATGCGCTGGCCGTGCTATTTGCCCCAAACGGACCTGCGCCAGAAGCGTCGGACGACGTCGCCGAAGCGCTTCTCGTCTGGTCAGATTGATCGAAGACCATGGCGGAGGAGCGGACGCGCTCCAGCAACTTCGCCTTCCGCTCCAACTCGATGCATTTCGGGTCGTCAGGATTTTTGCCCCGGGAGCAATCGATGTCCGAGGGCGGCGCGACAGGAACTGCGGCCGGCACCCGCGGCGCCGGTGGTGGCGGAGGCGGAGGTGGTGCTGCCGGGACTTCGACCGTGGGCAGCGGTGGCGGTGACGGCGTCCGGAACCCTTCATTTCTCGGTGTCTGGACCGGGCGGAATTCTTCACGAGGCGTCGTGTCGATCGGCGGCTCTGCCTCCCCGCCCGCCAGAAGAAAGTAGAGGACCACACCAACGCCGGCTATACCGGCGACGACGGCGAATGGGCGCATGAGGCCTATACCACCGCGCCTGACCTGTCCGCCGATGGACGTATCAGTATCGATGGAATGGTAGTTGGGATCCGACATGGAGCGCCTCCTATCTTGATTGCGATTGTTGGTTGGATGTCCCGCTGCCAATTCGCTTCGGCGATACCGCGCCCTCGATCGGCGCCGGTATATCGGCCGGCGTAGTCCTCAGATTGAAAAGGCAGGTCTCGGCTTCGGTCCCAAAGCGCAGCGTCCATTGCCGCGAGACCTTGTCGATAACGATGTAGTCGGCCTCGCGGCGGTAATTCACCAGGCTCTCGCGGCGCCTGCCATCGACGATGAAGATTGCCGGGATGTCGCCGGTGAATTTCATGAAGGTCTTCAATCCATCGTCGAACACCCAGAGCGGTTTGGCTCCGTCGCTGCCCTTGAACCCGTAGTCGTAATTGACCTTGTCGCGGCGGATGTTCTTGATGTTGGGATTGCGCTGGGCATCCTGCGCCTGTTTCCAGAGCTCCGCCGTGCCTTTGAGGCCGGCGTCCTCCGGATAGGTGAAGCGCAACTTGAAAGTCTGGTTCTGCATCGCCTTGCTGTCGTTGACACGCAGGTCAAAGGAGTAGGTCCGCTTCGTCGTTACCACCGATAGATTGGTGGCCGCATCCTTCTCCATCGGTTTCAGGGTGAGCGAGCGCCGGTCGGCCGAGGTGAGGATCTGCCAGGAGACGGTGTCACCGGCGACAACCTGCGTTATGTCCTCATCCGAGCCGAAGAGGATCGTCGTCACGAGACCGTAGGTGCCCGTCACGAGGAAGACCTGCTCGGCCGAATAGGGAAGTGAGCGGATTCTCGGGTCGAAGCGGCCCGGCCTGGCAACCAGTTCAGCATGCGCAACCAGTGGACCCAGCAGCATGAACAGGGACATTGCAACCGTCCGCCGCATCATGGCGCGATCCCTGACGGCATGGTCTCGGGCACTCTCGCATACTCGGTCACGACAAAGCCGAGAGGATTAAAGAGACGGACCCGGTTACTGGCGGGAAGGTTGATCTGCCGGTAGCGTATCGTCGCCGACCAGCGCGTGATGACATCGCCACCACGGCGACGTTCCCTTGTTTCGAAGCGAACAGCCATGGTCGATGGATTAAGCGGATTGACCGAGAGGATTTCCGGGCGGATTTCACCGGTTGCGCCGAGCATCTTGACCGGTCCCCTCGGATTGGAGGGGTTCATCCAGGATTCGTAGTCCTTGAAGGCCTGGGAACCGGGTTCCGACCACAGCGCAATCATGTCGAAATTATCCGACAGGTAGCGGGGATCGTAGGTTTCGCGGCGGATCACGTAGTTGCCGGCGAAAGCCGCGCGCACGGCCTGATTTTCCGAGACCGTCGCACGGTCTTTCTCGAGCGTGGTCACCGTCTCCATGTAACCGGTGTTCCGGTCGACGATAAGCGGCACGACCTCGGTGCGAACGAGCGGAAAGAGTTGCGCCACCGAAAACGATAGCACGCCTGCAACAACCCAGCCGGCCACGGCGAACCCCAGCAGGATTATGCCGATCAAGGTACGAAGCGATCGGTTCTTCTCACCCCAGGAAAGGTGCTGGTCGTAAATCTCTTGCGGACCGGCGACCTGATCGGTCGGCGCGGAGCTCAATTGCCTTCTGAACAATGCCAAGTGCTATCCCCAAAAATATGATCGTCGTTAAGTTTGCGAGCTGCGTCGTCAGTCAGACCCGGCTTCCATCTGGATAAGCTGGACTCGACCCGCGCATTTCTCGCCTCATTCACCGCTGCGCCGGCGCATGGTCAGCATCCGGCCGAGCGCTCCGGCACCCGCCATCGTACCGCGGCCGGCAAGTGCCGCCGCCGTCAACGCGCCTTTTGGCCCTGCCATCATGCCAAGGGCCACTGCGGCGGCCTGCCCGCTTCTGGAAGTGCTGGAACCGAGTCTTGCGCGAGCCGCGCCATATATCGTGCTGGCGCCGCCTCCGCCGGGAATACCTGACGTCATCGTTCCGTAGGCAAATGTTCTCGCGAAATCAGGAACCTGGAAAATGAAATAGGAGATCAGCGCCAGGTAGAGCACCATCGCCAGCACGATCGCGAGCGCATTTTCCTTGGTCGCCATGTCGCCACTGATCGTGTCCATCATGCCGATCAGGAAGCCGAACGACAGCCCGGCCATGACATAGGTGAAGAGCAACATGAACATGCCGTAGGCGATACCCCTTACCCACGCATCGAAGACGAAACGCGTGATACCGAAGAAATAGGAAAGGATGGCGATCGGGCCGATAGCCAGCATGACTGCGGTGATCATCTTGGCAAACAGCGTCACGCCGGTCAGAATGAGCAGCATCGGCAGCAGGCCAAAAACCAGTACGATGAACACCACCACCGCACCGGTGACGTTCGGCAGCCATCCGGATTCATAGGAATTGAAGAGCTGCATGGCGAAGTCGTAGACCTTGCGCGACATGCTGGCGACTTGGCTGGCAAGATCGGAGCCGGCAGATTGCCCTCCCATCGCCGAAGAAATGGCCGCCCCAAGATCCTGCGGTGACGTCAGCACGAACTGGCCGATATTGTCGTAGAAGGTCGCCCAGGACATGACGAGCGCATAGGCAAGCGCGAGTTTCGAGGCCGTGATTGCCATATCCTGAAGAGATACGCTCGACAGGCCGAGCGCGCCCCAAAGAAAGTAGAGAATGAGAAACAGCGCCAGGATAGACGAGACCAGATTACCGTTCTCGGCGAACAGTCCCCAAGCCTTTTCAAGGGATGCTTCGTTGATTTTGTCGAAGTATGAGAGTGCGTCGCCGTAGAAGTTGACCGCGTAGCTGACCGGATCCATCATCCCCCCTGGAAGGAGTTGACGGGTCGCATCGGACCGCAATCGTTGTTGACGATGTCGGCGAGCGCTTGCTCCGGCGCCGTCGGCTTCTGCCCTGTCTCGTAGGCGAGAGACGGTATGGGGTTCTCTTCGGCTGAGCATTTCGCCAGCTGTTCGAACTTGCCCGCGCATCCGGACAAGCTGGCAAGGGCCAGTACCAGCACCGGCACAAGCCTCACTGGTTCTGCTCCTCGAATGCCTGCAACTGGTCGCGAACCGAAGCCCCGCCAGCGCCACCGCCTCCATCGCGCATCACGCTGTCGGGAAGTGTTGCGAACGTCTTGAGGTTCTGCGATGAGGTCGCGAGTGCCGCCTTATACTGCTGGTTCAGCAACATCACTTGGTTGTTAAGCGAGCCGACCGCCTCGTTGGCGGTCTGGTTGCCCTGGAGCACCATCTGCGTGTTCTGTTCCAAAGCCCCCTTTAGATCCTGTGCCGTGCCGATCTGCTCCGTCGCCTGCATGAAGGCGTTCTGCCGGTCCTTG
Source organism: Rhizobium sp. 16-449-1b (assembly GCF_017741935.1). Lineage (GTDB taxonomy): Bacteria > Pseudomonadota > Alphaproteobacteria > Rhizobiales > Rhizobiaceae > Rhizobium. The sequence continues at coordinate 131,239 of NZ_JAGHMH010000015.1, read as the reverse complement.
GTTGCGCTGTTCATCGCGTCGGTCAGGGCAGTCAGCGTCGTCAGCGCGTTGATGCCTTGTGAATAGGCCTGATTGGCGCCTGAAAGCTCGCCGCCCTTGACGGTATCGACGACCATTTTCACCAGATTAAGCCCATTGATGAGCTTGGCGGCCGTGTTCTGGAATTCACCGCTTATGCCACCGAACAACGCTTCGTTTCCCGACAGGATGCTGTTGAAATCAGGCGCCTGGCCCATACTGAACCCATTGCCGGTGGCGAGCTTGGCAAACTGGCTTGCATCCTGTGACCGGTCGCCAGTGATCGCCTGAAGCGTCTTGATCGTATTGTCCTTGACGATCGACGTGTCGCCCTGAATCTGCTTCGAGAGCTTTTCGATCTCCTGGCTTATCGCGATATTGGCCGCGTCCTTGACCGGGACCTGCGCAAAGGCGTGCGACAAAGTGGTGATGCTGAGCGCCGCGGCGATAATGATTTTTCTCATCTGCCTGTCCTCTCTCTCTTTCTGTTCAATTTGCCGTTGGCGTGGCGTCAACGACCGTCACGAGCCCGAGCGCCGGATCCTCCAACACCGAGAAGGTCGCGACATCGCCACTGGCGCGTGCCTGCTCCTGAAGGTCCTCGAGCCAACGCTGAATCTGATCTGTGGTGGCGGTCGTTGGCACCGCAAAGCATCGGGTGCTGCCGGTATCGATGATTGTCGAGGGGCACTGGACTTCAGCCATGACGGGGGAACCATCGTGGTCCCTGGCGTTGCCGCCTCCCGAGCCGCGCAAGGCCGCAGACGAAGACTGAAGCCCAGCCTGCAGACGCTGCAAATATTGCTGGTTTGCCGCTAGCGATTTTCCGAGCAGCTCGTTCCAGACTGAACCGCGTTCGACCTGCGCCTCAGTATTGCGGTCGACCGCCTTTTTCAGCTGCTCCCCGCATCCGCGCGCATCACTGACGGTTTCCGTTTCGACATCGTCGCCCGACGGGGTCCGGTCACCGTTCTCGGCCTTGTTCCGGCTGTAATAGGCTGAGACCTTTTTGACGTAATCCTGGGTTTCGGGAATATTGGGGATGCGGCCGTTCTGCAGCGACTGGCGATAAGGCCCTGCATTGTACCCGGCGGCGATTAGGTCGTAGCGATTGCCGAACATGCCCTGCAGTTGCTTGATGTATTTGACGCCACCGCGGATGTTGTCCCGCAGATCATAAGGGTTGACGCCGAGACCCGCCGCAGTCCCCGGCATGAGTTGCATGACGCCGGTCGCGCCAACCGGCGAGCGCGCCGATTGGCGGAAGCGTGATTCCTGCTCGGCGATCGCCAGCGCAAAATTGGGATCGACCCCTTGGCGGATCGCCTCGTCGACGACCATACGGGCGACTTCCTGCTGGCTATGCGTGCGCTTCGACGGGCTGGCAGGCATGGTCTCACCGGCCATGCCCTCGGCCGAGCAATCCGCCGGCGCACCGGATCCCTGCCCGGGCGCAACGCTGTCGGTCGTTCCGCCCGACGCGCCCTTCAAGGCTCGGGTATCCGCCTGATAGGTCTTGTACCAGTTCTCCGTCGCCTGCTGGATATTGCGACGAGCATTGTCGATTACCGGGACCTGCGCGAAGCTAGCTACCGGTGTAAACATGCTGGCCAGTACCACGGCACCGACGGTCGCCAGTTCAGGAAATCTTGCGTTGGTCATCGGACGCATCCCCCTCCCAGTCGCAGAATTTCGACAGCCAGTTCTTCGGATCGTTGCCATATTCGTCGAGCAGCATCTCGACCTCGCGCACGGTCTCCTCGCGGCCGGACAGCACCTTGATGAACTCCGGCATATGGGACATATCGACACGCGCGATCACGCTGCTCTTCGCCTGTTTGATCAGCATGAAGCGGGAGGCCGGGTCGCCATTCTTGACCCAATCGAATTCAGCCCTGGAAAGGCCGAAATGCTCCATGTAGGAATTCTCGTCAGCCTTCGGATTGGCGAAGAAGATATTGGTCGACGTCTGCTCGATGATCGTCCGGCTGACGCTCGACTGCACCACGTCGTCGGCCGACTGGGTGCCGAAGATAACGAGACCGTTCCGTTTCCGGATGGTCTTGAAGTAATCCTTCATGGTGCGCTTGAATTCGTCGTCGTCGAGCAGCTTCCAGGCTTCGTCCATGAGGTTGATGATCGGCGCCTTGCCGTCATAGACCTCATCAAGCCGATGGAACATGTAGAGGAGTGCTGCCGTACGCACGGGGGGATCGTCGAGGATCGACGTCATGTCGAAGCCGATCATCGGCCGGGAGATATCGAGATTGTCGTCGGCATTGTCAAAGAGCCAGGCATAGGGGCCGTGATCGACCCACTTGTCGAGCCGCGCGATCAGGCTTCCCTCGGTCCGCTCACTGCCCGCCAGAAGGGCGCGGAGTGATGACAGGCGGCGATAGGAGCGGTCCTTCGTCTTGAGGACCGACTTGATCGCGCTGCGGATGATGGTCTCTTCCTGTGGAGTCAGGCTTTCGCCTTCCTTCGCCGGCTTCAGCATGAAGCTTAAGAGACGATAGAGGAAAACGCGGTTCTCCTCGGTATCGTCGAGGAGCAGTGGGTTCCAACCGGAAGGCTCGCCGGGTTCGAGCGTCATATAGGTTCCGCCGGCCGCCCGCACCATGATGTCGAGACCGCGGTCCTTGTCGAAGACGATCGTTTTCAGCCGTGGGCTGACACGGTAGGCCTGAAGGATCAGGAAGGCCATGATGACGGTCTTGCCTGAGCCGGTCGGTCCGAACACCGTCGTGTGCCCGACATCGCCCTGGTGAAAGTTGAAGAAGAACGGCGTCCCTGACGTCGTCTCGAATATGGTGATCGCCGGACCCCAATGATTGCCGTCCGGCTTGCCATAGGGATAGGCGTGGAAGCTGCTCAGGCCCGCGCAATTGAGCGTCGAGATCACGGCGCGACGGGCAATATAGGCCTGATTGCCAGGAAGTTGCGCCCAATAGGCCGGCTCAGCGTTCAGATCCTCGCGGACATAGGAGGCACCCAACGCACCAAGTTCGTTGCCAATCAGGGCGACGCCATCGTCGAGTTGGGCCGCCGATCTCGCCACCGGCATGACGGTGAGATGATGCTCGGCGAAGGCAACGCGTTTCCTCGCCAGTTCATCGCGCGCGATATCGAGACTGGCTTGAACGCTGGAACCACCCTCGTCTGCCTTCGACAGCTGCCTGTCGAGGCGTTCGATCCTGCTTCTCGCGGCCATGTCGTCAATGAAAGACATGGATTGGGTGAGCACCATCTCAAATGGGAGTTTAAGGATATAGTCGAGCATCCCGGCGCCGGTCTCGGGCGGATATTCCTTCAAGGAAACCATCGCGGCATAGCGGTCATCGCCAGGCGTATCTCCCTGAAGATGAATGGTCCGGTTGCCGATCGATGTGCGACGCGCAGGCAGCATCGCGTCTATGGGAAGGTTGCCGAGGCGGATCGGTCGGACACGCCCGCCATTCAGCAGCGTGTAGAAGAACTCGCATTGTTCCGAAAACCAGATTTTTTGGGCCCCCTCCTCGACCTCCATGCTTTCGGAAAAGTCGCGATGGATCGTCTTGCCGTTGCCCAGGTCCACCTGGACACGCTGCATGTCGCGCAGAACTTTGGGACCATAGGCGGCGAGCGATTTTTCGAGCGCTTTCGTCGCCTCGACCAGTTTGTCTCGCATCGAGCGAAACTGCTCCTTGCGAACGATATCGCCGCCAATGCCCATGATGCGGGAAAGCGCGGATCCTTGTTTGAACAGTGGTCGCACGACGAGCGAGATGTAGGTGTCGTTCACGAACATCTCATTCCTCGAGATGCTTGCCTGATAGACATCATCGAGACGCTGGATGAAGGGGTCGGTGAATGTTGCCGGCAAGGACGGTGCTACCTTGCGCCTGACAACATGGGTATAGAGCGCAAAATTGCCGATCGAGGAAATGGCGCGGAAAGCCGAATTTCGCTGCCGCTGCAGCATGTTGATCGTCTCGATGTCGGCCGTTTCAAACGAGAATCCTGTGAGGCGCAGGGTCGACACCAGGCAATCGCTCTTCAGCCGGATAATGCCGTTTTCGATCGGAACGTAGAAGGGAACGTGGGTCGAGATACCGCGATCGGCGAAGATCTCCCAGCCCTTCGATAAACTTCCCTTCAGCGATCTAGCCATCGTGATCATCGGTCAGGCTCCGTAGGTCCGGATACCCCCGCCGAGTTTGCGGCCGAGGGGATTGACGCCGCACATGCTGAGGCGGCCGAGGATGTCGAAGAACCAGAGATCGAGTTTGACCGTCAGCACATAAAGAATGCCGTGCAGGATGACGAAGGAAACGGGAAACCACAGGATGGAGCCGAGCACCATGAATACCATCAGCGAGACGAAGCATTCCGCCAGGAAGTAGGTGTATGGGATCCCCATCACGGTCGGCGGTCGCGTGAGGGCAAGGATGACGGGATAGGATTCGATATAGTCGTCCCCGCCTGAATTCTTGTTGCCGGAGTTCGACATGATTACGATCCCGCCCCAGCTAAGAAATCTACAAGCTCAGCGGCAGCGAACATGCCGGCGAGGCTTCCACCAACCCGCAGAAGCGCGCCCCAGGACCAGAAGCCAAATGCCGCTGCAAGGAACATTCCGATGAACGCGATCGCCCCGACGGAGCGGCCGAATGCGCCAGTGAAGAACTGTACCAGTCTGTCGGCAGCATTCTCCAGGGCATCGAGGCTCTGCGCTGCCGCCGGCTCGTATTGACTGACGAACAGCACCGAGGCGGCAAGCAGCACCATCGCGGCATGGCCGGCCCACTTGCGCTTGACCAGGGAGCGGCAGGTGACGCTGCCAACAAGAATTGCCATGACCACTATGTTCATTGAAGTACCTCTTCCTTGACTATTTTGACCGGACCGCCGAGTTGCGCCGCGTTCAACGGCTGTGGGAGGCGGCTGTCGGACGCGAGCGGGCTTGCAGCTGAGAAAACAAGCATCGGGGACCTTGCCCGGTCGGCCGGGCCTGATCGGCGGTGCTTATTGGATTGAGAGTCAGGTGTCGGAGCACGTGTAGGGGGCTGGGAGCTTGCCGGCTTGCCGGTGTAGTAGCCGACAACACGCGTCACATAGTCCGCGGTTTCGCGGATCAGCGGCAGGGATTGATGCGCATCAACGCGGGGTTCTCCGGCATTGTATGCGGAGGCGATCAGCACAGGGTTGCTATACTTGTCGATGAGCACCCGCAGGAAACGCGTGCCTGCACGAATGTTCGGTCCGGGATCGGTGAGGTCATGGACGCCAAAGGCCTCGCCGATGTCAGGCATGACCTGCATCAGACCGATGGCGCCGGCCGGACTGACAAATGCGGGATTGAACTGCGCGTTTTCCGCGCGCATGATCGAGAGTACCCAGTTCGGATCGACCTCCTCCTCAACCGCAATTTCCACCGCAAGGGCCGCGTAATCTTCAGGTACGCCGGAAAGCAGGTCGGGACGGGCTTGCGTCCTTGTGCGATCGGAAGGCGTTTGGGGTTCGATGGCCGGATTGGCAGACGGATGAACGGCGTTTGCGTCAGACGAGAAGACACTGATGGGAGAGAGCACGGCGCGGTCGCGCCGTGCTCTCATGCTGCCGGCCGCTTCTCCCGGTAGCTTTGGCGTACTGTCGTCAAGTTCAGTCGCTGGATCTGCAACAAATGACAGATTTGCGGGAACTGCGTTGGTATTGGCCTCTCCCCAAAAACGCTCATTGAAACTGGTGAGGTCGATGCTTGGCGGTGGTTGTGGGTCAGCGTCAACGGCGAGTGCTGACAGCGCACCGGGCTCACTTGAGATTCCGCCCGCGAACCGGAAGGACCAATCGGCATGGTCATGGTTCTCGCCGATCTTGAACGGGTCGCTCTCGGCGGACGTTGCGGCAAGACATGTCGCCAGGAGCACAGACGTTACCGCAGGCCAGACTGCTATTTGTAACACTCTGGGTCGCGGTCTCATCACAGAAGAAAGCGGGCTGTCATCCATTCCGAACCAGTCCATAACTTGTACTTCAATACAAGTTATGGACTGCAATCCGCGCCGGAAATCAACTGAAAAATATAACTGGAGTACAAGTTTTATCCCGAAGGTCGATATCGTCTTGAAAAATATTCCACAAAATCAATCGTGTAAGCGCGACCAACGATCCGGCTTCCATCGATACTCGATCTGGTCTCGATCGCCCAGGATGCGCGCCAAACGAACAGCGGTTCCACCCTTGACCAGCACCGAACCGGCATCGGCACCTGACTGCCCGTGAGAGATTCGGCATGTGAAATTGGGTAGTTCCCGTTGAACTCTCGAAACCGGCCAGCAGGCAGTGATCTGATAGCGAGAACCATCGAGGTTCGTCGCGAGGTCACGTGAGACCTGCTGTACCGGGCCGAGACGATGGCGCCCGAACTGTGTACCGTAGTCAAGTTGGCACTCGACGATATTGCTGGGATAGTGCCGGCAAGCGGTCAAACTAAGATAGGCATACGGTGCTGGCGGCAGCGGGCGTGAAGACTGGGCGTGCTGCCCGCATGCGGCCAATGGAATTGTTATGGCCAACGGCCAAAACAGCGTTTTGATGATTCGCACGGCGTAGCTCCTAAATCTGCTGCTGATATCCGGCATGTTCGAGGGCTTCGAGAAAGAGGTCCCGGGCAAGACCACAATAGGGCGACGAAGGCTGCGCCAGGTGCAGTTGGGTTAACACCAACCCGAGCGTTCCAATGGTGGCTGTCACCTCCATGAGATCATCATTGAGGCCATCGCGAAGCAATTCGTGGCCCTCTTGGCCTTTGACCACAAACGCATAGTCGTTTCGCGCAACACTGTGCCAAAGTTCAAGCGTGCCGGTTTCGCCGCTCTGGGTTTCGGTGTCGCAGATGAGCATCATCGCGTAGTCTGGAAGACGAAGGTCGCATTCCTCGATCGAGGTTCCACCACTAAACTCCGTGAGCGACACCGCAGATGAGAACAGTAGCAAACGTTCGTTGACCAGAAGCCGCCGTTGTCCGAGGCGCACAAAGCCGTTCATGACGCCCGAACGAATAACTTTTGGCGCGAGACTTTCCTCGCAGTGCTCGCAGACCTGCACCAACTGATCGTTCCTGAAAGAAAACGTGTTGTGGAAACGACCGAGAAGGAAGCGCTCGATATTGTCGGTGCGACCGCCGAGCGACTCGACGAATGCGAACGCACCAAACCGCGTCCAGGCTTGCTTGACATCACTCTCAGCCGATAGCCCTGCGATGCTTACCAGGCTGGATGGACCGGCCACGATTCCCGCGGTCCGCGTCTCCACACCGCAATGCGGGCAATCAATGCTGACTGGCACCCTGTACCATTCCTTCGTCAGAAGCGATCGGTGGCTTGTCAGTGGGAAACCCGCCTTGCTATTTTACTGGAAGAACTCGCAGAGATCAGTGCATAGCCGACGCTCGTCGCCTTGCAGCAAGAAAGAAATGTCATCGAACATGCTGAGAATACAGCGACAAAACTTGCACTTCAATACAAGTTTGTAGCAGTCATAATCGAAACGCTCAAGATGGGGAAGTCAGGTTTGGTGGTGGAACCGGCCCAAAGCAATCCGGTCGTGTTCCACTGAGATTCGCGGGTGTTGCGCCGACCGCCTTGGGGCTGGAGAATTACCGTTCGGACACATCCTCGACAGTTGCGCTTTCCGGCTAACGAGGCTCGCCCGACGGAGTTCGCCGGACGTCAATGTCTCGACCTTAAGCCCAAGCTGTACAGCAAATTCAAACGGCAGCAGAAACATTCCTTCCAGAACACTGGGTCGTTTCAGGTCGAACAGAACTAACGCATCGGAAACCAAAACGGACACCGTTCAAGCCGCCACCTGGTCCAGCCTCCGGTCGAGTTCGCGAACGGAAATACCAAGCAGTTCAGCAGCCCGCGTTTCGCCGATAACGCCCTCAGCTAGGGCGCGGAAGCACAGGCGCTCGAAGCGCCTGGGCTCTTCTACTTCAGGAGCCAAGCTTTCCGGCTCCTCATAGGGCGCATCGCGCCATCCTCTTTCTGAAAAGATCTTGAAGAGTCGTGTGCAAGCAGCCTGACTGATGATGCCGAGATCCTGACAACGGTATGCAAGCGCCTGGACGCTCACACCGAAACGTTTCTTCAAAGCAACCAGCTCTCCAATGCTGATCGACGATCGATGCGCGCCAACCTCTGCACGCAAAACATCGGCCGGCATCAGGAAAGCGCCAGCGAAGCGATGTGCGGCTTTTTCCTCGTCAACCCCGTCGCACGGCGCAATGACCATGTGCCCCAATTCATGTGCAAGGTTAAATCTTTTGCGCTCGGACCAGGTGCTGCGCTTGACGACAATCACTCGCGCAGCTTCGCGCTCCTTACGTCGAACCTTGGCGGCGAGCCCATCCACACTGTCGAGATCGAGTGATAAAACCTTTATTCCTCGTTCTTCAAGCAACTCTGCAAGCTGTGGAATCGGATCGTTGCCGAGACCCCAATCGTCGCGGACGGATCGGGCCGCATCCTCGGCATCGCGAACATCGGTGACTGGATGCGGCGCGCTCCGTGGCTGCTCCCACTCTACGCTCCGCAAATGAAGCAGGTCTTCAACGGCAAGATAGCGCTCTAGCATGTGGATGGCACGCGCCTCCAGCGTTGCTACTTCCTTGGAGGACGTTCCTACTTTTTTTCGGAAATCTACACCCTCCAGCGAAAGCTCGTCGTCACTGAGAAGGTATTCTTCCGAGACGGCGAGGGCCTTGGCCAACGCCATCAGAATTCCAGAACTTGGCATGTCCTCGTTTCGTTCATATTTTCCAATGGCTTGCGCCGAAACGATCCGCTCCATGGCATCCGCAAGAGCGCGCAACGAGAATCCCGATGCCGATCGGGCAACCTTAAGCTTGTTTCCGATCATGATGGCCTCCTTGTAACTGTCAGTTTCCATAACGCTGGGCATAACTCACATCTGTAAACCAAGTTCCCTTGCAGGTTGAAGAATGCACTCCCATATCCGGAGCGCTGCGGCGTTTGGCCCACCTTTGTAAACCGGACAATAGGGCGCCGCGACTGCTGCCGCTATGGCGAGTTGCAGGCGGACAAGACGACAAATGGAGCTGGATATGGCGGGTACGGACGATCAGGTTGAGAGATTTCTTCAGGCGATGGCGGAGGAACTGGCCATTCCGGAATCCCGGTATGAGCAGGCGGAAAGAAGCTATAGGTCTCTCGGCGACTGGTTTCATCGGCCTGAAAGCACGGTTCGCAATTTTGATCCGACCGTTCACGTGCAGGGATCGTTTCGACTCGGAACCGCAATCCGGCCGATAAACGATTCCGAGGAGTATGACGTCGACTCGGTTTGCGAGCTCAAGAAGCTTGCGAAAGGTGACCTTACCCAGTTCGACCTGAAACAGCTTCTTGGTTTCGAAATCAAAGCCTATCATGATGCCAAAGGCATGACGAAGCCTGTGGAAGAGGGTAGACGCTGCTGGGTGCTTTCCTATGCCGACGGTGCGCAATTCCACATGGATATCGTGCCTGCCCTTCCTAACGGGATGGAACAGCGACTTCTCCTGGAGCGTGCCCATTTCGACGTACGTTGGGCAGATACTGCCATCGCCATCACCGACCGGGAAGTCCCGACCTACAGGCAGAAGACGTATGATTGGCCGCGCTCCAATCCTAAGGGGTACGGGGAATGGTTCAAGTCACGAATGGCCGTGGTCCTCGCGCGGCGGAAGCGGGAGCTGGTGGAATCGTTGCGCCAGCGAGGCGTGACGGCGAGCGTCGAGCAACTACCGGACTTCCGCGTACGCACACCGCTGCAAGCCGCGGTGATGATTTTGAAGCGGCATCGCGACAATATGTTCGCTCACGAGGCCGACTTGAAACCTATTTCCGTCATCATCACGACCCTGTCTGGCCACGCGTACGGTCAGGAGGACACCATTGCCGGCGCTCTCTTCTCCATCCTCAACGCAATGGATCGATATATCCAGCATGACGGGTCCAAATTCATCATTCCAAACCCGACCGACCCTTTCGAAAATTTTGCTGACAAGTGGGAAAAGAACCCGCGCAAGGCCGAGGCCTTCTTTCGATGGCTCAACCAAGCACGGGAAGACTTCGGTCGGGCTGCCCGTGCCGCGACGTTGCAGGGTATGAACGAGGCGGTGTCGGCCCGTATGGGCGCAGCATTGTCGGATCGTGCCACGCGCCGCATCGGCGGCGGCAGCGGGCTCCTGAGGGCGGCGTCGGTGGCTCCCATCGCGCCGGTCGCAGCGATTCCGTCTTTTGGAAATGCCGCTCGGGTTCCCACTACGCCGAAGGGATTTGCATGAGCTGGTGGCTTACCGACGTTGCCCGTGCGAAAGCCGAGCGAACTGCGATCGCGCAATTGTCTGAGCGCGATGGCTGGTTGTCGGGTATCTCCTGGCGGCTGGGAGATGATCTTCATCTGATCGTGGATTTCGACGTGCAACATGGCGCAGAGACGTTTGGTCTCTCCATGACATATCCGTCCACCTTTCCCGACACACCACCAATGGTGCAGCCCCGCGATGAACGGCGCCTTTCTTGGCATCAGTACGGCCCCGGCGGTGAGCTCTGCCTCGAGTTCAGGCCGGACAACTGGGCTCCTTCGATCACCGGCGCAATGATGGTTGAAAGCGCCCATCGTCTTCTGTCAGGAGAGCGGCCAGGCGAAAACGAGCCCGGTATCGTCCGCTCAGCGCATCAGGCATCAATCGGCAGGGAGACCCGTGGGGAGTTTACGCGCTTCATTCTTAACGACAGCGCCGCGACGGTTCTTGCAGCTTTGCCCGTTGATGTTCCGACAGCCATCACCGTCTGGGATCGGCTCGCCAAGCCAACCTGGGTCGCATCGCTCATGAGCGTAGGTGAAGGAGGGATATTGTGGGCCCAGAATGCGCCGCAACCCTCGCACTCCTCGGTCGCAAATGGGTTCGTTATCCGGACAACGCGAAATGTTGACCGCTTCCGCCTAAGCCCCAAAGATTTCGCCGAAGTGATGCCGGTAGAGTTTCCAGACCTGCTGGCAAAACTTCCCAAGAACCCATTCGATGGTTTTGTGTTGCTTGGAAACGAGAACCATTGGGTCGCGCTAAATCTTTACCCCTATGAGGGCAAACAGAGTGTCTTTGGCTATAAGATAATTGTCGCCCCAAGCGTCTCCGGAAGGCTGCCTGCGGGTTACGCCAGCTTGGCCCAAAAGCGGATCGCAATCGTTGGCTGCGGTTCTGTGGGTTCAAAAATCGCAAACACGCTCGCGCGATCTGGCGTAAGCAATTTCACGCTGGTCGATGACGATGTCTTCTTCCAGGCAAACCTTGTCAGGAATGATCTTGATGCGCAGGCAATCGGTCAACACAAGGTCGATGCGCTTGCAGCCCGCCTGCAGAATCTGGTGGCAAACGCAGACATTTCCGTTCGGCGGATTGCACTCGGTCAGCAGGAAAGTGCGGGGTCGACAGAGTCCGTTATGGAGGAGCTGGTCCAAGCCGACCTATTGGTCGACGCGACGGCAGACCCCCGTGCGTTCAACCTCGTTGCAGCCATTGCCCGTCGTCATAGCAAACCCATGGTCTGGTGTCAGGTCTTTGCGGGCGGAATCGGCGGCATCATTGCTAGGGTCCGCCCGGGGTTTGATCCGATCCCTACCGAAGCGCGCAGCCAAATCCGCGCATGGTGCGATAATCATAACGTGCCCTGGATCGCCGCAACCGAAACGGACTATGGGATCGAGCGAGATAACGCCCCACCGTTGATCGCCGATGACGCTGATGTCAGCGTGATTGCCAACCATGCGTCCAGGTTCATTCTGGATATTCTCACGCGCGAGCAAAGTGTCTTTCCTTGCTCTGCCTACGCGATCGGACTGGTGGCCGAATGGATTTTCCGTGCGCCCTTTGATACCTGGCCAATCGATCTTCGGCAGGAAGGTGACTGGGGTGGTACCCAGGAACTGGCTTCATCCGAAGAGCTCAAAGAGCTCCTTGCATCGCTGTTTCCGAAGGTGAATGCGTGATCAGGATCACACTCTCCAGGCAGATCCGTGATCGCATGAAGTTACCGTTGAGACGAGCCGGATTGCGTGAAATCGGCGGCATTCTCATGGGACAGGAGATTGCAAGCGGCCATTTCTCCGTTCTAGACTTCTCGGTGGACGAAGCGTCAGGAGCCAATGCCCACTTTGTGCGTGATGCTGATCATCACCGCCATGCGCTGGATGCGTTTTTCGACCGAACAGGTCACAATTATCAAGCATTCAACTACTTGGGCGAATGGCATTCCCATCCAAGTTTCTCGGTTCGGCCAAGCCTCACTGACGTGCGCTCCATGCAGGAACTGGTTGATGGTGAAAGAGATATCGGTTTTGCCGTGCTCCTGATTGTGAAGCTTGGGTTCTGGGGCCGTTTCAATGCATCAGCGAGCCTGCACCGGCGTGCACTCCCGCCTGAAATGATCGACCTGCGCGCAAATTGAGGGGCATCGCGATGAACTGGAATACACTAGATTTTGTTGTTCGATCTTTGGTCTCGTGGTTCGTGCGAGCCCGTCATGCTGAAAGCTGGATTTTCCGCGGAGCCGTTGCGGTCTTGGTTGCAATCCACGGGGTAAACTGGGTCTTCAAATATTCCGGTACCATCGGAGGTGAGCCCGGATCGATAGAGTTCGGGACGGCAGGTGCTGTGCCCGATAGTATTCTCTGGATCATCACGGTCGTCTGCATCACCCTTATGCTGGGATCGGCCGTGTGGGCCTGGATACGTTATGCGAAGGAGCAACAGCGTCTTGCGCGAAAAAAAGTCTTTGTCATCGAGGGGAGAGGTTTGCGCGATGATGATGGATCATCGCTCAAATCCGCCGTACCCGAAAGCATCACGGGCACGCGTATCGACTACATGCTCGATCTGCGGCAGCGCAAGGATGGTATGATCGTCGAGCCGGAAGATCTCCTTCCACCTGTTGCCGCAATGAAAACCTGGGTCCATCAGGCGCAGAAGGGCAACGAACGTAGCGACCTGACAACAGTCTATGGCGGCCTGACGGCCGTCCCATTGACCTTTTTGACCGGTCTGCTTCTGGACGACGAAGGCGATATTGTCGTCATGGATTGGGATCGGGTTGCAAGCCGTTGGCGCCTGCTTGACGGTCAAGACGATGCATCGCGTTTTGAAATTACCGGTTTGGAACAGGTCGGGGCACAGCGGGAAGTCGTTCTCGCGATCTCGGCTTCGTATATGGTGAAAACCGAGGATCTCGCAACGACGTTTAACTGCCCGATTGTCAGGATGACATTGCCTGACCTGCAATCATCTCATTGGTCTCAGGCGAGGCAGTCAGCGCTGGCCGATCAGTTCCTCGGCGTCTTGAAACAGCTCGATGCAAAAGGCGTGGAGCAAGTCCATCTGGTTCTGGCAGCCCAGAACAGTGTCGTGTTCAATCTCGCTCGTCGATATGACAAGCGAAATCTACCGAGGGTCGCTGTCTATCAGTTTGAACGTTCCCAGGAACGGCGATACCCGTGGGGAATCGAGATGCCTGTTGCCGGGGTAAATGTTGCCCATGTGATTCAGACGGATGAAGGCGCTGCGAGATTTCCGGAACGAACGTAAGGGTGAGCCTCGAGGACAGCTGGGATATGGCGAACGCCTGAGCGTATGGTGCATTTGAGAAGTGTTAGCTCATTTTCGGACCGGGCACTGATCTCAAGGCCAACCTCCATCAGGAGCCGGTCGAGTTTCGCGCGGGGATCAACAGTCTCGTGGTCCCGATGCAAGACGTGATGGAAATGGACCGCTTGCCCATCATTCGAGCGTTCAGCAATCGCCAGCGTGACCGCTTGAAACTTTTGTTCTTTGAACGGTGTTGTATCGCAACCGATGCTATGGTGGTTCAGCCTGCAACAGCCGTGGATGCGCATCGAAAATCGCAGACGTCCCGTTGCTCGCCGACAAGCTTGTCCGAAGCCAGTACCCTGGCTTTTGCCTGTTTGTTTTCTTCGGCACATCTTTTCCAGAAGCGAGTATCACGTAATGGGACAAGGTTGCCATGTGTCGGGTTTTTGCATATATTCAGTGTCGGGTTTTTGTAACGGGAAGCCGATCATGGATCAGACATTGAAGCAACGGATCAGGACAAGAGTTAGCCGGACGAAGAAGACCGACGTCTTCATTCCGCGCGATTTTGCTGACCTGAGCGGCGACGATCAGGTTCTTCGGGCCCTGAGAGCATTGGTAAAGGATGGCGCACTCATACGCCTGGGCTATGGTGTCTATGCCCGGGCCGTACGGTCACGGCTGTCGGGGCGGGTTATGGTCTCCAGTTCAAACGGGTTTCACGGTGCTGCCCTCCAGGCCCTGAACAAACTCGGGGTCCCTTGGGAGCAAGGTGACAGCACCCAGGCCTATAATAGGGGGCAGTCCACCCAGGTCCCGGTTAATCTTACCGTCAAGGTCGGGAAACGTTTCAGCCGCCGGCTATCCGACGGCCGTACGGAGCTTCGCGTTGAGCGATAAGCCGGACCTGCAGACGCTGCTCGAGGTGCAGGACTACTTCGCCCTGCCCTCGACGGCCCTCGTCGAAAAGGACTGGTTCGTCGTGCGTGCCCTCGCGGCGATCCACGACGTAGAGGTCGACGGACTGACGTTGGCTTTCGGTGGCGGGACGGCGCTCGGCCGGGCATATCGTCTGCTCGAACGCATGTCAGAAGACATAGACTTGCGCATCGTAGGGGAAAATGCAGGTGAGCGCGGGTCCCTCAAGCGTATGAGACGTGCGGTAAGCAAACGTCTGCAAGACGCCGGCTTCACGGTCGAGGGCCACGTGCGGGTACTCCAGAACGGCTCTTATGTGCGATACGACCTGCCCTACGAGCCGATCGCCAAGGGCGAGGGTGTCCTACGCCCGGAGATCAAGATCGAAATCGCGGCATTTCCGATCTGCACGGCCCCGGAGTTGTGTTCGGTCACCTCATTCGTCGGAGAAGCCACCGGTCGGCCGGCCGAGGCCAACGATGTTAAATGCGTTCGTCTGGTGGAAACGGCTGCCGACAAGTTCGTCGCGCTCGGGCGCCGGGCAGGTTTTGCTTTTGCCGGGCACGAGCCGCTAGACCATACGCTGGTCCGTCATGTCTATGACATTTCACGCATGGATGGTACGTACGACCTTGATACAGCAGTTGCGATTGCATTGGATACCATGGTGACCGAGTCAAAAAGTGACCGGGCGGACAAATATCCGGACTACAAGTCAGATCCTCGCGCTGAGACGCTCAAGACGTTCGAGATAATGGCGACGCATGCTGAATTCGCTGCGCACTACGAAAAGCTCATGGGCGACATGGTATACGGCGCGCGGCCAAGTTTCGCGGAGGCCTTCACCGTTGTAGAACGCTTTGCGCAGAAAGTCCGCGAAGCCTAAGGGCGGTTTCGCCGATGAAGACTGGAACATTGACCGGAAACGCAGACCCCATCGACAGCCGCCCTGCTAGGCCGGTGTTGCTAACGGGTCACCCGACCTAAAATGGCAGCAATAGGGTCGCAAGCTACCTGACAAGCCTGTCCCCGTTGATGCTTGATTGCGATTCTTGAGGCTTGCGCAGTTTCACGAGGCTGATACCGACAAAGCTGCATCGAGCGACCTGCGCCCACTGCGCGCAAGCCAGGACCTGAAAGTCAGCAGGTCGGGGTTGATTTCGCGCATGAGTTCCAGATCGACCTGCTCGGCGAGCGGCCCGTCTTCCAGACTCTCCGCCATATGGGCGAGATCAGCGTTTGCAGCCAGAACATCTTCCGGAAACCGTTCGTAGGCTATCGGACGACCAATTGCTTCGCTGAGTATGACCGCAAGCTCGCGCCCGGTCAGGCGGTCGCTGGCGATCTTAAGTGTTGCGCCGCCAAAGCGGGACTTGTCGGCAAGCACGGCAGCGACAAACCTGCCGATGTCTTCCACGGCGGTAAGCTGAATGGAATGGTCGGATCGGATCAGGGACACCAGCCGGCCCTCATCCAGACCGAAGCCAGGTCGCACCAGCATTTCCATGAAAATCATCGGCCGGATGATGGTCGTAGTCATGTCGAGCTGTCGAATATGGGCTTCGATACGAGGCTTGGCGTCGAAACGCGGAACGCCTGTCAGTTCATTCCCCACGCTGGCGCCTGAGGAATAAACAAAATGGTTGACGCCGGTTTCAGCAGCGATATCCGCAATCGATATACCATGACGGACTTCGTCTTCGGCAGCCAGGCTGGCTGGCAGTACGCTAAAGACACCGTAAGCGTCTTTCATCGCTGTGCGGACTACTTTGGTCTCTTCAAATGAACCCTGCACAAGCTCGACACCTGAATTCCGCAATTGCAGCGATGCAGCTTTGGTGGAGTCCGGAACGAGTGCGCGAACAGGCCATCCCGCCTTCAACAAGGCTTTGGCGACAGATCCGCCTTGCCTTCCGGTAGCGCCGAAAACCAGAATGGGGTGCTTGCTATTGGTCACTTGAAACCCTCGCGTTAAAACAAGGGCCATCTATATATACGAATGTAATTCTGCCGGAAGACGGCACATTTTTCAGCATCAGGCACAAGGACGATACCCTTGGATATACAGATCGATGCCGGTCCATCGCGCGGATCAGAAAACGACAGACACTTCAGACCCATACCGTCAAACGGGGTCTGCAGCCTGCTGAGTGACAAATGGACTCTGCCAGTTCTTTGGCGTCTTTCTGTCGCGGAAGATCATCGGCTCCGCTTTTCGACATTGAGAAAAGAGGTCGGTGAGATCACCCAGCGCATGCTGACGCTCACGCTGCGAAATCTCGAGCGCGACGGATTTGTTGTACGTCACTATTTTCCCGAAGTGCCGCCGCGTGTCGAATACGAACTGACAGAGATCGCCCATGGAGCTTTGCGCGCCCTCGACGGATTTAACTTCTGGGTCCACGACAATCTGGACACCATCAAGGCGCGCCGGAGCACTTACGACCGGGCAGAGTCTTAGATCAGATCCCCGAGAAGAGCTGAGGTGGAGAGGCCGCTCCAGGTAACCGTTTCGCCAGGCCCGCTTTCCGCGTTATTGGTTCCGCGCTCAACGGCTACGTTCAAGGTCGCAAGCCCCATTTTGTGATCTGTTGTTGTCGATCGTGCCCACGGGGATGTTTGGGCCTGTCGTATCAAAACGACGGTTCGCTCATTGACCTATTTGCCGATTGGAGCATTCGCCGGTTTGCACAATGACAGAACAACCAGTTGGCGGACTCACCTCTTCGCCCAACCGGTGTTTCACCGCTTCACCGCTTCACCGTTTCACCGCTTCGCGTCTTCGCTGATTCACCGATTCTCCGGTTGGCCTGAACACCGATTCGCTCATTCACCGACTTGCCCAATCACGGATTCGCCTGGTCGCGCATCCGCCGGTTCACCGCGTTACCTATTCGGTGAATATGCATTGTGTCATTTCGCCGATACGCTTCTTTGCCGATCTGCCGATGTACCTATTCAGCCAAGCACCGAGCCACTCATTCGCTTATTTGCCGATGCACTCACTCGGCGAAGCACTCATTAACACCATCGCTCAGCCGCGGATTCGCTGAACCACCCGCCCACTTATTCGCTTATTCACTTAACCGCACAATCGCCGATCACCGGAATTACGGGATATCTTCAGCCGGATGAAGGCTCCGGGAACCCCTCAAAACAGGCGGAACCGCCCTCCTCACTTCCGGCCGTACATCGATCGCTCGCGCCCGTCGTTTTTGCCCAACTCTGGCAAAAATTGCAGATCACGGAGATGCCCGGTCGCCCAGGCGACCATCGCCCCTCGGGCGAAACGGCTATTGGTATACCAATAGCCTATCCTGCCATCTCTCACCACCATGTCCAGCCCACGTGCCCGACCCGCCAATGCTGTTGCGAGTCGTCAGACGATGCAACAGCGATCACAGGTGTATCGCCTGTGATCCGCGGAGGAGGAATAGCGCGTGGGCCGGACATGGTGGTAAGAGATGCTGAAGTGAGCCGCCGTCGGGAGCAGTCGGGATGCCCGTGACCGCAGGGAGCGGACATCGATGACATGCGAACGACTGGGCGGCGAACGCACCGCAGGAGAGGAGGATCGTCTGGAGCGGATGCCCGAAGCATGAGGGCGCAGCGCAGGACGATCCTCCTCTCCGTATTGTTTGGGGAAGTCGCGGCAGCGTCCGTTTACCGGCCCGGGAGGCCGGGCGGGGCCTGCCCCGCACCGCAGGGAGAGGGGAGTTTGAGGGGAGAGGCGGCAAGTCTCGCCCCTCAAGACCGCGCGCAGGCTCGATGCCGGCAAGCGGTCAGGACCACGCGGAAAAGACGAGAGGCGACCGTGCCGCCTCTCGTCTTCATATCAGTCGGTCCCCAGTTCGCGGATCACGGCGGCGACAGGCCAGTCGCCGAAATGGGTCCGGCGCTGGGCAACGAGGATGTCGACGGCCGTCTCATTGGCTTCGATGGCTCGGATTGCCTCATCCATATCGTCATAGGGGCCGAGATTTTCGACCGGCTCATAGTCGCCATAGTCTTCGTCCCAGCTGCCGGCAATGTATTGCGGCGCGTTTTTGACACGGATCAGTGCCCGTTCTGCCTCGCGGATGAGACGGAACCCCTCGGTGCGCTGCCGCCAGTATTCCGGGCTTCCACCATCGATGTATTTGATCTTGCGCTGTGTCATAGGAAGTCTCCTTTCGTTTTCTGACGGAAGGAGTCCGCACGATAGCCGCGAGGGGTCAGGGATCGCGGAACGCGGCCGCCGGAGGCGGCAAGCGGGGGAGCCGATTTTCTGACGACGCCCAAAGGCGGCGCCTGAAAATTGGGGGAACCGCGCAGTCCTTGACGCCGGAGTGGCGGGTGCAAAATGGGAAGTCAGAGAAGAAGAGCCCACGGCGCCAGGGGCGCCGTGTCCGTGTTGAGGGAGAGTGTGAGAGGGCCAGGCCCTCTTGCCGCCGGGCGGGCCGGTCGATCCGGACCACCCGGCGAAGGTGCGATGACAGACCCATCCGTCGGGTCCTTAGCGCGTCGTATCGGGTGAGCGGGGACGGGATTGCCGCCCCCTTCTGTCGCCCTCACACCGTGGCGATGACGGCCGGATTGGCGGCCTTCAGCGTGGCGGTAAAACCGCTGACGCGGCTGCCGAAGACATGCGGTCCGCTGATTGCCTCGAAAGTCGGTGACAGGACCGGGAACCGGATCGTCAGGATGGCGGCAAAATCCTCGATGGGCCGCTGCGGTGAAACGGTTTCGCCAAACTGGTCGGTACCGACGATCAGGAGATTGCCGGCCAGCGGACTTGCATAATCCGCCACCTCGGTGAAGCATGGGATCTCGTCCATCAGCCCGTTGTCGTCAACGATGATGCAATGGTTCCGGTCGATCCTCACCATGTCGATGAGGTTGCATCCGATATGACGGCGAATGTCGGCAAGGCTGTTTGCCGGATCGATCGTCACCATACGGATGCTGCGGGTTTCGACTTCGACAAGATAGGCGTTGAGGGTCATTTTGAAGCTCCTTCGGTTCGCGAAGCGAAGGGCCTTTCGTCAGGAAGCAGGCCCCGCTCCTGCTTCCCGAGCGCGCGCGGAGCGGCGGGTGAGAGGGGGGCAAGGCGCAGGCGCCGGAGGGGGATCACCCGTCCTGCACAAGCCGGCGCGGAAGGACGGGGAGACCGGCGACTGGACCTTGCTGGGGAGAGAGGGCGGCGCCCTCTTTTCCCGATCAGACCGGAATGGATCGCCAAAGGCGATTTCCGTCGGCGCAGCCGAGGGAGAGGATCGTCACCGGCATCGGCGGAGACCGCTTGCGGGCTCCGTTCGCGCAGCGAATAGAGCCGTCCGCGTAGCGGCTCGCCCTCAATCCCCTTTCACTCCGCAAATATTCGGATAAGGCGGGAAACGAAACAGATTGCGAGGAACGGCAGGCATTGAAGAAGATCGTCAAGCTCGATGACGAGCGAAGCAAACGAACCGACAAGCGGAAACCAGCCGCCACGGCTGAACGAAGACCGCCGAAACGGCCGAGGTGGAAACGCAGCCGTATCCGACCCAGCAGCATCGTATTGGCGACCATCATCGCTTTGGTGGTGTTTGGCGGTTATCTTGTCG
Organism: Rhizobium sp. 16-449-1b; assembly: GCF_017741935.1. Classification (GTDB taxonomy): domain Bacteria; phylum Pseudomonadota; class Alphaproteobacteria; order Rhizobiales; family Rhizobiaceae; genus Rhizobium. Next base: position 111,091 of record NZ_JAGHMH010000015.1, on the reverse strand, counting down.
CAACGCAGGACATCATCGTTGATCTCGGGCCGCCGATGTCTGCACGGGCAAACGCTCCGGTTTCGGTTCGCTTCGATATCTGTCCGAATGGACCGCATCGCGACTGCGTGGTCGACGGCGACACGTTCTGGCTTGGTGATCAGAAGATCAGGATTGCGGATATCGACACGCCGGAACTCAGCCCGCCGCGGTGTGAGGCGGAGAGGATCAAGGGCGAGGCGGCGAAGACACGTTTGCTCGACCTCCTCAATGACGGGGCATTCTCGCTTGTGGCGGGTGATCGGGACGAGGACAGGTATGGCCGGAAGTTGCGCAGGGTTGTCCGCGACGGGCAGTCCATCGGCGACATTCTGGTTGCTGAAGGTCTGGCGCGGCGCTGGGACGGCGCACGGCATCCCTGGTGCGATTGATCCATCACCGAGATGAATCGGTCGGGCCTGACCGATTCAAATCTCTGGTTGGACGCAGAATCGGCAATCGACGATTCTGTCGTCATGATTGCCCAGCCCTATCAGCTTTATATCGAACGCAGGGACGTCTCGATGAACATGGCTCGTTATTATGCCATGGATATCTCGGAGACCCTGTTTGGAGAGACCCGGCTGACGCGCCGCTGGGGACGCATCGGCGCGCGCGGCCAGTCGAAGGCGCATATCTTCCAGCGTGAAGAGGAGGCGGTGCTGCTGTTTCTCGATCTCGTTCGCCAGAAGCGGACACGCGGCTATCGCCCGGCGGGACGTCAGGTGGAACGAGGCCCGCGCGAGCAGGCCTCGACTGGTGCCTTATCGGCGCCGGTCCCAGTCCGTCTCGAAGGCGATCTCGATCTCGACGAAGAACGGGATCTTGATTGCGAGCTTGAGGCCGAGTTTGCCTTTGCGGAAGAAATGGCCGGCGACTTTGCCGAGTGCGCGCAGCCGGCGACCGGTGGCGGTGAGGAATTGGGCGAGTTGGCGCATGATGTTTACTCCTTTCGATAACGTGTCATTGCGGGGATAGGCCGCGGCCCGGAAAGGCGTGCTGCACCCGAAAGGGCCGCAGCGTATGCGGAGGACCTGCCGGCGACGGAATTTTGAAGCGCGAGGAGCCGAAGGCGGGGAAAACTCCGTTGCCGGCAGGTTGCAGTGCAACGACCGGGCTGCAACATCCCCGATGCCGATGACAGGGGATCTAAAGGAACGACGCGGCAACCTTCCCGATCTCTTCCGGTGGGATGCAGGCTGCGGTATTGGTGTGGTCGGTGGCGAAGCGAAGCGTCGGGCCCTGGCCGCCGGTCGATCCGGCGGGCTGGGCCGGCAACTGCGGCAGAAGCCTCCGTCAGAACGGAGGCTCCGAGGAATGGCTGCCGTCCTGTTCGGCAAGCGCGGCGGCCAGCTCAGCCTGGGCGAGTTCGAGCTCGGCCTTGATCTGGCGGCGCTCTGCGGCATCGACTACGGCCCGCATCTCGGCGCGCAACTCTTCAACCTGGATTTCGAGGGCATAGGTCATCGTCGTCTCCTTGACGTTTGTGAAAGACGGGGACCAGCGGCGTGAGGGGATGGCGGGGTCAAGGATCGCGGCACGCGACCGGCGAAGCCGGCGTATGGGGGAGCCGATTTGCGGAACCTGCCCGGCAGGGCGGGCGGAGCAAATTGGGGGAACCATGCGTCCTTGAGGCCGTCATTTCCGAACGGCACAATGGGACGATCTGAGCAGACCCCACCTCTCCGTATGGCACCGGAAAGAAGCAGGCGGGTTCGATACCCGCCTGCTTCTTCATCGTATCGGGAGAGACCTGACCTGTTCGTCGGCCTTGTCCATTGGACGGGGGTAGATGGCCCGCCGGGCCTCAGGGACACCCGAAGACGCATAATTCCTGTGGTTTTCGCGCCTTTTCGGTCGAATGCGGATGTTTCGCACTTATCGTTGCGGCATCTTCAAGATCATACCGGAAGGTGTGAAACACGAGGAGCTGTTATATCATGACCACGACCAATGAAATTGCTGACAAGATCGCGTCCGAGCAGAACCTGAGCAAGGTGCAGGCCAAGGCGATTGTGGAGAGCGTCTTCCGGCAGATTACCGAGGCGGCGCTGACCGGTGCGGAGACGTCCATTCCGAGCTTTGGCAAATTCAAGCTGAAGGAAACACCGGAGCGCGAGGGGCGCAACCCGGCAACCGGGGCGACGATCAAGATCGCGGCCGCGAAGAAGCTGGCGTTTACGCCGGGCAAGGCCGTAAAGGACGCACTCAACGCCTGAGGCATCCCATGACAATGACAAAGCCGGATCCTGGCTCGCTGCCCGGCTCCGGCTTTGTTGCTTTTTGCGAACGACCCCGCCTCGCGGCGGGGCCATTCGTGGATCCCGGTCATGCGGCCTCGCGGTTCGGGCGGGACCAGACGAGGACGTAGTCGCCTTCTTTTTCGGCCGGCCACAGGGCGGCGTTGATCGGGGCGTTGAAGCTCGGATCGTCGAGCTTGAGGGAGATGTAGGGCTCGCCGTTCGCCGAGACCGAGTTCCAGCCGGCTCCCACTTCGGCGGCGCCAGAGGTGACGCGGAAGTCCGGGGCGTCGCGGGAGACGCGCTCGATGGGATTGAGGCGGGCCTTCATTGCGACGGTTAGAGTGCGAACGTTGCCGACGATGGTGTTGCCGTTGGTGGTGAATTCGCCGATGACTGCCATGACTTGGTTCCTTTCGTGTGATCGGGCTGCGCCCATCGCTGCCTCGATGACGGTGTAAGGACCGGGAGCGATCGGTACTGCACCCCTTCAGGGGCCGGAACGCAGTGGAGGGCGGCTGGAGCGGGCTATTTTGTTTCGCGATGCAAAGCCCGGCCTGCCGGGCGGCGGAAAATAGTCCGGGCCGGTCGTTGCGGTCGGCCGATCGAGCCGCAGGCGTCTTGCGGTCACACCAGTTCCATCGAGGTCTGCGTGGGTGCACCGGTGTCCAGGGCGGAGGAACCTGGCAGGGCGCGGGGTCTCGGCGGTCCCCTGCTTCAAACGAACCCTTTCGGTGGCACGGACGTTCGTGATCGGCCGCATGCTGGCGCTTTCGTCCGGCGACGACTTTTTCCGGGACGGTGGGTTTTCCGCCTGCCCCTCCCGTTGCGTTTGAGGCAGCGCACGGATGGACTTCACCGACGCACGGCACAGCTCATCTCATCCCTGTGATGCGTCAGCGGCGGCACCTGATATCTGCCGTCGGCAACCCTGCCGAAAGGGATGAAGACCGCCTTGTCCGGTTCACCGCCGATCAGAACGCCGGGTGTCATGTCCAGGGGCGCCATTGCCGACTTCCGCCTCTGAGGCACGGGTTGCGCTCGCCCGATCGCGCCGGGCTCCTGTCAGACGCGCGATCCGATAGAGATGCCCGGCATAGACGGCAACGGCTTTCCAGTAGACCGCCATCGGCGCCTTGTTCTGTCGCCAGCTCCGTTCGGCGCGTTCCCGCGCGTCAAACGACAGTTCCCGCAGAAGCTCTGCCAGAACCGCACGCGCTTCCGGTGGCAGAGATCGCATTTTTTGCGCCGCGGGCAGTTGCAGAAGAGGGTTGCGCACTTCGGCGCTGGAGGATCGATCAGACACCGCACATCCCCTCGCATTCATTCGGCCACAGATCGAGCTGACCGTGGTCGGCGGCCGTCGACAGGTCCGCCCGATCGAGCGGCACGCCCGAGCGATGGAGAAAGACCTGCCCGCGAATGCCGCGCAATCCGCTGCGAATGGCGCGGTCGACCTCGACCGCATCGATCCAGGCATCGGTGTCGTGATCGCGCATGAAGCGCCAGCGTGCATCGTCATGGAAGGGGCACCCGATGCAGGCGGATTTCGGGGGCTCGGGATAGTCATGGCGGCGCAGCCACGCAAGGCAATCGCGTCGGCTCATGCGCTGTTCGATGAGCGGCCATCGGTTGATTTGCCATGCCTCCCGACTTGGTTTCATTCTGACGACTTCATCAAGGCTGATGCCGATCCATTGTTCCACAACCGGTGCGTCGGGAGACCGCCGGCGGGTGAGCCCGGCAAGCTCGCGGACCTTCCTGCGGATCGGAACGATCTTGTAGTCGGAGGTGCATTGGCGTCGGATCATGCCAATCGAGATTGTCTCGGTTCTGGTCTGGCGTGTGCCGACGGTGACAATTTCGCCGTCCTCATCTTCATCGAGGATCGGCACACGGGAACCGACTGGCGTTACCGTGCGGGTGAAGGCGGGATTGGAGGCCCAGCGGTTGCCAGCGCCTGCCTCCATGAGCTGGTTGCGGATGTTTCCGTTCGAGACGATATGGACCGGGAATGGCAGGACATTGGATGACATCAGCCATGCGAGATGATCATAGACGGCCTTCGGTTCCCATCCGGTGTCTGCGAAGATGGCGCAATCGGGCATCGGACCGATCTCTCCATGGGCCGCCATCAGGGCCATAGTGGTCGATTGCACGCCAGCACCGAGGCTGAGCGCCCGCAGCCGGATTTCAGAGGATCCGGTGACCTGGTTCGGGACAAGCGGAGAATACGCCATCAGCCCGCCTCCCCGTTCTGGTCGACGAGCCACCGGCGCAGGGCGCGTCGCATGAAACCGATGGATTCATTGATCTCCGTGATCCGGGCGTCACCGGCGACATAGCCGCCTTTACAAAACAGATCGACAAGGTGCCGCATGACGTCGAGATAGAGATGCCCGCCGGCGAGCGCGACGTCGCAAAAGGCAAATTTCCGATGCTCGGTGAGCGAAGCGATGTGCATTCCCGGATGTTCGCCAGACGGCATGACGCGGGCATGAGACGTCGGTCGCGGCCAGCGTGTTCCGAGATCGCCCCTCTTCATCGCAGCGACCATAGTTTCCGTCATACGGGCATCGTAGATTTCGATCGGCATGTCTGCAGCGCGGAAGCCGAGATGGGCGGAGAGAAAGGCGACTTGCGCCTTCTCCCTTCGCGGATCGACCGTGCGCAGCGTCCGCCAGAGCGGGCCATCGTAGCGGTCGATGGCCGGCATGTATCGGGGATCGTTGCGTTTGGTCGCCGAGCACGCCAGGATGAGCAATCTCGTGCACGGGAGGGCCATCACGCAGCCTCCCTGTGTTCAGCACCGTTCGGCTGCAAGCCATGCAGATAGGCGGTGGCGCGTTGCGCATGGGCCGCTGCCTGGAAGATTGCGCGCTTATCTTCACCCAATACCTTCAACCATGAGTGGAGGTAGCTTGCATGGTCGGGCCGTGGTTCGAGCTCGGGCGAAATTCCCACGTCCGCGGCTAAAAAAACGCTGCCCAGCTCGGCAATTAGCTCTTCGCGGCTACGCTCCGATCTGTCCTTGGCATAGCGGCTGAGGTCGCGTCCGACCCGCTCCGGACTTGCCGTCCAATGGGTTGCCTCGTGACTCAAGGTTGCATAGTAGCTGGCCGCATCCTTGAACGTCTCGAAGGGGGGCATCTGGATGTAGTCCATGACCGGCGAATAATAGGCCTGGCTACCGCCATGCCGGATAAGGGCCCCGGTGCGGCGAAAGAACCGGTCAACCTGTTCGAGGCGCTCGACGGGATCGATCTGCACGACCGGATGATGGTAATAATGGTCGGGCAGACCGTCGATCTGTTCGACATTGAATACGCTGTAGGCCTTCAGGAACGGGATCTCCCGATCGACCTCGCCGCCCTTTCCATCGTCCTCGGACTTTGTGAAGCGGCTGGCGAAGACGACGGTGGAACCGGTCTCGCCCTTGCGCACGGCAGCATCCAGCTGCAAGGCCTGTTTGAACGTCATCCAGGTCTGTGAGGCAAAGCCTCGCGCGATACCCTCCGACCACAACAGGAGGACGTTCATGCCGGAATAGGGCTGTCCGTTGTGGCGCAGCGGCCGGGTAACCCGACCAGCGGCGTTGGCGGAACTCCAGGGTTTCATCCACGGCCGGACGCCTTTTTCCAGATCGGCGATGATCCGGTCGGTGATCCGTGAATAGATATCGCTTCGATCGCTGTGCTCTTTCCTGCTCATTTTCCTTTGCCCTCCAATCAGGAGGCCGCGCCATTGCGGCCTCGTCGCGGAGGGACTAGGGCAGGAGCTGTCAGGCGGTGAGCTGCACCGGAACGGCCGGAACGCAGTGGAGGACGGCGCAGCCGTTGCGGCTTGCCGCCGGCTCCTGCAGGACCGACAGCAAGGACGGGGCCGCATTGCAGCGACCGTTCAAAGCCTCTTGGCCATCGATGCGCTCACGGCAGGGGCAGACCCACACTGGTCCTCACCCGAAGACGACAAAGGGGTGGCGCGCTGGACGGAGATGGATAGGGTCAATCCTGTTGGGTACCGCCGATATCGATACCGGGTGTGCCGCCGGCCATATCGGCCTGCAATTTTCTTTGGCGGCGAATTTCGGTCACGCGCAGTTGCGCTGCCATTCTGTCGTCGGCACTGACCGGCGATGTCGGACGTCCGGCAATATCATGGCGCATGGCATCCGGCTGGGCGCAGGCCAGCAGGTAGTTTTTTGCAGCCGCATAGGCGGCGACAGCACGCCGAAGACGGATCCTGGCAATTCCAGGCTGAAGTCTGCCGCTGAATTGCTCGAAGATGCCGATCTCGAATGGTAAGATCGGATCGGTTTCCTGCTGCGGAAGGATTGCCGCGGGTTCGGTCAGCAACTCGTTGATGGCAGCGGCTTTTTTGAGATCATTGGCACAGGCAGGAACCGGGCCTTGCGAGGTGACCCAGGGCTTCATCTTGGACGTTTGTTCGTTGTTCATGTGATCCCCTTCGATAACGCCGTCCATGGGGATATAGTGACAAACTGCGACGGTTAAACGGCTGCCGGCGAAGCTGGCCGAAAGCGGGCACCGCTATAGGCACAAAAAAGCGGGGCCGAAGCCCCGCCATCTTGCGGATCAGTCGAATGCCGCCATCTGTGCCGCGGCAGCCTTGCGGTCGAGATTTTGGCCGGGATTTTCGACCGGGCGGTCGAACGGCTTCCAGCTTTCACCAACCACCTGTTCATAGGCCGCGACGGCCCCTTCGGCTGCCATCCGCAGGGCGTGGGACTGTATCGCCATGTCCGCGGCAAACTCGCGTTTGCGCTGGGCGGCGCTATCGTAGCCGACCGGTCCATCGAGGTCCTCGTCGCGGGCGTCGTTGGCCGCCTTGGCCGTTGCATCGCGAGCCTCGGTGACGGCGCGGCTGTAAAACTGTCCCGCACCATGAGCGGACCCGACATAGGCGCCAACGACACGCTGGAGATGGATCTGCATCGCCCGCTCGCCCAGGCCCTCGGAAAGGCTGTCTGCGGTTTCGATAATCAGCCGCTCATGCAGATCGCGGATGCCGCCGCTATCGACCACGGCGGTCCCGAAACTCTCCGCGATCAGCAGTGCCTGTGCGGTATCGGGGCAAGTGAGCCGAACCATTTCGAGGGTGGCTCCCTTGCGGAGCTGGACGACGCGTGCCGACGGACGGGGCGACTGACGGGAGGGGGTAGCGGGCTTTGCCATGAGGGTTTCCTCTTCGGGTTTTCCTCCGGGGACCCGAAGCGGCCCCTTGCCGCTCCGTCCCTCGGGTGCGGTCTGGAAAAGCCGGCGGAATGACGGTTGCTTCAGGGTCCGGGGCGGCCATGACGAGCGTCATCGGCCTGCGGCCAAGCGGGGTGCAGCCCTGCGCGGGACGCGGGATGGTGATGTGAGACAGGCTGTTCCGGCCGCCGCGCGGCGCGATAGCGGCCTTGAAGCAGACGGCCGCCGGTTTAGACCGCAACACAACCGAGGGGCGGAGCGGCAAGGGGTTTAAGGCATCATTGGAAACGCGTGGTGGGATACCCGCCCGACAATGACGCGCCCTCACCACAATTGGCGATCACCGTGTCAGCACCCCGGGTCCCCTTCGCAAGACCGTCCCTGCGAGGTGCTCACGCAACCCTGCGGCCGGCCTCTTCGCCGAGTTTTCGACGCAGCGTGTCGATCGCCTGCTCCTGACGAGCCAGTTTGCGGGCGAGCCCATCGAGTTCAAGACGCCGCTCGAATTGAAGCCGATCGAGATGTGCCTGAAGCAGCATCTGGTCGTTTCGGCACCACCGCGTACCCGACCGCTTGCGGGATGAGTGTCTCGCCTTTGCCTTCTGTGTGATCGTAATGCGTTCGGCGCGGCATGCGATCTGCCGATGAACGAGATCGAGGTGCCGGCGGGTGTCCCGATGGGCTGCCTCCATTCGCTTCAACAGCACGCGAGGATTGACGGGTTTCATCCGGCCGTCCTCCGCGCCTTCCAGCCCACGAAGCTCGACGAACCGTCGTAGAGTTGATGACGGCCCGGATCGATGACGAAACCGAGCGGGTTCCGGGTGCCATATTCGGGACTTGGCACAAGATAGCGCCGCTCCCCGGCAGAAAGGTCGCGTTTCCCGCCGAGCGTGGCGATCACTTCGGTCATGCCTTGATGCTGGTCGGAAAGGATGGCGGAAATGACCACCCAATCGTCTGCATGCGCGGTGTCGAAAAGCCTGCGGGCCTTTTCCCAGGATTCGGCAGGATCCAGCACGCAGCCGTTGATTGTTTCCCACGCATCCGGCCAGCTATTGCGGATCGTATTTCCGGCGATCCGGCGCTCGTAGCTGGTGAATAGCTCCGGGAAAGTCACGGCGACGATCGCCCATTCGGCATCTTCTTCGTACCACGGGGTCTCCTTGCGAAGCGAAGGATGGATTCGCAGATTGCGTTGCATCGACAGGTGAAATCCTCCGTGGCCGGCCGTCATGTGTGAGATTATGCCCTCGGCATAAACCGTCGCCATCTGCGAGGCGCCCCATGGGGTGCTGCAGGCGATCCTCGTTTCGACTCGGGCAAGGGCTGCAAGCTCACGACGGTGTTCGGCCGTCTCGAACACCCGATCGCGGAATGCTGCCTCGTCGTCCAATCGGCCTTCGTGACCGTAAAAATCGGCTCGTGTCATCTCGGCAAGTGGCCGGGATACGCGCCAGGCACTCGCAAGGAAACCGCCGCCGCCGACCAACGGCAGCATCGCGAGCGTGACGTCGCCAATCCGGGCGACCGGAAAATTCTCGACACTGCGCGCGAACTCGACCCCTGAATTTTGGGGGGTCATTGCATCATGGGCATTGGCTGGCCTGCTCATGCCACCCTCCCCTCGATCCGGTCAGCGGCAACCTCATCCGCGGTGACCTCGCGCAACATCGTATTGCTGAAGCCACAGCTCCGTACCCAGATCTCGGCATGGGCTTGATCGGCCGCAAGATGCAGGAGTTCAGCATCCTCGGCATCACCGTCAAGAATACGGATGGAGCCGATCCGAGGACGTTCGAGCACAGCGAAATTCAACACGCAATCGACGGAAAATGTCCTGAAGTCGGGGCCGATGATGGCACCGAGATCGTCGATACCGTCCGTGGCAACCTTGAAGCTTGCGGGAATGCGCGACTGTGCCATGACAGTATGGCTGCGTTTACGCACCAGCCGTCCAACCGCATTGTCGCGTTTCCATCCGGCAAGCGTGTGAGCTCTGTCCTCGGACGGGCGAGGATTGCCGTCCGACCAGGAAATGACGGCGCCGATCGGCGCAAGGTCGAAGATCATGAGTGCGGACATCTATGTCCTCCTTCTCGGTAAGGGAATTGAACACGAAAGCGCCGCCGGACAGAGCCCGGCGGCGATAGGTCATTTCGATGCACAAAGGGAATGGCGGCCTATGCGGCGGCCTTGTCCTCGGAGGGGCTTTCCTGGCTGCGCGTTACCTCTTCCAGCACGGCGTGCGGATGCCGGTGTCGGGCGAGCCATTCTTCCGCCACGGGACGATCGGCAGCGACATGAACGAGCTCCGCGCCCTCGCCGGCGCGATCGAAGATGCGGACCGAACCGATCGCCGGCCGCTCCACCACGGTGAAACTCAGGGAGCAGGCGCCAACATCGAAGGTGCGATAGACACGCAGTACGATGGTGCCCTTGCTGCCATGGTCGCCTTCATGGATGGTGAAGCAGTCAGGCGCGGTTGTCGTTTTCCAGTTAATCGTAAGACTCTCACTTCAATATTTTCAATAGGATAGCTTGAGACTTAATTTGAGACTTGGCAGTTAACCTGAGATTTTCATGCGGATTTTGGCACTTAATGTGAGAATTGGTTGTCGACAAAATCGACGTGTTTTTGCAATGAGCGATCCATTTGGCCTACGGGCGAGAACAATGATGGCTTTGGCAGCATTTTCAACGACATCGCGGACCCACAAGCCAATCGCGAACGTCCTCGTTGTTGCGCTCAATTTGAGATTCTCTTCGCCAGGAATCTCAAATTATCTGGCAAACAAATTCGAAACAGCCGCATTCTTACGTTTAAGTGCAAAACGACACGGGCTGGGTTTCCCGTTCGAATATCGCCACCCGCATCGTCTCGACAGAGGCGGGATCAGCCAGATCGCAATAGCCGTGGAAGTACCGGATCCTTCCGTCGATCCGAAGCGCAAAGAAGATGCTGGTGACCGAACCCGTCAGGAATTCGCGCAGCGCGAAGATCGGACCGCGCATCCACAATGGCGGCAGGATGTCGAGCATGTAGTCGTAAAGCGCCTCGTCGATTTCGAACCACTCGCCTTTGTAAAGCGGTTCAGCATCGTTCTGCCACCGATCGGGGCGCTGGTTATGGCGATCGAAAAGCCGGAACATTTGCGGGCGCGTTGCGACGCCTTCGAAGATCTTGGCGGTACGGGCAGGGGTGTTCATCTCAGGCTCCTTCAGGGTTTCGGAACTTGGGCGATGGCACTCCATCACCTTCTTTTCAGTCCCTCATGACACCTTCCGGGCCGCCTGCATCCCGCTCGGCCGGGTCAAGGGCCGGCTTCAGCCGGGCGCAGCCTCCCTTGATGCGGTCGACGGAGATGCGGCACGCCGCCCTTCCTCTCCCGTCTTCATCTCCCCCTTTTTCCTCACCTGCAAAACCTCATTCCAATCATCCGCCGGCGGCCGCAGGCGCAAGGCAGGGCGATTGACCTCCGCCGCCAGAGCCTGAAGACGACGAGCGAAGGCGTCGCCCTGGTCATTGGCATCGGTGGCGCATACGAGCTCAGCACCAGGGCGGGCGAGAAGGACGACCAGCGCCGCTTCGGTTTTGGGCGACCATCCACCCCCGGTACTGAGGTAAAGGCTGTCGTCCCGCAGGTCTTCGACCGCCGCGAGGCTCATCGCGTCGATCGCGGCCTCCGTCACGCAGAGACGGACAGCGTCAAGCGCGCCGAAGCGGAAGAGGACTTTACTGCCCCCCGTGGAGAAGCCGCGCCAGTCGGGCCCGCGCTCTTCCCACCCGACCACCCGACCCGCGCTATCGGTGTGCGCAGCCCACATGCTGCCGAATGGGCCTTCCCGGACAATCCCTTGAGCAATTGCCGAGCCCAGAATGGAGATCGGAATGGCGCGCGACCAGCAAAGATAACGCCAGGCGCCGGACCCGGTGGCTGGAAGACGGCGCCCTTGCCATCGCGCCAGAATATCTGCAGGCTCGACCTTGGACGGCGGCTTCTTCCAGAGGATAGGGGCGGCGTCGTATCCGATGAGATCGCCAATCCGGCCGACAGCCTCTGAAAAACAGAGACGTTCAAGCAGGCAGACAAGCGCGAAAACGTCGCCTTTGTCATCGCTCAACGGATCGAACCAGCCACGACCGTTGTGGGTTACGATGATGATTTCCGCACCCCGACGGAATTTTACCGCCCGGCGCGTGCTCTCCTTCATGTCGACCGCGAATCCGGCCTCTTCGAGGACGGCAACACAGCTCACCGCCTCGCGCAGTTTCTCGATTTCTTCTCTTTTCACGATTTTTCCGATCGCCTGCGATCGTCCCTCAATTTAACTCCCCGCATGATCGGCGGGACAACTTCCGGCCGCCGCGAAGAGCAGAGGGGGCAAGGGCGCGGGAGGCAAGGTGCAACTTTGCACCGCCCGCGGCGAAGCTTCCCTTGCCGCCGACAGATCGCCAGCGGCATCCAAGTCGGATGTGGGCGGCTCAGTGAGCCGCCCATGGATGGAACTCATGAATGACCGAAAGGTCAACATCGGCGTCGATCTCATCAGAGGGAAGCACGCCACACTCGCCATCGACTTCGAAGACGGTGACCGGGACCATCAGATCGCGGGAAAGCTGGAAGGCGTGGGACTGAGCGAGGGAAAGATCGTCTGACATGTGCGAGGCTCCATTCGGGAGCGGGCCAATTCCCGCTCGATGGCTCCTCAAAAGGCCCTTGGATGGACGCGATCACCGCGAGGGCACAGCCCGAGTGGCCGCAGCTTGCTAGCGGACCCCTTGTGGGTTGATCGTGGAAGATCCAGACATGGGCCAGGACGCATCGCAAGAGAGCGGGATTGACTGCATCCTTGATGGGTGGTTTGCCGGAGACGGACAAGTGCTCTTGGACAAAGGGGTTGCCATGCACTGGACATCGTTTCCGCTCTGACATGTTTGGCTTCGATGACACTACGTTCGCAGCGTCCAAACTTGGTGCGGTTCAGTCGCTCGTCCGCTGGCTCGGCTGCTATCCGTGCGCGCTGTGCAGCAACGGCTTACCGCCAGTGTATGACTGTCCTATTGGCCCTACGACTGTAGCGCCAGACCGAACCTCAGAGGGGTCAACGTTGAGCGTGGTGTCAGGGGTTAGCGCTGTTGCGCAGGGCATAGCCATCACAGCGGACGGCGTTCCTTTGGACCCTATGACTGCGGCTACTGCGTTAGGGGAGGGTGTTTTCACAGCGGAAACCAGCCATAGGGCCCCCTGCGCCGCTCTACAAAAACCTCTATACGTCGCCAACCAATTGATTTGATTTTGAAAACTTTCGGCTGACTTCTGCGCTCAATTCTGTGCTTTAGTCGCGCCAGGAAAGTAGTGTTTTGAGTGGCGGAGGCCTCCGTATGCGGAAAGGCAAACAATTTACAGTTCCAAAAGTCACGATTTCTGTCTCGAAAGACAAATATCTCGCGAAAACCGCGGAGTTTGCGAAATTCGCAAATTCCTGGCAGCACGAGGTCACACGGCGATCTCTTGCCCAAATTCTCCGTAACGAGACGCCACTCTGCAACTATCAAATTCAGGATGTCGTCGAATCCCTCGACCTTTATGAGCAGGTAGTCCTAGCTCGCGAAGTCGTTGCAGAGGAGTACCTGTCTGATTTGGTGGAAGCCTTCTCCGACAGCGAGCGACCAACCATAGCCGCACGCATTTTGATCGAAAGCAGCCTAATCCGCGTTGATGAAGATCAGAACGTTCTCGTCACGATCATTTTTCCTAACGAGGCCCGCGCTTGGGAGTTCAAAAACATCGTCCGGAAAAGGCGTCTTAACCACTTCATTGCCAACCCATTGTAGAATCGATATGTATCAGCAATACTTCATGTGCTGACTGGTCGCTGCGCTTTAGACGTCGAACCTGGAGCGCTTCTACATCGAGGGGTGGGCCAGTCAGCACCATCTCCAGACGCGTTTGAACGACACCGTACACAATATATTCGAATATTGATATTCGTTAATGTGAGGCTTACAATTTTCTCGCTGGCTGGGTGACCCGTATTGGTCCTAAACCCAAAGCGCTTACACATCACATCATCCAGTCAGCCCATTGTATGACTTTTGAGATTTGGGAAAGTTCGAATCATTATGGATCGGGGTTCCTATTCCAGAGAATGCGAGTACACAAACTTTCATCGGCCTCGGAATTGTAGTGGCGGTGGCCGCTTGAGAGTTCCTACTTGCTCTTGCCGATCTACCGGAGGAGCAACGTCCATGTTGATGTCCCTTATCTCATTGTCTGACGACCATATCGAATCCGTGACTGCTGCCGTTCGCGAGTGGTGCGCATTGACCCAATGTGACATCGACTCCGAAGGAGGCCGTCGTGCGATCACGATTAGCGTCGATCTAATCCAAACAAATCCACATGAACCGCTCCTTGATCAACTGATCAAGGAGCTTGGACCGTTTGACACAAGACCGGAGATATTCAGTGGGACTGATACGCCAATCGATAAGCCAGGAAGAACGCCGCAAACTAGCTGCTGAAACCGACAGCGTGGCTCGCGCTATCATTGAACAACAAACTGCGGCTCGTGCAGCAAAGACTGCTCGATTGCGTGAGGCCCGTGAACGGGTAGAAGCCGAGAAGGGCGTCCAGACCAAGCGTTCAGAACATTGAGATATCTATATAGATGGATTGCAATTCCTATATGTGTGAAAGATAATGCACGTGCTGGCTGAGTGACAAGTCTTGGACCCCGAACCCGAGCGTTGCACACCACGTCATTCAGTCAGCTCCCCAACCTTCCGTCTATCTCCACATGAGAATCGTCCAGGCCAGTCACGGAAGATCTTGCGCAGATATATAAGGTTTGCTTAATATGTCCCCAGGTTCGATATGGAGCCCACAAACCGATATCTTGAATGCCTAACGGCTTTAATCTGCTGGCGCTCCGTCGTTTGTAGGAGGTAGACGACATGCTTCAATCACTGATGAGCCTATCCGACGAAGACGTATCCGCTGTTATCGCTGCCGTTCACAAATATTGTGGCGACCACGGTTATGACTTGCACAGCCCGCAGGGCAGGCGGACAATCACCACGGCGTTGGAGCTAGTGCAGAACAAGTGCGATCCAGAAAGACTAATTTTTGATCTTGATCAGCGGCTGCATTCCTAGCCGCAAGTAGATGCCGGGTCTGGACCGGCATTGAGCCAGCTGGGCGTAGTCGGGCGGTGCGTTGCAAGCCAGCCGCTCGAAACGGAGACCCTTCAACGTTGCGTCCAGCTGGCTACGCTCAGTCGATCTTATCTGCTTCAATTACCGTGGCCTCGATCACCTGGACCGTTTCCGAATTGCCAATCTCCTTGGCCTTGTTCCAGCTGTCGAGCGCGTCGAGCATCGCGGACGAATCCTGTTGTGGTTCACGTTGACGTCGGCGGTCTGCTTCGGCGCACCCCAGGCACGGTTCAGGATAGCAGTTGCCGCAGTTACACGGCTCGCGCCGTTCTTGCCGTGCTTCATCTCATCCACGAGGTTAGACGGCGGTCATGTGTGAGCCTTTTCGACTTCCTTCACATCGGCGGGAATCGGCGTGCGGCCTTTCGCGTTGCCGGTAGTGCCTTTATTGAATTGCGCAGCCTTTTGCGCAGGGGTGCGGTACTCTGGCGATTAGCTGGCATCGGACAGCTGCGATAGAATGATCTTGCCGCCGAGATTGCGGAGGAATAAATCTTTGTCATTGGGACTTTCGAACTCAAGATAGGAGACGTAATTTGTCGCCGCGATCGTTTGCGATCCCGAAATCGGCCGATACGATCGCCCACTGGGAGCAATCCGGCATGTGCTTGGTGGCAAAAGTTTGAGCTCCAGAATGCCCAATTGAGACAGATGTTGAAACGGTTTGTACGCTGATCGTACCCAGGTTGGAGCCCGAGATGCAGGAATGGTCAAATGTGTCGGCAGTTAATGCCGCATTGAAATCCCTTTGTCGGGAACTTGGCGTCGAGCGCGACAGGCAATCTGTCTTGCAGATCGCAACCCTCCTTATGCGACTTTCAAAGGAGGGGCTTCGCGACGCCGAGGATTTGGTCAAGAGTGCGCGAACACAGCTTGGCATCAGTTTCAACCATCAAGAAACGAACGCTGTCGATGAATAGCTGTCAAACGGGCGAAAATTCCTATAATTTATATATTATTCAATAGCTTACCAAAAGCGGTATAATAGTAATTATGGAACGCATAGCTTGCTATTCAGATTTGGCCGGGGCCATAGCAGCCGGTTCGGGTAAGCGCATCGCTATTCTGACTCAGTGAGTGGCTATCGAAGGCAAGCGGATGAGCCGGCTCGCTCAGCTTGAAATCTCATTTACGACGCAGTCCCGCATAGAGAACTCCGTCCTTGTTCTGCGATCGGGCCATAATGAAGCGCGTCCGGCGGGCGCGTATATGGGCGAGGCCGCTTGCTGGGACCGAAGATAGGGGCGAAAGCATTGGCTTCCGTATTCGAGGCGAGCTTGTCGACAATTGCACGGGGAGCTAGCACAGATACATTCCTCCCCAACCGCGACTGACGAGTTGCTTTTTCGTAACGTGAAAGACACGCCGATCGTTTCCGGCTTTTAATCGCCAGACCGTCCGGTAAATCAACGGCACCCCACAGGCGCAAGCGACATGTGCCTCTTGCCTTCCAAGTGACAGGTCCGCCGGACGCGACTATCGACCAAGACCAGCAGTGCACGAGCTCGATCAGGCCCTGAAGCTGCTGACCGCTCCCCTGCTGTAATCGACTACCAGCGGCTCCATGATGGCCTCGAACTGCGAAACTAGAGCTGGATCTGCCTTGGAGGGAACGCCCATGCCGTAGATCGGTGGGGGATCGTATTCTATAATGACCTCAGCTAGTTGAGCGGCATTGCGCCCGAATGCTGCCTCCGCAACGAGAAAAGCGGCCTCGAAGCTGCCCACGCCCGGCCCTGCGGTATAGAGATTACCATCTACCGCGACACCATTTCCAGCTGGGATCATCTCTCGTACGCCAAGTTGCTCCAGGATCGGCAGCGCATTGTGACTGGCCGTCACGCAGGTACCGATTAGCCGCACCGGGGAGAAGCGTTAATGTCTTTTGAGCCCGAGTCCCTGTGATATTTTGTCGGATCACTGTACGCTTTATAAGGTTAATCATCGAGTGCAGAGATTGGCGCGATTTCGCCATCCGATAGGCGGAGATACAGCTTCTATCGGCTCCACATTTTTGCCGATTGCCGAGCTAGCGAGCAAGTTTTTACATCCGGCTTCGTTAATTTCCATACCCCGACTAACAGGCCCGCCATGCTCGATCATTCCATCCTTCACGTCCGGGACTTCGCCCTACAAAGTGGGTTGGTTCTTCCTGATGCATACCTGGCCTATAAAACCTATGGCCGCCTGAACAAGTACAAAGACAACGCGATCGTTTTCCCGACCTGGTTCTGTGGTCAGCACCGCGGGAACGAATGGCTTATCGGAAGCAGGAGGGCACTTGATCCGGACAAATACTTCATCATCGTTCCCAACATGCTTGGCAATGGTCTCTCGAGTTCTCCAAGCAACATGCCTGCACCATTGGCAAAGAGTGGATTTCCGAAGACCACAATCAACGACAATGTTCGACTACAGCATCAGCTTGTCTCTGGCCATTTCGGCATCGACCATCTTGCCTTGGCGATAGGCTGGTCGATGGGGGCACAGCAGGCCTACGAGTGGGCATCGTACTACCCGAATATGGTCGCCCGCCTGGCTGCGCTTTGTGGTTCCGCAAAGACCTCCAGGCACAACTTAGTCTTTCTCGAGGGAGTCAAGGCGGCGCTTACTGCTGACGCTGATTTCAATTGCGGGCAGTACCATGAGCGACCGCTTGTCGGACTGCGAGCGATGAGTCGGGTTTATGCGGGCTGGGCTCTCTCGCAGGCATTCTACCGGGAGCAACTCGATATCAGCGCGCTTGGATTCCCCACGTTCGATGCATTTTTCGAGGGCTTCTGGGAGCAGTTGTTTGTGAACGTGGATGCCAACGATATCCTGGCGATGCTATCGACTTGGCAGGCGGCCGACATATGTAACAATCCGAAATATCGCGGGAACCTTCCCAAAGCGTTGGCCAGCATCACTGCGAGCGCTCTGGTGATGCCTTGCCGCACCGATCTCTATTTTCCGCCTGAAGACAGCGAAATTGAAGTCGCATCGATGCGAAATGCCGAACTTGACGTCATTCCATCTATATGGGGCCATGCCGCCGGAGCTGGAATCAATCCGGCGGACGTGGATTACATCGACCGTGCGATCGGACGCCTACTGAACTCGTCCGCGAACAACATTCGCAACAGCTAAGGCGGTCGCTTTGGCCCCAGCTTCGTTCGGGTGAAATGAACCCGCCTTGTTCGGCTTGAAGCCATTGATCCAGGGCTCTTTGCTACAGGCGTGATGACCGGATGAGAGGGATGCCATGTCCACCACGGTCGCCCCTTCGCCAGTGGCGACTTCACGGGTGACCCGAGCCAACCTTTCGCCGACGGAACGCATCAATTTAACCTGGTCTTCCGTTAAGCCGACATCAACGCAAGATCCGACTGGTGGCAGCAATTGTGGGTAGGTGACAACGACGGTTCTGGCATGAGCCGAGCGCCGCTTTATTTCTAACAAAGTGGCTCGGAGGTCTGATGCAAGGCGATCGAAATCCCGTTGCTCGGCTGATTTAATGTCCTTCCGGAACAGATCGAGAGCCGCTCCAATCAGGCCTCCGCGGTTCCGATAGGCCATTGACGTCATATCTCCGATGTATCGGACATCGTTCCCACCCGCTGTCAATGTCACGAGCCGGGTCGCGGCACCAAGTGCGTCGACCTGTGGTCCCAGATAGAATTGGCCTCCCTGCAGGACCTGGCGTACCGTCGAGCCTGATGACCTCACGTTCCGGAATGTCGGCACGTCAAGGAGGCGCGCAAGTAGCTCAGGGTAGCTGCCGATCGTACGCTGAGAGATAAATGGGCTGCCAGGGACACGTGGGCCAAGCCCTGGACCGGCCGCATAAGAACTACCCAACGCCACGTAGAACGAACTTTTTCCTGAGCCGGCCACTATTATCATACCTATCGCGATGTTTTCGATTGGGTTGAGACTAGCGAAGGTTTTCGGCGGCGCCCTCGACAAAAGTACCGATACCGCTCCTCGACCAGGCCAGTAGTTTCGATGCGAAGCCGAAAACAAGAACGGCGGCATTTCGATGTCATTCGAGGGGAATTCCATGTCCAAGTTCAATTTGACCTTCACTCGCAGGCAGACACTGGCCACGATGTTTTCAGGGATCGCCGCGACCGCGCTTGCACGCTCTCCGGGTAAGGCCTTCGCATCAGAGACACCTTTCAAGATCGGGCTTTTCATTCCGCTAAGCGGCCCAGCTGCCCTGTTCGGGCCGACCGGGAAGGCGACGACCGAACTCGCTGTCGACGCCGTCAACAAATCCGGAGGCATCCTCGGGCGTCAGGTGCAGCTGATTGTGGCCGACGCGGGCGGTCCGGCGGCCGACACCGCACGATCGGCGGTCAAGCTGATCTTGAACGACCGTGTGGATGCAATCATTGGGTCGTGCGACAGCTCCTCGCGGGAGGCCCTCATCGGTGCGATCAAGGGGAAGGTGCCCTTTATCTTCACCCCGGTTTTCGAGGGCGGGGTCTGTGCGCCAAACACCTATGTCATCGGCGATACCCCCGCAGAGCAGATCAAGCCATCGCTTACCTACCTGATGAAAGAGCGTGGGGCGAAACGCATCTTCCTCATCGGTAACGACTATGTCTGGCCGCGGAAGTTGAACGACTTCGCAGTAGGGGTGGTGCAAGCCAATGCCGGGGAAGTCGTCGGCAACGAGTACGTTCCGTTAGGCGCAGCGAACCGCTTCGAAGACGTGCTCGGGCGTATCAAGACGGCGAAGGCGGATCTCGTCGTCAGCACCTTGGTGGGAAGCGACAATGTGAACTTCAACCGCACCTTCGGCGGCTTCGGCTTGTCCCACGACATCATGCGTATCGGTTATCTGCTTGAAGAAAACACCCTGAAGGGCATCGGTGCGGAGAACAGCGACAACATGTTCTCCTGCATGTCCTATTTCGCGGACCTCGATACGCCGGAAAACCTGAAGTTCAAGGCAGCGTACGAGGCGAAGTTCAACGGCGGCACAGCTCCCCAGCTTAGCAACATCGGCGTCGATACGTATGTTGGCGTGAACTTCCTGGCTGCCCTTGCGAAGCGGGCGGACGGAATGAAGTCCGCCCAGTTGATGGCCGCCTCAGAAGGCTTGACGTTCGAAGGCGCGGCGAGTGGCCAGGTCATGAGAAGCCGCCGAGTCGACAAGACCATGTATCTAACGACGTGCAAGGGCGGGAAGTTCGAGCTGGTTAAAGCCTTCGACAACGTCGCGGCCGCCGACGTCTGCCCGGCGTGAGATGGACATGGCGACCCTTTCCATAGTCCCCTTTCTCAACGTACTCTACGAGGTGAGCACCCTTGCGGTGCTCGTCCTGGGTCTTGCTGTCATTTTTGGACTTCTGGGCGTTCTTAACTTGGCACACGGCGAATTCATCATGATGGGCGCGTACAGCGCCTATCTCGTGGAGACGGCTGGGCTGCCTTTCGTCACCGCTATACCGCTCACGATGCTGATCTGCGGGGTCTTGGGATTTGCGGTCGAGCGATGGCTCATCCGGCCTTTGTACAAACGCCCCTTCGACACGTTGATAGCGACCTGGGGTCTTGGGCTCCTGCTACGCAAGGTCGCGGAGGCCGTATTCGGTCTAGGCTACAAGAGCGTGACCGTTCCTCTTCCGGGTACGATAAGCATTGCCGGGGACAGCTATCCGACCTATCGGCTGGTTCTGATAGCCGCCAGCGTCGCAATCCTCATATCCCTCGTCGTTTGGTTCACGCGCAGCTACGTCGGAATGCGCATTCGTGCCATGGAGAGCAATCCTGACCTTGCCGACGCGGTGGGTATCCCTGTCCGCCGGCTCGCCTCTCAGACTTTCATCGTCGGGACTTGCCTGGCCGGACTTGGAGGCGTCGCCATCGCGCCGCTCGTGTCCGTCCAGCCATACATGGGCTTGGACTACGTGCTGCGCGCATTCTTCGCTCTGGTGATCGGGGGGCTTGGCAGCGTCGTCGGAGTGCTTCTCGGCTCTACCGTGATCGGTGGACTGGATAGCACGGTTTCCGCCCTGACCGATGGCACCTTCGGATACTTCTCGGTGCTCGTCGTGTCGGTCTTGTTCCTGTGGCTCAAACCTCGGGGTATCTATGCGAGCGCTTAGCATTTCCGTCTTCGCCATTCTGGCACTTATCTCTGTTCCGACGATTCTCGGCGACTACTGGGCCTACCAACTCAGTCTGTATCTACTGTACGCGTGCGCGGCGACGGGCGTCGGCATCTGCTGGGGCCAGGCAGGCTTCCTTCCGCTTGGCCAGGCGGTGTTCTTCGGGATCTCCGCCTATGCGTCCGGGCTTGGCCTTCTGACTTTCACCGGATGGGTTCCGCTGTCGCTGACACTTATCGGAGCTGCGCTGCTTTCGGCGGTAATCGCGTTCGTTATCGGTCTTGCCGTTTTCCGCAAGCGTGGCGAAAACGGTCCATACTTCTCCATGATCACCTTGGCCCTGTCATTGCTGACGTTCCAGCTCGCAACGAGCTGGGACCGCCTCACCGGAGGATATAACGGCCTCAAGGATATTCCTGCCCTCCCCGGTCTCGATGACTACGATATGCAGTACTACCTTGCAGTCGGCGCGCTCGCCCTCGCGTTAGCAATCGGCGGATGGCTTGTCACCGCTCCGGTCGGCGTCCTCTGGCGTGCGATCGCGCAGAACGAGCGGCGCGTCATCCTCTTCGGTTTCAACGCCAATTTCCTAAAGGCCATGGCATTCGGCGTTGGGGCACTTCTGGCGGGTATAGGCGGTGCGCTCTACGCGCCCCAACAAGGTCTTGTTACCCCGCAGCAAGCTGGGTTCCAACTTTCGGCCGACCTCGTCATCTGGGCCGCGGTAGGCGGTCGGGGTAGTCTTTGGGGTCCGGTGATAGGAGCCTGCGTCATAGGCGTGATGACCGCACAGCTTCGTGACTCGATCTCGTTCTGGGAGATCCTTATGGCGTTGTTTTTCATGGTCATGGTCCTGCTATTCCCCGCAGGCTTGATCGGACTGGTTACCCGCCTTGCAGGGTGTCTACCGAGATCCGCATCTAAACCACGGCTTATGGCTCCCGAAGCAAAATTAGCGCGCACAGTGCCCGACCTGAAGATCGAAGGCATCGTAGCGGGGTTCAATGGCTTCAAAATCCTAAAGGACCTTTCGCTCGGGATCGACCGGAAAGGCATCTGCTGCCTCATCGGGCCAAACGGAGCCGGGAAGACCTCAGCGTTCAATCTCTTGACTGGCGAGATGCCCGTAAATAGTGGGAAAATACTCTTTAATGGTCGCGATTTGGTGGGCATGTCATCACATCGGATCGCGCGCCTGGGCATCGGCCGAAAACTCCAGATTCCCAGCGTTTTCTCGACGCTCACCGTTGCAGACAATCTTTGCATCGCCCTGTGGGCATCCCGCGCAAGTTGGCTCGACCTCTTTCGGCCAAGCAGCAGAAGTTGGACGGCACCACTGCTGGAAGAATTGCGCGAACGTCATACTTTTCTGCGCGATGATCAGCGACTTGCTGGAGAGCTCTCCCTCGGACAGAGACAGATACTGGAGTTGGTGATGTCACTGCTCTCGGAGCCACGGCTTTTGCTGCTGGACGAACCCGCGGCCGGGCTCTCCCCCGAGGAGACCTCGGCAATAGTCGAGGTCATCCGCTGGGCTTCTGAACGACTTTCGGGCGTCATCGTGATCGTCGAGCA
This sequence comes from Rhizobium sp. 16-449-1b, assembly GCF_017741935.1. Taxonomy (GTDB): domain Bacteria; phylum Pseudomonadota; class Alphaproteobacteria; order Rhizobiales; family Rhizobiaceae; genus Rhizobium. The sequence goes on along the minus strand of NZ_JAGHMH010000015.1, from coordinate 88,722 downwards.
TGACATGAGCTTAGTTCGCCAACTCGCCGACAATGTTTTTGTGATGCACAATGGAAGCCTTCTTGCGGAGGGCAGCGTCGCGGAAGTCCAGGCCAATGAGAAGGTTCGAGCCGTGTACGTGGGAGCAGAGAAGTGAGCGAGAAAGCAGCTGTCGGCAACGAAGATTTAGTCGAGCAGCCGCCTGCCGTCGGCTACTCGCACCGGGATCGAACCGCCCTGGAGTTTCGTGGTCTAACCGCTGGATACAACGAGACGATGGTCATTCATGACCTTGAGGGCAAGATCGCGGTGGGCGAGAGCCTTTGCGTGGTCGGCCGGAACGGCGTAGGTAAAACCACACTGGTAAAGACCCTCTTCGGCACCATCCAACAGCAAAGGGGCGAGATCGTCGCCGACGGAAAGGCATCAGCCAGCGGCGGCTGGAGCAAGCCGCGGCCTCGCAGAATGAGCTATTGCCCGCAGGAGCGCCCCGTTTTCGATGGGCTCACCGTCCACGACAACCTGACCCTGATGTCGGGTAGTAGGAAGCTGGATGTTTTCGAGCCATTCTTTGCAGTGTTCCCCATACTCGCAGATCGGCTTCGTCAGCAGGCCGGAACGCTCAGCGGCGGCGAGAAAAAGATACTTGCTTTCACGCGGACGCTGTCGGAAGGAAGACCGATCGTGCTTCTTGACGAGCCAAGCGAAGGCGTCCAATGGGAAAACATCCTGAAGATGGCAGAGCTGATCAACTCCTGGAAACAGCGGGGCACGGCTTTTGTCGTCGTTGAGCAGAACCTCGCCTTCGCCAATCTGGTTGCTGACAGCTATCTCGTTATGGACCAGGGAACGGTAGTCCTGACTGGCACCAGAGCGCAGATATCACGCGCGGATATTGTAGAGCATCTTCATATCTAGTGACACTCCACCGCCTCTTTCTCGGAGAGACGGTGTCTGCTCGACCGCACTTTCCAGGCCCTTTTCATCGCCTTTCCGCAATTTGAGCGGCAGCAGTAGGACGGCCAAAAAAACCTCACTCTGATTGTGAATGTCGCTGAGATATTGGCCAAGGCGCGAGCGCCCGACGCATCCTTCCCCGGATTAACTTCGGTCTTTCAATGTGTTGTGCGGTCATTCCAACCTTGTCGCTCTAGCATCTGTTTGGTATGTAAATTGCTTTGTCAGTTGATTATTCTACCGCGAGGAAATCAATGACGAGTCAAATACGCGACCTTTCGAGCGGTGAGCTTCAGCTCTTTGGAAACATCGTCTCTGACCTGGTAAGACAGGAAGCGCGCTCAGACATGGAGCCGGATCTTCTGCAGGCTATAGTACGGCTTCTGCGAGCGGACTTTGCCGCCTCGTATAAATGGTCCGACAAAACTTCTCGATATGAGAAGAGCATTTCCTTCAACATGGACGCCTCCAACATGGAGCGTTACGAGACCTATTTCCAATTCCGAGACCCGATGACCGAGCACCTTCGCAAAAGGCGCGCTGCGACGCTAGTTGATGAAGTCATATCTCGCGACGAGTTGCTGAAGACCGAGTTCTACAATGACTTCCTCCGGGTCGACGGCCTTGACCGGGGAGTGAACATGTTCGTCTTCGACGGCATGCGGCACTTGCGGGATCTTCGCATCTGGCGAGCTCCCGATAGGCCGGAGTTTGGCGAAAGGGAGGTTGGGCTTCTGAACGCGCTTGAACCGTTTCTAAAGCGCTCCTTCGTCCGCTCGTTCAAGGGATACGAGAATCTCACGCAGCGGGAGGCCGACGTCATCGCGCTAATCGCAAGAGGATGTACCGATCGCGATATCGCCCGCCTTCTCGGGATATCATTCAGCACCGTTCGAACCCACATTAACAAGGCTATGGAGAAAAACGGCTGCTCGAACCGCGCCGAGCTCGCTATGCTGGTGGTCCATGGACGTCTCGACTCCTAGCATCCGCATTTCTGTCGATGGAAACACCACTGTCGAGACGCTTTAATGAAGCAAAAGCAATGACTTTGGTGCGGACACGATGGAATTATTTGACTTAGGGCTGACTCAATCGGTGGCGGCCATCAGGGATGGCGATATTACCTCCGAGCAATTGGTGGGCTCTCTCCTATCTCGATCCCGAGATCAACAGGGCTTGAACGCCTTTGTTTCGCTAGACCCCGAACGGATCTTAAATGCCGCTCGCGAAGCTGACCGCGTGAAGGCAGCCGGACATAACTTGGGACCGCTCCACGGAGTTCCGATCGCCCTGAAAGACAATATTGACGCCGTCGGTTATACGACAACTGCAGGAACCCCGGTGCTCAGAGAACATCGGCCACGTGTAGACGCTCCGGTGGTCGAGGCCTTGCTCTATGCCGGGGCGATCGTGTTCGGGAAAGTCGGTATGCACGAGCTCGCCCTGGGCATTACGTCCAATAATAAGGCTTTCGGCGCGGTCAGAAATCCCTACGACATGGATCGAGTTCCTGGTGGATCGAGCGGTGGTTCAGGTGCGGCCGTAGCAGCCAGGATCGTTCCGGCCAGCATCGGGACGGACACGGGAGGCTCCGTTCGCGTGCCGGCGTCATTCTGTGGCGTCACTGGGTATCGACCAACGGCCGGACGCTGGCCCGGAGGGGGGATCGTACCAATCTCCGGTACTCGCGACACACCCGGGCCAATCGCGAGATCGGTGGAAGACCTGTACCTTCTGGATGCCGTCGTCACCGGAGACCGTTCGCTTCCGCCCTACCGAAGCCTGCGAGACGTTAGGCTGGGTGTCCCCCGCGGCCATTTCTGGCAAGACCTAGACTACGAGACCGGACGTCTCTGCGAGGAAACGCTTGCAAAGCTTGAGCGTGCTGGGGTTACTTTCATCGAGGTCGACCTCCACCGAGTCGCCGAGCTGGACGCTTCTGCGGGGTTCACTGTCGCGCTACACGAAATGCCCGGTGCCATAGATAGCTATCTGGCATCACAGGGTCTTAATTTCTCGTTCGATCGTGTAGCACGCCAAGCCTCGAGCCCTGACGTCGCGGCTGTCGTCAAGGCTGTCGCCGACAAGTCGGGAGCTGTGCCAAAGGCGGCGTACGAGGCTGCGATACGCGGCGACAGACCGAAGCTAGTCCAAGCATATCAAGATTGTTTTTCAAGGAATGGGCTTGACGCAGTCGTCTTTCCGACAACTCCGCTGCCTGCTCCGCTGATCGGTCAGGACAACTTCGTGGTGCTCAACGGGCGAGCGCTGCCGACTTTCAGCACTGTCGTTCGTAACACCGGTCCGGGAAGTCTCGCCGGGATACCCGGGGTAAGCCTCCCTGTCGGATTTACAAAGGACGGCCTCCCCGTCGGATTGGCGCTCGATTCAGTGTCAGGAAGCGATCGGCTTCTCCTTGCGGTGGCGGCTGCTATAGAGAGGGCGATCGAGACGTGACGGAAGGCATAGACGCTGTCCGACATGTGCGTCAGGCGGCGTCGCGGAGCGCTGCGAAATGAACGGGGTTGTGCCTTTCGATACCTTCGAGGATAGCCGTCACGGCCTTCCTCGCCTCCGCCATGTCAGGCAGCTTCATGCCTCCTCCGTGCGAATGCGTGTGCGAGTAGTGATGCATGAACTTGCGCGCCAGTTCACGCTTCACGGGGTCCAGAATCAGCGACGATAGAGGGTTGTCCATCGAGCCGAATTCGAGAAACTTGAACGCCACGTAGCCCTCGAAAAACGGCCGCGCCATGTTGCCGAGATTGAATATCACCATCGCGTCGCTGTTCGGAGCATGCGAGTAGTCCAGCAGCTGATGATACAGGAAGAGGTCTTCGGAATGGAACCTGACGATCGATTTGCGCCATTCGAGGAGTCGTGAACTGAGTACACCGTCGGCGTCCACGCGAGGGAAAGAACAGATGCGTGATACTGAAATCAATAGCATCTAAACAGGGGGCCGAAACGCGACGATCCTCAGATATGACATCGGATCTGCGTCAGCTTCGGTATTGACCAACAGTACGCGGCTTGAAACATTGAGTTCGAATCTGTGGCCGATATCAGCGTTGCCGAGCGGCACGATGGCAATGACACAGGCGGTGTTGCTCCAGTTCAGGGAACGCCTGTCCGGGGTGGTCGTCAACGTGACGTCCGCCGTGACGCTGCGGGCGCTCCCGCTGATCGCGGCGTACACGGCGAGCAAAGCGGCGGTGAATGCCTTCACCGAGTCGATCGCGCTGGAACTTGCACAGTTTGGCGTGCGCGCGCACCTGGTGATTCCGGGCCGGGCGCCCGAGACCCGCTTCGCAGAGAATGGCGGGTCTCGCATGCAGGGCCTCGACCACGAGGCCTATACCGATCTAGTCAAGGGCTTCATGGCCACTTTCAGCGAACCAGGACCGGTCACACATCCGAAGGATGTCGCCGAAGCCATATGGTTTGCGGTGAACGATCCTTCCAGCCCCGTGCGGATCCCCGCAGGCGCCGACGCGGTAGCCTGGGCCGAGATGGGCTGACTGGAGGCCAGTGAATTCGGCGCGCCTCGGTGCGGAACTTGCAAGTTGCCCCGCCCGTTCTGGAGCACTTGCTCGATGACGGGAGGCAGGCGACCTTCTGAAGATCGAGATGGTCGCCTGCCACACTCCATATTCCACGGAGTGTCGCTATTGCGGAGCTTCAGGTTACCATATCCTTTTCCCACCAGCCACGGGTGTTGACGTTGGCGGCATCGGCGAGGGCTTCCAGTTCCGCGATTTCGTCGCCAGTGAGCGTGATGCTGCTGGCCCGCACCAGGCCATCGATATAACTGGGCCTGGTGATGCCGATGATCGGCGTTGTACCCTTGGCAATCGCCCAGGCCGTCGCGACGTCAGGAGCTGCGGCACCGTGGGTCTCGCCGATCTAGGCGAGCTTGTCTGTCATGGCCTTCAGTTGAGGCAGCATGCCATTATAGGCCTTTGCCCGGTTGGTGCCTTCAGGCAGCGGGTTCTCCGGACCGTATTTGCCGTTTAGCGCGCCCTGTTCGAGCACCATATAGGCGAAGAACGGAACGCCACGGTTGCGACTGTAGTCGAGGATACCGGCATCCTCGGACCTTCGATAAAGCAGGCTGTAGTGGTTCTGGATGGCTTCGACTCGATACCCGGCTTCCCCGAGAATCCGGTCGGCGAGTTCAATTTCGCTCAGGTTGTGGTTCGAGACGCCGACATGTTTGACCTTTCCGCTCTTCAGCAACGGAATCAGGTGAGGCGTCCAACGCGCCACATCGGCCGGGTTGTGAATCCAGTAGAGGTCGATGTAATCGGTGCCGAGGCGCGTCAGGCTCTGCTCCAGCATGTCCGCCATTGGATTCTCGCCGCTTCCCGCGGCCTGCGGGGTGAACTTGGTTGATAGCTGGTAATCTCTACGCGCGAAGCGCTTCAGGACTTGCCCGAGTACAGTCTCTGAATGGCCCATGCCATAAACGACAGCGGTGTCCCATAGGGTGAAGCCGGCTGCACGCGCCTTGTCCGCGACCTCTTCCAGCTCAGCATGAGTGAGACTGCTGCCGAAGTAGCCGTCGCCGATCTCGCCGCTGTCGCCCCAGGCCCAGGTGCCTAGTGCGACCGCGGGTATCTTGAAATTGTTGATTGACATATTTGCTCCATACTTATTCTGCGGCCAGGTTTACGGTAACCCAATTGCCGCTGACACTCTGATATGCAACGACGCCGTACCGTTAGCCTGATGCGCCGAGATTACTGCCTGATCCTCCAGAACATGCGGAGTTCGCGTTGCCGCCCCTCCGAGCTTGTGCGATGGTCGGGTCCATGGAAACACTGACTGAAATTGCCACAATAATTGCTCGACACGTCACCAAGGACGGCTTTCAACCCACTCCCATCGAACGTGTAACGCTTGTTCGATCCTCCACCGTGACGATGCCGATGCCAAATGTCTTCCGGCCGCAACTGTGCCTTGTCGCGCAGGGACGGAAAGACGTTACGCTGGGCGACTGCGTGTTCCGATATGCACCGGGGCGCTATGGGGTCGTGACCTACGACCTGCCTGTCACAGGCCAAGTGATCGAGGCGACCCCTGAAAAGCCTTATCTCTGCCTCTACCTTGATTTCGATCCGGTGATGCTGAGCGAGATGTCGTCGCGCGTGCCGCCGCCGCCGCCGGATGCGACATCACCGCCCATCGGCAAGACGGTGTCCGATGCCAGCGCCGGTCTGCTCGACGCGGCGCTACGCCTGCTGCGTCTGCTCGACGACCCGGTAGCGCTGCCCGTGCTTGCGCTGCTTGCCGAGCAGGAAATTCTGTATCGCCTGCTCGCTGGCCTGGACGGCGCGAGGATGCGCAATATCACCGCTAATCAGGGACGGGTGGCCCAAGTAGGCCGCGCCATCGCCTGGATCAGCAAGAACTTCAGGGAAAGGTTCAGCATTGAGCGGCTAGCCGCGGACGTCGGAATGAGTCCGTCGAGCCTGCACGAGCATTTTCGCGCCGTGACAGCGATGACGCCGCTGCAGTTCCAGAAGCAACTCAGACTTCAGGACGCCCGCAGCCTTATGCTCGCAGAACACATCGACGTTATGACGGCCGCCTTGCGCGTCGGTTACGAAAGCCCGACGCAGTTCAGTCGCGAATATCGCCGCCACTTTGGAGAACCGCCGGCCCGCGACATAGCCCGCTTACGCGCTTCACCGGGTCTGGCGGTGACGACCTTCTTGAAGCGGTATCAAGGCGTTACGACGGCGATATAGTTATGATCGACTCGTCCGTGTGTGCGCGTTCACCAGCATGGTGCCAACGCAAAAAAAGGGGCTCTACCGATCCTTGCATGGGACGTTCGCGCGGCGGCCTGACGACCAAAATCCATGCCATGGTCGATGCGGATGGCCGACCGTTACGAATGGAGCTGACAGCGGGCCAGGCTGCGGATGCTCCGGTCGCTGAGAAGCTGATTTCTGACATCGAACCAGGCACGACGCTACTTGCAGATAAAGCTTATGACACCGACGCGATCCGAGCGTTTGTGAAAGGCCGCAAGGCTTGGGCTAACATTCCAACAAAGATAAATCGGAAGCAGAGCTTCAGCTTCAGTCGCTGGGTCTATAGGCAGCGAAATCAAGTGGAGAGGTTTTTCAATCGTATCAAACACATGCGGGGCTTGGCCACGCGCTACGACCGCCGCCCTGACAATTACCTTGCTGCACTGAAACTCGTTGCGACAAGAATTTGGATCAATTCAGTTTGCGAGTCCACGTCCTAGCTAGCGACAATGAAACCGACATGAACAGCAAGAAACTGGGCTACGTATACGTGTTGCTCGCGATCACCATCTTCGCGGGCCGGGACGGCTTCTCCAAATTGCTTGCTGAGAAGTATCCGCCCATCCTCGTTACGATGATCCGCTTCTGGGCGGGTTGGCGTCCTATGTCATCGCAGCAATCGCCCCGTCTATGGACCGTATGAACGATACCCTGACGTCCGCGATCTCATTTCCGCCGTGGCGTTAAGGGCGCTGCTTCTGGACATGAGCAGATCGCCGATGGCAGCGCGCGCTGTCTGCAAGGAGCGGTTGGCACGCGCGAAGCCGGTCGCCGCAGCGCTATCGCTTTGCGATTACGTCGGTGTAGACTGCGTCGATCTTCCTCATCTCATAGACGCTGTATCCAGTGGTACCTCCAGCGAATGCGCCGAACGCGCCCAGCAGGATCAGCGCCCGGCGATCTGCTGCGGCGACCAGTCGTACATAATCCGCTCGATCACCGATTGCCGGATATGCGAGTGACGGGTTCGCTGGAAGCGGCGACCGACCTCGGCCGGCAGTGTGCGAGCTAAATCTTAGTGCAATCTCAAGATGCCTTCGGAACGCTCGTTACATGGCGTAAGCCCTAAAGCTGCTTACTGCGCCTCTGCGGTAATCAACTACCAGCGGCTCCATGATGGCCTCGAATTGGGAAACCAGTGCCGGATCTGCCTTGGATGGAACGCCCATACCGTAAATCGGGTGGGGATCGTATTCTATGATAACCTCAGCCAGTTGCGCTGCGTTGCGGCCGAAAGCTGCCTCGACAACAAGAAAGGCGGCCTCGAAGCTACCTACCCCCGGCCCGGCGGTATAAAGATTACCATCCACCGCAACGCCGTTTCCCGCTGGGATCGTTTCGCGTACCCCAAGTTGATCAAGGATCGGCAGCGCGTTGTGGCTCGCCGTTACGCAGCGGTCCTTCAGAATGCCCGCCGCGCCAAACGCCAACACGCCGTTGCAGATACCAATGTTGAAGCGAGCGGAGCTTGCCTTGTTTGCCACGAGAGAGATCACTTCGGGATCGTTCTGCACTTCTGGCGCCAGCATTGGAATCGCCAACACGTCAAGCGTTTCAGGGCTCGGCAAAGGTTGTGGTTGGTTTAGTCCACCAGTTCGGGAAACCCTCGACCAAATCTTGAGATATCCAGAGGAGATGAATTTCCACTGCCGGCATCAGGCCCAGTACTGTTTGTACGCCCACCATGTCCATCGGCACGAAGCCGGGGCCGATGATGATGCCGACGTGGAAAGGTTTCACTCCCTAAGGGGCGGAAACAGCACGTAGGTGATTGAGCGAGGGAAGATTGGTCGGTTTCATAAGTCGTGTCCTTTCAGAGATCGGGTTGCCCCGGCTTTGGTTGCTCGCTTAGTTATGGTGATGATGCGCTGGCGTGAGCCGCGGGATGCCACCGGTGCGCCATCCCAGATTAGTCTGATGTGCCGTCAGGGGCGGGCAACCTCCAAGCTACCCATGTCAAGCTTCTGCTTCTTCTAGAGGAATGACCGCAAAACCCGCATGGTTGGGTCGGCCCACTTCTTCCATGACGCGCCTGCTTTCGCGGTTTAAAACCAGTTTCAATACATCAGGACGACTGTAGTGGCCCGCCGGATCGGCCGCGGCTTTGGATATCGTGATTACCGAGGGGTCAAGGTCAGCATAAAGAATTCCCTCCTGATCCTGCGGTATTGGCTCGCACATAGCGCGGCCATCGGGGGCGTAGATTTGCGCAAAGCCGCCTCCAGGCGCGGACGACTGTGGGTTCAGGAGCATCGCCTTTTCAGAACTCGTTGCGAGCTTATCGAAAACGCCTGCGTCGATGATTGCGCAGGGAGCGAGCACGAAGGCACTTCCCTCGACCGCATACTGGCGGCTAGCTCCGTTGTTGACCTCCGGCCCCAGCGCGTAGGCAAGCTCGCGGTAGAGGGAGAAAGCGGGCCACGACGCCACATGGACCTCCTCGTGTTGAGCGAACATTGCCATCTTGACGAGAGGCTGCATATGTTCCCAGCAGTTGAGCGCACCCAACCGGCCAAAAGCGCTATCAACCACGACCAGATCGGATCCATCTCCTTCCCCGAAGATCGTCCGCTCGATCAGTGTCGGTTTAAGCTTCCGGCGATTGAGAAGAATTTCGCCGTGCTCACCTATGATTACCTGCGACATATAGCGGCTGCCACCTTCCCGCTCCGAGTATCCCATCACGAGGGTAACGCCGTACCTCGCAGCCATCGTCTGAAGGCGCAGCATTTCGGGCGACCGAAGCTCCATACTGTTGGCGTGGTATTCCGGGATGTGTCCAATACTGTCCGCTGGGCTACCGAGCCAGGCGAAAAAAGGATAGCCCGGCAGCCAGGTTTCCGGGAAGGCCACCAGTTTCGCGCCATTCTCTGACGCCTCAGCGACGATGCGCTCGGCCTTGGAGATCGAGGCGTGGAGATCTAGATATACGGGCGCGGCCTGTACCGCAGCAGCTTTGATCGCTTTCATCTTAGTTCCCTTTTCATCATTTTGGTTTTCGAAATGCTTGGTCGGCGACTCTGTCTGGTCGCCTATAGGCGTCAGATGAAGGGCACTCCGACCTCCCAGTTGGTCGTTGAACCGAGATAGAATCTGAGGCCACCACCATGAGCAGGAGCCTGTGTTCTCCGCCTATTCGATGCCCAGCGGGTTCGAGACCCGAAGCTGCCAGTTACCCGCCGCCGAGCGTTCAACGATCTGAGTGGCGGTGCCATGCTGGACACTGGAGTGACCGTCAGGCGCGCTCCTGATCTCCCAATCGAGGAGCAGCAAGGCGATGTCGCCGCTCTTCAAAACGCGGCGGACCGTGTTCTTCAGGATCGGCTTCACAGAGACAAGTTTCTCGATGTCGCCCCTAATAGCCTTAGGGCCACCTTCCACAACGGAGCCGTCGGTCATGCGCATGACGGCCTCCGGGTGGAAGAGCGCCATGACGCCGTCGACGTTGCCACTGTTGAGCGCGCTGTCGAAAGCGGACGCCACGTCTTCCGGACGCGGGGTTCTCGCTGACCCGCCAAGGAGGAAGGAATCGATCCGCGAGGCGACTTCCTGTGGTGTTTCCAGAGGAGAGAGGTGGCCGACACCGGGGATCACGGTCAGCTTTGCTCCGGGCAGAGACGGAACGACGACATTTTCCAACAGTTCGACGCTGTCGACCTTGTCCTTTTCGCCACCGATCACAAGGACCGGGACCTGGATGCGGCCGAGATCCGCGCTGACGTCTTCCGAGATCGCACCTGCAGGCCAGTACTGCTTCGCGGCACTGGCACCCGCGACGCTATCTTCGATGACCTGCTCTCGCAGTGCCTGCGAAAGAGGAAGCTCCGCAAGGACGTTGTCGATGGTCCAGGCGGTCGATTCGGCAACCGCATAGGCACCCTTCATGCCTTCGCGAATGTCTTTGGGGAGCACTTTACCCTGCGCAGGCGACGGCGCGACAAGGATAAGCCCCTTTAGTCCCGCAGGCCGCCTGGATGCGAGAAGCTGGGCGACCTTTCCGCCCATCGAGTGGCCGACAAGAATGTACTTCTTCAACTCCAGCGCCACGATTGCGGCCTCGACGTCGTTGGCCATGGAGACGATGTCATAACCGCTCTCTGGACGGTCCGACTTGCCCCAACCGCGGGCATCAAAAGCGATGGAACGAACGTCGGATTTCAGGGCCTTAATAACATTGTCCCAGGTCCTTGACGTTCCACCCCAATAGTGGAGGAAGACCAGCGTGGTATCGCCCACTCCATGGTCCTCGAAATGGATTTTAATACCGTTTGCGTTGATCCCCATCGCTCTTTCCTTCGTTGTTGATGGCAATGACAACTAAATATTCCGTTCCAAAGCGAGTGATAATCCTCTAATTGTATGATACACTCGATAACCAGAGGATCGAATTGATGGACCGCTTCGTCGGACTTTCAGTTTTTGTAGCAGCCGTCGACAAAGGCAGTCTGGCCGCTGCCGCAAGAGCGCACGGCATCACTCCCGCGATGGCCGGCAAACATTTGGCCGCGATCGAAGCTCAACTCGGTGTCAGGCTTCTGCAACGCACGACGCGAAAGCTGCACCTGACCGACATCGGACGGGACTACTACCAGCGGAGCAGCCTCATACTCGACGCTCTGGATGAAGCCGACCGCAACGCCGCGCAGCGTCAGGATCAGCCGCATGGCACGCTGAGGGTCTCCGCACCGACAACCTTCGGCGCTCTTCATCTGGGCGAGCCAGTCGCCGAATACACAAGGCGTTATCCGAACGTGTCCGTGGAGATGAGCCTAGAGGACCGCTACGTAGATCTCATCGAAGGAGGGTTCGACATGGCTATACGTATCGGCACCCTACCCGATTCGAGTCTTATCTCCCGTAAGTTCGGGGAAAGCGGAATGGCGGCCTGTGCTGCTCCATCCTACCTTGACAAGCACGGCAGACCGAAGGAGCCGGCGGACCTGAGGCGACACGACCGCCTCGCCTTCAGCAAAGCAACGTCTGAAGGTGACTGGAGCTTCACCGATCGGAAAGGTAAGACTGAAACCGTCTCGGGACCCACTCGCCTGAAGGCCGACAACATGCAGATGTTGCTGGCTGCGGCCCTCAATGGCGGCGGCGTCGTCTACGGACCAACCTTCGTTCTTGGAGAACATATCTCCAGTGGTGCGCTCGAGCAGGTCCTGCCGGACTACACGACGGAAAGTCTTGGCGTCCATGCCCTTTACCCAAGCTCTCGCATGTTGGGTACAAAAGTTCGGTGCTTTGTTGACATCCTTGAGGAAAAGTTCGGGAGGGCGACGCTGTAGCCGGTGCGACTTTCAGATCGCCGCTGACAGCGCAGTCCTTGCCTGTCGCATCAGTACCTTCGGAGAAGCCCCAGGCCTCGATTACACCGCAATACTGATCAAGAGAGCAGTCAGCAGCTTCTCACGCCAGGCCATCGGTTTCGGATCGCCGCCATGCCGGTCACGAACCAAATCTATGCGAATACTGCTTTGCCGAAAGTGGCGCACAGCGCATTTCGGTTGCGGCGAAGTCGCATTTACCGCCACTGTTGCCCATCCGTCGCTCGACTCTTCGAGATGGCCGTGTTCTCCTGCCTACAACTGGAAGGAGCATCTCGTGGTCTATCAATGGGATCCAATCAAAGCCCGCCGGACAAGTACGATAAAACTTTCTCTGGCATTGGTTGCGGCTGTCGTTGTGAGCGCTCTGCCGTTGTGGTGGCTTCTGAGGGAAGCATACCTTTAGTTGAAACGGGGGCATCACCTGCTTTCGCTGGCTCACGACCACGAACGGTTCTTTGATTGCTGCAGCGCGTGAGCAGCCGGCTGATTATATCACTCAGCAGCTAACCTGCCTGGTGATCGGTATCCGTATCATAATGCGCGCGCCGAGCTTGCAACCCTTTGGAATACTCACAATAATCCGCGCTCATCCATCAATCAGAACACCCCCATGGACCCGACATACCCACCCTCGCCTGAACGTTCACACCTCTCCGGCCGCTACACTGAGAACGGCACTACGGTCATCGTGGAAATCTTCCGCCCTTCAGAAAGCGCCGCTTGGCGGATGGAAGTGACGAGTTTGGAAGACCAGCTGACAGACTGGAACGAAACATTCTCTTCCGATCAAGAAGCGTGGGACGAGTTCATCTATGTCGTCAACACCGAAGGCATCTCGGTCTTTTTGTAGCGGCTTGCAGCATCTTTTTCCGTCGCTCACCGACAGGCAGAAAATCAGCGAGACCATTTTTCGGCTGCAGTCAGCAGCTCATGCTCATCCGTAATGCCGTCCTGGAACAGCCGAACCAGCAACATAGCCAACTCACCGGGATGGGTATCATGTTCAGGTATGACCTGAGCAAAGACGCGTTCGAGTATCGCCAAATCGGCAGGCCTGAGGATAACATTGGCCGGCAGTCGTCCACGCATGCAGGAACGATACTGGCATCTTTCTGCTTCGACAATAGATGATGTTGCCGACATCTATCAGATGCATGCTGTGATCCAGCACATCGTTGATGCAGCGTGGTTTGTCGTTTTCCAGTTAATCGTAAGACTCTCACTTCAATATTTTCAATAGGATAGCTTGAGACTTAATTTGAGACTTGGCAGTTAACCTGAGATTTTCATGCGGATTTTGGCACTTAATGTGAGAATTGGTTGTCGACAAAATCGACGTGTTTTTGCAATGAGCGATCCATTTGGCCTACGGGCGAGAACAATGATGGCTTTGGCAGCATTTTCAACGACATCGCGGACCCACAAGCCAATCGCGAACGTCCTCGTTGTTGCGCTCAATTTGAGATTCTCTTCGCCAGGAATCTCAAATTATCTGGCAAACAAATTCGAAACAGCCGCATTCTTACGTTTAAGTGCAAAACGACAGCACTTTCATCGAACACGAGCGGCAAGAGGAGAGCTTCGAGAGGGGTGACGTCGTGAAACGGGACGTTCGGGGTTACCACGGTGGGAGAATGATAGTCGGCCATGTCACGCCCCCTCACGCTGCGATGGAAACGGGAAGGTGGCGCAGATGCACGGGCAGTTTCGCAGCGATCTCGTCGTCGGTCAGGTCTTCGAGCAGCTTGAGCGTGGTGCCGGCCGCGCCACCATAGAGGATGATCGTTTTCTTGCCGCGTGAGGCGTGTGGCCAGCGATCAGTGGCATAGCCCCGATAATCATCGGCCGTGCTGCTCCAGATGTGGTCCAGACGCTCATCCCGGGTCATGGCACGCACCGGCCGGGTTTCGCGCTCGGTGATGACGAGCCGCATGTTTTCGACAGAAGACGTGTCTGAAAGATCGCAATAGCCGTGGAAGTGGCGGATGGTTCCGTCGATGCGCAGCGCGAAGAAGACGCTGGTGATCGATCCGGTCAGAAACTCGCGCATGGCGAACAACGACCCCCGGATCCATAGGGGTGGCAGGATCTCGAACATGTAATCGTGTTCGCTCTCGCGGATCTCAAACCATTCCCCGCTGTAGAGCGCTGTCGCATCATCGTTCCAACGATCAGGTCGCTGGGCGTGGCGGTCGAACATGCGGAACATCTGGTGGCGATCGGCGACCCCCTGATAGACCTTGCGGATTGCGGGTGAGGTATTCATCTTCGGCTCCCTGGGAGTTGTTCCGGACCGATGCGCGGCGCTGCCCTCTCGACCTCACCATCCACTTCAGTCCTTCATTACCCCTTCTCAGCCGCCGGCATCGTGACCGGCCGGGTCAAGGGCCGGCTTCAGGCCGGGCGAAGCTTCCCTTGATGCGGCTGGCGCGAATGCGGCACGCCTTCCCTTTCCCCCCTTCTTTTTCTTCTTTCCGCCTCCCTCTCCTGCAGAGCCTCGTTCCAGTCATCTGCAGGAGGCCGCAATCGCTGCCAGCCACAGCCCGCCTCTTCCGCAAGGGTTCGAAGCCGATCGGCGAACGTGTCGCCCTGCGCGTTATTGTCCGTTGCCGCGACCAATTGGACACCGGAAGGGGCGGCAAGCATGCGCAGCGCCGCATCTGTTGCCGGAGACCAGCCCCCGCCGGTACTGAGATAGAGGGTGCCATCACGCAGACCCTCGAAGGCAGCAAGGCTCATGGCATCGATCGCCGCTTCAGTGACACAGAGCCGGGACGCCACAGACCGGCCGAGGCGAAACAGAACCTTTGTTCCCCCGGTCGAAAAGCCCCTCCATTCCGGGCCTCGCTCCTCCCAGCCCGTAATGGCGCCAAGATCGTTCGTATGGGCGGCCCACATGCTGCCGTAAGGTCCTTCGCGAACAGCGTTCTGGGAAATGGCAGCATGGAGTGTATGCGATGGCAACAACCTTATTTCGGAGAGATAGTGCCAGGTCTGAGAACCAGGCCATGGCCGGCGTTGGCGGTTCCATCGTTCGGCAATTGCAAGGTTTGGCCCTCGGACACGATTAACCGTGCGTCTGGCGGTTCCTTGCGGGACATAGCCGATCAACTCGGCGACGCGATCGCGTGCTGCCCTAAAGCCTCCGCCATCCAGATGGGCGACGAGCGAGAATACATCACCCTTGGCTTCGGAAAGCGGGTCAAACCAGCCGTGACCGTCATGAATCATGATGATGATTTCGCTGTCACGGCGATATTTTACCGCCCGCAGGGTGCTCTCTTTCAGATCGATGACGAAGCCCGCTTTTTCCAGCACCGCAGAGCATGGCACACGAATGCGCAGTTCCTGGATTTCTTTCTTTTCCATTCTCTTTTCGGCATTTCTTGCCGCCCTCTTTTCCACTTGGGTTGCCTTCCCACACATTTTGCGGGACCCCATCTGACAGCCGCGAAGAGCATGCGGAGGCAAGGGCGCGGCGGGAGTTGCCGGCAGGTCCGGAACCACAAGCGCCACCTGCCCGCCGCGGCGAAGCTTCCCTTGCCGCCGCCGGCTCGCAAGCGGCACCCGAGAGGGCAAGCCGGCGGCGTCTTGAGCCGGCTTCATCAGGCTCGGCTCGATCAAGCCGCTGCTAGCGAACGAAATGTCACTAAAGAGCGGCAACCTCCATCCGGACCGTTGGAAAGTTGGCTGGCGAAACACTCCAGGCTTTCACCTAGCGCCCATTTTGACTGCCACAGGCCCCTTCCACGCCATTCTGCGGATATGCCGATATTCGCAATGTCGAGGGAGCCGTGATCGAAGATAATCGAAGAAATTTCAGGACAAATTCAACAAGATCACATATCGTCCGCAGCGAAGCGGTACGCGCCGCTTCGGGGCGTCGAAACCCCTCATACCCGGTTGGTGCCACCCGTAAGGCACCAGACTCCTTGACCTTTGCGGTCGGGGGACCTGTGGCGTATGCAATAGGTTCTCCGGAACTAAAGGCCATGGGGCCGTGGTATGCGGTTTCGAATCCCCCGATCACCAAGGGTCAATGAGCATTGAACGGCGGGGGCGCACCGCCGAAATTGCTTTAGGAGAAACCATTGGCACAGGACATTGCCTTCACCTTTTACACATATTCAAATGCCGGTGTAACCGCCGAGGAACGTTGGAAGCCAACCGGCATTCCAGATGTTTTCTTTGACAGTCATGAAGAAGCTCAGCGCGCCTTGAAAGAAATGCGCGCAGATATAGTAGCCGACCCCGAGATGGAGTGGCCGGTTATGAACATAGAAAAAATAGTAACAGTCCCCGTCAACTCAGAGAGTATACTTGCGTTATTGAATAAGGGCTTAGGTTCATTTGTTCAGCGTTACGAAGTTGTTGAGAGTATTGGGCCGTCGCAATGAACTCCATGTTCGCCGATGTGCGCCGGGATCCGCGTCAATCAGCACGGTCATTGCGCGAGGCGATCGCCTGTTGGCCGAGCGGGAAAGATTGCCGCTCCACGCATCATTTGTCTGCACGCCTGAAAGTATCTGTCCTGGGCGTATTTTTGCAGTGAGCACTGCTCCTGCAGCAGTTGCATGTAGTTATGCCGAACTTCTGGAATTTCGATTTCACCGGCTATCCATTGCTCGATCCAAGCCAGCTGGTATCGGTTTCTTTGGAAAAACTTGCTTGGCGCAAACGGTCAAAAGGCCTTGCAACGGCACGTCCTCGTCGCTCAATTTTCATTTGCAGCAACTCATATAGTCTCGCTCGACGACGCTTTGCATTAAATCGCTGGGGAATGTGCGTAGCGGTTAACGGAATCTCGATTGAGTATCCTCTGCGGACCAATGGGTGCATATTGATCGGCAAGATTCCGCGTCTTGGGCAATGCTGTCCGACTCTTGATGGTTCAGTGTGATGGGCTCATCCCCTCACCCGTTGGACAGAGAAAATCCATGATGCCGCGATCCGACGCTGCCCGCTTCTGCCGACATGTCCGCCGATCGGTGGGCAATCACCTCCCCTCCCCTCTGGGTTCTGCAATAGATTCAGATCAAGCCAGGGCAAAGATTCAAGAGGCGGGATCTTTTCTTCATCCACATTCTTGCCATAACAGGCGTCGAACACATTCACCACTTCCCGCGGCACGGCAATCGGTGTGTTCGATATTCAAGCGCGCAAAGCTCGGGCCACGGACGGGAAGTTCGACGGGCGCACGGAAAGGCGCACCGCCAACAAGGGGTCGGGTGACGAAGCTAACTCACCTCTTCGTTCTCTTTATGTTCTTTCTTGGCGCTACGACAATGAGCCGACGATTATTAAAGGGCCCCGGTGTTGGGGAGTAACAGATACATGCGATCCAATGACAGATGCGGGTCGACAGGGCCTGTCAAAATCTTTGCCAGTCAATCTGGAACACCAGCTAATGATGTGCATTTCCAGCCTATGTCAGACGAGGGTATTGTCGTCGCATAGGGCTCGCACCAACGATCCAACACGAACCCAATGTTCGGTATAGCTACCGTCAAGAGCGGCAAACCCACTCACCAGATCCGTCTCAAGACCCCGAGAAATCGGGACTAGTTCGACCAAACTTCCATGAGAATCCATGTGAAAGTGAAGACCATGAAGAGGCCAAAGAGCAGACTGCTTATTGCAGCTCGCATAACCTCACTGTAATCGCAGAACCGGCCGGGACGTTGTTTGTGCGCTCTATTCGGGAGCTTGACCAAACTGCGCCGAAGCTGAGGCGAACTGGATGTACGTAGTCCGCCATATTAAGACCCCTGGAAAAACCACGGATGTAGACGGTGATCCGCTCGAAAAGCCTTCGAGCGCATGTGCTATGCGCGCCCTGTTCTTAGAGGTGGGACACCAATGGGAGAGCTTGCAGCAAAAGCTCGTTGAACCTTCAGACGAAGAGCATCAAAAGGCAACCACCAGATTCCACGTGACGCGCGATCCGGACGGCCTCACCTCGGCAAGCGATTGAGCCTGGACATCATCCACTCGTTTTCTTCACGAAGCTTGTTCATCATCAGTCGTTTTAGGTAGCGATTGTCAGCCTCAAGCAACGCGAGTACGCTTGGCGCTGTGTCGTCGTCCTCCGTTCTGAAGAGTTTAGGGGCTATCGGAGGTGCTCGTTTGGCTCCCCTCCCCTTCCGCACCTGAGCTCGGCCTGGCACCGGTTTTGCTGAATCGTCATCCTGCGCCGGAACCATTAATGGGGCTTCGGTAGTCTGATCGTCTAGCGCGCCGACATCCGGGCTTTGCTCCGGCATTCGTTCGCCGCCCGAAGAAAGCGTATGTTGATGTGGTTCTGGCTGCGATTCCAGAATCGATACCGGCGATGCACTATCAGGCGTTAGCGAGCGAGGTGCAGTGCCCGCGTTTGCCAAATCACCCGGTACCATCCCATCGACTTCGATTTGTCGAGCGACGGCCTGCAAATCGAGACTGCCCCAAATTGAGGTTCCTCTTGGCTTCACTTGGCGCCTGTTCGTCTTGTACTCGACGACAAAATTGGGTCGTATGTCTGAATTAAATAGAGTCCCAAGACCAATCGACTTGGGCCTGTTATAAAGCGCATGCTCATCAGCTTCATGCGTTCCTATGGCTCGATAAACCTTAATATGATGGCTATTTCAAACCCAGCCTTCGACGCAAATCGGCGTTTTCCGCCCGAAGTTTTTCTGCCAGGAGTTTGCGCAGCCGACGGTTCTCTTCTTCGAGGTGAACAAACTCGGCAAACTCATCATCTTCTGGAATTCCTGACTGGGGAGCGGGTCCCAGCGCTTTTTTCCATTGATAATAGGTTTGGTCAGATATCCCGGCCTTTTCAACCGCGGCCTTGAGGGTATCGCCAGCCGCAACGTGCTCATCAATGTGGCGAACGCGGTCGAGCTTCTCCAGTTCGGTTAGACCGCGGCTTTTCGGCCTTACTTGCTTTTTCGTGTCCCCACGGGCCTTGCCACCTGCAACGCTTCTTGACTTGGAAGGCGACTTCGGACCTCGTTGTTCAATCTCAGTCTGCGGGTCCCGTTCAGCAGGGGTACGGATTTCTTCGTCAGCCATTGATTATCCTCTATTGCTACATGATCTTCTCTGCCACCTCTGATCGCGAGTCAACTCATCCGACAAGCTCGGCAATGGCCCAAGCGCTCATGGTACATAACTCCCCCGTCGCCGCCGTCCTGCGCACCAAAATCAACAGACACAAAAAATCACGGCAGTTAATTATCGCGGGAGCAAACAACGTCGAGTCTGTTGGCTTTGAACGCGCGGCTCAAATCGACAGCAAAGGATACAACATCTGATACTCCTTCGGCATCGCCGCGGTTGGCGGAACGAATTGCGGGCAGGGGAAATCACAACATGGCTTATCGAAAACCGTCTACAGGTATGCAAATTGACCAACAGTCGCGACAGGGAAAAAGACGGTTTTCAAAAATCTTTTTATTTTCAGCGCATTAGTTGCTGTGGGAGTTCCCACAAGATGTTGCCGACCAACTGGTGTTGTTTTTGTCAGAAAGTCGGACCTTCATATTAACACAGCTAGCCCTTGATCTGCAGTCCTCTTCTATATCGGACAGCCTATCGAGCAAACGTGTGACGTCAACCTTCCGTCTATCTGTTTTGCCTCAACGATGAGCCACCCTCTTCAAGCAGGATTGTGCCGCTGAAGCCTGCGACCTCATCCTCGTTCACCGCGATGGACTTGGAGGGGTTTGCCTTGGAGTTTCGTCCAACAGATTGAGGTCTTCACCCCGATCCTGCTGGTGTTATCGCGGGCAGTTCAAGGAAGCCAGATCCGAGAAACAGCGCCTGAACGGTGAAAGCGGCCATCTAACTGTGATAGTTGCTCTGACAGTAGCCTCTGTCAGCGCAGATGTCGGACACGGCTTTCTGGACATGTGATCGATGACCGGAACGCTTTCAACGAAGACATTGCCGAGATACTTGCCTTCGTCATTTTCCAAGAAGGAGATTTCCGGTCTTTTTTTCACTGCCGTGAAAGGGAGGACATCGCCTGCGCTTTTTAGATCCCATACGAGGCGTCCAGGCAACGATACCCGACCAGATCCTCCTCCTGGCTCCTTCTCATTGCAGACTGCCGCGTCGATTGTTGATGAACGGCGTCCCAAAACTCCTTTCGACGAAACCAATACGCAACACTCCTAGATCGACCGACCTGCTGATTGTGGAGATCGGCCAGGTCGATATCATTACCTTGGAATGAATGTACGGCCGCCTGCCAAACCCGATGGATATCGATTAAATTTTTGTCGCAGTTTTGAAGTCTTTAGCAGGCGCTTCTCTCCCATATCCACGTCGGCAAGCGGTAATTTGAGATGCACTTTATCCATTTGGGTCGCCCACGCTCTACCGTGCTTCCGGAAACCGCGGAAGATGGGTTGCGGCTGTAACGGCCGAAACCGAAAGGTAAATCAATCCCGCGACTAGCGGGCTGCGCAAGTGGTCGAACAATCTTTTGCGGCGCGATAGTCTCGCGCTGCCGAGCGCGTTGCATAGATATCGTTCGCCAGTTTCAGCTCGACAACCTTCGCGCAAACGCTGTCTCAAACGTGGCGCAGGTACAACCTTCAATTCATGGCCGAGCTCGCAGGAGGTCTCGTTAATGTATCTCCTGTCTTAGATGCTCATACGCACATTGCCGCGTTCGCAAGAGGTAGCGCCGATCAAGATATGGATGACGCGGCCATGGGGTTTTGTAGCGATCCCGTTTCCAAGCCTTCTGACATCGCTCTTTCGCCCAGCAGAAGAAATGTGTGCTGCGTTCCGGCCCTCTCAACTGTTCCCGCCAGGATTTTGCAACGGCACCATCGGCGATGAAAACCGTTGGCCGCCTATGCCTCGTGGTTCGGCAGTGCAATAGACTGCCAGCGCCGCACCAAGACCAAACGAGACCCAAGGGTTCCCACCAGACCTATCCTGCGCTTCGAGCCTCTCGCCGACTAACGTTGAGGAGCGCCATCACCATAGGCCCGATCGAGAACTCCCCGCGCTCGGCTCGCCGCGTCAGGTCTCTGAGGTATCCTCCCGGAGAATTGATCATATTCGCCTTCTCGAGGATGCAGGCCGCCGCCACCGCAGCGTTTTCAGGCCCCAGAACCTCACAGGCCTCCTGATACGCGGAAGCACTGATACCCAGCATTGAGCGCACGACGACAGCAGCGGACATAAAATCTCGCCAGTGCACAATTTCTCCGTTCTTGCCGTAATCCGCAATCTGCGGGCATGCCTTCATCACCAATCCCAATGGGAACACCTTCGGCGGCTCACTCCGTCTTCCACTAACGGCACTCGGCTTTGCTCCCAGCTCTTTTCTGGAGCGTGGTTCAAGTTCATTTAGGGATTCGGGTTTTGAATTCTGTATGTGCTGCTCAATATGGGCAGCATTGGTGCTATTATTTATGACTTTATCGTGCATTGCCAGTCGGTTGAGTACTTCTTCCTTCAGTACTCCCATCTCATCGAGCATGGCCGTCGCCTGGCTGAGATCCGGGGAGCGTGGGATACGGGCAATGAGCCCCACATACGTGTCCTCAACAGCTTGCCAATCTCCGTCAGCCCCCTCTTCCATAGCCGCTGTGATTAGCTTCCTGACGTCCCGCCGGCAAACGGTCAGCGCCTCCCTGACTTTCTTGAGGGCCGCGCGGTCGGCCAATATCTGTTGGGCCATCATTGCGAATTCTTCAGCGCGAGCGAGCAGGGGAGACAGGTCGAAACCGAACGCGTGATCGACTGTGCCGGATGTATTTTTCCGCGCATAACGCTTGCCGTTAGCGCTGTCCCTTCGGACGATCAGTCCCGCATCGACCAGAACCGCGATATGCCGCCGAAGCGTCGAACTAGGCATGCTGTGGGCTCGCAGTGACAGTTGGATGTTTGATGGGAAAACAATGAGTTGCGCATCCGGGCGAAGCTCGTTTTCGGGATAGAAGCTCAGAAGCGCGTCTAGGACCGCGAGGCTGTTTGACTGGATCCCTAACAACTCGATAGCCACCGAGGCGTCGCGGAACACTTTCCACTTGTCTACGCTCTTGCCCGCCCTGATTTCCCCGGCAGTTAGTTGCCGCCGTACGAGGGCAAGAGATATCGGACGCCGTCCGAACGGCGTTGAAACATTTCCTGTCTGCATCGTTTTCTACCTGTCAACAGGCAAAAGAAATTTGTTCGCCAAAATGGCGCCGAAAACTCTTGACGATGATTCTCGAAAATGCGAATCTGAACTTGCTAACGAACAGAATAGGGCTTCCGAGACGGCGACGTTTTGGGGGCTCTTTTCTTTTGCGGGTTAAGCTTCCTTCTCTTTGTCCTTGCTGGCCTGATGCTCCTCATAGAGCGCGGCCAGTCGTTCGAGTACGAAGGTCGCGAAGTCTGGCGTGGCCTTCTTGTCGATAGTTATTTCAAGTTTGGTCCTGCCGTTCTTGAGTTGGGCCAAGCGCCCCCCAGTTGATGTCGACAGCACTACCGGAACTCCCCGCTCAAGACGGGCGGGTTTGAGATAAGCGATAATCTTTTTAAACCGCTCCTCCGATGGGAGAGTGTTCAGTGATCGAGCCAGATCGTGAACTTTTGCAGGTTCGGGAAACTTTTCAAGAAGCTCCGCCAATTGCTGCCAATTGCCCCGTCCGATTCCGGGCGCCGGGCCAATTGCGTCGACCAGTTCGGGCGGGAGAGCATCCACAAGGGCCATCATACGGGAGATGTCTGCTCTATCGATTGACATCGACGCGACGATAATCTCCCGTGTGAATCGGTCCTTTAGATTGGCCGCGAACCGCGCTTTCTCAATATAGGTGAGATCCGCACGCTCATTGTTTTCTTGACCCTGCGCGATCACCAGTTGTTCGTCGGTCAGTTCACGGACAATGGCTTTCGCCTTGATCCCAAGCTCTTTGAGCGCACGGAGGCGTCGATGTCCGAACGCAACTTGATACTTGTCTGGAAATTCGGGATGCAGACGAACGAGAATAGGGACCTGCTGTCCTTGTTCAGCGATCGATGCCTTCAAACCTTCTATGTCGCCGTCCATGCGGTCCTGAACAAACGACGGTTCTACAATGCCGGCGTCAATCTCGATTACCGCCTGGCCTTCCATCAGGCTCTTTTCTATCTCATCGGCTCGGCGGCTGCGGTCGTTCAGATCTCCGACCGACCGCTTGATAGCTGACATCGGTTTCGTAGACCCCTGAAGAGGCCTGGCATGTGGAGGCGGTGCCGGCGTTACGACAGGTGTGGGCAGGTCGGAGAACAGATTCTTTCGGCTCATGTTCTACCCCACGTCTTTTTGATGAGTCCTTCAATCTCATGATTGACACTGTTCATCGCTTCGAGCGCGCGATCATAGGTGACGCGGTTAAACTGACTTCTGTCGACCTCAAAAAGGGTCTGGTTGGTCAGGCCCGCGTCTGAGACCGCGGTACTCTTCACCATGGAATTAACCATTACGTTTGCTCCGAACAAGGATCGCAGGAACGCCACCATCTGGTGCTGAGGCCCGTCGGTGGGTTCAAAACGCGTGACGAGATAACGCATCCAGTTTTGTTTATCGTCGGCTCCCGCTTCTCCAATTGTGTCCATCAAGTCACTGGTCATCGCCAAAAACTGGTTCATGGACATGACGTCTAGCATTTGTGGGTGGACTGTAATCAGAACTGACGTCGCTGCGGTCAGTGCAGAAAGCGTCAAATAACCAAGCTGGGGAGGGCAGTCGATGACTACGACGTCATAAGCATCGGCGATCTCATCTAGCGCGTCCGACACGCGGGCAAAGAAAAGCTTGTCGCCGGGCACTCGGTTTGCCAGAGCCATAGGGGTTGCATGTTCGAATTCCATAAGTTCAAGATTACCGGGGATCAAATGAAGGTCTGGAATATAGGTTGCTCTGACAATATCCTGGATCGGCCGTCGCTCATCATCATATCGGATAGCGCCGTAGATCGTGTCGTTCGGACCGACATCCGTTTCTGGCTGGCTTCCAAACAACGCCGATAAGCTCGCTTGAGGATCAAGATCGACAGCAAGGACGCGATATCCTCGAAGCGCCAGATATTGGGCAAGATGGGCTGATGTCGTTGTCTTTCCCGAGCCGCCCTTAAAGTTCATGACAGCAATGATCTGAAGTTCCTCACCCTCACGGCGATGGGGCAAGTATCTCCCGGCCGGCCGACTGCCCGCATCCATGTACTGGCGTATTTTCGCAATGTCCTCGACAGAATATACGCGACGGTTGCCTGGACCAGAAGCCACTTTGAAGTTCAGGCTATCATCTTTCTCCATCTCGCTAACAATGGTGCGAAGATACCCTTCCGCGCAATCGAAAAGCTTCTCAGCCTCTGCCGGCGAGAAGTTTCGAATCGTCTTGCGTGCGTGGGGCGGAAACATCTTAGTTTGGTAAGCTTGAAGTTGCGCCGACAGCGCAGCCGAATGGGTTCGGACAAGATCCCGAAAACCCGAAAACTCCTCGATAGGTGCCAAATCCAAATTCACCATTGCCGCACTTTCTTACCCAAGATACGGAGTTTTGCCAGCGCACGGCTAAACTCCGCAAACAGATAAGACGCGATTTCCGGTTTCCGCAAGCGCTTTATAGTTAATGAGATATTAACGCTGGGCCATTCATGTCGCGAATGAAGCCGGAATTTCGCCTCAAACTCCCAGAAACCGGCAGATGTTGGCCTTTTTCATTCAATAATAACGGTTCCCAAAAAAAGAGTCGATAAACACGGTTCGATCATCATTTTCGTCCGAGTTGCTGCACGTATTAATGAATCACTGCCCATTTGGCTGAAGTGAGTCGGCGCAAATAGCGGCCGATACCGGTTGTTGTGCCGGTGCTTCAACTGCAAGCAGGCGGAGATTCCGCAGTCCGACGCAAGTCGTCTCTTACAAAGATACTGATGGTGTCACTATCCAACTCACGCAGCTATCAGCGGGAGTTTCGGCGGGGCAAGCGAATTCGCCTTGTGCCGCTGGTGGCATACGGCTTGCGCTTCAGTCTGATCCCTTTGAGTGAAATTACGAACAAAGATACCTACATGCTGATAAGCGAATACGCCTCCGACAAGGAAAGCTCCTATCGTCCAAATGTGTAACGTGAGCCGTGTACGGTTTTCAACAGCGTACGTGTCTGGCTCTCGTCCCCGAAGAATGTCCAGCGCAATACCAAGTTCAATGCCTACGTCGGTCGCCATCCCGGAGACATGGGTGGTCCGCACGCGAGCATCGGAAATTCGGGTGACGGTGGCGTTCTGCAATCCCATTAAAAAGGCCAGCCCAAGTGTTAAAAGGGGAGGGCGCCACATTGCAAGGAACCAGATGTCCGCTATCCCGAGCACAGCGAGCAGGATGGCTTCCAAGAGGATGCTATAGGCATAGATGGCCGCGATGCCGCGGCGCCGTCCTGAGTTGATAAGGAGGGACGAAATCGCGGCACCGAGGATGAAGATTATGATCACGGTGAAGAAAAAAACTGCCTGTCCCCAATGCGCGGTCGCAAGATGGTCGGACAGAGATGAAACGTTGCCGGTCATGTTGGCGGAAAAGAACCCAACGGCATAGAAGGCTGCGGCATTCAACGCGCCGGCTATCATCGCCAATGAGCAGGCGAGGTTGAGGTTGATGCGCTCGTTACGGGCGGCGCCCTGGCTGATCAGCATTCCTACGATCCGAAGTGTTCACAAGGTCGGGTAGGCCGAACCCTATGCGTTGCGTACGTCATAGTCCGGCGGCCTTAGTTAGATTGACCCTGAACCTGTCTCGACGTCGCTGATACCGCCTGGTCATCTCGGCCGAGGCGTGCCCCAGTTGCTTTTGGACATAACGCTCATCGACTTCGGCAGAAGAGGCGAGGCCGGCCCGCAATGAGTGCCCTGAGAACTTCAACCAACGCTCGATCTCGGCCAGGTCGCCTCGAATACCCGCGGCCATCGCTGTGCGCTTGACTAGGCGGGCGATTTCTTTGTCGTTCAAGCGATCCGATCCAACGGCCTTTCCTTGTCCGGTAACCCGCCGGAAGAGGGGGCCATGGGCGAGCTTGGCGTATTTGATCCAAGTTTGGAGCGCGAGGACGGGGCAGGTGTTGTCGGACGAGCCTCTACCGATCTCCACTTCACGCCAACCCGTCTTGCCCCGAAGCGTCACCAGCATGCCTTTGTCGAGGATCTCGATCCAACCGCGACCGTCTTCGGTCTGATCTGCCTTGAGATCGAGGCAAACGATCTCGGACCGTCGAAGTCCGCCGGCATAGCCGATCAGCAGCATCGCCCGGTCGCGCATGCCACGCAACGTGCCGCGATCGATCGTTTCCAGCATGGCGATGATGTCGGTTGCCATGACCGCTTCCTTCTGGACCGGCGGGCGGGCATGGCTGTTGCGAATGCCGGCCATGACAGTTGCAATATGCCGGTCCTTACGATCGAGGCTCAGGCCGCGTTGCGCGTAATTCCAGGATATCGATGAGAGGCGTCGTTCAATCGTAGAAACGGAATTTGGCTTGGCTCCACGCTCCACGGATCCCGAGGCGCAGGCGGTGATGTAGAGACCAACGGTTTGAGGATGCGGGGGGAGGGGGGAAAGATTGGAGCGTCGGCACCAGGCAGAGAAATGTTTCCAGTCTGATGCGTAAGCTTTGCGGGTGTTGACGGAACTGGCCGCCTCGACGTAGCCGCGCGCCCGATCGGTGAGATCCTGAAGGTGGCCCGGCAAGCCGAACCCCCGCTGCGGGGCAGGGGACGGGGCTACCTCCGCCAGATCCTCATCAGCAATGATCTTTCCCTCACTATTCATGCCGCTTCGATATCCGTCTGCTTAAAATCTTCCCCGATGAAGAGAAGGGCGTCGTCGGCCCGCTTTGCCAGCGCGTAGGAAAAGCAGTCCGCAAAATTCAGTCCGGCGCGATGTCTGCCCATGCCATAGGTGAGCCACGCTTGGGTGGCGAGATCGACCAACTCGGCATCGACAGGAATGATTTCCGCCGCGATCTTGGAAAGCCACAAGTCGATTTCGGCCAATGCATGCTCACCACGACGGCTGACCATCACCATGCGAGCTTCGAACACGCATGTCGCCGGTACCAATCGGATCGGGTCGGCGACGATGGCTCTCTCAAGTCGTTCCGCCTGTGGCTCGTTGCGCAGGATCGTGACGATCGCCGATGTATCGATGACCATCAGTTCGGGATTCCGTGCTCATCGAACCCGACGATGTCCTCGTCGCTGCGCTTTTCCAACTCTGGAAGCTGTGCTATCCTCTTTCTGATAGCGCGAAGTTCATCAAGCATGCGGTCCTTCGGGACGTCGGCATGCCCGAGTCGGTGAAGGCGCTCGGTCAGGGCCTGGTGGATTGCCGCCGTTTTGCTGATACCCTGGCGCCGAGCGAGCTCGTCGACGAGCGCTACAGTGGCTGGATTTTTGATGTTCAGCGACACCACAACCTCCAAAAATCTACCTTTTCGTCATTATCTACCAAAACTTAAGACGCGCGTCAACAATGTCCGATAATGCAATCTTATCGGACGTTTTTATGTATCGACAGGCGGTGCGGTTTTGAGCAATATCTCTGGCATAAACTGCGCATCTCGCTTATGGTCTATGGCATGGATTCGCTTTCGACCGCCACAGCTCAAGCCCCGATCTGGCCGCCTCGCCTGCCAGGTTGGGCGCGGCCGCGAACCCACGACATCGCCGAATCCGATGCGGCCTTCGCCGCTGGTATCGCTCTGAAATCGCTTGACGATCTGGTCCGCGCCGATCCGCCGTGGCACGGCTGCTGGCGCGACCGCCTCGCCCTGAAATCCGCCGCTGTCGCCGCCCGGATGCTTGGTAGCAATGAGCAAGAAACTGCCATCCGCGACGCAGTTTTATTGACGTCTGCAGGCGACGATCCTGGCCCGGCCGGCAAGCTGTTTCTGGCCACACGGATGCTGGCGCGCCGATCCGGGACATTCGCCGCACCCTTCGTCAGGGAAGTCGCCGCACTGTTGGGGATGAACTGGGACGACGGCCTTGCCTCGATCCCCGACATGGTCGATTCTGCAAATCAGTCCGGGCGAGCAGCACCCTTCGCGGTGGCGGACCTGATAACGGCGATCTCTGCCGTTCGCCCGGACACCGAGGTGCTGGCCCTTGGCCTCGCCGAAGTCGTGCTGGCGCAAAAGCTGAACTGGCCGAAACCCGTACCGCTGCTGTTGCCCGAGCGGTTTGGTCCGGCGTTTCGCACCATCGGTGGCCGCGGTCGCGTCCGGCCGGGTGAGCCAGCCTATCATAAAGCGATCTGCCTGGCGCTGGTCGACGGTGTAGAGGCAGCGCTGCGATCCGCCGTCGAGATCGATCGCCGCGCCACGCAACTGCTGGCCGTGGCGCCGAAGCTGCGGACCAAGGGGGCAGAGCCGGTGATCCGCCGGTTGCTGACCGAGGATGCCGTGCCGGCGTCCGCGCCGGGCAGCAAACTGTCTCGCTGGGCGGCCAACCGGCTGTTCGAACGTCTCGAAAGTTTCGAGGCGGTGCGCGAGCTTTCCGGACGTTCCTCTTTCCGGATTTTTGGGTTGTGACGATGGCGGGAGCGAACGCAGCTAGGACCAGACGGCGGCCCGACAAAGGTCCGGGAGGCGAACGCCTCTATGATCGTGAACTGGATCAGTTCCCGGCGGAGATGCGCTGGCGGGAATGGATGCTGCGGGTCGAGGCGGTGATCTTTGCCTCGGCCGAACCGGTCAGCCGCGAGACGCTGGCGCGGGTGGTGGGAAAAGACTGCAGCATCGATCTGCTGATCGACGATCTGCGCGAGGAGCTCAGCGCCCGGCCCTATGAACTGGTGTCGGTCGCCGGCGGCTGGCAGCACCGAACCCGACCGCGGTTCGCCGAGACGATCCGCGCGTCTTCGGCGCCGACGCGGGGAGGGGTAGCAGCCCTCTCCGAGTTCGAGGCGATGGTGCTGATGGCGCTGGGATATTTCCAGCCGATCACCCGTGGCGAGCTGTCGAAGATCTTTGGTAAGGAGGTCAGCCGGGACGTCATCAGTCATTTGCGGGGCGCTGGTTTCATCGGCTCCGGGCCGCGCAGCCCGACTCCGGGGGCGCCCTACACCTATGTGACGACGCCGCACTTTCTCTCGGCCTTTGGGATGGAGTCGCTGCGTGACCTGCCGAACATCGAGGCGCTCGAGGACGCGGGATTGCTCAGCCGACATGCCGTGCGGTCGGAAGCTGCTGTTACGGAGCGCGCCGCTGACGATGGCGAAACCTCTTTCGAGGAATAAAGGGGATTGTCCTGCGCGAGCAATCGTGTCGAAAGACACCAGGGAACATCGCGAAATTCACGACAGGTTTTTACGTTTGGCCTGGAAGCAGTTTAATACCTGCAAACGTCAAGAACGCTTCCAAGGTTGCTTGTATCCCACGGCGCGACTTGGAGTAGATACAAACCATTGGCCGTGACGCGAAGTTACCTCCACGATTCGGTTTATATGCGACGCACGAGGATGGGTTCGATCGAACAAATCACCAGGCGTCGCGAGCCCCGCGTCATCGCGACATATAAATTGCGTGCGTCGAGAGTATCGGTGTCCAATACGATGGCAACGTCTGCCTCTAGCCCCTTTAACAGCAAGGTGCTGCCGACCGCCCGATTGGGAAGTGCTCTGCCGAGCATACGAGATTGCTCGCGGGCCCGAACCGCCATCTCGTGAAACTCCGCGGGAGATCTGCAGGCGTTCAGTGCCTGGATACAGGCTCGCAATATGGCCGGGCGTAATTGCGAGACGCCGGACTGCCTGTTTATCTCAACCAGGAAGTCCAGCGCGGATTTTGGGGTCGGATTTCCTGCAAAAAGGACTGCGGCATTTTCTGCCTCTGTCGGCGGCTTCTGAGATCTGCCGGCGAGCAACGTAGCAAGCCGCTGTTTCAGCTGAGCCGCTCCTACCCCTGTAAGCGTGCTGCCGGCGAAATCAATGAGCGCGTCAGCTGCAGCCGGAGCGGAGAAGTCAAATCCTTCCGCGAACCTGATGAAATCCGAGAGATCCGCGTTCTCGACGACAACCGCTCCTCTTACCCGGCTTGCTATGTCCCGATGTCTGCGTGGTTGACGGCTATCGCAGACGATCAGCGCTCCACCGCCAGTAACCGGTGATGCCGTATATGCCGCCCGGGTCTGTGCCTGAATATCGTCCGCGCCGGTTGTCTGGACCCAGGATACTTCGCTCGGAGCCCGTCGCAGGTCAATCGGTGTTCCGGTCTTCAAAGCCTCGCGGACCCATAGAAGCCATTGTCCAAGGGTAGTGGATCCAGCATTATTCCAGCGCCAGGGAGTGCTGAGTTGACCGATCGGCGGAAACTCGATTTCCACCTCTCGCGACCAATCGACGAGAACATTGGTTCCCCAGCCGAATATCGCCTGCATGTCATCGCCCAGGACACAGGTAGGCAGGATATTGGCCAGGCGGGAGATCGCTCGATGTTGCTGGGTAATACAATCCTGATATTCATCCACGATTACGCGCGAATAGGTCACTTCAAGAATGCCGTGCAGGTGGTGGCCGTCCAGAATATTGAGCGCGCCGTCCCGGATTGCGGGATAATCGGATGCCGGATTTCTCAACGACAGAACTTGCGGATCCTGGCCACTTCGGCCAGGGAATGTGCCGACAAGTCGCATGGCCCAGCCGTCAATCGTGGTGATGCGGTAGCGATCAGGAGGAACCCCTGCGGAGTCGAGGCGTGATCGCAAGGCCGCAACCCCGGCGTTGGTATGGGTGAGGATCAGCACCGGCTTCACATCTGTGGATGCCTTAAGGCAAGCAGCGATCAGATGCGTCTTCCCACACCCAGCCGGCGCGGCGATGCTGCCTTTATTGGTTTCGAGAATAGAGGTCTCATCCATGCACGTTCTGCGCCCAGATAAGCAACTGGTTGACTTTGGCTTTAAAGGGTTCGGTCGCACCGGCAAAGTTCGGCGCCAGAATGTGCCGCGCGACATACTCCATATGGCCGACCGACTTGAACCAGGCGTTCTTTCCTCCGCAGGCGCGAGCCAGGATGTTTCGTTGCAATGCGGAAGCCGAATGCTGTTGTGAATGAAGCACGGCCCGGAGGTTATCAAGTGTCTCTGCACCTTGAGACGCGGTCGAAACGTGCGCTGCGATCAGGTCGATGCCGTGTACCGAAATCGCATAGTCGATCATCTGGAGCAGAGCGGCATCGTCGACATTGAAGACGATTGCCGTCTCGATATCCTGCCCTTCGTCCCACGTAAACGTGAGCCCACCGAGCGCGACGACTTCAGACTGTGCCGCCGGCGACGGCTTTACGTCGTCATCGCGAAAGATCGCAGCGCGATAGCCCAGGCCGATGAGGGCCTTGGCGCGTTGATAGGGACGATCTGCATGCCCGCCGCCGCAATCCACCACCGCGACGCCGGCAGCCTGCAACGAAATGCGGCGATGAGCGACACAAAATTGGTCGAACCCGCGAATAAATCCGACCTCGGTGGCTCCCTCGCAAAGCAGCACCGACGGAGCGAGAAACGCTTCCGGAAAGGCGCGAAGCGTGCCTTGGGTATCTGCCGGTACACTGTATGGGTGATGTGCACCAGTCGCCGTTTTTCGAAGCACAAAAAGCTGATTGCAGCTGAGCTCGCGTAGGACAATAGGAGAGTGGGATGTTGCAAAGACTTGCTGTGGCGCAGGCTGCGTTTTCGCGCCCAGCGATCCGATAAGCCGCATGATCCTGTGAGGCTCCAACCCATGCTCGATCTCGTCAACGAGGAGAATCGATGTTGTGCCCACGACCTCGCGCTGCAGGCCGGCAATCAGCAGCCTTGTGGATCCGAGACCAAGAGCACGAAGAGGAACGCCAATCTCGTTATGCAAGGCAATCGTCCCGCCACTGACGGAAACCGAATGCGTGTCGAGCAAGGCCTTGGCTGCGGCTCCAATCGGTACGCCCAATTCTCGCGCTGCCCTGTTGACGATCGCCAACGCCTCGCCCAATTGCTTTTCGGCTTCGGTTCCGAAGGTTTTTCGGGCATCTCTCGCTGCGTTGGACAGCGCTTTCGAGGCATCGGGTTTCTCGTCACTTAGGCGGTTCAAGACCGAGCCGCGCCGCCAGGCAAGATTGTGTTCCGCCCAATCGCCAAGGCGCGTGGGGGAAAGCGCCAGCCGGTCTCCCCAATTGAGACCGCGATCGAGGCCTCTGTCCTCCGCCCGCTTGGACAGTAGTCGCCATCGGGGTTCGAGATCGCCAGCGATGGTCAGGTTCAGCCGCAGGACGGTTTCGAGCCCGTGTCCTGGTTCGTCTTCTATACCTCCATCGCTGCCGCGCAATCCCGACAGGAAGTCCCCATAGGCTTCGTAGTTTTTTAGGCTGTCGTCGAGGCGCCCAAGGATCACTGTGATCGAAATGTCGTTTTCGACCTCGAGATTGTGAAAATCGGAATCGTTGATCGTCAACGAGCGCCGGGCACCCAGGCAATAGTCGATCGCATCCAGAACGCTGCTTTTTCCGGAATCGCCAGCACCGATCAGACAGTTCACACCATCCGTCGGCCACCAGTCGAGCGACTTGATCGATCTGAAGTTTCTGATCTCGATCTTGCGGACAACCGCCATGAAATTCCCCCCTAAGTCATGCCAGATTCGCAAGATTCCGCTATTTTTGCGCGATTCAGTTTCCCAATACAACTGCTGCCGGTTCGTCTTCGGCGATATCTTCAAATCCCGTCGGATGAAGCCCCAGATCCGGATTGATATCTACTGTCATCTCCTCGTCGTCTGGTCTGTCATCAGGTTTAACGGCGAATGTGATCGCACGCCCGGTCTCCATGACCTTTCGGATCCAGCTCTCAATGACGGCCGATTGATTAACGACGGTTCCGACCCAGGCACCCTTGACCATGCTGGCAAAGGACGAGTTGTCAAAGTACCGCCGAACATTGGAATAGGCGAGGCGACGGCCACCGCGCGGGCCGACAAGACCATTATCGTGTGCAAGGCGCTTCCAGTAGGAGAGGGGGACGTACATGCCTTTTGTGACGCCGCTGGAATCAGGGTCAAATTGCGTTCGCGGGCAGAACTTCAGGAAGAAGGGTTCATGGCTGAGACGGAAGTCATCGACTGTGCCGCCCTCCTTCAGCTTTGCGAGCTCGGACAGGAAAGCATCCATGCGCCCGATCTCTTCCGACAACTTCTTTTCCGGAAAGCGAAAGATCGCGCCTTCCTTGTCGTCACTTTCCATCGCTTTGTACTGGACAAGAACGAAGGACTTGAACGCCTCGTTGTAGTAGATGAGGTCCGTTCCGGTTTGCTCCTCCAGCGGAAGGCGGTTGGCGAGTATGACGGTCAACCGGCGGCCTGTTTCCTTGTCAACGAAAAGAGCAGCCGAGGCGTTGGGCACGCGGCGAAGATAGTCGTATCCAGGAACTTCGGACAGATCCCTGACAATCATTTCGTCTTCGCGCTGCCGTGACTCGGAGAGACCATCAAGGAAGGATTCTGGTGTTTCGCCTTCGCCAAGCATCCATTCTCGTAGCGGTGCCCGATCGATGCCGGCGAGCAGCATCGCAGTGGCCACGCTCTCCTTCTGGGCGCCAAGCGCCTCGCGGGTTTCACTATTTAGCTGAGCAAGACGACGGCGTGTCGATTTACTGAAGCGGTCAATGGAGCGCGCGGTTTCAGGTGCCCGGCGTGCGACGAGATCGACCACCTCTTCGAAAGCCTTCGGCGAAAGCAAGCCGCCATGTTTGAAGCGCTCCTGGACAGCCTTCCTGTTCCTTGCTGGAACGCCGTCGATGATGTCCTGAGCAGTCAGCCGTGTCTGAAGCGCTTCGATGTCGGACAGATTGAGGCGACTTTGGTAGGTGCCGGCGTTCACACCGCGGCGTCCATTCGCAATATGCGAAATCCGGCCGCGCGAATTCACGACGAAGCAGACAAGTGGTGCATTGCGGCTGTGAGAAAACGACGGTACCGCTTCCGCAAAGAATTCCATCTCGTCCAGGGCATCGCGAAACACTATCTCGCGGTCCCTTGTAAGCTTCAACACAAACGCACCCGGTTTTGCCATGTCGGCGGTTTCTCCAAATCCCAAATGTCAGGACTGATGCATGCCGCTCATTCCCATGATCGGCTGCTGAGCGTCCTTCTCTGCCACCTCAGGCAATTGACCTATGTGTTTTCCCGATCTTTCCTGCGGTGTCCGCATCAACGCCGGCCTCATTTGCATATTGAAGCCAATTTGAAACGGCGTCGCGAACCTCGGAAATCAAACCCTTTGCCTTTGTCGGCTTGATCGACGCCGTCTCGGCAAACGCAATAAGGTCTTCGAGAACAAACCCATCTCTCTTGCCGTTCAGGCTCATCTGATGTTGGCCGGTCCAGTCACCCTTGGGATTGTAAGAATAATTGACGTCGAAAGCGGGCGACAGTTTCCATTCACCGGTCTGGTCCATCAGAAAGGCGATATTCTTGACATGGTCGTCCTGGTTCCTTGCAACGACATTGAAGACCGCGCGAAGGAATTGCTGTTCCAAAGCACGGGCCCCCAATCCAAGTTGGCGGATCGTCAAAATGGCCTGCTCGTAGGAATAGCCGCGCGGATCGTTGAAGTCGTAGTGCTGCAGAGCACACAAAGATTGCATGTGCAGTTTGCGCGACGCGCCGGTTTCATCGACAGGCCTGTCAAATCGCCTGGTCATGAAGTGGCTTCGTCCGCCTTCCTGATGCAGCCGACAGGGCATCATCTCGATATTGGCCGCGATCGCCATCAGATAATACGCATATTCGATCAGGCCGAACCCTTGCGGGTCCGGTTCTTCCTTGTCCCGATTGTTGTCGATACCATCGAACTTCATCAGCCAGTGCTCGAAACCATCGCCGGCATCGATCTGGCCATGCCGAAACTCCCCGGTTTGCTGGTTCCAGGCGAGAATGGCCTTAGCACGCGCGCCGCCGGCCGAGGTGCCGACACGAAGGATATCGTCAATCGCGGCAAGGTCGTTCTTGCCCGCCAGAACTCCTTCCAGGCTCGCCTTCTCGTTCAAGACCAGATTTGCCAATCGCACAAGGTTCGCGACCTCGACCTTGCGGGCTTTCACATTCGATCCCATGACGGCTGGCCGGAATTCAAGCGCCCCCATACCTCGTGTTCCGACATAACAAAGTCGTTCAACGGGGTTGAAGTTTTCCGGCCTGCGACCCTGTTCCGCGAGCCAGGCGTTGATCAAACGGTCGCCGTATTTGTCGGGAAGCGCATCCGCCAGTAATCCAGGTAGTCCCTTGAAGGTATTCTTCGGCAATGACGGGAAAGAAAAAGGGTCGGGGCCGAGCGGCATCACCAGCGGTGAAAGTTCTATGCCGGATTCGGCGAATTCTGGATCATACTGGAAAACGGCATGCCCGCTGTCTGCGAGCCAGGAGACAGCCGCGACCTCTCGTCCCCACAACACCACGGACGCATCGGTAGAAGCGTCAGCCATTCATCACCCCTTCGTTCCCCATTCCCACGGTTTCCCTTTCTTGGTGGCTTTCGCGGAGCTCGATCTTTGCCGCTCCGCGCCTTTTGTACGGACGCGCTCGATAGGTCTTATTCGCGAGTCCGGAACAAGAAGGTCAATATTCTGCTGGACTTTAAGTGCGATCAGGACCCGGAGCAGCGAGTCGAGAGTAGGGTTGTCGCCGGATTCAAGTCTTCGAAGCGTTCGTTCTGATATTCCGGCATCCGCTGCGAGCTGGCTTTGGGTGATGTTTCTGGACAAACGCAGACGCTCCAGCTTCTGTCCAATTTCTTCGGAGATGGCATTTGAGGATCTGGCGTCTATGGCACTTGAAGCGGACATATATGACCTCGAATCGCTGAAAAATGGCTTAATCGGACTCATAAGACCGATTATTGATCATGACTCATGATGGCTTCAACAGGTCATATACGGCTGATTATAAAAAATTACAAGATCAAGCGGACACTTGTGGCCGCCTGGATAGTGCCGTGGCATTTGTTGGTTTGCGCAAACCGTTTCACGCTAGCTTCAATGCACCCTTTGACGCTCGATTGAAGGGAACGCCGCACACAATATTCAAGGGCGGGGCTATCAAACCGTATCTCCACAGCGAGCGATCCAACAAGTAGGGAGCCTGCTTCCTTTAGCATTGGGAAAAGTATCAAAGGATGAGAATAAGCACGATCATAAACTGGGCCGACGGCGTCACAGTCCTACTGGCCTGACTGTCCATTCGAGGTCAATGCAATTGCGCTCGGTCGATAGGACGAAGAAAACTTGCATGAAACCGAAAACGAACCCGCTTTGTAGCACGGCTTAGGTCACGTTGATAATTGAGGTAGCCATATGGCATTGCCAAGTTGTTTGATCAAGGTATCGAGCAGGTTGCACGTGTGTTTTTCAAGCCGTCATTTCAGCAGTGTATTCACGCCATAATGCAAATGCATCGGTGCGTGCATGGCGGTAGGAGATAGCGGTGAGATTGTAGCGGCGAGGACGGAAGATCGTGTTGATTTGATCGTGGGCCGACAAAAACCGTTGCGCCTGACGCGGTGATTTAAACCGCCCCATGATTTTCTCCCGTTTTCGGCTCAGGCGATGTGAATTTTCAATTCTGTTGTTCCGGCCTTTATGGGCCCTATGATCGGCATTTGGCGCAAAGTTTTGTATCGGCTTGATGTAACTGCGCAGCTTGTCCGTCACGACGACGCGTGGTTGACCGAATTGCTTGACCAGCCTTGAGAAGAAACGCTTAGCGGCCGTGGTGTTGCGGCGTGCTTGAACCAGAATATCAAGAACATCGCCGTCTGCGTCAATTGCCGGCCAGAGCCAGAGCTTCTTTCCACCGATCATGATGACGGCCTCATCAAGGTGCCACTTGTCTTTTGGCTATGGCCGGCCCTTGCGGATACAGTCGGCAAAATGGCGGCCAAAGCGATTAATCCAGAGGCGAACAGTCTCGCGGCTGACAAGCACGCCGCGCTCTGCAAGAAGATCTTCCACATCGGCCGTGCTCAACGCAAATCGATGATAGATCCAGACCGCGTAGGCAACAATCTCACGCGGAAAACGAAAACCCTTCAACCGGGGAAAGTTGCTCGGTAATTTCATCGCGCCTTCATAACCGAAATGCAAAGGTCAAACAACTTGGCAATGCCAATTGCTGGCATGGTCCGCACGATCAATCAGGGGCATTCGGCAGCGACGTGTTGCTTGCACTGCCACTTAAGAAGATAGCGAAAGGCACCAGGGCTTCAAGGACCAGTTTTTCACGCGTGAGCCTGTTGCGCACGGTGTACGTATGGACAGCAACGGCAACGAGATGACTTACCAGCGCCACGGGGATCGCCCCTCCGAGATTAAATAGAAGCTGCGCCGGAATCGCGATGCATACAAGCGCAACGAGTGTGCAGCCCTGGAGAATGGCGGTGAATCGACTCAAACGCTGGAGCCAGAACTCGCGCTGCCATGGACTTGGAGCACCGGCAAAATACCAAGCAGCAAGCCAGACGTCGCAAACAAAGCAGCCATAGGATGAAGTCGGAGCGAACGGCAAAATGGGTTGCCCCCATAGATCGTGGGCTGCATCCCAAAGGGAATGCAGCACCCAAGCCAACCCGATCGCCCGATAGTCATTCAATCCGCGGTACGCGATCAATGTCACGACACCACAGAAAGCCAGCTCGAGTGCCCCAAACCCAGAGCCGAGATAAGCAGCCCCTGCGCCCGCCACGAAGATTGCACTAAACCTTTGGCGGGCCGGTTCCGATGGAAGGGATAAAACGGCAATTGCAACCAACGCGACGAATACAGGTGCGATCGTCATCAATAGAGTGGCAGATGTTGGGTTCATCGGTGGCATTCGTGGTTCACTTTTCCGAAAAACGTGGATGGGGAGAAAGGCTTTCTGACGAAGTGGAGACTGCATCGTAATAGGGCTAGGACGAGTCTCGACATGCCTAATCAGAGGAGGTGTACCTGCGCATTTCGGCTCCAGCTGCTCGAGCAGTTCCCGCCATGTCAATGCCATAGCCCTGTATCCAGGCGACCGCCTCCTTGGTGAGGTCTGGGCCAGCTTTCGCCGGAACCCCTACGTTGAATGGTGGCTGTGGATCGTATTGCATGGCAAGCTCTTGAACCTCGGCGACTCGTTCTCCCTGGAGCACCTTCAGGAGCGTGAGTCCGAAATCGAGGCCTGCTGTGACACCTCCGCCTGTTATGCGATTGCGGTCAACAACCACGCGCTCTTCCACTGGCGTTGCGCCAAATAACTGCAGAAGCGAGAGGGCGGCCCAGTGCGTTCCAGCCTTGTAACCTTGCAAAAGTCCCGCAGCTCCGAGCACAAGCGCCCCTGTGCACACAGAAGTTACGTACTTCGCTCGCGAGCCGCGGTCTGCAAGGAAGGTCAGCAACTCAGCATCTCGCATGACTTCGACTTGCCCCGGACCACCAGGAACGAAAAGTACATCAAGATCTTTGGGGCATTCATCCAGCGTCGTGTTGGGTTTGAGCACCATGCCGTTATCGGACATGAGAAGGTTCTTGTTCTTCCAGATGAGGTAAACGTCGCTCGTAGCTGCCAACACCGTCTGTGGACCCGCGAGATCTAGCAACGTCAACCCTGGGAACATGAGCATTCCAATCTTCGGTCTGGGCCGATCAGTGGAGTGGGAAACAAAGTACTTAGACCCCTGCAGAGTGTGCTCCTGCGCGTTAGTTCTCCCTGCGCCCAGTAGTGGCGCTGCCATAGCGCCGATTGCCATCATGCTGACTGTTCTTCTTTTCAGCGAAATCACGATAAATGCTCCTCTGCATTAGGGGTTATGAAGTTTTTTACGTTGTGCAAATCCGCACGTCTCATCATTCAATGGTCGCATGTCGATTGTTCACTCTGCTGCGCTCACCGGAACCGCAAACAAAGGGTCGTTGCCCAAAATGGCGTCAGACGGGGTTCGTAGTCACGAAGATCGTAACGACGGAGGCCGCAAGAATGGCCGCGAAGGGAATAGTCTGCAGGATGGGAGCAATTCGGATCAGGTTTTGCTGGTGCAGTCTGCGGGGACGGGCAGTATGGCAAAGTGTTCCAGCGAAACGGCGATTAAACAGAGCCTACCAGAATCGCAGCTACCTGCGTTTTAGCGATTGGGTGATTTCTCGTCGATCTCGGACGACTGCGTCACTCGACCTCCTTAAGCACCTTTTCGATATTTAGGAGGCGGCTTTCTATCTCGGCAATCGCCCCCTTCATGGCCGGCACTACACTTGCACATTCTTCTTGTGCCTTGATGGAACGTCCGGCGAGATCGCGATAAGCGTCTTCGCTGACAATCCGAAGCCGCGCAGTCCGTGCTGCAGAGAAGTACTTCATTCCGAATATTAGCAAAACCACCACCAGGACGAGGATGGTAACAAGGAGAAATGTAGACGCATTATCATTCATGTTCGTCCCTTTCAGATGTTCCGTGTTTCATAGCGATGGAGAGCGAACCTGCGGCTTCAGCAACAGAAGTCGGATTGAGGACGATATCGAATGGTGCGACCTCGTAGTATACTAGCGACTTCCCCGTCCTGCGACCATTCTAACCCGCTCGTTACGCGTCCCGCGTCCTCCAGCTTTTTCAGGTGGAGATGAAGCAAAGGCCGGCCGTTTCACGACTTCCGAGCAAGCTTGCTGAGATAGACTTGCCCCTCTCTATGCACGTTTCGAGGATTCGAAGCCGATGCAGATTCGCAAGGGCGACCAACCTCTCCAGCATCCGATCTCCATCCATCCCCGTTGCCCATGCTTTCCACAATGTATTTCATGTGTCAGGTTTTTATTTCACGTCAATTAACGTGTCAACAAAATGTTTCGGGTGAAGCGCTTGACTTGGGAAGATCGACAAGTACTGACCACTCTCACTGGCTGACGGCTCTGCATCGACCAGCTGTCCCGGCAGTCTAGAACACGACTAGATATGTGTCCTCATTTGGTGAGGCGGGACTACGGTCACTCACCGATCGCGGACACCGTGTGCTTAAATCTCTGAGGGTTTCTGGTTATTACTCATCCCGTCGATCTCGCGCAGCTCGTTTGCACGACTAGAAAAACGTCTCGACGATGATAGCGACGACTTTCCGTCAAACGGAGCTGACGGGATTGCTTCCATCAGGCCTTTCCCGCAAAGATTAGTAATGCTCAAGGATTTTAGTGACACACTGGCTTTCGTGCGCGTCGTGCAGCATGGCAGCTTTACTTCTGCCGCTCAGGCGCTCGGTGTTTCCAAGGCGCGTATCAGCCGCAAGGTGAGAGAACTCGAGGCGCGGCTGAACGTTGCATTGTTGAAGCGCTCCACGAGGCGTCTTGGGTTGACCGAAGCGGGGCGAACTCTTTTCGAACAATCGGAGCCCCTCTTCCGCGCGCTCGACGAGGCAGAGGAGGGCGCCGCCGAGCTTTCCGCGCTCGCCTCGGGCAAGATCACTATTACGGCACCGGCCTGGTTTTCATCGGGTCTGCTTGCGCCAACACTCGCTGAATTTCATGCGACACAGCCGGAACTCCGGCTTGACATGATATCAACCCATGAACCGCTCGACCTGATCAGCGAGGATGTCGATATCGCCTTTCGCCTCTGGATTGGCGAGCTGCCGGCGTCGGAACTGGTCGCACGCCACATTGCAACGCTTCCCCGGCGATTATTCGCAAGCGCCCGTTATGCGGAGGAGCGAGGCGCTCTCGAGGCACCTGAACATCTGATCGACCATCCCGCATTGATCACGCATGTTCGCAAACCCTCCGATACCGAGCGTTTGTGGCTCACGAACGGAACGACCTCGCGCGAGTTTCCCATCCGTGCTGCCTCGATCAGCAGC
The DNA here is from genome assembly GCF_017741935.1 of Rhizobium sp. 16-449-1b. Classification (GTDB taxonomy): domain Bacteria; phylum Pseudomonadota; class Alphaproteobacteria; order Rhizobiales; family Rhizobiaceae; genus Rhizobium. The sequence goes on along the minus strand of NZ_JAGHMH010000015.1, from coordinate 47,784 downwards.
GATCCCGAATTCCTGAAAGCTATGATGATGGCGGGTAACGGCCTGCTGTTCGCGACAGAACTCCAGATGCGTTCGGCGATAGCCTCAGGGGAAGCCGTGATCGTGTTGCCCGAATGGCGTGGTTGGCCGGTAGAACTCTATGCTGTCCTACCACCCGGGCGACGGCCGCCGCACAAGATCCGTACGTTGCTCGATTTCCTCGCACCGCGTCTCGTGCGCGAATGTGCGTCAGTCTGACCCTGCCCAGACCGACGGACGACGGCTCGACCAGGGTGCAGTCATTTCCAACTGTGCGGCAAGCTGTAACAACAGGTCTTCCGTGCCGAACCGAGAAGCAAACTGCATTCCGATGGGAACGTTCGTCTCAGCGTCGTGCCCCAACGGCAATGAAATCGCAGGTATGCCGGTGAAGTTTGCCAGGCTGCTGAAGGGCGCATGATCGAGTACGCGCGAGACCCAGCCGAGGCCGTCCAGATTTCCGACGTCTGCATGAAGCGTGCCCAGCGGCGCCGGTAAATCTGGCAGGGTGGGCGTCATCAGCACGTCATAGTTCTGGAAATAGCGGCCGGTAGCGCGAGTGACCTGGTTTCGAACGTCGGCGGCCGCGATCAGATCGAGCGCGCTGGTCGCCGAGCCTTGCGTGAAGACCGCGAGACTTGCAGGTTCAACCATTGAGAGGTCGATAGTACGTTTTGTCATGGACGCAAGCAGGTGCATGAACGATGCGTTGTAGGTGATCCAGTAGCGCGCCACCGCCAACGCGAAAACTTCCCAGGAAACACCCGGATTGAAGACGACGGGTTCCACTATGTGTCCCATCTGCTCGAGCAAATGTATGGTCCCCGCGAATGCGTCGCTCACGGGTTGTGTGATCGACTTGCCATTGAAGGTGTCGGCCATGCAGCCGATTCTGAGTTGGCGCGGTGATCGCGCGATTGATCGGGCGTAGGAGTCCGTGGGCCGGGTAATCTCGAACGGCTCTCCAACATTAGGACCCTCCAGAAGGTCCAGGAACGCCGCACTGTCACGTACCGTTCTAGTCAGAACGAACTGCGTCGCCAGCCCGCCCCATATTTCGTCGAGTGCCGGACCCATTGCTACCCGACCCCTGCTGGGTTTCAAACCGACCAGACCGGTACACGACGCTGGAACCCGAATGGAGCCTCCAGCATCGGTGGCATGAGCGACGGGAACGATCCCGGCCGCTACGGCGGCGGCCGCCCCGCCACTGGATCCGCCAGCGCTGCGTGCGAGGTTCCAAGGGTTGCGGGTCGGCCCGCCGAACACCGGCTCCGTGGCAACGCTCATCGCCAATTCGGGGATCGCGGTTCGGCCGATCGGCGTCAGCCCGCCCTCGCGGAACCGCATCATCAGATCGGAATCCGCATCGAAGCGAATTCCCTGAGCGAGGCGGCTGCCATATTCGGTGAGCCTTCCCTTTACCGAGAGACCGATGTCCTTAACCGCAAACGGGACGCCGGCGAAGGCTCCATTCATCCCCAGCGGCTCATCCTGCCAAATCTCGACGAAGGCGTTGACGCTTGGATTCAACCGCTCGGCCGCGGCCAATGCTGCGGCGGAAGGATCAGAAGGCGAGACCTGTCGAGTTGCGACAAGGTGTGCGAGGTCGACCGCGTCGCGGCCGGCATAGTCATGTAGGTTCATTTTCACTCCTCGGATTTCGGCAAAGTGGATCAGTCCGTCCGCTCAACTGAATATCACCGACGACGGCAAGCGATTATCCCGCGCATGCGAGACTGACTGGCCTCGAAATCGAAACAATGCTTGGGAGAGGCGATGCGTCGAACCTCGGACTGGCGGATGACGCAAAGGCGTTTGCAAATAATGCCAGTGGGTGGAAGGGAGGTCGCCGCCACCGAGGCTCAGACGGTCATAGACGGAATGTCCGCCGCCCGCGCGCAGCACGATCAACTCCAGTACAGCGGATGAACTGGAGCTGGCGGCCCGCCGGAACCTCCGTTAGGGCGCGGAAGAACGATGCATGCGCCGGCCAGCATGAGAACGACAACAACAAGAGAAACTAACAGGCTGGCGCCGCTTTCGAACCAGAATAGGACATAGCCTATCAACATCCCCGCGCATGAAAGCGCCTTGACCCGGGACCGGATAGCTCCGCGATCCCGCCAGTCCCGAAGAAGCGATCCAAATCTCGGATGCTCAAGTAGCCAAACTTCCAGATGAGGAGACGACCGTGCAAAACAGCCAGCGGCGAGAATGAGGAAGGGCGTCGTCGGCACGACCGGCAGAAACGCGCCGACAAAGCCGAGACAAACGAGGGCGTATCCGAGCACAAGGAAGCCAGCACGTTTCATCCGCTGATCCTTGAAATACCCTGCGCGTCTGTAATGGAAGACGATAGTATACGGGCCAGATTCCCAAGACGAACGTGCTTCTCGACGACGGTCACTTCGACACCGTTGCAAGTCGGATCACTCTGAGCGTCAGGTCGGCCGCCACGGCATCAGCGACATAGTGGATTTGGCTGGCGGTCGCGGGTCAATACAAGAGGTTTACTTCACGCGCCACTTCTCAAGCTTTCGCGCCAGAGTTCGTCGATGCATGCCAAGGCGGCGGGCCGTTTCCGAGATATTGAACTCGGTGTCAACTAGCGTTTCGTGGATGCGCTCCCATTCAAGATTCTTGATCGAGGTCGGCCTAGCGGTTAGGGGGACGGACGCGTCACCGTCTGCCTTCTGGAACGCGGCGATGATGTCATTGGTATTGGAAGGCTTGGGCAAATAATGGCAAGCGCCGAGCTTGATCGCTTCAACAGCCGTCACGATGCTTGCGAAGCCGGTCAGGACGACAATGCGCATTTCCGGATCGTGGTGGTGAAGCGCCTTCACACATTCGAGCCCGGAGCCCCCGGGCAGCTTCAGGTCAACAACCGCATAACTTGGCGTGCTTTCCTCGAGCAGGGAGCAGACGCCTTCCAGCCGGTCGCACAGATGCACTTCGTAATCGCGGCGCTCGAAGGACCGACGTAGCGCTCGAGCAAAGGTCGCATCATCCTCAACAATCAGCAGGGAACGTCTAGCTTCCATCAAAGCCTCCAGGCGAGAGGCTGGCGAGTGGAAGTTGCAGAACCACCGAGGCCCCGCCGTCTTTGCTGTTCGTCGGCGTAACCGTCCCGCCAAGCTTTCGCAGGACGTTGACGACAAGAAACAAGCCGAGCCCGCTGCCCGGACGGTTCTTGCGTGAACGATAAGGCTTCCCGAATTCGGCCAGCATTTCCTTGTCGAAGCCGGGGCCGGCATCGCTCACGGCAATCACCAAATCGTCACCGCGCCGGCCAACCGCAACGCCAATCCACTGAGGCGATGCCTCCCAGGCATTGTCGAAGACGTTGAAGATCACTTGCTTGAGGGCGGTATCCGAAACAATGGGCACGTTTGGTTTAAAGTCATTGGTGTATTTGAACGTGATCGCGGGACGGCCTGCGCGCCATTCCTCGACAAGGCCGTCGATGAACGCATTGACCGTCGTTCGCACCGTTCCCTCGCCGCGGGTCGCGCCAGACGAGGTCAGTATCCCCGAGACGATCGCCTTGCATCGATCCAACTGGCCGAGCATCTCCGTAAGCTCCTCGACGATCTCCGGATCGGCCTGAAAGACAGGCATCCGCTGCCAGTCGCTCAGAATGACGGAGACGGTCGAGAGCGGCGTGCCGAGTTCGTGGGCGGCGCCGGAAGCTAAAAGACCCATCCTGACGATGTGGTCCTTTTCGGCGGATTGCGCGTCCCGGGCGCGCAAGTTGCATTGAATTCGAGTGATAAAAAGTACCAGAAGGCTTGCAGCAAGCACGAAGCAGATAAACATCCCCTGGATGTGCAGGTTGAAGAGATCTGGCCCACGAGTGTGCGGCATCGCAATCTCGCGATAACTGGTCATCAGCCAGATAAAGCATCCGCTCGTGATGATCACGAGCGCCCAGGTCGACCAAGCCTCGAGTAACACCGCGCCGAGGATGACCTGCAGAAGGAAGAGCGAGATGAACGGGTTGGAGGCACCGCCGCTTAAATAGAGTTGAACCGTAAGCGCCGCGACATCGAGCAGAAGCTCGAGAAGGAGCTCGAGAAGGAGCTCCGTGTTGGTTACCTCGGACTGGTTGTGATGGCGTAGCAGGCTCACGACGTTGAGCCCGATCAGGAACAGAATCACGGCCGCCATTGGCATCAGCGGTAGCGCGATGCCAAGCCAATAATGCACGATAAGAACGGTCACTACCTGGCCGCCAACGGCGAGCCAGCGCAGTTGGATCAGAAGCTGCAGATTCTTCTTGTTGGTGTTGTCGTGGATGGTGATCGCCACAGGCTCCCCGTCTAATTGTGAAGATACATATAGACTAGCGGTGCCCAAATTACGGTAGTTGTGGCGATGCCCTTGATCGTCTGATAGGCGATCCAAAGCCAGAAATACCGCTTGATCCAGCCTCTGAAGGCGCGAAAGGCGCACCATACGCTGCGGGGTTCGCCTGTATCCAGAGAACCGGGGATCATTGAGACGTTCCCCCATCGCCACCTTTTGCCGCAGCCTCCCGGTTCGCCTCCTCGACCTTGCGCATATAGTCCTGCGTTTTTGTGCGGACGAGTTCGCGGTGGGGAGTGACGGCAGCCTCGCGGTAGAGATGGCGGCCGGTTCCCATCAATGCAACGACCACAAGCATCAATGCGCAAATCGGCGCGAAGCTCTTACCGATGGTCTCGGCCGGGCGTCTTGTCTCGGCGAACATCAGGTGCGCCATCCCGAGCGCAACAAGGATAGCGACGCCGAGGACCGCGATTACGTGATGAATCGGCTCCTGCGTCTGAGGCAGGGTCAAAAGCGCGACTGGGCCGACGACGAACTGGGCGGCTGTCGGCCAGAAGGCCCACTGATAGCCTCTGCGGATAAGTTCGGCGCGCTCGAACCCCGTGGCGGCGATCTCCTCCTCGCTCTTCCTTCGGAACAGCCAGACCAGAAACAGTCCGGTCATGGCGGGACAAGCCAGAATGAAGTGGGCGTAGCGGGGGAAGACGTTAGGCAGGACCAGCGCAGAGAAGAATCCCTGGACCGTCCCCCATTTTTCCGGGAACAGCATCAGGTTGATGTTGGTGAGGAAGATCAGCGGGATGAACAGGAAAAGAAGGCATATGACGAGAGCAACGCCGATGTGAAGCCACTTCATCCGCTCCATCTGATGCCAAAGATATTTGTGGATGTAGGTCAGCACGAAAGCTGTGATAACTAGTGGGATGATGCTGATCCAGAATGCGCCAGTAAGGGCGTTGGCTGTATAGAAGTACACGGTGTAAATCGTGTTGATTGCAAGCAGTGGTCCGACGCCGAGCACGACAGCGATCGACTTGTTGGCAGTAATGGTCGAGGCGATCTCGTACGCAAGATCGTCGTAACGCTTCTCCTTCAAGCCGCGCAACTGATACCAAAGCGTCAGGAAGGCCCCGCCGACCATGAAATTCACGAAGATGATGTGCATCAGAAAGAAGATGACGAGGACGCCAACCAGCACCGGTTCGGGCGCCGGCAGCGGCAGCGGGATGTCTCTGGGTACGGGAATTTCGTTCATCGAGCGGTCGCTTCTGTCTGATTATTCTTTGCAGCGATGCGGGCAGCGCGATGACCATTTACGGCAACACCCACCGCCTGCGCGCCTGGGATCGGCGCCTTGTTGTGCTGGAGATGTTCGAGATATGTGCCGAGCAGTTGCAACTCGGTCTTGCTGCCCGGGAAGGGGGGCATGTAAGGCTGGGCATAATGCATGCACTCGATGTAGCCGGCGGTGAGTTCTGGCGTCCAAGGCTGATCGCCAAACATCCGTTGTAGGTGACCGGTAATGCTGTTGACGCCGTGCCCTGTGTGACAGCGCGAGCAAGTATCCATGAAGACATCCTTGCCTTTTTGTATCGTGTTCAGCCGCGCCGTCCTTTCTGGCTCCGATAATCCATCAGGGAGGCCGGTCTTCTCGGCCTCGGTCAGGGGATTTGAGTAGGTCGCGTATGTCAGAACGCCGTCGCGCTGCAGCAGCGCATAGTCGCCGACACGCAGGCCGTTGGCGTACATATACTGGCCAATTACATATGGTTTGCGGATGAACTCGCGCACCCGCTCGAAATGCCCGGTCATCCAGAGGATGGCGAAGAATGGCACCACGAGTGCCATCTTCGGAAGCAAGTTCGGACGGGAGATCGCGAATTGAACGACCAGGAGGATGGTGACGACGGTGACGACGGCGATCTGGAGGAATTCTGTCTGCCAGGCGGCAAATTCGAGCGTCGCAAGCGAAACGCCGAGGTTTTCCTTCATCGCGTCGGGCACTGATGTATAATACCACCAGCCTGCAACCAGCACGAACGGCGCGAAGGCTAGCGTCCAGAGGCCGACCGCCTGCAACGCTTCGTGCCGGAAAACATCTCTCCGCTTCGTGAAGAACAGAATCAGGAACATGGCGATGATGCCCGCCATCGCCGCCGCGAGCGGCGTGCGGAAGGCAAGCTGCGGGATGTAGAGCGGGTTCATAACGCCCGTCCAGAAGCTGTGGTTGGTCAGCCAGTTGCTTGGATCCATCATGAATCCGAGGATCGCCACGATGATTGCCATCGTCACCCAGGAGAAGAACGCTAGCGAGAAACCGAGCTTGATGTGCCGCGCCTTCCATTCCGGACCTCGGGCGCTCCATTTTTTTTAAATGTGAGCGTGTAGGCGAGGATCAGGCAGACCTCGGTTACGAAGACCAACCACTCCGTGAACCAAGCCCAAAAGAAGACGCGGATCAGGCTGGCGATCGAATAAGGATTGACCAGCGAGACCGAGAACCAGATGCCGACGCCCGTGAGCGCGCCCACTGTCGTTGTAATCAGGAAACAGAAAAACAGGATCTTAAAGGCGAGTCTGTCCCATCGCGGTTCCTGCTTCTTCTCGCCATACCATTCCATTGCGGCGATCAGCGGCATCATACCGACGGCGAGGCCGTGATTGATCAACACATGCAGGATGGCGATGGTGGCGATCAGCCAGCGATTGCCGAGGAAATCAAGATGAAAGACGGGGAAGTCCATCAGACCGTCTCCGCCGGTCGAGGCGTGGTATCCGCAAGACCATCGAGATCGGTTCCAGCGACGGTGAGCATTGCGAGCTCACAGCCAAACAGAACCACACCGAGGACATAGGCCAGGCTCAACGGCTCGTTGCCGGCGGCGAGAAAAAGGCCTGTCACCGCGAGGCAAATCGCGAGAAGACCCGGTATCCAGATCAGAGCGCTTTGATAGTAATTGGTCAATCTCCATAACCGGCCGGTCAGGTTGACGGCACGAAAGATGAAATAGATCGCCGCAATCCCTATGGCGCCTCCGCCGACCACTTTGAACAGCCCGGCGCTTTGAGACATGGCGAGCACGCCCGTCAGCATCACTATATTGATCACAGTGCTTCGGTGGCTCTTCTCCGAAAGCCATTTCCCTAGTGTATCCATTGACCGCCGGCCCTTTCGAAAACTTCGCAGCGGCAAGGAATAGATGCCGCCGGGACGATCGGGGATTGGACAATCGGTCCAAGGGCGGGGCAACCGCAAATGCCGCTATGTCGTGGCCAGACAACCCATGCGCCTCTCTATCAACCGACAGAGACAATGACTTCATTCGCTCCGAGGCGCCGTTCCGGAGCTACATCTTAATAATGCGGGGACAACCGCGATGCTTGACGCTCTATAGCTGGCCAGAATTCAGTTCGCGTTTACGGTCAGTTTTCACTTCATCTTTCCCGCCTTCTCGATCGGGCTGACACTTGGCTTGGTCGGTGAGCGCCGGTTTCCCCATCAGGTCTCCCGAAACGAATTTTGGAATCATCTGGGCAACGTCGTTTCACTCGCTGGTATCTATTTCGCGACGGTGATGTTTGGCCTGAGAGGGATCATCGGGCTGATGATCCTGACTGCCGCCGCAGCGATTGTTGCTGTGCTGGCGATAGACCCTCACCGGATCGACCATGCGGTGGCGGTGGCAAGAGGCCTCGGTCATGACGATGGCACGCCCGGTCCTTCGGGTTATTCCGTCCTCGTCGGGAGCAAAGGACTGGTCTTGCTCGCCGTCATGCTGATGATCTTCCACTTCGGCAACGCGCCGATCAGCCGGCTGATCGCCCAAGACTTCTCGATCCAGCTCGGCACGCCTTTCCGCACGACGGCGATCATCACTGGTGTGGCAGAACTTTCGATGATCGCGATGGCGTTGGCAGCTCCTTGTCTGATTCGCCGTTTCGGCCTGGCGACCGTATTCGTGATTGCCCTGCTGGCATTGCTGATCCGCGGGGCGGTCGCAGGGTCCTTCAGCTCCTACGCATCCATCTTCCCGGTGCAGATTCTCGATGGGATCGGTGCGGGTCTGATCGGAATTGCAACCCCGATTGCAGCGGAACGAATCTTGTCGGGGACCGGCCGGTTCAAATGTCGGCTTCGCAGCGGTCATGACGGTTCAGGGGATCGGGGCATCGTCGAGCAACGTCGTCGCCGGGTGGCTGACGGACATCGGTGGTTATGGCCTTGCCTATGGGTGCATGGCGGGGTGGCGGCCCTTGCGCTTGCGGCATTCGTTGCCGGCCACAAAAGTATTGCGCCCGCTCAGGCGAGTGGTACTCAGGAACCGGGCGAAGCAACCGCAATGCCCTGACCTGTTGCATCAATTTGAAGAGAACCTCATGCACGCATCAACGATGACCTGGGTGATAGCCGGGATGACCGCACTCGGCGTGATCACCCGGCCGTTGGCCTTGCCGGAGGCAATCTGGGCCTTGCTCGGCGCGTTCCTGCTGCTGACACTTGGATTGATCGGCTTCCCAGAAGCTTGGAAGGGCGTCGTCAAAGGCCTGGACGTCTACCTCTTTCTCATCGGCATGATGTTGCTGTCCGAGCTCGCCCGGCGCGAGGGGCTTTTCGACTGGCTGGCGTCGGTTGCCACTGCCTATGCCAAGGGATCGCCAAGACGCCTGTTCATCCTGATCTACTGCGTCGGCATCGTCGTGACTGTGTTCCTGTCGAACGACGCCACGGCCGTCGTGCTGACGCCTGCCGTCTATGCGGCCTGCCGGGCGGCGAAGGTCAAGGACCCCATGCCCTACCTCCTCATCTGTGCGTTCATCGCCAACGCCGCAAGCTTCGTTCTGCCGATCTCCAATCCGGCCAACCTGGTGATTTTCGGCGGCGGGGCGATGCCGCCGCTGTCACAATGGCTTGCGACGTTCACCCTGCCATCCCTCGTCTCGATCGCCGTCACGTTTCTGGCGCTCTATTGGACACAGCGGCGCGTCATCGCCGCCGACACAGTGGCGGCGGACATAGAGGAAATCCGGCTGACGACGACCGCGAAGCTCGCGGCCCTCGGGCTCTGCGGCACCGCGGTGCTGCTTCTCGCGGCCTCGGCGCTCGACCTTGACCTCGGTCTCCCGACATTCGTGGCGGGCTGCCTGACCACCGCGGCGATCCTCCTGGTGACACGGCAGACCCTTGCCGGCACGCTGAAGGACATTTCCTGGAGCGTGCTGCCGCTGGTCGCAGGCTTGTTCATCGTCGTCGAAGCCTTGAACCAGACGGGCTTGATCGAGCATCTCGCGCGCTATCTCTCCGAAGGCGCCACGAACGCACCCCTGCGAGCCGCGACGGCCGCCGGTGCGATCGTGGCGCTGGTATCCAACCTCGTCAACAACCTTCCGGCGGGGCTTGTTGCAGGCAGCGCCGTTCAGGCCGCCGATGTGTCCGACAAGATCGCCGGCGCGGTGCTGATCGGCGTCGATCTCGGCCCCAACCTCTCGATTACCGGATCTCTTGCGACGATATTGTGGCTGACCGCGATGCGCCGCGAAGGATTGCGCATCGGCGCCTGGAGCTTTTTGAAGATCGGCGTCGTGGTGATGATCCCGGCCTTGGTTCTGTTCCTTGCCGTCCTCATCCTTCAGTAAGGCGTCGACAGCCAGAGAAAATCAAGTCATGAAGACACGGCGCGGCAACGGGCCGTGTCTTCATGGAACGTATACGGTCATGCCGGATCCAATAACCTGTCCAGCACCGTCTCGGTATCGTCGAGGAATCCGGCCCAGATACCGTCCTCGTCGATCCCAACGATGCGCAGGAGACCCAGCGAACCGCTTTGTGAGCAGCCAATGAAAGGCTGCGCTCCTCCATCCTCATGATAATTGGTATGCTTTGGATTGCCTCTCAAATCCAACCTTGGCCTGGTTGAAAAAGCACAGCCTAAGGGGGCGGTCTCCCACTGGCAGAATTATGCGTGCGGCATGCAGAAGGCAAGGCAGGGTCTGTAACGCGGAAAGTGTTGAATGTTCAAGTCCGCTTCGACCGCCATATTTATTGGGTTACCGCTTTCTCAGTTGCCATTCTTCTCGTAAAATAGCGTACCCGACTTCGTCGTGCCAGCGACCGTTGCGCCTAACGCTCCGGATGGTCTCGCTTTCTAATCTCATACCCAATTTGGACATCAAGTTTCTAGAGTCCAAGTTTGCCGACAGTGTATGAGCTGTCAATCGGTGCAGACGATACTCGGTAAAACACCAATGCACAAACGACGTGACTGCCTCAAATGCGTAGCCTTTTTTGCGATGGTCTGGATGGAGCCACCAACCCAAATCACCTTGCTCGCTATTTTCGTCTGAAACGAATACACCTACCTCGCCAATTATGCCAACAGCATCGGAAAGTTCTACGCTAAGCATGCGCCAGCCGTATTTGATGCCGACGACGCCGGATTGAGACTGCAAAAACGAACGAGCATCCTGCTCGTCCACAGCCTTCATCATCTGAGCTTCTAAAGTGGCCGTTTCATTTCGATAGGAGAGGTAGCCGGGGAGGTCTGCTTCCGTGGGCAGGCGCAGGAGCAAACGAGGCGTAGAGATTGGTAAATTCATACAAGGCGGGATACTTCAACCATATCTTCAAAGCAAGAGGGTTCGTTGGCTCCCGTCGGTTTGTGGATCCCCGTTTTAACGGCCGCGTACGTCAAAACCTGCCATGCGCAGCGGCTGTATTGGCGTAGCAAAGGTAGCGAAGATCCGATCTCTGTTCACGCCATTGTTTCGGCGTTTTTCGCTATCCAATTCGGAGTAGTTCGCTCTTCGATTGCTCAAACGAGAGATGATGTCATCACTGCCGAGACCCAAATCTTTCGTCTCTCCATAAAGCGTGAAGCAGGAACGATCTGGGGCGAAGTTATTGCTGCCCGGAGGTCAGCTTCAACGACAAGGCGGCTGTTCTTCAGACGTCCGAAATCCCGCCTGTCGTTTGAAATCCCGGCGCGCCACCTTCGGGCCTGGATCTGGGACGCCACTCGCCTTCAAGCCCACATCGATAGTTGTCGGCTGGCACGTTGGTATCGTTTGGACTCGATTAGCAGGCGGCTCCGCTATGCCGGTAGAAGTTCTCGAAAATCGATTGACGCTTCACACGCATGCTGTCGGCCATTGGCGCATTGACCAACCACCTCTCGCCGATGCCGGAAGCGGCCTTGCCACACGAGCAGGGGCACTGCACTTAAGTGACCGTCCGGGTTTTGAAAAGCAGGCTAGCTTTGAGAGCCATCCAGGACCTGTAACCTGTGGGACAGGCCCCAGTCGGCCATCGACTGCATGACGGGCCGGAGAGTCTCGCCGAGGCTGGTCAGGCAGTATTCCGTTTTCGGCGGGATCACAGGATATTCCTTCCGGGAGAGCAATCCCCACTCCTCCAGTTCGCGAAGTTCTTTCGTCAGCATACGGTCGCTGATTGGCGGGCACGCCCGGCGTATGGCGGAGAACCGCAGCGGTTCCTCGCGGACTAGAGCCCACACGATTCGAGCCTTCCATCGGCCGCCGAGAATTTTGGACGTGAATGCCACAGGACATGGGTTGGTAAGCTGCATGGTGTCTACACTAACAAAAATAACCGTACTTGTAAAACGTTAGTACTCGTATTCCAATGGTCTTCGAAACCGATCTCATGGGAAGGAGAAATCGAAGATGAAAGCCGTCTGCGTCGCTGAAAACCGCCAGCTTGAGGTTCGCGAGGTCCCGACACCCACAACTCCGCCGAGTGGACACATTCTAGTTGATATCGTTGCCGCTGCTATCAACCATGGTGACAAGTTCTTTCTTTCCAGACCGGGGACAACGTCGGGACTGAATACCAGCCTCTATCACATCTGGGGCGCCTCGGCTTCCGGAAGAGTACGCTCCATCGGAAGCGCTGTCCCAGCTGAGTTTGCCGGAAGAAACGTAGCCATCTACCGCTCGCTGACACCGAGCCAGCATACAGTCGGGTTGTGGTCCGAGCAGGCTGTCGTACCCTACACCAGTGCATTGCTTCTCCCGGAGCATGTTTCAGTGGAGGATTATTGCGGTTCGTTGGTCAATGGGATGACCGGATACGCCTTTTTGGAAGAGATGCTCAGCGAAGGCCACAAAGGCGTGATCGTTACAGCCGGAGCTTCAGCGACAGGACTCGCTATCGCCGCGATTGCAAGGAGCAAGAACATCCCGCTTATTGCTTTGGTTCGCTCCGAGAAATCGCGCGAAGAGCTGCGGCGCTTTGGTGTGGAGCATGTAATTGAGACATATACAGACGGCTTTGAAAGTCGATTTGAGACGTTAGCCGAAAAACTCGGCACAACCGCGGTTTTCGACGGCATAGGTGGAGAGATTATCAGTAGGATCGCCCCGCATCTACCAGTCAATTCCACAGTGTCGTTCTATGGCGTTATCGGGGGGGCGACCAATGTCTCGGTTGCATCGTCGCTCTTCATCACGAGCAACATCACGATGAGGCGGTTCAGCAACTTCAATAGCACCACGGTCAAGGACCCTCATAAGCTTCGCAGTGCCCTAACATCCCTCGTCGGAATTATCGCCGATCCCATGTTCAGAACGCGGCTGGGAAAGACGTTCAGCCTCGACCAGATCGCAGAAGCCATCGCGTATGAGGCCAAACCGGGCGCAAAAGCTATTCTGACCTTGGCAAAATAGCACGTCGAAAGTCTCATCAGCGCAGTTAGCGCCGCGGTCGCCACCGGTTTGGGTGCGCGGGGGTTACGATATCGCCGACCAGGCTCTGTTGCTCGAACGGCTAGCCGGTGTTCAGCAGGCGTGACGGTCAGGTACGTCGATCCGACAGGTGCTCTTCGCCGGGGCTTGGGTCAAGAGGCGGAGGGGCATCTTTCGGTGCGCCAAACGAGAAAAACATCGTTGGCTCAATGACCTGACTGGTTGACTGTGCTGTGAAAAATGGAATGTGGCGATAGCTGTAAATGGTTGTCTTTGCGCGTCGTGCAAAGGTCAATTATGCCGCTGTCTCAGGTGACGTCCTGCAGGAGATTGTCGATCTCCCGAAGCAGCCAATTTAGTCCGGGTTCCTTGTCAAATCGGGGATGCCAGGTCGCAAACAAACTGAATGGAGCAATGCTAAAAGGAAGGACGAAGCCTTCAAGCATGTTCGGAAATTTGTCGAGGAATCGAGCGGGAAGCGTGCAAACGAGATCCGTTTTTTCAAGGATGAATGGAACCAGGCTATAATATTGCACTGAGACCGAAACCCGTCTTCGGTATCCGTGATCCAGAAGATAGTCATCAACGAAACCGTTGAAATTCCCGGATGTCGAAACCACTACATGTTCAAGTTGAATGAACTCCTGAAGGCTCAGGGATCCAGTGCCCCTTGAATGGTTCAGGCGCTGCGCCATCCGGAATTCTTCCCGCATAACTGCCTTCGAGCTGAACCCTTTTGGTACTGAGTTTCGCGATACCCAGGCAAGATCAATCTCCCCGCTTTCCAGTAGCGAGGGCAGCCTTTCAGCCTCCACACTTCGAAACGCAACCCTCAGCCCGGAAAAATGCTTTGAGGTAACGCGTTCGATCAGCCGCACGCCTATCATTGTCGCGGCGTTGTCGTTGGTCGCGATGGTGAATGTTCGAACCGCGGCGTAAGGGTCGAATGCCTCCGGAGCATTGACGGTGTTCAGGAGCGCCTGGAGTGCCGATCTCAACGGCTGCTTGATGGCGGCTGCGCGGGCGGTCAAGACCATACCTTTTCCGTTCGAGGCCGGAATAAGCAACTGGTCGGAAAAGATATCACGCAGTCTCGCCAGCTGCGCTGACAAGGCGGGTTGGCTGATGCCAAGCCGAACAGCTGCGCGTGTGACATTGGCTTCTGCCAACAGGACATCCAGCGAAGAGAGGAGTCCGAGATCATGCCCCTTGATATCCATGCGGCTTATACCCCTGATACAAATAATCGATTTCAATTATCGTTCGAGGGTCGAGTAAGTCAACAGCATCCGGCTTGGGCCGAAATAAAGGGGAGCGAAAAATGACGCCATTACCTGATAATATGACGACTGATCGGTATCAAACCGGTCGCATCCAGACGGGAAAAACCAGACTTGTCACCGCGGCTTCAACCGCCGGAACGGTCTTTGAATGGTATGATTTCTTTCTCTACATCACGATGGCGACGGCCATCGCCCACAATTTTTTTGCCAGTGCGAATGCGACGTCGGCCAACATCTTCGCACTTCTTGCGTTTGCGACCGGCTTTGTCGTTCGTCCGTTCGGAGCGCTGGTCTTTGGGCGGCTCGGTGATTTGTTCGGACGCAAGCACACCTTTTTGGCAACGATAGTCATAATGGGGGTGTCGACGATCTTTGTAGGTTTACTTCCAACATACGAGACGGCGGGTATTCTCGCGCCTGTGCTCCTCACGGTTTTGAGAATGGTGCAGGGATTGGCGATCGGCGGTGAATATGGGGGGGCCGCCACATACGTCGCAGAACATGCACCTGCGGGGCGACGAGGCGCGATGACGGCGTGGCTGCAGGCGTCCGCAACCTTGGGTTTTGCGCTTTCGGTCGCGGTTGTGATGCTAACGCGAAACATGATGGGTGCTGATACATTTCTCGAATGGGGATGGCGCATTCCGTTCCTAGCATCCAGCATCTTGCTTTCCATCTCAATCTGGATACGCCTGAAACTCGAGGAATCCCCCCTGTTCCTATCCATGAAGGAAGCCGGTGAGCTATCGAAGTCGCCGATCCGCGAAACCTTCTCCTCACGAAAAAATGTAAAGCTGTTTGTTGTCGCTATCCTCGGTGTCGTCATGGGACAGAGCGTTGTTTATGTCGCGGGACAGATCTATGCACTGGTATTCCTGACGGCAACGCTCAAGGTCGATCCGCAAATCGCGAACCTTCTCGTGTTGTGCGCGCTCGTACTGGGTCTGCCGGCCTTTGTTATTTCCGGATATATGAGTGACAAGATCGGCCGCAAGCCGATTATTCTCGCTGCTTGTCTGCTGGGCGCATTTGGATACATGCCTCTTTACAAAGCTCTGGGCCACTATGCCAACCCTGCTTTGGAGGCGGCCACGGCCAACGCGCCGATCATTGTCGCGGCGAATATTGACGAGTGTTCCGTTCAATTTAATCCGGTCGGCACATCGCGTTTCACTTCGAGCTGCGATGTCGCAAAGAACGCACTTCTCAATGCCGGTGTGCCATTCTTGACGCGTGATGCGGGCCCCGGAGCCACGGCTACTGTCTCGATTGGCGACACTACGCTGCAGTCCGCCTCCCTTGTGGATGCTGATGGCGTGGCTCAATTCAAATCGAAGCTCAAGGAAGCCCTTGTCACCGCCAAATATCCCGCGACGGCAAAGCCGGAGGAGATCAACTACCCCATGGTCCTTGTTGTCCTAACGATAATGAGCCTGCTTGGCGCCATGTCTTTTGGGCCGATTGCCGCGGCTTTGACGGAGTTTTTTCCATCGCGCATTCGCTATACCTCGGTATCGGTTACCTACAATCTCGGAAACGGATGGTTTGGTGGCCTACTGCCCGCCGCTGCTACAGCGCTGCAAGTTGCAACCGGCAACATTTATGGCGGGATCTGGTATCCGGTCGTGATCGCAGCCCTGACATTTGTCATTGGCGTAACCTTCCTTCCTTCAGAACACGCGAAAAGCGTGCCTCTACATTCCTGATCATGATGGTCTCGCATTGATGCGATGACGGCAAGGAGACTAAGGATGTGCATTCATTGCATTGGCGACATTACCGTCCGCAAGGTTGTCGAACAGAAAGGAGCGGGTTTCACTCCTGAAGCCTTGTTCCCTGAATGGGAGCCGAGCTTGTTGGAAACATACCGCGATCTGATGATCCCGGATTGTTTCGATCCCGCGCAAGGCCGCTTTATCGCGAGCATCCATACGTGGGTCGTTCACATCGACAATAAAATTGTGCTGATCGACAGTTGCGGCGGGAACCACAAGGAGCGCCCGTCAGCCCCGAGGTTTCACCGGCAAAACCTTCCGTTTCTGCAGCGACTTGCCGAGGCAGGCGTTCAGCCGGAGGATGTGGATTATGTGATCTGCACCCACTTGCATGCAGACCACTGCGGCTGGAATACCAAGCTCGTCGATGGACGATGGGTGCCGACATTTCCGAATGCGGTATATGTCTTTTCCAAGAAAGAGTACGATCATTGGGCCGGTCCGGCCGGGAACACAGGCTTTAACGCGGGCGTCTTTGCAGACAGCGTGCTTCCGGTAGTCGAAAGCGGCCAGGCGCTCATGGTGGGAGATGACGCCGAGATTTTGCCCGGCCTCTCGCTGCATTCCACACCGGGACACAGCGTCGGACACATGGCAGTTCATATCTCGTCCAAAGGAGAGCTGGGAATTTTTAGCGGTGACATCATGCATCAGCCGCTCCAGATCTTTCGCCCGGCCTGGAATACGGTGTTCTGTGAACATCCGGAGGATGCCCGCGCGGTTCGTCAACGACTGCTCGAGGAGGCTGCAGACCGCGCTGCGGTGATATTTACAGCACATTTCGCTAACACATCCGCAGGTCGTGTCGTCAGGCATGGCGACGGGTTCGACTGGTTCTTCGTTTAAGGAATTCTACTATGGCTTTCGCGACCAAACACGATCTGTCTAGCATTGAAACCCAGGAGTTCATGATACCCACGGAACGTCAGGACGTTGCGCTCTTCGTTCGCAACAAACGCGTTGCGGGTTTGAAGGCGTTCGCATCCGAGCGAACGGTCCTGTTTGTACACGGTTCGACCTATCCTGCCTCTACGTCTTTTGATCTCGCCCTCGATGGGGTCTCCTGGATGGATTGTCTGGCGGCCCAAGGATACGATACCTACCTTGTCGATCTGCGAGGATATGGCCGTTCGTCACGACCGGCTGAAATGAGTGCACCGGCAGAAGACGGTCTGCCGGTCGTTCGCACCGAAACCGCGGCGGGCGATGTGGAGAGGGTGGTGAACTTCATCCGTCAGCGTCGTGGCATTGAGCAACTCAATCTGATCGGTTGGTCCTGGGGGACGACGATCATGGCAAGCTTTACGGCCGGGCATAACGATCTCGTCAACAAGCTCGTTCTCCTCGCGCCACAATGGTTGCGCACAACTCCGAGTATGTCTGACACCGGCGGCCCGCTCGGGAGTTATCGAATTGTTTCGCGGGCGGACGCCAAAGCACGGTGGCTGAACGGTGTTCCCGCTGACAAACAAGACGCCATCCTTCCTGCCAATTGGTTCGAGACCTGGGCCGATGCGACATTCGCGACCGATGACTGGGGCCGGACGCAAAATCCGCAGCTTTTGCGTGCCCCGAACGGGACGGTTCAAGACAGCAGGGAATACTGGGCGGCTGGCCGACCTCTCTATTCTCCGTCCGAGATTCACGTTCCCACTTTGATCGTCCACGCTGAACGCGACCGGGATTTGCCGCTTGACATGAGCAGGGCGTATTTTTCGCTTTTGACCAGCGCAAGGTATAAGCGCTGGGTAGAAATAGGCGATGGCACGCATTCGCTCTTTATGGAAACGTGCCGCTGGCAAGTGTTTGAGGCGGTCCAATCGTTTCTGGACAACGATCCCCCGATCGACAGCGCTAATGAACTCAAATCGCGTCGGGAGATGTAGCGGCGAGGCTCTACTGCGTGCCAGAACCCGCTTGAACCGAGTCCAAACAAGCCAAAAGCGCAATCACGCAGAATTTCATAACGGTAGATCGGGATATCACCGTACCCGGGGATGGCGCTGCCTTCTCCGGGTACGCGTGAAATATGGAGACCAATACTCCAGCGCGCAAATCGCCATAACAAGGGCACCCAATACGTGTGAGCGGCGACAATCTGCTCTCCTTAAAGGATCTGCTCGCGCTTTAGGTGCTCTGCCAGCTTGAATCTAATTCGGTTGATATCAGCCGACGCTGTACCCATCCCGTCACTGGCGACATCTGTTCGCCGAGCTTGGCCGCGACGGCATCGTACAAGTCTCGATCTTGCTCATTGGTGCACTGCTACAACCAAGACGGTTATATCGGTTTCGGTACTTCCAACAATGAACTGCAGCTATTCTTTCGGAGCAGTTTGGTTTCGAGAAGTGATTAGCGCGGCCCACGCACTTTGCGTCGCCTGAGAAGCCGATTGGTTATCGCTGGCCAATGGTCTAGGAGCGCTAATTGATTTTGATAGGTTGCTGATCGCTATCTCCATAGTCCGCAGCGATGCGTGGTCGTAGCGTCCGTATGAAGCTAGCGCGGCGCAATGGCATTCCGACCTTGAAGCTCAAACAGGCCGGCCCCCGTTAGGCCGAGAAGCTGTCTACAGACAAGCATTCCCAAGCCTCTCTTCAAGAAGATCGACAAAGCAGCGTACCTTTGTGCCCAACATGCGGGTCGTTGGATAGACGGCGTGGATGCCGAGACTCTCGGTGCTGTAGTCTGGCAAAACCTGCTCAAGAGCGCCGCTGGCTAGATAATCGCCAAGTACGAACGTCGGGCCGTACGCGATTCCACCGCCAGCCAATGCGACAGCCAGCAGCATTTGAATGTTGTCTGCCCTCAATCGTACGGGCCCAGTCACCGTTACGGTCTTGCCGCTTCGATCGGTGAACCCCCAATCGCCGCCGGAGGTTGAGCGGCTGAAGGCAAGACGATCGAACCTACGGAGATCTGCCGGATCGGTAGGGCGACCGTGTTTATCGAGATAGGAAGGGGCCGCGCATGCCGCCATTTTGCTCTCACCGAATCGGCGGGCGACGAGACTGGAATCAGGTAAGCTACCAATGCGAATCGCCAGATCGAAGCCGCCTTCAATGATATCGACGAAGCGGTCTTCGAGATTCATTTCGACAGAGACGTCTGGATATCGCCTTGTGTATTCCGCAACAGGCGCCCCGAGGTGCAGAGCGCTAAACGTAGAAGGGGCCGTAATTCTCAACACCCCGCGGGGTTGGTCTTGCCCCTGTATCGCGTGCCGATCTGCTTCATCCAGAGCACTAAGTATAACACTGCTTCGCTGATAATAGTCATGCCCTATCTCGGTCAAATGTAGCTTTCGTGTCGTGCGGTGCAACAGCCGGACCCCGAGCGTCGCTTCAATCGACGCGACGTGTTTACCCGCCATGGAAGGGGTCATGCCATGCTGACGTGCCGCTGCGGCAAGGCTGCCATGATCAACGGCGGCCACAAAGACGGAAAGCCCTAGGAACCGGTCCATCCATTCGATCCTTTTGCTATCGAGTGCATCAACCAATTAGCGAATTTTCTACCGGGGAGAAATAGAATAATGGATTGTCGTGAGTTTCAACACAGGAAGAACTAATCGATGGATGTCACAGTAAACGGTATAAAACTCTACGTTGACGAGCATGGCGCTGGCGAACTGGCGATCGTTTTCCTGCATTACTGGGGAGGTACATCGCGTACTTGGAAAAGCGTGATCAAGGCGTTGAAAGCCGATGTCCGTTCCCTTGCCTTCGATGCACGAGGCTGGGGCAAGTCAGATCGCCCCGCCGATGATTACGACATCGCCTCCATGGCCAATGATATTGAGGTGGCGATTTCCTCGCTTGGTCTCAAAAGATATGTGTTGGTTGGCCATTCGATGGGCGGCAAGGTAGCCCAGCTTCTGGCATCCCGACGCCCGGTAGGATTGGCGGGCTTGATCCTCGTTGCGCCTTCGCCTGCTCAGGGAAAGGCGTTGCCGGAGGGTGTTCGTGAAGGGATGAAGAACGGTTATGCCTCAAGAGAGTCGACCGCGTGGACAGTCGATAACATCTTGACAGAACTTCCTTTGTCGCAGGCGCTGCACGATCAGGTGATCGATGACAGCATTGGTGGCGCTGCGGCCGCCAAGCAACACTGGCCCGCCGCAGGGATTTCTGAGGATGTCAGCGGTGACCTCGATCGAATCGAAGTTCCCGTGCTGGTAATCGGTGGGGAAAAAGACAAAGTCGACAGCGTTGAGTTGCTTAGGTCGGTAGTTGTGCCGTCGTTGCCGGGGGCAGAGCTTTCGGTCATCCCAGGGGTGGGCCACCTCCTGCCGCTTGAGGCGCCTCAAGAAGTCGCCTCACTTATCACGGCGTTTCTTGCCAATAGAGTAAGATCTATCTGATAGTCTAGGCTCAGATGGGGTATTCGGCTTGCAAGGGCATGAGAAGTCTAAGATCACGCCCTTGCATATGCCCAGGCCCACAGATCACGGGAGCGCGAGATCTTCGGCTGCGACCGCTCGGTAGCTTGCAGGCTTTCTTATGCCTTAGCCCGAGGCTGCGTAGAAGCGGGCTGACCGTCGACCGACACACCAGGCTCTGAAAGCTCGACGCACAATTCGTCCAGCGCTGATTGCCATTCTCGGTCAACCTCGAGCGAACCCATTCCGTCTGTCCCGTCAGTTTGCCGCCACCCAGATGCCCCTGCCTGGCCGGAGAAAGCGCGCCGGACACTCGCTTCAGGATCACCATATTATTCACAAATCTTGGCGAAACCCTGAAATGCCGGGCGGCTTCCCGATGACTATTGCCTTCGCCCACGCAACTCGATCGGATGCGGCTTGCCCATGGCGGTTCTCCTTCCACGGGCAAGTGACTCATAAATCATGAACTTTGAGAATCCTGAATCGGGAACACCGCAATCCGCTTTAGCGAGTTTCAATGTCATGATTGTCTCCTCAAGGATCAATATTGGGGGAGTGTCATCCTCTCGAGATTCCGAGTCGTTTGCCTGCGAGCTCTGCGGCAGCCCGCGCCTGACGGTCCATTCCGGTGCGCCGCTTGCGCATCTCGGCAACGCGCTGTGGCCCGGCTTGCTTTGGTGTGCCATTCGAGAATGGCGGTGCGGGCGCATACTCGAGTATAAGTTGGACGCGGCGGGCCGCTTCCTCGCCCTTCATCTCAGCGGACAACTCCAATGCAAAGTCAAGTCCCGCAGTCGCGCCGGCTCCGGTCATTCGGTTACGATCGCGTACGACGCGCTTATCCACATGACGCGCTCCGAGCAGTGGCAGAAGATCGGTTACGGTCCAGTTAGCCGTCGCATCATATCCTTTGAGAAGCCCAGCGGCCCCAATCAGGAGCCCTCCCGTGCATACGCTGGTGACCCATTTTGCCCGTTCTCCGCGATCAGCGAGGAAAGCCAGCACGTCCGGGTCGTTCATGCAGTCGATCGTGCCCATGAGGCCGCCTGCGACGAACAGGACGTCGAGATCGCTCGGGCATTCCTCGAAGGTATGTGTTGCCTGGATCGGGATTCCTAGTTCCGTAGTAACCGGTGTTTTGTCTTTCCACACCAACTGGACATTGAAACGCATGATGTTGAACACACTCATCGGGCCGATGAGATCAATCGCGACCATCTTTGGGTGGATCAACATGGCAACCTTCGGTGCATCCGGCGGAATTTCCATTATCGCACCCCTTGGATCGCCCGTCGGCTTGTCGTCGGCCGCGGCGGGAAAAGCGGCGCCAGTTGCAAGAAGGGTGCTGATGGCGAGAAGTGTACGTCTGTCTATTTCTTTGGTCATGGTCTTTATTCCGTTGCTAATCAGAACTGAAAAGTGGTCGAGGCGAGAACAGTGCACGGCGCTCCTCGGGATATCCCTGCAGCCTGACCCGCTGCGGCCGACGGCGAATAATTCGTGTCGGGAAGATTTTCGAAGGCGAAGCGAAGGGTGAGGGGCTGCCCCCAGAGCGTTCGAAGACGTAGCGCGCGCCAACGTCGAAACGGGTCCACCTGTCGATCGACTGGGTGTTGGCCTCATCAACGAACTGCGCGCCCGTGTTGATCATGCGAGCCGACACGGTGAAACCCTCGATCAATGAGATTTCCCACCCGGCCCCCAGGTTGATGCGGTAATCGGGTGCGCCAATCGCTTTTTTACCATCGAACTTCCCGCCCCCGGTTCGGGTTGGTTGGCCATCAAGCAACATCAGGCCGCCGAGGATACGGAAGCCGTCGAGCGGCTATCGACTTGTAAGAACGTTCAGGTAGATCACCAAAATTCTCGCCGGTCGCCGCTAAGTCTCCTTTGGGCCAACAGCTCCATTCTAACAATCTCGATTATCTGCAGAAACGCCAGGAGAACTTCGTGGGTGATGGTCTCTGGGGCCACTTCACTGGCGTCGACAGCAACTCTGGCGGCGCCCGGAAGTTGCCCAACGCGAGCAACGAGGGCATCATCTGGGTGGAATTGCTGGTTGACGGGGCGTGTTACGCGGTCGGGGTAGGGTTCTGCAATCCCCCTGGTCATCGCTAGGGTCCTTATTTTCAATAATTCGTTGCGGATCATGCACGCTGTCTATTTCCACCAGTGTGCTTAGACACCTGAGGCGGACATCTCCAAGCTTGTACCGCGCGGTGCTCGACGAACGAGCGCACAGCCTAGAAAGGCTTAATCACCACGAGGACAACGATCGCCAGAAGGGCAATCACGATCACCACCGGTCCATAACGGAGGATCGTGGGAGAAGACGATCCGTTCGCACCCGCTAACCGGCGCAACGTGCCTGAGAGAATGCCGTGCAGGGCGGAGAGAAGAAAAACGAGTGCAAGCTTCATCTGCAGCCAGGGCGCCGTGAACCAACCACCCTGGATAGCTAGGGTGAGCCCAAGCGCCCAGACGAGTAGCATCGCCGGCGTGGTTACACGGCGGTCCCAGTACCGCATCGCATTCAGGATCATGGATCGGTCGGCTGCTTTCTCTGCGGCCTTTCGCCCAATGGCGCTGACCGTGACCGCTGCCGCCAGCATCCCGCCGATCCACGTTGCTACGGCCGCAATGTGGAACGCCTTAAGCCAGAGATAATCCATCAAGCACCTCCTAAGCGGCTGAAGCCAGCGCTGCCTGCCGGCGCGCCAGCGCGCGCTCATTGAGGAACGCGCCGAAAGGGATGAAGGCCGCGACTGTCATGCGAAGCGTCTCGCTTCGGGTCCAGCCGCCGCCGGAAACGGTTTGGATCAGCATCCAGAAGTAAAGTAGGAAGGCTAAACCGTGCACCGGGCCCATGATCCTTGTGGCGAGGGGGTAGCCCGCCAGATGTTTCAACGGCACAGCGACAAGGACCAGCAGCAGGAGCGTGCCGCCCTCCAGTAAAGAGACTGCCCGCATCCGTCGCAATTGTCTGTGCTCTTCGACTAAGTCCTGCGACGCCATCACCCAACATCCTTCAAGATTTTTTCCACGCTCCTCAGCCGCGCGTCGATACCGATGACGCTGCCCTGCAGCGACGTCAGAGCAGCGGCACTTTCCTCCTGCGCCCTGACCGCCTTCTCCGCCAACTCCCGGTAGGCGTCCTCGTTTGTTGTTTTCAATCGCGCTTGATGGGCAGCGGAGAAATAGTTCATGGCAAAGATCAATAAAATGGTCACAAGCACGAGGATCGTGACCAACAATATAATAGTGGCCCTGTCTGCCATGGCGGTTTCCTTCTAATCGTTGGACTTGCTCGTTGGTTCGCTCAAAGATGCTGCAGCCTGAGTAATCACCTGCGGCGTCAAGGCGATATCGAATGCGGCAACCTCGAAATAGTTGAGCGCCTTTCCGTCGCTGGAAAGTTCGAGGCGGCTCTTCACGAGACCCGCCTCCTCAAGCTTGCGCAGGTGAAGGTGGAGAAGAGGGCGACTTACTCCGATCTCGCGCGCGAGTTGGCTGACGTATCTGCGCCCCGTGAGTGTTAGCGCGGCAACAATCCGCAGGCGATGCGGATTGGCGAGCGCCGAAATCATTCTCAGCAATTGATCACCTTCGCTTTGCACGCGTTGTCACCTCCGTACCTGTCAGAGTTTTCTTACATGTAAAATTCTGTGTACGTCAATTGAAATGGACATATAAAAGAAAAATGTTACATATACTGAGGCAGTCGGGCTCTCCTGCGTCTAGGGCCAAAGGGAGGCGGCGAGGAGTATCTGCTGCGATGAGGTTCGCATAGTTACACTTTGATAGGAACGCCGTTCAGTTGAACGGGAGGCAGAAGCGTTATTTCGCCAAACAAAAACGCATCCCTCCGCTTTGAGCTGCAACCATTCTGAACCGGCTAGTTGGCCTGATACTCCGCTGAAGGCTGCTACGCTACCCATTGAGCCATCCCATGTCATCCGAAAGACATGCTTTCACAGCAGCACCGATATCGTTGGGCAAACCCACACTTCCAAGGTGAGCGTCCGGCGAAAGCGTTTTCGGGTGTCGAGAGATGGAAGCTATGAGCCGCGTTTCATTTCATCGGCCATGACGCGGTCGATTATTTCAGGATCGCACTGTGTGTCGATGAGGAACTCGCGGATACCGCCGTCCCACGTCCTGATGTCGGCAAGTAGGCTTTGAAGCTCTTCGATTCCGTTCTCGGTCAGACCCTTGGTGCCATCTTCACTGCCATCGCTGACTTAAACCAGTTCGCCTTCGGAGATGTTGTCCGAGTTTGCGGTGATTTCCTCGATCAGTTCGAGGTTCTCGCCGATCATGCCGGCGACTTGGCTGAGCGTATAGATGAACCTCGAGCGAGCCATCAGGCGGCCTCGCATCGAGCTTTTCCTGGCATCCAGTTCCAGGGCAGCAGATCTTCAAGTCGGTCCTTGGGGTGATCCTGGATCCGGGTCAGGACATCTGTCAGGTAGAGCTCCGGATTATGGCCGTGCAGTTTGACCGTCTCGATGATGGTCAGAATGTTGGCGATGCGCTCACCGCCCTTGTCCGATCCGGCAAACAGCCAGTTCTTCCTTCCAATTCCGAGCGGACGCATGGCTCTTTCGGCGATGTTGTTGTCGATTTCGACACGGCCATCATCGATGTAGACGCTCAAGGCGGCCCATCGCGACAGCGCATATCGCATTGCCTTGAACCGCACCGGGTTTGCCGGAGGCCGTTTGGCTTAAGTTATGCGGCCATGGCTGGTTCGTCCAGCATGGCGTAGTATCGCTCCTCAGCTTCGGCTGGCGGAATATTTCCAATGGGCTCCAGAAGACGACGGTGGTTGAACCAGTCGACCCATTCGAGTGTGGCGAATTCAACAGCTTCGAAGTTTCGCCATGGTCCACGCCGATGGATGACCTCGGCCTTGTAAAGACCGTCGATTGTTTCGGCGAGCGCATTGTCATAGCTGTCGCCGACACTTCCGACAGATGGCTCGATACCTGCCTCCGCCAATCGCTCGGAATAGCGAATGGACACGTATTGAACACCCCTGTCGGAATGGTGCACAAGGCCGCCGCCAGGAACGGGACGCCGATCATGAAGCGCCTGTTCCAAGGCATCAAGAACGAAGGTTGCATGTGCCGTCCGACTGACCCGCCAGCCAACGATACGCCGGGCGAATGCATCGATGACAAACGCGACGTAGACGAAGCCTTGCCAGGTGGCCACGTAGGTGAAATCCGAAACCCAGAGCCTGTTCGGCGCAGGAGCCTTGAACTGGCGGTTTACGCGATCGAGCGGATTGGGCGCGGATTTGTCTGGGAAGGTCGTTTTGATCGGCTTGCCACGGATGATGCCTTGCAGACACATGGCCTTCATAAGTCTGGATACGGTGCAGCGGGCAATATCGAAACCCTCCCTCTGCAATTGCCGCCAGACCTTGCGCACGCCATAGACACGGAAGTTCTCGTCGAAAACACGACGTATCTCGATCTTCAAGGCAATGTCGCTGCGGGCGCGGATCGACAGCCGATCCACGTCCAGGCGCTTGGCAATGTTCTCGTAATAGGTGGACGGGGCAATCGGCAACAGCCTGCAGATCGGCTCGACCCCGAACACGCCTCGGTGTTCGTCGATGAATGAGATCATCGCTTCAATGGGCGGTCGAGCTCCGCCATCGCGAAATAGGCAGACGCCTTGCGCAAAATCTCGTTGGCTTGGCGAAGCTCGCGGTTCTCCCGCTCAAGAGCCTTCATCTTCTCGGCCACATCACTCGGTAGTCCAGCTCTCTTGCCGCTGTCGACCTCAATCTTCTTGACCCATTCATGCAGCGTTGCAGGCGAGCAGCCGATCTTGGCAGCGATTGATGAAACCGCAGCCCACCGCGAAGGGTGCTCGGCTTCGTGATCCAGCACCATACGAATGGCGCGGTTGCGGACTTCAGGTGAAAACTTGTTCGTTGTCTTGCTCATATCGGCTCCACTTTCTCAGAAGTTGGAGCCTCCGGCAAACCCGGTGCGGTTCAGAGAGGTTCTTCAATCGTATCAAACACATGCGCGGCCTGGCCACGCGCTACGACCGCCGCCCTGACAATTACCTTGCTGCACTGAAACTCGTTGCGACACGAATTTGGATCAATTCAGTTTGCGAGTCCACGTCCTAGTCCCGAGCGCCTCTAATTTTCTTTATACGTATGGTCGGTAGCGGATAGCCGCACCCGCGCTTGTCCCTGAGATCCATCGATTTTTAGATAGCCGGATGAGACGATCGCCATCTTAGGATCGCGGTTTTCACCTAGGTAGCAATCCGGCGAGCCACATTACTTCTCCTTGGGCTCCGACCGTCACTTCACAGGTTACAAATCGCCATCCAAAATTAACAAGTGACAGATAGCCCTAGAAAGTAAGCATGGAACCATCTAAGGTAGTTCCATGAATCAACATTTCTCACATGGCGATATCGCCTTTCGGTTCACATCAAACCGGCTCTGCCTAGATTTTCTCGCTACCAAGGGAGAGGTCGGGCATCGCGACATCGAGCGAATTGGCTCGCCATTAGCCTATTCGGCTTGGATCGCCGCATCCGGGATTCTCGACAGGGACCCGCTTGTGAGCCCGTCGGAGGTCGATGAAGCGATCGAATTCCGGGAAGTGATGAGGTCGTACTTTCTTGATTTGGTGAATGGAGCGGCTCCCGACTCGACAGCCGTCGCAGCCATCAATCGCGCCGCACGTCGGCCTGTCCCGCGATTAGAGTTGAGCCAATCAGGTACTTCTGTCTCAAAACAGGCTGACGTTGCAGGCGATTCCGCGCTGTCTTCTGTTGCGCGGGATGTTCTTTCACTGGTGGTAGAGGGGCAAATTGCTCGTGTGAAGCAATGCAATGATCCCACCTGCTGCATGTTCTTTCTCGACAAAAGTCGAGCCAACAACAGGATTTGGTGCGCTACCGAAGGTCGCGGCTGTGGTAATAAAGCAAAAAAGAGGGCATTCAGATCGAGACAGAAGGAACTGGTTTAACCGGTTCTCCATCATTTGAATGTTGAGACCGGATTGTCGCTTCGCTTATCAAAAGTGCTGTTTTTGACAGGTGTGCGTCGATGAGTTCACATGCGAGCGCCGCATCACGGTTGAGAGCGGCCTTTGCCAGTGCCTCGTGCTCCAAGGCGACGTCACGATTCTCGTGGTCAACGGGCATTGAGAGCCGACGGTATCGTTCCGCTCGATTAAAGAGCGTACGCCGGACCCCCAGTAGCGTGTGATTTCGACAGCCTGCAACAAGCGCGGCGTGAAAATTAGCGTGCGCTTCACTCCATGCGGCTGACATCTCATCAATAGTGTTGCTCTGCTCACGAGGCGTCGCAGAGATCCGGTAAAGGCTTGCCACGACGTTGCTTTCCCAGGCAATATCGCCTTGCGCGATCGATAATCTTAAGCAAGAGGACTCGATTTCGATCCGGGCGCGTGTCAGGTCGAACATGTCTTCGAGAGACACCCCCACGACTTGGAAGCCACGTTTCGCGTGCGCGTGTACGAGCCCTTCGCCCTCTAGGCCGGAAAGTGCCTCCCGCACGGCGCCAAGGCTGACGCCGAATTCATCACACAGATCACTGATGACGATTCGCTCACCCGGAACGAGATCACAACTTAGTATCCGCTCACGTAGCGTGTTGCGAATGGTCGCACCGTGGTTCTGCTTCTGGCTCATGAGACCTTATAAAAATTCTAGATGAAAAACATAATAGGACAATAATAATATATTATCGCGTTGACAATAGTGAAAATCGGGTGCTAACTCGCCGGACAACGTGAGGAGTTATCATGCGATATCTGGTGTTCAAAGACGCGGAAGGCGCTGCAGGAGCGGCCGTTTTGATCGAGAATGAGTGGAGGGGCTCAGTCAAGGATGGAACCGTATTGTCAGGTTCCGAACTTGCGCAGAAGCTATCGGATCCCAAAGGTCGAGCCGAAATCGAGCGCCGGTTTGCAGACTTTCCCGTCGTGGACCTCTCGCAGGTCAGCTACCTTCCGCCAATTAGTGCTCCCGGTAAGATTATCTGCGTCGGCCTTAATTACGCCGACCATACCGAGGAGAGCGGCTACAAGCAGCCGGATCACCCAACATTGTTCCCGCGGTTCACATCGAGCCTAATTGGTGCGGGCGCCCCCATCATCAGGCCGTTTGTCTCCACTGCTTTGGACTTCGAAGGAGAGCTGGTCGCTGTCATCGGACGGTCCGGTCGGCACATTGAGAAGGCCAACGCGCTTGATCACGTTGCCGGCTACTCAATCTTTAATGATGGCTCCATTCGCGATTTTCAGCATCGCACCCCACAGTGGACGCTCGGTAAGAACTTTGACGGAACCGGTTCATTCGGTCCTTTCTTTGTGACCGCAGATGAGCTTCCGGTGGGCGCTAACGGGCTCCGCATCGAGACGCGTCTCAACGGCGAAGTTGTTCAGTCTTCCAACACGGAAAAATTGATCTTCGATGTTGCGACGCTGGTTGCGACTATCTCGGAGGCAATTACTTTGGAGCCAGGTGATTTGATCATCACAGGTACGCCTTCCGGGATCGGTCATGCCCGCTCGCCGAAGCTCTATATGAAGGCTGGCGACACGGTAGAGGTCGAGATCGAGGGGATCGGAATATTGACCAACCCGGTCACCGATGAAGTCGCGCCGCTCTATCGCGCAGCAGTCTGAGACGGGAGGGAGGACCCAATGACGGCGAATAGAGGCATCATCGGACCTGATTTCACAAGTGGAACCTTGGGCGTACATTCCCTAGACACTTTCAGCTTCAGCGTTCCAGATCTCGCTAAGGCAAACGAGTTCCACAAGTCATTTGGACTGGTGACGCGGGTACGCGACAATACGCTGGAGCTGCTCACAGAAGGTAGCGACCATGTATGGGGCACGGTCACCGAGGGCAGCAGGAAAGCACTCTCCTATCTAAGCTTCGGCATCTACGAAGAAGACTTGGAACGCTTCAAGCTTCATCTCAAGTCGAACAACATCCGTCAGATCGACCCACCCCCAGGCCTAGAGTCCAACGGCATCTGGGTTCGGGATTTCGAAGGGACGTTGGTTGAACTTAAAGTCGGCGCGAAAAGCTCACCTGACGAGAAGTCACATGGCCTCATGATGTCCTCGGCGCCAGGGGTTGCCGGTGCTCCAAAGCGCTCCGCTGGCGGTATCGTGATGCCAACGCGCATGTCACATATACTTTTGTTCACCTCGGACGTCGATCAGGCCGTGAATTTCTACACCCGCGTCTTTGGCCTCGGGCTATCCGACAGAGCGGGTTCGGACATCGCGTTCCTTCACGGAAGACACGGTAGTGATCATCACATGATCGCATTCGTGAAATCTACCGCGCCTGGCATCCACCATACGAGCTGGGATGTGCCCAGCATCCATCAGGTGGGTCTTGGCGCAATGTCCATGGCCGATAAAGGCTATGCAGAGGGCTGGGGCTTGGGTCGCCATGTGCTCGGATCGAACTACTTCCACTACATCCGTGATCCATGGGGAAGCTATGCCGAGTACTCCTGCGATATGGATTATATCCCGCGCGATATGCAGTGGAATGCCGGTGACCATGACGGCGAAGACGCCTTCTACATTTGGGGTCCACAACCACCAGCGGACTTCGGTGTGAACCACGAAGTTGTTTAGCTTTAGAGACTGATACGCACGTAGCCAGAAATTACCAGTTGCGGCGCTGACCGAAAGCGCCGTCGAGAGCCCTATTGCCTGGAAGGCACGCGGCTTCTCTCTAAGAAATGGAAGACGGTAAAATGACAGACGACAATGCCGCATTTGCAACACTGAGGCGATTCTATGCTGCCGAGACTGTTTATCTCGCGCCCGGTGGTGGTGATTTTAGTCCAATCGCAGAAACCCTCGATCCCGATTGTGTGCTCTATCAACCTGCGTCGCTCCCCTACGCCGGCGAGTGGAAGGGCCCGGAAGGCTTTCACGCCTGGATGAAGGCATTTGGGGAGGTTTGGTCGCATCTCGAAGTTCGCGATCCACAATTCTACCCTTCAGGAGACGACGTGATTATCAGTCGCTCGCACGTTTATGCGGTTTCCCGCGCGACGGGGCGATCGGTGGATTGGCCATTGATGCAGTTCTTTCGGGTCAAGAACGACCGGATCGTCGAACTCCGTCCGTTCCATTGGGACACAGCAACTCTTCTAGCTGGGATCGAGACCAAGCCATGACCGATCGAGAAGTAGTTATCATCACAGGCGCGAGTTCTGGTATCGGAAGGGCGACGGCGGTTCATCTTGCTCGCCTCGGCTATGATGTCGGCCTCACCTACGGTGGAAACTCTGAGGGCGGGGAGGAGACAGCAAGACGCGTTCGCAACGAGGGGCGACGAGCTGAGCTGTGCCAGATGCAACTCGACGATCCAGAGAGCATCGAAAGCGCAATCAACGCATTGATCTCGAAGTTTGGGAATGTCTCTGCCTTCGTAAACAATGCTGGAACGCTCGCTTTTGCGCCGTTTACGGAGCTGTCGCTTGCCGACTGGCGTCGAGTGATCGACGTAAACTTAACCGGAAGCTTTATCGCTGGTCAGGTAATCGCCCGGCATATGATCGAGAAGTCCATTCCCGGCCGTATCGTGAACGTATCGTCGGTGCACGAGGCCATTCCTCTTCTAGCAGGTGCCGCGTACTGCTCGTCGAAAGCTGGCATCGGAATGTTGACGAAGTGCATGGCAATTGATCTGGCCGAGTACCAAATCCGCGTCAATGCAATCGGACCAGGCGAGACGGCCACACCAATGATTGGCGTTGCAGAGGGCGAAGACATCCTTGGTCGCCATCGACCGGAAACCCCGATCGGCCGGCCTGGCATGCCCGATGAGATGGCGGAAGCAATTGCGTATCTCCTCTCCCCTAACGCCCGGTTTACTACCGGCACGACACTCTTTGTCGACGGAGGCCTAACTCTCATGGCGGCGATCGGCAATCAGAGAACAATTATGCAGTCTATGGAAGGAGGTATTTGATATGGGCATTCTCGAGGGACGAATCGCTATCGTGACCGGCGGTGCTGGAGGCGTTGGATCGGCCGTAGCGGAGTTGTTTGCGCAAGAGGGAGCCTCTGTCGCCGTTTTCGACATGAAGGAAAACGGACCGAATGCCGCGAAGCTGTACCGCAAGGTCGACATTTCGGACGAAGCCGCAGTCAAAGGGGCTTTCGCCGACGTAACCGCGGAACTTGGGCTTCCCGATATCCTGGTTAACGCTGCGGCAATCGCTGGGAGTGGCGCACTTACCCACGAGGCAACAGTCGAAGACTTCGACAAGGTGTTTGGTATCAACGTCAAGGGTACATTCCTATGTACAAAGCACGTCATCGCTGGGCTGCTGAGGGCTAAGCGCTCGGGAAGTATTGTCAACATCTCGTCGACCTACGGCGTTGTGGGCAATGCGGATATCCCGCTGTACCACGGTACAAAGGCGGCTGTGCGGCTACTATCGAAGTGTGACGCTGTGACTTACGCCGAAAAGGGCATCAGGTCGAATTCAATTATCCTCGGTACGACACGAACCGACATGACGGTAGCGGCAATGAACGCTAGCCCGGAAGGTGAGGCCTATGTTCGCAACCTAGTCGCGGCTCACCCGATGAAGCGGCAGGCTGAGCCGATCGAAATTGCAAGGGTTGTTGCCTTCTTGGCATCGGACCTCGCGTCTTACGTCACTGGGGCTGATGTGCCAGTCGACGGAGGCTACACCGCTCAATAAATTTCAATCTGTGGGAGGATGAAATGAAATTAGGAACACGCTTTGCCGCGATCATGTTGACCGCGGTGCTTACGTCGGGCGTAGCCCGGTCGCAGGAGATGGCAGTTGACGTTGGCGAAGGAGCCGTTGTCAACGTCAAGAAGGACGGGCCCCTTAAGATCGCTTTCTTCTCGGAAGGAGCGAACAATTCGGCCATGCAGGCCAGCATCGATGGAGCCACGCGAGCAGCCAAGGAGTTGGGTTGGCAGATCGATGTGTTCGATGGAAAATTCGATGCGGTCACGCAACTCAACCAGCTACAAAATGCCCTGAACCGGAACTATGACGCTTGGGTCTTGAAGGCTGTCGAAGGCAACACAATGTGCGACGTTGCCACTAAAGATGCTCCAGCCAAGAATGTTCTCGTTGTCGTATCTGTGCTGTCAATCTGCGGCCGCGGCGCAAATGAGGGCGAGGCTCTATGGTCACCTGGAACGTTGGCATATATCGGTGGAGCTGAAACGCCCCAAGCTTTCTTTCAGGTGCTGGACCGAATGGGTCGCGAAAATCCCGGGCCTCAGAAACTCGGCGTCTTCACTGGCCCTGAGCTGAACCCAATCACCAAGAACCACGAGGCTGCGCTCAAGCTTTTCGAAGCCAAATATCCGGAGATAAAGGTCGTTGCGGTTGCCCGAACGGACTACTCGACGCCGTCGGCGCTAGAGAAGGCCGCCCCAATGGTGCAAGCAAATCCGGACATGACGCTCTACTACACGGCGTTCTCCAACCTCGCAAAGGGCCTGGCTCCGGTACTTGAGCAATCTGGCCTCCACGGTAAAGCTAAGATTTACGACAACGGAGCGACTGCTTGGGCAATTGACGCGATAAAGGATGGCACTGTTGCCGTTTCCAGCGCCAATCGTCTGGGCTCAAATGCCTACAATGCTGTGAAACTCATAGACCGTGCACGCAAAGGCGAGAAGCTCCCGCGCGGTATCGGCGATCTTGGAGAGCCTCTGGTCGAAGGTAAGCCTCCAACCGATCCTTACCTGATCGATGGCAACAACGTCTCAAGCTTCAAGCCGGAAATCCAGTGATGGACAGCGTCGAGACCATGGCTGCATCAGCGATTGCTGGTCCACTAATGTCACTCGCCGGACGTCGCGCTCTTGTGACCGGCGGGGCGGGTGGTATCGGAGCTGCGATCGTCGCCCGGCTTTGTGATCTTGGTGCATCGGTAGGCGTGGTGGATGTCAGCACGCCGCCACCCATGCCTGGTTTTGGATACGATTTCGTGAAGGCGGATATCACGCAGGAGGATCAGGTAGAAGATGCCTTCGA
This sequence comes from Rhizobium sp. 16-449-1b, assembly GCF_017741935.1. GTDB lineage: Bacteria > Pseudomonadota > Alphaproteobacteria > Rhizobiales > Rhizobiaceae > Rhizobium. The sequence continues at coordinate 14,232 of NZ_JAGHMH010000015.1, read as the reverse complement.
GCGGCTGGCGGCGAGTTTCGGCGGCCAACTCGACATACTGGTCAATTGTGCGGCGATTGCTGGAAGTGGCCGGCCGACCCATCTGGCCACGGCCGACGACTTCGATCGCGTATTCTCGATCAACGTCAAAGGTGCGTTTCTGTGCAGCCGCGAATTTATTCGCCGGCGCCTCTCGGTCGGCGAGCCGGGTGTGATTGTCAACGTCTCGTCAATCAACGGGATAATCGGCAACGCGGACATACCGTTTTATCACGCCACCAAGGCTGCATTGCAATTGCTGTCGAAATGCGATGCCGTGACCTACGCTGATCGCGGAATCCGAGTGAACTGCGTGCAGCCCGGCTCTACTCGCACCGAACTCACAATCAGGGCCCAAGCCGAGAGCGACGATCCTGACAACTATATTCGCAAGCTGGTTGGAGCGCATCCAATCGGAAGGCAAGCCGAACCTGACGAAATTGCGAACGTGGTGGCATTTTTGGCGTCGGAGGCGTCTGCCTTCATGACGGGTGCCGATATCGCAGTGGATGGTGGTTATACCGCTCAATAGAATTCAACATGGAGGAGGAAGTCATGATGAAATCAAGTATAGTACGACGCTCATTGCTTGCCGTTACAGCGCTCGCAATGATGGGAGGCATCGCGAGGGCAGAGGATGTGTCGATTGACGTAGGCCTCGAGAAACCGATCGTGGTCAAGAAGGGTGGTCTTAAGCGCATCGCCCTATTTATCGAAATGGCAACGAATACGGCTGTCCAGTCGACCGTAACAGGCGCCAAAGAGGCAGCTGCTCGCCATGGCATCGAAGTGGATGTGTTTGACGCACGGTTCGATATCGGCCGCCAGGTCAACCAGATGCAGAATGCTCTTGTGGGAGGCTACGACGCTTGGATCGTCGCCGCGATTGAGGGTGAACAAGTCTGCAACATGGCAGCAAGCGACGCGCCAAACGCTGGTGTTCCCGTAGCCGTGGTCAGCATGGCAATATGCGGTCGCTCGACTAACGAGGGGGAGCAGATGTGGGCGCCTGGAACCCTGACTTACATTGGTGGCAACGAAAGTCCCAATTCCTTTAAACGGGTGATGCAGCAGATGGTTGTCGACCATCCTGGTCCGCAGAAAATTGCCGCTCTCACCGGGCAGCCCCTGCACCCAATCACATTGGCTTTTGACAAGGCACTGAAGGAGTTCTTGACGGAAAATCCGCAGGTAACCCTCGTCGCGGAGCACCGCACCGACTACTCTCCGGAGCAGTGCCAGCAGAAGGTCCAGACTACGCTGCAGGCAACTCCTGATCTCAGTGCAATCATCGGTGTTTATACCAACATGTCCAAAGGCGCCGTGCCAGCCGTTGATGCTGCCGGCCTCGCGGGCAAGGTTCGCCTTTACGAGGCAGGCGGCACAGTTTGGTCGGTAGACGCGCTGAAGTCTGGCGCAATCTCTGCCACCACCGGCTACTATCGCGGCACCGCTGCGGACACCGCTGTTGAAGCGCTCGTGAAAGCGTTCAACGGTGAGACTGTACCGCGTGCAGTGATGAATGACGGACACCCGCTAATCGAAGGCCAGCAGGCAGGGCAGGTGGGTATCGTAACCGCTGCAAATGTTGACCAATACACTCCCCAGTCACCGTGAGGTCTTAATGAGTAACTCCAATGAGCAGTGCGTCCTTATCGTGACGTTCGATCCCAGGCCAGGACAAAAGGAAGCGTTTCGCTCGCATCTTTATCGGCTGGTCGAAGCGATGAAAGCAGAACCTAATTTCGTGAACACCATCGTTCACGAGGATTTGGATAAAAAAGACCGGCTCGTTCTGTACGAGATTTGGTCTGGAACGCGAGAGCGTTGGCAGAGTGAAGAGCCGCATAAAGCCTACCGCAAGACCTACGAGCAGGGACTTTCGGATTTACTAGCGGATCGTGAGGTTCGGTGGATGACGCCGGTTGCCGAGTGGGGAAGCAGCCTTACGCTGCATTCGAAGGGGGAATGATATGAAACGTGCATGGCTTCTTGCATTACTACTGACGGCCTCACCGGCTGCTGCAGCCGAAATCTCGGTCGATGTCGGCCTCGAAAAACCGGTAATTGTCGACACTGAAAAACCGCTGAAACTCGCTCTTTTCATCGAGATCGGCACCAACAGCGCGGTGCAATCGACGGTTAAGGGCGTTAAGACGATGGCTGAGAAATACGGTTTCTCTTACGACGTCTTTGATGCACGCTTCGACGTGGCGCGGCAGATCAATCAGATGGAGACGGCGCTCTTCAACGGCTACAACGCTTGGATCGTCGTGCCGGTTGAGGGTAGCCAAGTCTGCGACATGGTAACGGAACGTGCTCCGGCCGAAAATGTGCTTGTGGCTCATGCGACCGGCACCGCTTGCGGTCGTTCCTCAATGGAGGGTAACGATCTTTGGGCTCCGGGCACCTTGGTCTATGTCGGTGGCAATGAGACACCGAGCGCTTTCAAAACTATCATGGAGAAAGCGATCGCCGATAATCCAGGCCACCAGAAGGTCGGCATTCTTACTGGTCCCAATCTGCATCCTATTACCGCGTCGTTCGACAAGGCTCTTGCGGAGGTTAAGGCCGAACACCCAGATTTCGAGGTAGTCGCAGTACATCGCACCGATTACTCGCCGCCAGATAACCAGATCAAAACGCAAACGATGCTGCAGTCCAATCCTGATCTGAACATCATCGTCGGCGCCTACACAAACATGTCGAAGGGCGCAGTTCCCGCCATTGAGGCTGCAGGCAAGCAAGGCCAGGTAAAGGTCTACGAAGCTGGTGGCACGGAGTGGTCTGTTGAAGCGCTGAAGTCTGGCGCAATTCAAGCCACCACGGGCTTCTATCGCCAAACGGCAGCAGAGGCCGCAGTGCAAGCGATAATCGATGCTCGCGCTGGAAAGACCGTTCCCCGTGTTATCCTCAACGACGGTCACGCGCTCATTGATGGACAGGAGGCCGGTAAAGTTGGCCTCGTCACAAAGGACAACGTCACTTCGTACAAGGCAGAATCGCCTTAATCGAAGTCCGGGCGAGTTGGAGGCGCCTATTATGGAAACTATAGCTCGGAATTCTCCGGCAATACGCCTGGTTGGCGTGCGCAAGTCCTTCGGGAATTTTGAAGCGCTAAAGCCGTTAACGCTCGATGTTGCAGCGGGATGTATCCACGCATTCGTCGGGCAAAATGGCGCTGGCAAATCGACAACGCTCGGCATTCTTGCCGGGCGGATCCCGGCAAGCGGCGGTGAAATCGAGATCTCAGGCGCCAAGGTTGAACTCGGCGATCCGCGCAAAGCCCGCGCAGCGGGTGTGGTTGCGATTTACCAGGAACTCACAATCGTACCGGCCCTGTCGGCGGTCGCTAACGTTTTCCTCGGACAAGCCTATTCAAGGAAAGGTGTTCTCTCGGAAGCGGCGATGCGCCAGCGGTTCTACGAATTGACCTCGCGTCTGGGCGTTACCATTTCGGCGGACGCTGAGGCGCGGAGCCTTTCTGTCGCTGACCAGCAGACCTTGGAGATTCTACGCGCGATTGAAGCAAATGCGCGGATCATTCTGTTCGACGAGCCGACGACTGCACTGGCTCCGCCCGAGCGTGAGGCACTCTTCAAGGTCATGCGCGATCTCCGTGCTGAGGGACACACGCTCATCTATGTTTCGCACAATTTGGACGAAGTGCTCGATATCTCTGACGCTGTCACGGTGTTCCGGAACGGGCGCCTCATTGAAACGAGAGCGAAAACCAATTGGACAAAATCCCAGCTAGTCGCTTCTATGCTCGGCGAAGATATGGGCGACATCTATCAACGTCGCCCGGCGTCGCAGCCTCGCGGTACTGTTGAAGCCCTTCGTGTCTCGGACTGCTCAATACCTGGCGCAATCGGTGGGATTTCATTTGATATTCGTCCCGGGGAGGTACTTGGAATTGGCGGCCTCGTAGGCGCCGGCCGCACCAGTCTTCTCCGCGCCATTGCTGGCTTAGAACCGCGAGCAACCGGAACCATGGTGGTAGATGGAAACCCCGTGCCTTGGCCTCGGTCGCCCAGAGCAGCCAGGAAGTTGGGTATCGCCCTGGTCCCGGAAGATCGCAAGCATCAAGGCCTGGTGCTAGGGATGACCGCCACCGACAACGTAACGCTTCCCAACTTTAGCAAAGTCGCAAAACGCGGCCTCATGGAAGACCGTCTGGCGACTAGTCGATCAAGCATCGCGACCCGAGCGTTCGGCTTCGATAGTAGCAGGCTTGGGGCTCCGGTTGGCACGCTGTCTGGTGGAAATCAGCAAAAGGTTTTGCTAGCGCGATGGGCGTACGAGAAGCCGAAGATTTTGATGGTCGACGAGCCGACACGCGGGATTGATGTCGGCGCAAAGGCAGAGATTCTCGATTCTTTGCGTGCGTTCGCGGATCAAGGGCTTGCCGTTATCATCGTCTCTTCCGAACTCGAGGAAATTTGCGCCCTGGCAGATAGGGTCATAGTTTTGTCGGAAGGTCGTCTCGTCGACCATATCGACACGGCGCAAGTCGAACTCACCGTCCATCTTGTCCTGAACAGCGCATTCGGCGTGGAAAGGCATAATCATGTCTAACTCAATCTCGGAACCAACCTTGTCACCAGCTCGAAGCCGCAAGACGTCGGTAACGGAAATCGCCTTGCGATACGGTCTCTTGATAGTGCTCTTCGCACTAATTGCTGTCAGCCAGGCGCTTTATCCGCGCTTTCTGGACGTCCAGAATATCAAGAACATCCTGAGCCAGAACGCGCCGCTGGGGATCGTTGCGGTAGGCATGACGTTGGTCATGATCACTCGTGGCTTCGATTTGTCGGTTGGCGCGACCTATGCTGCTGGCGCCACGGTTTTCGCCAGTCTTGCAGTCGCTGGCTGGCCACTGTGGGCGGCAGCATCCGTCACCCTTCTGGTCGGCCTGATTGCAGGGCTTATCAATGGTACGGTAATTACCCGCATCAACGTAAATCCGTTCGTCGCGACGCTCGGCACCACCTCTGTCTTCAGTGGGCTTGCGCTTCTATATTCCAACTCCTCGCCGTTCGTTGTCTCTGACAAGTCATTTTCCTTCATTGGCCGCGGCAGTGTTTTGGGTTTGCCGGTCAGCATCTGGATCCTTGGGGCGGTTCTCATCGTAGGTGAGTTTGTTCTTCGCAAGACCGTTTACGGCCGCAGCCTCTATGCGATCGGCGGAAACGACGAAGCATCCCGGCTTGCCGGCCTGCCAACGTCTTTACTTCGGACGTCGACATACGTGATTTGCGGAGTTTGTGCGTCCCTCGGCGGGATGATCATCGCATCTCGGCTCTCGATCGGACAGGCTGATATTGGCTCTTCGATGGCGCTGGACTCTATCGCCGTAGTCGTCATCGGTGGCACCTCGCTAATGGGCGGCGAAGGATCAGTGTGGCGCAGCGCAATTGGGTTGTTGATCGTTGCGGTCCTAACGAACTTGCTGGACAGTTTGGCAGTCGATTCCAACTACCAGCTGGTGATCAAGGGCACGATCGTTGTGGCAGCCGTGGCGCTCGACGCCTTCGCACGGTCTCGCGGCTGATTGCTCGTTTTCCGGCTCTTCCAGACAGTACTGACCCGTCTTCTGACGGGTCAGTACCAAGGTCTGCAAGCACACAGACTCTCCTGGTCAGCTCATGAGCACCCGCTGCCCAGGTCAATCTCCCGACAGTCCAGCGCTATGCGGAGCATCTCAACCGTCAGGCAGATCCGCGGAGAATGAGCTGCCCCGCCAGAAGGCGCGTTATTCCGTTGTCGGTTGGTCTTATGCTTGGATCATCGATGAGCCTGAGCGCTTCTTGTACCATGCGCTCCACAGGCTGGCGCACGGTCGTCAGCTGATACGAGTTCCAGCTTGCCATTGGTATATCGTCGAAACCAACGACGGCGAGATCATCAGGAATGCGGATACCGCGCTCCCTTGCGGCATCGATGACAGCCAGCGCCATTATGTCGTTGCAACAGAATATTGCATCTGGGATCGTCTTTGAGGTCAGCATCTCGATTCCGGCTTGGTAGGCGCTCTGGTAGTTGAAATTACCAAAGGCCTGCGCATCGATCGATCGACCCGCCTCCGTGAGCGCATCGCGAAAGCCACGAGCGCGTTCGATGTGGGTTGACGTGTTTGCCACACCACCGAGAAAACCAATCTTTCGGTGCTTTCCCTGCAGCAGGAGTTGGCCAATATCGCGGCCGCCTTGATAGTTGTCACATGCGACCGCGTTAATGCGAACATCCCTTTGCACCCGATTTAAAAGCACCACTTTTATTTGGTGCTGGCGGCATGCTTGAGCCATTCTCGAAGTGAGATTGGCAGATGTAACGATAATTGCCGAAGGGCGGGCTGCGAGGATCTGTTCAGTGGCAGCATCGACATTAGTTGCTGCGGCGAGCGCATAAACCAGCAGCTGGCGGCCCGTCTCCTGCAAATTTCGCGCGAGCGCGTCGAGGACAGTTGGGTAGAAAGGGTTGAGGAGGTCGCCAGCGACGAGCGTGACGGTTCCTGCTGCTATCACGGTAGCAGTGCGTCTGGCTGGACTGATGTATCCGATCGCCTCAGCGGCCGCAAGGATGCGCTTGCGCTTGTCGCTATCAATAGGAGCACCGGGTGTGAAGGCTCGGGAAACAGCCGCGAGCGAGACACCCGCCGCGTGCGCGACCTCTTTGGCAGTTGGCTTCATATCGCACCACAGTGAAAATTTTTCAGTACTTCGATGAAAACTTGCATTGCTTGCCTACCACCATATTCTGTTCTTCGAAAGGAGAATTTCCATGACAATCACATACCTAAAGCGAGGCAAGACCGAGCAGGCTCGCTCCGTTGACGATGCCAACGTCCGGACCACTGTAGAAGGTATCCTCAAGGATATTGAAGCTCGCGGCGATGCAGCCGTCCGTGATCTTTCGGAGAAATTCGATAAGTATACACCAGCGTCTTTCAGGTTGTCCGATGGCGAAGTTGAGGCGTTGATGAACCGCGTTTCGCCACGTGACATGGAGGACATCAAGTTCGCTCAAGCGCAGGTAAGAAATTTCGCCCAGGCGCAACGCGACTCCATGCGGGACATCGAGGTTGAGACGCTGCCTGGCGTAATCCTCGGTCACCGTAATATCCCTGTTCAATCGGTGGGCTGCTACATCCCGGGAGGGAAGTTCCCGATGGTTGCCTCTGCGCACATGTCGGTTGCAACTGCGTCCGTTGCGGGCGTGCCGCGGATCATTGCCGCGACACCGCCGTTCAAAGGGGAGCCAAACCCAGCAGTCATCGCAGCGATGAAACTTGGTGGCGCCCATGAGATCTATGTCATGGGTGGTATTCAAGCGATCGGCGCGATGGCTTTGGGCACTGAGACAATCAAGGCCGTCGACATGCTGGTGGGGCCTGGCAATGCCTTTGTCGCCGAAGCCAAGCGCCAGCTTTACGGCCGCGTCGGGATAGATCTGTTTGCTGGTCCGACCGAGACCATGGTAATCGCAGATGACACAGTCGACGGCGAAATTTGCGCTACCGATCTCTTGGGTCAGGCTGAGCACGGATATAACTCCCCGGCGGTGCTGCTAACCAACAGTCGCAAGCTCGCCGAGTCCACACTAAGTGAAATCGAGCGCCTATTGGCGATCCTACCTACGGCTGAGACCGCCCGACGCAGCTGGGAGGATTACGGCGAAGTGATCCTTTGTGACAGTCACGAGGAAATGCTTGAAGTCGCGAACGATATTGCCAGCGAACACGTCCAGGTAATGACCGACAGAGACGACTGGTATCTTGCGAACATGCACAGCTACGGTGCGCTGTTCCTGGGGGCTCGTACCAACGTGGCTAATGGTGACAAAGTAATTGGCACTAACCACACGCTGCCAACCAAGAAGGCTGGTCGGTACACCGGGGGCCTCTGGGTCGGAAAGTACCTCAAGACACATAGCTATCAGAAAGTGCTGACGGACGAAGCCGCTGCCATGATCGGCGCTTACGGATCTCGGCTTTGCATACTTGAGGGATTTGTTGGTCACGCGGAACAGTGCAACGTGCGCGTTCGCCGTTACGGTGGTCGCAATGTCGGCTACGGACAGGCTGCCGAATGACCCCGTTGGCGCTCCCACGAACACCATCCTTCCGGTTGCACGGCAAGTCTGCGCTTGTCGTGGGCGCGTCATCCGGTATCGGACGGGCTGCAGCCGTTGCTCTTGCTGAGGCTGGAGCTAAGGTTACACTTGCAGCCCGGTCAGCCGAAAAGCTCGAAGAGACAGTAGAAAGTCTCCGACGGATCGGGCTGATCGCTACGTCACTTTCGCTAGACGTCGAAGATGTCCATGCAACTGAAAGGACGATAGCGGCTAGCGCACCGTTCGACATACTGGTCAACAGTGCTGGGCTCGCTCGACACGGCCCGGCGCTGGAAACCACCCCAGTCGACTTCGACGCAGTCATGGGGATCAACGTTCGTGGAGCGTACTTCGTCACTCGAGCGGTCGCGAAGAGGCTTATCGAAGCGAAGGCCCCTGGCTCCCTAATCAACATCTCTTCCCAGATGGCTCACGTCGGCGGGATCGATCGCGCTGTGTACAGCGCGACGAAACACGCGGTCGAGGGATTCACCAAGTCGATGGCGATTGAGTGGGGAAAGTTCGGCGTCCGAGTGAATACAATTTGCCCCACGTTCATCCGAACTCCATTGGCCGAGCAAACCTTCGCTAATCCCGATCGGGTTCGTTGGATCGAAGAGAAGATCAAGCTCGGTCGTGTTGGCGAGCTAGAGGACATCATGGGACCTGTCACATTCCTCGCGTCTGACGCCGCGGCAATGATTACGGGGTCCGCACTTATGGTCGACGGCGGCTGGACTGCCGACTGACGAACTCAATGGGAGCATGAAGATGAAGATAGCAACTCCCCGGGAGGGGTTTGCAGGAGAGGCGCGTGTGGCGATGACACCAGACAGCGCGATCCAATTGCAAAGAATTGGCTACGAATGCCTTATCGAAACCGGCGCTGGAAGAGCGGCTGGCTTCTCGGATGAGGCCTATAGATCAGCGGGCGTTACAGTAGTCGAGAGCCGCGATGCATTGTATAGAGCCGCCGACGTCATCGCTAAGGTGCGGCCGCCCGAAGCGGAGGAGGTTGCTCTCCTATCTGCTGATAAAACGGTGATATCGTTCTTCTATCCGGCACAAAATTCCGCATTGTTGGACCAGGCCGCGGCGACGGGTGCCAGTGTAATCGCCATGGATATGGTGCCACGCATCAGCCGAGCCCAGAAAATGGACGCGCTGTCGTCGATGGCCAACATCGCTGGCTATCGCGCCGTGATCGAAGCCGGCAACAACTTCGGTCGGTTTTTTACGGGACAGATTACGGCTGCCGGCAAAGTTCCGCCTGCCAAGGTGCTCGTCATCGGCGCCGGCGTTGCTGGTCTTGCCGCCATCGGCACCGCGACCTCGCTCGGCGCCATCACCTATGCCTTCGACGTTCGCCCCGAAGTCGCCGAACAGATCGAATCCATGGGCGCCGAATTCGTCTTCCTGGATTTCAAGGAGAGCCAGCAGGACGGCGCCGCCACCGGTGGCTATGCAGCCCCGTCGTCTCCGGAGTTTCGCGAAAAGCAGCTGGAGAAGTTCCGCGAGCTGGCGCCCGAGATCGATATCGTCATCACCACAGCGCTGATCCCTGGCCGCGATGCGCCAAAGTTGTGGCTTGCCGACATGGTGGCGCTTATGAAGCCGGGCTCGGTCATTATCGACCTCGCAGCCGAACGCGGCGGCAACTGCGACCTCACCGTCGCCGACCAGAAGATCGTCTCCGATAATGGTGTCATCGTCATCGGCTACACCGATTTTCCGAGCCGCATGGCCGCGCAATCTTCCACGCTGTATGCGACGAATATCCGCCATATAATGGCGGACCTAACGCCTGCCAAGGATGGCAAGCTCGTCCACAACATGGAAGACGACGTTATCCGTGGCGCCACGGTAGCATTCGAGAGCGCCGTCACATTTCCTCCACCGCCGCCCAAGATCCAAGCGATCGCTGCTCAGAAACCAAAGAGCAAGGCCAAGGAGCAGACCCCGGAGGAGAAACGCGCCAAGGAAACAGCTGACTTCAAGGCCGCGACTCGCAATCAGTTCGGTCTGCTTGCGATCTCCACCTTACTCTTGTTGCTCGTCGGTGCGTATGCGCCGGAGAGTTTCATGAACCATTTCGTTGTCTTCGTTCTTGCCTGCTTCATCGGCTTTTCGGTGATCTGGAACGTTAGCCACTCGCTGCATACGCCCCTGATGGCAGTGACGAATGCCATTTCCGGCATCGTTATCCTCGGCGCATTGTTGCAAGTCGGCTCTGGCAACTGGCTAGTGGTGACGCTCGCGGCTTTGTCGGTGCTGATCGCTACAATCAACATTGTTGGTGGTTTCCTCGTGACTAGGCGCATGCTCGCCATGTTCCAGAGATCGTGAGCGGGTAAGGAAAATCCAATGACTATCGGTATTGTCTCTGCGGCATACATTGCTGCCGCCATCCTCTTCATCCTTTCTTTGGGCGGGCTGTCGGGTCAGGAAAGTGCCAAGCGTGCGGTGTGGTACGGGATAGCGGGCATGGCGCTCGCGGTCATTGCCACCGTCTTCGGGCCCGGCGTGGGCCATGGCTTCATCATTCTTGTGATGATCGCTGGCGGTTCGGCCATAGGCTACTATGTAGCGGCACGCGTGCAAATGACCGAGATGCCGCAGCTTGTCGCGGCACTTCACTCTTTCGTCGGCCTGGCGGCAGTGTTTATCGGCTTCAATGCGGAACTCGAGCTTGGCACGGTTACGGCTCTAAAGGCGTCTGGAGGAGATCTCTCCGCACTTGCTGGCTTTGCCGCAAAGCTGGCGCAAAAGGATCTGGTGGAAATCGCGATTCTCAAGGTCGAAATCTTCCTCGGAGTGTTCATCGGCGCGGTTACCTTCACCGGTTCCGTGATTGCGTTTGGCAAACTCGCAGGCAAAGTGGACGGCAAGGCCAAGAAGCTACCCGGCGGCCATTTGCTTAATGCGGGCGCCGCGATTGGCTCTCTTATTCTGCTGGTAATGTTCTTCAATGACGCCCCCATCTGGACGCTGGTGCTGATGACATTGCTCGCCTTCTTTATCGGCTATCACTTGATCATGGGTATTGGCGGCGCCGATATGCCGGTGGTGGTTTCAATGCTCAACAGCTATTCTGGCTGGGCAGCCGCCGCGATTGGCTTCACGCTCAGCAATGATCTGCTGATTGTCACTGGAGCACTCGTCGGCTCCTCCGGCGCGATCTTGTCCTACATCATGTGCAAGGCGATGAACCGCTCCTTTGTCTCGGTCATTCTCGGCGGCTTTGGCGCCACCACGGGTCCTGCAATGGAAATCGAGGGCGAACAGATTGCCATCGATGCCGAAGGTGTGGCCACCGCGCTGAACGACGCGGACAGCGTCATAATCGTGCCCGGGTATGGCATGGCAGTTGCCCAGGCACAGCAAGCAGTCTCCGAACTGACCCGGAAATTAAGAGCCGCGGGTAAGAGCGTGCGGTTTGCCATCCATCCGGTCGCTGGCCGATTGCCCGGTCACATGAATGTGTTGCTCGCCGAAGCCAAGGTCCCATATGACATCGTGATGGAAATGGACGAGATCAACGACGACTTTCCGAACACGGATGTCGTCATTGTCATCGGCTCGAATGACATCGTCAATCCAGCCGCTGAGGAAGATCCGAATTCTCCGATTGCAGGTATGCCAGTGCTGCAGGTTTGGAAGGCCAAGCAGGTGTTTGTCTCCAAGCGCGGCCAAGGCACGGGCTATTCGGGCATCGAGAATCCGCTTTTCTATAAGGAGAACACGCGGATGTTCTACGGTGACGCCAAGACCAGCATCAACAAGCTGCAACCACTGATGGCGTAAGGCGAGCTCGCGTCGTCATTCTAGCCGCCCATATGCTTAGCGCAGGTGGGCGGCTTACGTCTTGAGGGGCCATCGAATACGCGCTTCGCTGGGCTCCGACGGATCGGAGTTCGTTATCCATCGAGCTTTCGGCAGTCCAAGGACCGCCGGTCTTCGTACACCTGCAAGCGAGGCCGAAAAACGAAATGCTGTAAACGTGCCCGCCGTCAGTGAGGGGTCAGCTTACCAGCGAAGCAACCTTGGGCCAGACAACGCACCCAGGGCGCCACACGCAAGAATTCCCAGAAGGTACCACATGGCCATGAATGCAAGGCCGTCTTCAAGGCAACCCCAGGAATATATCCAGGCCCCGATGGCGCCCGATGTCGAGCCGGCCACAAAGCCGCTCAGACGGAGGTCGGTCGGTGCGGCTTGCCTTAGGAAGAAAACTATCGCTGCGAAGACCGGCGCCGACACGCATACGATCAACATAGGGCAAATCCACCAGGATCTGCCGAGCATGAGCCCGGACCATTCTGAGACGGCGGAAGCCTTCAGCTGGAGCAACGCCAGCGCCACTAAAACAAGGTAGGCTGCAATTGCGTACCAGACCGCACGGAGGGGTACACCGCCAGGCCGAGCAACTATCAGTAGGGCATGTGTACCGATAGCTGAGAGAACAAACGGAAATGCCGACTTCAGCCAAAAGATACGAAGCTGAATTATGCTAACCAAATCGGGACGAAATCCACGCACAATCATGAAGCTAATCGCTGAGACCAGGAAGCCAACTGCGAGCGCTAGCAAGAGCTTGCGTTTGATTTCAGAGGGGTGGACAGCTCTGAGATCTTTCACGAGTGCATCAATCAAATTATCGGTCACTGTGATTGTCCTTTGAACTTCGAAGCCAGGGCCTTGAGCCCCCGGTGAACGCTCACCTTTACGACAGCCTCGCTACGGCCGCCGCTCGCGGCTGCCTCGGCTACGGAGTGCCCTTCAATCCTCACCTGTCGTACCATGTCTCTTTGAAGAGGCGAGAGGCTATCAAGTAGCCTTGCTACGTCCATGTTCGCCGTGACTGCATCGAAGGTGAATTGGTCTGCAATGTCGTCCAGGAATTCAATTCCTACGTGATTTCGCACTTTCGATCTGCGGAAGTGGTCGACAAGTTTATGCCTAGCAACCGCGAACAGCCACACTGTAAAAGGAAGGTTGCGGTCGTATGTCATCCTGCGTTGGTGTACAGCCATGAGCGTTTCCTGAATGAGGTCGTCGACGTCTGCGACGGTATTAATTCGTCGGACGTAGTAGCTTCTCAACATCGCCTGAATGGTGTGGAGGAGGCGCCGGTAGGCATCCTCATCCCCATCAAGAGACAAAAGCATCAAAGCTTTCAGGTCCTGTTCCGTAAAACTCGCCACGTCAGAAGCTCATTCGTTTGGCCGGGTTTTTGGTTTCGCTGTCATCAAAATAAATTTTCGCACGGACGATGTAACCAAATCCGGGATACGACGAATTAGGCCTAAGATGCAACAGTCGCTCACGTCGAGCTGCTGGCCGATAAGTGGCTGCGGTCCAACCACCGATATAGCCCCTTGTTCAGTGTGTCACCCAATGCGCTTGCAAAGACAGACCGTCCTGCGAGCGAACTGGTACAGCAGGTCAACCGACTAGTAGGTAAAGGATTACATCATGATACGGAACATTCTCCCGGCACTTATCCTGGCAAGCATTGCTGGCGCCCCCGCTCTCGTTTCCACGACAGTTCCGGCCTCCGCCGCGAGCCAGAAAAGCGATCAGGTCCGAATTCGCGGCTATATCATTAGTTTTAATGGGGCGAACCTCAAGGTGAAGTCGCGAGAGGGAGAAGACATCGACGTTGCGCTTGCGGACGGCTGGAACGTGGCGGCAGTGGCGAAGGCATCGGTTACCGACATCAAGCCAGGAGACTTCGTGGGCATCGCCTCCTTGCCTAAGAAAGAAGGTGGTGACGGCGCACTCGAGGTCCTCATATTCCCCCCGGCGATGAAAGGTACCGGTGAAGGCAGCTATGGCTGGGACTTGAAGCCCAACAGTTCTATGACCAACGCAACGGTCGCGGATGCTGTAAAGGGTGTCGACGGTCGTACCGTGACCGTCTCGTATCAAGGTAAAGAGAAGAAGATCTCTGTTCCCGACGGCACGCCGGTTGTGACAATCGCCCCTGCCACCAAAGATTGTCCGTCGTCGAATGATTTGAGACCTTTTGGGCTTTGGAAGAATGGAGTTTCCGGCTCGGGTAGCTGGTTAATTTAAGCCGCTTTGGCCTGGTGGTTC
>NZ_JAGHMH010000026.1 GCF_017741935.1 Rhizobium sp. 16-449-1b | reverse complement strand
ATGCTCAATCCGGACGGAAAGCTGTTCATCGAACGTCTCGGTCACGGCGTTGCGCCCGCTGGCGAGATGTCATCCGCTGCCGCGGAGATGGTCATTGGCACAGTGGCGCACGCGCTTCAGTCAGAGGTCGACACGGAACAGCCAATCATCTCCGGCGAGCTGCCAATCGGCGGCCACCGCTTCGAAGGGCTCTTGCCTCCGGTCGTCGCCAAGCCGGCTTTCTCCATTCGCAGGCGTGCGTCGCGTCTGATCCCGCTCGACGACTATGTCCGCTCCGGCGTGATGACCGAACACCAGGCCTCGACCATCCGCAGCGCGATTTCGTCGCGGCTCAACATCATCATCTCCGGAGGCACCGGGTCGGGCAAGACGACGCTCGCAAATGCCGTCATCGACGAAATCGTCAAGTCGGCCCCGGAAGATCGCCTCGTCATCCTGGAAGACACCGCCGAGATTCAGTGCGCCGCCGATAACGCCGTTCTTCTCCACACCAGCGATACCGTCGACATGGCGCGGCTCTTGAAGAGCACCATGCGGCTGCGCCCGGACCGGATCGTGGTCGGCGAGGTTCGTGACGGCGCTGCGCTCACATTGTTGAAGGCGTGGAATACCGGTCATCCCGGAGGGGTGGCCACAATCCATTCCAACACCGCAATGTCGGCACTTCGCCGCCTCGAGCAACTGACCGCCGAGGCCAGCCAGCAGCCGATGCACGAGGTGATCGGGGAAGCCGTCGATCTCGTGGTCTCGATCCAGCGGACGCCGCGTGGGCGGCGCGTTCGCGACGTCATCCATGTCGAGCGCTTCGCGGGCGGCCAATACGAAATCGAATCCGACCAGCTTACGGAAGAACAGGAGGCGCGCCATGTCGCGTAGCAATGCCGTCATCGCCGTGGCACTTCTTGCTGCGCCTATGGTTCTCGCATCGGTCGCGCCGGCGCTTGCCAGCTCCGGCGGTGGCGGGCTCCCTTGGGAAGGGCCACTGCAGCAGATCCAGGAGTCGATCACCGGACCGGTCGCCGGCGCCATCGCTCTTGCGGCCGTCGCGATCGCCGGCGGCATGCTGATCTTTGGCGGCGAACTGAACGATTTCGCGCGCCGGCTCGTCTATGTCGTCCTCGTCGCGGGCATTCTCCTCGGAGCAACCAGCATCGTCGGCCTGTTCGGCGCAACCGGCGCCTCGATCGGACTGCCCGACGCGCAAGCTACAGCGATCGATCAACGTGGAGAAGGGGAGGGGGCTCATGGCTGAGTCCCTGTCCGGCCTTCAACGCAACCGCATTCATCGCGCGCTTTCGCGTCCGAACCTGCTGATGGGCGCGGACCGGGAACTGGTGCTGATCACCGGTCTTGCCGCCGTCATCCTCATCTTCGTGGTGCTGACGATCTATTCCGCGCTCTTCGGCGTCGCCGTCTGGATCGTCGTCGTCGGGCTTCTGAGGATGATGGCAAAGGCGGACCCGCTGATGCGACAGGTCTATGTCCGCCATGTCTCGTACAAGCATTACTACAAGGCGACCTCTTCGCCCTGGCGCCGGTATTGAGGGCAAGACATGGTCGCCCTCAAACGCTTCCGGGCCACCGGCCCATCCTTTGCGGATCTCGTCCCCTATGCCGGTCTCGTCGATAATGGCGTGCTTCTGTTGAAAGACGGGAGCTTGATGGCCGGCTGGTACTTTGCCGGCCCGGACTCCGAAAGCGCCACGGATCTTGAGCGCAACGACCTGTCCCGGCAGATCAATACGATCCTGTCGCGGCTCGGAAGTGGCTGGGTGATCCAGGTTGAGGCGGTTCGCATCCCGACATTCGACTATCCGTCGGATGATCGCTGCCACTTTCCCGACGCCGTCACGCGCGCGATCGACGTCGAACGGCGGGCGCATTTCGGGCGCGAGCAGGGGCATTTCGAGAGCAAGCACGCGCTCGTCCTCACCTATCGGCCGCTCGAGTCCAAAAAGACAGCACTCAGCAAATACATCTATTCGGACGAGGAAAGCCGCAAGAAGACCTACGCCGATACGGTGCTCTTCATCTTCAAGAACGCGATCCGCGAGATCGAGCAGTATTTTGCCAACACCCTTTCGATCCGGCGCATGGAGACACGCGAGGTTGCCGAGAGGGGAGGGGAGCGGCTCGCCCGCTATGACGAGCTGCTGCAATTCGTTCGCTTCTGCGTCACCGGCGAAAACCATCCGATCCGGTTGCCGGATGCGCCCATGTATCTCGACTGGATTGCGACGGCCGAGCTCGAGCATGGACTGACCCCAAAGGTCGAAAATCGCTTTCTCGGCGTCATCGCGATCGACGGCCTGCCGGGCGAGAGCTGGCCGGGGATCCTGAACAGCCTGGACCTGATGCCGCTCACCTATCGCTGGTCATCGCGCTTCATCTTCCTCGATGCGGAAGAGGCACGGCAGAAACTGGAACGCACCCGCAAGAAATGGCAGCAGAAGGTACGGCCGTTCTTCGACCAGTTGTTCCAGACGCAAAGCCGTTCGGTCGATCAGGACGCCATGACGATGGTAGCCGAGACCGAGGATGCCATCGCGCAAGCGTCGTCGCAGTTGGTGGCCTATGGTTACTATACGCCGGTCATCGTTCTCTTCGATCAGGATCGCGAAGCGCTGCAGGAGAAGGCGGAGGCGATCCGCCGGCTGGTCCAAGCAGAAGGATTTGGCGCGCGGATCGAAACGCTCAACGCTACTGATGCCTATCTCGGCAGCCTGCCGGGTAACTGGTACTGCAACATCCGCGAGCCGCTGATCAACACCAGCAATCTCTCGGATCTCGTTCCGCTGAACTCAGTCTGGTCGGGCAGTCCGGTGGCGCCTTGCCCATTCTACCCGCCGAATTCGCCGCCGCTGATGCAGGTGGCGAGCGGCTCGACACCGTTCCGGCTGAACCTCCATGTGGACGACGTCGGTCACACGCTGATTTTCGGGCCAACTGGCTCCGGCAAATCCACGCTTCTTGCTCTGATCGCAGCGCAATTCCGGCGCTACGAACACGCCCAGATCTTCGCCTTCGACAAGGGTAATTCGCTCCTGCCGCTGACGCTCGCCGCCGGCGGCGATCATTATGAGATCGGTGGTGACGCCCAAGAAGAGGCAAAGGCGCTGGCCTTCTGCCCACTATCGGACCTCGCGAGCGATGCTGATCGCGCCTGGGCAACCGAATGGATCGAAATGCTGGTCGCCCTGCAGGGCGTTGCCATCACCCCAGATCACCGCAACGCGATCTCGCGGCAGGTCGGACTGATGGCCAGCGCTGCCGGACGATCCCTATCGGACTTCGTCAGCGGCGTGCAGATGCGCGAGATCAAGGACGCGCTTCATCACTACACGGTCGACGGTCCGATGGGCCAGCTTCTCGACGCGGAACAGGACGGCCTGTCGCTTGGGGCCTTCCAGACCTTCGAGATCGAACAGCTCATGAATATGGGCGAGCGCAATCTCGTACCCGTGCTGACGTATCTGTTCAGGCGGATCGAAAAGCGTCTTGACGGTTCTCCCAGCTTGATCGTGTTGGATGAAGCCTGGCTGATGCTCGGTCATCCGGTTTTCCGGAGCAAGATCCGCGAGTGGTTGAAGGTGCTGCGCAAGGCCAACTGTGCTGTCGTGCTTGCCACGCAGTCCATTTCGGATGCAGAGCGCTCTGGGATCATCGACGTCTTGAAGGAGTCCTGCCCAACGAAGATCTGCCTGCCGAACGGCGCTGCACGGGAGCCGGGAACACGCGAATTCTATCAGCGGATCGGGTTCAACGAGCGGCAGATCGAGATCGTTTCGAACGCCATTCCCAAGCGCGAATATTACGTGGTCACCCCTGAAGGCCGACGGCTGTTCGATATGGCGCTCGGCCCGGTCGCACTCAGCTTCGTCGGCGCGTCGGGCAAGGAAGACCTCAAGCGCATCCGCGCGCTCAGTTCCGAACACGGCCGCGACTGGCCGATCCACTGGCTTCAGATGAGAGGAGTTCACGATGCCACATCGCTGCTCAACTTCGGATAAATTGCTCGCCGGCGTGGCGGCCGTCGCATTGACAATTGGCACTGTGGACCTTGCGGTGGCGGGCACTGCTACAGGTGCAGCGACCGAGTGGACGCAGGTCCTTAACAATGGCGAACTGGTCGGGTTGGTTGGGAAATCCGGCGAGCAAATCCAGAACCAGCTCACCCAGATCAGCCAGCTCGCGCAACAGATCGAAACGCAGCTCAATATCTACCAGAACCTGCTGCAGAATACCGCGACCCTTCCGTCGCATATGTGGGGGCAGGTCGAAAGCGACCTCAATCAGCTCCGCAGCATCGTCGACCAGGGCCAGAGCATTTCGTTTTCGATGGGAAATGCCGATGATGTGCTGCAGCAGCGCTTTCAGAGCTATTCGAGCCTCAGGACCAACCTGCCCGACGCGACAAGTTTTTCGTCGAGCTACCAGACGTGGTCGGACACGAACCGGGATACGATCGCCAGCACACTGAAGGCGGCGAGCCTGACGGCCGACCAGTTCGATAGCGAAGAAGGCACGATGTCCTCGCTGCGATCGATGTCCGAGACCGCCGATGGACAGATGAAGGCCCTGCAAGTCGGGCACGAGATCGCGGCGCAACAGGTCGCGCAGATGCAGAAGCTCCGCGGCCTCGTCTCCCAGCAAATGACCATGATGGGAACATGGCTTCAGACCGAACAAACCGACAAGGATCTCGCGCAGGCCCGGCGGGAAAAATTCTTCAACGCCGAGATCAAGAGCATTCCGGAAGGTCAGAAGATGGAGCCCCGCTGGTGAACCGCGCCGTCGTCATTGCCCTCCTTGTGGTTGTTGCCGCTGTTTCATCTGCGGCGACTGTGCTGATCGTCAAATCCAGAGACACCACGAAACCGTCGCTCACTGAGGAACGACGCGCCGTCAGGGAAGAGTTCTTCGGCTCGAACAAAGAACTGCCGCCGATCAAGGGTGGCCAGGAGATGCGTCCAAGATGGTGAAATCTAGTCTTGAACGGTCATTCCTGATCGCGGGTCTCCTGTGCCTCGTCTGTGCAGTTCCAGCCTTCGCGCAACAAGGACAAGTTCTGACCGAACTCGAAAATCAGGTCTCGACCGCCGCGAAAGGGTGGGAAACCACCATCATGGATGCGGCGAAATCGTTGTTCTGGATCCTGGCGACCATCGAAGTGGGAATTGCCGCCGTCTGGCTGGCGCTGCAGGCGGCATCGCTCGACAGCTGGTTCGCGGAGCTTGTGCGGCGGATCATGTTCATTGGCTTTTTCGCCTTCGTTCTCACACAAGGGCCGACCTTTGCCCGAGCAGTCGTCGACAGCCTCTTTCAGATTGGAGCAGGCGGCGGATCGGCGTCGCCTGCTGAAGTGTTCGACGCTGGTATCCGGGTTGCCTCGCAAATGTCGCAGCAAGCGCAATTTGGCGTGTTCGAGGACAATGCGCTGGCGATTGCGGCCGTGTTGGCGATGGGTGTCGTCGTCATCTGCTTCTCGCTGGTCGCAGCAATTTTCGTCTCGGTCATGGTCGAGATGTATGTCGGCCTGCTCGCCGGCATGATCATGCTCGGGCTTGGTGGGTCGTCGTACACGAAAGACTTCGCCATCCGCTATCTCGTCTACGCCTTCGGCGTCGGCATGAAATTGATGGCATTGGTGATGATCGCAAAGATTGGATCCGAGGTCCTACTGGGTCTTGCGAATGCGCCAACCGCCTCCTCGGACCAGTTCGTCACGACCTTGGCGATCGCCGGCATTTCCGTCGTGGTCTTTATCATTGCCATGTATGTGCCGAATATCATTCAAGGCGTGGTGCAGGGCGCCTCCGTCTCGGGCGGTATGGAAGCAATCCGCCATGGCGGCCAGGCGGCGTCCTTCGCGACCGGGGCCGGCTTTCTCGCAGCGGGTGCAGCAGGGGCCGGCTTTGCGGCAAGTCAGGCTGCCCGGGCCGCTGGTTCATCCGTCGCGGGTGCCTCCCTCCGAGGTTTCGGCGCAGGGATCGGGTCCGCTGGCAAGGCTGCGGGCTCTGCGGCCAAGGAAAAGGCCATCGGTTCTCCTGGCGCCTATGCAGGATCGATCCTCGGGCTCGCCAACGCCAAGCTGGACCAAAGTCGCAGCGGTCTCAGCGGACCAAAGCCATCTCCCGAACGCAAAGACTAATCGCAATCAGAAAGTGAAGGACCGATGGCAGCGAACCGCGCCCCCGAAAACCCCTATCTTGCCGCGCGCCAGGAATGGAGCGAACGATACGGCTCTTATGTGCAGGCTGCAGCCGCGTGGCGCATCGTCGGCATTCTAGGTCTCACCATGGCGGTGATCGGTTTCGGCTATTCGATGTACTTGAGCACTCAGGTCAAGCTGGTGCCCTATATTGTCCAGGTCGACAAGCTTGGAACCTCGGTGACATCAGGCTTCCCCGAACAGATCGAATATGCGGATGTCCGGGTGGTGCGCGCCACGCTCGGCAACTTCGTGACCAGCTTCCGCAGCATTACGCCGGATGCCGTGGTGCAGAAGCAATGTATCGATCGGACCTATGCGCTGCTTCGGACCTCAGATCCGTCGACGCAGAAGATCAATGACTGGTTCCGGAGCAACTCGCCGTTCGAGAAAGCGAAGTCGTCGACCGTTGCCATTGAGGTCAACAACATCGTGGCGCTCTCGAACCAGACCTATCAAATCGACTGGACCGAATACGAACGCGACCGCAAGGGCAAGGAAATCGGCACGCGGCGCTTCCGCGGCATCGCGACGGTCACGCTCACCGCACCGCAGGACGAGGCGACCATCCGTCTCAACCCGATCGGTCTCTATGTCCGGGATTTCGACTGGACAGCGCAGCTTTAAGGGCAAGGGATTTCTCAATGCACAGAACAGGATTGATCGCAGCCGCCGGCTGCCTGGCCACGCTCGTCCTCGCGAGCGGCGCTGAAGCGCAGAGCATGACAAACAACGAGGTGAAGGGCACCAACATATCCAGGAAATGGCGCGGGACGTCAGGGCTGGTGACGACCGGTCCGGACGGCAAGGTCATTTTCCTGTTCGGAGAAACCCAGCCGTCGGTCGTCTGCTCGCCGCTTCAAGTCTGCGATATCGAATTGCAAGGCGGCGAGATCGTCCGCGATGTGCTTGTCGGTGACACGGTTCGTTGGAAGGTCGAACCGGCGACTTCCGGCGCCACGGGCGGGCAGGCGATCCATTTGATCGTCAAGCCGTCGGAACCGGGACTCGTTACCTCGATGGTGGTCACCACATCGCGGCGCACCTATCACGTCCAGCTCAAGTCCCATCCGAGCCAATACATGGCCCGCGTCGGCTTCGAATATCCGGAGGACGTCTCGACCAAGCTCGCCGATATCAATTCCCGGCTCGAGACCGGCGGCATTCCCGGCACGGCGCCCGACAAATTGAACTTCTCATATTCGGTGAGTGGCTCGGCACCCTGGAAACCGAAACGGGTCTATTCCGATGGTGTGAAAACCTACATTCAATTTTCGAAATCAGTATCGAGCCAGGATGCGCCCGTGCTCTTCGTCGTCTCAGGCGGCCAGAACCGTATCGTCAACTATCGGATGCAGCGTGACATGATGATCGTCGACTATGCGGTCGACAAGGCGATCCTCGTCTCCGGCGTCGGCTGGCGCCAGCAGAAAATCACCATTCGGCGGGGAGGCTGACCATGCGCAAGCTTCTCGTCATCATGATCATCGCCACCCTGCTCTCAGGCTGCCAGACGGCCGAGGACGGATTGACCACCAGTTCCACCCCGGTCGCCGTCACCGGCCCTGCCGCAAGCGCCATTGCCGGCGACATGGCGAGCCGGCTTGCCGAGCAGATCGGTCCAGCAAGCACAACAACGCTCAAGATGGATAAGGACTCGTCCGATTTCGCGACGGCGCTCGAGGCTGCACTGAAGGGCTGGGGCTATACGGTCATCACCGACAGCAAGGTTGGCAAAGACGTGAAACCGGTCGAGATCGCCTATTCGGTCGACGGCGTCGACGGTCAGGTGCTCGCACGGCTCTCGACGCCGTCCGTCGCCCTTGGTCGGGCCTACACGGCCACGGCGGCCGGCGCCACGCCGGCAAGCCCGCTTTCCATCATGCAACGCAACTGAGGGGAGGCGAACATGGTCCAGTCTCTCCAGCTTGGCGCCTCCAACCAAGCCGACGATCAGAAGGGTATGCGCCGTCTCAATCGGCTGCCGATCATCATCGCCATCATCATCATCGCGTTGTTCGTCGGGGTGGTCGTGGTCGGGCTGTCGTGGCGCGGGCTGGCATTCAATCGGAACAATGATATCGAGAGCGCCTCGAATGCTCCCGCAACCAATTTTGGAGACCAACTCAAACGCGGCGTTACCGACGGCATCATCGGCGAGCCGGTTGAGCGCGAAGCGTTTCAGCCAACGCCCGCCGTCGAACAGAAGGTCGAGAAGGAAACATCTGTTGTCGACCGCCAGTCCGCGGAAAGGCAAGAACGGCGGCCAAGGCTCGAATCCGAAGAGGAATGGAAAGCCCGCCTGAAACGGGAGCAGGACGAACAATATATCCGCGAGGCGCAGCGCCAGCGTATGGCCCGCCTTCAGGCGCGGGCAACGGCTTTGGACTCGCCATTGAAGGTGGATATTTCCGATGTCGAAAAAGTCGCCAACAATTCCAGAGACACGGGCCGGCAGACGACAACTGCGACAGCCAACAATGCCTCCGACCTCTACGCCTCCGCTGTCAAATCAGGGCTGATGGGACAGAACGTCGATCCGAACACCCAGACTTCGAAGCAGGATTTTTTCAATCAGGACATCAAGGATCTCGGCTATCTGCCGAACCGGGTCGTACCGCAGATCTCGCCCTATGAGCTGAAGCGCGGCTCGGTTATTCCGGCCACGTTGATCACCGGGCTCAACTCCGATCTTCCGGGCAGAATCACCGCTCAGGTCAGCCAGAACGTTTTTGACAGCGCCACCGGCTATCGGCTCCTGATCCCGCAGGGGTCCAAACTATTCGGCCGCTACGATTCCAAGGTGTCGTTTGGCCAGGAGCGCGTACTCGTCGTCTGGACCGACCTCATCTTTCCGAACGGATCGACCCTGCAGATCGGCGGCATGGCGGGCACGGATGCCGAGGGATATGGCGGGTTCAAGGATAAAGTCGATCGACATCTCTGGCGCACCTGGGGTTCGGCAGCACTCGTCGCGCTGATCGGAACCGGGATCGACATGTCCATGCCGGAGAGTTCGACGCTTGCGACGCAGGATACGGCGTCCGATGCCGCCAGACGGAATTTTGCTGAAAGCTTCGGTCGCGTCGCCGAGCAGACAATCTCGAAGAACCTGAATGTACAGCCGACGATCCAGATACGCCCCGGCTATAAGTTCAACGTCCTCGTCGACCAGGACATCATCTTTCCGTCGGCTTACCGCATAAACTAAAGGAAACGCCAAGTCTGCAAGAGGTGCAAATCTGCGAGTTGCGCTGGCTGAAGAAATGGTGCCGGATGGTCCTGCTCAACGCAGGAAAGGATAGGCGATGACAGAAATGGATTTTGGCGATTTGCCGGATGACGACCCGGACCTTCTCGAAAACACCGCTTTGCCGAAGCAGTTTATCTCGCGCCTTCGAAGTGCGTTTTACACCCGGCTTTCGGATTTCGACAACATGGACGATATCCAGATGCCACGCGAGCCGGGAATTAACTGGCGTATCATCAAAGCCGTCAGATCCGAGCGGGCGCGTATCGACGCCAAGTGATCTTGCCGCTTGAAAAGCGCTGGCAGTTTTAGGATTTGGGGCCTTGCGTGGGCAAACGGGCCGGGCCTTATATCGCGTTCTCTTCAGTACATAGCACTCGCGTCAGAACACGGTTTCCATTCGCCCGCAAAAACTTTTCTTGATTTGTCATCTTTTTGAGGCAGGGAGCCTTGAAAGCTCCCCCTTTATGGGTAGTGCTAACGTACACGGCAAGAGGGACTGCTTTGCATCAACCAAGCACCGCCGGTTGCGGAGCTATCGTCAGTTGGCGATTAGCAGGTCCGCCTGTTGCCAAACGACGATGCCCATCATCCAGCGTCTCGGCTGGCAAATAAAGGACCGCGTTACGGGTCAAAAACATAGGAGAAGCGTTCGTGGACGGAGAATTTCGCTCGCTCGTTGATATGCTGGAAGTCGCGCAAGACGAGGCCATGGTCAAGGGCGCCCTCAGGCAGTTCACGCGTTCCTGCGGATACGAACGGTTTGCCTATCTCGAAAAAGAAGGCGCCCAGATCAGGACATTCAACTCCTATCCCAAACCCTGGGAGGGTCTTTACCTCTCGGCTGACTATTCCAGCATCGATCCGGTGGTGACGGAAGCGAAGCGCAAACGGGACGTTTTCTTCTGGACTGCGGAGGATTGGCCGGCCCGCGGTTCTTCACCACTCAGAAAATTTCGCGACGAGGCGATCGACCACGGGATCCGCTGCGGCATGACGATCCCTGTTGAAGGTGGTTACGGCGCGTCGATGATGCTGACCTTTGCATCCTCGGAAAGAGACGTGGACGTCCCGGCCGCATTCGACTCGAAGAGAGCTGTCCAATTGGTGATGATGGTTCATTATCGATTGAAGATGATTGCTGCCAAAACCGCCGTCAATCCGAAGCAGGTGCTGTCACCACGCGAGATGCTGTGCCTGACATGGGCGATGAAAGGAAAAAACACACTCGAAACTGCCGCTGTGACCGGCATCAATTCGAGGACCGTGCAGCACTACCTCGATAAAGCCCGTGCCAAGCTGGGCGCTGAATCAGTGCCGCAGCTTGTTGGAATCGCGAAAGATCGTGGGTTGCTAAGCTCTAATTAGCATCGTCGCGTCAGCCCTCCCACAATTGGAATACGAGCTGCAGACGCGCCCAATTCTGCTGTGTTTGGGCTTGGCGGCAACAGCGAAAGGCCGCCATTATGATGCCTTCGGTCCTTACTTAACTGTCACGGTCTGTCCGTCCGATAGCGTCCGCGCCACCACTTGATTGCGACCGTTCTCTTTCGCCTCATAGAGGGCGTCATCGGCTTCCGAAAGGATGCGTGCTGAGCCGAAGTGCAGACCTTTCCCCGTGACCGTTGAGATTCCTACACTCGCGGTCACTCGCCCGAACTCGCTCCCAGCATGTGGGATGTTCTCTTTGGCCAGGAGATGAGCAAATTCGTCGGCAACGATTGCAGCGCCTTTTTCGTCCGTGTTTGGAAGTAGAACCACGAACTCCTCGCCGCCGTAACGCGCCACGAGGTCCCCTGCGCGCTTCACGGACTTGTCTAGACATCTTCCGACGATGCGCAGGCAGTCGTCACCAGCAAGATGGCCATAGGTGTCGTTGTAGGCTTTGAAGCGGTCGACATCGATCATCAGGACACTGAGCGGCATACCCCTGCTGATACAATGTTCGGTTTGGGCCGCAAAAGCCCGATCGAAAGCGCGGCGATTGG
The DNA here is from genome assembly GCF_017741935.1 of Rhizobium sp. 16-449-1b. Lineage (GTDB taxonomy): Bacteria > Pseudomonadota > Alphaproteobacteria > Rhizobiales > Rhizobiaceae > Rhizobium. Next base: position 178,295 of record NZ_JAGHMH010000026.1, on the reverse strand, counting down.
TGAGATTGGTCAGTCCATCCGTGTCTGCAAGGGCTCTGAGCTGGTTAGCCGATTCCTGGAGAGCGATTTCCGCCTGCTTCGTCGCCGTGATGTCAGACACGACCACCATCGCCGTGCCATCATGGGCGAGCCGGGTCTTAAGTGCGCGCCACTCGCCGTTCTGAAGCTGGATTTCTTCGTCCTTGTTGACAGGAAGGCTTGCTGCCGCCAGCTCGATCCATTGCTCTGAAGCCACGTCGGGCATGTCGATACGCTCGCCCGTTTCCGCTACGCTGCGTAAGATGTCGCTGATATGCGCACCGACGACTCGAGCATCGCGTGAAAACGGGAATGCGTCCCGGTATTGCTCATTGCAGAAGACGAGGAACCCCTTCTTGTCGAAAATGGCGAAACCCTCGGACATGCCATGCATCGCAAGCGTCAGCAGGTTTCGCTTTTCGCGAAGCTCGCTTTCGAGTTCCACGCGTTCGGCAATGTCACGGGTGACGCCTGCGAGGCCAACGATGTGCCCCTCACTATCCCGAAGAGGGACCTTCGACGCAAGCAGGTGGCGATCGTTCAACCGCTCCTGAAAGTCTATCTGCGGTTCGCCGGTGCGCATGATCTGCTGTTCGCGGAAATACAGCTCCTCGGCTTCTGGAGGAGTGCGCAGGTTGAAGTCGGAAAGCCCGATCATGTCGGAAGCTGCGGGAAAACGGAATAGCCGGGCCATATTGTCGTTCACGGTCAGGAATTTGCTCTCCCTGTCTTTAACGTACAGATAGTCGGGGGACTGCGAGAATGCCGTTTCCAAAATTCGGCGCTCCAGCTGCACCCGATCTGTCTTGAGCATGATGAGGCCACACAGGATTGCAGCGACACAGTTTGCCGTGATGAGTGGGAACCCGATGGCCGAGAGCGCTTGGACCTCCGACAGGCTTGGAAGAATAGCGAGCACCAGGGTTAGCGCAAGCGCCAGGGCCAGGCTGAGAAATAGAAGGATGCGTCCCGCTGAGAATTTTGTGCGCGGCAGCAAATAGGTCGCCGCTCCCACCGAGCTCACGACCAGGATCGCCACGATCCCGTCAAGGGTAGCCGTTCCGGCAAGATAGAGGCGAAAGATAGCGGCTGGGACTACTGCACCGATGGCAGATATGGGGCCGCCCAATGCAGCGGTCAGCGCAAGCGGAACAAAACGAAGATCAAGATAGATTCCGGGCTGGTATTGGACTGCGAGCAACATGGAGCCGATAGAAGTGCAGCCCGCGAACGCACCAAAAAGAACTTTGTCGTGCCGAACGATTAGCCGACGGTACCAGATCGAAAAATGTGCCCACATGGCGAAGCACAAAACGACAAATGCCAGATTGCCCGCAAGCCGCTCCCAGACGCCCGTTGCCATGCATATACCCTGTGTAATCGCCGAGACCCGGCTGACAATCTGAGAGCGAAGCTGAAATATCAGCCAGAAGTTGCCTGTTGACGATTGATATTGCGTTAAGCATTCAGCGCAAAAATGTGGTTTTCAGGATTCGGCGAGAGATCAGTGATGGGGCATACACACGGGGAGGGGTTTGACCGCTTCAAGAACCTTTCGGAAGTTCCAGTTCAGCGACAACTGCGCGATAACGAGCTGCTTGAACATGTGAGAAAGGCTGTCGGGTTCCGGCACGTCGCCTTCGGTGGACTTGACCTGAACGGATACCACATCGGGCGAGGGCGCTCGATCGAGAGCGACATGCCGCCAGCCTATGTCGAAACATACTTTTCGGAACAGTGGAACCGCTCCGATCCCCTGCTTGTTCGGTCGACTGCACAGGCGACACCGATGACAGAGGAAGAGGCATTTGACCTTTCGCCGCCGGCCCAACGTCTTTCCTATCTGCATCGCTCTTACGAGATCGGCAAGCGCCTGCAAATTCCCGTCGCCAGGGGTGGTGTTGTTTATGGCGGTGTTTGCTTCACGACGGAGCGGGCGTTTACCCCAGGCGAACGAGAGTTCCTGGTATTCATCGCGGAGCCGTTGCACCGGACAATTTCAAAGCCTTTGATGGATCGTTTTGCCGCTGATGCCTTGCGGCTTACAGATGGTGAGCTGCGTTGCCTTCAGCTCGCCAGCACTGGCTTGACCAGCGAGGAAATTTCCGGGGTTTCCGAGTATCGAACCGAAACTGTCAACAGCTACCTGAAGAGCGCGGCGAAGAAGCTGGGCGCGGCTAACCGCGCTCATGCGATCGCCGAAGCAATTCGCCGGCATCTAATATGATGCAGGAGTCTTTGCTCTAACTTCACGTGAAATATAACGGCGCAGCCATCGTGGTTTCGGCAACATCTGCTCGGCAGCCCGTCCTCATTTTAGCAGAAAATTAGCGAATCGACCCAAATCTGGGGTAGGAAGAGACGAGCTCTCGCCTCCACGACACCGCATTTTGAGTATTCTGAGGTACGTACCACAATGTTCATCGAATTTGCAAAGCCGACTTGTGCGGATACTGTTGCCCACGGGCAACTTCCCATTCTTCGGTATCCCTCGGCTGAAATCTGGCGAGAATCTGGGCGGAGCGGTACGGAACTTACCCAAAAGCTCCCTGCCCGATCCGCACGCATCCGGGGGCACTGATGGTGCGGGCTCCTCAAACGTCTCGTTTCAAGTTCGTGCAAATGGACATCGACGAACTTCAGGAACAGCTTCCTCAGAGCCGTGAATGCGTAAAACTCCGCCCTCTCTCCAAGGCCGGAAAGGTCAGCATGGAGAACCTGCAGTTTTCCGCCGGCAGTTTTGACATCTGGCGGACGGATTGTGGCATCGGCGTCGAGGCAAGTTTCGATGCCCCTCCCGACTCGTGTGCTCTGTACCTTCCAATAGCGGGGGCAATGGAAGTTCGTTGTCGCGGCCTCGATCTCGTTTCCAAGTCAGATAGTATTCTGGTCGGCAAACTGCAGCAGACGGAGTTCGTTCGTAAGCATGCGGGACGCTCGCATATCGGCGTCACCTTCAGCCAGAACGCTCTCAAACGGGAACTGAGCTTGTTACTCGATCGGCCTGTGACGGGGGATGTGGATTTCGCGATTGAGATCGAAGCCAACACGACCTTGCACGGATATCTCATGTCCTTGGGAGGCTTGCTGTGGTCGACGTTTGCAAACGACAAAGAAGAAGCCTTGCCACTCCGGTCAACGGAGCTTCTGTTCCGGTCAATGCTCGTATGCATGCTGGAACAGTTGCCACACACCTATTCCAGCGCGCTCAAAGACCCGGCGGCGGCCGCTGTGCCTCGCCACGTGAAGCGAGCGATAGACTTCATGATGGCTCACCTTGATACGTCGCTAGAGATGGCGGACCTCGCAATAGCCGCTGGTGTGAGCATCCGCGCTCTGCAATCAGCATTCCAGCAGTTCAAGGACACGACCCCATCCGACTACTGGCGGCAATTGCGGTTGGAAGCCGTCCGGCGCGATTTTCTCGTTTCGGGAGACTTGACGGTCTCAGCTGTGGCCAGACGCTACGGGTTCGTCCACATGGGCCATTTTTCAGCTCTCTACAAAGCGGCTTTCGGGGAATTGCCTAATGAGACAATTCGCAGGGGTCGGGAAAGCCAAGCCCAGCGCGATTGAAAGAGGCGGGCGGAGACCTTGAAGGGTTTTCCAACCTTGCCCGGCCGGTTCGTTTAGATAGGCGCCGTTTCCATCGACGGTCGCTTTCTTCCCGGATATCCCTGTGGCGTGCCGAATATCCGAAATCCGCAACCTATTTGTTCGCCTTCATCTGGCCAATATTTGATTAATCACAAATTTACAATTGAGCCCAATTCTGGGCTTTATCGGAAAGGCGGATGAACGCCGGGGCTGGCAGGATGTCGGATTTCGATACGACCGGGGTCTGTGCCTGGTCGATATCAACTTTCACCGCCATCGAGACTACTGCGTCAGCTCATCCTTACGATCCGCCGGTTCCCAATTTCTCCTAATACAGCGTCGTTGCGAAATGCCGTGAGGGCTATTCGCTACTGGAAGGCGTGCGGGAAGGAGATGGAATGTCACAATGCTGGTGGCGCTGAAAGACCAACGAATTGCATGATTTAGGGGAATACTCTCAAAATGTCTAATCTCATTTCCTTTCCCAGTACCAGGTTCCAACAGCATTCATCCCCTGAGCTGCGGGCTGTACGTGACCAGATTCTGGAGGTCTATGCACAGCTCGAAGAGATCCGCATGGCGATAACTGCTTCTGCATCGCAAGGCGCTGCCGCACCTCGAATTCAATTGCTGGATCATACGGAGTTTGGTCTCTGGGCCGCGAACGGGCGGGGTGCTGCCTCCGAACTTGCCGGCGAGGGCTGATGAGATGCCGTTTGCTGGACAGCTCATAAGCGAACACAACAAGTCCATGGGTCGGTATATTCGGTCGATCAGCCGGCAATACCTTAACACGGTCATCATTATGATGTTGTTGATCGGGGCTACGTGCGCGACGGTGCTGGTGGCGCTGGACCGCCACTCGCTGCAGCAGAACATCAGCTTTCTGACCAGCAATCAGTTCATACGGTTTCAACAACTCGCCAACCAGACCCGTGCTCTGATGCGCGCTTCGGCTGACCTCAAGCTGCCCGAATATATTGTCGATGCGATGCGTGACGACATCCTCCAGGCAATTACGGACCTCCGCTCCGTGGCGAGCCGGTTGGAAACCATGCATGCAGAAATCAAGGGGAACTACCTTGAACGTCTACTCCCCCAGGACGAGGCGTTTGAGCGCGCAAGAGAGGATTTGGGCAAGTCTGTAGTGGAATTCCTTGGGCGAGCTGAGCAAATCGCAACGGCCGGCACGCAAGAGAGGCGGGATCGATATTCGTTCTGGGGAGCGATAGATTTTGCGGCAGCATCCGACAGCATGTTGATGCGCGGATTTTCAGATCTCAGTCAGCGTACTCACGAACGAAGCACGCTCAGTGTCTACAACGCGAAACTTGCGGGCGTGTGTCTTCTTGCGCTCATCGCAATGACCGTCCTCGTCACAGCCACGCTGGTGTTCCGCCCCCTGCTGCAGAAACTGCGCAATGAGCATTTCCGGACCGTAGACTACCAGTCCAAACTGGAGCATCTTGCGCATACGGATGGTTTGACGGGGCTTGGCAATCGCTCCCAGTTCAACACCGTTCTTACGCATCTTGTCTCTGAACTCGGACGCAAGGATCCGGGTTTTTCAATACTCCTGGTCGATCTCGATCACTTCAAGGGTATCAACGACAGCTTCGGTCATACTGCCGGAGATGCGATCCTCCGGCATGTCGCAGAGGCGCTTCGGCAGGTTGTGCGTGCAGGTGATACGGCAGTGCGTCTTGGGGGAGACGAATTCGCGATGCTTCTTCCTGGCGTGACGGATGCGTCATTATTAATTTCTATTGCGGAGCGCATAAGGCAGGCCATTGCCGAAGATATCGTCTTCGAGGGGCGAATTCTTCGGACGTCGGCATCCGTTGGTGGGGCTATCGCGCCTCTTCATGCAAATGATGGCACCGGTCTGCTGCAAGCGGCCGATGTGGCTTTGTACGCCGCCAAGGGGGAACGTAGTGCCGCCGTCGTCATCGACGAAGCTGCACTTGCCAACCGGATCGAGGACACTCAGCTCTTGGCTGCACTTGCCACCGCAGCCGACCGACAGGAGTTTGTCGTTCACTATCAGCCAAAGGTCGACCTCCTCACAGGCAAGCATGTGGGGTTTGAGGCGCTGGTGCGCTGGCAGCACCCATGTTTCGGATTGCTGCCGCCCGGTCGGTTCCTGCCATTGATGGATGGCACCCAACTCATGAAGGGTATGACCAAGGCAGTCATATCGACTGTTGGCCGTGACCTTCGTTTCTGGAAGCGTTCCGGCTTGGCGCCCGGCACCGTCGCCATCAACCTGCCAGAGATGCTTCTCCTGACGGACGAAAGCTATGATATCTTTGCGAAGGTAATCCGAGAAAACCGCCTTGAATGGAGCGATTTTTCTGTCGAGATCACAGAAGATGTATTCCTCAACCGAGGTTCCCAGCGGATTCTCAACGCTGTGGAGGGATTTCGTCGACAGGGCGTTTCCGTGTCGCTCGACGATTTTGGCACTGGGTTTGCTTCCTTGGTCCATCTGCGGGACTTCCCCTTCGACGAACTGAAAATCGATCGTAGCTTCGTTTCCGGCATCGAAACGGATCCGCGGTCGGCACAAATCATCCGCGCAATCGTGGACCTCTCCAACAATCTCGGAAAACGATGCGTCGCCGAGGGTATCGAGACGGATGCCCAAAGCCGCTTCCTTCTCGAGATCGGCTGCGAGCTGGGTCAAGGCTACCTGTTCGGCAAACCCGCGCCCGCTGAGATTGCGGTCTCTCACATTCCTGCGGTCCAATTCGTACCGTTTGTCGAAACAATCCACCCGGTCGCCGCGGGCGCACATTGACGCATCATTCCGGAGCAAATGCAAAATGACCTTTTCAAACAAAGCAAAGCATCTTGGTCTGGTTCTTGCGCCACTGGTATTTGGCCTGCCCTCCAGTCCTGTTTCGGCAGACGAGCGCGGCGCCATCGATGTCGTCCATTATTGGGTGTCGAAGAGTGAGGCACGAGCGCTCGACGTGTTTCGGGATGCTTGGTCGCGTGCGGGAAACCGTTGGATCGATCTTCCTATGGAAAACAAGGTTGCCGTTCAACGCACAGTGAGTGATCGCGTCGCCAGCGGCTACGCACCCGCGGTCATGCAGTGGAACGCCAATGAAGGTTCCCGGGAATTGCCGGAAATGGGAATCGTCCTGGATCTGGAAGAGGTTGCCGCGGCAGACCGCTGGCGTGAGGTGCTACCTGCGACCGTGGTTGATCGGATAAGCTTCAAGGGGAAGATCTACTTCGCACCAACGAACATTCATGCCGAGAACTGGCTGTGGACCAGCAAGGCCCTCTTTGATCGGCTGGGACTTCCGGCGCCGAGGACGTGGGAGGAAATTATTGGCGCTGCCGACAGGATAAAACAGGAGGGGCATGTTGCTCTCGCACTGGGAGGCGGCCGCTGGGAGATCTCGCTCATATTCAATAACATCATGTACCAGCAGCTGGGTTCGCAAGGATATGCCCGCGTAATCCGGGGTGACGCGTCGATGATACGTGATCCCCGGATGGCTGAAGCGCTCTCGATGTTGCGACGACTGTCCAGCTATGCTGAGCCTGCGCAGCGGCGGGTGGGCAAAACCTGGGCGGATGCTGCTGCGGCGGTGGGAAGCGGGGATGCCGGCATGCAGTTCATGGGTGATTGGGCCAAGGGAGAACTGATGACAAGAGGCTATGTCTTGGACAAGGACTTCCAATGCAGCCTCGTGCCGGGTACGGAAATCGCCTACTTCATGGTCGTCGATGCCTTCGCCTTCCCGATTACAAATCGCGAAGCTTCAATCAAAGCACAGCGGGATTTTGCCCGCGTGGTCATGGACCCGGTCAATCAGGTTGCTTTCAGCGGGCTCAAGGGATCACTTCCCGTACGGACAGACGTGGATCCGAGTAACCTTGATCGCTGTGGTCGTCTTGGATTGGAAATGATCGCAAGGAACAGCGACGTTAGCGCCCAATCCATGGCAATGCCCGCCCAGATGTCCGAAGCATTTATCGCGGTTCTTGCGAACTTTTTCGACGATGATCGCATACCCGTCGAAAGCGCTCAGGAGCAGCTTTATGCTGTCCTAAGCAAGAAATAGGCTCATCAGGGGAAGTGAGCGCTGATCACTCGCAACGGCCGGAGTGCCAGAGCGGGCCGCGGAGGTAGATGAGCCGAGCATAGCACATGCGGTGGCGGTCGTGTGCCTGCCAAGCAATTGATCGCGTCGGAATGACCGCTCATTTTTCATCCCGACAGTATCGGCCGATAATATCCGAAATTCGCACGCGATGTCCCATGGGCGCAGCTAAGGGTGAAGGGTCAAGCACCTATGGGTTTCGGTTAACACCAAATTAACCAGGTCGGCCAAATTTGGGGTCGTCGAGAAAGGCGGATGAGCGCCAAAGCCGGACATGATGACGGGTTTCGACGTGATTGAGGCACTGCCCGATCACCGTTTCAGCCATTTTAATCGAGGTCGGGAATGTCGAGCCAGTCCGCCATGCATACCTGCAGCAACTCCGTCCAGAGTGCTGCAGCTGTAGTCTCAAAGTCAAAAAGTCAGAGTGTCGAGCGTCGTCTCGATTTCATGCAACTCGATCAGGAAGGACGCGCCGGGATCCGATCGCTGAAGGCCCTCGTCGAACGCGAACTGCCACATGGCCTCGACAAATTCTACACGCAACTGCGAATAACCCCCGAAGCCAGCCGCTTCTTCTCCTCCGATGATCACATTTCCCGCGCCAAGGGCGCACAGATGGGTCATTGGGTCAATATCGCGGACGGCAACTTCAACGAGGATTATGTTGCCAAGGTGCGGACGATTGGCACGGTGCATGCCCGCATCGGCCTGGAGCCACAATGGTATATCGGTGGATACGCCATCATTCTCGACCATCTGATCAACAGCGCCGTCGAAGAGATATTCCCGAAGGGCGGGATGTTCTCGAAGAAGACGATGAAGCCGGCAGAGTTCGGCAAAGCACTCGCCGGTCTCGTGAAGGCCGTGATGCTGGACATGGACCTGGCGATATCCGTCTATATCGACGAGGCGGAGATCGCCAAGCAGAAGGCCCAGACAGAAGCCATCGACGCGGAGCGTCAGCTCGTCTGCAACTGTTTCGGCAAGGCGATGGCGGCAATCGCCGCCAAGGATGTGAGCTACCGGATCGATGACGATCTACCGGCGGCCTATCATGTGCTGCGAGACGACTTCAACAATGCACTGGAACAGCTGTCGACGACGATCCAGCATATTGATGGTGCCGCGACCCAGATCAGCGCCGGCGCGCAGGAGATCCGCTCTGCCGCCGATGATCTCGCCAAGCGCACCGAACAACAGGCCGCCTCGATCGAGGAGACGGCGGCGGCGCTGGAGGAGATCACGACAACTGTCAAGGATTCGAGCCGACGCGCGGAAGAGGCTGGGCACCTTGTTGCCAAGGCCCGTGCAGGCGCCGAAAAGTCCGGCCAGATTGTTCAGCAGGCCGTCTCCGCCATGGGTGCGATCGACAGCTCATCGCGGGAAATCTCCAGCATCATCGGGGTGATCGACGAGATCGCCTTCCAGACCAACCTCCTGGCGCTCAATGCGGGTGTCGAAGCCGCAAGGGCCGGCGATGCGGGTAAGGGCTTTGCCGTTGTCGCCCAGGAAGTCCGCGAACTGGCGCAACGCTCGGCCAAGGCCGCCAAGGAGATCAAGGAACTGATCAACAATTCCGGCGAGCAGGTAAAGGAAGGTGTATCGCTGGTCGGGCAGACCGGTGAAGCTCTGACGGAGATCGTCGGCGAAGTGAAAGAGATCGACCGTCACATCGGGGCGATCGTCAGGGCATCCAGCGAGCAGGCGACCGCTCTTCAGGAGATCAATACTGCCGTCAACACGATGGATCAGGGAACGCAACAGAACGCCGCGATGGTGGAAGAATCCACTGCTGCAAGCCATGCTCTGGTCCAGGAGGTCAGCCGTATCACGGGTATGCTCAGCGATTTCAACACCGGCCGAGGTTCGATCGCGCGTCCTCGCCCTGTTGGGAAAGCCACTGTGCACGCGGCGTCCTCTCCGGCGCGCGACCTTCGGTCGAAACTGCGTGAAACATTTGCCAGTCAGGGCAATGCAGCAATCGCTACCGGAGATTGGGAGGCGTTCTGAGAACGCGGACTGAGCGATTGCTCAGTGGTGTCCATTCCGTCGGGCTCTGTCCGCGTTCGCGGTGAAGTGCAGCCAGGAACAGCGCAGAGCACTTCGTTTTTCGGTCCCATCGCTGGAGCGAGAACCCTGTTTTGGGGTCCCTCGTGGAACGGAGCCGGGTCGCCATTTGCCAGACAAAAAATATGAAGAGCAAAGGCGCCCGGCCATCAGGTTTGCACTGGCCCATGGCTCCCAAAGAGAATTTTGACCATGAAGATTATTCACCACCTTATTTTACGTTTGAGCGCCGACCGGCACGGCGGCATCGCGATCATGGCGGCAATACTGCTGCCGGTCATCATTGGTTTTGCTGCTTTGTCCGTCGAGTATGGATACGGGTTGCTGGTCCGGGACGAAAATCAGCGCACTGCTGATCTGGCATCTTACGCGGGCGCGCTCGCCTATAGTGAAACAAGCTCGCAGGATCGGATGAGGTCTGCCGCGCTCAATGTTGCGAAGCTCAACGGCGTCGATCCCGCGAACGTTTCCGTCTCGCTTGCGGCGTCACCGAAAAACGAAAAGCTCCAGGCGGTATACGTTGAGGTGAAGACGACGAACACGCTGTTTCTGGCGCCGGTTCTAGGGGTGAAACCTCAGCTTGACGTCGCAGCAGAGGCCTATTCTTCGTTTGGCGCGGCGGAAAGTGCCTGCATCATCGCGCTTGATAAATCGGGAACAGGCGTGACGCTTTCCGGTGGTGTCCAGGTCGGCGCGCCAAATTGCTACGTGGCCTCTAACAACGATCTGATCGCACCATGTGGTACCAAGATCACAGCCAAGAGTGCCACCTACTTTGAGGGTTCTTCGCAGCCCTGTCCGTGGACAGCGAACATTGTGAAAGGCGACGGCAGCGAAGCTCCCGTCACCAAGCAGTACACCTCCGATCCCTTGGAAAATCACGCGGGCGTGGCGGAACTCAATGCTCGCCTCGACATAATTCGGAAGGCGTCCTGGCCGACTGAGGCTTCGGTCACCAAAGGCAAGGACATCGAGTTCGGTGGCAGCACCTCACCCCCGGACACTGCCGCCGCCCTGCAGGCCATTGGATGCAGCTACGATCCGGCCAACTACAATCAGTACTGGATGGACAAGTGGGATGTGACCTGCAGCGGTTCCAAGATCAACATCGGCTCGTTGCTTGTCCACGGCAACCTCCAGGTGAAGTTCAACGTCTCGGGGGTCAAGTCGACAGTCTATAACTTCTCGGGCAGGATTCAGAACGACTTCGGCACGAAGCTCGAATTCGGTGACGGCACGTTCAACGTCGAGAAGGGGGTCTATGGTGCGGACCTGACATTTGGAACTGGTTCGTTCCACTTCGGCATGGGAGGCGAGAAATGTGGTGATGCCCGCTATAGCCTCTGTGCCTCGGGCAAAGTCACCATAGATGGACCAAGCGCCTTCGTGTTTGACGCAGGTTTCTACACGGGTGCAGGCGCCACACTCAAACTCGGGGCCGGTACGTCCAACAGCTACACCATCGGGAAATCCAGCGGCGACAACGCCATCGGGCTTGATGGCGGCTCCATCACGGTCATGGCGGATGCCAGCACCGGAAAGGGTGTTTTCCGCCTGAACGGAGATCTGAACGGCGGTGGTGGCGGTAGCTGCATCACCATCCCCGCAAGCGCCGAGCATGACATATCCGGAAACGTCAATCTGGCAGGCGGTGCACGACTTGGCGCTGGTACCTATACCGTTGACGGGTACTTCTCGGTGAATACCGGCGGCTCCGCATGCAGCGACAACGTCGCGGTCTCCGGCAAGGACGTCACCATCGTCCTGTCAGGCACCGAAACACCTTCTGATTGGGAATGTAGCGGAAAGTCATTCTGCCTGACCGGCGGCAACGCCATCACGCTCAACGCCCCGAAATCCGGCCCCTATGCGGAATTGGCGGTTATCGGTCCGCAGTCTTCCAAGAATACGACAGGCGCTGAGATCACCTCCGGCGGCAGAGCGAAAATCTCGGGCGCCTTCTATTTTCCAAATGGCGTGATCGATTTTGGCGGTGGTGGTCAGCTCGGGGACGCGGGTAACGGCTGTCTGCAACTGATCGGCACGAGCATCTCGCTATCCGGCGGCTCCCAAGCGATGTCCGAATGTACGCAACTGAGTGGAACCCGAAAGGTGGCCTTGGTCCAATGAAGACGTTTCTGAGAATAATGGCGCTGCGAGCACGCGTTCGCCTTGGCCATCCGCTTTTTGTGTTGAAAGACACAAAGGGCAATGCTGCTATCGAATTTGCCTTGGTCGTTCCCATCTTCGCTCTCGTCTTCGTGGCGAGTGTCGATCTGGGAATGCTGGTGTTCTCGCGATTTCAACTGGAGGCGGCCGTCTCGGCAAGCGCCAGCTATGCAATCGCCCATGCCGACCAGGTCGATGGCAGCAACGGTAGCGAACTGGCCAAGAATCTTGCCCTCATGATCGCCAGCAATTATCGGGGCGATGCCACCGCGGCAATACAGGTCAATAACGGTCCGCAGGCCAGTTATGACGGGGCGACGATCAAGATCGGTGGCGTCTCCAGTCAGGCCAATGCCTGCTATTGCCCGAAGGGGAATGCCGCATCTGTCGAGTGGGGGTCGCAAGTCACCTGCAACTCGTCTTGCCCTGACGGCGGGCGTGCCGGACGCTATGTCGCTGTAACGGCAAAGCAGGCATATACCCCGTTCTTCACGATGTTCGATGTCGTCAAGGACGGTTCCATTGCCGCCAACGCAATGGTGCAGACGAAATGAGGTATTCCATACGCAGGTTCATTCGTGAACGTTCCGGCGCCAGCGCCGTTGAGTTTGCGTTGGTCGCGCCGGTCTTTTTGTTGTTGCTGTTTGGTATGATCGAATTTGCCCGGTTGTTCTGGGCGACCCATGCTCTTCACGAAACAGCAATCGCCACGGCGCGTTGCATGGGCATACCGCAGATCCAATGCGAAGACGGTGGAGCCTACAGCTCGGAGAATGCGATCGCATTTGCGAAGTCCAAAGCGGCGGGGTGGCTCATCCAACTTGATCCGACGGCGATCACTCTCGATCGCAGTGCCAGCTGCAACGGTTTGGAAGGTCTTTCAAAGGCGAGGATCGAATACGAGTTCACGACCGTTGTGCCAAATCTCCTGACGTCCCTGGCGGGCGGCACTCAGCTGAAAGCCGAAGCATGCTACACCAACTACTGATGTGGCCGCACGGGGCTCCATACCACGTTGCACGTCCCGACGGTTTGCTCTGCCGTGGATGAGCGGCGGGCGTCCCCCAGAATACGCGCCTTCAAGGGCGCGCGTATCATCTATAACAACGGCGTGGCCACGCGGGATTGCACGATCCGCAATCTGTCTGCAGGTGGCGCCCGGTTGGTCATGGAAACGACGATGGAACTTCCCAACGTGTTCGAGCTGGCGCTGGAAGGCGGTTCTCGGCGTCAATGTGAAATACGTTGGCGTAGGTTTAATGAACTGGGCGTCGAATTTATGGGTGGCAATATACCAACATGAACACAACGAGCTAGCTTCCAGTCTTCTCCGCCCGATACGATGATACTGATGGCCGGATTGTATGTTCGAAACACCGTGCTGAATCGTCCAATGGGACGTCGGGGATGTAGCCAAGTGCGTCGATGATCTGCGACAGCTCTTCCTGCTGGGCTTCGGACTTCTTCTGACGGGCAATGTATTCATCCTGCAGGTTTGCCAGGACGTCGCTGGAAACCGAGGGGTCGCCGCTCGCGCGAGTCCATTCCTCGTAGACAGCCTCATCCGCGGCGAGCAGCCGGCGGTGTTCGTGTATTGCCGACACCGCCAATTCCTCCAACGCTTCCTTCGGCATCGAACAGAACCGCGGATCCCGCTCGCTCTTGTCGGTCTCAGAGGACTCCGCATCGTTCATTCGTTTTTCCTCGAAACTCATTCCTTCACCACTCGAAACGATGCTTTGGTCCCGCACTGTGCGGCCGCGCTACAGACTATCATAAGACCAACATTGCAAATCCGTCGAAGATCGATTGCCCCCAATATCACAGGACATGTCGAATCGGAACTATAGTTCCTAGAACAATAATTCCGATTCAGGTTCCGCTCACGTCATGGATCTCAACGAGGTCATGGCGGTCAATTTGCGTCGAATACGTCATGGCAAGAAACTGACGCAGGAGGAACTGGCGCACCGCACAGGCCTGAGCGCACGCCATATCGGTGCCATTGAACGCGCCGAAATGTCGGCAACCCTCACCGTCCTTGGCCAGATTTCAGAAGCGCTGGGCGTCGAACCCGCCGAGCTTGTGACCAAATCGAACTGATCTGCAAATCGCGCCCGTGGTCGACTGGATTTTAGGGTTCGGAGGCGGTTTCCGCTCCGAAGCCGATGTGCATCGATCGATTGGGACAGCTCGACCACTGAGATTGAGCATGGGTCAAGGCTTTACACGAGCGGCGGGCCGCATTATATATTCTCCACAAGGAGAATGATTATGGCCAGCACATCACACGCCTACACACCCGCCGAGGCGGCGGCTGTCAGCGAGATCGCTGTGAAGTCGGTGCACAATGCGATCGACAAGCGCATCATCGAGACTCATCTCGTTGGTAGCAGGGGTCGAGCACTCACCGATGAGGATCTGCTTCGGTTGAAGCTCTGGTACGGCGTCGGATCGATCTTGTCTGCCGAGCGCCGCAAGCGCCTATTCGATACGATCGACCAGAACCCCGATGCCGAAACTGTTAGGGCAGACGATTATCTCATTATCGACGTTGCGCGAGCACGAGAACAACTGGCCGCGCGGGCCGAGGCGCTTCGAGAAGCCGAACGACTGATTGAAAGCGTGAAAGGCGTCGTGGGCGGCGAGCCGGTTTTCAAGCGAACCCGTGTTCCCGTGCGAACGATTGCCGCGATGAAGACCCAAGGCGCAAGTACAGCGGAAATCGTTGAGGGCTATCCTTCGCTCACCGAGCGCATGGTGGAACTTGCCGAGATCTGGGTTGCGGCCCATCCCGCCAGAGGACGTCCGAGGAAGCTTTCGGAGCAGGGCCTGAAGGTGAAATCCGTGAAGCGCCTGATCCTTCGGAACGAGAACGTCCCTAAAACGTCTGGCTCGACCTCGTGAAGTTTCTTATCGATGAATGCCTTCACACGTCTCTCGTGGCCGTGGCTCAAGAGCACGGCCACGATTGTTTCCATGTAAATTGGCTGGGACTGAGCGGCGAGACCGATTGGGACCTAATGCCTCGGATTATCGAGGAAGATTTCACCTTCGTGACGAACAACGCCCGCGACTTCCGGAAGCTCTATGCCAAGGAAGAGCTGCATGCGGGTCTGGTGATTATCGTCCCGCAGGTGCTGCCTGTGCTGCAACGAGAATTGTTTGCCCTCATATTGCAGGATCTGGCAGGCGCGCAGGATATGGTCAACGCAGTCATCGAAGTAACCCTCGACGGAGAGGAAGCGGTTCTCACGCGCTATTCGCTTCCGGAAGTATAGTCACCTTCCAAGGAAATCATTTTCCTCCGATCCTCGACAGGTCGATCCGCATCTCAGCTGACCCAACGTTCTCGCTTTTCTCGGCGCCTTCAGTGCTTGTATCCGCAGGAGGTATGTCGCTGCTCGCCTCGGCCTCCTCTGGAGGCAATACATTGTCTATCGTCACGCTTTTTCTCGGATCCTCCGCCTGGAACACGCTCACGCCTTCGAACTCGCCGGTCTTCCAGGCGTAGACAGCGTCCTCGAAGATCTGAGGGAAGACGTCATCGCTCTTCGGATTGCCGTACCATTTGGCAACGATCCGCAAGACCTTCGCGAACATCGCCGTTCCCTTGCGAAGGTTTTCGCAAGGATCGACGAGATCAGCCTTTAAGTCGGCCGTATCCTTGACGCCGACACCCGCAGGGAACTGTGTCAAGCCGACGCGGACCACTGCCTGGCCGACATACTGCCGGACGATCGCCATGGCCTCGTCCGGCGTCATCGCCTTCGGGACGAGGATCAATCGGCCACCCGATTTGACCGTGACGGCAAGCGGATCGTTCGAGCCCGCAGCGGTCACGAACTGTTCGACGATTGCCGGCTTCAATGAGGGGTCGGCGCATTGTTGGATCAGGGCAGCGTCGAGCATGAGGTCTCCTCGGGCTTCAGGTGTTGAAGGAAATCAAGAGGGGCTTATCGAACAGACGCGCCCAGGCTTCCGCATTGGCGCGTTGGATGGCGACGATGGATGTCCCCTTGGTCCACCAGCCGTTGCCGACGGCGACAATGACGTCCGGATCGTGGAGCATGGATTGGAGAACGGGCCAGACGATCAGTTGCTCGTAGCAGATCAGCGGTGCGACCCGAGCATCAGCGACCGCCACTACCGGGTCCGCGATGAAATGCGCCCGCGCGCCACCGCTCTGACCCAGCAGGGGACGCCAAGGCTGCCACATCGAGCCCGGGACCGGCATGCGCTCGCGATAAATGACGCGAGCACCGTTACGAGAGAGAGCGACCAGAACATTATCGTATCCGCCCGTATCGACGACCGCAGCGCCGGCAATGACGGTGACGTCAGTGCCCTGCAGCCCATTTACCCAGAGCCGCTCGACGGTCGGCGTCCAGAAGCCCAGGGCGCTCTCGGGGAGGACAATGGTGAGGGCGCCGCCGGATGCTCGATCCTTCACCGTGGCAATCAGATCACGGTGGTGCCTAATGCTGACGTCGCGACCGAGTGAAGCGCCGAATTCGAGATCGACGCCCCGCCACGCTTCCGTTAGCTTCGGCTCGTCCCAGGTTGCGGCGGACCAGATCCAAAAGCCTGCCAGGACAATCGCGACAGCTGGCCACATGCGGGTTACGAGGCCCATGAGGCCGGCTGTCGCGGCAAGGAGCCCCCACCATCCCCATCCCGGAAACAGCACGCCCGCGGCCGTGATCGGATGCGCCCAGCCGGTGATACCGATTGGCGGAATGGCCATGAGCAAGACTGCCGCGAGGTAGCGAAACGGTCGTGTACGTTCGCATCTCGTCCAGAACATTGCGTGGACACCGACAAAGCCCAGCGATGCGCTGAGCCAGAGCAGCAGTCCCGGCCAGAGGTCGGAGGAATAGAAGGTGGCAACGCCCTGCGGCAGACCGCGTGATGCAGCGAGGAAATAACCGGCGGAAACCGCTGCGGCCGCCAGTCGTGACCGCGCAAGCGCCCAGAGGGTTGGAAACGTGCATGCGAGCGGAAGGAAAAGGACGTGACCGCTCCACGCCACCGTTCCGGCGATGATTGAAGCGGCAATCAACAGGACCGGCCGAACGCGCTTACGGCACATAGGTGAGCACCGGTTGCGCCAGGCCGAGGATGCCCGAAACGGGAAGGGGACCGAAGTAGCGGGAGTCGTAGGAGCTCCTGTGCGGTGAATGGAGGAAGACGCTTTGTGCCGGCACGGCGCCGCCGAAATACGGCACCATCGGCCGACCCTTGCCGTCGCGCTGAGCCAGATCGGAGAAAGGGATCGCATGCCCGTCGATCGTTACGCCCGCACCGATTTCGACATGCTGCCCGGGAACCGCGATGACCGTCTTGATGAGCGGAGCGACCCCGCCCGGGCAGGTTCCGAAGCGGAGATAGCCACGCGCTCTGGCCTCTCGCATGACAGGCGTTTGCGGAGGGCAAATGAAGACGAGATCGCCTGCCGATACCACTCGATTGAGCGCCGAGATGCGCCATATCCCGAGGGGCTCGCTCGGCGTCAGGTTGATGCGGTAGCCGCCGATCTTGGCGGCAGCGGCACTGCCCCCAACGACGGTTGCCGCCACCAACAAAAGCACGACGGCATTCGATCGTCGCGCAGGTCGCATCCGACGTACAGAGACTTGCGCCGTCATTTCAGGGACAGTCCCTGGCTCTTTGTCTGACGCAGGGTTTCCGTCTGTTTCAAAGCCTCCGTCGTGCGCTCATGCGCGGCCAGCTGCTGCGCGGTCCGCATAAAATTCCATGCTGATTGCACTTCGGCCCTCTGTCCGGCCGTCATCCCCGCGGTGACGGTGTTAAATGTCTGTCCGTTGGTGCCTTTTGCGGCAAGAGGCAGGAAGGTCCGCTCGCCGAAACGCTCCGATACAGCTCTCGCAAATCCCTCGAGCTCCGCCTTCACCATTTTGTCGGCAAGCGCATATTCGAGACCGGCCGGCAGGTCGTTGCGGTCGATCGCATCGCGCACACGTTCGAGGGTCTGCTTTGCGTTTGCCGAGAGCGCCGGAATATCGATGGACACCTTCAGACGGACGGCGCGTTCCTCGACCTCATATTTGCGCTC
Organism: Rhizobium sp. 16-449-1b; assembly: GCF_017741935.1. Taxonomy (GTDB): domain Bacteria; phylum Pseudomonadota; class Alphaproteobacteria; order Rhizobiales; family Rhizobiaceae; genus Rhizobium. The sequence continues at coordinate 160,244 of NZ_JAGHMH010000026.1, read as the reverse complement.
CGCCTCTGCACGCTGGCGCAGATAGCGTTCCAGATTTCGAGCCAGAGCCGGCGCGTTGGTCAGCGCTGTTGCCCGCGCCTGCTTGTCAGTGCCGCTTGCCAGTAGACCGGTCTTGCCTTTCAAGGCGCCGAAGCTTTCCGGTTGATCGCGGATCCTGCCGATGGTGGCATTCGCCACCGCTCCATCCTTCAGCAGTGCGTCGACGTTGATCGCCTTGAACGCGATTCCCGGCTGCGCGTAGACGAGGTGGAAACGGGTCGAAACCTCCTCCCACTGTTTCTTCAAACCGGGATCGGCTGTGACCTTGTCCTCCACCGCCTGGTCGATTGATTTTGCGAAGGTGGTGATGCCGGAAACCATGGGTCTTGCCTTCCTGACAGTGTCATGAATTGGGGATTTCACAGAGCCGATGATGAGCCCGAGCTTGGCGGCGACCGCGGCCAGCCGCGCACCAAGATCGATGAGCTTTTGCTTTTGCCCAACCGTCCATTCCAGCCGATCGCGGAGGAGCGTGCGGGCCACGTTGACGAGATTGAGACCTCGAGCCTCGGCGAAGCGAAGGGCCTGATGGTAGAAGGGACCACCAGCGTAATCGAGGGTCGTTTCCTTGGCGTTCCTGCGCGAGAGGACTGGGATCAAGCCGCCGGCCTTGGCGAAGGATCTTCGGCCGTAATAGACGGCCAGGTCCTCACGATGACGAGTCATGGCGACATAGGTGAGGTGGCGATCAAGAGAAAGAGAACCCAGCACCTTGACCCGATCGACCGTGGCGCCCTGGCTTTTATGGATCGTCGTGGCATAGCCATAATCGAGGTTGTTGTAGAAGCGTTGTTCCACCAGCACCTGGCGCGCAAGCTCGCCATCGCCAACCTGCGCGACGATGCGGCCCGGCCCGGTCTCAACGACCTTGGCCAACATGCCATTCTTGACGCCGAGCGATCCTTCGTTCTTGAGGAACACGATCTGGTCGCCCACGGCAAAATTGCGATCGCCGTCCGCCGTCTTGAACATAGCTCCCTTGTCGAGAACCCCGCGCTCGATGAGTTTGATGCGCGCCATCTGGTTGAGCATGCGAACGTCCCTGCGCAAATGAGCCAGGATCAGCGACGTCTTCGCCGGATCGTAATCGCGGTCCCAGGCGGCGATGAGGTTGTCGACGGCGTCGGCCTTCAGATCCCACCCGATCACCTTGCCATTGGCACGGTAGGCGTCGACTGCCTTGCCGACGTTGCCGCGCGCCAGGTCGAGCGAGGCATCGCGCATCCATTGCTGGCGCTGGCGATAGATGGTTTCGAGTTCCGCATACCCAATGCGATCGGAAATCGCCCGAAACGCGGCGCCTGCTTCGATCGGTTGGAGCTGTTCGGGATCGCCGATGAGAACGAGCTTGGCGCCGGCCTTCGTCACCGCTTCGACGAACAGCGCCATCTGCCGCGACGACACCATGCCGGCCTCGTCCAGAACGAAGACCGTCTTGCTGTCGAGCTGGTTTCTTCCCGCATTCCAGCGAAGCTCCCAGGACGAAAGTGTCCGAGAAGGGATTCCCGCTTCTTTCTCCAGCCCTTCGGCCGCCTTGCCGGCAAGTGCGCCACCGACGACCCGATAGCCGGCCGCCTCCCAGGCTTCGCGTGCCGCCTTCATCATCGTCGTCTTACCGGCGCCGGCGCGGCCGATCACCGAGGCAATCCGCTCGGCTCCCGCGACGTGCTCGATCGCAGTTCTCTGCTCATCCGACAGGCGGTCATGACGGGCAAAAGTCGCGGCGAGCACCGGATCCCGCACGCCATGTGACGACCGTTGCGATAGCCAGACGGCGCGATTGGCCATCTGCGCTTCCAGCCGGATCATTTCCCGCGTCGTGTATTTGGCGGGCAATCTGGAACCAGTGGCAAAGTCGATCCGCTCGCGCTCAAGGCGGAACGTGTCGGGATGCAGGATGATCCGGACCATGAGGCTTTGGAACAGGGCGGGATCGTCGATATAACGATGCAGGATCTTGGCGACATCACGCTCGTCGAAGACGCTCTTCTCACGCGTGATCAGGTCGATGACGAGTTTTGGGCTCCGGTCGATCCGTCTCGCGTTTTCGGCTCTGCGCGCATCCTGCAGTTCGATGCGCTCGAGCTCGACCGGCTTCGTAGCAACATCGGCTTTCCGCTCGATCGCTTTGGTCCCGACGCCAAGGTGGATGGTCGGTTCGAGATCGATCCCCTGCTTTTCGAAGGAGCGGCCGTCGACGCGAAGGTCGAGACCGGCCAGCGCCAGATGCCTGTTCTGGCAGGCAAACCATCCGTCGCGAAACGCGTTGAAATCGTCGATGCCTCCAGCCCAGAGCTCATAGACGATCTTGCCGGCATCGTTGCGGATCGGATTGCCGTCCGGTCCAAGCAGCGCGACCTTCTTGGCGCCGAAACCGTCTTCGGTCAGCGGCCGCAAGGTTGTCATCAGATGAACGTGCGGGTTGCCCGGCGCGTCATGATAGACCCAGTCGGCCACCATGCCGTTCGACGTGATGTGCCGTTCGACGAAATCCCGCACGAGCGCGATATTCTGCTGAGCGCTCAGTTCGATCGGCAGAGCAATGGTGACGTCCTTGGCAAGCTGCGCATCGGAGCGCTTCTCGAAATCTTCGACCTTGTTCCAGAAGGCTTCGGAAGCACCGGCGACCGAACGATCCGCGATCATCGTTCGCAGCCATTCGGGAGCGTCTGCGGGAATAACGAACTCTTCGTGCAGTAATCCGTGCTTGCGAGTGTAGTCGATCGTTCGAGCCTCGCGCTCGAACTCCATCTTGGCGCAGTGCCGGTAGGCCGCCGACAGCACGGCGCTGCGGCCGGAGCCGCGGGCGACAACGCTGACGGAGAAATGGGGGACGGCCACAGCAATTCTTTCCCGGTTGCGAACGAAATCAACAGGTTCGTCGGAAGCGGAAGGCCCCGCCAGGGGCAAAAAGCAGAACGTCGCGTCAGCGACGTATAATTGCGCCCTTCGGATCCGCTCCTTCGGAACGGCCGGGATCATTCACCAAAGCTGGCGCTTTGGCGATTGTAGGATTCACAGTAGTGCGTTCCGCACGCTCCTCCGGGAAACTGGGTTCGAAAGACAAGCTTTCCAACCCAAAGGAGACGTACGGAATGAAAAGGCCATCCTCCAAGATCCGCGACGAAATCGCCAAACTCCAGGAGCAGCTAAAGATCGCCGAGACCCGTGAGGCCGAGCGCATCGGCCGGATCGCCCTCAAGGCCGGACTTGGCGAGATCGAGGTCGACGAGGCAGAGCTGCAGGCGGCCTTCGAGGACCTGGCGAAACGGTTTCGCGGAGGCGAGGTTCGTACGACCGGAGGAAAGAGGGGAGCAGGCGCAGGCGAAAGCAGGGCACCGTCCACGCAGAACGCGACTGGCGCGGCTGCGGGCGGGACTGCTGAGGCTTGAGCGGATGGCGCGCACGACCACATCCGACGCCCGCAAGAAGGACACGCGGGAAAAGATCGAGCTCGGCGGTCTGATCGTCAAAGCGGGCCTTCGATACGAGAAACGGGCGCTGCTGCTGGGCGCGCTCATCGATTTGAGCCAGCGCCTCAAAGCAGATGAGACCGAACGGCCGCGGCTGCTGGCGATCGGCGCGGGGGCCTTTGGCAACAGCGATGAATAGGATCATTCTTTTCATGGCGCCTGTCGTGCTGATGATCCTGGTCGTGATCGGATTGACCGGGATCGAACACTGGCTGTCCGGCTTCGGAAAGACGGAGGCTGCTCGACAGACGCTCGGCCGCGCCGGCATTGCCCTGCCTTATGTCGCCGCGGCGGTCATCGGCATCGTGTTGCTGTTCGCGAGCGCCGGCGCGATCAGGATCAAGACGGCAGGATGGGGCGTCGCCGCCGGAGGGCTAGCGACGATCATTGTCGCCATCGTTCGCGAGGCGATCAGGCTGTCGGCATTCGCGAACCAGGTTCCGGTCGGCAAGTCGCTCCTCTCCTATCTCGATCCGGCGACGCTGATCGGAGCGGCAGCTGCAGCGCTTTCTGCCTGCTTCGCCCTCCGCGTTGCGCTCGTCGGCAACGCGGCCTTCGCCAGTGCCGAGCCCAAACGCATACGCGGCAAGCGGGCGCTGCATGGAGAGGCCGACTGGATGAAAATGCAGGAGGCGACGGGCCTGTTTGCGGAGGGCGGCGGTATCGTCGTCGGCGAGCGATATCGCGTCGACAAGGACAGCGTAGGGACGCGCGCGTTTCGCGCCGATGATCCCGACACATGGGGTGCCGGTGGTAAGTCACCGCTCTTATGCTTCGACGGTTCGTTCGGTTCGTCGCATGGCATCGTGTTCGCTGGTTCCGGCGGTTTCAAGACGACATCGGTGACGATCCCGACGGCGCTCAAATGGGGCGCCTCGCTGATCGTCCTCGACCCGTCGAATGAGGTTGCCCCAATGGTGTCGGCCCATCGCACCAGCGCGGACCGAGACCTGTTCGTCCTCGATCCGAAGAAGCCGGAAACCGGATTCAATGCGCTGGATTGGATCGGGCAATTCGGCGGCACCAAGGAAGAGGATATCGCATCCGTTGCCTCATGGATCATGAGCGATAGCGGCGGTACGCGCGGTGTGCGCGACGACTTCTTCCGGGCCTCGGCCTTGCAGTTGTTGACGGCGATGATCGCCGACGTTTGCCTTTCCGGACATACTGAGAAGGAGAACCAGACGCTTCGCCAGGTCCGCGCCAATCTTTCCGAACCTGAACCGCAGTTGCGCCAACGCCTGCAGGAAATCTACGACAATTCGGACTCGGATTTCGTAAAGGAGAACGTCGCGGCCTTCGTGAACATGACGCCTGAAACCTTCTCCGGCGTCTATGCGAATGCCATCAAGGAAACCCACTGGCTGTCCTATCCGAACTACGCCGCGCTGGTTTCGGGCAAGACGTTTTCGACGGGGGATCTTGCCGATGGAAACACCGACGTCTTCATCAACATCGATCTCAAGACCCTGGAGACGCATGCGGGCCTCGCACGCGTCATCATCGGCTCGTTCCTCAATGCAATTTATAACCGCGATGGTTTGATGAAGGGCAGAGCACTGTTCCTCCTCGATGAGGTTGCCCGCCTTGGCTACATGCGGATCCTGGAGACCGCGCGCGACGCCGGCCGGAAGTATGGCATCACGCTTCTCATGATCTACCAGTCAATCGGCCAGATGCGGGAAACCTACGGCGGCCGCGATGCCGCGAGCAAGTGGTTCGAGAGCGCGAGCTGGATCAGTTTCGCGGCGATCAACGATACGGAAACCGCGGATTACATCTCGCGTCGCTGCGGCATGACGACGGCCGAGATCGACCAGGTCAGCCGAAGTTCGCAGATGAAAGGATCGTCGCGGACGCGGTCGAAGCAGTTGGCCGCACGACCGTTGATCCAGCCGCACGAAGTCCTTCGCATGCGCGCTGACGAACAGATCGTCTTCACGGCGGGGAACGCGCCGCTTCGATGCGGCCGCGCGATCTGGTTTCGGCGCGACGACATGAAAGCTTGTGTTGGCACGAACAGGTTTCACAAGCTTGGAAGCCCACCCGAAGCCCCTCTGATCGAGCCGGCGCGCAGAGCAGCGAGCAAGGTCGATCCAGAAAAATGAAGAGTATCGGAGAAATCAGCGTCGCACGAAAGGGCGGGATTTCGGGAATTCTCGTCGTGCGAGGAGCGGGAAATAGCGCAGCCGCAGGAGCCTCAACAAAGAGGCCCGAAGGGGAGGCGGGACCGACCGCGCCCCGCTCCCGCACACCGTCTGATAGCACGCTTGCTCATAAACGCGGATGAACCGAAGCCGATAAGTTGGGGAATACAGGAGAGGACCGAGGTGACGAAATCGAATGTGGTTCCGTTCAGAAAGCCGAGGAAGTCCGGCAGCAGGAACGATCGACATCGCTGGCAGGGGAAGTCACCCCGATCGGGACCGAGCCGCCCGCGCAAACCCCTGATCGCGATCGTCTGCGCCATGGTCATTGCTGCGGGAGGCTGGCTTGCCTTCGGGGGTATTAATAAGCTTTCTGGGTTTGTGACTGCGGCCAACACACCAACAGCGGATTCATCGTCAGCGGCATTTTCATTCTGCGGTGCAGATCGCCATGTGAACTGCATCGTCGACGGCGATACGTTCTGGTTCGAGGGAGAGAAAATCCGCATCGCGGATATCGACACGCCGGAACTCAGCCCGCCGCGCTGCGAGGCGGAAAGGATCAAGGGCGAGGCCGCGAAAGCACGCCTGCGGGCGCTGCTCAATGCTGGCAAGTTTTCGCTTTCAGCCGGGTTGTGCGACGAAGACAAGTATGGCCGCAAGCTCCGTACCGTGACGCGGGCAGGGCGCTCGCTTGGAGACACCCTCGTCAACGAGGGCCTCGCCCGGCGCTGGGACGGCGCTCGACATGGATGGTGCGGCTGAGAGCCGCGAGAGGATCGTCACCATGGGGCGGAGATCGTGTGCGGGCTCCGTGAGCACCGCGAATAGAGCCGTGCGCCGAAGGCGTCCCGCCCAAGCCTGTCATGACATTTCCGATTTCATCACCGATGTGAATCGATCCACCCCGACCGATTCAAAAGTGTCGTTGGACGCGATTCCCGCGATCGGCGATTCTGATCTCATGATCGCGCAACCCTACCATCTCTATGTCGAACGCACGGATGTCGCGAAGAACATGGCACGCTACTACGCCATGTCGATCGAACCGAACCTCTTTGGCGATGTTTGCCTACTCAGGAAGTGGGGCCGCATTGGCGCGAAGGGTCAAATGATGGTCCATCATTTCGGGCGGGAAGAGGAAGCTGTCGAACTGTTTCTCGATCTGCTTCGACAAAAGCGCAAACGCGGTTACCGCCCGCGCGCCTCTGTGGCAAATTGGGAAAGGCCCGCCGAAGCGGGCCAAGAGGGCGTTTCAGCGACGCCGGTCCCAGTCGGTCTCGAGGGACACTTCGATCTCGACGAAGAAGGGGATCTTGATCACGAGCTTCAAGCCGAGCTTGCCCTTGCGGAAGAAGTGGCTGATCACCTTGCAGAGAGTACGGAGCCGACGGCCGGTGGCGGCGAGGAATTGAGCGAGCTGTTGCATGTTGTTTCTCCTTTCGAATTGCGGTCATCGCGGGGATAGTCGGCAGACCGGAAAGGAGGGACGCACCGAAACGAATGTGGAGGACTTGCCGGCGACTGAATTTTGATCCGCGAGGAGCAGCAGTGCTGTGGGGAAAATTCTGGCGGCGGCAGGTTGCGTCGTGACGAACGGGCTGCAACATCCCCGATGAGAGATGACAGCAGGATCGAAAGGAAGAGGCTCAACTGGTCGCCATCGCTACGATCGCGATGCCTCCTCGACATCCCTATTGAGAGGCGGCTCTCGCCGCCCCTCGGATGAAACTGCACCGCAAGACTGATTATGATTCTGCGTGATCGTCGTAGCTGATACGGGACGCATTTACCGGGGTGCCGGTTTCCCGCGTGATCGCCGTGATGATCGGCGCAAGTGAGCCGAGTTCGTCGTCAGTGAGCGCGATCAGCTCCGGATAGTCGATATCAACGCCGGTATAGTCCGCCGTCAAAGCGATGGCCCAATCGCCGCCGTTGATGCGATATTCATGCGTGTCGAAATCGAATTCGAGATCGTCCAGCAAGTTGATAGTAAAGCGCCCGAATATCTCGGCCTCCCCCTCCAACTGATAGTCGGCGAACTCCTCGCCTCCGGTGAGAACGCTCCGCTCCAGCGCCATGATGATCCGCACGCAGCCAATTGCTGCCTCCAGTCCTTTGATCAGGCGATCGTGGAGCGCTCGCGAGAATTCGCTGTCGCAACCGATGCGGTTTGCGAGGACGACGAGACGGAAGCCTGAAAGCTTGGCGTAGAGCATGATGTTCTGATCGGTTGTCATGATGTGATCTCCTTCGTTGATGACGGAGATCGGCCACTCTGTAGCAAAGAGGGGTCAAGGACCGCGGGACGCGGCTCGCAAGCGGGGGAACCGATTTTTCCAGAGCCTGGCGGCGGAAAAATTGGGGGAGACCGCGCCGTCCTTGACGCCGGATTTGCTGGAGTAGAATGGGAGGTCATAGAGAGAAGAGACCCGCGGACCCGTAGGGGACGCGACCGTCTCCGGCGGGAGCCGGGGGGAGCGTTGAGGGGTGAAATCCCTGACAGCCGGGAGGCCGGTCGAGCCGGCGGACCGGCTCAAATAACAGGAGGAACGAGCCGCTCAGAATGGCGGCTCGGCTTCGACGGCGCCCTCCTGTTCGGCAAGCATGACGGCCAGATCGGCCTCGGCGAGTTGGAGCTCCGCCTCGATTTGACGCCGCTCGGCCGCGCCCCATGCGTTCCTCAGTTCGGCACGCAGTTCCTCGATGTGCTGTTCGATCGTCATCGTCTCATCTCCTTGAGTTCGTGAAAGACGACGACGCGGGGCGGGACGGGATGGCGGGGTCAGGGATCGCGAACGCGACCGCCAGCGGCGGCGAGTGGGGGAGCCGATTTTGTTGGAGCGGCGGGAACCGAAGCGGAGGCAAAATTGGGGGTTGACCGCTCGTCCTTGAGGCCGCCATGCCGGCACGGCATACTGGAGCGCTATGAGCAGACATTTCCGGTTCCGCATGGCACCAGGAAAGCCGGAAGCGGGCTCGATGCCCGCTCCCGGCTTCTCTATTCGGCCGCTTGGCCCCGCCTTGGCGAGCGGGGCCTCGTCCGGATCTCAGTCCCGGTTGGGGCGGGACCAGATCAGCTGGTAGCCGTCCTCGCCTTCGACTTCGGTGAGGGTTGCGTAGATCGGAGCGGGGAAGCTCGGGTCGTCCAGCTTGACCGAGAGGTAGTCGCGGTCCTGCTCGGAGCGCTTCTGCCAGGCCGCACCGAGCTCGACGTTGCCGGCGTAGATGCGGTAGTGCGGTCCCTTGTCGGAGGGGTTTTCGATGCGGGCGATGCGGGCCTTGACGTTGAGGGCAAGCGTGCGGATCGAGCCGTTGAAGCCGGTTTCGGTGGAGGTGAAGGTGCCGATCGTTGCCATTGTGGTGTTCCTTTCGTTGGTTTCGGGCCGCGCCCTTCGCGGCCTCGATGGCTGTCGAAAGGACCGGGGACGATCGGACCGCACCCCCGGGGTCCCCATTGCGCATCGCGCCGTGGGGTGGCTTGCCGGGCCGCAATGAAATGGAGGGCGGCCGGGAGGAACTTTGTTGCTGCGCGAGGAATGCGGCACGCCGGGGTCCCCACTCGGCCTGTCGAGTGGGGTTGCGTCCGCAGGGGAAGAAAGTTTCGGATGGCCGTTGCGGGAGGACGATCGAGGCGACGCCGGTCTCCGGTCAGACATGCCTCATCGAGCCCGCGAATGGAGCCCCGCTATATCAGGCAAAGGCACGTGGCAATGGCGGCTGCGCACAATTGGACCATAGCTCCGATTTCGGCTGATCGGGGGACGCTTCGCTCCGGCGTCAGCTTAAGCCGTACCAGGTCCCACGACCGGCTCCGTGGAGGGTCAGATGTCCCTGCTCGGTCAGCGCCCGAAGATGATCCTTGACGGTGTTGCGGCTCGCGCCTGTCGCTTTGGCCACATCCATCACCGTGACGCGCCCGCGCTCACGCGCCAGTTCGAGGATCGCGACGGACAACTCCGGCAGGTCGCCGAGGAGAATGCGCTCACGCTCGATCTTGCGCTCGAGACGCTGCTTCTGGCGTTGCAGGCTCCGCAGGAAAAACTCGACCCACGGATTCCAGTCCTGTTGGTCCGTTCGTATCGTGCCCTGCGTTCGGCGAAGCGCGAGATAATAGGCTTCCTTGTTCTGCTCGATAACACTTTCCAGTGAGCTGTACGGCACATAGGAATAACCCGCCCGAAGAAGCAGCAAAGTGGTCAGAGCGCGCGACAGTCGGCCATTGCCATCCTGGAAAGGATGGATTTCCAGAAAGACGACGACGAAGACAGCGACGACGAGTAGAGGGTGAAACGTGCCATCCTTCTCCTGAGCTTGTTGCCAGGCCACTAGTTCCGACATTCGGCCCGGCGTATCGAAAGGGGAGGCTGTCGCGAAGACGACGCCCAGACTTCGTCCATCCTCGTCGAAGGCTTCGACGTTGTTGGCAAGGGTTTTCCAGTTTCCCCTGTGTCGTTCATCTTTGACCGAGTGCGCGAGCAGATCCCGATGCAGTTGGCGGATGTGATTTTCGTTAAGCGGGATTGCGTCGAAGGCGGAGAAGATCGTCTCCATCACCTCGGCATAGCCGGCAACCTCCTGTTCGTCTCGGCTGGAGAACGAGCCGATACGGAGGTTCGAGAGCAGCCTTTCGACCTCGCGGTCGCTTAATTTCGCGCCCTCAATACGTGTCGACGATCCGATGCTTTCGATCGTCGCAACCCGCCGCAAGCTGGACAGCCGATCGGGTGCGATGCGACCAAGCGCTCGCCAGGCGCCTTTGAATTCGTCAATCTCGGCGATCAACGACAGGATCTCAGGCGTGATACGCAATTTGGAGAGATCGAGCGCCGTCATCCATTTTCCCATCCGTTTCCATCCAAATGGGGTATGACATAGCGAGATCCATTTTTCCATCCAATTTCATCCAATATGGAAGAACGAACGGGAAAAAGCCGCGGCACGAAGGAGGTCGCCCTGTTGTCGGGAGGAGGCCCCGCCTTGGCGAGCGGGGCCTCGTCCGGATCTCAATCCCGGTTGGGGCGGGACCAGATCAGCTGGTAGCCGTCCTCGCCTTCGACTTCGGTGAGGGTTGCGTAGATCGGAGCGGGGAAGCTCGGGTCGTCCAGCTTGACCGAGAAGTAGTCGCGGTCCTGCTCGGAGCGCTTCTGCCAGGCCGCACCGAGCTCGACATTGCCGGCGTAGATGCGGTAGTGCGGGCCCTTGTCGGAGGGGTTCTCGATGCGGGCGATGCGGGCCTTGACGTTGAGGGCAAGCGTGCGGATCGAGCCGTTGAAGCCGGTTTCGGTGGAGGTGAAGGTGCCGATCGTTGCCATTTTCGTGTTCCTTTCGTTGGTTTCGGGCCGCGCCCTTCGCGGCCTCGATGGCTGTCGCAAGGATCGGGGACGATCGGACCGCACCTGATAAGGCCGGAATGGAATGGAGGGCGGCCGGGAGAAACTTTGTTGCCGCGCGAGGAATGGCGGCGTAGCCGCCAGGGGAAGAAAGTTTTGCATGGCCGTTGCGGGAAGACGATCGAGGCGAAGCCGCTCCCCGATCAGACATGCCTCATCGAGCCCGCAAAGGACGTGGCCTATGCCGACGGGTCAAGAGGAACACGCTGATGGCAACCTGCCACCGCCTCACCCAGCGGAACATTGCTGTGGTCGAACCGTTTCTCTATCGCAATGCCAGAGCCGCAATTCGGTGGCGACGGACCGGCCAGAGTGGGAGTTGCCTCCAGTAATCAACCCGGTATCGTGTGCTCGCGATTCGTCGCCTGGAGGATACATGCGTCAGCAGACAAAGCCGTTTACCGTCGAAATCAAGCAATCCCGAAAGCTCAAACCGACCGACCGCAAAACCTCGATCTGGGGCAAGCTGGACCTGACACCAGATCAGGGCGCGCTCAAGCAGAGAGAGCCGAGAGAGGTGTCGGCCGTTGGCGGATGCAACGACCGACGCTGATTTTTAAGCCGCGACTTTCTCATCAGCTGCATCAGGCTGCAGATCGTGCAGGAAGGTGACTGCCCTCTGCGCATGAGCGGCCGCCTGAAAAATCGCCCGCCTGTCTTCGGAAAGCACGGCGAGCCATGAGGCAAGGTACGACGCGTGATCGGGCCGTGGCTCGAGCTCCGGTACGATTCCAAGGTCGGCGCATAGGAAGCAGCTGCCGAGCTCGGCAATGAGTTCCTCGCGGGCGCGCTCGCTCTTGTCCTTGGCATAACGGCTGAGATCGCGGCCCACGCGCCGCGGGTTCGCGGTCCAGTGCGTTGCCTCATGACTCAGCGTTGCCGTGTAGGAAGCCGCATCGCGGAAGGTCTGGAACGGCGGCATCTGGATATGGTCGGTCACCGGCGAATAGTAGGCTTGCGTCCCGCCATGGCGGATAACGGCGCCGGTGTTGCGGAAGAAGCGATCGGCATTCTCTATCCGCTCGACCGGATCGAGAGTCGGTTCCGGACGATGGTAGTGATGGTCCGGCAGACCGTCGATCTGGTCCACATTGAACACAGAATACGCCTTCAGGAAAGGGATCTCCCGGTCGACCTCCTTGCCATTGCCGTCGGTTTCCGATTTGGTGAAGCGGCTCGCGAACACCACAGTCGAGCCGGTTTCGCCCTTGCGAACCACGGCTCCGAGCTCCCGCGCTTGCTTGAAGGTCATCCACACCGGAGAGGCGAAACCTCTCGCCATCCCCTCGGACCATAGAAGGAGAACGTTCATGCCCGAATAGGGCTGCCCGTTGTGCCGTAGCGGCCGCGTAATCCTGCCTTGAGTGTTGGCTACGCTCCACGGCTTCATCCAGGGACGAACCCCTTTTTCCAGATCGGCAACGATCCGGTCGGTGATCCTCGTGTAGATATCGCCGCGTTCGCCTTCGGTTTTCCTGTTCATGTCTCAAACCTCCTATTCCGAGCCGCGCCTATCGCGGCCCGTCGCGGAGGTCCGAGGGCAGGAGCGGAAGGGCTTGGAGCGCACCGGAACGGCCGAAACAGCGTGGAGGACGGCGAAGCCGTTGCACCTCACAAGCCGGGCTCCTGCAGGACCGCCGACAGGGACGGGCCGCGATAGGCCGGTTCCTCATTTCCTTGCCTGTTTTTCCCCTGGGGCAGCGCGACATGCGGAAAGGCCGGCCCCTCTTGGGAGCCGGCCGATGGAAGCTGGAAAGATGAGGGTAGGGCGGCACGTGGGCGCCGCCCGGGCCGCTTTACCCGAGGGCGGCCATTTGCGCTTCGGCCGCCTTGCGGTCGAGATTGGCGCCGGGGTTTTCGACCGGGCGATCGAAGGGCTTCCAGGTCTCGCCGACGACCTGCTCGTAGGCTGCGACGGCGCCCTCGGCCGCCATCCTGAGCGCATGAGCCTGGACACCCATGTCGGCCGCGAACTCGCGCTTGCGCTGGGCGGCGCTGTCGTAGCCAACGGGACCATCGAGATCCTCGTCGCGGGCATCGTTGGACGCCTTCGCCGTGGCGTCGCGGGCTTCTGTGACCGCACGAGAGTAGAACTGCCCGGCGCCATGTGCCGATCCGACGAAGGCGCCGACGATGCGCTGGAGATGGATCTGCATCGCCCGTTCGCCGAGGCCCTCCGCCAGGCTGTCGGCGGTCTCATTGATCAGTCGCTCATGCAGGTCGCGGATGCCGTCGCTGTCGACCAGTGCGGTTCCGAAGCTTTCGGCGATCTTGAGCGCCTGGGCGCTGTCGGGGCAGGTGAGGCGGACCATTTCGAGGGTCGCACCCTTGCGGAGTTGCACGACGCGGGCGGAAGAGCGGTTGGGGGTCGCGGGCTTGGCCATAACGGTTTCCTTTTCGGTTTGGTCCGAAGCGGTTCCGGCCCCGTGCCGGTCTGCCCTTCGGTGCGGTCAAAAGGAACCGGCGAGGGACGGGCGATTTCACAGGTCCGGAGCGGCTGAGCGAGCGGAGCGGGCTTGCGACCAAGCGGGGGCACCCTGCGCGGGACGCGGGTTCGCTTTGCGCAGCGAGGCTGTTTTGGCCGCACCGCGGCGCGAAAGCGGCCTTGAAACGACCGGCCGCCGGTTCAGACCGCAACGAACACGAAGGGCAGGCCGGCACGGGGCTGAGACTCTCCCCGAAACCGAATGTGGGAAACGATGGCCATCCTCGCAATGCCTCTCACCAATACGCGGGCACACTCCGCAAATGCGCTGCCGGCGGCTGCCTCTCACGCTGCCTCTCGCCAAACCGCGTCACCGAGCTTCAGCCGTAGCGTGGTGATGGCACGGTCCTGACGCTCCAGTTTCCGGATGAGCGCCTCGAGTTCGCCGCGACGTTCGAATGACAGGCGATCGAGGTGATCCTGAAACAGCATCTCATCCGACCGAGTCCATCGTGAGCCGGAGCGCTTGTGCGTGCGGTTTTTGGCTTTCGCCTTTTCGGTCACGGCCAGGCGCTCAGCGCGTGTGGCAATCTGCCGATGGACGAGATCGAGATGATGGCGCGTCTGACGACGCGCCGCCTCCATGCGGGAAAGGAGCACCCACGGACTGATCGGGGTCATGTCCCGGTCCTCCGCCACTGCCAGCCGATGAAGTCCGAAGGACCGTCATAGACGGCGTGACGTTGTTCATCGATGACGAAGCCGAACGGCCCGCGGGTTGCATATTCGGCGCTCGGAACAAGAAAGCGCCGCTCGTCGGCACGTTGGTCCCGCATGCCGCCGCGCGTGGCGACCACCTCCGTCATATCGGCATAGTGGCTGGAATAGATCGCCGAGACGACGACCCAGTCGCCGGCATGCCTGCGCTCGAAGGCTTGCCGGTCCTTCGTCCAGGATTGGCCGGACCCGAGTTCGCGCCCGTGGATCTCTTCCCATGCGGTCGGCCAGCTGTTGCGGAATGTCTCGTCCGCACCTTTGCGCTCGTATGAGGTGAAGAGCTCCGGGAAGGAGAGGGCGACGATGGCCCATTCGGCATCCTCCTCGTACCAGTGCGAGGACTTTCGCAGCAACGGGGAGACGCGAAGATTCCGTTCGGCCGACAGATGAAACCCGCCATGGCCAGCCGTCATATGGGACACGATCCCCTCCGCGTAGACGGTCGCAAGCTGCGACGGTCCCCAGGGCGTACTGGCCGTCATGCGGGTCTGGATCCGCCTCAGGGCGGATAACTCGCGCTTGTGCTGGGCCGTCTCGAAGACCCGGGCGCGAAAAGCCGCCTCATCCTCGAGGCGGCCATCGTGACCGTAGAAATCTGCGCGCGTCAGCTCGGAAAGCGGATGGACGAGCCGCCAAGCGCTCGCGAGGAAGCTCGCGCCATCGCGCGCCGGCATCATTGCCAGATGCGTATCGCCGATCCGGGCGACCGGAAATCCGTCGGCGCTGACGCCGAATTCCACGTCCAAATCCTCTAAAGCCGATACCGGCTCATGCTGAAGTTCTGAGGTCCTCATGCGGCGGCCCTCCCTTCGACCTGAGCAGCCGCAACCTCGTCGGCGGTCACCTCTTCGAGCACGGCGTTCGGATAGCCGTGTTCTTGCAGCCAGACCGCGGCCGCCTCGCGATTGTCCGCGAGATGGACAAGTTCCGCGTTCGAACCGGCGCGATCGAAGACGCGGATCGAACCGAGGGCGGGGCGCTCGAGCACCTTGAAGGTGAGATCGGAGTCGAGGCCGAAGGTTCGGTGAATGCGCATGACGATGGTGTTTTTCCCGCCGAAATCCGCCTCATGCAGTGTGAAATAGCCAGGCGAGTTGTAGTTTCCGGAGCGCGGACCCTCCTTGCGGATCAGCCGGCCCTTGCTGTTGCGCGTCTGCCAGGCCGCGAGCTTCTTCTTGAAGCGCTCGGGCGGGCGGGGTGTGCCATCGGACCAGGCAATGATGGAGCCGATCGGGACGAGATCGTAGATCAGGGACGCAGACATTGGACATCTCCTTGAAATTCTGCGGTGTTCATGGAAACGAACCGCCGCCGGTGATGGCCGGCGGCGGGGGATCGATCGGAAAAGATGGGAGGGCTTCGGCTATTCGGCCGCGATGCCGTAGGCGGTCTCGACCGCGTCGTCGGCGCCGTCACCGGCTTCCGGATCGGCGACAGCAAAATCGGCCTCCTCGCCGGCGACGCTGCCGTCAGCAAGTTCGCCTTCGAGGCGATCCGTTGTTTCCTCGGAGGTCACCGTATCGTAATCCTCCACGACCTCGCCCTGCTTGATCAGTTCGGCGAGATCCTTCGGATCGGGGGCAAACAGGGCGGCCGGATGGACGAAATGCCCTTGCTTGAAGTGCTCGACCAGTGCGGCACGGGTCTCGCGGACCCTCGGGCGGGGGAGAACCGAGGTGCCCTCGCACGAAGCCTCGAGCGCCTGCCGCGACAGGCAAAGCAGGAAGTCTTCTGTGCCCATGTTCGGGAGGTATCCGTCCGCGCCGATGGCGTCGCCGGCTATGCGCGACACGATGCCGCTGTTCGACATGCCTCGGCGGCACGACAGCACATCGACCAGCATCGAGCGGGTGGAAACCCGCAAGGTGTCGCGGTCGAAGGCGAGCTTGCCGTCAGCGTCGAGCAACCGAGCCGCATGGCGGGCGAACCGCTTCGCGCCGAAGACGTGGTCGTTTGCCCCGGAGTCAACCCGGACATTCATGCCGGCAAAGGCGAGGACAAGGAGGGCCATCAGCGTGTCGTCCTCGATCGGTGCGCGGGCGAGCGCCTCGTGCAGCGCGTCGGTCCTGAGGTCGCCGATCATATCGAGGCCCTTCTGCGTGACGTCGGGACGCTGCTTCGGCCCGTCGATCGCATCCTCGCCAGCGGTGTCGCCACCTCCGACGACCGCTCCCTTGCCCTTGGTCTTCTTCTCCTCGGGCATCCGGTAATGCACGGTTTGAACCTTGCCGTTCCGATCCAGATACATGGCGGTGTGGTCACCCTTGCCGGGCTTGCCATAGACGCGGCTTGCCTTTTGCGGCAGCTTCACCTCGCCCCATTGAGAAACCTCGGCGATCATTCCCTTCTTGGGCAGATTGTTCGTCATCCACTCCTGCTGGGCGCCGAGATAGGCTTCGACATTGGTGGTGTAGCGGCTGTCCTCGTCCGCGGGAGCGAACAGATCCTCGATCCATTCGATGCCGTAGGCTTCTCTGAGATCGTCACCGAAGCTCGCATCCTTGGCATACATCCGGGTCTTGCTCAGCGCGTTGGCAATCTGCCACCATGCGGCGGGCTGGCCCTTCTTCGGCTTCTGCGCCTTCCAGACCTCCTTCTGCTCATCGAGGTGTGCTGCCGCGATCGTGCGGAGCTGCTGCTCATTCGGCATGTCGCCGAACGCCATCTGGTCGAGCATCGCCGGTAGGACGTTGGCGAGCAGGCGCAGCTTGCGGATTTGCCGGACGGGCAGGGCGAGTGCCACCGCAATTGCTTCCTCGGTCCAGTCGAGTGCGACCAGGCGTTCGATGCCGCGCCACTGGTCGACCGGGTTCAGCGGTTCGCGCGCAATGTTCTCGACCATCGACCGCATGGCGCCATTGTCGTTTGCGGCTTCGACGACGAGCACCTCGATTTCCTCGAGGCCTGCGGCGATGGCCATGCGGGTGCGACGATGACCGGCTTCAATGACGTAGCCGTTCCCACCACCAACTTCGGGAAAAATGACGGGCGGCTGGATGATGCCGACGGCCTTGATGGTGGCGAGCAGCAGCGCATCGGCCTGCGGGGTGGATTTGGATTGCCGGGTATTGTCCGGATTGTCCTTCAACGAGCGCGGATCGACCTTCATGATATGCATGGGATTTTCCTCTTCCGGGATGCGGGGACGCGGCCTCTTGCCGGTCCTTCCTGTCTTCATCTCTTTCCGAAGACACTTTCCGAACCGCAGGACGGGCGGACCGGCGCAACTGCGGCCGAGCGTCCCTGCTTCGAAGGACAAGCGGGGTGCCTCGCGCCCTGCGCGGGACGAGTGGCCGGGATGCGGAGGCGGCGGTTGAGCGCAAGCGGCGACGGGACGACCGATCTGCGACCGGTTCTCCTCCCGGATTTTCCTCTATCTTTTCCCCACAACGACAAGCTTGATTTGACACCATTAAGGTGTCATATAAAGTCATGGAGAAAAGGCGCCCGACATACGATCTCGAGGCCGTTAAAGCTGTTTTGGGGTCGATTTCGACGCTTGCCATCACGACGACGGCGCTGCGGGATGCCGCCTCATTGGGCTACGACCGCGCCGGCATCGTCGCGACCATCGACACCATCGAGCGCCGTATGTTCTACAAGTCGATGACAGCGAACGCAGACCATCGGGTATGGCAAGATGTTTATCATGTGCCGGTCCCCGAGCACGGCATGGTGCTTTATGTGAAATTCCAGGCGGACGTGATCACGGAATTCCGGATC
Source organism: Rhizobium sp. 16-449-1b (assembly GCF_017741935.1). GTDB lineage: Bacteria > Pseudomonadota > Alphaproteobacteria > Rhizobiales > Rhizobiaceae > Rhizobium. The sequence goes on along the minus strand of NZ_JAGHMH010000026.1, from coordinate 142,267 downwards.
ATGTCATTCAAGGAGAGATGATAATGGCGGTTGCAGCAAATATACTGCCCGAAACGATGATCTCACCGGAAACCGGAGAGACGCTGCGCCGGGACGTCCGACCGTTTGTCGTGACCTACAAGGGCAAGAGCAAAACGGTCGACCTGCCGGGATATTATCCCGATAGCGGCGACGAAGGTGTTCATGTCGGCAACGACATGGAGGCAACGGACGCGGCCTTGCGGGCGTTGAAGGAAGAAGTTGAAGGCATTCCCTCTCCGTCGACAATCCGCAGAGTGCGCAAAAAACTAAAACTGTCGCAACGTGAAGCAGGCGGCATCCTGAAGGTTGGTGAAAGCGCGTTCGACAAATACGAGCGCGGCTTGGTCGAGCCAAGCGGCCCGACCAGCCAATTGCTGCGCCTTCTCGACCGGCATCCGGAACTCATCGAAGAGTTGCGGCAACAGGCAAGCTAAGCGGCAACAGCAGCGGCTTCGTCCGTACGCCTCGCATCATCGGCGAGGGCCTGATCGATGTCGCGGAGCTGTCTGCGCTTCTCGGCAAGTTCATCCGCAAAGGGGAAAACGCCGCCTTCACGCGAGCGATAGGAGGCAAGCCGCCGACGCGCTTCCTCCAAGCGGTGGCGATAGCGTTCCCGCTCCTCGTCGAACCCGTCGAGCGCGTGCTCGAGGCGGGACACGGCGCCGAGCGGCGTCACCGTCACCGCAAGATCGATCTCGTAATCCGCGCCGGTGCGCTGGAGCGTGGTGAGGTAACGATAGCCATCACCCTTTCCGAAGCGCTCGCCCTCATAGACAAGATCGAAACCCCCAATGCTCGCCAGATGAACCTCACCCTCCTGCTGCAGTTGGAGAAGAGTGAGGATTTCCTTCATCAGCGCGCGGCCGGCATCCTTGCGCTCCTGGTAGGCTTTGCCGAGAACGGTCATCGCGAAAGCGTCGCCGGTAGTCGGCACCAGCCGGCCGATATCCTGGCCGATCTCCGCGATGCGGCGGGTCGAGACCTCGATGTCGCCTTCCGCATCGCGCATTTGCCGGCGGACCGCATATTGGTCGTCGTCATGGGCGGCGCGCAGCCGTTCCAGACGGGCGACATCGGCCTCCAGTCCAGCCTTCTGCATCAGCCGTTCGTCACCGGAAGCGATGGCCTTCGCCATGGCGAACTGGTTGGCTTGCCCTTCACCGAGATCCTCGAGCCGGCGGATCGATGTATCACCGCTGAGCGCTGCCGCGATGAAGCGGGCCTTGCGCTCGTTGTTCTGCCACATGGAAGCATCGAGCGACCCTTCCGTGGCATAGGCGAAGATATCGACCACGTCATGCTGATTGCCCTGCCGGACAATTCGGCCCTCGCGTTGCTCGATGTGAGACGGCAGCCACGGGACGTCGAGATGGTGCAGCGCTTTCAGACGGAGCTGCGCATTGACACCCGTGCCCATTGTCTCGGAACTGCCGATCAGGAACCGAACCCGGCCGGCGCGCACATCACCGAAGAGCCGCTGCTTGGCCTCGGTTTTCTTGAAGTCCTGCATGAAAGCGATTTCGCAAGCGGGAACACCGAGCCGCACGAGCTCGTCGCGGATCCAACGGTAAGCCGAAAAGCCGCGGGTCTTCTCGACATTGATGGTGCCGAGATCGGAAAAGATCATCTGCGCCGCACCTGGCAGCTCGTAAGCCTTGCCGTCCGGGCGAATAAATGTGGCCTCGCTGGTCTCCTGCCAGATCCGGAAGGCGTTGCGGACGAGGAGGTTGAGCTTGTTGTCCTTTTCGTTATCGTTTACCGGGATGACGAGGCGCAAATCGATCGCCGCATGGCGGCCGTCGGTGATGACCGAGAGCAGGATATCGTCGCCGGGCTGTGCCGGTCCCTCGCGCATCTCGATCGCTTTGATACGGGCATCGAGGATCTGCTGATAGGCCTTGAAGGCCGGCGTCGGTTTAGCGGTGAGGATCTGCCGCCGGCCGGTGGAGATATCAGGCACCCTGACGAATTCGCGAAGATCCTCCGGCATGACGACATCGGCGAAAGCGCGGAACATCGCGATCAGTTCCGGAACATTGACGAAGCTCGCGAACCGGCTGACCGGTTTGTATTTGCCGGAGGGCTGTATTTCGAGCTCGGTCGTCGTGTCGCCGAAGCACGATGCCCAGGCGTCAAACTCGTGCAGACCGCGCTCGGCAAGCGCTTCGTGTCCGAGCAGGCGTTGGATCGAGAACATCTCGCCAAGCGTGTTGGTGATCGGCGTGCCGGAAGCGAGCACCAGCGCCCGGCCGGGATTCTTGGTTTCGATGAAGCGGGATTTGACGTAGAGGTCCCAGGCGCGCTGCGAGCCGTTCGGATCGATACCCTTCAACGTCGACATGTTGGTCGCGAAGGAAAGCTTCCGGAACTCCTGCGCCTCGTCGACAATGATCTGGTCGACACCGATTTCCGAGATTGTGAGAAGATCGTCCTTGCGAGTCGCGAGGCCCTCCAGGCGTTCCTGCAGACCCTCTTTCAGTCGTTCGAGGCGCTTGCGCGAGACGCGATCCTCGCTGTCGACCTTGGTCAGCAGATCCTCATAGAGTTCGAGCTCGTCGTGGATCATCTGCTGTTCAAAGGCCGACGGCACAGCGATGAACCTGAACGCCGAGTGCGTGATGATGATCGCATCCCAGGTGGCGGTCGCCGCCCGGCTCAAGAATCGCGCCCGCTTGTCCTTGGTGAAGTTGGTCTCGTCCGCCACCAGGATGCGGGCATTGGGGTAGAGGGCGAGGAACTCACGCGCCGCCTGCGCCAGGCAATGGCCGGGCACGACCAGCATCGCCTTGGCGATCAGACCGAGGCGATGCTGTTCCATGATTGCGGCCGCCATCGTCATCGTCTTGCCGGCGCCGACGGCATGCGCGAGATAGGTCGAGCCGGACGAGATGATCCGCCAGATGCCGCGCTTCTGGTGCCCATAGAGAACAAAGGCGCCTGAGGCGCCAGGAAGTTTGAGATGCGAACCATCGAATTTGCGCGGCGCGAGGTTGTTGAACCGGTCGTTATAGACCCGCGCCAGCCGGTCGGTGCGATCCGGGTCGGTCCACACCCAATCCTGGAAGGCCTGCTTGATCTTCTGCAGCTTGTCGCGCGCGGCTTCGGTATCGACCACGTTCAGGACGCGCCGCTCGCCGCCGGCGTCCTTGAAGACGTCGAAGATCTGCGGAACGCGGCTGTTCAGTGCGTCGGCGAGCAGTTCACCGGCATCACGGCGGCTGGTACCCCATTCGGATGTACCGGCGGCACTGTAGCCAAGCTGCCGCGCCTCCACGGTCCAGTTGCCAAGCTCCGGCATATGGTGGATCCTGATGTCGGCGCCCATCCTCTCCTTGACGAAAGCCACGACATGGCTCGCCGGAATCCACGGCGCACCCAGACGTGCGGTGATGTCGGAGGGGCGAAGGTCGCCGGGCTGTACGGCCCGAAGCGCACGAACGTTGCGCTCATAGGCTGGATCCAGTCCCGCGGCCGCTTCAGCGACAGCGAGCTTGGTGCGGACCGGGCCGGCGAGATAGGCGTCGGCCGTCTGCCAGGACCCGTCGTCAGGATCCCGGAAGATTGAATCGCCGAGTTCATCGACGACCGCATCGGCATGTCTGTGCAGCAGTTCGGCGATATGCTCGATATCGACGCGACCACGTTCGTTGAGGACAACAGCGAGTGCATCGGCGGCGCTGGTGATTACCGGCGGGGCAGGGGGCGAAATCACCCGTTCGGAAAAGATCGGGCCGGGCTTGGCCGTGTCGGTGTCGAGATCGTAATCCTCGATTGAGGCGACCAGCCAGCAATCGGGGTCGTCAAGAAAGGGCTGCAGGTTCGGGCGGCGGTGCGTTTCGCGCACCTCGCCGGTTTCGGGATCCTCAGTGATGCTGACGGTGGTGTGGTTGATCGGCCCGAAATCGCGCACGAAACTCGACCAGGCGATTCGTAGGCGAACCTGCAGATCGCGCCACGGCCGATCCTGTTCCTGGGCCTTCAGCACATCGCGCACGGCGTCGCGGATCGGGATCAGTTTCTTGATGATGCGGACGTGCTTTTCCGGCATGCCGTCGCCGGTGCGGCCCTTGCGCACCTGGACTTCGACCGGCGCGCCGTCGACCATCTGCATGAGACCGCGTCTGATGTCGATGAGGAAGCTACCCTCCCGGACCTGTCGACTGTCGGGGCGAAGGTCGACGATCTCGCCGAGCTCGGTCTCGAGGTCGATGTCGATTTCGGTCGGCTCGCCGTCATAGCGGCCCTCGGGAAGCAGGAGGATCGCCTGCTGCAAAGCCGCCTCAAGGTCCTCGCCGGCACGCGGTCGGCAGGTGTAGGTCTCGCCAAAGGGGCCGGAGGTCAGGGCATGATCGCCAAGCACGAAATCAGGATGTCGCGCAAACCAGCGGTTCACCCGAATTGCGCCGTCGTCTTGCGTCGCCGGTCGCACCTCCTCAAGGGCGAGCCAGGAGAGGTCTCCCTCAGCCTCCCCGGTCTTGCGCTTGCGGAAGAAGAGCAGGTCAACCACGACGTCCGTGCCGGCATCGCGGCGGAAGGTGCCCTCCGGCAGGCGGATCGCGGCGATCAGGTCCGCGGTTTTGGCGATGTGTTCGCGTGCTGTCGCATCCGCCTTGTCCATCGTGCCGGCGCTGGTGACGAAGGCGCCGAGCGCGCCGGGTTTCAGGAGGTCGATCGAACGGGCGATGAAATAGTCATGCAGCCGCAAGCCCAGCGAGCGATAGGCCCGGTCGGATCGGACGGTCCGGTCGGAGAAAGGCGGATTGCCGATGGCGAGATCGTAAATCGGCGCCAGATCGGCGCGCGCAAAGTCGCCGTTGATGATCCGCGCCTTCGGCTGTAGCAGGCGGACGATCCTGGCGGTGACAGGGTCAAGCTCGATACCGGTGAAGAAACTCCGATCGCGCAATGCTTTCGGCATCAGCGCGGGGAACAGGCCGGTGCCGATGCCAGGCTCGAGCACCCGGCCGCCACGCCAGCCAAGGCGCTGCAAGCTCGCCCAGATGGACCGGATGATGAACTCCGGCGTGAAATGCGCATATTGCGTGCAGCGGGCAAGGGACGCGTAGTCTCCCTCCGAAACCGCACTCTGGAGCGAAGTGCCAAGCTCGCTCCAGCCGGCGCGGAAGTCAGGCTCGCCCGGACGACGGAATATCGTGTTCGCAAGTTCCGATGCGCCAAAGCCTGTAAAGCGGATCAACCGCTGCTGCTCCTCGCGAGTGGCCGGCCGGTCCTGCTTCTCGATGTTGTTTGCGATCAGGATCGCCGCGACATTGATGCGCGCCCGTTCCTTCCACGTCGCCGCAAGAACGCGATCGGCATCGTCGAGGTAGAAGTTGGACCGGCCGCCCTGTCGCCGCGGCGCCGGACGCTTTGCCGTCGCGACCGGCAAGGCCGGGGCAGAAGAGGGCGGTGTCGGTTCGGGGTCGTCGTCATTGGCAGCAACGGCATCGAAACCGCCAAATGCTGTGACGCCGCCGAGGCCAAGGCCGGACGACAGCGCGCTGCTGCCGAACATGTCGAGAGTGAAGGGATCGTTGCTCATGAAGTTCTCCTCGGGAAAGGCGAGCGTCATCACCCGCGGAAAAGCTCGCGGGATTGAAGTACGCTCTGGGTTCAGGGATTGGTGGCCTGACGGGGGCCGGTGGTCTCAGTGATCAGGACTTCGCGATCAGGGTGAGCTGCATCGAGTCCTGATGAAATGCGATGCGAAGGTGCGTCGCCTCTGGAGCCGCCGCCATCATCGGTTCCAGCTGTTCCGCGTCGATGAAATCGACGCCGTCGTCGCCGCCGAATGTCCGGCGTTTGACGTCGAACCAGTCGTCATTGGTGCTGGGATCGCACTCCTCGGCATAGACGACCAAGGGCTTGGCGCCATCGAGCAGCTTGCCGTTGGACATCAGATAAACGCCGTGATCGCCGACGAGCCAGAGGCCCGGCTTCTCGTCCTTGCCAGGGCGCAGGCCGTAATAGAGATCACGAAAGCCACCATTGGCCTCCGCATCGGCCCGACCGCGGGCAATCACCGCGCGGACGGATGTGAGCGGGAAGGAAAGCATGGCGCGACCTCCTTCATGCGGCGATCGGCGAGGGGAGGTGGCGCAGTTGCACCGGCAGCTTGGCTGCGATTTCGTCGTCGGAGAGATCGTCCAGCAGCTTCAGGGTGCTGCCCGTCTGGCCGCCGTAAAGCATGATCGTGCGCTTGCCACGCGACTCCTCCGGCCAGCGCTCGCCAGCATAACCACGATAGTCGTCCGCCGTCATACTCCAGATATGCTCAAGCCGTTCCTCGCGCGACATGGCGCGCACCGGCCGGCTCTCGCGCTCGATGATTTCGACCCGCATGCGTTCAACGGCCTGGCGGTCGGAAAGATCGCAATAGCCATGGAAATGCCGGATGACGCCGTCGATCCGCAGCGCAAAGAACACCGATGTCACCGATCCTGTCAGAAACTCGCGCATCGCAAACATCGATCCACGGATCCAGAGCGGCGGCAGGATTTCGAACATGTAGTCATGTTCGGTATCGGCGATCTCGAACCATTCGCCGGCATAGAGCGGGGCAGCGTCATCCTCCCAGCGGTTCGGACGCTGGGCGTGACGATCGAACATCCGGTACATTTGCTGGCGTGAGGCGACGCCCTGGAAGACTTTGCGGATTGCGGAAGAGGGATTCATCTGCGGCTCCTTCGGAGTGGTTCCGGACCGAAGTGCGGCACTGTCCTTCCGACCTTGCCATCCTCTTCAGTCCTTCATGACACCTTCCGGGCCGCCGGCATCGCGACCGGCCGGGTCAAGGGCCGGCTCCGCCGGGCGAAGCCTCCCTTGACGCGGGCGAAGCGAATGCGGCACGCCGCCTTCCTTCCTCTCCCTCCTTTCTTTCTCCCTGATTTTCAGGGCCTCGTTCCAGTCGTCCGCCGGCGGGCGAAGGCGCGACCAGTTGCAGCCGACGTCGTCAGCGAGCGCCCGTAACCGCTCGGCAAACATCTCGCCTTGCGGATTGGCGTCTGTCGCCGCAACTAGCAGAGCCTCGGGCCGCGATGCCATCTGCCGCAGCGCCGCCTCCGTCGACGGCGACCATCCGCCGCCGGTGCTGAGATAGAGCGTTCCATCCCGCAACCCCTCGATGGCGGCGAGGCTCATGGCGTCGATCGCAGCTTCCGTGACAGCCAGGCGCAACGCCGTGTCCTGCCCCAGGCGGAAGAGAACCTTTGTCCCTCCGGAGGCAAAACCGCGATACTCGGGACCCCGCGCCTCCCAACCGGTGACGGCTCCGGCGCTGTCGGTATGCGCTGCCCACATGCTGGCATATGGCCCCTCGCGCAGACGATCTTGCCGGATCGCGGCGCGAAGCAAAGATGCCGGCAGGAAACGCTGACCATCGAGATAAGCCCAGGTCGACGAACCGGGCCATGGACGGCGGCGTGTTTGCCATCGCTCGGATAAAGAGAGGTCGTAGTCTTGCTCTATCTTTGGAGACCGCCATTCCGGTTCCGTGATCGAAATACCGACGAGCGCGGCAACACGTCCGGCGCATTCGAGAAAGTCGACATGGTCGAGATGCGCGACGAGACCGAACACGTCGCCCTTTGCATCGCTGAGCGGATCGAACCATCCGCGCCCCTCATGGGTGACGATGACGATCTCGCTCCCCCGTCGAAACTTCACTGCCCGCCGCGTGCTTTCCTTCATATCGATGGCGAAGCCCGTCTGCTCGAGAACGGCAGCACACTTCACCCGTTCGCGGAGCGCCTCTATTTCTCTTCTGTCCATGCCTCTTCTTCCTCGCATTTCCTTGCCCGTCTCTTCTCGGGCACGCTTCCACCAGCCGCGAAGAGCAAAGGCCGCCAGGGCGCGGCTGACAATTGTCGGATCATGCAATGCCTGGGTCGGCCGCGGCGAAGCCTCCCTTGCGGCCTGCCGCTCGCAAGCGGCACTCAGGAACGGCGGCTCAATGAGCCGCCCATGGGAAAAATTCATGGACGATCTCCAGATCGTCGTCGGCGTCGATTTCGTCGGACGGAAGGACGCCGTATTCGCCGTCGACCGTGAACAGAGTGACCGGGACCATCAGGTCGCGGGAAAGCTGGAAGGCGTGGGACTGGGCGAGAGAAAGATCGTGCGACATTTGAAGTGGCTCCATCGGGAGCGGGCCAATTCCCGCTCGATGGCTCCTCACAAGGCCCGAGGACGGGCGCGATCACCGCGAGGCGAAGCCGGAGCGGCCGCAGCTTGCTAGCGGACCCCCTGCGGGTTGATCGTGGAAGATCCGGCACCGGGCCAGGACGCCATCCAAAAGAGCGGGATTGGTTTGCTCCAGCTGGAACGCTCTGTCGGGTACGGCATTCGCATTTGAGCCAGACGCTTCCCGCGGCTCTCGGCAACAAGATCGCTTCCGTTTTCAAGTCAAGAGCGGGCGTCGGGAGTGATTTGCCCCTCAATCGGGGTTAGGGAGGTTCGCCTTCTGGAGCGCCTCCGCGATCGATTTTGCCTCCAGCGTGCGTAAAGCACTTCGCAGGCAGTTTTCGATATCAACAACGCTCTTACCCTCGAGGGATGCGATCTCGGCGACGGTTCTGCCTCGATAAATCCATCGGATGCAGCTCTTTTCAAGCGGCGAAAGTATCCATTCCTTCATGACAAAAATCGCGGTTGGTTGCGCCGTGGTCGGCGGAGAGCGTGGCACCGAGTGCCCTCATCGAAACATCGGTGGAGGTGAGTTGGCGACGCCCCAACAAAAAGAGCTGCCGCCGGGACCTGGTCGACGGCAGCCAAGGTGCCTCGGAAAGTCGAAATCTCTTCTTCGCTCCTTTTCATGTAACGTTATAACATCTCGCATAATGCGATTTATGGAACCAGAAGGCCCGTTCCGCGAGAACTCAAGTACATGAGATCAGACTGAATTAGCCCCCGCGGCTGCCGCTTGCGTCGGCACATGCACATAATTCCGATCGAAATAAATCAGGGCGTGTCCATCGCAACGGCACCTTATATCGACGACCTCGGCGATGAAGATATTGTGCGTCCCAACAAGACGGGCTTGGATCAACCGGCAATCAAAGGAAACGATGGCATCTGAGAGCGCCTGATTACCGGATGGCAAGTTGGTCCAGTCTGCTGCCGCATACCGTGCCTCCATGTCGCTCTGCTGACCCGCGAAGAGACCCGCCAGATCTCGGTGTTCCTGGGTAAGGACATTGACGCAGAACCGGCGGTTTTCGACGAAGAGACCAGTCTGCGACGACTGGGAATTCATGCAGACGAGCAGCGTCGGCGGCTCGTCGGTGACGGAGCACATAGCGGTGGCTGTGAACCCACCGCGACCGGCGGGTCCATTGGTGGTGATCACGTTGACCGGGGCGCAAACCCTAGCCATAGCGTTGCGAAACTCGGTCTTGGAAACGGAGGTCGTCATTGCTGCCCCCTCACTCTGCCGCGTCGCGCAGGGCACGCAGGTCGTCCTGCGGTGACATCCAGGTGTCGCCGGTCCAACCGTTCTCGTCGTAATCGGCCATGCACTGGTCGACGAGCGCCTCCATCTCCTTCAGACGCCCGCCCCGTTCAGCGCCCTTGAGCACCTGCAGACGAACTTCTTCGGGAGCGCCGGCGTAGTTCAACTCGTAGAGCGCATGGCGCCCACCGAATTCGGTGCCCGTCGCATCCCACAAGAGCTTCATGATCTTGATGCGCTCGATATGGCCCATGTCGTTCGAGCCGCGGACATATTGTGCGAGGTAGCGATCGATATCGGGATTCTGGAAATCCCTGGCCGACGACGGCAGGTAGATCAGCCCGGAAGCCACTGTCCGACGCACGATGTCGATCACCTTCGGATAGGCCTCCGACATAAAGGTACGATAGCAGAGTGCCGCTTCGAGGTTCGGCAGAACCGCGCCATTGGCCCACGGGATCGGGTTGTGTGCCATGGCGTTGGAGAAGGTCCAGAACTGGTGGCGGATCGCGATGACCTCGCCCAGCATCGCCTGGTTGCCGCGGAAGGCATCACCGCCGGTGGCCCGGAGCGCCTTGGCAAGGAGCCCCGCCAGGAAGTCCAGCTTGACCGCCAGACGCGTGCAGCCCTGGAAGCAGTAGCCATGCATGAAGCCGGAGGCGGGGTGGAAGGACAGGATCTTGGCCGCATCGCGCAGCACGAGCACGTCTTCCCAGGGCACGAAAACGTTGTCGAGAACCAGGATGGCATCATTTTCGTCGAAGCGCGAAGAAAGCGGATAGTCGAACGGCTGGGCCGCCGAGGTCGCGGTCTGCTCATAGGAAACGCGGCAGAACATCTTGATGCCGGGCGCATTCATCGGGACGATGAACATGACGGAAAGCGACGGATCTTCGGTCACGGTCGCCGAGCTCTGGGCGAGAAAGTTGTAATGGGTCAGCGCCGACGAGGTCGCCACGACCTTGGCGCCCGAGACATAGATGCCGGCATCCGTCTCCTTTGTGATATGGACGAAGACATCCTTCACCGCGTCTGCCGGCTTGTGCCGGTCGATCGGCGGATTGACGATCGCATGGTTCATGAACAGCACGGACTCCTGGGCGCGCTTGTGCCACGAAAGCGCGTTGTCCTTGAACGGACCGTACCAGTCGGCATTGGCGCCGAGCGTATTCATCAAGGCCGCCTTGTAATCTGCAGTGCGCCCCATCCAGCCATAGGACATGCGCGCCCAGTCGGCGATCGCGCCCTGCTGCGCGACCAGATCTTCCGACGATTTGGCAACGCGAAAATATTTATGCGTGTAGCCCCCCGAACCGGTGTCCGTCTGCGAAGTCAGGCGCGCCTTGGTCTTCTCGTCATGCAGGGCGTCATACATGCGCGCGATGGAACGCGCCGAATTGCGCATGGAGGGATGGGTCGTGACGTCAGCGACGCGCTCGCCGTTGATATAGACTTCACGTCCATCCCTCAGGCTCTCGAGATATTCGGCGCCGGTAAAAGGACGCATTTTGTCTTTCCGGTAATCTTCTGCACGCATGTGCGATCCTCCCTGTAAATCCTGACAAACGTTAAATCCGCCGAAGGCTCCGGACTATGGACAAACAAGCCAATTCGCTGGTACTTTTTCCGGCATGACAGAGAGACACGACGTCCCAACCTACTTCGTTTACGGCGAACCGCCCCGAACGCTGGATGTCGGGTTTTTCCACGTGGAAACGGTGATGGAGCGCAGGAGCGTTCATTTTGGCCATGTTTCGCCGCACAAGCATCCACAGATGGGACAGATCACATACTGGTTCAAAGGCGGCGGGACGTACCGCATCGAAGATCGCACTTGGAATTTTTTGGCTCCAACCGTCAGTTTCGTGCCATCAAGCGTCGTCCATGCCTTCGATGTCGAAGAGCATTCGGATGCCGTGGTGATCTCCATCTCCGACGACCAGCTTCGCTCGCTCGCCGCGACCGTCGATCTGCCGCTTGACGCGCCTTGCCTCGTCGGAGGCAGCTCGGGGGATCCGGCCTGGATCCGTCTCGACCGCCTCTCCGAAATGGTCATCGACGAGTATCTCGGCACAACCTCGACCAGCCCGCGGCTACTCGCGGGCCTGACCGGTGTTATGCTTTCTCAGATCGCCCGGGTGGGAGGGGGCAGTGACATCATCGAAGCCGCCCCGTCGAAGCGGTTGGCGGCCAGCCTGCGCCGTGCCATCGACCTGCATTACCGCGAGGACTGGACCGTCGCGCGTTACGTGACGCTGCTCGCCACCACCCGGCACCTGCTCGACAAGGCGGCGGAGGAGATCTTCGGGCAATCCGTCAAGGAGATGCTGATGGAGCGACGACTGCTCGAGGCCAAGCGTCTGCTGATGTTCACCATCAGATCGGTGGAAGACATCGCTCGTGAAATCGGTTTCGATGACCCCGCCTATTTCTCCCGCTTCTTCCGCAAAAGAACGGGTATCTCACCCGCAGCCTGGCGGCAGGGTCGCATCGCCCCCTAAGCAGAGGGCCGGACCGCGCTGTCACACCGCAAGACGCCCACCGAAAATCCAGCCGATGCTACCATTCAGGCCAGATAGGACGTTGGCGCGCGGATCATTAATCGGATTGGCGTAGGCGCATGGAAGGTCAATAGTCGGTTTGTCGCAGCCATGCCTTTCAAACATAATGTGTCCCGCCGTCCTCGCATCGGTAAGATGAGGTTAAAGGTGACGAACTGGCAGGAGTATGAGACTGGACTTCGTCGGCGTGGTAGTTTGACCTTATGGCTTACGCCGGAAGCCCTTTTGTGGCGGTCGCCAAGACGAAAGGCCAGAGGTGGCCCCCCGCTATTCCGATCTGGCGATCGAGACGGCCTTGATGGCCTGGTATTCGGACGGCGGCTACGCCAGACAGAAGGCTTGGTGGAATCGGTACTGTCATTGACGGGGCTGAAGCTCGCTGCTCCCCATCATACCAAGCTGAGCCGAAGGGCGCGGATATGCCTGCTGCTCGGTTCGAGCGACATACCCGTTAAGTTTCGGACGAAGCTGTGCATATCCTCGTCGACAGCACCGGCCTTCAGGTCTACGCGCACGAGGCACCCGGTCTTTTGCCGTATTTTGCATTGTATTCAAGGCTTGCTTCGCCGCGCCCGCCCGCTGGAAAGAACTGCCTGTCCGAGGAGGAGATATGACCGTCACCCCAGACCGCGGCGAAGGGATGGGCTTGCTGCGCATCGACCAGCACGGCGGTCGCCGAGGCGTAGGTTTCTGATCGCAGATGCCGATCCACCATTAGCATCATCTGGTGGATCGTGACGCCGAGCGAGCTTTCCGCCATGCGTTCGGCGCCGGCTCATCGTTCGCAGTCTCGCCCGGTGCGATAATGCGTGAAGCTGTCTAGGAACCTGGTCTAGCTCTGCACCTCGGCAAGCAGGCTGGTGATCCTGATTCGTGGCACCGAAACATAAAGTCGACGGCTGAGCGCGACGATCCTGTCACGCTCCTCCTCGCGGTTCGGGGAGACCGACAAACCCTTGTCGGAAATAGCCGAATCCGGAATGGCGTTGGCAGCCGCCGCCCTTGCCAGCTCTTTGAGTCTCGCGTCGAGTGTGGGAGTGCGTTCGGCTTGCCATTCGGCAAAGCTGTCAGGGATGGCAAGCCCGAGCCGCCCTTCGGCGCGCATCAGGGCGAAGATCGGTCGAGGCAGAAGATAATCCTCGAAACTGCGCCATGCCCGGCTGCGATCGACCCATATGTCGCCGGCCCGCGGCCGCTCTCGCAGGTGAACGAGCACCGCCACTTCCCAGGCCGTAGGAGTGACGCCGTCCGAGCGCGCACGCCGCCACCACTTGCGGGTCATGAACGCGAACGGCAACAGCGAAAGGAAACTACCCGCGCAGGTTAGAGCGCTTCCGTATAGTTGGCAATGTGCAGGATTCTGTCACGCTCCCGTTCCAGCGCTGCCTTCGTCTCGAGATCACTTGAGGCTTGCGAAGCGCCGTTTGTGTTGGCTGGCTCAAGGTGAGGGAGTGCGATGAGTCGATTCATCGGAAGTATCTTTCGGGAGTATTCTTTTTTGATAGGCCCCGGCCGTCTTTGGCCGGGATCGCGAGTCACGCGGCGTGTGCTCCGTCTTCGAACCTCTCGAACATGTGGTCGAGGTTAAGAAAGCAGACCATGCCGCGTTCGAGCGGGATGATGCCGTGCGAAAAGGCCGGATCGAAAGACGTTCCAAGATCCGGCACGGGCTGAATCTGGTCCGCCCGGATAGAGAGAATATCCGACACCTGATCGACCACGAGGCCGACGATGTTTTTGTCAACCTCCGCAACGACGATCGCGGCGCGGCTGGTGTCTATCGTGCTCCGCACGCCTAAGCGCGCGGCGAGATCGATGATCGGTATTACGGATCCTCGCAAGTTCATCACCCCGATGACATCAGGAGGTGAGTGGGGCAGCGGCGTTGCCGCTGCCCACCCCCGGATTTCCCGAATTGACGTTGTCTTGATGCAGAACTGCTGGTCGCAGAGATGAAAGGCAATGATTTCCAGAATCGTCGCTTGGCCTGGGGCGATCGCTGTTACCTGCATCAGAATTCCTCCCAGGTATCCACGGCAACTGCGGTCGCCCCTTTGCCGCCGAAGGCACCGGCGAGTTTAAGGCCGAGTGCGCGGGCGGGGGAAGGGACCGGCTTGCTGTCAGGGGCGACGGTGCGCGGCGCGGATGCCGACCCGTCGAGCCTGAAGCGGGTGATCAGTCGAGCAAGGTTCCCGGCCTCGTCGGCCAATCGGTTGGTGGCTGCTGTTGATTCCTCCACCATCGCGGCATTCTGCTGGGTCGTCTGGTCCATCTGGTTGACGGCCGTGTTTACCTCCGCCAGGCCCGTTGATTGCTCCTTCGCAGCCGTGGCGATCGAATGGACGTGCTCGTTGATCTTGACCACGTGGCCCTGGATCAGCGACAGCGCCTCTCCGGTTGCAGTCACCAGCTTGACACCGGAGTTCACTTCCTCACCCGAGCGCGAGATCAAGGCCTTGATGTCCTTGGCCGCGGCGGCCGAGCGCTGCGCCAGTTCGCGTACTTCCTGGGCGACGACGGCAAAGCCCTTGCCGGCGTCGCCGGCGCGCGCTGCTTCCACCCCAGCATTGAGCGCCAGAAGGTTCGTCTGAAAGGCGATCTCATCGATGACGTTGATGATCTGACCAATCTCGCCCGAGGCCTGCTCAATCTTGCCCATCGCCGAAACAGCATCCTTCACGACCGCGCTCGATTGTTCGGTGCTGCGGCGCGCCTCGTCGACCATATGGCTGGCTTCGGTCGCCCGCTCGGTCGAGCTCCGCACGGCGGCGGTGATTTCTTCCAAGGCCGAGGAGGTTTCCTCGAGCGAGGCGGCCTGCTGCTCTGTGCGCTTGGAGAGATCTCCTGAGGCCATCCGCATTTCACCGGCGCCGCCATTGATCGTGTCGATGGCCGAACGCACCTCGCCGAGAACGGAGCGCAGGTTCGCCATGGTTGCGTTGACGTTGTTCTTGAGTTCGCCGAAGGCACCTTGGAACTCGCCGCGCATGGTTTCCGTCAGATCGCCTTCCGCCAATGCGGAGATAACCCGGCGGGTTTCGGCCACGCCGCGATCGACCGAAGTCACCAGCTCGTTTACCTGGGCGGCGAACCGGTTGAGGTCGGCGTTGTGGTAGTCCTTGTCGATGCGCTGCGTGAAGTCGCCGGCGACCGCCGCCGAGACGACCTCGCCGATGCTCGACTGCAGGTCGGCGCTTTTCGCTTGCAACGCCGCTTCCTGCGCGTTCAACTCGCGCACCTTGATGCCGTTCTGCTTGAACACTTCGACGGCGCGGGCCATCTCGCCGATTTCGTCTTGGCGGGCGCTGAAGGGGACGTCCGTCTCGAGATTGCCGTCGGCAAGAATGCTCATGCTGCCCGTCAGCCGGCCGATCGGGCGGGCGATCGACCGGGCGCCGAACACGGCGGATCCGGTCAGCAGCAGCACCATGGCAAATGCCATGCCGATATTGATGATGCTGGTAAACGCCTGCACTCGTTGGCTCTCATTCACGGCCTCGGTCGCAAGGTCCTTCGCGACCTGGACGCCTTCGTCCAGCGTCTTCGTCATCGCTTCCGCAGTTGCAAGCAGGGATGTGCGAAGCTCCTCCTCCTTGCTATTGACCTCATTGGTCGATGCGCCGCCGTTCGATCTGGCTTCGACCACCTTCGCTAGATCGCCGGCCAAACCCGAATAGGTCTCGGCGAGATTCTTAATCGCCTGAACGCGATCCCCGTTGGCCGGCGTCCACATCTGCGCCTTCGCTTCGTCCAGGTATTTTTGCACGGAGTGGTAGCGCTCCTGCACGTTGGTAATCGCTTTGTTCGCATTCTCGGCTTTGCGGGCCAGACGGAGATCGCGCACGCCTATTTGCATGCCGCGCACGGAAGCCTTTGCATCGACAAGATTGCGGGAAATGGTCATTTGCGTGAATGCGCGTGAGGCTGCCTCATTGGCGTCCTGAGCGCAGATCCAGCCGACCAACGTAGTAAGTACCATAAGAAGAATACCTGCCCCGGACATGAGCGCGAGCTTGGTACTGATGCGTGAGAAAACGCTTGCAGACATTAGTTGAAGTTCCTGCGTAGCTGAAAACGTCATTCTTTCAGGTCGAACGTTGAGCGAAATGCCGCTCGAATCATTGAACGGCGTCGGGCGGGCATGCTCAAGGCAGATTGTATACCTACGTGAGCATACCTTTGGTCAGCACTTGGCTGGCTACTCGCCAGTAGTATTATTTAACGTGTTAATAATTTGTCACCGGTGCTACATCCGCGTACCCAAAGATGCGCGAGTCGGACAATGCTTCTGAACTTGGATCTGGCCGGGCTCGGCTAGGCTTTTGTTGCTCGTCTTTTTCGTGTCCGATGGTTTCTCGCCATAGGACTTCCGATAGTCGGCGGGAAAACGGCCGAAGTGAAAGAAGCCCTATTTCAGGCATATGTCTTTCCCGGATTCTGGATAGGAGGATCGAGAAGATCCTTACGCACTGCGCGAAGGCACTGCGCAAAGGCGGATAGCACACAGATAAGCCGAGTCGTTTCCCTGAGCTCGGAAACGGTTTCGAGTGCGCGGGCACAAATCGCTTCAACCCAAACAACTTCAAATCCCCTTAGCTGCTATTATTGCAGAAATCCCCACGGCGCCCCATGGCGCCAGATCCCGTCGCCGTTGGCGCAAGCTGCACCCTGGCTCTGGAGGCAGGTAGTGGCGAGATCATCGCCCATAAGATGCCCGGTCAGGACATTGGCGACGGCTCGCGGGTGGGGCCATTGCTCGACCAGATCGATCGTCCGATCGGCTTCCACGAGCTACGGCAAGCGCGCACCCGTCGAGAGCACCATCGGGCGATACAAGTCCATCATCGGACGGCGCCTGCGGGCTCGGTACTTCCTCGCTGAGCGGACGGAAGTCGCCCTTCGTTGCGCCGTCCTCAGCCGCATACATGGCTGCGCACACCCGAAATCCGTCCGGCGCCATGAAGCGATCGCATAAACAGCACCATCAGTGACCGGCATCCGCTCACGTCCCGATCCTTCGCATTAGTCTGCGACGCTCGTGACGGCAGCGTCGATCGACAAACTCCACTAGATCGATGTGCTGCGGAAGCCCACTTTGCGAGCCTTTGCGTATGCGAGAGACGTCGTCAGACACACGAATCTATCCAATTCAGGTCTGCTTGGTCCATTTTCGGCAGCGTTTTGCGCGCCGGGCTTGATGATTAATCCTTTGTTTAGGCGATACCGTGCTGGTGGCGAGTGCTGTGATGGTAGCCACTACTAACTCGGGGCCGAATCTCCGCCCAAAGTGGTGATGCAGCAATGCGATTGCTCTAACGCCAATCGCGTCTGCGGGATGAACCCGTTGGTTTTCCTAACTTATACATTCGATGCCTGGCTGGCCGCGTCCGATTACGTCTTAGCTGCCCATAGCATTGAATTCGTGGGCTTCGCTCGCCAATGCCTCGGAACCTCCTCCTATTTTCCGAGGCCACGGGAGCGGAGTGAAATCTCATGAAACGCGACTTCGCGGTCTGCGGCTATAGTTTTAGGGTAGTTACAGTGAAGCGGCCAAAGAGGCAGGAATATCTCACCGGCAAACCAATGTCGCCCGACGGATTTCAATAAAGCTGACGCATGAAGATTATGCAGCAGGACAGCTCGGAAAGCGCGTTCGGATGCCGTGATGGACGCTTGATTAACTCCCATACGGAAATCTCGCTAGCGCACATCCGTGCCCTTTATTTTTCGGGGGGCGATATTGGGGGCAGTTAAGTGCGATTTCGTCAATTTCAGTAACTATGAGCGAAACTTCATTACTTATCAAAAGCGGTGGAAAGGCAAAACATGTTGATCAAGCGACGAATTTTTATGGCAATCGTCTTTGCCTCAATCGTTTCCGGCTTAGCCGTAGGAGTTCCTCTCTATCTGGGTGCGATCAACTTAGTTGGGTCTGCATCGCAGAAGCAACTCAATGATCTGCGCCAGAAGTTTAATCAATCGATCGATGCCGAAATCGAGCGCGCGAGGAGCCTTGGAGGTCTGGTGGCCGAGATGCCGGAAGTTCAGGCTGCAATGGCTGAGGGAGACCGTGACAGGCTCGTGAGCATCTTCACCCCCGGATTCCCCTTGATGAAAGAACAGTTCGGCATCGACCAATTTCAGTTCCATACGCCGGATGCGAAGGCATTTCTTCGTATACATAAGCCAGAAAAATTCGGCGATGATCTGTCCAGCTTCCGCTTCACCGTGGTCGAGGCAAACAAGACGCAAAGACCGATCTTCGGCTTGGAGCGTGGTGTCGCCGGGGCCGGCATCCGCGCAGTCTATCCTGTCTTCCATCTCGGCAAGCACGTGGGTTCACTTGAATTCGGGATCAGATTTGGGGAAAACTATATTAGACAGATTATTGGCGAAAGCGAACATCAGGCGGAACTTTATTTCCTTCCAATGGATACAAATGCGGTTCTCGAGGTAAAGTCTCTCCTCACCGCAAGCAGCAAAGCCGGGGATCCGCTGCTCACAGCAGAACAGCTTTCCATGATTCAGCAGGGAGGTGAGGTCAAAACCAATTTTGACCTTTCCGGCACTCATTTCGCCGGGTTAGCATTCGCGATTCACGACTACGCCGGTCAAGTTGTTGGTGTGGGGCACATTCTTACTTCAATGGCCGATCTGGAGCAACAATCCCGCAATTTTGCCATCCTGGCAGCTCTGGCCGGTATCGCGGCTTTCGCTGCATCGATAGTCATTGCCACCTTCGTTGGTCGACGTCTTGGAGGTTCTATTCTTCGAATGACCGACGCCATGGGGAGGCTGGCCGAAGGTAACAACGATATTGATGTACCCTCGCGCGGTGGTAAGGATGAACTTGGGCAGATGGCTGACGCAGTGGAAGTGTTCCGCCAGAACGCCATTGAACGGTTGCGACTCCAATCCGATACGGAGGCACTTCAGATCGAGGAACTGGAGCGTCAGCAGACACACGAAGCCGAGGAGCGCCGCCGGATGCATCTGCTGATGCAGGCAACGGAAGGTCTTGCCCTGGGGCTCAGCCGTTTGGCGGAAGGAGACCTGGCGCACAAACTCGAGATACCCTTTGCACCGGAATACGAGCGCTTGAGAGCCGACTTCAACGCTGCCACTACACAGCTTTCCTCCACAATGACTTCAATTGTCGACGTGGCTACGGAGATTGACCGTGGTGCAAAAGAGATCAGCACCAGCGTCGATCACCTGTCGAAGCGCACCGAACAGCAGGCCGCAGCTTTGGAGGAAACCGCCGCGGCGCTGGACGAGATCACTGTCAACGTCTCCGGTTCGGCCCAAACCGCCGATGAAGCACAGGGCATTTCCGCGCGGGCTGCGACAAATGCGATGCAGTCCATGGAAATAGTGAAGGACGCCGTCAAAGCAATGGGAGACATTGAGGCGTCCTCGTGCGAAATCTCAAATATCATCGGTGTAATCGATGATATTGCCTTCCAAACCAATCTTCTGGCCCTCAATGCAGGTGTCGAGGCCGCTCGAGCAGGAGATGCGGGCAAGGGATTTGCGGTTGTGGCCCAGGAAGTTCGAGAGCTCGCGCAAAGATCAGCCACCGCTGCGCGCGAAATCAAAGCGCTCATTTCCAAATCATCAGGCGCCGTCGAACGGGGCGTGACATTGGTTAATCGGACCGGCGCTTCACTGCAGCAGATGCAGCAGTCCAATTCGCAGGTGAACGGACAGATGAATGCTATTGCACTGGCTGCTCGGGAACAGTCGAATGGGCTGATTGAAGTCAATCGTGCCGTCAATCAAATGGACCAAGTCACCCAGCAGAATGCGGCAATGGTGGAGGAGGCCAGCGGGGCGAGTTCTGTTCTCGCCGGAGAGGCGCAGAAGCTCCGAATGCTGGTTGCGTCCTTCCGGGTGGCGGAGAATCTTGAGGTTGAAAGGCGAACGGCGGCGTAACCGGCACTTCGAAATGCAGGCAATACATCGGGGCGATCGTCTTACCACGATCACCCTGGTGGTATTGAACGCGCCGCGCTATCAGTCGGGCGGAGTAGATTACGACGGCCAAATCTCCCGACGCGGAGACACCTATGCGCGTTCGCTTCTCGATGAAGCGGCGGTAGTGACCCTGACACGCAGTTGGGCTCCGCTGCGCGAGCCAATTGGGTCACTCGCTCCTGACAATTGGCCTTGTCGAGTTGAAGAAGATGCTTCGTCCGCTGGAGACCCAGCCCAGCGCATTCCTCGGTGATCTCAAAGTGCTTCCGCACGGCGTTCCGAAATCCGGATGCACGAAAGCGTGGACCTCAGCGCAACTTGATGGTTTCCGACGGCGTTTCGCCGAATGCTTGTCGATAAGCCGCAGCAAACCGCCCCATGTGGGTAAAACCTGTACTCCGTGCGACGTCGGAGATTGACGGAGAGGTTGTGTTGCCGAGCAGAGTTTTGCGAGCGGCTTCTAGGCGGATAGTTCGCAGGTATGTCAAGATTGTAGTACCTTTGAACTGCTTGAAACCGCTCTGCAATGCTCTCACGCTAGTCCCGATCTCGCGCGCTATTTCAGACACCTCAAGGGAACGAGACAGGTTGGCATGCATGTATTCGATTGCTCTCTTCACACGCCATGGCACGGCCGGCGAAGTAGACTGTGAAACTCGGCGGAGGTAGTTGTTAGGAACAGCATTCAAAAGCGCGATCATCGTTGCTTGGAACAAGTGCTCAGTTGCCAGCAGCGGGAAGCTGTTTCCGTCGGAACCATTAATGCAATACCAGACAAGATTACCAAGTGCCGCCAACCTCGAACCACTTACTGTTGTCAGGTCGACAACGCAGTCAAATTCAACATCATCTACAACAGGTCCCTCAATCAGCGCACTAACTTGCTGAATCATTGCCGCCTTTTCGAATGCCAGTAGAACATAGCTGCCGTGATCGAGTTGAATGAGCTCTCCGAACCGGCTGGAACTCGTTATAAAACCCCTGGTTCGCGTCAGAGAAACAAGTTTTGCGGCACTTTCAGTTTCCGAAGCGGGCAGACAAAGGATGTAAACGTCAGGCGCAGGATCGAAAGGCAATTTCGCCCAAGGACAGCGCTTTCCCTTCCATGCTCTGAACCGGCCGACAACATAAAGCTTTCCTTCGACGAAGATCTTGTGGTCCCGTGGTTCATCTTCGGAGTAAAGGAATGTCTCCCCATCGGCCTCCGAACTACTGCCAGCGTTGGATGCCTCCATCCCGAAAGCAGGGAGCCCAGCAGAGCGCAATTTATCCTCCAAAATCGGTAGTTTGCCACACTGCACCAATGCTCACCCCGGCCCCTGGATCGCTCTCTCTCTCCAGTCAATCGGACCCGAACAGGTTTGCCGTCGTGGCGCGTTACGTTACGGGCTCGCGACCACCCGGCACCTGCTCGACAAGGCGGCGCAGGAGGCCCCGGGCCATCCGTCAAGGAGACGCTGATGGAGCGACGCCAGCTCGAGGCAAAACGCCTGCTGATGTTCAACATCATTAAGTCGGTGACCCCGCCTATTTCTCCCGCTTCCTCCGCCAAAGAACGGGTATCTCACCCGCAGCCTGGCGGCAGGGTCGCCTCGCCCCCGAAGCAGAGGGCCGGACCGCGCTGCCTCGCCGCAAGACGCCACCGAAAATCCGGCCGATGCCACCATTCAGGCCAGATAGGCCTTGTGCAGAATATCCGGCTCCGAGATCAGCCTCTGAGGCTCGCCGGAATAGGCGAACCGCCCTCGCGACATGACGATGGCGTGGTCAGCCAGCGAGAGAGCGACGGCAGTGAACTGCTCGATCAGCAGGATGCCCGTCCCTTCCTGGGCCAGCCTTTCAATGACGTTCATCAGCCGCTTGACGATCAAGGGCGCCAGTCCCAGCGACATCTCGTCGGCGAGCACGAATTTTGGTCGACAGATAAGCGCCTGCCCGAGTGCCAGCATCTGTTGCTGACCTCCGGACATGGACCCGGCCCGCTGGTTCTTCCGCTCAGCCAACTCGCCGAAAATGGAATAGATTTCATCGAGCGCCCGATCGAGCTCCGGGCGGGAATGGGCATGCCCGGCCGTGCGCAAGTTGTCGTCGACGGAAAGCCCCGGCAGCACCCGGTGCCCCTCGGGAACAGCCGCGACACCGGCGGCCCGAACCGCTTCCGTCCCCAACCCGGAGAGGCGACGGCCAGCCATATGGACGGAGCCTGCCTCGAGCGGGAGTGCGCCGGCAAGGGCCAGCACCAGCGAACTCTTGCCGGCGCCGTTTGGCCCCAGCAGGGCCGTGACCGTGCCCGGTTTCAGGCTCATCGACACACCATCCACGACGCGCTTGACGCCCCGGCGGACGATCAGCCCCTCGATCTCCAGAGTTTGCATCACGTTTCCTCCATACCGAGATAAACCGCCCGCACCCGAGGATCGGCGAGCACCGAGGCCGTCTCGCCATAGGTGACGAGCGATCCGAAATCGAGAACCATGGTTCGCTGGCACGTGGCCTGGATCAGATCGACATCGTGATCGATCAGGAAGGTTCGGGCCCCGATCGTTTCGGAAATCCCGTTGATCACGGACCGCAGCGTTGCGACCTCGCTCTGTGAGAAGCCGGCACCCGGCTCGTCCAGCAGAATGAGTTTGGGCGAACCGGCCACGCAACGCGCCAGTTCCGTCATGCGCCGTTCAAAGGAGTTGAGGCCCGCGACGGAGCGGCGGCGGACGGCATTGATCCCGGTGAATTCCAGAGCCCTCGTAAGGGCATCCTCCGCGTCACCCCGTGACAGACGAAGAGAGTCGAGCACAACCCTAACATTGTCTTCCACCGTCAGTTCATCGACGGCCTGCTCCTTCTGAAAGGATCGGCGAAGGCCCCATTGAGCCCTCTGATGTGGCTGCAATCCAGTTAGTTCCTGGCCGAAGACGCGGATCCGCCCTGAGCCCGGCCTCACGAAGCCGGAAAGCACGTTTAGAAACGTCGTCTTTCCAGCGCCGTTTGGCCCGATGATGCCGACCACCGGCGCATCAAGTTGCACAGTCAGCCTGTTCAGCGCCGTCACACCGCCGAAGGAGACCGTTACTCCATCGATCTCGATCATCTGGCGCTCCCTCCGTTCGACTTGCCGAGCAACAGGACCGCGAGATCCTCGATCTGCCCCGCGATGCCTCTGGGAGCGGTGGCGAGCGCGTGGATCAGGGCCGCACCGAAGATGATGTAGGCAGTGTCGCCGTTGACCCCCAGATCGTTGAGCAGGGCCGGAACGAGGCGATAAAGCGCCGCTGCGATCAGCGCCCCGACCGGGCTCCAAGCGCCCCCGACGATAGTCAGGGCAAAGATCATCACCGACTCTGCAGCCGGAAAGCTGCGCGCGTCGAGCATTTGCAGATTGCCGGCGAGCAGCACGCCGGCAATCCCGGCGAGGAAGCCTGAGAGGGCGAAGGCCCAGACCTTGTAGAAGGGGACGTCGACCCCGGTCGACATCGCCGCAGCCTCGGAACGCCGGATCAGCGCCCAGGCCCGGCCCGCCTTCCCGATTTCGTGCCAGTGAGTGAGTGCCATGCCGAGCGCCGTAACCACGACGCAATAGGCAAAATAGGCCGCATCACTGCTCGCGAAGGTCGGACGCGGCATGTATCCGGCCGATTTCACAGCAAAACCCAACCATCCACTGCCGCCATTGGGAAACTGGATGACATTGACGATGATGGCGAAGGCGCCGGCGATCATCAGGGTGACCAACGCCAGATAGAGTCCACGCATGCGCAGTGCCGGATAGGCGAACACCATGCCCAGCCCGGCAGCAGCGACCCCGCCGGCCAGCATGTTGACCTCGAAGGGCGTGCCAAGCCCGTAAGCGAGTCTGAGACCGACCCAGCCGCCAGCACCCATGAGAGCGACATGCGCGAGAGAGACCAGCCCAAGACGCCGATAGAGCAGCGCGATAGCGGCGGCCGTCAGCGTGTAGATTGCCACGCCGGTCAGGACCTTGATCCAGAGGGAGGCCAGCAACAACGGTGGCAGAAAGGCGAGAGCCGCAACGAGGACGGCGAGACCGATCGCGCGGGACCGCCAAAGGGCCGAGACAGGGGTGGAAACCACCGGGGGGTTCGATGCCATCATCTCAATCCTCTCCCGCAAATGTCAGCCGTCGGCCGCGTTGTAGCCACATCAGCGCCAGTGTCGCGATGACGAAGGGAGCGGCGACGCGGAATGGGGCAAGCGGTTTCACAAGGGTCAGCATGCTTTCGGTCACGCCGATTAGCAGCCCGGCCACGAAGGTAACCGGAATGGATTTCAGTCGTCCGATGATAGTGGTGGCGATCACCGGGATGACGAGAAAGGTGAGAACGGCCGGATCGAGCCGCACCAATCCTCCGAAAAGCAGACCGGTAAAGCCGGCCAGCACACCGGAGATCCCCCAGGCGAAGGCCTCGACGCGGCGGACCGGAACACCGAGGATGGCCGCGACGTCGCGACTGTCGGCCAAGGCCCGCATCAGGAGACCCGTCCGGGTTCTGGACAGATAGATCCCCATGGCCAAGGTAGCGATCACACCGCCGGCCAGCGCGATCAGCCGGGTCCCGTTGATACGGACCCCGATGATGGACAGGCCGAGGCTGTCCGAGAACAAGCCGAGCTTGCGGGACGTCACCATCCAGATTAGGTTCATCAGGCCAAGCAGGCACAGTGCGAAGCCGAGTGTTGCAACCGCCTTGATCACCGGTTCCCGGTGGGCAAGTTGCGGAGCGACCAGCAACCCGAAACCCAGCGAGAGGGCGAGGCTTACCCCCATCGCGGCCGCCCAGGCGAGAGGCTCCGGCAGGTGCCATTCCAGCACCTGCCAGGCAGTCATGGCGCCCACGGCGCCGATGGCGCCATAGGCGAAGTTGAGCACGCCGGTAGCCCGGTTCAGGATCACCAGCCCCACCCCGCCCAGCGCATATAGGGCGCCGACAGCGAGCCCCGAGACGAGAAACATTCCAAAGGCTCCCAGCATGACCGCGGGGCCTCAATTCACGATGCCAAGCGCCTTTTCATCGGCGCGATAGGGATCGAGATAGGCGCTGTCCATGTCCGTGCATTGGCCGACGACCTTGTAGCCACCTTCGATCATCTGCACCATCATGTTGGCGTGGTTTGGCATGTGGCGGTCGCCTGGGCCGACATAATAGGGGCCGCACAGGAGGTCGGACTTATAGTTCTTGATATTGCGGATCGCCTCAGTCACTGTAGCACGGTCGAGTTTCGCCGGGTCCTGCTGCAGCATGGCATCGACGAAGAAGCGGGCAGAGAGGTATCCGGCCTGGCTGAACGTGTCCCGCGGGTCATCGGCATTGCCGTGAGCATCGAGAACCGCACGCCAATTGTTGGCATCGGGACCGGTCCCGTCAATCGGCGTCAGTTCGATATTTACGTGCATGACGCCTGCCCAGTCGGCACCAAGCATGGCCGGAACATCACGATCATAAAGTGGTGTGGAGGAAATCCACTTGTAGCTGTCGCGCTGGCCCGACTCGAGGGCGGCCTTCAGGAAGGCGGCGGCCATACCTGCAGGCAGATTGACGAGCATCGTGTCTGCCCCGGAGGCCACGGCTTCGAGAAAGGCCGAGTTCATGTCTGCGGCCGACGGATCGAGCAGGACGCTCGATCCTGCGAGGTTCTTCGACTGCATGTATTTCTCGGTCCAGCCGCAGGAATACGGACCGACGCTTGGAATGGTCAGACCGATGCACACGACGTTGGTGGAGCCCAGATTGCCGACGGCCCACTGGGCAGCACCCACGGAAGAAGGCAGCGGACCCTCGTTGGTGGAAACGATATTCTTCGATTCGAAGCACTCCGCCACAGCGCAACCGGACGCCATGGCCATCACGCCCTCTTCCTCGTAGAGCTTGGCATTGACGCCCATCTCGACGAAGGAGGCGTTGCCGACGAGGGCGACCACCTCTTCGTCCTTGACCAGCTTGGTCGCGACCTGCGCGGCAACTTCTGGATTCCACTGGTCGTCCTCGACGAGGTACTCGATCGGGCGGCCATTGATCCCACCATTAGCGTTGACGCAGTCGAAATAGGCCTTCGCCGCTAGCGAGGCGGACGAGAAGTCGTCGGGGCCCGTCCGGCCGACGATGGCGCCGACCTTGAGTGGTTTGCCGGACGCAGTCTGACCGTTGTTCAAGCCGCAACTCGGTGCGGCAGCGGCGGAACCCGCCGACAGTAAGAACAGAGATGCAATGGCGGCGGTGCCGCACAGAAGATGCGATTTCATGTTTTCCTCCCAATGTGAGCCGGAACCCGGCTTCGTGGCCAAAAGGCCGGTTTTGATCGCGCGATCTCCTCAGGCCGCCCGATCCTTCCGCAAGATGAAGCGGCTGGCGCGCTCCCCGATCATGATCGTCGGTGCATTGGTGTTGCCCGAAACGAGCGTCGGCATGATCGAGGCGTCCGCCACCCGCAGCCGGTCGACGCCGAAGACCTTGAGTTCCTCGTCGACAACAGCCATCCGATCCTCCCGAATGCCCATCTTGGCCGTGCCCGAGGGATGGAAGACGGTTTTCGAGATCCCGCGGATGTAATCGCGCAAAGCGTCCGGATCTTTCTCGATGCCGGGTGTCGGCAGGACGCGACGCTTGATGATCTTCGCCAGCGACGGCGCTTCCGTGATCTTGATCGCCAGTTCGACGCCGCGGACCAGCGTCTCCAGATCTGCGGGGTTCGCGAAGGAATTGGCGTGGAAGAGCGCTGGATCATTGGGATTGGCCGACCGGAGTTTGACCGTGCCGCGCGATTGTGGCCGCAGGAAGCAAGGGCCAATAGAGATACCGTGTCCAGACGAGGCCGTCCGTTCGCCGAAGCCGACGAAGCTCGGCAGCACATGGAACTGGATGTCGGGCTGGCCGAGACCGGCCGTGTCGACGAAGCCGCCGGACTCGACGACGGTCGACGTCAGCAGACCCGTCCTTGTCAGCATGTATTGCAGCATGTGGCTGACGGCGGCGAAGCCCTTGTCCTGTCCGAACAGGGAGAGGATGTTGACTTCGGCCTGAACTGTCGCCTCGAGATGATCCTGATAGTTCTCCCCAACGCCCGGCAAATCGGCAACGACATCGATGCCGTGCGAACGCAGATGCTCGGCCGCGCCGATGCCGGACAACTGGAGGATCTTGGGCGTGGCGATCGCGCCTGCCGTCATGATGATCTCGCAGCGCGCCTTCACCGTTGCGCCGGAGGATAGCTGCACGCCGACCGCGGTCCGCCCCTCGAATAGGACCCTTTCGACCTTGACGCCGGTCATGATCTCGAGATTAGCGCGCCCCTCAGCGTCTCGCAAAAATGCTTGCGCAGCGCTCCAGCGGCGACCATTGTTCGTCGTCGTCTGGTAAAACCCGACGCCCTCTTGCTCGGCGCCATTGAAGTCTTCGTTGTACTTGATCCCGACCTCTTGGGCCGCCCGGACGAAGGCCCAAGACAGCGGATGACCGTAGCGGCGGTCGGACACCTTCAATTGACCGTCCGCGCCGTGAAACTCTCCGGAGAGCCGCTGGTTGCCTTCGAGGTCACGGAAGACGGGAAGCACCTTATCGTAAGACCAGGACCGGCATCCCATCTGCGCCCAAGTCTCGTAGTCCTGGCGCTGGCCGCGGACGTAGATCATCGCATTGATCGAACTCCCGCCTCCGAGCACGTTGCCCTGCGGCACAACGTTCGGCTTGCCCTTGATGCCGGGATCTGGCTCGGACGTGTAGAAATGCACGTCGCGTCCCTTCTCGATCACCTTGAAGAAGGTGGCAGGGATATGAATGAACTTGTCGGTGTCCTTCTGTCCGCTTTCGATCAGCAGGACTTTCCTGGACGGATCTTCCGAAAGACGCGCGGCCACCACGGAACCCGAGGACCCGCCACCGACGACGATATAATCAAACTCACGCATTTGAGCCTCCCGCGCGGTGTCGAAACATCCGCGCCTTGAATAAAGCCTGACGAACCGTTCAGGAGAACACTGTCTGGATGGTGGTGAATTCCTTCAGTCCGTCGACCCCGAATTCGACCCCGATCCCGGACTGCTTCACGCCTCCAAACGGTGCATTGGGCTGGATTGCACCATGCTTGTTGATCCAGACCGAGCCGCATTCGAGCCGCGCCGCGACCTGCTTTGCCTTAGAGACATCTTTCGACCAGACGGAGCCGCCAAGACCGCTGGGATTGTCGTTGGCCTTGGCGATCGCCTCCTCGATGTCGTGGTAACGGATGATCGGCAGGGCCGGACCGAACTGCTCCAGGTCAACGAGTTGGGCACCGTGATCGACGTCGGCGACCAGGGTCACGGGGTAAAAGTACCCCGGTCCGCCCTGCGGCGCACCCCCCGTCAATACCCGACCGCCCCTGGCGACCGCTTCCTCGACGAGTGCCGAGACGATGCCGAGCTGTGCTGCATTCTGCAGCGGCCCGAGAACCACGTCCTCCACCAAGCCATCACCGACCTTAATGGCGGAAGCATAGGTCGCGAGCGCGTCACACACCGCGTCATAGATGCTGTCATGGACGTAAAGGCGCTTCAGGCAGGCGCAGGTCTGGCCGCCGTTGATGAAGGCACCCCAGAAAAGGCCCTCGGCGATCGCCTTGGGATCGGCATCGGGAAGAACGATGCCGGCATCGTTGCCGCCCAGTTCGAGCGTCAGGCGCTTCAGTGTATCGGCAGCGGACGCCATCACGCGGCGCCCCGTGGGGGTCGATCCGGTGAAAGTGATCTTGGCAACATCTGGATGCGACGTGAGCGCCGCGCCCAGATCGTTGTCGTCGGCGATGACGTTGACGACACCGGCCGGCAGCACCTCGTTCATCAGTTCCACCAGACGGATGGTCGTAAGCGGCGTATTCGGCGACGGCTTGATGACCACCGTATTGCCGGTGCGGATGGCCGGGATGATATGCCAGCAGGCGATCATGACCGGCCAGTTCCAAGGCGTTATGGCGCCAACGACACCGATCGGCTTGCGATGCAATTCCACCCGACCTTCCGGTCCGTCCTGGACCACTTCGACCGGCAGGTCTAGGGAAGCCGTATGACGGGTCCAGGCAACGGCCCCACCGATTTCGAAGCGCGAGCCGAGCCCGTTGAGCGGCTTGCCCTGCTCCAGCGTCAGAAGCCGCGCCATTTCCTCCGCATTCGCCTCGATCGTTTCCGCCACACGGGCGCAGAGCGCGGCGCGCTCGGAGGAGGGCCGAGCAGCCCACGCCGGAAATGCCGACTTTGCGGCAGCTACGGCAGTGTTCAGGTCGTCGTTGGTGGCTAGCGGCGACATGCCGACGACTGTGCCGGAAGAGGGATTTCTGACCTCTCTGTGACGTGCAGTCGAAACCGGCTTGCCGTCGATGACAAGCGTGAATTCCTTCATGATACATCCTCCCATGCAATGCGATGAGAGGATATTAGCCGATGGCCGTCGGTAATTCTTGGATCACGGCGCGGCATGAATTGGACAAAAGCGCGACACCCGCTTCAGGACGTTACCACATCCTTGGGCGAGCAGTCGAACAGCTTGCGGAAGCTGCGATTGAAGTAGGAAATGTCGTTGAAGCCGACCGAGTATGCGACGTCCGCGATGGCACCAGGATGATGCGCGCCCCGCAGTCTTTCGAGTCTCGCCCGGGCGAGATGCAGGCGCTTGAGCTTGATCATGCCCGTCACCGTCATGCCCTGGGAGCTGAGATCCTCCTGAAGGGTTCTCAGCGAGACGCCCACGCGGTTGGCGAGCCATTGCGGCGTCAGGTACTCCTCGGTCAGGTTCTCGTCGATCAGCACCTGGACGACCTCGAGCCTTCCCGTGCCGCTGTCGCCACGCACGAAGAACTCTTCGCCCGGATCGGTCGCGAAGGCCTGTCGCGTTGTGTTGAACAGCAATTCCCTCAGATGCGGCGCCCGGTTGTCGTCGCTTGCCGTGCTTATCATCTTGGCGACGAGCGCGCCGAGCATTATCGACATCGGATCGTCCGCCCTAATCTTCCTTGTCACCGAAATCCGAACGGCCCTGTCCGACAGCAGCATCTGCCTGGGCAGGTGCACGGACAGGTGATTTGAAAACGAGCCGCCAAAATAGAAGATCGACGGCCTTGTTGAATCGACAAGGATGCATTCGCCCGGATGGAGCTGCTCCTGACGGCCGGACTGCTCGACGCCGCAGGACCCTTCCAGTTGCAGCAGTAGGAACAGGTTGTCGCCCTGATCGGCCCGGATGTCGTCAGGATCACGGCGGATGTAGTCGAGGTCGTTCGCCACCTGCGCAAGTTCTATCCCGGCGGCGTGAGACAGCGCGGCACTACCACGCACAACGTTCGACCCGTCGTATCGGCTGGGATTGAAATGGCCGCATATGGATTTCAGGTCCGACGTCCATGCGTCGAACTCGCGCGTCACCCACTGCGTGGGAACGCAACGTCCCAAGCTCGCCAAGTGCATGCCCGTCTCCTCCCAAAGCCGGCGACCTAATTACTGATCATGTTAACAAATCGGGAATTTGTCAAATTCCCGGGTTCAGATCCCCGGCGTAGTCAGTAGACTTTCGCGCCCGCCGTTGGCTGCGTCGGCTTTGCATCCTTGAAATCCTTGAGCAATCGAGCGGAGGCATTGCCAAGCAATCCCACGTCGTTGCCGATCCCCACGAATGTCGCCCCGAACTCGCAGTAGCGTTTCGCGAGTCCGAGATCCCCGATCAGAATCCCGGCGGCTTTGCCAGCAGCGAGGATCCGCCCGATGGATTGCTCCACGACCTCCTGGACTTCTGAAGCTCCCGGCCGCCCCAGGTAACCCATGTCTGCGGCCAGATCGGAGGGTCCGATGAAGACACCATCCACACCCTCGACAGCACAGATCGCATCGAGATTGTCGATCGCGACACAGCTCTCCACCTGCACCAGGAGGCAGATCTCGTCGTTCGCCGTCTGCAGATAGTCGCCGATACGGTTGAAGTCCGAGGCACGCGCCAGCGCCGCGCCGACGCCGCGGATGCCTTGGGGCGGATAACGCACGGCCTTGACCATCTCGGCGGCAAGTCCCGCATCGTGCACCATGGGGACGAGTACGGTCTGCGCGCCAATGTCCAGCATCTGCTTGATGACCCAGGTCTCACCGATGGGCGGTCGAATGATTGCATGCGAGGGCGAACCGCGCATTGCGCGCAACTGCTCGGCCAGACGTGGTACGTCACTCGGCCCGTGCTCGGCGTCCAGCAATAGCCAGTCGTAGCCGGCGCCGGCACAGATCTCGACAGCGTTCGGGCTTCCGAGAGCCTGCCACAAGCCGATCTGGAGGCGGCCCTCTTTCAATCCACGCTTGAAGGTGTTGACGGGTGCAGGCATCACGGCTTCCTCTTCATAGTCGGGTCGGACGAGATTCGTCCGACTTGGTAGGCTCATTCAAAAAACAGGCTGACGGTTCCGTAGGGACCGAAATCGCCGACGATCGTATCTCCGTGCCGAGCCTCGACGGGTCGGATGAACGAGCCGGCAAGTACGATCTGCCCCGCCTCGATGCCGTCACCATACTGGGCCAGCCGGTTGGCGAGCCATGCAACCCCGCGGGCCGGCTGATTGAGCACGCCCGCGCCGAGCCCAGTCTCCTCGACTTCGGCATTGCGGCTGACGATCGCGCCCATCCATCGCATGTCGAGAGCATCCGGTCTGACCGCGCGCCCACCGGTGACGATCCCCGCATTGGCGGCATTGTCGGAAATCGTGTCGAACACCGTCCGCGGCTTCTTCGTTTCCGGATCCGCCCGGAGAATGCGCGTATCGAGGATCTCCAGTGCAGGCGTAACGTAGTCGGTGGCGTTCAGCACATCGAAGACGGTGATCCCCGGTCCCTTCAGCGGCGCCTTCATGACGAAGGCAATCTCTGCTTCGATGCGCGGCTGGATGAAGCGATCCTTCGGAACTGTGGCACCATCCTCGAAGACCATGTGGTCGAAGAGGACGCCTGAATCCGGGATGTCGATATTAAGGGCATACTGCATGGCCTTGGAGGTCAGCCCGATCTTCCAGCCGATGACCTTGCGCCCGGCGGCAACCTTCCGCTTTACCCAGGACGCCTGGATGGCATAGGCGTCATCCATATCGATTCCTGGATGTGCAAGTGACAGCAACCCAGTCTGAACCCGTGTGCGCTCGGCCTCATCGAGCTTGGCGGCAGCGGCTTCGATCTCGTCTTTTGTCAGCATGTCAGACCTCGTCATCGATCGTGTTTCTCAGGACGCCCAGTCCATCCGCCTCGATCTCGACGACGTCGCCAGGCTTGAGCCAGATGGGCGGGTCGAAGCGGGCACCGGCCCCGGTCGGCGTGCCGCAGACGATCACATCGCCGGGCACTAGAGTGGTGAAGGTCGAGATATAATTGATGATTTTGCGGAAGGAGAAGATCATCCGGCTGGTGCGGTCGCTCTGGCGAACCTCGCCATTGACCCGGGTCTCCAGCTTGATGTCGGCGATCTGGCTCTCGTCCACGAACGGAACGAGCCATGGCCCGATCGACCCGCTCCGGTCGAAGTTCTTCCCCTGGGTCACGTTGAACTTGGCGTGCCGCACCCAGTCGCGGATCGTACCCTCATTGCACAAGGTCAACCCCGCGATGTGATTGAGGGCGTCCCGTTCCGCGATCCGTCGGCCACCCTTGCCGATGACGATGACGATCTCGCCCTCGTAGTCGAGTTGTGGGCTTTCCGGCGGACGGATCAGCGGATGGTCGTGACCGGTAAAGGACCGGGAAAAGCGAATGAAGAGCGAGGGATTGGCGGGGGCGGCCTGCCCGTCCTTGTATTCCTCGTTGCGGTCCGGGAAATTGACGCCGACGCAGATCAGTTTCTCCGGTGCAGGAATCGGTATCTCGAACGAAACATCAGCCAGCGCCATGTCCGGTTTGTCTCCTGCATGCCGCTCCGCAAGCGTTGCGAGCGCTCCGTCGGCAACGACCTCGCGCAGTGTCGGATACTGTCCGGCATACCTCATGGAAAGATCGACGATGCCGCCCGCGACGACAAGACCGAAGCCTCGGCCGCCGGTGGAGGTGCTGAAGCTCAGGAAACGGGGATGGGACATGGACGTGCTCCTCACTCGACGCCGCCAAGGCAGACATACTTGATTTCGGTGAATTCCTCGATGCCGTAGCGCGACCCCTCGCGTCCGAGGCCCGAGAGCTTCACACCGCCAAAGGGGGCTTCCGCTGTCGAGATCAGCCCCGTGTTGACGCCGACCATCCCATACTCCAGAGCCTCGGCGACACGGAACACGCGCGCGAGATCCTTGGCGTAGAAATAGGAAGCGAGCCCAAATTCGGTGTCGTTCGCCTGGGCGATAACATCCGCCTCGTCCTTGAACCGGAACAGGGGGGCGAGCGGCCCGAAGGTTTCCTCCCTCGCGACCATCATCATCGGCGTGACGTCGGCGATGACGGTTGCCTCGTAGAAGTGGCCACCGAGTTGGTGGCGCCGGCCGCCGGCCAGGAGCCGGCCGCCCTGCCCGCACGCGTCCGCGACATGTTCCTCGAGCTTGGCGAGTGCATTGCCGTCGATCAATGGGCCGAGTGTAACACCCTCGTCGAAACCGTTGCCGGTCTTCAACCGGTCCACCGCGCTTGCGAGCTTTTCGGCAAAGGTGTTATAGACGCGATCCTGGACATAGATCCGGTTGGCGCAGACGCAGGTCTGGCCGTTGTTGCGGAATTTCGCGATTAGCGCACCCTCGACCGCCGCATCGAGATCGGCGTCGTCGAATACGATGAACCGCGCATTGCCGCCGAGTTCCAGCCCCAGTTTCTTGATGGTTGGCGCCGACTGCCTGTAGAGCTCCGCCCCCACTTCGGTGGAGCCGGTAAAGGTCAACTTACGCACGACAGGGCTCGACGTCAGTTCGGCACCGATCACACGGGCAGAACCGGTGAGCACGCTGAACAGCCCCTTCGGTAAGCCGGCGCGTTCGGCGAGGATCGCGAGCGCAATGGCCGAGAATGGTGTCTGCGAGGCGGGCTTCAGAACCATGGCGCAACCGGCGGCAAAGGCGGGGCCCGCCTTGCGGGTTATCATCGCATTCGGGAAATTCCACGGTGTGATGGCAGCGACCACGCCGATCGGCTGCTTCATGATCAGGATGCGCTTGTCCTTCTGGTGGCCTGGGACGATATCGCCGTAGAGCCGCCGCGCTTCCTCGGCGAACCACTCGATGAAGGAGGCACCATAGGCGATTTCACCCTTGGCTTCGGCGAGGGGTTTGCCCTGTTCGAGGGTCAGGATCCGTCCGAGATCGTCCTGACTGGCCATGACCAGCTCGTACCAGCGGCGCAGGATGACACTTCGTTCCTTGGCAGTGCGGCACGCCCATTCGACCTGCGCCGTTCTGGCCGCCTCGATCGCAGAACGAGTTTCCTCTGCGCCGAGATTGGGCACGCGCCCGATGATCTCACCGGTGGCGGGATTGTCCACCGCGATGGAATTGGCCGGATCGGCCTCGATCCAGTCACCCCCGACGAGGGCGGCCTGGCGGAAGAGTGTCGGGTCCTTGAGCTGCATGAACTGGCCTTGCTGAGAGGATCGGACGGGCAGCACCTGTACCGTGCTGCCCCCTAAGGGATGAGGTCAGGGCGCGATGATCGGCTGCGCCTTGAGGTCGGACTCACGGACTGCCGCTCCTGCAAACAGGCTCCCGTGTTCGAACCAGGAGCGCGGCGCCGGCGCACCCCAAAGCGTCTGTCGCTGCGGATCCTTCAGGTCCCACTTGATCGGCTCCAGATCGGGATCCACGGTCTGGTAATCCGAGCAATAGATCTCGATGCGGTGACCGTCCGGATCGAGGATGTAGAGGAAGAAGGCGTTCGAGATGCCGTGGCGGCCCGGACCACGCTCGATATTGGCGACCCAGCCGGTGGTCGACATCAAGTCGAGCAGGTCGATGATGTTGAGCGGCGTCGGAACCCAGAAAGCCGTGTGATGCAGACGGGGACCCCTGCCATTGGTGAAAGCGATGTCGTGCACGCCGCCCTTGCGGTGTGTCCAGGCGGCCCAGAGACGACCCGTCTCTTCATCGGCGGTGTACTCGGTGACCCGGAAGCCGATCTCGTTGTAGAAGGCCACACTTTCATCGACGTTCGGCGAGAAGCAGTTGAAGTGGTCGATGCGCAGCGGCTTGACGCCGCGATAGAGCGCGTATTTCTGATGGATCGGCGGCAGCCGGTCCATCTTGGCGTAGAATTCCAGCGGCGTGCCCAGCGGGTCGCGGGTGCGGAAGGTGCGCGCCTGGTAAGGTCGCTCGACCCATTCGACGCCGAGCCCCTTGCCGTCGAAGAAGCGCGCCGCCTTCTCCAAGTCGGCTTCGTCATAGACCTTGAAGCCGAGATCCCGCGCCTCTGCCTTGTCGGACTTGCGCAGGACGATGCAATGGTGGCCACGTTCTTCCATCGCACGCAGATAGATCGCATCCGACGTCTCGTCGGTCACCTGCAGGCCGAGCGTGTCGACATAGAAGGCTCGCGAACGGGCGAGATCCGTCACGCCGAATTCCACGTGGCTCAGGCGCACGATGTTGAAGGGCGGGTAGAGATTGGGTTCCGGTAGTGCCATGATGTACCTCCTCCGTCCTAGGGTTGGCGCCGTAGGACGTCGATCGTGTCGTGGGAAATTCAGCCGCCGAGCTTCTGAATTGCGTGTGGCTTGGTGGCGAAAGCGATGTTCTTGGTTTCCATGTAGAAATCGAAGGACCAGTCGCCGCCGTCGCGGCCGATCCCGGAATTCTTCACGCCACCGAATGGCGTCGGCAGGTGCCGGACGTTTTCCGAATTCACCCAGATCATCCCGGCCTCGAGATGTTCGGTGAAGCGGAAGGCCCGCGTGACGTCGGATGTCCAGAGATAGCCGGTCAGGCCGTATTGGACGTCGTTGGCGAGCGACAGGGCCCCGTCCTCATCGCGGAAGGGGATCGCGGTCAGCACCGGGCCGAAGATTTCCTCCTGCGCGATGCGCATCTGGTTGTTGGCGCCGGTAAACAGCGTCGGGGAGACATAGCAGCCGCCGCCGGGACCATCGAACTTCTCCCCGCCGGCCGCGACCTTGGCCCCTTCCGACTTGCCGATCTCGATGTATTCCAGCACCTTCTTCTCGTGCACGGGATGGATCAGCGGCCCTATGACCGTCTGCGGATCGAGCGGATGGCCGACCTTGATCCGTTTGGCCTTCTCCGCGACCATGGCGGTGAATTGGTCGTAGATCTTCTCCTCGACCAGCAGTCGCGATGAGGACGTGCAGCGTTCGCCGTTCAGCGAATAGATCATGAAGACGGCCGCGTCGGCGGCGCGTTCCAGGTCGGCGTCGGCAAAGACCACGACCGGGTTCTTGCCGCCGAGCTCGAAATGCACCCGCTTCAGCGTGTCGGCACCCTGCTTCATAATCATCGAGCCGGTGCGGCTCTCACCGACGAAACCGATCGCCTTGATCAGCGGATGCTCGGTCAACGCCTTGCCGGCATCCTCGCCGAAGCCGTTGACGAGGTTCCAGACGCCCTTGGGCAGCCCCGCCTCTTCCGCGATTTCCACGAGAAGGCGCGCCGTCAACGGCGAAAACTCGGCCGGCTTGTGGACGATGGTGCACCCGGCGGCAAGCGCCGGCGCGATCTTCCAGGTCGACAGCATGAACGGGGTGTTCCAGGGGGTGATGATACCCACCGGGCCGATCGGCACGCGGGTGGTCACGTTCACCTGCCCGGGCGCCCGCAATGACTTGCCGTCGCGCGCTTCCGGGGCGCGATCGGCGAAGAAGCGGAAGTTCTCCGCACCGCGGAGCGCCGCCTTGGCCATGAATTTTAGCGATTGTCCGGTATCCATGCACTCGACGAAGGCGATCTCTTCCGCCCGCGCCTCGACCGCGTCGGCGATCCTGTGCATCAGCTTCTTACGGGCATCCCCCGGCATTGCGGCCCATTCGGCGAATGCGGCCTTCGCCGCCTTTGCTGCGAGATCCACATCCTGGGCCTTGCCGCGCGCGACCTTGGCCAGAACACCGAGATCCACCGGCGAGATGGTCTCGAAGGTCGAGCCGTCGAGAGCGTCGACATCCTCTCCGCCGATGCGGTTCTTCACGCCGCCTTCGAACTTCTTCAGATAGGCCCTGGACTTGGCCAGATTATCTTCAAACGATGCCATGCATCCGTCTCCTTGGACTTACTGCGCGCCGAGCCGGCGCCGTGTGTCTTTTTGTCTGTTGTCAAATGGTCTTCTGTCGAAGCCGCGGATGAATGGCGTTCTTCTTCCAGCTGAAATTGGCGTCGATTTCGCGGATTTCGAGCGACAGCATGAAATGCGGCGTCTCGAACCGCTCGGACAGAAAGACATCGACAGCGGCGAAGATGACATCGCCAGCGCGCTTCCGATCCGCCTCACTGCGCCCTTTACCCATGCGCAACGACATGTCGATGAAGCTGTTCTCCTCGAGCAGATCGGCCACGGCATAGACGTCAGTGCGAAAGCCGCGCACGCGGACCGCCCCGAGCTCGAAGAGGCCCGTCTCCATCATCGTTTGATGAATGAGCTTCGCCAAAGCCTTCAAGTCGACCAGACGCTCGAGATTCGCCGAGTAGTCGAATGTGAAATGCGGCATGGTTCCTCCCGAAATTTATATTTAACATGTTAAATGAATGTTGCCGCCTGTCAAGAAGGGAAATGCTAGTCAACGAACGTTTGCAAATTCAGCCGAACTTCCGCATAGAGGGAGCATGATCACGGCCGAAAGCAAGTCCACCCGACTCACGCAGGACGCGCTCCTGCCGCGCAACACCAAGCGGTCCCTGCCGATTGCTCTGCTGCGTGCGCGCGAGGCCGTGATGACGCACTTTCGCCCGATGCTGGCCGCCCACGACCTGACCGAGCAACAATGGCGGGTCATCCGTATCCTCGCCGAAAACGGCACGGTCGATGCGTCGGAAGTGGTCGAGCGGGCCTTCATCCTCGCCCCTTCCCTCACCAGGATCATCAAGTCGCTCGAAGAGCGTGGACTGATCCTGAAAGAGCGCGACGAGGCCGACGGGCGACGGGTTATGCTGCGGATTACCGCGGTCGGGCTCGGGATCATCGAAGAAGTCACACCGGATAGCCGCATGATCTACACCGAGCTTGAGCGGAAGTTCGGCGAGGAGAAGATCAATCTCCTTCTCGACCTTCTGGGAGAACTAACGGACTCGATGGGCCCCAAATAGACGAGAAACCCAGAGGGACCCCGTGCAAACGGCGCTCAGAGCGCCGCAGCCCCGACTCCAGAGCCGACGCGATCTTTGCGACCGTAAGGCGCAGATGAAGGCCGTGGCGGAGCCGATCGGGGCGGCCAATTTCGTCAGGGATGCGGCAGATGCGGGCCCCTCTGGGTCACCACGGACATGGTCGATGCGGGGACGGATGAATTGCGAGCTAGGATAAACCTTGCCACCCGTGAGGAAGCCTCTAGCGTTGTCGCGCGACGTGCCCCTGGCTCGCCCCGCCCATCCCGACGAGGTCGCGACAGTCATCGCATTTCTCTGCTCGTCGAATGCGTTCGTGGTCACCGGCGCAACCCTGACCGTCGACGGCGGATCGCATTGTCGGCGTTCCCACCCTCGCCTTCGGCTGGTCGGTCCGAATCGGACGGGCTGGGTAAGGCGCTGGAGATCAACATTGCCAGGACGCCGAAGATCGTAGTGCCGGGCATCCGACACGTTCGAGCAGGTGGGCTGAGCCCCTACAGCGTCAGGCCGGCATGACGTCGGCCTGACCTCTCCAAAAAGTTTTCACGCAACGTCGGCTCGGTCCCGAGACCGGCAGCCTCGGCCCGACCTAAGCCGCCCGCGCGCCCGCCCGCGCCGATCCTGCGGCAACCGAGCGCAGGCTGGAAGCCTCGAACTGGAAATGGGACAGGAGTTCGCTTAGTATAGAACTCTCCTGCGCTAGGCCCGCACCCGCCGCACTCATCTCCTCCACCATCGCCGCGTTTTGCTGTGTCACCTGGTCCATGTGGTTGACCGCCCTGTTCACTTCAGCCAACCCGGTGGACTGTTCGTTAGTGCCGGTGGCGATCGCATCCATATGGGCGTTGATCGTCTGCACCAGTTGCTCGATGGTGCTCAATCCTTCACCGGTATCGCTGACGAGCTTGACCCCTTCCGAGACGGCGGCGGACGAATTCGTGATCAAGCCCTTGATCTCCTTGGCCGCATTGGCCGAGCGTTGCGCTAGTTCGCGCACTTCTTGGGCAACGACGGCGAAGCCCTTGCCGGCCTCGCCCGCACGGGCGGCTTCGACACCAGCGTTGAGGGCGAGAAGGTTCGTCTGAAAGGCGATTTCGTCGATCACCGCGATGATCTGATTGATCTGCCGGGAGGATTCTTCAATCCGCTGCATAGCGCTGACGGCGTTGCGCACTACGGCGCCCGACTGGTCCGCACGGCGGCGAGCATCGCGCACCACGTCACGGGCTTCGGCCGTGCGCTTGGAGGTCGCGACGACGTTAACGGTTATCTCTTCCAGTGCCGCTGCCGTTTCCTCCAGTGAAGCTGCCTGTTGTTCTGTTCGCTTGGCCAGATTGTCCGATGCGTCGGAGATCTCCTTAGAGCCACTGGTGACCGTCGAGACCGAATGCCCGACGCTGAGCAAGGCTTCGCGCAACTGACGCACTGAGGTGTTAAAATCCGCCCGCAACGCCTCGAACTGAGCGTTCATCGGCGTATTGATCTCGCAGAGCATGTCACCCCGGGCAAGCCGGCGCAGATTGGAAGCGAAAGTCTGCGTCGCCTTTTCGAGCCGCTCCTCGGCCTCCGCCTCCGCACGCGCCTGCATCTCGGCCCGTTCCGCTTCGGCGCGGGTTCGGTTCGCCGCCGCTTCCGCCTCGAGTTGCGCATTTCGGATGGCGGCCTGGCGGAAGGCCTCCACCGATTGCGCCATGTCCCCGATTTCATCACTTCGGCTTATGAACGGAATGGCACTTGCCGTATCGCCATCCGCCAGTAGTCCCATGCGCTGCTGAATGGAACGGATCATCCGGGAAATGTTGCGCACGACTACGAAGCTGAGGACGAGGACGAGCGTCGTGACGCCCAGAGCAATGGCGGCGCTCTTCATGAAGGCCCGCTCCAGCGCATTCAGCTCCGTAGTCGCTTTCTTGCCCAGACTTTGCTCGGCTTTCGCAATCAGCTCCGCCATCAGACCAGCCTGGGCACTACTGCCCTTTCTCCAGCGGTCCGATCTCGCCTGATCACTTCCCTGCGCCGGCTCGTTGTACATCTGCTCACGGACCGAAGACAGGAAAGCCCCCTCCGGCCCATTGAAGAGATCATTAAACGGTTTGACCAGTTCCGGCGGAAGAAACTCCCGCAGCACCGGTAGGTAGCGGTCTCGCAGGCCTTTCGCGAGGAAAAGGAACTGCACTTCGCCCGGCGACAGGGCCGCACCGGAGAGATACTTTTCGCCAAGGTTGATCTCAATCAGACCGGCATCATTGACCTGCATTAGGGCGTGATAACCATCGATGTATCGCCCCAAATCGATGTCAGTGATAGTACCGCCCGAACGGCGGACCAGTTCCAGCCCGGCAGCGGAGGTCGGCTGGAGGATTTCCCGCTCTTCGGCGTCCGTCGGCTTTCCAGCATCCACTTTGGCGCGGTAATCAGAAAATAGCTTTTGTTTGTCTTGGATAAAGGCGAATGACCGGTCAATCGTTTCGTCAGAGTTGCCCTCGGCCTTCCATGAGGCATAAGCCGTGCTCAGTTCCTTCATGACCTGATCGGAAATCTGACGGCGAGCATCCCTTTCATTGGCAGTGGCGAAGGCCTCCGCTGGCATTGATTGCGCAATTCTCCCGCCCGCAGAGGCGAGTTTTTGCACGACCATCTGCTCGTTCAAGCGCTGATACTTCGCATAACTGTTGATCACGGACTGCACACTCAACCACAGGAATGCGGCGAGCGGCGCAGCGGCGATCAAGCAGAGAAGGCCGCGGATTGACACCTTGCTCATATTTTATCTCCAGCCTCACAAGTCGATACTTAACTTGTATAGTATGTGGGATAATAATTGGTTAAGTGACCTCTAAGAAGCACTGCGCTCGCGTCGCTCGACGGCATCTGTAGGCACTTGCCAACATAAGGGCGTGTGGTCGCAAAGATCGGCGTTTTCTGCTCGGACTATCTGACAATGGATCAATGTGATGCGTGGAACCAGGGCTACGAGCCTATCGGTCGAATATTCGCGCATGGGTCGGAACAGGAACACAGGATGACCATAGCGGAAATGCTGGCGATTATGCGGCATCTCGATGCCCGGCCGGGTGCCTTACTGCTCTGCCGGCGCCGATGACATCAACCTCTTGTCGCCATGTCCGACCTCATGCCCGATTTCGAGGCGCTTCTCGACAGTCCATACAAACAAGAGGTCGAAACGACAGCCGCCCGCTTCACGGCCTTCTATCGTTTCGTGACCGTTCCCTCCAATATCGCTGAGCGCATTGCGACGACTCGTGACTGCACCGTGTCATTGGCAATCAATGTTAGCACACGCTCGAAGTTGGCAAGCGCTTACAGCTACGATTACTAACCGTTCCTGTCTCCAGCATCGTATGCCGCCTGCGCGGTAAGGACGGCCTCCATATTTCTTTCAGCCCAATGGGTGAATGCCGACACTGTTTCAGTCAAGGTCCGCCCGAGCGGGGTCAAGGCGTATTCGACCGTCACCGGTACGGTTGCGAAGATCGTACGGCTGATCAGTCCGTCACGCTCAAGCCTCTTCAGCGTCTGCGACAAT
This sequence comes from Rhizobium sp. 16-449-1b, assembly GCF_017741935.1. GTDB lineage: Bacteria > Pseudomonadota > Alphaproteobacteria > Rhizobiales > Rhizobiaceae > Rhizobium. The sequence continues at coordinate 100,482 of NZ_JAGHMH010000026.1, read as the reverse complement.
ACCTTTTGCGAGATGCCCTTAATGTCACGGCGCAGGTGGTTAAAGCGGATCGGGCCACCCTCTAGGCGGTCGAGAATCAACAGCGCCCACTTCTCTGCCAGGCGCTCCAGCACCTGCCGGGTTGGGCAGCCATCCTCATAGACATCGTAGGCTTTATCAACTGTCAAGTTTTTCTCCTGCAGGCCACGGGTTTCCCTTTGGGAACCAAGTGAGCTCGAGGTGCTCTCTTTTGCTGCATCGCAATCGAACGTATCTAACCAATGGAAACATGATTTCCAACAGATACTAGGAGTATGTGCGTGAACAGACGCCCCAAAATGCAAACCACACATCAGTCCATGGGTGTCCTGCCCATGCGTTCAACAATCTTTGCTGTCGTCATCGCGGCCAGTGCGGCGTTGTTGAGCATCTCCGCCGCTACAGCCTCGGCGACAGAAATCAACGACGCCCAGCGCCAGAGCAATCTAAAGACAGTTTTGGAGTTCTACGAAAAAGGGCTGAATCAAAAGGATGTGGAGGCCGCACTCGCTCTTGTTGGTCCACGGTACACTCAGCACAACCCACTTGCCGAGGATGGCCCCGAAGGGTTCCGCAAATTCATTGCTCTTCTACGTGAGAAGTTCCCGAAATCTCGCAGCGAAATAAAGCAGTCCTTCGTGGATGGTGACTACGTTGTCCTCCACGTCCATTCCGTGCGAGAGCCAGGCACTCGCGGAAATGCCATCATAGACATCTTCAAGCTCGAGAACGGGAAAATCGTAGAGCATTGGGACGTCGTCCAACCCATCCCCGAGAAGGCGGCAAATACCAACACAATGTTCTAGCATCGGCCCTTGCAAACCTACTTGGGTTCTCACTCAACAGAGCCGCTGGCGCGCTTCGGTCGCGCCAGATGCCTTCCGAAGGGAGCGGCATCATCTCGGAATAAGGGGGCGGATTGCATCGGACTTTGCAACGAGGTTGATTTAACGGCCCTGGAAACGATCAACGACCGCTTTTGAAAAACGTCATGTGCGGCGTCGTCCATACCAAAGGGAAACCCAAGGAAGAAGCGCGCGAAATCGCTCGCGAGGAAATTGCCAGGGTCGGCCTCGCCGACAGAGAAGGTCACTATCGGCACAGCTGTCGGGCGGGCAGAAGCAACGTGTGGCCATCGCGCGCGCGATTGCAACCAAACCTCCTGCGATGCTGTTCGATGAGCCAACCATCCCCTCTCGACCCCGAGTTGCGGGGAAGTGTGGTCCCGGTCATGCAGGATCTGGCCAAAGGGGCAATGACCATGGTGGTGGTGACCCAGGAGATTGATTTTGCACGCGCGGTGGGTAACCGTATCGTCTTCCTCGAGAACGGCGAGATCATCGAGGAAGGACTGTCGAACGAATGCCTCGACAACCCTAAGACCGAGCGGCCTCGGCGCTTTCTGTCAGAGATCTCGCCTGAGGTGTACCGGGAGGCCGCCCGCGGTTCTCCATCGCCTTCTTTCGATTCACCGGTATCCGACGCGCGAGCGAAATGGATGGCTTGCGCACTTGTCTCTTTTCTTGTAAGTTCAATTATTGAAGTTACTGGTTTAGCCGCTTGATAAAGCGAGATTGGAGCTGAGATGAAATTCCTCAGCATGTTCTGGCAGAGCACAGCAAACCTACTCAGCGCTGCTCCACGGTCTGAGCAGGCCGCGCGTCTCGAGTGGCGGTATCGCTGCGACCTGACACCTTGGAAATGGAGCTGCGGATGAAGACTAGGTCATTCTCGGGCATGCGCTGCTCCATTGCAGGAGCGATGGAACTGATCGGCGACCGATGGGCCTTGCTGGTGATACGCGACCTGTCGCTCGGCCTCAGCCGCTACGACGAGCTGAGGGCCAGCACGGGAATTCCGGCCGCGACGCTTGCGGCGCGGCTGAAGCATCTGACCGCGTCGGGCATCATCGAGCGCGTCCGCTATCAGGAGCGCCCCCCGCGTGATGAATACCGCCTGACGCGCAAGGGGCATGACCTGTGGAAGGTCAGCGTAGCTTTGCGCGAATGGGGCGATCGCTGGGACGCGACCGGATTTGGGTCGCCCTCGATCGAAATGGTCGATCGAGAGACCAACCATCCCGTGACCTTAGCGCTGGTCGATGCTGTGACCGGCGAGCTCTTGCCGCTCGAACGTGTTCGGCTGCGGCCGGGGCCGGGAGCCGATGACGCCACTCACCGCCTTTTAACTGCAACAGGAACCGACTGATGTCCTGCACAATAGAATTTTTCTATGATTTCCGCAGCCCTTACTCCTATCTCGCATTCACCCAGCTTCGCGCGCTGGACGCCTCAATCGACTTCAAGCCTATGAAGGTGCTGACAGTCATGGAAAAGGTCGGCAACACGCCGACCACAATCACCTGCGCCGCCAAAGGCCGGTACGCGCGCACCGATCTCGGTCGCTGGGCACGGCGCTACGGGATTGCGCTCAATCCCTCGGACATGCGAACGAACGACGGCGAGGCGATGGCGCGCGCGGTCATCGTAACTGCAGCGGAGCAGCGGGCGGACGTGACGCTCACGCTGTTCCGCGCCATTTGGAGCGAAGGCCGATCGCTGGCGACATCGGAAGCTGTTGTCGCCGAACTCGCCGCAGCGGGCATCGACACCGCCATCATCGCCGCCCAGATCGACACGGAAGAAACGGCGGCGCAGCTCGACAGCTTCACCGACGAGGCGGCGATGCGCGGGGTTTTCGGGTCGCCGACCATGATCCTCGACGACGCAATGTTTTTCGGCAACGACCGGATCGACTTTCTGCGCGAGGAAATCGCGCGCCTTGAGGTGGCAGCATGAGCAATATCCAAAAGCCGCTCGCGCTCGTGACCGGGGTCGGCCCGGGGACGGGAACTGCGACCGTTCGCCGTTTTGTGGAAGGGGGCTACCGCGTGGCGATGCTCGCCCGCGATGCCGACCGGCTCACCGTGCTCGAGCGCGAAATCGCCGACACGGTTGCGGTGCCGTGCGACGTGTCGGATCCCGAGGCGCTGGCACACGCGATCGAGCGGGTGGGCGCTCCGAAGGTGGTGGTTCACAATGCGGTCGGCGGAGCGTTCGGCACCTTCGACAAGATCGAGGCGGCAACGCTCGTCCGCAACTTCGAGATCAACGCGATGGCGTTGTTCCATCTCGCCCGGCTGACGACACCCGCGATGGTCGAGACCGGCGAAGGGGCGATCATCGTCACTGGCAATGGCGCGTCACAACGGGGCAAGGCGGCCTTCGCGGGATTCGCGCCAACAAAAGCTGCGCAGCGCATCCTTGCCGAATCCCTGGCACGCGATCTCGGGCCTAAGGGCGTCCATGTCGCCTATCTCGTCATCGACGCAGCGATCGACGTACCGTGGCAGCGCGAGCTCCAGCCAACCAAACCGGACGACTTCTTCATCTCGCCGACGTCGATCGCGGCAGAAGTGTTTCACCTCGCCCACCAGCCCAGGGACGCTTGGTCGTTCCTGGCCGAGGTGCGCCCTTTCCACGAGCAGTGGTGAGAAAGCATTACAATGAGTAAGACGAACGACAACAGCCCTGACGGGCTGGCCCAACTCCGAGCGATGCTTGCCGCCGACCATCGTGCACCCATCGGTGAGACCCTGAACTTACACTTGGTCGAGGTCGAGCGAGGAAGAGCCGTGTTCGAGGGTACGCCTGACCGCAGCGTCTATAATCCGCTGGGCGCGGTGCATGGCGGCTATGCCGCCACCCTGCTCGACAGCGCATGCGGTATCGCCACGTATTCGGCCTTGGGGCCGGGGCGCGGCCATACGACACTGGAGCTGAAGATATCCTACCTGCGCGGTCTCGGCACCGATAGCGGAACGGTGCGCGCGACCGGGCGAGTAGTCTCCTGCGGGCGGCGCGTCGCCTTTGCCGAGGCCGAACTGCACGACGGCGACGCGCGCCTATGCGCGACGGCGACCTCGACGCTTCTGGTCTTCGACGTCGAGCCGGGCGCTCGCGGGGCGCTCGAGGCGGTGCTTCCGACGGGAGGTGACCAATGAAGGCCTACGCCCTCGAACGCTACGGCGCGGCGCTGACACCCCACGACCTGCCCGAGCCGATCGCCGGTCCGGGGCAGGTGGTGGTCGAAATAGATGCAAGCAGCGTCAACCCGCTCGACGAGAAGCTCCGCACGGGCGCCTTCAAAGCGATCCTACACTATGACATGCCGCTGGTCCTTGGGCATGATCTTGCCGGCATCGTCGTAGCTGTCGGCGAGGGCGTGCGGCGTTGGCAGGTCGGCGACCGGGTGTTCGCCTGCGTCGGCGGCGACCGCATCGGCACCTTTGCCGAGCGGATCGCGGTCGCCGAAGCGGATCTCGCCCCCCTCCCAGCGAACCTGGATCCATCGGCAGCGGCAGCGCTGCCGCTAGTGTCGCTCACCGCCTGGCAAGTGCTGGTCGAACGCGCGAAGGTGCGAGCGGGACAGCGAGTGCTCATCCATGCCGGTTCGGGCGGCGTTGGCACGATGGCGATCCAACTCGCTAAGCATCTCGGGGCCTATGTTGCGACTACCGTCGGAACCGCCAACGTGGCGCTCGCCCGCGACCTCGGCGCGGACGAGGTAATTGACTACCGCCAGGAACCGTTCGAAGAGCGGCTGAGTGGTTACGACATGGTATTAGATACGCGCGGCGGCGATGTGACGACCAAGTCCCTCGGCGTGCTCAAACCAGGCGGCATGCTAGTCTCAATCGTCGGACCTCCCGATCCCGCCTTCGCTAGAACGATTGGTGCCAATTGGATGGTCCGCCAGGTGATCAGACTCGGGAGCTTTTCGATCCGCCGGAAGGCGCGAGCGCGCGGCATCGAATACGGCTTCCTGTTCATGCGCCCGGACGGCGGCCATCTGGCGGAAATCGGGAAGCTTGTTGAAGCCGGCGCCCTGCGGCCGATCATTGACCGCGAATTTGTGTTCGAGGACACCCCCGCCGCGCTGGAGCGATCGGCGTCTGGCCGGGCGCGAGGAAAGGTGGTGATCCGGCGAACGGTTGACGCGTGAGGCAAGGCACCGTCCTGGCTGAAAACACGTGAATGAATGTTCGTACCACGTGGGAATTCTTGGCCAAGGAATTGCTGCTCATAAAGAGATCGTTTGATCTGTCCCATCTGACGATCGCAAGGTGGATGGGACGATTGACCCTTGGTCCAGCATCCGTGCCGGTCGTGTCGACGATGCCGGGCTCACCGGCCAAAGGATGAGTTGCTCGTAGCAGATCAGCATCGCGGTCCCGATACCGCCGACCTCGACGGAGGGTTTTCAAACAAGTGGACGCGAGCGTTGTCACAGATCATGAACCTATCCCCGCTCATTGCTCAAGGCGCCTTGATCGATTGCGGGGCGAGGGACTCGTCCAGCATGTTGTGGCGATATTAAACCCCGAAAAGCTGGGTTTCACCGTCGTCGCGCATACAATGCCAACTGCCAGGAAAGCGCGAACCGAAAATCTGAAGCAGGAAATGAGGCGCCGTCTGAAAGGCACGCTACGGACAACTCCGGATAAGTGGCGTTGAAGCAGCAAATTAAGGTGGACGGACCTCCACGCCTAAATCCTCCACAGGACTACTCGGCGGGAAGAATACGGGCAAAATGCGCGGCATCTCCGCGCGTTTCTGGAACAGCCGTTTCAACTGACCTCTTCACCGGTTCGGCGGTATCGGTCGCCTCCCCGCCGCAAAACAGCTCGAACAACAAGTCCATTACAGCCCCGGCGCGGCCGTCCGCAATGGAATAGTAGATCTGGCGCGATGCCCGGCGCGTTTTGACGAGACCGGCCTGCCGAAGCTCCGCCAATTGCTGGGAGAGCGCTGGCTGCTTGATGCCAAGCGCCTCCTGAATGTCGCTGACCGAACTTTCTTCACGCGCGATCTGGCACAGCAACATGAGACGGTTGGCGTTGCTGAACTGGCGCATGAAATCCGCCGCTTCCGGCGCCTTGGCAATCATCGTCTCGAGCGAAACTCCCGCCTTCCCGCTCACACCCGCTTCTCCCGATAGTACCAGGTTTCGCCCGTACGCAGAGCGCCCTCGTCCTCGTTGGCAAGGGATATCTGTTCCAGGAGCGCATTGCCCGGCCGCCAGCCTTCCGGCGTCGAGGCCTCCTCACGCTCGGCCGTTTGAAGGGCCGCGACGAGGCGCAGGAGCTCATCGACCGAGCGTCCGACATTCATCGGATACCAGACGACCGCGCGCACGATGCCTTCCGGGTCAATAACATAGGTCGCCCTGACGGTCGCGCTGGTTTGCGCGGTGCCGTCGATCATGCCGTAGGCCTGCGCGATCACCATCGCGCTGTCCTCCACGAGCGGGAACGTGACCTTCACGCCGAAGCGCCACTCAATGTCGCGCAGCCAGGCGATGTGGGAATAGAGGCTGTCCACGGAAAGCCCGAGCAGCGCGCAGTCAAGCTTCTCGAATTCCGGGATCGCGCGGGCGAGCGCGATGAATTCGCTGGTGCAGACCGGCGTAAAATCCGCGGGGTGCGAGAAGAACACGAGCCAGCGCCCGCGGAAGGTCGACAGCGTGATGGGGCCTGCCGTAGAGCGCGCGGCAAAGTCGGGCGCGACCTCGTCGAGGCGCGGCGGACGGGTGGAGTGGGTGTCCGTTTCAGTCATAATCGCATTCCTGAGCGCAGGCCGGATATCCGTGATAACGGCTGTCGGTTTCGATTTCCACAAAATACACACTTGCATAATTACTGTAAATATATATTTATTGACCGTCCCCATGGAGAACCCAGCCATGCCAAGCACCGTTACAGATCTCCCGCTCGATCACGCCCGTGACATCGTCGCGGCGGGCCTTGCGAATCCGGCGAAACGTCCTGTCGTGAAATCCTTCTTCGACGAGCAGACCTTCACAATCAGCCATGTCGTGCGCGATCCGAAATCGAATGCCTGCGCCGTCATCGACAGCGTGCTCGACTACGATCCGGCCTCGGGCCGCACTGCGAGCGCGTCCGCCCAAGCGCTCATCGATTACATAAAATCTGAAAGTCTCAACGTGCACTGGCTGCTTGAGACCCACGCCCACGCGGATCACCTCTCCGCCGCGCCGCTGCTGCAGGCCGAACTCGGCGGCCAGCTTGCCATCGGGCGAGAAATCGTCCGCGTGCAGCAGGTCTTCGGGAAGATCTTCAACGCCGGCACCGAATTTCAGCGGGACGGCAGCCAGTTCGACCAGCTTTTCAACGACGGGGACCGCTTTTCGATCGGCACTCTCGACGCGACCGTGCTGCACGTGCCAGGCCATACCCCCGCCTGCCTCGCTTACGTCATCGGCAATGCCGTCTTCCCCGGCGATACGCTGTTCATGCCGGACTACGGCACCGCGCGCTGCGACTTCCCCGGCGGCGACGCACGCCAGCTTTACCGCTCGATTCGGCGCCTCATGAAGCTGCCGGACGACGCACGCATGTTCCTCTGCCATGACTACAAGGCGCCCGGCCGCGACAGTTACGCTTGGGAGACCACCATCGGCGCCCAACGAATCGGTAATGTCCATGTCCATGAAGGCGTGAGCGAGGGCGACTTCTACACGATGCGCACGGAGCGCGATGCGACGCTCGCCATGCCAAGGCTGATCCTGCCGTCCGTGCAGGTCAATATGCGCGGCGGCCAGCTTCCGCCCGCTGAAGACAATGGCGTGCAATATCTCAAGATCCCCCTCAACGTGCTGTGACCCAATGAACAACCTGACCATACTCTGGCCGCTTTCCGGCGGCCTTCTGATTGGCCTGTCGGCCGGCCTTTATCTGCTGACCACCGGCCGTATCGCCGGGATTTCGGGCCTTGCCGCATCGGCCGCTGGCCTCACCGGCGCCGGCGTCAGCACGTTGGGCCTCGGCTTCCTCAGTGGCATTCTGGCCGGCGCGGCGTTTGCATCGGCCTTCATCCGGCAACCCGAGATCGTCGTCACCGCGTCGGCTCCGCTGCTCCTTGCCGCCGGCCTTCTCGTCGGCTTCGGCACGCGCCTCGGCTCCGGCTGCACGAGCGGTCACGGCGTCTGTGGCCTTGCACGTCTGTCGAAGCGCTCGCTAGCCGCCACATCGGTGTTCATGGCCGTCGCGGCCCTCACCGTGTTCGCCGTCCGCCTTGTCTTGGGAGGCATCAACTGATGTTCGCCAGAACCCTTGCCGCGATCCTGAGCGGCCTCCTCTTCGGCGCGGGCCTCGTCGTTTCGGACATGATCAACCCGGCCCGCGTCCTCGCCTTCCTCGATGTCGCCGGCAATTGGGACCCCTCGCTTGCCTTCGTCATGGGCGGTGCGCTGATCCCCTCCTCGCTCGCCTACGTGATCCGAAGGCGCCAAAGAGCACCGATCTTCGACGACCAGTTCCACGTTCCCGAACATGGCCGTGTCGATGGAGCGCTAGTCGGCGGCGCGGCGCTGTTCGGCCTTGGGTGGGGGCTAGTCGGCCTTTGCCCCGGTCCCGCCATAGCCGCCCTGACGACGGGCCGCTGGGAGGCCGTCCTGTTCGTCGCCGCGATGCTCACCGGCATGGTCCTCTATCGCCTGACGTTCGGCCGCGCCGCGGCGGCGATCCGATAGTCCGCAACGAATGTCCTCGCCTTGTACGCTTTTCGACAACACTGGACCACGGCCGCTTGAACGTGCGGCAAAAGGTGCGCCATGCCTCTGGAATCCATTCAATACGGCCTCGGCGCGCTGTCCGGCGGGCTCGTCGGCTTCACCCTCGGCCTGTTCGGGGGCGGTGGCTCCATTCTCGCCGTTCCGCTGATGGTTTATGTGGTCGGCGTTCCCAACCCGCATCTCGCCATCGGCACCAGCGCCTTCGCGGTCGCCGCCAACGCCTTTGCCAACCTTCTCGGCCATGCCCGCTTCGGCAATGTCAAATGGCGCTGCGCGGGCGTCTACAGTCTCACCGGCATCGCTGGCGCCTTCATCGGCTCCTCCATCGGCAAGATGATCGACGGGCAGCACCTGCTTATCCTATTCGCCCTGCTAATGCTCGTCGTCGGCGCGCTCATGTTCAAGGGGCGCGGCGCGGAGGGCGATCCCGATGCGCAGTGCTCCAGCGAGAACGCCCCGAAAGTGATCGCTTTCGGCGGGCTAACCGGGGCCTTTTCCGGCTTCTTCGGCATTGGTGGAGGCTTTCTCATCGTGCCCGGCCTCATCGCTGCGACCGGCATGCCCATCCTCTTCGCCATCGGCTCCTCTCTCCTCGCGGTCACTGCCTTCGGCCTGACGACGGCACTCAACTATGCCTATTCCGGCCTGGTCGACTGGGTACTCGCCGCCGTCTTCATCGGTGGCGGCATAGTGGGCGGCTTGATCGGCGCCTTTGCCGCGCGCGGGCTTGCTGCCCGAAAGGGCGTGCTCAATACCTTCTTCGCTCTACTCATCTTCGTCGTTGCAGGATACATGCTCTTCAAAGGCTATGGACAATTAGTCACCTAACCGGCGCCAATTCTTTCTAGCCTGTGACCAAAAGAGCTTTGACCGGCGGTGATAGAGGGATGTATTCCATCACGACACGGATTTGGGATTGAGGCCGCGGGCGTAGTTAAGGGCGACAAGTCGATCAAGGTCTCGTCTTCAGCCGGCGCGCTGACCGTTCCCCGCCAAGGGCGAGTGCTCGTTCGGCCCGGCGGCGCATGCTTCGGTCCTGCTGAACGGCGCTTTCCAGCAGTCGCCGTTGCTCTGCGATGGTGTCGAAAATAAACTCCCGATAGAGCGGATCCCGCGCAATCTGAGCGCTGCACGCGCCAGGCGGACCCCGGTAGCGGACAATCCGTGGGCGAACCGGCATTGCCGCCGAGCAGCCGCTTACGCTGCTTCGTCAGAATTCCTCCCAGTCGCCAGCGGCAAGCGCCGCGTTGCCTTGGCTGGGGAAGGATTCGAGTAGTTCGTCCGCAGGTTGCGCGCCGGAGAGGATGCCGGCCGGATAGCCGCTCTTTCGACAAGGGGCGGCTGAGCGGAGGTACCATGTTCTGATGGGCAGTTTCCCACATCGCGAGCCAATTCGCATAGCCAATTTCCGATCGGTAAGAACTTTGTGCTATCCTTGGTCGAGTATGGCGTATAGCCGCTCCTGCGCCGTTTCGACTGAAATGCAGTTATGGTCAAAGAAGTCGGCTAGCAGAGTGATAAACCCTTCTGACATCTGCCCATGACATCGCCATGGACTGAGCACCGACGTCACTGTTTTGGGCAATCATTTTCATCAAAGCGAGGGCCACGTGCCCTCTCTGTTGGAGCCTATCAGCGGCTACGAATATATTGACCCAGCGATTTCCCGCCCGTGTCCACGCGTGTCGAACACATCGAGCGCTGTCACCTCGCTCTTGGAAATCCAAAAGTGAACGATGTCGACTGCCCTACGTTCCGGACGTGTGCACGATTTGACGGTAGTGCAAGCAGCAGTGACGTTACCGCCCGCAGAAAGATGCTAGGGCATTTCCAGCCGAAGCGAAGTCGCTTCGTCGTCGGATAATGCGGCAAAAACAGCTCACAACTAGAGCATTTCCGGTGAACCGGAGTTCACCGGAAATGCTCTAGATTCCTTACCAAATTTGTTCTCCTTCTATGGCCTCGGAGCGTCTTTAATGTGCGCTCCCGACGATGCTGAGTTCCGCCCAGACCGATTTCATAAGCTGTACCGTGCGAACCGCCGGGATATGGGAGGTTGCCATTGCGGCCGGTGCCGGCTTACCGAACAGGTAGCCCTGTCCCAGTTCGCAGCCGACCGTGAGCAGGAAACGCTGCTGCGCATCCGTTTCGATACCCTCAGCAACACATCGTTTCCCGAGATTGCGCGACAGGTCCACGATTGCACGAATGATCTGTGCTGAGCGCGGATCCGTTTCGATCCCCGAAACGAAGCTCCGGTCGATCTTCAATTCATCGAACGGAAAGTCCCGCAGGTGTACAAGAGAAGCAAATCCGGTACCAAAGTCGTCGAGGGAAACGGAGACCCCACGCCGACGAAAAGCCTCGACGGAACTAAGTATCTGTTGTGAGTTTCGGTTGAGAAATACATCCTCGGTGATCTCGACTGCAAAGTCGCTCCATTCAAGAGAATTCGCTCGAACGACTTCGGCGAAGATGTTGTACCCTTCCTCCGAGAGAAGAAGCAGCTCAGGCATATTGATGGCGATTGTACCTGGGGCCAGCCCGGCCCGTTTCCAGGCATTGAGGTCGCGACCGACCGCCGAAATCACGCCTCGCGTCATGCCTCTCATAAGCTCGGTCCCCTCCATCAACTTCAGAAAGCGCCCGGGGGGCAATAGTCCGAGGCTGGGATGTTGCCATCGCACCAACGCCTCGAATCCAATATGAGCTCCCGTAACAAGATCGACTTTGGGCTGGTAGTGCACGACAAACTCATCGCGATCAGCGGCAACGCCAAGAGCGCTCACAAGTTGCGTGCGCTCAAGGCGCTTGGCAAGCGCAGCCTCGTCAAAAATAACGGCCGCTCCACCCTCACGTTCAGCCGAATACAAGGCAACATCGACCGCTTGAAGGAGGGATTTTTCATCGTTCGCGTGCGTTGGCGCAATAGCACCTCCGACAGATGCCGAAGTCCGCAAAAGGCGCCCGTCGAAAGGTATATCAGCTGCGATAGCCTGCCGGACGCGCTCGGCAATCGTGGCCAGCAACGATGCATCTGTCACGCCGGAGAGGAGTATTGCAAACTCGTCCCCACCCAGACGCGCCGCGATGTCACCAGACCGAATAGTCTGGCGCAGCGCTTCGGCGACATGCCGTAAAACCGCGTCGCCGGCGGCATGACCAAGGCTGTCATTGATACTCTTGAAATGGTCGAGATCTACCAATAGCAGCGAGAAGCCCGATTGCTTGGCTTCAACGCCTGCGAATAGACGCGCCATGGCCGAGTTAAAGTAGGCGCGATTGCCGAGTCCAGTTAGATCGTCCATGCTCGCAATTCGGGACAGCTTGCATTGGTAGTTCACGGTTCGGCGATGTTCTGTGCGCCGCTTTTGCAAAAGGGGACGGAATACCAGAATGGCGGTGAGAAGAACGGTCGCTGCAATGAGTGAAAGAAGGCTCACTACTGCAAGCTTGGCGTTATGGGTGCTGAGCGAGCTTCTTTCACGAACCCGCCGGCTGAGGTCGCCAAGACCGCGCATCAGCATGCTGTCCGAGGAGGCGGCGAAGTCTATCGCTCCCCAGAACGTATAGCGATCCCGGCGCTCTTGAGAATCAGCCTTGGCGATCCTCTCGGCGCGCTCGAGAAATCCGTTTGCCGAAGCATTTAGATCCTGTCGTAGACGCTCGAATTCCTCATCCTGCGGCAGGATTTGTCCAAGATAATTTTCGTTGATCTCATCGTGCAGCGTGTCCAAGCGGGCGCCTACTGAACGTATCTCCCCGATCGCCTGCAAAATATCGTCACGCATTCCGTCGACAATGTATTCAGGCAACTGGACATCCACAGAAGCGCGCATCAGAGCTCGGGTCTGGTTGGCAAGCTGTTGAAATCTTATGAACTGATTGCTGGTTAGAAAGCTTATGTCCTCCTGCAAAGAGTGACGATCAAGCGCCACCAGCACCGTCATGCATGTGGCTCCGACCAGCAACACCGCGACTGCAACAGTATTGACGTACTGACGGCCGATCGACCGGATATACCGCCCCATGGACCGGTTTTGTTCGCTTACTGGCGTTGCCGATCCGACCATCTTATGCTCCGTCATCCGAAAGACAGATCGCCACGATTGCAGGCCGATCTCTCGCCCCATCGAACTTCAGCTCTTCGTGCGAGACCTCCCTATCTCGTGAGAAATCCCCCCCTTGGGACAGAGATGCCATGGCCAAACGGATCTCTTCGAGCTTAGCGAAGATCTCGACCATCTGGTCCCGTGCCTCCTGAAGTTGAGGGAATGAAGTCTGTTGGAACCTGACGCTGGGAAAAGATACGATATTTGGCATTTTTGATATACTTCCTGAATTACGAAGATAGATGGTTTTGTTATTTCTCGCACCAGCGCCGCTTACAGCTTCAGCGTTCGATCTCAATGTTGAGCATACTTCATGGAATCTGGCGCAGCCTCCAGCGGAGTTATTGCGGGCAAGAACTCGTATGGTCGTTGGGAGAGTAAGCTGGCAACGTGTCCTCGATGGCGTAGAAGGGAGACATCGACTGGGCATCTGCCTCAATCGTATCGAAATCCGACATCCTGCCAGCCCTGGCGTCACCCGCCTTTTCGATCAGACCCAAAATTGGGGTCAATCGTAAACTCGTATTTAATCAGCTAGTAGCTGGGTAGCAGATAAGCCGAAATGTTGCAGCTTTAGGATAGAGGGCGCAGCCACTGGATATCCGCACTGGATGCAGCTCGGCCTGCCGGTGCGCTTTCACCTGGACCCGGCCAGCAGTACGATCTGGCTTCTGCCTGCGACGTCGTCAGGGGGCTGTCGGCCAAGCATGTGCTCACCGACCGCGCCTATGGCGCCGATAGCCTGCATGACATTATCCTTGAACAGGGTAGCGAACCGGTCATTCCACCGCGCCGTCATCGAAAATATCAGCACTGCTACGACCGCATCGCCTATAAGGCCCGCTGGGGCGTCGAGAGCTTCTTTGCAAAGCTCAAGCAATGGCGCCGAATCGCAACGCGCTACGACAAAATCGCCGCCCAACTTCATGGGATTCATCAAGATCGCCGCCATCATGCTCTGGCTCAAATGATTAAATTGTCACCACAGCCTAGAATTTTCTAAAGCGGACCGCGATCTTTCCCGTGTGGTTGCCGCAAAAGCCGCCGCACACTTTTCGCGATATGCTTCAGGCGTCCAGCTGCTGCATCTGTGTGTCGGCAACGACGGCTTGATTTCGCCCTGCCTGCTTGGCGCGATAGAGCGCGCGATCGGCTTCGAGCAAAAGCGCTTCCGGAGAGATATTCTCATCCGGCGCCGCCAGCGCAATGCCGACGCTGAGCGTCACGTGCCCGAAAGGCGATCCCTCATGCGGCAGCTTGACGGCCGCCATTGCCGAACACAGAGCCTGTCCGATGGCAGGCGCGTTCCTGGCTGAGGCGATCCGCGCAATGATGGCGAATTCCTCTCCGCCATAGCGGGCAACGAGATCCTGCTGGCTGCGCGTATTGCGTTCCAGCACCCCGGCGATTTCCTTCAGGCAGGCGTCTCCCGCCGGATGGCCGTATCGGTCGTTGTAGCCTTTGAACCAATCGGCATCCACCATGGCAAGCATCAGCAGGTCCTGACCTTGCCCAAACGCTGCGAGTTCGCTTGCGAGAACGGCGTCGAAGCGGCGGCGGTTGGCGACGCCCGTCATCTCGTCCGTCTGGCTGATGGTCACGAGCTTCTGATTGAGCCGCTCCAGCTCTGACGTTCGATCCCGTATCTTTCCCTCAAGCGCTTCATGGGCTGCGTGAACGCGCGCGGCCATCGACGCAAAATCGCGGGCAAGCTCGCCGATCTCGTCGTCGGAGTGCGTGGGCAGGGCGTCGTTGGCAACGGTAACGCCGGAGCGGCCGACCAGCTGCGTGGCGTGGATCAATCGCACCAGCGGTTCGGCGACCTGCTTTTGCAGGATCGAACGGAGGATGAAGAGTTCGACGAACAGGGTAAGCAGCCCGAGCGCGATGACGATCCCGAGATTGGTGAGGACGGCGGGCCGCATGAGAGATTTCGGATAGTGGACGGCAAGCACCCAGGGCGTATCCGGAATCCGGCCGACCGCGGTAATTTCGCTGGCGCTGTCGACGAGCGACACCGAACCCGCTCCGATCGACCGGCTTGCCTTCAGCAATGGCTGGTAGTCGGCAATTTCAAGGGAGGAAATCGAGGCTTCGCCGGCGCTGGCGGTGATCGCATCGGCGTATTTGCCGTCGAAGATCAGGGTTCCCTGATCATCGGCCGCAAAGATCGTCGCGCGTGCGCCCGGCAGCGTCGGATTTGCAGTTCGTTTCATCAGATCGTCGAGCAGCACGTCGACGCAGGCCATGATGCGATGCTTGCCTGAAACGTCTGGCGCACCGGGCGTCGCGATCGTCGTCATCCATGCATTGTTGGAGGGATCCCAATAGATGCGCGTAAAGAACGTATCGTTTTGAGGCCCCCCGAAGCCGCGGGAGAAAAATTCGAAAGTCTCGAGCTTCAGTGCATCCGGGCCTTCATATTTGAAAACCTTGGCGATGTCGGCAGCCTGATAAATCGGGAAGCCTTTTTCCGGAACCACGCCGTAGAAATTGAAGAGGCGGCCCTTGGTGGCAGAACCGAATTGGTAAGAGAGCAGGTAAGACAGCGCAAACCGCGTTTTCACGTCCTCATCCGGCGTCACGTCGGGCGCGTAGGTCGCCGACATGTTGGGAAATCTGCGCCCGTCGGGCAAAGGCTCGCCTTCAAACAATCCGGGACGCTGGGTGTAGGATCCGTCCTCGTGGCGATAGAAAATATCATCGAAATTCCGTGCCAAGGATTGCCGGGCTTCCGGTATCGCGTAGATCCTGCTGAATTCGGCAAGGAAATTCTTTTGGAGGTCCTTCACTTCGCGGAAGGGCAGCGACTCGCGCTGCAGAGCCTGCTCGGTCGAAAAGGAGAGCTGCGAGCGCAACGAGCGCTCAAGCGCGGAATGATTGATGAAATAGGACACGCCGCCGGCACAGGCGCAGACCAGCGCGATACGCAGTGCCGCAAGCCGCAGCGCCCGCGACGCCAGCGTATGGCGTGTTTTCCGCTTCACCTTCGGCCTGAAGACGATCTTCAACAACGTGCTCATGCCGGTGCCGCTCATTTCAGTGCTCCGGCCTGCATGATCGACAACCCGATTGCGTCGACCGCTCGCATGCCAATAACCAGCAGGCTGCTCGAGATCATGCATTTACCTCAGTCGTTGGAAGCAAGCCCGCCCGGCTGCCCCTCGAGAGCAGCATCAAGACGTCGTGCATTTATGGGCATCGGGGAAAGCGCCACAATTCATTCGTGGAGCGACGAGTTCGGCAGCGGCGCCGAAGCTCAGCCAGCGCATCGAGACATTGCTCGAAGAACCGGAGCCATTAAGGCGTGGCGAGAAGTTAACAAAGGATGCTGACACCGAAACGCGGCCGAAGTTGCCTGCGCAATTTGGATAGAATCTTAAAAACTGGCTCAAAACCCAGAACAAACAGCTAGACATAGGTGAACGACGTTGAGAACGGAGGCAACAGGTTGCTTTTGTCAAACGACTGGCGCTCGTGGCTATTGCGGCATTATGGAGCAATTGCCGCAGTGGCACTTGCTTAGTTGCTTGTCGCGTTGAAGCCACCCTGCTGAAGGAAATTGCCGGTCACGACGAGATAGGGGTCTTCGTCCAAGCGAAGCTGCGCCTGCGTATCCTTGAAGGCATGCTTCCGATCCGCAGTGAAGATTTAACTATTAGAGCCAGATTGCGATAGCGGCGAGTTTGACGAAGCCCATGAAGTTGGCGACGAGCTTGTCGTATCTGGTTGCAATGCAAATTCCGAGGCAATCCGCCCCCTGATTCCGAAATGATCTCGCCCCCCGATTCCGAGAATTAGTCGCCCCCTCGTTCCGAGATGATGCCGCCCCCTTCGGACGGGGTGTGGCGTGGGTGTTCTGCCGGTGTGAAGTTCCTTCCGTCGATGGTGACGAGGAAGGAACGGTATGCCTGCGGAGAGACTAGAGATGCGGCGTGTCCGCGAGATACTGAGATATCGAGCCGAGCAAGGACTGGGCCACAAATCGATCGCGGTTCGGGTCGGGGCAGCACCGTCGACGGTGCGCGAGACCCTGCGGCGAGCGACGGCTGCGGGGCTTTCGTGGCCGTTGGATGACGACGTGAGCGATGCCGTCCTGGAGGCGGCGCTCTACAAGGCGGCCGGGACGAAGACGGGTCATCGCCGGGCCCCCGAGCCGAACTGGGCCGAGGTCCATCGCGAGCTCAAGCGCAAGCACGTGACACTACAAATCCTCTGGGACGAATATATCGGCCGCTATCCGGACGGGTATCGCTACAGCCGGTATTGTGACCTTTACCGCGGCTGGGCACTGAAGCTGCCAGTGACGATGCGGCAGGAGCATGCAAGCGGCGACAAGCTGTTCGTCGATTATGCGGGCGACACGGTTACAGTCGTCGTTGATCGGCTGTCGGGCAAGACGCGGCAGGCGCACCTGTTCGTCGCGGTTTTGGGAGCGTCCAGCCTGTCTTATGCGCAGGCGCGCTGGACAGAGACGCTTCCGGACTGGATCGAATGCCATGTTCAGGCGCTGGAGTTCTTCGGCGGTTCGCCGGCCCTTCTGGTCCCTGACAATGCCAAGGTGGCGATCATCAAGGCCTGCCACTTCGATCCTCAGGTCAACAGGACCTATTGTGCCATGGCGGCGCACTACGGGAGCGCGGTCCTTCCGACACGGCCGCGGCGGCCGCGCGACAAGGCGAAAGTGGAGGCCGCGGTTCGTATCGTCGAGCGCTGGCTGCTGGGCCGGCTGCGCCATCGCGTCTTTTACAGTCTCGCCGAGGTCAATGCCGCGATCATGGAATTGCTCCGTGACCTCAACGACATCAGGGTCTTGCGTCGGGTCAATTGCACGCGGCGTCAATTGTTTGAGGAACTCGATCGTCCGGCTCTGCGGCCATTGCCTGTCGAGCGCTATGTCTTCGCCGAATGGCGTATCCGGCGCGCTGGACTGGATTACCACGTCGAGATCGAACGGCATTATTACTCCGTTCCCTATCGCTTCGCCCGCGAGCAGGTCGAGGCGCGCATCACCGCCAATACGATCGAGATATTCCACAAGGGCGAGCGGATTGCCGCGCACCGCCGCTCGAGCGGCAACGGCAAGCACACGACCATCCCCGATCATATGCCCTCGGCGCATCGTCGGTTTGCCGACTGGACGATCGAACGCATTCGGCGCGAAGCCTCTGCCATGGGGCCGGATGTCGAGCTGTTGTGCGAGCGCATCCTTGCCGACCGGCCGCATCCCGAGCAGGGCTTTCGCGCCTGCCTCGGCATTATCCGCCTTAACAAGAGCTTCGGCCGCGACAGGGTCAATGCAGCCTGCGCCCGCGCGCTGGAGATCGGGGCCCGGACCTATGGCTCGGTGCGCTCCATCCTCGACAATCGCCTCGACCGAACAGCGGACACGAAAGGAGCCGCCTCGCACGAACCGATCCACCACGAGAACATCCGCGGACCTCGCTATTACCACTAAGGAGAACGAAGAATGCTTGCTCATCCAACACTTGATAGACTGAACGCCATGGGCCTGGCCGGCATGGCCAAAGCCTTCGGCGAACTCGTCGCCAACGGCGAGGCCGAACATCTCTCTCATGCCGAATGGCTCGGACTGCTGCTCGAGCGGGAATGGAGCTCCCGTTACGACCGCAAGCTTGCGGCGCGTCTTAGGTTCGCCAAGCTTCGTCATCAGGCCACCCCGGAAGATGTCGATTATCGCGCCGAACGCGGTCTCGACCGTGCGCTCTTCATGAAACTGCTCGGGGGCGACTGGATCGGCGCTCACGACAATCTCGCTATCTGCGGTCCCTCGGGTGTCGGAAAGAGCTGGTTGGCATGTGCCCTTGGCCACAAGGCTTGCCGTGACGACCGTTCTGTTCTCTATCAGCGTGTCCCAAGGCTCTTTGCCCAGCTCGCGCTCGCCCGCGGCGACGGTAGATACGCTCGCCTACAACGCACCCTGGGCCACGTTCAGCTCCTGATCCTGGACGATTGGGGCCTCGAGCCACTCAACGAACAGGCCCGTCACGATCTGCTTGAAATCCTCGAGGACCGTTACGGCCGGCGCTCGACGATCATCACCAGCCAACTCCCCGTATCCGCCTGGCACGGTGTCATCGGTGATCCCACCTATGCCGACGCCATCCTGGATCGTCTCGTCCACAATGCCCACCGCATCGAACTCAGCGGAGAAAGCCTACGACGAAATCTGCCGCGCAAAGCTTGACACATCACTCGAACGAACTGACAACAATTATTGCCTGCAGACCCCTGAAACGGGGGGCGAGATCATCCCGGAATCCGGGGGCGCAATCATCTCGGAACAATGGGGCGGCTTCATCGGAATCGGCAGGTTGCAACGCGCCAAAACTGTTTAAGCTTGTTGAAGAAGCGTTCGGTCTTGTTGCGCTCCTTGTCGAGATCGGCGTCGTAAGGGCGCAGGACTTTGCGCTTGGGTGGGATGACGACGTCAATTCCGGCCTTGTCGGCCCTGTCGACGAGATGATCTGCGTCATATCCCTTGTCGGGGATGGTGGCGTCGGCGTCGAAGCCCTCGACGAGATCATGGGCAAAGGCGATGTCGTTGCGCTGCCCCGGGCTGGCGATCAAACGGACTGGAAGCCCGAGCGCCTCGGTGGCGGCGTGGATTTTGGTGCTCAACCCGCCCCGAGACCGACCCAGGCCCTGGGCATCTGCCCCCTTTGACTTTGCGCGCGCCTGCCGCATGCTGATGCGCCCACACGACGGTACTGTCGATCATCAGCCGTTCGAGGTCGGCTTCGCGGGCCAAAACCGAAAGCATCTCGTCAAGGACGCCCATTTCGATCCAGCGGTAATAACGTCGTTTCACCTAGCGGTAATGGCCGAGCCGTTCTGGCAGATCACGCCAGCGACCACCGGAGCGGGCGATCCACAACAGCGCGTCCAGGAATCGACGGTTGTTCGTGCGCGGACTGCGCTTGCCTTTCGTGCCGCCGGGCACAAATCTTTTGATCTGTTCCCACCGATCATCCCGAAGCGCATCGCAATCCATGGCCAATCTTCAAAACTAGCCTTGAACCTGATTTGGTCCGCCCCGGGAATCCCAAATCGTTAAATCGTCACCACGCCCTCGTTAATCGGTTCAAGCGAGGGGCATCTGCACCGCATTTATGATGCACTAAAACTGCTGCCTCGATCTCTCATCCATGGTGGCGAGACCGTCAGGTCCTCTAGGAAAAGGACAAAGCGGGGGCTCTAGGGCCGCTGTTACGACTTGTCTTCGAGTCGCGGTCCGAAGCTGGTTGCGGCCGTTCCGCTTCGCCACGTATAGCGCTTCATCGGCTCTCAAGAGCAGTTCCGCGGGCGTATCATTGTGGTCGAACTCGGCCGCGCCTACGCTTGCGGTCACGGTAAGCTTAGTTCCGTCCGATAAAATTAGTGGCCGATCTGCGATATGGCGCAGCATCCTGTTGCCGAGAGCATCGGCAGCATTGATGTCGTGATCAGGCGCGACCACGACAAACTCCTCACCGCCATAGCGAACGACCGTTCCCATTGTCTGGAGATGGCTGTCGATCAACATACAAACGTGCCGTAGAAGCTCATCACCGGTCGGATGTCCGTAGGTGTCGTTGATATGCTTGAAGTGATCGAGGTCCAGGATCAACGCCGAGAGCGGCCGGCTTAAGCGTCGGGACCTGTTGATTTCTTCGTCGAGCTTGTGGTCGAGATAGCGTCGGTTGAATGCGCCGGTCAACGGATCGCGCATGACGTCGCGTTCAAGAGCGGCGATCCGCACGATATCCTTGGTGGTGAAATCGGACAGACGCGACACAATCAAAACAAAGGCGCCGCCGGCCATCAAAATGGTCGAAACAACCAACTCCGTCATTGCTGCTCGCGAGTTAACCGCGAGAACGCCAAAACAGGCATAGCCTATGAGGAATAGAAAGATAAGCGCCCGCAGGCTGTACCAGCCCCGGCGCATCCGACCCTGGTTCAACGTGCGTAAAATAGAAGACAGGGACGGCACGGCCGCAACAAGCAATCCGATTCCAATCACAATCATCAAGGAGCAGAGCAAAGACATTAGATGATTTTAGCCGCAGCTGGATAACATATTCCTAAGCGAACGTGAGAGTTCCCCCGGCTTTGCCGGGGCGGCAGTAGAAGTTTGATTTTTGCGGGAGCCCACCGCGACTTTTCCCTTGTGAGCCGCCAAGCACACGAAGGGTTCACATCCGCCTGCTTGGCTACAAATGTCTGAAACTCGGTGGGTTCTTTGACGGGAATGATGGAGATCTCGCGTGTCGGTGTCCGCAACCGTGAAGATGTCGATAATGGCGTTTCCCAAGTTCTGCTTGACCAGGCTGCAGACAGGTCCCGAACGAGACTTGAATTTGGCGTGCGTTCGCAGCATGTGTAAGATGCGGTGTAATCTTTCGACAAACCATTTGCTCTCACGGGATGCGTGAGAGCGGCTCACGCCTGGGATGCCATGGCCGACATTCTTCCCCCGCTCCAGACACTGCGCGCGTTCGAGGCTACGGGAAGGCGGCTCAGCATGACGCTCGCGGCCGAGGAACTGCATTTGACGCATGGAGCGGTCAGCCGCCAGATAAAAGCACTCGAGGACCACGTCGGCGTCCCCCTCTTCCGCCGCCTGACCCGCAGGATCGAGCTTACTGAAGCGGGCCAATCTTTCTTCAGCACCGTCACGCGAGTCCTGTCAGAACTATCACGTGAGTCCGAAGACATCAGGCGCAGGAACGATAGGAGCCGACTGGTGGTCAGTTGCGGCGTGTCCTTCGCAAGCAAATGGCTCATGCCGCGGCTTCATCGGCTGATTGGAGACCATCCCGATTTGGACGTTCACGTGGAAGTTACAGACAACCCCGTCGACTTTGCCTCTGGCCATGTCGACGTGGCGCTCCGCTATGGCAACGGGCAATATCCCTTCGCATCGGCCGAGCGCATCATGAATGAGGTTGTCTCGCCCGTCTGCTCTCCGGAATACCGGGAGAAGATGGGAGGGTTGGATCGGGTCGAAGACCTGGCGAAGTGCCAACTGATCCACGAGATCGGCATGACCACGACATGGGAACGATGGTTCGCCGTGATGCAGTTGCCTTATCCGGTCATGCGAAGCCCGGGCTATAGCCATGGTAGCATGTCGATCGAGGCGGCGGTCCGTGGCGTGGGCGTGGTACTTGGGCGGAGTGTTCTTGTTGCTGAAGACCTTGTTGCCGGGCGTCTCCTGCCTCTCTTCCCGCAGGCGACGCTTGAGGTAGAATGGGGCTATGACCTTGTCTATCGGATTGGCAATCAGGACCATCCTAAGGTCAGGGCTTTTCGGGCTTGGGTCGCTGACCAGGTTCGTCAGTTTACGTCGGCCTGGCCTCTACCAATGCTCCAGCGGTGATTGCCGCTTGCAGTTCACCGTGACAACGCATACGCCCTTGCATGCCACGAAGCTTCCGTTGCGCACCTGGCTCAAAGCAATGTGGCTGTTGTTGCAGTCGGATAAAGGCCTATCCTCGGTCCGTCTCGCCGAGACCCTTGGCGTTAGCCAACCGACCGCCTGGCGGATCGGTCATGCACTGCGGCTCATGGTGGCGCGCGAGCACATGCTCGACGGCACGGTGGAAGTCGACCATTTCTATCTCGGCGGCAGACCCAGAAAGCATCCCGATGATCCGCCTCCTGGAAGAGGCCGCAAGGGGGGCAGATAAAGACGGAGAAGACGCCGGTCATTGCGATTGTGCAGCGACCGGCAGACCTCACCCCAGGTTCCATTGCGGGCGATGCCCGTGCCACTGTCGTTACGGGCCTTTCATTGCGTGCTGCTGTACGAGCAGTTGCAACACAAGTTGAACTTCGAGCGCATTTGATGAGCGACGAGGCAAAGGCGTTCGTGGCCATAGGGGAAAGCTTTGCCGTACACGAGACGGTCAACCACTCCAGCCGCGAATATGTACGGGATGCCGTCCACGTCAATTCAGCCGAGGGGTTCAATGCCCGGATCCGGCGAACCATTGCAGGCGTCTTTCATCGCATCAGCCCGGAACTTGCCGACCTGTATTTCCATGAAATCGGGTTCCGCTTGTCCCAGCGCGTTGTTATCGGCCAAGGAGTGCGGAAAAGCCGAAGCGGCAAGGAAAGCACGAAAACCCTCTGATCACGCGTTCCTCCCGCACCGCAATTGCAGCAGGTCTTCCATGCTGCTACCGGCCGCCAAATGCGCCGTAGTCGAAGCGGCGGCATCACCATCAAATCTGCCGTGGCTGTCTTTGGTTGATAAAGGCCTGGTACGATTTCGAACTGCTCTTGTTCCGACCCCTAGCCGGTCAGCGCCAGGTAGCTCAAGATGATCGTCGAAAGACGTGGTTTAAAACGGCATGGAGGCACCCCAATCTGACCTAATCGCGATTCTGTCAGAGTGGGGTGCCGCTAAGACGCTAGGCCAGAATGGTTGCCCGGGTTCATCCAACATCACTAAGTCATGGAGAGCAATTCCGACCGAAAAGACTTGTCGACCTCGAATTTACTCAAAGGTCACGACGCTTCCTCGTGGCGAGTATATGTAGTGCATTTTCAATGGAAGTTGCACCAACAGCCTTAACCGCATTGGCAATACACGTTTCAATCTCGTGTTTTGATCTGCCAACTAGAACGACCATCTCATCAATTGTTCTGCCTCGCAAAAGCCAACGAAGGCACGCTTTCTCCAGTGGAGAGAGCATTCCTGGCCTGCTACTTTCTGCTGAGTCTGGAGACAATTCAGCCAATCTCTGGAAATCACCCTCCAGTTTGAAAACGGTAACAGCTAATAGCTACCTTGAACTCCAAAAACTGCTGTCTGGCACCCTAAATGCTTCCGAAATAGGGACGGCGTGCGGTACAACTCTGTACATAGTTGATCATTGTAATGAAGTCGAAGACCGGCCGTCCGGTTGCAGACTGCACTGCGTGTGCATATGGCGGTAGGTCACTGCATTCGAGTAGAATCGATTTTACGTCCGGGTTATCGGCGACCAGCTTGCGCGCAACGGCTGTCACCTCACGCTCAATTGCGGCAGAATCCAGTGTGCCGCGCTCTTCAAGGATGGCCTCTCGAAATTCCGTCTGATCTTCCATGCCCGAAACCGCCAACGGAATGAAATCAGCAACATTGCAGGCCGCGAAATGGCGCGGCGTCAGCCGCGAGGCATTGGCAGTAATGACGCCGACGCGGCCTCCGCACAGCGCATGCATGAACGGGATCTGCATCAAGCTGGACAGAAAGACCGGAATATCGACCGCTGCCGCGACCTCCTCCTGGAAATAGGCCATGAAGCCGCAGGCGCCGGTGATAGCCTTCACGCCGCGGTTCTGCAATTCGACGGCCGCTTCGATAAAGACCTCTTTCAACGCCGGATCGCGCTGGTTCAGCAGCCGGTCGATGGAGGCGCCGCGCACTTCCTGGAAGCGGACGGGGTAGTCATAAGTGGTTGCGTTGCCAACGTTTCCTGGCACACAAGGATAGGCTGCATCCAGGATCAAGATGCCGATTTGCTCACCGTACCAGGACTGCGTTTTGCGCGTGACCGTATAGACAGTCATCTTTATTGTCTCCGATTTCCATTTAAGCTGAAAAGCGGGGGAGCGAACTCCCCCGCTGATAAAATGCTTACTCGACGAGGCGCGGGGCACCGGTCTCTGCTGCGGTACCGTCCAGTCCATAGGACTTCAGGATGGTGACGATCGTGCCATCCGCATGCATCTCGGCGATCCCGGCATCAAGCGCGACGCCCAGTTCCTTGGCTTTCAGCGAATAAGGGAAGGCCGCCTGCGCTGCTTCCTTGCTCGCCTTCACGCGATCATCGGAGGTCGCGACATTGACCTTGATATCACCGAGCGCACCTTTCTGCGCGGCAACCACGCCGGTCGAATAGCCGTCGACGGCCACATCGATCCGGCCGGACTTGAGGTCCTGCTGCATGTTGACCGAATTCGGGTAGAGTTTCAGGGAGTCGCCAAGCAGGGTCTTCAGGTCTGCGACCCAAAGATAGCCCTGCACCGTGCCGACCTGCTTGCCTTCAAGATCCGAGACCTTCTTGAAGTCTTCCTTTGAGTAGATGCCCATCTGGTCGGTGTAGAGCGGTGCGGAGAGGCTCATGACCTTCGCGCGCTCTGCCGTGCGATACCAGTCGCCAGTTGTGATATCGGCCTGGCCGGAGAGCACATATTGGATGGCAGCGGCGGGATCGACGGCGACGGCCTTGACCTTCAGGCATTCGCGCTTGGCAAACTCCGCGGCGATGTCGCCATCGATGCCCTTCATGGCCCCACTGTCATCGATGAAGGAATGCGGGGCATAGGTGGTAACCGCGACCGTCAGCGTTCCGGCTTCAACTGTCGCGAACTGGTGCTTCGGCGTGCAATCTTGCGCGGACGCAAGAGAGGACGAGATCAGGAACCCGGCAATGCCGGTTAGAAGAATCTGCTTGGTGGTCGATACGATGGTCATGCAGGTATCCTTTCAGTTGAGGTTCAACGGTGGGCGTAAAGTCCCGCACGCTTCTCGACGTGACTGACGAAGAGGGCGGCGGGGATGGAAATGCAGGCATAGAGTGCGCCAGCTGAAAGCAGAGCCGGGAAATAGCGGAAGGTCGTCGAGCCGATCTCGTAGGCACGGCTCACCAGCTCCGGCAGTGCGATGGTGAAGCAGAGCGACGTACCTTGGAAAATAAGGATCGAGAAACCGAGCAATGCAGGAAGTGCCACACGCAGGCCCTGCGGCAGGAGCACGTAGCGCAGTTCGTCGAGCCGGTTGAGACCGAGGGCGACCGCCGCCTCCCGCTGGCCATGGGCGACGGATTGCAAGCTGGCACGAATGATCTCACTGGTATATGCGCCGGTGTTCCAAGCGAGCGCGATCACCGCGGCGGCATAAGAGCCAAGCGTCACCCCGGTCGTTGGCAAGCCGAAATAGATGAACTGAAGGAGCACCAACGCGGGCGCACCGCGGCCGATCTCGACAAGAAAGAGACTGAGGCCCTTCAGCGCGCGGTTCCTGGCCAGCACGCCGAGCGCCAGAACCAGACCAAACGGAATGCCGATAAGAAGACTGAGTGCCGTTACCTGCAGGCTGATCGAGAGCCCGCCAAGGAGATGAGGCAGCCAAGTGGAGATTTCGTCGTAAGTCGGAAACATCAGCGCGCCACCCTTGCCTGGAGATAGCCATCGGCCATGCGCGAGAGCCATGCGATTGGAAGGCTCAGAAGCACGTAAAAGAGCCCGACCACTGCGAACACTTCAAGGCCTCGATAGGTGAGCTGCGAAAGCTGGTTGCCTTGGTAGGCGAGCTCCGACACGCCGATGGCGGAGGCGACTGCCGTCTCCTTCATGAGGCCGATGAGATAGCTCGCCGCCGACGGCAGCGCGACGCGGAATGCCTGGGGTGCGATGATGTCGCGGAAGACCGACCAGTGGCCAAGATCGAGTGCTGAGGCGGCCTCCCACTGTCCGTGATGGACGGACGCGACCGCGCCCCGATATATCTCCGCCATGTTCGCGGCTGCAATCAGCCCAAGCCCCATAAGAGCGGCATGGAAAGGGCTTATCGGCGTCACGCTCATGCCAAGACCGAAGAAGATGATGAAGAGCCAGAGAATAGGCGGTATGGCTCGCACGACCTGGATTAGGACCATCGCGAGCGCCCGCAGCGGCAAGAATTTGCTCTGGCGTGCTACAAGCAGCGGGATGCCGAGCACGGCCCCGATTAGAAAGGCTCCTGCCGTCAGCGCGATCGTCCAGGTTAGACCCCGGAGGAGGGGAAGAAACTCTGCCACGCTCATCGATCGTGTACCGCGCGGAGAAAGCGCTTCGTCCGCTCCTGTTGCGGATTGCGCATGACCTCCTTCGACGGTCCTTTTTCTACGATATGACCGTCGGCCATGATCATGACCGTGTCGGAAACGTTCTCGGCAAAGCTCATCTCGTGGGTAACGACGATCATTGTCATGCCGCTTTCGGCCAGCTCGCGCATTACGGCGAGAACCTCAAGGCCGAGCTCGGGGTCGAGAGCCGATGTCGGCTCGTCGAACAGCATGATTTCCGGATCGAGCGCGAGCGAACGGGCAATAGCGATACGCTGCTGCTGGCCGCCGGAACACCGGACGGGAAACTGTTCCGCCTTATCGGCGAGGCCCACGCGCTTGAGAAGCTGCATTGATCGCTCGTCGGCTTCCCTGCGGCTGCGGCCAAGCACGCGCTCTTGCGCCAAGCTTACATTTCGCAGGACCGACATGTGCGGAAAGAGATTGAACGACTGGAAAACCATGCCGACACGCCGGCGAAGGCCAGAAAGCTCCGCGCGTGCAACGGGCCGCGCAGCGTCAATCGTCATTGCACCGATAGAGATCGTACCGCCATCTGGCGGCTCGAGATAGTTGATACAGCGCAGTAGCGTGCTTTTCCCGGAACCGCTCGGTCCGATGATCGCGAGAACTTCACCCGAACGCACTTCGAGATCTATACCGTCAAGAACCGTGTGGCTTCCGTAATGCTTACTC
Source organism: Rhizobium sp. 16-449-1b (assembly GCF_017741935.1). GTDB lineage: Bacteria > Pseudomonadota > Alphaproteobacteria > Rhizobiales > Rhizobiaceae > Rhizobium. The sequence continues at coordinate 73,238 of NZ_JAGHMH010000026.1, read as the reverse complement.
AAGGAAGACAGCCGGATGAGAACGTTGTCAGTCGCCGCCATCACGTCCGGGCACCCCGTCGGTGGCAATACGGCGCTTTGGTTCCCGCCAAGATAAAGAATTGCACCATCCATGCCATTAGAATTCCCATGCTAAAGCGTCGGCGTGCGATTGCATCCGATTCACAACAGGTTTCGTTTCAAGGTAATATTCTGCGCGATTCGCCCAATCTCGACGTTAAGCCACGTAAACCCTCACGCCGCGCGCCCACGATTCAATTTAGACTTGCTGCCAGGCGAGACAACATCTGGTCTAAAATCTGAACGCTTTCGATTATGACACGACGTTATTGAGATCCACGCAATTGATCACCCTCTTTTAATGCTCGGATGACTGTCGTTTCTTTGAGCGACTTTCCGACCGTACTGGCCGTTCTCCGAGCTTGTCGGGCAGTTTGTCTCACTTTGATGCCTACCGGTCAAGCACTTTTTCTCAAATTTATGACATTTGTTTCCTATAGGAAACTCATTCCCCGCGCTCCTTGACGCCACAGTCGTTCGCGCCGTATGAAATTCGAAACAGAGTATGCCGATGGTACTTGAAGTCGATTTGAAGGTAGGAAAGTAATGCGAGCGACAAAGCAGACGAAGATCACGCTATTGCAAAGCTCAGGGATGTCGGAAAATTTATCTTCCGATGGTCGCCAAGAACTTGGCCAGAAGCTTCGTGATTTGCGGCTTGAGCGCGGGCTGACGCTCCAGGAAGTGAGCAATGAGACAAAAGTCGCACGCTCCACGCTCTCGAAGATAGAGAATGGTGTGATGTCCCCTACCTTCGATATCCTGCAAAAGTTGGCTGCCGGCTTTTCACTTGAGATCGGCGCCTTGTTCAGTTCAACACCGGTGCAGGCGGGCGCAGGACGAAGGAGCTATACAAAAAGCGGCGAAGGGCCTGCTTTGTCCAGTAAGCATTATATACATCACGCACTTGCCTCCGACATATCGAAAAAGCGGGTCCTGCCGTTTCGTACAAAGGTCAAGGCGAGGAAAATCTCGGATTTCAAAACGCTCATCTCGCACGAGGGAGAAGTTTTCATCTTCGTCGTGAGCGGAACCGTCACATTTTATTCCGACTTGTACGCACCTCTCAAAATGGAAGCCGGTGACAGCATATATTTTGATAGCATGATGGCGCACGCTATTGTTTCGACTTCTGAGGAAGATGCCGACATTGTGTGGGTGTGTGACAACATCAAAGGAGTAGAGGAAGGAGATCTAGAACTGCATTGATGCCCGGAGTGCGCTTGAATTTGGTCCATCGGAATGCGCCGTTGAATGAATTCTTCAAATACAAGTAGCGTAAAAACGGAACGCACGAGGTGCAATGGCCATCGACGCGGCTAGCATGCTTCCCCCATCTACATGAGAAGCATGCTGTACGCGGTCTGATCGCGCCTGAACGCTTCAGGGCGGAAAAATTCATCTGGAGCATGCAAGTTTCATCGTCGTGAGAAAACGCGGTTTTCGCGAATGTGAACTCAAAACATCGCAGGATCTGGCATTGCAGAAGAAGTCATTTTTTCACTGCAAGCTTCATCAAAGGAGATCCCGGACGATCAAATTCCGATCGCTTGATACGCGTCACCAATCTTCCGGATGGCGATGACATACGCCGCGGTCCGGAAGGTCATAATCTTCGATGCCCGCTTCAGTTCGGAGATATTATCGTAGGCGCTACGCATGACATCTTCCAATCCGGAGCGAACGAGGTCGATCTCCGCTCCACCCTCCAGAAACTCGTCTTTGATGTCGGCAGGGAAGGCTCGCTCGGTCATCGCCTCCATTGCCTGGGTCATCTGAAGATTGCGACGTTCGCGACGGCGGCGCTCCATCAGACCAAACGGTATGTGAGTTATGTTCTTGACCCACTCAAAGTAACTGACGACAACGCCTCCAGCATTGACGAAGAGATCGGGAAGCACGACGACTCCCCGGTCGGTGAGACGCTCTTCGGCGTCGAAGCTGACTGGTCCATTCGCACCTTCGACGATCAGCCGTGCCTTGATCTGGTCGGCGTTGCGGACCGTAATCGCATTTTCCATCGCTGCCGGTATAAGGATGTCGCACTCAAGCGTAAGACCCGCTTCCGGATCCTGAACGCTCTCGGCGGACGGGAAGCCGAGAACTGTTCCGTGGGTGAGCTGATAGCGTTTGACATCTTCGACAGGCAGGCCTTTGTCATTAAAAATATAGCCGTCGCGCTCAACGATCGCGACGATCTTCGCACCATCATTCTCATGTAGGAATTTTGCGGCATGATAGCCGACGTTTCCGAAGCCCTGCACGATCACAGTCATCTCTGCAAGATTTCGGCGACCATCGACACCATTTTCGTTCAAGTCGCGAAGGTAGCTTTGGATCGCATACTGGACACCTCGGCCGGTCGCCTCGGTGCGCCCTGCGATCCCGCCCCGTGCCAGTGGTTTGCCCGTTACGCATGCATTTGCATTCACGATGTCAGACGCGCCGGTTCTCTTGTATTCGTCGGCCATCCAGGCCATCTCACGCTCACCTGTTCCCATATCGGGTGCAGGAACATTCCGGCCTGGGCAAATCAGATTCCTTTTCGCGAGCTCTTGCGTAAAGCGGCGGGTGATACGCTCCAGTTCGTGTGCATCCCAATCCGCAGGATTTATCTTAAGCGCTCCTTTCGATCCGCCAAAGGGAACATCGACCACGGCGCATTTCAGGCTCATCAACGCCGCGAGCGCTTCAACTTCTTCCTGGTCGGAGTGGATGGAGTACCGGATGCCACCCTTTGCTGGTTCGACATGTTCGCTGTGGACTGATCGCCAGCCGACAAAACTGAACATCCGCCCGCGCAGTCTCACGCCGAAACGGACGGTGTAAGTCGAATTGCAGGCCTTGATACGCTCTGCCAATCCATCGGAGAGGTTCAAATGGCCCATGGCGCTATCGATGTAGGCATCGACGCTTTCGAGGAATGTTGTCGTCTGTGTAGTTTTGTTGGATGCTAATTGATCCATCTTCAAGACCTCCCTAAGCGATAGGCGACAAGTGAGGGGCTCGCTGACCGGCGACCCAACCAACATTTGGCGATTTCTGGGTTGCATCGGCGAACCATCGAGGCCGGTGCATAAAAGTCGACAGGCCAGGTCCCAACGCCCGGCCCGGCGGGCGACCTTACTGCAGGTGCAATGCTGCGACGCTGATGCGCCGGCAGGCTTCCACCAATTCCTCCATTGAAGTGGCGTAGGAAATCCGGAAGTATGGCGCCAAGCCGAACGCGGAGCCAGGGACGACGGCGACGTCTGCTGCCCGGAGCAGATAGGATGCAAAAGCAGAATCGCTATCGATGACGTCTCCCGTCGGCGTTTTGCGCCCAATCAGACCTTCGACGCTCGCATAGGTGTAGAAAGCGCCGTCCGGAACGCGGCAGCTTATGCCGACGATGTTGTTCAGGGCACTGACAACGACGTCGCGGCGCTGCTGGAAGGATGCGCGGCGCGGCGCAAGAATATCCTGGGAGCCCGTGAGCGCTTCGACGGCAGCAGCCTGGCTGACCGACGACGGGCAGGAAGTCGACTGGCTCTGAACGATCGCCATCGATCTGATAAGCTCCGTCGGCCCTCCGGCATATCCGATACGCCAGCCCGTCATGGCGTAGGCCTTCGATACGCCGTTGATCGTCAGTGTTCGTGCGGCAAGCCTAGGTTCGATCGCCGCCGGAGTGACGAACTCAAAGTCGCCATAGACGATATGCTCGTACATATCGTCCACCATCAGCCAGACTTGCGGATGACGCAGCAGGATGTCGAGGAGCGGGCGATATTGTTCAGCCGAATAGGCCGCGCCGGAAGGGTTCGACGGAGAATTCAACATCAGCCAACGCGTTTTCGGCGTTATCGCCGCCTCGAGATCACTCGGCGACAAACGAAAGCCGTTCTCTTCCCTGCAGGGGACGAGAACGGGCTTGCCGCCGGCGATCAGCACGATGTCCGCATAGGTTACCCAGAACGGCGTCGGGATGATCACCTCATCGCCCGGATTGAGCGTCGCCATCATCGCGTTGTAGATCACCTGCTTGGCGCCGGCCGCGACAGTTATCTGGTTCTGCTCGAATTCCAGACCGTTTTCGGTCTTGAACTTGTGCCGGATTGCCGCCTTTAGCTCTGCGGTACCGTCGAGGGCGGTGTACTTCGTCTGGCCAGCCGCGATCGCTCTAACCGCGGCCTCCTTGATGTTGTCGGGCGTGTCGAAGTCCGGTTCGCCCGCACCGAGAATGATGACATCGCGACCTTGTTTCTTCAGTTCGTTGGCATGGCCGGTGATCTTCAGGATCTCGGAGACGCCGATCTCGACCAGCCTTTCGGCTGGCCGGAAATGTGAGCTGTTGACGACAGTGTCCATCGTTCGGTCCTACTCGATGTCGAACTTGACGCCCTGCGCGAGCGGCAGGGTGCGGCCATAGTTGATCGTGTTGGTTGCGCGGCGCATGTAGGCCTTCCACGCGTCCGAGCCGGATTCACGGCCGCCGCCAGTTTCCTTCTCGCCGCCAAAGGCGCCACCGATTTCTGCACCGGACGGACCGATGTTGACATTGGCGATACCGCAATCCGAGCCACGAGCGGAGATGAACAGCTCAGCTTCACGCATATCATTTGTGAAGATTGACGAGGAAAGACCCTGGGGCACTGCGTTATGCAGTCGCAAGACGTCGTTGAACGCGCTGTATTTCATGACGTAGAGGATCGGAGCGAATGTCTCGTCTTTTACGGGGCCAAGCTGGCTTGGCATTTCGACCAGTGCCGGACGCACGTAGTAGGCTTCTTCGCTTTCGGCGCTAAGACGCTCGCCACCACTTACCTTTCCACCTGCTGCCTGAGCGGCCTGCAGTGCGGATTGCATAGCGTCAAAGGCGAGCCTGTCGATCAGCGGACCGACGAGATTGCCTTCGAGCGGATTTCCGACAGAGACGGAGGCGTAGGCCTTCGTCAGCCTGTCGACGAAGCTATCGTAGACGCTTTCATGAACGAACAAGCGGCGCAGCGATGTGCAACGCTGGCCGGCGGTCCCCATTGCTGCGAAGGCAACGCCACGCAGGGTAAGGTCGAGATCCGCTGTCGGCGAAACGATAGCGGCGTTGTTTCCACCGAGCTCCAGAATTGCGCGGGCGAAACGCTGGGCGAGCTTCGGCCCGACCGCACGGCCCATCGCCGTTGAGCCCGTCGCCGATACGAGAGGAACGCGATGGTCTTCGACGAGAACCTCGCCGACGTCACGGCGGCCGATAATCATCTGAGCAAGACCTTCGGGAGCCTGACCACCCTGAGCCTTAAAGCGCTTGAGCGCTTTCTCGAAGATAGCCTGGGTCGCAAGAGCGGTCAGCATTGTCTTCTCGGACGGCTTCCAGACGACGCTGTTTCCGCAAACCAGCGCCAGTGCCGCGTTCCAGGCCCAAACCGCAACCGGGAAATTGAAGGCCGTTATAATGCCGATAACACCGAGTGGGTGCCAAGTTTCCATCATGCGGTGGTCGGCACGCTCGGTCGCGATCGTCAGACCGTAGAGCTGGCGCGATAGACCGACTGCGAAATCGCAGATATCGATCATTTCCTGAATTTCGCCCAGACCTTCGGACGTGATTTTGCCGACCTCGATGGAAACAAGCTGGCCCAGAGCCTCCTTGTTCGCGCGCAGTTCCTCACCCAAAAGCCTGATCAATTCGCCACGTTGTGGGCCCGGCACGTCACGCCATTCGAGAAATGACTGATGAGATTTTTCAACGATTGCGGAAGCCTCATCACGGGTGATGCTGGCAATCTGACCAAGGGTCTCACCTGTAATCGGTGTCCGAGCGCGAATCTCGCCCTTGGCATATGCTTCCGGCGCGATCCCAAGTTCTGTAAGGAGCTTGTCGGTGACTGTTTTCAACGGCAGGCTCGATGCGCCTGCTCCTTTTTGAAGTGCGTTAGTCGACATGACCATTCCTTTCATAATCTGATTGTGTGGATTTGAGTGTGTTTTGTCTCGTCAGCGCATGACCGGACGCGGGCACGCCGCTGACAATCTGCAAGAGGGCCTCAACCGGGTGCCGCGCTTCCATGTTTGTCAGACGCTCTGTCTGACAGCGGCAAGAGAACCCGGTAATGAGAGGAATGCTGCCTTTTAGACCGTCCAGTTTCTCCGCCCAGCTCATAGAGAAGAGCTTTTTGGACATTGCTTGGTGTTCGATTTCGTGTCCGAACATTCCGGCCATGCCGCAGCAACCTGTCGGAACATATGTCGCATCCGCGCCGAAGAACGTGAAGATCTCGATCCAACTTGCAGCGGCAGATGGTCTGGCGGTTTTCTCCGTGCAGTGCAGGAACAGGGAGTAGTTCTGCTTATTCGCTGGGAGGGTAGAGATCGAGATGCGATCGCTCTTTATCTCCCGAAGTAGAAAATCTTCGAACGTGAGGATAACAGCGGACGTTGCGCTGTCTGCACGGTAGGATTTGTATTCATGGTCATGCATCAGGGTCGTTACCGGCTCGATGCCGATAACGGAAATGCCTGTTGCCAGAAGCGTCTCCTGCCGCAATATCGCTGCACGCGCGGTTTTTTCGAAAGCTTCCAGATTTCCGATGACGTAAGCGGCCTTCCCATTGGCCATCGGCGGTTCACGCCAGACCTTGTAACCAAGCCGTTCGAGAAGCGCGTATGACGCGCTCACCACACCGCCGTCAAAGGAACTCGTAAAAGTATCTTCGAGCAGAATAACCGTTCGCTGCTTCTCATCGTCCGGAAGATTCAAGAGGCGTTCAGGGTCGCCAAGGGTCGGACGCGAAGCTTTGGCAGGATAGAAGTCAGGGAGATCGACCAATCTAGTCAGACGATCCCCTCCGCAGAAGCTCATTGCCGCTTTGGCAATATTCGCAATCTTCGGAAGCCGTCGCGCAATGCGGAATGCATTTTCGCTTTGCGATAGTAGATGGTGCCGGAACGGCCTGCGCCGTCGGCGATAGTAGTTATGCAGAAATTGCGCCTTCATCGAAGGTATGTCGACCTTGATCGGACACTGGCTCGAGCACGCCTTGCAGGAGAGACATGTCGAAAGGCTTTGTTTCAATGCCTCCTCGACGCCGGACAGTTCGGCTGCCGTGCGACTCGTGCCATTAAGAGACCGCAAACGAGCCCATTCACGGATGAGGGCCGCGCGCCCCTTTGGAGACTGGTTTCGGTCGCGTGTCGCTTTGTAGGACGGACACATGGGATCGGATTTGTCCCAGTTGAAGCACGCGCCATTGCCGTTGCACGCTAGAGCGCGATCGAAAGCCTTCGCATGGGTCGCGTCGATTTGACGATCGAACTCTCCACGAAACGAGACCGTGTCGATCGCATCGATCCCCTCGCCCGTGGGCGACGCGAGTTTTCCGGGATTGAACAGGTTCGAAGGGTCGAAGACGCGCTTGATTGAACAAAGTTCCCGGTAAAGCCTGTCTCCAAAGAAGAACGGCGAGTATTCGCCTCGATAGCCGCGGCCGTGTTCGCCCCACAGGAGGCCGCCGTATTTCTTCGACAAAGACGCGATTGCGTCACTGATGGGACGAATGAGGGCGGCATCGCGAGGATCACGCATGTTGAGCGCGGGCCGAACGTGAAGGCAACCGACATCGGCGTGGCCATACATGCCGTAGGTCACGCCATGACTGTCCAATACGTCTCGGAACTCGCGGACAAAGTCAGGGAGCCTTTCCGGTGGAACAGCCGTATCTTCGACGAACGCGATGCCTTGCTTTGTCGGCGAAAGCCTGCCGAGCAGGCCGACGGACTTTTCCCGAAGAGACCAAAGCTCGGCAATAAGCTTTGAGTCGGTGACAATCCTCCAGTCGATAAAGAGGTGCGAGCGCTGAGCGAGTTGCCCGGCCAAACTATCGAGCTTGCGCTGCAGTTCGTCTTCGTCGTCAGCTAGGAACTCTACGAAATTCAGACCGCCGACGGCGACCCTTGCATCACTTCCGAGCACCGCTTCGATCGATGACCAGACAGGATCCTGCTGTGCCAGGGTCAGAACCTTGTCGTCGATGATTTCGACCGCCGAGGGATTTGCGTCCAAAAGAAGCAAAACATCCTCAAGCGCCGTCTGGAAGTGCGCGTAGCGTATCGGAACGAGCGCCTTCAGCTTCGGACGGCGCAAAATTCTCAGGGTCACCGACGTCGTGAACGCCAATGTTCCTTCGGAACCTGCCAGCAAGTAAGCGAGCCGTACTTTCCCATCGTCTTTCAGGACGCTTTGAAGGTTGTATCCCGTGAGACCGCGATTCATTTTGGGGAACGCCGATGCAATCTCCTCGACGTTTTCCGAAATGACGCGCAGAACTTCGCGGTAGGCTCGACCGACAAGTGAATCCTGTTGCGCCACGAGGCGCGCAGTCGCAAGGTCGAGGTCCTCGATTTTAGAAGCGCTGCCATCCGAGAGCACGATCTCGAGTGAATGCAGGTAGTCTGACGTCTTGCCGTATATGCGCGAGCCTTTTCCCGAGGCATCGGTTCCGATCATCCCACCGATCGTCGCGCGAGATGCCGTCGAAACCGTGGGCGGGAAGAAATAACCGTGCGGCTCGAGAAACGCATTGAGTTCGTTGAGAACGACGCCTGGCTGGACGGTGACCGTCCCAGCGGCCAGATCGAGACCCTCGATGCCATTCATATGGCGCGAGAGATCAACCACGACACCGCTGGTCAGAGATTGGCCGTTGGTGCCCGTTCCGCCGCCGCGAGCGGAAAGCGGGATTCCCGTTTCGCCGGCACACTTAACCAAGATCACCAGATCGTCGGCAGATCTCGGGAAGGCCACGCCCATCGGGCGGACCTGATAGATGCTGTTGTCAGTTGAATAGACAGTCAGAGATCCGAGGTCGCTGACTGTCTCGCCTTTAAAGCCGGCGCGCACCAGCGTTGTGGAAAAGCGTTTGAACGCCTGTTGATTTCGCTCCGTTTCGCGCGCAGGCATCGAAGTCACCCCTTACGCGATCGAACGCTGCGCGAGTTCGGGATGACCGAGCGTTTCATAGGTCTGATCCAACGACCGATTCTCAGCCTCCGCATATAGGGCAAGCTCGTCTTGCACAGTGCTACCGAGACCGTTTTCAAATGCATCTCGGTTCGACCGTTCAGAGTAGTTCTGCTGCGCGTCGGTACCCAGGTTCGACTGGAAAATGCCTGCCGCGCTGACGGGGAGAAAATCTTCGTAAACGATCGGGTCGAAGCGGATAAAGCCGGCGTCGATCAGAGCATCGAGCGTTGTCGGCAAGCGGTCGTGAGGCGAGCAACGACTCCCCTTTTCTGTTGTCGAGTACCGGAAATACGCCAATTCCTGTTTTCGCAGATCGGCCCATTCGTCGGGAAACTCACCGAAGGTCTCGGTCAGTTGGACATTGTAGTCTTTTGACTTACCTCCGGATGCCCCGACCTGTACATCGCGCCGGACCGCCGCAAGAAGATCGTCGTAAAGCTTGCGGCCCTTCGGAGTCAGCGCGACACCGCGCTGCTCGATCTCGCCGAATCGCGCGGTGTGCATTCCGCTCGACTGCTGGTCCTCGGACGGCTTGAAATTGATGCCCTCTTCCAAGGCCTTGAAACTCGTCTGACGCAGGAGGATCGCGCATTTGCGCCGCGGCGGCCCCTCGATTACGGCCTTAGGGGAAATCCCGCGCTTCGGCATTTCTGCCTGGACGGCATCGATATCGAGCGTGCGCGGTGTCAGGTGGTTGATGTGCGGCCCTTTGAAGCTCACGACGTCGGCGATAAGGCGATGGGCATCATGAAGGCGTTTGTATGCGGCAAGCGTAACGGTGGCATCGTTGTGCCAGCGAAATGTCTCAAGGGCCTCGCGGACGAAATCGTCGGCGTCGGCATCGCTCAGGCCGCCGTCTGCCTCGGCCTTCTCAACCAGAGCCAAAGCCGGCGCCGTGAAGATCTGCCGGCGCCCGAGAATCTCGGCGGCCTCGGCACGAAGGGCTTCGTCCTCGATGAGTTCGAGACGAAGGAGCGACGTGAACACACGGAAAGGATTGCGGCTCAACGCTTTATCGTCAACCGGACGAAACGCCGTTGAGTGGACGGGAATGCCGGCAACCGAAAGGTCGTAGTATCCTACCGGATACATTCCCATGACCGCGAAAACGCGCCGGATATTGAACAGCTCTTCAGCCGTCCCGAGACGGATCGCGCCGTGACGCTCGATATCAAGACGATCCAGCTCGTCATTTCTGACCATCGCCTCCTGAAGCGCAGGATCATTCGCCAATGTCGCATCGTTCACGTCCGAAACGAGTTCCATCAAGGTCCCATATTGCGGCACCTCATTGCGATACATCTCGGACATCGCTTTGGAAAAGCGTGTACGAATGTCGTCGGGATGCGCGAATTGCGTTGTCATAACGGCCTCCTCTGTCGATGCCCTCATTCCCGGGGCTCATGATGCAGAGGAGTATTCATCCGGAAAATGCCAACAGCAATCAATCGATCCGTCAGATGTCATTCCGCTTGGGAATAGGACCAATCAACGTTGATCCGCTGTCTCCGCTAGAATCCATTTCTTGAAAGCCTGCAGCGGAGGATGCGAAGCACGATCGGAGGGCCAAACAAGATAGTATGCCTCTGCGCTTTTCATCTGGAGGTCGAGGGCACATACCAGCTTCCCAGACGCCAGCTCTTCCTCGATAAGAAACCTCGGCAGCAATGCAACCCCAACGCCGGCAACCGCAGCTTGAGTTGCCGTTGCGAACTGATCGAAGAGCATGCCATGGACGGAATCGGGCGATACGCCATTGATCACCATCCAACGCTCCCAGGCATCTGGTCGGCTGGAAAGATGCAGGAGAGGCGCCTTCCGAACATCGGCCGGCTCCGAAAATTCGAACTGATCCCGCAGTTGCGGACTGCAGGCTGGCACCACGATCTCGTGACGAAGCAGCGCCAACTCCCCGCTGCTCCACTCTGGTCGGCCGAAATGAATCGCAGCGTCGACAGGTTCCAAACGGAAATCGAACGCGGTGATTTTTGTGACGAGATTAATCGTTATGCCCGGATTCTGTGCCAGGAACTCCGGAAGACGCGGTGCGAGCCACCGCGTGCCGAATGTCGGGAGGATTGCGAGATTAAGCGTCCCTCCATAGGGATTTGCCCGGAGATTGAGCGAAGCCGCGCTGATCTTGAAGAGAGCGTCGCGAATTTCACGGGCGTACCCCTCTCCTCCGATCGTCAATTTGATCGTCTGCTTTTCCCTGTGAAAGAGCTCCACGCCGAGTTGATCCTCCAGCGCGCGGATCTGTCGACTGACAGCGCTCTGAGTGAGGTTCAATTCTTTGGCCGCCAGGGTAACACTTCCAGTTCGAGCAGCCGCCTCAAAGGCGGCCAGCCAGGAAAGCGGAGGCAAAAAACGGCGGGGAAGTTGCAAATTGGTTCCTCTTAAATGCGGGCTCCAGCCAAGTGAGCGATTTGTGCACCCAACTCGTAAAAGCCTTCCTTTGCTATACGCAACGTCTGCGGCCGCACCTCGGTCACCGGCAATGGAAGGTCATCATCGTTGATTTCACCGCAAACATAGGACGCAAGGACGCGACCGAATGCTGTACCCGGCGCAATGCCACGGCCATTGTAGCCGCTAAAACCAACCATGTTATCCTCATACTTGTGGAAGCGCGGGACGGCATCGCTGGTCATCCCAATCTGCCCAAACCAAGCAAACTCAAATTCGACTTCGGCAAGCTGCGGGAACAATCGTTTCAAGGACCGCCTCGCCCAAGCCTGATGGATAGCATTGCCAGTATTGCGCAGGGCTCCGACACTGCCGAAGATCAGTCGGCCACGCTGGTCCATGCGGAATGAGGAAAGAATTTCCTTGGTGTCCCAGCAGCCTTCGCAATTCGCCAAAATGCTTTTGCGGAGATTGGACGACAGAGGCTTCGTTGCAAGATTGAAATAGGGAAGGTGAACCTGTTCCTCGCGAACAGCCTGCCATGGACCCGTCGAATACGCATCGGTTGCGACGATAACCCATCTCGCAGTCACTGATCCGCGCGGTGTCGTGACCTGCCAGCCATCACCTTGTCGCTCGTACGACACGACCGGGCTGCGCGTGAATACTTGGGCTCCGGCATCCATCGCTGCAGCAGCCAGTCCGCGCACATAACTCAAGGGTTGCAGCGTGCCAGCGCGAGGGTCGAACAACGCCCCGGCATAGGCGGGCGATCCGGTTCGGCGTCGGGCCTCCTCAGCATCCAAAAGCTGCAGCGGCGCCCCACGGGCCGTCCACTGGCGATGACGTTCCTCCAGTTCCTTAAGTCCTTGCGACCCCACCGCAAGGTGCAGGGTTCCATTCTTCTCGATCTCACAGGAAATGCCCTCTTCCTCGATGATCCTGCGAACCAAAGTCGGGGCATCGGAGAGAAGGCCAAGGCAGCGTTCCCCGTACTTCGTCCCAAGGACGCCGGGGATGTCGTCAGGCATCACCCACATGCCGCCGTTGATCAGTCCGACATTACGCCCGGCACCGCCAAAACCGATTTCAACAGCTTCAAGAACGACTGCTGTCATTCCGCGTTGTGCCAGGTGAAGCGCCGCCGACTGTCCGGTAAAGCCCCCACCGACGATCGCGACATCGGCAACAACGGCGGCTTCGAGTGCTTCGGTCTCTCGGGCCGGAGTGGCGGAGTGCTCCCAAAGTCCATGGGATCTAGGGTTATTCAGCATGCGACGGGCTTTCCTAACTCATCCGTTTATAATTGCATAATACCCCGGTCTCCCAGTCAGATATATGCAGGTATGCGCAATAGGTCTTTCCGATTCAGAATAAGCGTCACACTTGCAGACCTGCTATTTCGACGGCTGCCGTGTTGCGGGATCGTCGTTCGATTGCCCGGTTTGGATCGGAGGCGTTATGTCCATGCCGTTTGCCACGGAGCATCCGCTCCGCAGAAACTTACACGAAGAGTTACACGCTCGACCATCTCTCTACTTCGACGGTGATACGGATGTCTGGCATGTCGCGATTGTCGAGTGCGATCGATCATGTTTGACGTCCTTCACCTCCGGCCTTGAAGACGTGTCAACCACCGGGCAAGGCTGCCACGGCATCGGCCGCTTGGAAAACGGCCGACTCAAATGGGAAGCGCATACCGAATTTGTTACTCTCACTTATCTGATACCGGCAGACTCCGATTACGCCAATAAGCTCCCAAGTATATTCGACTACATTGAACGCCTGGGTGGAGAGGTTATTAGCGCGACGCGCGTCATCGTCCGCGACGAGAATGACAGTAAACCACATAGTCAACCAGCTGACGACTTTGTCGCTTCCAAAGTGGGAGGCGGTGACGCGGAGGTTTGTTCGAACTTCCAACTGAGCGAAAGCGGCTTCGTCGAGCTGCACTTTTTTAATCGAAAGCTCAATGCCTACCGCACGGGTCGTATGGTGCGGCGATTGTTGGAAATCGAGACCTATAGAATGATGGCGCTGCTCGCCGTTCCGGTTACACGCGAGACTTTGGAGAAAATCGTACAGTTCGATGCGCGGGTTGATCATTTGATAACCCACATGCAGACCTCCGCCAAGGTCGATAAAGCCCTTCTTTCTGATGTCACAAAGCTATCGTCTGATGTTTTAAACTACTCGTCAAACGCGAGAACACGATTTGGTGCAACAAAAGCTTACGCTGACATCGTAAATAGGAGGTTGGTTGAAATTCGAGAGGAGCGCGTCGAACAGCGCCAACGTATCTCCACCTTTATCGAGCGTCGATTCCTGCCGGCAGTTCAATCGGCGAGCGCTGCGGAACGTCGACTCGCTGAACTCGGCGAACGTGTTGCACTAGCAGGAGACCTGCTACGAACAACGGTCCAAGTTCAACTTGAAGACCAAAATGCGTCGCTTCTTGCTTCGGTCGAAGAGAGGACGCGAGTACAGGTCCACATCCAGCAGGCTGTCGAGGGCTTCTCCGTAATCGCGATAGCATATTACGTAATCGGCCTCATCAAAATATGTCTCGAGGCAGCTGTAGAGCTTGGTCTCAACCCACATTTAGCGAAGTTATCAATCCTTTTCGCATTACCTATGATCGTGCTTTTGCTATCGGGAATAATCAGGCGCGTCAGACGAGCCATCACCGCGAAAACACCAAGTTGAACCATCGCGTTGTGTTTGCCTAGCAAACGTTATCGGAGGCTCACTAAATTTGGTGAATCAGCCAATCTCGGAAAAGTGCCGCGCCGCTTTTCGGCAACCTCTGAGCTGACATGATGAGATGCACAGACTGACCGGATTGATAGATCTCCTTCAGTGGCGCGACCAGCCGGCCGGCCTCTAGGTGCTCCTGCACCAGATGTTTCCAGCCGAGCGCGATGCCCTGCCCGCGCACCGCCGCCTCGATTGAGCCGAGTGCGTCGGTAAAAACGAAATCCTGCCTTAGCCGCGCCACGGACACCGAATGACACTCCAGCCATTCGCGCCAGGCAAGGCGCGTACGGTGCCTCTCCTCGAAATTCAGAAGCGTGTGCTTAAGCAGGTCGGCCGGTTCGACGATCGGGCCGAAGTCCCGAAGATAGTCAGGGCTGCATACCGGCAAGATCTCTTCGTTGAAGAAATGCCAGGATTGGAGTCCCGGCCATTTGCCATCGCCGAGGCGTGCTGAAACATCGATATCCTCTTCCACGAGGTCCTGATCGTCGCGGCTGCTTTCCTCGATGCGCAACGGTACGTCCGGATGCTTAGCCTTGAAATCCTTCAGTCGCGGAAGCAGCCAGAGCTGCACGAAGGCGGCCGAGAAGGACACCCGCACGACGTCATTGGAATGTTTCTTCTGGAGCGAGGAGATGACCATGTGCAGGCGGTCGAATGCGTCCTGTGTCTCCCTGTAAAGCCGCTGGCCGTCCGCCGTCAGCTCCAGCCGCGTATGCTCGCGGCGAAACAGTTTCAGCCCCGTTGCCTCCTCCAGCAGCCTGATGGTCTTACTCACGGCCGGTTGGCTGACATTTAGTTCCTGCGCGGCCGCAGTAAAGCTGCGCCTGCGGGCGGCTGCCTCGAAGCAGAACAGGTAATTGGCGGAGGGGACAAGAGAACGAAGCCGGTGCATAATTTGAAGTTATGCCGTTGAAGAATTTTTTGCAAGATTACAACGGCCACTGGCGTTTGTAGGGTTGGACAAACCAATACGAGGGAACCTCTTCCATGCAAACTCATGCTCGCGCCGTTGTCATCGGCGGTGGTTGTGTCGGCGCCGCCATACTTTACGGTCTTACCAAGCGTGGCTGGACCGATGTCGCGCTTCTTGAGCGCACCCAGCTGACGGCCGGATCGACCTGGCATGCCGCCGGCCTCATTCCTTCCTATGCCCGCAACATCAGTATCGGCCGGATGATCGCCAAGACCATCGAGATCTACGAAGGGCTGGAAGCGGAAACCGGCCAGCATGTCGGCTGGCACAAATGCGGCCAGCTGCGCATCGCCAACACGCGCGACCGTCTCGACGAATACAAGAGCTATATGAGCGTTGCCGCCGTGCAGGGCATTCGCGCCGAACTGGTCACGCCGCAGGAAGCGCGCGAACTCTGGCCGCTGCTCGAAAACAACAAGGACATGCTGGCCGCGCTCTACCATCCCGACGACGGCCATATCGCGCCGGCCGACGTGACCCAGGCCATGGCCAAGGGTGCACGCGACCGCGGCGCCAAGATCTACCTCAACACCGAGGTCAAGGGTTTCGAGCGTCTGCCCGGCGGCGAATGGAAGATCATCACCAACAATGGCGAGATCATCTGCGAGCATATCATCGCGGCGACCGGCAATTATGCCCGCCAGACCGGTGCGATGCTGGGTCTCGAAATCCCTGCCATCCCGATCCTGCACCAATACTGGATCACCGATGCCGTGCCAGAGATCGTGGAGCGCAAGCGCCAGGGCTTGCCGGAAATGCCGATCCTGCGTGACGAAGGTTTTGAGGGTTATCTGCGCGAAGAGGGCGATGGCCTGATGTTCGGTCCCTATGAGAAGACCGAACACCTGAAGCTCTTTGCCGAAAACGGCGTGCCCGAATGGTTCGGCGCCGATCTGGTCGAAGAAGATTTCGATGCGGTGGCCTGGAACTGGGAAGCTGCCATGGAGATGGTCCCGGCGCTCGGCCGTGTCGGCATCAAGGCCAATGTGCGCGGCCCCTTCCAGATGACGGCTGACGAGCTGCCGCTGGTCGGCCCGGCCTGGGGGCTCGAAAATGTCTGGATCGCCGAAGGCGTGCCGGGCGGCATCCTCTGGGGCGGCGCGATCGGTTATTATCTCTCCGAGCGTATCGTCGAAGGCGCCAACAGCCTCGATACCTCCGAGCTCGATCCCCGCCGTTTCGGCGACTATGCCAACAAGGAATGGACACGGCACAAGGTCAAGGAAAGCTGGGGCACCCATGCCGAGCTGCATTATCCCGGTCAGGACATGCCGGCCGCGCGCCCGCAGAAGACCGCCCCATCCTACGATATCCTCTCGCAGCGCGGTGCCGTCTGGGGCGTCCTGAACGGCTGGGAAGTGCCGAACTGGTTTGCTCCGCACGGTGTTGAAGCCAAGGACCAGTATAGCTGGCGCTGGACACAGAAAGGCCATTACGTGGCTGAAGAGGTGCGGGCGGTGCGCGAGGCGGTCGGTCTCGTCGAAATGACGCCGATGACGAAGTTCGAAGTGTCCGGCCCCGGTGCCGAAGCCTGGCTCGATACTATTCTCGCCAATCGCCTGCCGAAAGCCGGCCGCGTCAACCTAAGCCATCATCTGACGAAGAACGGCGGCGTGCAGGCTGAATATGTCGTGGCGCGCCTTGAAGACGGCAGCTTCTACTTGATCTCGACGCCGCGCGCCGAGCGCTGGAATTTCGATGACCTATCGAAGCTTTTGCCGAAGGACGGCAGCGTGCAGCTGCGAAACGTCACCAACGAACGCGGTTGCTTTACTGTCGTCGGTCCGAAGGCGCGCGACGTGTTGCAGGGTCTGACCGAGATGGATCTTTCCAACGAGGCGTTCCCATGGTTCGGCGTCAAGTCCGGTACGGTCGGCCTGGCGACGGACGTGCGGATGCTGCGCGTCAACTATGAAGGTGAACTCGGCTGGGAACTCTATCACCCGCTGCCCTACCAGCGGCAGCTGCTGCAGGCGATCCTTGCGGCGGGTGAGCCGCACGGCCTGCGCCTCATCGGCTACCACGCGCTGGAATCGCTCCGCCTCGAAAAGTCTTACCGTGCCATGTATCGTGACATGAACCCGGAACTGACGGCCTGGGAAAGCAATCTCGATCGCTTCATCCGGCTCGACAAGGGCGATTTCATCGGCAGGGAGGCGCTTGTTCGCCAGAAAAAAGAGGGCATCAGGCGGCGCTCGGTCACGATCTCCATCGATACCGATGGCGCAAGCTCGCTGATCTACGAGGGTGTCTATCACGAGGGCAAGCTGGTCGGCCGCATCACGTCGGGCAGCTATGCCTATACGCTCGGCCATGACGTCGCCTTCGCGCTGCTGCCACCGGAACTCGGTGTCCCGCGCACCGAGGTTGAAGTGCCGATCCTCGGCGAGATGCGCATGGCGCGCGTACTGGAAGAATCTCCCTACGATCCGCAGGCCCTGCGCGGCCGCATGTGATCGTCAACGTTATCTGAGGAAACTAGAATGATGAAAATCTTGGTCACGGTCAAACGTGTTGTCGACTACAACGTCAAGATCCGGGTTAAGCCGGATGGTGCGGGTGTCGAGCTTGCCAATGTGAAGATGTCGATGAACCCGTTCGACGAGATTTCCGTTGAAGAGGCTCTGCGGCTGAAGGAAGCCGGCAAGGCTGAGGAAGTCGTCGTGGTTTCGGTCGGCCCGGCCAAGGCGGAAGAAACGCTGCGCACGGCACTCGCCATGGGTGCCGACCGCGCCATCCTCGTTGAAACGGACGATGCCGTCGAGCCGCTGGCCGTTGCCAAGATCGTCAAGGGCGTGGCGGAAGCCGAACAGCCCGGCCTGATCATCGTCGGAAAGCAGGCGATCGATGACGACAGCAATCAGACCGGCCAGATGCTGTCGGCTCTGCTCGGCTGGACTCAGGGTACATTCGCCTCCAAGGTCGAAATCGGTGCCGACAAGGCGACCGTGACACGCGAAGTCGATGGCGGTTTGCAAACCATCGACATCAAGCTGCCGGCCGTGGTGACTACTGACCTGCGTCTGAACGAGCCGCGGTATGCCTCGCTGCCGAACATCATGAAGGCCAAGAAGAAGCCGCTCGACAAGAAGACGCCGGCTGACTTTGGCGTCGACACGACGGCACGGCTGAAGGTTCTTAAGACCGAGGAACCAGGCGGCCGCAAGGCGGGCGTCAAGGTTAAGTCCGTCGCAGAGCTGGTTGACAAGCTCAAGAACGAAGCCGGCGTGCTCTAACCGGAAGATTTGAGGAGATTACATCATGGCCATTCTTCTTCTGGCTGACCACGACAACACCCACCTGTCCGACCAGACCGCCAAGGCGCTGACGGCGGCTTCCAAGATCGCCAGTGGGACTGGAGTCGACGTTCATGTGCTCGTTGCCGGCTCCAAGGCCGTCGCCGATCAGGCAGCCAAGCTTTCGGGCGTAGCGAAGGTTCTCGTTGCTGACGACGCAGGACTTGCCAACAATCTGGCCGAGCCGCTGGCAGCGCTGATCGTTTCGCTGGCTGGCAACTACGACACGATCATCTCGGCCGCGACCTCGGTCGGCAAGAACGTGCTGCCGCGCGTCGCGGCCCTGCTCGATGTCGCCCAGGTCTCGGAGATCATCGAGGTTGTCTCGGCCGACACCTTCAAGCGTCCGATCTATGCCGGCAATGCCATCCAGACGGTTCAGTCCACCGATGCCAAGATGGTCGTCACCGTTCGCACCGCCTCCTTCGCCTCCGCAGCGGAAGGTGGTTCTGCTTCGGTCGAGGCCATCTCGGCTGCGGCTGATCCGGGCCTTTCCACCTTCTTGAAGAATGCCCTGTCGTCGTCGGATCGTCCGGAACTGACGTCTGCCAAGATCATCATCTCGGGTGGTCGTGCGCTGAGCTCGTCTGAAAAGTTCCAGGAAGTCATCCTTCCGGTTGCCGACAAGCTCGGTGCGGCCGTCGGTGCCTCGCGCGCTGCCGTCGATGCGGGCTATGCCCCGAACGACTGGCAGGTTGGCCAGACCGGCAAGGTGGTCGCACCACAGCTTTACATCGCCTGCGGCATCTCCGGTGCGATCCAGCATCTGGCCGGCATGAAGGACTCGAAGGTCATCGTCGCCATCAACAAGGACGAGGAAGCCCCGATCTTCCAGGTCGCAGACTACGGCCTCGTCGGCGACCTGTTCGAACTGCTGCCGGAACTCGAGAAGAGCTTCTAATCCCTCAGTCTCCACCCGCGAGAAGCGGTCGCAGCATCGCGTTGCGGCCACGAGCCCTGTTGTCTGCGAGAACCCAGCCATGCCCGCCTATGTCCTGACCATCTCCTGCCAGTCCACGCGCGGCATCGTCGCCTCGGTGACCGGTTATCTCGCCGGGATCGGCTGCAACATCGTCGATAGCTCGCAATTCGATGACCTGCAGACCGGCCTGTTCTTCATGCGCCTGACGTTCATGTCGGAGGAGGGGGCTGATCAGGCTGCGATCGAAAAAGGCTTCAAGCCGGTCGCCGACACGTTTGCGATGAACTGGGAACTGCACAACAGCGAACACCGGATGAAGGTGCTCCTGATGGTCTCCCGCTTCGGCCATTGCCTGAACGACCTGCTTTATCGCTGGAACATCGGGGCGCTGCCGATCGACATCGTCGGCGTCGTTTCAAACCACTTCGATTACCAGAAGGTCATCGTCAACAACGACATCCCCTTCCACCACATCAAGGTGACCAAGGAGAACAAGCCGCAGGCCGAAGCCCGGCTGATGGAAGTGGTCGAGCAGTCCGGTGCGGAGCTGATCGTGCTTGCCCGTTACATGCAGGTGCTTTCGGACGCGGTCTGCAAGAAGATGTCGGGCCGGATCATCAACATCCACCATTCCTTCCTGCCAAGTTTCAAGGGTGCCAATCCCTACAAACAGGCCTATGAGCGTGGCGTGAAGCTGATCGGGGCTACGGCTCATTACGTGACCGAGGATCTCGATGAAGGTCCGATCATCGAGCAGGACGTTGCCCGCATCACCCATGCGCAATCACCGGACGATTATGTCTCAATCGGCCGCGATGTTGAAAGCCAGGCTCTGGCGCGTGCCGTCCACGCCCATATCCACCACCGCGTCTTCATGAACGGCAACAAGACCATTGTCTTTCCGGCAAGCCCTGGATCCTACAAGTCGGAGCGAATGGGGTGACAAAATAAGTGGTAAATAGTTGACGACACTAGTAGCTTTTTTGTCTCGCGCCTTGAAAGGATCCTAACTAAGGACCACCGAGAGCTGCAGCCGCAAAATCAAAATCTAAGGCGTTGCAAAATCAGCAAAACGACTTCGCCCAAACCATGAACTGGTTTTGAGCCTGGCAAGCGGGATCCCACGACTGTCTCCAGGCACCGGCGCAGCTAACCGATTTCCCGCTCGGTAAGATGCCTCGACATATCGAAATTCAGGCCGAGACAAAGTCCGCGACAGCCGTCGGCAGGGTCGCCAGCCAAGGGGAAAGAACTCGACTGCTGTGGGTGCGCCCCTAAAACAGCCGGCACGCCAAAAACGTGGCGGCGTGACATCAACCAGCTGGCCTCCTAGGTTCTCCCAAACGCTGTGATGTTGGGCAAATATGATTGGCACGCCGCCGTCAGTATCGCAGCGCCCAGAGCAATCGAATGCCCCCGGCAGTTGCCGGGGGCAAGCGTCGCGCGTGGGACGGGGCTATTTCAGCGCTTCAGCAGCCTCTTTGATTGCGGCGACAGCGCATGCCTCGTCGAGATTCGCCCCTGGAGCTCCACCGACGCCAATCGCGCCAATCACCACGTCGCCAGCCTTGATTGGCACGCCCCCCCCAAGCACCAGAAAGCCGGGAATGTTGACCACTTGGGCCGAAGCTGGATTGTTCGCGGCATTCTCCGCCAGCTTCGAGGTTGGTATCCGCAACGATGCAGAGGTGAAGGCCTTGGCGCGCGAAGAGTCAACGGTGTGCGGACCAGCGTTGTCTGCACGAACGAGGGCGCGAAGGACACCCGCACGATCGACGACGGCCGCACTCACATTATACTTGTCTGCGGCGCAAGCTTCGACTGCATTACTCGCCATTCGGACGGCGAGGTCTGAAGGGATATTCTTTTCGGTAAGGAGATCGGCCTGGGCCGCGCCGATCGTGGAGCTGAAGGCGAATGCTACTACGAGAAAACGTTTGATCACAGTGTGGTTCCTGGTTTTGGTTGGAGAAGCGTCTGGCTTTCCCGGCACAAGTCGTACTTAATCGACTTCCATCACAGAATCCGCGTTGCCACCATGCGGTGTAGGTAGAACTACCTATTGCGTCGTCTTGTTGGTGAGTGTCAACCGCACGAAATCGGCTACCGAACTGGTCCCGAGTTTCCCGGCAATTTTTGCCCGATGTGCATCGACAGTACGCACTGAGACGCCGAGCGCTGCTGCAATTTCCCTGGTCGCCCATCCGTTGGCAATCATCTCGAGAACTTCGCGTTCGCGGCCCGTCAACTGCGCCAACTGCCGTCGGGCCTCGCACCTCTCCAGCCGCGCATCCAGGTTTTCAAAGGCCTGCTGGAGCGCCGCGAACAAAACTTCGCCATCAACCGGCTTTGTAAGAAAGTCCTGGATGCCGGCTTTGAATGCACTACGGCAGGCGATAACATCACCGTGGCCGGTGATCATAATCGTGGGCCAGTCAATGCCGCGGGCGATCAGTTGCGCGTGCAGTTGCAGCCCGGAAACCAGCGGCATACGCAAATCAACGATTAGGCAACCTGGCTTCTCCTTGTTGATATGCGCAAGCAATGTCTTGGGGTCACCGAAGGTTTCGGCGGTGACTCCGTAGGTATCTAGCAGAAAGGCGATCGCCTCTCTGACGGCTTCGTCGTCATCGACTAGGTAGACCTTATACTTGCTCACGATGCATCGCTCTTTGACGCGCGCGGCAACGTAATGGTGAACGTTGCCCCTCCGCTTGAGGAATTTTCGGCTTCTATTTTGCCGCCGATACGTTCGACCAGCGTCGCGCACAGCGACAGCCCGAGCCCCATCCCCTCAGGCTTTGTGGTGAAAAAGGGGTGGAACAGTTTTGACAGCGCCTCGACGGCGATGCCTGGTCCGCTGTCGCTGACAATGATTTTGGCCTCGCGGCCCACTGCTCGCGTTTCTATGCGGATGAGCGTTGCTTGAGAGTAATCTCCTTCCAATGCGTCAGCCGCATTACGTATGAGATTGTGCAGCACCTGTTCCAGTTCGATGGCGTCGGCGACGGCATCCAGTGGTTCCGGCGTGAGGCTGTACTCGAGGCGGATGCCGCGGTGCTTCAAATCTATGTTGGTTAGCGCGATGATTTCTTTGACGATCTCATTCAGCGAGCACTGAACCGGTTTCGGCGCCTTGTTGGAAGCATAGTCGCGCATCCGCTTTAGCAGTTCTCCCGCTCGCTTTGCTTCCCGGATGTTTACCTCCAGCGCACTGGAAATGCGTTTAATGTCAATTACGTCTGCACCGGCCAACCTGAGCGATGCTTGGCTTCGGCTGAGGATCGCTGTCAGTGGTTGCGTCAACTCATGAGCGATGCCAGACGCCATCTCACCCATTGCATTGACGCGCGAAGCATGTGCAAGCAATGTTTCCCGCTCGTGCAGCGCCGCGCGGGCCTCGGCTTCCTCCATCTCCCGCTGCAACCGCAGCGTTGTCGATCGCTGCCGCAGCGCAAACATAGCCGCAATCAAAGCCAGCGCGGTCATGACGCCAAAGCCGACCGCGTGCCTTGCCGGCAGCAGCGCTGCAAGTGGCACGGACCGATCAAGCAACAACGACAGCCGCTGATTTTCGCCGTCGATGACCGATTCAAAATGTAAGGGAGCAATAAACGAAGCGGCTGTATCGACGCCGTCCTGTGCTGGAAGATCGAGCAGGAGCTTTCCATTGATCATCAGGCGAACCCTGGCCCATGCGGGCCGTTCCTCGGGATCGGACAGAAGCCGGGCATCGATGGAAAGCACCACTGCGGTTTCCGAAGGCAAAGATGCCCTTTTTGCCAGGAGATATCGGCCGTTTCGATTTTCGTAGACGGCAATTTTACCACGCTCCTGTTCCGCGAATGCACCGCGTAGCGCCGCCAGATCCTCGCTTCCGCCTTCTGGCACTCTCAGCAGCACTTTCACCCTGTGGTCCTCGGGCTCGCCGTCGCCGAGCGAGATAAGTTCGATCCAAGCGATACGGGGATAAAAGCGGATGATGGTTTCCATCACGTGCCGAACGGCGCTGAATGGAGCAGGCTGCGCCCCGCTGGTAACCGCAATGAGGCTGGTCATGTGTGCGTCGTGTTGTGCCACGCGCTGGGAGATCAACCGGTGCAAGGTCTGGCCGGCCGCTTCCAACTCACCGGCCAGCCGTTGCTTCGAGGTTTCGAAGGAATAAAGTGCAAACCCTGAAACGGCCACGAACCACAGTCCAATGCATACGAGCCAGTGTTTAGAAGTGGTTGTGGTCACAAGAATCCAATCGCGGCCTGAGAGCACCCGACACCCTCGTCCTTCACATAGTTCAAAGTACCTGTAATATCCTGCTCTGCCCTTATCAAAATCGTCCGCAGTCGACCTTCATCTTGTCGCCGGTGATCGCCGAGCTGAGGTCGGAGGCATAGTAGAGCGCCGCGCGACCTACCTCTTCCGGCGCGACCCAGCGTCTGAGCGCGGCCACATCGGTATAGTTCTCACGCTCGATTTGTTTGATGGGACGGCTCTCGGCCTCGGCGCGTCGTTTCAGGATGCGATCCATGTTCTCCCCCGAGACTGCTCCTGGCATCAGCGCGTTGACGCGCACATTCACCGGCCCCAGTTCGCGCGCCATGGTCTCCGTGATGCCGATCAGCGCGAATTTCGACGCTACATAGGCCGAGCGCATCGGATAACCCTGAATTCCCATGAGAGAGGACATGTTGATGATCGAACCGGATCTCTGCGCGCTCATGATCCGCGCGGCTTCTTGCAGGCAGTACATTGCACCCACGAGATTGATGTTCATGCAGGCAACCCATGCAACCATATCAACCTCGGCCACCGAGGCGATCGGACCTGGGCCGCCGGCATTGTTTAGCAGCACATCGATCCGGCCGTTGATCTTCAACGCGCTTGCGAACATGGCTTTGACCTGCTCTTGGTCAGACACGTCGCAGGCAATGGCGTGGCCACCAATCTCCTTCGCCACGCGCTCCAGCGGCTCCATGCGACGCCCGGCAACCACCACGGTGGCACCGGCATCGGCAAAGATCCTGGCGGTGGCCTCACCTATGCCGCTACCACCACCGGTGACAATGGCTAGTTTGCCGTCCAAGCGGCAGTGGTCGGTCGAAATCTGGCTCATGTCGTTTCCTCCTCAAATCTACGGGCGGGATCGAAGAGAGGCAGTTCAGGCTCCCGGCCCAATATGAAATCTCCCATCAGCTTGCCGATATAGGGGCCGATGGTGTAGCCGCCCCGGACACAGCCTAGGACGAATGCGTTCCCGACGCCGGGAAGCGCACCTGCGAGCGGGTAAAAATCGGGTACGTTGGCCTCGAACCCCGTCCAGCTTCGCAACACCCGTGCCTTGGCCAGCGCTGGCAGTGCGTATTGCGCCAGCGCAAGGTTGGGTTGCACACTTTCTGCCATGACTTGGCCGCGCCCCTCCTGCGGCGCGCCGCGCCCTTGCCAGCCGCCGCCGACGAGGACGGAGCCGTTGGGCTTTTGCTTCATGGTGAGCAGTCCAGTTGCGTGGCCTATCACGCTGGAGACCAGCGGCGGCATTCGCTCGGTCACCGACACGGTGTTGATCCGGGCCTGAACCGGCAACTCCACACCCAGCAGTGCCGCGACGGGCTTCAGCCAGGCCCCCGCCGCTAAAAGCAGGCGCTGGGCATGAACCTGGCCGTCAGCCGTAGTCAAGGTAAAGCCTTTCAACCCACGCTCGATTGCGGTCACCGGGCAACGTTCGCGGTACGCGATCCCGGCGTCGCGCAGTCGCCGACGGAAATACTGACCCGTCAATGATGAATTGGCATAGCCGTCTTCGGGACAATAGCTCGCAGCCAACACCTTACGGGTCAGGCCCGGTTCCGCCTCGCGGATTTGCCGGTCCGAGACAAACGTGATCGGGGCTCCCGCCACGGCCTTGAGCGTCTGGCGCTCGTGCAGTAACGCGGCCTCCCGTTCGGTGAAGGCCAGGGTATAGCCGCCGGTCTTGTGAAAGCCGACAGCCTCCCCCATTGCTTCCCATTCGTGGTGGCCCTTCAGCGCATAAGGCATCAGCCGGACGCGCTTGATCTGCAGGCTCAGCGTGCCGGCATTCACGCCCGACGCCCCCTGCCCAAGATCGCTTTGATCCAGAACGAGGGGCTGCATTCCCCCTTCGCCCATGCGAAGCGCGCTTGCGCAGCCCATGATACCGCCGCCGACAATGGCTATGTCATAGGTTATGGTCATAGCGGTGCGGGCTTTGGGATTGGCAGGTCGGAATAGTTGAAGTCGCCGGCTAGCGCTTCAACGGGCACCGGGCGCAGAGGCGGCCGCGGTGTCGGGGGCGGCACGTCGGCCTCGCCCCCACCCTCGGCCTCAGCGATCATGCGGGACACGGCGGTCTGGCAGAACTTGCCCCCGCAAGGACCCATCCCTGCACGGAGGCCTGACTTCACGGCATTGGTACTACCAGCGCCGCTGGAGATCTCTGCAACGATATCAGCCCGTGAGAGGCTTTCGCAGCGGCAAACGATGGTCTCATCGGTGGTCAGCCGCGCAAGCCCCGCGCGGGGAAGGCTAAGGCCAGTCATCGCGGTGCCGAAGCGGGCCGCCCGTTCGTAGACGGCGCGTAGGCGGTCGCGTTCGCCCTTGGTATCGGCGCCTAGATGCTCGGCGGCGCTTAAACCGGCCAGCCGGCCGTGAACTTCTGCCGCCGTCGAGCCGCGAATGCCGGTGCCATCACCGCACAGGAAAATACTAGCGATGTCGGTTGTTCCGTCCACGCCGTGTAACGGTATCCATCCGCCTAAGCGGGGGCTATGCTCCAGTCCCAACCCTGCCAGTTGCGCGGCCTCGGTGGTCGGGGTTAGTCCGTTGCCGAGGCACAAACTGTCGCCTTCGATGCGTCGTACTGCACCAGTCGGCGACCAGTCGGCGGTAAGCTTGCGGAATTCGACACCGGTGACCTGGGTTTCGCCTTCAACCCGTGTTACCGCATGGCGCCAGTAGATCGGTACGCCGCTCAGGACCAAATCGGCGATCCAACGGCCGCCGCGCAACAGCAGATCAGGGCGTGATGCCATCGCTGGAAGGCAGCGAAGCCAGTCACCCCGGCTGTTGGGGGTAATGACTGCGGCTACCTCACCACCCAGACGGCGGATTTCGGATGCGACGTAGAATACCAGCGGCCCGGTGCCTGAGACGACCGTGCGTTTGCCGGGCAGTACCAGTTCCTGCTTGAACAGCGCCGTCGCGCCCGCCAATCCCAGCACCCCCGGTGTCGTCCAGCCGGGCACCGGCTGCACGAATTCGCGTGCGCCGGTGGCGATGATCAGGGCGCGCGCGTGCAGAACGTCACTGCGGCCCTGCCGCAGCAGGTAGAGATTCGCGCCCCCTTCGCACCGTTCGATCTGCCAGACCCGTGCCTCACTGAGATGGGTGACAGAGCTTTCGTCGACTTCCTGGCGCAGCCGATTTCCCGCCACAGTTTCAGGCGTAGCGGGAGCTTCCAGAATAGCGGCGCTCTTAGCGCGCCAGACCTGACCCCCGACTCTGGGTTGCTCGTCGATCAGGGTGACGGAAAAGCCATGGCGCGCGGCGGCCAGTGCAGCGTTCGCTCCGGCAGGACCTGCTCCGATCACGGCGACATCGCTATTGTGCATCATGATTGCCGCCTTAACGAGGTGACTGCCAATCCTTGCGCGACGGTAGATCGGCAGCTTTCGACCACCATACCGTCGATACGCACGACGCATTCCTGGCACAGCCCCATGCAACAGAACAGCCCGCGCGCTCCACCATCTTCGGGAGCGTCGCGCAGGTGCAGATGGCCGGCCCGCATCAGCGCGACCGCCAGACTTTCGCCGTCGTGGCCAGAAACCCCAGTACCGTCGAAGGTAAAATCCACTAACGGCGTTCGTCGAACATGGCTGGACTGATCGGGCGTGAGGCGCATCAGGAATAGCTGATCCCAAGCTGGTCGAAGGTACGTTTGATCTTGTCGATGTCGTCTACGGTTGCAGGCATGACCGGATCGCGCGGAACGCCCGCGGGCAGGCCGATCAAGTTCAATGCCGCCTTGAAGGACGCGGGCCATGTGGCAGTACCCATCAGCAATTCATAAAGGACGGTAAGCTGGTAATGGGCGTGGCGCCAGATCGCATCAGGGGCACCGGCGCCGACGGTCGCCATTTCGGACGGCTTCAGGTCTGTGAATTCAGGGCCAGTGGCGATGAAGCCTTTGGCCCCGAGCGCAAAATTCGGCAGGATATAGTGGCAAGGACCAGTCATCACTGACATCTTGTCGCCGAGGCGCTGCAAGAGATGGGTGTGGTAGAAGAAGTCACGCTGACTTTCCTTGATGCCTATGACATTATGGTTGTTCATCAGGGTTTCGGTCTGGTCCACGCTCAGTGAAAAACCCATCCGGCGGGGCGAGTTGTACAGCACAAGCGGCTTGGCCGTCGCCGCCGAAACTTTGTCGAACCGTGCCATGAGCTCCGCCTGAGACGCTTTCAACACATAGGTCTGAGGCATCGATAGTAGCGCATCCGCGCCGTTCTCCTCGGCAGCTCTGACATAGGCAAGGGAAGCGGCGATCGTGGGAGCGGAAATGCCCATCATCACATATACGCGGCCTTTTGCGGTATCCTTGGCCAGTCGCACCAGCCGGCCTCGCTCAGCCGCCGACAGCGCCCAGCTTTCGCCGTTGTCGCCCGCGATGCAGATGGTGGTCGCCCCGCGATTGATCAGGAACTCGAACAACTCGACAAAGGCGTCTTCGATGATCTCGCCCGTGTCGCTGAAGGGCGTGACGATGGCGGGCACGTAGCCGTAGAGGTCTTCTTTTTTCATTGAACTAGGATCCCTCAATCAGGAATGTCGACGGTGAAAACGGTGCCTGTTTGGGCATCGACAATGAAAAGGCGGGTCTGGTCGTCCGGGTGGAAGGTCACGGAAGTTGTCCAAAGCCCTTTAGGCAAGCGAACCTCGGCGATCGGGTCGCCGAGCTCGTCGAAAACATACGCTCGCCCGGCCTGCGCCTGCGCCACGGCCAGCCAACCCCGGGCATTGGTGGCCAGTCCGTCTGGCCCTAATCCGCCGGAGAGTTGCAAGAAAGTGCCCGCCATCGGCTGACCCATCTCGGGCAGGCAGGTGGACAACCGCCAGACCTGGTTGGCACGGGTCGCGGCAATATAGAGCCAGGCGCCGTCCGGCGACAGGCAAATCCCGTTGGAATAGGGGACGCGATCGAGCAGCAGGCGCATGTCGCCCGCGGCCGAAATGCAATAGACCCGCCCGCGCGGATCGCTCAATGAGGTGCGGCCACTATCGGTGAACCAAAGCGTGCCGTCCTTTCCATAGCACATATCGGAAAGCCCAAGGAAAGACTGGCCTTCGAAGCCGGTCGTCAGCACGTTGTAACTATCATGACCGGTCAACTCGATTAGTCCTTGGCGGTAGTCCACCGCGATGTGGCGACCGTCCGGTGCTATGCGCATGGCATGGGGTTCGCCGTCGATCCGGTGCATTACTTCCCACGCGCCTTCGGGCGAGACGCGGAACACGCGGCCATAGGGCACGTCCGAAAGCCACAGGCTGCGCGCCTCGTCAAAGAAGGCAGCCTCGAGGAAAGAATGGATCGGCTGCCCCGGGCGGGTCATCTTGGCCCAGGCAGACGGCTCGCCCTTGTGGCGTAACTCCTCCGGCAAATAGAAGGCCGGTTCTGCGGTCAGCCGGAGAGTCATTGCATCACCCCAGAATTCCGAAGTGCCGCGATCTCTTCCGGACTATATCCCAGACCTTCCAAAATCTGGTAGTTATGGTGCCCCAGTTTGGGCGGCGCGCCAGTTAGCATCGGACCGCCGAGGCTCATCCGATAGGCGGCGAGCGGCAGGGGGATCGAGGGATCGTCGGGAGACGGTGCGAAATAGCCCCGTGCTGCAATCTGAGGCGAGGCAACGGCCTCCTCCAGCGGCAGGATCTTTTCGGCAGGAATGTCGGCGGCTTCGAGAACCGCCTGCCATTCCTCTGCGGTGCGCTCGCGGAATACCGGCTCGAGCGAGGCGCGGATCGCGGCTGAATGGCTCTCGACATCGTTCCAGTCGCTGACGCCAGCGAGAAGTGGAATATTATGACCCAGCGACGCGAGGCACGCGCCGAGCTTGCGATATTGTGTCGGCTTGAAAGCCCCCAGCATCAGGCGGCCATCCGCCGTGTCAAAGGCCGAAATACCCGCCTCGGGAACCTTCAGCCTTGCCTCGGGGACCTGTTTCGATGCTGCTTCCGGCGCCATTAGCGACAGCGCCACCTCCAACATAGAGGCGCTGATATGGCATCCCTCCCCTGTACGTTCGCGTTGCAGGAGCGCGGCGGAAATGGCGAAAGCAGCAGAATAACCAGCCGCGTAATCGACAAAGGACACTCCTGGCTTCTGGCCGTCGCATTGCGCGATGGTACCCGAACTGGCCTGAATCGTATTGTCATAAGCGCCCTTGGTTGCCCTCGGCCCCGTTTCGCCATACCCGGTCATCGAACAGTGAACGATCTTCGGATTGCACTTTCGCAAATCCTCATAGCCCAACCCGAAGCCATCCAGCACCCCGGTGGAGTAGTTCTCCAGAAAGACATCTGCTCTTTCGACCAGCTTGAGAAGCGCCGCACGCCCCGGTTCGGCGCGGAAGTCGAGGGCCAGCGACTTCTTATTGCCACCCTGCACCTGGTAGGTCAGTCCTATTCCGTCCGCATTCAATGCAGGCAAAGGACCGCGCCCGCGCGCGCAATCGGGCGAGTGGGGCAGTTCGACCTTGATAACCTCTGCCCCAAGCAATGCAAACTGATAGCCACAGAACGGCCCGGCGAGAACCTGCGATACCTCGATAATCCGAAGGCCGGCCAAAGCGCCCATGACGACAAACTCCATATTTCCACCGCGAGAGGAAATCGCTTGAGTCCTTTAATGTTGTTTAGTATACAAAACGCTGTTCTATATGCAAGACGGAATCGAGCCCATGTCCCACGTGCTGCACCGCTCTCTCGACGCGACGCTTCCAACTGTTGTCGGCGGAGACGGAAACTTTCTGATCGACGAGAGCGGTAAGCGCTACCTGGATGCGTGCGGCGGCGCCGCTGTGTCGTGCCTCGGCCACGATAACGAAAGGGTCAGGTCCGCCATCAAGAGACAGATCGACCGGGTCGCGTTTGCGCATACGAGCTTTTTCACCAACGAACCGGCCGAGGAGCTTGCGAGTTTCCTTGTGGAACGCGCACCCGAAGGCACAGGCGATGGTCGGGTGATGTTTTTGGGCAGCGGATCCGAGGCGATGGAGGCGGCGCTGAAACTTGCGCGGCAGTACCATCTTGAACGCGGGGAAGCCGCACGTACGCGGATCATCGCACGGGCCCCCTCATATCACGGCAACACACTGGGAGCACTGGCGACCGGGGGGCACGCCGGCAGGCGGGCACCCTTCCGGCCGCTGTTGATGGACGTCGGTCACATCGACGCCGCCTATGAATACAGGATGCGCCACGACGGCGAATCCGAGGCTGCATTCGCAGAGCGCATGGCGAACCTGCTGGACCAGCGCATCCGCGAACTTGGTCCCGACACCGTCATGGCCTTCGTGGCGGAGCCGGTGGTCGGGGCTTCGCTCGGCACGCAACCCGCTCCGAGAGGCTATTTTCAGCGCATTCGCGAGATCTGTGACAGGCACGGCGTTCTATTAATCGCCGACGAGGTCATGTGCGGCATGGGGCGCACCGGCAGCCTTTTCGCGCTGGAACAGGAAGGTATAGCCGCTGACATCACAACGCTTGCCAAGGGTCTTGGCGCGGGATTCCAGCCGATCGCCGCCGTCATGGCCGCCGAGAAGGTCGTTGCCGCGATTCAGAACGGTAGCGGCCTTCTTTGGAACGGACACACCTATATGTCCCACGCCGTCGCCACTGCCGGCGCGCTTGCGGTGCAGAAAGTGATCCAGGACCAGAACCTGCTTGAAAACGTCAGGGCGCGCGGGGAACAGCTGCGTGACGCGCTTAACGCACGGTTCGGCCAAAATCCCAATATCGGTGATGTCAGGGGCCGAGGTTTGTTCTGGACCGTAGAGCTGGTAGCGGACAAAGCCTCAAAGGCGTCCTTTCCTGCCGCAGCGAGGCTATCGCAAAAGATCCAGAGAGCCGCGCTTGATCTCGGCTTGATGTGCTACCCGGCGCAGGGCTGCGCCGATGGGACGAATGGAGACCACGTCCTGCTCGCCCCGTCCTATACCTCGACCCCGGACGAGATCGCGCGCATCGTTGACCTGCTCGCGCGAGCGGTCGAAACGGTTCTTAACAAGGTGGAGAAGTGACATGGTCAAGAAAACCATCCTGACAGCCGCCATCACCGGCAATTTGATGTCGCCTGAAAACAGCCCGCATTTGCCGATCACGCCGAAACAGATTGCCGAACAGGCGTTGGACGCTGCCAAGGCGGGAGCCTCCATCGTGCATTTGCATGTGCGCGATCCCGAGACCGCCAAGGGCTCAATGCGGCTCGAGCTCTATCGCGAACTCGTGCAGCGGATCCGAGAACAGGATGAGGAGGTCATCCTCAATTTGACCACCGGTGAGGGCGGCCGTTTCATCCCCTCTGACGACGATCCGCAGATTGCCGCGCCCGGCTCGACGCTTTGTGCACCCGACAAGCGCGTGGCCCATGTCGAAGAGCTGCGTCCTGATATCTGCACGCTCGACTTCAACACCATGTGGTCGGGTCAAGCTAGCGTCATCAACACGCCACGTAACCTGGAGATCATGGCAGGGCGGATTTACGCGGCCGGCGTAAAGCCTGAGATCGAGATCTTCGATTCCGGCGATTTGCACATGCTGAAGGATTTCCTTTCGCGCGGCGTTATCAAGAAACCGCTGATGGTGCAGATGGTGTTGGGCGTTCGCTTCGGCGCGGTGGCCAACCCCGAGACCATGGCCTACTTGGTCAGTCAGTTGCCGGAGGAGACGGAATGGGCAGCCTTCGGGATTGGACGGATGGCCTTCCCGATGCTAGCGCAAGCCTTCCTTCTGGGCGGTCACTGCCGCATCGGGATGGAGGACACGGCCTATATCGAGAAGGGTGAATACTGCCGGTCGAACGCGCAACTGGTGGAAAAGGGCACTTCCATCATCCACAGCCTTGGCGGCACGATCGCCAGCTCCGGGGAGGCCCGCACTATCCTTGGTCTAAGCTGATGTCAGCCAGGCCCGCCATATCCCATCTCGCGCGAGATTTGCAACGCAGTCGCCCGGGTTTCGGGGATGTAGAAGCTATCAAGCCGATCGAAGTCGAAGCCGGTGTCCGGCCCAGAGATATTGATGCATGCGGCAACCTTCCCGCTGTTGTCGCGCACTGGAACCGCAACGCTGGATCCGCCGGGTTCCCGGAACCCACGCGAGACGATAAAACCTTGGGCGCGCACCTGATCGACGCGGGACTTGAGCGCTGCGGCGTTGGTCGGAGTGTGCTCGGTATAGGCGGTCATCTCCTGCCCCTCGCAAAACGCCTCAAGCTCGTCATCGCTCAGCGACACCAGAAGGCACCATCCGATCGCCGATGCATAGGCGGCGGTGCGCGTTCCCGTTACCATATTCGAGACGAACCCCGTGCGCGCTTGATGGCTCCCGAGATAGAGAACGTCGTGACCCTCAAGCACGCTCAGATGGGCGCTGACGCCGGTCTTGTCCCGCAACGCCGAAAGATGCGGGCGTGCGATTGTCGTGATCGGCAATTGATTGAGGTAGGCGAAGCCAAGGTTCAAAACCCGTGCGCCCAATGTGTAACTGTTGGCCTGTTCTGCCTCCTTGAGGAAGCCCATCTGCCGCAGCGTATAGATCAGGCGAAATACCGACGACCGGCTGAGCTTCATCACCTGCGAGATTTCGCTAAGCGACATCGGCTTGCCCGCCTCGCCAAGGATTTCGAGAACGCGCAGCCCCCGGTGGAGGCCAGGGACGAAGTATATGGAATGGTTGGAGGATTCGCTCACGCGTCGGGCCAGTCTTTTGTCAAGATTTGCGCCGACGTTTTATATCTAAAACCGGATAGGTTCAACGGAGGAAATTCAATGACACAGGAGCATCGAAAAGAAAATGCCCTGGCACCGACCAATGAAGACACCTGCGGCCCCTATTTTCCGATCTATTTCGGAGATGAAAGCCTGGAAGATTTGACCCGCATTCATCCGGGCGTGATCGGCGGGGCCAGCGGGCAGCGTATCATCCTTCGCGGCCGCGTTCTGGACCGGCATGGGGATCTGGCCAATGGTGTCGTCATGGAGTTCTGGCAGGCCAATGCCAAGGGGGTGTATCGCACGCCAAGAATGGCGGGGCACGCCGATATCGACCCTTGGTTCTACGGCTACGGTAGGCTTCGCAGTGCCAGCGGGGAATATTCCTTCCGTACCATTCTTCCCGGCGCCGCCGAGGGCCGAGCGCCGAACATCACGGTAACGTTGTTCTCAGACGGGATAAGCCGAATCGTCACGCAGGTCTTCTTTGCCGACCAACCCGGCAATGACGAAGACCCGTTGCTTTCCGAACTGGACGATGCGGATCGCTCACGGCTGATCGCGCGACCGGACGGACGCACGGTGGACGGGGCCGAGGTCTATCGTCTGGATATAGTGATGGCCGGGGAGAATGAGACCCCGTTCTTCGACGATTTCGAAAGCTGATAGGAGGATGCTAACATGACAAAACTTGGACGGCAGCTCGGAATAGGGCCGACCGACAACACCTCTGATCAGCGGACGCCGCGCAAGCGGCTGCGCCTGATCCCTGCTGCGGCCCGCGAAAGCTTCGTGCCCTACCTGCCCGCGCGAGTGCTTTCTCGCCAGAACGAATGGGATATGACCCGGATTTCACCCGATCTTACCCGCGCCGACGGCATTCCTATCGAGGTGACGGGAACCGTGCGGACCGAAAGCGGCAGACCACTGCGCAACACGCTGTTGGAAATCTGGAACGCCAATCACTATGGCCGTTACCGCCATGTCGAGGATCACTCAGGCCTGAAGCTCGACGATCGCTTCCTCGGTATGGGTCGGGTGCTGACTGACGATGACGGCAACTACCGGTTCTGGACCATCAGCCCTGGCGCTTATCTGGCCCGCCCTGACATCGGGCGCTGGCGGCCCAAGCATATTCATCTATCGGTCAGCGGCGGATCAGCTCGGCTGGTCACCCAGATGTACTTCCCGGACGAACCCAACAACGCGACCGACCCGATGGCAATCCTGATGGGAGACGCATTCGAGCGCAACATCGGCAAGCCCTATGACACACCCGGAATCGACGTTGAGAAAGGCTTCAGGTTCAACATTGTCGTCGGCGGCCGCAACGCGACCTTCTTCGAATGAGTGCGCCGTCAAACCTTTATGGGCTAGGGGATCACTCCCCCAGCCTTCCTGCGGATGGCGACTTCTGGATCGCGCCGGATGCGCGAGTTATCGGTCGGGTGACGCTTGGAGCCGGCGCTTCAGTATGGTGGGGATCAGTGCTGCGCGGCGATAATGAACCCATCGTCATAGGCGAAAACAGCAACATTCAGGAACATTGCGTGCTACATGTCGATCCCGGCTTTCCGCTGACCATTGGCATTGGCTGTACGATTGGCCACAAGGCCATGCTGCATGGCTGCACCATTGGCAATGGCAGCCTGATCGGTATGGGAGCCACTGTTCTCAACGGAGCCCGGATCGGACGGAATTGCCTGATCGGCGCAGGCGCGCTGGTGACCGAGGGGATGGACATCCCTGATGGATCGCTTGTGGTGGGGATGCCGGCCAAGGTAACACGCCCGCTTACGCCCGAGGCAATCGAGGGGATGGAGCGGACGGCGCGGAAGTATGTCTGGAATAAATCGCAGTTCCGGGATCATCTAACGCCACTCCCGCTGGCTTGATCGATGCCCCGGTCAGGCCAATGCGGTAAGGCCAAGTGGCATCGCGAGATCGAAGGCTACAAGCCTCCTATTTGAGCTGCCCGTGAGGAGAGGATCGGCGGACCGTGAGGCTTCAGCGCTCAAAACGCGCGCTGATGTGCATCAGCCCAGCATTGGACATCGACACCCTCGTCTTGGCCGGCTACCGCCTCGCTCCCGGACTATCGGACGACGATGAGAAACCTTAGGATGTTGTCGCACCTTTGCCCTGCGAGCTATCGGTTTCTCGACGCCTTCTGAACTCCTGACCTTCGGCCGTTCCTTTGCGTGTATTCCCTCGCTCTGTCATCCGTGCTGGCTTTAGGCGATTTCCGATAGAAATCGTTTTGCGCGGTCGGTCTTGGGATTGTCGAGGAATGTGGCAGACATGCCCTCCTCAATGATTTCACCGTTCTCCAGAAAGACGATATGATTGCCAACGGCCCGTGCAAAACCCATCTCATGGGTGACGACGACCATGGTCATACCTTCCCTGGCAAGATCCTGCATCACTGACAGGACGCTGCCACGCAATTCCGGATCGAGGGCAGATGTTGGCTCATCAAAGAGCATTGCGAGGGGCTTCGTCGCGATAGCACGTGCGATGGCGACCCGTTGTTTCTGTCCACCTGACAATTGACCGGGAAAGTGCTCTGCCCGGTCAGCAAGCCCGACCTTGGAGAGCTCCTTTTGTGCGGTCTCCCTCGCCTCTGCCTTGGAAAGGCCCTTGGTGTGGATGAGGCCGCACATCACATTTTCCAGCACCGTCATGTGAGGGAAAAGGTTGAAATGTTGGAAAACCATCCCGGTTTCGCGGCGAAGCGTTTGGAAGTCGCGCTTGTAGCGACGTTCCTTTGAGCGCGTGCCGTGATAGATCTGCGCATCCCACTCAATCGACCCCACCCTTAGGTGTCCCTCATCCGGGATGGTCAGCAGGTTAAGACATCTGAGGAGGGTACTCTTTCCCGAGCCACTAGGACCCAGAAGAACAACCACGTCCCCTTCGAGAACGTCCAGCGAGACATTGTTCAGACCCCGAACGTTTGGAAGATCGGGACTTGGAAACCATTTGCTTGCACCTCGCAGCGAGATGACGGTTTTTTTTGTATTGACGTGTTCCAATTTGCGCTCCTTGCCGAAGCGGGGCGGCCTGGTCAAGCCGCCCCAGAAGGCTTAGGCTTCAATGCGAAGCGGGCTGCCGCCAGGACCGACTGCGAGATATGGCAGACCGGCTGCAATTGCGTCCTTGCCAATATATTCGCGGTACAAGGAGTTGATGATCCCGCCGGCGGCGTTGAACAACAGCCAGTTGGTCACGAACATGTACATCTTCATATCGCCGGTCGGCATGAAGAACGTATTGTGATCCACATAGGCCGGCGCGTTGCCGATGATCGCGAGGTCGACGCCTTGCTTTTTGGTATTCACGATCGTGAACAGCGATTGCAGGGTGGCATTGGCTCGACCAGACATCACCTCGCCAATGGCTCCGGTCTGGTCGGGAAAAACCGATACTGAGGCTTTGGGATAGAGCGCGCGGATCTTTGCTTCTTGCGAGCTGCCTTGAAGAGCCGCGAATTTGAAGCTGGAGTTGTTCATCTGATCGAATGTCAATTCCGCAGCTTGTCGTCCGACGATGTAAACCGGCTGGAACGTAACGGCGCAACCTGCAAACCACCCCCGTAGCGATCGGCTCGGCAAGATCGTGCCGGTGGTCATCATGTCGGCACGTCCTGACTCAACGGCGGCAAACATCTGGCCGAAGTCCATGTCGGCGAACTCCACCTGAATGTCGGGGGAAATATCGTTCATCATTCGGCGGATGATGGCGATTTCATAGCCATCCGGTTCGCCCTTATCGTTAAGATAGAGGTTCGGCGGATACTTCAGGCTAGCCGCAACGGTAATTTTCTTGGTGCGGATCGCCTTGTCCAAAACGGACTCCTTGTTGGCATCCTGAGCTTGGGCGGCACCACTAGCTCCCAGCACCACGGCCGCAGCGCCTCCGGCAAACAACCCGGCAGTCAGAAGCGAACGTCGGTCAGCCTGCATTTCATTGTCTTTCTTCGTATGCATGAGCATTCCCCTTTTTTCAATGTGGTTATCGGCATGCAGCCCGAGACAGCGGGGTGCAATTTTTCTAGGCGGTCAGACCGCCGTCTACTGTCAGCTGCGCGCCATTGACGTAGCTGGCATCCTCGCTCGCCAAGAACAAAATAGACTTGGCAATTTCTTCGTAGGTCCCCAAGCGACCAAGCGGAACAGTTGGCGCAAACCGCTGATCACGTGCCAGGACTTGATCTGAAGACATGCGTGTCAGACGATCCGCCATGACACTCTCCAATACGCCAGGGCAGATCGCATTCGCCCGAATGCCCCGCGCTCCATAATCTCGCGCGATTGTCCGCGTCAGCATGATCAGACCGGCTTTAGAGACGCCGTAAACGGACTCGCCTGTTGAGGCGCGTTGCCCGGCAATCGACGCCGTATTGACGATCACCCCTTTGCCAGCCTCGATCATGTGCGGAATGGCTTCCCGACAAAACAAGTACGCCGACTTGAGATTGACGTCTAAAGCATGCTGCCAAGTGGCCGGATCAGTCTGTGAAATGGTGCCTGTGGGATTGATCCCGGCATTGTTGATCAAAATATCAAGCTTGCCGAACTGCCGAAGAGCCAGACCAATTGCTTCCTTGGAAGTCTGCTCCTGCGCGACGTCGCCGACGAAATGAATAACTTCGCAGCCGTTCTTTTGAAGTTCTGAAACGAGTTGGTCGAGCGGTTCTCTTGCACGATCAACAAGGGCCAGCTGTGCCCCCTCGACCGCCAGCGCCTGCGCTACTGCTCTCCCGAGACCGCTCGCAACGCCTGTGACAAGAACAGCTTTTCCTGAAAATCGCATCGTTCATCCAATCTGTCGCGAAGGGCCTCAAGAAGTTCCCTTGCCTATATTTATGAACCGAAACTATCTGACTTGCAATATGAAATCGTATATGATGTTGACGAAGCGCCTCCGTCGGCGTATCGATAATCAGACGCTCAAGATGGAACTGGGCTTGAAAGGGAACGAAATGGACCTCGATTTCTCGATCGTTCTGGCGCAGTGGCCACGCTTTCTCTGGGGGCTGGCCTATGACCTCTATTTTGCGCTTGCTGGCTTCGCGATCGGATGCGTCATCGGGTTCATCTCATATCTCGGATCCGCATCGCGCTCGAAGATTGCCAACGGGATTTCCTACGTGTACGTGCAGATCGTTCGGGGTCTCCCGATGTATCTCCTGCTTCTGTGGATTTACTTCGGTATTGCCACGAAGTTCGGTCTGGCATTGTCCGGTCCGCAGGCGATCATCATCGCGATCGGTATTATGAGTTCAGCCTTCGCGTCCGAGATCTTTCGCACCGGCTACAATTCGATCGACGTCGGACAAATCGAGGCCGGCAAAGCGCTTGGCCTTTCAGACTACCGCATCAATCGTACGGTTCTATTTCCTCAGGTGATCAGAGTCGTGATCCCACCTCTGCTTAATGTCTTCGTGATCTGCTTCAAAGCGTCCACCTATGCTGCCGTCGTCGCGGTACCAGAACTTATTTTTGCCGCGCAAGACATCAGTCTGAACCACTACAGGCCTTTCGAAGCCTACATTTCAGTCGCAGCACTGCTGATCACGACCATGCTGCTTCTTTCAATGCTGGTGAATATTATCGAGAACCGTCTGAACGAAAGCAGGGGGCTGTGAGCGCCATGAATAGTTGGACAACTGTGTTGAATTTCATGCCCGCGATGCTGTACGGGCTGCGCTTTACGTTTCTGATTGCGATAATAACCCTCGCCTGCTCCATGGCGCTCGGCGGGGTGATCGTTTCCCTGTTGCGAAGCAGATCCCCCGTTGGGCGATCTGTCGGGTTTCTCTACATCCAGATCTTTCGCTCGCTGTCGCCATACGTCTACGTGCTTTTG
The DNA here is from genome assembly GCF_017741935.1 of Rhizobium sp. 16-449-1b. Classification (GTDB taxonomy): domain Bacteria; phylum Pseudomonadota; class Alphaproteobacteria; order Rhizobiales; family Rhizobiaceae; genus Rhizobium. Next base: position 33,950 of record NZ_JAGHMH010000026.1, on the reverse strand, counting down.
GTATATTTCGCCCTTGCGGGCGTCACCGGCTGGAAAATGGATCCGGTTACTGCGGCCATCATCTCGTTGACACTGCTGAACACAGCATATGTCGCCGAGATCTATCGGTCTGCACTCCTCACCATTGATCGCGGCCAATGGGAAGCAGCCGCTGCCATGGGCATGACGAGATGGAAAACGAATTCGATCATCATCTGGCCTCAAGCGCTGCGGACCGCTATCCCGCTTCTCTTGAATCAGTTCATCGTGATATTAAAGGATTCCGCCATCGTCGGCGTCATCGGCGTCAAGGATATCGTCTATGTCGCCAATGCCCAGGCAGCCATCACCTACAAGCAATTCGAGTATCTGACCGCGGTTGGTCTGATTTTCATCATCATCGTCTTTGCACTCTCCAGGTTGAGCATAAGCCTGGAACGACGCCTGGCTTGGAAGCGGTAAGGCTTGCCGACAGCTGTCGAAGCCGCTAGGTCGAAGGGAAATCAAATCTGATTTTATATTTGACATCGTCGTTGGAGAGTAAACCGCATGGCAAAGGTGATGGCACCTGCCACAGCAGCAAAAAGCAAGCAGCAGCTCGCATACGACTATATCAAGGAGGGGATCGATCGCGGGCTTTATGCGCCAAAGCAGCGCTTAGTGATCGACACACTGGCAAAGGAGTTGTCGATCAGTCCGGTTCCAGTCCGGGAGGCTATTCGTCGCCTTGAGGCAGAAAGCCTCGTGATCTTCAGCAAGAATTCGGGCGCAATCGTCGCGGGCGCGGATCCGGACCTTTGGGCCGAGCAGATGGAGCTTCTGGCGGTGCTGGAGGGCTACGTCACTGGCGCTGCGGCGCCGAGAATTACTGCCGGCGACATCAAACAGCTGAAGGCTATCAACGCCGAGATGGCAAAGGCGCTGGCGTCGTTCGACCTGCCGAGCTGGACCCAGGGAAATCTCGACTTTCATGCTGTCATCAACCGACGGTGCCCAAACACCACGATCGTGGATCAGATCGGCCAATTGCGGTCGAGGATCGCCATGATCAACCGTTTCATTCAACCTCGAACGGAAGCGACGATCCTTCACACTTTGGGCCGGGACAGCGGTAAGTCTACCCTCGCTGGGCATGAGTGGATCATCGAAGCCTATGTCAACAAGAAAGCTGCCAGCGAAATTGAGGCACATGTCCGTGTGAACATTCTCACATTGACGGAAGAAACCCGCCGGAACCTCTTGAACAGTCACGACAGACGGGTAAGCAGATCGGTTATCTAGGAACACGAAACATGCGAAGCTATGACATCATCGTGCTGGGAAGCGGCGGCGCCGGTCTGGTAGCCGCACTCGCCGCAGTTGATCAAGGACTATCGGTCGGCGTCTTCGAAAAGTCTCACCTCATCGGTGGGACAACGGCGATATCTGGTGGCGGCATCTGGATCCCAAACAATCATGTGATGGCTGCTTCCGGTTTCGCCGACGACGAGGGCGACGCCAAGATCTACCTTGACCGTCTAACGCTCGGCGAAACGTCCTCCGAATTGCTTCTGGCGTTTCTGAAGAATGGCCCCGAAATGCTGCGGTTTATCGAAGGGCGCTCGGATCTACGATTTTTCAGTGTTGACCGCCCCGATTATCATCCCGGATGGGCAGGTGCCAAGACCGGGCGCTCGGTGGAGCCCCTGCCGTTCGAGCCCTCCATGGATCCTTTGCTATTCCAGAAACTGCGCTATTCGACCTTGCGGCAACCAGTGACTTCAACGGAAGCTAAGAAGGGCATTTCTGTCGACATTGTCACAGATCGTCAAGGGCGAAATGTCCGCACGCAAGGTGCGGGATTGGTCGCAGGTTTGGCTCAGGCTTGCGCACAGGCGGGCGTCGATTTTCATGTCAGCATGCCCGCGACTGATCTTTCGTTCGAAGGTCGACGCTGTGTCGGCATTGAAACCGCGAAAGGAGCTATTTCCGCAAGCATCGGCGTCATTTTGGCAACCGGCGGCTTCGAATGGAACCAGGATATGGTGGCCGCTTTCCTGCCCGGTTTCACCAGCGCCGCCACGACACCTCCGGGTAATGACGGTGATGGATTGAGATTCGGACTGGAAGCCGGCGCGGCGGTCGCGAATATGACGGAGGCGTGGTGGACAGCGGCATACCACATTCCCGGCGAACAGCTAGATGGAATGCCCCTAACGCGGAACATCGTTCGAGATCTGGCACTTCCCGGTTCTATTTTGGTGAACAGCAAGGGAGAGCGATTTGTCAACGAGGCGACCTCATACAATGATCTTGGAATGGCATTCAATATCTTTGATCCAGGATCTTTTTCGTACCTGAATCGGCCCGCCTGGCTGATCTTCGACCATGCGTTCAAGACCCGCTACACCGTCGCCTCAGTTCCTCCGACCGAGGCTGCTCCGAACTGGATGCACTCCGAACCCTCGCTCGCTGAGCTTGCGGATAAACTCTCGATTTCGGCCCAAGGTCTGCGGAATACGGTCGCCCGTTTCAACGAAGACGCACTTGAAGGCCGTGATCGCGCATTTCAACGTGGGGAAGACGCTCACGGCCTCTATTATGGCGACCCAACTGTCGTACCTAATGCATGCCTTGGACCTATCAACGAAGGTCCCTTCTATGCCGTCGAAATCCTGCCTGGCAATAATGGCACCAAAGGCGGTTTAAGGACCACCGCTCATGGGCAAGTCATGCGTTGCGACGGGACAGTCATCGCTGGGCTGTACGCCTGTGGAAACGTCGCCACTAGCATCTTCGGAAAGGGTTACCCTGGCCACGGCGGAACGCTGGGGCCGATCCTCGCCGCTTCCTATGCCACCGGGGTCAATTTGAGATCGAGTGGAGAAGGTGACCCTGACTCAGGCCGGAGCCGCCCATGCAGGCGGCCCGAAGGCGCGCATGAATGAGGCGAACCCTCGGAAGCACGTCGGAACGAGAAAGGAGCATTGTTGTAAGAAGGTCCTGGATCTACTCGCCCCGAGCAGGATCGCCTGTGCCCGACCTGAGAAATCGGGAACGCCTTGAACAGATCCGAACCTGGCACCCGTAGTCGCGGCATCATTGAAATGATGTATCCATATGATTTTGTTGGAGACAACCGATCTTTCTCCTCTCACGACCGGGCTCGATGAAGTATCGTCATCAACTCCACTATTTTCGCGTCGGGCGCGCCACTCCATCAACGACTTGTTTACCCTCGGCAACTCGTTCGCCCGCATCTGTGATCGCGACGATCACGTACTCCTCGACCTTGTCCGTGCGTACCAAGCCGGATCGCTCAAGGAAACCTATGACCGCCCGAATTTCTTCCGGGGCTCCGTACATGCCACATTTATCCAAGCACACCCCCAAAATACTGTCATTAGACCGACCACACGCTTCACGGAGCATCAGCACCTGCAAAATTTGCAGAGCTTGATATTCAGACTTGGCTTTGCGGAAAACGTCTTCTTCATTACCGGCCATATAATTTTCCTGTCGAAGCGGAAGCGGGATCGTCCATATTTAGCACTCTCAGGGACTGACGCTTCCGATTTCCTGTAGATTCAAAATCTTCGGTTTAGGGACTGCATTGGAACGTGAATGGTATGGCCCACGTGTCCATGAGCAGCGATTGCGTTGCGGCAAGAATTTCCAGCTGCCCCTTGTCTTGCTGCCGGATCGCCTCCGATTTCGAGTATCCGGGCTGGACGGCTGTCATCTCGAAACGATAGTCGAACTCGCTCCAGCGGTTGTGCCACTGGATCAGGTCGATAACGCTGCCCTTCTCCAGCCGCGATAGACCGTATCTCTTCTGTATCGCAGTCTCGCGCTTTCTAAGTCGGGCGAACAACAGGTCGGGCCGCTCCCTCCACCGGATTGCTTTCTGCGTCTGACCGCAGACCTCGTAGAGATCTCCGACCCTCGCTGACGGGGTGGCATCGCTCGCGTACTTGCAGTGGAACATCGCCACCGTAATGACGTCGCCCTCCTTCTTGATGGCCACGACATCCGCGGATTCCCCGGACCCGTCATCGTCGAAGACGACATCGAACCCACCGCTCTGCAGGAGTTCATCGATTACGCGCCGCTGGATGCTGGTCGCGTCCTTGTCCCTCCCCTGCGACTCCTTCCTGATGTCGACGCCCGTCCAGTTGCGTACGACCAGGCGCTCGGGATCGAACGGCGGAGCGTGGTCATCCGGCAGCTTGAGTAGCTCGGACGCCAGAAGCATGTTCCCGTCAGCGAAGTAGATATGAGGCGGATCGTCCTTGAACCATGAAACCAGATCCGTGGTCTTTTTACCGATGCGGACACCGCTCGCGACCGTAGGGGTATAGTGCGCACCGGAACCGTCTATGGTCATCGTGAAATCGACAAACCTGTCATCTCCGCCGACCCTCATAACGATCTCGGTGCCCGGAACTTGAGACAGGATGCGGATCTCGCAATCGTAGAACGGAACCGAGACGTCGCCGAAAACCAAATCTACCCGGTCGTCATCGACATGGAGGACCGCCTCTGGCCAATTGATGGCGACGGCGTGCTTTTGAGGCATCGAAGTAAGCTTGGTGGGCTGAACCAGGCGGCGCAGGATACCGTCGGGCTGGATGGATGAATCTTGCAGCTTGGCACCGATGGTCTTGCACCACTCCATCCAGCCTGCGAACCCATGGACGGACTCGTATGACCAGATCTTACCCTTCGTGGAACACCCGATCGTCGACTTGCCGCTCGCCGTGTAACCCTGCCCGAAAATGTTCGTCTTCATCCGGCCGCGATTGGCAGGATCGTCGGTTAGCTGAGGAGCTATGTCGCTGCCCATGAACTGGGAATACCGGATCGGCTTCCGGACGGCCTCCGAAAGACCGAGATGGCTGAGGATCAAGCGCTTGTAGCCGTCGAGCACCCTGAAAACATCGTCGCCGCGAATTCGCTTCGCGTCGGCCCCGGCAACCTTTTCGGCCAGCCGGGCGTGAAGGTCGCTCAGGTTAGAACTGCTGACATAGAGAAGTTGACGTTCGTCGTCCCAGTGGCACGCGTAAAGATGATACGCGGTATTTACGGGTTGCCTCATCGACGTCCATTTGAGCTTCTCTTCGGACTTCAAAACCCAGATCGCAAGCCGCTCGGCGTAATTTATCGACGGCCCTTCGACTATGGAGCCGGGCCCATAGGCATCAACGATCTTGTTTGGATCCCATCGCTCGCAAGTGGTCTCGTAGACGACCGCACCGAGGCGAGGTGTCACCTGGTCCAGCGGAAAATCCGTCGGTGGTAGATCGAAACCCTCAAATACTTCCTGCCGCCGCTCTTCGCGGGCAGTGTTACGGGTTCCGAGGCCTTCGAGCAGATGGTTCCAGTCGGCGTCTTCATTATAGAGTGCCTGAAGACTGTCCCGCATGCCGCCGGCCACGACGTTGGCGATCACCGTCGCGTCGCCGAGATCTTTCCTCGTCCTCGTAAACCGCCCGACAAACTGAACGGTAACTGCTTCGCTCTGATGCTTGTCGTGCAGCGCCGCGATCTTGAGTTCAGGAAGGTCGAAGCCCTCTCCCAACATGTCGACGCATACGACAATCCTGCTTTCTCCGGACCTCAGCTTCCGGAGAGCCTCCATCTTCGCCTTCGACGAGAGGCTGCTATAGACAATGACTGGATTGTACTCCGGCAGAAGCTTGCAATAGAGGCGATGCAGCTTGACGGCGGTATCGATTATCCGGCAGCGCGCCATCGCAAGATGAACATGGCCCTCTGCCTCGTCCTGGACCAGCGCGGCCTTGACGGCCTCGATGATCCGCAGGTCGGCGTCGTCACGATCAAGCCCGTAGATCGGCTTGAAGTGGATTTTCTTGAAGTACTTTTCAGCAAATGCCTTGGCGAGCGGGTAGTTGTAGATGAACTTGCCGTCGACGCGCCGCCCGTCGGTCCGGTACGGCGTCGCTGTGAACTGCAGGACGATGCGGTTTGCGAACTGGGCTCTGAATTCTCGCCACGTCTTGGCGGCGATGTGGTGCGCTTCGTCAACGAAAAGGTGGGTGACAAGCTCTGCCATCCTCAACTGGACTTCTCCGCTTGCCTTGGCGACCGCGTCCATCGTCGTGACGACGACGTTGACCCGCCTGAAGATGTCGTCGACCTCTTCGACCGACTTGGGGATTTCATCGAGGGTCGCAACGATGGGCAATTTCGCGTCTACAGCGAGACAGCCGCTGTCCTTGAGAACCCCGAGGCTCAGGAACTTCTCCGAGATCTGCGTCCGCAAGGCATCGCTCGGCACGACGACAAGAAGCCGCTCGACCTCGGCCACGACCATCAGCGCTAGCATCGTCTCGGTCTTGCCAGTTCCGGTTGGCATGACGATGGTTGCTGGGGCGGAAGAAGCGGTCCAATGGCCAAGGGCGGCATGTATCGCCCCTATTTGCGGCTTCCTGAGACCGGGCTGGACAACGATGTCTCCAACTATGCGCTCTTCGGCAAAGGTGAATGCCCCTCGCCAAGATGCGCGTATCTCCGCGCATTCGCTTACGAGTTTCTCGAACGGGATGCTACTGGCATCGGCGGCGGCGGGCTTGATCCAGACACCTGGGGTCGGGTCTTTCCGGAATTCCGCGAGGCTCACCGCCGCCGGATGGCGCAGTATCTCGTCGCTGGGCAGATCCACGTCCGTCTTTCGGGGGATCACCGCCACCTCGCGCCGTCCATCGGGGCTGCGGAGAAACAGACCCCGAACTCGCTTTTCGGTGAACTCGTTCGCAGAGGCGATCAGCTTACAGCCGGGATGGGCAAGTTTTCTTACAGAGGCACCATGGATTTTACCAGCTATCGCGAATTGCGGCGGAAGTGAAATTTCGAGATCTTCTTTGAAAAGCGTATCCACATCGCCTCCAGGCAAATGAAATGCGGTCACTTGACTATACCCTCAAAGGTAGTGGGTCTCCCCGACCACCGCAACGCCGGGAAGGTCGGGCGACCTCTTGGAAGCCGCCTGTTCCACAGGAGAGTTCGACGGAACGATATCCACTACACGGCCGAATGCTGCCGGGCTGGCTCGATGCCGAAGAGCGCGCCTACAGGTCGAAGTCGGGAACGACAAGCCTGAGATTGCTGACGTTGCGACGATCGACTCAGACGTGCTCCCGTTTTACCGCACCCGGATCAGCTGATTTCGTGGTGATCGCGAGTATGGCGACTTTCGCATCGGGAAATTGCGGTTGGTCCATCAGGCCACAGCTTATTCAGTCCGGGACCGCCCACCAATGAGATCAAAAACTTAAATGTTGCTACCTACGGCCGCTCGTCTCTCATTGCACGCAACCGTCCTTCATGTAGATTGCCTATATTGAATGCTGGGGGAAGTCTTGCCGTCAACCACTATTATTTGGAATCCCGACGACTGGGAGATATTTGCGCTTGGCCTCCTGAATTGTCGGCATGGCGTATTAAACGTCCACAAGGTGCCCGCCAAAGATCAGGGTGATCTCGGTATCGACTATTACTGCAACAAGGACAGCGTCGCATATCAGTGTTACGCGGTAGAAGAGCCCATCGGCGTCGCTGAACGCGCGAAAAAGCAAAAAGATAAGATTACTAAAGATCTTGGAAAACTACAAAAAAACAACGTTATTGTATCGAAACTCTTCCTCGGGGCGCCGATAAAGAGATGGGTGTTGCTCAGCCCGTTACACGACAGCAAGGACGTGAACATACACTGCGCGAACAAGACGACAGAGCTCCGATCGAAAGCACTGCCTTATCTCGACACTGACTTTGAGGTCCTTATTCATGATCAAGCGTTTTTCGGCGCTGATGCCCTAACGCTCAATGCAGCGCAACTATCGTTGATCAAACTCAGCATTCCGAATCCGACAAATCCGCAGATTAGCTCTTGGGAGAAGGAGGAGGGTTCACAGGATTTGCTATCAACCGCTCGCACGAAGCTCGCGAAGCGTACAACTCCTCAGAAGCTCGAAGATGCAGTTGCGGATGCTACTCGTTATCATCTGCAGGGCGCGGCACTTATGAGTGCTCTTCGATCCCAGGCACCCGAGTTGCATGACAATCTTGCCACAGTGATTGCAAGCCGGAGGCGCCATTTAGAGTTTGCCGGCCCCACTGCAGTTACGGCAAGCGGCATCCTAAACGATGAGATTATGAACCTCAAGGAAGCAATCAAGGGGGCGGCGCCAAATCTATCGCCTGAGAACATCGATCAACTCGTGTTCGGAACCGTCTCTGAATGGATAATGCAATGCCCATTGGATTTCCCAAATGTCCCGTGAAAGCCCTTTCTTAGACATACTTAATACATCCAAGTTCACGTTCACCGTCCGCCCAGAGCCTGTCGCCGGCGACCTGCGGATGGCTTGGGGAATGGCGATACTGCTCCTAAGTGTATTTTACAGTCGCGGGAAAAAGGCGAGCTTTCAGAAACTCCAGTTTCTCGCGCACAATGTGCGGCTCGAAGAAGGACGGGAGGAGGCGCTTGGATTGATCGCGGGACGGTATCGTCCACTCGACGTTTCGGTGAGAGTCGAGCCTTGGCTAAACCGCGCGGTGGCTCTCAGCCATTCGATGGGTCTCGTGAGCGTCAATAAAGGATCGGTGGTTGTTTTGACCGACGAGGGTCGCAAAGCAGCTGAGGCAATCGCCAAAGACAGCGGCGTTCTTGACGCTGAGAGAGCCTTCCTTTCTGAGGTGGCGCCGAAGCTGACTGATGGATTTATGAAAGCGGTCTGGCGTCCGGAGAATCTTGTATGACCTTCAAATTGAGACGCCTCAGGCTTCGTGCGCTTACAAAGCAGGGCTGGTACGGAGTTGAACTCGGTTTCACCGACGGGCTAAATGTTCTTTGGGCCGACAACACCATGGGTAAATCAACCTGCCTTCAAGGGATGATTTACGTTCTTGGTTTGGAACGGATGCTAAGCCCTCGCCGTGAGATTCCTCTTCCACACGCGATGACAAGCCATCTTATAACAGATAGTGGCGAAAGCGTGCGGGTCGTTGAATCTGACGTGATGCTTGAACTGGAAAATTCAGTCGGCACAACAGTGACGGTCCATCGCCCTGTCGTCTCAAAACTCGATGACCGCCTAATAACAGTACAATTCGGCCCTGGCCTGTCTGAGCCTGAAGGCCAGTATCGGACCCAGCAGTTCTTCGTGCGAGATCCGGGTGCTGCTCAACGCGAGGACGGGTTTCATCATTTCTTCGAGAACTTTCTTGGCTGGGAGCTCCCCGTAGTTCGGGGCTACGAGAAGGAAGACATCAAGCTCTATCTCGAAACCGTGTTCCCGCTTTTCTGGGTGGAGCAAAAGTCCGGGTGGTCCTCCATTCCCGCAGCCATCCCGACATATTTCCGCATTCGAGAAGTCCATAAACGAGCGGTCGAGTTCATCGCGGAGCTCGAGGCCTATGAGATTGAACGCAAACGTGAACAGTTAGATCAACGCATCAACCTTCTTACCAGCAGGTGGGAGACAAACTGGCAAGACCTCAGCCAGCTGCTGAATCGATCTGCCTCCCGCATTGAGGCACTCGGTAGAAAGCCAATCGTTGATTTGAACGCGATCACGAAAGCGTTTGTGTCAGTAGCAACACAAGGTGGGTGGACGCCACTTGATGAGCATCTTAGGGAGCTGAAGTCCGAACTCGACACTATTTCCCAAGCCGAAGTACCGGTTGTGTCCGACAATGTGCCAGCTATAGAAGCCAAACTCGCCGAGGTGATCGCGCACGCAGAGAGCCTCAATGTCCAGCGCCTTTCATTAAACGGGGTGAGGCAGGTAAAATTAGCGGACGTTGATGCCCTGACGCGGCGCATCCAGACTCTGCGAGAAGATCTGCAGAAAAACCAGGATGTTCAAAAGCTACAGCGCTTTTCAGGCGTTCAATGGTCCCTCAGCCCTGACCGCTGCCCCACCTGCGAACAAGGATTGCAAGACACCTTACTATCTCAAAATGCACTCGCATCGATCATGCCTATCGAAGACAACATCTCTTACATCAAGTCTGAAATCAGGATGTTTGAAGACATCCTTCGGCGCGAGGAAGAGGAAAATCGAGAGCGTGAAGGATTACTTTCACAGCTAAATCGAGACCTCAGCGAAGCCTACACGGCAATTAGAACACTAAGAGCTGACCTAGTGGCACCGGCGACGAGCGTTTCGGCGTCAGCGATCGAAGAACGCATTCTGATTGAACGGAAGATTCGAGATTTCTCCGAGCTGCAGTCTCTTTTTGATGACGCGGTGAACGGTTTCAGCGCCTTGTCTGAGCAGTACATGACGCTTCTTCAACAGAGAAGCGCGCTTCCTGACGATGAGCTATCCGACAGCGATAAGGCAAAGCTCAACCGTCTGTCTGAATTGCTACGTGCACAGGCGCGGCAGTTTGGATTTAAAACCTTTCAACCCGACGATCTTGCTATCTCCCAGGATACGTATCGCCCTGAAGTTGAGGGTTTTGAGATCGGTTTTGAAACATCCGCAAGCGATGCAATACGATTGAAATGGGCTTATCAGCTTGGGCTGCTCGAACTGGCCGCTTCTTACAGCACGAACCATCCAGGTGTTTTGGTCTTCGACGAACCGCGTCAGCAATCATCTTCGAAGGTCAGCTTCGAGCAGCTGTTGCGACGAGCAGCAACATCAAAGGGTCGCGGACAACAGGTGATTTTCTCCACGAGTGAAGATTTGTCGATCCTAGAACCGATAATAGGCGAGATCGATTGCACCAAAATCATTCTTAAAGGCCACGTCCTCCAACCAATTTCCTCAGCTGATTGAAGCCGAATTGCTATGGCGTCGTCGAGAGCGCAAGATGAAACACTTCTCTGGCGAGCGCGCTCGACCGGCAGCAGACGAGATTGACCTAGGATGACAGCTCTCAGCTTTTACGCGGCTCTCCTCGATCAAATGGATCTCGCCCTCGAACATTTGGACAAGGGCAGCGTTCATGATGCTCGGTTTGCACTGATGCTGACCGACAATGCGGTGGAGCTCGCAGCCCATAAGCTCGCCACAGAAAAGTATGTTCACCTCAAGAGTTGGCACCATTTAGAGGAGGCGTACACCCATAAGTTGGAATTGGCCGAGGCTGTCGGACAGTCCTTCGACGCGAAGCTAAAGTTCGCACGTATCGAGAAGATGGTCACAGAGGAACAGGCACGGACAGTTGCAATAATGCACGAATTCCGAAACGAGCTGTACCATGTCGGCCTCCAGCACGAAGCCATCCTGCCAGCTATCGCTAATTTCTACTTCTCGGTGGCATGCGACATTCTGAAGGCCTTTCCTGGGCGTGGTCTTTACTACGGCAACAAGATGGTAATCCCGGAACGCGCGAAAAAGTATTTCAACAGCAGCAGACGCAATCCGGCCGAACTAGGTGACTTCGAGAAGGCATGTGCAACGCTGAGGGATCGGTGCCAGTTCGATAGAGGCAAGACGATCGGCGCGCTCGCGGACCATATGGATTCTATCGTCACCGAGAACAGCGTTTACCTGGATGTCATCTCAACTGGCGTGTATCCCAAGGGGAAGGGGATCACGCGAGATCAGGCTACGATCGATTGCCAGATATGGCGGCTGGCCTTCTTGCCGGAGGGGCATAAGTTCGCACGCGAGAATGGCTTTTCCGACAGATCCATCCATGAACTTGTTGACTGGCTCGCCGCTAACTACCGCCTGGCGATCAAGAAGGATCCCATACCAGGATGGAAGCGGCGGGTTCAGCGTTTGCGCTCTAAGGCAAACACCCATCTGGCCGTGGCCACCTATGTCGACTTTCTGAGGGACACCTCGCAATTTCGCGACGATCTCGCGGAGAGCTGCGCGGCCGCCGAGGCAGAGATTGACCGTCAAATTGACGAAATCCGCGCTCGCCGTCGAAAGGATTGATCCTCCTATGTTGAAATTCACGGATCCGCAGGAGCCAACGATCGCTGCTCGATGTATCCGCCCACTTTGTTTCGCCGCTCCTGGTGACGAATATTACGGTCTGGATGGGTTCGAGCTCACTCTGCAAGATGGGACGGTCGCTCGCCGTTATCAGTTCGGTCTTCAGGGCACCGCTGTTCTCTTCCAGTACCGAGGACGACATTTTGCCGTCTTCACGCGCCACCAGATAGCAACAATCTCGGGCGAAACAGTAACAGCTTTCAAGGACCGCATGGACTATCTGGTGGTGCTGATGGACGATGGCACCGACAGCACCAGCATTCCGTTCAACACATACCTTTTCTCGCCTGAGGCCAACGAGGACGAAAGTGACTATGTGATCGGTATGGTGGAATACGAAATGCTACCAGCATACTCGCGAGAGCAGTTCTTCCCCGTCGAACGTCGCCTCACTGGTCGCGCTGGTGATTTAGCTTTAGCTTCAGGCTTGCCGAGCCATCTCCAGCGAATGGTCATGGAGAATGGCGGTATGCGGATCCATCCAATCTGCAAGTCGGGAGACCTTGCTTCCCGCAATATCTTCGGCGTGCTGCGATATCCTGAGGACGCGCAGCCTTTGGACGGCATGAGTGGTGGAGCTGTCTTTGTCACACGACTAGCGAGTGATGGTCATTCCTTCGAGATCTTCTTGGACGGCATCATCCAGCGGGGCGGAGGCGGCTACGTCCGCTATCTCGGTCTTGAGACCATTCTAAACCGGATAGATGGCCATCTCGCAGAGCGAAATTCGAGGTTCCGATAGAGGAGGCTTATAGGAAATCACGCCTCTGAAAAACCAGTATGTCCGATTTTTAGAGAAGGCGAAATATGTTGGCCATGAGCGGAATTCCTAGCATTTTTAGGGACAATTCGCCGTCGGGGGGAACATGGGGACAATCATAGCGAAGATCCTCCGGTCATTTGGACTGCACCGCAGCGCCAATGAGGCGGAGGCCGCGGGCCAGGAGCGTAGGCTGCTGGCGGCAGAACGGCGAAAGCCGGAGAACAAACGACCACGCAAAGTTACATACCACGAGATCATGGACGATCTCGCGACCGGGGACCCGGGAAGTTTCCTCGATCGGAAGATCCAGTCTGTCATGGCCTTCGATATGTGGCCGCCGCAGTCGATGACTGAGACCTTCGACAAGGTTCGAGAGAGCGGTCAGGACAATGCTTGGACGACATCCGTGCCGGGTATATCGAAACTCATCATGGTCTCGTATCCGCAAATCTATCGCACCATTAGCATCCAGTTCGGCCCAGCCCGGGCGACATTTGCTCTCGATGGCGTTCGCTACAGGGTGCAGGGAAAGACACCAGCCATGGCGCTCATGGCCGTCCATCTGACCGCGAACCGGATCCGCCACCCGGCCGCCGATGGAACGACCGGACTTGGGCCGCTAGTTGAAGTTCTTGGGGAATACGAAGAGCAATGACGCTGGAAAAACTGTCATCCCCACAATCCGGTACGCTGGGCGAGCTGCTAACCGTGGCAAAGCTCAACACACTCGGACTTGCCGCCTATATGAGGCCGGAAGGCGCACCTGGTCACGATGTCATCGTTGTCGTCGATGGACAGCCGAAATCGATTGAAGTGAAGACTCGACAGTTTCTGCGGCGGCCTACCGAGATCACGCGTTGGCCTGTAGAGATGAACAAGAAGGGCGACGCAGACTTCTTCATCTTCATCGAACTCGATCTGAGGACGATGGCACCGACATTCTACGTCCTGACGAACGAGCAGGCTCGCGCGGTCCATAGGAACTATGAGGGCGGGGGGAATTGCTATCCGCCAGAGGTTCGAAAGCAGATCCGGCCCAACGACTTCTCTGTGTTGTCAATCGGCTCGGAATGTTGACCCCTTATCGGCGTCCAATCTTCACCCCCCTGTAGGCGGTCAGCGCTTGGCCTGCCCGGCGCTGGCCGGGGTTGCAGAGGGTAGGCCAAGTGCGGGTGATGGGTATCTTCGGCTTTAGCTTTGAGAGCGGTTCTTGAAGCGCCAGGACTCGTTTCCGGTTTCCACGATCTCGCAGTGATGGGTCAGGCGATCGAGGAGTGCTGTCGTCATCTTGGCATCGCCGAACACCGACGGCCATTCACCGAATGCAAGGTTCGTGGTGACGATGATCGAGGTGCGCTCGTAGAGCCTGCTGATCAGGTGGAACAGGAGCTGACCCCCGGCCTGCGCGAACGGTAGGTAACCGAGTTCATCGAGAATGATAAAGTCGAGTCGCGTGAGGTAGTCGGCCATCCGACCTTGCTTGCCGTTGCGCGTTTCCGTTTCCAGGCGATTGACCAGATCGACAACATTGAAGAAGCGGCCACGTGTGCTGTTGCGGATGAGAGCACGGGCAATCGCGATGGCCAGATGGCTCTTGCCGGTTCCCGTGCCGCCGACGAGGACGACGTTGCGCTGGTCTGCGACGAAGGTGCCGGTGGCCAGTTCCCGCACCAGAGATTCATTGACGGGCGTGTCGGCGAAGTCGAAGTCGTCGATGTCCTTGGCGAGTGGCAGCTTGGCGATGCTGAGCTGATAGCGAATGGAGCGTGCCTGCTTCTCTGCGATCTCCGACTGCAGCAAATCGCCGACGATGCGCGGCGGTTCATGTTGTCGTTTGATGCCATTCCCCATGACCTCATCGTAGGCGCTGCGCATTCCGTAAAGCTTCAGCGTGCTCATCAGTTCGAGAACCTGCGTGCGTTCCATCAGCTTACCCTCCTGAGCCTGTCGTAACGGTCGCAGTCGGCGACCGGCTCATGGGCAAGCCGAAGCGCATCGGGGATTTGCAGGGTTGCGGCGGGAGCCGGATCGCGGCTTCGCGCCAGAATGTTGATGATCACCGAGGCAGAGCAGACGCCGTGATCGAGTGCTTCCTGGCAGGCAGCCTCAACGGCGGTAAGACCATCAGCAGGAACACATCCGAGTATGGTGACCATCTGCCGATCCCCGTCATCGGCGCTCTTCAACCGCTTGCGGACCTTCTCCATCGCTGTTGGCAAAACCCATTCGCGGAAGGGAGCGCCGTTGCGCAAGGCACCGGGTTTTCGAGCGAGGACAGGAACATAGTGCCAGGGATCATAGACGGTATTGCCGCGGCCGAAGCTGCGCTGATGTTCCGCAACCGTCATACCATCCTGCTTGATGACGATCCGGTCCGCATAGGCATGAACCTCGACGGGGCGGCCGACGGCAGTCGATAGAACCGAGTATTTGTTGTTGTCGAAGCGGACAGTGCAGGTCTTCGACACCGAGGCCGGAACGCTGTGGAAACCATCGAATGGGCCGACGTAATGCACAAGGCACCCACGTTCAGCCTCGAACATCTGCCAGATCGTCTGCGCCGTCTGCTCGGGATGGCTATGGGCCTTGGCATAGGCAACGCATTTGTCGAGCAGCCAAACATTGAGTTCCTCCAGGCTTTTGACCCTGAGGCGTGGCGTGAAGAACCGCTCGCGCACGAGGCCGACCTGGTTCTCGACCTGTCCTTTCTCCCAGCCGGATGCTGGCGTGCACGCTACGGGGTGGACGAGATAATGGCTGCACATCTGCAGGAAACGGCGATTATAGAGCCGTTCCTTGCCGATGAAGACGGCCTCCACCGCCGTCTTCATGTTGTCGTAGATGCCGCGCGTGCAGGTGCCACGGAAGAAGTCGAAGGCCCTGTCGTGCGCGTCGAAGACCATCTCCTGGCTCTCACGCATGTAGGCCCGCGCAAACATCATCCGGCTGTGGCAGAGGCGGACATGAGCAACCTTCACCGTCGTCGTCACGCCCTGGATCAAGACGATCTCATGGCTCCAGTCGAACTGATAGGCCTCACCGGGCGCATAGTAGAGCGGCACGTAGGCTTCGGCCGTCACGGCCCCTCGATCCTTCGACCATCCCTTCGCATAGCGCCGGATCGCATCGTAGCTGCCATCGTAACCCAGCGCCCGAAGCTCTTCGTAAATCCGGATCAGCGTTAGCCGTTCACGAGATGGCTTGCCTTCGTTCGCGGCCAGGAAGCGCTCGATCTCAGCCTTCCAGGCCCCGGTCTTCGGAAGCGGCTGCCGTTCGCGCTCGTAGGAAAAGTCCGTCTGATCAGATCGCAGTATCTTGCGAACTGTGTTGCGGGAAACATGCAGCTCCCGGACGATCCTCTTCACCGACCAGCCCTGAACATGGAAGGCTCGACGAACACGCGCAATCGTATCCACTCGCTTCAACTCCCCCTCCATCCGCCAGCGAAAGACGGATGGTCAGACGAAACAGGTGGGGGGTCAAAATTGGACGCCGGTCACCCCGCCAGAGGGGTCAATATTCCACGCCGAAACACATCTGTGTTGGGGTCAGGTGTCGCGGTTCTCGAAAGCTAGGCCGATGAGCGACACGACACAGAGCCGTAGCCTCCAGATCAGCCCGAAGTACACAGTCGCGTTCTGGCGCGGCCTCGAACTGGATCCCGACAATCCGAAACAGGGGGAATGGCTGAAGGCAGTCGATGTACTGAGGGATCGCATACAGGGCCGCTTCATCAAGCCAGCACAGACCCTGATCGATGTCGATAAAGCTAACAAGCCGCAGACATATGGCTTCGCGATCCTCGCCTTGGATTGCCTCGTTCTCGAGACAATTCAGGGTTTCCGTGAGGGGGTGACCAACCACACACGTCAAAGCGGTCGGCTGTTCAGAGAGTTCCTGAGCAACTGGCAGCCATTTATCGATTGTCTCGGCGCTGGCATGGTGGCGACGAAGAAGGCTGACGAGTTCTATAGCCAAGGGCGATGCGCACTCCATCACAGCGGGGCGACCGAAAAGATGACGGTCGGGGTCAGCGGCCCAATAATGCGCTTCGATAATGGTCAGATCACTGTGAACCGCACACTGTTCCACACAGAGTTGGAAGCGGAGTTTGATCGATATCTGGCAACCTTGGCCGACCCGCACTCTGTAGATCTTCGAAAGAAATTTCTCCTGAAAATGAACACCATATGTGGATGATGATAGCAACGACGGCATCCAGTCGGTTTCACCTGCTAACGCGCTGATTATTTCGTCGCGAGCCTTATGGATCTTCAATTGTTTCAAGATAGGGCGCGCCTATCGAACAGGGTAGCTTGCTCTGATCTCAGCAGGCGCAACCACCGTGAAGAGGGACAGCGCCGTTCGCCTGCAAGTGCCACCTTTTCCGTCCGCTCCGATTGCAGGTTGTACTCGTTACACCTATGTTTTCCCAATATTTATAGGATAGCGTATGGCAACCTTCGGCCCCCAGTTCGGTGATGACGACAAAGGTACTCTTTTCCTGCAGAGAAAGGGGCCCGGCTTCGTCGAGGTGTTCTTCACACCATCCGAGCGGCGAATCGCGATCGCTGACCTCACCGAAATCAATACGACGCAGGTGCTCATACGCTTCGATGCGGGCAAGCACACAACCACGCTCTTCCCGATCAACACCATGCCGGAATCTGAAGATTTCCTGATGCCGAAATATGATCCTATCGTGTCGATTGAGATCATTGAAGACGAAGATTTCTTTCAGGATTTCAACGAATTTCGTACCATCGAGGATGTTCAGGCTTTCCTCGCCGAGGGCATGCCGAAGGGATTTGTCAAAGACCCGAATTTCGGTCTCGGCCTCGAGCGCAAGCTTTCGTTTATCGTGAATGCTATCAGGCAAGTCGAAGGCGTGACGAACCTGCGTGTCACCTACAAGCGCGAGCTGGACGTCGGCGTGACGGATGATGGTACGACATACGAGATCGGCTACACGCTCTTCGACGAGTTACGCCTGAATGCAAACAGGTTCGAGAAGAAGGCACAGGTTTTGACGCGGCGGAAGAAGCTACAGGCTGCGTATACCAATCTTCTGACGCGCCTGGACAGTGAAAAGTTCCCAGTAAGGGTCTTTGACCGCGCCCCCGATGACATCGCCGACGTGATTGGTGACACGATCACGGATACCAAGCTCTCGGATAACGACCGGGCAGCCCTGGTCAATATGGCCTCGGCGTCCGTCCGCACTTCGATGAAGTCGCAGCGCGGCGGCCTGCTGAAGCTGCACGACGAGATTGAACTCGCCTCGCTCGATGAACTGATTGCACGTATCGAGGAGCGGTTCGCTGAACGAACGACCGAACTGCAATGGCAAAAACTCCTCGAGGCCAACCCCTTCATTCTCGATATGGCGTTCAATGTGCCGGTTTTGCTCGTGCAGGGCCAAGCGCATGTGGGAGGCAGGATCCTGAATGGCTCCGGCGAAAAGATTGCCGATTTCCTGCTCACCAACAAGCTGACCGACAGTATAGCGGTGCTCGAGATCAAGACTCCTGGGGAAGAGCTCATCGGCAAAAGGGAATATCGGGGGGGCGTATACACCGCGTCGACAGAGTTAGTTGGCGCCGTGGCGCAGGTGATTGACCAGATCGACAAGCTGCGTAGCGACATCTATCGGCTTCAATCGCAGAACCGCGCGGTCCCGCTCGAAACCTATGGCGTCAGGGGAATGATTCTAGCGGGTATCATCCCCGAAGGTCCACGAAAGCGTGCCTTCGAGCTGTATCGTGCAAGTCTCGCTGGCGTAGCCATCATCACATTCGATGAGCTGCTCTCAAAGCTCAAGTCGCTTCGCGATCTACTTGGCGGAAAGGCCGAGATTGCCCCCAAAACTACACCGAGCCACGCACGCCAATTCGAGGACCTGCTTGGATGACTGCTCGCAAAGCCGCTCGAACGTCAAAGCCTGCTGGTGGACGCGCGACCGAGGGAGGCATGGATTTTCAGGCCGAGGTCGGTACATGGCTCGCCGCGCATATCCTGGCCCGTATTCCGGTCGGCGGACGCTTTGGACTTGCGAACGCGGCACTTCCAGTCAGCCTGCGTTTGGAGACTGGAGAAGGCCTCGATGACATCGAGCTTGGACAGGATGACGATACCCGGATCGACTTTCAGAGCAAGACCAGCGCTGGCCTGACGCAGGGTGCCGAAAGCCCACTTGGCAAAACCATCGCACAACTTGTCAGGACCATGGTCGAAGCGCGAACAACAGGTGTTGCCGTCGATGTCGCGCGTTATCGGGCCATCCTTGCGGTAAGCACCACCGCGCCCCGTACGCTCGATAAGCTCGAGAAAGGCTGCCGGGCTTTCGATACCGGAGGCACCTGGACAACGGTGAAGTCGCAGCGCAGCCGGGCTGAAGCCGACGCACTGGAACTCTTCGAGACCCACGCACGCGCCGCCTGTGTGGATCTTGTCGTCGACCCTCCAAGCGACGACGAGCTTGTCACGATGGCCCGTCTTTTCAAAGTCGTCCGTTTCTCGATGGACGAGGGCGAAGATAACTGGCGCGAGGCCTCCCGCGTGCTCGGATCACGCGTCTACGGCTCGGAGGCTGCAGGCGACGCACCCTTGCGAGATCTCAAAACCATTGTCCGGAACCTCATTGGCAGCGGTGCGCCAGCGGATCGCGAAGGGCTGTTGCGAGCACTCCGCGCGCTGCATCACAACGATACAGGTGCTCCCGGCTATGACGCCGATTTCGCTCGCCTCTCCGCCGTTACCGATGCAGAGCTTACCCGGCTGACTGGCCATACGCGCTTGCCGATCGAGGGCGGGATACCAATTCCCCGTCAAAGTGACAGCCCCATGGCGTCAGCCATCGCGACCGGTTCGCTTATTGTCATCGGCGAGCCCGGCGCGGGAAAAACCGGAGCCCTGGTAGCGCTGGCACAAGCACGCCGCGCCGCCGGCGAGAGGGTCATCTTTCTCTCGGTCGATCGCTTCCCAGGCGTTGCCACTGCTACCGATCTCCAATCCGAGCTTCAGCTCGCTCGACCGCTAGCCGAGGTACTGGCAGCAGCGCCAGGCGCAGGTCGAAAACTGATCATCATCGACGCTCTCGATGCAGCGCGCGGCGGTCCTGCCGAAGCCGTGTTCGCGCAGCTAATTGAAACAATGGCTACAAAGGACAAGTCCTGGACGATCGCGGCGTCTATCCGCACGTTCGATCTCAGAAATGGCCGGCGTTTTCGCGACGCACTCCCCGGGTCCCCGCCCGACCCGGAATACGCCGATCCGACGCTACGCAATGTTCGCCATTTCAACGTGCCGCGCCTCAGCAATCCAGATCTCCGTCAGGCTGGCGCGGACGCGAGAGCACTTGGCAACTTGCTTGATGCGGCACCTGAGCGGCTGCGCGATCTCCTACGAAACATCTTCAACCTCTCGCTCGCTGCACAACTGCTTTCTGATGGCGTTGATCCGGACAGTATTCGAACAGTCTCGACCCAATCGGATCTGATCGACGCTTATGAGGATCGACGGCTGCCGGGCACGCCGCTGCATCGCGCCGCTGGCGCGACGGTTGATGTGATGGTTCGCCGCAGCCGCCTCGCGGTCCGAAAGGTGCTCATTGCAAATGATAATGTCGATGAAGTGATTGCTTCGGGTGTGCTTGCTGAAACGGGGGACCTCGTCAGCTTTTCGCATCACGTTCTCTTCGATCATGTCGCCGGACGGTTCTTTTTGGAATGGGACGATCCCCCGCTCCTGATCGCGCAGCTGAAAGGCGGTAGTGCGATCGCCCTGATGCTCGCGCCAGCTTTGCGTTTTGCCGTCGAGCGGCTATGGCGTAGCGATAGCGAGGGAAAGCGTGCTGTTTGGCGGCTGATTGCTGACATCTACGCTAATGCCAACGTCGATCCTGTATTGGCGAATGTCGCCTTGCGGACGGCGCTAGAGGGTGTGAACTCGCCATCTGACATTGCGGGCCTGATTTCGTTGATCCAAGCCCGTGCCGCCGATGGTGCGATGGCGACGCTGTTGTCACGGCTCGCGCGCTTCGTTGGGCTTCTGGTCGATACCTCGGGAGGTGTTGCGCGCCAGACGGCGACTGCGTGGGCAGAGGTCGCTGACACCGCGATCACGACAGGCGTTCGCGAAATGTCCGATCCGACGCGGCTCCTGCTCCAGATATTGTTCGAAAAAGCTGATCTGTCTGATGTGCCGCTTCTCAACCTATTCGGCCGTACTTCGCGAGCTCTCTTGACCCTCGCCTGGACGGCTGAGCCACCGATGCAGCAAACGGCGATAAATGCGATCCGGTTCGTAGGAAAAAGTTTTGCTGCCGAGCCTGCGGCATCCCGGGCGCTGCTGGATCGTATCCTGCGCGATCCACACTTTTCGGCGTACGCCGACAAGGAAGCGAGCTGGCTGACGGAACAGATCTTGCCGATTGCCCGATCAGATACCCACTTCGCCGTCGAAATTTACCGAGTGCTTTACT
This sequence comes from Rhizobium sp. 16-449-1b, assembly GCF_017741935.1. Classification (GTDB taxonomy): domain Bacteria; phylum Pseudomonadota; class Alphaproteobacteria; order Rhizobiales; family Rhizobiaceae; genus Rhizobium. The sequence goes on along the minus strand of NZ_JAGHMH010000026.1, from coordinate 12,763 downwards.
CGCGCGAAATCAGCGATGACAGTGTCTCGCATTTTGGCGGCCAGCCCAGCCGGATCATGCCGCTTTCCTCAAACCGCAGACAGGACTATCTCCACTGTCGATATCATCTGGGCAAGGACGCGCGGCAGCTGCTTGACCTATCGGCATATGCAGGCACGCGCGCTGCGATCGAGGTGGCATTGGGTGAAATTGATCGTGATCTTCAGATTGGCGATCGACGGCGCCGTGTATTCGTCGCCGGGCGCGAGCCGTTCGATCTCATTGGCAACGATTTTGCGCAACTCGCGTGGGATCAATCTAACGGACGGGGTAGCGGCACGGAGGATAATGTTCTTGGCCATTTTGTCGGCTTTTTGCGAGGTTGCCCGACGGCTGCATTTGTCGAGTGCATCGAGGCAGCCGCAATTGGATATTCAAGTCCTGCCGTGTGGGCGCGGCTGCTAGGCGTCGGGGCGGAGCGGGTCGCTGAGCTCGCAGGGGAGCTGTGGCCGTATGCGAGCAATCTTACGATCCTCACCCATCAGGTTACAGTCAGGGATGCCGTTCGCTTTGTGGCCGCCGCCTATCCTCACCGTTCGATCGAGGGTCGCGCGGATTTCGAAGCAGAGGTTCTTCGCCCAGATCTGTTCAGCGACGAATATGAACAGCGTTGGTGGCGACGGGTCTTGAGCCGTTTCCTCTCTTCCGTCGATGAGGCGTCGATAGCAACAGATGCGATGCGTGCGTTCCGCGCCGAACTGGCGAACGCGGGCGAGCTTGCCGGAAATCCGCCTCTTCGAACTATGACGGTCACCTCAGGGCCTGCGCGCGGAATGATGCGCCAAATCCTCGCCGAAGAAGGCGTCGATGTCGAAGACGGCATGAACGCGCAAATGATCGACCAGTCGGAAGCGCTTGCGGAGAGGGTGAGGCAAACTCCCTCTCAAAGCAACGCGACTGCTTTGTCGGCTTTGTGGCTGGAGACAGAAGCGACCATTTTTCTGTTCGACGCGAACGCCGCTTCCCTCCATGCAAGCGTCGAACAGCCTGTCTGGGGCAATATTAGCAATGCGATCGAAATGATCGCTGGTAGCGAAGCGTATGTCCCCGAAAACGAGGGTATGCCTTCGCTCGCTTTATTGCTTGGCGTTCTGGGTCGCCTTTGGGCAAGCCGGTTCCCGGAGTCGAAAGACGGTGAAGACAACGTACGCAGCTATGGCAATTGGGCAGTTCGTGTATATGCGGCCGAGGCCTATGTGCACCTTGCAAATAGGTTCGGAGAGGATCGCCCCGAAATAATCGACATGATTGAAGCGGTTCTGGCGGACCCGGTACCAGTGGTGCGGGTGCAAGCGGCCGAAAACCTGCAGGTACTAAGTCGTGTCGCGCCGCAAAAAATGTGGGAGCTGGCCGAGCGCATCGTGCGCAATGAACCAAATGTCGATGTACTTACGTTCCACGTCGCTCACGTCCTGTCACGTTTGATCTGGAGCGACGTCGACCGCGCGGAAGGGCTGATGGAGATCGTCGAACAGCGCCGCCACAGCTTCGTTCGGAGAGAGAATTCCGGCCGCGATGAACTTTCCGAAGTTCTGGGTGGACTCGTAGCTCAGCTCTGGGCTGGACAGAGCCGAGAGAAAGCGCTGCAGTGGCTAATTGAATGGCTGAAGGATCTGGTCACGAACCAGGACCTGCTTATGGCGTTCATCTCGCCGCTTCGCGAGGCGTTCATCGCGCGCTATAAGTCAGACCAAGATAATGACCAGCCGCTTTCGGATCGCGCGCAGCGTGGGTCAATGCTTATCCTTGAAGTCTGCTCAGCTGCCGCGACAGAAAGCTATGCTGTTTTGATCGCTGACGACAGGGAGGGTGCCGCGCGAGACGCGGCGATTGCCCGATACCGGGCGGCAGAGCAGATCATCCACCATCTCATGAACCAACTCTACTTCGGTTCAGGGGCATACCAGGAGAGCAGCAACCCAAGTCAAGGGCTTGACACCTCTGAGGCCATGAGCAGTTTCCTCGCCGACTATCGCCCGATGCTGGCACTGCTGTCGAAGTCTCACGAGCCGGCAACGCATCATCATCTCATCGAGCTCTACGAATATTTGATCCCTGGTGATCCCCCAGGTGTCTTCAAGGCGCTCCACGGGATCCTGTTAGGCGCCGGCATGCGAGAGGGATATCACCACGAAAGCCTCGCGCTCAAATTGATCGTCGGTATCGTCACGCGCTACCTTGCGGATTATCGTTCCCTTTTTGAAGATGGAGTATGCCGCACCGAACTGCTTGAGATCCTCAAGCTGTTTTCCGACGTCGGCTGGCCCGACGCGATGAAGCTGCTCTACGACTTGCCGGAGCTGTTACGCTGAGGTTGTCAGGGACCGAGATCATATAACAGGAGGGGGATGTCAATGGGGGCAGATATCAGTGACAGCGAACTCCGGCGCGTCTGGAACCAGAAGACAATCCCTGTAGTTCTGAGACGCGGCGGCAAAGGCCAGCGGATACGGGCACGCCTCCCTTACTCCCAGCACAATCGGCTTTGGCTGCATCACGGGCAAAAGCTGCAGCCTGCCTGGATCGAGCCTCTGCAATGCTGGGAACTGCCAAAAGCTTGGTTCAACGACTTCGTGACACGGGCGCTGGAGAAATACAGGCAGCTTTATGTGATCCAGCCCTATCGCGAGCAGGAGAAATGTTCCCCTTCCTGCATGAATGCCCAGCACCATGAATGCCAATGTTCGTGCATGGGCGCCAACCACGGCGCCGGCAACGATGGGAGTTGGTTTGAAGTCTCGGAAGCGTTCGCGACCCGCTGGGGAGATCAACATCTGGCTTGTAGACTTATGACCCGCAAACGCGCGGACCCGGTCTAACCACTGTGGAAGGGTCACTTAATGGATGCAGGATTTCTCTGATCGGCGCGCATCCACAAAGCGACGCTATCTGGATCGCGCGGCGGTCCCGATCCAAATAGTGACAGGTGCTACAGGATCCCCCACGCCCGAAACCTCCCCCTCCCCGTCATCTCTCTGAGCCCCAGCTCCAAAACGATCCGCCGCGCCGCCTGCGGCGTCACTTCCAGCGTCTTTGCCACCATCCCCGCCGACACCAGCGGCCTTGCCATGACGAGCTCGACCAGTTCCGGCAGTTTGGATGATGTTCGGCGCCCCTCCAGCTTCCGCTCGAACAGGGTGCGCGCCAGCGTCAGCCGGTCATGCTCCTTCATACCGATCTCGGCGGCCGCCAGCAAACCCTGAGCGATGGCGAGCAACCGGGTTTCCCGATCGCGATGCCGGCGCCGATCGACGGGGATGGTTTTGAGGCCAAGATTGATGGCGGCAAGATGGGCACCGGTGGTAACGCCGGCCTGGCGCAGAACGGAGGCGGCCAACAGCCGGCCCAGCCAGGGCGCGTGCTGGAGGACGGCAAGCTCGTTCCAGGCGTCGAGGGCGATGATCGCCTGCAGCACCGCCGGCAGATTTTCCGCCTGCCGCAACACCCCGCGCCATTCGTCGAGCCGGGCATCCTCATCCCAGTCGAGATCGTAGATCATCGGATCGGCCGGAGCCCGGCCAGGCTTTCTGGCTCGTTCGATCGCGGCGTCAGAGCGAGCAAGGATCGCATCGATGGCGGCGTAATCGACGCCGGGGAGATTTCCGATGTCGTCGTCATCCTCTCCCTCCCCTACTGGTTCGACCACGACGACGCGTTTGGTGGCACCGGCTGGATCAACCGTTTCGGCTCCCGCCGGACTGATGTCCGAAGTCTGTCGCAAAACTCGGATACCCTCTGCCGACAAGGCCCAATCCGGTGACTGCCCAGTGATACGACGGCGCGTTCGTAAAACGTCGCGGGCGATGGTCAGTTCGTGTGTGGGCGTGCGAATATCGCGGGTGTGGTCGTGGAGGACGAGGTCTTCGAGATGAACGAGTTCGCCGTCGATCCACAGCGAGGCGCAGGCATCAGTGAACTGCGACCGTTCGAGGAAGCCCGCGCCGACCGGCGAGCGGGCGATGCGCTCGTCGAGACGGGTGAGTGCGATGCCGGCGTCGAAAGCCGGCCGCATCAGGGTAGAAATGCTGATTTTCGCGAGATCATAAGTCATTGATTTTATGGTAAACGATTTCCTAAACGAACGCCATATCGATGTTACGGTTCCTCACATCCGATAAATGTGCTCGTGGTCGCTGACCACCGATAAGTCTTCATTATCGGAGGTGATTGATTTCGACGGGCAAAGCTGTCAGATTCCCGTCGTTGCCGCGTCGTCGACCCGGCCAACTGCACCGATTTCGACGAACCGGAGTCCGCATGTCCTCGAAGAACTCTGTTGATCGCCGCGCCGCTGAGCTCGACACGATCGCCGCGGTGCTGCCGATCGACCGGCGCGACGAACTGGCAGAACTGCTCACCGACCAGGATGTCGAAACGCTGCGACATCTCGTCAACGAAGGCATGGGCGAAAACACCCTGCGGGCGCTGACGTCTGACCTTGCCTATCTGCAGGCGTGGTCGCTGGCGGCGACGGGTGCATCCCTCCCCTGGCCGGCTCCTGAGGCGATGCTGCTGAAATTCGTCGCCCATCATCTCTGGCAGCCTGATCAGCGAGACATCGATCCTCAGCACGGCATGCCAGCTGATGTCGAGCAAAGCCTGCGCGAGCAAGGCTTCCTTAGATCGTCGGGACCGCACGCGCCCGATACCGTGCGCCGGCGGCTTGCCAGTTGGTCGACGCTGACAAAATGGCGTGGCCTGACCGGCGTCTTCTCTTCCCCGTCGCTGAAATCCGCGATACGCCTTGCTGTCCGCGCAACACCACGGCCAAGGAAACGTAAGAGTGCCAAGGCGGTCACCGGCGACGTCCTGGCAAAGCTGCTCACCACCTGCAGCACCGACAGCCTTCGTGACATCCGTGACCGGGCAATCCTGATGGTGGCGTTTGCGTCTGGCGGTCGCCGTCGCAGCGAGATTGCCGGGCTGCGCAGGGAACAGCTCACGGTCGAGCCGCCAATCACTGTTGAGGGCGGCCCTCCCCTCCCCTCTCTCGCCATTCATCTGGGCCGCACCAAGACGTCCGGCTCCGAACACGATGAGGTCGTTTATCTGACAGGCCGGCCCGTAGATGCGCTCAATGCCTGGCTTGCGGTTGGCAGGATCGAGAGCGGGAGCATTTTTCGCAAGATCGATCGCTGGGGCAACGTTTCGAAGCGGGCGCTGGAGCCGAGTGCGATCAACGCGATCGTCAAACAGCGGGCGGCGATGGCTGGGCTGGATCCGGGGGAGTTTTCCGCGCACGGGCTCCGGTCGGGGTACCTGACGGAGGCGGCCAATCGTGGCATACCGCTTCCTGAGGCGATGGAGCAGTCTCGCCATCGATCCGTGCAGCAGGCATCGAGCTACTATAACAACGCAACACGCCGCAGCGGTCGAGCGGCAAGGATGCTTTGAACGCCATATGGTGCTTGTCGCGATGGTTGGTCAGCGTACGCTTGGCGTAACTCCTCGACTGCCTGTCCTGTGTCAGGCCCAAGTCAGCGCTGCGCTCATATCCGAGATCGAAGATCGCTTTGGGCTCTGCCTCTGGTAGGCGAGCTTCGATAAGTGCTGCGCTACTCACTCACAAACTTCCTGATCTCCTCGATAGATACAAATTCCGCGGCCAACGACTCCTCTTGATCGATAATCGGCGTCGTAGGAATCACCGTAGGCTGGACCAGCGGTTTACCGCTCAGCGATCGTGCAAGTGCCTTTGCACAGGCGATGAATTCCACCCAACGCATCAGGCCATGCAGCCATATGACCAAGAGGTGGCATGGAACGACCCGATCGCCCTCAGTCGTCACCTGGCGGCCATGTTCGAACAGCTCCCTCATATCGGTCGCCGAAGTCTTTTGGAGGAGATTTCCTTGATCGACCACCCGGACCAGGAGATCATATTCCGGCGTCTGCTCGAAGGCGCCAGATTTCGGGTCATAGGCCAGAAGAAGCCCGGAACCCAAATGCGACGTGACAGCGGATACGTCAGGTTGCGCTTTCGATGACAGCGTCAAAAGAAAGACCAAGGTGTTCCACCGATCTGCCGGGACTTGCATTTTCCGAGTTAGGTCACCGCTGTTTAGGTTGAGTGCATTCCGCAGCTTCAGAACACTGCTCACCGGGTTGACGACCGACTTGCTCGCCTGCGGGACGGCCTTCTGAAGCAGAACATACAGTTGCTCCTCGAGAGCCTTTCTGCCGGCAGCATCTGCGACGGGAAGCCCGTTGAGAACCAGCGGATCGATCGCCTCACGGACTTGGCTGAAGGTTGAGAACGGCCAAATCCAATTGGCAATTGGCGCCACCCCCTGCCCCCTCACCGCCTTGGCGGTCTCGTTGTTCTTGGTGACTTCGTCGATGAATGAGATGATGGCGTTCGCGTTGTCCATCGCCATCGTCGGATACTTGGCATATCGCTCACGCTGCTGATCACTCAGTTCGGGGTCGTCTCTCAGAGCCTTTTCAAGATCGCGGACGCTTTGCCTATGCTCCCACACATCACTACGAACGAAGCACAGGATGCGTATGCGGCGTTGCTGTGCAAGCTTGTAGGCATGACGGAATTCAGCGCGGGTAATGCTGATCTGCATTTGCTGATCATACCAACCGCCAACGCGCCGACCAATGAACAGGACGAACAGGTCGGCCTGCTCGATTGTGTTGAGGCACGCCTGGTATGAATGCTCATCCAGCGGTCGCGTGAAGTCCGTGAACTCGGACGCCAAAACCCGGCATCCTCGCAGTTCCAGATAATCTTTCAGCGCGCTTCGCAGATCACCAAAATCATACACGGTCGACGACAGAAATAGCGTGGGTCGCTTCATCATGATTATTCTCGCTGTTTGAGCCTGATTGAGGGTGTGGACGGTGGCAGCGCGGCAGTCCTACCCTTCAGCGACATAAATGAGCGCAAGCGCCCCTTGATTGCCCTCGCCAGATTCGCCGGCCGTTAGCAGTCGTCTTTCCACACGATGAGGTGCCGTCGTGATCGCGGCGGTCATGTCGACTTCAGCCTCAGTCAGCACAGCGGAGGATTGCGCCGGGGGATTCACCGATATCCTCTGAAACTTGCTCAGATCTTCGTCACGGCCGAGAACGGCAAAACCATCTAGGAAGATTGCGCCACCGGAACGCTTACCTGTCTCGACGAGATCCGCAGGGAACTCCGGAAGCTCTCCTATGAGATCCAAATCCCCTTCGCTCGACTCGATCAAAGCAAAGACCCGCCGAGCAACTTCCATATCCAGCGCCATACCATTCACAAATCGCACCGGTCCTGATTTGAAAATCGGGCGCTCTTCGCCAATGACGACCAACGGCTCCCACTCGGCGTCTTCTCCAACAATCCATGTCCGGTTGAGCCAGTCAACGGTGGTGAAGGTCTGCTCGGAAGGTCTCCAGCGGCGATCGCGCGCTGCCTCTCCGATATCAGGCCCGAACAGGAGAGTGAGGACGCCGCAATAGCTGCCGAACCGCACGCTCCGCGGATCAGACTTTTCTGAAGGGTCGTCGCCATTACCGGATGACGAACCTGAACTCACTGTGTGGTCGATGAAAATCTCGGCCTTCTTCACCGACTTCATCCAGCTGCCGACGGCATAGCCATGAGACGCGATCCAGGTGCCAATCTTACGGCCCAGATAAGGCTCGACTTGTTCTTGGTAGCCGTCTCTGACAGTTTTTGTAAAAGCGGCCCTAGAAGCTCCCTTGGTCGCTTTTGACTCTGTAAGGGCGACGAACAAATCTCCTGTGCGGCTGAAGACATAGTCTGGCGACCGGGTGGTTGGCGGCTTACCATGGACGGCGTGGTTTTCGAAATGATCTATCCAACGGTATCCATCTCGAACCATCTGAAGATAGGCGATGCCATCACCAACGAGGCCGGTCATGGCCTTTCCGACATAGTCCTTCAGGGTCCGGGCAGTATCCAACAGAGCGAATCGATCATTCTTGTCATCGACGTGCCTGGCGATGAGGTGGCGGCACATCTGAACCTGAGCTCTCGCCGCATGCTGATCCATCTTCGCTCTGCTCGAGCACTGCGCCATAGCACCGTAAAGTTCGGCCGGCGTGAACAGCATTTCGGTGCTTTCAGGTGCTCGACCGACGATTAACCGGTGCCTCTTCGCAGCATGACCAGTGATCTGCTCGACACTCAGCTGCTTCTCCTTCGCCTTCCACATCGCGCCGTTCCCTCTGGAAATTTGTTCTTCACCGCTAATAACTCATTGTATCAGAAGAGGAAATCATGAAAAAAAACGGCTGACAAGTATGCCTGGTTCCCATGGTTCAAGCAGAATCGGTTTCGACGAAGCTCGTAACGTTTACCGCGGTGCCACGTCTAAGCAGTGTTTCGCTTGTCTTCGTTATTGACCTTCAAAAGGGCAAATAGCATCGGCCCGAGGGAAAACTCGCCCTGCGCCGAACGCTTTGTCAAATCCCGCAGATAGCCGCCGGCAGAATTGATAAAGTTCGATCGCTCAAGAATGCAGGCCATCGCCACTGCGGCATTTTCTGGCCCCATCGCATCGCAGGCCTCCTCATAGGCTGACGGGCTGACACCCAACATCGAGCGGACCATCACAGCCGCGGTCATAAGCTCGCGCCAATGGGCAATGCCGCCCCCCGGCCCATAGTCAGCAATCTGCGGGCAAGCTCGAAGGACCATTCCCAGCGGGAACGCCTTGATCTGTTCGAGCTTTGCCTTTGTCTTTCCGGGAGCCACACTCCTTGCGTGCGGCTCTTCCGCCACGCTTTCGCCCCGCGCGTTTTCTGAGCGAGGTTCAACTTCATAGATAGATTCGGTATTTGAATTCTGTATGTGGCGGTCATTTAGCATGGCATTGCCGTGCATATCTTCAGTTTCTGACCTCATTTCCAGAAGGTTAAGGACCTCTGTCCGCAGGAGTCTCATCTCATCGAGTGTTGCTTCGACCTGCTTTCTGTCCGGGTAGCGAGGATGCCGCCCGAGAATACCAACATATATCGTTTCAACATGTGCCCAATTGCCGGGAGCGCCTTCCTCAATGGCGGCTGTAATCAGCTTGCGGACATCTCGGCGGCAGATCGTGAGTGCTTCCTTCGCCCGGCGAAAGCGCATACGCTCCGCGGCTACGTCCTGAGCCAGCAAGGCAAGCTCGGCGGCACGCGCAAGCAGCGGGCTCAGATCGAAGCCGTAAGCCTGCTCGATTTCACCGTCTCGACTGCGATGTGCGTATCGCTTCCCATTCGGACTATCACGACGCTGGATAAGTCCCGCATCGACGAGTGCGCCGAGCTGGCGGCGCAGTGTACTTTCCGTAATCCCATGAGCGCGAACGGATAGCTGCGCATTGGATGGAAATACAACGAGCCCGTTTTCAGCGTGGAGCTCTGCGTCGGGGTAGAAGGTTAAAAGGGCATCGAGAACGGCAAGCGCTCTGTCTTGCAAACCGAAGCGCTCCCTCGTCTCGCACACATCGCGAAATACTTTCCATTTTTCTACACGCGTGCCTGGTGTTGATGCCGCGACCGCCAATTGCCCTTTCACCAAGGCAAGCGTCGTCGGCCGCCGCCCAAAGGGCGTCGTTACCTGTCCCGTCTGCATTTCTCTCTCACCTTCCGCTAGGCAAAAGAAATCCGCTCACCAAATCGGTGCCAAGACTCTTGACTGTGATTCCGGGAAATGCGATTCTCAATCCTGCGAGAGATACGAGAGAGGCTTCCACGGTTTACCGTTTGGGGGCCTTTTTCTTTTGCGGTTTAGTCTCCGTTGTTTTCCTGCTTCGATCCTCTGTACTCGTCGTACAAACGATCCATGTGAGCTGATAGCCACTCGCTGAAGGGCTTCGCTTCGACATTCGAAAGCTCGATCGCAACCTTCTTCGATTTGGCATTCATCACGAAATTCAGTGACGTATCGCTCGAAGTCCAATCCCTCCCGGACACACTGGCCTTGGGCTTCTTTGCAGCCGATTTGGCCTTGTAGCGCTTCAGGTAGTCATGGAGCTCATCGAACCGCTTGTCTTCAGTCAGCTCAACGAAGCCTGCCGTTTCGACATACTCCGTAGCAACCTTCAGGAGGGCAGGAGCAAGAAGCAATTGACGGAGGCTAAGCCACCGGTCGCGCCCGATCTTCTTGGAGGCCCCGAGCACTTTGAGGATCGACGCCGGGACGGCCTCCACGACACCGAGCATTTTCGAAAGCATCGCCTCATCGATCGCGAGCGACGACCGGACCACATCCTTCATCATTCCAGACGCAAGTAGGTTCTGTGCGAAGTACGCGCGCTCTATGAACGACAGGTTGGAGCGTGCGGAATTTTCCTGCCCCTGGGCGATCGCGGACGTGATGTCGTCCAGTTTTTTGACAACTGCCTTGACCGGAATTCCAAGCTCTTTGGCGACTTTGAGACGGCGGTGACCGAAGACGACCATGAAGCGTTGACTATCCGACGAACTGGGTCGAACCAGAATGGGCGTCGTCTGGCTGGACTCCTTGATCGCCTGCTTAAGTTCCTGGTACTCTTCGCCATCGTCGGAAAGGCGATCGGCGACAAAGGAAACGTCAATCAAACGCGGATCCAGATCCACGATCACCTCGCCTTCCATCAGCTTCTTGGTGTTCTCCGCCAGATCCTCAATGGACCGAACGACAGTCTTAGCTGCCCCCGTCATGCCGTAGCCAGGCTTTGTCGGTGTCTGGTTAGACGCGATGGAAGCTATGTCCAGTTTCGCAAAAGGATTTTCACGCGCCATAGCAGGCCTCCAAATTCGCTTTGAACGTCGCCAAATGGTTGATATACTTTATTAATCCCCGCGAAAAAACGGCTGACAAACGAGTCATTTCCGCCCCCATGCGCCGTGGATTAGTTCCATGATTTCGCCGTTGGCTGCATTTAGGCTTTCCATTGCCCGGTCATAGGTAGAACGGACGAAATCGCCTCGCTCGACCTCGTACAAAGTCTGCTTTTTTATCGAAGCATCAGAAATGGCCGTCGACTTTAGAACGTGATTTCGCAACATTTGCTGAGCGAACATTGATTGCATAAACCCGACCATCTGCGCCTGCGGGATGTCCGTCGGCTCGAAGCGCGTGACGAGATAGCGGAACCATTCGACACGCATTTCGGCGCCAGCCTCTGCGACCGGACCCATTATGCCCCCCAACATCATCAGGAACTGGCTCATCGACATGATATCCAGCATCTGAGGATGGATAGTGATCAGAATGCCTGTCGAAGCCATAAGCGCGGTGATCGTCAGGTATCCCAGCTGTGGCGGGCAATCGATGACAACCACATCGTACCTGCCGTCCACCTGTTTCAGCGCATTGAAGATACGCATGTAGAATAGCCGCCCGTCCTCTCCCTTCTTGGAGGAGATTGCCAGGGGCACGTCATACTCGTATTCCTGCAGGACCAGATTTGCCGGAACTACATCAAGGCCCGGAATGTTGGTTGGCTGTATAACCTCCGAGATGAATTTCCGCTCGTCATCGAAACGAAGCGCCTCGTACAGAGATGCGGTATCATCAAGTTCAGGCTGAATTCCGAACAGGGACGTCAGCGATGCCTGTGGATCGAGATCGACCGCAAGTACGCGATGGCCGGTGAGGGCGAGATATTGTGCAAGGTGCGCAGCGGTCGTGGTCTTTCCGCTTCCGCCCTTGAAATTCACAACCGACACGACCTGCATCGGCTCGCCTTCACGACGCCGGGGAACGTAATATCGCTTGTCGGATTTTTTATTGGCTTCAAGATAGTCGCGAAGCTCCAACATCTGATCAGCCGTGTAGTAGCGCCGTCCACTGACCGATTCTATCTCGGGGCCCTTACCTTCCGCATGAATTTGTCGAAGATGACTTTGGGTGACCCCGATGAAGTCAGCGACCTCTCCCAGTTGAAACTTGCGCAATCCCTTGCGAGCATCTGGCGGATATTGTTGACTGCGCAGCATATGCAACGCATTTGAGATCTTCGCCCCTTGCTGGGCAATCTCGATATCAAACCGGTTGGGCTGCTGATGGCTCATTTTGCAAACTATTTCCTGGGAGGCTAAACTTTCGAAAAAATGGCCCTACAGCCATAATTTTCGCAACTATCTCCCGATTCTCACATAGCCGCAAGAGATTTAAGGTTAACAAAGGGTTAACGCGAAATCGACGTGCTGCACGTTTCAAAATTCTTTTTGTTGCGTTTTCATGTGTTTAGCAAGCGGCATGGCCTACCGCGTTCATGCTCTGTTTTACTGTGAATCCTACAACTCGCCCGCTTTTATGTGGGCACACAAGGCCGCCCTCGATCGCTCTTTATCACTTGTCCTGGCCGACTCACGTGAGTGCGCCTTGTAGGATCCTACAACTGCCAACCCATCCAGATCTGTGCTGAATTCCCGCCAACCAACAACGACGGAGAAAATCATGCAGATTCTCGCGCTCTCAATGCCACGGACGATTCAAGAGGCACACCTCCTCCACATCCACTACCAGCTTCGTGCGCGGGTCTTTTCCGATCGCCTGGGTTGGGAAGTCGATGTATCGGCTGGGTGCGAGTCGGATGGTTTCGACGCGCTTCGGCCGACCTATATTCTCGCCATCGCTGAGACGGGCCAACTGGCGGGGTGCGCGAGGCTCCTTCCTACGCTTGGTCCGACAATGGTGGCCGATGTTTTCCCGTCGCTTCTCCCCGACGGTCAACTTATCGGTCATGCCGCGATGATCGAGAGTTCTCGCTTCTGCGTCGACACGGCCCTCGCAGAGGGG
>NZ_JAGHMH010000030.1 GCF_017741935.1 Rhizobium sp. 16-449-1b | reverse complement strand
CCTGAAGGCCGCAGGTTCAAATCCTGCCCCCGCAACCAAATCCTTATCTCCCCAGAACCTCAACACTATCGCTGGCGCGAAGACTTCATCTTCCCTGGCGATGGTAGCTCACAGTCATCAGGAGATGCGGGATCGTCGGTTGCAGCACATAGAGGCATTCATCAAGCGACAGCAGCGTATACCGGCGAAAGGCAACGATAGCGGCCTCCTCCTCGACGGAGAGTACCGTTGACCTTGGCTCTTTCCGGCCGGTCGGAATATCCACGATTGAAGTTCGCTTCCTCCATTTGGCAGCGGTCTTCTGATTGATCCCATAACGCTTCGAACGCGTCCTCAGGCTCTCTTGACTATGCTGTATCGCTCGACGGACTGCCTCCGTCGTCGTGGCGCTCCCATGAAGAACCTGGCCCATAGTGCTTCCCTTGATTCGGAAGACAAGGATGCCCCATTAAAATCTGGGATCAAACAGTGGTGAGATCACGCGGCTTGCCCAGCAATTCCTTGCGGCTTGCCCAGCGCAGCTCGTCGGCGTCGACGGCAGGTGGGGTGTGGGTGGACGGATCGGTCCAGGGGCCGCGGTCGATCGCAACGACATTGAATGTTCTGCAACATCTTCACCTCGTGCCTCCCATCCGTTTCCTATGCTGTGGCATCCAACGCGACAAGACGACGCAACAAGAATTTACGAGAGCACATCGGAACTCTTTCATTATGAATGAAGGGATGATGGATGCGTGAGATATTAGCCAGACGGTCAGTGTTTCTGAGGGCACGACAGAACGTCTTCTGAAGCGATGACCGAACCACCTTCGGATCCTCCGATGTGGTGCTGTGTGAACGCGATCCTTCCCAGAAAACGGCTGAAATCAGCGACCGTCACCGACTTAACTTGAGTGTCCACTGATGTGGCTGACGAGTTGGAACGTCCGTTCTGAGTGTCCATTCGCAAATACTGGACGAACCGCTCGCTTTGCTCGGAATTGCTGCCGCCTCGACCAATGCCGAACCTTTATCGAAGCCTAATACAAACGTCTTGACCTCGCTCAAAAATAATGGAATGAATATTTCATCGATGCAAGATTTCGGTCTATTTGTTTCATTAACGATGGCCGATCGATCGACTTCCTGGTGGGAGCCAGGAGTTCCGGCGTGAGGAGGGTGCGGCCGGACACCGTTTTATGGAGGAGAAAACATGAAAAAGCTTATCTTGGGCGCAACGATGATGCTCGCCTTGTCGACGGCAGCACACGCCGAAACCGTCGGCGTATCGATCGCCAAGTTCGACGACAACTTCCTGACAGTTCTGCGCAACGGCATGAGCGACTACGCCAAAACGCTCAATGGCGTCACGCTGCAGGTTGAAGACGCGCAAAACGACGTTTCGAAGCAGCAGAGCCAGATCCAAAACTTCATCGCTTCGAAGGTTGATGCGATCGTCGTCAATCCCGTCGATACCGATGCGACGGCCGCCATGTCGAAACTTGCCGCCGACGCTGGCATCCCGCTCGTTTACGTCAATCGCCAGCCTGTCAACGTCGACACTCTGCCGGACAAGCAGGCATTTGTCGCGTCGAACGAGCAGGAATCCGGCACGCTGCAGACCAAGGAAATCTGCCGCATTCTCGGTGGCAAAGGCAAGGCCGTTGTTATCATGGGCGAGCTCTCCAACCAGGCCGCTCGCATGCGTACCCAGGACATCCATGACGTCATCAAGACTGACGAGTGCAAGGGCATTGAAATCGTCGAAGAGCAGACCGCCAACTGGGATCGCACCCAGGGTTCCGACCTGATGACCAACTGGCTGTCGAGTGGTGTCGAATTCGATGCTGTCATCTCCAACAACGACGAAATGGCGATCGGCGCCATCCAGGCGCTGAAGGCAGCTGGCAAGGACATGAAGAAGGTTGTTGTCGGCGGCATCGACGCTACGCAGGACGCTCTGGCTTCCATGCAGGCGGGTGATCTCGACGTGACGGTATTCCAGGACGCTGCCGGTCAGGGCAAAGGCTCGATCGACGCCGCGCTGAAGCTTGCCAAGGGTGAAAAGGTCGACAAGAAGGTCTACATTCCCTTCCAGCTAGTCACGCCCGAAAACGTCAAGGACTTCGCTTCCAAGAACTGATGCTGTTGCCTGTGTGCGGGGCATCCCCGCACACATCTACCGCAGTGGGATCAGGGAGGATTTGATATGGTGGTTAGTCCATCCACGATGGCGGCTGTGCGCGCCAGCGGAGCAGTACCGAACGCCGAGTTTCTTTTGAGTGCAGAAGGTGTCCGCAA
Source organism: Rhizobium sp. 16-449-1b (assembly GCF_017741935.1). Lineage (GTDB taxonomy): Bacteria > Pseudomonadota > Alphaproteobacteria > Rhizobiales > Rhizobiaceae > Rhizobium. Next base: position 199,230 of record NZ_JAGHMH010000030.1, on the reverse strand, counting down.
GGAATTTCCGGGCGTCGTGGCACTCGATGACGTACAGTTTCGTCTACGGCGCGGCACGGTTCACGCCCTGATGGGCGAAAATGGCGCGGGCAAGTCGACCTTGATGAAGATCCTGGCCGGCATCTATACGCCGGACAGGGGCCAGGTATGTCTGAAGGGCGTTGAGATACAACTCGGCTCGCCGCTTGATGCTCTGGAGAACGGCATCGCCATGATCCATCAGGAGCTCAACCTGATGCCCTACATGACGGTGGCCGAAAACATCTGGATCCGCCGCGAACCAAAGAACCGCTTCGGCTTTGTCGATCACGGCGCGATGCGCCAGATGACCGAAGAACTGTTGAACCGACTGAATATAGCGATCGATCCCGAGATCCAGATCCGTGAGCTTTCAGTGGCCAGCCGCCAGATGGTCGAGATCGCCAAGGCGGTTTCTTACAAATCCGACGTGCTCATCATGGACGAGCCGACGTCGGCGCTTACCGAGCGGGAGGTCGCCCACCTGTTCCGCATCATCCGCGACCTGAAGGCGCAGGGGATCGGTATTGTCTACATCACGCATAAGATGAACGAGTTGTTCGAGATCGCCGACGAGTTCTCCGTGTTCCGAGATGGCAAATACATTGGTACCCACGCGTCGACGGACGTAACACGCGACGACATCATCCGGATGATGGTCGGCCGCGAGATCACCCAGATGTTCCCCAAGGAAGAGGTTCCGATCGGCAACGTTGTCCTTTCCGTGAAGGATCTGAGCGATGGACGGTTCTTCCGCGAGGTCTCCTTCGACGTGCGCGCAGGTGAGATTCTGGGCGTGGCTGGCCTGGTCGGCTCCGGCCGATCGAATGTCGCAGAGACGATCTTCGGCGTGACGCCGGCCAAGACCGGCACGATCGAGCTTTTCGGCGAAAGGGTGGACATCACCTCGCCGACGGTGGCGATCAAGCACCGCATGGCCTTTCTCACCGAGGACCGCAAGGATACGGGCTGTCTTCTCGTTCTCAACATTCTGGAGAACATGCAGATTGCTGTTCTTCAGGACAAGTTCGTCAAGGGCGGCTTCGTTCAGGAGAGCAAGATCGAAGAAGCCTGCGAGACCATGGCGCGCCAGCTGCGCGTAAAGACGCCCAATCTCTTCGAGCGCATCGAGAACCTGTCCGGCGGCAATCAGCAGAAGGCCCTGATCGGCCGCTGGATGCTCACCAACCCGAAGATCCTCATTCTCGACGAGCCGACCCGCGGCATCGACGTGGGCGCCAAGGCGGAAATCCACCGCCTGGTCACCGAGATGGCCCGCAACGGCGTGGCGGTGATCATGATCTCGTCGGAGATGCCAGAGGTGCTGGGCATGAGCGACCGCATCATGGTGATGCACGAGGGACGGGTGACCGGTTTTCTCAATCGAGACGAAGCAACGCAGATCAAGGTGATGGAACTCGCCGCGCAATAGCCGCGCGCGATCTTCGATTATCTAAGGGAGGATTCCATGACAAACAATACAGCAGAGGCCGCCGGCCCGCTTTTGAAGAGCCCCAGGCGCCGTCGCGTACCGCCGGAGCTGAGCATCTTCCTCGTCCTCATCGGCATCGCGCTCGTGTACGAGGTTCTGGGCTGGATCTTCGTTGGCCAGAGCTTCCTGTTCAATTCGCAACGCCTGACGATCATGATCCTGCAGGTGTCCGTCATCGGCATCATCGCAGTCGGCGTCACACAGGTCATCATTACTGGGGGCATCGATCTCTCCTCGGGATCTGTCGTCGGCATGACGGCAATGATCGCCGCGAGTTTCGCGCAGGCCTCGACATGGTCGCGAGCTCTTTATCCAAGCCTAACTGACTTGCCCTTCTTCATTCCCATCGGCGTCGGCCTACTTATTGGTCTCGCCGCCGGCTATATCAACGGCCAGCTGATTGCCAAGACCAAGATCCCACCCTTCATCGCCACACTCGGCATGATGGTCTCAGCGCGCGGCATTTCCAAGTGGTACACAAAGGGCCAGCCGGTTTCGGGCCTCACGGACCAGTTCAACTTCATTGGCACTGGGATATGGCCCGTCGTAGTCTTCCTCGTTGTTGCACTGATCTTTCACATTGCACTTCGCTATACCCGGTACGGCAAGTTCACCTATGCGATTGGTGCGAACGTTCAGGCCGCGCGAGTGTCGGGCATCAACATCGAAGCCCATCTGATCAAAGTCTATGCAATCGCTGGCTTGCTGGCTGGCCTTGCCGGCGTGGTCACTGCTGCTCGAGCCCAAACAGCGCAGGCAGGTATGGGCGTGATGTACGAACTCGACGCGATTGCGGCCACGGTTATTGGTGGCACCTCTCTGACCGGCGGTGTTGGCCGCATTACCGGCACTGTCATCGGCACCATCATCCTCGGCGTCATGACCTCTGGATTTACCTTCCTCAGGGTGGATGCCTACTACCAGGAAATCGTGAAGGGCCTCATCATCGTCGCTGCTGTTGTCATCGACGTGTATCGGCAGAAGAAGCGAGCGAAACATTGAACGAGAAAGTGCTTGTGCGGACAAGCCATTGAGTAACCGAGCGTAGCCCAAGGCGCTGGTCGTGCGGGGGCATTCCCCGCACGACGTATTTCAAGCAGCTGAAACGCGTTCGAACAAAAACTGGCGGCCGCGCCTCGTCATACGCCACGAAAGATCGGTCTAGTGCACTGAAGCCCTAAGGAAACCGCCATGAAACACCGTCTTTCAGCAAGCGAACCAAAAGATCTCCAGGAACTTAAGAACATGATCGCCGCGCGGGCTTGCGAGTTTCCGGAACAATCGGAGCGCGTTGCGCGCTTCGCATTAGAGAAGCCTGCTCTCATTGCCTTCGGGACGGCTCAATCGATTTCTTCGGCATGTTCCGTGGCGCCCTCCACAGTGTTTCGAACGGCCAACGCCCTCGGTTTCACAAATTTCAGCGAGTTTCGGCGCTTCTTCAGGCAGCATGTATTAGCCAGTTCGGCGGCGCGCGCTGGTTCTTCCTGAGGGACTTAACCACATGCGGCGTCTCGCGCCGATCCATCGCATGGATGCTGACTGCCTTTCGGATTGCGATCCGATTACCAAAATTCTCAAACACAACACACGGAGCGCAAATGAAATCGTTGGGCGTTGGCTTGATCGGCACGGGCTATATGGGCAAGTGCCACGCGCTTGCATGGAATGCGGTCAAGACCGTCTTCGGCGATGTCGAGCGTCCGCGCCTCGTGCATCTAGCCGAGGCGAACAAGGATCTGGCCGATGCGCGCGCCTCTGAGTTCGGCTTTGAAAAGTCGACCGCCGACTGGCGCCAACTGATCGCCGACCCTGATGTGGATGTCGTCTCCGTCACCACGCCGAACCAGTTTCATCCCGAGATGGCGATAGCGGCGCTTGAAGCGGGCAAGCACGTCTGGTGCGAGAAGCCGATGGCGCCCGCCTTTTCTGATGCCGAGCGCATGCTGGATGCCGCAAGGCGCTCCGGCAAGGTGGCCGTTCTCGGCTATAACTATATCCAGAACCCTGTTATCCGCCACATTAAGGCGCTGATCGGCGAGGGCGCCATCGGGCAGGTCAATCACATCCGCGTCGAGATGGACGAGGACTTCATGGCCGATCCGGACGCGCTCTTCTATTGGAAGAGTGAATTGTCAGCCGGCTACGGCGCGCTCGACGATTTCGCCGTGCACCCACTGTCGTTGCTCTGGTATCTCTTCGGCCATGTCGAGGCCGTGGTGACCGACATGGTCAAGCCCTATGCCGATCGCCCCATCAAGGACGGTGGTCGGCGCCCGGTCGAGAATCACGACGCGGCCAATGTGCTGATGCGTCTTGGCGGCGGCATTTCCGCCGTGTTGATGGCCAACCGCGCCGCCTGGGGTCGAAAGGGAAGAATCGCGTTGCAGATATTCGGCTCGAAAGGCGCGATAACCTTCGACCAGGAGCGCATGAACGAATTCGAGCTTTACCAGGCCGATGGCCGCGGCAGCGAGCAGGGCTTCCGCAAGATACTGGCCGCGCCCGCCCACCATCCCTATGACCGCTTCATTCCCGCGCCGGGTCACGGCCTTGGCTTCAACGATCTGAAGATCATCGAATGCCGCGAACTCATTCGTGCGATTTCCGGTGAGCCGTCGGTGATCGTCACATTCGAAGACGGTCTTAGGATAGAAAAGTCTGTTCACGCCATGGCAGAGTCCTATCACCAGCGCCGCTGGATCGAGATCGCCTGAGTGAAGGCTCTGGGGTGATGGAGCCCCGAGCTAGATATTCTCAGGAATATGAATATCGAAGGGCAGAAAAACCTGGTCGGGAACGGCAGCGTCACGATCACCGATGGCGGCGGTCATAAGACGCATGACCGCCGCGCACATCGCAGGAAGTGGAGTGCCGATCGCCATGGCAACCGTGCCATCGGCAAGTCCAGCCTTGCTGTCGGGCGTCAACTCATTGACAACGAGCACTAATTTTCCGCTGAAACCTTCTTCCCGTACTGCTTCAATAGCGCCCTCCATACCGCCGCCGCACGCGTAGAGGCCGACCAGATCGGGATGCCGATGCAACAGATCAACTGTTGCCTCATGAGTGATATCGGCCGCGTCGAGATTGACGAGCGTGTCGAGCACCTCGAACTCGGGCGCGTTTTCGCGCATATAGGAACGGAAGCCGACCTCGCGCAGCTCATGCCCGTGAAACCGATGACTGCCGACGAACAGCGCAACCTTTCCCGCTTGCGCCGCCGTCTTTGCGACCGCCCAGGCTGCCGTCCGCCCGACTTTGCGGTTATCAACGCCGATATAACCATCACGCACGCCGGCGGCGAAATCGGACAAAAGGGCGAAGACCGGAATTCCCTTGTCTTTCAGTTCCTCGACAACTGTGGAAACAGCCGGATAGTCGGGGCCAACGACCGCGACTGCTTGGTTTCGCGCCGCCAGCGCTTTCAACTTCTCGGTAATGGCCGCAGGAGTGCTGGCTTGAACGAAGTCCACTTCGGCTTGAATGCGTGCAGTCGTCACTGAGCGCGCGGCAACTTCGATCTCCTTCGCGAAGTTCTGATAAAAGGGTTGCATTGGCTTTTGCAAAAGGAAGCCCAGCCGGTGTCGGGGCAGATCTTCGAAGACTCTTTTTCGGATCAATCCCACAGCATGATAGCCGATTTCCTGGGCGGCATCATAAACCCGTCTTGCGGTCTCCTCGCGGACAGCGTGACGACCATTCAATACGCGGTCGACCGTTGCGACACTGACGCCGGAAACCCGGGCTAGATCTGCGATTGTTGGGCGACCCATCGCTTGCTCCTGAGGTAATTTGTCATTCCTTCGCCCATCTTTATGATATGTTTTGATAGATAATAGCAAGGCTGCATTGAGCGGTTGGGTAAGTCAATCTATCTTAAATGTCATCGGCGGTTGGAGGCCGGATTGGGAGGCGGAAATGACGACGAACGTGCCGAAGCGCGATTACAGCCTGCTTGGGCAAAGTGCCCGTACGGCAGTTGAAACCGGACTCGCTGCCGCGCAGTGGTATCACACTGATGTGCCGCGCAAGGATATGAAAGCGCTAATGCAGCGTTCCGACATGCCGGCAATTCGCGACACGGTCATCTGGCTGGGCAGCATGGTCATTCTTGGCGGGCTCGGGACTTACTTCTGGGGATCCTGGCTCGCAGTACCGTTCTTCCTCGCCTACGGCGTACTCTACGGCTCGGCATCCGACAGCCGCTGGCACGAATGCGGCCATGGTACCGCCTTCAAAACGCGCTGGATGAACGACGTGGTCTACGAGATCGCCTGCTTCATGATCATGCGTAACCCGGTAACATGGCGCTGGAGCCATACTCGCCATCACACCGATACGGTTATCGTCGGTCGCGATCCCGAGATTGCCGTCATGCGGCCACCGGACCTTTTTCGGCTCCTTCTCAATGCCTTCGGCCTGCTCGACGCCTATCACGCGATGATCGACATGCTGCGCAACGCAGCCGGCATCATCAGTGCCGAGGAAAAGACCTTCGTACCTGAATCCGAGCAACCCCGCGCAATCCGCATCGCCCGCATCTGGCTCGTCATTTACCTTGCGACGATCGCGACCGCGCTGATCATGGGCTCCTGGTTGCCGCTGGTTCTGATCGGCCTTCCAAGGCTCTATGGCGCCTGGCACCACGTCATGACGGGGCTTTTGCAGCACGGCGGTCTTGCCGACAATGTCATCGACCACCGGCTGAACAGTCGTTCTGTCTACATGAACCCGATCAGCCGTTTCATTTACTGGAATATGAACTACCACGTCGAGCACCATATGTTTCCGATGGTGCCCTATCACGCGCTTCCCCGCCTCCACGCAATGATCAAGCATGATCTGCCGGCGCCAAACCCGTCGATGTGGTCCGGCTATCGCGAAATGATCCCGGCGTTCCTGCGTCAGTTGCGGAACGAGGACTATTTCCTGAAGCGCGAGCTGCCGGACAGCGCGCGGCCCTATCGCGAGGAGTTTCACGCCGAGCTTGCCCCGGCCGCACAGTAATCAGTCTACATGGGAGGAAAAATCATGAGTGAGACCTGGATCGAAGTCTGCGCCAAGGACGATATCGACGAGGAGGACGTGCTTCGCTTCGACCACGCCGGCAGAACCTTTGCGGTGTATCGGAGCCCTGACGACGAGTTCTTTGCAACCGACGGCCTGTGTACCCATGAAAAAATTCATCTCGCCGACGGGCTGGTGATGGACGAGATCATCGAATGTCCGAAACATAATGGTCGCTTCAACTACAAGACTGGCGAAGCGAAAGGCGCGCCCGTCTGCGTTAATCTGAAGACCTATCCGGTCAAGGTCGAAGGCGATTCCGTCTTCATCTCGATTTGAGGGGCGATGATGTCCCATTTCGTGATTGTTGGCGCCGGAGAATGCGGCGCTCGAGCAGCATGGACGCTGCGGGAAAAGGGTTTTGACGGCGACATCACGCTGATCGGTAACGAGCCGCATGCTCCTTACGAGCGCCCGCCACTGTCCAAGGCAGCACTCGGGGATGGCCAGCATCCAAAGTATGTCGCCGACGTGCAGCGCTACGCCGAGGAGCGCATTGCATTGCTTATCGGCGTCGCGGTCGAAGGGCTCGATGTCGGGGCGAGGCAGCTGACATTGTCCGATGCGCGAGTGCTTACCTATGACAAGCTGCTTATTGCAACTGGTGCCCGGCCGAGGCTCTTTCCGGGGGCGCCTGTAACGAGCCAGCATATCCGTTTGCTGCGGACCCATGGTGATGCAGTCGCACTGCGCGCGGCCATGCAGCCGGGCAAGCAGATTGCCATTATCGGTGGTGGCTTCATCGGGCTCGAGCTGGCCGCGACAGCCCGCAAGCTCGGAGCGACGGTCACCGTGATCGAAGGGCTTGAACGCGTGCTGAAGCGCGGCGTGCCCGAAGATATCGCCGCGACCGTGACGGCACGCCACAGTGCTGAAGGCGTGGACGTACGTTGCGGCGTCACGATCGAGGCGATCACCGAGGATGCGGGCAAGGCGCTTGTCCGTCTCAAAAGTGGCGACGTCATCCAGGCGGACCTCGTCCTGATCGGGATCGGTGCGGTACCTAACACAGCGCTGGCGGAGCAGGCTGGACTTGCGATCGACAACGGCATTGCTGTCGATGAAGAACTGCGGACGTCCGCGCCCGATGTGTATGCTGCCGGCGATTGCTGCTCGTTCCCGCTCGATCTTTATGGGGGCAAGCGAGTGCGTCTCGAATCCTGGCGCAATGCGCAGGAGCAGGGCGTGATGGCGGCGGTCAACATGATGGGAGGCGGCGAGACAATCTCCGCCGTGCCCTGGTTCTGGTCGGACCAGTACGACATGACGCTTCAGATCGCCGGCCTTGCGGAAGGCGCGGTCCAGCACCTGCGCCGAGACATTGGGGAAGGGGCCTTCATTCTCTTTCACCTCGATCAGGCCGGAAGGCTGATCGCCGCAAGCGGGATCGGGCCGGGAAACGCGGTGGCGCGTGACATCCGCCTTGCCGAGATGCTGATCGCTGCCCGCTCGCATCCCGATCCGCAAGCGCTCGTCAGCGCTGGCGTCAAACTCAGATCCCTGCTGGCCGCGTGAGCCGCAATCGATTCTGGAAAAGGACAATCCGATGAAGAAACACGGCCGGCCGACCGTAGCCGATCTCCTGTCGCTAAAGGGCAAACGTCAGCTCACCATGCTGCGCGTCACGACGCTAGATGAAGCTGAGGCCGCCCAGCAGGCCTCTGTGGATATCGTCTCTGTACCACCAACTCTTCTTGGTCCGGCATTTCGCGAGGCCGCACCTTCGCCTTTTGCGATCCCGGGTCTCGAGTACGGCGACTACGTGTCGGCCGAGGAGTATATGCGTGAGGCATTCATCGCCCTGAAGGCCGGTGGCGATGCGGTCTACTGTGCCGCTAGCCCGCGGATCATCCGCCGCATGCGCGAGGAAGGCATTCCTGTCTGCGGTCACGTTGGGCTCATCCCGTCGAAAGCGACGTGGACCGGCGGGTTCCGGGCAGTGGGAAAAACCGCGCTAAGCGCGATCGAAATTTGGCGGCAGACGAAAGCGCTTGAAGAGGCCGGTGCCTTCGCTGTCGAAATTGAGGTCGTTCCGGGGGATGTTGCCGCCGCCATCAGTAACAACACGTCGATGCTGATGATATCGATGGGAGCGGGCAGCGGCTGCGATGCGCAGTATCTATTTGCTGACGACGTGCTCGGTGCCAACCGCGATCACTATCCCCGCCATGCCAAGGTCTATCGCGACTTCGCGTCCGAGTATGATCGGTTGCAGCGCGAGCGGGTCGCTGCCTTCAGCGAGTTCGTGGCTGATGTTCAGTCCAGCGCATACCCGGACAAACGTCACCTCGTGTCGATTGATACGGACGAGCTGAAAGCCTTTCGCGCCCATGTTGAGAAGGATCTGGTCAAGGCGGAAGACTGAGCGCCGTCAAATCGCTCTCTATTACAGTTCAGAGACATGGGAATAAAAATGACGACTTACGTATTAACGGTAGCCTGCAAATCGACACGCGGCATCGTGGCGGCGATTTCGACCTATCTGGCCGATAAAGGCTGCAACATCATCGACAGCTCGCAGTTCGATGACCTGTCGACAGGCATGTTCTTCACCCGCGTCAGCTTCATCTCCGAAGAAGGTGCGACACTGGCCGCGATCCGCGAAGGCTTCCAGCCGATCGCCGAGAAATTCGAGATGACCGCGGAAATCCACGACGGCGACCAGCGCATGAAGGTGCTGTTGATGGTCTCGCGCTTCGGCCATTGCCTGAACGACCTGCTCTACCGCTGGAAGATCGGCGCGCTGCCGATCGATATCGTCGGCGTCGTCTCCAACCACTTCGACTATCAGAAGGTCGTGGTCAACCACGACATTCCCTTCCACCACATCAAGGTGACGAAGGAAAACAAGCCGCAGGCCGAAGCGCAGATCATGCAGATCGTCGAATCGACCGGTACGGAGCTGATCGTGCTCGCCCGCTACATGCAGGTGCTCTCCGATGCCATGTGCAAGAAGATGTCCGGCCGCATCATCAACATCCACCACTCCTTCCTGCCGTCTTTCAAGGGCGCCAACCCCTATAAGCAGGCCTATGAGCGCGGCGTGAAGCTGATCGGCGCCACCGCGCACTACGTCACCGCCGACCTCGACGAAGGCCCGATTATCGAGCAGGACACGGCGCGCATCACCCATGCGCAGTCGGCCGACGATTACGTCTCGATCGGCCGCGATGTCGAGAGCCAGGTTCTCGCCCGCGCCATCCACGCCCACATCCACCACCGCGTGTTCCTGAACGGCAACCGCACCGTGGTCTTCCCGGCGAGCCCGGGAAGCTATGCCTCCGAGCGCATGGGGTGAACGATGGCGACAGTAATCGACGGCAAACAGGTTGCAGCTTCGGTCATCGACACGGTGAAGGCAGCGACCTCGGCATTGGACAAGCAGAGCGGCGTTCAGGCTGGGCTCGCGGTCATCATCGTCGGCGACGATCCGGCAAGCCACGCCTATGTGGGCTCCAAGAGCAAGATGGCCAAGGAATGCGGCTTCAAGTCCGTGCAGCACACGCTCCCCGTCGAGACGACGCAGGAAGAACTGGCCGCGCTGGTAGCCTCACTGAATGCCGATGACACGGTCCACGGCATCCTCGTGCAGCTGCCGCTGCCCAGGCACCTGAATTCCGACCCGATCATCCAGTCGATCCTGCCCGAGAAGGATGTCGATGGCCTTCATGTCGTCAACGCCGGCAAGCTGGCGGTCGGCGATCTCGAAACCGGCCTCGTCTCCTGCACGCCCGCCGGCGCCATGGTCTTCGTGCGCCGCACCCACGGCGAGGATCTCTCCGGCCTCAATGCCGTCGTTGTCGGCCGTTCCAATCTGTTCGGCAAGCCGATGGCGCAGTTGCTGCTCAACGCCAACGCCACAGTGACCATCGCGCATTCGCGAACCAAGGATCTCCCTGAAGTTTGCCGCAACGCCGATATCCTGGTTGCCGCCGTCGGCCGTCCCGAGATGGTCAAGGCCGATTGGGTCAAACGCGGCGCCACCGTCATCGACGTCGGCATCAACCGTATCGCAGCGCCCGAAAAGGGTGAAGGCAAGACGCGCCTCGTGGGCGATGTCGCCTTCGCCGAGGCGGCCGAGGTCGCGGATGTCATTACGCCTGTTCCGGGTGGCGTCGGTCCGATGACCATCGCCATGCTGATGGCCAACACCGTGATTGCCGCGCACCGCGCCGCCGGCCAGGTGGCGCCCCGTTTCCGTTAGCGCGGTTTACTGGAGAGCTGTCGAGGTCATTCTCCCTTCTGTGATCATTAGGCGCTCGTCGCAAGCGCAGGGCAAGGTCGTCTGGCGTTGAGCGCAGCAGACGTTAATTGCCAAGCCACCAAATCTCCTCATCGCGCCCGCTCCAGAACGCTGTCTGACTGTTCGCGCTCATTCTCGCGAGGCCTGAAGCCACGCCTGTCTGCAGGAACCCAGTTGACGCAATCACCTCAAGACCTCAAAAAACGTGCTTCCGCGTTGACGAGGTGAACATCATGAGGCGGGTGAGAATTGAAGATATCGCTGAAGAGGCTGGCCTCAGCAAGGCGACCGTTGACCGTGTTGTGCACAAGCGTGGTCATGTCCGTGCCGAGACCGCCAGCAAAGTTGCCGAAGCGGCACACAGGCTGGGTTACTACGGCGCCAATCTCATTGATCAGCAGCTGGCGATCAAGCTCACCCGTGTGAGACTTGGGTTTGTCCTGATCAAGGAGAAGCAGGAGTTCTACCAGAATTTCAAAAACGAACTCGAAGCGGCTGCGATGGCACGGGAGGATGTGCGAGCGACGCCGCTCGTCCGTTTCGTATCATCGCAGTCGCCCTCCGACATGGCGGAAGCAATGCTCGCGATCGGAGAGCACACCGATGCGATAGCCTGCACTGCCGTGAATCATCACGCGGTCACGGCAGCCACCGAGACCTTGCGGCGAAGGGGCAAGCCTGTTTTCGCACTGCTCAACGACTTCGCCCCGGGCGCACGGGAGCACTACATCGGACTGGATAACCTCAAAGCAGGGAAGATTGCCGGATGGATGATTTCGACGGCGGCCCAGGGCCCCGGGAAGGTAGCCTTGTTTATGGGTAGCAACCGTTGGGTCGGTCACGAGTTGCGGGAGACAGGATTTCGATCTCAGTTTAGGCAATCCGGTACAGACTTGGCTCTGCTGGATTCCGTCATCAACCTAGAAACTCGCCAGCTTACCTACGAGACGACCCTCGCCCTTCTTGAACGCTATCCCGACCTGGCGGGCATCTGCGTTGCCGGAGGCGGCATGGAGGGTGCGATCGCGGCACTGCGCGAAATGCGTGAGCCCGGCGAGGTCGCGCTGGTTGTAAACGAAATTACGACGGTGAGCCGTGCAGCGCTGTCGGACGGCTACGCCACAATGGTCATCAGTACCCCATTGGCGGCTTTGTGCCGCGAGACGATAGAACTGATGGTTCGATCTGTCATGAACGGCCAGACACAACAGCTCGGTCAACGCTTCCTGGAGCCCCAAATCTATCTTCCGCCTTCAGTGTAGTCTGTGAGGCGAAAACCTCACGACGGCGTAACCTCTACCTCACAGAAGACGTATTCCCGCGAGCGGCCATTGTTCTGGCATAGTGAATTTGTCATTTGACAGTCCATAGCCAGTTGGGAGGGCGGTTCGGTTCCGCCCGTGTGATGGGAGAGGAGACTATCTATGGAATGGGCGCTGAACCAAATGACGACACCTAATCTCAGTTACCGGGATTTCCTGGCGCTGGCTCGATCGCTGAATTGCGTCGGTGTCGAAGTCCGCAACGATTTGAAGCGGCCGCTTTTCGATGGACTGGTTCCGGCGGAGGCAGGGCGGATCGCCCAAAACGAGGGACTGCGTCTTGTCGGTCTTTCCCAGGTCTATCCGTTCAACATCTGGTCGCCGGCGATCAAAAGTGAAGTGCAGGAACTTATCGCTGTCGCCAAGGCGGCGGGCGCCGAAACCATCAGCCTTATCCCCCGCAATGAGGGCCTGGATACCAACGAAGTGGAACGCAAGGCGCACCTTGCTGAAGCGCTGCGCGAGATTTTGCCGCTCTTGGAGGACGCTGACATGACGGCGTTGGTGGAGCCGTTAGGCTTCCGTCGCTCGTCGCTGCGAAGCAAATCCGAGCTCGTGTCGGAGATCAACGCGCTTGGCGCCAGCCACAGGTACAAGCTCGTGCACGACACCTTTCATCACGTGCTCGCCGACGGTGGCGCCATTTTCCCTGGCAACACCGGGATCGTCCATATCTCCGCCGTGGCTGATCCATCGCTGCGCGTGGACCAGATGGAAGACGAGCACCGAGTGCTCGTGGGCGCCGACGACAGACTGGACAATGTTGGCCAAATCGCCGCACTCCTCGCCGCCGGCTACAAGGGTCCGATCTCTTACGAGTGCTTCTCGCCTTTGGTTCATGAAGTGAAAGATCCCTACCAGGACATCAAGGCGTCGATGGCGTTCATTGAGGCCGGAGTTGCCGCCAACGCGGCCGCATAAATCCAATGGGAGCCGGGTCGGTCTGCGAGAGCTCGAACCGACTTCGGCGATCCATTCGTTCCGACCGCGTGCGGTCATTTCCTAGGGAGGAAGTCATGACAGTGAGATTTGGTCTTCTCGGCGCCGGTCGTATCGGCAAGGTTCACGCCAAGGCGGTCAGCGGTGATGCCAATGCAAGGCTCGTTGCCGTCGCCGACGCCTTTCCGGAGGCCGCCAACGCCATCGCATCCGCTTACGGCTGCGACGTCCGCACCATCGAGGCGATCGAAGCCGCCAGCGACATCGACGCCGTCGTCATCTGCACGCCGACCGACACGCATGCTGACCTGATCGAGCGCTTCGCCCGATCAGGCAAGGCGATCTTCTGCGAGAAGCCAGTCGATCTATCTGTCGAGCGCGTCAAGGCCTGCATCAAGGTCGTCGACGAGACCAAGGGCAAACTGATGGTCGGCTTCAACCGCCGCTTCGACCCGCACTTCATGGCCGTGCGCAGCGCGATCGACGACGGCCGCATCGGCGACGTCGAGATGGTGACGATCACCTCGCGCGATCCCGGCGCCCCGCCGGTCGACTATATCAAGCGCTCCGGCGGCATCTTCCGCGACATGACGATCCACGATTTCGACATGGCCCGCTTCCTGCTCGGCGAAGAGCCGGTCGCCGTCACCGCAACGGCCGCCGTGCTTGTCGACAAGGCGATCGGTGAGGCCGGTGACTACGACAGCGTGTCCGTCATCCTGCAGACCAAGTCGGGCAAGCAGGCGATCATCTCCAACTCGCGCCGCGCCACCTATGGCTACGACCAGCGCATCGAGGTGCACGGCTCCAAGGGCATGGTCTCGGCCGAAAACCAGCGCGCCGTCTCGATCGAAGTCGCCAATGGCGAAGGCTATACCCGCCCGCCGCTGCACGACTTCTTCATGACCCGCTACACAGAAGCCTATGCCAACGAGATCGCAAGCTTCATCGCCGCCATCGAAAAGGGCGCCAAGATCTCCCCCTCGGGCGCCGATGGCCTCGCCGCCCTCGTGCTCGCCGACGCGGCCGTCCAGTCCGTCAAGGAAGGCAAGCTGATCAAGATCGGCTGACGGTTTTCTCCCGACCGAAAGCCACATAGGAGATGGCCGGGGCCTGACCCGGCCATTTCTCGTTCTGGCTGCAGCGGTTCGATACGCATCAAGAGCGAGGAAATTTGTAAGTCTCTGTGTAGTCAGGCCCCCGCAACCAAGCACGCTTGTAAATTCTCCCATTCCGGATACTGCTCGAGGAGTTCCTCAAGATAGATGTCGAGCAGTATCTGTTTCTTCTCCTCGCTGTCCAATTCGCCGGCGTCCAGCCTCTCTACGAAATCCTCGTGAATCTCCGCGACGAAGCGGCTGCTCATGTAATCGAGCCTTCCCGGCTGACGCGCAACGATCGGCATCAGGCCGCGTTTGATATTTTCGCCCTTGCCCCTTGTGCTCCACATCATCAACCGGCGCATGCTCAGCTCTGCGCTTGAAAGAGGCTCCGCGCGGCTCTCGCGAACGTTCTGGCTATCCAGCAAGCTAAACTTTTTCCAGGCCTCGCGCGCGCCGTCGCACGCGTCGTTCTCGGCGTCTTCGCAGCTGGACTGTTCGACGACAAAACTCCACTTCAAGAAACGAGCGATTGCGCGATTGACATTTGTCGCAATGTCGCTGACAATTGTAAAAATCGCTCCAATGGAGAAGGCGCGATGATCCATCGATCCACCTGACCGGTGGACGATGCTGGGAGGGATGGACGTGGAATATCTTCTTGATGTCGAAGGGCTGAAGAAGTCCTTCAATGGTGTTGCGGCTCTGCGCGATGGCCGGTTTCAGCTCAAGGCTGGGTCCGTGCATGCGCTGTGCGGCGGCAATGGCGCGGGAAAATCCACATTCCTCAAGATCCTGATGGGTATTCACAAGCGCGATGCCGGCTCGATTCGGCGACGTGGCGTGGACGTCGAGTTCTCCGGTCCGGCGGCGGCTTTGGCATCGGGTATCGCCATTATCGAGCAGGAGCTCAGCCCCGTTCCGCACATGACTGTCGCGGAAAACATCTATCTCGGCCGGGAGCCCTCGGGTCGTTTCGGCGGCATCGATTTCAAGACGATGAACCAGAATGCGCAGCGGCTACTGGAGCAACTCGAGTTCAACATCCGCCCGACACAATTCATGATGAACCTGTCGGTCGCGCAGATTCAGCTGGTCGAGATCGCCAAAGCACTGAGCCATGATGCTGAAGTGATCTTCATGGACGAGCCGACCTCGGCGATCGGCGAGAAGGAAGCGCAGCAGCTTTTCAAGACCATCGAGCGATTGAAAGCCGCCGGCAAAGGTGTCGTTTACGTCTCCCACCGCCTGTCCGAAATTTTCCAGATCGCCGATGCCTACACGGTGTTTCGAGATGGCTTGTACATCGGTGCGGGCGATCTTGCGGATATCGATCGTCCTGAATTGATCCGCATGATCGTCGGCCGTGAACTCGGCGAAGAATATGTCAAGACGAACACGCCGACCGACGTCACCGGGCTTGAGGTCACGGGTTTGAGCGCGACGGGCAAGGTCGAGGATGTGTCCTTTGCCGTCAAGAAAGGCGAGATTTTCGGCATCTACGGGCTGATGGGGTCCGGCCGCTCGGAGATCTTCAATTGCCTGTTCGGTCTCGACCGGATGGACAAGGGCGAGATCAAGCTTGATGGCAAGGCGATCACCGTCAGCAAGCCGGTCGATGCGATGGAGCACGGGCTTGCCTTCGTCACCGAGGATCGCAAGCTGACGGGCCTCAATCTCGTTGACAGCGTCAGGGGCAACATCGCGCTCGCCAGCCTGCCGGAATTCAGCCCGGGCTTCGTCATGCGTCGCGGCCAGGAGCAGGCTGCCAGCCAAAAGATGATCGAACGCTTCGGTATCAAGACCGCGCGCGACACCATGGCAGTGTCGGGGCTGTCCGGCGGTAACCAGCAGAAGGTTGTTCTCGGCAAGTGGTTCCTGCGCAACCCGAAGGTGTTGTTGCTGGACGAGCCGACGCGCGGCGTCGATGTCGGCGCCAAGCGCGAAATCTATCGCATCATCTGCGAATTCGCGGCCGCGGGAGGCACGGTGGTGATGATTTCATCGGAGATAGACGAGGTGCTCGGCATGTCCGACCGCATCCTCGTCATGCGCAACGGTCGCTCTGCGGGCGTGTACCCGCGGTCCGAGACCGACGCGCAGGCGCTGGTGCATTTGTCGACGTAATCGGCGCACCGCGAATTTCTCAATACGGATCGGCATGGGAAGAGGTCAGAAACAGTGTCCCTTACAGATAACAAACCAACGACGGGCTGGTTTAACTCGGATCGCCGCAGGCTGCTCATTCAGGAATACGGCATCTTTCTTGCCTTCCTGCTTCTGTCCGTGATCCTGTCGTTTTCCAACGAGTACTTCCTCACGGCCGGCAATATCTCGAACGTGCTGTTGCAGACGTCGATCAACGGTGTTCTCGCGATCGGCATGACCTTCGTCATCCTGACGCGCGGCATCGATCTGTCGGTCGGATCGGTCGTGGCGCTCGCAGGCATCGTCAGCGCCAGCTTCGTCACGACGTCAGCGACGGCAGGCATCGCGGGCGCGCCCTATCCGGCGGCTGTTGCGTTGCTGGTCGGTATCGCGGTGGGCCTTGCCTGTGGCGCCATCGTCGGCTTCATCGTTTCCCGCTTCGCCGTTCCAGCCTTCGTCGCCACGCTCGGCATGCTGTCGGCGGCGCGTGGCATGACCCTGATCTATGGTGGCGGAAAGCCTGTGCCGGCGCTGATCCCGGAGTTTCGCTGGATTGGCACCGGAAACATCCTCGGCGTGCCTATGCCGGTGGTCATTCTTGCCGTCGTCTTCATCGTGTCCTGGTGGGTCCTGACGCGCACGCGCTTTGGCCGCTACATCTATGCCGTTGGCGGCAACCCGCATGCCGCGATCACCTCGGGCATCAACGTTACCCGCATCCGTTTCGCCGTCTACGGCATCTCGGGCTCGCTTGCAGGTCTCGCCGGCATGATACTGTCCGCCCGCACGGGATCGGCGCTGCCGCAGGCCGGTATCGCCTACGAACTCGATGCCATTGCAGCGGTCGTCATTGGCGGCACCAGCCTCTCGGGCGGTGTCGGTCGGGTGACGGGAACGCTGATCGGCGCCCTCATCATCGGCGTCATGAACAATGGCCTCGATCTGATGGGTATCCAATCCTACTACCAGCAGGTGCTCAAGGGCGCGCTCATCGTCGGCGCCGTCATGCTGGACCAGAAACGAAATCAAGGTCTCTGACCTGATCATTCGGATCGTATCCGCGATCCGTTGGCAAACCGCGCGTCATAACGGCGACCGGACATCTCTATGGAGGAGAAACAGATGAAGAAGTTGATGCTCGCACTTATCGCCAGTGCGGCGATCCTGACTGCGCCTGCCATGGCCCAGGAAAAGAAGCTTAAGATCGGCGCCACGACCTACGGCCTGAATGCCGAGTTCATGCAGATCTGGTCGGCCGCGTTGAAGCAGCACCCGGCAGTGAAGAGCGGTCAGGTGGAGCTGACGGTATTCGACGGCCGCTATGACGCGCTGGTCCAGCAGGAACAGTTCAACACCATGATCACGCAGAAGTTCGACGCCATCATCTTCGTGCCGATGGATATCGAAGCTGGTGCTGCTGCCGTTCAGGCCGCCCATGATGCCGGTATCCCTGTTGTCGGCTCCAACGCCCGCGTCAACTCAGACCTGCTGACCTCTTATGTCGGCTCGAACGACGTGGAAGCAGGCGAACTCGAAGCCAAGGCCGTTCTCGACAAGATGGGTTGCAAGGGCAATCTGGTCATCCTCGAAGGCCCGATCGGACAGTCCGGCCAGATCCAGCGCCTTGAAGGCAACGAGAAGGCGCTCAAGGCGTGCCCCGACGTCAAGGTTCTCGAAAAGCAGACCGCCAATTGGTCGCGCGCCGAAGCCCAGACGTTGATGGAAAACTGGCTGACGTCGCATCCGGGCCAGATCAACGGTGTCATCGGCCAGAACGACGAAATGGCGCTCGGTGCCATCGAGGCGATCAAGGCTGCGAACCTGAAGGTCGAAGACTTCGCAATCGCCGGCGTGGATGGCGTCACCGATGCCATCAATGCCGTCAAGCGTGGCGAAATGGCCTCGATCCTGCAGGATGCAAACGCACAGGCACAGGGCGCGCTCGACGTCGCCATCAAGGCCGCAAACAAGGACGCCAAGCCGGAATCGGCGATCTG
Organism: Rhizobium sp. 16-449-1b; assembly: GCF_017741935.1. Lineage (GTDB taxonomy): Bacteria > Pseudomonadota > Alphaproteobacteria > Rhizobiales > Rhizobiaceae > Rhizobium. The sequence goes on along the minus strand of NZ_JAGHMH010000030.1, from coordinate 180,904 downwards.
GACCCAGTATCCGGAAATGAAGTGGGAAGATGGCGCCTCCAAGGACTACCTCGTTCCCTGGACGCCGGTCACCAAGGACAATGCCGACAAGCTGCTTGAATCCCGCAAGTAACGAACGCAAAGCCAGGGTGGCATCACGCCGCCCTGGCATCCACATCGCAAGGGCTTGAAGAGATGACAGACACCGCTCCACAGATTGACCTCAATTTCCCCCTCACGGGCAAGATCGCCCTCGTGACCGGCGCCGCGTCCGGGATCGGCTCGGCGATTTCCGACGCGCTGACGGCGAAAGGCGCCACGGTGGCCGTGCTCGATATCAATGCCGATATCGCCGCCGCCAAGGCCGCCGCGCTCGGTGGCGGTGCAAAATCCTTCGTCTGTGACGTCTCCAAGCCGCAATCGGTCAACCAGGCCATTTCGGATGTCGTTGCCGCATTCGGCCGGATCGATATCGCCGTCAACAGCGCCGGCGTGGCCTTTCTGGCGCCTGCCGAGGACCTGTCGCTCGACTATTGGGACAAGACAATCGACATCAATCTCAAGGGCAGTTTTCTCGTCACGCAGGCCGTCGGTCGCGTCATGATCGCCTCGGGCAAGGGTGGCAGGATCGTCAATCTCGCATCGCAGGCGGGCACTGTCGCGATCGAAGAGCATGTTGCCTACTGCGCCTCGAAATTCGGCGTCATCGGCATGTCGAAGACCTTTGCCGCCGAATGGGGCAAGCACGGGATCACCGTCAACACCATCTCGCCGACCGTGGTCCTGACCGAACTCGGCAAGAAGGCCTGGGCTGGCGAAAAGGGAGAGGCCGCGAAGAAGCGCATTCCCACCGGCCGTTTCGCCTATCCCGAGGAGGTCGCTGCCGCCGCCGTCTTCCTGGTTTCGGACGGCGCGAACATGATCAACGGCGCCGATCTTCTGATCGATGGCGGCTACACAATTCTCTGAGCCGAAGCGCCAGGACATTTTCAAGGAGACTTCATGCAACGGTTCGTCAACAATCCCGATCTCGTCGTCGAGGATACAGTCAAGGGTTTCATCAAGGCCCATTCCGATATCGTGCGACTTGCCGAAAATCCGCGCGTGGTTGTCGCCAAAGACGCTCCGGTGAGCGGCAAGGTCGGTGTGATCACCGGCGGCGGCTCGGGCCATGAGCCCGGCTTCATGGGCTATACAGGCAAGAACATGCTTGATGCCGTTGCCGTCGGCGAACTGTTTTCCTCGCCGACCGCCAAGAGCTTTCATGATGCCATTCGCGCGGCTGACGGCGGGGCAGGCGTGGTCTGCCTCTACGGCAATTATGCCGGCGACAATATGAACGTGAAGATGGCGACGAAGCTCGCCGCCAAGGACGGTATCGAGGTTGCGACCGTCGTTGCCAATGACGACGTCTGCTCAGCGCCGCCGTCGGAGCGCGAAAAGCGCCGCGGTGTTGCCGGCGAAATCTTCATGTGGAAGATCGGTAGCGCCAAGGCGACGCAGGGCGGCAGCCTCGAAGAGGTTCGCGCCGCTGCCCAGAAGGCGATCGACAACTGCCGCTCGATCGGCGTCGGCCTCGGCCCGTGCACGTTGCCTGCCGTCGGCCATCCGAATTTCCAGATCGAGCCGGGCACGATGGAGGTCGGTATCGGCCATCACGGCGAGCCTGGTGTACGCGTCGAGCCACTGAAGCCGGCCGCTGAAGTCGCCAAGGATATGTGCAAGATCGTTCTTGATGATCACGATCTTCCAGCCGGCACAGAGGTTGCGGTCCTCGTCTCGGGTCTCGGCGCAACACCGCTCAACGAACTTTACATTCTCAACGACACGATCGAGAGCGAGATCACCGGCCGCGGCCTCGTCGTCTACAAGACCTATGTCGGCAACTATTTCACATCGCTTGAAATGGTCGGCGCGACGCTGACGGTCTTTGCGCTCGATGCCGAGACCAAGCCGCTTCTCGACCTCGAAACGTCCTGCACAATCTTGCTCTGAGGAACGCTGACATGCAAACTTTCAAGAACGCCTCGGCGGGCGCGATCGTCCTTTCTCTGGCGGAGCGCATCATCGAAAATCGAGCCTATCTCAGCGAGATCGACGGTAAGATCGGCGATGGCGACCACGGGGTCAACATGGCCAAGGGTTTCGGCATGGCGGCGGAACGGCTGAAGGGGCAGGACCCCTCGCTCAGCGGTGCCTTTGAAACGCTTGGCACGCTGTTGATGACGGAGATCGGCGGCTCGATGGGGCCGCTTTACGGTGTGATGTTCACCGAGTTCGGTGAGACGCTCGAAGGCAAGGATGCAATCGATGCCAAGCTGTTCAGCGAGATGCTGCATGCCGGTCTGGATGGTATTCAGTCGATCGGCTCGGCCAAGGTCGGCGACAAGACGCTGATCGACGCCTTCGTCCCGGCGGTCGATGCGTTCGACGACGCTACGGCGTCTGGGAAGTCATTCGCGGATGCGCTCGCGGCCCTGGCCGACGCCGCTGAGAAGGGACGCGATTCGACGATCGACCTGGTCGCGAAAATTGGCCGCGCCAGCCGTCTCGGCGAGCGGTCGCTCGGCATTTTGGACGCCGGCGCCACCTCCTGCGCTCTCATTCTGAAGGAGATTTCCGTGGGCGTCTCTTCTCGCTTGGAAAACGCTTGATCTTGCAGTCTGTCTCCCAACACCGCGCGGCCCGTCCCTCTGCGGCGGGTCGCGCGCCGCGCGGTTGCAAACGGGCCGCATTGACGGCATCTTCCCGGCAATTGTAAGCGGGAGTTCATTCCAGAGTGGCAACGGTTAAGACACAGCAGGCGAGAAAAGCCGGCGCAGGCAAGGGCGATCTCGCACAGGCACCGGATGCCATGCCGCTGCGCTATGGCGACGACCCCTATGTCTGGGCGTGCTGGCTCTATTACGAGGATGGGCTGACGCAGGGCGAGATTGCCGACGTCATGGGCATATCCCGCGCAACTGTGAACAGCTACCTCGCCGAAGCGCGTGAGCGCGGCATCGTCAACATCGCGATCGAGCCGGCCCGCCTTGCTTCACTGACCGTAGCGCAGGCACTCAAACGGCATTTTGGCCTGACGGACTGTCTTGTCGTTCCGAGCGAGGATACCGCCAGACCGTTGATCGACAGGATCGGTGTCGCAGGCGGTCAGGCGTTGCACCGGCTGGTCAAGTCGGGCGATACGATCGCCGTGTCGTGGGGGCGTACGGTGCTGGCGATAAGCGAGCACGCGGAGGTTCCCGGGTTGCAGGACGTGACGGTCGTGCAGGCGACCGGCGGCACGCGCGCGAGCTTTGCCTATACACCGGAGCTCTGTGCGACGGCGCTTGCCAACGCCGTCAACGGCAAGCTGATCAATATTTCCGCGCCCGCGATTGTCTCCGCCCCCGCCGTGCGCGATGCGTTTCTGCAGGAGCCTCTGATCGAGAGCCAATTTGACGCGCTTGCAGGCGCCAACAAGGCGCTCTTTGGTATTTCGTCTCTGCGCCCCAATTCCACCATTCACACCAGCGGCTTTTTCGAATCCGTTCCGCTGCAGGATTATCTTGCCAAGGGCGCCGTCGGTGTGGTGGCTGGCCGTTTCATCGACGTGCATGGCCGCGCGGTGGCAGGGCCGCTCGACGATCGAACGATCGGCATTTCCCTTGAGATGCTCAAGAACATCGATTTGCGTATCGCTGCTGCAGGCGGCTTCGACAAGGTGCCGGCCATCCTTGCGGCCTTGCGCGGCGGCTATGTCAACGTGCTGATCACGGACGCTGCGACCGGCCGTGGCATTCTCAACGCCGATGGTGTGACCGATATCGATCAGCGCTCGTCGCAGCGTCTGCGGCCCGAAAGTCAAGCGCCGTTGCCCTCCGCAGCGCGAATGCGCGTGAAGAAGTTTCTGAACGATCCGGACAAGATCGTCGAGGAGATGCTGGATGGCGTAGTGCGTGCACATCGCAAATATCTGTCCCCGATCGACAAGTCGAACCGCGCCCTGATCGCGCGGGACGGGCCGAGACCGGGAAAGGTCGGCCTGGTCATCGGCGGTGGATCCGGACACGAGCCGGGCTTTCTGGGTTATGTCGGCAAGGGGCTTGCCGATGCCGTTGCGGTCGGGAACATCTTCTCGTCGCCTCCTCCGATCCCCATCCTCCATTGCGCGAAGGCTGCATCGGGTGGCGAGGGCGTTCTTTTCGTTTACGGCAACTATGCCGGCGACGTGATGAACTTCGAGATGGCCGCGGAGATGGCCGAGACGGCGGGTATTCCAATCCGAACGGTTTTGACCACAGACGACATCACCTCTTCGCCGATCGAGGACCGCGATGGCCGTCGCGGTGTGGCCGGCAATTTCTTCACCTTCAAGATCGCCGGAGCGGCCTGCGATCGTGGCCTGTCGCTCGACCTTTGCGAAGCGGTGACCCGCAAGGCCAATATGCGGACCTATACGGTCGGCGTGGCGCTCGAGGCGTGTTCGATGCCGCAGACGCAGCGGCCCAACTTCGAGATCGGGGCGGAGGATATCGAGTTCGGCATGGGGATCCATGGCGAGCCGGGCGTCATTCGCGAGAAGATGATCAGCGCCGATGCGATAGTCGATAAAGTGATGGACCGGATCTTCGCCGAGATGAAAGCGGGCAAAGGCAGTCGTGTCGCCGTCCTCGTCAACTCGTTCGGGGCGACGCCGATGATGGAGCTCTACGTTCTGTTCCGGCGCGTCGAGCAGCGCTTGAGCGCCAAGGGCATCGCCATCGAGGCGAACTGGATCGGTCATTACTGTACGTCGCTCGACATGGTCGGGGCGTCGATCTCCATCATGGAGCTTGATGAGGAACTGACGGGGCTGCTGCATCATCCATGCGACACCGCAGTCTTGAAGATAACGTAAGAAGCAGAATGCGCCCGGCTCGTCGCCGGGAGCGTTCTGACGATGGGAGGGGAAACGATGGCAGAGAACGACGCGCGCAAACTGAACCGGATGTTCAACCGGATATCCAGCCTGATTGCCACGGAGAAGGATTACCTCACCGAGCTTGACGGTGCGATTGGCGACGCCGACCATGGCATTACCATGCTGCTCGGCTTTGGTGCCGTTTCCAGTGAGCTGGCGCGATCCGATCTTGACGACATGCCGCCATCGGCAGTGATGACAATCGCCGCCTCTGTCTTCCTCAATGCCGTCGGGGCCTCGACCGGCCCCCTATACGCGACCGCTTTTTTGCGCGCTGCAAAGGCGCTGGAAACGCGCCAGTCTCTGGATGCTGCCGGCCAGGTTGCCGTGTTGCAGGCGATCGCACTCGGAATACAAGAGCGAGGCAAGGGCCAGCGTGGCGACAAGACCATGCTCGACACCTGGATCCCGGCAGCAGAAGCAGGCGGTGCTGCACTGGAGCGCGCGAGCGGGCCTGCGGAACTGTGGCGCGAAGTGGTCGCGGCAGGCGAGGGAGGGGCTGAGGCCACACGTTCGATGGTCGCGGTACGCGGCCGTGCCGCCAGACTGGGCGAACGTTCGCTCGGCCATGTCGATCCCGGAGCGGCGTCGGCGGTTCTCATTTTGAAGGCCATGACGGAAGTTTTCACGGATTGAGCTTTGTCAGATGACAGCTTGCAAGGTGCCGCCCGGTCGTGGGCCGCACACCTTAAGTGCATGTCCGCCCACCGAGCCCTCACTTCGTTTATGACTAAATTATCGAGTGGTCGCAGGCCCGCCAAAACCTCAAGTTTGTAGCCGCTTTCCTAATCCAAACTCGCCTGCTGCCCGTTTTCCAGATTTGGTCAACTGTCGCTTGACTTTGTCATTGATACGTATCAATAATGAATTGTTACGTATCAACAATGGAATTCAATGTGGCTGGCCGCAGGATAACGCAGAAGGAAGTGGCAGAGCGAGCAGGCGTTGCGCAGGCGACGGTGTCGCTTGTCTTGAACGGGGGCAGGGACAAGGTTGCACCGGAAACCGCTGACCGCATTGAGGCTGTCATTGCCGAACTCGGCTATCAGCCCAACCGCTTTGCCCAGGCGCTGCGCACCAGCCGATCGCACGTGATTGCCTGCGTCGTTCCGGATTTGACGAACCCTTTTTATCCCTCGCTCGTCGTTGCCGTTCAGAAGGTTGTGCGCAATGCGGGCTATGAGGTGATCACGATCGATACTGAAGGCGAGCTCGCGAACGAACGGCAGGTGGTCGCAGCGGCGTTGCAGGGGCGCTATGATGGCGTGGTCGGCGTCTTCTTCAACTTGTCAGCCCGTGATCTTGCGCCACTTGGCAAGAACGGCGTCCCGGTGGTGCGCATCGAGGTGCGGCGCAAATCCGGTGGTTCGCTTCCGATAGACGATCTGTTTATCGACAACCAGGCGGCCGCGCGCGCCGTCACCACCCATCTTCTCGGCCTCGGCCATCGCGCTATTGCCATGGTCGCCGCCCGTGGTGGTCCGCAAAGCGTTCGTCTCCAGGGATATCTCGATGCCATGGCTGCGAGCGGCGCTGAGCCGATTGTTCTGGAGGCCACGCATTTCACGGTGGAGGCAGGCAGCGAGATGGCGGATCGCATTGTGGCGAGTGACCGGCGGGTCACGGCCATCATTGCTGCCAACGACTTGATGGCAATTGGTGTCATCAAGAGCCTGCTTCGAAACGGGTTGTCAGTGCCGCACGATATTTCCGTCGCAGGCTTCGACGACATCATGGCCTCGGCGCTTGTTACTCCAGGGCTGACAACGGTCGCGCAGTTCCAGGATCGCCTCGGCGCGCGCGCTGCCGAAAAACTTCTCTCGCGCCTGATTTCCCGCGAAACCGAGCCGGCCCAGCCCGAGGAGATGCCGTTTGAGCTCGTCATCCGTGCATCGGTCGCTCCGCCGCCAGACGTACAGAATTAATCCATCGAACAAGGGAGGAATGAACATGACCAAGATGAAGACGAAATTGCTTGCCGCTGCCGCCATCGTCATCGGCGCCGCTCAGATCGCCGCCGCCCAGGATCGCGTGACCTGGTGGTACGAGCAGGCAACCCCCGATCAGCAGAAGCTGATCAAGGAGAATATCGTCGAGCCTTTCGACAAGGCCAATCCAGAGCAGAGCCTGAAAATCGATTATCGTGGCACCGAGCTCGACAAGCAGCTGCGTGTTGCCATGCTCTCGGGCAACGGCCCGGATGTCGTTTACACGGCAGGCCCGAGCTATGTCGCGCCAATGGCCCAGTCAGGCCAGCTCATGCCGCTCGACGACTATGCCGCCAAGTACAAGTGGCAGGATCGAATCCTGCCGGTCTTCCTGAAAATGGGCGAGTATAACGGCAAGCTCTACGCGCTGCCGAAGACTTACGAAACCGTCGGTCTCTTCTATAACAAGACCTTGTTTGAGAAGCACGGCTGGCAGGCGCCCAAAACGCTCGACGAGATGGAAGCGCTCGCCGACGCGATGCTGAAGGAAGGCATCACGCCTTTCGCCGCCGGTAACGCCGATTGGCGCGGCGCCAATGAATGGTTCGTGACACTCGCGCTCAACTCGGTCGCCGGTCCCGACAATCTGAACAAGGCGCTTCGTGGCGAAATGCCGTGGACGGCCGAGCCTTTCGTCAAGTCGATCGAGCGTCTGAATTCGTGGTGGCAGAAGGGCTATTTCGGCAAGAACTACTTCTCGCTGACGAGCAGCGAGCAGGCGGCTGACGCGATGGCCTCCGGAAAAGCCGGCATGATGCCCACCGGCACATGGCAGTTCCAGAACGTCGCGACTTACGGCAAGAAGGCCGGCTCCGAAGCGGGTTTCGTCGGCTTCCCGAGTGCGTCCGGCGATCCGATCTTCCCGCTCGGGATCGGCTCGACCTTCTCGATCGCGACCAAGGCGAAGAACCCCGAAGGCGCGGCCACGGTCATCAATTACGTCTTCTCGCCTGAAGTCTACGGCACGATGAACTCCGCCTGGCAGGGCGAGTGGAATATCCCGCTCAAGGATATATCGAGCGTCAAGATGGCGAGCGAAGTCACGCCACTCTTTACCGAGACGATGAAGAACCTCTCCGCCTCGGTTGCCGACGGGAAATACGGCTACACCACCTGGACTTTCCTGCCGCCTGCGACCGACAGCTACATCATCAACGGCATCGAGGAAGTCTGGCTGAAGAAGATCTCGCCAACGGACTATCTGACCAAACTCGACGAGTCCTTCCAGAAGGAATCCAAGGCCGGAAAGGCGCCTGCCGTCCCGGCTCGCTGATCAGGACTTTGTGAGGCGCGCTCATGCGCGCGCCTTCCGCTCGCCTGCCACCGATTGCCGGGGGCGGGCAGGCCGGATCATGCCCGAAAAGGTAATATACATGCACAGACTCTATGTTCTGCCGACCCTCATCATAAACATCGTGATCATCGCCATTCCGGCGCTGCTGACGGTGGCGCTTGCCTTCTTCGAATGGGACGGCATCAGCACGCCTGTCTTCGTCGGGTTGGACAATTTCGCGGCGCTGTGGGACGATAGCGTGTTCTGGACGGCGCTCACGAACAACATCATCTGGACGATCATCTTCCTGACCGTGCCGATCGGCATGGGGCTCCTGGCCGCCACGATGCTTTTGGTTGCCCGTCGTGGCTCCAACACCTTCCAGGTGATCTACTTCCTCCCTGTTATCATAGCCACCGCCATTACCGGCCGCGTCTGGCAGGGCATGATCTATTCGCCGGTGACGGGTGTTACGGGCCTTCTCCAGCGGTTGGGTATCGAAATTGCCAACCCGCTGACAGAAACATCCAGCGCGCTTTACGGCATCGCCGTCGTCGATCTATGGCACTGGTGGGGCTTCCTGTGCGTCATCTTCTTCGCCGCCCTTCGCCAGGTGCCGGCTGAACAGATCGAGGCAGCCCGCATCGAGGGAGCAACCTTCTTCCAGATGATCCGCTACGTACTGCTTCCAGGCATCATGCCGACCATCACCCTGATGATGATCATGACCGTCATCTGGTCGTTCCTCGTCTTCGACTTCGTCTACATCCTCACCCAGGGCGGCCCCGCCTATTCATCCGAAGTGCTGTCGACGCTGGCCTATCGTTCGGCCTTCTACGATCTCGCCGTCGGCAAGGCGGCCGCCGTTTCCGTCGTCATCAGCCTTTTCGGGCTGGCTGCCACTGTCCTCTATATCCGCGCGCAAGCATCGGAGTTCGAACAATGAACATGACCGAGAGCCGCATCAGGCTGACCCTCGTCTATGCGACGCTGTCGTTGCTGCTGATCATCACGCTGTTTCCCATCGTGCTGATGGTCCTGAACTCGCTGAAGGCGTCCGCCGAAATCGTGCAAAATCCGCTCGCCTGGCCGTCGGAATTGCGTTGGGACAATTTTACCCGCGCATGGTCGGATGCCAATTTCGGGCGCACGCTTCTCAACTCGGCGGTGCTCACTGGCATGACGATCATCCTCGTCTGCACCACGGGTTCGCTGACGGCCTATGTTCTCGCCCGCCGCAAGATCAAGACGTGGAAGATCCTCACCTTCTATCTCCTGGCAAGCACCACGGCGCCGATCCAGCTCTTCCTCTTCCCGCTCTACTTCGGCTTCGCGCGCTTCGGGCTGATCAACAACCCGATTGCCGTGTCCTTCATCTATACGGCGGTCTACTCGCCCTTCGCCATCATGCTTCTGCGCACCTACTTTCTTGCCGTGCCGAAGGAGCTTGAGGAAGCCGCGTTGATCGACGGGGCGACGCATTGGCAGGTCTTCCGGCGCGTCTTCTTGCCCATCGTCTCACCGGGCATTCTCACCGTCGCGCTGATCATCGGACTTTACTCGTGGAACGAGTTCCTGATCGCAACAACCTTCCTGCAGGATCAGGACAGGCTGACGGCCGTCGTTTCCTTCTTCCTGCTGTCCGGTCAGTACTCGTCCGACTGGGGCGAGATCATGGCGGCGGCCCTCATCATCATTCTACCCATCGTAATTCTCTTCATCCTGCTGCAGCGCCATTTCATCGAAGGAATGGCCGGCGGTTCGGTGAAGGGCTGACAAGGAGTTTCTGATGTCCATACCTGCAGACTACAACAACCGTGTCTACGCCGGCGTTCTCGGCAAGCTGATCGGCGTCTATCTCGGCCGCCCGTTCGAAAACTGGCGCTACAAGGATATTCTCCAGAAGCTCGGACCGATCACTTACTATGTCCACGAACGGCTGGGTGATCCGCTTGTCGTCACTGACGACGATGTCGGCGGCACCTTCGCCTTCCCGCGCGCGCTCGACGACTACGGCATCTCGCCCAACCTTTCCGCCGAGGATATCGGCAAGGCCTGGCTAAACTATATCATCGAGGAACGCTCGATCCTCTGGTGGGGCGGAGCCGGCAATTCGACCGAACACACGGCCTGGCTCAACCTGAAGCGCGGTATTCCCGCACCCGCCTCCGGTTCGATCGAAACCAATGGCGCAACGGTCGCCGAACAGATCGGCGCTCAGATTTTCATCGACGGCTGGGCGCTCGTGTCTCCAGGCAATCCGGCGCAGGCCGCAAAGCTCGCGCGTGCGGCGGGTTCCGTCAGCCACGACGGTGAAGCTGTCCATGCCGCGGTGCTCTGGGCCGCAATGGAAGCGGAAGCCTTCGTCAGCAAGGATGTCAATCATCTGCTGGACACCGGTCTGTCCTATATTCCGAAGGATAGCCTGATCGCCAAGCTTGTCGCCGATATCCGCCACTGGACATCCGGCAACGAGGATTGGGAGGAAACCCGCCAGCGGATCGAGGACAACTACGGCTACGACAAGTATCCGGGCAATTGCCATGTCGTTCCGAACCATGCGTTGATGATCATGGCGCTTCTGCACGCTCCGCATGATTTCCAGCGTGGCCAGATGATCGTCAACACCTCCGGCTGGGACACGGATTGCAACGCCGGCAATCTGGGTTGCCTGCATGGCATCATGCTTGGTCTCGAGGGGCTGGACGCCGGCCCGGATTGGCGCGGCCCGGTTGCCGACCGGCTCTACATGTCGACGGCTGACGGTGGTCGCTCGATTGCCGATGCCGTCGATGTCGCGCTCTGGCTCGCCAATCTCGGTCGCAAACTTGCCGGCCAGGCTGCCGAAGCGGCGCCTAAGGACGGTGCCAAGTTCCACTTCTCGCTGCCGGGTTCCGTTCAGGGCTTCCGCCCGCAAGGGGGCGATACGGCGCTCGCTGATCTCAAGGTGAGCGGCACCGGCAATGGTCTGGCGATCGATTTTTCGGCGCTTGCGCCGGGCCGCGAGGCGGCAACCACCACGCCTGTGTTTACGCCGGCCGAAGTGACGAAGATGCGCACCTATGACCTGATGGCCAGCCCCCGCATTCATGCCGGCCAGGTGCTCAAGGCGCGTGTCAGCGCCGATTCCGGCAACAAGGGCATCGTCGAAGCCAAACTGCGCATTCGTCACTATGACCGGACGGACAATCTCGTCACTATCGACATGCCGAATGGCGAACTGCTGGCAGCCGGCGCATCCGCCTCGCTCTCATGGACAGTGCCGGAGACCGGATACCAGCCGATCGCCGAGGTCGGCCTTGTGTTGACGACGGCCGATGGCCGAGCAAACGGTCGTGTCGTCATCGACAGCCTGACCTGGGACGGTTGCCCGTCGGTAACCTTCCGCCGGCCCGAGGGTGCCGGTGATTTCTGGCGCCGCGCCTGGGTGAGCAATGTGCATTTCTTCTCCAAGCACTTCCCGCAGGATTTCCGCATCAGCCAGAACCGCGGCGACGGCATGATCATGCAGGGCACGCGCGACTGGACGGATTACTCGATCGAGGCGGATCTGATGCTGCACCTCGGTGATCACGGCGGCCTGGTGTTCCGCTCGCAAGGGCAGCGCCGATACTACGCCGCGCTGGTCACCCGCGCTGGTGAGCTGCAGATCGTCAGATGCAAGGATGAGGATCGCAAGGTACTTGCCTCCGTCGCGCTCGACGTCGAGTTCGAGAACGCTTTCACCCTGAAGGTCTCGGCCAAGGGCGGTCATTTTGAGGCGCGCGTTGGCGATATCCTTGTCGAGGCCGACGATACGGCTTTCGACGGTGGGTCGGCCGGCCTCATTATTCATGAAGGCGCATTGTCGGCCACGCGCATCGCAATCGGCGCAGCGTAAGGAGTGACAGGATGGCCAGCGTAACAATCGACAAGGTCGTCAAGCGCTACGGAAGCGCTGAGGTCATTCACGGCATTGAGGCAACCTTCAACGAGGGCGAATTCGTCGTCCTCGTCGGCCCATCGGGCTGCGGGAAGTCAACGCTGCTGCGGATGATCGCGGGTCTGGAGGAGATCTCCGGCGGTGAAATATCAATCGGTAGCAAGGTGGTGAACAACCTGCCGCCGAAGAGCCGCGATATCTCGATGGTCTTTCAGAACTATGCGCTTTATCCGCATATGACCGTCGAGGAGAACATGGCGTTTTCGCTCACACTTGCGGGCGCCAGCAAGGAGGAGAAGCAGAAGAAGGTGCGTGAGGCGGCCGAAATCCTGGGGCTGGTTCCGCTTCTTCAGCGCAAGCCAAAGGCCCTGTCCGGCGGCCAGCGTCAGCGTGTGGCCATGGGTCGCTCGATCGTGCGCAAACCGCAGGTCTTTCTATTCGACGAGCCGCTTTCCAATCTCGACGCCAAGCTTCGCGTGCAGATGCGTGGCGAGATCAAGTCGCTGCATCGCCGCCTTGGGACGACGATGATCTATGTCACCCACGATCAGATCGAAGCGATGACCATGGCCGATCGCATTGTCGTCATGCAGGCTGGCAAGATCGAGCAAGTGGGTTCGCCACTCGAGCTTTACGATCGCCCCGCGAATGCCTTCGTGGCACAGTTCATCGGCTCTCCGGCGATGAACCTGTTTCCGGCGGTCGCCCGGTCGGGCGATCTTGTTCTGCAGACGGGCAAGGGTACGGGTCTGAAAGCGCCCGCCGGCGTTCGTGAGGGACAGACGGTACTGATTGGCAAGCGTCCCGAAGAAATCGCGCTCGTTGCCGAGGGCGAGCTCGAGGCCGTTGTCGAGAATATCGAGCCGACGGGGGCGGAAACCTTCGTGGAGGCGCGCCTCGGCGACCAGCTCATCTCGGTTGTCTTGCGCGAACGGCCGCAATTCGACATTGCGAGCCGGCAATACCTTTCGCTCTCCAAGGGCAGCGTGCATCTTTTTGATCGGGAGACGGGGCGACGGATCGCGTCCGCATAAATCGATAAACCCCAACGCTCGCCCGCGCGCCTGAGCGCATGGCCGAGCGTTGGCCCACGGCCGGTGCCATTCGCCCTGGTGACCAAATTTGTCTTATAAAAGCGCGCTGGCGATATCCTGCAGGAGCTTCGCAAGCGACCCGGTTGAGCCAAACGGTCGGTTCCGCCTTGCCGTAAGTCTCATGCCATCATTGGAGACAACAGGCAGCATGGGCCACAGAGCCGCACTCGAAAGGTCGGCCGACACACGATCGGTGAGCAGACCTACAAGTCTCCGTACCATTAGGCCCGCAACCAATATTCTTTCCAGAAATCTCAACGTTGTCGCTTTCGCGAAGGCTTCATCTCCGCTGGCGCTTTGCCAGTACGTCTTCAAGAGGAAGCGGATCGGAAAATTCGCCCCTTTGTGCAAGCTGTCCGGCGATGCGCTGGACGGCGTCGTTATAGGGTGTTGCTATGCCGTGCAGGCGGCCGAGCAGGACGATCTCGCCGTTGAGGAAATCCACCTCGCTCGATGCGCCACGGGTGAAGCTTTGCCAGGTCGATTGCTGGCCGGGATGGATGCCGCTGTTGTCAGCCACCCGCCAGTTCGAAATATCAATGCTGCGCTCGGATGGCGCGGCAAGCCTGTAGCCGGCTGCCTGAAGCGCAAGCCGCGCCTCCTCCACCAGGGCTTCGCCGATCTCGCTCCTGAGGTCCGCAGGGCCATGAAACAGTTCCAGCACGTTGCGGGCATTGTGAAGCAGCTTGGCCGACTTCCAGCCGGTTATCTCGCCCGTCGTTTCAGCAAGATAACCCGCCCGGCTGAGGTCCGCAGCAATGCGGTTGCTCGTCTCGTCGCGCCCCTTGGGAAAACGCCCGATCGTCACGACGCCAACTTCAGGTTCGCCACCGCACACGACATTGCCGGTTTCGGTAAAGCGGGCCGGCGTCATGATGCTGGCGCCATAGACATGGGCGAAGGTTCGAAGCGCCAGCGCCTCGGTTGCCAGGCCGTTCTGGAAGGTGACGATTGGCAGGATGGCGGCCGCCGGATCGGTGGTGCCTGAAACGCTGCGCCATGACCAGAAGGCAAGCGCGCCCGCCGCATCCTGCGACTTGACGGTCAGGAGCAGGATATCGCCGGGCGTCAGTTCGGGCGGATCCGAAAGATCGAAAGCGCTGAGCTTCAGCTGCTGCGTGCCTGCCGGCCGCCGGTAGCTCAATCCGTGTTGCCTGATGTGGCTGATCTGCGCACCGCGGCCAACCAGGGCGTAGGGAATACCGGTTAGTTCGAACTGCGCCGCAAGGCTTGCACCGACCGCGCCGGCTCCGATGATTAGATAGCGTGTCATGTCTTAGTCCTTGATCAGACGCCCAGGTTTTGTCTTAGGGTTTCATGCTGATAGTCGTGATGGAATATGCCGCGCTTTTGCAGCTCCGGGATCAGGTGATCCGTGACGGCGGAGAGACCGAGTTCGTATTTCAGGGTGAAGGCCAGGAAGTTGAAGCCGTCGCTTGCACCCCTTTCGTAGCGGTCCTGTAACTGGTCGGCGATGTTCTCCACCGAGCCGATCGGGAACCAGTGGCCGGCACCGCTGGAGTGGTAGATGATGAGATCGCGCACGGTGCGGACCTTGCCGCTCTCGATAAGTTCGCGGAAGACGCCGAAGCGCGACCGGCGTCCCTGGACGTTGGCCGTCTGCGGCAGGTCCTTGAGCGGGATTTCCGCATCGAGGTCGATGCCTTCGAAATCAATGCCGCCGAACTGGCCGGCGAGCGACTTGCGCCCTTCCTCGAAATCGATGTCGTCGATCACCTTTTGCCAGAAGCGCTTGGCCTCTTCGTCGGTAGAGCCGATGACCGGCGCGACGCCCGGCAGGATCTTGATCGCATCCGGTGATCGCCCATAGGCGGTCGCGCGCTGCTTGAAGTCTCGATAGAGGTCGATCGACGGCTCAGCCTCGGTAAGCCCCGTGGTGAAGATGACGTCGGCGACGCGCGCCCCAAGCTGCCTTCCTTCGGTGGACGAGCCGGCCTGGGCGAGAATGGGTTTGTCCTGCGGGCTGCGCGAAACATTGAGTGGCCCCTGGACGGAGAAGTGGCGGCTGTTCCAGTCGATGCGGTGAACCTTGCCCGCATCAATGATCTGACGGCCGCGATCGTCATAGCTGACGGCGTCTGGCTCCCAGCTTTCCCAGAGTGCCTGAACCACGCCCGCAAACTCCTCGGCGATCGCATAGCGATCGTCATGCGCGGGAAGCGGCTTGCCGAAATTCTTCTCCCCCGCCGAGGAGGTGACGAGGTTCCAGCCGGCGCGACCCTTGGAGATGTGATCGAGCGACAGAACCTGCCGAGCGAGATTGTAGGGCTCGGTGAAGGATGTCGAAATCGAGCCGATCAGGCCGATGCGCGATGTCCTTGCGGCAAGCGCGCTGAGCAGCGTTACCGGTTCCAGCCCCGGCTTCGGCGCGGTGTCGCTGGTCACGAGCGCGTCGGCCAGGAAGACCGTGTGGATCTTGCCGCGTTCGGCCTGCTGCGCCTGCTCGACATAGGCGTCTATATCGAGGAGATTGTCGGTCGGGCCGTCGCGGCCCTTCTTCTTCGTCTGTCCGGTTCCGCCCAGAAGCAGGCCGAGCACCAGTCCTGGGCCGCGTTCACTGCTGCGGCCCGCCCATTTGTTCGTCATGTCGATTATCCCTCGGAAAAAGAGTCAGGCCGTCGCGTAGCCGCGCTGTTCAGCGGTGCGCACTTCGTGAGTGGGCTCCGGTGGCGTTGAATGCAGCCCGAGAGCGGACTGATCACGCTCCGACAATGGGTGGACCTGCACGAAGCCCTTGTGCAGCGACAGTTCCACCTCCACGCCGTAGACGCGCTTTATCAGTTCTGGCGAATACACGTCCGCTGGACGGCCTTCGGCAATCACCACACCGTCCTGCAGGAAGACCACGCGATCGGTGAAGCGAGCGGCCTGGTTGAGATCGTGAATGGCGATCACGGCCGCAACGTTGTTCTTGCGGGTGACGTCGCGGGCAACGGCCAACGTCTGCCACTGGTAACGAATGTCGAGAGCGCTGGTCGGTTCGTCCAGAAGCAGGATTTGCGGATCCTGGGCAAGGGCGCGGGCAATCAACACGCGTTGTCCCTGGCCGCCGGAGAGCTCCGTCACCGCCCGGTCACCGAGGTCCTCAAGGCCCACGCGCTGCATGGCGGCATCGACATGCGCCCAGTCCTCGTCCCGCGGGCGGGTGCCGAAGTAGGGTGTTCGCCCGAGGAGCACGGCTTCGCGGATGTCGAGCCCGAAGGATAGCCCGATCGATTGCGGCACATAGGCGACAATGCGGGCGAGATCGCGGCGTGCAAGCTTGGTGAGGTCAGCATCGCGGTTCCAGGTGATCGAGCCTGATGTCGGCGTGTTGATCCCGGCGATGGTCTTGATCAGCGTCGACTTGCCTGAGCCGTTCGAGCCCAGAAGGCCGACGAGCTCGCCTTTGCCGATCGTCAGGTTCGCGCCCTTGACGACTAGTCTTTTGCCATAGCCGACTTCGAGTGAGGAAATCTGGAGGGTCATTCGATTGCCTTTTGTCGAGAGAGGATGAGGTAGAGGAAGATCGGCGCGCCAACCAAGGCGTCGATGATCCCAACGGGAATGACGCCAGGAGAGATGACGAGCCTGCCGACGGCATCGGCGACGACGAGGAGCAGGGCGCCAATGATGGCTGAAAACGCAATGAGGAAGCGGTGGTTGGGACCGACGACCAGTCGCGCGATATGCGGCGCGACGAGGCCGACGAAGCCGATGATGCCGGTGAAAGCGATGGTCACCGCCGTCAGCGTGGCCGCGATTGCGATCGTCTGCAGCCGCACCGTCGAGACGGCGACGCCGAGGCTCTTGGCCGAATCGTCGCCGGCGAAGGCGATCGCATTGAGGGCGCTCGAGCGGAAGCGGATATAGGGGAAGGCGAGGGCAAGTAGCGCGAAGAGCGCAAGCACCTGATACCAGGCCGAATTGTTGACCGAACCCCATGTCCAGCGGACGATTGCTGCAAGCACCTCGTCCTCGGCAAAATACTGGATGCAGGCCGTCAGCGCGCCGAAGAGCTGCGAAAGCGCAATGCCGACGAGGATGAGCGTCGTCGCATGGAGATTGCGCGACGATGCGAGTGAAAGGACAAGCGCCGTGTTGATGAAGGAGAACAGAAGCGCGCCGATAACAAGCGACACCGCCGCGCTTCCGGCCGTCGCGCCGAAGACGACGATGGCGAGCGAGGCGCCGAATGCTGCTGCCGGCGCGATGCCGAGCGTATAGGGGCTGACCAGCGGATTGCGCAGCAGGCCCTGAAACAGCGTGCCGGCGACGGCGAGTGCCGCGCCGCCGAGAATGGCGAGAAGCACGCGCGGCAGGCGCAGCTCCCAGATGACGTTGTGCATCAGAAGCGTTGTGCGATCCGTCGGTACCGTGCCGGTGATCTTCGCCCAGAAGGTCTGCAGGACGTTGACCAGCGTCGCCCCGGAAGTTCCGACCTGGATGCCGACAAGAGCGGTGATGACGACGGCGGCGATCCCGAGGCCGATCGCAAGCTTCTGGCCGGTATAGCGGTCACGCGGTTTGCGGGTGTTGGTCGGAAGGGGATGCGATAAAGGCGGAGAATGGGATTCCGTTTGGACTGAACTCATATTTTCCTCGAAACTGAATGGGGTGTCGTAGCGCCGAGGCGCGTCGCTGCATCTCAGACCTTGCCGTCGAGCCTGTAGGCGTAGTCGGCGACGGAGCGGGCTTCGACACCCTGAGCCTTCAGCCAGCGGGCGAAATAAGCGTCGACATCAACATCCGCGAGGCGATCAGGATAAAGCCATTTGGCGACGGCGAGCGCGCCGAGCTGCTTGCCGAGGGCGGAGAAGAAGAAGTTGCTGAAGACGATGACGTTCTTGTCCTGAACCGCCTTGATCGCGCTCCAGCCGGGGCGATCGATGATGCGCTGCGCCTGCGCCGCGAACTGCGTCTGGTCCCAGGGTGCATAGCCGGCCGCCAGGCCGTCGACGCCGTTGTGGATGATCACATCCGGGTTGCGGTTGATGATCTCGACCGGATCGACCGTGTAGGTGTGGACCGATGCGCTTCCGGTATTGGCAATGGTGATGTCGCCGAAGATGTTCTTGCCGCCGCCGAGCACAATCGTGTCATGGAAGCCGGAGCCGGGAAGCGAGGTGGCGAAATCCGCATTGTTTTCGAAATAGACCTTCTTCGGCTCGACACCCTTCAGATGCTGTGCAAGCACCGTATCGATATCATCGTAGAGAGCTGCGAGATCCGCCGCTCCCTTTTCTTGGCCGAAGATCTTGCCGAGGTTGGGCAACTGCGCGCGCAGAACCTTGGGATCCCAGGTGCTGACGACGACAACCTCGATGCCGAAGGGCTTCAGCTTCTCGATCGCATCCTGCCATGGCGCATTGCGGCGGGTGAAGAAGACTTCCGCGCCGGAGGCGGCAATCGTCTCCCAGTTGGGGCCATTGTAATTGCCAGCATCCGGAAGGCTGGCGAATTTGGCGAAATAGTCCTTGTTCGCCGGGTTCTTGGCGGGATTGGTGCTCTGGTCGATCGAGACGATCGTATCGCCGGCGCCTATCGCCCGAACGATCTCCGCCTGGTACCAGAGGTCGGTGTAGACAGCCCTGATCGGCGTCTTGACGCTGACCTCACGGCCAAGTTCGTCGGTGATCGTTACCGTCTTTCGGTCATCGGTCTCGGCGAAGGCCGCCGGCGAAAATCCCTGGACAGACAGCAGCGAGCCGAAAGCAAGCGCGCCGGAAAGCGCAAGCGCCCCGCGACGATTGACGGAAAGGTCGGAAAGGATGGTCGATTTGCGCATTGTTGTCCCCTTGCAGCCGGATGGTGAAGGCGGATCGGACGAAACCCCTCGCCGACCGCTTGACTGTGAGCTTAGGGAAACCGTCAGCGTCTGAGAAAGGCCGATTTTTTATTGTCTATAGATTTAGTAGAATAATATTTGGCGTTCGGTCTGCGCGCTGCCTCTCAAAAAGGGCTTGCCTTCGCAATTATAATTTCTATGCTTTTTGTAGATAATTATGCCTTCATCCCGATCCGAATGAATTAGCCGGCGCATGCTGCCGGGCCAATGCAGGAAAGGAACTGACGCATGACACATCTCCCCTCCAGTTTTTCCAGACGACCGCAAGATCTGCAGACACGTTCGCTTTTCAAGGTCGCGATCGTCGGCCGCGGCTTCACCGGCATGCTGACGGCCATCGCGCTGCTCAGGATGGTCAAAAGGCCATTCCATCTTGTCATGTATGATCCGCAACAGACGGTCGATCTGAGCCGGGGCGTGAGCCAATCGGCGACGACTTTGCTCAACAGCCGTGTTCGCGACCTGTCCGTCGATCCAGTGGTTCGCGACGACTTCAGTAGGTGGCTCGAGGCAGAGCAGACGCTTGGCGATAGCGCCGGTGGTGCGCGAGCGGGGCTGGATCAAACATTCGTGCCTGGGGAGCTGTTTTCCCTATATGTGCATCAGCGCTTCTCCGAAGTGCTGCAAAACAGGACCGATGTCGTCGTACAGATCTGTCCCGAGATCGTGACGGGCTTGGATCATAGCGAGGAACTGGGATTTTCGCTTTCGTTCGGCGACCGGCAGCGCGCCCGTTTTGATACGGTCTTTCTCGCCACGGGCTATGGGCTGCATGAAAATCCGACGGAAGGGCAGATAAGCCCTGCTGGCGATAATGTCGTCGTGATCGGTGCCGGCGTTCGGGCGGTCGATCGGGCACTTCGCCTGTTGGCCGACAGCCAGGCGCGGTACGTAACGCTGATATCGGCGTCAGGTTTTCTGCCGCAATCGCATGCCCGCTCGGCCGTTGGGCCCATCGTTTCGGAGGAGCCGTTTCCGCGCACGCTTCGCGGTGCCTTCAGGCATCTGCGTCGGGCGGCGGAGGCCGCCAATGCCGATGGATCCGGTTGGCAGGGGATCATGAATGGCTTCAGGCTGCGTGCCCATGACCTGTGGCAGGAGTTGAGCGCGGAGGAACGCGGCCGCTTCAAGCGCCACGTGCGCGCCATATACGACAGCCATCGCAATCGTCTGCCGCCCGAGCATTTTGAGCGGCTTCATCAGGCGATCGCAGACGGTGCCATCACGCTGCGCAAGGGCAAGGTCGAACGCATCGCGACGAATGGTGTGCTTTTTTCAGGACCGGCTGGCCCCGAGGTGCTCTACGCCAGCAGAGCTGTCGATTGCCGGTCGCGGCCAACGGAACTGGATTCGCCGCTCTATCGTTCCGTGCTGCGCGCGGGTCTCGCGAAGCGTGACGAAGTCGACCTTGGTATTCTCGTCGATCGCTGCGGCCGCGCGGCATTGGAACCGCAGCGCTTTCAAGGCTTGTTTGCGATGGGCCCTCTCGGCCTGGGCAGTCTGCCGGATATCGACCTGGTGCCCGAGATCGTTACCCAAGGGCATGCCGCCGCTGCCGCGCTAGACAACTGGATCAATGAGCTCTTGCTTGCCGAGCAAAGTAGGGCGGATGAATAGAGCCCGAACTTTTCGCCAAGTGCGAAGTGTCAGATATCTACCCGATTTCTGAGATATCCTTCTTCCAGCAGGATCTTCACCGTCATCGCCGCGTTGTGGCGCATCTCGATTGCGGCGTGATCGGAGTAGAAGGCGTTGTGTGGGGTGATCACTAGGCGCCCCGCGAGCCAATCTTCCCTGTTGCGCCAGGCCGAAAGAAGCGAATGGGCGCGTGGCGGCTCCTCGGCCAGCGTATCGATCGCGGCTGCCGCCAGATGGCCGGTTCGCAGCGCGGTCTCAAGCGCGTCGAGATCGTCGAGCAGCTCGCCGCGCGCCGTGTTGACGAGGATCGCACCGGGCTTCAGCCGCGCTAGCTTCTCCGCGCTTAGAAGACCGCGGGTTCCGGCATCGGCAGGGCAGTGGAGCGTCACGATATCCGCCTCGGCGAGGAGTTCGTCGATCCGGTCGACGCGTTCGTAGCCGATCGCCTTCTCATGCCCACGCGGCTGGCAGGGGTCGTAGCCCAGGATGCGGAAGCCGAACGGCTTGAGGCGGTTGACGACAGCCGTGCCGATCCGCCCGACGCCGATGACGCCGACCGTGGCGCGGTTTGAACGCAGGAGCGGCTTCAGGCTGTGAATTTGCCAGCCGGACGTGTAGCCGCGAGCGCGGGCGTCATGTTCCCAGAGCCGCCGGTGCAGCGAGAGCATCATCGCGACGGCGTGGTCGGCCACTTCCTCGGTGCCGTAGTCGGGATTGTTCGCAAACGGGATGCCGGCCGCCGAAAGCGCCGGCAGATCGATCTTCTCATAACCGACGCCATAGCGCACCACGCCCTTGCAGCGCGCAAGATGGGCGATGCTCCTTGCCTCGAGCCGCGCACCCCAAACCATCAGCGCATCCAGGCGGGCAAGTCGCTCCGGTGAAAACTGCGTTTCATCGGTAGTCGCGAAGTAGTCGATCTCGACCGCATCGCCCAACAGCTTCGCCTCGAGGTCAGGCGTGCCGAACATGTGGTCGGTGATGCCGACCACATATTTGCGTTGTCCTGTCATGCCTAGCCCCGCCTAATTCCGCCTCTGGCTCTGCCTTGATATCTCGAAGAGACGCATCGCCAGATGCGATAACGGTCGACTATTCCGCGGCGATCGCCGTGGGCGCGGAGCGGCTGCGCACCAGCGCGGCGGCCTGGATCAGCGCCTGTTCGACGCGGCCAGTGATCGCGGGCGAGGGGGCGCCATCGGTGAAGTCACGGCTCGACGCATAGACGGCGGTCGGAACGACAAAGGCCTCGAAGAAGGCAAACAGCGGACGGAGCTGATGCTCGACCATCAGCGCGTGCCGGTCGCCGCCACCGGTTGCGGTCAGAATGATGGGCTTGCCGCGCAGATCGGCCGGATCGAGCAGGTCGATCACATGCTTGAACAGGCCGGTATAGCTTCCCTTGTAGGTCGGTGAGCCGATGACGAGAGCGTCGGCGTCGATGATCGTGCGGATCACCGCCTGGGCCTTGGTATCGAGATCTGCTATCGAGCGTGCCGTCGCCAGCGCCGGGCCGAAATCCTCGACATCGAATACGACATGCTCCAGACCCGCGCGCTCAGCCAGCGACGCCGTCACGCTTTCGACGAAGCGCTTGGTGCTGGAGGGGCGGGTGATATTTCCCGAGAAGCCGACAATAAGATCGTTGCTCATCAAAGTTCCTTTCACGGGCCTTCCCGCTTATTCGAGGGGTGCGACTGGTCTGAAAGGCCGGTTCGCACATGCAGATGTTTCAGGTGCAAGAGGATATCGAGATGCCGTGCGGCCTTCTCGCTATGCCGTCTTGAGGGCCGGTATGACCGGGGAGCGCTCAAAGCGAGCGGCCTCCTCGGCGTTCCATTTCTGATAGGCGGCGCGGCCCAGCATCGAGATCGACGTGTCCTCCTGCGGCGCGTGCACCAAAACCGATTGAACGTCCCTGAAATGCCGCTCGATGCCGAGATCGGCATTGAGGCCGGGATTGCCAAGGCCGCGCACGGCGATCTGCACCGCCTCGCGCAACTGGCGGCCGGCGATCAGGCGGGCCCGGATCAATCTTTCGGCAGCGCCATCCGTCGATGCCAGCGCGCCGAAGATGATCTCGCGGGCGCCGGAAACCAAAAGGTCGATCTCGCCCGAGAGAGTGACGAACCTCTCGGTCCGCGCGATCGGGTGGCCGAGGTTGGAGGGAATGCGTTCGTGGGCGAAACGGATGAAGGCCGATTGCGCGGCTTCGGCGGCGCCGAGATAGATCGCGGTCAGCGCGAGGTTCATCGCGGCGTGGGCGCGGTTGTCCTGCTGGGCGACGGATGGGTCGACTAACTCCAGTGCGTTTTCCGTGGGGACCTCGACATCGACATATTCGACGTCATGCGAGCCCGTTGCGCGCATGCCGAGGCTCTTCCAATTCTCGATGACGCGGATGCCCGGCAGGCCGTTCGGCACGACGAATGTCCCGACGCGGGCGGAAAGTTCGTCCGTATGCGCCCAGACGAGGAAATGGGTTAGCCCGTGCGCGCCCGTGACGAAACGCTTGCGGCCGGTGATCGCCCAGCCGTTCGGCGTACGGCGCGCGACGGTGGCGGGAAGGCCGCCGCGGGCGGGCGAGCCGAGTTCCGGCTCGACGCGGGCGGCATTGAGGAGCAGCGGACGCTCCTTCGCCTCGGTCAGCAGGCGCCGATAGAGATCATCAGGCCAGTGGCTCTTGGTGGCCTGGCCGAGATGATTGAAAATCGTCATGGCGCTGATCAGCGCCACCGAAGGATCGCCCCGCCCGAGTGCCGCGAGGATATGGGCGGCATCGCTCAGCGTCCCGCCCTTGCCGTCGTAGCGGCTGGAAACCGTGCTTTCGAGCAATCCAGCTTCATGGACGGCACGAATGCCGGCCCAGGGAAACTGGCCTGTCTGATCGGCTTCCGGTGCTGCTTCCGCAAGGATGCGCACGGCGTCATCAAGGGCGATCTGGTTATAGGGCATGCTGAGGCCTTCTGGCTGTCGGAGAGCATCCTCGCGATCACGTGAGGATGCCTTTTCAGGCGGACGCTGAGATAGCTGCGGTCCGGCGCTGCGGCCGGACCGCATGCATCATGCGGCGTTCTTCTTCTTGGCGTTCTCCCGCTCGCGGATGCCCTCGCGCACCAGCGGCAGGATGTAGCGCCCATAGTCGACCGCATCGTTGAAATTGTCATAGCCTCGGATGGAGATCAGGTCGGCGCCGAGTTCGATATAGTCGAGGATCGAATCCGCGATGGTGCGCGGCGAACCCACGAGCGCGGTGGTCGCGCCGCTTGCATTGGTGGCGGTCACCGTCGGATACCAGAGCGCCCGGTCATGCACGTCGCCGCGAGCCGCGATATCGAGCAGACGCTGCGAGCCCACATTGGCTGGCGGCGTGGCGTTGATCGGCGCGCGTGCCAAACCCTTCTGGCGGTTGGCGGTCAGCTGATCGAGAACCTTGTGAGCTTTTTCCCAGGCGAGTTCGTCGGTTTCGGCGACGATCGGGCGGAAGGTGACCCAGATGCGCGGACGATCCGTGCGGCCGGCCTTCGCGGCTTCGGCGTAGATCCGGTCGATCTGCTGCTTGGTTTCCTTGAGCGGCTCGCCCCAGAGCCCGAAGATGTCGCAGAGCGAGCCGCCGATGCGATAGGCTGCATCCGAGGAGCCGCCGAGCGAGATCGGGATGAGACCGTTGGTGGGGCGAACGGCGCTGCGGAACTGCTTGAACTGATAGTATTTCCCATCGAAGTCGAAGGGTTCCTTCGATGTCCAGGCAAGGCGCAGGATGCGAATGTACTCTTCCTGGCGCTCGTAGCGCTCTTCCTTGTTGAGGAAGTCGCCTTCGCGCGCCTGCTCGTCGTCGCTGCCGCCGGCGATGAAGTGGACGACCACGCGGCCGCCGCTCAGCTGGTCGAGCGTCGCGAGCGATTTCGCCGCCACGGTCGGATAGACCGTGTTCGGCCGCAGCGCGACGATGATCTTGATGTTCTTGGTATGCGCCAGCACCGTGGCGCCGAGGGTGAAGGGATCGAAGGACGACGAAGAGTATGGGATGAGTGTGTAGTTGAAGCCGTAGTCGTCAAGGGCGCGTGCGTAGCGTTCCAAAAAGAGCGGGTCGACGGGCGCATCCGGCAGCGGGTTCAGGTCGTTCGACGCGTTTGGAAAGCTTACGCTGATGAATTCCGCAGTCATGGGAGCTCCTTGATGGTGACGGCCAGTGCTTGGACGTTAAGCAGTGGCGAATTGAGAATGAAGAGAGGCATTTCTATTTCTATAGAAAAGATAGAATATTTTGCTGCCTGGCGGCTTTGAATGAAGGCAGTGGTCGCGATGTCTGCTCTGCCTGAGGCTAAAATCCGGGTGTCCAGCCGAGCGCTGGCGCAACCGTGCGGGAAAGGTCGGTCAACAGCCTGATGTTGTCGGCAAGGCCGAAGGCGGGGGGTAGGAACAGCACCACCTCGTCGGCGGCCGCAAGGCCTGGGTCGTTGAAGACGGCGTCGATCACCTCGTCGGGCGAGCCTTGAAACACCGGCGAGATCCTGAGATCGGCGGATTGCGTGGGCGGCGCGAGCGCGCCGTTGGGGCGCGATGCAGCAATGCCCTTGGTTCGCCGCTCGAGATCGTAGGCGGCGTATTTCTCGCGGAGGTCGCCATTTGTGCCGACAAGGATCGAGGCGGCGACGGCGACGGGAGGCGGTTCGGTTTTCCAGAGCCTGCGCCAGGTCGACCGGTAGGCTTCGATGATCCGGGCCTGGTACTGCCCGAAGGTCTCGCCCTCGTCGAGGTCATGCAGAACGGTTCCCGAGATCAGCCCGATGCCGAGCTCCGCCGCCTGCACGGCCGAGCTCAGGCTCGCCGAGCCCTGGCGGATACGCGCGCGCAATGTCGGGCTGTGCGGTGTTACCCGCAGCTCGGCGCCTTCAGGGGCACCCTGGCCGGGTTCGGTCACGGTATGAAGCACTTTGCCCGAAATCGCCGCGAGAAACCGCGCCTGGCGGCGCTTGGCTTCGGTGCGCGCATCGGTGTCGGTGGCGCCGAACACGGCGTCGAAGGCCGCGTTCGCGCCCGTCGAGATCGCGAGCTCCAGCCGCCCGCCGATCAGGAGATCGGTGGTGCCGGCGGCCTCGGCAAGCAGGATCGGATCCTGATAGCGCATCGGGATCACCGCTGATCCCAGCGTGATGCGGCTGGTGTGCTGGCCGGCGGCGGCGAAGAAGGGGAGCGGCGAGGACAGATAGTGGTCGAAGTGCCGCTGATAGGCCCAGCCCGATTGGTAGCCGAGCGCCTCGGCCTGCCTGAACAGCTCGATACCATCCGTCAGGCCTTGAGCCGGCCCGGTATCGTCGCTGAACGACACGCGCGTGTTGAAACCCAGCCGTTGCTTCGGCCGGAAGCCCACAGGCACGGTATTGGCGGATGCGGCGATGGTCATGCGATTTGCTCCTGACGCTTGACTTGTCGGAGCTTACCGCGCGGAGCCGGAGCGGCTTCGGCGATCCCCGCGGGGATCGATTCCAGCAGGGACGCGGTGTAGGGATCCTTCGGCGCGCCGAAGATTTCGGCGACCGTTCCATGCTCGACGATGCGGCCCTGCCGCATGACCGAGACGGTGTGCGCGAGCTGTCGCACCAGCGCCAGATCGTGGGAGACGAAGACATAGGTCAAGCCGAGTTTTGCCTGCAGCGACAGCAGCACCTCGACGATATCGGCCTGAACACTGACATCGAGCGCGGAGGTCGGTTCGTCGAGCACGATGACATCAGGCCTCAGCACCAGCGATCTGGCAATCGCCACGCGTTGCCGCTGGCCGCCGGATAGCGCGCCCGGCTTGCGGCCCAGCAGATGCTCGCCAAGCCCGACATCGGCCAGGGCCTCGCGGACGCGAAGATCACGCTCCCTACGCGTACCGATCTTGAACCTGTCAAGCGGCTCGCGAACGAGATGCTCGACCTTCCACGTCGGGTCGAGCGAGGTGAACGGGTTCTGATAGACGAGCTGCAGGTGGCGCCACACGGAGCGCAACGCGGTCCGGCTTTGGCCAGTCACCGTTTCGCCGGCGACGGTGATCGCGCCGCTGTCGGGCTCCTCCAGTCCGAGCAGCAGCCGGATGGTGGTCGTCTTGCCTGAGCCGGATTCGCCGACCAGCGCATGCGTAGTTCCCGCGGGGACCTCGAAGGAGATGTCGTCCACCGCCGTCAGCGTCTTGCCGTCGACCGTGAACCGCTTCGTCACGCCACCGACGGTGATTTTCGGCACGCGGCTGCTGTCCTTGAGAAGCGCGAGGCCGGGGTCGCGAAGCCTCGCGTAGCGGTTCGGATTGAGGGCTGGAACATCGGCATGCAGCTTGCGGGCATAGTCGGATGCCGGCGCGGCGAAGACCGTCGATGTCCGGCCGGCTTCCTGCACGGTGCCGTTCTTCAGCACAACCAGCGAATCCGCGCGCTCGGCGGCGATCGCCAAGTCGTGGGTGATGAGGAGAAGGCTGATGTCGAGTTCGTGCTGCAGGCGCGACAGCAGATCGAGGATCCGCTTTTGGATGGTGACGTCGAGCGCCGAGGTCGGCTCGTCTGCGACGAGAAGCGCGGGGCGGGGTAGCACGGCGAGACCGATCAGCACACGCTGCAGCATGCCGCCGGAAAGCTGGTGCGGGTAGGATTCGTAGACGCGGGCGGGATTGTCGAGGCCGACCTGCGCGAAGGCTTCAAGGATGAGCGCCTTGCGGATCGCCGCGTTGGGCTCATCGGTCAGCGCCGCCGCTTCCATTGCTTGCGCGCCGATGGTGCGAACGGGATTGAGCGCGTTGCCCGGATCCTGTGGCACAAAGCCGATCTTGCGTCCG
Organism: Rhizobium sp. 16-449-1b; assembly: GCF_017741935.1. GTDB lineage: Bacteria > Pseudomonadota > Alphaproteobacteria > Rhizobiales > Rhizobiaceae > Rhizobium. Next base: position 153,406 of record NZ_JAGHMH010000030.1, on the reverse strand, counting down.
CGTAGCGGCCGGAACTGGCGCTCGGATTGCGCCAGTATGTCCTTACCGCCGAACACGATCTTCCCATTCGCTGCGCCGCCACTCGGCAGCAGCCGCAACACGGCGCGCGCGATCGTCGATTTGCCCGATCCGGATTCGCCGATGAGCGCGAGGCTCTTGCCTTGTCCGAGTTCGAAATCGACGCCATGGACCACCTCCTGGCGTCCATAGGACACCGAGAGATTTTCGACGGCCAAGAGCGGCGCCGCGCCGGGCGAGACGACGGTGTCATGATGGGCGATGAAGGCGGTGTTCAGTCTGTTTTGCGAAGCCATCGGCTGATCCTGTTCACAGAGAGGACGGTCGCGATCGTGACGAAAGCGGGTGCATAAACGAGCCAGGGCCATTTGAGATAATCCTTGCCGATCGAGATCAGCAGGCCCCAATCGGAGGCTGGCGGCGGGTCGCCGTAGCCGAGGAAGGCAAGGCTGGCGATAACGAGGATCGACTCGCCGAATTGCAGAACGGCGAGCGGCAGCACCGAGCGCGAGGCGTTCGGCAGCACGTGGCGCAAGAGGATGTACCAGCGCGAACCGCCCGACAGGAATGAGGCCTCGACGAAGGTCGACTGCCGGGTCTTGATGACCTCCGAGCGCGTGACGCGCGCGAAGAAGGCGACGGCCGAGACACCGGTCGCGATGGCGGCGTTGATGGTCTCGAAGCCGATGGCCGTCACCACGATGACTGCCAGCAAAAACTTGGGAATGGAGAGCAGCACATCGACCAGCCGTGCGAAGACGATATCGACCCATCCGCCGAGGAAACCCGCGACCAGCCCGATCAACCCGCCTGCCACGACGCCGATGACGACGGCGACGAGCGCGCTGGAGACCGACGAGGCGGTGCCGAAGACGACGCGGGCATAGACATCGCGGCCGAGATGATCGGTGCCAAACCAATGCGCGAAGCTCGGTCCCAGCAGCTTGTCGGCGGGTACGCCGATAACAGGGCTATGGCTCGTGAACAGCTGCGGCGCGATCGACCATCCGATCACGATCGCGATGATCGCCAATGACAGCGCGACGGTGGCAGGGAGGCGCAGAGCGGCGAGCCGACCTGAGCCTGCGTTCGAGAGGGAGAGATTGGAAACGAGGCTCATGGATGCACCGCCGTTGTCGTGCCGAGTGCGCTATCATCGGCCGTTGTCGGGCGACGCTTCGCGGCCCCGAGGAGTTTCACGCGAGGATCGAGCAGCGGGTAGAGGAGATCGGCGATCAGGTTGACGAGCACGAAGACGACGGCGCCAAGCGAGACGATCGCCTGCAGCACCGGCAAGTCCTGCGTGCTCACCGATCGCTGCACAAGGCTGCCGACGCCGGTGCGTCCGAACACGGTCTCTGTGATCAGCGAGCCGCCGAGCAACTCGCCGATGGTCAGCGCCACGACGGTGACGACGGGCAGCGAGGCGGGCTTGAGGAGATGTCGGACGAAGAGGCGCATCTGGCCGATGCCGCGGCTGCGGGCAACGGCGGCGTATTCCTGCTCCGCTTCCTTGTCGAGATTGGCGATCAGAACTTCGGCGATCTGCGCGGAGACGGGAATGCCAAGTGCGACGGCGGCAAAGAAGGTCGCCCAGGCGCTGTCGGGGTTGATCACCCGGAAGAGGCCGAGCTGGAAGCCGAAGACGTGGATCAGCACCAGACCGATGACGAAATTCGGTACTGAGAGAAAGAGCGACGGAAAACCACGCAGCAACCCCTGTCCGAACCGCTTGGGCACGAAGCGGGTGCCATAGGCGACCGCCATGGCGAGCACCAACGCGACCGCAAGGCCGGCGGCCGCCAGGATGAGCGTCGAGGGCAGCACCTCGCCGATTAGGGTGGCCACGGGCCTGTTGGAACGCATCGACATGCCGAGATCGCCGGTCAGGAAGCCGGAAAGCGCGTTCCACAGCTGCACGATGACAGGCTTGTCGAGCCCCTGTGCGGCGATGATCTCGGCGATCTCTTCTTCGCTGAAGCCGTTTTGCGGGTTGCGCAGGACGCTGGTGATCGGGTCGCCAGGCAGGATGCTGACGACCACGAAGGTGAACACATAGGCCAGCAGGATGACGACGGCAGCCTGGCCGAGCCGTTTGGCGGCGTAGGTTAGGTAGACATTGTTCATGCCGATGCCTCACATGTTTCAGGTGTTCGCGCGTCAGCCGACGAGCGAGGCCGTGTAGTAGCTGGCGTAGGCAACGCCGTTGTAGACCTCGCCCTTCAGCTTCGGCGACTGCACGTAGATGCGCTGGACGATCTGCGTGCGCGGGATGAAATAGCCCTGGTCGAGGATGTACTGCTGCAGGTCGTCGAGCAGCGGCTTGCGCTCGTCGATGGAACCGGCGCCGGCGATCTTGTCGCGCAGGTCGTTGAGCTTGGCGTCGCGGTCGTCGAGCGCGAACCAGTTCTCGCCATTGTTCGCGTTTGTCAGGATGCTGGCGACCGTGCCGGCGTCGATGAAGCTGCGCGTCACCTCATAGGTCGGGACGGCTGCGCCGCCGAACTTCACTTTTTCGCCGAAGGTGACGACGTCATAGGCCCGGATGGCGACCTTCCAGCCGATCTTGCCGAGTTGCTGGGCGATCAGTTCGTCGACGGACTTCGAGGTGGCGAGATAGGGGTTGGAATGGATGGTCAGCACCAGCGGCTTGCCGTCCTTGCTGCGAATGCCGTCGGCACCCTTCGCCCAACCTGCCTCGTCGAGCAGCTTTTCGGCCTTCTCGGGATTGTAGCTCAGAAGATCGCTGTGATCGGTCGCGCCCGGCACGTTGCTCTGGATGAACGACGTCGCCAGCTTCCAGTCCGGCGTATAGACGGTGTCGATGATTTCCTGCCGGTTGATGCCGGCCTGCAGGGCCTGGCGAACCTTGACGTCGTCATAAGGCGCCAGTTTGGTGTTGACTGCCCAGCCATTGACGAAGCCGAGATAACGTGGCGTGGCGATGGTGAAACCCTCGTCCTTGAGCGACTTCAGCTCCTGGGGAGAGGCGTTGTAGGCGATGTCGGCTTGGCCGGATTGAACCGAGGCGACCCTGAGGGATGGTTCCGACACCAGCTTGTAGGTGATGGAATCGAGGAAGGCGGGGCCGGTGTGGCCGACGGCTTCCGGTCCCCAGTTGTAGTCCTTGCGCTTGACCAGCGTGACGTGGTCGCCCTCTTTCCAGCTTTCCACCACAAACGGGCCGCTGCCGGCGGTCTTGCTGAGGTCGGCCTGCTCAGCGGCCGGCAGCGCGATGCTCTTGGGAGAGATCAGGATCGATCCGTGATAGCCGAGCGTCGGTATGAAGCCGAGCGTCGGCTTCTTGAAGAAGACCTTCACCGTGCCGGCATCGACGGCTTCGGCGTGGTCATAAGTCTTGGGGAAGAGGCCGATCGGATTGATGCCTTCGTTCTTGCGGCCCGCATACCAGATATCGAGGTTGGCAACGACGGCGGCCGCATCGAGCGGCGCTCCGTCGGAGAAGGTCACGCCGCTCTTCAGATGAAGCGTGAATTCGGTGGCCTTGTCATTCTGCTCCCAACGCTCCACCAGCCACGGGCTGACCTTGCCGTCCTGGTCGACGTAAAGCAGCTTGTCGGTGACGTGGCCCCAGATATGACCCTGAAAGCTGGAGATCGCGCTGTTGTTGGGGATCCAGGTGTCGCCGAGGGAGTCGATCAGGAAGGTGATGTCGCCACCCTCGCTCGGCGCGTCGGCGGCCTGCGCGAAACGAGTTGCCGAGGCAAAGAGTGCTGCACCCGCGGCCACGGATGTGGTGATCAGCAGGCGGCGCCGGGAGAGAGAAAGCAGGGAGGAACGTTCGGTCATGGGTGATCCAGATGATGGAGTGATGTCTTGGTTATGCGACGGGTCGCGGAGACGCGCGGGTGCGAGGCCTCGGCTAAGCGCCGCGACTTGTAAGGGTGCATGAGCGATAGGCGCGTGCGGAAAGCTTGGCGTTATCGGGCCGGCATGGTGGGGCACATCGCGCGCGGACCGTGCGTTCTTGTCTTTGTGTCGGTCATGAAAAGCTCCCTCGTTTCGGCTTCAAGTTCATGACGGACAGCCTAGCAGCGCATCCCGTCGGAGAAAGACTAGTTATTCTTTTTCTATGGAATTTATAGATTAATTTGCCGGAATTTTGGACGCTGTTTGGATTGGTGTTTCAGGGCGTTTTTCAAGAGCGGACCTCACGTCCGATCGTCGAGCGCGGCCCTGATCGCGGCATCGTCTTCGCGCGCCACGAAGCGCATCGGCTCGAAGATACGAACCGGTGGAAACGGGCCGGTAAAGCGCTCAAGTTCAACCCGCGTGATCTGCCCGGTCGAGCCCTGCGCCAGCTTCGACGTGCCGATGTCCCGCGTCAGGATGTTCGGGTTTCCGTGAATGCACATGGTGGTTTCCGCTTCAGGATCGGCGGGCTCGAACCATGCGCCCGTTGCCAGCTGCATCACGCCCGGCCGCACGTCGTCGCTGAGGATGGCGGCGGCGAGGCAGCTGCCGCGCCCGTTGAAGAGCCTGACGATATCGCCATCCGAAATCCCGCGCGTGGCTGCATCGGCTGGATTGATCCGGATCGGTTCGCGACCGTCGATCTTCGTCGAGCGGCTGAAGGCGCCGTAGTCCAGCTGGCTGTGCAGGCGCTGGTAGGGCTGATTGCAGATCAGATGCAGGGGATAGCGGGCTTCGTCCCCGGCCTCTCCTCTTGAGCCCGGCGGATACCATTGCGGATGGCCGCCGCAATCGTCGTAGCCGAAGCGCGCGACCGTCTCGGAGAAGATCTCGATTTTTCCCGACGGCGTCTGCAGCGGGGAGGCGTCCGGATTGTGCCGGAACCCGTTCGCCGGGCCACCATCGTCAGGCCTGGCGGGAAGGCGCAATTCGCCTCGCTCCCAGAATGTCTCGAAATCCGGCGCCGCGTGGCCGCCGGCGGCGAGCGCCTGGCGCGTCGTCTCGAACAGAAAGGCCAGCCATTCGCGGCTCGTGCGGTTTTCGGTGAAAAGCTCGAACTTGCCGAGCCGCTGGGCAATCTCGGTAAAAATCTCGTAGTCGTCCCAGGCTTCGCCGACCGGCTCGATCATGCGCTTCATCGCGATCATCAGCTGGTCGCGATCCGCAGCACCGATGTCGTCGCGCTCGAGCGTCGTGGTAGCCGGGAGCACGATGTCGGCGTACCGCGCGGTTGAGGTCCAGGCGGATTCATGCACGATGATCGTCTCCGGCCGCCGGAATGCCGCCCGCAGCCGGTTGATATCCTGGTGATGATGAAACGGATTGCCGCCCGCCCAGTAGACAAGGCGGATATCGGGATAGCGAAGAGCCTGGCCGTTATAGTGAAACGCTTCGCCGGGGCCAAGCAGCATGTCGGCGATCCGCGCGCAGGGAATGAAATCGGGCACCGGGTTCTTGAGCTGGTTGAGCGTCGGCAGCGGCACGGCGAGAAGCTTCTTGCCGATATTGCCGAGGGCACCGAGCGAATAGGAATAGCCGCAACCATCGAGCCCGATCTGCCCGAGCATGGCCGCAAGCACGATCCCCATCCAAACCGGCTGCTCTCCGAAGTCGGCGCGTTGCAGCGAATGGCTGACGGTCATCAGCGTCTTGGAACGAGCCATGGCGCGCGCGAGGTCGCGGATGGCGTCAGCGCCGATGCCGCATATCGAGGCCGCCCATTCGGCGGTTTTCGGCGTGCCGTCCGTGCTGCCGAGAAGATAATCCTCAAAGCGGTCGTATCCGACGGTGTAGCGGTCGAGAAACTGGCGATCGTGCAGGTTTTCGGTGACGAGCACATGGGCGAGGCCGAGCATCAACGCCACGTCGGTGCCGGGGACGACGGGCATCCACTCGGCATTCACTTCGGCCGGAAAATCATCGGCCAAGGGGCTGACCAGCACGAAGCGCGCGCCGCGGGCACTCGCCCCTTTCAGCTTCGGCAGCACGACATGGTTGCTGATGCCGCCGCCGTGCACATCGGCATTCTTAATCGCCATGCCGCCGAAGGCGACGACCAGCTCGCTGCTGCGTTCGATCGCGTCCCAGGTGACGCTCTTGCGATCGAAACTGTCATAGGGCCCGAGCACATGCGGGATGATAACCATCGCCGCGCCGGAACTGTAGGTGTTGACGGAACGAACGTAGCCGCCGAGCACGTTGAGGAAGCGATGGATCTGGCTCTGTGCATGGTGGAAGCGACCGGCGCTTGCCCAACCGTAGGAACCGCCGAAGACGGCCGTCGGGCCGAAGGTCTCGTAAACCCGGCGAAGCTCTGCGGCGACGAGGTCCGCCGCCTCCGACCAGCTGACTTCGACATAGTCGTCGGCGCCGCGTTTTTGCGCGTGGCCGGGCTTTCCCTCAAGCCAGCCCCGCCGCACGGCCGGTCGCCTGATGCGCACCGGACTATCGGCAATCGCCGCCAGATTTCCCAGCAGCGGCGACGGATGCGGATCATCAGGATGAGGCTTTATCTCCAGCTGGCCATCGGCCATTCGGCCGGAAAACGCGCCCCAGTGAGAGCTGTGAGGTTTAAACGCATTCATGTCGAAACGCCCTCGCCATCGCGGCCGGTTGGAGAATGTGGGGTCTATTGCGGAAGGATCTTTCCGGGGTTCATGATGTTCCGGGGATCGATGGCGCTCTTGATGACGGCCATCAGATCGACGGCATCGCCGTGTTCCTCGCGCATGTAGGCGATCTTGCCTGAGCCGACGCCGTGCTCGCCGGTCGATGTTCCGCCGACGGAAATCGCGTATCGCACCATCTTCTTGTTGATGGCCGCGACCTCCTCGATTTCGGCGCGGTTGTCCGGATCGACCGCGAAGACGACGTGATAGTTGCCGTCTCCCACGTGGCCGAGGATGGCGGCGGGCACGCTGCAGGTCTCAAGCAGTTCGCGGGTCTTGACGATGCAGCCGCTGAGTTTCGACACCGGCACGCAGACATCGGACGACCAGCCTTTGGCGTTCGGGCGCTGTGACACGACGGCGTAAAATGCGTTGTGGCGTGCCTTCCACAGGCGGTTGCGATCCTCAGGCGCATTGGCCCACTCGAAATCCCGGCCGCCATTGTCCTCGACGATCGCCGCGACCATCTCGACCTGTTCCTGGACGCTGGCGGGCGAGCCGTGAAACTCGAAGGCCAGCGTGTCCTCGATCTTCAGCGACAGGCCGGAATAGGCGTTCACCGCCTGGATCAGCCCACGGTCCATCAGCTCCATGCGGGCGACGGGGATGCCGAGTTGCACGACCGCGATCGCGGCTGCGACCGCTTGCTCGACGGTTTCGAATGAGCAGAGCGCCGCGGAGATGGTTTCGGGAATGCCGTAGAGCCGCAGCGTCACTTCCGTGATGATGCCGAGCGTGCCCTCGGAACCGACGAAGAGCCGCGTCAGGTCATAGCCCGCAGACGATTTGCGCGCCCGGCCGCCTGTGCGGATGATCTGGCCATTGGGGAGCACGACGGTCAGCGACAGTACGTTCTCGCGCATCGTGCCGTAGCGCACCGCGTTGGTTCCGGAGGCGCGTGTCGCGGCCATGCCGCCGATCGAGGCATTGGCGCCCGGGTCGATCGGGAAGAAAAGCCCCATGTCGCGGAGATGAGTGTTGAGCTGCTCGCGGGTGACGCCGGCCTCGACCGTGCAGTCGAGATCCTCCGCGCTGACGCGGGAGATCTGTGACATACGCGAGAGATCGATCGAAACGCCGCCGCGCGCCGCCGTCAGATGACCTTCGAGCGACGTTCCGGCCCCGAATGCGATGACTGGCACACCTTCTGCCGCGCAAAGCCGGACGATCTGCGCCACTTCTTCCGTGCTCTCAGCAAACACCACGGCATCCGGGATCGCCGGCGTGTGGTGGGATTCGCCGCGGCCGTGCTGTTCGCGAAGCGCCTGCGCCGTCGAGAAGCGGTCGCCGAAAAGCTGCCGCAGGGTTTCGCCGAGCGACGACGGAAGGGTGGGGGACATGATCAACTCCGCGGAAATAGTCTCGAAACAAACAAGCCGGGCCCCGTTACGAAGCCCGGCCTGGTATCAGGTCAGGCGACCAGCTTTTCGCCCTTGAGGTGGCATTCGAGGAAGGGAAGGCTGTCCTGGCCCCAGTAGAGTTCGTCCTCGTAGCGGTAGGTCGGCAGGCCGAAGACACCAGCTGCCTTGGCGGTTTCGTAATTGGCCTTCCAGACCGCCTGCATGGCCTCGCTCGCACCCTGCTCATCCAATGCCGCGCCGTCGAAACCCTCGCCATCGGCGATAGCGCGCCGAACAGCGGCGTTGCCGATATCCTCGCCACCGGTCCAGAAGGCTTCCTGCAGCGCGCTCGCGAGCTTCAGCCAGTCCTGGCCGTTCTCGATCGCGGCGATCAGCATGAAGCCGGCCGGTGTCGGGTCGGAAAGGGCTCCCCGGTTTTCAAAGTTCAGTACCTTGCCGCGCAGGGCCGCCCAGCGCTTCAGGTCCTTCATCCAATAGGCGCGGCGCGCTTCCGGGCGATTGCGCGAGTAGATGCCGCCATTGTCCTCGATCAGGGGAATGACATAGGGCTTGATCACGGCATTCTGCTTTGCAGCGAGTTCGGCGAATGGGGCGAGGCCGATGAAGGCCCAGGGCGAGCCGACGCCGAAGAAATAGTCGATGGTCTTTGTCATTTGATGTCCTCTGGATGGTGTTGTCGCCGTTGGCCATGAGCCGTATTGAGTTGCAAACTCATTCCTCCCGCCCTGCGATGTCAGTATCCGCGCGCGGCTACGACGATATCGGTGAGCGTCTCCCCCGCCAGATAGCGGTCGAGATTGCCGTGCAGCTTGGCGGCGATGCGCTCCGCATTGTCTTCCGACGACCAGGAGATGTGCGGCGTCAGGCGAATTCTCGGATGAGTGTAGAAGACGTGACCTTGTGGCAGCGGCTCGGGGGCCGTCACATCGAGCGTGGCGGCCGAGACCTGGCCGTTGTCGAACGCTGCCAGCAGGGCCTCGTCGTCGAGCACTTCGCCGCGGCAGATATTGATGACATGCAGACCGGGCTTGGCTGCCGCAAAGATCTCCGCGTTAACCGAGCGCCGGGTGGCCTGCGTCAGTGGCACGGCCAGAACGAGGTGATCGACCGAGCCGACCATCTCCTTCAGCGATGCGAAGAAGTTGACGTTGCCGGCCTCCTGTGAAGCCTCGCGCTTGACGGCGGAGACAGTCATGCCGAGCGCGATGAGCTTTTCAGCGGCCCGGCGGCCGATCGCGCCGTAACCGTATATGCCGACCGATTTGCCGGAGACGAGACCCAGCGTGCGCTTTGTCCACTCGTCGGCGGAGCGCGCGAGCAGGCCGTCGAACATCTGCTTTTCGTGGGCGAAGATAGTGGCGACCACATACTCCGCGATTGCTTCGGCCGAGATGCCGCGACCAGTAGTGACCAGCGGTACCTCAAAAAACCAGTCGGGAAATGCATCGATGCCGGCCGACGCGATCTGCACCCATTTCAAATTGAACGGCCATCCAGCGGGCTTCTGCCGGGGGGCTGAGTCCCAGCCGCGAAAGACGGTGAAAAGGAAGTCCGCATCCTTCGGCACATCCCATGCCGGAGCGGCGTCGCAATAGGTGAGAACCTTGGGCCTGCTTGTATGAGCGCTCAGCTTTTCGGCCTGCTCGGGGTCCAGGTTGCAGGCGATAACGGGCGGCCGGTTTTCGGTCCAGCCGGTCTTTGATGACATGATGTGAGCCCCATTGCGCAATTCGTCTTATCGTTCCAATCTACGATGTAGAACGATCGTTCTAGTCGGGTCATTTATGGCATGAATCGGCTTTCGCCGAAGGAACAGCGTTCCAATTGCCGATCGTAATTTGGAATATTTTGCGGGCGGTTCCGCCTGGGGTTGCGGCGCGCGTCCCGCAGATCAGGAGAGCGTTGGGTGCGCTTTGTCGCTGGTTGTAGCCGCTCAGGCGTCCGACATGAGATGGGCTGCGATCGACCGGGCGGTCGCGGCCGCTCCGGCCTCGCGCCGCAAGGCCGAGCTTGCCAGCGCGCCCTCGTAAAGAAGCAGGAGCTGCTCGGCGAGGGCGTCGTCGGGTTTCGGCATCAGGCTGAGGAAGAATCTCTTCAGAAAATCCTTGTGGCTGCGCGCCGCGCTCTGGATTTTCGCCGACTGCGGATTCTCGATCGCCGCGAGGAAGAAGGCGCAGCCGCGGAAATTTTCCGCGCTGGTCTTCTGCTCGAGGTTCGAAAAGATATCGAGCGCTGCCTCCGGCCCTGTTCTGTCTCCCACCACCTGCACCAGCTGGTCGCGCACTGCCTCATCGCGCTGCTGCAGATAGGCGACGATCATCTCTTCCTTGCTCGCGAAGTGCCGGTAGAAGGTCATCCTCGTCGTCTGCAGATGCTTGATCAGCTCCGCCATGCCGACGAGGTAGGTGCCGTTGGCATAGAAAATGTCACCCAGCCGGGCGAGCAAATCATCACGACTGGATTTGGTCTCGGAAGCCATTTGAGCAGCCTGCGCGTCAATTGAACGTCAACAAGGCACTCTTGGAGTTGTCGCTCATTTCGGTCAATACCCGCAGGCGAGCGGATCGACGTTTGCTGCCGCGTCATTTCTCAAGTCTGGAGCATTTTGGGCTCCGGCTCACATTTGCTGCTGTTACGGGCAACGCTTGTGCGTTGTCACGTTAAGTTTGGGAGCCTGAGAAGAGCGTAGCGGTGGAACTTTCAGCCGATGGATGCCGAAATATTCGAGGCGATGGTCGCGAATTGTTTGCGCGGCCCGGCTCGAGAGCGGCCGCCAGATCGTTTAGCGGTACGCGGCGGAGCTACGCAGCGCAGCGCGGACGGTTTCTATCTGAAATACCCAACTAAGAAGCTGATGCTGCCATGCGCCAATTCGGCAGAGTAGGCCAATCCGAGCTCAAAGAGATTGTATTTTCTTGCGGCACTCAATGTGTACATTATGTACACAATATCTTGACGCCTTCTGCGTCCTGTGCAATCTTCAAACCCACAGCACTCGGAAGCTCGGAGTTATGCGATGGCAAGGACCGTTAAGAGCAGCCTCTATGAGGATTTGAAGCGTCAGATTCTGACGATGGAGCTCGATCCCGACACGGATCTCGATGAGGTCTCGCTTAGCGAACGCTACGGCCTGTCTCGCACGCCGGTGCGCGATATCTTCCGGCGGCTGGCGGGTGAGGGGTATATCGACATTCGCGAAAACCGCGGCGCCCGCGTCATCCCGATGAACCATACGACGCTTCGCAATTTCTTCCAGGTGGCGCCGATGGTCTATGCCGCGATCGGGCGGCTGGCGGTGCAGAATTTCAAGCCAACGCAGCTTGTCGATCTGAAGGAGACGCAGGAGCGGTTTCGCAAGGCCAGCAGCGACCAGGACGCGTTGGGCATGGTGCTGCAGAACAATCGGTTCCACGAGATCTTCGGCGAGATGTCGGCCAATGCCTATCTGCAGCCGAGCCTCGGCCGCCTTCTCATCGACCACGCGCGCATCGGCCACACGTTCTTTCGGCCTCGCAGTGAGGACATGAAGCGTCGCCTGCAGCTGGCGGTCGAGCATCATGACAGCTTCATCGAGGCACTCGGCACCCACGACGAAGATGCAGTCGTCGATCTCGTCTTCGAGCATTGGGAGCTGTCACGCGAGAACATGGAGATGTTCATCGCGCCGCAGGGCATCAAGTCGGATGCGAGCCTTGGTGGTCCGACCGCACAATCACTGGAGAAGTCATCGTGAAGTTCGAGGGGATCTACACGCCGGCGATAACGCCGCTCGACGAGAGCGGGGAGATCGATCGGGAAGCATTCGCAGCGGTCCTGGAATCGCTGATCGAGGCCAAGGTGCATGGCATCATCGTTGGCGGTTCGACCGGTGAATATTATTCTCAGACGAGCCAGGAACGTTTTGATCTAGCAGCCTATGCCAAGGAGGTCATCGGCGGTCGCCTTGCGCTCATAGTAGGCACCGGCGCGACACGCACGGAAGACTCCGTCGAATACGCCAAGGCCGCCAAGGCGATCGGCGCCGACGCGATCCTGGTCTCGACACCGCCTTATGCGCTGCCGACCGAAAGGGAGAATGCCGTTCACGCGCTGACCGTCGATCGCGCCGCGAACATGCCGATCATGCTCTACAACTACCCGGCACGCATGGGCGTCATGATGGGCGAGGAGTATTTTTCGCGTGTCGGCAAGTCCAAGAATGTCGTCGCGATCAAGGAAAGCTCCGGCGAGATGGCGAACCTCCATCTGCTGGCTCGCAAGTTCCCCCACATCGCGCTCTCCTGCGGGTGGGATGATCAGGCGCTTGAGTTCTTCGCCTGGGGTGCGCGCAGCTGGGTCTGTGCCGGTTCCAACTTCCTGCCGAAGGAACATGTCGCGCTCTACGAGGCTTGCGTTGTCGAAAAGAACTTCGACAAGGGCCGTGCGATCATGTCGGCGATGCTGCCGCTGATGGACTTTCTCGAATGCGGCAAGTTCGTGCAGTCGATCAAGCATGGTTGCGAGATCATCGGTCTCAAGGCCGGTTCGGTTCGCGCGCCGCTGCGTCCACTTAATTCCGACGAAAAAAGAACGCTCGAGACCGTTGTCGCCACAGTGAAGCGCACGGTCGGACAGATTACCTCGGGAGCCAATCGTCATGCATGAGCCATTGACCGCCGCCGAATACAAGGCGATTGCCGCCGATCTCCAGTTCCCGACCAATGCCTTCATCGATGGCACGTTCAGACCCGCAAGCACTGGCAAGACCTTTAAGACCAAGAACCCGGCGACCGGCGAGACGCTTGCAAAGGTCGCTGCATGCGACAGCACGGATGTCGATCTGGCTGTCTCGAAGGCGCGCGAAGCATTCGACGATGGTCGCTGGCGCCTGCAGCATCCAAGTGAACGCAAGGCCGTCCTGCTCAAGCTCGCAAAGCTCATCGAGCGGAACCGCCATGAGTTGGCGGTCATGGAGAGCCTAGATAGCGGCAAGCCGGTGCGCGAGTGCCAGACCGTCGATGTTCCTGACACCATTCATACGCTGCGCTGGCATGCCGAGCTGATCGACAAGCTCTACGACAACACAGCACCGGCCGGCTCCAATGCGCTGACGATGATCGTGCGCGAGCCGATCGGCGTCGTCGGTTGCGTCCTGCCATGGAACTTCCCGCTGCTGATGCTCGCCTGGAAGATCGGCCCGGCATTGGCCGCCGGTTGCTCCGTCGTCGTCAAGCCTGCCGAAGACACGACGCTGACGACGCTTAGGGTCGCTGAACTCGCGCATGAAGCCGGAATTCCCGCCGGCGTCTTCAATGTCGTTACCGGCAGCGGCAAGGATGTGGGCGAACCTCTCGGCCTGCATATGGATGTCGACATGGTGGCCTTCACCGGCTCTACCCCGACCGGCCGCCGCTTCCTGCGTTATGCGGCCGATTCCAACCTCAAGAAGGTGGTGCTCGAATGTGGTGGCAAGAACCCGGCCGTCGTTCTCGATGATGCCGAGGATCTCGACCTCGTGGCCGAACAGGTCGTCAACGGCGCCTTCTGGAACATGGGCGAGAACTGCTCCGCAACCTCCCGCCTGATCGTTCATTCGAAGGTCAAGGATGATCTTCTCAAGCGCATCGGCGCCTATCTCAGGGAATGGAAAACGGGCGACCCGCTCGATCCGGAAAACCGTATCGGCGCGCTCGTCAATAAGGCGCATTTCGAAAAGGTGACGTCATTCCTTGACGATGCCAAGAAGGAAAAGCTGTCCGTCGCCCATGGCGGCGCAACGCAGGACGGCGCCTTCGTAGAGCCGACGGTTGTCGATGGCGTCACGCCCAAGAGCCGCCTGTTCCAGGAGGAAGTCTTCGGACCGATCCTGTCGGTGACTGCGTTCAATACGTTGTCCGAGGCCATCGCGCTCGCCAACGATACCAATTACGGCCTGACGGCCTCCATCTATACCGGTAGCTTGCGGAATGCGATCAAACTCGCGCGCGAAATCCGCGCCGGCGTTGTCACCGTCAATTGCTTCGGGGAAGGTGACGCAAGCACGCCGTTTGGCGGCTACAAGGAATCCGGCTTTGGCGGCCGCGACAAGTCGGTCTTCGCTCACGACAATTATTGCGAACTGAAGACGATCTGGATTGACGTCTCCGAACGCTCCGTGGACGAGACGATCAGATGACAACAGGATCCGTGAGACGTCTGCCAGTTGAAAATGGCGTCTCCGGTTGGGAGGCGATCAGCGAACGCCGGTTCCCGCTCAGAAAACTCGAGGGTGCCGTATCCGCGGACTGGCTCATCGTCGGTGCCGGCTTCGCCGGTCTGTCGGCGGCGCGGCGCCTGCAAGCGCTGCGGCCCGGCGAGAAAATCGTGCTGTTGGACGCGGGCGAAATCGGGAAGGGGACCTCGGGTCGCAACTCGGGCTTCATGATCGACGTCCCGCATAACCTCTCTGCGGGCGAGTATTCAAGCGGAGGAGCGGAGGCGACACAGGTCGAAATGGCCCAGAACCGCTTTGCCATCGCGTTCGCCAGGGATGCCGCGCAAGACTACGGCATGTCGCGGGAGACGTTCGATCCAGCCGGCAAGATCAATGCCGCGGCAACCAATCGCGGATTGAAATTGAACGCGAGCTTCGGGCAGTCGCTGAAGGCAGCGGGCGAGAAGCACCTGTTCCTCGATGCCGCGGAAATGCGCGAGCTCACCGGTTCGAGCTATTACGTTGGGGGGCTCTATACACCCGGCACCGTGCTGATCCAGCCAGCCGATTATGTCCGCCAGTTCGCCGCTGGTCTCTCGGGCAATATCGATATCTTCGAGCGCTCACCGGTCACCTCGCTTACACGGCGAGATGGAAAGTGGACCGCTTCATGCCCATCAGGGTCGGTCACCGCCGCGAAGGTCATCCTGGGCGTGAATGGTCACATCGACGATTTCGGCCATTTCGGCGGCCGGCTCATGCATATATTCGCCTACGCTTCGATGACCTCAGGCTTTCCCGCAGATGAGTTCGGGTCATCGGCCTCGGGCAAGGATCGCTGGGCTCTGCTTCCCGCCGATGCGATGGGAGCGACAATCCGCAAGATCACCACCAACGGTGTCTCCCGCATCGTCATCCGCACGAAGTACACCTACGAGACGAAGGTTGCCGTTGGCGAACGTCGCATGGCGAAAATGAAAGAAGAGCATCGCCGCTCGTTCGAGGCGCGTTTTCCGCAATTGGCGCGGACCGGTTTTGAGCACAGCTGGGCTGGCCGCCTCTGCCTCAGCCGCAACCATGCGCCGGCCTTCGGCGAGGTGGAAGAGGGGCTCTTCTCCGCTTGCTGCGAGAACGGGCTTGGCACGGTGAAGAGCACGCTTGCCGGCATCATGGCCGCCGATCTTGCGACCGGGACGATGTCCCCCGAACTCAATCGATACATGGATCACCCGGAGCCGTCACGAATACCACCCGAGCCCTTTGCATGGCTTGGCATCAATGGCGTGATCCGATTGCAGGAATTGCGTGCAGGTCGCGAGGGATGACCCCTTGCCGCGCAATATGAGGCCCGCGCCCGGCGCGACTTCAATGAAAGTGGGAACAAAAAACCAGGAGTGAGAGCGATGAAGACGATGTGGAAGGCGCTGTGCGCCGCCGCCATGATTGGAATGAGCATGCTTCCGGCTCGTGCGGAAGAGAAGACCATCAATATGGGCACGTTGTCCTGGGAGGACCTGACACCCATCACCGGCATCGCCAAAAAGGTGCTTGAGGACGCCGGCTATACCGTCAAGGTCACCGAGTTCTCCGAATGGGGCATCGCTTACGCCGCTCTTGCCAAGGGTGATATCCAGGTTCTTGCCTCACAGACAGACTATGTCGCGCAGGATTACTGGAACAAGAACAAGAACCGCCTAGAGAAGATCTCGCCTGTTTCGCACGGCCTTTACCAGGGCATCGCGGTGCCGAAGTATGTGCCGATCGACAGCCTCGAGCAGCTCAACGAAAACAGCGACAAGTTCGGTGGCAAGATCATCGGCATCGAGCCGGGCTCGGGCCTGATGAAGGACGCGTCGAACGCCGTAAAGGACTACGATATCAAGCTGCAGCTGGTCGAAGGCAGCACCGCCGCCATGACGGCGGCGCTCAACTCCGCCTACGATCGCAAGGAATGGATCGCGGTCACGATCTGGGAGCCGTCGTGGATGGTCCAGAAGTACGAAGTGAAGTACCTCAAGGACCCGAAGGGTGTCTTCCCGCCGCCGCAGAGCTATTACTGGATCGGCCAGAAGGGCTTCTCCGCCGATAACCCACATGCTCGCGAAGTCATGGCCAGCGTCTACGTGCCGATCGCCGACATCACCTCGATCAACAGCGCGGTCAAGGACGGCAAGACGATGGACCAGGCGGTCCAGGATTGGATCGGCGCCCATGCCGACCTGATCAAGCGTTGGGAAAACATCAAGAAGAACTGATCGCGTATAGGTCGCCCGACTCCGATCGGGCGATCTCTACCAAGCCAACCAGAGAAGCCAGTGCAATTGGCTCAAGGGGATCGCCATGAAAATTGAAGCTGCTCAATCGAGCGAAATCCTGATCGACTGCCAGTCTCTCTGGAAGGTCTTCGGCGATAAATCGGGCGCCGCGATGCGGTCGATCGCCGAGCGTGGGCTTGGCAAGAAGGAAGTGCTGCAGGAATTCAACTGCGTGGTCGGCGTAAACAACGCGAGCCTGCAGGTCCGGCGCGGCGAGATCTTCTGTATCATGGGGCTTTCCGGGAGCGGCAAGTCGACGCTGATACGGCTCCTCAACAAGCTCATCACACCAAGCGCCGGAAAGGTGCTCGTCAAAGGACGCGATGTTGCCGCACTTTCACCGCCCGACCTTCGCGAGATGCGTGCGAAGAATATCGGCATGGTGTTCCAGAATGTGGCGCTGCTGCCGCACCGAACCGTGCTTGAAAATGCGGCCTTTGGTCTTGAAGTTCAGGGCATCCCAAAGCTCGAGCGCAACAATACGGCCAGGCAGGCTCTCGAGAAGGTTGGGCTCGCCGACTGGCTCGAGCGTTATCCCAGGGAGCTGTCCGGTGGCATGCAGCAGCGCGTCGGTCTAGCGCGCGCACTGGCATCCGATCCGGAAATCATTCTGATGGACGAGCCGTTCAGCGCGCTCGACCCGTTGATCAGAAGACAGCTTCAGGACGAATTCCGCCAGTTGACGAAGCAGCTTGGCAAATCCGCGGTATTCATCACCCATGACCTCGACGAAGCGATCCGCATCGGCGATCGCATTGCGATCATGAAGGATGGCGCGATCATCCAGACCGGGACGGCTGAAGACATCATTCTCAATCCAGCCGACGACTATGTGGCCGAGTTCGTGGCGGGCATCTCGCGCCTGCATCTGATCAAGGCGCATTCGGTCATGCACAGTGTCAGCGAGTTCCAGAAGGCTCAGCCGAATTCCGATCTCGCGACCTTGGCACGAACGACACCTGATGCCGACATCGACGAACTGATCTCGCTGACGATGCAGTCGGATCGCGACGCGATCGCGGTGGTCGATAACGAACAGGTCGTCGGCATCGTCACCCCGCGCAGCCTGCTGATGGGCGTCAAGGGTTCTTCCAACAACGACCGCGCGGCGGCCTGACCTCTAGCTGGAGCTTCGTCAAATGGACACTTCAAGCTTCACGGATGCCTTCGACGAATGGACGGATGCCACTCTTGAATGGGTGAGCGACAACGGCGAATCCCTGTTCGATTATGTCCGGCTCGTTCTCGAAGGTCTCTACAACGGTATCCTCTGGCTGCTGGAATTGCCACCTTTCTACGTGGTTGCCGTGGTCGTGGCGCTGATCGGCTGGCGGCTCGTCAATCGCTGGTTCGCGATCCTGAGCGGCGTTGCGCTTGTCCTCTGTTACGCGATGGGGCTGTGGCCGGAGACGATGAGCACGCTCGCCCTGGTGCTGACCGCGACCGTGATGGCGCTGGCGATCGGTATCCCCATCGGTATCGCGGCGGGCTTCTTCACCGCGTTGGACCGCTTCATGGAGCCGGGACTGGACCTGATCCAGACGCTCCCGCCTTACATCTATCTGCTGCCGGCGATTGCCCTTCTTGGCTACGGCCCGGCCACGGCGCTGATCGCCACGGTTATCGTCGCCATTCCGCCCGCGATCCGTTTGACCTCGCTCGGCATCAGAATGACTCCAAAGGAGTTCATCGAACTCGGCGAAGCGATCGGCATGACGCCGTCCAAGATGTTCTTCAAGATTCGCCTGCCGTTCGCACTGCCGAGCATCATGGCCGGCGTGAATCAGAGCCTGATGATGGCCTTCGGCATGGTTGTCATCGCAGGCATCGTCGGATCTGGCGGGCTGGGCGAGACGATTTACGGGTCGATCCGCACGCTCGACATCGCCACCTCGATCAATGGCGCGGTTGCCATCGTCGTGCTGACGATGGTGCTCGACCGCATCACCCAGAGTGCAGCTCGTATCGGAACGGGGAGAAAGTGATGACTGACACAAGCCTGCAGTTTTCGCCCGGCGCCGTTCTTGCCCCGGCGGTCGATTGGCTGAACACCAACCTGCATCCGCTTTTCGCTGTGATCAGCACCGTGGTCGAAGCCGTCCTTTCGACGATCGAAGCGGCGCTACTGTCGGTGCCGCCTTATGCGCTGATCGCCATCGTCGTCATCGCGGCATTCTTCTTCGTCAGCCTCAGGGCGGCGATACTGGCCTGGCTCTGTCTCGGCTTCTGCTTTCTCGTCGGGCTATGGACCGCGTCGATGCAGACGGTGGCGTTGGTCACCGTCGCCGTGATGATCTCGGTCGCCATCGCGTTTCCGATCGGCGTCATGTGCTCGCGGCACAAGACGCTGGAGGCGATCGTTCGGCCGATTCTCGACGTCATGCAGACGGTGCCGCCATGGGTCTACCTGATCCCCGCCGTCATGATCTTCAGCCTCGGGCGCGTGCCTGCGATCATTGCGACGATCGTCTACGGTATCCCTCCGATGCTTCGCTTGACCACGTTGGCGTTCAACCAGGTACCGCGCGAGTTCGTGGAACTTGGGAGCGCCATTGGCGCGCATCCGCGCTCGGTGCTCTGGAAGATCGAGATTCCCCTGGCCAAACAGACGCTGCTCGTCGGCCTCAATCAGTGCATCCTGCTGTCGCTTGCCATGGTGGTGTTGGCTGGCCTCGTGGGAGCCGGAGGACTAGGCGCCGAGGTAACACGCGGTCTGACACGAATGGAGATGGGGCTGGGCCTTCGGGCCGGCCTCGCGATCGTGGCCGTTGCCCTTCTCCTGGACCGGCTGAGCCGAGGTCTGCTAGACCGTAACGCGGTCATGAAGCCGACAGCGGAATGACGATACGATAAGCGGGCACGACTGCTGCAAGGGAGCGATGTGATGCGTCCGGAACACTGCAAAGAGGGAGATGTCGCGGGCCAGACCAGCCGGCTCAAGGTCGGCTTCGTTCTAGCGCGGTCGTTCACGCTGTCGGCCTTTGCGATGTTCGTCGATACGCTGCGTCTTGCGAGCGACGAGCAGGATCGGTCCGGGAGGGTGAGGGCCGACTGGCAGGTGCTTGGCAGCACCCGTCACCTCATTACATCGAGTTGCGGCGTGCAGGTCGCGCCGACGTCGGATTTCGTCGATCCCAGCCGGTTCGACTATATCGTCGTCGTGGGTGGGTTGCTCAACAGGGAAGAGCCCGTCGATCGCGACACGGTGGCGTTTCTGAAGCTCGCCGATGCCAAGAAAATCCCGCTGCTCGGCGTATGCACCGGCACTTTCATTCTTGCCGAAGCCGGGATGATGAAGAACCACGACGTCTGTGTCAGCTGGCTTCACGCAAAAGCTTTCAGGGAGCGGTTTCCGGAGTTGTCGGTGAGGTCGGACAGGATTTTCAACCTCGATCGGCGTCGGGGCTCTTGCGCCGGGGGCAGCAGCGCTGCTGATATGGCCGCAGCCCTTGTCCGCCGCCATATCAGCCCCGAAGCGGAGAGAAATGCTCTCGAGGTGCTGCAGATCGAAAAGGCTCGCTCTCATCTTGAGGTGCAGCCACGGCGGCCGCTTTATGACGACTACAAGGACTCGCGCCTGAGAGCGGTCATGATCATGATGGAGCAACATCTCGACGGCGATATGCCGATTGCGCAACTCGCCGCATCCGTGGGTGTCACGCGCAGGCAGCTTGAGCGGATCTTCGAGAAGGAGGCAGGCATGTCGCCGGCACGCGCCTATGCCAAGGTCCGTCTTGAACGCGCCAAGGTGCTTCTCGCGCAGACGAAGTTGCCGATGATCGACATCGCGATGGATGTCGGTTTTCATACAGCCTCGCAGTTTACCCGCTCGTTCAAGCGCGAATTCGGACAGACGCCATCGCGCGTACGCTCCGCTCTTTTGGGAGCTGGCTGATGCAACGTGTCGGAACGATCAGCGAGCTTTGGCGCTATCCCGTTAGTTCCGTCACGGGCGAACAGGTGGACGAGGTCGAGGTCTCCAACGCCGGTATGATCGGGGATCGCCGGTATGCCCTGGTCGATCGTGCAACCGGTATCGTTGCGCATCCGGAGCGGGATCAACGTTGGCAAAAAGCTATCTTCATAAGGTCGAGGACTGCAGCCACCGGCATCGAGATTCTTGTGCCGGAATGCGATTGGCAATCCGTCGACGACCCCGGCCTTGCCGCCAGCCTCAGCGAATTCCTAGGCTTCGATGCAAACGTGCGACCCTATGAGCGTACGCTGGAAGCGAGCCGGCGCGATGCCTTCGCGCTCGATCGATATGACGTATCGCCGCTACACCTTCTGACTACCGCCTCGGTGGACCATCTGAAGACGCTGCACCCCGGCGGCAATCCCGACCGCCGCCGTTTCCGGCCAAATATCCTCATGCAATCGGAACCCGATATTTCCGGGTTCGCGGAGCTTGGCTGGATCGATGCGGGTATACGGATGGGCGAGGTTGAAGGCAAAGTGATCGCTCCGACGAAGCGATGCGGCTTCACCATCATCGAGCAGGAAGGCATTCCCAACGACCCCGAAATCTTGAGAAACGTCATGCGTTTCGGCAATCGCAACATGGGCGTCTACTGCGCACCCGATGCTTCGGGAACGTTGAGAGTTGGAGACGGCGTCTTCCTGTCTCAGGAATGACGCCGTCTGCTCCATCATCGATCGCTATCTGTCGACGACAAGATCGCTGAGCGGCTTCGAGCAGCACGGCAGGAACATGCCGGCATCGATCTCGCGTTGCCTGATCCCGCCATTGTGGTTCATCTCGACGGAACCGGAGACCAGCTTCGACTTGCATGTGCCGCAGACGCCGTTCGAGCAGGACGACGGCAAACGAACGCCCGCCTTCTTAGCCGACGACAGAACGGTCTGCTCGCTCTTCACCTCGATCTTGCGGTTCTGCTTCTGGAACTCGACCTGCCAGACCTTAGCTGCCGCGGCCTCCTCGATTGGAAGTCCGGGCTCATCGATCACCGCCGCATCGAAGCTCTCCTCGATGTAATTCCCGGCGGAAACGCCAAGCTCAGACGAGATCGAGCGGGCCGCCGCCATGAACGGCGCAGGGCCGCAACACATGACGGTTCTATTCGCGATATCGGGCACCGCCAGCCGCATGAACTCGGGCGTGATCCGGCCGGTAAGGCCGGGCCAGGAAGGCTCGCCGATAACGGTCTCGGGAAGAAAATGTAACCGCAGCCGCTTCATGCGCGATGCGAGACAGTTCAGTTCGTCGCGAAAAATCAGGTCGAGCGGGGTCCGTGCCGCATGCATGAAGACGATATCCGCCGGATCATGGCTGTCGGCGAGATCGCGCAGGATCGACATGACGGGCGTGATCCCGGAACCGCCGGACAGAAGGAGCAGCTTGGGGGATTTGGCGAGCGGGCGCAGGAAGTGCCCCAATGGCCCCTGGGCTTTTACGATCGCACCCTTGCCCAGATTGTCATGCAGCCAGTTCGAGACCCGACCGTTCACCACACGCTTGACCGTGACAGTGAAGGTCCTCGATCGATGCGGCGACGAGGAGATGCTGTAGCATCGCGCCTCCGCGTCGTCCCCCATCGGGAAGTCGAAGAGGAAATACTGGCCGCTCTGGAAATCGAACTGCTTGCCGTCGGCCGATGCGAAGGTGAAGCTCTTCACATCGGCGGTCTCCTGATGGATGTCGATGCAGACGAGCGTGTCGTCGTGCTCCGGGTCCCATACGCTATGGCCTGCGGTGCAGCCGCTCGGCTTGGTCATCAGTTCAATATCCATTTGCGCGCATCCGGTCGATGTACCAAGTCGCGAACCTGTCGAGATTGGTTTCAGAAAAACGAGAGTATGGGCCCGGGCGATAAGCGGGATCGAGCGCGCCCGCATGCGACCGTGCGACCAGATCGGCGTCCTGGTCGGTGGTCGCGATCCACACGTCGGTCAGCTTGTCGAAGTCGTAGTCGACACCTTCGACGGCATCCTTGTGAACAAGCCACTTCGTTCTCACCAGGGTCCGACCGGCCGACAGCGGAATGACGATCGCGATCACGGCGTGGTCGCCCATGAAATGGTTCCAGGAATTATGCCCCCACAGATGCGTGTCGCCGAGATCCTTTCGCGTCATGTGGCCGAGAAGTTTCGACGAGGCTGCCGTGGCGTCGTGGGTTTGGGATTCGCCGGCGCCGGAGATGATCAGCCGCTGTGTCCTGAAATTGGTGGCGCAATCCGACAGTTGCTCGACGGCTGCGGATGGAAAGCCATCTGCCTCCCACGCCTTGGTCCGCTCGTCGTAAAGGCGGAAGTGCTCCTCGGCCTGCGCGCGGTCATCGGCGCTCAGCGTCTCCGGATCGAACCCGAAGTCGAGATCGACGAAGGAAACGCAGAGTTCCGGATGGTTCGCGGAGCAATGATAGCACTCGCGGTTGTTTTCCATCGTCAGCTTCCAGTTGCCGTCTTCGATGACGTCGGTCTGGTGCGCGATCCTGGCATTACGGATGTCGTAGGGCGCGAGACGCTCCGCCATCGTTCGTTCGAGAATGTCGATATCCTCGGGCGGATTGTCGGACAGACAGACATAGATCAGTCCGCCGATCGACTTGAAATTGACCTGCTTCAGGCCGTGACAGTCCTTGTCGAAATCCTTGCCCATGTGCGGCGCATAGCTGAGCTCGCCTGTCAGCTCATAGGTCCAGGTATGATAGGGACAGACGAGTTTCGAGATGATCGTGCTGCCGGCGTTGAGCAGACGGGAACCGCGATGGCGACAGACATTGTGCAGCACGCGGATATCACCCTCGTCGTCGCGTAAGAGGATGAGGCTGGTTTTGCCGATATCGACCACTGTCGCATCGCCGGGCTCCGGGACGTCGCAATCGAGGCCCACACAGATCCAGTGCTTGTGAAAGAAGACGTCGATGTCGGCTTCGAAGACATCGTCGCGCGTATAGAGGCCTGCGGGCAGAGAGTGACCGTTGGTGCGAGCGTCGAGTAGTGACGAGATTGATGATGCGAGCTTATTTAGCATGAGATCCCCTGATGTTTATTTGACCGGAGATTGCGCTTGCATGCCTTGCTTCTCAACGGCATTTATTCTCACGCTGGCATAATGAAATGTAATGCAGGGGTCGTGCATGCAGTTTCGCAGACGTCTGCCGTCCTTGACGGCGCTCATCATGCTTGAGGCGGTGCTGCGCCGCAAAAGCTTCACGGCGGCCGCCGGCGAGCTCGGGGTAACCCAGGCGGCCGTCAGCAGGCAGATCGCCTTGCTCGAGGATGAACTCGGCGTGCCGATGTTCATTCGCAAGCATCGCGCCATCGAACCCACGGCCGCCTGCGAGGCTTTGGGCGCGTCATTGGCGCAGAGCTTCATGAACATCGCGGAGACGATCGATGCCATCAAGGGTTCCGCGAAGGACGTCGTCACCATCGGTGCCACGGTCGCATTCTCGTCTTTCTGGCTGCTTCCGCGCCTTGCCGACTTCCGATCGCAGAACCCAGGCATTCAGATTCGCGTCGTCTCCCAGGACAACCGCATCAACCTCGACGATGGCGACATCGACATAGCCATTCGCTATGGCGTTCCCCCATTCAACGACGGAACGGTGATTGCGTCACGCGACGATGAGCTCATGCTTGTATGCTCGCCGGATTATCTGAAGCACCGCGGCGAAGGGCCGCTAGCGGCGACCGACGAATTGATCGAAACGGATGTCGAGGACAGGTCATGGCTTTCATGGAGCCATTGGCTTGCGAACCTGGATGTCCGACTGGAGATCAGGCCATCTTTGCGGTTCAACCACTACACCGAAACCATTTCTGCCGCGCGAGGCGGGCAGGGACTGGCCCTTGGCTGGGGACTTCTTGTGCAGACGTTTCTGGATGACGGGACCCTTGTTCCGTTTGACGATACGAGAGTCGCCTCCGGCGCTCGTTACAACGTTGTGTTGCCGATGAAATCTCGTAGGACACTGGCCATCGATCGGGCGGCAGGCTGGCTGACTGCTGCGCTACACGGATAAACGGTCGCCGACATTTGCCAACTCAGTTGGGTTTCTCCATCGTGTCTTGGGGTGCGATTCCGGCACGCTGTACTGGTCCTCCGAGAAGAGGAGCGGCACGCCTTTCGCATTCGACATGCGCCAAGTATCCGTCGATCAGCGGCGAGCCGTAGGCTCCCGGGTCCAAGCGCTATCGGCGAACTTGTCTTCCAGCTTGCTGGAGACGTGGCGGGAGACATCCATCCGCCGCGACGACAGGATGTTGACCGCAAAGCCTGCGCCACCGGTGAAGATCGAGAAATGGTCAAGGAGGTCTTGGAAACGATGGTCTCCTTGGTCGAGGACGGCATGACGATGCTGTGCGTGGCGCATGAAATGGGCTTCGCTCGACAGGTGGCCGATCGGGCCATTTTATGGATGGTGGCCAGATTGTGGAGACGAACAGCCCGCATGAATTCTTTGGCAGTCCAACACATGAATGCACAAAGCTCTTCCTTAATCAGATCCTTGGCTGACAGGGCGGCGTTCAGATCTGCGCAATCCCAACTCGGGATCGCTTGCCGATAGCGTAGGTCAAGGTGTCCGCGGTTCATATCGCCATCGAGAGAGGCGAATTTACAAGTCTCCGTGCCATCAGGCCCCCGCAACCAAGCGTTTACAGATTCTCCCATCGTGCATCGATCATCTGCTCGTCTGAGGTGTGCCTACATCGGCATGTGCACTCAATGCGTGTTCAGGCGGTTTAATCCGCTGAGCCACGCTCTGTCGGCCGCTCGGAGCGGCCGACATGGACTCCAACATTCGAAGAGCTCGAGATCAAATCTTCGATTTGGTATTCAACTGGTTTTTCCTTGCCTCTTACAAGTGCAGGTCGGCGATGAAGTCGTAGACCTTGCCGTTATAGCGGGTCTCCGTGTATTCGACAGCGCGGCCGTCTTCGAGGAAGCAGCGCCGGTCGGCGACCAGCATTGGCGTGGCAGGTAAAGCCTGCAGCAGTTCGGCTTCGGCCGCGGACATAACCTCGGCTCGGATGCGCTGGAATCCATGGTGTGGACTGGCATTCAGCGATGCCAGTGTCTCATAGAGCGAGCGGGTCACCAGCATCGCGTCCGGCAAAATAGAGGTCGGGATGACCGCCCGCTCCAGCGCGATGGGAATGCCGTCGGCTCGGCGAACGCGAACCAGGCGGACAATCTCCGACTGGGCCGGCAAGCCGAGCGCCATGGTTTCCTGCATCGTGCCGACAACGGTTCCGCGGAACAGCCATGAAAAGCTGGGCTCCATCCCGCGCGCACGGATATCGGCGGAGAAGCCTGTCAAGTTCGGCAGGCTCTTTCGCACGCGGGTCTGAACGACGGTGCGGGCGCCGTGCCTGCGACTGACGCGGCCCTCACGCTCCAATTCGGCGATGGCCCGACGTACGGACACGCGCGATATGTCGAGCCGTTCCGCCAGCAGCCGTTCGCTCGGCAGGCTGCGCCCGTGGGCCAGTTGCCCTGCATCGATTGCCTCGGCAAGCGCCAGAGCCAGGCGCATATAGATTGGGGAGTGGTCTTCCGATGCACCAAGCCCGGCAGCCAGGCGATCCATCAGCGGATCGCCCTGAATTCCCGCGTCTTCGGTTTCGTTCGGCAAAGACTCGTTCAAGGACATTCAACCTCGTTGATAATGCAAACGGAATCGGATTTTTCACGTCGCCTCGCAGCCATGCTAGCACGAAATGTGTAGCCTCTTAAAGCCGGAATGCATTCCAGTATGTGTTCAATTTATGAATACTGGTTGCTATCTGGTATTATTTGACTTAGCGTCATCACGCTGAAAGGTGAAATGATGGCTCTGAAAGAAACCCTGAAGAACGCTCTGATCGTCTCGTGCCAGCCCGTTCCGGGCGGCGCCATGGATGACAGCCCGTATGTCGTTGGCTTTGCTCTGGCGGCCTTGTCTGCCGGCGCTAGCGGTCTGCGCATCGAATCGGCGCGCTATGTCGCTGCCGTTCGTGCCGCGACCGATGCGCCTATCATCGGCCTGATCAAGCGTGATCTCGACGACAGCCCCGTTCGCATCACCCCCTTCATCGACGACGTGCGTGCGCTTGCGGAAGCAGGCGCCGACATCATCGCCTTCGACGCGACCGACAGAACGCGCCCGGCGACTGTTGAAGCGCTTGCGCAGGCAGTGCGCGACGCCGGCAAGCTGTCGATGGCAGACTGCAGCTGCATCGACGACGCCCGCCGCGCGCTGGCGGCTGGCGTGGATTTCGTCGGCTCCACCATGTCGGGCTATACCGGCGGTCCGGAGCCGGTCGACCCCGATATCGAGCTGGTGGCGGCGCTGCGGCAACTGGCGCCGGATGTGATTGCCGAGGGGCGTATCCGCACGCTGGAGCAGGCGCAAGCCGCAGCGCGCGCCGGCGCCTCCTGCGTCGTCGTCGGGTCGGCGATCACCCGCACAGAGCATGTCACGGCATGGTTCCGCGAGGCGTTGGACGAGGTCTATGCGCCCGCACCTGTTGTGCTGGCTGTCGATCTTGGCGGCACGAAGATCATGGCATCCCTGGTGCAGCAAGGCGAGGTCTTGGAAACCGTCTCCCTCGCCACCGACCGTAGTGGTTCGCCGGGCAGCTGGATCGCGGCCATTGCCGAGGCGACTTCCGGCTGGAGGGGGCGATACGCGGCCGTCGGGCTCGCGGTCACCGGCGCCGTACGGAACGGCCACTGGCGGGCGATGAACAAGGCCACGCTCGGCATTGAGGGCGAATTTCCGATCGAGGCCCATGCGAGCGCGATCTTCGGCGTGCCTGTCGTGGCTGCCAATGATGCGCAGGCCGCGGCCTGGGGTGAATTCAAGGCAACGCAGGATCGGTCCGACCTCGTCTTTATCACGGTATCGACCGGCTTGGGCGGCGGCATCGTCTCCAATGGACGGCTGATGCGCGGCATATCGGGGCATTTCGGCCAGATGCGGGATGCGTCCGGCGACCGTCCTCTTGAGAGCCGGCTCTGCGGGCCGTGGATCGCGGCGGAGGCGGAGCGCCTCGGCCACGCCTGCGAGCCGAAGGCTGTATTTTCCGCGGCGGATTTGGGCGAAGCCTGGGCGGTCGGTATTATCGACGACGTTGCACGACGTTTCGCGCATTTGTGCTGCGATATCCAATTGGCGATCGATCCTGCACGGATCGTCATCGGCGGCGGCGTTGGCCTCGCCACGGGTTTCCTCGACAGGGTGAGGGCCGAGATTTCGGCGATCGGCCCGTCGGCGGTGCCCCGGTTGCAGGCCGCGACCCTGGGGCCAAAGGCAGGGATTGTCGGCATCGCCGATTTGGCACTGACCTATAAAAACCAATGAAGGTTATCCAGAAGGGAACGAACATGAAGAAATTTCGCAGCGCTCTCGTCGTCGGCACGGCGGCTTTCCTCTCGCTTGCCTCGCTTCCAAGCATTGCCTCCGCCGAGGTGACTGTGCTCGGCTGGCCGGGCGGCTCCGAAGAGACGGCGCTTCGCGCCGCCGTCGAGACCTATAACGCGCTTCCAGGCACTGCCGCCGAAGACAAGGTCGACCTTCTGTTCTTCAACCGCGACGGCTTCTACGACAAGCTGCAGGCCGATCTGGCAGCAGGCTCAGACGCCTTCGATATCAACCTGATCGCCACCTATTCGATCGGCCGCTACGCACCATTCATGGAGCCTGTCGACCTCGGAGCCGATGCGGAAAAGGTCTTCGGCAAGCCGATCCTCGAAACCATGCAGTTCGAAGGCAAGCAGTACGGGGTGCCGACTGATCTCTCGCTGCACTTCATGTATTACCGCAAGGATCTCATCGACGCATTGCTTGCCGATCAGGGCGCCAAGGCCAAGTATGCCGAGATCGCCCAGAAATATCTCGGCAAGAGCCTCGAGCCGAAGGAACCGGATGCATGGACCTGGGACGACTGGGCGGCAACCGCGCTCTACTTCACCAAGGCCGTGAACCCCGACAGCCCGGTCCGCTACGGCACCGTGCTGCAGATGAAGAACCTCCTGTTCAACATGATGGTGTTCCAGTCCCTGCCGCGCGCCTATGGCGCCGACTGGATGGATGAATCCGGGAAGGTCACGGTGGATTCGCCTGCCTATCGCGCCGGTCTCGAACTCTACAAGAAGCTCTACGACGCCGGCGCGACCCCGAAGGATTCGCTGAGCTACGAATATCCCGAGACCAATGCCGCCTGGACGTCGGGCCAGGTCGCAACGGCACTGCAGTGGAATGCCGCGGCCACGGACCTGATGAACCCGGAAAAGGCGCCTGCGGTTGCCGAAGATACCGCCGTGGTCGCCCCGCCGGCCGGCCCAGAGGGTCGCAAGGATCACATCCACGGCCTGGGTCTCGGTCTCAACAAGAACTCCAAGCACAAGGAAGGCGCGGTGCGGTTCCTGAAGTGGTTGGCAACGGAAGATGCGGCACTCGCCTATGCCAAGGCCGGCGGTTCTCCGGCGCTCGCGCCTGCCGTGGTCGAGAAGATTGCCAAGGAACGCCCTGACCTCGTCAAGCTCGGCGAATTCGCCGGAAAGTATGGCTATGTCATGCGCGGCGCCACCTCGGCCAAGGCGCTCTCGGTTTACGAGACGCAGGCAAAGGAATTCACCGCCTACTGGGCTGACCAGAAGACGCTCGACGAAGCGCTCGCCGCTGCCACCAAGAGCATGACGGATCTGTTGAAGTAAGCGCACTGCCCGGGCGCATGCGGCGCCCGGGCACCTCTTTTCCATGGAAAGCCGTATGATGCGAACCACCCCCCAGCAGCGCGAAGGCAGGCTTCTTCTGGCGCCGCTCGTCGCATTCCTGCTTCTGTTTCTGAGCTTCCCGGCGCTTGTCGATATCGTTTACGCGCTCTCGGACGTGTCGTTCCAAACGATGCGCGCACCGGAACTGGTGGGCTTTCGCAACTTCGGCGCTGTGCTGGTTGATCCGGAATTCTGGTCGGCCTGTTGGTTCTCGCTCCGCTTCGGCGCTCTGACGGCCGTGATTGAGTGTCTGCTCGGGCTTGGCCTGGCAATCTTCCTGTCGCCGATCGTCAGCCGCCATGGCTGGACGACCGCCGTGCTGATGCTGCCGATGATGGTGGCGCCGTCGATGGTCGGGCTTATGTACCGCCTCGTGCTTCACGAGTTCGCCGGTCCGCTTCCCTATTATCTGACGCTCTGGTTCGGCACGAGCCCGGCTTTCCTCGACGCGAGCCACGCCTTCTGGACGCTTGTTGTCGTTGAGGTGCTGCAATGGACGCCGTTCGCCTTCCTGCTCTTTCATGTTGCCTACATCTCGATCCCGTCTGAAATCCGCGAGGCGGCGGCCATGGACAAGGCGCGGCCTTGGCAGATCCTCTGGCGGATCGAGCTGCCGATGATGAAGGCGACGATTGCGATTGCGCTCGGCATCCGTTTTATCGACGGCTTTCGCGTGTTTGATAACGTCTTTGCGCTTACTGGTGCGGGCGCCGGCGGGTCGACCATGTCGCTGTCGATCTACATTTACCAGTCGTTCTTCAAGGGTGGGCAGATCGGGCAAGCGGTGGCGGCTTCCGCGCTGCTTTTCCTCGCCTCGCTGGTCGTTCTCTATGGCGGCGCCATGCTGAAATCCCACCTGCAAAAGCGGAGGCTTGCCGCATGAATATCCTGCGCTGGATCGTCTTCGCCGTCGCGGCGGTCGCCATGAATTTTCCCGTCATCGTCACGCTCGTCACCTCCTTCAAGAGCGCCAAGGAGATCGCGATGAACCCAGGCCTGATCGTCCAGGCGCCGACGCTGGCGAATTACGCCAAGGTGCTAACAGACACGAGCCGGTTCAATATCTATGCCTATCTCCTGAACAGCACGACAGCGGCATTCATCGGTTCGTTCCTGGCGCTGCTTCTGACATTGCCTGCCGCCTACGCCATCGTGCGCACCGGGGCGGGGCGTCGGCATCTTCTGCCCTTGGTCGCCAACCTGCGCGCGGTCCCGCTCGTCGTCTTCGCGATCCCGCTCTACATGATGTTCCAGTTCGTCGGGCTGCTCGATACCCGCATCGGGCTTGGCCTGATCCTGACGATCGTCAACCTTCCGCTCAGCCTGATGATGATGGTCAACGCGATCTCCGATATTCCCGGCGAAATCGACGAGGCGGCGCGGATGGACAGGGCCGGGGCCTTCGTCATCCTGCGTCGCATCGTACGGCCGGTTATCCGCCCGGCCGTGGTCACGGCCTTCATCTTCGGCTTCATCACCGCCTGGAACGAATATCTCTTCGGCCTGATGCTGACGACGCGGCAGGCCGTGCCGATCACCGTCGGCGCATCGTTCTTCTTTTCCGCGAGCGGTGGCGGGGTCCAATGGGGGATCGCATCGGCGGTGATGATCCTCGGCGCCTTGCCGCCCGCCATTCTCGGCTGCCTCATCTATCGACAACTCACCGGATCCATGACCGCTGGCGCGGTCAAGGGCTGAGCCGGGCATAGCGACCATATTGGAGTGACCATGGCTCAGATCAAACTCGATGGCGTCAGCAAGGTGTTCGACAAGACCACCGTCATCCCGGCGCTTGACCTCGAAATCGGCAAGGGCGAGTTCGTCGTCTTCGTCGGCCCCTCGGGCAGCGGCAAGTCGACCCTGCTGCGGCTGATTGCCGGGCTCGAGCAGACCAGCGGCGGGCGCATCTCGATCGAGGGCAGCGACGTGACGGCGACGCCGTGCGGCGATCGCGGCCTTGCCATGGTGTTTCAGTCCTATGCGCTCTATCCACATATGACGGTCAGGCAGAACATGGCCTTTCCACTGGAAATGGCAGGCGAGCCGAAGGTGTCGATCGAGCGCCGCATCGAGGAGACCGCGGCTGTTCTCGACCTCACCCGCTTTCTGGAGCGGCGGCCTGCTCAGCTTTCCGGCGGCCAGCGGCAGCGCGTCGCCATCGGTCGCGCCATCGTGCGCAACCCCACGGCCTTCCTTTTCGACGAACCTCTTTCCAATCTCGACGCAGCCTTGCGAGGAAGCATGCGCCTCGAGATCATGAAGCTGCATCAGCAGCTCGGGGCCACGATGATCTACGTCACGCACGACCAGGTCGAGGCGATGACGATGGCGGACCGGATCGTCGTGCTCAATCACGGTAGGATCGAGCAGGTGGGTACCCCACAGGAGCTCTATGAGCGGCCTGCCAACCTGTTCGTCGCCGAATTCATCGGCGCGCCGAAGATGAACCGCATCGAAGGACAGGCGGCAGCGGCGCTGGGTGGCGCCGTCATCGGTATTCGCCCGGAGCATCTGAAGATTTCCGACACGCAAGGCAGCTGGCGGGGAACGGTGGAGCTCACCGAGAACCTCGGGGCGGAGAGCCATGTGCATGTGCTCTGCGAGGGCGTTGGAGCGCTCGTCGTGCGGATGGCCGGCGCTCCATCGGTCAAGGCGGGTGACACGATCTGGCTGTCGCCGGCGGATGGCCACATTCACAAGTTCGATCAAGGGGGCATGGCATTGCGCTAACCCCGCGCGGCCGCGCCATTCACGGCGCCGGCGACTGCTCCGTTACTCCGGTAACGTGTCTCCCGACGGTCGAACACGGTTGGACAGCTTGGCGGATATGCGATCGCAGGCCGCCTTCAAGACGTTGACGGTGTGCTCATGTCGGCTTTCGCGCGTGTGACGATTGACGTAGGCGATGATGATCGCCGCGGCGGCGTTGCCATCCGCCCCGAAGATCGGGCAGCAGATGTCGGTGATGCCGACGAAGTCACGGCTCGGGCGCAATTCGTGGCCCTTGTCGCGGATGGTCTCCAGATGAGCCGCAAGCGCCTTGCGGTCGATCGGCTTCGGCGCGTGGGTATCGCAGTCGTCGAGAATGCGGTTCGCCATGTCAGGCGTCTGGAAGGCAAGCATGACCTGGCCGGAGGTCGAGTCCGAGGCGAGGCGTCCGTAGCCCAGCCGCAGCGTAAACGACATGTCCTCGCCGCCTGGAACGGCCGCCGTCACCACCGTCAGGCCGTGATTGACCACGACCAGATGCGGCGACTGTCTGATTTCATGGGCGATCCTGGACAATTCGGGCATCGCCGCCGTCATCAGGTCCTGCGCGCTCGGTGTGTGCAGGCCGAGTTTGAACAGCCGATCAGTCAGCGAATAGGCGTCGGTTTCCGGATCTCGGTCGATATAACCGCGCTCCTGCAGGGCCACGAGCATGCGGAAAATTTCGCTCTTCGAACGTCCAAGCCCGTCGGCGATCTCCTTCATCGTCAAAGGGTTACGCGCTTCGGCAAGCAGTTCCATCACCTCCAGCCCCTTGGTGAGCGCGGGTGCGGAATAGGCGGGTTTAGCCATCTCGCTTGGGGTGTTGGTCATACGGCGAATCCTCGGTTTCGATCCGACCATAATAAAATGCCAGGTCGCTTGTCATTTGTTTCATATAGAAACTTGACTCCATATATAAAACTGTCACACTGCCCGCAACGACAAGAAAGACGAGTGGGTGCAATGACAAATCTGACAGTGGTGAAGAGCGAGCAGGTGACCCGAAAGGTGACCGCGCCCCGGCGCCACAGCATCTTCAGTTCCATCGATCTGGACCGCGACGGCAAGCAGATCGGCTACTTCAATGTCCCGCAGTCTCCGCATGACGACGCCTGGGGTACGGTCCAGGTTCCGCTCGCAGTGGTGAAGAATGGCGCGGGCCCGACTATCCTGATCGAGGCCGGCAATCACGGCGACGAATACGAGGGGCCGATCGCGCTTGGCGAACTGCTTCGCGAGATCGACCCCGCAGACATAACGGGCCGCATCATCGCCATTCCCGCGATTAACGTGCGCGCCGTCGAAGCGGGAACCCGCACCTCTCCGGTCGACGGGTTGAACTTCAACCGCAGCTTCCCGGGCGATTTCAACGGTACGCTGACGAGCCAGATCGCGGCCTACGTCAATGATTGCTTGTTTCCGATCTCTGACTATTTCCTCGACCTGCATTCGGGCGGTTCATCGCTGATGATTTTGCCCTCGGCGATCATCGAGCCTTCGCCGACGCCGGAAGGCCATCGCCGGAACATCGATGCGACGCTTGCGTTCGGCGCGCCGACCGTTGTCATGGTCGACAATCTCGGCGAGACCCGCACCTCCACCGCCGCCGCAAATCTGCAGGGGCTCGTCGTCATCGGCAGTGAAATGGCCGGTGGCGGGCTCGTCAGCCAGGACGCGCTTGCGATCTGCCGCCGTGGCATCCGCAATGTCCTGAAGCATGCTGGCATCCTGAAGGGAGAGGTAGAGGTGCCGGCCGGCGCCAACGCGCGCGTGCTCAAAGTCCCAGGTGCCGAGGGCTACATCATTTCCGATGAGGATGGCGTGTTCGAGCCGATCAGCGAACTCGGCGCCATCGTCATGAAGGGCGATATCGCCGGCCGAATCCATTTCCTGCGCACGCCGCAGCGCGAGCCACTGGTTCTGCGTCATGCCATCGACGGCACGGTCTTCGCCAAGCGCCAGCCTGGCCGCGTGCGCCCTGGCAATTGCTGCTTCGTGCTCGCAAACGAATACCCGGAAGCGCTGGCTGGCAAGGAGACTGGCAATGAGCGTTGAGTCAATCAAGGCCGCCGCCGAGCGCGTCAGGCCATATGTCCGCCGCACGCCAATGTTGAACCTCTCGTATTGCACCGGCGCCGAGCTGCCAGAGGAGTTCCATCTCAAGCTCGAATGCCTGCAGGTGAGCGGCTCGTTCAAGATCCGCGGCGCCGTCAATCGCGTGAAGACTCTGGCGCCGGAGCAGCTCGCAAACGGTCTGGTGGCCGCCTCCGGTGGCAATCACGGCCTTGCGACCGCCTACATGGCGCGTCACTCTGGCGTGCCGGCAACCATCTTCCTGCCGACCAACGCAAGCCCCATCAAGGAGCAGAAGCTCAAGAGGCTCGGCGCCGATGTCCACTATGCAGGATCGGTCTGGGACGAGGCACATGAAGCCGCTTTGGCATTCGCAGGTGAACGCGGCGCTTTCTACATGCATCCGTTTGCCGACGATGCGATCGTCTCAGGGCAGGGCACGGTCGCCGTCGAGATGCTCGAGCAGGTTCCCGATGTCGACCTCTATATCGTTGCGATCGGCGGTGGCGGACTGATCACCGGCATGTCGCAGGTGATCAAGGCTGCCAATCCGAACGCCCGCATTATCGGCGTCGAGCCGGTCGGATCGCCGACCCTGCATGCGTCCTTTGCCGCCGGCAAGGTCGTGCGGCTACCGGAGATCACCACCCGTGTGGCGACCATGGCCTGCGGACGCACCGACGAAAGCATCTACGACGTCGCCCGTCGTCACGTCGACGACATCGTCCTGATCAGTGACGACGACATGCAGCGCGCCGCGGAACTCCTGTGGTTCGAGTTCGGCATCGCTGCAGATCTGAGCGGCGCAGCGTCGCTTGCAGCCCTGATGTCCGGTGCGGTGAAAACCCGCAAGGGAGAGAGAATTGCCGGCCTTGTTTGTGGCGCCGGCGTGGACGGCCTCGGCGCCTGAGCGGCGAGGCTGAATGAACTGGGCGTGCCGCATCCGTGCGGCGCTCCAACACCGATCAAAGCTGTCTCGGCAGCGCGAACGATCGGTCAAGACCGACAAGAGGCGGAAAACGCCCGAAATGCCACCATCCAATGAACTGCTGATGGCAGAGGAGAACTAAAACATGCATTGCATTCTCAAGGCATCCGTCGCACTGGTCGCGCTCGCACTGGCAACGCCCTCCATGGCACAGGAAAAGGTCCTCGGCGTCGCCGCCATCGACCTGCAGAACTCGTTTTATGTCCGCATGAAGGAAGCCGGTGACGTCGCCGCCTCCGATTATGCCGTCAAGTCCACTTGGCAGAGCGCCGAAGGCAGCCTGGAAAAGCAGGTTGGCATCATCGAGAATTTCGTCAATCAGGGCGTCAGCGCCATCCTGATCGATCCTATCGACAAGAACGCCGTGATCCCGGCGATCCAGAAGGCGACCGCGGCCGGTATCCCCGTCATCACCATGGGCAACAAGGTTGACGGCGGCGAGAACTATTCGACGCTCTATCCCGACTACAATAACATGGCCATGGTCGCCCGCGCCATCGGCACGTCTCTCGGCGGTGAAGGCGAGATTGCCCTGCTTGTTGGCTCGCGCGGCAACTTCGTTTCCGATACCCGTGAAAAGGGCTTCGTCGAGACGATGCAGAAGGAATTCCCGAAGATCAAGATCGTCGGCGTCGAGCCGACCGGTTGGGATGCTGCCAAGGCGACCAATGCGGCCCAGACCTGGCTCACCACCTATCCCGATCTGAAGGCCGTCGCCTGCATCTCCGACAGCCTGTGCCTGGCAGCCGATTCCGTGGCTTCGGCCATGGGCAGCAACCTGATCTACGGCGGCTATGATGGCGATGCCGAAATGAAGGAACTGATCGACAGCGGCAAGATGGTCATGGATGTCATGACCGGCGCCTATCGCGTCGGCTACTGGAACGTTGCTGTCGCAGCGCGCCTTGCCAATGCCGAGAAGCTGCCGAAGGATCTGTTCATGCCGACCTACTTCGTCACCTCCGACGAAACCGCGGCAAAGCTGAAGTCTGCCGGCCTGACCGTCGACTACATCAACACCGAAAAGCAGGCCGTCGAGGCCAAGAACTACACCGAGCAGCTGGGCCCGAAGGTCGCTGCTTCGGCCATGACCGTCGGCCAGTAACCGTCGTTCGAGGCGACCGGCGCCATCGCGCGCCGGTCGCCCCAGTCCGTAGTTTCTCCGGCATCGCTCCGCTTCGGCGGTCGATGCGACCTTGTTCGATGGAGGGCCCAAGTGTCACACTCCCGGATCACATCCCTGTTCCGCCACAATGAGCCGGTCCTGATCATCGTGCTCGCGGTCGCGATCGCCGTCTTCGGCTGGATCGACCCCCGCTTCCTGTCGGCCGGAAATTTCGTCAGCATTGCCCAGCAGAGCGCGGTCATCGCGCTGGTGGCCTTTGCGATGACCGCCGTCATCATCGCCCGTGGGATCGACATCTCCGTCGGCAGTACATTGGCCTTCGCCGGCGTCGCCGCCGGTATCGTCTTTGCGTCGACCGGTTCTGCCGTGCTGACGCTGATTGCGGCGATCGCAAGCGGCGCCTTGATCGGTCTGTTGAACGGCCTGCTCATCGGCTTTGCCGGGATTTCGCCCTTTATCGCAACGCTGGCGACGATGGCATTCGCCCGCGGCCTTTCTCTCAGCCTGTCCGGCGCTTCCAGCCTCGCCATCACCGATCCCGCCGTCCTCTATGCCGGCCGCGCAACGCTTGGCCTTCTGCCGGTCTCGGTCGTCATCGCCTTCCTCGTGCTGTGCGTATGGTGGTTTGTGTTGCGCCGCACGGTCTATGGCCGCTGGATCTACGCGATCGGCGGCAATGCCGAAGCCGCGCGCGTCTCGATGGTCCCCGTCGATCTGGTGCGGATTTCGGTCTATCTGATCGCCGGCGCGACCGCTGGTCTCGGCGCCATCCTGACCATCGGCCGCCTCGGATCCGCACAGCCGCTTGCCGGAACGGGCCTCGAATTCACCGCTATCACCGCCGCCATCATCGGCGGCACGAAGCTCTCCGGCGGTCGCGGCTCGATCTGGGGCACGGCCATCGGCGCGCTGCTGCTCGGCGTCATCAACACCGGCCTTTCGTTCCTGCAGGTCCCGCAGATCATCATCTACTACATCACCGGTGCCCTGATCCTGGTCGCCGTGCTGACCAGCCAGCCGGAAGCGATCAGCCGCCTCGTCCGCTCACTGCGCCGCAGGGCAAAATCCCCCGGTGCTGTGGCGGCCGCCACGGCGGCGCATGCCGAAGGCGCCAAGCATTCGATTACGCTCAGCGGCATCGGCAAGATCTTCCCAGGCGTCAAGGCGCTCGACGGCGTGTCCTTCGCGGTCTCGGCCGGCGAGGTCGTCGCTCTTGCCGGTGAAAATGGCGCCGGCAAGTCCACTTTGGTCAAATGCATCTCCGGCGTCTACCGGCCCGACGAGGGGCAGTTGCTGGTCGACGGCAAGGCAGTCGCGTTTGCCTCGCCGAACGATGCCAAAGGCATCAGCGTCATCCACCAGCATTTCAGCCTGTCGCCGGACCTGACGGTCGCCGAGAACATGTTCGTCGGTCGCGAACCACGCAACGCCCTCGGCTTTCTCGACCGTCGCCGCATGCGACGTGAGGCCAAGGCGATCATGGATGAGCTGTCGCTCGAGATCGACGTCGACGCTGAGCTGCGCACGCTTTCGGTCGGTCGCCAGCAGATGGTCGAAATCGCTCGCGCCGTACTTGCCGATGCCTGGTTCATGATCATGGACGAGCCGACCAGCGCGCTGTCAAACCGCGAACGCGACCAGCTCTACACCTTGATCGAGCGCCTGAAGGGTCGCGGCGCGGGCATCCTCTACATCTCCCACAAGATGGAAGAGATCTTCAACCAGTGCGATCGGGTCGTGGTGCTGCGTGACGGCAAGTTTATCGGGGAACGCAAGACCGCCGAGACCGACGAGGCGGAGATCGTATCGATGATGGTCGGCCGCGAGGTCGGTGACATCTTCCCGCATCTGGATGCCGAGATCGGCGAAGTCGCCGTCGAGGTGAAGGACATCTCGAACGGCAAGCTGCTGCAATCCGCTTCGCTCAACGTTCGCTGCGGCGAGATCGTGGCGCTCGCCGGATTGATGGGAAGCGGCCGCTCGGAGGTCCTGCGTCTGATCGCTGGTCTCGACACGCCGCATCAGGGTTCGATCGATGTGTTCGGTGTGCGACAGCCGGGAGGCGACCTGAAGGCGGCCAACCGGGCGGGCATCGTCTACATCCCGGAAGACCGTCACCTCGAGGGCTTCGTCGGCACCATGTCGATCAGCGATAACCTGTCGCTCGCATGGATCCGCGAACACAGCCGCTTCGGCATACTCTCGACAGGCGGCATCGGCCGGCTGGCGCGAGAATTGATCTCGTCGCTGGGCGTGCGGCCGGCGCAGCCGGAGAAGATGACCATCGAGCTTTCCGGCGGCAACCAGCAGAAAGTCGTGATCGGAAAGTGGCTCGCCACGAAGCCGCGCGTCATCCTGCTCGACGAGCCGACCCGCGGTGTCGACGTCGGCGCCAAGTCCGATCTGCACCACCTGATCGCCAAGCTCAAGCAGCAGGGCGCGGCCATCATCATGGTCTCGTCGGAACTCCCCGAGGTGCTTGGTGTCGCCGACCGCATCGTCGTCATGTGCGAGGGCCGCTCGGTTGGCGAACTCAAGCGCGGTGCGACCGAGGAGGACGTCATGGCCCTTGCTTTCGGTGAGAACCAGCGTCGCGGCGGCACCATTCATGCTGGCCGCGGTGCCGGACATGGAGCAGGTCAGCCGGTCGGACATCTGAGCCTCGGAGCAAGCACATGAGCAAAGCTGTTCGCGCCTTTCCTGCAACCCTCCTACGGGAAGAAGGATGAATTGATATGATCTCTCCCCGCAACCTCGCCTTGAAGCGCGTTCTCGATCTGTCGCCGCTGATCCTACTGGTAGCGCTGATGGCAATCTTCGCCATCGTCGATCCGCGCGTCGTCTCCGGCCAGAGCCTAATCAATATCGTCTCGCAAGCGACCCCGATCGCCGTGCTCGCGCTCGGCGCCATGATCGTGCTCCTTACCGGAGGCATCGACCTTGCAGCTGGTGTCGGCGTCGCCTTCTGCGCGGTGCTGATCGCCAGCCTCATCGATGCCGGCGTCGGACTGCCCGGTTCGCTGGCGATCGGTCTCGCCGTGATGCTCATCGTCGGTCTCGTGAATGGTCTCGTCATTTCGCTTCTGAAGATCCCGCCCTTCGTCACCACGCTGGCTGCAATGGTTGTCCTGCAAGGCGCCACGCTGGCCGTCGCCTCGAAAGGCGTGCTGATGCTGAAGGACCCGACATTGCGCTTCGTCGGCATCGAACGTTCGATCGGCATTCCGCACGTGATCTTTGCGACACTTGCGGTCGTTATCGCAGCCGCCGTGCTGATGCGAATGACGCGCTTCGGTCTGCGCACCTACGCGTTGGGATCGGATGCGGCTGCCGCCGAACTTGCGGGAATCCCGGTGACCCGTCACACCATCCTCATCTACACGGCATCGGGCCTCTTCGTGTTCCTGACGGCGGTCGTCATGATCTGCCGCGTGCCGGTGGTGACGCCGAATATCGGCGGCACCTCGCTGCTCCTCGACGCGATCGCCGCGACGGTGCTTGGCGGCACCAGTATTTTCGGCGGGCGCGGAACGGTCTGGGGCACGGTCGTCGGCGCTCTAATTGTCAGCCTGTTGACGACGGCCCTGCGCATCTTCGGAACGGATCCGTCGAGCCTGGAACTCTACAAGGGCGCCATCATCATGGCCGCACTTCTGGCCGATACCGGCATGACCTACGCCAAGGCGCGCCTTCTGGAGCCGGCGCGATGAGCCATCCCGCAGTCGATCATTTCCCGAAGGGCAAGTCGTCATTCGCCTGGATGACCTCGCCCGACGCCGAGCGCCTGGCGACCGGCGGAAGCCACCGTCCCGTGGCGCTGTTGCCGACCGGGGCCGTAGAACAGCACGGACCCCACCTGCCCATGGGGCTCGATATCTGGTTGGCATCCGCCGTCGCCAATGGCGCGGCCGAAGGGCAGCAGGGCATGCGTGTCTGCGAGCCATTCGCCTATGGATCCTCGCAGCATCATCGCGCCTTTGCGGGCACGATGAGCCTCAGCCCGCAAACCTTCATCGCGGTGCTGGTCGACCTCTGCGCCTGCCTTTGGGAAGACGGCTTCCTGCCCGTGATCATCAACGGGCACGGCGGCAATCGCGCCGCGATCCAGGTGGCGATCACCACGCTCGGCCGACAGGGCGTCGTTTCGGCCGGATTTTCCTATTTCGATCTGGTTGCCGATGTCGCGGCCGAGGTTCTGCCCGACCACGCCGGCGGCACGGGACACGCCTGTGCGCTCGAGACATCGCTGATGATGCACGTCATCCCGCAAAGCGTGCGCGAGGACATGATCCCTGAGGGAACGACGCCAAAATCCTGGCCGGACCCGCATCTCTACGCCGGACCGGCGGTCACCGTCTGGCGGCCGTTCGAGCAGATCCGCGACAACGGCGTCATCGGCACGCCCTCGGAGGCATCGCCGGCGGCGGGCCAGCGGCTGTTTGAAGCCGCCGTAGAGCGCAGCCGGCAAACCATTCTCAAGATTCAATCGGAATACGGTCAAAGGAGCATCCCATGACGGTTCAGTTCAAGTCCTCTCTCGATGGCCCCAATCTCCGCGGCATGCCCATCGTCGGCGAACCGACGGCAGGTCTGCGCCTCGGCACCAATCGTATCGGATCGCAGTGGGTTGCGGGAAGCTCTGGCAAGTACCTCAGGATCGACAGCCCGGCGACCGGCGAGGAACTCGGCTATCTGGCCCTGTCGACGCGCGCCGACGTCGGTCGCGCCGTCGAAGCCGCCGACGCGGCCCGTCCGCTGATTGCGAAGATGGGCGTCTTCCAGCGCGCGGCGCTTTGCATGAAGATCGCCGACGAAATTGATCGCCGCACCGACGAGCTTGCCCGGCTGCTTTGCCTGGAGCAGGGCAAGCCGTTCCACAGTGAAGCCAAGGCCGAAATCGGCTCGGCCTCGCTCGGCTTTCGCAATGCCGCCGAGCAGATGAAGTGGCTGGAAACGGCCGCCTTCCCGGTTGCAGACGCCAACAAGCGCGCCTTCTCCTTCCTGCAGCCGAAGGGCGTGCTGACGATCATCACGCCATGGAACTTTCCGCTCGGCCTGCCGTGCCTCTACTATCTCGGACCGGCAATCGCCACCGGCAACACGGTCGTCTGGATCCCGGCGCCGACCACGTCGCTGGTCGCCGTCGCATTGATGGAGTGCATGATCGACGCCGGCCTGCCTGATGGCATCATCAACCTGGTGCTCGGTGACGGCGCGGAGGTCGGCGACGAGGCCGTCATCCATCCGGGCACGCACGCGATCGGCTTCACCGGAAGCTCGCTTACCGGCGGCATTATCGCTCGCCGCGGGGCCGGCAAGCCGCTGTTGCTCGAGATGGGCGGCAACGGCCCAACGATCGTCCTGCCGGATGCGGACGTCGATGTCGCGGCTGCGCTGGTGGGCGCCGGCTGCTTCGCCAATGCCGGCCAGATCTGCACCGCGACGGAGCGCGTCCTCGTGCACAAGTCGATCCATGACCGCTTCGTAGACGGCTTGATCAAGGCGGCCGAGAAGGTTCGCCTGGGCGACCCCTTCGATCCCGCGACCACGATGGGACCCGTCAACAACGCCTCTGCGCTCGACAAGATGCAGGAGCACATGAACGACGCCTTCGCGCGCAAGGCCGATGTCGTCAAGGGCGGCAAGATCGCCGCGGGCATGCCGACCAACCTCTATTTCGAGCCGACCGTCGTTACCGGATTGACGCGCGACAGCCTGCTCAACAGAGAGGAATCCTTCGGCCCCGTGGCTCCGGTGCTGACCTTCGAAAGCGACGAAGAGGCGCTCGAGCTTGCCGCGTCCAGCCCATACGGCCTGAATGCCGCGGTCTTCACCAACTCGATCAAGCGGGCCTTCTTCTACACCGAGAACCTGCGCTGCGGCATCGTCAACGTCAACGAGAAGAGCTGCTACTGGGAACCGCACATTCCGGCCGGCGGTGCGGCCGGCACCAACAGCGGTCTTGGACGCACTGGCGGCCGGCACACGTTGATGGAGATGTGCGATCTCAAGACGATGACGATCGACATCACCCGCTGACATCCGTTTTTCCAGTGCCGGCGCGCGCCGCCGGCAAAGCCTTGAAAGGAATTGAAATGACTATCACCCGACACGGACTGGGCGAGGGACGCGGCTCCGGCGGCCGGACGCTGCCTTTCGCCAAGGCGGTCGAAGCCGGCGGTTGGCTGCATGTTTCCGGCCAGACGCCGATGCGCGAAGGCGAAATCGTCGGCAGCGGTATCGTCGAACAGGCGAAGATCGCCATCGAGAACATGTTGACGATCGTCAAGGACGCCGGCTACCAGCCTTCGGACATCGTTCGCGTGGGCGTCTGGCTCGACGACGCGCGCGACTTCTGGAGCTTCAACGGCGTTTTCACCCAGTATTTCGGCGACAATCCGCCCGCCCGCTGCTGCGTGGAATCGCGCATGGTCGTCGACTGCAAGGTCGAGGTCGATTGCATCGCCTACAAGGCGCCGTAACCGGCGCCTTTCAGACACATCATTCCCAATCGGCTCTTCGAGGACTGACATGAGCACTGCGGACACCATTCGTGCGGACTATATCATCGTAGGAGGAGGTTCCGCAGGCTGCGTCCTCGCATCCCGATTGACCGAGAACCCGGCCATTCGTGTCATTCTTCTCGAGGCCGGTATCGACGCCGAGCGTCCTGAGGATTTTCCCGATCTTGCCAACCCCTATCCGGGTGTCGCCTATTCCAACCCCCGCTACACCTGGAACCTCAAGGCATCCTACCCCTATACCGGCTCCAACCGGCCGGAGGCGAAGGCTTCGCGCTACGAACAGGCCCGCGTTCTGGGTGGCGGCTCGGCCATCAACGGCATCGGCGCCAATCGCGGTTCCCCGAACGATTACGACGAATGGGGTGCCATGGGCGTCGACGGCTGGTCGTGGAACGAATGCCTGCCCTATTTCAAGAAATTGGAGCGCGATCTCGATTTTGACAACGAGTTGCACGGCAAGACAGGCCCGTTCCCGATCCGCCGCCGCGGCGAGGTTCTCTGGACGCCGTTCACCCGGGTGATGCTCGACATCTGCGAGAGGAAAGGCATCCCCTTCCTCCCTGATCAGAACGGTATCTGGCAGGAAGGCATCTTCGAGATGGCCGTCAACATGGACGAGAAAGCCCGGCGCGTCAGCACCGCCTGGGCCTATCTGACGCCCGAGGTGCGCCGTCGTCCGAACCTCGAGATCCGCACCGAAACCACTGTCTCCCGCATCCTGATTGAAAAGGGCAGGGCGAA
Source organism: Rhizobium sp. 16-449-1b (assembly GCF_017741935.1). Lineage (GTDB taxonomy): Bacteria > Pseudomonadota > Alphaproteobacteria > Rhizobiales > Rhizobiaceae > Rhizobium. The sequence goes on along the minus strand of NZ_JAGHMH010000030.1, from coordinate 110,008 downwards.
CGGGGTCATGGTCGAACGTGCCGGGGCTCGAAACGAACTGCGCGCCGGCCGCGTCATCCTCTCGGCGGGGGCGCTGGCGTCACCTGCCATTCTCATGCGCTCGGGCGTCGGCCCCGCCACCCACCTCGTCGATTGTGGTATCGAGGTTGAACGCGATCTGCCGGGCATCGGCCAGAACCTTATGGAACACCCGTCGGCGGGCCTCGTGCCTTTCCTCAAGCCAGCCGCCCGCCAGAAAGGCGTTCCAGACTATCATATCCCTATCGGCTATCGCTTTTCATCGGGTGTCGAGGGCTGCCCGGAAGGCGACATGCACATGAATTTCGTGACCCGCGCCGCCTGGCATTCCGTTGGCCGGCAGCTGGGCTCGGTGTTCTTCTGGGTCAACAAGTCCTATTCGCGCGGGCAGTTGCTGCTCGATCCGGCGTCGCCGGACGGAGCGCCACGCATCGACTTTCGCATGCTGTCCGACCGCCGCGACCTGACGCGCCTGGCCGACGCCTTCGAGCGGGCGGTGCGGTTGACCTCTGATCCGAACCTCGGTTCGGTGGTGTCAGGCATCTATGCTGGCGGCATGTCGGAGATCGGCAAGCTGTTCTCCAAGCCGTCGAAGCTTGGCGCCGCTGTCACCGCCGTTGGTGCGCTTGGTCTCGACGCCATCGGCAGTCTGCGCGAAAAGGCGTTTCCCTACATGCTGTCGAACTATGATGATCCCAAACGGCTTGCCTCGAGCCGCGCGGACCTCGAAGCCTATATCTCGGAGGTTGTCGGTGGCGTCTGGCATCCGTCCGGCACGTGCCGCATGGGCGCTGACGTTGATCGCATGGCGGTGACGAATGCATCGGGCAAGGTGCGTGGGCTTGACGGCTTGTACGTCTGCGACGCGTCGCTGATGCCGACAATCCCCTGCGCCAACACCAACCTTCCGACTATCATGATGGCAGAAAAGATCGCCGATGCCTTAAGGGCGGACTCCTAATAGCTAGGATCATGTTGCCGGCTGGAATATCGTCGTCGGCTTTCAACGATTCTCTGCAAGGGCTACTCAGTGGCGCATCATCAAATGCGTCAACGCCTGCTACCGTGCGCATTATTCTTTGAAAGGCTCCGTGCGATCACTTCATCCAGCATAAAACAACTCACGCCGGTGTGTTTGCGTCTCCAACACGCGCAAGTCCGTTGTCGCTCAGACAAGAACGGGAGCCGTCAGGCTGCGCATCAACTGGAAGAATCTCATCGCCGACGCCGAGACAGAGCTTTTTCGCCAGCAAATGGACTTTCGGCCACTCAGCGCCCGGACTGCGCGGGAAACTCAAGCTTTCCGACATCATAGCCGAGTTGGCTCGCCTTGCGGATCATCACCTTCAGTTTTGCCTTTGAAGGCACGGCCCGCGCGTATATCCAGAGGTTCTGCATTTCTGGATCGGCACTTATGAACCACGTCTTGTCGGGGGATTTGTAAAGGACCCAATAGTTGAATGTGATGAAGAAGGGATATCGGACCCGCATCTTGGCATTGCCGTGCCCGAGATCGAGGATACGTCCATCGCCATTGACGGTCTTCAGCCGCCCGCCGGGAATGTCGACGTGGCAACCGTCTTCCACCTGGACCTCGCCTCGCGTCTTTCCGGGCTTGTAGGTCGAATAACCCGCAACGCAGCCATCAGTCAGCCACATGGGCCGGCGACCGATCTCAAGCCATGTCCCATGATAGTGCTCCATACCAACCGCGACCGGCCGCGGCTCTACTGAGGCTGAAAGGGCGGGGCTCGATAATGATATCAATGCGACTGTCGCGGCAAAACACCAGCGAGAAATCTTCTGCATAATCAGCTCCCATTCGTTCTGGCTGTCGTTTGATCGGATCGGTCTCATGTCCGTGATATCCCCGCATAGCGAAGGGCGATGAAGGCCAACAGGCTAGCGACGGCGAAGGCATTCAGGTTGAAGAGGGTCGCGAGTTCCGTTGCAGTCCAGACATGCAACCGTGCACCGATAAAATTGCGCGAGAACACGAACACGACGAAAACAAGCACGGCCATTCCGCGCTGCCACCACTTTTCGTGTGCCTGGAAAGACAGCGCGACAAGCATGATGCAGGCGGCGAAGTACAATTCCGTGCCCGAAGCCGATCCGAAGAGTTTCGTCTCGAACAAGGTGTCGAACGTGCCGATCAGCGGCAGCGCGATCCGGGCCATCAGCGGCGATCGTCTGGCCAAAAACGGGATCGCCAGGAAGAGGGGCGCCGAGAGCAATGTCCCGAGCGATGCCGCCACCCCATTGCCGACCAGATACCAGACATAGACAGGATAGAAGGGCTTGTTCAGCACGATGACCCAGGCAATCGTCACGGTCGCCTGGGTGATTGGGTCGAGCTGTTTGGTTGCCTCAGACATTATGTGGCCGGCGCCAGCAGGTAGTGGCCGACACCCCAGACATCACCTTTATCATGCCCGAACAGGCCTGCAGTCGACAGGAAAAACAGCCGCCAGCGGCGAATCCAGAGGGATGCATCCTTGCCATAGACCTTTGCAAGGATTGGCCGGATGCGATGAAGGTCGCGGTCGAAATTCGCCAGCCAGTCCAGTGCCGTGCGGCGATAGTGCGTTCCCGACCAGCGCCATTCCTGCTCGACCTTGAACAGATCGCCGAAGCGGTGCGGCAGGTCGTGTGCGGGCATGATCCCACCGGTAAAGAAGTGCTGGGCGATCCAATCGGACGGGTCGTTGGGATCGAACCTGTAGGAGCGGTCCTTGTGGGTGAAGACATGCAGGAACAGTCTGCCATCAGGCTTCACCCAGCCGCGGATGCGCTCGAGAAGCGTGCGCCAGTTGGACATGTGCTCGAACATTTCCACGGACACGACGCGGTCGAACTTGGCCTCCGTGGTGAAATGGTTCATGTCGGCGGTGATGACGTCGAGGTTGGTCAGGCCATCCCGACGTGCGAGGCCGAGGATATGGGCGCGCTGCGAGGCCGAGTTCGAGACGCTTGTGATGCGTGAATTGGGAAAGTGTCGTGCGAGATAAAGCGAAAGCGAACCCCAGCCACAGCCGAGCTCCAGGATCGTCATCCCATCTTCGATCGCGGCATTCGCGACCGTGTCGGCAAGCGCCAGGATTTCTGCTTCCGCGAGCGTCGTCTCGGATGTCGGGTAAAGGCAGCAGGAATACTTCCGCTGCGGGCCAAGCGCTACCTCAAAGAAGTCGGCCGGCACCTCATAGTGCTGGCGATTGGCCTCGTCGGTGTGGGTCGCGACCGGAAAGCGGTCCATGAGCTGGACGAAATCGCGTTCGGTGTCCGCCGTCGTTGTCGAGAGCTTGCGCTTGGTGCGCGCGCAGAGAAAATCGATGCCTGCCAGTGTCATTGCGTCGGTTAGCGGCGCGCGCTCGGCAGTGTTGATGGCGAATGCCAGCATGTTCATTGTTGATCTCCTGGAAGGGTGGATTTGCGAGGACCTGGGAAGAAGGCGTTGACCCTGCGCTGCAGGGCACGGAATTTGTCGCCGCGCGAGCGCAGCATGTGCTCTTCGAGAGGTGGAACGCCGGAAACATGCACCAGCAGCCAGTACATCATGAGTGGCGCGAGCAAGGACAGCCCGTTCCATATCGATCCGATCGAAGCAAACAGCGGCCAGCAACACCAGAAAAGCCATTCGAAGAAGTAGTTGGGATGGCGCGAGTAGCGCCACAACCCGACCTCACAGACTCCGGCCTTTGCCTCGGGCGTCTTTCGGAAGCGGGCGAGCTGCGCGTCGGACAGGGCTTCGCCGCCCAGCGCGACGATGGCGAGCAGCATGGCCAGAGCGTCGATGGCGCCTGGAAACGGCCGGTCATTGGCTGCGGCGAGATAGACGGCCAGGACGAGAACGAACGCGGCCAATGCTTGTATCTGCAGGAATACGAACAATCGCCATGCTGCGCGGTCGCCCCAGTCTTCGATGAATTTCGCATAACGAGGATCTTCGGCCGCACCTCTGGTGCGCGAGCCGATGTGGCTTGCAAGCCTTAGCGACCAGGCGCTGATGACGATCAAAAGGGCGACACGGCGATCGAAGTCGCCACCGGCGAGGGAGACTGCGACGACGCCTCCGATGCCCACGGCAGCCGACCAAATTGTGTCGATCCAACCGCTCCGCCCGGTCGCGCGTTGTATTGCCCACGCGCCGGCCATGGCCAGTGACAACCAGATTGCGATGGCGACGAGGAGCAGAATGTCCATCAGCCTTCCCGTGTGGACCCGAAGTTGGGTCTTGTCTCTACGGCAGGCAAAGTCTCTTAGTTTCATTCCGGAGGAAAAAATCTCCGAATATCAAAGTCCTCTATGAAACTCGCGACCTCTGCATCCGGGGCGTCACGAAGTCCCGTTGTTTCGGCATTCCATAATCACAGGCGCGTGATGGCTGTAACAAACCGCCGGAAGGTTGCGAACAGAGCATGTGACCCCGTCGCATGGTGCGGCGGGCAGCATTTGGGAGGCCCACCATGAACACGCGTCTTTTCACCACCTTCGCCAGTGCCACGCTTATCGGGATTTCGCTGGTCGCCGGCAGTGCCAGTGCTCAGTCGAGCACGGATTCGATGAAGAAGCCGGACAGCATGAAATCGAACATGACGAAGACCGATAACATGATGTCCGGTTCCATGAAGGCCAACAGCATGAAGATGGGCGGCACGAAGGCCGACTGCATGCACACGGCCGGCATGGAAAAAGACAGCATGAAGAGGGCGGACATGATGAAGCACTGCGACGCCATGAAATGACCGCGCTGGCGCTCCTGCTGTCGTTCTCGCAGGAGCGTCACCCACATGCTCTCTCACTCTCGTCTCTCCTGATCTGATCCCGTCTATTACCCAACGCGAGCGGGAGACCTTTGTCTCGGTCCGGCGGAACCTCTCGAAATTAATAGACCCGCCATGAAACTCTTGGCCTTCTCCCCTCGTACAAATGTCGAGCGCGAGTAATCGAGGCGCCGAGAGGAGAAACGAGCATGATGAAGATGACACTAGCCGCAATCGTGTCCGGCCTCTGCGCCTTCACCACGGTCAACGCTGCCGATATCGACGGCCAGTGGGCGCGTGGCGATGGCAATGCCAAGGTCCAGATCGCCCCCTGCGGATCGGACATTTGCGCCACAAACACCTGGATCAAGCCGGGGACGCCCAAGGAAAAGGCGGGCGACAGGTTGGTGATGACCATCAATCCGGACGCCGATGGAGTGTACGCCGGAACAGCGTTCGATCCGCAACGCAATCTAACCTACAAGCTGACCGTGACGATCAATGGAGACAAGATGACCACGAAAGGGTGCGTCGTAGCCGGGCTACTATGCAAGGGCGTTGATTGGACTCGGATCAATTGAATGCGAAGGCGCGGGCGATGAAAGTGGTGACGGAAAAATCGATCCCGGCGATCTGAAGCGAATTGCCGTCCGGGTCCTCGAATGTCAATGCTCGCAAGCCGCAGTCCTGTCCCGCTTCGAAGACGGCCGCGTCTGCCTTGAGTAGCGTTCGCGTCAAGTCGGCTCGCCTACCCATTCAATTGCAACTGGACCCGTCTTTATTTTTCCAGGCAGGCAAGGGGGCTCGGACACCAACTATCTTCCATTGCCGTCGGGCGAAATGCTATAGCTCGCATATGAAAATCCTCATCGTCGAAGACAATAAAGAGCTCGCCGATTGGCTCGCGAAGGCCCTGCGCCAGGCACAATATGCAGTCGACATAGCCTTCGATGGCGAGGATGCGGAATTGATGTTGAAGGTAGCGCGCTACTCGGCTGTCATCCTCGACCTTTCCATCCCGAAGATCGACGGCATGACGCTTCTAAAGCGGCTCCGGCAAAGCGGCGAGAGGGTTCCCGTCATCATCCTCACGGCAAATGCCAGCCTCGACGGTCGTGTCGCGGGTCTGGATAGCGGCGCCGACGATTATCTTGCAAAGCCTTTCGAGATCGCGGAGCTGGAGGCACGCATAAGAGCGATTGTCCGGCGAGGGCAGGATCGGGCAGCACCGGAGGTGATGGTCGGCGATCTGGTCTTTGCGGGTGCCACGCGGCAGTTCTCGATCAAGGGCGAGCCGCTGGCGCTGACACCCAGGGAACATGCGGTTCTCGAGCACCTCATCACCCGCGTCGGAACGACGGTCTCCAAGGCCGCTTTGTCGGAAAGCGTCTTCGGCTTCGATGACGAGGCCGACCCGAGCGCGATCGAGATCTATGTTCACCGATTGCGCAAGAAACTTGAGGCCAGCTCGGCCCAGATCGCGACGTTGCGCGGGCTCGGATATCTTTTGCGGGACGCGTCCTAACATGCGTCGCCTGCGTGCCATGCTCGTAGCTGTCTGGGCCTTGCGGCAGAGCCTGCGAGCCCAACTTCTGGCCTGGGTCGTCCTGACCCTCATCGGCGCCATCTGCTTCAATCTCTACGAGAGCTACCAGACGGCCGACCAGACGGCGAAGCTCGTCACCGACCGCACCCTATTGAGCTCTGCCCGGGTGATCGCGGAAGCGGTGCGGGTCGACGAGGGCGGCAATGTTGAGGCGGACATTCCGCCGGCTGCACTCGAGATGTTCGATACCGGTTATGGAGACCAGGTTTTCTATCAGATCATCACCGCCTGGGGAAACTTGATTGGCGGCTTTCCGGACCTGCCGTTGCCGACGGTCGAACGCACGGGACAGGATCTGGCGTTCCGCAATTCGACCGTTCGTGCGCTGACGCTCAATCATCCTGTCGTCGGGCTCCCCGATAACGGCGCCATCTCCGTCACCGTCGCGAGCACCCATAACAGTCAATACGCGTTGCGCAGGCGCTTGTGGCTCGATGATTTTTCCAAACAGTTCGTGCTCGTGCTGCTTGCGGGAGCGGTCACGATCGTCGGGCTGCAGCGAGGGCTGGCGCCCGCGCTGCGGCTGCGCGATGCCGTGCGCGCCCGCGGACGCGAACGATTGGATCCTCTCTCGCCCAAGATGGTCCAGACCGAGTTTCAGCCGCTGGTTCATGCCTTGAACGACCATATGGAGCGCGTTCAAAACCAGATGGCCGCACAGCGGCGATTTGTTTCGAATGCCGCCCATCAGCTGAGAACGCCGCTGGCGTTGATGTCGACGCAGGCAGGCGTCGCGGCACGCGAGACGGACGAGGCCAGCCGCGAGGAGGCACTGCAAGCCTTGCGCGGCAGCATTCGCCATGTCTCCCGTCTTGCCAGTCAGCTGCTTACGCTGTCGCGCGCCGAACCGGGCAGTCGGCGGCCGCGAAGCGAGACCATCGATCTTGCCGCTACCGCCCGCGATATCGTCGCAGCTCATGCCGAGCAGGCGTTGCAGCGCGATATCGATCTCGGCCTTGAGGTTTCAGATCCCGTTCCCGTCGAGGGCGATGGGACGATGCTGCGCGAAATGCTCGTCAATCTCGTCGACAATGCCATTCGCTATACTCGCCCTGGCGGCACCGTTACGGTTTCCGTTGTCCGCCGAGGTGACGTCGCCGTGCTCGATGTCGAAGACAATGGGCCGGGTATTCCAGCGGCCGAGCGCGAACAGGTCTTCGAGCGTTTCTATAGGGTGCTCGGCACCGAGGGTGAGGGCAGCGGCTTGGGGCTGGCGATTGTCCGCGAAGTGGTCGATGGCGCCGGCGGTGAGGTCAGTCTCGCCGAGGCGGATGGCGGCGGCCTCGTAGTGAGCGTGCGGCTTCCGATCGCGGTTGCGAAGCAGGGCAGGGATAGGCAGGCATGAAAAAAGGCCGGATCTTTCGATCCGACCTTCAGAGAGCCTGGGAGGATGGGCACTCTTACTGGGAGTCCATGTGCTGCTGCGGCCGCCATTTGGCGAGGCGGTTTTCGATGATCGTCATGATGTATTCGGCGACAAGCGTCACCACCATGACCAGCAGGATCGCAGCGAACATGCCGGCCGCGTCGAAGGTGCCCTTGGCGATCGAGATCAGCTGACCGATGCCGAAGCGGGCGCCGACGAACTCGCCGACGATCGCGCCGATGATGGCGAAGCCGAACGACACGTGGAGGCTGGCGAAGATCCAGCTCATGGCCGAAGGGATCACCACCGTGCGCGTGACCTGCCAGTCGGAAGCGCCGAGGATGCGGGCATTGGCGATCATGTTGCGGTCTGCTTCACGCACGCCCTGGAAGGCGTTTGCGAAAACCACGAAGAACACCATGATGAAGGCGAGCGCCACCTTGGAGGGAAGGCCGAGACCCATGATCATGATGAAGATCGGGGCAAGGACGACACGCGGGATCGAGTTGATCGCCTTGATGTAGACCGAGAAGATATCCGATAGGAAGCGATTGCGGCCAAGGCCGATGCCGACGAAGACGCCGGTGATCGAGCCCGCGAAGAAGCCGATCAGCGCTTCTTCCATCGTGACCCAGAGATTGTACCAGAGCGAGCCTTCGGTCGTGCCTTCCGTTGCCCACTCATAGAGACGCTGAACAACGCCGCTCGGGCTCGAGTAGAAGAACGGATCGATCCACTGCATGTTGGAGGAAAGCTCCCACATGCCGATGACGAAAACGAGGATGGCGATCTGCCAGAAGCGAACGAGCGCGTTGCGACGCTTCATCGCCTTCATTGCGGATGCTTCGATTTCCGCATCCGATGTTCCCGGGCGGAAGAGCGCGGCGGAGCCGACGCTAAGAGTTGTATCAGCCATTGTTTCCTCCTCAGGCGGCTTCGCTTGCGCGGCGGTAGCTGGTTTCCACCTCTTCGCGCAGGTCGTCCCAGATCGTCTTGCAATAGTTGATGAAGCTCTGCTCGTAGCGGATTTCCGATACGACGCGCGGGCGCGGAAGATCGATCGTGTAGACGGACTTCACGGTCGCGGGGCCTGCCGTCAGCACGTAAACCTTGTCGGCAAGTGCCACGGCTTCCTCAAGATCGTGGGTCACGAAGATGACCGAGGCCTTCCGTTCGGCCCAGAGCTTCAAGAGCTCTTCGTGCATGACGGTGCGCGTCTGGACGTCGAGCGCCGAGAAGGGCTCGTCCATCAGCAGGATTTCCGGCTCGTTGATGAAGGTCTGCGCCAGCGAGACGCGCTTGCGCATGCCGCCCGAAAGCTGATGTGGGTAGTGATGCAGGAATTTCGACAGGCCGACGCGGGCGAGCCAGTCCTTGGCACTTTTCTCGGCTTCCGCCTTCGACTTCCCGCGAAACAACGGTCCGGCCATGACGTTGTCGATCACGTTCTTCCAAGGGAACAGCGCGTCGGTCTGGAAGGCGAAGCCGACCCGGCGGTCGATGCCGGTGATAGGGCCGCCCATCAGGCGAACTTCGCCGGCGCTCGGGCGGGCAAGGCCGGTCACGAGGTTGAGCGTCGTCGACTTTCCACATCCGGTCGGACCGACGACGGCGACGAACTCGCCACGCTCGACGGTCATGTTGAAGTCGCGGAGCGCGGTCAGCGATTTTCCGGTCGGCGAGACAAAGCGACGGCTGACATTGATCAGCTCGACGGCGGGCGTCTTGGTGTTTTCCTGTTGCATGGCGAATACCTATGCGTGCCTCTGGGGGCGTGCACGCAGTGCCCATAGCGCGCTGGCGGTCCCGCCGATTGGCGGGCCACCCGTCGCGACGGAAGTTACTTCGCGTTCTTGACGAACTCGGTCGTGTAGGTCTTGGAGAGATCGATCTGCTTGCCCTTCACGTTCTTCGAGAACTCGGACAGCACGGCCAGAACCGTCTTCGGACCATCTTCGGGCATGACGCCGTCGGGCGTGAACATGCCCTTACCTTCGCCGAGTGCCTTGATGTATCCGTCCTTGTCGCCGACGTAGAAGTCCTTCGGCATCTTGTCGGCGATTTCGGCCGCCGAATGCGTGTTGATGAACTTCAGCGTCTTCACGAAGGCGTTGGCGAGCTTCTGGGTTTCGTCCTTGTGCTCGTCGACCCACGAGGTCTCAAGATAGAGCGAGGCCGCGGGGTAGGTGCCGCCGAGCGCCTGGCGTGTTGCCTCAGGCGTACGCATGTCGACGAGAACCTTGGCTTCGCCGGTCTTCAGCATGCGCGAGATCGTCGGCTCGGTCGTCATGCCGGCCTGGATCTGGTCTTGCTGCATGGCGGCGATGAAGGTGCCGCCGGCGCCGACTGGAACCGTCACGACATCACCCGGCTGCAGGCCGGCCTTGGATGCCATATAGAGGGTGAGGAAATTGGTCGAGGAGCCGAGGCCGGTCACGCCCAGCGTCTTGCCCTTGAAATCGGCCGGCGACTTGATTTCGGGATGTTTGGTCGAAACGAGTTCAACTTCACCCGGTGCCTGGCTGAACTGGACGATGGATTCGACGAACTTGCCCTTGGCCTGCAGGTCGACGCAGTGGTCGTAGAAGCCGACGACGCCCTGAACGGCGCCCGCGAGCAGCTGGTTTTCTGCATCGACGCCGGCGGCTTCGTTCAGAAGCTCGACATCAAGGCCTTCATCCTTGAAGTAGCCGAGGCTTTCGGCGAGCTTGGCGGGCAGGTAGATTTGCTTTTCATAGCCGCCGACCATGATGGTGATCTTGTCGGCTGCGTGCGCGGCGGGTGCGCCGAAGGCTGCCGCGGCGACGATTGCAGAAAGTGCGATTCCGTTGAAAAGGTTGCGTGTCAAACGCATAAAAGTCTCCTCCGAATACAATTTTGGCGCATCGCACTTCGTCACGAACATTGTGCCTCCTCCACGATGCAGCCTTGTAGCTATCCGGTCCAAGCTTTCAACCAGCTTTCAGCGTTGCGCCGCAGGTTCAAGAAAATAGGGCCAAAGGACTGCGATGCGATGAAGTAATCATGCAGGCATTCCTGCCGTTGCACTAGCTGGAGCGCCACCCATCGGGCAGAGCAGCGTTGAGCATCACCTATACTATTGGTCGCTCAACGGAAGATTGGTAAACAGGCCTTCTAAAGACAGGAGGGCTGCAAGTGTCCATGTTATCCAAACGCTTAGTCGCAAAGCTTGGCGACGATCTCGTTCTTGCCGATGGTGAAAGCATGGATCGTTACCTGCGAGACTGGCATCGCGACACCGTCGGTGCGGCCGTTGCCGTGATCCGGCCTCGATCGGCAGCCGACGTGGCAAACGCGGTCTTAGCATCACGCGATCTCGGCCTCGCCATCGTGCCACAGGGTGGCAACACCGGTCTCGTGCACGGAGCGCTACCGCAATCGCCATCTGACCAGGTCGTTTTAAGCTTGGAGCGGCTGAACACGATTCGCGCCATTGCTCCCGACGATTTCTCGATGACGGTGGAGGCTGGCTGCATCCTGTCCACGGCGAAGGAGTGTGCTGCGGAACACGGCATGTTCTTTCCGCTGGCACTGGGTGCGCAGGGCAGCTGCCAGATCGGTGGCAATGTCAGCACCAATGCCGGCGGCATAAACGTGCTGAGGTATGGCATGACACGCGACCTGGTACTCGGCCTCGAGGTCGTGCTGCCGAATGGCGAGATCTGGAACGGTCTTTCGACGCTGCGCAAGGACAATCGCGGGATCGATCTCAAGCAATTGTTCATTGGTTCGGAAGGCACGCTCGGCATCATCACCGCAGCTTCTCTGAAGCTCACACCCCTGCCGACGCAGCGTGAGACCGCGCTGCTCGCAGTGGCCTCTCTCGATGACGCCGTTGCGCTCTATCGTTTGGCGCGCAGGGAATGCTGCGATCTGATGTCGGCATTCGAGTTCATGCCGCCCGAGGCGTTCCCCTTGGCGCAGGCCGCCATGCCAGACCTCGTCATGCCTCTCTCCGGGGAATATGAGGCCTATGTCCTGATGGAGCTCGGAGGTTCCGGGCTCGTCGATATGGCGGATCTCATGCCGCGGTTTCTCGAACTCGGAATGGAAAAGGGCTTCATTCTCGACGGTGTCATCGCCGCCTCGGAGGGCCAGGCAAAGGCCCTGTGGAGTTTTCGAGAAGGCATGGTCGAGGGGCAGGTCAAGCGCGGCCGGCATCTGCGCACCGACGTATCGGTTTCGCTCTCCAACCTCGCAGCCTTCGTGGCCGAGGCGGAAGCCGAGCTTGCAGACGCTCTGCCGGCCTGCCTGGCAATATCCTACGGGCATGTCGGAGACGGCAATGTGCACCTGAATGTTCTGCCGCCGGCGGGAACGCCCGATGGTGAACGCGACACGATCATCAAGCGCGCCAAGACCATCATCAACGACGTTCTTTTCCGTTACCAGGGAAGTATCAGCGCCGAACATGGTATCGGGCGCGAGAAAATGGATGACTTCCGCGCCGGATTGCAGCCGACGCAGGTACAGTTGCTTGCCGCTCTCAAGACGGCGATCGATCCGGATTGGCGAATGAACCCAGGCGTTCTGTTCTGATTGGATCAGATCGGCTGCATCTTGCGCATGTCGCTCAGCTGGCGCTTCATCTGGTTGATGCGCGTCCGCTCGCCTTCGGGCCGGCGCATGGCGACGCTGGTCGAGAGGATGTCTATGACAACGAGTGCCGCGATGCGCGATATGGTCGGCGTATACATGTTCGTGTTTTCGAGCGTCTCCACGATTAGCGCGACGTCTGAGTAATGCGTCAGCGGCGATTCCGAGCCGGTCAGACAGATGACGACCGCGCCGTTGTCGCGCGCGATGCGGGCGATCTCGATGATCGATCGGGTGGTCCCGGTATTGGAGATGACGAAAGCGACATCGCCTTCCTTCATCATTGAGGCGACCATCAGTTGTTGGTGGGAATCGAGTTCGGCGCCGCACGGTACGCCGAAAAGCGGGAACTTCTGTTGCGCGTCGCGGGCAACGATGCCGGAAGCTCCAAAGCCGAAGAACACGATCGATCGGGCCGCGGCCAGAATGTCGATGGCCTTGTGAAGGGCGGTCTTGTCGAGCTTCGAGCGTGCCCAGTCGAGACTGGTCATGGTGTAGTCGAAAATTTTCTCGGCGATAACCTCGGGCTCGTCGGTGTCCAGAAGCACCGAGTGCGTTGCCGGCGTCCCAAAGGCGAGGCTTTGGGCGAGACGGAGCTTGAGATCCTGGAAGCCGTTGCAGCCAACTGCGGTGGCGAAGCGAAGGACGGTCGGCTGGCTGACCTCGGCCAGCGTCGCCGTCTCGCCGACGGTCGCATTCATGATCCGGCGCGGATCGTCGAGCACGACGTCGGCAACCTTGCGATCGGATTTGCGCAATTCGGGCCGCATCGTCCTTATGACTTCGATGATGTTGCGGCCGTTGCTGCTTCTGATGTCGCTATCCATCCGGATCGCCTTTCCTGCATTTTCGACTTCGAAGGCTAGAAGTTTAAAGGTTTAAGAGCAAGGTCGCGCCGTGCAGCGAAAGGCCGGCTGCTCATTTTGCAAGGTGTATAAGATGTCAGTCCTGGCGCGGTGCAGACCGAGACCGGTCGTCGCAGCGATCTCGGCGTCGATTATCTCCGGCCGCTCGGTATTGAAATCGAAGAGCCCGTAGTGATGCGCGATCAGGTCGGCAGCGCCCACGTGCCTGGCCACGGTGATCGCCTCGTGAAGCGAGAAATTCCCGGGCACGCCGTTTTGCGAAAGCTCCGGGCGCCTGCCATTGACCGGCAGGAGAGCGACATCCGGCCGCAACTGCCTCACTTCGTCCTCTAGCCCGTCGAAGGGAATGCAGTCGCCGGAGTGCCAGATGCAGTTCCCTTCGGTCCGGATGGCATATCCGAGAAATCGGTGGTTGCCGTCCGCATCAGCTTCCAGCATCTCATGCGCGGCGCGCGTCGGCATGATCTCGATACCCATAGCCGGCGAGATGGGTTCGCCGGCGCGGGCGAGAGTGAGCCGATCGCCTTGTGCGCCCGAGCGTTCCATGGCCTGGGCCGCAACCGCGCGGGGTGCGATCAATCTGGCGCCAGGGTTGGTCGCCAGCAGCAATGGCAAGGTGCCGGGATCCATGTGGTCGGTGTGGGCATGCGTGCAGAGCACGAGATCGACATGGAAGATCTCGTTCGGGAGCACGGGCGCCGGCATCATTCGCACATGCGGCCGCGCCGTGTTTCGGTACTTTGCGGCCAGGCTGTCGGAAAGATAGGGATCGATGACAAGCCGCATGCCGGCAATGTCGATGACGAAGCCGGCCTGACCGAGCCAGTGTACCTCCACTTGCTCGGTCGGTGGCCGTTTCAATCGCTCGGTTAGCGGTTCTCGTATCGGCGTCTCTGTCAGCCTGGCGCGCATGGTTCGACCTCAGGCTGACAATACGGAGAGCAGGTTGTCAGCCGCTATTCGTGTGGCGCGGTCAACACTTTCCGCGGTGAAGCCGCCTATGTGGGTCGTTGCGATCACGCGTCCATGCGCAGCCAGCTCGAGCGAAACAGGCGGCTCCTGCTCGAAGACGTCGGTGGCATAGGAGCCAATCTGCCCGAGATCGAGCGCCTCTATCAAGGCATCCTCGTCCACCAGTTTGGCGCGCGCCGTATTGACGATGACCTGTCCTTTTTTCGCCGAGAAGATACGGCCTCGATCGAGGAAGGTGGAGCCGTCACGGGGCAGGGGGCAGTGCAGGCTCAAAATATCGGCCTCGACAACGATGTCGTCGACCTCGGCATAGGAAAATGCGCTCGACGGAAGATCGAGATTCGGTCGCGCCGGATCGAATGCGACGACGCGCGCGCCGAGCGCGATCACCATGCGGGCAACCTCCCGTCCGATCGCGCCGCAGCCGATGATGCCGACGGTGCGGCCATGGATTTCAGCACCGCGCAACCGCGGCCAGCCACCGGCCTTGATGCCGGCATCCGAGTGCGGAATGGAACGCAGGGCGCTGAAGATCAGGCCGATCGTGAGTTCCGCAACCCCCATGGAATTGGCGCCCTCGGCGATCATCACTTTCACGCCACGCTCCCTGAGCATGTCGATCGGGAGGTTGTCGACGCCGACACCGTTACGGCTGATGACCTTCAAGGCCGCGGCCGCTTCGATGATTTTCGGGGTCACCGGCTCGACGCCGGCAAGCCAGCCGACACAACCCGGCACCAGATCGATCAATTCCTGCTCGTTCGGCATTGCTCCCGCGGTGGAATAGACGATCTCGAAGCCTTGCTCGCGCATCCGCTCGACATCAGGATGCGGTTCCTGCGTCAATGAACGCGGTGTGACGAGAATACGCTGGTTCATGTTCATCTCCCCGCGGCCTGAATGGCGATCTCGGATATGCGGTCGAACGAAGGCCCCGATGTCGGGATCGCGACGTCGAAGACCTCGGCGATGACCTGCGTCCAGCCGTGGATGAAATAGGTCCAGCCGTCCTCGATGCGCAGCGATCGCTCTCTCTGCTGACGACGGGCCTGGTCGAGAAAGACGAGGTCGCCGCGATAGTTGAGATCCCAGACGACGGCGCGTTCGGGGAAGACGGCGGCATCCGTCAGGGGCGAGCCGGGCGCGTCCTTGCCGAGGCCGGTGGCATTGATGACGAGCGAGCCGGGCTTCAAGGTGGCGAGAACCTTGTCGTTGTCTTCAGGGCGTTCCGCCAGCAGATACTCGACCGGCACGTCGAACTCGACCTGCTCATGAATGCGCTTGATCTCGTCCAGGCGATGCTGGCTGCGATTGGTCACGATGATACGCGACGGCACGTTTCTGCCGCGGCTCTTTCGCATCAGGTGCCAGGTCAGCGCGATTGTCGATCCGCCGGCGCCCATCGAGAACAGGTCCGCGTCGTTGTCTGCGAAGTATGTTTCGCCGAGGAAGCCGTCAATCGACAGGCCGGAAGAGATCGGATCCTTGGCGTGGCAGATCAGCTTTCCGTCCCGCTTCGAAATGCAGCTGGTTTCGTCCATCAGCAGCGCATGCGGATCGATCACGTCGAACATGTCCCTGCAGGCGTGGAAAAGGTCGATCTTGTGGGTGGTGACGAGCGCGCCCATGGACAGCGGGTCATCGCGGATGAATTCGACTGCCTTGCGATAGGCTGCGGGATCGTCGTGCAGCTTGAAATCGATGCCCTTGATCGCGGCGCCCTTCAGTCCGAGATAGTCCGCCCAGGCGGGAAAGACCTTCATGATCGAGCTTTTGCCTGTCGTCACGCCGATGAAATAAAGCGTTGGGCTCGTTGCGGGTTCGTAGGTGCTCACGCGCGCTTCTCCAGAGCTTCCTTGGCGACCTTGACGGCGGCCGCCGCATTTTTTGCGATATCCTTGAAGCGGCCCTCGCGAATGTCTTCGGTCTTGGCGATCCAGGTGCCGCCCACCGCGATCACCTGGCGCAGCGCCAGCCACTCGCCGATCGTGGCCTCGGTGACGCCGCCGGTCGGGATGAAGCGGATGCCGAGATGGGCGAAGGGGGCGGAAATGCCCGCAAGCGCCTTTGGGCCGCCCGCCACGCCGGCGGGGAAAAATTTCGCCAGCCGTACGCCGCGCGCGGCCGCAAGCGTCAGATCGGATGGCGTCATGATACCCGGGCAGAAGGGCAGGCTCTCCGCATTTGCGGCATCGACGATGTCGGGATCGAACCCCGGCGCCAAGCCGAAACGCGCACCCGATGCGATTGCCTTCTTCAAGTTGGCCCGGTCGAGGATGGTGCCTGCGCCAATGCACAATTCGGGGCGGGCGTCGCGCATGGCTGCGAGAACGTCGGCGGCGGCCTCGGTTCGGAAGGTGATCTCGGCCACCGGCAATCCGCCTTCAAGCAGCGCGTCGGCGAGCGCCACCGCGTCCGAGGCGCGCTCGATGGCGATAACGGGAACGACGCCGAGACCGGCGATGAGGTCGATAGGATGTGTCATGGCATTCTCCGCAAGCTCTTGTCGATCAGGTGTAGGATTTCATCAGCGCGCGAACCGTGTCCTCGCCGCGCGGCTGATAGGCAGGGTTCTCGATGAGCTTCCAGCCGTCGGCTCCGTCGCTCACGACGCGATGGCGCATGCCGCGGGAGGATTCGATGATCCCGTAGTCCTGGCCGCTATCCGAGGGATAGGCGAAGACCATCACCAGATCCTCGTTGCCGATGTTGATGGAACGGTGGATCCAGAAGGGGGGCACGTAGCAGATGGTCTGCGACCCGATCTCGACGATCCGCGTCTCGCCTGCCGGCGATTCGAGCTGCATCAGTCCGTGGCCTTTCTGGCCGTAGTAAATCTCGGGCCGGTCCGCCTTGGCGTGAATATGTCCGCGCGTCAGAAAGAATTCGTTGGCGATCTTGCCGGGGCTCATGCGCGTGACGCCGTAGATGAGGTCGCCGCTATGTGTGCCGGGACGAAAATCCTCCACGTCATAGACGACGACATCGCCGAGCTTTTCGAGCGCCGCGTCGAACGCGGCTTCGTCGGCGTAAAGCCCATTGAGATCGCTCAGGCGCTTCTCGTAGCGCCCGGTGTTTCCGCTCATGCCGCCGCCGATCGTGTCGACAACGCTTGAGACTGGTTCCCGCATCATCATGCATCCTCCGTTTGGTAGTGGAATTACATAAATAGATATGAAAACACGTGCAAGCGAAATTTTTAGGCTATATTGCGCTGCAAAAACGTAGAAATTGAGCAAAAAATATGTTGACGGGAAAAATTCATGTAACTACGCTACATTTCAGCCAGGAGATGGCTTGCGCTTGAAGGCGCTCACCCGGAGGAGAAACGAAAATGAAAAAGACTGTAATGACGCTTGCGCTCTGCGCAGCCGCATCGGTACTTGCCATGGCGACCGCGCAGGCGGCCGATTGCAAGATCGGCATCTCGATGAAGACGCTGGACGCGCCGTATTTCGCCGCACAGGAAGTCTCGGCGAAGAAGCATGCCGAAGAGCTCGGCTGCGAAGTCATCTCCGTCGATGGCCAGAACGATCTCAACAAGCAGGTCGCCGACGTCGAAGATATGGTCGCGCAGGGCATCGGCGCGCTGATCATCAATCCGCGCGACAGCAAGGGCCTTGTTCCGGCCGTCAACGCTGCCACCGCAGCCGGCGTCAAGGTTTTCGTGATCGACTCGACGATCGACGCCCAGGCCAATTTCGTAACCCTGGTCCAGTCCTCGAACTCGCAGAACGGCCTTCTGGTCGGTCAGTGGCTCGCCGACGCGACCAAGGGCAAGGAGCTCAAGATCGCGCTGATTTCCGGTGACAAGGGCAATGAAGTCGGCCAGGAGCGCCGCCTGGGCGTGCTGTCAGGTCTGACCGAAGGCCAGCTGCGCAACGAAGGCCGTGCCAACTTCACGGTGGTCGGCCAGGGTTGGGGCGCCTGGACCAACGAAGGCGGCCTGAAGGCCATGGAAGACCTTCTGACCGCGAACCCTGACGTCAACGTCGTGCTCGGCGAAAACGACTCCATGGTGCTCGGCGCGCAGAAGGCGCTCGAGCAGGCCAACAAGTCGGGCGACGTCCTGTTCCTGGCCGCCGCGGATGGTCAGAAGGAAGCGTTGCAGGCGATCAAGGACGGCAAGTACGGCGCGACCGGTCTCAATGATCCGGCGCTCGTCGCCGCCACGGCTGTCGATCTCGCCAAGAAGGCGCTCGATGGCAAGCTGCCCGGCGATATCTCCAAGATCACCTACACGACGCCGACCGCGATCACCAAGGATAACGTCGACAAGTACCTGAAGAAGGACGCGGTATTCTAAGACCCGATCCTCCCTGTGGCCGGCGCGGTTTCGTCCCCGCCGGCCATCCATTCAATGACCTTCTGAGCCGGCTCGCGCCGGTGCCGCAGCAGAGCGCGGCTTGGTCGTGACAGGCAGAATGTGACGCTATGGAAACTGTTGTTGAGCTCACCGGCATCCGGAAATCTTTCGGCGGCGTACGCGCCCTTCAGGGTGTGGATTTCGCGTTGCGCAGCGGTGAGGTTCACGCCCTGCTCGGCGAGAACGGCGCCGGCAAATCGACGCTGATGCGCGTTCTGGGTGGCGAATATGTACCTGAATCGGGAAGCGTGAAGGTTCGCGGCGCCGAGCAGCGGTTCAAGGGGCCGATGGACGCGCTCGACAAGGGCATCGCCATCATTCACCAGGAAATGGCGCTGGCGACTGACCTCACCGTGGCGGAGAACATTTTTCTGGCCGAGATACCCTCGGTCATCTCCTGGCGGGACCTCAACAGGCGCGCGGCGGAGCTTATCTCCAGCCTCGGCTTTTCGATCTCGCCATCCGCGACCGTGTCCGATCTGTCGGTTGCTCATCAGCAAGTCGTCGAAATCGCCAAGGCGCTTTCCAAGAATGCCAGCGTGATGGTGTTCGACGAGCCGACGGCGGTTCTTTCTGTGCAAGATGCCGAACGCCTGCTTGGCATCATCCGGACGCTACGGGAGCGCGGCGTCGGCATCATCTATATCTCTCACCGCCTCGACGAGGTGTTCCGTATCGCCGACCGCATCACCGTCATGAAGGACGGTGCGTCGGTCCAGACGGTCGAGCGAAAGGACGTCGCGATCGATGACGTCATCCGCATGATGGTCGGCCGATCGCTGAAGGCCCTTTTCGGCGACGATCTCGAACGGCCGATCGGCGAGGAAGTGCTGCGGATCGAGGAGCTTTCGGATGGCGCGCGTATCCGTGGCGCGTCGCTCTCTGTAAAGGCAGGCGAGATCGTCGGGCTTGGAGGCCTGGTCGGCGCAGGTCGCACCGAGTTGGTGCGACTGATCTTCGGCGCCGAGAAGGCTCGTTCAGGCAAGATCTTTCTGCATGGCAAGGAAGTGCGCGTGAACAACCCGCGCGCCGCCGTGAAGGCGGGGATCGGGCTTGTTCCCGAAAGCCGGAAGGAGCAGGGCCTCGTTCTCGATTTTCCGATCCGCGTCAACGCGACGATGTCGAAGCTAGGGCCGCTGGTCAATGCGTTCGGTTTCGTGCGGCGGGCGGCCGAAGGCGCGACCGTCGAGAAGCTGGCGGCGCGCCTGCGCATCAAGGCCGGCAGTCTCAACGATCCCGCATCGAGCCTTTCCGGCGGCAATCAGCAGAAGGTCGTGCTCGCCAAGTGGTTTCACGCCGATGGCGACCTTCTGATCTTCGACGAGCCGACCCGCGGCGTCGATGTCGGCGCAAAGACCGAGATCTACTCGCTTATCAAGTCGCTTGCGGCCGAGGGCAGGGCGGTGCTCGTCATCTCGTCCGAGCATATCGAGCTTTTCGGGCTGTGCGACCGCATTCTCGTGATGCGTGAGGGAGAACTGACCGGGTCGCTCGACCCGCAAGACTACACCGAAGAGAAACTGCTGAAGCTGGCGATGGTCAATACCGTCTCACAGGCCGAAGCCACCGCGACCAGCAACTGATTGGGTTAAAGCCGTGACCGAACTCACCGAAACCGCTCACCGTTCGCCTTCGCTGAACATCTCCAACATCCTGCACCGCTACGGCACGCTGGCGATCCTGATTGCGCTGCTGATCGTGGCGACCTCGATGTCGGATGTCTTCCTGACCCAGCGCAACATCATCAACGTTCTCCGACAAAGCGCAGGCACCAGTCTCATGGCGATCGGTATGCTCTTCGTCATCCTCACCCGGGGCATCGATCTCTCGGTCGGTTCGGTGGCGGCACTGGGCAGCGTCTTGTCGGCGATCGTCATTCAGGATTACGGTACTGGCGGAGCGGTCGCCACCGCACTTATCGCCGGCGCGGCCTGCGGTCTTGCCTCCGGCGTCCTCGTCGCTTTCCTGAAATTGCCGCCCTTCGTCACGACGCTTGCGATGATGACTGTCGCGCGTGGTCTCTCCCTGATCGTCTCCGCCGGACAACCCATTCAGATGGGCGACGCCGGGATCTGGATCACCACCTTTGGCTCCGGCTCGATCGCAACCATTCCCTATCCCGTCGTGTTGATGGCGATCGTGTTCGTCATCGCCGGTATCGTCCTGACCTTCACGCGCTTCGGGCGCCTGGTGAAGGCGATCGGCTCGAATGTCGAGGCCGTCAGGCTGTCCGGCATTCCCGTCGCCTACTACACGACAGCGGTCTATGTGATCTCAGGCGTTCTGGCGGCCGCGGCCGGTATCGTTTCGACGAGCCGTACCGGCATCGGTTCGGCCAATATCGGCGTCGGTTCCGAGCTCGATGCGATCGCTGCCGTCGTCATCGGCGGCGCCAGCCTGATGGGGGGCCGCGGCGGGGTCATGAACACCTTCATTGGCGTGCTTGTGCTTGGCATTATCGCCAATATGATGAACCTTGCTCGCGTGCCGGGCTATCACCAGCAGGTCTTCATGGGCTGTATCATCATCGGTGCGATGCTCCTGCAATATGCCTCCAACTGGTTTCGCAAGTAGTGTCCGCCTCCTGCAGGGGTAAATAGCATGCCAAGTGATCTATACCTTGCCATCGACGTCGGCACCGGCAGCGTTCGCGCCGCCCTCGTCGACACCAGGGGCAAAATTCTTGCGGTCTGCAGCCGCGAGCACGAGCAGATCGTTCCGCAATTCGGCTGGGCGGAACAGCGCCCCGCGGATTGGTGGGCGGGCGTCGTCGTCACGGTCCGCGAGGTTCTGGGCGAGGTTGCCGATGCGCGCTCTCGCGTGGTTGCCGTCGCGGCCTGCGGCCAGATGCACGGCACGGTGCTCGTCGGGGACGATGGCGAACTGGTGCGCGAAACCGCGCCGCTCTGGAACGACAAGCGCACCGTCGACTATGTGACGGCCTTCGAGGCCGCGCATGCGCCGCGCGATTATCTTGCCGATTGCGCCAACCCGCCGACGCCCGCCTGGCCTGGCTTCAAGCTGCAATGGCTGCGCGACAACGATGCGTCGGCCTATAGCAAGGCATCCGCCGTCCTGATGCCGAAAGATTATGTCAATCTGCGCCTGACCGGCGAGATCGCCATGGATCGCAACGATGGCGGCGCAAGCTTCTTGATGGATCCCCGCAGCGGGGACTGGTCGCGCAAGATGATCGCGCTGCTTGGGCTCGATGCCGATAAACTGGCGCCGCTGCGCAATCCGACGGAGATTTTGGGCGCCGTCAGCGAGAGCGCTGCGATCGAGACCGGGCTGCGCCAGGGCACGCCGGTGCTGGTCGGCGGAGCCGATTATCCGGTGGCCTTGCTCGGGTCCGGCGTCTGCCGGCCGGGCGTGGGTTCGGAGGTTATGGGAACGTCGGCGATCATCACAGCAATCGCCGCCAAGCCGCTTTTGGATCCTTCGATCTGCAATGTCGGTACCGTCGAAGGCAACTGGGGCGCCTTCATGCTTCTGGAGTCCGGGGGCGACGCCATGCGCTGGGCAAGACGTGCGTTCGATGAGAAGAAATCCTCCTACGAGGACATCGTCGCAAAGGCAGCCGAGGCGCCTGCCGGCTCCGACCGCCTGTTCTTCATGCCCTACCTCACCGGCGAGCGGCTTGGCGAGCATCGCAATGCGCGCGCGCAATTCTTCGGGATCGGCGCCGCGCATGGTCTCGCGCATATGCACCGCGCCGTTCTCGAAGGCGTCGCCTTCGCCACCAAGCGCCACATCAATATTCTCGATCGCATATCGGGTGCGCCGCTCGAGCGGGTCATAGCGTCGGGTGGCGGGGCAAAAACCGAACTCTGGATGAAGATCAAGGCCAGCGTCTATGGCATTCCGATCCTGGTTCCATCGGAGCCGGAATGCGGCCTCATCGGCTGCGCGATCATGGCGGCCGCGGCGACAGGGCAGTTTTCAAGCGTGGAAGATGCGGCTGGCGCCTTTGTCTCTTACGCCCAGGAGATCGCGCCCGATCCGCGCTGGGCTGAAACATACCGGCCGATGCAGTCCTTCTTCGAAAAACTCTACGCGCATAGCCAGGCCCTCTACGACGATCTCGACGGGCTGTCGCAATGACCGAGAGAGCCGTACTTTTCGACATGGACGGTACCCTCGTCGATAGCGAGGGACTGCATTTCGATGCCATGAAACAAGCCCTGCTGCAGATGGGATATCGCGTGCCTGATGAGCTTGCCGATCGTCTGACCGGCATGAGTGGCGCCGATTGCCATGCATTGTTGCGAGAGACGATCGGTTTCAAGCCATCCTTCGCAGACTATGTCGAAGGCAAGTATCGCTGCTATCTGGCCGATGCCGCCAGGCTGGAGCGCCGCCATGGCGTCGATGCCGTTCTGAGGCTGCTTGCGGAAACACGGACCCCTTTTGCGATCGTTTCGAATTCCGACCGCATGCTGGTCGATGCCAACCTGCGGGCCGTTGGCCTGCAGCAGCCCGGCCTGGTGACCGTCAGCCGCAACGACGTCGTGCGCGGAAAGCCCGATCCCGAACCCTATCTCAGGGCGGCGCATCTGCTTGGCGTCAGCCCCGAAAACTGCATCGTGGTCGAGGACAGCATTCCCGGCGCCATCGCTGGTCTTGCCGCGGGAATGGCCGTCATCGGCTGGCCGGAGCCGCATAGGACCGATCTCGTCTTTCCGCCGTCGGCGATCCTGGCCGATCCCAACGATCTGGGTTCAACGCTCGCCGGCCTACTTTCTTCCTTTCCTTTACAAACGACTCTCCAAGGATGCGACTGATGTATCTCGATAAGTTCAAGCTCACCGACAAGATTGCCGTCGTCACCGGCGCCGCGCGCGGGATCGGCTACGCCGCCGTCGAGGCGCTGGCGGAAGCTGGAGCGAAAGTCGTGCTGACGGACATGAACGATACGCTTCTCAAGGAGGCAACTGCGACGCTTGCCGCCAAGGGGTACTCCGTCGATAGCGTCGTGCTCGACGTCACCGATGTCAAAGCCGTGCAGGCGGCCCATGACGAGATCGTCGCCCGCCATGGCCGCGTCGACATCCTCGTCAACAATGCCGGCATCGCCATCAGCAATCATCCGGCCGAAACCATGGCCGACGATGTCTGGAACAAGGTGATCGACGTCAACTTGAATGGCGTTTTCTGGTGCTGCAGGGCGTTCGGCAAGTCGATGCTCGATCGCGGTTCCGGCACCATTGTCAATGTCGGCTCGATGTCCGGCTTCGTCGTCAACCGCCCGCAGGAGCAGGCGAACTACAATGCCTCCAAGGCCGCCGTCCACCACCTGACGAAGTCGCTTGCCGCCGAATGGGGCGCGCGCGGCGTCCGCGTCAATTCGGTGGCGCCCACCTATATCGACACGGAAATGAACAAGTATGTCTACGAGGATGCCGAGATGTATCGGCACTGGGTCGGCGGCACGCCGATGAACCGGCTTGGCCGGACCGACGAGGTCGCTTCCGTGATCCTGTTCCTCGCCAGCGACGCGTCCAGCCTGATGACCGGCTCGATCGTACTCGCCGATGGAGGCTACGTATGCTGGTGACGGCCGGCATCAAGCCGCGCGGCGCACGCTTCCCCGGCCGCTATATCCAGGCGGCAGGCGCGATTGGGCTGCTGGGACAGGAGGCGAAAGCATATGGCAAGCGTGCCGTGGCGCTGCTCGATCGCGGTATTTTCGGCATGCTCGAGAAGTCCGTGTCGGACGCTTTCGATGGTCGCGCGGATGTCGAGATCGTGCGTCACGGCGGAGAGTGCTCCGAAGGTGAGATCGCCAACCTCGTCGCCCGCGCCAGGACTGCGGGAGCCGATGTCGTCATCGGCATCGGCGGCGGCAAGGCGCTCGATACCGCAAAGGCGGCTGCCCGTGATCTCCAATTGCCAGTGATCGTGGTGCCGACCATTGCCGCTTCGGATGCACCGTGCAGCGCGCTCGCGGTCGTCTATAACGAGGACGGCACCGTCGCCTATGACAGCTTCCTTCCTGCCAATCCAAATCTAGTTCTTGCCGATACGGCCCTGATCGCCGCCGCGCCCGCGCGCTTCCTCGCGGCCGGGATCGGCGATGCGCTGGCAACCTGGTATGAGGCGGATGCGTGCCGTCAAAGCGGTGCCTTCAATTGCATGAAGATGCCCGGCCTGCCGCTTGCCTTCGAGGTGGCGCTGTTCTGCCGGGAAACGATCCTGGAGTTCGGCGCCGCAGCGCTCACGGAATGCGATGCGAAGACGGCGGGACCTGCGATCGAGCGGGTCGTGGAGGCCAACATCCTGCTGTCGGGGATCGGATTTGAATCCGGCGGCGTGGCGGCCGCGCACGCGATCCATCACGGCCTCTGCGAGCTGGAGGATGTGCATCATCACTTGCACGGTGAAAAGGTTGCCATCGGCGTGCTGGCCGGATTGAAGATCCAGGGCCAGCACGACGAATTCGCACGGGTGCGCGATTTTTGCCGATCGGTCCGGCTGCCGACGCGGCTGGCGGATATCGGAATTGCCGAGGCTTCCCAGCAGAAGCTGGAAATTGTCGCGCGGCGCGCCTGCCGCGCCGGCGAAATCATCCACAACGAGCCGATGCCGGTCACCGAAGCAATGGTGATCGAGGCGCTGGCGGCGTTGATCTGATCGATGGAGTAAGAATGATGGGTATAAACGAGGCGTTCGCGCCGAACTTCCTTGATGGCAAGACGGTGGTGATTTCGGGCGGCACAAGCGGCATCGGTCTGGCCGTCGCACAAGGCTTCGCCGGTGTGGGAGCCAACGTGCTCGCCACCGGCAGTTCCGAACGCCGGCTTGACGACGCCCGATCGAGCTCATCCGGCTCCATCGCATTCTCAAGGCTGGACGTTCGGGACGGCGCCGCGGTCGATCGCTTTTTTGCCGATCTGCCGTCACTGGATGTGCTGGTCAATTGCCAGGGCATCGCGCGCCCCGACAGCGAGTGGGACGAGGATGTCTTTCTCGACGTCATGGACGTCAATCTGAGCAGCGCCATGCGTCTCTCCCGCGCGGCTTTTCCGCTTCTCAAGAAGAGCGGCGGAAGCATCGTCAACTTTGCCTCGATGCTGAGCTATCTGGCCGACGAAAGCGTTCCCGCCTACACCGCCAGTAAGACGGGCATCGTCGGCTTGACGCGCGCTATGGCGCACAAGTACGGCCGCGACGGCGTGCGCGTGAACGCCGTTGCGCCGGGCTATCACCGCACGGAGATGACGAAGCCGCTGTGGTCGCAGCCGGACAGCGAAGCGAAGATTGCCGAGCGATCGGCGCTGAAGCGCTGGGGAACGGCCGAGGATCTCGTCGGCCCGATCTTGTTCCTGTGCTCGCCAGCCGCCGCATTCGTGACCGGTGTTACTCTGCCGGTCGACGGTGGGTATAGCGTCGGATGAAGGCATAGGCTGCTAAATCGCGATTGAGCGCATCCGGCAATACCAAGAACGGCTTGCCATCCCCACGTGGCATCATGCGAGAAAGTACATGGCGGCGCACGAGCACAGCAATGTGCCTGGTGGCAGCCTTCCATAGCTCAGCAACCGATAGTCACGCTAAGAAGCAATCGCTGGAACTAGGCGAAGTTTGAAGCCCGTAGGATGGGTTTCCGGCGCCGACGTTGCTGGTCGGCGCCGGCGGCATCGGCAATCCGTTGCCGGCTTGCGCTCAGGCCAGGAACCTTTGGCGATTTTCTATCGCATAGTCCCTCACGGTTCTTCCAGGTCTTCCTGTGATGCTCTCCAGGTCGGGGATGATCTTCTCCATGGCGCCGTTCTCGACGTCGACGAAAGCATGGACGAAGTCTGTGGCCATCGAGCGCGACATGCCGCTCGAGACGAGCTCCTCGACATGATCCTCGACACTGCGCGACGTGAACACGATGTCGCGACCGATGACGTCGGAAACCACCTTCAGGGCGGCGTCGTAGGTCAGCGCCTCGGGTCCGGTGAGATCGAAGGACTGACCGTCGAACTGGTTCGACGTGAGGACCGAAACCGCCGCATCGACGATGTCTCGGCTGTAGATGAAGGCCGTACGCCCGTGCTTCACCGGCAGCCGCAGCTCGCCGCCCTTCACCTCTTCCAGCCAATAGATATGGAAGTTGTCGATAAACCAGGTCGGTCGGAGAATTACGAAGGGGGTGCCGCTGTCACGCAGTCTCTGCTCCGTGTTCAGGTAAGGTTCGGCGTGAACGACGCTCTGGAACACCACCTTGACGCCCTGCTGCGCGGCGATGTCGAGGATTGCAGCCACAGGCTGTTCGAATTCGGGGTAGTCGCCGGGCAGCATGAGATAGGCGCGGTCAACGCCCTCGAATGCCGGCGCGAATGTCGATGTATCGTCGAGATCGAAGCGGACGCCTTCAGCTCCGCAGTGATCGCGGCCGCTTCGCGACGCGGCCTTGACGCTTTCGCCGCGTGCTACCAGTGCCGTCACGAGGGGCGTGCCGATATTGCCCGTCGCTCCGAAGATGAGAATCTTTCCCGCCATCGATAATCTCCATGTCGTGTGTGGCGCCAAATCTGCAATTTCCGCGGCCATGAGTGGACAGCCGGACCGTCCTGTCTATCCGGTTCGCGCATGCCGGCGCCCCGGTGGCCGGTTAACGCCGGTATGAGATATCGGCTCTTCCTTTTCAGGCCGGCCGCGAGGGCCGCCGGGCAGCCGAGGCAATGTTCCTGCCGGGATCGTATAGAGGCACAGAGATCTGCGGTTGGCGGATAGACGGTCAAACGCGTCTGATCTGATGATCCGGCATCATTGCGACGTGCCGAGCTGCAGGCTTTGGCCGTCACCAGCAGGCTCAGAGGAGATTGCCATGTCAAAAGATGCCGTGAAGTGTGGGGTTCTCATCGTCGGTTCGGGCGGAAGCGCGATGTCCGTGGCTGTCCGCTTGCGCGAGGCAAACATTACCGACGTGCGGATGATATCGAAGCATCGCGATTTTGGCGGTGTATGGTACCAGAACACCTATCCCAACTGCGGCGTAGACGGCCCGGTCACCTATTACCAGTTCAGCTATGCGCCAACGGGAGACTGGTCGCAGCATTATGCGTCGCAGCCGGAACTCCTGGAATATTTCCGCCGCGTTGCGAGAACCTACGATCTCTACCAGCTCATCGATTTCGATACAGAGATGACCAACGCCGTCTGGAACGCCGAGCAGTCCTTTTGGGAGGTGGAAACCGATCGCGGTCTCTACCACGCGTCCCATCTGGTGATGGCAACGGGCTTCCTCGATGCGCCGAATGTCGTGCAACTGCCGGGGCATGAGACATTCAAGGGCCGCATCTTCCATTCGTCCATCTGGCCGGAAGGCTATACCGGCGAGGGCGATCGCATCGCTGTTGTGGGAACCGGTTCGTCAGCGCTCCAGATCGTTCCCGGATTGCAGCCATTCGCGAAGGACGTTCTCGTTTTCCAGCGCACGCCAACCTGGATCACCCCGATGAACAACCGGCCGCTGACGGAAGACGAGCGCCGCCTCTACAACGAGGATCACGCCGAGGTCGAGCGTCTGCGCAAGGAGAGCGAGGTCGCAGCTTCCGAGAGCTTCGTGAAAGTGTTCCGGGCCGAGGACCCCGACGCCGCAGCCAGGGTCGAGGCGGATGCATTGGCCTACCTGCATGCACAGGTCTCCGATCCCGATCTGCGAAAACTGTTGACCCCCACACATCGCTACGGCTGCAAGCGGCCGGGTGTTAGCGATACCTATTACGCCGCTCTCACACAGCCGAATGTCGAACTGATCCCCGAGGCCGCCTCGCACATCGGCCCGAACACGATCACCTCGACTGGAGGGCGCGAGTTCAAGGTGGATACGATCATCCTGGCAACCGGCTTCCACTGGGGTACGCATATCCTCCAGCGCATCAAGCGCCGTGATGGGCGTACGATCGCCGAGGCGCAAGCCGGGCATCCGCGCGCCTACAAGTCCATATCCGTATCCAATTGCCCCAATCTCTATCTGGTCGGCGGTCCAGCACCGAACGGACGCCCGGGCAACGGCCTTCGGGCGGGTGAATGGGGTGGTGTCTACGTCGCACGAGCCATTCAACACATGCACAATAGGGGCATTGCCGCGCTCGAAGTGCTTGAGCAGGCGGAGTCCGAATGGAAACGCCAGGCCGACGAAGTCCTGGCCAATGGTCCGTCGCTCTCTGGCGAATGCATCAACTACATTACCGATGCGGTCGGCGCGAATGTGGCCGACTGGCCCTATACGCTGGAGGACATGCGCGTTCAGTTATCGCAATTCGATCCGGGCGTTTACCAGGTCCCGACCAGGGTTTTGGCCCCTGCGCTCTGAGGTCGGACTCGATCGCCGGCGTCTTGCCGGTGTTGAACCCTATCGGAAACCTCATACGGACAAATCCCAGTGAAGTGGTTCTTCCTTCTCTGCGCTGTCGGGGTCGAAGTCCCGGCCTCGCTCAGTTTACGTGCCGGGGTGGATAACCCCTGGCTCTATCTCGTCGCCATCGTAGGCTATCCGCTGTCCTTCTATTTCCTCGGTCTCGTTCTCAAGAGTGGAACTCCGATCGGGGTAGCCTATGGGATATGGGGCGCGCTGGGCGTGATGCTGACCGCGTGCGGCGGCGCCGTCCTGTGGGCGGAGCCGCTGACGCTTCCGATCGCCCTGGGATTAGTCCTGCTGATCGCGGGCGTGCTTCTCATCGAGTTCGGATCGCAGGCGGCATTGAAGAAGCGCGCGGCCGAAACGGTTCGGGACGCAGGTAGGATCAACGACATTCACGGGACGTGACGATCATGGAATGGCTTTATCTTGTCGGCGCCATCATCCTGGGAGAATGCGGCACGATCAGCTTCCGCCTCGGGCTGGAAAGGCCGCTCTGGTTTGCGGCCACCGTCGTCAGCTACGCATGCGCATGGACACTTCTGTCCCTGGCGCTGATCGCTGGCCTGGGGATCGGTATCGGTTACGGAACCTGGGCGGCCTCGAGTATCGCGCTCACCGCCATACTCGGACGCGTCCTGTTTCGTGATCCCCTTACGCCAACAATGATGCTGGGCAGCCTGCTTATCATGAGCGGTGTCCTTGTCATCTCATTGAACGGGAGCCATTGAAATGACCGAAATCCGCGATACGACCAAGGATGCATCGCCGCACAGGGTCGTTGAGATGCTCATCTCTTGCGTAGCGGCCGGAGACCTTCGCGCCGCCTACGCTCTCTATGCCGAAAATGCGCATGTTTCCGTTGAGCTCGAGATCCCCGGTCGCAAGGATCTTGTCGGCACCGGCGGGTGGCCGGTGGCACTTCCCCGCATGTATGATGATATCAAGGTACAGGGCCTGTTCATCCATCAGACCGGCAATCCCGACGTGGTGATTGCGGAATGGGATTATGTCTCCCGCATCGGAACGGCTGAAGTCGTCAACAGCAATATCATTGTCGTCCAGGTGCAGGATGGAAAGATCGTCCGCGCCCGCGATTACCACAACCATGTAACCCGCGCGATTGCCAACGGTCAGGCTGATACCCTCATCGCAAAAATCAGATCGATGGTCCTGCCCGTCGATCGCTGACAGCGACATGTCGCCGTCAGCGATCTATCTTCCTACGGCATCGTGAATGTCAGTGCGTCCTCTGGGCATACCTTTGGACGCACGGCGCGCCAACGCAGATCCGGTTCACCCTTTCGCTGGCATCGCTCTGCGTCAGGCTGGAGGCGCTGCAGTATTGAGCATGGGTTGAGCTGCAGCCAGGCGTGCAAACCCTTTTCCATGCCACATCAGGCAACCCTGTTCCCCCTCCTCGCCCACCCGGATCGCGACGACCTCTGCGAAGATGACACTGTGCGTATAGGCGGGGGACACCTGCGTGGTCCGGCAATCGAAGGCGACGGCCGCATTTCGATAAACCGGCGCGCCGGTGATCAGCGTCGTCCATTCCTCCTCAGGCTGAAAGCGATCCGAGCCCTTCGCCTTGCTGAAGCGATCCGCGAAGGCCTCATCGTCGTGCGGCAACAGCGAAACGCCGACGATGCCGCTTTCGAGAATAGAATCATGGGCGGATGCGCTGCGATTGACGCAGATGAGCAGCGACGGCGGATCTGCCGAAAGGCTGCAGACTGCGGTCGCCGTCAGGCCCGACGCGCCCTCATGGCTACGCGTCGCCACCAACGTAACGGCTGCGGGAAAGCGCTGCATGGCGGTCTTGAAAACGTGCTGGATGTCCATTTCGATCTCTGGTCTGTAGGTGATGATATGAGACATCAGCGAAAGATGCCCTTGATGAAGCCGACGTAGTTGAGGCTGACATAGAACTTTCCCGCACACGCCGCATCGCAAATGGATTTATCGATATCCATGTCCTTGTAGTGCAGTTCCAGCGTGACGTTCGGGGTGAGTGCATAGCCGACGCCGACATCGACGAAGTTATAGTCGTCGAAGACGCCGTCGGAGATATTGCGGTGCCCGACGGTGCCCGAAAGCGACCAGCGTTCGGTCAGCGCGTGCAACGCCGTAAGATAGAATATGCCATAGTGATAGTTCAGGTTATCGGCGTTCGGCGCCCACATGTAGTTGGCGGTGAACGAGGTCGATGGACTGGCCTCATAGCCGACGCTGGCGAGATATTCCCAGTAGTTGTAGTCATCGATCGGAGTGAGATCGATATAGTCGGCAATCAGTTTGACGTTGACCTTTCCGAAGTCGTGGTCGATCCCGAAGTACCAGTCGAATTCTCCAGAGGCCGGATTGGCGGGGCCGAAATCCGCATTGAACCACGAAGCTCCGGCGATGAAGCTTCCATAATTCAACTGCGCGAATGCGAAGGCGCCGGGCTTTCCCTCGGTCTGAGACAGAGCCAGACTGTTCGCGTCGCTCTGAAGCGATATGCCGTAAGTGAGGTCTACGGTATGGGAGGACATGCGTTCCAAGATCGAATCGGCCGTCTGCGTGGTTACGGCAAGTGAACCCTCCTGCGCATTGGCGCTCAGGGGCAGCAGTAGGGCCGCCGCCGCGGCCACGAGTCTGTTTCTTATCATCACGTCCCCATATTATTTTAGTTTGGTGAGATGGTTGGCGATGCTTCGGGATGGATCGAAACATCGTCTTGCCAGGCTCTGGATCAGAGATCCGCCGGCCGCAGCGCGGTTGCCTTGCGCCGTTATTTGACGAGGCTTGCTTCACCGCCGAAAATGGTCTTGCCGTACCCCGCAAGCATGATTTCCGAGAACCAGAAATGCGAACTGGCGATCTCGCAGTCGCGCCATATGCGCTGCAGCGGATTGGAGTTCGCAAAGGTGCTGGACATCATCACACGCACGACTGTCCGGACGGCCTCATTGGAGTAGCGGGCAGCCGCGATCGTATCGGCGGCGACGCGCTGGTCGTTCGTCATTCTCATTCCGGCGGCAGCCGCCGCATCGGCTTCCGTAGCGGATCGCAGCATGTGCATCTCGGCGGAATCTGCCGCGATAGCGGCATTGGCAATCATCACCTGGTTCGTTTCCGATTCCGATTGCGGAATGCCGAAGAACGGCAGCTTGCGTTTCGGGGCGGTCTCTGCTGCCACCGCAAGCGCGGCCTTGGCCAGGCCGACCGGCGAGGCGGCGATGCACAGGCTGAAGACCGGCAGGAATGGCGTGCGATATATCGTGCCATGTTCCGCCATGTAGGGTGACGCGGATTTGCCGGCATAGGCGGCATTCATTGACGCCTGGCGATGCGGCGGCACGAAGATGTCCTTGAGGACGATGGTATCCGACGCGGTGCCGCGCATGCCCGACACTTCCCAGCTTTTCTCGATGACGACCTCGGAGATGGGGACGAGCACCAGCACCGTATCCGGCTCGCCGTTTTCATCCGTATGCGGCACGCCGACTGCAACCCATTGCGCATAGGCGGAACCCGAACCGTAGCGCCAGCGGCCGGACACCCGCCATCCCCCTGGCACCTCCTGCTTGGTGGCCTCCGCCTTTGCGCTGACCAGGGCGATCTGGCAATGGTCGTTGTCGCCCCATACTTCCTCCTGTGCCTCCAGCGGAAAAAGCGCCGCGACCCCGAATGAACTCACATTGCCAAGTCCCGTTACCCAGGACGTCGAGCCGCAGGCCATTGCGAGCCGGACCTGCACTTCAAGCGATGTCTTGAGATCGGTCTCGATCCCGCCAAAGCGGCGAGGACGAAGAATCCTGCCGAGCCCGGCATCCTTCAATGCGGCGAAATTTTCTTCCGGAATAATGCCCTCGGCATCGGTGCGCGCTGCGTTCTTCTGCAGGATCGGCAGAACGGAATCCACGCGTGCCATGAGGTCAGCGCGCCGCTGCGCTGTCGAGGCCGTAATCTGATTCATGATCTTGGTCTTTCTTCTGTGTTTGACAAGCACCGTGCGCGTCAGGTTCTCGCAGGCGTCACAGGGTGATTGCGTCATGGGGTAGAGGTCGCGGTCGGGTGAACCGGTCAGGGCATCGTGCGTCAGGACGGGGACAGTGATCCTTGCGCGAAATAGCCGGCGGAGGAAGCCTCGCGCATTTCGAAAGCCCGTTCGGCGCGGATGGAGACAAGGGCGCAGTAGGCGGCAAGCGGGGTAATCACCGCACAGACACCAACTGCGACAAGTCCCACGCCGAGAGGGCCTGCCGCGTCATAGACGGACGAGCCGATGAAGGGCGCGAAGCTGGCTCCGACCATGTATGAGGCCATCACCTGTCCGCTCCAGCGGCCGGTTTCGTCCACCGCACCGGCCGTGGCCATGAAGAGGCACAGGATCGGGTTGCCGAGCACGCCGAAAATGAGGACCGATGCCGCGAAGACGGGTATGGAGTTCGTGACGGTAGCGAGTAGTATCATGCAGGCAGCGCTGACCATGAACATCGTCAGGGAAATAGGGCGGCCCAAGCGGCGGCCGAGCAGCAGGATGAAACTGCCAAGGAAGCCGCCGAGCGTCAGGCCGCTGAGCAACATGCCGGTCTGCGCCATGGTCATGTTCACCTGGTCCTGCGCCACCCGAAGAATGACCGCATAGAATGCGTCGGTCATAATTCCGAGGAACGCCGAGAGGATAACGATCCCGGCACCGGCGAGCTTCAGCCTGCCAGGCATCCTGATGTCGCCATGTGATGGCTTATCCTGCAGGGCGGATTGCTGTTGTCCTTCGAGACCGCGCGCCGTCGCAAGCGGCGCCCGAGGCAACAGAAACAGAACGGCAAGCCCGCAGAGGGCGAGGGCGGAGAACGACCCGAACACAATGGCAGGACCGCCGGAAAAGATCGGGATCATGGACAGAATTCCGGCGCAGATGATGCGGTTGGTGACCCCGAATACACCTGATGCACGGTTGAGATCACGAAAGGCGGCAAAGGCTGCGCCTCCGGCGGCCCCGATGATGCCGAGCCCGGCTGCCCCTATGAAGAGAGCTGTCAGAAACACAGGCGGTGCGGAAATGAAGGCTGCGCCGGCGAAGCCGATTATCACCATCAGAAGGCCGACACCTGCCAGCCTTATCCTGTGCGGACCATTGGCCAGGCGGGCGACCGCGAACGTGATCAGGGCCGACGTCAGCAACTGCGCGCTGACAAGGATGCCGGCCGTGCGCATTTCCACGTCGAGGACGCTTCGCGTCACCTCGATCATGTAGGGCGACATGACAGCGCCGAGCGTGCCGATCGTCATCATGGTGACCACGCTGCCAAGGGGACCCGGCCTCAGAGCAATATGTCCTTCATGAGTTGCCGAGCCCGTATTGTTCAAACGCTTTGCTGGTTCTATTGACATTCACACACCCCACTTGATGGAAAACGAAGAGAAGGCCGGTGCGACGGCGGCAGCCGGTCAGCATGTCATCAATGACGCATAGTCGTGCGGATCGGGCTCAACCGTCTATCCGGCAACGGCAGAGCGGCGCGACGTTATCCGGACAGCGCTGCAAAGGACGCGATGACACTTAGAATCCGCGAAGATCGGTCATATTTTCGGACCGCCGCTGTAGGCGATGTGTAACGCCGCCGCCCAGCTCGCGACCTGCCGGAGACAAAACCGCCCGACCATCGCAACGATGACCGGGCGGTTCATTTGAAAGAGATGTGGCAAGCCAAACGGCCGTGCTACTGATGCGCCTCGATGCCGAACAGGGACTGGCCGTATTCGATCAGCATATGTTCCGAGAAGGCAAAATGGGAACCTACCATTTCCGAATCCCGCCAGATGCGCTGCATCGGATTTGCATTCGCAAAGCTTCCCGACATCAGGACGCGGATCACGGTACGTACGGCCTGGGTCGAATAGCGTGCGGCGGCAACCGTATCGGCCGTGGCGCGTTGAAGCGCTTTGCCGCCGAGGATCTCGCCGCGCGCGCTCGCTGCATCGGCATCGGCGGCGGCCCGCATCAGATGCAACTCGGCGGAGTCCGCGGCGATGGCGGCATTGGCAACCATCACCTGATTGGTCTCGGATTCCGATTGCGGAATGCCGAAAAAGGGAAGCTTCCGCTTGGGCGCGGTTTCGGCCGCCAGATCGAGTGCTGCCTTGGCCATGCCTATGGGCGGGGCTGCGATGGCCATTTCGAAGACGGTCGGAAACGGCGTCAGATAGATACATTCCGGCTCGTCGCGATAGGGAAGGTCGGAGGTGCCGTCATAGGCCGCGAGGCGTGATCCCTGCCGGTGGCGCGGCACGAAAACCGGTTTCTCGATGACAAGCGTGTCGGATGCCGTGCCGCGCATGCCTGACACATCCCAGCTCTTTTCGATGGCGATGTCCGACATGGGGATCAGGGCAAGGCCGGTATCGGCGCGACCGTCAGGCGCCGTATGCGGAACGGCAAGGATTGCCCATTGGCAATAGGCCGAGCCGGACGCATAACGCCAGCGACCCGAGACCATCCAGCCACCGTCGACATCCTCCTTAACGGCTTCGGCATCGGACGCGACCAGGGCGGCACGGACATCGGCATCCGTTGACCACACCTCCTCCTGTGCCTTCAGCGGGTAATGGGCAAGGAGGTAGGAACTGAGGCTGGCGAGGCTCATGACCCATGCCGTCGAACCGCAGGCGGTTGCCATCCGGATCTGCAGTTCCATGACCGTCTCGAGGCTGACCTCGATGCCGCCGAAGCGACGTGGGCGCAGGATCTTTCCCAGGCCCGCCGCGCAGAGCGCGTCGAGGTTCTCTTGCGGTATGGCGCCTTCGGCATCTGTTCGAGCCGCATTGGATTTAAGCAGCGGCAGTACGGATTCGAGGCGCGAGAGGAGATCTTCACGCAAATGCGCTTTCGTCGCCGAAACTTTCGTCATGACGTTCATGGTGCAATCCTTCACGTTGGTCATATCACTTGCGATGGGCTCGACAGGTGACGTTGCGCCCATCGAGCCCGCAGGGCATCAGTGGTCGAGGCACTTCCGGGCAAGCCATGCGGAAAGCAGATCGGCAACCTGCAGGTTGTTGCTATCGGCAAAGGGGAAATGCGTGTTTCCGACGAGGCCGGCCTCCGGAAGATGAAGCACTTCGGCGTCGCCGCCGCGCGCATTGATCGCGGCAATAAACTGCTCGGCGCGCTCGACATAGGGCTCGTAGCCCCTGTCGCCGCGGATGTTGTCGCCGAAGACGATCTGTATCGGCATCTTGGTCAGCCCTAAAAACTGCTCGTCCGAGACGAGATCGGGCTCGTTTTCGATCGCCTCCGGCGGATAGGTGATCGCAGCCGGTGGGTCGCTCTCGGGAAAGGCAAATGTCGAAGGTTCATAGGAGACGATCGCCGCCACCCGCCCGTTCTTCATGGCTGTGCGCCATCCATATTGTCCGCCGTTGGAATGGGTTACGAGGACAGCCGGGCCGATCTCGTCGAACAGGGCCGATGCGGCATTGCTTTGCAACTCCCGCGTCAGCGCATCGAAGCCCTCCAGTCCCGTATTGGGCACGACCTGCCGCAGGAACTGCTCCAATGAACGCCTGTCGCTCGGAAAGCTCACATTGGGGAAATATTGCGGTGCCTCCGGCGGCGCCCATGTGCCGAGACGGAAGGCGTTGAAATAGAACGCGTCCGGGAGGAGCTCCTCACTGGATGCATCGGGTATCATCGTTCCGATCGTGCCTTGGGCAGCCCGGCCTCGACGGGGCTGGTCGATCAGATAGACGGAAAATCCGCGACGAAGGAAGATGTCGTCGAAGCCCTCGCGCCCGTCGGGCGTCGTCTCCCAAGTTTTCGCCGACTGCGACAGGCCGTGCCAGAAGACGAGAGGATGCTTCTTCGGGCCGACGGGGATATTGTACTGGGCATATCCATGGTCGCCGTGCAGCGTGTGGCCGTCGGGTCGGCCGACAACGGCTCCGCCAAATGCGAAACTACCGCGCTTGGCGATGATCAACGGATCGGGAATGAGCGTGTTTTCCATTTGAGACCTGTATTGTTCGAACCACGGATTGGTATCGGGTCAGGACGCAATTCATGGGCCAGAGAGTCTTTCGACAACGCCGACACGAAGGATGTCGCGTCGGGAGCGGTATGACTCGGCAGCCTGTTCGGGCGAACCTATCCGCCAGTCGTAGCTGATGAAGCCTTCCTCATCGGTGATGCAGGCTGCGTCATGTCCGCTCGCGGCCGCAAGCTCGAAGAACTCGGTCGGATCGCCGATATGCAGCGCCTCGAAGATCTCTGGTGCCAATGCATATCCCGCCTTTTTCGCCGCCGCCGCGCTGGCGTCTGCCTGCCCGCCGACGATCTCATATCCACGGATGGAGGGCGCCAGAATGCGCCCCGTCGGGCTATCGAACATGAAGGGAACGTGATGGACTTTCCACCAGTGCAGAAAGGTCGGCAGGTCCGTGCGGCGATCGCGGTTATAGGTACTGACGACCGCATACCGGGTGCTGGCGGGCACCGCGACCGACGCGTTGCCAAGCACCATTTCGCAGTCTGCAGGGTCTGCGGCATCGCCGAATGCGACGCCGATGGCTTCCGCCGCGGCGAGCAATTGGGTGCCGTCACCGCCCGAAGCAAGCGAGATCTCGATCACGGCATCCAATGTGGCCATCGGGCGTCCACCGGAGAACGTGTCTTCGGTGGAGCCCTCTGCGAGCTCCTCGGACTGCAGCGTCAGCCCTGCCCAGCCGGTGGCACCGGGTGTCGCAGACAGCGCGGCATCACGTGCCTGCACCAGGAGTGCAGGCAACATTTCTCGTTGCCCGTGACGCGCGGTAACCACGCAGGCGAGGCGAGGGAACGAAGGAAATTCCATACGAAGCTCCAGATGCGGCACGGGACTTCAGCCCTCGATCGCCGCGACCAGTTCCTGAGTGTTGACGACGGTGGCCAGATCGCTGAGGCCGAAATAGAGCGCGGAGTTGTGATACTCATCGTTGACGCTCGAAGACCCGTCGGCCACGACGATCACATCATATCCGGCGTCGGCGCCGTGACGTGCGGTGTGCTGCACCGTATGGTGCGTGTAGGCGCCAGTGATGATGATCGTGTCGGCGTTGTAACCCCGCAGGACGATGTCGAGCCTTGTGCCGTAGAATGCGTTGATACGGGTGCGGTCCATGACATGTTCGCCTGGCTGCGGTTCCAGCCCTTCCACCGGCGCCGCACCCCACGAGTTGAGGTAGTCCTTCTGCAGTTCGTCGGTCGCGAAGGCGGCGAAGGCCGGCGAGTTCTTCTTGGTGCCGGGCAGCGATTTGGCGTGATTGTGAATGACGGGTATCCCGGCCTTGCGGCAGGCATTGGCGAGCTGTTTGACGTTCTCGATGATATTCTGCTTCTTGGCGTGGGTCGGCCCGCCGTTTTCCGTCTCAAACCCTCCTTCGCTGATCGAATCGTTGACCAGATCGATCATGACAAGGGCCGTCCGCTTGGGGTCCAACTTCAACTTTTCGTTCATCAATGGATGTTCTCCAGCCTGGGTTTGGGTGTCGTTTCGGTGCTTGTATGCAGCTTACCCGGGTAAGATTGCGCCGACTGCACGAGCCGTCTATCCGGCCGCCGCGACGTGACGGGTGATTATCCGGTGCACGCGGTTTTGTGTGGCGAGAAAGACAGGCGGAAGGTCCGATCCATTGCCGAAAATTATAAGATTAAAACAACTGAGATTTGCGGATTGACATATTTTGACGATGCAGGAAGGATGTGTTTTTAGGCAAATAATTATACTGATGCTTTTGTAGGCGATTGACCGAATTCTGGTCGAGTATGCTGTCAGACCGGGCAAACGCCTGCCCCTGTAATGTCGTGCATTCATGTCATTAACGCGGAGCGTGTCGCTTATGGCCCAGCCTGGCAATATTGAATATGTCGTGCCAACTCCTTTAGATTTAAAGAGATATCGCCTTTTCGAGACGCCCGACGCCAAGGAGGCGCGCCGCAGGATCGCCTCGGCCATGGAGATGTCGCAACTGATCCCGATCAGGCCCCAGCGTCCCTCCGCCACATATCACATGGACTACGTGACGTTTCGATCTGTCAGCGTCGGTATGATCGGGCTTGGGGGGATGCGCATCGATACGGAGGAAGTGCGTGGCTCGCATCTGATCGTCACCTGCATGCGCGGCCGCGGCAAGCTCTCGCTTCTCCATGGGGATGTCCCGATCGACAGCATGCACGGTGTGTGCCTTGCACCGGGAGATCGCTATGTCGGCGAATTCAGTGATGACTGCATCCTGTTCGTGCTGCGCGTGGAGCCGCAACTTATCGACGCGCACGCCGGGCGCCGCGGTAGTCACCTCAATCCCGTCATGGACTTCACGCAGGCACGGCTCAAGCCCTGGGTCGGGATCGTGAACTCGATAATCCGCAATCTCGGTGCGATCGAGATGATGCACGCCGATGAACGTATGGCACTCTATTATGAGCATCTGTTTGCCGGCCTGCTGCTGGCAGGGCTGGGCGTCGAAGCCTTGCAGGCCGATAATGGCGGCTCGCCGATGCCCCGCAGCGTCAAGCGTGCCGAGGCTTTCATCAGAAAGAATTATGCCGAGCCATTGTGTCTCGACGATATCGCGAAGGCGGCCAACGTGCCGACGCGCACACTGCTTGAGGTGTTCAAAAAGTTTCGGCAGATCAGCCCAATGCGGTTTCTCCGCGATGTGCGGCTGGAAACGGCTCGCGAACGATTGCTAGCAGGTTCGGGCACGTCGGTCGCGGCCATCGCCTTTGATTCCGGCTTCGGCCATCTCGGGCGTTTTGCTCAGGAATATAAGGAGAAGTTCGGCGAGAGCCCGTCAGAGACCTTGCGCGGCAGACGCGCCACAGTATCCGGTGCGCCGTATCACTAGACATGGAGCGTCCTTTGAAACGACGCATCGTGCTTTCCGATGAGAATTTCCTGTGACAGTGGAACGCCTTCTGCTGTCCTCTCAAGGAGCCGATGCTCACTGGAATGCGATCAGCGTCTCATGCTGTCGCGGCACCGTGACGCTTCAAGCCAGCATGGGGAAGCAACAGGCTTTTCAAGCTGCTAGCATTTCTAATGCACGGATCTCCGGTTCGCATCCTTTCAAGAACACGCGCATCTAGAGGGCCTCAAGGAACGCCAGCAACGCCTGACGTTCCCGTTTGCTGAGATCGAGTGGTCCCAACAGATCCGATGTCGCTGCAGCCAGGGGAAACAGCGGCAGCTTGCCGTCTGCCTCATTCCGCGGCCGGATGTGACCACCACCTTGTTCGTAGAAGGCAATGACGTTGCGCAGCCGAGGCATGACGCCATTGTGCATATGCGGGGCGGTAGCGCTGAGGTGCCTAAGCGCAGGTGTTCTGAAGTGGCCTACGTCCGCGGTCTTTCCTATCGCTTCGAATAGGCCGAGGTCCTGAAGTCGTCGCTGGAAGAAGGTCAGCCCGATGTTGTGAAGTTTCTCATCCGTCAGGAGCGGTCCGAAGTGACAGTTGGCGCACCCTGCCTTGCCGCGGAAGAGATGAAGTCCCCAGATTTCCTCGTCCGACAACCTGCGCCGCGTGCCGCCGGCGAAAGCATCGAAACGGGTAGCGCGTTCAAGGTGGCGCTCGAAGGCTGCGAGTGCATCGGTGACCTGGGTCAATACGATGCCATCACCTCCGTAGATCTGGCTGAACGCCTTCCGGTAGCTCTCGACCTTGTTCAGCCGGATGGCGACATCGGCTTCATCGGCGTTGGCCATCTCGATCGGATTGAACAACGGGCCATCCGCCTGCTCCGTCAGTGACTTCGCGCGTCAGTCCCAGAAGTATGACCTCCTGTAGCCAACAACGCACGGCGCAGTGAATACAAAAAGGTGATCTTCTTAGTCAAGTATATAATTGCGGTTTATGGTACCAGTCCTTACCCCTAGATACCTTCCAAACGTCTCGTCCAATCTTCTACCTTTCCACTTTCCAGTCGCCGAGCAGCATGAGCACGCCAGCCGGAGGCCAGACGGTTCAGGGCCGCGATAGCAGCAAGTTCGGATCGGTCGAGGGTGTTGACGTAAAATGTGCTCCAGATACGGGCGAGCGTCCATTCCGGACAACGGCGCTCCAAGAGCGAGAGATGGTCGCCAAGGGCTACGGTTCCGGGCTCGAGTACCCGGTAATACCAGCCGGTGCGCCCGGTTTCCTGGACCTTGCGGGCCATTTTCTTCTGCGCGAAGCGTTCGTTCAGCTTCCAGCAGGGCTGCCGGCCCTGGCTGATCTCGATCACGGCACTGCCTAGCCGGAAGACGTCACCGATGGCGGCTTCGTCTTCTGTCAGGCCCGACGTTGCGATGTTTTCGCCGAAAGCGCCGGGGTTCGCGAGGATCGGCTGTTCGCCGAGTTCCCTGGTCCAGAAGGCATAGTGGTCGAAAGGGTAGTGATGGACGGCCTTCTCCGGCCCGCCGTGCCTTACGGTGTCGCCCTGCATGTCGCCGATGAAGCCGGCCTCCGACAGTTGCAGCGGTGCTGAAACCTCCGATTTGTCGATGCCGCTCAAAACACCTTTCGGACCGAGCGGTGCAAGCGCGCCGACCCGCAGACTGAGGATCCGCAAGTCGGTCATCTCGTTTGCCCGAGTCATGTTGCCAGGTCCGTCTTGAGGCCGGCGAGCCACTCTCGAAGCAGCGCGCGGGCAGCGGTGGCCAGAGGCGGGCCATATAGTGCAGCATCGCGCCGCAACGCTGCTATATCGATGCCGGCCGAACCGAGTTCGGCGGCGTGGGCGACCAGCCAACGCTCAAAGCGCTGATCGGTTTCGGCTTCGGGATGAAACTGCAGGCCGAGCACGTTCTCGCCGATCGAAAAGGCCTGCTGCTCGACCAGGGCCGAGGATGCCAGGTTGGCAGCACCCAGCGGCAGCCCATAGGTGTCGCCATGCCAGTGGAGAACGTGGACGTCCTCCAGGTGCCTCAACGGGCTCGCCATTCCGTCATCGGTCAGCATGAGCTTGGAAAAGCCGATTTCCTTCAAGCCTGTCGGGAACACCTTCTCGCCGAGGGCCGCCGCAATCAGTTGGGCGCCGAGGCAGATCCCGAGCGTCGGCAGGCCGCTTTCGAGCCTTGCGCGGATGAAGGCGCGCTCGGCCTGTAGAAACGGATAGTGATCGTCATACACCCCGATCGGCCCGCCGAGGATGACGAGAAGATCGGGCGCGCGTGGATCGCCGTCGCAGAAATCGAGATCGCCGACGTCGCTGTATCGGATGTCATAGCCGGCTTCCATCAAAGTATCGGCGAAGAGGCCGAGATCTTCGAAGTGCACGTGCCGGAGCGCTAGAACGGTTTTTGTCATGGTCTCTTGTCTGTTTCTCAGGAGGTAGCGGGAATGTCGCATCGACCATCGGCGCAGCCGGCGTCGGACCGGTCTTCATGCGCCGGAATGGGGGTGGCGAGCGCCATGGCGATCCGAGCGCCCACAATCATGTCTTCCTCGACGCCGAAGGCATGATGGAGAAGCGTACCGCCCCGGCCGATCAGCACCGAGGAAGGAGTACCACGCAGGCCGAAGCGGCGCATCGTAACCGGAATGTCCGAGGTGTCATCGGCCATATCGACGCCGACCGGCGATGTGATGCCGTATTCGTGGAGGAAGGCCCGCAGCGTGACCGGCGACATGGCGGCATGATGCTCGAAAACGGTATGGAGGCCGATCACCTGCAATTCGGTGTGCGCGAACAGCTTCTCGATGCGCTTGACCTGCGGCAAGGCGTCGGACACGCAACCGGGGCAAAGCAGCTGGAAGCTATGCAGGAAGATGGGGCGGTCGCGTAGGCCCGCCAACGTCAGCGGGACTTCCGTGTTGAACCATTCGCTGACGGCAAGCTCCGGCAAGATATGCGCTTTGGGTGTCGTCCTGCCTTCGGTTGCTGTTGCCTTGTTCGGGGCATCGGGGGTAAATCTGCCCATGTTCTTTCTCTCTACTAGCCTGGAGGGGAGAATATGCCGGTTCGTCGATGGCAGTCGGCGAACCGGCGCGTTTGTCACGTCATTACTTGACCGGTTCGACCTTGCCCGGCAGGCTGAGGTCACCGGACGCGACCTTGAAGACATCGCTGACACACAGAAGCGGCGCATGCAGGTTGCCGTTGACCTTCAGGCCCGCTGTTACACCGTCAAACGCTGCGCCCTTGATGCCGTTGATCAGCGAGAGCGGTATCTCGACATCGACCTCGTCGCCTGTGAAGGTCGTCGGATAAGCCGGGCTGTCGATCAGAAGCGGTACACCCGGCCAGGTCGCCGGCACCTTGGGCTTGGTGTCCTTCGGGATATCCACCACCTTCAGGCCTGCGCCGCAGGCCTCGTCCTTGGCAAGGACGACCCAATGCGAATGCCAGACATGGCGGTTCTTGGCGCCATTTGCGCCATCATCGAAATCCGGGTGGAAGGTGACTGCAAGGGCGACGATGCCTTGCTTCTTCTCGAAGCCGACATCGCTGCTATCGAGGCTGGTTGGCCAGACATAGGCGTAAACGCTCGAACCTTCGAACTTGCCGGTCGCATCCGGCTTGTCCTTGCCGGCCTCGCCGCGAACGCGGGTGGAAAAGACCACCTTGTCGCCCTTGGTTGTGATCTTCGTTTCGATGATATCGAGCGAGGCGTTGACGGCCTGGTTCGCTTTCGCCTTGATCGCGTGTGCGCTCGCCGTCGATTGGCATAGCAGGGCCGTTCCGGCGACGACGAGCGTCCCGGTCAAAAATGCTTTCAGCATGTGGGTGGTTCCTTTCTCTTGTTTGCCTGGAGGGCGTTCGGTTATCCCGCTTCAAATGCGTCCCAGGTGGCAGCCCGGGACGTGGGATCGGCTAGTTCGTGCTCGCGGCAATCGACGCGGAGTTCCCGCTGGCCGAATGGCGCATGCACGAAATGACAGTGGTGCGGCTTATCGCTTTGAGGATGGGCAAATGGGTCGAAGTAGCGACAGGTGACGCACATGCGCTGCACGGGAATGGCGTTCTTCTCCTGCAGTTGCCGAATAATCGTGATCAGCGTCACCAGCAATTCTTCCTGCGCGGCATCGCCGAGAGCAGCGATTGCGCTGCTGATCAGATCTCCTGCGGTCTCTTGGCTCAGTAGAGCCGCACCTTTCACGCTCAAATGAACATCGACGGATCGGCCATCTGCAAGTCCCGCCCGCTTTTCGACATGGCCCTTTTTCTCGAGCGCATTGATGGAATCGGTAGCCGTCGGCTGCGAAACGCCGAGATGGGCGGCAATCATCTTGACCCCGAGCCCATGGGGTCTGCCTTCAAGAAGCACGAGGATCGCAAGCTGGGTCGGGTTGAGGCCGAGCGCCTTGGCCCTCTCCCACTCGTCGGCTCGCAAAGCCGCAGCCACTCTCGACAAGCCTTCGAGGATGCGAAAATTGACGGAATGAGGGTTCTTCGGTGTTTTCATATTTCATAAATATAGGATTCCTATCTATATATCAA
Organism: Rhizobium sp. 16-449-1b; assembly: GCF_017741935.1. Lineage (GTDB taxonomy): Bacteria > Pseudomonadota > Alphaproteobacteria > Rhizobiales > Rhizobiaceae > Rhizobium. The sequence goes on along the minus strand of NZ_JAGHMH010000030.1, from coordinate 65,631 downwards.
TGGGAACTTGTGTGATATCGCAATCAGCAGAGGTGGGACGGATACGCGGCACTTCGTCCCTTGAAAGACAAGATCATCCTTCTGCCAACGACGTCTTGGATCAGATTTTTCGTTCGCTGGAGGATTTCGTCGAGGGCCTGACTGTTGCTACCGGAGCGGCTCGTGAACTAGGTCGCGTCGCCCGTCCTCAGGCGCTCAGCCGAAAGCCGCCGATAGCCACCGGCGGAATGGAGCCGATCCTTCGCTTCCAGTCGGAGACTCAAGGCATGAGCGATAGCCGTGATTGCAATAACTCAAGAAACTAGATATTTATGAGCTATAGAAAAGGTATCTATAACTCATGCAGTGGAACTGGCAGGACGCCGACTGGCCGAATTTCAAGTATGATGCTTCCGCCATGCTCGCATCGGAGCAGAGATTTCTGCAGGCGTCCGGCGAGCTAATAGGAGCCGTTCGGCACCTTAATGACGATGACAGCGGTCAGCTGCGTATAGAGCTGCTGAGCGACGAAGCTATCAAGACCTCCGAAATCGAAGGTGAATATCTTGATCGAGTAAGCGTCCAGTCCTCGCTTCGCCGGCAGTTCGGACTGAGTGCCGACGACCGCTCCGTACGTCCTCAGGAGCGCGGGATTGCGGAGATGACGGCAGATGTCTATCGAAACTGGAGTGGAGATCTGGTCAAAGAGGAGCTTTTCAACTGGCACACGATGCTGATGGCAGGCAATCGACATCTAGACGTGATCGGTGCCTATCGCCGGCATGAAGACGCAATGCAGATCGTGTCGGGTCGACTGGACAAGCCGACGATCCACTTCGAGGCGCCTGCATCTTGCCGGGTTGCCCACGAAATGGAGCATTTCATCGCGTGGTTCAACCAATCGCGGCCAAATGGGCAGCTCCAACTGCCGGCATTGACGCGCGCAGCCATCGGACATCTCTACTTCGAGAGCATACATCCTTTTGAGGATGGCAACGGCAGGATTGGGCGCGCTCTCGCTGAGAAGTCACTCGCTCAAAACGTGGGGCAACCAAGCCTCATCTCGCTTGCGTTCACAATCGAAAAAAATCGGAAAGCCTACTATCTGGAACTCGAACGTCACCAGCGGTCGCTCGATATTGACGGTTGGGTGACGTATTTTTCCCAGACGATCCTTGAAGCTCAACAAGCGACGATCGATCGAACAGCTTTCTTCATTCGCAAAGCAAAGTTCTACGATCGATTTCGAGGCCAACTCAGTGGGAGACAAGAGAAGGTTGTTGCCCGCATTTTCCGGGAGGGTATTGCGGGTTTCAAAGGCGGTCTCAGCGCGGAGAATTACATTTCGATCACGGCCGTATCGCGCGCAACAGCTACACGCGACCTTCAGCAACTCGTAGCGATCGGCGCTTTTACGCGCACTGGAGAGCGCCGGCACACGCGTTATACGCTGCGCCTTCAGGGGTAACAGCCTATACGCGGTATCGGCCGCCGATTAGCTCGCTCGCCAGGCTGGCGGCCAGCTTGGAGCGGCAAAAACAAGCCCTAGATAACGGCTTGGAACGTTCAGGCGTTTCAGGCATTTACCCGCGCCTCCTGGTTGAGGTGAATTTGCATATGGGGGCATCGTGAGCGATACGCAAACCAACACGCTGACACTGAACGACGTCACTGTCATCGAGGATTCCAAACTGAAGAAGGCGATCACCGCGGCCGCCCTCGGCAATGCGATGGAATGGTTCGATTTTGGCGTCTATGGGTTCGTCGCAGCCACGGTTGGCAAGGTATTTTTTCCTGAAGCTTCGCCAGCAGTGCAGACCGTTGCCGCACTCGCAACCTTCTCCGTACCGTTTCTCGTGCGGCCATTGGGTGGCGTGTTTTTCGGCTCTATGGGTGACAAGTTCGGTCGGCAAAAGGTTCTATCGTTGACGATCGTCATTATGGCGGTCAGCACGTTCTGCATTGGCCTGATACCGAGCTATGCGATGATTGGCCTGTGGGCCCCCATCCTGCTGCTCATGTGCAAACTTGTCCAAGGGTTTTCGGTTGGCGGTGAATACACCGGCGCCGCCATATTCGTCGCGGAATATTCGCCGGATCGCAGGCGCGGTTTTCTTGGAAGCTGGCTCGATTTTGGCTCGATCGCAGGATTTGTTCTCGGCGCCGGACTGGTCGTCGTACTGACCGCGGCGATGAGCGAAGCAAATTTCCTGGCCTGGGGTTGGCGCCTGCCTTTCTTTCTCGCTGCCCCATTGGGTCTCATCGGCCTTTATCTGCGGCACGCCGCTGAGGAAACGCCGGCCTTCACCGAACGTCTGAAGCGAACCGAGAAGGAAGATAAGCAGACGTTGTCCGAGCGGCCCATGATTCCAATAGCGGAAATCATCCAAAGGCATCCAAGGTCCCTGGCAATATGCATCGGCATGGTGCTTGTCACCAATGTCACCTATTACATGCTTTTGACCTATATGCCGACCTATCTGGCGAAAACCCTCGGCTACACAGAGGACCACGGCGCTCTGATCATCATCGCTGTCATGGTCGGAATGTTGTTTGTGCAGCCGCTGGTCGGGTTCCTGAGTGACCGCATCGGCCGTCGGCCGTTTCTCGCGGTTGGAAGCTTGATCATCCTCGCCTTGTCGTTGCCGGCATTTCATCTGATAGCGAGCGGCAACACGATCGGCATCTTTTTCGGTCTGTTGATCCTAGCGATCGGTCTCAATTGCCTTGTCGGCATCATGGCCGCAACTTTGCCCGCTTTGTTTCCTGCGCGAATTCGCTACAGCGCGCTCGCCATATCATTCAATATCTCGATCATTGTCGCCGGCCTCACACCCACCGTGGCGGCATGGTTGGTCGAAGCGACCGACAATATCTATATGCCGGCATACTACCTCATGATTGCCGCAGCCGCGGGTCTTCTGACGACCTTTTTCTTGAAGGAGACGGCCAATCGGCCTCTTTATGGAGATACGCCGAACGCTTCCAGCCGCAAAGAGGCAAGGGCGCTTCTTGCAGAGCATTATCTATACATCGAGGAAAGCGTCGAAAAAATCGATGAAGCGATGGCGGAGTTGGCCGAGCAGATGCAACTTCTTCAACACAAGCGTGAAAAGCTCGTGGGTCAACACCCCGAACTGAATTGATCGCCCACGAGGTGTCCGAAGGTTCCGCGAATAGGAGCACGCTTTGCGACGATCGACCCCAAAAATCAGATAACGGTTTGCAAGCCGAGCTCGACCACGCGTCCTGTTGGAAGGCCGAAATAGTCGGTAGCGTTGCCTGCGTTCTGGGCGAGTACGATGAACAGGCGATCCTGCCAGAAAGGCATGCCGCCTTTCTTGGATGGGAGGATCGTCCGGCGCGACAGGAAGAACGATGTCGACATGATGTCAAACTTCAGACCAAGCTTGCGAACAAGCACAAGCGCGCGCGGGATGTTGGGCGTCTCCATATATCCGAACGTGATCACCAGCCGGCTGAACAGTGGGCTGAAGCTTTCAAGGAATATCTTCTCGTCGTCGGGAACGAACGGCTCCGTCGCAGTCACGACGCTCAGAATGACATTGTGCTCGTGAAGAACCTTGTAGTGCTTGAGGCTGTGCAGCAGGGCTGTGGGGGCACCTTCGACGTCGCTTGTCAGGAAAACGGCGGTTCCAGGCACAGTCGTTGGTGGCCTCTTCGTCAACCTCTGTATGATCCCTTCCAGCGGTACCTCGTCCGCACGCGTCCGAGACGCCAGTAGCCGACGGCCTGCCATCCATGTCTGCATGATGAGGGCCATCGTGCATGCAACCGTGACCGGAACCCAGCCGCCTTCTGGAAATTTGGCGATGTTTGCCACAAAGAACCCTGCGTCGATCAGGAAGAGGGGCACGATGATTGCCGTGGTGGTGAGCGTCGTCCATCTCCAGATGTGTTTCATGACGACGAACAGCAGGATGCTGGTGATCAGCATCTCGCCCGTAACCGCGATGCCGTATGCGGCAGACAGCCCGCTTGAGCTTCTGAAATACAGAACAAGTGCGATAACGAACACGAATAGGAATGCGTTGACCTGTGGCATGAAAATCTGCCCGGAGTGCGTCTCGGAAGTGTGCAGGATCTGCAGGCGTGGCAATAAGTTGAGGTGCATTGCCTGGCGCACAAGCGAATATGCCCCCGAAATGACTGCCTGGCTCGCGATCACCGTTGCTGCGGTTGCCAGACACACGATTGGCACACGCGCCCACTCAGGATGCATGCCGAAGAATGGATGGTCGGTCATGCCGGGATTTGCGAGGACGAACGCGCCTTGTCCGAAATAGTTGAGAAGCAGGCATGGAAAGACGAGTGAGAACCACGCCACCACGATCGGTCGCCTGCCGAAATGGCCGAGGTCGACGTAGAGTGCCTCAGCGCCTGTAACCGCGAGGAAGACCGCGCCGAGGACGGCGATAGCGTGACCGACATTGTTCGATGCATAAAAAACACCGTGAAGGGGATTTATGGCGCTAAAAATTTCCAGATCATCGAGGATATGGATGGCGCCGCTTACTCCTAGGACCAGAAACCATAACGCCATGACGGGGCCGAAGACCGAAGCAACGCCACCTGTCCCGAAACGTTGAACGAAAAACAGTACGGCAATGATCGTAACGGTGATCGGAACGATCCATGCCGACAGGCCGGGCGCGACCACCTGAATCCCTTCGACGGCGGACAGAACCGAGATTGCTGGGGTAATGATGGCGTCGCCAAGGAAGAGAGAGGCTCCCGCGACACCCAAGACGAGAATCCACGCTGGCTTGTCGGTGAAGCTCTGCCGCGCAAGCGTCATCAGGGACAGCGTTCCCCCTTCGCCCCGATTGTCAGCCCGAAGAACGAACATCACGTACTTTACGGTGACAACAATTGTCAGTGCCCACACGATGAGTGAAAGAATGCCGAGCACGTTCTCCCGGTGCGATCCCGATCCCGCTGTAGCGTGAAGTGCCTCTCGAAACGCATAAAGCGGGCTTGTCCCGATGTCGCCGTATACGACCCCGAGCGCCGCCAACACCAGTGACGGCAGACCGCTGCGTGATTCAGTTGCAAGTTCTGGATCTTCGGAGCGAAGTTGCGGATAGGTCACCGAGCAATCCTGACGGAAGCGACTTTGTTTTCAACGTTGTAGGTGATGATATCGCTGAACGCTCGAATGTTCGATTGGTTCGATCGGATGAACCACAGCATTTAAGATTTGCCAAAAAGGAAAAGAGGCCGCGTATGGCTATCCTGTTTCGAACGGTCTGTCACACGACATCAGGGCAGGTCCTTCAGCATCCGGATCCGGTTTGCGGTTGTGAAGGCAATAACCTTGTCCTGCTCGATTGCCCGCAACACCGCTAGGATTTCATCGTGCGTAAACCCGCTCTCGCGAAGCGGGTCGCTGATATCAAGCAAACTGATCGTTACCTTGCGCTTCGCCTTGAGTGCCCGAAGCCTCGCGATGAGGGCGTTTTCTGTTTCGCTAAATCGACTCATCTGATGCTTTCGTTGGTTGCGTGTCCTCGCGTTGCTCTGCGCGCCGCGTATCGACCTGGAGAGATACCGCTCTTGAGGTCCTCACGCTGAAGTTCCTCGACGTCACACAAATCCCGTATGTCCGCCAAACGCAACCTGTTCATCATCAAGGTTTCCTGTGCCAATCCTCTTGCTTTCTCCCGACAGTAACTCGGCGCCTTCGTCTGTTTCACTTTGAGCATGCCCTCGGCCTTGTCCCCCGCGAGCTTCCTCCTCGCCGTCAAATGCTCGATTATCCTCACCGGTGACCAATCGCTCAGTCTTCGCCTCAGAGAGTGCGGCGTCGATCACGGACTGCCGGTTGGCCACCCATGCAATGTCCGGTTCGGCGACAGAAACGCTCTGATCGATCCGCGTCGCATTTGATGGCGCTGTTGGCGAAAGCTTGGAAATCTTCTCTACCATCAGTCCTTCCTCTTACCGTGAGCCTAAGTCGCTTGGAACGCTTTTTTGCCCTCGGCGTCGAGTGCCCTGAATTGATCGTCGGTCAGCGTTACGTCCGCCGCGCGGACGTTCTCCTCCAGATGTTTGACTTTAGAGGTGCCCGGGATCGGTAGCATGACCGGGCTACGCTTCAAGACCCATGCAAGTGCGATCTGACTTGGCGATACGTTGTGTTGCTTTGCAACCGTGTCCAGAAGAGATCCAGGCTTCGCCAGTTCTCCGGCCGCCAGTGGATACCACGGGATGAAGCCAATTCCGTGTTTCGCGCAATAGTCGAGGACATCCTCGCTCGTGCGATCCACCAAGTTGTACCTGTTCTGCACCGTGGCCACCTTAAAGACCTTCGATGCAGCCTCGATATCAGCCACCGACACCTCGCTCAGCCCCGCATGGCGGATAAGGCCAGAGTCGATGAGCGACTTGATGGCGTCAAACTGCTCTTTGGCTGGTACCTTTGAATCGATCCTGTGCAGTTGCCATAAATCAATCCTTTCAACGCCCAGGTTTCGAAGGCTCTTGTGTACCTGTTGAATTAGGTACTCGGGACGCCCGACAGGCAGCCAGATATCCGGGCCGTGCCGGGTAAGGCCACCCTTCGTGGCGACGATTGATCCATCACTATAAGGGTAAAGCGCTTCCTTAACCAGCCATTCGGAAACATCTGGCCCGTATGAATCGGCAGTGTCGATGAAGTTGACACCAAGCGAGGGGAGACGCTTTAGCGTTCGGATCGCTTCACCATGATCTGCGGGAGGTCCCCAAATGCCGGGGCCGGTCACGCGCATGGCGCCAAACCCCAAGCGGTTCACCTCCATGTCTCCGCCGATCTTGAACGATCCTGATTTCGCCGCACTGTACTCGGTCATCGCCAGACTCCGCCATCGCATGTAGTTGATCGATATCGTGAAGGTAGTGGCGCGAGGTGGTTGTTAAAGTGGTCTTGATGACATTCTGACACACGCGCACGGAAAGGGCGAACCTTACGCATGACGGTTTGTCGGTCCTCGGCCCCTACCTGCCGTGGATCATGCGCGCGCCAGATGGTCAAACAGGTCTTTTACAATCGGCGGCACATCGCGGCTCGCGGCGATGCAGACCGAGAGATGCCGCCGTGCCCAGGTATCGGCCAGCGGCGTTACGGAGAGACCTGATGTGCGCTTGCACCTTCTGGCGACGGTCTCTGGAACGATGGCAATACCAACGCCAGCGCCTGCCGCTGAGCATATGCTTTCGAGTGTCCGCAGCCTGATCCGGTATCGCAGCTTTATCGCAAGCCTGTTCGCCTGCGCATCGATATGATCTTGCAGTGCGCCGCGCTCCAAGCCGACGAAATACTCTTCACCGATCTGCGCGAACCGAACTTCCTTTGCGGTCGCGAGCCAATGTGACTGGGCCGACACCACAGAAAGCTTACTCACGGCGAAGGGCTTGAGAAGGAGTTCCTCGTTGGTGGCCGCGTCCGACAATACGCCTATGTCTGCAAAACCTGCCGCGACACTGCGTGCGATCTCATGGCTTTGCCGCTCGCGAAACTCAACGTCGACCTGAGAATGCGCCGCAAGCCATGGTGACAGCCGTGTTGGAAGGGTTTCAACGATAGCCGCTGTGTTGGCAACAATACGAATGGTCGCCCGTATGCCCTTTGCAAAGAGGCTGAGTTCCCCACGCATCAAAGCGGCCTGGTTGAGTATTTCGCGGGCATGGTGGGAAAGTGCCTCGCCCGCTTCCGTTAGCACAACACCTCGGCGGCCTCTTTCCAAGAGGAGAACCTTTCCGCTCGCCTCCATTTCTCGCAAACGGTCGCTGGCCGCAGCAAGAGAAAGACCGACATCGGCTGCGCCGTGGGTGATGCTGCCGGCATCCGCGACGGCAAGAAAGAGACGAAGGTCGGTGAAGTCAAAGCGCATCGTGGGATGCTACAAGCGATTTAGCCTTCGGTCTAGGCGAAGGCTTGATACGGGAATGCCGCATTGTCCATGCAGCTGCATAACCTATGAGAGAGGTTATGACCGACCTATCGACCTCGACCCTGTTCGCCCTCTTCGCAACGTTCTTTGCCGCCGGAGCGGTTAAAGGGGTGACCGGCATGGGCCTCCCAACCGTGGCAATGGGAATACTGGGCAGTCTTTTGTCACCGCTCGCAGCAGCTTCGTTGCTCATTATTCCGTCCTTTGTGACGAACGTCTGGCAGCTGCTCGCGGGACCAAGCTTCATCGGCATCGTGCGCAGGCTCTGGACAATGATGGCGGGTGTGGTGGCCGGAACACTCAGCAGTGCCTACATGCTGACGGGCGCGGACACCCGCTTGAGCACGTTCCTGCTGGGCCTGTCGCTCACTGTGTATGCCGTCTACACGTTGTTCGCCAAGCCCTACCATGTTTCCCCGAGACATGAACGCTGGCTCTCGCCGATACTCGGAACAGCGACCGGCTTCGTCGCGGGTGCAACTGGTGTGTTCGTCATCCCAGCTGTTCCGTACGTGCAGGCGCTCGGTTTCGACAAGGACGATCTCGTCCAGGCACTCGGTCTTTCCTTTACAGTCTCAACAGTCGCCCTTGCAATCGGTCTGGCAATACAAGGAGCGTTTCATCTCGACGGGATGACACTCTCCGCTCTCGCCGTCGTTCCGGCTTTGATTGGAATGTGGGCAGGGCAATATATCAGGCGTGCCGTCACGCCGGCCATGTTCAAACGCTGCTTCCTGACTGCGCTTGCCCTTCTGGGGGCGGAGATGATGTTGCGGGGCGTCTGGTAGTCCGAACTCTGGAGTGACCGGTATTGGTGATGGGCGCAGAGTGGTCGCCCATCCTGATGATGCCATTTTACTTCGTCGGCTGAGACCGAGCGGTCAGTTTGTTTCCATCAGGATCGCGGAGATATGCGACGAACGCCCCGTTCGGACGCTCCGAGGGCGGGCTCTCGATTGCTGTGCCACCGTTCGCCGTGCCCGCGGAATGCCAACCCAGAACATGATCTGGGCTCGGGGCGGCGATACCGATGGTCCCGCCGTTCGCGGCAGTTGCCGGATTGCCATCGATCGGTTTCGTGATCATCAGCCGACCGCCCTCGTGGGCGTAGATCAGCCTGCCTCGTGCATCCATCTCGCCGGGCTTGCCTCCCAGTGCGGCAAACGTGGCGTCGTAAAAGCGTCTCGCTCGCTCCAGGTCGTTGCTGCCAATCATGACGTGGGTGAACATTGCATCATCTCCTGAATTGGTTTGCGGCCGCGGCACCAGGTATAACCCGCGCGAGCGGGTATTCCACCGTTGCCAACCAAATCCGGACAAAGTTAAGTCAGATAGCGTCAGCCACCAGTCGCATCGCTCACGCGTTTCAGTTTCATCAAACCAGCAACCGGTTGATGCAATGGCGAAAAGCTGGCAGCAAAAGCCGTCAGATTGGCATATTCCTATTCGCCAGGAGCTTGGATCAATCCGAGAACCTAACAGTAACCCCACGCTGGCGAAAATAAGCCTTCATCCGTTTCCGGCCCTCCCGATTACCCTGCACGAGCTTGGTGGGATCGAACACGGCCTCTTTCTGGCTCGCACGCGTCAGCGCTGCCTTGAGTTCTGCGATGCGCTCATCGATATCGACATTGTCGGCCTGAAGGGATTCATAGATCCGCTTCGTTGCATCTTCTACGGTCTGTTCACTCATTGTCATGCTCCGGCTTTCCGTGCAGCCCTCGGCTTTACGCCGCCAGTTTCAGTTCGAGCTTCCACGTGTCCTGGGGATTGTGCACGGACTCGTGGATCGAAAGCCCGCTCCCTTCCATATCGATTTGCATCGTCGCCAGGAGCCAATCGGCGGGCATCACACAGGGCAGGGCTTCTTTATTGAGTAAATCGAGCAGTTCGTTCTCAGTCGCGAGGCCATTGCGGGACTGCTGACCAGCGCGGTCGAGGGTCCATAGGTAGCGTATAGTCAAAGTCTGTAGTCCATGCGTTATTCGAGCGGTTTCTCTACAGCCCGGGTCCACCAAGATCAAGTTCGGCGCTTTGTCACAATCCGCCGAGATCCCAATGATCAGCGTGAAGCCTGGAGGAAAACGCGTCACCCGTGTTCACCTCAGCCGCGATACAGCGATTGGTAGGGCGGACGGTCCCGGGCGGCGCTCCAGTAAAATTAGGGATTGATCTCTCGGGCATCCCGGAGTTCTCCACGCGATCCGTAGGAAAACAGCGCTCGCCGATTGGCTCCGCGCTCTAGCTGAAACCAATCGAGTTCGGAAGCGCGGAAAACGATGACGCCGAAGACAACCTTTCCGCTTTCATCGCCAGCATTCGCTGCGTCAGACCTCTCACCTGTAGGTGGGCCGCCGGCGTAGGTCGACCGCGTCCATGGCGACAGGCGATCCCACGCATCTGCTGCTACCGGACTCCCTGGTCCATGGCGCTCCGCTGTGCCACGCAACCGAAGTTGCTGGCCGCGCGCTGGGTCAAACGCCAACAGCGTTACCGATGGATTGGCGCCGATCTCGCGCCATTTGTCAGATCGAGTATCCGTGTGAATCTCGATCGTGCGTTTTTGCCCATTCGCAGACCGCAGGACGACCAGGCGAGCCTGCGGATGTCCGTCAGGATCGACCGTGCACAGGTTCACATAGCGGAAGCCGGAGTTCGGATCCGTACCTGCAAGTTCGAGATCGATCCAAGCGGCTTCATCGAGCTCAGGCAGGCTCATGTTCGCCTTCCAATGAGATGGCCAGATTTCAGAATCCTGCTCCGGGCTGCGCCAAGTATTCAAGTTCGGCGACCGTCGACTGTCGGCCAAGTGACCGATTTCGATGCGGGAAGCGGCCGTATGACCTGATCACCTCTCGGTGGCGGATCGCATAGTCAAGGTACTCGTCATCGCCCAGTTCGGTGAACAGCGCAACAGAGCGATCTTGATGGGCGATATCCTCCGCATGCTCGAACGGCATGTAGAAGAAAACCCGGAGCTCCGGCGGGACAAGCTTGTCGTGGCCCGACCTGAGCGCCAATTCGGCTTCGGCCAAGGCAAGACCGTCTGTCGCGAATGCGAGTGCTGTTCCGCGGTAAATGTTGCGAGCAAACTGATCGAGCACGACAATCAGCGCGAGGTGGTTTGCGGCGGTTTCCCGCCATTCGGGGCTCGGACCAGCTGCGAGCGCAAGATGGGTGTCGCGGAACTGATTCTTGATTTGAGCGTCGAGCTCGGTGGCGCCACGGAACCAGTCGTCGCGGCCGCACTTCTCGAACCAGAAGTGATAGACGTCCTCGGGTGTACAGATCGAACTCATGTGTCCTCCTTGCGTCGCATCTAGTTGTCGCCGTGATGCGAGGCTCCCTGAAACCTACGCGCCCCTAGCGCTTCTTCGCCACTTCAACAAGAGACCGAACCATCCAATGAAAAGAATGGCGTCCGCCCTGGAGATCGCGCAAGCCGCGCTTCTCCTTTTATCGGACCGATCCCAATTCATGACCGGCAGCCCGATGATCGTCGATGGAGGCATGTCAATCCGCCTCTTGTAGCAAGCGGATGTGGCCGCCGCGACCGCCGGACGTCGCGGTGGCTTTCCGCCCTAAAGCGATTGAACTGCGAGCTGAACTATCAGCCGACCGCTACGTCATGCCGTGCGGCTTATCCAGATCACGCGGCGGTCCCCGACAGTCTTGAGATCAACACAAACACCAGCAGATCGGCGGTTCAGCCACCTTGGAACAAGCCGCTCGCAAGCCTTCAGCGAGTTGATAAAGGCGGCGGGGGAGGGGATGTGGTCGAACCGGTCCCCAGCGAACGCTGCACCATGACACTGTCGGCCCAGCGGCCGTAGCGATATGCGACGGCTGGCAATAGGCCGACGCGCACGAAATTGAACCTTTCGTGCAGGGCAAGCGACGCCGCGTTGTCGGCGTCGATGTAACCGATGATCTGTCGGAACCCTGCCGCAGCACAGGCGTCGATCAGACCGCGTAGGAGCTGGCTTCCGACACCCTTGCCGATATGGTCGTGATGCACATATATCGAATGCTTGACGGTATAGCGATAGGCTGGGCGTTTGCGAAACAGCACGACATATGCATAGCCGACCACGGTCCCGTTGATGGTCGCGACGATATGCGGAAAGCGCCTGCTCTTCAGATTCTTGCGCCGCTCGCGCAAGTCATCCGGCTCCGGCGTATCGCTGTCGTCCACGCCCTCTTCGACCCCTCGGCGAATATGCCGGCGATAAATCGCCAGCATAGATTCCACATCCGCGTCCCGTGAAGGGCGAATGGTCAGTTCGTTGCCCTGTTCCATTATCGATCCTGGCGTGCGCAATTATTCCGCGACCACATAGGTGTAGAGCCGCACTCGGCCCGATGCATCGGTCTCGCGATAGACACCTTGGATTTCGACATCAAACCCCGGGAAGGTGTTGAAGCAGGATTCGAACATCTTCAGATAGTCGATCATCGGCTTTGCCGCGTCCGTTAGGCGTTCGCCTGGCACGATCGTTGCGATCCCCGGCGGATAGACCACGAACGGAGTGGTCGCAATGCGCCCGGCGATCTCGTCGATCGGCAGGTATTCGACGTCATTGCGCACTAGGCTGCGTGCTGCGTCGTGCGGCGACATGGCCATTGGCGGAAGGTGGGCGGCGGAAAACTGCTTCGCCTGGAGGGCGCTGACATTAGCATCACGGAAGAAGCGGTGCAGATCGCCGCAAAGATCGCGCAGGCGCACCCCGGCGTAGCGGCCCGGACGCCGGCGGTAGAATTCCGGGATCACCTCTTCCAGCAAGGCATTGTCGTCATGCAGCTTCTTGAAGGCGACGAGCCCGCTGATCAGGGTGCCAGCCTTGCTTGCCTCGACGCCTGGTGTCAGCAGGAAGAGCAAGGAGTTGAGGTCGTTCTTCTCCGCAACGATGCGGTTCTCACGAAGATATTGTGCCACGATCGGGGCAGGAATGCCGTGTTCGGAATAGAGACCTGTCTTGCGGTCGAAGCCTGGTGTCAGCACTGTCAACTTGTTGGGGTCCGTCATGGCAAACCCCTGCTCCATGCCGCTGAAACCATGCCAGGATGCACCAGGGGTGAGGTGCCAGAAAGCTGGGTTTGTCGCCAGCTGGTCGGTGGCAATGCTCTCCCATGGCACATCGTGCGAGGCGCCGGGGCTTGCAACATCCGGGATCGAGACGCGATCAGGAACGAATGGCTCAAAAAACCATCGACGTTCCGCACGTGGCTCCTTGTCCTCGAATTCCCGGCGCACGGCGCGCATTTTCTTTCTGAGCTCGATCCCCAGGCGGATCGTATCGTCCCAAAGGACTTCGCCGGAACGGCCTTTCATCATCTGCGCGCCGACATCGAGCGAGGCGAACAGGGGGTAGAAGGGCGAGGTCGAGGCGTGCTGCATGAAGCTTTCGTTGAAACGCCGATGCTCCACGCGCCGCTTTTGCCCTTCGATATGGCGATCCTTCATGTGGATCTGCGACGCCTGCGAAAAGCTGGCAAGCTGCTTGTGGGTGGATTGGGTGGCGATGATGCCGGGGGAATCGGGGCCGAGATCGGCAAGCCCCATGGCGAAACGACCAGCATAAAGTGGGTGGAATTTCATGAACCCGGCCCAGGCCTCGTCGAACAGGATGTAGTCGCAAAGGTGACCGATGGACTTAAGGATCATCTCTGCATTGTGGATCGTGCCGTCATAGGTGCATTGCTCGACGACGGCGACGCGGAATGGTCGCGGTTTCTGCCAGGCATCAACATCCTTGACGAGGGGATTGGTGCGAATGCGCTCGCGCAGCGCCGTCTCGTCCAATGCCGCATAGTCGATTGGGCCAATGAGACCGTGCGCATTGCGTGCAGTCGGGAGGTAAATCGGAATGCCGCCGGATATCATCAGGGCGCCATGATGGGCAGCCTTGTGATTGTTGCGGTCGAACAGCACGAGGTCGCCATCCGTCACAAGGGCGGAAAGCGCGACCTTGTTGGATGTGGATGTTCCGTTCAGCACGAAATAGGTCTTCTCTGCGCCGAAGATTTTCGCCGCTTCCTTCTGCGCCGCCAGCGCCGGCCCCTCATGGGTCAGGAGGTCACCAAGGTCGAGCACGGAATTGTCGAGGTCGTCGCGGAAAACAGCTTCGCCGAGGTGCTCCATGAACACGCGGCCGATCGGGCTGCGGCTGTAGAACACGCCGCCATTGTGGCCGGGACAGGTCCAGAGATGGTTGCCTTCTTCGGCATAGTCGACGAGCGCACCGAAGAAAGGCGTCTTCAGCGTTTCGGCGTATTGCTTCAGACGGCTGATGAGGTTTTTCGCGATGAAAGCCGGTGTTTCCTCTGACAGGAAAACATAGCCGTCGATGAAGTCGAGCACCTCGACGGGCACATCTTCGAAACGCTTGCCGCGGATGAGCAGGATGATCGGGAAATCCAGTCCGCGGCGGCGCATCAGGTTTATGAGATGAGAGGTTTTGCCCTCAAGTCCCTTCTTGCCCCAATCGACCATCATGCAGCCGATGGCGGCATCAGTCTGAACGACGATCTCGGCGTCATCCAGATTGCGGGCACGTACCACTTCGAAACCGGAACGCTCGATCTCCTGGATAATCTGGTTGTAACGAACGCCCTCCAGATCCTCGCTGTCGAAAGAGGGTGTAGCGAACAGGAAGTTAAAGCGTCTGAAATAATCCATGCCAGCATCCAATATTAATCGAACGCAAGATGTCGCCTGATTTTATGACGGTGCTGTGACGATGGCGAGAAGTCCACCAATGAGAGCGGAAAAGAACGGTTTCAGCACCACCTCTGCCGCTCCTTCGCTTCCACAGCGATCGTCGGCGTCTTTGGAACTTTCAATTTATTAAGCAGTTTCAAATATAATCGCATGCACAAAACAAGCGTGCGTTTACCGTCACCCCCTTTGGACGGATAAAATTCGAGCCCTCGTTCTCCTGCGAGGGCTTTCTTTTACCGGCCCTGCCAAGAGTTCGGCTGAAGTTACTCCGCCGCGTGACGCAGCGAATAGCCGTCCAGCGGCTCGACGAGCGCTACGAGCTCGAAATCACTGATCATGTGATGTTGGTCGGAGCCAAGGACGGCCAAGGTCCAGAAGTCCGGATCCTCACCGAAAATCGTCGACACTTGCACGATCGTCGTCCGGCCGTCCCTGTGTTTGTCGGACCGTGCCCAGTAAAATGCGTCTGGAACCAAACCCTTCATTACGTCTACTCCCCACACAATGAGGCCACGATATCAGGAAATTGAAATATGACCATTCCTCGTCTTCGCCACCCACAACGAGGATGAACCGCAGGTTATTCCGCGGCGGCTTTGACAGCGGCGTTTGCCTGGTCTGCAAACTTACCGAGTGCGGCCTTCGGTCCCTGATAATCGATCCCCTGGACCACACTGACAGTCGTGCTCTCAACCTCGATGCACTGTGCGATAAAAGCGCCGCGGCCTTCATCACCGCCTCGAACGACCACGAGCTGCCCTGGGAAGGTCTGTACGTCGGATGCAAGCCCTACCTGTTTCGCCGTGTTCTCGATCGTGCTGCCGCAGGTCTCGATGCTCAACTTCGCCTTCGGTGTGCGCTCCACGTGATAGGTCAAATTGAAATTGCTATCTTGCGCAAGAACAGGAACTGTAAAGCCAAACACGCTCGCTGCGGTGAGCAGCAGGGCAGAATACTTCATTGAAACGTCTCCGCTGAAAGGCTGGATGCCGGCAGGGAATTGGCGCTCGGTCGACGAAAGGGAAGAGCTGGGTGTGCGCTAACCACCCGCTCCAGCTCGAAGGGTTGTTCAGATCGGAGCATTTGCTCGCTTCCACTTTCAGTCCGCGGCGAGTAAGCGAGCCAACGTTTCCTTGAGCATTTCCGGAATAGCAGGCTTTCCAAGCCACAGACCCTTTTCGAATGCTTGCTTTGCATCGTCATCGACCTCGGCGCCGGAATACACGACGAAGGGCACGTTCGCTTCGGCAAGCGCTGCTACGACATCGACGCAGAGGCCATCATCCAGTCTTGGATCTACAACTGCGACATGAGGCTTGTTGGACTCGAGCCATATCAACGCCTCTGATTGGGTGTCAAAAGAAGTGACGGAAGATGCGCCGTAGCCTCTAAGCATGTCTTCCATGTCGAGCGCAATGAACGGCTCGTTTTCGAGAACGAGTACGTTTCCAAGTTCCATTGCTGCGGCTCCCTCCAATCAATACGTCGACCGAGATCTCCGTTCGGACAACAGCACTTTATCGTGTCGAGGGCCGTTGCGCTGTTTTGTACGCTATCAGACGGTAACATCTCGTGGTCTCGCGCGTTCTCCGCCCGAACTGGAGAAAAAACCTATGACAGATACTACGGTAAAACGCCGGGCAACTTCGAATCTCGCTCAGAAGATCGAAGCGCGCGTCCGGACGGATGAAATTGCGCGCGAGACGATCGCTGAAGAATGTAGGCGCAGGGATGCCAAGACCGCGCGGCTGCGGGCGGCGCGGATCCAGGCACAACAACAAGAGAGGCAACTGTAATCCTGCGCGCGACATTCACATGAAGCGTCAAACGCGGTCCCGCTTGATCTCGTCAACGACTAAACTGGCGATTGAAGAGGGGCGCCAGGCTCTCAAGCTTTGCGAATGCAGCCATGGCGGGAACAATCAGTAAGATCGTCAGTTTTCTCACAAGTTGCCGGTTTCTTTGGAAAATGCCCATGACCTATGCCGTCTCTGCGCCCGCGCTACGGGGATTCAAGTCTTCCTTCCGCTCAATCCCCCTACATTTCGCCGCTGCTTGTTTCATCGGCGCGCTTCTCACCGATATCGCCTATTGGCGAACGATGCAGATGATGTGGACCAACTTCTCCGCCTGGCTCCTGCTTGCCGGGGCTGTGCTTGGTGCCGTCGGATTGCTGGCCGGGCTGATCGATGCGGCGCGGGGTCTTCTTGCGCTGAGGACTGCGGCGGGTTGGCTCTATGTTGTCGGGAATTTCATCGTGTTTGGCCTCGCCATCTTCAACTCCTTCGTTCATAGCCGTGACGCCTGGACATCCGTGATGCCGCTGGGATTGGCTCTCTCTGTCATCACTGTCTTGCTGGTGCTGATCGTTGCAGTGCTGGGCGCGCGCGTTCGACGCCTCGCTGCGGGAGGATGGTAAAATGACGTTTCTGTCTCAGCGATATCGCATATTCACCGCCGGCCTGTTCGCAAGCGCCGGACTATTGGCGCTAGCCGGGTGCAGTGACAATGAGCCGGAGCCGACGGAGATCGGCCCTAACCCGAAACTTCCAGCGCAGGCCGAATATTTCGTACCGCCGATGAACGTCGCGAAGGTGGTCGGCTGGAAAGATGGCGAGACGCCGAAGGTGGCGGCAGGGCTAAAGGTCCAAGCTCTGGCCACCGGGCTTTCACATCCTCGTTCCGTCTACACGCTTCCAAACGGCGACATTCTGGCCGTCGAATCCACGGCGCCGACGGGCGAGCCGATCACACGACCCAAAGACCTGATCGTAGGCTGGGTGCAATCCCTGGCGACAGGAGGTGGCGGTGGCGAGGCCAGCAACCGTATTACGTTACTTCGCGACGCCGATGGAGATGGTGTTGCTGAGACGCGGGAGGTATTTCTCGATCATCTGAATTCGCCTTTCGGCGTGGCGCTGGTCGGAGGCGATCTCTATGTCGCCAACACTGACGCAATTGTCCGCTACCCCTACCGCGAGGGCGATACCAAAATCAGCGACCCCGGCACGGTTCTGACCGAGCTGCCGGGCGGCCCGATCGACCATCACTGGACGAAGAGCCTCGTGGCTAGTGACGACGGTAGCCTGCTTTATGTCGGCGTAGGCTCCAACAGCAACATCACGGAAAACGGCGTCGAAGCGGAGAAGAACCGAGCCGCGATCTGGGAGGTCGACCGTCAATCGGGCCGCCACCGGATTTTCGCGGCCGGCTTGCGTAATCCGAACGGATTGAGCCTGGAGCCGCAGACGAAAGCGCTCTGGACGGTCGTGAATGAACGGGACGAGCTCGGCCCGAACCTCGTGCCCGACTACATGACCTCGGTGAAGGATGGCGGTTTCTATGGCTGGCCATATAGCTATTACGGGCAGAATGTCGATCCGCGCGTGATGCCGCAGCGTCCGGATCTGGTCGCAAAGGCGATCGTCCCCGACTATGCGTTGAGCTCGCACGTCGCCCCGCTCGGCATGACATTCTATACCGCCAACAATCTGCCCGAGACCTATCGAGGCGGCGCTTTCATTGGCGAGCACGGCAGTTGGAACAGGCATGCCTTCAACGGCTACAAGGTCGTATTCGTGCCATTCAAGGATGGAAAGCCTGATGGCTCGCCGCAGGATGTGGTGACCGGTTTCCTTAGCGATCAAAACCAGGCGCGAGGCCGGCCCGTCGGCATTGGCGTTGATGGTAAGGGGGCGTTATTGGTCGCCGATGACGTCGGCAATACGATCTGGCGGGTGACCGCGCAGTGAACCGATACGATCGGCCGGTGAGAAGCCGGCGATTGCGCGGCGACGCATTGTGATAGAGGCCAGCAATTCGCTGACTGTCCTCGGCGTTTGCTTCTGGCTGAGGCCGAAAATCGAACGGCCGTTGTTCGAGATCAGAAGACGGCCAGTTTGCGGGCGATCGGTTGTGTTTTTGGCTCGCCGGGCCTAAACATCGCTGAGATGTCGAAACGATCAGGCAGCGCCGACTTGCCGCTTCACGGCGGACGCGTTCCCCCATGGCTGGGCGAGCGCATGACCAAGCTTGGCGTTCTGATCGCGGAAGCGATTATCCACCACTATGGCCGCGATGAGTTTTTGCGCCGACTATCTCACCCGTTCTGGTTCCAGTCGTTTGGATCCGTCATGGGCATGGACTGGCACTCTTCCGGTATCACCACCAGTGTGCTGGGGTCGCTAAAACGCGGTTTGAAACCGCGAGCCAGGGAGCTTGGGCTCCATGTCTGCGGTGGCCGCGGCTCCCATTCGCGGAAAACGCCGGACGAACTTGTTGATGTCGGGCATCGCGTGGGTCTCGATGGCACCGGGCTCGCCAATGTCAGCCGCCTCGTGGCGAAGGTCGATAGTGCTGCGGTTCAGGACGGATTTGATCTCTACCTGCATGGGTTCATCGTTGCCGACGACGGCAAGTGGGTTGTCGTGCAGCAGGGTATGAACGACGCGACCCGCCAGGCGAGACGGTATCATTGGCTGTCCGAGGGGCTGGAAAGCTTCATCGATTCTCCGCACAGCGCGATCGAGGGGCGAACGCAGGGCGATATCATCAATCTCGCCGACAAGCGCGCGGAGCGTTCTCGCGGCGGACAACTGGATATCCTTGCTTCGCTCGGACCGGATAGAATCGTTCGGGAAGCGGCCGCGCTCGCCCGCAAAGTCGAGGCAGTACCTGCGCCGGAACCGGCACAACTGTCGCTGCCACACCTGGTCATGCCCGCTCGTCACGATGTCCGTGAGGCGGATGTGAACATGAAGCGGCTGCATGGCAGCCTGGCGGCAGCGGCGGATCGCGGTCCCGTCGACTTCCAGGAGTTGCTGATGGTCCCAGGCGTGGGAGCGCGAACGGTCCGGGCGCTTGCGATGGTGGCGGAAGTGGTCCACGGCGCCCCCTGTCGGTTTTCCGATCCGGCGCGATTTTCGATCGCTCATGGCGGCAAGGACCGGCATCCGTTTCCGGTGCCGCTGAAGGTCTATGACGAAACCATCAACGTCATGAGATCAGCCGTTGCGAAGGGGCGACTGGGGCGCGATGAAGAACTTGCCGCCTTGCAGCGCCTCGATATTCAGGCGCGGCAGCTTGAGCGCTATGTCACGGGCCCCGATCTCAAGGAGATCATCGCGGGCGAATTTCGAGATAGCGCGAGCTTCGGTGGCCGCAGCGTGTTCGGCTGGGAGGAATGATCAGGCCTGTCGTGGCAAGTGTTTGGAAGGCAACGTCGATGCTAGATCATAATCTCGCCACCGGTCACGGGAATGACCGCGCCGGTCATGTAGCTCCCGAGCTCAGACGCCAGCAGCACATAGGCGCCAGCCAATTCCGCCGGCTGACCTGCGCGACCCATCAGCGTCTGCTCGCCGAACTTTGTGGTCTTCTCCGGCGGCATCGTGGATGGGATCAGCGGCGTCCAGATCGGACCCGGCGCCACGGCGTTGACCCGAATGCCTTTCTCGGCGACCATTTCCGCTAGTCCGGCGGTGAAATTTGAAACGGCGCCCTTGGTTGACGCGTAGGCAAGCAGGTGTGCCGACGGTTGTCGAGACTGGATTGATGTCGTGTTTATAATCGAACTGCCTGAGCGCATGTAAGGAATGGCGGCCTTCGACAAGAAGAAGGCCGCGTAGATATTGGTGCGGAACGTCCGATCCCATTCTTCAGCGGTGATGTCTGCAATATCGGCATAGGTCCGCTGAAACGCGGCGTTGTTCACGAGGACGTCGATGGCGCCAAGTTCTCGCACAGTGTGCTGGACGAGATCCTTGCAGTGATCTTCTGACGTGATATCGCCTGGGACGACGACCGCCTGCCGACCTGCTTCGCGGACCCACTTTGCCGTATCCTCGGCGTCATCGGTCTCGTTGAGGAAGGAAATCACGATATCGGCACCCTCACGGGCAAACGCGATCGCCACTGCCTTGCCGATGCCCGAATCCGCCCCCGTGATTAGGGCGACCTTTCCATCGAGCCTTCCGTTACCGCGGTAGGAACGCTCACCGTGGTCGGGAATGGGCTGCATCTGTGCCGTGCTGCCGGGCGGCTGTTGGCGCTGTTCGGGGTAGGGCGGTGCTGGTCTGCGGTCATCGCTCATGATTGCCTCCTGTCGCTGTTCAGGAGCCAAACCTTCGCGAGCGGCAACAGTTCCCCACTGCGGTCATTTCCCCGTGGCGACTTTGGTCGTGATGGAACCTGTCTCCGAACTCTAAGTTTGCATTTGGAGATCGCGCTTGTGTCAACCGGACGCGACAGGGATGGTGAACGCAGCGGTTTTTCCGGTTTCTCGCTGCGGGCAACGAAACGCCAGGCGAGCATCCGACCTGTCCAAGCTGCGATTTCGCCTAAGAGGTACCGGGCCAAGGGACGTAAGGAACAAAGCCGCGGTGGCGAAGTTAGCGTTTGTAGCTAAGGAGAATGCTGATGGATCATACAAATCACGTGCGTCTTACCGCGGCCGAACTGACGGCTGGGAATCTTCAAGGAGCGACCGTCTATGGCGCTGACGACCACAAGGTCGGCTCCGTGGACCACATCCACGGAACGAACTCGGTCGTTATCGATGTCGGCGGTTTTCTCGGGATCGGTGCGAAGCCGGTCGCTGTTCCGTTCTCGGACCTCGACTGGATGCGCGATGAGGATGGGGATGTTCACGCGGTGACAAGCTGGACGAAAGATCAGCTAAAGGCGATGCCCGAGCATCGCGATTGAGAAGGCTGGCCCGGTTCAATGCCGGGCCTTTTCATGGCCTATTTTCGATCCCCGCGTGGCCTGCCTTGGTGCGATCCACATTCGCTACCGTCGTCTGTCACCAAGCGAAGCTCAGCCTGCTAATGTCGGGCAAAGTTTGTACGGTAATGACCGAACCAGCGCGCGGAACCTTCCGAGGGGAGCGATGTTTCTTTGCATCCGCAGGGAGGAAAACATGCCGATCACCAAGTGGGGAAATCCAGTTATCATCGTGAATGGGGTAAGCCAGGAGACTGTAGCAGGCCCTTTCGAAGCTATGATCCATCTGACGGATGGCTGGCCAGAGCGCACCAGCGCGTCGTTTATCGAGGCTCGAAACGCGTGCCGTGCTGCAGTAGCAGGCCGCATCGACAGCGATGTCGCTCGCACCAAGTTTTTAGCTGCGGTGGAAGCGGCCAAGTTGCGTGTGCACTGACATTCATTTTCGTCGGGTACATTAGGAGCCGCTGCTTGGCGGCCTTCCAACTCAAAATGTTCATCTGTGCGCTACCGTACAAAATTCGGCGGACGACTGCGGCTCGCTATACTCGTGGAGCATACGGGCGGCCAGCCATTCTCTAAATCGTCGTCAGCTCAAACTTGGCGCGACGTGTGTGCAGCTATCCTTGCCTTCCGCCAATTCTTCCATATTTCCCAAAAGACAAACGCCCCTCGGCGATGAACTTCCAGGAACACACCTTGCCAGCAACTCTTTCTTCCGGAAACAAAGGCCTTGATATCATCCTGAAGGGTGGACTGCCGTCGCGGCGCCTTTACCTTGTTGAAGGAGCGCCAGGTTCGGGGAAGACCACGCTGGCGCTGCAGTTCTTGCGAGAAGGCGTCCGTCAGGGTGAGCGAGCGCTCTATATCACGCTGTCGGAAACGGAGGAGGAGTTGTCCGCCGTCGCGAACTCACATGGGTGGGACATAAAGGAGTTCGACGTCTTTGAATTCAATTCGGCGTCGGACATTTTCGGCGAAGGACGCGAACAATCGATCCTGCATCCATGGGAGATGGAGCTCACCGAGACAATCAGGCTGATCCAGGACGAAGTCGAGCGGGTCAAGCCGAAACGCGTGGTGTTCGATAGCCTCTCCGAAATGCGCCTGTTGGCCCAGGACCCGCTACGCTATCGTCGGCAGGTTCTTGCGCTGAAGCAGTTCTTCTCGGGACGCGACACGACCGTGCTTCTGATCGACGACATGACCGGCAACTCCGAAGAGCGGGATGCTCACCTTCATAGTCTCTGCCACGGCGTCATCACCCTCGAACGCCTGACGCTGGATTTCGGCGCCGCCCGCCGACGCATGCAGGTGCAGAAGCTGCGTGGCGTCGATTTCACCGCCGGATACCACGACTTCACCATTAAGAAAGGTGGGCTCGAAATCTATCCGCGCCTCATCGCCGCTGCCCATCACGCGGATTTTTCCGGAGAAGTGACGGCGAGCGGCGTGGTAGAGCTGGACCGTCTCTTAGGGGGCGGTCCGCGACGGGGAACCAGCACGCTTCTGACGGGGCCGGCTGGCTGCGGCAAGACAACGATCGCTTTGCAGTATCTCTTCGCAGCCTGCAAGCGCGGTGAGCCCTGTATTGTTTATGAATTCGACGAGCGGATCGGAACGCTGCTTGCCCGTGCCAAGGCATTCAGCCTAGACCTTCAGCCCCATATCGATAGCGGTCTGCTCGTTGTCGAGCAGGTCGACCCGGCGGAGATTTCTCCCGGCGAGTTTGCGACCCGCGTTCGCAGTGAAGTGGAGGCGAGGGGCGCGCGGGTGGTGGTGATCGACAGCCTGAACGGCTACATGGCCGCCATGCCGCAGGAGCAACATCTGATCTTGCAGATGCACGAACTGCTGTCCTATCTCAGCCAGAAGGGCGTCGTTACTTTCCTGATCAACCCGCAGAACGGTCTGGTTGGAAGCATGTCGACCAACCTGAACGTATCCTACATCGCGGATACCGTGGTGTTGCTTCGCTTCTTTGAGGCGGAAGGGCGTGTCAGAAAAGCAATATCCGTGTTGAAGAACCGTAGCGGCATGCATGAGGACACCATTCGCGAACTGCTCATTGACAGTGGCGGCATCAGGGTTGGCGAGCCGCTTTCGCAGTTCAGGGGAATTCTGACCGGGACACCTGAATACATGGGCGCGCGAGCCCCGCTGATGGAAGATCGCGAACGTGATGGCTGAGCGACTGCGAGAAGGTCGCCGAATTCTCGTCAGCGCTCCGTTCGGGCGCGATGCCGATAGCGTCGCAACGCTTTTGCAGCAGGAAGACTACGACGTTGTCGTCTGTCTCGATATCGCCGAGGTGGCCGAAGCGATCGACGAGAGTATTGGCGCAATCCTCCTCACGGAAGAAGCCCTCGTCAAGGATGTCGATAAGCTCAAGTCGGCGCTGGACGCTCAGCCTTCGTGGTCTGATGTTCCTTTCGTGCTTCTGGCAGCACCTCGCACCAGCCGAGCGCCGAACGGGCGTCTGTCTCAGTTGGCGCTGTTTGATCTCGCAAGCAATAGCGTGGTTCTGGAGCGGCCGCTCGGTAGAGCCTCGCTTTTCAGCGCCGTCGCGTCCGCAATGCGGCTGCGCTCCAAGCAGTTCCAGATGCGTGACCGCCTGGCGGAACTAGACGAGAGCGAAACGCGGCTGCGTCTTGCAACCAGCGCCGCTGGTGTCGGAACATGGGATTTCGACCTCATCACCGGTGAGCTGAGATGGGACAAGCGCTGCCGGGCGATGTTCGGAATTCTTTCCGATCGGCAGGTTTCCTACGAGGCCGGCTTTTTGGCCGGACTACACCCCGACGACCGCGAGAGGTCAGACCAAGCCGTCAAGGATGCGCTGCGGCCCGGCGGTTCAGGAGAATATGAGATCGACTACCGGACGATCGGCATAGAAGACGGTGTCGAACGCTGGATCGCGGCGAAAGGCGGTACAATTTTCGTTGACGGCAAGGCCGTTCGGTTCGTCGGCACGGCCATCGACATCAGTGAACGTAAGCGGACGCAGGAAGCACTGACTAGGTCGGAGGCTGCATTGCGTCTCGAGCGTGAGGCGCTCGATGATCTCAACCGAAATCTCGAGGCGCGTGTCGCGCAGCGCACCGCGGAACTCGAGGAGGAGATGGGGGCGCGCAGCCGGGCCGAGGAAGCGCTTCGCCAGGCGCAGAAGATGGAAGCAATCGGCCAGTTGACTGGCGGGATTGCTCACGACTTCAACAACATGCTGACCGGTATTATCGGCGGTATCAATCTCGCCAAGCGCCGCATCGCTTCCGGTCGCGTTGAGGAGGTTGGGCGCTTCATGGATGCCGCCACGGAGTCGGCACACAGGGCCGCCGCGCTCATTGCCAGACTTCTTGCCTTCTCGCGCCGGCAGACTCTCGACGCAACGTCGCTTGACGTGGCAGCTCAGCTCCTCGCTACGAAGGAACTCCTGGAACGAACCCTTCCCGAAACCATCGCAATAGAGCTGAAAGTCACGGCTGACGTGGGATATGCCATGGCGGACGCCAATCAGCTTGAAAGCGCTCTGCTGAACCTTGCGGTCAACGCGCGCGACGCCATGCCTGATGGCGGGCGTCTTACGATCACCGCGGAGCAATGCCGGGTCGCGGCATCGGAAGCCGGTGGGCTTGACGCGGGGAACTACGTGATGATCGCCGTAGAGGATACCGGCGTGGGGATGCCCCCGGAAATTCTGGAGAAGGTCTTCGATCCTTTTTTCACGACAAAGCCGATCGGGCAGGGTACCGGTTTGGGCTTGTCAATGATTTACGGCTTCGCGCAGCAGTCGGGCGGTCGGGTTCGCATTGACAGTTCCCCCGGACAAGGCACGTCGATCAAGCTTTATCTGCCGGCTGCATTGGGCGCTGAGACGCAAGAAGAGCAAGGCGATGCCGAAAGCCCTTCGGAGGGCAGCGGCCAAACCGTGCTCGTCGTCGAAGACGACGACGCTGTTCGTCTATTGATATGCGAGGTACTCACCGACCTCTCATATCGTGTTCTTGAGGCCGAGGACGCCGATGCCGCGCTTCGCACACTGACTGCGACGGGGAAAATCGATCTTATGGTGTCGGATGTTGGCCTGCCAGGCATGAACGGCAGGCAGCTTGCCGACGTTGCGCGTCAGCATAGGCCGTATCTGCCGGTTTTGTTCGTCACCGGATATGCGGAAAACGCTGCCACCAAGGCAAGCTTCCTGGGGACCAACATGGCTATGATCGGTAAGCCCTTTGCTGTTGAAGCGCTCGCGTCGAAGATAAATGAGATGGTGAACCCTCCCCATGGGGTCGAGCAAGCGTAGCTGCTTAAGGCGCATGATCAGAGACCACAGGGCCCGCTTCTGCAGGCCCTGGTAGCCGTGTCGCCAGCCGGGCGACCGAGCGCCTCCTACTTGCAGGTATTTGCCGGGTCGGTGCCGGTTGCATTGTTGGTGGTCGATGGATTGGTCGTTCCCCCAGCAGTGCGTCTTGCGCAGTCATTGGCGTCGCCCCCGGATGCGCCGGAATTCTGGCCATTCATGTTGGTGTCGTTGTTCATTCCATTGCCAGTGTTCTGACCGCTCCCGCCGTTACCGCTGTTCGAGCCGGCACCGTTCGTGCCGCCTGTTGCGCCGGTGCCGGTGCCAGTGCCGCTTGAGGCGCCAGAGCCTCCAGAGCCGCTACCGCCACTTCCCGATCCTCCGGATGACTGGGCCATGGCAGATGTCGCCAAGCCAATCGACAGAAATGAGACCGCGAGAATTTTCGTGAGCATCGGGATTTCCTCCATTTGATTGCTTACCTGGACCCAACTTGGAGAAGAGGTAGTAGTTCCCGCGAGAGGGACAAAGTCTGTATAGGCGCGAGGTACCCACGCTATCCCGCAATGCATCTGATGCAGAATTGTCTGCCAGCGTACCCAAGAACATGAAGAACGGCAGGATGTTATACAGCCGACATATTTCAGCGTGTGAGGAATGTTCGCATGCCTCATCCGGTATCATCGAAGTCTCATGTTCGCCTCTGACCAATCAACCATGCACAACCGGCTGTTGGCTCGCCTGCCTAACGCAGAATTTCAAGCTATCCTCGGCAGTCTGGAAATGATCGACCTTCGACAGGGTCACGTCATTGTCAACGCGAACGGGCCCATCGACTACGTCTATTTTTTGTGTAGCGGTATCGGTTCAGTCATCACCGTGTCTTCGGATGGAAATCAGGCGGAGGCGGGGATGTTCGGGCGAGAAGGATTTTCTCCGACATCAGCGGGCGTCGGCGGGACTGTGAGTGTCCACGAGGTGCTGATGCAGGTCGCCGGTTGGGGCTACAGGATGACGTTGGACGCAACGCTCGAGGCAATCGCGTCCTATCCTTACTTCGCAAACCTCCTTGCGAGGTTCATCCAAACGTTTGCATCGCAGATTTCCTACACGGTTCTGTCGAACGTCAACTATCAGATCGACGTACGACTGGCCCGATGGCTTCTCATGTCGCATGATCGCGTCGATGGTGACGAGATAGCGCTCACCCATGACTTCATTTCCCTGATGCTCGGTGTCAGGCGCCCGAGTGTCACGACTGCTCTGCACGTCCTTGAGGGAGAAAAATTCATCCGGTCCGAACGAGGTCTCATCACCATTCGCGACAGGCGTGGGTTGGAGGAGTTTGCCGGCGATTCCTATGGCCGGCCTGAGGAAGAGTATCGGCGCCTCATCGGAAAATTCTAGCGGCAGATCGGACGGGCATGCTGCAGAGGCTGCTTGACGCCCCGTGCTATGCCGTTCTGTACGCTGGCGGACGATCGATTGCCTTCCGTTCATCGCCCTATATTCTCAACCGCATGCAAAAAGCAGAGAGCCCACAGCTTCGCCGGCGCGAGTCCATCAGTGCTGAGGAGCGGCAGAGACGACGTGAAGCAACCTCGGAGAACGCGCTGGCGACAATCAAGGCCGAGGCGGAAGCGCGGCGTCTGAAAACCGAGCGCCTTCGGGCTGCGCGCGAGGCCGCTCCGCCTCCAAACGACGACGATGCCGTTGATCAGGCATGATGAAGCGGTCAGTCACGTGAGGACTTAGTCAAATTTGATGACGTCTCGGAATGGAACTGTGCTGAGAACGTTTCCCTTTTCGTCGGTAATCTCAAATCGCATCCCGTCGATACGCTGATCATACAAAATAAGTTCGGCGACCATCTCGCGCGCGGATTTCGTGGCTTCCCGCCTCGCTGCTTCGAGCGACGGAAGCTCAATCCCTTCGTCGTCGGCATCGAAACTCTCGTCTGAACGAACATTGAAATAGAAAAGCATTTTTGTCCTCCATAAGCGGACGAAACGAAGGCTGGCTGTCACCGGTTCCATAGAAAGTCAAAGGCGCCAGCCGCATAGAGAAGGCTCTATCGTTCGTCGGTCGTACCGGAGCCAAGCAGGCGCTCGAACTCGCGCTCAGGAAGCCCATAACAACCGGCCGCAAATCGCTCCAGGCCTTTGCGGTTAATGACGATGATCGTTCCTCGGTTGGAACGAATAAGTTTGTGGCCTTCGAGAATGTGAAGCGCTGTCGTCACACTCGGTCGACGGATGCCGAGGAGAAAGGCGATGTATTCGTGCGTGATCTCAAGGACGTCTGCTTTCACCCGGTCGTGGCACATGAGTATCCAGCGGGCCAACCGCTTCTCGACGCGAAATTTGGCGTTGGCGAGCGCGGTGTAAGAGACCTGCACGGCGAAAACGTGCATGAACTTGATGAAAGGGATTTGAAGCGTGGCGCTTCGTTCAGCCGCCTCGCGCATCCTATCCACGGCGATACGATATCCGCGGCCAGCAACCTGCATTTCTATGAGATATGGCACCACCCTGTCGCCAATGACCGTTGATGTCGGCACAAACCCTTCGCTGCCGAACATACCGGCCTCCGCCTTCTTCCCGTCGGGGAGCACGCTCATTACGGCGCCGATACCGCTATCGGGAAAGTAGACGTACTCAAGCAAGGTGTCAGGGCGAGCGATTGGAAATCGGGAAGGCATTTCAACTTCTTCCAGATATGGTGCCAGAAGCGAGAAATCCTGGTCGCTCAAGGATCGCAGAATCCGGTTTGACATCTGTGCTTTTTGCATTCGTTCGATCAACTCCGCCTGTCGATGCGCGTCACGGCTCCGACGCACCGCACTATCAAATTGTCAGAACAATTCGGACGACAAGGTCGAAGCGAGGAAAATGCTCGCTGGTGTCACGCGTGAAGGTCGACGGTTACTCGCTTTCATTGAGCTACACTCGGGACAGAATAGTTGGTGCGTCCGGCCACCTGGGCCGGACGCACCGTGTTTCCACAAAACGCCAGAGTGCGGCGCCTATGATCGCCGGGACCCGCAGACACTGCATCAGTTTTCAACCACTTCCCGGCGAGACGCTGGCGTCGTCCTTTTCAGGTAACGAACCTGTCCCTGGGGTCTTTGTCTCGTCGGTGAGATGATCTTGTGCATGCGGACCGGCGGCCGGGTGATCCTGAGGTTTTACAGGCTTTCTGTCCGTTTCCTCGATCTCGCGTTGCGCCTTCTTGTCCTTGTCCATGATGCACTCCCTCGATCAAACCCGAGGAATGGGCTGGTCCAAGCGGAGCCCGCCCATTTCACGCTCTTCGGGAGACTTCTCACCCTCAGCGACGTCGCGTTGATGGCCCGTAGGCAAAACGTCGTCGCGAACGTCGTCGGGCAGCTCCTGATCCAGTTCGTAGGCGCGAATGCGGGGCGAGGTTTCATGGGTGCTGCGCGCGTAGCGGCCTACGCCTGCCGCTTGCGTTGCTGCCTCTGCCTCATTGAGGCCTGGCTCGCCGGTAAAGCTAGGCGCCGCCGTGACTTGGCTCGCTGTCCAGCCTTCTTCTCTCCATAGGTCAGCGCGCTCGTCCATGTCGATTGCACCGTGCTCGTCCAGAATGTCATGGGCTGTTTCGTATGTCGCATCGTCTACCGATGCCGATACCAGGAAGCCACCCCGGCGAAGGCCTTCCGCATACATGGAGCGGTCCTCGTCAGGAAAGAACCAGTCCTTCAGCGCATCGAAGAAGCCGCCGCGATCGTCTGCCGCGACATTGGCTTTCTCGGCATCAGCTTCGTAGCCGGCCATGAGGCGAGCATTTGCGACGCCCGCATCGTTTAGACGCTCGACAGCACTTTCTGCTTCGGATCGGGTGTCAAAGAATGCGGTGAGGGTACTTTTCGCGATGCCGTGCGAGGCGTCGCTTGTGTTTTCGTTGTAAAAGTTGGCCATGGTTTCCTCCGTCCATTGATATTCGGGCAACTCGCATGGGGCACCAATGTTCCGTGTGTTGCTGGAAGTTGACTCAGTTTGACTCTGGGGAGCGCGGCTTCCGGGGAGTCTACCCGCGCGGTATGTCGACCTGCCCATTCTGCTCGCCATCCCAATAATATACGGATGACGCCGACACCTTTATCAGGACGAGGCCAGGCGTTTGGGTGCCCTCAGGGAACCAGCGGTCGAGGCCCGAAACCCAGTGAGCTTCGAAGGATGCCTTATCCCTGACGATCGACGCCATCCCTTGGATCGCAATAAAGATGCCCGGTTTGCCCAGAAGGCTCGGAGGCTCCGTGAAGCTGAGAGAGACATCATCGATGCCGTTGATCTCGCTGATCTTGCGAGTGTCATCATAAGAGAAGAGCCAGGAATCGCCGTCGTACTCCACGTCGCCATTGTTGCTCATCGGGCGGCTGGAAATCTTACCCGACCCGCTCTAGGTCGATAGCATGCAGAAGTCGATTTTCCTGATCTTGGATGCGAGGTCTTCGAAAGTCATCGCGGACATGGCTGATCTCCCGTTTTCGTGTGCGGGATATCGTCCACGAGACCCGATTGTTCCGATACGCAGCAAACCTTTTGCGCAGACCGACGTTGTGTTTGTGAGCAACGAGGAGATCAGCGATGACCCAATTTGAAAACAGACAGAGCGAAAAGGTGACCGAAACCGCGACTGAAGCCAGACAGGGCAGCTACGGCAGGCCGGTCTTGATGGTGCTGGTCTGCAGTCTCATTCTGGCGCTGCTTGCGTGGGGTGGCGTCGAAATGTGGGGTGAGCGTCAGGACACCGACACCAACCCGACGGCGTCAACCAAGCAGGATCCGATCAATTCTCAGCCATCGGGACCCGGCGCGTTCGACAACAACGCGGCCGATGGTAGTGGCCGCCCCCCGCAGGCGACTGATCGCAGCCCGAACCCCTAGGTTATGGCGTCATACCAACATAGGTAACGACGCCAAACGCTTCGCAGTAGCTCTGCTCGCCAGCACATCGCCGCGGCATAGAGCCTGCGTGCCGGCTCTACGGTCAAAGTTTTAGGGGCGGATCCTCTTCATGTCGCTCCGTCCCAGGAATAGCCGGCAACCAATTCTCTCGCCGTTTCGTCCACACTTCCATTTCGGGGATCAGTCCGCTTGGGGCGTTGTCCAGCGATCCAAAACGAATCTCGACGTCATTATCGTTTAGGCAAAATAGGCGTCCTCCGCAGCGCGGGCAAAAGCTCCGACCTGCGAATGTCGATATCTCACCGGAATAGGTGAACGCATCGCGACGCCAATGGGCGAACGAGGTGAATGAAGATCCGCTTTCTTTCCGGCAGTCCGCGCAATGACAAATTCCTATACGAAAGGGTTCGCCATCAGCCTGGTACCGCACCGCGCCACAGAGGCAGCTTCCCAAAAAAGTCATGCCTGTAGCCTCCTTGACTGTGCCCGCACCAACTGGCTAGGCAACCAGCTCTCCGCACTCGTCGGCGATGCGCTGACGTGCGCGGTTAACGCGGCTTTTGACGGTCCCCGCCGCGCAATGAAAATGCTCGGCAGCCTGTTCATAGGTGCCTCCATCGATGAAGACGAACTCGAAAGCGGATCTGAATGGCTCCTTGAGGCCACCGCACGCGCGTTCTAGTTCATGGCCCCGTACTCGCCACTCTTGATCGGCAGCAACGCTGCCGGCGTCTGAAACGCATTCTTCCAATCCGACGATCTCGCGCTTGCCGACGCGAAAACGCGTGCAGAACAGATTTCGCATGATTGTAAAAAGCCAGGATTTGAGGTTCGAACCGGGCCGAAATTTGTCGATGTTGCAGAGCGCTCTGGTCAGCGTTTCCTGAACGAGATCGTCTACATCGCTCTGGCTGCGGTGAAATGTTCTGGCAAAAGAATTCAGGGCAGGGATGAGGTCGACGACGTCCTCTTCAAAGGAATTCGTCATTTGTCGAGAAATCATAGCGCGTCCTCCAATGGATCAGGAAGCGTGCCAGTGCAGCTTTGTTCCGTTCTGCCGACGCTCTGTACGGTTTCGACATGGCGTGGGGGCATTGGCGGGAGGACGTCTCTTCTCTCGATCGACCAAGTGTGCGGAACCGTACGCTCAAGCCTGTCGCGATTGTAACGGCCGACGTGCGCTACATCTCATCCCAATGAACGCGCAAGAAAACAAGACCGCGTTAATCGTCGAGGACGAACTGTTGATCGTGCTTGAGCTTGAGGAGACGCTGCAGGAGCTTGGATATGACGAGGTCGTCACTTTTTCCGAGGTCGATCCCACAATGTCTTGGCTTCGGTGCGTGATACCCGACATCGCAATCATTGATTACCATCTGAAGGGTGAGATCGCGGATGACCTCATCCAGGCTCTTGCGGGTTTAGATATCCCGACAGTCATCTACTCCGGCCGCTCGCTGGATCTCGACGCTGACAGCGACATACTTAGGGCCTGCGAATGGCTGACAAAGCCGGCGGACGAGAGAATGCTTGCGACTGCGATCGCGCGAGCATGTGGTCTCGCAGAGCCAGCGACCGCTCGCTAGCTTGGATTTGCTTTCGCCACCTCGCGAATACGCGGGAACTTTGGCGGCCGCCATCGGTTGAACTTAGTCGAAAATTTCGCGGAGGAGACGGCATGTCATTCATGACGATCGATCGCTTGAAGGTGACCAATCATCTTCTCAGGCGGCTTCCAGAAGCGGCCTACGGAACGTTACAGCCCTATATGGAGCGGATGAATCTGCCCGTGCGCCATTCCCTGATAACGCCCAACCGCCGGACCGAATTCGTTTACTTTGTCGAATCCGGCATTGCATCTGTGGTGGCCAATAGCGAAAGCGGTCAAAGCGTCGAGGTCGGGCATCTGGGGCGTGAGGCGATGGCCGGCGGGCATGTGATACTCAAGGCTGACCGCACACCGACCAGCACCTACATGCAGGTCGGTGGCGAAGGAATCCGAATTCCCGTGTCTGCTTTCGACAAGGCTCTTGCGGCCAACGACGACGCACGCGATCTCTTCCTGCGGTTCATGCAGTATCTGTCGATCCAGGTTGCTCAATCGGCTCTTGCAAACGCCCGCTATGACGTGCCGGCGCGCTTAGCGCGTTGGCTGCTGATGTCTCATGATCGGGTCGATTCCGACGATCTTCCGCTGACGCACGAATTCCTGGCTCTGATGCTCGGCGTCAGGCGCTCGGGCGTGACGGATCAGTTGCACATCGCCGAAGGCATTCACGCGATCAAGGCCACGCGCGGCAATATCCGCATCCTCGACCGTCAAAAGCTCATGCAGATTGCCGGCGACTGTTACGGCTTGCCGGAGCGCGAATATGCGCGCCTCGTCGCGGTCGACGAGCCAGTCATGTAGCAGCCAGATCGGACGACGCTGATGCCTATTTACTATTTTCATGTCGTCGGCCAAGGAAGCCGGATCGAAGATCTAGAGGGTACGGACTGCGCCGATTTGTCGGCTGCGAAAGAGGAAGCGGTTGCCTGTGCGCGAGAGCTGATGGCGCATGCCATCCGCCAGGGACGGGATATCTCGTCGCGATCAATCGAAGTACGCAATGCCCGCGGTGGCGTCGTACTGACGCTGCCTTTTCGCCAGGCGATCAGCGAGGCCGAATAGTTCCATTCAACGGCTTGCGAAACAGGTCCTCATAGATTGCTTCCGGCGTGCCGTAACTACCGGCGGCGATGGTCTCTAGCTTCCGTCGGTCGAGAATGCGGACATTCCCACGGGTCGCCCTTATCGCATGTATGCCCTCGAGGATGTGCAGTTCGTTGGTAATGCCGGACCGCCGCACACCTAGCATAAGCGCCAAGAACTCATGGGTAAGCGGGAGATCGTCGCGCAACAACCGATCTTGCACCATAAGCAGCCAGCGCGACAGCCTTTCGTTAATGCTGTAACGGGCGTTCGCCAAGGCGGAGTTGGCGAGTTGCAGTGCGGCATAGTGGTTGTAGCGCAGCAGCAGTTCGAGCAGCAGCGTGTCGCCGTCGGTAGCCTGCCGCAGACAGTCGATCGACAGCGCATATCCATGCCCTGCCACTTGCATGAAGGTCCGGTTCGGCGTTGTGTCGGCGCCAAGTACGATATGGGCGGCTGACATGCCTTCGAAGCCGATATGCCCGACCTCGACGCTCTCACCGTCCGCACTCATCGCGATCATCGAGGCGAGGCCGCTTTCGATGAAATAAGCATGGAAGGGCCGCTCGTTGGTCTGCACTAGCACCTTTCGCGACGGCAGTTCGACTGGTTGCAGATGGGGGATCAGGGCGGACAGACTGTTTTCAGGAAGGGCGCGTAATATCCTGTTCCCGATGTCCGTCATTTCAAAGCCTGCCATTGCCATCCCCGAGTCGCCGATCTATCGGCCCCGGCGCTGACAATAGGCGGGAAAGGCTTGGCTATTCCATAGGGCGACCGCGTCTGTGCGGTTTCGACAATTGAGCGCCTGTGAGAGCTAAGCCTTTGCTTCTACGGAATTTGCTCTGTCATGGAATTGGCGAGATTTGCCTTTGATGCGGGCTGTCTGAATAGCTAGAGCGCATCGAGCGGGTAGGTTATCCCCGCATAGTGAACAGGATTGCCGGACCTGTCGCGGAAGCATCGGCCGAGCGCGACGACGTGTCGTGTTTCGCCAAAACCATCCTCCAGCCGATACTCCTCAAAGTATGGCATGCCACCAATGACGGCGTCCGACATCGACTTGGCAACACGGCCTCGGTCGTCGGGATGAATACGGTCGACATAGCGGTCAACGGGCAGCCCGACCAGTGTCTCATCGGCATCGAGACCAAAGAGGTCGGCCAAGGCAGTATCTGTGTAAAGAACATTCCTTTCCAGGCACCACGTCCAGATGCCGGGTTCATCCGTCAACTCAGTAGAATTCATCGTGTTATGCGCCTTTCGAGTTCGTTACCCCGGTAAGCGGCCACTCAACCCAAGGGTGGTTCAGCGAATAACTGGTACGAGTCGCTGCGGTTTGCCAGCGATGGTCATGAAACGTACATTCTCGATCGCAAATTTAGCGAGTTTCGAATGGCGCTATGGCAAGGCAACAGCGTCAGGCAAGCACTTTCGCTTCGATCGCCGCGGCGATGACTGCCTCTTTGGCTGCCTCGCAGGGCATGCCGGAGGCTCGAGCTTCGAGGCATCGGCGCCGTGCTGTATCGAGCACAAGCGAATCCGTCAGTGGCCAGCGGTGGCGGAAGTAATGCAATGCCTCGTCTGGACCGTGGATGAGTTCGGAGTGGCCGTTGCCGATCCGTACGGAGATAGGCGCTGCCCAGTGAGTTTCCACGGGCTTGGCATTGATCGTCATGTTGCACGTCCAATCCGGGACGCCATCGTCCCTCGCGGTGTTCGTCGCCTCCACATCGAACAACGACCGCGCGGCGGAGTTCCCGTTTGAGATCGCTTTCTCGATTGTTACCTCGGTGGGGCTGTCGGTCAGTTGATAGTCGAGCGATTTTCAAACCCTATGACCGAAAATTGCTCCCTCAACCCATCGGCGATCGCGGTCGCATCGCGACCTGAACGGCCGGACGTCCAGCGGATTTCGAACATCAGAGCGTCGCCGTCATCAATCTCCTGCAGCGTGGTGAAGCAGGCGGTAGAATCTGGGGGCAATGCCGCTCGGATGTCCGGGATGGGAGCGCCCTTCGGGACCTTGATGGTCACCGAGCTCTTCTCTTCGCACGGCATCCACCGCTGGATGTGTCTCAGCGGCGCGAGAACGAGAAGGGTGAGGGCCGTGGCGGCTGCACCGATGACGATCTGCCCGCCGCCGAAGCAGAGACCGATCGCTGTTATCACCCAGAGCGTTGCCGCCGTCGTCACCCCGGTCGCGATATCGCCGCGACGCAGAATTGCGCCGCCGCCGATAAAGCCGACGCCCGTCAATATTCCGAGCGGAAAGCGCAGGATATCCATCGAGCCGTTGGCGCTTTGGCTCGTGGCCAACAGCATGTTGGCCTGGATCATCGAGATGCAGGCCGCGAGCCCGACAAGGGTCGTCGTGCGCAGCCCGGCGGCGTGACCGCCTTGTTCCCTGTTCGCGCCAATCAAGATGCCGGCCAGCAGGGTCGCCCCGATACGAAGGGCGATCTCCGGCCAGCCGGGGGCGATCGGCATCAAGTCAAGCACGGCGCGATCCTATTTCTCAGCGCGGCTGAGGAGGATGCGCATCTCCTCGAAGCGGCGCTTGCGATCCCCGTCGTCGACGGTCGGTGAATAGCAGGTGCTGGATACGCAGAAGCGCGCCAGGTTGTGCGGCTTGTCCGCCTTGTCGAATTCGCATTCGAAAATATCGGTCATCTCGGCCGGCGCCGTACCCTGGCGCGTCGAGTAGGACATGCGGACACCAGGCGGCTTCAACTCGGGAAAGGACTGGACCGTGCCGATGGCGAGCTGATCGGACATGAAGAAGCTCTTGGCCACGGACTTGCAGGTATCCTCAAGCTCGGCTGATTGCGCCATCGCTCCCGCGGGTATCGCGAACACGGCAAATGCAAAGAATATGATCGACTTACGCACTGGTGCTTCCTCCACTGTCTCTGTCGATGGAGGTAGAGCAGCGAGGCCAAAAGCAAATGGCGGTCAGTGCGACAGCCAAGAGGCACCAGACTGTCCATCTGCTAGGTACTGCGTGGGGTATGTTCTCGCAAACCGTCCATGATCAGGCGCACGATCCTGTGCGCCCGTTCGCGCCAGTCGGGCGTGTCCGGGATCGAGTAGATGCCGAACAGCGTGTAAAGAACGTCGCCCGCTACGAGATCGTCTTTCACCGTACCCGCCTCTATCGCCGCACGAAGAAGCTTGTCGAAGGCGGCTGTCATGCGCGTCGTTCCCTCCGTAAAGAGAGCGGCGTTTGAGGTGAACAGCAGCTTCAGGCTGCTGGCCATACCGCGCTTTGCCGCCATGTAGCTGACGAAACGGTGCATCCACTCATCGAGCGCAATATCGGGTGCCTTTTCGGCCAAGAGTTCGACCGCAGCGCCAGCTAGCAATTCGAGTTCGCGCCGATAGACTATCTCGACGAGATGTTCGCGGGTCGGAAAGTGTCGATAAAGCGTACCAATGCCGACGCCTGCCTGCCGGGCAATCTCTTCAAGCGAGGCATCCGCGCCGCGTTCAGCAAAGGCTTGCGACGCAACCTCGACTAGCTTAGCGCGATTGCGCTGTGCGTCAGCACGTAACCGCGGCTGTTCCTGCGCTTGCGATGCGTCCTCTTTCGGTAACAATTTCCCACCCCACGACGGGGCTTGACGAAACTTCGCCAGCCACTACCTATAAACGGAGGCTCCTCCGTTTGTGTCGGAGTGCCATCCAATTTCTAGTGAGGATTGGGATGGATGTCATGCCCAAACTGGTGGCACGGGTTGCGGAGTCAACCTTTGATGCTCGCGAATTCCAGGTCTTCACGACGTGTGAGGCTAGGCACGCTGCGATCGGTGGGAGCGTTTGATTATGATATCGACACACCGAGGGGATCATAACCCAGAAAGTCGAAAGGCGTTTCCCGGGCGGCCAAACGATCTGCCACCACAGCTTGAGCGACCTTCCGGCAGCAAGATATCGCCAGTGCCGGCCAAAGCGTTCTCGACGGATTCCATGCGCGAGGTTCTCGATTTCGCGGTAAAGGCAACGCTCGCGGGCCGACAAGTTGCGTTCTGCACGCTCGTCGAAATTCGCGGCGGTTCGTCACGTGCTCTGGGCGCTCATATGGTGGTGGCCGATGACGGCTTGTACTGCGGTTACGTCTCCGGCGGCTGTACCGAGGCGGCTGTTGCTGCCGAGGCCTTGCAGGCGATATCCAAAGGGTGTGATCGGCTCGTCATGCTGGGCGAGGGCTCCCGGTTCTTCGATATTGTCTTGCCATGTGGAGGCGGGGTCACCGTTGCCGTTCACGTTGTGCGAGACATCCGACCGATCCGAAATGTGATCGAAGGCTTGGGCTGCCGGCGAGATGTTGGCTTGGCTTATAGTCCGAGCAACCAATCGCTTTCCTTCGTTTCAGGAAAGGCTGACACGGGTTGGGATGGTGAGGCTTTTCTGACATTTTACCGCCCCGCTGTCCGAGTTCTCCTTTCAGGCCGCACGCTGGAGGTCGAGATCGCCGCGAAGGTAGCGCGGGCGGCAGGTTACGATGTCCTTCAATATGATGCGGCCGCCGGCGAGCCGACCGACGTCACGCTGATCGACGCCGACACTGCCGTTGCGCTTCTACAGCATGATCTGGATCTTGAAATGCGGATCCTCGAAGCCGCCCTTCGTGGCCAGCCGTTTTATTTGGGCGCTTTGGGCAGCAGCCGAACCCACGAGAAGAGGATGGAGCGGCTTCGAGAACGGGGACATTCGCAGGAGGCGATCGACCGGATCAAGGCGCCGATCGGCCTGTTCGGCCGTGCCCGTGACGCCCATTCGCTGGCGCTTTCGGTGGTCGCGGATGTCGCCGCTTGTCGCCAAGCCGCACTGATGCGGGCTTGAGCGAATTCCATCCGGTGGGCGGGCGCGTTGCTCGAAACCGCAAAATTCTCCTCTCGCGGAGGATCAAATGGCCGCAGACATCCGTTTCATTCCTGCGGCTCACCATTGCCAATGCTTTTCAAGCGCCAATGCTCTTCAGTCAAAGGAGATGTCTCATGCATTTTATCATCAATGGAGACGATATCGAGGTCGAGGCGGACATCCGCACCTCGTTGCTCGATCTCATGCGCAATTATCTGGGTTTGATGGGGACCAAGAAGGGTTGCGATCAAGGAGCATGCGGCGCCTGCACCGTGTTGGTGGATGGCGAACGCATCAATTCCTGTCTGGCACTGGCGGTTCAGTATCAGGGTCGCAGCATCACCACGGTCGAAGGGCTTGCCGCCAATGGCAATCTCCATCCGCTGCAGCAAGCCTTTATCGAACACGACGGCTTTCAATGCGGCTATTGCACACCGGGGCAACTCTGTTCCGCCATCGGGATGGCCGGCGAAATTCAACGCAACATCCCGAGCGTCGTTACCGGCGATCTCGCCGCCGCCGCTATCCCGATCGACGAGCGTGAAATCCGCGAGCGCATGAGCGGCAATCTCTGTCGATGCGGCGCCTACAACGGCATTGTCGAAGCAATCTCAGAAGCGTTGGCCCACCAGACGGCTGCTCCGACCGAGGAAAGGGTGTGGGCATGAATATCTTTTCCTATCAGCAGGCGTCGGACGCCGTTTCCGCGATCACCATGAAGAAGGCCGGTCCGGCCGCGAAATACCTTGGTGGCGGCACCAATCTCGTCGATCTGATGCGTGAAACGGTCGAACAGCCGGAGATGCTCGTCGATGTCACACACCTTCCCGGCAATATCGAACAGCGTGCGGACGGCAGTCTCCTGATCGGCGCAGCCGCGAAAAACACGGCGCTCGCCGCGCATCCTGCGGTTCGGTCCGATTTCCCGTTGCTGTCGCGCTCCATCCTGGCGGGCGCAAGCGCGCAAATCCGTAACGTAGCGACGGTCGGCGGCAATATTCTGCAACGCACCCGCTGTCGCTATTTTTACGACAATGCTGCGCGCTGCAACAAACGCCAGCCACAGGCTGGATGCGACGCGCTGGAAGGGTTCAATCGCTACCACGCTATTCTCGGTGCATCCGATAGCTGTGTCGCCACACATCCGTCGGACATGTGCGTCGCTCTCGTCGCGCTTGATGCGGTGGTTCATCTGCAGGGACCAGCCGGCGGCAGCAGCATGCCGCTGGCCGAACTGCACCGCCTGCCGGGCGATCGTCCCGAGATCGAGACGGAACTGCAGCCTGATGAACTGATCACGGCTATCGAAATCCCACCGCTCGGCTTTGCACGCCGCTCGACCTACCGAAAGGTTCGCGATCGCGCGAGCTATGCCTTCGCGCTCATATCTGTCGCGGCTGCGCTCGACATCGACGAAGGGGGCAAGGTGCGTGACGTGCGCCTCGCGCTCGGCGGCGTTGCCCACAGGCCATGGCGAGCCATGAAGGCGGAAGCTGCGCTGAAGGGGCAGGTGGCCGGCACGGAAGGCTTCCGCGCTGCCGCTGAAGCCGAACTCGCCGATGCCGTCGCTCTCAGCGAAAATGGGTTCAAGATCGAATTGGCGAAACGCACGATAGTCGCCGTGCTTGACGAATTGAAGGGAGACAACGCATGAGCGTCCAACCTGAAGCCGAGAACAACAAGCCCGGCCGCTGGCAGCCTGCCATCACGCCCGATCCGATGCTGCGCAAACATGGTGCTCTCGGACAGCCCGTCTCGCGCGTCGACGGCCCGCTGAAAGTGCAGGGCAAAGCGCGTTTTGCCGCCGAGTTTGCCTATGAAAACATCAGCTATGCGGCACTCGCCTTCAGCAGCATCGCGCGCGGAAAAATCACGAAGCTCGACGTGGCGGCTGCGGAAGCGGCGCCGGGCGTCATTCTCGTCATGACCTATCACAATGCGCCGCGCATGAAGGCGCCGTCGCTGATGATGTCTTCTCCGACGGCTGCCGGCGCCAGCGACCTGCCGGTGATGCAGAATGACGAGATCCACTGGAATGGCCAGCCCATAGCCCTCGTTTTGGCCGAAACGCAGGAGCAGGCGGATTATGCGGCCTTGCTGATCAAGGCGAGCTACGCAAGCCTGCCTGCCGTGACTTCGTTCGATGAGGCGAAACAAACGCCGCGGCAGTTGGAAACGCTGCTTGGTCAGCCGCCAGTGCTGGAGATCGGCGATGCCGAAAAAGCGCTCGCCAATGCCGAGGTCAAGGTCGATCTGACCTATCGGACCCCGCGGCACAACCACAATGCCATCGAACTGCATGCGGCGACGGTGGCCTGGAAGGGCGACGCGCTGCACTTGCATGATGCCAGCCAGTTGATTGATCTGACTGCCGGCCAACTCGGCGACATTTTCGGCCTGGAACCCGGCAAAGTGCGCGTGACCTCACCCTATGTCGGTGGCGGTTTCGGCGGCAAATGTCTGTGGGATCATCAGATCCTTGCCATCGCAGCCTCCAAACTCGCCGAGCGGCCGGTGCGCATCATGCTCTCACGCGAAGGCGTGTTCCGCATCGTTGGCGGTCGGACGGTGACGGAGCAACGGGTTGCACTCGGCGCTCGGGCCGATGGTACGCTGGATGCACTGATCCATACCGGCACCGCGGCCATGACACTGCACAATTCCTGCCCGGAACAGTTCACCTTCCCGGCTCGCCATCTCTACGCGGCCAAAACATTCAAGCTCGCGCAGGATGTCGTCGACATGGACATGCTCGCCAACACCTTTATGCGCGCGCCCGGTGAGTCCGTCGGGACCTTCGCGCTTGAATGTGCGCTCGACGAGCTGGCGGAAAAACTCGACCTCGACCCGATCGAATTGCGTCTCCGGATCGAGCCGGAAAAGGACCCGACCACCGGCAAGCCGTTTTCGTCACGCTACCTTATCGAAGCCTATGAACAGGGCGCCGAGCGTTTCGGCTGGCGGAACCGCAGCCGGACGCCGCGGCAGAAACGCGAGGGCGAATGGCTGATCGGCATGGGCTGCGCCACCGCGACCTATCCCTACCATCGCTTCCCCGGTGGCGCGGTAAAGATCAGGCTGACGTCGGAAGGTCACGTAACCGTCTCGACTGCGGTGCACGACATGGGCATGGGTACGGCGACGGCCCAGGCTCAGCATATTGCAGCCCGCCTCGGGGTGCCGATGGAAGACGTCACCTTCGAATATGGCGACAGCAGCCTGCCGCGCGGGGTGATTGCCGGTGGATCGACCCAGACCGCATCGATAGGCGGTGCGGTGATCGCGGCGACGGAAGTCTTTATTGAGGAGTTGATCAAGCTCGCCGGCAACGACTCGCCTCTGGCCGGACTATCGCTCATCGATGTCGAGCCACGCGATGGTGGTCTCGGTCATCGCGACGATCCTGGCCGGTTCGAGAGCTACAAGTCCATTCTTAGCCGCTCCGGCCGCGATGAACTGGTCTGCCAGGCCGAGGCACCGCCGCCGGCGGAGATGGAGGCCTTCTCCATGCACTCTTACGGCGCCCAGTTCTGTGAGGTCAGGGTCAGCGACCTGACGGGCGAAATCCGCGTGTCGCGTTTTCTCGGTTCCTTCGACGCCGGCCAGATACTGAACGCCAAGACGGCAACCAGCCAGTTCAAGGGCGGCATTGTCATGGGCATCGGCCTGGCGCTCACCGAGGAAACCAATTTCGACGAGCGCACCGGTCGGGTCGTGAACGCATCGCTTGCCGAATATCATGTGCCGGTGCAGATGGACGTCCCAAAGATCGACATCCTCTACACCAACACACCCGATCCGCAGGCGCCGATGGGTGCGCGCGGTATTGGCGAGATAGGCATTACCGGGGTCGGGGCGGCCATTGCCAACGCCGTTTACAACGCAACCGGCATCCGGGTGCGCGACCTGCCTATCACTCTGGATAAGGTACTTTGACGGCCGGGGTGCAGGCAGCGATGGAGTTTTCGTCGCCTGCGCGTCGCCAACGCGAGTTGGCATGATCGATTGCTGGTATGAGGCAATGACGTCCTTCATTGCCTCGCAGCCAAGAAATTAGATGGGCTTCTATCTTGGCGTGCCCGCGAGAGTGGTTCCAAAGTTCGCGGTTGGTACACCGTCTTCTGCGTTGCCGCACGCAACATTGCGATAGCCGTTCAGTGCGGCATGGCGGATGAGCAGCTATCGAAGCAATAAATCTACAAGTCTCTGTGTATTCACGCCCTTGGTGCCACGAGTGCGATACACTTGAACTTGGGTTCGGGTGGCGTCGGCGGCTGTCCGTAGATTGGAGCGCTCCACGTCCCTCCATTCATCCTAAAAGACTTGCTTCATCAGGAAACCAGCAATCTGCTCGAAATCGGCAAGCTGTCCAAACGGAACGAAACTGATGCAGACACGTAACCTCTAACGGTTCATCACTATCGGGGTAGCTTTGCCAAGCCCTTTGCCAGGATCGGACCCGTCGGGCGCCCTGTCGGCGACCCGCCAGCCTGTTCAAGCGTCAGTTCGTATAGCTGATCGAGGTGAGGCTTCGGGAGTTCAGGACCGGAAAGGCGAGCCGAATGCACACCCTTCAGCAGCCCGAGGGATACAGGACCCATTTCCCGTGACGGCAAAGTCCAGACCTGGATGGTCTTGTCGTTTGGCACGTCGAAATCGGCAAGGAGGCGGACAGCGGCGTTCTCGTTGCCGAAATCCTCGACGATCGCCTGGACTTCGCCGGTCTCGCTGACAAGGACTGCGACAACAATCGGCTCCACGGTTCGCATCAAACTGAACGCCAGTCCAACGGCAAGCAGAATGGTTGCGGCGATCGCCCCTACTGCAGTGTTTCGCCATATGCCTACGCGGTTGTCGTTCGATGACCGTCTTTCCTGCGGCGTTGCTGTATGCTGATGATCGGGTAGGGCGGTTTCGATGCGCTGCCAGAGTGCTTGATCGATGGCGACGGGTTCGAGCGCTAGGTCGAGCGGTAGGAGGCGATCACGGCTGGCTGCCACGGCTGCCCGAAGTTCTACGTCACTGTCCATCGCCTTCTCGATCTCTGCCATCTCCCTAGGGTCAAGCAGGCCCAGTACGTATTCGTCGGCGATCCATAGAATATCCGCGTGCTCGTATCTCATGCCATGCACTCCCGGAGTGCGGTCAGCCCGCGTC
This sequence comes from Rhizobium sp. 16-449-1b, assembly GCF_017741935.1. Taxonomy (GTDB): domain Bacteria; phylum Pseudomonadota; class Alphaproteobacteria; order Rhizobiales; family Rhizobiaceae; genus Rhizobium. The sequence continues at coordinate 22,307 of NZ_JAGHMH010000030.1, read as the reverse complement.
TGATCCATGACTTGACTGTGCCTAGCGGCATCCGCAGCCGTCCGGCGATTTCCCCGTGCGTGTAGCCGTTGACATAGGCCATCAGAATGCCGCGCCGCTTTGTTTCGTCGAGGGCGCCGAGGCACTCATATAGACGCGAACTGCGGTCTAGGGACTGCCAGGCGGCGATCAGTTCGTTGGCGTCTTCTCCATCGCGGAGCATGCCGACGTCGTCCACCGTAATCTCGCGCTTGCCGTCACGCAGGAGATTGAGAGCCCTGTTCCGGACGATCGCGTAAATCCAGCCGCGGGCTGAACCACAATCCTGCTTGTATTGGTGGGCATGGGTCCAGATTCGGATGAAGGCTTCCTGGACGACCTCCTCGGCAAGGTCGCGCCGCCGCACGATGCGTTCGGCAACGGCGACAAGTCGGCCCGCCTCCTGATCGTAGATGCTACGCAAGGCGTTGCGATCGCCCTTGGCGCATGCTGCGAGCGCGCCCCCAAGATCATCCGGCTTGAAGCCCATCAACATACACAAGGTCCCCCATCTCGGTGGTGACCACGGTCGCCACTGAATGCCTATACCCACGATGAGCTGGAATGGATGCGTGCCGAGAAGGTTTTTTTGGCAGCCTGCATCCAAATGGCCCTGCTGCCGTGTCGTGATGATGGGAGCGTTTCGAACCAGCCTCGGGCCGCCCAGTAAAGCAACCAAACGGGAGAAAGACATGTCAATCATTCGTGCCGCACTGATCACCTCCTCCGTATTCGCGATCACCGCGAGCGCAGCTTTCGCCGCACCGGTGCTCGGTCTGACTGGTGACAAAACGCTCGTCATGTTCGACACGGCAAAGCCTGCGGTCTCCAAGACGATGGAGGTCACCGGTGTCGACAAGCTCATCGGCATCGATTTTCGCCCGGGCACCAAGACCGTCACCGGCGTCACGGCTGATCATCGCATCGTCTCGATCAGTCTCGAAACCGGAGCTGCAAGCGAGGTCGCCAAGATGGACAAGATGCTCTCTCTTACCGAAGCGCCTGTCGTCGTCGACTTCAATCCGATGGCCGACCGTCTGCGCTTCATGACCGGAACGACCAACCATCGGGTCCATCCCGACACGGGTGCGGTGACGGTGGACGGCGTCCTGGCCTATGAGGATGGCGACATGCACAAGGGTGAAACGCCAAACATCGCCGCTGCTGCCTACACCAATTCCTTCGGCAAGCCCGAGAAGACGGCGATGTACAACATCGACGCGACGATCGGCGCACTGATCCAGCAGACCAAGCCAAACGACGGCACGTTGAAGGCGATTGGAAAGCTCGGCATCAAGGACGGTCCCGCAGCTTATGCCTTCGATATTCAGGGAACGGAAGACGGCAAGAACACGGCCTATCTGGTTGCGAGCAAGATGCTCTACACCGTGAACCTGGAAACTGGCGCGGCGACTGAAGTCGGCGCCATCGAGGGGCTGGACACGGAGGTGCGTGACATCGCCATCCTTCCAGCGAGCTGACGATCGGCTCGTTTCTTGGGGCGCGGAGGGTCGGCGATCCACCGTCCTTCGCACTCCGACGGGACTTTCTGAAAGAGCATCGGAGGCTGGCTGCTATGCAAGGGCGTTGATTGGACCCGGATCAACTAGACTAGACGCGCGGGTCCAAGCGATTAGGGAGGTTGGCATGAAACTTGTTCTCGTAGCCTATGTTGTGACGCTGCCCATCTTTGTCGCGATCGACTTCGTCTGGTTGAGCGTTATGGCAAGCACGCTCTATCGTCCGGTCATGGGTGATATGCTGATTGAAGACTTCAGGCTTGCGCCAGCTGTTGCCTTCTATCTGCTTTATGTCGTTGGGCTGACGTTTCTGGCAGTCAAGCCCGGATTGGAAAGAGGTTCGCCGCGATCGGCTGCACTCCATGGGGCAATTCTCGGTTTTACGGCCTATGCGACCTACGACCTGACCAATCAGGCAACGTTGAGGAACTGGTCCACGGCCCTTACACTGGCTGATCTCGGTTGGGGATCCATCGTGTCTGCAACGGCTGCCCTTATCGGATGCTGGATTTCACTTCGGGTATATGGACGGAACAGTTCGGCGTCGTGAGCATCTCGATGAACGACCACACTCCTCTTTGAACCTCGCTTTGATCGATCGGCACGAAGATTTATTGGCCGTGCCGCCTCGTCTTTCCAGATCGGCAATCTCCATAAAAGGTTGGTGGTGACCGGAAGCATCACCGGCGCCTGGCCATTCCGCCCAAGCGCGAGGTAATCCTGAAGCTCCGCGCAGCTGCTCACTCGCGGCAGGGCTTGTCAGTTTATCGAAACGAAACGGCCGCTGGCATCAAACCAGCAATTGAAGAATGTCGTTCGACCTCCGTCGGTGTAGCCATCTCGGCCTCGCTTTTTCGGTAAAACCGTCTGCTTTTAAGCGATCTGAGGGCTGTTTCGGAGCGCCAATTTATTAGACTGCAAGCGTAGAGCTACCCCATACTGAATAGCGAGACCCGCAATCAGCGTTGCGATATCGACCGCAGGCGAGAACGCATAGGCCTCCCTCAGCACCTGCAGCGAGATGCAGACCAGCGAACCCCAGGCAAAGACCGCAAGGCCCTGCTTTCCAAGCAACGACACGACATCAAGCTTGGCGCTGCCCGCGATGGTGCGGAACACGGCAATCTGCGAGACCACATAGGCCAGCGCGAGAATGTGCATCAGTCGCGGCAGCGGCAAGATGCCCTTTTCGAAGCCGACCAGAAGCGCCGGATGATCGCCCCACGCCGTCAGATCATAGTGCTGGCCCTGGACCACGAACATCGCGAAGCCGAGATAGGCGATCGCGACAGCCATTAGAGTCGGGCTGTAGCCGATAAAGGTCTCGGCCTTCTTGGCGGAAATGCCGGCGCACAAGCCGATGCAGTAGATCAGCTGCCAGGAAAACGGATTGAGGAACCAGGTCCCGTCAGTTGGGAAGTTGGGGAGGTTGATATTGTTCCACCCCGCGATCGCCCAGATCGATACCGACACCGCCAGAAGCAGAGCGCGGCTTCGCGACGCGAGAGCGAGGAAGCCAGGCGTTGCCGCGAGCAGCAGCATGTAAAGCGGAAGGATGTTGAAATAGCCCAGCTGATGCGTCATCCCGAGCACGCCGAGCGCTGTCGTCCATGGCGCTTCCAGGTAAGACACCATGTTGACGCGTTCCGAAAGCGCGGTCGTGCCGAGGAAGTTATGACCCGCCATCAAAACGATGACGGCCAGCGCCGTGGTCAGCAAATGAACGCTGTAAAGCCGGCCTGCGCGACGCAGGATACGGGCAACCGCGTGAATGCGATCGCGAGCATAGGCGTTTGAGTAGGCAAGACCGGCGGACATGCCGGACATCAGCACGAAAGCCTCAGCCGCATCCGAAAAACCGAAGTTCTTCGACGTGACGCCTTCCATCATGTTGCCGGGCACGTGGTTAATGAAGATCATCACCAAGGCCAGGCCACGGAAGAAATCAAGGCGCGGATCTCGGCCGGCCGTTGGAGCGGCAGGGTGCTGCATGATTAACTTGTCCCGCTGATTCATTGCTGTTGTCGATGAACCCACGGTAGCAACCGCTCGATGAAGCCTACATGAACGGGTGGTTCATCGGGCAGCTAGGAGCCGCCCGAAAGGCATGCTTGCATCAAATGCATCTCTATGATGCGGATCACGTCGAACAGGAGTGTACGATATGACGACGCATCGTCGGCCTCGCAAGACTGCGTTGGATTCGTGAGGGCGCTCTCGCGCGTGTGCGGCGCATTCTACCGAAAGGGTTCACGTCAATGAAGATCTGACGCAGTCTGATTGCGGTAGTCGGAGAGTATTGAAGCGGCGCAATCAACAGTTAGAGCAGGTTTCAAGCATCTGCAGAAATACGATTGTTCCATAATTATGCTTACGCGATTTTTATTAAGATATTGATTTTAATTAGTAAAACTCATGCATAAGCGGCATCGGCTGTACTGCTGAACTCTCCACTGCTCCGCTTTCCAGGTAACTCCTGTATGCCGATCTCACGCGTTTTGTCCGGAAACGGTTCACTCACTACTCCGGTAGGATTACCGATTGCCGTTTCTCGCCTGATGAGTATTGCTTTGATGCTCGAACAATCAAACACGGGTGGATGTCTCACGACGTCCTATGTCATGAGACGTTTTCTGAACGAAAAGCACTCCCTCGCCAAGGCCGCGATAATATGGATCGCGATAAGCTCGCTGTCGGTCTTGGCGTTAGCAGCGTTCGAATATAGGTCGGGCGTGCAAGAACTTTCGGACAAAGCGAGTGCTACCGAGACGCTTCTTGCCGAGAGATTGGCTCAGCACGACGCGCACCTGAGCGCACTCGGAGCGGTTGTTCGAATGTCGCCGGCGGAGCCGTCGCCAAGCATTCAGGGGCTCTCGGAAAATATCCTGACGCGATATCCTCGTATCGTCGATATCGCCACGTTCCGTCTCGATGCCGGCGCCGCGAGAATGGTTCGGTATGGCCAAGCCGGTGGGGCCGAGGCAAAAGACATGCGTCTGCTCGATGAGTTGCCAAAGCTTTCCAATGTCGGCGATATTGCTGCGCGTGCCGTGGTCGGTGAACATGCCTACGATCTCTTCAAGCTGGTTGAACCCGGCCGTATCCTGCGTCTGCGCATCGACGCGAACGCATTGCTTGATGGCGACAAGACGCCTCAAGACTATTCAACCAAGCTTACGCTGAACAACGAGACGCTGGCACTGCATGGCGCCACGCAGAGCGCAATCCTTGCTGCCACGGCCAGCATCATCATGACTAGTCACACCCAACCACTCGAGATGGAGATCCGCCGAAAATTCGGTGTCGGCGAACTCGTTCCACTCCGATTGGCCATCCCGCTGATCGCCGGCTTGGCAGCCATCACCTGGTTGGCTGTGTCCTATCAGGAAACGCAGGCGGAGCGCCGTCGCCAGGAAAAGCGGGCGGCTTTGCTGAAACAGGAAGCAACGCTCGCCCATGCCGGACGAGTGAACGCCTTGGGGGAGATGGCATCCGGCATTGCCCATGAACTCGCCCAGCCAGTGGCGGCAATGCTGAGCCAAAGTCAGGCTGCAAGGCGCGCCCTTAACATGGGACGCCAGGATATCCTGGAAAAGGCGCTCGACGCCAACATTCGTGAAGCAAAACGCGCCGGCGATATCCTGGGGCGCATGCGTGCCTATATTTCAGGTGCGCCGGCTGACATCCGAATGGTCCCCCTCAGCGAGGCGATTGCCGAAGCCATGCGCCTCATTGAGGGGGATATCAAAGCAAGAGGTGTCGCCGTCGACATGATCGTTCCCTTGGGGCTGCCCGCCGTGCCGATCGATGTCGTTTCGTTCCAGCAGGTCATTCACAACCTCGTGCGAAACGCTGCGGATGCGGTCGCCGGCTGCTCATCGCCCCTCATCACTCTGGAGGCTCGGCGAGAACGGGACGGCGTTGCTATCCTCGTCGCGGATAACGGGCCCGGTATCGAGACCGGCTCGCTCCATCGGATATTTGAACCGTTCTTCACGACGAAGGCAGACGGAATGGGTCTTGGTCTGCCGTTGTCGTCCAGGCTGATCGAGCGCATGGATGGCAGCCTGGAAGCGCACAACGACAATGGCGCCACTTTCATCATACGACTGCCGCTGGGAGAGCTCTCGTGATCTACCTTGTCGATGACGATCTCGCGGTGCGAGAGGCGATGACCCTTTTGCTTGCCACATACGGAAAAGAGGTCACGGCTTTCCCGGATGCGACCCACCTACTCGCCCACGTGGAAAAAGCAAAGCCCGGCATCATGCTCCTCGATCTGAGGATGCCTGCCATCAGTGGCTTGCAACTCCTGAAGAAGCTCGAAGATCTCGGTATCCGCTGGCCAGCCATCATGATCACAGGCCACGGTGATGTCGAGGCATGCCGACGCGCCTTCAAGGCGGGCGTCGTCGACTTTCTCGCCAAGCCGGTCGATGAACATGTGTTGATGGAAACCATAGCGATGTGCGAGTCTGCACTTGATGATCTTCTCGTTCGTCACGAGAACAGTCGATTGCTCTACCATCTTACCGCGCGGGAACGGGAGGTGATCGAGTTGGTTTCGAAGGGGTTTGGAAGCAAAGACATTGCGTTCGCACTCGATGTGTCTGTGCGAACCGTCGACAGTCATCGGGCGAGCATCGCGACCAAACTGGGAACGCCCGCGGTCGCCGAGCAGACGCGCATCTGGCTTATGGCGCATCGGTAGTTCTACCGATCCCGCTCGGTGACGGCGCGAATTCATCCCATCGCACATCTCTATAAACTGGCATCCATCAACAACAGAAAGAAGGTTGCCAGAATGAAGATCCTCCTGCTTGCCCTCACCGCTAGCGCGCTTCTTACCGCTCCATCGTTTGCAAAAGACACCGTGCAGCAAACCAGCCTTGCAACCACGCTTGCAGTTGATATCGCCCAGGCGGCTGTGTCGGCATGCGCCGACGATGGCTACAATGTCTCGGCGGCTGTGACTGACCGCTCCGGCATTCTCCTCGCATTGGTGCGTGCCGAAAATGCCGGCGCGCATACCGCCAATGCGTCCAGGGAAAAGGCGTTCACATCGGCATCGTCGCGAAATGCCACAAGCGCGATGGCTGACAACGTAGCCAAGAACCCTGGCGCGGCCGGCCTCGCGGACATTCCTGGCTTCCTCGTTTTAGCCGGTGGCGTTCCGATCAAAGTCGGAAAGGATACGATCGGCGCGATTGGCGTTGCCGGCGCGCCGGGTGGCAATCTGGACGAAGCGTGCGCCAACAAGGCGATCGAGAAAGTCGGCACCCGCCTTAAGTAACGGCTTCAGCGCCTCTCTGTCTCCGGGCAGACTGACGTTCGCACTTGCAGGAAAATCTCAAGCTTCAGGCATTTTATCGGCGGGCATTGTTGTCCGCCGATTTTCATTTGCGTACGCCAGGGTATTTCAGCAAAAAAAAACGGAGTGCAATGTCGGAACTGGACGACCTCCAACGTCTTCAAGACGAAGCGAGTGAGGAGAACCACAATGGCATCGCCCATGAATGTTCAGGGAATCTATGCAACCGCGGTGGTGAGCGACCTTGAGGCAGCGCTGGTTTGGTACCAACGCTTCATAGGTCGACCTGCGGATGACAGGCCGCTTCCAGACATGGCGCAATGGCGAAACATGAGTGCGACGGGCGGGCTCCAGCTTTGGTGCGATGATGCGCGCGCCGGAAACGCCGTCATGACGATCGTCGTGCCCGATCTCGATGCCGAAAAAGAACGTCTGTCGGCGCACGGCATCTTGCCCGAGACAGAGGCTCGTGGGGCTTTCGGCGCCGTTGCGAATTTCTTCGATGAGGAAAACAACCGGATCGTTCTGGCCGAGCCGCCTCAAGGCTGACTTGAGCGCGAGATGATCGCGATGATTAAAGGGAGCGAACACATGGATATGAACGAGTTGAAACCTGCCAAGGATCTGGCAGCGAAGCGCGTGTCTCGGTTCGAGAACGAAAGCGCGGAGTATGCCGAAGCACGCGCGGCCCTGCTTGCGGAGGAAATCGAGGTCAGACGCCATCTCACGCGGCTCGCCGAGCAGCGGCGGCGCCTGCCCGCCGGTCCTGTCATCGAGAAGGACTATCGTTTCAAGGATGAGAACGGCAGCGACGTCGGTCTTGCCGACCTATTCGGATCTCACGACACGCTGGTGACCTACTTCTGGATGTTTGGCCCTCAACGTGAGCGGCCCTGCCCGATGTGCACGAATTTTCTTGGCGGGGTGAACGGGAACGGAACCGACGTCAAACAGCGGGTTGCGTTCAAGATCCTCGGGCGAAGCCCAGTAGCGCGTCAACGGGCCTTTGCCATCGAGCGCGGCTGGCGCGATCTCGATTTCGTTCAAACGGTCGGTGACGACTACGCCCGGGACCTCGGTCTGCTCGATGACAAGGGATACGAATATCCGGGGTTCACAGTCTACCAAAAAGCGGGAGGTGAGGTCCGCGTGTTTTACAATGGCGAGATGCCCTTCGAAGCGGCCGATCCCGGACAAGATCCGAGAGGAGCCGTCGATATCGCGCCGCTTTGGAACATCCTGGATATGACGCCCGCCGGACGGGGAGCGGACTGGTATCCCAAGCTCAACTATTGAAGGCTGGTGGCGTCAGTCGTGTAGCGTGCTCGGCTGCCCAGATATCTTGGCGTTCGAAAGTACAAGGAGGCATCGCCGCAAGAGGCCTCCTCTCGCCGGTTGGCATCTCCCAGTAGGGATTTCGCTCTTGGATGCTGCGTCATCTGAAGCCGCTTTCCCGTAATCAACGGGCGAGAACGGTGATAACGCCGCAATAGCTCATTGCCGTCAAAAGCAGCAGCGAAGCGGATGCCGCAAGAATGACGCGTCCGCCTGCGCTCGCAACGGTGCGAATATTGACCGAAAGACCCAGCGCCGCCATAGCAAGGACGGTCAACGCGCTCGATAGCGTTAGCAAGAACGGGATGATCGCAGTTGGTATGAGCCCCATCGAACGAGCGATCACCACAATGATGAAGCCGATGATGAACCACGGAACGAGACCGCGTTGCGCATGGGCGCAATCACTGCGGTCCTTCCGGATAATTCCAAGTACGAAAATGACCGGGCCCAGCATCAAGACGCGTAACAGCTTGATCAATGTCCCGGTTTGCACCGCGATCAGGCCGGCAGGCGCCGCCGCGGCGAGCACCTGCGGCACGGCATAGACCGTCAAGCCGGCCAACGCGCCATATTGCGTTACCGTCATGCCCGCATAGAAATACATCAGCGGAAGGATGAGAACCGAAGCGACACCCAGAACCGCGGTAAAGGCCAGCGCGGCGGCAACTTCGTCCGAATCCGCTTCGATGACCGGAGCAACGGCGACAATCGCGGAGTTGCCGCAGATCGAGTTTCCGCAAGCGATCAGCAGCGCCAGGCGGCTTGACAGTCCGCAAAACCGCGCAACAAGAAAGCTGGCGCAGATCGAAATGACAACGATCGCCACCACGCAGACGACCAGCGTCGCACCGGCGCTTCGTAGTGTTCCCAAACTCAAGGAAGCGCCCAAAAGGACGATCGCGATCTCGAGCAATGTCTTGGAGCTGAAACTGATGCCCGGCTGCCATGATGTTTTTCCGGGTAAAGCTGTCCGAGTGATGATCCCGATCACGATCGCGAACACCAGTGCTTCGAGAAGCCCAACACCGAATACGGCATGTTCCAGTCGCTCGAACAGATAGGCAGCGGCAGCGACCGCGATGCAGACAAGCAAGCCGGGAACGATCTGGCGACTACGGCTGTAACAGTTATGGAGGGTCATCGGGCACCTGGAATTCTAATGATTACCCGGCAGATTTTTCAGCTAATCGCGTCGACTTCCATCGAATATTCTTCTACATTTCATTCGAGAAAATAGAATGATTTCCCATGACCTTCGAACAGCTTGCAATTTTCGTCGCGGTGGCGGAGCGTGAACATCTGACCAAGGCCGCGGCCTCGATCAATCTCACGCCATCTGCCGTTAGCAATGCGATCAAGAACCTCGAGCATCACTATGGCGTCGAGCTTTTTCACCGCGTCGGCCGCCGCATCGAGCTGACGGAGTCGGGGCGGATCTTCCTCGGCGAAGCGAAGTCATTGCTTTCGAGAGCGCGCGCAGCCGAGCTTGTGCTTAGCGAACTCGGCGGAATGCGGCGTGGAACATTGAGTGTGTTCGCCAGTCAGACGATCGCCAGCTATTGGCTCCCTTCTCGCCTCATGCGGTTCCATGCGTCGCACCCGGGAATTGACCTCACACTAACGATTGGCAACACCCGCACGGTCGCCGATGCGGTCATTTCCGGCGAGGCTGATGTCGGCTTCGTGGAAGGTGACATCGACGAGCCGGCGCTCGCAGCTTCGGTCGTTGCGCAAGACGAGCTTGTGGTGGTCGTCAGTGCGTCGCATCCTTGGGCACGCTCCGGCAAACCACCCAGCGACGAGCTTGTCGCTGCACCTTGGGTGATGCGCGAGATTGGTTCGGGAACCCGTTCCGTGTTCGAAGATGCGCTGACCGAGATGGGTATAAAGGTCGAGGAATTGACGATCGCGATGGTGCTGCCATCTAACGAGGCAATCTTGGCAGCACTCGATGACAGCCTGTGCGTCGCTGCCGTTTCCCGTCTCGCCGCTCAGCAACATATCGAGGCCGGCAAACTGATCGAGGTCGATTTTTGCCGGCCGGTCCGTGAATTTCGCCTTCTGAACCACAAGGAGCGGCACAGCAGCAGGGCTGCCTCGACTTTGATCGAGATGTGCCGAGTCAAAAGCACCTAGCTGCCGCTTAAAGCTCAGCCGGAGCCGCGAAGATGGCGGCAAACGATGCGTCGGCGCGATAAAAGACAAGCGGCTCACCGACCGGCGCGGCAATATTGATTTCCTGACCGCCGACGTACGGCCGGCCGAAGCGCGTCAGTAGAACTTGACGGCCGTTTTTTGGGGCTCTTTTATGTGTTAAAACATAGCATTAGGACGTTTGAAGCATGCTCCAGTGTCCTCGCATTGCGACTCTCCTCACGGAGAGATGGGAGAATAATTGGGTTTTGCGCTTGCACTGTTTACAGGATGGTCGCAAAGCCATGTCGAGAACGCTGCGGTCGTCTCCAGGCGATGGCGGCAAATTTTTATCCGAGACCAGAGGTCTAACATGACTCGCCAGCTTTCTCTTTCTCGTGACCGGATTTCGGTGCTTCTGCTCGAAGGCATCAGCCAGAGCGCTGTTGAATACTTTGCCGCGTGTGGCTACACCAACCTGGTTCATCTGCCGAAGGCGCTGGACGACAAGGATCTCAAGCGTCATATCGCCGATGCACATATCATCGGCATTCGCTCACGAACACAGCTGACGGACGAGATCTTCGAGTCCGCCAAGAAGCTGATTGCCGTTGGCTGTTTCTCCGTCGGCACGAACCAAGTCGATCTGGATGCAGCACGCCGCCGCGGGATACCTGTCTTCAACGCGCCCTATTCGAACACCCGCTCGGTCGCGGAACTTGTGATCGGCGAGATCATCATGCTGACACGGCAGATCTTCCCGCGTTCTGCGTCAGCTCATCAAGGCGGCTGGGAAAAATCCGCTGTTGGCAGCCGCGAGGTGCGTGGCAAAACGCTCGGAATCGTCGGCTATGGCAATATCGGCTCGCAGCTCAGTGCGCTTGCCGAAAGCATGGGCATGGTGGTGCGCTATTTCGATCTTTCCGATCGGCTACGCCGCGGCAATTCGGAATCGATGGCGTCGCTTGGAGAGCTCCTCGAAATTTCGGATTATGTGACGATGCATGTTCCGGAAACGGCATCGACTCACAACATGATCGGCGAAGTCGAACTGCGCCGCATGAAGAAGGGTGCCATCTTCATCAACAATTCGCGCGGAACAGTCGTCGATCTTGATGCGCTCGCGAAGGTTCTGAAGGAAGGTCACCTTGCTGGGGCCGCCGTTGATGTGTTCCCTGTGGAGCCGGCGTCGAACGGAGATCGTTTTGAAACACCGCTTCAGGGGTTGAGCAACGTCATACTGACACCCCATATCGGCGGGTCCACCGAGGAAGCGCAGGAGCGCATCGGCGGCGAAGTTTCCAGGAAACTGGTTGAGTATTCGGACATTGGTTCGACAATGGGCGCCGTCAACTTTCCGCAGGTGCAATTGCCTGAACGCCCGAACGGGACACGCTTCATCCACGTCCATGAAAACCGCCCCGGCACGCTCATCAAGCTCAACGAAATCTTCTCCACGCGCGGGCTCAACATCGTCGCCGAGTTCCTCCAGACCCATGGAGACACGGGCTATGTGGTCATTGAGGTCGAGGATGTGTCGGAAGCGCCCGATGAAATCCTACAGGCACTCCGCGCGATACCGGGCACGATCAGAACCCGGTTGCTGTATTGACGGTGATTGCCGTGATGCCAGCCGACTTGAGGTAGCCTGGCCGTAAGCCGGGGACAGACAAGGCGGAGCGCAGAGATCTACGCTCCGCCGTTTGTTCAGGACTTTATCTTGTTGGCTGCCCGGCGCGCCTTGACGCCCGATGCCAATGTCTCGAGGGCGTTGACGGTCGTCGGCCAGTCGATGCAGCCGTCCGTGATGCTCTGGCCGTAGACGAGTTTCTTACCGGGGATCAAGTCCTGCCGGCCGCCGACGAGGTTGCTCTCGACCATTGCGCCGATGATCGCATCATTGCCGTCGGCAAGTTGTTGCGCGACATCCTCCAGGACGGCGGGCTGGTTCTCGGGATCCTTGCGGCTGTTGGCGTGGCTGGCATCGATCATGATACGCGGGTCGAGCTTCGCGTCGCGGGATGCGGTCATTGCCGACGCCACGCTTTCGCGATCATAGTTCGGTTGTTTGCCGCCGCGAAGGATGACGTGGCAATCCTCATTGCCGCTTGTCGATGCGATCGCTGCGCGACCGTCCTTCGTCACCGCCGGAAAATGATGGGGCTGCGATGCGGCCATGATGGCGTCGAGGGCGATACGGACATCGCCGGTGGTGCCGTTCTTGAAGCCGATCGCCGACGATAGGCCGGAGGCGAGCTCCCTGTGGACTTGGCTTTCAGTCGTACGCGCGCCGATGGCACCCCAGCTGACGAGGTCGGCAATGTATTGCGGCGTGATAGTATCGAGGAACTCGCAGCCCGCCGGCAACTCCAGGTCATTCACATCGAGCAGCAGCTTGCGGGCGATGCGCAGACCATGCTCGATCCGGAAACTGCCGTCGAGGCCGGGATCGTTGATCAGGCCCTTCCAGCCGACGGTCGTCCGCGGCTTTTCGAAGTAGACGCGCATGACGATCTCAAGGTCGTCTTGCAGCCGGTCGCGCTGTTCCTTGAGCCGCTTGGCATAATCGATCGCAGCGACCGGATCATGGATGGAGCAGGGCCCGACGACGACGAGAAGCCTGTCGTCCTTCTTGGTCAGGATATCGTGGATGGCGCTGCGCGCACCGAGCACCGTCTTGCTGACAGTCTCGTCACGCGGTAGCTCATCGATAATGCGTGCAGGCGATGAGAGTTCGACGATATTGGTTATGCGCAGGTCGTCAGTAGGGTTGGTCACGGTATTGGTCTCCTGGAGGTCATACCGGGCGCATAAAAAAACCGCCAGGTTGACTAGCGGTTGGTCGGGTGAAATTGCGTCTTTCTAAACTACGCACATCCCCGCTTCCGCACCGAGGCACGGAAATAATAAAATCGGGAAACATAGGCGCAAGCGATCGACATGACACCTTGCTATAACAAGCTGAGCGACTTGTCACTGCTAAAGGCCATTCGCCTACGTTGAGAACGTCGTTGAACGGGGAGGCCACGCGACGGGAGGCATAGAAAAACGTTGAACTTGGTCGAAAGCTAGCCGAAATCCGCTATCTACAATAGATATGATAAAATGGGCGGACTGAGACGAGCAATGAAGTCGAAAACGGGCAAGGCGTGGCTAACCAAGTTGCTTGCCGGCGCCGGCGGGCTGCTGGCCGCTTCGATTTCACTCGGGTACTCGCTATATGAGCGCCGGCAGGCCGATGTCGTTCCTCAGGTCGACGTGGCGACACCAGTGGAGGCTGGGCGTTGGAAAGTGTCTGTCACCGGAAGCGCTTTGGGCAAAGAGATGCCGAATGGAGCGAAGATATCTCCGGGCAAAAAGGCCATCATTGTCAACATGATGCTGGAAAACCTGTCGGCACAGAGCTCAAATCTCTATGGCGATCTGATCAAACCTGCCAATCTGCCCGATACGTCGAAGCCGCAATATTACCTGACGCGTGACCGGGCGATACTGTGGGACCTGCAACCGCGAATGCCTGAGGCGGTGACCGCGGTATGGGAGGTTCCGGAGAATATCGCATTGCCCGACGTTCTAAGGCTGCAGGTCGAGGGCGAGTTCTTCAAGCCAAGGGACAATCTCTACAGCGCACCCGGCTGGTTTCCCTCGGGGCCTGTTGCGGAAATAGCATTGCCGCTGGCTGGCGAGACGCCGGAGGAAAAGCCATGAGGCGTGCGGCATTCATGATTCCAGCTGTTCTTGGAGCAGCGGTTCTGCTTGCAGCGCTCCAAGCAACGACACCACCTTATGCCAAACTGACCGGGCCGATCATTACCGCGGGTCGGCAGAGCGACACGGTTTCGAGTGATAGTTTCAGCGTGAAGGTCAATCGTGTCCTGAAGGCGAAAAATGTCGCCTATGCGCAGTTCGGACGGGCGGTAGATCTCAAGAGCTCTGGCGTCTGGGTGGTAGTCTCTGCGGAATTGCAGGCGTTCCAGAAAACCATGCCGGTTCGCGCCGCGACGCTGATCGGCGCATCCGGTCGAATGTACCGCCAATCACGGCGGGCAGGGGACGCACCAAACATTCTCGCGGCAAAGATCGTCCAGCCCGGTCTGCCGACGACGGGTCTTTTCGTGTTCGAGCTCCCCGAGGACGAGATACGCAACATGAGGCTGGTGCTCTCCGAACAATATGATCCGCAGCTCAAGGACGAGATCAGCGTGTCGCTCGAACCGGATGATGCTGCTCCGCAAGCGAGACTGGAGATCCGCAAAGATGGTGTCTGATCGCGCGAGATGGACATGGTGGCTCTCGCTCGCAAGCCTGCCGTTTCTGGTCACGGCAGCCGTGGCGATCAATACATGGCGTAACATGGAGGACTACAGGCATCGGATAGAGACCGATGTCGTGGAGGGATCCGGCCAGCTCAACTATGCCGGCGCGACGTGGCGCCTCGAGAAGGTGAGACTGCTTGGCGATGGACGCGACACGCAACTGCGTCTTCCCGGCGAGATGCGGCTTGTCATCGTCCGGATGGTCGCAACAGCCGCTCGCGATATCGATGATGGCTGGGGCCAATGCGAGGTCAGTCTGGTGGATGCGACGGGGCGCCGTTGGCTGCCGCTAGACGTTATTCTATCAAGCGACATCAGCCGCGATCTGGAACCGGACAACGAGCCCCTGAAAGGCTGCGGTATCACTTCCCTCGATCCGCCTCATCAAGACCATGCCGCCTTGATCGAAGAAAAGTTCGTGGTTCCTGCCACGGCGGTCCCCGCACTGGCTGTAAGGTTGAGCGTCGGGCCTCTGCGGCCGCAAGCAATCAGCTTTCCGCTCGCGCTGAACTGATAATCACGCCTCGCCGGGGCGCAATACTCGCCCCCTCCATACCCGACCCTGGGCAAAGCCGATTTCCAGCGTCGCCGCGAGCAGGCAAATCTTGATCGGCGTGATCAGTAGGCCGTCGCCTGGATCGCTGGGTGTGCCAATGAAGGGTGAAATCGTCTGCGCGATGACCTGCCACAGCGGCAAGTCATGCGGCCCGATGAACTGGGTGAGCCAATACCATGCCCAGGCGGAGCCCCAATCCAACAGTCGATAGCCGACAATGGCGACGAGGATCGGACCAATACCCGAATTCAGCGCCAAGCCGATCCCTTCGGCGAGCGCGCGATAGCGTTTCAGCGTACCAGCGACGAAGTGCGAAATGAAATCGCGCACCGACTTTGGCAACGCCTGCCAGCGGGACACCGCACCGGCGAGGCGCCCTTTACCAGGTGTGCGCTCACTATCGATGTCATAGCCGTAGACGAGCGCTGCGAGCGTGAGCCAGACGACCGGATAGAGCGCATAGAAGAACAGGCTGACGAGCTGTGTTACGATCGGCGGCGACCTGAATTCGGGCGGAATTGGCACATCCTGTTGTGCGAGGGCGTCTGTTACCGGCGCAAGCTGGCTGATCAGCGTGCCGATCGTTTCCGGGATATGGCTGAACCATGCCCTGATCTCATCCTGCCATTCCGACAGCACGAACAGACCGATGAACGCCCAGTTGGCTTCGCATACCACAATGAGGATCGGCCAGATCGGCGCGTGCGAACGCTTTTGCATGGCTTTTGCCAATCGCCTGACAGCCCAGGCGACGACGACGGGTACGATCAGCCACGTGCCGCCGGAGACATCGAGCAGGCTGCCGGCAGTCTCGCCTGCCATGAATAGGCTGAGCGACAGGCGGGAATAGTCCCTCACCGTATCACCGAGGAACCCCCAGGCGGTGTAGAAGGCGAAAAAGGGGACAAGGCTCAGCGCCAGAGCGCTGAGGAAATCACCGCGGGGCGGGGGCGCCTTTGCCTCCGTCGAAGTATCCGGCTGATCCACCGTTCGGTGTGAGGCGGCATTCAGCGCCGGAAGACCACGCCGAACCGTCTCGAACAGGGCCACGATGACGACAAGCTTCAACAGCACGACTAAGCCGAGGACCGACAAACCCGCAAGCGAGTTCCAGCGCCCGATCATGGCAGCGATTTCATTCAGCAGGAGATTGCCAATGAAACCGAGCAGCCAGAGCGCCGCCAATTGCGGCCAGAACCGCCAGACGAGAGAGGCGGTCAATCGCAGCTGATGCAATGCGGTATGGAAGCTGCCGTCGGAAGTAGTCGGCTGAGCGGAATAGGACATGCGTTCCTGATACCATTCAGACGATCTCCGGCCAAGAATGTAGTTGAGCTAGCCGCTTGGCCTCGGGGCTTTCCCCTAGGATTCGCCTCCACAACATCTTCGCGGCGGGACCGCGCACGGCTTGCGATGGCTGGCCACACGCTAGCAAGGACCGGGCAGAAATGCGCGTTATCCGTCAGCCGTTTTCTGTAGAATATGGTCAACGATCGAGGGGCCGATTGCTTGTCCGAGGGCTTTCACACCC
Organism: Rhizobium sp. 16-449-1b; assembly: GCF_017741935.1. Lineage (GTDB taxonomy): Bacteria > Pseudomonadota > Alphaproteobacteria > Rhizobiales > Rhizobiaceae > Rhizobium. The sequence goes on along the minus strand of NZ_JAGHMH010000030.1, from coordinate 5,584 downwards.
TTTGGTGGCAACCTTGCGAGACTTTTGGTGATCGCTTGTCTCCATGCATCCCCTCGATCCCATGCTTCCTCCCACGCGAAAGCGATCGCATCGCTCTGGCGCGTCTCTAGTAGGCCTTCGAAGAGCAAGGCGGCCTGCGTTAGATCTTTGTCGGCTTTCACGCGTCCCAGCGTGTCTGTCAGTCGTCTGGAGGATACTATCAGCTTATGGACAGCATACCGCTCGGGAGCGGGGACCAGAACGTTCACGCCCTCCCGGTGGAGAAGCACTGTGCGGATGGGCTCGTAGATGAGGTAGTCTAAAAAACGCAGGTTTTCCGCGGAGGCGCCACCGAGTGCAGGCATCGGGGAAGGCTTTCCCGAGTATTCATCCGACCCCCGGTTTCCCGTCAGAAATTCCACCCGGTAACCCTTGGCGTTCTGGAATGCCACCACCTTGGCTTTATCCGCCTGGTGTGGGACGGCCCGGAAATTGGGATCGATCGACTGCAAGACCTTCAGAACTGGAGGCAAGCTGTCTTCGACCCCGGCCGAGATCGCGAAGTCTTGCGCGAAATCCGCGTCGCCAGTCTGCATTGCTGACGAAGGCAGCCGAACGCCGATTATCCCAGCGTAGGTGCTGAATGCTACCGATCCGATCAGGACTGCTCGTAGCCGGAACAATCCGGCGTCAGCGAGGGCTTTCGTGACGTCCCCCGCAAACCCGTCGGGACCGGGAAGCCCAGCACGGCGCAGCGTGCTGACCATGCGTCTCCGCTCCTTGAGCGCATCCTTGATCTCCTTGTGGGCCTTCACGCGCGCCGTAATTTCCGCGTCGCTATGTGGACCGACATAGCTTCGTTTGTCTTTGCCCGCGGGAGTAGGGAGATCAAAATACCAATAGTCCCGATCCTTGACGGTAACCGTGACGAACCATCCCTCCAGCGGGAAGTCCGCGAGGAATTGTCCGTCATGGGTTCGCTGCACCAGCTCTGCAAACATCGTCCGGTAGCTGATGTCGATCTCTTTCAACATTGGCATTCTATCCTTTACGAGCACTGCGGCTCCATCGGTTTGATCAAGCTCGGCCGCCACCCTCTCGAAGCGCGTGGTCTTTCATTTGACGAACACGTCACCATGGTTGTGTTATAAGTTTATGCCAAAACCTTATAACGCAGTGCGCAGACGTCAACTCACTCGTTATAAGTTTCTGCCAAAGCCTTATAACTCGGCCAAAATCTCAGCGAGGAAGTATCGCTAAGGTCGCTGTTGCACTCTGCATCAGGGTTGGTGCAGGCATCGCGTTCCGACTCAGAGCATTCTGGCCGCGCGGCCGCTGCGGCGGGTTGCATTGTTGTAATAGCTCGACGCCTGCTGCACCGATCGGTGCCGCGACTGCTCCATGGCCTCGGCCAGCGGAATGCTGCGGTTGGCGGCCTCCGTCAGATAGCCCGATCGCAAGCCGTGCGCGGAGAACTCCTCAGGCTCCAGCCCTGCCATCTCCACGCGCTGCTTGATTATGAGGTTGATCGACTGCGGGTCGAGCGCCCGCTTCGACACCGTTCCCCAACGCCCGATCCCCCGAAACACGCTGCCTTTGTAGATTTTTGCCGCCGCCATCCAAGCATTGAGTGCCTCGACCGGCCGCCCGGTGAGATAGACGGTCTCGCCCTGCTCACCCGATGTCGTCTTTGTCCGGCTAAGATGAATGGCCAGCGAGGGGAGGGGAGGGCCGTCCTTTTGCACGATCGGCGCCTCGATCGCCAGCTGCTCGACGCGGAGTCCGGCGATCTCGCTGCGCCGGCGACCGCCGGAGGCAAAGGCCACCATTAGGATCGCCCGGTCGCGCAGATCGCGCAGGCTGCCGGTCTCGCAGGTCGCCAGCAGCTTGGAGAGCACATCTGCGGTGACCGCCTTGGCACTCTTGCGCCTTCGGGTTCGAGGGACCGCGCGCACGGCGAGGCGAATGGCCGCCTTCAGGGGAGGGGAGGTGAAGGCGCCGTCAAGGCCGCGCCAGTGAGTGAGCGTCGACCAGCTGGCCAGCCGCCGGCGCACGGTCGCTGGCGCGTGTAGACCCGGGGACCTAAGGAACCCCTGGCTTCGAAGGCTGTGATCGACATAGGCCGGCATGCGGTGATCTGGATCGTCTTCCCGGCGTTGCGGATCCCATAGATGATGGGCGACGAATTTCAGCAGCAGCGCTTCCGGCGCCGGCCAGGGCAGGGGGCTGCCGGTTGCCGCCAAGGCCCAGGCTTCGAGGTAGGCAAGATCCGAGGTGATAGCGCGCAGGGTATTGTCGCCCATCCCTTCGTTGACGAGATGGCGCAGCGTCTCGATGTCCTGGTCGGTCAGGAGCTCGGCAAGCTCATCGCGGCGCTCGATCGGCAACACCGCGGCGATGGTGTCGAGCTCGACGGCGCGGGCTTCGATCCCGGTCAGCTTCTTAGCCATGAGAGTCGTCCAAGATGAATTCTATCCCGGCTTTGTGGGCCGCCAGCACTGCAGCGAGGTTTGACCGATGGCACCTTTCATAGAAGGCGCGTGTCTCCGCCGGCATGTCTTCCGGCACGGCGACCAGATCTTGCAGCCGCACCCCTCCCAGGCCGGCCAGGTCGACTACGTCAATATCGATCTCGCCGAGACCGGCAATACGATCGCGTAGCCAGGCGAAATAGCGCAGGTTGGCATCGGCAACCGCCGTGTCAGCACGCTGGCCATGGGCGAGGACGACGTAGTCCGCTTGCAGATCTCGGATCCGTTTCAGGGAGGTGATGAGGGCGCATAGATCGGCAGGATCGCTGCTCCAGACTTCCGGAATCGGATGTTCGACGGTATCGACCGCCAGGCAGGTGCGGATCTCCGGGACCCACACGGCAATATGATCCGGTGTGTGCCCGGGCGTGTGAATGAGCTCCAGGGTTAGATCACCGCCATGCAGAGCCATCGTCTCGCCATCGAAGGTGATGTTGGGCGCGACAAGTTCGACCGCCTGAAACCGCAGCTCCTGCTTCTTCTCGGCGAGGAGCTGCTGTGCCGCTGGATCCCGAAGCCGATTGACAGCTGCGGCATGAGCGATGATCGGCACGCTGTGGTCGAAGGCGGCATTACCCCAGAAGTGATCCCAGTCCATATGCGAGTTGATCACCAGCAATGGGCGGCGGCCCATCTTTTCCGCAAGAAGGTCGAGCGCTTGCCGGCACAGGGCAGGGGTTGCCAAGGTGTCGACCAGGATATTGAACCGCTCAGTCTGGACGAGAACGACATCGACCTCGTCGCCCACCCTCAGGATGGTGATGCGCTCGTCAAGCCCGGGGTAGCTTGTCAGTTGAAGCGTGACGTCCATCGTGCGGTTCCTGCCTCAAAACAGCGGTTTCCGTGGCGCGGCCGAAGGCTAGCTTTCGATGATTTGCGACTCGAAATCAACTACCATCGATAGCCAGGCGTGGCCTGGATCATCATACGTAGTAGCGAACAGTAATTGTCCTATAGCATTCGTTTAACGAATGATTTACCATGAAATCAATGCGTACGATCTCGCGAAGTTGCCCCTCCAGAGCCTGCTGAAGCCCATCACCGACGCGACAGCCGCCTTATGCCGGCTCGACGAGCGCATCGCTCGCTCGAACGTCGGCGTCGGCCTGCTTGAGCGCCAGAATTTCGCCGACGCCTGCGCCTCGCTATGGCTCGACGGCGAGTTCGTCCATCTCGAGGACCTCGTCCTCCACGGCGCCGACGTCCGCGCCCCGACCCACGAACTCACCATTGCCCGCGACGTGCTGCGCAGCCGCCGGCGCATCGCCAGCCAGTTGCCAACCTGGGCCCTCAGCCCCGAGGGCTTTCGTACCCTCCGCCGGGCGCAGGCTGGGCATGGGCTCGGACCATCATTGGCTGACGACCTCGGGGGCGGTACAGATGCGGTTGCTGCCGAACTATCCGGGGGAGGGGAGGGGGAGCGTGACGACGTTGACGCGAGCGCGTCCGATCCGGACATGAGTGTCTTCGCCGAGATCGACGCTGTGCTCGCCCGCTCCAACGCTGCGATCGAGGAAGCGAAACGCCCCGGCCGTGCAGGCGCCGCTAGCGGCCGCGACGCTGACAGCAAGGCGCTGGTCTACGATCTCGACTGGGACGAGGATGCGCGGCTGCAGGAGTGGAGCGACGTCGTGCGGCAGGCGCAGGAACTGCCGCCGGTGCTGGCTGCGATCGTCGCCCTCGATGCCTGGAACGAATTGTCCGTGTCGCAGCACGCGCCATGGCTCGGCCGGCTGTTGGCCGCGGCGCTGCTGCGCCAACTTGGCATCTCAACTGGCGGCCACTTGGTGGCGCTCAATGTTGGCCTGAAAACTATCCCGGTCGATCGGCGCCGGCATCATGATCGCGACACACGGCTGCTGGCCATTGCCCAGGGTTTGGCGGCCGCCGAAATCGGCCTGAAGGAGCACGATCGGCTGGCGCTGGCGCGCACGATGATGGAGCGAAAGATTGCCGGACGACGGACATCGTCGAAACTGCCGGAGCTGATCGAGCTGGTGATGGCAAAGCCATTGGTCTCGGCTGGCATGGTGGCCGAGACGCTCGGCGTCACGCAGCAGGCGGCGCGGCGGATTGTCGTGGAGCTCGGTCTCCGTGAGATCACGGGGAGGGGGAGGTTTCGGGCATGGGGCGTAACATAATTTACGGCCCACGACGGTCTATCATTGTATTCAAAATTGGCGTTAGTTTTGCTGGCTGGCATTAGTTGAGGAGCAAACGCACTAAACGCGTGGTCCAGACTTGAATGGATCACCAAGGTGCGGGGTGGGGAAAAGATGAGGATAGCGCAGCGATCGGGCTATGCAACGCGTTTGGCGAAGACTTTGTACCGCGGCGAAAGCCCGCCGATTTCTGTGGTGAAGCCCGAGGACAAGCCTTTTAGCGTCGAATGGTGGACCACGAACTCTCAGCCTGAAAGCGCGGAAAGTGATCGTCACTTGGGTGCGCTTTTGCTCTACCTTGAGCTCGCGAAATCATCGAAGATCGCTTTGCCGGTATTCACATTTCCGGCCCGTCTGGATTTCGACGACCGGTCGATGCGGCCTGACAAGGGTGTCTTAAAGGTATTCCTGGAGACCGGCCTGGTCGCGCCAAGGATGATGGGGGCGCAGCTGGTCTTCGACGTCAGTGAGAGCGGTAGGAACTATTTGTCATCCGGGACGGGGCGAAGCAAGCTTTAGTAGTTCCATGTTATGCGGTATGGTCAGGGAAAGCACGTTGCATGCGTGTTTGCTGTTCGACTCGTCGCACAAGCAATTCTGCGAACCGAGCGCTTTCGAAGAAACCCGCGCCCGTTTTCCTTCACGGATAATGAACAATATCTGGCTTGATGTCGTCTCTGCTTGACGTGCCGTAAACTGTATTTTTTCTAACGCAAGCCCACTGTCTCCTCTGCGCGGTCACCTATTCGTTAGATTATTTCACTCTTAAGGAGAAGATATTTTGCTATTGAGCAGCGAATCATCAACTTTGACTGTTGATTTGCACTGAGAGCTGACCCGGGATTTGCGCCGAGAAGTGACCCGCCTTAGATATCGTCTGTCGTGGTTGGGGTGGTCAAGTTCCTACGTTTC
>NZ_JAGHMH010000016.1 GCF_017741935.1 Rhizobium sp. 16-449-1b | reverse complement strand
ATCGGATTACCGTTGCCTGACCGCGCGGTACCGGATTTAATCTCGAGAAGCTGGTCTTAAAGATCGGACACAAGTGAACTGCTCGGCGTAGTTCCAATAAAGTGATCCGATCGAACACGTCGATGGCATTGTTGGATTGGCTGGGTTGTAAAAGGTAACCCGGTCTGTTGCCGTTTCTGATGAAACGGGAACCAGATGATGAGCATTGGCAATGAGAACGATTAAGTGTCGTAAGGGCATTTGGTGGATGCCTTGGCATGCACAGGCGATGAAGGACGTGATACGCTGCGAAAAGCCGTGGGGAGCTGCGAATAAGCTTTGATCCATGGATATCCGAATGGGGAAACCCACCTTAAATGCTTGGAAAATCCAAACTGAGTTTAGGCTCGGCTTGGGTTTCCAAGCATTGTGATAAGGTATCTACATCTGAATAAAATAGGGTGTAAGAAGCGAACTCGGGGAACTGAAACATCTAAGTACCCGAAGGAAAGGACATCAACCGAGACTCCGCAAGTAGTGGCGAGCGAACGCGGACCAGGCCAGTGGCAATGAGGAATAAAGCGGAACCTTCTGGAAAGTTGGGCCGTAGCGGGTGATAGCCCCGTACGCGTAGAACACTCATTGTCCTAGAGTAGGGCGGGGCACGTGAAACCCTGTCTGAACGTGGGTAGACCACTATCCAAGCCTAAGTACTCGTGCATGACCGATAGCGAACAAGTACCGTGAGGGAAAGGTGAAAAGCACCCCGACAAGGGGAGTGAAATAGAACCTGAAACCGGATGCCTACAAACAGTCGGAGCCTGAAAGGGTGACGGCGTACCTTTTGTATAATGGGTCAACGACTTAGTGTAACAAGCAAGCTTAAGCCGGTAGGTGTAGGCGAAGCGAAAGCGAGTCTGAATAGGGCGATTTAGTTTGTTGCATTAGACCCGAAACCGAGTGATCTAGCCATGAGCAGGTTGAAGGTTGGGTAACACCAACTGGAGGACCGAACCCGCATCTGTTGCAATAGATTGGGATGACTTGTGGTTAGGGGTGAAAGGCCAATCAAACTCGGAAATAGCTGGTTCTCCGCGAAATCTATTTAGGTAGAGCGTCGAGCGAATACCCCGGGGGGTAGAGCACTGGATGGGCTATGGGGACTCACCGTCTTACTGATCCTAACCAAACTCCGAATACCCGGGAGTACTACTCGGCAGACACACGGCGGGTGCTAACGTCCGTCGTGAAAAGGGCAACAACCCTAACCTCCAGCTAAGGTCCCCAAGTCATGGCTAAGTGGGAAAGGATGTGAGGATCCCAAAACAACCAGGATGTTGGCTTAGAAGCAGCCATCATTTAAAGAAAGCGTAACAGCTCACTGGTCTAAATAAGGGTCTTTGCGCCGAAAATGTAACGGGGCTGAAGCCATGCACCGAAGCTGAGGATGTGCAGCAATGCACGTGGTAGCGGAGCGTTCCGTAAGCCTGTGAAGGGACAGTCGTGAGACATCCTGGAGGTATCGGAAGTGCGAATGTTGACATGAGTAACGATAAAGAGGGTGAGAGACCCTCTCGCCGAAAGACCAAGGGTTCCTGCTTAAAGTTAATCTGAGCAGGGTTAGCCGGCCCCTAAGGCGAGGCGGAAACGCGTAGTCGATGGGAACCACGTTAATATTCGTGGGCCTGGTGGTAGTGACGGATTGCGTAACTTGTATTCACTTATTGGATTGTGGGTGCAGGGAAGCGGTTCCAGGAAATAGCTCCATCATTATAGACCGTACCCGAAACCGACACAGGTGGTCAGGTAGAGTATACCAAGGCGCTTGAGAGAACTATGTTGAAGGAACTCGGCAAATTGCACGCGTAACTTCGGAAGAAGCGTGACCCCATGCTAGGCAACTATTATGGGGTGGCACAGACCAGGGGGTAGCGACTGTTTATCAAAAACACAGGGCTCTGCGAAGTCGCAAGACGACGTATAGGGTCTGACGCCTGCCCGGTGCTGGAAGGTTAAAGGGAGAGGTGCAAGCTTTGAACTGAAGCCCCAGTAAACGGCGGCCGTAACTATAACGGTCCTAAGGTAGCGAAATTCCTTGTCGGGTAAGTTCCGACCTGCACGAATGGCGTAACGACTTCCCCGCTGTCTCCAACATAGACTCAGTGAAATTGAATTCCCCGTGAAGATGCGGGGTTCCTGCGGTCAGACGGAAAGACCCCGTGCACCTTTACTATAGCTTTACACTGGCATTCGTGTCGGCATGTGTAGGATAGGTGGTAGGCTTTGAAGCAGGGACGCCAGTTTCTGTGGAGCCATCCTTGAAATACCACCCTTATCGTCATGGATGTCTAACCGCGGTCCGTTATCCGGATCCGGGACAGTGTATGGTGGGTAGTTTGACTGGGGCGGTCGCCTCCGAAAGAGTAACGGAGGCGCGCGATGGTGGGCTCAGACCGGTCGGAAATCGGTCGTCGAGTGCAATGGCATAAGCCCGCCTGACTGCGAGACTGACAAGTCGAGCAGAGACGAAAGTCGGTCATAGTGATCCGGTGGTCCCGCGTGGAAGGGCCATCGCTCAACGGATAAAAGGTACGCCGGGGATAACAGGCTGATGACCCCCAAGAGTCCATATCGACGGGGTTGTTTGGCACCTCGATGTCGGCTCATCGCATCCTGGGGCTGGAGCAGGTCCCAAGGGTTTGGCTGTTCGCCAATTAAAGCGGTACGTGAGCTGGGTTCAGAACGTCGTGAGACAGTTCGGTCCCTATCTGCCGTGGGTGTAGGAATATTGACAGGATCTGTCCCTAGTACGAGAGGACCGGGATGGACATATCTCTGGTGGACCTGTTGTCGTGCCAACGGCATAGCAGGGTAGCTACATATGGAATGGATAACCGCTGAAGGCATCTAAGCGGGAAACCAACCTGAAAACGAGTATTCCCTATCAGAGCCGTGGAAGACGACCACGTTGATAGGACGGGTGTGGAAGCGCAGCAATGTGTGAAGCTTACCGTTACTAATAGCTCGATCGGCTTAATTGTTCTCATTGCTTATGCTCATGCCGTCGAAAGACGGCCATGATGCCAAGACGTGTTCACACGGCGAACATGAAATGTTCGTCCGAAAAAAATGCAGTGAAAACTGCACCAGCTTCTCATCGTTGCGCTTCGCTGACCTGGTGGTTATGGCGGGGCGGCTGCACCCGTTCCCATTCCGAACACGGCCGTGAAACGCCCCTGCGCCTATGGTACTTCGTCTTAAGACGCGGGAGAGTCGGTCGCTGCCAGGTCTGCTAAACGCAACATAAATCTTCTCATCACATGACGGCCAAGGCCGAAACAAAAGGGCCGCCTAAAGCGGTCCTTTCTGCTTTAAGGCCCATATACAGAATGAAACTTCGACGCACCTGATCTATAATGGTGCGTCCCTTACAGGAACAAAACCCATAGGGTTTTGCTCCGGCAGTAGCGTAAACCGCTTCGCAGTTTACGCACCGTGACAAAACCCAAAGGGTTTTGCACTTGGCGCGGGGTGGAGCAGCCCGGTAGCTCGTCAGGCTCATAACCTGAAGGCCGCAGGTTCAAATCCTGCCCCCGCAACCAAATCCTTATCTCCCCAGAACCTCAACACTATCGCTGGCGCGAAGACTTCATCTTCCCTGGCAATGGTAGCTCCTCGTCCTGCGGACCATAACCTGAAGGCCGCAGGGTCTAAGCCTGACAACGCAACCAATCTTCCTATCTCCCAAAACAAACACTACAGACTTACCGACCCGCCTTCGGAGGCCGGTTGTCGCGGATTTGCAGCAGGATGCTGCGGCCGGCCGAGAGCAGCTCCATCAGGAAGGCCAGCAGCGAGAGCATCAGGGCGACGATGGCGCTGCCGAAGAACCAGACGAGGTTCAGCGGGCGGATGCGGATGGCGAGCGCGCCGGATAGCAGATTGAGGATCGCGCAGCAGGTGCAGATGCCGGCGATGACGCCGAGGATGACGGCGATTTCAAGCACCAAAGTGCGCCGGCGCAGATAGATCAGCTGCCGCTCTCGCTTGTCGTCGGGCTCATTCTTCTCGACAACCTCGTTCAGCCGATCGGAGACGCGCCCGAGGCGGGTGGCGTAGATGCCGACGAAGGCCGCCGTGCCCGCCAGCAGAAAGACCGGCGCCAGCGAGGTCTGGATGATCCCGGCATAGTCGATGACGATTGTCGGGGCGTCCATCGGCGTCTCCTCGCAAGCCTCATGCCCATCGGCGCGATACTCCTGAGAGGCCTTTCATGGCGCAATGATCGCTGCGATGGTCGGTTGACACTAACGCTGACGGCCCCGATAGGGCAAGCCGCAACCCAATTGCAGTTGCCGAGGCGCGGTTGTCGGCGGCGGAGGGCGGAGGTCGGTGCTGTACGCGGGGTAGGGCGGAGCGCGGAATCGAGAGACGCAGCTCAAGCGCATGGTGGACGCCGGCGCTGGTCGGGACGCGGCGGTTTGACCGGTGCGGAAGCCTGTGGCTTGAATCGCTTGGCCGGCATCACTTTGATGGCATCACTTGGCCGACATCACTTAGCTCCTGTCACCTGGCTCGCGTCACAGCGCTGGTCTCACTGCGGCTTCAAATCATAGGCCTGATGGGCGGCCCTCAGATCCGCGAGCGTCTTGCCGACGCAATTGCCGCCGCCTTCGCCGCCGACGACTGCCTTGGCCTGGCCGTCGAGCGAGATGGTGCCGGCGATGCGATCGGAGGCGACGTAGGTTGCCAGACCTGCGTCGGTGACCCTGGAGAGATAGAAGATGTGGGTCGTATCCTTCTGCTGGCAGTGGATGATGACGGGGAAGCTCTTCAAGGGATCATCGGCGGCGTAAGCCGTGGCTGTGCCGGCGAGATAGGGCAGGGCGATCATAGCGGCGGCTAGCGGCAATGCCGGCACGAGGCGTCTGATGGAACGTCGAAGCGCAGCATCTGTCATCGAGATCTCCTGTTTTTCCGGTGCGATATCGTTTGCGATTTGTCGTTGCGCGTTCACCAGGCCTAGAGCGCGAGGGCGGCGAGCGCGTCCCTGTCCATCAATTGCACGCGCCGCTGCAGCTTGCCCTTGAGGCGGATGATGTGCCTCTCGCGCAGCTTGGTGAAGGAGCGGGCCACGGTTTCGATGGTCAGGCCGAGATAGTCGGCGACGTCGCTGCGGCACATCATCAGGTCGAATTCGCTCTCGCCGGGGTGACGTTCGGCCATCTCCTCGATGAAGACGGCGACCCGCTTCAAGGCGCTCTGCTCGATCATCGCCAGCTGCCGCGACTGCGCCTTTGCCAGATTGGCAAGGGCTATGTTGAGCAGGCTGCCCGTCGGGGTGCTGTTTGCTGTCGTCGCGAAAGGGCGGATCCTTGCTTCGCAGACGGCCTCGGCGAAGTCGGCGCGATGGTCGCCCTGTTCTAGGCCGAACCAATCGCCCTTGGCGCAGAAGGACAAGATGTGCCGGTGCCCATCGGGCATCAGCCGGTAGATCCTGATCGCGCCGGCTTCCACCTGGTAGAAGGCGAGCACTTTCTGGCCCTCACTATAGACGATCTGGTCCTGTTTCAGCCTGATCGTCTGGTCGGCATGGGCGGCAGGCTCGAAGGCGCGCGGGCGCGTGGGGACTTGGATAGGCTCCTGTCGCAGATCGTGAACATGCAACATCTTCTCTCCCTCCATTCCCCACAGAATAGGCAAATCGGGCGGCGCGGCACATTCGAAATTCCCCTTACGTAGTGCTACGGAAGCTCACTTCGCGCACGGGGTGTATAACGGCCCAAGGTGAGAATCCCAGCCCCATAGAACGACCGGGTCTTTCCGCAGGAGGGATCGATGGCATCGAGCGACGGCGAGAACCACGACGCCGAACAGAACCGTGCCGAGATCATCGACCAGCTCGAGCGGATCTTGAGAAGTCGCGAGTTCCAGGCGCCGGATCGCGGCCGTCGTTTTCTGCGCTACATCGTCGAAGAGGCAGTCGATGGTCGAGCCGAGCGGCTCACGGCCTATAATATTGCGCAGGCGGTGTTTGGTCGCGGCGCGGATTTCGATGCGCAGAGCGATCCTGTCGTCAGGATCGAGGCCGGCCGCATCCGGCGTGCGCTGGAGCGCTATTACCTTGTCTGCGGCGGCGGCGATCCCGTGCATATCACCATTCCCAAGGGGCACTACGCGCCGCGTTTCGAGCGGCGAGCCGCGACCGAGGGGGCGGTGAACGGGCCGGCCACGGCTTCCGGCGAGGCGCGCGGCGCGGCGCGGCCGGGGCGGAGCGCGCGAAAACTTGGCTATCGCGATCTTCTGGTACCGGTCGGCGTTCCCGCCGTCTTCGCGGTGCTTGCCATGCTGGCGCTTATTCGTCCGCTGGAGGAGTATCTTGCGCCGGCGCCCGACCGACCGGCGGCAGCGCAGGACCAGGTGGGTGGCGTGCGTGTTATCGTCGAGCCGCTGGCTGTTCTCGGCGCTCCCTCGGGCGGAGCGGAGATCGCCAGGGGATTGAACGACCAGATCATCTCGCAACTGACGAAGCTGGATGGTGTCGTGGTCATGACGCCCGCCAGTTCCTCCCCCGCGGACGTCGCGGGGAGCGCGGTGTTTGCGTTGCAGGGCAATGTCACCTTCGAGGACGAAGCGCTGCATGTGCAGCTTCGGTTGATCCGCAGCGCCGACGGGCGGGTGATATGGGCCAAGCGGTTCGATCACGACACGACCGGGCAGAACGTCTTCGATCTGCAGGACGCGATCGGGACGCGGGTCGTCAAGGACATTGCCACGATCAGCGAAATCAAGGATGCATCGCAGCGGCGCTAGCAATGTCCGGTTGGCCGGCCGCGTTTTTTCGGTTCACTTTGGGCTGCTTGCGTTCGGGCGCTCGCCGCTGAGGCCGGCCATCTCGTTGCCGACACCCACCGCGCGCAGCCCGGTCAGCATGCGCTCAAGATCTTCCGGGCGCTGCAGACGCCGGGACACTTCCTCGCGGACGTTCTTCATCATCTCGGGCGCGTGGGCGTTCAGCCAGTCTCTCAGTTGCGCGGCTTCTTCGGTCTTGCCTTCGGCCCCGAGGATGGAGAGCAGAACCAGGCGGTGCATCGGGTTGTATTCCAGGTCAGACATGCGCGACCAAAGCTCGGCGGCCTGCAGGTCGCCGCGCATGAAGGCGCAAAGCGCCATGCCCACTTCGTAATATCCCTTGGGGCCGGCATCCTTGTTGACGGCGCGGGAGACGAGCTCGCAGCCGGATTGCCACTTGCCGGACATGGCGAGCCGCAGTCCGTATTCGCCGGCGACTTCTGTATCGTTGGCATTGGCGGCATAGGCGGCGGCGCCGAGTTTCAGCGCCTTGTCGATATCGTTGGTGAAGAAGCTCACCAGCATCGTCGCCTGCAGCGCGCGGGTATTGTTTGGAGCGATTGCTGTTGCGCGCTCGGCTGCCTTGGTCGCCAGCGTCATGGTCTCGGGTGATGGCTGCGCGCCGAGCTTGTAGCGGAACCGGATTTCATCGAGGTAGACGAGCGACAGCAGGGCCCAGGAGGTGGCGTTATCAGGGAAGCGCTCGGTCGCGCGAAGGAGGCAATCGCGGGCGGCGGCATGGCTTTTTGCATCCATTCCCCGGCGATAACTGTAATAGGCGAGCGTGCAGTCGTAGGCTCCGCCCACTTCGCTCGAGGACGGTTCGGCGATCTTGTCGGTATCGGTGACGAAGATCGCGCCGTAGGGCTGGGCGACGGACACCGCGATATCCTGCCCGATATCGGCCTGGATTTGCAGGATGCTCTTGGCACCAAGATCGGCGTCGTAATTGTTCGCCCAGATGACAGATGCGTCCGAGCGGCGGATTAGCCTCGATATGGAGCGCAGCCTGTTGCCGTCGCGCTGCACGCTGCCCTGCAAGGCAAAGCCGTGCAGGTTTCCGTCCTTGGCCCTCGATGGGTCGGCGACGACGATGATGTCGTCGAAGGTTGCGAGCTGGCCGATGATCTCGTCCCTCAACCCCTGGGCGATATCGGCGGTGGCGCCTTCTTCCCCATCCGATTGGAAGTTCTCGACGACGATCATCGGGCTGGAGGTATCGGCGACCGGGGATTGCTGCGCGCCGATCCGGCCGTTCAGCAAGCCCGCCGGCCAAAGGAGGTAACCGGCTGTCGCGGCGATCAGGAGTGTTGCTCCTACCGCAAGTGCGGCGAATGATCTTGTCTCTCGCGTCTTGCGATCGGCCGGTGCGCGTGTCGTCGCGGGCTCGAAACGAGGCGCCGGAGCGGCGGATGGATGCGATGGTTCGGCATAGTCGAAATGCGGGACGTAGCCGCCCTTGGGTATGGTGATCACGATCGGATCGGACTGCCCGGCGACGAGATAATAGCGCTCGAGGCCACGGCGAATGCGGCCAGCTTCTATCCTGACGACGGGGTCGTTCTGTGCGTCGAACGAACTCTGCCTGCCGAAGATTTCATTGGCGATGGTGAAGGCCTTGAGGAACTGGGCGCGTCCCTCCAGGGTCTCTGTGACCACGAAGCGCAGGAACTTCCGGCCACGCTCGGGGGAGTGAAACTCGTCGCTGGCGAGAACACGCTCGAGTTGCTGGAGGATGTCGTCCGGTTTAGGTCCTGGTTCGCCCGAAAACTCGACCTTTGCGCTACTCATGATGCCCCTCCGACACGATCACGCAATCATCTTTAGTCCATGCTAATTGAGCATATCCCATAACCATGTGTGGTTTCAATGACTTTGTCGAGCGCAGCTTAAAGTAGCCTGGCCGGTACCGCTGGTAGAGCCGGGCCGCGAGGCGCGGCGGGCTGCGGCATGCCGCCCGACGTCAAGACCATGCGCAGCAGTTCCGCCAAGTTGCGCGCCTCCATTTTCGCCATGACGTTGGCGCGATGAACCTCGACCGTGCGGGCGCTGATGCCGAGGTTGAAGGCGATCATCTTGTTCTGCAGACCATCAAGAACGGCGGCCAGAACCTGGTGTTCCCTATCGGTCAGCTGCCGCATCCGGTTGGCGACCGTTTCGGTGTCCACTGGTGTGGGCGAGGGGGGCGTACGACGCGATGTGGCCTGGTTGATCGCGGCGATCAGCGCCTGGTCCTCGAACGGCTTCTTGATGAAATCGGCCGCACCCGCCTTCATGGCCTGCACGGCCGTCTCCACGTCTCCGTCGCCGCCAACGAGGATGGTGGGGATGTTCGCGTTGAGCGCATTCAGCCGTTCCAGCAACTGCAGCCCGTCTGTGCAGGACATGCGCGTGACCTTGACGAGGCATGCCCTGCCGGAGACGGGCAATTGATCCAGAAACGCCGACGCGCTTTCATAGGCACGAACCGCGAAGCCCGAGGATATCAGCAGGAACGTCAGGGATCGCCTAGGTATCTCCTGGTCGTCGACAAGGTGCACGGTCAGGTCATTCGCCATCGAGTAAACTCTCCCTCAAATGCAACGAAAGCGTGAGAGTACGGTTGCCCAATCCACCCTCTCACTAACTGTATATTACCACTACACCGCGCTCTTCAGGCGTAGCATCGCGTAACATCTGTGGTAGCCGACACGTTGAAAACATTGATGTCGGACGTCTCAAGCGCCTGGATGCGTTGATCCGGCTCAATGCCTCTTCCCATCCAACGGCCTATTGTCGCGCGACTTTCCCCAATTCGCGCCCCCAATTCTCAATGGAGCCCCTACGATGAGAAAGCTGGTTCTTGCGACAGGCATTGCGATCGCCGCCGTGATGGCGGCCCCTGTCGGTGCGCAGCAGGATCGCAAGGAATACCGCCGCATGAACTGGGCCGAAAACCTGCCCGATGCGGTGAAGACCTATCACGGCAAGCGGTTCTCGGTCGTCAGCTATCGCACGGCGATCGAAACCGGCGCGCTGCATCAGCCGGGCAAGCCGGATGAGGTGAAAGCCGTTCGGGCGGCTGCGCGGTCCAACAAGTGGCTCGTCGAACAGCTGAAGGCGAAGAAGCTGACGCCCGATGATATCGAGTGGGTCACGCGGGCGCGCAACGGCAATCTGGTCTTCTACGTGGAATGACCGTGGCCTTCGCGTTGGCCTCCTGACCGGCAATACCGCTCCGCGCATTGCTTGCGATCAATGACACGGCCGAACCCGTCCCGTTAGGCTGATCTCATCCGTGGGTAGCAGGGCGATCGCTATCCCAGGCAGCTTGGAGGAGAGCGCGATGCGCGGTTTTGGGGTTCATTCGGAAGTCGGGAAGCTCAGAACGGTGATGGTCTGCCGACCGTCGCTCGCCCATCAGCGGCTGACGCCGGGCAATTGCCATGATCTTCTCTTCGACGACGTGCTCTGGGTTCACGAGGCGCAGAAGGATCACTACGACTTCGTGCTGAAGATGCAGGAGCGCGGCGTCGAGGTTCTCGAACTGCACGACATGCTGGCGCAGACCCTTACCGACAAGCCGGCGCGCGATTTCGTGCTCGATCGCCGTATCACACCGAATGTGTTCGGCTCGCAGATCGCCGAGGCGGTGCGGCCCTGGCTCGACGAGATGCCGGCGACACAACTCGCGGCCTTCATGATCGGCGGCATCGCCATTTCCGACCTGCCTGACGTCAAGGCGAAGACGCTGATGCTGAGCGCGCTGTCGGAGACCGAGTTCGTCATTCCACCCATCCCGAACACGCTGTTCCAGCGCGATCCATCCTGCTGGATCTATAATGGCGTGACCTGCAATCCGATGTTCTGGCCGGCGCGGCAGCCCGAGACGCTGATCCAGCGCGCGGTCTACAAGTTTCACCCGACGTTCCGCGATGGCGACTTCAAGATCTGGTGGGGCGACAGCGACGAGGATTTCGCCAATGCCTCGATCGAGGGCGGCGACGTCATGCCGATCGGAAACGGCACCGTGCTGATCGGCATGGGCGAGCGCACCACCTATCAGGCGGTCGGCCAGGTCGCGCGCGCGCTGTTCAAGAACAAGGCGGTTACCAGGGTCATCGGCTGCCTGATGCCGAAGAGTCGGGCGGCCATGCACCTCGACACCGTCTTCAGCTTCTGCGACCGCGACGTGGTGACGCTCTTTGCCGAGGTCGTCGATCAGATCCGTTGCTACAGCATGGTTCAGACGGATGACGACGGCAATTTCGACATTCATCCGGAGACCGAGCCGATGCTCGATATCGTCGCCAAGGCGCTCGGTGTCGGCAAGCTCAGGGTCGTGGAAACAGGCGGCAACGCCTACCAGGCCGAGCGCGAGCAATGGGACGACGGCAACAACGTCGTCGCCTTGGAGCCCGGCGTCGTGGTCGGCTACGACCGCAACACCTACACCAACACGCTTCTTCGCAAGGCGGGCATCGAGGTCATTACCGTTCGCGGTTCCGAACTCGGCCGCGGTCGCGGCGGCGGGCACTGCATGACATGCCCGATCTGGCGCGACCCCGCCTATTGACAGCAGACATCCTGAAACAGCCCTACGGAGCAAGACAATGAGCTTCAATCTGCGCAACCGTTCGCTTCTGACCGTGCAGGATTATACGCCGCGTGAATTCCGCTACCTCCTCGATCTCGCGCGCGATCTGAAGCGGGCCAAATATGCCCGCACCGAGCAGCAGCACCTGAAGGGCAAGGAGATCTGCCTGATCTTCGAAAAGACCTCGACGCGCACGCGATGCGCCTTCGAGGTCGCCTGCTCGGATCAGGGCGCGAACGTCACCTATCTCGACCCGTCCGGCTCGCAGATCGGCCACAAGGAGTCCTTCAAGGACACGGCGCGCGTGCTTGGTCGCATGTATGACGCGATCGAATATCGCGGTTCGGCGCAGCAAGGCGTGGAGACGCTGGCGCGCTATGCCGGCGTGCCCGTCTATAACGGCCTCACGGACGAATATCATCCGACGCAGATGATCGCCGACGTCATGACCATGCGCGAACATGCCGACAAGCCGATCGCAGATATCAAATACGCCTATATCGGCGACACACGCTCGAATATGGGCCATTCGCTGCTGATCGTCGGCTGCCTGATGGGCATGGATGTCCGGATCTGCGGGCCGAAATCGCTGTGGCCGGCAGAGGAGTACATCAAGATCGCCAAAGAGTTGCAGGAGCGATCCGGCGCGCGGCTTCTGATCACCGACGATCCGAAGGAGGCGGTCAAGGGCGTCGATTTCATCCACACCGACGTCTGGGTGTCGATGGGCGAACCGAAGGATGTCTGGCGTGAGCGCATCAAGCTGTTGACGCCCTATCAGGTCAACGAAGAACTGATGAAGGCGAGCGGCAATCCGCAGACCAAGTTCATGCATTGCCTGCCGGCCTTCCACGATACCGAGACGACACTGGGCAAGCAGATCGCCGAGGATTACGGCATGAGCAACGGCCTGGAGGTGACCGGCGAGGTGTTCGAATCCGAGGCCAACGTCGCCTTCGAGCAGGCGGAAAACCGGCTGCACACGATCAAGGCGCTGCTTGTCGCGACATTGGGAGACTAGGATGCGGATCGTCATCGCGCTTGGCGGCAACGCTCTTCTCCGGCGCGGGGAAGCGATGACCGCGGATGTCCAGAGACGCAATACGCGGGTGGCGGCCGAGGCGATCGCGCCGCTCGCCGCCGAGCATCAGCTGATCATCACCCATGGCAACGGGCCGCAGGTCGGCTTGCTTGCGCTGCAGGGCGCCGCCTACAAGCCTGATGAAGCCTATCCGCTCGACGTGCTCGGCGCCGAGACGGAGGGGATGATCGGCTACATGCTGGAGCAGGAACTCGGCAACGTGCTGCCCTTCGAGCAACCGCTGGCAACGCTGCTTACCATGGTCGAAGTCGATGCCGATGATCCAGGCTTCACGAACCCCACGAAGTTCGTCGGCCCTGTTTACGAGAAGGCGGATGCCGATCGCATTCGCTCGGAGAAGAACTGGGTGTTCAAGCAGGATGGCGACAAGTGGCGCCGGGTCGTCGCATCGCCGCTTCCCAAGCGCATCTTCGAGATCCGGCCGGTGCGCTGGCTGCTCGAGCAGTGCACCATCGTCATCTGCGCCGGTGGCGGCGGGATTCCGACCATGTACGAGAAGGGCAAGGAGCGTCATCTTGCTGGCGTCGAGGCGGTCATCGACAAGGACCTCTGCTCGGAACTCTTGGCGCGCGAGATCGGCGCCGATCTCCTGATCATGGCGACCGATGCCCCGGCCGTCTGCCTCGACTGGGGCAAGCCGTCGCAAAAGGCGATCCACAAGGCCCGTCCTGGCGATATGAAGCAGTTCGACTTTCCTGCCGGTTCCATGGGGCCGAAGGTCGATGCCGCCTGCCATTTCGCAGAGACAACAGGCAAGGCTGCGGCGATCGGGGCGCTTGCGGATATTGCAGGCATGGTGCGGGGCGAGCTGGGCACGATCATCGATGGCCGCTTCGGTGGGCTCAGCTGGCACGGGTGAGCGGGCGGACCGGAAGAGGCAAAGATCAGAGAGAGGCAGCGGGGCGTATCGGCGCCCCGTTTTGCGTTTCGACGCTTTGCGTGCGCGCGACATCGCCGTTTCGCCTTTGCCAGACATAGACGGGAATGCCGAGCATCAGGAGGACCATGCCATAGAGCACCGGCTCGGCACCCGAGCCATAGAGCGTGAAAATGGCGAAGAGGAAGGCGATCAATTCGATGACGGTGACGCGGGGCGTCTTTTGCCCGTTGCTCAGCCGCGATGCGACAAGGGTGCCGGCGAGCGCGCAGAAGGCGTAGGGGACGACCGCCGTCATCGTGCTCAGCCCGACCATCAGCCGGTAGACCGCTGCGAAACTATCCGATCCGACCGCCTGGACGAGGACGAGCAAGGTCGCGAAAGTGGCCGAGACCACCATGCCGATGGCAGGCACGCCGCGGCTGGAGAGGCGGGCGAAGAGCGGCGGAAACAGGCCGTCGCGGGCGGCGGCCATCGGCACTTGGCCCATCAGCAGGGTCCAGCCGTTCAGCGCGCCGATCGAGGAGATCACCACGGCGATCGAGATCGCCAGTTCGCCGCCGCGCCCCCACATCAGCCCCGCAGCCTCCGAGAAGGGTGCGACGGAGTGGACGAGTTGCGGGCGCGGCACGACGCCCATCACGACGACGGTGCCAAGCACATAAAGAGCCGCGGCGATGGAGATACCGAGCACGGTCGAACGGGGGATTGTTCGGCGCGCGTCTCGGACATCGCCAGCGGGAACGGTGGCCGATTCCAGACCCAGATAGGCAAACATGGTCAGCGGCGCCAAGGCTGCGAAGGATTGCAGCAGCGACTGGCCGCTCGGGTTGAATTCGGCGAAATGCGAGGTGTCGATATAGAGGAGACCGATGATGGCGACGGCGCCGAAGGGGATGAGCTTGGCATAGGTCGTCACCTGCGCGAAGAGCCCGGCCGCGTGGACGCCGCGCAGGTTGACGAGCACGATCGCCCAGATGACGCCGAGCGTCAGGATCGTTGCCGTCAGCCGGTTGCCGAGCGCGGGGAAGAGATCGATCATCACGCCGGTAAAGGCGATGGCGATGACGGGAAGCGACGACCAGATCGAGATCCAGTAGCCCCAGGCGATCAGAAAGCCGGCGAAATCGCCATAGGCAAGCCGCGTATAGGCATAGGGACCGCCGACGGCCGGCACCATGCCGGCAAGCCGCGCGAAGGTGAGACCAAGGCAGATCGCGCCGGCGCCCATGATCATCCACACAAGGATCGCCAGATTGCCATAGGGCGCGACGGCGGCCGGCGACAGATAGAAGCCGGACCCGACCATGTTGCCGACGACGATGGCGGTACAGGCGGCGAGCCCGAGGCTTTTGCCGTTCTGCGAGGTCGTCATGAAATCCCTCCCGAAGATCGGTTCACCGCTGTGGACGATAGCCGTCGGACGGCCCGGGACAGCGTCCCGGTTTGTGCGGCCACGGGCATCCTCTTCCCAATCCGCAGGGCTCGCAATCCGGATCAATGCGTAGTACGCCGCCACGCCTGAAGCCTTCACCATTTGTGTGAACGCGCTAAAATGAGATGGGCAGCCAAGCGGAGACAAGGATGCGGAACGAGCAGCGCTTTTTGACCATATCGATCGTGGCGACCGTCGTGGTGGCGGCTCTCGGCATCGTCTTCGGCATCATCTCGGGCTCATTTTCCATAGCTTTCGACGGCGTCTATTCGCTGGCCGATGCCGCGATGACCGGGCTTGCGCTCTGGGTGTCGAGCCTGATCGTACGGTCGGCGGAGAGCAATGCCAAGTCCGGCCGCATCCGCAACCGCTTCACCATGGGCTTCTGGCATCTGGAGCCCATCGTGCTTTTGCTCAACGGTTGCCTGCTGATGACCGTCGCCGTCTACGCGCTGATCAATGCCGTCATCAGCGTCATCAATGGCGGGCATGAGCTGCATTTCGGCGCCGCGATCGTCTATTCCGGCGCCACGCTTGTCGTCTGCGTGGTCATGGCGTCGATCGGCATTGCGTTGAACCGCAGCCTGAAGTCCGATTTCATCGCGCTCGATATCAAGGCCTGGATCATGTCCGGCGGTATTGCGTTTGCGTTGCTTGTCGCCTTCGTGATCGGTCTCGCGGTGCTGCCGACGCCGATGGCCTGGATCGCCCGATATGTCGACCCCGTGGTGCTCGGCCTCGTCTGCCTGGTGATGATCCCACTGCCGATCGGCACGATCTGGAAGGCGCTCAGCGAGGTGCTGCTGATCGCGCCCGTCGATCTGCAGGAGCATGTCGACCAGGTGGCGTCGGAGACCGTTCAGCGCCTTGGCTTCCTCTCCTATCGCGCCTATGTCGCGCGCGTCGGAAGGGCGACCGAGGTCGAGCTCTATTTCATCGTGCCCGAGGGGCTGCCCGCCAAGACGATCGAGGAGTGGGACGCGCTGCGCGACGATATCGGCGACCGGATTGGCGGCGAGGGGGCCAATCGCTGGCTGACCATCGCCTTTACCGCCGATGCCGAATGGGCCGAGTAGGCACCGTTTCTCCTCGCCCTATGCTTTTGCCGTCACGTTGACTGCAATCAACGACGGTCCGCAACCTGCCGTGTACCATCCGCCCAATCTCAGACGCACGCAGCGGCATCACGGCCGCTGTCCAAACTTGGGTTCTGGAGGGGCGCATGGAATTCCACAAATCATTTCCGATCGCAGTCATCGACGAGGATTTCGACGGCAAGAGTGCTGCCGGCCGCGGGATGCGCGATCTGGCGGCCGCCATCGAGGCGGGAGGGTTTCGTGTCGTCTCCGGCGTCACTTATGAGGATGCGCGGCGGCTGGTGCATATCTTCAACACGGAGTCCGCCTGGCTAGTCTCCGTCGACGGGACGGAGGACAAGGCATCGCGCTGGCAGGTGCTGGAAGAGGTTCTGAGCGCCAAGCGCCGCAAGAACGACCGGCTTCCGATCTTCCTGTTCGGCGACGACACCACGGCTGAAGACGTGCCGGCCAGCGTGCTGCGCCACGCCAACGCCTTCTTGCGGCTGTTTGAGGATTCCGCCGAGTTCATGGCGCGCGCCATCGTGCAGGCGGCGCGCAACTATCTCGACCGACTGCCGCCGCCGATGTTCAAGGCGCTGATGGATTACACGCTGGAGGGGGCGTATTCCTGGCACACGCCGGGCCACGGCGGCGGCGTCGCCTTCCGCAAGAGCCCGGTCGGGCAGCTCTTCTACACATTCTTCGGCGAGAACACGCTGCGGTCGGACATCTCGGTGTCGGTCGGTAGCGTCGGGTCGCTTCTGGATCACGTCGGGCCGATCGCGGAGGGGGAGCGCAACGCGGCACGCATCTTCGGCACGGATGAGACGCTTTTCGTCGTCGGCGGCACATCGACGGCCAACAAGATCATCTGGCACGGCATGGTCGGGCGCGGCGATCTTGTGCTCTGCGACCGCAACTGCCACAAGTCGATCCTGCATTCGCTGATCATGACCGGCGCGACGCCGATCTATCTCATTCCCTCGCGCAACGGGCTCGGCATCATCGGGCCGATCTCCAAGGATCAGTTCACGCCCGAGGCGATCGCAAAGAAGATCGCGACCAGCCCGTTTGCCGGTGAGACCAGCGGCAAGGTGCGGCTGATGGTCATCACCAACTCCACCTATGACGGCCTCTGCTACAATGTCGACGCCATCAAGGTGTCGCTGAAGGATTCCGTCGAGGTGCTGCACTTCGACGAGGCCTGGTATGCGTACGCGAATTTCCACGAGTTCTACGATGGCTTCCACGGCATCTCGTCGACGCAGCCGGCGCGCTCGCAGAACGCCATCACCTTTGCAACCCATTCGACGCACAAGCTTCTCGCGGCCTTTTCGCAGGCGTCGATGATCCACATCCAGCACGCCGAGAACAAGAAGCTCGACGTCACGCGCTTCAACGAAGCCTTCATGATGCACACCTCGACCTCGCCGCAATACGGCATCATTGCGTCCTGCGATGTCGCCGCGGCGATGATGGAGCAGCCGGCCGGCCGCGCGCTGGTGCAGGAGACGATCGACGAGGCCATCAGCTTCCGCCGGGCGATGAACGCCGTGCGCGGGCAGATGGGTCAAAGCTGGTGGTTCGACGTGTGGGAACCCACGATCGCCGAGGAGACGCCGAGCGATACGCATGCGGAGTGGGTGCTGAAGCCCGGCGACGCCTGGCACGGCTTTACCGGGCTTGCCGAAAACCACGTGATGGTCGATCCGATCAAGGTCACCATCCTGTCGCCGGGGCTTTCGGCGGATGGGACGATGCAGGAGCACGGGATACCGGCGGCCGTGATCACCAAGTTCCTCTCCTCGCGGCGGATCGAGATCGAAAAGACCGGGCTCTACTCGTTTCTCGTGCTGTTCTCGATGGGGATCACGCGCGGCAAGTGGAGCACGCTCGTCACCGAGCTCATCAATTTCAAGGATCTCTACGACAGCAACGCGCCATTGACGCGGGCGCTGCCGGCGCTGGCCACGGCTCATCCGGAGGCCTATGGGAACATGGGCCTGCGCGATCTCTGCGAACAGATCCACGCCATCTACCGCAAGGACGACGTGCCGAAGGCGCAGCGCGAGATGTACACGGTGCTGCCCGAGATGGCACTGCGGCCGGCCGATGCCTACGATCATCTCGTCAAGGGGCGGATCGAGAGCGTCGAGATCGACAAGCTGATGAACCGCATCCTGGCGGTGATGATCGTTCCCTATCCGCCGGGGATCCCGCTGATCATGCCCGGCGAGCGGATCACCGAAACGACGAAATCCATTCAGGATTACCTGCTTTACGCGCGCGATTTCGACCGCAAGTTCCCCGGCTTCGAGACCGATATTCACGGCCTGCGCTTCGAGGCCGGCAGCAATGGGCGGCGCTACCTCGTCGATTGCGTGGCGGAGGGGGCGGCCCAATGATCCCGCGCGACGTGAAATCCCCGACGGTTGCGATACCGTTCAACAAGATGCTGAAGATCGTCGCTGTCGTCGATCGCGACAACCGCCAAGTGCAGGAGCTGCTGTCGCAGCTCGCCGCCGACAATTTCGAGGTCGAGCTCCGCGATGACTACACGGCCGATGTTTCGGAAGACGCCTCGGTGGGCGCCTATATCGGCTCCGTGGAAGGCGGGTTGCTGCCCTATGCGCGCGGCTTTCTCCGCGCGCTTCGCGAGGCGGGTTTCCGCACGCCGGTCTGGGCGATGGCGGATACGCTCAGTATCTCGGACATGGACGTCGTCGAGATGGCGGGCGAGGTGGATGGCTTCGTCTATCTCGGCCAGCAGACGCCGGCCTTCTATGCCAAGCAGATCGTTTCCAGCCTGATCAACTACGGCAAGTCGCTGCTGCCGCCGTTCTTCGGGGGCATGATGGCCTATGACGGCGAGGCGAATATCGCCTTCGACTGCCCCGGCCACCAGGGCGGGCAGTTTTATCGCAAATCGCCGGCCGGGCAGCTGTTCTTCAAGTATTTCGGCGAGAGCATCTTCCGCAACGATCTGTGCAATGCAGACGTCGATCTCGGCGATCTCCTGATCCACGAAGGCCCCGCTGTCGAGGCGCAGAAGCAGGCGGCGCGGATCTTCGGGGCGGATCGCACCTATTTCATCCTGAACGGGACCAGCACCTCCAACAAGGTGGTGACCAACGCGGTGCTGCGCGCCGGCGATCTCGTGCTGTTCGATCGCAACAATCACAAGTCGCTGCATCAGGGCGCGCTGGTGCAGGCCGGCGCGATCCCGATCTATCTGCCGACGGCGCGCAATTCCTTCGGCATGATCGGCGCCGTCGACTGGGCGGCGTGGGACGAGGGTTGGCTGCGCCAGCAGATCGCGGCCCATCCGCTTCTGGCAGACAAGAGCCGGGCCAATGCCGAGCGGCCCTTCCGGCTCGCCTGCATCCAGCTCGCCACCTATGACGGCACGATCTACAATGTCCGCCAGGTCATGGAGAAGATCGGCCATCTCTGCGACTACGTGCTCTGGGACGAAGCCTGGATCGGCTACAACGCGTTCCATCCGCTGTTCGAGGGCCATAGTCCGATGCGGCTCAAGGACCTCAAGCCCGACATGCCCGGCCTGTTTTCGACGCAGTCAGTGCACAAGCAGGGGGCGGGCTTCTCGCAGGCGTCGCAGATCCACAAGCGCGACGAACATATCAGCGACCAGCGCCGCTTCATCGAGCACAAGCGCTTCAATGAATCGCTGCTGATGCACGTCTCGACATCGCCCTTCTACCCGCTGTTCGCCTCGCTCGACGTCAATGCGAAGGTGCATGAGGGCAAGGCGGGTGAGATGCTTTGGGACCGCTGCATCGGTCTCGGGATCGAGGTGCGCAAGAAGCTGCGCGGTTTCGTCCAGCACTACGAGAGCAAGGCGACGAGTGCCGAGGAGCAATGGTTCTTCGACCCCTTCGTGCCGGACAAGATCTCCGTCACGGGCTCGAAACATACGGGCGATCTCGCGGGCACCCGCTGGGAGGACGTGCCGACCGATGTCTTGAAGCGCGAGCAGCAATGCTGGCGGTTCGATCCCGAGGCGACATGGCACGGCTATGCCGGCTACGCGCCCGGCTACACGATGGTCGATCCCAACAAGCTGACGCTTCTGACGCCCGGTATCGACCGGAAGACCGGCGAATATCGCGAATTCGGCATCCCGGCGACCGTCGTTGCCAACTATCTGCGCGAGCAGCGCGTCGTGCCGGAGAAGTGCGATCTGAACAGCCTGCTCTTCCTGCTGACGCCGGCGGAAGACGAGAGCAAGCTCAACACGCTGGTCGCCAAGCTGGTGAAGTTCAAGAACCTGTGGGATCGCGACGCGCCGCTGCAGGATGTGCTGCCGACGGTCTTCGCCGCCAATCGCGAGCGCTATCAGGGCTATACGGTGCGGCAGGTCTGCAAGGAGATGCACAGCTTCTACCGTTCCGCCGGCGTCAAGGAGTTGCAGCGCCTGTGCTTCCGCTCCGAGAGCTTTCCGGAGCCGGCGATCTCGTCGAAGCAGGCTTACGAGGCGCTGGTCGCCAACAATGTCGACTACGTGCCGCTGTCGGAAGCCGCCGGGCGCATTTCGGCGACGTTGGCGCTGATCTATCCGCCCGGCATCGGCGTGATCGTGCCCGGAGAGCGCTGGGACAACAGGGCGCGGCCGATGCGCGATTATTTCCTGGCCTTCGAGGAGTCCTTCAACCGCTTCCCGGGCTTCAACTACGAGGTCCAAGGCGTGTTCCAGGAACGGATCGATGGGCGCATCAAGTTCCACACATATGTCGTGCGCGAGTAGGGCGAGGGGAGAGTGTCATCATGACCGATCACACAATGCATGCTGCGGCCGATACCACGGCCAAGAAGAAGATGAATCTGATGCAGCTGACCTTCATCGTCGCCGTCAACATGATGGGGTCGGGCATCATCATGCTGCCGGCGAACATGGCGCAGGTCGGCGCCATCTCGCTGCTCTCCTGGATCGTCACCGCGCTCGGCTCGATGGCGATCGCCTACGGTTTCGCGCAGGCCGGGCTGTTCAACCAGCGGCCCGGCGGCATGTCTGCCTATGCCGAGGATGCCTACGGCAAGGACGGTTATTTCCTCGTCTTCTTCCTGTATTTCCTGTCGCTGGCGATCGGCAATGTCGCGATCGGCATCTCGGCGGTGGGCTATCTCGCCGGCTTCTTTCCGGTGCTGACCTCGACGCCCGTCATGACCTGTGTCGCGCTGATCGCTCTCCTGTGGCTGACAACGGCAGCCAATTTCGGCGGCCCGCGCATCACCGGGCGGATCGGGTCGATCACCGTGTGGGGCGTCATCATTCCGGTCGGTCTGCTCTCGATTATCGGTTGGTTCTGGTTCAGTTCGAGCACGTTCGGTGCCGCCTGGAACCCGAAGGGGCTGACACTGGCGCAGGGGATGGGATCCAGCATCTCGCTGACGCTCTGGGCGTTCCTCGGCATGGAGTCCGCGGCGCAGAATTCCGATGCCGTCGAAAATCCGAAGCGCGATGTGCCGCTTGCCTGCATGTTCGGCACGCTCGGCGCCGCCGTCATCTACATCCTGTCGACGACTGTGATCCAGGGCATCGTGCCGAACGCCGATCTGGCGGCGTCGACCGGTCCCTTCGCGCTTGCCTATGCGACGATGTTCAATCCGACGATCGGCTCGATCATCATGGCGCTCGCGGTGCTTGCCTGCGTCGGGTCGCTGCTCGGCTGGCAGTTCACCATCGCGCAGACGGCCCGTACGGCGGCGCAGGAGCGGATGTTCCCGGCGATCTTCTCGCGGGTGAACCAGATGGGCGCGCCGGTCCAGGGCATGATCATCCTCGGCATCGTGCAGACGGGCCTCGCCCTGATGACCATTTCGCCGACGCTCAACGAGCAGTTTTCCGCGCTCGTCAACCTCGCGGTCGTCACCAACGTGCTGCCTTACATCGTGGCGCTTTCGGCTCTCTTCGTGATGATGAAGAAGGCGGGCGTGCCGCCGGCGAAATACCGGCTGAACTCCATCATCGCCACGCTCGGCATGCTCTACAGCGTGTTCGCGATCTACGCTTCCGGCAAGGACGCGGTGCTTGGCGGCATGCTGGTGACAGGTATCAGCTTCATCATCTACGGCCGGATCGCGCCGCGCTTTGCCAGCGGCCTGAACCGTGTCGCGGCGGCAGAATAGTTCCGGGGAGGATGCGTCATGCAACAGAAAAAGCGCTTCAAGACATTGCTGACCGCGTCGATCCTCGCCGGCGCGGCCGCCTCCATGGCGCTGTCGTCCGCCGAAGCGCAGACGCTCGACCGGATCAAGACGAGCAGTTCGCTGAAGCTCGGCTATGAGCCGGATGCCCGGCCGTTCTCGTTCAAGACCGAGCAGGCGGCACCCGGCGGCTACGCGGTCGCGCTTTGCGGCAAGATCGCCGACAGCCTGAAGACGGCGCTGAACCTGCCGCAGCTCAACGTCGAGTGGGTGCCGCTGACGGACAAGGGGCGGGAGCCGGCGATAAAGGACGGGACGGTGGATCTCGTCTGCGGGGCCGAGCCGATCACGCTCACGCGTCGCGCCGAAGTGTCCTTCTCGCTGCCGATCTTTCCGAGCGGCACCGGCGTGGTCCTGAGCAAGAGCGCACCTTTGGCGTTGACCGAGGTGCTGGCCTATGGGCAGCCCACAAGCCGGCCGATCTGGCGCGGCTCTCCCGCTCGCACCATCCTCGAGCACAAGACTTTCTCGTCGATCGCGGGCACGACCAGCGAGCGCTGGCTGGCTGACCGGATCAAGACCTTCCAGCTGGCGGCGACATCGGTGCCGGTGGAAAGCTATGCGATCGGTATCGAGCGTGTCGTCGACGGCAGTTCGGCAGCACTTTTCGGCGACATGCCGCTCCTGATGGATGCGGCCGCGCGCAGCGACAATGCCGGCAATCTCGTGGTTCTGAGGCGGCATTTCACCTATGAGCCGCTGGGGCTGGAACTGGCGCGCGGTGACGAAGACTTCCGTCTCGCCGTCGATCGCGCGCTCAGCCAGACTTATGCCTCGGCTGATTTCGTGGACCTCTTCACGACATGGTTCGGTGTGCCCGACGAGGCCATTGTCACCTTCTTCCGTCAGACCGCGCTGCCGGAGTAATCCAGTGCCTGCCTGCATCATCATGGCTGTTTGTCGATAAAAAGCGATATTTGTTGCATCGCGGAACAATCCGACACCCTCAGGGATTCGTACAAGGAGTAGTGAATGCGGAGGTAAGCCATGAACCGCGAGCGCGGACGGAGGAGGCTGATGCTCAGACTGCCGGATATCCGGCATGTCCTGTCAGGTGTGCCCACGGAAGCGCTCGGTGACATGTTCGAGTCCTACGCATTGGCCGCCGACGCGCTCGACCGGTTTCGCAGCGAGAAGCCGCTGCAGGAAAGTCTGATCGCGGAGTATTCCGAGCTCTGTCATGAGATCGAGCAGGAGGTTATCCTCTATTGCTCCGGCGGGCTCAGATCTCAGGGGTGAGGCTGTTCAGCCTGCTTGCGTCCCGGCTCAATCAACCGGCACAAGCGGCTTTGTTTCCGTGATGTCTCGCGGTGGCCAGGCCCAGGCGCGCAGCAGCTCGTAGAACACGCTGAGCACGATCGGCCCGAGAAACAGGCCGAGCAGCCCGTAGGATAGCGTGCCGCCGATAACCCCGATCAGGATCACCAGCATCGGCGTCGAGAGGCCTTTGGCCATCAGGATCGGCTTCAGGACGTTGTCGACCAGCATGATCGGCACCGCGACGACTGTCAGTGCCAGGGCGACTGATGTCGGCCATGAGAGCCAGCCCCAGATGATCGCCGGCACGAGGACCAGCCCCGGACCCAGCTGCATGACGCAGAGCATGAAGATGATGAAGGTCAGCGCGCCCCGCGCGGGCAGGTCGAAGAAGGCGAAGCACAGGCCGCACATCAGCGTCTGCAGGAAGGCAACGCCGATCACGCCGCGCGAGACATTCCTGACCGTCGTTCCCGCAAGCTTGGCGAAGCCGACGCCCCGGTCGCCGGCGATGCGGTTTGCCAGAACCTGAATGGTTTCGGCGAGCCGCGTGGACTGGGTGAGGAAAAAGCCGGAGAGGATAACGGAGGCGACGAAGCTCAGAACGCCGCCGCTGATCGAGGCGAGCTTGGCGACCACGATGCCCATCACATGCAGGATCGGCTTTTGATATTCGATGATGTTGGAGGCGAGATCGCCGGCCACTTTGTTCCAGCCCGCATAAAGGCGTTCGCCGATGACCGGCCATGCGCGAATGCTCTCGGGTGCTGCCGGCAGCGCGAAGCTCTCCGCCTGGAGCTTGCCGACCAGGCCTTCCACCGCGTCGGCGAAGTTGACCGCCACGAGCGCCACGGGCGCTATGATCAGCACGAGGCAGGCGACGACGATGACCGTCGCGGCAATCACCGGCCGGTTCCCGATCAGCCGCGAGAGTGCGTTGAACATCGGGTAGAGCGCGACGGCAAGGATGGCCGACCAGACGACGATCAGCGCGAAGGGTGCGATGAGAAGCACCGTCCAGTAGGCGAAGAGGCCGATGATCCCAAGGCGCACAAGGTCGCTGACCCTTGCCTCGATCGAGATCTGTCCGGCGTCTTTCGCCGCCATGCCCACGTCGTTCGTCTGGTCCATCGTCATATCCCGCGCCGCGAGCCCCCTTGCGCGCCTGATGTTACTGCGTCGTGTCGGGAACGACGTGGCGGACGCTGCCGTCCTCGATGAAGTCCGACGGCCGCTTCTGGCGCTTGCCGAGATCTGGCTCCTCGAACTTGATGCGCTCGTAGGGGATGGACTGCAGGATGTGCGATATGCAGTTTATCCGGGCGCGCT
The DNA here is from genome assembly GCF_017741935.1 of Rhizobium sp. 16-449-1b. GTDB lineage: Bacteria > Pseudomonadota > Alphaproteobacteria > Rhizobiales > Rhizobiaceae > Rhizobium. The sequence goes on along the minus strand of NZ_JAGHMH010000016.1, from coordinate 185,669 downwards.
TCTTGTCGTCCGAGGGGACGATCCACCACGGGGCGTGATTGCTGTCGGTCATCCGGAGCATTTCGTCATAGGCGCGGGTATAGTCCCACCAGCGCTGATAGGATTCGACGTCCATCGGGCTCAGCTTCCACTGCCGGACCGGGTCGTCGATGCGCCGCCGGAAGCGACGCTCCTGCTCCTCTTCGCTGACGGTCAGGAAGTATTTGAGCAGCGTCACGCCGCTCTCGACGATCGCCGCCTCGAAGCGCGGCGCGAGCTCGAGGAAACGCTGCACCTTCTTCTCGCTGCAGAACCCCATGACGCGGTCGACGCCGGCGCGGTTGTACCAGCTGCGGTCGAAGATCACGACTTCGCCGGCGGCCGGCAGGTAGTTGATGTAGCGCTGCATGTAGATCTGCGATTTCTCGCGTTCGGTGGGGGCGGGCAGCGCGATCACGCGGAAGACGCGCGGGCTGACCTTCTCGGTGATCCGCTTGATCATGCCGCCCTTGCCGGCGGCGTCGCGGCCTTCGAAGACGATGACCACCCGGGCGCCCGATTTCTTGACCCATGCCTGGAGATGCGCCAGCTCCACCTGCAGGCGGGCGATCTGCTTGTCGTAATCCCACGCCTTCTTTTTCTTCTTGTCCTTGCCGTTGGACTTTGCCGATGGCTCCGGGTCGTGACCCTTGGTTTCCAGTATCTCGTCCATGGTTCTCCCTCCGTGCTTCAAACCGTGCTGCCTGCCGATGTCGTGCCTGTCTGGTCGTAATTTCCGATCAGCGCGCGCAGTGCTTCTTCTCTGCCGTTGAAGATGTTGTTCGGACCGATCGTCCTGATGACGCCGGCGCGGCTCAGAATACCGCGGCTCTCCTCGCTGAGATCGGCAATGGCGAAGGTGATGTTGCGCTTGGCAAGGATCTCGGCGACCGCTTCGAGTGCTGTGGCGCCCGTGCTGTCGATATGGGTGATCGCGCTGGCATCGAGCACAAGGCATCGGGTCTCGGCGGGCAGGTTGCGCGCCACCGAAGTCAGGCGGTTCCTGATGTAATCGGCGTTGTAGAAGAGGATGCTGCCCTGCACGGCGAAGACGGCGGCGCCATCGACAGGGCGGGCTTCCGGATGGCGGGCAAGGTCGAAGAAGCCGTGCCGACCTTCGATGCGGCCGAGCAGGCCGTCGCGCGGAAACATCGTCTGGCGCAGCAGATAGACCAGTGTTGCGGCCACCGCGACGATGACGCCGTTGAGGACGCCGAAGCTGATGGCGCCCCACATGGCGATCAGCGCGAAGATGAACTCCATGCGGCTGATGTGCCAGATCTTGCGCAGCTCGTGGACGTCGATGAGGCTGATCGCCGCCATGGCGAGGATCGCGGCAAGCGCCGGAATAGGAAGGATGCGCAGCGCGCTGTGCAGGAAGACGAGGGCCGCGATCAGCGTTGCCGCCGAGACGAGGCCGGCCGCCTGCGAGACGCCGCCGGTCGACAGGTTTATTGCCGTGCGGGAATCCGAAACGCTGATTGGAAACGAGCCGAACAGCCCCGGCGCGATGTTGGCCGCGCCGAGGCCTATCAGCTCCTGGTTCGCATCGACCTCTTCGCCGGTGCGCGAGCCGAAGCTGCGGGCCGCCACGATGCCCGCGCCGAAGCTCACCAGAAAGATCGCGGCGGAGCCGAGTATGATCTTGTCGAGCGGCATCTGGTGGAGCGCGGGCAGCGAGAAGCTTGGCAGGCCGCTCGGGATATCGCCGACCACGGCGATGCCGCGCCCCTGAAAATCGAATATGGCAGAGAGCACGACCGAGAGGACGACGACCAGCACCGGCCCCGGAATCTTGAGCTGAAAGGCCCGGACGAGCCACAGCAGCGCGAACATCGCAAGGCCGAGAAGCAGCGAGGGCCAGTGGATCAGGCCGCTCTTGCCGGCGATCTCGACCAGCGGAGGGACGAGCCCGTCGGATTCGATCTTCACACCGGTGAAGCGGCCGATCTGGCCGACGAGGATCGACAGCGACACGCCGGCGAAGAAGCCGACGAGGATCGGGCGCGAGAGGAAGCTTGCGAGAACGCCGAGGCGCAGCAGCTTGGCGGCGATGCAGCAGATGCCGACGCCAAGCGCGAGCGCTGCCGCGATGCCGACCCGATCGACCGGTGTGCCGGCGGGGTAGGCGGCGACAATCGTGCCCATGGCCGCCGCAAGCACCGTCATGGTGGCCGCATCCGGGCCGACGACGAGGAGCCGCGAGGGGCCGAAGATCGCATAGGCGATCGGCGCGACAATGCTGGCGTAGATGCCGGTTTCCGGGGGAAGGCCGGCAATGGCGGGATAGGCGATAGCGCTCGGCAGGCCGACGGCCGCAATCGACAGCCCGGCCGGGATATCGCTCTTCAGCCAATCCCTGCTGAAACCGCTCAGGCCTCGCAACATCGGAAGACTGCCTATCACCGTGGGCTCCTTATCACTTCGTCATCGGCATTCCCATGTTCGTGCCAGCCCCACCCGCAAGAGCGGGACCGGCCTTCTCCCCTCAGTGTTCAAGGAAGACGTAGTTCATCCAGCTGCTCATCCGCAGCAGCACCTTTCTCAGGACCGCGACGTGGTGCCAGTGGTGGGTGTAGACGGCGACCTCGGCGACGACACCGCCGGGTAGCTGGTAGCCCTCGGTGCTTTCGAGGAGCTCGATGCTGGCGATCGTCTGGCCGGGGGCTGCGCGTTCGGGCGATTGCGGGTCGATCAGCGCGCCTGAGGGCTGCAGCTGGCCTTGCGCCATCACGTCGATGATGCCCTGCACGCGGGCCTTGAAGATTTTGCCCGGGACCGCCTTGAAGGCCACCTCGGCATCGTCGCCGACATTGACGCGTTGCAGCGAGTTCTGGATGAAGGCGGCGCCCAGCATCTGGTCCTGGCTGTCGATAAAGACCATGACCGGGCGCAGCGGCAGCGGGTTTGCCATCATGCCAGGGCGCAGGAAGACCTGGGTGACGTAGCCGTCGCTCGGGGCGCGGACCGTTGTCTGATCGAGCTCGTATTCAGCGTTGGCAAGCTCGGCCTGCAGGCGGGCGACGGTGGGGTTGGTGCCGTTGATTTCCGATTCATAAGCCAGTTTCGCCTGGGTGGCCTGGGCGCGTGCGGTATCGACCGCGGCCTCGGCCGTCAGGTAGAGGCCCCTGCGGTTTTCGACTTCGAGTTCGGAGTAGACGGCGCCACGACCGCTCGACTTGGCGTTTTCGTTGGACGCCTGGAACTTCTCGAAGGCCTGCAGCGAACGGTCCCTGGAGGCTTCGGCGCCGGTGACGGCCGCGTTGGCGGCGTCGAGTGCCGCTTTCAATTGCAGCACCGTCTGCTTGGCCTCGGCGAGCGCTGCCGTCTTCTGGTCGACCGTGAATTGGTAGGGGCGCGGATCGATGCGGAAGAGCACGTCACCCTTCTTGAGCGGCGCGTTCGGCGTCACCGGCACCTCGATCACCTGCCCGCCGACCGTCGGGATGACGGGCGCGGAGGTGAAGTAGATGCGGGCGTCGCTGGTGTAGGGATGATTGTAGCTCATCAACAGCAACAGGGTCCCGATCAGGAAGATGCCGCCGAGAACCGATGTCGCCAGCGTCCACTGGTTCACAGGGATGCGGAAGATCTTGAAGATCGCGTAGCAGAGCGCCGCGTAGGTCAGTATGAGAAGCAGGTCCATCAGGCGTTCTCCCTCTCCGATGTCTGGCCTTCCGACTGGCCTTCGAGTTCCGCGATGCGCGCATGCAGGCGTGCGATTTCAGCGTTGGCCTCCTGCGCCGGCGACAGTTTGCCATCGCTGCGGATGCCCCAGCCGCGATCCTCGCGGTAGATCGTTGCCCAGATGAACAGGAACGGCCAGATGGCGTGGAGGGTGAACAGGCTCACCCATCCCGCGACATGGATCGCATCCTGATGCGGATGGTTTCTGGCCTTTGCCATCAGGTGCGGGATGTCGTGGATCGCGATCACCGCGTAGAACAGCGTGATCACGACGAAGAACAGAACGCCCAGTGCGAAATAGTCGAGGAACACGGTTTTTGCCTTTCGACAACGAATGGTCGACCTCAGCGGGTGCGGGGAATACGCAAAAACAATAGACCTGCGTGGGCGGCGATGCCCGTAGCATCACGTAACATCTATCGGATCAGGGGCGGGCGGGTGGTCTTTCGCCGCCGTCGCGGTCATCGCCGATCGGCGAGCTCACGGCGTCAATTCGGGCTGTTCGCCACCATCGAGTACAGGCCGAAATGATCGCGGATGCCGCGTATCTTCGCGTATCTTACGTCTGCGCCTGCGCTCATCCGCCCTATAATCAGCTGGTCTTCCTGGGGGGAGATCGGCGGTGGGGGGTGCGATGAGCTGGAGAGAAAGCAATACGCCGCGACTGTCCGCTCTCGCCGTCGCCGAGGTCCATTTTCCCGAGAAGGCCAAGAGGGTTCGGCATCTCTACCAGGTCAGCGAAACGTTCCGCAGCATGTGCGAGGACCTCGCGGTGATCCTGGAGACGCTGGCCCACCTCGACGATCTCCCGCGCATGGAGCGGGAGGCGCGTCGGCAGGAATACAAGGAACTGGAGAAAGCGCTTCTCAGCGAAATCGGCGAGGCGCTGTCGCAATCGAACGTCGTATCGCTCAAGCGCTCCTGAGTGCCCGGACATGGAGCGCGCCAAGAGCAGCATTCATCGCCATTTGCACGGAAAGGTCGACGCGTCATGAAATCAAGATCGTTCAGACTAACCGCTGGCCTGACAACTGGTTTGACGGCGCTGGCGCTCATCTCCATGCAGGAGCCATCCTTCGTGTTCGCGCAAACGGCGGCGGCTCCCGCTGCCGCGCCGGCCCCGGCGGCACCTCCTGCCGCGACCGACCTTTTGTCCGAGGATGAGCTGGAGGTACTGGTCGCCCGTATCGCGCTCTATCCGGACGAGCTGGTCGCTGCGATTTCCGCGGCGTCGCTTTTCCCGCTGCAGATCATCGAGGCGCAGCGCTTCCTGGACTCCAAGAAAAAGAACGCCGATCTCAAGCCCAAGGATGATTGGGATGGCAGCGTGATCTCGCTGCTGAACTATCCCGACATCGTGAAGATGATGAGCGACGATCTCGACTGGACGCAAAAGCTCGGCGATGCGCTGACCAACCAGCAGAAGGATGTGCTCGTTGCCATCCAGCAGCTGCGCGACGAGGCGGTGGCGAAGAACATCATCAAGACCGACGACAAGGTGACCGTCGTCACCGAAAACAACAACGTGGTGATCCGCCCGACCGATCCTCAGAAGGTCTATATCCCGCAATATGAGCCGCAGATGCTCTACGAGCCCGGCTACGCGGCAGAGCCGATCTCCTATTATCCAAGTTCCTACGACAACTATTACTATCCGGGCGCCGCATTCTTCGCGGGTGCTGTCACCGGCGTCGCCTGGGCGGCGATCGTCAACTGGGACGACTGGGGGGTCTGGGGTGGACGCTGGAACGGCGACGTCGATATCGACTGCAACAACTGCTTCAACGACCGGAACTTCAACGGCAAGGTCAAGTGGAACGATGTCGACTGGACGAAGGTCGATCGCAGCAAGCTCAGCATCGACAAGAGCCAGTTCGCCAACCTGGATCGCACGGCGATCAAGTCCGGCCTTGAAGGTGACAAGCGCAACCAGCTGAAGAACCAGGTGGGCGACCGCCGGGCGGATTTGGGGGCAGGGGGGCGCAACACGGCGGCGCGCGCCGACGACATCCGCAAGGGGACCGTCAATGGCCTGAAGGCCAACGGCAAGCCGGGCATTGCCAACAGACCGGCGGACCGGCCGAATGCCGGGAACCGTCCCGCGAATGCATCTCGGCCGGATGCCCGTCCCGGCAATGCCGGGGCCAATCGTCCGTCGAAGGGCAATGTGAAGAAGAACTCCGGCGCGCCGAAGATGGCGGCGAGGCCGGACAACCGTTCACGGCCCAACGCGCTCGGCAACCCGCAATCGTCAGGACGCCGCGAAGCGATCGCGTCCCAGCGTGGCGGCCAGAGCATGGGTGGCGGTCAGCGCGGCGCGCCGCGGGCGCAGAGCCGCCCGGCACCCCGATCGTATGCCGGTGGAGCCGGGCGTGGCGGTGGCGGTCATTCGCGTCCGCCGCCACGGCGCGGCGGTGGCGGCGGTGGAAGACGATAGGATCTGACCGGGTTTCCAGAGCCAATGGAGGCAACCATGGCATTGCGACTGAAGTTGATGCGTTTGCTGGTTGGCGTGGTCCTGCCCTTGACGTTCGCAAGTTCGTCCTTGGCGCAGACCGCCCTCTCGGAGTTCATCGGCAAGGCGCCGCAACCGTCCTTCGACACGCCTGACATGGCGCTCGACAAGCTGAAGACGGTGCTTGCGGCGAACGATCTGAACGGGCTTGCGGAGCTGCTCGGGCTGAAGGCCGACAAGCTCAAGGACAACAACGCGGCCATGGTCAGCTATGCGCTGATCCGCGAGGGTGCGTCGCGGCTGATGAAGCTTGAGGACCTCGATGGGCGCAAGGTCGTCGCCATCGGCGACAGGCTCTGGCCGCTGCCGTTTCCGCTGACGAAGGGCGCGGACGACAAGTGGACGTTCGACACGCGCACCGGACTGGAGGAGATCGTCAACCGCCGCATCGGCGAGAACGAGCTCGCGACGATCGAGACCATCCATAACTTCGTCATCGCCCAGCACATCTATGCCTCCGAGGATCGGACCGGTTCCGGCATCTACGAGTATGCGCAGAAGCTGATCAGCTCGCCCGGCAAGCGGGACGGTCTCTATTGGCAGGCAGGTCCGGGTGACGAGGACAGCCCGGCCGGTCCGCTGATCGAGACCGCCGCCTTCGGCAAGGCCAAGCGCGGCGAGGGTTACTTCGGATATCACTATCGGATACTGACGGGGCAGGGCGACAACGTGCTCGGCGGCAAGCAGAGCTACATCGTCAACGGTCACATGACGGCGGGCTTCGCGGTGATCGCCTGGCCGGTCAAGTACAGGGAGACGGGTGTGCAGACGTTCATCGCGAACGGCATGAGCGTCATCTACCAGCGCGACCTCGGGCCGGAGACGGAGAAGAAGGCGGCTGCGATCAAGACGTTCAATCCCGACAACAACTGGTCGGTCGTGTCCGAATAGGCTGAAACGCAATCGGGAGGCGGTTGTCCGAAGCAACCGCCTCCCGCGAAATCGATGAGTGCTCGCAGCCCCTCCCGGGGCTTTATTTGACCGGGGGTTCCCAGGTCAGGAACAGGCCGACATCGCCCGGCATGCCCCCGGGGAAATCGATGATCATGGCCTTCAGGCCATAGCCCTGCGGCTTGGCAAGCTGTTCGAACAGGTCGAGAAGCTCCTTCGCCTTGCCCTGAAGCGTCTTCTGCCACCCTGGAAGGCTGTTGTTGATGGCGCGGCCGCCGTCGTCGCAGAAGCTTGAGGGGAAGCTGTAGATCATCGCTTCGTACTTGCCATCCGCCGCGGCCTTCATGACGAGGCGCTTGATCATCGCGCGTTCCTTCTCGTCGATATGCTTGCGGAAGAAGTCCTCGACGAACTCGGCATGCTTTTCAGCTTCTCGCGCCTTGATCTTCTCGTCGCGCTCCATTTCTGCGATCTGGAGCTCAAGGGCGCGTTTGCGCAGTTCTTCGGCGCTGGCCATGGAATGGGGTGCGGATGTCTGCGTCGATGTCATCTCTACGTCCTCCAAGTTCATCCTCAGGGGATGATAGGGCGGATGGAGAAGCGAAGGCAGTATGATACGCGGGGGTGGCTGTAAGATACGGTATGTTACGGCTGCGGCCCGAAAGGGCCTGGAAAAGGCTTCAAATGCTGGCGGTCGAGCGCGATCCTGGCCTCCTTGCAATCATGTGACGGCTCCAATTCCGGCCCGCCGAGGCCGATGTGCGTTACGGTAATATACGCTCCGTTCGCGCGACATCATGCCATCGTCCCGCCCGTCGATATGACCATTCAGGGACGGATAGGATGAAAAGATCAAGACGAGGGATTCTGATAACGGCCGTTGCGTGTGTCTCCATGGGCCTTGCCTGGGGAGCCTCGGCGCAGACCTTGAGCTATGCGGATGCGGTGACGAAGCTCGCGAGCGATTGCGGCACCGACATCCAGAAACTGTGCAAGGGACTGAACCTCGGCAGCGGCCGCATCGCCGACTGCCTGCAGCAGAACGCGGCGAAGGTTTCGCCGAGCTGCAAGGCTTCGCTTGGTACCGTCTTCCAGTCGATCACGACGCGCGAACAGGCGCAGACGGCCTATGAACGCGTCTGCCAGCGCGACATGTCGAAGAGCTGCAACGGCATCAAGGGGGATGGCTTCGTCCTTGCCTGCCTGATCAAGAAGCAGCCGCGCGTCAGCGACGAATGCAATCAGACGATCACCAATGCCGGATGGAGATGAGATGATGGAGCGGGTTCTTTCGAAAGCAATCATTCTCGCGGCGGCGGTTATCCTCGTTCCAGCCCTGGCATCGGCGCAGGAAGTGTCGCAGGAGCGTATCGTCAAGGGGCTCGGCAAGCTGACCTCCGCGGCCCCTGCCATCGATCTCGAAATCCTGCGGCAGGAGGCGATCAGCGGCGGCAGCAAGCAGATGTCGGAGCTGCCGAACTGGAAGCGTATCGCCAAGCTGCCGCAGATGGTGGTCGAGATCAATTTCGAGAACGACTCGGTCGCGATCCAGCCGAGTTCCTACCGCACGCTCGGCCTGCTTGCCGACGCGCTGCACCATCCGAACCTCTGGGACTATAAATTCCTGGTGGTCGGGCACTCGAGCTCGACGGGCGATGAGAAACACAATCTCGATCTCAGCGAGCAGAGGGCGGCCGCCATCAAGGAGGCCTTGTCGACGACCTTCGCGGTCGATCCGCAGCGGCTTTATGCCGTCGGCGTCGGCGAATACATGCCGATCCCGGGCACGGATACGACAGGATCGAACAACCGGCGCGTACAGCTGATCAATCTCGGCGTCTTCACGAAGAAGTCTTGAGATCGACTTCAAGTCAGCCGGAAGCTCGTGAAATATTTCCCGCATGCGTCTGGCAGACACTGAGTAAGAATAGATGAAACGACCCGCGTGGAATGATCCGCGCGGGTCGTTTCATTTCGGGCAAGTTTCTTTGCTCAGCCGGGCATCTGGCCCATCCGGGACAGCGTGACGCCAGCTTCGGCCGTTATGGGTCGCCTCACGGTGTAAGCTGATACAATTCGGGATATACGCAATGTTGAACATCGTCGTACCAATGGCAGGGCACGGAAGCCGCTTCGCCAAGGCCGGCTATACTCTCCCCAAGCCACTTCTGCCTGTGCACGGCGTGCCGATGATCCGGCTGGTGATCGAAAACCTTCGCCCCTCGGTCGAGCATCGCTTCATCTTCATCTGCCAGGCAGCCCATGTCAGGGAACATGGGCTGGGCGAGAACCTGCGTGCCTGGGCGCCGGGCTGCGAGATCTTTCTCGTCGAGCAGGTGACCGAGGGTGCCGCCTGCACGGTTCTTCTCGCGCGCGACGAGATCGATAACGATCAGCCGATGATGATCGCCAATTGCGACCAGTATATCGACGTCGATATCGACGATTATCTGCAGGCCATGGGCGATCTCGACGGGATGATCATGACCATGACGGCGGATGATCCGAAGTGGAGCTTCGTTTCCTTCGGCGCCGATGGCTATATCGACAACGTCGTCGAGAAACAGGTGATTTCCGATCACGCGACCGTCGGGATCTACAATTTTCGCAAGGGCTCGGACTTCGTTTCCTATGCGGACCGGATGATCGAACGCGACTTCCGCGTGAACGGCGAGTTCTATGTGGCGCCGGTCTATAATTTCATGATCGAGGACGGCTCGAAGATCGGCGCCTATTCGATCGGCTCGGTGGATGCGGGGATGTACGGTCTCGGCGTGCCCGAGGATCTCACCCATTTCCAGAGCCTGCCTCTGTCCGTCGATGTGACGCGCTCGCTGGGTGCCGCAGCATGATCGAGGTTCTGAGCCATCGCGGCTATTGGAAGACGCCTGAGGAGAAGAACTCGGTCGAGGCCTTCGTTCGCTCCTTCTCGCTCGGCTTCGGCACGGAGACCGATGTGCGCGACAGCCAGGCGGACGGCGCGCCTTCGATCGTCATCTCGCACGACATTCCGCGCGGGGGAGAAATCTCCTTTGCCGAGTTGCTCAGGATTGCCAAGCAACACGGCTCGCCATTGCTGGCGCTGAACATCAAGGCCGATGGTCTGCACGACATGCTGGCCGAAGTGCTTTCGAGCGAAGGCTACAGCAATTACTTCTTGTTCGATGCTTCGGTTCCCGATCTCATCCAGGGTGTGAAGCGCAAGATGACTTCATTCACGCGTCTCAGCGAATATGAGCGCGAGGCCTCGCTTTATGACGATCCTGGCGTGACCGGCGTGTGGATCGACAACTTCCTGCCGGGGCGCTGGTACGACGCGGCGCTGATCGAGCGCATTCTTGCCGACGGCAAGTCGGCGACGCTGGTGGCGCCGGATCTTCATGGCCGCCACGACGAATATGAACCATTTCTCCAGTGGCTGGTGTCTTCGGGGCTCAACGAGCGGGACGGGCTTTCCGTCTGCACCGACTTTCCGGAGCGCGCGCAACTGATTTTGACTGGCCGGGACGCAGCATGACCACGCTTAAGGCGATTATCTTCGACATGGACGGCGTGCTGATCGACGCACGCGAATGGCACTATGAGGCGCTGAACCGGGCGCTCGAGCTCTTCGGATACACCATCCCGCTGCACGAGCACCTGACGATCTTCGACGGCCTGCCGACACGGCGCAAGCTCGAGATCCTGACGACGACGCGCGGGCTTCCCGAGGCGCTGCACGGCTTCATCAACGAGATGAAGCAGCTCTACACGACCGAGATGATCCACACCAAGTGCAAGCCGACCTTCAAGCAGGAATACGCGCTGGCGCGGCTGCGGGAAGACGGATACCGGCTCGCCGTGGCGTCGAACTCGATCAAGAGCACGGTGTCGCTGATGATGTCGAGGGCAGCACTCGATGGCTATCTCGAGTTCCAGCTCAGCAACGAGGACGTCAAGCACGGCAAGCCGAGCCCGGAGATCTACACCAAGGCGATCACCATGATGGGCCTGACGCCGGAGGAATGCCTGATCGTCGAGGACAACGAGAACGGCATCAAGGCCGCCAAGGGTTCAGGCGCGCATGTCATGGTGGTGAACGATATCGCGGATGTGAACTATCCCGCGATCACCGAGACCATTCGAAAAATCCACGGTTGATGAGCTTGCGATGAATATTCTGATCCTGATAGCCGGCGAGCCTCGCATCCAGGCGATGGAGGCCTATCCGACCGCGCTGGTGGAAATCAACGGCGTACCCCTGGTGCAGCGGCAGCTGGCCGAATGCGCCAAGATCCCCGGCCACCGCATCATCGTGGCCATGCAGAAGAAGGACCTGGCGCGCTACCATCTCGACGAGGTCGTGCGCCTGCTGTCGCCGGAGGCCGCGGTGGTCTCGGTCGAGGACAAGACCGAAGGGGCTGCCTGCACGGCGCTGCTCGCCGCCGGCTACATCGACAATGACGAGCCGCTGCTGATCCTCAATGGTGACGAATTCCTGACGGTTCCCTTCGATGGCGTGATCCAGAACTTCGTGGAGCGCGAACTCGATGGCGGCACGATGACCTTCAAGTCGGTGCATCCGCGCTATTCCTTCGTTCGGCTCGACGAGCAGAACATGGTCGTCGAGGCGGCCGAGAAGCATCCGATCAGCGACAATGCGACGGCCGGCTTCTACTATTTCCGGCAGGGACGCGATTTCGTGCGCGCGGCGAAGAACGCGATCCGCAAGGACGCGCGGCACAACAACATGTTCTATGTCTGCCCCGTCTATAACGAGATGGTGCTAGAGGGGAAGAAGATCGGGATCTTCCCGATCAACGCCAAGGACTTCCACCCCATCAAGTCTGACCGCCAGCTGATCGAACTATCAGTCACGGAAGGTGACAAATGAGCGACAAGCCACTCACCCTCAACGACATGATCGGCGGCTGGTTCATCGGCGACTTCGATCCTACCGTCGTCAAGACGGATGCGTTCGAGGTCGGCGTGAAGCATTACGTGGCCGGCGACAAGGATGCGGCGCATTACCACAAAATCGCGCGCGAGATCACGCTCGTCGTCTCCGGCACGGTGCGGATGATCGATCAGGTCTGGGAAGCGGGAAGCATCATCGATATCGAGCCCGGCAAGGTCAATCAGTTCGAGGCGCTGACCGATGCGACGGTGACGGTGGTGAAGATCCCGAGCGCCAAGAACGACAAGTATCTGGTCTGATCTACCTGGAGAAAGGCGGTCGCGCATGGTTTCGCGGGCGCTATACTTTCAAGACAGTCCTATAAAGCAGAACGCCCGCATCGATGATCTCGATGCGGGCGTTCTTGTTTGACTGCTTGCTTGTTATTCCGCGCGGATTTCGTGGAGCACCATGCCGGTGCTGCCTGCCATGCTGGTCAGCCGCGGACGGTTGAAGACCGTGTAGAGCGGGTTGACGCATTCCGGGTTGGCGAACAGCGTGTTGGTGTCGAAGTAACCGTCCTCGATGAACTTCAGATTGTCGTGCATCGTGCGAAGATAATAGTACATCATGTGCAGATGGCCGCGGCCGGCCAGCTGGTTCATGATCAGCGCATTGTGGAAGGCGGGAATGGCGGCCTTGCCGATCACGTGGATCGCATCGCCGACGCGGCGGTGATCGCGCCAGTAGTCGCGATATTCCTTCCAGGTGAAGTGGATGCTGTTGATGTCGATCTTCAGGTCCCAGGCGTCGAACGGCTTCTTGAAGGCTAGGTCGAAGCGGACCACGACAAGCGCATCGTAATCGGTCTTCTCGAAGATATGCTTCAGCGCTTCCTTGTAGGTCTCTGCCTGCGAGCTTCCCTTGGGGTCGAGCAGGATCAGTTCGCATGGCGCGAACTTTTCCTGCAACTCGGCCAGCGCCGGGCTTTCATATGTCGCCAGATAGACCGTGGCGTCGGGGTTCTTCGCGCGGATCGGCGCGATCACGTTCTCAAGCAAGGACGCGGCGTTGTCCCGCCCGTCCATCGGCAGGCCGAAACGATCCTTTTCAAGAAAGTTATGGCCTCTAATCAATATAGACAGTCGCATTCTGGTCGTCCCTATCACCCAATAGCTCCATGAACGCCATTTTACTTGTGCCGGGCTTGCCTCGGGGACGAATCGGTGTGCGCCGCAGCATCCGGAGCTCCCGCCAGGGCAGGATTTGTGCGTTAGGCCCAAAAAAGGTCGGAAATTATTGCGGGCGGGCGGCGCTATGCTGCTGGAGCGTCGCGCCGACATTTGCTATCCGCCGCTTCGGATCGACAGGTAACTTGCGTTTCCATGATGATTCGTTTTTGTTTCTATAGTATTTCTAATTGATAATCTGGGAATTAAAAAAGAGAATCATGGTTCTGGACCAGTTTTTCTCTTTCCTATTCTATCGTTTTGAATTGATACGTTAAGCACCGGCCCGTGCATGCAGCCATTGTTGCAATCGCCAGTCGATCCGTACGGTTTCGGCTTGAAAAAAGACATAGTGTCCCAATTGCATCTAAAAAAATGACGATTTAAACTTCCGGCGACCGAATCTGTAACAAGAGTGCAGCTCCGCTACAGCCGACGTTAACTCGAAATTAAAGACTGACGAATAAGAGTTTTACTGCTCGCGATAGCTCTACCGAGGAGTGCGGTTGGCCGGTTTGTCCATGATGGACGCTGGTAAACGGTGCCGGGGGTTAAGAAGTTCGCGGTCATTGGCGTAGGGATCAGAGCCATTTTGGCTCTGGGCGCATGATGCCCTCCTTTTGCGCTGGCTCGTCCGAGCCATGTTTAGTTTGACCCAATTTTGTTCCGACAGGAAACCCGGATCGTCGATGCCGACGACGCCGTGTGGCCGGCTTAAGTGCGGCTATACGCGTCCGACCGACGAAGCGGGATGATGTCTTTTGATCAGCTAACGCGAGGGGCGCTCGTCCATGACTTCCATTGTAACTTCTCTGACCGTCAATCAGATCCGGGCGCTGTCGACGACCGCGATCGCCAATCTGTCGTCCGATGACGTGGCACTGCTCACGACGACACAGATCAAGGCCTTGAGCTCCACGCAGCTCGGCGCTATCGAAACCCAGGACTTCGTTGCTCTTTCTTCCCAGCAGATGAGCGCCGTATCGGCGACCGCGCTGGTTGGTCTGAAGCTCGAGCAGCTGGCAGTTCTTACCACGGGCCAGCTCGGCGGTCTCTCGACCACGCAGGTTGCTGCTCTCTCCACCACTGAAGTCGCAAACCTCTCCTCCGAACAGATCGGCGCGCTTTCGACCGGTCAGGTTGCCGCTCTTACCTCCAAGCAGATCGCTGCGATGGGCACGGAAGACGTTGCCGCCTTCACGACCAACCAGATCGCCGTTCTGAAGACCACACAGCTCGCCGCGCTCTCCTCCGCGCAGATCGCTGGTCTCTCCACCGATCAGGTCGTTGCGTTCACGTCCTCGCAGGCCGCAGCGCTGACCTCGGTTCAGCTCGGCGCCATCTCGTCCGACGGCATTGCCCTGTTCTCGACCGACGAGATCGCGGCCATCAGCACGAAGGCTCTCGGCGGCCTCAGCACCGATGGCATGGCGGCGCTCACCAGCGACCAGGTCATCGCGCTGAAGACCAGCCAGGTTGCTCTCCTCAGCAGCGCCCAGTTCGGCGCCCTGAACTCTGACCAGATCGGCGTTCTCACTGGCTCGCAGATCGGCGCTCTCGGTTCCAAGCAGCTTGCTTCGCTCTCCACCGACGTCATCGCATCGCTCAACACCGACCAGATCGTCGCGCTGAAGACCACGCAGGTCGCAGCCCTCACCACCGACCAGCTCGCAGCACTCGACGTCGCCCAGGTCGGCGCATTCAGCTCCGCCCAGACCGCAGTGCTTTCCTCCGCGCAGTTTGGCGCGCTGACCACCGACGACATTGCAAGCTTCTCGACCGACGAGATCGCCGCCATCAACACGAAGACGCTGGCCGGCCTGTCGACCGCGACGCTCGCAGCCCTCGACACGGACCAGTTCGCAGCCCTCAAGTCCAGCCAGATCGCTCTGCTCACGACCTCGCAGGTCGCATCGCTGGGTTCCGACAAGATCGCCGCGTTGAAGAGCGACCAGGTCGTTGCCCTGACCTCCAGGCAGCTTGCAGCACTGACCACCGATGAAGTCGCAGCGATCACCACCGACAACGTTGCCGCCATGAAGACCGGGCAGATCGCCGCTCTGAACAACAGCCAGATCGCCGCGATGTCCTCCGAGCAGATTTCGGCGCTCACCGGCGCACAGATCGGCGCAATGTCCTCGTCCGAACTCTCGGCGCTGTCGACCGACGACATCGCGACGTTCACGACCGATGAAATCGCTGCCATCAGCACCAAGGCTCTCTCCGGCCTGTCGACCGATGTCATCAACTCTCTGACCAGCGATCAGGCAGTCGCCCTGAAGTCGAGCCAGATCGCAATTCTCAGCACCGCCCAGATCGGCGCATTCTCCACGGACAACATCGCTATCCTGACCAGCGATCAGGTCGGCGCCCTGAACTCCAGGCAGATCGGCGCGCTCACGGCGGACGAAATCGGTGCGATTTCGACGGATAACGTTGCCATCCTGAAGACCGCGCAGGTCGCGGCCCTCAGCTCGGCGCAGATCACCGCGATGTCTTCCGAGCAGGTCGAGGCTCTGACCAGCAGCCAGGTTGGCGTCCTCAGCTCCGCCCAGCTCGGCGCGATGTCCACGGACGGCGTCAGCTCCTTCACCACGGATGAAATCGCCTCCATCAGCAGCAGAGCTCTGACGGGTCTGAGCACCGACGACGTTGCCGCTCTCAGCAGCGACCAGATCGTCGCGCTGAAGACGAGCCAGGTCGCTCTCCTGAGCAGCGCGCAGCTCGGCGCCATCTCCACCGACAACATTGCTCTCCTGAAGAGCGACCAGGTCGGTGCCCTGACCGCCAAGCAGATCGCCGGTCTCTCCAGCGACGCTCTCAGCGCTATCTCGACCGACAACGTCGCAACTCTGAAGACGGCGCAGATCGCCGCCCTGACGACGGCGCAGATCGGCTTCCTGTCGACAGACCAGGTCAAGGCTCTGACGACCGGCCAGGTCGGCGTCCTGACGGCCGGTCAGATCGGTGCGATGTCGAGCGACGACATCATCACGTTCTCGACCGACGAAATCGCCGCGATCAGCACGAAGGCCATTGCACAGCTCTCCACCGACGGCCTCGCTGCATTGGATAGCGATCAGGTCAAGGCTCTGAAGTCGACCCAGGTCGCGCTTCTGACCACCGCTCAGGTCGCATCGCTTACGACGGACCAGGTGTCCGTTCTCGGCAGCGACCAGGTTGGCGCCCTGAACTCCAGGCAGATTGGCGCTCTCACCACGGATGAGCTTGCTGCCCTGTCGACCGACAACGTTGCCATCCTGAAGACCACGCAGATCGCCGCGCTGAGCAGCCTGCAGATCGACGCCCTGACGTCCGATCAGGTGACCGCGCTGACCAGCACCCAGGTCGGTGTGCTGACCTCCGGCCAGCTGCATGCTCTGTCGAGCGACGACATCGTGTCCTTCACCACGGATGAAATCGCTGCGATCAACACCAGGTCGCTGTCGGGTCTTACCACGGATGCCGTCAACGCTCTCAGCAGCGATCAGGTTGTTGCTCTCAAGACCAGCCAGATTTCCGCGATGGGAACCATCCAGCTGAACGCGCTGACGACCGACAACATCACCAAGCTGCTGAGCGACCAGATCCTGGCGCTGAGCACCAGCCAGCTTGCTTCGCTGTCGACCGATGACATCGCTGCGATCTCCACCGACAATGTCGGCATCTTGAAGAGCACGCAGGTTGCCGCTCTGACGACGGCGCAGATCGACGCCATGTCGAGCGACCAGATCGAGGCACTGACGACCGGTCAGGTCGCGGTTCTGACGGCCGCCCAGATCGGCGCGATGTCGAGCGACGACATCGTGACGTTCTCGACCGACGAAGTGGCCGCGATCAGCACGAAGGCCATTGCGCAGCTCTCCACCGACAGCCTCGCGGCTCTGGACACAAACCAGTTTGCCGCTCTGAACTCGGGCCAGGTCGCGCTGCTCACCACCAGCCAGGTCGCATCGCTGTCGACCGACAAACTGGCTGCCATCGGTAGCGATCAGCTCGGAGCCATGAACTCCAGGCAGATCGCAGCTCTGACCACGGATGACATCGCTGTCCTCTCCACGGATAACGTCGCCATTCTGAAGACCGGCCAGATCGCCGCCATGACCACGGACCAGCTCAATGCGCTGACCGCCGATCAGGTGACCGCTCTGACCGCCGATCAAGTCGGTGCGATGTCCTCGCTCCAGCTTGCGGTCATGACCACCGACGACATCACGTCGTTCTCGACCGATGAAATCGCGGCCATCAGCACCAAGGCGCTTGCCGGTCTGAGCACCGATGACATCAACGCGCTCAGCAGCGACCAGGCCGTTGCCCTGAAGTCGAGCCAGATCGCACTGCTCAGCACGGCGCAGATCGCCGCCCTGTCGACCGACAACATCGCGCTTCTGACCAGCGACCAGGTCGGTGCACTGAAGTCGAACCAGATCGCGGCACTGTCCACGGACGAAGTCGCGGCTCTGAGCACCGACAACATTGCCCTGCTGTCGTCGGGTCAGGTCTCCGCTCTGAACAATACTCAGATCGGCGCCATGTCCTCCGACCAGATCAAGGCTCTGACCAGCGCCCAGATCGGTGTTCTCACCGCCGACGAGTTCGCCGCAATGTCCACCGATGACATCGCGACCTTCTCGACCGACGAAATCGCGGCGATCAACACCAAGATCATCGCGGCTCTGTCGACCGACACGCTCGAGGCATTCGGTACGGATCAGTTCGCTGCTCTGACCACCGGTCAGGTGGCACTGCTGAGCACCTCTCAGATCGCGTCGCTGACGACCGACAAGGCGGTGGCCCTGAGCAGTGATCAGATTGGTGTCCTGAACTCCAGGCAGATCGCGGCGCTCAGCACCGACGACCTCGCGGTTCTGTCCACCGACAACGTGGCACTGCTGAAGACGGCCCAGGTGGCCGCACTCAGCACCGCGCAGATCACGGCGATGTCATCCGATCAGGTCCAGGCTTTGACCAGCACTCAGATCAGCGTGCTGACCTCGGCCCAGCTCGGCGCCATGTCGACGGACGGTGTCTCGTCCTTCTCGACCGACGAGATTGCAGCGATCAGCACCAGGGCTCTGACCGGCCTGAGCACTGATGATATCAACGTGCTCAGCAGCGATCAGGTCAAGGCTCTGAAGACCGGCCAGATCGCTCTGCTGACGACCGGCCAGCTGGCTGCGATCACCACCGACAACATCGCTCTCCTGTCTTCGGATCAGGTCGGTGCGCTGACGTCGGCACAGGTCAGGGGTCTGACCACGGACGAAGTGGCGGCTCTGACCACCGACAACGTCGCAGTGCTGAAGTCGGGTCAGGTCGCGGCTTTGACCACGGATCAGATCACCGCCATGACCTCGGATCAGGTCACGGCGCTGACGAGCTCCCAGGTCGCGGTTCTGACCGCAGCCCAGATCGGCGCCATGGACACGGACGATATCACCTCGTTCACCAACGACGAGATCGCGGCCATCAGCACCAAGGCTATCGTGGAACTTTCCTCGGCCAGCATTGAGGCAATGACCACCGATCAGTTCAAGGCCCTGACGACGAACCAGGTAGCGCTTCTGACCACCAGCCAGATCGCTTCGCTCTCGACCGACAAGATGGCTGCCATGAGCAGCGATCAGCTCGGCGTCCTGAGCTCGCGGCAGGTCGCGGCTCTCAGCACCGACGATATCGCGGTTCTGACCACGGACCAGGTCGCAGTGCTCAAGACCGGCCAGGTGGCTTCGCTGACGACGGCTCAGATCGACGCGATGACGTCCGATCAGATCCAGGCGTTCAACAGCACCCAGATCGCGGCCATGAGCTCGGCGGAGATCGGCGCAATGTCCAGCGAGGACATCGCGACCTTCACCACCGACGAAATCGCGGCGATCAGCACGAGGGCTCTGGCCGGACTTGCAACGGAAGACATCGCGGCCATGAACACCGACCAGCTGGGCGCCTTCACCTCGACGCAGGTGCCGGCTCTGAACTCGGCCCAGGTCGATGCGGTTCTCGCAGCCTACGCGGCGCTGAACTCGTAAGTCACGGATAGACCAAAACAGGACGCCGCCCGATCATCTCGGGCGGCGTTTTTCGTTTCGGCGCCCGGTGCCGAACCGCCTTGGATATCAGGCGTTCTCACGCTGTTTTGACGCCAATCAGCCAGCCCGACGCAAGCTCTATCCGATAGCAAGGGGCCCGACGCTTTCGTGCGTCTGTTGATCTCAGGCCATCCGGCCGCCTTGCCGTAGGACGTCCATGAACGCGAACACCGCAATTGCATCGAGCCAAGTCTCTCCAATCGCAAACATTTTGGAGCAGGCCCGTCATCAACGCCTGTCGCTTGGCGATCTGATTTCCATCGCCGAGGGTCTTGCGAATGCCGACCAGCGGCAGCAGGCGGCAGAGCTCTACAAGACGTGGATCGCGTTCAACGACAATAATCCGCTGCTGCATCTTGCCTATTTCAACTATTCCGTGGTGTCGCGTCAGGCCGGCGACATGGCCGGCGCGATCAGCGCGCTGCGGGCCTGCCTGAAGATCGATCCGCGCTTTGGCCCGGCGCATATCAACCTCGGCCGTGCGCTCGAGGATTGCGGTCTCGGCCATCAGGCCGTCGAGCAATGGCGCAGCTATGCGGAGACGACCAACGACATCACCAGCGAGCGCATCGAGCACCGCTTGATGACGCTTCAGCATATCGGCCGCGTTCTTGAGGGCGGTGGCGTGCTGGAGGCGGCGGAGACCACGCTGTGGCAGGCGATCGAGCTGCAGCCGAACCGCCCGGAAGCCGGTCAGCACTGGACGTCGCTGCGCCAGCGGCAGTGCAAGTGGCCGATCCTGACGCCGTCGATCCATGTCAGCGCACGCCAGCTGCTCGACGCGATGTCGACGCTGACGCTCTCCTGCTATGCCGACGACCCGCTCTACCAGCTCGCCAAGGCCTACCGCTACAACAAGACGCTTGTCGGTCGCCCGAACCTTTCGGCATTCCCGCGCAAGCCTGCTCGCGTGAAGACCGGCACCGGCCAGCGCCTGCGCGTCGGCTATGTCTCGTCGGATCTGCGCGATCACGCCGTCGGCTTCGCGCTCAGCGAAGTGCTGGAGCTGCACGACAAGACGACCGTCGAGATCTTCGGCTATTATTGCGGTGAGCCGCGCACCGGTGACGCCACGCAGGAGCGTATCAAGGCGGCCGTCGACGGCTGGCGCGATATCAGCGCGCTCAGCGATACCGATGCCGCTAACCTGATCCGCAAGGACGAGATCGATATCCTGATCGACGTCAACGGTTACACCAAGCACGCCCGCACGAAGCTGTTCGCCTATCGTCCGGCGCCTGTGATCGTGAACTTCTGCGGCTATCCCGGTTCGATGGGCAGCCCCGTTCATCAGTACATGATCGCCGACGAGACGATCGTGCCGGTTGAAAACGAGATCTATTACACGGAGAAGGTCCTGCGGATCGCCTGCAATCAGCCGATCGACCGCAAACGCCAGATCGCCGCGCAGCCGACGCGCGCGCAGGCGGGCCTGCCCGAGGATGCCTTCGTCTTCGCCTGCTTCAACGGCATGCAGAAGATCAGCGAGCCGTGCTTCGCGCGCTGGATGACGATCCTGGCTGCGACGCCGGGCAGCGTGCTCTGGCTGCTCGCGGCGGACGAAGCCGTGAACGACCGCCTCGTGCAGGCCGCCGTCAAGGCCGGCATCGATGCCAAGCGGATCATCTTCGCGCCGAAGGCGCCGAACGCGCATCATCTGGCGCGCATCGCCCTTGCCGATCTCTTCCTCGACACCTTCCCCTACGGCGCGCATTCGACCGCGGGCGACGCGATCACCATGGGTCTGCCAGTGCTGACGGTTCCGGGCAAGAGCTTTGCCTCGCGCTTCTGCAACAGCATCGTCGCCGCCGCCGGTGTGCCGGAGCTCGCCTGCAGCGGACCTGATGATTACGTCAAGCGTGCCATCGGCTTCTTCAAGGATCGCGCGAGCCTGGCCGCCATCCGCCAGTCGCTGAAGGACAAGCGCGAGGGCAGTGCGCTGCGCGACATCCCGGGTCTGGCCCGTCGCCTGGAAGAGCTGTTCTGGCAGATGCAGGGCGAAGCCGAGCGCGGCGAAACGCCGACGCCTGATCTCAGCAACCTTGACGCCTATTACGAAATCGGCGCCGAACTGGTGCAGACGCTCGGCGAGTTCGAGGATGATGCGAGCTACCGCCGCCACTACCGCGAGAAGCTGGCGCAGTGGAACGACTACGCGCCGCTTGCCATCGACACGCGCCTGTGGACGGAGCCGACGGCTTAACGCCGCCGGTCCATCCTCAAGGGTTTCAACTTGCCGCAAGGCCACAGGCAACAGGTGCTTTAGAGAATGCAGGGGAATGGAAAGATCGTGATCGTCGGCGCCGGACTGTCGGGCGCCGTGATCGGGCGGGAGCTGGCGCTGGCGGGGCACAAGGTCGAGATCCTTGATGCCCGCGACCATATCGCCGGCAACTGCCACACCGAGCGCGATGCCGATACCGGCGTGATGGTGCACGTCTACGGACCGCACATCTTCCATACCGACGATGCCGAGGTCTGGGACTACGTCAACGGTTTCCAGACCTTCATGCCCTACAAGAACCGGGTGAAGACGACGAGCAAGAGCCAAGTCTATTCGCTGCCGGTCAACCTGCACACGATCAACCAGTTCTTCGGCAAGACGCTGCGCCCGGATGAGGCGAAGGCGTTCATCGAGGAGCAGGCCGACAAGACGATCACCGATCCGCAGACCTTCGAAGAGCAGGCCATGCGCTTCGTCGGCAAAGATCTCTACGAGGCCTTCTTCAAGGGATATACCGAGAAGCAATGGGGCTGCTCGCCGACCGAGTTGCCAGCCTCGATCCTGAAGCGGCTGCCGGTGCGCTTCAACTACGACGACAACTACTTCTTCCATAAATTCCAGGGCATGCCCGAGAATGGCTACACCGACATGATCGGCCGCATTCTCGACCATCCCAATATCATCGTGAAGCTGAGCACGCGGTTCGAGCGGGCCGAGCATGCGGATGCCAGCCACGTCTTCTACTCCGGCCAGCTCGACGGCTATTTCGATTACGAGGCCGGGCGTCTCGGCTACCGGACGCTGGATTTCGAGCGCTTCAGCTATGACGGCGATTATCAGGGCTGCGCGGTCATGAACTACGGCGACGCCTCGGTGCCGTTTACCCGCATCACCGAGCACAAGCATTTCTCTCCCTGGGAAGAGCATCAGGGTTCGGTCTGCTACCGCGAGTTCTCGCGCGCCTGCGGGCCTGACGACATTCCCTACTATCCGATCCGGATGGTCGAGGAGAAAGAGCAGTTGGCGCAATATGTTACGCGCGCCGAGAAGGAAGAAGGTGTCACCTTCGTCGGCCGCCTTGGCACCTATCGCTATCTCGACATGGACGTGACGATCCGTGAGGCGCTCGACACGGCGCGGCTCTATCTCTCGACGCTGTCGGAGAGCGCCCGCATGCCGGCCTTCCTGCATCGTCCGGTCTGAGCTGAACATCATCGTCGTTATTGCGAAAGGCGCTGGCTGCGAAGCTGGCGCCTTTCTCGTTTCCCGCGTCGAATTTCGACTGCGCACCGTTCGATCCGACAAGACAAGCGTCCATTAGGCAATCACATATTGGTGAAATGGCAGTCGCAGCTTGTCCGGAAGGCTGGTTTGGCCTTCGTATAGCGTTGTATTCTCTTGGATATATTGCGCCGCTGACGCGCCAGCCGGCGCTTTGGCGAGAGCGAGCTATTTCAGGCGCGGCGCGTAACAAAATGGTGGCGTCGCCCGTAGTTGTTGTCAGACACACACTTGATACCGGAGGAGACCACGAGATGATGAATAGACGCAGACTGCTCTTCAGTGCCGGCCTTGCCGCGATCGGCCTGCCACTTGTTCTCGGTCGTTCGAAGGTTTCGGCCGCGGAGACCTTTCCCGTCACCCATACGGATGCCGAGTGGAAGAAGATGCTGACAGCGGATCAATATGCCGTTCTGCGCGAGGAGGGGACAGAGCGCCCCTTCACCAGCGCCCTGCTTCACGAAGAGCGCAAAGGCAACTTCGCCTGCGCCGGCTGCGGACAGGATGGCTTTGCATCGGCGACCAAATTTGACAGCGGCACGGGATGGCCGAGCTTCTGGGCGCCGCTTGACGGCAAGGTCGTCGGCACGACACGCGACACGCAGTTCGGCATGGTGCGCGAGGCGGTTCATTGCGGCCGTTGCGGCGGTCATCTCGGGCATGTCTTCAACGACGGGCCGCAACCGACCGGCCTGCGCTACTGCCTGAACGGTGTCGCTCTGACATTTCATCCGGCTTCGGCCTGATCAACGGGACCCGACATGATCCTCTTCATTCTCGCTTATCTCGGCGGTGTGCTGACCATCGTCAGCCCCTGCATCCTGCCGGTTCTGCCGTTCGTCTTCGCGCGCGCCGGCCAGCCGTTTCTGCGCAGCACGCTGCCGATGCTTGTCGGTATGGCGGCGACGTTTGCGGCCGTTGCCACCCTGGCGGCGCTCGGCGGAGGCTGGGCGGTGCAGGCCAACGAGTATGGCCGCTATGCGGCGCTTGTCCTGCTCGCCGTCTTCGGCGTCATTCTGCTTTTCCCGGCCCTGTCGGATTATCTGACGCGGCCGCTGGTATCGCTCGGGGCGCGGCTGTCGCAATCGGCCGATCGCGGTACCCGCAGCGGCGGATCGACCGTCGCGGCGTCGGCCTTGCTGGGTGTAGCGACGGGGCTGCTCTGGGCGCCTTGTGCCGGCCCGGTTCTCGGGCTGATCCTGACGGGGGCTGCGTTGCAGGGAGCGAGTGTCGGCACGACCTTGCTGCTGCTCGCTTACGCTCTGGGTGCGGCGACGTCTCTGGCACTGGCGCTTTTGATCGGTGGCCGGGTGTACCAGGCGATGAAGCGGTCGCTTGGCGTCGGTGAATGGGTACGTCGCGGGCTTGGCGTTGCCGTTCTGGCCGCTGTGGTGGCGATCGGTCTTGGCCTCGATACCGGTTTCCTCACGCAGGCCTCGCTGGCCAGCACCGGCACGCTGGAGCAGAGCCTGATCGACAAGCTGCATCCGCAGCAGCAGGCGGCAGAGAATGCCGGCTCCGTCGTGATGAAGGGCGACGCCATGATGAGCGGAAGCAACCAGATGATGATGTCCGGCAATGCTCCGGCCATGATCTCAGGTAACAATGCGATGATGGCCGGCTCGAACGCGATGATGATGAAGGGCGGCCCGAAGACGGCTGCCGCGGAAGTGCTTCCGATCGAGGGGACGATGCCGTCGCTGGATGGTGCCGTGCAGTGGCTCAATTCGCCGCCGCTCTCGGCGGAGTCGCTCAAGGGCAAAGTCGTTCTCGTCGATTTTTGGACTTACTCCTGCATCAACTGCCTGCGCGCCATTCCCTATGTCCGCGCCTGGGCGGAAAAGTACAAGGATCAGGGGCTGGTGGTGATCGGCGTGCATGCGCCGGAGTTCGCATTCGAAAAGAACATCGACAACGTCAAGAAGGCGATCGGCGATCTCAAGATCACCTATCCCGTCGCGATCGATAACGACTACGCCATCTGGCGCGCCTTCGAAAACCAGTATTGGCCGGCGCATTACTTCATCGATGCCGAGGGACGCGTGCGCCATCATCACTTCGGTGAAGGCGACTATGACGGCTCAGAGCGGGTGATCCAGCAGCTTCTGGCGGAGGCCGGCAAGGCCAACGTCGCCGCCGATGTGGTCGATGTCAAGGCGACCGGTGCCGAAGCCGCATCGAACCAGGCGGATGTGCAATCGCCGGAAACCTATGTCGGCTGGCAACGCTCCGAGAACTTCGTCGACCAGAAAGGCACGGTCAACGACGCAGCCCATACCTATGTCGCGGCGACACCGCGGCTCAACGAATGGGGCCTGACGGGCAACTGGACTGTCGGTTCCGAGCAGGCCGCGCTGAACGACAAGGATGGCAGCATCTACTACCGCTTCCATGCCCGCGACCTGCATCTGGTGCTCGGCCCGGGTGCCGATGGCAAACCGGTGCGCTTCCAGGTGACCGTCGATGGCAAGCCGCCCGGTGACGGGCATGGGGCCGATACCGATGCCGACGGCAACGGCACCGTGACTGCACAACGGCTCTACCAGCTCATCCGCGAGCCGGGCGCCGTTGGCGATCACACATTCGAAATCCGCTTTCTTGATCCCGGCGTACAAGCCTACGCCTTCACCTTCGGTTGATAGGAGACCATCATGACTGACCATAAGGGCATGACTGACTATAAGGGTTCGACTACACGCCGCTCGATGCGCATCGTCGCCTTTGGTGCGGCGGGCGTGCTGGCCGCGGGTCTGGCGATGTATTTCACGCCGTCATCAGCAGAGGAGGCGCGGGTCATCCCGCCGCCCGCCCTCGACGAGCCGGCCGGCGGTGGCAGCGAGACGGCGACCTTTGCCGGCGGTTGCTTCTGGGGTGTGCAGGGCGTGTTCCAGCACGTGAACGGGGTGAAGAGCGCGACGTCGGGTTATGCCGGCGGCTCCAAGAATACCGCGCAGTACGAAACGGTCAGCGGCGGCGATACCGGCCATGCGGAATCGGTCAAGGTCGTGTTCGATCCGAGCAAGGTCAGCTACGGCCGGCTGCTGCAGATCTACTTCTCCGTTGCGCACGATCCGACGCAGCTGAACCGCCAGGGGCCCGATACCGGCACGCAGTATCGCTCGGCGATCTTCCCCGCCAATGACGAGCAGGCAAAGGTCGCCAAGGCCTATATCAGCCAGCTGAACCAGGCACGGGTTTTCCACGCGGCCATCGTCACCAAAATCGAGCCGGGCAAGAGTTTTTATGCCGCGGAGGGGTATCATCAGGACTTCCTGACGAACAATCCAACCTACCCCTATATCGTCATCAACGACCTGCCGAAGGTCGCAGCCTTGAAGCAGCTGTTCCCGAGGGATTACAGCGAAAAGCCGGTATTGGTCGCGGCCTCCGGCTCGAACTGAACGCCGTCCATATCGCATGAGAAACGCCCGCCCGGTTTCGAGCGGGCGTTTTGCGTTGAATCGCACTGGCTGGTCAACTCATTATACCTGAGTGAAAAATTCCACAAAAGAGCGATTGGTGTGTGAAATATCGCTACTTGCTTTGAACATGTGCAAAATAATTCTCAATTGTGGCGGAAATCGAACCGGTTTGCGCTTGCCGGTGCTTGTCACCCGGCTCCAGCGGGCGTACGGCGCTTAGCGTCAAATTGCCCTGCGCTGAATTGACGCTTCAGCAAAACTTGAGCGACCGACTCCCACGGTCGTGAAGGAGCCAATCATGAGAGACCTCCCGGGCCTGCCGTCCCGCAGAAGCTTCCTGAAAGCTTCCGCGGCGACCGCGGCTATTGCCGGCATTGCCGGTGCAGCGAAAGCCGAAACCAAACCCGAACCCGCCGCGCTCACCGAATACAAGCCGGACTGTCTTCAGCCCACGGAGTGGGCCTTCGTCATGGCTGCGGTCGCGAGACTGATTCCGTCGGAAGGCGATGGTCCCGGCGCGATCGA
Source organism: Rhizobium sp. 16-449-1b (assembly GCF_017741935.1). Lineage (GTDB taxonomy): Bacteria > Pseudomonadota > Alphaproteobacteria > Rhizobiales > Rhizobiaceae > Rhizobium. Next base: position 158,912 of record NZ_JAGHMH010000016.1, on the reverse strand, counting down.
GACGCGTGTACCCGTTTTCATCGACAAGCAGCTCGCCGGCGACTACGGCAAGGCGTCGGACTGGTACATGGTCGGCCCCTATGAGCCTGCGGCTAGCCCGCTGCGCGGCTGGCAGACCCCGCTCAACCCGCTGGAAACCTACCAGCAGGCGATCCCGGTGTTCAACGAGTGGTGCAAGCAGACCCACGGCAAGATCTTCGCCGAGCTTGACCCGGAAACGCAGGACAAGGCGCTCACCTCGCTCCAGAAGGACGAGATGAAGATCAAGCCCGAGCTGCGCGAGTTCTTCTCGATCCTGCTCGCCAACACCAAGGAAGGCTACTTCTCCGACCCGATGTATGGCGGCAACCACGGCATGGCTGCCTGGAAGTATATCGGCTTCCCGGGCGCGCGCGGCTCCTACAAGGAGTGGGTCGGCAAGCATAACGTCAAGTATCCGCTTGGCCCCGTCTCGATCTCCGGTGAAAGGGGCTAACGATCATGGCACGCACAGAAAAGAAAAAAGACGTCGTTCTCGTCGGCTTCGGCTGGACCGGCGCGATCATGGGCATCGAGCTTGCCAATGAAGGCCTCGAAGTCCTGGCGCTGGAGCGCGGTCATGACCAGGCGACCGTTCCCGACTTCCAGTACCCGAATATGATCGACGAGCTGAAGTACGGCATCCGTTACGGCATGATGGAAAAGCCGGCGAACACGACGGTCACCATCCGCCGCTCGCTGGATGAGACCGCGCTGCCTTACCGCAGCCTCGGCACCTTCCTGCTCGGCACAGGCGTCGGCGGCGCTGGCACGCACTGGAACGGCTTGAACTGGCGTCCGATGCAGTCGGAATACCGCCTCAAGTCCTACGTGACCGAGAAGTTCGGCGCAGGCGTCATGACCGAGGACATGACGATCCAGGACTACCCGATGACCTACGAAGAGCTCGAGCCGCATTTCGATCGCTTCGAGAAGGTCGCCGGCATTTCCGGCACCGCCGGCAACGTCAACGGCAAGATCGTCGAGGGCGGCAACCCGTTCGAGGCGCCGCGTTCCAACGACTATCCGATGCCGGCCATGCCGTCGACCTGGGATGGCGTGAAGTTCCGCGATGCGGCGAAGGCCGCGGGCTACCACCCGTTCCCGAGCCCTGGCGGCATTGCCTCCAAGGATTATGTCAACGAATACAACATGCAGATGGGCCCGTGTAACCATTGCGGTTTCTGCGAGCGCTACGGCTGCTACAACTATTCGAAGTCTTCCCCGCAGACGGCGATCATCGACGCCCTGAAGCGCAAGAAGAACTTCGAGTATCGCGTCAACTCGGAAGTGCTGCGCGTCGAGAAGGCTGAAGACGGCAAGACCGCGACCGGCGTTACCTATTTCGACCACAAGACCGGCGAAGAAGTCTTCCAGCCGGCCGATCTGGTCATCCTGACCGCCTTTGCGCTGAACAACGTGCACCTGATGCTCGTGTCTGGCATCGGCCAGCCCTACGATCCGAACACCAATGAAGGTGTCGTCGGCCGTAACTATGCCTACCAGATCACCGGTGGCTACACGCTGTTCTTCAAGGACGAAGAGTTCAACCCGTTCATCGGCACGGGCGCCAACGGCTTCTGCATCGACGATTTCGGCATCGACAATATCGACTTCGCCAAGGAAGGCTTTGTCGGCGGCGCCTACTGGCGTGCCGGCCAGACCAATGGCCAGCCGGGCCACACCATGCCGCTTCCTGCGGGCACGCCGAGCTGGGGTGCTGGCTGGAAGAAGGGTATCGGCGAATGGTACGGCCATGCAATGAACATCGGCGCCCACGGCTCCGTCATGTCCTATCGCGGCCATTATCTCGACCTCGACCCGACCTACAAGGACCGCCACGGCCGTCCGATGCTGCGCATGACCTATAACTGGCACGACAACGAAATCCGCCAGACGCAGTTCATGAAGTCGAAGATGGAACCGCTGGCCAAGTCGATGAACCCGACGACGATGCAGGAAGGTTTCAAGAAGGAAGGCGCCATGTTCGACGTCCGTCCTTACCAGACCACCCACAACACGGGCGGCACGGTCACCGGCGACGATCCGAAGACCTCGGTTCTCAACCGTTATCTGCAGTCCTGGGATTGCCATAACGTCTTCGTCATGGGCGCCAACGTCTTCCCGCAGAACACGCAGTACAACCCGACCGGCATGGTCGGCGGTCTGGCCTACTGGGCGGCGCATCACATCCGCAAGGATTACCTGCCCAACCCGCGGCCGCTGGCATAAGGAGAACAGAGATGAAAACCTTTCTCCGCATCATCGGAACGCTCGTCGTTCTGGGTGTCATCGCCCTTGTCGCCTTCATCTTCGTGCCGGTACAGCGTACCGGCCCGACCGCTCAGCTCGCAGCCGACTTCAAGCCGGCCAAGGGCCAGGGTGAATATGTCATGCGCGCCGGCGACTGCATGGCCTGCCACACCAGCGAAGGCGGCAAGCCTTTCGCCGGCGGTCGCGCCATCCAGAGCCCGATGGGCACGATCTGGACTACCAACATCACGCCCGACAAGGACACCGGCATCGGCAACTGGACGCTCGCCGATTTCCGCGCTGCCCTCTACGACGGCGTGACGCCCAATGGTACGCATCTCTATCCGGCCATGCCGTACGAGAACTACCGCAAGCTCTCGGAAGAAGATGTCGTGGCGCTCTACGACTACTTCATGCACGAGGTCGAGCCTGTCTCGAACAAGGTGGAGGAAACCAAGCTTTCCTTCCCGTTCAACATGCGCTTCGGCCTGCGCGCCTGGAACTGGCTGGCCGCCAGCTACGCGGCCGGCTTCAAGCCGGAGCAGGGCGAGGACGAGCAGTTCAACCGCGGCAAGTATCTCGTTGAAGGCGCCGGCCACTGTGCCGCCTGCCACAGCCCGCGCAACCTGTTCATGGCGCAGGACGGCATCGACAATTCGTCGAAGGCCTTCCTCTCCGGCGGCGAGATCGACGGCTTCACGGCCCCTGATCTTCGCGGTCCGGCAAGCGGTCCGCAGACCTGGAGCACCGAGCAGCTGGCAGCTTATCTCTCGACCGCCCGCAACGCTCACTCGTCGGCAACCGGCGAAATGATGCTCGTCGTTCGTGACTCGCTGCAGTACATGAGCCACGACGACAACCTCGCCATCGCCACCTATCTGAAGAAGATCGGTAGCGCTGGTGGTTCGGCTTCCGCCGCACAGCCGGAAAAGGCAGAGGTGACGGCAACCGAAACGCTGCTTTCGGACGCCAAGCCCGACATGCCGCTCGGTCCGCGTCTCTATATCGACAACTGCGCTGCCTGCCACATGGTGAGCGGCAAGGGTGCCGGCGAGACCTTCCCGGCGCTCGATGGCAACTCGCTGGTTGATGCCAAGTCGCCCAAGGGCCTGATCAGCGTGATCCTGCACGGCGCCGAACTGCCGTCGACGCCGGATCGCCCGATGAAGCTGCGCATGCAGGGCTACGAAAACCGCCTGTCGGATGAGGAAGTCGCCGCACTCGCGACCTTCCTGCGCGACGGCTGGCACAACAAGGCCGCCACTGTTTCGGCTGCCGACGTGACCGCCGTTCGTGGCGAGAAGCACTAGGACAAGAGGCCGGCAGCGCGAGAGTGCTGTCGGTTTTGTTCGTGAGACTGGACATGAAACAGCCCGCGGGAGAGATCCCGCGGGCTGTTTTGTTTTACGAGGTTCGACCTGAAATCAGGTGCGCGGCTTCAGGTTCTCGGGGTCGTAGATCGGCTTGTAGCCGACGCTGACGACTTCGACCGGATAGGTCTCGGCGAAATATTCGACGTTCAGCTTGCGGCCGACCTGGCAGTATTCCTGCGGGAGGTAGGCGAGCGCGATGTTCTTGCCGATCGTCGGGCCGTAGGCGACCGAGGTCGTGTAGGAGATGCGGCCGAGGCTGTCGACCAGCGACTTGCCTGTTTCCGGGTCCATGACCGGCATAGAGCCGACGGGGTAGCGCTTGACGCCCTTGCTATCGGTGTTTTCGGTCATGACGAGGGTGCAGAGCATCGCCGGCTGGTGTTCGCGGGCCTTGTATTCCAGGTGCTTGGCCTTGCCGCGGAAATCGGCTTCCTTGACCTTGGGACGGGCGAGATCGGCTTCCAGCAGGTTGTACTGGGTGAGCAGATCGCCGTTCTGCAGGCGCAGCGACTTTTCCATGCGGCGCGAGTTGGCATAGGTCTCGACGCCGAAGGGCATGACGCCGGTGGCGCGGAGCGCATCCCAGACGGCGAGGCCATCCTCGTACTTCATGTGCAGTTCCCAGCCCTGTTCGCCGACATAGGAGATGCGGAAGGCGGTGACCGTCTTGCCCGCGATCTCGATCGGCTTGATGGCCGCGAAGGCGAAGTTTTCGGGATCGAGCGCTGCCGGATCGGCCACGACCTTCTTCAGCGTGTCACGGGCATTCGGGCCCCAGATGCCGATCGTGATGAATTTTTCCGAGACGTCCGTGATCGTCACGTCGAGGCCGCGATCCTCGGCGACGCGCTTCATGTAGTGGAAGTCGCGCGGGCCGGCATCGGCGCCGTTGATGAGGCGGCAGCGGTCGGCCATGCGGATGACGGTGAAGTCGGCGCGCACCATGCCCTCGTCGTCCAGGAAGTGGGTGTAGATGCCCTTGCCGATGTTGGCGTCGCCGCCGATCTTGGCGGCGCAGAGCCACTCAAGCAGTTCGACATGATCGGGGCCTTCGAGGTCGACCATGTGGAAGTGGCTGAGGTTGACGATGCCGCAATCCTCGCTCATTGCCAGATGCTCGGCATTGGAGACGCGCCAGAAGTGGCGGTTGTCCCACTCGTTCTCGCGCACGGGAACGCGGTCGGCGTATTTCTCCAGCAGGTGCTCGTTGGCCTTGTAGCCGTGGGCACGCTCCCAGCCGCCGAGCTCCATGAAGTAGCCGCCGAGTTCCTTTTCGCGCTCGTAGAAGGGCGAGCGCTTGGCGTTGCGGCCCGACGCGTAGGGTTCGCGGGTGTGAACGGCGGGGAAGTAGATTTTCTGTGCGGCCTCATAGCAGCGGCCGGCGATGAAGTCCTCGGTCAGCTGGTGCGGGTAGAAGCGGGAATAGTCGATCGAGTTGTGGTCGATCTCGGTGCGGCCGTCGGTCATCCAGTCGGCGATCAGCTTGCCGTAGCCCGGGCCGTCCTTGACCCAGATGGCGACGCAATACCAGAGGCCGCGCACCTTCTGGCTCTCGCCGCAGGAGGGGCCGCCGGCGGCGGAGACCTGCAGCAGGCCGTTGAAGGAGTGGCCTTCATTATAGCCGAGTTCGCCGAGGATCGGGGTCAGTTCCATGGCCTTTTCGAGCGGCTCGAGGATCTGCTCCATTTCGAGATCGCGCTGCGAGGGCGAGAGGCGCGCCTCGTGCTTTTCGAGCAGTTCGCGCGGGTGGCACATGCGCGGATTGGTGGTCTCGTAGTAGCCCCACTCGATCTGGCCGCCTTCGGTGGTCTTCGGGTCGCCGGTGTCGCGCATATAGGCGGAGTTGCCCTGGTCGCGCAGCAGCGGGTAGCCGATTTCCTTGCCGGTGCCTTCGAACTCGTTATAGGGGCCGAAGAAGGTGAGGGGGTGATCGACCGGCATGACCGGCAGGTCTTCGCCGACCATCTCCGCGATCAGACGGCCCCAGAGGCCGGCGCAGACGATGACGTGATCGGCCATGATGGTGCCGCGATGGGTGACGACGCCCTTGATCCGGCCGCCCTCGACGATCAGCGACTGGGCCGGCGTGTTGCCGAACATCCTGAGCTTGCCGGATTTCTCGGCGGCATCGACCAGCTTGCCGGCAACGGTCTGCGAGCGCGGAATGACGAGGCCGGCGTCGGGATCGAACATGCCGCCCTGGACCTGATCTTCCTCGATCAGCGGGAACATTTCCTTGATTTCAGCGGGCGAGACGTAATGCGCCCGGGTGCCGAAGGCCTTGGCGGAGCTCAGCTTGCGCTTGATCTCTTCCATCCAGGCATCGTCGCCGGTGCGGGCGACTTCCAAGCCGCCGATGCGGGAGTAGTGGCCCATCTTCTCGTAGAAATCGATCGAATACTGGGTGGTCCAGACCGAGAGATAGTCGTGCGACGTGGTGTAACAGAAGTCCGAGGCGTGGGCGGTCGAGCCGATGTCGGTGGGTATGCCCGACTTGTCGATGCCGACGATGTCGTCCCATCCGCGCTCGATCAGGTGATGGGCGATGGATGCGCCGACGATGCCGCCGAGACCGATGATGACGACCTTAGCCTGCTTAGGAAACTCTGCCATTGAGTGCGACCCTGATTGAATATTGAGATCGGATTTTAGGGATAGAAACGCGACGTGTAGAGCCTGTCTACGACATAATTATCAAACTGCACGACCAGAGCCATGTGGCTTGTGGATGACGGGCGAGGGCGAGGTGCGCTTTCGCGGTCTTATGGACCCGACCCGCGCCACCGGGCAAGGCTGGTGTTGCGTGGTTTCCGCGACATGTTAGAATCCCTCCTAATATTCAGAGAGTTGGCTCTATTTCCGTCACCCCCGGCGGGCAAGGACCGGCAATGAAGACTGCGAGTGCGCCGATGGCAAGCTACGGTGTCGAACCAGGGATACGCTTCGCGCTGCTCCTTGATGGGCGAGGCGGCTGCAGGCAGATCGACATGGACGGTGTCTGCGCCTGGAAGCCGGGCGATGGCGTGATCTGGCTGCATCTGGAGCGCGATCATCCGGCGGCCGCGGAATGGGTGAACGCCAAGGGTGGTTTTGATAGCTTCGTGGCCGAAGCGCTGCTGGAGGAGGAGACGCGGCCGCGCGTCGAGCCCGTAGACGACGGATTGCTGATCATCCTGCGCGGCGTTTGCGCCACCGCCCCCGATGAGGCCGAGGAGCCGCATTCCGGGCTCGATCTCGTGCCGCTGCATCTGTGGGTGGATGGCAACCGTGTCGTTTCGCTGCGCGACAGCGGGCACTATATCACCGCACTTCGCGATATCAGGGCGGCGCTGGAGAAGGGCAAGGGGCCGCAGAGCAGCGGCGACCTTCTGGCGCTGATCGGCGAGAAGCTGGTGCGCGATCTCGAACCTGTTCTCGACGGAATGGACGAGGAGGTCGACGAGCTCGACGAGATGATCTTTCACGGCGAGGCGAGCGAGGTGCGCGAGCGGCTGAAGCTCTTGCGCCGCCGTTCGGTGCAGCTTCGCCGCTATCTGGCGCCGCAGCGCGATGCGCTGAACCGTATCGAGCATGACGACGCGCCTTGGTTGCTCGAGCGCGACAAGCTGAGATTGCGCGAAGTGATCGACAAGCTGATGCGTTTCATCGAATATCTCGACGCGATCCGCGACCGGACGGGCATTCTGCACGATGACCTCTCGACCGTGATCAGCGAGCGCATCGCCCGAAATTCCAACCGGCTTGCGGCGCTTGCGGCGCTGCTTTTGCCGCCGAGCGTGGTGGCCGGGCTGTTCGGGATGAATGTGGGCGGGATACCCGGGGTCAACGACACCTGGGCGTTCATCGTCATCGTCGGCTTCGTCACCATCACGTCGATCGCGACGCTGTGGGCGCTCCGGCGGATCGGCTGGCTTTAGCTTGGGCGAGTGGTAGCCGGATATCAAACAAGCGTGATTCCGAGCCTGCTTCATTGACAATGCAATTTCGAGGGAAATATCACTTCCTCTACCGCTGCAGCGTGTGGCTTCCTATATCCGTGTCCCCGCCACCTGTTGCCTTCAACAAGGCTGAAGATCAGCATGATCGATACGCGTTTTTCCACGGCGATGCAGATCGTCGTCAGCGTCGCCGTCAACGACGAAGCCGGCGTGCGCTCGACGAGCCAGTCGCTGGCGGCGGGTTTGGACACGAATGCGAGCTTCGTGCGCAAGCTGCTGCCGCCTTTGACGGAGAGCGGCATTCTGGTTTCGGCAGCGGGCAGCAAGGGCGGGATCAGGCTCGCGCGGCCGAGCAAGGAGATCCTGCTCAGCGAGATTTACGCGGCCGTGACGGGAAACAAAAAGCTCTGGGCGACGCGCCACGAAATCCCGCATGCGGGTCTGGTGGGCGAGAATATCGGCGATCTCTCCGAGTATCTCTGCGACCGGGCGGAGCAGGCGGTTGTCGATATGCTGGGAGCGGTGACAGTCGAGGATAGCGTCGCGGAGCTGCGTCGCCTCGATGTGGAGCGGCACAAGCTTGATGCTGCCGGTACACGTGCGGCCGATCGGCGTGACGCCGCGGAATAATCCATTCAGCCAATAGCAAAAGGTGGCTCAGCAGGGAAACCGAACCACCTTCCGTAAACTGATCGGAGGTCAATCTGATCAGAAACACCTGATTCGGGCGCCATTCCTCGCTCACGCCGGATCAGAGGACCCAGCGTGATTGAAGAGTGGCGCCCGAAGATTATTAGAATGCGCGCTGCAGGCGGAAGAAGCCCTTGGTGATGCTGTCTGCGTTGTCGGCGTCCGTGTAGTCCACGGTTGCCTTGACGTAGAGGTTGTCAACGATCTGGTAGTCGACCGTCAGGCCGGCCTTCCAAGCGTCGTTGTTGTCACGGAACTGGCCGGCAGTGATGCCGTAGTTGCCGTAATACTGGAACGCAGGGGTGATCTTCAGCTTGTCGGTTGCCTTGATGGCGTATTCGACAGCCACTGCCCACTCAGACTTGTTGTAGTAGGAGTTCGGGCCAGACGAGTAAACGCCAGCGAGGCCGAGCGTGCCAGGACCGATTGCAACGGTACCCATGGCGCGAACTGCACCTTCTTCGTTGTCGGTGTCGTAACCGCCGGTGATCTGGTACGTGAAGGCGCCAGCCTTACCACCGATAGCAGCGGCAACGCCGAAGTTGTTGGCGGTTTCGCCCGGCTTGTAGTAGCCGTCTTCCAGTTCGTCGATTGCGATACCAGCGTAGAAGTCGCTGGTTTCGTACTGGTAACGAATGGAGTTGCGCAGGGTAACGGAGGAGCCGATATCGTCGGTTTCGCCGGAGAGACCATCGTCCCACCAACCATAGAACAGACCAGCGCGCAGGCCAGCGATGTCGATGTAAGCGGAGTCGAGCGTCGTGGTCGTCGAAGAGTTGTCGCCGTTGTTACGGAGAACGATAACGCCGGTCAGCGGGCCGTACTCGGTGTCGCTCTTGGCGGTGAACTGAACCTGGGCGCGCGTACGAGCGTTCCAGTCCGAGGTGCCCTTCTGGTTCGGGCCGCCGTAGACTTCAAAGCGGAGGTAACCGCCGACCTTGAGGCAGGTTTCCGTGCCCGGGATGTAGAAGTAGCCGGTGCCGTAAGCGTCGCAAACGCGAACGTATTCTACAGCTTCCGGTTCAGCAGCGACGATAGCGTCTGCAGCCTGGGCGCCCGAGACGGCGGCGAGAGCCGCTGCCGAGCTGATGAGCATCATACGAATAGTCATAGTTGAGTCCAATCTATTTAGGATTGGGCACAGGTCATTGCTGCCGAAAACGGCTTCTACCTACCCCAATTTCAAAACAAGCCCTCACGGGGACGTGATGTCTCCGTGACCGGCAAATTACATTTCGGCTTAAATGTATCAATTACAGATACAGTCATAATTCGTTATATTTGCGATGCAAAAAGATGGTGTTGCAGAAAGGCAACTTTCGCGACGATGAACACGGTTCATCAGCAGCTCGATCCTGATAATCAAGCTATCTCAATACTATATGGCGAAATGCTTATGCACGCTTATCGTGCTGCAATGCAATATTATTGCCGAATTACGGTTGTCCTTCGGTCATGATGCAGCACTCACGCCAGCGAATCGCTCGCCAATCAGGTGACGGGTCAATTGGTCTTTAAGGTCGAATTGAAGACGGCCGTCCGGCGTCGTCAGGCGCTCCAGCAGCTTGCGAACGCCTTCGCTGAACAGCAGGCTCGACTGGTGCGCATCGACACTCGCTAAAGTCGTTGTTCCGAGAATTCTGATGCCGTTATGGGCGACGATTTCGTCCATTTTGGTCATCGCGCAATTGCCACCGGCGGCTGCCTCAAGATCGATGATAACCGTGCCCGCCGTCATGAGCGATAGCGATGCGTCGTCGATCAAAACAGGCGCGCGCCCGGTCGAGCCGCCGACACTGGCGACGATCAGCTGCATTTCCCGGAGTTGGCCGGCAAGCTGCTTGCGGCTGGCGGCGACGAGAATATCTGCTGTCACAGCGCTTGCGCGCTCGAGTGCCGAATCGATCGCCACGAATTTCGCGCCCAATGTCTCAGCCCGTTTGCGATCGTTGTCGGTGACGCTGAAGAGATAGGTCTGGGCGCCGAGACGCCTGGCAGTGGCGATCGCCTGAAGGGCGGCCGCGCCCGTGCCCAGTGCCGCCATCTTGACCGGGCGTGCAATGGCGCCATCCATGACAAGCATCGGGTGGCCGACGCCGAGTTGGCGGGCGCCTTCGAGAACCGCTGCGTGGCCGCAGATGGTCGCCTGTCGTGTCGCCACATCCATGCTGCCGGCATCCGCGACGCCTTCAAGGCTGGCGAGGTCGAGCATGAGGCCGCGGCCTGCCGGCTCGTCGGCGTCGAGCGGGGAGCCGAGGAAGATGAAGGTGGGTGATCCGGCGAAGCTGCGCGCGTCCAGCGGCTTGCGGATGCCGACGAAAAGATTGCACTCGCGCGCAATGGTCTCACGGCTCGCCGGTCGCGCACCGGCGGCGACATAGGCCTCATCCTCATAGCCAGCGGCGGCGCCGCAGCCGTGCTCGAAGCGGATCGAAAGGCGCGCTGAGAGGTGGCCGATATCCTCGGGCGTCAACGCCACGCGCCGCTCACCGGGCATAGTTTCCCGGAGCAGTCCAGCGTGGACGGGAGCGAGGTTTGGCATTCAGAACTCTGTTGGTGAAAAACCGAAGGGCGCGCGCGGTCGCTATAGGGCGCTGACCTCATCGTTTTATGACAGTTTTGTAATTTTTCACCGATGATCGCGATATATTCACGATGCGTGCAACTTCAGGTAAAATTCCGGTTGAGACATGTTCCAGAAGTTTGCAAGAATGAGCCCTTAAGGAAGCAGCATTGCAAAGAGATGCGGTTTTGCGCTGCCGCATTTGGATGTAATGATCCTTGCGAAGCGCTTGGCTGCTGGAGGCATTCGTGAATTTCTATTCGGTCTATGATCAGGGATTTGTCCGCGTGGCGGCTTGCACGCCGATCTGCGAGGTCGGCGATCCTGATTTCAATTCGAAGGCGACGCTTGATATGGCGCGGCAGGGCCATCAGCAGGGCGTCGGCCTGATGGTGTTTCCCGAGCTCGGCATATCGGGCTATTCCATCGACGACCTTCTTGGACAGGATGCACTCTTGAAGGCGGTGGATGCGTCGATCGCCGAGATCGTCGCTGCCAGCGCGGCACTGACCCCGGTCCTCCTGGTGGGAGCGCCGTTGCAGCACGAGGGCCGGCTTTATAACTGCGCCGTCGCCATTCACGCCGGCCACATCCTCGGCGTCGTGCCGAAAACGCATCTGCCCAATTATCGCGAATTCTACGAGAAGCGCTGGTTTGCCTCCGGGCGGACGGTGCGCGGCCAGACGATCCGGGTCGCCGGCGAGAGTGTGCCGTTCGGAACCGACATGATATTCGCGGCCGAGGATCGGCCCGATTTCACCTTCCATATCGAGATCTGCGAGGATCTCTGGGCGCCGGCCGCGCCGAGCGATTTCGGCGCGCTCGGCGGCGCGCTCATCCTCACCAACCTGTCGGCGAGCAACATCACCGTCGGCAAGGCGGAAACCCGCAAGCTGCTCTGCGCTTCGCAATCGTCGCGCAGCCTGTCTGCCTATATCTATTCTGCCGCCGGGCCGGGGGAATCGACGACGGATCTGGCGTGGGACGGACAGGCCTGCATCTACGAGCTTGGCTCGATGCTATCGGAGACCGAGCGTTTCCCGATGACATCGCAGATGTGCGTTGCCGATATCGATGTCGAGCGGCTGCGGCTGGAGCGCTTGCGCACGGGAACCTTCAACGATGCCGCGACGCTCAACCTCACGCCCGACCGGGCGTTCCGGCGCATCGGCTTCCAGTTCCAGGCGCCGCAGAGCGATATCGGGCTGGAGCGTGATGTCGCGCGCTTCCCGTTCGTGCCAGCCGATGAGAGCCGGCTGGATCAGGATTGCTACGAGACCTTCAACATCCAGGTGCAGGGCTTGATGAAGCGCCTGCGCTCGACGGGGATCAAGCGGCTTTGCCTGGGGATCTCCGGCGGACTTGATTCCACGCATGCGCTGCTGGTGGCCGCGCGCGCCTATGACAAGCTCGGCTGGCCGCGCTCCGACATTTTGTGCTTCACCATGCCGGGCTTTGCCACCGGCGACGAGACCAAGTCGAATGCCTGGGCACTGATGCGCAGCATCGGGGTGACGGCGGAAGAGATCGACATCAAGCCGCTGGCGCTGCAGTTGCTGCGCGACCTCAAGCATCCTTTCTCCGGCGGGCAGCCGGTCTATGATGTGACTTTTGAAAACGTGCAGGCGGGCCTGCGCACCGACTTCCTGTTCCGCGCCGCCAACCAGCGCAACGCGCTGGTGCTCGGCACGGGCGACCTGTCGGAAATCGGTCTGGGGTGGTCGACCTATGGGGTCGGCGACCAGATGAGCCATTATAATGTCAACGCCTCCGTGCCGAAGACGCTGATCCAGCACCTGATCCGCTGGGTGATCCGCACCGGCGATTTCGATGCCGACGCCAAGGCGACGCTGGAGCGTATTCTGGGCACGTTGATCTCGCCGGAACTCGTTCCCGCCGATGAAAACGGCGTGATGCAGAGCACGGAAGACAAGATCGGTCCTTATGATCTGCACGACTTCGCGCTGTTCTACACCACCCGTTTCGGACTGCGCCCGTCGAAGGTGGCTTTCCTTGCCTATTCCGCCTGGAAGGATGTCGACGCCGGTGTCTGGCCGCCGCATTTCCCCGAGGACAAGCGCCGCGCCTTCGATCTTCCCGTGATCAAGAAGTGGATGGAAACCTTCCTCTTCCGCTTCTTCACGATCAGCCAGTTCAAGCGCTCGGCCTCGCCGAACGGGCCGAAGGTCACCTCGGGCGGTTCGCTTTCGCCGCGCGGCGACTGGCGCGCGCCGTCGGATGGCAATGCGCGGATCTGGATCAAGGAGCTGAAGGCCAACGTTCCCGATGTCGAGAACTGACGGAGTTGGCGGCGGCATCCTTGCCGAAGCCTGCCGGTGGCACACATAAGAGAGCATAGCTTACGGAGGTAGATGCTCGTGGAGTGTGATGGTCCTGACGAACCGTTGCGTTACGAGATCCGGCGCGAGCCCTCGGGGCGGTGGACGGTCGTGGATTCCATGACCGCACTGCCGGCGGCAAGCGACGGGCGCGACCTGATCGGGCTCTCCAGGGAGGACGCGCGCGATATCGCCGACGAGCTCAACCGGAGCATCGCGCAGGGTCGTGATCCGTTGATCTGACCACCGGCGCAGAACCCGCTGGAGATGCGACATGGCGGATCATGACGATCGCCTGAACGATCAACGCGATCACGGATCGGCGGATCAGGCCGCCGAACGGCCCGGTCGTCTGGATGACAGGGAAGAGCGGATGCTCAGCGAAGGCCGCAGGCTTTCGGCATGGGCGCTGATCGGTGCGGCCGCCTTCGTGATCGCGATGATCGCGCTTGCCTTTGCCGTTTTCAAGAGCGATGGCCCCAATCCAGGTGCCGCGACGTCGCCTCCAGCCGTAGATAGGCCGTCTTCCGAGGGGCCGTAGGGCAACACTTCGCCATATATACTCTATAAACGATGTCATTTGTTGTCTCTTCGCGGATTCAGCGCTATTGCCTGCCGGATAGGAGATCACGTGAGGAGCGTAAGGTAGTCGGAATGCTGACGAAAAAAGGAAAATACGGCCTGAAGGCTTTGGTCGATCTCGCAAGGCTCGCACCAGGCGAAACCGCGTTCATCAACGATGTGGCGGCACGCAACAATATTCCGAAGAAGTTCCTCGACACTATCCTCCTCGAACTGCGCAATGTCGGCATCCTTCGCTCGAAGAAGGGGCCGGGCGGTGGCTATTCCCTGTCTCGGCCGGCGTCCGAAATCCGCATCGGCCACGTGATCCGCACGCTCGATGGTCCGCTGGCACCCATCCGCTGCGCAAGCCGCACCGCGTTCGAAGCCTGCGACGACTGTTCCGATCCGGAGACCTGTCAGGTGCGCCGGTCTATGACCGATGTGCGCGACGCGATTGCCGATATCCTCGACAACATGACGCTCGAGCAGTTCGTCGCATCCGGCAACAACAACAAGTGGACAGAGAGCGACGAGACGGTGCCGATGTCGGTCGCCTGACCGACGGCGTTTCGCACCGCATCCCAGTTTTCGATGATTTCGGCCATGTGACTTGTCCCATGACCGTGCTCTCGATTCATAGGATACTCACTATATGGCGAGGGGATGGTCTTCGCGGGGTGGCTGCGCGAAGATAGCGCGTGTTTTTTAAGAAATAAGAGTGCTACTGACATTCCATTGCCCGCGTGGGCGCTGTCTTGGGTCGTGTTTGCCGCTGCCTGATGAAAGGCGCAGCCTCCGCGACCCATGACATAATGCAGCATGAGGTACCATATGCCGTCGAACCCTCGCACACGGCTCCAGCTCGATCCCGGCGATATGCCGATCTACGCGATTGGGGACATTCACGGCAGGCTCGATCTTTTGCGACAGGCCGAGCAGGCGATCTACGAGGATGCCTCGCGCCTGCCGGGACGCAAGCTCATCATCACGCTCGGCGATTATATCGACCGCGGGCCGGCCTCGGCGCAGGTCATCTCGCACCTGATGCAGCCGGTGCCTGAGGATTTCGATCGCATCAGCCTGACGGGTAATCATGAAATGATGATGCTCGACTATCTCGACGGCAAGATGTCCTACGACAGCTGGATGATGACCGGTGCGGATGCGCTGCTGCATTCCTATGGCATCGATACCAAGCAGATGCCGGTGCTGTTTCGCACGGCGTCGAAGCGGGATGCCTTCATCCGCGATTCTTTGCCGAAGGCGCATATCGAGTTCCTGCGCGCGCTGCCGATCATGATCGACACGCCGGCGGTGCTTTTCGTGCATGCCGGCATCGATCCGGCGCGGTCGATCGACAATCAGCAGGATGACGATCTCGTCTTCATCCGCCACCGCTTCTTCGAGAGTGATCTGCCGCTGCCGAAGCTCATCGTGCACGGACACACGCCGGTCGATCAGCCCGACGTGCAGGAGATGCGGCTCAACCTCGACACCGGAGCCTACCGCAGCGACAGGTTGACTGTCGCGCGGTTGTGGCAGGGCGAGGTGCGCCTGTTCTCTACCTAATCAGGCATCCGCTTCCGCGGTTTCCCGCATCTTCGGCGTCTCTTCGGTGTAGTAGCTCGTGTATTTGTGGCGGTAACGCTCAGTGCCGCCGAAGTTGGTGAACTTGCCGAGTTCGGCCATGTCGGTCTTGTTGAGGATCACACCAAGGATCTTCGACTTGATCTGCGGCTCGGCGTTCAGGACATCGCGCACCAGGTTGGTGGGCGTTGCACCCCATTCGGTGACGAACAGGAAGCCGTCAACCTGCGGCGCGAAGGCCTTGGCGTCGATGACGGGGCCGAGCGGCGCAAGGTCGACCACGATATAGTCGAACATCTTGCGGGCATTTTCCATCAGGTTGAACATGCCCTGCGAGGCCAGCAGTTCGCTGGTGTGCATCAGGTTGTCATTGGAGATGACGGGCAGGATCGCGAGCTTGGTGGTCGGATCGACCTTCACGGCGCCGGCCCACGGGATTTCACCAAGAACCGCTTCGACAAGGCCATGCTGCGGCGGCGTCTTCAGCATGCGGGTCAGGCCCGGATTGCGAAGGTCGGCGTCGATGAGGAGCGTGCGCTTGCCGCTTGAGGCGAGCAGTGCCGCGAAGTTGGCAGCCGTGGTCGATTTGCCTTCGCCCGGCATTGCCGAGACAACGCCGATGACGCGGTCGGAGCGGCCCTGGAACATGACGTCGCTGGCAAGCTTGGCGTTGCGCAGCGTTTCGGCGAAGACCGAGCGCGGCGCTTCCAGGACGACACGCATGATGCGCTCGAAGGTCGCGCCGTCGTCACCGACGGGATCGCCGGGCTCGGAAGCTAGCTGGCTCGGGTTCCGGAAGATCTTCCGTTCGCGCGGCGGCTTGCCGACCAGCGGCAGGTAGCCCAGGAACTTCAGGCCGAGAATGGTGCGGACATCACCCTCGACACGGAAGAAGCGTTCGCGGAACTCCTGGAACACGACCAGACCACCGCCGGCCATGAGGCCGAGCACGATGGCGAGACCAAGCGTCATCGTCCGCTTCGGGCTGGACGGCGAGACCGGGACGCCGGCTTCGGAGATGACGCGGGCCTTGGCGATCGGGAAGGACTGCTGCTGCGAGGCCTCTTCATACTTGCCGAGGTAGGATTCGTAGAGCGTCTTCAGGGCGGCTGCGCGCTGTTCCAGGTCGTTCAGCTGAACGATGGACTTGTCAGCTTCGGAGTTCTTGCCGGTCAGATGATCGATATTCTGGCGGAGCGATGCTTCACGTGTGCGGGCAACCTCGAATTCGTTGCGGGCATTGGAGGCCAGCTGCTGCAGTTCCTGGAAGATCTGGCGGGTCAGATCGCCCTTTTCCGAGCGGAGTGCGACCGCCTGCGGATGATCGGCGCCGAAGTTCGTCGTCACTTCCTGTTCACGCTTGCTGACATTGATGTAGCGCGTGCGCAGATCCTGGATGACGGAGTTGTTGGCCTGGCCGGACGAGATGGCGGCATTGTTGACCGCGCCCTCGGGGCCGAGGTCGATGATCTGCTTGAACTGGTTGTAGCGTGCCGAGGTGCTGGCGGCGTCCGACTGGGCGACGATCAGCTGCTTGGTCAGGTCGGCCAGCTGCTGCTCGGACATGAGCTCGCCATTGGCCGAGGTCAGCCCATTCTTCGCCTTGAAATTGGCGGCCTCAAGCGCTGCCTGCTGCGAACGTTCGCGCAGGTCGGTCAGGCGCTGCTGCAGCCAGACGGAGGCGCTTTCGGTGGCGTCGAAATTAGCGTTCAGCTGGTCGCTGAGATAAGCGGTCGCATAGGCCTTGGTGATACGGGCGGCCAGCAGCTTATCCGTGGAGCGAAACGAAACGGCGAGAACCGCGCTTCGGTTGACGCGCGACACGGTGAGCGCCTGCTGAATGAGGGCCGCTGCCTTCTGGCGGCGTCCGGCGCGGGCGTCATCCTCGGAAACCGGAGGACTGCCAGGAAGCACGGCGCTGGCGAGCAGCTTGATGCCCGACTTGATCAAGCCGACCGGGGAGGCGGGCGGATCGAGGATGGTGGCGTTGTCCTGCAGGTTCTCGGCATCGACGACGCGCAGAGCGAGCTGGTTGGACTTCAGGATTTCGACCGCGCTGGCGATCTGCATGTCCACCTGCTGGGAGTTCGCCACCGGCGTGGCGTCCTGCGCATACTTGGTCATGCTGTCATCGAGCAGGACCTGCGTCATCGACGTGTATTGCGACGTAGAGAACAGCAGGTAGATCACCGCCAGCGTCACTGTCGCTGCAACGCAGAGCGCGATCGAGCCGACGCGGCGCATCAGGATCGCGATCAGGCGATCGATGTCGATGAAGGAATCGGAGTCGTCGGGCGCTTTTGGCAGAGAGCTGTGCAAGGTGAGGTTCCGTTGGTTCATGGCTCTATCCTTTGCGGGAACGGGTCGTGCCATCGATGGCTGTGAGGTCGGCCTGCGGGCCAATCAGTTTGCGGAGCGACGCGATAACGCGGTTGGCCCGTGCTGCGATGGGCATGCTGAGATGCCCGACAGCGGATGGGGTGCCCCAGGCTGTCCTGATCGTTCCGAGGATCGACCGGTCTTTGATATTCTGGACGAGAACGAGGAAGGCTCTTCCCCGAAGCAGGCTTTTTGCCCTGAAATCCTGGGCGGCGGCTGCTTCCGCATCCAGCGTGTGATTGCGAAGGAAGGTCTTATCTCCTTCGATCATGGCGTCGATGTGGTGAAGCGAAAGAACGCGGGAGATCGATCCTTCGCGGATATTGTAGTCGTAACCGGCAAGCGGTTCGAAAACGCAGCGTCCGCCGAGCGCCATGGCGCTGGCGAGATAGAGATAGTCCTCGCCGATTTTCAGGCTTTCGTCGAAGCGAAGGGCATGGCTTTCGATGAAGGCGCGCTGAAAGATCGGCTTGAGATAGCCGAAATTATGGGTGGTTTGAAAAAGGGCGTTGGAGCGAATGAAGGCGGAAAGGGTGAGCGTCGGCATTTGTGCCAGCGCATCCTCGGCGAACATGGTTTCGGCCGGCGTGCCGTCGGTCCTGATGACACGCAGATTGTCCACTGCGATTTCGGCGCCGGCCTTTTCGGCACGATCAATCATCCGGCGCAGCCGGTCGGGATCGACCGTGTCGTCGGAATCGAGCACCGCCAGCCAGCGGCCGGTGGCGGCCGAGATCGCGGCGTTGCGCGCAGCCGACGGGCCGCCGTTGCGGGCGAGCGCGATCAGCCGGACGTTGCGGTCGGCATAGCTTTCGGCGATAGCCCTGGTTTCATCGGCCGAACAGTCGTCGGCGACGATGACCTCGACCGTGACGCCGCGCTGGGCAAGCGCGCTGTCGATCGCCTTTCCGAGCGTCGCCGCCGCATTGTACGCGGCGATGATAAAGCTGACGTCGGGCATGTCTTGCTTCATGCGGCCTCCGCCGTTCCATACTGGCGGATTTCGCGCACGCCGAGCAGGCCGCTGACGACGCCGGAATGCATGATGCCGCGAAGGGCATAGCGATAACGCGGCACGGCCGAGAAGACGCAGGCGAGGGCGGCGGCGTAGCAGAAGCCGGCCTTTGCCGCCGCAAGCGCGATCTGCTTCAGCCGGTTGAGGCCACCGGAACCCGTCTCCTGCAGCAGCCGTCCGTGCGTCTGGCCGAAGCGGAAGCGGCGCTTGGCGAGCCAGGAGAGATCGGCGCGGTTTTCGGTCACGGGTTCATAGACATAGGCCTTCTCGGCAAAGGCGATCTTGCCGCCGGCCTCATGCATGTGGCTGAAGAATTCGGTGTCCTCGCCACCCGTATGGCCGAGTGCCAGATTGAAGCGGCGGCCGGCAAGGCTCTGCGAGGAGAGGCGCAGCAGCACGTTGCAGGTGTAGCCAGTGCGGATTTCGCCGTTGACCCAGACGGGGAGCGTCGAATGGAAATCGCCGACACGCATCCAGCGCGGCGCGGTGTCCGCGTAGACACTGCGGACGGGTCCGAGAACGGCGTCCGCCTTGGTGGCGCGGGCGGTCGAAAGGAGCTCGACCAGCCAATCCTCGCTGGCATCCTCGTCGTCGTCGATGAAAGCCAGGAAGTCGCCGGTGGCGTTGTCGAGGCAGGCGTTGCGGGCGATCGAGATGTTCGATGCCGGGCAATGCACATAGGCGATCTCGTGGGCGATGCGTGGACGAAGCGCCTCGACGCGCTCCCTGGCGCTCGGGGTCTTGTCGTTATCGGCGACGATGATGCGCAGCCGCGAGCCGGGAGGGACCTCGAGGACTGCCAGCGACAGCAGCGCTTCGTCGAGCGACGCGCGGCGATAGGTGCAGATGCCGATGTCGATCTGCAATTGTCTCGTCTGCTGCTTCTTTGTCTGCTGTTTCTGAGTGTGCTCGGGGGGCTGGTTCACGACGCCACCTTTCTGCCGCGGAAGCTGAGGAGTTCCATCCAGAAGCCGGCCGACCAGGCGAAGTGCATCACCATGGCGGATACGGCTGCCAGCGGGCCGTAGGGGTTGCGCTGGCCGATCGCCATCCAGAAACCGTAGCCGACGCAGGCGACTGCCCACAGGCTGAACGGGATGACGGCGGCCCAATTCACCACGGCGAGGAATGCGCCGATGAAGACGGGAACGACCAGAAGCGGCAGCATCTGGCGAACATTCGGCATGCTGCCGTGCTTCAGGATGTTCTTGGCGCGGCCGCGGCCATAGCCGAGGTACTGCCGGAACAGCGTGGCGACGCTGGAGCGCGGATAGTAGACCATGCGGGTCTTGTCGGTCATCCAGATGCCGAAGCCGGCCTTTTTCAGGCGGTAGTCGAGCTCGGCGTCCTCATTGTGGCTGAAGGTTTCGTCATAGCCGCCGACGGCCTCGAAGGCGGCGATGCGCATCAGGGCGTGGTGGCCGTGATTGGTCCAATGGCCCTTGGCGCCCTCGCGATGCTTCGAGCCGCCATTGCCGAGCTTGGAGTTCTGGGCGAAGGCGGTGGCCTTCTGGAACATGCCGAAGCCGACGGTTTCCATCGATACGACCACGGAATCGGCCTGGGTCGCGACGGCTTCCTCGACAAGGCGGCGGCAGTAATCGTCGGGATAATCGCCATGGGCGTCGATCCGGATCAGATAGTCGTAGTCGCGGCCGAAGGTGGCGACCGCCAGATTGGTGGCGGCGCTCTGCAGGCGGCGGGGATTGTCGAGAAGCACGATGCGCGGATCGGACATGCTGATGCGGGCGACGATCTCGCGCGTCGCATCCTTGCTGCCGCCGTCGGCGACGACGATCTTGGCGTTCATGTGATCGATCTCGCGGCTCAGCTTGGCGAGCAGCGGCTCGATATGCTTTTCTTCGTTCAAGCAGGGGATGATTATGAGACTGGAGACGCTGGAACTGGCATCAGGCTGCATGGTTGTCCACCCTTCTGGAGATACGGTTTTCGGTGCGGATGCACTGCTGTCGCCCCTCTCGACGACAGCAGGCACAAGGCGGGAAAGGCTGGCGACGAGCGCTTCGCAGTCGCTGCGGTCGGCAAGCCAGGTTTTCTGATCGGTTGAGGCGACGGCGTCGCTAAGCGCATGGTAGCGCTCGCCGGTCATGGTTTCGAACAGCGTGCGCAGTGCTGCCGGGCTTGCATCGGGTAGGGCAAGGCCGATTGATTTTTCGTGCAGGAAGCGTGCGGTCTGTGTGCCTTCAAGCGCGATCGGAACGGTGCCGTAGAGGCAGCCTTCATAGAGCCGGTTCGGCAGGAGCCAGCTGGAATTCAGGCCTTCCTCGAAGAAGTCGATCGCCCAGGAGAAGTGGACGTCGTCGTAGATCGCCCTCAAATCCTCGGGGTTCTTGTAGGGGCCTTCGAAGCGGAGATAGGGTTCGCTGGCGACGAAGCCGTCGAAATCCTCGAATTCGGAATAGGCGGGGCGGCCGCGCAGTACGATCTCGACGCGGCCTTCCATCAGGCGCGAGAACTCGGCGAGCATGGTCAGCGACTTCCTGCAACGCAGCGCGCCGAACCAGCCGATCTTCCAGGGCTGGCCAGGCTGTTTCAGCGGGCGGGCGATGGTCGGCTGGACCGTCTGGTCGATCGATATGACCTTGTTTTCGATCAGCAGCGTCTCGGCCCTGATGCCGGAGCGCGGCGCGAAGTGGTGTTCGATGAAGGCGGGCGAGCTCGTCATGATCAGCCGCGCGTTGCGGCCGAAACGGGCCTCGGCGCCGCGCATGATCTTGCCGACCATGTCGTTGCGCGAGAGCAGCCGGTGAATGTCGAGGCATTCGTAGACCACGGGCACATCGCCGCCGAACATCGCATTGGCGCGACCGGCGACCGCAAGCGCCTCGAGGTTGCGGCCGATGATGACATCGGGCTTCTCGACGGTCTTCAGCAGGCTCTTCAGCCCGCTCATCGCTTTCACGACAGCGCCGATGCGCTGCGCGAACTTGGCGTCGGCGGTGCGGCCAAGCTCGATCGGCGTGACGCCGTGCACTTCGGCGAGGCGGTTTTCGCCGCGCCGGAAGCCGGCCAGCGTCACCTCCGCGCCGCCCTCGCGCAGCATCAGCACCCGCCGCCTGACGGCGGGATCCGAGAGATCATGCACGAGATACAGGACTTTGAGCATGGCACTCCTTGTCATTTGTGCGCCTTCGGCGCCGATCAGTTCAGCGTGCATGCGATCGATTCAGGGAACTGGCACTTGTCGCCGGGGGCCGTGTAGGCGAAGCGCTCGACCTCAAGCGATGTCGGCTTGGTGTAGGCGAACTTGCCCATCCAGTCCTTCAGCGTGTCGGTGCCCCAGAGGCTGAAGAAGATCTTCTGCTGGCTGTCCGGAATCTTTGCGGGATCGGTGACATCCTGAACGAGCTTGCCGTTCAGATAATAGCGAAGCCGGCCGGGCTCCCAGACGAAGGCATAGTCGTTGAAGCCGTCATCGGCGTTGGCGCCGATCGGAACCAGCTTCTCATTGCCGCCCTTGGCCTTGATGTACTGGTTCACCTGCACCTGGCCGGAATTCTTGCCGAGGATCTCGAAGTCGATCTCGTCATGCGGCTTTTTGTCGGCCGGGCCGATATAGGTGAAGAAGGCGGAGTTCAGGCCGGGACCGGTGGCTGTCTTCATCCGTGCCTCATAGGTGCCGTAGCCGAAGCGCTTCTTGGTCTGGATTTCGCCGCAGAGATAGTTGCGGTCCTTCGACTGACCTTCGGCGAAGGAGAGCTGCAACGCGCCGTCTTCGACCTTCACCTGGTTTTTCGACCAGGTGCAGTTCTGATGCGGGCCGTTGTTCCAGCCGTCGGAAATGAACCAGACGCTGCGGTCGAGCTTATCGAAATTCTCGACGAAGGAGGCACTGCCCGGTTGCTGGGCGGCCTGCTGGGCGAAGGCCGAGGAGGCGCCGAGGAGGAGCGTGCCGATGATGCCGAGTGCGGGGCAAAGTTTTCGCGCATGGGCGATTTTGGTCGTCATGTGTCACCTTTGCTGTGTAACGAGTTTGGAAGGAGCCGCGCCAGCCGTGACAGGCTTTTCATAGGGCTTCTTGGCGCGAGCGCCGGTCAGGACGGCGTAAAGGCGAGGGGCGATCTTGCGGCAGAGATTGTTCGAGAAGGCCAGGAACGGGAACAGGACCGCCAGCGAGAGAATGAAGAAGGCCGGGTAGAAGCTGACGCCCGCTTTGCCCCAGACGATCCACATGAAGATCAGCAGCGGATAGTGGCTGCAGAAGATCCAGAAGCTCAGGCTGCCGGTTTTCGACAGCCGCTGGCCGATCTGTGTCTCGATCAGCGGCGCCGACAAGAGCCAGAAGCCGAGTGCGCCGAAGATGGCGAGCGTGTTGCGCAGGAACTGCACCCAATCAGGCAGGCTCGGGCCGGTCATGTAGATGACGGTGGCAAGCGCCGCGCAGCTGGCGAGCAGGAGGACCGCGCCAAGCGTGGCGAAGCGGTCCAGCGCCTTCAGGTCGATCTTGTTCAGGCCGATATAGATGCCGAGGCTGAACGAGAAGAGAATGGAGCGCTTCAGCACGACATAGAGCGATGCCTCTGGCACCACGGCGACCACGAGCAGCACCGAAAGCGTCAGCAGCGGCGCATGGCGGATCAGCCATGCCAGCAGCGGCGACAGCAGGATGCAGACGAAGAGGTCGCGCAGGAAATAGAGCGGCACGTTGACCGGGAAGTCTTCGACCGCAAACAGCTGGGTCATCAGCTCGCGCGCCGACGCCTGCCACGGGTTCGGCACGTAGCCGTCGCCGAGGCCGACGCCGAGCGCCACCAGGATCGCCAGGAAGAACAGCCCGTTCCACAAGAGGAATGGCAGGAGCACGGTCTTGGATTTCGTGCGTACCGTTTTCAGGTAGCTGAAATTCTCCAAGCCGCCACGGAACAGGAGATAGCCGGAGATCGCACTCAGGCAGGGAACGCCCACCCTGAACAGCGCTTCCGCCAGGAATACTCTCAGCCAATCGAAGGCGCCGTAGGTCCCGACAAAGGGACTGGTCTGGTCGCCGAATGGTATGTGTACGAAGACGATGCCCGAAATGAGCACAATCCGCATCAGGTTGATCCGTGAGGACACGTTGGTATCAACATTCACGTTGTCAGTCACCCCTTTTGGGTCGCAGCTCCCCTTTGCAACCGTTTCAATCAGAGCAGACTTCAGCCCGCAGCGAGGGAAGTTAGGGCGAATTCACGGAAGAAAATATGGCACTGCAGCAAAAGTGATCGATCACGCCGTTTCGTAACGGATACTACTTGCCGTAACGGCTCGCGAAAAATACGCGGCTGGAGTGTTCTCGCCACGGCCAGAAGCCATTGTCAGCAGTGCATTCAAGAAAATGATTATATTCACTGGCTTAGGCGCAAAAGGCGTGGTGCGGCGCACGAAAGTTTTTATCAAATGAGAGGAAATGTTACAGCAACCGTCCGCAAGTGGTTCATCATTTATGGTCGGAATGGGGCGATCTGATCCGGAATGGAGCGTTTCAGGATTGGGAGGCCGTCAGCGGTCTTCCTGCCGCCTTTGACAAATTTCGGCCGAAATGCCCCTGATGCTTGTGCGGTGCAGCAGCTGGCCTAGATGGCACGGCTGCAGGCACCGACCGAAGCACCAATTCGAACCTCTCAGGGAGAGAGTATGGCGACTTTCACGATCATTATTCCGTTCTACCAGCGGGATGACGGCATCCTCAGACGGGCGCTTGCGTCGGCGTTTGCGCAGAGTTTTCAGGACTTCGATATCATCGTCGTCGACGATCAGTCGCCCTATGCGCCGGCAAGCGAGCTGGCGCCACTGACCGCCGAAGAGCGGGCGCGAATCACCGTCGTCAGCCAGCCGAACGCGGGACCGGGCGGCGCGCGCAATACCGGGCTCGATCATGTTCCCGCCGACACACGCTATGTCGCGTTTCTCGATTCGGACGATATCTGGACGCCGAACCATCTGAAAAACGCGTTCACGGCCATGGATACGCTGGGCGGCGATTGCTACTGGGCGTCGATCGAGGGCGGGGCGGAGTTCGACTATCATTTCGGGATCGCGGCGCTTGCGAAGATCGACGGTGCCAAGCGGCTGATGGAGACGCCCCACATCCTATCGGTTCCCGATATTGCGGGAGTGATGATCAACGACTGGGCCTTCCTGCACATGTCGTGCATGGTCATCGGCCGCCCGCTGATCGAGACCGTGCGTTTTGATGCGGCGCTGCGGCTGGCGGCGGAAGATGTCCTGTTCTTCTGCGACTGCATGCTGGCGGCCAAGCAGGTTCTGCTCTGCGCCGATGCGGGCGCGCTGCGCGGCGAGGGGATCAACATCTTCCACGGCGTCGACAACACGTCGCCGGAATATCTGAAACAGCAGTTCATCACCTGGATGGCGCTCGACCGGCTGGAAAGCCGCTTCGCCTCGCGGCCGCGCGAGATCGCGACCATCCGGTCCTACAAGAGCCGGGCGCGCAAGCAGGCGCTGTGGGGGCAGGTGGGGCAGCTCAAACGCCGCCGCCGCCCCGATTTCGGCCTGCTGGCCCGCTGGCTGGTGCACGACCCTAGGCTGATCCAGAGCGCATTCCAGCTCGCCGCCGGCAAGCTGGTAAAATAACGCGCTATTCCGCCGGCGCGTCGAGCAGATAGCGAAGGCGGTCGCCGCTTGAGGTGACCGCCACCCCATCAGGATTGCGCCAGCGTTCCGTCTTGTCGGCGAGGATGCCGCCGGCGATTGCCGGGAAGGCGGAGGGATGGGTCGCGACGTAGGTGATCGCGGCGCCGGCGCCCTTCTGGTTCTTGATGTCGAGGAAGTGGCGCAGCTCGTATTTAGCGCGAATGTGCTGTTCGTGCCGGCGCACGGCGTCCGCCGCCATCGGCTTCAGCTTGAAATCCTTCAGCAGCGAACGGTCCGCCTCGTAAAGGCGGCGCAGGTCTTCCGTGCGGTGGCTTCCGCTTAGCGAATTGCCGCGCACCACGGCGCCGTAGCCGCAGCTGTGGATCACCTTGTAGCGGGCGCCGAGCGCAAGCGCGCGGATGTAGAGATCGTAATCCTCGCCGAGGCGCATGTCCTCGCGGTAGCGCAGCTGATGCTTGTCGAGAAAGCTTCGGCGCATGACGGGCTTCAGGAAGCCGATCTCGCCACGGCGCACGCCGCGCTTGGATATGTTGCCGTCCACGAAGGTCATCAGATCGAGATAGAGAGGGTTTTCGGCGAAACGATCGAGCTTCTGCGGCGCCTGGGCGACCGTGTCGGCATCGACGAAGGCGATGTTGTCGGCCACGAACTCCCAATCATCGTCCGAGAGCATGCGGGAGAAGCGGCCGGCGAAGAAGAAATCG
Organism: Rhizobium sp. 16-449-1b; assembly: GCF_017741935.1. Classification (GTDB taxonomy): domain Bacteria; phylum Pseudomonadota; class Alphaproteobacteria; order Rhizobiales; family Rhizobiaceae; genus Rhizobium. The sequence goes on along the minus strand of NZ_JAGHMH010000016.1, from coordinate 132,874 downwards.
TCGGCGTCGAGAATGGCGATCAGCGGCGATGTGGAGATATCGATGGCATGATTGCGCGCGGCCGACGGGCCCTTGTTCTTCTCGAACCTGACGATCCGGAGCCTGCCGGTGGCGTCGTTGCCGCGTTCGGCGGCTGCCGCTGTGGAATCGCTCGAGCCGTCGTCGACGACCACGACTTCGGCGACCTCAGGCTCGAGAAGTGCTGATCTGACGGCGATTTCGATCGTATCGGCCGCGTTCTTGGCGGCGATGATGACGCATATGCTAGCTGTTTCAGCCACGCTCTACCTCCGTTGTTTCGCCCAAGACCTAGGACGTTGCAGCGCAGCAGACAACAAAGAGCGCTTCACATGATGTTACGAAGGGTGGGTTCGTGAGCGGCGAACGGGCAGTTACGGCTGCCCTTGGCGCTTAGCGATTGAACGGCTCGGAGCTGTTGAAAGGCGGTACGTGCAGCTTTTCAGCCTCTTCCGCGCGGCCGGCCGCGCGCTTGGCGCCGCTGCGCTCCTTGCTTTCCTTCCAGACGAGGTAGAGCACGCCGCCGAAATAGCCGGCCTGCAGCAGGATCGCACAGATCACGGTCTTGATGATGGTGCCGGATAGAGAGCCGCTCAGCCAATAGGTCGCGACGGCGAACACTGCGAGTGCGCCCAACATGCTGACAAAAACGCGAGGTGCATACATTTGTTGCCTCCCCAGATGGTGCCCTTCAATGAACAGCCATTGAATACGCGGCCACACCAGGACCCTTTTGTAGATTCTTTTTACAGGACTTCGTCATATAACTAAAGCGGTGAAGACGTCGTTTGCGCCTGTATTCAGTATCTACAAGTGTCATCTTAAAGCTTTGTTCCGGGTATTGGTAAAAATGCCACTTATCGGTCTGGCCGCCCGGCAATCGGAAAACGTCGTTAAAGTTGGGTTTCGATGTGAGGGTTGCATCGAATTTGACAATGCACGTTCTTGTTTATGCCACAATCGATACCCGCTGAGGTGTAGTGGGCGCGTTTCGCATTCAACTTTTATTACAAAGATTTAATTTCAACCGATTTGTGAGTGCGGCGCAAAAACGATGCTGCGATGCAATAAAACGCCTCCGTTCAAGTTTAAAAACAGGTCCGTTGCAGAAGTGATGGCTGCGCTCAAGAACTTTCGACCGCGACCGGTCACCCCTGTAAACTTCGCTCAGGGTGTATTGGCAAGAAGTCACGCGACATTTTATTTCGATCTGCAAATATAGTTTTGATCGCTTTGGTGGAATCTAAATATGTTTCAGCGACCACTGAAATACAAAAAGTTGAACAAATGTTTCCAAAACCGTTCGATAACGACCGGTTTTAAAAACGTGGCTTAAAAAAACAAAATCCCCTCATACACTCCCAACTCGTCAGCGCTAGCTTAGCGTCCTGAGCCTTAACCGACCAAACGGCAAACATAAGTGGAGTTACCTCTATGAAGTCTGCGACGAGATCGGACAGTTCGCCATTTTATGGCGCAGTTCACGAAAACGCGTTTCCGCCCACGGGCGGCTTCGCAAAACGGGCATTCGATGTGTCCGCCGCCTGCCTCGGGCTTCTGTTTCTGAGCCCAATCTTTTTGATGGTGATGCTGCTTGTGAAGCTCACGGACAAGGGTCCGGCCTTCTATGGCCATCGCCGTATCGGCCATAATGGCCAGGAATTCCGTTGCCTGAAGTTTCGGACAATGGTGACCAATGGCGACAAGGTGCTGCAGGACTATCTGCGCAACAACCCTTCCGCCATGGATGAGTGGCGCGCCACGCGCAAGCTGCAGAACGACCCCCGGGTCACTGCCGTTGGCGCCGTGCTGCGTAAGCTGAGCCTTGATGAGCTTCCCCAGCTCTTCAACATCATTCGCGGTGAGATGAGCGTCGTCGGTCCGCGTCCCGTCGTTCAAGACGAACTTGAAATGTACGAGCACGCCGCCGTCTTCTATCTGCAGTCCCGCCCGGGCCTTACCGGTCTCTGGCAGGTCAGCGGACGCAACGACGTCTCCTATGCCGCTCGCGTCGCTTTCGACACCCACTATGTCGAAAACTGGTCGATGGCCCGGGACGTTGCGATCATCGCAAAGACCATTCCCGCCGTCTGCGCTCAGCGCGGAAGCTACTAACGGCATCCTTACGCCCGACGAGCACGTCTTATGGCTCGCCGTCGGGACGAAACACGGGGAAAAATATGAACGAACGTCTCTTTGGCAGTCAGGCTGGGCGATCCCGTGCCCTTCGATCCGGTGTTGCAGTCGCTGCCGGGTTGAGTGCATTCCTGCTGTCTTCATTCATTGCCAGCGCGGACGACTACCGCCTTGGAACCATGGATAAAGTGAAGATTCGAGTTGCCGAATGGCAGACGGCGGATGGGACGATACGCGACTGGTCTGTCGTCAGCGGCGACTATACGGTTGGCCCGTCCGGCAGCATCTCGCTGCCATTCGTCGGCGATCTCGCCGCTTCCGGGCAGACCACCGACGCCATCGCCAAGCAGATCGGCATGGCCCTTCAGAAGCAGTTCGCCCTGAAGGACCGGCCGTCGGCATCCGTCGAATTGTCGGAATTCCGCCCTGTCTATCTCTCCGGAGACGTGGAGAAGCCGGGTGAGTTTCCGTTCGCGCCGAACCTGACCGTTGCCAAGGCTGTCAGCCTTGCCGGCGGCCTTCGCCGGGCCGATTCCGGCCAGCGGTTCGCCCGCGATTTCATCAACGCCAAAGGCGACGCCGTCGTCTACATGGCGGACAGGGCGCGGCTTCTAGTAAAGCAGGCTCGTCTTCAGGCCGAAATCGACAACAAGGATAGTTTCGAGATTCCGGCCGAGCTGAAGGACAAGCCGGAGGCCAGAGCACTCGTCGACAGCGAGAACGCGCTCATGACCTCGCGCAAGAAGCGGCTGACGCTGCAGCTTCAGGCACTCGATGACTTGAGAGCTCTCCTGCAGAGCGAAGTCGAGACGCTTGCCAAGAAGACGCAGACGCAGACCCGCCAGCTGGAGCTTGCCACGGCCGATCGCGACAAGGTCGACGATCTCGCCGAGAAGGGGCTGGTGCTCAGCGCCCGCAAGATCACGGCCGAGCAACGCGCGGCCGATCTTGAGGCGATGCTTCTGGACATCGACACGAACTCGCTCAAGGCCAAGCAGGATATCAGCAAGGCCAACCAGGACGAGATCACGCTTCGCAACGACTGGGACGCTCAGCTCGCCCAGGAAAAGCAAAGTGCCGATGCGCAGATCGATCAGCTCAACCTGAAGCTCACCACGAGCAACTCGTTGATGGCCGAGGCGCTCACGCAGTCCACGGATGCGGCCCGGTTCGACACATCGACGGGTGCCGCCAGCATTGCCTACTCCGTCATCCGCGACGTGGATGGCAAGCCGAAGGAAATCCCGGTGCAGGAAAGCACCGCATTGCAGCCCGGCGATCTGATCAAGGTCACCGCCGGACTGGCCATGAGGTAACGAGGCAGTATGCGTATCGCTAAGTCGGCGCTCATCCAGCCCGGCGGGAATGTGGCCTATGCCGTTCCCGCCGTGGCGCTCTCGCTTTTTGCATTCGCCTACTCGCTCAGGTTCGGGCAGGTGGCGATCCTGCTTTACTATGCGCTCTGGCTGCCGCTGATCGTGGTGGATTACCGCAAGGTGCTCGGCAACTACAATCGTTACGCCTGGATTTACGCCTTCGCGGCGATCGCCTTCCTGTCGGTCTTCTGGTCGGCGGCACCCAGCGTGTCGATGCGCGCCGCCATTCAATATTTCACGCAGGTGCTCTGCGCGCTCATCGCGGTGAGGGTGCTCGATGCCAGAACGCTGACGCTCGGCATGGTCGCCGGCATCGGTATCGTTCTCGTCTATTCGGTGCTGTTCGGTCACTACGAACTCGACGTGATGGACAACACCTACAGCTTCGTCGGGGCCTTCGCGTCGAAGAACCAGCTCGGTTTTTATGCCTCGCTCGGCCTGATCGCCTGCTACGCCACCGTCTTCATTTTCGGCGAACGCCGTCCATCATGGCTGGGTGCCACAGGCGTCGTTGGGCTGCTATCCGCCTACTGCCTCATGGTGTGCCAGTCGGCGACCTCGGTTTTGACCGCGGTCGTGGTTCTGGCGCTGATGGTGGGCCTGCGTGTGGTGCTGACGCTGACGCCCGACCAGCGCAAGCTGCTCGTCATCGGCGGCGGTGTCGCGGTGATCGTGCTTGCGGTCGCCGGTGTCTATCTCGGCGCGGTCGATGCCGTGCTCGGGATTTTCGGCAAGGATTCGACGCTGACGGGACGTACCTACCTGTGGCAGCAGGGGATCGAGGCCGCGGCCGACAATCCCTATTTCGGCGTCGGCTATCAAGCCTATTGGGTTCAGGGCTTCTCGGAGCCGGAACGGCTCTGGGAAGAGTTCTTCATCGGCTCGCGCAGCGGCTTCCATTTCCACAACACCTATATCGAAACCGCGGTGGAGCTTGGTCTCGTCGGCGTATTCATCCTGGCCTTCACGCTCTTGAAGATCCTGTGGGGGCATCTTCGCCGCCTGATCGAAGATATCAGGAACGACGAATCCTACCTGCTGTTTGCCATTGCCGTGCTTCTGGTGATCCGCTCCTTCGTCGAGATCGACATTCTGACGCCCTATAACGTCGGGACGTTCCTGTTCTATTTCTGCGCCGGAAAACTGATGAGCGTGCGCCGCCAGCCGGATGTCGCGGCATGGGCGCGGCAGGCACGGCAGCCCGAACCGTTGATGCATTCGCACTAAAAAGCATTGTCGGCCGGCATTGACCGGTCATTTGAGGAAACCGGATGAAGACCCTTTACGGCATCCAATATCTGCGCGCCTTCGCGGCGCTTGCTGTCGTCGTTTTTCACGCGGCCGAGAAGTCCGGCGAGCACTTCGCCATCGGGGCTGCCGGTGTCGATGTGTTCTTCGTCATCAGCGGCTTCATCATGTGGGTGATCAGCGAGCGCCGGCCGATGACGCCACAGGGCTTTCTCATCGATCGCCTGCGCCGCATCGCGCCATCCTATTGGCTGGTGACTGCAATCATGATCGCCGGCGCCGTGGCCGGGCTGTTTCCGAACCTGCAGCTGACGACGTCGCATATCCTTGCGTCTCTGTTCTTCATTCCCGCGCATTCGCCGAGCACCGGCGACATCTGGCCGGTGCTGGTGCAGGGGTGGACGCTGAATTTCGAGATCTTCTTCTATGTGCTCTTCGCCGGCGCGCTATTCCTTCCGCGCAAATGGCGTCTCGTCTTTCTGCTCGCGCTGTTCGGCGGTTTCTTCCTGGCCGGGCAAATCCTGCAACCGACAACGCCGGCGCTCTACACCTACACGCGGCCGATCATTCTCGAGTTTGTCGGCGGTGTGTTGATTGCCGAGCTGTGGCTGCGCTGGTGGATTGCCGGCACCAGCCTCGGGCTTGCCTGCGTGGGGGCGGCTCTTTCCGGTTTCGCCGCCATCCATCTGATGGGCGCCGAGTTCAATGCCGGGATCTGCGGTCCGCTGGCGATGGTGCTTGTTTACGGGATGGTCTCGCTGGAGGCGGCTGGAAGCCTTGGCCGCATGCCGCTGCTCACCTATCTCGGCGACGCCTCCTACTCGATCTATCTCTGGCACACGCTGGCGATCTCGGTGGTCGCCAAGGCGGGGCAGGTGATCGGCCTCTCAGCCACCGTCATGGCGCCGGTATGTGTCCTTGCCGGCGTGGTTCTTGGAACTGCAGCCTACGAACTCATCGAAAAGCCGCTGAGAAAGCTGCTCTCCAGCTCGCGTTCGAAGCAGGCGACGCTCGCCCGCCGAGCCTCATGACGAGGCTTCGGCCGGCGGGGCGCCTGCATCCGGTGCCGCGCTTTCCGCCGGCCGGGTCTTTCTCCTGAACGAGCGCAACGCGACATAGAAGACGGGCGTCAGGAACAGACCGAAGATCGTGACGCCGAGCATGCCCGAGAAGACGGCCGTGCCGAGCGACTGGCGCATTTCCGCGCCGGGGCCGGTCGCGATCGCGAGCGGTAGCACGCCGAAGATGAAGGCGAAGGCCGTCATCAGGATCGGGCGCAGGCGCAGATGGCTCGCCTCGACGGCTGCCTCCACCGGCGACTTGCCTTCGTCTTCCGCCTGACGGGCGAATTCGACGATCAGGATCGCGTTCTTCGCCGCAAGGCCGATCAAGACGATCAGACCGATCTGCGTCAGCACGTTGTTGTCCATGCCCCGGAACCAGACGCCGATGAGCGCGGCAAGCACTGCCAGCGGAACGATCAGGATGATCGCCAGCGGCAGGACCCAGCTTTCATATTGTGCGGCGAGCGCCAGGAACACGAAGATGACTGACAGGGCGAAGATATAGACCGCCGTGTTGCCGGTGTGGGTTTCCTGGTAGGCGAGTTCGGTCCATTCGAAGGTCGTGCCGGGCGGCAGGATCTTGGCGGCCAGCGCCTCCATCTTCTTCAGCGCGTCGCCCGTCGATGTGCCGGGTGTCGGGTTGCCCTGCAGCGGGACGGACACATACATATTGTAGCGCTGGACGAGGGCAGGGCCGCTGGAATCCTGAATATCCATCAGCGTGCCGAGCGGCACCAGTGCGCCGGTCGCCGAGCGCACCTTGAGGCCTAAGATGTCCTCGCGGTCCATGCGGTATTGCCGGTCTGCCTGGGCGCGGACCTGGTAGACGCGGCCGAAGGCGTTGAAGTCGTTGACATAGGCGACGCCGAGATTGATCGACAGCGCGTTGAAGATGTTGGGGATCGGCACGTTCAGGAAACGGGCCTTGTCTCGATCGATGGCGAGATAATATTGCGGGCTGGCATCCGAGAAAGTCGTGAAGACGCCGGTCAGGCCTTCGGTCGTCGCGGCCGCGCCCATCATCTGCCGGGCAAGGCCGAGAACGCGGGTCATGTCGGCGTTTTCAAGATCGAGAATCTGCATCTTGAAGCCGCCGGAATTGCCGACGCCGCGCACCGAAGGCGGCGGCACGGCGATGATGAAGGCCTCCTGGATGCTCTGCAGCTTGCCGAAAAGCTCGCCAATGATCTTGTTGGCGGTCTCGCCGCCTTCCTCGCGCTCGGCGAACGACTTGAAGGGCACGAAGACGACGCCGGAATTGGAGGCGTTGGTGAAGGTCGCGCCGCTGAAGCCGGCGAACTGCACGGCATTGCCGACGCCGGGGACCGTGCGGGCGATATCGCCCACCTGTTTCACCACCGCATCGGTACGCGCCAGCGACGCGCCATCCGGCAGCTGGACGACGATGATGGCGTAGCCCTGGTCCATGGTCGGGATGAAGCCCGAGGGCACCTTTGTGATCATGAAGTAGGTGGCGCCGAGCAGGCCCGCGAAGACGAGCAGCGAGCAGGTTATGCCGATCCAGCTTCGGACGAGATGCCTGACGATCCACGAATAGCCGTGGCTCAGGCGATCGAAGCCGTTGTTGAAGCCATTGGCGAGACCGCGCCCGAAACGCAGGGCGATGTTGTTGCGCGTGTGCTGATGATCGTGGCTTCTGAGCAGAATACCGGCGAGCGCCGGCGAGAGCGTCAGCGAGTTCAGGGCGGAGATCGCGGTGGTGACCGAGATGGTCACGGCGAACTGCTTGTAGAACTGGCCGGAGATTCCTGGAATGAAGGCGGTCGGAACGAAGACGGCGATCAGCACCAGAGAGATGGCGATGACGGCGGTGCCGACTTCATCCATCGTCACATGCGCGGCTTCCTTCGGCGTCATGCCTTTGGCGAGATTGCGCTCGACATTCTCGACCACGACGATGGCGTCGTCGACGACGATGCCGATCGCGAGCACCAGGCCGAACAGCGTCAGCATGTTCAGCGAGAAGCCGAAGGCGAGCAGCACGGCGAAGGTGCCGATCAGCGAGACTGGGATGGCGATGATCGGGATGATCGCGGTGCGCCAGGATTGCAAGAAGACGAGGACGACGATCGCAACCAGGATCGCGGCTTCGGCGATGGTTCGATAGACCTCGGTGATCGATTCCGAGATGAACTCGGTGGTGTCGTAGACGATGCGGTATTCCAGGCCCTGCGGGAAGGTCTGGGAGATGTCCTTCATCAGCGACTGGATCTGGTGCGCGGTATCGAGCGCGTTGGTTCCGGGACGGGCAAAGATGCCGAGCGCCACGGCGGGGTCGTTGTTGAGATAGCTGTTGGTCACATAGTCCTGCGCGCCGAGCTCGATGCGGGCAACGTCCTGCAGCTGCACAAGCCGGCCGGCGCCCGTCGACTTGACGATGACGTAGCGGAATTCGCGCACGTCGGAGAAGCGGCCGTCGGTTCTCACCGTATATTCGAAGGCGTTCTTTCCCGTGACGGGCGGTGCGCCGATCTTGCCGCCGGAGACCTGGACGTTCTGGTCGCGAAGGGCCGAGACCACGTCATCCGATGTCATGCCGTAGGCGGAGAGCTTCTGCGGGTCCAGCCAGATGCGCATGGAATACTGGCGCTCGCCGAACACCTGCACGTCGCCGACGCCATCGAGGCGCACCAGAGTGTCGCGGATGCGGTTTCGGGCATAGTTGGAGACGTAGAGCTGGTCGTAGCGGTGCGAGGGCGAGAGAAGGTGCACGACCATCATCAGGTCGGGCGAACTCTTGTCGGTGGTGACGCCGAGGCGCTGCACCTCTTCGGGAAGTCGGGGCAGGGCGATCGAGACGCGGTTCTGAACGAGCACCTGCACCTTGTCGAGATCGGTGCCGAGCTTGAAGGTGATGGTCAGCGACATGGCGCCGTCGGCGCTGGAATAGGAGGACATGTAGAGCATGTCCTCGACGCCGTTGATCTGCTGCTCCAGTGGCGTGGAGACCGTGTCGGCGATGGTCTGCGGGTCGGCGCCCGGATAGGAGGTGCGCACCACGATGGTCGGCGGCGCGATCTCGGGATATTGCGACACCGGCAGCTGCGTATAAGCGATGCTGCCGACGACGAGGAGCACGATCGAGATGACCGCCGCGAAGATCGGGCGGTCGACGAAGAAATGAGCGAACCTCATTGTGGCGTCTCCGTCGCGGCGTTCTCCGGCGGCGTATCGCGCCGCTCCTGCGGCAGTTCGGTCATCTGCGGCGTGATGGTGGCGCCGGGGCGGGCGCGCATCAGGCCGTTGACGATGATCGTCTCGGTGCCATCGAGGCCCTCGCGGATGACGCGGTAGCCGTAGAGACGCGGGCCGGGGCGCACCGGCTTGGTCGATACCTTGCCGTCGGTGCCGACGACGAAGACGACGCGTTCGTTCTGGTCGGAGCCGATCGCCTCGTCGGGCACGAGGATCGCCTTGTACTTGTTGGACGCCTCAACCTGCACACGGCCGAAGAGGCCCGGCTGCAGGATCAGGTCGGGATTGGCGAGGCGCGCGCGGATGCGGATGGTGCCGCTCTCGTTGTCGATGCGGTTTTCGGCGAAGTCGAGCCTGCCGGTGAAGGGCTTAGCGGTCGGGTCAGAGATCGTCACGGTGACGGGCACGCCGCCGCCGCCCAGTTGCAGATCCTTGCCGAGCTTGCGCGCCGTATCGGCGAAGTTCAGCAGGCGGCGTTCATCGACGTCGAAGTAGAAATCGATCGGGTCCAGCGACACGATGGTCGTCAGGATCGTCTGGTCCGCCTGCACCAGATTGCCTGTCGAGATCAGGCGGCGGTCGATGCGGCCGCTGAGCGGCGCCGATATCGTCGTGTATTCCATGTCGAGGGCCGCTCGGTCGGCGGTTGCCTGGGCGCCGCGAACATTGGCCTGCGCGGAGAGCCATTCACGCCGGCGATCATCGAGCGTCGAGACCGACTGGCTGCCGCTGGTGGCAAGGCTTTGCGCGCGGTTGAACTGCGCTTCGGCGTAGGTCTGCGTGGACTTGGCGACCTCGAGCGCGGCGTTGGCCTCGTTGAGCGCGGTGACGAAGGGGCGCTGGTCGATGACGAAGAGCTTGTCGCCCTTCTTCACCAGCGCGCCGTCGGTGAAATCGACCTCATTCAGATAGCCGCCGACACGCGCGCGCACCGAAACCTCGTCGACTGCCTCGAAGCGGCCGATAAACTCGTCGTTGTCGACGACCTCGCGCACCACGGGCTTAGCCACGGTGACCGGCGGCGGGGGCGGGGCCGCGGCCTGCTGGGCGGATGAGGCGAGGGGGAAGAAGACGACGCTGCTGAAGGCCAAGACGTAGCGAAGTGAGAAAGGCATGGCGGCTCCCCATTCGGGCGGCCAAACACGCCGCCATGACTATGCTGAAAGAATGCGTTTCATGTCAGGCGGTACTCGAGCGACTGTGTGCCGCTCGCCTATTTCTAATGCTGTCTTACGTTCGTGGCGCGGTAGGCGTTCACGACTTGCATGCCGTTGCGATCGATTGGCCGGGAAGGTCCCCACCCGGTAAGCCTCTGGATTTCGATATAAACGGGTGTCTTGACGAAAAGCAAATCCCGGTGGGTTGAAACTTCCAAGATCAATGAAATCAGGGAGAGTATCGGCGGGCCGCCAACGCTTGCCGGTTTCGGCTGCATGGTCCTTAGCCGGGTGCGACAATTTGGCCGCACATTCGCAATAATCAACCGAAGGTGACTTGTATGTTGCACCTGCTCAATATATCTAGGCACATTATAAGTGTGCTTACTATTGGCGCAGTCCTCAATGAACAGCAATCCGCCTCTCGGCTTCCTCCTGCACGATGTTGCACGTCTGCTTCGAAAGCGTTTCGAGCAGCGGGCGAAGTGCCTTGGGTTGACGCGATCGCAATGGCAGACGCTGGCGTATCTCTCCAACAATGAGGGGATACACCAAGGCGGCCTGGCGGAGATGCTGGAGATCGAGCCGATCACACTTGTACGCATTCTCGACAAGCTCGCCGAACGCGGGCTGGTCGAGCGCCGCCAGCACCCGACGGACCGCCGGATCTGGCTGCTTTACATGCGCGAGGAGGCACATCCGCTGTTGGCGGAAATGCGCGGACTTGGCGATGTGACGCGAGGCGAAGCCCTGGAGGATGTTTCCGCCTTAGAACGGGAGCAGCTTTTCCAAATCCTGTCGCAGATGAAGACCAACCTAGTGCAGGCCTGCCGGACCCCCCTGGCATTGGCTGAAAACGAGACCAACCATGGCTGATAAAATTCCCCTGCGCGTCGTTTCCGACGCCGATGCCAATTCTGCTGCCGAAACGAACGAGGTTTCTCCGCGCGAGGAAACCGTCGCCGAGGCGCCATCGTCCACTCCGGCGCCCGTCACCGCCGTCGCGCCGCCGGTGACCACGCCCCCGCGCCGCAAGCGCAGTATGACCCGGCCGGTGCTGTTTGCACTGCTGCCCGTCGCGCTCGTCGTCGGCGGTTATTACTACGTCAATGGCGGACAGGTGATGTCGACCGACAACGCCTATATCAAGTCCGACATGATGGGGCTGACGACCGACGTTTCCGGCATCGTCGACACGATCGACGTGCATGAAAACGAAGCGGTGAAGCAGGGCCAGGTGCTGTTCAGCCTTCGCCAGGACGTGTTCAAGATCGCGCTCGACGGCGCCAAGGCGCAGCTCGGCGCGGTGCGCAACCAGATCCTCAACCTGGAAGCAAGCTACCAGCAGTCGCTGGCCGAGATCACCCAGGCCGAGGCCGATATCCCGTATTTCCAGACCGAGTTCGATCGCCAGCAGAGCCTGCTCAACAGCTCGGCGGCCACCCGCACGGCGTTCGACCAGGCAAAGCACAATCTGCAGGCCGGTCAGCAAAAGGTCGCCGTCGCCAAGGCGCAGGCCGCTGCCACGCTTGCCCAGCTCGGCGGCAATGCCGACCAGCCTGCCGAGCAGAACCCGCTTTATCTCGAAGCCAAGGCCAAGGTCGACGACGCGCAGCGCCAACTCGATCACAGCGTCGTCCGCGCGCCGTTCGATGGCATCGCCACCAATGTCAACGCGCTGCAGCCGGGCTCCTATCTCGAGGCATCGACGCAGGCCTTCTCGCTGGTCGCGACCAGCAATCTGTGGATCGACGCCAGCCCGAAGGAAACCGAGCTCACCTATGTGAAGCCCGGCCAGACGGCCACCATCTATGTCGACACCTATCCGGGTGTGACCTGGAAGGGCAAGGTCGAGAGCATCAGCCCGGCTTCCGGCTCCAGCTTTTCGCTGCTGCCGGCGCAGAACACGACCGGCAACTGGGTCAAGGTCGTGCAGCGTATCCCGATGCGCGTCAGCATCGAGGATGCAGCCGGCAAGCCGCCGCTTCGCGTCGGCATGAGTACGGTCGTTGATGTCGATACCGGCCATGCGCGCGGCCTGCCGGATTTCGTGTCCAAGCTTCTGGGCCGCTCGGGCGGAGAACATGAGTAACGCTGCCTCCGCGCCCTTCGTCCCGGTTGCCAACCGCGGCATGATCACGGCCTGTGTTATCCTTGCTGTCATCATGCAGGCGCTGGATACGACGATCGCCAACGTCGCGTTGCCCTATATTCAGGGCAGCGTTTCGGCGAGCGCCGACCAGATCAACTGGGTTCTGACCTCCTACATCGTCGCGGCCGCCATCATGACGCCGCCGTCGGGCTTTCTTGCCGCCAAGTTCGGCCGCAAGAAGGTGCTGTTGACGGCGATCACCGGCTTTGTCGTGGCCTCGGTGCTCTGCGGTCTGGCGCAATCGCTGAACCAGATCGTCGGCTTCCGCCTGTTGCAGGGCCTGTTCGGCGCATCGCTGGTGCCGCTGTCGCAGGGCATCCTGCTTGACATCTACACGCCGGAAGAACGTGGCTCCGCCATGGCCTTGTTCGGCGTGTCGGTCATGGTCGGGCCGGTGCTTGGCCCTGTCATCGGCGGCTGGCTGACCGACAACATCAGCTGGCGCTGGGTGTTCTATATCAACGTGCCGATCGGAGCGCTCGCCTTTGCAGGCATCATGATCTACGTCACCGAAACGAAGCTGGATGCGCTCGCCAAGCTCGACTGGTTCGGTTTCGGGATGATGAGCCTCGGCATCGCATCGCTGCAGCTCTTCCTCGATCGCGGCGAACAGCTCAACTGGTTCGCCTCGGGCGAGATCATGATCGAGGCGATCATCTGTGCCGCGGCCTTCTATCTGCTTGTCGTGCACACGCTGACGGCGGAGAAATCCTTCGTCAATCCGAAGCTGTTTCTCGACCGGAACTTCTCCGTCAGCATGATCTTCATCTTCGTGATCGGGATCACCTATCTCGCCTCGCTGGCGCTGATGACACCCTACCTGCAGACGCTAATGGGCTATCCCGTCATCACCGCTGGTATCGTCATGGGGCCGCGCGGCATGGGCACGATGTTGTGCATGTTCATCGTCGGGCGGCTGATCGGCAAGGTGGATACGCGCCTGCTGCTGGTGCTCGGCCTCGGGCTGACGGCATGGGCGATGTACGACATGACCGGCTGGACGCCCGATGTGTCGCAATGGACGATCGTCTCTGTCGGCTTCATCCAGGGCGCCGGGCTCGGCTTCCTGTTCGTGCCGCTGACGACGATCGCGTTTTCGACGCTGCCGGCGGAGATGCGCGGCGACGGCACCGGCCTCTACAACCTGTCGCGAAACATCGGCTCGAGCGTGGGGATCTCCATCGTCTCGGCGCTTTTGGTCGAAAACGCGCAGGTGAACCACGAGAACATCGCCGCCTATGTCACGCCGTTCAACCACGCCTTCGATGCGGCGGCAGCGCAGGGGATGAGCCCGCTCACCGCCGCCGGTCGCGCGGCGCTGAACGAGTTGATCACGCTGCAGTCGACTGTTATCGCCTATATCGATGACTTCAAGCTGCTGATGATCATGTCGCTGGCGGTCATTCCGCTGGTGCTGTTGTTGCGCAAGCCCAAGGTGGCGCCGGTCATGGACCACAGCGCCGTGATGGAATGATCAGCGAAACGGTTTGCTGAGATAGCGAGACCCTGAAATGCCGAAGCGCCATGGTGCTTCGGCATTTTTCGTGATGCCGATGCGTTTTCCGCTGACGATCGGCGCCGGTGCCGTCGGCGTCAGTGAATAGGGGGCGTGGTCGAGCAGGCGATCATTGAGGGCGATGGTGACGTCGAGCGCCTGGCAGAGCTTACCAGGACCGCTGCAGAGCTGCGTAAGCGCGTCGGTGCCACGGCGTTCGATCATCGCGGCGATGCCGATTTCGGGCTCGATGGCGCGGATGAGCACGGCGGAGCCGGGGGTGCAGACGAAATTCAGGCACCAGTGCATGCCGTAGATGCGGTAGATATAGACATTCCCCGGTTTGCCGAACATGGCGCCGTTGCGCTGTGTCGGGCCGCGAAAGCTGTGGGAGGCCTCGTCATCGGGGAAATAGGCCTCGGTCTCGACGATGCGTCCGCCGATGCCGGCGACGGTGAGGCGGCAGGCGAGAAGATCGCGGGCGACGGAGATCGCATCGCGTTCGAAGACGCGGGTGAGTGCTTCGCCCGTTATCGGTGCCGCGCCGAGCGCGCCTGTCCTGTCGTCCATATGATCTATCGGCCGGGCTTCGGGTCATGCAGCGGGATCGACGAGCCGGTGACGGAAACCGGGTCGCTTGCCGGGAAGGTGTCTTCGAGGCCTTCGTCCAGTTCCTCTTCCAGTGTAGCCGCATCCTTGCTGCCGGGGCCGTCGCCGGCCGAGCTGTCGTGCGCGGCCAGAAGCAGATGGCGGGCGTGGGAGACGGCATTGTCGCGGGTCAGGCCGGGTATGGCGGCATTATAAAGCGTCACGGCAATGCTGTTGCCGGTCTTGTCGCCGAACATGACGGTAAAGCCGCCCTCCCGTGAATTCACTGAAATGTCTGTGATGGTCATGGTTTTGCTCCCGATGATGGGTTTGCCGAGGTCTTTCTCGTATGCCTATGTTTGCCTCGCGAACACCTTCGTCAACCACTCGATGAAGACGCGGACGCGCGGCGAGAGCTGGCGGTTTCGTGGATAGAGCAGCGAAACCGGTGTTTTCGTCAGCGGATAGTCTTGGAGGATGGGCACGAGTTCGCCGCTGTCGATATAGCGCTGGGCATGATAGCGCGGCACCTGGATGATGCCGAGACCGAGGCGCGCGGCCGCGTGGAAGCTTTCGGCGGCGTTGACCGACAGCGTCGCGGGCAGGGTGATGTTGCGAATCTGGCCGCCGATGAGGAATTCGAGTGGCACCAGCGCGCCGGTGGCGCTGGAGTGGAAGCCGACCATGCGGTGTCCATCAAGCCGGTCGGGATGCTCCGGCGTTCCATAGCGGGCGAGATAGGAAGGCGAGGCGAGCGTGACTTCCTCCAGCATCGCCACGCGGCGGGCGACCATGTCGCTATCTGAGGGGATGCCGACCCTCAGCACGCAGTCGATACCCTCGCGCACGAGATCGACGAGACGGTCGCCCTCGCTCATGTAGAGTTCGATGTCGGGATAGGCTTCGAGGAAGGATGGCAGGTTGGGCAGCACGAAATGGCGCGCCAGCGTGCCGTGCACATCGACGCGCAGCATGCCTTTCGGCTTGGCGCCGGCGAATGCGCCCTCGGCATCCTCGATATCCGAGAGGATCGACAGGCAGCGGCGATAATAGGCCTCGCCGTCGAGCGTCGGGCTGACGTGCCGGGTCGTGCGTTGCAAAAGGCGGACGCCGAGGCGGGCCTCCAATTGCTTGACCGCGTCGGTCACCGTCGAGCGCGGCAGGCCGGTATCCTCGGCGGCGGCGGTGAAGCTGCGGCGCTCGACGATCCGGCAAAAGACACGCATGGCATCGAATCTGTCCATCTATCTGTTCGCTTTATCCGGATAGTGATGGCGAATAATGGATGATTATCCGCCGCGGGAAAAGCGGCATCTTCTCTCCAACGGCGCGATATCGCGCTTCCAAGCAAGGAGAACGACAATGACGGTTTCGGAAAACAGGGTTGCGATCGTGACCGGCGCGTCCAGAGGCATTGGCGCGGCGATTGCCGATCGGCTTGCGCGCGACGGGTTCACCGTCGTGATCAACTACTCCGGCAACGCCGCGCCGGCCGAAGAGCTGGCTGCCGCGATCGAAAAGCGCGGCGGCAAGGCGCTGACTGCGAAGGCCGATGTCAGCGACGCGAACGCCGTGCGGCGGATGTTCGACGCGGCCGAGGCAGCCTTCGGGGGCGTCGACGTGCTTGTCAACAATGCCGGGATCATGGCGCTTTCCTCGATCGCGGATGCCGACGACGCGCATTTCCAGCGCATCATGGACGTCAATCTGAAGGGCACGTTCAACACGCTGCGCGAGGCCGGCAAGCGGCTGCGCGACGGCGGCCGGATCGTCAATTTCTCGACGTCGGTGGTCGGGCTGAAGCTTGAGACCTATGGCGTCTATGCCGCGACCAAGGCCGCCGTCGAGACGATGACGGCGATCATGGCGAAGGAAATGCGCGGTCGTAACATCACCATCAACGCGATTGCGCCGGGGCCGACGGCCACCGATCTGTTCCTCAACGGCAAGTCGGACGAACTGGTGGCGCAGATGGCGAAGATGAATCCGCTGGAGCGGCTCGGCACGCCGGAGGATATTGCCGCGGCCGTGTCCTTCTTGGCCGGTCCCGATGGTTCCTGGATCAACGGGCAGGTATTGCGCGCCAATGGCGGCATGATCTGATTTGTGTCTTGGGGAGGGCGGCTTTCGGGCCGCTCGCTCCGTGGCGATCCGCCGCAGCGCTCAGCTGTGGATATCCTGCGCCGCAAAACGCCAGCACCCGGAAGGGGATAGGGTTGGCTCACGCATTGAGGCGACGAGCCTGCAATATCCTCTTACATTTGCATCATGATTGTCTATATTAGCAATGTAGGGATGTGCGGGACTCCTCCAATCCTACGCATCAGACCTCAATAGCTGCCGAGCCATTGTTCCCTGGTGACCCGGCAGAGAGTGAAAGAAGAAATGGCAAAACATATGGTTGCGGCCCGTTGAAGGTAAACGCCTCGCGGGCCGCAGTTCTGTCAGCGAGCATCCAGCTTGGCGTCGGTCAAAAGCTTGACCATCCAGTCGACGAAGACGCGGACCTTGTTGCTGAGGTGACGGTTCGGGGGATAGACGATGTAGAGCCCGAGCGGCTCACGGTTCCATTCCGGCAGCACCTGTATCAGCTCGCCGTTTTCCAACTCGTTGCGGATCATGAAGCGCGGTAATTGCGCGATGCCGAGCCCCCTCGTGGCGGCTGTCACGAAGGTTCGGCTGTCGTTCACGGAGACGAGATAGCGCGGATTGATCTCCAACTCCTCGTTGTCCCTGCGGAACTCGAACGGAAGCGTCCGGTTGGTCTGCGCGCGAAAATAGCTTACGGAATAGTGATCATTTTCAAGCTCTTCCGGTCTCGACGGCATTCCGTATTTCTCGATGTAGAGCGGCGAGGCGCAGGTAATGAGCTCCACTTCCGACACGCGGCGTGCAATCAATGATTGGTCGGCCGGGGTGCCGGCGCGCAGCGCGCAATCGACGTTCTCGGCGAGGTAATCCACGGTGCGGTCGCCGACGCCGAGGTCGATGCGGATATCGGGATATTTCTGATAGAAATCGCAGAGCGCGGGCACGACGATCCAATCGGCGAAGGCGCCGGCCATCTCGACGCGCAGGCGCCCGTTCGGGAGGCCTTGCGAGTTGGTGAGGCTGCCATCGAGCTCGGCGATCTCGGAGACGATCTGGGCCGCGCGTTCATAGTAGAGCGCGCCGTCGGTCGTCACCATGACGCGGCGGGTGGTGCGGTTGAGGAGCTTGGTGTGCAGATGTGCTTCAAGCCCTTGAATGAGGTTGGTCACCGTCGCCTTGGGCATGGCGAGCGTGTCGGCGGCCCGTGTGAAATTGCCTGTCTCCACGACGCGAATGAAAGCGCGCATTGCCGAGAGCTGGTCCATCGGAATTCACCTGAGTAGTTTGCAGTGCGGTATTGTTCGAAATCCGGAACAGTGTAATCGTATTGAGGCTTCTTATTCCGTGAGTGGAATAACAATATCTTTTTTTCAGAAATTGCAAGCCGTCGCCTTGGGCAATATGTTGCAACGGCAACATTACACCCGCGACGCAAGGATCGATACGATGACGGTGCAAGTGAAAGACATGGTGTTTGACAAGGTGGCCATTGGCCCCGTGTCGACGCGTATCTATCAGGGCGCCGAATACGGCAAGGGTTCGCCGATCGTGTTGTATTTCCACGGCGGTGCTTTCCAGTCCTCGGGACCGCAGGACAATGCCGTTGCGGAAGCGATCGCAAGCGCCGGCGCCATCGTCGTCGTCGCGGATTACAACGCGCCCTTGGGCGGTGTCTTCCCGAAGCCTCTCGAAGTCGGCTACTCGCTGTTTTCCTACATGGCCAACAAGCGCGCCTCCGGTCTCGGCGACCGCAACTCCGCGCTGCTCGTCGCCGGCGAGGAAGCGGGTGGCAACATCGCCGCCAGCGTGGCCTTCAAGGCTCGCGATCACTATGCCGATGCCCTCGATGGCCAGGTTCTGATTTCTCCGCTGGTCGATCCGTTCATGGGATCGTCTTCGATGCGCGAAGCCGACAGCATCGGCATGCGCGAGCGCTGGGCGGCGGGCTGGAGCCATTATCTCAGCGGCGGCGGGTGCCACCCTTACGCGGCGCCGTGCCTCTGTTCACGCATTTCGGGCGTCGCGCCCGCACTGATCTTCACCGCGAAGGACGATCCCCTTCGCGATGAGACGCTTGGGTTCGCCGATCGCCTGAAACAGGCCGGCGTACCAGTTCGTCAGCATGTCGCTCCCGCCGGGGCAGGCTGGCCTACGATTTACGGCGGGACGTCCGACAAGGCTCCGGGTTGGCGCGAAACCATCGCCAATGAGTTCGGAAGCTTCGTTCGTGACATGCGAAGGCAACCCGTACCTTTGAAGACCTGATCAATACTCGGCCGTGGGGGCCGAAAGGAGAAT
The DNA here is from genome assembly GCF_017741935.1 of Rhizobium sp. 16-449-1b. GTDB lineage: Bacteria > Pseudomonadota > Alphaproteobacteria > Rhizobiales > Rhizobiaceae > Rhizobium. The sequence goes on along the minus strand of NZ_JAGHMH010000016.1, from coordinate 114,035 downwards.
ACAAATGACGTCCAGTAAGAAGCGCTGGGCCCTTGTGGGCGCCGGTCTGAGCCTTGTTGCGTCCGTTTCAGCCGCAGCACTGTTTTTCGAACTGCCGATGAGCGGCACCGCGACTGCCGCAACCGCCGAGGCACAGGCCGCTCCGCCGGCCGTGCCCGTTACCGTCGCTGTCGTCGCCAGCCGCGACGTCACCGAGTGGGAGCAGTTTTCCGGCCGGCTCGAGGCCGTCGATCGCGTGCAGATCCGCTCGCGTGTCGCCGGCGCCGTCCAGTCGGTGCATTTCCGCGAAGGCGCGCTGGTGAAGGCCGGCGATCTGCTCTTCACCATCGATCCGGCACCTTACCAGGCAGCCGTATCGCAGGCCGAGGGCCAGATGGCTTCGGCTGAAGCCAAGGTCAATCTTGCGCAGATCGAGCTCGATCGCGGCCGCAGGCTTTCCGACAACCGGACGATTTCGCAGAGCGATCTCGACCAGCGTCAGAACGCATTCACCGAAGCGCAGGCCGGTCTTCGCACCGCGCAGGCCGCCCTTCGCTCGGCACAGCTCGAGCTTGGTTATACCGAGGTGAAGGCACCGGTTGCCGGCCGCGTCGGCAAGCTCGAGGTGACTGTCGGCAATCTGGTTGCGGCCGGATCGACCTCGTCGGAGCTGGCCTCGCTCGTCTCCGTCGATCCGATCTACGCCAGCTTCAGCGCCAGCGAAGGCATGGTCGCCAAGGCGCTCGCGCAGCTTCCAGCCGCCGATGGCGCGGTTCCGGCACTTGAACAGATCCCCGTCGAAGTCGGCACGCTTGCCGATAAGGGCACGCCGATCAAGGGCAAGCTGCAGCTTATCGACAACCAGGTGGATGCTTCCAGCGGCACGATCGGCGTTCGCGCCGTGTTCGACAATCCCGGCGGCAAGCTGATCCCCGGCCAGTTCGTGCGGGTTCGCATGGGCCAGCCGAAGGCCGAGAACAAGATCCTTATCAGCGAACGTGCGATCGGCACCGACCAGGACAAGAAGTTCGTCTTCGTGGTCGATGGCGAGAACAAGGTGAGCTACCGGCCGGTCCAGCTCGGCATCGCCGAGGGTGGTGACCGCGTGATCGAAAACGGCCTTGCCGTCGGCGACAAGATCGTCGTCAACGGTCTGCAACGTATTCGTCCGGGCGCGGTGGTGGCACCGCAGATGGAAGAAAAGGTCGCGGCCAAGTAAGACGCAGCCCCCCCAACCCGTCCCCACAAGGGGGAGGGGCTAAGCCTGCCGCACCGCCCAAGCCAGGATTTGGCAGGACAGTGCCACACGTTTTCTCCCCCCTTGTGGGGGAGATGGCCGGCAGGCCAGAGAGGGCCTTTTAAGCATCCAGTTCTACCCCTACCGGCGGTATCCCAACCGCCGGAGAGGGTCGTTGCATCCCAAATTTCATCCCGGAGAGGGCTTTGAAATGAATATCTCCAGATTCTTTGTCGACCGCCCGGTGTTTGCCGGGGTGCTATCGGTCCTCATCGTGGTCGCCGGCCTGATCGGCATGCGATCGCTGCCGATTTCCGAATATCCTGAGGTCGTACCGCCATCGATCGTCGTGCGCGCCACCTATCCTGGCGCCAACCCGAAGGTCATCGCCGAAACCGTCGCCACGCCGCTCGAAGAGCAGATCAACGGCGTCGAGGGCATGCTCTACATGTCCAGCCAGGCGACATCCGACGGCGTGATGACGCTGACGGTCACCTTCAAGCTCGGCACCAATCCCGACCAGGCGCAGCAGCTGGTGCAGAACCGCGTCTCGCAGGCAGAACCTCGCCTGCCGACGGAAGTGCGCGCGCTCGGCATCACGACAGTCAAGAGTTCGCCCGACCTGATGATGGTCGTGAACCTGACATCGCCTGACAATCGCTACGACATCACCTATCTGCGCAACTATGGCGTCCTGAACGTCAAGGACCGGCTTGCCCGCATCGAGGGCGTAGGCCAGGTGCAGATCTTCGGGTCTGGCGACTATTCGATGCGCATCTGGATCGATCCGCAGAAGGCGGCCGAGCATAATCTGGCGGCGAGCGACATCACCAATGCCATCCGCGCCCAGAACGTGCAGGCTGCCGCCGGCACGATCGGTGCGTCGCCGAGCCTCACCGGTGTCGATATCCAGCTGAACGTCAACGCCCAGGGCCGTCTGCAGACGCCCGAGGAGTTCGGCAACATCATCGTCAAGAGCGGCGCCAATGGCGAGATCACGCGTCTGCGCGATGTCGCGCGCGTCGAGCTCGGCGCCTCGGACTACTCGCTGCGCTCGCTGCTCGACAGCAAGTCGGCGGTCGCTATACCCGTCTTCCAGGCGCCCGGCTCCAACGCCATCACCATCTCGGACCAGGTCATCAAGACCATGGACGAGCTGCAGCTGGCGATGCCCGAGGGTGTGAAGTACGAGATCGTCTACGATACCACGCAGTTCGTCCGCGCTTCGATCGAGAAGGTCGTCGACACGCTGCTCGAAGCCATCGCGCTCGTCGTCATCGTCGTCATCCTGTTCCTGCAGACATGGCGCGCCTCGATCATTCCGCTGATCGCGGTTCCGGTCTCGATCATCGGTACCTTCGCGGTCATGTATGTCTTCGGCTTCTCGATCAACGCGCTCAGCCTGTTCGGCCTCGTGCTTGCGATTGGTATCGTCGTGGACGACGCGATCGTCGTCGTCGAGAACGTCGAACGCAATATCGAGAATGGCCTTTCGCCGCGCGACGCCACCTACAAGGCCATGAAGGAAGTGTCCGGCCCGATCATCGCGATCGCGCTGGTGCTGGTGGCGGTGTTCGTGCCGCTGGCCTTCATCACCGGCCTGTCGGGCCAGTTCTATCGCCAGTTCGCGCTGACGATCGCGATCTCGACTGTGATTTCCGCCATCAACTCGCTGACGCTTTCCCCGGCTCTGGCCGCACTTCTTCTGAAGGGTCACCATGCGCCGAAGGATTGGCTGACGCGCGGCATGGACTTCGCTTTCGGCTGGTTCTTCCGCGGCTTCAACCGCGCCTTCAGCGCCAGCTCCAATGCCTATGGTAAGGGCGTCGGCGGTCTGGTGTCGCGCAAGAGCATCGTCATGGTGATCTATCTGGCGCTTGCCGGTGCGACCTATGGGTTGTTCAACGCGGTTCCCGGCGGCTTCGTGCCGGCGCAGGACAAGCAGTACCTGATCGGCTTCGCGCAGCTGCCCGACGCCGCCAGCCTGGACCGCACCGAGGACGTGATCAAGCGGATGAGCGACATCGCCCTTGCAACGCCCGGCGTCGAACACGCCATCGCGTTCCCCGGTCTGTCGATCAACGGCTTTACCAACGGCTCGAATGCCGGTGTCGTCTTCGTCAAGCTGAAGTCCTTCGAGGAGCGCAAGACGCCCGATCTCTCAGGCGGAGCGATCGCCATGACGCTCAACCAGAAATTCGGTGCGATCCAGGATGCGTTCATCGCCATGTTCCCGCCGCCGCCGGTCCAGGGTCTGGGCACGACGGGTGGTTTCAAGCTGCAGCTCGAAGACCGGGCGGGCCTGGGCTACAATGCGCTGGATGAGGCGACCAAGGCCTTCCTCGCCAAGGCGTATCAGACGCCTGAGCTGGCCGGCCTGTTCTCGAGCTACCAGATCAACGTGCCGCAGCTCTACGCGGACCTCGATCGCGCCAAGGCCGAACAGCTCGGCGTGTCGGTGACCGATGTCTTCGAAACGCTGCAGATCTATCTCGGCTCGCTCTACGTCAACGACTTCAACGCATTCGGCCGTACCTATAGCGTCCGCGTGCAGGCAGACGCGCAGTTCCGCGCTCATGCCGATGATATCGGCCAGCTTAAGGTGCGCTCGGCTTCGGGGCAGATGATCCCGCTGTCGGCTCTGCTGAAGGTCGATGCCACGACGGGACCGGAACGCACGACCCGCTACAACGGCTTCCTCGCCGCCGATATCAACGGCGGTCCGGCACCGGGCTTCTCATCCGGCCAGGCACAGGCAGCCATCGAGCGGATCGCTGACGAAACGCTGCCGAAGGGCATCGGCTTCGAGTGGACGGATCTGACCTACCAGCAGATCCTTGCCGGCAGCTCGGGCGTGCTCGTCTTCCCGTTGGCGCTGCTGCTCGTCTATCTCGTGCTGGCTGCCCAGTATGAAAGCCTGACGCTGCCCTTGGCGATCATCATGATCGTGCCGATGGGCGTGCTGGCAGCCTTGACCGGCGTCTGGCTCACCGGTGGAGACAACAACATCTTCACCCAGATCGGCCTTATCGTCCTTGTCGGTCTCTCGGCGAAGAACGCGATCCTGATCGTGGAATTCGCCCGCGAGCTGGAATTCGAAGGTCGTACGCCTATTCAGGCTGCGGTCGAGGCCAGCCGCTTGCGCCTGCGTCCGATCCTGATGACGTCGATGGCGTTCATCATGGGCGTCGTGCCGCTCGTCGTGTCGACCGGTGCTGGTGCGGAGATGCGTGCCGCCATGGGTGTGGCGGTGTTCTCCGGCATGATCGGCGTCACCTTCTTCGGCATCTTCATGACGCCGGTGTTCTACGTGCTGATCCGCAAGCTGGCGGGCAACCGTCCGCTGGTGCAGCACAAGGACGACGATCACGGCCACGGTGGAGCCGAGGTGATCCGGATGGCGGCCGAATAGGCTTCCGATACAGTAGACAGAGCAAAGGGCGGGACGCGAGTTCCGCCCTTTCTAGTTTTGAAGGAGCGGTCAGTCGATGATGAACATCTTGGCGCCCGATGTCGTCCTGGATCGGTGGGCGGCGTCGCCGTGGTCGGAGACGGTGTATCCCATGCCCGGCTTCATCACGAAGCTGCGGCCGTCCTTGAGCTCGCTCGTCACTTCTCCCTCGAGCACGTAGACGATATGGCCACGGTCGCACCAGTGGTCCGCCAGATAGTCCGGCGAAAGCTCGACGATCCGCATGCGGACATCGCCGTTGTTCAGCGTTCTCCATGTCGCCGTTCCGGTTTCGCCCTTGTGTTCGGTGGCCGGCAGCGCATGCCAGTCGAGCGAGGTATAGGGGAGCGGGGGAAGTTTCATCGTGGGTATCCTTACGCGTTTCATCGGCTCGGGTTCACGGATCCGGATCGATATGTCCAGCATTTTGTTTGCAATGCAGCATGGCTTTTTGAGCTTGCATCGGCGCGGGCGGCCCTATCAATTGTGAGGGGATACGGGTGGTTGCTGCTTCGCCGCCTGTCACGGGAGGAGGTTCTATGCATATCGCTATCATCGGCGCTGCCGGCATGATCGGGCGCAAACTCACCGAACGGCTGGTGTTAGACGGGCAACTGTCCGGGCAGTCGATAGGGCGGCTGACGCTCGTCGATGTCGTGGCGCCGGCAGCGCCTGTCGGCTTTGCCGGGCGGGTGGATGCGAGTGCGGCCGATATCTCGCAGCCGGGGCAGGCGGCGCTGATCGTCGGGTCGCGGCCGGATATCATCTTTCATCTGGCGGCGATCGTTTCGGCGGAGGCTGAGCTCGATTTCGAGAAGGGCTACGGCATCAATCTCGAGGGGACGCGGGCGCTGTTCGAGGCGATCCGGCTGGCGCATCTGCAGGATGGCTATCGTCCGTGCGTGGTCTTCACCTCTTCCATCGCCGTCTTCGGCGCGCCGATGCCAGATGTCATCCCCGACGATTTCAACCTGACGCCGCTGACGAGCTACGGCACGCAGAAGGCAATGAGCGAGCTGTTGCTTGCCGACTATACGCGCCGCGGCTTCATCGACGGTATCGGCATTCGGTTGCCGACGATCTGTGTCAGGCCGGGCAAGCCGAACAAGGCCGCTTCCGGTTTCTTCTCCGGCATCATCCGCGAGCCGCTGGCGGGACAGCAGGCCATTCTTCCGGTGCCGGATACGGTGCGCCACTGGCATGCGTCGCCACGCTCGGCCGTCGGCTTTCTCATTCATGCCGCAAGCATCGATCTCGAACCGCTCGGCGCGCAGCGAAGCCTGACCATGCCCGGCGTTAGCGCCTCGGTCGGCGAGCAGATCGAAGCCTTGAGGGCGATCGCGGGCGACAAGGCCGTGGCGCTGATCCGGCGGGAGCCGGACGAACTGGTGATGAGGATCGTCGGCGGCTGGGCGCGGGCTTTCGCGCCGGATCGGGCGACGCGCCTCGGCTTCGTGGCGGAGACGAGCTTCGAAGAGATTATTCGCGTGCATATAGAAGATGAAATGGAAGGCAGAATTCAATGAGCAGTCAACAACGGGCGATCGCGTTTCTGGGCACAGGGCTGATGGGCGCGCCGATGGTGCGGCGTCTGCTTGATGCCGGCTTTGCCGTCACCGCCTGGAACCGCGACATCGCCAAGGCCGAAGCGCTGAGGGCCGATGGCGCCGCAGTTGCGACGACAGCGGCTTTGGCCGTTGAGGGAGCATCCGTTGTCTTCACCATGCTCAGCGATGGCAATGCTGTTGGCGACGTCTTGTTTTCGCAAGGGGTGGCACAGGCGCTCGCACCCGGCGCGGTCGTGATCGATTGCAGCTCGATCACGCCAGAGGCTGCGCGTGATCATGCGGCGAGGCTTGGCGAACGCGGCATCCGCCATCTCGATGCGCCAGTTTCCGGTGGCGTCGTCGGCGCTTCGGCCGGTACGCTTGCGATCATGGCAGGAGGCAGTGCCGACGTCGTCGATGCGTTGAGCGACGTGTTTTCCGCGCTCGGCCGTGTGACGCATGTGGGGCCGAGCGGTACGGGCCAGCTCGCCAAGCTCGGCAACCAGCAGATCGTGGCCATCACCATCGGTGCGGTCGCCGAGGCGATGATGCTGGTCGAGGCTGGCGGCGGCTCGCCGGAAGCGTTTCGCCGCGCGATCCGGGGCGGCTTTGCCGAGAGCCGAATTCTTGAGATCCACGGTCAACGTATGGTGGAGCGCAATTTCGGCGGCGCCGGCCCTTCGAGGCTGCAGCTGAAGGATCTCAACAATATCGTCGCCGAGGCGAAGAGCCTGGCGCTGACCTTGCCGCTGACCGAGGCGGTGCGCGCCGAGTTCGCCGCGTTCGTCGAGGATGGCAATGGCGATACGGATCACAGCGGATTGCTGCTGCATCTGGAGCAAAAGTCGGGCCGCGAAGGCGGAAAATCCTGACAGTCGGTACGATCCCTGACGAACAATAAATAGTGCTGGCGCGCTGGCATGCAATCATTGATAGATTTTTAGGGTGTTCTAATTAATGTCGCACTTGGCAATCACTGGTAGGTGATTGTGGTTGCTAGCGGGCAGCGGGGATGGATTTCGCTTTGACGTGGCGTGAGGCATGAATGGCTTTGGCATCTAAGAACTCCATACGCTCAGAGCGGGAGTTTCAAGATCTTCTACGGCGTTTGGAGCTTGCGCTCGATGCGTCGCAGATCGGTGTCTGGGAGCATGACCTGCGATCGAATGAGATTTCCTGGGACGTGCAGATGCATCGCCTCTACCGCACCGGCCAGCGGAGCGGGCCCGTGCCGACGTCGATCTGGTCGAATGCCATCCATCCCGATGATCGCGCGCGTGCCACCCAGGAATTCAATGACGCCATCGCCAAGCGCGGCCAGTATAATTCGGAATTCCGGATCATCTGGCCGAATGGCGAGATCCGCTACATCCGCTCGCGCGCGCATTTCTATGTGAGCGAGGAGGGAGCGCCGTCGTTCATCGGTGCGGAGTGGGATGTGACCGCCGACGTGCTTTTGAACGCTGAAGCCGCGCGGCAGCGCGAGGTGGCCGAGGCCCGCGCGCTGGCGCTGGAGGAGAGCACCGCGCTCATCGAGCATGCGGCCGCGCACGACTACCTCACCGGCCTGCCGAACCGGCGCTTCTTCGACAAGCGGATCGCGGAGCTCGCGGAAGACGAAAACGTCTCGACGCTGGCGGTGCTGCATCTCGACCTCGACGAGTTCAAGCAGATCAATGACAGCTACGGCCACGCCGCCGGCGACGCCGTGCTGCGCGCAGCCGCCTTGCGGATCGCCGCGGTGTTGCCGGAAACCGGCATGGCGGCGCGCATCGGCGGCGACGAATTCGTCATCGTGCTCGTGAATTTCGAGAGCATGGACGAATTGCGGGAGATCGCGCGTCGTGTGCAGAAGCGGTTGCGCAAGAAGATCCGCTTCGGCCACGAGATGCTGCAGTCGGGTAGTTCGATCGGCATTTCATGGTCGGCGGATCGCGGCGATACCAATCTTCTCGCAGAATCCGACATGGCGCTCTACGCGGCCAAGAGCGGCGGGCGTGACCGCATCGAGTTCTTCACGCAGCGGCTGAAGGACGAGCTGATGGGCAAGCGGCGGATCGCCGAGGAGCTCAAGCTGGCGCTGACGGCGGGCGAAATCGTTCCCTACTACCAGCTGCAATTCGACGCGCGCACGCGGGAGATCGTCGGGCTCGAAGCGCTGGCGCGCTGGCGGCACAAGGAGAGGGGCATTCTGGCACCGGCGGATTTCCTGAAGGTCGCCGACGAGCATGGGTTGACCGCCGAAATCGACGCGTCGATCCTTCGCCACGTCCTGAGGGACCGCCGCGAATGGGAGCAGCATGGCTTCGATGTGCCGAGGATTTCGGTGAACATCTCCGGCCAGCGGCTTTATGATCCGCTGCTGATCAGCGATCTGGAAGCGCTCGATATCCCTGATAATTCGATCGTTTTCGAGCTGATCGAGACGATCTTTCTCGACGACTGCGACGACGAGATGATGCAGAGCGTCGACCGGATCAAGCTCATGGGCATCGAGATCGAGATCGACGATTTCGGCTCCGGCCATGCCTCGCTGATCGGCCTCGTCAGGCTGCGCCCGACGCGGCTGAAGATCGACCGCCAGCTGGTGGACGCGATCGATACGTCCGACGAGCAGCGGCGGGTGGTGAAGTCGATCATCGAGATTGCCAAGGCGCTCGGCGTCAAGGTGATCGCCGAGGGCGTCGAGACCGAGCGGCATGCCGCGACGCTGGCCAAGCTCGGCTGCGATGCGTTGCAAGGGTTTGCGCTGAGCAGGCCGGTGCCGGCTGCCGAGATCGACGCCAAGTTTTCGGCTCTGGTCGCGGGCTGAGGATTAGAGCTAGCCGGCGGTGTCGAGTTCACCGCGCGCTTCGAGATACCACTCCACGAAGGCCGCCACACCCTGTTCGAGCGATGTGCTCGGCGTGTAGCCGGTGAGCGCCTGCAAGAGATCGGGACTGGCGTAGGTGCGGGGCACGTCGCCTTGCTGCATCGGCAGCATGACGCGCTTGGCCGGGTGACCGAGGGCTTTCTCTACCGTTTCGACGAAGTCGAGCAGGCTGATCGGCTGGCCGCCGCCGATGTTGACGATGCGGAACGGCGCCTGGTGCGAGAGCGTCTCGACCTTCTCGGAGGCGACGCGATTGCTTTCGGCGGGCACGACAGCCGAGAGGCGCACGACGGCTTCCACGAGATCGTCGATATAGGTGAAATCCCGGCTCATCTTGCCTTCGCCGTAGATCTCGATCGGCTGGCCCTCCAGCATGTTCTTGACGAACTTGAAGAGCGCCATATCCGGCCGGCCCCAGGGACCATAGACAGTGAAGAAGCGGAAGGCGGTGGTCGGGATCTGGTGGAGATGGGCGTAGCTGTGCGCCATCAGCTCCATCGACTTCTTGGTCGCGGCGTAGAAGGTGAGCGGTTCGTCGGCGCGGTCGGTCTCGTGGAAGGGAACGGTCGGATTGGCGCCGTAGATCGAGGAGGTCGAGGCCAGCATCAGGTGGCTGACGCCGGTGTTCTTGGCGATCTCCAGGATGTTCCAGGAGCCGATGAGGTTCGAGTTCAGATAGGCTTGCGGGTTCTCGTTGCTGTAGCGCACGCCGGCCTGGGCCGCGAGGTGGATCATCACGTCGGGCTTGGCGACTGCTACCGCCTGTTCGAGTGCGACGCGATCCTCCAGCATCGCCGTCACCGGCGTGAAGGCCGGAAACTGGGCGAGGGCGGCGTTGCGCATATGCTTGAGCTTGATGTTGTAATAATGCGTCATGCCATCGAAGCCGGTGACCTCGTGGCCGTCCTGCAGAAGCCGGCGCGCGAGATGGAAGCCGATGAAACCGGCCGTTCCGGTGATGAAATACCGCATGCTCATGCCCTGCCTGCTCTTGATTATGCCTTGCTCTTCTTGCCGACCGCGAAGTAGCTGAAACCGTGCCTTGTGACCTCGGCGATCGGATAGATGTTGCGCAGATCGACCAGCACCGGCGTCTTGACCAGGGTCTTCAGCCGCTTGAAGTCGAGCGCGCGGAACTCTTCCCATTCGGTGACCAGCACCAGCGCATCGGCGCCCTCGGCGATCTCATAGGGATCCTTGCCGTAGACGACCGGGCCGAGCAGCTCTTTCGCCGCGTCCATCCCCTCGGGGTCGTAGACGTGGACGGTGGCGCCGCCGTCGAGCAGCGCCTGGATGATGGTGATCGAAGGCGCGTCGCGCATGTCGTCGGTGTTCGGCTTGAAGGTGAGGCCTAATATGGCGATCTTCTTGCCGCGCACATTGCCGTCGCAGGCGGCGACCACCTTGCGGCCCATGGCGCGCTTGCGGTTGTCGTTGATGGCAACGGTGGTTTCGATCAGCCGCATCGGGCTGTCGTGATCCTGCGCGGTCTTGACCAGCGCCAGCGTATCCTTCGGGAAGCACGAGCCGCCGTAGCCTGGGCCGGCATGCAGGAACTTGTCGCCGATGCGCTTGTCCATGCCGATGCCCTTGGCGACCTTCTGCACGTCGGCGCCGATCTGCTCGCAGAGATCGGCGATCTCATTGATGAAGGTGATCTTCATGGCGAGGAACGCGTTGGCGGCGTATTTGATCAGCTCGGAGGTGCGACGCTCGCAGAAATAGAGCGGGGCTTCGTTGAGATAGAGCGGGCGGTAGACTTCGCGCATCACCTCGATGGCGCGTGGCTCCTCGGTGCCGAGCACGATGCGGTCCGGACGCTTGAAGTCGGTGATGGCGGCACCTTCGCGCAGGAATTCCGGGTTCGACACGACCTCGATGTCCTTGTCGGGGAACTCTTCGCGGAAGATGCGCTCGAGCTCGTCGCCGGTGCCGACGGGGACCGTCGACTTGGTGACGACGACGGTGAAGCCTTCGACGGATGCGGCAATTTCACGCGCGGCGGCATAGACGTAACTGAGGTCCGCATGACCATCGCCACGGCGCGAGGGCGTGCCGACCGCGATGAACACGACGTCGGCGGCGGCCACGGGGGCTGCGAGATCCTTGGAGAAATCCAGGCGTCCGGCGGCGCGGTTCTGCGCGATGATCGTGTCAAGGCCGGGTTCGAAGATCGGTACTTGGCCTGCTTCCAGCGCGTCGATCTTGGCGGCGGACTTGTCGACACAGGTGATATGATGGCCGAAATCCGCGAGGCATGCCCCCGAGACAAGGCCGACATAGCCCGAGCCGATCATCACAATACGCATGGAAGTTTCCCTCAAACACCGATCACGGCCTCGTCGGTCGACGGGGCCATGACGGTGTTACAGAGGTAATTTTATAAGTTCAAGACAACCAAGAGGTCAGTTGCGGCCGAACTCGTCGACGATACGGATGATGTCGTCCTCGCCCAGATAGGAGCCGGTCTGGACTTCGATCAGCTCGAGCAGGATCTTGCCCGGATTGGCCAGACGATGGACTTCGCCCAGCGGGATGTAGACCGATTCGTTCTCGCGCAGCATCTGCACGTTCTCGCCGATCGTCACTTCCGCCGTACCCTTGACGACGATCCAGTGCTCGGAGCGGTGATGGTGCTTCTGCAGCGAGAGCTTCTTGCCCGGGGTGACGAAGATGCGCTTCACCTGGAAGCGGTCGCCGTTGAAGATCGAGGTGTAGCCGCCCCAGGGACGGTAGGAGGTCGGGTGCGTCTCGGTTAGCTTTGATGTCGCGGGCTTCGAGGCCAGCATCTTGACGATGGCGCCGACGTCCTGGCTGTCCTTGAGGTGACCGACATAGACGGCATCCTCGCTGGCGATGACGGCGACGTCGTCCATGCCGTTGACCGCGAGATGCACGCCGTGGGTCATGACCAGCGAGTTGCGGGTGTTGACGACAGTGGTGTTTTCGGCGGCGACATTGCCCTTTTCGTCAGGATTGCCGCTCTTCCAGATCGCGTCCCAGCTGCCGAGATCCGACCACGTGAAGGGCGAGGGAACGACGGCTGCGTTCCTGGTCTTTTCCATGACGGCGTAGTCGATCGAGATATCCGGGCTTTCGGCGAATGCCGCCTTGTCGAGGCGGATGAAGTCGAGATCCTTGACACCTTGGGCGACGGCTTCGCCGGCGGCCTTGAGGACATCGGGGGCAAACGTGGTCATCTCGCTGAGCAGCTTGGCGACCGGGAACATGAACATGCCGGAGTTCCAGTAGAAGCTGCCGGATGCCAGCATCTCCTCGGCTTTTTCAAGCGGCGGCTTCTCGATGAAGCGCTTGACCGTCAGCGCGCCGCTCGGCAGCGCCTCGCCGCCCTCGATATAGCCGTAGCCGGTTGCGGGTTCCGTCGGCTTGATGCCGAAGGTGACGAGCTTGCCCGAGGATGCGGCTGCGATCGCTGCGCGTACGGCGTCGAAATAGACCTGGTCGGCATCGATCTCGTGGTCGGAGGCGAGCACATGCATGATCGCGCTCTCGCCGAAGCGGTCGCGCACCAGCGCGCCGGCGGCGGCAACGGCAGCGGCCGTGTTGCGTGCCATCGGCTCCAGAAGGATGCTCGACAGTGTCAGATCGAGCTCGCGGGCCTGCTCGGCGACGAGGAAGCGGAACTCTTCGTTGGTGATGACGATCGCCGGTTCATAGAGCGCCTTGTCGGAGACGCGCAGCAGCGTTTCCTGAAAAAGGGTAGTGTCGCCGATGAAGCGGATGAACTGCTTGGGGGCGGCGGCGCGCGACAGCGGCCACAGGCGCGTGCCCTTGCCGCCTGCCATGATTACCGGAACGATCTTCTGCGTCATCTGCATTGGTCCTCGAAATGGTCTTAAATCGTTGATCAGTTTGCGCTTGCCCAGGCGCGGATGCGCTTGAGGCCGGCTGCAAGAAGGTCGGTGGCAGCGCTCTCCGTCTCCGCTTCCACGTAGCAGCGCATTTCCGGCGCATTGCCCGATGGGCGGAAATGGATGATGCGCCTGTCGGCAAGCGTCACGCGCAGGCCGTCGATATCGCTGGTGCTGCCGACTTCGCCAATCGGCTGCAGGAAGTCGGAGAGATTGGCGGGGCTTGCGCGCAGATGCGCCATCAGCTTGGCGCTGGTCTCGACCGGGAAGTTCTCGAGCCGGTCGGCGGCGGAGAAGGGGAGCGCGTAGCCGGATGCGACCACCGACAGGGGGCGCTTGTTTGCGGCCGCCTGCGCCAGCGTCGCCAGAACAGGCAGGAAGCAATCGCGGGTCGGTAGCGCCAGCAGCGTCGTTCCATCGAGGTCGAAATCACTCGCGACCAGCGTGCCGCCATTGGCCTCGAAGCCGACGACGCCGATCTTGCCCTCGACAAGCGCCTCCTGCATGCCTGATATCACGAAGGGCGATCCGACGCGGGTGCGGATGACGCTGAACGAGCCTGATGCCTCGATGCCGGAGTTGGAAGTCACCGGTGTCACCACGGCATCGGCGCCGAGGAAGTTGGCGGCGATCAGGCCGAGCAGGTCGCCGCGCAGCGGGGTGCCGGTTTCGTCGGTCACCAGCGGCCGGTCGCCATCGCCATCGGCAGACACGATGGCGTCGAGGCCATGGTCGGTTGCCGCCTGCTTCAGCAGTGCGATGGTCTCTTCCGAGACGGCTTCGGTATCGACAGGAATGAAGTGTTCGGAGCGCGCGAAAGCCTTGACCTCGGCGCCGAAGTGCTTGAGCAGGTCGACCATGAGATCGCGGGCGACGGTGCTGTGCTGGTAGACGCCGATCTTCAGGCCTGCAAGTGCATGGGCGGGCAGCAGGCTGGCGTTGCGTTTCGTGAAGAGAGCGAGACACTCGGCCGACCGATCCTCGGCCTGCCGGTCACCCAGCGGCCATTCGAAGCCGGTGCGGTCGAGATCGGTTGCCGCTGCCGTGATCGCGGCTTCATCGGCCTTGTCGATCTCACCATCCGGCCGATAGAACTTGATGCCGTTGCGATCGGCGGGGATGTGGGAGCCGGTGATCATCAGCGAGGCGGCGCCGAGATGCAGGCCGTAGAGCGCCAGCGCCGGCGTCGGCACGGTGCCGCAATCGATCATCGCAAAGCCGAGCTTGCCGAGCGCCTTGATGCAGTCGGCTGATATCTCGGGGCTGGAATCTCGAAAGTCGCGACCGACGAGGATCGGGTCACCCGCTTTTGCTCGGCTGCTTTCAAGCAGATAGCGCCCGAACGCCGTCGCATAGAGCACCGAAGCCCGGCCCTTCAGATCCTCGGAAAGGCCTCGAAGCCCGCTTGTCCCAAATTTCATTCTGAATAAGCCCTCGGCAACGCTTGAATTCGACCGTGTTTTGAAAGCAGACTACTCAAAGTTCGTAAACTTTGATGGCCGGCGACCGGTAAAATGTCCGCCAAATCCCTTTTCGACGCAAGTTTACAGCTCGTTTTGGCGAGCCGGTGGAGGCAATTGCATGAATGAACAGACGATCGCACTCGAAGACAGCTGGAAGAGCGCCTTGTCCACAGAGTTCGAGCAGCCCTACATGCAAAGGCTGAAAAGCTTCCTTATCGAGCGAAAGCAGATGGGGAAACGGATTTTTCCCAAGGGATCGGAATATTTCAGGGCTCTTGATCTGACGCCGCTCGACGATGTGAAGGTCGTGATCCTCGGGCAGGACCCCTATCATGGCGCGGGCCAGGCGCATGGCCTGTGCTTCAGCGTGCAGCCCGGCATCAGAATTCCGCCGTCGCTGGTCAACATCTACAAGGAGTTGCAGGCCGATCTCGGCATTGCGCCGGCGCGTCACGGCTTTCTCGAGCATTGGGCGAGGCAGGGCGTTCTGCTTTTGAATAGCGTACTGACCGTCGAGGAGGCGCAGGCCGCGTCGCACCAGGGCAAGGGGTGGGAGACTTTCACCGATGCCGTTATCCGCAAGGTCAATGACGAATGCGAAGCGGTGGTCTTCATATTGTGGGGAGCCTATGCGCAGCGCAAGGCGGCGTTTGTCGATAAATCTCGGCATCTCGTTCTCAAATCGCCGCATCCGTCGCCACTTTCGGCGCATAACGGCTTCTTCGGCTGCCATCACTTTTCCAAGGCGAATGCCTTTCTCGAGGAGCGTGGTCGTTCGCCGATCGACTGGCAGCTTCCTGAAAATCCTGCCGATGAATAGCTTGCGATGAACGACATCCACTCGTCGTTCACTAAAAGTAGACAATGCGTTCCGGTCCGTGGGACTATTCCAACGAGCTGATAAAGATCATCTATGACCCATCGAACAGCCCGCCAGGCGGGCCAGAAAGGGGTCTCAAATGCTCGACCAGATCAAGGGTCTTCACCACGTTACGTCGATGGCTGCGAACGCCCAGACGAACAATCAATTCTTCACTCATGCGCTCGGTCTGCGCCGCGTCAAGAAGACCGTCAATTTCGACGCTCCTGATGTCTACCACCTCTATTATGGGGACGAAAACGGCGCGCCGGGCACGATCATGACCTACTTCCCGTTCCCGAAGATGGCGCAGGGCCGTCCCGGCACCGGCGAAGTCGGAACGACGGTGTACTCCATTCCGCAGGGTTCGATCGGCTTCTGGAGCGATCGTCTCGCCAAGCTCAATGTGACCGGTCTGAAGACCGAGGAGACATTCGGCGAGAAGCGGCTGAACTTTGCCGGTCCCGATGGTGACGGCTTTGCGTTGGTCGAGGTCAAGGATGACACCCGTCTGCCTTGGACACATGGCGGTGTCGGCGAAGATCAGGCGATCCGCGGCTTCCATTCGGTCGCCATGCGACTGCGCGACGACGGCGCGACATCGGAACTCTTGAAGTTCATGGGCTATCAGGTCCAGGACGAACGCGACGGCGTCAAGCGCCTGACCATTCCCGGCGGCAACGGCGCGCATCTGATCGATCTCGAGACGATGCCGAACATCTCGCGGGCGCTTCCGGGTGCCGGCTCGGTGCATCACGTCGCCTTCGCCGTCGAAAACCGCGCGAAGCAGCTGGAGGTCCGTAAGGCTCTGATGGACACCGGATACCAGGTGACGCCGGTTATCGACCGCGATTACTTCTGGGCGATCTATTTCCGCACGCCAGGCGGCGTGCTGTTTGAAATCGCCACGAACGAACCGGGCTTCGACCGGGACGAGGATACGGCGCATCTCGGCGAAGCGCTGAAGCTGCCGACGCAGCACGAGCATCTGCGCTCGCTGCTCGAACAGCACCTCGAACCGCTGGAAGCATAAGTAGGGATATCGATATGACTTATCATGGATATGTGCACCGGCTGCATGCCGGTGCCGCAGGCAAGCCTATTCTTTTCACCCTGCATGGGACGGGCGGAGACGAGAACCAGTTTTTCGACTTCGCGCGGCAGCTTCTGCCCGAGGCAACCATCGTGTCGCCGCGCGGGGATGTCTCGGAATACGGCGCCGCACGCTTCTTCAAGCGCACCGGTGAGGGTGTCTACGACATGGCCGATCTGGCGCGGGCGACCGACAAGATGGCGGGTTACGTCGGCGCGCTCGCAAGGGAACATCAGGCTTCGGCGATCCTCGGACTGGGCTTCTCGAACGGCGCCAATATTCTCGCCAACGTGCTGATCGAGAAAGGGTTGTTCGATGCGTCGGCGCTGATGCATCCGCTCATTCCCTTTCAGCCGAAGGCGAATGCCGGGCTGGTGGGCCGCAAGGTGTTGATCACCGCCGGCGAGCGCGATCCGATCAGCCCCGTGCCGGTCACGAAGGCGCTGGCTGATTACTACGAGCGCCAGAAGGCTGCCGTGACGACCGTATGGCATCCCGGCGGACACGAGATCCGGCCGAACGAGGTCGATGCGATCAAGGCGCTCTTCGAGCCATACAGATAGGACAAATCATCGGGCAGGCCGTTTGCGGTCTGCCCGATGGCTTCCTGCGCACTACCACTTTGATCTAGGGTCATGCCTTCAATCTTCTGTGGTAATTTTTCATCATTGATACTGGAGCGGGTATAGTTTCATTTTCCGAGGAGTGCATTCGTATGAGCGATATTGCCGACCTCAGAATGATCTTGGGCCTTCTCCGTCGCCAGATATGGGTGGTCTTGGCCACCACCGCCGCCATTCTCGCTTTGACCGCCATCGTCCTGACGGTGTTGACGCCGCGATATACGGCGCAGGCGCTTGTCGTTGTCGATACCAGCGCCAAGAACCTGTTGGCGCCTGATAGCGCGGCAATTGCCAGTGCTTCCGATAACGCACGCGTGGAGGGGGAGGTGCGGATCGCGCAGTCCGATGCCGTGCTTCTCGATGTCGTGCGCGAGGGCAAGCTCACTGATGACCCGGAATTCGCGCCGCGATCCGGATACTTCGATCTGGCGGGCATCTTTGCTCGCCTCAGTAGCGCTTCGTCTGGTGCCACGGATGCTGCCGAGCGCGAGACGCTGGCCTCGTTCAAGGAGGCCGTCCGGGTCCGTCGCGAGGGGCTCACCTATCTCATCACGGTTGGCGTCACGTCCGAGGATGCCGCGAAGGCCGCGTTTCTCGCCAATCGCGTGGCGTCGGTTTACATCAGGCATCAGATCGACGCCAAGGTGGCGGGCACGATCGCGGCCCGCAACAGCCTGCAGGCCCGGGTGAGCGCCGCCAAGGACAGCCTTGCGAGCCACGAGGGGCGACTGGATGGCTTCCTTGCCGCCAATGCCGGCATGCGCGATGTCTTTACGAACGGCAACATGGGCCTGCGCGTCGCAGATGCGCAGCTCAATCGAGCGGCCACGCTACCGACAAGCACGCCGCAGCTGGCGACACCTTCCGAGACGTTGACGCAATTCTACAGCCTGCAGCAATCGGCTGAGATCGCGCGGGCGCAGTATCAAAACCTGCTCACCCGACTGCAGGATTTCGAGGCGCAGGCCAGCCTGCAACTGGCTGACAGTCGGGTGATTTCGGAGGCCTTGCCGCCGATCGAGCCATCCTATCCGAGGGTTGCTGCGGTCCTTGCTGTCATGAGCCTCGTCGCGCTTGGGTTCGGTATCGGGGCGGGTTTTCTGCGGGAGTTCTTCGTTGGCGGATTTACCGGGGAGGATCAGGTCGAGGCGGTGCTGAACATCCAGCTGGCCTCGGTCGTGCCGCATGAAGAGGGTGGCGAGCTGGAGCGGCCGCATGGGCGCGGGCTCTCCGACCGGATCATGACGGCGCCGCTCTCGGTCTTTTCAGAGTCCATCCGGCGTATCAGGGCCTCGGTCGAACAGGCGCTTCTCAACCGGCATGCTGTGCTGGAGGACGCCCGTGAGGAAGGCATCGTCATCATGGTGTCCTCCAGCCTTCCGGGCGAGGGGAAATCGACGCTCGCCACCGCCCTGGCGCGGACCTATGCGCTTGCCGGAAAACGCACGCTGCTCATCGACTGCGATCTCAGGAAGCCCAGCATTCACCGTCATGTCGATCGCGAGCCGACACCCGCTTTCGTCAATCTTCTGCGCGGCGAGGCCGATCCGGGGCTCGCCAGCATGGTGGCTGTCGATCACGCCACGAACCTCTCCGTCATACTGGGCGCGCGGCCGGCGGAGTTTGCGACCGACGAGCTGCTGATGAGCGCGCGGGTGCGGGCGCTTCTCGCTCGGGCGCGGCTGCATTTCGACTACGTCGTCATCGACACGCCGCCGGTCGAGGCCGCGGTGGATGCGCTCTATCTGGCCCGGCTCTGTGATGTCGCGCTCTTCGTGGTTCGCTGGGCGCGGACGCCGCAGAGTGTCGCGCGCAAGGCCGTGGCGGCGCTGAAGGGGAATGTCGGTGGCGGCACGCCTGTGATCGCGGTGCTGAACGGGCAGGACCAGCGCCACTGGTTCAGCTTCAAGGCCAAGCCTCTGTGGCGCACGGCCTATGCGGGATAGTCTCAGCAGTGTCCGTTGACCCGATGGTCTACCTCTTTAGGTGCAATCCAGGCGTTTATCGACGACGTGCGCTTGACACGCTGATTGTGTTACTAAAGGTTTAATCCATTCATAAATGCAACCTTATTCGCGTCATGGCTGCGCCCCGGCTTTTTTCGGTGGCGCTCGACTGCAGGCATTTGAAATAGCGATTTCACTCATTCTTTGAAGAGCGACGCATGGTCCGTGCAAGGCGCATTCTCGTCCATGATTACTCCGGTCATCCGTTTCAGGTGCAGCTTGCCCGTTCGTTGGCGCGGCGCGGATACGAGGTTCTGCACGTCTATTCCGAAAGCTTCCAGACGCCGAAGGGTGATCTCGCCGCGCGGCCGGACGATCCGCCCGGGTTTCGTATCGTCGGTCTTTCGCTGTCCGAGCCATTTCAGAAATCGAGCTTCCTGAAGCGGCGTGCGCAGGAGATCGAGTTCGGACGGCTGGTGGCCGGTGAGATCAGGCGGTTTCAGCCTGACATCGTGCTCTCCGCCAATGCACCGCTCGACACGCAGGCCGTCATTCACAAGGCTGCGCGCGCCTGCGGAGCGCGGTTCGTGTTCTGGCTGCAGGATATCTACAGCGAGGCCATCGGCCGCTTCCTGCCCGCTGCGTTTCCGCTGATCGGGAATGCGGTGGCGCGACGGTATCAGCGGCTGGAGTTCTGCCTGCTAAGGGCGAGCGATCATGTCGTTGCGATTACCGACGATTTCGTTCCACATCTCCTAGTGAACGGCATCACGCCCGATCGGATATCCGTCATCGAGAACTGGGCGCCGCTGGATGAGATGCGATCGGTCGGACTGAAACAGTCCGAGAGCGCAAGAGACGATGGTCCGATCCGCGCGATCTATGCCGGCACGCTCGGCTACAAGCACAATCCCGATCTGCTGCTGCAGGCGGCTAAACTGCTGCCTGTCGCGATCGATGTTCATTCCGAGGGCGCGATTGCGGAAAACTTGGCACGCAGGGCGGCGGCGGAAGGTGTCACCAACCTGCGCGTAAAGCCGTGGGTGCCGTTTACCGATCTGCCCGATGTGCTCGGGGGCGCCGATATTCTGATCGCGATGATCGAAGAGGGGGCCGGGGCCTTCTGCGTGCCATCCAAGGTGCTGACCTATTTTGGATGCGGGCGGCCTGTTTTGGCCTCCGTGCCACGCAACAATCTGGCGCGGCGGCTTATAGAGCGCGCCGATGCCGGTCTTGCGTCGGATCCTGATGATGCGGCGCGGTTCATCGACAATCTTCGTGGGCTTGCTGACGATGCTGGGCTGCGTCGCCGGCTCGGCTCGAACGGCCTTGCCTATGCCCGGGCAAATTTCGCGATCGAGCCGATCGCCGACCGTTTCGAGGCGATTTTCGCCGGCCTTTATCAGATGGAGAAACAGGCAATCTAGCGCTGGGGGGCGTTGCATGCTGGAGAAGACTGCACTTGTCTGCGGCGCCGGAGGTTTTATCGGCAGCCACCTCGTTGCCCGCCTGAAGCGCGACGGCTTCTGGGTTCGCGGCGTCGATCTCAAATTGCCTGATTATGAGGAAAGCGTGGCCGACGAGTTCATCGTCGGAGATCTCAGGCAAATCGACGTCTGCGAACGGGTGATCGACCGCGACTTCCACGAGGTCTACCAGCTGGCGGCCGATATGGGCGGGGCCGGTTACATTTTCACCGGACAGCACGATGCCGAGATCATTCACAATTCGGCGACGATCAATCTCAATGTCGCCGATCTGTGCCGTCGGCGCGAGGCTGGCCGCGTATTCTTCTCCTCGTCGGCCTGCGTCTATCCCGCCGTCAACCAGGCCGATCCCGACAACCCGAATTGCGAGGAAACGTCCGCCTATCCCGCAGCACCGGACAGCGAATACGGATGGGAAAAGCTGATCTCCGAGCGGCTCTATCAGTCCTATGCCCGCAACTACGGCATGACCTGCCGCATCGCCCGCTACCACAACATCTTCGGCCCATCGGGAACCTGGGACGGCGGTAGGGAAAAAGCGCCGGCGGCGATCTGCCGGAAGGTGGCTCAGGCCGACCATGGCAGCGAGATCGAAATATGGGGCGATGGCCTGCAGACCCGCTCCTTCCTCTATATCGACGAATGCATCGAGGGCACGATCCGGCTGATGCGCTCGGATTTTTCCGGGCCGGTCAATATCGGCTCGGATGAGATGGTGAGCATCAACCGCTTGGTCGATATGGTGTGCGAGATCGCCGGCAAGCGGCTGCACAAGCGGCATGTCGCTGGGCCGATGGGTGTTCGCGGCCGCAGATCGGACAATCAGCTGATTGCCGAAACACTGCAGTGGCGGCCGACGCAACGCCTGATGTATGGCCTGGAAAAGACCTATGCGTGGATCGAGAGCCAGCTGCTGCGGAGTGCGGCGTGAGACGCGGGTTTCCCCAGTGGGATAGGCTCTCGGCGATGGGCGGACGGCCGCGCGGCTTGACCAACGCGGCGTGGTTGATCCTGAGCTTCGCGATCGGGCAGGGATCGATTTTCCTGGCGCAGACATGGCTGATCCATCGCGGTGCGCTCGATCTCCTGGCTGCGTTCGCGACGCACTTCTCCTTTGCGATCCTGGCATTGATGATCGTCGACTTCGGCGCGCCCGTGGTCGTCGCGAGGCGGATTTCGCTGGCGGGGGACGGTGAGGTCCTGGATGTGGCACGGCGCTGCTACTGGCAGGCGTCGGCTGTTCGGCTCGGCGTTGCGCTCGTGCTGTCGGTGGCGGCCTTTATCTACGCCTGGATTGGCGGAGACGGATTTTCGCGGGCCTATATTCCCGCGGCCGTTCCTGCGCTGTTGATCTCGGCATTCAACGCGGCCGGCGTCTTCGATGGGCTGGGGCTCAGCGGCATCAGCGGGTTGACCGGGATGCTCGCCTATATCGCGTCCGCCATCGCGCTCGTTGTGACGGGCGCGCAGTCGGCGGATGCGGGCGTGATCCTCGGGGTGGCGCTATCGGTGGGCTATGGCATCGCGGTCGTCGCGCAACTGGTCGTGCTTTGGCGGCTGGGCTGCCCGATGCGGTTGGTTTCGGTCAGCGTCGCTGATTGCGGCGCGATTGCCCGCGAGGGCTTGAGCGTGCTCCTTGCGATCCTGCCCGGGCAGCTGTCGTTTCGGTTTCAGATCGTGGTTTGCGCGGCGGTGCTGGGGCAGGCGGGTGTGGGACTGTTCGTCTATGGAAGGCAGATCGCGGCTGCTGCGTCGCAGGTTCTGGAGTTTGTGCGGCGCGCGCATTTTCCTGGCATGGTCCGCGCTCTCCAGCAGATTGGCACACTAAGAGCGGGCTTTGCGGCGCAGCAGCTGGCGACGCTGCTTGCGATCGCGTTAACGCTTGGATTGATGCTGGTTGGCGGCGGTTGTTTCTTGCTGTTGACCGACGCCTTTGCGCAATCCGGTCTGGTGGTGGCGCTCTTTTCTGTCGGGGTGATGACCGGCGCGCTGTCGCAGACGCTGGGGCAGGCGGCGCAGGGGCTTGGTCGCTTTCGTGTCGTGGCCCTTGCCGCCGTGCTGGCCATGTTGATCGGCTTTGCAGCGAGCGCCGGTCTCGGGGCGTTGCTCGGGCTTGCCGGGCTCGCGATGGCGGAAGTGGTGACGCATGTGGTTGGGGCGCTGGTGATCTGGGCCTCGGTGTTCCGGCGAGTGGACGCGCTGAAGACACTGCGGGTCAGCGCATGATCAGGCTCTGGACCGTTACGGCGCTCTATCTCGCCAATCTGCCGTTCGCCGATAGCCTTTTCGTCGTTCTACTGACGCTGCCGATGTTCTTCATGGTTATGGTCGGGCTGTATCGCATTCGGTCGCGCCGGTTCGAGATCGGCGATGTCTTTTGGTTCTGTCTCTTCGTCTATTTCGTGATCTCGCCGCTGCAGCGTATTCACGAGGACCGGATCGGCGGGGCGACCGCGATCACGGCCTATGCCTATGAACCGCAGGAGTTCATTGCCGCCATGTTGATCGTGGTGCTCTTCTGCCTGCCGTTTCTGTTCGTTCCGATGGAACGAGACGAACCAGCCGCAAAGGTGGACGGGTTACCTCTGCCGATGCCAGTTCTGCTCATCTTGAACGGGCTCGCCTTCGCATCCTTCGTCGCATCAGAAGGCGGAATGGAGCGGCTGTTGTCGTCGCGGCTGGAGCAGGACCCTTCGCAGGCCTTTATCGGCAGCCTGTTCTTTCTCGGCCTGCAATCGGTGACCGCTTGCCTTGTCGCGGTGCGGTTTCATGTTGCCCGATCGCGGCTGATTTCGCTCGTGCCGTTGCTTCTCGTTATCGCCTTGCTGGCGGTCTCGCGAAATCCGTTCAATGCGCCGCGCTTCATGCTGCTTGCCGTATGGGGCCCGGTCATGCTGGCGCTTTGCGGCGGCAGGGTTCCGGCTGCGTGGTTTTATGTTGTCGGGCTGTTGGCATTGACGACCCTGTTTCCGGTGTTGAATATCACCACGCGGCTTGGACTTGGTGGCGTCGGCGATCTCTCCGAGATATCCGTCTTCGGCAACTTCTTCGATATTCCCTCGGTCGATGTCTTTGACATGGCGGTTCATGCGGTGCGCTTCATGTCGGCGCATGATCAGATGTGGGGCGAGAAGCTCACCGCCATCCTGTTGTTCTTCGTGCCGCGCGCGGTCTGGCCCGCAAAGCCTGTCGTGGGCGGGCTCGATGTCGGCAACGAGCTGTTTGCGGCGGGCATGTACGGGACGCCGAACCTGTCCTTCTTCATCGGCTGCGATCTCTACATGGATTTCGGCTTTGCCGGCGTCGCGCTCGGCGGGGTCGTTGTGGCCATGCTGCTGCGGTCGGTGCTGATGGCGGAGTGGGGCGTGTTTGGTGGCGTTAGCGTGTTGCGTATTCTCATCGCCTCGTCGATGCCGATCCTTTTGCGTGGCTCTGTTGGCGCCGTGCTGCCGTTGTTCGTCTGCCAGATCGCGGTTGCTTTGGCTTTGTCCCGGCGGGTCCGGGACCAAGCTTATCCAGCGCGGCTCTATCAGGAGCGGTTGAGACGATGAGCGACAGCGTGGAGCAAAATTTCGGCATACTCGACGCTGCCCGATCCGGCTCGCGTGAGGGCGGGCCGAGCTTTAGTGTCCGGCATCGTGCATTGCGGTTGGTTTGGGGGATCGTCTGGGCGCTGCTTGCGGCTTGGACGCCGGCGCCATTGCATCGGTGGCGGGCGTTTCTGTTGCGGCTATTTGGTGCGCGTTTGGCGCGCAATGCGCTGGTGCATGGATCGGCGCGGATCTGGTATCCGCCGCATCTCGTTATGGAGGAGAACACGCTGATCGGTCGCGGGGCTATCATCTATAGCATCGCGCCTGTTCGCATCGGGCGCGGCGCGGTGGTCTCGCAGGGCGCGCATCTATGCACCGGTTCGCATGATATCGATGATGCGTCGTTCCAGCTTACGGCTCGGCCGATCACCGTTGGCGCTGACGCGTGGGTCGCGGCCGAGGCCTTTGTGGGCCCCGGCGTTTTGATCGGGGAGGGGGCGGTTCTCGGCGCGCGGGGTGTTGCCTTCAGTGATCTCGCAGCATGGACCGTTTATGTGGGCAATCCGGCGCGGCCTATCCGTGCTCGGGTTACCAGCCCATAGCCGCGGTTGCCGACACCCAGGCTGCGGCGGCGATTGCATAGCCCCGGTCGTTCAAATGCAGGGCGTCGGCGCGAAGTGACCTCGGCACTAGGCCGGCGGCGATGTCCTGTTGGTCACCGGTCGTTTGGTTCGCGGCGGCGGTAAGGGCGGCGTGGAGATCGACGAAGCGTGTCGTGTAGAGGGCGGCCAGATTGGCGTTCAAGTTGGCGATCGTCTGGCGGGTTTCGGGGGTGTCGGCGGCGGAAGGCAGGATCGAGCCGATCAGGTAGCGGCCGCCTGGGGCATGGGATGCCATGGCCGCGATGTCGGAGAGAACGGTCTCGGGTGTCGTCGCGTTGTTGCGGCCGGCCCATAGCCATTGGATCTGGCCGGTGGCCGCATCTCTGGGGTGGAAGGGCGTGGCGTATGCGACGGCCACGGAGTCGCCCGCATGGCTGCGCGTGAAGAGGTGGTGCGTGCCGCCGTCGGTCGTCAGCGTACCCTCCACTCCGGCCAGCGTGCCGCGTAGGCCGATGGCTCCGTTGGCGCCGTGCAGCGCCTCGACCGATCGATAGAGGACCTCCACTTGCGAGGTCTCGTCGCTCCATTCGATGACGATATTGTCGAGCGACCAGCTGACAAGGCTGCCGCTGCTGAGGAAGGCGATTGCCCCGCAGGATGGGTTTGCGTTGGCGAGATTGCCGGCGGTGAAGACCAGTTCGTAATGGCCGCTCGCCGAGATCGGCCGTGTCGGATCGCCGCCTGATGTCGTCGTCGCCCAGCCGCCGCCCGGTGCGCCGAGCCCGCCGACATGGATCTGGCCGCTGCCGTCGAGGATCTCGAGGTCGAAGGCGATGTGGATGAGCTTCCCGCCCGGGATGATCTGGCCGCCGGGGATTTCGGCGATGGCGAGTTCGCAGCCGCGCAGCACGCCGGCGTCGTCGTTTTCGACGACCAGCCTGCCGTCGCGCGTGACGACCGGCGCCGCGTGGCCGTCCTGGATGCGCGGCAGCCAGCCGTCGCTATCCTGATCGAAGCGGTATCGCCGCGAGAATTCCGGGTGGTAGGCCGGGATTTCGCCGTCGCCGGGTGTCAGCTGCAGCGCTGTCGCGGCCGCGCCTTGTTCGAACTGGCCGGGGAAGATGCGCAGCGTGATGTCGATCGCGCTGCCCGGGATGATATCGAGCAGGTGGGTGGAGCGGATGAAGCCGTGGGTGTTCGTCGACGTTGTCGAGATGTTGCTGCGCCTGCCATCGAGGGCGAAAGCGGGCGCGGCGATTTCGGCGAGGTAGCCGCCGAGTTCGTTGGCCTCGATCAGTGGCAGGCGCATGCCCGCTATGCCTGAGGTGGAGCCGGCGATCATCTGGATGGTGCTTGAGATTGTCCAGGGGGTGCCCGGCTCCGTCGCGTAGTTGGCGGTGATGGCGCCGTAGATCTGCCGGCCGATGTCGGTGAAGCCGGCTGTCGCCGTGCCATGGATCCTGATGTCGCCATAGGGCAGGCCGTTTTCGTCGGTGCCCTTGTTGATGCATTCATGCGTGAGGCCGTTGACGATGCCGGTCTCGAACCGGTCCATCCAGTCGCGGGTATGCGGATAGAGGTTCCTGATATCGCCGCCGGCCACGGCAAGCTTGAGCGGCACGCCGCCTTGTCTGGCCGCGATCTCGGTCGAGGTCTGGCCGCCTATGCCGCGATTGATGATCGTCCTCGGCGGATCGAAGAGGCCGGCGGCGATATCAGGAAAACTATTGTCGCGAGATGATGCGCCGGCGCCCTCGGTGAGGCTGTCGCCGAATGCGATGATCGCGCGAGGGCTGGAGTGTCGCTGAGCGGGGGATAGGGCAGTCGAAAGGCCGATACCGAGAAGCATTGCGGGTCTCCTGTAAGAACTGGGAAAAATATCCTAATTCAGTGCCGGGAGACGGGGACGAGCTGTCGGCGCAAGTTCTTTTCCGTTCAAACCTCGCAAAGCCCAGTGAGCTTCATGGTCTCTTAAGTAATTATCTTGAGATTACAGTTTCCTTGTTCCATGATGATTCCGGCCGGAAGGTTTTCTGTGTCCGACGTCATGTCGATCGATGCAGATCGCTTCCGTAGAGAACATGTTTCCTGGTCATCGATCGCGTATTGCGGCCGCTAGACTTGATTTCATCACATTACGCCGCCTGTGTGCGCTCGCCGTGGGCCTGATTGGGAAGATTGCATGAATTCGGAGTTTGCCGTTCGCCCCATGCGGCCCGGTGAGTTGGAGCTAGTGCTCGAATGGGCGCGCCAGGAGGGGTGGAATCCAGGTCTCGACGATTCGCTTCCGTTTCATGACGCGGATCCATCGGGGTTTTTCGTCGGCGCGGTGGGCGAAGTCCCCGTCGGCTCGATCTCTGTCGTCAAGTATGGCAACGATCTGGCCTTTCTCGGGCTCTACATGGTTCACCCGGAATTTCGCGGCAAGGGTTACGGCAGGGCGATCTGGGATGCCGGCATCGCATCGGCGAATGGCCGCAGCATCGGGCTCGACGGTGTCGTCGCCCAGCAGGAGAATTACCGCAAGGCCGGCTTCGAGGAAGCCTACAAAACGGTTCGTTATGGCGGCGTGATCGGCTCTTTGCCGTCGTCGTCGCTGACCGCGACGCCGGTGACCGACAAGCTGGATGGGCTGGTGCGCTATGATGCCAGCGTGTTTTCGGCGCAGCGCCCGGCCTTCGTGACCTCATGGTGCACCAACCGCAAGCATCGGCGCACGGCCGTCGTGCGCAAGAGCGGCAAGATACGTGGCTATGGCACGATCCGCCGCTGTTACGACGGATACAAGATCGGGCCGCTGTTTGCCGCCGATGCGGATAGCGCCGCGGCACTGCTCTCCACGCTTGGGCAGGAGGCGAAGGGCGCACGGGTGTTCATCGATATCCCCTCCGACAATCGCGACGCCGTAGCGCTTGCCGTCGGCATGGGGCTGGAGCCGGTGTTCGAGACATCGCGCATGTATCGCGGCGCTGTGCCTACGGTTCCGCTGAAGAATGTCTTCGGCGTCACCACGCTGGAGCTGGGCTAACTAGTGCGCGTCCGAAGTGGCGGGCGCAGCCCGATTGGGGCGGCCCTTTTCGGCGATGGCTATGCCGCCGAGCGTCAAGACCAGCGCCACGATGTGGAACGTTTGCAGCGCTTCGCCGAGCAGCGCGACTGAAAACAGCGTGCCGAAGACGGGCACGAGATTGATGAAGAGCGCTGCGCGGTTGGCGCCGATCCATTCCACGCCCTTGATGTAGAGCACCTGCGCCATCAGCGAGGCGAAGATCGCCGTGTAGATGGTGATGAGCCATCCGGTTCCATCGGGAAGCTCAGCCGCGCCCTTCGATGCCTCCCAGGCCAGAAGCGGCAGTGCGCTGATGGTGGCGCCGAGCGCGGGTACGGCCATCAGCGTGCGCCAGTCGAGCGGCGGCTTCCACCGCAGGAAGATCGTGTAGACGGCGTAGGCGGCGACCGCGACCAGCATCAGGCCGTCGCCGGTGTTGAGACCGAGCTCCAGAAGCGTGGTCAGGCTGCCATGGGCGGCCGTCAACGCTACGCCGAGCAAGGTCATCACGAAGCCCAGGATTTGCGCGAGCGACACGCCGGTGCGGAATAATAGGAAGTTGAGCAGGAATATCAGCATCGGGATGCCTGCCTGCTCGATTGCGACATTGATGGCGGTCGTATATTTTACCGCGGAATAAAGCATGGCATTGAAGAGCGTGTAGCCGACGATGCCGTAGAAGAAGAGCAGAGGGAGGTTTTTGCGCACGACCGGCCAATCGCGTTTCAGCTGCGGCACGGATATGGCGGCAATGATCGCGGTTGCGACGAACCAGCGCAGCGATGTCAGCATCATCGGGCTGACGTGACCGAGCGCCAGTTTTCCGGCAACGGTATTGCCACCCCAGCACATCGCGGCGACGACAAGGCATATGTAGGCGGCATACTGCACGGCCGATTCTCTCCCGGTCGGCTGCGCGGGCGCAGAACTTCCTCCGACGATGGCGGCAAATAGCCTGCCAATAGCTGATTTGTCACGTAAAAAGCCAATTCAGACGGCAATACAGGGTCGCTTTCCCAAAAACAAAGCCTTATAGATGCGCGGGTTTGAGCAGGGAGCGGTTAAATCCGCCTTTAACAGGAAGACGTGAATGACGAACGTAGTTGTGGTCGGTTCGCAATGGGGTGACGAAGGCAAGGGCAAGATTGTCGACTGGCTTTCGGAACGTGCCGATGTGATCGTGCGCTATCAGGGCGGACACAATGCGGGCCATACGCTGGTCATCGATGGTGTCAGCTACAAGCTGGCGCTGCTGCCGTCGGGCCTCGTGCGCGGCAAGCTCAGCGTCATCGGCAACGGTGTCGTCGTCGATCCGCATCATTTCGTCGCCGAAGTCGAGAAGCTGCGTGCCCAGGGCGTCAACGTATCGCCCGAGATTCTGCGCATCGCCGACAACGCGCCGCTGATCCTCTCCCTGCACCGCGATCTCGACGGCTTCCGTGAAGACGCTGCCTCCAACAGCGGCACCAAGATCGGCACCACCCGCCGCGGCATCGGCCCTGCCTACGAAGACAAGGTCGGCCGCCGCGCGATCCGCGCCATCGACCTTGCCGACAAGGAAGCGCTGCCGGCCAAGATCGATCGTCTTCTGACGCACCACAACGCGCTGCGCCGCGGCCTCGGCCTGCCGGAGATTTCGGTGGAATCGCTCGAGAAGGAACTGAACGACGTCGCAGACCAGGTTCTGCCCTATGTCGACCAGGTCTGGCGTATCCTCGACGACCAGCGCAAGGCCGGCGCCCGCATCCTCTTCGAAGGTGCGCAGGGCGCGCTGCTCGACAACGACCATGGCACCTATCCGTTCGTCACCTCGTCGAACACGGTTGCCGGCCAGGCTGCCGCAGGGTCCGGTCTCGGCCCGACGGCGATCGGTTATGTTCTCGGCATCACCAAGGCCTACACGACCCGTGTCGGTGAAGGTCCGTTCCCGTGCGAGCTGAACGACGAAGTCGGCAAGCACCTTTCGACCGTCGGCCGCGAAGTCGGCGTCAATACCGGCCGTCCGCGCCGTTGCGGCTGGTTCGATTCCGTTCTGGTTCGCCAGACGGTGAAGACTTCGGGCATCACGGGCATCGCGCTCACCAAGCTCGACGTTCTCGATGGTCTCGACGAACTGAAGATCTGCGTCGCCTACAAGCTCGACGGCAAGGAGATCGATTATCTTCCGGCGAGCCAGGCTGCCCAGGCGCGCGTCGAGCCCGTCTACATCACGCTCGAGGGCTGGAAGGAATCGACCGTCGGCGCGCGCAGCTGGGCCGATCTTCCTGCCCAGGCGATCAAGTATGTCCGCCAGGTTGAAGAGCTGATCGGCGCCCCCGTCGCTCTTCTGTCTACAAGTCCTGAGCGTGATGACACCATACTTGTGACCGATCCTTTTGAGGATTAAGGTTTTATATGATTATTTGTGTGGTTCGCGCGGCGAACCACACTCTTAGAGAAAGTACGTATGGCGGATTTTATCGCAGTTATCCGGCGGGCGGTTGACGGCCTGACCGACAACACTCCCGATATGCGGGTGAAGGTTTACGAGCGTGCTCGCGGTGCCGTACAGCGGCAGCTCGAGAACATGAAGCCGCGTCCGCCCGAGGCCATGCTGCAGCGCCAGCTGGAAAAGCTCGAAGCCGCCATTCGTGAGGTCGAAGCCGAGCATGCCGATGCGCTGCCGGCAGAGGATCAGGTCGCCGTCGCCGAGCCGGTGACGGAAGCGCCTGCGGAGCCCGAAGTCGCGCCCGAGCCCGAGGTTGCCGCAGCACCTGAGCCGGTCGCCGAACAGGCCGAAGAGGCACCGGCGGCCGAACCGGCTTACGAGCATCCCGCCTACGAGCCGCCCGCGCACGAAGAACCCGTTTACGAGGAACCGGCTTATGAAGCGCCCGTCGAGCCCGAGGCTCCGGTTGCTGACGAGCCAGTCGCGCATGAGGAGCCGGTCTACGAAGAGCCGGCGCCGGTGCATGCCGCCGACGTTCACGAAGAGCCTGAAGTTCAGCCCGAGCCTGAAGTCTATCACGAGCCCGCGCATTCGCATGACGAGCCTGTGTTCGAGGAAGCGCCGCATGTGTCCGCCGCTGAGCCGGAGACGGTCGAGCCGTGGCAGCTGCCGGTCGAGGACCAGTATGACGCCGCGCGCGAGACGCATGGCCATGATTTCGCTGCCGCGCCCGACGTTGAGCCCTATGCTGAGCCTGTCATCGACGACGCGCCGCGCGCGCAGCCGGTTGCCCGCGATTTCGACCTGAGCAACCGTCTCGTCGAGCCGGTTCCGGTTTTCGAGCCGCCGCATCAGTTCGTCGAGCAGACGCAGGACGATCCCATTCATGCCGACGCCGCCGGTCATTTCGATCCGGTTTGGAACGAGCCGGCGGAAGAAGTGCCGGAACCGTCCACGAAGACGGTTGAACCGACGGATTGGGCGCTCGAAGAGCTGCGCCAGTTCTCCGAGACTTCGCATGCAGCACCTGCCGCCAATGATGCTGCGCGCGCCTTTGACGAGGTGGTGTCGAGCATCGACTACGCGTCGGCACCCGTGCCGGCTGCACCGGCCAAGATGCCGGCTGCCAATGAGAGCTTCTCCTGGGAAGCGGCCGCGTTCGACGACCTGCCGCCGATCGACAACGACAAGAAGACACCGGCTGCCACATCCTACGAGGATGTCGATCTTTTCTCCGAAATTCATGGCGGACCGACGCCGAAGAACGAGCCTCTGGCCGGCGACGACTGGCAGGAAGCAACAAGGCTTCGTGGCTACGACAATCGCGGCGTCGTTGCCGAGGATGACGATGGCCTGTCGGTTGGCAACAGCGACGACGACATCGCCTCGAAGTTCCAGGGCAAGAATTTCCGTATGGAGCCGAAGCGCCGTCGTTTCGGCATCGGTTCCATCATCGCGCTTCTGATCGCATTGGGCGTTGTCGGCGGCGGCGGTTATGCCGCCTATACGCACCAGGCCGCGCTGACCGAAATGGTCAAGGGCCTAGTCAGCGCAGCTCCATCGCAGACCGCGCAGACGCCTCCGCCTGTCGCAGGCACGACAGCGCCCGCCGACCAGACGAGCGATGCCAAACCGGCTGCTGCAACGCCTGATGCCGCGCAGAACGGCGCCGCCCCCGCCGACGGTTCGGCCGCCGGCAACAAGTTCACGCAGCGGCTGATGGCCGATGGCACCGAGGTCGACAGCGGCCCGGCCGCGGCACCGAGCACGCAGGTCGCCGAAGGCAAGTCCGTCGCCGAGCAGAACGTCGCGTCCGCGGACCCGGTCGCACCGGCCGCCGCAGGCACGACACCGCCTGCCGCCGCTTCCGGCACGGCCGCACCGGATGCCGCAGCCTCCGCGACGCCGCCCGCTGCCGGCCAGACCGCGCCTGCCGGTTCAAGCGAGAAGATGTTCCTCTATGAGGAGCGCATCGGCCAGAGCTCGCCGACGGCGATCCAGGGTTCAATCGTCTGGAGCCTGCACCATGAGGCCGGCGCCGATGGTAAGCAGGAAGCTTCCGTCCAGGGCACGCTGACAGTGCCCGAGCGGAACCTCACGGCGCAGATCAACTTCAAGCGCAATTCCGATCCTTCGCTCCCGGCCAGCCACATCGTCGAGATGGTGTTCTCCCTGCCGGCGAATTTCGAAGGTGGCGCAATCGACAGCGTTCAGCGCATTTCGATGAAGCGGACCGAGCAGGATCGTGGTGATGCGCTCGTCGCGGTGCCGGCGAAGATCACCGATGACTTCCACATGATCGCGCTCAACGATTACCCGGATGCCCGCAAGGCCAATCTCGACCTTCTGTCGACGCGCGACTGGATCGATATCCCGATCACCTACCGCAACGGCCGCCGCGCGCTTCTGACCATGCAGAAAGGCCAGACTGGCATCGAAGCCTTCAACGCCGCCATCCGCGAATGGAACGCAGCCGGCGACGTCTCGACCAGCCAGTAAGGCTGGTCGTCCAGACTGAACAGATACAGGAAAGGGCAGGTCGCAAGACTTGCCCTTTTTGACGAGATCGGCCCACTTCGTTGCCGGGCCTTCTGGATTTGGAGTTTGGACAAGATGACCGCTGCAAGCCGCCCGGATCTGAGCGATATCAACCTCGACGACTGGGTGGAGCGCAGGCTTCCCAGGGCATGGCGACCCTATACGCGTCTGGCGCGGCTGGATCGTCCCGTCGGGATATGGCTCACGCTTTTCCCCTGCTGGGCGGCACTCATTCAGGCATCGCACGGCTTCCCCGATATTCGGGAGCTGCTGATATTCTCGCTCGGCGCCTTGCTGATGAGAAGCGCCGGGTCCACCGTCAATGATATCGCCGATCGCAAGTTTGACGGCCATGTCGAGCGGACGCGCTTCCGGCCCCTGGCGAATGGCCAGATTGGCATCCTGCAGGCACTGAGCTTTCTGGCCGTTCAGCTTGCGCTGGCGGCCTCGCTACTGTTCTTCCTTTCGCCCTACACACGGCTGGTCGCGATCTGTGTCGTTCCGCTCGTCTTCATCTATCCGCTCTGCAAGCGCTTCACGCACTGGCCACAGGCCGTTCTTGGCGCGGCGTTCAACTGGGGCATGCTGATGGCCTGGGCCGAGGTCGCCGGACACATCCCGCTTGGGGCCATCCTGATGTGGGGCGGGGCGATCGCATGGCAGATCGGCTACGACACGGTCTACGCCTATGTCGACGTCAAGGATGATACCCGGCTTGGGCTGAAATCGACGGCGATCCTGTTTGGCCGGCATGGCAAGGCGATCATTGGCGTCTTCTACGGCCTGGCCGTTGGCGCATGGGCGCTCGGCGGCTGGCTGCTCGGGATGTCGCTGCCCTATATGCTCGGAATTCTGGTGATTGCCGCCCATCTTGCGTGGCAGACCCGGCGGATCGACCTTGTTCGCCCGGAGGTGAATTATCGGCTGTTCCTGGCAAATATCCTGACGGGCTTGCTGCTGGCGGGCGCGGCAGTGCTGGGAACCCTGTAAACGAAAAGGGCGGGTCGTGAGACCCGCCCTTTGTATTTTGGGATTGGTTCGCTTACGCCGTGGCTTCGACGACGCGGACGGCCTTGGCGCGGTCGAGCGCGTCCTTGCGGACAGCGTCCTGGACCTTTTCGAAGGCGCGGACCTCGATCTGGCGCACGCGCTCGCGGCTGATGTCGAACTCGCTCGACAGATCTTCCAGCGTTACCGGATCTTCGGAGAGGCGGCGTGCCTCGAAGATGCGGCGCTCGCGGTCGTTCAGAACGCTCATCGCCTTGGCCAGCATACGCCGGCGGGTGTCGAGTTCGTCCTGCTCGATCAGCACGTCTTCCTGGCTGTCATGATCGTCGACGAGCCAATCCTGCCACTGGCCGCTGTCGCCCTCCGACGCCTTGATCGGCGCGTTGAGCGATGCGTCGCCGGACAGGCGGCGGTTCATCGAGATCACTTCTTCCTCGGAGACGCGCAGCTTGGTTGCGATCTCGGCCACGTGTTCCGGCTTCAGGTCACCTTCATCGATGGCCTGGATACGGCCCTTCAGGCGACGCAGATTGAAGAACAGACGCTTCTGGTTGGCGGTGGTGCCCATTTTCACGAGCGACCAGGACCGCAGGATGTATTCCTGGATCGAGGCCTTGATCCACCACATGGCATAGGTTGCCAGGCGGAAACCGCGTTCCGGGTCGAACTTCTTGACGGCCTGCATCAGGCCTACATTGCCTTCGGACACGACTTCGCCGATCGGCAGACCGTAGCCGCGATAACCCATGGCGATCTTGGCGACGAGACGCAGGTGGCTGGTGACGAGACGATGCGCAGCCTCGCGGTCGCCGTGTTCGGAATACCGCTTTGCCAGCATGTATTCTTCCTGCGGCTCCAACATCGGGAACTTGCGGATTTCGTCGAGATAACGGTTGAGACCGGCTTCGCCGGCGGTAATGGACGGCAAACTGCTTCGGGCCATTCTTGCACCCTCCTATCTGAATTCCGATCCCCGCTTGGACGCGTCCCTGCGTCTTGAAGGCGAACCGGGAACGTGCGGCTTTGTCAAAGCCCGCACGAAGTCAGTGTAGAGATAAGTGTGGCAATACCGTAGTTCAAGGCTCAAGCCCGGTTCACGATGCCGTTACAGTTCGGCATTGCGCAAGGCGTCGACCAGCGCCACCATATCGTCGGGCAGAGGGACCTCGAAGCGCATGAGTTCGCCGCTGCGCGGGTGCTCGAACTGCAGCATGTAGGCATGCAGCGCCTGGCGGCCGAAACTGTTGACCGCTTTCTTGGCCGCATCCGGCAGAAGATTGGCCTTGGTCTTGAAGCCGGCGCCATAGACGGTGTCGCCGAGCAGGGGATGGCCGATGTGGGCCATGTGAACGCGGATCTGGTGGGTGCGCCCGGTTTCCAGATGGCACTCAACGAGAGAGGCCAGCGACAGCGCATCCGGCGTCTCGTGGAAGCGCTCGATCACCTCGTAATGCGTGATTGCCTCATCGGCATCGGCGGTGCCCGGGCGCTTGACGGCGCGGCGGGTACGGTCGCCGGTGTCGCGGCCGAGCGGCGCGTCGATGCTCCCCGTCAATGTGCGCGGACGGCCCCAGACGACGGCCTGGTAGGCGCGCTCGATCGGCATGGTGCGGCCGTGGTCGGCGAACTGGGCGGAGAGGTGGCGGTGCGCGACGTCGTTCTTGGCGACGACCATGACGCCCGTCGTGTCCTTGTCGAGGCGGTGAACGATGCCAGGACGGCGCACGCCGCCGATACCCGACAGGCTGTCGCCGCAGTGATAGATCAGCGCGTTGACCAGCGTTCCCGTCCAGTTGCCGGCGGCCGGGTGTACGACCATGCCCGATGGCTTGGAGATGACGATCAGGTCGTCGTCCTCGTAGAGAATGTCGAGCGGGATATTCTCGCCCTTCGGCGTTGGGTCCTCGGGCTCGGGCAGGTTGATCTCGAAGACGTCGCCGGGGCGAACCTTCTTCTGCGGATCGGCGACGACTGATCCCTTCGACGTGACCTGGCCTTCTTTGATCAGCACCTTGATGCGGCTGCGGGAGAATTCCTCGCCGAGCTGAGCCGTCATCCACGCATCAAGCCGGCCTTCGGCATGTTCATCCGCCGTCAGGACTTTCATATTGCCGGCTGCTTGTTTAAAGGGGTCGCTCAAGACGCTTCTTCTCCGAAGTATTTTATAGAATGGAACGCCATATATGACGAATGTCCAGCCAGAAGACGATCAGGAAGAAAAGCCCCTCGATCCGGCAATGGAAAATGTCCGACGCAAGATGATCCGCCTGCAGATCGTCTCGGGCTTCATCATGTTCGTGAGCCTTATGGCGGTCTTCGGCGCGGTTGTCTACAAGACGATGCGGGCGCCGGCCAAGGAGCCGGCCGCGATTACATCAGCCGGAATTCCGTCGGATGCGCCGGTTTCGGTGACGGCAAACCTGCCTGCCGGCTTCGTTCTCCAGTCCTCTTCGCTTTCGGGCGGCCAGATCATGTTCTTCGGCAAGACCGCCGAGGGCGTGGCCAAGGCGCTGGTGTTCGACATCAAGGCCGGAAGCATCATTGCCGACGTGACCGTCAACGGCGGCTGAGAACGATGGCCCCTCGGCTGATTGCGATCGACAATGCCGACGACCCTGGTATCGCCGAGTTTCGCGACATTCGCGAACGCGATCTGACGGGGCGGCATAACCGGTTCATCGCCGAGGGCACCGTCGTGCTGCGCATGCTAGCCGAGGCGCACCGGGCAGGCGGCGATTTCGCGGCCGAGAAGGTGCTTTTGCTGCGCAACCGTGTCGAGGGCGTCGCCGATATTCTCGAGCGCCTGCCGGAAGACGTCCCCGTCTACGTCGCGGAAGCGGATGTGCTCGACCGTATCGTCGGCTTCCATCTGCATCGCGGCGTGCTGGCCTTGGGGCGACGACAGCCACAGGCTGGCGCACTGATCGATCGGTTGCCTGAGCGTTCGTTGGTGCTGGTCGGCTGCGGCATTTCCAATCACGACAATGCCGGCTCGATGTTCCGCAATGCGGCGGCCTTCGATGCCGATGCGATCTTCCTCGATGAGACCTCGTGCGATCCGCTCTATCGCAAGGCGATGCGCGTTTCGGTAGGCTCCGTGTTGAGCGTTCCCTATCAGCGTGGCGGTGACGCGGTTGATCTGCTCACCCAACTCGCCGAGCGCGATTTCGCGATCTGGACGCTGTCGCCGCGCGGCGAGGTCGATATCCGCTCCATTCCGGCCTCCGAGCGCATGGCGCTGGTCGTTGGCACGGAAGGCGAGGGGTTGCCGCAGGCGGTACTGTCACGCTTCCGCAGCGCCCGCATTCCGCAATCGCCGGGGCTCGATAGCCTCAATGTCGCGACCGCAACCGGCATCGCGCTGTTTGCCATGTCTTCCACGGCCAAGCGTATCTGAGATTTGCTGGCGGCTGGTCTTAGCCGGGCTGCGACAGGATCGTGGCGGCGCGCTGGGCGAGGTCGATGCGCTCGCCTTCCTTCGTCTCCACCGTCTCCGGCAGCAGCTCGCGGATCGGCGAGGCTTTGCCTTCGTTGATGGCGGTCAGGGCCACCATGTCGGCGGCGATGGTTGCGATCTCTTCGCGGATAGCGCCGTCGTTGGAGGTGTTCAGCCTGGCGGCGAGGATTTCCTCGGATACGGCGGCGCTGCGGGCGCGTACTTCTTCGGCAAGGCGCGCTGCGACCGCGGCGGTATCGAGTTCTGAGATCGGGGTTTCTTCCGGCACGGGCTTTTCCTGCGGCGGGATGAGAACGAGGGGAGCAAGGCCCGCCGAGCGAAGCGCGCGGTTCGCCTTGCGCATGTCGGCATTGGCGGCCTTCACCTGATCCTTGAGCTTGGTCAGGTCCTGCTGCCGGCGTGTCAGAAGCGCTTCCTTGTCGGCAAGGGTCGCCTTGTCGCGCTCGGCGCGGTCTTCCAGGCGCAGCACAGCGTGTTCCTGCTGCGTCAGCTTCTGTTCGGCATCCTTGGCGCGCTTCTGCAGCAGGCCGACGTCCTGGCGAAGCTCGTCGCGTTCGGTGCGCAGTCCGCTGTGCTTGAAATTGAGGTTTTCGAGCTCGGTCTCGCGCGCGGCCATGTCGATCTTCAGATTGTCGGTCTGCTCGACGATCTTGTTCAGGCGGATACGAAGAGCGTCGAGCTCGCCTTCCTTGGCGGCACTGGCCTGTTCGGCGATATGCAGGCTCGTCTTCAGCTGGCTGATATAGTTCTCGTCCTTGCGCAAATGCGAGCGCAATTCGGCGGCCTCGACGCTCATGTCGGCGATCTGGGCCTGAAGCGCGCTGATCTCGGAGGCGAAGTGGCCGGCGTCGCGGGCGATCTGGTCGTGCTTCAATTGCAGCGACATCGACTTTTCGCGTTCGCGAATCAGATCCTGCGTGGTGCGGGCGTTTTCGGCGGCATAAAGCGCGCGGACCATGTCCTTTTGCGCACGCACTTCCTGGGGGCTGAGCGGCATCGTCGCGCGCATGCGGTTTTCCGTATACCAGACGATACGGCGATGGACGGCCGGCGATACGAGGAAAACCAGGAACGCCGCGGCCAGAAAGCCCAATCCGAACAAGAGCGCGTATTCGATCACGGCGAGGCCACTGCTTCCAGAAGTTGATTTGCGTCAGCCAATGATTAAGCGGCCAACGCCGTTAGGGCAAGTGGCGGATGGGTCACGGCGACACAGAGTTCGCCGTGACGGCAATATCAGAAGGGGTTCCAGGTCGGATTTGGGGTAATCTTGAGGTAGCCGACGTTGAGGCCGAGGCGGGCGCCGACGCCTGTGCGGATCGGCACGACGAGAACATTGTTGTTCTTGAGCAGCGTCATGCCGAAGCCGGCGATGACAAAGGCCTGGCCGCTGACGCCGCCGAAGCGGGCGTAGATCGCGTCGGTCGACGGCAGGTCGTAGACCAGCATCATGACGCGCGTGCCCTGGCCACCGTAGTCGATGCCGAGCGAGGGGCCCTGCCAGTAGAGCGGATGCTCGCCGGCGTTCTTGGTGTTCAGCTGGCCTTCGCCATAGGTCAGGCCGGCGATAAAGGCGCCGGAGCCTTCCTGGCCGAGAATGTAGCCATTCGGCAAGCCGTACTTCTGGAAGGCTGCCTCGACCGCCTTGGCAAGGCCGCCGCTGGTGGAGCCGAAGAAGGAATGTCCGGCGTCGACGATTTCTTGAACCGAGTATTGATCATTCCTGGCTTGCTGAGCCGCGGCCTGCGTCGCGACGAGCATCAGGCACGAAATCGCGAGCAGTGATACCCGCCGGCAGTCGGCCAGGAATCTTCCTAGGATTGAGGGGCGCATGGTGTCATCCGTTCATCATGGTCGATACATGGTGCCGTTTCCGGCGTTTCTATCATTTTGCGCGGATGGTCTTAACAATCGGTTTACCAAATATGGTGTCATTATGGCGCCGAGTACGCTCGCAAACTTCGTGCAATGATGAAGCAATATGTGTGGCGGAATGAATCACCGCCTTCTTGGAGACAATGATGTCGAAGAATCCAAACCTTACCCTGACCGGCCCTGATCTGGCCGCGCTTCTCTGCAGCCGTGTTTGCCATGACGTCATCTCGCCCGTCGGCGCGATCAACAACGGCCTTGAACTGCTCGACGAGGGCGGCGCCGATGCAGACGCCATGGATCTTATCCGCACCAGCGCGCTGAACGCGTCGGTTCGTCTCAAATTCGCACGCCTTGCCTTCGGCGCTTCCGGCTCCGTCGGCGCTTCGATCGATACCGGTGAAGCCGAGCGCGCCGCCAAGGATTTCGCTGCCGCCGAGAAGAAGACCGAAGTGGTCTGGAACGGACCGCGCGCCATCATCGCGAAGAACCGCGTCAAGCTGCTACTGAACCTGTTCCTGGTTGCCTACTCGTCCATTCCGCGCGGTGGTCAGATCGATATCACGCTCGAGAACCCGGAATTCGACGCCAAGTTCACGCTCGTCGCCAAGGGCAAGCTGATGCGCCTGCCGCCGAAGTTCGTGGAGATTTCGACCGGTGAGATCGAAGAAGCGATCGATGCCCACACGATCCAGCCCTATTACGCAGTGCTGCTCGCGGAAGAGTGCGGCATGAAGCTTGGCCATAGCGCCAGCGCGGAAGAGATCGTCTTCACCGCCGAAGTCATTCCGGCCTGATCTAAAACAGCGCCGGGACAGATTCCCGGCACATTGCTTGTATCGAAGTAATACTTCCTTAGCCGAATGTTTCTATCCTTGCCCGTGAAGATGCCCGCCGGGACAGAAGCTGGGCAATGGAGCAGCGATGCAAAGGTTCATGATCACCGATTCGTCGGACGTCGTTCGTAAAGTCGGGAAGCGGATTCTCTCTGAACTCGACTTCATGGTCAGTGAAGCCTCCAGCGCCAGCGAAGCATTGTCCCATTGCCAGGTGGAACTGCCTGATTACCTGATTGTCGATTCATCCATGGATGGCGCGCTTGATCTGATCGTGGCGGTTCGCGCCATGGAAGGCGGCAAGGAGGTCAAGATCTACTATTGCGTGATCGAGGCCGACCTGAAGAAGCTGATGATGGGCAAGCGGGCAGGGGCCACGGACTTCCTGCTGAAGCCCTTCGATCGCAAGATCCTGACCGCGGTCTTCGGCAATCGCGCCATCGCCGCCTGATATTCCAATTCGATTCAATCGCAAAAGCCGCCTCTCAGGGCGGCTTTTGTCGTTCCAGACGTGTTCACGGACACAAAAAATCCCGCCGTGAAGGCGGGATCTTAAGGATGATCGGCGTAGAGACCGAAATCGGATATCAGGCTGTTTCGGCGTATTCGGCACCGTCAGGCTCGCGCAGAACGTAGCCGCGGCCCCAGACGGTTTCGATGTAGTTTGCGCCGCCGGCAGCGTTTGCAAGCTTCTTGCGCAGCTTGCAGATGAAGACGTCGATGATCTTCAGTTCCGGCTCGTCCATGCCGCCGTAAAGGTGGTTCAGGAACATTTCCTTGGTGAGGGTGGTGCCCTTGCGGAGCGAAAGCAGCTCCAGCATCTGGTATTCCTTGCCCGTCAGGTGAACGCGCTGGCCACCGACTTCGACGGTCTTGGCGTCGAGGTTGACGATCAGTTCGCCGGTCATGATGACCGACTGGGCGTGACCCTTGGAACGACGGACGATCGCATGGATGCGAGCAACCAGTTCGTCCTTGTGGAAAGGCTTGGTCATGTAGTCGTCGGCGCCGAAGCCGAGACCGCGAACCTTGTCCTCGATGCCGGCCATGCCGGAGAGGATCAGGATCGGTGTTTTAACCTTGGACAGGCGGAGAGTGCGGAGCACTTCATATCCGGACATGTCTGGAAGGTTGAGATCAAGAAGGATGATATCATAATCATACAACTTGCCGAGATCGACGCCTTCTTCACCAAGATCGGTGGTGTAGACGTTGAAACTTTCTGACTTGAGCATCAGTTCGATGCTCTGCGCTGTCGCGCTGTCATCTTCGATGAGTAGTACCCGCATTCTTATCCCCTTTACCGCCGCCGAAAGGTGGTCTGGCCCCTACGCGATACAGATATGTCACTGCGTGATTTGGAAGCTGCCACGAAATGGTTAACAAATTCTGATTCACTCTGGCAAGAGGTAATCAATTTATTAAATATTTTGTCCATTCCGCTGTTTTCCAACGAGAATCCGCAAGGCCCTCTTCTCAACTGTTACATTAAGAAAGGCCGGCAAGCGATTCATTCGACTCACCAATGAAACGGACCGGAAATCGCGTAG
This sequence comes from Rhizobium sp. 16-449-1b, assembly GCF_017741935.1. Classification (GTDB taxonomy): domain Bacteria; phylum Pseudomonadota; class Alphaproteobacteria; order Rhizobiales; family Rhizobiaceae; genus Rhizobium. The sequence goes on along the minus strand of NZ_JAGHMH010000016.1, from coordinate 72,733 downwards.
TTGTGTTTACCGACCCTTAAATCATCGGCACTATCATTAACGATGCCCGTAAACGAAAGGTTACCAGCGGTAGGTTTTTGTTAACGCCGAGGGAAATTTTTTGGGCAAGTCGCATGACAGCGGCAGCTAATGGGCGGTTTCAAGTGAAGCCGGGGTCTCGCATCACTGGAGTAATGCGTATGAAGTCGCGTGAGAGCCTAGTTCGTCTGAAAGAGTTTCAGGTGAACGAAAAGCGTCGTCAGCTGCAGCAGTTGCAGATGATGATGTCTGAATTTGACCGTATGACGAAGGATCTGGAGAGCCAGATCGTTGTCGAGGAAAAGAAGTCCGGCATTTCCGACCCGAATCACTTCGCCTATCCCACCTTCGCGAAGGCAGCACGCCAGCGCGCGGACAATCTTCAGGTTTCGATCAAGGAACTGAGGATGCAGGAAGAGGCCTTGGAGCAGACGCTCGAAGAGATGCAGGCGGAATATGCACGCGCTGCCGCGCTCGAAGAGCGCGACGGAGCGGTTCGGGCACGAGCCTAAGCCAGGATGATCGATGCCTTCGGGCATCTGGGGTGTCATCTCATAAAAGCCATGCATGACGGGCGTGCTGTCCGTCATACATGGCTTTTGGCGTTTCTCGACTTCAGAAGATCAGTTGATGACGTCGCGCCATTCTTCATGGCGAAGCGCCTGCGCCTTGAAGAAAGGGCAGAGCGGAATGATCTTCCATCCACCGGTTCTGGCGGCTTCGACCGCATGCAGCGCGAGCGCCTGGCCGACGCCCTTGCCGCGCAGCGCATCCGGCACACCGGTGTGATCGATGATTATGAGCGTCGGCGTTGTGCGGGAATAGGTCATTTCGGCCTCATGGCCTTCGAGCTCGGCGACGTAGCGACCGCCCGATGGGTGTTCTTCGTTGGTGATCTTCATCGAGCTGCCTTCCTTTCGATTGCGTTGAAGCAAACGTGCCATGGCGCCGGCGCAAAGCAAAGGCCGCTCACGGTGACGGATTGTTCGATGAAAGGGGAGGCAGGTGGTTTGGCGCTTGCGAAAAGAAGATGTCGAGCCTTGCTCGCGCAGCCGTTGTCCGAGTGGTCTTTGTGGACGCTGGCCGCGCTTCAGAGCGTCGGTTCAGTTCGGCAATGAGATAAACGCCGGAAAGCAGCAAAAGCTTCGGGCCGGCTTCACATCCTGCGATGTGCGGTCGGCCCGAACTGAAATGGAATCAACTTCAATAATTAATCAATGGCGATACTGCTGGATGCGCGTGGTGCGCAGGCCGGCAAGACCATGGCTGTTGATGGACGACTGCCAGGAGAGAAACTCCTCGACGGTCAGGGTATATCGTTCGCAAGCTTCTTCCAAGCTCAACAGGCCACCGCGCACAGCTGCGACAACCTCTGCCTTACGGCGAATTACCCAGCGCCGAGTATTCGGCGGCGGCAAATCCGCAATCGTCAGCGGGCTGCCATCGGGGCCGATGACATATTTCACTCGGGGACGTATCATTTCGGTCATTGGACTCTCTACACAACTCAAGACCACGAGAGCCACTCTAGCTTGTCACATTTAAAAATTGCCTAAACGCGTCGTAACACTTTGATAATAAATTTAACCGCGTCGCATCACGGCGCTATTCGGTGTCCCACGCGCGGGCTTTCCTTGCGTAAATTTGCCATCAGTGCATGGGAGCCATGCACAATGAATATTAGTTGTCTGATCCTCGACAAACTATAAGCCTCCGAAGGGGCAGATAGAACGTCGTGTGTCGTCGCGATTGTTTGTTCTGCGCGCGTTGGGAATAGAATGTCAGGCCTCGAATAACGTCGAAGTGACCGTTTTTTGTTTTCCTATACTTTGATTGTTGCTGCCAGAAGAGCGTTTTCAGGCAAGTTTAGCCTTTGAAGGACGAAATCGATGCGGAATGAAGAACGTGCCGTTCAAGACGGCGCGGTGAATATTGCTTTTTTATCGCCTGAGAAATCCAGTCGATCGCCAGCCGATCCCCCGGCCGATTCCAAGGAACGCCTCGCGCGTCTGGCGAAAGCGGCGGGTTTCAACCACTATTTGTTCGCGGGTTTTCCCCACGGCGACAATGGCGGCTTTGCGGGAAACCACATTTTCAGCAACTGGCCCGACAGCCTCGTTGCCGCCTATGACGAACACGACCTGTTTCACAATAGTGCGCTTGTTTCGGAGCTCCGAAAATCGAGCCTGCCGGTATCGTTTGGTGTCAGCGCATTCGAAAGCAGCGTGACGAACCCGAAAAACGAGCGGATTACCGGTCTGTTTCGCGAGCTCGGATTTCGCCGGACATTTGCCTTCGTGCTGCATGACGCCGATCGCCAGCCTTATATTTTCGCGTTTTCGGGCGCACGGGCGGATCTTTCGCGCGAGGAGGCGATGGCGCATGTGTTCAGCGCCATGGAATTTCTCGACGTTTATGCCCGCCTGCAGGTGACGGAGCAGCCGCTGGAGAACCTCAGCAGCCGCGAGATCGAATGCCTGCGCTGGTCGGCGGCGGGCAAGAGCAGCGACGAGATCGCCATCATACTCGAGCTCTCGCCGCACACCGTGGTCGGATATCTGAAAAGCGCGATGCGCAAGCTCGATTCCGTCAATCGGATGCAGGCGGTTGCCCGGGCCTTCCGTTACCGCCTGCTTTAACATCCTTAGAGCATGACGGCGCAGAGTTCGGTCTTTGCCAGTCCAAATTCATATTGCGCCGTGCCGTTGTGAAGCAATGCGAGCCAGTCGCCCTCATGCAATTCAACGATGGTCGTAACGCTCTGCCGAGTCGGTGATGCCGAGGCGGGTCCGCTTGCGCTGGCGACGACGGTGGCACCGTTGATCTCGATCGCCACATCGTGGCCTGATGAGGTGAGGGTGCTCAGAGAGAGCGACAGCAGGTAGAAGCCGTCGGCAGGGACGATCAGCCGCGCGCCGGAGCCAGATGGCACGGCGGCGCCGAGTTCGAAGCCGCCTTGTCCCGCATGGAGATCCGTAAAGCCGGTGCGGCTTGCCGATGGTGGAGACGCTGTGCCGGCAGCGGGCGATGCCCGCACGATCGGCCGAGACGGCATGCGCACGACGCCGTCAGGCGCCACGACGAGCGCTGTCGACCAATCATTGCCATCGCCGCTGACCTTGATCGAAAAGGCATCGCTTCCCGCAAGCCCCATCTCGGCGCGGCCCGACCAATTTGTCTGAAAGAGAAGCGTGCCTGTTTGAGACGGATCGGCCTTGTTGATCTTCAGCTGATGGCCTTGTCCTGCGTGGCTGAAGAGGCTGGCCTCGGAGACGACTGCCAGCCGGTTGATCTCATCTGCCGTCGCGTTGATGCCAATCATCGGAAGCGCGCCATCCGCATCGAGCGAGATGACGTTCCATTTCGTGCCGTCGAAAGCGCGGAGTTGGTGGGTATCGAGAAAGAAGGCGCGCCAGCCGGGGTTTGGCGAGAGATAGGCCCATGCGCCATCCTGCCAGACGGAAATGAGCCCCTGCCGGCCGAGCCACGCGCCCTCGAGATCGGCGGCGACGAGATAGCGGTCGCCTTCACCCGGTGTTTCGGGCGGTGCCTGGCGTTCGGCGATGATCGTCAGCTGGACCACGGCGTCGAGGCGCTGTAGCGCTTCGTTATGCGGCACGTGCTTCTGTGCCTGGGAGGGCAGGATGTAGGGCAAGGCGAGGTTGTTGGTCTGGTCCGACACGATCGAGCTCCGGTGTTCGCGGCAGGTTTCACTGCCGCAAATCGTAGGGGCGCGTCGGGAAGCGGGGATAGCGCGCAGGGCCAGGCGCTGATTTCACACGGATATTTGCGAGAAATATCCCCGCGCTCAAAGGCGGGGGGCGTTGCCCCAGGAGATGAAATCGGGGTTGGCGAAATCCGCGTCGTGGGCCTGCCGGGTCTTGCCGTAGGTGAGGGGGCGACCGTCGAGGGTCACGGTGCAGCCTCCGGCCGCGCGCAGGATTGCATCGCCGGCCGCGGTATCCCACTCCATCGTGCGGGTGAAGCGCGGATAGACGTCCGCTTCTCCTTCCGCGAGAAGACAGAATTTCAGCGACGAGCCGATATTCTTGCACTCCGAGATGGCCTGCTCGGCCAGGAAGCGCGCCGTCTGCGGGCTGTTATGCGAACGGCTGGCGAGTGCGGTGCGTTCGGCCTTGGCGAGGCGCACGTTAATCGGCAGCCGTTTCTCGACGCGGAAGTCCGGGCCGATATGCAGCTTCTCGGCCGTGCCGTTCTCGCCGAGAAAGGCGACTCCCAACGCGGGGGCAAACACGATGCCGGCGGCCGGGTGGCCGTCGACGATGAAGGCGATGTTGACGGTGAATTCCGGCCGCTTGTCGACGAATTCGCGCGTGCCATCCAGGGGATCGACCAGAAAGAACGACGCGCCGACCGCCGGCACGATACCGGCCGCGACCGATTCTTCGGCGATGACCGGAATATCGGGAAAATCGCGATAGAGATGCGCCAGAATGATCCGCTCGGCCTGCTCGTCGGCGATGGTGACAGGACTGTTGTCGGCCTTGCTGGCCGCCGTGCAGCCGGCGCGGTACACATCCATGATCGCCTTGCCAGCCTCAAGGGCGGCGCGTTCAAACGTGTCGAGCATCGCGGGTCGGTTCGATCCCTTCTCCATCATGCTTCTCATATAGTCGTTTTCACGCTTCATTGCACGGCTCGTCCGCCGTCGCAAAAGGACGCAGGTGTGCTTTGACGTTTTTCCATCCATCGGCGAAGGCTAAAGATCCCAGGGAAAAGTGAATTTGCGGTGAAAAGTGGCGTCAGAGGCCGGATTGTGTTGAAAAAATCAACTTTCTGAACGACAAAAAGTCATTTTCACCAAAACGGCAAAGAACTTTGGAGCTTTGAAATTTTGCGCTTCCCTTTTGCTTTGAAAGCAGTATGAAATCTTTAATCAAGGGCTCAACAAGGGCTCTAATAACAAGAGACGCAGGCTTTTCACGGTTCTGTGTCCAGGGGAAAGACATATGGAATATTTTGTCCAGCAGCTCATTAATGGGCTGACTCTTGGATCCATCTATGGCCTCGTGGCTATCGGCTATACGATGGTTTACGGCATCATCGGCATGATCAACTTCGCCCATGGCGATATTTTCATGATCGGTGGCTTCGCCGCCCTTATCGTCTTTCTCGTCCTCACATCGATTTTTGCTGGTTTGCCGGTCGCGGTTCTGCTGCTGCTGATGTTGCTTATCGCGATGCTGATGACGAGTTTGTGGAATTGGACGATCGAGCGCGTCGCTTATCGCCCGCTGCGCGGTTCGTTCCGCCTGGCGCCGCTGATCACAGCGATCGGCATGTCGATCACGCTGTCGAACTTCATCCAGGTGACGCAGGGTCCGCGCAACAAGCCGATCCCGCCGCTGATCAGCAGCGTTTACAATATCGGTGGTGTCACCGTCTCGCTGAAGCAGATCGTGATCATCATCATCACCGCCGTGCTGCTCACCGTGTTCTGGTACCTCGTCAATCACACGGCGCTTGGCCGCGCGCAGCGCGCCACCGAGCAGGACCGCAAGATGGCGGCGCTGCTTGGCGTCAATGTCGATCAGACGATTTCGGTAACCTTCATCATGGGCGCCGCCCTCGCTGCCGTCGCCGGCACGATGTACCTGATGTATTACGGCGTGGTGAACTTCAACGACGGCTTCGTGCCTGGCGTTAAGGCGTTCACGGCGGCCGTTCTCGGCGGTATCGGTTCGCTTCCGGGCGCTGTTCTCGGTGGTCTGATGATCGGCCTGATCGAAAGCCTGTGGTCGGCCTACTTCACCATCGCCTACAAGGATGTGGCGACCTTCGCCATCCTCGCTTTCGTGCTGATCTTCAAGCCGACAGGTATCCTGGGCCGGCCGGAAGTCGAGAAGGTTTAACGTCATGGCAAATGTTGAAAACGCCCCTGGCAAGCCCGCATCCGGACTTGTCCAGAAGGGTATTAAAGAAGCTATCTTCGCAGCCGTTATCTCCTTCGGCATGTTCGTTCTCTATGTCGGTCTCGGCACGCAGCAGAACATCAGCAACGAACTCGTCGTCGTTCAGCGCTGGGGCCTGCTGGCGATCTTCGTCGCCATCGCGGCGGTCGGCCGGTTTGCGATCGTAGTGTTCCTGCGTCCGCATCTCGATGCCCGCAAGCTTGCCAAGGCGCGCAGCGGCGAGCTCGATATCTCCGACAAGAAGGGCTTCTTCCACGCCCACTTCCTGAAGATCGCGCTTCTGGCGCTGGTGCTCTATCCCGTCGTCATCGTGGCGCTGGTCGGTGCGCAGGGCTCGCTGAAGTGGGTCGACAACTTCGGTATCCAAATCCTGATCTACGTGATGCTGGCCTGGGGCCTGAACATCGTCGTCGGTCTTGCCGGTCTGCTCGATCTCGGTTACGTCGCCTTCTATGCGGTCGGCGCCTATTCCTACGCGCTGCTTTCCAGCTATTTCGGCCTGTCCTTCTGGGTTCTGCTGCCGCTGTCGGGCATTCTCGCCGGTCTTTGGGGCATTATCCTCGGCTTCCCGGTGCTGCGTCTGCGCGGTGACTATCTGGCGATCGTGACGCTGGCGTTCGGCGAAATCATCCGCCTCGTTATCATCAACTGGACGGATCTGACCAAGGGCACGTTCGGTATCGCCAGCATTCCGAAGGCAACGCTGTTCGGCATCCCCTTCGATGCCAGCCCGCACGGCTTCGCCAAGCTGTTCCACCTGCCGATCTCGTCGGCCTATTACAAGATCTTCCTCTTCTATCTGATCCTGGCGCTGTGCCTTCTGACGGCATACGTGACGATCCGCCTGCGCCGCATGCCGATCGGCCGTGCGTGGGAAGCACTTCGCGAAGACGAGATCGCCTGCCGTTCGCTCGGCATCAACACGGTGACGACCAAGCTCACGGCTTTCGCCACGGGTGCGATGTTCGGCGGCTTCGCCGGCTCCTTCTTCGCCGCTCGTCAGGGCTTCGTCTCGCCTGAATCCTTCGTGTTCCTGGAATCGGCCGTCATCCTCGCCATCGTCGTTCTCGGCGGCATGGGTTCGCTGACCGGCATCGCGATCGCTGCTATCGTCATGATCGGCGGTACGGAAATGCTGCGCGAAATGGAGTTCCTGAAGCTGATCTTCGGACCAGACTTCACGCCGGAACTCTACCGCATGCTGCTCTTCGGTCTGGCGATGGTCGTCGTCATGCTGATCAAGCCGCGCGGCTTCGTCGGATCGCGTGAACCGACGGCGTTCCTCAAGGAGCGGAAATCGGTATCGGGAAGCTTCACCAAGGAGGGCCACGGCTGATGAGCCCTCAGGAAACCAACATGTCCAGCGATACCCTGCTCAAGGTCGAGCACCTGTCGATGAAGTTCGGCGGCCTGATGGCCATCAACGACTTCTCGTTTGAGGCCAAGCGCGGCGAGATCACCGCGCTGATCGGCCCGAACGGCGCCGGCAAGACCACCGTGTTCAATTGCATCACCGGTTTCTACAAGCCGACCATGGGCATGATCACCATGCGCCACAAGGACGGCAGGGAACACCTGCTTGAGCGTCTGCCGGACTTTCGCATCACCCGCGAAGCCAAGGTCGCCCGCACGTTCCAGAACATCCGGTTGTTCTCCGGCCTGACGGTTCTCGAAAACCTTCTGGTCGCGCAGCACAACAAGTTGATGCTGGCATCGGGCTACACCATTCTCGGCCTGCTCGGGATCGGTCGCTACAGCGCGGAAGCGAAGAACGCGATCGAGCTTGCCCGCTATTGGCTGGAGAAGGCCGATCTGATCGATCGCGCCGACGATCCCGCCGGTGACCTGCCATATGGCGCTCAGCGTCGTCTGGAGATCGCGCGTGCCATGTGCACCGGACCGGAGCTGCTTTGCCTGGACGAGCCGGCCGCCGGTCTCAACCCGAAGGAATCGCTGACGCTGAACACGCTTCTGCGCGGCATTCGCGATGAGGGCACGTCGTTGCTCCTGATCGAGCATGACATGTCCGTGGTCATGGAAATTTCCGACCACGTCGTCGTGCTCGAATACGGCCAGAAGATTTCCGATGGCACGCCAGACCATGTGAAGAACGATCCGAAGGTCATCGCGGCCTATCTCGGTGTCGAAGACGAGGAAGTGGAACAGGTGATCGCAGACGTCGAAAACCTCGAAGGAGGTACGCACTGATGACCGGTCAGCCACTTCTCAAGGTCGAGGGTGTTGAAACCTATTACGGCAACATTCGCGCGCTCGCCGGCATCGATGTCCACGTCAACCAGGGCGAAATCGTCAGCCTGATCGGCGCCAACGGCGCCGGCAAGTCGACGCTGATGATGACGATCTGCGGGAGCCCGCAGGCGCGTGCCGGCAAGGTCATCTTCGAAGGCCGCGACATCACCAAGATGCCGACCCACGAAATCGCCCGCCTGCGCATCGCGCAGTCGCCTGAGGGGCGCCGCATTTTCCCGCGCATGAGCGTGATGGAAAACCTGCAAATGGGCGCCGGCCTCGATAACCTGAAATACTTCAAGGAAGACGTCGAGAAGATCTTCGCGATGTTCCCGCGCCTGAAGGAGCGCCAGACGCAGCGCGGCGGCACGCTTTCGGGCGGCGAGCAGCAGATGCTGTCGATCGGCCGCGCGCTGATGGCCCGTCCGAAGCTTTTGCTTCTGGACGAGCCGTCGCTCGGCCTCGCGCCGCTGATCGTCAAGGGCATCTTCGAGGCGATCAAGAAGCTGAACAAGGATGAGGGGCTCACCGTGTTCCTCGTCGAGCAGAACGCCTTCGCGGCGCTGAAGCTGTCCGACCGGGCCTATGTCATGGTCAACGGCAAGGTGACGATGTCTGGCTCCGGCCAGGAGCTGCTCGCCAATCCTGAAGTTCGCGCCGCCTATCTCGAAGGCGGACGGCATTGAGCATGACGAAGGGGAGACTTTGATATGCAGGGACTTTTCTTTGAAGGCGATACCGGCGTTCGCAGCGTCATCCGCCTGATCGTCGTGTTGATCGGCTTCTGGACCGCGTGGCGTTCCGGCAAGGCTGCGGCTGACGGCTGGAGCGACTATCCAATCGTCATCGGCTATAGCGTGCTTCTGGCGGCCGCGATGCAGTTTCTGCATCACGCGCTGTTCGACGGGCCGGTGCTGAGCGTGTTCTACTACGCCATCGACTTCGTCCTTCTCTTGATCTTCGCGACGGCGGGATACCGCTATCGCCGGACCAATCAGATGGTCAATAATTACTACTGGCTCTACGAAAAGACGTCGCCCTTCTCCTGGAAGGCAAAACATTGACAGCCGGTTGAATCTAGGGACAAATTACCTCTCCGAGTGGAACAGGTTTCCCGGCGCAGTAAAGTGGGTGATGCGCTGGGTAATGGAACGGAACCCGCTAAAAAACTGGGAGTAACATAATGAAGAAGTCTCTTCTGTCGGCAGTGGCTCTGACGGCGATGGTCGCCTTCAGCAGCAACGCTTGGGCCGACATCACGGTTGCCGTTGCTGGTCCGCTGACCGGCCCGAACGCTGCGTTCGGCGCACAGCTCCAGAAGGGTGCCGAGCAGGCAGCTGCCGACATCAACGCTGCTGGCGGCATCAATGGCGAGCAGATCAAGATCGTGCTCGGCGACGACGTGTCCGACCCGAAGCAGGGTATCTCGGTTGCCAACAAGTTCGCAGCTGACGGCGTCAAGTTCGTCATCGGCCACTTCAACTCGGGCGTTTCGATCCCGGCTTCCGAAGTTTACGCTGAAAACGGCATCCTCGAAATCACGCCGGCTGCGACCAACCCGCAGTTCACCGAGCGTGGTCTGTGGAACACGTTCCGTACTTGCGGTCGCGACGACCAGCAGGGCGGCATCGCCGGCAAGTATCTCGCCGACCACTTCAAGGACGCCAAGATCGCTGTCGTTCACGACAAGACCCCATACGGCCAGGGCCTCGCTGACGAAACCAAGAAGGCCATGAATGCCGCTGGTCTCACCGAAGTCATGTACGAAGGCATCAACGTCGGCGACAAGGACTTCTCGGCCCTCATCGCCAAGATGAAGGAAGCCGGCGTTTCGATCATCTATTGGGGTGGTCTCCACACCGAAGCTGGTCTGATCATCCGCCAGGCCGCCGACCAGGGCCTGAAGGCAACGCTCGTATCGGGTGACGGTATCGTTTCGAACGAACTGGCATCGATCGCTGGTGACGCAGTCGCCGGTACGCTGAACACGTTCGGCCCGGACGCAACGCTGAACCCCGACAACAAGGCACTCGTCGAGAAGTTCAAGGCTGCCGGCTTCAACCCGGAAGCTTACACGCTGTACTCCTATGCCGCGATGCAGACGATCGCTGAAGCTGCCAAGGCTGCTGCTTCGACCGACGCTGAAGCCGTTGCCGCAGCGATGAAGGCCAAGGGTCCGTTCAAGACCGTTCTCGGCGAAATCTCGTTCGACGAAAAGGGCGACCCGAAGATCCCAGGCTACGTCATGTACGAATGGAAGAAGGGTCCAGACGGCAAGTTCTCCTACTTCCCGCAGGACGCGAAGTAAGAACTTTCGTTCTCACCTTGGAAGCCCGGTCTCGCACCGGGCTTCTTTCGTTTTGGGCGGCAGTGAACCGCCTGGTGCAGGGGGCGCTAACGTTCAGCGTTGACCGTCTTTCGGCCGCTTGGTTTGCCTGATGGTTTGACCTCAAGGCCGAAGAGCAGGCGCGCGGGGCCGGGGATGAAGTCCACCGCGATGGCGAAGAGGCTCGACAGCACGAAGGTCGTGGCCGCGATGATGATGAAGCTCGGCACGGCGGGCAGGCCGAGCGGCAGCACATAATAGAGCGCGCCGACGATCACCGTCTGATGGATGATGTAGAGCGGGAAGACGAGCCGGTTGACTGTGACCAGCCGCGCGTCCGGCTGGTTGAAATGACGAGCGGCGAAGCCGATCAGGGTCAGGATCATCGACCAGGCGAGCAAGAAGATCGCGGCCTTGAAGAGCGGGGTTTCGTCGGCGTAGGTGCCGATCGCCTGTTCGGCCGGGGCGAGCCAGGCGAAGGCGTAGAGGAACACCGTGACGGCCAGCGCGATGGCGGCGCTCAGATAGCGCTTGGCGATGATCGACTCGATCAGGCTGCGATGATTGCGGGCGACGAGGAAGCCGAGGCCGAACCAACTCGCCCAGACCGCGAACCAGGCGCCGTCATTGTAAAGCGCATTGGTTTCCTTGGGGTAGAACGGCGACAGAGCAAGGTTCAGCACCAGCGGCAGCAGGAAGATGAGATAGATGGCGCCCGACTTCGCGACGCGCTCGAACCAGGCCATGATCCTGTTTTCGGGTCGGCTGAGATAGAGGAAGATTGGGTAGCAGATCACCGACATCACAAGCAGATAGGCGACGAACCACATGTGCGCCCAGGTGAAATTGCCGGTCGGGTAGCGGCCTTCGGTGAAATAGCGCGTCAGCCAGAATGTCAGCAGCGAGCCGTCATAGCCGGTCTCGTACATGCGCTCATACCAGACCTGGGGCACGACGAGGACGGCCATGGCGAAGAGCAGAGGGACGAGCAGACGAATGGTGCGCTTGCGCAGGAAGGCGAGGCTGGAATCCGAGCGGAACGAGAAGGCCGCCCCCATGCCGGAGACGAAGAACAACAGCGCAAGCCGCCAGGCGCGGGGGAATTCCATGATCAGCGAGAGCGCGGGGCTGGTGCGCTCGCTATGGATCAGCCAGCCCATGTCTGTGAAGAAGGCCGCCGAGGAGTGATAGAGGATCAGGATCGCGAAGGCGGAAATCCGCAGCCGATCCACATAATAAAGCCTGTCCTTCATGACCTGCCGGATATCATCTTGATGCCATGCCCGGCTTGCGGGCGTTGCCTCCAAGGATATCCATGTGTGCTTTCTAAAGTGTGAGCGGCTCGCTCACCTACGTCTCATGCAACACGTGCGCCGCCTTGACCGCGGCCGAGGCGCGGTTTTCGACGCCGAGTTTGACGTAGATCTGCTCGAGATGCTTGTTCACCGTGCGGGCCGAGAGGCCGAGAATTTCGCCGATGTCGCGGTTGGCCTTGCCCTTGGCGATCCAGAGCAGAACCTCGGATTCGCGGTGGGTGAGCGCGAAGCGCTGGCGCAGTACCTGGTCGTCGGCGCGCTGGCTGGCGGTGAGGCGGAAGAGATATTCGTCGGGGCCGATCGTGCCCAGAAAGGCGAGCTGCAGCACGTCCTGGCCGCCATGGGCGACGGCGATGGTGGCGGCGGTGCGGTCCTTCATCCAGGCGGCGATGGTCGAGATCACCGTGTCCATGCCGTCGTCGCTGCCCATGGCGGCGTTGACGAGGCGGGTGGCCTGGGGGGTCGACCAGTGAATGTTGCCGTCGCCTTTGACCGCCAGCAGATGGCGGCCGGCGGCATCGAGCGCGACGCGGGCGCTCTGGGCGGAGCGGGCGTTTTTAAGGTGCACGCCGATGCGGGCGCGGAGTTCATCGATGTTGATCGGCTTGGTGAGATAATCGACGCCGCCCGAGCCGAGCGCGTGGACGACGTGTTCGGTCTCGGTGAGACCGGTCATGAAGATGACGGGGATCTGGCTGATCGCCGGGTTGGCCTTCAGCCGCCGGCAGGTCTCGAAGCCGTCCATGGTGGGCATCACCGCGTCGAGCAGGATCAGGTCGGGAGTGATGCGCTCGACGATGTTGAGTGCGGCCGAACCGGAGGTCGCGATCAGGACGGAGAAGCCGGATTGCTCCAGCGCATCGGTGAGAAAGCCGAGCGCTTCCGGCGAGTCGTCGACCAAGAGAACGATGTCGCGCGGGAGCTCAGCCAATGTGTTCCACCTTTTCGTCGAAGCGGTGCAGGAAGGCCATGAAGCCGTTCAGGTCGAAGGCGGCGACATAGGATCGAAGTTCCTCGGTAAATGGCTGATTTGCCTCCACCTTGGCAAGGTCGGCGAGCTTGGCCTCGATGCCCCTGATATAGCCGATCTCGCCGAGGCGCAGCAGTTCCTGAACATGCGCGTCGCCGGGACTTTGCAGGATCTGCTCGGTCTTCTTGGGTGCTGCGGGTGCCGCTTCGGCGTAGAGCCATTTCAGGCCGAGGTGCAGGGCGAGCTTGTCGCGCAGGCGACGGATATCGACCGGCTTGCCGATCGCATCATTGTGGCTGTCGTCGCTGTCGCCATGAGCGGCGGCGTCGCCGATATTGGCCGAGAGCATGACGATCGGCGCGGTCTGGCCGGCTTCGCGCAGGCGCGAGACGAGCTGCCAGCCGTTCATGCCAGGCATCAGGATATCGACGAGGAAGAGATCGGGCTGGATGCCTTCGATCAGCGTCAGGCAATCCGTGCCGCTGGCCGCCGTCAGCACGACGAAATCCAACGGCACGAGGATCTCGCGCATCATCTCGCGGTGATCCTCGTTATCGTCGACGACGACGATGGTGCGGCGCGGGCCGTCATAGCTGACGATCTTCTTTTCCTGCGGCGGGGCCGCCATCTCGCGCAGCACGGCCGATAGCATCAGGCGCACCTTGAAAGTCGAGCCCCTGTCCTTCTCGCTGGTCACCGAGATTTCGCCGCCGAGCGTGTTGGTCAGAAGCTGGGTGATGGTCAGCCCAAGGCCGAGGCCGGGCATGGGGCGGATGCTGTCGGCCTCGCCGCGCTGGAAGGGTTCGTAGATGCGGCTCAGGTCCTTCTCGGCGATGCCGCGGCCGGTGTCCGTCACGGTGAAGGTCGCGACCTGGCTGCGATAGGCGACGTCGAAGGTGACGGTGCCTTCGTCGGTGAACTTGATGGCGTTGGAGAGCAGATTGACGAGGATCTGGCGCAGGCGCTTCTCGTCGGTGCGCACGAACTGGGGCAGGGCAGGTGCGCGCTGATGGTTGAAGGTCAATCCCTTGGCGAGCGCCTGCGGCCGGAACATGTCGACGATCTGGTCGAGGAAATCCTGGATGTTGATCTCGTTGGAATAGACCTGCAGGCGGCCGGCCTCGATCTTCGAGATATCAAGCAGGCCGTCGATCAGGCCGGAGAGATGCTCGGCGCTACGGCGGATGACCTTGATCGAAGATTGGCGCGGCGTGGGTATGGTTTCGTCGCGCTCCAGGATCTGGGCGTAGCCGAGCACGGCGTTGAGCGGCGTGCGCAGCTCGTGGCTGAGGCCGACGACATAGCGGCTCTTGGCGCGGTTGGCGGCCTCGGCGGTTTCCTTGGCGGCCTGCAGGGCGGCGTCGGTCTTCTTGTGGGCGGCGATCTCCTTCAGGAGCAGCGTGTTCTGGCGCGAGGATTCCTCCTCGGCGACGACGCGGCTGTCATGGGCGAGGACGTAGAACCAGCAGACGACGCCGGCGATGACGGCGAAGACGAAGAAGACGATGAGGATCGTGCCGTTGACGACCTCGGCGGTCGCCGGCGAGGCCGAGGAGACCTGGTGGGCGATCATGGCGAGGATGGCGCCGACTGATGTCAGCGCCAGGATGACGGCTATGCCGTAACGGCCGAGGCGGGTGGTGAGTTTCTGGACGATGGTTTCCGGCAGCACCGCCTTGGCGACATAGCCGACCTGCGCGTTCAGATGCGCATTGGGCTTGCACATGTCGTGGCAGCGGCTGTCGAGCGAGCAGCAGAGCGAGCAGATCGGCGCGGCATAGGCGGGACACCATGCCATGTCCTCGGGCTCGAAGGGGTGCTCGCAAACGGAGCAGGTGATGTTGGTCAGGTTCTTCCAGCTCTGGCGCGGCTTGCGGGCGAGGTAGAACTTGCCCTTCGTGGCCCAAGCGATCGCGGGCGAGGCGATGAGGGCGACGATGAGGGTGATGTAGGGTGCGAGCGACGCCGCGACCGTGCCGAAGACGCCGAAATGGGCGATGAGCGCGATGGTCGCCGACAACGTCATGGCGCCGAGGCCGACGGGATTGATGTCGTAGAGATGGGCGCGCTTGAACTCGATGCCAGGAGGGGCGAGCCCGAGCGGCTTGTTGATGAAGAGATCGGCCGAGATCGTGCAGAGCCAGGCCATGGCGATGATCGAGAAGATGCCGAGCGTTTCCTCGAGCAGCCGGTAGATGCCGAGCTCCATCAGGAGCAGCGCGATCGCCACGTTGAACACCAGCCAGATGACGCGGCCGGGGTGGCTGTGGGTCAAACGGGAGAAGAAGTTCGACCATGCGAGCGACCCCGCGTAGGCGTTCATCACGTTGATCTTCAGCTGCGAGACCATGACGAAGGCGGCCATCAAGAGGAGCGCGGCGTTGTGCCAGGGGATCATGTAGCCGAAGGCGGTGAGATACATCTGCGCCGGATCGGCGGCGCGGTCCGCCGGCACGCCCGACGCGAATGTGAGCACGACGAGGAAGGAGCCGGCCAGCAGCTTCGGCGCGCCGATGATGACCCAGCCGGGGCCGGCGAGGAAGACGGCGAGGCGGTGGCGCCACTTCGTCTGCTTTTCCGGGGGCAAGAAGCGCAGGAAGTCGGCCTGTTCGCCGATCTGCGACATCAGCGCAAGGATGACGGCGGAGGCCGCGCCGAACTCGACGAGATCGAAGGGGGCGATGGTGCCGGGCGGACCCGAGGCATGGCGGATGCCGGAGAAGGCACGCCAGAGGTCGAACTTCTCCCAGTCCATCACGGCGATGAAGAGGAAGGGCAGGATGTTGAGGACGATCCAGAACGGCTGCGTCAGAAGCTGGAAGCGGCTGATCAGCCGGACCCCGTGGGTGACCAGCGGGATGACCATGACGGCGCTGATGATGTAGCCGATCCAGAGCGGAATGCCCAAGGTCAGCTCCAGCGCGCCGGACATGATCGACGCCTCGATCGCAAACAGCATGAAGGTGAAGCTGGCGTAGATCAGCGAGGTGATCGTCGAGCCGATATAGCCGAAGCTCGCGCCACGCGTCAGCAGGTCGATGTCGACGCCGTGGCGGATCGCATAGCGGCTGATCGGCAGGCCGATGGCGAGCATGGCGATCGAGGCGACGATGATCGCATAGAAGGCGTTGGTGGTGCCGTAGGAGAGCGTGATGGCGCCGCCGATCGCCTCCAGCGCCAGGAAGGAGATGGCGCCGATCGCCGTCTGCGAGATGCGCTGCGAGGAGAACTGCCGGGCGCTCTTTGCGGTGAAGCGCAGCGCATAGTCTTCCAGCGTCTGGTTGGCGACCCAGCGATTGTATTCGCGCCTGACCGGAATAATGCGTTGCCGCGCTGCCATGCCCGTAATCGGCCCCTTCGTTCCCCTTGTCATGCGTTCGTAACATGGAACAGTGCGGGGCTTAAGAGTGCGGTGCAACGCAAAACTGCACATTTCGCCCCGTCACCTACGTCATTTCGCGTATACGCTTTCGCAGTGCAGCACCGGATAGTCCCTTAAGCAACAGTTAATCGCCGTTTCAGGCCTGTTGTCGGAACAAGAAGAGGGGATCAACCAGATGAATCTGCGATCATATGTTTCCGGTGCCGTGCTCGGCGCCGTCATGTCGGCCACGGCCGCATTCCATGGAGCCGTTGCGGCTGACGACACCATCAAGGTCGGCGTTCTGCATTCGCTGTCCGGCACGATGGCGATCTCCGAAACGACGCTGAAAGACGCCATGCTGATGCTCATCGACGAGCAGAACAAGAAGGGCGGCCTTCTCGGCAAGAAGCTTGAGGCCGTCGTCGTCGATCCGGCTTCCGACTGGCCGCTGTTTGCCGAAAAGGCACGCGAGCTGATCGAAAAGGACAAGGTCGCGGCCGTCTTCGGTTGCTGGACGTCCTCGTCGCGCAAGTCGGTCCTGCCGGTTTTCGAAGAGCTCAACTCCATCCTGTTCTACCCGGTACAGTATGAAGGCGAAGAGTCCTCGCGCAACATCTTCTACACGGGTGCCGCTCCGAACCAGCAGGCGATCCCGGCCGTCGACTACCTGATGGAAAAGGAAGGCGTTAAGCGCTTCGTTCTGGAAGGCACCGACTACGTCTATCCGCGCACGACCAACAAGATCCTGGAAGCCTACCTGATCTCGAAGGGCATTCCGAAGGAAGACATCATCGTCAACTACACGCCGTTCGGCTTCTCCGACTGGCAGACGGAAGTCTCCAAGATCAAGGAATTCGGTGGCGCCGGCAAGAAGACCGCCGTCGTCTCCACCATCAACGGTGACGCCAACGTTCCGTTCTACAAGGAACTCGGCAACCAGGGCGTCAAGGCAACCGACATCCCTGTTGTCGCCTTCTCGGTCGGCGAAGAAGAGCTTGCCGGTCTCGACACCAAGCCGCTCGTCGGCCACCTGGCTGCCTGGAACTACTTCGAATCGGTCGAAAGCCCGGCGAACAAGAAGTTCATCAAGGAGTGGCATGCCTACACCAAGAACGACAAGCGCGTGACCAACGACCCGATGGAAGCTGCCTATATCGGCTTCAACGCATGGGTTAAGGCGGTCCAGGCTGCCGGCACGACCGACACGGACAAGGTTCTCGACACGATCATCGGCACCACGGTTCCGAACCTGTCGGGCGGCTACGCTACCGTCATGCCGAACCACCACATCACCAAGCCGGTGCTGATCGGTGAAATCCAGGCGAACGGCCAGTTCGAAATCGTCCAGCAGACCCCTGCCGTGGTTGGCGACGAATGGTCCGACTTCCTGCCTGACTCCAAGGACCTGATCTCCGATTGGCGCAAGCCCATGAACTGCGGCAACTTCAATGTCGCAACGGGCAAGTGCGGCGGCAAGGGCTCCTGAGTGGACACCCCTTCACTCTAAAGCCTGAAAACAGCTTCCGTCCGGCCCTCCTGTCCGGGCGGAAGTTCTCTCTCCGAAGCGCGGCCTTGAGGCTTCGGACGGCAGTTGCCGAGTTAGAGGCCTGAATTTCCCCGATTGCGCCGGAAGGCCAACGATAACCGAGGCAGAAAGCCGATGTATCGCGCCATCAAGATTTTGCTTTTGACCTTGTGCCTGGCCCTGCCGGCATTCGCCACGGCGCTGAAGGCGCAGGAAGACATCCATGCGCTGGTCGACGCGCTCGGCGTCGGCGATTTTCCGGAGCGTGAGGTCGCCATCAAGGCGCTGGTCGCATCCGGCGATGCCCATGTCAGCCAGATCCTGCAGCAGCTCAGCGACGGCCAGCTTTACGTGAATTCGGAAAGCGGTGGCCCGGTTCTGCTTCAGGGCGGCACGGAGGACGAGCCGACCTTTTCCGATCCGATCAGCGGCGAGGCTGTCGCCGATATCGACGCGGACTACATGTCCAAGGTCCGCATCAACAATTCGCTGCGCGGCGTCATCGCTTCGGCCATGAGCCAGCTGACGCTGCTCTCTCCCGATCGCGGCGCCCGCCTTGCGGCTGCCCAGGGGCTGCTGCGCGATGCCGATCCCGCCAATCTCGAACTTCTGAACTCCGCGCTTGCCGCTGAGAAGGACGGCGAGGTCAAGGGGACGATGGAAGCCGCCCGCGCCGTGATGGTGCTGAAGAGCGATGTCGGCGCCGAGGACAAGAAGTCCGCGATCGACACGATCGCCGCCCGTGGCGGCCGCAACGCGCTGACCATCCTGACGACCGCCATGGCGACCGCGCCTGACGAACTCAAGGGCGAAATCCAGACGCATATCAACACGATCAACCGCAGCCTGGCGCTCTGGGACGTGGTGCAGAATGTCTGGTACGGCCTGTCGCTCGGCTCGGTGCTGCTGCTTGCAGCCATCGGCCTTGCCATCACCTTCGGCGTCATGGGCGTCATCAACATGGCGCATGGCGAGATGGTGATGATCGGTGCCTACACGACCTATGTGGTGCAGCAGTATATCGCCTCGACATTCCCCGGCCTCGAAGTCTACTCGCTGGCCTTCGCCGTACCGGCCGCCTTCATCTTCACCGGCTTCGTCGGCCTCGTCATCGAACGCACCGTGATCCGCTATCTCTATGGACGTCCGCTGGAAACGCTGCTCGCCACCTGGGGCGTGTCGCTCATCCTGCAGCAGGCTGTACGCTCGATCTTCGGGCCGACCAACCGCGAGGTGCGCAATCCAAGCTGGATGTCGGGCGCGTTCGAGCTCGGCGGCCTGTCGATCACCTGGAACCGCCTGTGGATCATCGTCTTTTCGATGGCGGTGTTCGTGACGCTACTGATGCTGCTGAAGCGTTCCGCCTTCGGCCTGCAGATGCGCGCCGTCACGCAGAACCGGCGCATGGCATCGTCGATGGGCATCCGCACCGGATGGGTCGATGCCTTCACCTTCGCGCTCGGCTCCGGCATTGCCGGCATGGCGGGCGTGGCGCTCAGCCAGATCGACAACGTCTCACCCAATCTCGGCCAGAGCTACATCATCGACAGCTTCATGGTCGTGGTGTTCGGCGGTGTCGGCAATCTGTGGGGCACGCTAGTGGGCGCGCTGTCGCTCGGCGTCGTCAACAAGTTCCTCGAGCCCTTTGCCGGCGCCGTGCTCGGCAAGATCCTGGTGCTCGTCCTCATCATTCTCTTCATCCAGAAGCGGCCGCGTGGGCTCTTCGCACTCAAAGGAAGGGCGGTGGAAGCATGATTACGGCCTTCCTTCTCCGGTCTCTCGATCGCAAGATCATCGTCGCGCTCTTCATTCTGCTGGCGCTCGCCGTGCTGGTGCCGGTGCTGAACCTGATGACGCCGGCATCAAGCCCGCTGCATATCCCGACCTACATCATGTCACTGTTCGGCAAGTATCTGACCTATGCACTTCTCGCGCTGGCGCTCGATCTCGTCTGGGGTTTCTGCGGCATTCTCTCGCTCGGCCACGGCGCCTTCTTCGCGCTCGGCGGCTATGCGATGGGCATGTATCTGATGCGCCAGATCGGCACGCGCGGCAGCTACGGCGATCCCATCCTCCCCGATTTCATGGTGTTCCTGAACTACAAGGAACTGCCGTGGTTCTGGCATGGGTTTGACCATTTCTGGTTCGCGGCGCTGATGGTGCTAGTGGTGCCCGGGTTGCTCGCCTTCGTCTTCGGCTGGTTCGCCTTCCGTTCGCGCGTAAACGGCGTCTATCTCTCGATCATCACCCAGGCGATGACCTACGCGCTGCTGCTCGCCTTCTTCCGCAACGACATGGGCTTTGGCGGCAATAACGGCCTGACCGATTTCAAGGACATCATCGGCTACAACATCCAGGCCGACGGCACCCGCGCGGCACTCTTCTCGGCCACCGCGATACTGTTGGCACTGTCGCTGCTGATCGCGTCCGCCATCGTGCGCTCGAAGTTCGGCAAGGTGCTGGTCGGCGTGCGCGACGCGGAAAGCCGCACGCGCTTCCTCGGCTACCGCGTCGAGCACTTCAAGCTCTTCACCTTCGTCGTCTCGGCGATGATGGCGGGCATTGCCGGCGCGCTTTACGTGCCGCAGGTGGGCATCATCAACCCCGGCGAATTCGCGCCGGCCAACTCGATCGAAGTCGTCATCTGGACGGCGGTCGGCGGGCGTTCGACGCTGATCGGGCCGATCATCGGCGCGATCATGGTCAATGGCGGCAAGACGATCTTTACCGGTCTCTTCCCGGAATTCTGGCTCTTCGCGCTCGGCGGGTTGTTCGTGGCGGTGACGCTGTTCCTGCCCAAGGGCATCGTCGGCACGATCGGCCAGTATATCGGCAAGCGCAAGCCGTCCTCCAGCGACACGCCGCCAGCAAAGCGCGAAGACGGTGTCGACGCCGAAATCCAGCCCGCGGAGTGAGCGCCATGATCCCTGACGTCAAACCCAACAGCGTTCTCTACCTCGACAACGTCTCCGTCTCCTTCGATGGCTTCAAGGCGCTGAATTCGCTGTCGATCGTCATCGAACCGGGCGAACTGCGGGCCATCATCGGTCCCAACGGCGCCGGCAAGACGACGATGATGGACATCATCACCGGCAAGACGCGGCCGGATACCGGGCAGGTGTTCTTCAACGGCCAGACCGACCTCACCAAGCTCGACGAAGCCGACATCGCCCAACTCGGCATCGGCCGCAAGTTCCAGAAGCCGACGGTGTTCGAGAGCCACACGGTCTGGGACAATATCGAGCTGGCCCTGAACCGCAGGCGCGGGGTGTTTTCGACGCTGTTCTATCGGCTGTCGAGCGAGGATCGGTCGCGGATCGACGAGATCCTCTCGACCGTTCGCCTGACGCACCGCCGCGACGATCTCGCGGCCAATCTCAGCCATGGGCAGAAGCAGTGGCTGGAGATCGGCATGCTGCTCGCGCAGGAGCCGAAGCTGTTGCTGGTCGACGAGCCGGTGGCCGGGATGACGGATGCGGAGACGGCGGAGACGGCGATCCTGCTCAAGGAGATCGCCAAGACGCGGTCGGTGGTCGTTGTCGAGCACGACATGGGGTTTATTCGTGACCTTGGGGTGAAGGTGACGTGTCTTGCTGAAGGCTCGGTGCTGGCTGAAGGGTCGATCGATTTTGTGAGCTCCGATCCGAAGGTGATCGAGAATTATCTGGGGCGGTGATGAGCGTTGTGCGCGTGATACCCCCCTCTGCCCTGCCGGGCATCTCCCCCACAAGGGGGGAGATCGACCTGTGGCGGGCATCTCGTCAATCAACAGCCGTTGGAGCGAGTGGGTGCGCCCAGCCAATCTCCCCACCTGTGGGGGAGATGCCCGGCAGGGCAGAGGGGGGCGCCACAACCGTAAGCGATCATAGGGGAAAACCATGCTGACCGTCGAAAACGCAAACCTCCACTATGGCGCGGCGCAGGCGCTGCGCGGCATCTCGCTGAAGGCGGAGATGGGCAAGATCACCTGCGTGCTCGGCCGCAACGGTGTGGGCAAGAGCTCGCTGTTGCGCGCCGTCACCGGCCAGCATCCGCTGTCGTCTGGCACGGTGACTTTCAACGACACCAAGCTCAACGGCTTGGCGCCCTATGCGCGCGCCAAGCAGGGCATCGGCTATGTCCCGCAGGGGCGGGAGATCTTTCCGTTGCTGACGGTGAAGGAAAATCTCGAGACCGGCTTCGCGCCGCTTACGCGCCGCGACAAGAATATTCCCGACGATATCTTCAGCCTGTTTCCCGTGCTGCAGACCATGCTCGGGCGGCGCGGCGGCGATCTCTCGGGTGGGCAGCAGCAGCAGCTGGCGATCGGACGGGCAATGGTGACGCGGCCGAAGATCCTCGTGCTCGACGAGCCGACCGAGGGCATCCAGCCGTCGATCATCAAGGATATCGGCCGGGCGATCCGCTATCTGCGCGATAGCACCGGCATGGCGATCCTGCTCGTCGAACAGTACCTCGATTTCTGCCGCGAGCTTGCCGATTACGTCTACATCATGGATCGAGGCGAGATCGTGCATGAGGGGCTGGCGGAGACGCTGGATACGCCTGAGGCGCGCCGGCATCTGACCGTCTGATCGGCATTCGCCGCTTTTAAAGGCACTCGACGACATGCGCCCCGCTGGCCGGCGCCGGGATTGCGGTGTCCTTCGCGCGGCACGGAAATTGCTTGCTTTCAATCAGTTACAGGGTTGAATGAGAACTGCCGGGCAAACCGGCGGCATGAAAAGGGCATTGAATGACGAACGCCGCGGTAGCCACCAGACCGCAAAGAGCCGAAGGCCGCGGGCATCTGGCCGCGAAGTCGCTGGGCGGGCACACGCGCATCCGCGAGCTCTATCAGGAGGGTGCCGCGAAGATCCGGCTGCCCGATACCTTCGATGCCTCGATGGAAGCCGTCATCATCAACACGGCCGGCGGGCTCACAGGCGGCGACCGCATGGACTGGAGCGTCGTTGCCGGTCCAGGCACGCGCATCGACGTGACCACGCAGGCCTGCGAGAAAATCTACAAAGCTTCCGCCGGCACTGCCGAGATCACCACGAAAATTCAGGTCGGCGCCAATGCGCGCGTAGACTGGCTGCCGCAGGAAACCATTCTCTTCGATCGCTCGTCGCTCTATCGACGGCTCGATGTCGATCTCGACGAGGGCGCGGAATTCCTTGCGGTCGAAGCGGTGCTGCTCGGGCGCAAGGCGATGGGCGAGGCGGTTGTCTCGGGGCTGTTCCGCGACCGCTGGCGTATCCGCCGGGAAGGCCGGCTCTGCCATGCCGAAGATCTGAGGCTCGCGGGCGAGGTGCAAGCGCTGACGCGCGAGCAGGCGGTGCTGTCGGGCCAGGTCGCCTTCGCGACGTTGCTCTATGTCGGACCGCAGGCGGAAAGCTATCTCAATGCGGTCAGGCCGTTGCTCGACGGCCATATGGGTGGCGCAAGCTGCTGGGCGGGCAAGCTGGTCGTTCGGCTGGCGGCTTCGGATGGCTTCGCACTTCGAAAAATCCTGATCCCGATCATTTCAGCCTTGCGCAACGGCGCGCCTGTGCCGAAAGTCTGGAATCTCTAGTTCAAGCAGATGGATGCACGATGAACCTCACACCAAGAGAAAAAGACAAGCTGTTGATTTCGATGGCGGCGATGGTCGCGCGGCGGCGGCTGGAGCGGGGCGTCAAGCTCAACTATCCCGAGGCGATCGCGCTGATTACCGACTACGTCGTCGAAGGCGCGCGTGACGGCCGGCCGGTGGCTGAGCTGATGGAAGCCGGTGCCCATGTCATCGGCCGCGACCAGGTGATGGATGGCATCGCCGAGATGATCCATGACGTGCAGGTGGAGGCGACGTTCCCCGATGGGACGAAGCTGGTGACCGTTCACGAACCGATCCGCTGAGGCCATCATGCTCGAGCTTCGACCCAATTGCGAATGCTGCGACAAGGACCTGCCGCCCGAAAGCCTGATGGCCATGATGTGCAGCTTCGAGTGCACCTATTGCGCCGCCTGCGCTGAAAACGTGCTTTCAGGCGTCTGCCCGAATTGCGGCGGCGAACTGGTGCGCCGGCCGGTGCGCCCGGCGGGCAAGCTCATCAACAACCCGGCATCGACGAAACGCGTGCTGAAGGCCGAGGGCTGCGCGCCCGTGAAGGCTGCGTGAGGAGAGACATATGATCCCAGGCGAAATCATTGCCGCACCAGGCGAAATCGAACTCAACGCCGGCGCGCCGACAGTGACCATCGAGGTGTCGAATACCGGCGACCGTCCGGTTCAGGTCGGCAGCCACTATCATTTCGGCGAGACCAATGCCGGGCTCTCCTTCGATCGCGAGAAGGCGCATGGCATGCGGCTCGATATTCCGGCCGGCACAGCCGTGCGCTTCGAGCCTGGGCAGACGCGCTCGGTGACGCTGATCCCGCTATCCGGCAAGCGCGAAGTCTATGGCTTCCGCCAACTGGTGATGGGCAAGCTGTGATCATGTCTCGGGAGGAGATGATGCGTTTCTTTATGCCTATGGGTTTCGGCCTGCTGACGCTGATGGCTGCCGGCAGTGCCGGCGCCGAGGAGATCGACTGCAAGAGCCCGACGACGCAGACCGACATGACGCTCTGCGAGCGGGCGCGGCAGGACGAGGCCGACAAGGCGCTCAACGTTCAATATAAGAAGACCCGCGCCGCCATGGTCGCCATCGATAGCGATCAGGATGACGACATGAAGGGGGCGGAGAAAGCTCTGGTGACCGCCCAGCGCGCGTGGATTACCTACCGTGATGCGCAATGCGAAGCGGCGGGCTTTCAGGCGCGTGGCGGCACGATGGAGCCGATGCTGGTTGCCGGCTGCATCGCCAACGTGACCGATGCCAGGACCAAGGAGCTGAAGACACTCGAAGACGCGATGAGCAACTGAGGTGACAGAGAGCATCATGATCGTCGGCAATGGTGAGATCGGTGCGGAAGGGGCCGCGGCAGTGGCTGCAGCACGCTTCGTCATCCGGTTCAACGAATGCCGATCCTATGAGGCGAGCCCCGGC
The DNA here is from genome assembly GCF_017741935.1 of Rhizobium sp. 16-449-1b. Classification (GTDB taxonomy): domain Bacteria; phylum Pseudomonadota; class Alphaproteobacteria; order Rhizobiales; family Rhizobiaceae; genus Rhizobium. Next base: position 48,018 of record NZ_JAGHMH010000016.1, on the reverse strand, counting down.
CGCACCGACGTCGTCGCCGTCTGCAACACCGGCCGTCCCGCCAAGGCGATGCTGTCTTCTGAAGCGTGGCGCGCGCATCCCGCCGTGGTCGAGGCTGCCGAGATCTGGAGCGTTCGCGATCCGGAAAAATTCGCGGCGCTCAAGGGCCTGCTTGCCATATCGCATCCAGAGCTCGACGATTTCTGCGACGACTATACGAGTCAATTCAGCAGCTTCTGCAGGGACTCTGGCAAGGTGCATGTGGTCGTTGACAAAGTGATTCATGATGGCGTCGACCAGGCGCTGGCCGCATTTGACCCCGCGCCTTACGTCGTGCCGAGCAGCGGCATGATCGTGATCGCCGAGGTCATGAACCGATTTCCCGATGCCCCGATCGCGCTTGTCGGCTTCGGCCATCAAGGCTGGGAGTGGCATCCCTTCGCTGCCGAAAGGCAGCTCGTCGACGCTTACGTCGCCGCCGGCCGCGTCACGCGGTTTTATCCGTCCGCATCCCGTTCGTCCTCCCAAGGAGCCTGACCCATGCCCTACAAGATTTCCCGCGCCGCCTATGCCGGCATGTTCGGCCCGACCACCGGCGACAAGGTGCGGCTTGCCGACACCGAGCTCTTCATCGAGATCGAGAAGGATTTTACCACCTACGGCGAAGAGGTGAAGTTCGGCGGCGGCAAGGTCATCCGCGACGGCATGGGGCAGAGCCAGGCGACGCGGGCACAGGGCGCGGTCGATACCGTCATCACCAACGTCGTGATCATCGACCACACCGGCATCGTCAAGGCCGATATCGGGCTGAAGAACGGTCGCATTCACGCCATAGGCAAGGCCGGCAATCCGGATACGCAGCCGGGTGTCAACATCATCGTCGGTCCATCCACCGAGGCGATCGCCGGCGAGGGCAAGATCATCACTGCCGGCGGCATGGACGCGCATATCCACTACATCTGCCCGCAGCAGATCGAGGAAGCGCTGATGTCCGGCATCACCTGCATGCTCGGCGGCGGCTCTGGCCCGGCGCACGGCACGCTCGCCACCACCTGCACCGGCGCCTGGCATATCGAGCGGATGATCGAAAGCTTCGACGGCTTCCCGATGAACCTCGCGCTGGCGGGCAAGGGCAATGCCTCGCTGCCGGCCGCGCTCGAGGAGATGGTGCTCGCCGGCGCGTCGTCTCTTAAGCTGCACGAGGACTGGGGCACGACGCCGGCTGCGATCGACTGCTGCCTTTCGGTTGCCGACGAATACGATATCCAGGTGATGATCCACACGGACACGCTGAACGAGAGCGGCTTCGTCGAGGATACGATCGGGGCGCTCAAGGGCCGCACCATCCACGCCTTCCACACGGAAGGGGCGGGCGGTGGCCACGCGCCCGATATCATCAAGATCTGCGGCCAGTCGAACGTCATTCCGTCTTCGACCAACCCGACGCGGCCGTATACGGTCAACACTGTCGCCGAGCATCTCGACATGCTGATGGTCTGCCACCATTTGTCGCCGTCGATCCCCGAGGATATCGCGTTCGCCGAAAGCCGCATCCGCAAGGAGACGATCGCGGCCGAAGACATCCTGCACGATATCGGCGCCTTCTCGATCATCTCGTCCGACAGCCAGGCCATGGGCCGCGTCGGCGAAGTGGCGATCCGCACCTGGCAGACGGCCGACAAGATGAAGCGCCAGCGCGGTCCGCTGAAGGAGGAGACGGGCGACAACGACAACTTCCGCGTCCGCCGCTATATCGCCAAGTACACGATCAACCCGGCGATCGCGCAAGGGGTCAGCCATGAGATCGGCTCGATCGAAGTCGGCAAGCGCGCTGACCTCGTGCTCTGGAACCCGGCCTTCTTCGGCGTGAAGCCGGAGATGGTGCTGCTCGCCGGCTCGATCGCGGCGGCCCCGATGGGTGATCCAAACGCCTCGATCCCGACGCCACAGCCGATGCACTATCGCCCGATGTTTGCCGCCTACGGTAAGCTGCGCACCAACTCGTCGGTCACGTTCGTTTCGCAGGCGTCGCTCGACGCCGGCCTGAAGGGGCGCCTCGGCGTCGCCAAGGACCTTGTCGCCATCAAGAACACGCGCGGCGGCATCTCCAAGGCGTCGATGATCCATAACAGCCTGACGCCCCATATCGAGGTCGATCCGGAGACCTACGAGGTACGCGCCGACGGCGAGCTGCTGACCTGCGAACCGGCGACCTCGCTGCCGATGGCGCAGCGCTATTTCATGTATTGATGACCTTTAATGGCCGGCGCCACGGTGCCGGCCAACTTCTGACTACACGTTTAGCAATGCATTCTTAAAGTTGTATCACGATTGTGCCCTGTTCCACCATGGGGCGTTGCGTCCGAAATGGGACGCGGCGGCCGACGAAATCCTGAAAAGTGTTATTTATCAATTCATTAGGTGCGCAGCCTCGCGACCTTTTCCAAAGCCATTTTCGTCGCGTTTCGATCCATTGTGCAGCGCACGAACAATTTACAAAACTCGTTAAAATCCTAGCGATTCCCTTAAGACCCCGGCAGCGGTTCGTGTCTCATCAATAGACTTGGGCGAGGGCAAAAAGGTCGATTCGGATGCATATTTTACTCGAGGCGGAGCTCGGCGATTTCAGGAATCGCCTGACGATTTACACCTATGCGCTGAAGATGAGTTTCGCCGCGGTGATGCTCTCGTCGCTTGGTATCTCGGTGCTGTTGTTGCCGCTCGATTGGGCCGGTGTGCTGCCCGTCTCGCTGGAGCATGCCGTGATCTATGGCGTGGCGCTGTCCTGGGTGATCGGGGGGATCGTCTCCGGCGTACTCGCCCTGGTCGCGGGCTATGCCATGCATCAGCTCAGCGTCTCGCGCGCCGAGTTCGAGCAGCTGAGCCGTACCGACATGCTGTCCGGCCTCCTGAACCGACGGGCATTTACCGAGGCGCTCGATGATGTCGATGAGCCCGCTTGTCTGGCGATCTTCGACGTGGACCGCTTCAAGGCTGTCAACGATCGCTACGGGCATGCCTGCGGCGATGCTGTCATCGTTGCCGTCGCGGCGGAGCTGTCGGCGGCCTTCAGCGAGGAATCGACTGTCGCGCGACTTGGCGGCGAGGAGTTCGGGGTTGTCGTCATTGCGCCGCTCAAGGAGGAGCGAGTGGCGCAGATCCGGGCGGCCTGCAACCGGCTTGCCGAACGGACGATCGCGCTCGATGGCTGTACTTTCAATGTCACGATGTCGGCCGGCATCGCGGAGCTCTTTGATGGACGAAGCAGGCAGGCGGCCTACACCGCCGCCGACAAGGCGCTCTATCTGGCGAAGACGCTCGGCCGCAATCGCGTCGTGCACGAGGACGAGGGCCTGCAGCGCCGCATGCGTCTCAGCCAGGATGAAACCAATGTCGACGGCAGGTCGTCCGCCATTCACTAAAGCGATGCAACGACACGCGTATAGTGCGCAAATCGGCGTTTTGACCCTTGCGCGGTTCCAGCCGATTTTGCATGCTCCTCGCCTGAACCGGAATGGACACATCATGCAGTACATCACCTCCTATCTGCCGGCCGGCACGCCGTCTTCCCACCCCACGCACAAGGTCGTGCTGCCGCATGATCTGAGGCATCTCCGGCGCAAGCTGCTGCATCTCGACAATGGCGAGATGGTCATGCTTGACCTCAAGGAGCCGGTGCTGTTCGCCAATGGCGACATGCTGGTGCTCGGCGATGGCGAGCTGGTGGAGATCGTTGCCGCCGACGAGAAGCTGTTCGAGATCAAGGCCCGCGATCGCCTGCATCTGATCGAGCTCGCCTGGCATCTGGGCAACCGGCATCTGGGTGCGCAGATCGAGGAACAGCGTATCCTGATCCTGCGCGACCATGTCATCCGCGCCATGCTCGAAGGGCTGGGCGCGACGGTCTCGGATGTCACCGAGCCGTTCCAGCCGGCGCGGGGCGCCTATCATTCCCATGGCAGCCATTCGCATGGACACGATCATGGCCACGGGCACGACCATGGACATGATCATGGGCACAACCATTCGCACGACTGAGCCATGACCGAGAACGGTGATCTTCAGGCGCTGCTGCGGTTGATGGCATGGCTTTCGCCGGCCTTTCCGGTGGGCTCGTTCGCCTATTCGGGCGGGCTGGAGCGCGCCGTGCATGACGGGCTCGTGCATGATGCCGCGTCGCTCAGCGATTGGCTTGGTGCCATGATGGATCACGGCGCCGTCTGGAATGATGTCGTGCTACTTGCCGAGAGCAACGGGGTGCATGGCGACGCCTCTGCGCTGTCTCAGGTGGCCGAGCTTGCCGAGGCATTGGCGGGATCGCGCGAGCGGCATCAGGAGACGATGCTGCTCGGCGACGCTTTCCTGTCGGCGGCCGGCGCATGGCCTGATGAGGTGTTCGCACGGCTGCCGAAACATGTGGCTTATCCTATTGCCGTCGGCGCCGTGTCCGGTGCGCATGGGATCAGTGCCGAAAAGGCGGTTGCCGCTTTCTTGCATGCCTATGTCTCGCAGGCCATCTCCGCCGGTATCCGGCTCGGCGTTGCCGGCCAGAAGGATGGTGTCGCGATCATGGCGGCGCGGGAAGGGGATATCGCTTTGCTTGCGCGGCGGGCGGCGGGCTCGACGCTCGATGAGTTAGGCTCGGCGACGGTGCAGGCCGATATCGTTTCGCTACGGCACGAGACGCAATCGACGCGGCTCTTTCGGTCGTGACAACGGCGCTTGTCGCTAACGATCTGCGCCATTTGCCGGTGGCCGCCTTGCGGTTGACGCGCTATGATTATTCTCGATTGGAGTGCACGATATGAAATCAGGAAATGGACCTCTGCGGGTTGGCATCGGTGGACCGGTCGGCTCGGGCAAGACGGCGCTGACGGAAAAGCTCTGCAAGGCGATGCGCGACCAATATTCGGTCGCTGTCGTCACCAACGATATCTACACGACCGAGGATGCAGAAGCGCTGATGCGCATGCAGGCGCTGCCATCGGAGCGCATCGTCGGCGTGGAAACGGGCGGCTGCCCGCACACGGCCATTCGTGAAGACGCGACGATCAACCTGCAGGCCATTGCCGGCCTCAACGAGCGCATTCCCGATCTCGACGTGGTCTTCATCGAATCGGGCGGCGACAATCTGGCCGCGACCTTCTCGCCCGATCTCGCAGATATCACCATCTATGTGATCTCTGTCTGCCAAGGCGAGGAAATCCCGCGCAAGGGCGGGCCCGGGATCACCAAGTCGGACCTTCTCGTCATCAACAAGAAGGACCTCGCGCCTTATGTCGGCGCCGATCTCGACGTGATGGATCGCGACGCGACGCGCATGCGCGATACGCGCCCCTTCGTGTTCTCAGACATGAAGCGCGGCGACGGCATCGGCGCCATCGTCGATTTCCTCAAGGTGCATGGCGGCTTGTAATCGCCGGGATCGTCTTCAAGACGTTGAGATTGCTGATCTCGATCGAGCGGCCGCTGACGGTAACGCCGGCGGCGCGCAGCGACGAGAAGGCGCGGGAGAGCGCCTCGGGCGCCAGCCCGAGCTTGCGCGCCAAGAGGCTCTTCTGGAAGGGAAGCCGCATCTTCGCCGCAAGACCTTCCGGTTTGCAATGGGTGAGCAGATAGGTCGCGACGCGCTGGGGTGCGGTCTGCATGCGGTCGCTCGCCAGGCAATCGATCGTCGATAGCAGGTGCTGCGAGAGGCTGCGCATGATGGCGATACCGATATGCGGTCGGTGTTCGACCAGCGCCCGGACCTGTTCGAGATTGAAGCGGGCGAAGATCGAGTGCTCCATGGCCTGGGCGCCATAGCGATAATCGCCGCCATCCGTGACCAGGCATTCGGCGAAGCTGTCACCCGGCTCGCAGATGCGGATGTCGCCTTCCTGATTGTCGCCGCCGAGGCGATAGAGCCGGGCGAAGCCCGTCAGCACGCAATAGAAATACTCGCCCCGTTCGCCCTGATGAAACAGCATGTCATGCGTCTGGTAGCGTACGATGGTCGCGCAAGCGAGAAGCGCGTTGCGCTCATCCCGGTTGAGGCCGGAAAAAAGAATGGTTTCGCCAAGCATGGCCTTATGCACATTGCTCAGTTTCAAGCCCGTCGTCATCTCTTTCTCCACATTCGTCGGTCGCAGGCCGCGCCTGCCATGCGCTTAAACTAGCCGGAATGGTTGCGGTGAAAGTTGATCTGCATCAAGTGGGAGCAAGAAACAAGAAAGCCTGAGGTCGCAGCCATGCGCCACTTGCGGACATTTCATGAAACATGGCTATTCGCGCCATGACAAAGGGCACACTGCGATTCTTCTTTGATTTCGGAGCCGGCGGCTGCCTTTGGGCAGGTGATGAGGCTACACGATCCACTTTGGGCGATGGTCCGCTTGATGCGACCTACTATAACCCTGAGGGGGATGTTTCAGAACCTCCTCGAATCTTTCTGCCGCGCAACGTTCATTCGATCATCAGCCGTCTCGACCAAGAATATCTCGGCTACCTCAACCCGCTTTATCCGACGGACCCCAGCCTCTGGACACAAGGCAGGTGCGACCGCTTCAATAGGGATCTGGATCAGCTTCTGACTTTGCTTCGGGTCGAGTTGGGCAACAAGTTCGTGATTGTCGATCAGCAGCAACGCCACGCCGAGAATCCGGCTCTCGGCGAATTCCTTGCCGCGAACCCGGATCAGAAACCCATACGCTAGAAATGGTCTGAATGGCCGCTTAAGCCACATTTGAGATCAAAAGCCGGGGCGAACCCCGGCTTTTTCGTGTGATCCGATTACTCCGCCGCGAAGGGCGGCAGGCGAACGACGTTGCCGCCGGATTTACCCTTCTTGTCGTCGGGCTTCTCGATCGCGGTGACGCGGCCGTCGAGGCTGGTGACAGCGGTGGTGAGTTCCTCGGGCGAGAGCGGCAGCTGCTCTTCGTCCTTCTTGCCGACAAGGCGGCCGAAGAGCCAGCCGAGGAGGCGGGAGAGGTCGTCCATGATCAGGAAGAAGGAGGGGACGACGACGAGCGAGAGCACCGTCGAGACGATGATGCCGCCGATCACGGCGATCGCCATCGGAGAGCGGAACGAGCCGCCTTCGCCGACGCCGAGCGCCGAGGGCAGCATGCCCGCCGACATGGCGATCGAGGTCATGATGATCGGGCGGGCGCGCTTGCGGCCGGCTTCCACCATGGCCTCGACACGTTCCATCCCATGCCGCTTCATCTCGATCGCGAAATCGACGAGCAGGATGGCGTTCTTGGTGACGATGCCCATCAGCATCAGGATGCCGATCAGAACCGGCATGGAGAGCGCGTTCTGGGTGACGATCAGCGCCAGTGCCACGCCGCCGATCGCAAGCGGTAGCGAGAACAGAATGGTGAAGGGCTGGATCACGTCCTTGAAGAGCAGGATCAGCACGACCAGAACCAGCATCAGGCCCATCAGCATGGCATTGCCGAAACTCTGGACCATTTCGCCCTGAACCTTGGCGTCACCGCTTTCGGCCAGATGCACGCTCTTCGGCAGCTGCGTTTCAGAGACGATGCGCTTGAACTCGGCGGTCGAGGTATCGAGCGCCGTGCCGAAGGGCACGTCGGAGCCGATGGCGACGACGCGGTTGCGGTTGTTGCGCTTGATCGAGCTCGGGCCTTCCGAATAGTCGACATCGGCGACGCTGTAGAGCGGAACGCTGGCGCCGCTCGCTGTCTTGATCTTGATCGCCCGGATGGCGGCCAGATCGCGGCGGACATCGAGCGATGCCTGCACGCGGATCGGGATCTGCCGGTCGTCGAGCGAGATCTTGGCGAGGTTGGCGTCGATATCACCGATGGTGGCGACGCGGATCGTCTCGGAGATCTGCTGCGGCGTGATGCCGAGGCGGGAGGCTTCGGCCATGCGCGGGCGGATCTGCAGCTCCGGACGGGGCAGGGCGCCTTCGGAAGAGACGTTCGCCAGGATCGGCGACGCGCGCAGCTTCGATTCCAGCAGGCTGACGGCCTCGTTCAGATCGTCCTCGTTGGAGGAGAGGAAGTTGAAGGTGAGGTCGCGTTCGGCGCGGTCGTTGACCTTGGAGATGCGCACGTCAGGGATACCGCGCACGGCGGCGAAGATATCCTTTTCGACATCCCACTGCGGACGCGTGCGGCCGTGTTCTTCCATCTTCGGGATCAGGTTGCCGATGACAGGCAGTCCGCCGAGACCCTTGTTGACGAGGGTCTTCAGCAGCGAGTGATCGATATTGCCGAGGATGATGCGCACGGTTGCGCGGCGCAGCTCGAGGTCGCCCTTGGGCGACGCGCCGCCGAGAACGAAGACGCTTTCCACACCGTCGATCCCGCGCACGGCGTCGTAGACCTTGGTCGATGCGGCGGCCGTGTCTTCGAGCGTGGCGTTCGGCGGCAGTTCGACGGAGAGCACGACGCGCGAGGAATCGTCCGGCGGCATGAAGCTGCCAGGTACGCGGCTGAGCAACATCATCGAGCCGATCAGGAAGGCGATGGCGCAGAGCAGCGTGGTGTAGCGCCAATACCATTTGCGCGTGGTGCCGGTGACCAGACGCGTATAGCCGCGCATGATCGTGCCGTCATTGTCGTGATGGTCTTCCATGCCGTCTTCGGCGCGCATCAGATAGGCCGCCATCAGCGGTGTGATGAGGCGCGCCACGACGAGCGAGAAGAAGACCGAGAAGGCGACGGTCAGGCCGAACTGGATGAAGTACTGCCCGGCGATACCAGGCATGAACGACACCGGCACGAAGACGGCGATGATGGTGAAGCTCGTGGCGATAACGGCGAGGCCGATTTCGTCAGCGGCTTCCAGCGCCGCCTTGTAGGGCGTCTTACCCATCTTGATATGGCGGGCGATGTTTTCGATCTCGACGATCGCGTCATCGACGAGAATACCTGTTGCCAGCGTCAGCGCCAGGAAGCTCACGAGGTTCAGCGAGAACCCCATGATATCCATGATCCAGAAGGTCGGGATGGCTGACAAGGGCAGCGCCACGGCGGCGATCAGCGTCGCCCTCCAGTTGCGCAGGAACAGGAAGACGACGATGACGGCGAGGATCGAGCCTTCGATCAGCGTGTGAAGGGCTGCCTCATAGTTGCCGTAGGTGAAGTAGACGCTGTCATCCACCATCTCGATCTTGACGTTCGGATTGGCCTTGCGGATCTCCGTCAGGCTTTCCGACACGGTTTCTGCAACCGAGACTTCGCTGGCGCCCTTGGCGCGGAACACGGCGAAAGTGACCGACGGCGTGCCGTTGAAGCGCGAGAAGGACTTCTGCTCCTCGTAGGTGTCGTCGATCGTGCCGAGCTCGGAGAGCTTCACGAAGCGGCCGTTGGGCAGACTGATCGTGGTCGTGTTGAGTTGCGAGACGTCGCGCGTGTCGCCGAGCGTGCGGATCGTCTGCTCGTTGCCGGCAACCTGGCCGCGGCCGGAGCCGAGGTTGACGTTGGTGCCGCGCAGCTGCTGGTTCACGTCGGCGGCGGTGATGCCGTAGGCGTCGAGCTTGCCGGGATCGAGCGAGACGCGCACTTCGCGGTCGGCGCCGCCATAGCGATCGATGCGGCCGATGCCGGGCTGGCCCTGGAGGGCGCGCTTGACGGTGTCGTCGACGAACCAGGACAGCTCCTCGAGCGTCATGTTGGGGGAGGAGACGGCAAAAGTCTGGATCGCCTGTCCTTCGACATCGACCTTGGTGACGATCGGTTCCTCGATGCCGGCGGGCAGGTCGCTGCGGATCTTGTCGACGGCGTCCTTGGTATCCTGAACGGCTTCGGCAGTCGGCTTCTCGATGCGGAAGACGACGACCGTCTGCGACAGGCCGTCGGTGACCGTCGACTGGATTTCATCGATGCCGCTGATGGATGCGACCGCGTCCTCGACCTCCTTCGTCACCTGCATTTCGAGCTCGGCCGGCGAGGCGCCGCTCTGCGTGACGCTGATGGAGACGACGGGAACGTCGATATTCGGGAAGCGGGTGATCGGCAGCTTGTAGAAGGCCTGGATGCCCACGAACACCAGCAGCGCGAAGGCGAGCAGCGGCGCAATCGGATTTCGGATCGACCATGCGGAGAAATTCATGGAGTGGCCTCGGTCAGTTCGATTGTGCCGAAACGGCTTCGGTGACAGGGGTGATCTTGTCGCCGTCGCGAACGAAGGCGCCGGCCTTGGCGACGACGGTGTCGCCTTCCTTCAGGCCTTCGGAGATCTCGACGAAGCCGCCATCCTGGATGCCTGTCGTCACTTTCACCTGCTTGACGACGCCATCCTCGACCTTGCGGGCGGTGGAGCCGTTACGGCCTGTGGTGACCGCCGACAGCGGCAGGGCGATGTCGTTCTTTTCGGCGACGATGATGTCGGCGCTGGCATACATGCCGGAGCGGGCAGCACTCTCGTCGTCGATATAGATGTGCACGAGGCCGAGGCGTGTGGACTGATCGACCGTCGGTGAGACGATCCTGACCTTGCCTTCGATCTTCGTGCGGTTGCCCGACAGCGTGACGATGGCGCGCTGGCCGACCTTGATCTTCTGGATATCGGTTTCCGACAGCTCGGCGACGAGCTCGATGGCGCTATCCTTGATGACGGTGAACATCGGCTCGCCGGTGCCGGCGGCAATGGCGCCGATGCGGGCGTTCTTGGCCGAGATCACACCTGACACAGGCGTCTTCACGTCCGTGCGCGCCAGCTTCAGGTCGGCATCGGCGATCTGGCTGTCGATCACCTTCAGGTCGGCGATCGCCACCTCGATTGCCTGTTCCGCCGAGGAGACGCGCGCATTGGCGGTCGCAGCGGTGGCGTCTGCCTGCTCGACCTGGGCGGTGGAGACCGTTCCCTTCTTGCCCATCTCGTCGGCGCGTGACTGCTGCAGGCGGGCCTGCTCGGCATTGGCCTTGGCCTCGACCAGCTGGGCGCGCAGCTGGGCGAGACTTGCCTCGCCCTTGGCCTTGGTCGCCATCATCTGCGCCTTCTGCAGCACCAGCGCATCATCGTTCAGCGTCGCAATCGTGCTGTCGGCCGTAACCTTGTCGCCGACATCGACGTTGAGCGCGCGGATGGAGAGACCCTCGACCTGCGGCTGGATATAAACTTCCTCGATCGGGCGGATCGTGCCTGTGCCGATGACGCGATCGACCAGCGCGCGCTTGGCTGATGTCGTGACCACGATCACGGGCAGGTTCTGCTGTGCCTTGGGCGGCTGGTTTTCCTGCGCGAAAGCGACCGATGCGGCAAAAGCAGCCGCGATCAGGGTGGAGGCGCGTAGAGCTTTAGGCGTCATGCGTACCATGCGTCTTTGTCCAGTCTTTAAAAAAGGTTGGCCAAACTCGCGCCTTGTCCTCAGCTCGCGAAGGCCTTCTCCCGTAAGTGCAAGCTCAGAAATATTCCCGCATCATTGCCGTCTCTTACTCCGTAAGATGACCCTCGTCCGGCAAATCCGACATGTACGTGGTATCGTTTTGCCCCACGCACAAGCCCGGCGGAAAATAATTCCTCGCGGCGCACATTAGTAATCTCGGCGGCCGAGATCAATCACCATCCCGTGATGCCGGCATTCGGTTTGTTGATCCGCAATTCCGTCATTCCTATGACGCGCCAGCCGACGCCGATCCGACAACGCCACGAATTTTTTGTGACTTAAATGAGAAACGCGCGGTGCAAGCCCGCGCGTTCCTCGTTCATTGATGCGACTTGGTCGCCGCTTCTTACTTGGCGGCCGCGTCGGTGATGTCGTGCGTCCAGGCGCCCGTCGGTTCCTTGCTGATGATCTTCTGGTCCAGCAGAGCCTTGGCAGTGCGGTCGTAGAGCGTGGTGTCGAGCTTGCCGGTGCCGTCGCCGATCAGCTTGGCCACTTCGCTCATCATCCGCTTCTGGTGGTTTTCGTCCTGACCACCGGCATCGACGACGATCTCGGCTGCATCGTCGGGGTTCTCGACGGCGTACTTCCAGCCCTTCATCGAGGCCTTGACGAACTTGGCCATCTTTTCCTTGAAGGCCGGGTCCTTCAGCTTCTCCTCGTTGGCGTAAAGGCCGTCCTCGAGCAGGTCGTTGCCCATGGCGGTATAGTTGAAGACCGTCAGTTCCTCCGGCTTGAAGCCGGCATCGATCGCCTGCCAGTATTCGTTATAGGTCATGACGGAGATGCAATCGGCCTGCTTCTGCAGGAGCGGCTGCACGTCGAAGCTCTGCTTCAGCACGGTCACACCGTCCTTGCCGCCATCGGTCTTCAGGCCGATCTTGTTCATCCAGGCGAAGAACGGATATTCGTTGCCGAAGAACCAGACGCCGAGCGTGTGGCCCTTGAAGTCGGCTTCGGTCTTGATCGGGCCGTCCTTGCGGCAGATCAGTTCCATGCCGGACTTCTGGAAAGGCTGGGCGATGTTGACGAGCGGAACGCCTTTTTCGCGGGCAACCAGCGCGCCACCCATCCAGTCGACGATCACGTCGGCGCCGCCGCCGGCGATCACCTGCTCGGGCGCGATATCAGGCCCGCCCGGCTTGATGTCGACGTCGAGGCCTTCTTCCTCGTAGTAACCCTTCTCCTTGGCGACGTAATAGCCGGCGAACTGCGACTGGGCGACCCACTTCAGCTGAAGCGTCACCTTGTCGGCGGCCGTCGCGTGGCTTGCCGCCATCGCCATGGCGCTCGCCATCATTGCAAGAACCAGTTTTTTCATTTTCTTGTTCCCTTTTTCTTTCTTTACGCCCGACCCCAGTGTCGGGAATAAGCGACGCCTAGCCACCACGGATAGACGGATGCCAGAACGTCACCGCCCGCTCAGCGAGGGCGACGACGCCATAGAAGATCGAGCCTGCCAGCGCCGCAACGGCGATTTCGGCCCAGACCATGTCGACATTCATGCGGCCGATCTCGGTGGAGATGCGGAAGCCCATGCCGACGATCGGCGTACCGAAGAACTCCGCGACGATGGCACCGATCAGCGCCAGCGTCGAGTTGATCTTCAATGCATTGAAAATGAAAGGCATGGCCGCCGGAAGACGGAGTTTGAGCAGCGTCTGCCAGTAGCTGGAGGCGTAGGTCTGCATCAGGTCGCGCTCCATCGGACCGGATGCGGCAAGGCCGGCGACGGTGTTCACCAGCATCGGGAAGAAGGTCATGATGACGACGACGGCGGCCTTGGACTGCCAGTCGAAGCCGAACCACATGACCATGATCGGGGCGACGCCGATCATCGGCAGCGCCGAGACCATGTTGCCGATCGGCAGCAGGCCACGGCGCAGGAAGGCGACGCGATCGGCAAGGATGGCGACGACGAAGCCGGCGCCGCAACCGATGACATAACCCGCGAGGACGGCCTTGAAGATCGTCTGCCTGACATCATCGCCGAGGATCGGGAGCGACCCGACGATGCGCGCCGCAATCGCGCTCGGCGGCGGCAGGAGGACGAAGGGGATGCCGGCGCCGCGCGTGGCGGTTTCCCAGAGGATCAGGATCCAGGCGCCGAAGATGGCCGGCACCAGCAGCCGAAGCGCGGTATCGTCGGCGCGCGAGCTGGTCCTGATCTCGACGATTTCGCTGACGGTGCGCCAGGCAAGCAGCCAGCAGGCCGTCATCAGCAGGAAGAAGGGTTTTGCCGCGTAGCCTTCGTTTCCGCTAAGGCTCGACAGCAGCAGCCAGGCGCCGCCATGGGCACCGATGAAGAGCACCGTCGCGCGGCTGGTCTTCGATTGCGGCAGCAGGGAGATGAGGGCGGATGCCGCGATCAGGATAAAGGTGATCGCCGTCATGCCTGTCGATGGTGGCTTGCCCGATGTGGCGAAAAACAGCGGCAGCGTTGCCGCGGCCGCGATGGTGAGGAGGAGGGCGACGATTGCCTGCCAGGATGCGTTCTTCATGCCGACCTCCCGCCCATGGCGCGATCGACGATCTTGGCGGCGATGCTGACGACCATGATCAGTAGTGCCGCCAGCAGCGAGCCGGCGATCAGCGCCGCCCAGATGTCGATAGTCTGGCTGTAATAGGAGCCGGCAAGCAGCTTGGAGCCGATGCCAGCCACCGCTCCCGTCGGCAGCTCGCCGACGATGGCGCCGACGAGGCTGGCCGCGATCGCCACCTTCATGGAGGTGAAGAGATAGGGCACGGAGGCCGGCACGCGCAGTTTCCAGAAGGTCTGGGCGGGGGAAGAATTATAGGTGCGCATCAGGTCGAGCAGCATGACCTCGGGCGAGCGCAGGCCCTTCACCATGCCGACGGTGACGGGGAAGAAGGAGAGATAGGTCGAGATCAGCGCCTTGGGGATCAGGCCGGTGATGTTGATCGCACCGAGCACGACGATCACCATCGGCGCGATTGCCAGGATCGGGATGGTCTGCGAGGTGATGATCCACGGCATCAAGCTGCGGTCGAGCGCCTTGATATGGACGATGCCGACGGCGATCAGGATGCCGAGCAGGGTGCCGAGCGTGAAGCCGAGCACGGTGGAGGAGAGGGTGACGCCCGAGTGATAGACGAGGCTGCGGTTGCTGGTCAGCTTGCGCAGGAAGGTGTTCTCGAAGACGTTTTGGGCAACCTGATGCGGGGCGGGCAGGAGGGGTTTGGGCTGCGAGAGGGTTTTCTCGATGAACTCCATCGTCGTCGGCGTGGCGTTGGCGCGGGTGTCCATGTCGCGCTGGAAGGAGGCGTTCATCAGGATGGCCGCGACGTACCAGATGGCGACGAGGGCGGCCAGGATGGTGGTGACGGGGATGATTTTGTCTTTGAGGGTGTCGGGGGTCATGCGGCTTGCCTCGCATTGGCGAGGGTGTGCCGTGGGTTACCCCCCTCTGTCCTGCCGGGCATCTCCCCCACAAGGGGGGAGATCGACTCGTTGCGACGGCATCCCCAAACAATGAGAGTGGAGCGAGCGGTCACGCCCAGCCAATCTCCCCCCTTGTGGGGGAGATGCCCGGCAGGGCAGAGGGGGGTAGCCACGGAATGCCGGCCTCTAATGCTCATAACTATGCCCCGCTCTCAGCCCATCCCGCACGCGGTGAGCGATCTCGAGGAACTCCGGGCTCTCGCGGATGTCGAGCGGCCGTTCGCGGGGCAGTGGCGAGTCGATGATGTCGGTGACGCGGCCGGGGCGGGGGGACATGACGACGATCTTGGTGGACAGATAGACCGCTTCGGGGATCGAATGGGTGACGAAGCAGATGGTCTTGTTGGTGCGCGCCCAGAGCTTCAGCAGTTCCTCGTTCAGGTGGTCGCGGACGATTTCGTCCAGCGCGCCGAAGGGCTCGTCCATCAGGAGCAGGTCGGCGTCGAAGGCGAGCGCGCGGGCGATCGAGGCGCGCTGCTGCATGCCGCCGGAGAGTTGCCAGGGAAACTTCTTCTCGAAGCCGGTGAGACCCACGAGATCGAGCGCCTCGGCGATGCGCTTCTGCCTCTCATCGGCCGGGTAGTTCATGATCTCGAGCGGCAGCGCGATGTTCTTGTCGATGGTGCGCCAGGGGTAAAGCGCCGGCGCCTGGAAGACATAGCCGTAGGCGCGGGCCTTGCGGGCTTCCTCCGGCGTCATGCCGTTGACTGTGATATCGCCCGAGGTCTTCTTCTCAAGATCGGCGATGACGCGCAGGAAGGTGGTCTTGCCACAGCCGGATGGGCCGATGAAGGAGACGAAGTCACCCTTGCGGACATCGAGGTTGACGTTGCTCAGCGCATGCACCGGCGCGTCATTGGCCTGGTAGGTGAGACACAGATCCTTGGCGGATACGACGGAGGCAGCTTGCGTCAATGCGGATCGATCCTGTTTTCCCCGCGCGGCGGCGGTTTGCGTGATATCATGGGCGGCGGTTTTGGCCGCGCCGGCAAGCTTTGAGGAGGACGACGATGGATGCGACATCAAAACCGACCTGCCATATCGTGCGCCCCGACCATTCCTACGACGGAAAGCAGGGGCTGAGCTATTTCCAGGGCATCGCCGCCGAGACGGTCGGCGCCAAGGGCATCTGCATGCATCTTCTGACTATTCCGCCCGGCGTGCGCGCCAAGGCGCATCTTCACGAGGCGCATGAGACGGCGATCTACATGCTGTCGGGCGAGGCGCACACCTGGTATGGCGACGACCTTGAGCACCATGTCGTCGTGCATGCCGGCGAGCTGTTCTACATCCCCGCCGGGGTCCCGCACCTGCCGGCCAATCTCAGCAGCACACCCTGCACGGCGATCATCGCGCGTACCGATCCCAACGAGCAGGAGAGCGTCGTGCTCTTGCCGGAGCTGGATGGGAACGTGCTGGTGTGATGTCACTTGCATAGCGGCAGCGGCCCCCACTTTATGCCGGCATCCGAGGTGAAGCCGATCGTGTAGCCCTTCGGGCCATAGGTGATCTTTGCCGTGTCCTCGCTTGCCGCTTCTTCGCCTTCGGCCTCGCAGGAGACCTTGGCGGTGAAGTTCTTGCCCTCGGTCTTCAGCACCTTCTCGATGGTGCAGGCGGAGGCCGCCGTGGTGATGGCTTCCGATGTCAGCAGGAAGAAATTTTCCGAGCCGGTGGATTCGCCCGACTTTGCATAGGCGCATCCATCCTTGTTGCCGTAGCTCCCCTTGATCGGCAAGGTGTCGGCGCTTGCCGCGGAGGTCAGCGCGGCCAGCGAAACGAGAGTAAGAACCAGCCTGCCGCGCGCCATCGATCACACCCCGCTTGCCGGAATGCCTGATCGTTCGACCTTGCGCGGCGCGGTGATTTCCTTCCAGGTCGAGAGCGCTTTCGAAACAGCCGTCACCGGTTCGCGCTTGACGAACTCGCCATGGCCCTCGCGGGTCTTCATCGTCTCCTCTTCGACCACGACAACGCCGCGGCTCAGCGTGTAGCGCGGCAGGCCCGTGACTTGCTTGCCCTCGAAGACGTTGTAGTCGATTGCCGACTGCTGGGTCTTCGCCGAAATCGTCTTGGAGCGCTTCGGGTCCCAGACCACGAGGTCGGCATCGGCGCCGACGAGGATGGCGCCCTTGCGGGGGTAGATGTTGAGGATCTTGGCGATGTTCGTCGAGGTGACGGCGACGAATTCGTTCATCGTCAGGCGGCCGGTGTTGACGCCGTAGGTCCAGAGCATCGGCATGCGGTCCTGCAGGCCGCCGGTACCATTCGGGATCTTGGTGAAATCGCCGACGCCGTAGCGCTTCTGGTCGGTGGTAAATGCGCAGTGGTCGGTCGCGACGACCTGCAGCGAGCCGGATGCGAGGCCGGCCCAGAGTGAGTCCTGGTGCTGCTTGTTGCGGAAGGGGGGCGACATGACGCGGCGGGCGGCGTGATCCCAGTCCTTGTCGAAATATTCGGTTTCGTCGAGCGTCAGGTGCTGGATCAGCGGCTCGCCATAGGCGCGGATGCCCTTCTGGCGGGCGCGGCGGATGGCTTCGTGGGCCTGTTCGCAGGAGGTGTGGACGATATAGACGGGGCAGCCGGCCATGTCGGCGATCATGATGGCGCGGTTGGTGGCCTCGCCCTCGACTTCGGCGGGGCGGGAATAGGCGTGGGCCTCGGGGCCGTTGTTGCCTTCGGCCAGCAGCTTCGCCGACATGGAGGCGACGACGTCGCCGTTTTCGGCGTGGACGAGCGGCAGCGCGCCAAGTTCGGCGCAGCGCTGGAAGGAGGCGAACATCTCGTCGTCGTTCACCATCAGCGAACCCTTGTAGGCCATGAAATGCTTGAAGGTGTTGATGCCCTTGTCCTCTACGATCGTCTTCATCTCGTTGAAGACCTGCTCGCTCCACCAGGTGATCGCCATGTGGAAGGAATAGTCGCAATTGGCGCGCGTGGACTTGTTGTCCCACATCGTTAGCGCTTCGAGCAGCGACTGGCCGGGGGCGGGGAGCGCGAAGTCCACCACCATCGTCGTGCCGCCGGCAAGGGCCGCGCGTGTGCCGCTGTCGAAATCGTCGGATGAATAGGTGCCCATGAAGGGCATTTCGAGATGGGTGTGCGGATCGATGCCGCCGGGCATGATGTAGCAGCCGGTGGCGTCGAGCGTCTCTGTTCCGGAGAGGTTGGGCCCGATCTCGACGATCTTGCCGCCATCGACCTTCACATCCGCCTTGTAGGTCAGGTCGGCGGTGACGATGGTGCCGTTCTTGATGACTGTGCTCATTGGTCGGGTTCCCTGTTTTTATGAGACGGGGCACCGTTCACGGTGCCGTCGCGCCGTGTCCAGCAGTCTAATGAATATGAAATACGCCTTCCGGAAAATGCTCGTTGAAGGCTGGTTCAGGTCTCGACGAGATCGAGCCTGCGCTCGACGCGCTCAAGGCGTTCATCGATGCGATCGACGCGCCGTGAGATGCTCGCATATTGCTGTTCGAGAAAACCAAGCCGCTCCTTGATCTCGATGAGGTCGTCGGAATGACGATCCTGCGTGGCGCGAATCGCGCGCAGATGTTCAAGGACGAGGTTTTCTGTAGAGGAAGACATGCAATGGTCTCCGCGAGTTCAGCCGGTATCAAATATAGCGGCTGCATGGTCATCCGACAATCTCCGCCGTCTCCACCACCGCGTGGAACAAAACATCCGCGCCGGCTGAGGCCCATTCCTTTGAAATATCCTCCGCCTCGTTGTGGCTGAGGCCTCCGACGCAGGGGCACATGACCATGGTTGCGGGCGCCACCTTCGCCGCCCAGCAGGCGTCGTGGCCGGCGCCGGAGATGATGTTCATGTGGCTGTAGCCGAGCCGATCGGCGGCGTTGCGGACTGCATCCACCAGCTTCGGGTCGAAGGTGACGGGGTCGAAATGGCCGACGGCCTCGACCGAGCAGCCGACACCAAGAGCTTCGCAGATCTTCGCGGCCTCGGCCTCGATCTTTGCGCGCATGCGGTCGAGCTTGGTCTGATCGGGAGTGCGGATGTCGACGGTGAAGACGACCTTGCCGGGAAGCACGTTGCGCGAGTTCGGCGAGAAGAAGACCTGACCGACGCCACCGACGGCGCCCGGCTGTTCGCCCATCGCCACGCCCTGCACCATTTCCATGATGCGCGACATTGCGAGCCCGGCGTTGACGCGCAGGTTCATCGGGGTGGAGCCGGTGTGGGCTTCGCGGCCTGTCAGCGTGAACTCCAGCCACCAGAGGCCTTGGCAGTGGGTGACGACGCCGATCTGCTTGTTTTCGGCTTCGAGGATCGGGCCTTGCTCGATGTGATATTCGAAATAGGCGTGCATCTTTCGAGCGCCGACCTCTTCCTCGCCCAGCCAGCCGATCCGCTTCAGCTCGTCGCCATAGGTCTTACCCTCGGGATCCTTGCGGGAATAGGCGTAGTCGATGTCGTGGACGCCGGCGAAGACGCCGGAGGCGAGCATGGCGGGGGCGAAGCGGGCGCCTTCCTCGTTGGCCCAGTTGGTGACGACGATCGGGTGCTTGGTCTTCAGCCCCAAGTCGTTCATCGTGCGCACGACCTCAAGCGCGGCGAGCACACCGAGCACGCCGTCATACTTGCCGCCGGTCGGCTGTGTATCCAGATGCGAGCCGACATAGACGGGGAGTGCGTCGGGGTCGGTGCCGGGGCGGGTCGCGAACATCGTGCCCATCTTGTCTACGCCCATGGTCATGCCCGCGGCGTCGCACCATGTCTTGAAGAGGCTGCGGCCTTCGGCATCGGCGTCGGTCAGCGTCTGGCGGTTGTTGCCGCCCGCGATCCCCGGGCCGATCTTCGCCATGTCCATGAGACTGTCCCAGAGACGGTCCCCGTTGACGCGCATGTTCTCGCCTGGTGCTGCCACCATATCCGTATTCCTCACCAGTTTTATGCGGCATGCGTCAGCATGTCCGCTTGTTCCCGGGGTCAATTTCAGCGCCTTTGTTTGTTTTATTGGCGTCTGAAAATCGTCAGTTGCCTTTGATTTGCTTCTGACGGATAATTTGACCGACTGGTAAACATTACAACTTCCGGCGTCGGGCTCAAGGCGAAAATCAGGAAAAATACAGACAAAATTCAGGGCATATGCCCGGTTTTTCGGCAGCGGATCGCCGAAGTTTAAAGTTGACTGAAATAGTTGAATTTGAAAGAGAAAAATTAGCGACATGGCGATACCGAGAGCTGCGAAAACACAGCGGCGCACCCGCATCCAGGAGGAGAAAGAAGAACAGATTCTGGAAGCGGCGCTCGATGTGTTTTCGGTGAGCGGTTTTCGCGGCTCGACGATCGACCAGATCGCAGAAGTGGCGGGCATGTCGAAGCCCAATCTGCTCTATTATTTCCGCACCAAGGAAGCGATGCACCGGGCGCTGATCGACCGCGTGCTGTTCACCTGGCTCGAGCCGCTGCGCGCTTTCAATGCGCAAGGCAATCCCGAGAGCGAGATCCGCGGCTATATCCGCCGCAAGCTTGAGATGGCGCGGGATTTTCCGCGCGAGAGCCGGCTGTTTGCCAATGAGGTGCTGCAGGGCGCGCCGCATATCGAGGATGAGCTGAAGGGGCCGCTGAAGGAACTGGTCGACGAGAAGGCCGCGGTCATCCGTGCCTGGGCCAAGGCCGGCAAGATCGTCAAGTGCGATCCCTACCACCTGATCTTCTCGATCTGGTCGACGACGCAACATTACGCCGACTTCGACGTGCAGGTCCGCGCCGTTCTCGGGCAGGGGCAATCCGGCGAGGGGCGGTTCGAGGACGCAGCGCGTTTTCTCGAACAGCTCTTCGTGGATGGTCTCAGCGTGCGGACGAACCAGCCGGCATCATGATTTAACGATCGGCGCGATGCGCGACAGGGCGCTTGCGACGCTCTCGATCGTGTAGGGCTTCTGCAGCAGATTGGCGCCGAGAGCGCCATAGGCCTGCGATACCCCTTCGCCGTAACCCGTCGCCAGGATCAGCGGCACACCCTTCGCCGCCAGCCGTTCGGCCACGGCGATGCTCGTTTCCTCGCCGAGATGGACGTCCAGAACGGCCAGGTCGAAATTGCGGTTTTCTATGACCGCCAAGGCGTTCGAAACATTCGGCGCAAGCGATACGCTATGGGCGCCGAGCTGCAGGAAGATGTCTTCACCATCCATGGCGATGATCAGATTGTCCTCGACGAGCAGGATGTCGAGCCCGTCCAGCGGTCGATCCTTGATCGTCTCCAGAATGGCCTTGGCCGATTGCAGCGATTGCTCCGGCAAAAGGGAGACCGCGCCATCGGCGAAGGTCGCGAACTTCTCGGGGATAAGGAAATGCGCCTCAAGGCCTTCAGGCTCATAGCGCACATCCGCCTGGCCGCCGAGCTCATAGGGGATCGAGCGGCGGATGATCGTGGTGCCGAAGCCCTGGCGGGTCGGCTGCTTAACGGGCGGGCCGTCGCTTTCGCGCCAGTGGATGACGAGATTGCCGGCGTCGTCCTTGTGCCAATCGACCCCGACGGTGCCGCTGTCGCAGAGGCTGCCGTATTTGGCGCTGTTGGTCACGAGTTCGTGGAACACCAGCGCCGAGATGGAGAAGGCCTGCGGTGCCAGCAGCACTTCCGGCCCGTTCATGATGATGCGCGCGGCATTCGGGCCGAGATAGGCGGCGGCTTCGGCCTGGAGGAGCGCGCGCAGCGGCGCCGGCGCCCAGTGGTCTCGGGTAATCTGGTCGTGCGCGCGCGACAGCGCCTGGACACGGCCTTCGAGATGGCCGATGAACTCGTCGGTGCTATCCGTCGTGCCGCGCGACTGGCGGATCAGGCCGCTGATCAGGCTCAATATATTGCGCACACGGTGGTTCAGCTCAGCGATCAGCAGTTCCTGCCGTTCATTGGCCTGCTGGCGCACGGCGTTGGCTTCATCGGTCAACCGCAGGACGACCTCGATCAGCGTGACGCGAATGGTTTCGGCGACGCGGCGTTCGGCGGCGGAGAAGGGCTGCGAGTGCTGGCGCACCAACTCAGACCAAGTCTCGAAGCTCTTGCGCGGCGTCAGGCGCGGACCGTTCGGGCCGTATTCGACGGGCTTGTGCGGATCTCCCGCCCAGCGCACGGAGCGCACGATCTCCTGGCGGAACAGGACCACGTAGTCGCGCGGCGAGCGCGAGATCGGAATGGCGATCAGCCCGGCCACGATGTCGCCGGACATTGTCCCCGGCCACGTCTCGGCGATGCTGTCTGTCGAAAACACGCGGCCGGCGGAGTTGCGGTTGAGGACGCGGACGAGCTCGCCGAACTCTGCCTGCGACGGGGTGATGCCGTTCAGCGCCGAGCGGCCGTTGATCCAGACGCCGATGCCATCAGCCGGGATCGCGTCGGCCAGCGCGTCGATCAGCCAGGAGGGATCGTCGAGCAGGCTTGCATTGTCGGCGACCGAGGTCAGCAGCCGGTCGGCGATCTGGCGGGCCTTGGTTTCGAACTCGAGCGCGAGCCGCCGCTCGCGGCTCTCCAGCCGCGACGCGAACATCTGGCCGAACAGTTCCGATGTCGTGCGCCGCTCGAAGGAGGGCAAGCGGGCGGAATAGTGATGGCAGGCGAACAGGCCCCAGAGCTTGCCATCGACGACGATCGAGATCGACAGCGAGGCGCCGACGCCCATGTTCTTCAGATACTCGATGTGGATGGGCGACACCGAGCGCAGGATCGACATGGAGAGATCGAGCGAGCGCCCATGCGCATCGATCTCCGGCACAAGCGGCACGTTGACGGCGTCGATGTCGGCGATGATGCGGAAGAGATTACGAGTGTAGAGCGCCCGCGCCTGCACGGGAATGTCGGAGGCCGGGTAATGCAGGCCGAGGAACGAGCCGATGCCGGCACGCGCGGCTTCCGCCACCACTTCGCCGGCACCGCTTTCGTCGAAGCGGTAGACCATCACGCGGTCGAAGCCGGTCAGCGCGCGGGCCTGGCGGGCGCCTTCGCGGAAAAAGGCTTCCAGTGTTTCGGCCTGGTCGAGACGGCCCATCATGCTGCGGATCGACACCGGCGAGCCGCCCTGCGCACCCTCCTGCGAGGGCTCTGCCTCGATCACCACTTGCTCGTCGCTCATGTGGATGGCGATGTCGAAGAGCGGGCCGCCTTCGGAAAGCTCGATGCCGAAGAGGCGCTCCACCACGTCGGGGCCGCGCATGATGCTCAGCCGGTTGCGCAGCGTGTGCATGGTCTTGCCGCTGATGACGCGCGACACAGGCTGGCCGATGATCTCATCGCAGGCGATGCCGACGAACTGTTCAAGGTTGGCGGAGGCGCGCGCCACCATCCAGTCCGATGACACGACCAGCAGGAAGCCGAAAGGCTGGATCGCGCCGAGGCGGTGAATAGGTTCGCGGTCGCAATTGGTGAGGTCGACCTTGCCGAAATTCTCGCTCACGACGGGCCATGCTCCCGGTCATACGGGGCAGCGTCTGCCATCGGGCGAACTGGAAAAACGTCTGCCGCTGCGTGGCAATCGCTGGTGTGGGCGCGAAGCGCGCTGCAAGGGGGCATGCTGTGGGATTTCCAGTTTTCGGTTCGGGACGCGAGATAGATCTCTAATGAGCAGGATTGAAAATATGCGTCAAGCCATCCAGATTTCCACCCGCCGGGCAGGAAATTTCACAGCATCAAGGACTTCGCCTGTTTGCGCGCGGTTTTCTGCCTGATCTCGTAGACCTGCCGGACCTCATGTCTTCGCTGGTCTCGCCTGTCGTCCGAGGGGATTTCGGAGAGCCAGGCGATGGCTATGTCCGTGAACGCGCCATCGGTGGGGATGAGGAGGTCGGTCTCATCGAGCTGCTTGCGGATGCAGCCGCGATCAAAGGCAATCACGTCGTTTCCGGCTGCCTTGGCTTCGAAGACGACCAAGGGCTGGGCTTCATTGGCGTAGGTTGTCGGGAAGACGAAGACGTCGATATCTCGGTAGAACTTCGCCTTGTCGTCGCCGAGCACGCGGCCGCGATAATCGAGCGCGCCCGCGAATTCGCTAAGCGCCGCGTCGATCATGGCGCGGTCGGCGCTATCGGTCGCCGGACCGGCAAGGACGGCGCGGATCGGCAAGCCCTGGAGGATCGCCTGGCGAAGCAGATCGAGAAAGGTCTCCAGCCCCTTGGCGCGGCTGAGGTTGCTGAGCATGCCGATCGTCAGCGGGCGGGCGGGGATCGCCGCGTCCTCGCTCTGCGGAGGCACGAAGGCGGCGTTGGAGATGATGGCGGTGTGCAGGCGCCGGTCATAGGTGTCGGTGAAGCGGTCACGCATCATGCCGCAGAGAAAGATATGGGTGAGGTCGGGGGCGGCGAGCGCCAGGATGGCGCGCATCGTGATGCTCGGCTGGTCGATATAGCGAAAGCTGTGTTGATGAAGGTAGGTCGGGTAGGCGAAGAGCCGGGCGAACGCCACCAGCAGCAGCGTATAAAGCTGGCCGAAACCGCCGTCGCAGGCGAGGTAGCAGGCCTTGTCGGCATGGCCGCGCTCGCGTGCGAGGCTGGCGAGCGCGGCGAAGACTTTGATTGCCTTCGCCGGATGCCGCAAGAGACGGGAACTGCCTTCTGGTGGCGAGAGGTTGCTGGTCACCACGGTGTGGTCTTCCGAGAGCAACTCCACCATCGCCGCGGTGGCGAAGGAGAAGCCGTGTAGCGGCGGCGGCAGCGGGCCGATGGCAACGATATGACGGGTCATGCGGGCCACCTCTTGAGCCTGCGATGACTATGCGCGCCGCGGCGGAAAACTCAATCTCCCCGTTCGGCGCATATGCCCGCCGCTATGATGTAGCGTTGGACGATCCGGTTTCGAGATCAAAGCCTTCGTCTGCCCAGCCGGTCATGCCGCCGATCATCACCTTGACCCGGTAGCCGAGTCTGGCGAGGCGAAGGGCCGCCTTGTCGGTGCCGTTGCAATGCGGGCCGGCGCAATAGACGACGAAGAGCGTGTCCGATGGCCACGCGGACATGCGGTGCGCGGTCATCTTGCCGTGCGGCAGGTTCTGCGCGCCGGGCACGTGCGACAGTGCGAACATGGCGGGAGAGCGGACGTCGAGGAGGACGAAGTCGATGCGTCCTGACGCAAGCGAGGCGTGAACGTCCCAGCAATCGGTTTCGAAGGCGAGCTTGCGGGCGTAGTAGGCGGCGATCGCATCAGGTGTCGCGGCCGGGGTTTCGGCGACGTAGCTTGGTGTCGCGGCTTGGGTTGCGGGCTGGGGTTCGGGGATCATGTCGGGCATCGGGGTCTCCTGTCGTTGCTGTTGCCGGCGAGGATGCGCGATGATAGGTGTGGGCGAAACTGGCCATAATGACGACTGGCGTAAAGATCATGCCAAATATTGCCGCACTATCAGGACCCAAGGTTGCCGTGCTCGTCTATGACGGCCTGTGCACCTTCGAATTCGGCATTGCCTACGAAGTCTTCGGCCTGCCGAGGCCGGAGATGGGGGCGAACTGGTATCGCTTTCGCGCCTGCGGCGTCGAACCCGGTCCGCTTCGTGCGGCCGGTGGGCTGAGCGTCACCGTCGATGGCGGTCTCGACGATCTCGAGGATGCCGATCTGATTGTCGTTCCCGGTTGGCGGGCGATCGATGCGCCGGTACCCGACGGGCTGATAAAGGCCTTGCAAGCTGCGCATGGGCGAGGGGTGCGTATCATGTCGCTGTGCTCAGGTGTTGCGGTTCTGGCCGCCTCGGGATTGCTTGCAGGCAAGCGGGCGACGACGCACTGGCGCTATGTCGCCTCCGTCGCCGAGCGCTATCCCGAGATCGGGCTTGATGCCGACGTTCTCTACATGGACGAGGGGCGGATGCTGACGGCGGCGGGCAGTGCGGCCGGCATCGATCTCTGCCTGCATGTGGTGCGCGGCGATTTCGGTGCGGAGGCGGCCAATTCGGTGGCCCGGCGCCTCGTCGTGCCGCCGCATCGCGAGGGTGGGCAGGCGCAGTTCATCCGCGCTCCGGTGCCGCAGCCGCGCGAAGGCGTGCGGCTCGGGCCGCTCATCGAGTGGATGCGGGCGCGGCTGAACGAGGAGCAGCCGATCAGCCTGCTTGCGGCCAAGGCGGGGATGAGCCAGCGCACCTTCCAGCGCCGCTTCGAGGCAACCACGGGATCGAGCGTCGGCGAATGGTTGCTCACCGAGCGGCTGCGACATGCGCGCGAACTCCTGGAGCGAAAGGGCGAGGCATCGCTCGACGACATCGCCACCGCCTGCGGTTTCGGCACACCGGCAACGATGCGGCACCATTTTCGCCGACGGCTGGGGACCAGCCCGGGGGCTTATCGGAAGGTGTTTTCGGGTCGGGTTACGGATGCGAGCCGGGGCGATAGGGCTTGACGTTGATGTCGTTCTCACGCTTGCGGGCCTGAGCAATGTCGAAGCTGTTTTGCATGCGCATCAGCGTGTCCATGGAAAGTCCGAAAGCCTTCTCGAACCGCAGCGCCATTTCCGGCGATAGCGATGCCCTCTCGTTGAGCAGGGCGGAAAGGGCAGGGCGGGTCACGCCGAGGACGCGCGCGGCATCGGTGACCGAAAGCGCAAGCTCTTCCAAGACCTCGTGCTTCAGAAAGTCGCCGGGATGTGCGGGGCTCTTTACGCGAATACCAAGTGCGTCCGTCATGGGGTCATTCCTAGTGATAGACAGGTCGGAACAAGCACATTGTTCGCTCTAAGCCTGATACGCAGTCAAGTGACTTCGTTCAAACTCTGGCACGCATTCCCTTCGATCAATAGCTGGCCTTGCGCCAGCCTGCGGCGCGCGCCTCGTCCTCGGAGCAGAACCAGCGCTCGCCATATTGCGGCGAGATCTTCGTGGCTGCGTAATAATGCTGGCCCGGAACGTGATAGATGCGTTCGCCCGAGTTGATGCTGATGTTACCCTTGATGTTGCAAGAGGTCCCCCGCTGAACGATCACGCCGTTGTCGATGATCATCGGCTTGGCGGATGTCGTTCCCTGAGTAAAGCTCAGCGCCTGAGGCACCACGGTGTAACCACCGGCGGCAAGAAATGAGGTTGTTGCGCATAATGCGACGATAATTGGAAACTTCATGATCTGCCCCGAAAACCTCTTAAGGTTGTAGCAGGGGCGCTTTAGTATCTTATGTATACTATTGCTAAAATACCGGTGATCGGCATCGCCAGGATCTCGCGGCCTCATGAATGAAGCGGTGACCCATACCGTGAGCGCGTGGTCTCACGGTATGGGTTCAGATGTTCGCCTTACTCCGCGGCCTGCCTGGCCATCGGGTTGTTCGGGTGCGTCGTCCAGTTGGCGTAGTTCGGGTCGACGGTCTTGCCGGTGCGTTCGTCGAGGCTGCCGGATGGAAGCTGCTCCATGGTGATGCAGTTCTCGACGGGACAGACGTTGACGCAGAGGTTGCAGCCGACGCACTCGTCTTCCATCACCTCGAAGTGCCTGACGCCGTTGACGAACTGCGTGATCGCCTGGTGCGAGGTGTCCTCGCAGGCGATGTGGCAGCGGCCGCATTTGATGCAGGCGTCCTGGTCGATCCTGGCCTTGGCGATGTAGTTGAGGTTCAGATATTGCCAGTCGGAGACATTGGGCACGGCACGACCGGTAATGTCGTCGAGGTTGCGGTGGCCCTTGGCGTCCATCCAGTCTGAGAGGCCGGAGATCATCTCCTGGACGATCTTGAAGCCGTAGGTCATCGCCGCCGTGCAGACCTGCACATTGCCGGCGCCGAGCGCCAGGAACTCGGCAGCATCGCGCCAGGTGGTGACGCCGCCGATGCCTGAGATCGGCAGGCCCTGGGTTTCCGGATCGCGGGCGATCTCGGCCACCATGTTGAGCGCGATCGGCTTGACTGCCGGGCCGCAATAGCCGCCATGGCTGCCGCGTCCGTCGATCGAGGGTTCCGGCGAGAAGGTGTCGAGATTGACCGAGGTGATCGAGTTGATCGTGTTGATCAGCGACACCGCGTCCGTGCCACCGGCTTTTGCTGCGCGGGCAGGCCTCCTGATGTCGGTGATATTGGGCGTCAGCTTGGTGATGACGGGCATGCGGGTGTACTGCTTGCACCAGCGCACCACCATCTCGATATACTCAGGCACCTGGCCGACTGCGGCACCCATGCCGCGCTCGGACATACCGTGCGGACAGCCGAAGTTGAGCTCGATGCCGTCGGCGCCGGTCTCTTCCACCAGCGGCAGGATCGCCTTCCAGCTCTCCTCCTCGCAGGGAACCATGATCGAGGCGATCAGCGCGCGGTCCGGCCAGTTCATCTTCACCTGCTTCATTTCGCGCAGGTTGGTGTAGAGGTCGCGGTCGGTGATGAGCTCAATGTTGTTCAGGCCGAGCAGGCGGCGGTCGGCGCCCCAGATCGCGCCGTAGCGCGGGCCGTTGACGTTGACGACCGGTGGGCCTTCCTCGCCCAGCGTCTTCCAGACCACGCCGCCCCAGCCCGCCTTGAAGGCGCGCTCGACGTTGTAGGCCTTGTCTGTCGGCGGCGCCGAGGCGAGCCAGAAGGGATTCGGTGATTTGATGCCGACGAAATTGTTGCGGAGATCAGCCATGGTTCACTCTCCCCTTCAGGCGACGGCAACGGCCGGCTGCGCATCGGCGGCCAGCATGCGGTGGATGGATTCGGCGGCGTCGCGGCCATTGGCGACGGCCGAGACGGTGAGGTCGTTACCCCCGAAGACGCAGTCGCCGCCGGCCCAGACGCCGTCAAGCGAGGTGCGGCCTTCGGCATCGACGACGATGCGTCCGGACTCCAGACGCAGGCTTCCAAGGCTCAACGAAACGAGGGCCTGGCCGATCGCCTTGAAGATTTGGTCGGCGGCGATCACGCCGGTTTCGCCCGTGGTCGCTAGGCGTCCCTCCGACAGCGTGGTGTACTCGACCTCCAAGGCCGCAACCTTGCCGTCCTGCGCAAGGATCGCTTTCGGCGCCAGCCAGTGGCGGATGATGACGCCTTTGGAGGTCGCCAGATCCTGCTCGAATTCCGAGGCGTTCATATGCTCCTTGCCGCGGCGGTAGCAGATGGTCACTTCCTCGGCGCCAAGCAGCTTTGCCTGCACGGCCGCATCGATGGCGGTCATGCCGCCGCCGAGCACGATGACGCGGCGGCCGATGGCGATGTCGCCCTTGTTGTCGGTCTGGCGCAGCGCCGCGATGAAATCGACAGCGTCGTCGACGCCCGCGAGGTTCTCGCCCTCGACGCGCAGCGCGTTGACGCCCGAGAGGCCGATGCCGAGGAAGACGGCGTCATATTGCGACTGCAGGTCGGCGAGCTGGAGGTCTCGGCCGAGCAACTGTCCGTGCCTGACCTCGATGCCGCCGATCGACAGCACATAGTCGACTTCCTTCTGCGCGAAGCCGTCGACAGACTTGTAGGTGGCGATGCCGTATTCGTTGAGGCCGCCGGATTTCGGCTTTGCGTCGTAGATCACGACCTCATGGCCCTTGACCGCGAGGCGGTGCGCGGCGGCAAGGCCGGCCGGGCCGGCGCCGACGACGGCGATCTTCTTACCTGATGAAGCAGCGCGGGTGTAATACTGCTTGCCTGATTGCATGGCCGCATCGGTGGCGTAGCGCTGCAGACGGCCGATCTCGACAGGGCGTTCCTCGGCCGTGTTGCGTACACAGGCCTGCTCGCAGAGCTCTTCGGTGGGACAGACGCGGGCGCACATGCCGCCCAGGATGTTCTGATCGAAGATGGTCTTTGCGGAGCCGAGGGGATTGCCAGTCGATATCTGCCTGATGAAGAGCGGGATATCGATGGCGGTGGGACAGGCCGTCATACAGGGCGCGTCGTAACAGAAATAACAGCGGTCGGAGGCGACCAGGGCCTCGTGCTTGTCGAGGCGCGGGTGAAGATCGGAGAAATTCTTGTCATACTCGGCGGGCGAAAGCCGGCCAGCATGAATCCCAGTGTCCAGACGTTCCATTGAAGTTCCCTCATTATAGGTAAACGGCCAGTGGAACGAAGCGTAACTCAGGATAAAAAATTTATCAAACGGTAAAATTTTAGCATGAGACGGGCTTGATGGCGGGCGTATCCTACTGTTTTGGAACGGTTTTTCGATCTTGAGTTGATTGGTGTCAAGTTGCAGGATGGGCGCTTGCGGCCGCGCCGATCTTCACAGCGGAAGAATAATTGAAAAAATCAGAGATTTTTCGTGAAGAGCGGGAACCATTCCTCGCACAGCCCGTTATGGCGATATCCGAATGGTGATCGCATCGACCCAAAAATGCGCGCCCCCAAACCACCTTCGGATCACACTCACGGTCCCCTCCCGGTGAGTGAAAACAGCCGGTGCGCCGCCCTCGCACTGGCTGTTTTCTTGTGCGCGGGATTCAATAAAAATTGATGGAATGCAAGATAGTGACGGTCAGACGCCGCCGACCTGCTGCGGCGCGCGCTTGAGGATCTCGAATTCGGTATCGGGGATCAGCAGGTGATACTCGATGCGGCCTGGCGTCAGGCGCAGATCGGCCTTGCCGTTGACCGACGAGGGCACGACGCGCTCGAGCACGATGCGGCCGAAGCTGTTGTCGCTGAACTCGTGGACTTCGTCGTTGGGCAGCGTTTCGGTCCAGGTGAAGCTGATCGCCTTGCGGTCGCCGTGCGTGGTTTCCTGACAGTCGAGCGCGATCGCGGGCGCACCGCCGGCAATGGCGCCGAAGGTCGCCGAATTGACGATCAACTCGTGGAGCGCAAGACCGACATGCACCGCGGCGTTCGGCGTCAGGTGAACATTGAGCCCGGTGACGGGCAGGGGGCCGGCACTCTCAGGCCAATAGGGGGCGAACTGCTTGCGGGTGAGTTCGACGAGGAAGGCGCCGCGCCAGCTGCTGTCGGTGATGAGGTCCTGCGAGTTCGACAGCGACTGAAGCCGGCCGCGGAACTTCACGAGGAAGCTGTCGAGAGACAGCGTGTTGCGGGCGGTCTGCGTGGCGATGCCCTGGATGATGGCGAGCAGGTTCTTCGAGCGGTGCGAGAGTTCGCGCAGAAGCGATTTCAGCACCTTCTCGCGGTGTCTGGTCTCGGTGATTTCGGTAATGATCGACAGCAGGCCGATTTCGTGGCCGAGGGTGACGCGTTGCACCTTGATTTCGTAGGTGCGCATCTCGCCGTCAATGGCGATGTCGGCCTCGGTGCTGGCCGGCGTGCCGGTTTCCAGCACCTTGCGCTTCAGTGTTTCGAGATTGCGCGCGTGGACTTCGCCGAACATGTCGGCGTCGCTGCCGCCGGGGAGAACGGCGTGTTCAAGATGCGCGGGGAGGTTCTCGGCATAGACGATGCCGAGGTCGGGATCCTGATAGACAACGGCGATGCCGGCGCTCGCGAGCGCCCGCTCCATCAAGAGCTCTTTGCCTTCCAATGCGAAGGGCGTGCCGGCCAATGGTCCAGTCCTCTTCACCCAGCCGCCTTTCCTTCAATCCGTTTATGCCGCCAGCAGACCCGAAAGTCCGCCCACCGCTTCTTTTTAGAGGCAAGCGCTAGATAAAATCTTAATATCCGGGGAGCGCTGCAGATGGACTGGAACGCTCCCCCTTTCGCATTGTTCCGCAATGGCTGAAATATAGCGTCAGGCGGCTGCCTTCGTGCTTTCGTTGAAGAAAAGCGCCTGGCTGATCAGAGCTTTGACCATGTCAGGATTGAATGGCTTGGTGACGAGGAAGGTCGGCTCGGGACGCTCACCGGTCAGAAGGCGCTCGGGGAAGGCGGTGATGAAGATCACCGGCACGCTCGAGGTCTTCAGGATGTCGTTGACCGCGTCGATACCCGAGCTGCCATCGGCAAGCTGGATGTCGGCGAGAACCATGCTCGGCTTGGTCTTGTTGTAAAGCGCCACGGCTTCCGTGTGGGTGCGGGCGATGCCGGTGACGCGGTGGCCGAGGCTCTCGACCATCTGCTCGATATCCATGGCGATCAGCGGTTCGTCCTCGATGATCATGATATCGGTCGCGACCTGGCGGGAAATCTCGCGCGATGCGCTGTCGAGCAGGGTCGCCACTTCGCTCTCCTCGCTGTCGAGGATCTCGGCGATTTCGCCGACGCGGAAGTTTTCGACCGAGGCCAGGATGAAGGCCTGGCGGGCGCGCGGCGAGACTTTTCCGAGGTTGATGGTGGCGCGCTGCTCCCAGGCGTAGGGGGAGGAGGGCTCGGGAATCTGCACCGTCGAGGAACCAAACAGCGTCGTGAACAGTTTGTAGAGTGCAACGCGGTCGTTCGATGTGTCAGGGAAAATGGATATGTCGGCAATGATTGCCTCAAGCACTGCGGCGACATACGCGTCGCCTGATGTCTGTGTGCCGGTCAACGCCCGTGAATAGCGGCGCAGATAAGGAAGGTGCGGCGCAATTCGAGTAGAAAGTGTCATAGAAAGCTCCCATAAGCAGGGCCGAAAAACAGCTCCAGTGCATCGAGAACGCACACTACCGGAAAAAAGTTCCAGATGATCAGGAACTTTTTTTACCACCGCGCATTCTACTGCCCACGAGAAGGGGCTCATCGTAAACTGACCTGCGACACGACATGCATTCCGAGAGGGTTGTCCGGCGAGAATTCGACCGAGGCGGCGGGGGACCGGAATGAAGGTTTTCCCGCAGCGGTACGCGAGGCTTAAAGACAACGGACAAGAAGTGAAAAGTTAATGACAAGCCGGAACAACGAAGACATAGACGGCCAACGCGCTGAGTTACGTGCAAGCGATATCATGGACCCCAACAGCCAGATCGGGGTGCGTTTGAGGTCGCTTTACGCTGCCGTTCAGGAAGAAGCGATCCCCGATCGTTTCCTCGATCTCCTCGAAAAGCTCGACCAGGCCGAAATGGCCTCGGCCAAAGCAGCGAAGTGAAGGTTGATCTATGGACAAGCAGCAACCAAGCTTCAAACGCGAGCTCCTTTCGGCTCTCCCAAGCCTGCGCGCATTCGCCATCTCGCTGATCGGTCGTCATGACCGCGCTGATGACCTCGTGCAGGACACCATCATGAAGGCATGGGCCAAGCAGGACCACTTCGAGATGGGCACAAACATGAAGGCCTGGCTCTTCACCATCCTGCGCAACGAGCTCTACAGCCAGATGCGCAAGGCGGGTCGCGAGATCCAGGATAGCGACGGCCTGTTCACGGAATCCATGGCGACGCACCCATCGCAATATGGCGCGCTCGACCTGCAGGATTTCAAGAAGGCGCTCGAGCAGCTGCCGAGCGACCAGCGCGAAGCGATCATTCTGGTCGGCGCATCCGGCTTTTCGTATGAGGAAGCCGCCGAGATCTGCGGCTGCGCGGTCGGAACGATCAAGAGCCGCGTCAATCGCGCCCGCCAGCGGCTGCAGGAAATGCTGCAGATCACTGGTGAAGCCGATTTCGGACCGGATGCGACCTCGTCGCCGCTGACCTCGAAGGCCTTCGCGTTCTGAGAGTGCATTGATTGAACAAGGAAAAACCGGCTGACCCTTGCGGGCGCCGGTTTTTTTATGCGTCGAGTAAAAGCGGTAGCGCCGTCAGTCGCGGTCCTTCGAGGTGAAGAGATTGGCGGCGACCATGGCGGCGATCACGCCGGCGGTGAGAAGCGGCTGCGAGCGGATGATCCCGAGACTGGCCGCAGCAGCGGTTTCGAACGCCTGCTTGCGTTCCTTGGCGCGCCGGGCCTCCTGCGCATTCATCACCATCATGACGATCATCACGATGATGGCGATCAGAAGCGCGCAGGCCGCCAGAAAGAGTGCTGCTCCGACGGCGCCATAAATGCCGGCAAGCCAGATCGCACCGGCTGTGACGGCAAGCGCATAGGCGGTCAGCACGAAAATCGCGGCGATGGCAATGAAAATACCGTTGCGCTTGGTGCGCGCAACGGTGCGGTGAACACTCGTGCCTACGAGGAGGCTGAGGATCGGGAACAGCATTTAGCCTCCTTAGCGTCGTGCCAGGAGGGCAACGACCAGTCCGAATGCGGCAGCAGCGCCGATGGTGGCGACCGGGTGCCTGCGAACGGTGTCGCGCACTTCGGAAGCGCCGCGCAGATAACCATCCTGCAGGTCGCGCAGCAAGTACTCGCTGCGGGCAACCAGATCTTCGTAGCCGGATGCTGCCTGGGCGCTCAGTTTTTCGCTCTGCTTGCGCGAGTTCTTGCTGATCAGCTTCGTCAGCGACGCGATCTCATCCTGAAGGGACGCGATCTGGTCCTCGACCGTTGCCTCGATGTTGTGGAGAGCGGCGCTGCCATTGCGACGGTGACGGCCGGACTGAAGGAAAGATGCCATGGTTTTCTCCATTGTTACGGCGCGGTTTCGCACCGCCTGGTTAAACACAGGATCAGAACGCAAGCTTGCATGAACACAGATGCCCGGCAATGACCCAAATCAATGGCTTAACGCGGGTTGTGGCCAAAAGGTTCCGCGCGTGATCAGCCGCCGACGGCGCTGTGGGCAAGCACGAATGGGGTGCCGTCGTCGGGCACCTTGTTGATGCGCAGCGGGCAGCCGAAGACCGAGTGCATGGTCTCGTCGGTCAGCACCTCGTGCACCGTGCCGCGGGCCGCGAGACCGCCTTGCTGCATGAGGATGATCTGGTCGGCGAAGAGCGCCGTCAGGTTGAGGTCGTGCATCACGGCGATGACGCCGCCGCCGGCATCGCAGAAGGCGCGGGCAAGCCGCATGATCGTCAGCTGGTGGCTGATATCGAGGCTGGAGACCGGCTCGTCGAGGAGCAGCCAGCGCGGCTTGCCGTCGACGACGGGTTCGGAGATCTGGCAGAGCACGCGGGCAAGCTGCACGCGCTGCTGCTCGCCGCCGGAGAGGTGCTGGTAGAAGCGTCCCTCGTAGCCGTCGAGATCGACCGAAGACAGCGCCTTGGCCGCCGTCTGCTCGGCGCGCTCGGGATTGCGGTTCAGCCCCGAGGTCAGGCCCATGCGGACGATTTCGCGGACGGTGAAGGGGAAGGAGATGTTGCTCGCCTGGGGCAGCACGCCGCGCACTGCCGCCAGCTGGTATGGCTGCAGCCCGCGCACGTCTTCGCCGTTGATGCGGATCGAGCCGTTATAGGGCAGTTCGCCGGATACTGCCTTCATCGTGGTCGTCTTGCCCGAGCCGTTCGGCCCGGCAATCGCCGTCAGCTTGCCCGAGGCGGCGGTGAAGCCGACGTCTTCTACGATGGTTTTGCCCGACAGGCGGACGGAGACGCCGGAGACTTCGATCATGGCAGATACTCAAAGGGCAAGGCGGGAACGCTGGCGCAGCAGGATCCAGAGGAAGAACGGGCCGCCGACGGCCGCGGTGATGATGCCGATCGGCAGTTCGGCGGGCGCGACGATGGTACGGGCGATCACGTCGGCAAAGATCAGCAGCGAACCGCCGAGGAGCGCCGAGGCCGGCAGGAGATAGCGGTGGTCGGGGCCGATCGCCATTCTCAGTACATGCGGCACGACGATGCCGACAAAGCCGATGCCGCCGCTGACGGCGACCGATGCGCCGGTGGCGGCCGCGACGGTGACGATGGCGATGTTCTTCAGCCGCTGGACGGGAACGCCCATGTGGAAGGCTGCGGCTTCGCCGAGCGTGATGGCGTTCAGGCCCTTGGCTAGGAAGGGGACGACGACGAAGGACAGGAGGATGATCGGGCCGGCGGCGGCGATCTTGGTCCATGTCGAGCCGGCGAGAGAGCCCATGCCCCAGAAGGTGAGGTCGCGCAGCTGCTGGTCGTTGGCCATGTAGACGAGCAGGCCGGTCAGGGCGCCGGCAAGCGAGCCAAGCGCGATGCCGGCAAGCAGCATGGTCGCGACGGAGGTCTGGCCGTTGCTGGTGGCGATGCGGTAGAGCAGCAGCGTCGTGGCGAGGCCGCCTGCGAAGGCTGCGAATGGAAGCGCATAGATGCCGAGCAGGACGTAGAGGGGAGCGACGAAGCCGCCGTCGAGCACGATCATGACGACAGCGCCGAGGCCGGCGCCGGAGGAGACGCCGACGAGGCCGGGATCGGCCAGCGGGTTGCGAAACAGCCCCTGCATGACGGCGCCCGACACCGCCAGCGAACCGCCGACCAGGAAGCCGAGGATGGCGCGCGGCATGCGGATGTCGAAGATGATGATGCGGTCGCGCATGC
The DNA here is from genome assembly GCF_017741935.1 of Rhizobium sp. 16-449-1b. Taxonomy (GTDB): domain Bacteria; phylum Pseudomonadota; class Alphaproteobacteria; order Rhizobiales; family Rhizobiaceae; genus Rhizobium. Next base: position 12,171 of record NZ_JAGHMH010000016.1, on the reverse strand, counting down.
TGAGCGCATCATCCGATCCGGCGACATTGGCGATCACGTCGAGGAAGGACGCATCCGAGGCGCCCGTCGTGACGGAAAACAGCAACGACAGGACGGAGCCGACCACCAGCAGGGCGATGACCGCCAGTGCCAGCAGCGAGCGATCGCCGGCCCGGTGACGCTCACGCATCCCCGAGGCCGAAAACACGATGCGACGTCCGTCCATGTCGTTCAGTACCGCCATGGTCAGCCCCCGTAGATCGCCTTGGTGAGCTCGCGAACGGCGCTTGCGGTGCGCGGCCCGAAGCCAAGCAGGTGCAGGCCGTCCATGCGGATGATCGCCTTGTTCTGCACGGCGGGCGTCAGCGCCAGCGCCGGCTGGCTCATCAGGTCCTCGTTCTTGGTGCCTGCGCCATCGCCGCGGTTCATCATCAGGATGACGTCGGGCTTGGCTTCGATGATCGCCTCATCCGTCAGCGGCTTGTAGCCCGGGAAGGTGCCGACGGCATTGACCAGGCCGGAGAGCTTGATGATGCCATCGGCCGCCGTTCCGGTGCCCGAAGCCATGATCTTGCCGCCCTGCATGCTGAGGATGAAGAGAACGCGCTTGCGTTCACTTTCCGGGTGCTTGGCAGCGTCTGAAATCGCCGCGTCGAGATCGGTCGCGACCTGCTTGTGCAGCTCGGCGGCCTTTGGCTCGACACCGAGGAGCGCGCCGACCTTGTCGATTTTGGCCAGGATGCCGTCGCGCGTATAGGCGTTCGGCACCGTCTCGAAGGGGACGCTGGCGCTGCGCAGCACCGTCAGCGCTTCCGGCGGGCCGGAACCTTCGACGGCGACGATCGCCGTCGGGTTCATGGCGAGGATGTTTTCGGGAGACAGCGCGCGCATGTAGCCGACATCGGGCAGCTTCAGCGCCTGTTCGGGAAACAGGCTGGTCGTGTCGCGGGCGATCAGGTGCTTTTCTTCGCCGAGCGCGTAGATGATCTCGGTGAGGTCGCCGCCGATCGAGATCAGGCGGGTGCTGTCGATCTTGTCTTCGGCATTGGCAGCCGGGGAGAAGGCGAGAAGCGAGGCTGCCAGCGGCAGGGCCATGAGGCCCCGCAGCACGGACGTCTTGTTGAATGAACCGCGATTGTGGTTCGACATCGTCATCTCCTTCGGCTTACGCCGCAACGCTTGTCGCCTTGGGCAGGCTTTCGACGATGTCGCGCCAGTCGGCGCGCTCCGCGGAACCTTCGTGACGCTTGCCGAAGAACTGGATGATCATTTCGCCATTGGCGCCGTAGACCTCGACGGAGGTGACGTGGCCATCCTTGGTCGGCTTGCGCACGGCCCAGGTCTCGGCGATGTGGTCCTGGCGCAGGTGCAGGTGGAAGGTTTCGTCGAGGATGTTGATCCACGGACCCATCGGCTGGATGTTGAAGATCGGGCCGGAGTGGATCTGGACGATGCCGTCATTGCCGACGAAGCACATGATAGGCAGGCCGGACTTGACGGATGCGTGCATCATCTCTGCGGTCGCGGTGTTGTCGAGCTGCCAGGCGAAGTCATCGCCAACCGTGCGCACGGCGGCCTGGCGGCCGATCTTCAGCTTGCGCAGCATGCCGAAGAACTCGTGCGTGTCTGTCATCTTGCTCCAGTGGTCGCGCAGCTCGTCCTTGGTGACGCTGCCGCTCTCGTCAGCTGGCGTCTTGCTGTCGTCGGCGACGAAGTCCTGCGACTGGTCCTCGAGCTTCAGGTCGTTCACGATAGAGTGATAGGCCTCGACGTTGGAGGTCGGGCGCAGGTGAACCTTGTGGACGGCGGTGCCGGCCTTGTCGAAATACTGCAGGCTCAGGCGCTCCTGGTCGCCGTCCTTCTTGGTGACCGCGAAGGCGTGGACCCAACGGCTCGGGAAGATGCGCAGATCGATGTTCTCACCGAGCACGATGGTGCCCTGGCCACCGGTCTTGATGTTCTCGTAAACGCCGATCTTTTCGTGAACGGCGCTTTCGTTGCGCGAGAGCGCCATGACTTCGCCGAGCTCGGCGACGCGCTCCAGGAGCTTGATCGCGCTGCCGTCGATGCGGGTGGCGGAAATGCCGACTTCTGCGGCCACGAGCGCTGCTTCGGAAACCTTGAGCTGGGCGGCGATATCGCGCTCGCGCATCTTCGGGTTTTCGGCGCGGAAGGCGCGGATCTCTGCCGGCGACGGCTTGGTGTTCTCAGTCATATGTCTACCCCTACTTATTCAGAATTAGCTTGCCCTGGCGGGTGATTTTCATCCGGTACAAGGCGCCGTCGTGGCGAATGACGATCTCGTTGGCGCCGCGAAAAATCTCGCTGCTCTCCAGGATTCGGACCTCGGCCATGGCGTCGCGCGCCAACAGCGTTTGCTTCAGTGTGTCCGGCTTATCGACCATCATTTCGTTGGCTTTTTTGCTTCTTTAGGTGGGCCAAAAATGCCCTTACGACCTACAATTATCTTGACTTTCATAGTCATCATTTTTTAAAGACGCAATAGCGGACTTTGTAAGTCAAGTTTCAGAATTTCAGTGGAGAGACGCAATGGTAGTCACGAGGCCGGTCACCCGATTTGCAACGCTTTTGGCAGCCGGCTCCCTGGTCCTTTCGGGCGCGATCCAGGCCTATGCGCAGGAGCCCGCCGCGGCGGCCGCGCCGAAGGCGGCGCTCGATGTGGAACTCAACGCGCTGGCGCCTTCGCAGAAGGGCTGCATGATGACCTTCGTGGCGCTGAACACGCTGCCGCAAGCGATCACCAAAGTGTCCTTCGAGCTTGCCTTCTTCAACGACAAGAACGCCGTCGACAAGATCACCGTTCTCGATTTCCGCGATCTGCCGCAGGGCAAGAAGCGGGTGCGGCAGTTCGATATGCCGAACGTGAAATGCGAGGCGGTGACGCGGCTGCTGATCAATGACACGCCGGCGTGCGAAGGCCCCGACAAGGGCGAGTGCATGAAGGGTCTGGTGACCCGCTCCCAGGTTTCCATTCCTTTCGAAGGTTGAGTGACGGCCGGGGATAGCCCCGGCCTCTTCCGTTGCAGCGGTACAAGGCGTCCAAAATGGTGGTTTCAGCGAGATCAAAGGCGAGACAGGTTCTCTTCGACGAGGCGGTCGCCGATGGCGGTGTGAACGACAACAATCCGGGCATGCATCCCGGCCACGAGCTGTCGGATCTTCGCAACGTCGCGCGCCAGCCGGCCGCCGAGGCTGTTCTGCACTACACGCGCCAGGCGCAAATCTCGTCCTTCCCGCAGGATCCTCGCAGCGCGAGCAACGGCCATGCAGCCGCGCCGCTGATGGATGCGAGCGTCGAGATGCCGGCGGCCACCCGGCCGCATCGCGGCAAGCTTGGCGTGACGGCTGCCTGCATCGGTTCCTTCATTTTCCACAGCGCGCTCGCCATCGCCCTGATCGTCGGCGTCGTCGTCACTCCGGAGCAGCCGGAGGAAGAGGCGGGCGAGACGGTGAGCGTGATCATGCTCGGCGATTCGGATCTCGACCAGGCATCGTCGGGTGAGGAGACGGCGGAGCCGCAGCCGGAAGAGATCGTAGCGGAACAGGTGCAGCCCGAAACCGCGCAGCAGCCGACAGAGGTTCAGCCCGACGCGCAGCCGGTCGATCCGCAGCCTGTCGCGCCAACGCAGGAAGTGACGCGCGTCTCGCCTGAGAACATGACGGCGGTCGAGCCTGAGGTGCTGACATCGCAGGTGCCGGCCGAGACCTCGGTCGTTCAGCCGATGGCAACCGAGGTGCCGACGGAGGTTCAGCCGGAGGTTACCGAGACGCCGCCTGCGACGCCTGAGGATGTGACGCCGGTTCAGCCGACCGAGACGGCGGAAATTCCGCCTGAGCCGGAGACCGTGCCGACGCCGGACCCGAAGCCGGTTGCGCAGAAGCCGGTGGAAAAGCCGAAGCCCGTAGAGAAGAAGCAGCCGCCGAAGAAGGTTGTCACGCGTTCAGGCTCTCAGGGCGAGAACAAGCAGGATAGCCGGCGCGGCGCTTCCGATGGCGTCGACCAGGCCTCCGACCAGGATTCGCGCAGCGCCGGAAATCGCGGCGGCTCCGGCAGTGCCGCTGTCGCCAACTATCCGGGCAAGGTGCAATCGAAAATCAGGCGGTCCGTCCGCGTGCCTTCCGAATACAGGCGGATGAATGCCGCGATGAGCGTTCGCATCCGGTTGAGCATCAACGGCTCTGGCGGCGTGAGCAGTCTGTCGGTTGCGCGCAGCTCGGGCATTCCCGAACTCGACGCCGCCGTGGTCGATGGCGTTCGCCGCGCAGCACCATTCCCGCCGCTGCCGGCCGAATGGGGCAAGCCGATCTGGACCTTCACCCAGGAAGTGCAGGTCACCACGGGTCGCTGACAGCAAGCGGCCCGATGATAAAATCGGGCCCTTGAGAAAATATGATCAAAATAATCAACTTTATACTTTACTCTAAAAATCAAGTTTACTAAGGTCCACCCACACACGCAGCAATCGTGTGCCGATCAATGAACGAACGGGTGGTCAATGGCGCGTAAGGCGAAGAAGGGTTCTAACCGGGAAATCCGCGTGAGTGCGGATACAAGCACGGTTGAGGAGACCTCCGGACGTTCCAAGCTCGATGGCCGCAGCTTCCTTTATGTCGGCGGGCGCGACTGCCAGGTGGCGCATCTGCGCCAGATCGCCAGCAACTTCGGCGCCGAGCTGATCCACCACGATGGCGGGCTGCGCGAGGCTGTGTCGCGCATCGATACGGTGCTTCCCTCCGTCGACTGCGTCTTCTGCCCGATCGACTGTATCAGCCATGATGCTTGCCTTCGGGTGAAGACCGGCTGCAAGAAGTTCGGCAAGACCTTCATTCCGCTGCGCAACGGCAGCAAGTCGAGCCTTGAGCGGGCGCTGACGACCATGAACGAGCGAAACGCCACCCGATGAGCGATAGACACCCGGAAGGGTATACGTTGATCGGCCTGCACAAGCTGGCCGCACACAATGGCGATGGCATGGTTCCCGAACTCTATGAGCTGATGATGGAACGCGAAGAGCGGCGCAGATACTATCCCAATGTCGAGCAGTTTCCGATCTGGGAAGCACGCATGCCGGGCGAATTGCCGGAAAAGCCGCTCGGGCGCGATGCCCTTGAGGGCCGCAATGTGATAGCCTTCGAGGCTCCCGAAGCCGAGAGGAAACGCAAGGCGTGAGTGTTCCCATGTTTATCGCGATGAACCGCTTCAAGGTATCGATCGGGTCGGAGGCGGAATTCGAAAGCGTCTGGCGCAATCGCGATTCCAGCCTTTTGGAGGTGCCCGGCTTCGTGGAATTCCGGCTGCTGCGCGGTCGCGAGAATGTGGAGGAGGGCTATACGCTGTTTTCCTCGCATACGATCTGGCGCAGCGAAGAGGATTTTCTCAACTGGACGAAGTCGGAGCAGTTCCGCGCCGCTCATCGCAATGCCGGCGACCGCAAGGCGATGTATAAGGGGCCGCCCGTGTTCGAGGGATTTCAGGTCGTGGACGGGATTTGAGCGATGGTGACTGACAATCCAGATCGCATCGAGGTTCTTCCCGTTTTGCCGTCGCTCAATATCGGCGAGACGCTGTCCTTCTATCGCGGCGGGCTCGGCTTCGAGACGATCGTCTATCAGGACAAGGACTATCTCATCCTGCGTCGCGACGAGATGGAGCTGCATTTCTGGCTGACGGACGATCGGTCGCTCTGCGAGCGCACATCTGTCTATCTGCGCGGCGGCGGCATCGGCGCGCTTCACGCAGAATACAAGGCGCGCGGCATCGAGAAGCTCAGCGACATGACGGTGCGGCCGTGGAACATGGAAGAGTTCTACATTCACGATCCGCACGGCAACCTGCTGCGCTTCGGCCGGATCCCGCAGCAGGCATAGACCGGTTATTTTCAGCCAGATTATACGGCGCGGTTGCGGAAGACGGCGCCGGCGGCGATTGCCAGCCAGCCGAACATCATGGCGAAGCCGCCCGTGGGCGCCGCCATCGGAAACAGGCTTGAGCCTGCAAAGCGAAGCGTCACCAGATCGCCGGAGAAGAGCAGCGTGCCGACGCCCATAAGGAGCCCGGCGAGCCATGCGGTCTTCAGCTTCTCGCCCGCCAATGCCAGTGCCAACAGGGCAGGGGCGTGGGCGAGGCACATCGCGGAGGCCGAGGCGAGGAAGTGCCCGTCGCCATCGAGGTGGGCAGCGGCTGCGGCTAGCGCCACGCCGGCAAAGCCGAAGAGGCCTGAAAATACCAGGAAAAGCGGCGACAAGCGCTGATTGAGCGTCATTATAGGGAGCCTATTGCTTGTTCTGCATGTGATCGGCCAGCCGCTCGATCGGCGGAAGGATGATCTCGCGCAGCTTCGGGTTCGGAACGGTCTCTTCCAGCGCCTGACGGAAGCACAAGAGCCACTCGTCGCGCTCAACGGGACCGATTTCGGCGATGAAATGGCGGCTTCGCAGGCGCGGATGGCCGTATTTCTCGACATAGACAGGCGGGCCGCCGAGATAGCCGGTCAGGTATTCGTAGAATTTCGCTTCGCTGCCTTCGAGCGTCGGCGGGTGGACGGCGCGGACGTGGCTCGCCTCTGGCAGCGTGTCCATCAGCTCGTAGAAGCGATGCGACAGAGCCCGGATCGTGGCGTCGCCGCCGACGGCCTCGTAAAGTGTAATGATGTTCTCGCTCACGGCGCGGCTCCTCACAGCTTGTCCCTTCATGCACCGCCGCAGCCTCGATCGCAACCGGAACCAGCATCACCAAGCGCGACATTTCGCGCCAACCTCGGTGGTCGAATCTCGCGGCATCTTGACAAAACCGTCCAGACGGTATCTTTATGTATGATGTCAAACGCTCATCACCGCCGCAAGCAACCCGCCGTCGTCCGCCAGCAGCTGCTGGATGTCGCCGCGCGCCTGACGAACGAGCAGGGGATGAGTGCCGTGACGCTCGATGCCGTATCCGGCGCGTCGGGTGTCAGCAAGGGCGGCCTTCTCCATCATTTCCCGACCAAGAACGCGCTGCTCAATGCACTCTTCGAGGATCTCCTGGCGCGCTTCGACGCCGATCTCGACGAGCGCATGCGCGAGGATCCGGTGCCGCACGGCCGCTTCACGCGCGCCTATCTCAACGCCGTTGCCGGCCTGCGCGACAGTCCCGACGATGCCGGCCACTGGGCGCAGGTGACGATCGCGCTTCTGGCCGAGCCGCGGCTGCGGCAGCGCTGGGGGGAGTGGATCGACGGGCGGATTGAGGAATATGTCGGCACGGACTCGTCTATCGATGCGCAGATCGTGCGTTTCGCCGCGGATGGCCTCTGGCTCGCCGACATGATCGGCGGCGCCTCCGACGACGCGCAGCGCCAGGCGCTTCTGGCGCGTCTGGTCGAACTGACCGCTCGCTAACTGCCCTGGAATAGAGGATCAACCATCATGGCACCGGTTGCGGTCTATGCGCTCCTGTTTACGGCGATCGCGCTCGAAGTCATCGGCACGACGGCGCTGCAGCTGTCGCAGCAGTTCAGCCGGTTCTGGCCGACCGCGCTGATGGTCGCGTGCTATGCGGCCTCCTTCTACTGCCTGTCGCAGACGCTGAAGGTCATCCCTGTGGGCATCGCCTATGCGATCTGGAGCGGGCTCGGCATCGTGCTGATTTCCAGCGTCGGCCTCATCTATTTCAAGCAGCGGCTGGATACGCCTGCCGTCATCGGCCTGGGGTTGATCATCGCGGGCGTGCTGGTGGTCAACCTGTTCTCCAAATCCGTCTCCCATTGATTTTAGTGGAAACCGGTCGTATGCGAGGAAAGCCCCCAGTCACCAGGGGAGATGGCCCCCGGGGTCGCGACATTTGACCTCACCTCACAGAGGCCTGACTTGCGCAATCGGCTGCGATGTCCATATCCTGAGTGACAGATGACAGTTTACGCATCGCGCATTGGAACACCCATGACTGACAGCACTGCTGACCTTTCCTCCCCCAAATCCGCCGATTCCAAGCCCGAGGGACAGACCTTCGGCACCTCAGGCATTGCCCCGATGGGACGCCCGAGCCCCGTGACACGGTTCTTCATGGGCATCGTCGCCTGGGCGGAGAAGCTGAACTTCAAGTATGCCAAGCTCGGCAATCCGCCGGTCTACGACAACGCCACCTTCCCCTGGGCGAAGGAGGTCGAGGCGGCTTACCCGCAGATCCGGGCCGAGCTGGAGCGCGTGCTGGTGCGCCAGAGCGAGCTGCCGACCTTCCAGGACATCTCGACCGACGTGAAGACGATCTCCACCGATTCCGGCTGGAAGACCTTCTTCCTTCTCGGTTTCGGCGTGAAGTCGGAACAGAACATCGCGCAGTGCCCGGAAACGTGGCGCGCCGTGCAGAAGATCCCCGGCCTGAAGACGGCGATGTTTTCGATCTTCGAGCCTGGCAAACATCTGCCGGCGCATCGCGGCCCCTATAACGGCGTGCTGCGCCTGCATGTCGGCATGATCGTGCCGGAGCCGGCCGACAAGCTCGCCATCCGCGTCAAGGACCAGATCTGCCACTGGCAGGAAGGCAAGGCGCTGATCTTCGACGACGCCTACGAGCACGAAGCCTGGAACCACACGGACAAGACCCGCGTGGTGCTGTTCGTCGATTTCGACAAGCCGCTGAAGTTTCCGGCCCGCTTCGTCAACTGGGCGCTGATGAATCTCGCCGTCTTCACGCCGTTCATTCGCGAGGGGCTCGATAACCACAAGGAGTGGGAAAAGAAGTTCTACGCGGAAGCCGAGGCCTTCAGAAACCGGCCGCAAGGCTAAGTCAGCAAGGCTGAGCCTGGAAAATCAAACAGCATGGCCTCGTTTCAGAGGCCATGCTGTTGTTCGGCGGGTGGGACGCCGCTCTCAAATCATCGTGCGGCGATCGCGCCGCAGGCAGTCTCGATGCGTATGTTTCGGAGCTGGCAGGTCGCTTCCCCTCGTAAGCAGGCCTTGCTCCGGCGACGTCAGCCGCCCCCATTCGCAACTAGTTGTTGTTTGCCGCCTTCAGGCGACGGTCCGGCTTGGTTGCCAGGTAGATGACATAATCTTCTGCTGCGTCTGCCAGGTGAAGCGCGATTTCTGCTTCACGCCATCCCGCCGCGATTGCGCGACGGACAACTTCGGTTATCGCCCCTTTGCAGACGCTTTCGCATTCCCGCGACCGTCCCATATCATCGGCGTTGAATCTTGGAGAGCGGATGTTTGTCATGGCTGAAGATTGCCATAACCGCCTTCGTTTTCAACAGGATGCTAATGGATTGGTTACCCAGTAAGGTTAAGGCTTGCGGGTGTTTCAGGCTGCGACAGACGCGTTGTCGCGGAACGAAACGACGGGTCGAAAACGGCTGGCACCAGAGGCCGTAATGTCTCGATCCGGATCGGAATCTTGAATGCGCTGCCAACGGGCGGCCGATGCGCTGCTCGCGCCGTTAACGCACGTTAAGCGTGTTTTCCTGAATTTCTGCCCGGAGCAGCCTTTGCGGGCGGACCATTGATCTGTTAAGGATGGCGCGAAGCTGAACGCAAACTCGTCCAGGGAGACTGTCATGAAAGCGATCCTGTCCAGAACGAAAGGAACGATCACTCACAAGGACACTCCGCTTCATGTCTATTCAATTCGCCCGCGCGCGAAAAGACGCGCCGCGTCGTAAACCACTCCCGACCACGTCCGAGCCTGATACCACCGCCGATCAACATGCGCGGCGCCGATCTCGGGTCGCCAAGTTTCTCAGCTACTACCGTCCGCATCTGCCGTTGCTCTGCGCCGATGTCGTCTGCGCCATTCTCGTCGCGGCGACCGCCGTGGCGTTGCCTATCTGCGCCAATATCGTCACCAACCGCCTTCTCGTGATTTCGGATGCGGGGGAGGCCACCGTGCTGATCCTCAAGGTCGGCGCCGTCATGCTAGCGCTGCTCGCGGTGCAGATGATCGCGGTGTTCTTCGTCGATTATCGCGGCCATGTGATGGGCGCGCGCATCGAGGCCGCCGTCCGCCAAGAGCTGTTCGATCATTGCCAGAAGCTCTCCTTCAGCTTCTACGATCGACAGCGCACCGGACAGCTGATGAGCCGTATCACCAGCGATTCCCTCTGGCTCGGCGAGCTGTTCCACCATGGTCCCGAGGATGTCTCGATCGCCATCCTCAAATATGGCGGCGCCATGCTGGTGCTCTTCTATATCGATCCTCTCCTGGCAGGGTTGATCCTGTTGCTGACACCGCTCGCAATCGCCTACGCGCTGCATTTCAATCGCCGCATGAACCGCGCGCTTGAACGCAGCAAGCAGCAGATCGCCGGCGTCAACGAGCGGCTGGAAGACAGCCTCGCCGGTATCCGCGTGGTGCAGTCCTTCGCCAATGAGAAACTGGAGAGGGATCGTTTCGCCGATCAGAACGAGCGCTTTCTCGTGAGCCGCGCCGATGGCTATCGCAGCGAGGCGTGGTTTTCCGTGGGAACGGAGAGCTTCGCGCAGTTCATCACCATCCTGGTCATCGTCATCGGCGGCATCAGGATCGTGTCGTCGGCGATGACGGTGGCCGATCTCCTGACCTTCCTGCTTTGCGTTGCGGTGCTTGTCGATCCCGTGCAGCGGCTCGCCAATTTCGTGCGGCTCTGGCAGGAGGGCTATACGGGCTTTGTAAGAGCGATGGAGATCCTCGATGTAGAGCCCGATATCGTCGATCGTCCGGGCGCTCATGCGCTGCCGACGCCGAAGGGGGAAATCCGGTTCGAGGATGTCAGCTTCGGTTATGACGCCGACACGACTGGCGTGTTCGAGAATCTCTCCTTCACCATCGCGCCCGGTGAGTTCGTGGCGCTGGTCGGTCCGTCAGGGGTGGGAAAGAGCACCTTATGCTCGCTCATTCCCCGTTTCTACGACGTGCAGGCCGGGTCGATCCTGATCGATGGCGCCGATATCCGTGATGTCACGCTGTCGTCGCTGCGCGGACATGTCGGCGTGGTGCAGCAGGACGTCTATCTCTTCGCCGGCTCGGTCGCCGACAATCTCCGCTACGGGCGGCCGGATGCTACCGATGCGGAGGTGAAAGAAGCGGCGCGGGCGGCCAATGCGCATGAGTTCATCATGGCGCTTGCCGATGGATACGATACCGACATCGGCCAGCGCGGGGTGCGGCTTTCGGGCGGGCAGCGGCAGCGGTTGACGATCGCTCGGGCGTTTTTGAAGAACCCGGCGATCCTGATCTTCGACGAAGCCACCAGCGCGCTCGACAATGAGAGCGAGCGGGCGGTGCAACAGGCGCTGCTTGGGCTCGCCAAGGGGCGCACCACCGTCGTCATCGCGCATCGCCTGTCGACGGTCCGCCACGCCGACCGCATCCTGGTGCTCACCGCCGACGGGATCGTCGAGGAGGGCAGGCACGAGGATCTGATGGCGCGCGACGGAATCTATGCCGGCTTGCACAGCGTGCAGGCCAGCATGTGATCGCTGGCATTAGAGAGGTACGCAGCGCTTCGTCGAAGCGGAGCGTTGCGTGTCTCCGGCGGCGTTTAATATTTGAGGTCGCGCGCGGTTTGCCGACCGCTCTGCTTGGTCTGCCGCTTGTCCTGCCGGCATGCCGCGTTGCTTTGTTGATTGGCGGCGCGGCAATCCTGCTTCGTATCGCGCGCACTCTGCCGTGTGGTCTGTTTGACGTCACGCCCCGCCCGGCGCTGCTGCGCCTGCTCTGTGCTCCACGATACATCGGGTAGGGTCGCCACGAACAGTCCCGCCAGTAGCGCGGCGCATAACGGTTTCAACTTGCCCATTGCCTCACTCCCTTGTTTTCGTCCTGGTGCTGGAGCGGTTACGACGATCAGTCGAAACCGGGAGCGATTTTACAGGAAGTGCCGGAGCAGGGGGCGTATCTTACGGTATCGTACACGACGAGTGCTCAAAAAAGCCCCGGCGAACCGGGGCTTTTCTCAATTGCTGTCGTCTCAGCCTGCCTTTGCAGTGCTTGCCTTTGCCGCGACCGGCTTGACCGGGGCGTTGTTGCCGCCCGGGTTGTAGCCGCCGCCGATGGCGACGTTGAGGGCGACGTAGTCGGTTGCCATCTGCTGGACGGCTGCGGCCAGGCTTGCCTGGGCGAGCGAGACCTGACGCTGGGCGTCGAGAACGTCGAGCAGCGAGGAGGCGCCGTCCTTGTAGCTGGCGGTCGACAGATCGAGCGTTTCCTGGGTCGTCTTG
>NZ_JAGHMH010000018.1 GCF_017741935.1 Rhizobium sp. 16-449-1b | reverse complement strand
GAGGTAGCAGCGAGCGGCCGCCCCCAGCCAATCTCCCCACTTGTGGGGGAGATGCCCGGCAGGGCAGAGGGGGGTATCACACGGTAAAACGCTCGCCGGCAGGCCAGCGCGAGCGTCAGATGGCGTTCACCGAGATGGCACGCAATGTAGAAATCACAACCCCGAAGCCGGCGTCCCCTGCAGCTTGCCGCGTGCCTTGATCACAGGGATCGCCTCGGAATAGCTCACACAAGCCACATCTTCCCGATGGCAGACATCGCTCACCAGCCGGTCGAGTGCCCGCCAGTAGGCGCCGCCGTTCATCTCGACGAAGTGGAAGCCGAGCTGCAGCGGAATGCGGTCGCCTGCGTATTGCTTGTCAAAGGCGCTTTTGAACGCTCTGTAGGCGCGGTCTTCGAATTCCTTGCTGTCGGCCTTGTCTTCCTCGCCCTTGGAGTGGCGGACGAAGAGGTTGTAGTCCATGCCGACGATCGGGCGGTCGCGCGGGCCCTCGGGGATCAAGGGAAGGCCGAAGCGGATGATGCCGCCTTCCTCGACCGGCATGGCCGGACCCTTGGTGACGAGGCTGGCGTCATAGGTAAAGCCGGCCTTCTTTTCGGCGGCGATCATGTCGGCGCCCGCGGTCGCCGACAGATAAGGGGCGCGAAAACCGTGGATGCCGTGGTCGACCAGATCCTGCCAGCCCTTCGGCTCTTCCAGATTGACGCCCTTCCAGGCGTTCTTCAGCGTTCGGTGGAAGGTGGCGTATTCGTCCGACCAGTCGGCCTCGCTCCACTGACGACCGTCGAAATGGCCGCAGGCGTGGCTGGAGATGTCGTGGCCTTCGAGATGGGCGTGCCAGATGTTGCCGAGGCGCTCGCGGATCTCGTCGTCGCTCTGAGCGAAACCGATATTGGAGCGGCCGGGCTTCTGGTGCGGCGCCTGGTAGGCCTTCTTCATCTCCTTGTTCATCAGGAAGGTGCAGGAGAGGAAATAGGTGAAATGCGCGCCGTTCCTGGCGGCCATTTCGCGGCTCCTCTGCCACAGCGCATTGTCGTGGGCGCCGTCGAAGGAGATCATCACCAGTTGCTTCGGCTTGGTCGCCGGGGTGGCGTTTGCGGCGGCGTCGGCGGTCTGGGCGAGCGCCGGGGCAATTGCCGGCGCGAGCAGCGAGAGGGCGAGCGAAAGGGAAAGACAGGAACGAGAGACTAAACGAGACATCAAAGTAGACATGGACACCGCGACAATTTGTTTCGGGCTTTTCTGTTACAGAATTGAGGCGAAGCTGCGGTGCCGCTGGCATTTTCATGCTCACGACGATAAGCCTGTCTCATAGTCAAAACAGGAATTTAGCGATGCAGCTTCTCATCTTGAGCCTCATCCTCTTCATCGGCCTTCACCTGATCCGCGTCATCGTTCCGGATTTCCGCCGGTCGATTATCGACAAGCTCGGCAAGCCGGTCTGGGGCGCCGTCCACGGCATTCTCAGCATCGTGACGTTGCTGTTTCTCGCCTATGCCTTCGATCAGGCGCGCGGCATGTATGGCATGCTCTACAATCCCCCGATCTGGATGGCGCATATCACGCTGACCCTGATGCTGATCGCGATGATCTGTCTGGTGGCGGGCTTCCTGCCCGCCGGGCATATCCGCGCCAAGCTGAAGTTTCCGCTTCTGGTGGCGATCAAGATCTGGGCGCTGTCGCATCTGCTGGCCAATGGCGAGCCGGAGGCGATCGTGCTGTTCGTGGCGTTTCTCGCCTGGGCGGTGCTTCTCCGGATCTCGATGAGGCAGCGGCTGCGCAATGGGGAAATCACGCTGCCGGTGTTCGTCTCGGCCAAGTATGATCTCTACGCTGTCATCATCGGCGCGGTGCTCTGGGCGGTCATCCTGTTCAAGCTGCACGAACTGGTGATCGGCGTTTCTCCGCTTGTGATGTAACGATTCTTTCACATCCCCCTTACAACGGATGCAAAATGGGGTAGAAGGCCCGACAATGTGCGTGCAACCCGCATGATTTTGCATATCCGCTGCCGGAGACGAGAATGGCATTCAACGACGATAGCTTCATTCGTGAGGTCAATGAGGAACTGCGTTCGGACCAGATGAAGGGTGCGTGGCAGCGTTTCGGCCGCTACCTGATCGTTCTGGCCGTCCTCATCGTTCTCGGCACTGTCGGCTACAAGGTGTTCCAGTATTGGGACAACAACCAGTCGTCGGGCACCGGCGACCAGTTCATCGCCGCCATGAAGCTTGCCGACGAGAACAAGAGCGACGAGGCGCTGACAGCACTCGAGAAGCTCGAGAAGGAAGGTCACGGCGACTATCCGATCCTGGCCCGTCTGCGTGCCGCCTCCGTGCTTGCCCAGAAGGGTGACGCGACGGGCGCTATCGCCGCCTTCGACGTGATCGGCAAGGACGCCAAGGCGCCGGCGCCGATCCGCGATGCCGCCAAGATGCGCGCCGCATGGCTGCTGATCGAAAACGGCACCTATGAGCAGGTCTCGGCCCAGGTCGAGGAAATGGCCGTTCCGACCAACGCATTCCGCCACTCCGCTCGCGAAGCGCTCGGCCTTGCCGCCTACAAGGCCGGCAACATGGCTCAGGCCCGCCAGTGGTACCAGGCGATCGCCGACGATGCGCAGTCACCGCGCAATGTTGCCAATCGCGCCCAGATGATGCTTGATAACATCACCGCATCCGGCAAGGCGCCCGCCGCACAGGGCTGAGTTTAGGGTATTTCAATGAGCTTTACGGTCGCGATCGTCGGTCGCCCGAATGTCGGCAAATCGACGCTTTTCAACCGGCTGGTCGGAAAGAAGCTGGCGCTTGTCGACGACACGCCCGGCGTCACCCGTGACCGCCGCCCCGGCGACGCGCGCCTGATGGGGCTGACCTTCACCATCATCGATACCGCGGGTCTGGAAAAGGCCGAGGCCGAGAGCCTGCAGGGCCGCATGCGCGCCCAGACGGAAGCGGCGATCGACGAGGCCGACATCTCGCTCTTCGTGGTCGACGCCAAGTTCGGGCTGACGCCCGTCGACAAGGAACTGGCCGAGATGCTGCGCCGTCGCGGCAAGCCGGTCGTGCTCGTCGCCAACAAGTCGGAAGCCAAGGGCTCGGACGGCGGCTTCTACGACGCCTATACGCTCGGCCTCGGCGAGCCGGTGCCGATCTCTGCCGAACACGGGCAGGGCATGCTCGACCTGCGCGACGCGATCGTGGAAGCGGTTGGCGAGGATCGCGCCTATCCGCCGAAGGAAGACATCGCCGAGACCAACGTCAATCTTCCCCAGGAGATGGAAGAGGACGAGGACTACGAGCCCGAATATGACGACACCAAGCCGCTGCGCGTGGCGATCATCGGTCGCCCGAATGCCGGCAAGTCGACGCTGATCAACCGCTTCCTCGGCGAGGACCGGTTGCTGACCGGCCCCGAGGCCGGCATTACCCGCGACAGCATTTCCGTCGAGTGGGACTGGAACGGCCGCACGATCAAGATGTTCGACACGGCGGGCATGCGCCGCAAGGCGCGCGTCACCGAGAAGCTCGAGAAGCTGTCGGTTGCCGATTCGTTGCGCTCCATCCGCTTCGCCGAAACCGTGGTCATCGTCTTTGACGCCACCATTCCCTTCGAGAAGCAGGACCTGCAGCTGGTCGACCTCGTGGTTCGCGAGGGACGCGCCGCCGTTCTCGCCTTCAACAAGTGGGACCTGATCGACGAGCCGCAGGCGCTTCTGGCGGACCTGCGCGAAAAGACCGAGCGGCTGCTGCCGCAGGCGCGCGGCATCCGCGCCGTGCCGATCTCCGGCCAGACCGGCCGCGGCCTCGACAAGCTGATGCAGTCGATCATCGATACGGACATGACGTGGAACCGCCGCATCTCGACCGCCAAGCTGAACCGCTGGCTGGATTCGATCACCACGCAGCATCCGCCACCGGCCGTCTCCGGACGCCGCCTGAAGCTGAAGTACATGACCCAGGTCAAGGCCCGTCCGCCGGCCTTCATGATCTCCTGTACGCGCGCCGACGCGCTGCCGGAATCCTACACGCGCTATCTGGTGAACAGCCTGCGCACGGATTTCAACATCCCCGGCGTGCCGATCCGGATCATGTATCGCGAGAAGGACAATCCGTACGAATCCAAGAGCGGCGGACGCCGCAAGCCGCAGCCTGCCAAGTAGCAGATTAGCCCAGCGACATGTCGGGTGCAGCCAAGGCTGCGCCCGCACTCCGCTTTCTTAGCGATGAAGATGGGCTGTCTCAGCCGTCGAAGTAATAAACCGGCTCGCGGGTCAGTTCGCCGTTGCCGACGTGACCGTAGATGTCGTTTCCAAGAATCCAGAAGCTTATCGCCTGGGTTTCCATGGAAAAAATGTAGTCTCCCGATATCCAGTGTTCGGCTTTACTTCCGGATAGCGAAAACAGGTGTTCGCCGGCCTGGTACATGACCGCCTTGTGCGACTTCGAATCATACAGATAACGTTCGTCAGCCATATCAAGCCCCGATTCTACATGGTGAGAATCTCACGCGGATCTGTGTTTGTCTAATAATCCTGATTTAATATGTATGACTATTTTTGGTATAAAGGCCGCCAGGGCTGCCCGCCCAAAGCGCAATTCTTGAAAATTATGTGACAGGCTGTCGGATGCGGCTGATGTCGGACGTCTTGATGAGGAGGGCATGGATCGTCTTTTATAGGGCATCCGCGCCAGATCGGTTCGCACAGGGAGGTGCACGATGATGAGCCATTCGCATCAGGGGTCCTATCGGTGGGTGATCGTGGCGGCGGGGGCGCTGATGACCTGCGTCGCGCTCGGGGCGATGTTTTCGCTGGCGATCTTCCAGGAGCCGATCGCGCTCGACACCGGCTGGTCGCATATCGGCATCGCCAGTGCGATGACGCTCAATTTCATCGTCATGGGGATCGGCGGCTTTGTCTGGGGCGCTGCGAGCGACCGGTTCGGGCCGCGCGCCGTGGTGCTTGTGGGCGCAGCATTGCTCGGGCTGGCGCTGGTGCTTTCCAGCCGGGCGGGGACGCTCCTGCAATTCCAACTGACCTACGGCATCCTCGTCGGCATCGCCGCCAGCACCTTCTTCGCGCCGATGATCGCGGCGACCACCGCATGGTTCGACGAACATCGCGGCCTTGCCGTCTCGCTGGTCTCGGCCGGCATGGGCGTGGCGCCGATGACCATCTCGCCCTTCGCCCGCTTCCTGATCTCTGCCTATGACTGGCGCACCGCGATGCTGATCATCGGCATCGGCGCATGGGTGCTGCTCCTGCCTGCCGCGCTGCTGGTCCGGCGCGCGCCAGAGAGCGCCGACGATGATGTTGGCGCGGCATCGCCGAATGGCGCGACCGCCACGGGTTCATTGCCGGCGGAGCGGGGTAATGCACGGCTCTCCGACGTGTTCCGCTCGCCGCAGTTCATCGTGCTCGGGCTCACCTTCTTCGCCTGCTGCGCCGCCCATTCCGGGCCGATCTTCCATATGGTGAGCTACGCGACGATCTGCGGCGTGGCGCCGATGGCGGCCGTCAGCATCTACAGCGTCGAGGGGCTGGCGGGGCTTGGCGGCCGGTTGATCTACGGTTCGCTTGCCGATCGCGTCGGCGTCAAGCCCGTCATCGTCGGCGGGCTGCTGATCCAGGCGATTGCGCTGATGGGCTATCTCTTCGTCAGCCGGCTTGGCGAATTCTACGCACTGGCGATGATCTTCGGCAGCGCCTATGGCGGCGTCATGCCGCTCTATGCGGTCTTGGCGCGCGAATATTTCGGGCAGAAGATCATCGGCACCGTCTTCGGCGCCGCCACCATGCTCTCCAGCCTCGGCATGGCCTTCGGCCCGCTGATCGGCGGCTGGATCTTCGATCACTTCGCCAATTACTCCTGGCTGTTCATCGGCTCGGCGCTGGTGGGGCTGGGCGCGGCCGCGATCGCGCTGGCGTTTCCGCCGCTGCCGGGTGAGAGGGGGCGTCAGGTCGTGGGGGCTGCGGAGTAGGGGAGCTGTCCATTTGAGAGCAGTGAACCGGCCACCTCTCCGCCCTCATCCCTGTGCTCGTCACAGGGATCCAGCCACGGCGCGTCCGCGCCGTGAATGACCTGTCACTGTGTTGCGTAGAAAAAGGGTCTCTTCGCCGCGCGGACGCGCGTCGGCTGGATCCCCGCCACGAGGGCGAGGATGAGGGAGTTTGAGGTGGGTGTCGCCCCTGACCAACGCCGATGCGTGTGTGGGGTGCTTGTCGCCCCGGCCGCTGCTGGTGTGGGGGCGCAACGTCCTGCCAGCCGAGGCCGCCGTTCCATCCGGCATTGAGAACACCCTTTAGCGGGCGCTCTACACCATCGTCGCTGCATCCCCATCGCCCAGCCGCTTGTTGCGCGGTAGGGACTTGGCGGCGTATTGCCAGGCTTTCTTCCACTTCGGCGTGATCACCCCGTTGGCGGCGCGGATGTTGGTGATGAACTGCAGCGTTGCCGCTTCCCAGGAATATTGGACGGCGAGGTCGCGGGCCTTTTCGCGCGAGGCCGAGAGCGCCGCGAGGCAGGCGATACGCAGATCGTCGTCGAGCGCGCCGACCTCGCTATCCTCGCCGATGATATCAAGCGGGCCGGTGACCGGGTAGGCGGCGACGGGGACGCCCGAGGCGAGTGCTTCGAGAATGGTGTTGCCGAAGGTGTCGGTCAAAGACGGGAAGACGAAGACGTCGGCTTGCGCATAGATCGCCGCCAGTTCTGGGCCGACCTTGAGGCCGGTGAAATGCACATCCGGATAGCGCTTCTCGAGCTCGGCGCGGGCCGGGCCATCGCCGACGACGACCTTGGAGCCGGGCAGATCGAGATCGAGAAAGGCCGGCAGGTTCTTTTCCAGTGCCACGCGGCCGACCGTCATGAAGATCGGGCGGGAGAGGCCGAAGGGCTTTTCCTCGAGCTCGGCCGGGTGGAACTGGTTGGCGTCGATGCCGCGGCTCCAGGGCATCAGGTTGCGGATGCCCTTTTCGGAAAGCTCGCGCGCTAAAGAGGGCGTCGCCACCATGCAGCCGGCGCCGGAATTGTGGAACCACTTGACGAAGGCGTAGAGCCAGCTCTTCGGAATGGGGAGCCTAGCGGCGACATATTCGGGAAAGCGGGTGTGGTAGCTGGTGGAGAACGGCATGCGGTTCTTCAGGCACCAGCGCCGCGCCGTCAGCCCCAGCGGACCTTCGGTGGCGATATGGACGTAGGACGGCTTGTGCTTGGCGATTTCGCGGGCGACGCTGCGGTAGCGGGCGATCGACAGGCGGATTTCGGGATAGGTGGGGCAGGGGATGTTGCGGAACCCCTGCGGCGTCACCATCGCCACCTCGACGCCGATTTTCGCGAGCTCGCGGTTGGTGTTTTCGATCGAGCGGACGACGCCGTTGACCTGCGGATGCCAGGCATCCGTGACGATGACCAGCCGCTCCGGCTTGCCCATCGGCAAGGCGGTCGCGTTATCGCCATCGCTGGCATTTTGCAGGCGTTGCAACATGATCCGACTTCCATCCGCGCCATCGGCGCACCGCTCCGGGCGGGCGCCGGATAATCGATTCCCGCGCTCATATTCTCGCTGCTGTCGATGATGGAAATATTACAGGCGGGCGGGTGCAGCCGGATGCAACTGGGGTGGCGATCTTTGGTTGTGTGTGGTTTGTTGTTTGCAATCGGCAATGTGCTATCCCTATCCGAGGTTAGGGGAACAATCCATGTTGAAACGATTGCGGGTGCTGGCGTTGCTGGCGGCCACGGCTTTGGCCGGCTGCGCCAGTGTGGATGCGACTGATATTCAGAAGTTTGGCGTGGCTACTGCGGCGGTGGCGGATGCCGCCAAGAGTACCGGCGCGATGCGGCGGACGATGGATGAGCGCTACTATTTGGAGCAGCAAGCCTACAAGTTTTCATTGGGCGATGCGCCTTACGCGTTTCCGCCACCAAAGATCGAGCCTTCCGATGTGGACAAGGAATGGAACCGACGTGTTGCCTTTGCGCAGGCGCTGGCCGATTACGGCTCCGCCTTGGCGAAGGCAGCGACCGGCGTTGCCGGTGACGATCTCGGAACAGCGCTCGGCAACCTGCAGAAGGCGATCGATGGCGCTATTCCTGCTTCCGCCAAGACGAGCAACTTCGGCCCGGTTTCAGACGCCACACTGCTTGCGGCACGCAAGGCCATCACCGAGATGCAATATCGGCGGATACAGACGATCGTCGAGAAGGCTCATCCGTCGATTGTGAAAGGAAGACCTCTGCTGGCGGCGGATTTTGCCGTGATGGCCGACAATATCGCCGCGACGCACAAGACATGGCAGGCGCAACAGGCCGTTGCGCTCAAAAAAATCCACGGCGCGCCTGCTTCCCATAGCCCGGCTGATACGGGGACACGCTACCGTGCCTATCGGGAATTCTTGAAGGATCGGCAGGAAATGGACGCCGCCGTCGCGCCCTTCCTGCCTGCCGCTTCGGGAGAAAAGCCTCGCTACGAAACGCTGCTCGATAACTTTGTGACCGCGCACAAGGAGTTGGCGGAGAACAAGCCAAACCCGCTGACCCTGGAACGCTTCATCGAAGCGGCAAAAGAGTTGCAGGCGGCAGTCGAACCGTTTCTATCCGCGAAGGGATGACCATGACCAGCTACAGAACGGCGTATAATCGCATCCTGAATGGCATGCTGACCATGACCGAGGCCAGTGGCGACGCTGTCGATGGCGATGCGGCTGCTCGATGCATCGACGAAGCCAACGTTTTCAAGGCCGAACTGGACGCATTGACCGCTGCAAAGCTTAAGACGAGTTCGAAGCACTACATGGCACTCACGGATGCCATGGCGCAATCAAGGCAGAGATTGGAGGCTCTCTCCGAGGAGATAGCCGAGTTAGTCAAGGCGGTGGAGATGGCTGCCAAGGTCGTTGCGGTCTTGGCAAGAATCATTCCGCTTTTGTAACCCCACTCAAACCCCAAGCTTATCCTTCGCCACCAGCGCCCCATGCTCGCTGACAACCCGGGCCGCGACCTTGGCGGCGAAGCGGGCGGATGCGGGGGCGTCCTTTGTTTCCAGGTAGTGAGCGATAAAGGCGCCGTTGAAGCTGTCGCCGGCGCTTGTGGTGTCGACGACCTGCTCGACTTTCTCGGACGGCACGAAGGTTTCTTCGCCGTCGAAATCGAGCGTTATGCCGTCGGCGCCGTTCTTGACGACGACGTCGCGGACGCCGAGCGCGCGGTAGCGGTGGATGGTCGCCTCGATCGAGACGTCGCCGAAGTGCAGGGCCTCGTCTTCGAAGCTCGGCAGCACCATCGATGCGGCGCGCGCGCCTTCGCTGATGGTCGCGTGCATCTCGTCATAGCCCGACCACAGGCGCGGGCGGATGTTGGGGTCGAAGGCGACGAGCTTACCGGATGCCTTGGCGCGGCGTGCCTCGGAGAGTAGCGTGTCGGCGTCGTCGCGCGAGAGGATTGCCAGCGTGATGCCGGAGAAATAGACGACGTCGGCGCCTTCGATCGCCTGGCGCAGGACGTCGGCGTCGGCGGCGAGCTGGCGGGCAGCGGAGTTGTCGCGCCAGTAGCTGAAGGAGCGTTCGCCATCCTTCAGGCTGATCATGTAGAGGCCCGGCGCCTTGCCCTTGATGCGGCGGATGCTTTCCGTGCCGATGCCGGCCTCTTTGAAGAAGGCCACCATCTCGTCGGACATGGCGTCGTCGCCGAGCGCGGTGCAGTAATCGACCGACCAATCCTGATCAAGGCAGGCGCGGGCATACCAGGCGGTGTTCAGCGTATCGCCGGCAAAGCCCTTGCGCAGCAGCCCGGCGCCGGCCTGCGACAGCTCCACCATGCACTCACCGATCGATAGAAAACGTCCGCCCACTGCCTGCCTCCCAGATGTTGCGTGTTCGCTGATACGCGCCGCGCGCCACGCTGACAAGCGCGGATTGGCCGGATATCGCGATGTGCGGCTCGCGGGCTGGACGGCGGACTGACCGATGTTCCTGCAACTGCGCGCAAAAAGACGTGAGCGCGGTTGTCTTTTACTTTCTGCGCTTTAGTCTCGGATGAACAGGAACATCAGCGAGGATCGGCGACAAATGGCGGTGCAGACAGGCGGGAATGCGGACTGGTGGCGGGGCGCTGTTGTCTATCAGGTCTATCCGAGATCGTTTCAGGATACGAATGGCGACGGGCTCGGCGATCTCAAGGGGATCACGAGGCGTCTGCCCTATATCGCCAGCCTCGGTGTCGACGCGATCTGGCTCTCGCCCTTCTTCAAGTCGCCTATGGCCGACATGGGCTACGACGTTTCCGACTATTGCGACGTGGACCCGATCTTCGGCACGATCGCCGATTTCGACGAGATGATGGTGGCCGCGCATGCGCTGGGGCTGAAGGTGATCATCGACCAGGTGATCTCGCATACATCAGATGTCCACCCATGGTTTGTCGAAAGCCGCTCCAGCCGCACCAACGACAAGGCCGACTGGTATGTCTGGGCCGACCCGAAGCCTGACGGGACGGCGCCGAACAACTGGCTGTCGATCTTCGGCGGGCCGGGCTGGGAATGGGACGGCGTGCGCCGGCAGTATTACCAGCACAATTTTCTTACCTCGCAGCCGGATCTCAACTTCCACAACGCGGATGTTCAGGACGCGCTGCTGAAGACGGTGAAATTCTGGCTCGATCGCGGGGTCGACGGCTTCCGGCTGGATACCGTCAACTACTACTTCTGCGACAAGCTCCTGCGCGACAACCCGCCGCACGAGCCTGACGTCAGCGATGGCGGGCTGGATGCGCCGGATACCAACCCCTACGGCATGCAGAACCACCTCTACGACAAGACGCAGCCCGAAAATATCGGCTTCCTGCAGCGTTTCCGCGCGTTGCTCGACCGCTATGAGGGGCGCACGACTGTCGGCGAGGTGGGCGACGGGGCGCGCTCGCTGAAGACGGTGGCGGCCTATACGACGGGCGGCGACAAGCTGCACATGTGCTACACCTTCGATCTTCTGGGGCCGGAATTCACGGCCGCCCATATCCGCAACTGCGTCGATGCCTTCCAGAAATCCGTGGCCGACGGATGGGTCTGCTGGGCCTTCTCCAACCACGACGTCAACCGCCATCTCAGCCGCTTCGCCAAGACGGTAGAGGAGCGGCCCGTGGTTGCCAAGCTGGCGATCTCGGTGCTTGCGGCGTTGCGCGGCTCGATCTGCCTCTATCAGGGCGAGGAGCTCGGTCTGCCCGAAGCCGATCTCGCCTTCGAGGATCTGCGCGACCCCTACGGCATCCGCTTCTGGCCGGCCTTCAAGGGCCGCGACGGATGCCGCACGCCGATGCCCTGGGAAGCGGCCAAGGCGCATGCCGGCTTCACCACGGCCGAAAAATCCTGGCTGCCGGTGCCCTATGAGCAGGCGGCGCTCTCGGTGGATGTGCAGGACGGCGATGCGCATTCCGTGCTCACCCACTACCGCGACACGCTGGCCTTCCGCAAAAAGCATCCGGCGCTGATTGACGGGGCGATGACCTTCCTCGACACCAACCAGGATTTGCTGGTGTTTACGCGCAGACAAGAGGGCGAGACGCTGCTGTTTGTGTTCAACCTGACACGGGAGCGGGCTTCGTTTGGTTTGCCTGCGGGCTTTGAGAGGGTATCTCCGGTGGAAATGCCGGGCTTCGTTTCGCGCATCGAAAAGGGTGTGGTGATGTTGAACGCGCTGGATGGTTTCTGCGCGCGGCTTGGCTAATCGCCGTCCACCGTCGTTTCCTCGACGAAGACAGGCTGTCCGTCGAAGGCCAGCGAGAACTGTCCGCGCCCGGTCGGCACCAGCTGGATGGGCGAGGTCTTGTCGGCAAGGCGGCGGCGCAGGAGGAGAAGCCGGGTCTCGAGGTTGTCCTTGAATTCGGGAAGCCTGAGCGATGTGGAGAGGCGCAGTTCGCGGTTGGTGAAACCGGTACGGCCGCTCTCCACATGGGCGCGCAGCATGTGGTTCAGCAGCCGGCCGGCAATGCCCTTGATGATGTATTCGTCGGCAATGAAGATGCTGTCGTCGAAGGCGTAGTAGCGGATTTCGATCCGATGGGTGTTCTTCCCCGGCGGCTGCGCTGATGGCGCCGGCTTCTGGTCTTCCGGCAATGCCTGCGACAGGGCAATGATACCGGCCAGATGCTGGGCCGCAAGCGTCAGCGCTGCCTCCTGCACTGCCGTAAAGGCAAGCCTTCGGCGGCTTTCGGCGCCGAGAACGCCGATGAGGTGACCGCCTGAGATCATCGGCACGGCAATTTGGCTCATGGTCTCGGCATCCATCGGCGGGGCGATGGTGCGGGTCAGATTTTCATTCTCGGCCGATGCCTTGACCGCCGCGCTGTAGCGTCGCGCCCGGCTGAGATCGCTGATTTTGACGATATTCCGCTCACGGGCCGCACTGCCGAAGACGCCGTCGCCAAAGGCGATCTCCGAGCCGACGCCCGACCGCTCGTAGCCCAGGCTGCCCGCCGTCGCGAGCTGGCCGCTGTTTTCGTCGGCGAGAAACACGACGGTCTGATCGCATTCAAGCGTGTCGCGCATCCATTCCAGCGTCGCGTCAAGTGCGGTGTCGATCTGCGCGGGAAGGTGGGCGAGTGTCATGGCGAGGCTGGCGGTTGCCTCAAGCAGCGGTTCGCGCGCGACCGGCTCGATCGGGGCTGCCACGGGTGAGGGGTAGATCGTGATATCGACCACCCGGAAGATATCGACGCCGCGAAGCCGCATGATGCCGGCCATGCCGACCTGCGCGCTCGTCGCATCGAGTTGGGTCGAAACGCGGCTGAAGAGTGGACCGTCGAAGACGGTCTTCTCATAGACGGCGCGCAACCGGCACTGGCCGCCACGGGCGCCATCGACCAGCAATATGGCTGCCTTCGGGTTCTCCGCGAGATTGGCCATGGTCGTGTTGAAAAACTGGTTGGAGAGGCCGACGCGCTCGTCGTCCACCAGCACGACATGCGAGAGGTAGGAGACATTGGGAATGCCGTCCGCGGAGGAAGTGGCGATGATCGAGGGGACGATACCCTCGAAGAAGGTTTCCATATCGCGTAGCCGCAGCGCGATCTCCTTCATGCGGGCGCTCCGATCAGCGCGCCGGCGCTGCTGCCGGGTGTCTTGATGGAGATGGTGCGGACATCGAGTATGGCGGTGGCGAGATCGCGGGATGTCAGCCAGACCTCGATCATCGACGAGGGAACGCCCTGCTCGGCGAGCGCTGCGGTGACGCCGGCGATATAGTGCTCGCAGAGCGCGTGGTCGTCTTCGGTGGCGGCGCGCAGGCTGGCGCTGCCCTTCAGCTGCAGCGAGCGATAATCGGACGGGCGCACGAAGGTGAAGGCGGCTTGGCCGGTCTCGATTATGTTGGCGAGCGTATCCGACCACTGCCAACCGGAGATCAAGACTTCGATGGTTTCGCCACTCGGCAGGACGCGGCAGCCGACGCCGCGGCCGACATCGGGCTGGTTGGCACTATCGCTGGTGCCGACGATCATCATGACAGGGCCGGCAATGAAACCGGCGATTTCCTCATCGAAACGCACCTGATCGATCCCCCAGATGTCCCCGCCGCCAGCATAAGCGAGGGGCTGGGCCGTTAGCAAACTTTTAGGGAGCGGCGGCAAATGGGCGACGGTACAAGCTTGGTGTCACACCAGATGAGGGATCAGGACATGTTTGACTTCGACCAATATGCGAGGCGGATCGGCCTCAAGGACATCGACATTACGTCGGCCGGGCTCACCGCCCTGCAGCGGGCGCAGCTTGCCGCCATTGCATTCGAAAGCATCGACCCGTTTCTCGGCCGGGTTCCGAGCCTGCAGCCCGCCGATATCTGGAACCAGCTCGTCGAGAAGAAGCGCGGGGGATATTGCTTCCAGCTCAACTGGCTGTTCGGCGAGGCGCTGAAGCATCTCGGGTTTGAGGCGCGGCCGATCCTCGGGCGTGTGCGCATGGGCGCGCCGGTCGGCGGCATCAGGGCGCATCTCGCCTGGATCGTGACCATCGGCGGCGAGGAGTGGCTGGCGGATGCAGGCTTCGGCGGGCCGGGACCGCGCGATCCGGTTGCCATCCGGCCCGGCGAACAGCTGATCGGCGGCATGACCTTCCGCCTGCGGGACGACACGGCAACCGGCGAGCTGGTGCTGGAATGGCAAGGGCCGGACGGGTGGTTCCCGCTCTTCGGCTTCGATGAAAGCCCGTTCACGCAGACCGATCTCGAAGGCGCCAATCAGCTTTGCACTGTCTGGGCGGCGCTGCCGTTTCGCGACAACCTGATGATGAGCATCCGCCTGCCGGATGCCGATGTGGCCTTGATGAACCGTGGCCTCCGGCGCTCGGGCGCGCAGGGAACGAAGAGCCTGCAGATCGGATCGGCCGACGAGCTGGCGACCTCCCTGCGTGATCTCTTCGGTCTCGATTGCGAGCCGGAAACCGTGGCGCGGATCTGGTCAAGGCTCGACACGCCGGTGCGGGCTGCCGCCTGAACCGGAAGGTGGGTCTTCTTTCCGCGTGGATGTCAGATCAGCCTGAACTGATCGACATCCACCATGCCCATGTCCGATATCTTCAGATGCGGGATAACAGGCAGCGGCAGGAAGGCGACCTGGAGGAAGGGTTCTTCGAGCGTCGTGCCGAGGGCGTAGGCTGCCTTTCGCAGGTCGTGCAGCGTGTCGCGGACGGTCTCGTAGGGCTCAAGGCTCATCAGGCCGGCAAGCGGCAGGGGGATTTCGCCGGTGACCTTGCCGTCCTCGACGACGACGAAGCCGCCCTTGATTTCGCCGAGCCGGTTGGCGGCCATGGCCATGTCGTCCTCCGAGACGCCGACGACGCAGATGTTGTGGCTGTCATGACCGACAGTCGAGGCGATCGCGCCCTTCTTCAGCCCGAAGCCCTGGACGAAGCCGTTGGCGTGGTTGCCGTTCTTGCCGTGGCGCTCGATGACGGCGACCTTGATGATGTCGTTGTCGAGATCGACCGCCGTCTGGTTGCCCTTGACGGGCAGGCGGTAGCGGCGGTGCTCGGTGATGATCTTGCCCGGCATGACGCCGATGACGGGTGTTTCGCCATCGGCAACCGGCACGCCGAAGTGGGCGGCATTGACCGTTCGCGCCTTGACGCTGTCGAGGCCGACGGGGGCGACGGGCTTGCGGGTTGCGAAGAGCTCCGACGTCACCTTGCGGCCGGCCGAGAAGACCATCTCGGCCTTGCAGTTTTCCAGGCTGTCGAGGATGGCGAGATCGGCGCGCCAGCCGGGGGCGACAAGGCCGCGGTCTCTGAGGCCAAAGGCGCGAGCGGCCGAGATCGAGGCGGCGCGGTAGATGGCGAGCGGCTCGACGCCGTTCTTGATCGCGGTGCGGATCATGTAGTCGAGATGGCCTTGCTCGGCGATATCGAGCGGATTGCGGTCGTCGGTGCAGAGCGCAAGGTGCGGTGAGAGCCGCTCGGTGATGATCGACATCAGCGCGTGGAGATCCTTGGAGACGGAGCCTTCGCGGATCAGGATGTGCATGCCCTTGCGGATCTTCTCCAGCGCTTCCTCGGCGCTCGTGCATTCATGCTCGGTGCGGATGCCGGCTGCGAGGTAGCCGTTAAGGTCGTTGCCCGAGAGAAGCGGGGCGTGGCCGTCGATATGGTCGCCCTGGAATGCAGCCAACTTCGCCATGCAGACGGGATCCTTGTGGATCACGCCGGGGAAATTCATGAATTCGGCAAGCCCGATGACCTTTTCATGGTCGCGGAAGGGCAGGAGCTTTTCGATCGGCAGATCGGCGCCTGATGTTTCCAGATGTGTGGCGGGGACGCAGGAGGAGAGCTGGACGCGGATGTCCATTATGGTTTGTTCGGCAGACTCCAGGAAGTAGCGGATGCCTTCTTCGCCGAGTACGTTGGCGATTTCATGCGGGTCGCAGATCACGGTGGTGACGCCATAGGTGAGCACGCAGCGGTCGAACTCGTGGGGGGTGACGAGCGAGCTTTCAATGTGCAGATGCGTGTCGATGAAGCCGGGCACGACGATCTTGCCGGATATGTCGATCTCGGTTTTTCCGGTGTAATCGCCGCAGGTGCCGACGATGGTGTCGCCCGAGATGGCGATGTCGGATTGCACCAGTTCGCCCGTCACCAGATCAAAGAACCGCCCGCCCTTGAGCACGATATCGGCCGGTTCGCGGCCGGTTCCCTGGTCGATGAGGCGTTCTAGTCTTTCGGTCATGGTACTCTCTGGTTCGGTTTTGTGTTGGCGGCCACTCTAGAGAGGCGGGCGCTGCATGGGAAGGCGCGGATCGGTCTTGTCCTCGTCCATGCCGTCGCAGGGGCTCATGGCGTTCCGGGGTGGGGCAGGGTTGCGTCTATTCGGTCTTGCCGAGGGCGCCGATCAGCGTGTGGATCTGCTGGTTCAAGGCTTCGATCTCGGTCAAGGTCATGCCGGAGCGGCTGAGCAGCGTGTCGCCGAGACATTTGCTGCGGGCGAGCATGTCGCGGCCCGCTGATGTCAGGAAGACATTCACCTGGCGTTCGTCGAGCGTTGAGCGGCGACGTTCGAGGAGGCCTGCCTGCTCCAGCCGCTTGACCGGCGGGGTGATGGTGCTCGATTCCAGCGACAGCCGGTCGGCGATAGCGCCGATCGTGGCGCCATCCTGCTCGCCCAGCACGTTCAGCACCAGATATTGCGGATAGGTGATCCCCATCTCGTCCAGCATCGGCTTGTAGGTGCGGTTGATCGCGAGGCTCGCCGCATAGAGCGAGAAGCACAGCTGGTCGTCCAGCGGCGGAGTGGTGGCGCCGGGCGCGGGCTTATGGGAAGCGTGTATCTGGTCGGTCATGCCGAGGCTCCATCTGTCTGTGCGGGCATCATTACCATAAAAATGATATCGCGATAATCTTTTTCGTAGACAGGAAAATCTGAAGTGCTATGAATATGTTTATCGCGATATCGATTATCGCGAAAGCAAATGGAGATGAACATGACTGACGACATCCAAAATGCCTCAAGACGGCATGTTATGGTCGCAGGGCTCGGCCTCGTCGCGACGGCCGCTGCCGCCTCCTTCACCAATTCGGCTGAAGCCGCGAGCCACAAGCATTCCGCAGCCGCCAACCAGAAGACAGCTCATTCGACAGGTAAGGAAAAGAACGCCATGACCAGCAGCTACATCACCACCAAGGACGGCACGCAGATCTTCTACAAGGATTGGGGAACCGGCCAGCCGATCGTGTTCCACCACGGCTGGCCGCTCAGTGCCGATGACTGGGATGCGCAGATGCTCTACTTCCTCGGCAAGGGCTACCGGGTGATCGCCCATGACCGCCGCGGCCATGGCCGCTCCAGCCAGCCGGGCCACGGCAACGACATGGACACTTACGCGGCCGATGTCGCCGAGCTTGCCGAACATCTCGATCTGAAGAATGCCATCCATGTGGGCCATTCGACCGGCGGCGGTGAAGTCACGCGTTATGTCGGCAATTATGAAAGCCGCGGCCGGATTGCCAAGGCGGTGCTGATCGGCGCGATCCCGCCTGTCATGCTGAAGTCCGACAAGAACCCGGGCGGCCTGCCGCTTGAAGTGTTCGATGGCTTCCGTACGTCAATTGCCGCCAACCGTGCGCAATTCTATCGCGACATCCCCGCAGGCCCGTTCTACGGCTTCAACCGGCCGGGCGCCAAGGTCTCGCAGGGCGTGATCGACAATTGGTGGCGGCAGGGGATGATGGGCAGCGCCAAGGATCAGTATGATTGCGTCGAGGTGTTTTCCGAAACCGATTTCACCGAAGACCTCAAGAAGATCAAGGTTCCGGTTCTCGTCATGCATGGCACGGACGACCAGATCGTGCCGATCGCCGATTCGGCCCTGCTTGCCGCCAAGCTTTTGAAAAACGGCACGCTGAAGACCTATGACGGCCTGCCGCACGGCATGGCGACCACGCATGCCGACATCATCAACGCCGACCTTCTGAAATTCTTCCAGGCTTGATCAAGGCCGGCTGCGGCTAAGGCCATTTCGAAGGATCCGCAAACGAAAACCGGGCGCCCGCGAGGGCGCCCGGTCTGTATTTGATCGTAAAGGCGAGCCGAATTACTCGGCGGAGACGATCTTGCCGGCTTCCCACTTGTAGACGGAGAAGCTCTGCGAGGTCAGGTCGCCGGTTTCGCCGTAGGTGAGCTTGCCGATGGCGGTTGCGATCGGCTCGCCGGCCTTCAGCGCCGTTGCGACGGCTTCGGAATCTTCAGCACTTTTCGCCTTCTCGATGCCGGCCTTGATGACTTCGACGGCGGCGTAGGCGTTCAGTGTGAAGGCTTCGGCCGGGATGCCCTTGGCCTTCAGCGCGTCGGCGGCGGCCTTGGAGTCGGGGCTCTTGGTGGCGTCGACGGCGTTGGTGAAGATGGTGCCGGCGGCAGCATCCGTGCCGATGTTCCAGAACTCGGTGTTCGACAGGCCGTCGCCGCCGATGATCACGGCATTGACCTGCAGGTCATGCAGCTGGCGAGCGAGCAGGCCGCCTTCCGGATGGTAGCCGCCGAAATAAACGACGTCGACCTTCTCGGCCTTGAGGCGGGTGGTCAGCGCGCTGAAATCCTTGTCGCCGGGCGAGAGCGCGTCGTCGAGAACTTCCTTGATGCCGCCGGCGTTGATCGTCGCCTTGAAGTTGTCGGCGAGACCCTTACCGTAAGCGCCCTTGTCGTTGATGATGGCGATGCGCTTGTCCTTGAAGTTCTTCAGGACGTAGTTGGCGGCGACTTCGGCCTGCTGGTCGTCGCGGCCGCAGGTGCGCAGAACGTTGGCGAGGCCACGCTTCGTCAGGTCAGGGGCGGTTGCGGTCGGGGTGACCATCAGCACGCCGTTTTCAGCGAAGACGTCGGAAGCCGGGATGGCGACGCCCGAGGTGACCGGGCCAACGACGAAGCGGATGCCGTCGCCGACGAGCTGGTTGGCGGCCGAAACGCCCTGCTTGGGTTCGCCGGCGTCGTCAGCGGTCTTCAGAACGACCTTCTCGCCGAGGATGCCACCGGCCTTGTTGATTTCGTCAACGGCGGTCTGGGCGCCGTTCTTCACCTGGTCGCCGTAAGCGGCAACCGGGCCGGTCAGCGGTGCGATCAGGCCGATGGTGATATCGGCATGCGCCAGCGGCGCGAAAGAGATGGAGGCAACCAGCGCCGCCGTCAGGGTCTTCAGGGTCATTTTGTCTCTCCTTGGATGGGTCTTCGACCCGCGACTGTCCTGCCGCTGCGATCAATCCAGGCCGTACAAACATCCATTTCCGGATGCGCCAAAGACGACGGACTGCGCGCGGCAAACGCGCCAATCGGCCATGTTTGGCTCGAAGGACGCATGGCAAGTTTATTAGGAATTTCGCGGTGAATGCGCAAGAAGATAAAGAAACGCAGCCGTTTTTTGCCATGATCGGCAAAAATCGCGCCGGTTTTGACGATTTTGGACCAAGTTTTCGCGATTTCTGAGTGGTGGCGGTGAAATCGCATGCGCGCGTCTTGCGCTTGAGCGCACAAAAAAGGATCGGCAGACCTGAGGTCGCCGATCCATCAATATCAAATGGTGCTAAAAATAGTCAGCCGCTCCATCAAAGAAGCGACCGGAAACGGTGTGATGGGATATCAGGCCGCGGACTTGGCGCGGACGGGTTCGGCGTAGATCTGCGTCAGGGTTTCGAGAATGCGAATGACCTGATCGGACGTGCTGGAATAGTAGATCGTCTGTGCGTCGCGGCGGGTCTTGACCAGCTTCTGGGCGCGCAGCTTGGAGAGGTGCTGCGACAGAGCCGACTGGCTGAGGCCGACTTCGGTGGCGAGCGCGCCAACGGGGATCTCACCCTTGACCAGATTACAGAGGATCAGAAGTCTCTTGGGATTTGCCATTGCGGACAACAGTGCGGCGGCAACATTCGCGTGAGCGGTCAAATCTATTGTGTCCATAATCATCTTCCCATGGAAACGGAATTCAAAAAAACGTCTGCCTGAAATTGCCGACGGTGAAAACTAGCAAGAGGGGTTCAAGATTGTATATAGCTAAATTTCAGGTATTGAGTATTTCATGTTAGATATATGTGAATAAAGTTCAACGCGGCTGCTGATCGGTGTGTCAAACTCGTGCCGCAGCAGCAAATCGCCCGAAATCACATCAAAACCGGCGCAATCGACTCCACAAATAGCCCATCTGGTGCTCGTACGGGCTTTATGCGCGATCGCTGTTTTCCTTGCCAAATCCGGCTCCAGGGCTAGCAAATCTTGCACTACCTCGGCGGCGTTTTCCGCAAGCTCTTCGTTGGCGTCCGAGCGGATAATCAGCTCTTCTCCGCCTAAAATGTAGGCGCGGCCGAAGCCGCCATTGAGGCTGGCGTTCTCGGGAATCAGCCGGAAAAACCTGAAATCAGGGAAATCGACGTAGAGTTTCGCCTTGGAATGGCGGGCCAGAAAACGGTCACGAATGCGTGTGTGGGCGGCGCTGTCGCGCTCGACGGCTGCCGCACGGCACTGAGTCGTCAGCCGCGCATGGGCCAGCGGATCGCCCTTGCCGGGCTCGCCGGTCAGAAGCGAGGCGCGCGGATCGGCGTCTAGCGCACGCGTGTGCGCCGAAAGACCGGAGACGAGGATGACGGGAACGCCATCGAAATCGGTGCCGAGAAGCACGCGGCTGGCGAAGGGGAAGCCGGTGTTCGGGTCGAGGACCGCAATGGCGGCGTAGCGGGCGGAGCGGAGAAGAGTGCGCGCCAGCTTGCGCGCCTCTTCGTCCGTTTCCCTGATGACAGAAGCCTGATCTTTCATGTCCACTTTTTGGCGTAAGCGGACGGCCTGATCAAGCCTGTTCTTTCTTCCGGTGCTGCGTCAGGCCGGCGACGACATCCTGGGCGGAAATCGTGCCGATGATGGCGCCGTTTTCGACCACGCCGATGCTGCCCGGCTGGCGGGACAGCGCGTCGAGAATGTCGATCAGCGGGGTCTCTGCCTTGGCCGTGCCGCTGACGCTGGCGCCGCTTGCTGCATCGCCGAGGCCCGCATGCATGACGTCGCGGGCGGTCAGCATGCTGATCGGGTTCATGTGCTGGACGAAATCGGCGACATACTGGTCGGCCGGGTTCTTGACGATATCCTGCGGCGTGCCGCACTGGATGATGCGCCCGCCTTCCATGATGGCGATGCGGTTGCCGATGCGGAAGGCCTCGTCAAGATCGTGGCTGACGAAGAGGATGGTCTTCTTCAGGCGGCGCTGGAACTCGAGCAGTTCGTCCTGCAGGCGGGTGCGGATCAGCGGATCGAGTGCGGAGAACGGCTCGTCCATCAGCAGGATCGGCGCGCCGGTCGCAAAAGCGCGGGCAAGGCCGACGCGCTGCTGCATGCCGCCGGAGAGCTCGTTGACCTTGCGATCGGCCCACTTGGTCAGGTTGACCAGCTCAAGCTGTTCGGCGACGCGCTTCTTGCGCTCGCCCTCGGCCATGCCGGCAAGTTCGAGGCCGAAGCCGACATTGTCGGCGACCGTGCGCCATGGGAGCAGCGCGAACTGCTGGAACACCATCGAGACGGTGTGCATGCGCAGGTCCCGCAGGCCCTTGGCCGAGGTCTTGTAGGGATTGACCGGTCCGGATGCGGTGTTGACGGTGACCTCGCCGCGCACGACAGGGGCGAGCCCGTTGACGGCGCGCAGAAGGGTCGACTTGCCGGAGCCGGACAGACCCATGAGCACGAGGATCTCGCCCTCCTGGATTTCCAGCGAGGCGTCGGCGACACCGAGCACCAGCCCGGTTTCGGCGCCGATCTCGTCGCGGGTCTTGCCCTTGTCGGCAAGGGTGAGGGCCGCTTCCGGCTTGTCGCCGAAGACGATGCTGACATTATCGAAGCGAACCGCGGTCATGCGCCGTCTCCTTCACCCGCCGCGCGGAACATTCGGTCGAGAATGATCGCCAGGATGACGATGCAGAGACCTGCCTCGAAGCCCTTGGCGACGTTGACGGTGTTGAGCGCGCGCACAACGGGAACGCCGAGGCCGTCGGCGCCGACGAGTGCCGCGATGACGACCATCGACAGCGAGAGCATGATCGTCTGCGTCAGGCCGGCCATGATCTGCGGCGTGGCATAGGGAAGCTCGACCTTGCGCAGCACCTGCATCGGGGTTGCACCGAAGGATTCGGCGGCTTCGACCAGCGAAGGCGGCGTCGAGATGATGCCGAGGCGCGTGAGGCGGATGGGGGCGGGGATGGCGAAGATCACGGTGGCGATGAGGCCTGGCACCATGCCGAGGCCGAAAAGGATCAGCGCTGGGATCAGATAGACGAATGTCGGAATGGTCTGCATGAGGTCGAGGATCGGCCGCAGCAGCGAGTTCACCCAGGGACGGCGGGCAGCCGCGATGCCGAGTGGAATGCCGACGACCATGCTGACGAAGGTCGAGGCGAGCACCAGCGCCAGCGTCGCGGTCGTTTCCTTCCAGTAGCCCTGGTTCATGATGAACAGCAGCCCAAGACAGGTGAAGACGGCGACGACGAAGGAGCGCCTCAGCCAGTAGGCGATGGCGGTGATGGCCAGCACGACGATCAGCGGGTGCGGCTTCTGCAGGACGAACAGGATCCCGTCGATGACGTGGGACAGCACGAAGGCAAGCTGGTTGAAGAACCAGTCGGCATTGGAGGTCAGCCAATCCACGAAGGCTTTCGCCCAGGGACCAATGGGAATTTTAAAGTCGGTGATCCAGTTCAAGGGCGTGCCTATCCAGAAAGAACAACGAGAGGGGCGAGGATAGCGAAAACGGGGTGGTCAGAGCCACCCCGTACTCGATATCAGAGGCCGAGGCTTTTCTTGACGGCGGCAACGCCGTCGCCGCTGCCGTCAAGCGTCTTGACGCCTGCGAGCCACGGCTCGATCGCCGTCGGATTGGCCTTCAGCCATTCCGTCGCGGCCTTTTCCGGCTCGTCGCCGTCGTTCAGGATCTTGCCCATGATCTGGTTCTCCATCGGGAGAGAGAAGACCATGTTCTTGAGCATGGTGCCGACGTTCGGGCATTCCGTCAGGTAATTGGCGCGAACGTTGGTGAACACCTTGGCGCCACCGAAGTCAGGACCGAAAACGTCGTCGCCACCCGTGAGATAGGTGAGCTTAAAGTTTTCGTTCATCGGATGCGGTGCCCAGCCGAGGAAGACGACCGGCTTGCCGGCCTTCTCGGCGCGGGCAACCTGCGCCAGCATGCCCTGCTCGGAGGATTCGACGACCTCCATGCCCTTCATGCCGAAGGTATCCTTCTCGATCATGCCCATGACGAGACGGTTGCCGTCATTGCCCGGCTCGATGCCGTAGATCTTGCCTTCGAGATCTTCCTTGTGGGCGGCGATGTCCTTGAAGTCCTTGATGCCGAGCTCGGCGCCCTTGGCGTTGGTCGCCAATGTGTATTTCGCGCCGGTCAGGTTCGGGCCGAAGGATTCGACCGACTTGTCGTCGATGAAGGGACGAACATCCTTTTCCTGCGTCGGCATCCAGTTGCCGAGGAAGATGTCGATGTCCTTGTTCTTCAGCGACTGGTAGGTGACCGGTACGGAAAGAACCTTCACGTCGGGGGTGTATCCGAGACCCTTGAGGATCACGGATGCGGTTGCTGTTGTCGCGGTGATATCGGTCCAGCCCACATCCGACAGATGGACGGTGGAGCAGCTGGCGGGATCAGCGGAATATGCGGCGGTTGCGACAGAGAGTGCGGCAACGGCTGTGGCAGTGATCAGTTTGAATGCGCTTGTCGTTTTCATTTATAGACTCCCAGTCTTACGTTCCCAAGCCAATCACCAATAGCCGAGTTTTACAAGCGACCTCAGTGCGTTTGCGCCGCATTGCGGTATCCGATTGCGACGTGTCGTATTTAATGGATCGCTTGAATTTTGTCAGTTTTGAAGGGGTTTTCAGGCAATTTTCTGTGATTAACGACGGCCGGGGGTTTTCTTGATCGTATCCAGCTTTCAAGAAGCGGAGAGACGGAGAATGCAATGGCGAAGCTCTACTTCAACTACTCGACGATGAATGCCGGCAAATCGACGATGCTGCTGCAGGCCGCGTATAATTACGAGGAGCGCGGCATGCGCGTTCTCCTGCTGATCGCGGCGTTCGACGAGCGGGCGGGCAGGGGCATCATCGGCTCGCGGATCGGGCTGCAGGCCAATGCGGTCGCCTTCGAGCAGGATGCCGATCTCCTGGCGCTGATCGCCGAGCAGGGGGCTGCGGGCGAACCCATCGCCTGCGTCTTCGTCGACGAGGCGCATTTCATGACCCGCGAGCATATCTGGCAGCTGGCACGCGTCGTCGACCGGCTCAATATCCCCGTCATGGTCTACGGGCTGCGCACGGATTTCCAGGGTAAGCTGTTTCCGGCGTCGCAGGAGCTGATGGCGATCTCGGACGAGATGCGCGAAGTGCGCACCATCTGCCATTGTGGCCGCAAGGCGACCATGGTCGTGCGCCTCGACGGCAATGGCGCGGTGGCCCGGGAAGGGGCGCAGATCGAGGTCGGCGGCAACGAGAAATACGTGTCGCTCTGCCGCCGCCACTGGGACGATGCCATGAACGGCGAGTGGGTCGCCGAGGCCGGCTGACTTAAACCGCTGCTTCCATTTGAGAATGAACAGCTCTAGTTTGACGGCATTCGATTCCCCGGGGATATCAGGTGCGCAAGCCTGTCTCGTTTGACACCACATTTGACGCTGCCAGTGCGATTGCCGACGAACTGCCGGTGAAGGTCAAGACCTGCGCCGATTTCGTCGGTGAGTTCGCGCGCCATCCTGCTGAGATCGACGACGAGCGCTTTCTTGTCGAAAACGAGCGCTTCCAGGGTTTTGCGGCCGACGCCAGGAACCTTGCGGAGCTGCTTGCCGAGCTGGTGGCGACGCTGGATGCGATGACGGTCAGGGTGTCGTCGGATCTCGACAGTTTCCGCGGGCTGACGGCGACCGAGCGGTTCATCGGGCATTTCTCGCGCCAGCGCATGTGGCGACGCCACAGCAGCCGGGTCCGGGCGGCACCCGTGGTCGAGCGGCTGCGCGACCTGATGGTGAAGTCGGACAGTGTCGCGGGACTGATTACGCGTCATCGCGAGGTCGTGCTGACGGCTCACAAGGAGGCCGAGCGCAGGCTGGTGGATATCGTCGAGCGCCGGCGGCGGCTGGTCGACGAGATCGATATCGCCCGCATCCGGATCAAGGAGCTCAATGCCAAGGCGTTGACGACGCAGGGGCGCATCGGGGTCTACGGCAGCAAGGCCGAGTGGGATCGGATGGAAGAGGAGCGCAAGGCGCTGAAGGCGCAGGCCGATGAGGTCTCCACCCGCGAGCACGAGCTGCGCGACGAGAGCCAGCGCCGCGAGCGCTTCATCGGGATATTCCAGCTTCTGGTGGATGGGCTGAACACCGAGATCGGCCAGTGCAATACGCTGATGCGCAAGCTGATGATCGATACGGAAGAGCGTCTGCTGATCTATCAGGCGCAGGTCGATACCGATATTCCGGGCTCGAAGGTGCAGATTTCGTCGGAACTGTTTCCCAATATCGCCGACGCCATCGTTCTCTTCGAGCGCGACATGCTGTTGCCGCAGGAGAT
The DNA here is from genome assembly GCF_017741935.1 of Rhizobium sp. 16-449-1b. Classification (GTDB taxonomy): domain Bacteria; phylum Pseudomonadota; class Alphaproteobacteria; order Rhizobiales; family Rhizobiaceae; genus Rhizobium. The sequence continues at coordinate 192,502 of NZ_JAGHMH010000018.1, read as the reverse complement.
CGAGCATCGCAAGCGCACCGCCGATGCGCAGTTCGGCAAGCGGTTTCCCGCCTATGCGCATCAGAACGAGGATGTGCCGGGCGCGCCGCTGATCGACACGATGAAGATTTCCTCGCGTCTGCGTTTCCGTATGCCGCGCCTCTAGGCTAGGCCGAAGAAACAATAATATCAGCACGATGTTGCCGTTTCGGATGCGGATGCATATTTGAGAGCGGGTGAAACACGCGCTTTTGGATGCAGAGGGGAATGGGCGATGCTTGACGGAATCTCCGGTTTTTTCAGATCGATCGGCCGCGCGATTGCTCGTTGGGCGCGGCTTTTCGTGGCCTGGGCCTTCTGGCCGTTGATGGCCGCGCGCGGCTGGTATGGTCGCCGCAGCTGGCTGGTCCGGTTACCCGTTATCGGCGTGCTTTTGCTGCTCATCCTGATGTACGGCTATTTCTTCGTTCAGACGCAGATGTGGACCGGCTTCAACCCGTCCTTCGTCGACCAGTACAAGCTTGCCGAACGCAAGGTTCAGGTTGGCCAGGAAATTCCGCCCGCCGAGGGCGCGACCACGCCTGCGGCCAAGACCTGCCAACGCTCGGCGATCGTCGACGTCACGGCCGATCTCACGGATTTCAACGTCAACCAGAACGCATGGATTTCCTCCATGCTGCTCTATCGTCTCGGCTTCTTCGGGATCGATTGGGACCACACGCCGTTTCTCGACAACAAGGCCTCGTTCCAGCGCGGCGTGAACCAGGCCCTGCGCCGCACCTCGGCGGAGCTCGTCGATACGCTGGGCCGTGTGCGCGGCACCTCGGGCATCAACAACGACCTGCAGAGCGCGCGTGGCAACCTGCAGTTCGACGAGTACAGCTGGTATTTCGGGCTCAATCCGTTCGGCCCCAAGACGCCGACGCCGAGCTACTATCGCTCGGCGATCGATAGCCTGCGCAAGTTCAATACGGATCTCTCCAACTGCAACGCGGTCTTCGATACGCGCGCCGACAACCTCATCCAGTTCATCGACCGTATCGCCAATGATCTCGGCGGCACCGCCGACATGCTGGCGGAGCGCTCGGCCAACCATGCGAGCGGCTGGTTCGACACGCGCGCCGACGATCGCTTCTGGTTCGCCTATGGCCAGCTCTACGGCTACTATGCCATCCTGGCGGCTGCCCAATCGGACTTTTCGCGGGTGATCGCCGAGCGCAATCTCGGTGCTCTCTACGGGGCGACAAACGCACAGTTCCAGGCTGCCTTGCGCATCCAGCCGGCGATCATTTCCAACGGTCGCGAGGACGGCTGGATCATGCCGAGCCATCTGGCGACCATGGGCTTTTATATTCTGAGAGTGCGCTCCAACCTGGTGGAGATGCGCGCGGTGCTTGGCCGATAAGGGCGAGGCCGGTGGCGCTGCTATGACGGCGCTACATACGGCGTGGCGTCAGGTGATCAGCTTGTAGCGGATCGCCTTGGCGACCAGCTGGGTGCGGTTGACGCAATCGAGCTTCCTGATGGCGCTGGTCATGTAGGCGTTGACCGTGTGGTCCGATAGCGACAGGATCTGGCCGATCTCGATCGAGGTCTTTCCCTGCGATGTCCAGCGCACCACTTCGCGCTCGCGGGCAGACAAGGGCGGGTGCTCGCTGCTCTTGGCCGATTTCACCAGATTGAAGGCGTCGAGCGCATGCAGCAGGATCATGGTCAGTTCGTTGACCTCGGTCTGGCCAAGCGGCGCGCGGGTCCCCGAGAACCAGAAAAGCAGGCGATTGCCATCGACAGAACAGACAGGAAAAGCAACGCCGACCTGCATGCCGAATTCGTTCTTGAGATCCTGTAGTTCGGGCGGGAAAATGTCGGACTGATCACGAAGGTTCCAGTAACGCGGGAGGACGGAACTGGACATGCCGGACGAAAACAACGGCAGTTGCATGAAGCGCGCGCGATCGAAACGGCTGACATAGCTATCGGGCAGGTTTGTTTCGATCAGGAGGGACTTGAGGAGAAAACTCTCGGCGGTCGGGGCATCCATCAGCGTGGCATATTTGAAGCCGAAAGCTTCGGCCGTTCGAACCAGAATTTGGACGAATGCCGGCCGCGTCTTCACGCCTGTGATTTCAGCCGTGAGTAACGACTGTCTTTCCGAGGTAGTTACGTAAGACATCAACTAGTCCATTCGTGCGCACAACTCGACTAATAAGATCTACTATCTGATATATTTGCTAGTCAGAATTTGTGCGGTGCACCGTGATTAAATTAAGGTGTTATAATTTAATCACGAAATATCCGCCTGCGGTTGTTTTTAGTTTTTCTTAAATCAACTAGGTGGAGTTTTTCGTGTTTCGGCGCACGAAATACGCGCAAAGGCAAACGGAAATGAAACGATTTGCCTTGCGCGATATGTCGCAGGCGGCCGGGCCGCCCGCGAATCGCTTGGCCTAGATCTTCGACGTGTCCTTGGCCTTTTTCATCAGTTGCTCGAGGAAACCGAGCATGACGGCGGAGACGACGAAGGCCAGATGCATGGCGGTCAGCCACATGATCTTGCTGTCGGTGAACTGGTTCGAATTCAGGAAGACCTGCAGCAGGTGGATCGACGAGATGGCGACGATCGACGAGGCGACCTTGATCTTCAGGCTGCCGGAATCGAGCTTGCCGATGAAGGAGACATCGGTTTCGTTGTCGTCGAAGCGGCTGACGAAATTCTCGTAGCCGGAGATCATCACCATGACGATCAGGCTGGCGACCAGCGCCGCGTCGATGAGGCCGAGCATGGCCAGGATCATCTCACCTTCGTCATAGGTGAAGACATTCATCGCCACCTTGGAGAACTTGTAGGCGAAGGAGATCGCGTAGACGGCCAGCGACAGCGCCAGGCCGAGATAGAAGGCGACAAGGATCCACCGGCTGGACAGAATGATGCGCTCGACGATGAGCTCGAGTGATTTCATGGTTTACCCCCGTAAATGCTGAATCAATGCGTTGGTGATAGAGGCTGTGGGCTGCTGTGCGCAACCGGCGAGGCCTTCAAACTTTCGGTATATTTCACCATGCCATTGGCATAAACGTGACCTCTACGAGACGAAATAGATCTGAGGGCGGCATGGCTGAGTATAAAACCGACATCGAGATCGCGCGTGCCGCGGTGAAAAAGCCGATCTACGAGATCGGCGACAGGCTCGGGATTCCGGCGGCTCAGCTCTCGCCCTATGGCCACGACAAGGCGAAGATCAGTGCCGACTTCACGGCGGCGCAGGCGGGCAAGCCTGACGGAAAGCTCATTCTCGTGACCGCCATCAACCCGACGCCGGCGGGCGAGGGCAAGACGACCACGACGGTGGGGCTCGGCGACGGGCTGAACCGGATCGGTAAGAAGGCCGTCATCTGCGTGCGCGAACCGTCGCTCGGGCCCTGCTTCGGGGTGAAGGGCGGGGCGGCCGGCGGCGGCTATGCGCAGGTCGTGCCGATGGAGGATATCAACCTCCACTTCACCGGCGATTTCCACGCGATCACCGCGGCGCATAACCTGCTCTCGGCGATGATCGACAATCATATCTACTGGGGCAACGCGCTCGATATCGACGTGCGCCGCGTTACCTGGCGGCGCGTGATGGACATGAACGACCGGGCGCTGCGCGAGATCGTCGCGTCGCTCGGCGGGGTGTCCAACGGGTTTCCGCGCGAGAGCGGCTTCGACATCACGGTCGCCTCTGAAGTGATGGCGATCCTTTGCCTGGCGTCGGATCTTACGGATCTCGAAGAGCGCCTCGGCAACATCATCATTGGCTATCGCTTCGACAAGACGCCGGTTTTCGCGCGCGACCTGAAGGCTGACGGCGCCATGGCCGTGCTTCTCAAGGATGCGATGCAGCCGAACCTGGTGCAGACGCTGGAAAACAATCCGGCGCTGGTGCATGGCGGCCCGTTCGCCAATATCGCCCACGGCTGCAACTCCGTCATCGCCACCAAGACGGCGCTGAAGCTTGCCGATTACGTGGTGACCGAGGCGGGCTTCGGCGCCGATCTCGGCGCGGAGAAATTCTTCGACATCAAATGCCGCAAGGCCGGGCTGAAGCCGGATGCGGCGGTGATCGTGGCGACCGTGCGGGCGCTTAAGATGAATGGCGGCGTTGGGAAGGGCGATCTCGGGCGCGAGGATGTCGGCGCTGTGACGCGCGGCTGTTCGAACCTCGGCCGTCACGTGGCCAATGTCCGCAAGTTCGGCGTGCCCGTCGTGGTCGCCATCAACCACTTCGTTTCCGACACGGATGCAGAAGTGCAGGCGGTGAAGGCCTATGTTGCGCATCTCGGCGCGGAAGCCATCGTCTGCCGCCACTGGGCGGAAGGCTCGGCCGGTATCGAGGAGCTGGCCTGGAAGGTGGTCGAGATGGCCGAATCCGGTAACGCCAAGTTCGCGCCGATCTATCCCGACGCCATGCCGCTCATCGAAAAGATCGAGGAAGTCGCCGCCCAGATTTATCATGCCGGCGAAGTCAGCGTGCCGAAGACGGTGCGCGACCAACTGAAGGTCTGGGAAGAGCAGGGCTATGGCGATCTGCCCGTCTGCATCGCCAAGACCCAATATTCCTTCTCGACCGACCCCAACCTGCGCGGCGCGCCGGAGGGGCATGTGGTTTCGGTGCGCGAGGTGCGACTATCGGCCGGCGCCGGCTTCGTCGTCGTCATCACCGGCGAGATCATGACCATGCCCGGCCTGCCGAAATCGCCCGCCGCCGAGCGCATTCATCTCAATGAGGATGGCGCTATCGAGGGGCTGTTTTGATCTCTCGCATCAATTGAAGATGCTCGGTTTCCGATTCACCTGATGCCGGCAAGTCACTGACGCTACTGCCATTTTCAATGGCAATAGCGGTATCCGCCCTTTCTCTGCAGGACGTCGAGATGGAAGTGGGTCTCGTGAGCGGCGTCGCTTTCGGGGTCGAGTACCGTCGTGAAATAGAGGCAGCCGGCTGCGCTGACAGTGCGCTGGAAGGCGCCGATCAGGGTCGAATCCTCGCGCCTCGGCTTGACCGCGATATCCTCTCCCTTCTCGAAGCTGAAGCTTGCGATATCGACCGCGTTGCCGCGCGCGTGTTCGGAGATCTTGCCGGTTTCGGCGCTGTTGCGCAGGCGGCAGATATAGGAGGAGGCCTGGTTGATGGTGGTGATGCGGCCCTGATCGGCGGCTGCAATGGCTGCTGCCGGGATGACCGTCCCCTTCATCCAGCGGGCGAGCGCCAGCGCCACCGGGCAGCGGAAGACGCCATCCGGCTTCAGCTTGATGCCGGGCAGGGCTTGGGTGACCTTGATCGGCTTGTCGATGCCGCAGCCATTGCCGTCGTCGATACGGCTGAGATCGGTGAAGACGACGCCGAGCGCTTGCAGCTCCTTGACGCATTCGGAGTGGTCGGCATCGCTTTCCGGCTCGATCGTCAGATGCTGGGCCTCGAGCGTCTGCTTATCGGGAGGGTTTTTGTCGGGGAGGTTGGGGCCTTGCACCTCGCGCTTGGGCGCGGCTGCGTCCTTCGCTAACGTGTCGGAGGAGGGGGTGGGCTGGTCACCTTCGGTGGTCTTCTCATCGGGTTTTGTGTCCGGCTTTGGAACATCGGGGCTGGCAGCGTCGGGTGCTGCGGTCTCGGGTTTAGCATCTGGCTTGGGCTGCGGCTTAGGCGCGACATCGATATTCGCCGGGTCCTCGGCTTGTTGTTCGACCTGCTTGTCGCCGGGTTTCACTTCCGGTTTTGGCCCGGTCTCGGGCAGGCCGGCGCCGGTCAACATGATGAGGCAGAGGAGTGCTGTCGCGATCTGGCCTGTCTTCTTCACGCATCCATCCATCGTTTTATTCCCAGCGGAATAACAACGTATGAGGGCGGATTTCGTTGCAATTTCGCAACGTTGATCGGCATCGTTAAAACATGACCATTTAGATCATGATATCTCGGCTGCATATATTGACAACTATACTCATGTTTTTTATGCGGCAAGAAGAAGGCGGAATTATTCGCCTCAACACCTAGCCAGCCCCTCCAAGCGCGAATGCGTGACGACCAGCCAGCCCGGTACTTTTTTCATTGAGGGGTTGATTATGGTTATCCGACATTGGCGCTCGGCGCTTTTGGTGAGCGCGGCGTTTGTCTGCGCTGGTCCGGTCTCGCAGGCGCTGGCGCAGAGCGCGCAAACGACGACGCCGGCTGCTACGAGCGACGGCGAGACGACGCTGCAGAAGATTGTTGTGAAGGGCAAGCGGGTGTCCGCGCCGGCGCCGGGCAGCGCCACCGACACACCGCTGGCGACCGAGACGACGGCCGCCCAGATCGAAAACAAGCAGATCACAAGCATCAGCGATCTCGGCCGTATCGCCGAGCCGGGCGTCAACTTCAACCGCAATACGGGTGGCGTCAACATTCGCGGTCTCGAAGGCAGCCGCGTACTGACGACCGTGGATGGCATTCCGCTGACCTTCCTTTCGGATGCGTCGCGCAATGCCACTGGTGGCGTCGATACCTTCGACTTCTCGTCGCTCTCGGCCGTCGACGTTCTGCGTGGCGCGGATTCGAGCCGTGCCGGCGGTGGCGCGCTCGGTGGTGTTCTCGCCGTGCGTACGCTTGAGCCGGAAGATCTGATCGAGGAAGGCCGCGACTGGGGCGGCATCGTCAAGTACACTTATGACAGCTCCGACAAGAGCTCCTCACCCTCCGCCGCCATCGCCAAGCGTATCGAAAATACCTCGATCATGTTCCAGGGCGGTTACAAGACCGGCAAGCAAACCGACAGCCAAGGCACCGTCGACACCTATGGTGCCACGCGTACCGCTCCCAATCCTTCCGATTACGATCAGCACAATCTGCTGTTCAAGCTGCGCCAGGAGCTCGAGGGTGGCCATACGATCGGTCTGACGGCGGAAAGCTATCGCAAGGATCGCGACACCGACTCCAAGACCGGTCAGACACTGACCGGCAATTATCGTCCGGGCAACTACGAAACGAACGATTCCACCGCTCGCGACCGCATTTCGCTGGATTACAAGTTCCAATCCGAAAGCGACGACAGCCTTGTCGATGCCGCGTGGGCTTCGCTCTACTGGCAGGACCAGACGCGTGGAACGGGATATAATGGCTATCGCTCCACGTCGGTCATCGGCCCGATCGGTCGTTTGAACGATTACGACGAACGCACGATCGGTCTCGTCGGCGCCTTGGAGAAGAACGTCGATACTGGTTACCTCGACCACAACTTCGTCTTCGGCTTCGACATTGCTCATGCTACGAGCGAGCAGTATTCATCGGGCTATGACAATTGCCCGGCACCTCTGCCGAGTGGCGCCTATCCGGCCGGTTTCACCGCTTGCTCCAATTTGCACACCAACCAGGCTGACACGCCGAAGGTCGAGACCGGCCGTATCGGTCTCTATCTCGACGACAAGGTCAGCTTCGGTGATACCGGCTTCTCGGTTACACCAGGGGTGCGCTTCGATTGGGTCAAGCACGATCCGAAGATGACCGATGCCTTCGCCGACAACGCCGGCAACCCGGCGCTGCCGAACGGCTTCAACGATACGGCGATATCGCCGAAGATCCGCCTCGAGCAGGAAGTCAACGATCAGGTTCTGCTCTACGGTCAGTGGGCGATGGGCTTCCGTGCACCGACTGCTGGCGAACTGTTCAGCACCTTCGGTGGTCCGGGCACATACCTGCGTATCGGCAATCCCAACCTGAAGTCGGAAACTAGCAATGGCTTCGAAATCGGCGCCAAGCTGGGTGACGATGATCTCGGTGGCCGCGTGAACCTGTTCTACAACCGCTACCGCAACTTCATCGACACGACGAGCCTGAACGCCGCGCAGGCTGCCGCTCTCGGCTACACGCTGTCGCAGTATCCGCAGGGCGGCATCAGCACCTATAACAACGTGGCGAACGCCGAGATCTTCGGTACGGAAATCTCCGTTCACAAGCGCTTCTCGAACGGCTTCCGCGCTCTGGCGGGTCTGGCCTACGCTGAAGGAAACAACCTCGATACGAAGACCTTCCTGCAGTCCGTCGCGCCTCTCAAGGCCGTCGTCAGCGTCGGATATGACACCGAGACTTGGGGTGTTGGCCTCGATTGGACCGGCGTCAAGCATGCGCGCGGCCAGACCATCGGAACCGCGACGTCTATGAGCTACTTCAGCACGCCTGGTTACGGAATCGTCGACCTGACCGCATGGTGGGAGCCCGAGCAGATCAAGGGTTTGAAGATCAACGCCGGCATCTACAATGTCTTCGACAAGACCTACTACGACTACGCCTCGGTCCGCACCGGCGGTTCGCAGCCTCGCGAATACTACTCCGAGCCGGGCCGCACCTTCAAAATCTCGCTGACCCAGCGCTTCTAAACCAATCGAAAGGGCGGCCCCAGAGCCGCCCTTTTTCGTGGCCGTATTCGCCTCTTGCGCTGGCTCTCATCTCACGCTAACAATTCCGCCCATGAACATGTCCTTGAACATCGCAATCTGGTGGTGGGCTCGCTAAGGCGGCCTCGACCAATCGTGTCCAAAGACGACGATGAGCCGCCCGGAAAACACCAGGCGGCTTTTTTTGTTTTAAGGCCGCCTGTCATCCGGGCTGATAACGGAGTGAAGCAATGGTAACGATCATCAGGGATGACGGAGCGGAGATTTACGAGACCAAGGGTGGCATCACGGTCACGCGGCAGCGCCGGGCGATCCCTTATGCCGACGCGGTCTCCTCCTATATCGACAAGCTCGACGAGCGCCGCGGCGCGGTGTTTTCGTCGAACTACGAATATCCGGGCCGCTACACGCGCTGGGATACGGCCGTGGTCGATCCGCCGCTCGGCATTTCCTGCAACGGCCGCAAGGTCTGGATCGACGCCTATAACGAGCGCGGCGAGGTCATTCTCGGCTTCGTTACCGAGCGGCTGAAGACGATTTCCGAGCTGGAACTCGGCGCGTCGACCAAGCGGCGGCTGGATCTCACCGTCAAGGCGCCGGACCGGGCGTTTACGGAAGAAGAGCGCTCGAAGATCCCGACCGTCTTCACCGTGCTGCGCGCCGTCACCGATCTCTTCTATTCGCAGGCCGATGCCAGCCTCGGGCTCTATGGCGCCTTCGGCTACGACCTCGCTTTCCAGTTCGACGCCATCAATCTGAAGCTGACGCGCCCCTCCGACCAGCGCGACATGGTGCTCTATCTCCCTGATGAGATTCTGGTCGTCGACAATTATTCGGCCAAGGCCTGGATCGATCGCTACGATTTCGAAAAGGGCGGGCTGACCACCGAGGGCAAGGCCGGCGATATTCCGGCCGAGCCGTTCCAGCGAACCGACACGATCCCGCCGAAGAGCGATCACCGCCCCGGCGAATATTCCGAGCTGGTCGTCAAGGCCAAGGAAAGCTTCCGCAAGGGCGACCTGTTCGAGGTCGTGCCCGGGCAGAAGTTCATGGAGCGCTGCGACAGCAAGCCTTCGGATATTTCCAAGCGCCTGAAGGCGATCAATCCGTCGCCCTATTCCTTCTTCATCAATCTCGGAAACCAGGAGTATCTGGTCGGCGCTTCGCCGGAGATGTTCGTGCGCGTCTCCGGCCGCCGCATCGAGACCTGCCCGATCTCAGGCACGATCAAGCGTGGTGACGATCCGATCGCCGACTCGGAGCAGATCCTGAAGCTCTTGAACTCGAAGAAGGATGAATCCGAGCTCACCATGTGCTCGGACGTTGATCGCAACGACAAATCACGAGTCTGCGAGCCGGGTTCGGTCAAGGTCATCGGCCGCCGGCAAATCGAGATGTATTCGCGTCTCATCCACACGGTCGACCATATCGAGGGGCGCCTGCGCGACGACATGGACGCGTTCGACGGCTTCCTGTCTCACGCCTGGGCGGTCACCGTCACCGGTGCGCCGAAGCTTTGGGCCATGCGCTTCATCGAGAGCCATGAGAAGAGCCCGCGCGCCTGGTATGGCGGCGCGATCGGCATGGTCGGTTTCAATGGCGACATGAACACGGGGCTGACGCTGCGCACCGTGCGCATCAAGGACGGGATTGCCGAAGTCAGGGCAGGGGCGACGCTTCTGAACGACTCCATCCCCGAGGAAGAAGAAGCCGAAACCGAACTGAAGGCGTCCGCCATGCTCTCCGCCATCCGCGATGCCAAGGCCGGCAATACGGCCAAGGCCAGCCGCGACGTCGCCACTGTGGGCAAGGGCGTCAAGATCCTGCTCGTCGACCACGAAGACAGCTTCGTGCATACGCTGGCCAATTACTTCCGCCAGACGGGGGCCGAGGTCTCGACCGTGCGCTCGCCGGTGCCGGAAGAGATTTTCGACCGGCTCGATCCCGATCTCGTCGTGCTCTCGCCCGGTCCTGGCAACCCCAAGGATTTCGACTGCAAGGCAACGATCAAGAAGGCGCGTGCCCGCAACCTACCGATCTTCGGTGTCTGCCTTGGCTTGCAGGCGATCGCCGAGGCCTATGGCGGCGAGCTGCGGCATCTGGCGCTTCCCATGCACGGCAAGCCGTCGCGCATCCGTGTGCTCGAGCCGGGCCTGGTATTTTCAGGCCTCGGCAAGGAAGTCACCGTCGGCCGCTACCACTCGATCTTCGCTGACCCTTCGACCCTGCCGCGCGATTTCATCATCACCGCGGAGAGCGAGGATGGCACGATCATGGGCATCGAGCACGCCAAGGAACCGATCGCGGCCGTGCAGTTCCATCCGGAATCGATCATGACGCTCGGCGGCGACGCCGGGATGCGGATGATCGAGAACGTGGTGGCGCATCTGTCGCGGAAGCGCGCGACGCGGGCGGCTTGAGGGCTCAAGCTCTCGATGTTTTCCGACATGGCGGGCGGGTTGAAGCAGATATCAACCCGTCGCCCGATAGCAAAATCATGCTCGGCTGCGCTGCCGCTCCACCTCTTTCAGGACATCGATGAAGGCGCGCAGCGGGGATGGAACGTGGCGATAGCCGGGGTAATAAAGCACGTTGCCCGGTATGGCCGGGCACCAGTCTTCGAGTAGCGTCACCAGGGCGCCGCGTTCCAGTTCCTCATGAGCAAAGAGGTCAGGCACATAGGCTATGCCGAGACCGCCGGCCGCGCTCTTGACCATCAGGGCGTTGTCATCAAGCGTGAGATGGCCGGGAACATCGATCGACAGATCCTCGCCGTTGCGGCTGAATTCCCAGCGATAACGCCTGCCACCCGGCAGACGCTGGCGGATGCATATATGCTTCGTTAGGTCGTCTGGTACCGACGGTTGCCCATGCGCCTGCACATAGCCGGGGGAGGCGACGGCGATGAAGCGAATGCTGCCGCCGAAGGGCACCGCGATCATGTCCTGGGGCACGGATTCAGCCAGGCGGACACCGGCATCAAAACCCTGCTCGACGATATCGACAAGGCGCCCCTCCGAGACGAGGTCGAGTTCGACAGCGGGATAGCGCGCGAGGAATGTCGGCACCACGTTGCCCAGAAGCCATTGGCCGGCGCCCCGGTTGGTGTTGATCCGCAGGATACCGGCCGGCTCACCGCGTTCGTCGGCGATGCCGTCGATCGCCTCTTCGAGATCGCGCAGAACCGGATCCAGCCTTTCCAGCAGCCGCCGGCCAGCATCGGTGGTGGCGACGCTGCGCGTTGTCCGGTTGAGAAGCCGAACACCCATGTTTTTCTCGAGGTTGATCAGTGTGTGGCTCAGCGACGAGCGCGACACGCCCAGCGCATCGGCCGCCTTGCGGAAGCTGCGGTGACTGGCGACGGCGCGGAAGGCTTCGAGTTCACTCAGTGTCGGTCTGGTCATTGGTGAAAATATCACACGATCTCATGCGGGATTGGGTGACTTATATCACCAAAGGAAAAGGACGATATGGGGTCTGCTTGAAAAAAGGAGATAGCCATGAGCAAGACCTGGTTCATTACCGGCACATCGTCCGGCCTCGGTCGCGAAATGACCGAGCAGTTGCTGTCACGTGGTGACAGCGTCGTGGCGACCGTGCGGCGCGCCGATCAATTGGACGCGCTGCAGGCGCAGTATGGCGAGCGGCTTGTCGTGCTGACGCTCGACATCCTGGATACAGCCGGCATCCGCTCCGCTGTTGCTGATGCATTCCAGCGCATGGGGCGCATCGATGTCGTCGTCAGCAATGCCGGATATGGTCTCTTCGGCGCGGCCGAAGAACTCGGCGATGCGCAGATCGACCAGCAGATCGCCACCAACCTGACGGGCTCGATACAGCTCATCCGCGCGGCCTTGCCACATCTGCGCCAGCAGGGCGGGGGACGGATCATGCAGGTCTCGTCGGAGGGCGGGCAGATTACCTACCCCAACTTCAGCCTCTATCATGCGACGAAGTGGGGCATCGAAGGCTTCGTCGAGGCCGTGGCCAAGGAGGTCGCTCCCTTCGGCATCGACTTCATCATCGCGGAACCGGGACCGACCGTGACGAACTTTGGAGCAGGTCTGGTGCATGGCAAGCCGATGGATGTCTATGAGGCGACACCGGCGGGCGATGTCCGCCGCGCCGTCACAAGCGGCAGCTTCGACATCAAGGGCGATGCCGCACGCACCGTGGCGGCGATGATCGCCGCCGCCGACATGGAGCGGCCGGCGCTCCGCTTGGCGCTCGGAAGCATCACCTACCGCTCGATCTCCACGGCGCTCGCGGAACGGCTTGCGGCGATCGAGGCGCAGCGTGATGTTGCTTTCTCGGCGGATCGCGACGGATAACGGGCCATGGGAGGGGCGTGCCCAGTCCCGCGCTCCTCACCCCCGCCGCTGCACGATCTTCACATTCATCCGGCTGCGCAGCTTGAAACCCAGCTGCTCATATAGCGCAATCGCCGATGTGTTGCTGGCATAGGCGTGCAGAAACACTTGCTCATCGCGAGCCGAGATCTCGCCGGCGACGAAGCGGAAGAGGAGGGTGCCGAGGCCGCGTTTCTGGAAATCGGGGTGGGTGCAGAGGCCGCTGAGTTCGGAGAGGCCGGGATGGCGCATGCGCTGGCCGGCCATCGCCGCCAGGCGGCCGTCGATCTTGATGCCCCAGAAGGTGCCGAGGCGCTGGGCGCCGAGCGTGAAGGGGCCGGGTTTGGTGAGCGTCGCCAGCGCCAACATCTCCTCGGCATCGGCAGGTGTCAGCGGCTCGATACTGTGGTCTTCGATGCGCTCGTAGGGGCGGTCGCCTATCATCTGGACGAGCGTGCTTTCGATGAGCACATCGTGGCCATCAGGCACGATGATCGGGCCGGCCTCGACCAGCGCCATGATCTCGCCGGGCGCGGAAAGAGCGGCCAGCGCCGCCAGGCTCTCGGGCGTATCGTCGCGCGGGGCGGCGAAGGGGACGATCGAGGTCGGGTAGCGCATCGCGAGCGGTCCGCCTTCGGCAAGATCGGCATGAACGGTCAGAAGCGCGTTCCAGGCAGGGCGGTCGAGGCTGTGGGTCACTGGTGGTTCTCCCTGGTCGCGTTGCAGGCGTATCCGGGACGCGGGCCGGTCCGACGCAATCATTCTTTCACTCAATTTAGAGCCGTTTGCCGATCAATGCCATAATGTCGATCGCTTCAATTTCCGGTCTTTGGGGTCTGCTGGGGTCGCGGCTCGGTTTGCTAGGGCTGTGGGTGTGATGCCCCCCTCTGCCCTGCCGGGCTACCGGGGCAGAGCCACGCGTCTCTGCCCGCGCTTCGCGCCCCCCACAGGTGGGGAGATTGGCTGGGTGCGCCCGCTCGCTCCAAATTTCGTTGGTTGGCGTAAACCTCGCCACTTGCCGATCTCCCCCCTTGTGGGGGAGATGTCCGGAAGGACAGAGGGGGGTAACGCAGCCTCGACCCATGCTTTCATCCACCCATACCATTGACATCCGTCCCCAAATCAGAACGTTTCAGGAACGATCAATCGGGAATCCTGCGCGTGTCCACTGGTGAAAAGTTTATCGTGATCCCTTACCGCAGCAATCGCGGCAAGCTGGTGCCGGGCGAGATGCGGCAGGCGTCGAACCCGATCAGCGCGGAGAAGATCGCATCCGCCATGTCGGAACGCTTCGCGGGTGTCGCGGCCTATGCGATCACCGTCGACGAGGAGACCGGCGACATGCTGTCTCCACGGCTGCTGGCGCAGTTCGGCGAGATCGCCGATCTCAATCCGTAAGCGTCACGATGGAGACCTCGCTCTATCTGCCGGTGAAGGCCTTTCTGGAGGCGGCGGGGTATGTCGTGAAGGGGGAGGTCGCGACCTGCGACGTCGTGGGCTTGAGCGAAAGCGAGCCGCCGGTCGTGGTCGTCTGCGAATTGAAGATGTCGTTCAACCTCGAGCTTATCCTGCAGGCGGTCGACCGGGCGGCGATGGCCGATGAAGTCTGGATCGCGGCAAGGGTCTCGGCCAAGGGGCGGGGGCGGGAGGCGGACAGGCGCTATCGCGATCTCTGCCGGAGGATGGGGATCGGCATGCTCGGGATATCCGATACCGGCGAGGTGAGCGTCATCGTCAGCTCCGTGTCGCCGATGCCGAGGACGAACCCGAAGCGGCGGACGCGGCTTGTGAAAGAGCACCGGAAAAGACAGGGCGATCCGGCGCTCGGCGGCGCCACGCGCTCGCCGATCATGACCGCCTACCGGCAACAGGCGCTGATCTGCGCCTCGGCGCTGCAACAGGGGCTGGCGCGGCCGCGCGACATGAAGGCTTGGGCGCCGCAGGCGGGGCGCATCCTGCTCGACAATGTCTATGGCTGGTTCGACCGGCAGGGGAAGGGTGTCTATGCGCTGAACGAGGCGGGCGAGGCGGCGCTGCTGCGCTGGCCGCAGACGGTGGTGTTTGGTGGTGATGCGGGTGAGGGCGAGGCGTAGCGGGGTAAGCCTACTGCAAGCATTCGGACCGGTTTCGGCCCATTGCAGACATTGAGGCTACAGCCGATAACTGCTACCCAAACGTGAATCACACCTCATTAAGGACTTGATAACGCGATGAAGTATGAGGTTGCCGAGGTGTTGTCAGAACAGCAGGTGATCGCTCGTGTTCATAACTCACATCATGACGACGAGATAATCCGCGCTGTTCTTTCCGCTGTATACTGGTGTGAGCCTATCTTTACGGGACTTCTCCTTCTTCGTGCTTTTGCGGTGATCGATGTTTCCAACAGGCACTATCTCGGCAATGTTGCAGCCACTTTTCTCCGGATGCATCGGACTGATTACTTGGCAGATGATATACTGGCCATCCTGCGCGAAGACGGGCCAAACCCTGCGGCCTTAGTTGAATGCATTGAGGCCGTTGAAGAGTTTCGCTCAATGTTTGCTGGTAATTCGGCACATTTGCGAGGCCAATAAACGTCCGCTTTTAGCGGCGCAAAACGGAAGACCGCAGTCGGCCCCAAGCGGACTACGGTTTCCTTTTTTCCTGGGCCGACTCATTGATCCCCGGCGCGAACCTCAGTGCGCGATTACATATCTGCGTTGCACAATAAGCAGTACGCGTTTGCCTAAAACGGGAGCATAAGGCGCGTACTGCCGCACGCAAGGATATCTGTCATGGATTGGTTTCCCATAGTCTTCGTGATTTTCAAGGTTCTCGCGTTAGGCACGGGAATGTACTTCGCCATCAAGTGGCATTACGATCAGGTGGACAAGATCGAGAGAGGCTCGGTCCTGCTCGCGGGCGGCAAGATCGCGGGAGCCTTCGTGCTGGCGCTGTTGGGCATCGGGGTCGTCGCCTTCGTCATGAGCAGCATGCTTGGGTTGGACCTGGGTCTCTGACGGCGACTTTGGCGCAAAACTAGCTAGGACTTTCCCGACATCAGAGACAGCGCGGCACCGGGGACCCTCTGGTGCGCCAGCCATTGCACCGGCGTAACGCCGACTTCGGTGCGGAATGCCGTGCGTAGTGCATGGGCATCAGGGAAACCGCTGCGCAAGGCGACGTCGTCCAGCCCGCGTACGCCGGCCACCAACAGCTCCTTCGCTCGTGCCACGCGAACGCGCCTGATCCATTCGCCAAGACTACCTCCGGTACGTGCCCGGATATGGCGCGTCAGGCTTCGGCGGCTCATGTTTGAGCGCTTGGCCAGTTCATCCAGCGAAGGCGGCGCGATGGGATCGGCGCGCAGGACTTCGAGAAGTTCAGTCACTCGCCGATCGGCAGTCGATCCGATCGCTGGTCGCTCGATCAGTTGCGGTTGTCCGCCCGCGCGCTGAGGGGCGACGACGAGATGGCGCGCTATCCGGTTTGCTTCACCAATGCCGCAAATCCGGCCAAGCAGATGCAGGCAGCAATCCAGCCCCGAAGCGACACCGGCGGACGTCAGGACGCGGCCTTCGTCCACGAACAGCGCGGCCGCATCGACCGTTACACGCGGATAGCGGGCCGCGAAGGTCTCCGCATGCGCCCAATGGGTCGTTGCGCGCCGCCGATCGAGCAATCCCGCCTCGGCAAGGCCGAAAGCCCCCAGGCACAAGCCCACGATGATGGATCCTCGAGAATCGGCCGCCTTCAGCTTGGCAACGATATCGGGCGATACGGGCTCATCCACGCTCCGCCAACCCGGTAAAATGACGATATCGGCGTCATCGACCGCATCCAGCCGATGGGCGGCCTCGATGATCATGCCGCCGCTCGTGTTCAGCCGGAACTGATCCGAGCACACTTGCACCTGATGTCCACCTGCAAGGAGCCCCTCGCCAAACACGGCCAGCGGCGTGGATAGCATGAATGGGCTGATATGGTCGTAAGCGATGATAGCGATGCGCATTGGCCCGATTTACACGATAAAAGGCAATCAGGCCACTCAACGGCGACGAAATCGGATGTCATCACTGTGGGCGAAACATCAAAATGGAGCCTCCGGATGACCCGCACCCTTCTCGTGATCGACGTTCAGAACGACTATTTCCCCGGCGGCGCACTGCCGCTCTGGGAGGCCGAAGAAACAGAGAAGCGGGTCGTCGAAGCGATCCGGCAAGCACGCGCAAGGGGTGACGGGATTGTTCTCGTTCGGCACGTTTCGACAGCTTCTACGGGCCTGTTTGCCGCCGGCGGTGATGGTGTTGCAATCCGCCCGGCTGTTCTGACTGCGGCTGGCGATGCTCCTGTCGTGACGAAGCAGTATGCAGATGCATTTCAGGAGACGAACCTCGCAGATCATTTGAGGGGAACGACGGAATTGCTGATCTGCGGGATGATGACACAGAACTGCGTGGTGTTTACGGCATTGTCACGCGCTGCGGAGGATTTCCAGATCAAGGTGATCGATGATCTTTGCACTGCTCCCTTGGAGGTCGTCCATCTGATCGCATTGAGTGCCTTGCGGTCCAAGACGAAGGTTATCCATTCCTCCGAGGTTTGAGGGACGGCGACCCGGCGCTCGGCGGCGCCACGCGCTCGCCGATCATGACCGCCTACCGGCAACAGGCGCTGATCTGCGCCTCGGCATTGCAACAGGGGCTGGCGCGGCCACGCGACATGAAGACATGGGCGCCGCAGGCGGGGCGCATCCTGCTCGACAATGTCTATGGCTGGTTTGACCGGCAGGGGAAGGGCGTCTATGCGCTGAACGAGGCGGGCGAGGCGGCGTTGTTGCGGTGGCCGCAGACGGTGGTGTTTGGTGGTGATGCGGGTGAGGGCGGGGAGTAGGGGTTTTGACCCTAGGCCCCCAACCGGTCATCGGGACATTGCGAAAATAAACAGGCAAAACGAGAACAAGCCAGTCTAATCCGAGAAATCCCAAAACGCGGACGCCCCCACAAGAACAAGCCTTCGCAAACCTAAATTGGCTTCCGCCTCCTGTGATACTACATCGGAAGCTCGGATCTGGAATTGATGACCGCTTTGGGCGCGAAACGAAAGACCGCAACGGCCCCACACGGACGACCACATCCGGCCCTTTGCAGCGACTTGAATATCATAAGCCCGCAACGACCCGAAAAGGCCGGCTTACCAAACAGCGCTCACGAACGTGCTGCCCGTCATGAAGACGATGATGAGTGATCCCGGCGTCCAGAATGCCGCACGAATATCGTGGATCTGCGCAGTGTAATAAGCAACGAAATGCAGCAAGCGTGTCGCGACATATCCATAAAAGAGAAACTGCGCGAGGAGCAATGACGGTGCTGTCGTTACGTATAACAGTCCTGCGACAAGAAAATATGGCAGGTTTTCGAGATCGTTGAGCTGAATGCGGCGGATACGCTCTACACGCTCGTTAGGGGCCAGTTGGCCGTCATGCGGCCTTGGGTTGGCCTTAGTCTTTTTCATGTCTTCGGGATTTCGGAAGCCGCCATTTTCAGCAACCATGCGGATAACGGTCAGCCATGACATCGCAACACCCTTGAGGATCATAATGGCGGCGGCAATGGCGTATGTCGTGAATACTGGGTCGGCCAGACTTAAATTGTTCATGCGAAATTTCTCCCGGTAACCGTCTTGGAGATAAAATCGACTTTCAGTTTCATTTTGGACCGCTGGTCGAAAAAGTCAATGTATGGACGGTTCAAATCTCCGCTGTTAAACAATTTCGATGGCGTTGATCGGAGTACCTCGTGTCAAGCAGTGAAAATAGCCAGAGCGTTGAAGACAAGGCAAACCGTCGGCTGGCGCGCCAGCAACGTCGTCGTGAGAGGTCGCGAGAAGAAATCCTTGATGCTGCGCGAAAGGTGCTGCTCAGGAGCGGCATTGCGGCGATGACTCTCGAGGCCGTTGCGCGCGAAGCAGGAATTTCCAAAACGGGGTTGTATTACTATTTCAATTCCAAAGACGCGCTCGTCTTTGAACTTGTGTTCAGCAAACTCGAAGGCCATGCCCAGGCAGTGGAAGCGGCGGTCGCGAAAGCAGAGCGAGGCGTCGATGCGCTTGCCGCGATCGTGCGTGAGACCGTCCATGCCTACACACCTCAAATGGACGACTTCCGTCTTGCCTTTATGTTTGGGCAGGTTGCGGGGCCGGCGGGCGTTCAATGGTCGCCCGAGCAGTTCGCTCGAATTAGGCCGCTCAACACAATGATCTTCGGCAGGGCTGCCGCGCTGATAGAGAAAGACCAAACAGGCACCGAAACAGTCGAACCCAGACTGACCGCGTTTCTTGCCTATCTCGCTGCGCTGGGTCTCCTTACGATGAAAGGAATGGTCGAAGCGCAAGGTGATCCATTGATCTACAGTGACGAAAAGCTGATTGAAGGTTTTGTGCACCTATTTGCAGACCTGGACAGACGATAACCCCGGCAGCGATGTTCGATATAGGTCTGGCGGCACTCGCAACATGAGGTTTTCCGTTGTGGCGCGGACCGGCCAATGACTGCTGTTGGCGGCGCAAAGCGGTCAATCACTTCTTCTCCGCCCCACGCCACTTCCACTTTGACAAATCCCAATTTCTAGCCCATATCCCCCGCAACAGCCGCCTGCGCGATTTTCGCGCGGGCGGTTTTGCGTTTGAATGGCGTTGTTTCTGCAATTCGTTCGCATCCGCACAGGCATTTGGACATCTAGGAAGGCAGAGGGACAGAGATGAGCGAACAGGGAAACCTTACGGTTCGGAAGCTGGCATTCTGGGGCATTCCGATGTCGCTCGGGGTCATGGGCCTGAAGATGGTGGCATGGTGGGTCACGGGGTCGGTGGCGCTTTTGTCCGATGGGTTGGAATCGACGGTCAATGTCGTTGCCGCCTTTATCGCCTTCTTCGTCATCCGCTATGCGCAGAAGCCGGCGGATCACGACCATCCCTTCGGGCATCACAAGGCGGAGTATCTCTCTGCGGTCACCGAGGGCGTGCTGATCGTGGTCGCCGCACTTCTGATCGTCAACGAGGCGGTGGGGCATCTGGCCGATCCCCGCATGCTCGAGGCGCCGGTGCTCGGTCTTGCCATCAACTTCGCGGCCGGCGTGATCAACGCCGTCTGGGCGCGGCTTTTGATCACGACAGGTCGCAAGTATCGCTCGGCGGCGCTGACGGCGGATGGCCAGCATATCATGTCTGATGTCGTCACCTCCGTCGGCGTGCTGATCGGCCTGTTGCTGGCGATTGCCACCGGCTATGCGATCTTCGACCCGATCCTCGCCATTCTTGTCGCGATCAACATCCTCTATCAGGGCTGGAAGGTGATCTCGCATTCGATCGGCGGGCTGATGGATCAGGCGGTCGAGCCGCAGGAAGAAGAGGCGATCAAGGCCGCCATTGCCACGCATGCGACGGGTTCGCTCGGCGTGCATGATCTGAAGACCCGGCGCGCCGGCGCCGTCACTTTCATCGATTTCCATCTTGTCGTGCCGGCCGCAATGTCTGTAAGGCAGGCGCACGATATCTGCGACCGCCTTGAGGATGCCATTCGCGCTGTGCATCCGGGCTCCAGCATCGCCATTCACGTCGAGCCGGAGGGCGAAAAGGCCCACGGCATCCGCGTCAAAGTCATCAAGGAGGCTTGAATGCCCAATACAGACGTCTCCAGCCTGTCCATGCTGGGAAAACAGACCGAAGCGCCGACCTCGCCGGAGACGGCGGTGCTGGAAAAGGTACCCGCCAGCAATGCCGGCACCGATTATGTCGTGCGCTTCACCGCGCCCGAATTCACCTCGCTCTGCCCGATGACCGGGCAGCCGGATTTCGCCCATATCGTCATCGATTACATCCCGAACGAATGGCTGGTGGAATCCAAGGCGCTGAAGCTCTTCCTGCACTCCTTCCGCAACCACGGCGCCTTCCACGAGGATTGCTCGATCTATATCGCCAAGCGTCTGGTCGAGCTGCTCGACCCGAAGTGGCTGAGGATCGGCGCCTACTGGTATCCGCGCGGCGGCATCCCGATCGACGTGTTCTGGCAGACCGGCAAGCCGCCCGAGGGCGTGTGGCTGCCCGACCAGGGTGTGGCGACCTATCGCGGTCGTGGTTGATCGGCCGCGGCTGAGTTTAGTCAGCTGATTTGGCGGGATCGGGCGGGAAACTTGCCCGGTCCATGCGCAACGGGCGCTTCTCGCCGCCAAGCCAGCCACGAATGAGGTTGCGGGCCTTGATGGCCTCCAGCTTCAGCCTGAGCAGGTTCTTGCGCAGCTTGCTCGGCGTGAAGGCGCGATCGATCGACTTGCGGATGAAGGCCGCCTTGTCGGCGCTGCCGTCGAGAAACTGCATCTGGATGACGGGGGCGGGCTCGATCTGGTAGGCCTTCAGCCAGGCGCGATGCCACATATAGGCGTCGAGCAGGCCATAGGTTTCGGTGTCCCTCAACATGCGCGCGGCGGCACCGGGGCCGATGACATAGCCGGCCGTGCCGACGCGGTTCTGGAATACGCGGCGGGCGCTATAAGTCCCGTCGGTCCAGAGCGGATGTTTCGCGACGATATGATCGCGCGGCGCGAATTCAAGATCGTAGGCGATATCGTCGCCATCGGGGCGCGCTTCGATGCTTGCCAGCGCGTCGGCGAAGCTCTGCGACAGCACGGCGTCATCTTCCAGGATCAGCATCCGCTCACCGCTGTCGATGATCCGGCGCCAGGCGATGCGGTGCGAGGTGAAGCAGGCGACATCTTCGCGCAACGTCGGGCTCGGCCAGCTGTCGGCGGCCTTCTGGCACTCCTCCTGTGTGAGGTCGCGGGCCTCGAAGGCATCCAGAAACTCGAAATCGAGGCCCAGCGCCTGCATCTGCCGCGTCTGAAAGCGCCGCCTTGTTTCCTCGGCCTTGCGGCTGATGATGAGGGTTTTCAATGCTCTGTCGTCCGATGTCGGTTTTTTGGTGCGGTGATTGCGGCGGACCTTATCGATGCGGCGGGGGCTTATCAATCGGTCGCGGGCCGCATGCACCGAAAGCTTGCATACGGCTGCGTTGCGACAACGACGCCACGGTCAAGTTAAGATTGTATAGATCGCCTCGTTCATTTGTATGAGCCTCATCCAATCAGGGTAATTGCAGTCCTGAGTTTCATATCTACTGTGCTCAAAGACAATTTGAGCGGGTAGGCAATTGCGAGCGGCGGGGCCTACTGACAGCCATTGATGCTTTCCAGAATTGGACGATCGGATGTTTCGAAATCTCGTTTTCGGATGCGCCGCATTGCTTGCGGTGTTCATCTCCGGTGGCATGAGTGCGCGGCACGAAATGTTTCCCTGGCCCCAGTTTTCAGCGCTGAAACATCAATTCGTCGCCCCCGAACCGCCGCCTCCGAGCCGCTATACGTTCGACGACAAGGAGCGTCTGATTGGAGACGAGACGAAGACGGCGGTCGCATGCCCCGCCCAGACCGACCGAACCGCTGTTCTCCTGGTTCTCGGACAGTCGAATGCGGCCAATGACGGCGGCCAGCGGCACCGGTCGATGTATGGCGAGCGCGTGATCAATGAATTCGACGGCCATTGCTTTACCGCCGCATCGCCGCTTCTCGGCTCGACGGATACCAAGGGCGAATATTGGACGGAGGTCGGCAATTCGCTGATCGCATCCGGGCGCTATGACAATGTCATCATCGCGCCGGTTGCCTATTCCGGCTCCGAGGTGGCGCGCTGGGCCGAAGGCGGCGATATCAACCCCGTACTCGCCGACAGCACGAAGAAGCTTCACGACGCCGGCTATCGCGTGACCAACGTGCTTTGGGTGCAGGGCGAGGCCGATTTCGTCAAGGGCACCAGCACGCAGGTTTACGAACAGCGCTTTCTGTCGATGGTGGGGACGCTGCGCGGGCTTGGGGTCGCGGCGCCTGTCTATATCTCGGTGGCGACCAGATGCCTTGAGCCCGCCAATGGCGGTTTCAAACAGCATACGGACGACAATCCGATACTGCGCGCTCAACTTGCCTTGCCGAAGAGCGGAAACGGCATCGTCCAGGGCGTGAACTCGGACGCGCTGCTCACCGGTGACGATCGTTACGATGATTGCCACATCGGCGGTTCGGGCGCCGAGAAAGTCTCGGCCGCGTGGCTTGATCTTCTGCTTGCGGGTCCGCAGTTGCAGGCTTCGTCTCAATAAGGGTGCGCAAGGAGCTGGGTTTGATGGGGCCGCTTCAGCGCGGCCCCTGATGCGTGTGAGGGGATCGTCAGACGTTGAAGCTGTCGTCGCTGCCGAAGTCGGACTGATCGTCGAAATTGTCGTCGTCGTTGTCGTAATCGGCCTGTTGCAGGCCGCTGTCGCCGTTATCGTTGTTATCGGCGACGTTGTTGTCAGCGACCGTGCGGGTGTTGTCGGCATCGTTCGATGCCTGCTGGCTGCCGCCGTCATTGTTGTAATAGTTGTTGATGACGGTTTCTTCCGTCGGCGCGCTTGATGGCGTGGCACCCGAGCCGAGGCCAAGCGAGGACATGTGGCCGCCGCTGAAGATGCCGCTCAGCGAATTGGCAAGCAGCATGCCGCCGGCGACGCCGGCCGCGGTGCCGAGCGCGCCCTGCAGGAAGCTGCCGCCGGCCGACGGGGCAGACGCCTGCTGGCTCCAGGGGCCGGAGGGTTGCTGCTGCATGCGCGGGGCGGTGTCGAAACCCTGGTTTTCACGGATCTGCTGGCGCGGGGCGCTGCCCCATGGGCCGCTTGATGCCGTTTCCGAAGGTGCCGGCTGCGCCCGCTGCTGCGGCGGCTGGCTGCTGCCGAAGATGGAAGAGAGGAAGCCACCGCCTTGCTCGGCCTGATGGGTGTCGCTCTGGCTCGCCTCCAGCTGGCGGACGCGTTCTTCCAGCTCCTTGATGTGACTGGCGGCGGCCTCGAGGCCCTTTTCCTGCACGATCACGGCCTGCGCCAGATAATAGGCCGCATAGGGCTGCTCGCGGGTGCTTTGCTCGACCAGCTGTTCGGCGTCGCGGTCGCGCGGGGTTGAAGCTGCGGTGCGGACGCGCTCGAAAAGCGCGGTCAGGAGTTGGCGTTCTTCGGGTGACATCGGCTGTCTCCTTTGCTGCGTGCCCGCATATGGGTCTTGAGTGGATCGCTTGAGAAGGACGTAGGAACGGATTGAGACTTTTCAAAGCCTCCACAAGTTACATTTCAGTAAGCCAATGACCCCTAACCATATCTTCACCCGTTCCGTGGCTTGTCTTTTTCACGCATTGTTTTACGCATTGAGTCGCACTATGTGCGGGGAACCCGAATTTACGTGAGAGAGGTTCGAATGAACGACGAAGACCAGGACGACAAGACGAAGGAACTGCCGCTCGGCAAGGAAACGGAGGCGAACCTTTTCAAGTCGCGTTCCATCTTCATCTATGGACCGATCAACCAGGAACTGGCGCAGAAGGTCTGCTCGCAGCTCGTGGCGCTTGCCGCGGCCAGCGACGAAGACATCCGCATCTACGTCAATTCGCCCGGCGGCCACGTCGAATCCGGCGATTCGATCCACGACATGATCAAGTTCATCAAGCCGAAGGTCTGGATGATCGGAACCGGCTGGGTCGCCTCGGCCGGCGCGCTGATCTATGTCGCCGCGCCCAAGGAGCAGCGCCTTTGCCTGCCCAACACCCGCTTCCTGCTGCACCAACCCTCGGGCGGCACGCGCGGCATGGCGTCCGACATCGAAATCCAGGCACGCGAGATCATCAAGATGAACGAGCGCCTGAACAAGATCATGGCTGACGCCACCGGCCAGTCTTACGAAAAGATCGCCGCCGACACCGACCGCGATTACTGGCTGTCGGCCGAAGAAGCCAAGGCCTACGGCCTGGTCTCGCGCATCGTGACGTCGCAGAGCGACATCTGATCGGATTGAGATGAGAGCGCCCTCGCTTGCCGGATGATGGTGGGCGAGGGCGCTTTTTTGTTTTTGTGGGGGTGGCCTATTGAGCTGCCGCGATAATCTTGGCGGCCACCAGCACTTCTGTTCCGGCGAGGCCAACCGAGCAGAACAACGTTATCTCCTCGCGCGTGCGGCGCCCGGGGATATCGCCACAGGCTATTTGGGCGAGATCGCAGACCAAGCTCTCCTTGGGAGAGCCAGTCAGAAAGAATGGTTTGTCGTAGGCATTCATCTGCTCGAGCGAGTCTGTTGTTATCGTTCCCGCCCGTGTCGCGACATCCAGCCCGATCTCATGCGCGGCCGTTGTCTTCGGGCCGACGGTGTTGATGTGCGCGCCTGGCTTGAGCCACGCAGCTTCGATGACCGGAACAGTGCTGCTTGTTGCGCACAAGACGATGTCTGCACCTTCCACCGCGATCTGTGCCGAAGCAACCGGCTCCACGGGCACTTGCAGGCGTTCGTTCATTTCCAACGCGAATGCGCGCCGGCCGTCGTCGCTTCTGCTGAAGACCCTGACATGCTCAAGCTTGCGAACAGCCGCCGCTGCTTCCAACTGGGTGCGGGCTTGCTGGCCGCCGCCAAGCACACCGACGCGGCTTGCGTCGGGATTTGACATATGCCGGATCGCCACTCCGCCGATGGCGCCGGTGCGAACCGCGCCCAGTCTTTCGCCTATGACGATCCCGATAAGCTCCGCAGTTTCCGCTCGCCAGATGGCAACTAGCTGGTCGTGCTTTTCGCCGTGAAACGTATCGTAGACGCGGAAGCCGGCCACGGACTCATCAGATACTGATCCGCCGATTGTGAAGACGAGGTTGCCTTTATCGGCGAATGGTACGCTATGCCTCGGTGGGGCGACAAAAGCGCCTTTCGATTTGAGCCGGAAGGATTCCGTGATGGCGTCTATGGCGATTGCCATGAACTCCCGCTTATCAAGATCGGCATCCGTCAAGATTTTCATAAAGCGCTTTTTCCGGTGAGGCTGGACCATCGAGAGGCAGAAGGCCTTCCCTGCCTGTTATGCACTTGCACATTAGCGCTTGTAGTGCTCCAAGCAATCTTCCATCGCCAAGAGCCAGTTCATGCTTAAAGACTTCTCCGTCCAGGCCCTGTTCATGGGCGTTCTCACCGCTTTCGTCGGTTTCGCCAGTTCGTTCGCCGTCGTGCTGCACGGGTTGCAGGCGGTCGGCGCCACGGAGGCGCAGGCGGCTTCGGGGTTGATGGCTTTGTCGGTCTCGCTCGGGCTTTGCGGGATCGTGCTCAGCGCCACATCGAGGTTGCCGATCAGCATGGCGTGGTCGACGCCGGGGGGCGCGCTTTTGGCTGCGACCGGTGTGGTCGAGGGCGGGTTCAATGCGGCCGTGGGCGCCTTCATCATCTGTGCGTTGCTGATCGTGATCGCGGGGCTGTTCAGGCCGCTCGGGCGGGCGGTGGCGGCCATTCCGGCGCCGCTCGCCAATGCGATGCTTGCGGGCGTGCTGATCGGGCTCTGCTTCGCGCCGGTCAAGGCCGTCGGGTTCAATCCGTTGCTCGGCCTGCCGATCGTGCTTGCCTGGATCGTCGTCGGTGCCTTCAAGCGGCTCTGGGCCGTGCCGGCGGCGCTGGCGGCTTTCGTGCTGGTCGTGGTCTTCGGGGTTGATGTGCCCGCAGGCGCGCTCGATACGGTCAAGCGCTCGCTGGTGCCGACAATCGAGTTCGTCATGCCGGTGTTCAACGTGCCGGCTTTCGTGTCGATCGCGCTGCCGCTCTTCATCGTCACCATGGCCTCGCAGAATATTCCAGGCATCGCGGTCATGAAGGTCAACGGCTATGAGACCAAGCCTGGGTCGCTCTTTGCTTCCACCGGCTTCTTCTCGCTGCTGTCGGCCCCCTTTGGCGGCCACGCCGTCAATCTTGCGGCGATCACGGCTGCCATGTGCGCCGGGCCGGACGCGCATCCCGATCCGAAGCGGCGCTACTGGGCGGTGATCGTCTGCGGCATCTGCTATCTCATCCTTGGGCCGCTTGCGGGTGCGGTGACCGCATCGGTGGCGCTGGCGCCGCCGATCCTGATCCAGGCGGTGGCCGGTCTTGCGCTGGTCGGTGCCTTCTCCGGCTCAGCCATGGCCGCCTTCCAGGCGCCCGATACGCGGGAGGCGGCGGCGATCACATTCCTGGTGACGGCATCCGGCGTCTCCTTCGGCGGCATTTCCGGCGCCTTCTGGGGGCTCCTGGCCGGCGGGCTGATGATGGCGTTGCAGCGATTTGTGCAAACGCGGAAAAAATAATCAGGCACTTGCCAGTTTTTCGCGCGGCGGCTATACAGGCCGGCATGAAGAGCACGGGCATCATGATTTCTGAGCAGATTGCACGCGGGCGTATCGCCCTGCGCGACAATACGCGCGCCCTGACCTCGCTTCTTCTCCTCGGCCTTACGCGCGGTTGCCGGGTCCGTTGAGGAGCGCCCGGCGGCCCAAAGCCCGCCGGCCATAGCTCCTCTTCACATATCCCAAAAATCGATCAACCGGACGCTTTGCGCCGGATTCGTCATCGCCAACAGGCAGGCCATGCGCTATGACGCGGCCAGATGACGGGAATAGGAAGAGAAGACATGGACACGAAGACCCGCTCCCACGGCATGCCTGACGCGGCGATGAAGTATCGCCCTTATCCGCAGGTCAACATCCCCGATCGTACATGGCCGACCAAGACGCTGACCAAGGCGCCGATCTGGTGTTCGGTGGACCTGCGCGACGGCAACCAGGCTCTGGTCGACCCTATGGGCCACGACCGCAAGGCGCGGATGTTCCAGCTGCTGCTCGACATGGGCTTCAAGGAAATCGAGATCGGCTTCCCGTCGGCCTCGCAGACCGATTTCGACTTCGCGCGCTGGTGTGTCGAGCAGGGCAATGTGCCCGACGACGTGTCGCTGCAGGTGCTGGTGCAGTGCCGTCCCGAGCTGATCACGCGTACATTCGAGGCGCTTGAGGGCGCGAACAAGCCGATCGTGCACTTCTATAACTCGACCAGCGAACTGCAGCGCCGCGTGGTTTTTGCCAAGGATGTCAACGGCATCAAGCAGATCGCGGTCGACGCGGCGAAGATGATCTCCGACATGGCGGCCAAGGCCGGTGGCGGCTATCGCTTCGAATATTCGCCGGAGAGCTTCACCGGCACCGAGCTCGACGTGGCGCTGGAGATCTGCAACTCGGTCATCGAGGTGATGAAGCCGACGCCAGACAACAAGCTGATCATCAACCTGCCGTCGACCGTCGAAATGGCGACGCCGAACGTCTATGCCGACCAGATCGAATGGATGTGCCGCAATCTCGACAATCGCGAGAACCTGATCATCTCGCTGCACCCGCATAACGACCGCGGCACCGGCATCGCCGCCGCCGAGCTGGCCTTGCTGGCGGGCGCCGATCGTGTCGAGGGCACGCTGTTCGGCAATGGCGAGCGCACCGGCAATGTCGACGTCGTGACAATGGCGCTCAACATGTTCACGCAGGGTGTGGATCCCGAGATCGACTGCTCGGATATCGTGCGCATGAAGGACGTGTTCGAATATTCCAACCAGATGCCGATCGGCGAGCGCCATCCTTATGTCGGCGAACTGGTCTATACGGCCTTCTCCGGCTCGCACCAGGATGCGATCAACAAGGGCATGAAGGCGATCAAGGTCGCCAATCATCCGGTCTGGGAAGTGCCGTATCTGCCGATCGATCCGCAGGACGTCGGCCGTTCCTATGAGGCGATCATCCGCATCAACTCGCAGTCCGGCAAGGGCGGCATCGCCTATATCCTGCAGCAGGATTACGGCCTGAACCTGCCGCGCAACCTGCAGGTGGAATATCGCGAGGAGATCCAGCGGATCACCGACGAAGAGGGCAAGGAACTGCCGTCGAAGCGGATTTACGACCACTTCATCGAGCGCTACGTGACGCAGCCGAAGGGCCGCATCAAGTTCGTCGATCACCAGACCTTCGCCGATCCCGAGCGCAAGGGCGTCCGTGTCGTTTCCGCCGAGATCACCGATAACGGTGTGACGAAGACGATCGAAGGGCGCGGCAACGGCCCGATCGATGGCTTCATCAATGCGCTCTCGGAGTATCTGGGGGTCGAGATGGCAGTGCAGGATTATTCCGAGCACTCGCTGCAGCACGGCTCGAACGCCTCGGCGATCTCCTATGTCGAGACGTCCTATCCGGGCGGCAAGCTCTTCGGCGCCGGCATCAGCACCAACATCGTCGGCGCGTCGCTGGAAGCGATCGTCTCGGCGGCGAACCGGGTGCTCGATGTGAAGGCCGGCAAGGCCTGATTGTAGGCCACGGAAGCATCAAGCGGGCGTCGCATGCGGCGCCCGCTTTCTTATGTGCGCTTCATTATTGAGGTTTCAAATCGCGGTGGCGATCTGCATGGCGAGTTGGCTGAGCGATGCCTCGGAGGAGGGGCCGATCAGCATGTAGGAGGTGCCGGCATTGTGCCAGGTGACCAGGCCGATCTCGTCGCGGATCGTTTCCTTGAAATCCTCGGCGTCTTCAGGCTGGTTGTCCTTGCGGAAGGCGATGGTGGCGAGGTCGCCGTCGGAGCTGGTGTAGACCAGCTGGCCGACCGGGCGGCCGCCGGCGAGCGTCACGCGGGCGCCCTGGAAGGTCCATCCCTCGGAGACGAGATCGGGGACGCGGAAGGCGACGCCGACGGAGGTGGTGAGCCAGGTGGAAATTTCTTCCGGCTGCGTGGCCGGAACTTCGAAAATGTGGCGCGGCTGGCGGGCGAGCAGTCGCTGGTTGGCGAGCATGTCGCCCAGCCATTCCGTCGCTTCGCTGGTCTGCGCGGCATCGATGGCCTGCGCGGTCTGCGACGCGGTATGGCCCGCGCCGACGATATAGCCGATGCCGCAGCCGGCGATCAAAAGCACGATCGCGGCCACCAGCGCCTGCGGGCCTGAAGGCGCGAATTTGAACGGCTGGCGCGACTGGCGCGGCGCGACCGGGGCCTTGGGCGGCTGCACGCTCTTGATCGAGCGCACCAGCGCCAGCGGAACCGGCTCCTTCAGGATGTCGTCGAGCCGGCGCTTGCCGAAATCGGCACCGTTGCGCAGCTTGTCGTAGATCCGCCGCGCGCCGTCGTCGGTTGCCAGGCGCTGTTCGAGCTCGTGCTTCTGCTCGGGCGTCGTCTCGCCATCGAGAAGGGCGGTCAGCTGGGCATCGAGCGGCAGTTTCTTGAAGTCGAGCAAATCAGAACCTGTGGGAATGGTCGTCAGCGAGGCTGGCGAAGTGCAGTTTCGCCTGTGCCAGCTGCGACATGATGAGGGTGGGGGCGACGCCCATGATGTCGCCGGCCTGCTGGTAGCCATGGCCTTCGATCGACACCAGCAGGAAGGCGCTGGCGATGCCCTCGGGCATCTCCGCGATCATCCGGTGGATCGCATCGGAATCGATGATGGCGGCGCGGTCGCGCGTGGCCGTGCGGATATCGGTGACGTTGGTCTTGTTGACCGCATGCGGCTTGCGCTTGCGGTGGTCCTCGCTCCATTGCTGGCGCATCAGCGTGTAGACCCAGCTGTCGATCCGGCCTTCGCCCTGCCATTGATTGCTCTTGGCGATTGCCCGCTGACAGCCGGCCTGGACGAGTTCGTCGGCGCCCGCCGCATCACCCGCGAGCGTCATCGCGAACCGCCGCAACCGGGGCAGAAGACCCACTAGATCGCGTCTGATGTCGATGGTCGTCACAGGTTGACGCATGGTTTTCCCAAGGTGAATGCCGGGTATCGGGAGCCGTTACGGAGCCGTGACCTGGCGCATGTGCGAATTATATCGTCTCTGTGTCCTTTATGAAACAAATCGCCGCTGCTTCGCAAGCAAAAGGCCACTTATCTCACGGGTTCCCAAAGCTTTTTTCGGGTGATCCCTGGGGCTCAATAGGTCCTGTAGCCGTGGAGCGACTGAAGGAGCGAGCGGTAGGCCCAGGTGTTCTCGCCGCCGCGGTCGCGGATCTCGACCAGCTGCACGCGCGCGCCCTGTTCATCACCCTGTTCCATCAAAGCTTGGCCCATATATGACCGTGCGAGAATATAATTGCCGTCGGCCTGCAGCGCCTTGCGGTAATAGGACATGCCAAGCTCCATCCGGCCGGCCTTGCGGTTGGCGTAGCCCAGATAGTTCAGAATGCGTGGGTCGTTCTGATTGCGGGCGAGGTTGAGCACGGTGATGGCATTGTCGTACTGGCCGGCATAAGCGAATTCGCGGGCGGCCTTGTAGAGATCGTCGTCGTTGAAGGTCTGCTTGTTCGGCGTGACGCATTCCTTCTTCTTCTTGTCCCAGACCTTGCCGTCGGCGCACTTGGTGGTGGTTTCGGTCTTTGGCGGCGGCTTGGTTTCGTCGGTCTCTTCGCCTGCGGCGAAGGCGGGGGCAGAGAAGGTGAGGGCGAGGCAGCCGGCGAGCGCCAGGCCTCGGAGCGTACGGGTCGTGGATGGCATGCGACGTCTCCGAATATAAGATCGCTAATATAAGGAGTGTACGCCTAGATCGGGAAATACCAAGAGGCGATCGGCCCCGATCTATCGTTTTTCGCCTGAGTTCGCGCAGTGATTCAACTTGCGGCGAAACTGATTCCGGAAATGGCGCTAAAGCCTGAAGATATCGACGCTTTCCGGGTTGATGTCGTCGCCCGACGGGCTGAGGCTGAAGCGTTCGCCCTTGAGGCTCCAGGCGCCGGGGGAGCCGTCGATGCTGAAGAGATTGTAGGCGGCGGGTGGCTTGGAGCCGCCGGGGCCTTGCGAGCCCGAGGCGATGCCGACGACGGGAACCGGTCCGGTCTGGCCGCGCAGCCAGTGCACCGTGTTCAGATGGGTGTGGCCATGCAGCACGAGCTCGGCGCCGCCGGTGGAGATGACGGCGGCGAAACGGCGGATGCCGATCATGCGCTTGTGGAAGGATGTGGCGCCACGGATCGGTGGGTGGTGGATCATGACGACGCGAAACAGGCCTGCTTCGCCGGCGGCGCGCAGCATGTTCACCGTCTCTCGGGCCTGTCTTTCGCCGAAGAAGCCGCTGGCGGCGAACGGGGGCGTTGCCACCGCCGTCGAGCAGCCGACGATCGCGACTTTTCCGCGAATGCGCAGATAGGGGAAGATGTGCTTGTTTTCCTGCCATTCGGCAGGCGCGAGATCGCCGCGGACATTGTCGTACCAGGCGCGCATCGACTTTTCGTAGGCGCCGGGCACGTAGGCGTCGTGATTGCCGGGCACGACGGAGTAATCCTTGGGATCGCCGAGTTCGCGCAGCCAGCCGGCCGCGGCGCGGATTTCAAGTCCGCTTGCGAGATTGACGAGGTCGCCCGTGATCGCCATGTGATCCGGCTGCTTTTCTCTTATATCGTCGAGCAGCAGATCCAGCGTGCCGCCGAAAAGGTGCTTGCGCCGATTGCGATGCCAGTTCACAAAGCCGGTGATACGCTTGGAAAAGAGTTCACGGAAAGAGATGTGGGGCAGCGGCCCGAGATGGACGTCTGAAATGTGCGCGAGCTTGAACATGGGTGCACACATAGCTCACGGCAGCCGTATTTCAAACACATCTCCTCGCACATCTGCTTGAACGGATTGATGGAATTGGAAGACGCGTGAAAGAAATCCGCCACTGGCAATCGCGCCTGATGATGCGCGTGGTGCATATCTACTTCGCCTTCGCGCGCGGAATGACGATGGGCGTGCGCGCCGCCTGCTTCGATGACAGGGGGCATGTGTTTCTCGTGCGGCACAGCTACGTGCCCGGCTGGCACATGCCGGGCGGCGGTATCGAGCGCAACGAGACGGCCGAGGACGCGCTGGTCAAGGAGCTGCGCGAGGAGGGCAATCTCGTGATTGTCGGACGGCCGGAGCTCGTTCAGGTCTATCTCAACACCTCGGCCACGCGGCGCGACCACGTCGTGTTCTACCGCGCCAAGGTCGAGCAGACGGCGCCGAGGGCGCCAGACCGCGAGATCGTCGAATGCGGTTTCTTCGCGCTCGACGCGCTGCCGGAGGGGACGACGGCGTCGACGCACCGTCGTCTTGCTGAGATCGCCGGAGAGCATGCGCCCGACCAGGTCTGGTAGGCCGGGCGGCTTAGCTTGCGTTCAGGCGGCGGCGCGTTCGCCGCGGCCGTGCGGGCGGTCGAGGTCCAGTTCCGGGCCGACGGGGACGATACCGGTCGGGTTGATCGTCTTGTGGCTGCGGTAATAGTGGTCCTTGATGTGACGGAAGTCGACCGTCTCCTTGATCCCTGATGTCTGGTAGAGATCGCGCAGATAGGCCGAGAGGTTCGGGTAATCGGCGATGCGGCGGATGTTGCATTTGAAGTGGCCGACATAGACGGGGTCGAAGCGCACCAGCGTGGTGAAGAGCCGCCAGTCGGCCTCTGTCAGCCGGTCGCCCAGGAGATAGCGGCCCTTGCCGAGGCGGTCTTCCAGCATGTCGAGCGTTTCGAATAGCTTGAGCACGCTTTCCGAATAGGCGTCCTGCGCGGTGGCGAAACCAGCCTTGTAGACGCCGTTGTTGACGGTGTCGTAGATAAGCGCGTTCAGATCGTCGATCTCTCCGCGCAGATCTTGCGGGTAGAAATCGGTGGTCGAGCCGGTCAGCGCGTCGAAGGCGCTGTTGAACATGCGGATGATCTCGGCGGATTCGTTGCTGACGATGGTGTTTGTCTTCTTGTCCCACAGAACCGGCACGGTGACGCGGCCGGAATAGTGCGGATCGGCCTTCACATAGATGTCGGAGAGCGCCTTGGCACCGAAGAGCGGATCGCCGGTGGCGCCGTCGCCGACCTTGAATTCCCAGCCCTTTTCCAGCATCAGCGGATCGACGACGGAGACGGAGATCAGGTCTTCCAGCCGCTTCAGCTTGCGGACGATCAGCGTGCGGTGCGCCCAGGGACAGGCGAGCGAGACGTAAAGATGATAGCGCCCGGCCTCGGCCTTGAAGCCTTCCTTGCCCGACGGACCGGCGCTGCCATCCGGCGTGATCCAGTTGCGGAACTGCGAGGCGGCGCGCTTGAAGTGACCCTTGGTCTCCTTCGTATCGTACCAGACGTCTTGCCAGACGCCGTCGACCAGCATACCCATGGTGTCTACTCCTTCGATTTTTGGTTGTCCGTTAGATATCGCGCTTGGGCGGATTTTGCAGTGGGGCAATGATTGAACAGTGCGTCACGCGCTGATTGCGTCCGGCGGTACGATTGCTACTTGACGCTCAAGGCGGCGATCAGCGCACGCAGCGCCGGCGGGGACTGGCGGCGGCTTGGGTGGTAGAGGTGGAAGCCGGGGAAGGGCGGGCACCAGTCGTCGAGCACCTGCACCAGCGCGCCGGAGGCGATCTCGTCGGCCACGTCGTGCTCCATCAGATAGCCGAGCCCGACGCCGGCGCGCACGGCTGCGGCCGGAAGCTCGCCATCGTTGACGATAAGCGGGCCGCTGGTGCGGATCTTTATCTCCTTGCCGTCTTTCTCGAACTCCCAGGGGAGCAGCCCGCCCGAAGTCGTCAAGCGGTAGCCGATGCAGGCGTGGCGCTCGAGGTCATAGGGCGTTTCCGGCGGCGGGATGCGGGCGAAGTAAGAAGGCGTGCCGACGACGACGGTGCGCAGCTCCGGCCCGACGCGCACCGCGATCATGTCCTTCGCCACCGTCTCGCCGAGGCGGATGCCGGCGTCGAAGCCCGCGGCGACGATATCGGTCAACCCGTCCTGGATGATCACCTCGACGTTGATATCGGGATGAGCGAGCAGGAAGGCCGGCAGCTTCGGCACCAGCACCATTCTGGCGGCATAGGCGAAGGTGGTGATGCGGACGGTGCCGGAGGGGTTGTCGCGCCATTCGGCCAGCGCCTCGAGGCCACCTTCGATATCGGATAGCGCCGGGTTGAGCGATTGCAAAAGCCGCTCTCCGGCCTCGGTCGGCGCCACGCTGCGCGTGGTGCGGGCAAGCAGCCGGACGCCCAGCCGCTCCTCCAGGGCGCGCATCGCGTGGCTGAGCGCCGAGGGCGACATGCCGAGGACGGCGGCAGCGCGGGTAAAACTGCGCTCGCGGGCGACGGCGGCGAAGGCGAGGAGATCGTTGAGCGTTCCGCGTTCCATTCATGCATTTTGCTCACAAGTTCATGCGACGGGCAACCGCTAATCCCGTGGCTTGTGCCGGCCTAAATGGAGGGGTGTGAACAAGGAGCACGGATATGGACCTTACCAGCTATCGCACCCTCGGCCGCTCGGGACTGATCGTCAGTCCGCTGGCGCTTGGCACCATGACCTTCGGCGCCGGGCGATGGGGCGCCAATGAGCAGACCTCGCGGGCGCTGTTCGACGCCTATGTCGATGCCGGCGGCAATTTCATCGACACCGCTGACATCTATTCGGCGGGGAAGAGCGAGGAGATGCTTGGCGCGTTTCTCGCCGACGGCGGGCGGCGCGACCGGCTGGTGGTGGCGACCAAATCGGGATTTCCGCGCGGCGCGGGCACACCGCTCTGGGGCGGAAACGGGGCGAAAAACATCCGCCTCGGCATCGAGGGGTCGCTGAAGCGGCTGCGCACCGACTATATCGACATGTACTGGATGCATGTGTGGGACCAGACGACGCCGGCCGATGAAGTCCTGCAGACGCTTTCCGATGCCGTGCGCGCCGGCAAGATCCTGCATTACGGCTTTTCCAACACGCCGGCCTGGTATGTGGCGCGGATCGCGACGCTTGCCGAGGCGCATGGGCTGCCGAAGCCGATCGGCCTGCAATATGCTTATTCGCTGATCGATCGCGGCGTCGAGCTCGACCTCATGCCTGCCGGCGCCGAATTCGGGCTTGGCATGGTGCCATGGAGCCCGCTTGCGGCGGGTCTTTTGACCGGCAAATACGGCCGTGACAAGATTGCCGAGGCCGGGCGGGCCACGGCCTTGCCTGACAAGACCTCGGAGACATCGGAAAGCGGCAGCAACGGACGGCTCAACGGCGACAATCCTTTCGGTGGCATGCTGTTTACCGAGCGCAATTTCGATGTGGTCGATGTGGTGACCTCGGTCGCGGCCGAGATCGGCCGGTCGGCGGCGGAGGTGGCGCTTGCCTGGGTGGCGCGGCGCGCCGGCGTTTCCTCGGTGCTGATCGGCGCCAGCCGGGTGGAGCAGATGCAGCAGAACATCGCATCGCTGGATGTTGATCTCGACGAGGCGATGCTGGAGAGGCTGGAGCAGGCAAGCGCGCTGCCGCTGCTTAACCCCTATTTCATCTTCCAGATGCCGACCAGCCGGCTGTTCGGCGGCCAGACGGTCGAGCGCTGGCCGAGGGGATGATATCAGCCGCCACCGCCGTTTCAGGCGGCGGTGGCTTCCATCGCGACGTTTTCCCATAGACGACCGATTTTTTTCCTGCTATCGGCCTTTTCACGATTTCAGGAACCCGATTTGATGTCCGCATACAGAACCCTGCGACGACGCTGATGCTCCCGAACGCCCATGGGCGTGTTCGAGAACCCATCATTTTGTCTATCCGGTTTCTGTCTCTTCATGCACAAGCACGATCTGGTCTACCTCACTGAGGACGCGTCGCACGACGCCGCTATCGAACACATCAACGAAGAAGCATTCGGCCCAGGCCGGCACACCCGCGCCGCCGCCCGCATTCGCGAGCAGGGGCCGCATGACCTGTCGCTGTCCTTCATCTGCGCCGATGACGGCGAGACGATCGCATCCGTCCGGATGACACCCGTCATGGCCGGCGATGTGCCCGGCCATCTGCTCGGCCCGCTCGCCGTTCGTCCCTCGCACAAAAACCGCGGCATCGGTCGGGAACTGGTGCGGATCGCGGTGGAAGCGGCCAAGCGCAACGGCTCCGAGGCCGTCATCCTCGTCGGCGATCCGCCCTATTACGGGCCGCTCGGCTTCGAGAAGGTCGCCTATAACGCGCTGACCTTTCCTGGACCGGTCGATCCCGGCCGCGTGCTTGTCGTGCCGCTCGGCGAGGACGTGCATGGCCGGCTGAAGGGCACGATCGGCTGGCGCAAATAGGCCATCTGTTCTATTGAGCTATGACGGAGGCCGCGCTTCGCGTGGTCTTTCATAGGCTTGAGGTGGACAGGCATGAGTCGCATTTCAATCGATGAGGCGCTTGATCGCGCAGGGACGGGACCGTTCCAGCGGCGGCTTCTCGGCATTTTCGGTCTCGTCTGGACGGCGGATGCGATGCAGGTGCTGGCGGTCGGCTTCACCGCTGCCTCGATCGCCGCGAGTTTCGGGCTGACAGTGCCGCAGGCGCTGCAGACGGGCACGCTGTTCTTCCTTGGTATGCTGATCGGCGCCTACGCCTTCGGCCGGCTGGCCGACAAGGTCGGGCGGCGCAATGTGCTGTTGCTCACTGTCGCCTGCGACGCGGTGTTCGGGGCGCTGTCGGTTTTCGCGCCGAGTTTCACCATCCTGCTTGTCCTGCGCTTTCTCACCGGTGTGGCCGTCGGTGGCACGCTGCCGGTCGATTATGCGATGATGGCGGAGTTCCTGCCGTCGAAAAGCCGTGGCCGCTGGCTGGTGGCGCTGGAGGGTTTCTGGGCGATCGGGACGCTGATCGTGGCGCTTGCGGCCTGGGCTGCCAGCGTTGCCGGCGTTCAGGATGCCTGGCGCTATATCTTCGCGGTAACGGCGGTGCCTGCCATCCTCGGGCTCGGCCTGCGTCTCTTCGTGCCGGAATCGCCGCTCTATCTGTTGCGCGGCGGTCGCGGGGATGAGGCGAAGAAGACCATCAATCGGGTGCTCGCTGCGAACGGCAAACCTGTTCTCGGCGCTGACGACGAGCTGGTCTCGCCGGCGCATGCGACCTCCGAAGGCGTGTTTTCGGGCGCGCTTCGCCGCCGCACTGTGATGATCCTGGCGATCTGGTTCCTGGTGTCGGTCTCCTATTACGGCGTCTTCACCTGGATGCCGGCGAAGCTTGCGGGCGATGGCTTCGGCTTCGTCCGGGGCTATGGCTTCCTGGTTTTCGTGGCGCTGGCACAGATCCCCGGCTATGCGCTCGCCGCCTATGGCGTCGAGGCCTGGGGCCGCAAGCCGACGCTGATCGGCTTCTGCCTTCTGTCGGCTGCGGGCTGCCTGCTGTTCGTCATCTCCAGCGTCGATATCATGGTCGGGGCGTCGCTTCTGATCATGAGCTTCGCGCTGCTCGGGACATGGGGCGCGCTCTACGCATACACGCCGGAACTTTACCCGACCGCGGTGCGGGCGACCGGCATGGGCACGGCGGGTGCGGTCGCGCGGCTCGGCGGACTGCTCGCACCGTCGCTGATGGCGCTGGTCGTCTCCGAAGGGCTCGGCGTTGCGATCGGCCTCTTCGCCGGCTTTCTCGTCGTTTCGGCACTGGCGGCGGTGGCGATCGATTCGGAGACGCGGCAGGCGTCAATCGCCTAAGGGGGCCTTCAGGTTTCGGGCGTCAGCGCCTTGCGCAGGAACGTCCGCGTGCGGCCCTTCGGGAATTCCGGCAGTTCACCGAAGATCTCGTATCCTTGTTTCAGATAGGCCTTGAGTGCCGTTGGGCTGAAGGTGTCGATCCAGGCGCCGTGGCAGCCGCGTGTGGCGGCTTCCTCTTCGGCCATGGAGAGAAGCCGGCCGGCTAGGCCGGTGCCGCGGTGGTTTTCCGGGATGAAGAGTAGCTGGGTGAAGAGCCAGCCCCAGGCGGTGTAGCCGGAGAGGCCGCCGATCACCGTTCCATCCCCGTCGCGGATGAGCACCGCCAACGTCCGGCGATCGGCCGGGCCGACGTCGGCGTGGTTGAAGGCGGTGAGGGTCTCGCCGATGACCGCGAGGTCATCGGGGGAGGGTGTGGCGGTCAGTTCGAGTTGCGGCATTGCTCTAGGGTCAAAACTCAATCAGGATAGGGGTTCTGCAAGCTGTATTTTGTGTCTGAGTAGGAGGAGAGGTGCGGGAAATGCCCATCATTTTCAAACCTTTCCGACGCCCGCAGGCAAAAAATACAGCTTGCCCGCAGGGTTGGCGATGACGGGCCGCCTGATCGCAAACAATGCTCGACAAGACCCAGAGGTCTTGCCTTGCGCTTGTTTGCTTCCATCCAATCCCGTCATCGTCAACAGAACCCCTATCCTGATTGAGTTTTGACCCTAGCGGCCCTCGCGCCACCACATGGCGCCGAAGGCGAGAAGGAGGATGCCGACGCCGGCGAAGCCCGCGAAGAGCGGCAGCGTGTTGATGCCCTTCAGCACCGTCTCGTTGGTCAGGCGGATCTGCATGCGATCGTCGTCGGCGACGCGGATCTGGCCGCGCACGGGAAGGATCGGCGGGATCTCGACGTTGCCGTCAGTGTCCGAGACGCGGGCGACGAGGCCTCGTGTCTTGTCCGATATCGGCTTCAGCACGTCAGGTGTGGAGATCATCGCCTTGAACTCCGGCGCATCGACGGCGCCGACATGCACGAGCGTGCTCATCTCGCCGTTGCGGATCTCGAAGAGGCCGATTTCGTCCATGCGCTTCTCGGCCTTGAAGAGGCCGGGCTCGGACTGGACGAGCGGCAGCGTCTCGGTCTTGCCGGACGGATAGCGCACGGTGGCGTTGCCGGGATTGTCGCCGATGGTCTGGCGGGTGATCTCAAGCGTGCGGCCGGAGGCGCGGGCGGTCAGCGCTTCTTCTTCCAGCGCCGGCTCCTTCATCAGCCAGTGGGCGACGCGGCGATAGAGCGAGACGTGCGGGCCGCCGCCTTCAAAGCCACGGGCCCAGAGCCAGCCCTGATCGGACAGGAGCATGGCGACGCGGCCCTGGCCGGCGCGATTCAGCACCAGGAGCGGATTGTTGTCGGCGCCGACCATGACGGTCTCCCCCTGCGGCGGCTCGACGCCGACCGAGCGGAACCAGCGGCCCCAATGCGGCGGCTCGTCGGTGGAGCCGTCGAGACCACGGGTGACAGGGTGCTTCTTGCCCTCGTCGGAGAGGCGTGGATAGAAGGCCTTTTCGACCATCTGGCCAGTCGGGGCGGCGGGGAGAACCGAGGACAGCGGCGTCAGCGCGATCGAATCCGGGCCGGCATGCTCGGGACCGGCTGCGATCAGCAATGCGCCGCCGTTTTCGACATATTGGGCGATGTAATCGTAATAGAGGATCGGCAGCACGCCGCGATGCTGGTAGCGGTCGAAGATGATCAGGTCGAAATCCTTGATCTTGTCGACGAAGAGCTCGCGGGTTGGAAACGCGATCAGCGACAGTTCGTTGATCGGCGTGCCGTCCTGTTTTTCCGGCGGGCGCAGGATGGTGAAGTGCACGAGATCGACGGAGGCGTCGGATTTCAACAGGTTGCGCCAGGCGCGCTCGCCAGCATGCGGCTCGCCGGAGACGAGCAGCACGCGCAGGTTCTCGCGGATGCCGTCGATGACGTGGACGGCGCGGTTGTTGGCTTGCGTGACTTCGCCGGGAAGGGCGGCGACGGAGAATTCCAGCACGTTGCTGCCGCCGCGCTCGACCTTGAAGGAGAAGGGCGTGTCGCGGCCGGGTGTCGCCTGCAGCGTGGCGATCTCGTTGCCGTTGAGCTTCACCGTCACGTCGGCGGTGCCGCCGGGGCTCGGGCCGTCGTCGAAGACGCGCAGCACCAGTTGCTGCTCCTCGTTGACGATGCCGAAGCGCGGCGCCTTGATGACCTCGATGCGGCGGTCGAATTCGTTGGCCTTGCCTGTTATCAGCCCATGGATCGGGGCGTCGAAGCCAAGCGCCTGGTTGACGCCGGGCACGTCGTGGATCTGGCCGTCGGTGAGCATGATGGCTCCGCCGATGCGGGCGGGCGGTACGTCGGCGACGGCGGCAGACAGCGCGTTGAAGAGGCGCGTCGAGGGGGCGTCGGAATCTTCCGGCTCGGTGGCATCGACATAGCGCGGCTCGACATTCGGGAAGCGGGCGAGGCGGTCCTTCAGCGCGGCAAGCGCGTCGTCGGTCATCTTGATGCGCTCGGGCGTCTGCTGGCTCTGGCTGCGGTCGACGATAACGGGGACGACCGTCGAGAGCTGCTCGCGGTCTTCCTGCATCAGCAGCGGATTGGCGAGCGCTGCCAAAAGCGCCAGCGCCGCGACTGTGCGGATCCAGGCGCCGCGTACGCCCCTGACGATGGCGAGTGCTGCGATGGCGACGACGATGACGGTCAGGCCGGCAAGCAGCGGCCAGGGGATGAAAGGCGCGAAATCAACCGTCATGTCACTGCCCCAGCCGTTCGAGGAGGGCGGGGATGTGGACCTGGTCGGTCTTATAGTTGCCCGTGAGCATATACATCATGATGTTGACGCCGCTGCGGTAGGCGTATTCGCGCTGGGCCTCGTCAGGGGGCACGGTCGGCAGCAGCGGGACGCCATTGTCGTCCACCGCCCACGCGCCGGCGAAATCATTGCCCGTGATCAGGATCGGCGAGACGCCATCCGCGGTTGCCGCCGACTTGGCGTTGTTGGAGCGGCTGTCCTGGCGCGCCTCGATCCAGAGCGGGCTGCCGGCATAGCGGCCGGGGAAGCTCGATAGAAGATAGAAGGACTTGGTGAGCACGTGGTCGGAAGGGACCGGCTCCAGCGGTGGGATGTCGAGATTGGCAAGGATCTGCTGCAGGCGTTCGCCATTGGCGCTGCTGCCGCCGCTGTTGTCGAGCGCGCTGAACTGGTCGCGCGTGTCGAAGAGCACGGTGCCGCCGGCGCGCATATAGGCGTCGATGCGGTTGATCGAGGCGGCAGATGGCATGGGCGCGGTGGCCGAGATCGGCCAGTAGATGATCGGATAGAAGGAGAGCTCGTCCTTCGTCAAGTCGAGGCCGACGGGTGCGGCTGGTTCGAGCGTGGTGCGGAAGGTCAGATATTCCGTGAGGCCTTCAAGGCCGCGCTCGGAGATGCGGTCGACCTCGGCCTCGCCGGTGACGACATAGGCGAGGTGGGTGTTGTCGAGCCGCTGGAAGATCTGCTCGTCGCCGGGCTTGCTGTCGTCAGCGCGCGACTGGCCGGGCTGCACGAAGAAGGCCGCGCTGACGGCGACCGCGATCATCGCCGCCGTGCGGGCGGCCGGGCGCAGGCGCGAGAAGGCGCCGCTCATGAACATGACGATCAGGCTGTCGGCAAGCAGCAGCAGGAAGGCGATGAGGAAGAGCGAGGGCTTGGCCGACCATGTCTCGCCGCCGATCAGGCCTTCGCGCACCAGCGTCACGCCTGAGGCATCGAGGGGTTTGAGTTCGGCGTTTGCGGGCAGGACGTTCAAGGCGGTGAACCCTTCCTCGGAGCCATAGAGGCCCGGCGGATTTTCGAAGCTGGCCAGAGGGGCGGCCTTGGCGTTGGGGATCAGCGGACGCGCCGCGCCGGTCTCGGTGGTGAGCGCGCCCTTTGCGGTCAGGAGCCGGAAGGGCGGCAGTGCCTCGGCGGTGGTGGCGCCGCCGGATTGCGAGGTGACGCCGCCGGAGCGCGACAATTGCACCAGGCGACGCAGCATCTCGACGAAATTGCCCGAGATCGGCAGGTCGGACCATGTGGCCTCGGCGCTGACGTGGAAGAGCACGATGCGGCCAGCATTCATCGGCTTCATCGTGACCAGCGGCGTGCCGTCGGCAAGGCTTGCCCAGGTGCGTTCGGCCAGATCCGGCGTCGGCTCGGCCAGCACCTGGCGCTTGACGGTAACGTCGGTCGGGCGCGCCATGCCGGCGAAGGGGCCGAAATTGGGGAACTCGGCGAGCTGTTGCGGCTCGGCCCAGGAGAGCGCGCCGCCGAGCGCGCGTTCGCCCTGGCGAAGCGTGACCGGCACCAGCGGATCGTCGGCAGGGGCGGCGGCGAGGCGCGGACCGGCGAAGCGGATGAGCGTGCCGCCATTGTTGATCCAGCGCTGCAGCGGATCATAGGTCTCCTGCGGCAGGCGGCCGATATCGGCCATGACGATGACCGAGGGGTTCTGCGCCAGAAGATCGGGAATGGAGGTTGCGAGATCGGGCGCGTTCGGCTCGATCAGGTCTGCATAGGGCTGCAGGGCGCGCTGGATGTAATAGAGCGGCGACAGCAGCGGCTGGAAGCTGTCGCTGGCCTCGCCGGACAGAAGCACGACGCGGCGGCGCTTGAAGCCGTCGTCGGGCAGATGAACGGCGCCTGCCGTTGCGTGATTGTCGATGCTGAGCCGCGCGAAGTCGTTGCGCATCTCGAAGGGGGCGGTGATCGAGCCTGAAGCCACCGACTGGCCGGGCTGGAAGGAGACGGAACCGGAGGCGATGGCGCGGCCTTGCGCGTCCTGCGCGGTCAGCGGCAGGGTGGCGGCCGAAGCGCCGTCGAGGCGGGTCGCGGTGACGGTCATGGCGTCGGCGGCGTTGTTGGCGCCTGTTATTGCCACCGTCTGCGCGGCGTCGCCGGCGATCAGGCGCAACTGGCCCGGCTGCAGGTCGGAAAGCTGACGCACCGTGGTGTCGTTGTCGTTGGCGGCGGCACCGTCGGTTAGGAATGCGAGCGTGCCGGGATGCACGCCGTTCAGCGCCGCACGCAGCGCCTCGAAGGCGCGCTGGCGGTCGGGCACAAGCGGCTGCGGCTCGGCGGCGCGCAGTTTTTCGCGGGCGACAGCGGCGGTGCCGGCGACGGCATCGTTGCTTGGATCGGCGGTGAAGGTGATGGAGACGGGCAGGCCGGCGCTATCGGCGTCGTCGATCAGCGCCTCGGCGGTCTGTACGCGGCGTTCCCAGTCGGGCGCGGTCGCCCAGCCATTATCGACGAAGAGCACGAGCGGGCCGCCGGCGGCGATCGAACTGGTGCGCGGGTTGAAGACCGGGTCGGCGATGGCGAGGATGACGGCTGCGGCGAGCAACATGCGCAACAGCGTCAGCCACCAGGGGCTCTGCGCCGGCGTTTCCTCGCGCTTCAAAACGGTGGCGAGGATGCGCAGCGGCGGAAAGACTTCCGTCTTCGGGCGCGGCGGGGTCAGGCGCAGCAGCCACCAGATGACGGGAAGCGCCACAAGGGCGCCGAGAATGGCCGGATAGGCAAAGGCGAAGGGAAGCGCGTTCACAGCTGGCCTCCATGCGTTGCCTTCCCGGGCATGCCCGAGAGGTGCATGTGGACGGCGACCAGCGCCTCGGAGGCGAGGTGATCGGTGCGATGGCTGATGAAGGTCCAGCCGAGGTGGCGCAGGC
This sequence comes from Rhizobium sp. 16-449-1b, assembly GCF_017741935.1. GTDB lineage: Bacteria > Pseudomonadota > Alphaproteobacteria > Rhizobiales > Rhizobiaceae > Rhizobium. Next base: position 148,749 of record NZ_JAGHMH010000018.1, on the reverse strand, counting down.
TCTGGCCAAGGCCATCGCGGCGGCCGAGATAGGCGCGCGTATAGGCATCGCGGATGTTTTCGGCACGGCCGGAGGTGAGCTTCGAGCCGGTCTCGGGATCGGTGAACTCGGTGCGGCCGGTATAGGGAAACAGCTCCTCGGCGGGATCGGCCACCTCGATAACGTGGCCGCGCAGGCCACGGCGGGCGAGCGGGCCGATGCGGGCCATCACGGCCTCGGCATCGTCGAGGAAATCGCCGATCAGCACGAGGTCGCTCGAGCCGCGGATCATGGCGGTATCTGGCAGGCCACCGGTGAGCGGCGCGTGCATCAGGGCGACGGCGAGGCGTTCGGCGGCGTTGCGGGCGGAGATCGGTTCCATCACGCCGGGGCAGCCGACGCGTTCACCGGAGCGGGCGAGGATTTCGGCGAGCGCCAGCATGATGACGAATGCGCGGCTTTCCTTGGAGACGCTGCCGAAGGTCGACTTGTACATCATCGACGGCGACATGTCGGCCCAGAGCCAGATGGTGTGGGCCGCTTCCCATTCGCGGTCGCGGATATAGGTGTGGTCGTCGCGGGCCGAGCGGCGCCAGTCGATGCGCGCAAGGCTCTCACCTTCGCTATAGGGCCGGAACTGCCAGAAATTCTCGCCGATGCCACGCTTGCGGCGGCCATGCCAGCCGGCGATAACGGTGTTGGCGATCCGCTTGGCCTCGACGAGGCAATCCGGCAGCAGGCTGGCGCGCTGCCTTGCGCGTGCAAGGGCATCGCTGCCTGGGGTCGGAGTGACGGTCTGTCCGATCGATGCCACGCGTGAGGCTTCCTTCCTGAGCTTAGCCCTTGGCCTGCTTCACCAGCCCGGCGATCACGTCACGCACCGACATGCCCTCGGCACGGGCGGCGAAGGTCAGCGCCATGCGGTGCTGCAGCACGGGTTCGGCCAGCGCGTGGACATCGTCGAGCGACGGGGCGAGGCGGCCTTCATAGAGCGCGCGGGCGCGGGCGCACAGCATCATTGCCTGGCCGGCGCGCGGGCCAGGGCCCCAGGCGACGTTCTTGTCGGTGGCGGCGTTGCCTTGGCCGGGGCGGGCGGAGCGGACGAGCGCCAGGATGCCGTCGACCACCTTGTCGCTGACCGGCATCTGGCGGATCAGTGTCTGGATCTCGATCAGGCGTTCGGCGCTCAGGACGGCCTGCGGCTTGGTTTCGACAAGGCCCGTGGTGTCGAGCAGGATCTGCCGTTCGGCGGCGAGTTCGGGGTAGTTGACATCGACCTGCATGAGGAAGCGGTCAAGCTGTGCCTCGGGAAGCGGGTAGGTGCCTTCCTGCTCCAGCGGGTTCTGGGTGGCGAGAACGTGGAAGGGCGTTGGCAGGTCGTAGCGTTGGCCGGCGACCGTGATGTGATACTCCTGCATCGACTGCAGCAGCGCCGATTGGGTGCGCGGCGAGGCGCGGTTGATTTCGTCGGCCATCAGCAGCTGGGCGAAGACGGGACCCTTGACGAAGCGGAAGGAGCGGCGGCCGGTCTCGTCCTGGTCCATCACTTCGGAGCCGAGGATATCGGATGGCATCAGGTCGGGCGTGAACTGGATGCGGTTGGCGCCGAGGCCGAGCACTTCGCCGAGCGTGGTGACCAGCTTGGTCTTGGCAAGGCCGGGGACGCCGACGAGCAGGGCATGGCCGCCCGAGAGCACGGCAAGCAACGTGTTTTCGACGACGCTCTCCTGGCCGAAGATCACCTTGGAGACCTCGCTCCTCACTGTGGCGATATCGGCAAGCGCTTTTTCTGCTGCGGCGACGATCGCCTTTTCATCGAGGGGGGCTTCGGTCTTCATCATACCCATCAGGCATCTCTCCAGCGGCTGATCTCATTCGTCGCGAATCGTCGGACTTTTACACGTGTGCCTCATACCCGATAGAGTTATGAAGATGTTGCGGGCTGACAAGTTCGTTTCGAATGACTATCTCGTGACATTCCTGCGTTAAGTGCAAACAGAGACGGAACAATGGCAACCGAAGAGATCAAGGCAGCGACCGATGCCGCGGATTTGGCCGCGCTGATTTCGCGCGCCGCGGGCGATGGTGGCGATGCGAAACGCGGTCTTCCGCCCGTCGAGAAATGGAATCCGCCGTTCTGCGGCGATATCGACATGGAGATCCGCGCCGACGGGACGTGGTTCTACATGGGGACGCCGATCGGCCGGGCGCCGCTGGTACGGCTGTTTTCCACGGTTCTGCGCAAGGATGAGGATGGCAAGACATACCTCGTAACTCCTGTGGAAAAAGTCGGTATCCGGATCGTCGATGCGCCGTTCCTCGCTGTCGAGATGAACGCCTCCGTCAGGGACGGGCAGGCGGTGCTGACCTTTCGCACCAATGTCGGCGATGTCGTCGAGGCTGGCAAGGCGCATCCGATCAGGTTTGTCATCCACGGCGATAACAATGAGTTGAAGCCATACCTGCATGTGCGCGGTCGGCTGGAGGCGCTGGTGTCGCGGGCTGTGATGTATCAACTCGTGGAGCTCGGCGAGACTGTTGATGTCGATGGCGTCCCTATGTTCTGTCTGCGCTCGGACGGCGAGACCTTTCCCGTGATGCCGGCGGCTGAACTGGATGCGCTGTCGCGATGATCGAGGTCCAGACCAGAGACGGCGCGCTTTATTCCGCAGCCGAATTCAGACGCCGGGCGATGCACCAGATGGGCGGGCCGGTCGATCTGTCGTGGCGCGAGCATGGCGATCATATCCTGAACCCCGAGATCGTCGCCAAGGTGGAGACCTTCAAGCTCAGGGACGCAGCCGTGCTGGTGCCTGTCATCGATGACGGCGACGAGGCGCGGGTGATCTTCACGCTGCGCACCTCGACGCTGCGCGAGCATTCCGGCCAGATCGCCTTTCCCGGCGGCAAGATCGATGGCGCGGACGAGACGCCGGAGCAGGCCGCCGTCCGCGAGGCCGACGAGGAGATCGGGCTGAAGGGTTCGTTCGTCGAGACGGTGGCGCGGCTGCCTGTTTATCTGGCCTCTACGGGGTTTCGGATCACGCCCGTGCTGGCGGTGGTGCAGCCCGGCTTTGATCTCACGCTCAATCCCGATGAGGTCGACGACGTCTTCGAGGTGCCGCTCTCCTTCCTGATGGCGCCCGGCAATCACATTCGCGACAAGCGCATGATCGACGGGCTCGACCGACATTTCTATCGCATGCCCTATGAAACCAGAATGATCTGGGGCATCACCGCGGGCATTGTCCGCACGCTTTACGAAAGGCTCTACGCATGACCAACCTTGCTCACGAAGCATGGTTCAACGACCCGGCGCTGAAGCGCGTTTTCTCGCTGCTGAATGCCGATGGCGGCGAGGGGCGCGTGGTGGGTGGCGCCGTGCGCAACAGCCTGATGGGGCTTGCTGTCAGCGATATCGACGTGGCGACGACGCTGACGCCTGATGTGGTGATCGAGCGCGCGAAGGAAGCGGGGATCAAGGCCGTGCCGACGGGTGTCGAGCATGGCACGGTGACGCTCGTCATCGACCGCAAGCCGTTCGAAGTGACGACGCTGCGCGCCGATGTCGAGACCGACGGGCGTCGGGCTACGGTGGCGTTCAGCACGGACTGGCAGACGGATGCCGAGCGGCGCGACCTTACGATCAACGCGCTTTATGTGGGCGAGAGCGGCGAGGTGGTCGATCTCGTCGGCGGGCTTGCCGATATCGAAAAGCGCAACATCCGCTTCATCGGCGATGCGGCGACCAGGATCAAGGAAGACTATCTGCGCATTCTGCGCTTCTTCCGCTTCTTTGCCTATTACGGCTCTGGGCGGCCGGATGCGGATGGGTTGCGGGCGGCCGCTGCTGCCCGTTCCAAGCTCGCGACGCTGTCGGCCGAACGGGTGTGGTCGGAGATGCGCAAGCTGCTGTCGGCGGAAGATCCGGGGCGCGCGCTGTTGTGGATGCGTACGGTGGGCGCGCTCACGGAAATCCTGCCGGAAACGGAAAAGTGGGGCATCGATGCAATCCCGGCGCTGATCGCGACCGAAAAGGCGCTCGGTTGGACACCGGATCCGCTGCTGAGGCTGGCCGCGATCGTGCCGCCCGACGCCAAGCGGCTGGAGGCGATGGCGGCGCGGCTGAAACTTGCCAATGCGGAAGCGGCGGTTTTCAAGGCCTGGGCGAACGCGGCGCCCATCAATGACGAGATGTCGATGGCGGCCTTCGACCGGCTGCTTTATCGCAACGGCGCCGAGGGGATCATCACACGGCTGAAGCTGACGCTCGCGGTGGCGCGGGGGAAGGCCGAAGGTGACATGGCGGAGATGGCGCGATCGGCGCGGCTGAACAAGCTGCTTGATCACGCCAATGCATGGGTGAAGCCGAGCTTTCCTGTGAATGGCGGGGATGTGATGGCGGCAGGTATTCCGTCGGGCCGGCAGGTCGGGGAGACGCTGGCCGCGCTGGAAAATCAGTGGGTGGAGGAAAACTTCGCCTCCGACCGGGCGACGTTGCTCGCCCGGCTTTCTGATCGCGTTAAATGATCAGGCCGCGTTCGCTTCGTTGCGGATGCGGGCCTTGATGTTGTCGACCATGTTCTCGCGGATGATGGTTTCGCCATGCGCGGATTTCATATGATCGACGGCGCGGCGCACGACTTCGGCGTCGTCACTTGCGCGTGTGTGCCAGCTGCATCCGGGGACCAGCGTTCCACATTCGAAAAGTCTCATCGTCTCCTCCTGACTTGAGTTCTCAATGACGCTTATGCGTTTTGTGGGAATGCTCCAGGGACGGGAAGGTTCCGGCCGGTTGTCGCACCGGCCGTAGGGATCGCATGTTTCACGCGATCGTCGATGTGTCCGTTCCCCGGACGGTGAGCCCGATTACTCGGGCATCGCCCATGCGCGGTAGCAATCCGTGTGGGCGCTGTTGTTCTGGCCCTTGGTGCGGCGCGACAGCTCCTCGGCGGACAGGCCGCCGGCGAGTTGAAGCTTGACCTGTTCCACAAAGCAGGAAAGGGGCAGATCGGAACCGCTCTTGGCTTTCAACGCTTCGGCCAGCCTGTTCAGCAGTTCGGGCGTATCGATCGGGCGGGGTGGCTGTTGAGCACCTGCCGTCGCCGGTGTTCCACTCTGTATCGTCATGACAATCCTCCTCCGATTGTTGAACGCGTACATCTATGAAATGGGTATCCGGTCCGCTTATTAAAAGCCTCTCACACGCAGTTTACCGATCTTTCCTCCCAGTTACGGCCAGCGAACGGCGGGGGGTAGCGATGAGAGAATGGACTCGACATTCCCACCCGTTTTCAAGCCGAAGATCGTTCCCCGGTCATATAGCAGATTGAACTCGACATATCGCCCACGGCGAATCAATTGTTCTTCACGATCTTGTTCTGTCCACTGTTTATTGAAGTTGGAGCGAACAATCCGTGGATAAACCATCGCAAAGGCGCGGCCGACATCGCGGGTGAAGGCGAAATCGGCGCTCCAGCCGCCCGCTTCCTCGTTCGAATGCAGCCAGTCGTAGAAGATGCCGCCGACGCCACGCGACTCGTTGCGGTGCTTGAGGAAGAAGTATTCGTCGCACCACTTCTTGTAGGCGTCGTAATCGGCGACGCCGGCGTGGCTGCGGCAGGCGATCTCCATCGCCTTGTGGAACAGTCTTGTGTCGTCGTCTTCCTGGGTGCGCCGGCGGTCGAGCACCGGCGTCAGATCGGCGCCGCCGCCGAACCAGCGGCTGGAGGTGACCACCATGCGGGTGTTCATGTGCACGGCGGGGACGTTGGGGTTCACGGGGTGGGCGATCAGCGAGATGCCGGAGGCCCAGAAGCGCGGATCGTCCTTGGCGCCGGGCATCTGGGCGCGCAGGTCGGCGCTGAATTCGCCATAGACGGTGGAGGTGTGGACGCCGACCTTTTCGAAGACGCGGCCTTCCATCATCGACATACGTCCGCCACCGCCGGCGCCGTTCTCTCGCTTCCAATCCTTGGCGACGAAGCGGCCGGGCTGACGATCGGAAAGCGGTCCTGCGAGCTCATCCTCGATCGCTTCGAAAGAGGCGCAGATCTGGTCGCGCAGGCCCTCGAACCAGGTGCGGGCCATCTCCTTCTTGTCCTCGATATCCGCGGGCAGGCCGATCGGAAGTTCGGGTCGTTCCATAGTCGTCGTCTCCGGTACGCGCGCGGGCAAAATTCGAGTCATCCCCGCTTCAATCGCCCCTGATAGCAGGTCGTTTGGCATAGCGCCAACAGCCCAACGGTGTTGGTGAGCAGGCTTCAGATTCGACTCGCAATATTCCGGCGTCGATACTACCTTTCCATTAGAGGTAGGTTGTATGACGAAGATCCCAGGACCGCCGTCATTTGACGGCTTGAAACGAAGGATTGCCAAGCACCGGGCCGAGGGCACGCCGCGCAAGAACGACCGGTTCGTGCGGCAGACCTATTGCCTGGCGCTGCTCGATGCGCGCGCCAAGGCCCGCGAGTGGTTCGACGAATATCCCAAGGCTGCCTACTGGACCGAGGTCGAGAGCTGGCGGCAGCTCGACGGCGACCAGATCGAGTTCACCATGCGGCGTCTGCCATCGGCCGATTGAGGCTTACTCGGCGGCGTCGCGCAGGCGGCTTTCGATCAGGAGGCCGCTTTCATCCAGGATCGGATGCGCGACCGAGACGATATGGGCGTTGATGCGCTTCAGGTCGCGCAGCATGTCGAGATGCAGCGAGCTCGTCTGCAGGCTGTCGGCACGACCGTCGCGCAGGCGTTCCAGATGGCGCTCGGAGGATTGCTTCTCCATGCGGCGCACTTCCACCTTCACTTCCATCAGTTGCCGGGCGAGATTGAAATCGCGGGTGACGAAGATCGTCTGGGCGATGCGGAGATTCTCCAGCGTCAGGTGGAAGAGCTTGCTGAGTTCCTCGTAGCCGTCCTCGGAGAATTTCAGGCCGAGCGACACCTTCTTGGCGACCTGCGGCAGCAGGCCCTTTTCGATGATGTCGCCGATATGCTCGAGATTGATGGCGTAGTCGATGATGACGATGGAGCGGCGTCCGTCCTCTTCGCTGAGTCCGCCGCGGCCGAGCTTGGAGAGGTAGATCTTCACCTCCTGCTGCAGGCTGTCGACGCGCTTTTCGAGGCTCGCGATCTCCGTCAGCTTCGACATGTTGTTGCGCTCGAAGGCGTCGGCCGCGCGTTGCAGCATGCGCTCGATCAGGTCGCCGACGCCAAGCACTTCGCGGGTGGCGCTGGCGAGCGCCACGACCGGCGTCGAGAGCTCCTGCGGATCGAGATAGCGCGGCGCGTTGTCGGCCTGCTCGTCCTCGGGCACAAGCTTCAACATCAGGCGCGACAGCAGCCGCGAGAAGGGCCAGGCGAGAGCCGCGAGCAGGAGGTTGAAGCCGAGGTGGGCATCGACCGGCAGCTTGGCTGGCGACAGCGGCAGGGTTTCCAGGAGATCGGCGCCGAAGCCGGCGAGCGGCAGCGCGATCAGGCAGCCGATGGCGCGCACGATGAGATTGCCCAGCGTGACGCGCTTGACCGAGGCGGGGCCGTAAAGCGAGGCGATGACGGGCGGGATGGCGCCGCCGAGATTGGCGCCGAGCACCAGAACGATGACAAGTCCGGCCGACAGGATGCCTGTCGAGGCGAGCGACAGGATGAGGACGACGGCGGCGAGGCTGGAGGAGGAGATGAAAGCGATGCAGGCCGAAAAGGCGAGCGCCACCGGCCAGGCATTGTCGAGCAGGCCGATGAAGGCCGAGAGTGCCGGCGACTGGCGCATCGGCTCGGTGGCGCTGCTCAAGAGGTGCAGCGACAGCAGCATGAGGCCGATGCCGATCAGCGCCTGACCGCCGCCCTGGCGCGAGGTCGAGCCGCCGCGATAAAGCACGATGCCCGCGAGGATGACCAGCGGCGACAGCCACTCGATGCCGGTCGCGACGATCCAGGCCGTCACGGCGGTGCCGACATTGGCGCCCAGAAGCACGATCTGCGCCATGCGCGGCTTGACCAGCTCGCGCTCGACGAAGGAGGCGACCATCAGGGCGGTCGCGGTGGAGCTCTGCAGCGCGATGGTGGCAACGAAACCGGAGACGAAGGAGCGCAGGCCACTCTTGGTGCCAGATGCAAGCCCGGTCCTAAGCCGCGCGCCGAAAGCGCGCGATACGCCATCCTTCACCTGCGACAGGCCGAACAGCAGCAGGGCTACGGCGCCGAACAGGTTGATCATGACGATTGTGGATTCCATGCGGGCTTGTCTTTTTCTATCTCTTGGCGCCTTCAGTGGCGCGTTTTGCGACTCTCTGGTTGCGGCAAATCATTGAAATATCGGCATATCGTCCGATTTTTTGTTTGCCCGGCTAAAAATTATACGCCTGATCGGCGATTTCACAACGCCGTTCGCGACATTATGCGCCGCTGAACTGGCATTTCCGTGGCAGGGTCAGGACCAGACGGTCTGGCGCATGGCTTCGCCCGTGATCATCGCCGCCGATACCGCGACATTGATCGAGCGCTGGCCCTCGACCATGGGCACCAGGATGCGAGCATCGGCGGTGTCGTGCACATGATCGGGCACGCCGGCGCTCTCGCGGCCGAAGAGCAGGATATCGTCAGAGCGGAAGCTGAAGTCGGTGTAGCGGCCGGACGCCTTGGTGGAGGCGAGCACGAGGCGGCGGCCAGTCGTTTTGCGCCAGTCCTCGAACTGCTCGAAATTGACATGGCGGGTGAGGGTGGCGGCGGCGATGTAATCCATGCCGGCGCGCTTGAGGTTGCGGTCGGAGATGTCGAAACCGGCGGGCTCGATGATATCGACGGCAAAGCCGAGGCAGGCGGCGAGCCGCAGGATGGTGCCGGTGTTGCCAGGAATATCGGGCTGGTAGAGTGCTATTCTGAGGTCCGCCATGATCGCCCCGTTTGATCGCTTCTGTCCGGCCTGACCTAGTGCAAGTGCGGTATTGGTGCAACAGCCTGCTTTTTGGGCGCGAATCTTCGGCTTTCGGCAAGTTTGGGCTGGAAAATCCATCAATTTCGCGTTATCGGTGCACATCTTCAATCGCCAACAAGGGAGCGTCAAGATGAATGCATTGCCGTATGTCAGCCTCCCGTCCGCCAATTCGCGGATCATGGCGACCCGACGCTCCTAAAGCGTCCTTTTCTTTCTGATCTCCCTTTCGTAATCCATTGCGCGGCCATGTTGGCCTCGTCCCTTGAACGTCCACTGCCCATATAAGCCGTTGCGCGTCTGTGCCAGCGAGGGCAGGAACGCTGAAGTTCGGAGCATTTTCATGTTTGGCTGGTTTGAACAGCGTCTCAATCCTTTCCCCTCCGAGGAGCCCGGCGTTCCTCCCAAGGGGCTGTTTGCCTTCTGCTGGCACTATACGAAGCCCGCGGCCCCCTGGCTTGCGGCCATGGCCGTGCTGACGATGCTGATTGCGGTCGGCGAAGTCGCGCTGTTCCAGTTCCTCGGCAATATCGTCGACTGGCTGACGCATGCCGATCCGAAGACCTTCCTCGAGACCGAGGGTTACAAGCTCTACTGGATGGGGGCGCTGATCCTGATCGGCCTGCCTCTGGCGGCGGTGGCGGATTCCGTCATCATGCACCAGGTGTTGATCGGCAACTATCCGATGATCGCCCGCTGGCAGATGCACCGTTTCCTGATGCGTCACAGCATGACCTTCTTCGCCAACGAGTTCGCCGGACGCGTGGCCACCAAGGTGATGCAGACCTCGCTTGCGGTGCGCGAGACGGTGATGAAGATTCTCGATGTCTTCGTCTATGTCGTCAGCTACTTCATCTCGATGATCGTGGTCATCGCCGCGGCCGACTGGCGGCTGATGATCCCGATCCTCGCATGGCTCGGCGTCTATATCGCCATCGTGGCCTATTTCGTACCGCGTCTGCGCAAGATCGCGGCGATGCAGGCGGATGCGCGTTCGCTGATGACCGGCCGCGTCGTCGACAGCTACACCAACATCGCGACGGTGAAGCTGTTCTCGCATGCGGGCCGCGAGGAGACCTATGCCAAGGAGGGCATGGACGGCTTCCTGCAGACCGTGCATCAGCAGATGCGCAAGGTCACGATGTTCCACGCAGCTGTTTATATCAACAACTGCGTGGCGCTGTTCGTGATCTCGGGCCTGTCGATCTGGTTCTGGCTGAACGGCGGCATCTCGGTCGGCGCGATCGCGATTGCCATCGGTCTTGCCATGCGCGTCAACGGCATGTCGCAGTGGATCATGTGGGAAGTCTCGGCGCTGTTCGAGAATATCGGCACGGTCTATGACGGCATGGAGATGATGACGAAGGAGCACGACATCACCGACAAGCCGGGCGCTTCGTCGCTGACCGCCAAGAAGGGCGCGATCCATTACGACCGGATCGGCTTCCACTACGGGAAGGGCAAGGGCATCATCGAAAACCTGTCGCTCGACATCAAGGCGGGCGAGAAGGTGGGTCTGGTCGGGCGCTCCGGCGCCGGCAAGACGACGCTGATGAACCTGTTGCTGCGCTTCTACGATCTCGAAGGCGGCCGCATCACGATCGACGGTCAGGACATCTCGCATGTCTCGCAGGAAAGCCTGCGCGAGTTGATCGGCGTCGTTACGCAGGACACGTCCCTGCTGCACCGCTCGATCCGCGACAACATCGCCTACGGTCGGCCGGATGCGACGGATGCGGAGATCATCGAGGCGGCCAAGCGCGCCAATGCCTGGGACTTCGTCGAGGGCCTGGTCGACATGCAGGGGCGCAAGGCGCTTGACGCACAGGTCGGCGAGCGCGGCGTGAAGCTGTCTGGCGGCCAGCGCCAGCGTATCGCGATCGCCCGCGTGTTCCTCAAGGACGCGCCGATCCTGGTGCTCGACGAGGCGACCTCGGCGCTCGATTCCGAGGTCGAGGCTGCGATCCAGGAGAACCTCTTCGCGCTGATGGAGGGCAAGACGGTCATCGCGATTGCCCACCGTCTGTCGACGCTGACGGAGATGGACCGGCTGGTCGTGCTCGACAAGGGCAAGATCATCGAGGCCGGCTCGCATGTCGAACTGGTGGGTGAGGGCGGCGTCTATGCCGATCTCTGGAACCGCCAGTCGGGCGGCTTCCTTGCCGATCATTCGGATGAGGACGGCGTCCAGAAAGAAGCTGCGGCGGAATGACGCAGAATTCCCCCGCTCCGGCACGCGCTTGGAGCGGGGGAATTTGACTTATATCAAGAATGGCGCGGCGTTTTCGCGGGGTCTCGTTGCGGCGCCGATAAAAGCACGCATTGGTGGTAAGTTTTTGTTTAGCGGAGACTGGCACAACGGTTTCATAGATTTAAGCGTTCTTTGAAACTTTTCAGGTGCCAGCCATGAGCTCTCTCAAGATCAAGTTTTTCCTGCCGGCTCTCTTTGCCTTCATCGTCATCATCCTCATCGCCCAGGGTGCCGCCGGCATGCGGTCGGTGTGGCAGCTCAACAGCCAGGCCGAGAGCATCAGCCTGCGCATGGACAAGTCGCTGATGATCGCGGAGATGGAGCGACGCATGTCCGACGTCCGCCGCCTCTATCTGGCGGTGTTCGCTGCCGTCAGCGATGAAGAGCAGAAGGCTCTTATTGATCAGATCAAGACGGCCACCGCAGCTCGTGAGGATGCCGTTGCCACGTTCGAAGCCGCGCAATCGGCCGGCCCGCGGCCGCGGTTCGAGCAGCTCAAGGGCATGATGGCGGACTACGACAAGCTCGGCGAGCAGTTCGCCAGCCTGCTTGCCAGCGCGCGCAACAGCGATGCCAAGGCCGTGATCGAGAAGATGACGCCAATGGGCAACCAGGCCGGTGATATCCTGCAGGGCATGATCTCAGACAATCGCGCCGCTGCCGGCAGCGACAAAAAGGCTGCGGCCGAGACGACCGAGATCGTGACGATCGCAACGATCGCCGGCGTGCTGATTGCCGTGCTGCTCGCGATCGGTGCCGCGGTGCTCAGCCTCGTTCGCGTCACGCGGCCGATCGGCGCGATCACGCAGTCGATGAACGCGCTGGCCGCGGGCGACAACCATGCCGTCATTCCCTATGCCGGCCGTCGTGATGAGATCGGTGAAATGGCCGCTGCCGTTGCCGTTTTCCGCGAAAATGCGCTGGAGCGCGAACGCCTCGAGCGCGAGACGGAAGCCAACCGCTCGATGAGCGAAAGCGAGCGGATCGCGCGCGAGGAGCAGAAGGCGCGCGAGGCGGCCGAGGTGTCGTTCGCGGTCGACAATCTGGCGCGCGGGCTGAAGAGCCTTTCCGACGGCGACCTGACCTTCCGTATCGAGCAGAGCTTCGCCGGCCAGCTGGACCAGCTGCGCATCAACTTCAACGAATCCGTTCACGGGCTGGAGCGCGTGCTGCGCGTGGTCGGCGAAAACGCCCGCAAGATCGATTCCGGCGCCAACGAGATCCGCGCGGCGGCTGACGATCTGTCGAAGCGCACCGAGCAGCAGGCTGCCTCCGTCGAGGAGACGGCGTCGTCGCTGGAACAGGTGACGACCGCTGTCCGGGATTCGGCCGCGCGTGCCGGACAGGCGGGCGAGCTGGTCGAGACTACCCGCAGCGGCGCCGAGCGCTCCGGCGCGATCGTTGAGCAGGCGGTGGCGGCAATGGAGGCGATCGAAACCTCGTCGGACGAAATCTCCAACATCATCGGCGTCATCGACGACATTGCCTTCCAGACCAATCTTCTGGCGCTGAATGCCGGTGTCGAGGCAGCACGCGCCGGCGAAGCCGGAAAGGGCTTCGCGGTCGTGGCGCAGGAAGTGCGCGAACTGGCGCAACGCTCTGCCAATGCCGCCAAGGAGATCAAGGCGCTCATCACCAAATCGGGCGATCAGGTGCGAGAGGGTGTGGAGCTGGTCGGCGAGACCGGCCGGCAGCTGTCCGTCATCGTGTCCGCGGTCCAGGAGATCAACGGCAACGTGTCGGCCATCGTCAGCACCTCGCGCGAACAGTCGACCGGCCTCAGCGAGATCAACGTCGCGGTCAACCAGATGGACCAGGGCATCCAGAAAAATGCGGCGATGGTCGAGCAGACGACGGCGGCGACTCACAGCCTGGCGCGGGAAGCCGCGGCGCTGATCGAGCTTCTCGCGCAGTTCAGGTTGAGTGAACACCAGGTTGCCGCCGTGCGCATCGCTTCGGAGGCGAGCCACCAGGCCGTCCATTCGCCGGCCCGCGCGCTCGGTGCCCGCGTTGCCCGCGCCTATGGCGGCTCACAGGCCGCGGCTGCGGTGAACTGGTCGGAATTCTGAGCGGATACAGATCCGCAAGCCCCACAATTGAAAACGCCCTCCCTGGGATATCGGGAGGGCGTTTTTATTTTGTAATCAGTTGCTTGGATGTGTCTGCTCAGTGCCTGTCGGCACTCAGGCTATCCGCCCAGTCGATGACGCGATGGCCTTCGACCGCCATGCTGCTGGCAAAGGCAAGCGTGCGCAACGTCATGAGCCGACGCTGCTCTTCATTATCGATCCAAGCGGCAACGGCTTCCGCCACGACCTGGTCGTGCGCTACGCCGAGCTGCTCTATGACCGCATCGAGTCTTTCCGCCAAAGGCAACGGTATGCTCGACACGAGTGTCCTCTTTTGCATTGTGGCCGTCTCCCGTGAAATCTCATGCTATTCCCACATTGTGGCGGGACATGTCTCATTCAACGACGATGCCGTCGATGTTACCAATCATTACCAAAATATAAGGTTGGTCCGGCGAACGGATTGCTTTCCCCATCCGGCGGATAAGCCTATATCGCAAATATGCTCCTAAATCGACTCTTTCGTGCCTTTGAAACCTGGATTGATCCTTTCCAACCGCGCGACAACATTCAGCCGCCGCGGTCGACGACGGGCTTTATCTGGTTCTACATCGGCCAGGCCAAGCTGCCCTTCATCGCCATGCTGGTTCTCGGCGGCATGTCGGCCGCCATCGAGGCGGCGCTGTTCTGGTTCGTCGGGCGGGTCGTCGATATTCTCGCCAGCATCAAGCCTGACGTCGGCTGGCACGGCCTGCTTGCCGCGCATGGCTTCGAGCTGTTCGGCATGCTCTTTCTCATCGGCCTTGTGCGCTTCATCGTGCAGCTGGTGATCGCGCTTGTCGATCAGCAGGTGATCACGCCGGGATTCTACAATCTCGCCCGCTGGCAGTCCTACCTGCATGTGTCACGGCAATCGCTGTCGTTTTTCCAGAGCGATTTCTCCGGGCGGATCGTCACCAAGGTATGGTCGGCGGGGCAGGCGACGGGCGATCTGGTGACCTCGCTGATGGAGAGCGTCTGGTTCGTCGGCATCTATGCGGCGACGACGCTCGTTCTCGTCGCGCGGCTCGACCTGTCGCTGGCGGTGGTCGTGCTATGCTGGCTGGTGGCCTTCGGGGTTCTGGCGCGCTACTTCGTGCCGCGCATCCGCCGCCACTCGCGCGATACGGCCGAATCCGCCTCGATGCTCAATGGGCGCATGGTGGATGCCTATAGCAACATCCAGACGCTGAAGCTCTTTGCCCGCGACGAAGAGACCGATCGCTACATGCGGCAGGGCTTCGACACGTTCCAGGCGACGGTGCTGCTCTTCACCCGCTTCATCACCGGCGTGCGCGCCTCCATGGCGCTGCTGTCGGGCATCATGATCGTGACCATGGCCGGGCTCAGCGTGCATCTGTGGCTGCAGGGGCTGATCAGCTCGGGCGCCGTCGCGTTTTCGCTGGCGCTGGTACTCAGGCTGAACTTCCTGCTTGGGCGCCTGATGACCCAGTTCAACGGGATCATGCGCAATCTCGGCACCATCCAGAACTCGGCGGAGCTGATCTCCAAGCCGCTCGGCCTTGTCGACAAGCCGGATGCGCCGGATCTCGTCATCGCCGAGCCCGGCATCCGCTTCGACGACGTGTCCTTCCACTATGGCAAGGGCAGCGGCGTGATCGACCATTTCTCGCTGACCATCGCTCCCGGCGAGAAGGTCGGCATTGTCGGGCGCTCAGGTGCCGGCAAGTCGACGCTCGTGAACCTTCTGCTGCGGCTCTATGATCTCGAAGGCGGGCGTATCCTGATCGACGGGCAGGATATCGCCGGCGTCAGGCAGGAATCGCTGAGGATGCAGATCGGCGTCGTCAGCCAGGATACGTCGCTGCTGCACCGCTCGGTGCGCGACAACATCCTCTTTGGCCGCCCGGATGCAGGCGAGGCCGGATTGGTCGAAGCGGCGCGTCGGGCAGAGGCGATGGGCTTCATCCAGCGGCTGGAGGACCAGCAGGGGCGCAAGGGGTTCGACGCGCATGTCGGCGAACGCGGCGTCAAGCTTTCGGGCGGACAGCGGCAGCGCATTGCTATCGCCCGGGTGATGCTCAAGGACGCGCCGATCCTGGTTCTCGACGAGGCGACGTCTGCGCTTGATTCCGAGGTGGAAGAGGCGATCCAGACGAACCTCAACCGGATCATGGACGGCAAGACGGTTCTGGCGATCGCGCACCGGCTGTCGACGATCGCAGCGCTCGACAGGCTGATCGTCGTCGACAAGGGGCGGATCATCCAGGAGGGCACGCACGAGGCGCTGCTGCGCGATGGCGGGCTCTATGCGGAACTCTGGGCCCGGCAATCCGGCGGCTTCCTGGCGGCCGATCTGGAAGAGGTCTAGGCGTTCCAGCTCATCCGCTGCTAGCGATCGATGGCGATCTCGGCCATCAGCCCATAGTGGTTGGAACCGGCATTGTCCTCGATTTGCTTGACCGAGATCAGCCGCAGTGGCGGCCGCGCGAGCACGTGGTCGATGGCGATGCCCAGTTTGCCGGCCCGGGTCGGCCATGTCGCGGGCTCCGGGAAAACGGTGTTCAGGCCGGCGGTGCGGACGAAATCCTGAATATGGGGATCGATGATGGCCGAGTTGAAATCGCCGGCCACGATCAACGGTCCATCCACCGACTTGACGACCTTGCGTAGATCCCAGAGTTCGTCGACCTGGAAATCGTCGAAATAGGGCTTTGCGAGGTGGACGGAGGCGAGGTGGACGGGCGTTCCGTCGACATCGATCGTCACCTGGACGAGACGGTCCGGCCACAGATCGCCGAGGGTTCTCACGCCTTGCTCAAGGAACGGGCGCTTGGAGAGGACCAGCGTATCGCATCCCGGCGTGCCGACGCCGCAGCCGATGCGATAGGGGTAGGTCGCCGAGATCCGAGGGAGCTCAGGCAGCAGCGGCGCGGCCTCGAGAATGTTGACGACATCGGCGCCGGAGGCGATCACGTCCTCAGCGATACGGCGGCTGTTTTCGAAATTGTCGTTCTCGATGTTGAAGGACATCAGTCGCAGCAGCGGGCGCGGCGCGGTTGCCGGCGGGGTGGCTTCGAACTCCTTTAGCATCAGCACGCTGTGGCCTGCAAGCAGCGCCGACACGGTAACCAGCAGGTAGGCATACCAATGGCGTCTGATCACGATCAGGACGAGGCTTGCGGCGAGTGCTGCGAGCGCGAAATGGACCTGAAAGCTGTAGACGAAGGCAAGCAGCCAAGTGTGCGTGAGATAACGCAAAGAAATGGCCGCAAGCAGCAGCGAGACGAGAACACTGCCCACGCAGAATAAAGTGTGTCTCATAGGATGGCACCGGGCGTGAGCGAGTAATATTTCGGCCACGTAACACGCGGCCGGATATGTTGCAACGCAACACTGTTGCAGCCGCGCGATTGTCCTAAAGAATCAACTCTGAAGGGCCGCGACATTGTGCCCTCTTGCCCTGCCGAGGCTGGACATAATTGATGATCGATAATAGAACGCGCCTTAGTGGGTGGGGAATCTAAGTTCGAATATCTGTATGACAGATTCGTCGCCTTGGAGGGATGGCGCGGAAAATTCCGCGAAGTTTGGGCAGAGGATGTTAAGCCGTGAGCGAACACGAAACGACAGGCGGGGTCTCTAGCGAGCCCACACGCCGTGATTTCCTTTATTTAACCACGGGTATGGCAGGCGCCGTCGGCGCCGTCTCTGTCGCATGGCCGTTTATCGACCAGATGCGTCCCGACGCTTCGACGCTCGCGCTCGCTTCCATCGAAGTCGACGTGTCGAGCCTCGAGCCCGGCATGTCGCTGACCGCCAAGTGGCGCGGCAAGCCGATCTTCATCCGCAACCGTACACCTGAGGAAGTGAAGGCTGCAGATGACGTTCCCATGGCGGAGCTCAAGGATCCGATCGCGCGCAACGCCAACCTCGCCGCCGACGCGCAGGCGACGGGTGTCGACCGTTCGGCCGGCAAGGACAAGGAAAACTGGATCGTCATGATCGGGTCCTGCACCCATCTTGGCTGCGTTCCGCTCGGCCAGGCCGGCGAATACAACGGGTGGTTCTGTCCCTGTCATGGCTCGGTCTACGATACGGCCGGCCGCATACGGAAAGGCCCGGCGCCGCAGAATCTCGCGATTCCGACCTATTCGTTCGTTTCCGACAAAGTTATCAAAATCGGTTGAGGGGGACTGATTTATGAGTGGCCATTCCAGCTACGAGCCATCAACCGGCCTTGAGAAGTGGATCGATGCACGCCTGCCGCTGCCTCGTCTCGTCTATGACAGCTTCGTCGCCTATCCGGTTCCGCGTAACCTGAACTACGCCTACACCTTCGGCGCCATGCTGTCGGTGATGCTGATCGTGCAGATGCTAACAGGCATCGTGCTCGCCATGCATTATGCGGCGGAAACATCCGTTGCCTTCAATTCCGTCGAAAAGATCATGCGCGACGTCAACCACGGTTGGCTGCTGCGCTACATGCACGCCAACGGCGCATCCTTCTTCTTCGTCGCGGTCTATCTGCACATCGCCCGCGGCCTCTACTACGGCTCGTATAAGGCGCCGCGCGAAATCCTCTGGATCCTCGGCGTTCTCATCTATCTCCTGATGATGGCGACCGGCTTCATGGGCTACGTTCTGCCCTGGGGCCAGATGTCCTTCTGGGGTGCGACGGTTATCACCGGCTTCTTCTCGGCGTTCCCGCTGGTCGGCGAATGGGTGCAGCAGTTCCTGCTCGGCGGCTTTGCCGTCGACAATCCGACGCTGAACCGCTTCTTCTCGCTGCACTACCTGCTGCCGTTCGTGATCGCCGGCGTCGTCGTGCTGCACATCTGGGCGCTGCACGTCACCGGCCAGACCAACCCGACTGGCGTCGAGGTCAAGACCAAGACGGACACGGTGCGGTTCACGCCCTACGCGACACTCAAGGATGCGCTTGGCGTTTCGGTGTTCCTGCTTGTCTACGCCTACTTCGTCTTCTACCTGCCGAACTTCCTCGGCCACGCCGACAACTACATTCCGGCCGACCCGTTGAAGACGCCGGCGCATATCGTTCCGGAATGGTACTTCCTGCCGTTCTACGCGATGCTGCGCTCGATCACCTTCAACATCGGACCGATCGATTCCAAGCTGGCTGGCGTTCTCGTCATGTTCGGCGCCATCATCGTGCTGTTCTTCCTGCCGTGGCTCGATACCTCGAAGGTTCGCTCCGCGGTCTATCGCCCGTGGTACAAGATGGCCTACTGGCTGTTCGTGATCAACGCGATCATCCTCGGCTGGCTCGGTTCGCAGCCGGCGGAAGGCCTCTACACCACGATCTCGCAGATTTGCACGCTGCTCTACTTCGCCTTCTTCCTGGTTGTCATGCCGGTGCTGGGTCTCGTCGAGACGCCGCGCCGGGTGCCGAACTCGATCACCGAGGCGGTGCTGGAGAAGCGCAACAAGTCGGTCGCTGCCGAAGCGGCCAAGGCATGAGCGGGCGGCGAGAGGGAACACACATCATGAAAAAGCTTGTTGCAAGCATCTTGTCACTCGCAGTCGTCGGCTGTCTCGGGAGCGCGGCTGTCGCGCAGGAGGCGAAGCCCGCCGAACATCACGAGGCGGCGACCCCGCACTATCCGCTGAAGGAGCCAAAGGAGGTCGACTGGACCTTTGCCGGTCCCTTCGGCCACTACGACAAGGGCCAGCTGCAGCGCGGCCTGAAGGTCTACACCGAAGTCTGCGCCGCCTGCCACTCCATGCACCTCGTGCCGTTCCGCATGCTGGGCGATCTCGGCTACTCGGAAGCGCAGGTCAAGGCGTTCGCCGCCAACTACGAAGTGCAGGACGGCCCGAACGCCGCCGGTGACATGTACAGCCGCAAGGCCGTGCCGTCGGACTACTTCCCGTCGCCATTCGCCAACGCTGAAGCGGCGGCTGCCTCCAACAACGGTGCGGCGCCGCCGGACTTCTCGTTGATCGCGAAAGCCCGCGAAGTGGAACGCGGCTTCCCGCGCTTCATCTTCGATATCTTCACGCAGTACCAGGAAGGCGGGCCGGATTACATCTACTCGCTGTTGACCGGCTACGAGAATCCCCCTGAAGGCACGACCGTGTCGCAGGGGCAGCACTACAACCCGTACTTCCATGCCGCTTCCGTGCTCGCCATGCCGCCACCGCTGTCGGATGGCCAGGTGACCTATGACGACGGCACCGCCGGTACGGTCGACCAGTATGCCAAGGACGTCGCCTCGTTCCTGATGTGGGCCGCCGAGCCGCATCTGGTCGAGCGCAAGCACACCGGCTTCATGGTGATGATCTTCCTTTTGATCTTCACCATGCTGATCTACCTCACCAAGCGGTCGGTCTACGCCCGCAAGGACCACTAAGCCCGAGGGCTTTCGCAGGCAGGGAAGCGTTTTCCTGCCTGCTCTTCTTTTTTCCTTCCCGTTCATTTCAATAGGGCTTCTTCAGGCGCGCTTGCGATGCGGCTTGCGCGAGCGCTTGTTCGGGCCTATCGATGTATTCGTTGAGATACATCGATAGGTTCAGCAATGCCGCTATTGTCGGGATACCACGCCTCGCATGCTCCGCTCGCCAAGTTGCCAGCGACCGCGCAGCGGTCTGCGCCGTCATTTGGCGCGACGGCGAAGCGCAGCGGGCGGGCGAAGACCTGGGAGATCAGCTCGCATTTCCATTGCTCGATCATCGGAACCTGCCTGACGGCCGGCGAGCTTCGCCAGGTGTTGATCAAGGTGGGTGAGGGCGATGCACGCAGCGCCGGCGATCATGCGCTACATTCGCGCGGCGTATGGCTGGCCGGGCAGAAAGGCGTACCGGGCAAGCTCCTCAACAAGGCGCTCGATCGCCGCCACGAAAGCATGATCCGGCGGGCGACGTCGATCGACAGCGCCGAGGAACTCCAGCGGTTCTGGCGGGATGCGTTTGATCGCGGCGATATCTCGGGGGCTTATTGGACGGTGATGACCCACCCGGCCGCGAACGAGAAGCTGGTGCGGGAGGTTTTCGGCGAGGTGCACATGCTGTCGCATCTGGTCGGCAGCGCCAGCCGGCTGGATATCGCCCGTTTGACCGAGCTGCAGCGCCAGGCCGAGGAAAAGGACGACAAGATCGCCAAGCAGGAGCGTCGTCTGGCCGCGGCCGCGGCCGAGCGCGTCGAGATGCTGCGCGAGATCGAGCAATTGCGGGAGGCGCTGCGGCGGGCGCAGGCGGCCAACGACACGGTCGGGTCTTTGGGCGAGGCACGGGCTGATGAAGCGCGTGGCGGGGTGTCTTCGGCCAATGCCGCTCACTCGGAGCTGTTGGCCGGACGGCTGGCCACGGCCCGACAGGAAACACAGCGAGAGCAGCAGCGCGCGGAGCGGGCGGAGGCTGAACTCTCTAGGTTGCGGTTGGAGAACGACCAGATCGAGGCGCTGCTTCTTGGCGACGGGTCGAGCGTCGGCGATGCCGTGACGACGCCTGCATCCGGTATGGCCCCATCCGGGGCGTCGGCCGGCGAGGGGGCCGTGCTCTATGTTGGCGGTCGCCGCAGTCTCTATGACAGGTTGCGGTCGCTTGCGTCCGACCACGGCGTGACGCTGCTGCTGCACGATGGCGGCCTCGAGGACAGCACGACACTTCTGCCGGCAGCACTTGCGCAGGCAACGACCGTCGTCTTCCCGGTCGATCACATCAGCCACACGGCGGCCGGCATCATCAAGCGGTCCTGCCGGGAGAGCGGCAAGGCCTACATGCCCTTGCGTTCGGCGGGGCTGACGAGCTTCCTGGCGGCGATCCGCGATGCCGCGAATGCTGGCCAGGGCCGAACGTTGCGTGCCGGCGAATAGGCGACGCCGATTGTCGAACTTGAGTGTTCGTGCGGCATGCCGGTGCGGCCTGGGGAGGCTGTTTTTTGTTGGAAGCGCGGCGGGCAATTGATAGTGTGCGCCCGGCTTCCAACATGCCTCTCGATAATACGGAATTTTCAATGGACACTATCGCTTCCGAGCTTGCCGCCAGCATTCGCTCGATCCGGGACTATCCCAAGCCTGGCATCATCTTTCGTGACATCACCACGCTGCTTGGCGATCCCCGGGCCTTCCGCCGCGCCGTCGATGCGTTGGTGCAGCCCTATGCGGGCACGAAGATCGACAAGATCGCCGGCATGGAAGCAAGAGGGTTCATTCTCGGCGGCGCCGTGGCGCACCAGCTTTCGGCCGGCTTCGTGCCGATCCGCAAGAAGGGCAAGCTGCCGCATGAGACCGTGCGCATCGCCTACAGCCTGGAATACGGCATCGACGAGATGGAAATGCACATCGACGCGGTGAAGCCGGGAGAGAAGGTGATCCTTGTCGACGACCTGATCGCGACGGGCGGAACGGCTGTCGGCGCGACACAGCTGCTGCGCCAGATGGGCGCCGAGGTGGTGTCGGCCTGCTTCGTGATCGACCTGCCGGATCTCGGCGGTCGCGCCAAGCTGGAAGCGCTCGGCGTCGACGTGCGCACGCTGGTCGAGTTTTCAGGTCACTGAGGCCGGCTGTCGGGTAAGCGCGCTATCCGGCATGCTACTCGAATTCGAGCACGCTGCTTTCGAACCTGACAACCGGGGCGCCCGCGACATAGCCTTCGCAGAGGATGGTGTTGAGGATACGCCCCGGGCGTGAGGCCATCGGGCGGCTCGACAGCAAAGTGACGGCGTAATCGACGGTTTCGCCCGCGAAAACCGGGCGGATCCACTGCAGGTCCTTGAAGCCGGCTGCCGGCCCGAGTTTGGGCGGCGTGTGGCCCTCGCGGGCGATTTTCTTGCTCTCGGCGATCCAGTAGGCGACGAATGTCGTCATCCAGCCGGCGCAGGTATGCCAGCCGGAGGCGCAGAGGTCGCCGAACAGGCTTTCGCGCGCGGCTTGCCTGTCCACATGGAAGCGCTGCGGATCATAGCGCTTCGCGAAGCGGATGATGTTTTCCTCGGTGAAGGCGTAGCTTCCCGTCTCGGTCTTTTCGCCGAGTGTATAGCGATCGAGCATCCTCATGCGCCTGCTCCCGTTTGCGCTACGGTCGCGGTGGACATGCGGAACATGATCGGGTTCTCCGACACGCAGACCGTTTCGCCGCGCTGGTTTTCGAGTTCGTGGCGAAACTTGACGATGCCGATGCCCGGGCGGGAGCGCAGGGCGCGCGCCTCGAGCACGGTCGAGTGGCCGGAGAGCGTGTCGCCAGCGATGACAGGCCGGCGCCATTCCATGATGTCGATGCCGGGCGCGCCTTCGGAGAGCGAGTTCAGTAGATAGCTGTCGATCATCATCCGCATCAGCATCGCCGATGTGTGCCAGCCTGATGCGGCCAGCCCGCCCAGAATGCTCGCGCGTCCGGCCGCTTCGTCGGTGTGCATCGGCTGCGGGTCGAACTCGCTGGCGAATTCGATTATTTCCGCGGCGGAGACCGTGACCGGTCCAAGCGCGAAGCGGCGGCCGGGATGAAAATCCTCATAGGCCAGGATCTGATCGGACAAATTCATCTCCGCGTCATAGGCGTTTGTTCACGATTACAATAGCATCCATTGTAACTCAATGATTCATGAGAGATTTCCGATATGCCCGAGTTGAAGTTGATCCTTGATGAGGCCGAGCGGGAGGGCATTCTTCCCGACCGCGTTGCCGATCGGCTTCTGCCGTTTCTGATCGAGCGCGGCGTCAGGGTCGATGCGGTGGTGGCGGAGACGACAGGGCAGGCCGTGGCGTTTTCCGACACGGAGACGCCGAGCTTCGTGCGCGGGTTCCACGACGTGCTGATCACCATCGGTATCGTCGTGGCGCTTGCCGGCCTCTGGGGCCTCGGCTCCATCTATGCGGTGCTGCCCGCGATCATCGTGCTTGCGGAAATCCTCGTGCGCCGCCAGCGGCTGGCGCTGCCGGCTGTAGCGCTGACCTTCGCTTTGGCGATCTGGACCTGCGTCGCGCTGGCGATGTGGACGGGAGCCGTGTCGGCGATGTTGGGAGCATCCGACATCTTCGGGCTTGGTATCCACAATGACGGGCTGCAATATACGCTGGCCTTTCCCGTCGTGCTCGGCCTCTTCTATCTGCTCTACAGGATACCACTTGCCTTGGCGCTGGCGATCATGGGGGCGGCGGTCGTGGTACCGAAACTCATTCTGCGCCTGTTCGACTGGCTGAGCGCCACTCCGCTCGACATGGCCACCCATGAGGGCGTGCAGTCGATGCTGCTGGTTGCCTGCGCGATCGGTCTGTTTGCGATGGCCATGCGCTTCGATCTCAAGGATCCGTTGCGCCGGACCGTCAATTCCGACAT
The DNA here is from genome assembly GCF_017741935.1 of Rhizobium sp. 16-449-1b. Classification (GTDB taxonomy): domain Bacteria; phylum Pseudomonadota; class Alphaproteobacteria; order Rhizobiales; family Rhizobiaceae; genus Rhizobium. The sequence continues at coordinate 125,225 of NZ_JAGHMH010000018.1, read as the reverse complement.
TGCCTTCTGGCTGCATCTCGGCGCCGCCCCCGTGCTGCTTTACAGCATTCTGTGGTTGTCCGGCGGCGGGAGAGGGGCGCTCGTCGGGCTCGACACGGTGTCGATGCGCACGCCTGTCGTGGTGATCACAGTCATGGCGCTGATGCTGGTGGGGCTGATCATCGACCGACGTGCCTTCGTGACGTCGGGACTGGTATCGCTGGGGGCCGCGCTCTACGGGATCTTCCGCCAGGGCAATGCGCAGGTGGATACCTACGTCTTCATCACGCTGCTGGCGGTGGGCGTGATCGTTCTTGTCATCGGCACCGGCTGGATGCCGCTTCGGCGCGCCGTTGTGCGCCGTCTGCCTGATGGCATGCAGAAGAGACTGCCGCCCGCTTAAAGCGTGTCGCGATCCTTCGGATTCGCTCGCCACGCTTTAAGTTTTTCTTCCGTCGCATGTCGGTTCCGCAAAACCGCTGCACACTTTTGCGCGACATGCTTCAGGCGGCAGTCATATCGTTCGAAATCAGGTGTTGAAGCGGAAGTGGATGACGTCGCCGTCCTGGACGACGTATTCCTTGCCTTCGTCGCGGCCCTTGCCGGCTTCCTTGGCGCCGACTTCACCCTTGAAGTTGATGTAGTCGTCGTAGCCGATGGTGAAGGCACGGATGAAGCCGCGTTCGAAATCGGTGTGGATGACGCCAGCCGCCTGCGGGGCCTTGGTGCCGCGGCGGATGGTCCAGGCGCGGGTTTCCTTGGGGCCGACTGTGAAATAGGTGATCAGGTCGAGCAGGTGGTAGCCGGCGCGGATCAGACGGTCGAGACCGGCTTCCGTAAGGCCGAGCGCCGAGAGGAACTCGGTGGCCTCTTCTTCCGGCAGCTGCGCAACTTCGGCTTCGATCGCGGCCGAGATGATGACGCATTCCGCGCCCTGCTTCTCGGCCATCTCCGCCACGGCCTTGGTGTGCTCATTGCCGTCGACGGCATCGCCTTCGGCGACGTTGCAGACGTAGAGAACCGGATGCGAGGTCAGGAGGTTGAGGCCCTTCAGGATCTCGATTTCCTCCGGCGCCAGCGTCTTCAGGAGAAGACGGGCGGGCTTGCCTTCGTTGAGGAGCTTGATGACCGCTTCCATGACGGGAAGCTGGGCCAGCGATTCCTTGTCCTTGGATGCGGCGCGCTTGCGGGTCTGCTCGACGCGGCGCTCCAGGCTTTCGAGGTCGGCGAGCATCAGCTCGGTTTCGATCGTGTCGGCGTCGCCGACCGGATTGATGCGACCCTCGACGTGGGTGATATCGTCATCCTCAAAGCAGCGCAGCACGTGGACCACGGCGTCGACTTCGCGGATGTTGGCGAGGAACTTGTTGCCGAGGCCTTCACCCTTGGACGCGCCGCGCACGAGGCCGGCGATGTCGACGAAGGAGATGCGCGTCGGAATGATTTCCTTGGAGCCGGCGATACCCGCCAGCTTCTGCATGCGCGGATCGGGAACGGCGACTTCGCCGGTGTTCGGTTCGATCGTGCAGAAGGGATAGTTCGCCGCCTGCGCCGCCGCCGTCTTGGTGAGCGCGTTGAAGAGGGTCGACTTGCCGACATTCGGCAGACCGACGATACCGCATTTGAAGCCCATGGCTGAAACCTGCTGTTCTTGAATTCCTTGGCCGTGCGTATGGGGTAAAAGCCGCCTCCGGGTCAAGCTTTTCGAGCACATCTTGCGTGATCAAAGCGGCTTTGGCTTGAAAGCGGCGCTTGCGATGCAATATAATATGCGGGCTGAGCATAGCCTCGCCCTCTTTCCTGTCATCAACGGATGGACTGCCCGATGAGTGACAACGATGTCGCCCTGAAACCGAAAGTGAAGTCGAAGCCGAAGCTCGATCGGCCGAAGCTCTACAAGGTGATCCTCGTCAACGACGATTTCACGCCGCGCGAATTCGTGACGGCGGTGCTGAAGATCGTCTTCCGGATGAGTGAAGAGGCCGGATACCGGGTGATGATGACCGCGCACAAGCTTGGCACCGCCGTGGTGGTCGTCTGCGCCAAGGATATCGCCGAGACAAAGGCCAAGGAGGCCATGGATTTCGGCAAGGAGGCGGGGTTCCCGCTGATGTTTACGACAGAGCCCGAGGAATAGGTTCAGACGCTTCTTCTGATCTGGAAGCCTGTCTTGTTCTGCACGAAGCCGCAGCTTTCGTAGAAGCGATGGATGCCGGGATCGGTGCGTCCGGTGAGCAGCATCACCTTGTAGCAACCGGCCTGCCAAGAGAGCTCGATCGCATGCCCGATCAGGGCGCTGGCATAGCCGCGCCGGCGATATGGCGTTGATGTGGCGACGTTTTCGATCAGCGCGTATGGCGCGCCGCCGCGGGTGAGGTTGGGCATGATGATCAGCGTCACCGACGCGGCCAGCGCATCGTCGGCCACGCCCACCAGGACGCGCATGCCGGGATGGGTCAGCATGGACGTAAAGCGCTCCTGCGCTACCGTTGGATCGATGGCGGGGTCGCTGGGGTTCATGTCCCTATAGAGCGCGAGAAGCGCTGCGAGGTCTCCCGCTTCGGCCGTGCGGATGGCAAGAGGCGAGGGGGACATGGTCAGTCTTCCTTGTTGCCGAACATCTTCTTCAGCATTTCGGCCATCGGTCCCGTCGTCGGCAGCTTTTTCGGCTGGGCGCTGTTGCGGGCCTGATGGATGTGCGATTTGCCTGCAGGTTTCTGAGCGGCTGCGTTCGCACTGTCAGGCTTGGCGGGCTTCGGCTTATCCTCGTCTTCCTTGCCGCCGACGGCGAGCGCCAGCTTGTTCATCAGCTGCGAATCCTCGCGCTTGACCAGCATCTCGAGATTGTCGGCGAGCGCGTCGAGCATGGGTTCCAGCCACTGCTGGTCGACCTTGGCGAAATCGCCGAGCACGTAGTTGTGCACCAGATCCTTGTTGCCGGGATGGCCGATGCCGAGGCGCAGGCGGCGGTAGTCCCTGCCGCAATGGGCGTCGAGCGACTTCACGCCGTTATGGCCGCCGTGGCCGCCGCCGACCTTGATGCGGGCCTTGGCGGGCGCGAGGTCGAGTTCGTCGTAGATGGCGACGATGTCGGATGGCTGCAGCTTGTAGAAGCGCATGGCCTCGCCGACGGATTCGCCAGACAGGTTCATGTAGGTCTGCGGCTTGATCAGCAGGACCTTCTCGCCCGCGATCTCGCCTTCGGAGATCTCGGCCTTGAACTTCTTCGACCAGGGCGAAAACGAGTGGCGGCGGTGGATGGCGTCCACGGCCATGAAGCCGATATTGTGGCGGTTGCCGGCATATTGTCTGCCGGGATTGCCGAGGCCGGCGATAACAAGCATGGCGCGTTCATTCCTGGGCGTTTCAGATTCTGAACGTGTTCACCACCGCGAAACGACGCTGAAGTCAAGCGCAAGCGTGTCGATGGCGGCCAGAATCGATGAGGCGGGGGCGGAGACGCGCTGTCAGTGACGCGAGTGCAGGCCGTATTTGGCGAAGATCGCGCGCTGCGTGCCCTCCGTGATCAATGCGTCGAGCGCCTGCTGCATCCTGCTCCTTATGTCCTCGGGGAAGCTCTTCTCGCAAGCTATCCCGAGCGATTGGGAAGAGAGCGTGGCGACGCGCACGAGCGGCTGATCCTGCTTGAGCTTTTCGAAGTAGATCTCCGAGATCGGCATGAGGTCGATGCGGCCGTTCACGAGCTTGCGCAGCGTCGAGGGGAAGTCGCTGGCGACGTCGATCCTGGGGAAGTCCTTTTCCTTCAGCAATTTCTCGGTGTAGTCGCCGCGATGCGTGCCGATGACGTAACGCCGGGTGTCGTCCAGATCGGTTTCGCCAATGCCCGAGGAGGCGGTGGCCACGAGAATATTGTCGTCCACCAGAAGCGGCTCGACCCATTTGAACAGCTTGTCGCGCTCGGGGCTGTGCGCCGTCGTGAAGAGGCAGGTCATCGGCGTGGCCTGGGCCGCCGCATAGGCGCGGGTCCAGGGCAGCAGCTCGATGCGCATATCGATATCGGCTTTCTGCATCAGCAGCTGCACCTGCTCCACCGATGTTCCTTTCAGGGTATCGCCTTCGTGATAGCTGAAAGGGGGATACTCCTCGGTGACGAAATTGACGGTGGCCGCACGCGTCGGACCGGCGAGGGGCAGGCTCAGGAGAGCAAGAAGCAGCAGTGGTTTGATCATCGGCTTCTCTCTTGCGTTTACGAGGCGCGGGCAAGCGTGTCGGCGTCCGCCAACCGGGTCATCAGCTGCTCGACGGTTTGCGGACGGTGGAAGAGGTAGCCCTGGCCGTAGTCGAGACCCATCTCGCATAGCGTATGGCATTCCTGCTCGGTCTCGATGCCCTCGGCGATCACGTTGCAGCCCATCTTGTGCGAGAGGGTGGTGATGCTTTCGACGAGCGTGCGGCTCTTCTGCCTGATGTCCTCGTTGGCATCGTTGATCGAGCGCGTAAACGACTGGTCGATCTTGATGATGTCGACGGGGAAGCGGTTGAGATAGCTGAGCGAGGAGTAGCCGGTGCCGAAGTCGTCGAGCGCGATGCGGCAGCCGAACTGGCGGATATCGCTGACGATCTTGCGGATCTCGGGGTTGTTGTGCATCAGCACGGCCTCGGTGATCTCGACGACGATCCGCTCGGGGCGAATGTTATACCGCATGAGCAGCGAGGCCAGCCGTGCAGGCAGCGACGGCTCGAACTGCAGCGGCGAGAAGTTGATGGCGAGGTAGCTGTTCGCAAGGCCGGGGAGCGCCGAGAGCGTCGCCAGGTGCTCGATCGCCTTCTCCATGATGACGTTGCCGACGCGGATGATCTTTCCGGTCTCTTCGGCGACGTTGATGACCTCGGCAGGGGCCATGAGACCCTTTACCGGGTGGTTGAGGCGCATCAGCGCTTCGAAGCCGGCGACGCCGCGACCGTTGAGATTGACGATCGGCTGGAGGTAGGCCGCGAACCAGTCCTCGATCAGGCCGATCTCGATGCAGCTTTCGATCTCGGCGCGGGCGCGGGCGTGATCAACCATGCCGTTGTCGAAGTGCTGGGCGCCGTTCTTGCCGTCGCGCTTCTTGGCATACATCGCCATGTCGGATTTCTGCAGTAGCTCGGCGGCATTGTCGGCGTGGCGCGGATAGATGGCGATGCCGACGCTGGCGCTCAGATGCATGTCGGTGCCGAAGGGCTCGTTGAAGATGGAGGCGAGCATCTCGGCCATCAAGTCGGCGCGCTCGGCGGCGTTGCCGGATGGCAGCAAGATCGCGAACTCGTCACCGCCGAGGCGGGCGGCCACATCCGTCGGCGCAAGCTTGCTCTTCAAGCGGCCGACGAACTCGCGCAACGCCTTGTCACCCTCGGCGTGGCCGAGATTGTCGTTGATCCACTTGAAGCGGTCGAGATCGACGAAGAGGCAGGCGAGTTCCTGGTTGGCGGCGTCCGCCTCGCGGATCTTGCCGTCGAGCACAGTCTCGAAGCCCTGGCGATTAAGAAGGCCCGTGAGATGGTCGGTGATCGCCTGCTTGTGGTTGCGGGCTTCCGAGGCCTTCAGCGCCGTGACGTCGGTCATGACCGACAGCGACAGGCCGCCCTGGCCGCCGGTGGCAGTCTTCGATTCTAGGATCAGCACGTCCATGACGCGGCCGTCGGCGCAGAGGAACTTGACGGTGACATCGACAGTCGCGCCGCCATTCAGCTCACCCTTGCGGCCGAGGAAGGCGCTGCGGGCGTCCGGGGTGACTAGATCGGTGAAGCGGTTGCCGATGATATCATCGCGCTCGTAGCCGGTGGCGGCGAGCCAGTAGTCGCTGACGGCGGTGATGTGGTCGTTTTCGTCGAGCGAGAACAGCATTGCAGGCGTCAGATTGTAGATGTCGATGGCGCGGCGGTGCGCGAGCTTCAGCTCCTGCTCCTCGCTTTCCAGCTTGGACTGCATGGTGTTGAAGCTCTTGGCAAGGCGGCCCATCTCGTCGTTGGAGCGCCAATCGACATGGTGGCGCGAGCCGAGCTGGCCGGTGGCTTCGATCGCCGCGATCAAGCGCATCAGCGGACGAACGAGGACGATGCGGTTGCCGATGAGGGCGGCGCAAAAGACGATCAGAACGGCGAAGACGAAGATCGACAGGAAGATGATCTCTTCATTCTTCAGGCCGGAGAACAGGTCCGGCGCGGGATAGAAGACCGAGATCGTGCCCAGCTTCTTCGGACCGTCGAGCGTGGTGTAGGTGATTGCGTGCGAGACTTCGATCAGCTGGCCGTTATAGGAAGCGGGGATTGTCGACTGGGTGACATCAAGCTGGCCGGATTCGTCGCGGACCTGAACCTTGACGATGTTGCCCTGCGAGACGACGGCGGCGCTGATCTGCGCGACGCTGTCTTCGTCCAAATCCCAAAGCGGCTTTGCCAGTGCTTGCGAGTTGGCGACGAGAAGAACGGAGATGTGGTCGCGGATTTCCTTTTCGGCGCGTCCGGAGGACAGGAAAAGGAACAGAACAAAAAGCGGGGCTACGAGCAGAAGCAGTGCAGCGAACACAATTCCTAGAAATCTGTTCTGAACGGAATTATGCATTTTCCTGCGTCTGCCCCTTGCCGCACAATTTTTTCGTTCAGAACAGAACTTGCTCTGAAACGATGGGGCATGCTTCCACGAAATGTCTTAATCGAAGTTGAAGCGGCTCTGTCCGAACAAATGAAAAGACCCGCTTTCCGGAGAAAGCGGGTCTTATACTTTACAAAGCGTTCAAGCGTTCAAGCGATCAAATGATCAAGCTTCAGCTTCGCCAGCTTCTTCTTCTTCTTCCGATACGCCAGCTGCCGGAGCAACGATCGTAGCGATGGTGAAGTCGCGGTCGATAACCGTGGTCACGCCCTTCGGCAGGGTGACTTCGGAGATGTGGATGCTGTCGCCGATCTTCTTGCCGCTGAGGTCAACGTTGAAGAATTCCGGGATCGCATCAGCCGGGCAATGAACTTCGACGTCGTGACGAACGATGTTCAGAACGCCGCCAACCTTGAGGCCCTGGGACTTTTCTTCATTGATGAAGTGAACCGGGATCGCAACGGTAACGGCGGTGTTGCCGGATACGCGCAGGAAGTCCACGTGCATGGTGAAGTCGCGGACCGGATCGAGCTGGTAGTCCTTCGGCAGAACCTTGTACTTCTTGCCGTCGACGTCGATCGTAGCGATGGTGGTCATGAAACCGCCAGCGTGGATGCGCTTCGTTACCTCATTGGTGCTGAGGGAGATCGAAATTGGGGCCTGCTTGTCACCATAGATGACAGCCGGGATGAGACCATTGCGGCGAAGTTCACGGGCGGACCCCTTACCAACCCGTTCGCGCGCCTCGGCCTTGAGCTCGTAGCTTTCGTGGCTCATGACTTTTCCTTCCGAGGTTATTTGGAGAGCTCGGCGCAGGCATCGCCTGTCGCTGAACTGGAGGCGGGTTTCCCCATCCTCATCCGCATTGCCTCCAAGGGTGTCTGTGCGGACGCGTGCGCTATAGTCTAGTTGCGGCGGAATGGCAAGGGCGCGGCGCTTGAGAGACGCGGCGGTGCGAACACGACTATGCTGTAATTCTTTAGCATGAGCTGATGCAACTTAGACATCCGCCGTCAGCGCCAGTCAAAACTCAGGATCAACCGCCGTTGACGGAGCATTAATGACAGTTGCGATTAGCAATCGTCAAGACTTCGCCGGCTGCCGGAAATTACCGGTTTCTTAAGCGCCCGCATATGAAAGCGAAACGGCAAATTGGTCCGGATATATGATGCTTACCGTTTTTAACTGCATTGCCTACATGCATGATCTCAGGCTGGTCGTTTTGGCCGGATGCCTGTGCTTCCTGTCGAGCCTTGCCGCGCTGACACTGCTGCAGCGGGCGCGCAGCACCGTCAAGGTAGCGCGCCTGATCTGGCTTTTGATGGGTGGTGCTGCCGGCGGTTTCGGCATCTGGGCAACGCATTTCGTGGCGATGCTTGCCTATGATAGCGGCGTGGTCGTCGGCTACGACACTTCGGAAACATTGACGTCGCTGGTACTGGTGGTGGTCGCGACGCTTGCCGCCGTGGCTTTCGCTGCCGGCGCGGAGAGCAGGGTGCGGCGGGCGTTCGCCGGCATGCTGTTCGGTGTCGGCGTCACGTCGATGCATTTTCTCGGCATGACGGCTGTGCAGTTTCCCGGCAGCATGGATTGGGACCAGTCGCTCGTGCTTGCCTCGATGTCTTGCGCGGTGGTCATCTCGGCCGTCGGCTTTTATATGCTCCCCGATATCAAGACCGATGCGCGCAAGCTGCTTATGCCTGCCGCGACGGTCTGCGCCGCGATCGTGGCGATGCATTTTACGGCCATGGCGGCGCTGACGATCGTGCCCGGGCCGGGACCCGTGATCGATCCGAGCGAGACCATGTCCACCGGCTTCATGGTCGTCACGCTTCTCTCGGTCTCGCTGTCCATGATTACATCCGGCTTTGCAGCGGCGCTGTTTGCGATGCGTGCGGAAAGCTCGACGAAGGAGAGCGAGGCGCGTTTCGAGATGCTGGTGCAGGGCGTGACCGATTACGCGATCTACATGCTCGACAAGGATGGCCGGGTCGCCAACTGGAATGCCGGCGCCGAACGCGCCAAGGGATATACCGCCGACGAAATCATCGGCGAGGATTTTGGGCGCTTCTATTCCGAGGAAGAGCGCGCCGCCGGCCTGCCGCAGCGCGCGCTGCTGAAGGCGCGCACCGAGGGGAAATTCGAGGCCGAGGGCAAGCGGTTCCGCAAGGACGGAACGTCCTTCTGGGCGCATGTCGTGATCGATCCCATCTGGAACGCCGACGGCGAGATCGCCGGCTACGCCAAGATCACCAAGGATGTGACCGAGCAGAAGGCCGACCGCGACCGCATCAAGGAAGTCTCGCGCAATCTCGATCTCGCACTTGAGAACGTCTCGCAGGGCATCTGCCTGTTCGACGCCGAGGAACGGCTCGTGCTGGCAAACCGCCGCTATAGCGAGATCTTCGAATTCGAGCAGGGAACGATCCGTCCCGGCATGAGCTACAAGGAGATCATCGCGATCGGCTACGAGATCCACTTCTCGGATCCCGAGGCCGTCGCAAAGCGCGCATCCGAGCATTACGACAAGCTGATGCGGGCGCTCAGATCGGGTGAACGCTCGATCGTGCACAAGGGCGCGCATGGCCGGTCGATCCAGCTGAACCTCAACGAGCTTCCCGATGGCGGTTGGGTCGCAACCTACGAAGACATTACGGAACGGCTGATTTCGGAAGAAAAGATCGCCTTCATGGCGCGCCACGACGCGTTGACGGGATTGCCCAACCGCTCCGAGTTTTCCGAGCGCCTGTCGCAGGATCTGGCTGTCGCCAAGCGTGCCGGCACGAAGGTCGCGGTCATCGGCATCGATCTCGACAAGTTCAAGGAGATCAACGACCAGCGCGGCCATAGCGCCGGTGACCAGGTTCTGGTCACGCTCTCGGAGCGCATGAGCAAGCTGCTCGGCGAAGACGAATTCGTTGCCCGCTTCGGCGGCGACGAGTTCGCGGCGATCAAGCAGTTTTCCGATATCGCGGATCTGCATGATTTCGTGGCGCGGCTGGAGGCGAGCCTGACCGGCGACTTCCAGATCGATGATTTCGACATCAATCCCGACGCCAGCATCGGCGTTGCCATCTATCCGCAGGATGGATCGACGGGCGAGATATTGCTCGCCAATGCCGATCTTGCCATGTACCGCGCCAAGGCGACGCTTTCCGAGCGCATCTGCTTCTATGAAGTGGCGATGGACGAGGCGGCACGCGACCGTCGCAAGATGGCAAGCGACCTGTGGTCGGCCATCGAAAAGAACGAGTTGCATCTGCACTTCCAGGTGCAGAAGTCGGTCTCAACAGGTGACATCACCGGCTACGAGGTACTGCTGCGCTGGGATCATGCGACGCGGGGCAACGTGCCGCCGGGCGAGTTTATCTCGGTTGCCGAGGAATGCGGCGCGATCGTTCCGATCGGGGAGTGGGTGCTTCGCGAGGCCTGCAAGGAGGCTGCGGGCTGGGCGAATAAGCACAAGATCGCCGTCAACCTGTCGCCCGTCCAGATCGGTCACCAGGATATCGCCCATCTCGTGCATTCGGTCCTGTTCGAGACCGGGCTCGAGCCATGGCGCCTGGAGCTTGAGATCACCGAGTCGTCGATCATCGTCGACAAGGACCGGGCGCTGCTGACACTGCGTCAGGTCAAGAATCTCGGCGTCTCCATCGCCATTGACGATTTCGGCACGGGCTATTCGTCGCTGGAAACGTTGCGCGCCTTCCCGTTCGACAAGATCAAGCTCGATCGCAGCTTCATGAACGAGGTGGAGACGAGCGAGCAGGCGAAGGCGATCATCCGCGCCATCCTGGCGCTGGGGCAAAGCCTCAATATTCCGGTGCTCGCGGAGGGAGTCGAGACGGATGTGCAGCTTGGTATTCTGCTCGACGAAGGCTGCGACGAGGCACAGGGCTATCTGCTCGGCCGGCCGATGCCGATGCGTTCACGCAAGATCGCCGCCTGAAGCCGCGCATGCAACTGCTGGGTTGACAGGGTGGGGGGCTAGCCTTCACATGCGACCTCAAATGGTACGGGAGAAATTCAGCATGCAACTCAAGACCCTAACGGCGACCGCTGTCGTTCTTCTTGGTCTGGTTTCGACGTCTTACGCGGTCGAGATCAACCAGAAGGGCGCCAAGGAAATCGAGGCGAACCTGTCGAAGCTCCTGCCGAAGGATGCAGCCAAGGGCTTCGTGACCGTCAACCCGGCGGGAACACGCTACGAGATCGTTTATGACTTCGCGGCGCTGTTGAAGAAGGCAGACCCGAAGAATTTCTCCATCAAGGGCCTGAACCCGTGGTCGATCTTCGCTACGCCTGAAGAGAGCGGCCTGTGGACGATCGAGGGCAACAATTCGCTCGACGTCACCGGCACGTTCAAGGCGCCCGGCCAGCCTAACACCGAGTTCACCTATGTCATCGATTCCCTGATTTCGAACGGCATCTTCGACCCGGCGATCAGCTATCTGAAGTCCGGCGACTTTTCCAGCAAGGCGCTCCGCTTCACGTCGAAGACGGAGAAGGAAGAGGTTAGCGTCGAAACCGGCTCGTCGACCTACAAGATGACCTCGTCGGACGGCGAGCTGAAGGGCCGCACCAATTTCGCCGGCAGCGGCACGATGAACGGCTTTGTCGAGACGATCAGCGGCAAGGAAGTCCCGCCGGTCGAAATCCGCGCCGACTCGGTGGATTTCGCAGCTGCCGTGAACGGCGTTTCCGTCAATGATTTCCGCGCGATCCTCGCCTTCATCATCGAACATGCCGATGAGAAGAAGCTCAAGCGCGCCGAGAGCGAAGAGATCAAGGAGCTGGTGCGCAAGTCGTTCCCGCTGATGTCGAGCCTCAACGAGACGGTAACCATGAACAAGGTCAGCGTGTCGAGCGTTGCCGGCAGCGGCGGCGCCGACAGCGTCGACTACACGATCGGCATGAGCGGTCCGAGCGATGCGATGCGGTTCGATGTCGGCATGGCTGCCAAGCAGATCAGCTTCAACAGCGCTCTGCTTCCCGAGATGTATGCGCCCTTCGTTCCCGAAGAGGTGGACCTGCAGTTCGCCTTTCCGGAACTCAACATGGCGGCTGTCGGCGATGAGCTGATGAAGGTCGATTTTGCCGACGACAAGAAGAGCAAGGCGGAAAGCGACAAGGCTTTCGAGAAGCTCCTGACCAATGGCGAGTTCGTCGTTGCCTTCCCTAAGATTTCGGCACGCTCCAGCGTCTATGACGCCGAGATCTCGGGTGAAGTCCGCGGCATTCCGGAGTCCACCACGGCCTATTCGTTGAATGCATCGATCGTCGCGCGCGACTTCGACAAGACGATCACCGCCATCCAGGAATTGGCCAAGAGCAATCCTGACCTCAACCAGGTTTCCTTCGGCCTGATGATGGTCAAGGGTTTCGGCAAGACCGATCCGGATGGTCGTCAGCGCTGGGACGTCAACGTCGCACGCGATGGGTCGATCACGGTCAATGGCCAGGTGATCAAGGGCGCGAACTGAGCCCAAGTCGTTTCCGGCCCCGTTCGTGGGCCGGAAACCTGCTGCGGGTCAGAGCATTTCCGCCTTTCTTCGAAACGCAGAAATGCTCTATCTATTTGTTATTACGCAATTCCGGACGCAAAACCGCGCTGCACTTTTGCTGGAATTGCTCACTGGAGTAGCGCTATCAGCGGCGGCATTCGCCCTGACCGACGATGCGGAAGCCCGCATTGTCTGCCTCGCATGAATTCGGAAATGTCCTGATCTGTCTGCCGCGCTCGCCGCAAACGGGCCGGTATTCGCGCGTGCAGATGCCACCTGGCCGCTGCGGCGGCATCGGTTCTTCATGGGGAGGGCGCGGACGGGGCGGGCGAGGGCCGGGCCCCGGCGTCATCGGCGGCCCGGCGCGGCATTCGCCCCGACCAACGATCCTGAAGCCGCTGTTGTTGGCCTGGCAGGCATTGCCGAAGGTCTGCGTGCGTCCGCCACGTTCTCCACAGACAGGCGCGTATTCCATGGTGCACATTTGCGGCTGCGGTGGACGAGGGCGCGGCGGTGGCGCGGGACGGACCGGGCCCGGCCCGGGTCCGTAACCTGGGCCTGGTCCATAGCCGGGACCCATGTCCGCCGTGCAGGCGGAGAGTGCTGGAAGGATGACCAGCATCGCCAGTCTGATCGGGGATTTCAGTATTGTCGCCATGCCTCTTCCTCCCGTCGGCTGGATATCATTGATAATCCTAGCCGAATTGGCGCGGGGGAGGAAGGGCGGAGAGAACGTCCTGTCAGCCTCAGTCAAAGAGGCTGGAGACGGATTCTTCTTGGCTGGTGCGGTTGATGGCTTCGCCGATCAGCGTTGCGGTGGTCAGCACGCGGATATTGTGCGCCGACTGGACAGCCGTCGTCGGCTGGATGGAGTCGGTGATGACGAGTTCGCGCAGCTTCGAATTGGTGATGCGGGTCACCGCGCCGCCCGACAGAACGCCGTGGGTGATGTAGGCGGTAACGCTTGCGGCACCCTTGGCGAGCAGCGCGTCGGCCGCGTTGCAGAGCGTGCCGCCGGAATCGACGATATCGTCGATCAGCAGGCAGTCCTTGCCGGTGACGTCGCCGATGATGTTCATGACTTCGGATTCACCCGGGCGATCGCGGCGCTTGTCCACGATCGACAGAAGACAGTCGAGACGCTTGGCGAGCGCGCGGGCGCGCACGACGCCGCCGACGTCAGGCGAAACGACCATGACGTTGGAGATATCATAGTTGGCCTTGATGTCGCGTGTCAGGATCGGCACGGCATACAGGTTGTCGGTCGGGATATCGAAGAAGCCCTGGATCTGGCCGGCGTGGAGATCGAGCGTCAGGACGCGATCGGCACCGGCTTCGGTGATCAGGTTGGCGACGAGCTTGGCCGAAATCGGCGTGCGGCCCGAAGCGCGGCGGTCCTGGCGTGCGTAGCCGAAGTAGGGGAGGACCGCGGTGATGCGGCGAGCCGACGAGCGGCGCATCGCATCGATCATGATGAGCAATTCCATCAGGTGGTCGTTCGTCGGGAAGGACGTCGACTGCACGAGGAAGACATCCTCGCCGCGTACGTTTTCCTGGACTTCCACGAAGATTTCCTGGTCGGCAAATCTTCGGACCGTTGCTCTGCCCAAGGGCACTTTAAGATAGTTGCAGATCTCTTCGGCGAGGTGCCGGTTCGAATTGCCTGCGAAAACCTTCATCTTGGTCCGCCTGTTGCCTGCTGATAGCCGCGCTTTTTAGCCAGCTTGTTTCCGAATGCAAGGGTAAACGCGACTTGCGCCTTGATATTTCCAAAAAGCTTGTGGCTTAACCGCCACGGGCGTCCCGCCACGACGAAAACTCGGTGATCGTCTTGGACGCAATCTGCTGCATGACGGAGGCCGGCACCACGGCCCAGGGATCCTGCGCCTGCGAGGGAACGCTCTCCTGTCCCTGGATGCGGTGCAGCCGGGCGCCGCTGTTATCGAGCACATCCCAGACATAGACCACCGTGACCTTGCCGCTGTCGGAAAAGGCCGAGAGGTAACCCTTGAGGATGAAGGCGGTGCTGTTGTCGTTGGAGCTTTTGATCGAGAGGCCGTGCGAACGAGCCTCGGCGCCAAGCTGTCGCGACAGAGGCGTCACGGCCTGTACCGGAGCGCCGATGATCGGCAGGAAGCGGACGGTCGACGCGCCGGATGGCGTCAGCATTGCCGTGCGCTTGGGTTCGGCCGCCTTTTCCTTGGCTTCCGCGTCGGCGATGTCCTGCTCTTCGGCCTGGGCGTTCGATACTGGTTCCGAAACGGTGTCGGAGACCGGCTCGGAGAGGGGCTGGCTGCGGATGGCGGCAGACGCTCTTGGCGATTGCTCGGTCTGGCCATCGAGCGCGTAGGCCTGGGCCTGCATCGTCGTCGGCGGAGCGCCGCGACCGGATATGGCGCCTGATGTGGTGTCCTGCTCGACATAGGCGGGGTGATAGCCGCCCTCGCGCGGCGAAGACGCAAACGTCTGGCTGCGGCGCGGCGTGCCGGCCATGCGCTCGACCTCGCCTTGGGTCACTGGCGTCGAGCGGATGCTGCCCGAGGTGTCGCCGATGTCGACGAGGGGTGTCAGGGCATCCGTGGTATTGCAGGCTGAAAGCAGGGCAAGGCAGGCGATGAGCGTGGGCGCTGTCGCAAGTCGCGTCATCCCTCGTGTCATCCTTCTTTCCGTGCGCGTGTCGCCACGCGGCATATGCCCCGGCCAACTTTATGACGGTCGGGGCACTGCAATGTCAATTGTCGATTCTAATGGATCGTCGCTCAGAGGTTGATGAAGTCGAGCGGGTGGCGCGACAGAGCCTTCGGCTCGTCGGCGGTCGTGAGATAGGTTTGGCCAAGGCTCATGGCCGTGCCGCTGTCGGAATCCATGATGATCATGTGGACGAAGAGCGACATGCCCGGCTCAATCGGCTGCGGATTGCCGACGTGGAACATTTGGTGCTCCATCCACGAAGGCGAGAAGCGGGCGCCGAGCGAATAGCCGCACGCGTTCAGGCGGTGACGCGAGAGGCCGCGCTCCTCCATGATCTTCGAGTGGACGTCGAAGACATCACCGAACGTGTGCCCCGGCTTCAGCACCGTTTCGATGGCCTGGATGTTTTCGAGGCAGGCATTGTAGAGCTCGCGGTGGCGATAGCTCGGCTCGCCGATGACGATCGTGCGCATCATCGCGGCGTGGTAGTGCGCGTAGGCGCCGGCCCATTCCAGCGTCAGCTGGTCGTTGGCATCGAGCCTGCGGCGGCCGGCCTTGTAGCGGCAGAGCAGGGCATCGACGCCGGAGCCGATGATGAATTCGTTGGCGGGATAATCGCCGCCGCCGGCAAAGACCGCGCCCTGCATGGCGGCCAGGATCGCGGCTTCATCGGCGCCGGCTTTCGTCAGCGAAAGAGCCGCATCCAGCGCGTCGTCGGCAAGGGCTGCCGCGCGCTCGACATAGGCGATTTCCGTCGGGCTCTTGATGAGGCGCAGGCGGCTGACAAGGTAGGAGGCGTCGGAGATCTGGCCGAAGGCCATCAGTTGCGTGTCGAGAAGCCTTGCGATGCGGCCGGTCATGCCGTGGGTGTCGTATTCGACGCCGATGCGCGCGCCGAGCAGGTCCATCTCGACCAGGAGGTTCTTGAGATCGACTGTCGGGTCGGCGTTGACGCGATCGACCCAGATATGAATGTTTTCGATGATCGACGTCTGCCGCGCCTGGCGCAGATCGGCAGAACGGGTGAGGAGCGCCATGGTGCCGTCGGCCTTGACGACCAGCGTCTGGAAGAAGCAGTAGCCGAACGTGTCGTAACCCGTCAGCCAGTACATGCTTTCCTGGGCGAAGAGGAGGAGGGCATCGAGCTTCTCCTCCTGCATCTGCTGCGTCAGCCGCGCGAGGCGATCGGCGAATTCGGAGGTTTCGAAGTGTAGGCCCATACCGGTCACATCTCCCTTATGGCAATTGCCGAAATCTGTCGGCCGTAGTCCGGTTCCTGGCTGTGTGTCGTGCGTCGGTAGGAAAAGAAGCGTTCGCTGTCGGGATAGGTGCAGACGCCGAGGCTTTCGGCCTTGACGCCGGCGGCGTGCAGCCGGTCGATGGTGAAGGACGGCAGGTCGAACATCGAATGGCCGGGCTTTTCCGACGGAGTGAAATAGCGCTGGTAGTCGCCGTTTTCGCTTATGAAGCGCTCGACGAATTCGGGGCCGACCTCGTAGCTTGCCTTGCTGATCGATGGGCCCAGGCAGGCGACGATCGCCTCGCGCTTGGCACCGAGCTTGATCATGGCGTCGATGGTGTTTTCGAGCACGCCGGTAAAGGCGCCCTTCCAGCCGGCATGGGCTGCGCCGACAACCTTGTTTTCCGGATCGGCGAACAGGATCGGGCCGCAATCGGCGGCGAGCACGCCAAGCGCGATGCCGGGGGTTGCGGTCACCAGCGCGTCGGCCGGTTGGCGGGTGCCGTCATAGGAGGCGTCGACCACCACGACGTCGGGCGAATGCACCTGGTGCACGGTTGCCAGCCGCTCTACCGGCAGGTCGAACCAGCCGGCAACGCGCCTGCGGTTTTCCTCGACCTTGGCGCGCTCATCGTTGGAGCCGAGGCCGACATTGAGGCCGCGATAGATGCCGTCGGAGACGCCGCCCTGGCGGGTGAAATAGCCGTGCTGGATTGTGTCGCCCGTCGCTTCGTTCAGCAGCGCGCTTTGGATCGGTTCCGGGGAGGGCGCATGTGTCATCGGTCGTTCCAAGATTTGTTTTGGGCCAAGATTTGTTTCGGCCCAAGATTTGTTTTAGCGACGCCCAGGCGGTGTGCCGGACGAAGCGCTGTCGATTGCGGCGATGTTGACCCCGCCGCGCGCGCCCTGTCAATCCACGGAGCGGAACGGCATCAGATCGATGGCGGGATGGGAAACGGCCATCACCTTGAAGAGTTCTCCCATCTTTCCTTCGCCTTCGCCGGCCAAACGGTCGACGGCGGCCTGGATGATCTGCTGGGTGCGGGGTTCGCGGTCGCGGCCAAGGGCAGCGGCGCGTTCGAGGATGCCGAGGCCCACCAGGAAGTCGCCCTGATGCAGCTGGCCGTTGACGTGGAGCCCGGCTGCCACGGCGGTTTCGCCGAGCGCCTGGAAATCGACGTGGCTGGTCAGGTCCGCTTCGCCGGGGTGGGCGAGCGGCGGGTCGAATTCATGCATGCGCACCGCCTGCAGCGTATCGCCGAAGCCGGTGATCAGGTGGCCGTAGTCGAGCGCCAGCGCCGTGCCGCCGAAGGCCTTGAGCCGATCGGCGATGGCGACCATGACGGATTCACGGGCAGGAGCGATCTCGAAGAGGGTGCCGATCGGCACGGTCGCTGCCTGCTCGGGAAGCAGTTGCGGATCGATGCCGGCGACGCCGGTTCCGAAGGACAATTCGTCATCGACGTCGAGGCCGACCATGCGCTCGCGAAAGCCGGTCGCGGTCTTCACGAACTGGCGGATGGGGATGGCGTCGAAGAGCTCGTTGGCGGCGATCAGGGTGAGGCCCGGCGGGATCTCGTCGAAGCCGTCGTGCCAGCTGATCCTACCCTGATGGGCGGCAAGCGTCTCCGCCTGCACCTCGCGCAGGCGTGGGCTGGTCTCGACGAGGTGCACGCTCATCGTTTCGAAGAGCGGCGGCGCGAGGCGCTCGATGACGCGCAGCATGTCCGACATCATCGTGCCGCGTCCGGGGCCGATCTCGACCAGCTTTACATCCGACGGCGTCCCGTGGCGCTGCCATGCGTGGACGATGAAGACGCCGATCATCTCGCCGAAGAGCTGGCTGACCTCCGGCGCGGTGACGAAGTCGCCGGAACTGCCGAAGGGTTCCTTGGTCTTGTAATATCCGTATTCGGGATCGGCGAGGCACAGCGAAAAGTAATCGGTGACGCTGATCGGACCGTTCGCCTGAATGATCGCCTTGATCTTCTCACCGAGTGCGGTGGTCATGTTCTCCTCCTCCGGTGCCGCGATCAGGACTGCAGGGCAGCCTGACGACGGGCGCGGATCATGGCCCAGAGGCCCAGCAGGATCATCGGCGAAGACAGGACCATGCCCATCGTCAGCCAGTTGGTGCCGAGAAGGTAGCCGAGTTGTGCGTCAGGTTCACGGAAGAACTCGACGAAGATGCGCGATAGCGCATAGCCGCAGACGAAGACGCCGGCGACGAAGCCTGGGGTCTTCAGCGCCTTCATGCCGTAGATGAGGGCGGCGAGCACGAGAACCAGCACGATGCCTTCGAGGCCCGCTTCATAAAGCTGGCTCGGATGGCGCGCGAAAGGGCCGCCGGTCGGGAAGACCACGGCCCACGGCACGTCCGTCAACCGGCCCCAGAGCTCGCCATTGATAAAGTTGGCGATGCGGCCGAAGAAGAGGCCGACGGGAACGACGGCTGCGACGATGTCGAATAGGTTCCAGAGCGGGATCTTGTTGCGCTTGGCGAAGATGATCATGGCGATCGTCGTGCCGGTCAGGCCGCCATGGAAGGACATGCCGCCGTTCCAGATCTGGATGGCGCGGATCGGGCTCTCGATGATCGCGGGCATGTCGTAGAACAGGATATAGCCGATGCGGCCGCCGAGGACGACGCCGAGCGCTACCCAGACGACGAAATCGTCGAGCTGCGCCTTGGTGATCGGCGAGACATTGCCGGGCCAGAGGCTGTCGTTTGCGGCGATGAGGCGCGCGTAGTACCAGCCGATCATGATGCCGGCGACATAGGCCAGGCCGTACCAGTGAATGGCCACGGGCCCGATTGCAAAGGCGATCGGGTCGATATTGGGGAACGGCATGATGGCCATAAGGTCGGCAGCTGTCTGCAAGGTAATCCCATCCGTTGATGTGGGCGGAAGATGGCCTTGCCATAACAGCGGGTCAAGTTGATTGTTAGTGATGCGAGATAAGTGCGACCGCTTATCCAGTGCAAAGCGCTTGCATCCTTAACGGCGAAGCCCTACCTCATTCCTGAGGGCCGAGAGCGGCCGGAAGCCATTATTTCAAAGGGAGTAAACCGCCATGACGACAGGCGCAAACCGCATCATGGACGAGTTCGCAAAGCTGATGACAGATGCCGCAGGTGCCGCCCAGGGCGTGCGCAAGGAAGTCGAGACGATGTTCAACGCGCAGGCCGAACGCTGGCTGAACAGCATGGACGTGGTCAAGCGAGAAGAGTTCGAGGTCGTCCGCGAGATGGCGATCAAGGCGCGCGATGAGAACGATGCGCTTCTGGCGCGCATCGCCGCGCTCGAGGCGAAGCTCGAATCCAAGCCTGCCGCCAAGGGCAAGTAAATCCCGTTTGGGGACAGAGCGCGGTGTGGCCTTTGAGAGACACACCGCTGCTTCGGCTAAAAAAGCGGGTGTGTTTATCCACCTGTGGACACTGCCAAAAAAGCCAATGGGCAGAGTCGTTTATACCCTCCTTCTGAATCCAATTCCCAACACCTTTCCACAGTGGCGTTCCCTAAAACGGCCCTCAGGGGGCTGGCACACCACCGGGTGCGTTATACACTGATTTTAAATGATGATTCGAAGCAGTTGGTAAGCTCCGGGCAGGTTCACTGCGTAAGTCTGGTAGCGGTTCAACGGTCATCTGGGTTGGTGGTTTCCGGGTTAGTTGCGTGTGTTCGCTTGTGTCTCGTTGGACGAAGTCGTTGCGCATTCACTCCGGTCAAGAAGGTGCTGCATGAGCCTCATGGAATTGGAAGTCGAGCGTCAATCGAACCCGGTCGATATGATCGAGTACGTCGCCGCCCACAACGACTGGGCTTTCGAGCGGTCGGGTGACGACGAAATCGCGATGACGGTCGAGGGCAAGTGGACGGATTATCACGTCTCCTTTTCCTGGATGGAGGAATTCGAGGCGCTGCATCTCGGCTGCGCCTTCGACATCAAGATCCCCGAACAGCGCATGAATGAAGTGACGAAGCTTCTGGCCGGCATCAACGGTCAGGTGCTGATGGGTCACTTCGACGTCTGGCGTCAGGAGGATGTGATCATCTTCCGGCAGTCGCTGCTGCTTGCCGGCGGCGCCGAGCCTACTAACCGTCAGGTGGAGGTGCTGCTCGCCAGCGCGCTCGATACTTGCGAGACCTATTATCAGGCGTTCCAGTTCGTGATCTGGTCCGGCATGGACGCCAACCGCGCCATGGAAGCCGTGCTGTTCGAAACCGTGGGTGAAGCATAACATGTCCGGTCTGTCGTCCTCGAGTCCAATCGTTCTTGTCGGCGCCGGCAATATGGGGGGCGCGATGCTCTCCGGCTGGCTGAAGAATGGTGTGCCCGGTGCCTCCGTCGTCGTCGTCGATCCCGGCCCCTCGGCCCAGATGATGGCGACGATCAATGAGGCGGGCGCCAGGCATGTGACGGCGCTGCCGGCCGAGCTGAAGGCCGGTGTGCTGTTTCTGGCTGTCAAGCCGCAGGTGATGGACGCGGTCCTTCCCTCCGTGAAGAGCGCCGTCGGTGCCGAGACGGTCGTGGTTTCGGTCGCGGCGGGCAAGACGCTCGGTTTCCTCGAATCCCATCTCGGCGAAGCGGCGATGGTTCGCGCCATGCCGAACACGCCGGCCATGGTCGGCCGCGGCGTCACCGGCGCGTTTGCCAATTCCCGCGTTGGCCAGAACCAGCGCGATCAGGTGCATGCGCTGCTCAGGGTCTCCGGACCCGTGGAGTGGGTACCTTCAGAATCCGATATCGATGCCGTTACAGCCCTTTCGGGCAGTGGTCCTGCGTATGTGTTCTATCTCGTGGAGTGCATGGCAGAAGCAGGCCGCAAACTTGGCCTGCAGGCGGACCTTGCCATGCGGCTTGCACGGGAAACTGTCGCGGGGGCTGGTGAACTCTTGCACCAGTCCCCCGACGACGCATCGAAGCTTCGCCAGAACGTGACGTCACCGGGCGGCACCACAGCGGCGGCGCTCTCGGTGCTGATGGCTGACGATGCGATGCAGCCGTTGTTCGACAAGGCGCTTTCGGCCGCTCGCAAGCGTGCCGAGGAGCTGGCAGGCTAATTCGAGGCTTATTTTCATGACCGAAGAAATTACCTACGGCGATTTCGAGCGGGTCGACATTCGTGTCGGCACCGTGATCGAGGCCAATCCGTTTCCGGAGGCGCGCAAGCCCGCCTTCAAGCTCTTGATCGATTTCGGACCCGAGATCGGCGTCAAGAAGTCCTCGGCGCAGATCACCGTGCACTATACGCTCGAAAACCTCGTCGGCCGGCAGGTGCTGTGCGTGGTCAATTTCCCGCCGCGGCAGATCGGGCCGTTCCGCTCCGAGGTTCTGACGCTCGGTTTCGAGGACGAGGCTGGCGCCATCGTGCTCGCCGCGCCGGACAAGCCGGTGCCAAACGGCAAGAAAATCATGTGATTGGTGGAGCGCCGTGGCTTTGTGCCCGGCGGTTCACTGATGGTCTAGTGAATGTCGCGCGAGAGCGGGTCCGAGAGGCTGAAGTCGTGAAACGTGGCTTCGAAGCCGGCGCGTTGCGGTGAGCAGAAGACCGGGCCGACCATCAATTCAGCAAATTTCGGGTCGAACCAGGCGAGGCGCGCCATGCGCCAATCGGCCATCATGTCCGTCCTGTACTGGATGAACAGCGCATCGCCATTGCGCGTGACCCGCACCGACAGCCTTGCGAAATCATGGTCGATGCGAAATGCCGACCAATCGGAATTGCCGTTGGTGACGACGACGCTGAAGTGGCGGGCGCCGTCCGTATATTCGATCCCGCATTTCATCCAGTGCGTTGCATCGGCGCGCAGCATGATACCCGCCTGATCGTAGAGCGCCTGGTAATCCGCCGAAAAGCTCAGCTCGGCGGTGAAATCGCCGTGGCGTGACTGAAAGAGAAAATGGCCGTCGTCGCGGTGAAAGCCGTAATAGGTTCCCTGCCAGAAATCGGTCTTGTCGGCGGAGCGCACGTGCAGGCCATCGTCGCGCTGCTCGGAGAGGGGCGGCGGGTTGAGCCAGGTCATGTCCGTCAAATCGATTGCCATCGTGACCTCAGGCCGGGATGCGGATGACGGCGCGCAGGCCGCCGAGCGGGCTGTCGCCGAGCGTGACGTTGCCACCATGGCTGCGGGCGATATCGCGGGCGATCGCAAGGCCGAGACCTGTTCCCGACGCATCGAGATTGCGTGCCTCATCGAGGCGGAAGAAGGGCTTGAAGACGTCCTCGCGGTTCTGTTCGGGAATACCGGGACCGTCGTCGTCAAACACGATCGTCAGCCATTTGGCGCCGTGCTTGGCCTCGATGTTGAGGGTCTTGGCGTAGCGGCGGGCGTTGGAGGCAAGGTTGGTGACGAGGCGCGTGAATGCGTTCGGCCGGACCACGATATCGTCGTCACCCTCGATTGAATAGGTGAGCGTCTTCTTGTGCAGGGCAAAGTCTGGCTCAAGCTTCAACAGCAGCTCGCTGAGCTTCAGCTCGCCGACGTCCTCCTCGACCTCGCTGCGGGCGAAGGCCATGTAGGCCTCGAGCATTGACTGCATGTCGTTGACGTCGTCGCTCATGCCCTGCAGGTCGGGATTGTCGCCGGCGAGCGCCAGCTGCAGCTTGAAGCGCGTGAGGATGGTGCGCAGGTCGTGGCTGACGCCTGTCAGCATCGCCGTTCGCTGCTCCATCTGGCGCTCGATGCGCTCGCGCATGAGGATGAAGGCGAGGCCGGCGCGGCGGACTTCATCAGCGCCGCGCGGGTAGAAGTTTTCGGCCTTCTGGCCCTTGCCGAAGCTTTCGGCGGCGGCCGCGAGTTTCTGGATCGGGCGGATCTGGCCTCTGAGGAACAGGATGGAAATGGTGATCAGCACCAGCGATGCGCCGACCATCCAGACGATGAAGATATGGGTGTTGGAAGCGTAGGTCTGGTTGCGCTTGGCGAGCACGCGCAGGATCTTGCCGTCGAGCTTTACCCTGACCTCGACGAGATTGGAATCACCGACGGTGTCGATCCAGAAGGGACGCTTGATCTGGTCGCGGATCTCGTCGCTCAGAATGCCGTCGAGAATGGAGAAGAAGGGCTTGATGCGAGGCGGGGGGAGCTCGCCATCGGGCTCGATCGAGATCTGCAGGCCGAGCTGGTCGCGGGCGATGCGGGTGGCTTCGCTGTAATCGGTATCCTGCGGATAGGTCTCGATCATCTGGATGATCGCGGCAATATCGGCGGTCACGGCCATCGACAGGCGCTGGGTTACCATCTGCCAGTGCCGCTCCATGAAAACGGCGGCGACGACGGACTGCAGGAGCACCATCGGCATGATGATGATGATCAGCGAACGGACGTAAAGGCCCTTGGGCAGCTGGCGGCGCAGCAGGCGGGTGAACCAACGCCAGCCGGAAACCGGCGAGCGGTCCTCGCGTCGCAGGGAATCGAATGTTACCATCTAGAGCCTTTCCGGGTCCCGGATCATCAATCGATGCTCAGGCGGTATCCTATACCACGAACCGTCTGGAGCCAGACCGGATTTGACGGATCGTCCTCGATTTTGCGGCGCAGGCGGTTGATCTGCACGTCGATCGTGCGTTCGCCGACATCGACATCGTTGCCGATCAGTTCGTGGCGCGGAATGGTGTCGCCGGCGCGCTTGGCGAAAAGCAGCATGATTTCCTGCTCGCGGTCGGTCAGGCGCACGATCTCGGCAGCCTTCTTGAGCTCGCGGCGGGTCAGCGAGAACGTGTAGGGGCCGAACATGACCTGCTCGATCTTGGGCGCATCGCCGGAGACATTGCGGCGCAGGATGTTGTTGATGCGGAGCACGAGTTCGCGCGGGTCGAAGGGCTTGGGCAGATAGTCGTCGGCTCCTGCCTCGAGACCGGCGATGCGGCTGTCGGATTCGGCAAGCGCCGTCAGCATGATGATCGGCACGTTCTTGATGATGCGTAGATCCTTGGTGACGTCGATGCCGGATTCGCCGGGCATCATCACGTCCATGATGATCAGATCGAAATCCAGCCCGCCAAGCTTGCGGCGTGCTTCGGCGCCATCGGCTGCGACCGTCACACGGAAGCCATTCTCGCTCAGATAGCGGTTGAGCAGCGCGCGAATACGCGTGTCGTCATCCACAACGAGCAAGTGTGCCGCATCGTCCGAAATCACTATCTTCGCCGCCATTCAGTCCGCTTTCGAGTTTTGTCTGTTCTGCATGCCACTCAGGAAGGCTTTCACACCCGCCCTGACCTCCGGGGAGGCTCCGTCGAATGCTCTCTCAATACGGCGCGATTGCGGCTCGGCGAGTGCAAGCGCCAGATCCCTGCCGGTCGCGGTGGGATAGAGCTTGCGCTGACGTCGGTCCTCAGGCCCCGCTTTTTGTTGAATATACCCCGAATCGATAAGCTGTTTGAGTACCCTTGCGAGACTCTGTTTGGTTATCTTCAACGTATCCAGGAGATCGGCAACGGTCATGCCGGGGTTTCGGTTAACGAAATGCACCACGCGGTGATGCGCACGTCCAAAGCCGCTCTTCGCAAGGATGGCATCAGGATCGGAGACGAAGTCCCGATAGGAGAAAAACAGGAGCTCGATGATATCGAAGTCGATGGTTTCGGTGTTTTCCAACGGCTTGGTCAAAGGCTCCGGCTTGGGCTCCTGCCTGCCGGCTCTCGGGCTGCTCTGTCGTGCCAATTTGGCATTTCCTTTCCTAGTCTGCGCCGCTTGACCGACAGCGCGGAAACATAGGTCAGCAATCATGACATATGTTCCAGTGTCTGTCGGTTTCCGGCTTTCGCGCGTGCAAAGAAGATCGGTGTTGTCGTTAGAACCGAGATGCCTCCGCGCAAAACTCCCCATGCGATACGCAATTCCCCTGCGTGATTGGATTAAGAGGCATATTTGCGGCAACAATCAACAGGCATGACGCGAGCGTTGCGGCGAGTTCACAGCCGTCTGGCGAGCGCGCATGAAAAAGGCGGCCGGGTGGCCGCCTTTGTTGTCCATGATTTCAGGTCTTAGTTGTAGACGTAGACGATACGGCGCGTGCCCGGATCGACCAGTACAGGACGGTCGTTGATGCGGGCGTAGCGGTACTGATAGTCAGGGATTTCCTGGAAGGTCACGGTGCCGGGCACCTGCGCGCCGACCACGACGTCACCGCCGACCTCGACCGTGCGGCCAGGGTTGCTCTCGATATAGGTGGTGACTGTCTGCGGCGGTTCGATCGTCTCGACCGAGCCAACCGGGCCGAGCAGTTCGTCGCCCGGAGCGGGTTCGGCGGGGCCGGTCGCTGCCGTGGTTTCATAGGTCACAACGGGGATATCGAGATCGGACTGGTGCTGCTGAACGATTACCTGGTTGCCGTCCTGATCCATCTGCAGGTACTGGGCGTAGACCCAGCCGCGCATGCCGTTGACATCAACACGGCACCATTGGCTGCCCGCGACGCAGCCGTCGAGGATGGTTTCGGAGCCGCGCGTCGCAACGCCGACAGCGGGATACTGCTCGCCGGGGCCGGCGTGAATGGTCAGATCGTTGATGGCCGTTGCGGCCATTTCCGCGCGGGCGAGGCCGGCGGTCGCCAGAACCATTGCGCCTGCCAGGAAAAGATTTCGCTTCATGGTCATCGTGGGTCTCCTTTTATAGACGGGTTGGTAACGCCCGGAACAAGGGGAGGTTCCGCTAAGCGCGATCACAGGAGATTACACTTGTCGTTGCGGCGTGACGGAGGGCTCGGCAAAATCGAGGCTGCACGTGCCGGCGTTTGCGACTATATCGACATCGAGACGGACGAACTGCGCAAGACATAAAGCGAGGCACCCCATGAGCATGCTCCAGGCCGGGATCATTCCGGTGACAGCGTTCCAGCAGAACTGCACGATCTTTTTCGACGAGGCGACGAAGGAAGGCGTGGTGATTGATCCGGGCGGAGATGTCGCCAATATCCTGCAGGGGATCGAACAGAATGGGCTGAAGATCAAGGCGATCTGGCTGACCCACGGCCATCTCGACCATGCCGGCGGGGCGAAGGAGCTCAAGGAAGCGCTTGGCGTCGATATCATCGGCCCGCACGAGGACGACCTGCCGCTGCTGCAGCGGATCGAGACGCAGGCGGAGAAATACGGGCTGCCGGCGGGGCAGATGCAGAATGTCGAGCCGGATCGCTGGCTGAAGGATGGGGACACCGTGTCCTTCGGCGAGCATGTGTTCGAGGTCTATCACACGCCGGGCCACGCGCCAGGACATGTCATCTATTTCAACCGGGCGCAGAAGTTCGCGCATCTGGGCGATGTGCTTTTCAACGGTTCGATCGGCCGCACCGATCTTCCCGGAGGAAACCACCAGCAGTTGCTCGATTCCATCCGAGACAAGGTGCTGCCGCTGGGCGACGAGGTCGGCTTTATCTGCGGGCATGGTCCCGGTAGCCGGATCGGTGACGAGCGGCGTGGCAATCCCTATCTGCAGGGGCTTTGAGCCGGGCAGGCGATCAGGGCAGGCAAAGCCCGCACAAAACAAAAGCGCCGCTGAAAAGCGGCGCTTCGTGCATGAACGATCAGTATTCGATCAGTTGGCGACGCAGAAGTGGCTGCGGCCGTCATTGCCGATGAAAGTGCCGCTGCGCGGATCGAACGAACGGTAACGGTAAGAGCAGTAGCGTTCCCACTGCGGGGTCCACGGCTCGACACCGACGCGAACCGGGGCCGGCTGATAGTAGCGTACCGGTGCCGGGCGGTAATAGCGGGGAGGTGCTGCGTAGACCGGACCGTCGTCATAGGCGTAGGGCGGGTCGATGTAGCGCGGTTCGTCGTAGCGCGGTGCATTGGCGATCGCCGAGCCGACGATCAAGCCTGTTGCCAGACCGACAGCGCCGCCGACCCATGCATCGTTGTTATGATGGTGGCGATAGCGCCAGTCGTCAGCCGATGCGACACCGATCGACGAGAATGTGATGGCAGCCGCGGTTGCCGTCAGAAGAAGTGTCTTGGCAAGGCTATTCATGTGTTCTGTCCTGTTCAAACTCTTGGCCGGTTTTGCACCTTGATGATGGCAAGTTAACGGCTGGCGGCTGAATGCAGGCTGAACGATAAAACCCGGCGGCCCGCCGGGCTTCAACTCGATTGCAAAGGTAGGCTCTATCAGCCGTCGATCTGCAGGTTGACGGCCTTCGGGCCCTTGCCGCGACGATCCGGTTCGGTGTCGAAGCTAACCTTCTGGTTTTCCGTCAGTCCGGCCAATCCGGAAGCCTGCACGGCGGAAATGTGAACGAAGATGTCCGCGCCGCCCTTGTCAGGCTTGATAAAGCCAAAGCCCTTGTCGGTGTTGAAGAATTTTACAGTCCCAGTCTCGGCCATGCGTCAGGTCCTTTGATCTCTGCCCGCCATCCACACGGGCAGCATACTGATATTGCCTCCTCACGGAGACGCTAACAGGCAATTATTGAATTGTGAGAAAAAGGTCCCCTCTAAATCAGTAGAGTTCTCCGCAGAACTTCCGCCTGCTTAGTTAGAACCTACCGACCGGAGTATTAGCGTCTCCGGCGCGCACAATCTTAAGGACTTCCCATGCTCGCAAAATGCCCGAACGCCACGAGATTGCTGCGATTATTCACTTTTGGCAAGCAAAAGTTTTCCGACGCAACGCTGCCTCGCGCGCCAATTCCGGGTGGGTTTTGGCCTTTGACGAAAAAAAGCACTCATCAGCCGCCGCTGAATAACGTTTTGTATCGTGAGCAATATATTTTAGGAGCAGATTTTGCCAAAATTACAACGTGCGCGCGACCTCGCGAACGTTAAACTTTTTTTCATATTTTCGGCTTCAGCCCGGATTTTGGCTGATAAGCAGGCCGTTTTGGCGACGTCGGCGGGCTATCTCGGGGACGATTTCAACTAGAAGCATTGCCGCGAACATCAGCGCGCAGCCGACATAGCCGAGAGGGGATATCTTCTCGCCCAGCACAAGAGCGCCGAGTGCCGCGCCGAACAGCGCTTCCGACGACAGGAAGATGGCCGCTTGCGAGGAGGTGGTGTAGCGCTGGCCAATGATCTGCAGCGAGAAGGCGACGCCAGAAGAGAAGATGCCGACATAGAGGATCTCTGGCGCTGCGTCCCAGATCGCCGCCAGGCTGATGGGCTCGACAATGACGGCGGCTGCCAGCGCCAGGACGGCGGTGACGGCGAACTGCGCCACCGATAGCGTCAGGGCTCGGCCGGTCTCGGAGACGATGATGCCGGCGAGCGTGATCTGTCCGGCTGAGAATACGGCGCAGAAGATCGTCAGGATATCGCCGCGTGACAGGGCCGACATGTCGCCGCCCGAGAGCAGGTAGATGCCGGTCAAGGCCATCAAGGCGCCCGGCCAGACGATCCAGTGCGGCGCCCGGCGCAGGAAAACCACGGCGATGATCGGCACGATGACGACGTAGAGCCCGGTGAGGAAGCTTGAGTTGGTCACCGTCGTTGTCTGGAGGCCGATCTGCTGGGTGATCATGACGCCGAAGAGGGTGAGGCCGATCAGCAGATAGAGCATCGCGTGGCGCCCGCTGGTCTTGGTCTTGCTCTTGCGCGCCTCGACCAGCGCGAAAGGGAGCACGGCGACGGTAGCGATGGCGAAGCGCAGGCCGACGAACCAGAGCGGACCGATCGTTTCCATCGCCGTCGACTGCGCGACGAAGCCGCCGCCCCAGATGGCGCCAGCCAGCAATAGAACAAGGTTCGCCTGTATGCGCGTCATGTCAGCCTCAATCTGGGAGGTCGGCCAGACGGGGTTAGCGCTTTGCGGCCGAAAACGGAGTGGTCGAGATGGGCGACCGTTACCAGTTTCGTTCGACCGCAGCAAGGCGACGTCTACCGATGAGATCAGCCGTTGTTGGCGGGTGCCCTGGAGACGCGCAGCAGCGCACCATCGTCGTCGTCGGTGACGATCAGAAGCGCGCCATCGGGCGCCACCACGATATCGCGCATGCGGCCATAGGCGCCGTCGAAGATGCGCTCCTCGGCGACGAAAGCGCCGCCGTCATCGCGCTGCATGCGCGACAGGAGCTGGAATTTCAGCGCCGCGACCAGGAAGTCGCCATCCCATTCGGGAAACATCTTGCCGCGATAGATGGCCACGGCGCCCGGCGCGATCGAGGGATCCCAATAATAGAGCGGTTGTTCCAGACCCTTCTTGGCGGTGCCTTCGCCGATCTCGGCGCCGGAATAGTCGCGGCCGTAGGTGATGATCGGCCAGCCGTAGTTCTTGCCCGGCTCGATGCCGTTGATCTCGTCGCCGCCGCGCGCGCCGTGCTCGACGGTATAGAGCTTGCCGTCGGCGGCGTCGAAGGTGATGCCCTGTGGGTTTCTGTGGCCCTTCGACCAGATTTCCGGCAGCGCCTTGGCACCGTCCTTGAAGGGATTGTCACTGGGGATGCTGCCATCGGCGTTGATGTGGACGATCGAGCCGGCATCGTCCTGCCAGTCCTGCGAGCGGTCACGATCGCCGCGGTCGCCGATGCTGATGAAGAGCGAGCCATCCTTGGCGATGGCGATGCGGGAACCATACTGGATGCTGCCGCTGGTGAACTTGCGCATCTTGAAGATCGACTTGACGTTCTCGAGCGCGGTTCCGTCGGCCGAAAGCGTGGCGCTGAAGGCTTCGGTGCCGGAGCCGCTGTCACCCGGGGTCGCGGCCGTGAGATAGAGGGTTCGCGAGGTCGCGAAATCGGGTGCCAGTTCCACGTCCATCAGGCCGCCTTGGCTTCTGGCGTAGACCTTGGGCACGCCAGATATCGGCGCGGAGAGCTTGCCGTCCCGGATGATCCGCAAGCGGCCGGGGC
Source organism: Rhizobium sp. 16-449-1b (assembly GCF_017741935.1). GTDB lineage: Bacteria > Pseudomonadota > Alphaproteobacteria > Rhizobiales > Rhizobiaceae > Rhizobium. The sequence continues at coordinate 95,422 of NZ_JAGHMH010000018.1, read as the reverse complement.
GTTCGGTCACGAGATAGCCGCCATCGGGAAGGACAGCCACCGCCCATGGGTGCTCCAGCCCCGAGGCGATCGTTTCGACCTGAACCTGCACCTTCTTGGTCTCGACCGTGTCGGCCGCCATGACAGGCGCGGACTGCGCGACGACCGCCGCCAGCAGCATGCCGATCCCTGGCGCTCTACCAATCCGAAGTGTCGAAACTGATCTCATTCCCCATCCCCTAATGCCAACTTACAAATAGCGATCCACCATTCCTGCCTGAGACTTGGAGGAGAGTGCGCCATGGTTCAACCCTCAAGGCAGAGGGGATAACGGCATTGTGTTTCGGCCTTGAACGGAGCCGGTCGCTCTCGCGTCCACAAGCTCGGCCTCGACGATGTAGCGGAGCGGCCCGCGTTCAGTGGCGCCGAAGGGCCAGCAGGTCGCCAGCACGAGGTTGTGGCCGTGCGCTGCGGGATCGATGCCGCTGTTGTCCCAGGAGACGACGCGGCCTTCGCCGGCCTTGAAGATCAAGCGTTCGCCGTCGCGGCGCGTCACCTCGATCTCGTCGCCCGGCTTGACGTCCTTGAGCCAGCGGAAGTGGGTGTCGCGGTGGGCGGCGATGACGGATGTGCCTTCGTCGCCGGGCTGCGGCGTGTTGGTGAGCCAGGCGGGGCCGAAGGCAAGGGCTTCGCCGGAGGCGCCGGAGAGAACGATCGCCTGCTTGCCGAGGCGCGGGGCGCTGACCTTCGCCTCGGTGGTGAAGTCGGCCCAGGGCCAGGGCTTGGCGTCCTCGCCGCGCAGTTCGGCCGCAAAGGCGCGCGCGAGCAGGAATTGCGACAGCTGCGCTTTCGCCTTAATGTATATCCCGTCGCCGATCAGGATCATCCCGTAGATCGCCAGGATGGCGATGCCTGCAGCGATCACCTTCTCGACCACGGAAAAGCGCGGCAATAGCGCGGATGGCTGCTTGTTGTCGGGTGCGTCGAAGGCGGTTGCCGCCGCCGTCGCCATGGCGAGTTCCAGGTAGGTGGGAAGCGGGCCGAAGTCATCGGCCGGCCCGGCTCCGCTGGTTCTGCCTGTTCTAATGGCCACGGCGGGTTCCTCCTGCCATGGCATTGCGGCGCTTCCACGCCATCAGCCCGCTTGCGGCCAGCAGTGCCAGAACCATCATCGTCACACCACGGGCGATCTGCTCGTCGGCGCGGGTGGCGGTCTGCGGCAACTGGATGGAGGCCGAGCGCTGGGCGATCAGGTTGGCGGCCTTGGGTGTCGGGGCGGCCGCCATGCGGGTTGCCGCGAGCTCGGCCACCTGCTGCAGTGGGGCCGCCATGGCGTGATCGGGGCCGTTGCCTGAAGGTGCCTGCGGGGCGGGGGCGGTCTCGCCGTAGACTTTCTCGAAGTCCCAGCCATCGGGCAGGTTGAGCGGGAGCTTGGCGGAATCCAGCGGCTTGTCTGAAGGGCGCGACGGGGTGACGTCGACGGCGACGAGGCTGGTCATGCGTGAGACCAAGTGATGGGCAAGCGCCACGGTCTCGACGTCCTTGTCGAGCGCTGTCGGGTCCTGGCGCTCATAGGCGCGGGCTTCAAGATCGTCGATCTTGCGGCGCGCCCAGAGCTTGGAGATGCCCTGGCCGTCGGCGGCATTGGCGATATCCATCTCGACGCGCCACGGCTGGACGCCAGTCTTGCCCGTGATCTGCAGCTTGCCTGATGGCTTGGCGTCCGGCAGCTCGGCGGTCAGCACCACGGGTTCGCCGGTGTAGAGGTCGGGCATCGGGTTCGGGGTGATGTCCTCGGCCTTGGCGTTTTCGAAGGTCGCGGCGATATCGGTCATCGCGGGGTTCTGCAGCTTCTGGAACAGCTCGGCCATGCGCGTGGCGATCTGGTCGGTGGAGCCGATCTGGGTGAAGGTGCCGCGGCCCATCTCGGCGGCCTTGGTCATGAAGTAGGAGTTGGGGGCCGAACCGATGCCGACGGTGAAGACGCGGGCGTCGCCGCGGTTCTGGGTGATCTCGGAGAAGAGCTGCTGCTCGTTGCCAATCGCGCCGTCGGTGAGGAAGACGACCTGGCGCAGCGCGCCGGCCGCGACCGAACCCTGGTTGCGGAGCGCCGCCTGCAGGGCCGGCAGCATCTCGGTGCCGCCGTCGGCGTTTAGGCTCCTGACGTAGGATGTCGCCTTTTCGCGATTGTCGGGGGAGGCGGCGACGAGGCCGTTGAAGTAATCGGTCATCGTGTCGTCGAAACGGATGACGTTGAAGCGGTCGTCGGCGTTGAGCCTGGAGATGGCGAGCGCCAGGCTCTCCTTCGCCTGCTCGATCGACGGGCCGGACATGGAGCCGGAATTGTCGATGACGAAGACGACCTCGCGCTTTAAGGGGGCTGCATTCGCATCCGGCGTCGCGGGCGGGGTGACGAAGGCGAGCAGATAGGTCTTGCCGTCGCGCACTTCGCGAAACAGGCCGGCGCTTGGCGTCTTGCCGGGCGCGGCCTTCCAGGTGAGTTCGAAATCCTTGTCGGCGGGAACCGCTTCGCCCTTCAGCGCGATCACGCGGTTCTGGTCGCCGTCGGTCTTGATATCGACATCGTGGAAGGAGGATTTGACATCGCCGAGCGGGAAGCCGGCCTTCAGCTTCACGGTCAGCGCGACGGGGTTGATCTTGGCATTCTCGCGCGGGTCGAGCACTGGTGCTGCGATCTTCTCCCGATTTTCGACCGGATCGGAGGGGACGGCGAAGCCGGCGCCGTTGTTGAACTCGACGGTCTGGACGATCGGCGCCGGATTGTAGCGGGGCGCCACGACCATGGGGAAGCGCAGCGAGAACTCGCCGCCGGACTGGCGCACCGTCTGCTGGTATTCGACCTGCACGACGATGGTTTCGCCGGGGCCGATATTGGCGACCTGGTTGGTGAAGATGTTGGGGCGCTGCTGTTCCAGAAGCGCGGTCTTCTTGCCCTCGGCCTTGGCCTGCTCGTAGATCTCGCGGGCTTCCTGGCGCGGCTTGATCTGGCCTTCGATGAAGCGGTCGCCGATCTGCATCTTCAGGACGTCGACGGCGGAATTTTCGGGCAGCGGGAAGACGTAGGTGCCCTCGACCCAACCCTTGCTCGGGTTTTGGAATCGCTGGGTGACCTTGACGCGGGCGATGGGGCCGGTGACATCCATCTCGACGTCGGTCTTCAGGCGCGGCGCCTCGACGAAGAAGCCGGGTTCCTTGGCGGGAAAGAGCAGCGAGCCGCTGTTGACGTCGTTCGGCTTGATCAGGCCGGCGATCTCCTGGGCTTTCTGCTGGCTTTCATCAGCCGCATAGGCGGCCGTCACCAGTCCTGATGTAACCAGGATGGAGGCGGCGAATGCCACGAATGCGATCAGCAGGGATATGGAAACGCGCGCGGCGCGCAGCCGCCTGATGGTGACTTCATCTTCCAGAAACATGGCATGCCCTCAGTAACCAATTTCGGAGATGGAAGAATGCGGCTTCGATCTCGGCGGGCTCGCGACCGAATTGCGGCATGCCACGGCATTTGTTGCGGCCAATTCGTGGCGAAGGGCCGATTTGGCGAAGTTTTTGATTTCAGGGCGTAAATCGGGATCGCGTCGATGAGGCGGCTTCGGATTATGCGAATCACGATCCCGATGGCGCGAATGATCACGAAGAATCATCCGATTCATCACCCCTTTGGCCTTGAAAAGCCTGCCTACATTGGACATAGACCGTAGCGCAGAACTCCGGCCCCGGCCGTCTGCTAAAATCAAACCGTATAGGACCGATATCATGGCCTTTCTTGCCGATGCTCTTTCCCGTGTGAAGCCTTCCGCCACCATCGCCGTTTCCCAGAAAGCGCGCGAGTTGAAAGCAAAAGGCCGTGACGTGATCGGTCTTGGCGCCGGTGAGCCGGACTTCGATACGCCCGACAACATCAAGCAGGCGGCGATCGACGCGATCAACCGCGGCGAGACGAAGTACACGCCGGTTTCCGGTATCCCTGAACTGCGCAAGGCGATCGCCGCTAAGTTCAAGCGCGAGAACGGCCTGGATTACTCCTGGGAGCAGACGATCGTCGGCACCGGCGGAAAGCAGATTCTTTTCAACGCCTTCATGGCAACCCTGAATGCCGGCGATGAAGTCGTCATCCCGGCTCCTTACTGGGTGTCGTATCCTGAAATGGTGGCGCTGTGCGGCGGTACGCCGGTCACCGTCATGACGACGCAGGAAAACAACTTCAAGCTCCAGGCAGCCGATCTCGACAAGGCAATCACGCCGAAGACGAAGTGGTTCATCTTCAACTCGCCGTCCAACCCGTCGGGCGCCGCCTATACGCATGACGAGCTGAAGGCTCTGACCGACGTGCTGCTCAAGCATCCGCATGTCTGGATCCTGACCGACGACATGTACGAGCACCTGACCTATGGTGATTTCAAGTTCGTCACGCCCGTCGAAGTCGAGCCGAAGCTCTATGATCGCACGCTCACCATGAACGGCGTTTCCAAGGCTTACGCGATGACCGGCTGGCGTATCGGCTACGCGGCCGGCCCGATCCAGCTGATCAAGGCCATGGACATGATCCAGGGCCAGCAGACCTCGGGCGCTTCGTCGATCGCGCAGTGGGCCGCTGTCGAAGCGCTGAACGGCACGCAGGCGTTCATCCCCGAGAACAAGAAGATCTTCGAAGGCCGCCGCGACCTCGTCGTGTCGATGTTGAACCAGGCCAAGGGCATTTCGTGCCCGAACCCGGAAGGCGCCTTCTACGTCTACCCGTCCTGCGCCGGCCTGATCGGCAAGACGGCCCCGACGGGCAAGGTCATCGAGACGGATGAGGACTTCGTGTCCGAGCTGCTGGAATCGGAAGGTGTGGCCGTGGTTCACGGCTCGGCCTTCGGCCTCGGCCCGAACTTCCGCATCTCCTACGCGACCTCGGAAGCGCAGCTCGAAGAAGCCTGCAAGCGCATTCAGCGCTTCTGCGGCGCCTGCAAGTAAGCAGTCTTGCTTTGAACTTCGAAACCCGCCGGCGACGGCGGGTTTTTTGTTGCGGGTGTGTTTTGCTCCGACCCATTTAAGGATCGCTAATGACTGGCGTCTATTGGTGCGGCGTTTTTATAGATTTCATTGCCTCCGGATCATGACGCTTCAATCCTTCCAGCTCGATCTCGCAACAGTTCTCCTGTTGCATCAATGCTCGTTTCTCGTCGGCGCTTTGTGCTTTCTCTACACGCGCTGGCAGTCGAAGCGCGGCGAGGGGCTGGGAACGCTGGCGGTCGGCTTCCTGTCGCTGGCGATGTCGTCGACCTTGGCGGGGCTGGGCGAGCGTTCGGTGCTCTCCCATGAAATCTGGACGTTCGGCACCTTCGTATTCGGCCTGATCGGCTATTCGGTCTTCTGGGTCGGCATGCGCCAGCTCAGCAGCGGCCGGCGGCGGCGGATCGATTGGCTCGTGCTGATCATTCCAGCGGCGCTGATCGTGACCGCGGTCGTGACGCGATTCTACCTAGTCGACTCGCTCCGCGGCGCGGTCGGGAATTTCGTTTCCTTCCTGTCGCTGGCGGCGGCCACGGCCACCGTGCTGCACGATCGGCGGCCGGAACGGCTGCCGGTGCGGATCGTGCTGTCATGCGTGATCGCGCTGTCGTCGCTTCTGGCCTTGCTCATCGTTGTTGCCATGCTGACGCCGGCAATCGCTCCGATGACGCCGCGCTGGGCGTTCTTCATCCGCATCATCTGCCATTTCGCCATCGCGCTTTTCGTGATCATCCTCGTGAAGGAGCGTGCCGAGGCGGCGCTGCGGCATGTGGCCGATACGGATATGTTGACCGGCGTCGGAAACCGCCGCTGGTTCACCTCGCGGATGCCGAAGGTCATGCGGGGCGACGATGCGCTGCTCTTGATGGATCTGGACCTGTTCAAGCAGGTCAACGATCGCTTCGGCCATGATACCGGCGATCAGGTGCTCGTCAGCTTCGCCGATGCGATCCGCCGCAACCTCAATGCCAGCGGCAGCTTCGCGCGTCTCGGCGGCGAGGAGTTCGCGGCCTATCTGCCGAAGACGAATGCCTTGGAAGCCATGAAGGCGGCCGAGCGTCTGGTCGATGTGATCGGCAAGCTCGAAGTCGACAGCAACGGGCAGCGCGTGCCGCTCACCGTCAGCATCGGCGTTGCAACGAGCTCGGATGCCGGCCGTTCCTGGAGCGATCTGCTCAAGATGGCCGATGCGGCGCTTTATGCCGCCAAGGATGGCGGGCGCAATCGCGCCGTCCTCTATGAGAAGATCGCGGCGTAATCGCTTTTCTCAGTTTGTAATCCGATTCAGGTTTTCGCCCTAAGGCGTTGATTTCGGATTCTATCTACCGCTGAAGTCCCTATCGTCACAATCCCAGGCTTGCGAGCATCAGGAAGGTGGCGAAGAGGATGAAGTGGGTCATTCCCTCAATGGCATTGGTCTCGCCATCGTTGAGGTTGATGGCGGCGGCGATCAGGGTGATCGTGACCATCACCGTCTGCACCGGCGTCATCGCCATGATGAAGGGCTGGCCGGTGTAGAGCGCGATCGCCTCCATGACCGGGACGGTCAGGATGACGGTCGAGAGCGAGGCGCCCATGGCGATGTTGACGGTTGCCTGCATGCGGTTCTTCAAGGCGGCGCGAAGCGCGGTCAGGATCTCGGGCGCGGCCGATATGGTCGCGACGACGAGCGCGGTGAGGCCGATCGGCGCGCCGGTGCCCTTGAGGCCCGTCGTCATGAAGGCCGACATGAATTCCGCGAGCGCGCCGATGATGACGACGCCGGCCAGGATCGTGGCGATCGAGACCGCGGTCGACCCTTCGTCGCCATGGTCCTCCGATGCGTCCTGCTTGCGTTCGGCGCGGGGGTAGCTGTAGCTGAAGAAATAGCTGTGCTGGCCAACCTGCATGCGTAGGAAAAGCGCGTAGAGCGCGATCATCGCCACGATGGTGAAGGCGGAATAATAGTGCCATTTCTCGTCGGGCACAAATTCCGGGACGATCATCGAGATGCCGATCGCCGTCAGAATCATCACGCCGTAGGTCTTGCCGGAGTTGTCGTTATAGGGCTGCTCCCCGTGCTTCAGTCCGCCAAGCAAGGCGGCGAGGCCGAGAATGCCGTTGATATCCAGCATCAGCGCCGAATAGATCGTGTCGCGCACCAGCGTCGGCGAGCTCTCGCCTGCCATCATGATGGCGAGGATGATGACCTCGACGGCAACAGCCGAGAGCGTCAGGATCATCGTGCCATAGGGATCGCCGACCTTGATGGCGAGGATCTCGGCGTGATGGGCCACACGCATCGAGGCGAGCACGATGGTCACGATGAGGGCGGCAGCCGCAATAAGGGCAGCGCCCTGGCCCATCTCCATAATCGCGTGTTCCGACAGAAACGCCGCCACGCCGACCGCAATCGCGATCAGCAGGTACCGTTCGGTTTTCAGGCGTGACACTATCCCCAACGTCGAGCTCCGATCTTGATTCATGTATCAAGTCTAAGGCGATGATTTCACATATCAAGTCGGCGATTGCGCGGGGCAGGTTTGCAGTCTTGGGCATTTAATGGAATACTGCCTCATCGGTCAGCCGGAAGCATATCGCGGCGCCTCTCGTCTTTTTGCCAGATGGCACCGCGCGGAACAGGATCCGATCCTGTCGGTTCGGTGTGTTGAACCAAGCAAAAGAGGAGTGAAGTGCATGGTCAAGGTGGTCTATGAAGTCGTTCAGCACGATGGCGGCTGGGCCTACCGGCTGGGAAACGTGTATTCCGAGGCCTTCCCGACACATTCCGAAGCGCTTGAGGCGGCCCGTATCGTCGCGGCCGAGCAGCAGGTCGGCGGCGATTCCGCCGAGATCAGCTGGCAGGACGACAAGGGCAAGTGGCACGAGGAATATGCCGAGGGTGGCGACCGTCCGGAGACCGAGGTGGTCGATGGCAACTGGAAGACCCACCAGGCGGCAACGTCGCCGCGCGCCTGACCGATCGCACTCTTCATGAGGCGTTCCGTCAGTCCCGGCGGCTGAGCGCTCCTTCCCTGATATAATCGAGCAGGCCCGTGACCAGCGCATCGAAGGTGACGCGGTAGCGCGGCGAGGTCTTGATCGCCTCGTGCATCACTACCCAGGTCGCGAGCGGGATTTGAAACGCCTGCGGCAGAACGTGGACGAGATCCTTATCCGACGCCGCCAGGCCAGTCTGGCACATCCCTATTCCCAATCCCGACCGTATCGCCGCCAGTTGCGCCAATGTGCTGTCGGCCTTGAAGCCGAAGGTGAGGTCGGCGAAGACAGGGTAGCGTTTCAGCATCGTCCTGACATAGCCGGTGTGCCGGTCGAAGCCGATCAGGCGGTGGTTGCTTAGATCGGCTAGCGTTTGTGGCGTGCCGCGATGGTCGAGATAGCGGCGATGGGCGTGAAAGCCGAGCGGGATGTCGCCGATGCGGCGCACCACCAGCGCGTCCTGTGTCGGTTCGCTCATGCGCACGGCGATATCGGCTTCGCGGCTCAGCAGATCCTCGACCGCGTCGGAGGCGGAGAGCTCGATCTCGAGTTCAGGGTACTGCTCCATCAGCGGCGCCAGGATCGAGGGCAGCACCTCGACGCCGATCACCTCACTGGCGCTGATGCGGACCGGGCCGGCGATGCGGTCGCGATGGCCGGAGGCGGTGCGCAGCAGGGCGGCGGAGGTGGATGCCAGCGTTTCGGCGTAAGGCCGGAGTTCGAGGGCGGCTTCGGTCGGCATCAGGCCGCTCTGCGAGCGGACGAAGAGCTGCGTGCCGACGATCTCTTCCAGGGCGTCGATATGGCGGCCGATGGTCGGCTGCGTCAGGCCGAGCTCGCGGGCGGCGGCCGATAGCGAGCCGTGGTGGAGCACGGCGAGAAGGGTGCGGTAGAAATCCCAGCTTGGCTCTGTGGTCATTCAAATACGTATAGATGAGATACGAATTTCGTCAATTTCGTTTATCTCTGCGGGAGCGCATCATCTCTTCATCAGAGAATGGAGATGATGATGACACAGCAGATCGCACTTGTACTCGGCGCAACCGGTGGCATTGGCGGCGTGGTTGCCCGCAAGCTTGTTTCGCGCGGCTGGCATGTCCGCGCGCTGAACCGCAATGTGGAAAAGGCGCGCGCCGCCGAGCCCTGTTTGAACTGGGTGCAGGGTGACGCGATGCGTGCGGCCGATGTGATGGCCGCCGCTGAAGGGGCGAGCCTGATCGTGCACGCCGTCAATCCGCCCGGCTATCGCGACTGGGAAAAGCTGGTGCTGCCGATGCTCGACAATACGATCGCGGCCGCCAAGGCGGTCGGCGCAACGATCGTGCTTCCCGGCACGGTCTACAATTTCGGGCCGGATGCCTTTCCTGTTCTGCGCGAGGACAGCCCGCAGCATCCGGTGACGAAGAAGGGCGCCATCCGCGTCGAGATGGAGAAGCGGCTTGAGGCCGGATCGCGGGAGGGGGCGGCCGTCATTATCGTCAGGGCCGGCGACTTCTTTGGGCCGGGGGCAGGGAGCAGCTGGTTCTCGCAGGGCATGATCACGCCGGGCAAGCCCGTTTCCACTGTGACCAACCCGGCACGCAAGGGTGTGGGGCATCAGTGGGCCTATCTGCCTGACGTGGCGGAAACGATGGTGCAATTGGTCGAGCGCCGCGATCGGCTGCCTGATTTCGCTGTCTATCACATGGACGGTTTCTGGGATCGCGATGGGCAGCAGATGGTCGAGGCGATCAGGCGCGCCGTTGGCGGGCGGGTGAAGGTGCGGGGTTTTCCCTGGTTCGTCGTGCCGCTGGCGGCACCATTCGTGACCTTCATGCGCGAATTAAAGGAGATGCGCTATCTCTGGCGCGAGCCGATCCGGATGAGCAATGACCGGCTGGTGGCGGAACTCGGTTTCGAGCCGCGCACGCCTGTTGATGAGGCCGTCAGGACGACCTTGCTGTCGCTCCGCTGCCTTGAAGGGCGGGTGGACGGTGAGGTGGCGGGCGCGGTGGCGCCGCGCGGCTAGCCTTGGCTTAGTTCCGCGAGCGCGATGCGGGCGACCGTCAGCGGGCTTTGCGCTTCCGATGACATGCCGTCGTCGAGGAACCAGGCGGCGGAGAGGCCGCAATAGGCGGCGATCCAGCGCAGCAGGCGCGTGGGTTCGATGTTGGCGGCAGCGGATACGATCGGCAGCTGGCGGTGGAGTCGACCGGGATCGGTGACCGTCGAGAGTTCCGGGTTGGCGAAGATGTTGGCGTAGTCGAAGCCGCGCTCGCCAACCAGGCCCTTGGGATCGATCGCCAGCCAGCCGTGTTCTTCGAAATCGAGGACGTTGCCGTGGTGGATATCGCCGTGCAGGACGGTCTCGTCACGGGCGTCGGCGAGCAGGGCAGTGGCGATGTCGTGGCAATCGGTGAGCACGTCGCCATATTTGCCGGCGGCCGGTGCGAGATCGCGGAACCATCGGGAAAGCGGGATGAGCGGTGGCTTCGGTGTCTGGCGCGGCGCATGCAGTCTGGCGACAGTGTCGCAGAGTATGCGGCTTGCCGCGTCATCCTCGCCTTCAGCGGCCATGGCGAGCAGCGAGCGGTGACCTTGGGCTCGCTCGAGCACGATCGCATCGGCGTCGTGGCAATAGACCTTGGCTGCACCGTTTCCGTCCCACCAGTGCATCACGGCGGCGCCCGATCGCTCGGCTTCGTCGGCGCTGAGCTTCAGCATGGCCGGCTTGCCGCGCCACAGCACGGGCAGGAGATGGCTGGAGTGGGTGACGACAGGCTCGCCGTCAGGGGTGAGGTGCCAGCGGTCGAGATAGGGCTTGAACATGAGGGGATGCTAGCCGGTCGCGGCCGGAAAGGGAAATGACGTGGACCCAGAATGATATTGGCCAGAAAGAGAAATCCCGCCGGGTGGCGGGATTTCGAGGCATTTGGTGATGTTTAAGCGACCTTTTCGAGGACCGGGTAATCGATGTAGCCCTTCGGGCCGCCGCCGTAGAGGGTGGCCTGGTCGAGTTCGTTGAGCGGGGCGTTGGCCTTGAGACGCTCGACGAGATCGGGGTTGGCGATGAAGGGCTTGCCGAAGGCGATCAGGTCGGCCTTGCCGCTCTCGACAGTGTCGATGGCGAGCTGGCGATCATAGCCGTTGTTGACCATCCAGCTTGCCTTGCCGCCTGCCTTTTCATAGGCGGCGCGCAGGCCGGCATAATCGAAGGGCTTGTCGCCCTGCTGGAAGTTGCGGTCGCCGCCGGTGGCACCCTCGATGACGTGGATGAAGGCGAGGTCGTGCTTTGCCAGGCCCTCGACGACATAATCGAAGAGCGGCTGCGGCGCAGCGTCGGATGCATCGTTGGCAGGGGTGACCGGCGAAATGCGGATGCCGGTGACGCGCGGGCCGATTTCCTTGGTGATCGCGTCCACCACTTCGAACAGGAAGCGGGCGCGGTTTTCGATCGAGCCGCCATACTGGTCGGTGCGGTCGTTGATGTCGGCGCGCAGGAACTGGTCGATCAGGTAGCCGTTGGCGGCGTGGATCTCGACGCCATCGAAGCCGGCGTCGATCGCGGCGCGGGCGGCCTTGCGGTAGTCCTCGACGATGCCGGCGATCTCGGCGGTTTCAAGCGCGCGGGGCTCGGAGGTCTCGGCGAAGCTGCCGGTGCCGTCAGCGTTGACGAGGTAGGTCTTCGACTTGGCGGTCTTGTTGCTTGAAGAGACCGGCTTGCCGCCGTTCGGCTGCAGCGTCGTGTGCGAGATACGGCCGACATGCCACATCTGGACAACGATCTTGCCGCCGTGGGCGTGGACGGCGTCGGTCACGCGCTTCCAGCCATCCAGGGCTTCCTTGCTGTAGAGGCCGGGGACGTCGGCATAGCCCTGGCCCTGGTGGGTGATCGCGGTCGCTTCGGTGACGATCAGGCCGGCGGAGGCGCGCTGCGTATAATATTCGACGTTGAGGTCGTTCGGCACGGCGCCCGGCGAGCGGTTGCGGGTCAGCGGGGCCATGACGATGCGGTTCTTGACGGCGATGTCGCCAACCTGCGTCGGTTCGAAGAGCTTGCTCATGGGAAGTCCTTTCGGTGGTGCTAGTGGTTTGGGGGCGTTGGAAGGATCATTCAGCCGGGGCAGGCATGGCTGCCTTGCCCTTGGCGGAGAGATAGGTAAGTGCCGTGACGACAAGGCCGATCAGGGCCATGAAGGCGGCGACGAGCGGCACGCGGGTCATGTCGAAGCCGAGTTCGATGGCCATGCCGCCAGCCCAGGCGCCGAGCGCGTTGCCGGTGTTGAAGGCGCCGATATTGATCGTCGAGACCAGATTGGGCGCATCCTTGCCGAAGTGCACGACGCCGACCTGCAGGGCTGGAACGGCGGCGAATGTCGCCACGGCCCAGACGAAGAGAGTGATTTCGGCGGCGATGAAATAGGGGCTGGTGAAGCCGAAGGCGACCGAGGTGACGGCGATCATCGCGAAGACGCCGGCGAGCGTCGGCCCGAGCTTCCAGTCGGCGAGCTTGCCGCCGAGCAGATTGCCGACCGTGAGGCCGAGGCCGATCAGGAACAGCGTCCAGGTAACGCCCTGCGGCGACAGGCCGGTGACATCACGCAGCAGCGGCGCGATGTAGGTGAAGAGCGCGAACATCGAGGCGGAGAAGAAGACCGTGGTCGACAGCGCCAGCCAGAGGTGGCCGTTCTTCAGGGCGGCAATCTCGCGGAAGATGTTGCCCTGTTCTTCTTGGCGGTCCTTAGGGAGGACGGCGATCAGGCCGGCGATGGTGATGACGCCAAGGATGGTGACGACGGCGAAGGTCGAGCGCCAGCCGAATGCCTGGCCGATGGCGGTGCCGAGCGGTACGCCGAGCACGTTGGCGAGCGTCAGCCCCGTAAACATCAGCGCTACGGCGCGGGCGCGGCGATCCGGCGCCACAAGGCTGGCGGCGACGACGGAGCCGATGCCGAAGAAGGCGCCATGGCAGAGCGCGGTGACGACGCGGGCGATCATCAGCACCCAGTAGCTCGGCGCCAGCGCGCAGAGCAGATTGCCGGCAATGAAGAAGGCCATGAGCGCGATCAGCGCCGTGCGGCGCTTCAGATGCGCGGTCGAGACCGCCATGACAGGGGCGCCGACGGCAACCGCGAGCGCGTAGCCGGTGACGAGCCAGCCGGCCTGCGGGATCGTCACTGCAAGGTCGGTGGCGACTTCGGGCAGCAGGCCCATGATGACGAATTCGGTCGTGCCGATCGCAAAAGCGCTGAGCGCCAGGACGAGGAGGGCGAGGGGCATGTCTAGAGATCCTGTGCCAGTTGCTTGAGGAAGGCAGCGATGGTTTCTTCGTTGCGCTTGTAGAAGATCCACTGGCCGACGCGGCGCGTGGTCACGAGGTTGGCACGGCTGAGCGTGCCCAGATGGGCGGAGACGGTCGATTGGGAGAGGCCGCAGCGTTCGAACTGGCTGGCGCAGACACCCATTTCCAGCGGGTGCTCCTGCGAAGAGAAATGCTCTTCGGGATTCTTCAGCCAGTTCAGAATCTCCATCCGCTTGGGATGGGATATCGCTTTCAGGATTTCGTCGTTGTCCATCGTCGTTTGCCGAACCATAAATCGTTTCTGATCGATATATGGATCGACGGTTTTCGATGTTCAAGGCATGCACGAACGGCGCGTGCGATTTTTTCCGTGGTTAAATTTTAAGCAAAAAAAGAGGGCCACCGAATGAACGGGGCCCTTTAAGGTGTGAAGGTTATTCAACCTCCAGAGGGGAACAGCTAATGCAGCGGCACTGGGAGAGAACCGCCATGTGCATCAACTGAGTGCGATATGATGCTTTGGCGGGCAGATTTCAATGCCCGTTTGCGCATGCCTGCTATGCAATGCAGCATTTTATGCTGCGATGCGGAAAATTAGGGCAAATCAAAGCAAAAAAAGAGGGCCACCGAAAGCTCGGGGCCCTTTATAGGTATGAAGGTCTAAACCTCCAGAGGGGAACAGCTAATGCGGTGGAACTGGGAGGAAAAGCCACCGTGTGCATCAGCTGAGGTTGATATGGTGTTTTAATGTGCAGCCGGCAACCAATTTTTGTGCATGTCAGACATGCGTGAACTGCACGGCTGCGAATTTCGCCGTAAAAACAGTTAGAAACTCCAGTTTCTGGCCTTGCTGACGATGAAGTCGCGGAAGGCCTTGAGCTTGGCGGCGTTCTTCATTTCGTCGGGATAGCAGAAATAGGTGTCGAAGGACGGCACGTCGGCGTTGATCGGCAGCTGAATCAGGCCCGGGTCGCGGCCGACGATATAGTCGGGCAGGCAGGCGACGCCCATGCCGAGCAGGCAGGCGCGCTTGATCGAGGTCTGGCTGTTGATCTGAAGATGCGGAATGCGCTTGTTGTCGGACGAGCGGCCGGCGATTTCGAGCCAGTTCACGTCGAGCAGATAGTTCGGCGCCGGTTCACCGAAGGTGATGATTCGGTGGTTGTCGAGATCCTCGACCGCCTGCGGCTCGCCATATCGGTTGATATAGGAGGGGGCCGCGTAGACGTGCATGTGCACGGTGAACAGCTTGCGCTGGATGAGATCGGATTGCTGCGGCTGGCGCAGGCGAATCGCGCAATCGGCGTAGCGCATGTTCACATCCACTTCCTCGTTGTCGAGGATGAGCTGGATCTGGACATCCGGATAGAGCTGCATGAACTCCTGGATCTTGTCCGTGAGCCAGCCCTGGCCGAGACCGACCGTGGTGGTGACGCGCAGCTTGCCCGACGGTGTTTCCGTCGTCTCGGTGAGCTGCATCTTCACGGTTTCGAGCTTCAGGAGCACGTCATGGGCGGTGCGGTAGAGCAGCTCGCCCTGTTCTGTGAGGATGAGGCCGCGGGCGTGGCGGTGGAAGAGCTTGGTGCCGACGTCCTGCTCCAGCGCGCTCACCTGACGGCTGATCGCGGATTGGGACAGATGCAGCTTGTCGGCCGCGTGCGTGAACGAACCGGCTTCGGCAGCTGCGTGGAAAATACGCAGCTTGTCCCAGTCCAACGGCATTCCACCACCCCTCATGCCGATATTACTCCGCAGCTACGGCGACGGGCAGCTGGCCCGTGAGATAACGTTCGGCCTCGAGCGCTGCCATGCAGCCCATGCCGGCGGCGGTGATCGCCTGGCGGAAGGTGTCGTCGGTGACATCGCCGGCCGCGTAGACGCCCTCGACCGAGGTCGCGGTCGAATCCGGCGCGGTCCAGAGGTAGCCGTTGTCCTTCAGCTTCAGCTTGCCCTTGAAGAGCTCGGTTGCCGGCGCATGGCCGATCGCCACGAAGACACCGTCGATCGTGTGGTCGGCAACAGTGCCGGTGCGCGTGTCGCGCAGGCGAACGCCCGATACGGACGGCGGCATCGGCGGCTTGGCCGGCGCGCCGGTGATTTCGGCGATCTCGGTGTTCCAGAGGATCTTGACGTTCTCCTTGGCGAAGATGCGTTCCTGCAGGATCTTTTCCGAGCGGAAGCTATCGCGGCGGTGAACGACGGTCACGGTCTTGGCGATGTTCGAGAGATACAGCGCTTCCTCGACGGCCGAGTTGCCGCCGCCGACCACGATCACGTCCTTGTTGCGATAGAAGAAGCCGTCGCAGGTGGCGCAGGCGGAGACGCCGAAGCCCTGGAAGGTCTGCTCGCTCTCGATGCCGAGCCACTTGGCCTTGGCGCCGGTGGCGATGATCAGCGTATCGGCGGTCCAGACCTGGCCGCTATCGGTGCGGGCGACGAAGGGGCGCTGGTTCATCTCGACTTCGGTGACGATGTCGTTGACGATCTCGGCGCCGACGTGCTTGGCCTGCTGCAGCATCTGGTCCATCAGCCAGGGGCCCTGGATCGGATCGGCGAAGCCCGGATAATTCTCGACGTCGGTGGTGATCATCAGCTGTCCGCCTTGCTCCATCCCTGCAATCAGGACCGGCTTCAGCATCGCGCGCGCCGCATAGACGGCAGCGGTATAGCCGGCGGGGCCGGAACCGATGATGAGCACCTTGGTGTGGCGGGCGGACATGAGACTTCCTTTCAACTGGCTGGACGCGCTGGATATTAGGCGAATGCGGCCATCACGCGTCCATGCGTTATTTATGAACGACCAATGCTTTTATTCAAGGGCAGCCTTGCGTTACCAACAAGGCATTCGGTGTGGATGTGCAAGATTCCGTCATGTCAGGGAAAGATTCTTGCGTATTGTGCCGCTTTATATAGAAGCTGGATTCGGGAATTTAAAGAAAGGCACTCGCTTGGTTCGCGCTGAACTGGACGCCATCGATATCAAGATCTTGCGTGAGCTGCAGGCGGATGGCCGCATGACCAACGTCGAGCTCGCCGACCGGGTCGGCATCTCGGCGCCGCCCTGTCTTCGGCGTGTGCGCAAGCTGGAAGAGTCCGGCGTTATCGAAGGCTACCACGCGATGCTGAACAGCCCGAAGCTGGGCTTCGATCTCGTCGCATTCTGTATGGTCGGTCTCAAGCATCAGTCGGAAGCCAATCTCAAGGCGTTCGCGGCTGCGACGACACAGTGGCCGCTGGTGCGCCAAGCCTGGATGGTGTCGGGCGATAGCGATTTCCTGCTGCATTGCGTGGCCGAAAACCTGACGCGGTTCCAGGACTTCGTCATCGAGGTGCTGACCGCCAACGAGCATGTCGACACGGTGCGCACCATGCTGACGATCCGCCAGATCAAGAAGCTCGGATTGACTGAAGTCTGATCTGTCTCAGCCGAGGCTGTCGTAGACGGCCTTCAGCTTCGTGGCTTCGCCTTCGATGCGGAAGTTTTCCATGACATGCGTCTGGGCATTGGCGGCGAGCCGTGCCAGGCGGTTTTCATCATCCATGAGTTCCGAAACTGCCTTTGCCATCGCATCGAGATCGTCGCGGGCAATGAGCATGCCTGCGCCTTGGTCGCCCGTGGTGACGATCTCGGGAAAAGCGCCGACATCGGTTGCCACGACAGGCACGCCCGAGGCCATGGCTTCAAGCGGCGTCAGGCCGAAGCCTTCCCATCGCTGCGGCGCGACGAAGAGATCGAGCGCGCGGTACCAGTCGTTGATATTGGTGTGCTCGCCGACGAAGAGAATGCGGTCTGAGAGGCCGGCGGCGGCGACCTTGGCCTTCAGGCCGTTTTCGAACTCCACATGCTGGGCCGTGGCGCGGCCGGCGATGATGGCGCTCCACTCGGGATGATCGGGGAGAAGCCGCAGCATGGTATCGACGAAGAGGTCGGTGCCCTTCTGGTGGCGGACGCGGCCGAAGCAGCCGGCGATCTTCTTGTCCGGGTCGAGGCCGCATTCGCGCTTGGCCTGCGCCTTGTCGGATGGCGGCGAGAAGCGGGCGGTGTCGATGCCGTGAAGGATAACGGTGCTCGGGACTTCCAGATAGTTCGCCGTCTTGCCCGAGGTCGCGATCACCGCGTCCATCTTCGAGACAAGAAACTTCGTCCAGCCGCTGTGCTTGCGCTGCGAAGCGGAAGTGAAGACGATCTTCAGCTTCATGCGCAGGATGTCGCGCATGATCAGGGCAGGGAGCATCTCGATGTTGCGGCGGGCATGCCAGACGCGGAAGGGTCGGGTCGAGGGCGCGCGCCACAGTCTCAAAAGGTCGCGGAAACGGATATGCGGGATCGATGCCGGCAGGCCCGGCCCGAGCGCTGCGATCTTCTGACCGAGCGCCCGCTGGACCGGGATAAGCTGGATGATCGTCGAGGTGACGCCTGACAGACGCTTCTTGAAGTTCGGCGCTATGATTTCGACGTCAGCGATATCGACGATGTGCGATCGGCCGCGATCCGCCAAGGTCCTCAGCCCCAGGTGATGGCCAGAACTTCGTAAGCCTTGGAGCCGCCGGGCGCGTTGACCTCGATGGAATCGCCGACTTCCTTGCCGATCAGCGCGCGGGCGATCGGGGAGGAGATGGAGATGCGGCCGGCCTTCACGTCGGCTTCCTGGTCGCCGACGATCTGGTAGGTCTTTTCTTCCTCGGTGTCCTCGTCGACGAGCTTCACCTTGGCGCCGAACTTGATCGTGCTGCCGGACATCTTGGAGAGGTCGATGACCTCGGCGCGCGCCGTCAGATCCTCGAGCTCGCCGATGCGGCCTTCGTTGTGGCTCTGTGCTTCCTTGGCGGCATGGTACTCGGCGTTTTCCGAGAGGTCGCCGTGTGCACGGGCCTCGGCAATCGCCTCGATGATTCGCGGGCGTTCTTCCTGCTGACGCCAGCGCAGCTCTTCCTGCAGCTTGACGAAACCACCCTGCGTCATCGGTACCTTATCAACCATTTTCTTGTCCTTCAGTCTTTGTGTCGGCTAGGCAGAGACACAAAAGAAAACAGGTCCCGAAGGGGAACTTCGGAACCATGCAAAAACTCTATCTGCTTCGTTTATAGCAGATTGCCTCCGTCGATTTCCAGAGAATTCGATGAAGCGACTTGCAACCCCTTATGGCTTTTCGCGTCAAACTTGAAAAACATCAATCTATAGCGGCTTTTCTTGACTGTTAGCGATAGAACATATAGTGAACATAGGCATGAAGAAGTCACTTGAAGAGCGGTTGGCCATCCTCTCGGACGCGGCCAAATATGACGCCTCCTGCGCCTCCAGCGGAACCACCAAGCGCGATTCCGGCAAGAGCGGTGGGCTTGGTTCGACCGAAGGCGCCGGCATCTGCCACGCCTATGCGCCGGATGGACGATGCATTTCGCTGCTGAAGATCCTGCTCACCAACTTCTGCATCTACGACTGCGCCTATTGCATCAACCGCTCGTCCAGCAATGTGGAGCGGGCACGGTTCACGCCGGAGGAGGTTATCTGGCTGACGCTGGAGTTTTATCGGCGCAATTATATCGAGGGGCTGTTCCTGTCGTCCGGGATCATCCGCTCCTCCGACCACACGATGGAGGAGATGGTGCGGATCGTGCGCGAGTTGCGCACGACGCATAACTTCCGGGGCTACATCCATCTGAAATCCATTCCCGAGGCCTCGCCGCATCTGATCGAGGAAGCCGGGCTCTATGCCGACCGTCTGTCGCTCAACATCGAGCTGCCGACCGATCGCGGCATCGCGCAGCTGGCGCCGGAGAAGAAACCGGCCAGCATTCGTCGCTCGATGGGCGATTTGAGATTGAAGATCGAGGCCGCGTCCGAGCCGACGCTGCAGACCAAGCGGCGCAAGCGTTTCGTGCCTGGCGGGCAGAGTACGCAGATGATCGTTGGGGCCGACGGGGCCAACGACGCGACCATTCTCGGGACCAGCGCGCAGCTTTACGGAAGCTACGGGCTGCGGCGCGTCTACTACTCGGCCTTCAGCCCTATTCCCGACTCGTCGAAGAACCTGCCGCTGATCAAGCCGCCGCTGATGCGCGAGCACCGGCTCTACCAGGCCGACTGGCTCTATCGCTTCTATGGCTTCGGGATCGACGAGATTACGTCCTCGCAGGAGGGTGGCATGCTCGACCTCAATCTCGATCCGAAGCTTGCCTGGGCACTCGGCAATCGCAACGATTTCCCCGTCGACATCAACAAGGCGCCGTGCGAGACCCTGCTTCGGGTGCCGGGACTGGGGACGAAGACGGTGAAATCCATCCTCTCGGCGCGACGCTTTAGACGGCTCCGGATCGAGGATCTGACGCGGCTTGGCGTGTCGATCAAGAAGGTGCAGGCGTTCATTTCGGCCGAGGGCTGGTCGCCGCGCCGACTGATCGACCGGCCGGATCTGAGGGCGATGTTCGAGCCGAAGCCGGAACAATTGTCGTTGCTGTGATGATTACCGTGTTGCTGGAGGGCCGGGGAGAATTGGCCGAGTGGCGGGACGCGGCGCGGCGGCTGGCTGCCTCGGGTGTTGCGCCTGAGGAGATCGATTGGCGGGAGCGGTATCGCGAGACGGATCTGTTTGCCGCGCCCGAAACCTCGCCGAAGCTGTCGGCGCTCGATGCTTCCAAGCCGCTGACGGTGCCGCCCGCCTTTATCGGGCTGGCGGAAGCAGTGATTTGTCACAGCGATCCGATGCGCTTCTATCTGCTCTACCGCCTGCTCTGGCGGCTGCAGAGTGATCGGTCGCTGCTCGACGTTGCCTCGGATGAGGATGTTGCGCGGGCGCGGGCGATGGACAAGAGCGTGCGCCGCGACGCCCACAAGATGACCGCCTTTGTGCGCTTCAAGGAGGTGGGCTCGGGGATTTCGCTCAACGGGCGGCGGAAGTTTCTTGCGTGGTTCGAGCCGGATCATCACATCGTCGCCCGCAAGGCGCCGTTCTTCCAGAAGCGGTTCAACGACATGGACTGGGTGATCGCGACGCCGAAAGGCTCGGCCGCGTGGGACGGAGAGAAGCTGACCGTCAGCCATGATCCGTGCGAGAAGCCCGATCTCACCGATCCGGCCGACCAGCTGTGGCGGACCTATTATGCCAATATCTTCAATCCGGCCCGCCTCAAGGTGAAGGCGATGCAGGCGGAGATGCCGAAGAAATACTGGAAGAACCTGCCCGAGGCCGATCTCATTCCCGGGATGATCGCCGATGCGGAACGCAAGGTTCTCGCGATGGCGAAACGCCAGGCGAGCGAACCGCTGCCGTTTCACGACCGGCTGCAGGAAGCCGCGCGCCGCGTGCCCGCAGCACCAAGGGCGCCGGTGGGCACGCTGGCAGCGCTGCGCGAGGAGGCCGCCGTCTGCACGCGCTGTCCGCTGCACGAGAAGGCGACGCAGACGGTGTTCGGCGAGGGGCCTGAGACTGCGAACGTTATGTTCGTCGGCGAGCAGCCTGGAGATCAGGAAGATCTCGCCGGGCGGCCGTTTGTCGGGCCTGCAGGCAAGGTGTTCGACCAGGTGGTCGTCGAGGCGGGGATCGACCGGCAGTCGGTCTATGTGACCAATGCGGTGAAGCACTTCAAATACGAGCCGCGCGGCAAGCGCCGCATTCACCAGCGGCCGAACATGGGCGAGGTCACGCATTGCCGCTGGTGGCTCAACCTGGAGATCGAACTCATCAAGCCGAAGCTGATCGTTGCCATGGGCGCCACCGCGCTGACGGCGCTGACAGATACGAAGCACAAGCTGGCGGATATCAGGGGGCAGCCGATCAGGATGGGGAAAGAGCGAATACTGTTCGTCACCGTCCACCCGTCTTATCTGCTGCGCATTCCCGACGAGCGGCTGAAGGCGGAGGAGATGGCGTTGTTTCGGGCGGATATGGTGCGGGTGCGCGAGCTGATGGCCGGGATGGCGGCCTGACGATCGCTCGCGTTGCGAATTGCCATGGCGCTTCGGCACGAATGTTGTAGCGTTGCCGTGAACGCAATCTGGAGACCGTTTATGTTCGATCATGTGTCGATTGGTGTGAAGAGCCTTGAGAAGTCGCAGGCGTTCTATGATGCCGCGCTGGCGCCGCTCGGCTATGAGCGGCTGACGAATTTCGGCAATGTCAGCGGCTATGGCGCTGATCGGGTGGGGCTGTGGGTCGGTGAAGTAGCGCGGCCCGTGACGCCCGACATGGAGTCGGGGCTGCATTTCTGCTTCGTCGCGCCGTCGGAAGAGTCCGTCGATGCGTTTTATGCGGCAGGCCTTGCCAATGGCGGAACCGATAATGGTGCGCCGGGCGTGCGGCCGGATTACAGCCAGTTTTATTATGCGGCCTTTGTCATCGACCCTGACGGCTACCGGCTTGAGGCCTATTTCAAGCGGCCGGAGTGACCGGAACGACCTCCGAATCTTCTGATGGCGGCGGGCCGTCGTTGCTCCAGGGCTCGGTCTCGAAGCGTAGCGGCAGGTTCGGCGGGGCGTAGGGCGGTGCCGTCGACGACGACAATCGGTCGATGACGGATTGGTGCAGCGAGGCGCCGTCGGGGATGAAGCGGCGGTCGGCCAGCGGCAGGTAGATGCGCGTCGTGTCGCCGCGCTTGCGCCAAGAGGTGATCGGCACACGCCTCGGCACATATTCGAGCAGTTTCCAAGCCCAGTTCATGGAGTCGTGCAGCGGTGCCGTTGGGGCCGGCCGAACATAGCTCTTCGTCGGGTTGTCGCCATGGACGAGTTCGTTGACCGCGTCGTTATTGTAGATGAGGCCGGTGCTTCGGGTCTCGGCGATCATCCAGGCGAGCGGTATCTTGATCGCGGCACTCTCCGCTTCCGGATATCCGCCGCCGATATCGCCATGAACACCGGAGAACCAGACTTCCTTCACATTCTGCGGAGGCGGGACGGGCGGCTTGAAGGGGCCGCCCCAGTAGTCCTGTCCCGGCCGCCATGGCAGCGGATTGAACATGGTTCGCCGCTCGTCGATGGCGAGCGCGTGGCGCACCACTTCGACGCTCGGATTTCGATCGGTGAAGGGAAGCGTCAGGAGTTGCGGGCGCCATTTGCCCCAGACAATGACCGAGGACACTGTGTCGAAGAGGCCGAGCAGCTTGATCGGCGGGCGGTCGGTCTTCAGCGTGCGCTCGTAGAGGCGCATGGTCTTGAAGGCCGAGGGGGCATCCCAATCGACATCGGCGGCATCCGCTCCGCCCTGCTGCTGCTCGCTTTCGGAGATGCCCTTGTAGGTGTTGTAGGCGTAGTCGATCAGATTGACGTGGTACTTGCTCATCAGCCCGAGCGAATGGACGAAGCCCGCCAACACTCGCGCCGTATAGGCGCCGCGGCTGAAACCGAAAATGTAGATGTTGTCGCGATCCCGATATTCCTGATCGTCCCCCGGTTCGCCGGGCTCGTAATTGTCGACGAGGAAGCGATAGGCCTCCTTGACGTTCTGGTCGAGGCCCCAGCCGGTGGCCAAGCCCCAGAGTTCGACCGTCTTGCGGTAGGCGTTCGACCAGGCATTGGCGGCGCCGAAGGTACCGACGCCGGGATCGTAGTAGACGATCTGCTTGTCGCTGCGGTCGAGAACGCCGAATAGCCTCAGAATATTGGTGCGGTCGGCCGAGATTTCGTTCGACGTGCCATCGAACAGAATGACGATATTCTTGCCCATCGATGCCCCTCACGTGTGAGGATATCGTAACATGATCGCGAAGCGTTTGAAATCTCAGGTGGATTGTCGCGTTTTGCGACACTTCGGCGTGTCGCGGCAGTGGTCGGAGCGCGACGAAAAAGCCGGCCGTGAAGTGTCACGGCCGGCCTTGATATCTTAGGCGAAGTAGCTCTGCAGCGGGCGAACCTCGAGGTTGCCGGCCTTCAGCGCCTTGATTGCCTGGGCGGCTGCCTCGGCGCCGGCCATGGTGGTGTAATAAGGCACCTTCTGCATCAGCGTCGCGCGACGCAGCGACTTGGAGTCGGAGATCGCCTTGTTGCTATCGGTCGTGTTGATGACCAGCTGGACCTGACGGTTGCGGATGGCGTCCTCGATGTGCGGACGGCCCTCGAGCACCTTGTTGATCTTCACGGCCTCGATGCCGTTTTCGGCGAGGAAGCGGGCGGTGCCGCCGGTGGCCAGAACCTTGAAGCCCTGTTCGACCAGCATGCGGATCGCGGGAAGGACGCGCGGCTTGTCGTCGTCGCGCACCGATACGAAGACCGTTCCGTCACGCGGCAGTTCGACGCTGGCGCCGAGCTGCGACTTGGCGAAGGCCAGCGCGAAATCGGTGTCGAGGCCGATGACTTCGCCGGTCGAGCGCATTTCCGGGCCGAGCAGCGTGTCGACGCCGGGGAAGCGGGCGAACGGGAAGACGGCTTCCTTGACGGCGATGTGCTTCAGGTTGCGCGGGTCCGGCTTTTCGCCATAGGCGGCAAACAGCGGATCGAGCTTTTCGCCGGCCATGGCGCGGGCGGCGATCTTTGCGATCGGGGCGCCGATGGCCTTGGCGACGAAGGGAACGGTACGCGAGGCGCGCGGGTTCACTTCCAGCACGTAGACGGTGCCGTCCTTGATGGCGAACTGGACGTTCATCAGGCCGACGACGTTGAGAGCCTTGGCCATCGACTTCGCCTGGCGCTCGAGCTCGTCGATCATCTCGGGCGAGAGCGTACGAGGGGGCAGCGAGCAGGCCGAGTCACCGGAGTGAATGCCGGCTTCCTCGATGTGCTCCATGATGCCGGCGATGAAGGCGTCCTTGCCGTCGGAGAGGCAGTCGACGTCGACTTCGATGGCGTTCGACAGGTAGCTGTCGAAGAGCAGCGGGTTCTTGCCGAGCAGGGTGTTGATCTGGCCGGTCTTGTCGTTCGGGTAGCGCTGCTTGATGTCCTCAGGCACCAGTTCCGGAACGGTGTCGAGCAGGTAGGTCTGCAGCATGCTCTCGTTGTGGATGATCTGCATGGCGCGGCCACCCAGAACGTAGGACGGGCGAACGACCAGCGGGAAGCCGATTTCGGTCGCGACCAGGCGGGCCTGTTCGACCGAATAGGCGATGCCGTTGTTCGGCTGCGTCAGGTCGAGCTTGATCAGGAGCTTCTGGAAGCGATCGCGGTCTTCGGCAAGGTCGATCATGTCAGGCGCGGTGCCAAGGATCGGGATGCCGTTCTTCTCGAGTGCTTCGGCAAGCTTCAGCGGGGTCTGGCCGCCGAACTGCACGATGACGCCGACGACTTCGCCCTTTTCCTGCTCGGCGCGCAGGATCTCGATCACGTCTTCGGCCGTCAGCGGTTCGAAGTAGAGGCGATCGGAGGTATCGTAGTCGGTCGAGACCGTTTCCGGGTTGCAGTTGATCATGATGGCTTCATAGCCGGCGTCACGCAGAGCGAACGCGGCATGGCAGCAGCAGTAATCGAACTCGATGCCCTGGCCGATACGGTTCGGACCGCCGCCGAGGATGACGACCTTCTTGCGGTCGGAGATCTCGGCTTCCGAGCGGGCGGCGCCGACGAAGGGCGTCTCGTAGCTCGAATACATGTAGGCGGTGGGCGAAGCGAATTCGGCGGCGCAGGTGTCGATGCGCTTGAAGACCGGGCGGACGTTCAGCGAGTTGCGCAGCTCGGCCACTTCCTTCGGGCGCTTGCCCGAAAGCGTTGCCAGGCGAGCGTCGGAGAAGCCCATGGCCTTCAGCGTGCGCAGGTTTGCGGCGTCGGTGGGCAGGCCGTGTTCGCGAATACGGGCTTCCATGTCGATGATCGCCTTGAACTGGGCGATGAACCACGGGTCGATCTTGCAGCCTTCGTGCACTTCCTCGGGGCTCATGCCCATGCGCAGCGCCTGAGCGACCATGCGCAGGCGATCCGGCGTCGGCGTGCCGATGGCGGCGCGGATGGCGTTCTGGCTGCCTTCGCCTTCCTCGACGCCTGGGATTTCGATCTCGTCGAGGCCGGTGAGGCCCGTCTCGAGACCGCGCAGCGCCTTCTGCAGCGATTCGGCGAAGGTGCGGCCGATCGCCATGACTTCACCGACCGACTTCATCGCGGTGGTCAGAACCGGCGAGGCGCCCGGGAATTTTTCGAATGCGAAGCGCGGGATCTTGGTGACGACGTAGTCGATCGACGGTTCGAACGAGGCAGGGGTCGCGCCGCCGGTGATGTCGTTGTCGAGTTCGTCGAGCGTGTAACCGATGGCGAGCTTGGCGGCGACCTTGGCGATCGGGAAGCCGGTGGCCTTCGATGCGAGAGCCGACGAGCGCGAGACGCGCGGGTTCATTTCGATGACGACGAGGCGGCCGTCCTTCGGGTTGACGGCGAACTGGACGTTCGAGCCGCCGGTTTCAACGCCGATCTCGCGCAGAACCGCGATCGAGGCGTTGCGCATCATCTGGTATTCCTTGTCGGTCAGCGTGAGCGCCGGCGCGACGGTGATCGAGTCGCCCGTGTGGACGCCCATCGGGTCGATGTTTTCGATCGAGCAGATGATGATGCAGTTGTCCGCCTTGTCGCGGACGACTTCCATTTCATATTCCTTCCAGCCGAGAACCGATTCCTCGATCAGGACTTCCGTCGTCGGCGAGGCATCGAGGCCGCCGCCGATGATTTCGAAGAACTCCGAGCGGTTATAGGCAATGCCGCCGCCGGTGCCGCCCATGGTGAAGGAGGGGCGGATGATGGCGGGCAGACCGACGACGTCGATCGCCTGGGCGGCAATCGCCATGGCGTGGCTGATGTAGCGCTGCTTGCGATCGGTCTCGCCGAGGTTCCACTGGTTTTCCAGCGCGTCGAGCGCCTTGTCGAGTTCGGCACCCGAGAGGCTTTCCTTCAGCTTGTTGCGCTCTGCCTCATGCGTCTTGCGGTCGGCATCCTTGATGTCGGTGGCATTGGCGAGCATCGAGCGCGGGGTTTCGAGACCGATGCGGTCCATGGCTTCGCGGAAGAGGGCGCGGTCTTCGGCCATGTCGATGGCGGCCGGCTTGGCGCCGATCATCTCGACATTGTAGCGATCGAGAACGCCCATGCGCTTCAAGGAAAGCGCGGTGTTGAGCGCGGTCTGGCCGCCCATCGTCGGGAGCAGCGCGTCGGGGCGCTCCTTGGCGATGATCTTGGCGACCACTTCGGGCGTGATCGGCTCGACGTAGGTTGCGTCGGCGAGGCCCGGGTCGGTCATGATCGTTGCCGGGTTGGAGTTGACGAGGATGACGCGGTAGCCTTCCTCCTTCAGCGCCTTGCAGGCCTGGGTGCCGGAATAGTCGAATTCACATGCCTGGCCAATGACGATCGGTCCTGCGCCGATGATGAGGATCGATTTGATGTCTTGGCGCTTCGGCATGGGCTTTTTTCCGTTTCCTAGCTGCGCAGAAAGCCGGCCAGGGTGGGAGGCACCGGCCGGGTCGCGCATATGATGGTCTTTTCAGGCTAGAAGCGGCTTATAGGCAAATGTATCCGTGAACGGAACCCCATAATTTTCGGAATCGACAGGAATCGGAAGGGGCTAGCCAAGACCTGGCAAAACGAGCGCTCGAATCTCGCCCGGACGGGCCGGATTGCTGATCGCTTCCACTGCTTCGGCAAGCCCGATACGGCGCGATATCAGGGGCTCCACCTTGATAACGCCCGAGGCAACCAGATCTGCGGCGCGCCTGTGGGTGAAGGGGTTGATGAAGGAGCCGATCAGCCTGATTTCGCGAAACAGCAGGTCGAAGGGCTCGATCGACACTTTCGCGCCCTGCGGCATGACGCCGAGAATCACGACCGTGCCGCCATGACGGGCAAGGGCAGGGGCCTGCTCAACGGTCTCGGCGACGCCGGCGCATTCGATGACGACATCGGCGCCGCCCGGCAGCAGACCATCCGGCGCGGTGATGTGTTTGATGATGTCGCCATCGCCAGGGTCTGCGGTCATTGTCGCGCCGAGGCTTTCGGCCAGCCGCCGCTTGTCGGCGCTGCGGGTGACGACCACAACGTTGGTGGCGCCGGCAAGGCGCGCGAGTTGCACGACCAGCAGCCCGATGACGCCGCCGCCCAATACGACCACAGACGAGCCGGTCCGGATCTCGGCCAGATCGACACCGTGCAGGCAGCAGGCGAGTGGTTCGCAGAAGGCGCCGTGGACGGGATCGAGGTCGTCGGGCAGGGCGAAGGCCTGCTTTTGCGGGACGATCACATACTCCGCTAAGCCGCCGTCGCGGCTGATGCCGATTGCCTGGAGGTTGCGGCAAAGATTGACGCGGCCGCGCTGGCACTGGTCGCAATGCCCGCAGGAGATGTTCGGGTCGCCGGTGATGCGCATGCCCTCGCGAAAACCGCTGACGGCGGGGCCGATTTCCTCGACGATACCGGTAAATTCGTGGCCGAGCGTGATCGGCGGGCGGGATGGAAACTCCCCATGAAGCAGGTGCCTGTCGGTACCGCAGATGCCGCAGGCCTCGACGCGGACCAGCAGCTCGCCGGCGCCGGGCCATGGCTTTTCCACCTCGCTGAAAGAGAGTTTCCCGATTGCTTCCAGCCGCACTGCCTTCATGCCAGTTCTCCTCCGATATCTCCCTCGTTCAGAAGGAGCGAAAGTAAGGCGCGCGTCAAGCGCTTGTCGCGGCCGCGAAGGGCGCGTGAGCGCAGTTGAAATCGGCTGGAATTTCCCATTCCCCCGGATATATAAGGGATGAGAGAGCAAGCAGTCTCTGCGGGGAGATCATCATGGAATGGAAAGGCCGGCGTCAGTCCGACAACATCGAGGATCGTCGCGGTGATCCTTCCATGGGTGGATTGGGACGAGGGGGCGGCTTCAGCTTCCCGTCCGGCGGCGGCATGGGCCGGCGCGGTGGCGGGCTCAGCATCGGCACCATCATCTTCCTCGTCGTGCTCTATCTGATCTTCAAGGCCATGGGCATCGACCTCCTGCAGGTGATGGATGGCGGCATGTCGAGTGGGCCGGGTTACGAGCAGAGCCAGTCCGGCGGCAGCCAGACACCCGCCAATGACGAGATGACCGCCTTCGTGCGCACGGTGCTAGCCGAGACCGAGGATACGTGGCAGGGCATCTTCCAATCGATGGGGCGTGAATACGAGGATCCAAAGCTGGTGCTGTTTTCAGGCCAGACGCAGTCGGGTTGCGGCTTTGCATCCGCCGCGACGGGGCCGTTCTATTGCCCGCAGGACCGCAAGGTCTATCTCGACACCGCTTTCTTCAACGAGCTTAGCCGCAAGTTCGGCGCGTCGGGCGATTTCGCCGAGGCCTATGTCGTCTCGCACGAGGTCGGCCATCACGTGCAGAACCTGCTCGGCATCCTGCCGAAGTTCAACGAAGCGCGCCAGCGCATGAGCGAGGCCGACGCCAACAAGATGTCGGTGCGCGTTGAGCTGCAGGCCGATTGCTTCGCCGGGATCTGGGGCAAGTTCACCCAGCAGAAGGGTATTCTCGAAGCGGGCGACCTCGAGGAGGCGCTGAACGCTGCGCAGCAGATCGGCGACGATACGCTGCAGAAGCGCAGCCAGGGCTATGTCGTGCCCGAGAGCTTCAACCACGGCACTTCGGCGCAGCGCGTGAAATGGTTCAAGCGCGGCTTCGACACCGGCCAGATGCAGGCCTGCGACACCTTCTCCGGTCCAGTCTGACGGTTGCAGGTCCCGTCTCCGGGACCGCGTTCACCGGCTTTCGTCTTGTGCATCCTTGTGCGATAGTTCGGCTCAATTTGAGCCGATCGTGCGGGAAAATGCACAATGGATGATCTTCCACTCAGCGACCTCGATGCCTTCACGGCAATCGCGACGGAGAGAAGCTTTCGCGCGGTGGCGCGCAAGCGGGGCGTTTCGGCCTCGTCGCTCAGCGATTCGCTGCGGCGGCTCGAGGAACGGCTGGGTGTGCGGCTTCTCAACCGGACGACACGCAGCGTGACGCCGACGGAGGCCGGGCAGCGGCTTCTCGAAAGGCTGGCGCCGGCGCTGGGGGAGGTCGCGTCCGCGCTCGGGCAACTCGACAGCTTCCGCGAGGGGCCATCCGGCACGCTCAGGCTCAACGTGCCGACGATTGCGGCGCGCTCCTTCCTGTCAGATATCATCAACCGTTTTCTGAAGGCCTATCCCAAGGTGCGGATCGAGGTGATCGGCGAGGACAGCTTCATCGATGTGCTTGGTGCCGGCTATGATGCGGGCATTCGCTACGACGAGCGGCTGGAGCGCGACATGATCGCCGTGCCCATCGGTCCGCGCCGGCAGCGCTATGTGACGGCTGCGTCGTCCGATTATCTCAAGCGGCGCGGCGTGCCGAAGCATCCGCGCGATCTCATCGACCACGATTGCATCATCCACCGGTTCCGGAGCGGCACGAGCGCGACGCCTTGGGAGTTCGATCGCGATGGCGAAACGCTGATGATCACGCCGACGGGGCAGGTGTCGGCCAATGCGCTGGAGATCGAGGTGGGAGCTGCGGTTGCCGGCCTCGGCATCATGCGCACCTTCGAGGAGGTGGTCATGCCCGAGGTTGAGGCCGGGCGGCTGGAGCTCATTTTGGAGGAGTGGGTGACGGAGTTTTCCGGACCGCTCCTCTATTACGCCAGCCGTCGCCACATGCCGGCGGCGTTGCGGGCCTTTATCGACTTCATAAAGGCGGAGTAATAGAAGGTCCCGAAGTCCACTATTTGTTCCTGTTGTCTATCAATATAAGTCTTTAGCCTATCAAAACAATTGAAATGTTCACGTATTGTTTCCATTCTCCCGGCTATGTAGCATAGCGGCGGACGAGATCGTCCTCTGGAACACGTACTGATTTAGAGATGCAGCATGCTTGATCCAAAATTCGTCCGCCGTGGACTGTTCCTCGTCTTCATGATCCTTTTTCTCGACGTGATCGGGATCGCCATCATCATGCCGGTGCTTCCTGTTTATCTGGAGCAACTCACCGGCGGTTCCGTCAGCGATGCGGCGCTCGATGGCGGCTGGCTGCTCGTCGTCTATGCCGGCATGCAGTTCCTGTTCGCGCCGTTGCTCGGCAATCTGAGCGATCGCTTCGGGCGGCGGCCGGTGCTGCTGCTCTCGGTTTTGACCTTCGCGATCGACAATCTCATCTGCGCGGTGGCGACCAGCTTCTGGATGCTGTTCATCGGGCGCATGCTGGCGGGCTTGAGCGGTGGCAGCTTCGCGACCTGTTCGGCCTATATCGCCGACATCAGCAACGAAGAGAACCGCGCCAAGAATTTCGGCCTCATCGGCATCGCGTTTGGCGTCGGCTTTACCGTCGGTCCCGTCATCGGCGGCTTCCTCGGCGAGTTCGGGCCGCGCGTACCGTTTTATGGTGCGGCGGCGGTGTCGTTCCTCAATTTCGTCGCGGCCTGCTTCCTGCTGCCCGAGACGCTCGATGCCAAGAACCGGCGCCGTTTCGAGTGGAAACGGGCCAATCCTCTTGGCGCGTTGAAGCAGATGCGAAATTATTCCGGCATCGGTTCGATCGCTGCCGTCATGTTCCTGTTCTGGCTGGCGCATGCGGTCTATCCGGCTGTCTGGTCGTTCGTCACCAGCTACCGCTACAATTGGAGCGAGGGCCAGATAGGGCTTTCGCTCGGCATTTACGGGATCGGGGCCGCCGTCGTCATGGCGCTTGTGCTGCCAAAGATCGTGCCCGTTCTCGGCGAATGGAAGACGGCGGTGGTCGGGCTCTGCTTCTCGGTGGTCGGTCTCACCGGCTATGCCTTTGCCTGGGAGGGATGGGTGGTCTATGCGGTCATCGTGCTGACCGTGATGGAAAACATCGCCGATCCGCCGCTTCGCAGCATTGCCGCCGGCAAGGTGCCGCCCTCGGCGCAAGGTGAGCTCCAGGGGGCGCTGACCAGCCTTTCCAGCATCACGACGATCATCGGTCCGCTGATCTTCACGCAGATGTTCGGCTATTTCACCAAGCCGGATGCGCCGGTCACCTTCGCGGGCGCGCCGTTCCTGATGGCGGCGTTCTTCATCCTCATCGCCACCTTGGTGTTTCTTTTGCGTGTGCGTGTCTCCAAGACAGACAAGGCGCTCGGTCAGGCGGCCGAGTGATCGATCAGAATTGATGATGTGATGATGAATATTTCATCATCTGCATATTTTTCGGTGTCCCTTCCTCGGCATTTCCGTTAGAGCCTTGGTCATATTGTCGCGCCTTGCGACTATTTGCACCAACTCACAGGACACCGTCATGGACACGCCGATCGACGCGCGAAAGCTGGCGCCGACAACCGATAACCGTTGGAGCGCGCATATCCGCGCGACGCTGGCGCTCGGCGTGCCGCTGATCGGTGCGCAGCTGGCCCAGCTCGGTATCAACACCACCGACGTGATGATCGTCGGGCGGCTGGGCGCCGAGCATCTGGCGGCGATGGTGCTGGCCGGCCAGTTTCTGTTCACGATCCTGGTATTCGGCTCCGGTTTCTCGATCGCCGTCATTCCGATGGTGGCGCAGGCCTATGGCCGTGGCGACGTCGTCAGCGTGCGCCGATCGCTGCGCATGGGCCTGTGGGTGGTTATCGCCTTCTGGGTGCTGATGCTGCCGGCCTTCTTCAATTCCGAGCACATCTTGCTTGCCGCGGGGCAGAAGCCCGAAGTAGCGGCGCTGGCGCATAGCTATATCGTCATCGGCCAGTTCGCGGTGCTGCCGGGCCTGCTCTACAACGTGCTGCGCGCGCTGGTCAGCGCCATCGGCAAGGCGGCCGTGATCCTCAACGTCACGATCGCCATGCTGGTGCTGAACGCCGTCTTCGCCTATGCGCTGGTGCTCGGCCATTTCGGCCTGCCGGCCATGGGGCTACGCGGGGCGGCGATCGTCTCGGTGCTGGTGCAGACGGCAGGGTTCTTCTTCATTCTGGCTTACGTCCAGAGCCGGCCGGAGACACGGCGCTACGAGATACTGGTTCGCTTCTGGCGGCCCGACTGGAAGGCATTCTTCGAAGTCGTGCGCCTGGGGTTGCCGATCAGCGTCACCATCCTTGCCGAAGTCAGCCTGTTCACGATGGCGTCGCTGTTGATGGGCCGGATCGGCACCATCGAGCTTGCCGCGCATGGCATCGCGCTTCAGTGGGCATCGATCGCCTTCATGATCCCGCTCGGCCTGTCGCAGGCGGCGACCGTCCGGGTCGGCGTCGCGCATGGGCAGGGGGATCGCGTGGCGCTGGTGCGCGCGGCCGTGTCGGTGTCGGTGCTCGCCTGCGTCATCTCGGCTATCGGCGGGCTGCTCTTTGCGATCATGCCCGGTTTCTTCGCCGGCTGGTTCCTCGACACCCACTCGGCCGAGGCACCGCAGGTGCTTGCCTATGCCGGACCGCTGATCGTGATTGCCGGGCTGTTCCAGCTGGTCGATGGTCTGCAGGCGATCGCCAACGGCCTGCTGCGCGGGCTGAAGGATGCGCGCGTGCCGATGATCCTGGCGTTGATCGCCTATTGGCCGATCGGCTTCTTCCTGGCATGGGCGCTGGCGTTTCCGCTCGGGCTCGGCGGCATCGGCATCTGGCTCGGCTTCCTGATCGGATTGTTCACGGCCGCGCTGATGCTCTGCGCGCGGTTCTACATCCTGATGCGGCGCGAGGTTTAAACCTGGCGTCGCTTAACTGCGGGTATTCGGCTGCGGATTGGCGAGGATCTTCGATCCACGTTGATGCCAGAGCGATACCAGCGCCCGGCGGGCCGGGGTCTCGATGCATTCGTAGCTGATCCAGGCGATCAGCAGAGCAGCAGCGAGTGCGGCCGGGACGACGATGTAAAGCGGCAGCGTTGATGACAGGGCATTGCCCATCAGGAACATCACCGGCACGTGGAAGAGATAGAGCGAGAAGCTGATCTTGCCGAGAAAGCGCATCGGGGCGGCGGCGAAGACGGCTGCTGAAATCCGATGCTCCTGCGCCACCAAAAGAACCGCGAGCGCGCCGGCGAAGGCGGGCGCCAGCCCCCAGGCGTTGTCAGCATTGGGAAACAGGTGGTTCGATATCAGGATGAAGAAGGGCAGCGTCAGCGCCAATATGCCCGTAGTGATGCCATCCAACCGGTTGTTCAGTAGCGGTTGGAGCCGGCCGACGGTGGCGCCGAGAAGGAAGAAAGCGAGCTTCGAGACCAGCAGGATGCCGGGGCCGGGGAAGCCGTCTAGCGCGTCGAGCGCCAAAAGGCCTGCAAGCACCACGCCGATTGCCTGGTATCGCCTCATGTCGCTGAATAAGAGCCAGATCACCGGAAAGAGCAGATAGAACTGTATCTCCGGTGGGACTGACCACAGGACGCCGGTCGAGCCCAGGAGCAGGACGTGGCGCAGGATTTCCTTGCCGCCGTGGATCGGGTTGATGAAGTCGAAGCCAGGAATGCTCGATAGAACCGCGACCACAAGAACCGCCACCAGGTAGACCGGATAGATGCGAGAGAAGCGGCTGACCAGGAAGTCGGCCACTGCCTTGCGGCTGATTGGCCGGTCACCGTAGAGATAGGCCATCAGGAAGCCGCTGAGGGCGAAGAAGATCGCCACGGCCCGGCCCCCGACACCTGTTATCATGAAGGGTGCGAGCGAGGGGAAGATCAGATCGAGGTGCGAGAAGACCACCGCCGCGGCGGCCATGCCGCGCAAGCCGTCGAGACTGGCTATGTGCTTCTTTTCCTGCATCGATGGCACCTTCGGCCGGCGTTGCGCGCGCCTGGGTGCGGATCATGAAATGCCGGCCTTAAATTGCTGTTAACAAATGAGGGCAAGACCATGCCTGAGGCCTAATATGAAAAGAGCGGCGCCGTGGTCTTCGGCGCCGCTCTCTTTAATTGATGTCTGTTTATTCGCTCAGCGTTCGGCCAGCGCCGCTTCGCCCTTCTTCTCGCGCACCATGTTGATGAAGCGGCGGAAGAGGTAGTGGCTGTCCTGCGGGCCGGGGGAAGCTTCCGGGTGATGCTGGACGGAGAAGATCTGCTTGCCTGAAACACGCAGGCCGCAGTTCGTGCCGTCGAAGAGCGAAACGTGAGTCTCCTCAACACCTTCGGGCAGCGACTTCGTGTCGACCGCGAAGCCGTGGTTCATCGAGACGATCTCGACCTTGCCCGTCGTGTGGTCCTTGACCGGATGGTTGGCGCCGTGGTGGCCCTGGTGCATCTTCTCGGTCTTGGCGCCGAGCGCCAGGCCCAGCATCTGGTGGCCGAGGCAGATGCCGAAGAGCGGGATATCCGTCTTGATCAGCGACTGGATGACCGGAACGGCGTATTCGCCGGTTGCGGCCGGATCACCCGGGCCGTTCGACAGGAAGATGCCGTCGGGCTGCATGGCGAGCACTTCCTCGGCGCTCGTCGTTGCCGGCATCACGGTGACCTTGCAATCTAGGCCGGCAAACAGGCGCAGGATGTTGCGCTTGACGCCGTAGTCGAGGCAGACGACGTGATACTTGGCGTCCTCGGCCTTCAGTTCGCCGTAGCCTTCGTTCCAGATCCACGGGGTCTGCGACCACTGCGAGGACTGGCCGGAGGAGGCGATCTTGGCGAGGTCGAGGCCTTCGAGGCCGCTCCAGGCCTTGGCTTCGGCCTTCAGCGTATCGATGTCGAAGACGCCGTTCGGGTCGTGGGCGATGACGGCGTTCGGGGCGCCGTTGTCGCGGATCCAGGCGGTGAGCGCGCGGGTATCGATGCCGCAAAGACCGATTACGCCGCGGGCCTTCAGCCAGGCGTCGAGATGCTTGGCGGCGCGGTAGTTGGAGGGCTCGGTCATGTCGGCCTTGAAGATGACGCCGACCGCGCCGTGGCGTGCCGCCGGCGTCAGGTCTTCGATGTCTTCTTCGTTCGTGCCGATGTTGCCGATATGGGGGAAGGTGAAGGTGACGATCTGGCCGAGGTAGGAGGGATCGGTCATGATCTCTTCGTAGCCTGTTAGCGCGGTGTTGAAGACCACTTCGGCCTGGACCTTGCCGGTCGCGCCGATGCCCTTGCCTTCGATCACTGTGCCATCCGCCAGAACGAGCAGGGCGGTCGGCTTTTCGGTTGTCCAGGGTGCTGTCGCGGTCATCTTCATCCCGTTTCCGGCTGCCAGACGTCCTTGGGCAACGTTGGCCAGCCATTTTGGTTCGCAAGCGTGTACGCGCGGCAAGGCGCGCGCTCTCAGGCCTGATCACGAATTTTGGTGCAGGTGGCGGTAAATAGCCACGCTATTTCCTGAGGTCAATCTTTGTACCGCAGATTCTAAGGGTTTTCTGACGCTTTATGTCGCGCGTTTCGCAATTTATTTGATCCCACGCATTCGTCTGGTTTATGAAGCGGCATTCAAACAGGAGTGTTTATGATGTTGCGCGATCAACTCGCCGCCGCCCTCAAGGATGCGATGAAATCCAAGAATGCCGAGCGTCTTTCGACCGTTCGCCTGATCCAGGCCGCGATCAAGGACCGTGATATCGCCAATCGCGGCGCCGGCAAGGAAGAGGCCAGCGACGACGAAATCCTGCAGATCCTGGCCAAGATGGTGAAGCAGCGCGACGAATCGGCGAAGATCTACGACGAGAATTCCCGCCCGGAGCTCGCCGCCAAGGAGCGTGCCGAAATCAAGGTGGTGCAGGACTTCATGCCGAAGCAGCTTTCCGATTCGGATGTGCGCGCCAACATCGCGGCGATCATCGCCGAAACGGGTGCCACCGGTCCGAAGGACATGGGCAAGGTGATGGCGGTGCTGAAAGAGCGCTATGCCGGCCAGATGGATTTCTCCAAGGCGTCCGGCGCCGTCAAGGAACTCTTGAACTGATCACTCAAGCCAGGCGCGCGGTCTTCGGGACCGCGGGCCCCAGCACGCTTGCGGCCGCCGCATCGATGACGGCGAACTTCGCGGCCTGATAGCCCCAATATTCCCGCACGAACTTCTTCGACATCCAGGTCTCGCCCTTGAACGAGGCCTCCGACCAGCCGATGCTGCCCATCTCGGCTGCCTGCGACAGCAGCCGCTTCAGATGCGTGTTGGAGATCATGAACTGGTCGCGGATTTCTTTCAGCGAGAGCCTTCCGATCGCGACGCGCTCCATCGACTTGTCGAAAGAGGTTATCCGCGTCATGAGCAGATCCATGACGAGCCCGCCGGAGTTCGCCCAGTTGAAAAGATTGTAGGTGGCGCCGGGATCGCGCACCGCGTCGCTGTCGATGATGCCCTTGGCGATCAGCGGCTGCATGCGGGCAAAAACCATCGGATCCTTCATCGCCGCCTCGAGGCGATGTCCGCCATCGAGGTTGTCGAGAATCATCAGGTGGGCGGCGAGCCATTTGTGGAAGTGCTCGAGCGCCGTCTCGGTCGGCTCCAGCAGGCGCGTGCGCTTGTCGGATGGGCTTTCGACAGGACGCAGGAAGCGATAGGCAAGCATTTCCTGCATGAAGGCGGCCGCCGTGTTGCGGCTGGCGATCTTCTTTTCGATGGCGAATGAAATGAAGCGGCCGGAGTAGAGGCCACCCTTGGGATCATCGGGATAGCCGAAATAGAGGGCGAATCCGAGTTGCGCCATCAACCAGCGCTGCTGGGCGGCGAATATCGACGCGATGCGCGGGCTTTCGCGGTAGATCGCGAGCATTTCGCGCGCGAATTCCAGAACCAACGCGAAAAATGCGTCACTCTCTAAAAATTCTTCAACCTTATGTGGCATGCTTGGCAACCATCCGAAGTTGCCGCCTTCATTGGACTTGAGACCAACGACTGTCAATCAATTGCTGGTGGAATCTGCCTGTGATTGGCAGTCTAGATCCAAAATATAAAACGTCAGGTAGAAATTAAAGAAGGCAGGAACTGGGGGCGTTCCTGCCTTCTTGCTCTTTGCTCCGGCTGACGACGCAGGACCTGGGTCCTCATCAGCGGGTATTTGCAAAGGCACCCTTGCAAGGCGGCGCCGGGGGTAGGGATGGTGCCTTGCGAGGGGATCGCTTTGTTGAGACTGACGTTATTGCGATGCGGCATGAGATTCAAATTACAAAAAAATAATAATTGGCGGGAATCGCCGCCTTAAAGCGAACACCAGTTAGGGTGTGCGGCTGGCAATCGGATTCGAGTCTCGGCCGTAAGGTCTTGTTTTATCTACCAAGAGCGAGCGCATCACATCGCGGCTGGTGTCGTTCATGATGTGAAGCAGGCTCTTGGCGCTTCGTGAGCGCCTTCGACAGTCACGCTTTGTTGAAAGTTTCAGGTAGCCGCGTTGCCGGGTGCCGGTCATCGAAGCAACCTGTGTATAGCGTGGCTATCGGCCAAAGTTCGTGGCATGCGTCCGGGAACTTGCTTATATGGAGGATAGCCAAGAGGTAGAAATGCGCTTTTCAAACTCCTTTCTCGACGAGATACGCGACCGCGTCCTGATTTCGGACGTGATCGGTCGCCGTGTGAGCTGGGACAAGCGCAAGACCAACGTCTCGCGCGCCGATTACTGGGCCTGCTGCCCGTTCCATGGCGAGAAGTCGCCGAGCTTCCACTGCGAGGACCGCAAGGGCCGCTATCATTGCTTCGGCTGTGGCGTGACCGGTGACCATTTCCGCTTCCTCACTGAACTGGAGGGCCTGAGCTTTCCCGAGGCGGTGCAGACGATCGCCGATATGGCCGGTGTCGCGATGCCCGTCGCCGATCCCGCCATGGAGAAGCGCGAGAAGGAGCGGACGACGCTTCTCGACGTGATGGAGATGGCGACGCAGTTCTTCCAGGACCAACTGCAGACGGCGAACGGCGCACGCGCACGCGCCTACCTGCGCGATCGCGGGCTGACCGGCCGGACGATCGAGACCTTCCGGCTCGGCTTTGCGCCCGATAGCCGCAATGCGCTGAAGGAGCATCTGGCCGGCAAGGGGGCATCCAAGGAGCAGATCGAGGCCTGCGGTCTTGTCGTGCACGGGCCGGAGATTCCGGTTTCCTACGATCGCTTCCGCGACCGCATCATGTTTCCGATCCTGTCGTCGCGCGAGAAGGTGATTGCCTTCGGTGGCCGCGCCATGTCGCCTGACGCGCCGGCCAAGTATCTCAATTCCAACGAGACGGAGCTCTTCCACAAGGGCAACGTGCTCTACAATTTCGCCCGCGCGCGGCGCTCGACACAGGGCGCCAATGGCGAAGGCACGATCATTGCCGTCGAAGGCTACATGGACGTGATCGCGCTTTATCAGGCGGGCGTCGAGAACGCAGTCGCACCGCTCGGCACGGCGCTCACCGAAAACCAGCTGGAATTGCTCTGGAAAATGACGCCGCAGCCGGTGCTCTGCTTCGACGGCGACGGCGCCGGCATTCGCGCCGCCAACCGCGCGGCCGATCTGGCACTGCCGCATATCAAGCCTGGCCGCACCGTGCGTTTCGCGCTGCTGCCTGATGGCAAGGACCCCGACGATCTCGTGCGCAACGAGGGGCGGGCGCCGTTCGACAAGGTGATGAGCCAGGCCAAGCCGCTTGCCGAGATGATCTGGGGCCGCGAATTGAAGACCGGCTCCTTCGAGACGCCGGAGGCCAAGGCCGAGCTCGAGGCGCGGCTGAGGCAGCTGGTGGCCGTGATTGCTGACGAAGACGTGCGCCGGCACTACCAGCAGGACATGCGCGACCGTTTGAACGGCTTCTTCCGGCCGCAGTTCCAGAACCGCGACGGCGGTGAGCGGCGCAATTTCGATCGTGGCGGTTTTGAGCGTGGCGGTTTTGAGCGTGGAAGTGGGCAGGGGCGCGGACGCGGAAACGATGGCCCGCGCGGTGCGCGCGTTTCCGGCGGTGGTATTTCGGATCGGCTGGCCCGCTCCGGGCTGGTGCGCGGCCATCAGGAAACGCCGGCGCTCCGCGAAAGCGTCTTGGCGCTCACCGTCGTCAACCACCCGGCGCTGATGCAGGACGAATATGACGAGATCGCCTCGATCGATTACGACAGCCGCGAGCTGCAGCGGCTTTGGTCGGGCATGCTCGGGGCCGCGGCGGCTGTCGCCGGTCCACATCTGACGCGCGATTATCTGATCGAGCGGCTGGAAGAGCAGGGTTTTGGCGGGCTGATCCAGACGCTGGAGCAGCAGATCCGCAATGCGCGGCTCTGGATCGCCACCGAGCAGGCGGCGATGGAAGATGCGCGCGAGGGCTATCGCCAGGCGCTCGCCTTCCACAAGCGCGCCAAGGCGCTGCGCTGGCAGAAGATCGAGCTGGAAAAGGAGATCGCCGAGGCCACCGAAAGCGGCAATGAAGAGGTGATCGACCAGTTGATGCGGGCGCTGCAGGAGGTTCACTTCGAGGGACTGCGGCTCGAGAACCAGGAAGCGATCATCGATGGCTTCGGCGTGCTTTCCGGTCGCGTCAAGGGAGCGGCGAGCCATTGATGGACGCGGCGGATCCACGGTTTTCGGCGGGCGACGCGCTGTTCGGCGCCGAGCGCACGCCGCTCGGCATTCTCAACCACGTCTACGGCTATCCGGCCTTTCGCGGCAAGCAGCAGGCGGTGGTCGAACATGTGGTCGATGGCGGCGATGCGCTGGTGCTGTTTCCGACGGGCGCCGGCAAGTCGCTCTGCTTCCAGATCCCGGCGCTCTGCCGCGATGGCGTCGGCATCGTCGTCTCGCCGCTGATCGCGCTGATGCGCGACCAGGTGGAGGCGATGAAGCAGCTCGGCATTCGCGCAGCCGCGCTCAACTCGTCGCTGACGCGCGAGGAATATGTCGAGGTTCGCCGGGCGATCTCGACCGGCAATCTCGACCTGCTCTACGTGACGCCCGAGCGCATCCTGATGGAGGGGTTCCGCGATATCATCGGCAATGCCAGGATCGCGCTCTTCGCAATCGACGAAGCGCATTGCGTATCCCAGTGGGGCCACGATTTCCGGCCCGAATATCGCGAACTCGGCAAGCTCGGCGAGCTTTATCCCGGCGTTCCCCGCATCGCGCTGACGGCGACCGCCGATCCGCATACGCGTGACGATATCGCCGCCCGCCTGGGGCTCAACGGCGCGAAAATCTTCACCACCAGCTTCGACCGGCCGAATATCAGCTACGAGATCGTCGAGCGCGACCAGCCGCGCCAGCAGCTGTTGCGGTTTCTCGCCGGTCACAAGGGCAATAGTGGCATCGTCTATTGCCTGTCGCGCGCCAAGGTCGAGGACACGGCCGAATGGCTCAACGGCCAGGGCATCCGGGCGCTTGCCTATCACGCCGGCATGGAGCGCGCCGTGCGCGACGCCAACCAGGATGCCTTCCTCAAGGAAGAGGATCTTTGCCTCGTCGCGACAGTTGCCTTCGGCATGGGGATCGACAAGCCGAACGTGCGCTATGTCGCGCATCTCGATCTGCCGGGCTCCGTCGAGGCTTATTATCAAGAGACCGGCCGCGCCGGGCGCGACGGGCTGCCATCCGAGGTCTGGATGGCCTACGGCATGGCCGACGTGATCCAGCGCGGGCGGATGATCGACGAGGGCGGTGCCGCCGACGAGATCAAGCGGGTGGAACGCTCCAAGCTCAACGCGCTGCTTGCCATCTGCGAGACGGCATCCTGCCGGCGGCAGGCGATCCTGTCGCATTTCGGCGAGAGCCATGCCGGCAATTGCGGCGGCTGCGACACCTGCCTGAAGCCGGTCGAGACCTGGGACGGCACGGATGCGGCGATCAAGGCGCTGGCGGCGATCTACCGCACCGGCGAGCGCTTCGGCACGGGACATGTGGTCGACGTGCTCGTCGGCAATGTCAACGAAAAGACCGAGCGCTTCGGGCATACGCAGATGCCTGTTTTCGGCGCCGGCAAGGATATCGCCACGCGCACCTGGCAATCCGTGTTCCGCCAGCTTCTGGCGATGGGGCTGGTGCGCGTCGACCATGGGGCTTTCGGGGCTCTGAAACTGGAAGAGGGGGCGCGCGCCGTCTTCAAGCACGAGCGCGAGGTGTTCTTCCGCAAGGACCGCCCGGCCTCCGAACGGCGGCCGAAAAGGGCGGCGCAGGCCGAGCGGCGCTCGGTGCTGTCAGGCTCCGACGATGCGCTGTTCGAGGCGCTGCGCGCCGAACGCACCGCGATCGCCCGCTCTCTGAGCGTCCCGCCCTATGTCGTCTTCCCCGACACGACGCTGATCGCATTCGCCACCGAGCGGCCGCGCACGCACAAGGAACTGCTCGGCATTTCCGGCGTCGGGCAATCGAAGCTGGAGCGTTACGGGGATGCGTTTCTGGAGGTGATCTTGGGGTTTGACGGGTGAGGGCTCAGGCGACGTCGGTATGGATGAAGTCGTTGCCCTTGTAGAGCAACCTGACGCCAAGCGTCTTGGCGCAGGCATATGCGTAACAGTCGCCGAAATTCAGGCTTGCGACGTGGCCAACGACCTTGCCGTAGATGGCCGCAGCGTTGATGGCGGCGTTCCCGATCTCGTGCGAGATGGCGACTTCCTTGATGTCGAGACCTTCGATGAAGGCGTCGATCGCCTTTGTCGCCTCGTCCATCATCCGTGCCGACGGCTTGGCATGGGAGCCGGCGGTCAGCGCCTTCTGGCGCGCAAGGGCCAGAACGGCCTCGAATTTGACCAGCGGAGACACATAGAGAACGTCTTGCGCGACGTCGGAAAGCGCCTTCTCAATGTCCTCGTAACCTGTTTCCCGCGTGAGAATGGCGACAATTGCCGAGGCGTCGATAAACAAGATCAATCGCCCCACATTTCGTCGGTGAAGCGTTTCATGTCGAAATCTGGGTCGCCCTTGCCCATGGCGTCGGCGATCGCCTTTGCCTTCGCCAGCCTCACCTCAATTGGAGCGGTCTTTCTTGCTCGGGCAAGCTCGTTCTCCAGTGCGCGGCGAACGGCTTCCGTCTTTGTCGGAGCTTTCGTCAGTTCCTGGATCTCGACCGCGAGCCGGTCGACGTCTTCATCGCTGATGTAAAGAGCCATTGCTGCTCTCCCTTCACGCAACTGTTTATCATCTTCCGAAAAGCTCTGCCATTGGTGTGTTTTATGCGAAAGCCATCACTGAAGCGCCATCATTTGCGATAGGCTCTTTGCGACAAGACGCGCGGTGATATGGTACCTGCGGCAACTGGAAACTCTCAAACAGGCGACATTGTCTCATGAATACGGCTTTCCTCTCCCATTTGCGCACTGAGCTTGCCGGCCTGAAAGAGGCCGGGCTTTACAAGGCGGAGCGCGTCATCACCTCGAAACAGGCGGGTGAGATCGCGATTGCCTCCGGCGAGCGGGTGCTGAATTTCTGCGCCAACAATTATCTCGGCCTTGCCGACAACGCGGAACTGGCGGAAGCCGGCAAGAAAGCGCTCGATCGCTATGGCTATGGCATGGCGTCCGTGCGTTTCATCTGCGGGACGCAAGAGGAGCACAAGCAGCTTGAAGCAAGGATTTCGTCGTTTCTCGGGACGGAAGACACGATCCTTTATTCCTCCTGCTTCGATGCCAATGGCGGCCTGTTCGAGACGCTGCTTGGCGAGGAGGATGCGATCATTTCGGATGCGCTGAACCATGCCTCGATCATTGACGGCGTGCGTCTCTCCAAGGCCAAGCGCTTCCGCTACGCCAACAACGACATGGCGGCGCTCGAGGAGGAGTTGAAGAAGGCCGAGGGTAGCCGGTTCAAGCTGATCGCCACCGATGGCGTGTTTTCAATGGACGGGATTATCGCCAATCTCAAGGGTGTGTGCGATCTCGCCGAAAAATATGGCGCGATGGTCATGGTCGATGACAGCCATGCGGTCGGGTTTGTCGGCAAGCATGGGCGCGGTTCGGCCGAGCATTGCGGCGTTGAGGGGCGGGTCGATATCATCACCGGCACGCTCGGCAAGGCGCTGGGCGGCGCCTCTGGCGGTTATACGTCGGCGAAGGCAGAGGTGGTGGAATGGCTGCGGCAGCGGTCGCGGCCGTATCTATTTTCCAATACGCTGGCGCCGGTCATCGCAGCGGCATCGCTGAAGGTGTTCGACCTGATCGATCATGGCGATGCGCTGCGGGCGCGGCTGTCGGCGAATGCGGATCTGTTTCGTTCGGAGATGACGAAGCTCGGCTTTACGCTTGCGGGCGAGGGGCATCCGATCATTCCCGTCATGCTGGGGGATGCGAAGCTGGCGCAGGATATGGCGGCGCTGATGCTGAAGAAGGGCGTCTATGTGATTGGTTTCTCCTTCCCTGTGGTTCCCAAGGGGCAGGCGCGCATTCGTACACAGATGTCTGCGGCGCATTCGGTCGAGGATGTCGAGCGGGCGATTGAGGCATTTGCCGAGGCTGGGCGGGAGTTGGGTGTGATTTGAGGCGGTGCGAGCGCTCCCTCTTCTCCCCGGCGGGGAGAAAATGTCCGAAGGACA
Source organism: Rhizobium sp. 16-449-1b (assembly GCF_017741935.1). Taxonomy (GTDB): domain Bacteria; phylum Pseudomonadota; class Alphaproteobacteria; order Rhizobiales; family Rhizobiaceae; genus Rhizobium. The sequence goes on along the minus strand of NZ_JAGHMH010000018.1, from coordinate 51,976 downwards.
GATGAGGGGGCGAGCGTAGCGAGGCTCTGAGCGAAAGCGAAGGGCGAGAAACTGGTTAAGGTGTGCCGTGTGGCCCCTCATCCGCCCTTACGGGCACCTTCTCCCCGGTGGGGAGAAGGGGGAGCGGCGGCAATTGGGAGGAATTGAATGTCGAACATGATGAAGGCGCTGGTGAAGTCGAAGGCCGAGGTCGGGCTGTGGATGGAGCAGGTGCCGGTGCCCGAGGTCGGGCCGAACGATGTGCTGATCAAGGTCAAGAAGTCGGCGATCTGCGGCACCGACGTGCATATCTGGAACTGGGACCAGTGGGCGCAGAAGACCATTCCGGTGCCGATGGTGGTGGGGCACGAGTTCTGCGGCGTGATCGCCGAGGTGGGCTCGGCGGTCACCAAGTATCATGTCGGCGAGCGGGTGTCTGGCGAGGGGCATATCGTCTGCGGCAAATGCCGCAACTGTCGCGCCGGGCGCGGGCATCTCTGCCGCAATACGCAAGGGGTCGGCGTCAATCGGCCGGGTTCCTTCGGCGAGTTCGTCTGCATCCCGGAAGCCAATGTCGTGCCGATCCCTGATGATATTCCGGATGAGATCGCGGCGATCTTCGATCCGTTTGGTAACGCCGTGCATACGGCACTCTCTTTCGATCTCGTGGGTGAGGACGTGCTGGTCACCGGCGCGGGTCCGATCGGCATCATGGGGGCGCTGGTCGCCAAGCGGTCGGGGGCGCGCAAGGTCGTGATCACCGATATCAATCCGCACCGGCTCGATCTCGCCCGCAAACTCGGCATCGACCATGTCGTCGATGCGTCGAAGGAGAACCTCTCCGACGTGATGACCTCGATAGGCATGACCGAGGGCTTCGATGTCGGGCTGGAGATGTCGGGTGCGGCCCCTGCCTTTCGCGACATGATCGACAAGATGAACAATGGCGGCAAGATCGCCATTCTCGGCATTGCGCCCGCCGGATTCGAGATCGACTGGAACAAGGTGATCTTCAAGATGCTCAATCTGAAGGGTATCTACGGCCGCGAGATGTTCGAGACCTGGTACAAGATGATCGCCTTCGTGCAGGGCGGGCTGGACCTTGCTCCTGTGATTACCCACCGCATCGGTATCGACGATTTCCGCGAGGGCTTCGAGGCGATGCGGTCTGGCAACTCAGGCAAGGTGGTGATGGACTGGTAATGGGAGGAGAATGACATGAACTATGAAGGAAGCTGCCACTGCGGCCAGATCGCCTTTAATGTCGAGGGTGATTTTACATCGGCGATCGACTGCAACTGTTCTCTCTGCCGGCGCCGCGGCGGGTTGCTCGCTTTCGTGCCGCGCGACAAGTTCAGCCTGAAGACGCCGCGCGAGGCATTGTCGACCTATACGTTCAACACCCATGTGATCCAGCACCACTTCTGCAGCAATTGCGGCGTCGGCCCGTTCAGCGAGGGCAAGATGCCCGATGGGACGGAGATGGCCTGCATCAATCTGCGCTGCGTGCCCGCCGTCGATCTCGCGACGATCGAGATCCAGCCTTGGGACGGTAAGTCGCACTAGTTTCTGGACTTGGTGCTCTGACTGATGAACCTATCCGCCACGCTGGTTGATTGGCACGAGCATGCCAGCAAGCGCGCCGAGAGCAGTGGAGCCGAGGGCCAGAAGAAAATCGGGAAGTCGTGGCTGCGCGGCGTCCCTGAAGGTTAGGACGTAGATCGCAATTCCGCATCCGACCACTGCGAGGACAACGAGAGACAAGGCCAGAACGGCTATCCGGAAGGCGATTCTGTCGTCGTTTGTAGGAAGCGGGTTTGCGAGCTTTATATCTCTTGCAAGGTCTTGAAGAGCGCCAACGGGATTTTGCTTCAGTCGCTGCTGGTAATCGTCGTTTGCCTTTACAACGTTGACAAGCAGATCAATCGATCTTTCCTGGTTCGCCATTGTGCCCTCCCAAAGCCGCAGACTAGTTTGCGCGGATGGCGGCGGACGTGCAACCAACTGGAGCGCAACCTTGACGACAAGTCGGATGTAGGTGTTATGGGATGCGGCCAGAGGCTGACGAGTGGAATGTTGATGCAGCGATATTTGGGCGGTGAATTGCAATCAGCGAGTTGCGCTGCTTCAAAGGCTCTTGTCTTCCCGCGGTGACATCCTATCTATGCTTGGCAACCGCTTCGGCGGCTTGTGGCCTGTGGATAAGGCCTTTTCCAAGTTTTCTCGCGCTTTTTTGCTGGAAAAGCTTGACGAGAACTAAAATTGTGGGAATCACCGTTCGACTTGAATAGCGGTGAACTGGGTCAAGGGCAGATCGCACAACCATGGCCGGACATTTGGTGACATATGAACTCTGTCGTCCGGCGCCGGCAATCGTGGTTAATCAGGCATTAAATGTCATCCGGTTATTTGGGATCAGGTGATTCGAGACGGCCGTTTGCGGCGCGCCGGCTTTGATAGGGCCGTTTTACCGCAGCGAGTTTGAATAGCGTCAGGAAGGCGACGATATACATGGCAACGAAGGTCAAAGAGAACGAAGAAGCGGAAGTCGAACGCGACGGCGGTACCGACGGCCCTCTTCTCGATCTTTCCGATGACGCGGTCAAGAAAATGATCAAGGCCGCCAAGAAGCGCGGCTATGTGACGATGGACGAGCTCAATGCCGTTCTCCCGTCCGAGGAAGTGACATCCGAACAGATCGAAGACACGATGTCGATGCTGTCGGACATGGGCATCAACGTCATCGAAGATGAAGAAGCCGAAGAAGCCGGCGGCAGCGACGGCGGCGACGACGATTCCGGTTCGGACGACGAAAGCGAAGGCGGCGAGCTTGCTCCCTCCGGCGGTACCGCACTTGCGACCGCCAAGAAGAAAGAGCCGACCGACCGCACCGACGACCCCGTGCGCATGTATCTGCGCGAAATGGGTTCGGTGGAGCTTCTGTCGCGCGAAGGCGAAATCGCCATTGCAAAGCGCATCGAGGCCGGCCGCGAAACGATGATCGGTGGTCTCTGTGAGAGCCCGCTGACCTTCCAGGCGATCATCATCTGGCGCGACGAACTCAACGAAGGCACGACGCTGCTGCGCGAGATCATCGATCTCGAAACGACCTATTCCGGTCCCGAGGCAAAGGCTGCTCCGCAGTTCCAGAGCCCGGAGAAGATCGAGGCCGACCGCAAGGCTGCCGAAGAGAAGGAAAAGACCCGCCGCACCCGTTCGGGCGACGACGACATCACCAATGTCGGCGGCGAGGGCCTGCCTCCGGAAGAGGAAGAAGAAGACGAGGACGAATCCAATCTGTCGCTGGCCGCCATGGAAGCGGAACTGCGCCCACAGGTCATGGAAACGCTCGACATCATCGCCGAGACTTACAAGAAACTGCGCAAGCTGCAGGACCAGCAGGTCGAGCAGCGTTTGGCTGCGACCGGCACGCTGTCTTCCGCTCAGGAGCGCCGCTACAAGGAGCTCAAGGATGAGCTCATCAAGGCGGTGAAGTCTCTGTCGCTGAACCAGAACCGCGTCGACGCCCTCGTCGAGCAGCTCTACGACATCTCCAAGCGACTGATGCAGAACGAAGGCCGCCTGCTGCGTCTGGCCGAATCCTACGGCGTCAAGCGCGACTCGTTCCTGGAACAGTACCAGGGCGCCGAGCTCGATCCGAACTGGATGAAGTCGATCGCCAATCTGGCCGCACGCGGCTGGAAGGAATTCGCCAAGGGCGAAAACACCACGATCCGCGACATCCGCCAGGAGATCCAGAACCTGGCCACGGAAACCGGCATCTCGATCGCCGAATTCCGTCGCATCGTGTCCATGGTGCAGAAGGGCGAGCGCGAAGCGCGTATCGCCAAGAAGGAAATGGTCGAAGCGAACCTTCGCCTCGTCATCTCCATCGCCAAGAAGTACACGAACCGCGGCCTGCAGTTCCTCGACCTCATTCAGGAAGGCAATATCGGCCTGATGAAGGCGGTCGACAAGTTCGAATATCGCCGTGGTTACAAGTTCTCGACCTATGCGACGTGGTGGATTCGTCAGGCGATCACCCGCTCGATCGCCGACCAGGCCCGCACGATCCGTATCCCTGTGCACATGATCGAAACGATCAACAAGATCGTTCGTACCTCGCGCCAGATGCTGCACGAGATCGGCCGCGAACCGACGCCGGAAGAACTGGCCGAAAAGCTCGCCATGCCGCTCGAAAAGGTCCGCAAGGTCCTGAAGATCGCCAAGGAGCCGATCTCGCTCGAAACGCCTGTCGGTGACGAAGAAGATTCGCACCTCGGCGATTTCATCGAGGACAAGAACGCGCTTCTGCCGATCGACGCGGCCATTCAGGCGAACCTGCGCGAGACGACGACCCGTGTTCTGGCATCGCTCACGCCGCGCGAAGAGCGCGTGCTGCGCATGCGTTTCGGCATCGGCATGAACACCGACCATACGCTTGAGGAAGTCGGCCAGCAGTTCTCGGTTACCCGTGAACGTATCCGTCAGATCGAAGCGAAGGCGCTGCGCAAGTTGAAGCATCCGAGCCGCTCCAGGAAGCTCCGCTCGTTCCTCGACAGCTAAGTCGCGGACATATGTCATTCGAAAAGCCGGGCCCTTGGTCCGGCTTTTCTCGTTTCTCGCGGTGTTCGGCTGGGGATTATGTGCCCTGGCGTTCACGCCCTTGTCAGGTGTGCGTGTTTTTTGCCTTTAAGGCTTGATGATGCCTTCTTAAAAGGCCACATCGACAACTTGTCGTTCAGCATTGCGTGGGTATGGCCAAGGCAACGGAAAAGCAATTGGGAGTGTTCGGCTGGGGCGTCATCGCCTCGGTGCTGCTTCATATTGTCGTCGTTGCCGGCTTCCTGATCAAGCTGCCGCAGCCGACGCCGCCTCCTCAGGAGGAGACGGTCAATGTCGAGATGGTGCCGCCACCGGAAGAGAAGAAGCCCGAAGAGAAGAAGCCGGAGGAGCAGGCTGCGCTGAAGGTGCCGGAAGAGCCGAAGCCGGAGGAAAAGAAGCCCGAGCAGCCGGCTGCGGCCGAAAAGCCCGCCGACGAACAGAAGCCGGAAGAAAAGAAGGCCGAGCAAAAGCCACCGGAACCGAAGCAGGAAGAGGCCAAGGCCGAACCGCCACCGCCGCCGCCAAAGCCGCCGGAGGAGAAACCGCCGGAAGCGCCCAAGCCGCCTGAGGAAAAGCCGCCCGAGCCGCCGCCGCCTGAAAAACCTCCGGAAGAAAAGCCGCCCGAGGAGAAGAAGGCCGAGGAGCCACCGAAGCCGGATCCGGCCGAACAGGCAAAGGCCGACCAGCAGCCGAAAGGCCCCGACGGCAAGCCGCAACCGATCCAGCCGCTGCGCCCCGTCTTCGAATTCGGCGACAAGGCGAGCGGCCCGAGGAAGGCCGAGGATGGCGATGCTTCGACCGAGGCGGGGAAACCTGCTGGCGCTCCCGATGCGGAAAAGCCTGCGGATGATCCCGCATCGGCTGGAAAGCCCAATGCCGACGACAAGCCGCCGGCCAAGCCCATGCCTGATGATATCAACCTGCCACAGGTCGATGTCGCCGACGCGCATCAGGAAAACAACGGGCCGGCCGCCGAGGCGACCGGTGTGGTGACGACCGAAATCACGCAGGCCAAGCCCAAGGAAGTCGCCAAGGCGGATCCCGCCGCCAGTGCCGCTCCGGCGGCAGATCCGCTGACAAAGGTGAAGAAGCTCTATTCGCAGAACGACACGGGCGGGGACGTTGCGCGGACGGCGATCGACGGCATGCCGCGCGGCATGCGCGTCGCCGAGCTCTGCACGACGGAATTGCGTGAGCAGCTCAGGCACTCGCCGCAGGGGTTCCGGCCGGAGCTATTGCCGTCCTACCGCCTGCAGCAGGGCAATGTGCTGGAGATCAAGCGCGGTGCGTTCCGCGCGAGTGCGCGCTGGTACGATATGAGCTTCCGCTGCGAGGTCGATACCGATGGGACCAAGGTTCTGTCGTTTGCCTATGACGTCGGTGCCGCAATTCCGAAGTCGCAGTGGCGCAGCCGCGGGTTCCCGGAATTCTAATAGGCGAGGCGGGCGCCGCTGTGGCGCCCGATTTAGCCTGATCGAGACCTACTTGCCGCTGCTCGCTAGCAGCGACGGCAATTCGGTGATGAGGGCGTCGCGCGTCCGGACGCCAGGCGTACCTGCCGTTTTCCGATCGTCTTGAATGAGGCGCGCGAAGACCACAGTCCGATCGCCCTTCGTAGCCCAGCCGACATACCAGCCCCAGGGGCGCTCTTCATCGAAGCTGTAATCGGCATTCCTGGGCATGGCGGCGCCGGTCTTGCCTTGGATCGTCCAGCCGTCCTGTTCGGGCATAGTCTCGACAACCCTCAGCGTCATGTCCGTCGCGTGGGCGCTGACGGGAAGCTGGCGGTTTACCAGCTTGCGGAGGAAGGCCACCTGTTCCAGCGGCGATATCTTCAGCGACGAGGCGATCCATGCCCGGTCGAGGCCGTTGTTCTTGCCCTTGTCGCCGGAGAAATCGCCATTGCCGTAGTTCAGCTTCGTCGCGTAGTCGTGCAGCGTCTTTTCGCCGAGCGCGTGGGTGATGCGCTGCGAGAACCAGACGACGGAGTATTTCAGCCAGCGAATGGCATCCGTCGGCTTCTTCCAGTTCTCGCCGCCCCAATCGGGATCGCCCTTGCGAAAGTTCAGGGTCGGGGTGTGCTCGTCCTTCAGGAAGCCGCTATCATAGCCGATGACGCTCAGCGCCACCTTGAAGGTCGAGGCCGGCGTGACGCGGCCTTCGCAGTCGCCCTCTTGGACAATCGTCTGTCCGGTCTTGGCGTCGGCCACGACAGTACAAATAGTCTTGGCTTGCGCGGTCGTGCCCATGGCGGCGATCGCTGCGGTGGCAAGCAGCGTGGAGCGGAGATGCATGGAATGGCCCTTTCTTGGTGGCTTTCCAGGGATAGCTACCAGTCGTTTGACCCAACGACAAAGGACCAATACTAGATGAAGCCATTAGAAAAATTGGGGCTTCATCATGGTTCGGCCATATCTACCGCTGAACGCCTTCCGGGCTTTCGAGGCGTCCGCGCGGCATCTGAGCTTCACCAAGGCGGCGATCGAGCTCAACGTCACGCAGGCGGCCGTCAGCCACCAAGTGATCGCCCTTGAGGCGCAGCTCGGCGTGACGCTGTTTCGGCGGCTGCCGCGCGGGCTGATGATCACGGCGGAGGGAGACAGTCTGCTGCCGGTGCTGCGCGACAGCTTCGACCGCATGGCGGTGGCGGTCGAGCGGTTGCGCGATGGCCATGTGCGCGAGGTGCTGACGGTCGGCGCGGTCGGTACCTTCGCGGTTGGCTGGCTGCTGCCGCGCCTGCCGTCGTTTCAGGAGCGCTATCCCTATGTCGACCTCCGGCTTTCCACCAATAACAACCGGGTCGACTTGGCCGCCGAAGGGCTCGATCTCGCCATCCGCTTCGGTGGTGGGGCGTGGCATGCGACGGAGGCGACGCGGCTCTTCGAGGCGCCACTGTCTGTTCTCTGCAGGCCCGATCTCGCCGACGGGCTGAAGCGGCCGGAAGACCTGATAGGGCAGACGCTTTTGCGCTCCTACCGACCGGACGAGTGGACGCGGTGGTTCGAGGCTGCCGGCGTTTCGCATCCGGGGCTGATGCAGAAGAGCATCGTCTTCGACACCTCGCTGGCGATGATGGAGGCGATCCAGCAGGGGATCGGCGTCGGACTTGCGCCGCCGAAGATGTTCGCGCGCTATCTGGCGTCCGGCCTGGTGGCGCAACCGTTTTCCATCACGGTGTCGATGGGCAGCTATTGGCTGACGCGGCTGCATTCGCGCCCTGTGACGCCCGCGATGGCGGCGTTCTCGCAGTGGATCACGTCGGTGATTGCACAAAGTGATGAGGCAGGATGTTAGGGAAATAACAGAAGTTTTGCTGAACGGTCTGGAAGCGTTTTCGAAATGCGCTAAGTTGGGTGTGTCGAAGTGAAACGGAATCGTTAATCGTCTTCCGCTCCAGTCCGACACAAGCATGACCGCCTAGCTTTGTCCCATCGCCGGATGTTAGCGGCACAAGAGGGGACAATGACATGTCGAACGAAATCGAGCGCTTTTTCGAACAGCAGGACGAGGCCACCAAGGTGGCGATCATCGAAAGCCGTGGCGACGAGTTGACCGACATGCTGGTATCCGCGCTCGAAGACGCGCTTTCCATCCTCCATGGCGAAATGCAGCCCGAAACATTGCACTGATCGCTGACGCCTCGATAGAGGCGAGCACAACTGCCTGAGGCCTTGCTTGGCTCATCCCGTTGCATTGGACAGCTTTATCGCGGGCTATTCCTGGGATCGTGATCCTGTGGGCCGGTCGCCCTCCGAAGTGTTTCGCCTGGAGCGCGAAGGTGCGCCTGCGCTCTATCTCAAGCGCGAGGCGCAGAGCGCCTACGGCGAGTTGGCGGACGAGGCGGCGCGTTTGCGGTGGTTGTCCGGGCAGGGACTGCCGTGTCCCGAGATTATCGCTTCCACCACGGACGATGGTTATGATTGGCTGCTGATGAGTGCCCTGCCAGGCCGCGATCTCGCGTCGGATTCGGCTGTTGATGCCGAGGCGCGGGTGATCATGCTGGCTGCAGCGTTGCGTGCGCTGCACGCTCTCGATATCGCCTCGTGCCCCTTCGATCACCGTTGGTCGAAGCGGCTGGCCGTCGCCGAGCGGCGTATGCGTGCCGGGCTTGTCGATGAAGAGGATTTCGACGAGACACGGCTTGGGCGTAGTGCTGCTGATCTTTATTCAGAGCTTTGCCAGATGCCTGCCGGCGAGGAGGATCTGGTCGTCACCCATGGTGACGCTTGCCTGCCGAACTTCGTGGCATCGGGTGATGCCTTCGCTGGCTATATCGATTGCGGACGTCTCGGTGTCGCGGATCGCTACCAGGATATCGCGCTTGCCTGCCGCAGCATCGCTGCGAATTTCGGTGAGGCGTTCATCGAGCCTTTTTGTCGGCACTACGGCATCGTGTCGTTGGATGTTGGCAAAATGCTGCGATATCAGATGCTTGATGAGTTCTTCTGACCAGCTGATTCAAGCTGGTCACGACGCCTGCACGTTTCGATCACCGCAACGTTATGCCGTCTTGCCTGCAAATGAGCGCGGCGCTCCCCATATGGATGTCATGAGCATTCAGGGAGCCTCCAATGTCCGCCCAGCCGATGAAGATCCCCGGTCCGGATCATCCGATTACGATTACGCCCAATCCGAAGCGCGTGGTGGTGACGTGGAACGGCCGCGTGGTCGCCGATAGCCGCAAGGCGTTGACGTTGAAAGAGGCGAGCTATCCAGCTGTCTCTTACATCCCTCGCAGTGACGTGGATATGCCGTTGCTGACCCACAGCACGCACAAGAGCTTTTGCCCCTATAAGGGCGAAGCGTCCTATTACAGCATCGCGTCGGATGAAGAGCGTTCGGAAAACGCGATCTGGAGCTATGAAGATCCCTCGGATGCCGTCAGCGAGATCAAAGGCTATGTCGCCTTCTACCCTGATCGTGTCGATTCCATCGAGGAGCTGACGATATAGGGGAGGCGAGACGCCGACGGCTTAGGGAGACGTGGGCTCGGCGATCGGTCGCTGCAAACCCGTCTCTGAAAAATCAAGGATCGGTCCGGCAGGGAAACCGGACCAATCCCCGTAACTGATCGGAGGTCAATCGGATCAGAAAAGGCAAACTTGTGAAAGGTGCCCCGGCCTAGACCGGGGCGCCGATAGTCAAATTAGAAAGCGCGCTGCAGGCGGAAGAAGCCCTTGGTTACGCTGTCTTCGTGGTCAACGTCGGTGTAGTCGACGGTAGCCTTGGCGTAGAGGTTGTCTACGATCTGGTAGTCAACAGTTACGCCGACCTTCCAAGCGTCGCCGAGACCGTCGAACGAGGACGGGATAGCGCCGTTGTCCATGTCGGAAACGTAGTTGCCGAAGTACTGAGCCATCGGGGTGATGGTCCACTTGTCGGTGATCTTTGCTGCGTATTCAGCAGCAACGGTCCACTCAGACTGCGAGTAGTAGGAGTTCGGGCCAGTTGCGTAAACTGCAGCCAGGCCGAGCGTGCCAGGACCGATGTCAGCGAAGAGCATACCACGGATGGCGCCTTCTTCGTTGTCGGAGTCATAGCTGCCGATAACCTGGTAGCTGATGGCGCCAAACTTGCCGCCAACTGCTGCGCCAACGCCGAAGTTGTTCGAGCCTTCGCCGGTCTTGTAGTAGCCGTCTTCCAGTTCGTCGATCGAAACGCCAGCGTAGAAGTCGCCGGATTCGTACTGGTAACGAATGGAGTTGTGCAGAGTTTCGAAGCTGGACAGAACGTCCGGCTCGCCGCTCAAATCGTCATCCCACCAGCTGTAGAACAGACCGGCGCGCAGGCCAGCGATGTCGATGTAAGCGGAGTCGAGCGTCGAGGTCGTGGAAGCGTTGTCGCCGTTGTTACGGAGAACGATAACGCCGGTCAGAGGACCGTATTCCGTGTCGCTCTTGGCGGTGAACTGAACCTGAGCGCGCGTACGAGCGTTCCAGTCCGAGGTACCCTTCTGGTTCGGGCCGCCGTATACTTCAAAACGCAGGTAACCGCCGACCTTGAGGCAGGTTTCGGTGCCCGGGATGTAGAAGTAGCCGGTGCCGTAAGCGTCGCAGACGCGAACGTATTCTACTGCTTCAGGCTCAGCTGCTACGATAGCGTCGGCAGCGAAGACGGGGGACGCGGCGGCAGCGAGAGCTGCTGCGGACGTCAGCATAACCATCCGAATGTTCATTTGAAATCCATTTCCTTTTAGAAGAGACCGTCGCCACACACTGGGAGGTGATAGGCAACCGTTCCGGTAACAGCCTTTCGGCACGCGGATCAGCGAACCGCTGACACTCTTCTCTCATCCCTCAGTAATTCTATCAATTCAGATAGTGCCGAAATCGTTGTTTGTGAAACTTCTTAGGCATGAAATGTGGCGAATATGCCACAATATCAAATAGTTAGACAAATAGACGCAATGCCCCGGCAGCTGCGGAGCAACATAATATCAAAGCCATTTCGGTTGCTCGCGAGAGCACAGTAATGCCGCCATGCAAACACATTGACGCCAATGTCGGCGAGATAATGTCGCGCCGCAGCAAAATGAAGAGGGGCGATTGGAACGCTATGTTCCAAATTTGGAACGAAAGCTTTTCAGGCGGTAGTTGGCATCTTGAGCTAAGCGGCGTAAGCGACTCGCCCAGGGAGGCATTTTAGCATCCCGTTGCAAAAGGAATAACTAATGCCGGCGGCTGACAATATTTTCCCGGACATGAACGATTTTGCTTATTTTGCAGCGGTTGTACGCTATGGTGGCTTCTCCGCTGCGGGGCGCGTGCTTGGCTTGCCGAAGTCAAAACTCAGCCGGCACATCAATGCGCTCGAAGATCGGCTGGGGGTCCGATTGATCGAAAGAACGGTGCACAGGTTCCGTGTAACCGAGATTGGTCAATCACTATATATTTACTGTGAGAACATGCTCCGTGAAGCGGAACGTGCCACGAAAGCGGTTGCCGATGTGAATGGCGAACCGCAGGGCACGATCAGACTCAGTGTTCCCACGGGCCTGCTCGAAGGGTCGCTTGGTGCAATCTTCCCCGAATTCCTGCTGCTTCACCCGAAGATCCAGCTGCAGATTCTCGCGACCGACCAGCGAGTCGACATCATCAATGACCGACTCGATCTCGCAATCCGGGCGCAATTGACCGAAGAGACCGATGCCGAGCTGACGATGCGGGTTCTGAGCAAGGTCGATCTCATCCTTGTCGCCAACAAGGAGATGGCGGCGCAGATGCCAAAGGGTGAGGGCATCGAATCGCTTGATGGCGTGCCGACCGTTTCTTTTACCAGCGGCATGGCCGAGTGGCGCGAGGTCGATGTGTGGGACTTCACCGGCCCCGATGGTGCACTGCACAGGCATGAGCATCGACCGCGCATGAGCTGTCGCAGCGTGCCCGCCGTTCTGGAAGCCATTCATGCGGGTGTGGGCGTCGGGCTGCTTCCCGACATCGTTTGCGCAGAGGGACTGCGGCACGGAACGCTGGTCCGCCTGCTGCCTGACTATCAGATGTCGCAGGCGACCATCTATCTGGTGTTCACGGCATCGCGGGGCCTGCCGACGGCGGTGCGCACGCTCGTCGACTTCCTTGTCGAACGCTTCCGAACCTTCAACGCGGCCATCGAGGGCGACCGTGCGGGCGCGGCATGAGTCGATTATGCTCCTCACGTCCATATCTTGCCCAACGCGTATGGCGCCTATTTTGAAAGAGGTGTCGGTTCGGGTGCGTCTCGTTCGTCCTTGAAGCGATGCCAACGTTCAAGGGAGAGAGAGCATGTCCTATGTCGACGGTTTTATCGTTGCCGTGCCGAAGAAGAATATCGAGGCCTACAAGGCGCTCTCGGCCAAGGCCGGCGCGATCTGGAAATCACATGGCGCCAAGGATTATGTCGAATGCGTCGCGGACGACGTGCCTTATGGCGAGCTGACGTCGTTTCCGCGCGCGGTTCAGGCGACCGATGACGAGGTCGTGGTGTTCTCGTGGATCACCTATGATTCTCGCGAGCAGCGCGATGAGATCAATGCGAAGGTCATAGCGGATCCTGAACTGCAGGTCACTGAATGCCTTGATATCTTCGATGCCAAGCGGATGATCTATGGCGGCTTCGTTCCGCTGCTTTGGCTCTGATGTTTCGCCGATTACCGGCATTGACATGTCGGCTGGTGCGCGCGACCTCTGGGCGAAGTTTCATCGTCCGGAGGTGCTGGCATGCCACAGAAGATTCTAAGCCTGCAAACGCGCGGGCAGGGCCTTTATGAGTTTACCGATCAGATCGCTGCATTCGTGCGTTCCGCAGATGTCGAATCCGGACTGCTTACCGTTTTCGTGCGGCACACATCCTGCTCCCTGCTAATCCAGGAGAATGCCGATCCTGATGTGCGCACCGATCTCAACGGATTCTTTCGCCGTCTCGTGCCGCCATCGTCCGATCCGTCGATGCGCTGGATCGTGCACACGATGGAGGGACCGGATGACATGCCCGCCCATATCAAGGCGGCGCTGACGCAGGTTTCGATCGGGATTCCCGTGATGGACGGGCGGCTCGTGCTGGGCACCTGGCAGGGGATCTATCTGTTCGAACACCGCGAAACTCCGCACCGGCGCGAGGTCGTGCTGCATCTTAGCAACTGAACCAAATGTGAACGGGCGGTTCGAACATCGTTCATTTTCAGGCGTTTATCGTTTGTCCAATCCCGCAAGGGAGACCATCGATAACAAATGAAAGCATGAACATGACCCATTTTATCGCCAAAGCTTCGTTCGCCGCCATCCTTGCCATTGCGTCCATTCCCGCGACGTTCTCGGTTGCGTCAGCCGCCAGCCCCGAGCGTGCATCGGTCGTCGAGATTCAATATCATCGTCCCGCTCCGCCGCGCGCATGCTCGCCGATCCGGGCTGTCGAGAAGGCGCGTTATGCCGGTCTTCGCAATGCGCGCGTTACCGATATCACGCCGCGTCGCGTCGTCGTTTCCGGCCGTGGTTATCGCGGCCATTGGGACCGGATGTTCTTCGCGAATGTTCGCGGTTGCCCCGAGATTCGTCGCTGATCCGCCGCTAGTCGGATCTAGCCAACTATAGAGACTGCATCGCCTTGGCCGCGCCATTTTCAGCCTGCTTTGTGCGAATCGCATAACAATGCGTTTATCCGGGAGGGCCGTTCTTCTGACCGGCCGAGAGAATCGAAAAAGGAGCGCGGTCGCAACCGCGTGATATGGAGATTTCGATGATGCAGTTTCTGACCAAGGCGGGGATTGCCCTGGTACTGGGCGTCGGCACGCTTGCCGGCGCTACGGTTCCGGCCTCCGCTCAGGTGGACATCTATATAGACGATGGTCGTCCGCCACCGCCTCCGGGCTACGGACGCCCACCACCGCCTCCAGGCTATGGTCGTCCGCCACCGCCGCCGGTTTATGGCCGTCCACCGCCACCACCGTATTATGGCGGCCGGCCGCGTGGTTGCGATCCGCGTCTGGCTGAAGACAAGGCGATGGACTACGGGTTCCGTCGCGCCCGCGTGGTCGATATCACGCCGCGCCGGGTGATCGTGCAAGGCTTCACGCGTCGCGGACCTGACGAGATCACCTTCGGTAACGTTCGCGGTTGCCCGGTTCTGCGCTGACAGGCTGGTTCCGATAGTTTGAAATGAAACCACCCCTGCCTGCGCGGAGACGCGGACGGGGGTGGTTTTCGTTTTGGGTGATGTTTTGGACTGCGGCAGTTGCCGCTCAGGCCTTCGGCGCGCTTGGAGCTTCGCCGGCAGCAGAGGTTGCAAGCGGCGCCTGGCTGTCGGAGGAGACGACGGATGTCGGCAGCGGCGTGCCGCGCTTGCGTTCGCGCGCCAGCGTCAGCAGGCCGGAGCAGATGATCAGCAAGATGCCGCCCGCCATCGGCAGGTCGATCGCGTCGTCGAAGATCAGATAGCCGAAGGCGATCGCCCAGAGCATCTGGCTGTATTGCGGCGGCGCCACGAGGTTGGCGGGCGCAATGCGCGCGGCGGTCATCAAGAGCACGTTGCCGGCTGCGCCGAGCAGGCCGTAGCTTGCGATGAACAGCCACTGTCGCGGTGTCGGCATGACGAATTGCGAGGCCATCAGGATGCCGCTGACGATGATGGTGCCGAGCAGGGCGGCGCCGTAGAGCGACAGGCGCTTTTCGGCCGGACCCATCTTTCTCAGCACAACGATCGAGATCGCCGCCGTCAGGCCGCCGATTGCCGCTGCGAGATGACCGACCGAGAGTTCGCGGAAGCCGGGGCGCAGCACCACCAGAACGCCGAGAAAGCCGACGATGACGGCCGCCCAGCGCTGCCAGCGAACATCTTCCTTGAGGAAGATGACGGACAAGATCGTCACGAAGGAGGGCAGCAGGAAGAGCAGGCAGAAGGCTTCCGCCATCGGCAGCAGCGTGAAGGTGATGATCGAGGCAATTGCGCCGATCGCGCCGCAGACGAAGCGCAGCAGCCACAATGTGCGGTTCGTGGTGCGCACGACATCCAGCCAGGAATCGTCCTTGGCCTTGATGAAGGGCAGGGCGGCGGTACCGAACAGCGCGCCGATGAAGGCGATCTCGTAGGATGGGATGCTGCCGTGGAGGATCTTGATCGAAGCGTCGCTGAACGCGAACACGGCATAGGCGGCAAACGCGATGAGAACGCCGCGCGCGGGCGAATGGGGAGCAGTCATGGGAGCAGTTTCAATTTGAAGAGAGCTTCGGGCGCCGGGGCATCGTTGCCGACAACAGGCGGTATAGTTGAGAATGCTGCCCTGCACAATTGAGGAGAAGGTCGCGCCCATCTTAAAGCGAAGGGTGTGATAGCCGCGCCACGCTGTGCCTTGCGTGGCGGCGATCCGCCACCACGTATTGTTGGCTATATCCTCAGTTGGAGCCGCGTCGGAGCGCCGGCCCATAGTCGCGGTAGATGCTGAGGCAATCGGTGTAGCTCAGCGATTCGTTGGCGCCGTAGATCACATGCGCGCTTGATGCGTTAGTAGACGCTTCCTCCGATACGAAGAGGATGGCCTCGCCCAGCGACTTGCCTGTGATCGGCGCATCGGTGCCATCGTCGAGCGTTATTCCTTTTATGACTGCGGCAATCTCGCGGTGGCTGAAAACTGCCTGTCTGTCTTCCGGTGTCATTGCCTTTACCTCGAACTGAAAATGGATGGTTCTATCGTTGCCGGCCAACAACTGCGCCGACTATCGCGCGATGCCATCGCCTTGCGGGTTCGATGGCAGGCAAACGTGCGCGAGCACGGCCTTTTCGCGTCTGTATTCGTCGACCGAATGTCGCCGGCGGCCGCCAGCGTCGGATATCCGATCGACATATTATGGACATATGGCCCGATCGCCGCCGGACAAGATCGCTTCCTTCAATCCCCCGTGAATTTAAAAGGAGCCGGCGTGAATTCGCGCGGTGATTGCCGGGCAAGGCTACACGGCGGCGAATTGGCAAGTGCTATCAGGATCGCTATATCAGGCCGCAATAGGTGCAAGCATCGGCTGAAAGGTAACCCGACATGTTTCAAACGGCGAAGATCGATCAGGCCGACAAGAAAGAATTCTATCGTGAGCTCGCGCAGCAGCTGACCGGGCTGCTTCATGGCGAGCGCGATGTGATCGCTAACGCGGCCAATACCTCGGCGCTGATGTTCGAGATGATGCCGGAGCTCAACTGGGCCGGTTTCTATTTCCTGAAATCGAAGGACGAGCTGGTGCTTGGGCCGTTCCAGGGGCGCACCGCCTGTGTGCGGATCGCGGTCGGACGCGGGGTCTGCGGGACGGCGGTCGCAAAGGGCCAGTCGATCCTCGTCGAGGACGTCCATGCCTTTCCCGGCCATATCGCCTGCGACGCTGCCTCGCGTTCGGAACTGGTCGTACCGTTCAGCCACAATGGCGAGATCCTCGGCGTCATCGATCTCGACAGCCCGATCCCTTCGCGCTTCGATGCGGATGATCAGGCGGGGATCGAGGCGCTGGCCGATATCTTCGTTGCGGCCAGTTACTGACGTCAAATTCATTGCATGAACGAGAAGAGGCTGCGCCCGGATTGAGCGCAGCCTCTTTTGTTTATCCTGTCACTCAGGACTTCTTCTTCTTGGCCTCATCGTCGATCAGCTCGTACCACATGGCGTTAAGGACGGCAAAGGCGGCCGCGAGCGGCAGGCCAAGGATCCATGCGAAATACCACATCCTATTTCTCCTTCAGTATGCGTGACCGCTTTTGTCGGTGATCTGTTTCTCGTCGACCTTGCCCCAGAGCACTTTGTAGACCCAGGCCGTGTAGGCCAGGATGATCGGCAAGAAGATCAAAGTGACGACGAGCATGATAAATAGTGTCAGATGGCTCGATGATGCATCCCAGACCGTCAGGCTCGACTTCGGATCGAGCGAGGAGGGCAGGATGAAGGGGAACATCGAGACGCCGACGGTCGAGATGATGCCGAAGATCGACAGCTTGCTGAAGAGCAGCGTGCCGACCTCCAGCCTGGCGCGGATGGCGATCAGGGTGGCGACGGCACCGGCGAAGCCGGCGACCGGGGCGATCATCATCCAGGGATAGGTGCCGTAATTGGCGAGCCATGAGCCCTCATGCGCCGCCGTCTTCAGAAGCGGGTTCGAGGGGCCGTCGGTGACGATGGCGCTCGAGATCGTGTAGCCGTTGACACCAAGCGCCAGGAAGACGCCGCCGAGCGCGAAAAGCGCGATGACGAGGATGGCGGCGATGCTGCCAAAGCTGCGCGCGCGCTCCGCCACAGGACCGCTCGATTTCAGCACCAGCCAGGCGGCGCCGTGCATGCTGAGCATCGCGACGGAGAGCAGGCCACAGAGCAGGGCATAGGGGTTGAGCAGGCCGATGAACGAACCCTCGTAGAAGATGCGCATGTCGGCCGGATCGAAGCGGAAGGGCACGCCCTGCAGCACGTTGCCGACGGCGACGCCGAAGATCAGCGACGGAACGAAGCCGCCAATGAAGAGCGCGAGATCCCAATTGCCGCGCCAGCGGGCGCTTTCGCGCTTCGAGCGGTATTTGAAAGCGACCGGCCGCAGGATGAGCGCCAGCAGGATGGCGAACATCGCCAGATAGAAGCCGGAGAACGAGACCGCATAGAGCGGCGGCCAGGCGGCGAAGACGGCGCCGCCGCCGAGGATCAGCCAGACCTGGTTTCCTTCCCAGACCGGGCCGATCGTGTTGATGGCGACGCGCCGCTCCGTATCCGTCCTGGCGACGAAGGGGAGCAACATGCCGACGCCGAGATCGAAGCCATCGGTGACGGCGAAGCCGATGAGGAGGACGCCGAGGAGCAGCCACCAGATGAGGCGCAGGGTTTCATAGTCGATGAGTTCGTGCAGGATCATGATCAATCACTCCGCGGCAGGAACGAGGGTTTCAGAAATCAGCTCGGCTTCCGGCTCGTTGTCCGGTTCCGGGCCCTTCTTGATGGCCTTCACCATCAGCGTCATCTCGATGATGATGAGCACCGTGTAGAGCGCCGCGAAGCCGAGAATGGTCAGCAGTACGGTGCTGGCGCCGAGGCTGGAGACGGCGGCGGCTGTCGGCAGCACGCCTTCGATGATCCACGGCTGGCGTCCGACTTCGGCAACCACCCAGCCGAACTCGATGGCGATGAAGGGCAGCGGGATCGCCAGGACGGCGACGCGCAGCAGCCAGGGATGGGCGTCGAGGCGGCGGCGGGCCGAGAGCCAGAAGAAGGTCGCCGTCAGCAGGATGAAGAACACGCCCAGCCCGACCATGATGCGGAACGACCAGAAGAGGGTCGGCACATGCGGGATGGTGTCGCGGGCGGCCTGGTCGATCTGCTGATCGGTGGCGGTGCGGGGATCGTCGACATAGCGCTTCAGGAGCAGGGCGTAGCCGAGCTGGTGGCCGAGATCCTCGAATGCGCTCTTGGTTTCCGCCGTGATCTTTTCGGGCGAGCCGGCGGCGCGGATCTGCATCAGCGCGTCATAGGCCTTGATGCCTTCGCGGATGCGGGTCTTTGCGTGCTCCTCCAGCTCGTTGATCCCGGGAATGACCGTATCCAGCGAGCGGGTGCCGATCAGGCCCATGACCCAGGGGATATGGACGGCGAAGTGGGTCTCGCGCGCCTGTTGATCAGGAAAGCCGATGGCGGTGAAGGGGGCCGGTGCCGGCTCCGTTTCCCACATGGCCTCGATGGCGGCGAGCTTCATCTTCTGGTTTTCGGTTGCGAGATAGCCGCTTTCGTCACCCAGCACGACGACCGAGAGCGCGGAAGCCAGGCCGAAGGAGGCGGCGACTGTCATCGAGCGCTTGGCGATCTCGATGTGCCGGCCCTTCAGCAGATACCAGGCCGAGACGCCGAGCACGAAGATGGAGGCACAGACGTAGCCGGCCGAGACGGTGTGGACGAACTTCGCCTGGGCGACCGGGTTGAAGACCACATCGAAGAAGCTGGTCACTTCCATGCGTATGGTTTGCGGGTTGAGCGCCGATCCGACCGGGTTCTGCATCCAGCCATTGGCGACGAGAATCCAGAGCGCCGAGAAGTTCGAGCCGAGCGCCACGCACCATGTCGCCACGAGGTGACCGACCTTGGAGAGCTTGTCCCAGCCGAAGAAGAATAGGCCGACGAAGGTGGCTTCGAGGAAGAAGGCCATCAGGCCTTCGATCGCCAGCGGTGCGCCGAAGATGTCGCCGACATAATAGCTGTAGTAGCTCCAGTTCATGCCGAACTGGAATTCCATGACGATGCCGGTGGCGACGCCGATGGCGAAGTTGATGCCGAAGAGCACGCCCCAGAACTTCGTCATCTGCCGCCAGATCTGGCGGCCGGTCATGACGTAGACGGTCTCCATGATGGCGAGCAGCACGGCGAGGCCGAGTGTCAGCGGTACGAAAAGGAAGTGATAGAGCGCTGTCAGCGCGAATTGAAAACGCGATAAGTCGACAATGTCTAGTTCCATAGTCTTTCTCCCACGCCCCATGGGGGTACGAAGATTTTCCGCCGGGCCGGATTGCCTGGCGGTCATGCACGCGCTCAGTCCGGTCTCAGCCGATTCAGAGCTTCTTCGAACGCCGTCTCTCCGCGGCGCGAAATGCTGGCGATGCGGCTGCCATCGAGCGTGGCGATCACATCTGCGATCTCCGCCTCACGGCGGATATGGGTGGCGATAACCAGCGAGCGACCGTTCGCCCTCTCGGACAGTCGGGCCATGATATCGAGCGCTGTGGCGCGGTCGAGCCCCTCGGTCGGCTCGTCGAGCAGCCAGAGCGGCGTGTCGCGCAGGAAGAGGCGGGCGAGTGCCAGTCGGCGCGACTGGCCACCCGAGAGACCCATGCCGCCTTCGCCGAGACGGGTGTCGAGACCATCGGGCAGGGTGGCGATATCCGTGAGCAGGCCGGCGGCGGCGAGTGCTGCCTTGAGATCGCTTTCGGTCGCATTGGGACAGGCCAGGCGCAGATTGCCGCCGACGGTGTCCTGGAAGAGCTCGGTGCGCTGGGTCAGAAGGGTTGCCTTGTCGTTGGCGATCGTACCCTCAAGCGGTTCGATCTCGCCGGCGAGCAGGGCCAGTAGTGTCGACTTGCCGGCACCGCTCGTGCCGACGAGCGCAAGCTTTTCGCCCGACCTCAGGGTGAGGTTGATATCGGCGAGAACTGGGGTTGCTGCTGCATCATAGGCGGCGCCGACGCCGGTGAGTTGGACTGCCAATCCGGCGGCGTGGTCGGCGTGCTGGTGCGCTGATGTTTCGCCCGCCAGGCGAGGGCCGATGCGCTTTGCGGCCAGCAGCGTGCGTCCGAGTTCCAGCGCACCGCGACGCAGTGCGCCGAAGGGCTCAACGGCGGCGAAGGCGATCAGGATGCCGAGGGCGGCGACTGGTGCGGTGATGGTGCCGGCCCCCGCGAGGGCCGCGACAGCCAGCAGGGCGCCGGTGAGCAGGAGCGTCGAGGCGATGCCGAAGCCGAAGGTCACGCTGCTCTCGATGCGGTTCAGCCTGTCGTCGGCATTGGCCGAATAGAGGTCGGCGGCGGCTATGGCTGCCGTCTGCGCCTCGATCCTGCCTGCCATCAAGAGGTCCGACTGGCCGGCGACGAGGTCGATGGTGCGGGCGCGCAGCGCCTCGATGCCATAGGCGCGGCGGCGAGCGTGGGCGGCGGCGAGGCGGCCGGCGCAGATTGGGATGCCGAGACCGGCGACGATGAGGAGCAGTGCCGCCGATAGGCCGAACAGGGGATGCATCAGGCCGAGCGCGATGCCTGTGGCGATGGCGGCGAGGATTGCGACGCCTGCGGGTACCAGTACGCGGAGATAGAGAGAATCGAGCGCATCGATATCGCCGGTGAGGCGAAAGAGCAGTCGGGCCGGGCGTCTTGCGAGGTCACGGGCAGCACCGGCCTGCGCCCAGCCGCGAAACAGGCGTTCGCGGAGCGCGGCGAGCACGCTCAGCGTCGCGTCATGCGTCGTCAGCCGCTCGCCA
Organism: Rhizobium sp. 16-449-1b; assembly: GCF_017741935.1. Classification (GTDB taxonomy): domain Bacteria; phylum Pseudomonadota; class Alphaproteobacteria; order Rhizobiales; family Rhizobiaceae; genus Rhizobium. The sequence goes on along the minus strand of NZ_JAGHMH010000018.1, from coordinate 30,950 downwards.
TAGCGCGAGGCGGTGCGGCCGATCGCCAGCAGCCTGATGCCTGCCGAGGGGGCAAAGACATCGAAGGTGATGGCGGTTGCAGCCGAGGCGCCGGCGATCGCCGTTGCCGTTATGAACCAGCCGGAGAGGCCGAGCAGTGCGATGCCGGCGCCCGCCGTCGCGGCCGACATGACGGCGCCCAGCAGCAGGCCACGCTTCTTTTCCTTGGCGAAGAGCTTGAGGATGGGCTTGAGATCGGTCAGCGACGCGCTCATTCGGCGGCCTCCCTTGCGGGTTCCGGATCGAGATGGATCGTCCTGCCCATGCGGGCGGCGAGGCGGGGATCGTGGGTGGCGACGAGCAAGGTCTTGCCCTTGGCGAGTTCAAGCAGGCTCTCGGTGATGTCGTCGGCCGTTGCGCTGTCGAGATGAGCGGTTGGTTCGTCGGCGAGGACGATCAGCGTTTCGGGGGCCACGGCGGCGCGGGCGATGGCGAGCCGCAGCGCCTCGCCACCCGAGAGGCCGGCTCCGCCATCGCCGAGTGGACGGTTGCGGTAGACGCTTGCGAGTCGTCCGAGCCGGGCGGCGTCGAGTGCGGCGGCTGCCTGTTGCGCGGAGACTTGCGGGCGGCCGAGCGTGACGTTGCGGGTGATGCTGCCGGCGAAGATATGCGGCTTCTGGCCGATCCAGGCGATGCGTATCCGCGAGGCTTGACCGGCCGGTTGCCCGCCGATCTCGACGCGGCCGCTTTCGCAGGGTGCCAGGCCGGCGGCGAGTGCCAGCAGGGTCGATTTGCCCGAGCCGCTTGGGCCGAGCAGGGCGACATGTTCTCCGGCGCGGATATGGAGATCGAAGTCCTCGATGGCGGAGGTATCGCTGCCGGGATAGCGGAAGGTGGCAGCGTCGAAGCGGACATCGGCGGCCAGGGGGGCTTGAACGGCTTCTCCCTGCGGCAGCGGCATCGCGTCTTCGCTGAGCGCATCGAGCGCCTTCATCGCCGCTTCGCCCGAGGCGCGGTCGTGCCAGACGGCCGAGAGTTCGCGCAGCGGCTCGAAGAAGGCGGGTGCCAGCAGCAGCACGAAGAGGCCCGATGTGAGATTGAGGCCATTTGTCCAGGCACCGAAGCGGATCTCGCCGAGCAGCGAGAAGCCGACATAGACGGCGACCATGGCGACACCGAGAGCGGCGAAGAGCTCGAGAACCGCCGACGACAGGAAGGCGATGCGCAGCACGGCCATGGTGCGGGTCTTCAGGTCCTCGGCATCGGCGCGAAGGCGCGTTGCCGTGGCATCGACGGCATCAAGCGCGCGGATGGTGGCAAGGCCGCGCAGGCGATCGAGCAGGAAACCGTTGAGGCCGCCGGTCGCGGCCAGCTGCTTTTCGCTGGCGGCTTGAGCACGCCAGCCGATCAGCGCCATGAAAACGGGGATGAGGGGCATGGCGAAAAGCAGCACGAGGGCTGCAATCCAAGAGATCGGGAAGACGCAGGCGAGGATGACCATAGGCACGGCGCTGGCCTTGAAGCGGGCCGGCTGGAAGCGTGCGAGATAGGGGACAATGAGCTCCGCTTGTTCGCCGACGATGCTGGCGGCCTCGCCTGATGTGTGGCGGGTGCTGTCGACTGGCGAACGGCTCGCCAAGGCCGCGACGGCGCGGGCGCGCCTCAGGGTGAGTTCGGCGCGGGCGGCGCGAAAGGCGAGGCAGCCTCCTGCCGCTTCGAGACAGCTTTTCGCGATGCCGAGGAAGCCGATTACGATCGCCGGCCAGATGGCGGCCTCTAACCCGCCGCCATCGGCGATGCGGCCGATAGCGATCGAGAGGAGACCTGCCTGCGGGATCCAGAGGAGGGCGGCGAGCGTTTGGATCAGCGCCGCGCTGCGCAGACCAGAGGGCTGGCGGACGCGCTTGCGCCGTCCGTCGCGGGCCTTATCTTGCTTGGCATCGAGAAAGGCACTGGTCATGGCGCTAACTCTTGTTCGCAGGATTGGGACGGCGGCCACGGCCGAGCGAGATGACCCGGTCCTTGGCCTCAAGCAGCTTCGTCACTTTCGCGCCTAGCGAGAGTAGCGTTGCAAGCCTTTCTGTTTCAAGTTGTTTCACATCGTCATACCAATGTGTCAGCTGTTCAATCAACGCATGCATTTCGCTCATGCGTTCCTGGGCATGACGCTCGGCCTCGCTTGCCGGCCGCTGCATCAGGATTTCGCGCAGCACCGAGAGCGTCGGATCGACCTCGCGCTTCTTGCGCTCTTCGGCGAGCGTGCGCAGGATCAGCCAGACATCGTCGGGGGTCGTGAAGAAGTCGCGGCGGTCGTCCGGCCGGTGCCTGAGCAGCACCAGGTTCCAGGTCTGCAGTTCGCGCAGGCTCATCGAGACGTTCGAGCGCGAAATGCCGAGCGCGTCGGCGATCTCCTCGGCGCAGAGCGGCTGCGGGGAGACGTAGAGCAGCGCGTAAATCTGGCTCACTGTCCTGTTGATGCCCCAACGCGAGCCCATCTCACCGAAGTGCAGGACGAAGGATTGGACGAGCGGCGCAAGGTTCATCATCTGGTTTCCGTTATGACTGTGATTTCAGAAATTTCTGAAATCACTATAACTGGCAATGCGTGGCTAACAATCGGCAAGCCGGGGCTGCGGCAATTGGCGCCGGATTTGACGATAGTCAGCTTTTCGCCCGAGTTTATTGATTCAGATCAAATGGCCGAGGAATGTTTGGCCTTGCCCTCAGCGAGGTAGCGATCGAACTTGGCGGCGATGGTGCGCACGAAGGGGCGGCCTTCGTCGGTGATCACGAACCTGTCGCCGTCGAAGGAGACGAAGCCATCCTCGTTGAAGCTCGCATGCAGGGCGTCGTTGCAGGCATCGTCGGCAGCCTTGCCGAACCGGGCGCGCAGCTCGGTGACCGAGAAGGCGTACTGGCACATCAGCTCCTCGATCGCCTGCGCGCTGGCGCGGTCGGCATCCGAGAGCGCGAAACCCCGGGCAACGGGAAGGCGGCCTTCCGAGATCGCCCGGCAATATTGTCCCGTTGCGACGATGTTCTGGACATAACCCTCAGGCAGCTTGCCGATCGAGGAGGCGCCAAGGCCGATCAGCGTATCGGCGCCATCGGTTGTGTAGCCCTGGAAGTTGCGCCTCAGCGCGCCGTCGCGCAGCTGGCGGGCCATGCTGTCGTCGGGCTTCGCGAAGTGGTCGATGCCGATGGTGTCATAGCCTGCCGCAAGGATGGCGCTAGCGCCCGCCGCAGCCATCGCGAAGCGGTCGGCGGGACCGGCGAGCGTTGCGGTATCGATCACCGACTGGTGCTTCTTGACCCATGGGACGTGGGCGTAGCCGAACATGGCGATGCGATCGGGCTGCATCGACAGCGACAGGTCGATCGTGCGCAGCAGCATCTCGCGATCCTGATGCGGCAGGCCGTAGACGATGTCGAGATTGATCGAGCCGATGCCGAGTTCGCGCAACGTCTTCACGACCAAGGCCGTCTGCTCGAAGCTCTGCGGCCGGTTGATCGCGGTCTGGACGATCGGCTCGAAATCCTGCACGCCGACGCTTGCCCGCGTCATGCCGAAATCGCGCCATGCCCTCAGCTTCTCGGCATCCACATGTGTCGGGTCGATCTCGACGCTGATCTCGCAATCCGGGCCTATGTCGAAATTGGCATCGAACGTGGTGCGCAGGCGCATGAGGTCGGCGGGGCTGACGATCGTCGGCGAGCCGCCGCCGAAATGGATGGCTGCGACCTTTCGCCGTAGCGGGAGATATGTTGCAACGAGCGCGATCTCGCTATTCAAGGCTTCCAGGTAGGTCGCGATGGGGTCGTAGCGGCGCACCTGCTTGGTATGGCAACCGCAGTAGAAACAGAGCCGGTCGCAGAACGGAATATGCACGTATAGCGATAGTGCACCTTGTGAATTTGCTTCGAGCCACTGCTGGTAATCCATCTCGCCGACACCCTCATGGAAGTGCGGCGCGGTCGGGTAGCTGGTGTAGCGGGGGACGGGGGCGGAATAGCGGGCGATGAGATCGGCGTTCATGAGCGTGTCCTTTCAAGGACCGAAATAATGGGGGTTTTCGATGACTGCCTTGATCTCGATCAAGAAAACGCTGTTCTCCGAAGATGAGCTTGGCTATGCTTCAGGCGGAGCCGGGTGTATGCGAAAAGATATACATAATTCTAATATTCCAGTACGTTGCGTCAGTTGCGAGGTCCGCCACAAGGGGATGTGCGGGGCGTTGACGTCTGACGAATTGCTGTTGCTCTCGGCCCATACGCGGCTGGTCACGCATGATGCCGGCGAGGAACTGGCCGGCGAAAAGATGCCCGTCGAATCCTACGCCACCGTCATCAGTGGCGTGGTGAAACTGACGAAGACGCTCGAAGATGGGCGCCAGCAGATCGTCGGCCTGCAGTTCGCTCCCGATTTCCTCGGCCGGTTGCATGCCAATGAAAACGGCGTCTCGGCGGAGGCTGCGTCGGACGTGCATCTCTGCCGGGTTCCGAAGGCGGCTATGGAGCGGCTGGTCAAGAGCACGCCGGCGCTCGCCGAAAGGTTGATGGACCAGACGATGCGCGAGCTCGACGAAGCACGCGACTGGATGGTGACGCTGGGGCGCAAGACGGCGGCGGAGAAGGTGGCGAGCTTCCTGTTTCTGATCGCGACGCATCTCGATCCCGAAGCGAAGGGCGATAGCCGTCGCTTCGACCTGCCGCTGTCGCGCGCCGATATCGCCGATTTTCTCGGGCTGACGATCGAGACCGTGTCGCGGCAGATGTCGAAGCTGAAGGCCGATGGGGTCATCTCCATCGTTGCTAACAGGCATATCGAAGTGCCCAAGCTCTCCAAGCTCAAGGCCTGCTGCGGCGCCTGACGGCGTTCACCGCGCGCGCTTCGAATGCGTGTTGCCGAGGCGGGGTGTTTTGTGCAGGAGTGATGGTTTCCATCATTGATTTGAGAGCCTCCATGCCCGCCGCTGAAGCCAATCTCCTCGTCTCCCGCCTGTCTCCGCCGCCCATCCCATCGGTGCTTGCCTGGGCACGCGAGTACAAGGGCGCCAAGGGGCCGCTGGTCGATCTCTCGCAGGCGGTGCCGGGCTATCCCGCGCATCCCGAGATGCTGCGGCTGCTTGGCGAGGCGGCGTCATCGCCCGCGACAACCGGCTACGGACCGATCGAGGGCGAGAGCGTGTTGCGCGAGGCCTATGCCCGGCAGATGTCCGACGTCTATGGCGCGCCGGTCGCTGCGCATAACGTCCAGATCACCGCCGGCTGCAACCAGGCCTTCATGGCAGCCGCCATCGCGCTTGCCCGGGCCGGAGACAGCGTGGCGCTGACCAATCCCTTCTATTTCAACCAGGAAACCACCCTGTCGATGCTTGGCATTAACAGGGTGCTGGTCGAATGCGACGCTCATAACGGCTTCCTGCCCGATATCGCTTCGGCGGAGAAGGCGCTGGCCTCCGGTGCCAAGGTGCTGGCGATCGTGACGCCGAACAACCCGACGGGCGCGATCTATCCGCCGGATCTGTTGCGCGCGCTGTTCGATCTCTGCCGCAGCCATGGGGCGTGGCTGATCGTCGACGAGACTTACCGCGACTTCCTGCCGGAGGGCTACGGCGCGCCGCATCCGCTGCTTGCGATCCCCGGCTGGGAGGAGACGCTGATCCTGCTCTACAGCTTCTCCAAATCCTTCTGCATTCCCGGCCACCGGCTAGGCGCGATCACCGCCGGGGAGCGTGTCATCGACGAGATCGTCAAGGTGATGGACAACATGCAGATCTGCGCGCCGCGCGCCGCCCAGGTGGCGGTTGCCGAGGCGATGCCTGTTCTTGCCGACTGGCGGGCCGCGAACCGGCTGGAGATCACCCGGCGGGCGGATGCGTTGCGGGCGGTGATGGCTGAGTTGCCTGGCTGGGAGATCGGTGCGCTTGGCGCGTATTTCGCCTTTATTCGGCATCCGTTTGCGGATCTGAGTTCGTCCGAGGTTGCCGAGCGGCTGGCCAAGGAGGCTGGCGTGGTTTGCCTGCCGGGGAGCTATTTCGGGGTGGGGCAGGAGCGGTATTTGCGGTTGGCGTTTGCCAATGCGGATGCGGTGTCGATTGGGCGGTTGGTGGAGCGGTTGCGCTGACGTTGCTTTGGATGGGGCGGGGTTGGTGATGGGTGGGATGCTGTGTGGTGCGCAGGAGATTCCACGCCGTGCCGTGTGATACCCCCCTCTGCCCTGCCGGGCATCTCCCCCACAAGTGGGGAGATTGGCTGAACGCACCCGCTCGCTCAAGGCTCGTTGTTTGGTTGGGGAGCAGGCCACGAGTCGATCTCCCCACCTGTGGGGGAGATGCCCGGCAGGGCAGAGGGGGGCAACGCACGGCAAAACCTCTCTTTAGGCACCTCACAGCCGTATGCTATATTCCAGCACACGACGCGTCATCACAGAGGTCTCCCATGCCCCGATTTCTTGCCGTCTACACCATGAAGCACGAGGATTTCGACGCTTTCCGGCGTCTTCCCAAATCCGAGCAAGACGCCATCGATGCCAAAGGTGTGCCGCAGTGGATGGCATGGGAGGAAAGAAACGCTGCGGTTATTCTCGATCGCGGCGGCATGGTGGGGAAGACGATGCGGGTTAGCAAGGACGGGATTGCGGCGGCTTCCAATGCGCTCTGCGGCTATCTGGTGGTTGAGGCGGAGAATGCCGAGGCCGCGGCACGGCTTTTCCTCGACCATCCGCATATCACCGTCTTTCCCGGAGACGGCGTGGATATCATGCCGTTCGTGACCTGACACAAAGGGCGCGTCGATCTAGGCGATCATCGCCCGGTCATCCGGAAAGTCTCGCAGCGCCGGCGTCCTGTTGATCGCGCCGCGTGTTCGATTGCGGCCCGCGCTCTTGGCTTCGTAGAGCAGCTTGTCGGCCCGTTCATAGAGCGTTGCGAAATCCTCATCGCCGACGATGCCAGTCACGCCCATGCTCGCGGTCACCGGCCGTTTGAGGCCCGGTACCGTCCGGGCGACGATGGCGGGGATTGCCTGGCGGCGCAGTTCCGCCTGGGTGTCGGCGTCTTCGCCGCGCAGGAGAAGCACGAATTCCTCGCCGCCGAGGCGGTAGGCGCGAACGATCGGGCCGGGCTGGAGCGCCTTGGCGACGGCCTTCAGCACCTCGTCGCCGACGCTGTGGCCGTTGATGTCGTTGATCGCCTTGAAATGATCGATGTCGATAACGGCAAGGGCCACGAAGCCTTTGGCTCGGAGCTGCTCGAATTGTTGTTCGATCGCACGCCGGTTCAGCAATCCGGTCAGCGGGTCGGTTTCGGACAGACGTTCGAGCAATTCGGCGTCGTTGCGCGCACCGTCGCGTTCGCGTTTCATGGTGACGAAGCGCTCGGCCACGCCAAGCGTCGTGAACACCACCTCGCACATGCAGCCGATATAGAAGAGCAGCGTGGCATCGGTGCTGTGCAGCCAGGGAACGACACCCGTCACCAGACGGATCAAGCCGACCACGACCAACGGCGCGTAGCCTACCGCCTGAAACCGGGCGGCGCGGCTTCCGCGACGCAGCGCATCGATCATCGACAGGATGAAGATCGTAAGCACCGGCGCGAAGGCGGCCGTATAGGCGCTCGACTGAATGGGGCGGGCGACGAAGGGGAAGGCGGCGTGAAAAAGGCTCAGCGCTATCGCCCATGCCGCGCAATAGGGAAGCACGCGGCGCAGCAGCGGATGCATCAGGCCGGGCTCGACGAAGCTATAGGTGAACATCGCTCCCGACGCGATGGTCATGCCGAAGATGACCGTCGTCATCCAGCTCAGGGTCATCGCCGGCGGATCGAAGAGCGTAACCGCCAGGCCTGACGTTACCATGATGGTCATCAGCAGCGAGAATGTCAGCGCCGAGTGCCAGAAGACGAAGGGTTCGCGCAGCGCGCGGTAGAAGGCGGCATTGAAGATCAGCGGCATGACGAGCATGCCTGCAAGCCCGGCCAGAACAAGCATCAAGCGCATGTCGCCGATGCCGCCAGCTGCGTCTGTCGGTGCGAGATAGGCGCGCTCCAGCGTCATCCGGTGGCTTGGGAGGTCGATCACGGCGATCACCTGCCGCGTCTCGCGTGTCACATCGGGCAGGGGCGCCTTGAAATAGCCGCCGGCCATCGAGCTTGCGAGTGCTGCGGCGGGAATGCTGTCCTGGCGGATCGCGCCATCGCGATCAATGGCAATGAGATGCACCGCCTGAAGTGCCGCGCGCCTGGAGAGCAGATAGTGCGGAAGGGGTTCACCTGCGTTGACGTCGAAGCGAAGCAGCACACGCTCGGAATCGATGGAGCGGGCCTGATCGCCGCAGGACCATCGATCCTGGTTCCTGGCGATCGCGACCACGTCTTCCGACAGGCTGGCGGATGCCCAGCAGGAACTGCGTGTCTCGAAAGAATCCGCCGGGGCAGCCGATGCGGCGCTGAATTGCAGCAGCATCACCAGGAACAAAAGGGCCGCCGGAAGGCTATTTCGAAATCCACTCGAAGTCATGGCTTTAGGCTAGGACGGAAAGCTTTTGATGCCGTTAATCGGGGCCATCGACTTGGCGGAGCGGTCGATCACGTTATCGGGAGGGCGCGCAATCAGTCATTAGCACCGCCCCCACAAATGGCCTCGCCGGGATCGCCAAGCAATGTCACAATCCTGTTCGATTTGATGTTTAGAGCGCAGGAATCGGCACAGAGGATCGTCGGATGGCAGAAGAAAAGTCGCTTGAGTTCGCGGGTGGGATCGTGGATTTCGATGCCGGGCACGGCGAGGCCGCCACCGTCGAGATGAAGGACTACAGCGACAGCCTAGAGCGCGCCAAGGCCAAGTCCGTGCGTTTGGTCGATGCGATCACCGGTGCCGCGCTCAAGAAGAAAGACGCCATCCACTTCGACGACCTACGCCCTGCGCTGGCCGAGTTCATGCGGCAGAAGCATCCGGGGCTGCACTCGGACGATTATATCAATCGCAAGGTGGTCGACGATTATCGTGGCCAGTATATTGCGGAATTGTTGCGCGACGAACGCGGCGAGCTTTCCAACCTCGAGGACGAGGTCGTCGAGAGCCTCAGGAGCCACGATACGCTGGCCGAAAACATCGAAGAGGACTACGAGGAACACCGCTCGATCGGCGACCGTGTCGCCGATGTCGTCGCCACTTTCGGCGGCAGCTGGACGTTCATCATCTCCTTCTGCCTGTTCCTCGCCGTCTGGATGGGCATCAACCTTTTGATGGGCGAGCGGCAGGCCTTCGACGCCTATCCCTTCATTCTGCTCAACCTCATCTTATCGACCATCGCCGCCCTGCAGGCGCCGATCATCATGATGAGCCAGCGCCGCCAGGAATCGAAGGATCGTCTGCGCGCGCTCAACGATTACAAGGTCAACCTCAAGGCCGAACTGGAAATCCGCCATCTGCACGAAAAGGTGGATCATCTTCTGAACCGGCAGTGGGAGCGGCTCACCGAAATCCAGCAGATCCAGATCGAGATGATGCTGGAACAGGCCAAGGCCGCCAACCGCGCGTTGAAGCTCAGCAAGGCGCAGAAGACCAAGGCCAGCGCCTTGAAAAACCTCTTCAGCGCCGCGCCGAAGACGGACGAAACGGACGGCTAAATCGCAGTGCTGCCGGCATCATCCTCATTGTGCAAGTGCCCCAAAATAGCCTATAAGATTCCGCTAGATAGCTGCTCCTGATGGTTCAACATCAGGTAGCGTTTTCGATGCCGATAACGGCAAATTGTGGGAGGAATAGACGATGAAAACGGTTCTCATTGCAGCAGCCTTGATCCTGTCGGCCGCGACGGCACATGCCGCCGATACATGCGCCTCCAAGGCGATCGACAAGAACGGCAAGCCGCTGGCCGGCGCTGCACTCACGTCGTCGATGAACAAGTGCCAGAAGGACGCCGCCGCCGCTTGCGACATGTCCGCCAAGGACAAGAACGGCAAGGCGCTGGCTGGTGCCGCGAAGACCGCCTACACCAAGAAATGCGTGAGCGATGCCGTCGGCGGCTGATGCTGTCTGAGACGAGCACGACCGCTGTCGGTCGCGGGCCGCTTAGATTTGGCCGGTTATCGGGCGCGTTTGTCTAGCTTCGGTCCGATCGCTGGAAGATGTGGGCTGCGGATATGCGGGTTGTTCGGATCGTCGGGCCCACCAAGGTGCTGAGGTTTTCGATCAGCGCCTTGGCTATCTCTGGCTGCTTTTCTGGAGCCAAAGCCAGAAAGGGTGAGAGGCTGCGATGAAGGGCGACGAAGCGCTCGACGCTGTAGTCCTCGGCTGTCTCGACATGGCAGAAGAGCCTTTCGATGAAAGCGGCTGTTTGTAGCGGCTTGGCAAGTCCCCAAAACACCTGGGCGATGTCGTCGCGGGATTGCCTCTCGATCGGCTGAGGATAGCCGGAACGCTGGAATGCCTCGTCAACGGTATCGGCCTGCAGCGCGACGGGCTGGGGTTCCTTGTTCCAGAGCAGCACGACAAATCCGTTCGGCGCGAGCAATTCCTCGATCCGCTGGACACCGCGTTTCTGATCGATCCAATGAAACGAGGATGCCGCCAGAATGATATCGAACGGGGCGGAGAGATCGGCCTGTTCAAGCGTGCTGGTCTGGAAGGTGATGTCCGGGAAAGCGGCCAGAACGTCATGGGCGATGGTGACGAAGTCGGCGTTCGGTTCGACACAGGTAAACCGGCCGCCCAAGGCGGCGAAGTCCTGCGTGGCCGTGCCGGGGCCGCTGCCGATTTCGAGGACACGACTGTCTTGCCATTCCGCAACGGCTGCGGCTGCCGCTATCAGGGCAGCCGGGTAGCGTGGCCGCCCTTCGACATAAAACCTCGCGCCGTTGGAATACCAGCGCGCCTTTTCGTCGTCGGTTTTTTCGTCGTAGATCGCCACGTTTGATCCTCCGCGTTGGGGATGCGGAGAATTTAGTTCAGGACTTGGGCTTGGCGATGGTTGGTGTGCCGGCTTTCGGAATGATCCGACGGGCCCAGCTTGTAAAACAAGGCCGATCGCTTGTGTGCCCGAGGCGGCCGTGACACGGATAGGGGGTAGGCTCCATCGCGGGTTTTCGGTTCCCCGCTACGGCAAAGCCTTCACGGCGGTGTCTCATACCGTAACATACATTACAGGCTCGGTTGCCTCCTGTATGATTGCGACCTTGTCATGGCCAGCGCCGGCGCGTCCATTCAGCGGCAGGGTCATCCTTCGTGCAGCTTTGGAGACACACGACTTAGAGCCGAAACGAAGGCCGGGGGACGGAAATGGCCTGGAACCGACTGTATAGCTTGAAGAGCTACATGAGGTCGTCCTTGTGGCTGGTTCCGTTCTTTGCCTTGCTCATCTATATCGGCGCAATTCGGCTCGTCTATCTGCTTGAGCCATGGTTGGTGCAGATAGAGCCATGGCCCCCATGGGGTGTTGCAGGCTCCCAGCGCTTGCTCGAGACAATCATCACGATGACGCTGACCTTCGTCGTCTTCACCTTCGGCTCGCTTCTTGTTGCAATTCAGATCGCGGGCGGGCAGCTGACGCCCCGGATCATCGCAACGACATTGCTGCGCGACAACGCCATCCGATTTACCGTTGGACTGTTCATATTCACCCTGCTGTTTGCAACCGGATCGCTGGCCCGGCTCGAGACAGATGTCCATCATGCCGTTGTCGGCATCGCGGGGGTCTTTGGCTTCTTGTCCATCATCGCCTTCCTCTATCTGATCGACTACGCGGCTCGCCTGCTGCGGCCGGTCAGTATCGTCCTGCGTGTCAGCCAGTTGGGTCGCGATGTTATCGAAGACGTTTTTCCGACCACGGTTGGAGACGAGGTCGACCTCATGCCGGCGCCCTCCTTGCCGAACGGGCAGCCGGATAAAGTCATCCGCTATCAGGGGCGGCCCGCCATCATCGTCGCTGTAAACAAGAGCGCGCTCCTGAAAATGGCGCAGAAGACCCATTCGGTCGTGGAACTGGTGCCGAGGATTGGCGACTTCGTGGCATCCGGCGAACCGCTCTTCCGGTTGTATGGCGCCACGCTTCCCGACGAGACGCTGCTGAGGACGATGATTGCCTTCGGTCCGGAGCGAACCTTGGAAGAGGATGCCACCTTCGCTTTCAGGATTATCGTCGACATCGCGATCAAGGCGCTGTCGAAAGCGATCAATGATCCAACCACGGCGGTGCTCGCGATCGATCAGTTGCAGCGCCTTCTTTGTTTTGTCGGAAAGCGGAGCCTTCGCGAGGAAGCAACGCTGGATCAATCCGGAGAGTTGCGGGTGCTTTGTCGGACGCCTGATTGGGATGATTTCGTCAAGCTGACCTTCAGTGAAATCCGCCTCTACGGCGCTGGAAACTTCCAGATCGCCCGACGCCTGCGGGCGGTTCTGGAATCCGGCCTGCAGGTCCTGCCGGCGTGCCGCAGGCCGGCGCTCGAAGCCGAGTTGGTGCTGCTCGATCAGCAACTGGCTGAGCTGTATCGTTTTCCGGAGGATCTGGCGCTCGCCCGCGTTGCCGACGCCCAGGGCCTGGGCGGCTCGAAACCTCTGCCGGATGAAGCCAGAATCCGGATGGAGAATGCCCAGTGGGAACCGCGACGCAGCGCGTGAGCGGGACGTCCGGACACCCAGCGCTGATCCTGCTTGCTGAACATGCAATCGCAGATATCGGGCGTTCGAAACTCCGGGACAATTCATAGTCGAAATGCTATATTTGGCGTCTTCAAGGCTGCCACTCCCTGCCCGGGGCTGGCGGTTTTGAAGCGGATACTGATGACAACCTCAAGCTCCGAAACGGAGCGGTTTCTAGGGAGTGAACGATGATGAAATTCTGTCTTTCAATCGCACTCGCAGTCGCAAGTATCAGTTTGGGAAGTCATGCGTTCGCCGCGGAAGCGGATATGTCGAAGTTAACGTGTAAGCAAGTTGGCGCCATGTCCGCCGCCAAGACCATCGGCGTCGCCATGTGGGTGAACGGCTATGTTCACGGCAAGGCGGGCAACCCAATGATCGATGGCGAAAAGGCGCACGCCAATGCCGAAAAGGTCGCGACGTATTGCAAAAGCAATCCGACCACCACATTGGCGGATGCGATAGAAGCCGTCAGCAAGTCCTAGCCGCGGCTGGCACTGCGGAAATCCTCAAGGCATCCGAAGCGATACGAAAGGGGCGTCCACATCCGGACGCCCTACAGGCGGTGAGTGCCGCGAGGGCTTCGTTTCTCTGCTAGAGACGCCGCAGCAAGGCCCGCTTTCGCGAGCCCTGCATCCTCAATCAACCCCTTACACCACCACCGTCAGCGGCGGGATGCGCTTGTCGGGGGCGCTGTCCTGTTCCTGCGCGGCGAGCAGGTTGAGCTCGCGGCGTTCGCGTTCGGAGACAATGGCGAGGTCGATGACCTTCTGCAGGTTGGCGGCGTGGCGGAAGGTGGGGTCGTCCTGCTTGCCGGTGCGCACGGCTTCGGCGAAGCGCTGGTAGTTGGTGAGCACCGGCGGCACCTCGATGTCGCGCCAGGTGGCGCTTTCGATGTCGTCGCCGAAGCAGCCGCGGAGATCCGAGCCATCGGGGCGATGGGTGACTTCGAGGCTGCCCTTTTCGCCGTAGATGCGCAGCTTCAGCTCGTTGAGGTGGCCGGTCGCCCAGCGCGTGGCGTGGATGACGCCGAGCGCGCCGTTGGTGAAATCCACCGACATTGTGAAGCTGTCGTTGGCATCCAGCAGATACTCGCCGATCTGGCCGCCCGGGGCCTTGTTGAAGGTCTTGAGGCGGGCGAAGACGTGGTCGATGTCGGTCGCCGCACCATAGGCCGCGAAGTCGAGGATGTGGATGCCGACGTCGCCGAGCACGCCATTGGAGCCGTGGCCGGTCGAAAGACGCCACAGCCAGCGCGATTCCGTGCGCCAGTCGCCCCAGGCGCGAGAAACGAGCCAGCTCTGAAGGTAGGAGGCCTCGACGTGCCTGATGGTGCCGAGCTCTCCGGCCAACACCATCTCGCGGGCGCGCTGCAGGGGGGCGACGTTGCGGTAGGTGAGGTTGACCATGTTGATGACGCCGGCAGCTTCCGCCGCTTCCGTCATCTCCAGGGCGTGGTCGTAATGCTCGGCCAGCGGCTTTTCGCAGAAGACGTGCTTGCCAGCCGCGATCAGCGCCAGGCTGGTCGCGTAGTGGATGCGGTCAGGCGTGACGTTGGTGGCGCTGTCGAATTCTCCCCATTCGATCGCCTCTTCCAACGTGCGGAAGCGCTTTTCGATGTGGAAGTGATCGGCGAATTCGGTCAGCCGTGCGAGATCCGTATCGACGGCGCCGACAACCTCGACGCCATCGATGGCGAGAAAATTGGCGACCTGGTTTTTGGCCATGACGCCCGTGCCAAGAACGAGTAGACGCATTGCTGTTCTCCTCAGCGGTAACCGGCTTCGCCGGCCTGGTGCAGTCTCGGGCCGCGTTCGGTGATCGGCTCCAGCGCCTTCTCCACCGGGACATTCGGGGCATCGGTGATGCTCTTCAGGTCGCCTTGCGGATTATAAGCCCATTTGACGCCGTTGATCAGCACCTTCTGGACGTTGGCGTCGTGGTAGGTCGGATAGGTCTCGTGGCCGGGGCGGAAGTAGAAGATGTTGCCGGCGCCGCGGCGCCAGGTCAGGCCGGAGCGGAAGACTTCGCCGCCCTGGAACCAGGAGATGAAGACGGTTTCGAGCGGCTCGGGAACGGAGAACTGCTCGCCGTACATCTCTTCGTTCTCCAGCACGAAGTTCTCGCCGATGCCGGCTGCGATCGGATGGCGCTGGTTGATCGTCCACAGACGCTCGCGCTCGCCGGCCTCGCGCCACTTCAGAGCGCAGGGCGTGCCCATCAGGCGCTTGAAGATCTTCGAGAAGTGGCCGGAATGCAGAACGAGCAGGCCCATGCCTTCCCATACGCGCTTGGCCACGCGCTCGACGACGACGTCGGAGACGGCGCCGTGATCCTTGTGGCCCCACCAGGTGAGCACGTCGGTTTCGGCAAGCCGCGCTTCGGTGAGGCCGTGTTCCGGCTCCTGCAGCGTGGCGGTCGTGGCGCTGATTGCTGGATCGGTGTTCAGCGCGTTGGCGATCGTCGTGTGCATGCCGTCGGGATAGATGCCGCGGACGATCTCGTTGGTGTTTTCATGGATGTTTTCACCCCATACGATGGTGCGAATAGCCAAAGTCATGCTCCTTCATGCGCGTGGTGGATCGAAACCGTTGGGAAGCGGTCGGGATCCGGTTGTTTGGGTTGGTTTCAGGCGGCGCCCTTCAAGGGAATCCTTTCAAGCGCGCGTCCGGATGGATCGAAACGGTGGATAGCGCCGGCGGCAGGCGAGACGCCGAGATTGTCGCCGGGCTGGTGGCGCGAAACGCCGGTTTCGCGAACGACCAACGGTTCCGGCGTGCCGATGTCGAGATAGACGAAGCTGTCGGAACCGAGGATTTCGGAGTGGATCACCATGCCCTTCCAGGCGGGCTCGCGGTTGGTGATCTCGATGTGTTCGGCGCGCACCCCGATGGTGTGGGCGTTATAGGGTGCGGCGTGTTCGCCGGTCAGAAAATTCATCTTCGGTGAGCCGATGAAGCCGGCGACGAAGATGGAATTCGGGGTTTCGTAGAGCTCGAGCGGCGTGCCGATCTGCTCAACGACACCGTCGCGCAGCACGCAGATGCGGTCGGCGAGCGTCATTGCCTCGACCTGATCGTGGGTGACGTAGATCATCGTCGTGTCGTGCATGCTGCGGTGAAGTTTGGCGATCTCAAGCCGTGTGGCGACGCGAAGGGCGGCGTCCAGGTTCGACAGCGGCTCGTCGAAGAGGAAGACCTTGGGATCGCGGACGATGGCGCGGCCGATCGCGACGCGCTGGCGCTGACCGCCGGAGAGCTGGCGGGGCAGGCGCTCCAGATAGGGCGAGAGCTGCAGCATGCCGGCTGCCTGCTCGACGCGGGCCTTGCATTCTTCCTTGGTGCGGCCTGAGAGTTTCATGCCGAAGGCCATGTTGTCGAAGACGGTCATGTGCGGATAGAGCGCGTAGGACTGGAAGACCATGGCTATGCCGCGCTTGGAGGGCGAGAGCTGGTTCACCGCCTGGCCATCGAAGGAGAGCGTGCCCTCCGAGATATCCTCCAGGCCGGAGATCAATCGCAGAAGCGTGGACTTGCCGCAGCCGGACGGGCCGACGAAGACCATGAACTCACCCTTGCGGATATCCATGGTAACGCCCTTGATGACTTCGAGAGCGCCGAAGCTCTTTCTGATATTGTCGAGTCTAATCTGTGCCATATCGTGCTTTCTTCAACCTTTGACGCCGCCGGCGGTGAGGCCGGAAATGATCCGGCGCTGGAATATGAGCACCAGGACAACGACAGGGACCGTGACGATGACGGATGCCGCCATGATGTTGCCCCACGGAATCTCGAACTGGCTACCGCCCGACAAGAGGGCGATGGCGACCGGCACGGTTCGCTGCGCGTCCGAAGACGTAAAGGTTAGGGCGAAAAGGAATTCGTTCCAGGCCGTAATGAAGGCGAGCAGGCCGGTCGTGACCAAAGCCGGCCACATCAGCGGCATGAAAACCTGCGTGATGATGACCCATGGAGAGGCGCCGTCGACGATCGCTGCTTCCTCGATTTCGATGGGCAGATCGCGCATAAAGGTGGTCAGAACCCAGACCGTGAAGGGCAGGGTGAAGATCATGTAGGAAAAGATCAGCGCAAACGGCGTGTTGAAGATGCCGATCCAGCGGATCAGCTCGAACAGGCCGGCCAGCACCGCGATCTGCGGGAACATCGAGACCGACAGGATCGTCAGCATCAGAAGCGCGCGGCCGCGAAAGTGCACGCGGGCCAGCGCATAGGATGCGGTGACGGCGAGCAACAGCGAGGCGGCGACGACGCAGACGGCGACCAATAGCGAATTGCCGAGGCTGTGGATGAAACTGCCCGTCGTCAGCACGTTTGCGTAGTTCGCAAACGAGATCGAGGTCGGCCAGTATTCGATTGCGAACAGCGCCGTGCCGGATTTGAAGCTGGTCAGGATCGCATAGTAGAAGGGGAAGACCGCGATGATGACGATGACGCCGACGAGGAGATAGAAGAGGGTGTTCTTGGTGGCTGTGAGAAGCATCAGCGTTCACTCCCGCCGAGGTTGACGCGGCCGAGCCACATGTAGAGCACGGTGACGGTGGCAATGAGCAGGAAGAGAACCGTCGAGGCGGTTGCGCCATAGGCGAACTTGTCGAAGTCGAAGAGGTTCTCTCGGGCCATCACCGACATGGTCTTGGTCTGCGCGTTGTTCGGCGTCAGCACGTAGATCAGGTCGAAGATGCGCATGGCGTCGAGCATGCGGAAGATGACGGCCACCATGATCGCGGGGCGGATCAGCGGCAGCGTCAGGCGCCAGAAGACCTTGACCGGGTTGATGCCGTCGATCTTGGCGGCCTCGTAGATATCGCCGGGCACCATCTGCAGGCCGGCGAGGATGAGGAGCGCCATGAATGGAGTGGTCTTCCAGACGTCGACGATCAGGACGGCGATCATCGCGGTTTCAGGATTGGCGGTCCAGGCGATCTTCTGGCTGATCAGGCCGAGCGCCATGAAGAGATCGTTCAGGATGCCGAACTGGTCGTTGAGCATCCAGGCCCACATCTTGGCCGAGACGATCGTCGGGATCGCCCAGGGGATGAGGATGGCGGCGCGCACGATGCCGCGGCCGACGAACTGGGCGTTTAGGACAAGAGCAACGATAAGGCCGAGGGCGGTTTCGATCAGCACGGAAAGCACGGTGAATTTCATCGTGTTCCACACCGCGTTCCACCAGGCGGGATCGGCGAGCAGGCCCTTGTAGACCGTGCGGCCGCTCTTCAGCGTGATCCAGGTGAGGTAATTGTCGAAGCCGACGAACTTGGCGTCGCCGAGACTGGTGAGCGAGGCGTTGGTGAAGCTGAAATAGATGGTGCGGAACAGCGGCCAGCCGGCGACGACGGCGAGGATGAACAGCGTCGGCGCCAGGAACATCCAGGCGGAACGGACGCGGTCGGCCTTCAGGTCCGACGAGGTGGCCCTGGCGCGCGTCTGCGCTTTCAGGCCTTCAGAAACTGCAACTTCACTCATGAGATACCCGCTTCCTGAGACGATTGACGGTGGCGTCCTTCGGAGCGCCGGCAGCGGATAGCCCGCCGCCGGCGCATCGATGGATTACCAGTTGTCGCCCTTGAGCGACGTCAGGTCGGCTTCGAGAAGCTCGAGGTTTTCAGCGGCCGTGCCATTGCCCGACAGCGTGTTGTGGACGGCGGTCCAGAACTTGGCGGAGACCTCGTTGTACTTGACCTTGGCCGAAGCCGAGGGGCGCGGCACTGCGTTTTCGAAGATCGGCTTCCAGGCCGGCATGAAGGGAGCCGCGGCAGCCACATCCTTGTCGTCGTAGAGGGCAGAGAGCGTCGGCAGGTTGGAGAGCTCGATGGCGCGCTGCTTCTGGCTTTCCTTCGAGGTCAGGAACTTCACGAGTTCGATCGCCACCTCGGGGCTCTGCGAATATTTGGAAACGGCGAGGTTCCAGCCGCCGAGCGCGGACGAGGGCTTGTCACCTTCGGTGGCTGCCGGGAGCGGTACAACGTCGAACTTGCCCTTGACGGCGCTGTCTGCGCCGTTGCCGAGCGCATAGGCGTAAGGCCAGTTGCGCATGAAGACGGCGTTGCCGGTCTGCCAGACTCCGCGCGATTCTTCTTCCTGGTAGGCGAGCACGCCGCCTGGAGAGATGGTGCCGACCCAGCCCTTGGCGCGCTCGATGGCGGCCGCGGCCTTCTCGTTGTTGATCGAGATGGTGCCGTCGGTTTCGATGATCTGGCCGCCGCCTGACGATTTGATCCATTCCAGTGCGTTGCAGGTCAGGCCTTCATAGGCGTTGCCTTGGAAGACGTAGCCCCAGAGGTCCTTCTGGCCGGCTTCGCGCTCCTTGTCCTGGATTTCCTTGGCGGTCGCCGCCATCTCGTCCCAGGTCTTCGGCGGCTGCTTGCCGTATTTGTCGAGCAGGTCCTTGCGGTAGAAGAGGGCGGGCGCGTCGGTGTAGAGCGGCATGGCTACGAGGCGGCCGTTGACGGTCTGCGACTGGATGATCGAGGGGAAGAAATCGCCCACGACGTCCTTGGCGGCATCCTTCAGATCGAGGAACTGGTCGGCCAGCTGCGGCGCCCAGATCACGTCGGTCTGGTAGACGTCGACGTCCTTGTTGCCGGCGGCGAGCCACAGGCGGTACTGCGAGAACTGCTCGGTGGACGAGGACGGCATGGTGACGATGCTGACCTTGTTGCCGGTCGCCTTTTCGAAGGCGTCGAGCTGCTTGCGGAACAGGTCGAGGTTTTTACCGGTGGAGCTTGCAGAGATGCTGATGTTGGCGGCGTAGGACGGCATGGCCACGCCGATGAGCGCGGCCGCGATGACGGCCGTCGTGAAACGAAACTTCATGATCTTCCTCCCAAAAAGAACCATTGCGTCCTCAAATTTGAAAACGATTTGGTTGGAAAAAATTGTCAGAAGCGCGATATCAAGTCAAGCGGGTAGTTTGGTGGTGGCTTTAAGTTGCCGAGATTGGCGATTTTCCACTTAAAAACAATGGAATGCGGCAATGCGTGGATGTGGAGAACGTCGGGCGTTACACGTCGATTGTGATTGAACATTGAAATCGGTTTGGCTGATGTGCGGTTTTTGTGCCAAATATCGACGGATTGGCTTATAGGGTGTGTGAGGGGTTCAATAGCGGGCGATGAAAGACGTGTCGGTGCATGAAGCTTAGAGAGTTCGCAAAACAGCTCGGATTGTCGCCGACGACGGTCAGCCGCGCGCTGAGCGGCTATCCCGAAGTGAGCGAAGTGACCCGCGCGCGTGTGGCGGAGGAGGCCGTTCGGCTCGGCTACCGGCCAAACGTCAATGCCGTCAGATTGAAGACCGGACGGGCTGGCGCTATCGGCGTGGTGATGGGGCGGGCGGGCGAGTTTCACTTCGCCGAGTTCATGGCAGGGATGGCCGAGAGGTTGCTGACCGAGGACACCGATATTCTCGTCATTCCGATGGCCGATCCCGATCATAACGACGAGATGCAGCTCTACCGGCGTCTGGTGGAAAGCCAGCGGGTCGATGCGATCATCGTGCATTCGCCGCGGCCGAACGACGAGCGTATCGCGCTGCTCCACAAGCTTGGCATGCCGTTCCTGGTTCACGGCCGCTCGGATATCGACGTGCCGCATGCGTGGCTCGACATCGACAACGAGGGTGCGGTGCGCCGCGCGACCTCGCATCTCATCGATCTCGGCCACACCAGGATCGCCATGATCAACGGCCGTCCGGGTGCGACCTATGCGCTGCATCGTGACAAGGGGTATCGCGAGGCGCTGCAGAGCCGCGGCATCGAACTCGATCCCCAGTTGATTGCCAGCGGCAATTTCACCGACGAGCTCGGCTTCCGCTTCGCCCGCTCGCTGCTCGAACAAGCCAATCCGCCAACCGCGATCGTCGCCGGCTCGATGATGACGGCGCTTGGTGTCTATCGTGCGGTTCGCTCGCTCGGGTTGCAGGTTGGTCGCGAGGTTTCCGTCATCGCCCATGACGATGTGTTTCCCTATCTGACCGCCGACAACATGGCGCCCTCGCTCTCGGCGACGCGCTCGTCGATGCGCGCTGCGGGCACGCGGTGCGCGGATCTGGTGCTGCAGCTGGTGTCCGGCCGATCGCCGCTCGAGATCCACGAACTCTGGCCGGTCGAACTCATCCTGCGCGAATCAACGGCGCCGGTGCAGCGCTGATTTTCACGGGCGACGCAGGTCGCTGAATGCCCGTTTGCTGGGTTGCAACCTGAAAGTGGTAAATTATCCCTCGTTTCCGGGCGGATCTGGAAATTTGATTTACGTCCCTCGATAAATTCAGCCGCCAATTGATTGAATTTTTACGATAGGGGACTAATATTACCTATAGTTGCTTATGCAGTCGACCGGCCCGCTGGTCGATGACGCAACTGTTCCCCTCTGGAGGTTTTGAAGACCTTCATGACTACGGCCACCGTCACGAGCGGTGGCTTTTTTTTGGCCGCGCGTTGGCGCTGTCCGTTCGCGGAACTTTGTCCGATTGCCGCCGTTGTCTCCTCAGATGTGCAAAGGAGACGTTTCATGCAGGTCATCGGCACGCAGGTCATTCCAGAGCAGGGCGGGAAACGAGGATTTACGGTCGAGTTCGTCGGCAAGGGTGGCGAGGTGGTGTCCGTGCTGTTGCGCAAGGACATGGACCGGACGCTGACGTCGAACAATGCGATCGACCGTGCCAAGGCCGTCATGGGCGAGTTGGCGTCGTTCGATGAGACCGCCGCGCTTTCGAGCGTGGAAACCGGCGCGGCACAGCCGAGCGCCAGGGCAGCCGGCGATGTCGACGAGATGGAAGATCAACTGGCGCAGGGGCTGGAGGACAGTTTTCCGGCAAGCGATCCGGTTTCGGTCACCTCATCCGCCATTCCGACGGGTAAAGTGCGCAAGCACTAGATTGCCTTCTCCACACCCGGTATCGCGCAGGCCTCACCGCCGCCAAACATGCGAGAGCGGGTGAGGAAGCGCTTTTCCCGGCCATTATCCAGCGAGAACATACCGCCGCGGCCGGCCACCACGTCGATGATCAGCTGCGTGTGCTTCCAGGCTTCGAACTGGCTGGCGCTGATGTAAACAGGGACGCCCGATATCTCGCCAAGCTTCACGTCATGGTCACCAACGATGAAATCGTCGGCCGGGTAGCACATGGGCGAAGACCCGTCGCAGCAGCCGCCGGACTGATGGAAGAGGATGTCGGGATAATCGCGCCTGATCTCGTCGATCAGGGCGACGGCGGCGTCGGTTGCGAGAACGCGGGGTTCTCCGTTGACTGTGGTGTCCATTGTTTCCTCCCGAATGGTCCCGCTCCCACATGATATCGTTCCCTCAAACGAAAATCCCCTCCCTTTTCAGGGAGGGGTTTGGGAGGGGTGTTGCGGATGCCCTCCCTGCTGTCGAAAAGGCTCAGAAGAAACCAAGCTTCTTTTCGCTGTAGCTGACCAGCATGTTCTTGGTCTGCTGATAGTGGTCGAGCATCATCTTGTGGGTCTCGCGGCCGATGCCGGATTGCTTGTAGCCGCCGAAGGCCGCGTGGGCCGGGTAGGCGTGGTAGCAATTGGTCCAGACGCGGCCGGCCTGGATTTCGCGGCCGAAGCGATAGGCGCGGTTGCCGTTGCGGGTCCAGACACCGGCGCCGAGGCCATAGAGCGTGTCGTTGGCGATCGACAGCGCTTCGGCTTCGTCCTTGAAGGTGGTGACCGACACGACGGGGCCAAAGATCTCTTCCTGGAACACGCGCATCTTGTTGTGGCCGGCAAAGATCGTCGGCTTGATGTAATAGCCGCTCGCCAGTTCGCCGCCGAGGTCGTTGCGCGAGCCACCGGTCAGCACTTTTGCGCCTTCCTGCTTGCCGATGTCGAGATAGGCGAGAATCTTTTCCATCTGCTCGTTGGAGGCCTGGGCGCCGATCATCGTGGCGCTGTCGAGCGGGTTGCCCTGCACGATGGCTTCGACGCGCTTGACGGCGCGTTCCATGAAGCGGTCGTAGATCTTCTCATGCACCAGCGCGCGGCTCGGGCATGTGCAGACTTCGCCCTGGTTCAACGCAAACATCGCAAAGCCTTCCAGCGCCTTGTCGAAGAAGTCGTCATCCTCGTCGGCCACGTCGGCGAAAAAGATGTTGGGCGACTTGCCGCCGAGTTCGAGCGTGACGGGGATGAGGTTCTGGCTGGCATATTGCATGATCAGCCGGCCCGTCGTGGTTTCGCCGGTGAAGGCGATCTTGGCGATGCGCGGGCTCGACGCCAGCGGCTTGCCGGCTTCGAGGCCGAAACCGTTGACGATGTTGAGAACGCCTGGTGGTAGCAGGTCGCCGATGATCTCGGCCCAGACGAGCAGCGAGGCAGGGGTCTGTTCGGCCGGCTTAATGACGACGCAGTTGCCGGCGGCAAGAGCGGGCGCCAGCTTCCAGGCGGCCATCAGGATCGGGAAGTTCCAGGGAATGATCTGGCCGACGACGCCGAGCGGTTCATGGAAGTGATAGGCGACGGTGTCGTTGTCGATCTCGCCAATCGAGCCTTCCTGGGCGCGCACGCAGGAAGCGAAGTAGCGGAAGTGGTCGATGGCGAGCGGAATGTCGGCGGCCATTGTTTCGCGGATCGGCTTGCCATTGTCCCAGGTCTCCGCCTGAGCCAGAACTTCCAGCTTGTCCTCCATCCGCTGGGCGATCTTCATCAGGATGTTGGCGCGCTCGGTGACCGAGGTACGGGCCCACTTGTCCTTGGCGGCATGAGCGGCATCGAGCGCGGCGTTGATGTCCTTTTCGCTGGAGCGGGGAATTTCGCAGAGCTTGCCGCCGGTGACCGGGGTGATGTTGTCGAAATACTTGCCTTCGATCGGCTCGCGCCATTCGCCGCCGATATAGTTCCCGTATTTCAGCTTGAACGGAGACTCGACGATTTTCTGATGCAGCATGTCATCCTCCCTTGAGATGAGCCAGGTTCGGACGTGAACCCGTGGGAGGAAATCTGCGCGTCTTTTGTGTCGAGATACAGCGGCGCCGAGCGATACCGCAGCGCACAGTGTCGCATCGCTGCTACATCAGTGCCGCCTACAACAGGGTCAATGCAGATTGAGCTTCTTCATCTTGCGATGAAGCGTCGCGCGGCTCATGCCGAGCGCGATCGCCGCCTGCGAGACGTTGCCGCTGGAGCGCGTCAGAGCCCGCAGCAATGCCGCGCGTTCGGCCTCGATCAGGTCTTCGTCGTCGGACATGCGGGTCTCGTGCAGGGCATCGGCGGCCGGAATGCCGGCAGCGATGCTGCGGTCGTCGAGCTTCAGCGCCAGGCGCGCGGCGCGGGTGGCGCCGAGAACGAGGTCGTGGCGATCGACAGCAAGAAGGGCGGCCGCCGGGTTGGCGCCTGCGGGTACCATCACGAAGCGGGCGCCTGCATAGGCGCTGCGGAAGAGGTTGATCTCGATGCGCATGGCGGCATCGCGCACCATCTGCGCGAGAATGCCGAGCGTCATTTCGTTGACGTCGTCGCGGCAGGTGGAAATGTCGAGCGCGGCAGCGAGCTGCCCGCGATGATCGCGGATCGGCGATGTGGTGCAGCTGAGCTTGATGTTGGAGCAGAAGAAGTGCTGGTCGCGAAAGATCGAAACCGAGCGCTCGTCTGCCAGCGCCGTGCCAATGCCGTTGGTGCCGATACTGGCTTCGGTCCAGACCGAGCCGGTCCAGAGGCCGAGATCGTGAAACTCCTTGTCGTCACCGATCGCGCCGCGACGCTCGAGCGCGATGCCGTCGCGGTCAGTCAAAAGCAGGCAGCAGCCGGCTTTTCCCGCGGTGGTGAACAAACGGTCGAGTTCGTCGGTGGCGTTGGCGATCAGCTGCTCGGATTGTTCGCGGGCCCGCTTGAACTCCTGGTCCATGAGGCGGAGCGGGGTGCGTCGCTCTTCGGGCGCCAGCTGGTGCATGGCGATGCAGCGGCGCCAGGAGGCGACCACCGAAGAACTTGCCGCGGCTGAATCGCGCTGCGTGCACGTATAGACATGCTCCGCATGGGCAGAGTGTTCGTGCATCGGGGTTCCTCCCATCAAAGAGCTGCAGCTCCTACCACCACAGATCATCGACAGGAGTGTGACGAAAACTAATGTTCTTGGCAACTCGCGGCAATGTGAGCGACCGCTGGGGCTTTCACGGCGCTCATCGGACCTGTCTCAGATTTGCGACAGTTGGACATATGAGGGATGCGCGGAACTTTCCTGCCGCTGCGCTGTTTCTGCTCCAATCGGCAAGGGAGGCAGGTTTCGATGACGCATGTCCGCAAAACCGAGCAGAAACGCAGCCATTTCGACGCGCGCGACAGGCTGATCATCGCGCTCTACGCGCAGTTGAAGGCCGAGCGCGAGACCCGCGAGACGCTGGAATGGGTGATCCGCCATGGCGCGCTATCGAGCGAGGTGCTGGAGGCGATCGCCGGCGATCCTGTTCCTGTCGTCACCAGCGAGGATATCGCTTCGGTGGAGAAGATCGTGGCGCTTGATCAGCGGCGGCGCAACAAGGGGCGGGGAGAATAGACATGGCGGCGCGGGCAAGCTGGAAGGGGCATCTGAAGGTGGGCGATCTCGTCTGCGCGGTGGGGCTCTACACCGCGGTATCGGTTGCCGACCGCATCTCCTTCAACATCATCAATCGCAAGACCGGCCATCGCGTCGAGCGCCAGTTCGTTGATAGCGAGACGGGAAAGCCGGTGGAGCGCGACGACCAGGTGAAGGGCTACCGGCTGGATAGCGGCGACTATGTCATGATCGAGGGCGAGGAACTTGCCGCGTTCGCACCCGAGAGCGACAAGCTTCTGACGGTGCAGGGCTTCGTTCCCTATGACGAGATCAACAAGCTCTATTTCGACCGGCCTTATTATCTGGCGCCCGTCAGCGAGGATGACGAGGAGGCGCTGGCGCTGATCGCGCGGGCAATGCGCGACCAGAAGGTTGCCGCGCTCGGGGAGGCGGTTCTGTTTCGTAAGACGCGCACGGTGCTGATCAGGCCGCAGGACGACTGCATCGTCGCGACCACGCTGAACTACGATTACGAGGTGCGCAACGCCGAGACGGTGTTCAAGGATATTCCCGATATCAAGTTCGACAAGGAAATGATCGAGCTCGCCGGCCATATCATCGGCACCAAGAAAGGCAGCTTCAATCCGCGGGATTACGAGGATCGCTACGAGGCGGCGCTTGCCGAACTGGTGCAGGCGAAGATCGAGGGCAGGGCGCTGCCCAAGCGCAAGGCTGAGCCGAAGGGCAAGGTGATCGACCTCATGGAGGCGCTGCGTGAAAGCGCGAAGATGAGCGGCAAGGCGAGCGGGAAAGCGGCGGGCAAGACCGCTGCCAAGAGTGCTGCGCGCGGTAACGGCGGGTCGAAGAAGGCGAGCTGACAATGGCGCTCGAGACCTATCACGCCAAGCGCGACTTCAAGCGGACGCCGGAGCCGCGCGGCGGCAAACGCGCCAGTGCGGCGCGCGACAGCAATGTGCTGAGCTTCGTGATCCAGAAGCACGACGCGACACGGCTGCATTATGATTTCCGGCTGGAGATGGACGGGGTGCTGAAAAGCTGGGCGGTGACGCGCGGGCCGAGCCTCAATCCCGACGACAAGCGTCTGGCCGTGCATGTGGAAGACCACCCGCTCGACTATGGCGATTTCGAGGGCATCATCCCGAAGGGCGAGTATGGCGGTGGCACCGTCATCGTCTGGGATCGCGGGACATGGGCGCCGCATGGCGACATGCACAAGGCCTACAAGAAGGGCCATATGGAATTCGACCTCGATGGCGACAAGCTGAAGGGGCGCTGGCATCTGGTGCGGATGCATGGCAAGCCCGGCGAAACCAGGGAGAACTGGCTGCTGATCAAGGCCGAGGACGAGGAGGCGCGCGCCAAGGGCGATATCCTGAAGCTGCGGCCTGAATCGGCAAAGACCGGCCGGAAGATCGAAGAGGTGGCCAAGAACCCGGATGCCGCGTGGCACTCCCGCCCGAAGGGGGCGGGGAGTGCGAATGGCAGCAAGGCGTCCGCTCCCCGACCGAAGGCTGCGAAGGCCAAGGCAGCCTCGCGCCAATGGCCAGATGGCGCGGTCAAGGCTGATCTGCCTGACTTTGTCGAGCCCGCGCTTGCCAAGCTGAAGCCGAAGCCGCCTGCCGGCGACGAGTGGGTGCACGAGATCAAGTTCGACGGCTATCGGCTGCAGATCAGGATCGACCACGGCAAGGTGACGATGCTGACCCGCACGGGCCTGGACTGGACGGAGCGGTTTGGAGAGGCTCCGGCCAAGGCGTTTTCCGATCTGCCGGTGCAATCCGCCTTGATCGATGGCGAAGTGGTGGTCGAGCGCGACAATGGCGCTTCGGATTTCTCCGCGCTGCAGAGCGATCTCAGCGACGGGCGCAAGGACCGTTTCGTGTTCTACGCCTTCGACCTCCTGCATCTCGATGGGCACGATATGCGTGAAGTGTCGCTGCTCTCGCGCAAGGCGTTGCTGGAAACGCTTCTGGCTCCCGACGATCCGACGCTGCGCTACAGCAGCCATTTCATGGAGAAGGGCTCTCTGGTGCTCGACCACGCCTGCGGGCTGGGTCTGGAGGGCGTGATTTCCAAGCGTGGCGACAGTGCCTACAGCTCGGGACGCACGGGCGAGTGGATCAAGTCCAAATGCTCGAAACGGCAGGAGTTCGTGATCGGCGGCTTCGTGCCCTCGACGGCGACGAAGAACGCCATCGGTTCGCTGGCCATGGGCTATTACAAGGGCGGCAAGCTTCACTATGTCGGGCGGGTCGGCACCGGATTTTCGGTCGCGACGGCCAAGATGCTGCACGATCGGCTCTCCGAGGACCGGCAGACGAAAACCGCCTTCAACGATGCGCTTTCGGCCGAGGCGCGGCGCGGGCTTGTCCACGTCAAGCCGAAGCTTGTGGCCGATGTGGAGTTTCAGGCATGGTCGGCGGACGGCAATCTGCGGCATGCGGCATTTCGCGGGCTGCGCGAGGACAAGGCGGCGGGGGATGTGATGCGCGAGACCGAGAAAAGCAAGGCCGAGCCGGCGCCGCAATCGAGCGTCACGCTCACCCACCCCGATCGCATCTACTGGCCGGATGAGGGTGTCACCAAGCAGGGACTTGCGGATTATTACGCGCAGGTCTGGCGCTTCATGGAGCCCTTCGTGATCAACCGCCCGCTGGCGCTGCTGCGCTGCCCTGACGGTATTGCCGGGCACCAGCGCTTTTTCCAGAAGCATGCCTGGAAGGGGATGAACGCCCATATCGAGGAGATATCAGACCCGAAGGACAGGGGTGGCGAGAAGCTGCTGCGCATCGGCGATTTCGATGGGCTGGTCGCGCTCGTGCAATCGGCCGTGCTGGAGATCCACCCCTGGGGGGCGACGACCGCGAGCTTCGAGAAGCCCGACATGATCACCATGGATCTCGATCCGGCCGACGATGTCGCCTGGGCCGAGGTGATCGAGGCGGCCGAAGAACTCAAGCAGCGGCTCGAGGCCGCGGGGCTGGCTGCCTTCGTCAAGACCTCCGGTGGCAAGGGTCTCCATGTGGTGACTCCGCTGAAGCCGAAGGCTGGGTGGGTGCAGGTGAAGGCTTTCGCCAAGGGCCTGGCGGACGCGATGACGAAAGATCAGCCGGACAAATATCTGGCGACCGCCACCAAGGCGAAACGCAACGGCAAGATCTTCATCGATTATCTGCGCAACGGCCGCGGCAACACCGCTGTCGCCGCCTATTCGACCCGCGCGCGGCCGGGCGCCGCCGTATCGATGCCGCTTGATTGGAGCGAGCTGACGGAGGAGATCGGCCCGGCCTATTTCACGGTCGACAACACGCCGTCGCGGATGAATTCGCTGGCAAGCGATCCCTGGGCGGATTTCTTCAAGGCCGCCGCGCCGCTTGAGAAGCGCAAGTGAGGCTAGCCTGGCATTCTCGCCAAGCTAGTGCTTCGCCCGTCCGCCATCCTTGGCGATGCTTTTCTTCAGTGCGTCCATGATGTTGACGACGTTGCCGGTGGATTTGACCGGCGCGCGCTTTGTTGCCGCCACGGGCTTTGGAAGGCTCTTCTGCTTGGCGCGGATCATCGCCCTTATGCGCTTCTGCACGGGATCCGTGACCATCGAGGGTTTCCATTCCTCGGTGCGGTCCTTCACCAGCTTGCTCATCAGCGCCAGCACTTTCTGATCCGTCTTGGCGGCCAGATCGACCGTTCCGGCCGGCTCGCGGACTTCGTCGCCGAAATGCAGCGTCCAGAGCACGATGCCCTTGCCCTGCGGTTCGAGCAGCACGGCGCGTTCACGGCGATAGAGCACGAGGCGCGCGATGCCCACGACATCGTTTGCCTTCATCGCCTCGCGGATGACGCAGAAGGCCTCGACGCCGACCTTGTCTTCCGGCGCCAAGAAATGCGGCTTGTCGTACCAGATCCAATCGATCGAGCCGCGCGGCACGAAGCTCGATATGTCGATCGTGCGCGTGCTCTCCAGCCCGACCTCGCTGATCTCGTCCTCCTCCAGGATGACATAATCGTTCTCGCCGCGCGGATAGCCCTTGACCTGATCCTTGTCCGAGATCGGCTTGTGGGTGACGCTGTCGACATATCTGCTTTCGACGCGATTTCTGGTCTTGCGGTTCAGCACATGAAACCGCAACTGGTTACTGTCAGTGGTCGCCGGCGTCAGCGATACCGACGCGGTCACGAGCGACAGCTTGAGATAACCCTTCCAATAGGTCTGACGCGCCATCCGGTGCCGGCGCCTTGGCGCCCCTCCAAGCCGCAATGCGGCGATGCCGCTTCAACGGTTAGGGTGCAGATTTTGTTCCCTCGATTGGTGCTCGGCGCCGCATCTCCCAAGGGCGTCGAGCATCATATGGAGGTCAGCGGATCAGCTGAAAGCGCGTCTCGAACTCTCAGATCCAGCGAAACGTCGCGTTGCCGCGTTTATCGACCTTGCCGAGTTCGATGGAGGCCCATCTTCCGCTCGACGTGTCAGCGAGACGGACGCTCGGCTTGCCGAAAATCATCCCGAGAAAGCGTGGACAGCCGCGGATTTTTCCGCCGCCGTCATCGGCTGTGAAAATGCACTGACGGGACATGGATGTCCCGGATACTGCTATTATTCCAGTCTTTGGCATGTGTGGTTCCCGTCACTATCATGCTCCCGACACGAATAGTTGCGCGGCTTTTTCCCGATGGCAAGCGTAAAATTCACGGGTTTGTCATATTCAGAAACTTCGTATGAAAGCAAACGTTAACCTTCATCTATGTTCAAGGACATAGCCGGCGGTCGCTGACAATACACCCAATTGGATGATGCGGTGCAGCATCAGTGGGAGAAAATGCTGCGCCTGCGGGTTGAGGTGATTTGCGCCAACAGCTATCTGGTGCCTGAATGTGCGGATGATCCGCAGACAAGAGGGCGCCGCTACATGATTCCTGAATTTCTCGTCACGCATTCCGGTGGCTTCCACGCCGACGAACTGCTCTCCACCGTCGTTCTGACCCGGCTTTTTCCAGAGGCGCGCATCATGCGCAGCCGTGCGCCGGAATGGATCACGCCCGGACCCGACCGGATCATCTATGATGTCGGCGGCGCCTATGACGCGGATGCTGGTATCTTCGACCATCACCAGCGCGGCGCGCCGCTGCGTGACGACGGTCAGCCCTACAGCTCGTTCGGCCTGATCTGGAAGCATTTCGGGCGCGACTATCTCGCCGCATCGGGTGTTCCAGAGGCTGATATCGAAGATATCCACGCCTCCTTCGACGGCAGCTTCGTGCTGCCGATCGATCTCACCGACAATGGCGCGCTCAGCCCCTCCGGACCGCTGGCCGGGCTGACGCTGCCGGCACTTCTGGAAACACTGAAGCCGGTCTTCGACGAGACCGATCCCGGCGCCGACGACCGTGCCTTTCATGCGGCACTCGCGATTGCCCGCAGCTTCGTCGAGGCTCGGATCGGCAAGAGTGCCGCGAAGCGCAGGGCCGAGGCGCTGGTGCACAAGGCGATCGTTGCCGCCGGCGAGAACCGCGTGCTGGAACTGCCGATGGGCATGCCTTTCCGCCCTGCGATCATAAAGGCCGGCGCCGACCACCTGCTCTTCGTCGTCCATCCGCGCGACAAGGACTGGTGCGTGACCGGCATTCGCCGCGAGGAAGAAGGCTTCGCGCTGCGCGCCGACCTGCCGGCCGCCTGGGCAGGCCTCACCAACGGCGACCTCGAAGCCGCCTCCGGCGTTGAAGGCGCCAGCTTCTGCCACAACGGCCGCTTCATCGCCGCCGCCAAGAGCCGCGAAGCGGCGCTGAAGATGGCGGAGATTGCGGTGGGGGAGGC
>NZ_JAGHMH010000010.1 GCF_017741935.1 Rhizobium sp. 16-449-1b | reverse complement strand
AAGCCCAATTCTCCTCCATTTCCTTCCATCTTGCACTGCTGAACCAGCCCCAGCAGGCTCTCGGCCTGGGAGGCGAGTTCGCGGCTTGCGGCCTTCGTCTCCTCGACCATCGCCGCATTGTGCTGTGTCATCTGGTCCATCTGATTGACGGTGGAGTTGACCCCCTGCAGGGCACTCGACTGGTCGTGGCTGCCACGGGCGATCGTTTCGACGTGCTGGCTGATGGTAACAATCTGGGTGCTGATCTTCGCAAGGACCGCGCCGGTTTCCTGCACCAGATGCGAGCCGGTATTGACCTCGGTCGTCGACTTGTTGATGAGGACCTTGATCTCCTTGGCTGCCTTGGCGGAGCGTTGCGCCAGTTCGCGCACCTCCTGGGCAACGACAGCGAAGCCCTTGCCAGCCTCTCCGGCACGAGCTGCCTCGACGCCGGCGTTCAGGGCAAGAAGATTGGTCTGAAAGGCGATCTCGTCGATGACACCGGTAATCTGTTCGATCTGACGGGAGGCTTCTTCGATGCGGCCCATGGCGTCGATCGCATTGTTGACGACGATCGCCGAGTCGTCGGCGCTGCGCTTGGCCTGGCGGACGATCTGGTCGGCATCCTTGGCACGCTCCGCCGACGAGCGAACCGTGACGGTAATCTCGTCGATGGCGGCGGCCGTTTCTTCGAGCGAAGCAGCCTGCTGTTCGGTACGTTTGGCAAGATCCTCAGCCGCCTCGGCCATCTGGTTGCCGTTGCCCTGGATCATTTCGACATTGTCGCGGATCTGGCGCATCGTCGCCTGCAGCCGCGTCAGCGAACCGTTGAAATCCTGTCGCAGCTGATCGAGCGACGGGGCGAAAGGATGCTCAATGCGATGATCCAGTTTCCCCTCGGCCAGATTCTTCAGACCGGTCGCCAGCGCCGACATGGCCACTTCCAGCTCTGCCGCGCTTCTTGCGCTTTCGGTCTCGCGCAATTGTCGCTCCTGTTCGAGCAGCCCGTTGCGGTGGATCGCCTCATCCTCCATTCGCACCTTGTCGACGGCGCTTTGACGAAAGGATTCGAGCGCCCGCGCCATAATGCCGATTTCGTCGGAACGCGACACGGATCGGATCTCGATCGTCTGGTCACCGTTGTTTAGGCGGTTCATCAGGCCGGTGATGTCTTTCAAGGGTTTCGTGAGGCGGGACGAGAAGATGTAACCCACGATCCCCATGCCGAACAGCACAGCCAAGGTGGTCAGACCAGCCCATTTTGCTAGTTCATCCGCTGAGGCAAGAACCTTCGCCTTGTCTTGACCAATGACCAGAAGGTGCGGTTGCCCAAAAAGCGTGACCGGTACATAGGAATAAAAAATTAAGCCGCTGGCGGCGTCGGCGAAGAGGGAGCCACTCTTTTGGTCTCGGGCAGCCTGGACCAGCTCCGGCGCTAAGCCGCCTTCCGCGACGTTGCCGGCCCTCAATGTGCCATCGGCGCCGATAAGAAAAGCCTCGTCAACACTCCGGCCAAGCCCTTCGGGCGAAACGAGCGCCAGAAGCTTGGCTGGTGCGATCCGGATCACGACGGTGCCACGTTTGACAACAGAGCCCCAGACGACGTTGGCAAGTGGCTTAGCAAGAAAAGCCGAAACGTCGCTTTCCTCGCTTTTGAACGGTATGAACCCCGTCCGGTACACCTGATCGGCGGGCCCGGCGACGGATGAATCAAACAGCGACTTCAGGGACGCGTTCTTCGGGTCCTGAACGGTCGCCATGAACTCCGGTCCCTTGGTAACCGTGTAGACCAGCTGGCCATTGTTATCGATGACGAAGATATCGCTCAGATCGGCATTCTTCCAGGCGCTGAACAGTGGCCCATGCACCGAGCTATGCTTGACGGAATAGAGCATCTTGACCGTCGATCCGTCGAAAGCTGCTCTTTGTTCAGGAGTCTTCGACATGTCTTGGAACGCCTCGCGTACCTTCTGGTCAGACATTGCGATGGCCTTTCCGGCCTGCTCCGTCATTTCCCCGAGCGACTGGCTCTGTGCAATTTCGGTCAGCGTCTGCGCTACCCGTTCATCATAGGCTCTGAGCGCCTTCGACTGATTTGCTGCGATTGCCTCGAGGCGGATCTTGCTCGCCTCTATCAAACCGTTCTTTCCGATCTGATAGCTCAATGCCCCGACAGACGCGCAAGAAACGATTGCTGTTCCTATGATCACGGCCGCAAACTTAGCTTTGATGGACCGCATGCGGTGGAAGAGTCGCAAAGAATTGTGGGAAATCTGCATTTTGAATCCATTTCGAGTTCAAACAGTTGCAAACCATCATTGCTGATACTTCTGAAAAATCCGTTACAGATCGTATCTTCCCCACTATTTTCAATAGTTTGTACGAAACTCCCGTCGAACCTTTTTTAGGTTCTTCAATGTTGTTTTTGTGTATTCAACCTCAATTCGCCGATGATATCGCTTCAAAATTGCAACATATCCACATAGGGGCGGAGCTAGGCGGGAGTTCGTCCTCACCGGAGCACGGTACTGAAATGGGTGTTTCTGTGACACGAAAGTTCACAGGACATCACACCAGCAGCGATTCGCGGGCGGGCAGGGGGCGTTTCCGGATTCTCATGCCGTGGAGATCAGTGCATTTTCGTTTGAAAGATCCGCAAACACCACATAAATACACAAATCCAAGGAAAACGTCGTGGGCTTTCCGGTTCACGGTCACCACACTTACCAACGCATCTCGCCAACCTTACCTCCAAAGATTTGCGAGATAGGTTCGCCGCTTACAGGGATTGTCAGCATCAACGTTGCTGCCGGCCCGCACCGACCCGAGGAAGAAGCTGTCAATGTCGAGCGAAGTCCGCAAGGAAGTCATTCTGGAACGGCTCGATCGTGACCAGCGTGTCAGCGTTCTCGAGCTTTCCGCGGAGTTTGGTGTCTCGGGTGAAACCATTCGGCGCGATCTGAAGGACCTAGAGGCCGAGGGGGTCGTGCGGCGTGTTCACGGTGGCGCTATACCGGCCGGGCGCACCGCAGACGTACCGATCACCGATCGAATCAGGTTTAATGCGCTCGAAAAGGATGTGGTCGCGCAGATGGCGCGCAACCTGATCAACGATGACTGTGCCATTTTTCTAG
The DNA here is from genome assembly GCF_017741935.1 of Rhizobium sp. 16-449-1b. Classification (GTDB taxonomy): domain Bacteria; phylum Pseudomonadota; class Alphaproteobacteria; order Rhizobiales; family Rhizobiaceae; genus Rhizobium. The sequence continues at coordinate 219,910 of NZ_JAGHMH010000010.1, read as the reverse complement.
ATACCGGCACCACCACTTTATCCCTTGCGCGACACCTGGTTGGCTTCAAGAAGCTACGGCTGTACACGAATTCCCTGATGGTCGCGCAAGCCGCCTGCCAGCATTTCGGCGTCCGGGTCCAGATGACACCTGGAAATCTCCGCCCGATCGAACAGGATCTGGTCGGCTACGACACACTGTCCTACATCCAGCAGTTCCACTTCGATATGGTCTTCATGGGTGTGGCGGCGATCAAGGCGGAATATGGCTTCATGGACTACGAAGAGGACGAAGCGAGAATCCGCCAAGCTCTGCTGAAGCAGACCGCCCGAAGCATCATGCTGGCCGACCATTCAAAGTGCGGCAAGACCGGCAATGTGATTACCGCCGCATTTTCCAGCGTAAACACGTTGGTTTCCGATCAGCGCCCGCCGACGGATATTCTGGCGGCGGCCAAAAGGGGCGGCCTTGAAATCATCCACGGTTGACCGTCCGCCGAAAGCATCAGGTTGGTAATATCCGCCAGCTGAAGGAGAGACGGGGTCACTCTCCGTGCAGAACGCCCATGATTTGAGTGTGAAGCGCGGCATTTGCAGCAGCGACGATCCCGCCGCCCTGCTCGGCGGGCCTACCATCCCAGTCGGTCACAACGCCGCCCGCCTGTTCAATGATCGGGATCAGGGCAACAATGTCGTAGGGATAGAGGCCCGCTTCAACGACGCAGTCGATCTGGCCTGCCGCAAGCATGCAATAGGCATAGCAATCGGTTCCGTAGCGGGCGAGGCGAACCTGTTTTTCGAGCCGGTCGTAGCTGGCTCTGCGATCAGGTTCGAAGATGGCCGGCGTCGTCGTGAACAGGGTCGCATCGGCCAGGTTTTGCGTCGAAGTTGTCGAAAGCCGCACTCCAGCTTCGGCACGTGGTCCTTCGTAAAAAGCGCCATTGCCGGCTGCATAAAACAATTCGCCGATAAAAGGCTGCGCCATCATGCCGGCGACGGCTTGGCCGTTCTCCGTCAGTCCAACAAGAGTCCCCCAAAGTGGAATACCGGAGATAAAGGATCGTGTTCCGTCGATCGGGTCAATGACCCAGACATAGCCGGCATCCGCCCCTTCATTACCGAACTCTTCGCCCAAAATACCGTGGCCAGGATATTCAGCCCGAACGAGATCCCGAATGGCTCTTTCCGTTTCCCGGTCGGCTTCGGTAACCGGATCGAACCCACCTGCGGCCTTGTTGACAACTGCGCCTGGCAGTCGAAACCGCGGCAATGCCTCACGCGCAGCTACAGCCGCCAAGCGGCGAAAAAAATCAGGCGAGACCAGGTTTTCGTTGGTTTGAATGTGCATGTGTCAGACCGCCTTCAGCCACTGCGACCATAGCGGATTGTTCATCACGAAACGTGCCCGCATATGTTTCCAGAATCCATATTTGAAAAAGTCGAAATCCAGACGTGAGACTTCGTTCTGCACCATGGCCCAAGTCGCCCATTTGAGGTCGACGAGCGCCTTGAATAGCGAGATCCGCGCCAGGATACTCGGGTCCGCCCGACCATAATATTCCTCGATCAGTTCCTTCTCAATCTCGGGCGAGAAGCACATCTCGCAGAACCAGAGCGCCAGTTCGGCGGCGCGATCATTGGTGGACGCATATTCGAAATCGACGAGCATGACCCGGCGATCGGAATGGAGGAGGAAATTGCCGGCCAGCGTATCGTTCATGCACGGCGCCAGATCGAGACCTGACGCCTCCAGTGCGCTGCGCGCCTCGCGATAGCGCGCATTCATCCAGCTGAAGTCGCTCGGAAACTCGCCGCCCAGATCTAGAGCCTGCTGGAAATGTTCGTCGATCATATCGAAGGTCGTCTTTTGCTGCGAAAGCGGCGCGGTGTCGTTAAAGGCCTTCAGCGCGCGAAGACCATTCAGGCGTATGACCGGATCCAGAAAGTCGGCATTGGTCGATGTTCTCAGCCCTTCGACGAATTCACTCACCTCGACCCCGGTTTCGGGGAAGAAGTCGATGATCCGAGCCCCGACGCCGGCTTCGTGCGCCTTGCGCCCAGCTTCGTTCGCGGTTCTTCGGTCGATGAACATTTCGGTTCCGGCGCCAGGAATCTTCACGAAGAAACTGTGTGGCGCACCGAAGACGTAGACGCGCCAATTGGGGTTGCTGATGCCGCCGGGCACCGGTTCGTAGGAAACATCGAGGTCCCGCCAATCCGCGACGGCTGCGATCGCCTGCTCGATCGCCCGTTCCGCCTGCGATGCGCCTTCGCCTAATCTACGTCTCATCGCTTTCTCCGTCAGACCTGTTTCAGCCATGTCTCGAAGCGTGGTCCTTCGATGACTGTGCGGGCTCTCAAAAGCCGCCATTCGGCATATTTGAAGAATTCAACATGCTTGCGTGGCGAGTGGGCGGCATTGATGAAGCCCCAAAGCGCCCACATGAGATCGTCGGCCGCACCGTAGAGACGGGCGCGCGCCAGCACACCGGCATCCGGCTTTCCGGTTGCGATCTCGATCGCTAGCAGCGCCTCACCATCGAAGGGGAGGAGTTCGGCCAGCACGGTTCCGATATCGTACGCGGGGTCCGCCTGGCGCGCCCACTCGAAATCGACCAGCCGAACCCCGTCGTCCGGCCCGACCATGACGTTCGACGAGACGCCGTCCGCATGGCATGGGACCGTATCGACACCCGCGGCGGCGATGGCGCCGGCAATCCGCTGGACGGCGGCCGAGACGGTGAATACCGGTGCTGGCAGGATGACACACGGTTCTTCGGCAACTTGCCGGTAGGCGGCAACGAGATCGAAAACACTGCGCGCTTCCGCAAGCGGTTGGGCTTTCTGGAAGGTGCGTTTCGCCGTCAGAAGATTTTCGAGAACCCGCGGGCGGCGAAGGACATCGGCATGGCCCCAGGCCCATTCCTCATCAAGCGCCTCGAACACCAGTACGCCGTTGGCGGGATCTGCATGGATGAGACGCGGGGCAATGCCCAGTTCGCCCGCCTTGCGGCTGGCCTCCGCAACGCAATCCAGTGCGATAAATTGGGACATGTCATCGTGGAAACGTTTGACGAAAACCCGCGGCTGATCGGCCTTGCTTGCAAAAAAGCAGAGATTTTCGACAGCGCGGTGAATGGGCGATACCACGCCGCCAATCGGACCTGAGAGGGTGGCGCCCGAAAGGCCGACCGCTTCGAGCGCAGTCTGAATTGTAGCATCATCATGCATGGAGCCCTCCTTCAACGAGATGGCGAAGTGTGGTCGTCAGCACCGTCAGACCAGCTTGCACGTCGTCCGGCTCGGTCAGCTCGTCGGGATGATGGGCAATGCCATCCACGCTCGGAATGAAGATCAGGGCGGACGGTATGCCACTGTTTTGCAGGGCAACGGCATCATGGCCTGCGACGGAACGCATGGTCAACGGCTCGAAACCGCAAGAGCGGGCCGCCCGGCCGACAAGCGCCATCAGCCCGCCATCCATGCTGGCAGGGTCCCGCAAAGTATCGGTGACGATTTCCAGCTGCGTGACCGTATCGGCGGCCGCCTTTTGAAGCGCGGCAAGTGCGAGCTCGCCGGCTGCGTCCAGTTCCGACACGTCGGGCCCCCTCAGTTCGAACCAGACAGTCGCTCGGTCGACCACAACGTTCGGCGAGTTGGGCTCGACCACGAGGCGCGCCGCCGATCGATGGAGGTGGGGATAGCTTGCGGCGACGACCGCTTCGAAGGCGGCAATCCCTCGCGCGGCGGCGAGAAGTGCATCGCGGCGATCGGCCATCGGGGTCGGGCCGGTGTGCGCTGCTCGACCGATCCAGCGCACGGTCGACTTGCGCGCCGCCCAGGTTCCTTCGACGATCCCGATCCGTCGGCCCGCTTCGAGCAGTTTCCGTCCCTGCTCGACATGCAGCTCGACATAGGCCGCGGGGGAGGGAGGAACTATCCCGCTTTCGCCGTTGATACCGACCGCCGCGAGCGCGTCCTTAAGGGATATGCCGTCCCCGTCGCGCAGTTCAAGTGCATCACCGAGTGCGAGAGCGCCGGAGAAGACGGCGCTGCCGGTGAGGCTCGGTTGATAGCGAGCACCTTCCTCGTTCGTCCAGTTGACGACCGCGAGATTATAGTGCGGTTTGCACCGTCCACGTTGAACCTCCGCGTGAATATCTAGCGCAGCTTGTCCTGCTGTCAGCACACCAAGTGTACCGTCGAAACGGCCGCCTCGCGGCTGGGTGTCGAGATGCGAGCCTGCAAAAATCCAGGGGGCATCCCGACCGGCCCATTCGAAGCAGGCAAACTGGTTGCCAATTGCATCATGCGTGATGTGCGCGGTCGCTTGCTCCATCCAAACGGCAAAAACGCCTCGCGCCATGCCGTCCTCGGCGGTTGCCGCTAAACGTGTCACGCCTGCTCCAGGCTCGGCGCCGATAGCAGAGATCCGGTCGAAGATCGCATCGAAATCGTTTCGCGGGATTGTCCCTGCATCAAGCATGAATGATCTCCATTTCTTCAGCCCGAACGGCGCCAAGGATATCTTCCGGCGGACGCCGGTCTGTAACGAGCGTGCCGATTTCTTCGAATGGAGCGGTGATCACATTGCCGATCCTTCCAAACTTGGAATGATCGGCCAGCATGACGCTTCGCGACGATCTTCTGACCAGGATCTGACGAATTCGTGCCTCGTCCTCTTCATAGTCCATGAAGCCATATTCGACGTTGATTGCCGCCGCACCCATAAAGACCATGTCGAAGTGGAACTGCTGGATGTAAGAAAGCGTGTCGTAGCCGACCAGATCCTGTTCGATCGGGCGCAGATTTCCCGGCGTCACGTGCACGCTCACGCCGAAGTTTTGGCAGGCCGCTTGCGCGATCATCAAGGAATTCGTGTAGAGCCGCAGCTTCTTGAAGCCGATCAGCCGGCGAGCAAGCGCAAGCGTCGTCGTGCCTGTATCGAGGAAGATCACACAGTCGTCATTGATCAGGTTACGCGCCACGCTGGCAACCGCATCCTTTTCGATCGAGTTGAGCTTGATGCGCTCGGTAATCGGCGTGTCGGCGGTACGACCCGCGGGAATTGCGCCGCCATGCACGCGGCGCACTGCACCTTCTGCTTCGAGGTTCTTCAGGTCGCGGCGAATGGTTTCACCCGAAACACCGAATTCGGCAGAAAGTTCGACAACGCTGACGCGTTGATCACGGCCGAGGCGCTCCAGGATGACCTCCTTGCGGATCTCACTGGACATGGACCGCCTCGTCCTCGTGCCGATGCAGGCAGGCTGCGTAATTCCCGCCCTCGGAACCCTGCAGCATCGGATCGGTCTTTTCGCAGTCGCTCTGCGCGCGGGGGCAGCGCGAGCGGAACGAGCAGCCGACAGGAAGATGAATAGGACTTGGCGGCTCGCCGTCCAGGAGGTATTCCGCGCCCGGGAAACGGTTTTCCTCCAACGTTGGCATGGCGCTGAGCAGCGCCCGCGTGTACGGGTGGTGGGGATGTTCGAAAAGGGTTCTGTTGTCCGCCAGTTCGACGATGCGCCCAAGATACATGACCGCAACGCGGTGACAGATCCGACGGACCAGCGCCAGGTCGTGAGATATGAAAATATACGAAAACCCGTGCGCCGCCTGAAGCCGTTTGAAGAGATCGAGAAGCTCGGCCTGCTCGACCTGGTCGAGCGCCGACAAGGTCTCGTCGAGGATCAAAAGGCGCGGCTTGAGCACCAGCGCCCGGGCAATGTTGATGCGCTGGCGCTGACCGGCGCTAAGGCCCACCGGCAATCGATCGGCAAGTTCCGCATGAAGACCCACTTCGCGCATGGCCTCTCGTGCGCGTTGCTCCGCATCGCGGCGGCCGACCCCGTGGATCAGAAGCGGCTCTTCGATCATGCGGATGATCGACATGCCCGCCGGCAGCGATCCGTAGGGATCCTGCAACAGCAGCTGGAACGATTTGCGCATCTCGGTCAGCGAACGAGCGGAGAGACTCGAGAGGTTTTTCCCGAGGAACGCAATGCGTCCGGCGTTCGGCTGTTCGAGCCACGCAAGCAGGCGCGTAAGCGTGGATTTGCCGCAACCGCTTTCACCGACAATGCCAAAATTTTCACCTGCCTTGACGGTAAAGGACACGTCTCGTACGGCCTTGACTTCGTTGAAGGCATTGAACGCATCGCGCCGGCGTACGCTATAGGTTCGTGTTGCATTCTCGACGGTCAGGACAGCCTCACCGTCTTTTGCCTCCGGTGCCGATACGTTCTTCCATATCGATGGAATGCGGGAAAGTAGTGCGCGCGTATAGGCTTGCTGCGGATTGGCAGTAATATCAGTAGTCTTGCCCTGTTCGACGATGCGGCCACCTTGCATAACCAGCGTCCGCTCGGCGATCTGTGACACCACGGGCAACGACGAAGAGATAAACAGGAATGCCGTATCGAGACTTTCCCTGAGATTGTCGATGAGCCTGATAATCTGGGCAGCGACCGTAACGTCGAGCGGCTGCGTAATATTGTCCGCAATAACAAGCGATGGCTCGGAAACGAGCGCATCGACGATCATTACACGCTGCATCATGCCGCCGGAGAATTGGAAAGGTGCCTCATGAAAACGAGAGCGCGGCGATGGAATATGCACCCGGCCAAGTAGATCGAGAACCTTTTCCTTAGCTTCCGCCTTACCGATATCAGGCCGGATAGATCGAAGCTTCTCGATGATCTGATGGCCGATTGGCAGCCGCGGATCGAGCGAACCCATGGGGTTTGCACCAATGAAGCCAATGCGGTTCCCTCTGATCGACCTGAGCCCCCGGGCATCCAGCGAGAGGACATCTTTTCCTTCGAAGATCACCTTCCCCGAAGAGACTTCCAATGGTGCGCGAATGGAGTTCACCATTGCGCGCGCAAGCACCGACTTGCCCGATCCGGCCTCGCCGACAAGGCCGAGAACTTCGCCTGGCTGGAGGGCAAAGCCCACATTGTCGACGATGCGCCGTTTGCTGCTATCCCGCAGGAGATCGACTGAGAGACTGGAGACAGTGAGAATTGGATCACTCATTTACGCATCCCCTCTCAGAACCGCATTGCGCGCGCGTTCCAATGCTGAACCCATCAGATTCAGACAAGTCAGCGATATCAGCATGAATAGGCCGGGCATCGTCGCGATCCACCATGCGTTCAGCAAATACTTTCGTGAATCCGCAATCACGTTCCCGAATGTCGGTGTCGGCGGCTGAACCCCGAGACCGAGAAAGCCCAGGATCGACTCGAAGATCATCATGCGGGCGATGTCGAGAACCGCAACGAACGCGATCGGCGGAAGCACAACGGGAGCCACGAAGAGGAGCATGATTCGAAGATCGGACGCGCCGAGCACACGCTCGCCGAGAACGTAACCACGGCTGCGTTCCCCGAGAGCAACTGAACGGGCGACACGCGCATAGAGCGGCCATCCTGAAAGACCAAGCACGAGGATGATGGCAGGCACTGTTGGGCGGGACACACCGAGGATGGTGATGGCAAGAATGATCATGGGAATTGAGAGCTGAGCATCGGTCAGCCGCATGATGACCGTATCAAGCCAACCGCCACGAAAACCAGCAAGAAGACCGAGACTGCAGCCTACGATGAACATGAGGATCACGGTCGTCGCACCGATGAACAGCGAATAACACAGTCCGACGAGACAGCGCATGAGGACGTCGCGGCCGAGCTGATCGGTACCGAGCACGTACGGCCATTGCCAGCCTTCGGAAGGGAATGGTGGGACAAACTTGTGGTTGTACGCCATCTTGAGCGGATCAACCGAACTGATAAATGGCAGGAGAATCGCAAGTCCAAGCAGCAATCCGAAGCCAATGAGGCCAATGCGAAAGTCGAGGCGCGCCACGGCAATCTGCAACATGCGCCGGGTCGGTGTGGTGCCCCGCTTGACGATGGTGCGCTCGCCGGCGCTCTGTTCTACGATATCGGTCATCTTAATATTCCAGTCTCGGATCGATAGTCATCGCGATAAGATCGACCAGGATGTTGATCACCACGAACATCACGGAAATGAAAATCGCGACGCCCTGTATGAGCGGAAAGTCGCGCTGTTGAACGGCATTGATCGTCAAGAGCCCCAAGCCTGGATAGTCAAAGATGAACTCGACCACCAAAACGCCGCCCAGAAGCATGCCGAGCTGTACGCCGAGCAGGTTGATCAGCGGGACAGCCGAGTTGCCAAGCACATGCGAGAAGATGGTGCGTCCACGGCTGAGTCCTCTCACCGGGGCAAGCTGAATGAAGTCCTCGCGCAACACCTGCGCAACAGAAACGGTCAGCGTACGTAGGATGAACGGCGCAATCTCCACCGCCAGCACGATTGCCGGAAGAATGGTGTACTCGAAGCCCTTATAGCCGATCGCAGGCAGTACCCTGAGCTTCACCGACAGAAAAAGCGTCAGAACAATGCCAAGCCAGAAATTCGGCGTCGAGACGAAGATCGACCCCAATGCGAGGGCGAGCTTGTCAGGCCAGCGGCCCTCATACAGCCCGCCGGCGAGGCCGAGTGGAACAGCAACAAGCAAGGCGATGACCAATGCGACGGCAGCGAGCTGCAGGGTCATTGGCAATGTATCGAGAATAAGGTCGAGAACTTTCGCCCGCTCTTCCCGTGTCGGGTCGTTATAGGCCGAACCGGCCAGGCTTGCACCGCTCTTCGGCCTGACGAACGACGTGCCTAGATCACCGGTCGCCAAATGGCCAAGATAGGATACAAATTGCAGCGGTATGGCCCGATCAAGACCAAGTTCCTTTGCCTTCATCGCCACCACCGCATCGGGGGCCATGCCGCCCACGATAAGGCGCGCGGGGTCACCCGGCACCACACGCAACAACGTGAAGATGATGAATATGACGAGAAGGATGATCAGGCTTCCCTGCAGAAGCCGTCTCAACAGGAATGATAGAAGAAACATGAACTTACCCTAGTCTCTCGGGGCCAAGGCGGCCGCAGCGAGGCAGCGGCCGCAGCGCTGGATCAGGCCAATGTCGCCTTATTGGCGTCCATCATACCATTCGGATAGATGTACAGACCACTTAAGCCATCACGCATGCCGTGGATGAAGACTGACGTGAAGAGAGAGAACGAAGGCGTCTTGGTCGCCAGCAACGACATCAGCTCGGTCTGAATGACCGTCTTGCGCTCCTCGGGCTTCGAGGCGTTGCGCTCCTTATCGAGGGCAGCATCGATTTCCGGATCCTGGATGCCGCAGATGCGGTGCGTCGTCGAGTGGAAATGCGTGCGCAGCACGAGGTCCGGCTCCGGCGAACCGGTCGACCAGCCGCAGTCGATCATATGACCAGGCCCGCCGCCGGGACGATCGTAGAGCGCGTCGCCCCAGGCCGCGACTTCCATGACGTTGAGTTTTACCGGGAAGCCTTGTTCCTGAAGCATGGCCGTGATGGCCTCGGCATATTCCTTCGTCTTCGGGTAGAAGCCCACCGATGTGATATATTCGAGTTCGGGCAGTCCTTCGCCCTTCGGGAAACCGGCTTCCGCCAAAAGCTTCTGGCACTGGTCCGGGTCGTACTTTGGATAGTTCGGGATATCGACATAGCCGAACTTGACCGGAGACACATAGCAGTTCGAGGCATGGCCAGAAACGCCGAGAATATCGTCGATCACCGATCGGTCGATCGCGTGGCAGACGGCGCGACGCAGTCTCCAGTCGTTGAAGGGCGGCTTCGAGCAACGGAACCAGAGATACTTGTTTTCGACCGAGATCGCCTTGTGAAGCTGGAAGCCTCCGGTCTTTTCGATCGTTTCGACCTGTTCCGCTTCAAGGCGTTCGATAAGGTCGGCCTCGCCGTTCAACAGTGCCAGTGTCCGGGTCGTCGCGTCGCCGACAAAGCTGAAATTGATGCCGGGAATCGTCGGCTTGCCGAGGTAGAAATTGTCGAAGGCCTCGAGGACGGTCGTGTTGCCGTCCTGTTTGACGAACTTGAATCCACCGGTGCCGTTCGGTCTGGCAGATAGCGTCTTGGGGTCGGCAACGTCCTTTGCCGACATGATCGGCAGAAACGAAGAAAGGAACCAGAAAAGGCTTGCGGGGTAGCCGGCCTTGTCGGTTTTGACCCGCGCGACGTAATCGCTGACGACTTCGACTTCACATGGACCGGGATACCAAGCAGCCGGCCGGTCCGGGCGACTGGCATATTCGAACGTTGCCTTGACGTCTTTGGCGCTGAACGGCTTGCCGTCGTGGAAGGTGACGCCTTCGCGCAGCTTGAATTCGAGCGTGTGCTCGTCGACCAGCTTCATCTCGGTCGCCAGTTCCATGACGAGTTCGTCAGGTTTTTCCGGCGTCATCGGTGCGCGGGTCAGATAGCCGAACACAAAGCTTTCAAGGTTGATCTGCGCCAGCGTCGTGTGAGACGAGGGGTCCCAGTTGCCGGTCAGAGTTTCGGCCGAAAGAAATTTAAGAACCTTGTTTTCCGCGGCATTGGCCGGATTGACCAGGAACTTGGTATTGAGAACAGGCATGCCGAGCGCGATGCCCGCAAGCGCCGAACTCTTTAAGAGCGATCTTCTATTGAACTCCATGACGACATCTCCACAGTTGATTTGCTGGGCGTTCCCCACCCCATCTTGTCGCCAGCAACGACAAGCGGAGGATTGTTGTTTTTGAAAATATGGTCTTCGGCCTGCTGGCAAAATGCCATGACAAGTGCGTCGGCATGACGGCGGCCGACGACCTGCAGGCCAACGGGCAACCCGTTGACGGTCAGGCCGCAGGGCAATGAGGCTGCCGGGTTGCCGGAAAGATTGAAGGGATATGTAAAGGGCGTCCAGCCTGTCCACGCGAGGACCTCCGAGGGCGACTGGAACCCCTCGGGCGCCTCCCGATCCGCCGAAAACGGCTCGACCGGGATGGTTGGCAAGAGGAGCAGGTCGATGTCTTCGAAGAGTGCGTGTACGCGACCAGCAAATTCCGCGCGCGCTTTCGCGGCCGAAAGATAATCATTGAGATTGTAGCCCGCAGAAGCTTCGACAAGGGCGCGGAAACCGCTGCCGAAATCGGACAGGTCGGACTGGGAGCCATAGGCGACGCCCCGGCCGGCAACCCAGAGAGTTTCAAAGATACGGATCGGATCTTCCCAGTCCGGGGAAACCGAACGAACATCGATCGAGAGTGCCTGCGTGAGCGCATCGACTGCTTCGCGCACGACCCGATCGATTTCCGGCGCAACTTTGAACCCAAAGAGGCTTGGAGCAAAACCAATCCGCAGCGACTTTGTCGATCGCGTTTCGGTGTAGTCGGCTTCGTCGTCCGGCAGTGCCTGATGGTCTCGCGGATCAGGCCCCTTGGCGATATTGAACAAGAAAGCGCTATCCTTTGCCGAGACGCTCATCGGGCCGGCGTGGGACAACATCTCCGTCGCGCTCCAAGGCCAGGCCGGAACGCGCCCTAGCGAGCCCTTCATGGCGAACACACCGCAGAATGCCGCCGGGATGCGCACGGAACCACCACCGTCGGACCCCAATGTGAAGGGAACCATCCGAGCCGCGAGCGCAGCACCCGAACCGGAGCTCGAACCACCACTGGTGAGCTTAGGGTCCCAGGGATTGCGTGTCGGACCATAGAATTCGGAAAAGCCGGAACCGGACCACCCCATTTCGGTGGTCGTCGTCTTCCCGATGATAATAGATCCGGCGTCAATCATCCGCTGGACGATCGGCGCCGTCGCCTTGGGAGCGAAATCCTTGTAGGCACGAGATCCGCGCTGGCAGAGCTGCCCTTCGACGAAGAAGAGATCTTTGACGCCCATCGGGATACCGTGGAGAGGACCCCGGAACCGACCTTCGGCCGCTTCACGATCGCAGGCTCGCGCCTCGTCAAGAGCCTGTTCTTCAAACACCTGACTGAAAGCATTGACGATGGGGTTCAGCCGCGCGATGCGCGCCAGGCATTCCTTAACGAGCGCTTCGGACGTGAGCTTGCCGGAAGCAATTGCTGAGCTGAGCGAAAGAACTGAAAAATCCACGATTGCGATCTCCTTGGAATGTGGATTTATGTGGACTTGTTGCATTTGTCAACACGATCGATGAGTGCTTTCGAATTTTTGCGGCCGGAAAAATCGTCACGTGGGTCATCCCAGCACGCAGCAGGAGCATCGGCATAAGAAATCGAATTGGACACGCACCGCGCAGGATTGCCTCACAAAGAGGCATAGTTTGCAGGCATTTTGCCTAGGGTTTCGGCAGCCTTCCGAAAACGGTGAGCGAAGGAGAGGCGTGGCGGAGATGAACCATCGCCCCGTAAAGAAGGCGATATCAAGCTATGTGGAGATCATGTTGCTTTTATTGTTTTCGTTGATATGGTGTGGATATCAACGGAGACTAAAATGGGTAAATTCTCGTTGCTCGGCGCTGGTGACTCTGCAATCGCGATCGAAAACAAGGCCGCGCTCGGCGACATTGTGGTCGTTTGTGAGCATGCTTCGCGTTTGATCCCGCGAGCACTCGGCGACCTCGGTCTTGATACGTCGGCACTTTCAAGTCACATCGCCTGGGATCCCGGTGCACTGAAAGTCGCGGGATATCTTTCGACATCTCTCGATGCGGTTCTCTGCTACCAGCGCTATTCGCGACTCGTTTACGACTGCAATCGCCCGCCGGAGGCCGCGTCTGCAATCGTCGGAAAGAGCGAGATCTATGACGTTCCGGGAAATCAGAACATCTCGGAAGCAGATCGTCAGGCGCGGATCAGGGAAATCTATCTGCCCTTTCGCGACGGCCTCTCTGAAATTCTGAGCGCACGCAAAACTGAGGGGCGCGCGACCATCCTTGTGACCATCCATAGTTTTACCCCGATCTATTTCGGCAGGCGGCGCGAAGTCGAGATCGGAGTATTGCATGACAGCGACTCCAGGCTCGCGGATGCGATCCTCGCGGAAGCCGAAGGAACCGATCAAAACTATGTCGTCATGAGGAACCAACCATACGGTCCGGCGGATGGGGTCACGCACACACTTATCGAGCATGGCATCGCAAACGGCATACCGAACGTCATGATAGAGGTTCGAAACGACCTTTTGGCGCGCGCGGATGGACAAGCAGCCGTTGCGGCGTATCTCGCCACCCTCATCCAAAGGGGCGTATCAGAAATACAGCGCGGAAAATTGCCCGCCGCACCCACGTCAATCGACACGCCTGCCGGCCCGCAGTCGTGATGTTGCAAGGTCACCGTCGTAACGCCTGGCACGGTTCTTGCGTAGCTGCCTTCGAAACCGACCGCGCGAGCCTGCCACCAACTCTCAGGGTGGCCGCGTTCCAACCCCAAACTTTGGCCTGAAGCATGGCCACGAGCGGATGACAATGTATTCGATCATTTTAGGGCGCGAGCGCCATGTCTTCGAGGATTTGAAATCCGTCATGGCCTGTGCCTCGCCGCCAAAGTCGGGCGATGTGCTTGCGGGCATAGGGGCGTCAAGCAATGAGCGGCGGGTGGCTGCCCGCTGTGTGCTCGCCGACATGCCGCTCAAAACTTTCTTGCAGGATCTGCTGATCCCGTATGAGACCGACGAGGTCAGCCGGCTGATCATCGATCGCCATGACCGGGCAGCATTCGCGCCGGTTTCGCATATGACGGTCGGCGAGTTTCGCAATTGGCTTCTTTCCTACGACGCGACGACTGAAAGGCTGGCGGCGCTCGCGTCGGGCCTCACGCCGGAAATGGTCGCCGCCGTCTCCAAGATCATGCGCAATCACGATCTGATCACGGTTGCCGGCAAATGCAACGTGATCACTGCTTTCCGCTCCACCATCGGCTTGTCGGGACGGCTCTCGAGCCGGCTGCAGCCCAACCATCCCACCGACGACCCGGAAGGCGTGGCCGGCTCGACACTGGACGGGCTTCTCTATGGGATAGGCGATGCGCTGATCGGCATCAATCCGGCGACCGACAATCTTGATGCCTGCACCAGGTTGATGGTCCTGTTCGACCGGCTGCGCGAACGGTTCGAGATTCCCACTCAATCCTGCGTATTGACCCATGTTACTACCTCCATCAAGGCAATCGAGGCCGGAGCACCGCTCGACCTGGTCTTCCAGTCAATTGCTGGCACCGAGGCTGCCAACAAAGGTTTCGGCGTCGATCTTGCCGTTCTCAGGGAAGGCAATGAAGCCGCGATGTCAATGAAGCGCGGCACCGTCGGAACCAATGTCATGTACCTCGAGACCGGGCAGGGCAGCGCTCTTTCGGCGAACGCCCATCATGGCGTGGACGAGCAGACGGTCGAGGCGCGGGCTTATGCCGTGGCGCGGGAATTCAGCCCGCTGCTCGTCAACACCGTGGTCGGTTTCATTGGTCCTGAATACCTGTTCGATGCCAAGCAGATCATTCGTGCCGGGCTAGAGGATCATTTCTGCGGAAAACTGCTCGGCGTACCGATGGGGGTCGATGTTTGCTATACCAACCATGCAGAGGCAGACCAGGACGACATGGACAATCTTATGGTGCTGCTGACCGTCGCAGGTGTCAGCTTCCTGATTGCTGTCCCCGGCGCTGATGACGTCATGCTCAACTACCAGAGCCTTTCCTACCACGATATTCTTGGGCTCAGGCATCAGTTCAACCGTCCGCCGGCACCGGAATTCGAAGCCTGGCTTCATCGCATGGGCATGCTTGATCATTCGGGCCGTCTGGCGCCTGCCAGCGCCTCGGGCCAATTCTCTCACAATCTCTTGAGCTACGGGGTGTCCGCATGAGTTGGGGCCGAGACCCGTTTGAGCGTTTCCGCAATTCTACACGTGCCCGGATTGGACTTGGAAGGGCGGGCGACGCATTGCCCACAGCGGCAATTTTAGATTTTCAGCTTGCTCATGCCAGGGCGCGGGACGCCGTCCATGGCCGAGTCGATTTCGTTGCTCTCGCCAAGGAACTTGCGCCAGTTCCGACGATCCGTATCAGGTCGTGTGCGGCGGACCGGACCGTCTATCTAGCGCGCCCGGACCTCGGTCGTCAGCCGCTTGCTGCCGATCTTCCGGTGTCGGGGGAACGCCACGATATCGCGTTCGTTATCGCGGACGGGCTGTCGGCATCGGCGGTTGAGCGCCATGCGGTCCCGCTCTTCAAAGCGTGTATTAAGCGTCTTGGGGGATTCAGTATCGCCGCGGTGATATTGGGCGAACAGGCGCGGGTGGCATTCGGCGATGAGGCTGCGGCGGCGTTCGGTGCTGAGGTGGCGATCGTGCTAATCGGCGAGCGGCCGGGGCTAAGCGTGCCCGACAGTCTGGGTGTCTATATTACGTTCCAACCGCAGTCGGGACGACGCGACAGCGAACGCAACTGCATTTCGAATATTCACGCCGACGGGCTCAGCTATGAGGTTGCGGCCGACAAGATCGTTTGGATCGTTCGAGAAGCGCTGCGCTTGCAACTGACCGGTGTTGACCTCAAGGAAAACGCCGAAGGCACGGCAAGTACGCTGACGCACGGGGATGCATAGTCAATAGGGCTCGGGAAGGTTGGCCTTATAAAGCGCTTCCTTGATGGACTTTGTTCCAAGCGAGAGCACCGCACGTCGCAAATGGTCCTCGATCTCCGCTACGCTCTTTCCTTCGAGCAATGCGGTCTCCCCGAGGGTCTTGCCCCTACCTGCATTGTTTATGACCACATTCAGGGTCGGGTATGCGCGCCGTCCAGCACATGGTCGTTGTTTAGCGGCGGCACACCCTGCAAGTTGATCACCCGCAGGGTCGGTTGGGGAATCGATGTCAATTGAAACGAAACTTCTAGTACAAGCATTGGGATTCTGGCATTACAATCAGTATATTTACATTATTAATGTATATATTTAATGTTTTCATCCGTATTGCGAACACCAATCTCCGTTGCTAAGGTTGCACCCGGAACAAATACTATCATTATTTCTGAATTCGAGACTTCGAATTCGGACATTTGTTCTTTTTATACTGTGCGCGGCGCATACTTTTCAATACCCGATCAAGCGGCACGGTTATCAGATCGTGCCGCGTCACGCCCGATGGCACCAGTTACCAAAAAAGAGCGAGATGCGAATGCTAATCTATCTTATTTATGGACCCACCTGCAGCGGAAAAACAGACTTGGCAATCCAAATTGCACGAGAGACCGGATGGCCGGTTATCGCGCTGGATCGAGTACAATGCTGCCCTCAAATCGCCACCGGCAGCGGGCGTCCTTTAGAGTCGGAGCTGCAATCCACCCAGCGAATCTACCTAGATTCGCGCCCACTCACCGAAGGCGTGATGGAAGCAGAGGCCGCTCATCTCCAGCTCATATCGGAAATAGAGGATCGCAAATCTTCCCCTGGCCTCATCCTCGAAGGCGGTTCGATTTCCCTTCTGAACTGCATGGCCAAGGACTCCTATTGGAATGCCGGTTTCAGGTGGCACGTAAGGCGCCTGCGTCTTGCGGCTCCGGATGTTTTCCTGCCGCGGGCAAGACTTCGAGTTACGGAAATGTTTGCCATCAAGGACGAGCGCCCATCCCTGCTGGAAGAGTTGGCGGATCTCTGGAACCAGGAAGTTCTCCGGCCAGTATTGGAGGACATCGACGGATATCGCTGCGCGATACAGTTCGCCAGGGAAAATAACATCGAAATCAGCGAGTTGTTACATCTCGATCCGATGCGGCGGGAGGCGCTGATAGCGGCCATTGCCGAGGAATATCTTGAACACGCGCGGTGGCAAGAGCGCGACTTCCCTGACTGGCAAGAAGGCGGGAATGTTGGCCTCACTCCTCTCTCGGCTCCACATGATACCGGGAGCCCACCGGACCTTAGATCGTTGGGCTAGGTCTACTCATGAGATTCAGCAAAAGCTTACTTTCGAGCTACGCGTCAATCTGAAACTTTGCCAACCGTGAGGTAAAATGACTATCTTGCTCATCTCCGGAATGGGGCCGGAATTTCCCGATAACAGGCTGCTGCGTGGTTCATCCTTCGAGCTCCTTATCAATCCTGAAGTGGCTGCCGTCGGCTCTGGTAGGGCCCGATTTGATCTCTCGCGCCTTCAGTATAAAGCCGACGATGGGGGGGGCGTGCCGTTGCTTCGTGCACGTCGAGATGGCGGCGGGGCAAGGGCTATGAGCAATAGCTCTGCTGCCAAAGGCGCGTCCCAACCGGCTCGAACGTTCCACCTCACGACCTTCACGCTGCAGTCCATTCTCACTGAGGGGGGAGTTGAGTTCGACGCGATGCCAACTGAAAATATCTGGAAAGGGGTTGGAGACGAACCCGCTGGTTCTTACGATGTCGTTCTCCTCTCAACCACCTTCATCTGGGACCGGCGCAGCTTGCTTCAGGCGATAAGTTGGATCGAGCTGCGATTCCCCGATGCAATCCTGATCCTTGGTGGTCAATATAGCAATCTCAAGTTCATGCAGATTATGCGAGATCATGGGAGCGTCGATTTTATCATTCGCGGAGATGCTGAATTTGCGCTGCCGGATTTGCTCAATAAGCTCAAGGGAGGTGATCCCACCAGCGTTCCTAATCTCGTGTTTCGCGATGTAAATGGCCGACCACGGCTTACGCCGATCGCCTATATCGACCTGGACCAATACCCGTCACCCGCGCTAACCGGTCATGCACCGGTTGTACCTTACGAATCGATGCGGGGTTGTCCGTTCAGTTGCAAATTTTGCTCATTCCCGGCTGCATCGCCCCTGTGGAGATATAAGTCCGCAGATAAAATCGCGAGCGATTGGGAGCACTATAAAGTTCAAAACGGCGCAAGCTACGTCAAAGCGTTGGATTCAACGTTTACCGTACCTCCGAAGCGCCTCAGGGAGCTTTTGCCGAAATTAGCTACCATCGACATTCAATGGGAAGCATACACGCGAGCAAATTCAATCAAAGATGCCGAGCTCGTCCATCAGCTCGAAGACGCCGGCTGCAAATCTCTGTTCATTGGCTTCGAGTCAATGAGCGATGCGAGCCTCAGGAACATGGACAAGAAAGTCACGGCGCGAGCAAATCGTGTAGCTCACGAGCTTCTAGACGGAAGCACGATCAAACATTTCGTGTCGTTTATTGTCGGTTATCCAGGGGAAACTCCCGATATGTTCGAGGAGACCAAGGCGTTCCTTGTCAACGAGTATTCCGGAGAATTCGCTCTTTACGTTTGCATGCTTCAGGACGAGACTATGCCTGTTTGGCAAGATGCAGAACGCTTCAACCTCAAAGTTGATGACCCGAGCGGCGAGGCACGGATCTGGAGCCACAACGGGATGGACTCCGATACAGCGCAGCGATTGCAGCTCGAAACTCTAAGGGAGGTTCGCTGGAAAAGCGACACCGCAAACTTCCGATCTTGGCAACACGATTTCGAGGGTCCGCTTATAAGCAATGACTCCGGACGTCGGAACGCCGTAGTAGAAAAATTAGTCGATCGTCTCGGAATGATCAGTGCGGACGTCGAGGACGAAGGGCAAGCGCAGCGTCTTGAAAGTCAACTTCTCGAGCAACTTAATGGATATGGTGTGACGACGGCTTGACCCTGAGTTTAACGACGCCATGCGTTCACTTCCACACGTTGCCATTTCTGAAGACGCTGATGACCGTCCACCGATCAGGTTGCATGCAGCTTTCCAACCTTGGAGGTGTTTGATGAACACTTCGACGAATACACTCTCCGAAAAGGTCATTTTGTGCAACGAGCATGGTGAGGCCATCGGCACGGCTCCAAAGTCCGAAATCCATCACGCCCATACACCGCTGCACCTTGCCTTTTCGGTCTACATTTTTGATGGCGACAAGAAGCTGCTCGTGACGCGGCGGGCATCGGACAAGATTACATGGCCCGGTGTTCTCACCAATAGTTGCTGTGGGCACCCGCGGCCGGGTGAATCGTTGATTGAAGCAATCGAGCGCCGGGTTCGAAAGGAATTGGGGATAGAGGTAAATGGCATTCGTCTTGTGCTACCCGAGTTTTCCTATCGCGCAGCAATGACGAATGGGATCACCGAACATGAATTGTGCCCCGTGTTCACCGCCCGCTGCCAAACCTTGAGCGTAACACCCGATCTGAATGAGGTGTCTGCGTGGCAGTGGGTGGATTGGCAATGGTTTGTCAAAAGCTTACAGGATGGGCGCTTGCTGGTGTCGCCATGGTGTCGCGCGCAAGTCGAACTGCTCGCATCGTTTAATGCGGATCCATCGCAATGGCCCATAGCGGATGAGCTGAGCTTGCCAGAAGCCGCCAGAGCAAAAATATGAGACGTTGGTTACGACGATTTGGCCGCGCTATTCCGTGCCCTGGTCTGGGCGCTCGAAACGGATCTTGGTGGGTTTGAATATTCAAAGCCAATCTTGCGTAATGTTCGTTTGTCGATGGGAGGAGCGTTTGAGATATTGCGTCTTTTCGGGCTCAAACAACGGCCGGAAACCAGACTATGTGAGCGCAGCAAAGCGCCTCGGCAAAGCTCTCGCGACGTCAGGCATCGGATTAGTGTATGGCGGCGCTTCGATCGGTTTGATGGGGACGATCGCCGATGCAGCCCGAAGCAATGGCGGAGAGGTTATTGGGGTAATCCCGCGTGCACTGGCCGAGAATGAGGTTGCGCACACTGGTCTCGCTGATCTGCGCATTGTCGAGACCATGCACGAGCGCAAAGCGCTGATGGCAGCGCTGTCGGATGGCTTTATCGCCTTGCCAGGGGGATTGGGAACGCTTGAAGAACTGTTCGAAGTATGGACATGGGCTCAGCTTGGCTATCATAGTAAACCCTGTGGGCTGCTCGACACCGCAGGCTTTTATAGGAAGCTCGAATCCTTTCTTGATCACGTTGTTGACGAGGCGTTCGTGACAGCAAGCCATCGCAACATCCTCCTCGTCGAGGAGGACGCTGAGGCGCTCTTGTCTGCGATGGCAAAAGGTAGCGCCACGCTAAAGTCACGTTCAGAACAGAGCGATTTCTTAGGTGCGCTCCGCCGCTAACTGAGCCCACTTTGCCAGTTACCTCATCGTTGCTGCCGATAACCAGCTGTAGCAGTCACAGAGGCGAGTTAATGATATGAATTGCATTGAACGGTAGTGAATTGTGAATTGCGTTGTCTATAAAACGAGAGGGTACCACGAGCGGCGGTGGCCCTGCATACCTGTGATCCCTTTGTTAATTTTGTAACGAAATCGCTGTGGCAAACCATGGCCGATCTCTTATTTCCTATCTCTCGCGGGATGCCGGGGTGAGGTGCGTTCCCAAGAGGACTTATGCGATTGGCCACAGGACAGGTAAGTCATGAGAAGGACGCCGGAAGAGGCTACAGCTACCCGGACGCGGATTTTACGCTCTGCCGAAGCTATTTTTATCGAAAAAGGATACGATGACACCACCTTGCAAGAAATTGCCGGCGAAGCGGCCGTAACAACGGGCGCCGTCCAGTGGCATTTCGGACAAAAAATGCACATTCTGTTGGCATTGCGCGATGATTTTTGCTGGCACGCAAGAAAACTGGGCAGACTCCATGACGCAGGAATGGTTGAGAAGCCGTTGAAGGCGGTTGCTGAATGTGCCACATCAGCCATTAACTACCTCGCTGACAACGAAAACTGCAGGCGGATTTTCCAGATCTATGATAAGAAAGTTTCCGATACAGCCGCCTTCTATAATGAAGACCTCAAGTTCCACCAGGAGGTGCGAGCGACGTTAGGTAGCGTCTTTGGATCCGCAGAGACTAGGAAGGAATTGCTAGCTCCCTGGACGTCCGACACTGCGGCATATACCTTTTGGTTTATGATGCGGGGAACGTTTCAGACCTGGCTGGAAGAAAATTCGGGGTTTGATTTGAAAACCGATGGCTTGCGTATCGTTCAGGCGATGCTTTCCTCGTACCAGCGCGCCGATTTGGTCACTAGATAAACGAGTATTTCGCTTGGTGATTGGTATTTACATATCGCCTAAGCGTTTTCCGATGCCGCTGTCTGTGAACAGGTGGCCTTGAAGGTTGGCCGCTTCCAACGTCGTATGTTCCGAACTCGCGTTGAGCCATGTGCGAGGCAGTGTTGTAATGTTATAACATATCACATAGTAGATATTATGGAACTTCCATCGTTCCTGAGGCCGTTTGCCACGACAGCAGGCAAACGGCTGCTACACATATTGCAAGAGATCGATCAGATGCAACGTGCGCATATGAAAGCTGAACCGGTGGGCAGTCACGTCCCCCAGTTCTCGGCAGCAAAGTTGGTTCCGTTTTTCAAGCCGACGGCAAGAGCGCCTTTCGATCAAGTCAATTGGACTTACTGAGATCTGCTTTCTGAATGGCCTCCTCAATCGACTTTGCCTTCAGTACGACCAATGAACTATGCAGGCAGTTCTCGATGTCGGCGACGGATTTGCCCTCAATCGACGCGATTTCGGCGACGGTCCTCCCTTGAGAAATCCACCGAATGCAGGTCTTTTCAAGCGGGGAAAGTATCCATTCCTTCATGACAGAGATCGCACTAAGTTGCGCCGCGGTCGGCGGCAGGTGTCGTACCGGGCGCCAGCATCGAAGTGTCGGTTGAAGCCAAGACGCCATTGCTCCCACGAAAAGTGGCTGCCGCCGCGATCTGCGAGACGGCAGCCAAGGTGCCCCGGGAGGAGTTCTAACAGCACCGACCAGCAATGCCGTCAAATTCGTATCATTCCGCGCGATCAACCCGCCCCGTGGCTAAAGGTATTTTATCGGACGGCGATTGACCACTTTTCTTCGGGCGCGCAGGAGACCGGACAGTTGTTGCCGCAAGCACCGCTTTGATACCTAATGGCCGATAGTGTGAAACGAGATCTTGCCACTTCTCATCAATCTTTTTGTCTTTCACCGACTTACTCCAGCGAATGTTTTCCATCGAGATGCAAGCAAGCTCGATGCACGGCGTCCACAGCATTGCCCACTACCGCCAAAAGCCCTGCTGCCCCCCAGGAAGGTCGCCGACCCTCCTTTCACTCGAGTCCGCCAAAAGGCGGTCGACGACTTTCCCCGGGAGGAAGACGGTGGCGCCCAGACGCCATTTACTGCTAGCGGTCAGCGAGACTATCGCCCCTGAATGTTGGCCGAAGCCCCGTCACCTACTCCGCAGGATGCGGGTGACCAAAGGCCCCCGGCCACTCGCACGCTTTCGCCGCAGATCCTGCTGCATGAGCCAAAGCCGGTTCCAGCGACGCCCCGTTGATACGCGCGGCAAGAAAACCCGCGATGAAAGCGTCCCCGGCTCCCATTGTATCAACGAGCTTCGCCTGCACGATTCCTTGCCGCGTTACGCGCCCACCTTCGCTAAAAACCGCACCGCGCTCACCCTGCGTCACACAAACCGAGGCCACGCCCAGAGCATGCATCTCTCCGATAAAGCTATCGGCTTCGTCATTCGACAGATCGGATCCAGAAAAGAACGCCAGCGTCAAAAGGGGGCAAATCGCTGCGAGATAGTCGCGGTCTCGCTCGGTGGAGAAGTCAAACGACAGTTCTCTCGAGGCTGCACGGATGCGAGGCAGTTCAGGCTCGATGTAACTGAAACACGATGAATGCACGTGGCCGAGACGGGAAATCAGGTCAATGTCATCGACGTCCATCCGCAGCATTAGCCGCTTACGCACGCCGCCTTGGTTGGATTCGATAAAGACCCGATCACCATCGATGATATTTACCTTTGCTTTGCCCGTCTCGCCTTTCGCTCGACGCAAATGAGCGTCGGACAGACCTTCAGCGAGGAGCGAAGAATGAACATGGGCGCCCTCCTCATCGTCACCGATCAGACCTATGTAGGCAACATCGCCTAGACCAAATCGACGTGCGAGAACGGCGACATTCAAGGCATTGCCACCCGGATAGTATACTCGTTGGTCAATGTAGTGATCGACCACGTTGTCGCCGATGCTGACGAGTCCAGCCTGGCGAGAAATAGCATTGGACATTTATAGCTTCCCAAGCGTAGCGCAATCACACCGGAAGCTCAGGGCTCCTCGGGCGTGAAGCTGGACTCAGGGTGGTAGTTCACCCCTGGCAGTTGTTTTGGGAGGCGACACGAACTGCGAACCGCCTCCCAGACCATTAGTATTCGAGCTTCCACATGTAACGGCGGACCGTCAGGGGGTGACCCTTCGCCTCTCCAAGCTTATCCGCATAGGCCCGAAGAACGGGTTGGAAGATGAGGGGTGTCATATATTCGGCGACGGTCTCGGGCAGCTTCGACACGCCAAGATCCCTTGCATCGAGGGCAGTTACGCGCTTGCTATATTTTTCAACGAAAGACAGTGCGCGTTCATCGATCGTCCGCGAGGGTCCAACCCCGATGAGTTGGATAAAGGGGACGTCGAAATCAGTGATCTCGAACGGACCATGGAAATACTCACCGGCGTTAATCGCAGCCGAGTGAACCCACTGCATTTCCTGGAAGATGCAAATCGCGTAGGAGTAGGCCACGCCGAAATTGGAACCGGAGGCCATCGTGTAAATAACGGCTTCGCGCTTGTGCGCTTCAGCGAATTCCGTGATCGCGGAGCGACGATCCTTGATAATGTTTTCTACGATGCCTGGTAGCACTGCGAGAGCGCGGTCAAAATCGTCTGCCTTTTTATTTCCTTCACGGGCCTTCAGGATACCCAACGTGAGGCGCGAAAGAACAGCCATCGAATGCGCCGACGAAATCGCCGCGGGCTCATGGGTGTATGGGATGGTGTATTCGGATGCTTGATCCAAAGGGCTGCCGAGGACGTGCGTGAGCGAAATTGTCAGGGCGCCGGCCTTGCGTGCGATCTCGGCCGCCTCGACCGTTTCCGGCGTTGAGCCCGAATGGGAGCAAAGGATGACCACGGAAGTCTTGCCAAGGCGCTTGGGCGCGCGAGCCTTGAATTCGGCCGCGTTAAGCGCGATCCCGTTGATCTGTTCCGCCTCGCGCTCAACAATATACTGGTTTGGCAGCATAATGGCGTAAGAACCGCCGCAAGCAACGAAGAAGATGTCCGTGACACTTTCACGCTCCGCTACGGCCCGCACCGCAGCTGCGATCTGGGCATCAGTCTTTTGGGTCGTCATTTGATCATTCCTTTATCTAGTCAGACGTTGGGTAAAAGCTTCAGGTTTATTCAGCCGCGCTCGCTCAATGAGTGGTGCGCGGCTTGAAGATTTGACCGAGCACCAGCAAAACAATCGAAACCGCTATCAGGCAGGTCGAAATCGCTGCAATCGTGGGATCCACGGAATCTCGAAGTGAATTGAACATTCGCCGGTTTAAGGTTGCGTGGGGGCCATTCGATATGAACATCGCCACGACGACCTCATCGAATGACGCAAAGAAGGAGAACAGCATCGCCGAGATGACTGAAAACTTGATCTGCGGAAGCGTGACTGTGAAGAACGCGTAGGGACGTGTTGCACCAAGACTTCTGGCGGCCTGTTCCTGATTGATGTCGTAGGATGCAAGGCCTGCTGTGACAACAATGAGCACGAGCGGCAGGGCAAGAGCGGTGTGCATCGCCACCAGGCCGGTTGTCGTGTTGACGAGTCCAAGCCTGGCCAGGACAAACAATGCACCGATTGCCAAAATAATAATCGGGATTGCCATCGGCATGGCAAAAAGTCCCCACAGCAGCGTACGGCCATTCGAACGACCAGCCCAAATTCCATAAGCCGCTGCCGTTCCAAGGCTCGTCGCGCAGAGCATCGAGAGAATGGCTGCGCGCAACGAAACGAAGGTAGCGGTCATCCAATCCGTGGAATAGAAGTAGTTTTCATACCAACGTAACGAGAAACCCCGTGGCGGAAATTCCAAAAAGTCCGATGGCGAGAACGACATTGGAATGACAATGAGCGTCGGCGCGACAAGGAAGATCAGTGTCAGAACCGAAAGCACATAAAGCCAGAGGCGTTGCAAATGCGTGATCTGCGTCTTGGATGCAGGTTGAAGAAACCAATTCATCGCACCGCTCCCATTCCTGCGCGCCGTGCCAAGATTGCGGCGCCGACGACCAACACAATCGTGATCACAAGTAGCACCACGCCAAGCGCGCTCGCTGCACCCCAATTGGAATAGAGGGTGACATTTGCCGCGATACGCATGGCCGCCATGATGACGGTGCCGCCGCCTAGCACGGCCGGCGTGACATAGAAGCCCAGGCACAAAACGAAGACCATGAGTGTTCCGGAGAAAAACCCAGGCAGCGACAACGGAAAATACACATCCCGGAAGGCACGCGCCGGCTTAGCTCCCAGATTGGCCGCAGCCGCCATCAAATCATTGTCGATCGATTTCATCGACGCGTAGAGCGGCATTACCATAAAGGGGAGCATGATATGGACCATGCCTATCAGCGCGCCCGTCAGGTTTTGAGTCAAAGCGAGCGGCTCGTTGATAAGACCCAAGCGCATGAGGGCCTCGTTGATGACGCCGTTGCTTTGCAGCAGCACGAGCCATGCATAGGTACGCACCAGAACGGCAGTCCACAACGGCAGCAGGACAAACAAAAGCGCGACGTTTTGAATCCGACTGGGTAGCTGTACCAGGCAATAGGCGAGCGGATAACCGATCAGGGCCACCAGCAAGGTTGTGTACAGAGAGACCAAAAAGGTGATCCTGAACACCAAAAAATAAACTGGGCTTGTCCAAAGCCGCGTGAAATTTTCAAAACTGAAAGTACCCTCTTTCCCGATAAAGGCGAGATAAGTCATAACCGCCAAGGGGAGGATAATCGTGACGAAGAGCAGTAAAATACCGGGGATGGCGAGCGACAGCAGACCTAAGCCCTCAAGGCGGTCCGCCCGTCTCAATTCCGTTTCGTTTTGCCTGAATGCATCTGAGGTGGATACGATGCTCATGATCAGCGCTCCACGTCGTCAGCGACGACAACTGTTTCGCTTTCATGAAGCGAAAGGGTGACCTGCGAGCCGGGTTGAGGAATTGCGGCACGGCTGGCCTGGTTCAAGTGCTGCCGAACGTTGAGCAAATTGCCGTCCGGGAGGCGGATAAAGGCCAGGTAGCTTTCGCCCTGAAACAAAGTGCGCTCCAGGACGCCATCAAAAATATTGAAAGCATCGTGTCCGTCGGGGGAAGCTACGATCTCCAGTTTCTCCGGACGAATGACCAGGAGGCCTGCCCCATCGGTTACAGCATTCGATGCAACCTTAAGCTCCTTACCCCTGTAAGAGCATTTCGATCCCGCAACGGCGACTTTTAGAAAATTAGATTCTCCCATGAACGCTGCCACGAAGGCGCTTGTGGGCGCGTTATAGATCTGCGAGGCCGTATCGAGTTGCGAAATCTGACCACCACGCAAAACGGCGACACGGTCCGACATGGTCAACGCTTCACGCTGATCATGGGTCACCAGGACTGTCGTCATGCCGAGGCGTTCATGCATCGATCTCAACTCGACCTGCATCGCTTCACGCAGATTCTTGTCAAGCGCTGAAAGTGGTTCGTCCATGAGCAGGATTTTTGGTTTGAAGACGATGGCGCGGGCAAGCGCGATACGCTGCCTTTGGCCGCCCGAAAGCTCCGAGATCCGTCTGGATTGATAACCGGGAAGCTGCACAGTTTCCAAGACCTCGTCGACTGCGTCCTTGATTTCAGATTTAGAACGCTTGGCGATCTTCAACGGGTAAGCAATGTTTGCAAAAACGTTCATATGCGGGAACAGAGCATAGTTCTGAAACATCATCCCGACCCCGCGCTTATGGGGCGGCGTGAACGACATCTCCTCCTCGCCGAACTTGATCGATCCGTGATCCGGCCGAATAAACCCCGCAAGCGTCATCAAGAGTGTGGTCTTTCCCGAGCCTGAAGGACCCAGCAATGTCATGAACTCGCCGCTTCGGATGTCGAGACTGACGTCGTTCAGAGCGTGTACGGGCCCATACGTTTTGGTGACGCCGGCAATGCAAATCGGCAGAGACTGCGCGCTTGCTGCACTATGTTCCGACGGCAGTGTGTGACTTGGCGAAAACAATGAACTACTCCCAGTGTCGAGGTTGCTACGCGCGTGATCCGTTATATCGGTTTGTGGCGAGCGCAGCTTGAAGACAGGCCGTCTGGCGGCGGCGTTTCGCCGCCAGACTTTCCGAATTCTTATTTCTTGATAGACAGAAGCATCGCGTCGAAACGCTCCGACAGCTCAGCGCCGTTCTTGTTCCAGAAGTCCACCCCGAGCGGCAATTGCCCCTCGACGTTCTTTGGCGATGACGTCAAGCGCGACAATGTTTTTTCATCGTAGCCGTCATAAGCAAGCAAGTTGGCGCCGCCATAGGCGACATATTTCGGCAAATCCTTGACATATTCTGCCTTGGAGATTTCCTTCACGAACTTGATCGCGTTGCCGGTGTGGGGTCCACCCTTCACAACCGCCCAACCATCGGACTGAATGATGCCGTCCTGATAAACGGGCTTAACCGGCGCGCCGGCGTCCATCGCCGTGATGATGCGGCCATCCCAGCCGTAAGACAGATCGACCTGGCCATCGACGATGAGCTGGGTCAATTGCGCACCGCTATCCCACCAGACGACGTCCGACGTTTTGATCAGCTCTTCAAGCTTGGCAAATGCCGCATTCAGGCCGGCTTCAGTTGAGAGGAATGGATAGACTTCATCGTGAGATTTGCCGAGCGCCATAGCAGCCGCTTCGATATTGCCACGCGGGCCGCGGGTCAGGCCGCGCTTGCCGGGGAATTTTTTGGCGTCAAAGAAATCCACCATGTTCTTGGGGTAATCGCCGCCCCACTTTTTTGTGCTGACGCCCATGATCTGCGAAAACACGGTATTGCCGACGCAGTAGTCGTTCACCGAACCAGGCGAAAATTTGCTCCGGTCAACGATGTCTGCCGGCAGCTTGACGAGAATGCCGGCGTCCGCAGCAAGCTGGCATTCGCCAATGTTGATGTTGATGATATCCCAGCTCACCGAACCGGAATCGACTTGCGCCTTGGCGTCGGTCCAGCTTTGCGAAGTGTCGTCCGCAACGGTCAGACCAAGCTTCTTGCCGGCCGGCTCCCAAAGCGCCTTTTTAAAGGCGTCCTGCACGACGCCGCCGGATCCGACGATAACGACGTCTGCAGCGCTGGCGGAAGCAACCGCCCCGGAAAGGACGAATACTGAAGCGGCGAGAACCGCGAACCTATGTCGTATGGCATTCATGGTTGGAATTCCCCTTTTATGGCGGTTCAGACCGCATGGCATATACCAGTGAGACGCGTCGCCCTCCGCTCCCAGTTAAAAGGAGGGCAATCCCATAGCTTGAACGGTTCAAGCTACTGCGCGAGTCGGCACTTGCCGAGCCAGGGTGTAGCAACGTCCCAACTCAACTGGTCTGCATGTTCAGGCCAGTTGGTATATACCAAGATACATCCGATTAATGTGCTGTCAATAAGATTTTTGGCGGGGTGGAAAATCTGTTCGGACTTAAAGCGGTCTCGAAGAGGCTAGCCACCTTTGTGTGGTGTCCTACCGCCCATCATCATCGTTATGGGCGAAGCCGTTGCCTCACTTGCGTTGTAGTCCCGGTGCTCGATGGAAAAACTCACATAGTCGGGATGGTTCAGCGATCGCAGATGCTCAAAGGGAATGCCGTCAATTGTTTCGGTAACACCGTCAAACCTTAGAACAGAAGCGCCCGCTGAGAGATTCAGAAACTCCGCTTCCGCCTCCGTAGCTCTATGGATACTTATGCTCGAAGACTTGTTATGCAAATTGAGTTGATACGTGTCGCGGAGATGAGCATAAAGCGATTTGTTTTCAATTACATCTGCAGCGGATAGGCCCGGTACCATTCTGGCCGGGATCAAGCTGAACTCCACACAAACTGGAATGCCATCTACAGTGCGTTGCCTCTGGATGGAGATGATGGGATCACCCACTGCAATACTGAGCTTGGCCGCCGTTGCCTTGTCCGCGACCTTCCGTTCGAAAAAGAGCAGCTTTGATCCGGGAACGTGGCCCGCCTTCTCTACGACGTCAGAAATACTGTAGGCGACGTGTTCACTTATGGGCCGGTCGAAAAGACGATCCGGTAGATATGTACCGCTGGTTCCTCGGCGCTCGAGCACGCCCATTTGCACCAGGCGATCTATAGCCTTGCGCATTGTCACACGGCTCGTTCGAAACTTCTGTGACAACTCCCTTTCAGACGGAAAACGGCTCCCCTGTTCGAATTCACGGTTTTGAATAGACCGCAGGAGATCTTGCTGCAGTTGGATGTACATTGGCTCGGTGTCCAAGGGCTCTCCATTCCAATTGGTATGCTTGCGACTGTCACTCCGCTATTATCGACAAAGAATCCTGCTTTACCACCGCAAAAGAATGGAAAAGCTTCGAAAAGGCGGGAGCTACGGGGCAATTGCCTGTCGAGGTCGATAATGCTTGACAGATTGGTATATACCAAGGAAGATTGTAGCCGCTCTGGTCAAACCGGTGCTGAATGGGCTCCAGCCGCTCTGAAGAGCGACCATGTTGGAAGTCGCCCAGATAGCTTTTACTCGGGCGACAACTGCCCGCAGACAGCTTCGTTAGAAAGTGAAGAACCATGAAACTTGCAGGAAAAACTGCCGTCATCACCGGAGCCGGCCGGGGTATTGGGCGAGCCACCGCTCTCGCACTGGCAAAGGAAGGATGCAACATCGTCCTCGCCGCGATCGAGGCGGATCAGATCGAGGCTGTGGCGGACGAGGTGCGCGCGATCGGACCCCAGGCGCTTGCTGTTCAAACGGACGTTCAGCACAAATCGCAAGTCACGGCGCTCGCCCAGGCCGCATTCGATCGCTTCGGCGCGGTCGACATCCTGATGAACAATGCTGGCGTTGCTATTCACAATTCGATCCCGAACATCAAGGAAGAGGATTGGGATTGGATGATGGCGATCAATCTCAAGGGCACATTCCTTTGCACGCAGGCCTTCTTCCAACATATGTGCGATCGACGGAGCGGCCATATCGTCAACATTGTTTCTCGTGCGGGCAAAGTGGCATCGGCGAAATTTGGGGCGTACGCTGCGTCGAAGTTCGGCATGCTTGGCTTCACCCAGACGACGGATGCGGAGGGGATCGAATTTGGCGTCAAGGCGACGGCGGTTTGCCCGGGAGCTGTTGATACTCAGCAGCGTTCCGAGAACCACATCGACGACCGCGAAACCTTGCTGCAGCCCGAAGACGTTGCAGACTACGTCACATTCATCGTAACCCGACCTGCCCGCGTCTACATTGGCGAAGTCTCCCCGATAGCCCAGTACCTGAAACCTCTTCCCAGCGGCGGTTTCTTGAAGCCCGGTATTTAGTGATCAATGGGTGCCGTGGGAGCATTTAGATGTCTGTGCGCAAGTCTGTCCAAATCGTCACCGACCGCATCGCGGCTCGGAGTACTCAGTCGCGTCGGGAATATCTCGACCGTATCGAGGCTCAAAAGCAGAAAGGCGTCCACCGTTCGGCGTTGTCATGCGGCAACCTTGCCCACGGTTTCGCCGCCTGTTCACCATCTGATAAGGCGAGGCTGACCGGCTCAAAGTCGCTGAACCTGGGCATCGTTACGTCATACAACGACATGCTGAGCGCCCACCAGCCCTACGGCACCTATCCCGAAATCATCAAGGACGCAGCGCGATTGATCGGCGCGACAGCGCAAGTGGCCGGCGGCGTCCCGGCTATGTGCGACGGCGTCACCCAAGGCCAACCAGGAATGGACCTATCCCTGTTCAGCCGCGATGTCATCGCCA
The DNA here is from genome assembly GCF_017741935.1 of Rhizobium sp. 16-449-1b. Taxonomy (GTDB): domain Bacteria; phylum Pseudomonadota; class Alphaproteobacteria; order Rhizobiales; family Rhizobiaceae; genus Rhizobium. Next base: position 189,253 of record NZ_JAGHMH010000010.1, on the reverse strand, counting down.
TGTCAACGGCGATTGCACTCAGCCATAACATGTTTGATGCCGCGGTCTACCTCGGCGTTTGTGACAAGATCGTCCCTGGCCTTCTGATCGGGGCACTCACGTTCGGTCATCTGCCGGCCGTGTTTGTGCCGGCTGGCCCAATGACGTCCGGCCTCTCAAACGAGGACAAGACGCGGATCCGGCAACTGTCCTCGGAAGGTAAAGTTGATCGCAACGAATTGCTCGTCGCCGAGGCGAAGTCCTACCACTCTCCCGGCACCTGCACGTTCTACGGCACGGCGAATTCTAACCAGATGCTCATGGAAATCATGGGGCTTCATCTTCCAGGTTCGAGCTTCGTCAACACGAACACGGATTTGCGTGATGCCCTTACTCGCGAGGCCACTCGACGTGCTCTTTCACTTACCGTTGGGGGCGAGAATTACACCCCGATCGGCCAGATCGTCGATGAGAAGGCGATCGTGAACGGTATTGTCGGGCTCCTTGCAACCGGCGGCTCGACGAACCACACGATACACATCATTGCCATCGCGCAGGCGGCCGGCCTACACGTCACGTGGGAAGACATGAGCGACCTGAGTGGGGTGGTGCCGTTGCTTGCACGCGTCTATCCTAACGGCCCTGCCGACGTGAACCACTTTCAGGCCGCAGGCGGCATGGGCTTTCTGATTCGCGAATTGATCGATGCGGGTTTTCTCCACGATGACGTAAAGACCGTTTGCGGAAGCGGACTCAGCGGGTACACCGTCCAGGCTAAGCTTTGCGGTAGTGACTTGGCGTTCGAGCCCGCGCCGGCATTGTCGGGTAATCCCAAGGTGTTGGCACCAATACGCGATGCGTTCTCATCGAATGGTGGGTTGAAGGTGCTGACTGGCAATATTGGTAGGTCGGTTATCAAGGTGTCTGCCGTGAAACCCGAAAACCGCGTGATCGAAGCGCCTGCACGCGTTTTTCACACTCAGGACGAGCTGCAGCAGGCATTCAAGACCGGCGAGTTGAATGGTGACGTTATCGCAGTTGTCCGCTTCCAGGGTCCGAAGAGTATCGGCATGCCCGAACTGCACAAATTGACGCCTGCACTCGGCGTCCTGCAGGACAGGGGCTTCAGAGTAGCGCTCGTCACGGACGGGCGGATGTCAGGCGCGTCAGGCAAGGTGCCTGCCGCGATCCACGTTACTCCAGAAGCCTCGGATGGTGGCGCCATCTCCAAAATTCGTAACGGAGATCTCATCCGACTCGACGCGAACGATGGGACGCTTACCCTTCTAGGCGACGAGCGAGAGTTTCTATCCCGTGCGACTGCTACCCAAGACCTCAGTTCGCAGCATTCCGGGATGGGACGAGAACTATTTGCAGGCTTTCGTGCGCTCGTGGGCGCCGCCGACCAAGGCGGAAGCGTACTCAGATAGTGTCTGAATAGACCGGATTTGTCTGGCCGCCATCCCTACGAAAATCATATTCCAAAAGGAGGAGTCTCATGGAATACCGTCAGCTTGGCCGTTCAGGCCTCAAAATATCAACTGTCACAATGGGTACAATGACTTTCGGCGGCGTCGGCTGGGCCCGGAAGGTCGGCGACCTTGGTGTCCCCGAGGCTAAACGCCTCGTCGATCTTTGCTTGGATGCCGGAGTCAATCTGATCGACACGGCAGACGTCTATTCCGACGGCAAGTCCGAAGAGATCATCGGCGACATTCTGGGTGGTAAGCGCAAGGACGGCGTACTGATCGCGACCAAGGCGCGTTTCCCGATGGGCAAAGGGCCAAATGATGCCGGCAACTCCCGCTATCATCTGATCGAGGCTTGCGAGGCGAGCCTGCGTCGCATGAAGACCGACGTCATCGATCTTTATCAGTTGCATGAATGGGACGGACAAACGCCGTTAGAAGAAACTATGGAAGCGCTTGATACGCTCGTCCGTCACGGCAAGGTGCGCTACATCGGCTGCTCGAATTTCTCCGGCTGGCACATCATGAAAGCGCTCGGCGTCAGCGATCGGGAGAAACGTCAACGCTTTGTCAGCCAGCAGATTCACTACACGCTGGAAGCTCGTGATGCCGAATATGAGCTGCTTCCGGTGTCCGTAGATCAAGGTCTTGGGGTCCTTATCTGGAGCCCACTTGCAGGGGGCCTGCTCTCCGGTAAACATCAACGTAATCAGGCAGCACCGGAGGGTAGCCGCCAGTTCGCCGGCTGGAAGGAACCTCCGATCCGCGACGAAAACCGCCTCTGGAGCATCGTTGATACCCTTGTTTCAATTGCCGACGGCCGTGGCGTTTCCGCAGCGCAGGTGGCACTCGCCTGGTTGATCGGTCGAAAGCCTGTCACCTCTGTCGTCATCGGAGGACGCACGGAAGCACAGTTCAAGGATAATCTTGCAGCCGCGGATCTGAAGCTGAGCGCCGAAGAGCGAAAGCGGCTCGACGACGTTAGCGTTCCGCCGCTGCTCTATCCCTACTGGCACCAGCGCAATGAGGCGACCGACAGGCTTTGCGAAGCTGACTTAAATTTGCTCTCCTCATACTTGGCATAGTTGACTCCTTGGTCGGCGCCGAGCGCGCCGACCTCCACCAAGCCATCAAATGCATTCGAGAGAAACCCATCGTTGTCGCGCGCCTTTGGAAGGAGACCTTGAACAGGCGGTGAGATCTACCGTCATTCGTATACCGGCCAGCAAGCTCCGACACCTGTTATCAGTACGATGCGTTGACAGGTTCAAACCTAGCCATCGATCCCTCCGCCGAACCGAAATGCGAGCGGCCAGTGAAAGATAACGGTTGTTGTTCTCCTCCCACGATCATCGACGTAGCACGGTTGGCCGGTGTGTCACGAGCAACGGCAGCGCGCGTCCTTGGAAATTACGGATCGACCGGCCCCAATGCTCGCAGGCTCGTTTTGGACGCCGCCGAACAGCTAGCCTATCGACCGAACCAACTAGCCCGTAGTATCGCGACTGGTCGCAGCAAGGCGATCGGCCTCGTTATTCCAAATATAGAGAGTTTTCATTTTGCCCAGGCAATTCGCGCCGTTACGGACATTGCCAGCGTAAGCGGCTTCGTTGTGTTTCTCGCCACGACAGACGATGATATCGAACTCGAACGTGATGCAGTTCGCGCCCTGCTGGCCAAACGGGTCGATGGGTTGATCGTTTCGCCAGCCTCGAGTATCGACGTCGAGCACCTTGCCGGTGCAAGGGATATGGATTGTCCCATCGTTCTTCTGGATAGGCGAGTACCTCTCCTTAGCGCGGATACGTTTGCAGTGGACAATTTTCGAGCCGCCAATCAGGCGGTGAAATCTCTCATTGAGAGAGGCCATCGACAGGTTGCTCTCGTGTCAAATGCTCCGTCTGACCCACAGCAGAAGGACCTGATTTCATCGGTTAGCGAACGTATCGATGGGTACCGCGCAGCGCTACACGATGCCGGAAACCAGATTGCCGGGAACCGGATTATTCGAGGAGGTCGGGGGACCAATAATCTCGCCCGTTTGGTACGCGCGTTATGCGACTCTCCAGACCGTCCTACGGCTTTTCTGGCGACGGACAGTTCGGTGGCCCTCGTCTTAATCAGAGCGCTTCGCGAACTGAACCTGACAATACCAGAAGACGTCTCGCTTGTCTGCTTTGACGATGCCGACTGGACGGCAGCGATAGCGCCTCCTCTGAGTGTCATCTCGCTACCCATCAGAGAGCTTGCATCAGCTGCCACGGCAAATCTTATCGCGCGGATAATGGGCGACGCCACGGGTCCTGGAAAGGAAACCTTGCTACCGGCATCACTTATAAACCGCGGCTCGGTGAGAGGTGTTTAGAGGGAGACGATTGTCGAGCGAAGAACGCGAGATGTCAGAAGCTACTTTTCCTCGGGCCAGAGGCCGAGCATTTCTTGCCGAAAGGATCGGCTGCCGAACGCGCTCGTCGCATCCGGCAGCCTGCAAGTTCACTCGATTTTCGTGTTTTCGATGCTAAGGCCGGACTGGAAGGTCAGAAAGCCAGGCATGTTTGTGAAACCGGTTACGCCCTTCTTGACGGCGTAGCTCTGTTCGCGCCACATGAAATAGACAAGCGGCGACAGTTCGAGCGCTCTATCGACAAAAGCATCGTAGATTTTCGCTCGTTCGGCCTTGTCAACCGTTGCCCTGCCCTTGTCGAGCAGTTCATTGATCTGTGGATCATTGAAATACGGGGAATTGTTGGTCCGGACGAGCTTGTCACCGCCGTAATAGTAGTTGCTCAGCCAGTCCGCATCGGTAATTTCACCGAGGCTACCGAGCACGGTGAAATCGTAATCAGCCCCCGTCGCCTTCGCCATGCGGCTTGCCCAATCGGGTAGATCGAGCTTTACCTTGATACCGATCTTGGCCAGCTCTGACTGAATGGCGATCGCCGTATTCTGGTGAAAACTGTATTGCGACGATGCAAGCAGTCGTGCCTCGAAGCCATTCGGATATCCGGCCTTGGCAAGCAGCGCCTTGGCCTTCTCGATGTCATGCGAGAAATAGTTCGCCTTGGCTTCGGAATAGCCCATATAACCCTTCGGAATGGCAATCCCGTAGATCGGACTGCCCAGGCCGTTGAAGGCGGTATTGATGATGACGCTACGATCGACGGCATAGGCGATCGCCTGGCGAACCTCAGGCTTTGAGAACGGTTCAAACTTGGTATTGAACTGCAGTCCCATGAACGGACCGGTGTTCCTCAAAAGCTCCGTATCAGGCCCTTTCTCGAGATCGGCGGCATCTTTCGCGGGCACGTAGTCGATGATGTCAACGTCTCCGGATTTCAGGGCGTTTACCCGTGTGTTCTCGTCGCTGTAGAAGACATAATGAACCTCGTCGAGATCCGGCTTGCCCTTCTTGTAGTAGCCGGGAAACTTCTTGACGACAATTTCACGGCCGCGCGTCCAACTGACGAACTGGAAAGGGCCAGCGCCGATCGGCGAAGCGGTCGGGTTGTCGGCATTCTTTGCCAGCCACGCCGCTGGCACAATGACGGATTCCGGTAGGGCGAGATAGTCGATGAGCGCAACCGAGGGGCTCGAAAGGGTCAATTTGACGGTCTTTTCGTCCGGCGTTTCGATCTTAGATATGATCGAAAGTTCGTTGCGGAAGGCGCCCTTTCCTTTCGGGTCGAGAATTCTCTCCAGGGAGGCCTTCACATCCGCGGCGGTAACGGGCGAACCATCATGGAATGTTGCCTGTCGTAGGTGGAAGGTGAACTCCTTCGCATCGAGGCTGACATCGTAGCTTTCGGCCAGTTCCGGTGAGATTTTGCCATCGATACCATAGTTTACAAGCCCGCGATGGATCGCCAGCTTGACGGTACGGCCTGACGTGCCGGGCTGGACGACCGTATCGAGTGTCGACGGCTCTCCCGAAAGTCCGAAGTAAAGGGTGCCGCCTGCGAGCGCACTCGTGGCCGTCGGCCCCAGAAGGCTCACAGCGAGAGCCATTTGGAGAATTCTCTTCATGATGTTCCCTCTCTTTGTTGAAGGTGTCAGTTCTCACGGAGTCTCGGGTCGAGGTAATCGCGAAGCGCGTCCCCGAGGACGTTGATGGCGAGAACAGTGAGCGCGAGGCACACGGAGGGCCAAACAACATACATGGGATTCTGGCTGAGATAGCCGCGCGCCGTCCCGATCATCTGCCCCCATGATGGTTCGGGCGGCACGATGCCGAGACCGAGAAAACTCAGGCCGGATTCAAGCAGGATCGCCGCTGCTATCGTCAATGTTGCCTGAACAACCAGTGGCGACAGAATATTCGGCAGGATCGCCCGCAAGACGACTCTAAGGTAGCGCGCGCCCATGGCGTGCTCGGCTTCGACGAATTCCTGCCTGATCACCTGCAGCGTCGCCGATTGCGCGACGCGTGCAAATTGCGGGATGAAGATGATGCCGATGACCACACTGAGGCTGACGACCCCGCTGCGCCAGAAACCGACGGCGAGCAGCGCAAGCAAGATCGCCGGGAAACTCAGCATGATATCGACGCCACGCATGACGAAGAAGGCCAGAACCGGCCGACTATAGGCGCCGACGACGCCGCAAGCCGTGCCGCCTATGGCGGCAATGGTGGTGGAGATAACCGCCACCATCATCGTCGGACGGATGCCTATCAGGAGACGCGATAAGATATCGCGACCGAACTCGTCGGTGCCGAGCAGGTATTGCGCCGAACTCGCCTGGTTGACCGCGTTCTGGTTGATTGCGAGCGGATCGTGCGGGGCGAGAAGAGGCCCAGCCAGTGCGATCCCGAGGACCACCGTCACGACAAGCAGACTGGCGGCGACGAGCGGTCGGCGAAAAACAAAGGTCGTCTTCATGCGCGTTTCCGGCGGATGCGTGGATCGAGAAGGCTGTAGAGGATGTCGACGCACAGATTGATCAGAATGAACAACGCCGCGATGGTCAGGATGCTGCCCTGGACCAGGGGATAGTTGCGGTTGGAAACGGCCGTGACGAGAAGGGTGCTCAATCCAGGCCAGTTGAAGAGGGCTTCGACCAGTACCGTGCCACCCATCAGGTTGCCGAGTTGCAGGCCGACGATCGTCACAATCGGGATCGCTGCATTCCGAAGGACGTGAATCCAGATCACGCGCCGTTCGGGCATTCCCCTTGCCCGCAAAGATCGCACGAAATCACGGCCCAGGATCTCGAGCATCGACGAGCGCGTCATGCGAGCGATCGAAGCGGCTAGGCCGAGGCCGAGGGTGACAGCCGGCAAGGTCAGCTTCTGGAAATGCAGAAATGCGTTTCGGGAAATGTCGGTATAGCCGCTCGAAGGGAGCCATCCGAGCTTGAGGCTAAGAAGAAGGATGAGAAGCGAGCCGAGGATATAGACAGGAACCGAAATCCCAAGGGTCGAGAGCGACGTCAACAGACCGTCGAGAAAACGTCCGCGGCGTAGGGCCGCCGATATACCGACCGGCACGCCGATGATGGCGGCAAGGACGATAGCAGCGCTCGCAAGTTCGATAGTCTTGGGGAGGCTGGACGTCACGTATTCGACAACGGGAACGCCATCAAGGGAGTTCCCGAGATCGCCGGTTGCGGCATTGCCGAGCCACTTGAGATATTGCGCCAGGACGGGCTGGTCGAGACCGAGCTGATGACGCATGGCGGCGACCGTCTCCGGAGAGGGATTGCTCTCGGGTCCCAAGAGCAACAGCACCGGATCGCCGGGCATGATGTACATGATGGAGAAGACGAGGGTCGCAATGACCCAGAGCTGAACCAGTGCGGTAACAAGCCTCGATCCCAGTGTGATGACAAATGTTGATAAGGTCTCCATCAATGCGCCTCCAGAGCGGCTGGCCGGCCAGTGCCGATCTTGGGCACTGCGCTCAGGAGTGTGCGGGTATAGTCCTCTTTGGGATTGTCGAAGACCTCTGCAGCAGGGCCGATTTCGACAATCTTGCCCTTCTGCATCACTGCGATCGTATCGCTAACGTGGCGGACTACGGACATGTCATGCGAGATGAACAGGTAGGTGAGATCGAATTCGTCCTGCAGATCGTGCAGCAGGTTGAGAACTTGCGCCTGAACGGACACATCGAGCGCCGAGACGGCCTCGTCGCAAATGAGAAGCTTTGGGTTGAGAGCCAGAGCGCGAGCGATAACGATCCGCTGGCGTTGGCCGCCAGAAAACTCGTGTGGATAACGGCCCATGGCATCTCGGGGCAAGCCGACCGCATCGAGGAGCCTGGCGACCGCCGCTTCGCGATCGCGTCCCCGCTGGTGGATGTCGATGGGCGCCGCGACAAGATCGGTGACCGTCTGTCGTGGATTGAGCGAGCCATAAGGGTTCTGGAACACGAGCGCAAAGTCGCGCCTGGCAGCACGTAACCGGTCGTGATCAAGGGAAACGAGATCGTGGCCCTCAAACTCGATGGCGCCACTGTCAGGCTGCATCAAGCGCATGACAAGGCGCGAGAGCGTCGATTTCCCACAACCGGACTCACCGACAAGCCCGACTGTCGACCGGGCCGGAATAACCAGACTGACATCGTCGACGGCACGAAAAGGCTTCGGCGCCGAAAGAGCAGTCTCGCGAAGCCAGTACGTTTTCGTCAGATTGCGAATTTCGAGGAGCGTTTCACCCTCAGGCTTTTTCGAAAGGCGCTCCTTCTGTGACGGCCGAACCTCGACTACGCTTGAGATCTGGCCAAGGTCATCCCTGCATATGACTGGAAGGCGGCTTTGTGGCGTGGAGGCCGATGGCATGGAGGCGATCAACGCCTTGGTGTAGGCGCTTCGCGGCGCCCTAAACAGGTCGCCTGTGGAGGCCTGCTCCATCAGGTCACCACGATAGATGACAGCAACGCGGTCAGCGACCTCGTAGATAACACCGAGGTCATGCGTGATCAGCAGAATTGCTGCTCCGATTTCCCGATTGAGATCGCGTAGCAGGGTAAGAACCTGTTTTTGTACCGTAACATCGAGAGCCGTCGTCGGTTCGTCGGCGATGATGACGTCGGGTTTGCAGGCGACCGCCATGGCGATCATAATGCGCTGGCATTGCCCGCCGGACAGTTCATGAGGGTAGGAGCGCATGCAGCGTGCCGGATCGGCGATCCCGACCTTTGCCAGAAGATCCCGCGCACGTTCGCCGGCCTGGCGGCGAGTTATCCGCTCGTGCAGCTGGATTGCCTCGACAATCTGGCTTCCACAGGTAAACACCGGATCGAGCGACGCCATCGGATCCTGAAAAATCATTGAAATGCGTTTGCCGCGCAACTTACGCAAGACGTCGGGACGAGCTGTCAGCAGATTTTCGCCGGCAAACTCGACCCGTCCGCTCGTAACCGTGGCGTTGTGCGGCAGAAGACCCATCGCTGCCAGCGACAGGATAGTTTTTCCACTGCCACTCTCACCCACAAGGCCCAGAATTTCGCCTGATGTCAGTGCAAGTGAGACGCCGTTGACAACGGCCCGTAGGCCGCCATCCGTCCTAAAGGCGATGGAAAGATTATCGATTCTTAGAATTTCCCTACCCGGCATACCGCGATCCGATCTGCGTTTCACTCTCCTTTGTCGAAGAGTCCGTTCCCGTAGTCTTTTGAGCGCTTGTGCACGTATTTTGAGTGATTAAGCCATAAAACGCCAAACTTCGTCAAGTGGATGCTCGCATTTTGGCAATTGTCATTTCAATCGTGGGAGTTTTTGAAGCTTTTTTGGCGATTTCTACCACAATGCACTTGTCAGAAATGAAAAGCCCGCTTACCGTCAAGACAAACGAATTCTCGACCAGACGATGGCGCCCAGGAGATTTGACAATGACGGCACATAGCTCACGCGTAGTACTGATTTCTGGAGCAAGCCGCGGCATCGGGCTCGCAATCGCACGCGAACTCGCCGAGCATGGCTATCGCTTAAGCCTCGGTGCTCGCGACGTCAAAATGCTGGAAACGCAGTTCGGTCCTGAAAACGACCGACTGCACTATGCGCATTTTGATGCCTATGAACCGGCAACTTCGGATCGATGGGTGGCGTCAGCAGCAGAGAAGTTTCAACGGATCGATGCTCTCGTAAACAATGCCGGCCTCGGCGAGCAGGTCTCCCTGATGGACGACAACGACGAGGCGCTCGACCGGCTCTGGGCAGTTAACGTGAAGGCACCCTTGCGCCTCACCCGCCTCTGCATGCCTCACCTCGAGGCGACGGGTGCCGGGCGCATCGTCAACATAGCCTCGCTCTCGGGAAAGCGGGTCAGGAACGCCTTCGTCGGCTATAACATGACGAAGTTCGCCGTGATGGGCCTGACCCATACGACGCGCCAGGTGGCGTGGGAAAAAGGCGTGCGTGCAACGGCGATCTGCCCGAGCTTCGTGCGCACCGAAATGAGTTCCTACACCAATAAGGTCACGCCCGATGAGATGATCCAACCGGAAACGCTGGCCTCACTCGTGCGCACCGCAATCGAACTGCCCAACAATGCTGCAATGGCGGAGATGCTGGTCAACTGCCGGCTCGAAGACACACTCTAATAAAGCCAGTGAGATAAATTATGTCACGTATTATTCCCGACGCTGTCCCCTCCAATCAGGCCATGCCATCAAAGGTGGATGTCGTCGTGATTGGCGGCGGGATTGTCGGCATCTCGACGGCGTTGGAGCTGGCCGAGCGCGGCGTATCTGTCGCAGTCTGCGAAAAAGGTCTCATTGCGGGCGAGCAGTCCGGCCGCAATTGGGGCTGGGTGCGGCAGATGGGACGCGATGCTTCGGAACTGCCGCTAGCGATAGAGAGCCTTTCGCTTTGGAAGGGCCTCAACGCTCGAATTGGCGAGGAAACTGGATTTCGGCAGACGGGCGTTGCCTATCTTTGTCGCAATGCGCGCCAGGAGGCTGAGTACGAAGCTTGGCTGGTGCATGCGCGCGAATTTGGTCTCGATTCCCGCCTGCTGCGGAGCGAGGAATTGCGCCAGCATCTTCCCGGCATGGCCGATGGCTTTACCGCTGCCCTGCATACGTCCACCGACGGCCGTGCCGAACCGTTCAAGGCTGCGCCGGCGATAGCCCGTGGCGCGATCCGCGCCGGCGCACACGTCATCACGGGCTGCGCGGTCCGATCGATAGAACGTTCTGCAGGTGCTGTCAGCGGCGTGGTCACCGAGCGCGGACGCATCGCCTGCTCGTCTGTCGTCCTTGCCGGCGGCGCCTGGTCACGGCTCTTTAGCGGCAACATGGGCATCGACTTTCCGCAGCTCAAGATTCTCGCATCGGTGGCGCGAGCGACGTCTGTTGATGGGGTTCCAGACATGCCCGTTGGCGCCGACAATTTTTCCTTCCGCAGGCGGTCTGACGGTAGCTTCACGATCGCCATGCGAAACGCCAATATCGCTCCAATCGTGCCCGACAGCTTTCGTCTCTTCTCTGATTTCGCACCGACATTGATCAAAAGCTGGCGCGAGCTCAAACTCCGCGTCGGCAGCCGGTTCGTCGACGAATGGCGAACGCCTCGCTCCTGGGCAGCGGACGAAATTTCGCCTTTCGAACATGTGCGCATTCTTGATCCAATGCCATTCGAACGCTTTAACCGGGAAGGCTTTGCGCATCTCGTCAAGGCGTTTCCAGCCTTCGCTGACAGCCGCATAACCCAAAGCTGGGCCGGTTTGATCGACGTGACGCCTGATGCGGTCCCAGTCATTGGACCGGCGGGCGGCATTCCCGGGTTCTTTATTGCCAGCGGCTTCTCCGGCCATGGTTTCGGCATTGGGCCTGGTGCTGGAAAGCTGATGGCCGATCTCGTCACCGACGCACAGCCGTGCGTTGACCCCGCTCCGTTCCGCTTCGATCGTTTCAAGAAGACCAAGGCAGCCTGATCCGCTCGCCAAAACCTTGGCCAAAGAGGGTGAAGACATGGCATTGAGAATTGGCGTAGATTCCGGCGGCACGTTCACCGATGTCTGCTTATTCGACGAGGAGACGGGGAAACTCGACATCTGGAAAGTACCGTCGACACCTGATGACCCTTCGCGCGGAATCTCAGATGGTGTTTCGGAAGGGCTTGCGACCGTTGCCAGCACCGCGGCCCATGTGGCTTTCCTCGGCCATGGAACGACGGTCGCCACCAATGCACTCATCGAGTTGAAAGGTGTCGCCACCGGGCTGATTACCACCGACGGCTTTCGTGATCTTCTGGAAATCGGCCGTCAGAAGCGCCCAAGTCTCTATGACATGAACGCCGAAAAGCCGGAAACCCTGGTCAGCCGCGACCGTCGGCAAGAAGTTCCAGAACGCCTCAAATGCGATGGCTCAGAGGACCGCGTGCTCGACGAGGACAAGCTGCGCGCGGCCGTGCGCAAGCTCGCCGAAGAGGACGTCAAAGCAATTGCCGTTTGCTTCCTCTACGGCTTCCTGAATAACGCACATGAGAAGCGCGTGGTCGAGATCCTTCGTGAGGAGATGCCTGACGTCTTCGTCAGCGCCTCACATGAAGTGGCGCCGGAATTTCGAGAATACGAGCGGATGTCCACGACAGTCGTAAATGCCTATCTCGGCCCGGTCATGCAGCGTTACATTGACCGGCTGAAACTTCGCCTGTCGGAACTCGGCGTGCCGGTCGCCCCGCAGCTGACCCAGTCGAACGGCGGCGTCATCGGCTTTGACATGGCAGCCCAGCTCCCAGTCCGCACCGTTCTTTCCGGTCCGAGCACCGGCGTCGTAGCAGCGCAGGCTGTTGGCCGCATGGCGGGCTTCGACAATATCATCACCTTCGACGTGGGCGGCACATCAAGTGACGTCGCACTTCTGCAGGGTGGCGTCTGCAAGCTCACCGGCGAAGCGAACGTACACGGCTACCCGATCAAGGCGCCGATGCTGGATATCCACACGGTCGGAGCCGGCGGCGGTTCGATCGCCTTCGTCGACAGCGGCGGCCTGCTCAAGGTCGGCCCACGCTCAGCCGGAGCGGATCCGGGGCCGGTCTGCTACGGACGGGGCAACACGGAAGCGACCGTGACCGACGCCAACATCGTCCTACAGACGCTCAATCCCGTCGAAATTCTCGGTGGGCGCATGAAGGTGCGCCGCGACCTTGCCATCGAGGCCGTTCAAAGACTGGCCGACCAGCTCGGTCTCGGACTGATGGAGACGGCACAGGGTATCATCTCGGTCGTGACCGCCAATATGGCGAAGGCCATTCGCCTCATCAGCGTGCAGCGCGGTCATGACCCGCGCGACTATGCGCTAATGGCCTTCGGCGGCGCAGGCCCGCTGCATGCTGCACGCCTTGCCAAAGAACTCGACATGAGCCGCATGATCGTGCCGCTCACCCCCGGCACGCTCTGCGCACTCGGCCTGCTTCTGACCGACCTGCGCTCCGACTTCGCGATCTCGCGGCTAATGAAGGTGAGCCAGGACGCCGTCGAGCCGATGATCAGCGGTTTCGAAGCACTTGAGGCTCAGGCCGATGCCTGGTTCGCCCAGGAGGACATCGAAGCCGGCCGCCGCATCGTCAACCGCACCGCAGATGTGCGCTATGTCGGCCAGAACTATGAACTCCAGGTTTCCGTAACTGCAGGCACTGTCGGTGCCGACACGCTCGATGCCCTGATCAAGGGCTTCGAACAGGCCCATCTGCAGCGGTTCGGGTTCATCGCCGAAGGCGAGCAGATCCAGATCGTCACCCTCCGCCTGGAGGCGGTAGGTGTCGTCAACAAAGCCGAGTTTGTGCCGCAGCCCGACGCTGGCCTGGATTGCCAGGCGGCCGTCATCGGCTCCCGGCAGGTCTACATGGACGAAGCCAAGGACTTCGTCAGCTGCCCCGTCTACACGCGCGAGAAGCTGAAGCCCGGCAACCGCATCGCGGGACCCGCAATCGTAGAGCAGATGGACACCACGACCGTCATCCTTCCGGACATGCAGGCCACGGTCGATCCCTATCTCAACCTCATTCTGGAGGCGCAGTCATGACCAAGATCGACCCGATCACCATAGAAGTCATCGGCAGCGCGCTGACGTCGATCGTAGAAGAAATGGGCGAGGCGCTGGTTCGCGCCAGCTATTCGACCAACATCAAGGAGCGTCGCGATTGCTCGACGGCTTTGTTCGACCGGCATGGCAACACTTTGTGCCAAGCCGAGCATATTCCGATGCACCTCGGCAGCTTTATCGGCATCATCCCACACATCAACAAGCGCTTTGCAGCCGATGACATCAAGCCCGGCGACGTCTTCATCGGCAACGATGCCTATGAAGGCGGCGCTACTCACTTGCCGGACATAGTGCTGGCCGAACCGATCTTCCACGGTCCGACCATGGTCGGGTGGGCAGTGAACACGGCCCACCACGCCGACTTTGCCGATCGGGGACATGCCCATATCTACCAGGAAGGGATACGCCTGCCGCCAGTCCGCCTCTATCGCGAGGGCAAGCTCCAGCAGGACCTGCAGGACGTATTTCTGCTGAACTGCCAGGTTCCTCACGAACGGCTTTCTGACCTTCGCGCGCAGATGTCTGCCAACCGGCTCGGCGTTCAGCGCATGCAGGATCTCTGCAGCAAATACGGCGGCGATAAGGTCTTGGCGGCGGGCGACGCCCTGCAGGATTACGCCGAGCGTAAGATGCGCGCCGGCATCGCGGCAATTCCGGACGGCACCTATAGCTTCACAGATTATTTCGACAGCAACCAATTCGCCGACGTGATGGAGCTGAAGGTCGACATTACCATCAAGGGCGATGCGATGCACTTGGCCTTCGATGCGCCGTCGCAGGTCGCTGCCGGTCTGAACGTCATCTACACCGCCTTACTCGCTACCTGCTACTATGCCGTAAAAGCGGTCATCGATCCGACCATTCTGCCGAATGCCGGTCTGTCGCGGCCGATCAGCGTTGAGGCGCCACACGGATCGTTGCTCAACTGCAAGCACCCCGCGGCTGTTGATGGGCGCATCATCGCCTGCCAGCGGGTTGCCGACCTGGTTCAGGGTGCGCTTGCAAAAGCTTTGCCTGGCAAAGTGACCGCTGCTGGCAACGGCGCTTGCACCGGCGCGCTCTTTACCGGCACGCGCGAGGACGGTTCGCTCTGGGTCTATCTGGAAACGATCGGAGGTGGCGGCGGCGCGCGTCCGACGGCGGATGGGTTGAGCGGTATCCACGTCCACATGACAAACACATCCAACCTTCCCGTCGAAGCACTCGAACTCGAATATCCTTTGACACTGCTGCGCTACGAACTCGCTAACGGTTCAGCAGGGGCCGGCACATGGCGCGGAGGTATGGGTTTGCGACGTGTCTACCGTATCGAGGCAGATTGCCGCTGCGCAGTCGACGGAGCACGCTTTTCTGTCCACCCCTGGGGGCTCGATGGCGGTCTGGAGGCCGCTGGCTCGCATTTCGATTTCGGAAACGGGCAGCAAAATCTTCCGGGAACAGTCCAGTTAAGGGCGGGACAGATCGTTGAGATCGTGACTCCCGGCGGCGGCGGTTATGGCTCATCATCCGGTCGATCTTCGGAGGCTGTTCGCCGCGACATCAAAGAGGAGCGCATCACCTCCGATTTCGCTGAACGCGTCTACGGCTTCAGTTCGAAGCAGAACCCTCATCGCGCAGTGAGCGCCTAAATATGAGGAATTCCGCCTATTTGTGCCAAAGGGAGCTTTGGCACAAATAGCAGTATATCGTTACGGGCAAATCGCGGCGAAATGGGTGACGACGGAGATCAGCTTCGACCGGCATTGGTGCCCGTATCCTTTATTGTGATCAATAAAGCGGGTCTGATGGAAACAGCTGCGCCGCGCTAATACGCTCCCCAAAAACAATGCCTTTCGCCGCCATCGCATCGGCAAGATGAAGTTGACGACCTGGTCGGAATACGAGGCAAGCCTTCGCAGGCGCGGAAAAACTGCTGGTGTAGATGGAGGCAGAAGTGCTGTCGTCGTCGTGGCAGGCACCAAAGCCAACGAACGCGAGGCAGCCAGCGGCGCTATTCAGATCTCGCAATCGTGTCGGCCTGCCGCTGGGCTTGGTGTGCGGTCTACGCCAGCCTGACGGCAGGCTTTTTTGGCATCGGTACTGGCGTTGATATGATTGGACCCGCGGTTCCCGATCACACAACGCTATAAGCCGCCGGGCAAGGACATGGCGATCGGCTGAAGGCCGGAATGGGCGCTGGTCGAAACCGAATCGGCCGCTACAAATCGATCGCCGACCTCCGACTGCGTGCGCGATCCTTCGACGCGAAGAAGGCCGAGATCACAATTGGTAGCAACGTCTCAATTGCATGCTGTCAGGCTCACGCCCAAAAATTAGTCCGCCGCAAAGGCAACGCAATAGCGGTAGCGTCAAAGACTGCAATCCAGTCATCCCGCGACCTATGCGCCAACCCCAGTTTGATTCAATCAGACGGGAATTGCCGTTCAAAAGTGAAGCAGAACACGGTCGGGATCGGCAACTTGCGTTGCAGCGGCGGCGAAATGTTTGTGTGGCGACCCCTTAGGGATCGCCACATCATTTCATTCAGTAAAGTGGGTTTTTTCCGTCACGATCGGGCCGAGGTTCATTGCGCCCTTGAGGTCGTATCCCCAATCCAGCGACGCCTTGCGATCATAGATCAACCGGCTTTCGACCAGCGGCACAGAGCAGACATTCGCCATGATCTTGCTCTGGGCTTCCTTCCAAAGAGCGACCTGCTTTGCCTGGTCGGTTTCAGCCTTCGCCGCCTTGATTTCTGCGTCGGCAGCCTCGCAATGGGAGAAGTTTGTCACCTGCCCCGGCGCGCCGATCTGACTTGGGCCATAGAAGAATTGAGTCAAATAGACGTCAGCAATCGGGAAGCGTGCTGCGGTATAGATCACCATCGGGCTCAGGTCCTGACGGATCATCTGGTGATAGGTTGCGTGTTCCACAGGCTTTATTTCAACCTTGATGCCAACTTCAGCAAGTTGAGCCTGAACGATTTGCGCGAAGTTTAGCAGGCCCGGATTTTGGCTGCTGATCAATGGGATCGTCAAGCCGTCGGGGAACCCTGCCTCGGAGAGTAATTCCTTAGCCTTCGTCGGATCATAGCCAAGAATACCGCTATCGGGGTTGAAACCCAGGTTGTTCGAGGGCACTGCCGATGTTGCCGGCTGGGTGAAGTCTTCACCCTGGAACTTCGCGATCTGCGCCTGATCGATTGCATAGCTGATTGCCTGTCGGACTTTAAGGTTGTCCAGCGGCGCAATCTTCGTGTTGAGATGCAGTTGCGCCTCTTCGGCGGGAGCAAATACATCCACCGTGACGCCTGGCACCGCCTTCAATCGAGCAACGCTATTCTTATCCTGGACCACAATTGAAGTGTCTACCTCACCAGCCGTGAAAGCGAGGTCGCGAGCAGAAGCTTCCGGCAGGAAGCGCGCTGTGACGGAAGTCAGTTGCGGCTTGCCACGGAAATAATCGTCATTTGCGACAAGTTTGATGCTCTGCCCCGGGGTCACAGTCTCAACCTTGAATGGTCCCGTTCCGAGCAACTTCCCCGCGGATGATTTCACAATGAAGCCACCCCCATAATTTGCCAATACGCCGAGAACAGAGGGAATGGTATGATCGAGCGTGATCTTGACAGTCAGATTGTCGATCTTGTCGACTGACTTGAAGGCCGCATAGTCGCCGGCGAATGCAGAAGTGTCTTTCTTCATCGCCTTGTGGATCGAGAAGACCACGTCTTCCGCGGTCACTTCTGAGCCGTCATGCCATTTTACGCCCGGACGCAGATGGAATGTCCACACCAGTCCGTCCGCCGACGTCTCCCAGCTTTCGGCCAGATCAGGCTCGATCAAAGCAGGATCGGTACTACCAGGCTGGAAACGGACCAAACCGCTGTAGATCCACGACGCAATGGTGCGGTCGGTAGTGTTCGCCGCAAAATGTGGATCAGATTGCGAAATGTCGGCAGCTTCAACGCCAACCACCAGGTCGGTTTTTGGCGCCGCCGAGACTGACGCCGGCAGCGTTGTAATGGCCAGAGCGAGCAGCCCGCCCGCCAATATGCTTTTGATAGTCATTTCATTCTCCCTCTTTCAATTTGGGCTCCCCACCCAGCGGTGCTTGTGTCACCACCGGGACAGTCACTTCGATACAGGCGATGCGACTTCTGTCTCCGTCCGCACAAGATGACCCGGCCCGGCTTCGCGCCAGCGCACGACAGGTGGCGAATAACCGATTGGCCTCATTGGTGAAGGCCGCTTGCCGTCGTCAGGAATCTGTTTACGCGTCCCTCGCAAGTCCGGGTGCGCTATGGGCACAGCCGATAGCAGGCGCTGCGTATAGCCATGCGATGGGCTGCCTATTACTGCTTCGCGCGGTCCGACTTCGACGATTTCGCCGAAATGCATCACAGCCACGCGATGACAAATGCGTTCAACGGCCGCGATATCGTGGCTAATGAAGAGATAGGAGAGTCCAAACTCTTCCTGCAGACCTATCATCAGCTCAATGATCTGCGCTTTGACGGTGACATCCAGTGCCGAGACCGCCTCGTCCGCGATGATTAGTTTAGGCTCCATCGCCAAGGCCCGAGCAATACAAATGCGCTGCCGTTGTCCTCCGGAAAACTCATGCGGATAGCGGTTTGCCACCGATGTCGGCAGGCCGACCCGGGCAAGCAGCGCTTTCATGCGATCGCGCGCCTCGGCTTTGTTGGCAATACGATGAAATATGATCGGCTCCATGATCGCGTTGCCAACCGTCTGCCGACCGTCGAGCGAACCATACGGGTCCTGAAAGATCATCTGCACATCACGGCGAAACGCGGCTCGAGCGGCGCTGGAGGAGTATTCAATAGGCCTCCCCGCAAGTTTAACAGTTCCGGAGTAAATCTTTTCGAGGTTCATGACCGCTCGACCGATCGTCGACTTCCCCGAACCGGACTCACCCACCAAACCCAGCGTTTCACCAGCGCGGATCGACAGCGACACACCTTCCACAGCGTGAATATTCCCTTTGTGGCGTGCCAATAGTCCTGCGCGCACAGCGAAGCGAACTGTCAGATCATCGACTGAAAGCAATTCCCCTTCGCGTGGGGAAGGCAATTGCTTCACCGTATCAGACAGACCTGAAGCGAGTTGGGGTACGGCGGCGATAAGGGATCGCGTATACTCTGCCTCTGCTCCGTCAAAGATCGGCTTTACCGCCCCGTGTTCGATCAAGTCGCCGGACTTCATCACGAGCACATCATCGGCGATCTCTGCGACGACACCCATATCATGAGTGATAAACAGGATCGATACGCCGGTGTCGCGTTGGATTTCCTGCATTAATTCGATGATCTGCGCCTGGATCGTCACGTCGAGCGCCGTCGTCGGTTCGTCGGCTATGAGTAGTGCGGGGTTTGACGCGAGCGCCATGGCAATCATGACCCGCTGGCGCATCCCACCCGAAAAGGTGTGGGGGTAGGCACCGATTCTGCTCTCGACGTCGCGGATGCCGACGCGTTCCATAAGACGGCCCACCTCCTCCATTGCGGCGTTGCCGGTCATACCACGATGATATCTCACTGCCTCCGCGATTTGATCGCCGACCCGCTGAACCGGATTGAGCGACGTCATAGGCTCTTGGAAAATCATCGAGATTCGCCCGCCGCGGATGTTGCGCATCTCGCGTTCAGACAAACCGAGCAGGTCTGTGCCCTCAAACATAATCCGTCCGCCGACGTCGGCAGTGTTTGGAAGTAGCCTCATCATCGCGAGGGCGGAGACCGACTTCCCGGATCCTGACTCGCCTACGACCGCAAGCGTTTGGCCTCGGCGGATAGTGTAGGACATCGGCTTTAGCGCAGTGAAGCGACCGAACTTCACGCTCAGGTTTTCTATCGACAGTAAGGGCTCGCCGACGGTGGGTTCTAGAATTGTCATCGTGATTCTCCGTCGCGAACTACGCGTAGCCGCGGGTCGATCGCATCGCGCAATCCATCGCCGATCATATTGAAGGCAAGAACGAGGATCAGTATTGCGACGGAAGGCCAGAGGGCGAGGTAAAATGAATTGAGAATGTTCTCAAACCCTTGACGGACCATGCCCCCCCACGTTGGCGCTGGCGGCGCGATTCCGAGCCCAATAAACGCAAGTGAAGCTTCTGTTCGCACCGCCGTCGCCATCCAGATTGACGCCATTACGAGAATCTCGGGGACAATATTCGGTAGGATATGACGAAAGAGAACCCAGGTTTCTGACAGGCCCAAAGCACGCGCGGCTTGGATGAACTCGCGATCACGAACCGAAATCACTGCGGATCTTGCGATACGTGCGAACGCCGGGACGGCCGTAAACGCAATGGCAATGATGATGTTGGTCATCGTCGCGCCGAGCATTGCGACTAGAGCGATACCCAGTATCAGTGACGGAAACGCAAGCACAACATCCATCACCTGCATCAATACAATGTCGATCCTGCCGCCGAAGTTACCAGCGACCATGCCGATCAAAGAACCGACAAACACTGCAAGCGCGGTCGAAAGGATGCCAATTGTCAACGAATACCGAGCGCCGAAGAGCAATCTCGAGAGCGTATCGCGCCCGAAATTATCCGCGCCCAAGAGATACTTCGCATCCGGCGGCGCCAGTTGCGCCAGAATATTCTGTTTAATGGGATCCATTGGCGCGATGAGGGGCGCACATATCGCGGCAAGCACCATGAGAAGCAAGATGGTGCTTCCGACGATGACCGGCATGTTCATCCAGTTGGGCAGTCGGCGGCGCGCATTCATTTTGGAGTCGGCTACGGTCATTTGTATTGTACCCGTGGGTCGAGGAGGCCGTAGGTCAGGTCGGTGATCAAATTGACCAGCACCACAATCAGCGTGTAGATGACGATCAGACCCTGCAGCAGGGTGTAATCCCGCTGGGAGAGGGCCGTGAGGATCAGTTTGCCAAGCCCAGGACGGTTGAAGACGATTTCTGTCAGGACGGAATTGCCAATCAGAATACCGAGATAGAGACCAACAACGGTCGTAATTGGGATCAGGCAGTTTCCGAGTGCATGCCGCCAGACGACGACGCTTCCCGGCGCTCCCTTCGCGCGGGCGGTCCGAACGAAATCCTGATTGAGAACCTCAAGCATCGCCGATCGGGTGACGCGGGTGATGTACGCGAGCATGAACATCGCCAAAGAAACGGTTGGCAAGACCATATTCCGGATGTGCTCGCCGATGGTGTTCCCCCCGGCCCCGGAGATCACCGGAAACCATCTCAGCTTGATTGCGAACACCATCATCAAGACAATCGCGCCTACAAAGGCCGGAGCAGAAAGTCCAATCAGCGAGATGAGGCGCATAGCGTAGTCCGGCATCTTGTTGCGCCTTACTGCAGCCACGACGCCTGCCGGGATCCCGAAAATCAAACCAAGTACTAGGGCGGCGACTGTCAACTCCAGTGTCCACGGAAGCACCGCTACGATCTCCTGGAGGACGGGGCGATTGGTGATCATTGAGCGCCCAAAGTCGCCACCCAAGATCTGGGCCATGAACGTGACATACTGGATGTACATCGGCTGATCGAGACCAAGCCGGATCCGTATCGCGGCTGCAGCCGCTTCACTTGCCTGTTCGCCAACGATCACCTGTGCGGGATCGCCCGGAATAATGCGGACAAGAACGAACACGCAAGTCAGGACGAGGAACAGGGTCACGAGCGCAAAGCCGACGCGCTTCAAACTGTAAGCGATCATTGCAGGACTTCCCTGGCTGGACGACTGCGATGATTGAGGGACGTTTTCTGCCGCTTTTTTACAGGGCGACAGCTCCGGTCCCGGATCGCCTCTACCACGTCGGCATTCTGCGACCAAAACAAGTTGGCCCCGATGTCAATGCAACAACTCGTTTTCGCTCTATCGCCCAACGCGCCCTCCTTTACGGCGTTTGATAAAGCCCACACGCTTCACCAGACACGCAACATGCATTCGATCCCCGGGGCGAACGTTGATCCGTGCCGCTCCCACATTGTTCATTTTGCCGTCGGCCAAACCGCGCCAAATGCGGCAGACCGATAAGCGTGAGAAAATGTGGAGTATTTTGCCACTTCTCCCACGAAATTAATGCGCCATAATGTCATAAGTTCATAAAACGTCAAGTAGACTAAGCCATAAACGAGCGTTTTTAATCATATTTGCTCTTATATGACGTTTTTTGATGATATTGGCTTGCGAAAGATAGCTATTGCCGGTAGGTCATTAGCGGTCACTGGACCGACGCCACGAACGGGTGCTGGAGCAGCCCTGAAGCGATCGGCTTTTAACCGTCTTTTGGCGGGTTGGTCCTTTTCACATCAATTCAAGTGAGGAAGAAAATGGTCGAGGTCATCAAAGTCAAATCAGGAAGCCTCTACGAGGAAAAGGAAAGCTACTCGCGCATCGTCGCGGTGGACAATTGGATCTACGTGTCCAACACCGCTGGCCGGAACTACAAGACACGCGAAATGTCCACAGATCCGGTTGAGCAGGCTAAACAGTGCTTCAGCAACATCGAGGGCGCGCTGAAATCAGTTGGCGCCAGCCTCGCGGACGTCGTTATGTCCACGGTCTACATTCCAAATCCCGAAGACGCTCCGACCGTCATGGCCTATGTCGGCGAGCGCTTTAGGGGAATCGACCCAGCCCGCACTGTCCTCTGCTCCCCATTGGGGAATACTGATTTCAAGGTGGAAATTGAAGTCACCGCCTATAAAGGCGCGGGCGCTGTCGAGGCGAAATACCTCACCATCACCCTTTGATTTTAAGTCTGAAGGCCGGCTAGTCCGGCCTTCCCCACTTTAAAGAAACCTTTTATCGATCCGATTTCTCGCGTAGTAAACGACCATGGCATTGAGAAAAGCGAGAGCGCGCTTGAACGACAAGGATATAGCCCAGGACGAGGATTTTCTTCCTGCAGAACGGCGAGCGAAGATCATGGATTGGTTTTCTGCCAATTCCGTCGCCTCGACGCAGGATCTTGCTCGGCGCCTGAATGCGTCAATTTCGACCATCAGACGGGATCTTGATCTGCTCGCTTCGGAGGGCTTGCTCAAGAGGACGCACGGTGGAGCTGTCCGAACTCGGCAAAACACTACTTATGAACAGCGGACTGAAGAAGCGAAGAACACGTCGGTAGAGGAAAAAAGAGCGATTGCGAAAGCGGCGGCAAGCATCTTGCAGCCGGGGCAGAGTGTCCTGATCGATTCAAAGTCGACCTCACACCATCTGGCGCATGCGATAGCTGAGCTTGGCATCCCGCTGACTGTCATCACCAACGATGTTCAAGTCGCCGCAATTCTCGCTAACAAGGATCCAATTTCAGTCGTGGTGCCCGGCGGGAGTTGCCGGCACGGTGCCTATGTGCTCCTTGGAGAAACAAGCACCAAATTCGTTCGCGAACTGAATTGCGACCATTTCTTCCTCTGCACTCATGCCGTGGATACGACAGGACCGACCGATACCTCATTGGACTTAGTGCAGCTTCAGCGAGCGATGGTCAATGCTGCCATGGAAACGACCTTGATCATCGATAGTAGCAAGTTTGGCAGCCGCAAGATCTACAGCGTCGTCCCAATCGAGCAGATCAAGCGCATCATAACTGATGAGGGACTAGCGGAGGAAGATCGAGAAAAATATTCCGCTCTCGTTGATGATTTGGTGATCGCGCCGTTCCTGGAGGATTTCCTTTCTCAATCGGAGGATTAACAGCAAAACACTTGTCTGCTTTGCCGAGAAAGCACTACCGTGAACATGAAATCTATTTTTAAATTCCGGCGACGCCTGAGACGATAGAGCTCATTCCAACCACACCCTGTCCGCTAAGAGACCTGTTGTCTGTATCCATCCGGGGAAGCTTCCGATTACCCACATCTGCTGCAGACGAGGTTGCCTCCGATGAATCGTCTGTGATTCTGTCTGTGACGCCGAATCACGGAGGCGTCGTAGATGAGCGAGGATACGGAAGCTGGTGGAGTGGGCTGGCTTGGCGATGAGATCATATCATCGGGTCTGCCAGACAAACGCCTGGCGCGCCGGATGCACCGGCTGCTTGACCAGATAATGTCAGCGACTGGTCACACCCCATCCCGGCGGCATGTGGTGACTGGGCCGCGACGAAAGCGGCCTACCGGTTCTTTGACAATCCTCGCGTCACAAAGCACGGCGTGCTGGCTGGCCATTTCGCTACGACCGCTAGGCGCTGCGCAGACAGTGAAGGTCCGATCGTTGTCGTGCAGGACACCACTGAGTTCACTTACAGCCGTACGAGGCTGGGCAAGATCGGCTTCACCAAGACCATTAACGCCGGAGCTTATAAAGCGGGGCGGTCCTACCCGGTAACGTTATGTGGCATGTTGATGCATTCGAGCCTGGCGTTGACACTGGAAGGCACGCCACTTGGGTTGACGGCAGCGAAATTCTGAACACGTACGAAGTACAAGGGAACCTGGACGCTCAAGCGCCATGTCAATCTCACGCGCGTTCCGATCGAGACGAAGGAAAGCTATCGTTGGCTTGAGAATCTGCGCCAGTCCATGGCGCTCATCGACGCACCGGAACGCTGTGTGCATGTGGCCGACCGCGAGAGCGATATCTACGAACTGTTCTGCCTCGCGCAGGATCTCAGCACACGCTTTCTGGTGCGGGTGCAGACCAACCGGTTGGCGACCGAGCCGACGGGCCCTGAGCCGAAACAGGGAGCGCATCGGGTCTTCGCCCAGCTCTCGGCTGCACCTTGGGTCGGATGCCATTGTGTCAAGATCGGCCAGAACGAAATCGCGAACCTACATGTGAAATTTGCCACTATCGAAACCCTGCCACCCAAAGGTAAGCGGAAGCGCTACGCCCCAGCTTCTCACCTACATCCATGCTCTTGAGATCAACCCGCCGGAGGACCGTGCGCCGATCGACTGGAAGCTGGTGACCAATCTGCCGGTCGGCGATATCACCGCCGCCATCGAGAAACTTGAATGGTACGCCTTGCGCTGGAAAGTCGAGGTCTTTCACAAGGTGATGAAATCCGGCTGCGGCGCCGAAAAGGCAAGGCTCGAGACCGCAGATCGATTGGCGAAGTTCCTTGCCCTCATTGCGGTGGTCAGCTGGCGGATATTTTTCCTCACCATGTCTGCACGGGAAAAGCCCGAGGCGGAACCGGAGACAATTCTTTACCCCGGCTGAAATCGTGACACTCGACAGCATCGATGCAGCGCGCCCCACGCCGCGCATCCTGCGCAGGACCCTTGCCTCCTATTTGCTCCAGATCGCCATGCTCGGTGGCTATCTCGCTCGTAAGCACGATCCTCCTCCCGGAAACATGGTCGTATGGCGAGGCCTGGCACGCCTCAATGACATCGCCTTCGGCATCTCCATCGCAACTCGCCGACAATGTGGGTAATCGGAAGCAGGGGAAAGCCGCGGGGCTTATGATTTCGCTTCGTCCGCCATGATGCGTTCGATCTTTTCTGGATCGCATTGCTCGTCGACGAGGAATTGCCGGACACCGCCATCCAAGGCGCGGATATCGGCGAGAAACTCCTTCAGGCTCTCGACGCCTCGTTCGGTGAAGGTGGTGATGCCCTCTTCGGTTCCATCGTAGGCATGGATCATCTCGCCGTAGTCGATGTTGTCCGAGTTGCTGGCGATTTCCTGGAGAAGTTCGAGGTTCTCGCCGATCAGCCTGGCGACGTAGTCGATCGTGTAGACATGCGTCGGGCGCGCCATCAGGCTGCAACCTGCCGAGCGTAGCCTGTGGCGGACCAGTTCCAGGGCAGGAGTTCCGGCAGCGGTGAGACGGGAATGCCGGGCATGCGAGCGAGCGCGCTGGCCAGCCAGGCCTGCGGATCGATATCGTTCATCTTGATGGTGACGGTCAGGGAATACATGAAGGCGGCGCACTCATCTCCGCGCTAGGAACCGGCGAATGGCCATGCCTTTATTCCGAGAGCCATCTACCGGACATTCTGCCCACCTCGGGGAAGAAGTCGAGTTCCATCACCGCTGGCATGCGTTTTATGGTCGTATCCGTCCGGCGAAGGCCGTCTGTCCTGACTTGCTGATTGGCTTTAAATCCATGCCTTATGTCATGTGCTACAATCATTTCCCCCATTGAGGTTTTGCCCGTCGACGATCCTGGTCGCCGACGGGATTGGTCGATTGGTCGGACGAAGAGAAGGTTCGGATCGTCGGGGAAAGTCTACAAGGCTTTCGGCAGGGTTCGGTGGCGGCGCGGCGATATGGATTGTCACGGTCATTGTTGACCCGTTGGCGTCGGGAATACCGTAGTGGTCTTCTGGGCAGTTCCGCTATAACGGGCTTCGTGCCGCTTGCGGTTTCGCCACCGGCGGCGGCATCTTGCGAGGTAGCCTCATCGCCGCGATTTGAAAACGACAAGACGATCGAGATCGGCCTGCCGAATGGCCGACGGTTGACGATCCCAGCCTCGCTTGATCCGACCATTCTTGCCCGCCTGTTGCCCGTTGTGAATGGGTCATGATCGCGTTTGTGGATCGCGGGCGGGGTGACGGACATGCGTTGCGGCATGAACAGCCTGGCGCTGAAGGTTCAGCAAGGTCTGGCCGCGATCCTCATGGCGGTGAGGTCTTCTGCTTCCGGGGGCGCAAGGGTGACCTGATCAAAGTCCTCTGGCATGACGGCGTCGGCATGGCGCTTTACCTGAAGCGGCTGGAAGCTGGGAAGTTCGTCTGGCCAGTCACCAGAATGGCTCCGCCTTGCCGGTGTCGGCGGCGCAGCTCGGCTGAATCGACTAGCGCAACCCGCGCTGGACGCAACGACCTTCGAAGGCAGACTGATCGCCTGCATTCCTCTGTTTTTGTTGGGCTTTCGGCATGCGCCATGGTAGCTTTAGGCCATGGATGATGCTGCTTCGGAGATAGCCAGACCGCGCCGCTCTTGCGACATCGGAAGCGCGTGCCGCCTCTGCCGAGGCCGACCTCGCACAGGTGCGCGCGGTCCTGACGACGTCTTAGCGATGATCCGGCATCTCAAGCTCGAGATCGCCAAGATGCTTCGCGAGCAGTACGGCCTGAGCGCGGAGCGCCGCGCCCGGCTGATCGAGCAAATGGAATTGCAGCTCGAAGAGCTTGAAGCCGACGCCACCGAAGACGAGATCGCTGCGGAACGCGTGGCGACGAGAATTGGATGCATCGTCATATGACTACTCCTAGTGTTACCATTAGGATTGGCAGTCAGCAGCTCATCATCGCAAGACGGCCTTCACCGTGGGCTTACGAACGAACGTGTGAACTAATGAACTAATTTTCTCGCTTTGTGTTCAGGGCGAAAATAGACATTGCACATCCAAAGGCAGGCACGTACAAACGAATTTATTTAGCCGACAACGGAATATATCCTGTCAGCACTAATATAAGAAATGTCCTGCTTTGAGCGCAAGTGGCGCCTCTGACATATAAAGTAAGAGACGCCCGTAAATTCGGCGTAAGGAGTTGTTGGATACCGAGGGCTATTTCCGACTCATCAAACGAGCCCCCCGATATCCGACAGCTGAAGATCCTGCCCACTTCGCTGAGCACTTCAGGCAGGTCAGATGACAGCGACGTGCGGGGACAATCCAAAGTGCCGTCCCGGAAGTATGCAGAGGCCGCAACAGGACAGCTGTGCGTGAGCGATTCCTAATGATACGCGGCGATATCACTGCCGAATTTTTTTGTCTGAAAGATTAGAGGACCAGCGCTCCATCGAAGAGACGGATCGATGAATCTGAATTCATCAGAGTGTCCTATCTCTAAGCTAAATCATCTAATTAAAAAGACCCCTCAATTTAACACTACGCATAATCGGCGAATGAGAAATATTTACTCAAAAAGAAATGATATTTAACAAACTTTTATTACAAAGCATCTGCCACGGCACAATACATAAGTAAAATACACGCAAACATTATCTTCATGCCATACTAGTGGATCGATTCCTTCATGCACATGACCTCACTTCTCGGCACGTACGCACGATTTGGGCGCTCAATTGCTTCACGAACTAGGTTGGCTATATCATTGGGCTGGATCATGTCATTACTCGAAATAAGGTCAGTCCAGGCACTCATTTCGGTGGCAACAAAGCCCGGGCAGATGTCTATCGCTCGCACTCCGCGGTCCCAACCAACGTGCTGAGTGGTCTTGGTGAGGCCTCCCAATGCATGCTTCGTCATGTTGTAACCGACAAAAGGATTCAGTACCCGCTGCCCTGACATGGAGTTGATGTTAACTACGCGGCCAGATCCGGTTTCACAGAGATATGGTAGGCAGAGCTCTGTCATTCGCAGCGGAGCCACGCAGTTGATGTGCCACTGCCGATGGAACTGCTTATAATCAATATCTTTCTCAAGATTTACGGGTTCTCCACAACCAGCATTGTTAATGAGACCGTCGATCCTTCCGAATTTCTCGACGGCCGCGGTCACCCATGCCGCCATTGTATCGTTATCCTCAGCATCGAAACGGGCATAGTGCAGCCATTCGCTCTGTGGTCCGAAAGCGGATTCGAGGTCTTTCACTCTCCGGGCGCCGAGGCTCATGCGGTACCCGTGCACAATCAGGTTTTCCGCGATCGCTTTGCCGATGCCGCGGCTTGGACCGCTAATCAAGATCACCGGGCTTTGGTGAATTTCTACAGTCCACTGTGGACACCCGCGTCTGAAATGAAGAACACGTCCGTTGTCCGTATGTTCCTTGGTAAGTTCTACGCCAAGAAGTGCAGCGACAACCCTGAGCACGCCTCCATGGGAAACAAAGAGTGTGTTTTCAGTATCGGCATGGGCAAGGGCCTTTGCCACACGCATAGAGAACAACTCCGTGTTCTCAGTATCTGGATAATTTTCCTCAAACATCTTCAGTGGCCCATAGCCGCCCTCATGCTTGCCAAAGTCACGCTCTTTGAGGTCATCATCAATTTCAAAGCAGAGGCATCCGATGTTAGCGATTACAGCGGTCTGGATTGCGCGTAGAAGCGGCGAACAGACGACACTGCCAATGGGCAGTTTGCGCAGAACGTTGCCGGCGAGGACCGCCTGCCGTTTGCCGGTTTCATTTAGACCGATGTTCGTGCCGGCGCCCTGTACACCCCAATGTTTCTCGCCTTGCACGAATACTTCTTTCTCATTCAAATCGGTTTTGCCGTGGCGAAGGAAATAAAAGTCGCCGACACTGGCTGGTGCTTGGGCAGGGCCGAGGTACTCGAGAGAGATCGGCATTCTAGGATGCGATATCTGAAAGTCTTATTTCGATATAGAGATGGCCTGACTAGGGTGCTTTTAATATCGGTCAGCGCGTGAGAGATACGAACCTCCTCAAGCGCGTGGATCTATGCAAGCCTTCTATGCAAGCCTTATAGTCAGTTGGCCAACTGGCATGGTCCCTACGTTATCTTTTAATCGCTGGAATAGGGAACTCGTAATATCTGGCCACCTTCAAAAGCCATTTACACCTAAACTGGGCCCCTATGCCGTCAGCACCCCAAAAGAGATGGTCCACCAACCGCGTTCAGGGATTTGTGATTCGTCCAGCAAACCTGCACCAACTCTATCCTGTTCTTATTCCCTGCCACGTTGGAATGCGTAAGCGCTGACGTTCAATTACGGTTTATATATTCGAGGCCGGCCCAACACGGAAACGACAGCTCAGCAAGGTGGGTACACCTACCGCAACAAATGACGCGTGAGCCACCTCGTTGATTGGTATAAATTGCACTCCGCTTGGACACATCCCGCTTCAAAAATCAGAGAAACACCAGTTCCACTCACCTTAGACTAGAACAGCGACTTGATCTCAGACAATGGATTTGCTGTATGAGCCGTCGTCCACAAGCGCGTCTGCAATGACTGGACAGCTGAGCACGACGATCCGACAGCTCGAAGCGGTCGCTGAATCTGGACGCGCCACGTCAGCGGGAATCGAGCGCGTGCTATTCGTCTCTGCCGGGGCCGGTCTAGCAATCGCGAAGAGTCTGAAACATTATATTGAAGAGGTCAGCCGGAACCTCAGATATGAGGTGTACGCGTCTGCAACCTTTGTGAATCTTCTGCAGGTCAACGCGCACGCGGTGGATGATCCGGCGACGCTTGTCGTGTTGTCTTCGAAGTCAGGGATGACACCGGAAACTGTCGACGCAGCGGGGTTCTTGAAGAACAAGGCTTGCAAGTCAGTTGTCTTCACGACATCTGCAAGCTCAAAACTCGCCTCCTTCGGTCATCAGGCATTCTTCACGGGGAAAACAACTCAAACTTTCCAAGCTATCCATATGCTCATACTGTCTTTTATTGGTGGCATTCTGAAGGAAAGAGAGAACTGGGCACTACTTCCGGTTCTTATTTCATCTCTGCAGGCACTTCCAGTTGCCTTGTTTAAGGCCGCAGAAAAAGGCGTCGAGCCTGGAACAGCGTTTGCTGCAAGATTTGCAGAGGCTCAACCAATCTATTTCATCGCCTCGGGATGCGCCGGGATCGTTCCTCATGCGTTTGGGCTGTGCGTCCTACAGGAGAGGTTTGGGTTCGAAATTCATACAGTGGATGGTGCCGACTTCTTCCACAGTTTTGTTGAAACTGTCCGCCCGGAGAAGGGTAGTCACTATGTTTTAATTATCCCCACTGACGCCAGCAGGCCTCAAATGTTGGATGTTGAGACCTTCTTCAACACCCGATTCAAAGAGGGCGAGATAAGCTACGAGGTAATAGAGACAGCGGGCTTTGATATGTCGGGCATTGATTCACAGATTGGAACAGTTATCGGTCCGTTGATCTGCGAGGCGTTTTTGAAGCCATGGGCACCGATCCTAGCGGAAGCTTCAGGGAAAACAATGAAGGATCCGCTGCGGCACATGGGAAAGTACGACTACTACAATTGTCACCGCTCCATGGGGGCTATATGAACGCCCTCGCCCCCGGGCAGACCTATCCTTGGCTCAAAAATATCCGGCCAGTGGTGTCATCTTTTCTCCTGCGACGTGTGCACTATGTCTGTATTTTCATACATTTGTGTAATCAAATAAACGTTTGTATTTTATTTTAATCGTTATATAAGAAATATTGTTATAACTTACTTGTTTGCCATATCAACATAACGACGGTACATTTATTGATGCCACAAAGAAATTACATCATAAACGCAGAATTACATGACATTTCCACTATTAAATTCTAATATCATTAAAATACACTCTTTCCAGCACATACAATCTCTTCATATTTAAAAAACATATCACTCTGATCCTGTGGCTGACGCTGCCGGGTAAAGACATCGAAGGGGCCGCGCTCGCCGTCCACTGTGCGCACCGATATCTCACCGTTTTTCTCGAAACAACTGCTGGGCGGGAACGCCACAAAATAGCATGGAGGCCCACGGGATTGGGGGGCGACACTCCCATCAACAATGGAGTTGAGTTTCTCATACGCCTCGGCGCTTGTAACGCCTGAAAGGTATGGTGGAAGCGAGGTTACTTTTGCGGTTGAATTGCCATTGTTGCAAACAAGGAATCGATTCTTTACACACCAGTCTGCTGTTCCTGCATCCATATACATGTAAAGAAGCTTGTCGACCGTCACAGTCTGATCGAGATCTGCAACCGGGTAACCCTCGCTTTTCCAGCTGTCGAGATCCTCGCGGTAGTCTAGTAGCGCCGCCTCAAGCCCCGCCTTTACATCCGGGCCCAGGACTGTAATGAGAGAAATAGTTTGCAATTGACGCTCCAACTCATCCGCCATGCTTATACTTTTGCAGGATTAGTGTTTTGTGCCTCCAGCTGTAAATTCTCTTCTGATCATTTTAGAGCACAGCTGCAGAGTATTTAACACCCGGCCTCCTCTTTGTTGGTTTCTGTGAACTTTTCGAGATGCGAAATAAATAAATAATGGAATCATATCTCAATTGTTTATCCGAATCTGCCAGCGTGCATGTATTGGGAAGGGAACCTCTCACAAAGCATCATAATTGGAGCAGCCCCACTTTTGATATTAGTGTCAGTCAATGGTGGTCCCGCAGATCAGCCAATCAGGAACGCATATAGTGAAACGGTGAATTCGATGCGCTAGATAACAGGAACCCTTCCACTAGCAATTGAGTTGTATCCGCGTCAGCCTCTCGTGCCTAACCAAAATTCGATGCTTTTTAGATATTATTATTTATCCTAGTGGATTCTGATTTTGAAGGCTCGTCTTCGGCCACGCGATTATATTCCATGTCCACTAAAATCTTCTTTTGAATATTAAATTGACTCTATCAAGAGTGCTGGGAGATCAATGCTATAAAGGCAGGTTTTAAGAACTTGGAAAACATATTGAGAATGGCTATAGAGAATGGCCTGCTGATCGACTGTTTGTGGAACGCCGATAGTCAGGACGGCATGCTCACCATTCG
The DNA here is from genome assembly GCF_017741935.1 of Rhizobium sp. 16-449-1b. GTDB lineage: Bacteria > Pseudomonadota > Alphaproteobacteria > Rhizobiales > Rhizobiaceae > Rhizobium. The sequence goes on along the minus strand of NZ_JAGHMH010000010.1, from coordinate 157,450 downwards.
CACGAGTCCATTGACTCCCTTAAGAATTGGCATCCTCTCCGCCGTTTGCCGACGGAGCATTTTTTTCAAGCGAGCGAGATGGAAGAACAGATTTGCCCGTTGCTCAGCAACCGTCCCAATGGCTATGCCCAATGAAAGCTATGGCAAGAAGCACAGGGTCCGTTACAAGCCACCCGCTTTGAGCCCCCTGCGACCGCAATCTCCGGCAAGGTCGTCGTGCTCGTCGCCTCGACGCCAGTCTATTTGGAACACCTGAGCTTGGCTTTGGTGCTACCGGCAAGTCACTCAACTTGGCTACAACCTGCGTGCTCTCTCAAATTCTGTCTGTGTTATTTAAGTGTATCGGGCCAGCGCATATCCCAATAATCGCTGAAACCGCCGTTATTATTATCACGTTGTCACCTTTTGTTTATTGTCATCGCATATTGAATAATAAATAGCTGCGTAACATGATCTTTCATTAAGCACACTCCACTGTACTATTATTGATTACAATACAATATATTACGTAATATAACCTGTCATCGACTGCATACAACACTTATAGTACGAATACCAAAACTATAACGAATTTTACATAGGCTTTATATCAGCCTTTTATTTTACCACAATAACGTGGCCGACACACGGGAACGTAAAACGAAAGATGCAGGATATAAGCCAAGTAAGATAATGCGATGCACTGTCTATTCCAGCAGCACCTTGCCGATTGCCAGTATGGCATCATAAGCTAAAGGCTCCCCCAGTTCCCTGCTATAAATCTTGCAAATTCCTTTGCCGCCACTTCGTGTCACGATTTCACAACTCTCATAGTGAAAATTTTCATTTGGGAAAATCGCCACAAAATAATCCATGTCTTCTTGTTCCTGGTACTCTCCTCCCGAAACGGAATTGTGAATTTCCCTTAAAGCCGCCAGTGATACGTTTGTCTGATAAGGAGGAACGGCGCAGGCGAACAGCTGCCCATCCGAATCTTCCTTGCACAAGAGGTGCTTGTTCTCCTTGCAGGCTCTAGCCACGTCCAGGGAGGTAAAGACGAAGGACAAAGGATACTTCCACCCAGCCTGATGCAGCTCCATTTCCGCATCGTTGACATAGGCAGCCTCTGCATGAGCCCAATGCTCAGCTGCAGATGGTATATAGTACTTTAACGTCTCTCTTTGTGCAGACTTGTGGGCCTCCACCACATTTAGAAGCTGAGCCTTCAATCGAGTGGGCTCCTTGATCCAACGAAACTCATCGATATGAAACCGTCGAGAGCGACCGTAAGAACGAGCCATTCAAATATTTAGGTTTGTTCAACTTGGCAAAAATGCATGGGAAGCAGACGTTATTTAAAGGTGGCTGGTCAATAGTGTCAGCAACGCAAATTATTTGGGCATGACATTTTCTTCCGGTTATTACTCCAAGGACATATTGCTTTAAAACGTTTTCTATTTGCTACAGAATATCAGTAGCCCCCATTGTGTTCAAATAATTCAGGAACAAAAGTCATCCTTCCCGACTTTTTGGTTTCCTTATGTTGAATTCACGCTAGTCTTGAAAACATTAGGCTACTTTTTTGTCGTTATTTATCGATTTTCAAGGAGTATGACTTTACATGGTAAGGAAAACATGTCGGCACTTCTTTTGAGAGTTCGGTAGCTAATTTCGGTAAATAAGTCATCTTTTACGGCGAGTGGGCCAGTGTGGTCATATATTGCGGCTGTGTGAGAACGATTAAAACTAGCCTAAGAAAGTCATAACAAATGTCAAACAGAAAAGGCTTAATTTCAAACAAATGACCGTTCAACTAGAAACAAAAGACAACTCAATCAATAGCATAGGTCGCATCTGACCATATCCATGATACTTATTACAGTATTTTACTAATAAGTAAAACAAGTAGACACATTGGGCCATCGTCGACATCAGCACCCTCAGATCAGCGACTGCAACCAGTTTATCCAAACATGCATTCACCATGGCTTACCACCTTATCACGGTCGAGCTCATGCCGCCGGGTTGCATAGAGGTCAAAGATCAGAGTCTCTCCGTCTGTCGAAGTGAGCCTCAACTGCTCATCCAGCTTGGCGACGTGGCCAGGGAAACTAAGTGCCGCGAAGTAGGCGCTCCGGATAGGATCCTCGTACCCGACGAAACCTGATGCCTCCCTAAGCCCCCTATTCACTTCATTGAAACTTACATTCTTCTGGTACGGCGGCAGATTGGTGAGGAGCGCTCCATGCGTCGAATTGTAGGGCAACCACCCTCCATAGAAGCATTGCATCATCGTTGGGCAGTCAACGTAGAGGAACAGTGTCTCAGGCGTTTGGGGAGGATGCTCTTCGTCGATATCCATCGACGGGTTCTCACCGAGTTCGATCAGGGAAACCCGCTCGTCTGAGACGCTTTGGATGTGCTTCATCAGCTCATCGCTTGACGCCACATCCTTAACCCTAAGATTGGAAAAGAGAGCACACAGGTCAACTTCAGCCATGTTACAAAAGTGGGAAACAGAAGTGGCTTGTACCCATAACTCAAAGCACCATTACTATTTATAGATGTTATGTACTATAGATAAAGTTGAACATAGAGATGGGTATAGATGCACCAAAAACTAATAATAAATAAAACGGCTACCGACGTACCACGTCGCACATTCTATAAACAATTATATATTAGCACGTGTCTTCTTTTAAATGAATCAGAGTTTTGCACATTAGCAAAAGCACGGATGGGAATAGGTTCTGATGTCCAATAATGGTGGCATATCATCAACAGAATCTCTCTTTTTCCATTAATTATAGTACACCCGCCTACCTTTATTTATGCTGCGAAAAGAGGCCACTTTTTTCAACCTGAGCCCCACGTTAGGCCTGTCGGCACCAAGCCAAACAGGTGTCGCTTTTTCATTGGACTCTCATTTAAAACATGACAAAGACAGCATTCATTTATTCTGGCTAAGTGCAGTTTGGGCCTTATGTTGATTTTGGGCTCTAAAACGGATCATGGCTTCACATCTAAAGCCCGTGTCAGAATGGGCAATCAAATTTCTGATGGAGTACTTGTCTCATCATTACAATATCAAATCGTATAAGGTCACGTTGATTTCAATAATTTACATTCAGTTTGGCCTAGCCATGTGTTTGATAGTTACTAACATTTTGCATAATTTATGTCCTGTGCCGCACGTGTAAAGATTTTTAATTAGTATTAAGCACTTCATATCTTAATCATAAAATAATAATGCCTCGTGATTACAACCATCAATACAGCTGCCAATTCAACTTTTTACAAACCCAATAACCAGCAATTTTAAGCTCTGCCCCCACCCCTCCCCATTATGGGAATCTTTTAGAAACAACTTTTAATAACGCCAAAAAAATACGAAAAAGCAAGCGCACTACTATCAACGTGAACCACCAAGCATGCAGCATTTTTGCTTGATCCATGTTTCATGGCCGCCATGTTTTGAGCATCGATTTTGGTGGGATGGAAATTATTGCCAAACTGACTCTTGCTTTCCCGACCAGAGACTGTGGCTGATTGGTCCGGCACCGTCCTTTAAATGGTACTGGAACTTGCAGTTGGTTCATACTCATCATCGCAATGCCTACCCACATGCACTTCCTTCCACGCTTTTACCCAAGAAATCTGACGCAGGCCTGGAACCAGATCAACTTATGCGAGGAGATCCGCTTCGCCTTTATCACCTATAGCCAAGTCTACGGCAAAACCCTCATGGAGTACCAGCAGGGGTGGGCTCGAGACGTTCTTGAATTGGAGGAAAACTCGCCACCGGTGAATATCCTCAAACAGTTAGCTCAGATTTTAAAGAACCAACTATGCTATCACCGTCCCATGTTTGTCAGCCAACCGGATTTAGCCCGAGAGAGGGAGCAACATGTATTTGTTTATCTTTCTCGCGAAAAAATGCAGAAAGTGCTGAGGGAACAATCGATTACGTTTGGAATGGAGGCCGTCGTAGCAACGACGATTCAACCCTATCGTTGCGACCTTTCGGTCAAGGCACTGCTCCATGCTCACAACCTTGCTTGGCCGCTCCGGCGCATGGTAAAATCTGATCTGGAATGCTTCATTGCTATTTTTGCAAGTACCTTATTCGTCCACTTGCTTGAGGCAAAATTGACCAACCTTTATGGGAGAGAGGCACCTTGCGCGTTCTTTGTGCGGCTAGGCACTGAGAACCGCCGCTATGACGTTATAGCCTGCGGCCTTACGAAGTTCGATGAAAGCGACCGTGTGGTACCACCTCCGGCGGCAGCGCAGCCAGACTTAAACCTGCGGCTCTCAGTGCAAAGCGAAGAAGACGTGATGAAGCCTGAGATAGTATACCCGAAGAATGAAGCCTAAGGCGGCTTGAGCTCCTTGCAGGCCACCTTTATCTATGAGTTTGTCGTGGTTTCCATGTTCTCTGGCGTAGCCTTACGATTCCTTCGGGAACTGTAGCATACGCCCCAATGTGTTTGACCTGTTTATTCTAATAAATGTTTTCGCAATAATAATAGGTTTACCTCTGCTTTTTCTCTTAATTATTACACATAACATCAATATTTTGAAGAACATTATTACATATCGATACAACTGCAAATGCTTAACACGATTACATTTAATATAACTGAAAACATACATACTATTGTATGATATTATTCTACGTTCCAATACATTTTGGAGAGACGTTAAAGTACTATATAGAAAATTAAATAATCGCACTGCGGCCCCAACAGCTTATTATAATATAATCGAAATCATCTCCGCTGGGGGGAGATAATATCGGACATGGTGAGCCACGTGCGTATTAATCCCGTAGGTTTGTTTAGAAATGCGTATTAATCCCGTAGGTTTGAATTTTCCGGTGCACCAACAAAGCGTCCCCTCGTAGCAATTCGATGATCGTTGACCATCACGGAAGGCCCCGGGGAAGTCACAGCCAGGGGAGTGACGCTCAGATCATCAAGCTCTGCAACTTGGTCAGGGGGAACATCGCCCGGCGACACGCGTTTGGCCTTCCTCTTCTTGACCTTTGCCCGCCGAACTAGGTCGGAAAGGACTAGTGATACCTCTCCAAACGTCTGAGCCATACCGGCAACGTTTATTCCGGCTAGTTCCATCCTGAAAAATAAGAAAGGGTAGATATCAGAAAATACGTTGCTTGTAAAATTAAACAAAGATGAAGAACACTCACAGTATTGAAGCGTTACAGCATGATCTAAATAATCCTTTGTTCTGGTAAATGGATCTATATAGGACTTTATTTGGTAGATTGCGGAAGACTAATGGAAAGTAAAAGCAGGCCCACCGCCGAAAGGCATGGTCGTTGTAGGCCCTATGCAATGATGAAGCATTCTTCTTTTGTTTAGCTGCTAACGTTTCTCCGTTGATTGCGGATTTTCTTTCAGCCTGCTCAATTGGCAACATTAAAGTCTTGTGAAAATGAAATTTGAACAGAAGGCGATAGTGACATTTTAGCTCGTCCACAAATATATGCAGTCCTAATTAGCGGCTAGTGGACCCCAAAAGGTATAGTGGGGAATGCAAGTGGGGCGGCTGCCATTGACGAGTGCAATGACCTCATTGGGGTTAGTGGGAATATCTCGAATTGCGTGGCCGGCTAGTGCTCTTGTCAAGGGGCCCGCTTTTAGCTGTCAAGATGCGAAAGCACGTGGGGGACAAGCAAATCACGAAGGCATTTTTCTGGAAGACTTTAATGTCATCAATCACAGCGCTAATAGTCAAAGATGGAATTTTTTGGAATCTAATTAGTGTCAGTCTTAAATGTACCCAGAAAATATTTTTAAGCAGGGTGTAATACCAAAAATAAGGACAAACTTGATTATTCATAGAAAACCAAAATACGATGCCGCTGAGCAGCTTACAAGCCTACGGGATTAATACGCAATAGTACATTAATATACTCAAGCAGGAAAATATATTTTATTCCAATCCAGAGGATGGAGTGAAGAGAGTGTCCCGCCGGTGCTGTGAATGACGGCGCAGGCTGTTATGATGCCCGTCTTAACCTGCTCTTCTAACGAAGCTCCGTTTACGCAGTCGTTACTGCCAATCAGGCAAATTCCCCCATCCTCCATTAAAGGAGATTTATCCACAGGCAGATCTTGGATGTACTGACATTTTTTAAGAGAATTTTCCCTCCACAAAGATGCCTTGAAACCATCCGTCAGGTGGCCGTCGAAGACATATCCTTCGTAGTCTTCGTTGACGGGAACCAAGTGACAAGCCAGTTCAGGAAAGGCAGCCGCAAGTTCCCTGACTAACTCCAAGCACCTTCTCTTCTTCTCATCGGACCGGATTGGGCGGGATAAGTAGTCGCTCATTTCATAATGAAAAATAACAAGTCCCTCTCCCGATGGCGATTCGATGTCAATACAACACAGCTCACGGACAAGCCCATCCGTCCAAATCAAGGCTGGGATATCGGCGTCAAGCCAGAATTTTTGCTTCGTGATCATGAACAGTGCTGCGTTAACAGTAGCGGACGAATTCCCAGCGGGCGGTCCGATATCATAGCCGACACAGGTTGCATGGCTAACCGGAGTGATATTGGTTGAAACGGACCCAGCACGCCCGCCAATGATGACCTGGTCAAAAACGCGCGAACGGCCATCTCTCATGCATACCTTCACTTTCCCCCCCTCCTTGGCTACTTCACGCAGGGGGTCAAAACAGAGTCCTGCTTTTCTCTTAAATATTTCAATGCGCATCAGAGCCTGCAAAAGATGAACCCCTCCAACAGAAATATGCTGGTCCTCCTCGTACCCATTGATTATCCAGTCCAGGATTGTCGAAAACAGCAGGGTGTAACAGGAAGAAATTCGACGGCCGCCCAATCTCATTATCCCGAAAACCTCGAAATCCTGGGTAATTTGCCACGCCGCGCCACCAGGACTCTCAACACCACAGCTGAAGATCTCGACCAGAGCGGCATGGAAAGTGAAATTGGAAAACTCCCTGAGCCAAGCCCACCGTGCTTCCGAGGCTTCATTATAACGCCGACCTTTCAACATGGAAAAGATATCCATCGGAGCGATCAGCCTCCTGCCGTTCCGTTCACACCCGTGGTATAGTAGCTTCTCCCACCCTGCACATACCCGCTGAAGTACACCCGGTGGAGCTTGTCCAGCCGGCCATTCGTAGCGTTTATTCCGGAAGTAGAGTGCTGTGTGATCGCTGCCAGCACAAGGAAAACGAAGGCTGGAGGGAATTCTAAACTTATCCAGATAGTATGACAGGCAAATTTGGTTGCCGGAGATGGGCATGACACCGAATGACGTCAAGACTTGGTGAGCGTCGCCGTTTGGCATCGGCGATACGCCCAAACTCCCAACCTCATCAATTGGGTCAAAAAGGGCGATTTCCCTGACGCCAGCGTTAAGTAGTTCTGTGGCAGCAACAAGGCCAGACAGCCCACCGCCTACGATAGCAACACTAGGTAGTGGTGTGCCTTCCGGATAATGCCCCACGCAATCATGGGCATCGCGCTCATGGAGGAAAACCTGATAGTCGTACCGCAGATCGAAGCAGGAAAGATTCTCATTGTAGTTCGCTGGCTTATCCAATGCGTTATGGAAGAGCACTGGCCCTACAGCTACTATGTCGTAACGGCTGAAGCACTCAGCGGGACGACGAAAAAAGCGGCCGGTTGTTTTTAAGCCATTTCGCCCATGCAGATCACATGTGCCCTCATCAACAAATAGGCTGCTGAGTTGGATGGCAATAAAGCACTGTACGTCTGCAATGGTCGTGCAACTGCCTGGGCAAAAGCTATTGTGGGCTCGAGACATTTCCTGCAGTGAGAGGTCACTCACGTAAGGCGGGATCATGCAAGCCAGTACGGCATCTCCAGGCTGAGCAATGCACCGGTTCTTAACAAAGTGGCACAACCGGCGGTACGACGTATAAATGAAGACCTGGGTGCGACGAGGTCTCAGCACTTCTAGTGTGCCTGTTCGGGGACCATGAAGGCAAGGTTCAATCTGGAACACCAGCGCCACGTCTTCTATGGTTTCTGCAAATCCTTGGTCGAACACCCAATCTGTCCACCTTTGCTGATATTGTAAAAGTTCATCGCAGAACTGATCATAGCAGACAAAGGCCTGAGAAATTGCTCGTTTCAATTTGGCCGCACTAGGTAGACTGTTAATGGCAAACAGGGGGAAGCGGGGGCGGTTATACGGAAGATACATCACGTAGGTATGGAGTATTGCTAGAGATAATTAGAGAGCTCTTTTGGTTATCAGTGGCATACTTTAGCAATGTAAATCTGGATAGAACATATATAATTCGAAAACTTTCTACTGTTATTTCTTTTTATGCTGATGTATACTTAAATGGCGACATGTTATTGAAAATAAATAAAGCTGTCCCCTAGAAAAAGTCAAAAATTAAAAAGATGAACGAAAAGTCAAAAAGGCCGGAAAATTACGGCCTGAATTTATGCAATTTCGACCACGCCAATAATATTGACAAAAAGGAATTCAACATACAAAAACAACACACATATTAAACACATTTGAAACTGCAGTTACTTCTTCTGTTTTGTATCGTATTCATAATTTACTATCAGTTAAACCAAATACATCTTTGATGCTCGCAATTTCATTATCGTCGCTCCCACCGTCTTCTAGGAATTTGGCATAACGTTCGAGCATTCTAGCAGCAGCATCGAGGATTAGAACACCAATTTCATTAAACTCTTTACAGGGATGTGGTTCCCGGAAAGTTATATATTGGCTGCAGAAGCTCGCTCTGCTTGGATCGCGGGGCACAACCATTGTCGGGGCGTCGAAAAGACCGAGAACATATTTTTTGACAACCTGAGGATCGACGAGTTCAAACTGATTTTCATTCTCGAGAGCGAAGGCGGTGAGCGGAAGTCCGTTTTCCTTGGCGGCATAAGCACGGCTGGCTTGATCACAGAAGAGACCAAAAACACCACTTAACGGAACAGAACAAAGATCATCTCGTTTGAAAAATGAAGTAAGCGCAGCAGCAGAAAGATTGAGGCAGGAGGAAGGGCCAGTGTGAAGACCGAAACTGGTGGAACCACCCCTACCATATACGTGCTCGCCAAGGCGGTGGAGCACCTCTAAGGTACGGTGCGACTCAACGTCAACTTCCAAATACAAGACCTTGTCGCACTGATAAACTACCGTTCCACGAGGCTTGTTGGCGGCGATCGCGAAGACGGTACTGCCAAGCAGTTCTCGATCCCGGTCAACCAAGCCAAGATGGGTGAAATCGGCGGCGGCCAGCTTGCTGTTGTCGGGGACAGGAGCGAAAAGGGCTTCAAATTTTGACGCCGGCGGACGAGGAGTTGGTCTGAGGATCCCGTGCTGTTTCCAATGATTTTTCAAGAGTTCTGCAGTGACTGTGCCATTGCCTTTCATAGAATTGTAACTCTCAAGCATTCTGGCATCAGCGAGAGTTCCGGATCTCGCAAACTGGAGGGTGAAATGGACGGAAACGGGAGAATTTCTGGAACTCATCCTCGGCTGAACGAAGATGTAGACGGCGGCGCCTTCTCCAATATCTTCAGCAACTTCTTTCTCGATCTTTTCACGGACAGCCTGGCTGATCCCGTCAGAAGTGGCTAGGATCGCACTTGCTATGTCGGGGTGGCAGATTGCGCACTGGTACCCTATTCCAAGATCTCGTACAGGAGTTTCACCGGCGGCGACGGCAATGCGGTGATTTAGAGCAGGCATCCGCCGGATGATTTCGCCGAGGCCTCTCACCTTTTCGGGATTCATTGCAGCAACGACGTTACATATGCCGCCAAGACCTCTGCCGACAGCGGTTTTAAGCACCTCAACAGGGTCATGCAAAACCTGCAGCGCAGCGAGTTCTCCCTTCCAGTCTCCTTCAGGGAACGCGACGGCGGCGGCGCAAGCTGCATCACTGGCAGGCATGATAACGGGGAAGAAAAGGGCAAGATCTTGGGAAAAAAGGGAGAGGATTTGTTGTTCCGTATTAAGTCAACAGATAATACAGCTCTCCTCTGTACGCAACTATATGTCATAGTTGTGGGCCACAATAATAATGACAGGACAACGCATCATTAAGTAAGAGGTTTCTCTATCCAATAAAGTCAACTCCTTCCTGCTGCATGCATTTAAAGGCTTCTTTGCGTGGCCTATTTACCCACATCGCTCCCGATATGTTACTTGGCTATCTCATTCCCGATATCGCCGAACGTCTCCAACGCCATCTTGCGGATCCGGCTCTCAGAGCCCTACTCGCATTTGATGGCGATGGCACCACATTCAAACAAGATCGGAGCCGTCACTGCTGGGAAATTAATCCTGCCATCAATATCATCGACAATTTGTCCAAGATTGCCGGTAAGGGGCACTACCTATTGCTCACTTCCGCTCGTCACGGCGGCGAGATCGCTAGCTCGCCCTTTAAAGCAATTCCGGGTATTGGCTTTCAAGGAAACGACGGGACGGTCACAATCTTCGAAGGTAAACGTCTTGAATCAGTTCCCCCACCCAATTGGGAGCCTGTCCACATGGTTATGGAGAGCAACCTCGGCAACACTCCCGGAATCCGCAACATTCCAATGGAGCATTTCTACGGCTGTCAGATGTGGGACTCCCATCTAAGTTACCAATCAGCCGGAGATCTGCTTTCATCGCTTCTTTCGCGCATTGATGATCCTTCAAGACGTGCTTTCCGGGCAGTCGCAGTGTCGGAGGGTCATTGTCTCATGCCCAAGGAAACGCCCGGCAAACGCGACGGCTATTTCGCTTATGTCAATCTACTCCCTCATAAGATCGGATTTCATATCGCGTGCGGCAACGGTGAAAACGATAGAGATTTGCTGACCGCCGTTGGCAACAAGGAAAACGGCATCGCGTTCTGGGTAGGCACTGCAGACACCAAGCCCGGTGGACCAAACGTCTTCGTTATTCCTAGTGAGGATGCGCTTGCTGCTACTATTGGCGAACTTGGAGAGCTTCTTCCGATCTCAGAGACTGATGACGTTTCTCGATCCACTGGCCCTGCTCTGTAAATCACATCTGAACAGTCTGTAGTGGTTTCATTCGCCATTGAGAGAAGCTGTTGTCGTCATCTTGCAACTTGATGTATTTAAATAATTGCCTTTATGAAATAAAATAAATTTGTATAGTTGTCACGTATTTTAAAATTGCCAGTCGATTCTGGCACGTCTTATTTCCTAAAATGCAGGAAATATTCTATCCATATGCTCGATATGCGCGCCACCAGCGACTTCAATTAATTGATATTAAATTTTTTAGTTCGCATGACACCTATCACCAATATATAATATTGGTATTGATCTTAGATGCAACAGCTATTTCTTAATATACTATATATTTGCCTTATTTCTAAACAAACGCAGAGATATAATTTTCACCGCCAGCTTCCGAATTAACATCACTTTCAAGCTCATCGAATTCTTCGAAATTTCAATTCAATCTCCATTCCTTCGAAGGGCTCACATGGATGGAAGTTCTTCATCGATAACTGCTGATGTTGCTATGCCACACCTTTGTCAGCGCAAACCGTCTTCCCTGAAAGAGAAGGGGTGGCCTGAGTGGAAACTCCAGTGGGATCTCCCACCGGGCGTCACCTCCGAGGACGTTCTTGAACGACATTCGGTGGCGAATCTTCTTCAACGGCTCCACGAACCATTGCCTCTTCAAGTGATAGAACACCGCGGAATGTACAACCTAGGGAAAGGTGTGCAGGAATGTACCGAAACTTCGATCCTGACTGCGCTGGGAGAAGGTAACCGGAATCTCTGCGAATTGGATGTTGCGCTTACTCGGGACAATATGCCCATTGTATCGCATGAATTCAACTTGTGGCGTGTCACCACTTTGCCAGACAAACCGATCCGGGAGATGCCCTATCGTGAGATCGAGAACGTGCCGGTAATCATTCGCGAGATTTCAGAGGGCAGAATTAGCGATTCATACGTCGTCACGAACGACTTCGTTCCATTTCTTGAGCCTCTCCTCGACAACGTTTTCAAGGTTAATCCGGTTGCGACCGTCTTTTTGGATGGTCGCCAATTTGAAGCCCACATTATTACTGCTTGGCTCAGCCATCGTCCGAGATATCATCAACGAGTGGTGCTACTCTTCTATACATTTAAGTACTCCGACGGCGACTCGTTCGTCGATGCCGTTAAAGGTGCCGACCCAGCACCTGACTGGCGGCAAACCATTGCACTGATGCCGGCGATTTTTCCCCACGAGCTTCCTAGGTTAGCGAAGTTACTCCATCTCGACGACCTCGCGGTTGAGGACCTTTATGCAGCTGGACGGGCCTGGATCGATTCAATTCTCAAGCAGACGATGAGGATCGTTGCGGTTCATATTGTGTTCGCTGGGGTAAAAAGTGACCAATTGGGTCAGTGCACGAATCCGGAAGTGATCAGAGCGTTCAACGAAGATCACGCCGCGGTTCGCCTTGCCTATTACGTGAAGGAGGACCCTGATGTGCGAAAGATGCATCCTTGCCTTAAGCTGATGGCCGTAACGAGGTCTTACGATTTCTCTGACCAACTGGAACATGGCGGTAGAGCAGAGTATGGCATCGACTTCATGACAGGGAGGGCAGTGAAGCGCGAGACAGATGAACGAAAACACATTCGTCGTGGTTATGGAACGCCGGGCAATGCAGCGGCGATGGCCGATTGGGTTATCTCAGACCGCCCTGAGGATGACATGGCAGTCTGGGAGTGGCGTAAACGAGATATCCACCGGAATGTTGATCATCGCTGCCCACATCTCGATGTCATAGGTTTTAAAAAATTCGAATAATTGTTTCCACTAATAGTGCCCCACGGCGCTATTTGGCGTTTGTAATTTCAGTTACAGTGTGATGATTGTTGTAATTGTCTTAACACTCTATTATCGATTTCTGAAATAGTAATATGCTATTTCTCCTATAAATATTGGCATATAATCAATTGCACGAGAATAATGTTTCTCCAAAAGCCTAATGGTTTTGTAAATACACTATCTTATACTACATCCAATCATGTTGAATTCTACGTTTCTTGGTACAACACCACTGAATGAAATACACACTACAGAAAAAGTTAGCCAGAAATGTCGGGCAACCTTGGTAAAGAGTAGAGTGTGGAAGGTCTCAAATGATGTCGCATTCTCTGGCGATTACAAAAGCATATATCCTGCCACCGCCGCCATCAAGCCAGCATCTTGAGCTCGCATAGGAATGGAGTTGTCATTGCGCTGGGTGACGTCATCGTGGCGTTCCGCAAATGCATTCTTCTGTAGGTCGAGGCGCAGCGGGCGCGTGTTAGCTCGTCCGCCATGGTGCGCTCGATCATTTCAAGATCGCATTGCTCGTCGACGACAAAGCCGGCCGATTCCATCATCCCAGAGTCCGCATTAGTGGGTGATTCAAGGACGGAGTGCGACTTTCGATAGAAACCAATGGGTTACCACGCGCAAGGAATGCTCGTGAGATGTGCCTACTCCCAGATCGGCATGGATGGACGCCGCTGGCGAGCGGCTGGCCATGAGCGCCACAGTCATGGCCGAGAAGCTCGGCCGGCATCGTTCGACGATTTTCCGCGAGCTCAAGCGGAATGTTTTTGAGGATCCGCAGATGCCGGATCTGAGCGGCTATGCGTGACTGCCAGCGAGATGGCACGTGAGCGCAGAGCCAAGCTGCACAAGCTCGACTGATTCTCCGATGTGCGTCAAACGGTGATCGAGCGGATCATGCATGACTGGTCGCCACAGCAGATTGCCGACCGCATGCGGCTGGAGCGCCACCCGATCTGCGTCAATTATCAGACGACCTACAAATTCGCCTGTTCCGCAGACGGCCAGGCCATCAAGCTGTGGCCGCGCCTGGCGAAACGTCGAGCGCGATGCAGGCCGCCGCTTGCCCGTCGGCGCCACGGTCGCCGCTTCTGCTTCTTCCCCTGCCTGCCTCCTGCCGTACAACAACCGGATGCGGCTTCTTCTTATGGATTAGCCCTCCCTTGTGGATTGCCCAACGCCCAGTCCTCGCGGCCGTGAGAGGAGAGCCTCAAGATCGCCGTCCAACAATATCGATTGATCGCAGACACATCGCCGTGCATTGGTTCGCCTCTGGATCTGCCAGCGTTCGAGCTCTTCTGATAGCGCAGCGTCGTATTAAGCAGCCATCGCCATTTTCTCCAGCAAAGGTCTGACCTTCTCCAGAAAGGCGTTGCTTCCGCAAGCGAACCGAAGCTTGGCCTGCAAATTGATCCTGTCCCAATCAATCGTATGGGAGACACCGAGATTGGCAAGAATGGGAAGCGCCGCCATGACGTCCCAAGTTGAATCTCCGACCGAGACGTAGCCATCTGTCTCGCCCATCGCCACTTCGATCAAGGAAATCGTGGCCGCTCCGCAGAAGCGGAAACTAATTCCCAGATCATCCGAGATGAATCGTATCACCTCCAAGCGGTCAGCCGTTGATACGGATGGATGAAAGCTGAAGCCCGTGGAGGCGCGCGACATGTCCAAAGCGGGAAGTGCCTTGAGAGGCTTACCGTTGAGCTGGGTCGGGATGGTCTTTCCCCCGACGATGGTCAGATCCCTCGCCGGAGCATGGATGACGCCAAACGATGGTCGGCGGTTTTCGTAGAGACCGATCGAGACCGCCCAATTCTGGCTACCGCGTACGAAATTGAATGTTCCGTCGATGGGATCGATGACCCAGATCCTGCCGGAGCTGCCGGAAATTTCTCCGCCTTCTTCGCCGAACACACCGTCGTCCGGGAAGACTTCCCGCAGGCGGGCTATCAAGAACTCCTCGACCTTCTTGTCTGCTTCGGTAACGAGGTCGAGGTGACCCTTGCTCTCAACCGGGAGGCTTGCCAACGAATGGAAGTGGCTGAGGGCCAGTTTGCCGGCCTCCCTGGCGATTTCTTCCACCACTGCCTCGAGAGGCCGTGTTGGTCTAGATGACGATCGAATATCAGCCACGGGCTCTGTCCCTTAGTCTGGTCACCTGTGCAACGTCGTCGCCAAGGAGCTGGTCCAACTGGCCCTCACGAACCCATTGAATGACCTGGGATTCGATGTCGACGCCATACTGCATGAGCTTTTCGTGGTATCCGGCCGGCAGGTAGGTAAACGCGGCGAGGCCTTCTTCATGGAGCTGACGCGCCTCGCCACTGGCGAAGTGATAGACTTCGATGTTCATGGCATCGAGATTGGCCTGCCGCGCAACGGCCGCGGGATCGATCAGACGAGAGTGCATCAGACCGACGGTCGGCACCTCGGGAATGGCTTCTTTTACGGCCTTCAGTTGGACGTAATCGAACGAGGAGAACTGCATGAGATCGGCGCAACCCAGTTCATCGATGAGTGCACGCAGTTTTGGGAAAAACACTTCGTTCTGATCGTAGATCTTGAGCTCGACCTGGTAGATGATGCCAAGCTCACGAGCGAGTTGCAGCGCCTCCCTGAGCCTTGGGACACGCTCTCCTGCGAACTCGTCGCTGAACCAGCTACCCGCATCCAGCTTCGACAGTTCCGAATAGGTCATCTTCTGTACGACACCGTGTCCATCAGTGGTCCGGTCGACAGTTTTGTCGTGCATCAGGATAAGCTCGCCGTCGCTCGTTATGCTGAGATCCGTCTCGCAGGTCGCGAGAGGCCCGGCGTATTCAAATGCCTTTCTGAATGCAGCAAGAGTGTTCTCCGGCGCTCCCGCGCTATGGCCTCGATGCCCTCCAAGCCGCATGTTCTCTATGGTCATTCTCAACGGATTCATTCTGTTTCCTTTCGTTTAACGGAGCCGCGCATCGAGCCGATCGCGTAGATAGTCGCCCAGGAGGCTGATGGAGAGGGTCGTCAGCACAATGACCGCGCCCGGGAAGGCGGAGAGCCACCAGGCGATCGCCAAGTAATTGCGGCCATCGGCGACCATGAGACCAAGGCTGGTGGCCGGCGGTTGAATGCCCAGTCCGAGAAAGCTCAACCCGCTTTCGAGAAGGATGATTTCCGGGAAGTTCACGGTGAACTGAACGATCAGCGGACCAGCTATGTTTGGCAGCATGTGGCGAAGGTAGATGCGGCGAGCTGGAACCCCGACAATCCGGGCTGCTTCCGCATAGCCCTCTTCCTTCGCACTGATGACAAGGCCGCGGGTGAGCCGCGCATATCGTTCCCAGTTGGCGAAGCCAACGAGGAAGACGAACAACAGCGGGCTGGAACCAAGCAAGGCCAGCACGCCAAGCGCGATGATGATGAAGGGTACCGATGCCATCGCGTCGGAAAAGCCCATGACCACATTGTCGACCCAGCCGCCGAAATGGGCTGCGACCAGACCGACGCTCGTTCCGATCAGAGCGCATATCACCGAACCGATGATGGCGATCATCAAGGTCGTCTGAGTGGCGATCAGGAGATTGCTGATCACATCACGACCCAGGTAATCGGTCCCCAGCAAATGGCTGGCCGATACGAAGGGTCGGGCAAACCGGGCGAGTGGATCCTGGCTGAGATAGTCGAAGGGCGCCAACCATCGCGCGGTCACGCCGATGAACGCGACTATCCCGATCCATAGGCAACACAGCGCGATGCTCGCAGGCATTCGGCGGAAGGGTGCCGATATCGAGCCACGGAAGATACGGGAGGTTGTCGCAATCGCCATGTCAGTGCTTCCTGATTTTCGGATTGAGGACCGCGTATAGGACATCGACGGTCAGGTTGATTGTGACCATGAACGCGGTGAACAGGACGATCATCGCCTGAACCACCGGGAGGTCTCCCGTGCTCGTGGCACTGACGAAGCCGCTGCCGAGCCCCGGCCATGCAAAAACGGGCTCGATCAGCGCAGAACCGCCAAGCAGGCCGCTGGCGGTAAAGCCCAGTGTCGTGACCATGGGGATAGCTGCATTCGGCAATGCGTGACGCAGAATGATCTCCCAACTGGGAATACCGTCAGCGCGCGCGGCAGCGATATAGGGCTGGCCGAGAACATCGATCAACGTCGAGCGCATAAACCGCGCGATAGCAGCAGCGTTGAATAGAGCAAACGTCGCGATCGGTAGGATCGCATGTCTCCACGTGGTGCTGCCTGAGCTCGGAAGTATGCGTAACCACACAGCGAATACGAAGATGAACACAAGACCCAGCAGGAAATTGGGAATGCTGTAGCCAAGCACCGCGCCCGCCATCACACCCTTGTCGACCGCCGATTCCCGTCGGACCGCCGCAAGGATGCCGGCGGGAACACCGATCAGGATGCTCAGAAGGAATGCCGACACGGTGACGAGAAGCGTCTTCGGTAGCCTCTCGCTGACGACGGTGAAGACTTCGCGCCCGTCGGCGAACGAAATCCCGAAATCGCCCCGCGATGCATTGGCGACGTAGATCAGGTATTGCTCCGGTATCGACCGATCGAGGCCCCACTTGGCATTGAAAGCGGCAAGAGCATCCGGGCCGGCGTTGTCCGACAGCATTTGCTGAGCGGGATCGCCACTCAGTCTCAGGACGACGAAAACGAGCGTGACAGTGAAGACGAGGACCACCAACGCTCTCAGGATCCGGGCGAGGATGAACGATGTCATAGCGCCAGTTCCTTTCGCTGCGGGGCGGCGATCGATCGTGGAAACTCTTCAGCGAGGTGGCACGCGGCCTGCTGCCGGCCAACCGTTCTCAGTTCAGGTGTATCCGTCGAACATCTGTCGATTGCGAACGGACAGCGTGACCGGAAGCCGCAGCCTTGGGCTATTTTCGTAGCATCGAGCTCTCCCTTGATCGGCGGCTCGACGTTGCGCACGCTCGGATCCATAGTCGGGACTGAGGCGAGCAAAGCCCTGGTATAGGGATGCCGTGGCCATTCGTAGACGGACTTGATGTCCCCAATCTCAACCACCCGCCCGAGATACATGACAGCGATGCGGTCCACGAGGTGGCGCACAATACGCAGGTCGTGCGTGATGAAGACGTAGGCCAGATCGAGTTCCTGCCAAAGCGAGCGTAGAAGTGCCACGACCTGTGCCTGTACCGATACGTCCAGTGCCGACACCGCCTCGTCGAAAATGACCAACTTCGGATCCAGGATCAGGGCGCGAGCGATAACAACGCGCTGCCTCTGGCCACCCGACATCTGATGGGGATAGCGGTCCATCATCGCGCTGGAGAGACCGACCCTTTCGAGCATCACGGCCGCACGTTCATACGCACCGGCGCGATCTGCGATGCGGTGGACCAGAAGGCCTTCGGTGATTTGTTGGCCAATTGTCATCTGCGGGTTCAGGGCGGACAACGGGTTCTGCTGAACCAGCGATGTGCGGATACGAAACTTCGTCCACTCCTGTCCGCTGCGATCCCTGTGATTGACACCCTCGAACCATACGTCGCCGCTTGTTGGGGGCGTCAGCCCGAGGAGGAGGCGACCGAGCGTGGACTTGCCGCTGCCCGACTCACCGACGACGCCGATACGCTCCCGTTGCGAGAGCTCGAATGTGATGGAGTTTGCAGCAAGCGGGCTCTCAGATTTGGCGAAGAACCCGGTCTTGTGACGGAAGGCCTTGGTGAGATCACGGGTTTGGAGCAGAGGCGTGTTCATGCGACCACCGGATGATAGCAGGAAGCCTCGTGGACGAGACCGATGTCGGCAGGCGCTGGGAAACGAACGGAACATTCTCCGCTCGCGCGCGAACAGCGCGGATGGAAATGACATCCCTCCGGAAGGCTATCAAGGAGAGGCACCGATCCCGGTATCGGGATGGGAGGATCGAGATCATCGGGATCGATACTCGGCATGCAGTCGATAAGCGCACGGGCGTAGGGATGCGCCGGTCGCTGGAGGAGTTCCGTCACAGGAGCGGTCTCGACGATCTTGCCGCAATACATCACTGCCGCCCGGTCCGCGAGGCGCGCAATGACACCGAGGTCGTGGGACACGATCATCAAAGCCATCCCTGTCTCGGCCCTGAGCTCTTCGAGCAGATGCAGGATCTGTGCCTGCATCGTCACGTCCAGCGCCGTTGTCGGTTCGTCGGCGATCAGTAGCTGGGGCTTTGCCGCGAGAGCATGTGCAATCATCACTCGCTGGTTCATGCCGCCCGAGAACTGATGCGGATAGGCGCGCAGTCGGCTTTTGGCACGATCAATTCCCACCCGTTCCAGCAAGCGCATTGCCTCGAGCCGGGCGTCACTTCCCTTTAGGCCCTGATGGCGCGATAGGGCAGTTTCCAGATAATAGCCAATTGTGTGAACCGGATTGAGGCTGCTCGTCGGATCTTGGAAGATCATCGCGATCGTCGGATCCTTCGAATGGGAGGAAGTGTTTTGATCACGTTCGAACCTCACGGTCCCCCCGGTGCGGGCAATGCCGCGTGGAAGCATGTTCGCGATGGCATAGCAGGTCATGCTCTTTCCGCAGCCGGACTCGCCCACAAGTCCCAGCGTCTGCCCGGCATCCAGGGAGAAGCTGATGCCGTCGATGATCTTTATTTTGCGAGCCGGGACCTCGACGACGAGATCTTGAACGGTCAGAAGCTTGGCCATGGACTGTCTCCCTGAAGCGGTGCACACGAATGCGCACCGCCATCACATTGGGTGCCGCTACGAGAAGCTGAGGTTGTTTCGGAACTCCATCATTTCGAAGCTGATGGGCTTCCAGTTGACGTCCTTGCGAGCGGCATAAACGTCGAAGGGCTGGTAGAGAATGACAGCGGGCGCTTCCTCTTCGAAGATATCGCGCATCCGGTTGTAGGCTTCGAAGCGCTCCTTGCCATCCGGCAACTGTGACACCTTCACACAGAGCTCGTTGAACTCCGCCGGAGCCTGCCATCCCCAACGCTTCTGAACCTGGCCCTTAGGTCCGAACTCGCAGACCATGGTGGCCCACGCATCGGTCATCCACTGGCCATTCGACCAGTTGCGGATGTAGCTGTCCGGATCCTTGGGAGCCGCGCCCGGGGCATAGATCTTGGGCACCACGTTGACACCGATCTGCTTCCACATTTCGATCATCATCATCAACGCCGGAACTGCGTTAGCGTAATAGTTGCCCATCGTGTGGTAGGTGATCGGCGTGCCGTCGTAGCCGCTTTCCTTCACCAGCCGCTTAGCTTCCTCGATGTTGTAGTCCAGTGGCCGGCGATCCGGATCGAAGGTCTTGCCGTAGTTCGGGAAGTTGAAACCGCGCGGGATCGTGGCTTTGTTCTTCCAGAGGGACTCGACCATGATCGGGCGGTTGACAGCCAGCGCGAGCGCCCGACGCAGCTCCTTCGACTTGAAGACGGGCTGGTTCATGTTGAAGGTGAACATGTGGAAGTTCTCGACAACGTTTCCACGCGTTTCCAGGTCGGAATAACCGTTGATCAGGTCCATGTCGTCAGGTGTCAGCGTCGTCACGATGTCGTACTCGCCGCTGATCAGGCCGGCGACGCGGGTGGCGGGCTCTGCCACGAGCTGGTAGGTGATCTTCGAAGCCATCGGCTTCGCACCCCAGTAGACGTCATTCGCTTCGAGGACAACACGATCGCCGGCGACGAGTTCGACGAACTTGTAAGGACCGGTTCCGATCGGCTTGCTACCGAAACCGACTGGTCCCAGGCTCTTGTAGTAGTCCTTGGGAACAATGCGGCCCATCCAGGACGCCACGTAGCTTTCCGTCAAATGACTTGGCGTCTTCGTGCGAAGAACGACCGTGTATTTGTCTTCGACAACGGGCTCGTCGAACTCGAGCGAATAGGCATTGCCGAGTGGTATCGTCTTGATCGCTTCCGGACCCCACAGACGCTCCGAAGAGAACGTGTATGCGACGTCGTCGGCCGTCATTTCCGCGCCATTGTGGAACATGACCTTCTGCCGAAGCTTGAAGCGGACGGCGTTATCATCGATGCGTTCCCAGCTCTCGGCGAGCGCGGGGATCAGGTTAATGCCGTTGCCCGGCGCACTGTCACCGAAGAAATCACGCACGATCAGTGTGTCGAAGATCTGATTGACGATCCTGGGGCCGACGTTGCTGATTGCGTTGACCGGCTCCAGCGTCGCGGGAAGGCCATTTACGCCAATGCGCAGCGCACGGCGTTCCTGTGCAAATGCAAATTTGAGGCTGGTGGTGGATGCAAGCGCTGCGACGCTTGCTCCGATGATGAAGTTCCTACGGCTGGGCGAAAGCATCTGTTGTCTCCTGCTTGGCAAGATGCTGTTGACGGGTATGGGGGTGTGCCTAGTTCGCGATGACGAACTTTTTCCGCAGCTTTTCGGGGGCTGCGTCGATAATCGATTTTATGCCGGCGTCGGTCACGACGACGCCGACATCCTCGATCTTTCCAATGACCGAAAGACTGGACTTCGTGAACTTCGAATGGTCCGCGACGACGATGGTGCGCCGGGACACTTCCATCATGACGCGGGCGATGCTCGCGTTGACCGGAGTGGAGGTGCAGATCACTCCGCGGTCGACATCGATGGACGCTGCATTGAGGATGAGTTTGTCGACGTTGAATTGGCGAATGAAATGTTCAGCCAGCGGACCACGGAAGGAGCGGTTCGTCTCGGAGTACTCGCCGCCTACGGAATAGATGCTCTGGCCCTCGACACGGGCGAGTTCCGCAACAATGTCGAGCCCATTCGATATCAGCGTGAGGCTTTTACGGCCGACTAACTTCTTTGCAACTTCCAGCGCGGTCGTGCCGGCATCCAAGAGCACCGTGTCGCCATCGACAATCATTCCGGAGACCACAGAAGCGATAGCTACTTTCTGCGGTTGGTTCCAAACGGCACGAGCCGCATTCGTCTTGTCTTGGGCTACTTGGTTGATGCCAACAGCGCCGCCGTGTGTCCTCCGCAGGAGTCCGACTTCTTCGAGTTCGCCCAAGTCACGCCGAGCCGTCGCTACCGAGATCTGGAAGTGTTCAGTGAGCCTGCCGATCGGCAGGAACGACTCCTCACGCAGCAGCTCTATGATTTTGGCTTGGCGATCCTGAGCCGCATTGAGCACCGACGCTTCCTTTCTTCGAAATGATCGACATCAATCAACGTATGAGCGAAATAGATCTTCGTCAAATGAAGGATTTATGACACGTTTTTCCAGTGGAGTAAGGGCTTTGGACGCGTTCCCGGCACGGCGATTAGCGAGGGAACACAGCGAACGCCAAGAACCAATAGCTGTTATGAGCGATATCGCTCACACACGCACAACCGGAAAGCCAGACACGTGGCGACTAGAAGAAAGATGGACCTGGAAGGTAAGGGATACGTTCAGGCCGAGCCGAGCCAGTGATCAGCCGAAATGGCGGCTACGACTTCATAAAGACATCATTGATGTATGGCCGGTAATGATTGTGGACCGTCATGTCCTCGGTCATCCGGCGACGGAGAGAGGTCATCTCAGCCACCTCGATTACCTATCTTGAGGCTGGGTTGCGAAAAACCAAATTCCCTCAGGCAGAGCATCAGGTAAACCACGCGCCAACTCCGCGGCTAGAGGTTTAGTTCAATCGGCATATCGGCTGCTCAGCGCGCTACATGCCGCTCCAAATCCGGCAGCGGGACCAGGCTTTTCCACCTTGTTCGGGTCGGTGCGGGCCGGTGTCGCCAGCCCATCGCTGAGGTTTGCGGGAAGATGCCCGCGATGCTGGCCGGAAATATAGAACATCTCACCCTCATGCACGATGAGGTGCTCTTCCAGCCGCGTTGATGGAGTCTCATGCGAGGCATGAAGAAGCGCCTTGGCGCGGGCGCCCGGCTGAATCGTCAGAAGATGCATGCAGATCTCCGTCGAGCCCACTGTCTCGGCGGCAATCCCCTTGAAATAGCTGAGGCCCTGTTTTCCGGCATAGGTGCTGCCGGGCCGCACAATACGGCAGGTGGGCTTCGATGAAACACTCATGGCATTGCTCCCTTGGAGCTCGTGGCCCAATACAAGTGCATCGCGGGCGGCGCAAAAATTTCTCGCCGAGTCGCCTGCGATGCGTCGAAGTCCTGCAGCGGGATGTCACGATTGCGTTTCATCACGATGTCCTACGCTCTCAACAATTTCTCGAGCATCGCTTCAAAGTGGCGTGTTCCGCATGGCTTTGTCTGTTTCAATCAAGACAATGGGTGGATGCCAGATGTATGTGAACGGTATATCTATTCTAAAGTGAAAGCCCTCCTGACATGGAGCGCTCTCGGTTCCGTGATCTTTCCAAAACCCTCGATCGCTCGTTATCCGCCTTCGGCAAAGGACCCGGTAATGGAACACCAAGCAATTCATTCAGTAAGGCTTGCTGTTCCGAATCTGTCAAATGGTCGCGTTCCGTCGAAAGTTCTGGCCGGCCTTCTGAGACGTGCGACAAGCCCGGTTCGCCAAACAATGACTGCGGATCAAAGCGCTCGCTTGTTGTAATGGTCGAATGATCGCGTTCCAAAGGCCCTTGAAAATGTTCATCGACTACACTCCCCGGCGCTGAACTCGTTCCCACCAGACTGTCTCTGGAAGCTTCACGGAAGCTGTCCTGAATGCGCCCGCCTGGTGCGGCATGTACTTCCAACGGCGGTGGGACTGGTACACTATGCAGGAAACTCAGGAGCTCTTGGTCGTTTGGATCCGACTGATGATTATTGATCGGGGATGAAGACACCGGCTGTGGTTGGGAATTCGCTCTATCGACCGAGAATTTCTGATCGGCGGATGGGTTTAGCGAGGCCCTCCGCGAGCCTAACACCCTTGTTCTTTCCGGGGATCCCGGAAACGACATCTCTGTTATTGGCCGGTTTGACAGGAAGAGATGTCCCGGCCTCTCACTGAGGTTTTTTTCTTCTTGCATTTCCCTTTCATTATCACGCTGGAGATTGATCGCCAGTGGCTCTTTGTACGACTTAGCCCCTTCCGCTCGAAAAGCTGGGTCTGAGAGACGCACATTTGACAACGGAGGTGGTGTTTGAGAATTGACCTGTCGCTCTGAGTTCGGTTGGCGAAACAAGGGTGACGTTTGTACAACGGCATCAATTGGTTGGCCTTGTGCAGGCACAACCTTAGTTTCGGCCTCGTCACGACGGCCGCCTCCAACAAAACTGACCGGATACGACTGCGGCGCTAAATGCACATTTGCCGCCTCCCGTAGAGGCGATATGGGGATAACTGCGCGCTTCTGCCAAGCCTTCCTATGCTCAATGGATTCCAAATTGCGCAGCTTCTGAGCGTCATGTTCTTGTTCACTTAGCGCCGTCAGTTTGCGACGAACCGTCACGCCAAGTATCTTTTTTGAGACTTTTTTGACATCAGCGTTCAAATACGCTGTTTCACTCTTGTAGATCTTACCGAAGGTATGCTTGGTGCTCTTCAATTGCCCGCTGGCATCATCGTAGACGGCCGATCGCTTATTGAAGAGCCGGCGGTGACTTGATATATCCCGGCCAAGTTCGTTGCCCTCCTTGTCTAGGAGGGAGCTATAAGATTTGCTGAATGCGCCACCAAGTTTTCGAATCGTCGTCCGAGAAGTTTGACGGTCCGCGGCTTTCGTTAAATTCTTCGAAAATCCGAGACGTTTGCTGCCGACGAGCTCGAGGTTGCCTTTGTCGTCCCGCTCAAAAATTTCCTGCTTGGAACCTTTTTGACGGGTTAGTTCACGAAAGACCCGGTTTTCCGGTCCGCTCCGATAGGGTGCGCTCACCTTCTCGGAAATCGGTTGAAAAAGCCTATTTCGGTTGACATGCCGCGTACGGATCAGCAGGCCATTTTCGTCTCGTTCCCATTTTTCCTCAAAGCGTCCGTGTTTGTATTTCACAAGCTTCGCGCGAAGTGTACCGTCCTCGGCATAGAGATGGCTGCTAACGCTTCTCCAGGTCTTCTTTTCGTGAAGACCCAAGTAAATATCGCCGGTTTCTGCGTTACGCTTCAGAACTTTCTTCGTTTTTCTTAGTATACCATGCTCGCGCGTTAATTCGTCTGGGCTGTCGACCCGAAGCCGTTTATTTCCAAGCATTTTATAACTTATTTCGCCTCGAAAGCCGGCGTCCAGCTTGTCGATTATCTGCATGTCGGCGGCATATTTTCGCTTCTGGTCCGGGGTTTCGAACCGGGCTAGCGTCCTTGTTGCCTCCTCTTCAGTAAGTAACGCCTTACGCGTTTGCTCAGAAAGCCGCTTAGCAGAACGGCGCATGTCAGCCGTAAGCGACTTCGCGACACTTTTTTTCGTCGTGTCGACCATTGTTGAACCCTTTCATTGGCATGTTTGAACTAGTGGGCTTCGTCACTGACGTGCTAGCAGGAAACCTACAGACTGTTTACGGTTGGACCACGCGGCCGGCTTTCGTAACTCCGCCGGCTGTCACTGATGGGTGGCAATGCTGGCTCTGGCCGGACAAAAGCACGTGAATATCTATCGGACGGTTCAGCGAGAAGCTGCGCTGCGTCGTTCGGCAATTTCATCATCAGGCGCTCATATTCCGCAACACTAGTGTAAGTGCCAGTTCTCTGACCCTTTTCATTGCGATCCGCTATCAGGACATCTTTTTGAGACAGTTGTTGCAATTTTTCCGAAGACAAATCTCGAACGTCACGTAAGTTCGGGCCCTCTGCAACAATAACCGCTGCCTGTGCGTCAAACTGCTCAAACTTGATACTATTCGCATGACTTTGCCGACCCATCGACACGGGCAGACCAACTCGATCCATCAGCTGGGTAAAGTGTTCCGGGTCGGAATACTCCAGTCTGGGAGGTGACATATAACGGTTTCCGTCGCGAGCAAGGACCTGAACGCGATCCCACAACTTTCCCTCTTTCAAGGCTTGCGCCCAAGGGGAACTGGGCATGTTTTGCAATAGGTAGTCAGCGCTTACATGACGATCGCGAGTCATCCCTCCCTGCCCATCTGGCTGCCTTCCCATATTCACAGTCGCAGCCGGAAATTGCCTGTTGTGAGCTCTGTTCTCGCCGGCGAACTCTGCGAAACGGATATCCGCACTGCCTCGCTCCCATGATTCCAAATATTTGGAGTCATGCATAATGCCAGACTTGGATTTCAGCTTGATCTCGGTATCACTGCCGTACTTATTTTTGATGGCGCGTTCGAATTCCTCAAATCGCTTGTTAGCGTAAGCGTCGCCGGCAAACCTATACGAGAAATGTATATCATTCTGCGGGGTCTTGATTAAAATATCGGGCAACAGAGAACCAGCTTGAAACTCGTGCTCGTAGCGCTTTTGAATTTCTCTGCGCCCATATTTCTCTGTTTGTATGTATCTATCCTCGGGCCTCAACTTATAATTTCGATCGAGCTTGATATTCTTGTCTGTTTGATAAAAAATTTCTGTGCCGGTGATACCCATCTCCGCGTGAGCTCGGTTCCAGACTTCCAACTTGTATTGAAAACGCGGTTTGCTCCGTTCTTTTGGCTCCAGCTTATGCAAGCTTGCAGCCAATTGTTCGGGAACATCAATCTTGTCGAATGCGAGGGGTGGGGGATAGTAGTTGCCGACCCCGTCCCTATAGAGCCGGCAGCTCGCATTGAATTCCGCCTTGGTGGGCAGATGATCGAGGTTACCTTTAACAGTACCTGCGAAGCTGTCTTGTCCGGTTTGCCGCACAAGAATATACTCGTCTGGGCGCCGATCATGGCCTGGTAAAGCCATATTCGCGAACAAGCTGGATAACTCATTTTCAACCCCAGACCGATTGTCATGGGCGCTGCTAAAAACATGGCTTGACTGAGAGCCGAGCAACTGCGCATCCAGGTGAGAGTTGATATCTTCCGTGTGGGTGGGGCTCCCGTGGATGTCGTGTGTGAGAATTTCGTAGCTGCCCGTCATCTCAATATCGGAAGTCGTGTTTGAATTCACGCCCGCTGTCCTCTGGCGCTTTAGATCGGCGACACCAGCATTTTTGACGTCGTGCTCGCCAGTCACATTGATATATTCATCGTTGCCGTCGGCCTTCGGATTCATCGTCTAACTCCTTTTAGCCAGCTAGGTTCTCTTCCGGGAGCGGGCAGTGAAGGACAAAATTCTCCAGTTCGATCATTTCGAGATCCAAACTCGTAAAACCATTCGGCTGGTGATTGTTGCTCAACTCCTCTGTGTGAATTTCTTGCGGCTCCTCAACCGCCAAGACAGGCCTGTTTTTATTCGCATTTAGTTTGATGATTGCCATATCGTTGTTTCTCCTACAGAAATTACGACGTTCCTAGCGCCTGCCGCTCCGGGCCTAAGCCCAACCTAAAAACATCGGACGGAAATTCATGAGCGCAAATTAGAGCTTTCTCCATCTTCACGGTCCCAAATGGCCTGGTGCGAGGCTGTTCCGGTACGCAGTTTCCATCTCGCTTCTTCAACCAAGTGTCCCTTAAAGTAAGTCACACCCTGAGATTGTCGGATTGCCTGCCAAGTGAACTTGACTATCGGCGGCAAGCGGTTCAGACGAAAGCCAGCTTGGGACGCAAGCGGTCCAATCAACATCAACCGTGCACAGTATTTCCAGACTCTTGCAACGGCAGTCTCTCTTCGGGCACAATCTAGACTCCGAATAGAAATGAGTTTGTGTTGAACCTACCATCCGAGCCTCAGTCATTAAACGAATATCGCGTTTCATATGTAACTCTCGCTAAATCACGGAGTTAGCGCGACTTTTTCAAAGAAGGCCGCAGGAGAAAGTGGCCGAGTAAACGGTGCCCCTGTGAATGATAGTCTGTCGGAATGCCACAATGAATTGTCATTCTGGATCCTACCGTCAGCGTTCACGGTGCTCCGCACGGCCTCGATCCCGCGGATCATAGACTCTTCGCTCGTCGTGCGGGATGGTATTGTCGTCCTTCGCGCTCGACGATTGAGCTTTCGAAGGTGACGCGCCTATCAAACCGGCGGTCCGGTCCAACGCAGAAACAAGGGCGGTTTTTTTCTTCCGCATACCAAGTGGTTTGGCGTCCAGATTCTTCTTGACGTCATATAGAGCCAAAAACTCCCGGTATACTTGCTGCTCACGCTCGAGAGTTGGCCATCTTCCGGTCAATGCGGTCTCTCGGGCAAGCACAGCTTCTGTTTGCCCACGGGGTCCAAGGTGCAGCAATTGAGGGGCTTGCTCTTTGCTGGGGGGTGAAAGGACAGGATCACGGCTCACCGTATAGTTATAGCTAGTTGTCGCGACCTGAATTGGCATGGTGACTCCATTGGGCGATTCACTTTGCAAACCATCGTTAGCGAGTTGATGCGCGTAGCCTAGCTGGTTCAACTGATACCCATTTGAAGCGGTCGCACCCTCCGCAGACGCAACAGGGTCCGACAGAGTTGCCCTTTGGTCTGAGCGATAGCTTGCATCATCTGGCCATCCGCGCCCAATCAGTCCGGTCCGTCTCCTGCCAGTGCCAACATGTTGGCGATGAAGCTCCTTGCATTCGAGGTAGGCAGGCATCGGCCTTTCCAGCCGCCGGCCCTCTTTTGTCGCCCGCAGGGTATTGTGGACAACCTTGAATCCGAAAATATGCTCCGACTCGTACTTCCCGGTCTCGGTCGCGAGCCGCGCTCGTTCATTTTTCCGACTTCCATAAGTACCAATATTGTCATTTCTCGAGCGCACGGCTTTTTCTGGCTGAGGGGATTGTATCGTCAAACAACCTTCATCGGACGACAATCCATTCGCGCTGGAAATCGCGTCATAGGCCGTTGCTGTGGCGGCTCGGTGGCTCTTGGTGCCGAGCCGCTTTACTTTGCTCGCACCCTCGAGGCGATTACTGCCGGCGATGATCGCGGTTTGGTCTGAATCCGGTCCAGAGGACCCGAAATTTAGTGTGCGCCTTGTTTCCAATTGTGCACATGCCGGGTTTTGCACGTGAGCCGTCTCTTGTGCTGCGTCACGTGCAAGACCGGGCCGGCGCGATGCCGGTTGATTATCCAAAATGGGAAGGATGTTCCTGGCTGTGCTTGCTTCCGATGGGGGAGCAACCGCCTCGCCATCCTCAAACGGATCATGTTCATCGAGAATCCAGGCCGACGGGTCGAGCTCTGCCAGACGCGCGTTCACCACCAGATTTTGCCACCGCGGCTGGGCTAGTTGCCTCCACCTTCCATACGCCTGACGTTCCGCATCCCCAAGCGACATTCCCTCATATACGAAGACTGAAGAAGGTATCTTCCCGATCGCCGGGTTCGAAACGGCATCGCCTTCAATAGCAGCTTGGCGTGCGTCTATGATAAGATCTTCCCAGGTGGGTCGGTCCGGCTTGCTCCAGCGATCATGCGCAGCGCGCTCGGCTGCTCCGAGCGCAACTCCATCGTACACAAAGGCACGCAACACCTGCTTGCCGTTAATTGGGGCGCCGGACATGCGCCCTGACTCGTTGGAAGCAACGTCCTTGCCCCGTTCGTGTTCGCACGACATCGAAGCAGAGTGCA
The DNA here is from genome assembly GCF_017741935.1 of Rhizobium sp. 16-449-1b. GTDB lineage: Bacteria > Pseudomonadota > Alphaproteobacteria > Rhizobiales > Rhizobiaceae > Rhizobium. The sequence continues at coordinate 128,107 of NZ_JAGHMH010000010.1, read as the reverse complement.
ATTCCGCGACGCGTGCGTCCACAACGAGGTCTTCCCATCCTGGCTGCGCGGGCTCGAGCCATTTTTCATACGCTAGCCGTTCCCCCTCCCCAAGCGGGACGCCCTCGTATTCGAAGACCGAGCTGTCATTTGATTCGTTGAGCCAGGTAGAACTGCCGATTGCCTGAAGACGGGCGTCAACTATCAGGTCTTTCCAGGATGGTGGTTGCGGTTTGCTCCAATTCTCATATGCTTCGCGCTCAGGTGAGCCGAGTCTCATCCCATCAAATTCAAATGGTTCAGGGAAACCGTCTTTTTTGTCAATCGAGCTTGTCCGCTTACGCTTAGGTGCATCGGATCTGAATTCCTCTTGAAGGCGACTATACTCATTCGGAATTGAAGTAGAGGTGTCTAGCTCTTCAATACGCGCGTTGACAACGAGTTCTTGCCAACTGGGCTGCCCCGGCTCCACCCATTCCTCGTAGGCACGCCGTTCCCCTCCCCCCAGAGGAACCCCCTCATAGACAAAAACCGAAGAGGTGCTTTCTCCGACATCGGATTTCCAAGCGGAACTGTCAATCGCATTCACGCGAGCGCTCAGTATCAGGTCTTTCCAACTGGGCCTGTCCGCTCTATCCCATGTCTCATAAGCGGACTGCTCGGCAGCACCCAGTCTCATTCCCTCATAAAAGAATGGCGCAGATGAATTTTCCCGGTGATCCGTTTGGCCGTCAGATGGGGAGCTAGCAAAACGGTTCAAAGGCTCTTTGGGATGAAGGACAGGCGTAACCCCGGCGTTAACCTCGAGCGAGTATTCAGCCCACTCGGCGAATCCAATTTTCGAGCTTCCCGACGGTTTCATGGCGATATCTCATTAAACAGCAACCTTCAGCGGTAGTAATGCATTCACGAAACATAACATCTGACGGCGCTAGCAAGACTCGATCCGATGCGGTGTCACAACGATCTTCAAGTGCTGGAAGCCGTTCTACCTCGTTGCTGGAGCGAAATGATCTGGTCCAGGAGTTCGCGCTGCGCCAAAAAAGCTGGAGCAATTTCCGCAAGCGTCTCGGAGGTTGCGGTGTCCGCACCTTTGTACTCCCGCTTGTCACCAACTCCGTTTGAACCCGGGCGAACTTCTATTGGTATTGACACGCTGTGCTCTCCATCAGCCACGGTACTGCTTTGGGGGGTACCGACCTCTCCATAGTCACTCTCTTCAATCTGCACCGGTTTTTGCAAAGTTGTATCGGCTGCTCCCTGGCCGAGCTTGCCGTCAAAGAGGTTTGTGTCTCCCGGCAGCATCAAAGATGCGGGCTCGGGAAGGGAACCCTGTTGGCTTTCGAAAATCCGCTTCAATATGAGATCCGAATAATATCGCACTTTTCTCAGTTTGAGGGGAGGTTGGCCCTTGATAAGGACTATTTCATAATTGTCGTCGAGTAGGCGGACCTGTTCGGCGCGCAGAAGCGGTGCTCCTTGGTCGGAGATTTGGATGTTATGATCAAACATGCGCGCTTGGCTGTACGACGTTGAGCGAGCCTGGAACGTGTAGTCGCCGATAGCCTTAGAAATGTAGGTCGGCGTCTCGTCATCAGCAGTCGCCATGAATACCTGGACACCCGTATTGCTGAGAAAATTTTGCTTACCAGCCTCATCATAAGTTCCTGTCAAAGCCGACAGACTCTGAATAATAAACATGAAGCGGCCCTTGTAGCCGGCGATCGTCGTAATTGCCGTCTCCACGGCTTCCAGCTTGCCCAAGTGCTTGAACTCATCGAGGAGAAACAGAACTTCGTGCCGTTCATCCCAAAGTGGCAGCGATCGCTGCAGGATTGATACAACCTGCTGGAAGAGCAGACGCATCAAGGGCGCTATGACTTCGAGATCGTTCGGGCTGACACAAAGATAAATACAAGTCCTCTTCCGCCGCAGATCGTAGACGGAAAAATCCGAGCGGCTTGTAGCCGCTTTAACGAGTGGATCGGCCCAAAGATTGAGTCCGCCGTCGCCGAGCACCGATGTGTAGGACGTCAATATTTTGGTGTCATTTCCCGCCATATTGTCGAAGATGCGCTGAGCCTCTTTGTTTTGTGTTTCCTCCGCGAGTTGCGCAAATAGTTTGTATTTTTCGCCCGGCTGAGCAAACAGATCGTAAACGGCACCGATCGTTGGTGTGCCGCGCTCAATGCAACTCAATATGCCTGCTACGAAAAGATCCCGTGCCCCGTCGATGAAACCTTCGGCTCCCTTGCCTTTGGCTGTGATGAGATTCGCAGCGAGGCGGCGCGTTTCTGTAAAGCGCCGTTCGGGCGGCAACGCGGCAATATCCAGCACGGGATTGTAACAGTGCGTTCGCCGCTCTGGATCTAAGGGCGAGAACTTGAAAACCGCATCACCGCTAGATTTACGCGCCCTCGATGTGAGTTCAAATAGTTCGCCTTTCACGTCCAGAGCAATCACCGAGCCCTTGAAGGTTAGCAACGTCGGGATAACGACGCCAACGCCCTTACCAGCACGAGTCGGAGCGACAACAAGGCTGTGAGGTTGTTCTCCATTGCTCAGGTAGCTGCCAAACCAACGTGGTCCACAGGTCTTGCCGAAGATGGGACCCGTGACGTGACTGTAGCGCCGAAGGTAGCCGGCGTGCTTCATCTCACCGGAGCCTGCCCAGCGAGCAGTGCCGTGATGTTCGCGATCGCGCATCGAGAACAATAGTTGGCATAGCAACACAAGCGTCGACGTGGCAACGATAATGGCAAGTCCGCGATAGAACGTAGGGCTTTGGTATCCCAAATAAGGTGGTGTCTCATACAGGAACGCAAAAACGCTGAAAGTCATCATCGTTTCGCCAGTAAAGCCATGGCGAAATGTTGCATAGAGACTGGCTGCACAAAACCCAGCTGCCAATGAACATGCTATGCTCACAGCTAGGCGTAATGGCGTGTACTTGCCTGAATTCATCACGTAACCACGCTTTGTTCACCTATTGGAAACGCCAATTTGTTTACCGGCAGCTGGATCTACAGCCCATAGCTTTCCCGCACCCGCGGTTCAAACGCCCTCGTACCACGCTGCGCGTCACGGCCATGCCCGCTCCGGCCCATGGACTGATCTGCTAACCGGTCTGCATGTTGCGCGCGATCTTCGGTTAGGTCACCGACAGTTTTTGCATTTGACGTTCCAGGTTCGCCAACGTGGTCGTGGACACGAGTGGGATGTATGAACTCGATAAAAAGGTTTTCGGCGCCGTTCGCAACTTTGGAATTATAGGTTTCCGGCGTCATGTAAGCGTTGCCTGGCGATTTGAGCCAAACATTTTCCGCGCCATACGTATCCGTTACTGTCGCAAGCCTTTCCAACCTGAGAAGTTTTGGCCAAAACGAAAAGAAGGTTCCGCTAGGATGCTGTACCATCACCTCCGGATTGTGCACGCCCGCCTGTCGCGGGAACTCATAATCATGTTCGCTGATCCGTGGTCCAGCAGGTGTATCATAGAAATATTTGCTACCGGACTTCAATCCGCTGAAAGCATTTCCGGAGAGACCGAGCGCGTTCATTCGTTCCAGATACTTTTCCGGCCCGAGATGCAAAAGGAGCTGGTTTCGCGGCATGTAGGATCTTTGCGCGCCATCCGCTTTGACGAGGATCACACTGTTTTCCAACTCCTCCGCAGTCGGCCACTTCCGCAATCTTTCAAATAGTTGCTTGCATGTTTCAAAGCGCATAACGTGGTTCAACGGGTGGGGCCAAGGAGGAATTGGCTCGTTCCCAATTAGTAGGTGGTCACCAAGATGTTCAGCATCGAAAATCGTTTGAATGGACGGGTGTCGCGGCTGGTAAACATAGGATGCGCCAGATTCTGACTGAACCTGATAATCTAACGAGATTTTTTGTTTCTCTTTATCCGAAGCATCTCGTCGGATATCGACACGCGGTGCCTTGCCGATCTTCAGTGGCCCCGCGACGTCCGAGCCTGAAGGCTCCGCTTGGGTAGCCTGCGGTAGTCCAGATACTCCGCTTTCGAGCGTGATAGGTGCCGCCCGGGCGACGCTCGTTCCCGAAACCGTAGTGGGCGAACGAACCTCCTCGATAGCCTCGTTCAGACTGAGCCTATGAGATTTTCCAGCAACATCCTGCTCGAAACGACGCCTCTTGGAATGCAGCTCGACGAGTGCGTCGATCCGCGCTAACTCTTCGTCCGTCCATTCGGAGTCGTTGGAATTCGATTCTGATGGGCTTGTCACCAGCCGCGAAGTCCTCTGATGGGCCGCGGGGTCTCTAGGTAGTCCGTCGAGGCCCGCAGCAAAATCCTTGCCTGAGAAAACATCGCCCAACGGGGCCGCAGGAACAGCGGGTGCAACATCCCGCGCCGAAGTCGAGCGGGCTTCGAAGAGTGCGTCGATCCGCGCCAGGTCCTCCTCGGTCAGTTCGGGGAAGTCGTCGGACTTCGTTTCTAGTGGGCTCGATTCCTGCCGAGAAGTTTCCTGATGGACCGCAGGATTCGTAAGCCAGCCGTCGTGGCCTGCGGCAAGATCCTCGCGTGAGAAGGCATCGTCCAAGCTGACCGCATGAATAGTGTGCGCAACATCCCGCCTCGAAGGCGAGGGGGCTCTGAAGAGTGCGTCAATCTGCGCCAAGTCCTCGTCGGTCAACTCGGGAAATGCATCGAAGCGTTCCTCCGGTGAGCCAAGCGATCGAACGGAACCTTCTTGGATCAATCCTGAAGCTGTTTCGCTACCGATTTCGGTCGCGTCGTCGAAATAGTCACTGTCGGCGAGGATTTGGGTGCTTTCGGTGCTGGTGGACCCTGCGTCAATGCTTAAATTCGTAGCGGCTATATCAGCAGGAACAACCTGAGTACTGAGCGGCGAACTGCTGTCGGCGAGCAAATCAAGGTCATCTAACCCTGGCCCAGAGAAGCCTTGTTCCGTCGAAGGAAGGCTATCCCCGCTGTCTACCATCCAATCCGGTGCGCTGTCGAATGTTTCTTCAGGCTGGCCCTCTCCAGGAATGATGACTTCATGACTTGAACCAAAAGCGCGTGTGTCAACAGGTTGCGTCGCAATTTCGTGCTGAGATTGCGTACCGCTCTCTCCAGCCTCTTCGATATTATCCAGCTCCATTACAGACCGGTGCGCCCCTTGCGACGCAGGCGTCGCGGTCGAGCTATGGTTCATAGCCAAAGACGCGGCAATAGTACCCACCTGCTTTTCCGAGCTGGTATTCCGTTTCGCCACTGATTCACTTTCGTCACCGGTTTGCTCGTGTTCGCGCAACCGCTTTGTTTGCCCCTTGCCAAAACGTGACGACGACGTTTCGTGGTACGCTGCGGCAGTGGACTGCATTTCAATCTCCCGCAGGTATTGCATGGCCGTACGAAAATACCCTTTATTCCTCGGAAAGACCGCTGATTGGCCTGCCGGAGCTTCGGCTGATCTCGCCGGGGGTATCTCTGCGGTATTCTGGGGATGGGTTGCAGGCCGTTGATTTCCGGTGGAAGTACCTGGAAGGTCGCGAGCCCCACCAGGAATTAATGGTCGTGAGGAATTCGAGTTCACCGTAGTGGAGCGGCTCAAGTCTCGACGGAATTCTTCATCTGCCATGATCGATCCTTTTCTACCTTCTATTTCCCTCATCCCCTTGGCTGCGCCCGTCCCTTGACCGCTTGCGAATGCTCGGCTCGGCGTCATCATCACGAGGACGCTTAGAATTTGGCTGTCGCTGCTGCGGGCGATCGGCTCTCGGAGGCAATCCGTCCGTAGCGATGTTGGTCTGTCCCGGGTCATGCAACGGATTTGGTTCAGGGGGCTGTATCGGCGATCTTATCGGATCGTCCGGGGCAACCGGTACGTCGGTGATTGTCACTCCCGTCCGAATTTCGTTTACCCTGGTCAGTTTTGCGCCGCTCTGCTCTTCCTCATCACCGCGAGGCCGTTTTCGAAGAGGTCGTTGCCGAACGTCATCTTCGCGTGTTGTGTGCGTGACGGTTGCCAAACGATGAGTGCCAGAACGGCCTTCAAGATCCTGGCCGTCTCCGGCTATGGTGAGAGGGCCGTTCCTCAAATTGTCATCGTCCACAAAGGCTTCATCGCCGCGGGATTGAGAACGGGAATCGTTTCCAGACGGTACACGATTCGGCGTCACGCCGTCGCCGTTCGACCCGACTGGTGCGCGGGAACGCACTTCAGACACCGGTTGTAGACACTCGTTTCGTTCCGAACCTTCTGACACGTTTTGAGGTAGCTCACCGTACGAAGAATTGAAAGATTGATCCGGTTCTCGGTCGTTTCCCCCAGGCGAGAATTGTTCGAAATGAGGATCCTCGAAACGAATTTGATTGGCCTGCTGTCGCTCAAGGCGTCGATACTGGGCAAAAGTCATCGGCCGATCGCTGATGCCGCGCTCAGCTCGCCTGGTCGCCTCGAGGACGACGCCATGGCGAAGTGAAATCTCGGCCATTTTAATGCGCAAGGCGTCGTAATTGAGTTGGGGGTGGCGTCGGGATATTTTCAGCCAGCCGTGCCCCAAAAGTTCGCGACGATTAACGACCACATGCAGATGTGGGTGATCGCGATCGATGTGAAAGGCTGTAAGATAGTTGTATCGGCCTCCCCCTGAGCCTGACCCAAACATCTCGTCTGCCCACTCCCGGCTCGCTGCATAGGCTGCTACCTGACTTGTACCGGCAGGGAAGCTTACAATGATGTGGGTGGTCAACTCCTGTTGCCTTTCCTCGTCTGGCTGACTTTCGTGATAAGTTCCGGTTTCTTGAACCCAGCTTCGGGCGAGCTCGCGGATTTCATCCGGTGGTACGAAAGTATCGAGATGCCGGGCCGAGCGCTGCAGCTCCAACTTGCCCTTCCGGGATAGATACTCCAACTGATTGATAATCTGTTGGAGGGTCTTCGTCCCACCTCCTGGCACGATGCGGATGATGACTTGAGACCGATCGGGCATCCAACAAATTCCCCGCCAGGTGCTACGTCAGTTCTGCAAGGCGTCCGCCAGCATGGAGCAACCGTCGATCCTTCGCCGTGATACGGACAAAATGGTACGGAGCAAGCCGTCGAGGTCAGCGAACGATTTACCAAAAGCGTTTCGTTCAGCTTGCAGAGCCCCTAAATCCGTTGTCGGATTTTCAGCATAGGCGCACAGTAGCGCGGCAATGTTGTTTGAGAGTGCTCCTATGGACTGAAGTATGGCTTCCATCGTCTGACGAGACTCTGCATCGATTTCGAGAAAGCCGGCAATGCGGCGGACCGCAACTCTTATGGCCATGCTGTCGGAGAGCCCTAGCAGACGGGCTTGGCTGGAGAAGCTCTCATATTCGGCCGATCGCAAACGAGTGCTAACGACCTTGAAACCTTCAATCTTCGGGCCTTCACGCCGGTCGACAATGTCACTTGAAGTCGGTTTTTCGCTTTGCGACATGGCTTGCTCCATAGAAAGCGGAATGATCTGGATTTGTTCCGAAGTGGAATTCTCCAGTCGAGACCAGCAGAGCCTAGCCTCGAACGGAATAAATTCAAGAATATCCTGCGCATAGTTCGATTTGTATAGTTACATTTGCAATTATCTTTCAATGCAATTGAAATATATGCTTGGTAGTTTTCTTTTATACACACAGCCACACATACAGACAAAAATACGAACGCACTTTCGTTCACAACGTCGGCAGGATAAACCCATGAAACTTCTGACATTTTGCTCATTTAAAGGAGGCGCCGGCAAGACCACGGCGCTCATGGGCCTTTGCGCCGCTTTTGCAAGAGACGGCAAAAGAGTGGCTCTCTTCGATGCCGATGAGAACCGCCCCTTAACGCGATGGAAAGAAAACGCCATGCGTAGCAACACCTGGGATACATCCTGCGAGGTGTACGCCGCAGAAGAAATGTCACTTCTTGAAGCGGCTTATGAGGACGCCGAGCTTCAAGATTTTGACTATGCGTTGGCCGATACGCATGGTGGTTCGAGCGAGCTCAACAACACAATCATCGCTAGCTCAAACCTGCTTCTGATCCCCACAATGTTAACTCCGCTCGATGTCGATGAGGCTCTTTCAACATACCGTTATGTCGTCGAGCTGCTGCTGAGCGAGAACTTGGTGATCCCGACCGCCGTGTTGCGCCAGCGGGTCCCGGTTGGCCGATTGACCACGTCGCAACGCGCGATGTCAGACATGCTGGCGAACCTGCCTGTCGTGCAATCTCCAATGCACGAAAGAGACGCATTCGCTGCAATGAAGGAGCGTGGCATGTTGCATCTCACATTGCTGAACACGGCAAATGATCCGACGATGCGCCTCCTCGAGCGGAACCTCAGAATTGCGATGGAGGAACTCGTGACAATTTCAGAATTGATCGGCGAAACCTTGGGGAACTGAAGATGGGGATCCGCAAACCCGCTTTGTCTGTCGGTGAAGCAAGACGGCTTGCTGCCGCGCGACCGGAGATCGTTCACCCAATCCCAGCTCGTTCCTCGCAAAACTCGGCGCAACCGCAGTTACCTGAAAGAGGCGGACAGGAAGATCGACCACCTCCTCCTATCGCCGCCAAGCGTCGTGACAACTCCGATCGGCAATCAATGCTAACGGCGGACGCCTTGAGTTCGACTGCGCCGCCGGAAAAGATCCAGGTCTTTCTTTCGGCGCGACCACCCGCTCCTGAGGTATCAAAGATATATGATAACTTGATTCTGCAGTACAGCGCTTCCAAGGCGCTGCAGATGATCTTGCGCCGTGCACTCGCCGATTTTGAGAACATGTTGGCGGACGGATCATTTAGCACGGCCCCGAATAGCTACGCGGTTCCCCAGGCAATTTCCGAAAAATCTATCATCGTTCAGACCTCCCGCATGTTCCCGGTATCGCTGCTAAAAATCGCTCGCAATCATTTTGATCCGTTGGGATTGGAGACTGCCCGGGCTTTTGGCCACAAACTGGCTACAGCCGCGCTTGCATCTTTCTTCGCTGGAGAGAAGAAGACTAGAGGCTAACCTTTAGGACCTATCCGACCACTTCGCAGTGCTGATGTGCTCGGAGTACGGAGTATAAGCGGCCCATGCCACTCGGCCAGAACAATCAGTTAACTTTGGGAACAGGGTGCCAAGTCGGTAGGCACCCCTGCATCAGGCCGCCATCATGCCTCCATAGGAAACATTCACGTCAGCGTCAAAGAAATAGCCGGCGCCTCTTGCAGTCTTGATTAACTGAGGGTTTGTTGCGTTCTCTTCGAGTTTTCGGCGGAGCCTCAATATGAGGACGTCTATACTTCTGTCATATACCTCCTCCTCGCGCACTCGACTGGCGATCAGAAGCTGCTCGCGTGATAGGACGTCTCGCGGTTTCTCCAGGAAAGCAACCAAAAGATTAAACTCACCTGCCGTGAGTTTCACCTCAGCGCCCTCTTCCGAAATCAAACGGCGTTGCCTGAGGTTAAGGGTCCAGTCAGCGAAATAAAATGAGCGTCGATCTTTCGTTCGCGCGACGCTGGGCCGCACGCGCAATGCAACACGGATGCGCGCTAGAAATTCGCGGGTCCCAAAAGGCTTGGCGATAAAATCGGTTGCTCCCAGTTCGAGCGCGACAACTTTGTCCGCCTCCTCAAGGCGATCACCGCTAATAATTATGATTGGGACGTCTGATTTGGTCGCCAGGGTGCGAACGATCTCAAGCCCATCTTCACGACCCAAATTAAGATCGACAACCGCAACATCGACGGTCTCGGAAGAGAGCACGCGATTGAACTGCTTGCTATCGGCTACAGCGGTCACCTTAAAGGCATGTACCGTAAGGTACTCGACTATAAGATGACGCATAGCGACATCGTCATCTATGACAAGAACGTGCTTCAACGGTTCGCCTTTCAATCTAGGATCCTGGCCAGCAATTTGCAGCTCAACGGAATCTATGCATGCAAAGGATGTATGTGTTAGACTCCACTCGTCAATTTTTTCTCACTATACGGGAACTCCGGCAGAATTTCGGCCCGGCCCGTGCATGACAAAAATGCTAACGAATTGTTTCAGTTTCATGACAAAGATTGCTGGGCTTTGCTACAAATGTAATTTTGTAACAAACCCCGTTATATTTTGAGTGGAAGGAATACTACTATTGATTGAGAAGATCGCCTATGGTCTCGCCTCGACGGCGCGCCTCTGCCGCAAGCCAGATTTCGCCCACCTCATAGACGTCATCGTAGGCATGGAAAGGTATGATCACATCGATGGCCGTTGCGAGCATGTCAATCAGTGTGCGATCTTCCAAGCTAGCGCCTTGCGTACTACTTTTTACGAGTGAAAACAGCTTTTTGAAACCTTGAATGGGATTGGCGCCGTGTATTGTGGAAATCGATCCCGGATGCCCTGAGACGACTTCACTCAGATAAGCCCATGCAGCGTCGTCGCGCATCTCGCCGAGCAGTATTCGGTCCGGTCGCATACGCAGACTAGCCTGGAGCAGGTGCTCGGCGGTCACGGCACCCAGCCCAACCCCATTCTTAGAATAGAGTAGCCTTACGTGGTTCTCGTGTGGAATGACCAGTTCGAGCGTATCTTCAATGGTGATCAGCCTTTCCTGCGGCGGGATAGCGCTGATCAAGGTTTTGCTCATCGTCGTCTTGCCGCTACCAGTGGGGCCGCAAAGCAGCATCGTCAGTCGACCAACGACGCACGCGTGCAGAAACGCTTCCAGATCCCCGTTGTCGTAATGCTGAAGGATAGCGTCATCATGCTGATCTTGCCGCATTTTTCGTGTCTGCCACTGATTCCACCTCGAAGCAGCGTAACGGGACGAGACTTCTCTAAGACCAGAAACACGGGAGCTTGGGCGTCGAATCGTTAAGCTGACGGTACCCGATGGGACGGTCGGCGGCAAACAAATTTGCAGCCGCTCACCACCTGGAAGTTCAGTAGCGCAAAGGGGGTTGCGTGGTCCGACATCCTGCTTTCTCAGCGCGCCAGCTAAAATAGCGATATCTTCAAGATCATCATAGGACAGAGGCAGAGGCAATTTGGTGAAGATGCCAGCTTGGCGTACAAATGCCTCTCCAGGTCGGTTTATCGCAACTTCTTCGGTCCTCGAGTCGTCGAGCCACTCCAAAATCGGCTTGAGCAGGAAGCGTAATTGCGGATCCACCTCCATTTGTATTGTATCCCCATCTGTAAGCGAAAAGTTGAATTCTTTAAGGGCGGCGATCCCGTCCCCGCACCGTGCCGGCAGTGGTGCGAAGCTGGTAAATGCCCGAGAAATCGAGGTCCCGTGCCACGAAAATGGAGACCTTGTCCCCCTGATTTTTCTTCAAAGTTGGCGGTATGTTGATGGTGGCCTTGAGGGCTGTGTCCGCCGTTTGTTCACCGTTATTCTGGAAGCTGTTGAAGCTCATCCCGCCGCCCGAGTTACTACCGTAGGTGCTCGCTGCTTGGAAGGCTCCTTGCACCACACTCAAGAGCATGGCCCCACTAAAGCGCTGCCAGAAGTGGTTATCGACCATGCCCGGTAATCCCGAGCGACCGAGTTCGTCTGCGCTTGGCGATGCAAGCGAAATCATGGCATGGTCGGGCGTCTCCGCGCGATCCCAAAGCACAAAAACGCGCGCATCACCCTGCTGTAGACCACGTTGGATTTCGCCTACAACGGTGGTGCCACGATCGAGAAGCACGACATTATTCGTTGCTCCACGAACATCTTGAGGCAACACGCATTTTACGTAACCTGCCAAATTTGTGTCGATTGCCGTTTGTAGGATGCACGGAATAATCGTCCCCTGCGTCACCATGAAGTCCGGGTGGGGCAAGAGCGTAGCCCTGCTAGGCTGTAGCTCAGTGGGCTTCATGCGTATCGACAGATCGTTCTCGGTAGCTACTTCGCCGTTCGGCAAGGACCTGTCTTCTCCTGTGTCTTCGTGTCTTCGGTCAATCTCGCCCTGATTGGCGCGCTTGCTGATCCCTTGATCACCACTGGTATACGCAAAAATCGGTGTTTCTTCCGGGCGCGGTTCATGCCGCTCCGGCTCACTTCGTCCTGGTGGAACAGCAGTCGGCTGGACGGCTTCCTGGACAGCCGGAGGATCAGGCGGAACCTCAATTGGAGCCGGATGAAATGGCTTGGTGTTCGTAGCAATCATGGTTGCCGGCGGTGCGTTTCCATATTCCTTCCTTTGACGCCCACCAAGCCAAACGAGGCTAAGTGATAACGCGAGAACGACACCTCCTACGACCAACTTTTGAGACCCGGAAAGGCGCCGGCGATGTGTGTCGGAGACGAGAGATCCAGATGCATCGACATTATGCGCCGATTGCTGATTATCGTCGTTCATCCCCTCGCCTCCTTAAGGACGCGCTTCACATCAGGCCTCACAGTGCCCGTCTCTGGCCTCCGGCCCACGGGATCGTAAGCGGTATTCCAGATGCATAGTACGGTGTGGCCATCCCTCAGACGCCAGCCACGGGAAACCGAAGAAATCTCGACATAGCTCCCTTTGACTGAATAGTTCGCGACAGCCTCTTTGCCATCGGCATTCATCGTGTAGATGGAGGGTATGCGCACATTGCCTGGGAAGTGGAATACCGTCGTAAATCCATTGTCGAAGACTTCGAGCGGCAACAGCGAACGATCGCCCTGAGCGACGTAATGCCAATTCTTGTCTCCGGCAACAACGGTCGTGGCAGGCTGATCCAATAAATCCACCGCTCTGCGTTGATATTGTGCTTCTGCATGCAGACGGTCTGCAACAGCCTTTTCTTGTGCCTCCTTCCTGCGAGCCGCTGTGTCATCGGAAGGGTACGCGAATTGTACGCTGTAGTAGAGATCGGGCTGCTCTTTATCGAGGCGCGACATCGTCTTGGAAGATATGCTGAAAACATAGCGCCGCATCCCGGCATCGCTGGCAGTTAGCACGACCACTGGCTGGGGCGGCAGAACCTGGCTAGCCTTGAAGAAAAGATAATTTCCGCGCGGAAGGGCCGCGAGATCTTTGCTATTGGAAACGGCAACAGCGGTAACCGTTTCGTTAGCCGCGAATGTAACAACCAAGGTGGCTCCAACCGCCGTCGATAGGCGCACCACTTGATCGGGATTGTAAGCCAGATAGCGCATGCGCGGATCGAGTTTGCCGGCCGCCGGCGTGTCTTCAGCCTTCGCGCCGGTCGCGGCGAAAAGTAAACATACCAGAATGAGAAACGCTTTTTTCGTCATGGTTCGCTGTGGCCTACGTTCGAAACGGTATCTTCCGATGTCTGGTAGGAGGTGACAACCACACCTCCCGGGTTGGTCAGTCTCAATCTCCCGGGCAAGTTGGTCACCTTTTCGTAGCGAACTGTCGCAGTCCACGTGCTCACCACCGGCATTTTGCCGTCGACGACGAGGGTCCGTTTATAGCGAATTTGCTGCACACCCGGAGCGACATCATTCGAAGCGATGTGCTCGACCTCCAGCCTGCCGCGTTTGCCGAGAATCACTTGAGGCGAACTGGGATTGGGATAGTTGAAGAATTGCTGATAATCTTGGCGCACTGTTGGGGCGCTGAAGTTCGATACCAGGTCATAGGCGTACTGGGCGGTATCGGCATTATAGCTCTCGCGCAGCCGAACATACTCCCACAACGAGGCGTTAACGACGGCCTCCTCCTGAGTTGCAGGCAATCGCGAGACGGATACCTCGCTGTCAACGGTGCCATCCGGCCGTACCCATAGATATACTGGCACAAGCCTGATCAGCGGCACCATGGTGGCAATGGTAAAGGCTTGAGCAACATTCCCTAAGACCGCAACGGCCGCGACAATTGCAATGACCTTGGAGAGACGCCGCGCCGATTTCGCACGCGCAGTTTGAAAAGCCTCCACTGCCTTGTAGTGCTCAGCTAGGCTTTCCCGCCCTACCAACAAGGCGTATTCAGACTCCTTCATGGCGTCCACCCGCGTTGGTGAGCTGAAGATCTGACGGCGTAGGCTGCCATCGCCCGACATTCAGCGGGAATATTGGGCCTTTGCAGCTCGCCAATTTGTCGTTCGTCTGGCAACCGCTTAAAGCGAGAACCATACATAGTAGGCAATATTTCATCGAGTTCTCCATTGACGCGATCTTTTCGCGCGCCTAGCGGCGCTCGACGTGAGCGAAGCGTCGGTACAAGCTGTTGGCAGATTGAGTCGAGCCGCTCCAATAACTGCCTCCGATGTTGCCGGCGATTGCCGGCAAAGCGACAATGAGCGCGTCACCAGTCAGAAAGAACATGTCGAGTTCGTAAAGACCAATGATCTTAGCCGCGGTCGTACCGGCGAGGGTAATTACCCCGAGCATAAGGGTGAGCGCAGTCGCTTCAGTTAGAATGACGATGGTCGCCACGAGGTTTAACAGGAGAAGCAGGAGACCGTAGGTGATAAGTTGACCAATCCACTTGGCCGCAATGTCGCGAGTGCGATCAAAGATATATCCTACGAGGATCAGCGGACCGATCGCCAGCAGCACTTTCGTGAGAATGCCAACGGCGTCGTAAATTCCGAACGCAGACCAGAGCGTGCCGTAAAAGACCCATTGAGCCCCCTGAAAAGCAAGGATGTCCTGGTCATTCATTGGCCCGATTTCGGATGCGATTTTCTGAAATGCGACCTGGGTTAGGGCGAACATCGTATCCAGCTGAGCTGGAATGGTCTGCAGTGGCAGCCCACTGCCACTAAACTGCTGAATAAAGTTTGGAATCGTCTCTTCAAAGACTGAAACCACATAGTCATGGTAGTTGGCTTGCCCGACGACAAGGGCAACAACGACGGTGACCGTGATCACCCGAGTGATACCACCGCGCGTGTCGATTTCGCCACGCATGACCAGAATACCCTGAACGATAATCCAAAGAGTGACACAGGCGATCAATGGCGCGCTCACCGCCTGCTGGATCGTCCCAAGCATCGTGTCGAGGCCTGTAGTAAAGGCTAGATCGAAGATCGTATGAATGGCCGTAAACGGCGCCGGAATCGTGAAGTTCATCGTTTGGACCTGACCTTGACTGGCTTGTCGCGGAATGTCGGATACACTAAACTTGCATGCTGAAGTGTGCGGATGGACAGCACGAATAAGTTGCGCAATCTCAGGGGGCGACCCCAAAGATGACCGCAGTCTTTTGATGCTCTTTGCGTTGAGCTGCCGCCTCTTCGGCCTCATGAAGGCCAGCCTGGGCGGTGGTCATCGTTAACAAGTTGGTCGCCTGGACATTTTGAATCATTGCGTCGTGAATCTGCTTGAGAAGCAAACCGTTGGTGACGGTTGCCTGCATAATATTGCGGGAGCGAGAAAGCTGTGCCGACGTCTCGGTGTTCGCCGTCAAGCGTTTGTCCATCGCCTCCAGGTTGTCGGCCGCAATGCCGGCGCTATTCGCGGCACCGGTGATCTGCGACCGCAACAGTTCCGCTTCAGCGTCGCCACCAACTACGGCGCGATCTCTATCGGTGGTGATCGCACGCGCCATGGTCGACATTGGTGTTCGCGCCGAAAACATTTCCGTGTCCAAGTCCCTGGTCGAGGGATACTGATTTTTCTGATTGAGCGAAGTCAGCAGTCCGGTGACACCGTAGGCCGACGTCAACATTGTAACCATCGCTATAGTCTGACTGAGATTTTCAGCAGTTGTGAGCGCCGTCGCCAGCGTCTCGGCTTCCGTCCCCGGGTCGCTAACAACGAACTGCGCCCGCGCGGAGCCAGCAGAAAGAAGGCTGACGGTCAACGCCATTGCAATATGTTGCGTCGTCTTCATAGTTTCCTACCTTTGATCAATCTTTTGCCTCTTGGTAACGGGCCATGAATTCGCTGAGCCAGGCGGATGGGTGGTCTCCCTGTGATTCGCGCAACCTATCCGCGAATCGCACCGTGTTGGCGCGTCCCGACAGGACGGCGACATATTCGCGCATTTCCCGCAGATCAAATTCGCAGATGACGCTTCCGCTCTCTCGTTTAAGCAGAAACTTCCGATTACCTACCGCCATGTCTTCACGGATCGCCTGAAATTCCTTTTCAGTGCATTTCAGTCCATCGACATATGCCGATCGGTCTGCGGTAGGCGACGGATAGAAGATCTTCGTCATACATTGCGCAACCAGGCTGGCGCCTAACTGCGATTCCAGAACATGCTCAGGTTGCTGGGTTGCCAGTATTAGCATCCCGTTGTTTTTGCGAACGGTAAGCAGGAATTTGTCGACCACAGCCGAAAATTTAGGGTTTAACAGATAGGCGCGAAACTCATCGCAACTCATCACAAACCGGCGGCCATCGACCATGGCTCCAATTCGGTGTAGGAGATATGCTGCGGCGGGAGCGCATACTTCCTCATATTCGAGAAGATGCGTCATATCGAAACCAGTAATCGAAGGATCCAATTTTACTTCGTCAAGCTCGCCGTCGAATGCCCAGCCCAGTGCATTGCCTCGGCACCAGCGTTCGAGTCGCGCTCCCGCGCCTTCGGCAGGCCCATGCAACAGAAATTCACGTAATCCCGCGATAGACCGCATATGGGGATCAAATGAGAGCTGTCGATGAATGCCCCGCACTAGACGGCGATTCTCTTCCGGAGAAATTCCTCCACGGCCATCGCTCTCAATGAGCGCGACGATCCATTCGCACAGAAAATCGTGCGAGGATGCCGTATTTTCCAGACCACGCAACGGCGCCAATCCGCTAGGCGCTCCTCTGCGGAGTGCCAAATATGTTCCTCCAGTGGCGCGGACCAGCAACTCACCCCCACGGTCCTTGTCGAAGAAGACAACCGCACCTCCGCGATCAACCATGCTTTGCTCGAGCATGGCGAGGATAAAGGTCATGAGCGTCGTTTTGCCCCTTCCGATAGGGCCAAATATCGCCGTCATGCCGACATCGTGCTCATGCGGAATGTAGTCGAAGGGCGTTCCACCATTAGTGCGAAAGCGCGCAATCGCGTTGCCCCAGTGACCTGAGCTCGACCCCTCGGGAAAACTTTCGAAGGAGACTAAACCAGCGAAGTTGCGCGAAGTGATTGCGCCTGGACGTGTGCGCCACTTATAGTTTCCCGGCAGCTGCGACCAATAGGCCGCTTCCATGCCGATGCCTTCTTGGACAACAACGGCTCCCGCATCCGCCAATCGCGTCCGGGCCCGAGCACCTCTGTCGGCAAGACTATTGAGATCGTTTGCGTATATGCAAAGGCTCAAATGATGTGACCCCATAACGAATTCGTTGCTCGCCAGTGCGTCCTCCGCCTCGGATAATTTGTTGATTTGGGTAACGGCTTTATCGCCAGAACTCATCATTTGGCTCGACTTGAGGCTGAGCTTCGCGTGCGCTTGCGCGCGAGTCAGGAACGAGAAGCTCTGCGTCAGAACAAGTGGAAAATCGAGAGACAATAGGGTATTGAGCATGCCCGGTCGCGTCCTTGCCGGGTATTCGCGAAACGAGTAGATAGATCCAACATAACTGTCCTTTGGCGTTCGGATCTCGAGCCCTCGCTTGCCGCAAATGACTCTGTCGGTATAGATCGAAGCGCCCAGTGAGCCGCTGACGACCGGAACCGGCGTGAATCGACCAGTCATTATTAGCCGCAGCGCTTCTCCAACCTCCGTGAAAAGTACGTCTTGCTTCTCACGAACGCCAAGCCGACGCAGGCCGTACGCTTCGAGAGCATCAGCGACAACATGCCAAAGATCTTCCAAGTTCCTGATTTGACTTGTTAGATCGTTTTCCTTTTTTCTATGGAGTTTGCTGAACCTCCTCCTGACTTTTCCAAGCGCCGCTCGGGGGAACACGATTAGCGTAAGGAAGTGGTCGTTGCGAAGGAGTTGGCCGGAGAGCACCCTCTGCTCAAAAGCTTCGCTTAGGCTCGCGGAGAAAGCGCTACGGAAGTGTCGCGGCGCCGATGGTGGCACATCGTCGTGACGTACGAGGTGAGCATATATTGACACATGATCATCAGCGATATTACGCAACAGCGTGTTAAATGCACGACAACGTGCATTGCGCATTTCAGTATCCTCGAGCTCAAAGGCAACGCCGTTAAGACGCGCCATCGTCATGATCGATCCATCTTCGAGAAGGACGATATGGTCGCTGAGGTGCCCAACGTAGGGGAGATAGACCTCACCGGATCTTTCGGTCGTGCCACTTGCGCCGAGCATTAGGCCATTCCTCTCCCTCGCGTGGGAACCTTGATCGGATTTGGGCTAACGCTTGCGCCGCCCCAAATCAGACCATCAACGCTCCTTCCTGCCGTCTGCAAAAACAGCAGAACGACGCTGGCCGCATTGTAGTCTCGCTCCACGACGAGCCGCGCCGCGAACCACAAGGGCACGAGAACGACTTCGTAGAGCGGGTTCTGAACGATAACTATGACAAAGCCAGCAAACATCATGAATAGCCCCGCCAATGTCAGCGGCACCCCAAGAAACAATGCGGGCCGTGTCGCCGCCAGGTAAAGGGTCGCTTCTTCTAGATAATCATCCATCAACCACCGCCAGTCAGCGTTTTGCCGAGGAAGCTAGCTCCAAACATGATGACAATGCCGCCGACGACGCCGGCAACGAGACCGAGCGAAGCTCGCCCGAACATCCAAGAGATTCCGATGGCCACAATGCCGAGAACAGCGAGTGACTGGCCGAACGGACCGAGGATAAACGTGCATATGTTGTTAACCATTGTGGCTGGGTCAGTACCGCCACCCGCAGATTGGGCTGCGGCCGGCCCTGAGGAGAAAATGCTCCATCCCATTGCACCGCCCACGCTCGGCGCATAGCCAGACACAATGCGCATCATCGCGTTCGAGATCGAGAGGCGATTCAGATGTACACGGTATCTCTCAAAGCATCGCATTATTGCTGACCTCCTTCATTTAAGTCGAATAAGAGTTGATTGTTGTCTTCGGATTTGCGGTTGTCCGGTTCTGGCGGCGGTGGCGGACCAGATGAACCGCCAGCCCCGCCCTCCGGAGAACGGCGCTTGTATGAACCCCAAACATCCCATGTTTCTTCGGATCTCGCTTTCTCACGATCGTCTTTTTGACGCTCGGTTAACGGAGGGATGAGCTGTTGAGCGGCCGTTTCAACTTTTCGCACGTAGCCGTTCGCAAAACCGTGCGTGAAATCACCGGTGTTGTAGGCGGAGATTGCCCGGCGAAGCGCCAATTGCTCTTCGTCGGCCGTTTCGCCCCCAGCATACCGACGAGCAAGCAAGTTTGCGGCGGCAGACAATGACGTGCACGCTTGAAGGGCACCGCCAGGTGTCAGACCGAGCGCGGAAAAATTCCGAGAATTGATCTGCATGAGGCCAACATCCAGCGAATGCCGCGCGTCGAGACGGTCCATCACGACCTGCGTTGCTTGTGCGTGATTCTGCCAGTGAAGCGTTTCGCCTGTGGTATTGTCATGTACCGTAAGCGGATCAAAGAGGCTCTCGACCTTAGCAATCGCCGCAAGGGTAGATGGCGCAACTGATGGCGCGCATTCGCGGGCAAAATAATCGAACTCGGCAAATGAGAGTGGCGCCGCTTCGCTCGACGAACACACGGAGGCCAATAAGACGATCGACAGTGGCCCCGTTGCCCTGAACATTCCTTATCTCCCCAATCGATAACCAACACAGCCCTTCGGTTGGAAGAGATGCGCCATTTGATGTTCACGATCATCGGGTGGGTTGGTTACTCTAGGATTTTTGATTTCTTCTTTTCTATTTCATTTGAAGCGAGAACTCCTTTTCAAGGTATTAGGCACGCGACGGCAAAAGACGGCACCCCTGAGACAATGGCGACGATCTAATCCCACCGACGTAAGATCTCGTACCGTACCGTGAGGGTAGTCTTCGGACGCAATGCCAAACACGGGAAATGCTGATTTAAGGGCCAGATCAGGGTATGAGACCGGTGCACACCACTCATGCAGATTGAGAAATTGCTCCCCTTAGAGAGATGACACTCAACCACGGTCTCATGACCCTTTCCGATCGCATTGCTCGACTGCATGTCCAACTTAACGGGATGGAACCAGTGATCTGGCGCAGGGTCGAGGTGCCACTTAACTTGAGCCTAAAGGATCTACACGACGGCATTCGGGCTCTGATGTTGTTCGAGGACTATCATCTCTTCGAATTTGAGGCTGGTGGTAGACGATATGATGTGTCGGATCCTGATGACGCATACACCCGAAAGACTAATGCCGCTCGGAACGTTCGCATTGGAGCACTGGTCGATCGCGGTGTCTCGACCGTCACCTATACCTACAACTTCGGTGATGACTGGCAGCACTCCATCAATGCAGGCCATCGAGGACGGTAATCCAGCCCTTGAATATCCGCGCTTCCTCGTTGGTGAGCACAGGGCGCCGCCGGACGATGATTGGCGGAACATCCGGCTTTGCGGAGTTCCTGGACGCAATGACTAAGCCGCGGCACCCCATGGCAGGCACGCCTCCTCAGCGTCGCCAGCTTGAGCGCTGGTATGGCGGCCGCTTTGATCCCGCCGACATCAGCATCGATATCGTCGAGGCCGTGTCGCGAACCACGTTCGGCGTCGAACCTTGTAAAGGGGCTTTTCGAAAAGTCAGCACCGACAACGTTGATCACACCTCCGGAGAACTCGGCATTCAATGTGAGTTATCGCAACTCGATACCTCATGGCATCATCGCCCCAGGTACATAGACGCGATGCCCAATAAGGGCGAAGACTTTTGCCAATTACGTCATCCAAAAGTTCGCTACTTGTCCCCCCAGGACGATGGTGGGACGTCCGAGCTTAGCGAACGGCTCGCCTTTTACCGAAAAGACTTCAGCAATCGTCGCCCGTTTTCCGGTCCCAGCAGCCGCCCGAACTATCTGCAGAAAACGACCGCGACAAACCATTACTAGCGCGCCCTGATCACTTGGATTGTACTATTGATCTGGTTATGTAATCTCATATCGAGCCGCGCCGAACAGATGTTCGGATTGCCCTCGTTCAAATTTGTCAACTCTATGTTTTGATTTTAGTGTGAATCGCATGCGCCATCGTTCTGGAAGATATAGGCTTGGGCAGAAAAAGTTCAGTTGTCATGTCATCCCTTGAAAGGGACATGTTAAGGTCATTTCCTCCAGTGATGATATACGCGGTCTTCAAAGCCGCATGCAAAGCGGTTTCACTCTGATTGATGGGAAGGGACGAATGGTCAACCAGAACCAGATCGGCTTGTTTGCCTTTTGAAATCCATTCACGAAACTCCTCAAATGCCCTAAAACCCACCGGTTCATAACCCAGAGCGGCAATCTTGTCTTCGTACACTTCCCTCAAGACGGGATCGGGTTCAACTAGTGCCACAGTCTCCCCGCTCCCGCGCGGTGTTTTACCGCGGCCAAAAAACGTGTCGGGGCTGACTGGCTCCTTAGAGGAAGGGGGTAGATAAATGTCAAAGCGCGTCCCTCGCCCGATAGTTGAGGTAACGTCGATGTATCCCGCAAGCCCGTTGATATGGCCATGCACGGTAGCGAGGCCCAGGCCAGTACCGCCGCTGCGAGCACGTGTTGTAAAGAAAGGCTCGAAAATGTGGGGTAGTACGTCCTCGGCAATGCCTTCACCGTTGTCGCTGACAGAAAGGAGAACGTAGTCGCCGGCTGGCATAACACCATGCGCCAGTATTTTCTGTCTCGATACAAAAGTTCGGCCAACTATGATGTCGATTTGTCCATCGTCTGTGATGGCCTGGGAAGCGTTCTTGCAAAGATTCATAAGCATCTGCTGAAGCTCAAGCGGGCTTCCTTCGATCACGCTCTGCTTGTCATCAAACTTGAAATTAATATCGATGCTACCCTGCAATGCAACGCGTAACAAAGGAGCGATTTCCATCACTAGATCTGAGACACTAAACGGCTTTGTCACGCATTCCAGCTTTCGGCTCAGCGTCAAGATCTGATCGATAATGAGCCTGGCTTTGTCGCCCGACGAAATGATATAGTCAATGTATCTCCGGATGACAGATGATCGAGGCACCGTGTTTTGCGCCATTTCGGCGTGCCCGAGGATTGCCCCCAAAATGTTGTTGAATTCATGCGCTATTCCACCGGCAAGTGTGCCAACTGCCTGAAGGCGTTCCGCATGCTCTAATCGCCTCTCCAGAATATCGCATTCGGTCTGCTTGCGGCGAACATCGATGTAATGGCAGAGGCAGGCGGTAGCGAGCTCAAGAAGCTGAATTTCACCCGGAGAAGGTCGCAGACGATAGCTTTGGTAACTTAGCGAACAAATCGCTATCAGTTGATCCGTGGATTTGTGCGCCAGCAATATCGAAAGGCCTGGAATCTCCGGAGAAAAGCAGCCGACGTTTTGGGTCGACATGATGCGAAACACCGACGCACGTTCGTCCGCTTTGGCAAAAGAAACCATTTCGCGTAGCGCCACATCTTTCCAGACGGGCTCGGGCAGCTTCGCAGTGAAGCTCTCGACGACCCACCTATCACCATGTTCCACCAATGCTAACGCACATGAATCGGCATTAAAGAAGCGCCGAATAATTCCAAGCGCAGCTTGCGCGGATGACGTGGTGGCCCCACCACCTTCAAAGCAAACGCCAATCTCTTTGATTAGCTCTTCGTAATCCAAACGCCGCGCTAACCAATCCGTTTTCCGGCGCAGCCGATAGACCAGTGAGATCATGTAGATGCAAAGGCCCACCGAAACGGAACCCAAGAAGATCCTTGCCCGCTGCTCTCTCGCGTTTTGTAAGCTATAGGCCTCCAAACACTTACGCTGCAACCTTTCAGCAATCTCCGCGGTGTCAGAGGTCTGAATCATGTTTACCGCATCGTTCACCCGGGGCAGAAGCGACAAGACAATGCGACCCTCACGTATAAGTATACGCGCCGGAGCTTCATCCCCATCGCGTGAATTTTGGAGCCTATCGAGTTCCTGACTGATCTCCGCTGAAAGAGCTGCGCTTGGCTGACGCATAAACTGCAGCATCAGGCTGGCCAATTCGATCGGTTTTTCGACCGCCCGATCCGTCGACGGCATTCTGGGAGGAATACTCAGCGCACGAGTGAAGCTGGCCAGTGAATCTTGCAGGAGCACGTTTTGCGTTCCGAACGCTGCGACCGCCGCGTCGGTCGTATCCACAGACACCTTTAGCTGGCCTAGCAGTTGAGAGAAATCGTTGCCGCTCACAAGATGGGATTGTTCAAATAGTCGCTTCAAATTTTCGAGGTTCTTCCGCAAAGCTGCCAACCTGGAGATAATGGGGCGGTAGTTCGCCACCAAACCAGCGTGAGCGCCGAGTACATCCCGCTGCAGCGAGGCACTGTCGATGTTAATTGCGCGCAATTGGGTCAGGATTGCCCGATTGGTTTCGTTGTCCTGCCAGCACTGAATTGCCACTAAGGCAAAAATCATTGCGGCAACTATCAGGGCCAGGATAGACCAAGGCTTGGCGCCTTGCTTGAAATCTTGCCGAGTCGGCGAAAACCTTCCGTTCATCCGCACTTACTTCCTCGTGCCAACGCTCCCACTCCGGCGGCGCATAGGCCGCACGGTAGGCTTTGTAAATGGGGTTGAAATCACAAACGTCGACTCAGTTTGTTTCAATTGAAACACAACCTTGGCTATGGCTTCTCCTGGCTGCCGAGGTGCTCTTTGACTCCGCGGTGGCTCATAGGATCGAATTGGTCAAATGTCGGGGTTTGCATCGAGAAAAAATGAAATCGTCGAGATAACCAAGAGCCTGATCATGCGTCGACAGGGCAAATTGCTATGCTACGAGCGGCGAGTAATGTCGTGGCGGGGCGGCGGAAACAAAGTGGTGTCCATAGCGCTCCAAAGGCTGTCGTCTACGAAAGAGCGAGGACATCGGCGATATTTGAAACCCAACTGGCTATTTCATGTGCATATCAATGAAATATTCTTCAGACGCATTTTCGTTTAGGTCACCCGCAGCAGCACGCAACGTCAGAAACGCAGAGTTACAAATGTAGCGCGATACGGCGCCCAATCCTGACCAATTGCCATAACTTATGGCAGGCTAATTGGGTTACGCTTGAAACCAATCTGCGCTCCCCTGTAATCATCATACTGCAGATGGGCTGCACATATCATCGGTAGGCTTACACAAGGAGTACGATGACATGGAACACCAAAAGAAAACAGACAAGCGGCGCAGCGACTTACACCTGCGATTGGTAACCATCGACGGCGTATCCCTACCCAGCCTACAATTGTTAGCCGACCATCAGCCGCGTCCCACGTCAACGAAGAGATCCTTTTTCGAACAATTGCTCCTCGATTTTGCTTTTGGCTCCGAACTATTTTATCCGATCCAGCTATACGAGCATCTCGCAGTGAGCGAGGGGGAGGACAAGGAGCGCCAGCTCGGCATGTAAGAATAACGGTCGGTGGACTTGGGAAAATTCCAACCGGCCGCCACGCCCTGGTTTGAAACCCAACTCTATTGGATTTTCATATGTCATCATGAAATTTGTCGCGACGCGGACGAAAAATTAACGTGGTATCAATGTCACCAGCGCTGGCAAATCCACCCATAGGCCCGCGAGCGGGTGGCATACCATGGACGACATCGATGCGACGCAAGCAAAGGACGGTTTGGGTACGGAGGCTTCAACGGTTGCGAACCTTTACGGCCGGGACATCGAAAGCTAGTAAAAAAGTCGATGGGAACCTTAACGGGCATATAATGGGTAGCCGCCGGCATCGTATAACGACAAGACCGCTCTTCCCTCGGCGTCGCCGACGAGGCCGGCTTGGCGCACTCCGCTTCCGCTGGGGTTGGCAGTGAAGTTTTTCAGGCACCGATCCGAGATGGTATTCCTGCCCTGATCGAGCTCGGCCGGCTGCTAGATTACCGAGCAGATTCTCCGGGGCAATCAAATCACTCTGAAGCGAAGAAACTCAATCCACGACTGATTGCGCAATTGTAGACCAAACTGGTACCTTTTCGCTCATAGCTTGGCATTTTGAATACGACCATGGTGAGTTCGGCATTGCCATCCAACCTGATGTGATAGCGAAGAAATTGAAGAATGGGCTCACCGTCACGATCAATCGTAAAGTGCTGGTCGGCAAACGCAAGGGTGCCGTCAGCTGTGATCCTGTACCCCTCTATTCGGATGCCTCCACGCGTCTTCGTCGGCGGTGTAACGCCGTTCGCGGGAGTGCATAAACTTAAGTCAATCGCGACACTCACCGGCTTGCCAGTTGTCAGGGCGAGCTCAATCTCGGGAAAAGTCGCGAGCACATGAAGATCGTTGGCAGCATTCACCGCTGTAGCCAAGAGTACCCCGAACAAGGTTGGGACGATATGCTTCATAGCTGATCCATTTTAGAACGAGTAAAAGAATTGAGAGCATCACGATACCAAGGAATGGAGATTGCGCGCAGCGCTGAGAAGGTCGATTCTACTACCAGATCCCGTCTTGCAGTCGTTCCGCCAGCCTAATGAGAAGGAATTCTCAGTAGGGACGAAGACTTCACTGGGATGGGTTCTTTCGACATTTTCACCGGTTTCTTTCGGCGTGAAGGATTGAGGGCGAAGGATCCTCGATAAAGCTCCGAGCGCCATCGGCGATCCATACTCCAAACCGCACGCAACCTGGAGCTTCGGTACATTATGGATCCTTCGATGGTAAGAAGCGCAACCGCAAAGTCGTCGGTTAGCAGGCGGCTCGGTTGCGCTGCCACCGTTGTTAGAATTTTCACACCCGCATATGTTTCGTTTATTTGCCCACACTCACGGGGCTCCGAAACCTTTCTTTTTCCCAAGGCGACCATCGGCAAAAATCGGCTCCAACAGGTACACTCTACATGCACCTGTCAAACGACATCCGGAACTGGGCCAGGGGCGACGACGCCAAACCTGATGCCGTGGAGCGACGCAAGCAGCGCCGTCGATCCAGGAAATTATCGCGATAATCCGGACCGACTTCTGTCACGCGAAGAAGCATCTAGTTCGGCCTTTGTACGAGTGTAGGCATCATTAATATTTTTCTCAAAGCTTTCGTTGGCCGTTAGAAGTCCGATAGCAGTTGGTCCCCCTCTTGCTACGGACGCGCTATACCTTTCGATTGCTTCAATTACTGCGTCTACAGCTCTGACTTCCGGCTCCGCCGCATCCCTATATCTTCTGGGATTTGCATCCATTGCTTTTTGAACCTCGAAATCCTCAGTGGCTCGGCGAAACAGGGGAGATAGTCGCGGACGATCATTCCTCTCTTGTTGTATTCGAGCTTGTTGGTCCGCATTCAGGTACTTTTCGCCTTGGACCAGCACGTCGGCCGCAGGGCATTTCTGGCCCATATTCCAAGTCAGAGGAGGATCCAGATGCAAAATTTCGATGGAGCGTTCGATGAGGCGTGTCTTGTTAACTTCGCCAAGATCATCCAGATGCTTTATGACGCTGAGAATCGCATCGCATTGAGCAGATTCTGGCAAGTTGAGAATATTGACGACAAATCTCGATTTTCCCGCTTCAGATTGGAATTTAAGAATTGATCCGACGGCTCGCGTTCTAGCTGTCGGAGAAGGTCTGTTCACTTCCCACTCAGGCAATTGATCTCCAGGAATGACCGTATCGAACACGGCTTTGGCAGAAGCGCCAATTCGCTTCATGCGAGCGTGATATTTTCCGACAGGATCACTTCCAACGGCTTCGCGACCTACCCGCCCTGCACGCTCCAGGCTTCCGAGATTCCGTGCCGTTTCCACCGGGTCCGGCGTGGGAATATAAGTCGCAACCTTAGCCCAAAGCTCGGAAGGCAACCCTGTGCTTGCCGAAATGGAACGGACTTCTGCATGAGAAGCACCAGGTTCGTCATTGAAGTTTCGTTGGCTGGGTTCCATTATCCAAACTCCTTTTCCCTAAATCATCCGAAGCCTACTTCGATAAAGAACGAGTCTCAATTTTTATTGTATTATTTTTGTAATGTACAACTTATAATTTAGTCCAATGATATGGGTACAGGCTTGGGATCTAAATCCACAAATGACTGGGGTGACCCGCTCGTAAGAATGTCTAACTTAAGATTGCAAGCGTTCTACAACCCCAAGGCATATCGTTTCAGGAGTCCTTTGTTCAGCGTGTTGAGGTCAAGCGCTTTTGAGCTTTCAGCTTCTCGACAGTTCGACGTCTCTCGCGGGCCCTCGCTTCTCTTCGGGATCGGCGCATGCCCTCCCAGCATGGGATCAGTAGAATGAGATGGCCCAAATCTGTTGCGCGTTCTGACTGCGGTGAAGCGATCGACAGAAGAGCCCAGCGAGCTCACCTCATCCATCGTCCCGCAGGGGCGCCTTTCCACCGGTTAGCGGAATCTTTCCAGACTCCTCTCAGACAGACGCAGGCATATTCGCCCATTTCCAACGGAATTCTGTTCCGTCGCGCCACATGCGGTGCGTGATCACAGCAAGGCGGCGCGCCAGCGCGACAATCGGTTTTTGCCGGCCGCGTCGCTTGGCAACCTGCATGGCCCAGGCTTTGAGCCAGGACCATCTCTGGGACCCCGTCGCAGCATGACTTGTGCGGCCTCATACAGCAGCACTCGCATGGCTTCATCGCCGCGAACTGGGGTCAATCCGAGGGATGGCCCAACGGCTTTCGAATTCTTGAAGCGGGCAGGAACGTCGATCGTGCTCATAAAGCGAGCGACGTAACCGGGCCGACACCAGGAACCGTCATTAAACGTCTGCAGATCGCATTACCCTTGGCGATTTCTGACACTTTCCGATGTAGGCGGGAAAACTCTTCACGCAGCTTTTGCCTGGTGGTGAGGAGCGCGGCCATGATCTCCGCCAGATCGGGAATGTCTTCTGTGAGCTCGCGGACCCTATCCTCGAGATCGGCCGTCCCAACTAAACCAACTTTGAGCTCAAAATTGCGCAAGAGGCCGCGAATGTCATTCGCGATGGCAATTGCTTTCTCCTGCAGAAGCTTGCGCGCAGTTTGCAGCGCGCACCGCTTCTGACTCGTTAATTTCTTCACATGGCCGGGCGGAACAGGTCAATTATGCGCGGCGCTATTTAACATTGCGGTCTGATTACCGCTGTTGATATTAGGCTATAGACTGCTGCTGTAATTCAAAGAGCCAACCCGAAATAGCCGCATCGGACGACTTAGGTGTGATGCGACAGAAGCTACCGATCATATCAGCGTAACTGGAAGATTAATCGGTCCGCGGAAGCCAAACCCGCGCCACTGCACCGCGTCCGGGTTAGGCAGCGCCATATTCGGAAAGCGCTCAAGCAGCATGGGCAACATGATTGCCCCAACGGTTTGACGCGAGATTTGCGCACCGGCACAGTGATGCGGTCCTGAACCGAAGGACTGATGCGCGTTCCCATTGCGGAAGGCATTGAAGCGCTCTCCGTCCTCAAAGACATCCTCATCTCGATTGGCAGAGGCTTGGATGGTCATCACGGTATCGCCCTTCGGTATGAGAAAACCACGAACTTCCGTGTCCTCCAGCACGAGGCGCGAACTCGCCTGGATCGGCGCAACCCAGCGCACTCCCTCCTCGAAGACCTGCCCCCAGCATTGCTGCCTCTTTACCTCTTCGAATTGTTCGGGATTGGTCAGCAATCCATAGACAATCGTGCCGAGAGCATCGCGAGGCTCATTGATCCCTCCGCCGATGGCGATCTTAATGTTGGCATATATCTGGCTCATGGGTATGGGATCGGGCGCGTTCACCATGATCGCGAAAGCCGAGGGGTTCGGCTCCGCCCGGTGCTTTTCGACAAGGATATCGAATAGCCTGTCCATCTCCGCATTGGCTTCGTCCGACCGCTCGAAGGGCTCGGGACGCCATCCGAAGTTGCCCGCCCCGTCAATGAGCCGCTGCGACCAACGTATCATCTCCGCGTCGGATGCTTCGCAAATTCCAAGGATATGAGCCAGGATGCGGGCGGCCACCGGGCCGCAGATTTCCGCAAATAGATCTACGGTGTCGCCGCGCGGAAGGCGATCAAGATAGTCATTCACGATGTCCCGATAGATCGGCGCCCAGTGCTCCGCGATCGTCTTGGGGGCGAAGGCCTTGGCCATGGCCATTCTTTCGCGGACGTGTTCCGCTCCATCCTTACGCATCAGAGTATGGGCCTGAAAGGCCGGCTTCATCGGTGTGCTGGGGTCATTAGAACTGAAGCGCGCGGGATCATCCTTCACCATCTTGGTATCGGAGGCCTTAGTCAAAAACGTCCGCTTCACCGAGGCGACACGCACCACCGGGGTCTGCGCGCGCATTCGGCGATAAATCGGATAGGGATCAAGCGTAAGGTCGTCGATCGTCGTTACACCATCCACTGGCGCCAATTGCATGAGAATCCTCCCAATTCATCTAAGACAGTGCGTGACACGCCATCCTTCCGCCGAGCGAGCAGCGCGGATTGAGCTCACTGGTCGAGACTCAACTTCACCGTCATTCCCGTGGCCCGCCGTACACCGCCGTGACCCATCATCCGTGGCGAGTCACCCGTCACGGCAAGATTCGGCGCGCGGCGCAAAATGGTTCTAAGTCCTTCTTGCAATTCAACCCGCGCCAGAGCCTCGCCGAGGCACCGGTGTACACCCGCACCAAATCCGAGGTGCCAACGCATTTGTTTACGCGCTACGTCAAAAAGCTCCGGACGCTCGTAGTGTCTCTCATCCCTGAGGCCGGACATGATACTTAGGGCTAGGAGACTTCCCTTTGGCAACACATACCCATCCAGATCAATATCTTCGAGCGCTAGCCGCGGGAAAGACCCAACTGGTGGCTCGAAACGGAGGCCTTCCTCGACTGCGGCTGCGACGCCGGACTGATCGCGACATAGCGAGGACCAGATAGCAGGATTTTGCAGCAAAAGAGCCGTCAACATCACCATCGCGGTACGCGTTGTATCGCTTCCCGCGAGTATGAGAAGAACCAATTGCATGATCTCTTCGATGGGTGACAGCGTTCCTTCTTCTCGCACCGCTTTCAAGTAGCTCGAGAGGAAGTCGTCACTTATACGACGGCTGCTGTCCGCTACCGCTGCCCGAACATAGTCTTGGAGCTCGATGGCAGAAGCTTCAATCTCCGCGAAATCCTCTTTTCGCCATGAAGGACTCAAGCAGCGTGAAACTTTATAAACAAGTTGCGTGAAGTAAGGCGCATCCTCAGATGGCAAGCCAAGCACACTTGCGATGGTTAGAGCAGGCAATTTCGAAGCATACATTTCAGCAAAGTCAAAATCCTCAACTTTCTGCAAATCGTCCCACAAATGCTCCGTTATTTTCATGATCTCCGGGCGCAGTGCCTCAATCATCCGGAATGCGAAGGTCTTCGTAAAGGCTGAGCGCCGTTTCGAATGTGCCTCGCCATTCGAAAAAAGCATGCTATAGCGGATAAAGTCGAAGACGGCACCGCCTTCGACGCCACGAGACAACATGAGTTCTGTTTCTATTTGCCTGGTACGTGGATCGGTGCCCAGCAGAATGATATCATCCGCACGGAGAACCAGAAAGACGCCGTCCTCTCGTCGAAGGAACGGGCGCCGAGGTCGCCATTCTGCGAAGAGTTCATGACCTTCAGCATCAAGCCTGCTTACAGGAACAGCGCCAGGATCGAGCTGCGTAACGTCTCTAGACTGCTGCCCGGTCTGGGGATTGTTGGAGGACCCGTTTGCGATCATTGTAACACACTTTCAGCAATGACAATCTAAGGAAGGCATAAAAGATACAGAAGTTCAAAGCCTTGGCTTTAGGGGGTTACGTTCAGCTCAAGGTAGCAACAAAGGATGTGCCTACATATTTGAATATGGTTTCATCTGTAATATGATCAAATTTATCCTTCAGCTGCGGTATCCTCATATAGAGGCCGCCGATGGGAAGTAGCCGTCCGAATGTCGGCGTATGGGCTAAATGCCATCATTGAAGGCAGTCTCTGCAATTGGCCATTGCAGACATGACGGTTACCGCCTCATCGCGCGGTACATCCTGATTATCATCCTGAATATGGACCTTGTTGAAATTTGCGAAGGGTGTGGAGCTCGTCATAGATGCCTGCCCCGAGCTCGTCGAGCAGCCCATATTTGCGCATCACATCGATGATGTTGTTGAGCTTGTCTATCTTTTTGCCTTCGATTTCCTGCCGGTCGGCTTCGTCGATGTTAGGGACGCCTTCGCGATAGAAATTCTGCGCGCGGTAGATGATTTGGCCCAGCGCGGCCTCGAATGGCCCCGACCTGCACCATCACGAGCTTATTCAAGCCGCCGCCGCCATTATGGTCACAGAGCGAGCGCAGAACGCCAGCGTTGTAAACAAGGTTGTCCCCAACCTTGAAATCGCCAATGAAGTTTGACGGTATTTCGACCACAATGTCTACTTCCTTAATTATGGAGCGGCTCGTTGCGCCGGACGCGGTTGAACGCGATTTCTCACCTGATCGTAAATTCTCAGCTCGCCAGGCATTTCCAGGGTAACCGCAAGACCGAACGGAACCAATTCGTCAACGGCGCCGGCGGGATCGGGTTCTCTTTGAATTTTCAATCGCAAGCTCATACCGTCGGCGACGACCGCGGCTTGAGCCCCGCTCCACACCCGCGTAAAGACGGTTCCGCGATTGGTCTGGTTTCCATCTGGTTGCCATGCGTCAGCGGAAACACCAAGACCCGCGATCTCGGCCGGATCGAGGATCTTCATCCTAACAGCGCGATAGGATTTCCGACCGGGCACGACCGGTGTGAACCAAGCCAATGTAGCAGAAACCGAGTGAGCGCGTGCCTGTCCGCCGATCGCCGCCGGTATCGGCACCAGCACATCGACGCTGCGCTCCCTCCCGAGCGAACCAACACACCAGAAGGTGGCACGGTCCGCGGCGCAGGCGACGGCATCGTCGCTGTCGAACAGGCCATATCCGAGGAAGCGGCGAATGTTGTCCTTTTGACGTGGAGCCTGACCCTGGCCGAACGGCCCTAGTAGCTCTTTGACCAAGCCAGCCGCCGCATTCGGCCAGCGCGCTGGGTGCACAAGCAGAGCCTTGATGAGAATAGCTCGTTGTGTATTCGTCAGCTGCAGAAATTCCTGACCATAGGCCGCCTCCAAAGCATCGTGGATGCGATGTGCCGTTCGGGAAGCAAGTGCCGTTGCTGCGCTCGTCCCATTTGTGAACCCTTCGGCATTCTCAAGGCCAGGGCGTGGCGGTGCGGCAACTTTGAGGCCCGCTCCTCGACTTGCGCCCGCAGGTGCGACCGTGACGCTCTCCGCGCTGGCGACGACGCGGAGGTGCTCTCGTGCGCCCGGCATAAGTATATCTGGCTTAACGGAGCCTGCGAATCCAGGCCCTAGCGCGCTGGACGGGTTTGCAATGTCGAGTTCGGAATAGGGGTTTACGTTAACGCGTGCCAAGGCTCGCTCAGCGGTCGGCACCCAATCCAGGTTTCGAGCGCCGATGGTCAAGCCGTTGATCGTTTCGGACGGGGAGAGCAATCGACGGTCGGCGACAACTGCCGCAACCGCGTTGATCACGCCGCGCGCGCGCTGATCGGCGTTGGCATCCTCGAACGCGACCCTGTTTGCAAAGGCCGCGACGGGGAATTGTGTCGTTATATTGCCCGCGCTGACGAGGAAAAGGATACCGAAGCGATATGCCAGCCTGTCGAGAAGTCTCGCCCAGGGCGACAGCTGACCGTAGAATGGGCGCCGGACATTTCCAAGCGAGATATTGATGATGATCACATGTGGAGCCGAGGGTTGATTGCCCGCGCGCATTCGGATGACAGCCTGATAGATCAAATCGATGATCAGCCTCTCCGGCGGAAAGCGGTCGTTGTCGCCGAGAACAGGAATGCAGTGCACCTGACGAGGCAGCGGAGGCTCCGGCTTGTTGCGATCCCCGTGAACTAAAAGGGAGGCCATGGCCGACCCGTGATATCGTTGCGCCACGACAGCGCCGGGCTCAAGCCCGAAATGGTCCTCCACACTCAAATAGGGCTGCAGCAGCGGGTGACCCGCGACCGGGACACCATCGAGAAGCGCAAGGATAGGGTCGACGGTGACAGGTCCCATCGCCGGCGCAGGAGCAGCCGGCACAATATCATTGGCGTCAATTTCCTCGACGACGCTCTGCGGGCGAATGTGCATGATAGGCTCGACACCGGCCAGGCTGGCGGGAGACTGTTCCACGACCATCCGAATTGCTGCCACTGGCAATTCGGCAAGGATGGCGTGGTAGGCAATGTCATCCAGTCTGGCGCGACTGAGAAGTCGGCCACCACTCTGCCCGATCGCCTCCACGACCATCGCTTCACTGATCGCACCTGCGTCAGGAGACGCGCGGAACACCAGTTCGATTTCAAGAGGAACAAGCTCGTCGTCGGCCCGACCTTCGATCTCCTCAGTCAGGACATCCGCGTCCAATCGCTGGACGCGATCGGTAGGACCCCAAACACGAAGGTCGCGAAGACAGGCAAAGACGTCGCGCCATGGTGTAAAGCCCTGTGGTAACACTCGGCCCGCCACCCAGGTTCGCCATAGCGACTCTATCTGCCTCAGTGCCCGCAAATCCGGTACAAGCAAGTAGGCAACGGGTGCCTTGTCCTCATCGCCCGGCAACTCTTCCTCGTCGATAAGTTCGAGGCCTGGCACGTTGTTGATTGCCCGTGCAAAGGCGGAAATGCTCCCCCTCACTTCGAATACGAGAAGTCGCTCAGGCGCCAGCGCGGACGGATCAGCGCGAAGTGCAAGCCCTGCCGGGTCGCGCTGCAGCACGTCGGTAAGACGTTGAAATTTCGCGCCAAATCGCTGGTTCTGGTCAGCGGTTGAGTTTGGTTGAGGGCCGCGTACGACCGCTTGACGGCCGGGTGCTCTTGGCTGCGGAGCGCTCGGATGCAGTCTCAGTATCGGTTTGGTCGGATCGCTCGCCATTCAAAACCTCGGGGCTAACTCTTGTTGCCCAGAGGTCCAGTTCTGAACGAAGTGCATCGTCGATGGAAAGCTCCCCCAAGCCCAATATCTGTCGTCTTCGCACGTTTTGGCAGAAATCCAAAGCCTCTGCAAAACTTACGGTACCCAATTTCGCGGCGATCGATTTCGCCGCAGCCTTAGGCGCATCGGGCCATTGCGAGATAATGTGGTCGAGGAAAACTCCGATCCTCTGCCGGTCCGGGGCCGGGAAAGCCAACCGCATCTGGAAGCGTCGCCAAACTGCCCGGTCCAGCAGCTCGGCGTGGTTGGTTGCGGCGATCACGACGACGTAGCTGGGCAGCTGGTCGAGCTGCATCAGGAGGAACGAGACGACCCGCTTGATTTCGCCGGTCTCGTGGGTATCGCCACGTTCCTTGCCGATCGAGTCGAACTCGTCGAAGAACAGAACGCTCGGCCGTGTACGGACATAGTCGAATAGCTTGCGCAAACGAGCATTCGTCTCGCCGAGGTAGCTTCCGATCAGCGCATCGTATCGGACAACAAAAAACGGTAGCCCGAGTGCCTCCGCCACAGCCTCAGCAAAGGAGGTCTTGCCGTTACCGGGTGGACCGGAGAGCAGAACCCGATGGCGCGGCTCATAGCCATGAGCGCGCAAGACATCGGCGCGAGTATGCTCTTCGATGAGTTGACGGCCGCCCTGCTCCACCGGAAGCGGAAGCATCAGCTGATTGAGCTGAAGTCGCGGCTCGAGTTCGAGTATCGTGTCCTTTCCGGAACCGGCAGGACTGGAGGCGGCCGTCAGCGCGGGTGGCGTGACGGCGACCGTTGATAGAGCGCGCTCGAGTCTATCGGCGACGATGTGATGGTTCTGTGCACGCTCCTCAGCCACCAGGGCTTCCGTTGCGGATTTCAGCATTGCCCGATCGCCGGACGCTCCGGCGCGTACAAGGGAAATGAGGAGGTCGCTTCGTGCCATATCGATCGCGTTTCTGAGGGTTCTGGAGTTAAACTCGCGGTCACGCGAATCGTAACCCAAATAGTTGAAAAAGTCTTCTCCCGCGCACCTCTCGCACTTCTATACATGAAATTCACACCTCGCCAACACAC
This sequence comes from Rhizobium sp. 16-449-1b, assembly GCF_017741935.1. Classification (GTDB taxonomy): domain Bacteria; phylum Pseudomonadota; class Alphaproteobacteria; order Rhizobiales; family Rhizobiaceae; genus Rhizobium. The sequence goes on along the minus strand of NZ_JAGHMH010000010.1, from coordinate 93,174 downwards.
ACATGGAAAAGCCCTGTTCTCAATCACTCGCCATGAGTGTAATTTCTAATCCAGCCGCGGGCAGAAATAGCACGCCGTATACCCGGGTTTAACCACGGTTGGCGGCAGAAGCTTATCGCGGAAAACGCAATTGTTAAGGGGGGCGGCATGACCGCAGTTCGGCTGCTAGAAATTGCGAACTTTCGCGCAATTAAAAAGCTTCGATGGCTGCCAGGACCCGGCGTAAACTGTCTGGTCGGTCCGGGTGACAGCGGGAAGTCGACTATTCTCGACGCGATCGATTTATGCCTCGGCGCGCGGCGATCGTTGTCCTTCACGGATACGGACTTCCACGGGATCGACTTTAATCAGCCTATCCGCATTTCGGTTACCCTTGGCGCCCTCGATGATCCGCTCAAGAACATCGACGCGTATGGCGACTTCCTTGTGGGCTTCAACGCGGTGACGGGAATCGTGGAGGCGGAGCCAGGCGCCGGGCTAGAAACGGCGCTGACCCTGCAACTCACCGTACAGAGCGACCTGGAGCCGGAATGGTCGCTCGTGTCGCCGCGCGCGCAGGCAGCGGGACGAACGCGCAACCTCAGTTGGGCGGATCGCACCCGGATCGCCCCGGCGCGGCTCGGTGGGGCGGGCGACTCACACCTAACGTGGCGGCGTGGCTCGGTGTTGAGCAAAATCACGGAAGGCAAGGCAGATACATCGAGTGAACTGACCCGGCTGGCGCGCGAGATGCGTGATGCTTTTGATCAGGAGAAACTCAAGGAGTTGGAAGGTTCGTTGAAGATCGTCACCGCCGCTGCAGATGAGATGGGCGTTCCTGTCGGTGCGGCGGTGCAGGCCCTTATCGACGCCGGTTCGATCAGCTTTACGGGCGGGTCGATCTCGCTGCACGACGAGAGCGGTATTCCACTAAGGTCGCTCGGCTTGGGATCGTCGCGTCTCTTGATCGCCGCTTTGCAGCGGAAAGCTGCAGAGAAGGCAACGACCTTCCTGATCGATGAACTGGAATACGGTCTTGAGCCGCACCGCATCATCCGCTTGCTCGGGGCGCTCGGTGCCAAGGAAGAAGTTCCTCCGATGCAGGTGTTCGCGACCAGCCATTCACCAACGACCGTCACCGAACTGAGCGCTCACCAGCTCCACATTGTCCGACATAAGGATCACGAACACGTCGTGACCCGTGCCAGCGACGCAGGGAACGTGCAGGGGACGATCCGGGCTCACGCCCATGCCCTGCTTGCCACCTCCATCGTTGTGTGTGAAGGCGGAAGCGAGATCGGCCTTATGCGCGGGCTGGATCAACATTTTACCGGAACAGGTGAACTATCTCTCGCCGCCTGCGGCGCCACGCTGGTCAACGGCAATGGCGATGAGACGTTCAGCCGCGCCAACGCGTTGCAGTCCCTTGGATACCGCGTCGCCATCCTGCGCGATAGTGACAAAGCCGCGCCTGCAGCCGCGGAAGCAGCTTTCCTCGCCGGCGGAGGGCAGGTTTTCGCCTGGGGCGGGGGGCGGGCGCTTGAGCAGGAGCTGTTTGCTGCCTTGTCCGACGCGTCCGTCGCGCAACTCCTTGAGCTTGCGGTCGAAGCAAAAGATCGCGCACTTATCGACGCGCATATCAAGACGATTTCGAACAGCTCGACGTCGCTGATTGTTCTTGAAACCGACGCTTTGATTAATGGCTTCGATGCCGCCAGCCGAACGCTCCTGGGGAATGCTGCGGCGCGGTTCGGCTGGCTTAAGACCATTACAACCATGGAGACCGCCGGACGGACCATCGTCGGACCTTCCTATGCTGCCGCCAATGCCAGTCTCACGAGTGTAATGGATGGCGTGTTGGATTGGATTGAAGATGGCAGCCGGTGAAATCGACCTGAATGCAATCGGGCGGGGACTTGTCGTAGCGCCTGCTGGCTGTGGGAAGACGCAGCTCATTACGGACGCGCTTGCGCGGCACAGCGGCGCGAAACCGGTACTGGTGTTGACGCACACCAATGCCGGTGTTGCAGCTCTGCGTGGGCGTCTCGAAAAGGCGGGGGTGAAGCCGAACTCTTATCGATCAGCCACGTTGGATGGTTTTGCCATCCGGCTGATTTCAACATTTCCGCAGCGCGCGGGGCACGATCCGCGGATCATAACCGGTGCCCGGCCGAATTATGAGGCCATCCGAGATGCAGCGGCACGGCTCGCCGCCGCCGGACATGTGAACGACATCCTCGCCGCCAGCTACGAAAGGCTGTTCGTCGACGAGTATCAGGACTGCTCGATCCGGCAGCATGCGCTCGTAGCCTGGCTTGCGCAGAGCCTGCCGACAGCGATCGTCGGAGACCCCTTCCAATCCATCTTCGGCTTCGGGGCCGACCGTCTAGCGGACTGGAATTCAGAGGTTCTGGCGTTCTTCCCGGTCGTCGGGGAACTGACAACTCCGTGGCGTTGGAACAATGCCGGAGCTGCCCAATTGGGCAGCTGGTTGCTTTCTCTCCGGCCCCAACTCGCCAGCGGCGCACCGATCGATCTGCGAATGGCACCGGCTGCAGTTCAGTGGATCGAGCTCGACGGCCGGCGCGATGATACGCTTCGTCTCGCGGCGGCCGCGGTACAAGTCCCTGGCGACGCGAAGGTGCTTATTATCGGCGACAGCACCGACCCGGCTGGACAGCGCCGCTTCGCACGTCAGGTCGACGGTGCCGTCACTGTGGAGGCCGTAGACTTGCGTGACCTCATTGACTTTGGCGCTGCCTTCGATGTCAGCCGCCCGGAAGCGCTGTCAGTGGCCGCCGGATTTGCAGAAAATCTGATGAGCAATTTTTCAGCCGATGACCTTGTGCGGTCGATCACTGCCGCCCGGTCGGGCAGCCTTGGCCGTGCCTTGTCCGACATGGAACAGGCGGCCGTTGTGTTCGAGCAGGAGCGAACGCTCAGCGCGGTTGCAGACCTTTTGGTGTCTATCAACAGGGCGGGTGGGGTGCGGTGTTATCGTCCGGCGGTGCTTGCCGCGGCACAGCGCGCCCTGCAGCTCGCCGCCTCCCCAGGGGGACCATCCTTCCGGGAGGCGACTGTTGCGATCCGCGAGCAGTCGCGGTTGGTCGGGCGGCCGCTTGCCAGACGCTCCGTCGGCAGCACCTTGTTACTCAAGGGCCTTGAAGCCGATGTCTCCGTTGTTCTGAACGCCGCTGCTCTCAACGCTCGAAACCTCTACGTCGCGATGACGCGTGGATCTAGCCGGGTGATCGTTTGCTCCTCCTCCCCGATACTCAATCCTGTCTGGTGATCACGGGACTCACGGTTCGATCCAGGAGACATGCCCAGCTGACATGTAAACGACGGCCCCGCGTTCAGCACCGGTCACGCTCAGATAGTCACGGAGCTGTGCCGCGTGTGCACCCTGTGCAGGCGCATCCGGGTTCACATCCGATTTCCAGTCTATGACCAGGGCGATCCGGTCATCGTCGACCCAGGCCGCGTCCGCTCGGCCGGCAAGATAGCGTGGCGGGGTTGCGGCCCATAGCGGAATTTCGGGTACGAGCTTGCCGACGAACGGCTCAAGCTCGGGCAGGCGCAATGTCCGCAGCGCCGTTCTCCCCATCTCGGCAGGATCCGGCCTGCGCTCGATGGCGTCGTCATCGACAACGGCTTGCAGTTGGTCAAGCAGTTCGCCTGCGCGCCGGATGGCCTCGTCCTCACTATCGGACAATTCACCATTGAGAAGCTCCTCCATGAGCTTGTGAAGAACGGTACCGCGGAGGGCGCCTGCCCCGACAATTCGCTGGCCATCCGCCGTAATATCCACGACAAAGCTGTCGATCGTGTCTGCGCTGCGGTCAGGATCGCGCTCGCTCGGACGGTCCCAGAGAATTGGTTCCGAGGCAGCCACGATGCGCTCGCGCTCGGCGATGAAGATCGCATCGGTCTGCTCGTTGGTTAGGACATTAGCAGTGGTCACTTCGGACGCAGGCAGCATGTCAGTCTGAAGCTCACTCAGGCGCTTTTGTCCCAGATCCATGACCCTCGACCACGAGCGCGACGACGCTCCTGGCAGATCGGGGATTACGAGCAGATCGCGGGCACGGGTGGTCGCAACGTACCACAGCCGTTCACGCTGCCTCGCTTCGCGGAATTCCTCCTCGTTGCGGGCGGCTGCCAAGTCGGGCGGCTCAATGCCGCCGACGATCCAATGAAGGGTATCGTCCGATTGGCGATACACAAACTGGTCCTGAGGCTTGAAACGAGTTGACGAATTCACCGTAATGACGACAGGCCATTCAAGCCCCTTGGCGCTGTGCATCGTGACGATTTCGACCGCGTCTCCAGAGACGTCCACCCGTCCCTCGGGGTGGCGGCGTTTTCGCTCCCACCCCCGCTGGAGATCGAGCGCAAACGCGCGCAGGCCAGCGACTCCATAGGGCCTGGCGAGCTCGATAATTGCGTCGAGGTTCGCCAGTGCTCGGGCGTTGCGTTGGCCATGACGCGCTGCCATCACCACGCGGAGGTTCAAGCGTTCGATCGCGTACCCCAGCAATTGCATGGGTGTGAGTTCCGCGGCGAGACGGTGCAGACCCTGGAGTTTGACAAGCACTTCACGAGCGAGGGAGTGTCCAACGTCGTCAGCCACCGTCCGCAACTGAAATCGCCGGCGTCCATCCGCATCAGGCTTGAGTGCCGCCGTGACATCGAGCAACTCTTCATCGCTCATTCCGACAAGCGGGCCGCGCATAAGCGCGCCAAAAGCGAGTGTGTCCAAGGGATCGGTCAAGGTTCGGACCAGAGCCAGAATATCCTGCAGTTCCTGCCGCCGGAATAGCGCGTTACCTGCCTGAGAGGCGACAGCGACCCGCTGTCCTTCAAGGGCGCGCTCGTAACGCCATAAATCGGTATGGGTGGGCGCGAGCAAGGCAATGTCCCCTGCGCGAAGGCGACGCTCCGTCCCGTCTGCTTCGGTGATCGTAAGTGCCCCTATCAGGCGTACGCAAAGTTCGGCCACTGCCTCCGCCTCCGCCTCGCGCTGCTCCTCTGCCCGGGCATCGCGTGGCACGTCGATCGTGAGCTTCGCCGCAGCTGGAAATGGCAGCGGCGGGGGGTTCACCGTAGCCGTTAAGGGTACGAAGCCGGGCTGTCCCGGCTTGGCCAGCACTTGCTGGAAAACCTCGTTGACATGTTTAAGCACTTCCGCCCGGGACCGGAAATTAGCCGTGACCGCAAGCAGGCAGCCATTCGTTGATTTTGCGATCACCGACTTGGCCACGGCATAAGCTTCGATGTCGGCCCCGCGAAACCGATAGATGGCCTGTTTGGGATCGCCGACCAGAAACAGTGCGCCGGGCCGAAGCTGAGCCTGTTCCCAGCGAGTGGGAGGCGAGGTTGCCGCGATGAAAAACAAGATCTCGGCCTGCAGCGGGTCGGTGTCCTGGAATTCATCGACGAGAAGATGCGAGTAGCGCCACGCGAGCCATTCGCGAATTTCCGTATGGTCGCAAACGAGAAGCCGCGCCTGAAGCAGAAGGTCATCGAAATCCAGCACCGCAGCATCACGCTTGCGAAGTTCATACGCATCGATCACTTCGCTCAAGGCCGCGGCCAGTTCGTGCACAAGCCTCTGGGCAATCGACCCGATCAAGACGCGGTATGCCGCGCTTACCTGCTCGTAGCGGGCGGACGCTTCCTCACCGCGGCGCTGGCCCTCGACCGCTCCGAGGACACTCTTCCAGGCCGCCATTCTGCGATAGGGCTGTAGATCGATGGACCGCGGCAACATCGCTTCGATGCGTGGAGGCTGCGTCAAGCGCCAAAGCTCTGGAAATGCGGTACTCACCAGGGCCCCGTTATAGAATGCGGCCAGACGCTCTAGGTCATCGATCAGGTCTGCTGTGCCAGTCTCGGCTGGACCAGCCGCGTGCCACCGGGAAAACGCCCCGACGGCATCGGTGAATGTCCGATCCGGCCGGGATGAAAAATCAGGTGCAGGTGCGCTCGCGGTACGATGGTCCCGGCGCAATATGGCAAGCTCGCGAACGCGCTCGACAACGCCAAGCGGGTCGTCCTTGGCCAGGGTGGCGATCGCTCCATCTTCGTCGGCACTGTCCGCGAGCTTGCCCTTCAGCCACTCGGCAAGCACTTCGTCGAAGAGAGCCTCGGCGACAGTCGCATCAATCACTCTGGATCCGGGATCCAGACTCGCTGCGAGCCCGTGCGAGCGGATGATGCCCTGGCAGAAGCCATGGATTGTCGTCGCCGTGATTTCGTCGAGGCGCGGAGCCGCGGCCTCGAGACGAGCAAGCGCATCCGCGTCCAACGGCTCAGTGAGTATTTTTGCAAGCGCCGGCGGGATCTTTCCGGCGCGGAGCTCCGCAATCGTCCAACGAATTCGCGCTTCAAGCTCGCTTGCCGCCGGTTCGGTGAAGGTGATCGCGGCGATCTTTGAGGGTTCAATCCCGCTCGCTATCATCATCGCAACACGGGCAGCCATCAACGACGTCTTACCGGTGCCAGCGGCTGCCTCGACCAGGATGTTGGATATGAAGTCTGTCAACGCGCGTCTGCGAGCATCTAAGTCAGCGGTCACGGACTGCTCCAAAGCTTGGATAGCGGGCTGTTCACCTGCGCGAAGGGACGTTGCTTGGTACGACGATAGACGTCCAGGTCGGATGGCAGCGCGATCGAAATCGGGTCAAAAAACTCCGGCTGGGGACCCGGCGCAATCTGCCCGGTCTTCTGAAGTTCGACACCGGCGGCTGTGAAGGTGATGGCTTCCTCGATTGCAGCTGCGAGTTCGTCGTGGACCAAGCTCAATGTGCGGGCGGGTTCGTTCCTGAGATAGGTCAGCCGAGACTCGACGTTCCGAACCTCCGGCAGCAACGATCTGGCGGCCAGAGCATAGAAAACGCGTTGCAGCTCCGTTCCTCGATTGAAAACGATAGTTTTCTTCCGCTCGGGCGCCGCACCTGCCTTGTAGTCGGTTATGATGGCCGTACCTCGAGACCCGTCCTCGTCGAGCCGATCGATTCTGCCGCGAAATGCGATACCGGTCGCTCCCACCGAGACTGGCGAAAGCGTTGTCCAAGGATGAGGCCCGTCGATGGGCTCCCCGAATGTGAGCTCCGTCCAACTCATGCCACGAGGTTCTCCAAGAGCATCTCTCAACCCGCGGGATGCGCGTTCGCGGGCCACTGTCATGGTATGGCGCCATAGCAGACCCGGTGGGACAGCACGTGCGATTGGCCATGCGTCGCCCAGTCGCCTTGCTTCATCCGCTAGACCGATCTCGATCTCATCGGCATTCATCGGCGCACCGTCGCGGAGAACGCCTCCAATGAGGGCGTGGACGAGTTCTCCAAACGCGCGATGGTCAAGCGCCAGTGGCTGGGGGTCCAGATTGGGCTCACGCCAGTGAAGCGCGTACTCCCAGACAAACCCGAGCGGATTGCAAAGGAGGCGATTTAGGGACGTCGTGGATTGTACTTCCGCGAGCGCATCCAGGATCAAAGGATGGTTCGCTCGAACCAGGCCGTCATGCATTGTATGTCGCTCGCTGTCCTGCCAAGCCCGCCAGCAGGCGCGGCTAGACCGAACCTGCCGTTGCTTGCCTGCATCTGCAGGTCTTGCGTACAGGCGATCGCTTTCGCTGAAGGCGTGCCTAGGAATGCCGCTCCTGCTCACGATCCGCTCCTGATCGCGGCGCCATAGCGTGCTCGCGGCTTGCAGCGCACCCGTCGCACTCCTGTGTCCGCGTGACAGCGCATAGCCGTCAGACTGACTTACGATGAGGTTGTGCATCCTTCGGTCCTCGTCGGCTATATCAGCTGACGGAAGCCTAATCTTGTCGAGAAGATGCTGCGGCAGCAACGGATCTTTGATCGTTTGGCGCGGCCAGGCGTTTGCTTCGAGGCCAAGAAGCCGGACATGCTTGCGAGAGGCGCCGGCTAGATGACGAGCCGGTCCCCACACGACGCTGCTGCCGGGCTCTCTCCCGTCATCGACCCGGAGAGCCTGGAGCGAGAGTTCCACTGCTTGGGGAGGCGCCATGCGCAGGGCATCCTGCCACAAGGTGAGCGCCGACCCACGCAACAGAAGATGTCCCGCGCGATCCGCCTCGAGGATACCGCGAGCGAGAAGCTCGATAACCGGCAACAATGCTTTTTCAGCCACTTCTCCATCTGCCCGCTCGGCCCGCGCATTCTTGAGGGCGTGCCGCCAATGCTGCGGACTCGACAGAGCAGCGCTTCGCCGTAAACCCTTTGCCCAGTCGAGGGGGATATTGTGACGCGCTGGAGAAATTCGAGCAAACAGGAGGCGCACACGTTCTTGCGAGAGACCCCTCAGTAGAACATCAGCGAGCGCGGCGCAGCTTTGGCCCTCGCGCGTCGCCAAAGCCGGGACGCCATGGCTGAAATGCAATGGAAGCCCGGCCTCGCGCGCAAGCACCAAGAATGTATCGTCCCAAGTTGTCGGCGAAGTGGCTGTGACCGCGATTTCGCTTGGAGATATGCCGTCTTCCGCAATGAGCGCCCGCGCCCAGCGTAGCGCCTCTCGCACTTCGCTTCGCGGATCGGCGCAGACATCGGCGGCGGCGAGCAGGCTGCGGCCGGCCGGCAAAGCTTCCGTCTTTCCCGGGAACCAGCTCCGCCGGCAATGAGCCGAAGCGACCCATCGCACTGGAACAACACCGCAGAGCTGCACGATGAGCTGGTGCCAGATAGGCTTGATGTCGGGAACCTCGTGAAGCGTGACCGAACCCAAAAGTTTTGGAGCGTGGTCCAGACGCTTCAGCGCCGCTTCAACGAGATCTGGCGGGGCAAGTGTACCCGCAGGCAGCGCCTCTCTCACACGTCGTTCCAGCATCGTAAAGTCACGAAGGCGGGGGTTGTCCGCAATTCCAGTTATGATGCCGGCGTCCCACCAGCTGCGGAGGGCGGTGAGTACAGCAGATGGCATCCCAGGCAGGCCGGCAACCTTTCCGATGTCTTCGTACGCTCCGGCGTCAAGAGCTGCTCGTATCGCGGGATATAAGATCTCTTGTGACGCCGGCGCTATAAAGCCGCCCGCGAGCCGAGCAGCTAGAAGGGGAAGCGTTAGTATCTGGCGGCCGATCGCGCCTTCGCACGCAGCGGCGAGCCGCTGCATCCGCAACGCTAGGGCCCCATCGACAACCACGGTATGAATGAGCATGTTCTTCGCCTCCAAACGCTCCCGTTCATATGGTTTCACCAATATTTTAGGTCAGAGGCGATGCGTATGGACCCACCCGGGCGACAACCGGTCTGCCGGAGCTATCACCTCTTGCTGAGGAGCATGGCACCTGATGAGCGCGAGCAGCTGCTTGAACTTGTAATTGTCGGTATCACTCTTCCACCGATTGATGAAGTTGCAGACGACCTGTAGATTGCCTCGGGTGTAACCTCCCCCACTGTCGATGCGGTCGAGAGAGCACGCCATCTCTGGATCAGCTATTGCCCCATCAAATTGTACAGCGAGGTCGGATAGTTTGCAGCGACCTCCTTGGTCGGCAAACAATTCTAGAACGTGGGCAGCGAGTTCTTCCTCGGAGAGGTCGATGGTTTTCACCTTGTTGGATCGTAGGCTTGCGCTCTTGAGCGACGCTCTGGCGATCCGGTGCGCTGTCCGTGCCATACGTCGGGCGGATTGCAGCCTGAAACGCCGTTCCTCGCGCTCACGCGCCTGCCAGTTCGACTTCTGCTCTTCGTAGGTGCCCAGCTTGTCGAAATACTCCGCGGCATGAAACAGAAATCCGGCTGTGCCACAGGTCGGATCGATCACCCGTTCCTCGTACGGCCTCTTCAAAACCGGCAGAATGTCGAACTCGCTGAAATCGGTTATTTTAGCTTGTAGCTGCACGTCGAATCCTAGTTTGCCACGGAAGATCGACCTGCGGCGAGTGTCGCAGAGTCCACTGCTTTTAAAAACCTGAGCGCATTACCGGCCGTTTGACCCATGGAGTCAAGAAGGGCGCCCATGACCGGCCGTCACATCATCCTCATCAAAAGCAACCCAACCGAAATGATACCGCGCAATTCAAGGTGTTTGTCCCGACATGACCTGACCAGCCATAAACAGTCTACCACGAATTTCAGAGCCATTGCTCGTTCAAGTGTCGCGCACGCTCTGTCTCGCCTTGTTGCAGCAGGATCACTTTGATCAGAGGACATGTCAGTCCCCGATGATGCCGGCGCGCGGTTGGTATGCAAGCGGCGATCACGATTTAGAGGCCGAATTTCTAGATTTTACAGCGACAAGGTTGTCTCGACCAACCCTCTTCAGTAAGCGACCTCATAAGGGATGGCTGCGTCGTTGAAGTCATAGGCAGGGTCGTGCGGCCCCGCCGTGCTGCCATTGTCAAGGAGCGCAGTATTTCCAGGTCGTTCTTCGAGCATGAATGCGAAGTCTTCCGAGCCCATGAGCTGCGAGTGGTCGGAATCGAAGGAGTCCTCTCCCAAGACAGTTCGGGCAGCCTCCACAGCCAACGCCGTTTCGGCCGGATGATAGACGACTGCGGGATAAAGGTTTCTGAACACCACCGTCGCAGCAGCCCGGTATGACGCTCGCGCGAGTGGACGCCTGTGGTTAACGGAACAGCCGCTTGCCAAAACAAGACGATCCGCATTCGCCTTTCTATCGCTTACGGCTGCATAAGATGGACAGCTTCCGAATGCGCCAGCGGTAGCCGTTGCTGCTCAACCCCTATTCATCTCCGCCGTGAGCCCGACTCTTGAAAGCCTCAAGGCAAAGGTATTAACTTCGTCGCGTCCGACCCAGCGGGGTGCAAAATAAACTGATCGTTCAGCCAGTCTGCAAAGTACTTGGCGGCTCAGGTATCTCGATCCAGCATGGAATGCCATGGCGGTTCAGAGAACTGATTTTTGCGCTTCAAGGGCTTTAATCTCGCCATCGAAATCACGCGAGGCGAGAGATTTTATCTGTTTTATTCTGTCGACAGCGTCGTTTATCCCTGGCTCCAAGTAGTTGAATGACCCAGACCCGTTGTAAACCTCGTCATATTCTTGCTCGGCTTTGTCGATGGCATCCACTCGATACATACCCATTCGAATATATGACCTGGCAACCGCTGATACGAAATCAGAACGTGCTTTTTCACGTGCGGCGGTAATATCAGTCTGCTTCAGACGCCTTAGTTCCTCAATCTGCTCATCGATCGCGCCAATTGTATCGTGCCGCCTTTCTTGCGCGGTGCGCAGGTCGGGAGGGTTTTTGATCGTCTCAAGGTCTCCGTCGCAAGCCTGGACATAGACGACTTCGATCTCGCGCGTGCTCGGAATGGAGACCACTGGGCCGAAAATCGACAGCTCAGAGGTTCCGGTACCAGCTGAAAAATTGACCGAAATACCGGGCACCTTGGAAATACTCGCAAGCATTCCGTAATGGGCCTTGAGGACATTTTCAACGGCCGGGCAAATTCGCTGCGCGGACCCGGCGGGCGACATCGTCCCTGTCGTCAGTCCTGTGGCGATTGGCTCAAAAAACCCCTCCAGTCGGCCGATATGTTTGCTCCATTGCGCTGTGAGCGGAGTCCAAAAACCGTTGTCTCTCGTGTTTCTAATGCTGGCTTGCAGATTCAGCATTGAATTTACAGAGGACATGTACCCGTCCCCTTGCTGGCTGAACACACGCTCAACAGCCGCGTCGAAAGCGGCACGTCTCGAAAAGTAGTCGTAGCCGAACTTCACGATAAGAACGGATACGCCGACCACGATGACGATCTTGAGCCAGTTCGGAACTGCGTTGATTATCGTTTGGAGCACGCTGACGCTGTTGGCCTGCAGTTGGCCAACCTGAAGCAAGGGTTCTGCCTTCTGCCGGGAGCGTCCTTGTTTGATACCTTCCACAACGAATTGGCCGTTAGTGCGAACGGATCTGGCTTTGAGCAACAACGCTTCCGTATCCATGTCGCGGAAGATGATGTCCTTTTTCGCGACGAGCGTCTCGACATCGACAAGCCAAGAGTCGTCCATCGGCACTTTCTGCTTTATCGTAGCCTCTATCACACGGTTGGCTGCCTCAATGACCGCGGCAACAGTATCAAGCTTGGCCCCCTTTACCTCGCCCTCCAGTGCCATCCTTTCGTGCGTGTCCTCCGGCTGCTCCTCGATGCTGGAAAGGTCCAACTGGGCGACTTCGGCAATCTTTCCTTTCAGCGCCTTATAAAGGTCAGAGACGATTTCGCCTCCAACCTTTGTTATTCCCGCGGTGGCGCCGGCGATGATGGCAGCTACGACGACCGACATTGGTCCCTCCTTCCGCGCGGATTGCGCCGGGGTGAATTTCGATGAGTTCAGTGAAGTCTTTCGCTTGCAAGCCGCGCAAGCGCGACCAGAAACCGAACGCCATTTGGGAGGGCGTCCGGGTGGATTGTGAACTCTCGCTGATGAACCCCGACGTCGCCTAATCCGTCCTTCGCGATGCCTTGTCCGAAATAGACCGCAGGCAACTGCAGTCCGTAATATGCAAAATCCTCCGAGGTCATGAAGCGGTCCGTCGACACGGCTAACTTTACACCCGCCTCGGTTCCCAGATCTGTCGCCAGGCTGCGAATAATACTCACATCGTTGATGGTGGGCGGCGTGCCGGGCGTTACGTGCCAATCAATGCTTGCGCCGTAGACTTGCGCAAGCGCCCCGATCCTGACCGCAATGAGATTGTTGAGTGATCCGGAAATTGCCACGTCTCCAAGGGGCTCGAATGCCCGAAGGGTCCCTTCTATCGTTATTTCTGCAGGGGTCGCATTGATCGAGTTGGAGCTGCTGCTGATCTTTGTCACCGAAATTACCGCGGGACGGTTCGATGAATCCCACCCACGCGCAGGCAGGTTGGCAAGTTCAAGAATGATTTTGGCTGAGGTTACGCCAAGGTCTGCGCCTTCGTAAGGCATCGCGGCGTGCGAAGCCGTCCCGCTTAACGTAAGTTTGAAGGTGTTGCTGCCGGCCATCGCCGAGCCCTGCGAAACAGTCACTTCGCCAACGGCCTGTTCTGCGACGACATGCTGTGCGAAAATAGCCCGGACGCCAAGGCGCGTCAGAATCCCATCAGCAACAATGTCGTCGGCGCCTCCCTTGACCTCCTCGGCCGGCTGGAACAGGAAGACGATCTTACCTTTGAATTCCTCCGGATGCGCGTGTAGTTCCGCGGCCGCACCAAGAAGCATTGCACTATGGGCATCGTGACCGCAATTGTGCATGAGCCCTGGCAACTGAGACTGCGGATCGTGGCTCGTAGGTTCATCCCCAACATCCAGGCGACGAGCATCCATATCAGCACGCAGCGCGATTATCGGCCCAGGTCTACCGCTATCGAGGATGGCAATGACCGCTGATGGCAAAGACGGCACATTTTCAAACGAGAAGCCGCCCAAGGCCTGCAGCCGCCCGACAATGTAGTCATGGGCTTTAGGCAGGTCTTTGCCGACCTCTGGATTCCGGTGAAGGTAAACGTAGGCTTCGAGGGCCTCGTTCGGATCGATGCCGGTTTCGGCTGCATAAACTGGCGCGCCTGCCAAGAGGAAACCGGCAAAAAGAACAGCATGGACAGGCTTGAACCGTTCCATCTGGAGAAATTTCTTGACCCTTCCTCGCCCGCTGGACTTCGAAATCATTTTCATGAAAACTCCCTCAAATGCCCCTGATGGGCGGCCAGCGTCGAGCAATTTCCGTTAGCTTGCGACGGCCAATCGAACCAAGTCGGTCATACGGCTGTCACCGCGCGGATAACCTTGTTGATCTCATTGTCCGGTGTCGGGAATGCAGCCACAGCTACCCCCACGGCCGGCGTCAGTAGCCTTCCATTGATGATTCCAAGCGGAAGCAAACGAGTTGCAAACTACAGGACACAAGTGAACTGCGGACATTTCATTTGTGACGAGGGGTGCCGGCGCCTGAAAGCTGTCAGGAATATGGACCAATACTAACGCGGAGGTTGTCGGCGTCGCTTCGACCGCATCTCCTGAAGGCGAAGCGTAGCCGCTGTCGCCGCAGTACACGGATGGAAGGAAGCGACCGTACGAACGTTCGCCTGTCGCGTTTGCACCCACGACAAAGGCGGATTTGAGATAGGCAGCCGCTTCGGAAGCATATGTTGTTGCATTAAAACCTTTGCCGCCGCACTGATTTTGCGCCGCCGCGGTGACGCCCCATGGCACGATGACGAAATCTGGTGTGAGCTTCTTCAATTGCTCAAGTGCGGCAGCTGGCGCGTAAGTATAGGCGTCCGCGCAAACGAGAATTGCCGTCCTGCCGAATGGGGTCCTGGCAATTTTGATGTCGTCTTTTTCACCCGGTGTGTACGAGCATTGTGGTCGGTTTAGGATGGATTGGCAGGCAGCGGGGTCAAAGGCGTTCTGTACGACGTTAAACTGTCGATGATGGATGACGATTTGCCCCTTGGGATTGATGAGAATTCCGGCATCATAAGCCTCAAATGCGTCTGGGTTGGAACCAGGACCAGCTTTTGGTCCCCGCTCCGTGAGCCCCGCGGCAACCCAGACCCCAAGTTCTGAAGCGATGGACGCAAAGGCGGCGCTATATCTGCCGGGGATTGGCTCGGCTTGGGTAAAGGCTGCCGGGTTGAGCCATCCCAGATCCGAGGCCTCCGGATATACAACTAATTCTGCACCCTGGTTCTTAGCCTCTACAGCCAACGCCTTCATAACTTGGAAATTACCGGCGTCGGCAGTTCTCAGTTGCACAAGGCCGACCGTTAACTCAGCCGCTCTCGACGCCGGCGAACCCGACACGAGCAGAGCAAAGGTAACTATCGCTCTGATACCCTGCCAGCCAACGAACATCCCCGATCCCCCGATCATGCAGCAAATATCGGCCCAAAATGACGGGACACGCTTGCCGCCAATGATGCTCTGCCAATCCCCAACCTATCGTGATCTCAAATTTGCCGGAATGCAACCATGACATGAGCCAAGCATTGCTTCACCCGTTCAACCGCCGTCCCTTCGAAGGAGGAAATAGCATCGGTCGAATATCGAGCGGCAGGACACGCAGGAACCGCCGCCGGCAAACAATTTTGAATCGGCTCGATGAATACGCACTGACTGATCAAGTCTCATTCGTCGAGAATGTCGCCCTCAGGCTCGCTGCCCGTGTTTTCAAGCGCCTTTCGACTTAGCAGCCCAGCATCCTCGAGCGCTTCCATGTTGGGAAGATCCCGCAGCGTCTCCAATCCAAAGGCTGAGAGGAAGTGCATGGTCGTCACATATGTATACGGCGCGCCGGGACTCGGGCTGCGGGGGCCGGAGGCGAGAAACCCCGCACCGCGGAGTGCGGCGATCGTATCGCGGCTGACCTCCTTGCCAAAAATCTTCGACAACTCGCTCCTTGTCACCGGCTGGAAATATCCCACCGCCATCAGCACCATCGCCTCGAACTCCGAGAATTCCGCCGCCCCTCCCCTTGTCGGCGCGGAGGAAGCGCGGATCGTCTCGGCGAACCGCGGTCGTGTACGGTGCTGCCAGCCGCCGGCGACCGACACCAGTTCGTAGGGTCTATCCCCCAGCTCCGCGATAAGATCGTCGATCAGCAGATCGATGCTGCAATCTCTTCCGACCACCCGCGCCAGGGTCTCGCGGCTGACGGGTTCGGCCGAAGCAAAGATCACCGCCTCGACCCGCAGCATCCATTCCCGCCAACGCAACCCCGATGGCAGATCCTCGAGCTCGCGATCAAAGAGAACGTCCTGCTGTCGGTCTCGCGATGGTCGCCTTTGAGTTTGAGTTGCCGCGGACTTCGCCATCTTCATAATCCGAATATGCGGAATGATGAGCGGCCTGAAACTTCTCGCACCGCTTCAAAACTTTCTAGACGCTCGAACAGCCGGGTGGCGGCCCAGCGCGACAGATTGCTGCCGGGCGCCGAGGCTGGCACTGCATCCTCGTTCAACAGCTTGCGGATCACCGATCCGGCACCCTTGGTGCGCAGCTTCGGCGCCACAGTCAGCAGCCGGCTGGCCCGCCGATCGATATCGGCAGCAGAGCGAAGCGCCGCCTCGACACCCTCGACCAACGCCAGGCAGACCGCGCGCGGATAAGCCGGATCGCCTGGCCGCACACGCCCGCGTCCGCCGATCGTGCGGAAGGCGGCGCCGTAGCGCTCGGACAGCAGCAGCGGCACGGGTCTTGGCCATTTCAGCTTTTGGGAGAGCACGACATCCGCCAGGCCCAGGGCCAGCACCTCTGCGTCCGGACGAACGGCAAAGATCCCCGTTATCAGGTCCGCCACTGCGAAGGGTGCTGCTCGCCCGGACTGGATCGCAGAATCGACCGTATCGAGGATCGAGGCAAGACCCTCATCCCACCGGAGGTCCATTAAATCGGCGAGCTCCTTCACGAAGGGCGACCCCGGCGTGCCGGATCGGCGGGTCAGCGATCGTGTGGCCAGAAACAGCTTTCCGCCCGGCCCGGAATCGTCGCCCGGGGCAGTGAGCAATACCGCGTCGCGAAGGGCGGTTTCGTTCTCGCTGCGGCCGTGCATCCTGGCGGCGCCGGCAGCCGACTTGAGAGCAAGGCGATCTCGCCAGCAGCCCAGCCAGGGCGGGTCGGCGCGGATCAGATCGTCAAGCGATTTCAGAGCGATACCGGCGGCAAAGGCCGCGTCGGCCTCGTTCGTCTCGTGGCCGCGCGGCAGTGCCCAGGTTGGCAGGGTGTGCGACCAGATCGGGGCAGGTGGTGGGGCTGATGCGGGCGAATCCATGCGAGAAAGCATAGTTGATGTGCGCACTTTGTGCCAGTAATCCCGAAGAAAACCGCACCGCCCGTCCCCACACTATTACGTCCGATAATGTTGCATTATCGGACGTGCTTGACATACCCCTCAACCATAGGGTAGAAAATCAATAAAAGGTAGATTTTCGGAGCCTCTCATGTCCCTTAACATCAAAAACCCGGCCACCGTCGCGCTGGCCGACGAGCTCGCACGCCGCCAGGGGATCAGCAAGACCGCCGCCATCCACCAGGCCCTGAGCGAGCGGCTGCATCGCCTCGGCCACGGCGACGGTACACAAGAGCGCTTACTCGGCGAACTGCGGGCGATCCGCGAACGCGTGGCGCGACTACCGGAACTCGACAGTCGCAGCGACGAGGACATCATCGGCTACGACGAGCACGGAATTCCGAACTGATGGTGATCGACACCTCCGCCATCGTCGCCATCCTGCGCAACGAGCCCGACGCTGTCCGGCTGGAAAAAGCCCTGGTTTCGGATCCCGTTCGCCTGGTGCCGGCAACTTGCGTGCTCGAAGCACGCATGGTGCTGGTCAGCCGCCGCGGTGAGCATGCCCTAGCGGAGATCGATCTGTGGCTGACGAAGGTCGCGGCCGACATCATACCGATCGACGCGGATCTGGTCGATATGGCAACACGAGCCTGGCTGACCTACGGCAAGGGCCGCCATCCGGCCGGCTTGAATTTTGCCGACTGCTGTTCCTACGCCTTGGCGAAACGCGCCGATGAAGCCCTACTCTTCATTGGCAACGACTTTTCGCAAACCGACGTTGAGGCGGCGTGATGAGCAGCGACACGAAACTCGACGACCATCCACCCGGTAGTGTTCCCTCCCCTACCCCGCCGCCAGCGGCCGGCCTGCAGGCGCACCTCCAAGACCTTACCGACCGCGCCCGGGGCTACGTTGAGGCGGCGAGCTCGGCCAATACGCGCCGTGCCTACGCCGCCGATTGGAAGCATTTCTCCGCCTGGTGCCGGCGCCAGGATCTGTCGCCCCTCGCCCCGGACCCGCAAATCGTTGGCCTCTATATCACCGCCTGTGCCTCTGGAGCGGTAGAGCGTGGCATGAAACCGAACGCCGTATCGACGATCGAGCGCCGCCTGTCGTCGCTATCCTGGAATTTTGCCCAGCGTGGCCAAACCCTTGATCGCAGGGATCGGCACATCGCCACCGTAATGGCCGGCATCCGCAACAGCCATGCCCGTCCGCCGGTACAAAAGGAAGCTGTCCTGGCCGAAGACCTCGTCGCGATGATCGCGACGCTCGATCGCGGTACGCTTCGCGGTCTGCGGGATCGGGCTATGTTACTTCTCGGCTATGCCGGCGGCCTTCGGCGCTCGGAAATCGTCGGCCTTGACCTTAAAGTCGATCAGACCGAGGACGGTCGTGGCTGGATCGAGATCTTCGATAAAGGCATGCTCATCGCTCTTCGCGGCAAAACCGGATGGCGCGAGGTTGAGGTCGGTCGTGGCTCGTCCGACGCTACCTGCCCTGTCGCGGCCGTCGAGACGTGGATCAAGTTCGCCAAGCTTGCCCATGGTCCCCTCTTCCGTCGCGTCACCGGCCAAGGCAAATCCGTTGCCGCAGAACGTCTCAACGACAAAGAGATCGCTCGCCTGGTCAAGCGCACCGCTATGGCTGCCGGTATTCGCGGCGATCTGGCGGAGATCGAACGACATCTCAAATTCGCTGGCCACTCGCTGCGGGCTGGCCTTGCCTCCTCTGCCGAAGTCGACGAACGTTATGTGCAAAAGCAACTCGGCCATGCCTCGGCCGAAATGACCCGGCGGTATCAGAGAAGGCGCGACCGCTTCCGTGTCAACCTCACCAGGGCCGCCGGGTTATGACACGGGCTCTCTGTTACAATTGAGGTCTATACACCCCGAGCAGAGACGGACACTTGGCGTATCACTGTCATCGACATAGCGGCCTTCGGTACAGGCCGGTGAAGACAGTTCAGCGGAACCGACTTTTCCTCGAGAGAGCCTGCTGATCGTCGCGAGCTACAGTGGCGCGAAGAATATCCCGAGCATCGTGGCAAATCACGTCAGTGCCAAAAGCGTTCTATGCCGCAGGCTCAGCTCCGTAGCCTGGGCAAGAGGCAACACGCCGAGCACGAGCGCAAAAGCGCTGCAGGTGTCGATCGCACCCCTCCCCCTCTCGTTGCCGACCAGGCTCAGCTCGTTTCGAAAGCCCTGGGACGCCGTCCTCGCGGCAACGTGAAGGTGGCAAGCTCCGCCAACGCGCGCGAGGTCTATGTGTTGGAATGGAAATATTTTGCTGCCTGGTATCAGCGCTCGAACCTTAACCCAATACCGCCCAGTTTCAATTGCATGTGTAACCAGACTAAACAATACATTGTGGGAGGCGTTAGGTAACATGAAGCGTATTGCGATGATTTAGGTATGGTAACATGGAAAGACAGGATGCATCTCGTCAAGCCAGAAGCAGTTCGAACGCTCTCGATCGTTTAGCTCCAGAAACTGTAGGTGAAATTCTTAACTGCTTAGTGAGCGTTGATCCTCTAGAAACGATGAAATCTTTGAATGCGCTGCGGCGTACGAGCAAGCAACTCTACAACGCCGTTGAGAATGATGAAAAGACAGGATCTTTGTACCGCAATTTGAGTCGGTTAGGCAAAGCAATCGACGTGATTTATCGCACTGCAATTCCAGAAGCGGGCTTTGATCATCCTAGTGACAACGCTCAGAGTCACAAAGCATATGCACATACTCGCATCGAAGCTGTTGAGGCGACACTACATTTTCAACCGTCACACAGGAAACGTGAGCTCGTGACGCATGTCATGGACATGGAGCACGGATTGGATCAAGCTTGGGCGATTGGACGCTTAGCCCACAACCTTAAGACTTTTAATCGCACCGAAAGCAACGCCATTCTGCAAAAATCTTTTGAATATTTCTCAGACGATCTTCAAGGGATGAGTCACATGCACATCGCCGCGGGCGGGATAGCGCTTGTCGAAGCAGATATTCAAATGACTCCCCTGCAAAGACAGATGGTACAGACAATCCTGGAAGCCACCGGACAGCGTTGGGCTTTGAATGCAGCAACTTCCATCTGCCAGAGACGAGCTGAGCTTCGACGTGAACGCCTTACAAAATGGGAAGAGAGAATAGCTGCCACAGCATCTGGCTCCCGTTCGTCAAGTTTGGACCATATAATAACTGAAATCGAAAAATCGATCCAAGAGCGGGTGACACAGAGTCAGAGTAGTGATTTCGTTCGCATGACGAACGCAATCGAAATCCAGGTACATTTAGCGGATTTAGTTAAGCGCACCATTGATACCCACCAAAGTAGGGACTTAGGACGAGAACGTACAAGGCGATCAGAATTTGGACGATAGGCAGCGAAGCTATCTAGCATGTCAGGCTTTGGCGTTGTTCGTTTAACAAGACTCTCAACGGAATACCAACCGCTTCTCTTATGGAAAACGCTCGTCGCGGGCCGTATACCTTATCATTACCAAGCAGATGGAGGATGGGTCGGGCTTCTTTACAAGAACATGATCCTCGACCTGCGCGGCAAGCCCGGCTGGCGCGACCTCGAGATCTGCCGCGGATCCTCAGATCCGACCTGCCCCGCCACCGCTGTCGAGACCTGGATCAAGCTCGCCCCGGCCCCTCTTCCGCCGCGTCATGGGACAGGGAAAGTCGGTCGGTCCGGAACGGCTGAACGACAAGGAAGTGGCTCGGTTGAAGTGTGCTGCATTGGCTGCAGGCGTTCGTGGCGATCCGAGCAACATAGAGCGCGCCTTCCAATTCTCTGGCCACTCGCTGCGCGATGGGCTGGCGTCTTCCGCCGAGGTCGATGAATGCTACGTCCACAAGCCGGTGGCACACGCCTCTGCGGAGATGACCCACGCTATCAATGGCGACGCGATCGCTTCCCAGCAATCCTCGCGGACAGCATCACCGGCTCCACTTTCTCGCATAACCAACGGCACGTATTTAGTCCAGCCTGTGGCTATATCGGTCAGCACCACAAAGCTGCCGGACGACGAGCTCCCGGAATGAGCCACAAAGTCAACCTCGACATATCCGATTTTCCGTCTTGCAAAAACTCAGCGCCTCAACATCTCAGCGGCGCTGACGACGCTTAGCGATGCTCGAGCGCCGCGATCATTAGGCGCCACTCCACGTTGTTTGCCCGCTTTCTAGGGCTGAAGCAAGTTTGACCCGTATCGCGCTCAGGCGCTCCAAAATCGTCGAAGCGCGGACTTGAGCCTGTCATTCTCCTCACGGAGCTTTACGATCATGAGGCGCTTCAGACGACGGTTTTCCGCCTCGACAGCAGCAAGCTCGTCCTCCGAGCCGGACTGCACAGAGGGATCGCGACGATAACCGAGGACTGCAGCACATTCTGTGGTGCCGGGGGACCGCCCTTTTGTCCGCAGTTTCGCTCGAGACCTCGGAGCCCGCGACGGCACCGAGGTTCGCTCCTCCTGCACCAAAGGCCCGGCATTAAACGCGTTGCCCTCTATAGCTACCGGCTCGATGCCACCATCGTTCAGTGATAATGTTTCGGAAGGCCTCCCCGGAAGATCTTTAATGTCAATCTGAGCAAACGTGGTGGCCACGTCGGAATTTGCCGCGGCAACCTTCTCCAGGACTGAAGGGACTTGCGGCACATTTACCTTCGGCACGACCCCGTCGGCCGCGACCGCGTGGGCTGCCGCCTGCAAATCCAGATTGCCCCAGATCGATGTTGGTCGAACCTTGGCTTGGCGTCTGTTCGTCTTATATTCGATGACGAATTTGGATCGTAGTGTTTTCATGTGCCAGAAGATTGGGATTGTATTATAGCGCAACGATCTGAATGCGCGGAATTTTTTTCAAGGCATTCATTGAGTGATGCGCGGCAAGGTGATTAAGCGAAGGGACCCCAAAAGCCGCTAATTCATTCCGAGCCTTTTGCGTAGGTCGGAGTTTTCTGCGCGCAACTTTTCAGAGAGCAACTTTCTAAGCCGCCGATTTTCCTCCTCGAGTTGGGTGAACTCGGCGAGTTCATCGTCTCCCGACACAGACACGGCCGGTCTCTGTGAGACGGGTTGAACCATGGCTCTCTTCCATTGATAATAGGTTTGATTAGAAATACCCACGATTTTAACGGCGTCCTTCAAGATTACGCCGCCAGCGACCTGAGCTTCGACTTGGCCGATCATTTCCAGTTTTTCTTGATTGCTGCGTCCGCGGGTTTTCGGCTCCACCAATTTGAACGAACCCGTGTGGGACGTTTCGGCTCTTACTTTCTTTGCTCTTTTACTTTCCGGAGCATCCGGCTCAATTTCAGCAGCAACAGTACCGTCCGGCGGAATCTGAATCTCTTCGTCAGCCATTAGTCGTCCTCTGTGTGGGTTATTGCTTTGTCTCCCAGCTCGACCCAGGAGTCAACGCATATGCCTGGGGTAGTAAAATAGGAAGAATTCCGCGTTACATCCCTCGATCGGCAAAACACTCACCGATACGGCTGTCTGTTGAGGCTGGCTCTCCTCCACGGTCAACGACGGCACGGGGCCTTCGCTGCTTGTCGAGCAGTCTTATAAGCTTCTAATCAGAGCAGAGCCTGGTTCTGCAGGAATCCGACGTTCAGCTGCCGATTCTAAAAAGGCTTATATTTTCAACCTATTAGGTCTGTGGTCAGCTGACCACAGACCATCCTGCTGCGTACTCACTAATTCTAGCCAACCCGCAGTGTCCCCTGCCCGTTTGCTTTCAACAGCGCCATTATCATCGGGCCGAGGGAGAATTCCCCGAGCTCGCTCCGCCGTGTCAGATGTCGGAGATAGCCCCCGGCCGAATTGATGAAGTTCGCTCGCTCCAAAATGCACGCCATCGCTGCTGCCGCATTCTCCGGTCCCATCGCGTCACTCGCATCTTGGTAAGCCGACGGGCTCACCCCCATCGCAGATCGAACTACCACTGCGGCCTGCATGAGATCACGCCAGCTAGCAATCGCCCCGTCAGGCCCGTAGTCGCTAATGGTCGGGCATGCCTTCAGGATCATTCCTAGGGGGAATGCTTTTATCGGCTCGCTCCTTGACCGGTGGGTTTCACTCGGATTAGCGCCCTGCTCTTTTTCGGAGCGAGGTTCAAGTTCAGTTAGGGATTCGGGTTTTGAATTCTGTATGTGCTGCTCATTATGAGCAGCATCGGTGCTATTATTTTCTGAATTTTCTCGAATTTCCAATCGGTTGACTATCTCATCCTGAAGCATCAGCATTTCTTCGAGGATTGAAGTGGTGTCAGCAAGCGTCGGAGCGCGCGGAATTCTGCCCACAAGCCCCACATAGACGTCCTCGACCGCTTGCCAGTCGCCCTCCGCGCCCTCTTCGATAGCTGCAGTGATCAACTTCCGAACGTCTCGTCGGCAAATCGTCAGGCTCTCTTTGGCCTTCCTGAAGGCCGCCCGATTGGCCATCACCTGCTGTGCCATCATCGCTAGCTCTTCAGACCGCGCGAGGAGCGGCGACAAATCGAAGCCAAATGCGCTCTCGATCTGGCCCGCGCCATCCTTTCTAGCGTAACGTTTTCCGTTGGCGCTATCCTTCCGGACGATCAAGCCCGACTCCACGAGCATGGCGATGTGCCGGCGCAAAGTTGCGCCGGCCATTCCATGCGCTCGAAGCGCAAGCTGAGCATTCGATGGGAAGACGATCAATTGTGCGTCCTGGCGCAACTCTTTGTCTGGATAAAAGCTCAGCAGTGCGTCGAGAACCGCGACGCTGTTGGATTGGATCCCAAGCAGATCCTTGGCGGCGGAAGCATCCCTGAATACTTTCCACTTATCCGCAGTCTTGCCGTGTTTGATTTCGGCCAACGCAGTCTGGCGCCGTACCAGCGCAAGCGTCATCGGCCGCCGCCCGAATGGCGTCGTTACACTTCCCGTCTGCATCATCTTTCACCTTTCAGCAGGCAAAGGAAATGAGCTCACCAAAACGGCGCCAAAGACTCTTGACGAGGATTCGAGGAAATGCGATTCTGTTCTTGCTAGAGAGACAGAAGGGCTTCCACGACGGCGACGTTGAGGAGGCTCTTTTCTTTTGCGGGTTACTCTCCCTGTTTCCGTTGGCTTTCGGCGCGGTACGCTTGATATAGCGCCGGCACCTGCTCGATCACGAAGGTCGCGAAATCAGGCGTCGCCTTCCTATCGATTGTAATTTCCAGTTTGGCCTTGCTCAGAGTTACCTGTGCAATTCTGGTGCCGTCAGGGGTGGACAGGACTTCGGGAAGCCCGCGAGCGACCCGGCCCGGCTTGAGATTAGCAATCACCGCCTTGAACCGTTCTGTCGATGGCAGCGCTTGCAATTCCTCCGACATCGCATATTTCGCCAGGTCGGCCGGTGAAGAGATTTTTTCAACCAGCTCCGCAAGTTGCTGCCAACTGGGCCGTCCAACACCAGGAGCAGCGCCAATCGCATCGATCAGGTCAGAGGGGAGGGCATCAACGAGTAAAACCATCTTCGATAAATTGCTCTTGTCGATCGACATCGCGGCGATGACAATCTCCCGAGAAAACTGCTTATTTAGGCGGTGTGCGAAGCGCGCCTTTTCGATGAAGGTAAGATCTTCGCGCTCGTTGTTTTCTTGACCCTGTGCTACGACCAACTGCTCGTCCGTCAGTTCGCGGACGACCGCTTTGACCGGAAGTCCCAGTTCTGAAACGGCCCGCAGCCGGCGGTGGCCGAAGGCAACCTGATATCGGGCCGGCTGGTTCGGATGCGGTCGCACAAGGATCGGGACCTGCTGTCCTTGCTCCCGGATCGAAGCAAGAAGACCGTCGATCTCCCCTTGCATGCGATCCTGCACGAAAGACGGCTCAATCGTCGAGGCATCAAGTTCTATCACTGCCTGACCTTCAGCGAGACGCCGCTCGATCTCTTCGGCACGGTTAAGGCGATCATTTTGCTCACGTAGTGCGTTGCCAATGTTCGCCGTTAGCTTCGTGGCCGGATCACGGTCCTTCCTCGCCACACCAAGAAGCGGCATCGAACGGCTTTTTCCAGACCTATTATCCACGGATGGCGTGTCGGGAGTGTTTGTCGAGACGCCAAGGATGTGTTTCCGGCTCATGTGGGTCTACCCCATGCTTTTTTGATCAGAGTTTCGATCTCGTCATTAACGGCGTTCATCGCCTCCAAGGCCCGGTCATAAGTCGATCGTGTGAACTGCCCGCGCTCGACTTCAAAAAGGGTTTGGTTTGTCAGACCAGCGTCCGACACTGCCGTGGTTTTCAGCATCGGGAAATTGAGGACACTCTCGCCAAATATCGACCGCAAATAGCCGACCATCTGGTTTTGCGGCCCATCGCTCGGTTCAAAACGAGTGATGAGGTAGCGCATCCAATTGAACTTGAACTCAGCGCCAGCGTTCTCGATTTCCCGAAGCAAATTCGAAGTCATCGCCAAGAATTGGTTCATAGACATCACGTCCAGCATCTGAGGATGGACAGTGACCAAGATCGATGTTGCTGCTGTCAGAGCCGAAAGCGTGAGGTAGCCGAGCTGGGGAGGGCAATCGATCACGACGACATCGTAGTTGTTAGCGATGTCCTCGATCACTTGACTGATACGACCGTAAAAGAGCGTGTCGCCTTCCTTGCGCTTCATCAGCGCGCGCGGGGTGTCGTGCTCAAACTCCATCAGTTCGAGGTTACCGGGAATGAGGTGCAGGTCGGGAATGTATGTTCCCCGGACAACCTGCTCGATCGGGACCTGCTCATCATCGTACCTAATGGCGCCATAAAGCGTTTCGTTCGGACCAACGTCCGTCTCCGGTTGACTGCCGAAGAGTGCGGAAAGGCTTGCTTGAGGATCGAGATCGATCGCCAGTACCCGGTACCCGCGCATTGCCAGATACTGTGCTAGGTGTGCGGCTGTGGTCGTCTTGCCCGACCCGCCTTTGAAATTCATAACGGAGATAACCTGAAGCTGCTCGCCGTCTCGACGATGCGGTAGATAGCGTCGGTTCCCACGGCCGACCTGGTCCATGTGCTTGCGGATTGTATGGATATCTTCAATTGAGAAATTCCGCCTACCGCCCGGGCTCATGCTTACATTCAGCTCAGGCATTTCCGAAGCCGTCTGTCGTAGGTAAGATTCACCGACGCCGAGCAACTTAGATGCCTCCGACGGCCCGAACGTTCGAATGCCCTTCTCGGAAGTCGGCGGGAAGACCTTGAGATGATGCGCTTGAAGTTGACTGGAGAGCGCGTCTGCATGACGCTCCATCAAGGTCGTCAACCCTTCAACTACAGGCGCTGCTCTTACGACGGACTTCGCCATCTCAAACCCATTCCTTGCCAGTGGCGATTTTTTTCGCGAAACTGGAAAAGTTCCGCCGCTGGCAGTTAGCGCCGATTCTGCTTTTTGGGCAAGAGCTTTTAGGTTAACAGAAGGTTACGCGCGCAAGTCGAGAAACTCCAAAGAAATTCGTTTTACCTTTAATATCATTGCGTTAGAAAGACTGCCATTTGGCAGTGTTCATGTTTTGTTTTACTGTCAATCCTACAATCGTAACCCAAAAAGAGGTCACGCTCTACGCGCCGTCGTCCAGTCTAAGCCAACTCGCCCATGCGACTCAGCCGAATCCTACCTTGTAGGATCCTACAACTATCCCTAGATTCTGATCCGTGCTGATTTCCCCGCCGACCAACGACGACGGAGAAATCCATGCAGGTTCTGGCGATCTCAAATCCACGAAATGTTCGGGAAGCTCAGCTCCTCCAATGCCATCATCAGCTGCGCGCGCGTGTCTTCGCCGACCGGCTAGGCTGGGAGGTCGATGTTGCCGATGGCCGGGAATCGGATGCTTTTGACGCTCTGATGCCGACCTGCATCCTAGCAATTTCTAACGGCGACCAAATGGCAGGGTGCGCGCGGCTCCTTCCTTCGCTTGGTCCGACAATGGTGGCTGATGTTTTCCCGTCGCTTCTCCCCGACGGTCGACTCAACGCTCATGCCGCGATGATCGAGAGTTCCCGCTTCTGCGTCGACACGGCCCTAGCGGAGGGGAGGGGCGACGGCTCCATCCATGAGGCCACGCTGACCATGTTCGCCGGCATCATCGAATGGTGCTTCGCGAATGGCTACACCGAGATTGTCACAGTGACCGATCTCCGATTCGAGCGCATCCTTGCTCGCGTCGGATGGCCGCTGCAGCGTTTGGGCGAGCCGAAGAAGATCGGCGTGACGATGGCCGTGGCGGGCACGCTGCCCGCCAATGCGGAGACGTTCCTCAGGCTCCGTCCTTCCCACTACCGTTCTGAACTCAGCCCTCTCAGCCAGGCAGCGTAAGGAGACATCCGTGAACCAGCTTCGCTCTCATCCCAGGCTTGTCCGCAAACTTCAGGAGGCGCTCGGCGATCAGCTTTGTGTTGCCCTGGACGACGCGACTGTCGTCGAGATCATGCTCAATCCGGACGGAAGGCTGTTCATCGAACGCCTCGGTCACGGCGTTGCGCCCGCTGGCGAGATGTCATCCGCTGCCGCGGAGATGGTCATTGGCTCAGTGGCGCACGCGCTTCAGTCAGAGGTCGACACGGAACAGCCAATCATCTCCGGCGAGCTGCCAATCGGTGGCCACCGCTTCGAGGGTCTGTTGCCCCCCGTTGTAGCCAAGCCTGCCTTCACGATTCGACGCCGGGCATCGCGCCTCATTCCGCTCGAAGACTATGTTCACACCGGCGTGATGACTGAATACCAGGCCTCGACGATCCGTAGCGCGATCTCCGCGAGGCTCAACATCATCATTTCCGGGGGAACGGGCTCGGGCAAGACGACGCTTGCGAATGCGGTGATCAACGAGATCGTCAAATCGGCGCCGGAGGATCGTCTCGTCATTCTTGAGGATACCGCGGAAATCCAATGCGCGGCCGAGAACGCCGTTCTCCTCCATACCAGCGATTCGATCGACATCGCCCGGCTCTTGAAGAGCACCATGCGCTTGCGCCCCGACCGGATCGTCGTTGGCGAAGTTCGCGACGGCGCGGCCCTGACGTTACTCAAGGCCTGGAACACGGGTCACCCGGGCGGCGTAGCGACCATTCACTCGAACACCGCCATGTCGGCGCTACGCCGTCTTGAGCAGCTCACGGCCGAGGCAAGCCAGCAGCCGATGCACGAGGTGATCGGAGAGGCCGTCGACTTGGTCATTTCGATTGAGCGGACGCCGCGCGGGCGGCTTGTTCGCGACATCATTCAAGTCGAGCGGTTCATCAACGGACAATACGAGATCGAATCCGATCAACCCACCGAAGAACAGGAGGCGCGCCATGTCGCGTAAGCATACCCTCATCGCCGCCGCGCTCGTGGCGGGGCCAATCTTTCTTGCCTCTGTCGCGCCGGCGCTCGCCAGTTCCGGCGGCAGCCTCCCATGGGAAGGGCCACTGCAGCAGATTCAGGAGTCGATAACCGGCCCGGTCGCAGGCGCAATTGCGCTTGCAGCCGTGGCCATTGCCGGCGGCATGCTCATCTTCGGCGGCGAGCTCAACGATTTCGCGCGGCGACTTGTGTACGTCGTTCTTGTCGCCGGCATCCTGCTCGGCGCCACCAATATTGTCGGCCTGTTCGGTGCAACCGGCGCTTCGATCGGGTTGACCGACGAGCAGATCACGTCAATTGGTTCGAATAGAGGAGGGGAGGGAGATCATGGCTGAGTCCCTGTCCGGCCTGCGGCGTAACCGCATCCATCGCGCGCTTTCGCGCCCGAACCTGCTAATGGGCGCCGACCGGGAGCTGGTGCTGATCATCGGTCTTGCAGCCGTAATCCTGATCTTCGTCGTGCTTACGGCTTATTCGGCGATCTTCGGCGTCGCCGTCTGGGTCGTGATCGTCGGGCTGCTCAGGATAATGGCGAAGTCCGACCCACTGATGCGGCAAGTCTATATCAGGCACATTTCCTACAAGCCCTACTACAAGGCGACCACCTCGCCGTGGCGCCGGTATTGAGGGGGCCGGCCATGGTAGCTCTCAAACGCTTCCGGGTGACCGGCCCATCATTCGCCGATCTAGTTCCCTATGCCGGCCTGGTCGACAATGGTGTCCTCCTCTTGAAGGACGGAAGCCTCATGGCTGGCTGGTACTTCGCCGGGCCGGACTCCGAAAGTGCGACTGATCTTGAGCGCAACGAGCTATCAAGGCAGATCAATGCCGTTCTGTCGCGGCTTGGAAGCGGCTGGATGATCCAGGTCGAGGCTATCCGTATTCCGACAGTCGACTATCCCACAGAAGACCGTTGCCATTTCCCCGACCCGGTAACCCGGGCGATCGATGCCGAGCGTCGGGCGCATTTCGCACGCGACCAGGGGCATTTCGAGAGCAAGCACGCGCTAATCCTGACCTACCGGCCGCTCGAGTCCAAGAAGACTGCTCTCAGCAAATACATCTATTCGGATGAGGAAAGCCGGAAAAAATCCTACGCGGACACGGTGCTTTTCGTGTTCAAAAACGCGGTGCGCGAGCTTGAGCAGTATTTTGCCAACACACTTTCGATCCGGCGAATGGAAACTCGTGAAACGGTCGAGAGGGGAGGGGAGCGAATTGCCCGGTATGACGAGCTGCTGCAGTTCGCCCGGTTCTGCACCACCGGGGAAAGCCATCCAATCCGGCTTCCCGACGTTCCCATGTATCTCGACTGGATCGCCACCGCGGAGCTTGAGCACGGACTGACGCCAAAGGTCGAAAACCGTTTCCTGGGCGTCGTTGCGATCGACGGTCTGCCGGCCGAGAGCTGGCCCGGTATTCTCAACAGCCTAGACCTGATGCCGCTGACCTATCGATGGTCATCGCGCTTCATTTTCCTTGATGCCGAGGAGGCCCGGCAAAAGCTCGAACGCACGCGAAAGAAATGGCAGCAGAAGGTCCGGCCGTTCTTCGACCAGATATTCCAGACACAAAGTCGATCCGTCGACCAGGACGCGATGACCATGGTGGTCGAGACGGAGGATGCCATCGCACAGGCTTCGTCGCAGCTGGTGGCCTATGGCTATTACACGCCGGTCGTCGTGCTGTTCGACAGCGATCGCGAAGCACTGCAGGAAAAGGCCGAAGCGATCCGGCGGCTGATCCAGGCGGAAGGTTTCGGGGCGCGGATCGAAACGCTCAACGCCACCGACGCCTATCTCGGCAGCTTGCCGGGCAACTGGTATTGCAACATCCGTGAGCCGCTGATCAACACCGCCAATCTCGCCGACTTGATTCCGCTGAATTCGGTCTGGTCCGGAAACCCGGTCGCGCCATGCCCCTTTTACCCACCGAATTCCCCACCCTTGATGCAGGTTGCGAGCGGATCGACAGCGTTCCGTCTGAACCTGCACGTCGATGATGTCGGCCACACGCTGATTTTCGGTCCAACCGGCTCAGGCAAGTCGACGCTTCTGGCCCTGATCGCCGCGCAGTTTCGTCGGTACGAAGATGCGCAGATCTTTGCCTTCGACAAAGGCAATTCACTTCTGCCCCTGACGCTCGCAGCCGGCGGCGATCACTATGAGATCGGCGGCGACAATGCGGAAGAGGGGAGAGCGTTGGCCTTCTGCCCGCTCTCTGATCTCAAAAGTGACGCTGACCGGGCTTGGGCGACGGAATGGATCGAGATGCTGGTCGGCCTGCAGGGTGTCACCATCACACCCGATCACCGTAACGCCATCTCTCGGCAGGTCGGACTGATGGCGAGTGCATCCGGTCGGTCGCTCTCGGATTTCGTCAGCGGCGTGCAGCTGCGCGAAATCAAGGACGCATTGCATCACTACACCGTCGATGGCCCGATGGGCCAGCTCCTCGATGCGGAAGAGGACGGCCTCACACTCGGCGCCTTCCAGACTTTCGAGATCGAGCAGCTGATGAATATGGGCGAACGCAATCTCGTGCCAGTGCTGACCTACCTATTCCGCCGGATCGAGAAGCGTTTGGATGGGTCGCCGAGCTTGATCGTGCTCGACGAGGCGTGGCTGATGCTCGGGCACCCTGTCTTCCGCGACAAGATTCGCGAGTGGCTCAAGGTGCTGCGCAAGGCGAATTGCGCCGTCGTTCTTGCGACCCAATCGATCTCTGATGCCGAACGGTCCGGGATTATCGACGTGCTGAAGGAATCTTGCCCGACAAAGATATGCCTTCCGAATGGCGCCGCTCGCGAGCCGGGGACGCGCGAATTCTACGAGCGCATCGGCTTCAACGAGCGGCAGATCGAGATCGTAGCTACCGCCATGCCGAAGCGCGAATACTACGTCGCCACGCCAGAGGGCCGGCGGCTCTTCAACATGTCGCTTGGGCCAGTCGCGCTGAGCTTTGTCGGCGCGTCGGGCAAAGAGGACCTCAAGCGCATCCGCGCACTGAAATCCGAACATGGCCACGACTGGCCGATCCACTGGCTTGAAACGAGAGGAGTTCACGATGCCGCATCGCTACTCAGGTTCGAATAGATGGCTCGCTTGTTTGGCGGCCGCCACTCTCACGATCGGAGCTGCAGGCTCTGTGCAAGCCGGTACAGCCACCGGCGCTGCGACCGAATGGACGCAGCTCGCCAACAATGCGCAGCTCGTGGATCTCATGAAAAGCTCCGGCATCCAGGTCGACAATCAGCTGACCCAGATCAGCCAGCTTGCAGAGCAGATCCAGAACCAGCTGAAGATCTACGAGAACATGCTGCAAAACACCGCGCAGCTTCCTGACCATGTCTGGGGACAGGTAGAAAGCGATCTCAACCAGCTGCGCAGTATCGTCGACCAAGGTCAGAGTATCTCATTTTCCATGGGCAACGCTGACGACATTCTTCAGCAGCGCTTTCAGCGCTACGCCGATCTCAAGACCAACCTGCCGGACAACGCGACGTTCTCCTCGACTTATCAGTCCTGGTCGGACACCAACCGCGACACGATCGCCAGCTCGCTGAAGGCGGCGAGCCTCACGGCCGACCAGTTCGATAGCGAGGAAGACACAATGTCCTCGTTGCGGTCGATGTCCGAGACGGCTGACGGGCAGATGAAGGCTTTGCAGGTCGGGCATGAGATCGCCGCTCAGCAGGTTGCCCAGATGCAGAAGCTTCGCGGCCTCGTATCTCAGCAGATGACGATGATGGGAACCTCGCTGCAGACGGAGCAGACCGACAAGGATCTGGCACAGGCGCGGCGAGAGAAATTCTTCGGTGCGACGGCTCCCTCTACTTCAGGCGGCGAGAAAATGAAGGTGGAATGGTGAGAACGAAAGCACTCCTCATCGCAGTTGCAACTATCCTGGCAGTCGGAAGTGCCGGAATTTGGTTCCTGATCTCCGAAAAGCAGGAAGTTCAGGAGCGCAGGGCGAAGTTCTTCGGCTCGAAGGAATACCCGACATCGGGCGGCGAGAAGATGAAGGTCGAATGGTGATCGGATGACAGACACGACGACACTTCATCAGCTCCGGTTGGCCATGGTGATTGTCGCATTTGCGGTGGTGACGACCCAGCCGGCGCTGGCGCAAGAGGGGTCCGTCTTGACGTCCCTCCAGAGCCAGATTACGACCGCTGCGAAGGGGTGGGAAACCACCGTCATGAACGCGGCGAAATCCCTTTTCTGGATCCTCGCAACGATCGAGATCGGCATCGCGGCCGTCTGGCTCGCGATCCAGTCAGCCTCGCTGGACAGCTGGTTCGCCGAACTGGTGCGGCGGATCATGTTCGTGGGCTTCTTCGCGTTCGTGCTGGCGCAGGGACCAACCTTCGCCAAGGCGGTTGTAGACAGTCTGTTCCAGATCGGCGCCGGCGGAGGGACGGCATCACCAGCTGACGTGTTCAACGCCGGACTCGCAGTTGCAACAAAGATGTCGGAGAAGGTTCAGTTTGGCCTCTTCGAAGACAATGCGCTGGCAATCTCGGCCGCGTTCGCGATGGTTGTGACAGTCATCGCATTTTCTCTCGTCGCCGCGATTTTCGTGTCGGTCATGGTCGAAATGTATATCGGGCTGCTTGCCGGCATGATCATGCTCGGCCTTGGTGGTTCGTCCTTCACCAAGGATTTTGCAGTCCGCTATCTGGTCTATGCCTTCTCCGTCGGGATGAAGCTCATGGCACTCGTCATGATCTCTCGCATTGGTTCCGAAGTGCTGATCGGCCTCGCCAATCAGCCCGATATCGGCGACCAGTTTCAAACCGCTCTTGCCATTGCTGGAATTGCAGTCGTGGTCTTCATCATCGCCATGTATGTCCCGAACATCATCCAGGGCGTTGTCCAGGGCGCATCGGTGTCCGGAGGAATGGAAGCGATCCGCCACGGCGGGCAAGCCGCATCATTTGCCGCCGGGGCTGGCTTCCTCGCCGCCGGCGCTGCCGGCGCGGGTTTCGCGGCGGCACAAGCCGCACGAGCTGGCGGTTCATCCGTTGCAGGTGCCGCTCTTCGCGGCATGGGTGCGAGCTTCAGTTCCGGCGCGCAAGCAGCCGGATCAGCCGCGAAGGAAAAGGCAATCGGCTCTCCGGGCGCTTATGCCGGGTCCATTCTCGGACTGGCCAACGCCAAGCTCGATCAACAGCGCGGCGGTCATAGCGGACCGAAGCCTCCTCCCGAACGCAACGACAAACCGTAATCGAGACAAGGGAAGAATAAATGGCAGCGAACCGCGCCCCGGAAAACCCGTATCTTGCCGCCCGCCAGGAATGGAGCGAACGCTATGGCTCCTATGTGAAGGCCGCAGCCGCATGGCGCATTGTTGGTGTCCTCGGTCTCGTCATGGCCGTCATCGGCTTCAGCTACGCGATGTATCTGAGCACGCAGGTGCGGCTCGTGCCTTACATCGTCGAGGTCGACAAGCTCGGAACTGCGGTCACGGCAGGTTTCCCCGAGCAGATCGAGTATGCCGATGTCCGCGTGGTGCGCGCCACACTTGGCAACTTCGTCACAAGCTTTCGCTCAATCACGCCGGATGCGGTGGTGCAGAAGCAATATATCGACCGCACCTACGCCCTTCTTCGCACGTCCGATCCATCGACGGAGAAGGTCAATGACTGGTTTCGAGGCAATTCTCCATTCGAGAAGGCGAAGTCTTCGACAGTTGCCATCGAGGTCAACAACATCGTCGCGCTCTCGAACCAAACCTATCAGATCGACTGGACGGAATACGAGCGGGACCGCAAGGGCAAGGAAACCGGCACGCGGCGGTTCCGCGGGATCGCAACGGTGACGCTCACCGCGCCACAGGATGAGGCGACGATCCGCCTCAATCCGATCGGCCTCTACGTCCGAGATTTTGACTGGACGGCACAGCTTTAAGGGCAGGGATTCTTTCAATGAAAAAAACGGGATTGATCGCAGCCGCCGGCTGCATGGCCGGACTCTTGCTTGCGGCGGGCGCGCAGGCGCAAAGCATGACGAGCAACGAGGTGAAAGGAACAAATCTTTCCAGAAAGTGGCGCGGCACGCCTGGACTGGTCACGACTGGTCCGGACGGAAAGGTCATTTTTCTGTTCGGCGAGACCCAGCCGTCCGTCGTCTGCTCTCCTCTACAGGTCTGCGACATCGAACTTCAGGGTGGCGAGATCGTTCGCGACGTCCTCGTCGGCGACACCGTGCGCTGGAAGGTAGAGCCGGCCACTTCGGGGGCCACAGGCGGACAGGCGATCCATCTCATAGTCAAACCATCGGAGCCAGGCCTTCTCACCTCAATGGTCGTGACGACATCACGGCGCACCTATCATATCCAGCTCAAGTCCCATCCGAGCCAGTACATGGCGCGCATTGGTTTCGAATATCCGGAAGACGTGTCGACCAAGCTCGCCGACATCAACGCTCGTCTCGAAACGGGCGGCATTCCGGGCACCGCGCCGGACAAGCTGAACTTTTCCTATTCAATCAGCGGCGGTGCTTCGTGGAAACCGAAGCGGGTCTATTCGGACGGGGTGAAGACCTACATCCAATTCCCGAAATCGATCTCCGGCCAGGACGCGCCGGTGCTCTTCGTCGTCTCCGGCGGTCAAAATCGCATCGTCAATTATCGCATGAAGAACGACATGATGACCGTCGACTATGCGATCGACAAGGCGATCCTCGTTTCGGGAGTCGGTTGGCGGCAGCAGAAGATCACCATCCGGCGGGGTGGCTGACCATGCGGAAGCTATTCGCATTCTTCATCGCGGCCGCGCTGCTCTCCGGTTGCCAAACGGCCGACCAGGCACTGACCACCAGCTCGACCCCGGTGACCGTCACCGGACCGGCTGCAAGCGCCATCGCCGGCGACATGGCAAGCCGTCTGGCCGAGCAGATCGGCCCGGCGGGTGCTACGACCACGATCAAAATGGAGACGGACACATCGGAGTTCGCATCCGCCCTCGAGGCGGCGCTGAAGGGGTGGGGCTACACGGTCGTCACGGACGGCAAGATCGCCAAAGACGCCAAGCCGGTCGTGCTTGCTTATGCAATCGAGGGCTTCGACGGACAGGTGCTGGCGCAGGTCTCGACGCCTTCCATCGCTCTGGGCCGCGCATACACCCCGACGGCGGCCGGCGCTGTGCCGGCCAGTCCCCTTTCAATCATACAGCGCAACTGACGGAGATTAACATGGTCCAGTCGCTCCAGCTTGGCACGTTGGGCCAAGCCGACGATCAGCAGCGCATGCGCCGGCTCAACCGCCTGCCGATCATCGTCGCCATCATCGTCATCGTGCTGTTCGTCGGCGTCGTTGTGATTGGTCTGTCGCTGCGCGGGCTTTCCTTCCATCGTGGCGACATCGAGGGTGCTTCCAACAGCCCTGCGACCAGTTTCGGCGACCAGCTTAAGCGGGGTGTCACGGACGGCATTATCGGTGACCCAGAAAAGCAGGAGGTGTTTCAACCGACGCCCGTCGTCGCGGAGAAAAAGGAAAAGCTGGAGCCGGTCGTCGAGCGCCAACCAACAGATCGACACGATCGCCGACAAAGGGTCGAATCCGAAGAGGAGTGGAAGGCTCGCCTGAAGCGAGAGCAGGATGAACAATATATGCGCGAAGCCCAGCGCCAGCGGATGGCGCGTCTCCAGGCTCGCTCCACGGCGCTTGAATCGCCGCTGAAGGTTGACATCTCCGATATCGAGAAGGCCGCAAACTCCACCAACGACGCCAGCCGTCAGCCGACAAATGTCGCGGCAAACAGTCCATCAGACCTTTATGCCGCCGCCATGAAATCCGGCCTGATGGGACAGAACGTCGATCAGAACGGCCAGACGTCGAAAGAGGATTTTTTCAATCAGGACATCAAGGATCTCGGCTACCTGCCAAACCAGGTCGTGCCACAGATGTCACCCAATGAATTGAAGCGCGGTTCGGTCATCCCGGCGACACTGATCACGGGCCTCAATTCCGACCTGCCTGGGCGGATCACCGCTCAAGTCAGCCAGAATGTCTACGACAGCGCAACCGGCTACCGCCTTCTCATTCCGCAGGGCGCAAAGCTGTTTGGTCGCTACGATTCAAAGGTGTCCTTCGGCCAGGAACGCGTACTCGTCGTCTGGACGGACCTCATTTTTCCGAATGGGCCCACGCTGCAGATCGGTGGTATGGCGGGCACCGACGCTGAAGGGTATGGCGGCTTCCAGGACAAGGTCGACCGCCACCTTTGGAGGACCTTCGGTTCCGCAGCCTTGGTGGCAATCATCGGGACGGGTATCGATATGTCGATGCCTGAGAGTTCGACGCTCGCGACGCAGGACACGGCCTCGGATGCAGCGCGACGGAATTTTGCCGAGTCATTCGGCCGAGTCGCGGAAGAGACGATCTCGAAGAATCTGAACGTTCAACCGACAATTCGAATCCGGCCGGGCTACAAGTTCAATGTTCTGGTCGATCAGGACATTATTTTCCCGTCGACCTATGGCGGTCGCTAAGGCGCGCGGAACCTTGAGATTGCCCTATTTTACCGCGTGGCGACAGAGCTATTCCTCGGTAAAATCTTTCATCAAATAATCATATTTTAGATCGTGAGAACTTGAATACTCGGTAGAGGTGAGTAGACCTATCAGTTGCAACGACCGTGGATATGCTTCGCATATGAGGCAACTGTGTTTTCATCGGAAACGAATGAGGACGGAGAATTCGCAGCCAAGGTTCGATGTCCCGTGTGGCTCCGGCTGGCCGAACGGTGGCACCTGTAACTCGCGGCGCCAGCAGGCGCGGCGAGTGGGAGGCTCGCAGCTGCGCAGTAGGAGAAAAGTCAGTGGACGGTGACCTTCGCTCTCTCATCGATATGACAGAAGCCGCGCACGATGAACGTATGATCAAACGCGCTCTGAAGACATTTGCGCACGCATGTGGCTTCGAGCGTTTTGCGTATCTGCAGACTGAGGGATCGGAAATCCGCACATTCAACTCTTATCCGGAAGAATGGCAGGGCGTTTATCTTGAAAGCCACTATTCCCGCATCGACCCGGTGGTTTGGGAAGCGAAGACTCGCATGGAGATCTTTCCATGGACGGCCGATGATTGGCCCGCTCGTGGCGCCTCCGAACTCAGGCGCTTTCGGGACCAGGCGATCAATCACGGCATTCGCAGTGGGGTGACTATACCAGTCGAAGGCAGTTTCGGCTCAACGATGATGTTGACGTTTGCATCTTCAGCCCCGGCGGCTGATGTTTCAAAGCTTCAGGATGGTCAAAAAGCGGTCCGCGCCGTTCTGGCGATCCATTACCGCCTGAAGATGCTTGCTGCGACCACAATTGTTCCGCCGAAGCGGTTGCTATCCCCCAGAGAGGCAATGTGTCTAAAGTGGGCGGCGAAAGGGAAAACCGCGCCTGAAACCGCGATCCTGACGGGAATCAATCCAAGGACAGTGCAGCATTACCTGGATAAGGCGCGAGAGAAACTTGAAGCGGCGACCGTTCCCCACCTCGTCGCGATCGCCAAGGACCACGGCCTGCTATAGCGTCAATCGTCGGCATCTGGAGCAACGTCGGGGACATAGCCGAGCGCATCGATGATTTCCGAGAGCTCCTCCTGCTGGGCTGCGGACTTCTCTTGGCGCGCGATATATTCTCGCTGCAAGGTCTCGAGTACGGCGCTCGAGACCGCAGGATCGGATGACGCGCTCGTCCACTCTTCGTAGACAGCTTCGTCGGCGACAATAAGTCGGCGGTGCTCTCTGATCGCGGCGATCGCCAGAGTCTCCAGTTCTGACTTCTCCATAGAACCAAAACAGGATCGGCGTTTTTTTGTTTCGTCGTTGATCTCAGACGAGTTGACGTCGCTCACCCGTTCTACTCCCTTTTTTAATCACCCGACGCTCGAGACGAAATCGCTCTGCGCAACAGTCGTCTAGGCTATAATGCCTGATATGTCTCTCATAGTTCCTTTGGCCGTCTTAGCGGTCCTGGCGACAGGCAGGACGAGCAATAGCACGTGCAACGTCGAATCGGAACTATAGTTCCTGGAATAATAGTTCCATTTCAGGCTCCGCTCTAGTCATGGATCTCAGAGAGGTCATGGCGATCAATCTGCGTCGAATACGTCATGTCAAAAAATTGACGCAAGAGGAACTCGCGCACCGAACGGGCCTGAGCGTTCGGCACATAGGGGCAATCGAGCGCGCCGAAATGTCCGCCACGATCACAGTCCTCGGCCAGATCGCACAGGCGCTGAGTGTCGAACCTGCGGAGCTTGTGACAAGATCAAACGACATGGGCATCAGCTCTTAGCTCGGGGTCATCCCCGTTTAAAGAGACGCGGCAAGGAGCGGCCACTTATGCCCTTTTTCTCTGGGTGCTTTTGTGGCTGGCACCGGCTTCTGTGGAAGGTGGCGGCGCGTTGACGAGTTCCGACACAAATCTCGTCAGCGGCGCGATGTTTTCGTGCCCGCTCGCCTCTTCCAGGGCATTCATGTACTCGTCACGGCGCGCGACAGGAATGACCGTCCACGGCGCTCCGCATTCGGCAAGAAGCGCGTTCATGATAAAGCGCGCCGTGCGTCCGTTCCCGTCCGGGAATGGGTGGATATAGGTGAACAGGAACGGAGCGAGGATTGCCTTCACGCGCGCGTCGGATTCCTGCAAAATGCTCTCGAACAGTGCGTCCATGGCGTCGGCGATTGCGTTTGGCGGTAAGGGGACATGCGAGGATCCCCGCAAATACACATTGTGTGGTCGGTAACCCGCGAGTTGGTGCGCCTTGATGATACCCGCGGTTACCGAAGGGCTGAACATGGCTCGGAACCAATCCTGGTGCCGTGCCTCGAGCAGTTCGCCGGTAGGTGCTCCATCAAGAATCTTTCTGATGTCATCGCGCACCTCCTCAAAGGCCAATCTGTATCCCTTGGCGGCGAGTGCGTTCTTGGTCTCGTAGTCCTGCGCGTCCTCGTCCGGTTTCCATTGACCGTCCTGTACCCTCCGGATCAGCTCTTCCGACACCTCGTAACCCTCGATCGAAAGCGAGTTCAGGGCGTCGGCCACATAGCGCTCATCAATGTCCGAGATGTATCCGTCCCGGTCGTTGATACGCACTTGCTCGAATCCGATGTGATTGAGGGCGTCTTTCCCCATTTTCGCCCAGAGGTTCTTGATCCGGGTAGCGGACGGCGCCTGAGTTCGTCTCGCATCCAGCGTGACCAGATCGACTGCCGGGTCGAAAGGGTTGTCCTCGTGCGGGTTGTAGCCGGCCGATTCCAGGGTCTTGATGATCGTGTCCGCGTCCCTTGTGCGGCCAAGATGGCGCAGGGCTCCTGCGATGCGACCGCCAACGTGGCTCCGGCCGCCGTCCAGAAGATATTGCAGCAGCGTGCTTGTTCCACGGATCGAGCCAATGACCGCGATGACATCGGTCGCTAACGTTCTCCACGACTCCGGCGAGAGATTGCAAATCGCCTCCTCCATCGGCATCAATCTCAATCGTTCTCTCGTCTCGGCGGGCTCGTTTTCCTTTGAGCGCAGCAGATAGAGCGACGTATTGCTCGGTAGTTTCACAAGTTGGTTGTTCGCCTTCGGGCTTCTGACGATGACCTGCCCAGGAATGGAATGGTTTTCGGACCATAGAGCCACGGATGCCTCCGCGGAGAGCCGCCATGCGTCGGCAAAACGGTCGTCCAGGTATCTGGCAACGAACTCCCAGTAGACGGTGCTCCAGGCCGCATCTATCCTGTTGTTGGCCGATGGTCGCGAGTTCACCGCCAGCCAGCCCTTCATGATTTCTTCAAGGAACCCGTTGCCCTGTAGTCGTTCCCGGTGGACACGGCTGAGCTCTTCGGATTTTACCACCGATCGGGTGCCGTTCTGCGTCACTCCCCTCAGTTCAGCCAGGGATGCCGCGAGCAGTTCGTTGGGTTTCGCCACGTTGGCCTCCGGCGACGATGTGTGAGTAGTGGACCACTACTTCCGTGCATTGTTGTTGCACTAATTTGACGCCTTTGACAAACACTAATATCCTGCATTTTAGTCACACTAGTTTCACGCTTTTGAATCGCACTAGTTTAATGCGTTTGAGTCCCACTAATTTTATGCATTGGACTCAAACTAAGATTCCGCCTTGAACTCAATGCTATTGCTGACCACCAATGCGCGACAGATCGATCCGTATCCCCGCGCGCCCAGCATCCTGCTCCGCCTCTGGCTGTTCCTCTCTTGCTTTTGCGTCAACGTCCTCCCCCTCCTCGGCGGGGATCTTCTCTCTACTTTGCTGCGAAACACCAACCGTTGTTCCTGGATCCTCCGCCTGAAACACGCTCACGCCCTCGAACTCACCGGTTTTCCATGCGTAAACCGCATCCTCAAAAATCTGCGGGAAGACGTCTTTGCTCGTGGGGTTGCCATACCATTTCGCAACGATCCTGAGGACCTTGGCGAACATCGCCGTGCCTTTGCGAAGATTCTGGCAGGGGTCGACTAAATCGGGCTTCAAATCGGTCGCTTCCTTGACTCCAACCCCAGCGGGAAACTGCGTCAGGCCGACGCGGACGACGGCCTGACCAGCATATTGGCGTACGATTGCCAGCGCCTCCTCAGTCGATGCCGCTTTCGGAACGAGTATCAATCGGCCGCCCGATTTGACGGTAACGGCGAGGGGATCATCCGAGCCCGCTGCCATCACGAACTGCTCGACGATCGCGGGCTTGAGGGAAGGGTCTGCGCATTCTTTTATCAGGGCGGCGTCGAGCATGGTGTCTCCTAGGCAGTCAGGTGTTGAAGGCAATAACAAGCGGTTTTCCGAAGAGCGTTGCCCATGCGGTGGCAGAGGCGCGCTGAATGGCGACAATCGACGTCCCTTCGGTCCACCATCCGTTTCCCACGGCGACGACAAAATCCGGATCGTGGAGTATGGACTGAAGGATCGGCCAAACGATCAGTTGCTCGTAGCAGATCAGCGGCGCTGCCCGGCTGGCACCGATCGGGACGACCGGATTCGCAAAAAAATCCGCCCTTGCGCCGCCACTTTCCCCGAACCAGGACCGCCACGGTTGCCACATCGATCCGGGAACCGGCATACGTTCGCGATAAAGGATGCGGCCGCCCTTCCTGTCGATCGCGACGAGGACATTGTCGTAGCCGGCGGCATCGAGCACCGTTGCGCCGGCGATGACCGTCGCATCGGTATCGCCGGACGCGCTCGTCCAAAGCCGCGCCACGGTCGGTGTCCAGAAACCGAGCGCAGTTTCCGGCAGCACCACAAAGCGTGCGCCATCGCTGGCCGCATTCCGCACCGTTGCGATCAGGTCACGCTGGCGGTGAAGACCGGCGTCCCGACCGAGCGAAGCGCCCAATTCGAGGTCGACACCGCGCCAGCCATTGGGTAGACCCGGCTCGGTCCACGATGCGGCGGACCACAGCCAAAGGCCTGCGAAGGCGATGGCGACAGCTGGCCAGATGCGGGTTACGAGGCCCGCAAGGCCAGCTGTCATAAGCCCAAGTCCCCACCATCCCCACCCTGGGAACAGAACACCCGCGGCGGTGACAGGATGCGCCCAGCCCGTGATACCGAAAGGCGGGATCGACATGATGATGGCTGCCAGAAGATAGCGAAACGGACGAACTCCGCTGTTCTCCGTCCAGACGACCGTATGCACGGCAACGAAGCTCAAAGACGCACACAGCCAAAGCAGAAGGCCCGGCCAGATGTCCGACGAATAGAACGCCGCTACGCCTTGCGGCAAACCACGTGCTGCTGCCAGGAAATATCCGGCAGAGACAAGTGCCGCCACAAATCTCGTTCGCGAGATCGACCACAGAAGCGGAAACCCCAGCGCGACGGGTAGAAGCAACACATGGCCGCTCCAGCCCACTACGCCGATCGCGATCGAAGCGAATATCAGCAGCGCCGGCCGAAGGTAATCACGGCGCATAGGTGAGGACCTCCTGCGCCAGACCGAGAATCCCCGGAGTAGGCACCGGACCGAAGTATCGGGAATCGTAGGAGCCGGGGAACGCGGAATGCAGAAAGACATATCCAGGCGGTATGGTGCCGCTCATAAACGGCGCCAACGGCCGTCCCTTTCCGTCTCGTTGGGCAAGACTGGAAGAGGGAACTTCCCGACCTTCCACGTTTACGCTGGCGCCGATTTCGACGTGTTGTCCTGCGACGGCGATCACTGTCTTGATCAACGGTGCGACCCCACCCGGGCAGGAACCGGAACGGAGATAGCCGCGAGCCCTCGCTGCCCGCATTGCCGCCGTTTCCGGCGGGCAGATGAACAGGAGGTCGCCGACCGCTGCCGGTCGATGAAGCGGCATAATGCGCCACAGGCCGAGTGGCTCGCTCGGTGTCAGATTGATGCGGTAGCCGCCGACGACGGCAGTCACCACCAGCAGGATGGCGGCCACTGCCGCCATCGGCAGAACCACAACGGCTCGTCGCTGCTGCGTAGTCATCGACCGGCGCGTTCCAGTTCCCGCCGTCATTTCAGGGAGAGCCCTTGGCTCTTCGTCTGACGCATCGTCTCCGCCTGTTTAAGCGCTTCGGTCGTCCGTTCATGAGCAGCAAGTTGCTGGACCGTCCGCATGGAATTCCACGCAGACTGGACCTCCGCCTTCTGGCCGGCCGTCATTCCTGCTGTGACGGTCTCGAAAGTCTTGCCGCTCGTGTCTTTCGCAGCCAAAGGCAGGAAGGTCCGTTCCCCGAAACGTTCGGAAACCGCCTTGGCGAAACCTTCGAGTTCTGCCTTCACCATTTTGTCGGCGAGCGCGTATTCGAGGCCAGCCGGGAGATCGTTGCGATCGATCGCATCACGAACGCGTTCGAGCGTTTGTTTGGCAGATGGTGAGAGCGCCGGGATGTCGACCGAAACCTTGAGCCGGACCGCGCGCTCCTCCGTCTCATGTTTCAATTCGGCCTCGGCCAGCTCACGAAGGTAACGTTCAAGATTTCGGACGAGCGCCGGCACATTGGCGACCGCTTTTTCCCGGTCTTGCTTGTCGCCACGGCTGGCGAGAAGACCGGTCTTGCCCTTGAGCGCGCCAAAGCTCTCTGGCTCGCCGGCAATCCTTGCCAGGATGGACTGCGCGACCGACTGGTCCTTCAACATGGTATCGACATTGATCGCCTTGAAGGCAGCTTCCGGCTTCGCGTAGACGAGCTGGAAGCGGGTCGAGACGTCCTCCCATTGCTTCTTGAGCCCGGGATCGGCGGCGAGCTTGTCCTCGACAGCCTGCTCAAGCGATTTCGGGAAGGTGGTGATACCTGACACCATGGGCTTGGCCTCCTTGATCGTGTTCGGGATGGATTGGTTGTTGCCGCCACGGACCAGTCCGATTGCCGCGCCGATGGCGGCAAGTCGGGCGCCGAGGTCGGCGAGCCTCGAGCTTTGCCGGACGGCCCATTGGAGGCGATCGTGTGCGATCGTGCGGGCGACGTTGACAAGATGAAGGCCCCGCGCTTCCGCAAAGCGCAGCGCTTGGGCGTAGAACGACGCCTTCTCGTAATCGAGGGTCGTCTCCTTGGCGTTGCGACGCGACAGGATCGGGATGAGGCCGCCGGATTTGGCGAACGACCGACTGCCGTAGTAGACGGCGAGATCCTCACGATGGCGCGTCATAGCCACATAGGTGAGATGCCGGTCCAACGAGAGGGAAGCAAGCACCTTCACCCGGTCGACCGTCGCGCCCTGGCTCTTGTGGATCGTCGTCGCATAGCCGTGATCGAGGCTGTTATAGAAGCGCTGCTCGATCGTGACCTGGCGGCGGTGCACGCCGTCACCAATCTCCGCAAAGATCCTGCCAGGTGCGGCTTCAAGCACCTTTGCGAGCATGCCGTTTTTGACGCCAAGGCTGCCCTCGTTCTTGAGGAACACGATCTGGTCGCCTGTGGCAAACATGCGGGTTCCGTCCTCGGTCTTGAACGGTAATCCGT
Source organism: Rhizobium sp. 16-449-1b (assembly GCF_017741935.1). GTDB lineage: Bacteria > Pseudomonadota > Alphaproteobacteria > Rhizobiales > Rhizobiaceae > Rhizobium. Next base: position 49,149 of record NZ_JAGHMH010000010.1, on the reverse strand, counting down.
CTTCGACGACACCGCGGTCGACCAGCTTGGCGCGCGCCATATCGTTAAGCATTCGGACGTCGCGGCGGAGGTGTGCGAGAATCAGGCTGGTCTTCGAAGGGTCGTAGTCGCGGTCCCACGCTGCGATCAGGCTTTCGACCGCGTCGTCCTTCAGTCTCAAACCAATCATTCGACCATGAGCGGTGTAGGCGTCGACAGCCTTGCGGATATTGCCACGAGCGAGATTGAGCGAGGCATCGCGCATCCATTGTTGGCGCTGACGATAGATTGTTTCGAGTTCTGCATAGCCGATGCGATCGGCAATGGCGCGGAAGGCGGCACCCGCTTCGATCGGTTGAAGCTGTTCCGGATCGCCGACAAGTACGAGTTTGGCGCCGGCCTTGGTGACGGCTTCGACCAACAGCGCCATCTGCCGTGACGACACCATGCCGGCCTCGTCCAGCACGAACACCGTCTTGTGGTCGAGCTGGTTGCGACCCTGGTTCCAGCGAAGCTCCCACGACGACAATGTGCGGGAGCCGATGCCCGCTTCCTTCTCCAATCCCTCGGCCGCTTTGCCCGCCAAGGCGCCGCCGACGACACGATAGCCTGCTGCTTCCCATGCCTCGCGCGCAGCCTTCATCATCGTGGTCTTGCCGGCGCCCGCACGGCCGATGACGGCGGCGATCCGCGTGGCCCCGGCGATATGCTCGATTGCCGTTCGCTGCTCATCCGACAGATGGGAATGGCGCGCAAAGGTCGCCTGCAGCACCGCCTCATGGACGCCATGGGAGGCGCGACCGGAGAGCCAGATCGCGCGATTGGCCATCTCGGCTTCAAGCCGGATCATCTCGCGCGTGGTGTGCTTCGCGGGGGTCCGAATACCTGTCGCAAAGTTGATCCGCTCGCGTTCGAGCCGGAGCGCTTCCGGACTTTGCAGAATGCGGACCATCAGACTTTGGAACAGAGCGACATCGTCGATATAGCGATACAACACCTTCGCAACATCGCGTTCGTCGAAGACGCTCTTCTCCCGCGTGATCAGGTCGAGCACGATCTCCGGACGGTGCTGGATGCGGCGGGCGTTCTCGCAACGGCGCTCCTCCTGAAGCTCGATGCGTTCGAGTTTGGGAGTCGAGGTCTCCGACTTGTGGTTGGATTGCTCGGCCTTGCGCTCGATGGCTTTAGCGCCGACGCCGAGGTGAATGGTTGGCTCGAGGTCGATACCCTGCTTTTCGAAGGAACGGCCATCGATGCGGATGTCGAGACCCGCAAGCGCCAGATGCCTGTTCTGGCAGGTGAACCAGCCGTCGCGAAACGCATTGAAATCCTCAGTGCCACCGGCCCACAGCTGATAGACGATTTTGCCGGCGTCATTTCGGATTGGCTTGCCATCCGGGCCGAGCACCGCGACCTTCTTCGAACCAAAACCGTCTTCGGTCAGCGGGCGCAATGTGATCATGAGGTGGACGTGGGGATTGCCGGGGGCGTCGTGATAGACCCAGTCGGCGACCATGCCGTCCGCGGTGATGTGCCGCTCCACAAAGTCGCGCATGAGCGCGATGTTCTGCTCCGCCGTCAGCTCAAGCGGCAGGGCTATGGTGACGTCCTTGGCGAGCTGCGCGTCGGATCGCTTCTCGAAGCCCTCCACTTTGTTCCAGAAGGCCTCGGATGCGCCGGCCACCGAGCGATCGGCAATCATGCTGCGAACCCAATCCGGCGCGTCGGCGGGGATCACAAACTCCTCATGCAGGAGCCCCTGTTTTCGCGTGTAGTCGATCGTCCGGGCTTCCCGCTCAAACTCCATCTTGGCGCAGTGCCGGTAGGCCGCCGACAGGACGGCGCTGCGGCCGGAGCCACGGGCGACGACGCTGACGGAGAAGTGAGGGACGGCCACGGCGGAATTCTTTCCCGGTTGCGAACGAAATCAAAGGGTTCGTCAGGAGCGGCGGCCCCACCAGCCTCTCTCAGCAACACGTCGCGCCAGCGACGTATAATTGCGCCCTTGGAAGCCGCTCCTTCGGAACGGCCGGGATCATTCCCGAAAGCATCGCCCTTGGCGATTGTAGGATTCACAGTAGTGCGTTCCGCACTCTGTTCCGAAAAACTGGGTTCGAAAGACAAGCTTTCTCACCCAGGAGACGATCGGACATGAAGAAGCCTTCCTCGAAAATCCGCGACGAAATCGCAAAACTGCAGGAACAGCTCAAGCTCGCCGAGACCAGGGAAGCCGAGCGGATAGGTAGGGTCGCGCTCAAGGCGGGCCTTGGCGAGATCGAAATCGACGAGGCGGAACTTCAGGCAGCGTTTGAGCAACTGACCAAGCGATTTCGGGGAGGGCATGGCGCTACGACCGGAGGGAAGAAGGGCGCCGGCGACAGCAGCGGACAAGCGTCGACCACGGAGGACGCGTCTGGCGCGGGCGCGGGCAGCGCTGGCGAGGCTTGAGCGCATGGCGAGGACGATGACATCCGATGCCCGCAAGAAGGACACGCGCGAAAAGATCGAGCTCGGCGGGCTGATCGTCAAAGCCGGGCTGCGCTACGAGAAGCGCGCGCTGTTGCTGGGCGCGCTTCTCGATGCCGCCCGCCGGATCAAAGGCGACGAGGGCGAGCGGTCCAGGCTCACGGCAATCGGCGTGGAGGCCTTCGGCAATGACGATCAATAGGATTGCGCTCGTCGTCGTGCCAGGGACGTTGATGATCCTGGTCGTCATCGGAATGACCGGGATCGAGCAGTGGCTTTCAGGCTTCGGCAAGACCGAGGCTGCGCGACTGGCATGGGGGCGGGCGGGGATCGCCTTGCCCTATGGTGCCAGTGCGGCGATCGGAATTCTGTTCCTGTTCGCGAGCGCCGGCTCGATCAACGTCAAGCAGGCAGGTTGGGGTGTCCTTGCCGGATGCAGCGGGACGATCCTGATCGCGGCTACCCGCGAAACGATGCGCCTTGCCGATTTCACGAAGGCGCTTAACGCCGACAAGTCGGTCTTGGTCTATCTCGATCCAGCAACGGCGATCGGAGCGGGCGTAGCACTCATGTGTGCCTGCTTCGCACTCCGCGTTGTGCTCATCGGCAATGCGGCGTTCGCACGTGTCGAGCCGAAACGCATTCAGGGCAAGCGGGCGCTCCATGGCGAAGCGGATTGGATGAAACTGACGGAAGCGGCGAAGCTGTTTCCCGATACTGGCGGTATCGTCATTGGCGAGCATTATCGGGTCGACAAGGACAGCGTTGCATCACAAGCGTTTCGATCCGACAACGCGGAAACCTGGGGCGCCGGCGGCAAGTCGCCGTTACTATGCTTCGATGGCTCTTTCGGCTCGTCGCACGGAATCGTCTTTGCCGGTTCCGGCGGTTTCAAGACAACGTCGGTGACGATCCCGACGGCACTCAAATGGGGTGGTACATTGATCGTGCTCGATCCGTCGAACGAGGTCGCACCGATGGTCTCCGCGCATCGCGGCGGAGCGGGGAGAGACGTGTTCGTCCTCGATCCCAAGAAGCCAGACATCGGCTTTAATGTCCTGGACTGGGTCGGCCGTTTCGGCGGAACGAAGGAAGAGGATATCGCCTCCGTCGCGTCATGGATCATGAGCGACAGCGGCGGCGCGCGCGGCGTCCGTGACGACTTCTTTCGCGCATCGGCGCTGCAGTTGCTCACGGCGCTCATCGCCGATGTCTGCTTGTCTGGTCACACGGATGAGACGGAGCAGACGCTTCGGCAGGTGCGCATGAATCTCTCGGAGCCGGAGCCGACATTGCGCAAGCGGCTGCAAGACATCTACGACAATTCCGGCTCGGATTTCGTGAAGGAGAACGTCGCCGCCTTCGTCAACATGACGCCGGAAACCTTCTCCGGCGTCTATGCCAATGCGGTCAAGGAAACGCACTGGCTTTCCTATCCGAACTATGCCGCCCTCGTGTCGGGAAAGAAATTCTCGACCAGCGATATCGCCGCGGGAAACACCGACGTCTTCATCAACATCGACCTCAAGACGTTGGAGACCCATTCGGGTCTTGCGCGAGTCATCATCGGCTCGTTCCTGAATGCGATTTACAATTGCGACGGACAGCTCAATGGGCGCGCGCTGTTTCTGCTCGATGAGGTCGCGCGCCTCGGCTACATGCGGATCATCGAGACCGCGCGCGACGCCGGCCGCAAATACGGGATTACGCTGACGATGATTTATCAGTCGATCGGCCAGATGCGTGAGACCTATGGCGGCCGGGACGCAGCAAGCAAATGGTTTGAGAGTGCCAGCTGGATTTCGTTCGCCGCGATCAACGATCCGGAGACTGCCGAGTACATATCGAAACGCTGCGGCATGACCACGGTCGAGATCGACCAGGTCAGCCGCAGTTTCCAAGCGAAAGGGTCGTCACGAACGCGCTCGAAGCAGCTCGCGGCTCGACCGCTGATTCAGCCGCACGAAGTCCTACGCATGCGGGCGGACGAACAGATCGTCTTCACAGCCGGCAATGCGCCGCTCAGATGCGGCCGGGCCATCTGGTTCCGGCGGGTTGATATGAGGGCCTGCGTCGGCGAGAACCGGTTTCATGCGATCGGCGGAAGGGGGAAGTAAGCTTCAAATTCGACGCCTGCGGTAAACGCCGATGAAACCAAACCGACTGTAACGTCTGCTGGCGAAGGGGGATAAAAGCTTGGTGCAAAAGAACGTCTTACCGTTCAGGAAAAACCGGAAGATCGCGAACAATCGCGCCGGCTTCAACGCGTCGCGCTCGACGCCGGGTCTTCACCGTCCCGATCGCGGCAGAGGCATTCCGACCGCGATTGTCTGGGCCGTGGTGATCGGCGCCGCCGGTTGGCTGTATCTCGAGCGCAGCGGCCATCTCGACAGCATCGCAGCCTTCGCCAGAACGCCGGGGCAAGATATGCTGTCTGCGCCATTCGTGTTGTGCGGCGACAGCCATCGGACGAACTGCATCGTCGATGGCGACACCTTCTGGTTCGGGGGCGAGAAAATCCGCATTGCCGATATCGATACGCCTGAACTCAGCCCGCCCCGCTGCGAGGCTGAACGGATGAAAGGTGAAGCGGCGAAATCCCGCCTGTTGACGCTGCTCAACGCTGGAAAATTCTCTCTGGCGGCCGGGTTCCGTGACGAGGACAAGTATGGACGCAAACTTCGAACCGTGTCTCGCGCGGGCAACTCGCTGGGCGATGTTTTGATCAAGGAAGGCCTCGCCCGGTCATGGGATGGGGCGCGACACGGATGGTGCCAGGGGCTGTGACAGCCATCATCGTTTTTCCTGCACGGGAGAGGGATAGGGGTTTGGGGAAGGGAGGAGGGAACCGTCCCCTTTCCCCATGCGAGGAAGTTTGAAGGAGGGGCATCGCCCTTCCTTCATGGGGTGAGGTTGAGAGGGGCGCAAAAGCCCCTCTTTCATAGCCGCTTCGGCCGGTCGATCCGGCTGGAAACGGCTCACGCGAAAGGCAAAGACCCGAGGCGGCGAGCCGCCTCTGGTCTCGGCCTCAATCTCCCGGGTCAAAAGGCTCTTTGTCCTCAAGGCCGATGTGCCATCGTTTGTCGGACCACCGGGACGGGAGGTAGATCTCATCACCGCCGAAGTGCGCAATGATGATCTCGTCGGCCTCGTGGAACAACCCGAAATCGACCTTGTTGCCGATCGCCCAAAGCAGCGCCGCAGACAGAAACTCGCGAGAGATATCGGCGGGAAGATGCACCTCCGCATCGAAATTTCGGCGCAAACTTTCAAGCCAGTTCGGCCGTTGATCCGGTAGCTTCTTGTCTTCGCCAACCAGGTGGGTGTTTTGATGCTTTGTCATCAGAGTCTCCTTTTCGTTTCTGACGAAAGGTGTCTGCACCGTAGCCGTGAGGGGTCAGGGAGCGCGGAACGCGGCCGCCGTGCGGCGAGCGGAGGAACCGATTTTCCCTGTGCCGCTTACGGCGCAGGGAAAATTGGAGTGGCCGCGATGTCCTTGACGCCGGAACGGCGGGTGCAAAATGGGGTGTCTGAGAGAGATAGAACCGCGTCCTGAAGGGACGCGACCGCTTGCCAGCACTGCTGGCGATAGGACGCTCTGGCTGGCTCCGTACAACGACATTGGTCACTGGCGGGGTTTCCTGCCGCCAGAGGATCGGTGCTCCCAAACGACGTTCGGCCTTTGGGAGCACGGCAAATGGAACCGAGCGGCGCCTCCCGCTCGCCAGATGAAGGTGCGGTCGGCGCCTTTGCTCAGAATTCTTCCCAGGTCTGCTTGACGGCGACGTTGCCGGAAAAGGCCCTCGCCACGGCACCCGCAATTCGGCGCGCCGGCGATGCGACGGGCCGGTTGGATGGGCCGGCCTCGGTGACGGAAGCCTGCCGGCGCATCTGCTCGCCAAACTGGAACTGGCTGATCAGGTCGCGAAGCCGGCGGGCCTCCCCAGCGAGTGTCGCGCTCGCGGCATTGCTTTCCTCGACCATGGCAGCATTCTGCTGGGTGACTTGATCCATCTGGTTGACGGCGGTATTCACCTCCACGAGACCGACCGACTGTTCCCGGGCCGATGTCGCGATCGAGTCCATATGCCGGTTGACGGTAACAATGTATCCCTCGATTGTTTTCAGGGCGGCACCGGTCTCGCTGACGAGCTTGACGCCATTCTGCACCTCGACCGAGGAGTTTCGGATCAGCTCTTTGATCTCCCTCGCAGCCTTCGCGGAGCGCTGCGCCAGTTCGCGAACTTCCTGTGCGACGACGGCGAAGCCTTTGCCGGCGTCGCCGGCTCGGGCCGCCTCAACGCCGGCATTGAGCGCAAGGAGATTGGTCTGGAATGCGATTTCGTCGATGACGCCGATAATGTTGGAGACCTGCTTCGACGATTGTTCGATCTTTTCCATGGCGTCGACAGCGCTCGCCACCACTTGGCCCGACTGGGCGGCACTGGTATTGGCCTGGGCGGCGATCTTGCGAGCTTCATCGGCGCGCTTGGACGAATTGGCCACATTCACCGTGATCTCGTCGAGGGCAGCTGCCGTTTCTTCGAGCGACGCCGCCTGCTGCTCGGTGCGCTTGGACAGGTCATCGGCGCTGCCGCTGACTTCGCGGCTGCCACTGTCAATGGCGTTTGCCGCGTCCGCGACGGCACTCAGGGTCTCGGCAAGCTGGCCGACGGCACCGTTGAAATCGGCGCGCAGCGTCTCGAATTCGGCAGCAAAAGTCTGCGAAAGCCGATAGGTCAAATCTCCGTTGGCAAGGTGCTTCAGCCCTTCGCCGAGACCCTGCGTGGCTTGTGCCATTGCCTCTGCCCGGACGCGATCGCTCTCGGCCTTACGCTGCCGATCCTCTTCTGTCAGGTTGCGCTGCTCCTCTGCTTCCTGTTCGAGGCGGATATTGGCGACGGCATTGGCACGGAACACTTCGACGGCGCCGGCCATGTCGGTGATCTCGTCGCGGCCGGACATGGGGACTTGAGTGGAATGATCACCGGAGGCGATACGGCCCATAACGGTCGCGAGCCTGATCAGCCGCCGCGTGACGGAGCGCCGGACGTAGAATAGGGCGCTGAGGGCGGCTGCAATCACGAGGAAGCTCGTTGCCGCATTGACGGCGACAGTCTGCTGGGTCACTCCCCGAGACAGTTCCGCGGCATTTCGGGCAGCTTGCTTTTCCTTCGCCGCAATCAATTTGACGTCGACTCCAAGAATGATGGAGGTCACCGTCAAATCATTCAGCATATCTGCGATCTGGCCATTGAGCTTGGCCTGGTCGGCTCGAAGCGCAAACAGCCCTTCGGGACCTCCGCCCTCGTTCAGGAGAGCCGTGGCAAGCTGTTGCAGCGCTGCACTGCCGCCTGAGGCTTTCAGGCGAGCCAGTATGCTGTCAATCTCCTTGGCGGAGGTATCATATTGATCTTTGATAGCGGGTAGTTCGGTCTCTGGCGCATCTGGTATGGCCGATATCAGCGTCGATATCTGGGCGGCCGCCATCTGGAGGTCGGTCAGGGCGCGGGATCGATCGATGCTGGTGTCCGCCGTTCCGGCCTGTGCGTTGCGTAGCATGGACGCCAGAGACTTGTAACGGGACAGAGCGCTGGCCACGCCCTCCTGCATGTGAAACTTCGACTTGATCCGGTCGGAAGATATGGATGTCAGCTGATTGAGCTTTGGTTGGAGGCTTTGGCTCGTCTTTTCCACCGAATCAAGTAGTTCCGCCGTCACTCCAAGGTCGCGCAAAGCCGTCAGTCGACGGCTTTGACCGGCGAGGATTGCTTCCAGGCGCTTCGAACTTGCGTCGAGCGAAGCGAGATCCGGCTCATAGACGAGATTGGGCGCCTCTGCGAGAAGGATGGCGCTTTCTTGCGCGAAGGCGAGGGATTCGGTGACGGTCGGGAGTGTTCGATCGCCGAGCTCCTTGACGATGCCGGAGCTTTTCATCGAATACCAGGACGAAGAGGCCCCGGCGATGGCTGCGAGGGCCGCAATGCCGACAAAAGCCGCCGTCAAGCGTCCGGCAATCCCGAAATTACGTCGGTCGTTGGATTTCGTTGCTGCTGGTGTCATGGGAGACGGCTCCTTGGAATCGGAGCGACCGCGGGCACACTGATCCCGCCACGCTCGATAGAGTGGGTTGAGTAATTACACTGATGACCTCGACTTCTGACGTTCGCCGGACCAAGCCAACGTCGGGGGTAGGCAAGCGTTCAGGGCTTGCCGTACAAGGCCTTGAGGTCGGTGTCGGTCAGACTGCTTGGCATCCAGAATTTTTCTGACAGGTCAGCACGGTAATTCGCTTTTGCCTTCTGGATGTCCCAGCCGTCCGGCTCATAAACATAGCGTTTGTGGATGGCTTTGCCCTCGAGCAGCGCGGCGGCGGCGCGAACAGCCGCGGCTCCTTGTTCCGGCCCGTATTCGGTGGCGACAGCATCAACTCCGCTTTCGATCCATTTCTGAAGAAAGCCGTTGTTCACCTCGCCGGTGATCGGCGGAACCTTTGCGCCATATTGCTGGAAGACATCCATGCAGGCGCGGCTCATGTCAGCGCCCGACGACCAGATGCCGTCGACCTTGGGGTTTTCGAGATAGAATGTCTCGCAAACCTTGTGGCCGTAATCATACGACCAAAGCCCGGCGTCCTCGGCAACGATCTTGATATCTGTGCCCTTGATGGCTTCGAGGAGTCCCTTGTAGCGATTGATGTCTTCCGGATGGGTTGGAAGTCCGCGCAGGACCCAGATATCGCCCTTGCCTCCCAGTTCCTTGACCAGGAACTCGCCCGAGACCTTTCCGAAGTTCTCGCCGCCGCCCTGAATATCGACGGTGTACTTGTCGGTTTTGGTGAGACCCGTGTGGACGATGACCGGAATGCCGGCATTGATTGCTTTTTCGATGCCCGCGTCCGCGGAAGTCGGTGAAACCGGCGTTATTATGATGGCGTCGACTTTCTGGGCGATTAGCTCATCGATATCGGCAATTTGCTTGGCCTGGCTGAGATTGGCATCGAGCACCACGAACTGCGAGATGCGCGGATCGCTCTTGGCAGCCGCCCGCGATTCGGCAGCCATTTGAGTAGCCCATGTATTGGCGTTGACACCAAAGTGGCTCATTCCGATTTTCCAGGGGCTCGCCTTCTTGAATTTATCGGCTGGTATCGTGCCCTCGTCGCCTGAACGAGCGACTACGCCGGTCATCAAGTCGACGTCTTCCGCTCTCGCACCATGGCCGAGGAGAAGCGCTGCCCCTAGTAGGAAAGCATATTGTTTCTTTTTCTCGAACCCGAGCACGGTCTTTTCCCTCACGTATCTTGACGATGGCGGCGATCACCAACCGGTTGAACAACTTCAGTCAGCGGATGCATATCGGATGTTGCTACCGCGACAGACGTCGAGAGACGCAGGGCTTTCACCCGCATTGCGACTGTCCACGTGCGGAGTGATTTCACTCCGACTTCTCTTCATTTCGGCTTGATATGCGAGAATTGCCGCCTGCGTTCGTTGGGCTTGCTTGAGAACCCCAAGCAAACTTTCGGCCGCCTTGAGAAAGCGTGCACCCTCTCGCTCCGCACTCTCGATCAGCGCGCGTTGCTGCGCGCTGTACGTTTGTTCCAAGGGAAAGTCGATAATTTCTGCCATGCCTTAGACTTCCTATTTCCCCAGCAAATCCCGATCGGTTGCCGAAAACTCCATCCCGGATGGACCCTTGCGACAGAGGAATCGAGCCTGATCCGCACGACTTCGTCCCGCCCAACCCGATCGTGGGATAATAGTTATTCAGAGAGAATGAATATTAGATTAAAGTCTTAACGATGTCGCCGGATCATTCCCGGAATGACGTTCAGGGCCGGTGCGTCGGAGCCGGGATATTACGATTACTCGGATTAGAACGGCGCCGTGCCATCCGCGAGAGGAGCGTCACGCGAATGCGCGGAGACCGTCTCGGGCTCCGGGAGCGCCAGCGAGTAGAGCCGTGCGGCTGAGCCGTCTCGCCAAGCTAGTCCCCCATGTCTCGCGAAACATCACGGCGATGAATCGACAGGCTTTCACCGATTCAAAACTGTCGTTGGACGCATTGGCAGGGATCGGCGATTCTGTGTGCATGGTCACGCAACCCTACCAGCTCTATGTCGAGCGATCGGATCCAGCCAGGAACATGGCTCGTTTCTATGCCATGCAGATTTCGGTTTCCTTGTTCGGGGAAACTTGTCTGACGCGAAGGTGGGGAAGGATAGGAACGTCAGGGCAGACAAAGGTCCACCATTTCCAACGGGAGGAAGAGGCGGTCAGCCTGTTCCTCGATCTGACGCGGCAAAAGAGAACACGTGGCTACCGACCGAGGGCGGCCGACCATCGCGCTATGCGCTAAAAGCAGGCCACCGGCGGCAGATAGCAGTAAAAAAAGGGTCGCCGTGGCGACCCTTGCGTCATTTGCGCCGGTCCCAGTCGGTCCCGAACGAAAACTCGATCTCGACGAAGAACGGGATCTTGATTGCGAGCTTCAGGCCGAGCTTTCCCTTGCGGAAGAAGTGACTGATCACCTTGCCGAGATTGCGGAGCCGGCGGCCCGTGTCTGCGAGGAACTTTGCGAGTTGTTGCATTGTTGGTTCTCCTTTCGAATTGCTGGTATCGCGGGGATCGAAAGCAGACCTCGAAAGAGGGCCGCACCGGAACGGTCGAAGCGGGAGCGGAGAACCTGGAGCCGCCTGAATTTTGATTGCGCGAGGAGCCGCATGCGGCGGGGAAAATTCTGGCGGCGCAAGGTTGCGGCGTGAGGTAGGGGCTGCAACATACCCTGACGTAGATGACAGCTGTGTCGGAAGGAGAGATGCGACGGCGCGGTGCTTCTCAGGCGGAAAGCACTGAAATCGGGGACGGTGATTGCCGAACGGAGCTCGGCTCTGAAAATGAGAAGGGGAAGCCGCCTCAGAAGGGCGGGTCGGCTTCGATGGCACCGACCTGCTCGGCCAGTTGCACGACGAGCTCGGCCCGTGCAAGTTCAAGCTCGCCCTCGATCTGGCGGCGCTCGGCCGCACCGCATGCGTTGTTCAGCTCTGCCCGCAGTTCTTCGATGTGCTGTTCGATCGTCATGGTCTCATCTCCTTGAGATCGTGAAAGATGAGCTCGCAGGGCGGGTCGGGATGGCGGGGTGAGGGATCGCAACGCGACCGGTGGAACCGGCGGGTGGGGGAGCCGATTTCGTGTTGGCGCCACAGGCGGCGGCGCGAAATTGGGGGAACCGCTCGTCCTTGAGGCCGCCATCCCGGCCCGGCACCATCGGGCGATCTGTGCGGCTATTCCCGTTTCCGTGTGGCACAAAAAAAGCCGGGACCGGGCTCGACGCCTGGTGCCGGCTTCGCATTTTGACGGCGGAGGCTCCGCCGATCGGGCGGAGCCTTGAGGAGGTCAGTCGCGGTTAGGGCGCGACCAGATCAGCTGCACGCCGTCTTCGCCTTCGACTTCCGCCAGCGTGGCGTAGATCGGAGCGGGGAAGCTCGGATCGTCCAGCTTGACCGAGAGGTAGTCGCGGCCCTGTTCGGAGGTCTTCTGCCAGGCGGCGCCGAGCTCGACGTTGCCGGCGTAGATGCGGAAGTGCGGCCCCTTGTCGGAGGGGTTTTCGACGCGGGCGATGCGGGCCTTGACGTTGAGGGCGAGGGTGCGGATCGAGCCGGAGAAGCCGTTTTCGGTGGAGGTGAAGGTGCCGATGGTAGCCATTGTCCAAGTTCCTTTTGCTGTTTCGGGCCGCGCCATTGCGGCCTCGATGGCTGTCGCAAGGACCGGGGACGATCGGACCGCACCTGAAGGGCCGCAATGAAATGGAGGGCGGCCGGGAGCGGCTTTTTTGCTTCGCGAGGAATGGCGGCGGAGCCGACAGGGGAAGAAAGTTGCGGACGGCCGTTGCGGGAGGACGATCGAGGCGAAGCCGCTCTCCGGTCAGACATGCCTCATCGAGCCCGCAAATGGAGCGCCGCTAACAACCGGCTAAGGGACGTGGCAATGGTCCCCCTCGAAGGTCAACAGCAATGGCGGAAAACGGACGAACGGCAAACCGCCTCGGAAAACGTCGAGGAACTCTGGCCTACTGCATAAGATTCTTCCGAGCGGCCGGCCACGATATCGATTACGCCAACGCCTACGATCCTGGTTCCCGCAGGGCGTCATGGCCGCCATCACCGAGGGACGAAGTAGCTTGAGCTGCCTATGTCGATCCAGGACGCCGAGGTGGCAGGCAATCGGCGTCGACTGGCCATAACCAGGGCTCTGCAATTTTCGGGTGTCGCAGTGCTATGCGGAAATGGAGGCAGGAAATCCGTAGCTATTATCGGAAAGCTCGGACGTCACTGCCATATCCAAAGAGTTGTCCGCGCGGCGAAAGACCTCGTAGGTGATCCTGTCGACTATTTCGTTGTTTTCTCCGAAGACCAGCACGCGTGGCTTGAGCTTGATGATGTCATCGACTTCGCAAAAGACGCTGGATGCGATGATAATCTCATCGCCTTGCTGGCACGTGCGAGCTGCCGCACCGTTGAGAATGCAGCACTTGGAGCCGGGATCACCATAGAGCACGTACGTGCTGATCCTCGCTCCGGACATCTTGTTCCAGATCTCCACATATTCCAGCGGTTTCAGACCGACCTCCCGGCAGAAGTCCGCATCGATCGTGATCGAGCCGTGGTAGTTCAGTTTCGCGTCGGTCACTCGAATGCCATGTAGCTTCGCGCCCACGTACTTTTCCACGACCTGCCTCCTCTCCAGTAAGTATATTCGCAATCTTACCTATATTTGTGCGATGCAGCATTCCGCAACAACCCACGCGGCGAACTGTGCTCCCTACAAACAACCTGAACAGGTGGGGAAGGGTGGAAATTCCCTTTGTCGCCAATGGCGCTGGACGTCATGCCCTCGAAACCGTCGGTATGAAAAGTCGGAATGACCGCCAGTTGCGTTTGATGGCGCGCGATATCGTTCAGGCGCGATTCGTCGCCCAGGAGGATTTATGCGTCAGCAGGAAAAGCCGTTCTTCGTCGAGAGGAAATCGTCCCGCAAACCCAAATTCGATGCAACGAGAGCATCGATATGGGGCAAAGTTGGACCTCAGACGGAATGAGGATCCACAAACCGAACCAAAACACAAAGCGCCGACGGCCGTCGCCGATGACGACGACCGTCGCTAACGCCTGGCGCGTTCAAGCTGCCTTGCTTGCGTTTTCCGTCGTACCCTGCAGATCGTGAAGATAGGTAACAGCGCGCTGCGCATGCGCCGCCGCCTGGAAGATGGCACGCCTGTCATTTGAAAGAACCTTCAACCAGGATTGAAGGTACGAGGCGTGATCCGGTCGCGGCTCCAGCTCCGGAGCGATACCGAGATCGGCGCATAAGAAGCAGCTACCGAGTTCGGCGATCAGCTCTTCGCGGGCGCGTTCGGATCGATCCTTGTGATAACGGCTGAGATCCCTGTTCAGCCGAAGCGGGGCGCCGACCCAATGCACGCTCTCATGGCTGAGGGTCGCCACATAGGAAGGCGCATCGCGAAAGTTCTCGAACGGCGGCATCTGGATGTGGTCGGTCGCCGGGGAGTAATATGCCTGTGATCCGCCATGCCGGATGACCGCCCCTGTGTTGCGGAAGAAACGATCGGCATTTTCAATCCGATCAACCGGATCGAGGGCTCGCGTCGGACGATGGTAGTAGTGGTCCGGTAATCCGTCGATCTGGTCAACGTTGAAAACGGAATATGCCTTGAGAAAGGGAATTTCCCGGTCGACATCGTTGCCGTTGCGGTCGGTCTCCGCCTTGGTGAAGCGGCTGGCGAACACGACGGTCGAGCCGGTTTCGCCTTTGCGAACCGCGGCGCCGAGCTCCAGCGCCTGCTTGAAGGTCATCCACATCGGAGAGGTAAACCCTCTCGCCATCCCCTCGGACCATAGGAGGAGCACGTTCATGCCCGAATAGGGCTGACCGTTGTGCCGTAGCGGCCGGGTAATCCGACTTTCGGTGTTCGCGGCATTCCATGGCTTCATCCAGGGACGAACCCCTTTCTCCAGATCGGCGACGATCCGGTCGGTAATCCTCGTATAGATGTCGGCTCGCTCGCCTTCGGCTTTCCTGCTCATGTCCAAAATCTCCTTTTCCGGGGCCGCGCCGATCGCGGCCCGTCGCGGAGGTCCGAAGGCAGGAGCGGAATGGCCTGCAGGGCACCGGAACGGCCGGAACAGCGTGGAGGACGGCGAAGCCGTTGCGGCGACAGGCCGGCTCCTGCAGGACCGGCGACAGGGACGGGCCGCGATCGGCCATCTCCTCAACTCCTTTCTCCGCCTTTCCGTAGGCTCAGGCATGGACATGCGGAAAGGCCGGCCCCGGAGTGGAGCCGGCTGACGCAATCCGGAATAAAAAAGGAGGGCGGGGCGGATGCCCCGCTCGATGGCTTCAGCCGAGCGCCGCCATTTGCGCATCGGCCGCTTTGCGGTCAAGTGAAGCGCCCGGATTGTCGACCGGGCGATCGAACGGCTTCCAGGTTTCACCGACCACGTGCTCGTAGGCCGCGACGGCGCCTTCGGCTGCCATCCGAAGCGCATGGGCCTGAACGCCCATATCGGCTGCGAACTCACGCTTGCGCTGAGCGGCGCTGTCATATCCGACCGGGCCGTCGAGATCCTCGTCCCGGGCATCGTTCGATGCCTTGGCTGTGGCGTCGCGGGCCTCCGATACCGCGCGGGAGTAGAACTGACCGGCGCCATGCGCTGATCCAACGAAGGCGCCGACGATGCGTTGGAGATGGATCTGCATCGCTTTCTCACCGAGACCTTCGGCGAGGCTTGCCGAACTCGCAGTGACCATCCGCTCATGCTCATCGCGGATCCCGTCGCTGTCGACCACGGCGGTCCCGAAGCTCTCAGCGATCTTGAGGGCTTGCGCGCTGTCGGGGCAGGTGAGGCGGACCATTTCGAGGGTGGCGCCCTTGCGGAGCTGCACGACGCGAGCGGACGAGCGGTTGGAAGTCGCGGGCTTGGCCATATCGGTTTCCTTTCTTCGGTTTCGTCCGAAGCGGCTCCGGCTCGTGCCGGTCTGCCCTTCGGTGCGGTCAAAAGGAACCGGCGAGGGACGGGCGCTTTCACAGGTCCGGGACGGCTGAGCAAGCAGAGCTGGCTTGCGGCCAAGCGGGGGCACCCTGCGCAGGGCGCGGGCTCGCTTTGCGAAGTGAGGCTGTCCTGGCCGCTCCGCGGCGCGATAGCGGCATTGAAACGACCGACCGCCGGTTCAGACCGCAACGAACACGAAGGGCAGGCCGACACGTGGTTGGAACTTGCACCCCGAAACCGAATGCCGAAACCGATGGCCATCCTCGCAAAGACCCTCGCCGGACACGCGGGATGTGCTCTCCGCCAATACGCCTCCGGCGACCGCCTCTCATGCAGCCTGTCGCCAAGCAACTTCGCCGAGCTTCAGCCGCATCGTGGTGATGGCGCGATCCTGACGCTCCAGCTTCCGGGCGAGCGCCTCGATTTCGCCACGACGCCCGAAGGTCAGCCGATCGACGTGATCCTGCAACAGCACCTCATCGGACCGGCTCCATCGCGAGCCGGAGCGCTTGTGCCTACGGTTCCTGGCTTTCGCTTTCTCGGTTACGGCCAGGCGCTCGGCGCGCGCGGCGATCTGCCGATGGACGAGATCGAGGTGATGGCGCGTTTCGCGCCGCGCCACCTCCATACGTGAAAGGAGCACCCACGGATTGACCGGGTTCATGCTCCGGTCCTCCGCTGCCGCCAGCCGATGAAGTCCGAAGGGCCGTCATAGACAGCGTGACGCCGCTCTTCGATGACGAAGCGAAATGGCCCGCGGGTTGCGTATTCGCAGCTCGGCACGAGAAAGCGCCGTTCATCGGCGCGGTGGTCCCGGATGCCGCCCGGTGTGGCAATCACCTCCGTCATGTCGGCATGGTGGCTGGAAAAGACCGCGGAGATCACAATCCAGTCACGGGCATGCTCGCTCTCGAAGGCGTCCCGGTCCTTTGTCCTGGATTGGCCGGGCGCCAGTTCGCGGCCGTGGATCGCCTCCCAGGCCGACGGCCAGCTGTTGCGGATCGTCTCCTCGGCACATTTGCGCTCATAGGCCGTGAACAGGTCCGGGAAGCTGTGAGCGACGATGGCCCATTCGGCATCCTCCTCGTACCAGGGCGAGGATTTTCGCAATAAGGAAGACACCCGCAGATTCCGCTCGGCCGACAGATGAAACCCGCCATGGCCGGCCGTCATATGGGAGACAATCCCCTCGGCATAGATGGTCGCGAGCTGCGACGGACCCCATGGCGTATTCGTCGCAATACGGGTCAGGATCCGCCCGAGATCGGAAAGTTCGCGCTTGTGCCGTGCGGTCTCGACCACACGGGTGCGAAACGCCGCCTCATCTTCAAGGCGGCCTTCGTGACCGTGGAAATCCTCCCGCGTCAGCTCTGAAAGTGGACGGATGATCCGCCAGGCGCTGGCGAGGAAGCTGACGCCATCACGCGCCGGCACCATTGCCAGGAGGATATCGGCGATCCGGGCGACCGGAAAGCCTGCCGCGCTAACGCCGAATTCCACCGCCGCGTCGTCGGCGGTCGGAACCATGTCGTATTGAAGATCGGGCGTGCTCATGCGGCAACTCTCCCTTCGACATGAGCAGCCGCAACCTCGTCGGCGGTCACCTCCCCGAGGACAGCGTTCGGATATCCGTGTTGTTTCAGCCAGGCCACGGCCGCTTCGCGATGGTCGGCGAGATGGACGAGCTCCGCGTTCGCACCAGCGCGATCGAAGAGGCGGATAGAACCGAGCGCGGGGCGCTCCAGAACCTTGAAGGTCAGATCGGAATCGAGACCGAAGGTTCGGTGAATGCGCATGACGACGGTATTCCTGCCGCCAAAATCCGCCTCATGCAGCGTGAAATACCCCGGCGAGGCGTAGTTGCCGGATTGGCGCGGACCTTCCTTGCGGATCAGGCGGCCGCTGCTGTTTCGGGTCTGCCAGGCAGCCAGCTTCTTCTTGAAACGCTCGGGCGGGCGAGGGTTGCCGTCGGACCAGGCGACGATGGAGCCGATCGGAGCGAGGTCATAGATCAGGGACGCAGACATCAGTTATCTCCTTGAAATTCTGCTGTTGATGGAGACGAGACCGCCGCCGGTGATGGCCGGCGGCGGGGTGTCGATCGGATGAAAAGGGGAGGGTGGCTATTCGGCCGCAATCCCGTAGGCGGCTTCGTCCTCGTCGGCGGCGTCGTCACCGACCTGCGGATCGGCAACGTCGAGATCGGCCGCATCGCCGGCAACCCTGCCGCCCGCAAGCTCGTCTACAAGACCATCCGTCGCTTCGTCGGAGGTGACGGTGTCCTCCTCTTCGACGATCTCGCCTTGCTTGAGCAGTCCGGAAAGTTCCTTCGGATCGGGAGCGAACAGGGCTGCCGGATGGACGAAATGCCCTTCCTTGAAGTGCTCGACGAGGGCGGCACGGGTCTCGCGGACCTTTGGGCGCGGCAGAACCGCGATATCCTTGCACGACGTCTCAAGCGCCTGCCGCGACAGGCAAAGCAGGAAGTCCTCCGTGCCCATGTTCGGGAGATATCCATCCGCACCGATGGCCTCGCCGGCAATGCGCGAGACGATACCGCTGTTCGACATGCCGCGGCGGCAAGAGAGCACATCGACCAGCATCGTGCGGGCGGCAATCCGCAACGTGTCGATGTCGAAGGACAGCTTGCCGTCGCCGTCGAGCAGCCGAACCGCATGGCGCGCAAACCGCTTCGGACCGAAGACGGTGTCGTTTGCACCGGAGTCGACCCGGACATTCAGGCCGGCAAAAGCGAGCACGAGGAGCGCCGTCAGCGTATCGTCCTCGATCGGTGCGCGGGCGAGCGCCTCGTGCAGCGCGTCGGTCCTGAGGTCACCGATCATGTCGTGGCCCTTTTGCGTGACATCAGGTCGCTGCTTCGGCGCGTCGGTCACATCGTCGCCAGCGGTGGCACCACCTCCAACGAGCGCTCCCTTCCCCCCGGTCTTCTTTTCCTCCGGCATCCGGTAGTGCACGGTCTGAACCTTGCCGTTCCGATCGAGGTATATGGCGGTGTGGTCGCCCTTACTTGGCTTGCCATAGACGCGGCTTGCCTTCTGCGGCAGCTTCGCCTCGCCCCATTGCGTAACCTCGGCGATCACGCCCTTCTTGGGCAGATTGTTCGTCATCCATTCCTGCTGGGCGCCGAGATAGGCTTCGACGTTGGTGGTATAGCGGCTGTCCTCATTGGCGGGGGCAAACAGATCCTCGATCCATTCGATGCCGTAGGCTTCCTTGAGATCGTCGCCGAAGCTCGCATCCTTTGCATACATGCGGGTCTTGCTCAGCGCGTTGGCGATCTGGAACCACGTGGCAGGCTGGCCCTTCTTCGGCTTGTGCGCCTTCCAGACCTCCTTCTGCTCATCGAGGTGTGCCGCCGCGATCGTCCGAAGCTGCTGCTCGTTCGGCATGTCGCCGAGCGCCATCTGGTCGAGCATTGCCGGCAAGACGTTGGCGAGCAGGCGCAACTTGCGAATCTGCCGGACGGGCAGGGCAAGCGCGACTGCAATTGCTTCCTCGGTCCAGTCGAGCGCTATCAAGCGTTCGATGCCGCGCCACTGGTCGACGGGGTTGAGCGGCTCCCTGGCAATGTTCTCGACCATCGACCGCATGGCGCCATTGTCGTTAGCGGCTTCGACGACGAGAACCTCGATCTCTTCGAGGCCTGCGGCAATGGCCATACGGGTGCGCCGATGGCCAGCTTCGATGACGTAGCCGTTCCCGCCACCGACCTCCGGAAAGATGACAGGCGGCTGGATGATGCCGACGGCTTTGATCGTGGCGAGCAACAGGGCATCGGCTTGGGGAGTGGATTTGGACTGGCGGGTGTTGTCCGGGTTGTCCTTCAACGAGCGCGGATCGACCTTCATGATGTGCATGGGATTTTCCTTCTCCGGGATGCGGGACGCGGCTCTCTTGCCGGTCCTTCCTGTCTTCATTTCTTTCGAAGACACCTCCCGGACCGCAGGGCGGGCGGGCCGGCGCAACTGCGGCCGAGCGTCCCTGCCGCGAAGGACACGCGGGGCTGACAGCCCTGCGCAGGTCGAGGGGCCGGGATGCGGAGGCGGCGGTTGAGCGCGAGCGGCGACGGTCGGACCGGTCAGCGACCGGTTTCTTTTTCCTCCTCCTTCTATTGGTCCTCCATCCTTCGGGACGCTGCCGCTCACACTTTTTGGAGGATTCAAGCCTCTCCGACGTCGTGACTGTCCTGAACCACCCGGAGGATGCGAGAGCGCGACTGATCCAAACGATCGAGCGTGTCGAGCTGATGTCCTGAGCGCGGTGAGGCCGTCGGCGACGCGAACGTCATGGGCGTCGCATCGACAGGCCGAAAATCAGGACAAAAAAAGAGGGCCACGAGAAAACTCGGGCCCTTTAGATGTGAAGGTAATTTAAACCTCCAGAGGGGAACAGCTGCTGCGGCGGCACTGGGAGGAAATCCGCCATGTGCATCAGCTGTGAGCACTATGCTCAAATTTCGATCGGAAGGAAAGCAAATATTGTGCAACGCAGCTATGCAAATGCTGCGTTGCATCAAAACCGCTGATCCAGATCAAGCAGCCTCCGCCGGGGCGTCGTCGTTCTGAGCGGACGCGGTTGCAAGAGCATCGTCGACGTCGCGAAGCTGTCGGCGCTTTTCCGCAAGTTCGTCGGCGAAGGCGAAGGTGCCGCCTTCGCGGGAACGATAGGAGGCAAGCCGCCGGTGCGCTTCATCCAGACGATGGCGATAGCGCTCCCGCTCCTCTTCGAAACCGTCGAGCGCGTGCTCGAGGCGGGAAATCGCGCCGAGCGGGGTGACGGTGACCGCAAGATCGATCTCGTAGGCGGCACCAGTGCGCTGGAGCGTGGTGGCGTAGCGATACCCGTCACCCTTTCCGAAGCGCTCGCCGTCGTAGGCGAGATCGAAGCCGCCAATGGATGCGAGGTGTACCTTGCCCTCTTGCTGGAGCTGGAGGAGCGTGAGGATTTCCTTCATCAGCGCGCGACCGGCCTCCTTACGCTCATGGTGGACCTTGCCCAGCACGGTCATGGCGAAGGCATCACCGCCTGTCGGAACAAGGCGCTGGATGTCCTGGTCGATCTCTGAGATGCAACGGGTTGAGACCTCGATGTCACGCTCGGCATCGCGCATCTGCCGACGGACCGCGTACTGGTCATCGTCATGCGCGGCGCGCAGCCTTTCCAGTCGCGCGATATCGGCCTCAAGGCCAGCCTTCTGCATCAGCCGCTCGTCGCCGGAAGCGATCGCCTTGGCCATCGCGAACTGGTTGGCCTGCCCTTCACCGAGGTCTTCGAGCCGGCGGATCGAGGTATCTCCGCTCAGCGCGGCGGCGATGAAGCGGGCCTTTCGCTCGTTGTTCTGCCACATGGAAGCGTCGAGACTGCCCTCAGTGGCGTAGGCGAAAATGTCGACGACATCATGCTGGTTGCCCTGCCGGACGATGCGGCCTTCGCGCTGTTCGATGTGCGACGGCAACCACGGCACGTCGAGGTGATGCAACGCCTTGAGCCGGAGCTGGGCGTTGACACCGGTTCCCATCGTCTCCGACGATCCGATCAGGAACCGAATTCGGCCGGCGCGCACGTCAGCGAACAGCCGCTGCTTGGCCTCGGTCTTCTTGTAGTCCTGCATGAAGGCGATTTCGGACGAGGGAACACCGAGCCGCACGAGCTCGTCACGGATCCAGCGGTAGGCCGAAAAGCCGCGAGTTTTCTCGACGTTGATGGTTCCAAGATCGCTAAAGATCATCTGCGCGGCACCCGGCAGCTCGAAGGGTTTTTCGTCCGGCCGGACGTAGGTATCGTCGCTCGTCTCCTTCCAGATCCGGAAGGCATTGCGGACGAGAAGGTTGAGCTTATTGGCCTCCTCGTTGTCGTTGGCCGGTATCACGAGGCGGAGATCGATCGCCGCATGGCGGCCGTCGGTGATGACCGAGAGCAGGATATCGTCGCCGGGCTGCGCCGGCCCCTCGCGCATCTCGATCGCCTTGATGCGGGCATCGAGGATCTGCTGATAGGCCTTGAAGGCAGGCGTCGGCTTTGCTGTGAGGATCTGCCGTCGACCCGTGGAGATATCCGGCACCTTGACGTACTCGCGGAGATCCGCAGGCAGGACGACATCAGCAAAGGCTCGGAACATGGCGATCAGTTCCGGGACATTGACAAAACTCGCGAAGCGGCTGACCGGCTTGTATTTACCGGACGGTTGGATCTCCAGCTCGGTCGTGGTATCGCCGAAGCAGGACGCCCAGGCATCGAACTCGTGCAGCCCGCGCTCGAGCAGCGCTGCATGGCCGAGCAGGCGCTGGATCGAGAACATCTCGCCGAGCGTGTTGGTGATCGGCGTGCCCGAGGCAAGCACGAGCGCCCGGCCGGGGTTTTTGGTCTCGATGTAGCGAGACTTTACATAGAGGTCCCAGGCGCGCTGCGAGCCGTTCGGGTCGATACCCTTCAAAGTGCTCATGTTTGTGGGGAAGGAAAGCTTGCGGAATTCCTGCGCCTCATCGACGATGATCTGATCGACACCGATTTCGGCGATGGTGAGCAGATCATCCTTGCGGGTCGCAAGCCCTTCCAGACGTTCCTGCAAGCCTTCCTTCAGCCGCTCGAGGCGCTTGCGCGAGACGCGGTCCTCGCTGTCCACCTTTGTCAACAGATCCTCGTAGAGTTCCAGCTCATCGTGGATCATCTGTTGTTCGAAGGCAGACGGCACGGCGATGAATCTGAACGCCGAATGCGTGATGATGATCGCGTCCCAGGTGGCCGTCGCCGCGCGTGACAGGAAGCGGGCGCGCTTGTCCTTCGTAAAATTCGTCTCGTCGGCAACGAGAATGCGGGCGTTTGGATAGAGCGCGAGAAACTCGCGGGCAGCCTGTGCCAGGCAATGGCCGGGGACCACGAGCATCGCCTTGGCGATAAGCCCCAGGCGGCGCTGCTCCATGATCGCAGCCGCCATCGTCATCGTCTTGCCGGCGCCGACGGCGTGCGCAAGATAGGTCGAGCCGGAGGAGATGATCCGCCAGATGCCGCGTTTCTGGTGCCCATAAAGAACAAAGGCGCCTGAGGTGCCGGGAAGTTTCAGATGAGAGCCGTCGAATTTGCGAGGCGCGATATTGTTGAAGCGGTCGTTGTAGACCCGCGCCAAGCGGTCGGTGCGATCCGGATCTGTCCAGACCCAGTTCTGGAAGGCTTGCCTGATCTTCTGCAGCTTGTCGCGCGCGGCCTCGGTATCGACGACGTTCAGAACACGCCGCTCGCCACCCACATCCTTGAAGATGTCGAAGATCTGCGGAACCCGGCTGTTCAGCGCATCGGCCAGCAGCTCGCCAGCATAGCGGCGGCTGGTGCCCCATTCCGATGTGCCGGCCGCAGTAAGCCCAAGCTGCCGGGCCTCCACGGTCCAGCTCCCGAGTTCGGGCATATGGTGGATCCTGATCTCGGCGCCCATCATCTCCTTCACGAACGCGACGACGTCGCTCGCCGGTATCCACGGCGCACCGAGGCGCGCGGTGATGTCGGAGGGACGAAGATCGGCGGGCTGCACCGCCTGAAGCGCGCGAACATTCCGCCCGAAGACGGGATCGAGCGCCGCAGCAGCTTCGGCCTCAGCAAGCTTGGTGCGGACCGGCCCGGAGAGATAGGCATCCGAGGTCTGCCAGGAACCGTCCGCGGGATCCCTGAAGATCGCATCGCCGAGTTCGTCGACGACCGCATCGGCATTCCGGTGCAGCAGTTCGGCGATATGCTCGATGTCGACGCGACCGCGTTCGTTGAGCACGACGGCTAGCGCGTCCGCGGCGCTGGTGATCTCCGGCGGGGCAGGGGGCGCGATGACCCGTTCGGAAAAGATTGGACCCGGTTTCGCCGTATCGGTGTCGAGGTCGTAATCCTCGATCGAAGCGACCAACCAGCAATCGGGATCGTCGAGGAACGGCTGCAGGTTCGGACGGCGGTGCGCTTCGCGCATCTCGCCGGATTCGTCCTCGGTGATCGAGACCGTGGTGTGGTTGATCGGTCCGAAATCGCGCACGAAGCTCGACCAGGCGACGCGCAGGCGAACCTGCAGATCCCGCCATGGGCGATCCTGTTCCTGGGCCTTCAGCACCTCGCGCACCGCATCGCGGATCGGAATCAGCTTCTTGATCATGCCGACGTGCTTTTCGGACAGGCCTTCCCCTGATCGCCCTTTTCGTACGTTCACCGCCTGCGGAGATCCGCCGACCATCTGCAGGAGACCGCGCTTGATGTCGATGAAGAAGCTTCCTTCCCTGATCTGTCGGTTCTCGGGCCGAAGATCGATGATCTCGCCGAGCTCATCCTCGAGGTCGATGTCGATCGCGGTCGGCTCGCCATCGTAGCGGCCTTCGGGAAGGAGCCGGATGGCCTGCAGCAGAGCCGCCTGCAGGTCTTCCTCGGCGCGCGGCCGGCAGGTGTAGGTTTCGCCAAAGGGTCCGGACGTGAGAGCATGATCACCGAGAACGAAACCGGGATGCCGTGCGAACCAGCGGTTGATGCGAATTGCGCCCTCGTCCTCGCTTTCGGGCCGCAGCTCCTCGAGATCGAGCCAGGCCAGATCGCTTGTCGGTTCGCCGACCTTGCGCTTGCGAAAGAAGAGAAGGTCGACCACGACATCCGTGCCGGCGTCCTGGCGGAAGCTACCCTCCGGCAATCGGATCGCCGCGATCAGGTCGGCGGTCTTGGCGATGTGCTCGCGCGCCGTCGGGTCCGCCTTGTCCATCGTCCCGGAACTGGTGACAAAGGCGGCGAGCGCGCCGGGTTTGAGCAGGTCGATCGAACGGGCGATGAAATAGTCGTGCAGCCGAAGCCCGAGCGAGCGATAAGTCCGGTCAGAGCGAACAATCCGATCGGAGAAGGGTGGATTGCCGATCGCGAGATCATAGATCGGCGCCAGATCGGTTCGCACAAAGTCGCCGTTGATGATCCGCGCCTTCGGCTGAAGCAGCTTGACGATGCGGGCGGTGACGGGATCGAGTTCGACGCCGGTGAGGAAGGTCCTGTCGCGAAGCGCCGCCGGCATGAGAGCTGGAAACAGGCCCGTACCGACACCGGGCTCGAGCACGCGGCCGCCACGCCAGCCCATGCGCTGCAAGCCCGACCAGATTGCCCGGATGATGAACTCCGGCGTGAAATGGGCATATTGCGTGCAGCGGGCGAGTGAGGTGTAGTCAGCATCTGAAACAGCACTTTCGAGCGAGCCGCCGAGCTCACTCCAGCCCTTCCGGAAATCGAGCTCGCCAGGACGGCGGAACATCCCGTTCGCCAGTTCGCTCGCGCCGAAGCCGGTGAAGCGGACGAGTTGCGCCTGCTCCTTCGGAGTGGCTGGTCGATCCTGCTTCTCGATGTTGCTCGCGATCAGGATCGCCGCAACATTGACGCGGGCGCGATCCTTCCAGGATGCGGCCAAGCCTCGATCCGCATCGTCGAGGTAGAAGTTGCACCGGTTGCCCTGCCGCCGGGGCACCGGATGTTCTATCGTCGCGACCGGCAAGGCCGGCGCGGGAGAGGGCGGCGGCGGTTCGGGGTCGTCGTCATTGGCGGCGACCGTATCGAAGACGCCGAACGCTGTGACACCAAGGCCGAGGCCGGACGAGAGCGCGCTGCCGCCGAACACGTCGAGAGTGAAGGGATTGTTGCTCATGAAATTTTCCTCGGGAAATGGCGAGCGTCATCACCCCGCGGGAGCTACTTGCGGGACTGAAGGACACTCAGGGGGTTTGGGTTTGGTGGCCAAACGGGCCGGACTGGTCGCGAATTGCCTTAAGACTTCGCGATCAGGCTGAGCTGCATCGAGTCTTGACGAAATACGATACGAAGGTGCGTCGCCTCCGGAGCAGCCGTCATCATGGCTTCCAGCTGTTCCGCATCGATGAAATCGACGCCGTCGTCGCCGCCGAAGGTTCGGCGTTTGACGTCGAACCAGTCATCATTGGTGCGGGGATCGCATTCCTCGGCATAGACGACCAAAGGCTTGGTACCATCTGGCAATTTGCCGTTCGACAGGAGGTAGACGCCCTGGTCGCCGACGAGCCAGAGGCCCGGCTTTTCGTCCTTGCCAGGGCGCAGGCCGTAATAGGGATTGCGAAAGCCGCCATGGGCTTCCGCGTCGGCACGACCGCGGGCGATGACCTGGCGGACGGATGTGAGCGGGAAGGAAAGCATGGTGTACCTCCTTCACGCGGCGATTGGCGAGGGGAGGTGGCGCAGCTGCACCGGCAGCTTGCCTGCGACCTCGTCGTCGGTCAGATCGTCCAGCAGTTTTACCGTGCGGCCCATCTTGCTGCCGAAGAGCACGATTGTGCGCTTGCCGCGCGCGGCTTCCTCCCAGCTATCGCCGGCAAAGCCACGATAGTCGTCCGCCGCGATGCTCCAGATGTGTTCCAGGCGTTCCTCGCGAGTCATGGCGCGCACGGGCCGGCTCTCACGCTCGATGATTGCCACGCGCATGCGCTCGGCCGCTTGCCCGTCGGAGAGGTCGCAATAGCCATGAAAATGTCGAATGGCGCCATCGATCGGCAAGGCGAAGAACACTGATGTCACCGAACCAGTCAGAAACTCGCGCATTGCAAACATCGCGCCGCGGATCCAGAGCGGTGGCAGGATCTCGAACATATAGTCATGCTCGCCCTCGCCGATCTCAAACCATTCGCCGGCATAGAGCGGCGAGGCGTCACCCTCCCAACGGTTCGGACGCTGGGCGTGCCGGTCAAACATGAGGAACATTTGCTGGCGTGAGGCCACGCCCTGGAAAACCTTGCGGATTGTGGGAGAGGGATTCATCTGCGGCTCCTTCGGATGGTTTCGGACCGAAGCGCAGCACTGTCCTTCCGACCTTGCCATCCTCTTCAGTCCTTCATGACACCTTCCGGGCCGCCGGCATCGCGGCCGGCCGGGTCAAGGGCCGGCTCCGCCGGGCGAAGCTTCCCTTGACGCGGGCGGCGCGAATGCGGCACGCCGCCTTCCTTTCTTTCCCGTTTTTCTTTCTCCCTGATCTTCAGGGTCTCGTTCCAGTCCTCCTCGGGCGGGCGGAGCCTCGACCAGTCGCAGCCGGTTTCGTGAGCGAGCGCCCGCAACCGCTCGGCAAACATCTCTCCTTGGGGATTGGCGTCTGTCGCGGCGACGAGGAGAGCATCGGGCCGCGAGGCCAACTGCCGCAACGCCCCCTCCGTTGACGGCGACCATCCGCCGCCCGTGCTGAGATACAGCGTCCCGTCCCGCGGCCCCTCGATGGCGGCAAGGCTCATGGCGTCGATCGCAGCTTCAGTGACGGCCAGGCGCAACGCTGTCTCCGGCCCGAGACGGAAGAGAACCTTCGTTCCTCCGGAGGCAAAGCCCCGATACTCAGGCCCTCGCGCCTCCCAGCCGGTGACAATCCCGGCATGGTCCGTATGCGCCGCCCACATGCTGCTACATGGACCCTCCCGAAGGCGGTCCTGCCTGATCGCGGCGCGGAGCAAAGGGACCGGCAGGAAACGGTCCCCGTAGAGATAAGCCCATGTCGACGAGCCGGGCCACGGACGACGACGTCCTTGCCAACGCTCAGGTAGAGCGAGATCGAATCCTTGATCGTGCCTCGAAGGCAGCCATTCCGGCTCGGTGATCGCGAAACCGACGAGGTCGGCGACCCTCCCGGCGCCTTCGAGAAAGCCGACATGATCGAGATGCTCGACAAGTCCGAACACATCGCCTTTTGCATCACTCAACGGGTCGAACCATCCGCGCCCCTCATGGGTGACGATGATGATCTCGCTCCCTCGGCGAAACTTGACCGCCCGACGGGTACTCTCCTTCGCATCGATGGCGAAGCCCGCATGCTCAAGAACGGCGGCACAACTCACCTGGTCGCGCAGCGCCTCTATATCCTTTCTGTTCATGCTTTTTCCTCTTTGCCTTCCTTGCCCGTCATTTCGCGGGCGCGCTTCCACCAGCCGCGAAGAGCAAAGGCGGCAAGGGCGCGGCTGACAATTGTCGGATCATGCAATACCCGCCCGCGGCGCAGCCTCCCTTGCGGCCTGCCGCTCGCGAGCGGCACCCCGAACGGCAAAGCGGCTCAATGAGCCGGCCAAGGGAAGAACTCGTGGACGATCTCGAGATCGTCGTCGGCGTCGATCTCGTCGGAAGGAAGCACGCCGTACTCGCCATCGACCGAGAAAAGGGTGACCGGGACCATCAGGTCGCGGGAGAGCTGGAAGGCGTGGGACTGAGCGAGGGAAAGATCGTGCGACATGTGAGAGGCTCCTTCGGGAGCGGGCCAATCCCGCTCGATGGCTCCTCAAAAGGCCCGACGGCGGGCGCGATCACCGCGAGGCGAAGCCGAAGCGGCCGCAGCTTGCTAGTGGACCCTTTACGGGTTGATCGTGGAAGATCCGGCGCCGGGCTAGGACGCCATCACAAAAGAGCGGGATTGGGCTGCTTCCGCTGGAGATAAAGGATCCACGCACGCCTATCGAATCTGCAGCAGTTTCCCGCCGCCCCAGCACCTACGATCGTTTCCGCCTTCGCTACCGCTCGACCGGAAACTCAGCGCATCCGGACCGTTTCCGAAGGCGTTTCGCCGAAAGCTTGATAATAGGCCGCCGCGAACCGCCCCATGTGGGTGAACCCTGCATTGCGTGCAACGTCAGCAATCGATCGGGAGCCACGATCGCCGATGAGAGCTCTACGGGCAGCTTCGAGGCGAATCGCTCTGAGATAGCCCAAAGGCGTGGTGCCTTTGAACCGTTGGAAGGCCCCCTGCAATGCCCTGACGCTCGTACCGGTCTCGGCTGCGATCAGGGCGACCGTGATGGATTGGGCCAGGTTTGCATGCATGTAGTCGATGGCGCGTTTCACATGCCATGGGACAGCGGGCGAGACCGACTGTTCCAGTCGCGGCATGTAGCTGTTAGGAGCGACCTCCAAAAGTGCGATCATCGTCGCCTGAAACAGCCGCTCGATGGCAGCCGGTGACAGTCGATCTGCTTCTGAAAGATTGAGGCAACTCCAGACAAGATGGCCGAGCGCCGCCAACCGCAATCCTTTCTCGGAAGTCAGATCGACAATACGATCGAATTCGAGATCCGTCGTGACGGGACCATCCAGCAGTTCACTCACTTGCTGGACCATTGCCGCCTTTTCGAAGGACAAGCCGATATAGCTGGAATGTTCATGAGGAGTCAGCTCGTCGAAGTGCGCAAGATCTTCCAGAAAACCTGTTGCTCGGGTGGACAGGAAACGCGGCGAACCGGAACGCATCTCCGATGCACTCGAGGAGGGCAGGTAAAGAACGAATGCATCGGGCGCGTCATCGAAGCCAAGTTTCAGGGCTGAACGGCACTTTCCCTTCCAGGCGCTGAAACGGCCGAGGATGTAGTGTGTATCTCCTGCGGAACACACGTGGTCGCGGTCCAGCGGACCCGCCGGGCCGGCTTGCACCATGTCACCGTGTCGGAGTGCAGTATGATGCAATAGAACTCTCCAAATCTTCAAGCTCGCGGCGAAACAGGATCGACCCGAACCTATACGTCCCCCCGGGGACCGTTCACTGCCGTCGCAGCCATTGCCTTGACGAGGGATATGACCTGCCGGCGAACCGCAGGTTCCGCAATCCTGGCGAATGCGCCCTTGAGATCCCTGCCTTCGTCGGATTGGAGGAAGGCGCCCAGTCCTGTTTCCGCGGTGGAACCTCTCAGCCTTTTAGCTTGTCCGTCTCGGGTCTCGGAATTGAAGAAGGACGACGCCGGCACGCCCGGCACATTCGCGACGTTGGGCAACCCGCTCCCGCCGACGCGGTTCATGCCCTTTTCGTATTTCTGGACCTGCTGGAACGTCACGCCCAAAGCCTCGGCAAGCTTGGCCTTGTGCGGATCCTTGCCCCGACCTCGACATCGATCGGGCTCGGTGTTTTGGTCGCATTCTGATTTTTCACATGATTGGTCAATTCATCGCCATACCTGTCGTTGAAGGATCGTGGGTTTGCTGATCGCCATCCTGCGGCCAACGTCAGTCGGGCTTCGAAAGGCTTGCCTTTTCGAGAGCCTCCTGCATCGTGCTTGCCTCGAGTGCGACAAGCGCTTGCTCGAGAAATCCTTCAATTTCGATGACGCTCCTGCCCTGGAGCAGGGCGATTTCATCAACAGTCTTTCCCATCGACACCCATCGAAGGCAGGTCTTTTCGATGGGCGAAAGCATCCAATGTTCCATGACCAACCTGCTTTCGTTGGTGTTTATTTCATCCTCGAGCAATAGGGCGAACGATCCGCCCTATTGGTTTGTCTCGGGCTTCTGCAACAGACGGGCGGGTGGCCTATGTCCCGGTCGCCTCGCAGATCCGAAGAAAGCTCGCGGCGCGCAGGCTTGCGCCGCCGACCAGAACACCGTCGACGTTTTCAAGAGCAAGAATCTCGGCCGAATTCTCAGGCTTGACTGATCCACCGTAGAGGATCCGCAGCTGAGCACCGACCGATCCATAGGCATCGATCAGACTGGATCGGATGAAGGTATGAGCGGCAAGGATTTCGCCTTGGTCCGGCACGCGTCCGGTCCCGATCGACCAGACCGGCTCATAGGCGATGACCACGGCGGTTTCGTTTAACGCGGCGGGCAGGCAATCCTGCAGCTGGCTTTTTAGGACGGCGAGGGTCTCCTGGCGGAGATGCTCCGCTTCCGTCTCGCCCACGCAAATCACGGGGATCAAGCCGGCGCTGAGCGCGATCTCGGCCTTGCGCCTGACGATCGCATCCGTCTCGCACTGATACTGCCGCCGCTCGGAATGACCTAGTATGACGATGCGGGCGCGGCAGTCGG
The DNA here is from genome assembly GCF_017741935.1 of Rhizobium sp. 16-449-1b. GTDB lineage: Bacteria > Pseudomonadota > Alphaproteobacteria > Rhizobiales > Rhizobiaceae > Rhizobium. The sequence continues at coordinate 18,830 of NZ_JAGHMH010000010.1, read as the reverse complement.
CGATCATGCGGGCGGATATGTCGCCGGTGTAAGCGCCACCTTCCTGAGCGCTGCAATCCTGGGCGCCGAGAAGAATCCGGCTTCCGGCGGTTATCCTCACGGCGGATTGCAGAAGCGTTGCCGGAGGACATATAGCCACGTCTGCACTCAGTTCACCGATGTTCCATGCGACCTCTTCGATCTCGGAGAGATCGGCCGTAAGTCCGTTCATTTTCCAGTTGCCGACGATGAGCCGGCGGGGAGAGTTGCTCAAGGTCTTATCCCCAAATTAGTGGCTATAGCGCTTCGCCATCTCGGCGAGCGGCAGGGGTTTGATGCCGGAGGCATGTCCGGCGGCGCCGAACTGCTCGTATCGGTCGCTACAGACCGCTGCCATCGCCTCGATGCCTGGGGCGAGGTATTTGCGGGGATCGAACTCGCCAGGATGAAGGGCAAAGACGTGGCGGATCGCTCCCGTAAACGCCAATCTGAGGTCCGTGTCGACATTCACCTTCCGAACGCCGTGTCGGATGCCTTCCTGGATTTCTTCGACCGGAACGCCATAGGTTGGTTTCACGTCGCCACCATGCGCGTTGATCAGTTCCTGGAGTTCCGCCGGCACCGACGACGACCCATGCATGACGAGATGGGTATCGGGCAGACGGACGTGGATCTCCTTCAGGCGCTTGATGGAAAGGATGTCACCGTCCGGTTTGCGGGAGAATTTGTAAGCGCCGTGCGACGTGCCGATGGCGATGGCGAGAGCATCCACGTTTGTCAAGCGTACGAATTCGGCGGCCTCTTCGGGATCCGTCAGCAGCATGTCGCGGCTGAGCTCGCCGTCAAAGCCATGTCCGTCCTCCGCTTCGCCGCGGCCGCTTTCCAACGAGCCGAGATGGCCGATCTCGCCTTCGACCGACACGCCGACGAGGTGCGCCATTTCCGACACCTTGGAGGTGACGGCGACGTTGTCATCGAAGCTGAGAGGCGTGCGGCCATCTTCCGAGAGGGATCCATCCATCATCACGGAGGAGAAACCTGCAAGAATAGCCGACATACAGGTCGACGCCGAATTCCCGTGGTCCTGATGCATGCACACTGGGATGTGCGGATACATCTCGATTGCGGCGCGGATCAGATGCGACAGCGTCGCGTCGCCTGCGAAAGCACGAGCGCCGCGGCTTGCCTGCATGATCACCGGGCTGTCGGTGCGGGCCGCAGCCTTCATGATGGCAAGCATCTGTTCCATGTTGTTCACGTTGAAAGCCGGGATGGCGTAGCCATTCTCGGCGGCATGGTCGAGCAATTGACGAAGGGTGATGAGAGCCATTTAAGAGCCGATCTTCTCTTGCGAGGGATGGATTTGGTGAAGTTGCACCAGGCGTTCGATTTCGTTGCTCGACCCGAGCAAGACCGACACGCGCTGATGATGAGCCTGTGGTTGGATGCGAAGGATGTCTTCGGTTCCGGTGGATGCTGCACCGCCGGCCGCCTCGATGAGGAACGCCATGGGATTGGCTTCGTACATCAGGCGCAGCTTGCCACCGGCGCGACGATTGGATTCGTCCGCCGGATAGAGAAACACCCCTCCACGCGTGAGAATGCGATGGACGTCGGCGACCATGGAGGCCGTCCATCGCATGTTGAAGTCTTGGCCGCGTGGCCCAGCCGATCCCGCAAGGCATTCGTCGACATAGCGGCGGATCGGTTCGTCCCAAAAACGTTGACGCGAGGAGTTCACGGCAAACTCGTTCGTTTCCGGTGGCACGCGCATCTGAGCATTGGTTAGTTTGAATTGCCCATCGGATGGATCCAGCGTGAAACCGACCACGCCGAGGCCGAATGTGATCACGAAGAGCGTGGACGGCCCATAGATGGCATAGCCGGCGCAGAGATAATCCCGGCCTTTGCGCAGAACATTGGTGTCGCCGTCTGCCTGGACCTGGCTCACGGCAAAGATCGAGCCGACGGAAAGGTTCACCTCAAGGTTCGATGAGCCGTCCAATGGATCGACGTAAAGGATGAGGTCGCCAGCGGCAGGGGCTTTCAACCACGTGACTTCCTCCGCCTCCTCCGAAACATAGGCAGCGAGCGACGTCGCGTCTCCGCATGTTTCGCGAAACACCCGATCGGCCAAGACGTCGAGGAGCTTCTGATCTTCACCCTGGATATTCGTCGTCCCGGCGCTGCCAATATGGTTCTGAAAGGCTGCTTCCTTCAGATGGTCGGCAACTACGGTCGCAGACGCTGCGATGCTTTCAACCAAGCTTGCCAAGTCAGGATCGACTTTCCTCTGGAGCAGATAAGCGCCAAGTTCGGTGTCTGGTGTGATCGTCATGTTTCAACCTGTCATGTGAATCCCGAGGGATCCGATTTCTCTACTCCGCTTCAAACGCTGTTCCTGTCCCGCCATGTGCAATTCGGTTGCAACCTCAAGCCGCGCTTTGGCTGGCCGGTTGGTGCGACAGTTCCTCTGCGCTTGAGAAGCCCAATTCTCGTCCATTTCCTTCAATCTTGAACTGCTGAACCAGCCCCAGCAGGCTGTCGGCCTGGGAGGCGAGTTCGCGGCTTGCGGCCGTCGTCTCCTCGACCATCGCCGCATTGTGCTGTGTCATCTGGTCCATCTGATTGACGGTGGAGTTGACCCCCTGCAGGGCACTCGACTGGTCGTGGCTGCCACGGGCGATCGTTTCGACGTGCTGGCTGATGGTAACAATCTGGGTGCTGATCTTCGCAAGGACCGCGCCGGTTTCCTGCACCAGATGCGAGCCGGTATTGACCTCGGTCGTCGACTTGTTGATGAGGACCTTGATCTCCTTGGCTGCCTTGGCGGAGCGTTGCGCCAGTTCGCGCACCTCCTGGGCAACGACAGCGAAGCCCTTGCCAGCCTCTCCGGCACGAGCTGCCTCGACGCCGGCGTTCAGGGCAAGAAGATTGGTCTGAAAGGCGATCTCGTCGATGACACCGGTAATCTGTTCGATCTGACGGGAGGCTTCTTCGATGCGGCCCATGGCGTCGATCGCATTGTTGACGACGATCGCCGAGTCGTCGGCGCTGCGCTTGGCCTGGCGGACGATCTGGTCGGCATCCTTGGCACGCTCCGCCGACGAGCGAACCGTGACGGTAATCTCGTCGATGGCGGCGGCCGTTTCTTCGAGCGAAGCAGCCTGCTGTTCGGTACGTTTGGCAAGATCCTCAGCCGCCTCGGCCATCTGGTTGCCGTTGCCCTGGATCATTTCGACATTGTCGCGGATCTGGCGCATCGTCGCCTGCAGCCGCGTCAGCGAACCGTTGAAATCCTGTCGCAGCTGATCGAGCTCTCCGTCGAGAGGGAGAGCGATAGTCACCGTGAGGTCTCCGCCCGCAAGTTTGTGCAAGCCGGACGCAACCGCCTCGACCGCGCTGCTGATGGCAGCCGCATCGCGGGTCTTGCGCAGATCGTCTTCCTGGCGTTGTTGCCGCATCAGCGACCTCGACTGTTCCGCGTCACTTTCGACGCGGATTTTTTCGAGCGCGTTGTTACGGAATACGTCCAATGCCCTCGCCATTTCGCCGATCTCGTCGCGTTTTTCGACGCTGCCGATCTTTTCGTCGAGTTTTCCGGACGCAACCGCCTTCATCGATGCGGTCAGCGCTTCGATCGGAGACTTGATGGTTCTGAGCAGCAGGAAAGCAGCGATGCAACCAAAGAGCAGGGCAAGCACGGTCGTCACGACGGATATATGTTGCGCCTGATCCTGTGCGACGGAGGCATGATCACGCTGGACTTGAGCGAACTCGAGGATCTTGTTCCAAGAGTCGTTCATCCTGGCGCTCGCCGCCTTGAATGCCGCGTCACGAGCCTCGACTTTGACGAGGAGCTGATCGAATGCCTCCTGCGCCTGACCAATCACCGCAACGGCCTTATCGGACAATTCCTGGATGGGACCGTTGGCCGCGTGCTGTTCCTTCACCTTACTGAGATAGAAGCCCAGCCCTTTGAGGCGACCTTTTACCTTCTTGAGGGTGTCTTCATTCATTCCACCTAGAAAATCGGAGGAGGCGATCCGAAGTTCATAGTTCATGGAGTTGATCTTGTTCAGCGTTTCCGCCGTCGCCGCTTGTGCTGCCGCTTGGTCAGCGGGGATGTTCAAATAGGTTTGCAGTTTGGACTGCACATCCGACAAGGTTGAGAGATCGCTGGAAATCCCCTCCCGAAGTTTCCTTTCGTCGCTGTGCATTTCCCAGAGGCCGTCGATTGTCTTTGAGACCTCTTCAGCAATCGTCCCTGCGGCAAGCAGGCTCTGTCGTTCATCCTGTTCTTGAGCGAAGGACAAGCTCGTCGATATCTTGGCGCTCTGGTCGGCGAGCAGCGCCTTCAGCGCATCGCGCTTTGCTTCCGTCGCCTCGAGCAGGAAGGAGTTCATCCCGTCCTGAGCCTGCTTGATCGCCGACAGCGTGACCATCCCGCTCGAGCTGCTGGCAAGCTGGGTATTCAGCATGTTGCCGGAAAGATAGTTGACGAGGCTCAAGCCCGCGATGCCGACAAGTATCGGCGTCAGCAGGCAGAAGATTTTGGTCCGGATCGGTCCGCGCAATAGCAGGAAGTCAAAATGAATGCTCATGATTCTCCACCCAAGATAACGAGGTCCAATAATAATTATTCTGAGTGAATGAATATCCGGTAAAATCGATCTTGAATTAGTAATGTTTCATGAATATTCCGTCGCGGCCGTCTCTAGGATTTCCAGAATCCGGGCGGTTACGTCCTGAGGAGCGGCAAGACCGTCGACCTGAAAGTACGGCCACCGACCCTTGTAGAATTCACTGACCGAAAGGGTCTCTGCCCGATACGCCTGGAGGCGCAGTTCCAACGTCGCGGCATTGTCATCGGCGCGTCGCGCGCCGGCGGACTCCGTCGCTCTTCGGCAGATACGGTCGTAGAGTTCTTCCTCCGGGACGACGAGCTCGATGACGGCCGTCAAGGAATGCTCACCGAGCGACTGATCCAACGCGGCAGCCTGCGAGATCGTGCGCGGAAACCCATCGAGCACGAATCCGCACTCTGCTTCCGGACTGGCAATCCTGTTTGCAACGATCGCCGAGACGGTGTCATCGGAAACGAGCCCGCCAGCTGCCATCGTCGCCGCGACCGCCGAACCGAGAGGCGTTCCCGCCTCTACCTCGGCCCGGAGGATGTCGCCCATCGACAGATGCGGGATGCCGAGCTTTTCGCAGATGCGCTTGGCTTGCGTCCCTTTGCCGGAGCCGGGCGGGCCCATTAGTATCAATCTCATGGGGTAAGTCCTTTCCTTCGGTCTCACGCTGCCTCGGCCCTGTTCTGCCGGTTGGCGATCAGATCATCGACGACAGCCGGATCGGCAAGCGTCGAAGTGTCGCCCAGCGAGCCGAAATCGTCCTCGGCGATCTTGCGCAGGATGCGGCGCATGATCTTTCCTGAGCGAGTCTTCGGCAGGCCCGGCGCGAACTGGATCTTGTCCGGCGAAGCAATCGGGCCGATTTCCGCTCGGACGTGCTTGACCAGCTGCTGGCGCAACTCTTCGGACCCTTGGCCGCTCGCCATCAGCGTGACATAGCAATAGATGCCTTGACCCTTAATACTGTGCGGATAGCCGACGACGGCTGCCTCAGAGACGAGGTGATGCGAAACCAGGGCGGACTCGACTTCCGCCGTGCCGAGCCGGTGACCCGAGACGTTGAGAACGTCGTCAACGCGGCCGGTGATCCAGTAGTAGCCGTCGGCATCACGGCGACAGCCGTCGCCAGTGAAATACTTGCCCTCGTAAGTGGAGAAATAGGTCTGGATGAAGCGCTCGTGGTCGCCATAGACCGAACGTGCCTGACCCGGCCAGCTGTCGGCGATGCAGAGATTGCCGTCGGCGGCACCTTCGATAAGCTTGCCTTCCGCATCCAGGAGCTCCGGCTTGATGCCGAAGAAGGGGCGGGTGGCGGAGCCGGGCTTGAGGTCGGTCGCGCCCGGCAGCGGCGTGATCATGATGCCGCCGGTTTCCGTCTGCCACCAGGTGTCGACGATCGGGCAGCGCCCGGCGCCGACCGTATGATAGTACCATTCCCAGGCTTCGGGGTTGATGGGCTCGCCGACCGAGCCGAGGAGACGCAGGCTCGAGCGGCTGGAGCGCTTGACGAAATCATCGCCGGCGCCCATCAGCGAGCGGATCGCGGTCGGCGCCGTATAGAAGATATTGACCTTGTGCTTGTCGATGACGTCCCAGAAGCGGCCGGCATCGGGGAAGGTCGGGATCCCCTCGAACATCAGCGTTGTGGCGCAATTCGCCAGCGGCCCGTAGACGATATAGGAGTGGCCGGTGACCCAACCCACATCGGCCGTGCACCAGTAGATGTCACCGTCCTGGTAGTCGAACACATATTCGTGCGTCATCGAGGCGTAGACGAGATAGCCACCGGTCGTATGCAACACACCCTTCGGTTTGCCTGTAGAGCCCGAAGTATAGAGGATGAAAAGTGGATCTTCCGCACTCATCGGCTCGGGCGGGCAGTCGGCCGAAACAGTGATTGATTCCTCGTGATGCCAGAGGTCGCGGCCTGGCGCCCAGCCCACCGCGCTGCCTGTACGGCGGATCACCAGGACGTTCTTGACCATGACATGACCGCGCGCAGCGATGTCGATCGCCTTGTCGACATTGGCCTTCAGCGGAACCGGCTTGCCGCCGCGTATGCCCTCGTCGCAAGTGATCACGAAGATCGATTCACAGTCGACGATGCGGCCGCCCAACGCCTCGGGCGAAAAGCCGCCGAAGACCACGGAATGGATCGCGCCGATACGGGCGCAGGCGAGCATCGCATAGGCCGCTTCCGGCACCATCGGCATGTAGATGGTGACGCGGTCGCCCTTCTGGACACCATGCTTCTTCAACACATTGGCGAAGCGGCAGACTTGCTCGAAAAGTTCGTTATAGGTGATCCTCTTGTCGACAGAGGGATCATCGCCTTCCCAGATGATAGCGACCTGATCGCCCCTCGTCTCCAGGTGCCGATCAATGCAGTTGTAGGCGACATTGGTCTCACCGTCTTCGAACCATTTGATCGAGACGTCGCCAGTAAACGAGGTCTCCTTTACGCTGGTGTAGGGCTTGAACCAATCGATACGTTTGCCGTGCTTGCCCCAGAACTGCTCCGGGCCGGCAACACTCTCCTCGTACCATTCCTGGTACTCGGTCTTGCCGATCAGCGCATGGCGCTGCACCGGCTTGGTAACCGGATAAATCTTCTCCGACATTAAAACTCCTCAAACGTCAGGCGGCGGCCCAGCATGATCGATGCTATGGCCCACCAAAAAATCTCACTGCGCGGCGACCTGCCGCTGGATGACTTCAGAGATTAAATGGTCAAGAAGGGACACTTCGCTGTGGCTGAGATGCAGCCCCTTCTTCGAGCGTCTCCAGAGAATGTCATTCGTTGTGCGTGCCCATTCGTGCTCCATCAGGTAGAGCACTTCGGCTTCGTAGAGGTCCGACCCGAAATGCCGGCCGAGATCCTCGATCTTCCTGGCAGTGCCGAGAAGAACGGGTGCTTTTGTGCCATAGCGGCGGACAAGCCGGCGCGCATGTGAAGCCGCGAGGAACGGATAGGCGCTATGAAGCTTGGTCACCTCGGCCTCGTAGCCTTGGACCGGAAAGTCGCCGCCCGGCAGATGGCTCTTTGCCGTCCACGGGGCACCCTTCACGCCGATCGCCTCGCCGATCTTCTCCAGCGCATGTTCGGCCAGACGCCGGTAGGTGGTGAGCTTGCCGCCGAAGACATTGAGAAGCGGCGCCGTCCTGCCGTCCTTGCCGTCAGCCCCCTCGAGCTTAAGCACATAGTCGCGCGTCGCCTCTTGCGCTTTCGAAGCGCCGTCGTTGAATAGCGGCCGTATCCCTGAATAAGTCCAAACGATATCCTCTTGCCTGACCGGCTCCTTGAAGTATTCGGTCGCCGCCTTGCAGAGATAGTCCGTCTCGTCCTGCGAGATCCTGACATCCTTCGGATCGCCGGAATAGTCGCGGTCGGTGGTGCCGATCAGCGTGAACTCGTCCTCATAGGGAATGGCGAAAATGATGCGGTTGTCGGGGTTCTGGAAGAAGTAGGCCCGCGGCCCCTCGAACTTCTTCTTCACGACGATATGGCTGCCCTGGACGAGGCGCACATTGCGGGCCTCGTTCTTGCCGAAGGCTCCCCGGATGACATGGTCTACCCAGGGACCGGCCGCGTTGACGAGCATGCGCGCGCGGTGAACCGTCGCGATCTCGGAGACCGTATCCACCGTCTCGATGGTCCAGAGCCCGTTCTCGCGCCGCGCCGAGACCACTTTGGTGCGCGGCATGACCAGCGCGCCCTTGTCGCTGGCATCACGGGCGTTCAAGACCACAAGCCGGGCATCGTCGACCCAGCCGTCGGAATATTCGAAGGCCTTGGTGAAGAGCGCCTTCAACGGCTTCGCCGCCTCGTCGCGGCGCATGTCGAGAACCGCAGTCGGGGGCAGCAGCTTGCGGCCGCCGAGATGGTCATAAAGGAACAGTCCAAGCCGGATCAGCCAGGCCGGACGGATGCCGCCCTTTTGGTAGGGCAGCACGAAGCGCATCGGCCAGATGATGTGCGGCGCCATCGCCCAGAGCACCTCGCGCTCCATCAGCGATTCACGCACCAGTCGGAACTCGTAGTGTTCGAGATAGCGCAAGCCGCCATGGATGAGCTTGGTGGCGCCTGAAGAGGTGCCGGAAGCGAAGTCGTTCATCTCCGCCAACGCCACCGAATAGCCTCGACCAACCGCATCACGCGCGATCCCGCAGCCGTTGATACCGCCGCCGATTACGAACAGGTCGTGGATTTTGTCTTCCATATCGATCTCCCGTGACGTCACGCCGTTGCCGCATAGGAAAGCGTGCTTGCAACGGCAGCACGCCATTTCCGGTAGCGTCGTGCCCGCTCGTCAATGTTGAGGTTTGGGGTGAACCGGCTCTTGGCCTGCCAGTTCGCTGCAAAGCCTGTCAGATCTGGCCAAACGCCCGCGCGCGAGCCCGCGAGTGCTGCAACTCCGTAGGCAGTGGCTTCTTGAGTTGGGGATCGCTCAATGACGCTTCCGAGGCAATCGGCCAATGCCTGCATGGCCCAATCGCTGCCGGATAACCCACCATCGACGCGAAGGGTCGCACCTCGGACGTCCATCGGATAGTCGGACGCCATAGCCTCGAGGAGATCGCGCGTTTGATAGCAGACGGATTCCAGGGTCGCCCGCGAAAGCTCGGCTACTCCTGTCCCTCTCGTCAGGCCAAAAATTGCTCCCCGGGCTTGCGAATTCCAATGCGGCGCACCGAGCCCGGTGAACGCTGGAACGAGATAGACGTCTTCCTGTTCGTCAGCAAGATGCGCGAGGCGGCCTGTTTCGTCCGCTTCCTTGATGAGTTTCAAGGAGTCTCTGAGCCATTGAACCGCAGCGCCCGCCATGAAGATCGACCCCTCAAGCGCGTAGGTCGTTTTGCCATCGAGACGGTACGCGATGGTCGAAAGCAGGCGGTTGGTTGATTGGACGATCTTGTCGCCGGTATTCAGGACCACGAAGCAACCCGTTCCATAGGTCGACTTTAGCATCCCGGGTTTGAGGCAGGCCTGGCCGATCAAGGCTGCCTGCTGGTCGCCCGCAAGCGCCCGGATCGGAATTTGAGCGCCGAAGTGGCCGGCAATCGTCTGGCCGAAATCGTCAGCACAATCCTTCACCTCGGGCAGGAGAGCCCGCGGGACTCTGAACGCGCCCAGCAATTCGTCATCCCAGCGGTTCTCGCGAATGTCGAACAACGACGTTCGCGACGCATTGGTTGCGTCCGTCGCGTGCACAGCGCCGCCGGTGAGCATCCAGGTCAGATAGGTGTCGATCGTGCCGCAGAGCAACTGACCGGCCTCGGCCGCCCGTCGCGCGCCCTCGACATTGTCGAGGATCCAGGCGATCTTCGTGGCGGAAAAATATGGATCCAGCAAAAGGCCGGTTTTTTCCTGTATCAGCGGACCAAACCCGTCTGCGCGAAGAACCTCGCATGCGCCGTAGGTCCGTCGGTCTTGCCAGACGATCGCCGGATGAATTGGCTTGCCGGTCAACCGCTCCCAAACAAGGCATGTTTCGCGTTGGTTTGTGATGCCGATTGCCGCAACGTCCCGCGCTTCGATGCCTGCCCGCTTTAGAGCATTGCGGGAGGTCTCAAGCACAGACTCCCAGATTTCGGTGGCGTTGTGTTCGACCCAGCCGGACTTCGGAAACGACTGCGATATCTCTTTTTGATCGATCGCGATCGGCTGGGCATCGGGGCCGTAAACGATGGCACGGGAGGACGTTGTCCCCTGGTCGATCGCCAGAACATAGCCGGTCATGGAAGCCTCAAATCTTGTTGATGGAAGGGGACCGCCAGCGTCCTGGGAGGGAGACGCTGGCGGCCGGCGGCGGAAGACTGCTAAGCTGCAGCGTTCTTCGCCTCTTGTGAGAAAATCGCTTCGACCTTCGCCGCGATTGCCCGGCCGAGCGTGATGTTCGTCTCGGCAGAGAAATGGATCCCGTCGCAGCCATCGGTCTTGACGAACTCGCCAGCGTCGAGGAAGTCGATCTTCAAGAAATTGGCGAGCGCCTTGTACTGCTTTGCGAGCTCGAGGGACTTTTCGTAACCGCCACCAAACATGCCTTCAAACCATGGGTCAGGCATGGGAGCGAGCGGCGGCGGCGAAACGATCAGGAGCTTCGGCGCAGGGTAGGGCGTGCCGATACCGCCGGTACAGGTGAGAACCTGTCCTGCAAGCTTGCCCATGCCGTTGGCGATCTCGTAGGGCGTGCGGCGGAAGTAGGACTTGGTATCGTTGGTGCCGAGCAAAATGATCACAAGATCGAGCGGCAGGTGGCTGGCCAGCGCCATCGGCAGATAGGCGCTTCCGTTCAGCCGGGGATCGTTGGGGTCCTCGACGCTCGTCGTGCGGGCACTTAAGCCCTCCTCGATGATCGCATAGCCGTCACCCAGCGCCGCTGCCATGGCGCCGGTCCAGCGCTGCTCAAAGGGGTATCTGAGGGTAGGGGACGATTCCGGCACCGGAATCCATCCCCATGTGAGTGAATCCCCAAAACACAGTATTGAGCGGCTCTCTGCCATATCGTTATTCCTCCGATAACTACGAGTTGCGTGCCTTGAGGCCGTAGAAAATGGCCGCAAGCAGGATGATGAGACCTTGCGCGATGAGCTTCCCGGAGTCGCTGACGCCGAAGGACGTCATCACGACAAAGAGGAGCGCGAAAGAAAGGACACCGAAGAACGGCCCCCAGACGCCACCTTCCCCCCGGCCGAACACCACGCCGCCGAGAATGGTCGCCGCAACGGACAGGATCGGAAGATCCAGGCCGACACGAACGCTTCCGACCGCAATCGACGCCGTTTGAACGAGGGCGGCGATGCCGGCGATAAGGCCTGCGAGTGTGTGCGCCACGACAACCGTGCGTTCGACGGGAACGCCCGAGAAGTGCGCGGCTTCCGCATTGGCACCCACGGAGGTGACGTAGCGCCCGAACACCGTTCTCGACAGAAGCAGGGACAACAGCGCCGTCAGCACGACCCAGAACAGAACCGGGAGCGGCAGGGGACCAAGTTTCACATTGTAGATGGTGTTGAAGTAGGTCGGCACGTTCCCCGGCGGCTTGCCGCTGGACAGGAACTGGACGGCACCCACAAGGATGATGCTCACGGCAAGGGTCACAATGACCGCCGAGACACGCCGCTTGCCGACCATGAAGCCGTTGAACAGGCCAATTGCGGTGCCGGTGAAGAGCGCCAGCAGGACGAAACCTGTCGCCGACATTCCAGGAAGAAGGTTCGACGAAATGAAATAGTTGACGAGCAGGATGATGCCGCCGCCTGCAAGGTCAATGCTCTTGACGCGCATGACGAGCAGCTGTCCGAGGACGAGAACGCCGAGAGGGGCGACCTGGCGAATGAAGATCCCCATGACATTTGCATTGAGCATCTGCGGGCGCGAGACGAATAGAACGAGCAGAAGCAATGCAAAAACGTAATACGAAGGCGCGACCCTGAGCATTCGCTGAATTGCGGGATTGTTCGCGAAGCCTAACATTTTAGAGCCCCATCTTCTTGCGTGTCTGGAAACCGACGACAAGCAGCAGGATGCCGCCCTTGATCGCCGTCTGAATGAACGGCGAAACGTTGACCAGATTCATGCCGTTGGAGAGGAGCGCTAGCACCAGGGCTCCGATAATCGTTCCCTGCAGGCTGCCGACGCCGCCGGAGAGTTGCGTGCCGCCAATGGCGACGGCAGTGATCGCATCGAGCTCGAAGAGAAGACCGACATTCGGATCGCCGGACACGATGCGGCCGGCCAGGAACACGCCGGCAAGAGCCGCAAAACACGAGCAGGCGACATAGGCCAGGATGACATTGCGCTTGTCGGCCACACCGAAGTTACGTGTGGCGTCTTCCATGCCGCTGGAAATGCCTCCGCCGATCGCGAAGAGATGAAGTCCGAACCGTGAGCCGTAGAGCAATTTCCAGGCGACCAGGGCAACGCAAATGCCCCAGAATATCGGCATGGGGATGCCGAGGAACGACCCCGAGACCGAGCTGATGACGACATCCGGAATGGTCCCGCCGGAGACGGGACGCAAGATGCGCGCAGCTCCGAGCACGATATATTGCATCGCCAGCGTCGCGATGATCGGATGGACGTTGAGACGGGTGATCACAATGCCGTTGGTCAGGCCGAGCAAGGCCGCCAGCAGGAAGACTGCCGGTATCGTAATGTAGCCCGGGGCGTCCAACGCCAGTATGGCTGTCGTGAAGCTGATCAGCGATCCGACGGAAAGGTCGAGGCCGCCGACGAGGATGACGAACAGCTGGCCGACCGCCGTGATGATCAGCGGCATTGCCTGGGCGATCAGGTTGAACAGGTTTTCACTGTTGAGGAACTGGTCTGTCTGAACGATCAGCGCAATACTGAGGACGATGGTGATCAGCAAGGGAACGATCCAGAGACCTTGGCGATTCTGGCTTCCCGAAAATAGTCTTGAAAGAGTCTTGGTCATCGGATTGGTTCTCTAATTTGGCGCTTACGCGCTCAGGGCGGCGTCGAGGATGTCGTGCTCTGTGGCCCTGGCGGCGGGCATCTCTGCAACGACCGTGTCGCCATGGACGACATAGATGCGATCGCAAAGGCCGATCAGTTCGACAGTTTCCCTCGACAGGACCAGCACGGCCCCGCCGTTCTGCGTGAAGTCGCGAAGCAGCTTGTAAATTTCCGATTTGGCTCCGATATCGACGCCGCGCGTCGGCTCCTCAATGAGGAGGATATCGAGATTGGCGGCGATATAGCGGCCGAGCAGAACTTTCTGCTGATTGCCGCCGGAGAGGGCGCCAACGGGCGCAGACACGTTGATCGTCCGCACGTTGAGCCGCTTGATCGTCTCCGCAACGACCTTCCGATAATTCTTCGCGGCGGAAAAACCCATCCTTGCCGAATGCAGGGCAATCTCGATATTGTGCGCAATCGGAAGGTTCAGAAACAGACCCTCTTCCTTGCGATCTTCAGGAACGAAACCCACCCCCATCTGCTGCAGCTTGCGGATACCGTTCTCATTTGGCACCGGCAACGCAAGTGACTTTCCCTGGAATGTGACGGTTCCGGAGAACGGCTGGAACTGGCCGACGAGCGAGCGCATGAGCTTCTGCTGCCCTTGTCCTTCCAGCCCCGCCAGAGCGACAATCTCACCCTTGGAAACATGCAGCGAAAATGGCTTCGTCGCCGCACCGATCTTGAAGTGCTTTATGTCGAGCATCGGTTCGCCGGCTGCCGATGGGTTTCTTGCCGGGAAAAGATCTTTCAATTCCCGACCGACCATCATCGCGATGAGCGATGTCGGCGTCATTTCGGAAAGGGGGCGCGTGCCCACCAGCTTGCCGTCTTTCAGGACCGTGACCGTGTCGCAGATCTGGAAGATTTCATCCATCCGGTGCGAGATATAGACGATCGCCTTGCCCGCATCGCGCAGTCGCCGGATATGCTTGTTCATGATCTCGACATCGGCGGCATTGAGAGCAGCCGTCGGCTCATCGAGAATGAAAATCGAGGCATCGGCCTTGATGCCATGGGCGATCTCGACGAACTGCCGTTCGGCGATGCTGAGATTCGAAACAAGGGTCCGCGGATCGAGGTCGAGCGAAAGCTCCTTTAGCGCTTTGCTGGTTTCGGCATTCATGCGCCTGTAGTCGACAGTGCCGAAGCGCGTGACCGGCTCACGCCCGAGAAACATGTTTTCGGCGATCGTGAGGTTCGACAGGAGCGTCATTTCCTGGAAGACGGTCGATATGCCGAAATCAAGTGCCTCTTTCGGATTGACGAAGGAGATCTTGTGGCCGTTCTTGAAGATATCGCCACTGTCTGGCCGATGAACACCCGCAAGGATCTTCATGAGGGTCGATTTACCGGCGCCATTCTCGCCCATCAGGGCATGCACCGAACCCGGCAAGAGCTCCAGCGACACCCTGTCAAGTGCCAGACTTCCGCCAAACGATTTTGAAATGTTCGACATTTCCACAAGGTTGGCCATTGCTTCCTCCCAAATCACGCAATTCCGTTCCGGTGGCCATCCGCCGGTTCCGGAACGAAACCGGCGGACGCGCCGCGGGAGAATGATTACTTGCTATAATACTTCTTCAGATCGTCTTCGGAGAGCTGAGACGGCCACCAGACGTTCGCGGAGAGATCGTCGCGGTAATACTTCTTGACCTTCTCGAGATCCCAGCCCGGAGGATTGTAGTCGTAGTGCTTGTAGAGCTGCTTGCCCTCAAGCAGAGCAATCGCGGCGTGCACGCCCTCGGCACCCTGGGCCGGCGAATATTCTGCAGAGATCGACTCGAAGCCGTCGTTGATCCACTGGCCGAAGAACCCGTTGTTGCCTTCGCCCGAGATCGGCGGGATCTTGGCGCCGAACTGCTTGAAGACGTCGACGCAGGCGCGCGTCATGTCGGCGCCCGACGACCAGATGCCGTTCACATCAGGGTTGTTCAGGTAGAGGGTCTCGCAGACGCTCTTGCCCTTGTCATACTGCCAATCGCCATGCTCTTCGGCGACGATCTTGACGTTCGTGCCCTTCAGCGCTTCCAGAAGACCATTGTAGCGGTTGGTGTCTTCCGGATGGCCGGCGAGACCGCGCAGCACCCAGATCTTGCCGTCGTTTCCGACCGTCTTGACGAGCCAGTCGCCCATCACCTTGCCGAAGTGCTCGGCGCCGCCCTGGATTTCTGTCGTGTAATCGTCCGTCTCTACGCGGCCGGTATGGACGATGACCGGAATGCCAGCAGCAATCGCCTTCTTCATCGATGCGTTGGCGGAGGTGGAAGTGACCGGCTGGACGATGATCGCGTCGACCTTCTGCGCGATCAGATCTTCGATGTCGGCAACCTGCTTCTTCTGGTCAAAGCCGGCGTCGAGCAGGATGAACTTCTTGATGCACTTGTTGGCAGCAGCAGCAGCCTCGGACTCGTGAGCGACCTGGACCGTCCAGGTATTGGCGTTGACGCCAAAGTCGCTCATGCCGATGACCCAGCCGCAATCCTTCTTGTACTTGCCAGCTTCGGTCTGCGGGTTGTCGCCAGCTCGCGGCGTGATGCCGTCCATGAACTTGACGTCATCAGCCCAAAGCGGGCCCGCGGTGGATGCCACCACAAGCGTCGCCCCGAGAATAGATTTCAGATAGCCGTTCACTGAGAATTCCTCCCTTGCACAAACACCGTCGTCCTCATCGACGTCGGATCTCCATTGACACGGAGACGCACTTATCCAGGCCGCTGAAGCGGCTTTAGTCGCGGGCCAACGCCATTGGATGACTGGGGTTGGCTATGTTCAGTTCCTGGAAATCTTGCTCTCCCATTCATAGAAATGCCACACCTCTAAAACGCTGTCAATAATTATTCAGATTGAATGAATATCAATAAACTTGCGCCATAGATCGACAAAGGCCATAATCCCCAGAGAATGTTCATGCGTCTTTATGATTTGCCATAAAGGTGGGGAGGAAATGCGGTCAGTCTTATGTTACGGCGACTCGAATACGCATGGCCAAATTCCGGGGGGTTCGCCGCTCGACCGATACGGGCCAAACGAACGCTGGCCTGGAGTTTTGAGACGGGAGCTTGGAAGCGCGTGGTACGTCATCGAGGAAGGCTTGAGTGGCCGCACAACGGTTCGCGACGATCCGATCGAAGGAACGATGAAGAACGGCCGATCCTACCTGCGTCCGTGCCTCATGAGCCACGCGATCCTCGACCTTGTCATCATCATGCTCGGGACGAACGACCTGAAGGCGCGCTTCGGCCAACCACCCTCGGAAGTGGCGATGGGTATTGGCTGCCTGGTCTACGATATCAGGGAACTGGCGCCCGGCCCGGGCGGCAAGCCCCCCGAAATCATGGTGGTTGCTCCGCCCCCAATGCTGGACGATATCAAGGAATGGGAACCCATATTTTCCGGCGCCCAGGAGAAATCCCGGCGTCTCGCCCTTGAGTTTGAAATTATTGCCGATTCGCTCGAAGTCCACTTCTTTGACGCCGCGACCGTCGCGTCGTGTGATCCTCGCGATGGTTTTCACATCAACCGGGAAGCGCATGAAGCCTTGGGAACAGCGCTGGCCAGGGAAGTCGAGGCGATCGGTTGGAGATGATGATATTGCCGCAACGACACGACAAATGGATGCCGGTTCATCTTTATGCCTTACTCGGCGAGGATCGCATTGATGCCTGATATGCGTTTTGCACCACCCAATCCCCTGCGTATTGCCGATCGGGCGACGGGCCTGAACGCCGTGAGCGTGCGCAGCTACAACGAACGCCTGCTGCTGTCGCTGCTCCTTCAAAACAGCGAGATAACCAGATTGGAGATCGGCGAACGGACAGGTCTCTCCGCCCAGACGATTTCGGTGCTCGTCAGATCGCTGGAACAAGAGGGGTTGGTTCAAAAAGGGGAAGCACAAAAGGGACGTGTTGGGCCGCCAACCGTTCCAGTAGCCCTCAACCCCGAGGGGGCCTTCTCGATTGGCATCAGCGTTGGCCTGAAGCGGACGGACGTCGTTCTGATCGATTTCGTTGGCGCCGTTCGCTATCATATGCAGCTTCCCAATCCGCAACCCGAGCGCGATAGCAACCAAACGATGTTCATCGACACCATCCGGCAGGCGATGAACATCGTTCCGAAGAATGCTCAAAAGCGGCTGGCCGGTATTGGCCTGGCTCTGCCGTCGAGCGCATCGGAGGGTCGTGAGGAGAAAGCCTATTTCGACTCTCTGCAAAAGGAAGTCGAGGAGCTCACCGGATACTCGGTGTTCGTGCAGAACGACATCACCGCTGCAGCCAGCGGAGAGAGCATGTTCGGCATTGCCAAGCCGTTTTCCGACTATCTCTATTTTTACATTGGCGCGAACCTCCACAGCCGGCTGGTTTTGAAGCACCAGATTCATCACGGCAATTCTGTTGTCAGTTTCGATGTGGGCGCGGCGTCACTGGAAACCATGTTGACCGCCGCGGGTGCGCCGACGGATCATCTTTGGCAACCACTTGCACCGTGGCCGGAGAACGGCCTGGTTCTCGAATGGGAAGGCAGACTCGCGGAAAAGATGCGCGGCATCGTCAGGTCGCTCACCCAATTTGTCGAGCTGGAAGCCGTTATCGTATCTTCATTTGTGCCGGCGAGTGTCTCTCGGAATGTGTGCGCCTCGCTACAGAAATTGGTTCCCGAGGTCGCGGTCATGCCAACGAGTATCTTGAGCGCACCAAAGGCAGTCGGCGCGGCAAGTCTGCCGTTCATGTCAAGGTTCATGGTCGAGAGTGGTGTCTAACTGATCGGGGCGGCCATCAGCGTCCGGGCAAATTCTCATCCAGCCGGCAACTTTGGTTGCCGGCCCCAGAACTGACTTCGACGAAGATGAGGGCGCTAAATCCATTTGGACTACCGCAAATCAGGCAGCCCTATGCAAGCCCAATTCTCGTCCATTTCCTTCAATCTTGAACTGCTGAACCAGCCCCAGCAGGCTGTCGGCCTGGGAGGCGAGTTCGCGGCTTGCGGCCGTCGTCTCCTCGACCATCGCCGCATTGTGCTGTGTCATCTGGTCCATCTGATTGACGGTGGAGTTGACCCCCTGCAGGGCACTCGACTGGTCGTGGCTGCCACGGGCGATCGTTTCGACGTGCTGGCTGATGGTAACAATCTGGGTGCTGATCTTCGCAAGGACCGCGCCGGTTTCCTGCACCAGATGCGAGCCGGTATTGACCTCGGTCGTCGACTTGTTGATGAGGACCTTGATCTCCTTGGCTGCCTTGGCGGAGCGTTGCGCCAGTTCGCGCACCTCCTGGGCAACGACAGCGAAGCCCTTGCCAGCCTCTCCGGCACGAGCTGCCTCGACGCCGGCGTTCAGGGCAAGAAGATTGGTCTGAAAGGCGATCTCGTCGATGACACCGGTAATCTGTTCGATCTGACGGGAGGCTTCTTCGATGCGGCCCATGGCGTCGATCGCATTGTTGACGACGATCGCCGAGTCGTCGGCGCTGCGCTTGGCCTGGCGGACGATCTGGTCGGCATCCTTGGCACGCTCCGCGGACGAGCGAACCGTGACGGTAATCTCGTCGATGGCGGCGGCCGTTTCTTCGAGCGAAGCAGCCTGCTGTTCGGTACGTTTGGCAAGATCCTCAGCCGCCTCGGCCATCTGGTTGCCGTTGCCCTGGATCATTTCGACATTGTCGCGGATCTGGCGCATCGTCGCCTGCAGCCGCGTCAGCGAACCGTTGAAATCCTGTCGCAGCTGATCGAGC
>NZ_JAGHMH010000005.1 GCF_017741935.1 Rhizobium sp. 16-449-1b | reverse complement strand
GAGCCCCCACTGAAACTTCGCGAGGGATGATTGAAACATGGGTCAAATCTCAGTGATAATATCCCGCAATCCCGGGTCAGCTCTCAGTGCAAATCAACAATCGAAGTTTTCAATCAGATCGCGGACCTCGGCAGCGTAAGTCGCGCCGCTGAGTCATTGGGGATGTCAGTTTCCGCTACCAGCCGGCATTTGATCGCACTTGAAGAACGCTTGAATGTCCGTCTGATACAAAGGACGACCCGACAGCTCTACCTAACCGTCGAAGGTGAGAAATTTTATACCCGAAGCAAAGACTTCATTCAGGGTATGAAAGAAGCAGAACAAAGCATTTCTGAAGTGACCCTCAATCCGACAGGTCTCCTTCGCGTAAGTGCGTCCCTATCTTTCTGCCTTCTCCACCTGAACCCCCTCATAGCTGAGTTCACGAAACTGTACCCCAAAGTCAGCTTCGAGGTCGTTTCCTCCAACAGGTACTACGATATTATTGAGAACGGCGTGGATATGGCGATCCGTACCCGGCGCGTCGAAGCCGACTCTTCTATCACAATCCGTCGCCTCGCCGAAACACGACGTCTGCTTGCGGCTTCTCCGGAATACCTCGAAAAACGCGGGACGCCTGAGACACCAGAAGACCTACGGTCCCATGACCTGATCCTCTATACCTTGGCTGATAACTGGAACGAACTAACTTTCAAGCGCCAGGCTGACAGCGTCACGGTGCCCGTAACGGGAATGATCAATTCAAATGATGGCCAGATCATCGTCAAAGCAGGGCTGGACGGTTTGGGCATCATGGCGCAGCCGACCTACATCATTCAGGAGCATCTGGAATCGGGCCGCCTTGTCAGAGTGTTGGACGATTGGGACCTGCCCCGTCTCACGATGAATATCGCATTCCCGACACGTGCCCACCTCCCCGCACGGACGCGACTCTTTATCGACTACATGGTCAAGACGTTCAAGGACAAGGACTACGAAACCCTTTGGACGCAATGACATATTCCCGACCGTCGGGAATATGTTTCTCGGTTTCAGGGCTTTTTGCCATTTGGTAAGTAAGGAATATTCCGAGCTGAACGGCCGTTGGGAGGCCACCTACTTAGACACGCGCACTGGAGGAGATCATGCGTCTCAAGGATAAAGTCTGCATCGTAACCGGTGGAGCACGTGGGATCGGTCGGGCGACCGTTGAACTTTTTGCCAGAGAAGGCGCAAAGGTTCACGCCTGCGACCTGAGCTTCGGCGAGCCTTTCAAAGCTGAAGGCGTACAGAATCATAAACTGGACGTCACCGAATTCGCCAGTTGGGAACAGGTAGTCAAGGACGTCCTCGAAAAGGACGGTCGGATTGACGTCTTGTTCAATAACGCTGGCACGGTCCACTCGTATGACGGCATTGCGGAAATCTCGATCGATGACTGGAACAAGGTCATCGCCGTCAATCAGACCGGCCCATTCTTCGGAATGAAGTCCGTAATCCCTCACATGCGATCCAACGGTGGTGGCTCGATCATCAACACGTCGTCGATTTGGGGAATCGCGGGCGCGGCCGGCGTCTCGGCTTATACGGCTTCCAAGGCGGCTGTGCGCCACATGAGCAAGAACGCGGCGTTGACGTACGTCGGCGACAACATTCGCGTCAACTCGATCCATCCAGGCATCATCAGCACTCCGATGATCGACGCACAGGACGGTGGCATCACCCAGTCGATCGTGGATATCACGCCCATGAAGCGCCTCGGACGCCCTGAGGAAATCGCCTACGGGGCGCTGTTCCTTGCTTCGGACGAGTCCAGCTACATGACCGGCGCTGAGCTCGTCATCGACGGTGGCTACACGGCTCCGTAGTCCAGCCGGGGTCGGGAGAATGGCCCGTTTTCAGCAGGAACGTGCAGACGTCATCTCCGCGCATCATTCATAACTGTTTCCACCATCGGCTTCGACGGTGGAAACAGTGCCGGCTAGCGCACAAAAACACGGGGTTGGTCCTCCTGGCCCAAAGGTACGAGGAAG
Organism: Rhizobium sp. 16-449-1b; assembly: GCF_017741935.1. GTDB lineage: Bacteria > Pseudomonadota > Alphaproteobacteria > Rhizobiales > Rhizobiaceae > Rhizobium. The sequence goes on along the minus strand of NZ_JAGHMH010000005.1, from coordinate 239,155 downwards.
CTAAACGCTGCATCCTGATCGTTCGAGTTGCCGGCGTTGGGGCATCATGCATCATTGTCGGTAGAAAGCCGAGCGTCAGCTAGATCGACCAAAAATACATAGAGCGCCTCGATAAAGTAGGCACGGCTTATCACGTATGCGATTTTGTCAGCATCCGGTGGACCGTCATCTGGGTTCATGTACCGGACGAGTTTCTCGATCTCCTGAAATTCAAAAACGTCTTCCAGTTGGTCGTTCAGAAAATCGAGCCATTCCGGTGGGGCGAATCCTGCCACCACAGACTCCCTATCACTCGTGAGCCCACGAGCCGCAATGCTCAAAAGTCTTTCTCTGTTAGCGTTGGCAACGATCTCATCACCGATTGGAACATCGGGATGCTTTCTCGCCGCCATTCGGAGCATTTCCATCAGGAATGTGGGAAGCGCGGCTCTGAATTCGTCGAAGTGTAGATTCTCGACTCCAAGGTCCCATGCGGCCATCAGGCTATCAAAGTCTTGGCCAAGTCCTGCGCATAAAAGCTCATCTCTGACATGGGAAAGTTGTCTGTCTCGGATTTCCGGTTTGCCTTTGAAGTTCGGTAGATAACGACCGGAGCTTTTCCATTCGTAGAAGCTGTCGAACGAATACACCATTCCCTGGATGCGTATCTGGATGACGACGAGCCTTTCGTGGCTGACATCAGCCCAAATCTCATACTCGCCAACAAGATAGTTTTCGATATCACGGTAGATGGCCAGGATTGGTTCGTAGTCGAAAGGTCCTTCCTGCGCGAGGATGCTCCAAATGCCGTCTACCCCTCTGCCGTCCAGGTGCCGCCATCGACCGGTGGCGTGATGGACGGTCACGCCGCTGACACGATTAGAATAGATTTCCACTCCTGGCCTTCCTCTCCAGTGACCGAGGGCACGCTCTCGGCCAACCACGCTTGCTTCTTCGTATCAAAGGAAGCAAATCTGACAGAGAAAGTCAAATAACCCATTGAAGTCTTTAATTATTTCCGATTCTGCGGTTCGGCCAGGTCTTTAATTTCCGTAATCATTCGTTGTCGTACGGCACCATAGAATGAACCAGGAATCTAGTTTCCCAAGACCTCAGAGGCTTTTGGTCGACGCCTCCTCAAATCGTCGTTGAGTGTTCTGGCTAGGTCACACCGTACCAGCGATCATCACCAGCGCCGTGCGGCGTCACCCCATCTAAATCTCGATCACCAAATTCGCGTCGAAAGCGGTCGCCTCACCCGGGTATCCTCGTGGATTGCAGACGATCCTGGTGAATCCGAGCATATAGTCCAATCTTTGATGGACATGGCCGTGGACCCATATGTCGGGCTCGGCCTCGCGGATGAAGGCATCGCAATCGGAGGCGTAACACGGTGCCAGTGCATCATCCCGGAACCACCGCGATATCGACCGAGGAGACGGCGCGTGATGGGTGACAACGACCTTTTTTCTGACGTCGGCCCGACGAAGGCTCTCCGTGAGGAACTTGATGGAGGCATCATTCCTCCGGTACGCATGAATGGGTTTGAATTTTTTAAACGGCTGTTTGGACAGATTGATGCGCTTGTAGTCGTTCATACCCTTCTCGGCCCAATACATGGACGTCTCGGGATTGTGATCAAACAGCCGGAAGTCAGTCCAAAGGGTTGCACCGGCGAAAAGTACGTCCTCTATGACCAGATCACGGTCATCGAGGAAGTGGACGTTCGGATAGCGATCGCGCAACGCATTCGCCGCTGCTATGCCGTCCGACAGAAAAGCGCGGTAGAACTCGTGGTTTCCCGCGACGAAGATCAGGGGCACCTCTGGACCAAAGTTTCTTGCAAGCCACTCGATGCTGGGCACGACGCCTTTGTCGGTGACGTCCCCAGCGCAGACAATAACGTCGATGTCTGCTGGCGGGGCCGGGGTGAACGGCCTGCCGAACTCGAGATGAATGTCTGAAAAAGCCCAGAGTTTCATCGAAGCAACACGAAATCAGCGCTGGGCATTGGATGGATCACGGTCATTGATATCGAGGTCATGCATCTCTCCCAGATTAGAGGCGGGTCGCGCCGACAACAGTGGGATCGTTCGGCACCTCAGCAACACTACTCATTGAGAAACGGAGCGTGGGGCAAATATCGTGCCGCAAAATGCCGACGCATGTTGATTGACAGGGCATCGTATTCGATCAGGAGTGTCCTGTATGACTCCTCGACCGAAAGCCATCCGCAGTCCAGACGCCATCGACGATGGAAAACCCGATCAAGACTTTGACTGCTCCAAAACCTGAGAGACTTGAGGGCGTCTTCTCGGGTCTTGGTTTTCGGCGCAGTCTGGAGCCACTCCACGATACTCTCTTCGCTTATCACCGCCGTCTTCTCGATCTTCTCCGCAATATCGTCAGGTACGGTTGCTAGAGCTGCCTCCCGAGCCCGTGTGAACCGGCGGTCTTTTGTGAAATCAAGGCCCCACTCCGACGGGTTATCACGCCAGAATATTGTTTCGGCGCGCTCCGTCCATCGAGCACCAAGAACAAGGTCGAGGCTTTCGAACACCCGGAACGCCTCCGGGGCTAGATACGCAGGGCCGCTGCCATGATCCGCCCGAATATTCGGACGTCGAAGTCCAGTTGGACTAGGTCGGTCGCGCGCTCCTGTGAAATTTCGATACTCGAGCAAGCTCACTTGCGCTGCCAAGCAGACGATCACGGTCGCGACATCGTCCAATCGAGGAAGGATGCCAGGCAGCGCAGGCTCCGGATTAACTCTTATGCCACCGCTGCCATCAAGAACTGCTTGGCCGAGTGCGACTAATGCCTGGCAAGAAGATTGTAGAGCGTCGATGTAGAGATGGTCCCATTGGTTAGAAGCCAAGTCCGGTAGGGCCGCCCACAAGAATTCGACCACGGGGTCGAACCATTTCGGTGGCAACGGGGGCTGAGTTCCGACGCCGCGATCATGAATCTTTATCCGCCTGCCCAATGGTTCAAATCCGGACTCATCGAGCATCTCGCCTAGCGAGCCCGCGTAGGGCTTCTTAGATTCCGCCCGCCGGCCAGTTGATGTTGTCCGTTTCGCCGTCACGTTCCCGTCCTCCGCTGGGGCTTCGCTAGGCTGACAACCGTGCGCCTGCTGCTTTGCAACACCTGCGCAACTTCCTTTTCGGTCATGGTCGGGTTTGCCATTAGTCTATCGACGAGTGCGTCTAGTGCGGGACGCTGCCTTTGAACGATGGACCTCGTCCTTACGAGTTCGTTATCCAGCAGAATGTGGACCTGTTCTCGGAGTTCCGGATTGTACAAGCGCATCCGCGCGAACTCTCGTGGATCAGGAGCTTCTACCGCCAGTGTGCGGCCCATGCCTTGTGTACCCTCTATCATCGTCGCCAGATCGGTCGCCCTATTCAGGTCGGCCTCACTTGAACCCGATGCTCCGTCGGCGAAGCTTCCGAAGACTTCCATCTCAGCTGCGATACCACCGAGGAAGATAGCTATGGTGTCGAGGTAGGTGGTCTTGGTTCTGGCCCGCACCAGTGAAGGTTTTGAATCGACGCTGCCAAGCACCCGGCTCTCGCCGCTGACCCGCCATTTGGAGATCGTGATGCCTGAGACTTCATGCCCAATTTCATAGCTGACCAACGCATGGCCGGCCTCATGGACCGCGATCACCCTGACGTATTCTTCTGGAAGCTTCTCCGTAACTGGGAGCTGATCGAAAACGTGTAGCGCGCTAAAGCACTTACCTTGACGGCGGGCCGCTCGCCTCGCATCCCTGACTAGACGCTCGATCTCCGCACCCGAAAATCCTTCGGTAGCGAATTCGAACATCTCCGCATCAGCGGACGACAGCTCGATCCCGGAGTGAAACTTCAGAATGCCACGGCGCGCGGGGCCATCAGGAAGTGTCAGCTCCAGATGTCTGTCGAGCCTTCCCGCTCGCAGAAGGGCGGCATCGACGAGTCGAGGGTGGTTGCACGCAGCAACAACGACTACGCCCTCTCGACGTTCAAAGCCATCGAGCTGCTCAAGTGCACCAGTAATCACGCCATTATGGTAGCCAGCGTTTCGGTCAGAGGTCGTACGTTTGCCCAAGGAGTCGAATTCATCGATGAACAGGACCGATGGTGCCTTGTCGCGCGCCAGTTTGAAGGAAGCGCGCATGGCTTTAAGGTGTGCATCCAGAGCACCGGCTTCCTGCCATTTCGAAACCGAGCCGTAGATGATCGGTACTTTGCACGAATTGGCGAGCGCGGTTGCAAACAGGGTTTTCCCAATGCCAGGAGGCCCGGAAAGCAAGACTCCGGCGTCGACTTCGTTCCAACCGATAAGCCCAGCTTTGTAGTCTGCAAGGTCTTTCGCGAGATTGTGTCCCCAATCCACCGCGGGCCCAAGACCATGCATGTCTTCGAGTGTAGGACCATCATTGTGTAAGGCTTTTGCAGTCTCGACCTCTTTGAGCCTCGCTGTCTCGCGTCGAAGACGTTCCAAACCTTGGACCGGACCACGCCGGTCCTGAAAGGCGGAATGCAGCCTTGGCCACGGTTCCGAAATCAACAGCTCGACGAGTTCAGCATCGACCGGAATTCCGCCCCGCCGTAGTGCAGCCCTTGCATGCTCCGGAGACCGAGGCTCGATTTCTATCACGGCATCCGAAAACAGCCGCTCGTCGTCCGTGAGCCTGTATCCGGGGGGCGATAAAAAGATGCCCCGTCCATTCCTTTCCGCAAGCGACTGGTCGCGGAACGGCGACTTCGACCATTCAAAGATGTAGGTCTCCCAGTCGGAAGACTTCCAAATCTCCCGCGCGAAGACCTGGGCAGCCTGTGAGTAGATCGGTTGGTAATAATCTTCTTTGAAGACCAGCGTCGCTATGAATTTCCGCTCTACGCCATTCCACGGTCGCAAGGCGGCCGCGACGGCGCAATACGCCATGTAGACAGGTACGGTGACGTAGCGCGATTCTCGAGCACTCGTCTTCCAAGGCACGCGGGACCGCTTGCCTGACGCATGGTTCGGCATCTTCGTTTCCAGTAATATGAAATTTGATCGGAGCGCAGCAGCTGCCGCTTGCGAGGTTTTTTAGCGCCTATCGTCGGAACGGGTGCTGCCTCCGGGCCAATGGGCTAAGCGAATGCCGTCGCGAGGACGTGCGGGTGACGGTGCCAAGTCGGTCGACAACGAAGCGGGCGCTAATGCAGGCGCACGAGTGTCCGCAACAATTAGATCAGTTATGGAAGGCCAAACTGAGGATGTGCGGGGCCACTCTGCATTGAAGAGTTCAGCAGGCGACACCGCCGGATGCCGAACTTCAACGCGGGCATCTAAATCCCCCGGTGTGTCTGAGAGGTGTCTCATCTTCCAAATCAAGCCGCCCCGCGAACCCTCAAACGGAACACAAATAGGCGAATCACTTCGGCGCATAACAACCATCGTGCCTCCTGTGCATTTTTCATTCACTGCACACGTTTATACAGTGATTCATGAGCAAATAAAGACCTTGATTCACGATGATTGACAACTAATGCGGCGAACCGGTTTTTCATCGGGAATGAAGACGCCCACGTCACCAGCAGCGCTTCGTGTCGCACGATCACTCACGAGACTTCACATCTCCGAAGTGTCTGAAATCTTGAAAATTCCACGACGGGCTATCGCAGCAGCGGAGCTCGGAGCCTCTACTGTGAATGAGCACAACGTTCGGCTCCTCGAATTCTACGAATCGAGGGGCATCGAGTTTCTAGGCGAATTGACGTTTGGGCGAGAGGTCGCGCGAGCTGGCGCTCGATGGCGTGCTCCATCAAACGTCGACTTCACTGACGGCGAGCAATATCACACTGAGAAGGCCGGAATGTCTTTCGTCGCAGCCAGAAACCTGCTTGGCCTTAAACAAAGTGAAGTCGCTGCGGCGTCAGTTCTCGCGTCAAACGCCATCGGAAAACTAGAAACCGGTCAGGCTTGGCCGAGTGCCATAGAGAAACTTCGCGCGTTCTACATTGACAGAGGCGTCGAATTCCTCGGATGGAGTGATGCGCGAAGCCAACTGTACTACGGCGTCGGCGTACGGTGGCAATCGTGAACTTGGCTGATGAGTGGGAGCGTGCCTTTAAGGTGAGACCGACGCATCCTACTGGAAATGGATACCCCGTTTACGCCCCGCACGAGATAGTCCCAACTTCGATCGTTGTCGGCAGGAATAGTTCGGGGAAAAATCACGACTTGTCAGTCTGCCGACGACACGACGACCCGTGACTAGGGATTCGACGTGGACAGTCCGAGATGGTTGATCTCCCTGTGAACAAGCCCACTCCCTGCGGTCGCGGGTCCATGGGCTCCGCCATTTGGTCGGCCCAAGGGCCGTCTTTTCTTGTGAATTGGGCTGATCGCTCCGGCTATTACAAAGAATCGATATCCTGATCAGCCCAATTAAACGGAATGCGCCTAGTCGGCGCATGCTTTTTACCTGAATAAAGTGTTCAGTTTGGAGCCGGCTGAGAGATCAGTGAACAGGTCCACACTCATAACCCGTTGAAATCTAAGTATGTGAACACGCGCATTGACTTCGTATAACGCTCTTCGCAAATCGAAGAGCCTTGGCATAAAAAAAGGCCGACGAAGAAGTTGATCTCGTCGGCCTTTCGGTATGGAAAAGGAAGGCGACCTAGCCAACCCTTTGAAAAATATCGGAATGGCCGGATTTGAACCGACGACCCCTTGACCCCCAGTCAAGTGCGCTACCAGACTGCGCTACATTCCGTCATGCCTTGGCTTGGTCGGTTTGAACACTGTCGCTGAGTCCGTATAATGAACCTGCGACCCCTTGACCCCCAGTCAAGTGCGCTACCGGGCTGCGCTACGCCCCGACCTGCCTTTACGGCCTGATCCTGTTAGTCTTTTGGGATTCTCGGCGCAAGCGAAAAATCGACATCGCTCAGAAATTCACCGGTTCTTTTCGGCAGACCCCGCACGACGAAGCTCTCCGCCGCCGTAAAGAGCTTGCCCTGCCGCGATCATCTGACTATTGGGACGTCAGATTGCTCAGGGAGACATAGCATGGAAATCGAGATCCCCTGCCCGAAGTGCAGGAACACCAGAATGAAGTTCGAACGCCCGCAGCCGCTGGATAGCGACATGCTGACGTGCTTCACCTGCGGCCACGAGCTCGGAACGCTCGGTTCCGTCAAGGCGAAGATGATGGCGGCGTTCGAACGGATGCAGAAGCAAGGCCTGCCGCGCAAGCAGTAAGCTTTAGCCGCGTACGAAACCCATTCGCCCGTCTTCGGCGGTCGTGACGCTGCTGCCGAGATAATCGGCAATCGACATATGCGGGGTCTCAAAAGGCGTGGCGTGGGTCTGGGTCACAACGACCACATCCGCGCCCGCCGCCTCGCCCGCGAGAATGCCGGCGACGGCATCCTCGAATACTAGGCACTTGGCCGGATCGACGCCGAGACGTTCGGCGCCAAGGCGATAGCCTTGGGGACTTGGCTTTCCGGATGAAACCTCTTCACCCGTTACAATCACTTTCGGCATCGGGATTCCGGCTGCCGCCATTCGAAGCTTGAAAAGCTCGGTCGGCGCCGACGTGACGATGGCCCAGCGCTCGGGCGGCAGGCTGTTCAAGAATTTCACCGCGCCCGGGATCTCGATGATCCCGTTCACATCTTCCAACTCTTCCTGCAGCAACAATTTTGCTTCGTGCTCGGGATCGACACCCGGCAGCGCCAGATTGCGGATCACGTCGCTGGCGCGAACTCCGTGGATCGTCTTCAGGAAAACCTCGGGCTCGAACCCATGGCGCACCGCCCAACCGGTCCAGACGCGCTCGACCACGGCGATTGAATTGAGCAGCGTTCCGTCCATGTCGAAGAGGAAGGCGTCATACATTTTTGTGGGAACCGGCACGCGAAGCTCCTGGCTGGCAATATGGGATCATCCCGGACGGCTTGAAGCCGGCCCTAGCGGACCTGGTCGAGAAGACGCTTGCATTCCAGGAGATCATAGAGCGCCTCCTGCAACAGCGCCCGATCTTCCTTGCCGACGCTTGATTTGCCGAGCGACACCTCGGCCGCCTCGTCGTCACCACCGCCGAAATTGAAGAAGCGGCGGGAAGCGGGCGCCTTGGCGCGTCCGACCAGTTGATCCTCCTCGGACATGCCGACCCTGGGTTCGCCGGCTTCGCTTTCGCTCTGGCCGGTCAGCGCCTGCACGCTAGCAAGATCGCCATGGCCGATGGCGATGACAAACTTGTTGCCGTTGGTCTTCAGGAGCTTCTGCACACCCTTGATGGTGTAGCCGTGATCATAGAGCAGGTGCCGGATGCCCTTCAGCAGGTCCACGTCTTCCGGCCGGTAGTAGCGCCTGCCGCCGCCGCGCTTCATCGGCTTGATCTGCGGGAAGCGGGTCTCCCAGAAGCGCAGCACGTGCTGCGGAAGATCGAGGTCATCCGCTACTTCGCTGATGGTGCGAAAAGCATCCGGGCTCTTATCCAAGGTTCTCACTCCCTACGCGATTTTCAGCACGCGATCTTCAGCGCGTCGCGCTTACCGTTCGTCGGCAAGGCGAAGGGGCTCGCACCTGATATGTCCGAGCCGCGACTCATCACATTTCAACGGTTTGCTTGCGTTAATTCAAGTCACGTCTCGAATTCGCACAGAAAACGTTGCGGAAAATTCACGGGAAGCGTCGATCAGCCTCGTCGGGCGACGAGATCGGAAAGCGATCAGGCGGCCGGATTGGCCGGCTTGGTCTTGACCTTGCGCAGGGTATGCGCCTTCAGGATACGCGTCTTCAAGACGTTCGATGCCTTGAAGGTCATGACGCGGCGCGGAGAGATCGGCACTTCTTCGCCGGTCTTCGGGTTGCGGCCGATGCGCTCGTTCTTGTCGCGCACCTGGAAGGTCGCAAAGGAGGAAAGCTTGACCGTCTCACCGCGAACGATGGCATTGCAGATCTCGTCGATCACAGTCTCCACGAGCTCCGCCGATTCCGTTCGGGACAGACCGACTTTACGAAAAACGGATTCCGCCAAGTCTGCGCGCGTGACTGTTTTGCCGGTCATCTTTTTCCCTGCCCATCGGTTTTGTTTTGTGAGGACGAGCGAAGAGTATTTGTCTTGCGCCTTACGGTCAAGCCCTTGTTCGTTGTCAGCTTTTTGGGTTTTTAGGCCGTTACCAGCGCAGCAGGACAGCACCCCAGGTGAAGCCGCCGCCCATCGCCTCAAGCATGACGAGATCGCCCTTCTTGATACGTCCGTCACCGGCTGCAACCGCGAGCGCAAGCGGGATCGAGGCCGCCGACGTGTTGCCGTGCAGGTCGACCGTGACGACGACCTTTTCAGGCGCGATGTTGAGCTTCTTGGCGGAGCCATCGATGATGCGACGATTTGCCTGATGCGGCACCAGCCAGTCGAGATCGTCCGAAGTCGTGCCGGTGCTGTCGAAGGCTGCCTGGATGACGTCGGTGATCATGCCGACCGCATATTTGAAGACTTCGCGGCCTTCCATGCGCAGCTTGCCGACGGTGCCCGTGGTCGACGGGCCACCGTCGACGAAGAGCTTTTCCTTGTGCGAACCGTCGGAACGCAGATGCGCGGTCAGCACGCCGCGATCCGCAGTGGTCCCCTCGCCTTCGGCTGCCTCGAGCACGATCGCGCCAGCGCCATCGCCGAAGAGCACGCAGGTCGTGCGGTCATTCCAGTCGAGGATGCGCGAGAAGGTTTCGGCGCCGATGACGAGCACGCGCTTGGCAAGGCCGCCACGGATATAGGCGTCGGCGGTGGTGACCGCGTAGACGAAGCCGGTACAGACCGCCTGCACGTCGAAGGCAAAGCCGTGGCTCATGCCGAGACGGTTCTGGATGCTGACCGCGGTCGCCGGGAAGGTGTTGTCCGGCGTCGATGTCGCGCAGATGATCATGTCGATGTCATCGGGCGTCATGCCGGCCTTTTCGAGCGCCGCCAGAGCCGCCGCCGCCCCAAGCGAGGACGTCGTCTCATCTTCTCCGGCGAGGTAACGCTGGCGAATGCCCGTACGCTGGACAATCCATTCGTCGGAGGTGTCCACGACATCTTCCATGTCGCGATTGGTCATAACGCGTTTCGGAAGCGCGGATCCGAAACCGCGAACCACTGAACGGATCATATTCTTCAAATCCCGTCGCTCATGCCGCTTCCGGCCCGATAGGGGGCAGCCGCTTGGCATGATACTTTTGCAAATCGTTTTCTATTTTCTGATTGAGGCCATTCTTGGCCATGTCGTAGCCGACCTCGATCGCGGACGCGATCCCTTCGGCATTGGCGCCGCCGTGGCTCTTGATGACCACGCCGTTCAAGCCCAGAAACACGCCGCCATTGACCTTGCTCGGGTCCATCTTCTCGCGCAGCATGTCGAACGCGCTCTTGGCGAAGATATAGCCGATCTTGGCAAGCAGGGTGCGCGACATCGCAGCTTTGAGATACTCGCCGATCTGGCGAGCCGTGCCTTCTGCGGCCTTCAGCGCAATGTTGCCGGCGAAGCCTTCGGTGACCACGACATCGACGGTTCCCTTGCCGATGTCATTGCCCTCGACGAAACCGAAATAATCGAGCGAGTCGACATTGGCCTCGCGCAGCAGGCGTCCGGCTTCCTTGACCTCTTCCTGGCCCTTGATCTCTTCGACACCCACATTGAGCAGGCCGATCGTCGGACGGTCGATTTCGAACAGCGCGCGCGCCATGGCGCCGCCCATCAGCGCGAAATCCATCAGCTGCTGGCTATCGGCGCCGATCGTCGCGCCGACATCGAGCACGATGCTTTCGCCGCGCATGGTCGGCCAGATCGCCGCGATCGCCGGGCGCTCGATATTGGCCATCGTGCGCAGACAGAACTTGGCCATCGCCATCAGCGCGCCAGTATTCCCGGCGGAAACCGCGACATCGGCGTCCTTGGTCTTCACGGCCTCAAGCGAACGCCACATGGAGGAGACATAGCGGCCACGGCGCAATGCCTGGCTCGGCTTCTCGTCCATGCGCACCGCAAGTTCGCAATCGTGGAGAACGGATTTCTCCTTCAGCTTCGGAAACTGGTCGAGAATAGGCTCGCACTGTTCCTTCAAGCCATACATCACGAACGAAATGTCCGGATGCCGTTCCAGCGCCTTTGCGGCACCGGGGATGACTACCTGGGGACCAAAGTCGCCACCCATGAGGTCGAGAGAAATTCTGATCACGCGTCCCTGATCCTTTTTTTTCGTCCCAGGAGGGCGAAATTTTGGCCAAAATACCGGTTTTACCGTCGCTGACAACTGAATTATGTCAAACCGCGAGCGGCTTTCAGTCCTTTTTCCAGTCTTTCAGAACAGCAAAGGCGGAAGGCTTCTTATCGTTCTCTCCGGTGTCTTCTATGTGACCATCGAAGGCAACGCCCTCTTTGCGGGGGTACGGATCGATCGCCATGGCAGCGAATTCGGTTGCCACTTCGCCGGCGTCGATCGTATCGCCGACAAAGCTTTCCGGCAGGTCCGGGCCATCGGGGTCCAGCATCATTTCGCCGGTATCATTGGCCGGACGACGCGCAAGCTTGGAGTTTTCGGGCACGAAGATCTGCTCGAAGGGCTCATCGATTTTCGACGGCACCGGCTCCAGCGTGACGACGCAGCTCTGCACAATGCTCGCCCGCACCCTGCCCTTCACGCGGATACCATCCTTCTTCCATCGCGCGATCTGCAGATCGGCGCGGAAATCGTCGACAGAGATCACGTCCCAGGTTTCGGCGAGCGCCCGCAACTCGTCCTTGTCGGCTTCCAGATGGACGTCGACCGGGTTGGCCGAAACGTTGCCGACCTTGACCAAGTAGGAGAAAGGCGTGTCTTCGTTTGAATTCTTCATCATTGTCTCCTCACGCGACGGCGGGCAGCGTTGCCGAGCCGGTCGCGATCGTATCTTCGGACTGTGCCGACAGGTGTTTTTCAGCGGAAAACATCCAATCGGCAAGCGCGCGCATATCGACCGGGTCTGTTTCCTTCGGATGAATGTTGCGGCCAAGCGCCACGGCGAGAGCCTCGGCGTCGCCAGCGTCCATCGCCTTGGAATAGGCTTCGAGCCGGCCGTAGAACATGCCGGCGAGTTTCTTCATGCGCTTCGGAACCGTGTTATCGCCGATGCCGAGTTCGCGGATCGAATAATCGATATCCTGGAAGAATGCATCCACGATTTCCTGCGCGATTTCCTGGCCGCTGGTCGCGGATGCACGCGTGCGGCGAAAAAACAGGATCATGACAGCCGACAGCATTTCGAAGCGACCCATGACCGTATCCGGCACGCCGAGTCTCTCATAAAGCGCGGGCATGCGGGCGGCCGATGTCAGCGCCGCATATTGCCGATCGACGATCGCCTGATTGTTGTTTTTCTTGCCGAAGAGCCCGAATATCATTGTTTTTTTCCGGAAAGGCCTCGTTCTTGGCGCCAACCTGCGTCCGGCCTTGTTGCATGATTTCGAAAGCTGGTTTACCGAAGCATGCGCGAATTGCAATGGCGAAGGTGGCCACTTTCGGGACAGCGCTTCGACGATGGCCACTCGGTAGATGGCTCACGTCCGACCCCGGAAAGGCCACAATGGTTTTGCATCAGCGTAACATTGCATGGCCGATGGCTGGTATCGATACGTTAAGGGAGTAGATGTCGTTGAAGAAACGGTATTTCAAGTCTGACAAGAAATTCCTCAGCAATGCCGCCATTGCCATCATGATCGCCTCCGCCGGATTGACCGGCTGCCAAACGGGTACGGTTCTCAACGGCGGTTACGTCGCCGACGAGCAGTCGCTCAACCTGGTTCCCGAGGGTTCGAGCCGCGAGCAGGTTCTGCTGTCGCTGGGCACGCCTTCGACGACCGCTACCTTCGATGGCGAAGTCTTCTATTACATCTCGCAGCGTCGCGAGCGCTCCATGGCGTTCCAGAAGCTGAAGGTCGTGGACCAGAGCGTTCTCGCCATCTACTTCGACAAGGACGGCGTCGTGACCCGCCGCGCCAACTACACGCTCAAGGACGGCAAACCGTTCGACACGATCACGCGCGTCACGCCGACTGGCGGCAAGGACCTCACCTTCCTGCAGCAGCTGCTTTCCGGCGGCAGCGCCGCGAACATGGCCAAGGGCCTCTTCGGCGCCGGCGATCGTCCCTCGCCGCAGAACCCGGCCAGCTTGCGCTAAGCGCCAAGTCATTCGCCCACACAAAACCCGCCGGATCGCTCCGGCGGGTTTTTCATTGGTTCTAGATCTAAGACCGATCAGCCCGCCAGGATGGCGAGCAGCAGCAGCGCCACGATGTTGGTGATCTTGATCGCCGGATTGACGGCGGGACCTGCTGTGTCCTTGTAGGGGTCGCCGACGGTATCACCGGTTACGGATGCCTTGTGGGCTTCCGAACCCTTCATGTGACGGGTGCCGTCCTTGTCGACGAAGCCGTCTTCGAAGGACTTCTTGGCGTTGTCCCATGCGCCACCGCCCGAGGTCATCGAGATCGCGACGAACAGGCCGTTGATGATGACGCCGAGAAGCGATGCGCCAAGCGCCGCGAAGGCCGACGCCTTGGAGCCGGAGATCAGCAGCACGCCGAAATAGACGACGATGGGCGCCAGCACGGGCAGAAGCGACGGAATGATCATTTCGCGAATGGCGGCCTTGGTCAGAAGGTCGACCGCCTTGCCGTAATCCGGCTTCTCGGTGCCCTGCATGATGCCGGGCTTTTCGCGAAACTGCTTGCGCACTTCCTCGACGATCGATCCGGCCGCACGTCCCACCGCCGTCATGGCGATGCCGCCGAAGAGATAAGGGATGAGGCCGCCGAAGAGCAGTCCGGCGACGACATAGGGATTGGAGAGATCAAAGGAGATCGCGCCGATATTGGCGAAGTACGGATACTGATCACCATGCGCGGCGAAATATTGCAGGTCGTTCGAATAGGCCGCGAAGAGCACGAGCGCGCCGAGACCGGCAGAGCCGATCGCGTAGCCCTTGGTGACGGCCTTGGTGGTGTTGCCCACCGCGTCGAGCGCATCCGTGGACTTGCGCACTTCCGGCGGCAGATGCGCCATTTCGGCGATGCCGCCCGCGTTGTCGGTGACCGGACCGAAGGCGTCGAGCGCCACGATCATGCCGGCGAGACCGAGCATGGCGGTGACGGCAATGCCGGTGCCGAACAGACCGCCCAGCTGGAAGGTCGCCAGAATGCCGCCGACGATGACGATAGCCGGAAGTGCCGTCGATTCCAGCGATACGGCCAGCCCCTGGATGACGTTGGTGCCGTGTCCCGTGACCGATGCCTGGGCGATCGAATTGACCGGGCGCTTGTTGGTGCCGGTGTAGTATTCGGTGATGACGACGATCAGCGCGGTGACGATGAGGCCGACGATACCGCAGATGAAGAGGTTCATGCCGGTAATGTCATGACCGGCGACGGTGCCGATCGGGCCCCAACCGACTGTCAACGACGTTGCAGCACCAAGACCCAGGATCGACAACAGGCCGGTGACGATGAGCCCCTTGTAGAGGGCGCCCATGATCGAGCCGTTGCTGCCGAGCTTCACGAAGAAGGTCCCGATGATCGAGGTGATGATGCAGGCGCCGCAGATGGCCAACGGGTAGATCATCGCCGATGCAAGAACCGGCGTGCCGCCGAAGAAGATCGCGGCGAGAACCATCGTCGCGACGACGGAGACGGCATAGGTTTCGAAAAGGTCGGCCGCCATGCCGGCGCAATCGCCGACATTGTCGCCGACGTTATCGGCGATGGTCGCGGGGTTGCGTGGGTCATCTTCCGGAATACCGGCCTCGACCTTGCCGACGAGATCGCCGCCGACGTCGGCGCCCTTGGTGAAGATACCGCCGCCGAGACGGGCGAAGATCGAGATCAGCGATGCGCCGAAGCCGAGCGCGACCAGGGAATCGATGACTTCACGCGAGGCGGGATCGTGGCCGAGCACGCCGGTGAGGATCAGATAGTAGATGGAGACGCCAAGCAGCGCCAGGCCGGCGACAAGCATGCCGGTGATGGCGCCCGATTTGAAGGCGATGCCCAGCCCGGCGGCCAGGCTATGCGAGGCAGCCTGCGCAGTGCGCACATTGGCGCGAACCGAAACGTGCATGCCGATGAAGCCCGCGGCGCCCGAAAGCACGGCACCAACCAGGAAGCCGATCGCGGCCGTGGCGGAGAGCAGCAGCCAGGCGGCGATGAAGACGACGACGCCGACAATGGCGATGGCCGTATACTGGCGCGTCAGATAGGCCTGCGCGCCTTCGCGAATATATCCTGCAATTTCCTGCATGCGGGCGTTTCCCTGATCGGCTGATAGCACCGACCGGATCGCCCAGATGGCATAGACCACCGAAAGCAAACCGCACGCTATTACGCATAAAAGAATCGTCATTTCGCTCTTTCCTCCAAAAGAGCCGGAGCTCACTCCCTCTCCGGCTGCGAACACGCCGTCTCCATTTCCTCCCACAGAAATGCTGCAACGCCGAGTGGAGATTGCGGGGAGGAAAACAGGACGTCAAGCCCGCAAGGGCTGAAAACCCTTACGGAGCAATGGGAAAGAGGAGATTAGCCGATCGGAGGAAGGGGCCGATTCTTGCGCGCGAAACGCTACTTTTTCTGATCGCCGCGAACTTGCTTGGCGATGCGGTCGAGAACAGCGTTGACGAGCTTGGGCTCATCATCGCTGAAGAACGCCTGAGCGATCTCGACATACTCGGTGACGATGACCGCGACCGGTACGTCCTTGCGGTCGAGAAGCTCGAAAACGCCGGCACGAAGGATGGCGCGAACGGTGCTGTCGAGACGCGACAGCGCCCAATCGTCCTGCAACGCCGAGGCAACCAGCGGATCGAGCCGCTTCTGTTCGCGCACGACGCCGGAGACGATCGAACGGAACCACGAAGGATCAGCCTTCAGATATGTTTCGCCATCGAGTTCCTGGCCGAGACGGTGGGCTTCATATTCGGCGACGATTTCGAGAACGCCGGTGCCGCCGATATCCATCTGATAGAGCGCCTGAACGGCGGCGAGACGCGCGGCGCCACGCTGGTTCGCTGCCTTGACCGGACGCTCTACGTTTTCGTTGCTCATGCCTTATGCACCCAGCTTTTTCTTCAGCTCGATCATGGTGAGAGCTGCGCGAGCGGCAAAGCCGCCCTTGTCCTTATCCGAACGGCGTACGCGCGACCAAGCCTGCTCGTCGTTTTCGACCGTCAGGATGCCATTGCCGATGGCAATGGATTCGCTGACGGACAGGTCCATCAGAGCGCGCGAGGATTCGTTCGACACGATATCGAAGTGATAGGTCTCGCCGCGGATGACCATGCCGAGCGCGACGTAGCCGTCGTAGTTCGTGCCGTCATTATCCGCTCCATCGAGAGCCATTGCAATCGCAGCCGGAATTTCCAGCGCGCCGGGAACGGTGACGACGTCATAGGTCGCGCCGGCTTCGGTCAATGCGAAGGTTGCGCCTTCCAGGAGAGCATCAGCCATGTCGTCGTAGAAACGTGCTTCAACGATCAAGATATGAGGAGCGGTTTCTCGCGCCATGGGTCACCTTCATTTCCTAGAGGACTTGCCGTTCGACAGGCGGCGGTCAAAACATGCCTTCGGCAGAATGGCAAGCAAATTCGGCTCATGGCTGCGGTGCAAAATCGCGAATCGTCCCGGCGGGTGTCGAGGTGCTGGCGGACTGCCGGGGCGAAAACGCCAGGTCGTGATCGATAACGGGTTGATTTCCCGCGCAAACTCATAGTTCCCTGAGGTAAAGGGAGACGAGAATGACCGATCAGCAAACACCCGTTATCAACGTGGATGCACTCAGCCTTGAGCGCTGGAAACAGGGAGAGTTTTACCAGAGCGCCGATACATCCTTCGGTGCGATGCTCGGGCTGAAAGGGCTCGGCGTCAGCTATAACGAAGTGCCTGCGGGCAAATCGGGCTGTCCCTTCCACAACCATCATGCCGAGGACGAGATGTTCTTCGTGATCGAGGGGACGGGCGAATATCGCTTCGGAACGGAGCGCTATCCGATCCGCAAGGGCGACGTGCTCGGCGCGCCGGCGGGCGGGCCGGAGACGGCGCACCAGATCATCAACACAGGTGCCACCCCGCTGATCTATCTCGGCATCTCTACGAAGGCTGCGACCGATATCGTCGAATATCCGGACTCGGGCAAGTTTCTCTCGAAGACGCGCCGCGAGGGGGCACCCGATCGATCGTTTCGCGTGATGGGCCGCCCCGGCGACGGTCTTGATTACTGGGATGGCGAGCCTGGGTCCTGACGAGGAAAGCGATCGCGATGACCGAGATACCGACGATAGAGACCGAGCGGCTGATCCTGCGCCCGCACGCGCTTGAGGATTTTGAGGCCTATCATGCGCTCTGGAGCAACGATGCGGTCGTACGCTTCATCAGCGGGGTGGCATCGACGCGCGAGCAGAGCTGGGGGCGCATGCTGCGCGTCGCCGGGATGTGGCACCACATGGGTTTCGGCTTCCTCGCCATCGAAGAGAAAGAGAGCGGGAAGTTCGTGGGCGAAGCAGGCTTCCTGGAGATGAAGCGCGACATGCAGCCCGTCAGCACCGAGGGGACGCTGGAAACAGGCTGGGCGTTGATGCCGGAGGCTCAGGGAAAGGGCTACGCGACCGAGGCGCTGCGAGCATTGATCGGCTGGGCAGAGGTGCACTTTCCGGCACGGCCGATGAGCTGCATCATCGATCCCGACAACGCCGCCTCGCTGCGCCTCGCCGAAAAGCTCGGCTTTGGCGATGCGAGGCGCTCGAACTACAATGGCGAGGTTATTCTGCTTTCGCGACCGGGAACTCGGCCAGCCTAGCGGCGTAGCGAGCCATGGTGTCGACTTCGAAATTGACGAAATCGCCGGCCTGACGCTTGCCCCAGGTCGTGACCTCGAGCGTGTGGCGAATAAGCAGAACGTCGAAATCAGTGCCATCGACGGCGTTGACCGTCAGCGAGGTGCCGTCAAGGGCGATCGAACCCTTCGGCGCAACGAACTTCGCCAGATGCTCCGGCGCGCGGATGCGGAAACGGGTGGCATCACCCTCTTCGGTGACGGAGAGGATCTCGGCCTTGCCGTCGACATGGCCGGAGACGATGTGGCCGCCCAGCTCGTCGCCGATCTTCAGCGAGCGCTCCAGATTGACGGGGCTGCCCTCTTTCCAGGTGCCGATCGTCGTCAGGCGCAGCGCTTCTTCCCAGGCTTCCACCTCGAACCAGCGGCCGTTGCTGCCCTCTTCGGGCAGGCCGGTGACGGTCAGGCAAATGCCGGAATGCGAGATCGAAGCGCCCATGTCGATGGTCGCGGGGTCATAGCTGGTCGCGACGCGGAGCTTGATGCCCTCCTTCAACGGAGAGATGGATTCGATCGTGCCGACGTCGGTGACAATGCCTGTAAACATCAAACTTCTCTTTCGTATTCGTCCAGGCTGTCGTCGCCAACTCTGCGCGTGCCCACATGCTTGAAATCGGATGGAATATCGGTTTTGCGGATCGGCGTTTCAATACCGCCTTGCCCGATCGTGCCTGGGCCCTGGTAGAGGAGGATGCGGTCGACATAGCCTGCCTCGAGGAAAAGCCGCGCCGTCTTGGCGCCGCCTTCGACCAGCAGCGAGGAAATGCCGCGGGAGGCGAGTGCCGGGAGAAGCTGTTCCGGGTGGTAGGGGTGGCAGTAGACGACTTCGACGCCAGCGGATTCGAGGGCTTGGCGGCGGGATTCGAGTTGATTGTTCGAGGCGTCGGCGATTGAGATACCCCCCTCTGCCCTGCCGGGCATCTCCCCCACAAGTGGGGAGATTGGCTGGGGACGGCCACTCGTTCCACCTTCAACGTTTTGGACAGAAGCTTGCCGCGAGTCGATCTCCCCCCTTGTGGGGGAGATGTCCGGCAGGACAGAGGGGGGTAAATCTTGCTCCCACGCCTCTGAGACCTCCTCACGCCCCACCACGATAACGGGCACCTGCCGCGCCGTCCGCACCAGCTTCGACGTCAACGGCAACTCAAGCAATGGATCCAGCACAACACGCACCGGCGAGCGCCCCTCAAGCCCCGGGATGCGCACCGTCAATTCCGGATCGTCGGCAACGGCGGTGCCGATACCGACCAGGATCGCATCCGTCTCGGCGCGCAGCTGCTGCACCTCGGCGCGCGCTGCGGGACCGGTGATGGCGATCTGGCCCTCGCCCATGCGGCCGATCATGCCGTCTTGAGAAATGGCAAGTTTCAGAATCACATAGGGGCGGTTCTTCGTCTGGCGGGTGAGATAGGCGGCCAGCGAGTGGCGGCCCTCCTCTTCCAGCAGCCTGGTCTCGACCGTGATGCCGGCATCGCGAAGCATGGATATGCCCCTGCCCGACACGCGCTCGTCGGGATCGGTGACGCTGATGACGACGCGGGACACGCCGGATGCGATCAGCGCATCGGCGCAGGGCGGCGTCTTGCCGTGGTGGGAGCATGGCTCCAGCGTGACATAGGCGGTGGCGCCGCGTGCCAGTTCACCTGCCTCGGCCAAGGCCTGAGGCTCGGCATGCGGGCGACCGCCGACGGCGGTCGTGCCGCGGCCAACGATCCTGCCGTCGCGCACGACGACGCAACCAACGGAGGGGTTTGTGGATGTCTGGCCGAGATGGAGGAGACCCAGGCGGATCGCCTCCTGCATGAATTGCGCGTCGTCTGACGAAGCGCTCATCGCTCAGCTATCCAAGGGATCGCGAGCGATCTTGGCGTTGATCTCCGAGATCACCTTCTCGAAATCCTCGGCATGAGAGAAATCGCGGTAGACCGAAGCGTAGCGCACGAAGCCGACGTCATCGAGGCTCTTCAGCGCTTCGAGAACCTGCAGGCCGATCTGCTCGGAGCTGATTTCGACTTCGCCGGAGCTTTCCAGACGCCGCACGATGCCTGAAACCGCGCGCTCTATGCGGTCGCGGTCGACGGGGCGCTTGCGCAGTGCGATCTCGAAGGAACGCACCAGCTTGTCGCGATCGAAGGGAACCTTGCGGCCGGTCTTCTTCGAAACCATGAGCTCGCGCAGCTGCACGCGCTCGAAGGTCGTGAAGCGACCGCCGCAATCAGGACAGATACGCCTGCGGCGGATGGACGTGTTGTCCTCCGCCGGGCGTGAATCCTTGACCTGTGTGTCTTCCGATCCGCAGAATGGGCAGCGCATGCGCTATCCTTAGCCGATGTAGTCGTACATTGGGAAGCGGCCGGTGAGGTTCATCACCTTGTCGCGTACGGCTGCTTCGACGCTGGCATTGCCTTCGTCGGAGTTGGCGGCCTTCAAGCCATCGAGAACCTCAACGATGAGATTGCCGATTTCCTTGAATTCCGCTTCCTTGAAGCCGCGCGTCGTGCCGGCAGGCGCGCCGAGGCGCACGCCGGAGGTGACCAAGGGCTTTTCAGGGTCGAACGGGATGCCGTTCTTGTTGCAGGTGATGTAGGCGCGGCCGAGTGCTGCTTCCGCGCGCTTGCCCGTCGCGTTCTTCTTGCGAAGGTCGACCAGCATCAGGTGGTTGTCGGTGCCGCCGGAGACGACGTCGAGGCCACCTGCGATCAGCGTATCGGCGAGCGCCTTGGCGTTCTTGACGATCTGGGCGGCGTAGTCCTTGAACTCGGGCTGCAGCGCTTCGCCGAAGGCAACGGCCTTGGCGGCGATGATGTGCATGAGCGGACCACCCTGGAGACCCGGGAAGACGGCCGAGTTGAACTTCTTCGCCAGATCTTCGTCGTTGGTCAGGATGACACCACCGCGCGGGCCGCGCAGCGACTTGTGGGTCGTGGTGGTCGCGACATGGCAGTGCGGGAACGGCGACGGATGCTGGCCACCGGCAACGAGACCGGCGATGTGAGCCATGTCGACCATGAGGTAGGCGCCGACTTCATCGGCGATCTCGCGGAAGCGCTTCCAGTCCCAGATGCGGGAATAAGCGGTGCCGCCTGCGATGATCAGCTTCGGCTTGTGGGTGCGGGCCTTTTCAGCGACGTCGTCCATGTCGAGCAGGTTGTCGCCTTCGCGAACGCCGTAGGAGACGACGTTGAACCACTTGCCGGACATGTTGACCGGCGAACCGTGGGTCAGGTGACCGCCCGAGTTCAGGTCGAGACCCATGAAGGTGTCGCCCGGCTGCAGCAGCGCGAGGAAGACAGCTTGGTTCATCTGCGAACCGGAGTTCGGCTGAACGTTGGCGAAGTTGACGCCGAACAGCTTCTTGGCGCGTTCGATCGCGAGTTCTTCCGCGATATCGACGAACTGGCAGCCGCCATAATAGCGCTTGCCCGGATATCCCTCGGCGTACTTGTTGGTCATGATGGAGCCCTGGGCTTCCAGAACCGCGCGGGAAACGATGTTCTCCGAAGCGATCAACTCGATCTCATGACGCTGGCGACCGAGTTCCTTTTGGATCGAACCGAAGATTTCCGGATCGGTGTCGGCAAGCGAGCGATTGAAGAAGGTCTGGGTAGAAGCATTGGTCATCGGCAGGCTCCTTAACTGGAATGCGCTAGGCTATTAGCGCCCTGCCCCGCCAAGGGCAATACGGAGAGCGACATTTGCTGGGCAATCTACGCGCAACAAAAAACCGCGCCATGAAAGACGCGGTTTTTTATAACTCTGAGGCAGCTTGCGGCCCTTACTGAACCGGCTGCTCCATGCCTGATGTCGTGTCGAGCGCGAGTTCGGCATTGCCGTCCATCTGGTAGATATCGTCTCGGAACTGCACGATACCGTCAGGCATGCCCCAGGCGGAGATGTAGACGAAGTATACAGGCACTTCCTCGGCCAGCTTGATCGGCGTGTTGACGCGGGTGGTGATCACCTGCTCCATCTGCTGGCGGGACCACGGAGGCGTGTCGCGCAGCAGCCAGGTGGTCAGGTCGCGAACGTTCTGGACGCGGACGCAGCCTGACGACTCGAAGCGCATGAGCTTGTTGAACAGGCCCTGCTGCGGCGTGTCGTGCATGTACTCGCCGTTCTTGTTGTAGAAGTTGATTTTCGTCGACGCCATGGCGTTGATCTTGCCCGGGTCCTGACGGAACATCAGGTTCGGCGCCTTTTCAGCGTTCCAGTCGATCGTCTCCGGGGCGACCTCCGTACCCTTGCCGTCGATCAGACGAATGTTGTTCTTCGTCAGATAAGTCGGGTCCTTGCGCATCAGCGGCACGATGTCCTTTTCGACGATCGAGCGCGGCGCGGTCCAGTAAGGATTGAGGATGACCTCGTAGATCTTCGAGTTGACCAGGTGCGTCGGGCGGCTGAGGCGGCCGACAACCGCGTTGTGACGCGTGACGACACTGCCGTCCTCGATGCCTTCGACATAAGCGGCCGGGATGTTGACCATCACGTGGCGACGGCCGAGTTCTTCCGGGAAGGTCTGCAGGCGGATCAGGTTGGTGTTCAGCTGCTGCAGGCGCACGTCGGCCGGGATGTTCATCGCCTTCAGCGTGAACTCACCAAGCACGCCGTCGGCCGGGAGACCATGACGTGCCTGGAAGCGCTTGACCGCGCCATCGACGTAGGAATCGAAGGACGAGGACATGCCGGCTTCCTGCGGCAGGTCGCCGGTGACGAAGAGGCGCTGGCGCAGGGCCTGGACGGACTGATCGGTGACGCCGATCTGCAGGCGCTGCTGGCCCGGATTGACCTGCGGCCAACCGCCTGCTGATGCGATCTGCTGATACTGGGCAATCGCCTGCTGAATGCTGGGGACGGACTGCGGTCCGAGGATCGGGGTGTTCGACACCACGGCGGTTGCCGTACGCGAAGCGGCTTTCGCATCGAACTGGTCGTCCCAGTCACCGCGCTCCGGTGCATTGATGAGCGAATCGATTGCCGATTGCGCCAGAGCCGGCGCCGCTACCGAGCTTGCGCCAACGGCTGCGGCCGAAGCAAGAAATGCCCGCCGAGAGAGAGCTTCAGTACCTGTTTTTTTAGACATGCATCCCAACCACAATAATGCCGCCGCTTGAGAGACCGGTGGCTTTGCCCTTCGTCACCGCGAATAACGCAGTCACTACCCATCCGTTGCCACGGCGCAGCTCAAATTCTCGCTGCCGGCGATCACATGATCGCGAGCAGGAAAGACGAGGTTCTCAAAACCCCGGATTCGAAAAGCGCCGATTGCCGTGTATTTCCGCTGCCATGCTAATATGGCCAATTCGTGTCTCCGCCGAAAAGTGCAACTTTCGATAGCGATCGAAGCGAAGAATGAACCAAACCATTGCAAGGATTCTGCCGGCTAATAGCGGTTAAAAGGCGGCTTGAATACAGGGGTTTAAGGTTCGAAGCACGGTTGGCCGGCCATGCGTTGCAAAGATGCCACGTCGGCGCAAACGGCAAAGCCGGACGCGCAGGGAAACGCATCCGGCTTTCTTTGACCTTGGAGGGGTCTTGTTGCTTAGAGACGATACATGATCGAGTCGTTCCAGAAGCGGTCGAGACGGGTCAGCAGCTTGTTCATCTGCGCGAACTCGTCGGTGCCGATGCCGCCGACCTTGTCGATCGATGCCGTGTGGCGCTCATAGAGCTTGGCAACCGTCTCGGCGATTTCCTGGCCGGTTTCCGTCAGGCTGATGCGGACCGAGCGACGGTCGATGCGCGAGCGCTGGTGGTTGATGAAGCCGAGGTCGACGAGCTTCTTGACGTTGTAGGAAACGTTGGAGCCCAGGTAGTAACCGCGAGAGCGAAGTTCGCCGGCGGTCAGTTCCGAATTGCCGATGTTGAAGAGGAGGAGAGCCTGGATGGCGTTGACGTCGCTGCGACCCTGACGGTCGAATTCGTCCTTGATGACATCCAGAAGACGACGGTGAAGACGTTCAACAAGATGAAGGGATTCCATGTAAAGATCGCGGATACCCAGGTCCTGCTGTTCACGGAAGTTCGATACCGCCTGCGGCTTGATTTTCGTATTCATGATGACTGCCTCACTGTTTTGTTTGGCGGTGTTGGTTGTCTTCCCGCCTTGAGACAGACCCTATCGAATACAGATAAAATTCTACTTAAACTGCAGGCTTAACAGTGCCTTACCAAAACGCGCTGTTGTATCAGGGTAAATCAACGCTTACCTGCTGCCGGCGCCGGCGCTTCTCCTGCCAGAGCAAAAAGCGGAAAACGGCGTAGATAATGGCCACTGCCGCATGCAGCAGAATGATGAGTTTGTTGGCCCCGAAAATCTCCGGAAGAAAGCCATACATTATGATCTGGCCGCCGGCCGCGAGCACCCAGATGACGGGTCCCCAGGAGACGGCCAGCCAGAGCCCGAGGGCAGCTACAGGGAACAGGACGGCAAGGCTGGTGCTCGCCACCTTCCACGGCAGGCTCAAAAGATCGAAGCGTCCCGCGCCGATCAGCGAGTAGCCGACCAGCATCGCCCAGTACTGCAATCCGAACCAGAAACACGAGATCGCGATCAGGCGCAGGAACAGGACAAAGAGAACGCCGGTGAGCGTGCTTTTCGGTATGGTCGGAGAATCAGCGTTCATGGGTCAGACAATAGGAGTGCTGCGGCGTCTTCGCCAGCGGTTGATCGCAAGCTGTTGATTGGTTGCGGCCATTCGCCCGGTTTGGATTTGTCGGATGGCATGATAATGAGCGCAGCAACAATTCGAACTGCCAAGAGCTGGAACGATCATGCAGGACAAGACACACCTCGTCGATGAGATCACGGGCCACCGCCGGATGCGGCGCAACCGCAAGGCCGACTGGACGCGCCGGATGGTGCAGGAGAACCGGCTGACGGTCGACGATCTGATCTGGCCGGTCTTCGTGGTTCCGGGTTCCGGCATCGTTGAGCCGATCCCCGCCATGCCGGGTGTCAACCGGATGAGCGTCGACAAGCTGGTGGAAGCGACCAAGGAAGCGGCCGATCTCGGCATTCCCGCTATCGCGACTTTCCCGAATATCGAGATGTCGTTGCGCGACGAGACCGGCTCCAACAGCCTGGAAGCGAACAACCTGATCAACCAGGCAACGGCCGCCATCAAGAAGGCCGTGCCGAATATCGGCGTCATAACCGACGTGGCGCTCGATCCGTTCACCAGCCACGGCCATGACGGCATCCTGCGCGGCAACGAGATCGTCAATGACGAGACGGTCGACCAGGTGGCGCGCGCAGCGGTCATGCAGGCCGATGCCGGCTCCGACATCATCTCGCCGTCCGAAATGATGGACGGCCGCATCGGCGCCATCCGCCGGGCGCTCGACGCCGCCGGTCACCAGGATGTCGGGATCATGAGCTACGCGACGAAGTTCGCCTCCGCCTTCTATGGCCCCTACCGCGAGGCGATCTCGACCGGCGGACTGCTGAAGGGCGACAAGAAGAGCTACTATATCGACCCCGCCAACGGCACCGAGGCGATCCGCGACGCCGCACTCGACGTCGAGGAAGGCGCCGACATGCTGATGGTCAAGCCCGGCCTGCCCTATATCGACATCTGCTGGCGGATGAAGGAAGCATTCGGTCTTCCGACCTTCGCCTATCAGGTGTCCGGCGAATATTCGCAGATCAAGGCGGCGGCGATGAACGGCTGGATCGACGGCGAAAAGGCGATGCTTGAGACGCTGCTTGCCTTCAAGCGCGCCGGCTGCGACGGCATCCTCACCTATTTCTCCATCGAGGTCGCCAAGATCCTGGCCAAGCGCTGATCGCTTCGCGCTAATATTGCATTCGCAGAGAGCGTCACCATATCAGCGGTAGCCACTCTCGAAAGGAGACCGTAACGATGTCGCTCAACCCGAACCCGCTCTATGCCGCACCTGACGATTGGCGCGCCTATAGCGGCACGCTGAGCCGGCGCGTTTTTGCGTTCATCCTCGATTATGTGATCGTCCTGCTGCTCTGCATTCCGGCAGCGGTCATCCTGTTCTTCCTGTCGATCGTCACGCTCGGCCTCGGCTTCTTTCTTTATCCGGCGCTGTTTGTGATCGTCGCGGGCCTCTATTTCGGCTTCACCGTCGGCGGCTCGAGCCAGGCATCGCTTGGCATGCGGGCCATGGGGATCGCGATCATGCGCGTCGACGGGCGGGAGATGGATTTCCTGACGGCGATCGTTCACCTGGCGCTGTTCTGGATCCTGAACTCGGTTCTCACGCCGCTGATTCTGCTGGTTGGCCTGTTCACCGAACGCAGCCGCCTGCTGCACGATTTTCTCGTCGGCACGGTGACGGTCAGAACCGCCTGAGATTGATCAAGTCTCTGAAATAAGCGGATTTCCCCTCCTTTTGAGGGGAAATTTTTGGCCAATATCCGAAAGTATAATCAGTCACAAAGCGCGGCGCACTGCCGCGCTGTTGACGTTTTCTTTTCTTAAGTCATGCTGTCATTTCAGCATGCAACCTAAGGACATCTCAGCAGCAGATGAATACGCAGACCACGCCATCTCCGCAGTTTTATCTGACGGCCCCGGCTGCCTGCCCTTACCTTGCGCATGAGATGGAAAGAAAGGTTTTTACGCATCTCGTCGGGCCACGTGCCGCCGAGATGAATGACATCCTGACGCAAGGCGGATTTCGCCGCTCTCAGAACATCGCCTACCGCCCGGCCTGCGAGGCCTGCCGAGCATGTGTCTCCGTTCGCATCCTCGCCGACGAGTTCGAGCCGACCAAGTCGATGAAGCGGGTCATTGCCGCCAATTCCGATATCATCTCGACCGAATTTCCTGCGCAGCCATCGAGCGAGCAATATTCGCTGTTTCGCCGCTATCTCGACTATCGCCATCAGCAGGGCGGCATGTCTGACATGACCGTGCTCGATTATGCGATCATGGTCGAGGATACGCACGTCAACACCAAGATCATCGAGTATCGCCGGCGTGTCGAGGGATCAGGACTGGAAACGCGGCCGAGCGGCGAACTGATTGCGGCGGCCCTGACCGACACGATGAGCGACGGGCTCTCGATGGTCTACTCCTACTTCAATCCCGATCTCGACAAGCGCTCGCTCGGCACCTTCATGATCCTCGATCATATCAGGCGGACAAAAGCACTCGGCCTGCCGCATGTCTATCTCGGCTACTGGGTTCAGGGCTCGCGGAAAATGGACTACAAGACCCGCTACCAGCCGCAGGAACACCTGACCGCGCGCGGCTGGGAACGCTTCGATCCCACATCCCTTCCCGAAGGTAGCCAGCCGTAAATGAGCTTCCCTATCCTTTCCGATCATCGGAAGGGCCTGCTGCTGACGGCGATCGGCGGCCTTGCGCTCTCCATGGACATTCCGCTCGTACGCCTCGCCCATGGCGACATGTGGTCGATTGTCGGCATGCGCAGCATCACAACGGTTGCCGTGACGTTGCTGATCCTTTGCGCGATGCGGTGGATTAAGGGAAGCTGGCCGGCGATGGTGCCCGGCAAGCCGGGCCTGCTCGCCGGATTTCTCTACGGGCTATCGACTATAACATTCCTGCTTGCGGTGTTTAACACGACCACCGCCAACGTGGTCTTCATCGTCGCCTTCAATCCGATGTTCGGCGCGCTGCTGTCATGGCTGTTCCTGAAGGAGCGCCCATCAGTATCGACGCTCGTGACGATGGCGGTGATGATTGTCGGCGTCGGCATGATCGTCGGCGATGGACTGGCCGGCGGCCACAGCTTCGGCGATGCGATGGCGCTCTTGACGGCGCTGGTGCTTGCAGGCGCGATTACTGTCGGGCGCGCGTCACGTCGCGCCATGGGCTTCGTGCCGTTGCTTGCCGCAGCCCTTCCCGCCGCGCTTGGCCTCGCCAACACCCTGCCAGCAGGTCTCGTGATCGAGCATCCCGCCTGGATCATCTTCAACGGCGCGGTGCTGATGCCGGTGTCGTTCTGGTGCCTTGCCAGCGGCCCGCGCTATCTGTCGGCGCCGGAGGTCGGCATGTTCTACCTGCTTGAAACCATTCTGGCGCCGATCTGGATCTGGCTGATCTTCGCGGAAACGCCGCCGGTCATGACGCTGATCGGCGGCTCCATCCTCGTCACGGCGATTATGGCGCACTCGCTTTGGATGGTTCGGAAACAGCCTGGGACGCAACAAGCTCCGGCAGCTTGACCGTGTGAGCCGCGTCGAGCTCGCGCTCCAGCCCGTTCAGCACGTGTGTCCAGCCCCGATGCGTCTGTTCTTCGAAGGCCGACCATTCGGCGCACATTTCATGCGATAGCGTCAGGCGCGTGCCCTCGCCCAGCGGCTCGATTTCGACGCGGATGCGATCGGCGTTGTGATCGTGTTCGGCGACCGAAAACGAGAACACCATCAGGCGCGGCCGGCGCATTTCGAGAAACACACCATAATGAACGGCATCACCGGTCGGCCGTCTGTCGATGACGAGAAAATGGCCGCCGACGCGCGGCTCGATATCGGCGCGAATAACCCGGCCGTCATCGGTGGCGAAGAGGAAGCGTTTGGCGATTTCGGGATTGAGCCAGGCGTCGTAAACCTCGCAGGGCGAGGCATTGTAGGTGTGGCCGACGGAAAGCGTAATGGTCTTGCAGGCACTCATCAACATTCCTCCGTGATCGGACCTCCATGATCGCACATGCCGCCTTCCACGAAGACGCCACATACGATCATTCCGTCCGCCTTCGGAATGATGTTTGTCCATGTTGTGATTACAGGACAGAACTAGAGGAAATACCCCGCTCGCCAAGAGCGGGGCGCTGATATATTTCAGCCGGCGAATTTGCCGCTGCGGGGGAAGCCCTTGGGAACGGTGCGGCCGGCGGAGGCGCGGTCGGCGAGCCATTCGGCCAGCTCGTCCTTGTTCTTGCTGAACGTACGGCCGGCGCTGTCTTCCCAGACGAGGCCGTCCGCGATCGCGAAGCAGCGAACGTCCGAAATGCCGCCATCCTTGTAGCGCTGCAGGCGAACGCCCTTGCCGCGCGACATTTCCGGAACCTGATCCAGCGGGAAGACGAGAAGCTTGCGGTTTTCGCCGACGACAGCAACGTGGTCGCCGGATACAGGCACGAGCAGCTTGGTCTCGTCGGGCATGGAGACGTTCATGATCTGCTTGCCCTTGCGGGTGTTGGCGACCATGTCGGTCTCGGCGACCACGAAGCCGTTGCCGGCCGTCGACACGATCATCTGCTTGCGCTGCGGATCGTGGACGAAGGCCGTCAGCACGTCCTGGTCGTTATCCATGTCGATCATGATACGCAACGGCTCGCCATGGCCACGACCACCTGGCAGCTTGTCGCCGCCGAGCGTGAAGGCCTTGCCGCCAGTCGTAATGACAAGAATCTTGTCCGTCGTCTGCGCCGGGAAGGCGATCCTCAACGCATCGCCTTCCTTGAAGGTCAGCGTCGCGGTGTCGGAGATGTGCCCCTTCAGCGCGCGGATCCAGCCCTTTTCGGAGACGACGACGGTGATCGGTTCCTTCTCGATCATCGCCTGCTGGATCGCCTGCTCGTCGGCATCAGGCGCTTCGGCGAATTGGGTGCGGCGGCGCCCAAGTTCGGTCGCCTTGGCGAATTTCTTCTTCACCTCGCCGATTTCCCAGGCAACGGTCTGCCACTGCTTGTCCTCGGAGGCGAGCAGCGCTTCGATCTCGGCCTTTTCCTTGCTCAGAGCGTCGAACTCGGTGCGGATCTCGAATTCTTCCAGCTTGCGCAAGGAGCGCAGGCGCATGTTGAGAATGGCTTCGACCTGAATCTCGGTCAGCGACCAGCGCGCGACCATGACGGGCTTGGGCTCATCCTCCTCGCGGATGATGCGGATCACCTCATCGATGTTGAGATAAGCGATCAGCAGGCCGCCCAAAACTTCCAGGCGACGCTCGATGGCGGCCAGGCGGAAGCGCGAACGGCGCTGAAGCACATCGCGACGGTGGTCCAGCCATTCCTTCAGGACCTCGTTCAGCGCCATGACGCGCGGGATGCGGCCCATGGAGAGAACGTTCATGTTCAGCGGGAAACGGCTTTCGAGTTCCGTCAGCTTGAACATGGATTCCATGAGGATCGTCGGATCGACGGTGCGGTTCTTCGGAACCAGCACGACACGGACATCTTCAGCCGACTCGTCGCGAATGTCTTCCAGCAGCGGCAGCTTGCGGGCGATCAAGAGCTCAGCGATCTTCTCGATCAGGCGCGACTTCTGCACCTGGAACGGAATTTCGGTGATGATGATCTGATAACCGCCGCGGCCGAGATCCTCGGTCTCCCACTTGGCGCGCGTGCGGAAACCGCCGCGGCCGGTCTTGTAGGCGTCGATGATCGTCTGGCGGTCGTCGATGATGATGCCGCCGGTCGGGAAATCCGGGCCTGGAATGAACTGTTCGACCAGGGTCTCGACCGTCGCATCCGGATGCTTGATCAGATGCAGCGCCGCGTCGCACAGTTCATGCGCGTTGTGCGATGGGATGGAGGTCGCCATGCCGACGGCGATGCCCGACGAGCCGTTGGCGAGAAGGTTCGGGAAGGCTCCGGGGAGAACCGTCGGCTCCTGGTCTTCCTCGTTGTAGGTCAGCCGGAAGTCGACGGCGTCCTGGTCGACACCCTCGAGCAAAAGCCCGGCGACATCGGTCATGCGGGCTTCGGTGTATCGATAGGCGGCTGCACTGTCGCCATCGATGTTGCCGAAGTTCCCCTGCCCGTCGACGACGGGATAACGCTGCGAGAAATCCTGGGCGAGACGGACCAGCGCATCGTAGACCGACTGGTCGCCGTGCGGGTGGAATTTACCGATGACGTCACCGACGATACGGGCGCATTTCTTGAAGGCCGAGTTCGGGCGGATGCCCATCTCGCTCATCGCGTGGATGATGCGGCGATGGACCGGCTTCAGGCCGTCGCGAACGTCGGGCAGCGCGCGATGCATGATGGTCGACAGCGCGTAGGCGAGATAACGCTCTTCGAGCGCCGCCTTCAGGTCGATCGGAAGAATGCTGTCATCGTCTCCGCCAGAGGGCGGCAAAATCTCTTGTCCCATACCTTCTGACTAACCGAGATGGTTGATGTGAGCAAGGAATCCGGGCATTGCGGCTGTGGATGAAGTCTCCGAACAGAAAGAAAACAACCGCTAAAACCTTTCTGCCCGAATTTGGACTTTGTTTGCTTATCCCTTCAACATAATTTTAGAAAACACGAAATATAAACCGGCACAAATCCATCGTAGATTATGGCCAACCGCCCACCTGGATCTGAGGAACACCCATGACATTTTACCGGACGACACGGCTCATGCTTTCGGGCGTGGCATTCCTTTCTCTCGCCGGCTCCGCTTTCGCGCTCGATGGCCAGGACCTGCTGACGAAGATCAATGCCGCCTACACGCTGCAGGGCGGCACGCTTGCAGCCGATGGCGTCGATGTCGACGGCAAGACCGTGACGCTGAAGAACGCCAGCTTCAAGCCGAACAACGGCAGCGCTCTGCCGATCGGCGAAATCACGCTCTCGGGCGTCGAGGAAGACGAGGACGGCGGTTACTACATCGAGGAAGCAGCCTTCCCCGATATCAACACCACCAATGACGGCGCGACGCTGACTGTGACCGAGCTGACGCTCGGCGGCATCTCCATTCCTGCCGATGCCAAGGGCGAAGGCCTCTCCTCCATGCTGCTCTACGAGAGCGCCCACAGCGGCCCGCTGAAGGTCGTCAAGGATGGCGCCGAGGTGTTCTCGCTCGGCGGCAGCGATGTGAACCTGACGCTGCGCGAAGACGAGTCCGGCTTCGATTTCGATGGCGCCTTCAAGAGCCTCAAGGCTGACCTCAGCAAGGCGGCCGATCCGCAGAGCAAGGAAGCGATCGAGAAGCTGGCGCTGCAGCAGGTCAATGGCGACATCACCATGAAGGGCGCCTGGGATCTGGCACCGGGCACGATCGACGTATCCGAGTTCGCCTTCGACTTCAGCAATGTCGGCAAGCTCAACCTCGCCTTCAAGGTCAATGGCTACACGCTCGCCTTCGTGAAGTCGCTGCAGGAAGCCGCCCAGCAGGCGGAAGCCAACCAGAACAAGGATCAGGCCCAGCAGGCCTTCGGCCTTGCCATGCTTGGCTTGTTGCAGCAGCTGTCCTTCGAAAGCGCACAGATCCGCTTCGACGACGCCTCGATTACCAAGCGCGCGCTTGATTACGCCGGCAGCCAGCAGGGCATGTCGGGCAAGCAGATGGCCGACTCGCTGAAGGCGATGGCGCCGATCATGCTGGCGCAGCTGAACATCCCCGAGCTGCAGAACGCCCTATCGGCCGCCGTCAACACCTTCCTCGACGACCCGAAGAGCCTGACGGTCAACGCCGCTCCGGAAAAGCCCGTGCCGTTCCCGATGATCATGGGTGCCGCCATGGGCGCCCCGAACACGCTGCCGCAGGTGCTCGGCGTGAAGGTTTCGGCGAACGATTGATCGCCTTGACATGAAATCAGGAAGGCCCGGCGCGCATTGCTCGCCGGGCCTTTTTTGTTGCCCGCAAACGATCGGGGCCAGAAACGAAAAAAGCCCGACTCGCGCCGGGCTTTTCTCATTCAAACGATGTTCGCTCAGTCCTTCTTGACCGGCGGCATGACGCGCAGCGACAGTTCCATCAGCTGCTTCGGCGTTGCCGGCGACGGGGCGTTCATCAGGAGGTCCTGTGCCTGCTGGTTCATCGGGAACAGCGTGATTTCGCGCAGGTTCTTGGCGCCGAGCAGCAGCATCACCACGCGGTCGATACCGAAGGCGCAGCCGCCATGCGGAGGCGCGCCGTACTGGAAGGCACGGTACATGCCGCCGAAGCGCTCTTCGACATCCGTCTGGCTGAGGCCGACCAGTTCGAAGGCCTTGACCATGGCTTCCGGCGACTGGTTACGGATCGAGCCCGAGGCGATTTCGAAGCCGTTGCAGACGGCGTCGTACTGGTAGGCCTTGAGGGACAGCGGATCCTGCGTCTGCAGCGCCTCGAGGCCACCCTGCGGCATCGAGAACGGGTTGTGGGCGAAGTCGATCTTCTTGTCTTCCTCGCTCCATTCGTAGAACGGGAAGTCGATGATCCAGCACAGTTCGAAACGGTCGCGATCAACGAGGTTCAGGTCTTCACCCGCCTTGGTGCGTGCTTCGCCCGCAAACTTGTAGAACTTGGCCGGTTCGCCAGCGACGAAGAAGGCGGCGTCGCCTGCTTCAAGGCCGAGCTGGACGCGGAGCGCTTCGGTGCGCTCTTCGCCGATGTTCTTGGCGAGCGGACCGGAGCCGCCGACCTTGCCGTCTTCTTCCTTCCAGAAAATGTAGCCGAGGCCCGGCTGGCCAAGCGACTGGGCCCAGGCGTTCATGCGGTCGCAGAATGCTCTGGAGCCGCCGGTCTTGGCGGGGATCGCCCAGACTTCAACCTTCGGGTTCGAGGCGATCATGCCGGCGAAGACCTTGAAGCCGGAGCCTGCGAAGTGCTCGGTGACGGCCTGCATCTCGATCGGGTTGCGCAAGTCTGGCTTGTCGGAGCCGTACTTGCGGATCGCGACGTCGTAAGGGATGCGCGGCCATTCCTTGGTGACCGGCTTGCCTTCCGCGAACTGCTCGAAGACCGAGGTCATGATCGGGGCCATCGTGTCCCAGACGTCTTCCTGGGTGACGAAGCTCATTTCCAGGTCGAGCTGGTAGAATTCGCCCGGCAGGCGGTCGGCGCGCGGGTCTTCGTCGCGGAAGCACGGCGCGATCTGGAAGTAGCGGTCGAAACCGGCCACCATCAGGAGCTGCTTGTACTGCTGCGGCGCCTGCGGCAGGGCGAAGAACTGGCCGGGGTGGATACGCGACGGCACGAGGAAGTCGCGCGCGCCTTCCGGCGAGGACGCCGTCAGGATCGGGGTCGTGTATTCGCCGAAGCCGGCCGACGTCATGCGGTTGCGGATGTCGGAAATGATCTGGCTGCGCTTGACGATGTTCTTGTGCAGCGTCTCGCGGCGCAGGTCGAGGAAGCGGTACTTGAGGCGGATGTCCTCAGGATAATCCGGCTCGCCGAAGACCGGCAGCGGCAGTTCCTTGGCTTCGGAGAGGACTTCAATCTCCTGGGCGTAGAGTTCGATCTCGCCGGTCGCCATGTTCTTGTTGACGGTGTCTTCCGAGCGCGCCTTGACCACGCCATCGATGCGGATGACCCACTCGCCGCGAACGGTCTCGGCGATCTTGAAGGCCGGGCTATCCGGGTCGGCGACGACCTGGGTCATGCCGTAATGGTCGCGAAGGTCGATGAAGAGAACGCCGCCATGGTCACGAACGCGGTGGACCCAGCCGGAAATCCGGACATTGGCGCCGACATCCGACTTGCGGAGGGCTGCACATGTGTGGCTGCGGTAACGATGCATCATCTCAATTTCCAGTATTTGGCTTGAAGACGGCAGCAGGGGCTTCAAAAGCTCTCTCGCGCCGACAAGAAAATCGGGCGGAAAAGCGCATGGACGGCCTGATTTGTCAAGACTTGGCACGGCTCACGCGTGCTTTGCGGGCGGTTTTCGACGCGGTTGCAACCTTATCATATGCCAAGCTCCGCGGCAGTTCGGCTGCACGAGGCATATTGCTGAAGGTCGCGGTCAACTTTAAAGAGGACACATCGACATTCTCCGGAGTCCCGCCATGCCCCTCCTCACCCGCCGCAACCTTCTGAAGGCTTCCGCCGTCGCCGGCGCTTACGGCGTAGGCATCGGCATCGCCGGCAAGTTCGGCATGGCGGAGGCGGCACCCGAGCCGCAAGTGCTGAAAGCGCTGAAGACGCAGGCAACGCTGACTGACGCCGGCGTGACCAAGAACATCATGACTTGGGATGCTGTGGGGGGTGACGCGCATGGCGGTGCGGCGATGCCGCCCGTGCTCAAGATGACCAAGGGCAAGCCCTATGCGGCGCGGCTGACCAACACGCTTGACGAACCCACCACCATTCACTGGCATGGCCTGCGCATTCCCAACAAGATGGACGGCGTGCCGTTCATGACGCAGCCCTACGTCTATACCGGCGACAGCTTCGACTACGCCTTCGCGCCGCCCGATGCCGGCACGTTCTGGTATCATCCGCACTGCAACACGCTGGCGCAGATGGGCCAGGGCATGACCGGCGTGATCGTGGTCGACGATCCGGCCGACCCGACATTCGATTCCGAAGTGGTGCTGAACCTGCGCGACTGGCGGCTTGGTGGCGACGGCCAGTTCATTGCCGCGTTCCGGCCGCGCGATGCGGCGAAGACCGGCACCTACGGAACTGTCCGCACAGCGAACTGGCACCAGGAACCGCAATATGACGCGCCGGCCGGCGGCCTGATCCGCCTGCGCATCGCCGTCACCGACGTAACACGCATCTTCTCGCTGAAGATGGAAGGCGCCGAGGCGACCGTGATCGCGATCGACGGCAACCCGGTACCGAAGCGCTTCCCGCTCGACCTGCTGCTGATCGGTCCCGGCCAGCGGCTCGATCTTGCCGTTCGCATGCCAGATTCCGAAGGCGCGGTTGCGACGCTCGAGGACATTCGCGGGACGACGCCGAAAACGATCGCCAAGCTGCGTTCGGTCGGCACCTCGCTCAAGCGCAATGTCGGCGATCTCGCAGCGCTTGCAGAGAATCTCGTCTTGAAGGCGGACCTCTCCACGGCGGAGAAGATCTCGGTCGTGCTCAGCGCCACCGCCGAGAATGCGCCCGTCGACAGCATCTGCGGGACGCTGGGCTACAGCTTCTGGGCCATCAACAAGGTGCCGTGGCCGGGCGACACGAGTGACCCGACCGCACCGCTTTCGGAACTGAAGCTCGGCAAGAGCTATATCCTGCAGCTGGAGAACGTGACGCCGCACACGCATCCGATCCACCTGCACGGGATGAGCTTCACGGTGCTCTCATCGTCCACGCGGGAGGTGATGCCGCTCGTCACCGACACCTATCTGGTGCAGCCCGACGAGAAGGTGCAGCTTGCCTTCGTGGCCGACAATCTCGGCGATTGGCTGTTGCATTGCCACATCATCGAGCATCAGAAGACCGGCATGACGAGTTATGTCAGGGTTGTTTGACCACTCTTTGCCGGTAGCGGTTGACATATTGGGCCGAAAGGAGAAGGAAGGTTCAACTATGTCTATCCTGCGAATGAATTGAGATGATTGAAACAACCGCCGATTTGGAGGCGGCCTGCATCGAGCTGGCCAAGTCAGAATTCATTACTATCGACACCGAGTTTCTGCGAGAGACGACGTTCTGGCCGGAGCTTTGCTTGATCCAGATGGCGAGCCCGACGACGGAAGTGCTTGTCGATCCGCTGGCCAAGGGTCTCGACCTGAAACCCTTCTTCGAGCTGATGGCCAATTCCAGCGTGCTGAAGGTGTTCCACGCCGCGCGCCAGGATATCGAAATCATCTACAACCGGGGCGGCCTCATTCCGCATCCGATCTTCGACACGCAGGTTGCGGCAATGGTCTGCGGCTTCGGCGATTCCGTCTCCTACGACCAGCTGGTCAGCCGCACCAAGGGCGTGCAGATCGACAAGTCGTCGCGCTTCACCGACTGGAGCCGCCGTCCGCTTTCCGAAAAGCA
Source organism: Rhizobium sp. 16-449-1b (assembly GCF_017741935.1). Taxonomy (GTDB): domain Bacteria; phylum Pseudomonadota; class Alphaproteobacteria; order Rhizobiales; family Rhizobiaceae; genus Rhizobium. The sequence goes on along the minus strand of NZ_JAGHMH010000005.1, from coordinate 202,716 downwards.
GCTCGACTATGCACTGGCCGACGTGACGCATCTGCGCGACGTCTACCTCTATCTCAAGGCAGAGCTCGAGCGCGAAGGCCGCTCCTTGTGGCTCTCCGAGGAGATGGATGTGCTCGAGGCGAAAGAGACATACGACATTCATCCCGACGACGCCTGGCAGCGCCTGAAGATGCGCCTGCGCAAGCCGCAGGAACTTGCCGTGCTGAAATACGTGGCCGCGTGGCGCGAGCGTGAAGCACGCAGCCGCAACGTGCCGCGTTCGCGCGTCATCAAGGACGACGCGATCTACGAGATCGCCCAGCAGCAGCCGAAAGACGCCGAAGCGCTTGGCCGCCTGCGCACCATCCCGAAGGGTTGGGAACGGTCGTCGGCTGGCGCCGCCGTCGTCGAGGCAGTGAATACGGCCCTGGCGCTGCCGAAGGCCGAGATGCCGCATGCGCCGAGACAGACCCAGGCGCCGGAGGGAGCCGCGGCCGCAGCCGAGCTCCTGAAGGTTCTGTTGAAGCTGATCTCGGAAAAGCACGGCGTCGCGCCCAAGGTGATCGCCAACAGCGAGGATCTGGACAAGATCGCCGCCGAGGGCGAAAACGCCGATGTGGGCGCGCTGCGCGGCTGGCGTCGTGAGCTGTTCGGCGATCCCGCTTTGCAGCTGATCAAGGGCGACGTCGCGTTGCGCTTCGTCGGCAAGAAGGTCGAGACGGTCGCTCTGTAAGTCGCGACGCAAATTTTGCGTCGCCTCATTTCAGGCCATAACTGCGCCCAATCATTCAGCTAAATCTTTTCGGGACGGATATCCAATCCCCTTCCGAAAGGGCTTTCGCGCGCCTACATTGCTTGAGACGCACGCTGGCCAAGGCTGAACGAAAAGACCCTTATGAGAGAAGTATCTCCAGTCCAGAACTGGCTTCTGATCATGCTCGTCATGGCGGGAAGCGGCGTGCTCTACAGCGTGATGTTCTTCCAGGACAGCCGCCCGCTCATCGGCGCCGTCTTCGCCCTGTGCATGGGCATGCCGATCATCGCCTTCGAGCGAAAGGTGATCTTTCGTGAACTGCGCAACCGTGTCGAGGCGCTGCCGACGCTGACCTTCTTCCTCGCGGAGCTTTTCATCTACGAAGTGCTGATGAGCATCGGCTTCGCGGCAGCCGGCCTTTCCCTATGGGGAACGGGCATTGTCATCCCCCATTCCTGGGTCGACATGGTGGTGCTGCCGTTCAACGCCTTTCTCTATGCGCTTGCCGTGTGCTCGCTGATGATTTTCGTTCTCAGAGTTCGCGAGTTGCTGGGCCGCGAAGTGTTCACCAGCATGCTCGTCAGCCGCTACCGCAAGCCGGTCAGCGAAGAGCGGGTGTTTCTTTTCATCGACCTTGTCGATTCGACGACCTTCGCGGAGAAGCATGGCGATCTGCGCGCGCAGCAGATGCTGAGCTCGCTGTTTGCGGCCTTTGCCGAGCCGGTGCGCAAGTACAAGGGAACGATTGTCGACTATGTCGGCGATGCCGCCATCATTACCTGGCCGCTCGACCGCGGGGTCAAATTCGCGCGCTGCGTCAATTGCATCTTCGATATCATCAATGCGATCGAGGCGGATGCCGAGAGCTGGCTGACGACCTATGGGCAGGTGCCGAGGTTGCGCGCCGCGCTTCATGGCGGCAGCATCATCACCGCGGAAATCGGCGTCGACCATCACAAGATCACGTATTTCGGCGATACGATCAACACCGCGTCGCGGCTTGAATCGCTCTGCAAGACGCTGAACCGCTCGGTGCTGATATCGACCGACCTCGCCCAGCGGATCCAGCTGCCGGCCAAGGTTGTGGCGGAGGATCTCGGGCAACACGCCGTCAAGGGGCGCGGACAGAGCCTCGGCGTGATCTCCCTCGTCAAGGCGGACGACCGCATAGCGTCACCAAAGCTTCACGCGGGTGTCAAAGCGCCGACATAAGAGGCCTGCTAATCGAAGCCCGCATTCCATCACATGGGGGTTTCGATGAAAAATGCTCTTCTTGCTTCTGTTTCATTTGTTCTTTTGATCGCCGGTTCGGCCATGGCCGACCAGCAGCAGTTTCCCGCAAAGCTCGCCGGCCAGGCTATTTTGCCGGCGAACACCATGGTGCCGGCTCCCGCCGATGCACCCGAATTCCTCAAGCACTCCGGCAAGTTTACGACGCCGGATCGCAAGCGCACCGAGGCGCTCGGCACCGTTCCGGGCAAGGACGGCGCGCGCGTGACCGACCTCAAGCTGCCCTTCGACGGACAGCCGATCCAGGGCTTCTCCGGCATCAAGACCATGGAAGACGGCACGTTCTGGACGCTGTCCGACAACGGCTTCGGCTCGAAGGCCAACTCCAGCGACGCCATGCTTTTCCTGCATCAGGTGAAGTTCGATTGGGCCACCGGCAAGGTCGAGGTCGTCAAGAACCTGTTCCTGTCCGATCCCGACAAGAAGGCTCCCTTCCCGATCGTGCTTGAAGGTGTGGAGAAGCGTTACCTCACAGGTGCTGATTTCGATATCGAATCCATCCAGCCGGTCGCCGACGGCTTCTGGATCGGCGAGGAGTTCGGCGCCTACATCCTGAAGTTCGACACCGAGGGCAAGCTGACCGACGTGATTTCGACCGTCGTCAACGGCAAGCCGGTGCTGTCGCCCGACCACCCGACGCTCTCGGTCCCGGCAAACCCGGTCGCCAAGATGCCCGCCTTCAACGTGAAGCGTTCCGGTGGCTTCGAAGGCCTTGCGATGTCGAAGGACGGCAGCAAGCTCTACGGCCTGCTCGAAGGCCCCCTCTTCCAGGACGACGGCAAGGTCGAGGCGGTCGACGGCCGCACGGGCCTGCGCATCATCGAGTTCGACACGGCGGCCAAGAACTGGACCGGCCGCAGCTGGCTCTATCCGCTGGAAGAAAAGGGCATCGCGATCGGCGACTTCAACATGCTCGACGACACCACCGCGCTGGTGATCGAGCGTGACAACGGCGCCGGCAGCAAGGACAAGGCCTGCGCCGATCCCAAGCAGCCGAAGGCCGATTGCTTCGAGGCTCCCGCCGAGCTGAAGCGCATCTACAAGATCGAGTTCAACGACGCCAACGTGAACGGCGCCGTACGCAAGATCGGCTATATCGACCTTCTCGATATCAAGGATCCTGAGAACAAGAAGAAGGCCGGCACCAAGGATGGCGTCTACGACATGCCGTTCGTGACGATCGAGAACGTCGACCGCGTCGATGCCACCCATATCGTGGTCGGCAACGACAACAACCTGCCCTTCTCGGCCGGCCGCGCCGTCGACAAGGCTGACGACAACGAGTTCAGCCTGCTCGAAGTCGGCGAACTGCTGAACGCCAAGTAAGCAGCGCTCGAAATCAAGACGGCCCCCGTTCGAAAGAGCGGGGGCCGTTTTGTTTGGATGGAATTGAACGGCGGCAGCGCTATTCGAAGCGGAACGCCAGGCGCTTGTTGGTGAGCTTCGCAAGCTGCTGCAGGCGGCCTTCGAGGCGCTCGCCGGCGAAATCGCGATACTCCGAGGGCACCACGAATTCGAGGTCGAGATCGGGATCGTTGGACTTGCGGAAGGTCAGGTTGCGGACGATGCCGGGCATCGAGGCCGAGAACAGGTAGACCACTCGCAGCATGCCGCCGAGCAGCTTGGCGCGCTCGACATATTGCGGCGTCGCGATCGTTGCCAGCGGGCTGGTCGCGCCGTCGTCGTGCAGGCCTTCGAAGCGGTAGTAATTGGCGAGCGCGATGAAGGCTCGGCCGGGATGGCTGATGCCGACGAAGGACGTGTGAGCGATGATGTTCAGCGCCTGCAGGCCGCGATAATCGGGATGGGCGCGCCAGCTGATGTCAGCGAGCAGGCAGGCGGCCTGGCGATAACGGGCTTCTTCCGGCGTCTCCAAGATATCGAAGAACGGCATCATCCGGCCGGTCCATTCCGAGAGCTCGCGGGCATGTTCGGGCGAGCGGGCACGCAGGATCGCCAGTTCGCGAGCCGCTTCCAGCAGCGGATCGGCACGGCGTTCGCTTTCGGAGAGAAGCGAGTAGAGATAGCCTTCACGCACGCCCTGCCCTGAGAAGGAGATCACCGAGGGCTTCATGACGCTCAGCACTTCCTTCATCGCAATCGCGCCGAAGGGCAGCAATGCGCGGCGATACTTCGAAACCGCCATCCAGGCGGGGTCCTTGGAGTCCCTTGCTGCATCGACCTGGTCGAGAAACAGCATCATCTGTTCGAGCGAGATCTCGTAGCCCTGCATCATGTGCAACGGATAGTTGGTCATCTCCATGTGAAGCTTGGCGATGTTTCGCCAGGTGCCACCCACGGCGTAGAACGTCCGTCCCTCGCCCTTGGCCAGAAGCTTGGATATGGTCTTCACGTGCTTGCGGGCGAAGGTGCGGGCCTTTTCCATCGAGCCGCCAGCATATTCCGACAGGCGCAGGCCGCCGAGCGGCAGCGTCACGCCCTGGCCGAGTTCCTTGCCCTTGATGTCGATCAGTTCCAGCGAACCACCGCCCAGGTCACCGGCGATACCATCTGGCGTGTAGAAGCCGCTGACGATGCCGAGCGCGGAGAACTTGGCTTCTTCTTCGCCCGAGAGAACGCGCACCTTGCGCTGCAGGATGGTTTCGGCACGATGAATGAAATCCGGGCCATTCGAGGCCTCGCGGGCAGCAGCCGTCGCCAGCACGTACATGGTGGCCGCGCGTGCCTGATGGGACAGCGCCTTGAAGCGATGCAGAGCGGAAAGCGCACGTTCGACGCTGGCCTCGTCCATCTTGCCTGTGAGCGCTATGCCCTTACCGAGACCGCAGAGAACCTTTTCGTTGAAAAGGATCGTGGGCGATCTCGACAAGCCTTCATAGATGACCACACGGATCGAGTTCGACCCGATATCGACAACGGAGACCGGGGCAATCCCTGGAAGGCGCCCCTGGGCTTCTGATTCAACCATGCAGGTCCAGTTTTATCGTTTCGTGCGGCCGGAAAGAAGGCCGGCGATCAGCTTTGGCGCACTGGATTTCAACGCTTCACCACGGCCCGAAAGGCTGGGATTGGTCATGAAATACTGTTGCGCGTTGAACGGCTCCTCGCCCTTGCGCACCTCCATGCGCCTTGACGTCCCGTCGGCCAATATCTCGTAGCTTTGTTGATTGTCAATGAGGTTGCCAAGCATGATCTGTGACAAAACCTGCTCATGCACGGTCGGATTGATGAGCGGAACCAGCGTTTCGACGCGACGATCGAGGTTCCTCGGCATCATGTCGGCGGAGCCGATGTAGACCAGCGCCTTATCCGATGGCAGGCCGTGACCGTTGCCGAAGCAGAAGATACGGCTGTGCTCGAGGAAGCGGCCGACGATCGACTTGACGCGGATGTTTTCCGACAGGCCGGGAACCTGCGGGCGCAAGCAGCAGATGCCGCGGATGACGAGATCGATCTCGACGCCGGCGTGGCTCGCCGTATAGAGCGCGTCGATGATTTCGGGATCGACGAGCGAGTTCATCTTCATCCAGATGGCCGCCGGCGCGCCGTTCTTGGCGTGCTTGATCTCTTCGTTGATGTGACGAAGGATGCGCGAGCGCAGCGTATAGGGCGATACGGCGAGCTTCATGCTCTCCTCCGGCTCGCCATAGCCGGTGATGAAGTTGAAGATATTGGCCATGTCGTGGGCAATGACAGGATTGCAGGTGAAGAACGACAGGTCGGTATAAATCTTCGCGGTGATCGGGTGATAGTTGCCGGTGCCGAGGTGGCAGTAGCTGCGCAGCTTGCCCTCTTCGCGGCGAACGACCAGCGACATCTTCGAGTGGGTCTTCAACTCGATGAAGCCGAAGACCACCTGCACGCCGGCGCGTTCGAGGTCGCGCGCCCAGCGGATGTTGGCTTCCTCGTCGAAACGCGCCTTCAGCTCGACAAGCGCAGTGACCGACTTGCCGGATTCGGCCGCGTCGATCAGCGCGCGGACGATCGGGCTGTCGTTGGACGTGCGGTAGAGCGTCTGCTTTATCGCCAGTACGTCAGGATCGCGCGCAGCCTGGAGCAGAAACTGGACCACCACGTCGAAGGACTCGTAGGGGTGGTGAACCACCATGTCCTTTTCGCGAATGGCGGCGAAGCAATCGCCGGCGTGTTCGCGGACGCGTTCGGGAAATCGCGCGTTGTAGGAGGGGAAGCGCAGATCGTCGCGCGGCGCCTTGGTGATCTCGGACAACGTGTTCAGCGCCAGCAGGCCCGGCAGAACGGCCACGCGGTTATCGGGCACGTTGGTTGCCTGCACCACGAACTGTCGCAGCGACGCCGGCATTTCGGAATCGGTTTCGAGGCGGATGACCGACCCGCGGCGGCGGCGCTTCAGCGCGGTTTCGAAGAAGCGGACGAGATCTTCCGCCTCTTCCTCGACTTCGATATCGCTGTCGCGGATGATGCGGAACGTACCGGAACCCTGCACCTCATAGCCCGGGTAGAGCCGGTAGATGAAGATGTTGGCGACGTCCTCGAGCGTGATGTAGCGGATCGTGTTGCCGTCATCTGGCAGGCGAACGAAACGATCGAGTGCCGGCGGCAGGCGCAGCAGCGCCGTCATCGGCTCGCGGCCATTCTTGCTGACCAGCTGCAGGCCGATCGAGAAGCCGAGATTGGGAATGAAGGGGAACGGGTGCGCCGGGTCGATCGAGAGGGGCGTCAGCACCGGGAAGATCGCCTGCTCGAATTCGGTCGCAAGCCAGTTGCGATCGCTCTCGCTGAGCGCGCCTGGGCGGACGATCAGGATGTCTTCCTTGGCGAGATATTGCTGTAGCACGGCCAGCGAGGCCTGCTGCTCCATCTGCAGATTGTCGATTTCCTGCAGGATGGATTCGAGCTGCTCGGCCGGCGTCTTGCCGTCGGGCGTGCGCACAACGATGTTCTGACGCACCTGCCCTTCGAGACCGGCAACGCGCACCATGAAGAATTCGTCGAGGTTGGCGGCCGAGATCGACAGGAAGCGAACGCGCTCGAGCAGCGGATGCTCGGTATTCAGCGTCTCTTCGAGAACGCGGCGATTGAACTGCAGCCAGGAAAATTCGCGGTTGATGAAGCGCTCGGGGCTGGAGAGCAGTTCTTCAAGCGGAGGAACGTTCGCCTTGGTTTCGGGAGCCGTTTCCTGGTTTCCCGCGACTGCACTGTCCATCGTTCGATCGTCCCCTCATGATTGCGCCAAGCCGAATATATCAGTTTCACGACGGAACTGTGACAGTCAATCAGCCGGATCGGAATTGCCCAATTCATTCAACACTTCGGCGGCGAGCGCGCGCGTGATCTTGGTGCCTCTTGAGAGGGCCAACCTGTCCAGCCGCTCGACGATCGTCTGCGCGGCGTTCAGCGATCGCTCCATCCTGACGACAATATAGAGCACCAGTTTGTCATCTATATAAAGCTGGCGATCGGCAAACAGCTTGACGATGACCTGCGACAGCAATTCCTCGTCCGGCTCGCCGATCTCGACGACGGTCGCCGCCTTCAGGCGCGAGCGCAGATCGGCCAGCTCGACCGGCCAGGACATCGGCCATAGCCGGCTGGTCATCAGCAGGCTGTGTCCGTTTTCGCGCACGCTGTTGATGACGTGAAACAGTTCGGTGTCGTTAAAGCCGAGGCGATCGACATCCTCGAAGAGCACCGGACCGTTGGCCGCATCGACGGCGGCGTTGGCGCCGACCTTCGGGTGGATGAGCGTGGCGCCGCTGTGATCCTTCCAGATATTGGCGAGGTGCGACTTGCCCGATCCGACCGGGCCGGCAAGGATGACGACGGGCGACGGCCAATTCGGCCAGGCATCGACGATCTCGACAGCCGCCGCCAGTCGCTCGGAGATCAGCAGATCGTCACGACCGGTCGCGGCATCATGAGAAAAGGCCAAGGGGAGCTGCTCCACGGGCTTGCGCCTTGAGTCAGCGTTTTTCACGTCAGTCATTTCGGGCCAGCTTTTGTCTTCCGTACCGGGGTGGCCTTCGCCTCGCCCGCATACAGGTCGCTCTCAAGATACCGCGAAAGCGCAAAGCGAACAAGGACGCCGACGGCAGCAGCGGCCGGCACGGCGACCAGAAGCCCCACGAAGCCGAACAGCGCGCCGAAAGCAAACAGCGCGAACATCAGCCAGACCGGATGCAGGCCAACACTGTGACCAACGAGCTTCGGCTGCAGGATGTTGCCTTCCATGAACTGGCCGCTGAAGAAGACCGCGAGAACCGCGCCGACCCAGATATAGTCAGGCCAGAACTGCACGAGCGCCACACCGACTGCAGCGATCAAGCCGACCGTTGAGCCTACATAGGGAATGAAGCTGATCATGCCGGCGAAGAGGCCGATCAGCAGGCCGAAGTTCAGCCCCACCAGCGACAGGCCGACCGCATACCAGATGCCGAGGATGAGGCAGAGAGACCCCTGCCCGCGAATGAAGCCGGCGATCGCCTGGTCGATCTCGCGCATGATCTGGTGGACGTTGGCGACGTAGTCGCGCGGCACATACTTGTCGATATTGGCGACCATGCGGTCCCAATCCAGCAGCATGTAGAAGGCGACAACAGGTGTCACGACCATCAGCGAGATCACGTTGACGACAGCAAGTCCGGAGCTCCAGACCTGGCTGAACAGCCCGGTGAGCAGGCCGAAGCCTTGAGACAGGATTTCCGAGAAATTGTTCTTGATCGTGCCGAGCTGGTTCTTGATCCAATCCGGCAGCATCGAGTTCTGCTGCTTGGCAATGAAGGTCTGCAGCTGATCGATATAACCCGGCAGACGGCCGGCGAAATCGGCGAACTGGCTGGCAAGGATCGGAATCAGGATCATCAGCGCCAGCACGATCAGGATGACGAAGGCGATCAGGATGACGATGGTCGCCATCAGGCGGCTGAGGCCGAGCCTCTCCAGTCGGTCGGCGACCGGGTCGAGGAAATAGGCGATCGCCATGCCGGCCAGGAACGGCAGCAGGATGGAGCTGAACACCAGGAGGAAGGCGATGAAGGCGGCGAGCACGAACAGCCAGAAGATAACCTGGCGCTTCAGACCGGCGCCGCTAACCTGGTGTGGCATCATGTTCTCCGCTGATCGAACGTCGGTATTTGCCGCATCGCAGCGATACGGCCTGCGAGCCACATAGGATGCACCCGCGAGAATGGTCAACCCCAGCGTCCAATTTCCCAGAAGCTCCGTTCAAAAGAGCGGGAAATTGGGGCTTTTGCCACGCAACGCCTTGCATAAAGGCCCCTGTCATGCAATTGCGACCCGCATGTGACGCGGGGATATTTCCCGCCCGACGACAGCCATCGGAGAGCAGTATGAGCCAGTCCGGAAAAAACGGTCTCACCTATAGCGATGCAGGCGTGGATATCGACGCTGGCAACCTTCTCGTCGAAAAGATCAAGCCCGCCGTACGCTCGACCCGCCGCCCCGGCGCGGATGGCGAAATCGGCGGCTTCGGCGGCCTGTTCGACCTCAAGGCCGCTGGCTTCACCGATCCTGTTCTCGTTGCCGCCAATGACGGCGTCGGCACCAAGCTGAAGATCGCGATCGATGCTGATTATCACGACACCGTCGGCATCGACCTCGTGGCCATGTGCGTCAATGATCTCGTGGTCCAGGGCGCCGAGCCGCTGTTCTTCCTCGACTACTTCGCGACCGGCAAGCTCGATCCCGACCAGGGTGCGGCGATCGTCGAAGGCATTGCCGCCGGCTGCCGCGACGCGGGCTGTGCGCTGATCGGCGGCGAGACCGCCGAGATGCCGGGCATGTATTCCTCCGGCGATTACGATCTGGCCGGCTTTGCCGTGGGTGCGGCCGAGCGCGGCAAGCTGCTGCCCTCGGGCGATATCGGCGAAGGCGACGTCATCCTCGGCCTCGCCTCCTCGGGCGTTCACTCCAACGGCTTCTCGCTGGTGCGCAAGATCGTCGGCCTTTCCGGCCTCGCCTGGGATGCGCCGGCACCGTTTGCTGACGGCAAGACGCTTGGCGAAGCCCTGCTGACGCCTACCCGCATCTATGTGAAGCAGCTCTTGAGCGTCATCCGCGAGACCGGGGCTATCAAGGCGCTGGCGCATATCACCGGCGGCGGCTTCCCTGAAAACATTCCGCGCGTTCTGCCGAAGCACCTCGCCGCCGAGATCGATCTCACCGCCGTCAAGGTTCCGGCCGTGTTTTCCTGGCTGTCGAAGACCGGCGGCGTGGAAGCAAACGAGATGCTGCGCACCTTCAACTGCGGCATCGGCATGATCGCCGTCGTCTCCGCCGAGAATGCCGACACCGTCATCTCGGCGCTGGAAGCCCAGGGCGAAAGCGTCGTGCGGCTCGGCCGGATGATCGCCCGCGCTGAAGGCGCTCACGGCACGCTCTACAAGGGCACGCTCGCCATATGACGTCTCCGCGCAAACGCGTCGTCGTCTTCATCTCCGGCGGCGGCTCCAACATGATGGCGCTGGTCGCCGCCGCGAAGGCTGAGGATTTCCCGGCCGAAATCGTCGGCGTGATCTCTGACAAGCCGAATGCCGGTGGCCTTGCCAAGGCATCAGCCGAGGGCATCGCGACCTTCGCCTTTTCGCGCAAGGACTACGCCAGCAAGGAAGCGCACGAGGAGGCGATCTTCGCAGCGCTGGACGCGCTGTCGCCCGACATTCTCTGCCTGGCGGGCTACATGCGGCTACTGAGCGGCACATTCATCCAGCGCTACGAGGGGAAGATGATCAACATCCACCCTTCCCTGCTGCCGCTGTTCCCAGGCTTGCACACGCACCAGCGCGCCATCGACGCCGGCATGCGGATCGCCGGCTGCACGGTGCATTTCGTCACCGAGGGCATGGATGAAGGCCCCGTCATCGGCCAGGCGGCTGTGCCTGTACTCTCCGACGACACCGCTGATGCGCTGGCGGCGCGCGTGCTCACCGTCGAGCACCAGATTTATCCGCAGGCGCTTAGGCTGTTTGCCGAGGGGAAGGTGGCGATGAAGGATGGCAAGGCTGTTGGCATTGGTGACAGTGCAGCGTCAGCCGCAGACGGCAAGGTTATCTCGCTCATCGGCACCAAAGCCTAACTAGAGAAGCAGATTAGCATATGAAATTGGGCCCGTTATCGGGCCCAAATCTTTTCAGTCAACCCTTACGCCGCGATCGCCCGCGGCTGGTGCAGCGTGCCGTCGCTGTAGACGAAGCGGCCGCCGCGGAAGGTGGCGCGGATGCGGTGGATGTCGCCGGCTTCCACGACAACCAGATCGGCACGCTGGCCGATGGCGATTTCGCCGCGGTCGGTGAGCCCGGCGGAGCGGGCGGCGTTTTTGGTTGCCATGGCGACAGCGATCGGCAGATTGGTGGCCTCCGCGATCTTGAAGATGCCGGGAACGAAGGCGGCCGGGTGATAGTCGGCGGCGATGACGGAGAGGACGCCGGCGCGGGCGGCATCGAGCGCGCTCAGATTACCCGACATCGACTGGCCGCGCAGCGCATTCGGCGCGCCCATTAGCGTCCAGAGGCCACGGCGGCGTGCCTCTTCGGCTGCCGGCAGCGTTACCGGGAATTCGCTGATCGTGACGCCCATCGCATGCATCTCAGCCACCTTCTCGGCGCTGTCGTCGTCATGCGAGGCGAGCGACAGCTTGTGGCGCAGCGACAGGTCGACGATGTGGCGAAGCCTGGTCTCGATCTCGGGATTGTCACGCATGGCGATGCGCTTGGCGACCATTTCGGCAGCCATTTCCTCGGAGATGGCCCGGCGTTCGGCCATGCTCAGAATATAGCTCTGGATGTCGTTATACTGGCCTTGCCCCGGTGTGTGATCGGTCAGCGAGACCATATCGACATGGCCGGCATCGAGCAGCTTTTCGAGTGCCGGGGCCGCGCCGACATTGGTGATCTCATAGCGCGCGTGGACGCGGTGATCGATCAGGAGGTCATTCTTGAAGCGGCTCACACCCTCGATGACGGCGCAGGTGGTTTCCAGCGAACGGACATGGCCATAGACGCTTTCAGTTGCGAAGGAGACGGCGGCATAGGCGGTCGTCACGCCGTGGGCGGCGAGCTTCTTGTCGAGTTCGTGGATGGAGAAGCCGATCGGCATCATGGCGTTGGGGCGCGGCGCGATCTCGCGCTCGATCATGTCGCCGTGGAGATCGACGAACCCCGGCATCAGCAGACGACCTTCGCCATCGATGGCGGCATTGGCGACCGTCTCCGGGCGGATCTCGGCGATGACGCCATCCTCGATGCGAACCGAGCCGTTGTTCACGACCTCATCCGGCAGAACGATCGTGAAATTGCTGAGCCACATCGGCTTTCTCCTCATATCAGGCAATTATGACAGGCAGGAGCCGATAGCCCCGATTCATGACATGCGAATGAACGTCTCAGGGCTTATTCAAGGCAGCCCTGTTCAGCGCCGCCCATTGCAGCAGAATGATCGTCTTGAAGTCTATGATCTCTCCGCTGGCGATCATCTGCATGGCTTCGTCCAGAGGGATTTCGACGACTTCGATATCCTCGTGCTCCTCAGCCAACCCGCCGCCTTCGGAGACGCGATCTTCCGTGTCGATCGAGGCCGCGAAGAAGTGGACGAGTTCGGCGTTGGCGCCGGGGGAGCTATAGGCCTTGAACAAGAAGCGCACGTCGCGGACGCGGAAGCCGGTTTCCTCGATGGCTTCGCGGCGGATGGCGGCTTCCGGCTCGTCGCCGTCGAGCAGGCCGGCCGGCGTCTCCAGCATCCAGGCCGGCTCGCCATGGAGATAGACGGGCAGACGGAACTGGCGGACGAGAACGACGGTATCGCGCTTGGGGTCGTGCAGCAGGATCGTGGCGGCGGGAGTGCGGTGGTAGATCTCGCGATGGATGCGGTGCGTTTCGCCGTCGGAGTTGGTGTAATCGACCTCGTAGGTGCTGAGCCGCGTCCAGCCATCCGAGAGCGTCCTTTCCTGGATGATCTCGGCCTTCGCCTTTTCAAATTTCGTCATGCCGCATCCTTGCGAAGCCAAACCTTGTTGTCGTGGACGGCCGCGCCGCCATAGGGCGCGACAGGGTCGGCGCCGGTCAAAACGTTGATGCCCTCTCCATCCACATGCGCCTTGTTCGGCCACAGGCCCTCGGCGATCAACACGCCCGGCTTGACCTCGGTCGTCAGCTTGGCGTGCAGGCGCACTTCGCCTCTGGCGTTGCCGACCTGGACGAGGTCGCCGTGGGCAATGTCTTGGGCTTCCGCATCAACGGGATTGATCATCAGCTCCGGCCGCCCCTCCTTCTGCCGCGAGGTCTTGGTCTCGGCGAAGCTGGAGTTCAGGAAGTTGCGGGCGGGCGATGTGGCGAGGCGGAACGGGTGCTCGGCATCGGCCACTTCGATCACGTCGACCTGATCCGGGAACGGCGGCAGCTCCGGATAGGGGCCGAGCAGGCCGACGGCTTCCGGCGGGCGGTTCGGCGCCGGCTGGTTGCGCCAGTCTGGGCGGAAGTGGAAGCGGCCGTCGGGATGGGCGAAGCCGTTGATGAAATGCGCGTCGTCGAAATCAGGCTGACGGTCAAACCATTTGTGCTCGAGGAAATGGTCGTAGCCGGGCAGTTCGCTCGATTGGAGAACGCGGTCGATCATCTCGCGCGCCGTGAAGCCGAAGCCGGGACGATCGGCGACGCCGAGGCGCTTGGCGAGTTCCTCGATGACGAAGAGATTGGTGCGCACCGTTTCCGGCGGCTCGACCAGCTTGGGGCCGAGCAGTATGTGGTTCTGGCCGCCGGCGCGATAGATGTCGTCATGCTCGACGAACATGGTGGCGGGGATGACGATATCGGCCATCTCGGCGGTATCGGTCATGAACTGCTCGTGGACGGCGACGAAGAGATCGTCGCGGGCGAAACCGCACTTCACCAGCCGTTGCTCGGGCGCGATATTAACAGGGTTGGTGTTCTGAATCAGCATGGCGGTGACGGGGCCGCGATGGCGCAGAGCCACGGCATCGCCCGTCAAGGCGCGGCCGATCTGCGACTGGTCGATCATGCGGATGTCTGCATCCTTCATCGACTTGCCAGTCAGTTCCGCGTTGTTCATGCGGAAGATGTCGCTGTTCGAGTGGAAGGCGCCGCCGCCCTCATATTGCCAGGAGCCGAGGACGGTTGCGACCGAGGCCGCCGCGTGCATGGCGACCGCGCCGTTGCGTTGGCGGGTGAAGCCGTAGCCGAGGCGGAAGAAGGTCTTCTTCGTCGTGCCGACGAGCTTGCCGAAGGCTTCGATCTCCTCGACCGAAAGCCCGGTGATGGCGGCGGCCCATTCCGGCGTCTTGGTTTTCAGGTGCGCTTCGAGGCCAGCGGGATCGTCGGCGTATTTCGCCATGTAGGCGCGGTCGGCATAGCCGTCGCGGAAGGCAATGTGCATGGCGGCGCAGGCGAGCGCTGCATCGGTGCCCGGCTTGAGGATCAGCGCCAGATCGGCCTGCTTCATCGTCGGGCTGTCGTAGATATCGATGACGACGATCTTGGCGCCGCGTTCCTTGCGCGCCTTGATCGCGTGCGTCATGACGTTGACCTGCGTGGCGACCGCATTGGTGCCCCAGATGACGACGCAGTCGGTGCGCGCCATTTCGCGCGGATCCGGGCCTCTGAGGACGCCGGTCGCCATGGTGAAGCCGGTCCATGCCGGGTTGGTGCAGATCGACGAGAAGAAGCCGGAATAGCGCTTGGCGTGGCGCAGACGGTCGATGCTGTCGCGCTGTACCCAACCCATGGTGCCGGCGTAATAATAGGGCCAGATCGCCTCGCTGCCGTCCTTCGCCTCAGCCTTCACGAAGGCTTCGGCGATTGCATCCAGCGCGGCGTCCCAGGATATCTGCTGCCACTCTCCCGCCCCCTTGGCGCCCTTGCGGCGTAGCGGGTGCATCAAACGATCGGGATGATAGAGGCGCTCGGCGTATCGGGCGACCTTGGCGCAGATGACGCCCGAGGTGTAGCTGTGGTCGTTTGCCCCGCGCACGCGGCCGATCCTGCCATCATCATTGACCTCCACTTCCAGCGCGCAGGTGGAGGGACAGTCGTGCGGACAGGCGGTGTGGCCGATCCGGATGGAGGACTTCGGGGATTTGGCTTCGATGGGGGTCGCAATGTTCATGGAGTTTCTATATTCCAACCGGAAACCGGCCAAAAGCCGGAAACGACGTCCCCCACGCGAATTCATGTAGGCATCAGCGAAAATGAACTACCGCCACATCTACCATGCGGGCAACTTTGCCGATGTCCTGAAGCACGCGGTTCTCGCGCGTCTCGTCCGCTACATGCAGAAGAAGGATGCGGGCTTCCGCGTGCTCGATACGCATGCCGGCATCGGGCTCTACGATCTCTCCTCGGAAGAGGCGCAGAAAACAGGTGAATGGCGCGAAGGGATCGGCAAGATCATGGAGGCCGAGCTTTCGCCGCAGGTGGCCGAATTGCTCGAGCCCTATCTGACCGCGATCCGCGAGCTCAATCCCGATGGCGGCATGCGCTACTATCCCGGCTCGCCGAAGCTTTCGCGCATGCTGTTCAGGCCGCAGGACCGGCTATCGGCAATGGAGCTGCATCCCGAAGATTACCAGCGGCTGCATCGCCTTTTCGAGGGCGATCATCATGCCCGCATCACCGAGCTCGACGGCTGGCTGTCGCTCGGCGCACATCTGCCGCCGAAGGAAAAGCGCGGCATCGTGCTTGTCGATCCGCCCTTCGAGGAAGGTGGCGAGTATGAGCGGCTGGTCGACGGCCTCGCCAAGGCCTATCGCCGCTTTCCCGGTGGCACATACTGCCTGTGGTATCCGATCAAGAAGGGCGCGCCGATCAAGGAATTCCACGAGGCGCTGCAGGCACTCGATATTCCGAAGACACTCTGCGCCGAGCTCACCGTGCGCAGCGACCGCGGGATGGTGACCGGACTGACCGGCTCCGGGCTGATCATCGTCAACCCGCCTTATACGCTGAAGGACGAGCTGCACCAGCTGCTGCCGGCGCTGAAGGATCATATGGCGCAGGACCGCTATGCCTCGCACCGGGCGTTCTGGCTGCGCGGTGAAAACAAGGCCGTGAAAGAGGATTGACCGACTCTTTCCGGCGCGAAATAGTCCGGCCACATTCCAAGTAAGTTGCCCGGCATTTTGAAAGAGACCGACGATGAAGATCCTCTGCGCGCCCGCCTCCCCCTATTCCAGCAAGGTCCGGATGGCCGCGCGCTATCTCGAACTCGACGCGACCGAGATCCGCGTCGACACTAATGCCGGGCCGGCGATCCTTGTCGACAACAACCCGCTCGGGAAGATCCCGACCGTGCTGACGGATGACGGTGTTTCGGTCTTCGACAGCGTCGCTATCATGCATTATTTCGGCCGGCTGAAGGGCAAGCAGCTCTATCCGTCGAAGAACGGCAAGCGGACGGAAGCCGAAGTGCTGGAAGCGCTCTGCGACGGCATCTGCGACTGCCTGCTCGCCATCGTCTACGAGCGCCGCTTCCGCGACGAGGAGAAGATCCACCAGCCTTGGATCGACCGGCAGTGGAAGAAGGTCGTGAGCGGCCTCAATCACCTGAGCGTTCACCTGCCGAAGATCGGCAAGAAGCTGCATGGCGGCCACTTCGCGCTGGCGGCAACGCTGGGTTATCTCGATCTGCGTTTCCACGGCCAGTGGGAAGCCGAGCACTCCGAACTGATCGGCTGGCTCAGGACCTTCGAGAAGAAGTTCCCCGCCTATGCGGAGCTCAAGCCTCAGGGCTGAGCGCGATCGCGCTCCGCTTTCACGAAATCGATGAAGGCGCGCAGCGCCGTCGGCAATTGCCGGCGGCTCGGATAATAGAGGAAGAAGCCCGGATAATAGGGGCACCAATCCTCAAGCACCCGCACCAATTTGCCAGTCTCGATCTCGTCACGCACCTGATCCTCGAACAGGTAGCCCAGCCCGTCGCCCTGCAACACGGCGTCGCGCATGATGTCTTGGTCGCCTAGCGTCAGCGGGCCCCGCACCTCGATCTCCAACTCGATGCCGCCGCGTTCGAATTCCCAATGATAGAAGGCGCCGCCGGCAAAGCGGAACCGGATGCAGACGTGGTCTTTCAGATCATGCGGCGTCTGCGGCCTGCCCCTGCCCTCGAAATAGCCCGGCGTACCGACGACCGCGAAGCTGTGACGCGGACCGATCGGGATCGCGATCATATCCGCCGCGATGCTTTCGCCGAAGCGTATGCCGGCATCGAAGCCTGACGAGACCATATCGATAAGTGCATCGTCGATGACGATATCGACCTCGACGGACGGATGAGCTTTCAGGAAACGCGAGACGATCGGCAGCAGCACGAGCTTGGCTGCAGCGCGTGGCGCGTTGATGCGCAGCTTGCCGTAGGGCTGGCCGCGGAAAGTGTCGAGATCTTCAAGTGCGGCGTCGATATCCAGGAAGGCCGGGCGGATGCGATCGAAGAGGCGCTCGCCTGCCTCCGTCAGCGCCACGCCACGGGTGGTCCGGTTGACGAGGCGGACTTCCAGCCGCTCTTCGATCGCTCTCAGCGCGTGGCTCAGCGCCGAAGGCGTGACGGCGAGCTCGACGGCGGCCTTGCGAAAGCTTCGGTGATTGGCGATCGCCAGGAAAATGGCGAGATCGGTCGAGCGCACACGCTTCATTGATGAGTATTTCTCACTAGCTCATGGAGTAGAAGGTAAATTCTCTCATCTATGCCCATAGGCTAGTTTCGGGGTGTCAGCAAATCACAACCCGAAAGGAAAACGTCATGCGTGTTTGGTTTATCACTGGTGCGTCGCGCGGTTTCGGCGCCCTTATCACCCAGGAAGCTCTCAATGCCGGTGACGCGGTCGTCGCCACGGCGCGCAATCCGAAAGGTCTGCAGGAGAAATTCCAGAATCATTCGAATCTCTTGGCGGTCGCGCTTGATGTGACGGATGAAGCCTCGGCGCACGCCGCCGCCGAGCAGGCCGTCAAGCGCTTCGGCCGGATCGATATCCTGCTCAACAATGCCGGCTTCGGCCTGCTGGGTGCCGTCGAAGAGGCGACCAACGACGAGATCGAGAAGCTCTACGCGGCCAATGTCTTCGGCCTGCTGAAGGTGACGCGCGCGGTGCTGCCGCATATGCGCCGCCAGCGTTCCGGCCACATCCTCAACATCTCGTCGATCGGCGGCTATGTCTCGCATGCCGGCTGGGGCGTCTATTGCTCGACCAAGTTCGCGGTCGAAGGACTGACGGAGGCGCTTGCCGCCGAAGTCGCGCCGCTCGGCATCAAGGCGACCGTCGTCGAACCCGGCTTCTTCCGCACCGACTTCCTCGACGAAACCTCGCTTTCGGTCAGCCCAAGTTCGATCGCCGATTACGCCGAGACACCTGTGGGAGCGATGCGCGACTTTGCCGCCAGCCATAACCACCAGCAGCCAGGCGACCCTGCCCGCTTCGCCAAGGCGATGATCACGCTGGCGCATTCCGACAATCCGCCGCTGCGCATGCCCTTCGGCAGCGACACAGTGGCTGCGATCGAGCAAAAGAATGCGAGCGTTGCCGAGGAACTGGCCGCATGGCGGGAACTCGCGGTGTCGACGGACTTCCCCAAGGGGGAATGACGGCCCGACCAAACGAAACGCAACAAAAAAGCCGGAGCGATGCCCCGGCTTTTTTCATTAGCTGATCGGCTGATCAGAACTTCATGCCGATACCGACCTTGACGCTGTGCTCGTCATAACCGCGCGAGATGTTCGCGCCGCCGACGTTGAAGTCGTTCTTCTGGTAGTCGGTGTAGCGGTATTCGATACGAGCCGTGATGTTGTTGGTCACCATGGCTTCGGCACCGGCGCCGACCGTGTAACCCAGCGCGCTGTCGCTGTCAGAACCAGCGGCGTTGCTGAACTTGTTCTTGGTGGCGGCCAGACCAGCCGTACCATAGAGCAGGAAGGGGTTCAGGTCGTAACCGATACGGCCGCGGATCGAGCCGTTGACTTCGTTCTTGGCAGTGCCGCCGTCGACAGCGCCGTCAGCGCCGGAGTAGCCGATGTCACCTTCGACACCGTATACGATCTGGCCCTGCTGCCAGTTGTAGCCGCTGTAGATCTGACCGCCGAAAGCGCGCGCGTTGTAGTCGTGAGCGAAGCCGCCCATGTTGTAGGTGCCGGCGCCACCGAGGTAGAAGCCCTGCCAGTTGCCCGTCGGGGCAACATCGTTCTGGGCAACCGGAGCTTCCGGGATCTGATCGACGGCATCGGCCGCGTAAGCAGCGGAAAAGCCACCAAGGGCAACGGTCGAAACCAACAGGCTAGCAATAAACGTACGCATACTCATCTCCTTATCGAACCCGCGCCCTTCATCAACTGTGTTAACGTGAAGCATTCGCGAGCAATTACGCATGTCCCTTTCGGATCGAGAGGGAAATTGATGCGCAAATGAGGATTTGGAAGAGCCAAAATGTGATTTGATTGTGGCTTAGGGGTGGCTGAAATTCGATGTTGCTTTATCGCAACAAACACTTCATTAACCCTAACCAAGCGTTAAATCATGAATACTTATTTTATCGAATTATATTCTTAAATAATACGCACAATATCCAAGTTCTGTGCGCAATCAAGACGCCTATTTATAAGATCTGATCGGCCGCCTATATAAGCACCGCAGAGATTTGCGGGATGAAGAGGCAGGATTTTGAGCGAGACAAGACTTCGAACAGCGTTGGTGACAGGGTCGGCCAAGAGAATAGGCCGTGCGATAGTCGAAGATCTTGCAGCGAGCGGCTTCTCGGTTGCGATCCACGCGAATGGTTCCATCGCCGAGGCGGAAAATTTTGCGGCGGAATTGCGGCGAGAGGGCAAAACCGCGATCGCGCTTCACGCCGATTTGAAGAATGTCGAAGCCACCAACGGACTGATAAAAAAGGCGTTTGAGGCGCTTGGACCGCTCGATTTGCTCGTCAACAACGCCTCGGCCTTCCACAATGATTCGGCGCACCACTTTGACGCTGCAGCCTGGGACGATCATTTCGCGCTGCACGTGCGCGCGCCCTCCATATTGTCCGCCGCCTTTGCCGAACAGCTGCCGAAGAGCGCTGCGGGACTGATCGTCAACATCATCGACCAGCGTGTTTGGGCACTCAATCCGGGCTTCTATTCCTATACATTGTCCAAGGCGGCGCTTTGGACTGCGACGCAGACGATGGCGCAGAGCTTCGCGCCACGCATTCGCGTCAACGCGCTCGGGCCTGGGCCGACGGTTCGTAGTGCGCGACAGAGCGAAGAGGACTTCCAGCAGCAGGTGGACGGCCTTATCATGAAGGCGGGGCCGGGATTCGGCGAATTCGGACGGACGATCCGCTTCCTCTATGATACGCCCTCCATCACCGGCCAAATGATTGCCCTCGACGGCGGCCAGCATCTTGCCTGGCAAACGCCCGATGTGGCGGAGATTACGGAATGAATTCAAGGAAGCTGCCGGATGGCGGCGTTCTTTACGACGAAAATGACGAGACCGACGACGATATCGAGGTGGAGAGCGACAACTCTGCCTCGGCCGTTGGCGCGCCGGTTGCCTCTGCCATCGACTGGAACGAAGGCGGCAGCAACGAGACCGGGCTTGTCGGCGCCGACCTGATCGCGGAATTCGTCAAGCGGCTGCCAAACAGCCCCGGCGTTTACCGCATGTTCAACGAGGCCGGCGACGTTCTCTATGTCGGCAAGGCACGCAGCCTCAAGAAGCGCGTGAGCAATTACGCGCTCGGCCGCGTGCACTCCAACCGCATCGCGCAGATGGTGCGGCAGACCGCGCATATGGAGTTCGTGACGACACGCACGGAGATCGAGGCGCTTCTGCTCGAAGCGAATCTGATCAAGCGGTTGCGGCCGCGCTTTAACGTGCTTCTGCGCGACGACAAGTCGTTCCCCTATATCCTTATATCGGGCGACCACCGCGCCCCCGCCATCCTGAAACATCGCGGCGCCCGCGCCCGCAAGGGCGATTATTTCGGTCCCTTCGCTTCGGCAGGCGCCGTCGGCCGCACGATCAATTCGCTGCAGCGCGCCTTCCTGATCCGCACCTGTACGGACAGCGTGTTCGAGACGCGGACCCGCCCTTGCCTGCTCTACCAGATCAAGCGCTGTTCGGCGCCCTGCACGCATGAGATCAGCGATGCAGGGTATGGCGAACTGGTGCAGGAGGCCAAGGACTTCCTTTCGGGCAAGAGCCAGAAGGTGAAGGCGCATATGGCCGAGGCGATGAACCAGGCGGCCGAGGATCTCGATTTCGAGCAGGCCGCCGTCTATCGCGACCGCCTTGCCTCGCTGTCGCACGTGTCCAGCCACCAGGGGATCAATCCCGCCGGTGTCGAGGAGGCCGATGTCTTCGCGATCTATCACGAGGGCGGGATTTCCTGCATCCAGGTGTTCTTCTTCCGCACCGGGCAGAACTGGGGCAACCGCGCCTATTTCCCGAAGGCCGACCCGCAACTCACAGGCGCCGAAGTGCTGAGCGCCTTTCTGGCACAGTTCTACGACGACAAGCCGGTGCCGAAGCAGATCCTGCTTTCGGAAACGGTGGACGAGATGGAGCTTCTCGCCGCCGCCTTCGCCGAGAAGGCGGGACACAAGATTTCGGTGCTGGTGCCGCAGCGCGGCGAGAAGCGCGATCTGGTTGACCACGTCATGGGCAATGCGCGCGAGGCGCATGGGCGCAAGCTTGCGGAAACGGCGTCGCAATCGCGGCTGCTCGAAGGTTTCAAGGATACGTTCAAGCTCTCCTACGTGCCGCAGCGCGTCGAGATCTACGACAACTCGCATATCATGGGAACGAATGCCGTCGGCGGCATGGTGGTCGCGGGGCCGGAAGGCTTCGTGAAGAACCAGTACCGCAAGTTCAACATCAAATCGACCGACATCACGCCCGGCGACGACTTCGGCATGATGCGCGAGGTGATGACGCGGCGGTTCACGCGACTGCTCAAGGAAGAGGGCATTCCCGACAGGAGCCAGCCGGTCGCCCCAGTGGATGCCGCCGACATGCCCTTCCCCGCATGGCCCGACGTGATCCTGATCGACGGCGGCCAAGGGCAGATGACGGCGGTGCGGGCGATCCTGGAAGAGCTCGGGATCACCGACAGCGTCACCGCCATCGGCGTCGCCAAGGGCGTCGATCGCGATGCCGGACGCGAGCGCTTCTTCCTGCCCGGTGGAGAAAGCTTCACGCTGCCGCCGCGCGATCCGGTGCTCTACTTCACCCAGCGCATGCGCGACGAAGCGCACCGCTTCGCCATCGGCTCGCACCGGGCACGGCGCAAGAAGGAGATGGTCAAAAACCCGCTCGACGAGATCGGTGGAATCGGCCCATCACGCAAACGTGCGCTGCTCCAGCATTTCGGAACGGCGAAGGCGGTTTCGCGGGCGGCACTGTCGGATCTGATGGCCGTCGAAGGGATTTCGGAGACGGTCGCCAAGCAGGTTTACAATCATTTTCACGACGACGCCGCGAAATAGGTGGCGTCGGTCGCAAATTCCACGCAAAGGCAGCGAAAAAACAGAAAGAATGTTGACGCTTTGCGGTCAAAGCCGTCATCTACGGACGTATCAAATCAGAGACAGATTTCATGGCATCGCGCGCATACAATATCCCCAACCTGCTGACCTACGGCCGCATTCTCGCGGTTCCGCTCATCGTCCTGTGCTTCTTCGTGGAAGGAAAACTGTCGATCAGCAATACGGCCCGCTGGGTTGCGCTGTGGATCTTCGTCATCGCGTCGATCACCGACTTTCTTGACGGCTACCTCGCCCGTATCTGGAACCAGACATCGAACATCGGCCGCATGCTCGACCCGATCGCCGACAAGCTGCTGGTCGCATCGATCCTCCTGCTTGTGGCCGCGGACCAGACCATTGCCGGCTGGTCGATCTGGGCCGCCATCACTATCCTTTGCCGCGAGATCCTGGTCTCGGGCCTGCGCGAATATCTCGCGGCGCTGAAGGTCAGCGTTCCCGTGACGCGGATCGCCAAGTGGAAGACCACGGTGCAGCTGGTAGCGATCGCCTTCCTGCTGGCGGGTCCTGCCGGCGACGAGATCTTCCCCTACACCACGATGACCGGCATCGGGCTTCTC
Organism: Rhizobium sp. 16-449-1b; assembly: GCF_017741935.1. Taxonomy (GTDB): domain Bacteria; phylum Pseudomonadota; class Alphaproteobacteria; order Rhizobiales; family Rhizobiaceae; genus Rhizobium. Next base: position 179,649 of record NZ_JAGHMH010000005.1, on the reverse strand, counting down.
TGGCTCGCCGCCATCCTGACGATCTATACCGGCTATGATTACTTCCGCGCCGGCATCAAGCACATCGTGGAAAACGACGAATGACCAAGCTCATCTATTTCGCCTGGGTGCGCGAGCGGATCGGCAAGGCCGAGGAAGACATTGCTCTGCCTGCTTCCGTCGTCACCGTCACCGATCTTCTCGATCACCTGAAGACGCTCGGCGAGGAGTACGAGACCGCATTGCAGTTTCCCGACGTGATCCGCGTCGCGCTCGATCAGGAACATGTCGAGCACGACGAGCCGATCGGCGACGCGCGGGAGATCGGTATCTTCCCACCGATGACCGGCGGATGACGACCTCCCCCACCATCCGCGTCCAGCGCGAGGATTTCGACCTGCAGGGCGAAGTCGATCTGTTGAGCAAGGGAAAGCCGGGTATCGGCGCCGTGGTCACCTTCTCCGGCCTGTGCCGCGACGAAGGCGGGACGCTGGATGCACTCGAGCTTGAGCACTATCCTGGCATGGCCGAGGCTGAGATGACCCGGATCGCCGAGATGGCGATCGAGCGCTTCAAGCTCAACGGCCTGACAGCCATTCACCGCTACGGAAAGATCGCGGCGGGCGAGAACATCGTGCTCGTGATCGCCGCCGCTCCGCACCGCCAGGCCGCGTTCGACGGTGCGAACTTCGTAATGGATTTCCTGAAGACGTCGGCGCCCTTCTGGAAGAAGGAGCACGGCAAGGACGGCGTCGAGCGGCAATGGGTCGAGGCCAAGGGCCACGATGATGCCGCGCGCGACAAATGGAAGTGATCACGGGATCACCCGTTCACGCCGGCTGAGCACAAGCAAAAGCACAAGCAGCGAAAAGACCACGAAGTCGCGCCAGAGGAACGGACCGTAGGCGGTCCACAGCGTCTCGACCAGACCGAGGCCGGCGGCACCGCCCGCCGATTTCAGCGGGTCCGAATAGCCGCCGACAGCAGCCACCATCAGAACCTTCAGCCCGAACATCAGCCCCGCGCCGAAATCCATCGTGCCGTAATAGGCGGTGGAGAAGATGCCGCAGAGCGTCGCCATCAGGACGGCGGCGGCGTAGGCCGTGAGGAAGACGCTTGTGGCGCTGACACCGCAGAGTTCGGCGGCCTTCGGATCGTCGGTGACGGCGCGCCAGGCGCGGCCCCAGGAGGTTCGCTTCAGGATCACGGCACCGATCGCCACGAAGCCGCACATCAGCGCCGTGTTGATCAACTGCATCTCGGTCAACACCACCTCAAAGCCGGCGCTCTGCCAGAAGACGACATGGCCATTCAGAAACGGCGATAGCCACAGGCTGCGGGTGTCGGACGCCAGGCGCGCGGTCTCCATCAGCACGATGGTGACGCCGAGCGCCGCAACGATGACCGTGTTCGAGGACTGGCGCACCAGCGGCAGCATGACCGAGCGGCCGATCCACACCCCCGCCCCCATCGCATAAACCAGCGAGGCCGCAGCACCGAGCGTGAGTGCCGCGGGCAAGACCAGCCAAAGCTTGTTGTAGCCGAAATCAGTGAAGAGCAGCAGGATCTGGCCGGAAAAGGCGAAGAGCGCGCCATAGGTGATGTCGGGGCGCTTGGTGACGCCGAAGGCGACCGCATAGCCGAAGGCCAGCGCAGCATAAAGGGCCGCCAGCGGCACCGCATTCGCCAGTTGCTGCAAGAGATAGGCCATCGACATATCCTATTTCGCCGAAATCATAACTGGCAAAATTGCTTTTACCAGTTATATTTTGCCTATGACCTTCTCGTGGACCCCTCATCGCTTCTCCGGCGGCGCGCTGGCATTCGATGTCGCCAACAGCGTCGTGCTGCGGCACGACGAACAGCGTCGCATCGATCGCTTTGCCGTCGACGCGCAGCTGCATGCCTTTCCCCAGGCGGCGGCGAATTTCTGCGCCGAGCGGGCGATCTTCGGGGACGTTGCGCCGGTTCCGCCTGATGGCAGGCCTGCGTTCATTGCCTTGCGCGAGGCGACCGATCGCTATTTTCGCGACCGCGTGCTGGCCGGTGGTAGTGACCAATTGTTGGCGGAGTTGCTGGAAGCGGCCGCCATCGTACTGCGTGGCAACTCGGGTGCTGCCGGCATCGATCGGGCCACGGCGCATTCGGTGCTGAGGCTGATCGCCTCGCCTGAGCCGGAGCGGATGAAGATTTGCGGCAATTGCGGCTGGCTGTTTCTTGATCGCAGCAAGAACAGGAGCCGGACCTGGTGCGACATGGCGGTCTGCGGCAACCGGGCGAAGGCAATCAAGCACTATCGGCGCCGGAAAGAGGAGAACGGGTCATGAAAGCGTTCGGAGCGGCCGTGATGTCGGCCATGCTGGTGCTTGCCGGCTGCCAGCGCGAGAGCGACACGCTCGTGCAAGTCAACGGCCATATCTTCGTGTTCAATTACCGCGTCGCGGTCGCGACCTATCTGGTGACGCTGAGCAAGAAGGCGCCGCTGCCAGATGGCGCGGTGGCGATCGCCGAGTTCGAGAACCCCGCAGGCGGAGCACCGCTTGTGATCAACGAGAAGATCTTTCCGGCCTGGGAGAAGATCAGCCTGCAAAGCCCGCCAATACATTGCGTGAAGAAGGACAGGCCGTACGCCGTCAGCATAAGATTGGTCGATGCCGCCGGAAAGGAGCTGCAAAGCCTGAAGACGACCGTCACATCCGATGTCGATCAGTCGATCATGCCGGGCAAGCCGCTGGTGGTCGGGCCGCTCTACACCAAGAACCCTGACGTCTTCAAAGCGGATGGGACCGTCGATTACGACAGCGCCGACACCTGTCCCAAGACGTGAAAAAGCCCGGCGCGGTGGCCGGGCTTTCCGAGTCATTTCAAAAGGTTCAGCCGTTAAGCTGCGCTTTTGAATCAGCCGACGATTTCGGTTTCTGCGAACCAGTAAGCGATTTCCTGGACAGCAGTCTCGGGAGCGTCCGAACCGTGAACCGAGTTTTCGCCGATCGACAGCGCGAACTGCTTGCGGATCGTGCCTTCGTCAGCGTTGGCAGGGTTGGTAGCGCCCATGATTTCGCGGTTCTTCAGGATGGCGTTCTCGCCTTCCAGGACCTGAACGATGGTCGGGCCAGAGGTCATGCCTTCAACCAGTTCGCCGAAGAAGGGGCGTTCCTTGTGAACGGCGTAGAAGCCTTCAGCTTCGCGCTTGGACATCCATACGCGCTTGGAGGCGATGATGCGCAGGCCGTTGTCTTCGAATACCTTGGTGATGGCGCCGGTCAGGTTGCGCTTCGTTGCGTCCGGTTTGATCATCGAGAAGGTGCGTTCAATCGCCATTGTAATAATCCTCATTCATCGGGGAAAAGTGGGCGGTGTTTACCCGTCCGATAGGCTGAAAACAAGGGGGCTGCGCGAATTTCACGCGTCCGTCACAGAGCGGGACAGTTTGGTGCGAGGCGATGACGGATTTTCATGAAGCCATCAGCGCCATTGCTGGCAAAGCTCCATAGGATAGAACGGATCAGGACATGGAGGGCAAAATGCAGAAGCAATATGCGATGTTTGCGGATTACAACCGCTGGGCCAACGAACTGGTCTATGCGGCAGCCTCGGAACTGACGGATGCCGAATACCGGGAAAACCGCGGCGCCTTCTTCGGCTCGCTCAACGCAACGCTGAACCACATCCTGTCGGCCGACCGTATCTGGATGAAGCGCTTTACCGGATCGGGCGAGGCACCGACGACGCTCGACAGCATCCTCTATGACGACCTCGCTGGCCTGCGTGCAGCGCGCGAGCGGGAGGACAGCAGGATCGCCGATTGGGTCGATACGCTTGATGCCGAGGCGCTCGCGGGTACCTTCAGCTATACTCCAGTCACCCGCCCCGGCGTGATCACGCAGCCGCTGTGGCCGGCGCTGTCGCATCTGTTCAACCACCAGACGCATCATCGCGGCCAGTGCCACATGACCTTGACCTCGCTCGGCAAGCCCAGCCTGTCGCTCGATCTCAGCTATTTCCTGCACAGCGACGGCAAGCGCTGGCTGAGCGCATGACGGAAACGCGGCATTAACCGCGTTGGCGAAATCCCGGAAACGGATTTACTCGGAAAAGGTGCAAATTCAGCGCATCTTAAATAGTCCGGTGCATAGGGGAGAGAACGAGGCCGGACAGGGCCGACGAGCGAGGAGTGCAACATGGCAAGTGCAGCATCGAGCCCGCAGGCGCAGCGCGAGACATCCCGTCCGGCACCGGTCACGGATATTCAGCGCATCAGCCAGCACATGACGCGCCTTGGCGTTTCCGGCCTGCCGCGCAATTACGAGCTGTTTCATGAGGCGATCGTCGGCCAGAACGCCGCCCTTGCCCAGGATATCGCTTCGCTCGGCGCAGCACCCCGCCAGCCATCGCTCGATGAGCTCGGCCTCAAATATCGCCTCGTCAGCCATTGCGGGCTGGTCGGAGAGACCTCGCAGGCCGAGATGAGCAAGATGCTGCGCGATGCCGTCGAGCGCCTGACATCAGGCGTAAAGCAGAAGCAGAGTTTCATGCGCGCGGCGGAAACCGCGCTGAAATCGATCACCGGCAGCCCGGACCAGAGCCTTTCCTCCTTCATGAGCGAGATGGAGTTCCTGTCGACCTCGCTCGCCGGCCTCCTGACCGCCGAGACCGATCTTGAGACCAAGCTTCGCCATGACGTCGATCGGATGGAAGCGCTTGAGCGCGGCGTTGCGGCTGCTCAAACCGCGTCTTCGACCGACCGGCTCACCGGCCTTCCCAATCGCACCGCGCTCAACAAGACCGTGCTCGATCTCTATGAGCGCGAGGAAGGCTCCGCCGGAAGCGCGCTGATCATGATGGATATCGACGACTTCAAGGCGCTGAACAGCCGCTACGGCACGCAGACCGGCAGCCGCCTTCTGAAGAAGCTCGCCGACCTGTTTCGCAAGTCGATCAAGAAACACGATTTCGTGGCCCGCACAGATGGCGACGAGTTCACCTTCCTCTTCGCCAATGTTGGCATGCAGGAGGCGATGGCTATCGCCGAACGCCTGCGCAATTCCGTGGAAGAGAACGTGGTCTTCGCGACCTCGGATGCCGGACAGAACGCCAAGCTGACGGTGTCGCTCGGCGTTGCCTTGAGTGCCGATGCCGCGACCGCCTCGCAGCTGCAGGCCAATGCCCGTATCGCGCTGCATGCCGCGCAATCGAACAGACGCCTGCCGGTACAGGCATTCGGGCGCTGAGAGGCCACTTCAAGCTCTTGCGCTGATCGCGGCTTTCGGCCAAAACGCCGGGCATGATCACGATTAGCGATATCTCCGCCCGCATTGCCGGCCGCCTGCTCCTCGACCATGCCAGCGTTTCGCTGCCCGCGGGCACGAAGGCTGGCCTCGTCGGCCGCAACGGCGCCGGCAAGTCCACCCTCTTTCGCATCATCACCGGCGATCTCGGGGCTGAGACGGGCTCGATCACCATCCCCAAGAACGCCCGTATCGGCCAAGTCGCCCAGGAGGCGCCGGGTACGGAAGATTCGCTGATCGAAATCGTGCTCTCCGCCGACAAGGAACGCGCCGCCCTGATGGCGGAAGCGGAGACCGCCAGCGATCCGCACCGCATCGCCGAAATCCAGATGCGCCTTGTCGATATCGACGCGCACTCGGCCGAAGCACGCGCCGCAAGCATCCTGTCCGGCCTCGGCTTCAGCCAGGAAGCGCAGGCGCGGCCGGCATCGTCATTCTCAGGCGGATGGCGGATGCGCGTGGCGCTGGCTTCGGTGCTCTTTACCGAGCCCGATCTGCTCCTGCTCGACGAGCCGACCAACTATCTCGATCTCGAAGGCACGCTCTGGCTCGAAGATTACGTTCGCCGCTATCCGCACACGGTGCTGATCATCAGCCACGATCGCGACCTCTTGAACAATGCCGTCAATTCGATCGTGCATCTCGACCAGAAGAAGCTAACCTTCTATCGCGGCGGCTACGACCAATTCGAGCGGCAGAAGGCGGAAGCCGACGAGCTGCAGACCAAGGCGAAAGCCAAGAACGACGCGGCGCGCAAGCATCTGCAGAGCTTCATCGATCGCTTCAAGGCGAAGGCCTCCAAGGCCCGGCAGGCGCAGAGCCGCGTCAAGGCGCTGGAGCGCATGGGCACGGTGGCCTCGGTCATCGAGGATCACGTGCAGCCGATCACCTTCCCCGAACCGGAGAAGCAGCCCGCCTCCCCGATCGTCGCCATCTCGGGCGGTGCCGTGGGCTACGAGCCGGGCAAGCCGATCCTCAAGGGGCTCAACCTTCGCATCGACAATGACGACCGCATCGCGCTTCTCGGCTCGAACGGCAACGGCAAATCGACCTTCGCGAAGTTCATCTCCGGCAGGCTCTCGGCCGAAAGCGGCGAAGTGAAGCTGGCACCGAGCCTGAAGATCGGCTTCTTCGCCCAGCATCAGCTCGACGACCTGATTCCAGACCAGTCACCGGTCGAACATGTGCGCCGGCTGATGCCGGAAGCGCCGGAGGCCAAGGTGCGGGCCCGCGTCGCGCAGATGGGTCTGGCGACGGAAAAGATGTCAACGGCCGCCAAGGATCTGTCCGGTGGCGAAAAGGCACGTCTGCTGATGGGGCTTGCCGCCTTCCATGCGCCTAACCTGCTCATTCTCGACGAACCGACCAACCACCTCGACATCGACAGCCGCCGGGCGCTGATCGAAGCGCTGAACGACTATGACGGCGCCGTCATCCTGATCTCGCACGATCGCTACCTGATCGAGGCGACCGTCGACCGGCTGTGGCTGGTCAACAATGGCACGGTCACCACCTTCGAAGGTGACATGGACGAGTATCGCGACCTGATCGTCGCCTCCGGCAAAAAAAAAGACGAAAAGCCGCAAGTGACTGAGGAGACCGCGACCAAGGCGGACCAGCGAAAACTCAATGCCGACCGGCGCGCCTCGCTCGCCCCTCTCAAGAAAAAGATCAACGAAATCGAATCGTTGACGGGGAAGCTGGAGAAACTGATTCAGGGGCTTGATGCGGAACTTGCGGATCCGGTGCTCTACGAGAAGGCGCCGGCGAAGGCCGCAGAGAAGGCAAAGCAGCGCGGCGAAGCGGCCGCCAAGCTGGCTGCGGCCGAGGAGCAATGGCTGGAGCTTTCGTCCGAATACGAAGAGGCTATGGCGGGATAGCCACAGTCGTTACACGAGCGTTTCAAAATTAACATTTGTTAGCGCGCGAACGGTCGAAAGAAACCGATCGTTAACCATAATCATCAAGGTTGTCTCAACATTCATTACTGATTTGTTGAGACACTCTTCATGCATCGCTTCGCTTTTTACTCCGGCCTTCTTCTGTGCGCCGCCGCCCTCGCCGGCTGCCAGACAACAAAGCAGCCCGCGCCCGACAAGACGATCAAGACTTCGTCGATCGTGGCGCCTGAAGGCAAGCAGGACACCATCAGCGGCGATGCGGCCGAGCAGCCGCGCACACGTGGATTTGGCAAGCAGCACCACCTCGCCGGCCGCACCATGACCGTTTCGTCGATCCACGACATCCGACTGCAGGACAAGGAAGTCATTCTCAGCTTCGACGACGGCCCTATCCCCGGCCGCACCGACCGTGTTCTGGCGACGCTTGACGAGTTCGGCGTCAAGGGCGCCTTCATGATGGTCGGCGAGATGGCGGCGCTGCACCCCGAACTCGCCCGCAAGGTCGCCATGGACGGTAATGCGATCGGCAGCCACACCTACAAGCACGACAACCTCGCGGCCCTTAGCTTCGACATGGCGATGGCAGAGGTCATGCGCGGCGAAGCGGCTGTGACGAAGGCCACGGGTGTCGACGTCAACTTCTTCCGCTTCCCCTATCTCGCCGACAGCCACAAGCTGCGCTCCGCGATCGCCATGCGGGATATGGTCGTGATGGACGTGGATGTCGACAGCAAGGACTATTTCAACACGACGCCCGCAGCCGTGACCAAGCGGACGCTCGACCTTCTCCACAAGCGCGGACGCGGCATCATCCTGATGCACGACATTCACAATCGCACGGCGACCATGCTGCCCACCCTGCTCACCAAGCTGGAGGCCGAGGGCTACAAGGTGGTGACGCTAAAGTTCAAGAAGCCGGTCGCGCCAACTGTTATGGCGTCGCTGTAATCCAACAGCGGAATTCGAGGTTCGCAGCAGACGCCGGCGCTTGCCCGCCGGCGTCTTTCTGTTAAAACAGGCGCCCAATAATCATACTTTTGAGCGAAACACCGAAGCGAGCCAACAGCATGTCACCCATCAACCTCGCCATCGTCGGCGTCGGCAAGATCGTCCGCGACCAGCACCTTCCCTCCATCGCCAAGAACCCGGATTTCAACCTGATCGCCACGGCGAGCCGTCACGGCACGGTCGATGGCGTCCAGAGCTTTACGACAATCGACGCGATGCTCGACGCCGTACCCGAGATCGATGCGGTGTCGCTGTGCATGCCGCCGCAGTACCGCTATGAGGCCGCGCACAAGGCGCTTTCGGCCGGCAAGCACGTTTTCCTTGAAAAGCCTCCGGGCGCGACGCTGAGCGAAGTAGCCGACCTCGAGGCGCTCGCCGCGTCCAAGGGTGTCACACTGTTTGCCAGCTGGCATTCGCGCTATGCGGCGGCAGTCGAGGCAGCCAAGTCCTTCCTCGCGTCCACGACGATCGAAAGCGTTCACGTCGTCTGGAAGGAAGACGTGCGCCAGTGGCATCCGAATCAGGATTGGATCTGGCAGGCCGGCGGCCTTGGCGTGTTCGATCCCGGCATCAACGCGCTGTCGATCGTCACGCATATCCTGCCGAAGGCGATCTTCCTGACGAGCGCAACGCTGGAATTCCCGGAGAATCGCGACGCGCCGATCGCAGCCGACCTGCACTTCAAGAACGCCGATAACGTGCCCGCCCATGTCGAATTCGACTGGCGCCAGACCGGCAAGCAGAGCTGGGATATCTTCGCCGAGACGTCAGCAGGCAAGATGGTTCTCGCCGAAGGCGGCTCGAAGCTGTCGATCAACGGCGAGCTGAAATTCGAAGCACCGGAAGAAGAATATCCTTCGCTCTATCGCCGCTTCGCGGAAATCGTCAAGGCTGGCAAGTCGGACGTCGACCTTGCGCCGCTGCGCCACGTCGCCGATGCCTTCATGCTCGGCCGCCGCAAGTTCGTGGAAGCCTTCCACGATTGATTCGAAATTGCCGAACCTCGTGATACAGTAAGGTCATCTTGGGTATCTCAGAGGTTCGGCATGCGCGACGATGAAGCTTTCGGTCTAGGCTTGAAAAACCTGACGGTATCGCTCTCCGACGCAAATGCCTTATGGCACGAGGCCTATGAAGAAGAGGCCGAGGCGATCCGCCAGGCGCTCGGCGACACCGTCATCGACATCCAGCATGTCGGCAGCACATCGATTCCCGCTATCAAGGCCAAACCGATCATCGACATCATGGTCGGCATTCGCTACTTCGCCGATGGCCCCGCCTGCGTCGGCGCGATGGAGAGCATCGGCTACGATTATGCCGGCACCGATCTCGTTCCCGACGATCACATCTTCGGGCGCGGCATCAAGGGCGAGACGCGGACGCATCTGGTGCATGTCGTGGAATATCGCGGCGAGAACTGGAACCGCATGCTGGCGTTTCGCGATGCGCTGCGCGCCGATCCCGATATCGCCCGCGCCTATGAGCAGCTGAAGATCGACCTCGCCGGCACGCATGCGGCAAGCCGGGCGGAGTATACCCGCGCGAAGCACGATTTCATCGAGAAGGTAGTAAAGGATGCCGGGATCGGCTGAGTCTTTCAGGCCTTCTTTTCCCAGCGCCCCTCGGGCGTCTGCTGCCAATATGTGAGGCTGTGTCCCTCACCTTTCAGCTTCTTCCACTGCGCGCGCGCGCCTTCGAGCTGTTCCTGGTCGTAGCCATCGAACATGAAGACGACCCGCTCATAGGCATCGAGCGGCGGCGGCTCGGCGCCGGCGACGATGAAGCGGACTGTCGCGCTGTTGATGTTTTCGTCGGCGACGGTCAGGAGAACCGGCTGATTGCCGGCGAGTTCTCCTTCATCCGTGCCATGCGGCAGGAAGCTGTCTTCGCGGAAGGTCCAGAGATGCGCATCGAGCGCATCCCTGTGAGTCGCTTCCTTCATCTGAACCGCGACGCGCCAACCGCGCTCGACGCTTTTGTCGAGCAACGGCGGCAGCGCGTCTTCCAGCTTGGATTCGGTCAGATGGTAGAACAGGACCTCGGTCATGATTCGTAGTTGGCGCGTACCAGCTGGTCGAGCAGCCGCACGCCGTAGCCCGAACCCCAGGACTGGTTGATCTCGTCCAGCGGCGAGCCGATGGCGGTGCCGGCGATATCGAGATGCGCCCACGGTGTCTCGCCAACGAATCGGCCGATGAAGTGGGCCGCCGTGATCGAACCGGCGTGGCGACCGCCGGTGTTCTTCATGTCGGCGAACTTGCTGTCGATCATTTTGTCGTATTCCTTGCCCAGCGGCATGCGCCAGAGACGCTCGTGGGTTTCGGTTCCGGCCGCGATCAGCTGCTCCGACAGCTTGTCGTCGTTGGAGAACAGGCCAGCCTGGATATTGCCGAGAGCTACCAGGATCGCGCCTGTCAGCGTCGCGAGATCGATCATGAACTTGGGCTTGAAGCGATCGTTGCAATACCAGACGGCGTCGCAGAGAACGAGGCGGCCTTCGGCATCGGTGTTGATGACCTCGATCGTCTGGCCGGACATGGAGGTGACGATATCGCCGGGACGCTGCGCGTTGCCATCGGGCATGTTCTCGACGAGGCCGATGATGCCGACGACATTCGCCTTGGCCTTGCGGGCGGCCAGCACATGCATGAGGCCGGTGACGGCGGCGGCACCGCCCATGTCGCCCTTCATGTCCTCCATGCCACCGGCAGGCTTGATGGAGATGCCGCCGGTATCGAAGACGACACCCTTGCCGATGAAGGCGAGCGGCGCATCACCGCTCTTGCCGCCCTTCCACTGCATGATAGCCAGGCGCGGTGGGCGTACGGAGCCTTGAGCAACGCCGAGAAGCGCGCCCATGCCGAGCTTGCTCATTTCCTTTTCCGTCAGGATCTCGACCTCGACGCCGAGCTTCTCGAGTTCCTTGGCCTTGGCGGCGAACTCGACCGGGCCGAGAACGTTTGCCGGCTCGTTGACAAGGTCGCGCGCCAGATTGACGCCGTCGGCAACCGCCTGCGAGACCTCGAAGGCCTTGGCGGCCTCAGATGCCTTTGCGGTTATGATGCGGACCTTGATCGGCGCGCTGCCGTCCTTGGCGTTGCTGTCGTCGTCCGACTTCTTCGTCTTGTAGGTATCGAAGCCATAGGCGCGCAACATCATGCCGAGCGCGAAATCGGCGGCCTGGGTTGCGGTGACATCCACGCCAGGCGCGTCCACAAAGATCGTCACATCCATCGTGTTCTTGATCTTCGAGGCGGCAGCACCGCCCGCCTTCAGCCAATCGAACGAAACCAGGGCGTCGGCCTTGCCGAGACCGATGACGAAGATGCGCTCGGCCTTCGATCCCTCGGGCGCCACGATATCGAGCGCGCCTGCGAGCTTGGCCGAGAAGCCGGCGATCTTGGCGGCTTTGGCCACCACGCCCGATGGGTCGGCGACACTTGCGCCGGCGGCGAAATCCTGCCCCTTGGCCTGCAACAGAATGGCGTATCCACCAGCAATTTCGGCAGATTTTTCAAACGAGATATCGAATTTGGCTGACATGTCTTCTCCAGTGGGATCGTTTTAAATCCTCTTGCCCGATCATTCAGGTTTTCACCACTGAAGACAAGTCTTTGTCGCGACCATCACGTCCAAGATCGCGGGAGTTGCGTCAACAAAGCGTCATGGATGACGACTATTGATCCCAGCGAATTGACAGGATGAGGATCGGTCTTGAACTCCATATTGAAGGCTTTCAGTCCGGCTGCCATACGCGACGCGGATTACAGCGCCCCCGACATCTTCAAAATCCTTCTCATCACCTGGTTTGCGCTGCTCATCATTTTCAATCTGTTTCCGCAGATCGACCAAGAGGTCTCCTCGCATTTTTTCACCGCCGAGACCTGTCCGGCCGGCACGTCGCTTCGTGAGGTTTGCGGGCACTTTCCCTACCGCCAGGAGTTCACGCTGCAGATTCTGCGTACGCTTTTCCTGCGTCTTCCCTACATCGCCGCGTTTGTGCTGCTGTGGAAGCTCATCGACTGCTATGGTCATTTCGGCGCCACCTTCGACGCCGAGCGCGCGCGCAAGCTGAAGATCGCTCTCGGTTCGCTGATCGCCGGCCCGATCGTTCTCGTCAACTTCATCCTGAAGGACCATTGGGGGCGCCCTCGTCCATTTTCCACAACCGATTTCGGCGGCGCGCTCGACTTCGTTCCGGCGGGGTCGACGGCGGGCAAGTGCCTGTCCAACTGTTCTTTCGTGTCAGGCGAAGCGGCTGGAGCCGGCTGGCTGCTCTGTCTTCTCTTCATCATGCCGCGCGCGTCGCGACGCGCGCTCTTCCTGCCGCTGGCCACGATTTCGTTACTGGCACCGGCATTGCGTCTGGCCTTCGGCGCGCACTATCTGTCCGACGTCATTCTTGGATGGTTGTCATCCTTCGTTGTTTTTGCCGGCATCCTGGCGCTGACCGATTCGCCACAGCGGGAAAAAAAACTGAAAATTGAATGAATTTTCGACGGTAGCTTGTCGCAAAAGCAAACCAAAAAGCGTAGATGGTTTTCGCTGCGTGGCGGCAAGAATTCGCGAAGAGCGTTCAAGGGCGTGCATGAAACTGCTTGAAACATACATATTGCGGCGCGTGGGCCAGATGTTTCTCGTCGCCCTATTGCCCGTGCTCGCGATCATCTGGACCACGCAGGTGCTGCAGCGCATCAATCTGGTGACGGATAGCGGCCAATCGGTCGGTTCGTTCGCCAAGCTCGCCACGCTTATCCTGCCTTCGATCATTCCTGTCGTCCTGCCCTTCGCGCTGGTCATCGGCGTCACGCAGACGTTGACGACGATGAACAATGATTCGGAGCTTGCCGTTATCGATGCCGCCGGCGCGCGCCGCAGCATCATCTGGCGCCCGATCATCATCCTCGCGGCCATCATCAGCGCCTTCTCGTTCCTGGTCGACAATGTCGTCGAACCGAAGGCAAAGACTGGCGCAAGGCAAATGATTGCAGCGGCTTACGCCGATCTGCTCTCAACCGTGATTGAAGAGAAGAACTTCCGCCAGATCGATACCGGCCTCTATGTGCAGATCTCCGAGCGCCTCGCCGGACGCGTGCTCAAGGGCCTGTTCGTCGTGGACGAGCGCGACCCCGCCTTCCAGCTGATCTACTATGCTCGCGAAGGCGCTGTGGACGAAAAGGGCACGTCACTGATCATGCATGATGGCGAGGTGCACCGGAAAACCACGACCGGCGACGTGTCCATCATCCGCTTCGATTCCTATTCGTTCGACCTGTCCGACCTCACGCAGAACCGTGGCCAGTCGACGCTGCGCGCGTCCGACCGCGAACTGCCGTTCCTGCTCAATCCCGATCCGACGGACAAGGATTACATCGCCAAACCCGGCAGCTACGTTGCGGAGCTTCACAGGCGCCTGACCGACTGGATGCTTCCGCTCGTCTTTTCGTTGATTTCGCTTGCGATTGCCGGCGATGCGCGCTCGCATCGCGAGGCACGGCTGCATCCGATGGTGTCGGCGCTGGTGCTTGCCTTCGCGGTTCGATGGGCGACGTTCTATGCCGCCAACCAGATCGAATCGAAACCAATCTTCATCGGCATCCTCTATGCGCTGCCACTCGGAATCAGCGCGTTGGCGATTGTTTCGCTGGTTTCGCACAAACGAATCTCGCTGCTGGGCTTCATCGGCAACTGGATCGCCATCGGCTGGCGCAAGCTGCAGCAGCGCTTCCCCCGCTCGGCCGGAGGTGATGCATGATTTTCGGTACGCTCGGACGCTATTTCTTCCGCCGTTATGCAACGACGGCGATGTGGTTCTTCCTCGGTGTCATCGGCATCGTCTACCTCGTCGACTTCAGCGAAACCGCAAGCCGCATGTCCGGCCTGCCGGGCTATACGGTGACCGGCGGATTGCTGATGACGGCCGTGCGCCTGCCGCTCATCCTGCAGCAGACGGTTCCCTTCATCGCACTTTTCGTCGGCATGACCGTGCTGATCGGCCTTAATCGCAAGTACGAGCTGGTGGTGACGCGTGCGGCCGGTATTTCGGCCTGGCAATTCATGTCGCCCTTCATCGCCGGCGCGTTTCTACTCGGCATCGGCGTCATGACGATCCTCAATCCGCTTGCGGCATGGGGACAGCGGCAGGCAGCCAGCGTCGAGAGCAACTGGCGCGGTGACGCCGGAGCCTCGAAGGGTGGCCCGCAGGTGCCGTGGATTCGCCAGATCAGCGGCCAGGACGATGTCATCATCGGTGCGCGAAGCGTTCTTGAGGATGGAACGATGCTTGTCGACGCAGTGCTCGTGCACTTCGATTCGAGCAATCACATCATCCTCAGACAGGACGCGACGTCCGCAAAATTGGAAGATGGTTACTGGCTTCTTAAGAACGTTATCGAGCGTCGCCCCGGCGAGATCGCTCAGCGTAAGGATGAGGTACAGGTCCGTACCAATTTGAAACGGGACTTCGTCGAACAGAGGCTTACCGCCCCTGAAACCATTGCGTTTTTTGATCTCTCGAACCGAATCAACATTGCCAAATCCTTCGGGATTCCGACCAAGGCTCTAGAGACCCAATTCCACTCTTTGTTGTCCCAACCACTGTTGCTCGTGGCGATGACTCTCATTGCTGCAACAGTGTCCCTAAAATTTAGCCGGTTCAACCAATCGAGGTCCGTGATTCTGGGTGGCATCCTGGCAGGCTTCGTGCTTTATGTGGTCACCGTGCTTGTGAAAGCATTCGGAAGCAGTGGGGTTGTCCCGCCTTTCGTGGCGACGTGGATTCCGGTCATCGTCGCCTTGGCTTTGGGTGCAACAATTCTGCTTCATCAGGAGGATGGCTAGTGGCGGCAGGCAACCGCAAAAGTGTTCGTAAGCAGTTGGTTGCCCTGTTCGCAGGCGTAGCCCTGTGCAGCTATACCGGCAACGTGCCCGTTGCCATTGCGCAAGACGCTTTGCAAAACATGAAGCCCAATGTCTCGAAGGAAGCCAAGATGCTTCTTTCGGCCAATGAGCTCGTCTATAACAAAGACGCTGAGGTCGTTTCGGCCGTAGGTGGCGTGCAGATCAATTACGCCGGCTACAAGATGGTCTCGCAGCGAGTCGAGTACAATCAGAAGACCGGCCGGATGATGGCGCTTGGCAATGTCGAGCTCGTCAGCCCCGACGGCACGCGCATGTATTCCGACAAGCTCGACGTGACCGATGACTTCGCCAACGGTTTCATCAATTCGCTTCGAATCGAGACACCCGACAACACGCGCATCGTCGCCGAAACCGGCGAGCGGGTCGGTGGCACGGAGATGATTCTCAACAAGGGCGTTTACACAGCCTGTCTGCCCTGCGCGGAGAAGCCCGAGAAACCGCCATTCTGGCAGGTGAAGGCCGAACGGGTCATCCAGAACGGCGAGAAGCACACGATTCGTCTCGAGCACGCGCGCATGGAGCTGCTCGGCCATCCGATCGCCTATGTTCCTTGGCTCGTCGTTCCCGACAACACCGTCAAGCGCAAGTCCGGCTTCCTGTTCCCGAGCTTCGTCAGCGCACAGAATCTCGGCTTCGGCCTGTCTGTCCCCTACTATTACGTGATCTCGCCCAGCATGGACGCGACGGTGACGGGTACGGGATACACGACGCAGGGCTTCCTGGCCGACGCCGAATTCCGCCAGCGTTTCGAGAACGGCACGCACACTCTGCGCGTGGCCGGTATCAGCCAGATGAATTCCAGCACCTTCACTGAAGGAACCAGCGACGCGCAGAACGATGCTCGCGGCATGATCGCCTCGAAGGGCGCCTTCCAGATCAATCCGCGCTGGTCTTTCGGCTGGGATGTAATGGTGCAGAGCGACAACAACTTCTCGCGCACCTACAAACTCAAGGGCTACGACGATTCAACCCGCACCAACCAAGTCTATTTGACGGGTCTCGGAAAGCGGAACTACTTCGACCTGCGCTCCTTCTATTTCGACGTGCAGGACGCCGATCCTTCGAACACGGCCGAGAAGAAGCAGGCGATCGTCTATCCGGTGATGGACTATCACTACGTGGCGCCGCAGCCGCTTGCCGGCGGCGAAGTCTCCGCCGACGTGAACTTCACCAATATCTCGCGCGGCCATGACGACTTTTACGACATCGCGGGCTTTGATCGTTACCGTGGCCTTGAAGGCCAGACGTCGCGCCTGACTGGCGAGCTGACGTGGAAGCGCACCTTCGTGACGCCTGCCGGCGTTCTGATCACGCCGCTGCTTTCGGCCCGCGGCGACGCGCTGTCGCTCAACATGGACGACCCGGTCGGCTATGGCGGCAACTACGACACGAGCGATGCCGCAACGCGTGGCATGGTGACGGCCGGCCTGGAAGTTCGCTATCCGATCCTCGCCACCACCGACAACAGCACGCATGTGTTCGAGCCGATCATGCAGATCTATGCGCGCCCGAACGAATCGCTGGCTGGCAGGCTTCCGAACGAAGACGCGCAGAGCCTCGTCTTCGATGCGACCAATCTGTTCGAACGCGACAAGTTCTCCGGTTACGACCGTATTGAAGGCGGCACACGCGCTAACGTTGGCTTCCAGTACACCGGCACCTTCGACAACGGCTACAAGCTGCACGGCATCTTCGGCCAGTCCTTCCAGCTGGGCGGCCAGAACTCGTTCGACACCGCCGATCTCGTCAATGTCGGAGCCGATTCCGGCCTTGAAACCACGCGGTCCGATTATGTCGGTCTCGGCGGTATCGAGACGCCGCAGGGCTTTGCATTCGCCGCTTCGTACCGCCTCGACGAAAAGAGTTTCGAGCTTCGCCGTGGCGACCTCACCGCCGGCTTCGAGACGGACGCGTTCCAGAGCCAGCTTCTCTACACGCACGTCTCCGCGCAGCCGGAATATGGCTACGACACGGATAACGATGAGCTGCAGACGCGTGCTCGGGTCAAGTTCAAGGACTACTGGTCGATCTTCGGCGGTATCGCCTATGATCTGAACAACAACACGTTCACGCGCCAGACCATCGGCCTCACATACGAGGACGAGTGCACGATCTTCACGATCGCCTACTCCGACAAGCGCGACACCAGCGACCAGTCGGCAAGCGATTGGACGATCGGCGCGAGGCTGACATTCCGTACGCTTGGCGACATCAATGTCGGTGATGCCAGCGAACTCGGATACGGTAACATCTACAACAACTGATCGATTTTGTAGCACGGCGAAAGAAAGGGGCCTTTCTTTCGCCGTAACGCTATGCAGGACATTGTGGCCATTGGATATATGCGGCATATGCTGCTGCGTCTCGAAGGCAGCAACGCTGACGTTATCTCGGTAAGATAGGCGCGCCGCGACGCGAAAGCGCGGCGTCAATGGGAAGGGTCGACAGATGATTGGCGCGAAGAACACCGTAAGAACGATGATCGCAGGCTTGGCGTTCGCCACTGTCGCTGGCTTGGCACTGCCGAAAGCCAACATGGCCTATGCCGCGAGCGAAGTCCGAGTGGTCGTCAACGGCACGGCTCTCACCAGCGGTGACGTGGCCAAGCGCCAGGCCTTCCTGCGCCTGCAGCACCAAAAAGCGGACGCCAAGGCTGCTGAAGACCAGCTTATCGAGCAGACGTTGAAGGAACAGGAAATCTCGCGCGTCCGCATGTCGGTGTCCAAGGACGACGTTGACGCTTCCTTCGCGCGCTTTGCCACCGGCAACAAGCTGACGACCGCGCAGATGACGCAGATCCTCAACCAGGCAGGCGTCGGCGTTGATCACTTCAAGGCGTTCATCGCCGTACAGATGAGCTGGCCGCGCCTCGTGAACGCCCGCTATGGCAACAGCAACAAGATGTCGAACGCCGACCTCGTTGCCCGCATGATGGAAAACAACAAGCAGAAGCCGGAGACAACCGAGTATATTCTGCAGCAGATGATCTTCGTCGTGCCCGCCAGCAAGAAGGGTATCGTAGGCAAGCGCAAGAGCGAAGCGGAAGCCTCGCGCTCGAAGTATCCAGGTTGCGAACAGGCGAAGGTTTTCGCCGCCACGATGCGTGACGTTTCCGTTCGCGACCTTGGCCGCATGCTGGCGCCGGAACTGCCGCCTGAGTGGAAGCCGCTGGTCGAACAGGCCAAGGGCAACACCACCGCGACACGCGTGACCGAAAAAGGCGTCGAATATCTCGCAATCTGCAGCCAGCGCCAGGTTTCCGACGACCAGGCAGCCGAAATGGTCTTCCGCGAAGAAGATCTGAACAAGGCCAAGGACAAGAACGCGCCGCCGGAAAACGCCAACGCGACCAAGTATCTCGACGAACTGCGCAAGAAAGCGCAGATCGTTCGCCGCTGATGTCGATGACGCTCGCGTTTTCTCGTCCGCTTGCACTGAGCCAGGGCGATCCCGCCGGGATCGGCCCTGACGTCACATTGATGGCCTGGCTACGCCGCCGCGAGCTTGGCCTGCCGCCTTTTATTTTCATCGGTGATCCTGACGTCCTTGCCACTCGCGCGCGGATGCTGGATCTGACCGTCGCGATCCACGAGACCGATTGCGCCGGCGCGATCGATGCCTTTGCCGATGCAATTCCCGTTCTGCCGATCCCCGCAGGAATTGAAGTCATCGCCGGCGAAGCGCATGTCGCGACGGCCCGAGGGACGATTGCAGCCATCGAGCAGGCTGTGTCGCTGACGATCAGCGGCGAAGCACTCGGCGTCGTCACCAACCCGATCGCCAAGTCCGTTCTCTACGAGAGCGGTTTCCGTTTTCCCGGACATACCGAGTTTCTGGCCGAGCTTGCGAAACGCGTGACCGGCACGCCCGTGACACCCGTCATGATGCTCGCCGGACCGAAGCTTCGCACGATCCCCGTCACGATCCACATCCCGATCAAGGATGTACCGCAGGCGCTGACGGCGGAGTTGATCGTCGAGACCTGCCGGATCGCGCATGCCGATCTCGTCCAGCGCTTTGGCATCACCAATCCACGCCTTGCCGTCGCGGGCCTCAATCCGCATGCCGGCGAAGATGGTGCCATCGG
Source organism: Rhizobium sp. 16-449-1b (assembly GCF_017741935.1). Taxonomy (GTDB): domain Bacteria; phylum Pseudomonadota; class Alphaproteobacteria; order Rhizobiales; family Rhizobiaceae; genus Rhizobium. The sequence goes on along the minus strand of NZ_JAGHMH010000005.1, from coordinate 160,465 downwards.
CAAGGAAGACGCCAGCGTGATCCACCCCGCGATCCAGTTCCTGCGCGCCGAAGGTATCGATGCGATCGGCCCCCTGCCCGCTGACACCATGTTCCATGACGAAGCGCGTTCGCGCTATGACGTGGCGGTCTGCATGTATCACGACCAGGCTCTGATCCCGGCCAAGGCGCTCGGCTTCGACGATGCCGTCAACGTGACGCTCGGCCTGCCCTTCATCCGCACATCGCCCGACCACGGCACGGCCTTCGGCATCGCCGGCAAGGGTCTTGCGCGCGAGAGCAGCCTGGTCGCCGCGCTGAAGCTCGCCGGGCACCTCGGTCGCGTTTCCAAGAGCAATTCCTGATGGCCGCACTCGACGGATTGCCGCCGCTGAGCGACGTGATCAGGCGGCATGGCCTGGATGCGCGCAAGGCGCTCGGCCAGAACTTCATCCTCGACCTCAACCTCACGCAGAAGGTGGCGCGCAACGCGGGCCCGCTCGAAGACGCGACGGTGTTCGAGGTCGGCCCCGGTCCCGGCGGCTTGACGCGAGCGATCCTTGCACTTGGCGCCAAGAAGGTCATCGCCGTCGAACGCGATCCGCGTTGTCTGCCGGCGCTGGCCGAAGTATCGGCGCATTATCCTGGCCGGCTTGAGGTCATCGAAGGCGACGCTCTGACCACCGATTTCGAAGCGCTGGCGCCCGAGGGGCCGGTGAAGATCATCGCCAACCTTCCCTATAATGTCGGGACCCAGCTTCTGGTGAACTGGTTGCTGCCGAAGCAATGGCCGCCGTTCTGGCAGTCGCTGACGCTGATGTTCCAGAAGGAAGTGGGCTTGCGTATCGTCGCCGACGAGGAAGACGATCACTATGGACGGTTGGGTGTGCTCTGTGGCTGGCGTGCGAACGCGCACATGGCGTTCGATATCCCGCCGCAGGCCTTTACACCGCCGCCGAAGGTAACCTCGACGGTGGTGCATCTGACACCGAACGAGAACCCGATCCCCTGCTCCGTCGCCAATCTCGAAAAAGTGACCCAGGCAGCCTTCGGGCAGCGCCGCAAGATGCTGCGCCAGAGCCTGAAGCCGATCGGCGGCGAGAAGCTGCTCGAAAAGGCTGGCATCGATCCGCAGAGACGCGCAGAGACGCTTTCCGTCGAAGAGTTCTGCCGTCTGGCAAACAGCCTCTAAGCCCTCCACGCCGCATCAAGGTCAATGTCAGCTTGCGCGGAGGCGGCGGCCTTTTATGCTTGTTAAACACTACGAATCCAGTCGTCTTGACTTGGGAAAACCAAGTATTTCCGCGACCGAAAACCAACTTTTTCTCAACGATGCGCTTTAACATCGTGTGAATGCGGTTTGCCTCATCGGCTGTCATGAAACTGTTATCTCTGGGGAATAGCCCGTTCCCGGCGAGACTCGTTGCGAATGCAAACAAATAGCCCCCTATTGATCTCGCCGTCATCTTTTCAGCTTTCAGGAAAGCGAACCCTTATGCGTACCAACAGATTTTTGACGACCTGTTTCGGCATCGGCCTTGCGGCCGCCATGGCCGCCTCCGCTTCCGCCGCCGATATCACCGGCGCCGGCTCCACCTTCGTTTACCCGGTTCTCTCCAAGTGGTCGGCTGACTACAACAAGAAGACCGGCGACAAGCTGAACTATCAGTCGATCGGTTCTGGCGGCGGTATCGCCCAGATCAAGGCCGCAACGGTCGATTTCGGCGCGTCCGACAAGCCGCTTGAATCCAAGGAACTGACGGATGGCGGCTTCGGCCAGTTTCCGCTGGTTGTTGGCGGCATCGTTCCCGTCATCAACGTCAAGGGCATCAAGTCGGGCGAACTGAAGCTCACCGGCAAGGTTCTGGCGGACATCTACCTCGGCAACGTCACCAAGTGGAACGACAAGGCCATCGCCGACCTGAACCCGGGCGTCAAGTTGCCGGATTCGCAGATCGCCGTCGTTCACCGCTCGGACGGTTCGGGCACCAGCTTCAACTGGACCAACTACTTCTCGAAGGTCAATGCTGACTGGAAGTCCAAGGTTGGTGAAGGCACTGCCGTCAACTGGCCCGTCGGCATCGGCGGCAAGGGCAACGAAGGCGTCGCTGCCTACGTTACGCGCGTGAAGGACTCGATCGGTTACGTCGAGTACGCCTATGCGCTGCAGAACAAGCTGCCCTACGTCCTGATCGAAAACGCTGCTGGCAAGTATCCGAAGCCGAACGCAGAGAGCTTCGCTGCTGCCGCTGCAAGCGCCGAATGGGACAAGGCTCAAGACTTCAACCTGATCATGACCAACGCTCCTGGCGACAAGGCTTGGCCAGTCACCGCTACGACCTGGGCGATCATGTACAAGCAGGCCAAGGACGAAGCTCGCTCCAAGGCTGCCTTCGAGTTCTTCAAGTGGGCGCTCGAGAACGGCCAGAAGCAGGCTTCCTCGCTCGACTACGTTCCGCTTCCCGATAGCCTCGTGAAGCAGATCGAAGCCTACTGGACCGCCCAGTTCAAGGGTTGATCCCAACACTGTCGAAACGGCCGGAGAGCTCTGCTTTCCGGCCGGCTTAACTTTGATTGCCCCTCAAAGATTAGAGAACAGACAATGAGCCAAGTTTTGGCATCGCAGCGCGCCGAGAGTGTCGGCGTGAAGCGTCGCCATGGCGCGACCGGCGACATGGTATTTTCCGCGATCGTGCTGTGCTGCGGCATGTTCGTGCTGATCGCGCTTCTGGCCGCGACCTTTTCCATGGGTTGGGGCGGCCTGCTTGCCTTCCGCACCTTCGGCCTGGAATTCCTCTACGGCACCGAATGGGACCCCGTCGCACAGAAATTCGCCGGCCTCGTGCCGATCTACGGAACGCTGGTCACCTCGGCGCTTGCGATGATCATCGGTGTCCCCATCAGCCTTGGCATCGCGGTGTTCGTCACCGAAGTGGCGCCACGCTGGGCGCGCGGACCGATCGGCGGCGCCATCGAATTGCTCGCCGGCATTCCGAGCATCATCTACGGCATGTGGGGCCTCTTCACCTTTGCGCCCTTCATGGCCGATTACATCCAGCCGGCTCTCATCGACTGGCTCGGCCCGCTGCCCGTCATCGGAGCGGTGTTTTCGGGCGCACCCATGGGGATCGGCATGCTGACGTCGGGCATCGTGCTCGCCATCATGATCATCCCCTATATCGCTTCGGTCATGCGCGACGTCTTCCTCGTCGTCCCGGCGCAGCTGAAGGAATCGGCCTACGCGCTCGGCTCGACCAAATGGGAGGTCGTGCGCGATATCGTCATCCCTCATACGCGCACGGCCGTCGTCGGCGGCATCTTCCTCGGCCTCGGCCGCGCGCTCGGCGAGACCATGGCCGTCACCTTCGTGCTCGGGAACACGCACAACATCGCGATCTCGCTGATGGAGCCCGGCAACTCGATCGCCGCGGCCATCGCCAACGAGTTCACGGAGGCCGACACGGATCTCTATCTGTCGTCGCTGATCGGCCTCGGCTTCATCCTCTTCGTGGTCACCTTCATCGTGCTGGCCGCCGCCAAGCTGATGCTGCTCAGGATCGCCAGGCAGAAGGGAGAATAATCATGACGACATCCAACTCCCTTTACCGCTACCGGCAGATCAAGAGCGCCATCGCACTCTCGCTCGCGACCGTCGCGACGGTCATCGGCCTCATCTTCCTCGTCTGGATCCTGTGGACGACGTTGATCAACGGCATCACGGCGCTCAGCCCTCGGCTGCTTACCGAAATGACCCCGCCACCCGGCGAAGATGGCGGCTTGGCGAATGCCTTCATGGGCAGCCTTCTGATCGTTCTCATGGCCGTCGTTCTCGGCACGCCAATCGGCATTCTGGCCGGCACATATCTTTCGGAATACAGCCGCGGAAAGAAGATCGGCGATCTCGTTCGTTTCGTGAACGACATCCTGCTCAGCGCGCCGTCGATCATCATCGGCCTGTTCATCTACGAGTTGGTCGTGCGCCAGACCGGGCGCTTTTCGGGCTATGCCGGAGGCATCGCGCTCGGCTTCATCTTCCTGCCTGTCGTGGTGCGCACCACCGACGAGATGCTGCGGCTGGTGCCCGACGTCATGCGCGAGGCCGCACTTTCGCTCGGCATTCCGCGCTGGAAGGTGACGGTGCATGTGCTTTATCGCGCAGCGTCCGCCGGTATCCTGACCGGTGTACTACTTGCTGTCGCCCGTATCTCCGGCGAGACGGCGCCGCTTCTCTTCACCGCCCTCAACAACCAGTACTGGAGCACGGACATGTCCGGGCCAATGGCCAACATTCCCGTCGTCATCTTCCAGTACGCGATGAGCCCCTATGACGAGTGGCATACGCTCGCCTGGGCCGGCGCCTTCGTCATGACCGCCATCGTGCTGCTGCTCAGTGTCGGATCACGAATTATCCTGAGCAGACGGGGGAAATAATGCTGCAATCTTCCAGCGCACTCGACACCGGCAGGACCGCACCCACGCTGAAGACCGACAAGATCACGCTCGAAAACGTCAACTTCTTCTACGGGAAGACGCAGGCGATCCGCGATGTCAGCATCAGCTTTCCGGAGCGGCAGGTCTCGGCCCTGATCGGCCCGTCCGGCTGCGGCAAGTCCACGCTGCTGCGCATCCTCAACCGCATCTACGCGCTCTATCCGGGCATGCGGGCAACGGGTACCGTGAAGCTCGATGGCGACAACATTCTCGACCCCCGCTATCCGATGAACGAGTTGCGCGCCCGCGTCGGCATGGTGTTCCAGAAGCCGGTCCCCTTCCCCATGTCGATCTACGACAACGTCGCCTATGGCATCCGCCATCATGAACGGCTGTCGAAGGCGGAGATGGATGGGCGTGTCGAGGAAGCTTTACGGCAGGCCGCCCTTTGGGACGAGGTGAAGGACAAACTCAAGCAGAGCGGTCTCGGCCTCTCCGGCGGTCAGCAGCAGCGTCTGTGCATCGCGCGCGGCGTGGCGCTCAGGCCCGAGGTTCTGCTGCTCGACGAGCCGACATCGGCGCTCGATCCGATCTCGACCGCCAAGGTCGAGGAACTGATCGCGCAGCTGAAGGCGAATTTCACGATCGTCATCGTGACGCACAACATGCAGCAGGCGGGCCGTATCTCGGACAATACCGCCTTCATGTATCTGGGCGAGCTTGTCGAGCATGGCCCGACATCGCAGATATTCGAAGCGCCGAAGAACAAGCGGACCGAGGACTACATCACCGGTCGCTACGGCTGATCATCGTATAGGAATGACGCCGGCGCGAAAGTGCCGGCGTAGTGTTCAGAGAACCGGCGTCTCTTCGATCAGGCCGGTCACGAAGTCGAACATGCCATGGCGGCGATCGCGGCGCAGGCGTTCGGCGCGCACGATAGACTGCACGGCCTCGAAGGCGGTGTTCAGGTCGTCGTTGACGATGACATAATCATATTCGCGCCAGTGAGCGATCTCGGCGCGGGAGTTGGCCAGACGCGTGGCGATCACCTCTTCGGAGTCTTCGGCGCGGCGATGCAGGCGCGACTGGAGCTCGGTCATGGTCGGCGGCAGCACGAAGATCGATACGATATCGGCCTTCATCTTCTCCTGCAGCTGCAGCGCGCCCTGCCAATCGATATCGAACAGCATGTCGCGGCCATCGGCCATGGCGGCCTCCACCGGCTCGCGCGGCGTGCCGTAGAAATTGCCATGCACTTCCGCCCATTCGAGCAATTCGCCGCTGTCGCGCATACGCTCGAACTGCGGGATGGTGATGAAATGATAGTGCGTGCCGGCAATCTCGCTCGGGCGACGCTGGCGCGTCGTCACGCTCACCGAGATTTCAAGGCTGCGATCGCGCTCCAGGAGATTGCGCGCGATGGTCGACTTGCCGGCGCCCGAGGGCGAGGACAGGACAAGCATCAGCCCGCGACGGGGGATCACGGTGGGGGTGCTCGACGGGGTCGGGCTCATGGCTCACTCCAAATTCTGAACTTGCTCACGGAACTGGTCGATGACCACTTTCAACTCAATACCGGCCGCTGTCACGGCAGCCGCATTGGACTTCGAGCATATTGTATTCGATTCCCGGTTAAATTCCTGTGCAAGGAAATCGAGCTTGCGGCCGATAGGGCCGCCCTTGGCGAGCAGGTCGCGCGCGGCGGCCACGTGTGCCTTCAGGCGGTCGATCTCTTCGCGAAGATCCGCCTTGGTAGCGAGGATCGCCGCCTCGGCGTGGAGCCTGTCCTGGTCGAATTTGCCGGATGCATCCATCAGCATTGCTACCTGGGCAGCAAGCCTTGCCGCGATCTCGCGCGGCGAGCGCGACGGGTCGCTTTCCACGACCTGGGTCAGCCGCTCGATGATCGCCACTTGGTCGAGGAGTACGCGGGACAGAGCCGCCCCCTCCTGCTCGCGCATATGCCGGAGATCGGTCAGCGCCAGCGAAAGGCCATTCATGATCTCGGCATCGCGCGAGGCGATGGCTTCCGGGCTATCCTCGGTCTCGCGGAAATCGACGATACCACGGATGCCGAGAAGCGTATCGAGCTTCAACGGCGCCGGATCGATGATATCAGCCAACTGATCGCGCAGCGACAGAACGGCGGCAAGAGCTTCCTGATTGAGGACGGTCTCGACGCGGCTTTCGGGCGAAGAGACGGAGAGCGACACCTGCATATTGCCGCGGCTGAACTGCTCGCCGGCAAGCCGCTTGACGTCGTTTTCCAGCCGCTCGAGGCCCGGCGGCAGGCGCAGGCGGATATCCAGGCCCTTGCCGTTTACCGAGCGCAGTTCCCAGGCCCAGCGCCAGCGATCGGTCGTGCCTTCGCGCCGCGCAAAACCCGTCATGGACTGCAAAGCCATGGAAGCCTCCGATATTATCAGTTTCTCTTTTTCTTCGGAGCCGGAGCGGGCGCTGCCGGCGCATCGGCGGGCGTTGCCGCATCGGGCTGCCCGTCGACCGCGATATTCGGATCAGCACCCTTGTCGGCTTCCAGCTTGCGCCAGCGCCGGACATTGGCGTTGTGGTCCTCAAGCGTGGCGGCGAAGACATGGCCACCCGTGCCGTCGGCCACGAAATAGAGGTCCTGCGTCTTCCACGGATTGGCAACGGCCTCAAGCGCATCGCGGCCGGGATTGGCGATCGGCGTCGGGGGAAGACCCTTGATCACATAGGTGTTGAAGGGCGTCTCTTTTTTCAGGTCCGACTGGTAGATCGGTCGGTCGGCCGGCTTGCCGTCACCGCCGAACAATCCATAGATGATCGTCGGGTCCGACTGCAGGCGCATGCCCTTGCCCAGGCGGTTCAGGAAGACCGAGGCCACATGGGCGCGCTCGTCTGGAACGCCGGTTTCCTTCTCGACGATCGAGGCGAGAACAATCATCTCGTCCTTCGACTTGAAGGGCAGCGACGGATCGCGCTTGTCCCAGATCTGGTCCACGAGCTTCTGCTGGGCCGCAGCCATCTGCTCGATGATCTCAGCGCGCTTGGTACCGCGCGAGAACTTGTAGGTATCCGGGCGCAGGCTGCCCTCCGCCGGCAGGACCGTCGGGAGGTCGCCCTCAAGCACCTGGTCCTCGTTCATGCGGTTGAACATCTGGCGGACGCTCAGGCCCTCGGGAAAGGAGATGGAATAGAGGATGGACTTGCCGGATTTCAGCAGTTCCATGATCTCGTTCATCGAGGCGTGCGCCTTGATTTCATACTCACCGGCCTTGAGGCTTTCGCCATCGTTCAAATGGGTGGCGGTGAGATAGCGGAAGACGCGGCCATCGGAGATGATGTTGTTACGCTCGAGATTGAACGCGATCTCGGTGATCCCTGCGCCGTTGCGCACGATGAAATTGGTGTTGGCCTCCAGCGGACCGGGGCTCTGGTAGGTGGAAATCGCATAGTAGAAAACGACGACCGCTGCGGCGCAGCCGAGCACGACCAGCGTCATCAGGAAGTTCAGGAAGATGACGACCTGGCTTCTGGCCTTCTTGGACCGCTTCGGCGGCTCCGGCACGCGCTCCGGGCGCAGCGCTTCGGTTGGCGATTTCGGAATGATCGGGCCACTCTGCGACTGCTGGCCCTGCTGGCCGGTCGTGTCGTTGCTCTGGTTCGTATCGCTCACCGGCAATCCTCTAAATTTGGCCCCAAAAGCTGCTTCTTGCGAAGCAATGCGGCGAAATGCGGGTGGGCAGCCATCGGATTGGACTGCCCTGCCCGTTGCGGACGTCGTGGGTCAATCTCAGGCGACGTAGCGGCGCAGCACCAGCGATGCGTTTGTACCGCCGAATCCGAAGGAATTCGACAGCGCCACGTTCACTTCGCGTTGACGCGCCTTGTGCGGGACGAGATCGATCTTCGTCTCACGCTCTGGGTTGTCGAGATTGAGCGTCGGCGGCACGACGTTGTCGCGGATCGACAGCGTCGCGAAGATCGCCTCGATCGCGCCCGCAGCGCCCAGAAGGTGGCCGGTGGCGGACTTGGTCGAGGACATGGAGATCTTCGACGCGGCGTCGCCGACCAGGCGCTCGACGGCGCCGAGTTCGATCGTGTCGGCCATGGTCGATGTGCCGTGCGCGTTGATGTAGTCGATATCGGCAGGCGTCAGGCCAGCGCGCTTCAGCGCCATCGCCATGCAGCGGCCAGCGCCCTCGCCGTCTTCCGACGGCGCGGTGATGTGGTAGGCGTCGCCCGACAGGCCGTAGCCCACGACTTCGGCGTAGATGCGTGCGCCGCGCGCGAGGGCATGCTCGAGCTCTTCGAGAACGACGATGCCGGCGCCCTCGCCCATGACGAAGCCGTCACGGTCCTTGTCGTAGGGGCGCGAGGCCCTGGTGGGGTCGTCGTTGTGCTGTGTCGACAGCGCCTTGCAGGCCGCGAAACCGGCGAGCGAGATGCGGCTGACCGGCGATTCGGTGCCGCCGGCGACCATGACATCAGCATCTCCGAAAGCGATCAGACGGGCAGCATCGCCAATGGCGTGCGCGCCGGTCGAGCAGGCGGTGACGACGGAGTGGTTCGGCCCGCGCAGCTTGTGACGGATCGATACCTGGCCGGATACGAGGTTGATCAGACGGCCGGGAATGAAGAATGGAGAAATGCGGCGCGGGCCCTTGTCGCGCAGCGTGTAACCTGCCTCGACGATGCCTTCGATGCCGCCAATGCCGGAGCCGATGAGGACGCCGGTGGCAATCTGGTCTTCGTCGCTCTCGGGGTGCCAGTTGGCATCGTTGAGCGCCATGTCGGCCGCGGCCATGCCATAGACGATGAAAGGATCGACCTTGCGCTGTTCCTTGGGCTCCATCCAATCATCCTGATTGAAGGTGCCGCCGGTGCCATCGCCGACAGGGATACGGCATGCGATCTTGGCCGGAAGGTCATCGACTTCGAACTCGGTCACGAGGCGTGCGCCGTTTTCACCCGCCAGCAGGCGAGCCCAGGTCACTTCCGTGCCGCATCCCAAGGGAGACACCATGCCAGTGCCCGTAATAACCACCCGTCTCATCGACTGCATTCCCCCGCCTTTTGTGTTCTATGGAGACCATGCCAGAAATAAAAAGGGCGGACTCCGGGTCCGCCCTTTCTAAAGTGCTCAGGATTAAGCCTGGGCCTTTTCGATAAACTTAACAGCGTCGCCGACCGTCAGGATCGAGTCCGCAGCGTCGTCAGGAATTTCAACGCCGAATTCTTCTTCGAACGCCATGACCAGTTCGACGGTGTCGAGCGAGTCAGCGCCCAGATCGTCGATGAAGCTTGCGCCTTCGACAACCTTGTCGGCGTCGACGCCAAGATGATCAATAACAATTTTCTTTACGCGTTCTGCGATATCGCTCATGTCGGTTTCCTCGACCTTATAATCCTGATCAGAGAGCCTTTATGGCACCCTACCCTGTTTCAGCCTGCGGCGCCCTAAAGCCACCTTCGGCAAACTCGTTATACCCGGCTACCAGAGATGTCCCAGGCTTGCTTGGAAAGCCCGCCGGTCCGTCTTCTTTCTCGGGAGACTGTTCACAGTCATGGCCCGATTAACACGGTTTATGTCTGCCGCAAAGCCAGAAAATCAACCCCATAGGGTTGGTGAACAGGCTATTGCGGGGAAAAACGGCCCGAAAGCCAGTTTTCCGTTTCAGATCATGGCCATGCCGCCATTTACGTGCAGAGTCTGGCCCGTCATGTAGGCCGCTTCCGACGAAGCCAGGTAAGCAACAGCGGAGGCCACTTCGGCACCGGTGCCCATGCGTTTCATCGGGATCGCGCCCATGATCGCGTCCTTCTGCTTGTCGTTCAGCTTGCCCGTCATCGCGCTTTCGATGAAGCCCGGAGCCACGCAGTTGACCGTCACGTTGCGGGTCGCGATCTCCTGCGCCAGCGACTTGGTGAAGCCGATCATGCCGGCCTTGGAGGCGCAGTAGTTGGCCTGGCCCGGATTGCCGGTGACGCCGACAATCGAGGTGATGTTGATGATGCGGCCGTAGCGGCGGCGCATCATCGGGTGCGTCAACTCGCGGGTCAGGCGGAACATCGAGGTCAGGTTGACTTCGATGACGCTGTCCCAGTCTTCGTCCGACATGCGCACGAAGAGGCCGTCCTTGGTGATGCCGGCGTTGTTGACGAGGATGTCGACGCCGTCGAGTTCGGCTTCGGCCTTGACGCCGAGCGCCTTGACTTCGTCGCGATCGGCAAGGTTCGCCGGGAAGATCTTGACGCGGTCGCCAAGTTCATTGGCCAGCGCCTCGAGCTTTTCGACGCGGGTGCCGTGCAGACCGACGATGGCGCCCTGCTTGTGCAGGATGCGGGCGATTTCTTCGCCGATGCCGCCAGAGGCACCGGTTACCAGAGCCTTGCGGCCGGAGAGATCGAGCATGGAAGAATTCCTTGTAATCGTTAAATCAATCAGGCCAGAAGAGCGGCGACCGCCGCGTCGATATCAGCCGGCGAGTTGACCGAGATGCCGGTCACGTTCTTGTCGATACGGCGCGCGAGGCCGGTCAGGACCTTGCCGGCGCCGAGTTCATAAAGCGTCGTCACGCCGTTTGCCGCGAACCACTCGACCGTCTCGCGCCAGCGAACCTGGCCGGTGACCTGTTCGACCAGCAGCTTGGCAATTTCTTCTGCGTCGGTGACGGGCGCGGCGCGCACATTGGCGATGACGGGCACGACCGGGTTCGACTTCGCGACACCTGCCAGCGCTTCGCGCATCGCGTCAGCCGCCGGCGCCATCAGCGCGGAATGGAAGGGTGCTGAGACCGGCAGCAGAATTGCGCGCTTGGCGCCCTTTTCGGTGGCAATGGCGGCAGCCTTTTCGACCGGCGCCTTCTCACCCGAAATCACGATCTGGCCGCCGCCATTGTCGTTGGCGATCTGGCAGGCGCCGAGAGCCGAGGCTTCCTCGCAGACGGCGATCACGTCGGCATGTTCGAGGCCGATGATGGCGGCCATGGCGCCGACGCCGACGGGCACGGCTGCCTGCATCGCGTTGCCACGGATGCGTAGCAGGCGCGCGGTGTCGGCGATCGAGAACATGCCGGCGGCACAGAGAGCGGAGTATTCGCCGAGCGAGTGGCCGGCGACGTAGGAAACCTTGGCCTTGAGATCGACGCCCTTGGCTTCGAGCACGCGGATGACGGCCATCGACACGGCCATCAGCGCCGGCTGCGCATTGGCGGTCAACGTCAGCGTCTCTTCCGGACCGTTGAACATGGTCTCGGACAGCTTCTCGCCGAGAGCGTCATCGACCTCTGCAAAAACGGCGCGCGCCTCGGCGAAATTCTCGGCAAGATCCTTGCCCATGCCGACGGCCTGACTGCCCTGGCCAGGGAACGTGAAAGCGATGGTCATCCTATGTCCTTTTTATATGGACCCGCGGTCATTTCGCCTCCAATTGACATTCTTTCCCCGAGAGTCAAGTGCCGGAGGCCTGCGTTCCAAGGCTTTCGCGACTGCAACAAAGCCGCAGATTTGCTCTTGCGCTTGCTCAATTCCGGCCTAAATTCGCGCCGTCCTTCAAAGACCTCATTCTTTTAAGATCACGATTAAGGCTCCCGAATGAAACACAAGAAACTTGGTCGCACCGATATCTCGGTGTCCGAAATCTGCTTGGGCACGATGACCTGGGGTTCGCAGAACTCCGAAGCCGAAGCGCACGGCCAGATGGACTATGCGTTCGAAAAGGGCGTCAACTTCTTCGACACCGCCGAACTCTATCCGACCACGCCGCTTTCCCCGGAAACGCAGGGTCTTACCGAGGACTACATCGGCACCTGGCTCGAAAAGACCGGAAAGCGTAAGGATGTCGTGCTCGCCACCAAGGTCGCCGGCCCCGGGCGCGCCTATATTCGCGGCGGCGAAGGCGCTGATGCCAAGAATATCCGCCTGGCAATCGAAGCCAGCCTGAAGCGGCTGAAGACCGACTATATCGATCTCTACCAGATCCATTGGCCGGTTCGCGGTCACTTCCACTTCCGTCAGAACTGGCACTACGACCCCTTCAAGCAGGACCGCGCCAAAGCTGTCGCCAACATCACCGATATTCTTGAGACGGTGGGCGAACTGGTGAAGGAAGGCAAGATCCGCGCGATCGGCCTCTCCAACGAGACGACCTGGGGCACGCAGAAGTATCTTACGATCGCCGAGCAACTCGGCCTGCCGCGCGTCGTCAGCATCCAGAACGAGTACAACCTGCTCTATCGCCACTACGATCTCGACATGGCGGAAATGTCGCACCATGAAGATGTGGGCCTGCTCGCCTACTCGCCGCTCGCCGGCGGCATCCTGAGTGGCAAATACATCGGCGGCGGGAAGCCCGAGGGATCGCGCGGCTCGATCAACGGCGACATTGGCGGACGCCTGCAGCCGCTGCAGGAAGCGCCGACCAAGGCTTACGTGGAGATCGCCAAGCGCCACGGCCTCGACCCGTCGGCCATGGCCATCGCGTTCTGCCTGACACGCCGCTTCATGACCTCGGCCATCATCGGCGCGACGACCATGGCGCAGCTGACGACCGATATCGACGCGGCCGGCATCAAGCTGTCGAGCGATATCCTCGCCGAGATCGAGAAGGTGCATCGCGAATATCCGATGCCGATCTGATTGAAAGCAATCGGGCGCCTTGACGACAAGGCGCCCGGACGCTTCACGCTATTGCAGCACCAGCAGCGTTCGGTTGGCCACGCTGCAGAAAGCTGATTGACGGGGCGAAGAAATATGCGCCACCCATCAGCTTGACGGCGGTCTTGAAATCAAATTGCGCAGTCGCTGCCGTCCTGGCATCCGTCCACCCGATGTCTGCGGCACCGTTCGACTGCTGGCCGATGACAGGGTCGACGCCGGTGTTCTGATTTTTGAAATCCACGTTGTTAGCCCATGCGCTTTGCGTGAATTCGAACTGCTCGGAAATATCCGACATATAGGCCATGAACAGCAGGCCTACCTTGCCGGTCGGCTGATCGTGCTCGGAAAAATCCTCGTCGATACTGTCGCGATTGCGCTTTCCATAGGTGATGCCACGGCGGGCCATGATGCGTGAACGCTCCCCCGCGTCCCCTGCGGTTCGCGGATTGGTCTTTCGGATGTGCGCCTTGAAGGGACATTTCGCGGTCATTGGATCATCGTCCCCATAGCCGTCGTAATTGAAGTCGTTCGTCGGCACACCCGCCTGCTCTTCACCATGGAGCACAACCGGCGTGCCGTCTTCGAACCGTCCCACGACGAGCGCACCCGCTCGCTCTCTGTCGTCGCCGGCAAGTTTCAGAGCCGTCGCCAGTTCGTCTTCCTGTTTCTTGAACAGCTGCACGTTCTGCTCGAGCTTGCGGTAGACGAAATAGCTACCGCACGAGAAGGGTGTGCACTTGGCTGGATCCGGCACGATAAACTGCGATGGTACGAACTCCTCCAACCACGCCTTGTTTACCCGGAAGTCTTCGGCGAGGAAGAGTGGTTGGCTGACGCCATCAACGTATCCAAAATGCTCAAGGCCCTCCCCCTTAGGGCTTCCTCCCAACTGTCGGCGCCGTTGTGCCTCGCCCCGATCCACGCCGAGAATGGTGACGTTGGCCTTTTCAAACGCTTCCCTAAGCGAAGCGACACCGGCCGAGACGAGACCAGCATCGTCGTCGGCAATCAGAATCATCGCATCGGGATCATTCTGATCGGGATCCCAAGGGCCACCCGTCTCCCAGTCAGACTTCGCAGGATCGTTGATACCCGGAAAGTCCCTCGGGATGTTCTTGAAATGGAGGCTGGGGAGCGTTCCCCGCGTCCGCATTCCGGCGAGAAAAGCCGTATCTGTCGCCATATCGCCCGGCGGAATGTCGAGCTTCTTATAGCCGCTAGCAGTCAGGAAGACGCACAGCACCCGTCCGCCGCTGACTTTCGTGGCGCCGTAGGCGGCGGCGGATCGAAGTTGATCAAGCGCGGATGTGGTGAGGTATGATAACGTCTGAAGCAGTTCCCAGATCTGCTCTTTCTTCATCTCTTCAAAGCTCAGGAAAATATTCGCCGTATAATCCCGGCCGTGTCCCTTCAGAATATTGGATTGCAGATCACTCAGGAATGCCAGCATCTCGGCATCTGACACCCACGTCTTCCACTCTACCGCACGATCAAGAATAGTCTGAACAGTCGCCATAACTTCCTCCGTTTAACGTATCGCGGTTGCATTTGGTTGTATTGCATATTTTATACACGCAATACGTTATACACCCACTGATGGAAACGACAACACAGGCACACCAAAATCGCGTCCGCGCGCAGCTTGCGGCTCCCGCCCCTTGCGTTCTCCTGAAAAATCCGTATAAGCCGCCCTGTTCGCAAAACCCGGTCTTCTGGCTGGTGGCTGAACGGAGGGCCGGTTTCCCACGGGAAATCGTTCGGAACGGAAGCGTTCCAGCCTCCCGTGTCTCCGCTCTCGACCGTCTCGGAACGCTTTTCTTGCCTGGGTTCACCCAATCAGGAGCAGTCGTTGAGGCTTAGCCGCCGAATATCGGGTTGAATAAACGCAAGAAAGGCAAAGCTGTCATGGCTCTTTATGAACATGTATTCCTTGCCCGACAGGATATTTCCGCTCAGCAGGTAGAAGCCCTCGTAGAACAGTACAAGGGCGTACTCGAAGCTAACGGCGGTAAGGTCGGGCGCGTAGAAAACTGGGGCCTCAAGTCCCTGACCTACCGCATCAAGAAGAACCGCAAGGCTCACTACGTTCTCGTCGACATCGACGCCCCGGCTGCTGCCGTGCAGGAAATGGAACGTCAGATGCGCATCAGCGAAGACGTCCTTCGCTACATGACCATCGCTGTTGAAGCTCACGAAGAAGGCCCGTCTGCCATGATGCAGAAGCGCGACCGCGACGACCGCGGCCCGCGTGATGGTGCCGACCGTGGCCCGCGTCGCGAATTCGGCGATCGTCCGCCGCGTCGTGATGGCGACTTCCAGCGTGGCCCGCGTCCCGATCGCGCCCCGCGCGAAGACCGTGCATAAGGAGAACTGAGAATGTCTGAATCTTCCTCCGCACCGGTACGTCGTCCGTTCCACCGTCGTCGCAAGACTTGCCCGTTCTCCGGCGCAAACGCTCCGCGCATCGACTACAAGGACGTTCGTCTCCTGCAGCGCTACATTTCCGAGCGCGGCAAGATCGTTCCTTCCCGTATCACGGCTGTTTCGCAGAAGAAGCAGCGCGAACTCGCTCAGGCGATCAAGCGCGCTCGTTTCCTCGGCCTGCTGCCGTACGTCGTCGCTTAATCAGCTGACGAGACCAAATCGAGGGAAGGCAGCAATGCCTTCCCTTCTCCCTTTCGCGATGGGCGCGGATCGGAACCCTTAAAACCCATGTTGAGGCCTTTCTGAAACTGATTCAGGAAACGCCCTCTAACTGCTTGATGAAGCAGGACAGCGACCGTGAAACCACTGAATGCAAAAATGCTGGGCGTTGGAGCCCTCGCCGGGTTCGTCGCCGCACTTCTGGTGCTGGGCGCTGGCCGGCAACCGTCGTCTTTCAGTGCCGTTCTCTACGCGGCTTCCGCGCTTCCCATTCTTCTTGTCGGCCTCGGCTGGGGCAACATGGCCGCGATCTCGGCCGGCGTTACCGCCGCCGTCCTCGGCGCGATCGCCATCTCGCCGTCCTTCGCGCTGATGATGACGCTGGTCACGCTGCTGCCTGCAGGCTGGATCAGCCACCTCGCCAATCTCGCGCGCCCCGCCTCCGAACTCGGCGGTCCCGATCACCTGATGGCGTGGTATCCGCTGTCGGATATCCTGCTGCATCTCTGCGGCCTCGTGACGTTCGCCGTCATCGTCGTCGGCGTGATGATCGGCTATGGCCCCGAACTGATCGACCGTCTGGTCGACGTGCTCTTCACCTCGGTGGCGCAGCAGCAGTCCGATTTCGCGCCCGACGCGGCCGTGATCGCGCAGACCAAGTCGCTCGTTCTCCTGCTCCTGCCGGCCATTCAGGGCGGCATGTGGGTAGTGATGCTGTTTGCCGCCTATTACATCGCGACGCGCATCGTTGCTGCATCCGGCGGCGGTCTTCGTCCGCGCGAGGATATCCCCTCCTCGCTCCGGATGAACCGCAACACGATCTTCATCTTCCTTCTCGGACTTGCCGCTACCTTTCTGGGCGGCATCCCGGCGATGGTCGGAGCAACCGTCGTCGGCACGTTCGGTGCCGGCTTCCTTCTCTCCGGTTTCGCCGCGCTGCATTTTCGCACGCGCGGCAAGGAATGGCGCCTGCCGGCGCTTATCCTCTGCTACCTGGCATCCCTCATGTTGATGCTGCCAGCCTTTTTCATCCTCGTTCTGGGGCTCAGCGATACCCGCAAGGCGATCGCGCTCACCCCGAACAAGGATGCTGATGCCCCCAAACAGACAGATTCGAAACTCTAGGAACACGAAAGGAAAACTGACATGGACGTCATTCTTCTCGAACGCATCTCCAAGCTCGGCCAGATGGGCGAAGTGGTAAAGGTCAAGGACGGCTTTGCCCGTAACTACCTGCTGCCGCTCGGCAAGGCTCTGCGCGCCAACGACGCCAACAAGAAGCGCTTCGAATCCGAGCGTGCAACGCTCGAAGCCCGCAACCTCGAGCGCAAGTCGGAAGCACAGACCGTTGCCGACGCTCTCGAAGGCAAGTCCTTCATCGTCGTTCGTTCGGCTGGCGAAACCGGCCAGATGTACGGCTCGGTCGCTGCTCGCGACGTCGTTGAAATCCTCGCTGCCGAAGGCTTCAACATCGGCCGCAACCAGGTTCACCTGAACACTCCGATCAAGACGATCGGTCTGCACCAGGTCGAACTGCAGCTGCATGCTGAAGTCGAAATCAAGATCGAGCTCAACGTTGCTCGTTCGGCTGACGAAGCCGAGCGCCAGGCCAAGGGCGAAACCCTGACGTCGGTTGACGCCATCTACGGCGTCGACGAAGACGCTCTGCGTCCGGAAGACTTCTTCGATCCGGAAGCCGACGGCAACGCCGAAGACGAATAAGGTTCAGGAGAGCAATCTCCGGAATGCGAAAGCCGGGCCCAGCGCCCGGCTTTTTGCTGTCCGCTATTCAACGGAAATTAGTTCGCCGCCGTTTTCTGCTCGGGTTCGGCGCTCTTGTCGACGCTGACGACGACCGAGAGACCCGGGCCGAGGTTCTTGGCGGCCGGCTGATCGGGATCAATGCTGATGCGAACGCCGACGCGCTGGGCGATCTTGACGAAGTTGCCGGTGGCGTTATCCGCCTTGATCACAGCGAATTCGGAGCCGGCAGCCGGCGAGAAACGCTCGATGCGACCGGTGAGCCGCTGGCGCCCCAGGGCATCGACCACGATCGAGACGGGCTGACCGACCTGCATGCCCTCAAGCTGCGTCTCCTTGAAATTGGCGACGACCCAGACCTCTTCCGGCACCACCGCCATCAATTGCGTGCCTACCGCGACGTACTGGCCGAGGCGAACGCCGATCTCGCCGAGATGGCCGTCGCGCGGCGCCAGGATCGAGGTGTTCTGGAGATCGATCTCGGCCAGATGCACCGTCGCTTCCGCACTTGCCACATTGGCCTCCAGCAGCGAGCGATTGACGATGATGGTCGCCAGATTCTGCTTCGACACTTCCAGCGCCGACTGCGCCTGGTTCAACGCGGCCTTCGCCTCCTCAAGCGTCGCCTGCGCCTGCTCGGATTCGCTTGCCGAGGCGATGCCCCTGTCGTTGAGGTTGCTGATGCGATCCCAGGCGAGCTGCGCGCGCTTCAGCGAGGCGTTGGCGCTATCGATCTGCGCCTGGCTCGAGGCGATGGTCGCCTTTGCTGAAAGTTCCGACTGGCGGGAGTTCTCAAGCGACGCCTTCTGCCCCTCAAGTGCCGAGCGGGCCTGGGCGAGCTTCTGCGCGTAGATGCGGTCGTCGATCTTGGCCAGCACGTCTCCCTGCTTGACCTGCTGGTAGTCCTTCACCGGAACATCGACGATATAGCCATTCACCTGCGGGCTCATGATCGTCACGTAGCCCCTGATGTAGGCGTTGTCGGTCGTCTCAACCGACGTCACGAAGGGCGGCAGCCGCCAGGCGTAAAGCACGAGCAGGATGCCCGCGATACCGGCGATAATGGCGATGAGGCTGGCGGGCGACCGGAAGAATTTCGACATGCGATGAACTCGTGATCAGGATTGAACGGCTGCGGAAGCATTCGGCTCGGCGGTCCCGCGCTCCGAGAGGCGCAGCCATGCCTGATGAAGAAGCATGACCAGGAGACCGAGAAGAGACGCCACGCAAATTGCGAGGAAGGTGTCGTTATAGGCAAGCGTATAGGCTTCGCGCGTGACCTGCTGCGACAGCAATGCCAGCCCTTCGGCGTTGAGCAATGTCTGGTCGGTGATGACCTTGCCGTATCCCGCGGAAAGCTGCGAGACGCGCTGTGCGACGAGCGGATCCTGCAGCAGGATGTGCTCGACCAGCACATTCGAGTGGAACTTCTCGCGGATGGTAACGAAGGTGCCGAGCATGGCCGAGCCGAAGAGCGAGCCGATACTCTGGGTGAAGAGGAAGATCGCCAGGAAATTGACGATGAAGGGATAGCCACGGGCCATGGCCGCCTTGAAGCCGCTCGCCATCACGGGCGGCAGGAACATCGCCGCTCCTGCCGAGACCAAGGCCTGGCTGAGATACATCTGCTCCGGCCGTGTCAGGCTCGTGGACTGGCTGTCGAGAAAGGCGCCTGCCGCGATGAGCACCAGCGATATCAAATGCGCGGTGCTGACGTAGCGCGTCGTCATCAACAGCGTGCAGAACAATCCGCCGAGCACCGAGGCGACCAGCACGATGGCGTAGAGCTTGGTCGTCTGATCGTTGAGCAGGCCAAGCTGCTGGTAGAAGTTCGCGGCCGTCGATGATTGCTCAGAGGAGACGAAGCGGAACATCAGAAGCACGCCCGCCATCCTGAGATTGGGGCCAGAGAGCACCCAGCGGATATCCAGCATCGGATTTTCGCGCGGCAGCTCAATCGCCACCACGAGCGCCAGACAACCGGCGGCGACAGCAAGGAGAACACCGATCCACGGCGCTTCAAACCACCAATAGAGACGCCCCAGCGTGAGAACGACCGCTAGGCAGCCGAAACCGACCGCCAGCAGAAGATAACTCAGGAAATCCAGGCGCTGGATGACGACCGCGCGCGGCGGCGAGGTCAGCGGCATGGTGTAGATGATGGCGAAGACCACCAGCGCCAAGCCCATCTCCAGCGTATAGAGCGCGTGGTAACCGCCGAGATCAAGCAGAGGCGGCGAGATGATGCGTGCGATCGGGGCGGCGAATAACGTGCACATCAGCGCCAGGCTGATGCCTGTCGTCAGCTTGCGCTCCGGCGGAAAGAGCTCGAGCATGTAGAGAAAGCCGAGCGTGGAGATCGGCGCCGCCGCGATGCCGCTCAGCGCCCGGACGACGATTGCGGAGTGTAGGTCGGTCACCAGCAGGTTCAGCACCGCGGCAAAGACGAAGCAGATGATGCTGAATTCGGCGAAACGTCTCAGGCCATATTGCGTGCGGATCTTGAAGAGCGCGATCGACAGGCTGGCATATGGCGCCATATAGGCCGCCGACAGCCAGGAGACCTCGGCGGCCGTCGCCGAAAACGACCCCTGGAGCTGATAGATATTGGCATTGACGAGGTTCATGCCGAGACCCTGCGTAACGAAGAGCAGGACCGACGCGGCCATGTAGAAAGGCTTCTTCCAGCCGGCCATCGGCACCACGGGCGGCGGCGCAGGCTGCGGCACTGGTGATGCCGCCTCGTCCACGGCCTTTGGCGCAACATTGTCGCTGGACGCCTGGACGAGGCTCATTGCTATTTCCTCACACTCCGCGAATGCCCTGCAAATTCGCCTGCATGGCCCGTATCGTATCCAAGGTAGTTCTCAGATCGCGTTCGGGAATACCTGATATCACCTGGGCGCGCACGCTGACGGCGATGTCGTCGATCTCGCCGGCGACGACCTTGCCTGTCTCGGTGATATAGATTTCCTTGGCGCGGCGGTCGGAGCCTGCGACACGGCGCTCGACGAAGCCCTGCCCTTCCATCGCGTCCAGAATGCGGACCAATGTCGGCGTTTCCAGTTCCAGCCGGTCGGCAAGCTCCCGCTGGTTGATGCCGTCCTTCTTGTTCAGCGTGAAAAACACCCGCGCCCGCGGCAGCGTCATGTTCCGTTCCCGGACGATCTTGTCGAAAACCGCTCTAAGCTTCCGGTTGAAAGCCGCCAAATCTTCAATCAACTCTCGTCCGAGAGGCGCATTTGTCATATTTATCAGTCCATTTAATTAGTGTGCTTATTATATCTTTTATGCCTACAGTCATTTCCCGCG
Organism: Rhizobium sp. 16-449-1b; assembly: GCF_017741935.1. GTDB lineage: Bacteria > Pseudomonadota > Alphaproteobacteria > Rhizobiales > Rhizobiaceae > Rhizobium. The sequence continues at coordinate 139,694 of NZ_JAGHMH010000005.1, read as the reverse complement.
TTTTTCAAGCGGTGATGACGAGAGTCTCGATGCACACTCCCCTATCAACGCCTAAAATACCACGAACGCGTTGATTCGCGTGAGTCGCTTTGTACCGTGTCCGGAAGGCTACACCGCCGGTATTTTCGCGTAATGGCAAGATGCGCTGTGGAGAAGTCGAACAACGTGCCAAAGCCAAAGCGTTTTGGCCGCACGCCATGTTCAGCACTTGATTTTGCCGTTGGTGGGCTGCAAACCCGAAGCTGAATAAGACAGAACGGATCAAGATGAACGACGCCGCCCGAAAGATCGCCGCTGTTGCCCAGCCGGAGCAGCACTACCGCGAAGCACCCAACAACATCGAGGCCGAGCAGGCACTTCTCGGCGCGATCCTGATGAACAACGACGCCTATTACCGGGTGTCGGACTTCCTCAAGCCGCCGCATCTCTACGAGCCGCTGCACCGCAAGATCTTCGAGGTTGCGGGCGATATCATCCGCATGGGCAAGATTGCCAATCCGGTGACGATCAAGACCTTCCTGAAGGCCGACGAGAAGGTCGGCGACATGACGGTCTCCGAATATCTCGCCCGCCTTGCGCGCGAAGCCGTCACTATCATCAACGCCGAGGACTATGGCCGCGCGATCTACGATCTGGCGCTGCGCCGGGCGCTGATCACGATCGGCGAGGACGTCGTTAACATCGCCTATGACGCCCCGCTCGACATGCCGCCACAGGCGCAGATCGAAGACACCGAGCGCCGCCTGTTCGAACTTGCCGAAAACGGTCGCTACGACGGCGGCTTCCAGGCGTTCAACGATGCCGTGGCGCTGGCGATCGACATGGCTGCCGTCGCCAAGGAGCGTGATGGCGGTCTTTCCGGTATTTCCACCGGCATCATGTCACTCGACGGCAAGATGGGCGGTCTGCAGCGGTCCGACTTGATCGTGCTTGCCGGACGCCCGGGCATGGGCAAGACCTCGCTAGCGACCAACATCGCCTATAACATCGCCGCCGCCTACGAAGGCGAAGTGCAGTCCGACGGCAGCATGAAGGCGAAGCAAGGCGGCGTCGTTGGCTTCTACTCGCTCGAAATGTCGTCCGAACAGCTGGCCACCCGTATCATCTCCGAGCAGACGGAAGTCTCCTCGTCGAAGATCCGCCGCGGTGACATCAACGATGCCGACTTCGAAAAGCTCGTTGCCTGCTCGATGATGATGCAGAAGGTGCCGCTCTATATCGACCAGACCGGTGGTATCTCGATCGCCCAGCTCTCTGCCCGCGCGCGCCGCCTGAAGCGCCAACGCGGCCTCGATTGCCTGGTGGTGGACTACATCCAGCTGATGACGGGCGCCGGCAAGGGCGACAACCGCGTGCAGGAAATCACCCAGATCACGACAGGCCTCAAGGCGCTCGGCAAGGAGCTGAACGTGCCGATCATCGCGCTATCGCAGCTGTCGCGCCAGGTCGAAAGCCGCGAAGACAAGCGCCCGCAGCTCTCCGACCTTCGTGAATCGGGCTCGATCGAGCAGGACGCCGACGTCGTGCTCTTCGTGTTCCGCGAGGAATATTACGTGAAGAACCTCGAGCCGCGCGACATCCACGATCCGAAATATCCGGAGTGGGAAGCGCTGTTTGACAAGGTGAAGGGCACGGCAGACGTCATCATCGCCAAGCAGCGCCACGGACCGACCGGCACCGTAAAGCTCGCCTTCCAGTCCGAGTTCACCCGCTTCGCCGACCTGGCCGAGCCGAGCTTCACGCATTACGAAGAGCAGTAAGGGCCTGACCTTATTTGACACCGCGCCCTCGCGTTGGCATTATCGCCAACATGAGGGCGCAACTGCTTTATCGCTCGAAATCCGTGTTGTCGGACGGGGCCATCCAGGAGTTGGTCGTCTGGAAAGTCGCGCGGCCCGTGCCGGGTAGCGCCCATGACTACAAATACAGCCTCTTCTATGGCTATCCCGGACAACGCGTCGTCGGATATGACAACGAGCGAGGCAAGGGCGACCACAAGCATCTCGATGGCAGTGAAGAGGCATATGCGTTCTCGACCGTCGAAAAACTTCTCGAAGATTTTCGCAGAGACGTCGACATCAGAAGGAGCCGGCGCAGATGACCACCGCAACGATCCGAATTCAAAGAGACGATGACGCCTCGATCGGCAACGCGATCGATGGGTTCGCAAAAGCCTGGAACAGCGGCGAAGCGCAACCTCACCTGTTCACCTTCTCGTCGCCCGAACAGCTCTTCTCGGTGCTCACTCCCAAACGCTGGACATTGATCGAGCGCCTGCAAGCGATTGGCCCTTCGACCTATCGCGGCTTGGCCACCGCACTGTCCCGTGACGTTAAGCGGGTCCACGAGGACGCCGCCGCGCTGATCGAATGGGGGCTGATCGAGGTCAACGAAGAGGGCCGTATCCATGTACCCTATGAGGTGATCCATGCCGATTTCGATCTTCGCAGCGTTGCGTGAGTAAAGTGGCGTCTCTTCCCTGTAATCATCCGACCCTTACAATGAGCGGAGACCTCCCTCCGCCTCCACTGCAGATGTGAATCATGACCGATTTTCCAGACGACTACGAAGAAGAAGACCGTTTTGCCTCCGCGGGTTTGCGCCTGACGGTGGATCTGGCCGCGCTGACCGATAATTGGCGTGACATGGCGCGGCGTTCCGGAAAGGCGCGCACGGCGGCCGTGGTCAAGGCCGACGCTTACGGTACCGGGATGGAGGACGCCGGCGAGGCGCTTTATCTGGCCGGCGCGCGGGATTTCTTCGTGGCGACCGTTGATGAAGGCGTGACGCTCAGGCTCTATGCTCCCGACGCCCGTATCTTCGTGCTCGCAGGCATCTGGCCGGGGACCGAGCGGCGCTTTTTCGAGAACGATCTCGTGCCGGTCATATCGTCGGAGGAGCAGCTTGCCTTCTGGATGGCGGTGCTGGCCGATTACGGCGACTATCCTTGCGCGCTGCATGTCGACACCGGCTTCAACCGGCTCGGCCTCGATATGAACGAGGCGATCGCGCTCGCCGACGACGTGTCGCGTCCGGCGAGTTTCGCACCCGTGCTGGTCATGAGCCACCTTGCCTGCGGCGACGATCCAAACTCGGCGATGAACCGGCAACAGCTTGAATCATTCCGCAAGGTTAGCGCCGCATATGAAGGTATCGATTCAAGCCTGTCTGCCTCAGCAGGCATCTTCCTCGGCAACGATTATCACTTCGATCTGACTCGCCCGGGGATCGCTCTTTATGGCGGCGCGGCGGTCAACGGCATGGTCAATCCGATGCGCCCGGTGGTCACGGCGGAAGCGCGCGTCATTCAGGTGCGTGATGCCAAGGCAGGCGATGGCGTCGGCTATGGCCGCGCACTGGAAATTACCCGCGACAGCCGGCTCGCAATCGTCTCCGCCGGTTACGCCGACGGGTACCTGCGCAGCCAATCCAGCGGCGGAGTACCGTTGCGGCAGGTGGCACCAGAGGGCGGCCACGGCTTCATCGCCGGACGCAGGGTTCCCATTGCTGGGCGGGTGACCATGGATATGACCATCTTCGACATCACCGATCTGCCCGAGAACGCGGTGAACGCCGGCGATTATGTCGAGCTCTTCGGGAAGAACATCTCGGTCGACGACGTCGCGCGCGCGGCGGGTACGATCGGCTACGAGGTGCTGACGAGCATGGGGTTGCGCCACGAGCGGCGGTATCTCAGCGAGGACGACAGCTAGGGCTTGGAATCCCCGCCTGCGCCTCTTGGAAGCCGGAAATCTTCGTGCTAAAAGAGAACAAAAGGAGATCGAAATGACCGAGATCCATCTCAGCGAGCAAGACCTCACCTTCATTGAGGAGCAGATAGCAGACGGACGATACCGAAACGCCGAAGACGTTATTGCGGCCGGGTTGAGACTGCTTGGCAGCGAAGAAGGCGAGATACAGGAACTGCGCCATCTGATCCAAAAGGGGATCGATGACATCGATGCCGGCCGCGCCATCACATTCGAAAGCGCCGAAGATCTGACAAAGCACATTCTCATGATGGCAGAGGAACGGAAGAATGCGGCCGCGTCAGCTGAAAATGTCGTTCGAGGCGCTGGATGATCTTCTCGGCATGTATGATCATATTGCAGCCTTCGATGCGCTTGCTGCGCGGCGTTTTCTCGATGACATCAACGGCAAGACCGAATGGATAGCAAAGCTCGGCATAGCCGGAAGTCCGCGCGAGTTCATTCCCGGGTTGCGGGCATTCCCTTATCGTAATCGCTGTATCTATTTCTTCATTGATGATGAGAGGCTTTCCGTCCTGCGCGTACTGCATGGACGGCAGAAGATCGAGCTCTCACATTTCCTGCGTTTTTATCAGACAGAACAAGAAGACTGATCCTTCCATATGGCAAAATCAAGAACACAATTCATCTGCCAGGGCTGCGGCACCATCCATAGCCGCTGGGCCGGCAAGTGCGAGGGTTGCGGCGCGTGGAACACCATCGTCGAGGAAGACCCGATGGGCGGGATCGGCGGCGGGCCGGCGAAGACGCCGAAAAAAGGCCGCCCAGTGGCGCTGACCGCTCTGTCGGGCGAAATCGAGGAAGCGCCGCGTATCCATACCGGCATTTCGGAGCTCGACCGGGCGCTGGGCGGCGGCTTCGTGCGCGGTTCGGCAGTGCTGATCGGCGGCGATCCCGGCATCGGCAAGTCGACCTTGCTCATGCAGGGGGCGGCAGCGCTTTCGCGGCGCGGGCACCGGATCATCTATGTCTCGGGCGAAGAGGCCGTCGCCCAGGTGCGGCTCAGGGCACAGCGCCTTGGGGCAGCGGATACGGATGTGCTGCTCGCCGCCGAGACCAATGTCGAGGATATCCTGGCGACGCTGGCGGAAGGCAAGCGACCAGACCTCGTCATCATCGATTCCATTCAGACACTGTGGAGCGATCTGGCCGAATCCGCGCCCGGCACCGTGACGCAGGTGCGCACCGGCGTGCAGGCGATGATCAAGTTCGCCAAGCAGACGGGTGCCGCCATGGTGCTCGTCGGCCATGTGACCAAGGACGGGCAGATCGCCGGTCCGCGCGTGGTCGAGCACATGGTCGATGCCGTTCTCTATTTCGAGGGCGACCGGGGTCACCACTACCGCATCCTGCGCACTGTGAAGAACCGCTTCGGGCCGACCGACGAGATCGGTGTGTTCGAAATGTCGGACAAGGGTCTGCGCGAGGTGGCAAACCCGTCCGAGCTCTTCCTTGGCGAGCGCAACGAGAAATCGCCGGGGGCTGCCGTCTTTGCCGGCATCGAGGGTACGCGGCCGATCCTCGTCGAAGTACAGGCGCTGGTGGCGCCGACATCGCTGGGTACGCCGCGACGCGCGATCGTCGGCTGGGATTCGGCGCGACTGTCGATGATCCTTGCCGTGCTCGAGGCGCATTGCGGGGTAAAGCTCGGGCAGCACGATGTCTATCTCAACATCGCGGGTGGCTACCGGATTTCAGAGCCGGCAGCGGATGTGGCGGTCGCGTCCGCACTGGTTTCGTCGCTTGCCGGTATTGCCCTTCCCGCCGATTGTGTCTATTTCGGCGAAGTCAGCCTGTCGGGCGCCGTCCGGCCGGTTGCGCACACGAACCAGCGCCTCAAAGAAGCCGAGAAGCTCGGATTTTCTGCAGCGCTGCTTCCATCGGGGTCCGCCGAACTGCCGAAAGGCACGGGCGGGCGCTGGAGCGAGATCGAAAGCCTGCCGGATCTGGTCGCCCGGATCGCCGGCTCGAAGGGCGCTTTGAGACGTGTGGAAGAAGAGGTTTGATCCTTTCATCGCCGCAACAGGTGATGATATAGGATGCACGCAATGAGGCGCGACTGAGCTGCGAATTGGCGGCCGTCCTGGAGTTGGATTTATATGCCCATTACGATTTTCGACGGTATTGTCATCGGCGTCGTGCTTTTTTCCGCCGTGCTCGCCATGGTGCGCGGCTTCTCCCGCGAAGTGCTCTCGATCGCAAGCTGGGGCGGCTCGGCTGCCGCGGCCTACTATTTCTACCCCTACCTCGTGCCCTACGCCAAGAAGTATACCGACGATGACCGCATCGCGCTCGTCGGCTCGGCCGCGGTCGTATTTCTGGTCGCGCTGATCGTCATTTCCTTCATCACCATGAAGATCGCCGATTTCATCATCGACAGCCGCATCGGGGCGCTCGATCGTACTTTGGGCTTCCTGTTTGGCGCGGCAAGAGGCATACTTCTGCTCGTCGTCGCCACCGCCTTCTGGAACTGGCTGGTCGCCGATCATGGCGCGGCCTGGGTCAACAATGCCAAGTCGAAGCCATTTCTGGATTCGATGGTCGTGAAGATGCAATCGGTTCTGCCTGCAGAATTCGCGCAGGTACTCCGCGCAAGCGCAGAGAAGATGTTACAGCCGCAGGGCGGCAATGCGGAAGGCGACAATGCGCCGGCTTCCGATCAGGCGCCGGCCGAAGATGCCGCCCCCGCCCCTGCCAATGGTGCACAGCAGCCGTCTAATTGACGCAGTGTTCAACAGCTTGACCCAGCCTATGGCAGTTGCCATTTGAGGGGGACGCGACTAAAGGTCCGGCCGGGCACACGCTCCGCCGGGCTTACGCCGTTTTCGGAAGTGCCATTCCATTCTTGTGAGAGCAAAGGCCCGCATCAATGAACCAGTCCCATTCCTCCACGCTCAACGACGAACTCGATGGCGATACGCTGCATGAGGAATGCGGTGTCTTCGGCGTTCTCGGTCACCCCGATGGCGCAACGCTGACAGCGCTCGGGCTGCATGCCCTGCAGCATCGTGGACAGGAGGCGGCCGGCATCGTCACTTTCGACGGCAAGCAGTTCCATACCGAAAAGCGCATGGGCCTCGTCGGCGACCACTACACCGACCCGGCAACGCTGGCGAAGCTTCCGGGCTTCATCTCGATCGGCCACACGCGCTACTCCACGACGGGCGAAGTGGCGCTGCGCAACGTGCAGCCGCTGTTTGCCGAACTCGAAGTCGGCGGCATTGCCGTTGCCCATAACGGCAACTTCACCAACGGCCTGACGATGCGGCGCATGCTGATCGCCGACGGCGCCATCTTCCAGGCGACGTCGGACACCGAAGTGGTGCTGCACCTGATCGCCCGCTCCAAGCAGACCTCCTCCTCCGACCGCTTCATCGACGCCATCCGCCAGATGGAAGGCGGCTACTCGATGCTGGCGATGACCCGCACGAAGCTGATCGCCGCGCGCGACCCGATCGGCATCCGCCCACTCGTGATGGGCGAGCTCGACGGCAAGCCGATCTTCTGTTCGGAGACCTGTGCGCTCGACATCATCGGCGCGAAATACATTCGCGACGTCGAGAACGGCGAAGTCATCATCTGCGAAATCCAGCCCGACGGTTCGATCACCATCGACAGCCGCAAGGCCGACCAGCCGAAGCCGGAACGCCTCTGCCTGTTCGAATATGTCTATTTCGCCCGCCCCGATTCCGTCGTCGGCGGCCGTAGCGTCTACACGGCGCGCAAGAACATGGGCATCAACCTCGCCAAGGAAGCCCCCGTCGAGGCCGACGTCGTCGTGCCCGTACCCGATGGCGGCACGCCGGCAGCCCTCGGTTTTGCCCAGGCGAGCGGCATTCCGTTTGAATACGGCATTATCCGCAACCATTATGTCGGCCGCACCTTCATCGAGCCGACGCAGCAGATCCGCGCGTTCGGCGTGAAGCTGAAGCATTCGGCCAACCGCGCGATGATCGAGGGCAAGCGCGTCGTTCTCGTCGACGATTCGATCGTGCGCGGCACGACCTCGCTGAAGATCGTGCAGATGATCCGCGATGCCGGCGCCAAGGAAGTGCATATCCGCGTCGCCAGCCCGATGATCTACTTCCCGGACTTCTACGGCATCGATACGCCTGATGCCGACAAGCTGCTCGCCAACCAGTATTCGAGCCTGCAGGCGATGTGCGACTACATCGGCGCCGACTCGCTCGAGTTCCTGTCGATCGACGGCCTTTACCGCGCCGTCGGTGGCGAGAACCGCGATGCGGCCAATCCGCAGTTCACTGACCACTACTTCACCGGTGACTATCCGACCCGCCTGCTCGACAACGACAGCACCAGCAATGTCCGCAAGCTCGCCGTCATGGCCAGCAACGGCTGATCCCGACTGACCTTTCGATCGAGGGGCCGACCGCGCCCCTCGCCTCCCCGCGCATACGGATAAGGCTACAATGAGCGTCAATCTCACCGGCAAGGTCGCACTCGTCACCGGCGCATCGCGCGGGATCGGCTATTTCACCGCACTCGAACTGGCCAAGGCCGGCGCGCATGTCGTCGCCTGCGCCCGCACGGTCGGCGGCCTCGAGGATCTCGATGATGCGATCAAGGCAGTCGGCGGCTCGGCGACGCTCGTTCCCTTCGACCTCGCCGACATGAACGCCATCGACGCGCTCGGCGCCTCGATCTTCGAACGCTGGGGCAAGCTCGACATTCTCGTCGCCAATGCCGGCGTGCTCGGCGTGATCTCGCCGATCGGCCATATCGAGGCGAAGGTGTTCGAGAAGGTGATGACCATCAACGTGACGGCGACATGGCGGCTGATCCGCTCGGTCGACCCGCTGCTGACGCGCTCCGAAGGCGGACGCGCCGTTATCCTCTCTTCCGCCGCCGCCCATCGCTGCCGCCCGTTCTGGGGCGCCTATTCGGCGTCGAAGGCTGCGGTCGAGGCATTGGCGCGCACATGGGCCGGCGAGACGCAGAGCACGCCTCTTCGCGTCACCAGCGTCGATCCGGGCGCCACGCGCACGGCGATGCGCGCGCAGGCCGTACCGGGCGAAGATCCGGAAACGCTGCCGCATCCTTCCGAGGTCGCGAAGGCGATGATGCCGCTTCTGGCTCCCGACTATACCGAGACTGGCAAGCTGTTTATCGTGCGCGAAAACAAGCTCGTCGGCTACCAGATGCCCGGCTAAGCCATTTCGGCTACCGCGACGCTTGCGCTGCTGCCCGGAAGAGGCCCGATAGGTTGGGCTCGGTCGGGCAGAGCGCGTTGAGATCGACAGGTCCCTGGATGCCGGCGATGCTGCCGGTATCGGCGAACTGCCAGATCGACCATGTCAAGCAATCGCCCACCGACGGCTCCTTAGCGATGCTTCGCAGCCAGAGATGGTGCGCAGGAAATATCTCCTCGTGGCCCTTCAGATATTGATCGAAGAAGGGCTTATCGAGATAGAGGATCGGCTTGCCGGGATAGAAGCCGTTCAGTTCCGCGAAGAAAGCCTGGAGCTCGGCGCTCAGTTCCTCGCGGGTCGGCACCTTGCCGCAATTGCCGGTGAATTCGAGATCGATGGCAAGCGGCAGCGTTCCTGGTTCTGAGGGCACCATCGCCAGCACATTCTGCGCCTGATCGCGGCCGGGGCGGCAGAAGGTGAAGAAGTGGTAGGCGCCCCTGACGATGCCTGCATCCTTCGCCGCCTGCCAGTTCTCGGCAAAGCGGGTGTCGCGGTGGTCCCCGCCTTCCGTCGCCTTCATGATGGCAAAACGGACATTCGGCTGCGCCGCCACCGCGCTCCAATCGATTGCGCCCTGATGGTGGCTGATATCGATGCCCTGGATCGGATAGTCGGCAAGCGAAGGAGATGAGAAAGGAGCCATGGCGCGATCGTATGCCAGATAGACTGCTGAAGCGACAGCCAGAAGGATGGCGGCGAGCAATGCCTGACGTATTCGCTTCAATGTTGGCTCCGCTTTGCCCTTCGTTGCTGCCAAATATAGGGCGGGCTTGAGAGATGTCTGGACCGCCCGGCCCTTCGCTTGCGCTCCGGGCGTTCGACGCTGCAATCGATTCGCTGGATCGATTGCTCGGGCTGCGCCCGACCGCGTCTCACCCCCCTTGACCAACGCCCGAAGCCGGGCCATAAAACCCGCCATGAAGACGGTTACCTGCATCATCTGCCGGAAGATTATTCGCTAGCGCGCTCGCTGGCCTGGCCGTTTTCGTCTCCCAATACGCCAAGATGACAAACGCCCCGGCCCGCCGGTCGCGATACGTTGTTTTTCGGATTATGGCATTTTGGGAGAATAGACATGGACGGCCAGTCGGGATCGAAGACGCCGGAACTCAAGCTATACAACACGCTGACGCGCGAGCGGACGGTTTTCGCACCGATCGACGCCGACAACGTACGCATGTATGTCTGCGGCCCGACCGTCTATGACTTCGCCCACATCGGCAACGCCCGCCCGGTCATCGTCTTCGACGTTCTCTTCCGGTTGCTGAAGCATATCTATGGCGACGATCACGTCACCTATGCGCGCAACATCACCGACGTCGACGACAAGATCAACGCCCGGGCTCTGCGCGATCATCCGAGCCTCTCGCTGAACGACGCGATCCATGCGGTGACCGAGAAGACGGCGCGACAGTTTCATGCGGACGTGGCGGCACTCGGCTGCCTGGAGCCGTCCGTGGAGCCGCGCGCGACAGATAACATTGCGCAGATGATCGAGATCATCGGGCGGCTGATTGCGCGCGGGCACGCCTATGAGGCCGAGGGCGAGGTGTTGTTCGACACCAAGTCGATGGCCGATTACGGACAGCTTTCGAAGCGCCCGCTCGACGAGCAGCAGGCGGGCGCCCGTATCGCCGTCGACGCGCACAAGAAAAACCCCGGCGACTTCGTTCTCTGGAAGGCCTCCAGCGACAGCGAACCCGGCTGGGAAAGCCCATGGGGCCGTGGCCGTCCCGGCTGGCATATCGAATGCTCGGCGATGAGCCAGCGCTATCTCGGCGACGTCTTCGATATCCATGGCGGCGGGCTCGACCTGATCTTCCCGCACCATGAAAACGAGATCGCCCAGTCGCGCTGCGCGCATGGCACCGAGGTGATGGCGAATGTGTGGATGCACAACGGCTTCGTGCAGGTCGAAGGCCGCAAGATGTCGAAGTCGGAAGGCAACTTCATCACCATCAACGAATTGCTGGCAACTGAGAAATTCGGCGGTCGCAAGTGGCCGGGCGCTGTGCTGCGTCTCGCGATGCTGATGACGCATTACCGCGAGCCGATCGATTTTTCGGTCAAGCGGCTGGAAGAGGCTGAACGACTGCTGGCAAAGTGGCCGGCGGCGGACGCCGGCGACGCCGCTCCGTCTGAGGCGGTCCTCGGCGCGCTTCGCGACGATCTAAACACGGTGGCTGCCGTCCAGGCGCTGCATGCGCTGGCGCAGGACGCCAACACCAACAAATCGCTGCTGCCGACCTACGCCGCCAGTGCCGCTCTGCTCGGTCTTTTGCCCGAGATGGCGGAGATCGATGAGGCGGTGGCGATCGAGATCGACCGACGCGTGAAGGCGCGACTGGAACTGCTGAAGGCCAAAAACTTCGCCGAGGCAGACAAGATCCGCGATACGCTGCTGGCCGAGGGCGTGCAGCTGAAGGACGGCAAGGATGCGGCGACCGGCGAGCGGGTGACGACGTGGGAGGTGAAGCGGTAGTCATGGTCAGCACTGCGGCCTGCGATACCCCCCTCTGCCCTGCCGGGCATCTCCCCCACAAGGGGGGAGATCGGCTGGACGTGGCCGCATCGCTGCCTTACCAGCGTTTCGAATCCATGCAACGTTGCGTTGGGCAGCGTCATCGCTACTATCCAATCTCCCCCCTTGTGGGGGAGATGTCCGGCAGGACAGAGGGGGGTAACGCGCCCGCTGCGCTAACGAAGGAGCATGCAATGACCCATGCCCCCGTTCCCCCGCAGCGCCGCGCCAATGCCAAGCGCATGCGCAAGGCGTTGACCGAAGCAGAACTCAAGCTCTGGAACGAACTACGGGCCCACAGGCTGATGGGTCTTAGTTTTCGCATACAGGTCCCGGTCGCCGGCTTCATCGTCGATTTCGCCTGCCCCCAGCATCGGCTTATCGTCGAGATCGATGGCTCGCAGCACGCGCGCGAACCGAACGCTGTCTATGACGAAGCAAGGACGCGTCGCCTCGAGGCCGATCACTGGACCGTCCTGCGCTTCTGGAACGACGACGTGCTCGGCGATATCGACAATGTCTGCCTGCACATCCTCACGATCATAGGAAGGCACAGCTCATGACCTCAACCTACACCGGCGGCTGCCAGTGCGGCGCGATCCGTTTCCGGGTCCAGGGAACGCTCAAGGACTCCTCGATCTGTCATTGCCGCATGTGCCAGAAGGCGTTCGGCGCCTATTATGCGCCGCTGGTGTCGGTGCGTGGCACCGAGCTTGAATGGACGCGGGGCGAGCGGAAGCGGTTTCAGTCGTCCAACGTCGTCGAGCGTGGCTTCTGCGCCGATTGCGGCACGCCGCTTACCTATGAGGCGCCGGATGGGATCGCGATTGCCGCCGGTGCCTTCGACGATCCCTCGGCGCTGCCGCCCGTCATCCAGTTCGGCACCGAGCGCAAGATCGACTTCGTCGATCACCTGCACGAACTGCCGGCGCGCGTGACCGAAGACGATGCCGAGGCGGCACCTTTCGTGCTCGATCTCGTCTCCTACCAACACCCCGACCACGACACCGCAACCTGGCCCGAGGAAAAGCGTCCGTGACGACAACAGCGGCGATGAGTGGGGGATGCCAGTGCGGCGCGGTTCGATATCGCGCGGCGGGCGAACTCGGCTATCCGCATCTGTGCCATTGCCGCATGTGCCAGAAGGCCTCCGGCAACTACTTCCTGCCGCTGGCTTCTGCCAGGCGATCCGAGTTTGCGCTGACGCGCGGGGAGCCGGCGTGGTTCCAATCCTCAGATCTCGTCCGTCGCGGCTTTTGCGCGGCCTGCGGCACGCCGCTGTTCTATGACATACCCGAGGCTGACTTCATCAACCTCGTTCTCGGCACGCTCGATGATCCGCAGGCGGTCAAGCCAGTGGCGCAATCGAATACCGGGCGCAAGATGCGCTGGTTTCACGACCTCGACAGCCTGCCCACAGAACCCGACGAAGAGACGCCCGATCGCGAAAATGCGATTGCCGCGAGCAATCATCAACACCCCGACCACGACACGGCCGAATGGCCATCTGGAGCATCATCATGAGCGAACCCATCCGAACCGGCGGATGCCAATGCGGCGCAGTGCGTTTTCGTATCTCGGGTAAACTCGGGCGACCGTCGATCTGCCATTGCCGCATGTGCCAGAAGCAGTTCGGCGGGTTCTTTTCGGCGCTGGTGACGACGCCCGAAGAAGGCATGGAGTGGACGCGCGGGGCGCCGAGCTATTTCCAGTCCTCCGTCAATATCGAGCGCGGGTTTTGCAAGGATTGCGGCACGCCGATGATCTACCGGCATCCCGGCGGGCTCGAGCTTGCGATCGGCACCTTCGACGATCGCAGCGATCTCGCGCCGCAGGTCCAAGTGAACTACGAGGCGCGCATCCCCTGGGTCGAGACGATCTTCGACCAGCCGGTTCATACCGACCCCGATTTCTACGCGCGGCAGGAGGCGATCATCTCCTTCCAGCATCCCGATCACGATACCAATATCTGGCCAGCCCAAGGCGTGAAAATATGACCGAAGTTCTGAGAACGCTCTATCCCGAAATCGAACCCTATGCATCGGGCCATCTCGATGTCGGCGACGGCCATGTGATCTATTGGGAACGCTCGGGCACGCCGGGCGCCAAGCCGGCAGTCTTCCTGCACGGCGGCCCCGGCGGCGGCATCGCGCCGAGCCATCGCCGGCTGTTCGATCCTGAGCTCTACGACGTGACGCTATTCGACCAGCGCGGCTGCGGCCGCTCGACGCCGCATGCCGATCTCACCGCCAACACCACTTGGCACCTCGTTGCCGACATAGAGCGGCTGCGCGAGATGGCCGGCGCCGACAAGTGGCAGGTGTTCGGCGGTTCCTGGGGATCGACGCTGGCACTCGCCTATGCGGAAAAATATCCGGAGCGCGTATCGGAGCTGATCGTGCGCGGGATCTACACGCTGACGAAGGCCGAGCTCGACTGGTACTATCAGTTTGGCGTCTCCGAAATGTTTCCGGACAAGTGGGAGCGCTTCATCGCGCCGATCCCTGAGAACGAGCGGCATGAGATGATGCACGCCTACCACCGCCGGCTGACGCATAAGGACAAGGCGGTGCGGCTGGAAGCCGCCAAGGCCTGGAGCATCTGGGAAGGCGAGACGATCACGCTGATGCCGGAGCCCTCGACCAGTGACAAGTTCGAGGAGGCCGAGTTCGCCTATGCCTTCGCGCGGATCGAAAACCACTTCTTCGTCAATGCCGGCTGGATGGAGGAAGGTCAGCTTCTCCGCGACGCCTACAAGCTGAAGGACATTCCCGGTCTCATCGTCCACGGTCGCTACGACATGCCCTGCCCGGCCAAATATGCCTGGGCGCTGCACAAGGCCTGGCCGAAGGCGGATTTCCACCTGATCGAGGGTGCGGGACATGCTTACTCAGAGCCGGGGATTCTCGACAGGCTGATCCGGGCGACGGATATGTTTGCGGGGAAGTAAGGTTCTCCGGAGCAAATGAGCTGGCGCTGGTGGGTGTACGCCCCCCTCTGCCCTGCCGGGCATCTCCCCCACAGGTGGGGAGATTGGCTGGGCGCACCCGCTCGCCACAAATCGATCTCCCCCCTTGTGGGGGAGATGTCCGGCAGGACAGAGGGGGGTGCCCCACATGAAAGCATTCAAGGCCTGGGAGGCTTCGCGATGAAAGACCGTATCTATCTCTTCGACACCACGCTGCGCGACGGACAGCAGACGCCGGGCATCGATTTTTCCGTCGAGGACAAGATCGCCATCGCCACCATGCTCGACGAGTTCGGGCTGGATTACGTCGAGGGCGGCTATCCGGGTGCGAACCCGACGGATACGGCTTTTTTCAACGAAAAGCGCACCCGCAACGCTTCCTTCGTCGCCTTCGGCATGACCAAGCGCGCGGGCGTTTCGGCTTCCAACGATCCGGGGCTCACCAGCCTGCTGCAGGCAAAGAGCGATGCGGTCTGTCTCGTCGCCAAGAGCTGGGACTATCACGTCAAGGTGGCGCTCGGCTGTTCCAACGAAGAGAACCTCGAGAGCATCTCCGAGAGCGTCAAGGCCGTGGTCGCGGCGGGCAAGGAGGCGATGGTCGATTGCGAGCATTTCTTCGATGGCTACAAGGCCAACCCTCAGTATGCGCTGGCCTGCGCCAGGGCGGCCCATGATGCCGGCGCGCGGTGGGTCGTGCTCTGTGATACCAATGGCGGCACGCAGCCGCCTGAGGTCCGCGAGATCGTCGAGGCGGTGATTGCATCAGGCGTTCCCGGGCACTGTCTTGGCATCCATGCGCACAACGACACCGGCCAGGCGGTCGCCAATTCGCTTGCCGCCGTCGAGGCAGGCGTGCGGCAGATCCAGGGCACGCTCAATGGTATCGGCGAGCGCTGCGGCAATGCCAATCTGGTGACGCTGATCCCGACGCTGGCGCTGAAGGAGACCTATTCCTCACGCTTCACGACCGCCATCGACCCGGAACGTCTCCTCAACCTGACGCGGCTGTCGCATGCCTTCGACGAGCTCCTGAACCGCTCGCCCGATCACCAGATGCCCTATGTCGGCGCCTCCGCCTTCGCGACCAAGGCCGGCATTCATGCCTCGGCGCTTCTGAAGGATCCGCGCACCTACGAGCATGTGACGCCCGAGAGCGTCGGCAACTTCCGCAAGGTCATGGTGTCGGACCAGGGCGGCAAGGCGAACTTTATCAACGCGCTGAAGCGGCGCGGCATCGAGGTTGGGAAGGACGATCCGAAGCTCGATCGGCTGATCTCGCTGGTCAAGGAGCGCGAAGCCTCGGGCTATGCCTATGAAGGTGCGGATGCCAGCTTCGAGTTGCTCGCCCGCCGCACGCTCGGCACGATCCCCGAGTTCTTCTCGGTCGAGGGCTTCCGGGTGATGGTCGAGCGCCGCTTCGATTCGCACGGCAAGGTGAAGATCGTTTCCGAGGCCGTCGTGAAGCTCAGCGTCGATGGCCAGACCATCATGTCGGTGGCTGAAGGCGATGGTCCGGTCAACGCGCTCGACCTCGCGCTGCGCAAGGATTTCGGCAAGTACCAGCACGAGATCGACGATCTGGTTCTGGCCGACTTCAAGGTGCGTATCCTCAATGGCGGCACGGAAGCCATCACCCGCGTCCTGATCGAATCCACCGACAGCGACGGCGTGCGCTGGTGGACGGTCGGCGTGTCGGAAAACATTATCGACGCCTCGTTCCAGGCGCTGATGGATTCGGTCATCTACAAGCTGATGAAGAACCGGCAGTTGGCGGGCAAGATCGCCGCCGAATAGGAACGCTCAATGGAGCGCCGCCATGACGAGGCCCCAGCGCTCCTGCGAATACCACTCCTGCTCCGTCTTGACCGCATTCCAGCGCAGCGCGTGAATGCGATTGAGCCCTCCTGCGTGGAAGGCGCGATCGAGCGCGGCGTAGGTGGAGAGATCGCCGGAGATCCCCTCGCCCCAGACGAAATTGACCGGCTGCAGGAAACGCGCGCTCAATTCATCTCCCTCCCTGCCGATCAGGAAGAAGGCGGCCTGCGCGGTGACACCGAGCAACCGGCCTTCGGCGCCCATGGCGGGCGTGCCGAGCGGGAACAGCAGACGCCCGCCGGTCGCGAGCCTGTCGATCCAGGGTTCGGCCGGGTGGTGCAGCGCGAAGTTCACATAGACGGCATCCGCCGGCTCGCGGGGCCATTCGAGACCATCCCCTTGGACGACTTCCACATTTGCGTATCGCTCGAGATTGCGCCTGGCCTGTTGCGCCAGCTCCGCATCAAACTCGACGGCCACAACGTGGCCTGTCTCGCCGACGATTTCGGCGATGATGGCGGTATAATAGCCGCTGCCGGCGCCGATGTGGCAGACCGTCTCGCCCTTGCGCAGCTTCAACCGGTGCAAGGCGCCCGCATGCAGGCTGGGGCTGCCATTGTTGACCTGGCGATCGGCCTGCAGCGCGAAGAGCAGGTCCTGATAGAGAACGACCGGATCGATTGAGGGGACGTCCACATAACGCTTCCAGTCCCGCATCTTCCACGGCGGCGGCCCCAGGAAGTCCTCGCGCGGCACAGTGGAGAACGCGTTCAGCAGCGCATCATCCCGATCGACACCGGCTTTGGCCAGCATTTGCACGGCGTAAGCACGGCGGCAGATTTTCAGCTCGGCTTCATCCACGGTCTGATCCTGATAATTCAGCAATAGCGAATATCGCTTCAATGAAATGAATTGGCCTATTCACGGCCTTTGCGCTAATCGGGTGCCAATCATAAGAACCAATGGAAACACCCAATGTCCGCCGATGCAAGCATTCCCCTCGTGAAAAACGAGGATAGTCCGCGTGGCTTCGCCTTCGCGCTTACGGCCTATCTGCTCTGGGGCTTCCTGCCGATCTACATGAAGGCGGTCGCGCATATTTCGCCGGCCGAAGTGATCGCGCATCGCATCCTCTGGTCGCTGCCGCTGGCCGGCATCGTGCTCATCGTACTCGGCCGCACGCAGGATATCCGCATCGCGTTGCGCTCGCCGCGCATGCTGGCGATGGCGGCGCTCACCGCATCGCTGATCACGGTCAACTGGGGAACCTATGTCTGGGCGATCGGTGCCGGGCATTCGTTGGACGCAGCACTCGGCTATTTCATCAATCCGCTCTTCAGCATCTTCCTCGGCGCCGTGGTGCTGAAAGAAAAGCTGCGTCCGGCGCAGATCGGCGCGATCGTGCTGGCAGGCCTTGCGGTCGTCGTGCTTGCGGCCGACAGCGGCGGTGTTCCATGGGTTTCGCTGACGCTGACGATCTCCTGGGGTCTTTACGCCCTGTTTCGCAAGACCTTGCCGCTCGGACCGAACCAGGGGTTCTTCCTCGAGGTGCTGATCCTCAGCATCCCGGCCTTCTTCTACATTCTCTATTTGGAATTCGGCAGCGGCGGCGGTCATTTCTATCGCACGGGATGGGCCGATACCGCGCTTCTGCTCGGCTGCGGCCTGGTTACCGCTGTACCTTTGATGATCTACGCCAACGGCGCCAAGCTCCTGAAGCTGTCGACCATTGGCATCATGCAATATATCGCGCCGACGATGATCTTCTTGATCGCCGTCTTCATCTTCAAGGAGCCGCTTGGCACCGCGCGCATGATTGCCTTCCCGCTGATCTGGGCGGGACTTTTCCTCTATACGTGGTCGATGCTGAGAGGCAGTCGGGGGCGATAAGCCCCCGCTTATTACAATTTCGAGATAACGGCTTCCTCGCCGTCGCGGTCGCTCGCGACTTCGGCGGCCTGCGCCATGATCGCGGGGATGATCTCCTCGATCGTGTCGATGACCAGCGGCTGCACCCGGTGGGCGGTGTGGATGAAGCCCTCGTCCGTCATGTGGCGCAGGAGCTCCATCATCGGATCCCAGAAGCCGTTGATGTTGGCGAAGATCATCGGCTTCTCATGACGGCCGAGCTGCGCCCAGGTCATGATCTCGATGATTTCCTCCAGCGTGCCAATACCGCCGGGGAGCGCCACGAAGGCATCCGAGCGCTCGAACATCGTGTGTTTGCGCGCATGCATGTCAGGCGTTACAATCAACTCGTTGAGCTGGCCGAGGGAGTGGCGGGTCGCCTCCATGTCGATCAGGAATTCGGGAATGATGCCGGTCACCTGACCGCCGTTCGAGAGCGTACCGCTCGCAACCGCCCCCATGATTCCCTTGGTGCCGCCGCCATAGATCAGGCGCAGGCCGTAATCGGCGATCTCCTTGCCCAGCGCGCGGCCGGCGGCCATGTGGCTTGGGTCGCTACCGGGGCGCGAACCGCAATAGACACAGATGGAGCGAATGGAATGAGATTGATCTGTCATGGGAGCAAACAACTATTCTCTCTGGGTCCAGTCAAGAAAAATGACGGAAAACATACATCTTACATTTGCCCGGCTACTTTGACTGCTTGTGCAAAGCAACGGGAATCGCTAGCAATTTCAGGAAGTCTGGCAAGATTGCCGCTTGGGGAGACCTGATGATGAAAAACCGTGCCGGCTTGCTGGCCCTTGCAGTGCTTGTAATCGCAATTCTGTTGATGGTCTTTGTCGTCATGCCGCGTATCGGCGGCGATGCCGGCAAGGTTGGTGACGCAATCAATCAGGCAAGCTCCGAGGTCAAGAAAACCGTAACCGAATCCGCCAAGACCTCGCGTCCGTCGGCACCCGACGATGCCGCGACCGCGCAGAAGCTCGGCGGCCTGACGACGGCAGCCGGACAGGCACTTGGCGAACTTAAGGCGCTGTTTGCCGACGGCAAGGGCCCGACCGACGACGTTTTCGCATCCGCCAAGACGAAGACGATCGGAGCGCTTCAGGCACTCGCCGATTTCGCGACGCCCGAGGGTACCAACCCGATCACCACTGATGCGATCGACAAGGCCAAGGCCGGTGCTGCCAAGGCGCTCTCCATCATCCAGGCGCTGCCCGAAAACATCGCCGACGCAGCCGCCGCGATTGCACGTGCCGAAGCCGCTCTCACGGGCGCGCCGGAACCAGCTGCACCCCAGACGCAGGACAACGCCGCACCGGTTGCCGAAGGCCCGAAGCTGCCGACATTCGACGTGCTGCGTGTCGAGCCAGACGGCTCCACCGTCATCGCCGGTTCCGCCGAGCCGAACAGCAAGCTTGAAATCCTCGATGGCGACAAGGTGCTGATGGGTACGGATGTCGGCGACAATGGCGATTTCGTCGCGGTTCTCGACAATCCGCTCGCTGCCGGCGACCACCAGCTGCAGCTGCGCGCGACTGCCAAGGACGGCAAGGTGACGACCTCGGAAGAGATCGCCACGATCTCGATCCCCAAGGACGGCAATGCATCGCAGCTGCTCGCCATGGTCTCCAAGCCGGGCGCCGCCAGCCGCATCATCACCGCTCCCGGTGTAACGCCACCGGCAGCAGCCAACAACGCCAACCCGACCGACCAGGCCTCGGCAGCGCCGCAGGCACAGGCTCCCGCGACAGCGGAGACGGCAACCGCACCGGCAACAGCAGCCGCACCGGCTGATGTCCGGGTCAATGCCGTCGAAATCGAAGGCGACAAGATTTTCGTCGCCGGCACCGCGAAACCTCAGGCCAACGTGTTCGGCTATGCCGACGACAAGCTGATCGGCAAGGCCAAGGCTGGCGCGGATGGCCACTTCGTCATCGACGGCGTGATGCCGCTTGCCGTCGGCGACCACAAGATTCGCGTCGACGTCGTCGATGCGGCCGGCAAGGTTCTGGTTCGCGCTTCGGTCAACTTCAACCGTCCCGAAGGCAACCAGGTCACGGTGGCGGCGCAGTCCGGCACGTCCACGGGCAACGCGGCGACGCCGATGGTCTCGCTCGACGAAGGCGCGCTCGGCAAGCTGAAGAACGATGCGGCCAAGGCATTCGCGCTTCTGAGCGGCCTGTTCAGCGACGGCAAGGTTCCCGGCAACGAGCAGCTCGCTGCCGCCCGCTCGGCCAACGAGTTCGCGCTGAAATCGATCGTCGATTTCCGTGCGGCAGCCGATGCGACCGCCGACTTCAAGGAGCGTGTCACCACCGCTTCGATGAAGGCAAGCGATGCGCTGAAGCTGCTGCAGTCCCTGCCGCGCGACGCGAGCTCGGTCGGCGCCGCACTCGCCAAGCTCGGCCAGATGGTGGCCGATCTGACGGCGCCGCCGGCAGCACCCGCGGCACCGGCTGCCCCTGCAAACGAGGTTGCAAGCGGCGATGCCGGTCCCGCGACCATCGAGCAGGCGCCGCTGCAGGAGAGCAAGGAAACCGTGATCATCCGCCGCGGCGATACGCTGTGGCAGATCTCGCGCCGCATCTATGGCGCTGGCGTGCGCTACACGACGATCTACGTCGCCAACGAGGACAAGATCGTCAATCCGGACCGCATTCTGCCGGGTCAGGTCTTCGGCCTTCCGAAGGACGCCCTGCCGAACGCCGAAGAGATGCACCGCAAGCGCCTTTCGGGCGAGCATCTCTAGGACAGACAATAATACCCGGGGCCGGCGTCGATATGATCGCCGGCCTCTCTTTTCCTTTGATCTTCTTATGTTGTATTGCTCCGCCCGCAACCCTATTTGGCGTTGACGGCGATCATGTCAGGCGGCGGCCCTTGCGCTGCGCCCTTCCCCTCTTTGCCGACAACGCGACACTTCCAGAGCCCCAGCAGGCCGGAGACATGCATGGCAAACGGCAAGACAGTTTCAGACTCCAATCTGTTGCGGACACTCTTCAACCTCTGGCCCTACATGTGGCCGACGGGGCGTGGCGATCTCAAGATGCGGGTCGTCTGGGCATCGGTCTACCTGCTCATATCGAAGTTCGTGCTGCTGCTCGTCCCCTATTTCTTCAAGTGGTCGACGGATGCGCTGAACGGCAAGTCTGACCTTGCGGGCAAGGTGCCTGATCTCCTCGTCGGCGCCATCGCGCTCGTCATCGCCTATAACCTCACCCGGCTGATCCAGCTCGGGCTGAACCAGCTGCGCGACGCGCTGTTTGCCAGCGTCGGCCAATATGCGGTGCGCCAGCTTGCCTACAAGACCTTCGTACACATGCACGAGCTGTCGCTGCGCTTTCATCTGGAGCGCAAGACGGGTGGTCTGTCGCGGATCATCGAGCGCGGGACGAAGGGTATCGAGACGATCGTTCGCTTCACGATCCTGAACTCCGTGCCGACCCTGATCGAGTTCCTGCTGACCGCCATCATCTTCTGGTGGGGCTACGGCTTCTCCTACCTCGCGGTCACCGCCTTCACCGTCTGGGCCTATATCTGGTTCACCATCCGGGCCAGCGACTGGCGCATCTCCATCCGCAAGACGATGAACGACAGCGATACGGACGCCAATACCAAGGCGATCGATTCGCTCCTGAACTTCGAGACCGTCAAATATTTCGGCAACGAGGACATGGAAGCCAAGCGCTTCGATGCCTCGATGGCGCGCTACGAAAAGGCGGCGACCAGCGTCTGGACGTCGCTCGGCTGGCTCAACTTCGGCCAGGGCGTGATCTTCGGCCTCGGCACGACCGTTATGCTGATTCTCTCGGCGCTGGCCGTGCAGCGCGGCGAGCAGACGGTTGGCGACTTTGTCTTCGTCAACGCCATGCTGCTGCAGCTTTCCGTGCCGCTCAACTTCATCGGCTTCGTCTACCGCGAAATCCGCCAGGGCCTCACCGATATCGAGCAGATGTTCGACCTGCTCGAAGTACAGGCCGAGGTGAAGGACGCACCGGATGCCAAGCCGCTGAACATCGAGCAGGGCGCCATCTCGTTCAAGGACGTGCATTTCGCCTATGATCCGGCCCGCCCGATCCTGAAGGGCATCTCGTTCGACGTGCCGGCTGGCAAGACGGTGGCGATCGTCGGGCCGTCGGGGGCCGGCAAGTCGACAATGTCGCGGCTGCTCTATCGCTTCTATGACATCCAGAGCGGGTCGATTACGGTCGATAGCCAGGATGTGCGTGGGGTCACGCAGAAGAGCCTGCGCACCGCGATCGGCATGGTGCCGCAGGATACCGTGCTCTTCAACGACACGGTTGCCTACAACATCCGCTACGGCAGGCCGTCGGCCACCGAGGCGGAGGTGAAGACCGCGGCCGAGATCGCGCAGATCGCCCACTTCATCGACCTTCTGCCTGAGGGTTTCAACACCATGGTTGGCGAGCGCGGGCTGAAGCTCTCGGGCGGCGAGAAGCAGCGCGTGGCGATTGCCCGCACCATCCTGAAGGCCCCGCCGATCCTCATTCTCGACGAGGCGACGTCGGCGCTCGACACCACCACGGAACGCGAAATCCAGACCGCGCTCGACGTTGTCTCCAAGAACCGCACGACGCTTGTCATCGCCCACCGCCTTTCGACCGTGATCGGCGCCGACGAGATCATCGTTCTGAAGGCCGGCGAGATCGCCGAGCGCGGCACGCATGCGGAGCTGTTGCTGAGGAACGGCCTCTACGCCTCGATGTGGAGCCGCCAGCGCGAGGCCACACAGGCCGAGGAGCATCTGAAGCAGGTGCGCGAGAACGACGATCTCGGCGTGGTCAACCGGCTGGCGCCTGCCACCTGAGCCCGCAGACGCTTGCCGTTCATCAGCAAGCTTAGATGTGCATGAGAGGGCATCGGCATTGCCCCCAGGAGTGTTTCCCTGTAACCAGCGGAGACGAAAACGCTAGGAGAGCGGCATACATGAGCTTGTTCAATACGGTACGCAACACGATCGTTCCGGTGCACAAGGAAGGTTATCCCTTCATCGCGGCCTTCTTCGTGGCCTCCCTCATTCTCGGCTGGATCTTCAAGCCGCTGTTCTGGATCGGCCTGATCCTGACGCTGTGGTGCGCCTATTTCTTCCGTGATCCGGAGCGCATGACGCCGCAGGACGACGATCTGGTGATCTCGCCCGCGGACGGCAAGGTATCGTCCGTGCAGTTGGTCGTGCCGCCGGCGGAACTGAACCTCGGCTCGGCGCCGATGCTGCGCATCTCCGTCTTCATGAACGTCTTCAACTGCCATGTGAACCGCGCCCCGATGCGCGGCCGCATCGTCAGCGTCAACTACCGCTCCGGCAGCTTCGTCAACGCCGAGCTCGACAAGGCCAGCGAAGACAATGAGCGCAACGGCCTCGTCATCGAGACCGCCCATGGCCAGATCGGCGTGGTGCAGATCGCTGGCCTCGTGGCGCGCCGCATTCTCTGCTGGGCCAATGCCAACGAGCCGCTGAATGCCGGCGAGCGCTTCGGCCTGATCCGCTTCGGCTCGCGCCTCGACGTCTTCCTTCCCGAGGGCGCGCAGCCGCGTGTCACGCTCGGCCAGACGGCGATCGCGGGTGAAACGGTTCTGGCCGAATTCGGCTCCGCCAAGGGCCCCGTCGTCAGCCGCCGCGCCTGAGAACCACTAGGAGCGCGATCATGGAAACGCCCTTCCCGCCTTTCGAACCCAATGGCCCACCCGATGATTCGGGACGCGGGCCACGGCTTCGCGAAATTCCGTTGCGGCTGGTCGTTCCCAACCTGATCACTATCCTGGCGATCTGCGCCGGCCTGACCGGCATTCGGCTCGCCTTCGAAAACCGCTACGAGCTTGCCGTCGGCATGGTTCTGGTCGCTGCCTTCCTCGATGGAATCGACGGGCGTGTCGCGCGGCTGATGAAGGCGACGTCGAAGTTCGGCGCGCAGATGGATTCGCTGGCGGATATCGTCAATTTCGGTGTTGCACCGGCGCTGGTCGTCTATGTCTTCGCGCTGGATCAGGCGCGTTCGCTCGGCTGGATCGCAGCTCTCATCTATGCCATCGCCGCCGGCCTGCGCCTGGCGCGCTTCAACGTCATGTCGGAGCGCGAGAACAAGGCGAGCTGGCAGTCGGAATATTTCGTCGGCGTGCCGGCTCCTGCCGGCGCCATGCTGGTGCTTCTGCCCGTCTATCTCGGCTTCCTCGGGATGACCACCGACAAGACCTTCGGCTATCTCTCGGCCGCCTACACGGTACTCATCGCCTTCCTGCTGATCAGCCGCCTGCCGGTCTGGTCGGGCAAATCGGAAGGCACCAAGCTTCGGCGCGATCTGGTGCTGCCGATGATGCTTGGCGTGGTGCTTTACGTCGCCATGCTGTCGAGCTTCACCTGGGAAGTGATGTCGCTGACCGCCGTGATCTACCTCTGCACGCTGCCGTTCGGCGCGCGCAAATGGAAGCGCAAATACGGGACGCTGACGATCGAAGAGCCGGGTGTCGGCGAAGACGATATCGGCCGTCACATCTGAGTTTCCCCAGACAATCCTAATCTATCCTGCCCCGCTCAAGGCTCGCGAATTATGGTTTGGCGACACAAATCATGATGTGTCTTGCCTCCATTTTGTCGCTATTTCGGGCAAAAGAGCAATAAATATAAGAGTCTAGGGACAGAAGTTAAGGAGAGTAACGTGACCCCGAAGAAGACGAATGTGGAACAGCCTGCAAAGACCGATCTCAGCGCGCACTACCGCCCGCTCGGCCTGAAGGCTGTTCTGGCTGCAGCGCTGATGCTGAAGAAGCCGACACTCGCCAAGAAGATTGCCTGATCACGACGTCAGGACACGGGCGCCGAGGCTGATGGCCAGAAGCGCCATGACGATGCCGATGAGCACGTCGAGAACCCGCCATGCGGCGGGTTTGGCAAAGACCGGTTGCAGCAAACGCGCACCGTAGCCCAGACCGAAAAACCAGATGAATGACGCAGCCGCGGCCCCAAGGCCATAAGCCAAGCGATCCGCGCCGTGATAGGCAGCCGACAGGCTTCCGAGCAGCACGACCGTGTCGAGATAGACGTGCGGGTTGAGGAAGGTGAAAGCCAGGCACGTGGCCACAGCCGCCTTCAGCCCCAGTGGCTCCGGCGTTCCCGCCTCGATCGCGCCGGGGTGAAGCGCGCGCCGGAATGCCATGAACGAGTAAGTGCCGAGAAACAACATGCCGCCGAGGCTGACGACGGTGATGAGGGTCGGCGATTGCGAGACAAGCGTGCCGAGACCGGCGACGCCTGCTGCAATCAGCAGCGCGTCCGACAGCGCGCAGATGAGGCACAGGATGAAGACATGCGAGCGCAGCAATCCCTGCCGCAGAATGAAGGCATTCTGGGCACCGATGGCGATGATAAGGGAAGCGCCGAGGAAGAGACCGGAGAGCGCGGCCGAAATGGAGAACATGTGAATTTCCGGGTGTGACTGCGGTGGGATAACAGAATCAGAAGAAGCTGAGCTGGCCGTCATCCGGCTTTTTCTTGTCAGCGGGCGGCAGCGGCTTTTCCAGCGGCACCGGGGTCTGCAGGTCCTCGCCCATATTGGCCACCTTGTTGACCTTGTCGGAGACCGGGATCGCCTCGAAGAAATCCTCCTCGACCGGCCGCATGAGATCGGCCACCTCGCGCGGTTCCTGTGTCTTGCAATCCAGCCAGCGGGCGAAGTCCTCGGGCTTGATGACGACAGGCATGCGGTCGTGGATCGGGGAGATCGCGGCGTTGGCAGATGTGGTGAGGATCGCGCCCGTATCCACTTCGGAACCATCGGCCGAGGACCATGTTTCCATCAGCCCGGCAAAGGCGACCACGCCGCCGTGGCGCGGCTTGATCCAGTAGGCCTGTGATTTCTCGCCGCTCTGCTTCGACGGACGATGCCATTCGTAGAAGCCGGAGGCGGGAATGAGCACGCGGCGATGGCGCATGGCGGCGCGGAACGACGCCTTGCCGATCGCTGTTTCCGAGCGGGCGTTGATGAGAAGCGGAAACGCCTTGGGGTCTTTCACCCAGCCCGGCGTGAAGCCCCAGCGCACGAGGAGCGCACGGCGATCCGGCAGGTTGCTTCCCCTCTCCTGTCCCTCACCCGAGACGACCACCAGGATCGGCTGAGTCGGTGCGATGTTGAAGCGCGCGGGGAAATCCTCAAGGTCGAGGATACCCAGAACTTCCTTCAGCTCCTCAGGGGATATGGTCAGGGCGTAACGTCCACACATGCCAATCTATTTGCACCCTGCCCTTTCAGGGTCAAGGGACCGGCCAGGTATGGCCCCGTCGGGTCAGCCTCTTGGCGCGAAGAGAATGATCGCGGTGCCCGCGAGGCAGACAATAGCGCCGCTGATGTCCCATCTGTCAGGCACGCGGTGTTCGACAAGCCAGAGCCAGATCAGCGAGGCAACGATGTAGATGCCGCCATAGGCCGCGAAGGTGCGGCCCGCCGCTTCGCTCGGCACCAGCGTCAGGAGCCAGGCGAACAGCGCCAGCGACACCATGCCGGGCGCAAGCCACCAGATCGGCTTTGCCATGCGCAGCCACGCCCAGAAAGCGAAGCAACCGGCAATCTCGAAGAGGGCCGCAGCGGCGTAGATGATATAAGTCACGGCACGTGCCTTCGAATCGCTTGGATCAGATTGTTTTCCTAAGTTAGATAGGCACGCGACGGCGATCACCGGCAAGCAACAAACGGCATTTCTGATGACTTCCAATCCGACAGCTGCATCTTCCGCGATTCTCGAACGAGACGGGCGGTTCTTGCTGGTGCTCCGGCGCAACCCGCCATCGGCGGACATGTACGCCTTTCCGGGCGGCAGGGCGGAGCCTGGGGAAACGCCCGATCAGACCGCGTTGCGCGAGTTCGAGGAGGAGACGGGTATCCGTGCCCGCAATCCCGAGATCTTCGCCACCTATGATCTGAAGCAGCATGGTGCCGACGGGCGGCTGACCAGCCACTTCTTTCTCTCGGTTTTCCGCGTCGAGGCCGATGCCGATTCGGTTGCCGTGGCGGCAGACGATGCGGCGGCGCTCGGCTGGTTCACGGTGGATGAGATTCGCCGGCTGCCGACGCCGCAAAGCGTGCTTGAGTGCGCCGAACGGCTGGCAGCAGTCCCGAAATGAAGAAGGGGAATAAGCAAGGGGAAAGGCAACCCCGCACCTTGTCCCCGTCACCGTCAGGGTGTCCAATACGCACATGATTCCCCTTCGCCGCGTTTTGTTGTGTGTTGTTCTTGGCGTCTCCACGGCGATACCGACATTTGTCTCGGCGCAGGGACCGACAGCGGTTGCGCCCGATGAACAGGTTGCGCCGAAGGATGTCACCGTTCCCTATGACGACAAGCTTGGTCGGTTGGCCGAGGTGCTCGGCTCGGTGCATTATCTGAGAACGCTCTGCAAGGCCCAGAACGGCGAGGAATGGCGGGTGCGAATGCAGCAACTGCTTGATTCCGAAGCGAAAGATGAGCCCGCGCGGAAAGAGAAACTGACGGCGGCGTTCAATCGCGGATACCGCGCCTTTGCCTCCGTTTATACCGATTGCACACCGGCGGCGATCATGGCAGAAGAACGCTACCGTAACGAAGGCGCAACACTCGCCACGGAAATTACGTCACGCTTTGGAAATTAACGATAAATTAACCTCTTTTTACAGGGGGACGTGTCGTTTTGGGAAAAGGCTGATAGTGTTGTTAACCAGACAGTAAGGCATGCAGTTCGAGGAAAAGCTAATGGAACCGAGCCTCAACGACATCGACGACATGATCGTCCACGAAAAGATGCAGGCGGCGCTGGAGTACCATAACGAAGCCTGGGCCGACGGCATGGCCGACGGTATCGAACCCGAGATCATCGCCGACACGGCGATCATTCACGCGCTTCGCGAAACCATTCGCCTGCACGGCGAAAAGAACGCGGAAGCCTTGCTGGAATCGTTGCGAGAACGCATGCTGGCCGGTGAGTTTTCTCCGACCCGCACCCTGCAATAACACAGAGAGTTCCATGCGCACCGATATGAACAATGCTTCGCGGCCCGCGATCGCGCCGCTTTTGCTTGCAATCAGCCTCGGTGCCAGCAGCCTGATGAGCGCCCCACCGGCGTTTGCGCTGTCAGAGCTGCAAAAGACCCCCACAGCTTCCGACGGCACATCCACCGACAAGCCGCCAAGTGCGCCGGATGCATCGTCGGGCGTGCCCGCGCCCGGCCCTGTGATCAGCAAACCGGCTGGCCAGAGCCCCGACACGACGCCAGGGGCACAGGACAGCTCCAAGCCGGTCGAGGTTCTCTACGACATCAGCAAGGTGCCGGAACCGGTTCGCCACATGCGCGAGCAGATCGTCGAAGCCGCAGCATCTGGCGATCTCGAGCGGCTGCGCCCACTGTTCGGCACCGGCGCCACGCAAACGCAAGTGAGCGTCGGCGAGGCAACCGACGATCCGATCGGCG
This sequence comes from Rhizobium sp. 16-449-1b, assembly GCF_017741935.1. Taxonomy (GTDB): domain Bacteria; phylum Pseudomonadota; class Alphaproteobacteria; order Rhizobiales; family Rhizobiaceae; genus Rhizobium. The sequence continues at coordinate 111,042 of NZ_JAGHMH010000005.1, read as the reverse complement.
CGCTGAAGGATCTCTCTGGCGATCCTGATGGCGACGAGATCCTGGCGATCATTCTCGACATCATCTCGACGGGCTTCGTTCATGTCGGACAAGGCACCCCTGATGAGATGTATGTCTGGCCTTACTTCGCGGAAAAAGACCTGAAGAAGCTGACGCCGCCCGAGCGTGTCGAGCTCTTGCGCATCGTCACCGCCGGAGATCTTGCCGACATGCAGGAGTTCGGCGGCTACAATTTCTATCGCCTCGGCATCACCGCCGACGGCAAATGGAAGTTCTTCACCGCCGGCGACTGATGCTTGCGATCCCCGCTCCGACGACATACTTCTGAGCGATAACAACGCGACAGGTGCGCCATGCCAGCCGTATTTCTGAAAGACCGCGCGCTCATTCGGGTGAGCGGCACTGAAGCCCAGTCCTTTCTGCAGAACCTCATCACCACCGATATCGTGTCGCTGGATGCAGCCGAGGCGCGTCCCGGTGCATTGCTGACGCCGCAGGGCAAGATCCTGTTCGACTTCATGATCTGGCGCGATGGCGACGACTTCATCATCGAGACGGACGAGAGCCAGCGCGAGGCGCTGACGAAGCGGCTGACGATGTACAAGCTGCGCGCTGCTGTTGCACTTGCCGCAGAGGGCAATGGCGTGACCGTCTCCTGGGATGACGCTTCGAGTGAGGGCTTCAGGGACAGCCGATTCGCCACGGCTGGCATCGACGTTTTCCGCCGTCCGGGCGAGCACGGCAGCGACGATGTCGCGCTTTACGACGCGCTGCGCGCCGCGCATGGCGTCGCCGTATCCGGCTCCGACTACGCGCTTCAGGACGCCTTTCCGCATGACGTGCTGATGGACCTGAACGGCGGGCTCTCGTTCAAAAAGGGCTGCTATGTCGGCCAGGAAGTGGTCTCGCGCATGCAGCACCGGGGAACGGCGCGTCGTCGCGTCGTGACCGTGAGCAGCACCGAGCCGCTTCCCGCCTCCGGCACCGAAATCACTGCCAACGGCAAGCCTGTCGGCACACTTGGCTCGGTCTCGGGACATGGCGGGCTGGCTATCGTCCGAATCGATCGCGCCGGTGAGGCCATGTCTTCTGGCACGCCGCTGCTTGCCGGCGACGTCACCGTGACGGTTGCGCTGCCCGCATGGTCCGCGCTCGTCTTTCCGGCCGCCTCCGACGAGGCCAGCGCTTGACGACGAAGGCTCCCCGCGCCTGGCAGCGCATGCTTTCCGGGCGCAGGCTCGATCTGCTTGACCCCTCGCCTCTCGATGTCGAGGTGAGCGACATTGCCCACGGCCTGGCGCGCGTTGCCCGCTGGAACGGGCAGACATCGGGCGATCACGCCTTTTCCGTCGCGCAGCACAGCCTCGTGGTCGAAGACATCTTCCGGCGGCTGAACGAGGCGACGCCAGACCAGTGCCTGATGGCGCTGCTTCATGATGCGCCGGAATACGTGATCGGCGACATGATCTCGCCCTTCAAATCCGTGGTCGGTGGCGGTTACAAGACCGTCGAGAAAAGGCTTGAAGCGGCGATCCACCTGCGGTTCGGCCTGCCGCCGCATGCGTCCCGTGAGCTCAAGGACAACATCAAGAAGGCCGATACGATCGCGGCCTATTTCGAGGCCTCACATCTGGCCGGCTTCAGCGCCAGCGAGGCGCAGAAGCTTTTCGGCCAGCCGCGCGGCATCACCAAAGAGATGCTCTTGTTGACGCCGCTACCGGCGATCGAGGCGCAGCGGCTGTTCTGCGAGCGCTTCGCCGTGATCGACGGCCTGCGGGGCAAGCCATGACCTCGATTGTCGTGACCCCGCTTGCGCGCATCGCCGAAATGGCAGTGCGGCACCGCGCCCGCGAAATGATCAGCCTGATGGCGAAGGAGCAGAGCTTCCATCGCCCGGCGGTCATCCAGGCACACCGGCATCTGTTGCTCCACATGAACGACATCGCCTTCAAGGGCACGGGCAATCTCGTGGCGCCGGATGAGACGCATGTGCGGGAGATTATCGACTTTGCCGCTGAGTGGGATCAGACGACACCCCTCATCGTTCACTGCTGGATGGGCGTATCGCGCTCGCCGGCTGCGGCCGTGATCGCGGCCTTGTCGCTGAGGCCGAACCAGAGCGAAGAGGCCCTGGCGCAGCGCCTGCGCGCGGCCTCGCCCTATGCCACGCCGAACATGCGGATCATCGAGATCGGCGACCAACTGCTTGGCCGCGATGGGCGGCTGGTAAAGGCGATCAAGGCGATCGGCCGCGGCGCCGATGCCGATGGAAACGCGCCCTTCGTGCTTGCGCTTGACGAAGCGTGACGGTTTTAGACGGTTGACGCGCTTGCCTTCTGTCCCATCTACGCAGGTCAACCGATAATCATTTCAGATATTTGGCGAGATCATGGAACAACAGGCAACCGACGTAATCGTGGCAACCCGAACGGCTCTGAGCCAGGCGAGCGCGCTTGCGGTCCAATATTCATTCTCCATCCTCGGTGCGCTCATCCTGCTGGTGCTTGGCTGGTTGATGGCGAGCTTCGTCAGCCGCTGGGCGTTCGAGGGCATCTCGCGGGTTCGTGGGATCGACGAGACGCTGGCGCGTTTCTTCACCAATGTCCTGCACTACGCGCTGCTGATTCTGGTGTTCATTACCGTGCTCGGGCAGTTCGGCGTGCAGACGGCCTCGATCATCGCGGCTCTTGGTGCTGCAGGCTTGGCCATCGGTCTGGCGTTGCAGGGCACGCTGCAGAATATCGCTGCGGGCATCATGCTGCTGATCCTACGGCCGTTTCGAGTGGGCGAATACATCGCGACGGGCAGCGTCGCCGGCACCGTGCGTGAGATCGGGCTGTTCGCTACCGAGTTCCGCACCGCCGACGGGCTCTATCTGCTGGCGCCGAATTCGACCCTCTGGAACACGCCAATCACCAATTACAGCCGCGAGAAGACGCGCAAGAACGATCTCACCATCAATGTGCGCGCCGGCGACGATGTCGATCTGGCGATGAAGACGCTGACGGATATCGCCAAGGCCGATTCGCGGGTGGAGAAGTCGCCACAGCCGAAGACCTATATCGATGCGGTGACGTCGGACAAGATCACGCTGACGCTGCGCTATTGGGCGAAGACCGGCGAATGGGACGATGCCCGCCGCGAGATTCTCGGCCGGGTGAAGGCCAGCTTCGACGAGAAGGGGCTGCCTATCCTTTAAAGGGTGGCCGCCAGGCTGGCGGCCACCCCTATCTCTGCCATGGCAGGGTGAATGCTACTTGATGACGGCGCAGGCAAGCCGGGCGCCGGCATCGCCGGCCGGCTGGCTGCGATAGTCATCCGAGTTCTCGTGGATCATCAAGGCACGGCCGCGGATGCCATTCTCCTTGCCGTCGAGCGTCACCATTCCATCGAAGACCTGCGCTCTCAGTACACCGTCCTGCCCGACATACTGGTTCGGCATATCGCCGGCATGCGGCCCCTGGGCTGCGAGCAGGCCGTGCTCGGCCTTGGTCGGGTTGAAGTGCTTGCCGGCCGATTCGTGATGGCTGGCGGCATCGCATTTGCCGGTTTCGTGGACGTGGAAGGCGACCCACTTGTTAGCCGGTAGACCGGACACTTCAAGCTCGATCAACACGCCACCGGCAGCCGCGGCCGTCAATGTGGCGCGGCCATCGTCCTTGCCGTCGGCGCCGACGAAATTCGCCTGCGCGGTCTGCTTGTCCTGCGCGACAGCAACGGTCGCCAATGCCGCGACGGTCGCGAATGCTAGAGATAAAAGCCGTTTCATGCTGTTTCCCTCCTGTGAGCCCTCTTTCAGAAACGCGTGCGGCGTGCCGGTGTTCCCAGCATAGAGCGCAAAGAAAAAGCCGACCAACCGGCCGGCTTCTTCTTTGGTCAATTCGTGAGCGACCGATCAGGACGCGATGTCGAGATCATACTGGCCATAGGTGTTCTGATAGAGAACATTGGCCGAGTTTACCTGGCTTTCATAAGTGGAGCTCAAAGCACCGGACTGGCGCGCGCCCATCATGAATGCGAGGACGCCGTTCGACAGCTTGGGTGCTTCCTGGGTGCTCTGGGACTGGCTTGCAACGGACAGGATTCCCGGCTTCTCATCAGCCGCACGCTCACTACGGCTCAACACGCCGTCACTGTTGGAATCCAATCTCGAAAGAGTGCCGAGATACGCGTAGGACGTATCAACTGCAGACGAAATACGGTTCATACAAACCTCCGTTCACCGCATTACCGATGATGTTTGTACGCAATACGAATAGGGAAAAATCAGAACTAAGCCGGTGGATAAACTGATTTGCGAGGCCGGTCAATAAGTTGTTAATGCCGCATTAACCATGATTGACAAATTCTGACACTCTGATCGCGGCCAGAGTAGCCGGATCCTTTGGTCACTCCACCTGAGCGACGCATGGATAAATATAGCGGGAACCATATATCTTTTTGTGAAACAACCAAATATTAATGCGACTAGGAGATTATGCCGGCCAAATTTAGAGCATAAAAACAATCTTAGATTGCATATTTATTTTGCTTCAAACGCTTCAGGAATGCCTTCGCATGTTGCCCATGCCATACGGGATCCGAACCGCCGGACAATCAACCCGCCGCTCCAACATGCTTATAGGCACCGGAGAGGAGAGCAGCGGCTATGGAAGCTGAAGCGCTGTTCAGGCGCCAGTGTGCCGCGTCCCTCAATGAAGACGGCACCACCGACGGACAACGACTCGTGAGACTCGTTATCGACACCTACCGCGAGCAAGCCGGCAGCATCCGCAGCCTCGAGCGCCACGCCAACCTGACCCTTGAAGAAAACGAGGCGCTGCAAGTCCTACTCAATCAGGCGAACCGAAGCCTGACTGAGCAAAGTCACCTTCTTGAGATCGTCCTCAATCACCTGCCGCTCGGCCTGTGTATTTTCGATTCGGAACAACGGCTCATCGTCTCGAACATTCGCTTCCAGCAACTGTTCGGGCTGGAGGCGGACGACACGCGAGCGGGAACATCGATCAGCTCGCTGATTACCAAGATCGACGGCCTGGAAAAGCCGGAGGTGAGAGCGGCCACCCGCGAGGGCCGTGCCGACGGCGGACGCATCCGCCGCCGCGAATGGGAGATGAATGACGGCCGCATCATTCAAAGCGTCGTTACCGTGCTTCCCGACGGCAGCAATATCTCCATTCATGCCGACATCACCGATGACCGAAAGGCGGCAGAACGCATTGCGTTTCTGGCGCACCACGATCCCCTCACCGGTCTGCCCAACCGCATCCGGTTCCGTGAACAGCTGGATATGGCGCTTGGTGCGCGCAAGCCGGACGATCAGATCGCGCTCATCCATCTCAACCTCGACCGCTTCAAATCCGTCAACAACACGCTTGGCGTTTCGGCGGGCGACAAGATCCTGCGGCAGGTTGCCGATCGTTTGCGCGCCCTTGCCGGCAAGAGCAACATTCTCGCGCGCCTGGGATCCGATGAGTTCGCCATTCTGCAATGCGGGCGAGAGCAGCCGTGGAATGTCATGGCGCTTGCCGATCAGATCAGGCGCGAACTCTCCGAACCTTTCTTCCGCGGAGAAAAGGCGGTCGAGCTCAGCGTTTCCATGGGCATCGCCGTCTGCCCCAAGGACGGCACGGAGACCGAACTGCTTCTGAAACATGCCGGCGTGGCGCTTTCGCACGCAAAGAGCGGCGGCAGACGCGGCGAGCGCTTTTTCAGCTCGGAGATGGAAGCGCAGCTTGAAGCGCGACACGCTCTTGAGGCGGATCTGCGCAGGGCCGTTCACAACGAGGAATTCGAGCTTCACTATCAACCGCTCTATGACATGGCCGAACGTCGTATCTGCGGTTTCGAAGCCCTGCTCCGCTGGAGCCACCCGACCCGTGGCCGGATCGCGCCGATGGAGTTCATTCCGTTGGCCGAAGAAGTCGGGCTTATCGTCGATATCGGACGGTGGGTGCTCAAGCGCGCTTGCACGGACGCTGCCACTTGGCCCGCCGATATCAAGGTCGCCGTCAACGTCTCGGCCATCCAGTTTATCTCCAGTGATCTGGAGGAGGATGTCTCGGCCGCGCTTGCAGCATCCGAGCTTGCGCCCGAGCGTCTCGAAATCGAGATCACCGAGAGCGTCCTTATGGAGAACCGCGACGAGGCGCTGCCGATCCTGCACGCGCTTCGCCAGCGCGGCATCCGTATCTCCATGGACGATTTCGGCACCGGTTACTCGTCGCTCAGCTATCTGAGCAGCTTCCCCTTCGACAAGATCAAGATCGACAAGTCCTTCGTCAACGACATCGTCGACAACAAGGAAGCCTTCGCGATCATGCGCGCCATCATCCTGCTCGGCAACGCGCTCGGCATGCGGGTTACCGTCGAAGGCGTGGAGACGGCGCAGCAGCACGACCTGCTGGCGCAGGAAGCGTGCGACGAGATACAGGGCTATCATATCAGTTCGCCCCGCCCAGCCTTCGACGTGCCGCAGTTGCTCGCGGGGTCGCAACGCAGTGGCAAAGCCCAGGCTGTGTGACGCCGCATTGCGACTCGTCACCGCCCGCTCTAAGAGAGGCGGTCTCCGTCTACTCCTGGTGCGCACATGAAAGAGGCTCAGGCCTTCCGTCCCTACGAAACGCTCGCGGAAGCGCTCATTCCGCATTCGCACGAAGGCGACGATGGTTCGCATGATCTCGCGCATATCCTACGGGTGTTCAAGAACGCCATGCGCATCCAGGCAAGCGAAGGCGGAGATGGCCGCATTCTTGCCGCCGCCGTGTTGCTGCATGATTGCGTGGCCGTCGAGAAGAGTTCGCCGCTCAGAGCCCAGGCATCCGCGCTTGCCGCTGAGAAGGCTTCCGGCGTGCTGGCCGGGCTTGGATGGTCGAAGGAGGACATCGCCGCCGTCGCCCATGCGATCCTGACGCACAGCTTCTCGGCCAACATCGCGCCCGAGACACTGGAAGCGAAGATCTTGCAGGATGCAGACCGGCTGGATGCAATCGGCATGGTCGGCGCGGGCCGCTGCTTTTATATCGGCGGGCGCATGGCGTCGTCGCTTTACGACCCGCTCGACCCGGCTGGAAACGATCGACCGCTTGACGACCGGCGTTATGTCATCGACCATTTCCAGACGAAACTGTTCAAGCTGGCCGATGGGTTCAAGACGGCCGCTGGCCGCGCGCTTGCGGCAGAGCGCGACAAGAGGCTGCGGGACTTTCTCGACGCCTTCATGGACGAAATCTAGGAGGACTTACATGCGCGTCAGCGATCTCTTCATCTATCCGCTCAAAAGCGCCCGTGGCATCGCGCTTCAAAGCACCGAGATCAACGCCTTCGGCCTGCCTGGCGACCGGCGCGCGATGCTGATCAATCCGGATGGGAGCTTCATTACCCAGCGCGAAATGACGGATCTGGCGCGGCTCGACGTTCGGCAGGAAGCATCCGGGTTCCAACTCGGCATGAACGGAGAGACCCTGTTCGTCCCCCTGCCCGATGGCATCAAGCGCATCGATGTCTCGATCTGGAAATCGATCGTCAATGCGGCTGTTGCCGACGACCACTCCAACCAGGTTCTCTCCCGCTGGTTCGGTCGCGAGCTCAAGTTCGTGTTCTTCGACGACGACGCCAATCGCATCGCGAGCCCGGAATGGGCGGGCGACGACACGCCGGTGACGTTTGCTGACGGCTACCAGATCCTGGTGACCACGACAGGGTCGCTGAAGGCGCTCAACGCCGATATCGAGGCTCACGGCGAAGGCAGCGTCGGGATGGAGCGGTTCCGGCCGAACATCGTCATCGACACCGACGAAGCCTGGCCAGAGGATCGCTGGGCGGCCATCGAGATCGGCGGCATTCGTTTTGATCTGGTGAAGCCGTGCGCGCGCTGCATCATGACCACGCAGGACCAGCAGACGGGCTCGCGCGAGGTCGCGAACCCAATGCCGGCCATGGGCCGCATCCGCATGTCGGCAGACCGCCGTGTCCCAGGCCCGCTGTTTGGCTGGAACGTCACGCCGCGTGCAGCGGGCGCGATTGCGATCGGCGATACGGTGAACGTGCTCGACGAACGGCCGGATGGATGGGCGTTCAAGGTGCGCAAGCGCGCCTAAGGGTAGACTAGGCAGCAGCGGGCTTCAGCGCCTTGAGCACGGCCTGCACGAAGCCCTCGCGGGCCGTCGACGGTTCCAGGCCGCGCGGCTCGTAGACATGGCGGTGCAGGAAGAAGGCCGTCAGGCGAAATGCCTCGGACAGGCTGTCGAAATCGGCGGCCTGCCGCTTTTCCACGGATAGAAACGCCGGCAAGGCGAACATCCTGTCGGCCCAGGGCGCACCGGCGTCGCGACTGACAGCGCGACCCGACTTTGGGGAGACGTAGGCCAGATCGGCGCGGGTGCCGGTTGCGGCGCATTCGTTGAGATCGAGCCCAAAACCGAGATCGTTGAGCACGGCGAGCTCGAAGCGAACGAACAATTCGCCCGCATCGGCTGGATTGTCGAGATTGTCGAGAATGACTTCCAGGGCCTCGAAGAGATGCGGATGCGGATCGCGCTCGGGCAGAAGCCTGAGCAAGGCGCCCATGGCCTGCACGCCGTAAACCGCGGTCGCCGTTTCCATCAGCCGGGCGGCGCGCAGCGTGAGGGGCTCGATCTTGAATTCACCCATATGCTCATCGAGACGCGCTCGCCAGGTGACCTCGACCTCATTGCCGGGCTGCAGCACCGGCTGCATGGCGCGCGAACGCCCGGATCGCACCATCCCCAAGTGACGGCCGCGATCCGGCGTCATCACCTCGGTGATGACGCTTGTCTCGCCATGGCGCCGAACGCCAAGAATGATTGCACGACCTTGCCACTGCATTAGAAATCGACCTTCACACCACGCGCTATCCTAACGCATGGCGCAAGCCCTGTCATGAAAGCCTCAGGCCTCGGAGGGGAAAAGCCGGCGCAAGAAATCCCGCATTGCGTCTTCGTCGAACGGCTTGACGAGCAGCGGCCTGTTTTGCAGGTCCTCGGGGAAATCCAGCGTGTCGGAATAGCCGCTGACGAAGCCGAAGCGGATTTCGGCGGCGACCAGCCGGCGGGCGAAATCGAAGCTCATGACCTCGCCGAGATTGACGTCAAGCAGGGCGAAATCATAGCTGTCGGCCTGGATCGCCTCATTGGCCTGCTCGACGCTATTGCAAATATCGATTGTCTCGACACCGACGGCACGCAGAATGTCTTCCGCCTCCATCGCGATGATCAAGCTATCCTCGAGAACCAGAACACGTCTCGCGACCATGATCAGAAAGCCCTCTTCCGGGCGCCGCTCTCGACGCACCATGTATCCCAAAATCGCATTTCTACCCCTGACAACCCACGGCCTCAGCCGAGAATTTCACGCCGCCTATGCTTGCATAGCCGCTTTTTCAGTCCCGGTCGATATTAGCGAATCTCGACACAAGAATGGCTCGTGCTGGACATTAGGGTCCGGCCCTGGAATTTGCATTTAAAAAAGACATAGATAGAACGCCTTAGAGGAAGGGGCGCACCCTTTCGTCGAGCCCATCCCAGGCAGCAATTTTGGCGAGCGTTTCGCCATCCAGCACCTCGCAGGCGCGTTCCTGCCAGCGGATGAGATTGCGCGAAGCGAGCTTTTTCAAGGTCTTGTTGGTGTGCACGATCGAAAGGCCGAGCGTGTCGGCGATGTGCTGCTGGGTGATCGGGATGGCGCTGTGGCCGTTGAAGAGATTGAGCTGCTTGCCGCGCTGATAGAGGAAGGCGATCAGGTAGGCGGCGCGCTCCAGCGCCGTTCGGCGACCGATGCTCAGGAGGTGTTCGTCGAGTATCCGCTCCTCCTGCGCCGCCATCCAGGTGATGTCGAAGGCCAGCGACGGATGCTTGTTGTAGAGCGTCATCAGCTTGTCGCGCTCGAAGACGCAGAGCGAGACCGGCGACAGCGCCTCGATCGAATGCTGCATCTCGCCCATGATGGTGCCTTGGAGGCCGATCAGATCGCCGGGCATGATGTAGTTCAGGATCTGACGCCGGCCGTCTTCCAGCGTCTTGTAGCGAAAACCCCAGCCGGTCAGCACGGTGAAGAGGTGGGCGCTATGGGCGCCTTCGACCAGGATCGTGGCACCTGCATCGGCCGCCAGCTCGCCCTTCTTGAATTTGGAAATGAAGCCCAGCTCGTCGCCGGTGAACTCGCGGAAATGCGGCAGCGGCCGCAAGGGACACTGTTCGCACGGTGTCTTGAACGAATGCGTCGGCCGTGATGTCGCCATGCGCTCCCCATAATCCAGAAAAAGCGGCGCCCCGAAATCGAGACGCCGCTTTTAAAGAACTCATCACTTGCAACTTTGTTCCATCGACCCTTGAATTTTTCCAAGGAAACAAGGGACTTGCGGGGTCGTCGCGTCGCTTACTGGCGCGGGAATTCCAGGCCCATTTCGCGGAAACGCTCGGGATCGTCGCCCCAGTTCTCGCGCACCTTCACAAAGAGGAAGAGGTGTACGGTCTGCTCGAGGATCTCAGACAGCTCCTTGCGCGACGCGGTGGAAATCGCCTTGATCGCTTCGCCGTTCTTGCCGAGAGCGATCTTCTTCTGGCTGTCGCGCTCGACGTAGATCACCTGTTCGATGCGAACGGATCCGTCCTTGCGCTCTTCCCACTTTTCCGTCTCGACATGCGAGGCATAGGGAAGCTCCTGATGCAGGCGCAGGAACAGCTTCTCGCGGGTGATTTCGGCCGCCAGCTGGCGCATCGGCAGATCGGAAATCTGGTCTTCCGGATAATACCACGGCCCCTCGGGCAGCGTCTTGGCGAGATAGTCCATGACGTCGTCGCAGCCCGACCCGTTTTCGGCCGAGATCATGAAGGTCTGGTCGAAAGCGACGTATTCGTTGGCGGCCGAGGCCAGCGCCAGCAGATCTTCACGCTTGACGCGGTCGATCTTGTTGAGCGCGAGGATCTTGCGCTGCGGCACGTCCTTCAGGCTCTCAAGGATCTTCTCGGCATCGCCGCGCAGGCCACGCTCGCTGTCGATCAGGAGCATGATGATATCGGCATCCTTGGCGCCGCCCCAGGCGGAAGTCACCATGGCGCGATCGAGCCGACGACGCGGCTTGAAGATGCCAGGCGTGTCCATGAAGACGATCTGGGCGTTGTCATGGGTGGCAATGCCGCGGATGACCGCGCGCGTCGTCTGCACCTTGTGGCTGACGATCGAGACCTTGGCGCCAACCAGGCGGTTCAGCAAGGTCGACTTGCCGGCATTGGTCGGCCCGATCAGGGCGACGAAGCCGGAATGCGTCGGGCCAGCGGGTTCAGCGGCGCTATCCGCGATGTCGTGTTCTTCGGTCATTGTTCCCGTCAATTTCCGGCAGACGATTTCTGCCAAATGCCTTCGCGTTCGAGCATCTTCGTCGCGGCCACCTGCTCGGCGGCACGCTTGGAGCGCTCGACGCCCGTTTCCGGCTTCACGCCGGCGACTTCGACCGTCACCGTGAAGCGCGGATCATGATCCGGTCCGGTGCGTTCTTCAACCCGGTAGTTTGGCGTCACGCCGAATTTGGCATGCGACCATTCCTGCAATTCCGTCTTGGCGTCGCGTCGGGCGCCATCGGCGCGGACCGCCCGCTTTTCCCAATACTTCAAGATGAAGTGCCGCGCGACCTCAAGGCCGGCGTCGAGATAGATAGCGGCGATCAGGCTTTCGACGACGTCGGCGCGGACATTCATCATGCGCTTGCCGGTGAGCTTCTTCACGTCGGCACCGGTGCGGATGTAGAGATGCAGGCCGAGTTCGTCGGCCACTTCGGCGCAGGTGTCGGCGCTGACCAGCTGGTTCAGACGGACAGACAGCTCGCCTTCGGTTGCCGTGCCGAAAGTCCTAAAAAGCATCTCGGCGACACACAGGCCAAGGACCCGGTCGCCAAGAAATTCAAGCCGTTCGTAGTTCGCGCCCTTTTGCGTACGGGCGCTCGCATGCGTCAGTGCACGATCGAGGCGCTCCTTCTCGGCAAAGACATGGCCGATCAGCGCCTCGAGCTTTGTTCGGTCAGCCGCCGAAAGCGTCGGCGACTTAGTCATTCAACGCCCTTGAACAGTCGATCCCAACGCATGTTGGAAGGCCACTTCCAGATTTCGCGGAAGGAGGTGTCGTTGCCGAGCGAGAAGAAGATGACGCTGGCGCGGCCAACCAGGTTTTCGGCCGGGACGAAACCGACGTCGAAGCGGCTGTCGAGCGAGTTGTCGCGGTTATCGCCCATCATGAAGTAGTGACCTTCAGGGACGATGAACTCGCGGGTGTTGTCGCCGCGCGATACCGGAGACTGGTCGAGCGTGTCGTAGGTCACGCCGTTATCCAGCGTTTCGCGGAACACCGGTACGTCCTGGCCCGGGTCCTGCGCGTAATCGGAGTTGAAGGTACCATCCGGCACCTTCGGAACAGCCTTACCGTTCACGTAAAGCACGCCATCCGTCACCTGGATGTGGTCGCCGGGGAGACCGACGAGGCGCTTGATGTAATCGACCTCAGGATTCGGCGGGAAGCGGAAGACCACGACGTCGCCGCGCTTCGGCTCGCTTGCGAAGATGCGGCCGCTGAACAGGTTCGGCGAGAACGGCAGCGAGTATTTCGAATAGCCGTAAGCGAACTTGTTGACGAAGATATAGTCGCCGACGAGCAGCGTCGGCATCATCGAGCCCGAGGGAATGGTGAATGGCTGGAACAGGACCGTGCGGATGACCATCGCCAAGACCAGTGCCTGGACGATGACCTTGATGTTCTCCCAGAGGGCGTTCGGCTTGGCTTGAACTTTTTCGGACACGCAGTTCTATTCCTTCAGAGCGCCAAAACGGCGCAAGTCTTTAATCGGTTCTGTGTAGCGGCTTCGGCTGATTGCGGCAATGCCACGAACATTAAAAGCGGGACATGTAACAGTCTGTTGCGCAGCGGTCAGTCGCTCAGCGGCAGGGCCTCGATGATAACGAAGGCCTGAGCCAAGGGATAATCATCTGTAATTGTCAAATGGATGGCGGCGCGGTGCCCTGAGGGCAACATCTTCTCTAAAATCTCACCGGCGCCGCCTGTCAGCTTCATCGTCGGCTTGCCGCTCGGGAGATTGACGACGCCCATGTCCTTCCAGAAGACACCCTGGGCGATGCCCGTGCCCAAAGCCTTGGAGCAGGCCTCCTTGGCAGCGAAGCGCTTGGCGTAGGAGGCGGCGCGGTTGGCGCGGCGGTCGGATTTCTGCTGTTCGATCTCGGTGAAGCAGCGATTGGTGAAGCGCTCGCCAAATCGCTCCAGCGATTTCTCCACGCGCCTGATATCGATGAGATCGCTGCCGATACCGATGATCATACTGTTTCCTCAAGCGAAACGGGCTCAGCGACGCGCAGGCGGGCACGCTCGAGCAGGCGGGCGCGGCGGCGCCCCTGGAAGCCCCTCACCGTGTAGAATGTCGCGAAGTAGATGGCCACGGCGGTCACGGCTGCCGGCGGCAGCGAACCGATCAGCATCGGCTCAAGGACTGGGCGCCAAAGCTCGCTGAAGTGCAGTTCGTGGAAGAGCGCGGGAAGATCGACGGCATTGCCCTGCATCGTATCCTTGCGGCTCAGGAGCAGATGTCCGATTTCCCAGGTCGTTCCCCAGATGAAGGGATAGGTCAGCGGATTGCCGAAGGCCGCGCAGCCAAGAGCGGCGGCGACCATATTGCCTGACAGCAGATAAGTGATGACGAAGGCCATGATGAAATGGACGCCGATGAACGGGGTCCAGGACACGAAGATCCCGGCCGCGACGCCAACGGCCACCGCATGTGGCGATGCCCTCAGGCGAAGCACGCGCATCACGAGATAGCGCGGGGGCCTCAAGAATCCCTTTCGCGGCCAAAGCAGCTCACGCAGCTTTTCACGAAATCCAGCGGGTTTCCGACGACGAAATAACATGGCGCGTATGTAGTGCATGCCGCACAGGCCTGACAAGAGCGCCAGACCTCCTCAGTCGCTATTTGATGTGCGCCGACTGAGTATCTACCGGGGCGTAACTCAAACGCCCCTTCCCACTTGCAAATCCAATAACCGATTAACGGCTACGGAAGAGACCACGGTCAACCTGACGCTGGCGATATTCGAGATCGATACGGTCGAACGAGCCGTTCAGGTATGCGGTTTCGCGTTCTTCAGCGCTCGGAGCGCGCAGGGCACGAGCGAACTTCTTGATCGGTGTAAACATTTGGATGCCTCTTTCTTTCGGTCACTTGTTGATGACCAGAAGATAGGCGGGGCCGCGCCTTTTTACCAACGCTCTAATACTCAGTCAGCCATGCGCCAAACGCATATCTAGCCCATCATCTGCGACAATTTGACCATAAAACGATCACATATTGTGCAAACCCGGTGCAGTTGCGCCCGCTTTACTCGTAAAGCCGGCGCACGGTCGCAACGCAATCCAGCTCATTCAACTGCGCAAGCAATTGATTCAACTGGCGAAGATCCCAAACTTCCACATCGAGCGCCATCTCCGTGAAGTCGGTGGCCACGCGAACCGTGTTGAAGACGCGAATGTTGACGTCGACATCGGCGACGGTGCGGGCAAGCTTGGCGAGCGTACCGGGCTCGTTCAGCGCATTGACCAGAATGCGGGCCATGAAGCGCGACTTGTTGGCCTCGTCCAGATCCCAGCGCACATCGATCCAGCGATCGGGTTGCTCGTCGAAGCGCTGCAGCACGGGCGACTGGATCGGATAGATCGTGATGCCCTTGGCGTTTTCGGTCGTGTTGGTGATACCGACGATGCGATCGCCGGGAACAGCACCCGTCGGGGCGAACTGCACGTCGATATTGCTCGAGATACCACGGATCGGCACAGCCTCGGCATCACCCAAGGCTTCAAGACCGTTCGGCGCATGCTCGGTTGCCTTGCCCTTGTCCGGGATCTTGAAGATCATGCCGGTGGCACTGCGAACGTTGAACCAGCCATCGTCGCCCGAAGGCTTCGAGGTAATGCGTTCTTCCTGGTGATCGGGATAGACGGCGCGCAAGACGTCGAGCGACGACATCTCGCCGCGACCGACCGACGCGATCGCATCCTCGACATCCTTCTGGCCGAGGCGGTGCAGTGCCGGCTTCATCGCCTCGCGGGAGAAGACCTTGCCGGCGCGATCAAAGGTGCGCTCGAGAATGCGGTGGCCGAGGCCCGCATATTGCTTGCGGATCGCCATGCGCGTGGCGCGGCGGATGGCGGCGCGCGCCTTGCCGGTTACGACGATCTCTTCCCAGGCCGCCGGCGGCACCTGCACGCCGGAGCGGATGATCTCCACCTCGTCGCCATTCGCAAGGCGGGTGACGAGCGGCATGATGCGGCCATTAATCTTGGCGCCAACGGTGGTGTCGCCGATATTGGTGTGAACGGCGTAGGCGAAGTCGATCGGGGTCGCGCCGCGCGGAAGCGCGATCAGCTTGCCCTTCGGCGTGAAACAGAAGACCTGGTCCTGGAACAGCTCGAGCTTGGTGTGCTCCAGAAACTCTTCTGGGCTATCACCTTCGGCCAGCGCCTCGATCGTGTGGCGAAGCCAGGAATAGGCGTTGGATTCACGCGAGAGGATGTCGCCATCCGCATTGGTGGCGCCGTCCTTGTAGAGCGTATGGGCGGCGATACCGAACTCGGCGATCTCGTGCATGCGCTTGGTGCGGATCTGCAGCTCGATGCGCTGGCTCGACGGGCCGACGATGGTGGTGTGCAGCGAACGATAATCGTTCTGCTTCGGCGTCGAGATATAATCCTTGAAGCGGCCGGGGACGACGCGCCAGCGGGTGTGGACGATGCCGAGACCACGATAGCAGGACGGAATGTCGTCGACGATGATGCGGAAGCCATAGACATCAGACAGCTGCTCGAAGGAGAGCGACTTCGACTGCATCTTGCGGAAGACCGAATAAGGCTTCTTCTGACGACCCTTAACGTAGGCGTTGGTCAGGCCGTTGGCGACAAGCAGGTCGCGCAACTCGGTCTCGATCTTCTTGACCAGGCCTTCGTTGCGGCGCGACAGCTCTTCGAGCCGCTTGGTGACCGTATCGTAGGCCTCGGGGTTGATGTGCCGGAAGGACAGGTCCTCCAGCTCCTCGCGCATATCCTGCATACCCATGCGGCCGGCAAGCGGCGCGTAGATATCCATCGTCTCTTCGGAAATGCGGGCGCGCTTTTCCGGCGACATGTGGTCGAGGGTGCGCATGTTGTGCAGGCGGTCGGCCAGCTTGACGAGGAGGACGCGCACGTCGTCGGAGATGGCAAGCAGCAGCTTGCGCAGGTTTTCGGCCTGTTTGGCTTTCTTGGTGACGAGATCGAGTTTCTTGATCTTCGTCAGGCCTTCGACGAGGCGGCCGATGTCTTCACCGAAGAGTTCGTCGATCTCGGCGCGGGTCGCGGTCGTGTCCTCGATGGTGTCGTGCAGCAGGGCGACGGCAATCGTCGACTCGTCGAGATGCATGTCGGTCAGGATGGCGGCGACTTCGAGCGGGTGGGAGATGTAGGGGTCGCCGCTTGCCCGCTTCTGCTGCCCATGCTTCTGCATGGCATAGACATAGGCTTTGTTGAGCAGGGCTTCGTTGGCGTCGGGCTTGTATTTCTGAACCCGCTCCACGAGCTCGTACTGCCGCATCATGCCGAAACCACTCCATCACAAAAGAAAAGCGCGCCAATCACAGATTGGCGCACGTGATACTCAATCATATGCCGAAGCAATAATGGCGCAAGATTGACGATTAGTAATCGTCGCTCTTTTCCGGCGGCACGAGGCCTTCGATACCGGCCAGAAGCTCTTCTTCCGACATCTGGTCGAAGGTGATCGTTTCCGGAGCGTCTTCCTGCTCTTCGCCATCGGCAGCAGCCGCGGTGGTGATGAGGCTTGCCGGATCGGGCTCGGGCTCGTCGACTTCGACATGCTTCTGCAGCGAATGGATGAGGTCTTCCTTCAGGTCGTCGGGAGACAGCATCTCATCGGCGATCTCGCGAAGAGCGACGACCGGGTTCTTGTCGTTGTCGCGATCGATGGTGATCGAGGCGCCCTGGGAAATCAGCCGGGCACGGTGGCTGGCAAGCAGAACCAGCTCGAAGCGGTTCTCAACTTTGTCAATGCAATCTTCTACTGTGACACGGGCCATTGCCTGTCCTTTACGGTCGGGATCTCGGGATTAGCACGGCGATACAATTAAAAGCAGGCGAATTCAAGTTTTTAGTGAAGGAGCCGTTCGAGCCTGTGGGAACTTTCTAATTTTAGAGGTTTCCACTAAAAGTTGCTTGGAATATGCCGAATCCTGCCCTAAATCTGACTTATATGAATAGTTCATAAAGTAAGAATTGTTCTGAATTTTTCAGATAACCCATTGTTTTCGTGGGCTATCTGCAGCCGCATATTAGATTACTCAAAGTGGATTGGTACGCGATGTTCGACCCGCGAGAAAAAATTGCACTTTTCATTGATGGCGCCAATCTCTACGCGGCGTCCAAGAGTCTGGGCTTTGATATCGACTACAGAAAACTTCTGAAAGCCTTCCAGAAGCGCGGTTATCTGCTGCGCGCCTATTATTACACGGCCCTGATCGAGGACCAGGAATATTCCTCGATCCGCCCGCTGATCGACTGGCTGGATTACAACGGCTACAAGGTCGTGACCAAGCCGGCCAAGGAATTCACCGACTCCATGGGCCGCCGCAAGATCAAGGGCAACATGGATATCGAGCTCGCAATCGATGCCATGGAGCAATCCGAAACCGTCGATCACCTTGTGATCTTCTCCGGCGACGGCGATTTCACGACGCTGGTCGAAGCGCTGCAGCGCAAGGGACGGAAGGTCTCGATCATCTCGACGATGGCGACCCAGCCGCCGATGATCGCCGACGACCTGCGCCGTCAGGCGGATCACTTCATCGACCTGTTGTCTTTGAAGAGCGAAATCGGCCGCGACCCATCCGAGCGCCCTGCCCGTCCGGTCGAGCCTGCGGCATCCAGCGACTTCGAAAGCTGACACGAGCAACCAAGCCTGCAAAAGAAAACCGCGGCATTTGCCGCGGTTTTGATTCAGGCCGCTATTTGATCAGCCATTGTCCTTGAGAAGCCGGCTCTTCTGCCGGTTCCAATCGCGCTCTTTTTCAGACTCGCGCTTGTCATGCAGTTTCTTGCCCTTGGCGAGCGCCAGCTCCATCTTCGCGCGGCCGCGATCGTTGAAATAGATCTTCAACGGAATGAGCGTCATGCCTTCGCGATTGATGCCGGCGCGCAGACGATTGATCTCGCGGCCCGACAGCAAGAGCTTGCGGCGGCGGCGCGGCTCGTGGTTGAAGCGGTTGGCCTGCAGATATTCCGGAAGATAGGAATTGATCAGCCAGATCTCACCGCCTTCGTCCGACGCGTAGGATTCGGCGATATTGGCCTTGCCCTCGCGCAGCGACTTGACCTCGGTGCCCATCAGCACCAAGCCAGCCTCGTAGGTATCGACGATCTCGTAATTGTAGCGCGCCTTGCGGTTTTCGGCGACGATCTTCTTGACGACGCGCTGGCTGCCTTTGGGGGCCATGACAAATTCCAATTGCTCTGGGGCGCGATATCCGCGCCCGCACTTCTCGGCTTTATGTAGAGGCGCGGCCCATCTTTGTGAAGGCCGCGCGTTTTATCGGTTCAGCAAGCTATCAGTTCAACAGGCCGGCGTGGCGCAGCGCCGCGTCGAGTGCGGCTTCCGTGCTTGCCTCGAGCGAGGAGACGAGCGGCGAGCGTACGGTGCGGTTCATGCCGCGGATCTTCGACAGGCCGTACTTGGCGCCACAGAGGCCCGGCTCCAGGAAGATCGCCTTGTGCAGCGGCATCAGGCGGTCCTGATATTCGAGCGCTTTCGTGAACTCGCCGGCCAGCGTCGCGGCCTGGAACTCGGCACAGAGGCGCGGGGCGACATTGGCGGTGACCGAAATGCAGCCGACGCCGCCATGGGCATTGAAGCCAAGCGCAGTTGCGTCTTCGCCGGAGAGCTGACGGAAATCCTTGCCGCAAGTGATGCGCTGTTCGGAGACGCGTTCAATCTTGCCGGTGGCATCTTTCACGCCGACGATGTTGCCGTAGGCTTTGGCAAGCGCGCCCATGGTTTCCGGCGTCATGTCGATGACCGAACGACCCGGAATGTTGTAGATGTAGATCGGCAGCTTGATGGCTTCGGCGACCGCGGCGAAATGGGCGTAGAGGCCCTTCTGCGTCGGCTTGTTGTAGTAAGGCGTGACGACGAGAACCGCGTCGGCACCGGCCTTTTCGGCGTGCTGAGCGAGTTCGACGGCTTCGCGGGTGTTGTTGGAGCCGGCACCAGCCATCACAGGCACGCGCTTGGCGGCGGCCTCGATACAGAGTTCGACCACGCGTTTGTGTTCGGCATGAGACAGGGTCGGGGATTCGCCGGTCGTTCCGACTGGAACGAGACCGCTGCTGCCTTCCTTGATCTGCCAGTCGACATGGGCGGCGAAGGCCGCTTCATCGACAAGGCCAGCATCGGTGAAAGGCGTGACGAGTGCGGGAATGGATCCCTGGAACATGCAGAACTCCTTACGACCGCAATCCATGCTTCGGCCGCATTCCTTGAATACGAAGGAGCGCACCATAGTGCGCCAAAAAGGGTCCGACAAGCGTACAGAGCTTCGTTGCAACAAATTCCGATCGCAAATGTGAATGAAATTGAAGGGCTTCGGTAAGGTTTCGTTAATATGCGTCCCAGCAAATGTATGGACGCGTTTCCATTGCGAGTATCCCTGATGAAGAGAGCTGTTCTGATCCTGTCCGCGCTCGGCCTGACGGCCGCCGCATGGGGCACATTTGCCGCGCAGCTCCCAGGCGAAGACGCCCCCGTTCCCGACGTTCGGCCGATCGGTTACATGCCGCAAACCTCGCTGCCGGAATCGATGACAACGGGCGCGATCCCGCGAAGCCAGGCAATCGCCCCCGTCAACAGCGACCTGAAGACCGGCCTCGACGCGCTATCCGCGACGGACCCGATGCAGGCGATTTCGATCCGCGACGGCATGGCACAGGGGACGCTCGACCGACACATCCTGACCTGGGCGATCGCGGTCTCCGGACAAAAGGGCGTACCATCAGTCGAGATCGCTACAGCTGCCCAGGAATTGAAGGGCTGGCCCGGGCTGGCAAAGCTGCGGATTTACTCCGAGCGTGCGCTCTATGACGAAAACCCCTCGCCTTCAGCGGTTCTCGCGGCCTTCGGCGAAACCGCTCCGGAAACGACGTCAGGCGCGATGATCCTGTCGCGTGCGCTTGTCGCCACCGGCAAGCAGCAGCAGGCAGCGAAATACATGCGCAAGGTCTGGCGCGGCGAGACGCTGGACAAGGCCACGGAAGACAAGATCCTGGCCGAGTTCGCGGGCTTGCTGACGGTTGCCGATCACAAGGCGCGCATGGAATACTTGATGTATCGCAATCGCACGGCGCAGGCCAAGCGCTTCGGCGATCTCGGGCAGGCGCAATCGCTCTACAAGGCATGGGAAGCCGTCGCCAACAAGGCGCCGAACGCCGGCGCACTGCTCGCCGGGGTCGATGGCAAGTGGAACGGCGATCCCGGCTATCTCTTCGCGCGCATCGAATATCTGCGCAAGCAGGAGAAGTATTCCGAGGCCGCCAAGCTTCTCCAGCAGATGCCGCGCGACCGCGAAGAGCTCGTCAATGCCGGCGAATGGTGGAACGAGCAGCGGATCGTCAGCCGCGGGCTGGTCGATCAGGGGCAGTTCAAGCTGGCCTATGGCATCGTCTCGAAATACGCGGCGACGACGCCGACCGATATCGTCGAGGCCGAATTCCATGCCGGCTGGTATGCGCTGCGCGGGCTGCAGGACCCGACGACGGCGCAGGCGCATTTCCGCAAGATCCTCGATTTCTCCAACGGCCCGATTTCCGTATCGCGCGCCTATTACTGGATGGGACGCTCGGCAGAAGCGGGTGGGGCCGGCAAGGCGGCGGAGTTCTACGCCAAGGCCGCGGGCTATCCGACGACCTTTTACGGCCAGCTTGCCGGCGAGAAGCTTGGGCGCAAGACGATCAATGTCAGCTACCCCTCGCCCAGTCCTGCGGACCGTCAGCGCTATCAGGCGCGCGAGGCTGTGCAGGCCATCGCCCGACTCGACGCCGCCGGCCATGGCTGGCGGGCGAATGCACTTTATCTAGCGCTCGGCGAGCAGATGCAGAGCCCCGGCGAACTCGCAATCCTCTCCGCGCAGGCCGAGCGCTCCGGCGACCACCATCTGTCGCTGCAGATCGGCAAGAGCGCCTATGCGCGAGGCGTCGATGTCGCGGCGCTGGCCTTCCCGATCGGCGTCATTCCCGGCACAGCTAACATCTCGGGCTCAGGCAAGGCACTCGCTTATGCCATCGCCCGGCAGGAGAGCGCCTTCAATCCGACGGCTGTCTCCATCGCCGATGCGCGCGGCCTGCTGCAGATCCTGCCCGGAACGGCCAAGGCCGTCGCCAAGCGCCACAACATCGCCTATTCCAAGGATAAGCTGACGGCAGACGCGGGTTACAACGCAACGCTCGGCGCGCATTATCTCGGCGAGCAGATCGACGCCTTCGGCGGCTCCTACATCATGACGTTCATCGCCTACAATGCCGGACCGAAGCGCGTTCCGGAATGGATCGGCCGCTATGGCGATCCGCGCGGCAAGTCGATCGACGCCGTCGTCGACTGGATCGAGCGCATCCCCTTCCCGGAGACGCGCAACTATGTGCAGCGGGTGATGGAGAATTATGAGGTCTACAAGGCCCGCCTCGGCCAGCCGGCCAGCATCCAGCAGGACCTGATCGGCGGACGCAACGCTTCCTAAAGCGCCGTTTGCCTGGCGGTGCAGCGCAGGCTAGTCTCTCGTCAAAGCGGGGAGAGACGATGGGCGATACCGACAGCCAAGCCTTTAAGGACCGGACTTTCATATCCAGCGATGGCCTGACGCTGCATCTGCGGGACTATGATCCACCCGCTGAGGCAACCGAAGACAGGTTGCCGGTGATCTGTCTTCCTGGGCTCACGCGGAATTCGCGCGACTTCCACGCGCTGGCGCTGGTCCTGTCGCGGGATCCGGTTGCTCCACGACGGGTGATTGCTCTCGACTACCGAGGGCGCGGTCTCTCCGACTGGGACGAGAACAAGGCTAACTACAACCTCGCCGTCGAAGCCCGTGATGTCATCGAAGCCTGCGCCTATCTGAACATCGGCCGCGCCGCCTTCATCGGCACATCACGCGGCGGCCTGATCCTGCAGCTGCTTGCGGGAATTAACCCCGATCTGATGGCCGCAGTGGTTCTTAATGATATCGGCCCGGTCATCGAGGCTGGTGGATTGATGAAGATTCGCGACGATCTCAACGCGGCACGGCTTCCAAGCGATATGGAAGAGGCGGCCGCGCTGCTGAAGCTGCGGCATAGCGCCGAATTCCCTGCCCTGTCAGTCAGCGACTGGGCGGAGATGGCGACGGCAATCTTTCGCGACGTCGATGGTCAGCTCGTGCCCGATGTAGATCCAGCGATTGCCACGCAGCTGTTGTCTATCGATTTCACCAAGCCGGTGCCGGACCTCTGGGCGCAATATGAAAGTTTCGCACGCCTGCCTCTGATGGTGGTTCGCGGGGAGAATTCGGCATTGCTTTCCGAGAACACGCTAACAGCGATGGCTGATAGGCATTCCAATCTCAGGATCGTCAGAGTTCCCGACCAAGGCCACCCGCCTTTGCTGCATTCAGAGCCGGCGCTCCAGGGCATCCGGACTTTTCTGACGGCGACGTAGCGCTCCGATCCGGACCTTCAGACGCCAAGCTTTCCAGCGCAACTTGCACACCACCAAGAATGCAAAAAGCCCGGTTCTTGCGAACCGGGCTTTCCTGATTAGACCGAAGTCAGATCAGATTAGAATGCACGCTGCAGACGGAAGTAACCCGACCAGTTGTCGTCGTCGTTCGTTGCCGACGTGTGGTCCTGCCACTGTACCGAAGCCTTAGCGTAGAAGTTTTCTACGATCTGGTAGTCAAGCGTTACGCCAGCCTTCCAGATGTCCTGATCCGAGAAGTCGGTGGTGGTGGTGAAACGACCGCCAGATACGTAACCACCGTTGCGGTAGTTGTCGAAGTACTGAACACCGGGGGTGATCTTCAGCTTGTCGGTTGCCTGGATGGCGTATTCAGCAGCAATCGTCCACTCCGACTCTTCGTAGTAGGCGTTCGGGCCAGAAGCCCAAGCAGCTGCGAGGCCGAGGGTGCCCGGACCAACTGCAACGGTAGCCATACCGCGGATTACACCTTCTTCGGTATCCGTGTCGTAGCCGCCGATCAGCTGGTAGCTGAATGCGCCAGCCTTGCCACCGATACCAGCAGCGATACCAACGTTGTTCGCGGATTCGCCGAGGCTCGAGTGGATGCTGTCTTCCAGTTCGTCAACCGAGATACCGGCGTAGAAGTCGCCAGACTCGTACTGGTAACGAATGGAGTTGTGCAGGGTCGGGCCAGAAGCAAGCGAGTCGGTTTCGCCAGAGAGACCATCGTCCCACCAGCTGTAGAACAGACCAGCGCGGAAGCCGGCGATGTCGATGTAAGCAGAGTCGAGGTAGGAAGACTGCTGCGTAGCGTTGTCAGCGTCCGTCTGCAGAACGATAACGCCGGTCAGCGGACCGTACTCGGTGTCGCTCTTAGCCGTGAACTGAACCTGGCCGCGAGTGAACGAATCCCAGTCAGACGTACCGGAAGCATCCTTGCCAGCATCAACCTGGAAACGGATGTAACCGTTGATCTTCAGGCAGGTTTCCGTGCCCGGGATGTAGAAGTAGCCGGTGCCGTATGCGTCGCAAACGCGAACGTATTCTACTGCTTCCGGTTCAGCTGCAACAATCGCGTCAGCAGCCTGAGCGCCGGATACAACTGCCAGGGCAGCTGCGGAGCCGAGAAGTAGGCTCTTGATGTTCATATTGACCTCCAATTCAAAGTTTCAATCGGATCCGGGTTTTCGCCGTTTTGGCAGCGTTCCCTGCCCCGTCACCGTGTTTCAAGAAGTCGGACGATCAACCGCCCTCGCTTCCGAAGTTGAAAATACAAGACCCGGCCTGTCACGCAATCACCAACTTGTTCGATTGGGGGATTTACGACAGCCTTCCGTATGCGCTGTTGCTGAAAGGTCACAAATACGACATGCGGCCATTCCGTTTGTTTATACTTCGTTAAGAAAGCCCTGGTTTTGCGGGGGTTTAGTGCCAACCGACAGCACGGCGAAACCCGGCGATGTGCCACATTGGTACCGTTTTCCGGCCGGATTCGGCGGGATAGCCAAGGATTTTAGCAGGTGAATGAATAAGCTGCGTGACAGATCGGCAGAGACGCCTATGCGGAATCGCTTGCGGAGCGTTCGATGATTCTCGAAGCGATTCTGTGCGGCACTGTCATCGTCGTGTCATGGAGATGACGACAAGGTCCGCCGCGCGCAGAGATGCGCGCGCACGACAACGTATGTTCGACGCAAAATCACTGAAGTGTCTGTTTGGAAAATTCGCTCAGCTCGGGAGCGGTACCCATGCGTCAGGGTCGGACATTTGGGATGATGGCGGAGAAGATGGGATTCGAACCCACGATACCCTCTCGGGTATACTCCCTTAGCAGGGGAGCGCCTTCGACCACTCGGCCACCTCTCCGGTCGAGAGCCTGATAGAGTCATTCGCTGGGGGACGCAAGCGCTTTTTCGGCTTTGCCCCTGAAGAAAAAGCCGGCTTATTTCTAAGCCAGCAATTGCTTCAGATCGGAAGACCCATCGGCGAGGATGGACTTGTCGGGGTTTATGCCGAGTTCCAACATCTTCTTGCCGCTGACATAGGCCTTGGCATCATTGATCGCATCGACAGCGATGAACTTACCTGACTTGAAGTACCAGATCGAATGCGCGCCTTCGCGGGCGCCCGGGCGGAGCAGCGTTTCGTCGTAGCCGAGATTGAAGCCGGCGATCTGCAGCTTCACGTCATATTGATCGGACCAGAACCAGGGCTTCGGCTCATAGGGCGCATTGCCACCGGCAATGATGGCGGCAGCCGCGTCGGCCTGGTCGACGGCGTTCTGCACCGATTCGAGGCGGATGCGCCCGCCTTGCCAGGGAAGTGCCGCGCAATCGCCGGCCGCGAAGATCGATGGGTCGGAGGTGCGGGCAAATTCATCGACGACGATGCCGTTCGCGACTTCAAGGCCCGCCTCCTTGGCGAGCTGGTCGTTCGGCGTCACACCGATGCCGACGATGGCGAAATCGATATCGATGATCGAGCCATCGGAGAGTTCGGCGCCAACGAGCTTGCCGTCGCGGCCGATCAGATGCTTGAGGCCGGTCTTTTCGCGAATCTGCACGTCATGCTCTTCGTGAATGACGCGCATGATATCCGCAGTCTCCTTGGCGGCGACACGCTGCAGAATGCGGTCGGCCATTTCGATGACGGTGACTTCAAGGCCCAGATGGCGGGCAACGGCCGCAGCCTCGAGGCCGATATAACCGCCGCCTATAATAAGGACGCGGCGGCCCGGGCGCATTTCGGCAGCCAGAAGATCGGCGTCGCGCTTGTCGCGGGCGACATAGACGCCCTCGAGATCACCACCAATCGCGGCCGGCAGCCCACGCGGCGTAGAGCCCGTCGTCAGCGCCAGGGTGCCGTAGTCAATCGTCGAGCCATCCTGGAGCACGACCTGCTTCTTGTCGCGCTTGATCTGCTCGACCCATGTGGAGAGGCGAATCTCCACGTCGTTGTCGGTGAACCACTGCTCGGGGCGAAACAGCAGGCGGTCGAAGCTCATTTCGCCGAGCAAATACTTCTTGGTGAGCGGCGGGCGCTGGTAAGGCAGCACGTCCTCGGCGCCAAGAATGGTGATGGGCCGGGTATCCTTGAGCGCACGAAGCTTGGCCGCCATTGCAAAGCCTGCCTGACCCGCGCCGATAATCACCAATCTGTCCGTCACGATATCACTCCCGCATTCACTGTATTGAGCAAAGGCCTATCCCCTGCCCCTTGCGTCGTCAACCGGAGCGGAGCGCCGTCAGGCGATCTCGATCCAGCGGCGCTGGTGATAGGACTCTGCCATGGCGTGAACAGACTTTTCTATCCTAAGACCGTCTTCGAATGTGACGATCACCGACGGCCCACCGGAAATCGCACGAATGAGTTCGCGGTATTCGATGATCTTCAGATCGTTGAAGCCGAGGCCGTGACCTGGCGCACGAATGAACCGGCCAACGCCCAATGACTTCATGATATCCTCCCGCTTCGATCATGATTTGGAATGCTTGGACCATTTTGACAAGACGGGCTGGCGAGCCAAGAAGCAGGCGAAAGCCATCAACCAGCGGAAATAGCTCGATATTCCCCGTATAAAAAACAAATATGCCGGAGAACGGAAATCATCTATGGTCGGGAAACTGGAATATACATTTCATTTTCGGATCAACATATGGACAACGACCCCAAGGCCCCCTCTCGCGTTCCCAGGGATTTCGAGAGCCTGCGCAGCACGATCATCGAGCGCAAGGCGACCATGCCGAAGCGCCTGGCGCAGGTGGCGGCCTTCGCGCTGGCCAATCCCGACGAGATCGCCTTCGGCACGACGGCAAGCATCGCGTCCGCTTCCGAGGTTCAGCCATCGACGCTGGTGCGACTTGCGCATCACCTGGGATATGAGGGCTTTTCCGACCTGCAGAGCATTTTTCGCGAACGCCTGCGCGACCGGACGCTGACTTACGAGGAGCGGTTGGTAACGCTGGAGCAATCGGGCGGCGAGGACGAGGACGCCAATCTGCTTTCCGGCTTCATTTCGGCCGCCGGCCAATCGATCAACCGGCTGGCCGCGACCGTTCAGTCGGACACTTTCAGCAAGGCCGTGGACATTCTGGCGGCGGCCGACACCATCTATCTGATCGCCAAGCGCCGCTCCTATCCGCTGACGGCGCATATGAGCTACGCCTTCTCGAAGCTCAACATCCGCCACCAGATCGTTGCCTCGCCCAATGGCGTCGATCCCGAAACCGTCCAGTTCGCAACGCCGAAGGATGCGGCGATCGCGGCGAGTTTTTCGCCCTACGCCGCAGAGAGCCTCGGCCAGGCGGAGATGCTGAAGGAGCGCGGCGTACCCGTCGTCGTCATTACCGATTCGGCTTTCTCGCCGCTCGCCACCAGCGCCGCCTGCTGGTTCGAAGTGGCGGAGGCCGACTTTGCCGGCTTCCGTTCGCTTTCGGCCTCGATGGCGCTGACCATGGCGCTGCCGGTGGCGATCGCCGAGCGGCGGCGAAAGCTGGGGCAGCCAAAATCCAAAAAAGCAAAAATGGAATAAACATTCTGAATTGACATTCAAACGGAACCGATGTTTCATTGATCAATATCACCGGCGGACATCCACGCCGGATTGAAAATGATCGGGAGGACATGATGGCACTAACTCAACCGGGCGCGAATCCGGGGCTGTCGCTTGATGTGATCACCATCGGCCGCTCGTCGGTCGATCTCTATGGCCAGCAGATCGGTTCCAAACTCGAAAACATCGCCTCCTTCGCCAAGTCCGTCGGCGGTTGCCCGGCGAATATCGCGATTGGCACGGCGCGCCTCGGCCTGAAGTCGGGCCTGATCACCCGCGTCGGCGATGAGCAGATGGGCCGTTTCATTCGCGAGCAATCGGCACGCGAGGGGGTGGCGACCGATGGCATCGTGACCGACAAGGAGCGGCTGACGGCGCTGGTGCTTCTGGCGGTCGAGGCCGAAGGCGTGTCGCCGATGATCTTTTATCGCTCCGACTGCGCCGACATGGCGCTCGAAGAAGGCGATATCGACGAAGCCTATATAAAGTCCTCGCGCGCGGTGCTGGTGTCGGGAACGCATTTCTCGCGGCCGAACACGGAAGCGGCGCAACGCAAGGCGATCCGTATCGCCAAGGCCAACGGCCGCAAGGTGATCTTCGACATCGATTATCGCCCGAACCTATGGGGCCTTGCCGGCCATGCGGAAGGGTTCGAACGGTATGTGAAGTCGGACCGCGTATCTTCGAAGATGAAGGAGACGCTGCCGGATTGCGATCTGATCGTCGGCACGGAAGAGGAAATCCTGATTGCCTCGGGCGCCGACGACGTGCTCGGCGCGCTAAAGGAGATTCGGCGGCTGTCGCCGGCGACAATCGTCTTGAAGCGCGGCGCCATGGGCTGCATCGTCTATGACGGGCCGATCTCGGACGATCTCGAAGCCGGCATCGTCGGCGAAGGCTTTCCGATCGAGGTGTTCAACGTGCTTGGCGCCGGCGATGCCTTCATGTCGGGCTTCCTGCGTGGATGGCTGAAGGACGAGCCGCTGAAGACCTGCGCGACCTGGGCGAATGCCTGCGGCGCCTTCGCGGTCTCCCGCCTG
This sequence comes from Rhizobium sp. 16-449-1b, assembly GCF_017741935.1. Taxonomy (GTDB): domain Bacteria; phylum Pseudomonadota; class Alphaproteobacteria; order Rhizobiales; family Rhizobiaceae; genus Rhizobium. The sequence goes on along the minus strand of NZ_JAGHMH010000005.1, from coordinate 82,637 downwards.
CTCTGCTCTCCTGAGTATCCGACCTGGGCGGAACTTGATTTCTTCCTGAAGAACGGCAGCAAGCATCGGGCACTGCGCAAGGATGAGGCGATCAACCACATTCATTGGGCCTCGAACCGCAAGGGCGACATCCCACTGCTCATGGCGCTCGCCATCGATCATCGCTCACAGCTGACAAGCGTCTGCGACGAGCTCGGCGTCGATTACAAGCAGATCGTCGCCTTCAAGCGGCTGGCGGTGGAAGCCGCCGCGCGCGTCGCCGATGGCCGCAGCGGCTATGGGATGCTGATCGACGAGCGCTTCGGACGCGATGCCTTTTTCGACGCGGCGACCAAGAATTTCGCCTGGATCGGGCGTCCCGTCGAACTGCCCGGCTCGAAGCCGCTGCGTTTCGAATTCAGCCAGGACATCGGCTCGCAGCTCACCGAATGGCCGCTCGATCATTGCATCAAGTGCCTGTGCTTCTATCATCCCGACGATCCCGCAGAGCTGAAGAGCGAACAGCAGGAGAAGCTGCGGACGCTATTCGAGGCGGCGCGCAAGGTTGGTCGCGAGCTGCTGGTCGAGATCATCGCCAGCAAGAACGGGCCGCTCACCGACGACACGATCTCGACGGCGATGGAAGAGCTTTATGCGCTCGGCATCAAGCCGGACTGGTGGAAGCTGGAGCCGCAGGCATCGAGCACTGCGTGGAAGAAAATCGACGCCGTCATCGCCAAGAACGACCCCTGGTGCCGCGGCATCGTGCTGCTCGGCCTGGAGGCGCCGGCAGACGAGCTGGTGAAGGGCTTCGAGGCGACGCTGGCAGCCCCTTCGGTCAAGGGCTTCGCCGTGGGACGCACCATCTTTTCGGATGCGGCGCGGGCCTGGCTGTCGGGTAAGATCAACGACGAGCAGGCGGTCGCCGACATGGCCGGACGCTTCCGTGAACTGACCGAAGCCTGGTTGAAAACACGCGGGCTAGCTTCTTAATTACGAATAGACTTCTCCCCAACCCGGTGCGTTAGGCGAGGCGTTGGGGAGAGGAAAACGGATACGAGAATTGCGGGAGGAGCCTTATGGGCAAGACTGTACGATTGACGATGGCGCAGGCCGTCACCCACTTTCTGAAGAAGCAGATGACCGTCATCGACGGCAAGACGGTGCCGATCTTCGGCGGCGTCTGGGCGATCTTCGGCCATGGCAATGTCGCGGGCATCGGCGAGGCGCTCTATCAGGTGCGCGGCGAGCTCACGACCTATCGCGCGCATAACGAGCAGGGCATGGCGCATGCCGCGATCGCCTATGCCAAGGCGAGTTTCCGCCAGCGCTTCATGGCCTGCACGACATCGATCGGCCCCGGCGCGCTCAACATGGTGACGGCGGCGGGCGTGGCGCATGTCAACCGCATCCCCGTGCTCTTTCTCCCAGGCGACGTCTTCGCCAACCGCGCGCCGGATCCGGTGCTGCAGCAGATCGAGGATTTTGGCGACGGCACGGTTTCCGCCAACGACGCCTTCCGTCCCGTCTCGCGCTATTTCGACCGCATCACCCGGCCAGAACAGATCATCTCGGCGCTGAAGCGCGCCATGCAGGTGCTGACCGATCCTTATGATTGCGGCCCGGTGACACTGTCGCTTTGCCAGGATGTTCAGGCGGAAGCTTTCGATTATCCAGAAAGCTTCTTCGAGGAGCGCATCTGGACCACGCGGCGCCCTCGCCCCGATGCGGACGAGCTGGCGAGCGCCATCGCGCTGATCAAAAAATCCGAGAAGCCGGTGATCATCGCCGGCGGCGGTGTGCTCTATTCGCAGGCGACGAAGGAACTGACAGAGTTCGCGGATGCGCACGGCATTCCCGTTGTCGTCACGCAGGCGGGCAAATCGGCTATCGACGAGCGGCATCCGCTGGCGCTCGGCTCGGTCGGCGTCACCGGCACCTCGGCGGCCAACGCGCTTGCCGAGGAGACAGACCTGTTGATTGCTGTCGGCACACGCTGCCAGGACTTCACCACCGGCTCATGGGCGCTGTTCAAGAATGAGAAGCTCTCCATCCTCGGCCTTAACATCGCCGCCTACGACGCCGTCAAGCATGATGGGCTTCCCCTGGTGGCAGATGCGCGCGAAGGGTTGAAGGCGATTTCCGAGGGTCTTTCCGGCTGGAAGGCTCCGGCAGCACTGGCGGCGAAGGCCGAGAAGGAAAAGAAGATCTGGATGGAAGCCGCCGCCAAGGCGATGGCATCAACCAATGCGGCGCTCCCCTCCGACGCCCAGGTGATCGGCGCGGTCACACGCACCATCGGCGGAGAGAACGCGATCGCGCTTTGCGCGGCGGGCGGCCTGCCTGGCGAGCTCCACAAGCTCTGGCCGGCTACCGCACCGGGCAGCTACCATATGGAATACGGCTTCTCCTGCATGGGCTACGAGATCGCCGGCGGCCTGGGCGCCAAGATGGCGCATCCCGACAAGGATGTCGTCGTCATGGTCGGCGATGGCTCCTACATGATGCTGAATTCCGAGCTCGCGACCTCGGTAATGCTGGGCCTCAAGCTCAACATCGTCCTCTTGGATAACCGCGGCTACGGCTGCATTAACCGGCTGCAGATGGGCACGGGTGGCGCCAACTTCAACAATCTTTTGAAGGACTCCTATCACGAGGTGATGCCTGACATCGACTTCCGCGCGCATGCCGAGAGCATGGGAGCGATTGCGGTCAAGGTGTCTTCGATCGCCGAGCTTGAGCAGGCGATCATCGATTCGAAGAAGAACGATCGGACTTCGGTGTTCGTGATCGATACGGATCCGTTGATCACGACGGAGGCCGGCGGGCATTGGTGGGATGTGGCTGTGCCGGAGGTCAGTTCGCGCGAGGAGGTCAACAAGGCTCGCGCCAACTACGTGAAGGCGCGAGAAGCGCAGCGGATTGGGTGATTTGAGACGTTAGAGCAAGTGGCCCCCTCATCCGCCCTTCGGGCACCTTCTCCCCGCTGGGGCGAAGGGAAGATCGGAGCGAGTGGCCTGCCACAAGCCTCTTCTCCCCAACGGGGAGAAGGTGCCGGCAGGTCAGGTGCAACTTGTTGCACCTGGGATGAGGGGGCTCCGGGCACAAACATTTGAGGAGAAACAACAATGAAAGCCAAACTTGGCATGTCGCCCATCGCGTGGTGGAACGACGATCTTCCTGAGCTCAGCGACGACGTATCGCTGGAGGAATGCCTGCGCCAGTCGCGCGGCGCCGGTTTTACCGGCATGGAACAGGGGCGCCGGTTCCCGAATAATCCGCGGGAAATGCTGCCGATCCTGAAGGCGGCCGACGTGACGCTGTGCGGCGGCTGGTTCTCGGGCACGCTCGTCGACGAGGAGCTTGCGGCCAACAAGGATCGCATCCAGCCGATGATCGAGCTCTTCAAGGCGGTCGACGCGCCCTGCATCGTCTATGGCGAAGTCGGCCGCTCGATCCAGGGCGACCGTTCCAAGCCGCTCGCCACCAAGCCGAAACTCTCCGACGACGAGATGAAGGCCTATGCCCGCAAGGTCACGCAGTTTGGCGAATGGTGCGCGGAACAGGGCATGCCGCTTTCCTACCACCATCACATGGCGGCCGTGGTCGAGACCGAGCCGGAACTCGACGCCTTCATGCGCAACTCGGGCGCCGGCATTCCGCTGCTGCTCGACGCCGGCCACCTCGCCTTTGCCGGCGGCGACGTGCTGCGCGCGATCGACAACCACCACGCCCGCATCAACCACGTCCACGTCAAGGACATTCGCAAGTCGGTGGTCGACGGTCTCGATCGCAGCAGGCAGTCTTTCCTCGACGCCGTGGCGCTGGGCGCCTTTACCGTGCCGGGCGACGGGTCGCTCGATTTCGAGGCGATCGTGAAGCGTTTCGCGGATCACGGCTATGAGGGCTGGTTCGTCGTCGAGGCCGAACAGGACCCGCGCAAGGCGCCGCCGCAGAAGATGGCGGAGATCGGTCACGCCGAACTGATGCGGGTGATGACGGCTGCTGGGTATACGGTGGAGACGGAAGGGTTTCCGAAGGGGTAGTCGTACGCGAGAAAGGTGGGTGAGATACCCCCTCTGCCCTGCCGGGCATCTCCCCCACAAGTGGGGAGATTGGATGGGCGCAGCCGCTCGCTCTACCTTCATTGTTTGGCGTAAACCTCACCGCGTGTCGATCTCCCCCCTTGTGGGGGAGATGTCCGGCAGGACAGAGGGGGGCGCCACATCCACGAATGTTCACGAGGAGAAACAAATGCCCAACCTCAAAGTCAAACCAACAGGCACACACGGCCGCGTCACCCATGTGACGCCCGAGAGCGCCGGCTGGACCTATGTCGGTTTCGACATGCACCGGCTGAAACCCGGCGAGACGGTGTCCGGCGAGACGGGCGAGCGCGAGGTGTGCTTGGTCTGGGTGAGCGGCAAGGGCAAGGCCAGCGCCGGCACGCGTGACTTCGGCACGCTCGGCGAGCGGATGAGCCCGTTCGATGGGGCGCCGCATGCGCTTTATATCCCGATGGAATCGGCATGGTCGGTGACGGCCGAGACCGATCTGGAGCTGGCGGTGTGCTCGGCGCCGGGCGGTGGCGCCTACGAGGCGAAGGCGATCCCGCCTGGCACGCATCCGGCGCTGACGCGCGGCAAGGGTACCAATGTGCGCTACGTCAACAATATCATGCCCGAGGATGACGCATCGGCCTATTCGCTGCTCGTCGTCGAAGTAATCACGCCGGGCGGGCATACCTCCTCCTACCCGCCGCACAAGCACGATCAGGACAACCTGCCGAACGAGAGCTTCCTCGAGGAGACCTATTATCACCGCCTGAACCCGCCGCAGGGCTTTGGCTTCCAGCGCGTCTATACAGACGATCGGTCGCTCGACGAGGCGATGGTGCTCGAAGATGGCGATGTGACGCTGGTGCCGAAAGGCTATCACCCCTGCGCTGCCACCCACGGCTACGATCTCTACTATCTCAACGTGATGGCCGGCCCGAAGCGCGTCTGGAAGTTCTACAACGCGCCAGAGCATGAATGGCTGCTCAAGGCCTGAGGCCGCAAGCATGACGACAAAAGCCGCGCCTCGACAGCGCGGCTTTTTCGTTTCAGCCACCCGGCATCAGATATCGAGCACCAGCTGCGGCAAGCCGTTCGAGGTCTTGCGCGGGGAAACGCCGTTCTCGTCGACCTGCGCGTTGACCCTCTGGCGAAAGGCCGAGAAGCTCTCGAAGGTGACGACATCGACGGGCTCGTCGAAATGAAGCGTCAACTTGTGCAGGCCTCCGGATTGTTCACCCAGCGCCAGGATCTTGCCGGTGAACGGCTGGTTGAGATAGCGGCCGCTGACGCGCGCGCCGACTGTGAGTGCGGCAAGCGGCGTCGTATTGGGCCTGCTTGCCAGCGCCGAAAGTGTGTTCCAGTCGCGGACGCCGTGCTGGCTGGCGATCAGCTCGAGGGCGGCGCTATGCGAGATCGGCGTGCCGCTGGATTCCATGGCGCCACGTAGTCGCTTTGCCTGGGCCTTCAGATCGTCGATCGAAGGATAGTTCATGGGTTCAGCCTTTCAAAAAGGCATGCTGTTCGAAGCAGTTGGGAGCTCGCATTGCCACCAGTCAGCATGCACAAAGGGCTGTGACCGTTCATTCCGGGAGATCTTCACCATGGATTTTCATCCGCGAGCGGCAGGCGTCTCGAACCGGTTTTCGGTATGAGGCAGGGACGCGCATCTGTCAACCTGCGCAAATTTCCGGCAAAACTGACGAATATTGCCTAAAAATGGGACTTCCGAGCGCTGCAATCTACATAAGCATCTAGTTTTAAAGATCTTTTTCAGAACTATTCAGCACACTTGCCCTAGATTGAAACCAGACAACCAGCGGAGGCGACCATGGCCTTTCAGATGCACCTCGATACTGCACATCCCGAACCGGAGCAGGCTTACCGGGAATTCGCGCTCGATCGCCCCGGCAAGATCATTTTCGTCGGCCATCACCTCAGCACCGCTACCCAACTCCGTTGCCTGATCCGCAGCATCACGCTCGCCGGCGCGACGCTCGAAGTGAACGCGTCGATCGAAATGCCGAACCATTTCTTCCTGGAAATTCTCGGAATCCAGGATGAGATCGGCGCGACGCTGGTGAAGCGCGAAGGCGACCTTGCGACGATCAGCTTCAACATGCTGATCAATCCGGAGTTCCTGCACCACGTGCTGCGCCTGAGCTTCGAAAACTAGCGCTGGACACATCGCAGAAAAAGAGCGGGCTTGCGCCCGCTCTGGCTTCGCCTGATATCGTCAGGCCGCCAAGCGCCGCTCGATCTGGTCGATCGGCAGGTTCGTGTAATCCTTGGGAATTTCGGCCGAGATAATGGCCTGCGCCTCGACGCTGAGGTTGGAACGAAGTGTTCCGAGCGCGCGCGGCGGCGCTACCAGCACGATGTTGGTCGCATCCTGCTCGATGATCAGGTCATCCAGCTTGAACGCGATCTGTTTCAGGAATTCGGCCTCGGCCTGATCGTGCCAGCTAAGTTCCTCGACCGCGCTGCCACGGCCATCCGCATTGTGCGCGCGACCGGGCTTATCGGTGCCGATTTCGCGATCGGGCTCGTTCGGTTGCTCCAGGGTTTCCCTGACCTTCAGATCGACGCCGCTGACGTCGCCGTCATTCTGCATAATCAGAGCCTTGCCTCCGTCGCACACCACAACCCAGGAATTTCGCGGCACTCTGATGTCAGCCATATCAGTCTCCTTGATCTTCTATCTTGAGCGCGAAATTCGCACTCGTGAGCACAGACTTGTGCTCGTGAACAAGAGGCAAACGCCCGGGGTCGTAAAGAGTTCAACGATTTGTGGAATTCGCGCGATGGGCAATCCAATCCGTGTAGGGGACGTACAGAGAGGCAAACGTCAGGACAGGATCATGAAAACAGCTCTCGTCGCCTATGCCGGTTCATTTGGTACACTGCTCGTGTTGGATGCCATCTGGCTCGGCCTCGTCGCCCGGACATTCTATCGCGATCAACTGGGCGATCTGATGCTACCGTCGCCGAATTTCGGCATCGCGGCAATCTTCTATCTTTTCTTCGCCGTCGCCGTGGTGGTGCTCGCCGTGCTTCCGGCGATCGCGTCTGGGTCCCTATGGACTGCCGTCATTTACGGGCTGATCCTGGGACTTGCGGCGTACGGGACCTATGACGTCACGAACCTCGCCACGCTGAAGAACTGGCCGCCGCTGATGAGCATCGTTGACCTCGCCTGGGGCGGCTTCGTCACAGCCATGACGGCCGCCGGTGGATTTTTTGCCGTCCGAGCCTTCAGTTAAATTCTCATTCACTAAAATTGTAGTGACTTCATTGATGATTGCGCAAAGCATTCATGTGACGCTCCATTGGAAAGACTAGGATTTTCCTGATTTTAGGAGTGTGCCTGCGATGTCGATGCTCAACAACACGCACCTCACGACGGTGAAATCGGAGATTTACGAGACCCGGTGGGAGCAGTTCAACGTGCGGCGTCCGGCCCGCATCGTCGCCGTGCGGCCCTGTCTGACGGGTGTCTCGATGCGCAGCGCCGAGGTCATCGATATCTCCCGCGGCGGCGCCACGCTTCTCGTCGCTTCGGCGACCGGTCTTCCCAAGCACTACTATCTCAACATCCTCGGGCTCGCCTACCGCATCGGCTGTGCCGAGGTATCACGGCGCAATGAGCGCCTGCATGTGCGCTTCATCAACACGATCGAGCCCGAGGTATTGCGCCGCGTCGTGCGTGCCGACTTCATGATCGGCAATATGGAAGCGATCAGCGCGAGCCGCACGATCAGCATGTAAATAGGCTTCCCAGGGGAATAATCGTCCTTGCCTTGGCACTGTCAGCGCCTATTGTTGGCGCGATTTTCATAGCCTTGGGAAATGCCCTTCAATGTCTGCCTTCTCGCGCTTCACACCGCTTGTCAGCGCCCTGCCCTCCACCGTTCCCTTTGTCGGACCAGAAGCCATCGAGCGCCAGCGCGGCCTGACCGTCAAGGCGCGCATCGGCGCCAACGAAAATGGCTTTGGCCCCGCCCCATCAGTGCTGACGGCAATGCGCGACGCGGGCGCTGATATCTGGAAGTACAGCGATCCCGAGAACCACGACCTGAAGGAAGCGCTTGCCGCCCATCTTGGCACGACGCCGGCCAATATCGCCATCGGCGGCGGTATCGATGAGTTGCTCGGGCAGATCGTGCGCATGGTGATCGAACCTGGCGCACCCGTCGTCACGTCGCTCGGCGGCTATCCGACCTTCAACTTCCATGTCGCGGGTTTCGGCGGCCGGCTGGTGACCGTTCCCTATGTGAGCGATCGCGAAGATCTCGATGGCTTGCTGGATGCGGTGAAGCGCGAAAACCCGCCGCTCATCTACTTCGCCAACCCCGACAATCCGATGGGTAGCTGGTGGGATGCAGACCGCGTGGTGGCCTTTGCTCGCGCGATCCCTGAGACCACGCTGTTGATCCTCGACGAGGCCTATAGCGAGACGGGTCCGGCCAGCGCGCTGCCGTCGATCGCATCGCTGATCGATTTGCCCAACGTGATCAGGACGCGCACCTTCTCGAAGGCCTATGGCCTTGCCGGCGCGCGCGTGGGGTACGCGATCTCGACGCCGGGCACCGCGCTCGCCTTCGACAAAATCCGCAACCATTTCGGCATGAACCGGATGGCTGTCGCCGGCGCAATCGCCGCGCTCAAGGATCAGGCCTATCTCTCGGAGGTGATTGCCAAGATCCACGCCGCGCGCGAGCGGATTGGCGGTATCGCGGATGCCAACGGCCTGCAGGCGCTGCCGTCTGCCACCAACTTCGTCGCGATCGACGCCGGCCGCGATGGCACCTATGCGCGGGCGATCGTCGACGGGCTGATGCAGCACGGCGTGTTCATCCGCATGCCTGGCGTGGCGCCGCTCAACCGCTGCATTCGCGTCAGCGTCGGCCCTGCCGCCGATATGGACCTGTTCGAGGCGGCAATGCCTCAGGTTCTGAAGTCGATCGGCTGATTGAACGGCAAGAACCGCGCCGGCCTTGTTCCTGCCGGTCGCGGTTCGATATGTCGGCGCAGGCGCATGGCGCCTCGCCATCCCCTCTTCGAGGTTATTGTTTTTATTGAATTGTCAGCACTGACAGTCGCTTAGTGCACCGTCATCCATTCGCGAGCCGCGCGCAGCGCCTCGACAAGCTGCATCTTGTCCATCGTGGCCGCGAGATCGGCGCGCAGTTCGGCGGCGCGATCGTGGCCCTTGATGGCGGCGATGTTCAGCCATTTGTGGGCCGCAACGAGGTCAACGGAGCATCCGCGACCTGTGGCGTACATCAGACCCATTTCGCAGAAGACATCGGCGTTGTTTTCGCCACCCATGGTGGCCGTTTCAGCATTATGCATTTCAAAGCGTGCCATCGGTTTTATCCCTGTTTAGCCTGTTATCGACTTACCCTGTTTTACCTCGGAGCCTTGCCGTCTAACGCGGCGTTCGGTCTCTTCGGTTCGGCGGGTTTGCCCCGCTCGTTTGATGGCTCCAATATGCAGCAAGCCCTTCAAAAAACGCCTAAAATGCATGATTAATTTGAGACAAACAAAGTGCAAACGCTTGGTAAAATTGGGTTTTTGTTAAACATCGGATCGCCTGCTCATTAAGGATTCCGGCATTTGCTTAAGGAAAAATTCAGATTTGAAAATCAACCCTTCATTCACCACGAAATCAGCGGCGAAATGAAAACATACGGAAATTCGTCTTCGCGAACAGGCACTTTCGGGCATGCCGGAACCACGAATATTTACCTTTACGTTCGCGTAAGCTATCGTCCGCAACCTCAGGACATCAGGGAGGAATAAGATGATCCGCAGTCTCATTCTGGCGAGCGCATTGGCGCTCTCCACAACGCTTGCGCATGCCGAGGAGCCGATTGCAGGCAATTGGAAGACGGTGGCAGGCGATACCGCCGTGATCGCGTCTTGCGGCGGCAGCTACTGCATCACGCTGAAGACGGGCAAGTATGCCGGGCGCAAGATCGGTACGCTGACTGGCAAGGACGGTACTTATAATGGCGAGATCACCGATCCCAGCAACGACAAGACCTATAGCGGCTCGGGTACGGTTTCCGGCAACTCGCTGAAGATGAAGGGCTGCGTGCTCGCCGTTCTCTGCAAGTCGCAGACCTGGACACGCTTGTAAGACGATATCCGGTGCGCCCGGCCCATCGGGCGCATCTCCTCCGTCCTTTCCGCCCTGACTACTTTCATGAACGGCGGATGAATTCCGATCTCAGCATCGGTTCAGCCTGACCATGGCAAAACGGTGTCATTCTAAAGTGCACTGCGTCGCAAGCAGCACCCGGCGCACACATGACATTCGGAACATGGCACATGGGCAAGGATACGGAAGTGCTTATCATGGCAAGACGCTTCACCATCATCACGCTGTTCGCGGCGATCTTCGCCGTCTCGTTCTCGGCGGCCGTCAACCGCAATGCCGGCGGCGGCGCGCAGTCGCATTTCGGCGCGAACTATACCTGCGTCGACAGAACCAACCCGATCTGCACCAGCGTCAACTGACGCCACCGCGACCGGCAACCGCCGACCCCGGCTGCCGGTCATCCTGGTCATTCAGCACATGTCATGCTGGTCATGAACGCGTCGTTTGCTTGTTAAGAACGACGTACTATAATGCCTCATGAGCAACCGAATCTCTCCTTCTGCCCCCCTCGACGTCTCGTCTCCGAGCCCCTTCAAGCCGCAAAGTTTCGACGATCCCATCAAGGCCGTCGAAGCGCTGACAGAGCTTTACGAGCGCAACACGACCTTCCTGATCGAGCACTTCAAGGAACTGGCGCAGGGCGCGCCGATCACCTCGCGCTACCGGGCGTTTTATCCGCAGGTGAGCATCGAGACGACCAGCTTCGGCCATATCGACACGCGTCTCTCCTATGGCCATGTCACGGCGCCGGGCATCTACACGACGACGATCACCCGGCCATCGCTTTTTCGGCACTATCTGAAGGAGCAGCTCGGGCACCTGATGCGTAATCACAATGTGCCCGTCGTCGTGTCCGAATCGACCACGCCGATCCCGCTGCATTTCGCCTTTGGCGAGGGTGCGCATGTCGAGGCGTCCGCGTCGGCCTTCGTCGACGTGCCGATGCGCGATCTTTTCGATACGCCCGACCTCAACACCACCGATGACGAGATCGCCAACGGCGAATATATCCCGCCGCCGGGCGAGCCCTCGCCGCTTGCGCCTTTCACGGCGCAGCGCATCGACTATTCGCTGGCGCGCCTCTCGCACTATACGGCGACCGGCGCGCAGCACTTCCAGAACTTCGTGCTGTTTACGAACTACCAGTTCTATATCGACGAGTTCTGCGCATGGGCGCGCAAGCTGATGGCAGACGGCGGCGATGGCTATACGTGTTTCGTCGAACCCGGCAACATCGTCACCCATGCCGGCTCCAGCACGCCTGAGACGGATGCGACGCTATCGCGCCTGCCGCAGATGCCGGCCTATCACCTGAAGAAGAAGGGCCATGCCGGGATCACCATGATCAATATCGGCGTCGGCCCGTCCAACGCCAAGACGATCACCGACCATGTGGCGGTGCTGCGCCCGCACGCCTGGCTGATGCTCGGCCATTGCGCCGGCCTGCGCAACAGCCAGCGATTGGGCGACTACGTGCTGGCGCATGCCTACATGCGCGAAGACCACGTTCTCGACGACGACCTGCCGGTCTGGGTGCCGATCCCGGCGCTTGCCGAAGTGCAGGTGGCGCTGGAGGCGGCCGTGGCCGAGATCACCGGCTACGAGGGCTTCGAGCTGAAGCGCATCATGCGCACCGGCACCGTCGGTACGATCGACAACCGCAACTGGGAACTGCGCGACCAGCGCGGACCGGTGAAGCGGCTGTCTCAGGCCCGCGCCATCGCGCTCGACATGGAATCGGCAACCATCGCCGCCAACGGCTTCCGCTTCAGGGTGCCTTACGGAACGCTTCTTTGCGTCTCCGACAAGCCGCTGCATGGCGAGTTGAAGCTGCCGGGGATGGCGACGGCCTTCTACCGCACGCAGGTCAACCAGCATCTGCAGATCGGCATTCGCGCCGTGCAGAAGCTTGCGGCCATGCCACCGGAAACGTTGCATTCGCGCAAGCTCAGAAGCTTCTTCGAGACGGCCTTCCAATAGGCCACCTCGCTTGCCTCACGAAGCGCGACGTCGACCGAACGGCAAGGAGATTGCCGTTCCCGTGAGTGCGGAAACGATGATCAGCAGATGGGCATTGATGCTTGCCCGGGCGAGTGCCGCGATATCCGCGGCATTGCTCGATGCCCCGAAGGCAACAGCGCCTGCCGTGATGCCCGCCGGATAGGTGCCGACGCCGCCTGGGGCATGCATCGGCAGCACCGACGACAACTCACCGCCAAGCGCGCCGCCAAAGCTTGCGGCGGCCGGCACCACGCCCATCAGCCGCAGCGCCCAGGCGAGCACCAGCACCTTCACCAACCAGTTGATGACCGTCATCCCCCAGGCGCGTGCAAAGGCCGAAGCATTTGCCGGCAGGCCGTTTTCGATCTCGGCGACGAAGTGCTGCAGTTTCGCAGGCAGGAGCTTCGCGGCAAGCCGGACGAGCGGCTTGCGCGCCGCGAATGCCGCGACCGGCAGCAGCAGGAATGCGGTCCAGAGGAGCCACGCGACCAGCTTGTGCGACGACGCGATGGCAAAGCCGATGCCGGCGGCCGCGAAGAGCGCATGAAGATCGAGAAGACGCATGACGAGCAGCGCCGCCGTTCCGCGCGCCAGCGGAATGCCGAATTCAGTGCGCATCAAGAGCGGGAAGCTGGTTTCACCGGTTCGAAACGGCAGCATGATGTTCAAGAGGTTATGGACTTGGGTGACGCGAAAGAGCGCCGGGAAACGGCCGCGCGTTTCCTGCGGGAAGTAATCGTAGATGCGCCAGGTGCGCAGAAAATAGGTACTGGTCAGAAGCGCCAGGGCTGCGATGATCGTCAAGGCGCCGACTTCGGCCCATTGCCGCAGAATGGTCGACCAGCCCCAGAACCACTCGATGAAGGCGGCATAGACTATGACAATTATGACTGTGAACAGCAGCATTCGATTGCGTGCGAACCAGGATTGTCGGCTGGCAACCACCGGAGACTTCATGTACTAGCTTCCTGCCTTCGGCCGACAGAAGAGCGGCACCACTGGGCGGCGTTTTAGGAGAAATACGTGTTGCAGACAACGGCAGAAACACTTTCAGGCGCGACCGACGCCGCTGCTCCCGTCGAACTATCGCTGGTCGTCCCTGTCTTCAACGAAGAAGAAAGCGTAGGCCCGCTGGTCGATCGCATCTGCTCGGCGATGACCCGCTACCCCAACCGCTGGGAGCTCATCCTGGTCGACGATGGCAGCACCGACGCCACGCTGGTCAATGCCCGCAAGCATATCGGCCGTGACGGCCTGTCGCTTCGTATCGTGGCGCTGCAGCGCAATTTCGGCCAGACCGCCGCCATGCAGGCCGGCATCGACGCGGCCACCGGCCGCCTGATCGCCACCATGGACGGCGACCTGCAGAACGATCCGAACGATATCCCGCACATGGTCGCCGAACTCGAGCGTCGCGAACTCGACCTGCTCGTCGGCTGGCGCAAGAACCGTCAGGACGGGCTTTTGCTGCGCAAGATCCCTTCCTGGTGCGCGAATTACCTCATCGGCCGCATCACCGGCGTCAAGCTGCACGACTATGGCTGCAGCCTCAAAATCTACCGCACCTCGGTCATCAAGCAGGTGAAGCTGATGGGCGAGATGCACCGCTTCATTCCGGCCTGGGTCGCGGGCGTCGTTCCAAGCTCGCGCATCGGCGAAATGGTGGTCACTCATCATGCCCGCGCGCACGGCCAATCGAAATACGGCATCTCGCGCACGTTCCGGGTTATCCTCGATCTGCTCTCGGTGATGTTCTTCATGCGCTACAAGGCGCGCCCGGGCCATTTCTTCGGCTCGCTGGGTCTCGGGCTCGGCGCCTTGTCGGCGCTGATCCTGATCTATCTGTTCTTCGACAAGTTCATCATGGGCAACGATATCGGAGCCCGGCCGATGCTGATGGTCGGCGTCGTCCTTCTTCTGTCGTCGGTACAGATGATCACGACCGGGATCCTGGCCGAAATGATCGCGCGCACCTACTACCGTGACGACGTCTCGCCCAACTATATCGTCCAGCGGATCTTCGACGGGAATGAGAATGCGTAATCTCCTGGCGCGCAAGCCGGATGCCGTCGTCTGGCTGATCGCCGGGTATTTCTGCATCCAGTTTATTGTTCGTCTCCTGCAGCCGCACGGCCTGAGATTTGACGAGTCGCAGCAGGCCTTCGTCTCGCAGTGGTTGACGCTCGGCTACGATTCGCAGCCGCCGCTCTATAATTGGCTGCAATCGATCGTCGTCTGGTTCTTCGGTCTGTCGCTGGCAACAGTGTCCGCGACCAAGAACCTGGTGCTCTTTCTCGTCTACCTGACCTATTACAAGCTTGCCCGCGAGGTGCTCGAGGACAAGCTCTACGCTGTCATCGCGACGCTTTCGCTGCTGACCATTCCACAGCTCTTCTGGGAAGCGCAGCGCGACCTCACGCACACCGTTATTCAGCTTCTGACGATCAACCTGTTTCTCTATGGCGTGATCAAGACGCTGAAGGCGCCGTCGCTCGGCTCCTATGCTTTCATGGGGCTGGCGCTTGGATTGGGGATGCTGTCGAAGTACAATTTCACGCTCGTCGCCGTGGCCACTATCCCCGCCGTCTGGCTGCATCCGCAGGGACGCGCGCGGATCATGGACCGACGGTTCCTGCTGTCGATCGCGCTTGCCGTGCTGATCTTTCTGCCGCACGGGCTCTGGCTGCTCCACAATCTCAACATCGCGTCAGGGCGCACGCTCGGGATCATGAAACAGGAAGCGCCAGACACGGCGTTTGCGAAGTTGGTGCAGGGGCCATTCAAGTTCCTGCGGCTTGTCTTGGTGATCATGGCGCCGACGGTCCTCGTCTATGCGGTCGTCTTCGGCCGTACGTTCTGGAAAAGCGTTCGCGCATCGTCCGAATGGACACGGTTCTTCACGGCCCTGTTCGTCACCATCGCGCTTCTGGTGCTCGTTCTGGTCGTCACGATCGGCATGACCTCGCTGCGCGACCGATGGCTGTTGCCATTCCTGTTCCTCATGCCGATCTATTTCTGCTTGAAGATGCAGGCCGCCGGCCATCGCTCTGATAGTCACTTCCGCCGCTTCATCGTCGTGCCGCTGGTTCTGATGATCGTCATCCCAGCGGCGTTGCTCGCCAGGCCGAACCTGCCCACCCTGTTTGGTCGGTACGAGGCCTACAACGTGCCCTATAGCGGCTTTGCCAAACACATTGCTGCTGAAGAGAGCAAGACGCCGGGTCTCATCGTGACCGACAGCTGGCTGCCGGCCGGAAACCTGCATCTGCAGTGGCCGAATGTGCCGCTGATGTCGCGGTTCTTCGACAATATGAAGATCGCCTATGAGTGGACAGCTGACCGGCCGATCCTGCTTGTGTGGATCACCAAGGACAGCGGAGAGGCTTTGCCGCCCCTGCTCGCCGAATGGATCAACCAAAATCTCGGCGAGCAATATAGCGCCGTCGACGTAAAGAGCACCTCCGTCCCCTACCACCGGGGACGGGCGGAGGATCAGGTCGGGTTCAGCTACGTCTGGATCTATCCGAAGTAAGCCCTCGTCAGGCTTTCAGCTCCTTCCAAGCCGCGTCCAGCGCAAGCTTGGCGATGCGCCCCATCTCATCGACCTCCTCATGGCTAATGACGAGCGGCGGGGATGCGAGCATGCGGTCGCCGGTGGCGCGCAGGATGAGGCCGTGGGCGAGCGCGTGATTGCGCACCAGAGTGCCGACGGCATCGGGCTTCTCGTAGCGGGTGCGGGTTTTCTTGTCGGCGGCAAGTTGCAGCGCTGCCATCAGGCCGATGCTCTGGGTCTGACCGACGAGGTCGTGCTCGCCGAGCGCACCCCATACCTTGGCGAAGTAAGGGCCGATATCGTCGCGGACGCGCTCGACCAGCCTTTCATCCTCGATGATCCTGAGGTTTTCCAAAGCGGCGGCGGCGCAGACGGGGTGGCCGGAGTAAGTGAAGCCGTGGTTGAAATCGCCGACCTCGTTGATCAGGACATCGGCGACGCGGTCGCTGACCAGCACGCCGCCGATCGGCAGGTAGCCCGACGACAGGCCCTTGGCGATCGGCGCCAGATCGGGTTCGACGCCGAAATACTGGTGACCGAACCATTCGCCGAGACGGCCGAAGCCGCAGATCACTTCATCGGCAACGAGCAGGATGTTGCGCGCCTTGCAGATGCGGGCAATCTCCGGCCAGTAGGTTTCCGGCGGGATGATCACGCCGCCCGCCCCCTGCACCGGCTCGGCCACGAAGGCGGCGACATTATCCTCGCCGAGTTCGTCGATCTTCGCTTCCAGCTCGCGCGCAACCTTGAGGCCGAACTCGGCCGGAGAGAGATCGCCGCCCTCGCCATACCAATAGGGTTGTCCGATATGGACGATCCCCTCGATCGGCAGGTGGCCCTGCTCGTGCATGTATTTCATGCCGCCGAGGCTGGCGCCGGCGACGGTCGAGCCGTGATAGCCGTTCTTGCGGGAGATCACGATCTTCTTCGACGGCTGGCCAATCGCGCTCCAGTAGACGCGGGCCATGCGAAACCACGTGTCGTTGGCCTCTGAACCCGAGCCCGTGAAGAAGACGTGGTTGAAACGCGGGCCGGCGTGAGCCGTGACCTTCTCGGCAAGCAAGGTCGTCGGCGTGGTCGTGGTGCCGAAGAAGGTGTTGTAATAGGGCAGCTCGTTCATCTGACGCGCCACCGCCTCGGTGATCTCGTTGCGGCCATAGCCGACATTGACGCACCAGAGGCCGGCAAAACCATCGAGATATTTGCGGCCGTGATTATCCCACACATGCACGCCCTCGCCGCGCTGGATGATGCGGGTGCCGTCCGCATTCAGCTTCTTCATGTCGGAGAACGGATGCAGATGATGAGCGGCATCGATGGCGGCGAGATTAGAGCGCGCGTAAGTATCAGACATGATTTGCTAAACACCCTCGGATATTGAAAGCCTCTTCCCAATGAGCTACGACCTTGACCTTGTCCGAGGGGATTTTCAAGATCATGGCGAGCGACAACATGCACGGCAAAGCTGCGGGTGGCGATCCGCGCATCGAAATCCTGCTGGTTGGCATGAATGGCGACCTGCGCGGCAAGCAGATCCCGCTCGAAGCGCAGAAAAAGGTGTGGGCCGGCGAAGTGCGCCTCCCCTCCTCCACGCAGTCGCTCGATATCTGGGGCGACGACAATGACGATATCACCGGGCTGTCGCTCTCCGTCGGCGATCCCGATGGACACTGTCTTCCCGACCGGCGCAGTCTTGCGCCGATGCCTTGGGCGCCGGAGGGCTCGGTCCAGGTGCTCGCCACCATGCATGAATTCGACGGCACGCCGAGCTTCATGGACCCGCGCGCCATCCTGCAATCGGTGCTGAACCGCTATGCCGAGCGCGGCCTGACGCCTGTTGTGGCCACGGAGCTCGAATTCTACGTGGTGGCGCCGGACTGGCGCGAGACCGGCCGGCCGATGCCGCCGGCAAACCTGACCTACCAGGGCGACCCGAACGGCTTTCAGCTTTACGACATGAGCGCCGTCGATGCGCTCGACGATTACCTGCAGACGGTGCGCGCCTATGCGAAGGCGCAAGCGCTGCCGGCAGATGCGACGACGGCGGAGTTCGGCCCCGGCCAGTTCGAGATCAACCTTTTGCACCGTGCCGACGCGCTGGCGGCGGCCGACGACTGCATCTACCTGAAGCGGATCGTGGAACAGGCGGCGCGCAAGCACCGGCTGA
Organism: Rhizobium sp. 16-449-1b; assembly: GCF_017741935.1. GTDB lineage: Bacteria > Pseudomonadota > Alphaproteobacteria > Rhizobiales > Rhizobiaceae > Rhizobium. The sequence continues at coordinate 64,716 of NZ_JAGHMH010000005.1, read as the reverse complement.
AGTCCACCTGCATGGCCAAGCCCTATTCGGATCACGCCGGCTCCGGCCTGCATGTGCATGCGAGCATCATCGACCGCGATGGACGCAATATCCTCGACGCTGGGGGTGGCGAGGCAACGAAGCTGAAATCGGTCTGCGCCGGGATGCTGCAGAGCATGCGCGACGCGCAGCTGGTGTTCGCGCCTTTCGCCAACTCCTACCGCCGCTTCCAGCCGGGTTCCTTCGCGCCTGTGGATCTCACCTGGGGCTACGGGCATCGCGGCACTGCCATCCGCATTCCCGACAAGAATGGCCCGGCGGCCCGCATCGAGCACCGCGTCGCCGGTGCCGATGCCAATCCCTATCTGCTGCTCGCGGCCATTTTAGGCGGCATGCTGCTCGGGCTCGACGATGAGCTCGACCCCGGCGAGGAGACGACGCCGTCGCACATACCCGAGAATACGACGAAGCTGACGCATGACTTCCTGACGGCGGTCGAGACGTTCAGGGCGTCACCGTTTATCGCGGATATCTTCGGCGAGGCCTACCAGAGGCTCTACGGTGACACGAAGCGGAAAGAGGCGATCACGCACCTCCGCACCGTTTCCGACTTCGACTACCGCACCTATCTGCCGCGGCTTTAGGACGTCGGTTCGCGGCGTTCGGCCTCATCGACCTGGGCGGCAAGCCCCTGTCGGACGAGAACCTTGAGTTCGCCGGGGTGCAGCTTCAGCGCCACGTCGCGGGCGAGCGGCAGGAGTTCGCCGTCCATGACGCAATTGGCCTTGGAGTGCACTTTCGGGAAGTGCAGATGCACTTCGGCCGGGTGCATGATCATCACGTCGGCATTCTCCCTCACCTTCCCGCGCAGGAGATCGATGGCAAGCCGCGCCACGCCCCATGGTTTCAAGGGCTTGGCGGTGTAAAAGCCGAGTTCGCCTGATGTCAGCGTATCAGCGTAAAGCAGCGCATTCTCGCCGAAGGGGTTGTTCGATACGGACACGGCCGACACCTTGCGGCGTTCCTTGATGCCTATAGCCTCGAACTCGACCTCGAATTCCGGCGGATTGAGCACGACGCCGAAGGCCGCGCGGGTGCTGGCGCGCATTTTCCCCAGCCGGGACCGATAGCTGTAGGAATTGCGATAGCGGACCATGCGCGCATGCAGGCCAGCCGAGAACTGGTGGATGAAGGGGCGGTCGTTGGCGCTGGCGATATCGACATGATCGACCTCGCCCGACGCCAGAACATCCAGCGCCTGCCAGATATCGAGCGGAATGCGCAGCGACCGCGCAAACAGGTTCATCGTTCCGGCGGGGATCACACCAAGCGCCACACCATTCTTCCAGGCGATGGACGATGCGGCCGAGATGGTGCCGTCGCCGCCGCCGGCAACGATGCCGTCGATATCGTCACGCCGCGCGGCCCGCTCCATGGCAGGAACAATCTCCTTGCCCGGAAAGACCACCGCCTCGAAATCATGGCCGGCTTCGCGGAACACCCGTTCCGCATGCTTCTCGTACACCTCCATGTCGGTCGTGCGAAAGGTGCCGCCATCGCGGTTGAAAAAACCTATAAGCTTCATCGAGTTCCCGTTATTCATCGGCTGACGCGCTGCTTAGACATGGTTGCTCACCGTGCAATTTCAAGCAGATGGCATGTCAAATGACGCCGTTACGCGCGCGTTCAGCCGGCACGCCGCCTACGTATGCGCCAGGCGGGATGCTGCGCTGCATAAAACGCACATGACGCCTCCCGACAAATCGTAAATTAATACCGTGTTGGAGCAGGCGCTCCATCTCCCTCATTTTCCGCTTGTCCGTCCGGCAGTGACCCTTCATTGCGCGACTGTTCCAAGCCATTGCATGCCGAAGGAGCTCGCGCTTGAGCCAGGTCGCCGTAAACGATTCCATCGCCGACATCCCCGTCTCCGAGGCGCCCTCGCCCATGGCGGTCGCGCTCGTGCAGCTGGCGCTGGCCTGTGGCGGCTTCGGGATCGGCACCGGCGAGTTCGCGATCATGGGCCTGCTTCCCAATGTCGCCGGCACGTTTTCCGTGACCATCCCGCAGGCTGGTTATGTCATCAGCGCCTACGCACTCGGCGTTGTCATCGGCGCTCCCGTGATTGCCGTGCTGGCCGCCAAGATGGCCCGCCGCTCGCTGCTCTTGCTGCTTATGGGGATTTTCGCCATCGGCAATATTCTGAGCGCCATGGCTCCCTCGTTCGAGAGCTTCACAGTGCTGCGCTTCATCACCGGCCTGCCTCACGGCGCCTATTTCGGCGTGGCTGCGATCGTCGCCGCATCGATGGTGCCTGTGCATAAGCGTGCCCGCGCCGTCGGCCGCGTCATGCTGGGCCTGACGATCGCGACGCTGCTCGGCACGCCGCTCGCCACCTTCTTTGGCCAGTCACTCGACTGGCGCGTCGCGTTCACCGCTGTCGGCGCGATCGGCCTCGTGACCATGGCGCTGATCTGGTACTACGTGCCGCGCGATGAGGTGTCCGAAGGCGCGAGCTTCATGCGCGAACTCGGCGCCTTCAAGCGCCCGCAGGTGCTGCTCACGCTTGCGATTGCGGCCGTCGGCTACGGCGGCATGTTCGCGATGTTCAGCTATATCGCCGACACCACCACTGATGTCGCCATGCTGCAGCCCGGTATGGTCGCTGTGATGATGGTGCTGTTCGGCGTCGGCATGAATGCCGGCAATGTCGTCGGTTCCTGGCTCGCCGACAAGTCGATCATGGGTACGATCGGCGGCTCGCTGGTCTTCAACATCGTCGTGCTGACGCTATTCTCGCTGACCGCCTCCAGCCCCTTCATGCTCGGCCTCTGCGTCTTCCTGATCGGTTGCGGCTTCGCGGCCGGCCCGGCGCTGCAGACGCGGCTGATGGACGTCGCCGCCGACGCGCAAACGCTGGCCGCCGCCTCCAACCACTCCGCCTTCAACATCGCCAACGCGCTCGGCGCGTGGCTCGGCGGCCTCGTCATCGCCTGGGGCTATGGCTCGGCTTCGACGGGTTATGTCGGCGCGATCCTGTCGGCGCTCGGCATCGTCGTCTTCGCGGCCTCGCTACGCCTCGACCGCCGCAGCCGTAGCTGACTGATCACAGGCCGCCACATCCCTGAGGTGGCGGCCACTGGGCCGGCAGGATATGTTTTCCTCGCCCCATGCGGCCAAGGCGGCGATGACGGGCTTCAACGTCTTGCCAAGCGGCGTCAGCGCGTAATCCACGCGCGGCGGCACGACGGCAAACACGGTGCGCGACACCAGACCGCATTCCTCCAGTTCCCGAAGCTGCTTAGTCAGCATCCGCTGCGTTACCGATGGCAGCTTGCGGCGCAGTTCGTTGAAGCGCAGCGTGCCCTCCATCAGGTGAAAGAGGATCACGCCCTTCCACTTGCCATCCAGAAAACTCAACGTCGCCTCGACGGGGCATCCGGGGAAGTTCTCGGTCAGCTTGTCTCTCGGCAACGACATTTGACGGTATCCTTTTGGGTACTACGTACAGAATTTGTGCATTCTTGCGTGATCCTAACGTAAGACGCATCTAGCATCCGTGCAACAAACACTGGAGTCTTTCATGCGCGCCGTCGCCTACACCACACCGCAGCCCATTTCCGCCGAGACATCTCTGATCGACGTCGACCTGCCGATGCCTGAGGCCACCGGCCACGATCTCCTGGTTGAGATCAAGGCCGTCTCGGTCAATCCCGTCGACACCAAGATCCGCATCGGCGTGGCGCCCGCGGACGGCGAGTTCAAGGTTCTTGGTTGGGACGCGGCCGGCATCGTCAAGGCGGTCGGCCCCGAGGTTACGCTGTTCAAGGTCGGCGACGAGGTGGCCTATGCGGGCGCGATCAATCGCCCCGGTTCCAACGCCGAATTCCATCTGGTCGATGAGCGCATCGTCGGCCGCAAGCCCGCGAGCCTCGATTTCGCGGCCGCCGCCGCCCTGCCGCTGACCTCGATCACCGCCTATGAGGCGCTGTTCGACCGCCTGAAAGTGCGGGACGCCGTGCCGGGTGCGGCCAACGCCATCCTCATCATCGGCGGCGCCGGTGGTGTCGGCTCGATCGCCATCCAGATCGCCCGCGCCTTGACCGACCTCACTGTGATCGCGACGGCCTCGCGGCCGGAAACGCAGGCATGGGTGAAAGAACTCGGCGCCCACCATGTGATCGACCATTCGAAGCCGATCGCTGCGCAGATGGCAGCACTCGGCATCGGCGCACCCAGCTTCATCTTCTCCACGACGAACACCAGCGACCACCTGCAGGATATCGTCGAGGCCATCGCGCCGCAGGGCCGCTTCGCGCTCATCGATGATCCGAAGACGCTCGACATCGTGCCCTTCAAGCGCAAGGCGATCTCTATCCACTGGGAGCTGATGTTCACCCGCCCGCTCTTTAACACCGCCGACATGATCGAGCAGCACAAGCTCCTGAACAAGATCGCCGACCTGGTCGATGCCGGCACCATCCGCACGACGCTGAACGAAACGCTCGGCGTGATCAATGCGGCGAACCTGAAGACGGCGCACGCGATGATCGAGAGCGGGAAGACCAAGGGCAAGCTGGTGCTCGCAGGCTTTTGATCGCTGTCGGCTCGTCCTGATGGATGAGCATTTCGGCATAAGGAAGCGCCTCATTCATCACGCTAACCAAGAAAGCCGCGCGGCCTGCGCGGCTTTTTCGCCGCAACCACCTACCCCGCTTGACTTTTTCAGCGTTTGGGACCACCTACAGCATCACGCACGGAACGCCCGTTCCGCGCGGATATCAACGGAGCCATCTCACGATGCCAAGCGACAGTAGTAGTCGATTGCCTTTGCCGTACGCGGCCTTCGTGCGCTGACCGATATCCATCGGGCTCGCCCGTCGGACGCTGCGGCGGATCGACGGAAAGGCGAGCTATATGAACATCAATCGCTTCCCTCTGCGGGCAGGCCATGCCGCCCGTTTCTTTGCCAGCGACAGCCTCGGTGCCATCACCACGGCTGAACGCGTCGAGCGTCTGAACGCGCTCGAAATTCCCGAAGCAGCGGCTATCCTCGCCACGCTGCCGCAGCAGAAGGCCGTCCGCATACTCGGACGCCCGGAGCTGCACCATGCCGCTGCGATGCTGACCGAAATGCCGGTCGAGCAGGCCGCGCGGCTATTGAACGCAACCGCCAACGACCGCGTCGCCGACCTCTTCCAGGAAATGGACGAGGTCGCTCGGGCACACCTGTTTTCCAAGCTCGACCGCGCGACTTGTCTCGCCGTGCAGCACCTCATGGGCTATCCGCCGCGCACGGCCGGCAGCATCATGACGACGGAATTCGTCAGCGTGCCGGCGACCTGGACGGTCGAGAAAACATTGGAGCATGTTCGCAAGGTCGAGCGTTCGCGCGAGACCGTCTATGCGATCTATGTTCTCGACGTGGAGACACAGGCGCTCACGAGCGTCGTCACGCTGCGACGCCTGATCAACGGCGAGCCGCAGGCCTCGGTGCTGAGCGTCGCCCAGCAGGGCGGCATCGTGCGGGCCGATCCGCTGATGACGCAGGAAGACGTGGCGCGGCTGATCCGCAAGCACAATCTGCTGGCGCTGCCTGTTATCGGCGAGAACGGCCATATGCTGGGGATCGTGACCGTCGACGACGTGATCGACACGATGATCGCCGACCAGACGGAAGACGCCCAGAAGTTCGGCGGCATGGAGGCGCTCGGAAAGCCCTACATGGCGATCAGCTTCGCCGGCATGCTGAAGAAGCGCGCCGGCTGGCTTTGCGCCCTCTTCCTCGGCGAAATGCTGACGGCGAGCGCCATGCAGCATTATGAGGGCGAACTGGAAAAGGCGATCGTGCTGACGCTGTTCGTTCCGCTGATCATGAGCTCCGGCGGCAATTCCGGTTCGCAGGCGACCTCGCTTATCATCCGGGCGCTGGCGCTGGGCGAGCTGAAGCTGTCCGACTGGTGGCGGGTGCTGTTGCGCGAACTGCCGACCGGCATCGTGCTCGGCTCGATCCTCGGCGCCGTCGGCTTTGCCCGCATCATCCTGTGGCAGAATATCGGGCTCTATGACTATGGCGAGCACTGGATTCTCGTCGGCTTCACGATCTTCGCGGCGCTGATCGGGATCGTGACGTTCGGCTCGGTCGCAGGCTCGATGCTGCCCTTCGTGCTGCAGAAACTGCGGCTCGACCCGGCGAGCGCCTCTGCGCCCTTCGTCGCTACGCTGGTCGACGTGACCGGGCTGGTGATCTACTTCTCGGTGGCGCTGCTGATCCTCAGCGGCACATTGCTTTAAATAGGAAGACGGGGCCGATCGGCCCCGTTTCTCATTGTGGTTCAGGCCGTTGCCTGGATGACGACGACCTGCGCTCCGGGCTCTACCCGTTCGTAGAGATCGATGACATCGTGGTTGAGCATGCGGATGCAGCCGCTCGACATGGCAAGACCGATCGACTGCGGCTGGTTGGTGCCGTGGATGCGGAAGTGCGTATCGTTGCCGCCGCGATAGAGATAGATGGCGCGGGCGCCGAGTGGGTTGTTCGGTCCACCCGGCATGCCGCCGGCGAGCTTGCGGTAGCGCTCTTCGCGGCGCTGCATGTTTTCGGTCGGCGTCCAGCTCGGCCATTCGGCCTTGCGTCCGACATAGGCACCGCCTGCAAAGGCCAGCCCTTCCCGACCGACGCCGACGCCATAGCGCATCGCCTGATTGTCACCGAGGATGTAATAGAGGCGGCGGGCGGGCGTATCGACGACGATGGTGCCGGGGCTATAGCTCGAGGCGTAGCTGACCTGCTGGCGACGAAGCTCCGGATCGATCTTGTCGATCGGCATGGCTGGCAACGGAAACTTCTCGGCCGGAATGGCCGCGTAGTTGGCGCGATGATCGGGACCGCTCGAAGCGCAGCCGGCGAGAAGCGCGGAGACGCCCAGAACGAAACCACGGCGGGAAAGCGACATCGAAGCAGATCCTTAACGTTCGGTTGATGAGACCGAGGTTACGGAGATTATGGTTAATGAACTGCTAAGCGTGTGCCTGCGGTAACGCATTCGTTAAGAGGTTGTGAGGTGACTGCTCGACATCCGTTGCGGGAAGGCGCATCATTAGATGCACGATTTGATGCGGAGGCTTAAATGCGAACGACGGTGACGCTGGACGACGATTTGATCAAGCGTGCGCAGGAGGTGACTGGAATCAGCGAACGTTCCGCCTTGTTAAAAGAGGCTTTGACTCGCCTGATCCAGCAAGAGGCAGCACGTCGCTTGATTATGCTTGGTGGCAGCGCTCCAGATTTGAAAGCACCCCCGCGCCGTCGGTGGAATGAAGACGGCACTTGGGGTGGGAATGTCGACATGGATTTGCCGGAGTGATCCTGCTCGACACATCACTCTGGATCGATCATCTGCGAAAGAACGACGGGCAGGTCGAATTCCTGCTCAAACGCAATCAGATACTCGTTCATCCGTTTGTTATCGGAGAAATCGCACTTGGGTTCATGCCGCGTTACGACGCGACGATAAAAGCGCTAAGCGAGTTGCCTCAAGCCAGCGTGGCCGACAATGATGAAGTGCTAGCGCTCATTAGTCGGCACGCCTTGATGGGAAGCGGGATTGGCTATGTCGATGCGCATCTTCTTGCATCCGTGATGCTGTCTGCTGGCTCCCGTCTCTTTACTCGCGACAAACGTCTTGCTCGAATCGCGACCGCGCTAGAAGTCGGCTTTCAGCCCTGAGTCGGTCGCCCAAGCCGCATCACCATGGCCACGCGCCGTTCCGGGTTCATGCCGTTGCTGACCTCGTCATCGATCTTCGCCTGCAAAAATGGCGGCGTGGCCTCGCCGTCTACCGTTTCGAAGCCCATGGATTGGTAGAAAGCTGCGTTGAACGGGACATGGCGGTCCGTCGTCAACGTCAGCGCGGAGAGCCGTCGCGTCCTTGCCATGTCGGCCGCGTGGGACATCAGGCGTCGGCCGACGCCTTTTCGTTGCCAGTCCCTGCTGACATCGAGCTCGATCACATAGAGCGTGTCGTGGATTTCTTCCGCCGCGAGGAAGCCGACTGGGTGATCATCGCCGTCGGCGGCCACGATCAGCAGGCCGGCTTCGAGTGCCTTTCGCAGGATATCGTGCGGCAAGGCTTGCGCTGCGTCGGAGATGCCCAACGCCGCCGCCAATGTCGCGAAAGCGTCGAGTTCGATCTCGGTCAGGCGCGGCAGTTCTTCCAAGCGCGCCTGCCTGATCTCAAGGGTAGCGCTCATGGTTTATCCCTTACATGTTCGGATAAACCGGCCCCTCGCCGCCCTGCGGCGGTACCCAGTTGATGTTCTGGTTGGGATCCTTGATGTCGCAGGTCTTGCAGTGGACGCAGTTCTGGGCGTTGATGACGTAGGTCTCCTGCCCGTCCTTCTCGACCCACTCGTACACCCCGGCAGGACAGTAGCGCGTCGAGGGACCGGCGAAGATGTCGTGCTCCGACGACTTCTGCAGCGCCATGTCCTTGACCTTCAGATGCACAGGCTCGTTCTCCTCGTGATTGGTGTTCGACAGGAACACCGAGGAGAGACGGTCGAAGGTGAGCACGCCGTCGGGCTTGGGGTAATCGATCGGCTTGTGCTTTGATGCCGGCTCCAGCGATGCGGCATCGGTCTTGCCGTGGCCGAGCGTGCCGAAGAAGGAGAAGCCGAGGAGCTGGTTGGTCCACATGTCGAGACCGCCGAGTGCGACGCCAATGGCCGTGCCGAACTTCGACCACAGCGGCTTGACGTTGCGGACTTTCTTGAGGTCCTTGCCGATGTCGCTTGCGCGCCATTCGTTTTCGATCTCGATGACCTCGTCATTGGCGCGGCCTGCTGCGATCGCGTCGGCGATCCTGTCCGCCGCCAGCATGCCCGAGAGCACGGCGTTGTGGCTGCCCTTGATGCGGGGGACGTTGACGAAGCCGGCGGAGCAGCCGATCAGGGCGCCGCCCGGGAAGGTCAGTTTCGGCACCGACTGGTAGCCGCCCTCGGTAATGGCGCGCGCACCATAGGAGAGCCGCTTGCCGCCCTCGAAGGTGGTGCGGATCGCCGGATGCGTCTTGAAGCGCTGGAATTCCTCGAAGGGATAGAGATAGGGGTTCTTGTAGTTCAGATGCACCACGAAGCCGACGGCCACGAGGTTGTCTTCCAGATGATACAGGAACGAACCGCCGCCGGTTTTCATGCCGAGCGGCCAGCCGAAGGAATGCTGCACGAGACCCTGCTTGTGGTTCTCCGGCTTGACCTGCCAGAGCTCCTTGATGCCGATACCAAACTTTTGCGGCTCGCGGTCCTTCTGAAGGTCGAACTTTGATATTAGCTGCTTGGCGAGCGAGCCGCGCACGCCTTCGCCGATCAGTGTATATTTGCCCAACAGCTCCATGCCACGGGTAAAATTCGGGCCGGGTTCGCCGTTCTTCTCGACGCCCATGTCGCCGGTCGCGACACCGATCACAGCGCCTTCATCATTGTAGAGCACTTCGGTGGCGGCAAAGCCCGGATAGATCTCGACGCCCAAGGCTTCCGCGTGGCCCGCCAGCCAGCGACAGACGTTGCCGAGCGAGACGATGTAGTTGCCGTGATTGCTCATCAGCGGCGGCATGGCGAAATTCGGCAGGCGGATGGAGCCGGCAGGGCCAAGCAGCAGGAAGTGATCGTCCTTGACCTCGGTCTTGAACGGATGATCAGACTCTTCGCGCCAATCCGGCAGCAGGCGGTCGATGCCGATGGGATCGACGACGGCACCCGAAAGGATATGCGCACCGACTTCGGCGCCCTTCTCCAGCACGACGACGGACAGTTCGGGATTGACCTGCTTCAGCCTGATCGCGGCCGAGAGGCCGGCAGGACCGCCGCCGACAATCACGACGTCGAATTCCATGCTCTCGCGTTCGGGCAGTTCAGTCGCTTCGGTCATTCATCATTCTCCGCTCGGCCGACTTTGCGGCCATAATTCCCCGTGTGTAGGCTATCTCTTGGCAAAACATGGCTGGATTGTCGAGCCGGGAAACGACAGGCAATACCCCATTTCGCGCAATGATATTCCTCTTCACCAGAGAACTACATGCGGCTTACGTCAACGTCAATAAATGAAGCTGATCAAGCCATGGCCGGTCTTTCCTTTTGATCGTCGCGCGCCCTATAAACGGAGCGAACAACAGGAGACGTCAAAATGGATCTGGGCATCAAGGGCAAGCGCGCACTCGTGCTGGCATCGTCGCGCGGACTTGGCCACGGCATCGCGGTCGCCCTGGCGCGCGAAGGCGCCAATGTGCTTTTGTGCGGACGCAGCGGCGAAACGCTGGAGGCGAACTGCAAGGCGATCAATACCGAAGGCAAGGGCAAGGCCGACTGGATCTGGGCCGATCTTTCGGAAGAGAACTTCGTCGAGACGGTCACGACCGCCGTCAAGAGCAAGCTCGGCGGCGTCGACATCCTGATCAACAATACCGGCGGCCCGACGCCCGGCACCACCGCGGACATGACCGCCGAGCGGCTGGAGACCTATTTCTTCTCGATGGTGCTCAGGGTCATCACGCTCACCAACGCGCTGCTGCCCGGCATGAAGGAACAGGGATGGGGCCGCATCCTGACGGTGGCGTCGTCAGGCGTAATCGAGCCGATCGGCAATCTCGCGCTTTCCAACACGCTGCGCCCAGCGCTCGCCGGCTGGAGCAAGACGCTGGCGACCGAAATCGGCCGCTTCGGCATCACCACCAACCTGCTGCTCCCCGGCTCCATCCTGACAAGCCGGCTCGACGATCTCGATGGCGCCGCCGCCAAGCGCACAGGCAAGAGCATCGAAGACGTTCGTGTCGTCAAGGAAGCGGCCATCCCGGTCGGGCGATATGGCAAGGTGGAAGAGTTCGCGGCGACCGCCGCCTTCCTGTGCAGCCAGCAGGCGAGCTATATCACCGGCAGCTTGGTGCGCTGCGATGGCGGCGCGGCGCGATCCCTCTGATCGCAAACGACAATCGGGCGCCAGCCGGTGGCGCCCGACCACGGTTGTGCCACATTTGTGCGATCACCCATTTTTTAGAATATGCGAACATTACGAAAATTTAAGCCATTCTAACCACTTAGTGATGCCCCTGTCGGGATTGTGTCTTTTTCGTGCCGCAATAAAAGTGGTTGAATAAGTCATACTCAACAGCCCCCGACCGGTATCAACATGAAGAAACTCTGGATCACCACCTGCCTTGTCGTCGCAGCCGGCTTCGGCGCGTGGCACTATAAGGATCGCATACCCTATCTCTCGCAGTTCGGACCGAAACCGACCGCACAGGCCGACGCCTCCGGCGGCAAGCAGGCGGCGGGCGATGGAGCGCAACAGGGCGGCGACCAGAAGGGCAAGGGGCGCAAGGGCGGCGGGCCGACGCTGGTGAAGACCGCGGCGGCCGTGAAGACGGTACTGCCGCGCGACGTCACGGCATCCGGTTGGGCCGACGCCGACGACAACACGACGATTGCCGCGCAGGAACAGGGGCTGGTCACCGAGATCATCGCCACCGATGGCTCAACCGTCAAACAGGGCGACCTCATCGCCAAGCTCGACAACCGCACGGCACAGGCCGCGGTCGACAAGGACAATGCGATGATCGTGCGCGATACCGCAACGGTCGCCGAGGCAGAGACGGCGCTCACGCGCGCATCCGATCTCTTGACGTCGAAAGCCGGCACGCAGCAGACCTACGACCAGGCCAAGGCCGCGCGCGACACCGCCGTTGCCACCGTGCAGGCGGACAAGGCGACGCTCGCTTCCGATCAGGTACTGCTTGAACATACCGACATCCGGGCGCCCTTCGACGGCCGCCTTGGCGACGTCGCCGTCAGCCCCGGCGCGTTCGTGACGGCAGGTGCGACGATCGTGACGATCGCGAAATACGACCCGATCTATGTGAAGTTCCATCTGCAGGAGCGTGATCTCAGGCAGCTGAAGCTGGCGCTCGCAGCCGGCCCCGTCGACGTGACCACCGTGCCGCCATCGGGCAAGGGCAAGCCGCGCACCGGCCATATCAGCTTCTACGACAACACCGTCGATACAGCATCCGGCACCATCCTCGCCAAGGCGAAATTCGAGAATGCATCGGGCGCCTTGTGGCCCGGCCAGTCGGTCAACATCGTCGTGCATTTCAACAACAACGAACGCCAGGTCGTCGTGCCGACGGTGGCGGTGAGCCCCGGCGCAGATGGCTTCTACTCGTTCGTCGTCAACGACGGAAAGGTGCGGCTGGCGCCCGTCACCGTCGCCCGCGCGAATGGCGGCTATACGGCGATTTCGGCCGGTCTTTCGGAAGGCGACCATGTGGTGATCGAGGGACAGGCGCAGCTCGTCGACAAGCAGGCCGTGAAGGAAGAATTCGATAGCAAGGCGATCAACGTCGCCTCGGCTGATCAGGTGAAGTCAACGGAAACCATCGTGGCGGGCGCGGACGAATGATACCGAATTTCTGTATCCGGCGCCCCGTCGCCACCACGCTTCTCGCCATCGGCGCCGTGCTTGCCGGCATCGCCGGCTACCAGCTCGTGCCGGTGGCAGCCCTGCCGCAGGTCGATTTCCCGACGATCAACGTCTCGGCGGCGCTGACCGGCGCCTCGCCGAAGACCATGGCGACATCCGTCGCGACACCGCTCATCAAGCAGTTCGAGACGATCCCCGGGATCAGCGAGATCAGCGCCACCAACTCGCTCGGCAATACCAGCATCGTGCTGCAGTTCGATCTCAACCGCAGCATCGATGCGGCTGCCGCCGACGTTCAGGCAGCGATCTCGCATGCGACGCGGCAGCTGCCCGACAACATGACGACGCCGCCGAGCTATAGGAAGACCAACCCGGCCGACGCTCCCGTCATGCTGCTTGCGGTGCAGAGCGATACGATGCCGCGCAGCAAGCTCGACGATGTCGCGGAAAACATCATCTCGCCCTCGCTCTCCACCCTCCCCGGCGTGGCCGAGGTCTCGGTCTTTGGCGCGCAGACCTATGCCGTGCGCGTCGAGGTCGATCCGAACAAGCTGCTCAACCGCGGCCTCGGGATCGATACGGTCAACAAGGCGATCCAGGCTGCCAACAGCCAGGTGCCCGTCGGCACGCTGCAGAACGACAGCCAGAGTATGACGATCACTGCCGACACGCAGCGCACGAATGCCGAGCAGTTCCGCACCCTCGTCATTGCCAATCCCGGTGGCGCGCCCATCCATCTCGGCGATGTCGCCGACGTTGAGGACAGCGTTGAGAACCAGAACACCGGCAGCTGGTACGACGGCAAGCAGAGCATCATCCTGGCAATCCAGCGCCAGCCGGATGCCAACACAGTCGCCGTGGTCGATGCGATCAATGCCAAGCTGCCGGCGCTGCATGCCGAGATACCGGGATCGGTGACGACGCAGGTGATGAACGATTCGGCCAAGCCGATCCGCGACGCGATCTCGGATGTGAAGTTCACGCTGTTCCTGACGATCGGCCTCGTCGTTCTGGTCATCTACCTCTTCACCGGCCACCTGACGGCGACGATCATACCGGGCCTTGCCGTGCCGCTGTCGCTGATCACCACCTTCGGCATGATGTATGTGCTTGGCTACAGCGTCGACAACATCTCGCTGCTCGGGCTGACGCTCGCCGTCGGCCTCGTGGTCGACGACGCCATCGTCATGCTCGAAAACATCCTGAGGCATGTCGAGGATGGCATGCCGGTTCTTGAGGCGGCCATCAAGGGATCGGGCGAAGTCAGCTATACGATCATCTCCATGTCCGTCTCGCTGATCGCGGTCTTCATTCCGATCCTGCTGATGGGCGGCGTGGTCGGGCGTATCTTCAACGAGTTCGGCATGGTGGTGGCGATTGCCATCGTGGCATCCGCGATCGTGTCGCTGACGGTCACGCCGATGCTTGCCTCGCGGCTCGGCAGCGGCCATAGCCAGCCGCCCTTCTTTATCCGCTGGTTCGATGCCGGCTTCGAGCGGACTCTGCGCGGCTACGACCGTTCCGTCGCCTGGTGCCTGGCGCACCGTCCGGCTATTCTCGGGCTGTTCCTCGCCTCGGTCGGGTTGACGGTCTACCTATTCATGACGCTGCCGACCAGCTTCTTCCCGACGGAAGATATCGGCCGCCTCAACATCTCGACCCGCGCCCGCCAGGACATCTCCTATCCAGCGATGAAGGATCTGCAGAACCAGGCTGCGGCGCTGGTCAAGCAGAACCCTGCTGTCAACCACGTCATGTCGATCGTCGGCGGCAACGCCCGCAGCCCGCTCAACAATGGCACGATGTTCGTCGAACTGAAGGACAAGAAGGACCGGCCGCCGCTCGATCAGACGCTGCGCGAACTGCGCGCCAGCATCAGCAAGATCCCCGGCCTGCAGGCCTTCATCACGCCGCAGCAGAGCTTGCGCTTCGGCGGACGACAGACGGCCAGCCAGTATCAGCTGGTGGTTCAGGCACTCAGCGCCGACCAGACCAACCTCTGGGCCAACAAGATCCAACAGGCCATGCACGGCGATCCGCGCTTTACCGACGTGACATCGGACGCACAGAACAACGCGCTGCAGGCCGAGATCAAAGTCGACACGGAAAAGGCCGCCGCCTTCGGCATCACCGACGACCAGCTACGCACGACGCTGCAGGAATCCTTCGGCGGTTACGCGGCGGCGCAGATCCAGTCGACCGGCGACAGCTACGACGTGCTCGTCGAGTACGACACCAATGCACCGTGGGATGACCAGAAGCTGCAGGACATTCGCGTGGCGTCTTCGAGCGGCGCGCTCGTTCCGCTGTCGAACTTCGCGACGGTCGAGCGCACCACCGGACCAGTGACGATCAACCAGACCGGCCAGCTGGTCTCGACCACCGTGTCGTTCAACCTGCCCGCCGGCGAAGCGCTTGGTGACGCAACGGCCGCGATCGACCAGATCAAGAAGGACATCGACATGCCCTCGGACGTCTTCACGTCCTATGGCGGCACGGCGCAGATCTTCGAGCAATCGCAGGGGAACACGCCTCTCCTGATCCTGGCGGCGGTGCTGACGATCTATGTCGTTCTCGGCGTCCTCTACGAGAGCTTCATTCACCCGCTGACGATCCTCTCCGGTCTGCCGGCGGCAGCACTCGGCGCACTTCTGGCGTTGAGAGTTATGAACTTCGACCTGTCGATCATCGCGCTGATCGGCCTCCTGATGCTGATCGGCATCGTCAAGAAGAACGCGATCATGATGATCGACGTGGCGCTGGAGAACCTGCGATCGGGCACCGGCATGACCTCGTCCGAGGCCATCCACGAAGCCTGTGTGCGACGTTTCCGGCCGATCATGATGACGACCTTCTGCGCGCTGCTGGGCGCGCTCCCGATCGCACTCGGCTCGGGCGCAAGCTCGGAGCTTCGCCAGCCGCTCGGCATCGCCGTCGTTGGCGGTCTCATCGTCAGCCAGGCGCTGACGCTGTTCATCACCCCCGTCATCTTCGTCGAGATGGGACGGCTCAGCGACTGGCTACTCAGCCTTGGGCGGAAGAAGACAGAAGAGCAACACGAGGAGCCCGCCCGGGCCATCGCAGCGGAATGATCGAGACGGGCGCCCATCGGCGCCCGTTTCATTTTGCGCTTCCGCGTCTTGAATAAGACAGACCGCTGTGGCATCACGCGCCCTCTTGAATTTGGGCGTCCCTTGGCGCCCCGGCGGAGCAGTTGCTCCAGTCTCCAGCAACGATCGACATTGAGAGGTGCGAGCATGGCTCAAGCGCTAGGTTTGGACTTTGGCACGACCAACACCGTACTTGCCACCGCGGATGGCAAGACCACACATTCCATGGGCTTCACCAGCTCGGCGGGTGAAAGCGACAGCATGCGCACGGCGCTGTCCTTCATGAAGGACGGCAAGCTCGGCGCTTCGGCGCTGAAGGTCGAGGCAGGCCATGCGGCGATCCGCCAGTTCATCGACAATCCCGGCGATTGTCGCTTCCTGCAGTCGATCAAGACATTCGCCGCCAGCGCCCTCTTCCAGGGAACGCTGATCTACGCCAAGCGCCACAGCTTCGAGGATCTGATGGAGGTGTTCATCCGCCGCCTCAGCAATTACGCGGGCAGCAACTGGCCGTCGGACGTCGCGCGTATCGTCACCGGCCGGCCGGTGCACTTCGCCGGCGCGAGCCCCGATCCAGTGCTGGCGACCCAGCGCTACAACGAGGCGCTGTCGCGCTTCGGCTTCCCCGAGGTGCACTATGTCTACGAGCCGGTGGCAGCCGCCTTCTACTTCGCGCAGAACCTGAAAAGCGACGCGACGGTGCTGGTCGCCGACTTCGGCGGCGGTACGACCGACTATTCGCTGATCCGCTTCGAGACCGTCGCCGGCCAGCTGAAGGCCACGCCGATCGGTCATTCCGGTGTCGGCATCGCAGGCGATCACTTCGACGCGCGCATCATCGAAAACGTCGTGGCGCCTGAGATCGGCAAGGGGAGTCATTTCAAGAGCTTCGACAAGATCCTTGAAGTGCCGACCAACTATTACTCCAGCTTCAGCCGCTGGAATCAGCTGTCGATCTTCAAGACGTCCCGCGAATACGAGGATCTGAGGAAGCTGGTGCGCACGGCGCTTGAGCCGGAAAAGCTGGAGCTCTTCATCGATCTCGTCGATCACGACGAAGGCTATCCGCTCTACCAGGCGGTCTCGGCCACGAAGATGGCGCTGTCGGCCTCCGAGGAAGCCGAGTTCAATTTCTCGCCGCTCGGCCGCGCCGGAAAGCGCATGGTGGCCCGTGCGGACTTCGAGAGCTGGATTTCCGACGATCTCGCGCGCATCGAAGGCGCGCTCGACGATGTGCTCGAAAAGACCAACACCGAAGCGGGCGCGATCGACAAGGTCTTCCTGACAGGCGGTACTTCGTTCGTCCCGGCCGTTCGCCGCATCTTCACCGAGCGCTTCGACACCGATCGTATCGAGACCGGCGGCGAGATGCTCTCGATCGCACACGGTCTGGCGCTGATCGGCGAACGCGACGATATCGCGCAATGGACGGTGCAATAGGCCGGGATGTGTCGGCTGCGCACTTTCATTGAGGCTTGAGCTTCGGTAATGTCGCGCCCATGATCTCCGTCAACGACCTTTCTCCAGGCGAACTCGCAGCCCTTCTGCATTTCCATGCGGATGCCGGCGTCGAGTGGCTGCTGGAGGACGAGGCCGTCGATCGCTTCGCCGAATTCGAGGCGATGAAGGCGGCGCGCCGCAGCGCCGCCCCTACCCCGCAGGCGGAGGCACGCGAGGCGACGTCCCGCGCACCAGCAGCGTCCGCACAGCGCGCTGCGCCCCAGCCTGAGCGCTCGGCGCAACGGCCTCAGCCGGCTATCCCCGACGGCGAGGCGATCCAGCAGGCGCGGTTCGCCGCGGAAAGCGCGCGTTCTCTCGCGGAGCTTAAGACCGCGCTCGAAGCCTTCAACGGCTGCAATCTCAAGCACAGCGCGCGCTCGACGATCTTTGCCAGCGGAGATGCTGCGAGCGGCATCATGCTGATCGGCTCGGCGCCCGGCGCTGAGGACGATCGCGAGGGGCAGCCGTTTGCCGGACGCCCCGGCCAGCTGCTGGACAAGATGCTTGCCGCGATCGGGCTCGACCGCGCCGGCATCCTGTTGACCCAGGTCATTCCGTGGCGCCCGCCGGGCAACCGCGTCGCCTCCCCCGCCGAGATGGATATCTGCCGTCCCTTCATCGAGCGGCAGATCGCGCTTGCCGAGCCGAAAGTGATTCTCCTGCTCGGGAATTTCGCGGCTCGGGTGTTTTTTGGCGAAGGCGACACAATTCACGGCTTGCGCGGCCAGTGGCGCGAAATTGCCGCAGGCGACCGTGTCGTCCCCGCCATCGCCACGCTGCATCCGCAGGACCTGTTGACGGCGCCGGTCAATAAGCGCTTGGCCTGGAACGATTTATTGGCTTTTCAGGCGAAACTGACAGAAATCAATTCTGCCTCCTAAATAACCAACATTGACAGATTTGCGACGAGACCCATGCGCAAAACGCATGCCTGCCGCGTATTCCTATGCCTTGTGAAATCTATTGTGCGCTGCAATATTAGCATTGTGTCTTGGGAGGAATCACTAAGGAACCAAGGCCATGAGCAACACTCGTCGTCCTACACACTGCAGATTTGAAACCTTGAGAAACGCAAACAGCAACGGCCGCACCACGCAGAGCTACTGCCGCACCGGCTTCGCCACCAACGAGCAGATGATCGCTCGTGGCACTGGCGCGAGCGGTCGCATCGTGCGCCCCGCTGCCATCTTCGCGGACTTCCAGCAGTATTGATCGCAGGGCGCGGCCACTCGCCGTCCCTGCCGTTTATCGGCTTATTCTCATGACGACACGCCTCATCTCACTTCTCTGCAAGATCGACGCCATCGAGCATATCCGCGCAGCCGTGTGCGCAGCGGAAGCCTACGATCGCGAATCCTGACGCGGCGCCGTCGGCGCACGTCAGAGCCGCCACGGCGGCCTACCTCTCTCCCGACATTTCGCTTGCCGCGTGAAACGCCTGATCGACATAGGCGAACTTGATCGCCTGCCACTGGCAGTATTCCTCGACGAACGCGCGCGATATCCATAGCGACGGCTTCTTCATATCGATATCCCAGCCCATGCAGCCATCCTGCGCCGCCTTGGCGAAGAGGCGCTGCATGTGCGTGCGCGATATCATGAAGTCGGCTGCCAGCGCCCTGCTGTCGATCGGCCCGACGAAGAAGCGGTCGGGATGCTGCTCTTCCGGGTCGATCCTCGACATCAGATAATCGACGATAAGGCCGCCGGCGTCGTTCCACATAAACATGGCAACCCGCTCCGGCGGCTCGCGCCAGGCCGTGTCGCGCAGGCAATCACGCGCAATGCGCGGCTGCATCAGCCCTATCCACTGAGGATTTGCCTCAAAGCGCTCCGCCCTATCGCCCTCGTCGAGGACGTCGAGCGCGAGCAGGTTGGACCAGACCCAGCTGACCATTGCCTGCTGCGCGATTTCGGCCACCTCGTAGCGACGCGGCCGCTTGCGCTCCTCGCCCGGAACGCAGGTGATGAACCTGTAAGTGGCGAGTTCATCGATATAGCTGCGAATGGTGTTGCGGCTCGCGGCCTTGAAAGCGGTGATCTCGGTCGTCAGTGCCGTGGCCGTCAGCCCGGACGTTGGATCACCATCGACGCGCTCCATGCTGAGCGCATAGGCGACTTGTGTGAGCAGCCACCGCTGGTGCGATGCGAGCAAGCGCGCAAGCCTTGGGCCGGCATCGAACATGTTGCGCATGCGGCTTGCGTGAAATCGTATACCCAAAATAAACTTGGGGTCGGCGATCAAGTCTGCGGCACTAAACGGCATTGGTCTCCCGGACGGCACTCGACTTGCCCATGCACAAGCTTAACAATGCGAAGCCGTCACTTATTCTCAACATCATGACATATAAATAAATGAAAATTGTTCATGTTCACAAAGCATGCGCAATCGCCCCGCGCTACCCTCAAATTTTGTAGGGACGAGCGCGCGACATCAAAAATGCATGAATTTTGCGACACTTAGCCGCACCATTTCGTGAGAACCGCGTTACGGGGAACTGGCTTTCCGCGCGGTCGCCCGCTCAAGCTCCAGCTGATGCTCGCGATAGATAATGAAAATGCCAGCGGAGACGATGACAGCGGTTCCGATTAGCATGCTCGTGGTCGGGATATCATCGAACACGAAGTAAGCGAGCACACTTCCCAGGACGATGGAGGTGTATTCGAACGGCGCGATCGTCGAGACATCCGCATGGCGATAGCTTTCCGTGAGCAGGATCTGCGCGATACCACCGCAGAAGCCGGCGGAGATCAGATAGAGTTGCGGCGCGAGATCGAGCAGATCCCAGCCGAAAGGTACGGTGAACAGCGAAAACACCGAGGCGGTGATCGAGAAATAGAGCACGATCGTCGAGGTCTTCTCTTCTTCCACCAGCTTTCTCACCTGGATCATCGCCAGACCGCCGAGAACGGACGCCAACAGCACCGTGACGGCGCCGATTGCCTGCGCCGTCTCCACGCCGCCATCACGAAAGAGTGTAAGTTTCGGCCAGGACACGATCGCCACGCCGATCAGGCCGACAAACACCGCGCTCCAGCGATAGACGCGCACCGTCTCGCCAAGAAGCAGCGCGGCGAAGATCACCGCGATCAGCGGCAAGGCATAGCCGAGCGCGATCGCCTCGGGCAGCGGCAGGTGCAGCAGGCCATAAAAGCCCAGGCCCATCGAAATGATGCCAAGCGTGCCGCGCTTGAGATGACCGACAGGATTGGCGGTGTAGAACGATGCCTTCAACTGTCCGCGATAGGCCAGAAACGCCATGATCGGAAACAGGGCGAAAAACGACCTGTAGAAGGTCACCTGGCCGGGCTGGATGCCGGCGCCCGCAAGCTTGATGAAGGTCTGCATCGCCAGAAAGAAGACGACGGAGGCGACTTTGCACGCGATACCTCGCATCGGGTTTTCGAATACCGGCCGCATGTCAGAAACTCGCGAATTCACCAATTGAACGTCGGGGGATCGCACCGGATTCGATGCATGCTCACTTTGACAGGGTTTCTGCTAAAGAACAGGTGAAAACGCCATATGCGCGAATTTGGTCGTCTTTTTGCCCAGACCATCCCATTCAACGCCCAAATCGCCTCATACGAAGCGGATCATGGCGTCGGAGAATGTGCCTCAAGTATCTCCAGCACTGGCAGCGCTAAAACCCCGCGAAACTGCCTCTGGCTTTAGCTTTAGTTCAGACTTTAGTGTAATTATACCAATCAAATTTTACGGCAGAGCGCCCACTCTGTTTGCGAAGCATTGTCTAAAGGTCTCAGGGAATATCATGCGCACAGATACCGGCCAGGTCATCAATCTGGCAGATTACCGCCCCACCGATTTCGTACTCGAGCGCGTGGATCTGACGTTTGAACTGGACCCGACTGCGACCAAGGTAGATGCCCGCCTGATCTTCCACCGCCGCAAGGGCGCCGATCCCAAGGCGCCGCTCGTCCTCGACGGCGACGAACTCGCGCTGTCCGGCCTGCTCTTCGACCAGGCGGAAATGAAGCCCAGCCAGTATACGGCGACGCCTGACAGCCTGACGATCCGCAACCTGCCGAAATCCAAGCCCTTCGAACTGACGATCACCACGATCATCAATCCCGAGGCCAACACCAAGCTGATGGGCCTTTACCGCACCAACGGTGTCTACTGCACGCAGTGCGAGGCCGAAGGCTTCCGCCGCATCACATATTTCCCCGATCGCCCGGATGTTCTGGCGCCTTATACGATCACCATCATCGGAGACAAGGCCGCCAACCCGGTCATGCTCTCCAATGGCAACTTCCTCGGCGGCGCCGGTTATGACGAGGGGCGCGCATTCGCCGCCTGGTTCGATCCGCATCCGAAGCCAAGCTATCTCTTCGCGCTGGTGGCCGGCGATCTCGGTGTCGTCGAAGACAAGTTCGTCACCATGTCGGAGCGCGAGGTCACGCTGAAGATCTACGTCGAGCATGGCAAGGAAGCGCGTGCTGCTTACGCCATGGATGCGCTGAAGCGCTCGATGAAATGGGACGAAGAGCGGTTCGGCCGCGAATACGATCTCGACATCTTCATGATCGTCGCCGTGTCCGACTTCAACATGGGCGCCATGGAGAACAAGGGCCTCAACGTCTTCAACGACAAGTACGTGCTGGCTGATCCGGAGACCGCGACCGACCAGGACTACGCCAACATCGAAGCGATCATCGCTCACGAATACTTCCACAACTGGACCGGCAACCGCATCACCTGCCGCGACTGGTTCCAGCTCTGCCTCAAGGAAGGCCTGACTGTCTATCGCGACCACGAATTCTCGGCCGACATGCGTTCGCGCCCGGTCAAGCGCATCGCCGAAGTGCGCCATCTGAAGTCCGAGCAGTTCCCCGAGGATGGCGGTCCGCTGGCGCATCCGGTGCGTCCGACCACCTATCGCGAAATCAATAACTTCTACACGACGACGGTCTATGAGAAGGGCAGCGAAGTCACGCGCATGATCGCGACGCTGCTCGGCAAGGACCTGTTCAAGAAGGGCATGGATCTCTATTTCGATCGCCATGACGGCCAGGCCGTGACGATCGAGGATTTCGTCAAGTGCTTCGAGGATGCCAGCGGACGCGACCTGACGCAGTTCTCGCTCTGGTATCACCAGGCCGGCACGCCGCTCGTCACCGCATCCGGCAGCTATGACGCTGGCGCCAAGAGCTTCACCCTTTCGCTTGAGCAGATGGTCCCGGCAACGCCCGGCCAGAGCGACAAGAAGCCGATGCACATTCCGCTCAGCATCGCGCTCTTTGCCGAAGACGGCACGCCGCTCGAGCCTTCCTCGGTCGATGGCGCCGAGTATGGCGACAACGTGCTGCATCTTACCGAGCGCAGCCAGAAAGCCACCTTCAGGGGCATCGGCTCGCGGCCGATCGTATCGATCAACCGCAGCTTCTCGGCCCCGATCAACCTGCATTTCGATCAGTCGCCGACGGATCTGGCGCTTCTCGCCCGCTTCGAGACCGACCATTTCGCCCGCTGGCAGGCGTTGACCGATCTCGCACTGCCGACGCTGCTTGCAGCCGCCCGCGATGCGCGTGACGGCAAGCCGGTCGTTGCCTCGAAGGATTTCGTCGAGGCCCTGCTTGCGGCAGCCGCCGACGAGACGCTGGAGCCCGCCTTCCGCGCCCAGGCGCTAGCGCTCCCCAGCGAATCCGACATCGCCCGCGAACTTGGCGGCAACAACGACCCTGACGCTATCCACGCCGGCCGCTCCGCCGTGCTGCAGCAGGTGGCCGATGCCGGAAAGAGCGTCTTCGCCGCACTCTATGACAGCATGACCACGCCAGGCGATTTCAGCCCCGACGCCAAGAGCGCCGGTCGCCGTGCGCTTCGCAACAGCGCGCTCACCTATCTGTCCTATGCCGAGAATACGCCTGATCGCGCCAAGGCCGGCTTTGACGCCGCCAACAACATGACGGATCTGATGCAGGCGCTGACAATCCTCGCGCACCGCTTCCCCGACAGCAACGAGGCGGCCGCAGCGCTGTCCATGTTCCATGATCGCTTCGCCGGAAACGCGCTGGTCATCGACAAGTGGTTCTCCGTTCAGGCGACCATTCCGGGCGCAAAGGCGCTCGATCGGGTGCTGAAGCTGATGGACAATCCGCAGTTCAAGCGCACCAACCCCAACCGCGTCCGCGCGCTAGTCGGCACGTTTGCCTTTGGCAACCCAACCGGCTTCGGGCGCGCGGATGGAGAGGGCTACCGCTTCCTCGCCCGCGAGATTCTCGACATCGACATACGCAACCCACAGTTGGCGGCGCGCATCCTCACCTCGATGCGCTCCTGGCGCTCCCTGGAACCCGCAAGAGCCGAGCATGCACGCAAGGCGCTGACCGAGATCGCCGAAGCACCGGCTCTCTCCACCGACGTTCGCGACATCGTCGAGCGCACCCTCAAGGGGTGATTTGCGACACGAGGCGGCCGAGCCTGTCGAAGCCGCCTCCCACGCATGCTGGAAAAATCAGCACTTAGAATCGGTTAACAGATTTTTACCTTTTCCTCTGGACAAGGCGAATCACCAATGATTCATTGAGTCAGGTTCGGGCGAGCGGCGCAGCGAATCACGAGGGACAAGGCTCAGAAAATGATGAACGTGCGGCGGGCAACCGTGGCCGAAGGACGGCTGCGTGTCGATTTCGAGAGCTTCCGCGCCTGGCGTGAAAGCTTCACCGGCAAGGCTACCGCGACCTCGCGACCATCATCTTCCCGAAATTACACGCATGCCGAGGCCGTGTTGAAGCGCGCCATTCCTATCCTTATCGTTGCATTTTTGACCGTCGTCGCAGCCTCGCATTTCTTTGGCATGCTCTCCGAGCACGACCGCATGCAGGCCGCCGCCCGCCACTCCACGGCACTCGCCGCCGCCACCGCCGCCGCCGCATTCGCAGATTCCGCTGCGATCTTCGACAGCGGCAACGCCACCGAAGGTCAGGCCCGCCTCGCCCGCTTCCTGCCGCAGGATCGGCTCGACGACGACGCCTTCGTCCTCCTCGTACAGTCGAGCGGCAAGGTCTTCGCAGCGTCGGCCGCCGGTGCAGCCTATGTCGGTGCCGGCATCGGCGATTTCTTCTCCGAGGTCTCCGCGATCCGCCGCTTCGGCGACCGGGCGGGCGTGATTGAGACCACCATCGCCGGCCGACCGCACTACGCGCAGATCACGCTGATCGGCGACAGCGGCGGCTATGTGGTCGCGGCAACATCGCTCGACCGCATCAGCCAGCTGTGGCGCGAGGAGCTGACGCTCAACGTCACGCTGTTTGCCGGCATCTCCTCTATCCTGCTGGTCATCCTCTACGCCTATTACATGCAGGTGCGCCGCGCCCGTCATGCCGACGAGATCTTCGTCGAGTCCAACCAGCGGGTCGAGACAGCTCTGTCGCGCGGCCGTTGCGGCCTCTGGGATTTCGATTTCGACCGTCGCGAATTCTTCTGGTCGCGCTCGATGTACCAGATGCTCGGCCTTCCAGGCGGTGACGGCAACATGTGCTTCGGCGACGCGGCACGGCTGATGCACCCTGACGACAGCGGTATCTACGAGATCGCCCGCTCGGTTGCCCGCGGCGACGCCGAGCAGATCGACCAGATCTTCCGCATGCGCCATGCCGCCGGCCACTATGTCTGGATGCGCGCCCGCGCGCAGGTCATCCGCACCAATGCCGGCCAGGTCCACATGATCGGCATCGCCATGGATGTGACCGAGCAGCACCGCCTTGCGCAGCGCTACGCCGAAGCCGACCAGCGGCTGGCGGATGCAATCGAGAGCACGTCGGAAGCCTTCGTGCTGTGGGACAAGAACGACCGTCTCGTGATGTGCAACACGCACTTCCAGCAGGCCTACGGCCTTCCCGACAGCGTGCTGGTGCCCGGCACCGAACGTGCCGCCGTCAATGCCGCCGCCGCCCGCCCCGTCATCGAGCGCCGGATCGCCGACGCTCACGGCAATGGCTATTCGCGCACCAGCGAAGTGCAGCTCGCCGACGAGCGCTGGTTGCAGATCAACGAGCGGCGCACCCGCGACGGCGGAATGGTTTCGGTCGGCACCGACATCACGCTTCTGAAACGCAACCAGGAGCGCCTGCGCGATTCCGAACGTCGCCTGATGGCGACGATCGGCGACCTCTCCTCCTCCCGCCAGACACTGGAACGGCAGAAATCGGCGCTGTCGCTCGCGAACGCCAATTATCTCTCGGAAAAGGAACGCGCCGAGGCCGCCAACAAGGCGAAGTCGGAATTCCTCGCCAACATGTCCCACGAGCTGCGCACGCCGCTCAACGCCATCCTCGGCTTCTCCGAGATCCTGCAAGACGAGATGTTCGGCCCGCTCGGCTCGGCGAAGTACGACGAATATGCCCGCGATATCCATCACAGCGGCCGTCACCTGCTCAACGTCATCAACGACATTCTCGACATGTCGAAGATCGAAGCGGGCCACATGAAGCTTCAGTGTGAGACGATCGACCTCGCGCCGCTGATCGAGGAAAGCCTGCGCTTCACCGCGATCCCGGCCAGCGAGAAGCGGATCGAGATCCAGCAGCGCATCTGCGATGGCATGACGCTCAACGCCGATCGCCGTGCGATGAAACAGATCCTGCTCAACCTGCTTTCCAATGCCGTGAAGTTCACCGACGAGGGTGGCCGGATCGCGGTGCGCACCCGTCGCACCTCGGTCGGCGTGATGCTGACTATCGCCGATACTGGCATCGGCATTCCGACGACCGCGCTCAGCAAGATCGGCCAGCCTTTCGAACAGGTCCAGAACCAGTATGCCAAGAGCAAGGGCGGCTCCGGCCTCGGGCTCGCCATCTCGCGCTCGCTGACGACGCTGCACGGCGGCCGTATGAAGATCCGCTCACGCGAGGCGATCGGCACGGTGATTTCGCTGCTGATCCCGGACAGCGCTGCATAAAGCTTCGCATGTCGGCGCCGCAAAACCGCTACACACTTTTGTGCGACATGCGCTACGCCTTCACCACCGCCTGAAAGACCTTCCGCACCGTCTTTGACAGCTGCTTCATCTCACCCTCGAGCGTCTTGATGTCGGGGCAATCGCCGGCCCGGCAGACGAGATCGATGAGACCCGCCGGCGCATCCTTGGGATCGAAGGGACCATCGATGCAGAGCCGGATCAGCTGCGACAGTTCGGTGTAGAGCCCGAACGCCTCGCTGCCGCTATCAACATCGGCAGATGCCATCAGCGGCGCGCCCAGCTGCTTCAACGCTTCGCCGGTGCTGATGCCATTGACCTTGACGAAGACATCCTTCGCCGGCGCGATCAGCGCCAGATATTGCGCGATGAACTCGATATCGACGACACCGCCGGGGATGAGCTTCAGGTCCCACATATTGGCCGGCGGCTTTTCCTGTTCGATCAGCGCGCGCATCTCGGCCACATCCTTCGCCACCTTGCGCACATCCCGCCGCGTCGAGAGCACCTCCTCGATCACGCGCTCGACGTCACCAATCAGGCTGGCATCGCCGCAGATCAGCCGCGCGCGGCTGAGCGCCATGTGCTCCCAGGTCCAGGCCTCCTCGCGCTGGTATTTCGCAAACGAGCTGACGCGGGTGGCGACGGGCCCCTTGTTGCCCGAGGGGCGCAGGCGCATGTCGACCTCGTAGAGCACGCCCTCGGCCGTCGGCGCCGACAGGGCGGCGATCAGCCGCTGGGTGATGCGGGTGAAGTAGCGCACCGCGTCCAGCGGCTTGGCGCCGTCGGATTCCTCGGCCGCATCGTCGTAGTCGTAAAGCAGGATGAGATCGATATCGGAGCCCGCGGTGAGCTCGAAGCTTCCGAGCTTGCCCATTCCGGCGACGGCCACGCGGCCGCCGGGAAACTTGCCGTGCGCCGCCTCGATCTCCGAGAGCACCGCATTCAGCGCCGCCTCGACGATCAGATCGGCAAGGTGCGTAAACGCGCGGCCGGCCATCGCGCCATTGATCGAGCCCGTCAGCAGGCGAATTCCGATCAGGAAGCGCTGTTCGGCGGCGAAGATGCGCAGCCTGTCCAGCACCTCTTCATAGTAGCGCGCCTGTTGCAGCGACCCCTTGAGACGTCCCGCCAGATAATCGCGCGTCGGAAGCTCAGCCATCAGGCCGGGATCGAGCATGCCGTCGAAGACATGCGGCCTGGCGGCGATGACCTCCGCAAGCTTCGGCGCCGCCGACATGATGTAGACGATCAGCGAGAGCAGCGCCGGATTGCTGCCGAGCAACGAGAACAGCTGGATGCCGGCGGGCAGGCCCGAGATGAAACTGTCGAAGCGCAGGATCGCCTCGTCGGCACGCTTGCTTTCGCCGAACACGCGCAACAGCTCCGGCGTCAGTTCGGTCAGCCGTTCGCGGGCCTCGACCGATTGCGTCGCCTTGTAGCGCCCGTAATGCCAGGTGCGGATGACCCGCGAAATGTCGGAGGGGCGTTCGAAGCCGAGCTTGCGCAGGGTCACCAGCGTGTCGGGATCGTCGTTCTGGCCGGTGAAGACGAGGTTGCCCGTCTCCGTCGACAGCCTGGTCTCCTGCTCGAACAGCCGGGCGTAGCGGCGCTCGACGGTCCTGAACACCTCGACAAGGCGCTCGGAAAAGCTCGGCGTGTCGCTGAAGCCCATCATGTAGGCGATGCGCTTCAGTTCGCCTTCGGTCTCGGGCAGCAGGTGAGTCTGCTCGTCGCGCACCATCTGGATGCGGTGCTCGACGTCGCGCAGGAACCAGTAGGCTTCCGTCAGCTCCTCGCATGTCTCTTCGTCGATCCATTTGGCCTTGGTGAGCTCGTTGAGCGTTTCCTCGGTGGCGCGCGAGCGCAGCGCCGGCATGCGCCCACCGGCGATCAGCTGCTGCGTCTGGGCGAAGAACTCGATCTCGCGGATGCCGCCACGCCCGAGCTTGACGTTATGCCCCTTCACCGCGATCGCGCCATGCCCCTTGTGAGCATGGATTTGCCGCTTGATCGAGTGGATGTCGGAGATCGCCGCGTAGTCGAGATATTTGCGGAAGACGAAGGGGGTGAGATCGCGCAGGAAACGGTCGCCGGCGGCGATATCGCCCGCAACGGGCCGGGCCTTGATGAAAGCCGCGCGCTCCCAGTTCTGCCCCCTGCCCTCGTAATAGACCATGGCGGCATCGATCGAGACGGCCAACGGCGTGGCGCCGGGGTCCGGGCGCAGCCTAAGATCGGTGCGGAAGACGTAGCCGTCGCCGGTGCGCTCCTGCATGATGCGCACGAGCCGCCGCATCAGGCGCGGGAAGATATCGATCGCGTCGTCGGGATCAGACAGGATGCCCGCCTGCTCATCGAAGAAGACGACGAGATCAATGTCGGAGGAATAGTTGAGCTCGCAGGCGCCGAGCTTGCCCATGCCGAGCACGACGAGACCCGATCCTTCGCTCGGCCGCGCGACGTTCTTCAGCTGCAGCTTGCGGGCTTCATGCGAGGAGAGCAGCAGGTGATCGATCGCGGCCGAGACCGTGGCCTCGGCAAGCCGGCTCAGCCATGCCGTGGTGGTGCGGCCATCGAAGACGCGGGCGAGATCGGCGAGCGCCAACAGAAACGCCACGCGACGCTTGACCGTCCGCAGACGGCCCATGATCTCACTCTCGCTCGGCGAAGCGCCATCGCGCGGCATCCAGGCATCACGCGCTTCCGAGATCAGCGCCTCCAGGCGCGGCTCAAGCGGCTCACTGATGGCGATGGTGAGGATGCCGGGATCGATGTTGGCGATGTCGCGCAGATAGGGCGAGAGCGTCAGCGCGGCAGAGATGAAATCGCGAAGCGCGCCCTCGGTCTTCAGCATGGCGGCCACGACGGGTTCGTCGGCGCCGATCTTCTGCAGATCATCAAGCACGAGCTTCAATTCGGTCTTGCTCAACGGCTTCAACAGGCCGTCGACCACCTCGCTCAGGCTGTGCATCGAATTCGTCAGCATGCGCCCTCCCTGGCAACAGGCAGCGAAAGTCGAAGCAGAATCAAAGCCGCTCGCCGCCTGAGGCTAAGTTAGGGTCTGAGACGCAAATGGCCAACAGACAAATCGGGGTAGCGGGGAAACGCCTACTTCAGGGGAAAGACCAGCGTGACGGCAAGGCCGCGATTGGTCGCCGCATCCGGGTCGGTATCGCTGAGTTCCAGCTTGCCGCTGTGCAATTCCATCACCGCTTCGACCAGCGACAGGCCAAGGCCGGTGCCGGGCTTCGAACGGCTCTCGTCCAGCCGCACGAAGCGCTTGAGCACGTCCTCGCGCTTGTCTGCAGGGATGCCGGGGCCATGATCGGCGACCTGCAGGCAGATTGCATCGGGACGGCGTGTCAGCCGCAGCGAGACCTCACCACCCGTCTCGGCACCCGCCGAATACTTCACGGCGTTGTCGATCAGGTTGAAGATCGCCTGGCCGATCAGTTCGCGGTTTCCCTGCACCTCGATGCCGGGCTCGATCGCGGTGGTCATGGCGAGGCCCGCCTCGTCGGCCACCGGCTCGTAGAGTTCGGCGCTGTCGGCGACGATGGCCGAGAGATCGATCGTCGTCATCTCGGCGGCGACCGAGCCCGCCTCGACGCGGGAGATCATCAACAGCGCGTTGAAGGTGCGGATCAGCTGGTCCGATTCCGAGATGATCCCTTCCAGCGCCACGCGGCGCGTATCGGCATCCGGCGTGTCGATCGCATCTGCCGCCTTGTTGCGCAGGCGTGTCAGCGGCGTCTTCAGGTCGTGGGCGATGTTGTCGGAGACCTGGCGCAGCCCCTCGTTCAGCTTCTCGATACGGCCGAGCATGGTGTTCAGCGACACGGAGAGGCGATCGAACTCGTCACCGGAGCCGCCGACCGGCAGGCGCTGCGAGAGATCGCCGGCCATGATCTTCTTGCTCGCCGCCGACATGCGGTCGATGCGCTTCAGCGCGTTGCGGCCGATGCCGAACCAGATGATGACGGCGCCGAGACCCATGATCGCCAGCGCGACCATCAGCGCCTGCCTGACGAGCACGCGGAAAGCCTCCGGCTCGCCGAGGTCGCGACCGATCAGGATGCGCAGGCCATTGTCGAGCACGTTGATGTTGGCGACCGCCATATGCGGCTTGCTCTGGCGGCCCTCTGCGTAGCGCTGATAGCGAAACGGCAGGCTGGTCCAGCCCTGCTCGTCGAGCACGCCCGGCTGGACGGAAGCGACGTTGCCGGCGAGGATATCGCCCGAGGGACCCGCGATGATGTAGAGATTGGCGCCCGGCTGGCGGGCCCGGCGCTCCATGGTGCGCAACAATAGATTCATGCCGCCATTGTCATAGGCGCGCTGAACCTGATCGACCTCCTGCTGCACCGCTTCGCGGATCTGGCTCGTCAACAGCCGCTCGGACATCGCCGTCACGTAGAAGACGAGCGTTGCGGCGCAGATGGCGAAGAGCAGGATGTAGAGGGCCGAAAGGCGGACTGCCGTGGACTTGAAGAGAACCCAGAAGCGGTTCATCCGTCATCCTTGATCATGTAGCCGGCGCCGCGAATGGTCTTCAACAGCGGCAGGCTGAAGTCCTTCTCGATCTTGGAGCGCAGCCGCGACACATGCACGTCGATGACGTTGGTCTGCGGATCGAAGTGATAATCCCAGACGTTTTCGAGCAGCATGGTGCGGGTGACCACCTGGCCGGCATTCTTCATCAGATATTCGAGCAGACGGAATTCGCGCGGCTGCAGCGGGATTTCCTTGCCGCCGCGGCGCACTTCGTGGGCCAGACGGTCGAGCTCGAGATCGCCGACGCGGTAGACGACGTCCTGATCCGGCGTGCCCTTGCGGCGGCCGAGAACTTCGACGCGGGCCAGAAGCTCGCTGAAGGCGTAGGGCTTGGGGAGATAGTCGTCGCCGCCGGCGCGGAGACCCGTTACGCGGTCGTCGACCTGGCCGAGAGCGGAGAGAATGAGAACGGGGGTGTGAATGCCCTTGCGGCGCAGCTCGGCGATGACGGAAAGGCCATCACGGCGCGGCAGCATGCGGTCGATCACAAGCACGTCGTAAGTGTTTTCGGTCCCCATGAAGAGGCCGCTTTCGCCGTCGCTTGCATGGTCGGCGACAATACCCGCCTCACGAAAGGCTTTCGTGAGATAGGCCGCCGCTTCCAGATCGTCTTCGATGATGAGAATCTTCATGCGGCCGACATTACCCGCCGGCTGTGTTTCGGCAAGGCTCAAAGCGTGATCGTCGTGCTGGAAGGTCATTGTCGTCACCTGCGATGGGTTGACAGGAAGAGCCGCGCGAGCGCGCGACCCTTCTGATTCGATCCGGAGAACCGGGGCGTTTAGCCTTGGTTTTCGACCGGAAGGGCCACGAAGCGGCTGCCTTCCTTGGACTGGATCTGGAACAGCGCGCGGGTGCGGCCATCCTTCTTCGCCTGGTTCAGCACCTTGACCACGTCATCGGCCGAGGAGACTTCCTGGTTGTTGACCGAGGTGATCTTCTCGCCTTCCTTGATGCCCTTGTCGGCAGCGTCGGAATTCGGGTCGATGCCGGTGATCTGCAGGCCCTTGCCGTCATCAGCCGGACCAACCGTCAGGCCGAGATCTGCGAGCGCCTTTTCGGATGCCGGGGTCTGTGCTTCCGGTGCCTGATCGCCATCATCGGTCGAAGCCTGCTGCTGTTCTGCCGGCAGGGTGCCGAGCTCGACAGTCAGGGGCTGAGACTTGCCAGAGCGCCAGATGGAGAGCTCGACCTTCTTGCCCGGCGTCATCGCGCCGATGCGGCGGCTCAGATCACGGGCGTCCTTGACGGTCTCGCCGTTGACGGCGGTGACGACGTCGCCCGCCTTCATGCCGGCCTTTTCACCCGGCGTTCCGGCCTGGGCGTTGACGACGAGGGCGCCGCTGGCTTCAGACAGTCCGAGAGAGTCGGCGATGTCCTTGGTGACCGGCTGGATCTGCACGCCGAGATAGCCGCGCGAAACCTGGCCGTCCTTCATCAGGTCGGCGACGACGTCCTTGGCGGTCGAAGCGGGGATCGCGAAGGCGATGCCGACGCTGCCGCCCGACGGCGAGAAGATGGCGGTATTGATGCCGACCACCTGGCCGCTGAGGTTGAAGGTCGGGCCACCGGAGTTGCCGCGGTTCACGGCTGCGTCGACCTGGAGATAATCGTCATACGGGCCGGAACCGATATCGCGACCACGGGCCGAAACGATACCTGCCGTCACCGTGCCGCCGAGGCCGAACGGGTTACCAACGGCAACCACCCAGTCGCCGACGCGGACGTTGTTGTCGTCGGCCCAGTTGACGTAGGTGAACTTCTTGCCCTTGCCGTCGACCTTGAGCACGGCGAGGTCGGTGCGCGGGTCCTTGCCGATCAGCTTGGCATCGAGCTCGGTGCCGTCCTTCATGACAGCGACGAAGGCCGCGCCATCGGAGACGACGTGATTGTTGGTGACGATGTAGCCGTCTTCGGAGATGAAGAAGCCGGAGCCCTGGGCAACGGGGCGCAGACGACCCTCATGCTGGCCGGGGCCTGGAGGATGCGCGCCGGGAGGGCCACGGCGACCCTGCTGTTCGCCGAACTGGCGGAAGAACGGCTTCAGGGCATCGGGGAGATCATCGAAGCCACGGCCGTTGAAATCGAAGGAGAAGCCATTGTTGCCATCCTCATCGGAGACCGGCTTGACGCGGCTCTCGACGCGAACGGAAACGACAGCAGGCGAAACGGCGTCGACGACATTGGCGAAGCTCGGCACGGATGGTGCCTCGACCTTAACCGCTTCGGCATAGGAACGCGTGATTTCGAGGGGGACACCAGTCGCCAGGACGGCGGTGGCAAGACCGGCAACGGTCGAGGCCTTGAGCACGGTCGACAGTGACGGAGCTTTGATAGTCTTCAGCATAAGACGCACCTTCTTATATTTAAATCCACGGGACCGGCGGTTACCGGATCGGTCGATGGATGAAGATATAGGACGGCACACCTTACTGCGAACTGTCCGAGGCATGAAAAATTCGTAATGTCCGAATTCTTCCGCCTCAAACCTACTTTTTCAGCAACTCGTTCAAGCGCGCCTGCTCGTCGCTCGTCAGCGCCGATCCCGTCGGCTGGCCGGCATAGCGACGGGCGAAGACGACGAGCGACAGGCCGCCCAGCACCGCGAGCAGGATCGGAGCGCCCCACAAGAGCAGCGTCTTTGTCTCGAAGCGCGGCTTTAGCAGCACGAACTCACCGTAGCGGGAGACGATGTAGCTCATGACCTGCTGGTCGCTGTCGCCATCGGTGATGCGCTTTCGCACCAGCAGACGCAGATCCTTGGCCAGCTCGGCGTTGGAATCGTCGATCGACTGGTTCTGGCAGACCATGCAGCGCAATTCCGCCGAGATCGCCCGCGCACGGCTTTCGAGAGCGGGATCTTTCAGCATCTCGTCCGGGTTGACGGCGAAGGCCGGAAGGGGAGCGAGCGCTATGAAGAGGCTGACAAAAAAGCGTGACGCAAAGGCAGGTATCGAAGTTGAGGGCCGAACCTTTCCTTCCCTCATTCCTGTGCTTGTCACAGGAATCCAGCCACGGCGCGTCCGCGCCGTGAATGACCATGCTCTTGGATAAGAGTCCTCTGCGCCCAAGGACTTGGGCGCGCTGGATTCCTGTGACGAGCACAGGAATGAGGGAGATCTAACCCGCATCATTCGGCCGGCTCCATGACAGGCTGCAGCGCCTTTGCCTTGCGGCGTGGCGCGCCGACGCGCAGGCGCCGGTCGCTGAGCGAGACGAAGCCGCCGAGCGCCATGACGAGCGCACCGCCCCAGATGCAAAGAATATAGGGCTTCCACCAGATGCGCACGACGATACCGCCATCATCTGTGGGATCGCCGAGCGAGACGTAGAGCTGGCTCGCACCGAAGGTCAGGATACCGGCTTCCGTCGTCGGCATCTGGCCGGCGGTGTAGATGCGCTTGGCGGACCAGACGTCAGCGACTTCGACGCCGCCCCTGGCGATGGTGAAATGACCGCGATCCTCGGTGTAGTTCGGCCCAGTCGCCTTCTTCATGCCGTCGAAGCGCAGCGTGTAGCCGCCGGCATCGGTCACCTCGCCCTGCTTCATCTGCAGCACGTGCTCGGTCTGGAAAGTGGAAACGGCGACGATGCCAAGCACCGAGATGCCGAGGCCCGCATGGGCGAGCGCCGTGCCGAAGGCCGAACGCGGCAGGCCCTTGAGGCGACGCCAGGCGATGCCAAGAGGCTGCTTGCCGACGCCGGCGCGGTACCACAGGTCGGCGATGGCGCCGAGGACCAGGAAGAGGCCGGCCGCGAGACCGAGAACCGACATGACCGGGCCGCCATGCTGGAGATAGAAGAACAGGACGGCGGCGACGAAGGCGAGTGCCGCAACCGCATAGAGCCGCTGCAGCGCGCCCAGCAGATCACCACGCTTCCAGGCCAGCAGCGGGCCGAAGGGCACGATGACGAGCAGCGGCGCCATCAACAGGCCGAAGGTCATGTTGAAGAAGGGCGGGCCGACCGAGATCTTGTCGTTGGTCAGCGTTTCCAGAACCAGCGGATAAAGCGTCCCCGTCAGCACGTTGCCGCAGGCAACCGTCAGGATCAGATTGTTGACGACGAGCGCGCCTTCGCGCGAGATCGGCGCGAACAGGCCGCCGGCCGTCAGCCTCGGCGCCCGGAAGGCGAAGAGCGACAGCGCACCACCGATGAAGAGCAGCAGGATGCAGAGGATGAAGACGCCGCGCGAGGGGTCGCTGGCGAAGGCGTGAACCGATGTCAGCACGCCCGAGCGCACCAGGAAGGTGCCCATCAGCGACAGCGAAAACGTCAGGATGGCGAGCAGCACCGTCCAGATCTTCAGCGCCTCGCGCTTTTCCATGACGAGCGCCGAGTGCAGCAGCGCCGTGCCGGCGAGCCAGGGCATGAAGGAGGCGTTTTCGACCGGATCCCAGAACCACCAGCCACCCCAGCCGAGCTCGTAATAGGCCCAGTAGGAGCCCATGGCGATGCCGAGCGTGAGGAAAGTCCAGGCGGCGAGCGTCCAGGGGCGCACCCAGCGCGCCCAGGCGGCGTCGATGCGCCCTTCGATCAGGGCGGCGACGGCAAAGGAGAAGCAGACGGAGAAGCCGACATAGCCGAGGTAGAGCAGCGGCGGATGGATGGCGAGGCCGATATCCTGCAGGATCGGGTTCAGATCCTTGCCCTCGGCCGGCGCCGGATTGAGGCGCGCGAAGGGGTTGGAGGTGAGCAGGATAAAGAGGATGAAAGCGACCGAGATCCAGGCCTGCACAGAGAGCACATTGGCCTTCAGCGTCTCGGGAAGATTGCGGCCGAAGACGGCGACCAGCGCGCTGAAGAGAGCCAGGATCAAGAGCCAGAGCATCATCGATCCCTCGTGATTGCCCCAGACGCCGGAGTATTTGTAAATCAGCGGCATCAGCGAATGCGAGTTTTCCCAGACGTTCTTGACCGAGAAGTCGGAGACGACATGCGCATAGGTCAAGACGCCGAAGGAGAAGGCGACCAGCGCGAAAAGGACGACAGAGCCGATCGGCCCGACATCCATCATCGCCTGATCCACGCGCCGGGCGCCGATCAGCGGCACCAGCGACACGATGACCGCGGTGGCGAGCGCCAGAATGAGAGCGTAGTGGCCGATTTCGATGATCATTTCGCCGCCTGTTCCTCTTTCCAGAGCCCCTGCTGCTTCAGCCTGTCGGCGACATCCTTGGGCATGTATTTCTCGTCATGCTTGGCAAGCACGGTATCGGCGGTGAAGACATCGCTGCCGCTCTCGAACGTGCCCTCGGTCACCACGCCCTGCCCCTCGCGGAAGAGATCGGGAAGGATGCCGGTGAAGCGGACGTGAACCAGATCGCCCGAGGCATCGGTCACCGCGAAACGCACCGTCGAGCCAGCGCCCCTGACCACACTACCCTCGCCGACCAGCCCGCCGAGGCGGATACGGGTTCCCGGCGGCACCGGATTGCTGGCGAGATCGGCCGGCATGTAGAAATAAGCGACCGAATTGCTGAAGGCGAACATCACCAGCAGAACGGCCGCGACAATGAAGCTCATTCCGCCGCCGATTACCGCAAGGCGTTTCTGCTTGCGCGTCATTGCATCGTTCCTTGTGTCGCCGCTGCGTCCGCGGGAAGACCGAGTTCATGGGCGAGTGCCACAAGCTGCTTGCCCTTCTCGCCATCAGCGGGGAAAGCCGTCAGCCCGCGCTTCAGCGCCGCCGCCGCGCGGTCCTTGTCGTTCAATACCATATAGGAGCGGACCAGCCGCAGCCATCCGTCGAGATTGTCGGGGTTCTCGGTCAGCTTCGCGTCGAGGCTGTCGACCATGCCGCGGATCATCTGCTGGCGATCGCCGCTGTTCATCTGATCGGCCGCCGCCACGTCAGCCTGCGTCGGTCCACCAAGTGGTGCGGCTGCCGTGGCCGGAGCATTGCCCGCAGTCGGCGAGCCGCCGTTCTTTGCGATATGCTCGTTCACCAGCGGCATCCATGGCGCATCGGGCGGTGACTGCTTGGCGATCGCCTCGAAGCCGGCGCGGGCCTCGTCGGCCTTGCCCGCCTGTTCGAGGCCGAGCGCGATGTAGAAGCGGGCGCGCGGGTTTTCCGGCTCCAGCTTCAACGAACGCGTCAGCACATCGCGCGCATCGTCGGTGATCACGCCGCTCGAGGCGGCAATCAGCGTTTCGGCCAGCCCGTCGAGCCGGGCGGCCGTTTCGCCGAGCAGGCGAATGGCGTTGCGGTATGCGGTCTCGGCGTCGGCGATGCGCATGGTGTTGAAGTAGATCGGCGCCAGGATGTCCCAGCCCTTCCCATCATCCGGGTTCTCGGCGAGATGCCGCTCGGCTTTGGCGACAAGGATCGCCATGTCGTTGCCGGGATTCTCCAGGCGCGCCTCGAGAGGCTGCGAGGGCAGATCGGGTCTGCCCATTATGATGTAAAGACAGAGCCCCGTGAGCGGCAACAGCATGAGCACGAAGACTTCGGCGGCGCGACGGTATCCGCGTCCGGCCTTGGGAGCAGCCGACGCCTCGGCGCTCGATACGGCAAGCAGTCGGCGGCCGATTTCGGCGCGCGCATACTCGGCTTCCTCAGCGGAAATCAGGCCGCCGGCGCGGTCGCGGTCGAGTTCGGCAAGCTGGTCGCGGTAGACGGCGGTTTCGCCGGCACGGCTATCGCCGGTCGCCTTCGAGCCCCGCAAAAGCGGATAAAGCAGAAGAGCGGCAACGGATGCCGTCATCACGGCCAGTAGAATCCAGAAGGTCATGACCGCCAATTACTCGAAGCGCGTGATCATTCCAATACGCAAAGCTGCGATGACGATGATTTGAAGTATTTTGCCGCACCTTGCCAGATGGGCCTGACATCAACGCTCTGGATTAGCCGAGTGGCGACCAACTGCCGTCGCCATTGCGGCAGGCCGATCCGCGCGCCAGCGTTTCCTTGCCGTCGACGGTGAGCGTGTGGGTGTACTGGCGGCAATTCTGCGAGCCGACCTGATAGGGTGCGGCGGCCACGACCTTGCCGCTGACATTGCGGCCGCTCCAGACGACCGGCTGGCCGACAGCGGCCCCTTCCAGCGCACGGTACTCGGCTTCCAGCGCCCGCTGCCGGTCGCTGTCGCTCAAGGTTACGCCGGTGCGGCCGACGATGCCGCCCTGCAGGGCTTCGATGATGGTGGCGGAGGCCGATGGCTTGCGGCCGCCGAAAAGGCCAGATGAGGCGCCGCTCTTCGTCGTCTGGCAGCCGGACAGAGCCACGCATGCCGCAAGAGAAAGACCAATTATGCCTTTTGAGCTAGGTATCATTCAGTCGAACCCGAACCAGGTGTCAAACGCGCCACAGGTGCAAGCCGCACCCCGCCGTTGCGAGGTAAAGCATGCTATGCAAATGTCTTTCTGGCATCAAGCCGCCGATCACGCAACATCCTTTGTGACACCGGGAAGAATAAGGCGCGCCTTCAGCCCGCCCCACTCGCCGCGCGACAGTTCCAGCCGGCCCTGATACTCGTTGGCGATCTCGGTGACGATCGACAGGCCAAGGCCGGTGCCGGGCTTGCTCTCGTCGAGACGGCGGCCGCGCTTCAAAGCCTCGCGGATCTGGTCGGGCTCAAGGCCCGGGCCATCATCCTCGACGATCACCTCGACCCAATGGCGGCGGGCACTGCCCTCCCCGCCCTTGACGTCATCGGGGGCTTCGGTGACCGAAAGCCTGACCTTGTGCACGGCAAAGCGCGAGGCATTCTCAAGCAAGTTGCCGACCACTTCCTCAAGGTCCTGCTGCTCCAGCGCCACGGCCAGATGCGGCGGATTGACGACGAGGTCGAACTCCTTGTCGACGTTGAGGCGCCGCATGACGCGCACCAGCCGTTCCAGCGCCGGCTCGGCGTCGGTACGGGCGAGCACGGATTCGCGCTGGGCGGCGATGCGGGCACGGTTGAGATAGGATTGCACCTGCCCCTGCATCGATTCCGCCTGGCTCTTGACCAGCTCGCCATGCGAGCGCTCCAGAACGCGGGCTTCATTGAGCAGCACGGCGATCGGCGTCTTCAGCGAATGGGCGAGATTGCCGACCTGCATGCGGGCGCGCTCGACGATGCGGCGGTTGCTGTCGATCAGCGCGTTGACCTCGTTGGCAAGCGGCAGAATTTCGCGCGGGAACTCGCCTTTCAGCTGCTCGCTCTCGCCGGCGCGGATGCGCTCGAGTGCCGCGCGCGCCTTGTCGAGCGGCTTCAGGCCATAGAGAATGGCGAGCGCGTTGACGATCAGGCTGCCGACGCCGAAGCCGGCAAGCGCGAGATAGAGGCTGTGGGAGAAATTGCGGACGTCGTCCTCGACGACATCGACATTGCCGGTGACGCGAAAGCGCGCGGCGCGGCCATCGGTGTCGAGCACCACTTCGGTCTCGGCGACCTGAATGCGGTTCTGCGACGTATCCGTCACCTGGTAGTAGCGCTCGTAGTTCTTGTCGAACGGCGCTTCCAGCACGGAGGGAACGGGGATGGTGGTGGCGCCGAGCGAGGGCGAGACCAGCGGCGGAGCCGTGTAGGTCCCCAGCGGCTCGACCATCCAGTACCAGCCGGTCTTCGGCTGGGCGAAGCGCAGGTCGCCGAGCTGCGGGCTGCCTGATAGCGCCCCCTGATCGCCGATCGCCACCGAGTTGATGACGTTATAAAGCTGCGCGCGCAGCAGATCCTGAAAGCCGCGCTCGGCGCTCTTGCGATAGAGCGTCGAGATCAACAGGCCGATTACGACAAGCGCCACGGTCGACCAGATCGTGGTCAGAAGCAGGACGCGTGCGGTAAGAGACTTAATTCGCATTGGTCGGCGCTTGGATGCGGTAGCCGAGACCGCGCACCGTTTCGATCAGATCGACGCCCATCTTCTTGCGCAGGCGACCGACGAAGACTTCGATCGTGTTGCTGTCGCGGTCGAAATCCTGGTCGTACATGTGCTCGACCAGCTCGGTGCGCGACACGACCTCGCCCATGTGGTGCATGAGATAGGCGAGCAGCCGGTATTCGTGCGAGGTGAGCTTCAGCGCCACCCCGTTGACCACCGCCTTCGAAGTCTTGGTGTCGAGGCGAACGGGGCCGCAGACGATCTCCGACGACGAGTGGCCGGCGGCCCGACGGATGAGCGCGCGGATGCGGGCGAGCACCTCTTCGACATGGAAGGGCTTGGTCACGTAATCGTCGGCGCCCGCATCGATGCCGGCGACCTTGTCGCTCCAGCGGTCGCGGGCGGTCAGGATCAGCACCGGCATGCCGCGACCGGCGCCACGCCACTTTTCCAGAACGCTGACGCCGTCGAGTTCGGGCAGGCCGATATCGAGGATGATCGCGTCATAGGGTTCGGTATCGCCGAGGAAGTGTCCCTCCTCGCCGTCGAACGCCTGATCGACGACGTAGCCGGCCTCTTTCAGGGTTTCGCTCAGCTGACGATTCAGATTGACGTCGTCTTCGACTACCAGGATGCGCATCGGTCCGCTCTACTCCGCTTTATGTCTTCGATGTCTAAATAGGGCGATTCTGCCTACATCGGAACCTTGACGGTTACTTTACGCGGTCGCTGGCCGTTGCCCTGGACGAGCACGGTGATGATGCAGCTGTCGCCGGAGGGCTGAACGGAGAGCAGCTGCCCCCCGGTCTTCTCGACAACCTGCTGGGCGGCTTCACTGCAATCGCCTGCTACACGCACCAAAAGGTTGTGCGTATTATCCGGTGAGGGCGACGGTACCGTCAGCCAAACGGCCAACGCTGCGACGCTCAGAGGAGAGGCCATGTGCTATGCTTTCAATGGATACCAACTTGACCTGACTATGTACTCAGGAGACCTGAATGGCAAATGAATGCAAGGTAATGTCGGGTGCTTGGGGGTGTCTCGGAGCATGCCGCAAGGCACCCGACACCCCTGCTGTGGCCGGAAAGGCACGGTTGGCGGCGGCATTCGCGCCACCGTGCCACAATCGCCTATGGACTCAAGGCTTGATCGCGGACTTCGCCGTCACCCGACCATAGACCGCCAGCAGGCCACCCAGCGCGCCCGCGATGTTGACGATCGCATCGACGATCTGGGAGCGGTCGCCGGATGCGATATCCACACCCGTAAAGTGCAAAGCCGAAGCGAGGATCGCAACGACCGCGCCCCAGATGGTCTTCGAGCTATACCAGTTTTTCAAATCAGGCATCGTCCTTCTCCTTCGGTTGAAATGTCACGTCTGAAAGATCGCCCGCGCGGGCAATCCCAGCGGGACGCGCTCGCCAAGTTGGCGGATCGTCACCGCAAGGCTCGTCTGCCGCCCGCCGAAATCGAGCACTTCGTCGGCGAGCGGATAGGTCCATTCCGGCGTTTCGACCTCAACGGCCCGGGCCACGATGTCGGCGCCGTCGAGTATCTCGACCCGGTAGCGTTCAAAGGGTTCGTCGAGCGGGATGTCGGCGCCGGTCCAGCTGTCGGCATTGTCGCGTCCGCGCCGGGTCCAGGCGATCACGGCATCGCCGGCATCCGTGCGCCGGCAGCGCAGATGCACCGGAGCGAGCGGCGTCTCGGCCCTTAGGCCGCCCGCGAACACGAACGGCCCCGCCATCGCAAGCGAACCGGCCGCCTCGGCGATCCAGTTGAGCGACAGGCCGGCCTCGTCGCTACGCAGGCCGAGCGGCTTGACCGCCTCGTCGAGCAGTACGACCGCCGTACCCTCGGGACTGCCCGAGACCATCGCATCCTCGGTGCCGGCAAGCCCGCGCAGCAACCCGCCGAGCCGCCATCGGCCGGCCGTGATCTCGTCGGCCTCCAGGAAGGACAGGACCTCCCAGACCCCACTCACTGAGCGCACCGCCAGCCGATTGGCGCCGTTCAGCACCGATATCTCGGCCGCCGAGGAC
This sequence comes from Rhizobium sp. 16-449-1b, assembly GCF_017741935.1. Lineage (GTDB taxonomy): Bacteria > Pseudomonadota > Alphaproteobacteria > Rhizobiales > Rhizobiaceae > Rhizobium. Next base: position 23,306 of record NZ_JAGHMH010000005.1, on the reverse strand, counting down.
AGCTCGCCGTAAGCGAGATCGACGATCAGCGCCTGGGACCAGTCGAAGCGGCCGGTGACGCCGGGTGCCAATGCGGACACAAGCGTTCCCATCGTTGCCGGACGGTCGAGCACCACCCTGCCCCGATATCCCTCCGTCGTCGCCGATGACGACAGGCCGACGGTGCGCCACGGCTTGGCGAAGACCGCGCCGCGAGCGAAGCTCGCCGCCGCCTCGCCGTCGAAGCGCGGCAGATCCATGAGATGGACCAGCGGCTTGAACAGGTTCGAGGCGGTGCCGCCGCCATTTCGGCCGTCGGTCACGGCAGGCGGCGCGCCGCCAGCGGACGGCGCAAACGCCCGCGCCTCGATGCGGCGGGCATCGCCATCCTCGATGCGCGAGACCAGGAAGCGGCCATCGGGACCGTCGCTGAGCGCGACGACATCGCCCGGCTGCACATCGAGCCGGCCCGGTGCCAGCGAGAAGCGCAGCGAGCGACGGGCAATGCGATTGTCGCGCAGCAGCGCCTCGGCCGCATCGAGCGCCGTTTCCTCGGCAAGAACGGCGGGCAGATCCTGCTTGATCAGCCGGCTCGTCGCGTGCCCGGCGCGGTGCGAGCGAGCGCTTGCCTGCTCGTAGTCGAGATCGGGATTGTAGAAGGTCATCACCGCCTCGGCGGCGAAATCGCTGTCGTGGCCGCGGGTCTCCTGCCACAGCGGTTCGTTCTCGCTGTCAACGAGCGTCTCGATCCGCATTTCCGGCAAGCTGGCGCGCGTGCGCGAGCGGAGGCGCAGCAGGCCGGCATCCTCGAAGGCATCGATCTGGAACGCCTGCAGCAGCGGCTCTATCAAGTCACGAGCCGAACCGAGTTCGCCCTTGACGTAACCGATCAGGTCGCCGCTCACCTCGGAGACGTCGAAGTCAACAAAGCCATGATCGCGCAGCACCGCCGCCATTATATCGGCCAGGGTGCCGGCGCCGAGCCGACCATTCAGCCAGTGCCCAGTGCGCCAATTGCCGCCATCGGACCAGATATCCGTTGCCAGCGGAAAGGCCGGGAACGGCCGCGCATCCCAGCACCAGACGAAGAGATGCGAGGGATCGACCATGCCGGCGGGCGCGTCATCGCCGGCCCACCAGAGATGGTGGGCCTCGAGAAAGCGGCGCTGCATGCTGTCCGAGCGCATGCCGGTCGAGAAATACGGCGCTCCGCTTTCCACCGACTTCGGATCGGCAAAGACATTCGGCTGGTTGGCGCCCTTGTCGACGGCGCCGCAGCCGAGTTCGGTGAACCAGACCGGCTTGCCCGACGGGATCCACGCCGTCGGCTCCGCGCGCTCGGCGCCACCGATGCGTTCGTAGTGCGGATTGGCCCACCACGCGGCGATATCCTTGTAGCGGAAGACCCAGGGTTTGCCGGCCAGACCATCGGTAATCGGGCTGCGCTGCCGGGCTTTGCGGGCATCCTCGTCCGCGTAGTACCAGTCGAAGCCCTCGCCGCTAGTGATCGCCGCCGTCAGCGCATTTCGATCATCGGCAAGCCGGAAGCCATCGGGGTTGGCGCTGGCGAGATCCTCGTCGCGCCAGTCGGCGAGCGGCATGTAGTTGTCGATCCCCACTGCATCGATATCGGGCGAGGCCCAGAGCGGGTCGAGATGGAAATAGACGTCGCCGCTGCCATCAGCCGGGTGATAGCCGAAGTATTCGCTCCAATCGGCGCCATAGGTGATCTTGGCGGCCGGCAGTAGCGCCCTGACATCGCCCGCCAGCCGCACCAGCGCCTCGACGAAAGGAAAGGCATCGCCGCCATCGCGCAGCTGCGTCAGGCCGCACAGCTCGGAGCCGATCAAGAAGCCATCGACCCCGCCCGCAAGACGCGCCAGCTGCGCATAGTGCAGGATGAAACGCCGGTAGCTCTCCTCGCCGCCGAGATAGGCCACATGGCCGCCCGAAATCGTGAAGTCGCCCGCCTGCGCATTGCCCGCGAAGGCCTGCATCTGCCCGCGCGCGGCCACCGTACGGTCGGCGCTGCCTGGCCGCCCCGGCGCCGGATCGCAGGTGATGCGGCCGCGCCAGGGATAGGACGCCTGATGCACGCCGCCATAGGGATCGGCAAGCGCGTTGTCGGCGGGAATATCCATCATCACAAAGGGATAGAGATAGACCCTCAGGCCACGGCTCCTGAGATCGGTGATCGCCGACAGCACGCTGGCATCGTCGGGCGTTCCGCCATAGGCCGGGCCGCCATTGCTGCGGCTGACGAGGTGGGCCGCGCCGCGCGCGATGCCGGAGACGGACCACGGCGTGCGTTCCTCCGCGCGGCTCGCCACCTCGACGCCGGGCACCACACGGCATTGGCCGGCGCGCAGATCAGTGCCGAACCACGAGACCACAAGCGCCACGCGCTCAAGATTGGGGCAGAGCGCCATCAGCTCGTCGATCGAGATATCCCAATCGCTCGTGCCGCGCAGGCTGTTACGGTTGAGAATGCGGGCGCTGCCGGCGCCAATACTCTCCGAGACCTGCGCCAGCTGGTAGCCATGCTCGGTCGCGCCGGGGATGATGCAGACGGCTTTTATCTCATTTTCCAGCTCGCCGACCGGTCTCACCACTTCGAACTGCAGCAGCGGAATGCGGTTTCCATAGGCATCGAGCGGCAGGCGCTCGAAGACGACATAGGCAAGCCCGCGATAAGCGGGCGCATTGCCCACCCCCTGCTTGGCCTCGATCAGCGGATCGGGCAGCTGGGTGTCATCGCCGCGATAGACGCGCATCTCGATCCTCGTCAGATCCAGTTCCTTGCCATCGGCCCAGACGCGCCTGACATGCCCGATCGGCCCTTCCGCCAGACCGACCGCGAGATTGGCGAAGTAGCGGAAGCTCTCGACGCGGGTGCCGCCGGTGGCCTTGCCGCCCTGCCGCTCCGTCGTCACCTCCTCCTCGAAGCGCGTCGCCCAGATCAGCGTGCCGCCGACGCGGACGCTGCCATAGACGCGGTTGATCGCCGTGCCCTCGTCGGCGCCGGGAATGCGGGCGCTCGACAGATGGGCGCCGCGCACGGTGGAGCGGCCGTTGATCAGCGCGTGATCGACGACGCTTCCGGCAAGCGCGCCCGCCGCACGGCCGATGATCGCGCCGACAGGGCCGAAGACGCTGCCGATTGCCGCGCCGGCGGCCTGGAAGAGGAGCGTTGCCATCTATCTCTCCGGAAAACGAAAGACGCCCGATATGCGCCGGCGCCAGCTCGGCACCAGCGGTGAGGTCACCACCGCCGCCTGCTCATAGGCATGAATGAACAGCCGCTCGCCCGAGAGGATACCGGCATGCTTGGCGGCAAGCTGCGGGCGCCAGCGAAACAGGAGCACATCGCCGGGCCTCGCCTCGACAAGCGACAGCGGCGGGCCGAAATGCCGGAGTGCGGCCTCCATCAGCCGATCCCCGCCGCCGCGCTCGGCCCAATCCGGCGCATAGGGTGGCGGGCGCTCCGGCTCCTGCCCGTAAAGTTCGCGCCAGATGCCCCGGATCAACCCGAGACAATCGCAGCCGACGCCCTTGAGCGAGGCCTGATGCCTGTAGGGCGTGCCGACCCAGCCTTCGGCCAGCCGCAGCACTTCCGTTGCAATGTCGGTCATTTGAACAGCGCGCTCCCGTCATGAAGGGTCTCGCCATCGGCATAGGTGTAGGCGAAATCGGTGCCGGGGATGTGCGGGAAGCCGCGAAAATTCAGGTGGTTGGCGAACTTCGTTCGGCAGGTGGAAAAGGCCTTGTCGCAGCCCGCCGTGAGCACGACGCGGTCGCCCGCATTTGGCGTGGCGTCGAGCGGCAGCCAGAGGGTCACCTCCAGCGAACCGTCCTTCACTGCATGCGTCTCGATCTCCAGCCGCTGGCCTTGATTGTCGCCATCGAGAAAACCGAGCACGCCGAAACGGAAGAAGCCGTCTGCCACGGCACTGATACCCGAGAGCACAAGCCGGCTGGCATCCGCCACCGAGACCACCACGCCTTCGGCGCGCATCGCGGGTGCCGAGAGATCGACGCCGCATCTTTGATCGCCGAGCGTTGCGTCGCAGCGCCGGCCATAGACGCGGCCTTGCGGCTCGCCGAGGCGGCTGGCGAAGCTGCGGAGTTCCGCCTGAAACTGGCCGGCATCGCGCGTGACGTCGCCGATCTCCTGCACCTTCAGGAGCATGTGCTGGCCGGGGTCCGCCCAGTTGACGAGATGGACCTCGACGCGGGCACCGTCATAGCGGCCGCGCTTGAGATCCTCCTCGGTGATTGCCTCGCTGGAGAAGCCCCCGGCGACATCGCTGGTGGCGGCCGGCAAGCCCGCCTCCTCTTCCGCCGCACTGGCGGAAAAGCCGCTCGCCGCCAGGAAGGTGGTGCCCGCGAACGTCAGGTCGTGATCGTGTTCGGTAAACCCAAGCACGACGCCATCGCGGCGCGTTACCCGCCAGGCATGGCAGAGCGTCGTGGCGTCGCCCAAGAGATGCGCGGCGAGCGCGTCCGGAATATGCCTCATGGCATGATCTCCATCAGCGGAATGGTGGGAATGCGCCCGGCATTGAAGGCCGAGAGGCTGACGTCGATGCGCCCGGTCGCAAAGCGCACCGGCACGTCGAACAGGAACCCCGCCGTCACCGACGCGCCCCCTTGCGGAACGGCATCGGCCGCGAAGGTGACGATGCCGGTCGCGTGGTCGCACACGAAGGCGGACGACGGCTGCGGCACGCCATCCACCGCGACGACCACCGAGCCCTCGACGGGCTTGGCGATCCGCCGCGCGCTGCTGGCGTCGGCATCGCCATAGGTCTTGGCGAGCGGGAACGCGACGGTCGCGCCATCGCCAGTCCCGATCGGCTGGTCGCCCGGTCCGATCTCAGCGCCGGGCCGTGTCGAGGTGCAATCGATGGGATCGCGGAAGCGGAAGCCATAGAGCTCGCCGCTACGGGCCTCGAAGAACTCCAAGACCTCGTAGAGATCCGCCACCGAGCGCAGGCCGGAGCCTGCATCATAGCTACGGCGCGCATCGCGCCAGCGGCTGTTGCGGCTTTCGCGGCCATTGGAGAGATTGACGATATCGGTGCGCCGGACCGGTCCGCCGCTCGTCGACAGCGACAGGCGCAACGGAAAACGCACCTCGTGGAAACCTGACATCATCACCTCACAGGTTGCGCTGGCCGCGCATCGCGGTGCGCGCCAGCATCGAGGAAATCTGCGCCTCGCTCTTTCGGAAGCTCTCGGCATCCGTCGCGGTGACGTTGAAGACGATCTGCGGCTGCGAGCCCGCCCCTGCAGCGGCGACGCCGAGCGAACCGTCGGCGCCGCGCCGCAGGGGCAGGATCGCCTCGCTGCCCGCCTCGCCCATCAACCCCATGTCGCCGCCGAGAGGGAAATAGGTGGGCTGCGAGACCACACCGCCATCGGCGAAGGGCAGCAGCTTGCCGGCACCACCGAATAGGCTCGAGGCGGCGCCCGAGAGCATCGTCTCCAGCGGCTTCAATCCCGCCTGCAGCGCGATATCCGTCATCCGATTGGCCAGCCCGCGCAGCACATCGTCCAGCCCCTTGCCGCCTGACACGGCACTTCGGAGAGCGCCTGACAGCGCCGAGCCGAAGGAGCGCGAGCGGCCCTCCAGATCGTCGAGCGCGCGCCGCAGCGTCGCCGCTTCGTCCGTCATGGCGGAGAGGTCCGTCTGATCATCGGTCATGGTCGTTCCTTGTTTCGGATGTTGCCCGGCTGTCCGGAAAGCGGGCCATCAGCCCATCGAGATCGGCGCGGGAGACGGCGGGTCGTGGCGGCGAGAGCCCGCCGACAGCGGCGTGAAACTCCACCGGCGTCATCGCCCAGAAGGATTGCGGGGGAAGCCGCAGCAGGCAGAGGCCGACATGCAGGACACGCGCCCAGGGGAAAGGTGTAGGCTCCGCATTGTCCGTCGTCTTCATGCCCGCTGCGGCTAGAGGGGGCGCGCGGAGGCGTCCGCGCCATCCCCCGAAAACGTCGCCATCAGCAAATCGCCGACGATCGCGGCATAGCCGCCGATGCCGCCCTCGATATCGGCCTCGGCCACATCCTCGTCGGAATAGAGATTGCCGCCGCCGCGCAGGCCGGCGCCGATGATGCGGATCATATCGGCCGCCTTCAGCCTGCCGCCCGCGAAACGCTCGGCCAGCCCATTCAGGCTATCGACCGAAAACGCCGTCTCAAGCTCCGCCAAGGCTCCCAGCGTCAGGCACAAAACCCGCCGCTCGCCGTCGATCTCCGCCTCGATCTCGCCGCGCCGGCGATTGGCTCTTCGCCCGATGGCGGCCCCTTGCCGCCCGCCCACCATCACAGCGCCTCGAAGGTGATCGCGCCGGCCGATTCCAGCGCCAGCTCGAACATCACCTCGCCATTATACTGCCCGGAATATTCGAGCGCGCTGGCCTGAAACGGACCGGTGACGCTGCCGAAATCCGGCACGACAATCTGCCAGCTGAGGATCGAGGCGTTGAAGAAGGCGTTGCGCACCAGCTGGTCGGAAGCCGCATCCTTGAAGATGCCGGCGCCAGAGACCGAGGCCCGCTGCACGCCGGCGCCGCCCAGAAGCTCGCGCCAGCGCCCGGCGCTTTCGGCATCGGTCACATCCACCGTCTCGGCATTGAAGGCCAGCCGCTTCGAGCGCAGCCCCGCCACCGTTTCATAATCCGTGCCATTGAAAACCCTCAACAGCAGATCCTTGCCCTTCTGCGCCACCATGGCCTCATCCCTTCCACGAAAAAGGGCGCCCCAATGGGACGCCCGCGATGTCATCGACTTGTCACTTTCAACCTGGTGGCGAAGGTGCTACGACCGTTTCGATCCCTTCCCTTCGCCGAAATCCACACCATGTCCCGGGCCTTCCCTCTGCGTTCGACACAGATGATTGCCGTGCTCACCGTGACGCAGCTCATCGGCTGGGGCACGACATTCGACATGCTCGGCGTCATGGGCCGGGTGATCGCGCCCGATCTTGGGCTGGCGAATGAAATCGTCTTCGGCGGCCTGACCGTGATGATGGTCGTGCTTGCGCTTCTCGGCCCGACGATCGGTCGGCTTTTGCAGCGCCACGGCGCCGTGCCCGTGCTTGCCGCCTCATCCGTCACCTTCGCCGCCGGCCTTCTCATGCTGGCCGCTGCGCAAGGCATCGTGCTCTACACAATCTCCTGGATCGTGATCGGCATCGGCGGCGCGCTCGGCCTGACGACGCCGACCTATACCGCCGTCGTCGAGCGCGAGGGCCTCAACAGCAAGCGCGTGATCGCCATGCTGATGCTGTTCACCGGCCTATCCAGCACGCTGTTCTGGCCGATCCTCAGCATGCTCGACGCTCACTTCGGCTGGCGGACCACGTTCGTCATCTGCGCGGCGCTGCAATTGTGCATCTGCCTGCCGCTCTATCTCTTCGGCCTGCCGCGTCCGGCCACCACGCAAGCCGGATCCGCCGAGATGCATGCGGCGCCGGTCGATCTTTCGCCCGATGATCGCCGCAAGGCCTTCCTGCTGCTTGCGGCCGCAACGACGCTATCGAGCTTCGTCACCTTCGGCCTGGCGCCATCGTTGCTGGAGGTCCTGCGCCAATACGGCGCCGCGCCGGTGCTGGCACTCCAGCTCGGCTCGGCGCGTGGGGTCATCGGCATAACGGCGCGCGGCATGGACATGCTGCTCGGCAAGCGCGGCAACCCCATCGTCAGCGCCATCGCCGGGATCGGCCTGATGGTGGCGAGCTTCGGATTGATCCTCATCGTCCCGCCCTCGACATCGCTGCTCGTCGGCTTCATCGTGATCTACAGCTTCGGCGCCGGCGTCATGGCCGTCGCCCGCGCGCTGCTGCCGCTGGCGCTGTTTTCGCCGCGCGAATACGGCCTGCAGGCCGCCCGCCTGTCGCTGCCGCAAAACATAGCCAACGCCGCCGCGCCCATCATCTTCACCGCCATCCTCGACCGCGCCGGCGCCGGCATGGTGATGGCCCTGTGCTGCACGCTCGCCGCACTCGCCTTCGGCCTCGTATTGATGCTCGCAAGCCTCATCCGCCGGGCCAAGCCGCTTGCTCAGGTGGCCTGAGCAAGGGAGCACACAGCAAACCTCAACTCGCGACAGCCTCCGTCACCGCCCTGAAGCGCATCTCGGCGACATGCAGCTTTGTTTTTATTTCGCGCCGGGTGCGGGTCGAAAGATGCAGCAAGCCCACCAGGTGGTGGGTTTCCAGCGACAGCGGTGCATCGTCCAGCAGGAGGCGCAGCCGCTCGGCGATGGTTGCGGCCTCTCTTCGGCCGCCGGCGTCGGTCCAGATTTCGAGCGTCAGCAGGTGCTCGGCGCCAGTCTCGGTCGCCGTGGAATAGTCGTTGCTGGCGAGATCGGCGACGATGACGGCCGGGAGTTTTCGGCCGGAGACCAGGCGGTCGCGCAGGCCTTCGGGGCCGATCATGGCGGACAGTTCCGCATCGTCGGCAAGGCGCGTCTGGATCGCCGTCAGCAATTGGTTGGCGGCGCTCATTGGCTTTCCTCCTCGCACAGGCAGACGAGATAATTGCCGCGCTCGTCGGGGTCGCGCCAAGTGCGGATCGCGAAGACGCGCGCGCCCTTGCGCAGCCGCATGCCGGCTTTGATATCGTCGCGAAAGCGCAGCCAGATGCGGTGGGTCAGTGTGAAGACATCGGCGCCCGCCTGCTCCTCGCGCAGTTCGCTCACCGGTTCGATGCGGGCCCAGAATGAGGCGATCTCGGCAAACGAGACGGTGGCGCCGCCCTGCCCGTCCGAGGTTTCGACGGGTGCTTCCAGCGCCAGCCGCGCCGTCATCTGACCGGGGTCGAAGAAGACCGAGCGCATCAGAGCCTCCTCACCATGAAGGGCGCGATCAGGCGGTCGTAGCCTGCGGGAATATCAGCCGGCTGGTCGTCCGCCGCCACCGCGCCGCGAAACGCAAACATCTGCGCCACATGCATCAGCATCGCCCGCTTCAGCGTATCCGGCACCTCGGCGCCGCTCTCACCGAAGCCGGCGGTGAAGTCGATCTCGATGCCGTTGATGGGCTGGCCGGCGCTGACGGCGCGGCCGAGCACGAGGCGCGCCGGGCGGGCGTGGCCGTCGAGGATGTGGCCGGTCAGCGGGAGTTGGAGCTCTTCGCCGTAGGCGTCGTAAAGCGTCAGGCTTTCAATGGCTTGGACGGGACCTCTCGCGATCTGAATCACGCCGTCTTCAGGAATTGAATCAAGGTAGAGGCGCCAGGTCTGGGTGATGAGGCTGAGGCCGGTTGCGCGCTCCAGATACTCGCGGGCGGTGCGGATGAGCGTGGTGAGCAGCGTGTCCTCGTTGGTGTCGTCGAGGCGGAGGTGGGATTTGGTCTCGGCGAGGGTGATGGGTTCGGAGGTAGGTGGGGTGAGGAGGGCGTAGGTCATGGGTGAAGGTTCCTGGTGTGGTGGTGAGGTGTGGTGAGTGGGGTGGGTGCCTTTGAGAGGCTGGAGCAAGTGGCCCCCTCATCCGCCTGCCGGCACCTTCTCCCCGCTGGGGAGAAGAGACGCGGGGCTGGCCGCTCGCGCCGACCTCCCCTTCGCCCCAGCGGGGAGAAGGTGGCCCGAAGGGTCGGATGAGGGGGGTGCACGGCAGAGCGTTGCCACCTTCGGGGCTGTACCCCCCAACCCACTCAACTCACCGCAAACTTCACCAACTTGATCGCCTCGAAGTTCTGCACCCCGCCGCCGACCCGTTTCGTCGTGTAAAACAGCACATACGGCTTGGCCGAATAGGGGTCGCGCAGCACCCGCACCCCCGTGCGGTCGACCACCAGATAGCCCGCACGGAAATCGCCAAAGGCGATGGCCATCGTATTGGCTGCAATATCGGGCATGTCCTCGGCCTCGACGACGGGGAAGCCGACCAGCGAGGCGGCCTCGCCTGCCGTTGCCGGCGGCTGCCAGAGGTAGCGGCCTTCGGCGTCCTTCAGCTTGCGCACCTCGGCCTGGGTCTTGCGGTTCATCACGAAGTTGGCGTTCTGGCGGTGGCCCGCCTTCAGCGAATAGATCGTGTCGATCAGCGTGTCGGAAGCGCCGCTCGCCTTGAAGCCGCCGGCTGCACCCGTGGCGATGTAGCCGAGATTTCCCCAGCTCCAGGCGCTGTCGGCAACGGCGGTATAGGCCAGCAGCCCCTTCGGCTTGTTGACACCGTCGCCGGCGACGAAGGCCGCCCCTTCCTGTTCGGCGAAGACGATGTCGACCTCGCTCGAGATCCAGGCCTCGATATCGACGGCGGCATCGTCGAGCAGCGCCTGGGTGGCGGCCGGCATGGCGTAGAGTTCCATGGTCGGGAACGAGAGCTCGGCAAGCTGGGCGCCTGATGTCTGCGGCCGCGCCGCCGTCTCGGCCACCCAGCCTGACGCCATGCCGGAGACCGCGAAAGGCTTCTTCAGCACGGCGCCCGAGACCTGGCGCACCGTCGCGATCGAGCGGATCGGTGACACGACGGAGAGGCGGCGGCCGATGGCGCTGTCGGTCTCGTCGGGCACGAGATAGCCGCCATCAGCGCCGGAGCCCGATGACATCGCCTTGGCCTCGATCTCGCGCAGGCCGGCTTCGTCGCCGCGGCGGATATACTGCTCGAAGGCGGCCTTGTGCTCGGTGGTCTCGGCGCCCACCGATGCGGTGCGGCCGAGTGGCGGGCGGGCCTTCTTCAGCGCCAGTTGGTCCAGCACCTTCTTCTGCTCGTCCATGGCGCGGCTGATGCGGTCCATCTTGTCGCGGGTAACGACATCAGAGGTCAGCTTCTGCTCGATCTCGCCGAGCCTGGCGTCGTTGGTTTCCTTGAAGGCCTCGAAGGCTTCCATGAATTCATCGAAGGCGGCGGTCATTTCGGGCGCGGCCTTGATTTCGGGGGCGATTTTCTCGGCAATCTGCATGTTGGTCATTGCGGGATCATCCTTTTGTGAAGGGTCTACTTGAAGGTGTCTTGCAGCATCATCCGGGCGGCCCTGCGCATGGCGCGGACGAGCTCGGTCTCCTTGTCGCGGAACCACCGCGCATTCTTGATGTTCTGCACGCGGGCGGACGGCAGCATGGGGAAGGTCACCACCGAGATCTCCCAGAGGTCGGCCTCGAGGATGCGGCGCACGCCGGATTTGGCGTCGGTCTTGGCGCGGACGGTGCGAAAGCCGATCGACAGGCCATCGAGCGCGCCGTTCTTCAAAAGCTGGTGCACCTCGCGGGCGCGGCTGACGCCATCGGCGAGCACACCCTCGACATAGAGCCCGCGACTATCCTCGCGGATCGTCTTCCAGGCGCCGATCGGCTCGGCCGGATCATGCTGGAAGAGCATCCGCACGCCAGCGGCGCCGCGCGTCTTCAGCGAGCGCAGAAAGGCGCCGCGCTCGATCGCGTCCTTGCCGAGATCAACCTCGCCGAAGACGCTGGCATAGCCGGAAAAGGTGCCGTCGCGGCTGAGGCCTCGCAGCTCCAGATTGGCGAACTTGCGCGTGTCCGCGCCGGGAATGGCCCGGGTGGACAAGCGCGTGGGGGTTCGCGCCAGCGCGCGGCTTGCGGTCATGATCATGATCCTCGTTTCATGGTTTTGTGGCCGGTGCCTTACCGGTTACGGGCGCCGTATCGGCCAGCGATGCGCTGGAGAATGCCGAGCCCCCACCAGGCGCAGAGGCTGGAGGCGGCCGAGCCCGAGAGCATCACTTCGACAGCAGAGAGCCGATCGACCAGATCCAGCCGCTCGGCGATCCAGATGCCGCTGGGACCGCCGAAGACGATGCCGCAGGAAAGCCCGGTGAAAAACCGGCTCGCGGCCTCGCGCCGGCTCTTCGGCAAAAGATAGATCAGCGACACGGCGGCACCCGCCGACGCACCCAGCGCCCTGGTCGCCCAGAGGCTTGTGTCGTTGGAGAAATCGGCCATTGGTTTGGGCCTTTGTGATGTGGGGTGTGTCAGGCTTTCGCCGAGTCTTTTGAATCGGTTGGCGGCCACAGCTCACACGTAGATTCCGCGTAGGCGTCCGATGTGGCCGTTCTACGCGGACGATTCAGATTTCGGTGTTAACTGTCTGAAAGATCGCCGTCTTCGTCGATCTGGAGCAGTCGCTCCTGTCGTCCGTGATAGATCAGCAGGATGACCACCTCGTCGGGATGGATTTCATATTCGAAGAGATAAGGCGGCGATACGAAGCATCTGACATCGCCGGGCGCGAGTGTCGGCGCACCCGCGCCGGGAAACTCGGAGAGCGTCTTGGTGACCTGCCGGAGCCGTTGCCCCAAATGAACCGCAGCCTTGTTATTGACGCGCTTTAGATAGGCCTTTTCGTGGCGGACGAAACGCATGGCTGGCGCTGCAATCCGCACCTTTTTCATGCGGCGTCATCCCGCTTGGTGTTTTCGATACGGTCTTCCGCCTCTAGCTCCGCCAGGAAATCATCCATATCCATGACGTTCCCCTGCCTTACCTCTTCCTGAGCGGCGAGTGTCTGCAGAACATCATTCCCCTCTTCCATGAGGTAATATTTCAGCGCCCGGACGATGACCCAGCTGCGGCTGCGGTCGGTGGCCTTGGCGATGGTCTCGATGTCCTTCAGCATGTCTTCTGGAATGCGCAGGGCAATCGGGTCGGAGAGAACGGGCTTGGTCATCGGCTTGCTCCTCGATTTGTAATACGGTGTATAACAAATTTCCGAGCTGGCCTCAATGTCGCCCCCTCAATACCCCACCGCCTGCCGCTTCTCCTCATCCGTCAGAAACGCCGCCTCGCCCACCCGTTTCCAGAGCTCGCCGCGCTCGGCCGAGAGACCCGCGACCTTGTCGAGATCCGGCTCCAGCCGCAGCCCGTCGCCATAGCCTGCCGCCGCCCAACTCGACAGCGCCGCCAGCGTGCGGGTCAGCATGGGCAGCACGGTCAGCCTATAGAAGGCGCGGTTGGCTTCCTGGTAGTTGGCGTAGGTGTTGTCGCCGGGAATGCCGAGCAGCATGGGGGGAACGCCGAAGGCGAGCGCGATGTCGCGGGCGGCGCCGTTGCGGGCCTCGACGAAGTCCATGTCCTTGGGCGAGAGCCCCATCGATTTCCAGTCGAGCCCGCCTTCGAGCAGCAGCGGCCGGCCGGCGCGCATCGGACCGGAATAGCCCTCGTCGAGCTCCTGCTTCAGCCGTTCGTACTGGTCCGGCGAAAGATTGCCGCCCTCCTTTGGCTGGTAGACGAGCGCGCCGGAGGGACGCGCGGAATTATCCAGCAGCGCCTTGTTCCAGGTGGCCGCCGCATTGGAGAGATCGAGCGCCACCTGGGCTGCCGCCAGCGGCGGAAAACCGAGATGATCGTCGAGCGGGTGGAAGAGTTTCAGGTGCAGCAGGCCAAGCCCGTCGGTCTCGACGGGAAAGCGGCGGACGAGGCCGCCGGCGCGGTAGTCATAGGCTTCCGGCCAGCCGTCACGCCCCTCGACGATGCCGATACGATCAGGCCGCAACAGATGCAGTTCGCGAAGCGCGCCGCCGATCTCGACTGGCTCGACATAGGCGTTGCCCGACAGCAGCAGGTGGCCGTAGAGCGCCTCGAAGAAATCGGGGCCGCTCATGCGGGCATTCGGCTGGCGCAGCAGATGAAGCAGCGGGTGATCCGGCCGTTCGCGGTCCTGTTCGTAGATCAGCAGCGGCACACAAGCGGCGGCCTCCGACACCATCCTCACGCAACGATGCGCCACCGGGTTGCGCATGAAACCCTCGCGCGACAAGGCCGCGTAGGAGCGGCCGGTCCAGCTCGCCCTGCCCTCCGATGTCAGCGACATGAAGGTGGCGGCCTTGCGTTCGGGCACGGCTGTGCGGCCCGCCGCGGAGCCCCACGGCAGGAGAGATCGAAGGTTCATGATCCGGTTTCCTGATGTTTGCGACCGGCGTTCGATTGGCCGGTGCTATCGTCTGCACAGGGCGATTAAGCCCGAGGCGCCGCAAGGGCGGCGGTCGCGGGCATGTCCCCGCGACTTGGATGCTCAAGAACGAATTGGGGGCCGGACCACATCCGGCCGCCGGCATCACATTGCCGAGCCGATGATGTTGCAAAGCCCGGTGCGCACTACTTCCTTGGTGGTCAGCTGGCCTGCCTGGATATCGAAGACGGCATCGACGCGCACGCCTGAACCCTTCTGGCGGGCGACGACGCGCAGGGTCTGGATACGGCCGCTGCCTGTCGTTTCCTGGAAGGCGTCCACCGAGGAGAGTTCCTTGTTGACCTTGATGCCGGAAAAGCCCTCGGCGGCGACCGCCTGGGCGAGGTTCTTCAAGACGGCGGCGGATTTCGCCTTCGGAAACTCCTGCCACGTCTTGTAGCTCAGCGCCGTCACCATCGGCACGCCCGACACCTTGAAATTCGCCTCGCAGGAAGCCGCCTCGGCCAAGCCCGCGCCCGAAAGCAGCAGCGCCGCCGTCATCACCATGATCTTCAATTTTATCTCCTGAAACGTGTGTTTTCCCAACCCAATGGGAATATCCGACTTCAGGTTGAATTAAAACCGGAAATATGCACGTGGCGACAACCGGTGCGTTTGCGGCGTCCGAGAGCGTCAGTTGCGAGGATCAAGCGGCCAGTTCGATGCAGGTTTGGATGTAGTCGTCGATCAGTGCCCGCGCCGTTGCTTCCACCAGCCTCGAATCCTCGCACTCCGCCAGCAGGAGATCGTCGATATGCAGTATCTTGATGAACAGCGTGCCATCCTGACGCTCGACCGACGCCTGATAGCCCTTGTAGGTGATCGGCTTCATAGATCTTTCCCGTCGATCAGACAGTTACGCATCTGGTTGACACGATTGATCGCCCATCATCGCAACTGAATTCCAGTCGCAATGATTTTACAGGCAGTTCTTGTTAGCAACAACCCGATTTGCAAGGCCGCCTCGTTGGCGAACCACAGGCACGAGCAGCTAAGCCCCAATCACCCCAGCGGCTGCTTCACCGCCAAATCGCTCTCGTAATCGGCCGCAATGCGCATCTCGCGGATGGGGCGGACGAGGCTGGTGGAGAGATCGTAGTTCGGATGCGCCTTGTAGGCGGCAAGGGCTGCTTCGTCATCGAACTCGCCGTAGACGATAAGATCAACCTCGGTGCCGAACTGGTCCGTCTTCACATTGGTGCCGATCTCCAGCAACCGGGCATGCGGGATTGCGGTGAGGATCGACAGGCCCTCGCGCACCTTTTCCAGGTTTTCTATCGGCGCCGTGAAGAAGACGATGTGACGGATCACGCGGAACTCCTGTATGTCTGATGGATCGCTTTAACCGATAAGCCGGGCGATACCACGGCAGACCCATTGCTTCAACCGGGCGAACCACCCCGTCGGCTGCTCGGGCCTTATGGCGGCCAGAAAGGTCTTGCCGTAGCCCGCCAGTTTCTCGGCGCGATCGGTGCCGTTGACGATGCGGCGGGCGTTGATCCAGTCGTCATTCGTCGCGTTCAGATGGTCGGCGAGCTTGTGCTTGGAGAAGCTCCCCTGAACCATGCCCTCGATCAGGATCGATACCGCCGGCCCCATCTCCATCGCCCGGTCCGGCTCGGCGACGAGATCGATGCCGGTGAGAACGCTCATCGCCTCGTAGTTCCGCTTGTGGGTGAGCTGCACCAGGCCGCGGCCGAGCCAGCTTTTGCCGTCCTCGTCGGGCCGCCAATAGGGCGTCTTCACCCAGGAGAGCTTGCCGCTGGCGAATGCATTTTCCAGGATCTCGACGGCGCGAGCATCGGTCGTCGCCAGCGTCTCGCGCACGGGCTGCATGGTGTAAGCCGTCTCGTGAAAGGCAGTCGCCAGGATATAGGCCAGCCAGCGCGGATCGGCATCGGGCATCCGCTCTTCCCAGAAATTCAGAATCGCCGTCATGCCCTCGACCTGCGGGCCCGAAAGCGTGCCCTTGAACAGTGCCTCGCGCACCGTGTCGAAGAAAAACCGCCTGTCGATGTGGATAACCATAGCGTGTAATCCTAAAAGCTGATGAGGACGTCCTGGCCTTAATCGATTAAATTTAATTTAATCGTTTAAAGTGTTTAAAGCCATGATTTACAGACCGTTTGGCGCATGGCAGTGATGATCCATCATTCAATTCGTCTTCGGAGGACCGCATGACGCAGCCCGTTCACAGCAATCAGCCGATCATTCCCCAGCATGTAACGGACCAACTCGAAAGCGAGTGGCGTCAGGTTCGCCCCGTGCCGCAGGCGCAACGCCCGGCGACGCAGCAACAGCAGCGTTAAGCGCAAGTGCCTGGGGGTGTCAAACACCCCCTCACGGCCTGCCCCTCCGGCAGTGGCCAATATGCCCTCAAGGCTTCAAATACCCCGCACACGCGGCTCTCCTCCCCCTTCGAGCATCAACGCCGTCAGCGCCCAGACCAGAGCATCCAGCCGGTCCGGCGAGCGGCCTGAGGACAATCCGTCCGGGCCGAAATCACACATCTGATCTTCCAGCGCCATGAAGCGGCCGGCATGGGCGACACGCCCCTGCTCGTAGAGTGCCGCGACCGGTTCGGCGCGCAGGAATTTGCCGCGCGTGGCGCGCACCGTCGTCACCGGCAGCGTCTCGTCGATGCTTTTCAGCATCGCGGTCACCATATCGCCGCCCTGGTTGATCTCGGCGACCACGCGGTCGGCGGCGAAGCGGCGATAGGCTTTCGCCACCGCACCCGCCCAGCCCGCCGGGCTCGCGCCCTCCACCGAGCAATCGGCCAAAACCACCGCGCGGCCGCTCGCATCCAGCCCGGCAACGACGATGCCGCAGCAGGAATTCACCCCCGCCGCCGCCGGCGGATCGACGGCCACGACGATACGGCGGAGATCGCCGGCAAGGCGGATCGTCAGGGCATCGAACATCTCTCGGCGCCAGAGCGCATCCTCGCGATCCTCGATCAGCTCGCCATCCAGCTCCTGCCGCCCCAGCCGCGTGCCGCCATAGCGGTTGGCCAGCGCATCGATGAAGCCGGGCGCCAGGTTTTGGGCATTGGCGCGGGTGCTGATACGCGTCGTCAGCGTCGTCGGGTCCGATATCAGCGCCTTCAGAAGCGGCACCGGGCGCGGCGTCGTCGTCACCAGCTGGCGCGGCGCGGCACCCAATCTCAGGCCGAACTGCAGCATGTCCCAGGTCTCCTGCCCATGCTTCCATTTGGCGAGCTCATCGCTCCAGGCGAAATGAAACTGCGGGCCACGCAGGCTTTCGGGATCTTCCGACGAGAATATCTGCGCCACCGCGCCGTTCGGCCAGACCAGCCGGCGGCGGGAGATCTCGAATTCGGGACGGCGGCTGCGGGCGATCCGCATGATGCCCGAGATGCCGTCAATCATCACCTCGCGGGCATCGCCCAGCGTTTCGGCAATCAGCGCAATGCGCAGATCCGAGGAGCGTCCGGCGCTGGCAATCGCATGCACCCATTCGGCCCCCGCCCGCGTCTTGCCCGATCCGCGCCCGCCCATGATCAGCCATGTGCGCCAGTCTCCCGGCGGCGGCTGCTGTTCATCGCGGCCGGTGAAGGCCCAGAGATTGCCGAGCGACGGCCAAAGCCCCAGCCGTTCCGCGAGGTCCTCGGCGGGAAGATCGAGCATGTCGGCCGGCGAGAGATCGGGCCGGTCTGCATCGGCGCCAGCGCCGTTATCGGCACCACCATCGACATTGGCGTTGGCATCAGCGCCAGCACGGAAGTTGGCGTTGGCGGACCGGGGCACACTGCTCGTCACAGCGTCAACCACCGGCGCCTCACTGGAAACCGCCGCCGCGACCGTCCCGCTATCCGGCTGCGACATCGCCCCGGCCAACGCGGCGCCACGCGCAACGGCGTCCAAGATTACCGCGCGGTCATCAGCCCGTTTCGCCACGATCGCATCCATTTTATGACTGTAGTCCAGCAAGGCGCCAGCGACCTTACCCGTAGTGGCGTCCGCGACGCGCCGCTCAACCCGGTTCGGCTTCGCGGCTGGCAAGCGCTGGTCCGTCGTCAGTGATTGGGGGAGCGCCGTCTCGCTGCCATTCGGCCAGCAATTGTCGGGCGCGGGCTTCGGCGCGCTCTTCGATGCGCGCGAGGAATTTCGCTTTGACATGGTCGAGCCCCCTCGCCGCTTCGCTTTACTCGGCCGCCTGCTCGCAGTCGCGGGCGAACTGGCGCTGCAGCTGGTCGATCTTCTCCAGCGTGCGGACGATCAGCGACATGGCATCGGTCGCGGCCTTCAAATCGGCGCGGGCAAGTTTGGCGGCGGCATCGTCGCCACCGCTGGAGGCCGCCTGCTCGGCCGCCTTGCGCAGGTCACGAAAGGCCGAAAACTGCTCGCGCATCTCGGCCGTCATCTCGTTCAAGAGCACCCGCAGCTCTTCGGTCGGCGATGCTGCGGACTTGGTCTCAAGCATACAGGCCTCGGCCACCGCCTTTGCCCTGTCCGCGTCCATCTCCTGCGCGGGATCGTTTTCATAAGCCTGGTATTGGAGAGCATGGTGAGCCGGCCAGAGGCCAAACAGCTCCGGCGCGAAATCGTCGATATCGGTCATGGGGACATCCCGTGGCAACAGGCGTTGCGTGGAGAAGCGGCAGTGCCGGCGGCAATGATCGATCAGCCAGGAGGCCATACCCCTCGCCGCGCCCTGCCCGCAACTTTCCGACTATGCCATAACCCTATCAAAGCACCGTTACGCCGTCAAGGATTATTTTCCTATTATCGGAAAATCCTCCTGCAACGTCCCGTCAGATTGCAATTTATCTATGTCTAATCTATTGATAAATATGGGTTTTCTTGTCTTTCTCCTGTTATTTCAATGAATCCTCAAGAAAGCCACGGCTAGAACGGATCGCAGCAAGGGGCGATCGACATGCAGGCCATCCAGATACGACTAGCTGACATCATCGAGGCGTTGAGCAAGGCGCTCGACCTCACGGAGGGCCAGCCGCCCGGCCATTGCATCCGCGCCTGCTATATCGGCACCCATATCGGCCGCGAGATCGGCATGGCGGATGAGGCGCTGCAGGAGCTCTATTACACGCTGCTCCTCAAGGATCTCGGCTGCAGCAGCAATGCGGCGCGGATCTGCGAGCTCTACATGGCCGACGATCTCTCCTTCAAGCGTGACTTCAAGCTGGTCGATGGCAGCCTCAGCCAGGTGCTGCGCTTCGTGCTTTCGCATACCGGCATGCAGGCCGGTCTTGCCGAGCGCTTTCGCGGGATTGTCAACATCCTGCAGAATGGCGGGCGCATCGCCACCGACCTGATCCAGACCCGCTGCCAGCGCGGCGCCGAAATCGCCAGACAGATGCGCTTCTCGGAAGGCGTCGCCAACGGCGTGCTGAGCCTCGACGAACACTGGAACGGCGGCGGCAAGCCGCTGGGCATATCAGGCGAGGACATCCCGCTCTATTCGCGCATCGCGCTCTTGTCGCAGGTGGCCGATATCTTCCAGATGAGCGCCGGGCCGCAGGCCGCCATCGCCGAGATCGGCAAACGGGCCGGCAGCTGGTTCGACCCTGCGCTTGCCGCTGCCTTCATCCGCATCGCCGGCCGCGACGCGTTCTGGCAGACGCTGCGATCCGAGGCGCTGGAGGCCATCGTGCTCGACAGCGAACCCGGCCAGCAGGCGATCATGGCCGATGACGATTATCTCGATGATATTGCTGCCGCTTTCGCCCGCGTCATCGACGCCAAGAGCCCCTATACGTCAGGCCATAGCGACCGCGTGGCGCTGTTTACCGACCTGATCGCCGAGGAGATGGGGATCGACGAAAAGGGCCGCCGGCTGTTGCGCCGCGCCGCCCTGCTTCACGATATCGGCAAGCTCGGTGTCAGCAACAGCGTGCTCGACAAGCCGGGCAAGCTCGACGACGAGGAATGGGGCCAGATGAAGCGCCATGCCGAGTTCTCGGAGATGATCCTCTCCCATATCGGCGCCTTCTCCGATCTCGCCCGCATCGGCGGCGCTCATCACGAGCGGCTGGATGGCAAGGGCTATCCGCGTGGATTGATGGCTGATGAAATCCCGATGGAAGTGAGGATCGTCTCGACCGCCGACGTGTTCGACGCGCTTACCGCCGACCGCCCCTATCGCGCCGCCCTGCCGATCTCCAAGGCGCTGTCTATCCTCTGGGAAGGTGCCGGCCAGGCGCATGACCCCATCTGCATCGAGGCGCTGCAGCGGGCGCTTGCGAGGGCCGAGCTGGAGCGGCCGGACGGCGCCGGGGAAGACCAGCGCGCGGCTGCGTGAGTTTTTCTGATTGGTCTGACAATATTCTATTGTGCTAAAATAAAGATCATGACCCGCGAAGAGCTTGCATCCTTCGCGCTCAGCCTGCCCGAGGCGGTCGAGAGCGCGCATCACGGCACACGCGATTTTCGCGTGCGGACGAGGATTTTTCTCACCATGCCGGAGCAGGATTACTGCGTCGTCAGGCTGACGCCGGAGCAGCAGCACATGACGCTGGCGGTCTCGCCGAAGGAGACGATCGCGGTTCCCGGCGGCTGGGGATTGCGCGGCTCGACGCGGCTGTTCTTTCAGCTGGCGAGCGACGCGCTGGTGCAGGATCTGGTGCGCCGCTCCTGGCAGAACGCCGCGCCGAAAACCCTGCAAAGACAATTTGTTGTCATCCCTTCCCCATAAGTCGATTCAGCCAGAATCCACTCAGCGATTGCCAACCTCATCCGGCGTCTTCGGCGCATCGTCGCCCACCGTCAGCGGCCAGTCGACGACATAGTCCTCGTAATTGTCGACGTCGATGCCCGTCTCGTCGATGGTCCGGCCGCGCGCCGAAATGCCGGCGAGATGCACAGTCTCCGGGTCGCCGGAGACCAGCGGATGCCACCAGTAGAGATCGCGCCCCTCGTTCAGCAGCCGGTAGCCGCAGGTCGGCGGCAGCCAGGGGATCTCGTCGACATTCTGCTTGGTCAGTTGCACGCAATCGGGCACGAAATCCCAGCGATTGGGGTAGCTGGAACACTGACAGCTCTCGCTGTCCAGCAGCTTGCAGCGGATCGAGGTGAAGTAGATATCGCCGCTATCCCACTCCTCGAGCTTGTTGAGACAACAGAGACCGCAGCCGTCGCAGATGCTTTCCCACTCGGCATTGGTCATCTCGTTCAGCGTCTTTTGCTTCCAGAAGGGTTGCTCTTCCATCATTCCGTTCTTGCAACAGCACCCGCAAAATCGCGTGAGTGCTTTCCATTTCTCTTGTTCTTCGGTGGCAAATCAACCAAAGATTCACCCTGCGCCGGTTACCCCGGATGCGAGCGGCAGATTTGCCATAGTTCGACTTCAGTCTATCAGACGTCGAACTGACTGATCGGGCGGGAATATAAGACGTGACGGATCCGGACAATCCAGAAAAGCAGCCGCGCAAGAAACGCCACTTGCTGCTGAAGATCGATTCCTGGATCGATTCCACCATCTGGAACGCCGGTTTCCGCTCCGCCGAAATCTGGGAAGACATCACCATCTTCTTCCGCCGCTTCCGCGTTCGCGGCTGGAAGCGCGTCGTGTTCGAACTTGCCGGCGAAGGCCTGACATGGGGTTCGGTCGGCGCCGTCTTGATGCTTGCCCTAGCCCAGCCCGCCTTTGAAGCTACCAAGGAAGATTGGCGCAATCGCGGCGATTATGCCGTGACCTTTCTCGACCGCTACGGCAATGTCATCGGCCATCGCGGCGTCATCCACCAGAATTCGGTGCCGATCGACGAGCTGCCCGACAGCCTGATCAAGTCGGTGTTGGCGACCGAAGACCGCCGCTTTTTCAGCCACTTCGGCATCGACGTCATCGGCCTCTTCCGCGCCATCGTCACCAACGCGCAGGCCGGCGGCGTCGTTCAGGGCGGCTCGACGCTGACGCAGCAGCTTGCCAAGAACCTGTTCCTCTCCAACGAGCGCTCGATCGACCGCAAGATCACCGAGGCCTTCCTGGCGCTCTGGCTCGAAGCCAATCTGTCGAAGAAGGAAATCCTCTCCACCTATCTCGACCGCGCCTATATGGGCGGCGGCACGTTCGGGGCGGCGGCGGCGGCGCAGTTCTATTTCGGCAAGAACATCACCGATGTGAATCTGGCCGAATCCGCCATGCTCGCCGGCCTCTTCAAGGCACCGGCGAAATATGCCCCGCACGTCAACCTGCCGGCCGCGCGCGGCCGCGCCAACGAGGTTCTGACCAATCTCGTGCAGAGCGGCATGATGACCGAAGGCCAGGTGATCGCCGCACGCCGCAGCCCGGCCACCGTCGTCGACCGCAACCAGGTGGAATCGCCCGATTTCTTCCTCGACTGGGCCTTCGATGAGACCATGCGGCTATCGCCGCGCTTCCACCAGCATTCGCTGATCGTGCGCACCACCGTCGACATGGGCCTGCAGCACGCGGCCGAGGATTCGATGGAAACGTCGCTGCGTGAGTATGGCGAGAGCTATCACGCCAAGCAGGGCGCGATGGTGATGATCGAAAACGGCGGCGCCGTGCGCGCCATGGTGGGCGGGCGCGACTATGGCGAGAGCCAGTTCAACCGCGCCACCAAGGCGCTGCGCCAGCCGGGCTCGTCCTTCAAGGTCTACACCTATTCGGTGGCCATGGAGAACGGCATGACGCCCGACAGCATCGTCGTCGACGCGCCGATCTCCTGGGGCAACTGGAGCCCGCACAATTACGAAAACCGCTATGCCGGCCGGATCACGATCGCGACCGCGGTGGCGCAGTCGATCAACACCATTCCCGTCCGCCTCGCCAAGGAGAAGTTCGGCATCGCCCCCATCCGGGCCATGGCCACCAATCTCGGCGTGGAATCGCCTGTTCGAAACGACGTGACGATCCCGATCGGCACCTCCGAGGTCACCGTCATGGACCAGGCGACCGCCTATGCGGTCTTCCCGGCCGGCGGCTACCAGTCGCGGCGCCATGGCATCACCCAGATCCTCGACTACGGCGGCGACGTTCTCTACGATTTCGACAAGGACGAGCCGCCGGCCAAGCGGGTGCTCTCCGAGCAGGCCGACGCCTACATGAACCAGATGCTGTCGCGCGTGCCCTATGTCGGCACAGCAAGGCGCGCAGCCCTCGACAACGGCATCCTGACGGCGGGCAAGACCGGCACGACGCAGGCCTATCGCGACGCCTGGTTCATCGGCTTCACCGGCAATTTCACCACCGCCGTGTGGTTCGGCAACGACGACTATACCTCGACCAACAAGATGACCGGCGGCACGCTTCCGGCCATGACCTTCAAGCGCCTGATGGACTACGCCCACCAGGGCATCACCCTGCGCGCTATCCCCGGAGCTCAACCCCGACACGATATAAAGCAGGCCATTAACATGCTTCGAAGCCCATGGCGACGCCCATTCCGCCGCCGATGCATAATGTCGCAA
>NZ_JAGHMH010000003.1 GCF_017741935.1 Rhizobium sp. 16-449-1b | reverse complement strand
CGCAGCAAACCAGCGGGGGTTGGCTGAAACGGGCCGCCTGATCGTCCGGCCGGCTTGGCCGTATGCGTTGGCTACGACGCGCGCCGGCCGGACGACCATCCGACTCCGTTTGAGCCAACAGAATGCTGCAATCCAACCAGGAAAGGCTCTAAGCCTGAAACGCAAAAGCCCGGCGCGAGGCCGGGCTTTCGAGGGGATGGGTGGGCACCGTCAGATGATGACGTGCGAGCCGAGTTCGACCACGCGGTTGGCCGGCAGGCGGAAATAGTCCGACGGGTTGGCGGCGGCGTTGGCGAGCGCGATGTAGAGGCGGTCCTGCCAATAGGGCATGCCCGACTTCGCATCAGGAACCAGCTTGCGGCGGCCGAGATAGAAGGAGGTCGACATGATGTCGAACTTCAGCCCGGTCTTGCGCAGCGTCGCCAGCGCCTGCGAGACGTTCTGCGATTCCATGAAGCCGAACAGAAGCTCGACGCGCGAGAAGCGCTCGGAGATCTGCTCGACCTTGTAGCGATCGGCGCTCGGCACGCGCGGCTTGTTGACCGTGCGGATCGTCAGGATCACATTCTTGTCGTGCAGGACGTGGTTGTGCTTCAGATTGTGAAGCAGTGCCGCGGGTGCGGATTCCGGATCGCTGGTGAGGAAGATCGCGGTACCCGGAACATGGGCCGGCGAGTGGTCGCTCTTGCGCTCGATCGAGGAGATGAACGAGGCCAGCGGAATATCCGTGTGGCGGGTCTTTTCCATCAACAGCGCCGAGCCGCGGCGCCATGTCCACATGACGACAACGAAGGCGGTGGCGATCAAGACAGGGATGTAGCCGCCATCGTGGATCTTGATGAGGTTGGCGCCGAGGAAAATCATTTCCAGCACGAAGAGCGGCGCCAGAACGGCGGTCGCCGTCAGCACCGACCAGTTCCAGCGGACGCGGACGAACTCGAAGGCCATGATGGAGGTCACGACCATGGCGCCGGTGACGGAGATACCATAGGCCGTCGACAGCGAATCCGACGAGCCGAAGGAGATGACCAGGAAGATCACGCCCAGGAACAGCAACAGATTGACCGACGGCACGAAGATCTGCCCGGTATTGGTCTCGGACGTGAAGAGGATTTCCATGCGCGGCAGGAAGCCGAGGTTGATCGCCTGGCGGATCAGCGAGAACGCGCCGGTGATAACCGCCTGGCTGGCGATGATGGTGGCGGCGGTGGCGAGGATAACGGCCGGCAGCAGCGCCCATTTCGGGAACATCAGGTAGAAGGGATCGCTCATCGCATGCGGGTTGCCGAGCACCAGCGCGCCCTGGCCGAGATAGTTCAGCGTCAGCGCCGGGAAGACCAGCACGAACCACGCCCACTGGATCGGGCGGCGGCCGAAATGGCCGAGATCGGCATAAAGCGCTTCGGCGCCCGTCAGCGTCAGGAACACGGCGCCGAGCACGATCACGCCGAAGAAGCCCTCATGCATGAGGAAGCTCACGGCATAATAGGGATTGAAAGCAGCGAGGATGCCGAAATCATCCGAGATATGCGAGATGCCGACGACGGCGAGCACGATGAACCAGAGCGCGGTGATCGGCCCGAAATAGCGCGCCATCGTTCCCGTGCCGCGCGACTGCACGGCAAAGAGCACGGCGAGAATGGCGACCGAGATCGGCACGATATAGCTGCTCAGCTGCGGCGCGACGAGCTTCAGACCTTCGACGGCCGACAGAACCGACAGCGCCGGCGTGATCATCGCGTCGCCCAAAAAGAGTGCGGCGCCGACGAGGCCGAGCATCATCAGAAGCGCGGTGTGGCCGTTGGCGGTCTTCAGCAGAAGCGCCAGCAGCGACAGCGTGCCGCCCTCGCCTTCGTTGTCGGCGCGCAAGAGAAGCAGCACGTATTTGATGGTGACGATGATGGTCAGCGCCCAGATCATCAGCGAGACGACGCTGATGACCTCGAAACGGGTGAGGCCATCGGCGGCGACGGGCTTCAGCGCTTCGCGGAACGCGTAAAGCGGGCTGGTACCGATATCACCGTAGACGACACCGACAGAACCCAGCGCAAGATAGAAGAGCTTGCGCGGGCTCATGTTCTGGTCGTGTGAATGGCTGTCTGCGGACATGAAACAAAAACAGGCTCTTCAGAGCCAGCCTTTCCAACGGAAGAAGAAGAAGGGAATGACGGCGGAAACCAGCATCAACCCGAGCGAATAAGGATAGCCCTGGGCGAAATGCAGTTCCGGCATGAATTCAAAATTCATACCATAGATGGAGGCGACCAGCGTCGGCGGCAAGAAGACCACCGATGCGATCGAGAAAATCTTGATGATCGAGTTCTGTTCGATGTTGATCAGACCCAGTGATGCATCGAGCAGGAAGGTGATGTTGCCGGCGATATAGGACGAATGCTCGTTGAGCGACTGGATATCGCGCGAGACGGTGCGGCAGAGTTCCTTGGTTGCACGATCCTGCTGCACGGCCGGCACGTTGTAGAAGAAGGTCATCAGCCGCGACATGGAGGCCAGGCTGTCACGCACCTTGCTGACAAGGCGCTGGTGGGCGGCAATATCGCGCAGCTTCTCTTCGAGATAATTCGAGGGCTTGCGAACCTTCTTGGCACGATCGCCAAAGACGTGGGTCGACAGGATATCGATGCGGGCGACCGAGATTTCGAGGATCTCGGCCGTGCGATCGATGATGGTCTCGAACAGCTTTGCCAGAAGCGAGGCGCCGTTGCGCCAGTGGGCGGGAATGCGGTGGAGCGCTGCGATGAAGAGCGCGAAGGATTTGGGCTGCGCGTAGCGGATGGTGATCAGCCGCTTGCCGGCGAGGATGAAGGCGACATCCGTCAGCACCGGTGCATCGGTCTCGGCCTTCCAGACCAGCGAGGCGGTCATGAAGACGGCGTCGCCTTCGGTGTAAAGACGGGCTGAGGGCTCGATGTCCTTGAGGTCTTCGCGGGTCGGCACCTCGATGCCGAGCGCCTTCTCGACATAGGCCTCTTCCTCGCGCGTCGGCTCGATCATGTCGATCCAGACGATATCGTCGCGCATGGTATCGACCTTGGTGAGGTCACCGAGTTCGACCGATTGGCAATTGGAGCAATAGGCAGTGATCACCGGGCGTATCTCCCGTGATCCAGGGCTGTGAGGGCCATCGCCGTTCGCATCAAAAAACCTTCCGCGAAGCGCCTGATAAAGCGGCGCTCAAGCTGCAAGTCTTCGAGATTAACGAAAGCGGCTGAAGAATGTTCATCAATATCCCGTCATAGCCGGCCGAAGCTCGGGTATGCACTATGCTCAACCGCATCGCAGTCACCAATCCTTCGATCGACAAGAGAACTCCGAACATGCAGCTGGCATTCGCCGCTGCAGGGCTGGCTATCATCGAGCATTCGCACACGCCGCCCTCATGGCGACGGCGCGCCATATGACGGAAAGCCACGCAAGAATCAAGACATCTTACGTGAACTGCGTTGTTTGATCACATTTTGCCCGCAATTGGGAGTCTAGCCGCACGCCCTGAAACGGCACACTTTACTCGAATACGATAGCGGGAGCGGCACGCTGCGGCTTCTGTTCAAGCTGCGCCCAGACCTTGGCGGCGATGTCGCGATAGATGCCGGCGACGATGCCGTTCGGCTCGCTGGCGACCAGCGGCGTGCCGGCGTCGGAGGCTTCGCGGATGTTGATCGTCAGCGGCACTTCGCCGAGGAAGGGCACGCCGATGCGCTCGGCTTCGGCGCGGGCGCCGCCATGGCCGAAGATATCGTAGCGCGCGCCGGTATCGGGGGCGATGAAGTAGCTCATGTTCTCGACGATGCCGAGAACCGGCACTTCCACCTTCTTGAACATGTTCAGCCCCTTGCGGGCATCGATGAGCGCCAGATCCTGCGGCGTCGAGACGATGACGGCGCCGGCGAGCGGCACCTGCTGGGCCATGGTCAGCTGCGCGTCGCCGGTACCGGGCGGCATGTCGACGACGAGAACGTCGAGCTCGCCCCAGGCGACTTCGCGCAGCATCTGCATCAGCGCCGATTGCACCATCGGGCCGCGCCAGATCATCGCGGTTTCCTCATCGACGAGGAAGCCCATCGACATGACCTTGAGACCGTAATTCTCCATGGGATTGATGATGCGGCCATCGGTCTGTGTGGGGCGGCCGGAGATCTGCAGGAGGCGTGGCATGGAGGGGCCGTAAATATCGGCGTCGAGAATGCCGACGCGCAGGCCGTTGGCCTGCAGGCCGAGCGCGAGGTTGACCGATGTGGTGGACTTGCCGACGCCGCCCTTGCCGGAGGCGACCGCGACGATGGCGCCGATCCCGGGCACGCCGATCTTGCCGGCGCGCTGCTGCGGCTGGGCATGCGAGTGACCCTCATGACCATGACCGGCGTGGCCATGTCCAGCCTGCGGTGGCGTGCGGGAGGCGGCAGCGCCCGATGGCGCGCCTTTCTTGTCGGCGGTCAGCGCAACCAGCGCGCCCTTGACGCCGGGCATTTCCTTGATGACGCGCTCGGCGGCGAGCCGCAGCGGCTCCAGCTCCTTGGCGCGCTCGGCGGGGACGGTAATGGAGAAGTAGACCTTGCCATCCGAAATGAACACATCGGAGACCATGCCGAGCTCGACAATATTATGTTCGAGATCGGGGCCGCGCACCGTTGCCAGCGTTTCCAGCACCTGTTCCTTGGTGACTTCAGTCATATCGTCCTCACACCCTTATCTGGCTCTGTAGATAGAGGAGCGCGAAGTGATCGCCAAACAAAATCGGCGCCAGGCAAGAACCTGGGAAGAAGGGGGGAGTTTCCAAAGGAGACCGCTGAGCCATCAAGTCCGCCGGGCTTTCGCCCTGATGGCTCAACGGTCACCCAAGTGGATAAGGGGTTTCTAGGGCGTCAGATCTGAAAGACCAGTCAGAATTGAGGGAAAAATGCATAAGCCCGCGCTTATAGGCCGGGAGGCGTATCCCAAAAACAACAACCCGCCGCTCGATGTCCAGCGCACAGGGCTGCCGGGATCGAGCGGCGGGTTGAAGGTCGCGCCTTTAATATGGCGTCGTTGCCAAGTCCCCTCTGGACCGCTGACAATTAGGAAGCAGAAAGCGTGCCAATTCGAAATGGCACCGAATCTGGCCCTATCCGCAGCAAAAGAGGCTGGATGGCCGGCACCCTGGCGCAATTTTTAGGCTGCTGCGACAATAGCGCACAGTATTTGGGCAGCTACTTGATCAGGCCGATGCGCAACGCCTTGGCAACGGCCTGGGTGCGATTGACCGTATCGAGCTTCTTGGTGGCGCGGTTGAGGTAGTGATTGACCGTATGCTCGGAGAGACCAAGGATATCGGCGATCTCGACGCTGGTCTTGCCGGCGGCGGTCCAGTTGAGGCAGTCGATCTCGCGGTCTGTCAGGGCGTCGACCACCCGGTTGTCGAGCGCGCGGATCTCGGCCAGCCTGTCGAAGACATGCGTCGAGATATAATGAAGCTCCAGCATCTCCTCTGGCGCGAAGGGCTCGCGATCGCCGGAGAAGGACACCGCCCCGCGGGCGCCGGAGGGATCATGCGTCGGGAAATAGGCGCAGCGCATCATCCGGAAGCGCTCGAACAAAGCCATGACGATGCCAGACTTGCCGTCCGATCGATCCAGCTTCGCCTTCGACAGGTCGTTGAAGAACGGAACGGTCGACGAGCGCAGCTTGCCCATGACGGGACTGTTGGTCAGCAGCGCCTCGTGATCATAGGCCGAGAGCAACTCGGCCGGCCAGTTGGTGATAACCGTGTTGCTCTGCAGATCGCGTGCAGTGGCCGAGGGAAGATTGAGCACCATGAAGGCGCGAACCCGGTAGGCTTCCGTCAGCCTCTTCATGAAACGAAAGATATCGAACTGGGTGTTTAATCCAGATACCTCGTTTACGTACACGTTCACGGAAGTCGAATGCGGCAAAGGGTTCATGGTGTCATCAGCTCAAAAAATCAGGAACGTCATAAGTGGCCTGCTCAGGTCGCATGCCGACGGCAGCATCGCCGTCAATATAGCCTACGGCACTACACCCCAGGACTGGGGATTGACAACTGGCAATTGTGACGATTCTTCACAAAATCACAATATGCCCAGCCACTGAAAATGAGCATATTTCCGTACGAAAGGTGACAAAGCACCCCTGGATTTGACGATTGTCAAATTGGCGGCATGTCAGCGGCGCGGGCCAAGGCCGATCCGCATGCCGCTCATGATGCTTTCAGCGGCCCGACGGACGGGCAGCGCCCACTCCTCCAAGCGCTCAAATGTCAGCCGATAGGCCGGTCCGGTCACGGAAACGCCGCCGACGAAGGACAGGTCCTCGGAGTAGACGGGGGCCGCGACACAGCGGATGCCGACCTCGTGTTCCTCGCGGTCGAAGGCATTGCCCGAACGGCGAATGTCGGTCATCTCGCGGCGCAGCGTCTCCGGCGTCAACGTGTGTTCCGTGAACCGCTGGAACGATACGCTTGATATGATCGCGTCCAGCCGATCGTCCGGCAGCGCCGACAGCGCCGCCTTGCCGACACCGGTGCAATAGATGGGCGAGGCGTTGCCGATCTGCGAGTACATTCGGACGGGCTGGCTTCCCTCGACCTTGTCGAGATAGATGACGGAGGCGCCGCGCAGGACGCCGAGATGCACGGTTTCGCCGGTCAGCTGCTGCAGGGCGTTCAGATGCGGCTCGGCAATCAGCCGGAACTCGTTGCGCGCCCAGCTGCGCGAGGCGAGATCGAGAAGGCGCAGGCCAGGTGCGTAGCGGCCGTCGGCCAGCACTTCCAGCAGGCCTTCCTCGGTGAGATGGCCAAGCTGACGATGCAGAGTGCCGCGGGGCTGGCCGGCGACCGCAAGAATATCGGTGAAACGCATTGGGCTTTCGGCGTGCGTCACGATATCGAGCAGCACCATCAGCTTGCCGAGCGTACCCGTCTCGCGTTTGTCCGCGGCCTCATTTTTATCCATGATGTCGCCATCAGTCGCGCCCATGCTGGCCCTCATGCCTTGACAGAGACCCAAGGCTAATCCGATAATTCCATATAGTCAAATTGAGTTCTGAATAATGGAACTATCGGGAGGATAGTGGTGGCGGAGCTTGGAGCGCAATATCCCGAATTCAGGGACCGAAGCGTGGTGGTGACGGGCGGCGGCTCCGGCATAGGTGCCGCGATCGTCGAGGGGTTCGCGCGCCAGGGCGCCAAGGTCTCCTTCATCGACATCGCCGAGGAGGAGAGCCACGCGCTGGTCGACCGCCTGTCGCGCGACAGCCTGCATCCGGTGCGCTTCCACCATGCCGATCTGCGCGATGTCGCGGCGATCCGCGCGACCATCGAGGCGATCGTCGCCCATTCCGGCCCGATCGGCGTGCTCGTCAACAACGCGGCGCGCGACGACCGGCATGATTTCGACCAGGTGACGCCCGAATACTGGGACAACAACCAGGCGACCAACCTGCGGCACGTGTTCTTCGCGGCGCAGGCTGTGGCGCCATCGATGCGGGAGGCCGGCGGCGGGGCGATCATCAACATGTCGTCGATCGCCTTCATGCTGAACATGCCCGACTTCCCGGCCTACACGACGGCCAAGGCGGCAATCATCGGGCTGACGAAGAGCCTGGCGGGCAAGCTCGGCCCCGACAACATCCGCGTCAACTGCATCCTGCCGGGCATGATCGTTACCGAGCGGCAGATGAAGCTGTGGCTGACCGAAGAAGGCATTGCCGGCATGATCGAGCGGCAGTGCATCAAACGCGTTTTGCAGGCCGACGCCATCGTCGGGCCCTGCCTGTTTCTAGCATCCGACGGCGCCTCCGCAGTGACGGCGCAGTCCCTTATTGTCGATGGAGGCATTTTCTGATGACAACACCCCGATATATCGCGGTCGACTGGGGCACGAGCAGCTTCCGGCTGTGGCTGATCGGCAGCGATGGCAGCGTGCTGAATGAAAGCCGCAGCGACGAGGGCATGACGACGGCGGCCAAGACCGGTTTCGCCGAGGTGCTGGCCAAGCATCTGGCCAAGGTCGATGCGCCCGCCGATATTCCCGCCATCGTCTGCGGCATGGCCGGCGCCAAGCAGGGCTGGGTCGAGGCCGGTTATGTCGACGTCCCCACATCGCTGTCGGCGATCCTGACCGGCGCCGTGCCGGTGCCCGGTCAGAGCCGCGACATCCGCATTCTGCCGGGTCTTGCCCAGCGCGACCGGGCATCGCCCGATGTGATGCGCGGCGAAGAGACCCAGCTGCTCGGCACGCTTGGCCCAGACAGCACGGGTGCGCAGGCCGTCTGCATGCCTGGTACACATTCCAAGTGGGTTCATGTGCAGGAAGGCGAGGTCATCGGCTTCTCCACCTTTATGACGGGTGAGCTCTTCGACGCGATCACCAAGCATACAATCCTGTCGCATGCGGTTGCCGGCGCCGAGCAATCGCCGGCCGACAACTCCGCCTTCAAGGCATCGGTCTCGACCGCCTTCCGCCAGCCGCAGATGGCGACCAACCTGTTGTTCACGGCCCGCTCCGGCCAGCTGCTGCACGGCATGACCGCATCGGCGGCGCAGGCGCGGATATCGGGCACGCTGATCGGCCTGGAAATCTCTGGCGCGCTGGCCGATGCTGCCAACGACACGCCGATCGCGCTCGTCGCCTCCGGTCGCCTGCAGAAGCTTTATGAGACCGCCTTCAAAGCGCTCTCCCTCAACGTCACGACTATCGATGCCGATACGGCGGTGCTTGCCGGCCTTTCGGCCGCTGCAAACGCCATCTGGCCCAACTAAGCCCAATCAAGAAAGAACAGAGCGATGAACCGCATCCCCTTCCCCGCCATGAAGCGCCCGCTGATCGCCATCCTGCGTGGGATCAAGCCCGAGGAGACCGAAGGCGTCGTCGGCGCGCTGATCGAAAACGGCCTGACCGCGATCGAGATTCCGCTGAATTCGCCAGAGCCGTTCAAGTCGATCGAGATCGCCGCCAAGATGGCGCCCGCCGACGTGCTGATCGGCGCCGGCACCGTTTTGACGACCGAGGCGGTGGACAGCCTGCACAATGCCGGCGGCAAGCTGCTGGTGACGCCGAATGTCGAGCCTGACGTCATCATCCGCGCCCGCGACTACGGCATGGTGACGATGCCCGGCGTCTTCACTCCCACGGAAGCGCTTGCTGCGGCGCGCGCCGGCGCCACCGGCCTGAAGTTTTTCCCGGCCAGCGTGCTTGGCCCATCCGGCATCACGGCGATCCGCGCCATCCTGCCGCCGGAACTGACGATCGCGGCCGTTGGTGGCGTCTCCGACAAGAATTTCGCCGAGTACACCAAGGCCGGAATCCTGGCCTTCGGTCTCGGCACGAGCATCTACAAGCCGGGAATGACTGTCGCTGAGGTTGCCGAGCGCGCCAAGGCAACCATTTACGCATACGATGCAGCAGTGGGAGCTTGAGCGTATGACCGACATTCATGAGTTCGCGGGGCGGACTTTGTCGAGCACCAATTCGGTGCTGGGTGAAGGACCGACCTACGATCCCGATACCAATACCATCTGGTGGTTCAACATTCTCGGCAAGGAATTGCACGAGCTGAACCTCTCGACCGAAGAGAAGAAGGTGCACACGCTGCCTGTGATGGCGAGCGTGCTGGCGCGGATCGACGCCGGGCGGCAGTTGCTCGCGACCGAGCAGGGCCTGTTCGTGCGCGATATCGAAAGCGGCGGCCTGACATTTTATGCCGCACTCGAAAACGACCGGCCGGAGAACCGCTCCAACGACGGGCGCATGCATCCCTCGGGCAGCCTGTGGATCAGCACGATGAGCAAGCGTGCCGAAACCCAGGCCGGCGCGATCTATCATGTGGCGCGCGGCAAGGTGACGAAGCTCTTCGGCGGTATCACCATTCCGAACTCGATCTGCTTTTCGCCCGATGGCTCTGTCGGCTATTTCACCGATACGCATCTCAGCCGGCTGATGCGGGTGATGGTCGATCGCGAGACCGGCCTGCCGACCGGCGAGCCGATCGTGCTTGTCGACAGCATGGAAGAAGACGGCGGGATCGACGGCTCCGTGGTCGATGCCGACGGCTATATCTGGAACGCGCGCTGGGGTGCCGGCACCGTCGATCGCTATAGCCCCGATGGCCTGCGCATCGCCCGCTACAAGGTGCCCGCTGCACAGCCCTCCTGCCCTGCCTTCATCGGCCCGGATGCCGACCGGCTGGCGGTCACCACCGCCTGGGAAGGCCTGGACGACGTAGCCCGCGCCAACCAGCCGGATGCCGGCGCCCTGCTTGAGCTCGGCGTCAGCGTCCGCGGCGTTTTCGACGCGGCCTACATTCTCTGACGCATCTTACAGGATGTGCTTTAAAGGGCGTCCCTCGGGGCGCCCTTTTGCGTTGCGAGCGCGCGATGATCTTGCACCCGCGCCGTCCCAGCGCCGGAAAAGTTCCGAAAATTCCGTCAGTTTCTGCGTGTATTTTTCTGGGAACTATTAGCCAACCCATTCATTTACTTCACGAACCGGCCGAGCCGACACAGCTCTCGCTAGAAGAGAAAAGCGCGGCCAGAGATCACCCAAGGACACTGAAAGTAGGTACGATATGACACGCAAACTTCTCACCACCGTTGCCGCTGGCGCCCTGTTTGCCACGGCCTTCGCACCGGTCGCTTTCTC
This sequence comes from Rhizobium sp. 16-449-1b, assembly GCF_017741935.1. Lineage (GTDB taxonomy): Bacteria > Pseudomonadota > Alphaproteobacteria > Rhizobiales > Rhizobiaceae > Rhizobium. The sequence continues at coordinate 241,672 of NZ_JAGHMH010000003.1, read as the reverse complement.
GCAGAGCGCGACCCAGCCAGCGTCGCCGAGCGCACCGTCCATGTCGGCACCGGCCGACCCGGCAGCGCCGAAGCCGGATGCCATGAAGCCGGCAGGTGATGCCGCTCAGGCGCCTGCACCGGCCGCCACCACCGATACCGCACAGGCCGGCGGCGGCACCTATCTGACGGAGCAGTCCGCGGATCAGGTCAGCGCCAACACCTATATCGGTCAGGCCGTCTATAACGGCACGAACGAAAGCATTGGTAACGTCAACGACCTGATCATGAAGAAGGATGGCGGCCTTGTTGCAGCCGTGATCGGTGTCGGCGGCTTCCTTGGCATCGGCGAAAAGAACGTCGCCGTGCCGATGGAAAAGATCACCGTGGCCCAGAACACGACGGATGGCAGCGTCAAGCTGACCACCTCGGAAACGGCCGAAACGCTGAAGGCAGCGCCGGAATTCAAGACGCTGCAGATGCAGTCGGCCGAAAAGGCCCCGGCTCCGGGTGCGATGGACAACACCGCAACCGGCTCCACGACAGCCAAGTAAACACTGCATCGTTAGTCGCAGTGCATGCGTAACCGATGGCGTCCGAGAGGGCGCCATCGGCTTTTGTGGTATGTGGAGATCATTGAAGTCAGGCAGCGGAGGTGGCACAATGGACCACATGGAAAATCGCGTCGCCAAGCTTGAAGCCATTGCCGATGACATGCGCTCGACGCTGAACACAGTGCTCGGACAGCTGGCGCGTATCGACAGCAAGCTCGATTCCAAACCCGATCAGGGTTGGATCATTAATGTGGTCTGCATCATTCTCGGCGTCGTGCTCGCCGCAATCGCGGCCACGGCAGGCCTCTTTGCGCTGATAAAGTAACGGCCGGAGCTTACGCCATCGCCCGTTCGCCGGTGTCGTATTCGTTCTCGTGCAGGAACCTGAGCGTCGCGATGGCGTCGGCGGGTTTGCCGAAATAATAGCCCTGCCCCATGCCGCAGCCGAGCATGCGCAGTTTCGCGGCCTCCGAATAATCCTCGATGCCTTCAGCGACGACTTCGAGATCGAGGCCTTCGCACATGGTCAGGATCGCTTTGATGATATGCTCGGAGGCGCGGTCGGAGTTGATGCGCGAGACGAAGGCGCGATCGATCTTGATCTTGTCGAACATGAAATCGCGCAGGCGGCCGAGGCTGGACTGGCCGGTGCCGAAGTCATCCAGCGAGATTCGCACGCCCGCCTGGCGCAGGTCGGCGATGATGCGGTTTGCGGTATCGGCCGAGCCCATGACGGCGGTCTCGGTGATTTCGAGTTCGAGACGGTGCGGATCGAAGCCGACGCGGCCGAGGATGGAGAGCACGTTGGCGCTGGTGCCAGGGTCCATCAGCTGCGCGGACGAGAGGTTGAACGACAGGAACATTTCGCGCGGCCAGGAGAGTGCGGCTTCCGCCGCCTTGCGCAGCAGCGCTTCCGAGAGCGCATCGATGAAGCCGCGTTCTTCGGCGAGCGGCACGAAGACGCCGGGCGAAACGAAGCCGAGATCCGGGTCGTTCCAGCGGGCCAATGCCTCGAAGCCGAGGACCTGGCTGGTGGCGAGCGAGACGATCGGCTGGAAATGAACGTCGATGGCATCGGAGATGATGGCGTTTCGAAGCGCCTGCTCAAGCTGCGTGGCGCGCTTCATCTCCTGCGCGATCTCGCGCGAATAGACGGTGATCTGGCTGCGGCCGCGGCGCTTGGAACGATAGAGCGCGGTCTCGGCGCTCTTCAAGAGTTCCTCGAACTCCTCGCCCGCGAAGGGATAGATGGCGAAGCCGAATGATGCCGAGAGGCGGACGTTGCGGTCGCCGAGATCGTAGGGTGCCGACAGGACCTCGCGGATCATCTGGCCGAATTTTTCGGCGCTGGCGCGCTCGAAGACCAGCGGCAGGACGAAGGCGAACTCGTCGCCATCATGGCGCGTGACGACGGCGCCATCGGGAATGCAGGCTTTCAGGCGGTGGGCGACCTGGCAGAGAATTTCGTCGCCGGCGGCCGAGCCGAAGAGATCGTTGATCGGCTTGAAGCTATCGAGATTGGCGATACCGATGGTGAAGGGCGCCGGATCGTCGGCGCGTTCGGCCGAGATCTGGGCGATACGGTCACGCATGCGATAGCGGTTTCCGAGCCCGGTCAGCGGGTCGGTATAGGCCATCGTCTGAAGCTCGTTCTGGCTTACCGGTGCCAATGGCATATCCGCCAACATCATCATTCTGATCCAGAGCTTCCCCAATACCCGGCAGAATGGCGGGCAAGTCTTAAAAATTCGATATTCGACAACCCTGGATCATCGTGAATTGCCTCCCAAGAATTGGGGAGTTGACCGCCATCAGAGCCTAAAGAGAGGCCCGCTGCGCTTCCGGCTGCATGAATTTCTGGAAAACCGTCTCCAGGATGTCCGGGCTGACCGGCTTCATGATCACGTCGTCCATGCCGGCATTGGCGCATTCGGCGCGGTCGCGCTCGAAGGCCTGGGTGAGCACACCGATGATGGGGGTGCGTGTGCCATCGCCCTCCACCTGACGGATCAGGCGGGCGGCTTCGAAACCGTTGAAGCCCGGCAGCGAGATATCCATCAGCACGACCTTCGGCCGGTGCTCGGTCCACATGCGTACGGCTTCGTCGCCAGTGGCGGCGATGCGGTAGCGGTAGCCGAGACCTTCAAGGATCTGCGAGAAGACGATCTGGTTGATATCGTTGTCCTCAGCCACCAGAACATCGAGCTCAAGCTGCTCGTCCGACGTGCTGATCTCCCAGTCGCCGTCGATCCGGTCCGTCATGGCGCCGCGATTGTTGCGGTTGAAATGGCGGGCGATCTGGAAAGTGAGCTCGGTGGAGATCTGGAAGCCATCCATCACCAGCGACGAGATGCCGTACTGTTCGGCGAGCTCCAGGCAGCGCATGCCCATCTGGTTGTCGATGATGACGAGATCGAGCGACAGGCCGGCCGACGAGGCGATCTCCAGGAACTGCTCCTGCTCGTCCTCATTGCGCACCGAGCAGGCTTCGAAGCCATATTTGGCCAGCGTTCGAAGTGCTGCGGTCTCGGCGGCGATATCGCCGGTGACAACGAGGATGCGGCGGCCGGAGAAATTCTCGGGCACGATGGCTTCCATGGCGGCCGGCTCGCGGCGCTCGCTGCCGCCGTCCATCGGAACATAGGCGCGACGGTAGGTGCTCTTGGCCGATGTCGTGACGCTCGATGCCTTCTCGAATTCCTCGAGATCGCCGCCCTCGCGCGGCAGGTCCTGCATGGTCGAGACCAGGAAATAGCGTCCCGGCTTGCCGATGCGGTGCTTGCGCGAGATGATTTCGCGCTCCGAGCCATCGCGGGCGATCTGGCGCTGGCGCACGACCGACATTTCGCCGGTTTCGAGGACATGGCGATCGCTTTCCTCGAAGCGTGCGGCCACTTCGGGCGAGAAGAGTTCCGTGCTCTTGCGGCCCAGCACCTCATCGGCCGTCGTCTGGTACTTATCGCAGAAGGCGACGTTGACGGCGACGTAGGTGAGGTTGCGGTCCTTGACGAAGAGCGGGAATGGCAGGTTGTCGAGGATATCCTCGGTGAGCTGCACGCGCTCCAGATCGAGCCGCCACTGCTCCTCGCGCTTCTTCACCTCCGAGATATCGGAGATGACGCAGACGCCATAGCCATTGGCGAGCCGACGCTTCTGGAAGCCGACCCAGCAATCGTTGCCGTAGCGCTCGACCGCCTCATAGCGCTCGCGCCAATGCGTGGCGATCTTCTGCGACAGCCAGTCCTCGCGGCTGAGCGCGCCCTGCTTGCCGGCCGAGCGGCTGCGGATGCCGGTCTCGTAGATGGCGCCGAGGAAATCGCGAAGCCGCGTTCCGGGCTGCAAGAGATCGGCACAGATCGGGAAGAAATCGAGGACCTGCCGGCTGCAAAAGACGATGTGATCGGTCTTGTCATAGACGATGAAGGCGGAAGACAGGCTTTCGCAGACCGCGTCGAACAGCGCCGCCTGGAGGCCAGCCGCGGTCTCAACCGCGCCCTCCTGCGGGGCTGTGTCCGCTTGATCGCGACCGGCACTCATACTTGCGCGTCCTACATCTGTCCGAATGGATTGCATTTGCGGCGGGGTATTATCGGCAAAATGCCAGTTTTGTCTTAAGGCGTGCTTAACATTAAGCAGCGGAATCCTAGGGTCTGGACAAGCCCCGAGATCGTCGTTTTCACCCTTCCCTCACGCGCCCGAATCCGCAAAAATGGCTGCATGTCGATCAAGCAGCTTTCCGAAACGCTCATCAACCAAATCGCCGCCGGTGAGGTCATCGAACGGCCCGCGAGTGCCGCCAAGGAATTGATCGAGAACGCGCTGGACGCGGGTGCTACGCGCATCGAGATCGCCACATCCGGCGGCGGCAAGAGCCTGCTGCGCGTCACCGACAACGGTTCGGGCATGGACGAGCGCGATCTCGAGCTTGCCGTGCGTCGGCATTGCACCTCGAAGATCACCGATACGCTCGACGATATCTCCACGCTCGGCTTTCGCGGCGAGGCGCTGCCCTCGATCGGCTCGGTGGCGCGGCTGACGATTTCGAGCCGCCGCCGCGACAGCGATGGCGGGGCGGAGATTTCGGTGGCCGGCGGCAAGCTGCAGCATCTCAGGCCCTCGGCGCTCAACCCCGGCACCATCGTCGAGGTGCGCGACCTGTTCTTCGCGACGCCGGCGCGGCTGAAGTTTCTGAAGACGGAGAAGGCCGAGGCCGCCGCGATCACCGAGATCGTCAAGCGCATGGCGATCGCCTTCCCGCAGGTGCGCTTCGTGCTCTCGGGCACCGACCGCACGACGCTGGAATTTCCGGCGACCGGCGAGGATCATCTGGCGCGCATGGCGCAGATCCTCGGCAAGGATTTCCGCGACAACGCGATCGAGATCAATGCCGAGCGCGAGGACGTGACGCTCACAGGCTTTGCAGGCGTGCCGACCTTCAATCGCGGCAACGCGGCGCATCAATATGCCTTCGTCAACGGCAGGCCGGTGCAGGACAAGCTGGTGCTCTCGGCGATCCGCGGCGCCTATGCCGAGACGATCCCATCGGGACGCTACGCGGTGGCGGTGCTGTCGATCGGGCTCGATCCGGCGCTTGTCGACGTCAACGTGCATCCGGCCAAATCGGATGTCCGCTTCCGCGATCCGCAGCTGGTGCGCGGGCTGATCGTCGGCGCGATCCGCGAAGCCCTGGCGCGCGACGGCAGCCGGGCGGCGACCACAGGCGCCGACGGCATGCTGCGCGCCTTCCGCCCCGGCTTCCAGCCGAATGGCTATCGGCCGCAGCAGCAGCCGCAGCAACCTTGGAGCGCCGAGACCTCGCCATCGCGACCATTCTCCTCCGCACCTGCCGGCTCGTCCTCATATTCGCCATCCTATCAGCGCCCTGTCGGCAACGGCTTCGGCGAGCGGCCACAGGCCTCGTTCGACGGGCTGACCATGCCGACGGCGCGGGCCGAGACTGCGCAGACCTCGTCCTGGGCGGCGCCCTCTCCTGTTTCCGAGGCCGAGGCACCGTCGCGGTTTCCGCTTGGCGCGGCGCGCGCGCAGCTGCACGAGAACTATATCGTGGCGCAGACAGAGACAGGTCTCGTGATCGTCGACCAGCACGCGGCGCATGAGCGGCTGGTGTTCGAGGCGATGCGCAAGGCGCTGCATTCCAAGAGATTGGCCTCGCAGGTGCTGCTGATCCCCGAGATCATTGACCTGCCGGAAGAGGATTGCGACCGGCTGATGCAGTTCTCATCGGAGTTCGGCGAGCTCGGGCTTGGCATCGAGCGCTTTGGGCCCGGCGCGATCGCGGTGCGCGAGACGCCGGCGATGCTCGGCGAGGTCGATGCATCCGGGCTGATCAGGCAGCTGGCCGACGAGATCGCCGAGTGGGATACGGCCTCGGGGCTTTCGGCCAAGCTCGAATATGTGGCGGCGACCATGGCCTGCCACGGATCGGTGCGCTCCGGACGGCGGCTGCGGCCGGAGGAGATGAACGCGCTGTTGCGCCAGATGGAGGTGACGCCGGGCTCCGGACAGTGCAATCACGGCCGGCCGACCTATATCGAGCTCAAGCTTTCCGACATCGAGCGGCTGTTCGGCCGGAGCTGAAAACGCTGGCAATGGCGGCTGTTGCGGGTTATGGCAATCCGATGACGGCCTCGTTTGAGGATTGGCTTTAAGGATTGGAGCGCATGAACTTGTTTGAAGGAAACGGAAACCGCGAAGCGAAGATACGCTATCTCGATGCGGATTTTCAGATCCTGTCGCCGGGTTCGTACGTCGTCTGCGCCATGACGGGCAAGCAGATCCCGCTCGATGAACTGCGCTACTGGAGCGTCGCCCGCCAGGAGCCCTATGCCGACGCCGTCTCCTCCTTCGAGGCCGACAAGCGCGCCGGCGTACTGCCGAACCAGAAGCGCTGATCGCTCGCCTGATGGCATTGGCGGGACGGCGGAAGCCGCGCCTCGGCCATGGAGAAAATGATGATCAAGATCCTCGCATTGCTGCACAGCGCCGTTGGCCGGGATTGGCAGACACCGCCCAAGGAGATGGGGCTGAAGACGCTCTATGAAGCCGAAGCGCAGGGGTTCGTCGAAATCCGCGGCGAATTCCAGAAGCGGCAGTTCCGCCTGACGCCGATGGGCTTCCAGACGGTCGAGCGCGACCGCCGGCGCCTGGAAGCGCGCAAGAGCTAAACTGGCTCGCCGCGACCTTTCTCACACCGCAAAGGACGAGAACCGGTGCCTATCCGCTCATCCGGCCTGCTCTCCGCCGCCCTCACCGGGATGGCTATTCTGCTGGGCGCCGTATTCGGTTCCACCCAGCCTGTGCTTGCCGGACCTTGCGCGCCGGAAACAGTCGAGAACACCAACTACGTGATCTGCACCGTCGATCCCGCCAAGGCGGATCTGCGTCTCCTCTGGAAGGGCGACGACGGGGCGCCCTACCGCTCCTTCCCCGGCATCGCCGACGCCATGACCGCCAAAGGCAAGACGCTCGTCTTCGCGCTCAATGCCGGGATGTATCACGAAGATTTCTCGCCGATCGGGCTTTACGTCGAAGATGGCTGGGAGTTGCGGCCGGTGGCGAGCGTCAAGGCACCCAAGGCGAGCGGGCCGGTGCCGAACTTCTACAAGAACCCCAATGGCATATTCTTTATCGGCGACAAGGGCGCGGGCATCCTGCCGACCGCGACGTTTGAGACGCAGCGCCCCGACGTCCGGCTTGCCACGCAGTCGGGGCCGATGCTGGTGATTGCAAACAAGATCAACCCGATCTTCATCGTCGGCTCCAGCGACCGGACGCGGCGGAGCGGCGTTGGCGTCTGCGCGGATGGGATGGTGCGGTTTGTCGTCAGCGATGATCCGGTCAATTTCCACGATTTCGCGCGGCTTTTCCGCGATCACCTGCAGTGTGCCGATGCGCTGTTTCTGGATGGCGGTGGTGGTGCGGGGTTCTATAGCGGCGAATTGGGGCGCAGCGATTTTTCCTGGCATGGCGGGTATGGGCCGGTGTTTGGGGTGGTGGAGTAGGCGGCCTGTTCGAGAGGCTGGAGCCAGGATTACCCCCCTCTGCCCTGCCGGGCATCTCCCCCACAGGTGGGGAGATCCGCCAGTGGTGAGGTCTACGCCAAACAATGAAGGTTGAGCGAGCGGCCAAGCCCAGCCAATCTCCCTCCTTGTGGGGGAGATGTCCGGCAGGACAGAGGGGGGTGCCACACGGCACGATGACAATCAGTGAAACGCCCGAACCTCGACAGGAGCCCGACAAGCAATGGCAGCCTTACGGCCCCAGGCCAGCGCATCGTCCATTCCATCCGCCTCCAGCACCCAGAAACCGCCGACATGCTCGCTGGTCTTGAGATAGGGACCGTCGCTCACCGACACGGTTCCATCGGCATCGGCGCGCAAGGACTTGGCGGTGCCCGCCCGATGCAGGCCGCCGACGAAGAGCCGGATGCCGGCCGCGATCATCTCATCGTTCAGCGCATCGATCGCCCGATGCATCGCCTCGTCTTCCGAAACGGCGGGGTCGTAATCGTCGGGATGGTGAATGGCTACCAGATAGCGGGGCATGACGTCTCCTCCATGTTGAACCTATTGTAGAGACGATTAGGGGCGACGGCATCCGACATGTGATGTGGGGTGGGGGGTGACGACGTGGGCATCGAGCGCGGGTTGCAACAGGCAGGCGTGGCGCAAAAATTACCCCCTCTGCCCTGCCGGGCATCTCCCCCACAAGTGGGGAGATTGGCTGGGCGTGCCCGCTCGCTTCAACCTTGATTGTTTGGCGTAGACCTTAGCCGCGAGTCGATCTCCCCCCTTGTGGGGGAGATGTCCGGCAGGACAGAGGGGGGTGTTGCACGGCAGAACGCCCGTTAACGCCCCTACCCCGCCGCCATCTCCTTCAGCCGCCGTTCCCTGCAGGCATCGAGCGCGCGTTCGATGATCAGGCTTGGGGCCAGATGGTCCTCGAAGGTCATTTCCACCTCGATGACCTGGCACTTGGACGCCAGCGTCTCGGCCTTGCCGTGATGACCGGTGAGGCGCACGAAGTCCTTGGAGGTGGTGACGATCTGGAGGTCGTCGCGGGCGGCGGTTTCGAGGATGTCGTCGATCTCGTCGTCGGTGAGGTGCTCGTGATCGCCGAAAGAGCGGCGGGCGATGGTTTCGGCGCCGATGCTGTCGACCGTGCGGAAGAATTTCGAGGGATCGGCGATGCCGGCGAAGGCCAGCACCCGGCGACCCTTCAAGTCGGCGCCATCGGAGACGGTGACGGAGGCGGTGAAATAGGGTTTGGCGGCGCGCGCCGCGATGCGCACGATCTGGTCGGCGGCAGCGCCCGCGCCGACCTTCAGAAGTGCTGTTGCGTAGCGCAGCTGCAGCTTGATCGGCGCGCGCACCGGGCCACCCGGGACGATGTGGCCGTTGCCGAGGCCGCGCGTGGCGTCGATGACGAGCAGCGCGTAGTCGATGGCGAGGCGCGCGCTCTGGAAGCCGTCATCCATGATGATCAGGTCGGCGCCTTCCTTAACGAGGCGCTTGGCGCCCTCGACACGGCGGCGGGAAATGACGGTGAGCGCCTCGCGGGCGAGAAGCAGCGGTTCGTCGCCGACGGCCACGGCGCGATGGTGGCCGGCGTCGACCACGGTCGTCACATCGAGCGAGCCGCCATATCCTCGGCTGAGGAAGCCAGGGGTCAGGCCCTTGGCCTTGGCCGCGCGGGCAATGGCGATCGCGGTCGGTGTCTTGCCGGCGCCGCCGACGGTGAAATTGCCGACGCAGATGACGGGGACCGGCACGGAGGCGCGCTTGGCGTTGACCATGCGATAGCCCGAGATGCGGCCGTAAAGAAAGGAGATCGGATAAAGCGTCCAGGCGCGCCAATCGGCTTTCGTCCACCAAAACGGTGGCGCTTCGGATACCATCTTTGCCGTCCTGCCTTTCGCGCCACCGCTCCGCTCCACGCGGACGTCACCCCTAACCCGGCGAAAAGAGAAGGCAATTTTCAAGAAAAAGCAAGCCTTTGGTCGATCAGGCGAACTGCAGGTCGGGCAGCAGCCCTTCGAGTTCGGTGATATCGTTGAGGCAATGATCGCTGGCGGCGGCGAGCGATTCCCGCGATCCGGTACCGGTCAAAACCGCGACCGTCAGCCCCACCTTGGCGTTGCGGCCCATGTGCAGATCGTGGTTGTTGTCGCCGACGACAGCGACTTCAGAGGGATCGAGACCGGTTGCCGCGCAGAAGCCGAGCACCATGCCTGGCTCCGGCTTGGTGCCGTGGCCGCTGTCGTAGCCGGCGACGTAATCGATGTAATCGGCAAAGCCGAAGCGCTTGGCCGTCTGGCGGATCGAGCGCTCATTGTCGCTGGAGGCGACGCCGAGCTTGAAGCCGCGCGCATGCAGGCGGGCGAAGAACGCGGCGAGATCGGTGACCGGCACGGAGAAATCAGCGGCGTGGGAAAAGAGTTCGTCGAGCCTGACCGTCAGCTCGTCGACGGGGACCGTCGAGCCGGCGGCGACGAGGCCCTCCGAGATCTGACGCGTGTTGCCGGCGGCGAGCAGGCTGTCTGGAACGATGTGGCCGGTGACGGGATCCATGCCGCAGGCAAGCAGCAGGCGGTCGGCAAGTGCCGCGTCGCCTTGTGCAGCGATGCGTGCCAGCTCGCGGTTCACGGGCAGCCAGCTCTCGTCATAATCGAGAAGCGTGCCGTCCTTGTCGAACAGGATACCCTTGATCGCCTGCATGTCCGAACCTGCTCCCTAACTAGCGTTGCGCCGCCGTCTTCGGCAGCAATCTGGCCTTCACCGTCAGCGGGTTGATGTAGGGCTCAAGACCCTTCATCGTCGCCGTCAGCGCACCGCGCATTTCTTGCACGGCGGCGGCGCCGGCCTCGATCATATTGCGGCGCGCCGGGTCGTTGGTCAGCAAATAGTGCACGCCCTTGGCCAGCATCTCGGTATCGCGCACCATGCGGGCGCTGCCGCGGCGGGCGAGGCGCTGATAGGCCTCGCGAAAGTTCTGAACATTGCTGCCGGATAGCACCGCGCAGCCGAGCATGGCGGGTTCCAGCGGGTTCTGCCCGCCCTCGCCAAACAGCGAGCGGCCGACGAAGGCGACCTCGGTCATGCGCAGATAAAGCCCCATCTCGCCGATCGTATCGCCGAGGAAGACATCGATATCGGGCGTCAGCGCATCGTCGCGGGTGCGGCGGGCGACTTTCAGCCCCTGCTTGACCAGCTCGGCCTCGATCGCATCGGCGCGCTCGGGATGGCGCGGCACGATGATCGTCAGCTGGCCGTTGCGCTCCTTCAGCGTGCGGTGGACGATGCCGGCCGCCTTCTCCTCGCCATCGAAGGTGGAGATTGCCGCCCATGTCTTGCGGTCGCCGACCTGCTGCTGGTAGCGGGCGAAGGTGGCGGGATCATAGGACGGCGCGTCGGTATCGACCTTGAGATTGCCGGACATCAGCACCTGGCGGGCGCCCAGATCGCGGAAACGCTCTGCATCGACATCCGACTGCGCGATGACAAGCGCCAGGTTCTCGAACAGCGCCTCGGCCAGCGCCTGGCGGCGTGTCCAGCGGGCGAAGGAGCGATCGGACATACGGGCATTGACGAGGATCTGCGGGATGCGGCGGCGGCCGAGTTCCATGACGGTTGCCGGCCAGATCTCGGATTCGGCAATCAGCGCGCAGTCGGGTTGCCAGTAATTTAGGAAGCGGCTGACGGCGGGCTTCAGGTCGAGGGGCACATATTGGTGGATGACTTCGGTGCCGACACGCTCGGCGGCGAGCTTGGCCGAGGTCACGGTGCCTGTGGTCAAGATGACGTGAACGTCGCGGCGGCGGATCTCGCGGATCAGGGGAATGACGGCATTCATCTCGCCGACGCTTGCGGCGTGAAACCAGACCAGCGGGCCGGCCGGGCGATCGGCGCTCGCGTAACCGGAGCGCTCAAGCCGCCGGGCCCTGTCTTCCTTGCCCTTGGCGGCGCGATAGGTCAGGTAGCCGCCGACGAAGGGCGTGATCAACGTCCCAACCGCCTGATAAGCGCCCAGCGCCAAACGCGCCATGCGGCCGCTCATATAACACGTCTCCGATCAACGATGATCGACATCAACCCATTCCCAAATATCATTGCGGCCGAAATGACCGATCAGTTTGTTCAGAATGCGTCAACAACCGCCCCTGTACCTGGATATGACAGGCGGCTGGGTAAAACAGGGCCACGAGGGCCGAAATTATTTGCCGGACTTGTCTTCGGGATCAAGCAAGCGGTGCATATGGACAATGAAATAGCGCATGTGGGCATTATCAACGGTCGACTGCGCCTTGGACTTCCAGGCCGTCAGTGCAGATGCGTAATCAGGGAAGATGCCAACGATATCCAGGCCAGAGAGGTCGCGGAACTGCACGTCATCGAGACTTTCCAGTTCGCCGCCAAACACGAGGTGCAACAGTTGCTTCTTTTCACCGGACTTGGTCATTTCAGTCACTTCCTTCATCTGCTCCTCCGCCGTTTCATCTGAGGGATTTTGACGGAAACGTCAACTGCTCAGCGCGTGGCGATAGGGGATAGAAATTCATTCAACAGCGGCTCGGAGCCGGCGCAAAGCTCGCCGTGTCTCACATCCGCGCGGTTATAGGTCAGCGCCGTTCCGTCGAGATTGACGAGACGGCCGCCTGCCCGTTCGAGAATGAGATCGGCCGCGGCCAGATCCCAGTCGTGGGAATTGCGCTTCACGAAGGTGCCGTCGATCGCCGCATCGGCCACCATGGCCACACGGTAGGCGAGCGAGGGCACGTGCTTGACGCGCTCGATCCTGCCACGCAGCGGCTCTTTGAAGCCGTTCAGCACGTCCTCGGCAATGGCGAAGCGAACGGGCGGCTTCGGCTCCGAGACACGGATCGGCAGGCCGTTCTTCAAGGCGATGCCACCGGCGACCGCTTCATAGAGCTCATCAAGTGCCGGCGCGTTGAGCACGCCGGCTACCGGCCGGCCCTTGTGGACGACGGCGACGCTGACGCACCAGAGCTTCTGGCCGGCGAGAAAGCCGCGCGTGCCGTCGATCGGATCGATGATGAAGAGCGTATCGCGCGACAGGCGATCGGCGCTATCCTCGGTCTCCTCAGACAGCCAGCCGTAATCCGGGCGGGCAGCGCGCAGCAGCGTTTCGAGGATTTCATTGGCGGCGAAATCGGCGGCGCTGACCGGCGAGCGGCCCTCGTTCTTCCACCAGACCTCCGGAGACTGGTTGAAATGGCTAAGCGCCACGGCACCCGCCCGCTTTGCAGCGTCGGCGATCAGGTCCAGATCGCTCTGCCAGCGGGCATTGTCCACGTCGCTCATCCCAAGTTCCAATCCGTCAGCGGCTAGAGCATGTCGCGCAAAAGTGTGAAGCGGCTTTGCGATGAAGACATGCGGTAAAAGAAAGACCTAAAGCGCAACGAGCGAATGTGAAAGGTCGCGACGCGCTTTAGCCCGCGATCACCGTCCGGCCAGCGTCATTCCCTCGATCGCGATCGTCGGAGCGGCTACCCCGTACTTGCGGTCGATATCGTTGGCAGGCGTTACCCGCATGAACATCTCCTTGAGGTTCGATGCAATGGTCACTTCCGAAACCGCGAAGGTCAATTCACCGTTTTCGATCCAGAAACCGGTGGCGCCGCGGCTGTATTCGCCGGTGATCATGTTGACGCCCTGGCCGATCAGCTCGGTGACGTAGAAGCCGTTGCCGACGCCGCGGATCAGGTCCTCGGGCGAGATGTCGCCGGGCTCGAGCGCCAGGTTGGTCGAGGCTGGCGTCACGGAATTGCCGCCGCGCACGCCGCGACCGTTGGTTTCCATGCCGATTTCGCGTGCGGTGGATGTCGAGAGGAACCAGTGCTTCAGCACGCCGTCCTCGATCATCACCATGCGCTCGCCGGACACACCTTCGCCATCGAAGGGGCGCGAGGCGGGGCCGCGCACGATCATCGGATCGTCGGTGATCGAGAGGCCAGACTTCAGCACCTGCTCGCCCATCTTGTCGCGCAGGAAGCTGGTCTTGCGGGCGACCGATGCACCGTTGATGGCGCCGGCGATGTGGCCGACGAAGCCGCGGGCGATACGCGGATCGAAGATGACGGTGACGTTCTTGCCGGTATCGACCTGGCGCGGCTTCAGGCGCTTGACGGCGCGCTCGCCGGCGCGGCGGCCGATCTCGGCGGGATCGTCCAGTTCGGAGAAATAGATGCGGCTGTCGAAATCGTAATCGCGCTCCATGCCGGTGCCCTCGCCGGCGATGACGCTGACGGAGCGACCGAAGCGCGAGCCCATGTAGCTGCCCTCAAAGCCGTGCGAGGTGACGAGCACCATGCCCCCGCGACCGGCCGAAGCGCCGGCGCCCGAGGAATTGGTCACGCCATTGACCGCAAGGCCGGCCGCTTCCGTCGCAAGCGCTGCTTCGCGCAGTTGGTCAGCGGAGACCTCGGTGCTGTCGAGCAGCTGCAGGTCGGGATAGGACTTGGCGAGCCGGCTCTCATCCGCCAGGCACGCGAAGGGATCTTCCGGCGAGACCTTGGCCATGGCGACCGCGCGCTCGGCGAGCACCGACATGTCGAAGCCCGGATTGGCCGAGACGCTGGCGACGCGCTTGCCGACGAAGACGCGCAGCGAGAAATCATCGCTCTCGGAGGATTCGGTTTCCTCCACCTTGCCGAGCCGCACGCTGACGGATTGCGAACGGGAGCGGACGACCACCGCATCGGCGGCATCGGCGCCCGCCTTCCTGGCGAGATCGATCAGCTGGCTGGCGCGGGAGAGAAGTGTCGAGGAATCAATTTCAGAGGACATGGTTTGGCCTTTCCTTCGCGTTCCATTTATTGTGCGCTACGGAAAGCATCAAGGCCGACGGTGCCGATTCTTTTTCGCGCTGCTTGCGCAACCATGACCATTGAAAGAAGCTTAGCGGATGTCCGAGCCCAACGCCCTCTTCACCGAAACGATCCTGCTGCTCGGCGGCGCCGTCGTTTCGGCCCCGATCTTCAAGCGGCTGGGGCTTGGAACGGTGCTCGGCTATCTCGCCGCTGGCGTCGTGATTGGCCCTATCTTTCACGGGCTGACGGATGGCGAGCAGATCCTCAACGTCGCCGAACTCGGCGTCGTGTTCCTGCTCTTCATCATCGGGCTGGAGCTGAAACCGAGCCGCCTTTGGCAGATGCGGCGCGACATCTTCGGACTGGGGACGGCGCAGGTGATCCTGACCGGGCTGGTGCTGACGGCGCTTGCCGATCTCTCCGGCCTGCTCGACTGGCGCGGGAGCATCATCGCCGGCTTCGGCCTGGCGCTATCGTCCACCGCGTTCGCCATGCAGATCCTCGAGGATGACGGCGATGTCAGCACGCGTTACGGCCAGCGCTCCTTCTCGATGCTCCTATTCCAGGACCTCGCCATCGTGCCGCTTCTGGCGCTGATCAACATTCTCGACACCGGCAAGGGCCACGGCACGCCGATCGTCGACTTCGGGATCGCCATCGGCGCTGTCGGCGCGATGATCGTCATGGGGCGCTATCTGCTGACGCCGCTGTTCCAGATCATCGCCAGCACCGGCGCGCGCGAGGCGATGATCGCGGCAGCACTGTTCGTCGTCATGGGATCGGCGACGCTGATGCAGATGGCGGGGCTATCGATGGCGATGGGGGCGTTCCTGGCGGGCGTGATGCTGGCGGAATCCTCTTACCGGCATGAACTCGAGGCGGATATCGAGCCCTTCCGCGGCGTGCTTCTCGCCATCTTCTTCATCGCCGTCGGCCTGTCGCTGCAGCTCGACGTACTCTGGGACAACGCGCTGGTCATCCTCGTCACCGTGCCTGTTGTCATGGCGGCGAAGGCGCTGATCATCTACGGGCTTTGCCGCGTAACCGGCTCCGATCACAATGACGCGATCCGCATCGCCTTCCTGCTGCCGCAGGGTGGGGAGTTCGGCTTCGTGCTGTTTTCGACGGCAGGCGCTTCGTCGCTGATGCCATCGAGCACGGCGTCTCTCCTGATCGCCATCGTGACGCTCTCCATGGCGCTGACGCCGATCGGCACCAAGCTTGCCAAAAGGCTCGAGAGCGGCGAGACGAAGGAGACGCTGGAAGAGGATTTCGAAGGCGCCGGCGCCGACGTGCTGATGATCGGCTTCTCGCGTTTCGGCCAGATCGCGGCGCAGATCCTGCTTGCCGGCGGGCGCGCGGTGACCGTCATCGACACCTCGGCCGACCGTATCCGCCAGGCCTCCTCCTTCGGCTTCCGCATCTATTTCGGCGACGGCACGCGCAAGGATGTGCTGCGCGCGTCCGGCATCGACCACGCCAAGATCGTCGTCGTCTGCACGCAGAAGCGGGAAGTGACCGACAAGATCGTCGAGCTAGTGCAGGCCGACTACCCCGAGGCCAAGCTCTTCGTGCGCTCCTACGACCGCGTCCACTCGATCGCGCTGCGCAACCTCAATGTCGACTACGAGCTACGCGAAACGTTGGAATCAGGCTTGCTGTTCGGCCGGCGGACGCTGGAAGCCCTCGGCATCAGCGAGGCCGCCGCTTACGAGATCGGCGAAGACATCCGCCGCCGTGACGAGCAGCGGCTGGTGCTCCAGGTCACCGAGGGACTGCAGGCCGGCCGCGACATGCTCTATTCGCAGCCGGTCAAGCCGGAACCGCTGGTCAAGCCGAAGCGCACGATGGATTTTTCGCAGGACCCGCTGGCGGGCACGGGGGATGCGGTGGCGGATGCTTAGTCCTGCCAGGGCTTTTCCACGCGCACGAGCCGTCGAAAACCATCATTGCATGGCGGCTGATCCAAGATTTGGAGATAGTGGTCGTAGCTTGAGGCCGAGACCAACGCGACCGGGCAATCGGCAAGGACATCCTCGGCTGCGCGCTGCGCGGCATCGACTATGAACTCGGCGCCTGTCTGCCCACGTACCTTCGCGGCGCGGTCGATCAGTGACCAGACGTCGTCGGACGCTTTCAATGTGACTGTACGCATTGGTGGGTTCGCGTTGCTCATGACGCCCTCCTAAGCGGACGTTATCACAGCCGCTCGGATCTCGCATGCGCCTCGATCGCCCCGTCGAGCGCATACTTCAGCTCGTCCTTGACGCCCTGAGACATGGCCAGCACTTCGCGGGCCTTCAGAAAGTCCATGACGCCTGTGCGGCCGACTGCGGGGCGGAGGAAGATGTGGGGGGGCTGGATGCGGAGTTTGAGGGTGATCGCCGTCTGCATCATCAATTGGCCGGAGCCGAAGATGCTTTCCATGCGGTTCGGGATATGGGTGCCGTCACCCTCGGGCGCGCCGACGACATCGATGCCGATGACGATATCGGCGCGGTCCATCAGGCACTCATAGGGGACGGGATTGCCGATGCCGCCGTCGATCATCACCCTTCCGTGCAACCTGACGGGCATGAAGACGGCGGGGATGGCGGAAGAGGCTGCAAGGGCCGGAAACAGCTGGCCTTCGCTCACCAGCACTTCCTGCTGGCCGTAGTAATCGGTGGCGGTCACCGTCATTGGGATCGGCAGATCCTCGAAGCGATCGGGGAGATCGGCCGGCAGAAATGCTTTCAGGATGCGCTCGAGGTTGAACTGGCCGATGCGCACGCCGTTCGCCACGGCGTCGCGCACCGTCTGCGGGCGCAAGCCCCAGAGACGGCTCACCACGGCGGTCTTGTTGCCGACGGTCATCAGCGCGTGTTCGCGGATTGCCTCGCCGGTCATGCCGGCCGCCATGCCGGCGCCCATGATGGCGCCGATCGAGGAACCCGAGATCGCCACCGGACGGATACCGAGCTCGTCGAGCGTTTCGATGACGTGGATGTGAGCGAGGCCACGGGCGCCGCCGCCGCCGAACGCAATCGCGATACGCGGCGACGCGCCGGAGGCGACATCTTCGAGAGCAGGGAACGCGGAACTGGTCTTTTCGGCCTGCTGTGTCACCCTTTGCCCCCGATAGCCGCTACCTATTCAGGCTGGTAGCGGTAGAAATGCACCCTGGTATCGCCGAAAATCCGGCTTTCCAAGAACAGATAGGAAGGATCGACCGAAACGGCAACGTCGGCGCGCTCCTCAAGCACGGCAATCGCGCCCGGAAACAGCCAACCACCCTTGGCGGCCGCAGCCATTGCCTTCTCGCCGAGACCCTTGCCATAGGGCGGGTCGGCGAAGAGGAACTGGAACGGCTCGAGGTTGCCGACGCTGCCAAGATCGGTCGCGTCGCGCCTCAGGATGCGCGTCTTGCCGTGCAGGCCGAGCGCATCGATGTTTTCCCAGAGCAGGCCCCTGCCTTCGACGCTGTTTTCAACGAAGAGCGCATGGCGGCAGCCGCGCGAGACGGCTTCCAGACCGACGGCGCCGGTGCCGGCAAAGAGATCGAGTATCCGGGTGCCATCGACGCATTCCGGATAGGCATGGCTCAGAATATTGAACAGGCTCTCACGCGTCCGGTCGGCAGTCGGCCGGATGTCGTTGGATTTAGGCACGGCGAGCGACCGTCCGCGAAACTCACCTCCGACGATCCGCACCGCGTCCTATTCCCTTGCCTTTTGGTCCACCACGAGACGGCCCGCCCGAGGGCTTGCCACCGCCACCGGGACGATCGCCCGAAGGCTTGCCTGAAAAACTCTTCGCACCCGGCTTGGAGCCGCTTGGCTTGCCGCCAAAGCTCTTGCCGCGCGGCTTGTCGCCGAAGGGACGGTCGCCTCTTGGGCGCTCGCCCTGGGGCCTGTCTCCACGGGGCCGGTCGCCATACGAACGCTCGCCGGCCGGACGCTCAGAGCGAGCCTCGCCGGAGAAACGGTTGGCGCGGGGACGCTCGTCACCCTCTTCGCGCGGACGGCGCGGCTTTTCGCCGAACGGCCGGTCGCCACGCGGAGGACGATCGCCGAACGGCCGATCACCGCGCGGGGGACGATCGCCGAAGGAACGCGGACGGTCGTCGCCATCCTCACGCGGCCTGCGGTCGCCGCGAGGCTTGGCTGCGAACGGGCGGTCACCAGCTGGCCGGTCACCACGGGGAGGACGATCACCATAAGGCCGGTCGCCGCGTGCCGTGCGGTCGCCGCCGGAGCGGTCACCGCGATCTCCGAAGGAACGGTCGCCACGCGGACGGTCACCAAAGCCACGATCGCCACGATCACCGCGCTTGCGGTCGTCGTCGCGACTCACATCGCTGGAGCGGATCCATTCGCCCTCTTCGTCGCGGGCGCGGTTGATCTGCACGCGCGGACCTTCGTCGTAGCTTGTCGGCTGCGGCTTGGAACGGCCAGGCTTCTCGCCGCGGCGAAGGGCCGTCTGGGCGTTCTTCTCGGCCTTGGCGGCTGCCTTTTCGCCGAGCGGACGGGCGCCGGGCGCCATCCAGACATTGGCGTTGCGGCGGCTGCCGAGCGCGGGACGCTTCGGGCCTTCATCCTTGCGGTCGCCACCACGGCTTGGGCCACGGCCGCCATCGCGATCACCGCCACGGCGGTCGTCGCGTTTATCGTCGCGCTTGGTGTCGAGGCGGCTCAGCGCGCGTTCGCGCTTGTCTTCCGGCTTCCACGAGCGCTCGCGGCGCTCGGGCTTGGCGTCGGCCTCTTCTTCCTCGGTCACGGCGGGCGCGTTGTAGATCGGCGCGTCGAAATTGGCCTTGGCGTCCTCGATGAGGCGCGGGCCGAGCTGGTCGCGCAGGGTGCGGCCACGCACTTCGATCACCGCGCGCTCGGGGATATCACCGAGCTGGAACGGGCCGTAGGAGATACGGATCAGGCGGTTGACGTCGAGACCGAGCGCGCCGAGCACGTTCTTGATTTCGCGGTTCTTGCCTTCGCGCAGGCCCATGGTGAGCCAGACGTTGGAGCCCTGCACCTTGTCGAGCGTTGCTTCGATGGCGCCGTAGAGCACGCCGTCGACGGCGATACCGTCCTTCAGCTTGTCGAGCGCTTCTTGGTCGATCTCGCCGTGGGCGCGCACGCGGTAGCGGCGCAGCCAGCCTGTCGTCGGCAGTTCCAGCGCGCGCGCGAGGCCACCGTCATTGGTAAGCAGCAGCAGACCTTCGGTGTTGATGTCGAGACGGCCGATCGACATGACGCGCGGCAGATCATCCGGCAGGTTGTCGAATACGGTCGGGCGGCCTTCCGGATCGGCATTGGTGGTCACCAGGCCGGCCGGCTTGTGGTAGAGCCACAGGCGGGTGCGCTCGATGCCACGGATCGGCATGCCATCGACTTCGATCTTGTCGGTCAGCGTGACGTTGACGACGGGCGTGTCCAGCGGCTTGCCGTTCAGCGTGACGCGGCCATCAAGGATCATGCGCTCGATATCGCGACGCGAGGCAACGCCGGCGCGCGCCATCACCTTGGAGATGCGTTCCGCCTTGCTGTCGCTCGTCACGTCGGACACGGCATCCGCCTTGTCAGCCGATTTTGCGAACTTCCTTGCGGGCTTTTCGCCCGATTTCGCGCCGGTATCGCGCGGGGATGGCTTGCCACCCGGCCGTTTTGGCTTGTCTTTGAATGTCATTTGTTGTTTGCCTGCCTTTTGGGGCCTTCTATCAGTTCGCGCCCCTGCGGTTAAGTGGAAATTGTCGGATCGTGAAGACAAATCAATTTATGGAGCTGGCGCTTGAGGAGGCGCGTGCCGCGGGCGCGCGCGGCGAGGTGCCGATCGGCGCAGTCGTCGTCCTCGATGGAGCCGTGATTGCCTCATCCGGCAACCGCACCCGCGAGCTCAACGACATCACCGCGCATGCCGAAGTGGCCGCCATCCGCATGGCCTGCGAGGCGCTGGGCCAGGAGCGACTGACGGGTGCTGATCTCTACGTGACGCTGGAACCCTGCACGATGTGCGCGGCGGCGATCTCGTTCGCCCGCATCCGTCGGCTTTATTATGGGGCGGAAGATCCAAAGGGTGGTGGCGTGGACAGCGGGGTGCGGTTTTACGCACAGCCGACGTGTCATCATGCGCCGGAGGTGTATTCCGGGATGAGCGAGGTGCAGGCGGCGGAGATCCTGCGGGGGTTCTTTCAGGGGAAGCGGGATTAGGGGCCATGGATAGGGTGTGCCCTGGGGTACCCCCCTCTGCCCTGCCGGGCATCTCCCCCACAGGTGGGGAGATTGGCTAGGAGCATCCGCTCGCTCCACCTCAAGTGCTTGGCGTAGACCTTAACCGCGAGTCGATCTCCCCCCTTGTGGGGGAGATGTCCGGCAGGACAGAGGGGGGTGCCGCACGGAACCACGCCAGCATCACTGCCGAACGAAACTCAGAAACCGGAGATTAATCCCCGCCCCAAACCTTACTGCAGCAGGTTCCACCACTGCTTGCCGGAGCCGGCGACGGCGGCGTCCTTTTTCTTCTTCTTCATCTTCTTCAGCTCAGGCTCGCCGAGATCGTCGAGCTTGGTGGGGTCGTCGACCTGGCGGTATTCGGTCGGCGGGTCAGAGATGTAGCGGCGCTGGTCGATATAAGCGCCCTTCTGGATGGCGCGGGCTTCGCGGAAGGCCTTGGCCTGGGCTTCCGTCGTGCGACGACCGCCTTCGACCTCGTTGTTGGCGAGCGGCGACTGGTAGCCGGACTTGTCGCTGTTCTCGTCGGCTTCCTTGACGAGACGGGCGCGGGTTTCCTCAGGCGATTCGACCCACTGCGGGTTATCCTTGCTGGCGATCGATTCCTGCGGCGCGACCAGGTTTTCCTTGTCGCCTGCCTTGGGAACCACAAGGCCCGGACGCGGATTGTACTTCACGCCCTTGTTCTTGGGTTCGGTGCCGGTCAGCGAAGTGGATTGGCCAAGGTCATCGGTCAGCTGCTCGAATGCCGTCTTGTCCGTGCCGTAGCGGGGGCCGCTCGTGCAGCTCGACATCATCGCAGTGCCTGCCATCGCAACAGTCAGGCATGCGCCCAAACGGAACCAACGCTTCGATAACATGAAAACCCTTCCAGCCATGCCGGTGCAGTCAATGCTCAACCGGACATCCTCCCCGTGACGGAAAAATCCGGCCAATTTCAGGCAGCTTTTACCGGATGAACCGCGATAGCGCAATTCATCCGGTAACTTTCTTCGGTTTATGCCGCAAGTTCGCGCAATGCGGCGGCATCGCGGGCGGAAACGTCGGGATACTCGGGATCCGAGCCGACATCCGTCGTGATCCGCCACGAGCGGGCGCACTTTTCACCTTCCGCAAGCTTCGGCTCGACGCTAACGCCGGCTACTTCAGGAAGGCGGAACGCGTCGGACGGGCCTTCGTTGGCCGCGATGACGACGCCCGAGGTGATGCAGATCTCCTCGAAGTCCTGGCCTTCAAGCGCCTTCAGGAGCTCGGCATCGGCGATATGAACGACCGGAGCCGCTTCCAGCGAGGAGCCGATGCGCTTGTCCTTGCGCTCGATTTCCAGAGCACCAGTAACGACGGTGCGGACAGCGCGGATCTTCTTCCACTTCTCGGCCAGCGCATCGTTCTTCCAGTTGCCTGGAATTTCGGGGAACTGCTCGAGGTGGACGGAGACGGCACCGGGGTTGCGCGACAGCCATGCCTCTTCGGTGGTGAAGGGCAGCATCGGGGCAAGCCAGGTCACCATGCAATCGAAGATGTTGCGGATGACATGCAGCGAGGCGCGGCGGCGCAGGCTCGACGGCGCGTCGCAATAGAGCGCATCCTTGCGGACGTCGAAATAGAAGGCCGAGAGCTCGACATTGGCGAAGTCGATCAGCGCGCGGGCGATCTTCTTGAAGTCGAAGGCGTCGTAATTCTCGCGCACCAGCTGGTCGAGTTCGGCCAGACGATGGAGCATCAGCTGCTCCAGCTCCGGCATTTCGGAGACTTCGAATGTCTCGCCCTTGTCGTGCGCCAGCGTGCCGAGCATCCAGCGGATAGTGTTGCGCAGCTTTCTGTAGGCATCGACATTGGTCTGGATGATCGTCTTGCCGACGCGCAGGTCGTCGGCGTAGTCTGATGTCATGACCCAGAGGCGCAGGATGTCGGCGCCGGCATCCTTCATGATCTCCTGCGGCGAGGTGACGTTGCCCTTGGACTTCGACATCTTCTCGCCCTTCTCGTCCATGGTGAAGCCATGGGTGAGGACGGCGTTATAGGGCGCGCGGCCACGGGTCGCGGCCGATTCCAGGAGCGACGAGTGGAACCAGCCGCGATGCTGGTCGGAGCCTTCGAGATAGAGATCGGCCGGCCACTTGAGATCAGGGCGGTCTTCGAGCGTAAAGGTGTGGGTCGAGCCACTGTCGAACCAGACATCGAGGATGTCCATGACCTGGGTCCACTTGGCGTGGTCGTGACCGTTGCCGAGGAAGCGATCCTTGGCGCCTTCGGCGAACCAGGCATCGGCACCCTCGACGTCGAAGGCTTCGAGGATGCGATTGTTGACCTCTTCGTCCTGCAGGACGTTGCCGTCCTCATCGGCGAAGACGCAGATCGGAACGCCCCAGGCGCGCTGGCGCGAGAGAACCCAGTCAGGACGCTGCTCGATCATGGCGCGCAGGCGGTTCTGGCCGGCAGCGGGTACAAAGCGGGTGTCGTCGATGGCGTTCAGCGCACGGGTGCGCAGCGTCGTGCCGTCCTTGAGGTCCTTGTCCATGTAGACGAACCACTGCGGCGTGTTGCGGAAGATGATCGGCTTCTTGGAGCGCCAGGAATGCGGATAGGAATGCTTCAGGCGGCCACGGGCAAACAGCGCGTTGCGCTCGATCAACGTCTTGATGACGCGCTCGTTGGCATCGCCCTTCTTGCCGTTGTCGTCCATGACGCGGGCACCCTCGAAGCCGGGGGCGTCAGCTGTGTAGGTGCCGCTGTCGTCGACCGGGAACGGGATGCGCGTGTCGATACCCCTGGCTTCCAGCTCCTTGGCGGAGGACATCCAGGCCTCGAAGTCTTCGCGGCCATGCGACGGGGCGGTGTGGACGAAGCCGGTACCGGCGTCATCGGTGACGTGGTCACCGGCAAGCAGTGGTACGTCGAATTCATAGCCGCCGCCGAGGCCCTTGAGCGGGTGGGCGGTCGTGATTGATGCCATCTCGTCGGCAGAGAGGCCGCGCAGGCGCTTGAAGGTGAGCTTGGCCTTCTTTGCGGACTCTTCGGCCAGCGCGTCGGCGAAGATCAGCTTCTCGCCAGACTGCGGGCCGAAGTCGTTTTCAGCAGCCGTGACCTCATAGAGACCGTAGGCGACCTTCGGCGAGTAGGCGATGGCGCGGTTGCCGGGGATCGTCCACGGCGTTGTCGTCCAGATGACGACATGGGCATCGGCCAGCTCGCCGGCGCCACCCACGACCGGGAACTTCACCCAGATCATATCACTCTCGACGTCGTGGTATTCGACCTCGGCCTCTGCCAGCGCCGTGCGCTCGACCACCGACCACATGATCGGCTTC
Organism: Rhizobium sp. 16-449-1b; assembly: GCF_017741935.1. Lineage (GTDB taxonomy): Bacteria > Pseudomonadota > Alphaproteobacteria > Rhizobiales > Rhizobiaceae > Rhizobium. Next base: position 217,771 of record NZ_JAGHMH010000003.1, on the reverse strand, counting down.
GAGCCGCGGTAGAGCTGGCCGCTCATGGCGATCTTCAAGAGTTCGCCGGCGATGCGGCTTTCGGCGTGGAAGTTCATCGTCAGGTATGGATTGTCGAAATCGCCCTCGATGCCCAAGCGCTTGAACTCGTCGCCCTGGATCTTGATCCACTTTTCGGCATAGGCGCGGCATTCCTTGCGGAACTCGATCATCGCGTCGGCCTGCTTGAGGTCGGGCTTCGCCTTGCCCTTGGCGCGGTAGTTCTCTTCCTCGATCTTCCACTCGATCGGAAGGCCGTGGCAATCCCAGCCGGGAACGTAATTGGCGTCGAAGCCGCGCATCTGGAACGAGCGGTTGATGACGTCTTTCAGGATCTTGTTCAGCGCGTGGCCGATGTGGATGTTGCCGTTGGCATAGGGGGGGCCGTCGTGGAGGACGAATTTCTCACGGCCGGCGGCGGATGCGCGCAGCTTCTTGTAGAGGCCCATCTCCTGCCAGCGGGCAACGGTTTCCGGCTCCTTCTGCGGCAGGCCGGCGCGCATCGGGAAATCGGTTTCGGGGAGATAGAGGGTCTTGGAGTAATCGATCTTTTCGGCTGTATCGGTCATGTCTGGCAATCGTCTCTTCTAGCGATCGTGCTTTACGCCTCGCAAACGGGCGCAACGGACTTGGAAATATCGTGGTGGCGGAAGCGCTCTGAGGTCGAGCGCCGAAAACCCGGACCTTCCGGCCGCTTAGCGCGCGCGGAAGGCCGGGCCGATAATTCGTATCGTGATCGCCAGCCGGAATGTGTTCATCGCGCCGGTTCATAGGCGCTTTTGGTGGGAAAAGGAAGAGGAGATCGACCACCGAAAGCCGGCATTTGCAGTCTGGCCATTTGCGCTTATATTTATGGGCAATTGGCACAGGAGGCTTCGATGGTGGCGACAAAGGCAGCCGAGCAGGACGCCATGACAATCCAGGAGCGGCTGAAGATCGCTTCGCACGGCCAAGTGCGCGTCTATGACGGGTCGTCGGTCTTCGACCTCACCCAACTCGGCTTCAGCATGGATGAAATCTATCGCCTCGTCGCACCGCGCCGAACGCTGACAAGACGGATCGGAAGTCATCAGCCGCTCACTGTCGAAGAGAATGACAGCGCGCTGCGGCTGGTGCGCATCATGACCATGGCGGAGCGCGTTTTTGGCGATTCCGAAATCGCACGCAGATGGCTCCGCAAGCCCAATCGCGGAATGCAGGGCATCGTCCCGATCGATCTTTTGGAATCGGAGACCGGCGCTCTTCTGGTTGAGCAGGCTCTGCATCAGATCGACTTCGGGATCTACATCTGACGATGTTCCTGTGGCGAATTTCCAATTATGCCGATCTATCCGGACGCGGCGGTCTCGTCGCTCCAGGCCGTTGGCACAATCTTGGAACGCCTGTTGTCTATTGCTGTGACCACCCATCAACGGCCTTGCTTGAAATTCTGGTTCAGATCGATGTCAGCCAGCTTCCCCGGGATTTTCAGCTGCTGAAGATCACTTGCCCCGACGATATCGATATCACCGACGTCGGTGCTGACGACGTGGACCTCAACGATATCAATGGGACGCGGATAGCTGGTGACCGTCTTCTACAAGATCAGACCGTTTGCCTCATCCGGGTCACCTCGGCCATCATGCCCGAGGCACGCAACCTGCTGATCAATCCATCGCACCCCAGAGCGGGCGAAATCGTGATCGAAAACGTGAAACGCTATCCTTTCGACAGTCGGCTGCTTCGCGCTTGACGTCATGGTAACAGGGCCACGGCTCACCCGCAGCCCTCCCCTCACAACACGCTCAAGCCCGAGCCACCGCCTTGCCCGGCACCACGGCGTTCACCACCACCGCGACGATGATATTCACCGCCAGCGCCAGCAGCCCGATATAGATCGTGAACGAGGTCTCGCCCATCGTCACCGGCTGCAGCGGCTTCAGGCCGTTGATCCAGACCAGCAGCGTGCCGCCGAAGAAGCCGACGAACCAGCCGGCGAGAAGGCCGGGGGCGCGGAACCAGTTGGTGTAGAGGCCGAAGACCAGGGCCGGCAGCGTTTGCAGGATCCAGATGCCGCCGAGGAGCTGCAGGTCGAGGGCGAACTGGGTGGGGAGGAAGATAATGACCAGCAGGGCGCCGACCTTGACGATCAGCGAGGTCATCTTCGCGACCTTCGCTTCGCCCGCATCCGTCACCTGGGGGTTTACATAGGCCTTCCAGAAGTTGCGGGTGAACAGGTTGGCGGCGCCGATCGACATCACCGCCGCCGGCACCAGCGCGCCGATCGCGATCGCCGCGAAGGCGAAGCCGGCGAACCAGCTGGGGAAGAGTGTCTGGAACAGCGCGGGCACTACATCGTTGGCGCTGTCGAGCTTGAGGCCGGCGGCGTGGCCCATGTAGCCGAGCAGCGCCAAGAGGCCGAGCAGCAGCGTGTAGGCCGGCAGCAGCACGGCGTTCTTGCGGATGGTGTTGCCGCTGTTGGAAGCGAAGATGCCCGTCAGCGTGTGCGGATACATGAAGGCCGCAAGCGCCGAGCCGAGCGCCAGCGTCGCATAAGCGACATACTGGTTGGAGCCAAGCAGCAGGCTGCCGGAGCCCTTGGCCTGGAAGGCGGCGTCGGCGGAAGCGAAGACATTGGCGTAGCCGCCGAGCTTCGAGGGGATCAGCGCCACGGCGGCGATCACCACGATGTAGATCATGATGTCCTTGACGAAGGCGATCAGCGCCGGCGCCCTCAGGCCCGCCGAATAGGTGTAGAGTGCCAGCACGATGAAGGCGATGGCGAGCGGCACCTCGCCATGCAGGCCGAGCGCCTTCAGCGCCGCCGTCATGCCGACGAGCTGCAGAGCGATATAGGGCATGGTGGCGATGACGCCGGTGGCGGCGACTGCAAGCTCCAGCCCGCGCGAGCCGTACTGGCCATGGACGACGTCGCCGGCCGTGACATAGCCGAAGTCCCGCGCCCGCTTCCAGAGCACCGGCATGACCATGAAGACGAAAGGATAGACGACGATCGTATAGGGCAGCGCGAAGAAGCCGTAGGCGCCGACGGTATAGACGAGCGCCGGAACGGCGATGACGGTGTAGGCGGTGTAGAAATCGCCACCAACCAGGAACCAGGTGATCCAGGTGCCGAAGGAGCGACCGCCGAGGCCCCATTCGTCGATATGCGCCATGGTTTCGGGTCGGCGCCAGCGCGAGGCGACGAAGCCCATGACAGTCACGAGGACAAAGAAGAAAATAAAGACGCTGAGCGCCGTGACGTTGAGATCAGTCGTCATTACGCATGCTCCGGTAGGCGATCCAGGTCAGGAAGGCGGTGATCGGCACCCAGAGGAGCTGATACCAATAGAAGAAGGGGAAGCCGAAAAGAACCGGATCGTGAAAATTGTAGAAGGGGACCCAGAGCAGCCCGATATAGGGAATGATGAGCAACCAGCAGGCCGCCGTTCCAAATCTTTTGTCCATGGGGAGAGTGCCTTTCGCGGATCGGCGCGGCTTATCCGCGTCTTATCAAATAGATGACATATGCCAGCCGCGCGGCGCGACAAGCATCCCCGCCGCGAAAAAGACACAGTTCGTGAGCGACCGACAGCAGGTTAGGCGCGGAGGTTCCCTCGCCGCGCCGCTTTCCTCGCGTGCCTTCACATTCAATTCAAATATTGCTAATATACTATAAGTTGATTTCAATCTGACGTTACATGGTTCCAGGCGGTGGCTCGTGGCGAAATCGCCGCGCGCGAAGGGCTGTCTGTTTTCAGCGAGAGGGGCGCGGATGAAACATGTGATCGATAGCGACCGTGTCACGCAGGGCCGTCGGTCGGTCTACCTGCACGAGGTTGTCGAAGCCTCGCCCCTGCCGTTGATCGATCTCTCGCGATCGCGTTTCGACGACGATGATTTTCATGTGCGCTTCAGCGGCCGCCTGCTCGGAGATGCCTATCTCACGCATTTCGAGGCGAGCTCCGTGGTGCTGGCGCGCAGCGAGAAGGAGATATCCGAGCGCTCCAGCGAGATGTTGCTGCTGGCGATGCTGAACAATGGCAGCTACGAGCAGACCTTCGGCTATCATGACGCATTTCCGCGCACCGGGCCCGGAGACATGCTGCTCCTCGACCTCGACGGGCCGCAGACCGTTTCCTTCGCCAAGCAGTCGGTCACGACCTGCGCTTATATTCCGCGCGGCCATTTCAAGCCGTTTCTCGATGACGCCACGCTGCTCAATCCGGTGCTGTTGCGCCCCGAGAACGAGCTCTACGGCCTGCTTGTGGCCTGTTTCTCCGCGTGCTGCGCGATGCAGAGTCCGCAGCCCGCCGCCAGCACGGCGGCGCTCAGCACCCTGACTCGGCTGGCGATGATCGCACAGGGCCTGCATCCGCTTGCGCACCCAGATCTTCAATGCTCGGTCCGTGATGCGCGGCGGCAGCGGGCGCAGCAATTCATCACACGTCATTGCGACAATCCCCGCCTGACCCCGCAGGCGATCGCCGATCATCTCGGCGTATCGCTCCGCTCGCTCAACATGGCTTTCGAACGGAGCGGCGTCGGCGTGGCGGGATCGATCCTGGCCGCGCGGCTGGATTGGGCGAAGGGCATGCTCATCAATTGCCCGCAGCGGTCCGTTCTCGACGTGGCGCTTGCCTGCGGCTTCAACAATCTGAGCAGCTTCTATCGCAGCTTCGCGCAATCCTTTGGCGCGCCGCCTGGGGAATTTCGCCGGATTGCGCAGATCGAGAATGACGATTTCGCGGATCGCCACGACGCAAGGGTGGCAAACCTGTAGAACGCGGCCGGGCGAGCAAACCGGCCACGATCGGCGCTATCCCGCAATGCCACATAGCAGACAGGGTGTTTGAGGGGCAGCCCTTGCGGCCGTCGGCGGCGGCCGGCGACCGCAAGTGCTGGATGCCCGATTGCGCCCTTGCTTCGATCTCCTTTTTCGAGGGCATGTCCATGGACGTTTTTCCATATCATGCGGCCGGCTCGGGATTTCTGCTCGGCGCCAGCCTGATCTTTTCGATCGGTCCGCAAAACCTCGCTTTGATCAATGCCGGGCTCGCGCGCGACAACATGCTGCTCGTCGCCAGCATCGGCTATCTCTCGGAAATCCTGCTTGTCGGCATCGGGCTGATGGGCTTTCAGGCCTCGCCCGGCGCCTATCCCGGCATTTCGGCGGCGCTGCACCTTCTCGGTATCCTGTTCCTCGTCTTTTACGGCGTCTGCGCCATCCGTCGCAGCCTGCAGCGCACACCGGTGATGGATGACGGCATCGCTGCAAGCTGCCGCACGCGCTGGAACGCGGCAGTCTCCATGCTCGCGGTCACCTGGCTCAATCCGCTCGTCTATGTCGAGATCGTGCTGCTCGTCGGCCTTGTCGCCTCTGCCTTCGAAACCCGTATCCGCCTCTGGTTCGGCGCAGGCTTCCTGCTCGCCTCGGCGGTGCGCTTCTACGGCTGGAGCCTGACCGGGCAGGTACTGCGATCCTGGCTCGGGCATCCGGCGCGGCGGCGGCAGTTCGCGATGATATCGGGCTGCCTGTTGCTCGGTTCTGCGGCGATGCTGGCGGCGCGGGCGGCGCATCGCCTGGTCGTGGTCTGAACCGCCATGTCGAAGCGGAGCGCCTATGTCTCGCTGATCCTCGCCGCTGCCTTCTGGGGCTTCGGCAATATCGCGCAAAAGACGGTGCTCACGCATATGGGCCCGCTATCGGCCACCATGCTGCGCTGCCTGATCGCGGCGCTGGTGATGCTGCCCCTGGCGGTCGTCGAACGTAACGGCGCGCGCAGCACGGGATGGACGCGAAGCATCCTTCGTGTTGCGCTGACCTTCACCGTGGCAATAGCGATACAGCAGACGGCCTATGTCAACGCCACGGTCGTCAATGCGAGCTTCCTGGTCAACACCGCCACCGTGCTCACGCCTGTCGTGGCATGGGTCTATTTCGGCGAGACGACGCGACGGCTGGGTATCTTTGCCGCCTGCCTGACGCTTGCCGGCATCGGGCTGATGGCCGATGGGATCGGCGGCTTCGCGGCGCTGAACACGGGCGATGTCGCCTGCCTGGTCTCCGCCGTCTTCTATGCGTTCTGGATGGTGCTGCTCGGGCGCCACGCGCGGCGTCATGGCGGGCCGTTCACCTCGGCCTTCGTGCAATTCGCGATCGCCGCGCTGCTCTTGATGCCGGTGGCGCCGCTGCTGGAGCCGCTGACGGGCGAGATGATCTGGCAGGCGGCGCCGGACCTGGCGATGCTCGGCATTCTCTCCACCGCGGCAGCGTTCGGGCTGCAGACTTATGCGCAGCGCCATGTGCCGGCATCGAAGGCGGCGGTGCTGGTTTCCGGCGAGAGCATATTCGGCGCGATCGGCGCCTGCCTTGTCTTGCTGGAGCGGCCGCCTGTGATGGCCTGCGTCGGGGCGGCGCTGATCTTTCTCTCGATCGTCATCGTGACGATCGAGCCGGAGGATCCGGTGGCGGCATTGCTTCAACGCAATGCGGAAGAGGAATGAGCTTCAGCCGAGGCCGCAGAGCTTGCGGTCGAGTTCGCTGATCGGCTGCATGCCTGATAGCACCGCCCTCGCCTCTTCCTTGTCGCGGTTCATCTGCTCGACCAGCGGATCGAGACCGTCGAACTTCAGCTCCGGGCGCAGGTAGGAGAAGAAGGAGACGGAACAGATCTGGCCGTAAAGATCGCCGGAGAAATCGAAGACGAAGGTCTCGAGCAGTGGCGCGCCGTTGTCGGTGACTGTCGGGCGGCGGCCGTAGCTGGCGACCGCGTCATGCATCGTACCATCCTCGAAGCGGAAGCGGACGGCGTAGATGCCGGGCTTCAGCTCGACCTCGGCTGGAAGGCGCATGTTGGCTGTCGGGAAGCCCAGCTGGCGGCCGAGCTTTTCGCCGCCGATCACCTCGGATTCGACCGTGTAGTGATAGCCGAGCAGGCCGGCGACCTCGCTGACCTCGCCTTCCTTCAACAGCGCGCGGATGCGGCTGGAAGAGACCACGTCGGCGTTCTCGTCGCGGAAGGTGTCGATCAGGGTGACACCGAAGCCGTATTTGTTGCCGGCGTCCATGAGGAAGGCCGGACCACCCTCGCGGCCGCGACCGAAATGGAAATCGACGCCGGTCACCACCTCGGATGCGCCCAGCCAATCCTTGAGGATCGAATGGATGAAATCATCCGCCGAGCGCTGCGAGAATTCACGGTCGAAAGGATATTCGATGACCGCGCCGAAGCCCATGGCTTCGAGAATGCGGGCGCGCAGCGGCGCGGGCGTGATGCGGAAAACCGGCTCCTGCGGACGGAACACGGTGCGCGGATGCGGCTCGAAGGTCAGCACCAGCGCGGGAACGCCACGATCCCGCGCGATCTCCAGCGCCCTTTCCAGAACCGACTGATGGCCGCGATGAACGCCGTCGAAATTGCCAATGGCGATCACACCGCCGCTGAGGTGATCCGGCAAGGGTTCTCGGGTTTCATTGCGATGGAAGACGGTCATCGGGCAGACTTTACTGATGCTTCGGGCTTACACAAGGTGGTCACAGGGCGGCTCAGGCCAGGCGCGGCATCCACCACTTCGGCGTTGCCTTTTCACGTTCGAGATAGGCCGTGAGGATCGCCTCGTCGGTCTCGCCGTTCAGCGTGTATTCGGCCGCGTGGATGCCGCCGCTGATATAGAGGAGATCGAGGCCGTAATCGAGGGCGCCGCGCACATCCGTCGGCATGCCGTCGCCGATAGCCAGGATGCGGTCCATCTTGAGGTCACCGCGCATTTCGCGGGCGACCGAGAGCACGGCGTCATAGATCGGCTTGTGCGGCTTGCCGGCAATGCGCGTCTTGCCGCCGAGCTGATCGTAATAGGCGGCCATGGCGCCGGCGCAGGGGATCATCTTGTGGCCGCGCTCGACGATCAGGTCGGGGTTGGCACAGATCAGCGGCACGTCGCGGGCTTGGAAGGCCTTTAGCATGTCGGTGTAATCCTCGGGCGTCTCGGTCTCATCGTCGAAGAAACCGGTGCAGACGACGCAATCGGCCTCCTCGGCGGAGACACGGGTGACGCCGATGCCTTCGATGATGGCGATATCGCGATCCGGGCCGAGCAGGAAGACCTTCTTCGGGCCCTCGGCGATCAGGCCACGGGTGACGTCGCCGGAGGTGACGATGCGGTCATAGGCTTCGTCCTGGATGCCGATGTTGCGGAGCTGATCGACGACGAGCGGTGCGATGCGCGGCGAATTGGTGATCAGGACGACCGTAAGACCGGCTTCGCGCGCGGCCTGCAGGGCTGCGGCAGCCTTCGGAAAGGGCGAAACGCCGTTGTGCAACACGCCCCACACATCGCAGAACACCGCATCATAGTGACTGGTGATCTCTGCGAAATTCTCGATGCGCTGCGCCATTTCAAAGTCCCGGTTTTCATTCGATGAGGGCTGACATCGCAAAGCCCCGCCGCGATGGCAAGAAATTTTGCAATGCGGGACGATGAAATTCTTGAGACCCTATGCGTTCCGACGGCCCTCAGAGCAGCAGTTCGGCACCCTTGATGGCGAGACCAGCCGCAGCGCAAAGCCCCAAGACCTTGACCATGCCCATCTTCACGTAAAACAGGAGAACGGACGCGATCACGAAGATCGCAAGCGCCGCGATATCGATCGTGGCCCATTGCGGCCAGGCGAGGCTGACGATGGGAAGGCCAGCACCACGCGACAGAAGTGCTACCCGGCCGACCTCTGCGAAGAGCACATGCAGGCCGAACCAGAGCGACAGATTTAGGATGACGCCGACGACGGCAGCGGTGATAGCCGACAGAGCGGCGGACAGGCCAGCATTGTCGCGCAGCTTCTCGACGAAGGGGGCGCCGGCGAAAATCCAGACGAAGCTCGGGACGAAGGTGGCCCAGGCGACCAGCGTGGCGCCGAGCGCGCCACCCATCAGCGGCGCCATGAAGAGCGGGTTACGGTAGCCCGCGAGGAAGCCGACGAAGCAGAGGACGAGGACCAGCGGGCCGGGCGTGGTTTCGGCCAGCGCCAGGCCATCCAGCATCTCGCCCGGCTGCAGCCAGGCATAATGGCCGACGGCGACCTGCGCGACATAGGTGAGCACCGCATAGGCGCCGCCGAAAGTGATCACCGCCATCTTGGAGAAGAAGATGAAGAGCGCGCCGAAGACATTGGTCTCGCCGCTGAGCGCCTCGGCGATAAGATCGGATGGCGCGTGCAGATTGCGGACGAGAAGCAACGGCGCCTGCCAGATGAGGATCCAGAAGACGAGAACGAGGAGCGGCCGGGCGATGGCGTGGGTCGTAAACGTGGGCAGGCGGCGGGGCGATTGCGCTTTCGCTTCTTGCGTCGGCGCGTGGCGATTGGCATAGCGGTGCAGCGCAAAGCCGGTGAGGCCGGCGAGGATGACGACGATGGGGAACGGCGCGTTCAGCATGAACAGCGCCAGGAAAGAGGCGGCGGCGATATAGTAATGCGCGCGGGTTTTCAGCGCGCGCCGGGCAAGGCGCAGCAGCGCTTCGACGACGACCGCAAGCACGGCGGCCTTGAGGCCGAAGAACAGGGCTGGAAGCCAACTCGTTTCCTGGAAGACGGCGTAGAGGGCGGAGAGACCCAGCATGACCACGAAGCCGGGGAGGATGAAGAGCAGGCCGGCGAGGATGCCGCCGCGCACGCCATGCATCAGCCAGCCGATATAGGTGGCGAGCTGCTGCGCCTCGGGGCCTGGCAGCAGCATGCAATAGTTCAGCGCGTGCAGGAAGCGATCCTCGGAGATCCAGCGCTTTTCATCGACGATGGTCCGGTGCATCAGGGCGATCTGGCCGGCGGGACCGCCGAAGCTCAGACAGCCGATCCTGGCCCAGACGCGGACGGCCTCGCCAAACGGCACCGATGCCACGCTGTCATCCGCCATCACCGCTCCGTCCACGCTCATATATATATCCACCCCTTTGCCGACCTCTGCCGGCTGTCCCCTGTCGCTCGATATCACCCGCATCGGGGCTGGACAATCCCGGCCCGGCGGCGTGGCCAAGACGGCAGCTCTTGATGGCCTTTCGCAAATTCCGGACACGGGTTTATGACAAAGCTCGGCGCTGGGAGATGCGGCGCTGCCCCTGCCCTTTCCGGCATTAACCATCGAAGCGTTTTCATGACCCCGACTGGCGCGCGGCAGGTTCACAACTTTGCCATCATACGGCTATAGACATGGGGCGTCGGAAAATTACGACAGCTTCCCTTGACTCCCCAGATGGCCGCTCCTAAATGCAGGTCGCTAGCACTCACCAGAGGAGAGTGCTAACACCCATCCGTGTGGGCCATACCGGCCTGCGAGTGTCATTTGATCGAGGGATTAGACAATGGCAAGCACCAACTTCCGCCCCCTTCACGATCGCGTCGTTGTTCGCCGCGTTGAGTCCGAAGAAAAGACCAAGGGCGGCATCATCATTCCTGACACCGCCAAGGAAAAGCCGCAGGAAGGCGAAATCGTCGCCGTCGGCACCGGCGCTCGTGACGAGTCCGGCAAGGTCGTCGCTCTCGACGTCAAGGCTGGCGACCGCGTTCTGTTCGGCAAGTGGTCCGGCACCGAAGTCAAGATCAACGGCGAAGACCTTCTGATCATGAAGGAAGCCGACATCATGGGCATCATCGGCTAATCAGCCGGTTCCCATCCATCTCAGTTCGCTGACACCCCTTTTCAGGAGTTCTCAAAATGGCAGCTAAAGAAGTAAAGTTCGGCCGCTCTGCGCGCGAAAAGATGCTGCGCGGCGTCGACATCCTCGCTGACGCAGTGCAGGTAACCCTCGGCCCGAAGGGTCGTAACGTCGTTATCGACAAGTCCTTCGGCGCTCCGCGCATCACCAAGGACGGTGTATCGGTCGCCAAGGAAATCGAACTCGAAGACAAGTTCGAAAACATGGGCGCCCAGATGGTCCGCGAAGTTGCTTCGAAGACCAACGACATCGCCGGCGACGGCACCACGACGGCTACCGTTCTGGCCCGCGCGATCGTTCGCGAAGGCGCCAAGGCAGTTGCTGCCGGCATGAACCCGATGGACCTGAAGCGCGGTATCGACCTCGCTGTTGCAGAAGTCGTCAAGGACCTGCAGGCAAAGGCAAAGAAGATCTCCACCTCGGCTGAAGTTGCCCAGGTCGGCACGATCTCCGCAAACGGCGACAAGCAGGTCGGTGACGACATTGCTGAAGCCATGCAGAAGGTCGGCAACGAAGGTGTCATCACCGTCGAAGAAGCCAAGACCGCTGAAACCGAACTCGAAGTCGTCGAAGGCATGCAGTTCGACCGCGGCTACCTGTCGCCTTACTTCGTCACCAACCCGGAAAAGATGGTCGCCGACCTCGACGACGCTTACATTCTCCTCCACGAGAAGAAGCTCTCGAACCTGCAGGCGATGCTCCCGGTTCTCGAAGCAGTCGTTCAGACCGGCAAGCCGCTCCTCATCATCGCTGAAGACGTCGAAGGCGAAGCTCTTGCTACGCTCGTCGTCAACAAGCTGCGTGGCGGCCTGAAGATTGCTGCCGTCAAGGCTCCTGGCTTCGGCGACCGCCGCAAGGCCATGCTGGAAGACATCGCCATCCTCACGGGCGGCACCGTCATCTCCGAAGACCTCGGCATCAAGCTCGAATCCGTAACGCTCGACATGCTCGGCCGTTCGAAGAAGGTTTCGATCTCCAAGGAAAACACGACGATCGTCGACGGCGCTGGCGCCAAGTCCGACATCGAAGGCCGCGTTGCGCAGATCAAGGCTCAGATCGAAGAAACCTCTTCCGATTATGACCGCGAAAAGCTGCAGGAACGTCTTGCCAAGCTCGCTGGCGGCGTTGCCGTCATCCGCGTTGGCGGCTCCACGGAAATCGAAGTCAAGGAACGCAAGGACCGCATCGACGACGCTCTGAACGCGACGCGCGCTGCTGTTCAGGAAGGTATCGTACCTGGTGGTGGCGTTGCCCTCCTCCGTTCGGCTTCCAAGATCACCGCAAAGGGTGCAAACGACGACCAGGAAGCTGGCGTCAACATCATCCGTCGCGCTCTGCAGTCGCTGGTTCGCCAGATCTCCGAGAACGCCGGTGACGAAGCATCGATCGTTGTTGGCAAGATCCTCGAGAAGAACGAAGACAACTACGGCTACAACGCCCAGACGTCTGAATATGGCGACATGATCGCCATGGGCATCGTCGACCCGGTCAAGGTTGTTCGCACGGCTCTGCAGAACGCAGCTTCGGTTGCTTCGCTGCTGATCACCACCGAAGCCATGATCGCCGAGCTGCCGAAGAAGGACGCTCCTGCCGGCATGCCTGGCGGAATGGGCGGAATGGGCGGCATGGACATGATGTAAGACCTTCGGGTCTTATGTCTGAGCCAACCGGTTCAGTTACGGAAGGGCGGCCCTCGGGTCGCCCTTTTCATTTTGTGATTCGCGCTCACATTTGCACGCGACATTTTTCAACCACGTGATGAAACGTATAATCACCCAAGTGGCGAACCGTTGAGCTTGGCGAGGCTTTCGTGAAGCTTGCTCGACGGGCGATTTTTACCGAGGGGTCAAATTCCCGTAACAATCGAATTTTCGATCCAATGGTTGTCGTCAGCAGCTTGAAAAGCCCGCAAGTCCATCAATTCTGCATTATTTAGCAGTGTTTTCATCAACCTTTCCGCTATTTCTGATCGTTAACCGTTGAGCGTCAGCGTACGCCAGCGTGTGAAAAGCCATTGCCGTTTCTGCAAAAAAACTTATAGATTCGCGCTGTGTTCGGCGTTTCGTTCAGGCGCTCTTGCCGCCGCATCGCCGACACCGCTCAGAATTGCATTGACGCATGGACAGAGTTACTTATCCTGAATTAAATTAGAAGTTGCATATTTTGGAAAGGCTGGGCAGAGTGGGCTCACTTTACGGAGCGACCGCTTGGAACGCTATTTTCCAGCCACCGAGCATGATGCCCGGCGTCGACTGAATCTGTGATGTTTGCCGGGTGTGCAGCATGGGAGAACGCTGCGCCCAAACTGGGGAACAATGTGTTTAAGATAACAAAAACCACCGCAGCGGCACCGCTCTTGCGCGGATCGCTGGAACTCAACGACAACAATCCCGACATGCTCGCTCAGCTCTCGATATCGGAAAGCTGGGTCGGCGACTTTTCCAGCGGCGTGATCCGCCTTCAGGAACGCAGCGCCCGGCTTCATGGCCTGAGCGTACCCGAATGCGGCCTGCTCAGCCTGATGCGCTGTTATGATCCCAAGGATCGCGGCCGCATCGTCCAGATTTTCGAACAGGCCGCGGCGCTATCCTCGTCCTTCTGTTTTTCGACCACGATCATCATGCCAAACGGCTACCGCCAGCCGCTGTTCTGCATGGGTGAATCGAACGGCTACGAAGAGGAAGGCAATGGCAGCATGATCGGCATGTTCATCTTCCCGCGCATCGAAGCCGACACCGGCAAGGCCGCCATTCGCCGCCAGTAAAACCTACCTGCTGTCACGGAAAAGCCGGCCCAGTGGGCCGGCTTTTGACGTTATGGGCACATGTGACCGCTGTAGGAGGCTCAGGCCGGGCGCGCCGGGATGTTCAGGCCCTTCTCGCTCGCCGGGCGCGCGATGCAGCGCTTCAGCCAGTCCATCACCGCCGGGAACTTGTCGTATTCCAAAAGCTCCCTGCCGCCGTAGAAAACGTCGGCGCCGCGCACCCATGGGAACGTGGTGATATCGGCGATGGTGTAGGTGTCGCCCATGATCCACTGGCGGCCCTGCAGGCGCTCTTCCAGAACGCCGAGAAGGCGCTTGGACTCGTCACGATAACGCTCCACCGGATAGGAGTTGTTGGCGACCTTGTCGGCGGCGAACTTGTGGAAGTGGCCGAGCTGGCCGAACATCGGCCCGATGCCGCCCATCTGGAAGAACACCCACTGGAGCGTCTCATAGCGGCCGGCGCTATCCTGGGGCATGAGCTTGCCGGTCTTTTCGGCGAGATAGACGAGGATCGCTCCGGATTCGAACAGGCCGATCGGCTTTCCATCAGGGCCATTGGGATCGATGATCGCCGGAATACGGCCATTCGGATTGAGCGACATGAACTCCGGAGATTTCTGGTCGTTGGTGCCGAAGGAGATCAGATGCGGCTCGTAGGGCAGAGCGAGCTCCTCCAGCGCGATCGACACCTTCACCCCGTTCGGTGTCGGCAGCGAATAGAGCTGGATGATATCGGGATTGCTTGCCGGCCAGCGTTTTGTGATCGGGAATGCGGAAAGGTCTGCCATCTGAATTCTCCATGCGGGATAAGGCGGCCGACCATAGAAGAGCCCCGAGGGACATGGCAAGCGGTGATCGTGCGCACTCAGTCGTTCACTATTACTGAACAAACTGTCCGCTCCCGTCTATCTTTCCACGACGGCCAAAAAAGAGGAGAAACAGTGCATACGAGATCGACAACCGTGCCGGGGGCACACCGGTCTCAGCTCATTCAACCGGAGACAGTTCCATGTCGAATACCCAGAACATTGTCATTCTCGTCGCCCGCATCCTCCTGTCCTTCATCTTCATCTATTCCGGCTTCGGCAAGCTGACCGACCCGGCTGGTACCGCCGGCATGATCACCGGCGCCGGCCTGCCTGCCGCGACCGCCCTTGCCTACCTCGCCGGCCTGTTCGAACTCGTCACCGGTCTTGCCGTTCTCGTCGGCTTCCAGACGAAGATCGTCGGCTGGGCACTGGCCGCATTCTGCATCTTCACCGGCGCTGTCTTCCACTCCGGCACCGTTGCGGTTCCCGGCTGGCCGGATGCCGCTCTCGGCTGGATCAACGCGCTCAACGGCATCATGCTGATGAAGAACTTCACGCTCGCAGGCGCCTACATCCTGCTCGCCACCTTCGGCCCGGGCCTCTACTCGATCGATGCCCGCCGTGGCGCCCTGCCGGTCGCCGCTTAATCGGCACCTCATTCTCCCAAGCATAAAAAAGCCCGCCGCCAGTTCATCTGGCGGCGGGCTTTTTCGTGATTGATACGACGATAGATATCAGAGCGCGGCGCGGACGGCTTCGATCAGGCGCGCAACGGAAGGCTCGTCGGCGTGGCTCTGCTTGCGGGCGCGCACGAGGCAAGCCTCTGAGCGCAGGATCACGCCATCCGACAGGATCTTCAGGTGGTTGGCGCGCAGCGTCGAGCCGGTCGAGGTGATATCGACGATGATATCGGCAGAGCCCGATGCCGGTGCTCCCTCGGTCGCGCCCAGGCTCTCGACGATGCGATAGAGCTGGATGCCGTGCTGGCGCGAGAAGAACTGCTGCGTCAGTCGCCAGTATTTGGTGGCGATCGTCAGGCGGCGACCGTGGCGGGCGCGGAAATCGGTGGCGACGTCGCCGAGATCGGCCATGCTGTCGACATCGAGCCAGATTTCCGGCACGGCGACGATGACATCCGCGTGGCCGAAGCCGAGGCGGGCGCAGAATTCGACGCGCTTGTCGGCCTCAGCCAAGCCTTCGCGGATCAGGTCTTCGCCGGTAACGCCGAAATCGACGGTGCCGTTGCCGAGCTCCTTGGAAATCTCTGAAGCCGAGAGGAAGGCGACCTCGACATCGTCCCAGCCTTCGACGCGGCCGCGATAGGAGCGGTCGTTGCCGACAGCCGTGATCTTCATGCCAGCCTTCTCGAAGATGGCCGAGGCGTCGTCCTTCATCCGGCCCTTGGAGGGCAGCGCGATGGTGATGGTCATCAGGCAGCCCTTTCCGTTTCGATGCGATCCAGCCACAGCGAGAAGCCGACGGCCGGAATGCGCTCCTTGGCGCCGAGCAGCGTCATCAGCTTGTCGAAGCGGCCGCCACCGGCGAGCACCGCATCCGAGCCCTCGACGCCGATCTCGAAGACGAGGCCGGTGTAATAATCCAGCGGGCGGCCGAAGGCGGCGCGATAATCGATGAGCGAGAGATCGACGCCAGCATTGGCGAGTGCCGCGACGCGACCATCGAAGCGCGACAGGGCATTGCCGAGCTTGAGGCCGGCGGCATCGGCGAAGCCGGAGAGCGCCGCCGAGGCATTGATCAGCGGCACGTTGAGCGACAGGAACTCTTTGAGCACCAGGAAGGCCGCGTCATCGAGCCGGGTTTCCGACAGGATCAGCTTTTCCTTCAGCCTGCGGGCGATATCCTGCGGCGAACGGCTGGCATTGGTGGAATAGCCTGTCGCCTGCATCGTGGCATCGATATGGGCGACCAGCGCCTCTTCATCGTCGGCTCCGAGAAGACGCGCGATATCGTCGCTCAAGCCGGTGACGAATTGCGGGCTGACGAGGCTGGCGAGCAGCGCTTCGAGATGGGTGGTGTCACCAAAGGCATGGATCAGCCGTTTCTGCCAGCCGAGCGGCAGGCCGAGCGCCTGGACGACGGCTTCGAACACGGCCTGATCGCCGAGCGTGACGGCCAGTTTCTTGCCCGGCAGCAGCCGCGACAGCACGCCGGCCGCATCGCCGATGGCGCGGGCGTCGGCGCTCGGGATGTTGATATCACCGAGATCCTCAATGCCCGCCTGATAGAACTCATTGCCGCCTTCGCGGCGCTGGCGGAACACCTCGCCGAGATAGGCGTAGCGCTTCGGCGTTCCCATGGCGCTTTCGATATGGCGCAGGCAGACGGGAATGGTGAATTCCGGGCGGAGACACAGGCTGGCGCCGGTTTCGCTTTCGGTCATGAAGATGCGGCGGCGAAGATCCTCGCCGGCGATGTCGAGAAAGGGTTCGGCCGGCTGGATGACCGGGGTGTCGACGCGCTCGGTGCGGCGGGCGGCGAATTCGGCGAGCAGGTCTTCGGAGAAGGCTGGGAGGTTGATCAGGGGCATGGGGTTGGTGTCTCCGGGGCTACCCCCCTCTGCCCTGCCGGACATCTCCCCCACAGGGGGGGAGATCGGCCAGGTTCATCCGTTCGCTCCACATTCACTGTTTGGCGCAAGCCGCGCAACACATCGATCTCCCCCCTTGTGGGGGAGATGTCCGGCAGGACAGAGGGGGGTATTCCCCGCTCAAACATCAGAGGCTCGCTTGCGATCTTCCGCCTGCGCCGCCAGGATTTCCTTCACCTTGGCGACCAGATCGGCCTCCTTGACCGTTTCCTGCGCGACACGGGCTTCGCGCCAAGAGGCGTTGTCCTCGATCTCGCCGGAGAGCCGCTTGCCCTCGATCAGGTCCTTGATCTGCACGACACCCTCGGCACGCTCATCGCCGCCCTGGATGATGGCGACGGGGCAGCCGCGGCGGTCGGCGTATTTCAGCTGGTTGCCGAACTTCTTCCAGTTGCCCTGGTACATCTCGGCGCGGATGCCGGCCTGGCGGAGCTCTTGGGTGATGCGCTGATAGCGGCCCATGGCCTCGACATCACCGTCCATGACGGTAACGAGGACGGGCTCGACGACTTCGCTCTGGCCGAGCTTGCCGAGGTTCTTCAGCGCCGTCATCAGGCGCGAGACGCCGATGGAGAAGCCGGTTGCCGGAACCGGCTGGCCCATGAAGCGCGAGACCAGACCATCATAACGACCGCCGCCGCCGACGGAGCCGAAGACGACCTTTTCGCCCTTTTCGTTTGTGACGTCGAACAGAAGCTCGGCTTCGTAGACCGGGCCGGTGTAGTATTCGAGGCCGCGGACGACGGAGGGGTCGATCTTGATGCGGTCGGACTGATAGCCGGCAGCTTCGACCAGTTGCCAGATTTGCTTCAGCTCGAAGACGCCTTCGACACCTGTTGGTGAATCCTTGAAGTTGTTATGCAGAGTATCGAAAATCGCACCTCGAACAGCCTTTGGACCGTCGATCTCAACTCCAGGTACTGGGTTTTGCACAAGCGGATGCGAGTCCAAAGCTGCTTCCGCGCTTTGCAGAATACTCATAAACCCGAGCAACTTGTCTATCTGACCCTGCTCAAGACCGACACCCTTGGTGAAATCGCCGGACTCATCCTTGCGGCCGGGGCCGAGCAGGAGAGCCACGCCCTCGGGACCGAACTTGTCGAGCTTGTCGATGGCGCGGAGCACGTTGAGGCGCTGCGCGGCCTTGTCGTCGCCGCCGAGGCCGATCGCTTCCAGAACGCCGTCCAAAACCTTGCGGTTGTTGACGCGGATAACATAGTCGCCGCGCTTGATGCCGAGGGCTTCCAGCGTGTCCGACATCATCATGCACATCTCGGCATCGGCCTGCACGCCGGGCGCGCCGACGGTATCCGCGTCGAACTGCATGAACTGGCGGAAGCGGCCGGGGCCGGGCTTCTCGTTGCGGAAGACATAGCCGGCGCGATAGGTGCGATAGGGCAGCTGGATCTCGTTAAAGTTCTCCGCGACATGGCGGGCGAGTGGTGCCGTCAGGTCGTAGCGCAGCGACATCCACTGCTCGTCGTCATCCTGCAGCGAGAAGACGCCTTCGTTCGGCCGGTCGGCATCGGGCAGGAACTTGCCGAGCGCATCGGTGTATTCGAACAGCGGCGTTTCGACAGGATCGAAACCATAATGCTCGTAGACTTCGCGGATCTTCGCGGTCATCTCGTTGACGGCGCGAATATCGGCTGCCGAACGATCGACGAAGCCGCGGGGAAGTCTGGCCTTGAGCTTTTGTGGTTTCTTCTGCTTGTCGTTCATTTCCAACGTCTTCCGCTCAGTGTGACAGTGGCGGTTTCCTAGCGGAAAGGGCCGGATGCGGCAAGGGCGAAGGCCCTTGATCCGGAACACAGAATCGATTGAACGAGAGAGAATGGATCGAATGGCGGAGCTATATGATGATCGCTGAAGCACTTCTCTACGCCGCGACCGCCTGGCGGACGCAGAAGGCGCACCGCAAATACATCCGCTACTCCGTCAATCTGTGGTCTCGCGCCAATCGCTGCAGCCGGCAATGGGCGGAGCACGAGGAGAATACGAGGCGGGCGATCCTTGCCGCGATGGCGGGCTGCAAGCAGCGGCGGACGGCCGTGGTGCTGGGGTCCGGCTTGCTGCGCGATGTGCCGATCCGGGAGTTGGCAGCGAGCTTCGATACCGTCGTGTTGATCGATCTCGTGCATGTCGCGACCGTCAGGATGAAGATGCGCCGCAAGGCCTATCGCAATGTCCGGCTGATCGAGCGCGATCTCTCGGGCTATGACGCGATTGCGGCCGGTGAACAGCCGGAGCCACTGGGGTTCCTGCGCAATGTGCCCTATCTCGACCTCGTGGTTTCGGCCAATCTGCTCTCGCAGATCGGGCGCGGGGTGCAGCGGCGGTTCGAGGCCGAGCGGGAGCGGATGCCTGAGGATACGGTGGAGCAGCTGATCAAAGCGCATCTTTCCGGCCTCTCGCGCATGCCGTTCAAGAGCTGCCTTGTCACAGACGTCTCCTATGCGGTGATCGATCGCAATGGAAAGACCCATGAAGAGGCCGATCTGATGCACGGGGTCGCAGTGCCGGAGGCGCGGGCGGCCTGGGCCTGGCCGGTGGTGCCGATTGGCGAGGAAAGCGCGGATTATCAGGTTATCCATCAGGTGATTGCGGCTTGGTGAATTGCAAGATATCGTGATGCAATCAAAGATTTATTGTATCACTTTTATTTTGCGATATCGTATCGATGAAGATCGTTTGGGATGAGCCGAAACGTGTGCGCAATGCTGCAAAGCATGGGCTGGATTTTCGCGACCTGGATGAGGATTTCTTCGCCGCGGCGTTGATCCTCGACGCCAGGAGCCCGCGGCTGAAGGCCGTGGGTATCCTGATCGAGGATGTGATCGCCGTCGTTTTTGCGGTTCTCGGGACTGAGGGGATTTCCGTCATCTCGATGCGCCGGGCAAGCCGCCAGGAAAGGAGGCTCTATGAACAATTCCAGTCGAAAGATGCACGGCCTCACTGACGAGGAAGAGGCCGCGATCCAGCGGGGCATTGCCGAGGACTCCGAGAACCCCGAATGGACCGAAGAGGACTTCAAGAAGGCGCGCCCCTTTGCCGAGGTCTTCCCCGAGCTTGCCGAGAGCATCCGGCGTTCGCGCGGGCGGCCGGCGGTGGAGAGCCCGAAGCGGCAGATATCGCTGAGACTCGATCCCGATGTGATCGACGCCTTCAAGGCGACCGGCAAGGGTTGGCAGGGGCGGATCAATGATGCGTTACGCAAGGCCGCCAAGCTCGATTAGCGCGGCGCGGAGTCTTGGCAGCGGTGGCGCGCCGGCCTATGTTTGACCGATGCGGCTTTTCTCTATCGCGACGATGATGCTGGCTTGGCTGACCTACGGAACGATGTTCGCGTGGGCGGGATGCCCGATGTGCGCGTCGATGAGCCAGCCAGCCGCTATCGATATGTCTGCCGGCAAGCCGCATCATCATATGCCAGGGATGGATATGGGCGAGACCGCCAAGGTATCGGCGCCGGAGAAGAACCCGTGTGCTGACGGAGGCATGGCGCATATGCCGCTCTGTTCCGCCTGTCTGGTCGTGCCCGTCGACGTGATCGTTCATGCCGATGGCAAGCAGCCCTTCTCCTATCCCTCGCCGGCAGTCGCGCTTGCCTTCCCCGGCGCGCGGCCGGCGCCGCAGGCGCCCCCTCCCCGACTGATCTGACATCAAGCCCCTGAGAAACGCGGCACGATACGCCGCATCGGACTTTCATTGCCAGACTGAGGAAGGAAATCCCATGTCTCTGAAACTACTCGCTCTCACCACTGGTCTCATCGCCGGCCTCTCGTTCATCGCTCTTCCTGCACGCGCGGAAGACAAGCCGATGGATATGGACATGAGCATGCCGATGGGCGACCACAGCCCGTCGAGCCATGCCTTTTCCGAGGCCAACAACAAGATGCACAAGGACATGATGATCGAATATAGCGGCGACGCCGATATCGACTTCGTGCGCGGAATGATCGCCCATCACCAGGGTGCGATCGACATGGCCAAGGTGGAGCTGCAATACGGGAAGGATCCCGAGATGCGCAAGCTGGCCGAGGGCGTGATCAAGGCGCAGGAGGCCGAGATCACCGAGATGCAGACGTGGCTAAAGGCGCACGCCAAGTAAGACCGCCTCCGCGGTTATATGCTGGACGCCGGGTTTACCTCGGCGTCCAGTCTTGCAATGGCGCTCAGGCCTTCGGCTCGAAGGGCGTGGGGCGGCGACCCGCACCCTGGCGGGCAAGCATCCAGCCGGGATATTCGGGGGCCAGTTCGCTCACCTCGTCCAGCTTCTTCAGGTCATCGGCATCAAGCTTCAGTTTGACGGCGGCGAGGTTCTGGTCGAGCTGTTCGATGCGCTTGGCGCCGATGATAACAGTTGTCACGAAAGGCTTGGCCAGCACATAGGCGAGCGCCACGGTGGCGACGCTGGCGCCGTGCTTTTCGGCGATCTCGCGCATGACGGCAACGCAGGCCCAGGCGCGGTCCTTGTCGACAGGCGGGAAGTCGAAGGCGGCGCGGCGGCCTTCACCATTGCCCGGCGCGCCGGGCCCGTATCTGCCAGAGAGCAAGCCGCCGGCAAGCGGCGACCAGACCATCAGGCCAACCTTTTCCTCGTTCATCATCGGCACGATATCGCGCTCAAGGTCGCGGCCGGCGATGGAGTAATAGGCCTGGACGGTCTCGAAACGGGCGAAGCCGCG
Source organism: Rhizobium sp. 16-449-1b (assembly GCF_017741935.1). Lineage (GTDB taxonomy): Bacteria > Pseudomonadota > Alphaproteobacteria > Rhizobiales > Rhizobiaceae > Rhizobium. The sequence goes on along the minus strand of NZ_JAGHMH010000003.1, from coordinate 196,192 downwards.
GCGCTCCGAAATCCCAAGCGCCTTGGCGATGCGCCAGGCCTGCCAATTGGAAACACCGACATAGCGGACAAGGCCGCGCGAGACGAGATCGTCCATCGCGCGCAGCGTCTCGTCGATCGGGGTGACGCTGTCGGTGCCGTGGATCTGGTAGAGATCGATGTGATCGGTTTGCAGGCGCTCGAGGCTCTTTTCGACCGAATCCATGATGTGGCCGCGCGAGGCGCCGCGATCGTTCGGCTTGTCTCCCATCGCGCCATAGACCTTGGTGGCGATGACAACGTCCTTGCGGGCGACGCCGAGGTTCTTCAGCGACTTGCCGAGCAGCTTCTCGGAGTCCCCGAAGGAATAGACGTCGGCGGTATCGATGAAATTGACGCCTGCCGAAAGCGACCGCTCGACGATCGCATCGGCCGCCTTCTGGTCGACATCGGCGATAGAGCCCCACGGGCTGCTTGGGTCAGGAGCGCCGAAAGTCATGGTGCCTAGGCAGATTTCGGAGACGAACAGGCCGGTATTTCCAAGCTGGTTGTAACGCATGGTCAAACGTTTCCTTGTGAGGACCGCCGTGAAGCCGGCGGAGGGAATGATCCCGGTGCTATGATTTTTGGGCGGCGCAGCGCTGGCGTGGCCGCGCCTGCTGCAGGCTTGAACCCATCAGACATAAGTTGCGCGCGCTCGGTTTCAACGGCTCACGCGATACGCAAGGGTTGCAGCAACATAGGTCGCTCGCAACTCATTGGCGCACAACCGTGATTGCACCATACGATTGTCGCTCTTAGTGATTGTATTTACTGTGTTTTACGAGCGGATTCATAAAATTCTAATTGATATCCACCTAAACAATCCTCGCAGATGCGGGGGCAATCATGACATTCTTGGTTCAGCTTGTGAGTTCACTGCTGCGCAACAAGCGCGGCAATGTGGCGATGATCGTCGCGCTGCTTTTCGTGCCAATGGTCTTGGCCGGTGGCGCCGGGGTCGATCTCGCGCGCTATGAAGCCGTGCGCGTGGAAATGCAGGATGGGCTCGATCGCGGCGTGCTCGCGGCGGCGTCGCTGTCGCAGAAGCAGAAGACCGCCGACGTCCTCAAAAGCTACATGAACAATCTCCCCTACGGTGCTGACGTGGCCATCGACTTTTCCGAGGCGACGGCGATGAACTCGCGCAAGATCTCGGCCAACGCCTCCTACACGATCAACACCGCCTTCATGCATCTGGCCGGCGTCAAGACGTTGACGATCAAGACGGCGTCGAGCGCCGAGGAGGCCAAGCAGAATATCGAGCTGTCGCTGATGCTCGACATGTCGGGCTCGATGGTTGGGAGCAAGATCAAGAATCTGAAGATCGCCTCTCAGCAGTTTATCGACCAGATCCTGACCGACGACACCAAGGACTATACGACGATCAGCGTCGTGCCTTATGCGGGCCACGTCAACGTGGGTTCCGCGGTCTTCGACAAGCTCGGCGGCTCACGCCTCACCGGTCAGGCGCAGCCGACCAAGGATCCGAATTACAAAGGGTCATGCTTCGAGCTCGACAATGCGGGCTTTGGCAGCGATGCGATCCCGAGCTTCAAGGCTCGGTCGAACCTGCCGATCTTCACGAACTGGAACTACAACACGACCGACAAGGAAAAGAGGTGGTGGTGGTGCCCCGGAGAAGAGGACGCGATCACCTATTTCTCCAACGACGCGACCTATCTCAAAGCCCGGCTGAACGCGCTGCAGCTCTATGACGGCACCGGCACGCAGAACGCCATGCAGTGGGGATACATGCTGCTCAACCCGGCCTCCTCAAGCATCGTCCAGGCGGCGATCGCCAGCGGTCAGATGTCTTCGAAGTTCTCCAACCGCCCGTCCAGCTTCAGCGATGCCGACACGATGAAGGTGCTGGTGTTGATGACGGATGGCGTGATCACCGCGCAATTTCGCCCGAACGACTACAAGCGCTCTCCGGATCTCAGCCCGAGCAACTACACGATGTCAGGCAACACGGCGACCTACTTGAGCAACATCTGCACGACCGCCAAGGGCAAGGGCATCACCATCTTCACCATCGGCTTCGAGCTCGGCAGCGATACAACAGCCATCAACGCCATGAAGAACTGCGCGACGAGCTCCGCCCACTTCTACCAGGCCTCCGGCTCCGGCATCGGCGACGCATTCAAGTCGATCTCGACATCGATCCGCAAATTGAGACTGACGCAGTGATGAGAGTGGGCTTTTTCAGTAGCGCGCGCCTGCTTTTCGGCAACAGCAAGGGCGCGGCGGCGATCGAGTTCGCCATCCTGGCGCCGATCGTCTTCAGCATCGTCTTTTCGATCTTCGAGGCTGGCTTCATCATGACGCAGTCGATCATGCTCGACCGTGCCGTCAGCCGCAGTTCGCGCGCGCTGCAGATCAACGGCGCCAAGATGAGCTATGCTGACTTCAAGGCATCGGTGTGCAAGGAAGCGGTGATCCTCAGCGATTGCGTCAAGTCGATCCGCATCGAGTTCACGCCGGTCACCAAGGCTTCGGACTTTCCGACGACGGGCACGCCCTGCGTCGACCGGTCCGTCGCCATCGACCCTGTCACCAGCTACAATTCCGGCCAGCCGTCGCAGATCATCTTCACCCGCGCCTGTTATGTCGTCGACCCCTTGGTGCCGGGGCTCGGCTTCGGCCTGAGTTTCCCGAAGGACAATACCGGCGCCATCCAGCTGACCTCCAGCTTTGCCTTCGTCAACGAGCCGACCTGATGTTGAAGCACGCCTTTTCCCACCTGGTCCGCGAGCGCTCCGGCGCATCCGCAATCGAATTCGCCTTTCTCGCGCCGATCCTGCTGTTCTTCTTTCTGGCGAGCATCACGGTGTTCGACATGTACCGGACCTACCAGAACATCGTGCAGGCCAATGGTATCGTCGCCGACGTGATCTCGCGCCAGACCTCGATCGACAATACCTTCGTGTCCAATCTCTACAGCGTCTTCACGCATCTGCAGCAGAACAGCACGGCCCCGATCGCGCTTCGGATCTCCAGCATCAAGAAGACCGCCGGGGTCTACAAGCTGGACTGGACGAAGGAGAGCGGCACGGCCGGCCTGTTGAAGGCGCAGGTTCTCAGCAGCTCGACGCTGCCGCAGCTGACGGACGGAGATTCGGTGATCTATGTCGAGGGTGCGGCCAGCTACACGGCGATGACCAGCATCATGGGCTTCGGCAGCATGACGTTCGCCGAGACCGCCTTTTCACGCCCGCGCTTCATCGGCGCCATCGTCTATCAGTGACGCAATCCCTTGCGGTGAAGGCGCGAGGCTCCTAATTGTTTTTCAATGAACAAGAGGGTGCGCCCATGACGACCCGCACGCTGACCACGATCGGCTTCGATGCCGACGACACGCTGTGGCAGAACGAACAATTCTACCGGCTGACGGAAACGCACTTCACCGAACTGCTCTCCGACTATGCGGAGGGCACGGTGGTTTCGGAGCGGCTGCTGGCCGCCGAGAAGCGCAATCTTCAGCATTACGGCTTTGGTATCAAAGGCTTCACGCTGTCGATGATCGAGACCGCGATCGAGATTACCGAGGGCAATGTGCCGGCTTCGGTGATCGCGCAGATCCTCGATACCGGGCGGGATCTTCTCTCGCATCCCGTCGAGACGCTGCCCGAAGTGCGCGAGACGCTGGCGGCGCTAGCCGACCATTACCTGCTCGTGCTGATCACCAAGGGCGACCTGTTCGACCAGGAGCGCAAGCTGGCGCAGTCCGGTCTTGGGGATTTCTTCCATGCCGTCGAGATCGTTTCCGACAAGACGGCGGTTACCTATCGCCGGATCTTCTCCAAGATCGGCGGCGGGCCGGAGCGGGCGATGATGGTGGGCAATTCGCTGAAGTCGGACATCGTGCCGGCAATCGCCGCCGGCAGCTACGGCGTGTTCGTGCCGCACGAACTGACCTGGGTGCTCGAGCATGTCGAGGAGCCGACGGAGGCGCCACGCTTTCGCAAGATCGAACGGCTCGGCGAACTGCGCGGCGTGATCGATAGTCTGGGCTAGAGATCGTTTACTTGCGCGAGGGGAAGAGCGGCGATGGCTTGCTGTCGTCGGCGGGGGCTGGCGCAGGCTCGGTTGTTGCCGGCGCACTTGAAGCCGCCTGCGGTTCCACGAGAATGCTGTAGGGTGCGCCGAGACCGCGCCTTGGGGAGGCCTTGGAATAATAGGGGCGGAGCAGCCAGGTGGCGTCCTGCTTGACCGTGGTCTGGAAAGTCTGCCCGTCCTCGTCGGTGCCGAAGATCGCCTCATCATCGGGGGCTGCGAGATCGAAGATCGCGAGGAAGGCGAACTGGCTCTTCGTTGAGAAATCAATCTTCACATGCTGGCCGGCCTTGACGGGCAAGGTATAGACCTTGCCGTTGCCGAACTTCGTCCAGCCCTTCAGCTCCATCGTCGCTGCCGGAAACTGCAGCTTTTCCAGCCTTTCGCCGCGCTGCAGCTCGGGTGTCTGCGCCATAGCGGCGGGCGCGATCGCGCTTATGGCGATCGCCATTGCCATCAGTTTCAGTTTCTTCATGGACGTACCAATGCGTCGCGCATCGCCTCTACTTCGGGACGGCAGTAGCAGCCTTCGAGATGATCGTTGACGAGACCCATTGCCTGCATGAATGCGTAAACTGTGGTCGGGCCGACAAAGGTCCAGCCGCGCTTCTTCAAATTCTTGGATATGGCGACCGAGGTGGGCGTGGTCGGATTGGCCATGATCGTGGCGCGATCGACCACCTTGGGGCGTTCGTTATGACCGGGCTCGTAGCTCCAGAAATAATGCGCCAGCGAGCCGAACTCGTCGCGCAGCTCGATCGCTCGCTTGGCGTTGTTGATCGTCGAAACGATCTTGCCGCGATGGCGGATGATGCCGGCATCGGCCACGCAACGCTCGACATCCTCATCTGTAAACAGCGCCACCTTCTCGAAATCGAAGCCGGCGAAGGCGGCGCGGAAATTCTCGCGCTTACGCAGGATGGTGAGCCAGGAGAGGCCGGACTGGAAGCCTTCGAGGCAGATCTTCTCGAACAGCCTGTTATCGTTGACGACCGGCCTGCCCCATTCCTCGTCGTGATAGCGCAGATAATCCGGCAGGTTGCCGTGCCAATGACAGCGGCTCTTGCCGTCCTCACCGATTGTAATGCCTGTCTCGCTCATCACGTTCCATTCGTTTCAGCGGCTGCGAATCCGCGCTTTACCATTTGCAAACCCTGTTTCCAAACCGAACGATAACCCTGACGAAAAGTTTATGGGCCAGTTCGGCTTTTAGTGAACGCGGGTTTACCATTCGCTGGCGAGCGCGGTGGCAGCATGATCGGCAGGTGGCGGATGCCGCCCGTCCATTTTCGGCCATTGTAGAGAGTTCGTCCGATGATGAAATCCGTTTTGCTCGCCGCAGCCCTGCTCGGCGTCTTTTCCACGGCCGCCCTTGGCGACGACCGTTACGTTTCCCGTCCGCCTGTCGTGCTGAGCCCTGATCTCGCGGCACCGTGGATCATGCAGCTGAGCGGCGGCAATGTTCGCCCCGTCGTCTACCAGCGCCCCGTCATCGTGCAGCAGCAGCGCGGGCTGTTTGCTCCGCGCGCCGTTCGTCGCGCGCCGGCAGCACAACAGGTCTCGGCGATCAATCCCGGCGTTCCGGTGATCCGTGGCCAGATCGAGCCGCAGTTCCTGCCGCAGATGGTCGATTACCAGACCAAGGAAGCGCCGGGCACCATCGTCATCGATACCAACAACCGCTTCCTCTATCTGGTGATGGCGAACGGCAAGGCGCGGCGCTACGGCGTCGGCGTCGGCAAGCCGGGCTTCGAGTGGGCCGGCGTGCACAAGGTGACCCGCAAGTCCGAGTGGCCGGACTGGACACCGCCGTCGGAAATGATCAGCCGCGAGGCGGCGAAGGGCCATTATCTCCCGGCACGCATGGATGGCGGACCGGAAAATCCGCTCGGCGCGCGCGCCATGTATCTCGGCTCGACGCTCTACCGCATCCACGGCACCAATGCCCCCTGGACGATCGGAAGCGCAGTTTCCTCGGGCTGCATTCGCCTGCGCAACGAGGACGTCGTCGACCTCTACGAGCGTGTCAAAGTGGGCACGCGGGTCATCGTGATCTGAATTTTCTTATGGCGGCAAGGACACACCTTGCCGCCTACCCCCGCATTTTCAGGGTTTCCAGCTTGAAATCCCGGTCGATTCCGTTAGCTTTGCCGGCGATCGTGCCTTGAGAGGGAAATCGAAATGAAGAAAGTGTCTCTGCTCGTGGCGGCCGTTGCCGTTGCGATGTCGGGTATGGTGGCCGTTGCCAGCGCCGAGCCCGTAATGACGGCGACAGATGCCGTTCGTGGCGTCAAGCACAGCCAGCAGGTCAAGCCGCAATACAAGAAGCGCGTCGTCCGCCTCATCACCAATGAAGCGCCGGGCACCGTGATCGTCGATACGGTCAACAAGTATCTGTATCTCGTCGAAGGCCGCAACAAGGCCACGCGCTACGGCATCGGTGTCGGCCGCGAAGGCTTCGGCTGGTCGGGCGTGGTGAAGATCGGCCGCAAGGCTGAATGGCCGACCTGGACGCCGCCGGCCGAAATGCGCGCTCGCGAGGCCCGCGCCGGCCACAACCTGCCGGCCGTACAGCCGGGTGGCCCGGACAATCCGCTCGGCGCCCGCGCCATGTATCTCTACCAGGGCGGCCGCGACACGATCTTCCGTATCCACGGCACCAACCAGCCCTGGACGATCGGCCTCAACCTGTCTTCGGGCTGCATCCGCATGGTCAATGACGACGTCGCCGATCTCTACGACCGCGTTCCCGTCGGCACCAAGGTGATCGTCGTCGGTCCCGGCAACAAGCAGGGCAACGTCGCCTTCGACGACCGCGGCATCGACGTTCTGAGAACGATCTTCGGCGGCTAAGGCCGCACGCGTCACTAGTGAAAATTAGGACAGGTGGCCGGCTTGCTGGCCACCTGTTTCGTTTGTGCTGCGAGGGAATGAGCCCGTTTCACGCGGCCAATGCTACTTGGCGCCGCAGCTGACCTTACCATTGAAGGCGATCGGCTTGTCACCGCCGTAGACAGTCATGTCGTAAATGCCCTGAAACGCCGTTGCGCCGTTCGGCTGCTCAGCGGAGACGGTGAGATTGACGCTCTGTCCGCCGGCGGCCTTTCCACCATCGTAGAGAATTTCGAGACGCAGTTCGCCATTGTGCGACCAGCGATTGCTCAGGCTATCGGAATCGATCGAGACGCGGCCGAGCGGCTGCGGGGCCGTCTCGTTCTTGATGATCAAGGCGCCCCTGAAGTGGTTGAGTTCATGACCGGGCTCGGCCTTGAACCCACTTTCGACCGTGAAGCGGACGTTCTTGTCATCGGCGGAACAGAAGAACCGGCTGTCGGCGTGTGCGACTTCAGTGGCGCCAACAAGAGCGGTGAACGCCAGGAGGAAACGATGCATGCTTGAGCTCCAAATGCCGCCGGACGATCCGGCCGCGTCAGGCTAGCCCGAAACCCTTAAATTTTTCTGGCCGCTAATTTGACGGGCATGTCGCCGCCATAGGCCCAATCGAGCAGTTCCACGGTGTGCAGGATGGGGATCGCGGTCGCCGACGCGATCTGGGTGATGCAGCCGATATTGCCTGTGGCGATGATATCGGGCTTCGTCGCCTCGATATTCTTCACCTTGCGGGCCTTGAGCGCGTCGGAAATATCCGGCTGCATGATGTTGTAGGTGCCGGCCGAGCCGCAACAGAGGTGGCCTTCGGCCGGATCGCGCACGGTGAAGCCCGCAGCCTTCAACAGCTGCTTCGGCGCCATAGTGATCTTCTGGCCGTGCTGCATCGAGCAGGCGGAGTGATAGGCGACCGTCAGTCCCCTCGGCATGTGCGAGGGAAGATCGAGCGTCGCCAGATATTCGGTGACATCGCGGGCGAGCGCGGAAACGCGGGCGGCCTTTTCGGCGTAGATGGGATCGAGCCGCAGCATGTGGCCGTAATCCTTGATCGTCGTGCCGCAGCCGGACGCGGTGATGATAATGGCATCGAGCCCGCCCTCTTCGATCTCGCGGGTCCAGACATCGACATTGGCGCGGGCGCTTGCCAGCGCCTGTTCCTCGCGGCCCATGTGATGGACCAATGAGCCGCAGCAGACCTCCCCCTTGGGCACCACAACCTCGATGCCAAGACGGGTGAGAAGCCGGATGGTCGCCGCGTTGATGGCGGGGTCGAGCACCTGTTGCGCGCAGCCGGTAAGGATCGCCACGCGTCCCCACCTCTCGCTCGCTTCGGCTGCGTGTGTTGCCGGCGTTGCCAGATGCGAGGGTGCAGGCAGGCTGCGCGGGGCGAGCGCCAGCATGGCGGCGAAGGGTTTCAGTGCCTGATGGCGACGGAACAGGGCTTCCAGCGGTCTGCCGATGCGGGCCAGTCGAAGCGCCAGGCGGAAACGACCGGGATAGGGCAGGACGGCGGCGAGAATGCCGCGCGTCAGCCGGTTCATGAAGGGGCGCTTGTAGGTCTTTTCGATATGGGCGCGGGCGTGATCGACGAGATGCATGTAATCGACGCCCGAGGGACAGGTCGTCACGCAGGCGAGGCAGGAGAGGCAGCGATCGATATGGGTGACCACCTCCGTGTCGGCCGGGCGGTCGTTCTCCAGCATGTCCTTGATGAGATAGATGCGGCCGCGCGGGCTGTCGAGCTCGTTGCCTAAAGTCACATAGGTGGGGCAGGTGGCGGTGCAGAAGCCGCAATGCACGCATTTGCGCAGGATCTGCTCGGAAGCCGCGACATGGGGATCGGCAAGCTGGGCGGGGGTGAAGTTGGTTTGCATGTCAGGCTCGTCCGCCCTTATTGCTGCGTTGGTAGGTGTGGTACCCCCCTCTGCCCTGCCGGGCATCTCCCCCACAAGGGGGGAGATCGGCTGGGGGCAGCCGCTCGCTCCACGTCAGTTGTTTGGCGAAAACCTCACCGCGAGTCGATCTCCCCCCTTGTGGGGGAGATGTCCGGCAGGACAGAGGGGGGTATGCAACACGGTACAGCATCCAACTCACCCCATCTTCCCCGGACTGAAAATCCCCGCCGGATCAAACTTCTCCTTCACCCGCGCCGACAGCAGCGCCACGGCATCGACCTGCGGCTCGAACACCGGTGTCGCCGCGCGCATCGCATCAGGCGCGCGCATCAGCGTGGCGTGGCCGCCGCCGAGTGCCGCCATGAAGCGCCGCAGCAGACCGGCTTCGGCATCGGCCTCCATGCGCATCCAGACGAGACCGCCCTGCCAGTCGTAAAAGGCGTCAACGCCGGTCTCCAACCTCAGCGCCGCGACCAGCTGGTGGCCGATCGAAGGGGCCACGGAAACGCGCCAGACGGGGCGTGGGCCGCCGTCGGCGTAGGGTTTCACATCGCGGATCTCGCGCCAGAGGGCGGCGCTGTCATCCTTACCGAGGCGCGCGACGGGGCCGAAGGCCGACATGGCGGCGGCGAGCTTTTCGGCCCTCGTTGCGACGGAGGCCGGCAGGCCCTCGATGCGCAGCACGGTCGCCTCGCCCTCAGGCAGACGGTTGCCGAGGAAGGTCCAGGCGACGGTCATGGGCAGGTGGGCGGCGCCCGAGACCTCTACCGGCATGGCCATTGCCGCGGCCATGGCATTGGCGGCCTCGGCATCGTTGAGGCCCGAGATCACGATCGTCGCTTCCGACTTCGGCCTCGGCGGCACACGAAAGGTGACCTCGGTGATTAGGCCGAGTGTGCCTTGTGAGCCGGCCATGAGCTTGACGAGGTCGAGACCGGTGACGTTCTTCATCACCCGCCCGCCGGCCTTGATCGCCTCGCCGCGTCCATTGACGAAGCGGACGCCGAGCAGGCTGTCGCGGGCCGCACCCGATATCAGGCGGCGCGGGCCGGAGACGTTGGCGGCGAAGACGCCGCCGATGGTCGGTTCGCCGGATGTGCCCATGAGGGGGCGGTGATCCATCGGCTCGAAGGCCATGGTCTGGCCGCTCTCAGCCAATGCCGCCTCGATTTCTGCGAGCGGCGTGCCGGCGCGGGCGGTGAGCACCATCTCGCCGGGGTTATAGGCGACGATGCCCGACAGCGCGGTCGAGCGCAGGCGGTGTTCGGCCGTCACAACATTGCCGAAACCGGAGCGGGTGTTGCCGCCTGCGACGCTCAGCGGCGTGCCGGCCTGCGCATGGGCGCGGATGATCTCCGACGCTTCCTCCTCGGTGGTTGGGCATAGCTCGATCATGCGGGTTGGCGCCCTTCGAGCGGGAAGACCTTGGAGGGATTGAGCAGCCAGCCGGGATCGAAGGCGGCGCGGACGGCCATCTGCTGGGCGAGATCGGCATCGGAATATTGATGGCGCATCAGATCACGCTTCTCGATGCCGACGCCGTGCTCACCGGTGAGGCAGCCGCCGGCATCGACGCAGAGTTTGAGGATCTCCATGCCGGCCGCCTCGGCGCGGGCGGCGTCGTCTGGATCATTGGCGTTGAAGAGGATGAGCGGGTGCATGTTGCCGTCACCGGCATGGAAGACATTGGCGACGCGCAGGCCGTGGCGCTCGATGATCTCGGAGGTCTTCTTCAACACGTAAGAGAGTTGGCTGAGCGGCACGGTGCCATCCATGCAGATGTAATCGGCAATGCGGCCAGTGGCGCCGAAGGCGGATTTGCGGCCTTTCCAGATCAATGCTGCTTCCGTCGCCGACTGGCATTCGCGCACGGTGCTGACGCCGTGGCGGCGGGCGATGTCGACGATATCCTTCAGCATGCCGTCCATCTCCGCTTCCCAGCCCTCGACCTCGACGATCAGAAGCGCACCGACATCAAGGGGATAGCCGGCCTTGGCGAAGGCCTCGCAGATCTCGATCGCCGGCTTGTCCATGAACTCGATGGCGACGGGGATGATGCCGGATGCGATGATATCGGCGACGCAGGAGCCCGCCTCCTCCGAGGTTGGAAAGCCGAAAAGCACCGGGCGCGCGCCTTCCGGCTTGGCGATCAGCCGCACCGTCGCTTCTGTCACGATACCGAGCTGGCCCTCGTGGCCGCAGACGAGGCCGAGGAGATCGTAGCCGCCAGCATCCAGCCCCTTGCCGCCGAGATCGATGACCGTGCCATCGACCAGCACCATTTTCACGCCGAGCAGATTGTTGGTGGTGACGCCATATTTCAGACAGTGCGCGCCGCCCGAGTTCATGCCGATATTGCCGCCGATGGTGCAGGCGAGCTGTGAGCTCGGATCAGGCGCGTAGAAGAAGCCATCGGCGGAGACGGCTTCGGAAATGTTGAGATTGGTGACGCCGGCCTCGACCACCGCGGCGCGATTGAAAAGGTCGATCTCGATGATGCGGTTCATCTTCGAGACGCAGACGACAACAGCATCCTCCTGTGGAATGGCGCCGCCTGACAGCGACGTGCCGGCGCCGCGCGGGACGACAGGGATGCCGTAGCGGTGGCAATATTTCATGACCGCCGCGACTTCGGCCGTGCTGCGCGGAAGTGCTACGGCGAGCGGCATGCGGCGATAGGAGACGAAGGCGTCAGTCTCGAAGGGCATGAGTTCGCGCGGCTCGGAGACCAGACATTCCGGCGGCAGCAGATCGGCGAGATCGGCAACGATCTGCCGGCGGCGCGCCATGACATCGGCGCGCGGGGCGAGAAACGAAATGGCGTCGGACATGCCTTTCCTCCCTTCTCCATCCAAGGAGAAACCGGCTGTATCCTCCATACTGCCAAGGCTTCGGGCTTAACACTTTCCCCAATTCGGCGCAAATGCTAAGCACTTATGACAAAATAAGAAATTATCGGGGCGACATGACCAATCTGGGAGATCTCGAAATCTTCGCCAAGGTGGCGGCGACGGGCAGCATGTCGCTTGCCGGGCGGGCGCTCGGCTTCTCGCCGGCGGTGGTTTCCAAGCGCATCAAGCGGCTGGAAGACCGGCTGGGAACGCGACTCCTGCAGCGCACGACACGGCAGATATCGCTCACCGAAGCCGGCCAGGGTTTCTACGACCGGGTGCTCGGCATTCTGGCCGGGCTCGAGGAGGCGGAGTTCTACATTTCCGGCCGCTCGGCGCAGATGCATGGGACGCTGAAGGTGTCGGCGCCGACTTCCTTCGGGCGCATGCACATCGCGCCGCATCTGAAGCGCTTCATGGACGCGCATCCCGATCTTGCCATCAACCTCGTGCTTTCCGACGAGTTCAGCGACATCGTCGGAGGTGGGTTCGATCTGGCGATCCGCATTGCGGAGCTCACCGATTCCAGCCTCGTCGCCCGCCGCCTGGCGCCTGTGCGCCGCGTGCTCTGCGCCTCGCCCGCTTATCTCAAGGCGAATGGCACGCCCGATAGCATCGACGATCTCAAACGACATCGCTCCCTGCCCGCGCACAATAACGATGTCTGGCGGCTTGAGGGGCCTGAGGGCGCGCTGTCGATTCGGCCGGAGGGGATGCTCGTCACCAACTCCAGCGAAGTGATCCGCGAGGCCGTGATTGCCGGCCTCGGCATCGCCCTGCGCTCGACCTGGGATATCGGCGCGGAGCTGAAATCCGGCCAGCTGGTGCAGGTACTGCCGGCCTATGAGGGGTCGCGCAACGTGACGCTGTCGGCCGTCTATCCCAGCCGCCAGTTCCTGCCGGCCAAGGTGCGGCTGTTCATCGATTATCTCGCCGAGCTTTATGGCCCGGTGCCCTATTGGGAGCGGTGACGGTCAGTTGGCCAGCCGCTCGATGACGTGATCGAGCAGCGCGCGCAGCCTCGCCATGCGCTTCATGTCGCGGTGATAGCCAACCCAGGTATCGCGCCCCGGCGGCGGCTCGCCGAGATCGACGCGCTCGATCGCGGCCATGCTGTCGCCAAGCGGGCGCGGCAGCACGGCGAGGCCGGCGCCGTTGGCGCAGAGCGTTGCCTGGACATCGCGATTGTTGCTGCGAAGCGCGATCGACGCCTTCGGCAGCAGGCGCTGGAGCCATAAGACATCGGGCATGCCGCCGAAGGCTTCGTCCATGGTGACCAGACGCACGCCCTCCCCATCTCCGACAACCGGATGCGGCAGGCCGCGCTTGATATAGAGGCCGTATTCGATGCGCAGCAGCCGGCGGGAGATCACTTCCGGCTCCGTGAAGGGCGCGATGCGGAAAACGAGATCGGCCTCGCGCCGGGAGAGGCTGAGCAGGCGGCTGTCGGTCAAGAGCTCGACGACGACCTTGGGATAGGCGAGCGAAAACTCGGCGATGACAGGCGCCAGCAGATGGGTGCCGAACCAATCGGAGGAGGACAGGCGCAGGAAGCCGGTGAGGTCGCTGGCGGTGCCGGCCAGTTCGCGCTGCAGGGAAAGCGCCTCCTCCTCGATCCGCTCGGCATGGGCGAAGACCGCCACGCCTTCGTCGGTCAGCACGAAACCATCGGCCGTGCGTTGGAAGAGCGTCTGGCCGAGTGCTGCCTCAAGGGCGCGCAGACGCCGGCCCATGGTCGGTTGCGTCAGCCCGAGGCTGCGCGCCGCCGCACCCAAGGTGCCAAGCCTGGCAATGGCCAGGAAAAGCCTGAGATCGCTCAACTCCATGCGCACCCAAACATTTCTGCATGAGCTTCATACGTTATCTATGATTTCCATTCGATCTTCAACGGCGCATCCTCCTTTCACAAGCACGAAAGGAGTGTTCCATGTCTTCGAAATCCACGATGAAAGCGCTTGTGGTCGACGCACCGCAGGGCGCGTTTCGCCAGACCGAGGTTGCCCGGCCGAGCGCCGCCAAAGGTGAGGTGCTGGTGCGCATCCAGGCCAGCGGCGTCAATCCGCTCGACACCAAGATCCGCGCCGGCAACGCCGCCCATGCTCGCCATCCCCTGCCCGCCATCCTCGGCATCGACATGGCTGGTATCGTCGAGGCGGTCGGCCCTGATGTGACCGGTTTCCGTCGCGGCGACGCGGTCTACGGCATGACCGGCGGGGTCGGCGGCGTTCAGGGGTCGCTCGCCGAGTTCGCGGCAGTCGACGCCGATCTTATCGCGCTCAAGCCGAGCAATCTGTCGATGCGGGAAGCCGCAGCCCTGCCGCTGGCGGCGATCACCGCATGGGAAGGGCTTGTGGACCGGGCGAAGGTCGCGAGCGGGCAGCGCGTTCTGGTCATCGGCGGTGCGGGCGGGGTCGGGCATATCGCGGTGCAGATCGCCAAGGCTGTCGGCGCCGATGTCTACGCGATCGATGGCGCAGCAAAGGCCGACTATCTCCGCAGCCTCGGTGCCACGCCGATCGACCGCGCGGTTGGAACCATCGAGGATCACGTCGCGACCTATACTAGCGGGCGTGGCTCCGATGTCGTCTACGACACGGTCGGCGGCGCCGGGCTTGATATGGCGTTCAAGGCCGTCGGCCGGTTCGGCCATGTCGTCAGCGCGCTCGGATGGGGCACGCATGCGCTGGCGCCGCTCTCCTTCAAGGCGGCAAGCTATTCCGGCGTGTTCACGTTGCTGCCGTTGCTGACAGGCGAAGGCCGTGCGCATCATGGCGCGATCCTACGCGAGGTGACGCGGCTCGCCGACGCGGGCAAGCTGTTGCCCCGCATGGACAGTCGGCGGTTTTCGCTTGCCGATGTCGCCGAGGCGCACAGGCTGATCGAAAGCCGCGAGTCTGAGGGCAAGCTGGTGGTCGAGATCGATTAAGGCTCGGTTACGGCGCCCAACATTCTCATGGACGTTGAGCGCCGCCGGTGTTTGAGTGCACGCGTCCACCGCACAATGATCCGGATACCGCAATGACCGCTTCGCCTGCCTTTCTTGGTTTCAATTCTCATATGCCCGACGGCGACACGCCTCGCATCGTTATCTTTGGTGCCGCTCACGGCAGCACCTATCGCGGCAAGGACAGCAGCGGCTACGCCACAGCGGCCAATGCCATCCGCGCCGCGAGCCAGGAAGACGCACCACTTGTCGAGCATTGGGATTTTGATCTCGGCGGACCGCTTTTTGACGGCAAACCGGCATGCTGCTTCGATGCCGGTGATTTGCCGACCGAGATGCATGACAATGCGCGGAATCGGGCGCTGATCGAGGCAAAGACACGGGAAATACTGGCGATGTCAGCCGTGCCGATCCTGCTCGGCGGCGACGATTCCGTCCCTATTCCGTTTCTCGCCGGCTTCGCGGATCACGGGCCGATCTGGATTGTCCAGATCGATGCACATATCGACTGGCGCGATGAGCTCCATGGCGAGCGTCACGGCTATTCCAACCCGATGCGCCGGGCGAGCGAGATGGCACATATCGCCGGGATGGTGCAGGTGGGCATGCGCGGCGTCGGAAGCGCTCGACGCACTGAAATCGAGGTGGCTGAGGCCTATGGCAGCCGCTTCGTCACCGCTCGCGAGGTTCACTCGCACGGCGTTGACGCCGCCCTCCGGCATATTCCCGAGGGCGCACGGGTCGTGATCACACTGGACTGCGATGGCCTCGACCCCAGTATCATGCCCGGCGTGGCTGCCCGATCGCCCGGTGGCCTTACCTACACACAGGTCATCGATCTGATTGCCGGGGTCGGCAGGCGCGGCCGGATTGTTGGCTTCGACCTCGTCGAACTCTATCCGCCTGCAGACATTGACGGTATTTCCGCGCTGACGGCAGCGCGGCTGGTCACCAACGTCATCGGAACGATCGCGCGCCAGCCCTGACGAGCTTTCGCGGCTACCGCGCCAGATCGAGATAGGCGCTCGCCACCATTGCGTCGATATCCGCAGGGACAGGCACGATGCAGGCTTCCGGGCCGACACCGCGCTTGGCGACGCGTTCCAGGCAGCGGACCTGCAGGGTGAAGCCGAGGTCCATGGATTCCACGGAATTACCTAGCGGGCGCGGGCCGGCGAGGTTGGCCATGTGGCCGCCGCCCAGGATGTGGATGGCGCGACCGTCCTTCATATGCAGGGTCTCGATGCCATCGGCCGGATAGCGGTCGGTCGCGACGACGTCCTCGTGGGCGCGGAAGGCGGCGACGTCGATCTCGTTGGGGAAATGGCCGCCGTTCATCAGGATGGCGCCGTTCTTGATCAGCGGCAGGTCCTTCAAGGTGATGATATCGGGATGGCCGGTGACGGTGACGAGCACGTCGGCGGAGCGGATGGCGTCATCGCGCAGCGGTGTGACGAAGCCATCCAGATGCGCTTCGAGCGTGGTCACCGGATCGATATCGACGACACTCACCTGCGAGAAGGCATTGCGGAAGCAGGCGGCCGTGCCCTTGCCGCAGGCGCCATAGCCGAACACCGTGACGCGCTTGCCGTTGGTGGAGCGATTGGTGAAGCGCATGTAGCTCTCGAACAGGCTCTGGCCGACGGCATGCTTGTTTTCGGCGAACTGCTTGATCGGGCTGTCGTTGATGACGAGGATCGGCATGTTCAGCTTGTCGCGCAGCGGCAGCAGACGGGTGCGTCCGGAGGTGGTCTCTTCGGTGCCACCAAGCAGACTGGCGTAGGGGCTTTCCGCTGCGATGGCGAAGAGATCACCGCCATTGTCGAGCAGCAGATCCGGCTTTTCGGCAACCACGGCAACAAGGCTCTGATGATGCGCGGCGGGATCGGTGGTCTGGGTGGCGAAGACGGTGATGCCCTGGCTGCGGAGATAGTCGACTGTCGTGGGCTGGGTGCTGTTCAGGTTGCCGGTGCAGACCAGACGCGCGCCGCCGGCGTTGAGCGTCATCAGAAGGGCTACCGTTTTCGGTTCGAGATGGATACCGGTGCCGATCGTCAGGCCCTCGAAGGGGCGGGTCTTGCGAAACTCCGCCGCCGTTGCCTGCAGCAGGCGGCAGCTGCCTCCGATCCAATCGATGCGCGTTGCTTCCGATACCATGAACCATCCTCCTGTTTTCGACGCATTGATAAGCCGAATGGCGGGTGGCGACCAAGGATATTTTTTCGCAGAGAGTCGCGACTCATTGCGCCGGATCACCTGTCTCAGCAGGCTTTGAGGGGCCGAATTGCCCCATCAGGATATTAGCCGGGCAATCTTTTCTGTGGAGAACCGACGCAGAATTGCCAATGTTTGGGGCTATTGGCATGCGGCATCACGTCCCGATTGATTATGACGAAAGTCGATATCATATTGAATGGCACTCGACGTGACGGAAATAGAGCATTCGATGGCGGTTTTTTGAAACCGAAACCAAAACGAAAGGCTCTATTGATAGATATAAAGCCTGAACCGAAAGCAAAACACACACATGGATCGCGCAAGCTTTCCATGAGACACTAATATACGCACCCAACCGATAAAGGTGACCCGACCGTTGAGCCTACTTGCCCGCCTCGCCTCCGATGTCCAGCTGATGTTCCGGCGCCCTCCGCGCCAGCAATATGCTGCGCTCTGCTACCGGACGAAGGGCAAGACCGGCGCGCTTGAGGTGCTGCTTCTGACCAGCCGCGATACCGGCCGCTGGGTGATCCCCAAGGGATGGCCGATGGACGGCAAGACCTCCTACGAGGTTGCCGCTCGCGAGGCTTATGAGGAAGCAGGCGTGCGCGGGACGGTCGAGAGCCAGACGATCGGCTGCTACCACTATCCCAAGGTGCTGAAGAACGGGCTGAAGGTGACCTGCAAGGTTCAGGTCTACGTGCTCGAGGTCTCCACGATCGCCAAGAGCTTCAAGGAAAAAGGCGAGCGGCGCTACGAGTGGGTCTCCTGCGAAGAGGCCGCCAAGCGCGTCAACGAGCCGGAACTGCGCGATCTCTTCCTGCTCTTCAAACGCCGCATGACGGAGCAACTCGAGCCGCTGGCGCTGCAACAGATTCCGGCTGAATGATTCCTGCCATCTTGCGCTGCTAGAATTCGCGGCGCAAAAGCGGGCCTCAATCACAAGGAACAGCATGCCCGAACGCCCCACCGTCCTCACCAAACGAACGCTCGACAAGGATCTCGACAAGCTCACGCAGGTCGAGGACGCGTCGAAATACGTCTCGCGCAAGCTGGTGGCACCTGGGATCGGCCTCGTCTTCCTCGGCCTCGCCATGCTGTTTGCCGCGATCTACGTCTTCGATCGCCCCGGCGCCGGTCTGGTGATCGCAGCCGCGGCCCTTGCTGCCTACATGGCCATGAACATCGGCGCGAACGACGTGACCAACAACGTCGGCGCTGCCGTCGGCGCGCGCGCCATGACCATGGGGCAGGCACTCGTCATCGCCGCTATCTTCGAGATCCTCGGCGCGACGATATCGGGTGGCGCGGTGGTGAAGACGATCTCGTCGAGCATCCTCGATCCCTCGCAGATCCCGCCCGCCACGCTCTCCTGGATCATGATGGCAGCGCTGATGGCGGCCGCACTCTGGATCAACCTCGCGACATGGCTGCACGCGCCCGTTTCGACCACGCACTCCATCGTCGGCGCGGTGATCGGCGCGGGCGTTGGCGCGCTCGGGCCGGGGCCCGTCAACTGGCGGGTGCTGGCCGAGATCACCTCCAGCTGGATGACCTCGCCGCTGATCGGCGGCGTGATTGCCGCCGGCATGCTCTATCTCGTCAAGACGCTGATCATCTACCGCGAGGACAAGATTACCTCGGCCAAGCGCTGGGTGCCCGTCCTCATCGCGCTCATGGTGGGCGGCTTCACCGCCTACATGATCCTGCAGCTTGAAAGCATGAACGCGTTCTCGGCGTCGACGATCATCCTGCTCGGCATCGCGGCGGGCGTGGTCGGCTGGCTGGTGGCGCGGCCGCTGGTCAATAGGCGGGCGCAGGGGCTGGAGAACCGCAACAGCTCGCTGCGGGTGCTGTTCCAGATGCCGCTGATCGGCGCTGCAGCGTTGCTCTCCTTCGCGCACGGCGCCAACGACGTGTCCAACGCAGTCGGCCCGCTTTCGGCAATCGTTCGCGTTTCCTTCGACCAGCCGCTTGTCCGCGGGCTGGCGCCGCCGCTCTGGGTGATGCTGATCGGGGCGCTCGGCATTTCGGTCGGTCTGCTGCTCTTCGGGCCGCGCCTGATCCGCCTCGTCGGCGAGCAGATCACCAAGCTCAATCCGATGCGCGCCTATTGCGTGGCGATGGCGACCGCCTTCACCGTGATCGTCGCCTCCTGGCTCGGCCTGCCGGTCAGTACGACCCATATCGCGGTTGGTGCGGTGTTCGGTGTCGGCTTCTTTCGTGAATGGTACACCCGCAACTCCAAGCGCCGGATCGAATACATGCGCCGCAAGGCCGAGGTCTGGATGCTCGAGGAGCCTGACGATCCCAACACCCACGAGGTGCGCCGGCGCCGGCTGGTGCGACGCTCGCACTTCATGACGATCATCGCCGCCTGGGTCATCACCGTGCCGGCATCCGCCGTGCTTGCGGCCGCGCTCTATTGGGCTATGGTCGCGCTCTTCGTTTAGCCAGGACGTTTTTCATGCGCGCCAATTTCAGAATGCAACGGCTGTTTGTCGCAGCACCCCTCTCCAAAGGCGTGGCGGCGGAGGCGACGCCGGACCAGTATAATTATCTGGCCAATGTGCTGAGGATGGGCGACGGCGCCGAGATCCTTGTCTTCAACGGCCGCGACGGCGAATGGAAGGCGAAGCTTTCGCTGCCGACCCGCAAGCGCATCATGATGGTGCCCGAGGAGCAGACGCGGCCGCAGCCAGCGCCTTCCGACCTGCACTATCTCTTCGCGCCGCTAAAGGTCGGGCGGCTGGATTATCTCGTGCAGAAGGCGGTCGAGATGGGCGCCGGCGTGCTGCAGCCCGTGATGACGCAGCATGTGCAAGGCAAGATCAACAATCTCGACAAGCTCCGCGCCAATGTCATCGAGGCGGCCGAGCAATGCGGCATTCTCGGCATCCCACAGGTCGCCGAGCCGGTGCGGCTTTTCGACATGCTAGACGGATGGCCGAGCGACCGGCGCATCATCTATTGCGACGAGGGCGATGCCGGGCAGAACCCGCTGCCGATCCTCTCGGCGGTAAAGGAGCGCAAGCTGGCGCTGCTCGTGGGGCCCGAGGGCGGGTTTTCCGAGGACGAGCGCGCGCGGCTCAGAAGCCTCGATTTCGTGACCGCGATCCCGCTCGGACCGAGAATATTGCGCGCCGATACCGCAGCCGTTGCCGCCATGGCAGTGATACAGGCGGCACTCGGCGACTGGAACCAATAGCCGCGTGGGCAACGGGCCACAGTTGCTGGTATTTTTTTGATGGCTGGTTGAAACAATTTCACTTGCAACATACGTGCCAGCGGTCCTAATCACCCTTCCTACTGTCCGGATACTTTCCGGGCGTTTCCCGAATACAGGTTACTTGAATGGCTCGCGATACCACCGACCAGACCCCGCTCTCTTCGGTTCAGGAGCTGACCGATTATCTTGCGGCGGGAAACAAGCCGGAAGAGAAGTTCCGCATCGGCACCGAACATGAGAAGTTCGCCTTCTTCCGCGCCGATAACAGCCCGGTTCCGTATTTCGGCGAGAACAGCATTTCCGGCCTGTTGAAGGGTCTGGAAGCGAAGAGCGGCTGGGAGCCGATCCTCGACGGCGAGAACATCATCGGCCTTTCAGAGCCATCGGGCATGGGCGCGATCTCGATCGAGCCGGGCGGGCAGTTCGAGCTCTCGGGCGCGCCGCTCGAAAACATCCACCAGACCTGCAAGGAATCCAACGCGCATCTGGCCGTGCTGCGCGAGATCGCCGAGCCGATGGGCATCCGCTTCCTCGGCATCGGCGGCAGCCCGAAGTGGACGCTGGCCGAAACCCCGGTCATGCCGAAGTCGCGCTACGGCATCATGAGCCGCTACATGCCGAAGGTCGGCACGCAGGGTCTCGACATGATGTACCGGACCTGCACGATCCAGGTGAACCTCGACTTCTCATCCGAGGCCGACATGCGCAAGAAGATGCGCGTCTCGATGAAGCTGCAGTCGCTGGCAACGGCGCTGTTTGCGTCCTCCCCCTTTACCGAAGGCAAGCTGAACGGGCTGCAATCCTGGCGCGGCGATATCTGGCGCGACACCGACAACAACCGCTCGGGCCTGCTCGACTTCACCTTCCGCGACGATTTCGGCTTCAACGACTATGTGGAATGGGCGCTCGACGTGCCGATGTACTTCATCGTCCGCGACGGCCGCTACAAGGACTGTACCCACATCACCTTCCGCCAGTTCATGAACGGCGCGCTGAAGGGCGAGATCGCCGCCTGGGAGCCGACGATGGGCGACTGGACGAACCACCTCTCGACGCTGTTCCCCGACGTGCGCCTGAAGCGCTTCCTCGAGATGCGCGGCGCCGATGGCGGCCCGTGGCGCCGCATATGCGCGCTGCCGGCCTTCTGGGTCGGCCTGCTCTACGACGCAACGGCACTCGAGGCCGCCGACCAGCTGACGAAGGACTGGGGCTTCGACGAGGTGAACGCGCTGCGCAACGCGGTGCCGGCCGAGGGGCTGAAGGCCGCATTCCGTGGCCACACGCTTTACGATACGGCGCGCGACGTGCTTGCCATTTCCAACGCCGGCCTCAAGGCGCGCGGCAAGCTCAACAGCGAAGGCCAGGACGAGACGATCTTCCTGTCGCCGCTCGATGAGGTCATGGCCAAGAAGGCAACGCTGGCGGAAGACCTGCTCGCGCTCTACAACGGCCGCTGGAACGGTTCGGTCGAGCCAGTGTTCGAAGAGTACCAATACTAGGTCGAGGCTCTAACCCCTTCTCCAAAAAGCGGTTTGCGCATTTCTTTTTCCGGCTATAGTGACGCGATCATGCGTCGCGAACCGGGAAAGGGCTTTTCCATGCTGCCACTCTTCGACATGATGATGCAGGCGCAGAACGGCGCGGCGATGGACGCGATCTCCAAGCAGTTCAACCTGGCGCAGGAACAGGCGACGCAGGCGATGGCCGCGCTGATGCCGGCTTTCTCGGCCGGGCTGAAGCGGAGCAGCAGCAACCCCTACGATTTCATGGGCCTGATGCAAGCGGTGTCGTCAGGCAACTATGCCAAGTATTTCGAGGACATGAGCAAGGCCTTCACGCCGCAGGGGATCTCCGACGGCAATGACATCCTGGCGCAGCTCTTCGGCTCCAAGGACGTGTCGCGGGCGGTGGCGGCGCAGGCGGCGCAGATGACCGGGATCGGCCAGGAAATCTACAAGCAGATGCTGCCGATCATGGCCGGCACGCTGATGGGCGGGCTGTTCAAGCAATCGATGGGACAGATGAACGCGCCGGTGAACCCCTTCGTCAACACGGCGATGGGCGAAAGCATCCAGCAGTGGCTGCAGGCCACCGGCTTCGCGCCGAAGCAGACGCCGACGCCGCAGCCGAGCATCTTCGACAATCCGTTCACGCAGGCGATGCAGCTGATGTTCAGCGCGCCGAAGCCGGAGCCCGAAAAGGCGGCACCGGCCAATCCGTTCCTCGACAATCCCTTTACCAAGGCATTCCAGGAAATGATGGGAAGCTTCGCCCAGCCTGTGCCGCAGAAGCCGGCGGAAGCGCCGAAGGCCAGCGAAAAGGCGGAGAAGGCACCCGAGGCATCGAGCTACATGGACATGCTGAACACCATGTTCGACAGCGGGCTCGAAGTGCAAAAGGGCTACCAGAAGAACATGGAAGCGATCTTCGAGAGCTATATGCCGAAGACGCCGCCCTCCTCCCCGAAGCCCTGACAGCAGGCATAAAAAAAACCCGGAGACGACTGGGAGGTCGGCACCGGGCAAGAGGCAGGGTTATTGGCTATCACCCTGCGGGGAAAACTGGTTTCGGCTCAATCCTGATTGAGCCGATGAAGCGCTTTACGACCGCGATTGCGCGCGGACCGCGTCAGCTGATCCGACGGATCCTCGAAGAAGGTCGAGGCCAGGAAAGCCGCGTCGAGATCGGCCCGGGAAAGGCCGATATCCCTCAGCTGGTTGTCGTCGAGCTCGTGCAGCGCGTTGATCTCCATACGATTGCGGAACACGCGCAGTACGGATGCCAGCGTTGCGAAGCCGGCGACGAGACGCTGCGAAAAGGTCCTGGTCGCGGGGTTGCAGTCGAGTTCTAATATCCGGTCTGTCGTGCGCATGGGATGATCCTTTCATGGGCGCGCAACAACCCGCCCTTTCCGCGCGATCGGGCACGGAGAGGCAAGTTGGTTTTCGAGCGGACAGGCCGATTTGCCTGGCCATCACTTTGATTGATTTGCAGCCACAAGATGCCAAAGGGCTATTGATCAGTCCAACGAATGTTTCTAATGATTATCATCAGAGATGTTTATAGGTGAGAACCATGGCCGCGCCTCTTGATATTGACCAGCTGCAGACCTTCATCGCCATCATCGATTCCGGCAGCTTCACCAAGGCCGCCGACCGGGTCTACAAGACGCAATCCGCCGTTTCCATGCAGATGCGCCGCCTCGAAGAGCGGATCGGCAAGCAGCTGTTCATCAAGGACGGCCGCGGCAACCGGCTGACCGTCGAGGGCGAGAAGCTGCTCAACTATGCCCGCCGCATCATCCGCCTCAACAACGAGGCGATCGCCGCCTTCGACGACAACCGGCTTGAGGGCACGCTCAGGATCGGCACGCCCGACGACTATGCCGAACGCTACATGCCGGAGATCATCGGCCGCTTCGCCAAGACGCATCCGAATGTCGAGCTCTATATCGTCTGCGAGCCGTCGGTCGATCTGGCCGAGCGCATGCACAGGGGCGAACTCGACATCGCGCTGGTGACGCATAATCCGCGCGTGCGCATGTCGGACGTGGTCAGGACCGAACCGCTCTGCTGGGTCGGCTCGGCCAACCACCCGATCCGCGACGATGCGCCGGTGCCGCTTGCCGTCGGGCGCCGCGACTGCCCTTGGAGACAGACCGCCATAGCCGCGCTCGACGCGGGCGGACGCGAACATCAGATCCTGTTCACCAGCTGGTCGTGCACCGTCATCGCGGCTGCTGTTCTCTCCGGACTTGCCGTCTCGACCATGCCGGAATCGGCGCTGCGCACCGGCATGAAGGTGCTGACACAGGCGGATGGCTTCCCAGCGCTCCCCCCGGTGCAGATCGGCATCATGAAGCGGCCGGGCGTTTCGATCTCGCTGATGAACGCGATCACCGCGCACATCACCGCCTGCCTCGACAATATCACGCCTGCCGTGGTGGAGGACAATCTCGACGCGGAGGTGAAGGGCACTTACGTGCGCGCCCAGCCGCGCCTGAAGGTCGCGAACACGGTGACCAGCTGGTAATTGGCACCAGCTGGTAGCCCACATCATCAGCCGACCAGCTCCGCGGGCATGGCTGTAAAGAAGGACGTGCGCACGAGGCATTTGCATTCCTGCAGGATGCGTGCGGCAAAGAAGGGGTCGCTCGTGACAGCGAGCCTGACCGACGAGCCGATCAGGTGGCTGAACAGATAGGTGCGTGCCTCGGTATCGACATCGCTGAGCTCGGGCGCGATGCGCTGGGCGGTTTCGCGAAAGATCCTGGCGATGCGGCTGTTATGCTCCACATTGAGCTGCGAGAGGTCCTGATCGGTCTCGGTGCCGAGCCAGATGCCGAGGCTTGCGGCATCATTGCGATAGTCCTCATAGTGCCAGTCGATGGTTGCCTCGAGCACATCGAGCGCTTCCGGCACGGATTGCACCGACGCGAAGGCATCCGCCACCCTTGCGCGGATTGCCAGCGAATGGCGGTCGAACAGCGCTTTGACGATCGCCGCCTTCTCGGGGAAATACTGATAGACCGAGCCGATCGGCACATTGGCGGCGACCGCGAGTTCGGTCATGCGCATGGCGCCGACACCCTTGGCCGCAATCAGCTCCGAGGCGGCGGACAAGATCAGGTCCAACCTCTGAATACTGCGTTCCTGTTTCGGCTTCCTGCGGAGGCCAATGCGATCGAAGCTCCCGACGTTCATGTCGTTCCCCATCCCTCTTATTCGCAGACCGGACACTGCCCAAAACCGGCCCTTTTGGCCGATATGACATGCAGGCCTTCATGAGGCGTAAACGAGAAAGCTTGTATTCTAACGATCGGCAAAAGCTCAACCAAACCGGGGTGATAAGCCCTGATTTGGTCGGTTCCGGAGGGTAAATTTACGCCATTTTTGGGCTGAACACCGGCCGCGGCACGCTTCTTACCGTGTCGCTTATAGAAAACCGCCCGTGCCGCTGATTCGCGGAGAGGCGATCATTCCTGACCGGTTAGCCGTTCGGGAACATTATCCAGACGGCCAGCCAGACCCACATGACGCCGAGCACGAGATAACCGGCGGCAAAGAGCGGGCTGCGGTAGCGCAGGTTGTTGCTGGTGACGTGGACGAAGGCGTGGACATAGCGCAAGGCGACGAAGATCCAGGCAAGCACGAGCGCGATCAGGTTATCCGCTTCGGTCATGTAGAGAAGGATGCAGCAGGCGTAGAACAACACCGGCAGTTCATACTGGTTCGCCAGGCTGTTCTTGACGATCAGGCTCTCGGTCGGCTCGCCGCGGTTTTCGCGATACTCGGATGCATGCACCTTGCCCGACTTCAGCATC
The DNA here is from genome assembly GCF_017741935.1 of Rhizobium sp. 16-449-1b. GTDB lineage: Bacteria > Pseudomonadota > Alphaproteobacteria > Rhizobiales > Rhizobiaceae > Rhizobium. The sequence continues at coordinate 170,728 of NZ_JAGHMH010000003.1, read as the reverse complement.
TTCTGGCGGCGGTAGCCGAGCAGCATGTAGAGCATATAGACCAGCGCCGCATGCGCGATGATGGGCCAGAACATCTCATAGCCTGTCATTCCGGTCATATGCTCGTCTCCTTAGCCAGTTTTCTTTTGGTGCCAGAGCTTTAGAGCAAACGAACCGGGGTTACCAGTGTCGTTGGGCGAGTGACGTCAGCGATCCGTCGGCGGCACGATGCGGTAGACGAGGAAGCGCAGGATGACGATGACGCAGACAGTCAGGCTCGCGAATTTGAGGCTCGACGCCCAGGGCAGCAATGCCGCGGCGAAGCTCCACTCGGCGCCGCCGGCGAAGAGGTTGTCGGTCAGGATGTTCTCGGCATAGTCGGAGAAGCCGTAGAGGAAAGGCAGCGCATAGATCACGGCGATCATCAAGGGATGCATCGGGCGATTGAAGTAGCGGCCCGCGGGGCGCAGCTTGGCGAGAACGGTAGAGAGGAACGCCGTCAGCACGAAGGGCAGGATGAGATCGGGCCCGCGATGCATGGCGACAAGCAAGTCGCGCGCTTCCGGCTTTCGTTCGAGCAAGCCGCGCATGGCGTCGATATCGCTCGCATCATAGCGACCCAGCCGCGCTTCGAGCATCGCGGCGTGGGTCATATCCTGAAACGGCAGGACGTAGCCCAAGAGCATCCAGATGAAGACGCCGAGGGAGATGGCCGCGAGCAGCGCGACGACCGAGGTCGGAATACGGCTGCTCGCGTCGTTCATCAGGCGCCGGAACCCGGGTAGTTCGGGCTTTCGCGGGTGATGGTAACGTCGTGCGGATGGCTTTCGCGGAGGCCCGCGCCGGAGATGCGCACGAAGGTGGCGCGTTCCTGGAAGTCCTTGAGGTCCTTGCCGCCGACATAGCCCATGGCAGCCTTCAGGCCGCCGGCAAGCTGATGCAGAACGCCGGAGACCGGGCCCTTGTAGGGAACCTGACCTTCGATACCCTCGGGAACGAGCTTGAGGGTGTCGCGTACTTCCGCCTGGAAGTAACGGTCCGCCGAGCCGCGAGCCATGGCGCCAACGGAGCCCATGCCGCGATAGGCTTTGAAGGAGCGGCCCTGGTAGAGGTAGACTTCGCCCGGGCTTTCGTCGGTGCCGGCAAGCAGCGAGCCGATCATGACGGCGGATGCGCCGGACGCGATTGCCTTGGCGACGTCGCCGGAGAACTTGATGCCGCCATCGGCGATGACGGGGACATCCTGCGCGCGGGCCGCTTCGACCGCCGACATGATGGCGGCGAGCTGCGGGACGCCGACGCCCGCGACGATACGGGTGGTGCAGATGGAACCCGGGCCGATACCGACCTTGACGGCATCAGCGCCTGCATCGATCAGCGCCTTGGTGCCATCCGACGTGGCGACATTGCCGGCCATGATGCGGACGGAGTTGGAGAGCTTCTTGACGCGCGCGACGGCGTTCAGAACGCCCTGCGAGTGGCCGTGCGCGGTATCGACGACGAGCAGGTCGACGCCAGCCTCGATCAGGCGCTCGGCGCGCTCGAAGCCATCGTCACCGACGCCGACGGCGGCTGCGGCGCGAAGACGGCCCTGCGCATCCTTGGAGGCGTTCGGGTTCAGCTGCGACTTCTCGATATCCTTGACGGTGATGAGACCGACGCAACGGCCTTCGCCATCGATCACCAGCAGCTTTTCGATGCGGTGGGCGTGCAGCAGACGCTTGGCTTCCTGCTGGTCGACGGTTTCCTTGACCGTGACGAGACCCTCGCGGGTCATCAGCTCATAGATCTTCTGGGCGGGATCGGAGGCGAAGCGGACGTCGCGGTTGGTGAGGATGCCGACGAGGCGGCCGGACTTTTCAACGACCGGAATGCCGGAGATGCTGTGGATCTTCATCAGCGCCAGCGCATCGGCGAGCGTCGCATCCGGGCCGATGGTGACCGGGTTGACGACCATGCCGCTTTCGAACTTCTTGACCTGGCGGACCTGCTCGGCCTGCTCGATCGGGGTCAGGTTCTTGTGAATGACGCCGAGGCCGCCGGCCTGCGCCATGGCGATCGCCAGACGGCTTTCGGTGACCGTGTCCATGGCGGACGAGATAATGGGTATGTTGAGTTCGAAATCGGTGGCAATGCGCGTCGCAACGCTGGTCTGGCCCGGAAGGACGTCGGAGTGACCAGGCTGCAGCAGCACGTCATCGAAGGTGAGTGCGTCTAAACCGGTCGGCGTTTCAATGATGCGAGCCATGGCCAATTCCTTATAAAAGAAAAATGCACCCTCACCCGGAACGACTTATCCGCACCGGCGATGTGTAAGGTTGCTTTGGAAGTTGGCGAGGGCTGGTACCACGTCTATGGCATTAAGGGAATAGTAAAAAATGTGGCCGGCCGTGGGTGGCGTGCGCGAGGAGAGAGAGCAACTGGCATGTGCTCTCTTGCGCCGAACGCGCGCCGGCTAACGTTCAGCGCTTCCCTCCCCGCGTCCTCATCCCTGTGCTTGTCACAGGGATCCAGCGCGCTCAAGTCCTTGAGCGCAATGGACTCTTCCCGCCGCGCCGACGCGCGCCGGCTGGATTCCTGTGACGAGCACAGGAATGAGGGTGGAGAGAGACGTGCGCGCTTTCCTGGCGAGAACTGCATACCAAAAACACGACAAGCCCGGCGCGGTGGCCGGGCTTGGTATGGCTGCCATGCAGCAGGATCAGAGGTCGAACTGGTAGGTCTTGGGAACGAAGCGGTAGCCGCCTTCGTAAACTTCCGCATAGCCGACAGCCGGGAACGGCATGTGGTAGCCGAGGAACGGCACCTTGTCGGCAGCGATCATGTCGAACACCTTTTTGCGGGTGGCGGCGGCCTGGGCTTTATCCATATCGAAGCGGACTTCCCAGGTCGGGTTCTGCAGCGACAGGATATAGTGGTTGGCGGTATCGCCGGTGGCGATCAGGCGCTTTCCATCCGACTCGATGTTGAAGATCATGTGGCCGGGCGTGTGGCCGGGGGCCATCATCGCGGTGATGCCGGAGGCGATCGTATCGCCTTCGCCGATGAAGGTCATCTTCTCGGCCAGCGGCACGACATTGGCGAGCACAGCCTTCTGGTTACCCTCGGCCGGCGTTCCCTCGCGGGCCTTGTCGGTCCAGAAGTCGTATTCAGTCTTGCCGGCGATATAGCGGGCTTTGGCGAAGGCCGGCTTGCCGCCCTCCATCAGGCCGCCGATGTGATCGCCATGCAGATGGGTGAGCGCGACGATGGTGATGTCGTCGGTCGAGTAGCCGGCGGCCTTGAGGCCGGCTGCGAGCTGGCCGTTGCCCTTGGCGCGGCCGCTTTCGCCGAAGCCGGTATCAACAAGGATCACGTCCGAGCCGGTATCGACCACGAAGGGCGCGAAGGTGTTGACGAACTTGTCCGTCGGCAGGAAGTTCTTCGCGAGCAGCGCCTGAACGGTTTCCGGCGTCTGGTTGGTGCCGAAGGTTTCATTCGGCTTTTCGCCGACCACGCCACCGTCCTTGACGACGGTGAACTTGAAGGAGCCGAGCTTGAACTGATTGAACTGGGGCTGCGTCGTCGCATCCATCTTGGTGTTGTCTCCGGTTGCGGCCATCACGGCCGTCTCTTTCAAAATCATCGGCGCGGCCAGCAGGCCAACGCCTGCCGCTACGAACGCGCGCCTGTTCATCCCCATCGAAATCGCCATGTTCCATCCTTTGTAACAACGCACGGCGCATTGGCGCGCCGCCCCCATCGTCATGACGGACCACCCTTTATCGCAATCCGCCGAAACGAACATATGTCAATTCCGCGCGTTGAAATCCCTGAACCATCCGTGTCACGCAGACGTGATGCATTCGCATTTCCTAAGATGAATGCGCACTTGGCAGATGCCGGTGCGAGGACTAAAGAGCAGTGGCTTTCCGAGCCGCCTTTGCTAGACCCCCAAGGCTTTCGCGCATGAACCGCATCGTTCCCCTGATCCTTGCCGTCGCGCTCTTCATGGAGCAGATGGATTCTACCGTTATCTCGACCGCGCTACCGGCGATCGCCAACGACCTGCATGTCGGGCCGATCACGCTGAAGCTGGCGCTGACATCCTATATGGTGTCGCTCGCCGTCTTCATCCCGATCAGCGGCTGGATGGCGGACCGGTTCGGCGCCAAGCGCATCTTCCGCCTCGCCATCTGCGTCTTCGTCGTCGGCTCGATCTTTTGCGCGATCTCGTCCGGCCTGATCGAATTCGTCGTCGCCCGCTTCCTGCAGGGCATGGGCGGAGCGATGATGACGCCGGTCGGCCGCCTGGTGCTGTTGCGCACCACCAAGCGCAGCGATCTCGTCTCGGCGATGGCGCTGCTCACCATCCCGGCGCTGGTCGGGCCGCTGGCAGGACCGCCGCTCGGCGGCTTCATCACCACCTATTTCACCTGGCACTGGATCTTTCTGATCAACGTGCCTGTCGGCATCATCGGCGTGTGGCTGGCGACGATCTTCCTGCCCGAGGTCGAGGCGACGGCGCCGCCGAAGCTCGATATCACCGGCTTCGTGCTGACCTCCTTTGCCGCAGCCGGCGTGGTCTTCGGCCTCTCCGTCGTCAGCCTGCCGGCGCTGCCGCCGATCATCGGCATCGCGGCGACCGCAATCGGCGTCGTCTGCGGCGCGCTTTATGTGCGCCACGCGAGGCGGCATCCGGCGCCGATCCTCAATCTGCAGCTCTTCAAGAACCCGACCTTCCGTGCATCGACGACAGGCGGCACGTTGTTTCGCATCTGCATCGGCGCCATGCCTTTCCTGACGCCGCTGATGCTGCAGCTCGGTTTTGGCCTGACGCCGTTCCAATCCGGCCTCATCACGTTTGCCGGCGCGATCGGCGCGATCACCACGAAGTTCATGGCCAAGCGGGTGTTCGCGGCCGTCGGCTTCCGCTCGACGCTTTTGACGGCGGCGGGCGTGACCACGCTGGTGACTGTGACCACCGGCTTCTTCACGCCGACGACGCCGCATCTGGTCATCATCCTGGTGCTTCTGATCGGCGGCTTCTCGCGCTCCTTCTTCTTTACCGGCGTCAATGCGCTTGCCTATGCCGATATCGACGATGCGCAGGCGAGCCAGGCGACATCGATGAGCTCCGTGATGCAGCAGATCAGCCTGGCGCTCGGCGTGGCTGTGGCTGCGGCGATCCTGGAGACCTCGATCTTCATTCGCGGCGAAGCGCTGCAGGTGGTGGACTTCCACGTTGCCTTCTACGTCATCGCGCTGATGACCGTGGTCGCGACCATCCCCTTCATCCGCATGGACAAGCATGCCGGCGCGCTGGTCTCCGGCCATCGCGTCAAGCCGCTGGCGCCGAGCGTGCTGGAAGCGGAACAGCAGGCTGTGAAATAAGCGTCCGCCGCGCTTATTCGGCGGCCGGTTCGGGCGCCTCGCAGACGGCGCTCAGCTTGTTGCCATCGGGATCGCGCACATAGGCGGCATAGAAATTGGCGTGGAAGGGGCGCAGGCCCGGCTCGCCCTCGCTGACGCCGCCGGCTGCGATCGCGGCGCGATAGAAGGCATCGACATCCGCCCGGGTTTCGGCCGCGAGCGCAATCATGGTGCCATTGCCATTCGAGGCGCGGCGGCGGTTGAAGGGTGTGACGATCCACAGCCGGCAGCGGATATCGCCATCGGCGGCGTAGCCGATCTCTTCCTCCGAATAGCGCTGGCGGCGATAGCCGAGAACGGGGAGCACGACATCATAAAAATGCCGAGCCTGATCGATGTCGTTGGTTCCGAGCGTGACGTAAAGCAGCATTGATATCCGCGGTCATTCCGGTCTTGGGCCAATCATGCCCTGTCTTGGGAGTGTCATACTCCACCCGGAATACCGCTAAAATCAAGCCTCGGTTTCGTCGGCCTCAGCTTTGCGTCCCTTGAAGCCCTTGGCGAGCAGGAACATCTCGACGGATTCTGCACGCGAGGAGGCCGGCTTGACGTGGACGACCTGCTTGAAATTCTGCTTCAGCAGATTGAGCAGGTCCTTTTCCGTGCCGCCCTGGAAGGTCTTGGCCAGGAAGTGACCGCCCTCGCCCAGAACCTCGATGGCGAAATGCGCGGCGACTTCGCAGAGATGCATGGTGCGCAGATGGTCCGTTCTGTGGTGGCCCGTGGTCGGCGCCGCCATGTCGGAGATGACGAGATCGGGCGTGCCGCCGACGGCTTCCATCAATTGGTCGGGCGCCGTCGGATCGAGGAAGTCGAGCTGCAGGATCTTGACGCCGGGGAGCTGCGCCATCTCCAGGAAGTCGATGGCCGCGACGCGGATGTCCTCATCCGTCGAGCCGGTGACCTTGGCGGCGATCTGCGACCAGCTGCCCGGTGCGGCACCGAGATCGATGATGCGGCGCGCACCCTTCAGGATGCCGTGCTTCTCGTCGATCTCCAAAAGCTTGAAGGCGGCGCGGGCGCGGTAGCCCTCGAGCTGGGCGCGCTGCACATAGGGATCGTTGATATGGCGCTGCAGCCACTGGCGCGAGGACGCCTTCATCTTCTTGTTCTTGACGCGCTGGCCGAGCTTGCGGCCGGTGCGGTTGCCCGCAATGGTTGGCTTGGTCATAGCTGATCCCCTATTTGCCGCGTTGGCCGCGGCGGTGGCGATGGCGCCGCCAGACGCCGTCATCCGCCATCATGTCTGTGAGAAGGCCTTCCCTCAAGCCACGATCGGCAACGCGCATGCGCGGGCTCGGCCAACGGCGGCGAATGGCCTCGAGAATGGCGCAGCCCGCCAGCACCAGATCGGCGCGATCGGGCCCGATGCAGGGATTGGCGGCGCGGCTGGCGAAATCCCAGGAGAGGAGCTTGGCCTGCATGGCCGAGACCTCGTCATCCGACAGCCAGATGCCATCGACCTTGCGCCGGTCGTAGCGCGGCAGATCGAGATGGACGCCGGCAAGCGTGGTGACCGTGCCCGAGGTGCCGATCAGGTGAAAATCGCCGAGATCGCCATCGATAACGGGGCAATCGAAGCCGGAGAGCATGCCCTCGACCTCAAGCACCATGCCTTCGAAGACATCGGGCGTGACATCGCGGCCGCCATGGCGCTCGGACAGGGTCACGACGCCGACGGGCAGCGAGGTCCAGTGGGTGATGTGGTTGGCAAGGCGGCTGAAACGGCTGTCGCCGATGCGGATGACCGCGATCTCGGACGAGCCGCCGCCGATATCGAAGAGCACGACGGAGCGCGTCTCGCGCCCGACCAGCGAGGAGCAGCCGGAGACGGCAAGCCGCGCCTCGGTCTCGCGATCGATGATTTCGAGTTCAAGCCCGGTCTCGGCGACGACGCGCTGAAGGAACTCCTCGCCATTGCTTGCCTGGCGGCAGGCTTCGGTGGCGATCAGCCGCATGCGGCGGATCTCGCGGTTCTTCAGCTTGCCGGCGCAGACGCGCAGCGCATCGACGGCGCGGTCCATGGCATCGTCGGAGAGACGCCCGCTCGCCGCCAGCCCCTCGCCGAGGCGCACGATGCGCGAGAAGGCATCGACGACGCGGAACTGGCCCGGACGGGTCGGCTGCGCGATCAGGAGGCGGCAATTGTTGGTGCCGAGGTCGAGCGCCGCGTAGAGCTCATCCGGCCAGGGATGGGCGGAAGCGGGCCGTTCGCCGCGCTCCTGATGATGACGCTGGACGCGATTGTCGTTTTCGCCGCGCGCTTCCTGCGCGGGACCACGGCCGACATTGGGCTGATTCGCGGGCGCCTGCGCGGGCTGATGGCCTGATGGTTTTGTCTGCGCCAGCGGCCGACCCTGCAGGCCGCGCTTGCCGCGATGCTTGCGGCGGCCGCGCTTTCCCGAAGCCGCGTCGCCATCATGCGCTAGCGCGCGATTGGCGGATGCGGCCTGATCACCCTGTTGCTGCTGTCTTGGAGCACCCTCGCCCGACGCACCGGAACCGCGACGGCGGCGCTTGCGCTTGCGGGCCGATGTCTCGGCCGCAATGTCCGTTGGACGTGCATCCATTGGGCGCGCTGCCTCGCCGGCAATGCCGGAGGGGGCATGCGAAGCGGCCTGAGCTGCATTGCGGGATTGCCCGCCACGCTTGCCCTTGCGGCGCCTGGATTTCTTGCCATCCTTGCGCGCTACCGCCGACGCCCCGTCAGATTGCGACTTAAAGCCGCCTTCGGGGTCTTCCACGTTGTTTTTCCACCGCGCCGCGCAAGTCCTGAAGGATGAACTCCCTGAGGTATGCTGCTGGCGCTCGTTCGATTTTGCGTTGGCGCGAAGATACCAGCGCTCGGCCAAAACGACAAATTCTTTTTCCCAACCCTCAAGAATCCGCCTTTTCCAACAGTCCACAACGCCGCTCAAATTTTTTTCAAACAGCTATTTGCATTCCGCGATGATTTGGTTATAAGCGCCGCACAGCAGCCAAGCACGCTTCGGCAGCGACTGCTGGGGAATAGTTCAATGGTAGAACGACGGACTCTGACTCCGTTAATCTTGGTTCGAGTCCAGGTTCCCCAGCCAAATTTCTCAACAATGAAGTCATACACCTAGCGCCGATTATAAGTGCTAGATTTTGCCATGACCGCTCGGCTTCACAGAGGCGATAGCCGAACTGCTGCCGCATCCGGCGGTTTATCGTCACGGTGAATCATTTGCATCGCTCTGATGCCGATGGTAAAAGGGTGTGAGCAAGAAAGGGCGAAACCATGAGCGCCGTAAAAGTCACCAAGACAAACGAGACTCGGAAGACGTTTGACGTGCGTCCTTCGCAGGCTCCGGTTGACTACGACAAGCTCATTTCGACGGCTATGACACGCTTCCCGAAGGTTCACGCGATCCTTGCGAAGTGAACCTATTTGGCTACCCGCCGAAATCATCGTAAGAATTAATCTCGCAAATACGATAGACACGGGTGAAAATCACGCGTTGCTGTTTCCCGACAGGTTGGAGGGTGCGCTGATGCGTCCTCGAAATCTATGGGCTTACGAAGAATCTGACGCCCTGATGCTTGCCGTCTCGTACATGCAGGGCATTGCGATGGCTCATGCATTCGAGCAAGGAAACAAGCGCACCGGATTCGATGCCGGATTTCTGTTCTTGAACGCAAACGGATGGGATATTCATCCAGACGCCGATCATGAACTCATGGCGGTCGTGTTCCTTGAGCTTGTCGAGCGGGACCGAACAACCCGCGAATTTGAGACCTATCTCGCCGACTACATTATTCCAGCACCCGGCATGGAATAGCACGTCGGACTGAAGTCTCCCTCACCCCCGCCGCAACGTAAAATACCGCTGCGCCGTCTCCGCCCGGTTGCGCAACGCCGGCGGGAACGCATACTCGCCGCAGACCTCGAACACGAACCCGGCCTTCACAAGCGTGTCGGTCATCACCTCGGTCAACTCAGGCGTCGTGCGGTAGATGGCGTTGTAGACTTCATCGAGTTCTTCGGAGAAATGCTCCTTCAGCGTCAGGCGGACGTCGAGTTCGGAGAGGGATTCGCGGACGTAGATGGTGGCGTTCGGGGCGGCGAGCTTGGCGATCATCTTGAAGGTGTCGTGGACGGCTTCGTCGTTGAGGTAGATGAAGAGGCCGGTGATCAGGAAGAAGTCGAAGGGCGGTTGCAGCTTGAAGTCTTCGATGGCGATCCGGGGCACTTCGACAACCTGGAACTGGACGTTTTCATCGTCGCCGATCTCGGCCTTGGCGCGGGCGATCAGTTCTTCGGAGAAATCGAAGCCGAGATACTGGTTGCCGTTGTTGTTGTAGAAGCTGGCGAGGCGGCCGGCGCCGCAGCCGAGTTCGAGGATCTTCGAGGGGCGTTCGAGGCGCGGCAGGAGATGCGTCTTCTCGTGGATGTCGCGATCAACCGCGATCGTCGAGCCCTCGGATTGCAGCATCACGGCGTTGACGGCATTGCCTTCCTTCCTGGCGCGACCATTGAAGAAATCGCGGACCTTGAGGACGTCGATGCTTTCCTGGTCCTTGTATATGCGGCTCATGCTCGGTTCCGTTTCGTGACTGTTCGCTTGACGCGTGTCGGTGTCGCAAAGCCGCTGCGCACTCTTGCGCGACATGCTTCAGCCGGCCAGCGCCTGCAGATTGAAGTAGTGGAGATTGTCCCGCGCCAGCGCCAGATCCTGCTCGCTGTCGATCTCGTAGGCGATCACTTCGTGCGTCCGGATCGGCAGGAACTGCCTGAGGTGCTCGTAGACCGCCGTGTTGCCTATGTCGGCGAAGTAATCGACCGGCAGCCAGGCGATGTTGGCCCATTCATATTCGGTCGGATCGTCGCGGCGGAAGCTTACGGCAAGGCCATCCTCGCGGGTGAGGAAGACGGCGTCACGGGTCTTGGTCTTGGTGATACCGAGCTGGGCCACGCCGGGTTCGCAGGAGGCGAGGAAGGCGGCGAAGCTTTCCGGCTCGACCAGCATGTCGCCATCCATGAACAGGCAATCGCCCTTGATATAGCGGCCGCCGAGCTCGTAGCTGTGCAGCGTCGTCGTGCTGCGGAAACCGGGGTTGCGGACGACGAGCACATCCGGGCGGATGGCGCGGATCGCTGATATGACGGCCTTTTCCTCGAAGCCGACGATGACGCGGACGTCCTCGACATCCTTCAGCAGCGACAGCAGATGCTTGATGATCTTGACGCCTTCGATCTCGACCAGGCACTTCGGCTTGCCATGGCCCAGCCGCGAGCCGAGGCCGGCCGCCGCGATTACAGCGTGTTTAACAGACGGCATAGCGACTTCCCATCGAGAGCGACATAGTTGGACACGGAGACCAGCGCGTCGGGCGCGCCATGCAGGCCGGTAAAGGCGATGCCGATATCGGCGACGTCGAAGAGCGGCACGTCGTTGAAGCCGTCGCCGATGGCAACGAGGCGGTCGAACTCGTCCTTCAGCTCGAGGCCGGCGACGTTCTTGCGCATGACCGTGTCGAGGCCGGTGATCCAGCCGTCCTTATCGGTCGTGGCTGTCGAGGTGTAGAAGCGGCAGCCGAGGCGCTCGACCAGCGGCGCGATCCAGAGATCGAGATTGCCCGTGACGACGAAGCAGCGATCGCGGTTTTGGCGGATGAACTGCTCGATATCGGGATCGAACTCGACCTCGGAGACGATCGACTGGATACGATCGAGGCCGGCGCTGCGCAGGATGGCGAAGCGCAGGCGGAAAGAGTCTTCGAAGGGGATCATGCCCGACATGGTGAGCTCGGTCAGGAGCCGCATTTCGGCCTCGAGGCCAAGCTCGGAGGCGATCATCGGCAAGAGCTCGGCGCGGGTGATCGTGCCATCGAGATCGAAGGCGAAGCCGGTGCCACGCTTGTGGCCGGGAACGGCACCCGTCTCGGTTACGACAGGCAGTGTCAATGCATGCTGTTGCGCGCGGTACATGCTCAGGACCTCGACGTCTGTATATCGGCTGCGATGGAATCAAGAATGATGCTGGAGGCCGGCTCGGTGCGCGGGAGCAGCACCTTCAGGAGCTCCTCGCGCTCCTTCACCAGCTGCCAGGCCTTGCCGTCCTTGTAATCAAGCGCCACCTGGCGCAGCTGATTGAAGGTCTCGACGCGGTGGGCGGCGCGTTCGGCAAGCCGGCCCAGCGCGTTGAAGGCGGCGTGGACGCCGGAATCGATGAAGATCAGCGGCTTTTCGAAAAGGTGATATTCGGTGAGGAATGACACGCCGTCGGTGATCATCAGATCCGATGCCTCGAACAGCTCGCCATAGGTGCCTTCGCGAATGGCGCAATTGGGCAGCGCCGACCAGGCATCGAGATAGCGTTGATAGGAATTATCCCGGAAGAGGCCGCTTTGCTCGGCGCCGAAGGCCAGCGCGGGATGCGGCTTCAGCACGAACTGGATATCCTTGGCGGAGCGCGCCCATTCCAGCATCTGCTTGTAGATTTTATGGAAGACACCAAAGCCGAAGCCATTGACGGCCAGCGAGTGGTGCGGCGCCCAGACGACGCGGAAGCTGCGCCCGTTCGGCTCGGCGATCGGCCATTCGCCTTTGCCCTTGGCCTCCATCAGCTTGTTGAGCTTGGGGTAGCCCGTCAGTACGAACTTGTCGGGATCGGAATGCGCGAAAGAGCGGTAATAAGACTGCGTCATCTCCGTCTCGCAGAAAACCTTCCAGGCGAGGCGGTGATATTGCTGGTCGTAATTGTCGCTATAGGCCTCGTCGTCCTCACCCTTGGCATCCGGGTTGGCGAGCACGCCCATGCCATAGGGCACCACGCAGATGCGGGCAAAGGTGATCTCCATCGTTCTCAGGCCATGCGGCACGGGAGAGTCCCACTGTTGCTGGCGGAAGACCACGTCTGGCATCAGATTGCGCACGATATCCAGCCCATCGAAGGAGTGCATGTCGAGGCGGATGTGCGGGACGCCGAGCGCATTCAGCCCAGCATGCACCTCATCCTCGCCCGAGAACTCCGCCACGCCGAGCTGGCTGTTGTCGATCGAGACGACCATGGGGTGATAGCGATCGTCCTCGGTCATGGCCCAGTAGACATCGGCCAGCGCATCCCACATCGGGATCGACTGGACGATGAAGACGCAACGGATCTTCGGTGTCGCGGGGCCAAGGCGGCGCAGTGTCAGATGGCTGACCTGCTTCAACACGTGCATGCCGACGCCGAGGCTGCCGAGGCGTGCGTCGAACTTGGTCAGCACTTCCTTGGTGAGCGGCACCTTGTCGTGATTGTTCAGCTCGATCGCCGTCTTGACGATCTCGTTCATCTGCTGCGGCAGGGCCGTGAGCTGCGAATGAAATGTCTGCAGCAGCTTGGCGATTTCGAACTGAACCGAACCCTGCGTATCGATGCGCTGGGTCAACTCTTCGACTTGCGCCTTCAACGATGCCAATTCGGCAAGGGTCTCGGCCGAAGAATTGCTTGGCTCGGTCTTGGGCATTCAGATCGCCTTCGTACATTGCAAAACGGCACTCAGCCGAACGCAGGTCTGCTTCTTTATCCGCCAACCCTAGGGCGGCAAGCTTTCGCCAAACTGGCCTGAATGCCGGCTTTTACTGCCTGTCGCGACCGCCGAACCCACCAGCGCATTTATAAGATTTTTATATTGGCGGCTTTTCCCGCGTCTCGAACCTTAATGCGCTTCGGCCGCATATTGATGGCCGGGTGACCCTGGGATTGGACCCGCGGCGGCCCTTTTGAGATTCCGCGCGCGGCGAAAGCACGGTGTGGACGGGGCAAGGTGGAGGCGCTTTCCCGGGGAGCCTGTGGTCAATGTTCTCAAGTTGAACCAGAGGCTTGATGCTTCTATGAGTGAGTGAAACGTCTCGGGAGTGGCCCCCTCATCCGACTGCGAGGAAAGAACGACACCGCATGCCAGACGACAACCGCGAACAGGCCGGACGGCCCTCGCCCGAGGCGCTTCTTGAAAAAGCGCGGGCGGAGACGCGTGGGCGGTTGAAGATCTTTCTGGGGGCAGCGCCGGGCGTCGGCAAGACTTATGAGATGCTGGCTTCCGGACGCGCGAAGATCGCTGATTGTGTCGATGTGGTGGTTGGTGTCGTCGAGACGCATGGCCGCAAGGAGACGCAGGCGATGCTTGCGGGCTTCGAAATCGTGCCGCGCGTGACAGTCGACTACCGTGGCCGGCGGCTGGAGGAGATGGATATCGACGCCATCATCGCCCGCAAGCCTGACCTCGTGCTGGTCGATGAACTCGCCCACAGCAACGCCGAGGGCAGCCGGCATCCGAAGCGCTATCTCGACGTCAAGGAGCTGCTGGATCGCGGCATCGACGTCTATTCGACGCTCAATATCCAGCATGTCGAGAGCCTGAACGACGTTGTCTCGCAGATCACCCGCATCAGGGTGCGCGAGACGGTGCCGGACAAGGTGATCGACATGGCCGACGACGTCGAGATCATCGATCTTACGCCTGACGACCTGATCAAGCGTCTTCATGACGGCAAGGTCTATATGGCGAACACCGCCGAACGGGCGCTGACCAACTATTTCACGCCGGGCAACCTGACGGCGCTGCGCGAGCTGGCGCTTCGGCGCACCGCGCAGCGGGTGGACGATCAGCTTTTGAACCACATGCAGGCGCATGCGATATCAGGCCCTTGGGCCGCAAGCGAGCGCGTGCTGGTGTCGGTCGATCACCATCCGGCCTCGGCTTCGCTGGTGCGCTACGCCGCGCGCATGGCCTCGCGGCTGAGGGCGCCCTGGGCCGCCGTCTATGTCGAGACCAACCGCTCGATCAATCTCAGCGAGGTCGAACGCGACACGCTGGCCGCCAACATGCGGCTGGCCGAACAGCTCGGCGGCGAGGCGATCACCGTTCCCGGGCGCGAGACCTCAGAAGAGCTGATCCGCTACGCCGCCTCCAACAACGTTACCCACATCGTCATCGGCGCGCCGAAGCAGCCGACATGGCGAGAGTGGTTCTCGCCGTCTGCCGCCGATCTTCTAATCCGCAAGGCGGGCGATATCAGCGTTCACGTCATTTCGGGCGACGAGCAGAAGGGTGGTGCGCAGCGCGGCGTCAAGGCGGCGGCGGCGCGTCCAGCCTTCGACCTCAGAGCCTATCTGCTGGCGGTGGTCTATGTGGCGATCGCGCTTGTCGCCGGCATCGTGCTCGACCAGGTGCTCGACGTGCGCAATCTGGCGCTGGTGTTCCTGATGGCGGTGCTGACCTCGGCGGTGCTGCACGGGCTACGGCCGGCGCTGTTTTCCTGCCTGCTCGGTGCATTCGCCTTCAACTTCTTCTTCCTGCCGCCGCGCTACACGCTGACGATCAGCGATCCTGAGAGCGTGCTGGCGCTGTTCTTCTTCCTCGGCGTGGCGATCGTCGCCAGCAACCTGACGGCAACGGTGCAGCGGCAGGCATCCGCGGCGCGGCAGCGGGCGCGCACCACCGAGGATCTTTATCTCTTTTCGAAGAAGCTGGCCGGCACCGGCACGCTTGACGACGTGCTCTGGGCGACCGCCTTCCAACTGGCCTCGATGCTGCGGGTGCGGGTCGTGCTGCTTTTGCCCGAGAACGGGACGATCGCGGTCAGGGCCGGCTATCCGCCTGATGATACGCTTGACGATGCCGATATCGCGGCCGCGCGCTGGGCCTGGGAGCACAACCACGCTGCCGGGCGCGGCGCCGATACGCTGCCGGGCGCCAAGCGGCTCTATGTGCCGCTGCGCACCGGACGCGCCGCCGTTGGCGTGATCGGGCTCGACAGCGACCGCCGCGACGGGCCGCTTCTGACGCCGGAGCAACAGAGATTGCTCGATGCGCTGGCGGACCAGGCAGCCCTTGCGATCGAGCGCATCCAGCTGGTCGCCGATGTCGACCAGGCGAAGCTTGCGGCAGAGGCCGACCGGCTGCGCTCGGCGCTGCTGACCTCGATTTCCCACGACCTGAAGACGCCGCTTGCCGCCGTGCTCGGCGCCTCCACCACGCTGCGCGATTATTTCGCCTCGATGAGCGAGGAGGACCGCAAGGATCTGCTGTCGACCGTGGTGGACGAATCCGAGCGGCTGAACCGCTTCATCGCCAATCTGCTCGACATGACCCGGATCGAATCCGGTGCGATGGAACCGAATTCGGCGCTGCACGATGTCGGCGACATCGTCGGCAGTGCGCTGCGCCGCGCGGCCAAGATCCTGTCGCATCACGGCGTGCATGTGACCATTCCGGCGGACCTGCCGACTGTGCGGGTCGATCCCGTTCTCTTCGAGCAGGTGTTGTTCAATCTCATCGACAATGCCGCGAAATACGCGCCCGAGGGTTCGACCGTCGAGATCAAGGGCTGGACCGGCACCGGCGATGTGATGGTGCAGGTCGCCGACAGCGGGCCGGGAATTCCTGATAATGATCTCGACCGCGTGTTCGACACTTTCTACCGCGTGCGCAAGGGCGACCAGGTGCGGGCCGGCACCGGGCTTGGCCTCTCCATATGTCGCGGTTTCGTCGAGGCGATGGGCGGCACCATCACCGCCGCGAACCGGCCCGACCGATCGGGCGCCGTCTTCACCATCAGGCTGCCCCGCCCCCAAGAGATCACGAATGACATCACGAAGCTGGAAGATATGAAATGACCGGTTCGCCCGTGAAGATCCTCGTCGTCGACGACGAGCCCCCTATCCGCAAACTGCTGCGCGTTGGCCTGACGGCGCAGGGATACGAGGTGCATGAGGCGCCGGATGCGGCGACCGCGCGCGCACTTGCAGGCGAGGTCGTCCCCGATCTCATCGTGCTCGACCTAGGCCTCCCCGACACGCCGGGCCACGCGCTGCTTGGCGAATGGCGCGAACAGGGGCTGGCCACCCCCGTCGTCATCCTCTCCAGCCGCACCGATGAAGGCGGGATCGTCAAGGCGCTGGAGACGGGGGCGGATGATTATGTGACCAAGCCCTTCGGCATGAACGAACTCGGCGCCCGCATCCGCGTGGCGCTGCGCCACCGGCTGCAGCAGCAGGGCGAAAAGGCGGTGTTTCGCACCGGCGGCCTGTCGATCGATCTGGTCAAGCGGATCGTCAAGGTGGACGAACGCGAGATCAAGCTGTCGCCGAAGGAGTACGATATCTTACGTGTGCTGGCGCAGTATTCCGGCAAGGTGCTGACGCATCAGTTCATGCTGAAGCAGATCTGGGGACCGGCGGCGGATGTGCAATATCTGCGCGTCTATGTGCGCCAGCTGAGACAGAAGATCGAGGCCACACCCGACCAGCCGCAATATATCACCACCGAAACCGGCGTCGGTTACCGGCTGCGCGAGGCCGACCTGCCTGCAACCGAAAATGCTTCACCAGAGGGCCGATGAGGGATAGAGCAGTGATCGGTTGATACAGAAGAATGGACCGCATCATGACCGATACCGTTACCGACCGCTTCCTGCGCTATGTCGTCATCGACACGCAATCCGACCCGCAATCGCCGAGCCAGCCCTCCACCGAGAAGCAGAAGAACCTCGGGCGCGTGCTGGTCGAGGAATTGCTGGCGATCGGCCTTTCGGACGCGCATCTGGACGAGCACGGCTATATCTACGCGACCATTCCTGGGAATACCGACAAGCAGGTGCCCGTCATCTGCTTCTGCTCGCATATGGACACGGCGCCCGATTTCAGCGGCACCAACGTCAAGCCGCAGATCCTGCGCAACTACGAGGGCGGCGATATCCGCCTGACGGGGGATACGCAGCAGGTGATCCGGGTGAGCGAGCATCCGGAGCTGAAGAACCAGATCGGCAACGACATCATCACCACCGACGGAACGACGCTGCTCGGCGCCGACGATAAGGCGGGGATCGCCGAGATCATGACGGCAGCGCAGTTCCTCGTTTCCAACCCCGATATCAAGCATGGCACGATCAAGATCCTGTTCACGCCGGACGAGGAGATCGGCCGCGGCGTCGACAAGGTGGACCTGAAGAAGCTCGGCGCCGATTTCGCCTACACGATGGACGGGTCGACGGCGGGGCATATCGAGGACGAGACGTTTTCGGCCGACGGCGTCGAGATCACCATCCAGGGTGTCGCCATCCATCCCGGTTTCGCCAAGGGGAAGATGGAAAACGCCATAAAGATCGCCGGCGCGATCATCGACCGGCTGCCGAGGGATATCGGCCCCGAGACGACATCGGGCCGGCAGGGCTTCATCCATCCGACCGGCGTGACCGGCGCGATGGAGAAGGCCGAGATCGGGCTGATCATCCGCGATTTCGACAATGCGGGGCTGACGGCCAAGGAAGAGATGCTGGAAGGGATCGTAAAGGACGTGATGTCGGGCTATCCGGGCTCGACCTACACGTTCGAGGTCAAGCAGCAGTATCGCAACATGAAGGAAGTGGTCGATCGCCACCCCGATATCGTCGAGAACGCCATCGAGGGCATCCGACGCGCCGGGATGGAGCCGAAGCGCGGCAGTATTCGCGGCGGCACCGACGGCTCGCGCCTCTCCTTCATGGGCCTGCCCTGCCCCAACATCTTCGCCGGCGGCCATGCGTTTCATTCGCCGCTCGAATGGGTAAGCCGTCAGGATATGGAGCGGGCGGCGAAGACGATCGTGGAGATTGCCAGGGTTTGGGAGGAGCGGGCGTAAGCGCCCGCGCACCACGCTCACGCCAACGAGAAATGCCGGACGTCACCGCCCGGCATTTTTTTATCCCCGCAGACCCGGCGCTTCCTGGCCGGTGCGCTCGACATATTCGGTGTAGCCGCCGCCGTACTGGTGGATGCCATCGGGCGTCAGTTCCAGCACGCGGTTCGACAACGCCGCCAGGAAGTGGCGGTCGTGGCTGACGAAGAGCATGGTGCCCTCGTATTGCGACAGCGCCTTGATCAGCATTTCCTTGGTGTCGAGATCCAAGTGGTTGGTCGGCTCGTCGAGGACGAGCAGGTTGGGCGGGTCAAACAGCATCTTGGCCATGACCAGACGCGCCTTTTCGCCACCCGAGAGAACCCGGCACTTCTTTTCGACGTCGTCGCCTGAAAAGCCGAAGCAGCCGGCAAGCGCGCGCAGCGGCGCCTGGCCGGCCAGCGGGAAACTATCTTCCAGCCATTCGAGAACCGTGCGTTCGCCATCGAGCAGGTCCATGGCGTGCTGGGCGAAATAGCCGAGCTTGACGCTGGCGCCGAGCGCGACCGTACCCTGGTCCGGCTCGGTCGAGCCCGTGACCAGCTTCAGCAGCGTCGACTTGCCGGCGCCGTTGATGCCCATGATGCACCAGCGCTCCTTGCGGCGAACCATGAAGTCGAGGCCTTCATAGATCGTGCGGCTGCCATACTTCTTGTGGACGTTCTTCAGGTTGATCACGTCTTCGCCGGAGCGCGGCGCGGGAAGGAACTCGAAGGCGACCGACTGGCGGCGCTTGGGCGGCTCGACGCGGTCGATCTTTTCCAGCTTCTTGACGCGGCTCTGCACCTGCGAGGCGTGTGAGGCGCGCGCCTTGAAGCGTTCGATGAACTTGATTTCCTTGGCAAGCATGGCCTGCTGGCGCTCGAACTGCGCCTGCTGCTGCTTCTCGTTCTGGGCGCGCTGCTGCTCGTAGAAGGCATAGTCGCCGGAATAGGAGGTGAGCTGGCCGCCATCGATCTCGATGATCTTGCCGACGATGCGGTTCATGAATTCGCGGTCGTGCGATGTCATCAAAAGCGCGCCGTCATAGTTTTTCAGGAACTCCTCCAGCCAGATCAGGCTCTCGAGATCCAAGTGGTTGCTCGGCTCGTCGAGCAGCATGACGTCGGGGCGCATCAACAGGATGCGGGCGAGCGCCACGCGCATCTTCCAGCCGCCGGAGAGGCCGCCGACATCGCCGTCCATCATTTCCTGGGTGAAGCTCAGGCCATCGAGCACTTCGCGGGCGCGGCCCTCGAGCGCATAGCCATCCAGCTCCTCATAGCGTGCCTGCACCTCGCCGTAGCGCTCGATAATGCGATCCATCTCGTCGAGCTTGTCGGGATCGACCATCTCGGCTTCGAGTTCGCGCAGCTCGGCGGCAACGACGCTGACCGGGCCGGCGCCTTCCATGACCTCGGCCACGGCGCTGCGGCCGGACATTTCGCCGACATCCTGGTTGAAGTAGCCGATGGTGACGCCCTTCTCACCGGCGACATTGCCCTCGTCGGGCTGCTCCTCGCCTGTGATCATGCGGAAGAGCGTCGTCTTGCCGGCGCCATTCGGGCCGACGAGGCCGATCTTCTCGCCCTTGTTGAGCGCCGCCGAGGCCTCGATGAAGAGGATGCGGTGGCTGTTCTGTTTGCTGATATTTTCGATGCGGATCATGGGAAGCGTGGTCCAAAACAGGTTTTCGGCGCCCTTATGCCACGCAACACCTGAGATGTCGCCCGTTTTCCGCAGTGCACCAAATGTTCGATCGGGACCGTTTCCCTGTGGTGACAGCTGCGCGGGACTTCCAAACATCAGGGAGCACTGATACGTTCCATATTTGTTCCCGAGTCGCGTTTTTGCCGCGACGCGTATGCTAGAGGCTGAAGAATAGATGCAGGCGGCGGCCTATCTCGAGAAACTGAACGAGCGGCAGCGTCTTGCCGTGGAGCATGGGGTCGGTCAGGGACCGGATACGACGGGCGGTCCACTTCTGATCATCGCCGGCGCCGGATCGGGCAAGACCAACACGCTGGCGCACCGGGTGGCGCATCTGATCGTCAACGGCGCCGATCCGCGCCGCATCTTGCTCATGACCTTCTCGCGCAGGGCGGCATCAGAGATGGCGCGGCGGGTGGAGCGCATCTGCCGGCAGGTGCTCGGCGCCAATTCCGCCGTGATGACCGACGCGCTGACCTGGGCCGGCACCTTTCACGGGATCGGCGCGCGGTTGCTACGCATCTATGCCGAGCAGATCGGCCTCAATGTCGATTTCACCATTCACGACCGGGAAGACAGCGCCGACCTGATGAACCTCATCCGGCACGAGCTTGGCTTCTCCAAGACCGAAAGCCGGTTTCCGACCAAGGGCACGTGTCTCGCGATCTATTCGCGCACGGTCAATTCCGAGACCCCGCTCACCGAGGTGTTGAAGACCTGGTATCCGTGGGTGGCGACCTGGGAAGAGCAGCTGCGCGAGCTGTTTGCCTGCTATGTCGAGGCCAAGCAGGCGCAGAACGTGCTCGATTACGACGATCTGCTGCTCTACTGGGCGCAGATGGTGAGCGACCCGGAACTGGCAGCCGATATCGGCGGGCGGTTCGACCATGTGATGGTGGACGAGTACCAGGATACCAACCGGTTGCAATCCTCCGTGCTGATGGCGCTGAAGCCCGGCGGACGGGGCTTAACCGTCGTCGGCGACGACGCGCAGTCCATTTACTCCTTCCGGGCCGCGACGATCCGCAACATTCTCGACTTCCCGAAAACCTTCGAGCCGCCGGCCGATATCATCACGCTCGACCGCAACTATCGCTCGACGACGACGATCCTTGCCGCCGCCAACGGTGTCATCGAGCTCGCGCGCGAGCGCTTCACCAAGAACCTCTGGACCGACCGGCAATCCGAAGAGCGGCCGAAGCTGCTGACCGTCAAGGACGAGAACGACCAGGCGAACTACATCGTCGAGCAGGTGCTCGCCAACCGCGAAGTGGGGATGACGCTGAAGCAGCAAGCGGTGCTGTTTCGCACCTCCTCGCACAGCGGCCCGCTCGAAGTCGAGCTGACGCGCCGCAACATTCCCTTCGTCAAGTTCGGCGGGCTGAAGTTCCTGGATTCGGCGCATGTGAAGGACATGCTGGCGATCCTGCGCTTCGCGCAGAACCCCCGCGACCGGGTGTCCGGCTTCCGCCTCTTGAAGATGCTGCCGGGGATCGGGCCGCAGACGGCGGGCAAGATCCTCGACACGATCGCCGCCGACCCCGAGCCGCTGATGGCGCTCGCCGAAATCCCGCCGCCGGCCAAGACCGGCGAGAGCTGGCCGGCGCTGGTGCAGCTGCTGGAGGGATTGCGCAAGGCGAACGGGCCATGGCCGGCCGAGATCGCGCAGGCGCGCGAATGGTACGAACCGCATCTCGACCGCATTCACGAGGACGCCGACACCCGCAAGGCCGACCTGCTGCAGCTTGAGCAGATTGCCTCCGGCTATGCCAACCGCGAGCGCTTCCTCACCGAACTGACGCTCGACCCGCCCGACGCCACCAGCGACCAGGCGGGCGTGCCGCTGCTCGACGAGGATTATCTCATCCTCTCCACCATCCATTCGGCCAAGGGGCAGGAATGGCGGGCGGTGTTCATGCTCAACGTCGTCGACGGCTGCATCCCCTCCGACCTCGCCGTCGGCACGACGCAGGAGATCGAAGAGGAGCGCCGGCTTCTCTATGTCGGCATGACGCGGGCCAAGGACAGCCTGACGCTGATCACCCCGCAACGCTTCTTCACCAGCGGCCAGCACGGCCAGGGCGACCGGCACGTCTATGCATCCCGTACGCGGTTCATTCCGGTGACGCTGCTGCAGTATTTCGAGACGGCGGCATGGCCGGTTGTGGTCGCGACGCCTTCGGAGCGGAGTACGCAGCAGATAAGGGTGGATGTGGCGGCGCGGATGCGGACGATGTGGCGGTAGGGTGTGGGATCAACGGCACTGGGTTTTGCCGGGTAGCTTTTTCCTCAGATTGAGATTTGGCGTTTTACCGTGGATTACCCCCCTCTGCCCTACCGGGCATCTCCCCCACAGGTGGGGAGATTGGCTGGGCGCGGCCGCTCGCTCTTCCCTCAACGTTTGGCGAAAACTTCGCCACGAGTCGATCTCCCCCCTTGTGGGGGAGATGTCCGGCAGGACAGAGGGGGGTAACCCACGGCACACCGCCACCGTCCGTTCATCAGACGTACGTCCCACTCAAACCGCCAACCGCATCCTCACATCCCCCGCCAACACCTTCATTCGCTCCAGCGGCGCATGGCCGATCAGCATGAAGGCATGCGTCTTATCCGACCAGTAGACGACGTTCATGCCCTTGCGGGCTTCGACGTCGGGTGCCTTGGGGCCGTCGTCGGAGCGGACGATGCAGAGGGCTAGCGGGCCAGTCTCAGGGTCGAGATAGGCGAGCTGGGCGAGCGGCTGGTCGTCATATTGCAACAGCAGCGCGCGCTTGAAATCGACTCCCTGCAGCGCGATCGCTTCCGGAGATAGGCGCAGGCCGAGCCTTGCTTCGACGGCCGAGAGCTGGCCGGCTTGCGACGCAAGCGACGGCACCGGGCCGGCCAGCGTTTCGGGCGTGTAGAGCGCGATGTAATCGGCGACCGTGGCGCGCCATTCGCTGCTTTCATCGGTGGCGGCGAGCTGTCGGCTGAGCCCGATGAAGGCGCGGTCGGCGATGACGCCGGCCACCAGGCAGGCGGCGAGCGCGCCGAGGAAGCGGCGGCGGCTGGGGGCCGGCGTTGCCACTGGTGCGGCGGAGAGCCGTGAGAGGATGGCTTCGAGCTCGGCCTTCGGCGCCTGAGCCAGCAGCGGATCGAAGGCCTCCGCGAAGGGCAGGCTGGCGCGCGACAGGAACTCGAGGCGGGCTGCGAGCCCGGCATCCGTTTCCAAGAGTGCTTCGAGGCGCGCGGCCTCAGCAGGTGGCAGTTCGCCGTCGAGATAGGCGGTCAGTTCCTCGTCGGAGGGGATCGTGGTCTTGTCGGTCATCGTCCACCCTCCTCTTTCAGATTGCCGGCCAGGGTCGCGCGGGCGGCGGCGAGCCGGCTCATGACGGTGCCGATCGGAATATCGAGCACGGCGGCCACCTCCTTGTAGGACAGGCCCTCGACATAGGCCAGGAAGACTGCGGCACGCTGCGCATCGGGCAGCGCACCAACGAGACGAAGTACCTGAGCGGCCATGATATGCGTCTCCGTTTCGCGCGCACCATCGACGACGAGCGCCTGCTCAGCATCGACGAAGCCCTGCCCTTCGCGGACCCGCCGCGAGCGGATTTCATTGAGCCAGATCGAATGAAGAATGGCAAACAGCCAGCGGTCGAGCCGGGTGCCCGCCTGAAACTGCGTGGCCCTTTCCAGAGCGCGCACGCAGGTCTGCTGCACCAGATCGTCGGCCACATCGCGGCGATGCGAGAGCACGAGACCATAGCGCCAGAGCCGCGACAGGTTTTCCGTCAGACCGATCCTGATATCGGATTCGCTTGCGATGGCCGCCTCCGCCACGGGGTTTGCCGAAGACCGCGCTGGACGAGCCGGCGCGGTCTTGTTGGCGTGACTATAGGCAGGAAATGTCGTGTAGGCGACGACCATCGGCATGTTCCTCGTCACATTATCGAGCGTTCTCGCCTCAGATCTTCGACGGATCGGTGATCGCTTCGTTGAGATCACGATATTCCTCGCAAGACGTGCCGCACAGCGTCTTGATGGTGCCGAGCTGCTCCTTGGCGAGGTCGATGCGACCCTTGATGACATAGGCCTCGCCGAGATATTCGCGGACCTTGGCGTATTGCGGATCGAGCTGGACCGACTTCAGATAGTAGGAGATGCCTTCGTCCGTGCGTCCCAGCTTACGCGTTGCGTAGCCGCGATAGTTCAGCGCCTCGGCGGTGTTCTGGTCCTTCAGCGTGTCGAGCATGGCCAGCGCCTCATCGTAACGGCCGGCCTTTGCCAGCGAGTAGGCGTATTCGGTGCGGTTTTCGTCGGTGATGTTGGCGCCCGACTGCTTGACGCATTTCTGCGTCTTTTTGTCATAGACCTCACCCTTCTTGCAGGTCGGCGTGGTGGCGCCGCCGCTATCGTCGCCGCCGGCGGCGAAAGCAGGCGCGGTGAACGCGAAGGCGGCGATCGCGCCGCTGATGAGGACGGATGCAATCCGGGAGGTTGCTGAGGTCATGATGTATCTCCTTCGGGACAAGTCGAGTTGGTCTGGAAGACGGGGTTGCGGCGAATGAACACGGCAGCCGGCGGGTTTATTCGGCGGGTGCAGCGATTTTTCCGATCACCGTTTCGTGAGAGCCAGCGGCGAATAAAGCTCGGTCTGGCGTGTTTGCTCCGCGTGCGCCGGGGGACGAACAGGAGCATTTTCGTGAACGAGACCGTCAAACTACTCAGCCTCGCCACCGCGGCGCCACTGCATGTCATCACGCAGGAGGAAGCCGCGGAGACGTCGGCACGGCTGTTTTCCGGCCGGCTGAAGGACTTCGCGCATCTTGTGCCGGTCTTCACCAATGCCGGCATCCGCACGCGGCATGCCGCGCGGCCACTCTCATGGTTCACCGAGCCGCATGGATGGGAAGACCGGATGCAGGCCTATCAGGAGGAGGCGCGCAGCCTGTTTCGGCGGACGGTCACGGCGGCGCTCGATCAGGCTGGCCTCAGGGGAGCCGATGTCGACTGCATTGTCACGGTTTCCTCGACCGGCATCGCGACGCCGAGCCTTGATGCGCAGCTCGCCGCCGAGATCGGCTTTCGGACGGATGTCGAGCGCCTGCCGGTGTTCGGCCTCGGATGCGCGGCCGGCGTTTCGGGCTTTGCGATTGCGGCGCGGCTCGCCAAGGCGCGACCCGGCGCCACCGTACTCTTCGTCTCGATCGAGCTCTGCACATTGGCCTTCCGGCTGGACGAACTGACGCGGGCGAATATCATCGCAACCGCGCTGTTCGGCGATGGCGCGGCGGCCTGTATCTTACGGGCTGGGCCGGAGGGGCTTGCGGCGGTCGAATCCACCGGAGAGCACCTGTTTCCCGATACGCTCGGGATCATGGGCTGGAAGATCGACGATACCGGCTTCGGGATCGTGCTGGCGCAATCCTTGCCGCCCTTTGCGGAGAAGGAGTTGGGGCCAGCGATCGACGGCATTCTTGATCGCAACGGGTTGAGCCGCGCAGATATCGACCGCTTCATCTGCCATCCCGGCGGGGCGCGCGTTCTGGCGGCGCTGGAGACGGCCTTGTCGATCCCATCCTCGGCACTCGACCATGAGTGGACGGTGCTTCAGGAATACGGCAACATGTCGTCACCGACGGTGCTTTTCGTGCTTGAGCGGGTGCTGCGCGAGGGACTGCCAAAGCGGGCGGCGATGATCGCTATGGGGCCGGGCTTTTCGGCCAGCTGCGTGACGTTGACGAGGGCCTGATGATGTGGCCCTCGATCCTTATCCTCGGCTTCGTGACGCTGCAGCGGCTGGCGGAGCTTGTCATCGCCCGCCGCAACACCCGCGCGCTTATGGCGCGCGGCGCCCGCGAGATCGGCGCCGACCACTACGCTGTCATGGTGGCGCTGCATGCGAGCTGGCTTGCCGGGCTCTGGCTGCTTGCGCCGGGCCATCCGGTGCAGCCGATGTGGCTCGTGCTCTTCGTCGTGCTGCAGCTTGGTCGGCTCTGGGTTCTGGCTACGCTGAAAGGGCGATGGACGACGCGGATCATCGTGCTGCCGGGGGCGCCGCTCGTGCGCGAAGGGCCTTACCGGCTTTTCTCGCATCCGAATTATGCGGTCGTGATCGGCGAGATCGCGGTGCTGCCGCTGGCGTTCGGCATGCCGCTTTTTGCCGCCATCTTCTCCATCTTGAACGGGCTGATGCTGTGGCTTCGCATCTCGGTGGAGAACCGTGCGCTGAAGACGGCAATGTTTTTGAAATGAATGCGATTTTTCATTTGCACGCGGCTTGGCGGAGGGGCATTTTCCATGCCTGGACTATCGTGGGTTTCGTGGGAAAATGACGAAGAACGTAATCGTGCTTGGAGCCGGCATCGTCGGCGTATCGACGGCCATTCATCTGCAGCGGCGCGGACGCCAGGTGACATTGATCGATCGCAAGCCGCCGGGCAACGGCACATCCTTCGGCAATGCCGGATTGATCCAGCGCGAGGGCGTGGTGCCCTATGGCTTTCCGCAGCAGCTCGGCCTTCTCGTCCGCTACGCCTTCAACAACCGCATCGATGCGCATTATCACCTCAACGCGCTGCCGAAGCAGCTGTCGTTCCTGGCGCGCTATTGGTGGCACTCCAACACGAAGCGCCACCAGATGATCTCGAAGGCCTATGCGCCGCTGATCGCGCATTCGATTTCCGAGCACAACGACCTGATCGAGGCGGCGGGCGCCGAGCATCTGATCCGCAAGAACGGCTGGATCGAGGTGTTCCGCACCGGTGAAAAGCGCGACGCGGAATTCGCCGAGGCCGAGCGGCTGCAGCGGGAATTCGGCGTCGGCTTCGACAAGCTGGATACCGGCGATCTGGCGCGGCTGGAGCCGGATCTCAATCTCGGCTTCGTCGGCGCGCTGAAGTGGCGCGATCCGTGGTCTGTCATCAATCCGCAGGCGCTGACGGCAAGCTATTTGCGCTATTTCGAAAGCATCGGCGGTCGCTTCATCACCGGCGATGCGAACTCCTTCGGCAAGTTCGGCGCCGGCTGGAAGATCGCGACCGACGAAGGTCCCGTCGAAGCCGACGAAGCGGTGATGGCGCTCGGGCCATGGGCGGCGGTCGCGACACGGCGGCTCGGCTACGCCTTCCCGCTCGGGGTCAAGCGCGGCTATCACATGCACTATTCGGCGAAAGGCAACGCGGTGCTCAACAACACCGTGGCCGATACGGAGCTCGGCTATCTGATGGCGCCGATGGAAAACGGCATCCGGCTGACGACGGGTGCGGAGTTCGCGGCGATCGACGCGCCGAAGACACCGGTGCAGCTCGACCGCGCCGAAAAGGTGGCGCGCGGCGTGTTTCCGCTCGGCGAGCGGCTCGATCCGGAACCCTGGATGGGCGCCCGCCCCTGCACGCCCGACATGATGCCCATCATCGGCAAGGCGCCGCGCCACGAAGGCCTGTGGTTCGCCTTCGGCCACGCGCATCACGGGCTGACACTCGGACCGGTGACCGGCAGGGCGCTGGCGGAGCAGATGACGGGCGAAAAGCCCTTCGTCGATATCTCCGCCTATTCGCCGCAGCGGTTTAATCCGTAAACGATCCGGCTAGGATATACCCAAAGCCTTGAGATCGCGGAGCGCCGTCTTCGCGATCTCTTCTATCGTCCCATCGATATCGACGGTGACGACGCCGGGTTCGCCGGTCGGGATCTCCAGCGTCGCCAGCTGGTTTTCAAGCAGGGAGAGCGGCATGAAGTGGCCCTTGCGGGCGCCCATGCGTGCGGTCAAGAGCTCCCTGGAGCCGTGCAGGTAGACGAAGAACAGATTGCCATCGACGGCGGCGCGCAAGCGGTCGCGGTAGCTTTTCTTCAGCGCCGAGCAGGAAACGACGATGCCCTCGTTGCGGTCGAGTGCTGCCTTCATGGTCTGGCCGATTATGTCGAGCCAGGGCATGCGATCCTCGTCGGTGAGCGGGGTGCCCTTCGACATCTTCTCGACGTTCGAGGCCGGATGCAGGGCGTCGCCTTCGGCGAATTCGACGGCAAGGGCTTTTGCTACGGCCTCGCCCACGGACGACTTGCCGCAGCCGCTGACCCCCATGACGATGATGGCATGGGGGCGCGTGTTTTGTGCTGACATTCCAGAAATTCTCCTCACCTCGGCATGATCCGCCGCGTGAGGAGACCCAAGATTACGACGCGATGGCCGCATTCTTGCGGGCGAGACGTGCCCTGATGGTGTCGACATCGGCGCGCGGCGTCGCCGCGAACAATGTCTTGGTATAGCTGTGCTGCGGGTCGTTGAAAACCTGATCCCGCGATCCGTATTCGACAGCTTCGCCGTAATACATGACCATGACGTCATCGGCCATGTAGCGGACGACCGATAGGTCGTGGCTGATGAAGACGTAGGTCAGGTTCAGCTCGTCCTGCAGGTCGGCGAGCAGGTTCAGCACCTGTGCCTGCACCGACAGATCGAGTGCGGAGACCGGCTCGTCCAAGACCAGAAGCCGTGGCTTCAGCATCAGAGCGCGCGCGATGGCGATACGCTGGCGCTGGCCGCCGGAGAACATGTGCGGATAGCGGTTGAAGTGGACGTCCTGCAGGCCGACCTTCTTCAACATCGACATCGCCAGTTCGCGGCGTTCGGCAGCGGGCGTGTTGGTGTTGATGATCAGCGGCTCCATCAGGATATCGCCGATCTTCTTGCGCGGGTTCAGCGAACCATAGGGGTTCTGGAACACGATCTGCACCTTGCGGCGCATTTCGGGCGTCAGATCGCCGGCTGCGATATCCACCTTCTTGCCGTCGATGAACAGTTCGCCATCGCTTGCCGGATCGATCATGGTGATGATGCGGGCAAGTGTGGACTTGCCGCAGCCGCTTTCGCCGACGATGGCGAGCGTCTTGCCCTCATCGACCTTGAAGTTCACGCCCTTGACGGCGTGCACGGTCTTTTCCTTCTTGAACAGGCCGCCCGGCAGAAAGTAGTTGCGGACGATGTTCTTGCCTTCGAGGACTGGCGTCATTGGGCCGCTCCCTCACTCGTCTGTTTGAAGATCTCGCCGATGGTCGGCAGGCGGTCGCCGGTGGCGTTGTCTGGCAGAGCCGCGAGCAGCGCGCGGGTGTAGTCGCTCTTCGGGGATTCGAACAGCGACAGCACGTCGGCCTCTTCCATCTTGCGGCCCTTGTACTGCACGATCACGCGATCGGCGGTCTCGGCGACCACGCCCATGTTATGGGTGATCATGATGAGGCCCATGCCGTGTTCCGTCTGCAGACGCATCAGGAGATCGAGGATCTGCTTCTGGATCGTGACGTCGAGTGCTGTGGTCGGCTCGTCGGCGATCAGGAGCTTCGGGTTGCAGGCGATCGCGATCGCGATCATCACGCGCTGGCACTGGCCGCCCGACATCTGGTGCGGGAAGTGGCCGAGGCGCTCGGCCGGGTTCGGAATGCCGACGGCTTCGAAGAGCTCGATGGCGCGCTTGCGGCGCTCCGCCTTGCCGAGGCCGAGGTGAATGCGCAGCACTTCCTCGATCTGGAAGCCGACCGTGAAGCACGGGTTGAGGCTGGCGATCGGCTCTTGGAAGATCATCGACATGTCCTTGCCGATGATCTTGCGCCGCTCGCTGCCCGACATGCCGAGCAGGTTGCGGCCGTCGAAGACCAGCTTGTCGGCCGTGACCTTGGCGGTCCAGGGCAGAAGGCCCATGGCCGCAAGCATGGAGACGGACTTGCCGGAGCCGGATTCGCCGACGATGGCCAGGACTTCGCCGGCCGAGACCTTCATCGACACGCCATCCACGGCGCGGAAGGTGCCGGTCGAGGTCTGGAACTCGACGACGAGATTTTCGATTTCGAGAAGTGCCATATCAGGACCTCTTCAGTTTGGGATCGAGCGCATCGCGCAGACCGTCGCCCATCAGGTTGATGGCGAGAACGGTGATGAGGATGCACAGGCCCGGGAAAGTGACGAGCGACGGCGAGCTCTGGAAGAACTCGCGGGCGTCGGCGAGCATCGTGCCCCATTCGGATGTCGGCGGCTGGGCGCCCATGCCGAGGAAGCCGAGGGCCGCCGCGTCGAGGATCGCCGCCGAGAAGGCGAGCGTTGCCTGAACGATGAGCGGTGCAAGGCAGTTCGGCAGGATCGTCTTGAACATCAGGCGAAGCGTGCCGGCGCCGGCGACGCGGGAGGCCACGACATATTCCTTCTCGCGCTCGCTGATGACGGCGGCGCGGGTCAGGCGGACGAAGTGCGGCTGGTTGACGATCGAGATCGCGATCATGGCGTTCAACAGGCCGGGACCGAGAACGGCCACCAGCACGAGGGCCAGAAGCAGCGACGGGAAGGCCAGGATGATATCCATGACACGCATGATGATCGTATCGGTGCGGCCGCGGAAGTAACCGGCGATGAGGCCGAGCAGGACGCCGGCGACTGCCGACAGCGAGGCGACGACGAGGCCGATGAACAGCGAGAAGCGGGTGCCGAAGATCAGGCGCGAAAGCATGTCGCGGCCGACGGCATCGGTGCCGAGCAGATAGGCGCTGTTGCCGCCTTCCGACCATGCCGGCGGCAGGCGCTGGAAGCCCGACGGTACGTTCGGATCATGCGGGGCGACGACGGATGCGAAGATCGCCAGCAGGAGAACGAAGACGAAGACGACGAGGCCGATGACCGCGCCCTTGTTGCGGGAGAAGTAGTACCAGAACTCCGAAAGGCCGGAGGGCTGGGCAGACGTTGTGTTTGTCGTGCTCATGGGCCGCTCCTAGTGTCTGATGCGTGGGTTGATGAGACCGTACATGAGATCGACGATCAGATTGACGAGCATGATGATGGCCGCGATCAGGAGCAGACCGCCCTGGACCACGGTGTAATCACGCTTGAACACCGCATCGACCATCCACTTGCCGATACCAGGCCAGGAGAAGATGGTTTCCGTGAGGATGGCGCCGCCAAGCAGAACGCCGACTTGCAGGCCGATCGAGGTGACAACAGGGATCATGGCGTTGCGCAGCGCATGCACGCCGACGACACGCAAGGGCGCGAGGCCCTTGGAGCGGGCGGTGCGGACGTAATCCTCACCGAGAACCTCGAGCATGGCCGAGCGGGTCTGGCGGGCGATGACGGCCAGCGGAATGGTGCCGAGAACGATGGTCGGCAGGATCAGCGACTGGAAGGCCGACTTGAAGGCGCCGGCCTGACCGGACAGCAGACTGTCGATCAGCATGAAGCCGGTAACCGGCTTGAAGAAGTACATCAGCGAGATACGGCCGGAAACGGGCGTCCAGTGCAGCGTATTCGAGAAGAGAACGATGAGGAGCAGGCCCCACCAGAAGATCGGCATCGAGTAACCGACAAGGGCCACGCCCATGACCCCCTGGTCGAACCAGGTCCCCCTCTTCACCGCGGCGAAGATGCCGGCGGGAATGCCGAGGATGATGGCGAACAGGATGGCACAGAGCGACAGCTCCAGCGTTGCCGGAAACAGCGACATGAACTCCTGCAGGACCGGGCGCTTTGTGACGATCGACGAGCCGAGATCGCCCTGCACGAGATTACCGAGGTAATCGATGTACTGGACGTAGACGGGCCGATCGAGGCCGAGGTCGTGCATGATTTCGGCGTGGCGTTCCGGCGCCATGACACGCTCGCCCGACATCAGCATGACCGGATCTCCGGGCAGCAGGCGGATGAACGCGAAGGCGATGATGGAAACACCGAGGAAGGTGGGGATCAGGACAGCTAGGCGCCCGATGAAAAAACGAAACATATCATATGTCCATATTAGTCCGGCGGTCAGGTATCAAACCTGACCGCCGGCCAAGCCCGATCTTGTCGGGCATCTTTGCATAGATTTGGTTATTCGGCGATATCAACGCCGTCGAAGCGGTGAACACCGACCGGATCCTGCACGTAGCCGGAAACCTTGGCGTTCATCGGAACGAATTCCGTCGAATGGTCGATGGTTGCCCAGGGAGCTTCCTTCTTGAAGACAACCTGTGCCTCTTCGTAGAGCTTCGTGCGCTCAGCAACGTCGGAGGTCTTCTTGGCCTTCTTCACGAGGGCGTCGAATTCCTTGTTGCACCACTGCGCGCGGTTGTTGCCACCGACGGCTTCGCAGCCGAGCAGCGTGTCGAGGAAGTTGTCCGGATCGCCATTGTCGCCCGTCCAGCCGAGGATGGCGGCGCCATCGCGCTTAACGTCCTTGGAGAGCTTCAGGTATTCGGCCCATTCGTGGGTGACGATCTCGACCTTGACGCCGACCTTTGCGAGGTCAGCCTGCATCAGTTCGGCGGCGCGACGTGCGTTCAGCATGTACGGACGCGAAACCGGCATTGCCCAGATCTTCATCGAGAGATCCTTGACGCCAGCGGCTTCAAGCATCTTCTTGGCTTCGTCGGGGCTGTAGGCATCGTCCTTGACGGCGTCGTTGTAGGACCACATCGTCGGCGGGATCGGGTTCTTGGCAACCTGGCCAGCGCCCTGGAAGACGGCGTCGACGATCGCCTGCTTGTTGATCGCCATGTTGAGCGCCTTGCGCACTTCAGGCTTGTCGAACGGCGCCTGCTGCGTGTTGTAGGCGAGGTAGGAAACGTTCAGGCCCGGCTGTTCCAGAACCTTGAGGCTGGAATCAGCCTTGAGGTCCTTGACGTCTGCCGCGTTCGGGTAAGGCATGATGTGGCATTCGCCGGCCTTGAGCTTCTGAGCGCGAACCGAAGCGTCAGGCGTGATCGCGAAAACGAGATCGTCGATCTTTTCCTTGCCCTTGAAGTAGGTTTCGTTCGCCTTGTAGCGGATGACGGCATCCGGCTGGTAGGCGACGAAGGTGAACGGACCGGTGCCGAGCGGCATCTGGTTCATCTGCTCCATCTTGCCATCGGCCTGCAGCTTGTCGGCATATTCCTTGGAAACGACCGATGCGAAGTCCATCGCGAGGTCGGCGAGGAACGGTGCTTCCGGATGGTTGAGCGTGAACTTGACGGTCAGGTCATCGACCTTCTCGACCGACTTGATCAGATCGGGGAAGCCCATGCCGGCAGCGTATTCGTAAGAAACGCCGGCGACGTACTTGGCCCAGGGGCTATCAGCCTTCAGCTGGCGGTCGAACGAGAAGACGACGTCGTCAGCGTTCAGGTCGCGGGTCGGCGTGAAGAATTCGGTGGTCTGGAACTTGACGCCCGGATGCAGCTTGAACGTATAGGTCAGGCCATCATCGGAAACGGTCCAGCTGTCGGCAAGGCCCGGCTCTACTTCGGTCTTGCCATGCTTGAACTCGACCAGGCGGCTGTAAACGGTACGCGACGAGGCGTCGAAGGTCGTGCCTGCCGTGTAGATTGCGGGATCGAAGCCTTCCGGCGATCCTTCCGAGCAATATACCAGCGTCTTGGACCAAGCGGTCGACGCCATGGCAGAAGCCAAAACAGTCGCTGCCAGAAGGACAGAGATCTTTTTCATGATTTCGTTTCCCAGGTTTGTTCTTTTATACGTTTGTCTGATCGCAGAGCGCTCCTCCCGATCGTGCGCCGATGGAACGACATTTGATTGTTTAAATCAACGACCGGGCCGGAAAATTTTTCCAGCTGGACAACTTTAGTAATTTTACGCCGAAAATGGGCCGCATTTAGCAATATTCACGCTGGATAACCCTTGTTTTGGTCACATTTAATGTTGTGCATATCAACGGTAGTGCAAATACCGAGCTTCGGGCCAGGCGCTTGCAATCGGAATCCAGAAACGAAACAACCGCAGCCACGATCCGTGACTGCGGTTGCGAAGAATAACGCGACGCTACCTCAGGCAGCCGGCGCGACAGCCCGTGGCTTCGGGTGATGATGATCCTCAAGGCCGAGCAGGAAGTTGATCTGCGGACGGGCCTTGACCAGATCGTCGATCGAATACTGCGTCAGCACATCGAAGAAGGCGTTGAGTGCCTTGCGCAGTGCCGAGTTCAGGCCGCAGCTATCGACCAGCGGGCAATCGACTTCGCCATCATCCTCGAAGCACTCGGCCATTGCGAAGCTGTCTTCGGTGACGCGGACGACGTCGAAAAGGCTGATCTTGTCCGCCGGCTTGCCCAGACGCACACCGCCGTTGCGGCCACGCACGGTCTCGACGAGGCCAGCCTTGTTCAGCGGCTGCAGGATCTTGAACAGAAAGAGCTCGGAAACGCCGTATGCCTTGGCAATTTCGGGAATCCGGCTGAGACTGCCTTCATTGGCAGCGCAGTACATCAACATGCGAACAGCATAGTTGGTCTGCTTGGTCAAACGCATGCCGATCTCCAGATTCGTTCTCGTTAGGCACCGTATATAATGCCTTTGATAGTTTTGAACAATTCCAAAATAGAAAAAGATGAAAAAATGAATCACGTTATAAAAGCGCGCTGCGCGCGGCCCTGAACGAAAACGGGCTCCTCGCGGAGCCCGTACCCAAAGCCTAACTTTAACAAGCACTTATTTCATGACTGGCATGGAGAACTCAGCGCCGTCCTTGATGCCGGAGGGCCAGCGTGTGGTGATGGTCTTGGTTTTCGTCCAAAACTTGATCGAGTCCGTGCCGTGCTGGTTGAGGTCGCCGAAGGACGATGCCTTCCAGCCGCCGAAGGAGTGGTAGGCCAGCGGGGTGGGGATCGGAACGTTGATGCCGATCATGCCGATGTTGATGCGGCTGGCGAAGTCACGGGCAGCGTCACCGTCACGGGTGAAGATCGCAACGCCGTTGCCGTATTCGTGCTTCATCGGCAGGTCGATCGCTTCCTCGTAGTTCTTGGCGCGAACGACGGAGAGAACCGGCCCGAAGATTTCCTGCTTGTAGATATCCATATCCGGCGTGACGTGATCGAACAGCGTGCCGCCGACGAAGTAGCCGCCCTCATAACCCTGCAGCTTGAAGCCGCGGCCATCGACGACGAGCTTGCCGCCCTCTTCCACACCCTTGTCGATCAGGCTGCTGATACGGGCCTGAGCTTCCTTGGTGACAACAGGGCCGAGATCGGCCTTCTCGTCGGTGTAAGGACCAATGCGCAGCGCCTCGATCTTCGGCGTCAGCTTCTCGACCAGGCGGTTGGCGGTTTCTTCACCAACAGGGACAGCAACGGAGATCGCCATGCAGCGCTCGCCGGCGGAACCGTAGCCCGCGCCCATCAGTGCGTTGACGGCCTGATCCATGTCAGCGTCGGGCATGATGATCATGTGGTTCTTGGCGCCGCCGAAGCACTGCGCGCGCTTGCCGTTCATGGCAGCGGTGCCATAGACGTAACGGGCGATCGGGGTCGAGCCGACGAAGGAAACGGCGCCGATATCCGGGTCCGTCAGGATCGCGTCGACGGCGGTCTTGTCGCCATTGACGACGTTGAGGATACCTGCCGGCAGGCCGGCCTCGATCATGAGTTCGGCGAGGCGCATCGGCACGGACGGATCGCGCTCGGAGGGCTTGAGGATGAAGGCGTTGCCGCAGGCGATAGCCGGCGCGAACATCCACATCGGGATCATGGCCGGGAAGTTGAATGGGGTGATGCCGGCGCCGATGCCGACGGCCTGGCGCATCGAGTACATGTCGATCGCCGGGCCAGCGCCCTCGGTGAACTCGCCCTTCTGCAGGTGCGGAATGCCGCAGACGAATTCGCAGACTTCGAGACCGCGGATGATGTCACCCTTGGAGTCTTCAACCGTCTTGCCATGCTCCTTGGAGAGCATGACGGCAAGCTCGTCCATGTGCTTGTTCAACAGCTCGACGAACTTGAAGAAGACGCGGGCGCGGCGCTGCGGGTTGGTGGCTGCCCACTTCGGCTGCGCGGCCTTGGCGTTTTCGACGGCGGCGCGCATCTCCTCGTTGCTGGCGAGCGCTACGGTCGCCTGAACTTCGCCCGTTGCCGGGTTGTACACATTGCTCGCGCGGCCGCTCGAGCCAACGACGTGTCTGCCGCCGATGAAATGACCAATCTCATGCATGGGTGTGCCTCCTCTGGGTTTCACAGTCTTTATTGGATGAGCCAGCATCGCACTTCAATTTGCACAAATCAATGAACAGGTTTAAGCAACCGTTGTGCAAAAATTAAAGCCGGAGGCCAATTTGGACTGGGATGATGTGCGAATGTTCCTGGCCGTGGCCCGCACCGGACAAATCCTTTCGGCCTCCAAGCGGCTGGGTGTCAACCACGCCACGCTGAGCCGGCGGGTGACGACGCTGGAGGAGCGGCTGAAGACACGGCTGCTTGTTCGCCGCACCAATGGCTGCGACCTGACGGCGGAGGGCGAGATGTTTCTGCATGCCGCCGAGCGCATGGAGACCGAGATGCTCAGGGCACAGGCGAGCCTCGGCCATCTCGACAGCAGCATTGCGGGCACGGTTCGGATCGGCGCGCCGGATGGCTTCGGCGTCGCGTTTCTGGCGCCACGGCTGGGCCGGCTGATCAAGCGGCATCCGGAGCTCAGGATACAGCTGGTGCCGGTGCCCCGCTCCTTCTCGCTGTCGCAGCGCGAGGCGGATATCGCAATCACGCTCGAGCGGCCGGAACAGGGGCGGCTCGTCTCCTCGAAGCTGACCGATTACACGCTCGGGCTCTACGCCTCGAAGGATTACCTCGAAGCAAACGGCACCCCTGACGATATCGAGACGCTGAAGGAGCATCCCCGGATCGGCTATGTCGAGGATCTGATCTTCACCGCATCGCTGAATTTCTCATCGGCGGTGATGCGCAGCTGGGACGCCGGCTTCGAGATTTCGACCGCAACCGGGCAGACGGAAGCGGTTCGCTCCGGTGCCGGGATCGGCATCCTGCACGATTACATTGCCCGGCAATATCCCGAGCTCATCCGAATATTGCCCGATGTGTCGATCGAGCGCGCCTACTGGACGACCTATCACGAGAGCGCACGCGACCTGCTGCGCGTGCGCACCGTCGTCGATTTCCTGCAGGAGCTTGTGTCGGCCGACAGGCAGATGTTCCTGTAGCCACGCCGGCACGTCTTAAGCGTGCTTTGGTGGCTCGTCGTTCTCATCGGGGTTGGGATTGGGCAGTTCGTCGGGCAAACTGTCGGGCTCCGGCTCGTGGATCGGAGGCTGCGGCGCCCAATCGGGTCCCGGCATCGGCGGCGTGCCGGGCAAGGGTTCGTTTGGCACGGACATGATCCGCTCCTTTCTCAGATGACTTGTGTTCGGGTGCCCTAAACTAGCGCCGGGCGGTTTCGCCTGCGCGCATCGGCATGGCATCAATGATGGTGAAAAGCTCGGCTGCCGTTATCGGCTGGTCGATCGTTAGCTTCACCGTTCCGTCCTTGCCGACAAGGAAGGACATGAATTCTCCGGGCGGTGGGGCGGCGAGATCATTCGCAAGCGCCTTGGCGTCCAAATCCTTCACGGCACCGAACAGCGGGCGAACGGTGTTGCCGGCGACCTTGAGCACGACCAAGTCGCGTTCCTCTAACCCCGGCCGGTCTGCCATCAGCTGGTTTTCCTGGCGAGCGGTTCGGGCGTTGTCCTTGTCGGGAAAGATCACGACGACGCGGTTCTCCCAGCGAAACTGCGCGAGGCTTGGGATGACCGCCTTGTCGAGGCCATTCTCCGGTCGTTCGGTTGTGCCATGGGTTTCCGGCATAGACGCGCTCCTTTGATAGGAGGAAAACGTGTGCTGATGGCGGGAGTTCCATGGCCGGCCGGAAGGGCCGGGAAAGCTTGGTGATCAGCCGCGCCAGGACCGGCGCAATTGCCAGATGCTGCCGAAGAGCAGAAAGAAGAGCGGCACGCTTCCATAGGATAGGTGAAATCCGGCAAGCGGCACCACCGCAAAGCCGCCCTCGCCCGCCGTCACCGGAAGATGAACCCATCCGATCATGTAGACGGCGCGGGAGACGGCAACGGCCACCATGATCAATCCAGCAAGATCGATGAAGCGCATATGCTCGCGCATGGAGCGTGTGAAGACGCCGAAGAAACCGACGGCATAGGTCAAAAGCAACAGATAAGTGGCCGCGCCGAGCAGGCTGACATCATGCAGCAGGATATCATCGGTCGTCTCCGAGAAATTGGTATCGAGAATGGGAAGCACGACGGCCAGGGCCGAAGACAACAGCAGCATGCCGCGCTCCAAGAGTTCGCCGCCATCGACCAAGCGGTCGCCGATGCGAAATGCACGTCGTTCCATGATGCCATCCCCACGATACCGTCCGGCCGCTGCTCAACATGATGTAGCGCCCGGAAGAACATTCGCCCTCAGGTTGCTAACCTATCCTATATGGGGGGAGGTAAAACTACCTCTGGCATCGGCCCGTCCCTCAGGTTCGGGCGGTACGGTTAATGAACCGCTAAGCGAGGATGCGAGGCGGCAGGACCGGCGAAAAGCCGCCGGTCCCGCAAGAACAACTGGATTATTCCAGGCCGAGCGAAGCAAGCGGCAGCTGCAGTGCAGCGGCGATGCGCTTGATCTTGGCGGAATCCGTATCTTCGCCGCTTTCGATTTCCTCGATTTCAGCGACGAGCAAACCACACGTCACGGCGAGATCGTCAACGCTATAGCCAATGGTCTCACGTGCGGTTCTCAGAACAGCGCCTGCGTTGACCGGAGGGATTGGCTGGGCGTTGGATTTATCCAGATTGCTGAGCGAAATGGACATATAAGTCTCCTTCTAAAATCACTCTGAATTAACCCCCGGCGGGAAAATGGCATTCTCGTTCACATTTTGCAACGCAATATAACGCACGGGGCGCGGGGCATGGCGATGATATTGATTAGCAACACCTTTTATACAAGGGTGACTCACGAAAAATACCTGTCCGGCGCGGCGACAGGCCTTTGAAAGGCCATATCGGGCACAGCTTGGAGAGGCGGACGACTCGTCAAAACGCTCGATTTTGTCTGCGCGGAGCATGTTGCAGAGCGTCATTCGCAGGCGTAAAATCACGCTATCGGCGCCTGCGGTGAGGTCGCCTCGATGCGACCATTGTTTGATCCCGGCAAGCGCCCCTTTGGAGCGCGTATTGCCATGTTCACAAGGGATCGCAGAGACGCTGATCAGGATATCGAGAGCTACACTCCGCTATGCCGATCGCATGGCGGCGCGGAGGTTCTGGCGCTTCTGCCCGATCCGGTGACCGCCCGGCTCTGCCTCGACCTTGCCGAGGATGCGGCGCATGCCATCCATGGCTCCATGGCCGCCGCCCACATCGGATCGGAGCCGATGACGCTCGTCTTCTCGCCCGAGGAGATCGATCTGATACAGTTGCGCGATCACGCCGAGGGTTCATCGAGGCAGCGTTTCGAGCAGGTGGGCCGGGCATTCGCCACCTGGCGCCGGCGCCACTCGCAGCGACGCACGGTTTTTCTCGACGATTGCCGCGGCGATGTCTCGCGCTGCGTCGCCACCGAATGCGCGGCGAGCGCGCTCGTGGTGACATCGAGGCACGGCAATGCCGATGCGCGCGACGCGTTCCGCAGCGTCGTGTTCAGCCAGCACAAACTGGTCCTGATGCCGCCCGCCCGCGACTACTACCAGGGCAATCTGTTCGGCCATGTGGTGATCGGCTGGAGACAACAGGGACACGCCGAAGAAACGCTGATCGCCGCCAAACGCTGGCTTGCGGCCGCGAAACGGATCACGCTCGTCTGCATCGACGACACCGACGGCAAGGCCAAGAAGAGCGCCGAAGCCCTGCTTGCCCGCCTTGCGCTTCAAGGCCAGGTGGTCGCGATATCGTCGAATGGCCGTTCGATCGGAGAGGCGATCGTGGAATTCGCCAAGGCGCAGAAAGCAACCTGCCTGCTGATCGGCGCCTTCAGGCACGGATATCTTCTGGAACTGCTCTTCGGCCGGATCACCCGCTATGTGCTCTCGCACGCGACCATGCCGGTGATGATGAAGCACTGAGACGATCTCTCGAAAACGGCCTTTTGAGTTTGTTAATAGTGGTCCACCGGCACACGGTAACTCTGACCCGCCGTGCTTCAGAGTCGATTCAAGGCCACTACACGTGATGCTGTTTGATCTTTCGGCTCTCGTCGGCTTATATCCGGATGCCAGCGTTGCCATGGGGCGACAAGGCCAGAGGGAAGCTTAATCTTGATCGGAAACCTTCAGATCCTGCGAGTGTTCGCGGCATCCGCTGTCGTCATCTATCACTGCAACGTTTATTTCTTCGGAAACCACACTGACTTCGCCGGTGTCGCGATCTTCTTCGCGCTTTCGGGCTATCTGATGTGCCGGATCAAGGACAAGCGTAGTGCTGGCGAGTTCGCTGTCGAGCGCTTCTGGCGAATTGCACCAAGCTATTGGCTGGCGACGGCGATCGTCTGGTTCGCATTTCAGCCGGGCGTTCCGATTGGACATTTCATCCTGACAGCGCTTTTCATCCCGCATGATTCGATCCACGGGCTTTTCCCGATGCTCGGTGTAGGTTGGACCCTCAACATGGAGGTCTATTTCTATGCGGTCTTCGCGCTGTCTATCTTGATCAACCGACGCTTCTCGCCGGTTATTGCGGCCTGCGCCATCCTTGCGATCTATGCCGGGTTGCCTTTAGCGACCGATAACAAGCCAGCGGTGTTTTATTATACTCACCCATATATCCTCTACTTCGTCAGCGGCATCGCAGTCTTCTACTTGAGTGAGTGGTTGGCGACAAAACTCGATGCTCACAGGCTTCCGAAAGCAATCCTCCCTGTAACCCTTGCTGCTTACGTTCTGGTGGTGGGGATTGGGCTGAAGGACGTTAACTCGCCAGCGCTTGGCCTGCTCATTGTTTCCGTAATGCTGATGACCGCCGTTATGTCCGGCAAGCTCGGCGCCGATATCAGGTGGCGCCCGCTGATGACGTTGGCTGACGCGTCTTACGCCTGCTATCTAGTCCACACGATCGTGATTGAATTCCTGCGCCACAAACATCTCAACGTAGACGGCTCACTCGGCGTCACCGTCATGGCATTTGCCTTGGCGTGGGTCGTCGCTCTAGGCTGGCATTTCTGGTTTGAGAAGCGTGTCGTCCAGACTGTCCGCCGAGGAATAGTGCCCAGCCGGCAAGTCGCGGACGCTTGAGGAAGCTTCAAAAGGTCGTTGAATATAGTTTGGCGATCAGATCAGAATTCCGCAAATTCCAGAATCGCGTGTCAAAATTCTGAAATTTCGCGTCCGACTACAGGCGATGTCTCGAGAGAGACGAAAGCTGGGTACTTATCACATTATAGTGGAGGGAATGGTACGGTTGGGGGGTCTCGAACCTCCGACCTCAGGTGCCACAAACCTGCGCTCTAACCAACTGAGCTACAACCGCACAAACGTCGCTTGGCGCGACGGGGGTGACATACGGGGACTTGAAATTTAATTCAAGCCCTATCTGTCCTTAATATACAAAAAGGCCGGACAAAGGGTCCAGCCTTTTCGTTCGTCTGTCATAAAAATCAGGCAGCCTTGAACGAAGCCATGACCTTTTCAGCGGCCTCCTTCGACGGCTTGGCAACCTTTTCGGCCACCAGCTTCGAGGTTTCCTGCATGGCCTTGGCCTGTTCGATCGTCAGTTCCGCCTGCTTGCGCAGGAAAGAGGTCTGCAGTTCGAAGAATTCGGCGACGGACTTGACCGAGAGGAGCGCGTCCATGTGGGTCAGCGAGTTCTCGGCATTGGTGCGCAGGGCGCCGATTGCCTGATGGCCGATTTCGGCAGCACCGGCCTGGGCCGTCTGCACGGTGGATTCGAGCGTCTTGCTGGCTTCTTCGCCGGCAGCCTTCATCTTGGCATAGGCGTCGCGCGACTGCTGCGAGCCTTTTTCGGCGAAATCGCGAAACGAGTCAGCGAACTTCGCGGGGTCAAAAGAGGAGATAGAAAATACGTCTTCCATTTTCGCCATTGGTGTTTGCTCCTTATGTCTCGGCATCGTGACAGCCTCGTTTGTTAGGTAAGCATCATATAGCGCATCTTATTGTGCAGTGCAACATGATTGTGCGGCGCAACCGACGTTAACCTTTTCGGCCGAAAGCCATTGGTCGCGCTGGACCGGTTTGCGCCCTGTCGTTATTAATAGACCGTTAATTTGCCAGGCCCGAAGACTAAAGGTCCGCTGATGCCCGCAGTCCAATATCCGTTCATCGACATCGCCGTGCATCCGCGTGTGCGGGAGCACTTTGCCCGTGGCGAAGCGCTCGTGCTTTTCTCGGCGGACCTTGCGCGTGCGCTCTGGGCGAACGGCGCGGGCGCCGAGCTTTTCGGGCATGCGGCGGTCTATGATCTCCTGGATCAGGGTGTCAATCGCGGCGATATCACCTATCGCCAGCTGGAAGTGACCGCCCGGCAGCTTTCGAGGACCGGCGACACCAGGAACTTCATGATCCGCATCGCGCAGGGTTTCCAGCGCGTGGCTGTGCAGGCCTCCGTTGAACTCATTGACGTCTCGGGCGAAGCGGCGGTGCTGGTCTCATTGCCGGTCGCGACGCGGGCGCTGTCGACGGAGCAATCGGCCGCGCAGATGCTGAAGGGGCTCGACGATCCGGATACGCATATGGCCGTCATCGGCGGCGAAGGCGAGATCGTTGCCGCCTCCCCCGGCTTTTCATCCCTGGGCGTGACGCAGCCGACGGCCAAGGCGCTGGCGACCATGGCCGGCGCGCATCCGCACGGGCTGATCAAGCGACCGGTCGCGACGGGCAAAGGTTACCTGCCGGCCGCCGTCGGGCGAATCAGCAGCGAGCCCGCGCTTTACCTGCTTTTCGCGGTCGAGACCGTGCTCGGGCGTCTGGACCCGACGGATACGGCGGACTTATCCACAAGCCCCGTTAACCATACCCTTGTCACCCCGGCCTCGACATTCGCCGACGCGATCGATGCCGTCGCCGAGATAGAGGATATCGAGGACGCGCCGGACGAGAGCATCGCCGACGATGCCGACATCGCGGAGGCTTCGGCGGTTGCCGCCGAGGCATTCGAGGCGGAGCCCGTACCCACCGGTGACGAAGCTTTCGAGGCAGGTGTGATCGAGCCTGATATGGCGCCCGTCTTGGATGACGAGACGCACGGGTTCGGCGATGTCGAGACGCTGGCGGATTCCGATCCGGAGCCCGAGACACTGCTTGCCGAAGACGATGCTGCCGACGATATCGATGATGAAGAAACGCCTGTAGCTGCGGAGGAGACGGTAGCGTCCGACGATGGCGAAGCCGACGAGGCATTCCATCCGGGCGAGACGGTTGCCGATGACGACATCGCGGCCTTCGAGCCGGATGATGTGAGCGCTGAGCCGGTCGCCGCTGCCGAACTGGCCGATGGCGAGCTTGCAAGCGACGATGCCGTAGCCGATGAGACGCCGACACAGGCGCCCGAGACTCATGCCGCCGATCTGGATGATGAGGCCGAAGTAACAGCCGCCGCTGCGGAGGTTGCGACCGAGGCTACGCAGGTGGCGGCCGAAAACGGTCGTTTCGTCTTCAAGCCTAACAGCCGGGCGACGCGTTTCGTCTGGAAGATCGACGCCGAAGGTCATTTCAGCGAGGTGTCCGGCGAGTTCGCGGAAGCGGTTGGCCCGCATGCGGCAAACATTATTGGCATCGCCTTCAGTGATGTGTCGGCGCTGTTCAACCTTGATCCCGAAGGCAAGATTTCCGAGGCGCTGGCGCGTCGTGATACATGGTCGGGCAAGACCATTCATTGGCCGATCGAGGGAACGAGCCTCGCCGTACCGGTCGACCTGGCGGCGCTGCCGACCTATACGCGCAGCCGCGAATTCGACGGCTTCCGCGGCTTCGGCGTCGTGCGCCTCTCCGACGCGGCGGAAGATCCACTGGCGCTCGGCCTGACATTCGGCCCCGATGGCATCGCTTACGACGCCGCCGCGCTGGATCAGCAGAGCGACGACATAGCGGCGGATGAGCTCGCGGAAGAGGCGCTTGCCGAGGACAACATCGACGAAGCGCCCGTTTCCATGGAGACGACAGACGCGGCCGATGCGGCCACGGACGATTTCCTGGCTGAGGAAGAGCACCCCGTCGAAGACGACACGCCCGCCCCGGCGCCAACGCAGAGCGTGGAAACACCGCGCGCCGAACCGCCTGTCCTGCGCATCGTCGAAACGCCGAACCGCCGACTGACCGACAAGATCGTGCAGCTGCATGGCGTCGGCCCCGGCCTGACGAACGCCGAGCAGGCGAATTTTCGCGAGATCGCCAAGCGCCTCGAAGCATTTGGCGTGAATACGCCGGATGAGGATGGCGAAGCGAAGGTCGAGGCAAAGGCAGAGGCTGACGAGGCACTGCGCACGGACCTGATCGACGACCAGGCAGCGCAAGGCGATGAGGTTGTTGCCGAGACGGCGGATCAGCACGAGGACAGCGGCGAGGTCTCGGGACCGGATGAAGCTGAGCAGCCGGTATCCAGCGACACCGCAGACAGCGATACTGTGCTCGGTGACGCCGAGGTCCCCTCCTCTTCCGAGCATTCGGCGGACGAGCCGCTGGACGACACGCCTGTTGCGGCCAACGACGACAGCGATGACGTGACCGAAGGTCTTGAGG
Organism: Rhizobium sp. 16-449-1b; assembly: GCF_017741935.1. Taxonomy (GTDB): domain Bacteria; phylum Pseudomonadota; class Alphaproteobacteria; order Rhizobiales; family Rhizobiaceae; genus Rhizobium. The sequence goes on along the minus strand of NZ_JAGHMH010000003.1, from coordinate 126,526 downwards.
AAACGGTCAGCCAGATGGATATCCTGGCGAGCTTCATTCCGCCCCGGGTGAAGATGACCGATGGCTTCTCGGCAGGCATGATCGATCAGCTGCCGGTTGCCGTGCTCATTCACGCGGGCGATCAGCTTATCCATGCCAACCCCGAATTCATGCGCCTGACGGGCTACCGCTCGCTGCAGGATCTGGCCGATGTCGGCGGCATCGATGCGCTGCTGCAGCGCGACGACATTGCCGACGCCAGCGCGCGCCATGACGGCATGATGCTCGTCACCATGGAAGACGACCTCGTGCCGGTGTCGGCGCGGCTGCAATCGATCCGCTGGGAAGACAGCACGGCATTGATGCTGGCCTTGATGCCTGTCGTCAGCGAGCGTCCGGCACCTGCCCCGGAAGTCGCTCCAGCCATCGACGGACGCGCAGCCGACCGCATGGTCGAGAAGGTCGCCAAGCTGCAGGTGGAAGTCGAGGAACTGCGTTCGATCCTGGAAACCGCGACCGATGGTGTCGTGGTGATCGGCGCAGATGGCGACATCCGCTCGATGAACCGCTCGGCCAGCGCGCTCTTCAACTACGACGAGGACGACACGCGCGGCAAACCTTTCGTGATGCTCTTCGCTCATGAAAGCCAGAAGGCCGTGCTCGACTATATCAACGGCATTTCCAGCCATGGTGTCGCGAGCGTTCTCAACGACGGACGCGAGGTGATCGGCCGTGAGGCGTCGGGCGGTTTCGTGCCGCTGTTCATGACGCTCGGGCGGCTGACCTCCTCCAGCGGCTATTGCGCCGTGATCCGCGACATCACCCAGTGGAAGCGTACCGAGGACGAGTTGCGCGGCGCCAAGAGTGCCGCCGAGACGGCCAACGCCCACAAGACCGATTTCTTGGCTAGGGTCAGCCACGAGATCCGCACGCCGCTCAATGCCATCATCGGCTTCTCCGACATGATGGCCGGCGAGCGCTTCGGGCCGATCGGCCATCCGCGTTACGTCGAATACGCCAACGACATCGGCCGATCGGGCCGGCATGTGCTCGATATCGTCAACGACCTGCTCGACATCTCGAAGATCGAAGCCGGCGAGATGGATCTCGATTTCGATTCGATCAACCTCAACGAAGCGATCTCGGAAGCTGTGGCGCTGCTGCAGCCGCAGGCAAACAGCCAGCGGGTGATCATCCGTACGGCGCTTTCGCACGCGGTTCCCGATGTGGTCGCCGATCTGCGCTCGATCAAGCAGATCGCGCTCAACATCCTCTCCAACGCCATCCGCTTCACGCCATCGGGCGGACAGATCGTCGTGTCGACGTCCTATGAAACGAATGGCAGCGTCGTGCTTCGCATCCGCGACACCGGCGTGGGCATGACCCGCAGCGAACTCGACCAGGCGATGAAGCCGTTCCGGCAGGTTTCGACGCAATCGCGCCATCGTGGCGAAGGCACAGGCCTAGGCCTGCCGCTCACCAAGGCGATGGTCGATGCCAACAGGGCGATCTTCGCGATCAGCTCCACACCCAATGAGGGGACGCTCGTCGAGATCGCGTTTCCGTCGCAACGGGTTCTGGCCAGCTAAGAAAAAAGGCAGCCGAGGGGCTGCCTGAGAGTTTGGGTGCTGTTCAACAAGGGCTTAGGCGATCTAACATCATGTTGCGGGAGCAACGGCTCCTAGCTGCCTCGTTCATATGCAGCCCCAAGTTACATTTACCTTTGACAAGGCTTTCTTAACGAAAGGTTGCCGGCGCCACGAAGCTCTGCCCGGTCATATATTGTAGTTTTGCTATCATTTTAACTATTCAGACGCGCAGCTCTTCGATTCTAGAAAACAAATCAAGGGCTTCCGGATTAGCGAGCGCTTCCTTGTTCTTCACCGGCCGGCCATGCACGATCTCACGAACGGCGAGTTCGACGATCTTGCCGGACTTGGTACGCGGAATATCGGCGACCGCGATGACCTTTGCGGGCACGTGACGTGGCGAGGCGCCGCTGCGGACTCGCGCTTTGATTGACTTGACCAGCTCATCGGTCAACGCAACGCCTGACACCAAGCGAACGAAGAGAACGACCCTGACATCGTCATCCCAATCCTGACCGATGCAGAGCGCCTCGGCGACCTCGGGCATCTGCTCGACCTGATTGTAGATCTCCGCCGTGCCGATGCGCACCCCACCCGGATTGAGCGTCGCGTCCGAGCGGCCGTGAATGATGATGCCGTCATGCTCGGTCCACTCAGCGAAATCGCCATGGCACCAGACGTTGTCGAAGCGCTCGAAATAGGCGGCGCGGTATTTGGCGCCATCGCTGTCGTTCCAGAACATGACCGGCATGGATGGGAAGGCCTTGGTGCAGACGAGCTCACCCTTTTGCCCGCGCACCGGATGGCCGTCGTCGTCCCAGACATCCATGGCGAGGCCGAGCCCCGACCCCTGGATTTCGCCGCGCCAGACCGGCTGCATGGGATTGCCGAGCACGAAGCAGGAGACGATGTCGGTACCGCCGGAGATGGAGGCGAGCTGAATGTCCTCCTTGATGCCCTCGTAGACGAAGGTGAAGCCTTCGGGTGATAGCGGCGATCCGGTCGAGGTCATGAGGCGCAAGCTGGTGAGATCGTGCGAGCTGCGCGGCGTCAGGCCGCTCTTGCGGACAGCATCGATATATTTCGCCGACGTGCCGAAGACCGCGAACTGCTCGGCTTGCGCGTAGTCGAAGAGCACATTGCCATCGGGCGCGAAGGGAGAGCCGTCGAAGAGGCAGAGCGTGGCGCCGACGGCGAGCCCTGATACCAGCCAGTTCCACATCATCCAGCCGCAGGTGGTGAAATAGAAGAGCTTTTCGCCTCTTTCCAGACCGCAATGCAGACGATGCTCCTTGAGGTGCTGCAAGAGCGTGCCGCCGGCCGAATGCACGATGCACTTGGGCACGCCCGTCGTGCCCGAGGAGAACAGGATGTAAAGAGGGTGCGAGAACGGCAGGCGCAGGAATTCCACCGGGCGGGCGGGATAGTCGGCGATGAAGGTATCAAGCGTTCGGGCACCGGATACGGCCCGCGCGACATCGTCGGCATCGCCGGCATAATGCACGACGACGGTGGGTACGCCGAGCCTGGCAGCGACAGCGGCCACCTTCTCCTTGATAGGCTGCAGCTTGCCGCCATACCAATAGGCATCACAGGTGACGAAGAGCTTCGGCTCGATCTGGCCGAAGCGATCAAGCACGCCCTGTTCGCCGAAATCGGGGGAGCAGGACGACCAGATCGCGCCGATCGAGGCGGCCGCGAGCATGAAAGCGACTGTTTCGGGCACGTTCGGCATCATTGCCGCCACGCGATCGCCGGGCCCAATGCCCTCGGCGCGCATGGCCTGCTGCAATCTCGACACCTGCTCGCGCAACCGGTCCCAGCTCCAGCGGTCCTCTACCTTGTCTTCTCCGCGAAAGATGATCGCGTCGCTGTCCCCTTCGCCCGAGAGCAGGTTTTCGGCGAAGTTCAGCGTCGCGTCCGGAAAGAAGCGGGCGTCAAGCATCACTTCGTCGTCGACAAGAACGCGCTCGCCGCGCTCGCCCTTGACCGCACAGAACTCCCAGACCGCCGTCCAGAATTTGGCGCGGTCGGCGACGGACCAGGCATGCAACTCGCCATAAGTGGATAGGGAGAGGCCAAAGTCCCGGTTGCACGTCTGCATGAATGCGAAGATGGGGCTCGCTTCGACCGAAGCTCGCGAAGGGATCCAGAGTGGCTTATCGTCACGCATGCAGAACTCCTCTTGTTGGCAACCTATATAACACGTCATGAAGACGGATAAAGATGGCGATCGACCGGGTCGCCAGGCTATATATTTGCAACCGCCCGGCATTTGATATATCCGGAATTTCAGTACATTAACGGGCAGATGTCGAAAGACTGGCGAAACGCATGGGTACGTCCCGACCACCGCCGCGGCGGATAAAAATCAGGCCCGTCTCTCGCTGGCTGCCGGGTGTCGCCCGCGTCGCGACGATCTCGCTGCTGGTCTTTCTTGCCGTCTTTGTTTCGCTTCGAGTAGCCGGACCCTATGTGATCTCGACCGGGCTCGTGCGCTCCGGTATCGAGGACAGGCTCTCGCGTTGGACGGGCTATAATGCCGAGATTTCCGGCCGGCCCGTGATCGAGTTCTGGCCAACCCCGCGCATCACCATCAACAAGATTGCGGTGCGCCAGAAGGACGTCAACAACAAGCTGCTTGGAACCATCGAGAGCATCTCGGCCGAGTTCAGCCTGATCGATGCCTTCAGGGGCAAGGCGAGCTTCCACGAGTTCCATATCCTGCGCCCCAACCTGCTTCTGACCCGCGAGCGCGATGGCACCATCGACTGGACGAATGACGGCCAGCTGGCGCAGGCGATCGCCGGCGCGCAGGAACAGAACGGCGAGGAAACACTCGACACGACGCTGGATGCCGACATCGGCACCATCACCGTCGAAGATGGCACCTTGAATGTGACCGATGTGGCCAGCGGCAAGACCTACCGCTTCGACAGCGTGAGCGCCGATATCGGCTGGCCACGGCTTTCGAGCCCGATCAACGCGGTTCTGATCGCGCGAATGAACGATCTCGACATCAAGCTGGACTTCTCCTCGCGCAGCCCGCTGCTGACGTTCGGCGGCAAGAACGCACCGCTGAGGGCGGCGCTTGCCTCCAAGCTGGTGAACGCAAAGTTCGATGGCGTCGCCAACATCGCGCACCTTTTCAGCCTGCAGGGCAGCATGTCTCTCGGCATTCCGGATCTTCCCGCGCTGCTGACATGGGCCGGGCGGGCGCTGCCGGATGCCGCGACGCTGAAGGCGTTTTCCATCGACAGCGACGTGGTCTCTGCGGCAAACGGCTTCCGTTTCGACAATGTGAGCCTTGGCATGAACGGCTCGAGCGCCAGCGGCGCCATGGATGTGAGCTTCGTGCCCGGCAAGCGCGCGAAGCTCGGCGGCACGCTGGCCTTCGACCAGATCAACTTCAAATCCCTGTTCGATGCCTTCGTGGTGCGCCTCGTGGCCGGTGAAGATCATGGGCCGCCAGACGGCGGAGCCTTGCAGCAGCTCGATCTCGACCTCAGGCTATCAGCCAAGCAGGCCGACCTCGCGCCCTTCAAGCTCGCCAATGTCGGGGCCAGCATTATCGTTTCCAGCAACGAGGCGCGCTTCGATATCGGCGACAGCCAGTTCGAGGGCGGCGCGCTGACTGCTCATATCGAGACCAAGCGTGGCGACTTCGATGGCGGCGGGAAGCTGCAGATGTCGATCCGCGGCGCGGATTTCGCCAGCCTGATCGAGCGCCTGAACCTCAAGGGTCCGCTGCCGCTCGCGACCGGTTCGCTCGACCTTTCCGTCAGCACGGCGCTGCCGATCTGGAAGGCGGGGCCAAGCGATGTAACAGGCAATATTCATTTTCGCGCGCAATCAGGCTCGCTGCCAGGCTTTGATTCCGAGGCGGTGCGCAGCGAAGCGGCGAAGGCGGAGTTCTTTGCGCTAAGCGCTGTCTCACATCGCTCCTTCGCGTTCGATCGCCTGGATATCGCGGCTGACCTCGATGACGGCGCCGCGCAGATCAAGCGCGGCCGGATCGAGGGTCCGCAGGAAACCATCACGCTGTCGGGTGTCATTCCCTACAAATCGAGCGGGCTTGCCCTCTCCGGCAAGATCATTGCCACCGATCCCGCCAGTGACGCGGCCTTTCCGGTACTGCCGTTCTTCGTCGGCGGCTCTTGGCCGGATCCGGTCCTTTCGGCGCTGCCAAGCAACCAGCAGCCGGGCAACCAGCAACCGGGCAACCAGCAGCCGCAGCAGGAAGGCGCTACGAAATAATCACGGTGCGTTGGCCGCCGCCCGCTCATCCCTCTCACGCTGCAGCTCGCGCCGCTTGGTGATGACCGATGTGCAGATGACGCCAACCGCGACGATGCCGATCAGGATGGTGCAGACCGCGTTGATCTCGGGCGTAACGCCGAGGCGCACCTGGCTGTAAATCTTCATCGGCAGCGTGGTGGCGCCCGGGCCCGAGGTGAAGCTGGCGATGACAAGGTCGTCCAGCGACAGGGTGAAGGCGAGGATCCAGCCAGACGCCACGGCGGGCGCGATGATCGGCAGCGTGATCTCGAAGAAGGTGCGCACCGGCGGAGAGCCGAGATCGAGCGCTGCTTCCTCGATCGACCGATCAAAGGTCAACAGACGCGACTGCACGACGACGGCGACGAAGCACATGGTGAGCGTCGTATGGGCCAGCGTGATGGTCCAGAAGCCGCGGTCGAGACCGATTGCCACGAAGAGCAGCAGCAGCGACAGGCCGGTGATAACCTCGGGCATGACCAGCGGCGCGTAGACCATGCCCGAGAAGAGCATGCGGCCGCGGAAGCGCGTGTAACGCACCAGCGTGATGGCAGCGAGCGTGCCGAGGATGGTGGCGGCCGTTGCCGAGAGCACGCCGACGCGCAGCGTCACCCAGGCGGCATCGAGCAGCGCCTGGTTCTGGAAGAGCGACACGTACCACTTGGTCGAAAAGCCGCCCCAGACGGTGACGAGTTTCGATTCGTTGAACGAAAAGATGACGAGCAGGACGATCGGCAGATAGAGGAAGGCGAAGCCGAGCGTCACGGAGGCGACGTTGAAGCGGGTCCATTTCATCATGGCTTATCTCCCCTGCTCGTCGGCCTTGGCCTGTACATTCTGGAAGAACACGATGGGGATCACCAGGATGAGAAGCAGTATGGTCGCCACCGCCGAGGATACCGGCCAGTCGCGGTTGGAGTTGAACTCGTTCCACAGCGTCTTGCCGATCATCAGCGTCTGCGATCCGCCGAGCAGATCGGGGATGACGAACTCGCCGACGGCAGGGATGAAGACCAGCATGCAGCCGGCGACGACGCCTGGAAGCGACAGCGGGAAGGTCACGCGCCAGAAGGCTGTTATCGGCGGGCAGCCGAGATCCTGCGCCGCCTCGATCAGTGTGCCGTCCATCTTCTCAAGTGACGAGTAGAGCGGCAGCACCATGAACGGCAGATACGAGTAGACGATGCCGATATAGACGGCGATGTTGGTGTTGAGGATGATCAGCGGGCTGTCGATGACATGCAACGACTGCAGCAGCTGGTTCAGCAGCCCCTCGGGCTTCAGGATGGCGATCCAGGCGTAGACGCGGATCAGGAAGCTCGTCCAGAACGGCAGGATCACCAGCATCAGCAACGTCGGGCGGATGCTGCGCGGGGCATTGGCCATGCCATAGGCGATCGGATAGGCGATCAGCAGTGTCAGCAGCGTGGAGATGCCGGCGATGATGACGCTGGAGAGATAGGCGTTGAAATAGAGCGGATCGTCGATCAGGTAGTGATAATTGTCGAAGGAGAAGCTTGCGATCTTCTCCCAGACATCGGCCCAGCTGTCGGAGAAGGAGAAGGCCGGATCATAGGGCGGCATGGCGATCGCCGTCGTCGACAGTGAAATGCGGAAGACGATGAAGAACGGCGCCAGGAAGAAGAGCAGCAGCCAGACGTAGGGTACGATGATGACGAGGCGGTTGTAGACGGATGATCCGAGCTTGCCCATGGCATCAATCCTTCAACAGAACGCCGGCGTCCTCGGCGAAGGTGACCCAGACTTCCTGATCGTAGACGAAGGGATCATCGACCGCGCGCTGCGCGTTCAGTGACGACGCCTTCACCACCTTGCCGCTCTTCAGCTTCACATGGAAAACGGTCATGTCACCGAGATAGGCGATATCCCAGAGCTCTCCCGAGGCGGCATTGATGCCGGGGTTGGCCGGCGGGGTGCGCGTGACCTTCAGCTTTTCGGGACGAATGGCGAAGCCGGCGGGGCTGCCGACAGCCAAGGGCTCCGCGCCCGACAGCTTGATGGTCAGGCTCTCGTCGATAGCGATCTCGACCCCATTGGCATTGGAGGCCGTGACCTTGCCGTCGAAGATGTTCACGTCGCCGATGAAATCGGCCACGAAGCGGGAGTTCGGGGCTTCGTAGATTTCGGCGGGCGTCGCCACCTGAATGACCTTGCCGTGGCTCATGACCGCGATACGGTCGGCCATGGTCATCGCCTCTTCCTGGTCGTGGGTGACGACGACGAAGGTGAGGCCGAGGTTCTGCTGCAGGTCCATCAGCTCGAACTGGGTTTCCTCGCGCAGCTTCTTGTCGAGCGCGCCAAGCGGTTCGTCGAGCAGCAGCACTTTCGGGCGCTTGGCAAGCGAGCGGGCGAGCGCCACGCGCTGGCGCTGGCCGCCGGAAAGCTGGTTCGGCTTGCGGGAGGCGAATTTCTCCAGCTTCACCATCTTCAGCATCTGCAGCACGCGCTCGCCGATCTCGTCCTTGGCCATGCCGTCCTGGCGCAGGCCGAAGGCGATGTTCTTTTCGACAGTCATGTGCGGGAAGAGCGCGTAGGACTGGAACATCATGTTGACCGGGCGCTTGTAGGGCGGCGTTCCGGCCAAATCGGTGCCATCGAGGATGATCTCGCCCGAAGTCGGCTGCTCGAAACCAGCAAGCATGCGCAGCAGCGTGGACTTGCCGCAGCCGGATGCGCCGAGCAGCGCGAAGAACTCGCGGTGATAGATATTGAGCGACAGGTCGTCGACGGCGGTGAAATCACCGAAGCGCTTGGTGACGTTCTTGACCGAGATGAACGGCTTGGCGGCCGGATCGGCCCAAGGCGCAAAGGAACGGCGAATATTGCCGAGTGATTTCATGATTTTTCCCCGAAAACTGACCTGATCCAATGCGCCACTAAAAGAAATGCCCGAACCATCAGGTTCGGGCAGATCAGTGCATTACTGACCGGTGACGACTGTCGTCCACAGTCGCGTCACTGCACGCTGCGCTTTCGCATCGAGCGGCGGAACGGTGAAGAGCTTCGCCATGACTTCGGGCGTCGGATAGATCGCGGTATCTTCGATCACTTCCTTGTCGAGCAGCGGCTGCGATGCCTTGTTGCCGTTGGCGTAGAAGACATAGTTCGATGCCTTGGCGGCGACCTCGGGCTTCATCATGTAGTTGATGAACTCATGCGCTTCCTCGACATGCGGCGCATCCTTCGGAATACCGAAGACGTCGAAGAAGATCTGCGCGCCCTGGTTCGGCACCGAGTAATCGACCTTGACGCCGGAGTTGGCTTCGGTCGCGCGGTCGCGGGCCTGGAAGACGTCGCCCGAGAAGCCGAGCGCGATGCAGATGTCGCCATTGGCAAGCGCGCTGATATATTCCGACGAGTGGAACTTGCGCACGAAGGGACGAACGGCCATCAGCACGTCCTGCGCCTTCTTCAGGTCTTCGGTCTTGGTGCTGTTCGGATCGAGGCCGAGATAGGCGAGCACGGAGGGGATGACGTCGGTCGGGGAGTCCAGCATGTAGATGCCGCAATCCTTGAGCTTGGCGGCCTTTGCCGGATCGAAGAGAGCATCCCAGTTGGGCTTCTCATCCGTGCCGAGCGCTGCCTTCACCTTGTCGACATTGTAGCCGATGCCTGTCGTACCCCACATGTAGTCGACGCTGTATTCATTGCCCGGATCGAAGGACGCCACACCCTTGGTGACCACGTCCCACATGTTGACGAGGTTCGGTAGCTTCGACTTGTCGAGCTTCTGGTAAACACCCGCCGCGATCTGGCGCTGCATGAAGGATACCGTCGGAACCACGACGTCGTAGCCCGTGCCGCCGGCCAGAAGCTTGGCTTCCAGCGTCTCATTGCTGTCGAAGGTGTCGTAGACGACCTTGATGCCGGTTTCCTTGGTGAAATCTTCGAGGATGGAACTGTCGATATAATCGGACCAGTTGTAGACATTGACGACGCGGTCCGCGGCAACGGATGGCGTGATCGAAAGCCCAGTCACGAGAGCCGTGGCCGCGAGCTTTACGAGAATTGACCTCATGCTATCTCCTGCTTTTTGTTTGGGCACCGTTTTCCGCGGATGCCCTCCCTCTGGTTTTGGTTGCAGACTAGAAAGGATTTCTGGAGCCGACAAGCGCAAAATCCTGCACTCTCAATGATTTCGCTGTGACTAAAGACCGGGACTAAAAGTCGAAGTTGCCAAGGCCCGAGACCATCTCATCGAGCCCCAACGGGCGTGTGACAGGCGGCTCGGCGCGCGAGAGGCAACCCCGCCTTTCGCAAAGCCGACAGCCGGAGCCTGTCGTGATCGCCTTTTGCGCGGAAACCGCCCGGCCGTAGACTGTCCCATCGCCTGCCAAAGCATCACAACCGACGAGAAGCGCCGTGCGGCGGACGCGCTCGCCGAACGGCGCGTTCGGCCCTTCCAGTGTTCGGGATATGGTAAGGTAGCGGCTATTATCCGGCATCTCGACCGTTTCAGCGAGGATTTGTCCGGGCTGGAGCAGCGCGACATGGACGTTGAGCTTGGGACAGTCCCCGCCGAAGCGCAGATGCGGGAAGCCCTGCGATCCTGACCGCCGCAGCCGGTGGCCGGCGCCATCGATCTCCATGGTGAAGAAGGAGACTGCCGACGCGCCGGGGCGCTGCAGCATGGTCAGCCGGGTTGCCGCCTGCGCGAAGGAGACGTTGAAGCGCACGCGCAGGATATCGATGTCGTAGAACGCAGCCTGGGCCGCGGCGAGGAAGGGCGCGTAGGGCATGGTCAGCGCCAGCGCCGCATAGCGCGCAAGTTCGAAGCGGGCGATGCGCTTCGCCTCCTCGGTGGAGAGCATCAGGCCTTCGAGCTCGCTCACGATCGCCTCGCGCAGCGCCAGCGTCGCGACTTCGATTGCGATCTCCTGCGCCTGATCGGCCGGCGACAGGCGCTCGGAAATGAAGAGCCGCATGGAGTGACGATCGAAACGGCGGCGGAGATCCGGCATGACGTGGATGGGCAGAACGCGCACGCCGATGCCGCGCTCGGCGCGCAGCCACTCCTTGAATGTCGAGATGATATCGCGGGGGTCGGAGAGCGCATGCAGGAACGTTTCGGCCGCCGTTTCGATGCGCGGGAAATAGGCAGAGCGGCGCTCCAGCACATCGCGCACTTCATCGGCCGGCAGCCGCGCGCCCGACAGCGGCACCTGCCCCTCGCCTGCACTCAGAAGCGTAAGATCGGACAGGCGCGCCGCCTGTTCCCTGTAGGCGCGGTAGAGCTTGATGACGCCGCTTGCCGCATTGGGCGCCGCTTCCGCGACCTCGACCAGTTCCTGATCACCAGGCAACTCGCCCGACAGCAGCGGATCGGCGAAGACCTCTTTCAGCTGCGTGAGACTGCCGCCGCTTTCGGCGCGCAGTTCCTCCAGATCGACCTTGTAGACCGCGGCGAGCTTTAGCAGCAGCTGGACGGTCAGCGGGCGCTGGTTGCGCTCGATCAGGTTGAGATAGGACGGCGAGATCTCTAGCGCCTCGGCCATCGCCGCCTGCGTTACGCCGAGACCGTTTCGGATACGGCGGACCTTGGGACCGGCAAACATCTTGCGCTCAGCCATGTGACAATCCTTTACAGAATATCTGGGGGCAGAATTTACAAAACTTGACAAATTTACTGCCGCAACTTGTCACGTTCTTTGCATCTCGACCCCTATTTCATCGCGTTTCCCCAGTTAACTGTGGCCATTTCCTGATGATTTGTAAATCCTGTCAATCAGCCAGATGGCCATGATGTTATGCAAGGAGGAAGACATGACAGAGTTTGACAAGCTTCACCGCAATATCCCCGCCAACCGCTTCGCCGGCATCGAGCGTCCCTATTCGGCCGATGATGTGAAAAGACTGCGCGGATCGGTCGAGCTTCGTTACTCGCTGGCCGAAATGGGCGCCAACCGGCTCTGGCAGCTTCTGCATCAGGACGACTTCGTCAACGCGCTCGGCGCGCTTTCCGGCAACCAGGCCATGCAGATGGTCCGCGCCGGGCTGAAGGCGATCTATCTCTCCGGTTGGCAGGTCGCGGCCGATTCCAACACGGCATCGGCGATGTATCCCGATCAGTCGCTCTACCCCGCCAATGCCGGGCCGGAGCTTGCCAAGCGGATCAACAGAACGCTGCAGCGCGCCGACCAGATCGAGACCTCGGAAGACAAGGGGCTTTCGGTCGAGACATGGTTCGCGCCGATCGTTGCCGATGCCGAAGCAGGGTTCGGCGGGCCGCTTAACGCCTTCGAGATCATGAAGGCCTATATCGAGGCCGGTGTCGCGGGGGTTCATTTCGAGGATCAGCTGGCGTCGGAAAAGAAGTGCGGCCATCTCGGCGGCAAGGTTCTGATCCCGACCGCCGCCCATATCCGCAATCTCGACGCCGCGCGCCTTGCCGCCGACGTCATGGGGGTGCCGACACTCGTCATCGCCCGCACCGATGCGGAAGCCGCAAAGCTCCTGACCTCCGATATCGACGAGCGCGACCAGCCTTTCGTCGATTACGATGCCGGCCGCACGGTCGAAGGCTTCTATCAGGTGCGCAACGGGCTGGAGCCCTGCATCGCGCGCGCCGTCGCCTACGCGCCGCATTGCGACCTGATCTGGTGCGAGACCTCGAAGCCGGATCTGGAGCAAGCGCGGCGGTTTGCCGAGGGCGTGCACAAGGTGCATCCGGGCAAGCTGCTCGCCTACAACTGCTCGCCGTCGTTCAACTGGAAAAAGAACCTCGACGACGCGACGATCGCCAAGTTCCAGCGCGAGCTTGGAGCCATGGGCTACAAGTTCCAGTTCATCACGCTGGCCGGTTTCCACCAGCTGAACTTCGGCATGTACGAACTCGCCCGCGGCTACAAGGACCGGCAGATGGCCGCCTATTCGGAGCTGCAGCAGGCGGAATTCGCCGCCGAAGCGAACGGCTACACGGCGACCAAGCACCAACGCGAAGTCGGCACCGGTTATTTCGACGCCGTTTCGATGGCGATATCAGGCGGCCGGTCCTCGACCACCGCGATGGGGGAATCGACCGAACACGCACAGTTCAAGCCAGCAGCCGAGTAACATCGATCAAAGGAGGAGAAAGCCATGCCTACGCTTGCACGCGTCAAGGAACGCGCAGAGGAACAATCCACCAGCATGACACCGGATCAGCAGGGCATGATCCGCATGCTCGCCAATGATCTGCACCGGCTGAACCAGTCGGTCATGAAGGCGGTCGATGCCGGCGTTTCGGTCGAGATCGTCCGCTCGGCCCGCCATCACGGCGGCGATGGGAACTGGGGTGACCTGTTGATCCCGGTCATTGTTGCAGGCCGGAGCTGACTAGCCCCCAATCCGCCCTGCAACACGGCGCCTCAGCTTCGGCTGGGGCGCTTTCCCGCGAAGAGATCGCTGTAGCTTTTCAACAGCTTGGTCATGCGATCGGCGACGGTGCGGATTTCCTGGCGGTGCCGGTCTTCGTTGTTCATGACGATCCACTGCTGGTGGCGCAGGTCCTGTAGTTCCGGGCCGAGGCGCTGCAGGTCTGGATCAAGATCGCCGACGAAACAGGGCAGCACCGCCTTGCCGGCGCCGGCGCGAACGAGATCGAGCAGCGAGCGCGGGCGATTGACGGTGGCGACGATGGCGCCTGCGGCATTGCGGTGCGGCCAGCGCAGATAGTTGGAGATCGCATCCTCCTCCCCAACAGCCAGCCAGCGCTCTTCCTGTTCGCCGGCATTGCGCCTGGCATAGACGGCGTAGGCCACCTCCCCCAAGAGCCGCGCAGCGAGATTGTTTTCCTCCGGCTCGAAGGCGCGGATGCCGATATCGATCTCGCGGTAGTTCAGGTTGGCGCGCGCCTCGCCTATCGTCATCGAGACCGCGAAATGGTCGCCGGGCATGCGGATGGCGCCAAAATTCTCGGCCATCAGCCAGGCGACCCAGGTGCCGGCTGCGATCCGCACGGTCGCTCCGACGCTGCTTGCCTGGCGCCAGGCGTCCACCTTGCGGGCGGCGGCCTCCATGTCCTTCAGATGATCGAGCAAGGACTGGCCATCCGGCGTCAGGCGGTAGCCGGTCTGGCTGCGGGAAAAGAGCGTCCGGCCGATCTCCTGCTCGAGATCGAGCATGCGCCGGCCGATCGTGGCGGGGCTTAGCCCGCTTGCGGAAGCCGCCCCCGTCAGGCCGCCGAGACGCGCGACCTGCAGGAAGAGCTGAAAGGAATCCCATTGCGTGCTTTTCATGAATGAAAAACATAATGGGATTTCTTGCGTTTATGAAGCGAATTTTGGCGAATACCCTATGTCCATCTTCAATTCAGAAAGGACACGGTCATGATCGAGCTGTTAGCCTTCATCGAGCTCGCCAAACTCAACACGAGGAATTCCGACCCGTATCGTGCGCGGGCCGAGGAGGCCTTCTACCAGGGCTACGGACAATCGAAGCTCGAGCGTTTCGCCGCTCGCCTTCTCCCCATGTTGCCCATGAAAAAGGGCCGCCCGGAGGGCAGCCCTTCGATGGTCAAACCTGATGGAGAACCGATCAGGCCGCGTTTCGCATGCGGACCTGCTGCGGGGCCGACGACGCATCGATGCGGAACTGCTGTATCAGCGACATGAGCGCATCGGCTTCGCTCGCCAGCTGGCGGCTCTGCTCGGTGGTATCCTCGACCATGGCCGCGTTCTTCTGCGTCATCTGATCCATCGCGTTGACGGAGCTGTTGACTTCTTGCAGAGCGGCTGACTGGTCGGCGCTGGCGGTGGCGATGGTTTCGACATGCTTGCTGATCGCGATGATCTCGCTGCTGATCGAGGCCAGCACCGAGCCGGTCTTCTGCACCAGCCCGGAGCCTGCCGCGACTTCGCGGGTCGAGGTCTCGATCAGGCTCTTGATCTCGCGCGCGGCATCGGCCGAGCGCTGGGCGAGTTCGCGCACTTCCATGGCGACGACGGCAAAACCCTTGCCGGCTTCCCCTGCGCGCGCCGCCTCAATGCCGGCGTTCAGCGCCAGAAGGTTGGTCTGGAAGGCGATGTCGTCGATCACCTCGATGATCTGCTCGATCTGCTTGGAAGCCGCCTCGATGCGGTCCATCGCGGCGACGGTGTCGCCGACCACGACAGTCGAGCTGTCCGCCGTCTTCTTGGTGACGATTACGGCGCTGTTCGCCTCGCGGGCGCGTTCGGCCGACGAGCGGACGGTGACGGTGATTTCTTCCACGGCAGCGGCGGTTTCCTCCAGGCTTGCGGCCTGGGCTTCGGTGCGCTTGGAGAGCTCATCGGCCGAGTGCAGCATGGAGCCGGAGTTGCGGTGGATCGTCACCGCGTTATCGCGGATGCGCGAGAGCGTATCCTGCAGGCGTTCAAGCGAGGCGTTGAAATCGACGCGCAGTTGCTCAAGCCGGCCAACGAAAGGCGTTTCGATCGTTTCCGATACGTCGCCGCTCGACAGGCGACCGAGACCGGCGGCGAGCTCACTGACGGCAAACTGGATCTGGTCGTCGAGCGTGCGCTTTTCAGCGTCGTTGCGGCTGCGCTCCGCGTCGCTCAGGGCGCGCTGTTCGGCCGCCTGCGTCTCCAGCATGAGCCGGGCGCGCGCGCCTTCCTGGAACAAAGCAAGCGCCTTGCCGATCGCGCCGAACTCGTTCTCTTTCTCGGTGCAGGGGATCTTCGTGTCGAGATTGCCCGAGGAGATCGTGTTGATGGCGCCCGTCAGGGTCTCAAGCGGACGGATCGTGGCGCGGATCGCGACATAGGCGATGACGCCGACGATCAGCAGAACCGCGAGGCCAACGCCGACAACCAGGGTCAGGAGCTGCTGCAGGCTGCTGTAATAGACTTCCATCGGGATGCCGATGAAGAGGACGCCGACGGTCGAGCCCGTTGCACTCTTGACCGGGAAATAGCCTGTCATGAACTTCTTGCCGAAGAGATCGGCCGGGCCGTAATAGGCTTCACCCTTGGCGAGAGCCGCCTGCGCCGGGTGCCCGGCGGCAAGCTTGGTGCCAACGGCGCGATCTCCGTTTTCCTTCTTCACGTTGGTCGAGACACGGACATAGTCGTCGCCCTGACGCTCGAACACCGTGGCGTAGCCCGCGATGGAGGCCGCGGTGCGATCGACAAGCGCGTGGTCGCCGAGCGACGATGGCAGCTTCTCTTCACTGACGCCCACCAGCTTGTTGTCACGGACATCGACCTTCGCGGACGGATCGCCGGCTGCATAAAGCACCGCCATCGCGCGGCTGGCATCCTTGGCGTCGGTGACCGCACTGGTCATGACGTACGCGCTAAGATTGTAGTAAGTTACAGAAACAATCGCCGCTGTACTGAAAACCAGAAGAGCAAGCGTAATCGCGACGATCTGCCGAACAATAGACGCTGAGAAAAAGCGAAGCATACAAAGACCCCTGAGGAACAATCGAGGTCGAAGTTAGTGGGAAAGTTTTAAGATAAATTGCAAGGAAACTGACGAATATCACATTCACAGCCGCAAAAATGCATGGGTGATTTCCTGCAGACTCACGCATTAGAAAACGTGCAAATGGCTCCGCTTCCGGAGCCATCGCAGATTCGTATAGATGATACCGGGCGTCGTCAGGCGGCGCGGTAGACCTTTTCCTGGCTGCCGCTGTCGATCTTGAACTGCCTGATGAGGCTAAGGAGAGCGTCGGCTTCGTTGGCGAGCTCGCGGCTGGCGGCCGTGGTTTCCTCGACCATCGCGGCGTTCTGCTGGGTCATCTGGTCCATCTGGTTGACCGTGGTGTTGACCTCCTGCAGCGCGCCCGACTGATCGTGGCTGGCGCGGGCGATGACTTCGACATGCTCGCTGATGGCGACGATCTGGGTGCTGATCTTTGCCAGCACCGTGCCGGTCTGCTGCACGAATTGCGAACCGGAATTCACCTCGTTGGTCGACTTATTGATCAGCCCCTTGATCTCCTGCGCGGCGGCGGCCGAGCGCTGCGCCAGTTCGCGGACTTCCATGGCGACGACGGCGAAGCCCTTGCCTGCCTCGCCGGCACGCGCGGCCTCGATGCCGGCATTGAGCGCCAGAAGGTTGGTCTGGAAGGCGATCTCGTCGATGACGCCGATGATCTGCTCGATCTGCTGCGAGGCTTCCTCGATGCGGGTCATCGCGTCGATCGCATTGTTGACCACGGTCGCCGAGTCATCGGCGCTGCGCTTGGCCTGACGCACGACCTGATCGGCCTCCTTGGCGCGTTCGGCGGAAGAGCGCACGGTGACGGTGATCTGGTCGACGGCGGCTGCCGTCTCTTCCAGAGAGGCGGCCTGGTTTTCGGTGCGCTTGGCGAGATCCTCAGCCGACTGGGCCATCTGGTTGCCATTGCCCTGGATCATCTCGACGTTATCGCGGATCTGGCTCATGGTTGCCTGGAGGCGCATCATCGAGCCGTTGAAGTCCTGGCGAAGCTGTTCGAGACGGCCGATGAAGGGCGTGTCGATCGTGGTCGAGATATCGCCCTGCGACATGCGCTCGAGACCTGAAGCAAGTGCGTTGACGGCGAATTCGATCTGGCGGTCCATCTCGCGCTTTTCGGCGTCGTTGCGCTGGCGCTCGTGCTCGGAAGCGGCGCGCTCCTCGTCGCTCTGCTCCTCGATGCGGATCTTGGAGATCGCGTTTTCCTTGAAGATGCCAAGCGCGCGGGCCATGTCGCCGATTTCGTCGTGGCGCTGTTCACCTGATATGCTGGTGTCGAGCGCGCCATCGGCGATGCGGCGCATGGCTGACGTGATCTGGCCGATCGGCCGCTGCAGGGTCAGGACGAGCGCGATGCCGCCGACGACCGAGAGCAGGATGCCGAGACCGGTCGTGAGAACGGAGATGCCATTGGCCTGGGTGCGTTCTACGCCGGCGGTCTGCTTCTGCAGTTCTGCGAATGCGGTAAGCTCGCCCCAGACGGCGTTCAGCTGCGTGCGGGCGGAGGCGTAGTCGGCGACGCGCTGCTCAATGGTGGCGACGAGGCTTTCGGCGTCCTTGTCCATCGAGGCAAGTGCCGGCGACATGGCGGCGACGATATCTTCCGCGAAATTCATGCCCTTGGCGCTGGCAAGCAGCGTGTTGAGGTTGGTGCCGAGAGTGGCGATTTCCTGGTGCAGGCGAACGCGGTTGTCCTTGTCCGGCTTGGCGGCGAATTCGCCGAGAACGAGCTGCAGCGAATAGATCGCGCTTTCGAGGCGGCGCGTGTCTTCCAGCACGGAGTTGGTCTGGGCGATGCGGCTGTCGAGTTCAACGAAGGTGGTCGTGGCGGCACGCATCATCTGCGTCGCGGTCAGCTGGGTATAGGTCGACATCTGGCGGAAGCGCGACACGAGACGGCCGAGATTGGCGATCGCCTCATCGGTGCCGGCGTCGGCGGCTGTCGCCTGCGCCTTCACGTCGCTGATCGTCTGCGCGAGCGACTGCGTCATGCTCTTCTGGTTCTGCGGAACCGAGATCTCGATCAGGCGCTGGGCTTTCAGGATACCCGGGAGCGCGTCGGTGACCACCTTGAGCTTGTCGGCTGGCAGTTGCGCCTTGCCGAAATCGGCCATCACGGCTGCCAGCGCATCGCCGCCCTTCAGGAGCCGGTCGGCGGCGCGCAGCGTCGCGGTGGCGTTGCCTTCGTCGTTGCGAATGTTTTCCTGCAGCTGCTGGGCGTCGTAATTGACGTTGAAGCGGCTGGAGATCATCACCTTCTGCGCTTCGTCGATCGACTTGCGCAGGGCGACTTCCTGTTCGTGCAGGGTCCAGAGCTTGCCGACCGTGTCGGAGATGCCGGAGGTGCCATCGGTCGCGGCCTGCAGATTGGCGCGGCCGGCATTGTCGCCGATCTGCTTCAGCGTGGCGCTCAGCGTCGCATGCTGGGTGGAGACATCGGCGTAGAGCTTGTCGCGCGCTTCCTCATTGGTCACACGCAGGAAATCGTCCATGGAGCCGAATAGATCCTTGAAACCACTCAGCGACTGAAGAACGCTGTTGGAGATCTCCATTCGACCCTGAAGCAGGCCGGACGCATAAAGGCCGGTGAAGCCGACTGCTGAAATGCTTAAAACAAACGGCAAGACAAAGATGAGGACCTTGGTCTTGATCCTGAAACGGGAAAGAATCCTGTCAATAAACATGGGGGTTCCGGCCTTCCATACACCACTCCTCCCACCGGCGGCGAGATTGCGCGTCGGCTGAGTGCATCGAACATTTTGGAACAATGGGGGATCGCGAGCGCATGCTCGGACGGCAATCATTGCCTGTCACGCCCCGCAAAAAAGCGAGGCGCCCATAAGTCATACTAAAGCTTTGCCGAAGATGCGTTAATTTTTATATAAGCTTAGGTAGCCGGATATCGCAGCAAACCGGGCGTTCGCGCGCTTATAGTGCCGGCGCATCGGTGCGCCGCAAGATCTCGTTGTCTTGAAAGGGAGTGCCTTAGAGCATTCGCGGAAGGAAGAGCGCCATGACGGCGGCGGCGGCACTGGCGGCCAGGACGAAGTAGCGGATTGCGACAAGCCGTGTATCCGGCTGGGCCTTGGCAATTGCGATGGCGCGGGCGCGTCGTGTGTTCTTGTTCATCTGCAGAACCTCACTTCTCTATGTCACAACAATCCAACAAAAGACTGTGCTCGTAAAGCCTTATTTAGGAAGCCAATTTAAGCACGTCATCGGGACAGGATGGCGCACCCTGCTTAAGAACTCTTGAATCCTTCAACTGGTTTCATCTCTACGAAGAATAAGCTTTATAGACTGTCACCAGCCGCGACACCCGACGCCCAGGCCCATTGGAAATTGTAGCCGCCGAGCCAGCCGGTCACATCCACGCACTCGCCGATGAAGTGGAGACCGGGCACCGCCTTGGCCTGCATGCTGCGGGAATCGAGTGCTGCGGTGTCGATGCCGCCAAGCGTGACTTCAGCGGTGCGGTAGCCCTCGGAGCCCGAAGGCTTGATCGTCCAGTTCTGCGCGGCATCGACGAGGCGCGCCAGCACCTTGTCGGACATGTCTGCCATGTTGCCGGTGACGCCGGCGCGCTCAGTCAGATATTGCGCCAGACGCTTGGGGAGTACCTCGCCGAGTGCTGTCTGCGCCGACTGCCGACCATTCGCCTGCTTTGCCGCCTTCAGGTGCGCGAGGAGATCGACGTCGGGCTCGATGTCGACGGTGATCTCATCGCCCTCACGCCAATAGGACGAGATCTGCAGGATGGCCGGGCCGCTCAGGCCGCGATGGGTGAAGAGCAGCGCTTCGCGAAAGGCGGTCTTGCCATGGCGCAGTTCGGCGGGGGCCGCGATCCCCGAGAGCGGCGCGACGCTTTCGAGCAATTGCGGGTCGAGCGTCAGCGGCACGAGGCCGGGGCGGGTTTCGATGAGGGGCAGGCCGAACTGTTCGGCGATGCGATAAGCGAAACCGGTCGCGCCCATTTTCGGGATAGACTTGCCGCCGGTGGCGATGACAAGCGAGGTGGCGTGATACTCGCCCTCGGAAGTCGATACACGAAAGCCGTCTTCGGTCTTTTCGACAGCGACGATTTCGGTGCGCAGATCGAGCCTGGCGCCAACCGCCTGCATCTCATCCAGCAGCATGCGGATGATGTCCTTGGCGCTGTCATCGCAAAACAGCTGGCCGAGCGTCTTCTCGTGCCAGGCGATCTTGTGGCGATCGACCATGGCGATGAAGTCCGATGGCGTGAAGCGGGCCAGCGCCGACTTACTGAAATGCGGATTGGCCGAGAGGAAATTCTTCGGCGAGGCATGAATATTGGTGAAGTTGCAGCGGCCACCGCCGGAGATACGGATCTTGTCGCCGGGCGCCTTGGCGTGATCCAGCACGACCACCGAGCGGCCGCGCTGGCCGGCGCGGATGGCGCACATCATGCCGGCGGCGCCCGCGCCTAGGACGATCACATCGCTTCTTCGCTGCACGGCTGTTTCCTTCGTCGAAAGGCGTCTTCTTTTTCCATCAATAGGCGAAAGTCAACGTGCCTCCCCCCTCGCCAATTGCCAAACTCCGGTTATTATGGCTGCAAGATCAACGCAAACCGGTGTGTCATGTCCCCAAAAAAGACGACGCTGAAGCCTGCCAAGAACGTTCCCGCCTCGAAGAAATCTCCCCCGGACCCTGGATATCTTCGCGGCGTGGCCTCCTGGAAGGAAGCAGCGCAGTTCTTGCGGGCACGCGGGATCGAAGACATCGAATGCATCACGCCCGACCTTGCCGGCGTGCCGCGCGGCAAGATGATGCCGAGCTCGAAATTCACCTCCAACACATCGCTGGCGCTGCCTTCCGCGATCTACCGCCACACGATTTCGGGTGAATATCCAGAGGAGACCGAAAGCTTCCGCTACGAGCCGCGCGACAGCGATTTGAAGCTGGTGCCTGATCTTTCGACGCTTTCCGTCGTGCCGTGGGAGACGGACCCGACCGCGCAGGTGATCTGCGATATCGTCAGCGCCGATGGAGAAGAGGTCCCATATACGCCGCGCAACGTCTTGAAGCGGATCATGAAGCTCTATCACGACCGCGGCTGGAAGCCGATCGTGGCGCCGGAGATCGAGTTCTATCTCGTCGCCAAGAACGACGACCCGGATTATCCGCTGCATCCGCCGAAGGGCCGCTCGGGCCGCGCCATTCTCGGCGGCCAGGGCTATTCGATCGCGGGTATCAACGAGTTCGACGAACTGATCGACGACATCTACCACTTCTCCGAAAAGCAGGGGCTGGAGATCGACACGCTGATCCACGAAGAAGGACCGGCGCAGCTCGAGATCAACCTTCGCCACGGCAATCCGATCGAGCTTGCCGACCAGGTCTTCATGTTCAAGCGGACGATCCGTGAGGCGGCGATGAAGCATGGCATCTACGCCACCTTCATGGCCAAGCCGATGCAGGGTCAGGCCGGATCGGCGATGCACATCCACCAGTCGGTCATTCACGAGGACACGGGCAAGAACGTGTTTTCCAACCCCGACGGCTCGCCCTCGAAGGAGTTCTTCCACTTCATCGGCGGCATGCAGAAATATGTGCCGAGCGCGCTCTGCATGCTCGCCCCATACGTCAACTCCTACCGCCGCCTGACGCCCGACATGTCTTGCCCGGTCAACAACGCCTGGGGCTACGACAACCGCACGACGGCGTTCCGTGTACCGGTTTCGGATCCGCAGGCGCGGCGTGTCGAGAACCGGCTGCCGAGTTCCGACGCCAACCCCTATTTGGCGCTGGCGGCTTCGCTTGCCTGCGGCCTCTTGGGCATCATGAAGGAAATCGAGCCGACGGCGCCGACCGAGGATTCGGCCAATGAAGGCTCGATCGACCTGCCGCGCGGGCTGCTCGAAGCCGTCGCGCTGATGGAGGACGAGCCGGCCTTCGAGGAGGTGTTCGGCCGCGAATTCATCGGGCTCTATGCCGGCGTCAAGCGCGGCGAGTTCGAGACCTTCATGCAGGTGATCAGCCCGTGGGAACGCGAATTCCTTCTGCTCAACGTATAGGGATGGCGCCATGACATCCGAACAGAAATGGCAGAGCCCGATCGCGCCCGGCATTTCGTGGTATCAGGCAACGGCGGGCGAGCGGCCCACCTACCCTGAACTCGACGGATCAAAGACATGTGACGTCGCCATTATCGGCGGCGGCTATACCGGACTGCAGGCGGCCTATCATCTCGCCAAGGCGGGCGTGTCGGTTGTACTCATCGAGGCCTGCCGGTTCGGCGATGGCGCCTCCGGGCGCAATGGCGGGCAGCTCGGCACCGGGCAGCGTTCGTGGCCGGAGGAGCTGGAAGAAGAGATCGGCTTCGAGCGATCGAAGGCGTTGTTCGATCTGGCCGAGGACGCCAAGAAGCACTTGCTCACCTTCGCGACCGAGCACCAGATCGACATCGATTTCATGCCCGGCCAGATGAACGTGGCGCATAAGGCGAGCTACGAGAAGGACTTTCGCGCCAACGCGGAGATCGCCGCCAGCCGCTACGGCTACCCGCACGCCACCTTCATGGACAGAGCGGAAACGCAAGAGCGGCTGGGGTCGACGCGCTTTTTCTGCGGCGTGCGCGACACCGGCACCGGCCACATTCACCCGTTGAAGCTCCTGATCGGGCTGGCGCGGGCGGCTGCGGCTTCCGGCGCTCAGGTCTTCGAAATGACGAAGGCGACGGCGATCCGCCAGAGCGGCGGCAAGGTTACGATCGATACGCCGCGCGGGCAGATCACCGCCGACAAGGCACTGATTGCCTGCAACGGCTATATCGACAATCTTGAGCCGATTACCGCCAGCCATGTCATGCCGATCCGCTCCTTCATCGGCGCGACCGTGCCGCTCGGCGAGAAATCCACGGTCATTCCTGGTAGCGAGGCGGTTGCCGATTCGCGTTTCGTCGTGCGCTATTTCCGGAAATCCAAGGACGGGCGGCTGCTGTTTGGTGGTCGCGAGGCCTATACGGCGGACAATCCGCGCGACATATCGCAGCACATCCGTCGGCAGATCGCCGAGATCTATCCCGAACTCGATAACGTCGAAATCACCCATGCCTGGGGCGGATCGGTCGCGATCACCATGCCGAGGCAGCCCTTTGTGCGCGAGGTTATGCCCGGCGTGACCTCGATCGGCGGCTATTCCGGCCATGGCGTGATGCTTGCCAACTATTGCGGACGGCTCTATGCCGAAACTGTGATCGGGAAATCCAGGGACCTCGAACTGTTCAAGGCGCTGAAAATCCCGGCCTTCCCGGGTGGTCCGGCGATGCGCGCGCCCCTGCTCTTCCTGGCGCTTTCGTGGTTTGCGCTGCGCGACAAGTTTTAGTCAGATTGCGGATTTCCTCACGAGGCTTTTCGATCTAAAACCAGTGCCGGACAAATTCGTTGCAGCGCACACTGGCTTTTTTAAATCGATTAGATTAAAGAGGCCATGAACCAGTCTGATTGAGAGATAGCCTCATGAGCAGCCAAATCATTCCCGTTGAACCTTTCGATTACGTCGTCTTTGGCGGCAGTGGCGACCTTGCCGAGCGCAAGTTGCTGCCGGCCCTCTACCATCGTCAGATCGAAGGCCAGTTCTCCGAGCCGACCCGCATCATCGGCGCCTCCAGAAGCGCGCTGACCCACGAAGAATACCGCAAGTTCGCGCAGGACGCTCTGAAGGAGCATCTGAAGAAGGGCGAGTACGACGAGGCCGAAGTCGCCAAGTTCTGCGAGCGCCTGTACTATGTGCCCGTCGATGCCCGCTCCGACGCCGGTTGGGACCAGCTGAAGAAGCTGCTCGACGAGGGCAAGGACCGCGTGCGCGCCTTCTATCTGGCCGTTGCACCCGGCATCTTCGGCGACATCTCGCAGAAGATCCACGATCACAAGCTGATCACCAAGACCACCCGCATCGTTGTCGAGAAGCCGATCGGCCGCGACCTGGACTCGGCCCTGCAGCTCAACGACACGATCGGCAAGGTCTTCAAGGAAGAGCAGATCTTCCGTATCGACCACTATCTCGGCAAGGAAACCGTGCAGAACCTGATGGCGCTGCGCTTTGCCAACGCGCTCTATGAGCCGCTCTGGAATGCACAGCATATCGACCACGTGCAGATCACCGTTGCCGAATCCGTCGGCCTTGAGGGTCGTGCCGGCTACTACGACACTGCCGGCGCGCTGCGCGACATGGTGCAGAACCACATCATGCAGCTCGTCTGCCTGGTCGCCATGGAAGTTCCGTCTTCGATGGATTCCGAAGCGGTTCGCGACGAGAAGCTGAAGGTGCTGCGCGCGCTGAAGCCGATCGACGCGTCCAATGTCGAGCAGACGACCGTTCGCGGCCAGTATCGCGCCGGCGCTTCGGCGGGCGGCCCGGTCAAGGGTTACCTCGAAGAGCTCGAAGGCGGCGTGTCCAACACCGAAACCTTCGTCGCCATCAAGGCCGAGATCAACAACTGGCGCTGGGCTGGCGTTCCCTTCTACATCCGCACCGGCAAGCGTCTTGCCGGCCGCATGTCGGAGATCGTCATCACCTTCAAGTCGATCCCGCACTCGGTCTTCGACCAGTCGGCCGGCCGCATCAACCAGAACCAGCTGATCATTCGCCTGCAGCCCGACGAAGGCGTCAAGCAGTCGCTGATGATCAAGGATCCGGGCCCGGGTGGCATGCGCCTGCGCAACGTTTCGCTCGACATGAGCTTCGCCGATTCCTTCCAGGTTCGTAACCCCGACGCTTACGAGCGCCTGCTGATGGACGTCATCCGTTCGAACCAGACGCTGTTCATGCGCCGCGACGAAGTCGAGGCGGCGTGGCAGTGGGTCGACCCGATCCTCAAGGGTTGGGAATCCACCGGCCAGAAGGTTCAGGGCTACACGGCCGGCACCTGGGGCCCGAGCCAGTCGATCGCGCTCATCGAGCGTGACGGCCGCACCTGGCACGACAACCTCTAAGGATCGAGAGAATGGCAGCGACCATGCACAATTTTGCCAACGCCGCCGAACTGGCGCGCAACCTTGCCGACAAGGTCGCTGCATCGCTTTCGACGGCCATCGCCAGGAAGGGAACGGCTGAGATCGCCGTTTCCGGCGGCTCCACGCCGAAGGCATTCTTCCAGGAACTGTCGACGCGCGATCTCGACTGGACGAAGGTAACGATCACCCTCGTCGACGAGCGTTTCGTGCCCGCCGACAATCCGCGCTCGAACCATCTGCTCGTGATCAGCAATCTCCTGCAGAACACGGCGAAGGCGGCAAAGTTCCAGCCGCTCTACCAGCCGGCGGCAACGGTCGAGGAAGCGGCAAAGCTCTCGACGGCGGCCACGGCTTCGATCGGCAATCCGTTCGATGTCGTCATTCTCGGCATGGGCGGCGACGGCCACACGGCTTCGTTCTTCCCTGGTGGTAGCAATCTTGCGGTCGCACTCGACCCGAAGACGCCGCGCGGCATCATCACCATGGACGCTGACGGCGCGGGCGAGCCCCGCCTAACCTTCACCTTCTCCAGCCTGCAGGATGCGGGGCTGCTCGTTCTTCATATCGAAGGCGACGGCAAGAAGGACGTTCTGGCAAAGGCCGAGGGTGCCGGCGACGAGGCGGAGATGCCGATCCGGGCAATCCTTCGCCGCGCCGCGACGCCCGTCGACATTTACTGGGCTCCATAAGCCGACGGCCTCAATGGCCAACACGGCTTAAAGCCGCGAACAGACAATCGAATACCAGCAAACGACAAGGATTTCCCATGTCCGCTCATTCGCGCGTTGCCGCCATCACCAACCGTATCGTCGAACGGTCGAAACCGTTGCGAGAACTCTATCTCGAGCGCTTGCGAAACGCGGTGGGCAAGAGCGTAGTTCGCTCTTCGCTCGGCTGCGCGAACCTGGCACACGGCTTCGCGGTCTGTTCCCCCGCCGAGAAGGATGCACTGGCCGGCGACCGTGTTTCCAATCTCGGCATCATCACTTCCTACAACGACATGCTCTCGGCGCATCAGCCGTTCGAGACCTATCCCGCGATCATTCGCGAGGCTGCTGCGGAAGCTGGCGGCATCGCGCAGGTGGCGGGCGCCGTTCCCGCCATGTGCGATGGCGTGACCCAGGGCCAGCCCGGCATGGAGCTCTCGCTCTTCTCGCGTGACCTGATTGCCATGGCTGCTGGTATCGGCCTGTCGCACAACATGTTCGACGCTGCCCTCTATCTGGGCGTCTGCGACAAGATCGTGCCGGGTCTGACGATTGCCGCGCTGACCTTCGGCCATCTGCCGTCGATCTTCGTGCCGGCGGGTCCGATGACCTCAGGCCTGCCGAACGACGAGAAGTCGCGCGTGCGCCAGCTTTACGCCGAGGGCAAGGTCGGCCGCGCCGAGCTGCTCGAAGCCGAGTCGAAGTCCTATCACGGACCGGGCACCTGCACCTTCTACGGCACGGCAAACTCCAACCAGATGCTGATGGAGATCATGGGCTTCCATATGCCCGGCTCCTCCTTCATCAATCCCGGCACGCCGCTTCGCGAAGCCTTCACCCGCGAAGCCACCAAGCGGGCGCTGGCGATCACCGCGCAGGGCAACGAGTTCACGCCGGCGGGCGAGATGATCGACGAGCGCTCGATCGTCAACGGCGTCGTCGGCCTGCACGCCACCGGCGGCTCGACCAACCACACGCTGCACCTCGTTGCCATGGCGCGCGCCGCCGGCATCGAGCTCACCTGGCAGGATATCGCCGAGCTCTCCGAAGTGGTGCCACTGCTTGCCCGCGTCTATCCGAACGGGCTTGCCGACGTGAACCATTTCCACGCGGCAGGCGGCATGGGCTTCCTGATCAAGGAACTGTTGAAGCACGGCCTGGTGCACGACGACGTGCGCACCGTGTTCGGCCATGGGCTGCAGGCCTACACGATCGATCCGCGCCTTGGCGAGGATGGAAACATCGTGCGCGAGCCCTCGCCGGAAAAGAGCGTCAATCCGAAGGTGCTCGCAAACATCGAAACGCCGTTTCAGGCCAATGGCGGCCTGAAGATGCTGCGCGGCAATCTCGGCAAGGGCGTGATCAAGATCTCGGCCGTAAAGGCCGACCGCCACGTCATTGAGGCGCCGGCGATCGTCTTCCACAGCCAGCAGGAGCTTCAGGACGCCTTCAAGGACGGCAAGCTCAACCGCGACTTCATCGCCGTCGTCCGCTTCCAGGGGCCGAAGGCGAACGGCATGCCGGAGCTGCACAAGCTGACGCCGCCGCTCGGCGTGCTGCAGGACCGCGGCTTCCGCGTTGCGCTTCTGACCGACGGGCGCATGTCCGGCGCGTCGGGCAAGGTTCCGGCGGCGATCCATGTGACGCCTGAGGCCGTCGACGGCGGACCTATCGCGCGCATCATGGACGGCGATATCATCCGTCTCGACGCGATCGCGGGGACACTCGAGGTGCTTGTGGACGCCGCGACGCTCGCCGACCGCAAGCCTGTCGTGGCCGACCTCTCGGACAACGAATTCGGCATGGGCCGCGAGCTCTTCGCCCCCTTCCGCCGCGCCGTCGGCGCATCCGACAAGGGCGCCAGCGTGCTGTTCCACTAAGGCGGGCGATTACCCCAAAAAACGACAAGGCCCGCGAGACGATCTCGCGGGCCTTGTTGTTTTAATCGGCGCGATCAGCGATCAGGCGCGGATGTCGAGCACGCGGTCGCGATGGGCCGGGTGGGTGCTGTAGACGAAGATCTTGTTCAGTTCCTTGTCGGTCAGCATGCGCAGGAAGCGAACTTCCACGGTGTTGTTGGGATTAACACGGGTCAGCATGCAGCCGATCTTGGTGATGCGGGCATCGGGAAGATCGAGATAGAACTGACGCGGGAGGTTGAACTGCGTCAGGATCGCAAGGACCGCGCTGCTCTTGGAAATGCGGATGATGTCGCAACGGCGCGAGGCCATGTTCATGACGCCCTTCTCGGTATATTCGAGACGCGCGGCGTTCATCGTGTCCTCCATCTTGAACCGCACTTCGCGGTCGTACATGAAGGATTCTTCCTTATTCAAAAAATGTCCTGATGACTGGGGGCTCGGTGTCGCCACTGTCGTAATCCTCTAAGTATGCAATGAGGAAAGACTACCAAGCGATCTTTAACAGAAGGTTCGAACAACATAGCGCCGGGCCGCATTATTCACACGGCCCGGGAGCTATTTACAACTTACTTGCGATAGGTACGGCCTTCTGCATCGAACAGGTGCAGTTTCGAACGTTCGGCCGAGAAATGCATCTTCTGGCCGCGCTTTACGTCATAGATGCCGGGCAGCTTGACGATGATCGGCTCGTTCTGGACCAGGCCCTCGATGTAGAGCAGCGTCACCTCGCCGAGGGCTTCGACGATCGAGACCTCGCCCTCGAAGAGGTAGTCGTCGGTTGGGCCGGCGATGCGCAGGTCTTCGGGGCGAACGCCGAAGCTGGCGGTCTTGCCCTTTTCGGACGCAGCTGTCGGGATATCGAGCGTGACGGACTTGCCGCCGGTTAGTGTCACCGTCGTCGTGTTGCCGGCTTCCGTGACGGTGGCGGGGATAACGTTCATGGCGGGCGAGCCGATGAACTTGGCGACGAAGAGATTGGCCGGACGCTCATAGAGCTCCAGCGGCGCGCCAACCTGTTCGATATTGCCGGCGGACAGCACCACGATGCGATCGGCGAGCGTCATCGCCTCGACCTGGTCGTGGGTGACATAGATCATCGTCGTGTCGGCCATCTGCTCGTTGAGACGGGCGATCTCGATGCGGGTGGCCACGCGCAGCGCCGCGTCGAGGTTCGACAGCGGCTCGTCGAACAGGAAGACCTTCGGGTTGCGGCAGATGGCGCGGCCGATGGCGACGCGCTGGCGCTGGCCGCCCGAGAGCGCCTTGGGCAGGCGATCGAGATATTTGGTGAGCTGCAGGCTTTCGGCCGCCGCGCGCACGCGCCGGTCGATTTCCTGCTTGTTTTCGCCAGCGATCTTCATGCCGAAGGCCATGTTGTCGTAGACGGTCATATGCGGGTAGAGCGCATAGGATTGGAACACCATGGCGATGCCGCGCTTGGAGGGCGGGACGTCGTTGACCAGCTGGCCGTCGATATACATGTCGCCGCCGGTGATGTTCTCCAGGCCGGCGATCATGCGCAGCAGGGTGGACTTGCCGCAGCCCGACGGACCGACGAACACAACGAATTCGCCCTCCTTGATATCAAGATCGATGCCATGGAGCACGTCCACGGCACCGTAGGATTTGCGAATGTCCTTGAGTGTCAGTCCAGTCATCGAGTTCTCCTCCTCCAGAAGTCTCTAAGCGAGCCGAGCGAAATACGCGCCCCAGGCGGGTATATCGATCTTGTCGCCATAGTTATTGCTGACGAAACCATGGCCCGTCAACGCCTGCCAGTTGCCTTCAGGTAGAGCGACCAAGGCTTCGGTCGCGCTCATGTTGAAAACGCAGAGCAGCTTTTCGTTGCCGTATTCGCGCTGGAAGACCAGCATGTCGCCCTGCGGCTCCATGAACTTGATCTCGCCCTTGGCAAAGGCCGGGTGCTGCTTGCGGAAGGCGATGAAGCGGCGATAATGCTCCAGCACCGAGGTCTCGTCGCCCTGCTGGACGCTGACGGCGCGCAGGATATGTTCGACGGGGACCGGCAGCCATGGCTTGACGGTGGAGAAGCCACCCTGGGCGACCTGGCTATCCCAGACCATCGGCGTACGGCAACCATCGCGGCCCTTGAACTCCGGCCAGAACTGGATGCCGTAGGGGTCCTGCAGGTCCTCGTAGGCAAGGTCGGCTTCCGTCAGGCCGAGCTCCTCGCCCTGATAGAGGCATACGGAGCCGCGCATGGTCATCAGCATCGCCGCATATTGCTTGGCGAAGGCGTCGCGATCGGCAACGAGCGAGCCCCAGCGGGTCACATGGCGCACGACATCGTGATTGGAGAGCGCCCAGCAGGCCCAGCCATCGGGGGCGGCAGCGGCGAAATCGTTCATCACGTCCTCGATACGCTCGGGCGACAGCGGATCCGGCGACAGGAACTCGAAGGCGTAGCACATGTGCATCTTGTCATCGCCCGACGTGTATTCGCCGACGATCTCGAGACCGCGCTGGCTATCGCCGACTTCGCCGACAGCGGCGATATCCTGGAACTCCTCGAGCACCGCGCGGAAGCGCTTCAGGAAGGCGATATTCTCCGGGCGGTTCTTGTCGTAGATGTGCTCCTGGAAATTGTAGGGGTTCACAGCCGGCGCCGTCGAGGCGTTGCGTCGCTCGGGGGCAAGCGCCGGATTGTCGCGCAGTTCCTTATCGTGGAAATAGAAGTTGATGGTATCGAGGCGGAAGCCATCGACGCCGCGCTTCAGCCAGAAGCGGACGACATCGAGCAGGCGGTTCTGAACCTCGGGATTGTGCAGGTTGAGATCCGGCTGCGAGGTCAGGAAGTTGTGCATGTAATATTGCATGCGGGTCGGATCCCACGCCCAGGCAGAGCCGCCGAAGATCGACAGCCAGTTGTTGGGCGGGGTGCCATCGGGCTTCGAGTCGCTCCAGACATACCAATCGGCCTTTGCGTTGGTGCGGCTGGACCGGCTTTCGACGAACCAGGGATGCTGATCCGACGAATGCGAGATGACGAGATCGATCATCACGCGGATGCCGAGGCGGTGGGCTTCGGCGATTAGGGAATCGAAATCAACCAGCGTGCCGAAGATCGAGTCGACGTTCTCGTAGTCGGAGACGTCGTAGCCGAAATCGCGCATGGGCGAGGTGAAGAAGGGCGAGATCCAGATGGCGTCGGCGCCAAGGGCCGCGACATGCGGTAATCTCGCGGTAATGCCCTTGAGATCGCCGATGCCGTCGCCGTTGCTATCCTGGTAGGAGCGCGGGTAGATCTGGTAGATCACCGCGCCGCGCCACCAGTCCTTGTCCGCCGTCAGGTTGGATTGAGATGCCATGCTCATGTGTGGTCCTGTTGGATATTGCCTTGCGAAATGACTAGCCGCCCTTGACCGAACCCGAGAGCAGACCACGCACGAGATAGCGCTGCAATGCGAAGAAGACGAGCAGCGGTACTATAATCGTGATGAAGGCCGAGGCCGTCAGGATTTCCCAGTTGCCGCCGCGCGAGCCGAGCAGCGCGTTGAGCGCACCCGTCAGCACGAGGTGATCCCTGTCGGTGCCGAGGAAGACCATGGCGACGAGCAGGTCGTTCCAGACCCACAGGAACTGGAAGATCGAGAAGGAGGCGAGCGCCGGGAAGGACAAGGGCAAAACGATGCGGGTGAAGATCTCGAAATCGCTGGCGCCATCGACGCGGGCGGATTCGATGATCTCCTTAGGGAGACCGGCGATATAGGATCGCAGGAGATAGATGGCGAGCGGCATGCCGAAAGCGGTGTGCGCCAGCCAGATGCCGGGATAGGTCTTGGACGGCGTATCGAGCAGCATGCCGACCTGATTGTAGAGCCTCAGAAGCGGGATCAGCGACATCTGTAGCGGCACGACGATGAGGCCGACGACCAGCGCGATGAGAAGCGCACGGCCGGGGAATTCCATCCAGCTCAGCGCGTAGGCTGCGAAGGCGGCGATCAGGATCGGGATGATCGTGGCCGGGATGGTGACCGTCAACGAGTTGATGAAGGACTGGCCGATCCCCTCGCCAGTCAGCACAGTGCGATAGTTCTGAAGCGTGAACTCCGGTGGCGTGGCGACCGAGACGTAGACGCGGCGGCCGCCATCGTCAGGGCCGAAGGCGGCGTTCTTGGCGTAGCGGTAGGTGCCGTCTTCGTTGACGGTGAGCGTCAGGCCATCGCCGAGATCGGCGGTCTCGCCGGCCTTGTAGGCCGA
Source organism: Rhizobium sp. 16-449-1b (assembly GCF_017741935.1). Taxonomy (GTDB): domain Bacteria; phylum Pseudomonadota; class Alphaproteobacteria; order Rhizobiales; family Rhizobiaceae; genus Rhizobium. Next base: position 94,424 of record NZ_JAGHMH010000003.1, on the reverse strand, counting down.
GGGCTGCGCGACGCGGGTGCCGAAGGCATTGATCGAGCGTCCTTCCTGGCCCTCCAGCACATTGCCTGTGATGACATAGGCGGGGCCGTCCTGCTTCTGCTGGTCGACCTGGCCGAGGCGGGCGGCAACGGTGCGGGACGAGCCGGAGAAGGCGGTCCACCAGCCAGAGACGACGATCTGGTCCTTGTCGCGCAGCGCGCTGACGAAGATGCCGAGCGTCGGGATCAGCCAGATGATGACGATCAGAAGCACCGCAGCGTGGACGAACAGGCGGGCCGGGCCGATCTTGAAGAAATCGCGGGTCAGGGTCATCTCACTTGCCTCCCAGTTCGCGATTGGCGCGGCGGACGTTCCACACCATGATCGGCGTAACGGCCAGCATGATGATCAGCGCGATGACCGCACTTCGGCCGCTGTCGCCGCCACCCCGGAACATCCAGTTGAACATGAGATTGGCGAGAACCATCGTGTCCCACTGTCCGTTGGTCATGGTGAGCACGATATCGAAGACCTTCAGCACAAGGATGGTGATTGTGGTCCAGACGACAGCGATCGTGCCCCAGACCTGCGGCACCATGATGCGCCAGAAGATCTGCCAGCCATTGGCGCCATCGATGACTGCCGCCTCGATGGTTTCTTCCGGAATGCCGCGCAGCGCCGCCGACAGGATGACCATGGCAAAGCCGGTCTGGATCCAGATGAGGATGATCATCAGGAAAAAGCTGTTCCAGAAAGGCACCGAAATCCACACCTGCGGCGTGCCGCCGAAGAGCTGGACGATGGCGTTCAGAAGGCCGATCTGCGTGGCGTTGCCGCCACGATATTCGTAGATGAACTTCCAGATGACGGAGGCGCCGACGAAGGAGATCGCCATCGGCATGAAGACGATGCTTTTCGCGATATTGCCCCACCAGATGCGGTCGGTCATGACGGCGATGACGAGGCCGAAGAAGGTGCAGGCGGCGGGAACGACGGCGAGCCAGAGGATGTTGTTGAAGATCGACTGGCGGAACTCGCGGTCACCGAGGGCCCACTGGTAATTGCTGAAGCCGACGAACTCAGCCCCGGAGCGATCGTAGAAGGACAGGATCACGGTCGCGACCACGGGATAGACGAGATAGACGACCAGGAGGAAGAGCGCCGGGAACAGGAACAGCCACGGCCTTATGACGGAGCGACGGTTGAGGTTCTGCGAGGCGGCGCGAATGTCGCCGTCCTTCACCGGAAGCGCCATATCAAGGAGCTTGTTCGAGAAATAGAAATAGGCCGCGCATGCGAATACGGCGACGACCACGACCCCCAAAGCGGAAACCAGCTGCGATAGCATTCATCCCTCCCCTGATGCCTACGTCTTTTTAAAATCATGCCGCCTGACGGCCGAGCACGCTGCAGCGAGCGCAAGAGGCGGCGATGGCCGGCGCTTTTGACGGCGTCCGGCCAGGCATTTGGTCCATGCCGCCCGATCAGGCGATGTTACTTGATGCCGTCCCAGGCGCTCTGGATTTCCTTGGCGGTATCCTGAGCGGACTTGCCGCCGACGAAATCGACCATGCCGGTCCAGAAGGCGCCGGCGCCGATCTTGCCGGGCATCAGGTCGGAACCGTCGAAGCGGAACGTCGTTGCCGTCGTCAGGATTTCGCCTTCGCGCTTCATCTGCTCGTTGGCATAGGCGGCCGTGTTGACGCCCTTGTACGGGGTCAGGAAGCTCGACTGCGCCATCCAGACTTCATGCGCGATCGGCGTCTTCAGGAATTCCACGAAGGCGCGGGCGGGCTTGGAGTCCTTGGCGATGGTGACGAGCGTGCCAGCGCCCAGAACCGGCTTGCCGAGTTCGGGATGCGAGGCGAAGGTCGGCATGTAGAAGAAGTCCGCATCCTGGCCCATCTTCGTTCCTTCCGGGAAGAAGGACGGGATGAAGGACGCCTGATGGTGCATGTAGCACTTCGGCGGCACCGCGAAGAGGCCCTTCGGGCTGTCGCGGAAGTCGGTCGAGGCCACAGCCTTGACGCCACCATCGACGTACTTCTCGTTCTTGGCGAACTTGCCGAACTCGTCGATAACGGCAACAACAGAGGGATCATCGAACTTCAGTTCGTTGGTGGTCCACTTGTCGTAGGCTTCCGGCGGCTGCATGCGCAGCATCAGGTCTTCGATCCAGTCGGTCGCCGGCCAGCCGGTGGCGCCGCCGGAACCGAGACCGATGCACCACGGGACGCCGCCGTCCTTGACGATCTGCTCGGACAGAGCCTGCAGCTCTTCCATCGTGGTCGGGACCTTGTAGCCCGCTTCCTTGAAGTTTTCAGGCACGTACCAGACCAGCGACTTCACGTCGGCCTTGTAGGGGAAAGCGAAGAAGGCGTCCTTGCCGTCCTTGCCCTTGTAGGTGCCGTAGCCGACCCAGCTGTCGCCGGCGCCGTAATTGTCCTTGATCCACTTGGAGTTCTCATCGCCGAGCGGCGCCAGGAAGCCCTTGCTGGCGAGATCGGCGAGAAGGCCCGGCTGCGGCAGGATCGCGATATTCGGCGGCGAACCGGCCTGCGTGTCGATGACGATCTGCTGCTCGTAGTTTTCCGAGGACGAATATTTGGCGTCGATGCCGGTTGCCTCGGTGAAGTAGGCGAGAATGCTGCGGAACAGCGTCTCGTCCTCGCCGCGCCACGGCCCGAAGATCGTCAGTTCCTGACCCTTCAGGTCGGCATTGGCCGCCTTGAAGTCATCGTAGCTCTTCCAATTGAACTTGGCGTCCTCACCCGGCGCGAATTTCAGATCGGCCGCGGACGCGCCGCCCGCCAGAAGCGCTGCCACGGCAACGCCCATCAAAAATGACTTTTTCATGTGATCAACCTCCCATCACAATCCCAATCACGCCCTGCAACCGAAATTCCAAAGCGCTTTGACAACGAACTCATTTCACTTTCGGCATAAAAGAGTCAAGGCAATTCGCAAAACCCAGCTTGGGGCCTTTGGATATCGCAATGCAGCAACGCCTATCGGGCAATATGGAGCGATTTTTCTTGAGTCAAGCCGCGCAGCTGCTACATTGCTAAAAGCGCTTTGGATGCCATTTGGGAGACATGACCTCCAAGGCGTTGGAGGAAGTTTAACACGTGAATCTGAAACAGCTATCGGAAATGCTGGGCCTGTCCCAGACGACGGTGAGCCGTGCGCTGAACGGCTATCCCGAGGTCAACGAGGCGACACGCGAGCGGGTGCTGCGCGCCGTGCAGGAGACCGGCTACCGTCCCAACAAGGCGGCCCAACGGCTGGCGACCGGCAAGGCGGGTTCGATCGGCCTCGTCATGCCCACAGCGCCCGGGCATTATTCCGACGTGCATTTCGGCGAATTCCTGACCGGACTTGGCGAGGAAGCGGTAAGGCACGACTTTCATTTCGTGATCATGCCGGCCGATCCCGATGACGAGGTGGGCGCGCTGAGGCGGCTCGCCATCAGCGGCAATGTCGATGCGCTGTTCGTCGCCTATATGCGCGGGCACGATCCCCGGCTGCCGCTCCTGAAGTCTCTCTCCATGCCGTTTCTGGTGCATGGCCGCTCTTTCGGGATTGAGCCTGACTATCCCTATCTCGACATCGACAACGAGGGCGCCTTCTACGATGCGACGCGGCTGATGCTGCAGCTCGGGCACACGCGCTTCTGCCTGCTGAACGGGCCGGAGCATCTCGATTTCGCGATCCGGCGCAAGAAGGGCGTGGTCTCGGCGCTTGCCGAGCGCGGGCTTGAGCTGCCGGAGAACTGCACCAGCCACATGTCGATGACCGACGAGCACGGGCAGTTCGCGATGGAACGCTTCCTGCAGCTACCGGAGCCGCCGACGGCCATTCTCTGTTCCAGCACGGTGCTGGCGCTTGGCGCCATCCGCGCGGTGACGCAGGCGGGGCTGAAGCTTGGCGAGGATATTTCGCTGATCGCCCATGACGACGTGCTGCCGCATCTGAAGCCGGAGAATTTCTCCGTGCCGCTGACGACGACGCGCTCATCGCTGCGCGCGGCGGGTGTCCGGATCGCGGAGCGGCTGATCGGGACCGTCAAGCAGGACGGCCCCTTCCCCGAACAGGAATTGTGGAAGACGGAGCTGATCGTGCGGGCATCGACGGGCGCTGCGCCGCGCTAGAGCCTTTCCTGGTTAGATTGCAGCATTCTGTTGGCTCAAACGGAGTCGGATGGTCGTCCGGCCGGCGCGTGTCGTAGCCAGCGCATACGGCCAAGCCGGCCGGACGATCAGGCGGCCCGTTTCAGCCAACCCCGCAGGGGCCGGGCATCTTTCCGCCAGGATCAAAGGCGATCGGCTCGACCGTACCCGAGGTATGCCCTTCGCCAATCGCCTTTGCCCTGACGAAAACCTGCTCCGGCAGAATGCTTCAAGCTAACCAGGAAAGGCTCTCGATCAGAACTTCGGCGGTGTCTGGCCGGCGGCGCGATGCGCGGCAATCACGGTGTTGGCCATCAGCATGGCGATGGTCATCGGACCGACGCCACCCGGAACAGGCGTGATGACATCCGCGACTTCAGCGGCCTCGGCGAATGCGACATCGCCGACAAGGCGCGTCTTTCCCTCGCCCTTTTCGGGCGCTGCGATGCGGTTGATGCCGACATCGATGACGGTCGCGCCGCGCTTGACCCAATCGGCCTTGACCATCTCGGGACGACCGACGGCGGCAACCAGGATATCGGCGTTGCGGCAAACGGACGGTAGATCCTTGGTTCTTGAATGCGCGATTGTCACCGTGGCGTTGGCGTTGAGCAGAAGCTGCGCCATCGGCTTGCCGAACAGATTGGAACGGCCGACGACGACGGCATTTAGGCCGGAGAGATCCTCGCCGTGGGTGCGGCGCACGAAGACCATGGCGCCGGCGGGCGTGCAGGAAACGAGGCCGGTTTCGAGATCGCCGACCGCCAGCTTGCCGGCGTTGACGACATGAAGGCCATCGACATCCTTTTCAGGCAGGATCGACTGGATGATCGGGTCGGAATTCAGGTGCTTGGGTAGCGGCAGCTGCACGAGGATGCCGTGGATCGTGTCATCGGCGTTGAGCGAGGCGACAAGCGCGGCCAGTTCTTCCTGCGTCGTCTCGACGGGGAGCGTGTGCTGCACGGACTTAAAGCCGCATTCCTTGGCCATCTTGCTCTTGGAGCCCACATAGGCGTGGCTTGCCGGATCGTCGCCGACGATGATGACCGCGAGACCGGCCTGAACGCCGCTCTGCTTGTCCAATGCCGCGGTCGCCGCCTTCACCGTGTCGATGACCGAAGCTGCAACCTGTTTCCCGTCGATTACTGTCGCCAAGACCGTCTCCCTGCCATTACCCGCCATTCTAGTCGGCGGCATCAGACACAATTTGCCCGTCCACGCCCTATCCTGCCTGAAACGAGAAATGCAAGAACAATCATGTCGCAGTTGACCGACAATCAGGCCGTCGCCGCGTAGGAGCGAAGGCGATCGCGCATGGCGGCGATCTCGGCCCGCAGCAGTTCGACCTCGTCGGTAGCGTCCTCGATCACGGGCTCCGGCACGGATGCGAGCGGGATGTCGACCGACGGCTCGATCTCGGCGACGGGCTCGACATGCGCGACGGCATTGCCCACATCCACGCGCCTGCGGAAACCGGCAAGACCGAAGGCAAGACCGGCGAGCGCGCCGAGTGCTGGGGCCAGCCACGGACTGCGGCCCGGTTCGATGGCCGTGACCACGGGCGCCTTGATGACCTGCACATGCGTGCCATCCGTGCCGATCGCGCCGGTGCTCAGCTCATCTTCGAGACGCTGGCGCGCGACCGCGGATTTCTCGCGCAGTTCCGTCAACTTGGCGAGATCGACGCCGGTGTCGCGGCTTTGCGCGATCAGCGTGTTGCGTTGGTCGCCAAGCTGCCTGACGGCGGCGACCGTTGATTTGACTTCGTCGGCGGCGTCGCGGGACAGCCTGCCGAGTTCCTGGCCGATGCTGGCGCGCAGGCCATCGACTTCGGCCTGCTGGGCAATCAGGCGCGGGTGCCGGGGGCCGAGGCTGGCGGCAAGCTGCGCGAGCGTCGATTTGGCAACGGCATAGCGGCCGCGGCGGTCGTCCAGCGCCGGTGAGGTGATGTCTGCGGCAAGCGCACCTGTCAGCGCGTCGTCAGCTGTCGCGGTCTTCAGCAGGTCGGCGCGCGTCTTCGCAGCCACGACCTTCTGCTGCGCGTCCTTCAAGCTTTCGTTGGCCTGCACAAGCTGCTGCTGCAGCCTGGTTGCGACCTCGACATTGCCTTCGCCGTTCTGCTTGGTGAACGCCTCAAGATCGGCGTCTGCCACCGCACTCGCCTTCTTCACCGCGCCGTCGTTGGCGCTCGCCGCCGACACCGGATGCGCGACGGTCGAGACGAGATAGGATGCGATGCGCGCGGATTTTGCCGCACTTGCTGTCGTGACGCTGAAGCCGATCGTTCCCGATTTCGGATCGGCAGATGCGCGAATGGCGGCGGCGAGAGACGCTTCGGCGCGCGAGACCGGATCGGCGGCGGCACCGCTTGCGGAGAGGAGATCGACTGCGACATTGAACGCACTGCCGCTGGCGCCGGCAAATTCGGCGTCGCGGTCGAGCTGCAATTTGGCGACGGCCATGGCGATGGTTTTCTGCGAGATCAGTGCATCGTGGGTGGCGCTGACCACTGCCTGATGGTCCTTGGCGGGACCTTCGACGCCAAGCAGACTCTGCGCCCGAAAGCCGGATGGCTCGCTTGGGATAAGCGTTCCGCCAAGCGCGCCCAATGCGCACAGTGCGCCGGCTGCGATCAGCGAGCGGCCGCTGCGCGGGGATGCCGGCGCTTGATGCTCGACGGCTGCGTGGGTGATGGATTCGACGTGGAATTCCTGTGCGGCCAGATCGTCGATCAGGTCGTCCATCGCTGCCTCGTCCATGACGGCGGCGGTGCTGGGGGCGGCATCATCGATGGGCGGATTTGGCGCCGTGGCGGCATCGTTGGCGGCCTCTAGCCTTTTGCCGAGGATGGTTTCGATGCGGCTGACGAGTGGCGCGGTGGTGTCTTGCGGCGCGGGTTGCTCAAGTTCCGGCAATCGCTGCGCCTGGAGAGCCCGTTCTATGACCCGCAGCAGCTCTGCTTCTGGGACGGCCAACGCATCCTGATATTGGCCAGGGGCGAAGCCGTTCGAGCCGGCTTCATCCTTCGGCTGGGATGGCCATGAATGGGTGGGACGTCTCGAATGATTTTCGCGCATCACCAAGTCTCGTGCATGGAACGATCGAACCCATCGCAGTCGCGTGTGGTTAATCGAGTCTAAACAGGCTTGGCAAACAAAAGGTTAATTTTCGCTCAATCTCGACGTGTATCGCCCATTTCCGAGCGCTTCATGATCACCTTGCGGCGGCTGAACCGGTACTTGGCGACGTGATAGAGAAAGACCGGGATGCCCAGTGCATAGCGGCGCCAGAGACGGCCGGGTTCCTGGACGAGCCTGTAGGCCCATTCCAGGCGCATCGAACGCACCAGCTTGGGCGCGCGCGGCACCGAGCCGGAGACGAAATCGAAGAGAGCGCCGACGGTCAGCACCAGGCGCGCGTGATCGGCGCGAATGTGCTTGTGCGCCCATTTCTCCTGCAAGGGCGTGCCCATGCCGACGATGATGATGTCGAGATCCTGCGCCGCGATCTCGGCGACGACGGCGGACGGATCGTTCTTGTCGAAGAAGCCATCGGAGATGACGACGAATTCATGCCAGGGCGCATGCCTGCGGAAATTGGATGCCGCGCGCTCGACCACGGCACGGGTTCCGCCGATCAGGCCGATGCGGCGTGGCTGCTCCATGAAGGTCAGCAGGGCGGGCACGAAATCGGTGCCGTTCAGATTGGCCGGGAAAGGCGACCCGTGCGCGATCTGCGAGGCGATGTTGAGGCCAATGCCATCGGGCAGGACGAGGTTCTGCGAGAGGATGTCGCGATACTCTTCGTCGCGCAGCGCCAGGAGCATGTTGTGCGCGTTGACGAAGGAGATCGACGTCTGGCCGACGGGCATGGACAGGAGCTCGTTGATGAAGACGAGCGCGTCATCCCAGCCGAGATCGCAGACAGGCAGATCGAAAATGGCGCGACGAGAGGCGAGGACCGCGAAATTCGCGATCAGATTCATTCCCGCTTCCTGACGATAATGCTTCATGGCTCGGAGATCCCGGTAACACTGAGGTCTGCCTGGGATCAGGCGCCGGCTTCCAAATCTGGAATGCGGCGCGCATGTCGGCCCATCACGGGACGGTATAACAGGGCTCCCTCAAACAACCTTTAGGAAAACCCGTCGACTTTGCGTAGCGATATCAGGGATTTGTTAACCATCGCGGATGGCTGGTCGCGGTGATGAGGCCACCGCGACGATAAGCGGGCGTCAACCGCCGGCGGCTGGGTCCTTGACGGGCTCTGGCGGCACGACATTGACAGGCTTGCCGGTTTTCTTCGGCTGGCCGGAGGCGTTGGCGGCGACCTCTTCCTTTGAGAGATAATCAAGCTGCTCCAGCAGCACCTGGTCGATATATTCGCCGCCCAGATGCGTGTTGAGATCTTTCTTGATCATGTCGCGGAAGGCAATCGGATCGAATGCCTTCATGTTCGATATATCGACCATCTTGTTGCCGACAAGCAGCGAGAAGAGTTCGTCGGTGGTCATCTCGGTGAGCGGCAGGGTCGCGCCCTTGAGCATTTCCTTGTTGACCATGAAGGATATCTTGCCGAGGAAGTAGCCGCTGACCGCGCCCTCGTGGACAACAGGGATGGTGATGGACTCGCCCTTCACAAGCTCGACAAGGCTCTGCTTCGACTGATCGGGCGCGGGCGCCGGCGCGGTTGCCAGATGCACCGACATATAGACCGCCGCCAGCGTGATCACGCAGACCCAGACGCCTGTAAGAACGAGTTTAACCATCAGTGTTCACGCGCCAGGAACTGTTCCTGGGAGTAGGTGCCGTCGGCATCCGCATCCTGAACCGCGTTCTTCAGGAGATCGGCAACCGTACGCACTGCTTCGAGATGAGCCTCGACGCGACGGGCGTTGAGCGCCAGCTTTTCCTTCAGGCCATGCAGCTGCTCGAGATGCGAGGCGGCGAGTTCCTTGGGGTCCGTATCGCTGAAGAGCATCGACAGTTCATAAAGGCAGCGGCTCTTGTGGGCATTCGACACCTTGAGATCGAACTGCGGATCGCTGCCGATACGCGTGTTCTCGTTGTCGATGATCATTTCCAGGCGTCCAAGAACCGATTTGATACGGTATTCGTTCGAGATTATTTCCATTGTTCTCCTCGATTCCCTTAGGCGTCGTTTGCGGACTTGTTGTCCGTCGATGTCACGCCAAATGTCTGGCGCTGAATTTCATTGATCATGCTGACCGCGGCATTGCGGTCATCCTGGTCGGTAGAGGCGTTGACGACCCTACCTTCCTGTTTCTTCAAGGCATCGTGATAGAGCTGCTTGGCAACGCCGATGCCATCGCCCTTGGCGATGGTGTTGCCGAGCTGTTCGGCCATCATGCCCTTCCAGATATCGCCCGTGGCGCCCTTGCCGTAGACGTCTTCGCTCTCGTTGGGCAGCATGTTCTTGATGAAGTTCTGCAGCACCATCGCTTCGAACTTGCGATAGGTCTCGGGAACTTCTTCTGTCTTGCCGGTGCGATTCTGGACGTCGCTGAGGCCCGCCTTGTTGGAGGCGCGGTCGAGAATGTCCACCGCCGAGGTGAAGCCCTTGCCTGCTTCGGCAAGGCTATTGGCCGCGAATGCAGCCTGGTTTGCCTTCAGTTTTTCCTGAGCGGCCTGAACCTCCATGGGGTCGGCCGCCTTGACAACATCCAGCACCAGATCACTCGGGGGTGAAATCGCCACGTCATAATCCTCTTGATTTCAGATCGAGGGGATTATGAGTTTTGAAGCTTGCTGGAGGCTGGCGTACCGTATTTTTGATCGATGATATCATAGACCGCGTTGTCATCGGCCTCGCGGCGCTCGTCTTCGAGCGCTTCGCGCATGCCGTCTTCCAGCCGGTCACCCTTGGCGCGCTCCTGCTGAACGCGCATCTGGTGAACTTCCTGCATGCCGTTCAGCTGCTTGTCCTTGATGCCAAGCCGGTTGAAACGATCAGCATAGCCCTGCGAGAAGGCGTGATGCACCGGATCCATAGAGCCCAGCGCATGGATCACGCTGTCCATCTCTTCGCTGACTTCGGCGCGCTGGCGCGTGGTTTCGGCGAGATCGAATTCCGCCATCTGTTCGAGATGCCGCTGGACGGCGACGAGGCGTTTGAGCTTGTCCGAGCGCGTCTTTTCAGCCATCCGCCTACTGCCCGATAAACACGCTGGTGAACGACTGGCCGAACTGGCTGATCATCGCCGCGACGGCGAAATAGAACAGGAAGAGGCCGCCGAACAGCAGATAAGGCGTGGAGATGAAGTAAACAGGGATCTGCGGCGCCAGCTTGTTGATGAAGCCGATCGCGACGTTGAAAAGCAAGCCGTAGATCAGGAACGGGCTTGCGAGGCGGAGCATGATGAATGTCGTCGTCGACAGCGTGTCGGCGAACGAGATCAGCGTGGCGCGCATCTGCATGGCGCCGCCGAACGGCATCGATGTGTAGGAATCGATCAGGGCCCTGAAGACGATGTGATGGAAGTCCATCATGAAGAGAATCATCATGCCGGCGAAAATGATGAAGCCCGCGATGGCGCTTTCCTGGCCTTCTTCGAAGATATCGGCGGCGCTCGGCTGGGTATAGCCGATCATCATGGCGGCGATGTTGGCGGCGAACTGGAGGCCCAGCGTATAGAGGCGGGCCAGCATGCCGAACATCACGCCGATCAGCGATTCGCTGAAGATGAAGCCGATATAGGTCGCGTTCGAGGTACGGACGGCCGGATAGACCGTGTCCCAGAGCACCGGCATGATTGCCAGCGACAGCGCGCCGGCGATGAAGACCCGCAAGATCGAAGGGATACGCGCCGAGGAAAAACCCGGCATTGTCAGCACACAGCCACCGATCCTGCAGAAGATCAGAAAGAGTGCCAACACGGTCCCTTGCGGGTCAGTTATCATGAAATAGAGCCTAGAATCTTTATCTCGATGCCCTTTGCCAGTTCCACATGCGAGAGAACCGGGAGCGTGGCGAACAGGCGTTCGATGATCATGCGCACATAGGACCGTGTTTCCGGCGAGGTGACAAGGGCGAAAGGCAAGCCGCGATCCATGAATTCACGGATAACTTTGCTCGCCTGCTCGCTGAACTCCTCGAGCATGCGCGGATCGATGTCGAATTCGACGACTTCGCCCTTGTTGTCGCGCTTCAGCGCCTGGTGGAAGGCGAGGTCCCACTTGCTGCCGAGGCGCAGCACGCGAAGCACGCCATTATCGGCAAGGTCGCCGCAGAGCTGCTGCGCCATGCGCACGCGAACATGTTCGACGATCTGTTCGGTCTTGCGCACATGCGGGGCAAGTTCGGCCACGGCTTCGAGGATGAGATGCAGGTTGCGGATCGAGACGCGCTCGGCAAGCAGCAGCTTCAGCACGGCCTGCAGACCCGAATAGGACATGTGCGAGGAGCAGATCTCGTCGGCAAGCTTCTTGTACTCGGGATCGAGACGATCGATCAGGACCTTCAGATCCTTGTAGGAGAGAAGCGCCGGCAGGTTGTTGCGGATGACTTCGCTCATGTGCGTCAGGACGACGGAGACGTTGTCGATCGGCTGGAAGCCTTCGCGCTTCAGATCTTCCGTGAAGGCCTCAAGCACCGAGACGGCGGGCATGCCGAAAGCGGGTTCGCGGATCTCGTCGCCCGGCACGCGCGGCTTGCGGCCGGAGCCGGTGACGACGAGCACTTCGCCGACGCGCAGCTCGTTGGAGGCGACCGTCGTGCCGTGGATGCGGATCTGGTAGGACTTCTCGGTGATGGCGATGTCGTCGGTGACCTTGATCTCCGGAACGACGAAGCCGTACTGGGTCGCGAACTTCTTGCGCATCTTGCCGACGCGGAATGCGAGTTCCTGGTGGGCGCCGAGAAGGCGTGAGGAGACCATCTTGCCGAGTGCGAGCTCGATTTCCGAGGTGCGCAGCACTGATTTGACCGAGTCCTTCTCCAGTTCCTTGTTCTCGACGACCTTCTTTTCTTCCTGCTCGCGCAGGATCTTGTTTTCCGCATCGATCTGGCGCGGGATGAACCAGGCGCCGAAGGCGAGAACGCCACCGAGGAACATGAACGGGATGAACGGCAGGCCGGGCATGAGGCCGAGAACGATCATCAGCACGGCGGAGACCGACAGCGCACGGGGATAACCGCTCAGCTGATCGACGACGGCCTTGTCGGTCGAACCGACGGTGCCGCCGCGCGAAACGAGAAGGCCGGCGGCCAGCGAGATGATGAGGGCCGGCATCTGCGATACCAGACCGTCGCCGACGGAGAGCTTGACGAAAACGTCGGCCGCTTCGCCGATCGGCATGCCGTGGCGGAAGTAGCCGATGATGATGCCGCCGAAGACGTTGATGGCGGTGATCAGAAGGCCGGCGATGGCGTCGCCGCGCACGAACTTGGACGCACCGTCCATGGCACCGAAGAAGGAGCTTTCCTCTTCGAGTTCCTTACGGCGGCGCTGCGCCTCGCGCTCGTCGATGATGCCGGCCGAAAGGTCAGCGTCGATCGACATCTGCTTGCCGGGGATGGCGTCGAGGGTGAAGCGGGCGCCGACTTCCGCGATACGGGTGGCGCCCTTGGTGATGACGATGAAGTTGATGGTGATCAGGATCAGGAAGACGATCAGACCGATCACGAAGTCGCCCGACATCACGAGGCTCGCGAAGCCGGCGATGACGCCGCCCGCCGCATCGTGGCCTTCGTTGCCGTGCGAGAGAATGACGCGCGTCGTCGCGATGTTCAGCGACAGGCGCGTCATCGTGGCGATCAGCAGGATGGTCGGGAAGGACGAGAACTCGAGCGGCTTCTGGATCCACAACGCGACCATCAGGATCAGCACGGACAGCGCGATCGAGAACGCCAGGCCCATATCGATGAGGAACGGCGGGATCGGCAGGAAGAGCACGCAGATGATGACGACAATGCCAAGGGCAAAGCCAACGTCACGCAGGCTGGGGCCGGCTTTCGGAAGGGGGAGTGCGGGTGGTTGCGCCATATCGATTCCGTCTCGTCATGAGATGTACGGGCATGATGCCCAGAATTCGGATCGACAGTTAAATGGCGAAGCTTGCGCGAGGGTGGCTCAGAAGCCGGATTGGATGCGCGAGAAGACGAGATTGGTGAAGATCGAGATCTGCGAGCCGACGAAGGGAGCGGAAATGCCGATCGTTACCAGAACCGCGACGATCTTCGGGACGAAGGTGAGCGTTGCTTCCTGGACCTGGGTCAGCGCCTGGAACAGCGCGATGACGAGACCGACGATCATCGCCGCGGCAACGGCCGGCCCGGCGGAAACGAGAACCGTCCAGATCGCCGCCTGGAACAGATCGAGTGCGTCAGCTTCATTCATCCAGGCAACCTCATATCGCCTTTCGGTCCGTCCGCAACCCGGCCGGACCGTCGTTCAGTTTCTTGTCGATCAGCTACCGGTCGTGGTCGAAGCCGGTGCCTTATCGGCGACAGTGATTCCCGCCTGGACAAGAATACTCTTCCCATCGGTGGTCGTCGCGATAATTCCGTCGGAATACACTTTTACAGAATCGACGGTGCCGGCGACGGAGCCATCGGCGCTGGTCATGTACTTGCCCACGTAGCTGCTGGCCTGCGTCAGGCTCGAGCTTGCCAGAAGCGTGTCCAGCTTGGTGTTGGTCTGAATCGTCTGCTCGACCTGCGAGAAGCTGGCGAGCTGCGCCATCTGCTGGCTGGCATCGACGGGTTCCGTCGGGTCCTGGTTCTTCATCTGGGCGATGAGGAGCTGCAGGAAGTTGTCGTAGTTGAGCGTCGCCTTCTGCTGAGCGGTCGACGTCGTCGATGAGGTGTTCTGCGTCGTTGTCGCGGAACCGGTTGCGCCTACCGCCATGGTGCGATCTCCTTGCGAATCTGCTCAACCATTGCAGGGTGCATTTCCTGGTTGTTCAGAATGTTGTCCTCGATAACGTAGAGACCGCGGATGGCCTTGAGAGCGTCGAAGGCGCGGCCGGTCGAAACCAGACCGTCGATGCGCTTCAGCTCGGCCAGAACTTCCTCGTTCTTGAAGCAGGTCAGAAGCATCGTCACCGACTTGCGGAACATCGCCGTCGACTGATCCTTGCCCTCTGGGTTGATCAGGATCATCTGCGCGATGAAGTAGAGCTGGCGCAGAGGCGTTGTCGCGTCTTCCGGCTGGAGAACGTGGTTTTCCAGAAGGAACGTTACATCATTCAGGAATTCCAGCGCGACCTTGCGATCGACGCGCAAAACCGCACCGTTGATGAAGATCTTTTCCCCGGCTTTTAGCGAGATACGAAGCGTGCTTTTCATTTAAGTCCATCCCTGATGATGGTGGTAACGTCAATAATGCCTTGAAAGTTGGTCGACTGCCGTTTCCGGATCCGGTCGCTTTCTTTCAAGATCCAAATAGCGATCGAGATCAGATTGGCGCGCAACTGAACTTCGAGCTGATTGTCCGGATGCTTGAGGTCTTCGATAAAGCTCACCCAAACGCGTCGGGTGTAAAACAATGCATCGATAGCCTCACGGCCATACTTCTCTTTGTCCCGTGCAAGCGCGAGCAGCTCGATGGAACGGTCGAGAACTTGACGTTCCCGCTCCTTGGCATCGGCCACCGAGTCTTGCATGACCTCGGCGTAAGAGAACTGATACATTCATGCATCCTTCTTTGTACTTGTACTTCTACCGCTGATCATCAGAGGTAGTTCACGAGGCTCAACTGCTGAATTTTTGAAACGATCGTGTATGCGGTTTCGAGCTGCGTCTGCAGGGTGTTGACCAGTGTGGACGCTTCCGACTGATCGACGCCCTGAAGGTCGACGAGCTTGTTCTGAATGATGCTGGACTGCGCATCGAGGGCGTCGTTCGCCTTCGTGACGCGCTCCTGGGACAGACCGAGCTGGCTCGCCTGGGTAACGATGCCGGTGGTGCCCTGCGCGGCGTAGCCGATTGCCTTCGATGTGGTCATCGCCAATGCGTCGCCACTGAGGCCGGTGCCGGCGAGCGCCGAAACGGTGATCGACGCGAGCGCGAAGTAGCGCATGCCTTCGGAGTTCGAATTGGTCGAAGACGTGACGGTCTCGGAGTTGCTGATCCGGCTCGTCATGTTCTGGTTCGACGCGCTCGACCAGTCGGCCCATGCCGGTGGTGTCACGTAGGCCAATGGCGGGGTCGGCGCGCCAACGCCCGTAGGCGGGAACGGCAGCGGCGTCGAGGTCGCATTCAGCGTATCCTGCGAGAACATAGGCTCGACGAAGTTGGAGATGAACGTGTCCATCTCGTCGCCGGTCAGTTCGGACTTGGTCTTGCCGAGGCTGCTTGCCCAGGCATCGAGATTGGTCTGGATCGCGGTGGTCGCGGCATCCGTCTGGTCGGTCAGCGGCTGGATATCGGTGTTGATGCCGGAGAAGAGATATTCGCCGTTGAGCATCGAGTTGCCGGTATCCATCAGCGACGACAGCGCATCGCCCGCCGACTGCATGGCAACGGTGATGCTGGTGTTGTCCTGGCTGCCCTGCAAAGCCGTCAGCTTCGATACCAGCGCATCGCCGGCCGTCTTCATGCTGGTCAAACCAAGCTGGGATGCTTCGAGACGGCCGGATACAACCGAGTTGCTGCCCTTCAGCGCCTGGATGCGGGTGACTTCCGCGCTGAAATTCACGCTCTTGGCGGCACCCGAGCCCAGCGAGGCACCGATATCAGCGTAGACGCCGGTCGTGGCTTCAAGCGAGGACTTGACGAGCTGGGTCTGCGACTGGCGAATGGTCAGTCGCATCGCGTTTTGAATAGCCGAACTCGAAATAAATGAACTTTTCATGGGCTTACCTCGCAATGTCCAGCAGCGACTGGTACATCTCGTTGACGGCGTTCAATATCTTCGTCGCCGCCTTGTAAGACTGCTCAATATCAAGCAGCAGTGTCAGTTCCTCGTCAAGGTTGACGCCTGTCTCATTTGAGTACGCTTCGGTTGAGCGCGAGAGGGCAGCGGTTGTATTTTCCGATGCCGTCGTTGCGTCGCTTCGCATCTGTTCGAGCCAGCCGACCGAATTCTGCGCGTAGCTGATGATGCTGACATTCGAGGAGATGCCGGCGTCCGACGAGAACGTCTGTGCCGAGCCTAGCGCGGTGTAGAGGTCGTCCAGGTTGTCGGAGAAACCGCTCGCGCCTTCCGTGTTGAGGTTGGTCAATCCGGTGATGGAGCCGTCGCGCAGCTTCATCGGATCGCCACCCTGGCTGGTGATTACCGCTGTGTTTACCGTAATCGTACCTGCGATGCCGTTGATGACATCCGTGGTCGTCGGCGTATCGCCGTCGAGGCCCGTCGACGTCTTCCAGACGAACAGGCCCGGCTCGGTCGTCGCGCCGTCGGTTTCCGAGAACATCGTCACCAGGGACCTTGCGACTTCATCGAGCTGCGACTGGAAGGTCGGAGCGACGTCGTCGCGGATCTGCAGCAGGGACTGAAGGCTGCCCTGAGCCGTGGTCGTGGACCCCTGCCCGCTGGTGAGCGCCACGCCGTCGATGTAGACGCCGTTGCCTTTCGTTCCGGTCGTGTAGGTTTCTTGCGAAACGAAGGTGACCGCGCGCGGAATGGTGTCGAAGACGACCGTGCCGTCATTCGTATAGAGCGCCATGTCGCCATTGGCGCGATCGGCGGTCTTGACGCCGACGATCGAGGAAATCTGCTTCAGCAGCTTGTCGCGCTCGTCGAGCGCATCGGCCGGGTTGCCGCCGCTGGCGGTCGCGCCCTTGACGGCATCGTTGGCCGTCTTGAACTGCGCGAGCAGCGTGTTCAGCGTGTTGACCTGGGTCGAGATCTCCTTGTCCGCGTTCTGGCGGATAAGCTGGACCGACTTGGTCGCGTCGTTCAACGAGTTGGTGACGTCCTGCGCCGCGGTGACCGCGCTCTGCGCCGCAATCGCGCTGCTCGGCGACGTGCGGAACGCCTGGAGTTTCTGCTGGAAGGTCGAGAGATAGGTGGCCGGCGACGTCTCGTAATCATTGCCGCCGAGCACCGACTTCAGGTCGGTGAGGCCGCTCAGCAAGGTCTGCTGAGCGCTATCACCGGCGCTTGCCTTCAGCCACTGCCGCATCAGGGCGTCTTCTTGCGCCCTGCTGATCTTTACAACCTGCGCACCGTTCAGCGAGGTCGTGACCATCGCCTGACGGCGCACGTAATCGCTGTTGCTGGAATTCGAGATATTGTTCGATACGACACTGCTCTGAGTGCCGGTATTGTTGAATATGCTCTGCGCGGTGTTCAGTGCTGATGTAAGCGACATGGCTAACCCGTTACCCTACTTATCTCTTGAGGTTGACGAGGACGTCCATGATGTCGGACCCCGTCTGGAACACCTTGGAGTTGGCAGTGTAGCTGCGCTGCGATTCGATCATTTCGGTCAGTTCGCCGGCGAGGTCGACGTTCGAGCTTTCGATCGCACCCGACTGGATGGAGCCGAAGCCGTTGGTCTGCGGGAAGCCCGTGACGGTGACGCCCGAGGTGCCGTTGGCGCTGTAGACGTTGCCGCTCATGAGCGTCATGTTGTCGGGGCTTGCGACGGTTGCCAGCGGAATGCGGTAGAGCGGCTTGGAGGTGCCATCGGCATACTTCGCCGAGACCGTGCCATCCTTGCCGATCGAGACGCTGTCGACCGGGCTTGCAGCCTGGCCGTTCGGCGTACCCTTGCCGGAGAAGTCGGAAGCGAGCTGCGTGAAGCCGGAGAGATCCATCTGGATCTGGCCTGTCGTCACCGGGTCATCGATCAGAAGCGAGTTGCCGGAGACAAGGTTGCCCGACGCATCGAATTCCATCGTGCCACCGCCGACGGCGTCTGTCGAATAGGGGAAGGATGTCGTGCTACCGACCGTTGCGTCGGAATGGCGGTAAACCGCGACTTCCCAGGTGCTCGCTGCGCCCGTTGCAGGTGGCGGCACCTCGGCGTCCGTCTTGGTGAAGTAGAAATCGTATTGGACGGTATTGCCGAGCTTGTCATAGCCGACCATCGAGATCTGCTTCGTGTCAGCGGTGACGGGAGCGGTGTTGCTGCTCGGCAGGTTGCCGGTCGCAATCTCGGCGCCAGAATCCAGGTTACCGGCGAAGGTACCAGCCGTGGAGGCGATCGCCGTCAGCCCGGACTGGGCGACGTTAACCGGAACCAGGCCGGAGAAGCCGTTGACGACAACCGCAGGCGCACCCGAATCGTAGGAGTAGCCCATCAGCTTGAAGCCGGCGGAGTTGACGAGGTTGCCTTCGTCGTCCTTGGTGAAGTCGCCGGCGCGGGTCAGAACCGGAACGCCGTCTGGGCTCTGGACGATGAAGAAGCCGTCACCGGAGATGGCGAGATCGTAGCCCGAGGTCGTGTAGGAGATATCGCCCTGTGCGGAGACAGACTGGCGAACCGAAGTCTGCACGCCGCCCGAATTGTAGTTGCCCGAGCTCGAAGGCAGGACAAGCGACGAGAAGGCGGTCGATACCGCCTTGTAGCCCGACGTGTTTACGTTGGCGATGTTGTCGGCCACGGTGCTGAGGCGGTTCGCCTGTGCGTTCATGCCGGACACAGCCGTCTTCATGCTGCCGAAAATGCTCATCTGAAAACCTCGATTCCCTTAGTAGGCTTGAGAGTATCCGGTGGGCCTTGCGTGAAGCTGTCTGGCATTTGCGTGATCGAAGAAAGATCGGAGCCTAGACCGCTGCGCCCATAGCGGACGTTGAAAAACTATTCCCAATCAATGCAGTAGCCGAGGAAGCGCTTGGAATCGACCGGGTCGACGCCGAGCTTCTTGCGCAGCTTTTTGCGAAGCTTGGAAATGTGGCTTTCAACGACGTTCTCTTCGACTTCCTCGTCGAAAATCCCGTAGATGGCATTGAAGATCTGGGTCTTGGTGACGCGGCGACCGCGGTTGGCAATCAAGTATTCGAGGATGCGGCGCTCGCGGCGCGGCAGTGCGAAGACTTCGCCGTGGATCTCCGGATCGCGGCCATCGGAGAAGACGCGGATGGCGCCGATATCCGTGTGCGTGGAAATCGCCTTGAGGCGGCGGCGGATGGCCGCTGCGCGTGCAAGGATTTCGCGGGGGTGAACCGGCTTGCGAACGACGTCGTCAACACCGCAATCAAAAAGTGCAAGCGTGTTTTCGAGCGAGGGCTGGTCGCTGACCGCGATGACGGGTGCCATCGAACGATCGCGAATGGCGCGCGGCAGCTCGAATGTCTGCTGTCCCTGGCCAATCAAAAACGCCTCGACAGCCGCGATATCCGAATCGGCAGCCGTCTGCACCCACTCTCCAAACTCGTTTGGATCAAAACCGGTCGAAGGAATACCTTCTCGACCAAAAAGGGAAGTGTAGCCATCCTTCACGAGCTCACGCTCATCAACCACTACGATCATTCGTCCGCCTCCGAATCACTTGTGGCACATCGATGACCTATGGGTACGAATCGCACGATTCTGGGACAAGCTGTAGGAACTCACTGGCGGAAATTAATAGTTGATTAAGAATTGCCCCCCGATTTGCTCTATATTTAGTGGGTAGGCAAAATTATACACACAAAAGTTTCGTGGAAAAGTTAACATGTCCTAAATTGTGACTTGCCTTGCCACATTGGCCCGAATTCTTGCCATATTATGACACATTTCCGGTTTGTTCTTTTTTTGCTATCTTTGGGCGAGTTAGCCGCGGCAGAAATTGCTCGCATTGGGAGTCCATTTCCCATAGCCCGTGGCGACCAGATTGGCGATGACGCGGCAGACATATTGCTTCTGCGCGGGGTCATTATTGGGGCCGGCGTGGTAGCGGGCGACCGCCATGGTCCAGGTCTCGTGGCGATCGTGCAGGTTCTTGAGGAACCGTGCCGCGTATTCCACGTTGGTGCGGGGGTCGAACATCTCCTCCAATGACCGAAAATTCTCCCCGTGGTAGAACTGGTTGATCTGCATGCAGCCGACATCGATCAGCTTCGCACCCGACCTATGAGCCGTATCCACCTGCCTCAGCGCGTCGCGCTCCGATGGCGGGAAGAAGGGCTTGCCCTCTATGTTCAAGGCATAGGGGTAGAGCGAGCCCTTGCGGCCCGTTTCGGTCAATCCGACGGAATAGAGGATGCCCTCGGGGATACCATACTTCAGTGCGGCCGACTGGATCTCCTGCTCGCAGGCGCCATCGGACGCCCGCGCGTCAGAGGTATACGTCGCCAGTGCCGCCGCTGCCAGAGGAGCCAGCAGAAGCGCTCGTAGCGTCGCTCTCACCTGTAACATTGAAGCCCCCTGCACTGCGCTGCCCCGCTTGATTCTGACGCTCACGCGCTTCGCCGCCCTGCCCCTGGGCAGAGCCCTGCTGCGAGCCGCTCTGGGCGTTCGTCTGGCTGCTGGTATCGGTGTTGGCGACAGGCGCCATGCTGACGCTCACGCCGTCAATGGCGTAGCCCTGGCTGCGCAGCGACTCCAGCATCTTCGTGTGGTCTTCTCTCAGCTGCCGATAGGCGGCCGCTGTCTCGACCTTGAGATCGACGTTCAGCGTATCGCCCTGCAGCCTGAGCGTGGCCGTGACGAGGCCGAGATCGATGGGGTTCATCTGGATCTTGAGCGTGTTGACGACCTTGCCGGTGCTGCTGCGCTCAGCGGCGTTCGACAGGGACGACGATGCCTGCATGGCATGCGCCCATTCCTTGTCGCCGGCGATCGCTGCCGTGACGGCGGCGGAATTCGTGTTCTGCGCAAGGCCGATATAGCGGCGGGAATCGAGGATCGTGACCGTCTCGACATTCGCCTTTCCGCCAACGTCGGCCGCATCCTTCTCGATGCCGAGATGCATGTCCATGGACGTGCCACGGCTGTCGGCACGCGTCAGCCGGAATGTCTGGCCGACCGCATCACCGGCATCGGTCGCGCCGGGCATGTCCACGTCGGACGCAGCGTCGCTGGCCGAGGTCAAGGCGCTGGCGACATCGGCGACGGCGTCACCCTTGGTTTTCTGCTTGCCGGAAGACTTGTCCTTGGCGTCAGTGGGCGCAGAATCCTGCGCATTCTGTGCGAACAGTGCGGCAGCGGCGGCCGATGCACCATCGACCGGCGTGTTGCCGAGCATGCTCAAGACATCCGAGACGGCACTGTCGTCGGCTGATCCGGGCTTGGCCTCGGTCTTGACCGGCTTGCCTGTCTTGTCGTCCTTGGATGTCGGCGCGGCGATCTTGTCGGCCACGTCTTCGGCGGTGCCGTCGACCGCAGCATCATCGATCTGCTTGCGCAGCGACTTGATATCGATCCGGCCTGTCTTCTGCGCGTCCTTGCCGGCATTGGCCGCCGTCGCATCGGCTTCCGCCTGCGCCAGTGCGGCTGAATTGCCAAGATCGATCACAGCTTTCGGGTTCTGCCGGTGCGGCGCAGAGCCAACCGCGCCGTTGCCGCCATCTGCGGTACCGGAGGGCTGCTGGCCATCGGCATTGGCGCCCTGGTTGCGATCGGAATTGGCATTGGCCTTGTTCAGAACGTCCGAGAAGCCACCGCCTTCGGTATCCAAGCCCTTGCCGGCCGGCCGGCTGGCTTTTGCGCCTGCGGCAGCATCTGCGGCACCGGCCGGAACGCTGATATCCATCATATCAATTGCTTTCCTTGTTCAAAAGGCCGTCGATCTCATCCAACTGAGAGCGGCTCGAGGTCACAAATGAGCTGAATGCAGGGTCGGCGTTCTGTAGATCCGCTGATTGCGATCCGGCCGACGGCATGGCGTCGGGCACCGCCCCCTCTCCGGCCGATCCTCCCCCGGCCGCCTGTTCAGAACTGGCTTCTTGACCATCTGGTGTATTAGCAGAGCCTTGCGTCAGGCTTGCAGCGTCCGGTTGCCGAAGCACCTGCTCGGCCACCGACCGCGCAGCGGCCCGCAAGATCTGGTCGCGCGGCGAAAGCGCCTTGTCCGCGATCGTCGAAATATCGCGGGCGGCCGTATCGATCTTGTCGGTCGGGATCGCGGCCATGCCACCGTAGAAATCGGCCAATGCGCCAAAGGCGTTGTTGTTATCGCCCGACAATGCCTGGGCGCGGCCGGCCGCCATACGCGCGAGTTCGCCCTTGCCCGCTATCGCTGCGGCACGCGCAATGCGCAAATAAATCTCTCGCTGGCGCGCCTCGTCCATGAAGGACAGTATGCCGATAACGTCATCCGGCTTCACATCATGATCGTGATCGACCAGCAGCTTAACGAAGAGATCGGCGAACTGGCTGGCATAGGGCGAATGCAGGAAGCGGCGGATGTAGCGCTGCGAATATTGCAGCCCCTGGTCCACCAGCCCCTTATCGACGCAGATCGCGACCGAGCGGCGCAAGGCCGCCTCCTCGATGATCGTGCCGGGCGCATTGAGACGCGCGAGATCGTAGAGCTTGAGCGCCTCTTCCGGGCTCTTGGCGATCGTGACGTTGCCGCCAACCAGCGCCAGATAGGGACCGATCTTCTTGTCCTTATATTCCTCGGCGGTATCCACCAGCGTCTTCGCGACAAGAAGACCCTTGCCGCTCAGATATTTGCGCAGGATGTCGGTCACGCGATTGTCGAAGTAGCCGTTGACATCGCGCGCCACCAGATATTCCAGCGTCTGCGGATTGCCGCCGCTCATGGCGTAGATCAATGCGGCATCGACGTTGCGATCGTCATCGAAGACGGCCGGATCGACCGCGCGCAGGCGCTTGTCGATGGTGCCGAGCATGAAGCGCTGCATCTCGCTGGCGGAATGGTCGCCAAGCACGACGGAATCCTGCACGAACTGCAGGGAGCGCAGCATCTTGTAGGGTACGGTATCGCCGCCATCGTCCTGCGGCACAATAGGCAGCGCCTCGGCCGTCGATGTTGCAGCGCCATGCGCGGCAGCAGGGGCTTCCGCTTCGGCAGGTGCAGGCGTCTCGCCATGCCCTGCCGGCGCCTCGGCGTGGGCGGCGGGCGGCGCGGCTTCTTCCGCGCGCACAACGCCGCTCGCCGTCAGCGCAAGGCTGAAAGCGAGGGGCAGGAGATGCCTGTGCTGCCGGCGCTTCATCGATTATCCCTGATCGGCCTGGAGAAGAATTTCGATACGGCGGTTGGACGCGTTGAACGGATCTGCGGCATCCTTCAGCTTGCGGTCGGCGAAGCCGGAGACCTGAGAGACGCGCTTCTCATCGAGCCCGCCACGCACCATCATGTAATAGGCGGCCTGGGCGCGATCCATCGAAAGACGCCAGTTCTCGTTCTCGCCCTTGTACTGACGGCCATCGGTATGGCCGCGGATGGCCACGACGCCGTTCTTCGCCTTCAGCACCTCGCCGATCTTCTGCATCGCAAGGACCATTTCCCTGCGCGGCACGGCCGAGCCGACGTTGAACATGGAATCGTCGCTCTGGTCGGAGATGCTGACCAGGAGGCCACCTTCCGCCGGGGTTACCGTCAGACCTTCGGCGAGCTTGCCGGCGATGCCGCCGATCTGCTGGGCGATCTGCTGCTGGAGATCCTTGGCTTCCTGCTGCTGCTCGACGGCCTTTTGCTCAGCGGTCTGGGTGTCAGGCGCTATGCCATCCTTGTCGGCGGTCTTGTCATTCGTCTGATCACTGGTCTTGTCCGACGTTTCAGGGTTCGCGGCCTCAGCGGCCTTGGCTGCGGCCTGCTCAGCCTTCGCGTCTTCGGCCTTGGCTAGCTCTATCGCTTCCTTGGCCGGATCGTCCGGCTGCGTCTTGTCGGCGCGAGTCACCTCGATCTGCTTCGTCCAGAAATCGGGATCGAAAGGATCGCGATAGGCTTCACCGCCATCGGCGCCGGTCGCGGGGCCGGAATCGGCCGCACCGCCCTCGCCCTTGGCGCTGACATTGGCCTGCTGGCCGACTTCCTGGGCGATTTCGGCGAGAACCGAATAAGGGTTCTCGAAGAAGTCCGCTTCGGAATAGTTCTTCTGGTCGCCTGACGTCGAGGTCTGGTCCTCGCCGCTGGCGGCGGCGGCACCCTGGTTCGGCTGGTCTTCTTTTTCCTTCGACTTGTCGGCCTTTTCCTGCCCGTCGGCCTGATCGACCGGCTTCTTCAAGCCCTTCTCGGTCGGCTTCTCGTCCGAGAGCTTGATCGGATTGAAATAGGTGGCGACGGAGGCCTTGGTCTCTTCGTTGGCGGCATTGACCAGCCACATGACGAGGAAGAACGCCATCAGCGCGGTCATGAAGTCGGCGTAGGCGATTTTCCAGGCGCCACCATGGGCGCCATCGTGATCACCACCACCATGCCGCTTGATGATGATGACCTCGTTCTTGCCGTGGTGATGATTTTCGCTGTCGCTCATTCCAGAACTTTCTTGACGCTCGCCGCCCAGGCAGACATGCGGGTTACGAGTACCGAGTCATCAAACTCGGCGATCAGGTCGATGTCGTCGTTTTCATGATGGCGCAGCAGGTCCGCCTTCTCGCCGAGTTCGTTCTTCAATATATTGAAGAGCGTTTCCGGGCCCTTGACCGTGATCGTGCCGGTCTCGCCTTCCAGAACGGCATCGCGAAGCTGCGCCGCCAGTTCGACGGCGGCCTTTTCAACCAAAGCCTCGGTCAGGACGGGAGCCAACGTGCGGGCGACCGTAGCGCTCACAAGATCGGCGACCTCGGTGGAAATCGCCTTGATCCGCGAGGCAACAAGCTCGGCGATCTCGGTCTCGTACTTGTTGCGAAGCTCTTCGATCTCGCGCTGGTGAACGAGCGCAACAGTCTGCGCTTCAGCCTCGAACTTCTCGGTCAGCTCGGCGGTCGCCTTGGCCTCGCCCATGGCGTTTGCGTCACGGCGCTCCGCCTCGATATCGACCACCGGCTCGGGGGCGATGTCGTCGAAACCACCGAAACCGCCCAAATCGTCGGAAAACGGTGTTTCGACCACGGATGGGGCGACGACGGCGGGTTCGCCAAAGTCTTTCAGACGAGACAGCAGCGCGCTCACTCAACCCACCTCGTATCAGCAGAAGCCTGCGACATGCCGCGCCTCACATTGCACCAAACAAATATTTCGCGCGGTTTTTCACCACGCCTGTTGTCCCTGACCCTAGGAGGCCAAACTTGTGCGAAGATGAAGGGCGCCGCCGGGCGGCGCGCAACCGTGGCCCGCAATCACTGCAGCAGCACGAGAACCTTGCTGGCGGCGGTATTGAGGATGGAAACCGCCTGCACGCCCATCTTCTGCTGGGTCTCCAGTGCCTTCTGGCGCACGGACGCCTCATCCATATCCGTATCGACAAGCGCACCGACATTCTTCTCAATGATATCGGCCATGTTGGCGGTGTAGTCGATGCGGTCGTTGATGCGGGCGCTCATCGTGCCGAGGCCGGCCGCGGTCGTGGTCAGCGTCGAGAGAAGATTGTCGACGACAGCCATCATGTCATCGACCTGCTCGGTCGTGGTGTTGTTGTCGAGCTTGATCTCGTCGCCATCGGCGCCGGTGACCGATCCGGCACTGAGCAGATAGTAGTTGCGTGGCGCGGTCGAACCCGTGTCGTTCAAGGTGCTTGCGTCAACAGTCTTGGTCAGCAGGCCGCGATTGGCGTTGCTGGTGTCGATCATGACGGTCTGGTCAGCCGGGAAGGTGATGTTCTGTGGCTGATATTCGCCGGTCGGCGCCCGGGTGAAGCCGCCGATGACCGAGCGCGAGGTGGTCAGCGTCGCATCCTGGTTGAACAGCCAGTTTTCGCCGGCGATGCTCGTCGACTGAACCGTCGTCTGCATCTGCTGCTTGAGCTGCTCGATCGTCGTGTTGAGCTTTTCCTTGTCGACGCCGTCTTCCTTGGCGCTGACAAGCGTTGCGCGGATGCTGGTCAGCTGATCGATCAGGCTATCCATCGCGGTGTAGGCGGTATCGACCTTCGAGGCACCAACGCCGAGCGCATCGTGGATGTTGGTCATGGAGCTGCCATCGGAGCGCAGAACGCTCGCAAAGGACCAGTAGGTCGCGTCATCCGCCGCCGTTTCCACGCGCATGCCCGATGATACCTGCTGCTGGGTGGTCGCTGCTTCCTTGTTGATGATCCGCAATGCGGCGAGAGCGTTTACCTGGGCGGAGCTGGTGATTCGATAGGTCATTTTTTGGAGCTCTATGGTAGAGGAGAGGATAGACCGGACCGCCGGCAGCGACAGGCGTGGCTTCATGCCGCCAACCGGATTTTTCCGATCGGCTCGTCGCTAAACAAATCAATTCTTAAGAGAAGTTAACCAAGGCCTACAGCCAGCGCAAGTAGCCGACAAACGGTCTCGTAAGCCTCGCGCAACCTTGATTCTCTTTTCAAAAACAAAGAGAAAGCCGCGTCTTGCGAGACGGCTTTCAAGGCTTTCACGATTGTCTTCAGGGCGTTCGGAACGCCGGCTGACCAGCTTAGTTCTGGAACAGCGTAAGGACGTTCTGGGCGCTCGAATTGGCGATCGACAGCGACTGGATCGCCAGCTGCTGCTGGGTCTGGAGCGCGGTCAGCCTGCTCGATTCCTCTTCCATGTCGGCGTCGACGAGACGGCCGACGCCTGAGTCGATCGAGTCGCTGAGATTGGAAACGAAGCTGTCCTGGAGGTCGATGCGGGTCGAGATCGAGCCCAACTGCGACGCGGCCTTTGTGAGCGCGCTGAGGCCGGTCTCGACATTGCCAAGCGTGGTGTTCAGATCTTCAACGCTGAGCTGCGAGATGTCCATGTTGTAGATGGAGCCGTAGGTACCGAATTCCGAGCCGATAACGCCGGTGGTGGTGTCGATCTCACCGGTTGCCTGCATGCCGAAGAGGACGTTGCCATCGGGGTTGTCATCGAGATTGTAGTCGGTTGTCTGAACCGAAACCTCGCCATTGGCGCCGCGAACGAAGGACGACACGACACTCTTCGTGCCGCTGCCGGCGACCCAGTTCTCGCCCGAGAAGGAGGCGGACTGCGCGACGCTCAACAGCTGCTGCTGGAGCTGGCCGATCTCGTCCTGGATCTTCGTCTTGTCGACGCCGTTTTCGGTGGCGGCGACAACCTTGGCCTTGATCTCGCTGACGATGTTGATGGCGTTGTCCATAGCCGCATAGGCGGTATCGACCTTCGCCGCCCCTAGACCGAGCGCGTCGGAAACAGCCGAGAGAGCCTTGTTGTCCGAGCGCATCGTCGTCGCGATCGACCAGTATGCGGCGTTGTCCTTGGCTTCGGCAACACGGTATCCGGAAGACACATTGCCCTGTGTCGTCTCGAGATTGGTGTTGATGCCGCGGAGTGTCTGAAGCGCGGCCATGGCCGCAACGTTGGTCAAAATGCTCGTCATGAAAAGAGCGCCCCTTGTTGGCAAACTTTTAAAAAGGGACATCCCGGTCTACCGCCGGGAACGGTTCATCAGCCTCATGCCTGCTAACCGCTTCTTAAGCTTGGTTAACATACCGTTTAATGATGGCCACAAGACATGAGTTTGGTTAACAAAAAGTTAACGGCAATAAAAAAGCCGCGCTCCGGAGAGCGCGGCTTTCGAAAACCACCCGCCGAAGCGGCGGCGTACTCCTTTGCTGGCGCCTGGCGCCGGCGATCTTAGCGGAACAGCGAGAGGATGTTCTGCGAAGAGGAGTTGGCGATCGACAGCGACTGAACAGCGAGCTGCTGCTGGGTCTGGAGTGCCGAAAGCTTGCTGGACTCTTCTTCCATGTCCGCATCGACCAGACGGCCAACGCCGGAGTCGATCGAGTCGGAGAGCTTCGAAACGAAGTCCGTCTGCAGGTCGATACCCTTCTGCAGCGAGCCGAGCTTGGAGCCGAGCGAGGTCATGCTCTTCAGAGCGCTTTCCGCGTCGGTGATCAGTTCATCGATCGCACCCTTGGTGTCGGTCGAGGTGATCGAGAACTCGGAGATCGAGTCGGTGATGAGCGTGCCGGAGCCCGGGCGATCCAGGATGCCGGTCTGGTCGTCGCTGAAGAGCAGATCGTCGGCCAGAGCGGAGTAGCCCGAGGTGCTGACGCTGACGCCGCCTGCAGTGCGGATGAAGGAGGAGACGACCGACATGGTCTGACCAACGGAGCTGGAAACCCAGTTTTCGCCGTTGAACGAAGCCGAAGCCGAGATGCTCTTCAGCTGCTGCTGAAGCTGCTTGATTTCGTCGTTGATCTTGCCCTTGTCGACGCCGTCTTCGGTCGCAGCAACGAGCTTGGCCTTGATTTCGGATACAACGTCGATCGAGCTCTGAACGGCGGTGTAGGCCGTGTCGACCTTGGCGGCGCCCATGCCCAGTGCATCGGAAACGGCCGAAAGGGCGCCGTTGTCGGACTTCATGGTCGTTGCGATAGACCAGTAAGCAGCGTTGTCAGCTGCCTTGCCGACGCGGAGACCAGACGACACAGCGCTCTGGGTGTCCGAGAGGTTGTTGTTCACGCTACGCAGCGTCTGAAGAGCTGCCATTGCGGAATTGTTCGTGAGAATGCTGGTCATTTTAAAAAGCCCCTTTTTCGGCAATTTTTCATACGAAGGGACATTCCGGACTATTACCGGAAACGGCGGTCAGCGTCATGCCTGTTGACCGTGCATTTGCTGATCAACTCACCGTTTCGATGAGCCCATATGACGGCAACATGGTTAAGAAACACTAAACCCGGCGGGAAGAAATTTAAGAAATACCCGAGACTTAGCCGAAGCTAACGTACCGCAATAAAAAATGCGGCCGGGAAAGCCCGGCCGCACTGAATTTCAGATGTCTTGCGTTTTCCGCTATTAACGGAAGAGCGAGAGGATGTTCTGCGAAGAGGAGTTCGCGATCGACAGCGACTGGATCGCCAGCTGCTGCTGGGTCTGGAGTGCCGAAAGCTTGCTGGACTCTTCTTCCATGTCCGCATCGACCAGACGGCCAACGCCGGAGTCGATCGAGTCGGAGAGCTTCGAAACGAAGTCGCTCTGCAGGTCGATACCCTTCTGCAGCGAACCGAGCTTGGAGCCGAGCGAGGTCATGCCCTTGAGAGCGGTTTCCGCGTCGGTGATCAGGCTGTCGATGTCGCCCTTGGTGTTGGAAGAGCTGATCGAGAATTCAGAGATCGACGCGCTGACCGTGCCGCTGCCGTCACGATCGAGAATGCCGGTGCCGCCAGCGAACAGCAGATCGTCAGCCGACGAGGTGTAGCCGGCCGTCGAAACGCTGACGCCGCCTGCGGTGCGGATGAAGGACGAAACGACCGACATGGTCTTGCCAGCGGCCGAGCTGGAAACCCAGTTTTCGCCGTTGAACGAAGCCGAAGCCGAGATGCTCGTCAGCTGCTGCTGGAGCTGCTTGATTTCGTCGTTGATCTTGCCCTTGTCGACGCCGTCTTCAGTCGCGGCAACGAGCTTGGCCTTGATTTCGGTTACGACGTCGATCGAGCTCTGAACGGCGGTGTAAGCCGTGTCGATCTTTGCCGCACCCATGCCCAGTGCGTCGGAAACGGCCGAAAGAGCGCCGTTGTCGGACTTCATGGTCGTTGCGATCGACCAGTAAGCAGCGTTGTCAGAAGCCTTGCCAACGCGCAGACCCGACGACACAGCGCTCTGGGTGTCAGAAAGGTTGTTGTTGACGTTACGCAGCGTCTGAAGAGCCGCCATTGCGGAGTTGTTGGTGTTAATGCTTGTCATGGATCCGTCCCCGAAATTCGATACCAATGGAGGACATTACCGGACTTATGTACCGGCAATGACGGTTCGGCTTCATGCCACTTGGTCATTCTGCATTGGGACCAAACCCGTCATGTCGAGGATGACTTTCGCAGCAAAACCTTGCGGACTAATTAATGGCACTCCGCCATTTTCCGAACGAATACAAATGGTTAACTAGTCGTTAAAGCAGGGCTTAAACAGTTTAACGGCATTTTCGGGGTTGCTCATCCCCCTGTCGCTTCCTGCCTCAGGCAAGGTTCGCGTGTCATTCTGCGCCATAATGGCCTCATTGGGTCCGCGGCAAACCGGCCGGCGGCACCTGGTGTTTGCCGCGTAAAGAACTGAACGAGGTTTGAACGTGAATCGTGTGGTTTCGTTTTCCGCAGCATCAAAAGACTATCAGAGCGGGCGCTATACCAAGTCGCTGGAAACGCTGAATGCGTTGCTCGAAACACAGCAGGATGCGAAGACCTACGCCCTTTTGGCCCGCACGCTATTGCAGCTGGGAATGAAAGCCGATGCGGCAATGGCCTTCGCGGTGGCCGGCGAGAAGGCGGGACAAAGCGGATCGGAATTTTCCCGCAAGGCAGCACTGCTCTATTTCGAGGTCGGCAATCACGACGAGGCAATCAGGCTTGGCCTGCGGCATATGCTGAACCAGAGCCTCGATGCGGAGCTCGCCTATGCGCTGGCCTCGATCTACAAGAAGCGCGGCCAGGAAGAGTTGCTCAGCCCCTTCGTCAAAGTGCTCGCGGAAAGCAGCAACAGTGACCACACGCTGCTTGCCATCCGATTGCTCAAGAACGACCCGAGCGACGAAACCCAGGCGCTGCTGATCCGCAACCTGTTCAAGCGCTTCCCGAAGCTGGTGCCGCTGCGTTTCCTCTATCTGATGTTCGCCAGACATGTCAGCGATCTGACGAGTATCAAGCTGCACAAGCAGATCATCGACGAGTTGATCGCCAATGGCCAGACCGCGTTCCTGCACCATGAGAGCGAATTCTATAATCTTCAGTGGTGTGGCGACGAAGCGCTCAATCGCATGACGTCGAGCATGAACAACGCCGTGACGGCCGAGCAGACGACCGCACGACGCACACGACCGCATCAGTGGGCGGATAAGATCCGCGTCGGCTACCTCTCCAACGACCTCTTCGAGCAACACGCGACCATGAAGCTGATGGGCCGTGTCCTGGAGCTCCACGACAGGGACCGATTCGACATCACGCTCTATTGCCATTCGCGCGCCTCGAACCTGGAGCACAATACCTTCGACCGAAGCCTTTGGGGCCGGGTTGTCGAAGTGGGTGATCTATCCGACGCGGCGATGGCCGAGCGGATGCGAGCCGACGGGATCGATATTCTGGTCGATCTCAAGGGGCCGACATTCGAAACGCGCTATCACGTTCTGAACAAGGGGCCCGCCCCGATCCAGATTTCCTGGCTCGGCTTTCCGGGCAGCGCCACGAACACGGATGTCGACTATATCATCGGCGACCGGTTCGTTCTGCCCGATTCCTCGCGCCCGCATTATCATGAGAAATTCATCCGGCTGCCGGACACCTACCAGCCGAACGACCCCTTCCACCGGCCGACACCCGGCTTCGTGGACCGCGGCGAGTTCGGCCTGCCCGACGACAAGTTCGTCTTCGCCTCCTTCAATGCCAGCCGCAAGATCACGCCGGAAACGGTTGACGTCTGGTGCAACGTGCTTCGCCGGGCGCCGAACAGCGTGCTTTGGATGATGGCGGTCTCGAAGCAGACGGAAGCCAATCTTCGCGAATATCTCAAAAGCCGCGGAATTCCCGCCAAGCGTCTCGTCTTCTGCGGGCACGCGGATTATCGCAGCCACATCGACAGGCAGCAGGCAGCCGATCTCGCGCTCGATACCTGGCCCTATAACGGCCACACCACGACGTCGGAGCAACTCTGGGGCGGCTTGCCCGTTCTGACGTTGAAAGGCACCAACTTCGCCTCGCGCGTGACCGAGAGCCTGCTGAACGCGATCGGGTTGCCCGAACTGGTGGCCGATGATGCACAGGGCTACGAGGACATGGCTGTCGGGCTTTACGAGAACCCCGAGCGCATCGCCGAGTTCAAGCAGAAGATCGACGACAACAGGATGATCAAACCGCTGTTCGACGCGGAACGCTTCTGCCGGCACCTCGAGACAGCCTACGAGATGGCAGTCGAGCGCGCCAAGCAGGGGCTGGAGCCTGACCATCTGGACGTACCCGCCCTGCCCGCCAGAACCACGCCGTTCTGACCCAGCTTGCGACGCGTTCGCGATCTCTTAACACATCAAAACAAAAGGCCGGCGATCTGATAGCCGGCCTTTTGTTTTGAAAGCTTGGACGGTGTAGTGCGTCAGTTGAAGGATCGAACCAGGCTGCCGACGAGCAGGTTCCAGCCGTCGATCAGGACGAAGAAGAGGATCTTGAACGGCAGGGAGATCGATGTGGGCGGCAGCATCATCATGCCCATGGCCATGGTGATGGTGGCGACGATCAGGTCGATGACGAGGAAAGGAAGGACGACGAGGAAACCGATTTCGAAGCCGCGCCGAATTTCCGAAATCATGAAGGCGGGAACGAGCACGCGGTAGTCGATCGTGGCGCCGGTATCGACCGTCTGGCCGCGCTCA
Source organism: Rhizobium sp. 16-449-1b (assembly GCF_017741935.1). Classification (GTDB taxonomy): domain Bacteria; phylum Pseudomonadota; class Alphaproteobacteria; order Rhizobiales; family Rhizobiaceae; genus Rhizobium. The sequence goes on along the minus strand of NZ_JAGHMH010000003.1, from coordinate 62,046 downwards.
CGGGCGAGATCGACGAAGAGCGCCAGATCCTTGTCGCGGGTGTTGCGCGTCATGAAGGTGCGGAAAGGCTCGGCGATCCGCTCCACCGCCTGCTGCTCATTGATCTGGTTCGACAGGAGCGGCTGAACGCCATCCCGCCATGCCTGATCGAAGGTCGGCTGCATGACGTACAAGGTCATGAACAGCGACAGCGACAAGAGGATCATGTTAGAGGGGGTGGAGGCGAGGCCGAGGCCGGTGCGCAGAATGGAGAAGGCGATGACGAAGCGAGGGAAGCTCGTCACCATGATCAGGATGCCGGGCGCAACCGACAGGACCGTCAAAAGACCGAAAGTGCGGATGATCCATGCCGCAACCGAACCGTCCACCGGCAGGTTGAGCAGGTTCGACGGGAGCTGCTGCGCATGCGCCAGCTCCGGGACCGCCATCATGGCAGCCAAGATCACTAGGAATCGAATCATTCGATGACGAAGGTCCTGAACATGACTTTCGATACGCGTCCCTGCGCCCGAAGGTCAACACGCTCCTGGATGTCATCCCTAAGATATTCGAAGCCGCGCGGACCCTCGATCTGCTGCAGCGAAACCGTCCGGATATAGGCCATGATATCCTGGTGGATATCCTCGGCGAGCTTCACGTCCGGCGGGCCGGAGAAGAGCAGCGCCACTTCGAGGCGCACCCAGTTCTCGGAGGGATAGGCGAGGTTCGAGGTGATCGGCTCGAGCTGGACAACGTTGTTGGCTTCCGTCGAGATCTTCTGGAGCCCGGTCTCGCCAGCCTTTGCCTGTTCGGCCGCCGCAGCGGGCTGTTCGGCCTCCTGTGCGGATTTCACGCTGGGCGCGATCATGCCGCCGACGACCCAGCCACCGCCGCCGCCAAGGAGTGTCAGGACGGCGAGGCCGATGATCGTCATCATCATCGCCGACTTCTTCTTCGGCTGGCCCTCGGTGCCTTCTGCGTCTGCCATTGTGCCGGACCTTAGAGTGGCGAGAGGATATCGACGGCCTGCTGGCCGCGCGGGGGCTGCTGCACTTCCATCAGGCGGCCGCGGCCACCATAGGAGATGCGCGCTTCGGCGATCCTGTCGTAGGAGATTTCGTTGTCGGCGGTCACGTCCTGCGGACGCACGATACCGGCGACGTTCAAGATGCGCAGTTCCTGGTTCAGGCGCACTTCCTGCGAGCCGCTGACAACAAGGTTGCCGTTTTCGAGGATGCCGGTGACGACGGCCGCGACCATCAGGTTCAGCTTGTCGGTGCGCTCGATCTTGCCCTTGCCATCCGTGCTCGTGTCGGAACCATAGGTGACGTCGGTTTTCGACGACGGGTTCCAGCCGAGGATGTTGGCCTGCGCGTCCCAGTTCAGCCCGCTGCTGTTCTCGCGACTACGCTTGCTGTTGTTTTCGAACGAGCCCTTGTCGTTGATCGAGATGTTGACCGTCAGGATGTCGCCGACGTTGAGCGCGCGAGCATCCTTGAACAGCGCGGCCTTGGAATCACTCCAGAGCGAATAGCCCTGGGCGACCTGGCGCGGCTGCTTCGGATACATCGACATCTGCTGCGTCTGGCCATAGGCAAGACCGCTGCCGATCGGGCTCATGGCGGGCGCACGGCCGATCTCGTTGATCGCCTGCGGGGATTGGCAGCCGGCCAGAATGGCTACAGCGGCAATCGCGACCGGGAAACGCTTGTTCATGAGGGGTCCTTCGACGTATTGGGATCGGACGCGCTGGCGATGATGTTGGCGATAACCGCAGCTCTCTGCGGATCCATCTCGTTCAGGATCAGGCTCGACTGGGTGGCGTTCAGCCGCATGATCACGGCGGCCGCCACTTCGACCTTCACTTCCTGAAGCTGCAGCGCGGCTGCGTCCGGCTTCATCTTCTTGTAGATATCGGTCAGCCCGGCCTCGGCCTGCTTCAGGAAGTCGTTGCGACGCTTCAGCCAGTCCTGATACTCGTCGCGGCGCTTCGTCATTTCGGCCATGCGGCTATCGACGTCGGCCCGGAGCTTGTCGAGTTCCTGCTTCTGTAAAAGATAGCGCTGGTCACGCGCCGGCTCGGCGATGTTGCTGCAGAACTGCTTGATTTCTTCCTCGGAGGTAAGCTCGCCGCCTGCCGAGGTGCGTGCTTCCTGCGCGAAGGCGCCGGGAATGGTCAGCATGACGACGGCAGCCGTGGGCAGGACCAGGCGTTTCGCCAGTTCCGAAACCGTCATGTTCGCGAAAGAAATCTTCGTCATTGCAGGACAAGCTCCGCTTGCAGCGCACCGGCCGACTTGATGCCCTGCAGAATGGCGATGATGCCATCCGGCTTGACGCCGATGTTGTTAAGGCCGGCCACGAGGGTCTTCAGGTCAGGCCCGTCGATGAGAGCGACATTGCCGCCCGTCTGCTGAGCCGTGATATCCGTCTGCGGCTGGACGGCGGTGACGCCGCGCGAGAAGGGCTCGGGCTGAATGACCTGAGGCGTTTCGCTGACCTGGACGGTGAGTGTGCCATAGCTGACGGCGACCGGTGAGACGCGGACATCCGCGCCGATGACGATCGTGCCCGTCCGCTCGTTGATGACGACCTTGGCGGGCGTATCGGTCTCGACGGCCAGATTTTCGATATCCGCCATCAGACGCGTAAGATCCGCTTCCCTGGGCTTCTGGACGATCACTTCCTGCGCGTCCTTCGCCTCGGCGACGGGGCCGCCAAAGCGGCCGCGCGCGTAGCCGTTGACCACGTCGGCGATGCGAACAGCGGTGGAGAAATCCGGATTGCGCAGCTGCAGGACGAGGTTGATCGAATCCTTGAAGCGCGACGGAAGCTCTCGCTCGATGATGGCGCCGCTCGGCACGCGACCGGAGGTCGTGACACCTTCGGTCACGGTCGCGGCCTGGCCCTGCGCGGTGAAGCCGGAGACGACAACCGAGCCCTGGGCGACGGCGTAGATCTGGCCATCTGCGCCCGACAGAGAGGTCATGATCAGCGTTCCGCCGCGCAGCGATGTGGCATCACCCAGCGAGCTGACGTTGACGTCGAGCCGGCTGCCGGGGCTTGCAAAGGGCGGCAGGTTGGCGGTGACCATGACGGCCGCGGTGTTCTTGGCGTTCGACTGGCCACCCTGCGTGGAGATGCCGAGGTTCTGCAGCATCGCGCGCATCGACTGCTCGGTAAAGGGCGACGAACGGAAGCCATCGCCGGTCCCCTGGAGACCGACGATAAGGCCGTAGCCGATCAGCTGGTTGTCACGGCCTGATTGCAGCGACGCAATATCCTTGATGCGCGAGCTCATCGCCGACGCTGGCGTGACAGCCAGTACGTTCGGCGCAAGCATTGCAAGTGCGATGAAAAGACGAAATAGGATCTTCATTTTGCAGCCACGTGTATGGTGCCGTTCGCGAGCACGGTGCCGCTGACGATCACGCCTGAGTCCATGTTGCGCACACGGATCATCTGGCCGGTCATGCCATCTTCAAGCGGAGAGCCGGCGGCCGAGATTGCCATGGCGCCGACCGTGAAGATCAGCCGGGTCGAGGAGCCGCGCGTGACCGTATAGGGCTCGCGCAGGGCCGAGATCGAAATCGACTGGCCGGGAAGCAACGTTCGCTTGGAAATCATGCCGTCCACCTGGCCGATGGACTTGGCGTAATCGCCCTGCAGATTGGGGTTGGTGACTTCGACTTCCTGCAGCTGGGCGCTGGAGATCGTTTCGCCGGGATAGATGATGGTGGTCGGAATGACCGCGTAACCCATGTCGGCGGCGGCAAAAGCCGTCGGCGCCGCAAGGGTCATGGCCGCAACCAGCGCGGCTTTCGCCCATCCACGAAGATGTTCTACCCGGCAAAACGTCATGTTTCGGCCCTTCCCTGTTACTTCAGGTTCTTGCTGACGATGGAGGCCATTTCGTCGGCGGTGGTGATGACTTTGGAGTTCATTTCGTAAGCGCGCTGTGCCGAAATCAGCTCGGTGATTTCCTTTACCGGGTCGACGTTGGACGATTCCAGGTAGCTCTGCTTGAGATAGCCGTAGCCCGGATCGTCGGGCGTGCCGACGACGGGCTGGCCGGAAGCCGGCGTTTCCTGGAAGAGGTTGTCGCCGAGCGGCTTCAGACCGGCTTCGTTGACAAAGTCGGCGATCTGCAGCTGTCCGAGAGTCGTGGGCACTGTCTGGCCCGGCAGCATTGCCGTCACTTCGCCGGAGCGGCTGATGGTAAGCTGCGTCGAACCGACGGGAATGGTGATGTTCGGCGCGACCGTGTAGCCGTCGACGGTGACGATCTGGCCGGTCTCGTTCTTGTTGAACGCGCCGGCGCGGGTGTAGAGCGTCGTGCCGTCTGGCGCCTGGATCTGGAAGAAGCCACGGCCGATCAGGGCCACGTCGAGGTCGTTGCCGGTCTGGGCAAGTTCGCCCTGGATGTGCAGGTTGCGGACAGCGGACGTCTGGACACCGAGACCGATGTTCGCGCCCTCGGGCACGATCGCCTGGTTGGCGCGGTTGGAAACGCCCTGCGCACGTTCGGTCTGGTAGAGCAGATCCGTAAACTCGGCGCGGGCGCGCTTGAAGCCTGTGGTGTTGATGTTCGCGATGTTGTTCGCGATGACCTCAAGATTGGTCTGCTGGGCATCCATGCCCGTTGCTGCAATGGCAAGCGCTCTCATGGCTCAATCCTTAAAATCAACTACATCTGCATCTTGGTTACTTCGAGGAAGGCCGAAACGACCTTGTCTCGAATGGCAATCGCGGTCTGAAGGGTCTGCTGCGCCTGCATCACGGCGTCGACGACTTCACGCGTCGTCGCGGTGCCTTTGATGCCTTCGAAGGACATGTTTTCAGCGCCCTTGATCGAATTGACAGCGTTGGTGGCCGCATTGCCGAGGACAGATGCGAAGCTGGCGTCGTTGGTGGCGCTTTGGGCGGACGACGAGGCCTGGGATTTGCCGAGATCGACGCCGCTCAGATCACGTGTTACCGACAGGGAGCTGAGGCTGTTTATGCTGTTAATCATTATTGGCTCTTCAGAAGGTCGATTGTCGATGAAACGAGATCGCGGGTTTGCTTGATGACCTGCAGGTTGGCGTCGTAGGAGCGGTTTGCCTCACGCATGTCGGCCATCTCGACCAGCATGTTGACGTTCGGAAGCTTGACCACGCCCTTGGCGTCCGCAGCAGGATTGTTGGGATCGAATTCGGTGCTGAACTTCGATTCATCGACGCCCAGTTTCTTGACGTTGACCGTCGTTACGCCCGTTGCGCGATCCATGGCTTCGCCGAAGGTTATGGTCTTGCGGCGGTAAGGATCAGCGCCAGGGGTATCCCCCGTGGAGCGAGAGTTTGCGATGTTTTCGGAGACGATGCGAAGACGCGTCGACTGCGCCTCCAGGCCGGAGGCTGCGATTTTGGAAGCGGCTGACAAAGGATCCATGTTTTTAGCTCTTCACCGTCATAAGCATCAATCGGTTGAATGACCCCACGAGCGAGGTGTTCAGCTCATATTGGCGCTTGATTTCGCCAGCCTTGGAGAGCTCCTCGGCGAGACCAACCGTGTTGCCCGATTCCTGCACGCCCATTTCTTCATCAAGCGCCGCATCCTTGACGTCGATGTCGTTCTTGGTGCTGAGATCGTTGCCGCTCAGATGTGCGGCGTTGGTCCGCGCCATCGCCACGTCCGAATTGTCGAGAACAGCCTGAAAAGGCGTGATGTCCTTGGCGCGATACTTTGGCGTGTTGACGTTCGCGATGTTGCCGGCAACGACTTCCTGACGAATCGACAGCCATTCCGCCTGCCGCGAGGCCAAGTCGAACAGTTGAATCGGTTGCATGGAACTCTCCTTTTTACTGCCCCGAACCTAGGTCGGTAATCTTGCGTCAGACTTACGGAGAATGCGTTCTTGCTTCATAAGGGCGAGCTGGGATCGGGACAGACGAAAAAGGCTCCCCCGCTGTGCGGAGGAGCCTTGAAAAGCCGATGCCGTCCCGACGTCCACGACGTCAGTAAACTTCACCCCGAGACGTGATGATCACCCATTTTCCGTCGCGCTGCTCGAGCGTGGCGAGGCGGCTCTCATCCGGCAGGATCGAGCCGACGCGAACGACATACATGCCCGATGTATCCTCGATCAGCGCACGGCCGTTGGCGACATGCAGCAGGCGGAAGGCCGACTTGCCGGGGAACGGCTGATCTTCGGCGGGGGCGCCCTTGTTGTCTTCCTTGCCGATGGAGGAGACCGTTGCCGTCGTCAGCGGGTCGACCGGGACCTCTGGCTTTACTTCCGGCGGGTTCCTGTTGGCCATCGCCAGCGGTGAAACGCTGAAGACATTGCGCGCCGGCCAGTTCGGCAGGTCGCGCGTTCGGTCGCCCTCGGCGACATTGAGGCCGAACTTGTTTTCGTTGAAGAACACGTACCACGGAAAGATCGCGGATGCGCCGGCGAGCAGCAGACCCGCGACCGTGAGAACGCGATCGTTGAACGTCGACCTGCGACGGCCCTGCGGCTTCAGCGGCGGAATCTTTTCGTCATCGTCGAAATCGGTCACATCTAGTCTTTCTATCTTCAAGCGTCGGCTATCTTCTAATTCGCTATCTGCGTACCGGCTGGTTGCCGATGCCGGCAGCCGCCTTCAGGGCTCCCGCCAGATCGGCGAAGGAATCCGGGGATGGCTGATCGCCGGGGGATTGCTTCAATACGTCGTAAATGACGGGCACCTGCTTGACCGCCATGTCGAGATCCGGATCGGCGCCCTGCCGGTAACCGCCGATCAGGCGAAGATCGCGGGTTTCCTCGTAGCGATGCACAAGCGCCTTGAGGCGCGAGACGAGCTTCTCCTGATCCGGCGTCCAGGCCTTGCGGGCCAGACGCGAGATCGATGCGAGCGGATCGATCGGCGGATAGCGGCCTTCGTCAGCGAGGCTACGCTGGAGCACGAGGTGGCCGTCGAGAATGCCGCGGGTGGAGTCGGCGATCGGATCGTTGTGATTGTCGCCATCGACGAGGATCGAAATGATTGCGGTGATTGTGCCGGTGCCCTCGGGGCCGGGGCCGGCGCGCTCAAGCAAGCGCGGCAGTTCGGTGAAGACGGAGGCCGGATAGCCGCGCGCGATCGGCGGCTCGCCGGAAGCGGTCGCGACTTCGCGGATCGCGTGGGCGAAGCGCGTGACGCTATCGACGATCAGGAGGACGTTGTCCCCCTGGTCGCGGAAATGCTCGGCGATGGTGATGGCCGTCAGCGGCGCCATCTTGCGCAGCATCGGGCTTTCGTCGCTGGTCGCAACCACGACAACCGATTTCTGCATGTCGGCGCCGAGCGTATCCTCGATGAATTCGCGCACTTCGCGGCCACGTTCGCCAACGAGCGCGATCACGACCTTGTCGAAGGCGTCCGCGCGGGCAAGCATGGAGAGCAGCGTCGACTTACCGACGCCCGAGCCGGCGAAAATGCCGAGACGCTGGCCGAGGCAAAGCGGCGAGAAGATGTCGATCGCGCGCACGCCGGTCTTGAAGCCCTTCTCGACACGCTGGCGTGTCATCGAGGGCGGCGCCGTGTTGGAGATAGAGCGGCGCTTCAGTCCCTCGACGACGGGGCCCTTGCCATCGATCGGCTCGCAGAGCGAGCTGATGGTCCGGCCGCACCAGCTGTCAGACGGCGCGATGCGGAAGGCGCCCTTGCGGATGACGGTATCGTGAACGCCGATCGGTTCGCCCGGCTCGATGGGGCAGACATAGGCAAGATCCGGCTCGACGCGTACGACTTCACCGAGATGCACGCCCGTCGCCGACTTGTGGGCGACGAACTCTCCCAGACGCAGATGGCGCGACAGGCCCGTGACCGTGTAGTGACCGGTCGCGATGGTCTGCACATGGCCGCCGGGGGCGATCATGAAATCGGGATTGGCGTAGCGTGCGGAGAGCGCTTCGAGATGGGTGAGCTTCTTGGAAAGCGCCGCCTCGGTCAGCTGTTCATTGCCCATGGATCAAACCTTCCGCTTAGCGGCTACCGCCCAGCGTCTTGATGGCTTCGCCGAAGGAGGATTCGCTGTCCTTGGTGAGCGAGGTCATGCTTTCAAAGGCACGGTTGACCTCGATCAGCTGGGTGATTTCGCGCATCGCGTTGACGTTCGAATTTTCGAGATAGCCCTGCTGGACGCCGACATTGAAGCGGTCGACAACGGCGGTCGGCGTCTGGGTGGTCATGATGCCGCTGTTCTCATAGCGGAGATAACCCTTGGAGATATCCGCCTCGAAGAGGCCCAGCGCGGCGACCTGCCGGTTGTTCTGGTAGATCATGCCGTCGGCGCCGACCTTCGGCTCGCCAGCGGTTCTGTCGAGCATGATCGGCCCGCCGCCGGTGTCGAGCACCGGATATCCGCGCACCGAGACCAGCTCACCGTTATCGGTCAGCGTGAAGCGGCCATCCTTGGTCAGAACCCGGCCGGCTGGCGTGTCGAGCGAGAACCAGGCATCGCCCTTGATCGCGAAATCGAGCATGTTGCCGGTGTGGTTCATTTCACCATTGTCGGCGGACAGGTAGTCGTTGCCTTGCGAAACATAGGCGATCTTCGCGTTGAGCTTGTTGTCGGTATCGCCAATCAGCTGGTTGAACTTGACCTCGGTGCCGCGGAAGCCGGTCGTGTTCACGTTCGCCAGGTTGTCCGCGATCGTGTCGAGGCGACGCATAAGTGCCATCTGCGACGACAGCGAAACATAAAGACCGGATTGCATCGGGGTAGGCTCCTGGCATTGGCGATGAACGTTACGAAACCAGGGCGTTTGCAGTGTGTTCGACCCCGATCCCGCTGAGGCGGCATCTCAGACATGGGCATGGTGGCCCATTCGTCACCAATAGATTGTCAGCAAATCCTTGCGCGAAGCTGGCATCTGGAATGCTTGGCAAAAAGCTTGCCGGAAAGCTTAATCGTCAAGGCAAGGATCAGCCTCACGCAAGCCAGCGCTCCTATTCCTTCGGTTGAAAATAACGATCAGGTTTGGACTGGCGATGAATATCATTATCGGATTTGTGATTGTCTGCGGCTGTATCGTCGGCAGCTTCATGGCCATGGGCGGTCACATCGACGCGCTCTGGCAGCCCTTCGAGCTCGTCATCATCGGCGGCGCCGGCATCGGCAGCTTCATCATGGCCAACCCGATGAAGGTCGTGAAAGACTCGGGCAAGGCGCTTGGGGAAGCCTTCAAGCATTCGGTTCCGAAAGAGCGCAACTACCTCGACACGCTCGGCGTTCTCTATTCGCTGATGCGCGACCTGCGCACGAAGTCGCGCAACGAGATCGAAGCTCACATCGACAATCCGGCCGAATCGTCGATCTTCCAGTCCGCGCCGACCATCCTGAAGAACAAGGAAATCACCGCGTTCATCTGTGACTACGTTCGCCTGATCATCATCGGCAACGCCCGCAGCCACGAAATCGAAGCGCTGATGGACGAAGAGATCAACACGATCCTTCACGACAAGATGAAGCCCTACCACGCCATCCAGACGATGGGCGACGCCTTCCCGGCAATCGGTATCGTCGCGGCCGTTCTCGGCGTCATCAAGGCCATGGCGCACATCAACGATTCGCCTGAAGTTCTCGGTCACCTGATCGGCTCGGCGCTCGTCGGTACCTTCCTCGGCATTCTGCTTTCCTACTGCGTATGCTCGCCGATCACCTCGCAGATCAAGATCGTGCGTTCCAAGCAGCACCGCCTCTACGTCATCGTCAAGCAGACGCTGCTTGCCTACATGAACGGCTCGGTTCCGCAGGTTGCTCTCGAATACGGCCGCAAGACGATCTCGGCCTACGAGCGTCCTTCGATCGACGCCGTCGAGCAGGAAATGATGAACCCCGGTGGCGAGAACAAGGCGGCCTAAACGGACATGAACGCTCAACTCCAGAAACCATTGATGGACGACGCGCTGCTCGCGAAGCTGACAGGCCGGCTGGGCGACAAGGCGACGGTGGAAAAGCTCTGCGCCGCCTTCGGCGACGTCTACCGGGTGTTTCTCCCCGATGTCATCAAGAGCGAGACCGACCTCGACGTGCAGGTCAACTATCTCGGCTGCCACGCCGGCTACAAGCACGACCTGGTCGCCGATCTCGGAGAGAGCGTCACACTGGTCGACGGATCGCTTCGCAACTGGTCGCCCGACTTCACGCTGTCCTGCGGCAACGGTTTCGTCATCACGCTGATGGAGCATCTGCTCGGCGCATCACCCGAGACTGTCGAGCAGCCGGCGGACCGCCTGCTCTCGATCATCGAACTGGAACTGGCCGTCACGGTGTTCGAAAAGATCGCCAACGTCCTGCGCTCGGCTGTCAACGCGCCAGGCGGGTTCGAGCCCAGCCTCGAGCTGCCGCACGCCGCCGAGACGCGGCCAAAGGCGCCGGACGACAAGCCGGATGAATTCGCCGCGGCGATCAACATGTCGATCACGCTGTCAGGCATCACATCGGAATTCTCGCTGATCGTTCCGCAGGCAGCGCTCTTGAAGACGACGGTTGTCGTGCCGCGCGCCAAGAACGCGTCGGCCAATTCGTCGGAATGGACGGAGCAGATGAGCGAGCAGGTCCGCCGCTCGCAGGTGACGCTGGAAGCAAAAGTCCGCCTTCAGGAGCTGACGCTGCGCACGATCTCCAAGCTCGCGGCTGGCGACGTCATTCCTTTCCTCGACAGCGGTGACGTGCGCGTCGATGTCAGTGCCAACAGCAAAGAGCTCTATGTGTGCGAGTTGGGGCGCTCGGGCGAGAATTATACCGTCCGGGTGAAGGATACGATCAACTCGGATGACGACCTCATCCGCTACTTAATGAATTAACCGATTTCGGCCCCTGCCCCTCAAGGCAGGTTGAGGCAAGTTTCAACTGGAATAGTGATTTCATGGCGACGAAAAAAACAAAGAGCACCGATCTCGAGCAACCAGGCAACGAAGCCGAGCTTGATCAGGCTATCGATGACCTGCGTGGCGTTCTGAAGACCGACGCGGACGGCGGCATGCCCGATTTCGGCGGCGGCGATCTCGACGCGTTTGGCGGCGGCACCGATCTGTCGGCCTTCGGCGGCGATCTGGACACCGGCACCGATACCGACTTTGGTGGCGGCGATTTCGGCGGCTCCTCTGACTTCGGCGGCGTTTCCGATTTTGGCGACAGCTCGGCGACCCCTGGCGTTGCAGCCCCGCTCGGCAGCGCGATGCAGTCGAACATGGATCTGATCATGGACATCCCGATCGATGTTCAGATCATGCTCGGCAGCAGCCGCATGCAGGTCTCGGGCCTGATGAACCTGAACGAAGGCGCCACGATCGCGCTGGACAAGAAGATCGGCGAGCCGGTCGAAATCATGGTGAATGGCCGCAAGATCGCGCGCGGCGAGATCACCGTTCTCGAAAATGACGACACACGTTTTGGCGTAAAACTGATTGAAGTTTTAGGTACTAAGAAAGCCTGATCCCGCTGTAGGGACGGAGAGGTTAGACCATGATGGACTTTGACGATTTCGGCGGCGCTCTTGCCGAGAAACCGTTGACCCAGGCTGAGAAAGCAGCGGCCGTTCTCCTCGCGATGGGGAAAGGGGTTGCTGGCAGACTGTTGAAGTATTTCACGCAGGCCGAACTGCAGACGATTATCGGATCCGCGCAGGCTCTGCGCGCGATCCCGCCGGATGAGCTGCTCGGCCTCGTGGCCGAGTTCGAGGATCTGTTCACCGAAGGTGCAGGTCTGATGGACAACGCCAAGGCGATCGAAAGCATCCTCGAAGAAGGGCTGACGCCCGACGAAGTCGACAGCCTGCTTGGCCGCCGGACGGCGTTCCAGGCCTATGAAACCTCGATCTGGGACCGGCTGGGCGAAGGCGACCCTGCTTTTATCGGCAAGTTCCTCCTGCGCGAACACCCGCAGACGGTCGCCTACATCCTTTCCATGATGCCCTCTTCCTTCGGCGCCAAGGTGCTGATGCAGATCCCCGACGGCCGCCGCGCCGACATCATGAACCGTACCGTCAACCTGAAGTCCGTGAGCCCGAAGGCCGCGCAGATCATCGAAAAGCAGGTCATGACACTGCTCGCCGAGATCGACGCCGAGAAGAATTCGATCGGCTCGACGAAGGTTGCCGAACTGATGAACGAGATGGACAAGCCGCAGGTCGACACCTTGCTGACGTCGCTCGAATCGATCAGCCGCGAATCGGTCAACAAGGTTCGTCCGAAGATCTTCCTGTTCGAAGACCTGATGATCATGCCGCAGCGCAGCCGCGTCATGCTGCTGAACGACATTTCCGCGGATATCCTGACCATGGCGCTGCGTGGCTCCTCTTCGGAGATGAAGGAAGCCGTTCTCGCCTCGATCAGCCCGCGTCAGCGCCGCATGATCGAATCCGACCTGCAGAGCGGCACGACGGGCATCAACCCGCGCGAGATCGCGATCGCACGCCGCGCCATTGCGCAGGAAGCGATTCGTTTGGCCAATTCCGGCCAGATCCAGCTCAAGGAAGGCGAAGCCGAAGGTGCGGCCGCCGCCTAAGCCGCTGTTACTGTGTACAGGTAGGCCCGAGACGAACGCCGCGATTGATCGCGGCACCCACGGGGACTACAAAAGCAAGGGTCGCGCGCTGGCGCGGCCTTTTCTTTTGAGTAGGAGTCGCGACCGTGGCGGACGACGACAAGGACAGTAAAACAGAAGCGCCTACCGCGAAAAAGCAAAGCGACGCGGCTGAGAAAGGCAATACCCCCTTCTCGCGCGAACTGCCCCTCTTCGCCACGGTCCTCGCCACCTACATCTATCTGATCTTCTTCCTGCCGAACGGGCTCAGCGCCGTCGGGGCATCTCTGAAGGATATTTTCGAGCAGCCGGACCAGTGGAAGATCGACACCGGGCCTGATGTCCTGTCGCTCTTCGTCCACCTCGGCTGGGTCTGCGCGCAGTTGCTCGCGCCGGCGATGATTCTCTTCATGGTGTTCGGCGTTGCCGCTTCGATCGGCCAGAACCTGCCGGTGCCAATTCTCGAGCGGATCAGGCCGCAATGGTCGCGCATATCGCCGGCCAAGGGCTGGTCGCGGCTCTTCAGCCTGCAGGGCCTCATCGAGTTCGGCAAATCGCTGACGAAGATCGTCATCGTCGGCGTTGTCATGGTGCTCATGCTGCGCAGCGACTACTTCGCGTCGATCGATGCGATATTTTCCGACCCGACGACGATCTTCACCCGCATGATGTCTGCCATGCAGAAGATCACGCTGGTGGTGCTGATCGCGACCGCGCTGGTGGCGATCGTCGACTTCTTCTGGACGCGCTATCACTGGTTCACCGAGCTGAAGATGTCGCGTCACGAAATCAAGGAAGAAAACAAGCAATCGCAGGGCGACCCATTCGTGAAGGGCCGCCAGCGCGCGCTGATGCGCGACCGCGCAAGGCGCCGCATGATCGCCAACGTGCCGCGCGCCACCATGGTCATCGCCAACCCGACCCACTTTGCCGTTGCACTGCGCTATGTGCGCGAGGAAAACGACGCGCCGATCGTCGTTGCCAAGGGCCAGGACCTAATTGCGTTAAAAATCAGAGAGATCGCCGAGACGAACGGAATACCGGTTTTCGAAGATCCGCCGCTTGCGCGCTCCATGTTTGCGCAAGTCTCGGTGGATAGTGTCATCCCGTCAGTATTCTACAAGGCCGTCGCGGAACTCATTCATCGGGTGTACGCGGCGCAGGCCAAGAACAACCGGGTAAGATAAACGAATGAAAAAATGCCCCTACTCTGCCCAGCGCGAGAAGATTCTTGCCGAAGCAATCAGCCCGGTCGCCACCGAATTGCGGCTGCTGGACGCTTCGGACCTGATTTCGATCCTGCGATTTGAGTATTACGGCAATCTTTCAGACCTCGTTTCCTCGGCAGCCGAGATGTTCTTCCATCCCGGCACGGTCAATTTCGGCCATGGCGGCAGCTATACGCTCGAATGGGGCGGCAAGCCCGAGGTTGTCATCGACCTGGAGATCAAGCCGCGCGGCGTGACCGTCTACGCGCAGCTGACGCTCGCCGCCGAGCATGCCGGCATCGAGATCAACCACATCGCTTTCGAGAACCCTTCGGCGAATCCGCACGAAAACACGGCGTTTCTCGAGCACAGCCTCAACCAGGCGCGCTACAATGTGCCGCCGCTTCAGGCGCTCGCGAGCTAACTATTCCGCAGAAAGCATGTCTCAGCTGATGTAGCCGAGCCGGATTGCCTTGGCGATCGCCTGGATGCGGTTGACCGAATCCAGCTTGATCGTCGCCGAGCCTAGATAGGCGTTGACGGTGTGCACCGACAGACCAAGCTTGTCGGCGATTTCTTCGCTGATGCGGCCATCACCCGCGAGCTGCAGGCAGGCGATCTCGCGTTCGCTGAGCGCTTCGGCGGCGGCGACGCGACGCTCGTCGAGCGACAGCAGATCAATCATCACCTGGCAGGCGCGGCCATGCAGCTCGACGACCATCTCGTTCGGCGGATCGAGATCATCGCCGGTGAAGACGACGAAGCCATTGCCGATCGCGCCGAGGCGAACAGGGAAAGCAAGACCGGAGAACGGCACGAGGCCATCTGGAAGACGCACGACGAATGGCGCCATGCCGATGGCGCCGGGGAAGCTGCGATCATGGCTGCCGGCCCATGCGAGCGGCAGAAGCGACTTCTCGACGTGCTCGATCAGCGCGTCGCCATAGGCATCGACAAAGTTCTTGTGCAGCGAGGCATTGGCCGAACCCCAGTTCTCCAGCTCGCAGATCAGGCGCTGCTTGGCCGGGAGGCCGGAGCCGGACATGCGGTAGACCGCGAAGTTCTGCGCGTCGGCGAGCTTCTGCATGGCGACCAGACGCGGGAAGAGATCGGATCGGCTGCTGACCCTGTTGGCGCGCGTGGAGCGCGAGATGGTGTCGGAGCTGCTGATCGACCGGCCCGATGCATATGCCATGAGCGCGCCCTCCTTACACCAGGTTGTTTCTGACCGCGAAAGCGATGGCTTCGGAACGGGTCTTCGTCGCCGTCTTGCGCATGACGCTGGTAATGTAGTTGTTGATCGTGTTTCGCGAGATGCCGAGGATCATCGCGATTTCGTCGCTGGTCTTGCCTTCGGCGATCCAGAAGAGACACTCGAGCTCGCGATCGGTCAGTTCGAAATCGCGATCAGACTTGGTACCGCTGTACTGCAGCAGGCTGGTGTAATAGGCCGTGAGAAGGCCGACGTCCCTGAGGCGCTCCTGCGAGAGGATGAAGCCATCGTCAAACAGGAACATCAGCGCCAGGCGCGAACGCCCGATATTGAACATCAGCGAGCAATATTGGCGGCTTGCACCATCGGGAACGTCAGCCGTGTCAGGCAAGACGGCGAAATGCGGCTGGAAGAGCTGCATGCACTTCTCAAGCTCGGTGGCGCGACCGAAACCGCCCACGAACGCCTCTGCGAGATTGGTGACGAGATCGAATGGCCAATCGGACGAGACCACGAAATCGAGGCCGGCTTCCTGCAGCAAATCAGCGCGCGCCAGGAGATAGTGCGAAGCCCCCACGTAATCGGTCAGGATGCGCAGCCCCGGCTGCAACCTTCCCGTGCCCGCTATCTCACACAGCTGGGCAATGAGTTCCGAGCGCGATGACAGGTTGGTCGCAGCAATCCCGACGAAGTTCCCTGTCCTCGTTTCGCTCTTGAGAGCTTGCAATATCTGCATGTCCATTGGCAATTCCTGAGGCTGAGAACCTATCACGAAAAAAGCTTGATCACGTCTGTCAGCAAAGAAATGCACCTTCCCCGCGAATCATCCAAGGTTACGTCAATGAAAGCAAATCACCATCTCCGAGTTCTGGGGATTTACTTTTGTCGCGAACTGTGCGGCGATTCGCACAAGGAATTCATCTCTTAGAAGTTATAGTAAGCTAAGATGATTCGAGGCCATATGGCAATACGATTCGCGTCAAACGCGAGTCATGCACCGTTTTCGTGCTTGCGATGTGCCAAAAAAGATAAGGGCCGGTTTCCCGGCCCTTTTTCTATGCGGCGTTGTCGACCGCCCATTTCCTGAGGATTTTCGCTGCGCGTTCCTCGTTGATCTCGACCATCCGGGCAAGCTTGCGCTCCGGCCCTTCCTTGACCCGGCGATTGAAGCTGCCGTCGTCGTCGCCGAGGCTGAGGAGATCTTCCGTGCTGTCGAAGCCGAAGTCCGAGCCGAAGCCGTCCATGAGGGCCCCGCCGCTGGCGTCGCCAGCAGGCGCGAAGTCCGGAAGTTCGAGGCCGGCGCTTTCGATCGAGGTGTCGCCGGCGATTGCGGCACCGCCACCGTTCATGCTGCGGACCATCGGACGGACACCCATCCAGATGACCAGGAAGGCGACGACCACGAAGGCGAGCGAGTTGATGATGCCGGCGAGGTTGCGGCTCAGCATGTCCATGACACGGACGCCGGAACCGGTTTCCTCAAGAAGCTGGTTTTCGAGGAAGTCCATGGCCGTGACGGTGACCACGTCGCCGCGATCGGTGCGGATGCCGGAAGCGGACGAAACAATCTTCTGCATCTCGGCGAGATAGGCATCGATCTTCGCCTGGTCGACAGGCTCGCCGACCATCTTCGCGATACGGCCCTTGTTGACCACGACAGCGATCGACAGCTTCTCGACCTTGTAGCTGTTACGCGTGGTCGCCGTGGTCTTGCTGTTGATCTCGTAGTTGGTCTGCTCTTCCTTCTTGTCGGACTTGTCCTGCGAGGCCGGTCCGCTCGAGCCACCAGACGGAGGAGCGGCCTGCGGCACGTTCTGCTGGACGGTGGTGGCGTTGTCGTTGGCTGTCTGCTGCGACTGGGCCGCTTCCTTCGTGGAGCGCACGGAGCGCTCGACCTTGGATTCCGGATCGTAAACGGTTTCCTGGATCTGCTGGGCGTCCGTGTTCAGGTCGGCGGTGACGCTGGAGCGGAAGTTGTCCATCCCCAGGAACGGCGCGAGCGCCTTGTCGATGTTGGATTCGATCTCGGACTGAACGTTCTGGACGATGCCGAGCGAGCGGTTAAGGTTGCTGTTGCTGGCCTCGTCGCCGGAGGCGAGCAGCTGGCCGGCGGAATCGAGAATGGTCACGTCACCAACATCGAGCCCCGGCACGGCCGAGGCGACGAGGTGACGGATGGAGCTTGCCGCGGCGCGGCCGGTCGAGGCACTCGCTCGAAGCATGACGGATGCCGTCGGCTTCTGCTCGGCGCGGCGGAAATTGCCGACCTCGGGCATGACGATATGAACGCGTGCCGCCGATACGCCGGAGATGGATTGGATCGTGCGGCCAATCTCACCTTCCAGCGCGCGAACGCGGGTGACTTCCTGCATGAAGGAGGTCAGGCCGAGCGAGCCGACCTTGTCGAAGAGTTCATAGCCGGCATTGTTGCTGTTGGGCAGGCCCTTTTCGGCGAGCAGCAGACGCGACTTGCCGGTCATGCCGGCGGGCACGGTGATGCTCGAACCGTCGGAACCGACCTGGAACGCAATGTTCGATTCTGCGAGCGCAATGCTGATCTGGTTCAAATCGGACGAATCAAGCCCGACATAGAGCGTTTCCTGAGCGGGTTTATTCACCAATAGAGCGGCGCCGAGAATGAGCGCCACGGAAACCACCCCGATGCCGGCCAACGCCAGCAGGCGATTCCGCCCAAGGGAACTGAAGTTCCTAATAACCGGAAGTAATTGATTTAACAGATTCATTCTGTTCTCGCACGATCTTTACAGACAAAGCAGGCCTATCGCCTAATTTGACCTATAGAAGCCGAAACTTGTGCGAGCGTTTCGTATTGACGTTTAAGTAAGAGGGCCGGCCAGAGCTTTCCCGATTGGCCTGAAGCCAACCAGGAAAGGCTCTAGAAGAAATCGAAGTCGCCGGCTGCCTTGTTGATCGGCTGGGAATGACCATGGCGCATGCCGCCACCGCCCAGTGCGCGCTGCATCTCGCTGAGCTTCACGAGGCTGAGCGCGGTTGCGACGTCGACCATCCATTCATTGGAGATCTCGCCGGTTATCGTGTCGATGAATTCGGCGATGCCGCGCGCCTTCTGCACGGCAAGATCGATCCCCTGCAGGACCTTCATGCTTTCAGGGGCGTTCAGCAGATTCTCGCCGCCGATTTCCAGAAGCTGAGGCTCGATCCGTTCAATCAGATAGGCGACATCGTGCAGTTCGGACACGACCCGCATCAGGATATCGGGCAGTGCTTCGACCGGCGACGGCTGATCCGCCTGCGCATTCACATTCATTAGGACCTCGGCTCAGAAGAATTCGATACTGGTTTCAACTGGCTTCTGCGGAGCAACCGGACGCTGTTCGAGCGCGACGGTCTTCTGGGTTTCGGCACCTGTGAGCGGGTACTGCCGAGCGCGACCGGAAACCGGCCAGAACTCGAGTTTGCGCCCGTGATCGCCGCCGGTGCTTGAACCGACGATGGGGATGCCTTCATCCTTCAGAAACTGCGTGGCAAAAGCGGCATTCTGTTCCCCGACATTCGAGAATGTCGAAATCGTCTTCGCTCCTCCGAAGATCTTGGCTTCCAGGCGGTCGCGACGCGCGCCCTGCTTCAAGAGACCGTTGATCAGCAGTTCCATGAGATGCACGCCATAGCGCGTGGCATCTCCCCCCGTCATAGGCGTCGTGGCGTTGCCCGGCAGAAGGAAGTGGTTCATCCCTCCCACGCCGGCCACAGGATCCCGTAGGCATGCAGCCACACACGAGCCAAGAATGGTCGTCAAGACCGCGTTCGGATCATTCAGGACCTTCCATTCGCCCTGAATGATATGAACACGGCGGGCCGCAACCTCGATCGTCATTTCAATGCTCCAAATACGGCCTCGATGGCCGCCTTCATCTTCTCGATGGTGAAGGGCTTGGCCAGGACGTTGTTGGCGCCGAGTGCTGCCGCCTTGGTGACCAACGCGCGGTCGCCCTGCGCGGTGAGGATGATGAACGCCGCCTTCTTGGTCGTCGGATTGCTGCGAACAGCCTGCAAGAAGCCGAGACCGTCCATGTTGGGCATGTTGAAGTCAGAGATGACCAGGTGGTGCGGCTGCTGGGCCATGATCTTCATGCCCTGCACGCCATCGCCGGCGGCGGTGATCTGCTTGAAGCCGAGCTGGGTCAGCGCGTCGCTGAGCAGCAGGCGGCTGGTGACCTGATCGTCAACGATCAGAACTTTGATTTTCTCTGCGAGTGACATTAGTCAGTTCCTTCCTTACGGGCGGTCATCTTCAAGATTTCTTCGCCAATGGCGTTGAGTGGCAGCTGTTGTTCGACAGCCCCCAGTTCGAAAGCTACCCTCGGCATCCCGTAGACCACCGAGGTCTTTTCGTTCTGTCCGAGGGTACGGGCGCCTGCATGGCGCATTTTCAGGAGACCGGCGGCGCCGTCGCGGCCCATTCCGGTCAGGATCACGCCGACAGCATTGCGACCCGCAAGCTCGGCGACCGAATCAAAGAGAACATCGACCGAGGGGCGATGGCCGTTTACCGGCGCGCGCTCGACAAGGCGGCAGCAGGGCGCCGATGGATTGACCACCTGCAAGTGCCGCTCGCCGCCGGGCGCCAGATAGATCTTGCCGATCTCGAGCCGAGCGCCATCCGTCGCTTCCTGCACGACAGGAGCGCAGAGGCGGTTCAGCCGCTCCGCGAAGCTCTTGGTGAAAGTCGACGGCATGTGCTGCGTGATCACGGTCGGCGGGCAGTTGGCCGGGAATTTCTGCAGCACGGTGATCAGCGCTTCCACGCCACCGGTCGAGGAACCGATCGCGACCACCTTGCGGCCGACGCGATAATCCGCGACCGCGGGCGGCGGTGTTACGGGCTGCGGGGCCATGATCGGGCGGCGCTGCGAGCGGGCGGCCGCCTTCACCTTCTCGGCGAGATCGGCGAAGGGGCGCATGTCGCCTGGCTGCGGCTTGCTCACGCAATCGAACGCGCCGATCTCCAGTGCCGCCAATGTGGCGTTGGTGCCGCGATGCGTCAGCGTCGACACCATGATGACGGGCATCGGGCGAAGACGCATGATCTTCTCGAGAAAATCGAGGCCGTTCATGTTCGGCATCTCGATATCGAGCGTCACGACATCGGGATTGAGCTTCTTGATCGCCTCGCGCGCTTCCATGGCGTCGCCGGCCTGGCCGATGACATCGACGTCAGGATCGGACTGCAGCACGGCGGTGATGAGACCGCGCATGGTGGGAGAATCGTCAACAACGAGAACACGTGCCGCCATGCTCATCCCTTCCTCCCAAAGCCCTTGGTCGTATAGCGGTATGTGGTGATACCGATATTGTCGAAGACATGCTTGGAATCGCCGGACACCCGCTCGGAATGGCCGATATAGAGATGACCGCCCTCGGGCATGAGCTCGGCGAAGCGCGACCAGATCTTCATCTGGGTCGGCTCGTCGAAATAGATCACGACGTTGCGGCAGAAGATGATGTCGAACTTGCCCTTGAACGGCCACTGGGCCATCAGGTTGAGCTCGTTATAGGTGATCAGCCGCTTGACGCGGTCATCGACCTGGAACTTGCGGCGCCCGTCGATATTGACTTCGCTGAACCACTGCTTGCGCATGGCGGGCGAAACGGTTTCGAGCGCGTTCTCGTCGTAGGCGCCGGCGCGGGCGATGGCGAGAATCTTCGGATCGATATCGGTGGCGAGGATCTTGAAATCGTAATCGGCGATATTCGGCATCATCGACAGCACTGTCAGCGCGATCGAATAGGGCTCCTGGCCATCCGACGAGGCGGCCGACCAGATGCGGACGCGACCGCCCGACTTGGCACGCTGCAACAGCTCCGGCAGCACGTGATCGCGCATATGCTCGAAGTGATGGTTTTCACGAAAGAAGCGCGTGAAATTGGTCGTCAGATGCGACAGCATTTCGCGGCGCGGCCCAGCACCCGCCTGCGAAGACACCAGCGAACAGTATTCGCGGAAGCCGGATAGGCCGAGATTGCGAATGTGCTTGGAAAGACGCGAATAGACCAGCGATGCCTTGGTCTCGTTGAGGAAGATGCCCGCATCCGAGTAGATCATCGCGGCGATTTCCGTGAGGTCGCGGCGCGTCAGCGGGTATTCGCCGCTCGCCAGAACCTCATCGGGGCTCCCCGGTCTTACATCTTTTGCACTCAAGACACTCATGCAGCTTCGCTTTCCGCGTCAGGGAATATGGCTTCCAGTTCCAACAGGCAGATCAGACGTTTTTCGATCGCCATGATCCCGCGCGCGAACTGACGCTGCAGTTCGGACGCGATCTCGGGCGTTGGCTGTACGTTGTCTTCACTAACAGTCAGTATATCCGACACCGCATCTACAAGCAGACCAACTACTTTTCGGTGAACTTGAGCCACAATAATGACATGGCGCTGCGTCGGTTCGGTCGGCTTCATGCCGAGACGGGCCGATAGATCGATGATCGGCAGCACGGCGCCACGCAGGTTGATGACCCCCTTCATGTAGGAAGGCGAGTGCGGCATGGCCGTTGCCGGCGTCCAGCCGCGGATCTCGCGAACCGACATGACATTGACGCAAAACTCCTGATCGCCGACGCGGAACGCGATCAGCTCGCGGTGCCCTTCGCTCAGATTTTTCACGATATAGGACATAACTTAACCCGCCGCCGCCAGGGATACTTCCTGTCTCAGCGCCTGGCCGCGCGAAGCGCCCACGACTGCGTCGACATCGAGAATGAGCGCGACGCGACCGTCGCCCAGGATGGTTGCCGCAGCAATGCCCGGAACGTGGGTGTAGTTCGCCTCGAGGCTCTTGATGACGACCTGACGCTGGCCCTGGATCGCATCGACCATGAGCGCGCGCTGACCGCCGCCTTCGGATTCGACGAGCAGGGCAACACCTTCGACCGGATTGGCCTGGGTTGCGCGGAAGTTCAGGATGCGACCGACATCGACCAGCGGGCAGAAGGAGTTGCGGATCGAGATCAGGCGATGGCTGGCACCGAAGGAGTGGATAGCCGAAGCCTCAGGCTGCAGCGTTTCAACAATCGCCGTCAGCGGCACGACGAGTGTCTGGCCAGCGACCGTGACGACCATGCCGTCGAGAACGGCAAGCGTCAGCGGCAGGCTCATGGTGAAGACGGAGCCCTGGCCCGGCTTCGATGTGATGCTGATGCGACCACCGAGCGCCTGGATCGAACGCTTGACGACGTCCATGCCGACGCCGCGACCGGAGATGTCCGAGATCTGGTCTGCGGTCGAGAAGCCCGGCGCGAAGATCAGGTTGTCGATCTCCTCGTCGGACAGGTTGGCGTCCGGCGAGATCAGGTCATTGTCGATTGCCTTCTGCTTGACGCGTTCGCGGTTGATGCCGCCGCCGTCGTCCTGCAGTTCGATCAGGATGCGGCCCGAACGATGCTTCGCGGTGAGCTTGATCGTACCCTCGGGATCCTTGCCGGCGGCGGTGCGCTTTTCCGGGCTTTCGATGCCGTGGTCGACGGCATTGCGGATCATATGCGTCAGCGGCTCGGCAATCTTGTCGATAACCGTCTTGTCGACTTCGGTGTTTTCACCTTCGGTGACGAGGCGGATCGACTTGCCGACCATGTCGGCGACTTCGCGGACGATACGCGACATGCGCTGGAAGACGGGCTTCACCGGCTGCGCGCGGATCGCCATGACCGAATCCTGGATCTCGCGGGTGAGCTGCTGCAGCTCCTCGAGGCCCATGTTGATCGAAGACGTGCCGGTCGTGTCGTTTTCGATGACGCTCTGGGAGAGCATCGCCTGGTTGATGACGAGCTCGCCGACGAGGTTGATCAGGCGGTCGACGCGATCGAGATCGACGCGGATGGTCTGGCCGGCGCTGTTGGCGGCGGCATTGTTCTGGGCGGCGGCGGCAGCAGCAGCGTTGGCTGCAGCGGCCGATTCCTTCTTTTCGACGCGGGCAGCGGCGGACGCGATCTGCGTCACGTTCGAAGCCGTTTCGGCAGCAGCTACAGCAGCAACGGCATCGTTCTTTTCCGCGGCCGGAGCTTCCGGGCCGTCATCCAGCGCCGAGAGGTCGAAGGGCACGGGCACCATCGGCAGTTCCTCGGCCGGAGCGGCTTCGGTTTCGGCGGCGACGGTCGTGATGGTCAGCTCGCAATCCCACTCGGCGAATTCGAAGACCGCGCGGATCGCTTCTTCGCCCTTGTCGGTCTTGAGCGTGATGTTCCAGTAGAAATAGGCGGCTTCGGGATCGAGCTCATCGACACCCGGCAGCGCATCCATGTTGCAATAGATGCTCATCTCGCCGAGGCGGCTCAGATCGCGCAACAGCAGTGTCGCGTCGTTGCCCTTGGAATAGAGCTCGAAGCGCGGCTTGAAGGTGATCTCGAAGGTCTCGTCGTCGCTGAAGTCGTCGAACGAGAACGGGATCGGCTCAAAGCCGCTCTCGTCGGTCGGCTTGACGGGTGCTGCGGCAACCGGCGCCGGGGCGGCTGCAGGCGCTTCGGAAGCGGCTGACGGCGATGGGAGTTCGCCGTTGGCAAGCGCTTCCAGCTCCTTGACGAGGCCACGGCTGCGGCTTTCGTCGACGCTGCCGCCGTCACGGGCGGCATTGGTCAGGTCCGCGAGCACGTCGGCCGACTTGAGCATGACCTTCAAGACGTCCTGGGTCGGCTCTAGCTTGTTGGAACGAACGCAATCAAGTGTGGTCTCGAACACATGGGCGAAGGCGACGAGATCGTCCAGACCGAAGGCGCCAGCGCCGCCCTTGATCGAGTGAACGGCGCGAAATACCGCGTTGACGGTTTCCGGATCACGATCGCCATCATTCATTTTCAGAAGACCGGATTCCAGTTCCGCGAGCTGTTCCTCGCATTCCTGGAAAAAGATCTCTTTGATTTCGTTCATATCCATAAAAGAAATTCCTGAGTTTAAGCGGTTACGCGCTCAATGGCATCGATCAGCTTGGCAGGGTCGAAAGGCTTGACGATCCAGCCGGTGGCGCCGGCCTGGCGTGCACGATTCTTCTTCTCGGCATCGCTTTCGGTCGTCAGGACCAGGATCGGAATGGCGCGGTACTTGTCGTTGCGGCGAACGCCTTCGATGAAGCCGAAGCCATCGAGACGCGGCATGTTGATGTCAGTGACGATGACGTCGGGGTGGGATGTCTCCAGAACCTCGAGACCTTCGACGCCGTCTTCAGCCTGGATCGTCTCGAAGCCCGCATTGTTGAGCGTCACGAGAAGCATGTTACGGATCGTCCGTGAATCATCCACGGTCAGCACTCTTTTCTTCATTACTAAATCTCCTTGGCGAGCAGCGGGTGAACATCCACACCGATCAGCTGCATGGTTTTTTGAAACGCGTCCGAAACCTTGGTGAAGGTGAACGCATGCTTGTCTTGATCCCAGGTCTTGGCGGCGGACATCAGCACCTGCGCGCCGAGGGCGCCGATGCGCTCGACGGCGGATGCATCGATCGACACGGCGCTACCGCGCATCGACAGGAACTTGTCGCGCAGAGCCGATGCTTCATTGAGGTCAATGGTCGCCGCCAGATTCAGCGTCTTCCCACTCTTTTTTGCTGCCATCAGACTTTTCCTATCTGCTGATTGGCGCCCAACGAATGTGAGCTGCCGTCATAATTCAGTGCTTCAGTAAGCATTTCGTCCGCCTCCGAGACTTGCGAGCGGAGGGTTGAAATCAAATGCCGCGTCGGCCTCCTCAACAACCCGGCGGGCGGGCTGGACATCGACGGCGCGCACAGGGCGACGCTCGGCCGCCTCGGCGCGATTGCGGGCAATGCGAAACTCGCGGACCGTGCGGCCAAGCTCGACGATGACGGTGTGGAGATCGTCTGCGCCATCGGCTGCATGCGATGCGGCGCCGGCGCTTTCGGCGACGCGCGCGCCAAGGCCCTTGACGTCGGTGGTCACCGCGTCGAGCACGGAGGCGTTGTCGCTGGTCTGGCTGGCGACCGAGGCGATGGCGGCGTTGATATCGGTGACCTGGCGCACGATGCTGCCGATCGAATCCTGCGTACGGCCGACCATCTGCACGCCGGCATCCACCTGCGACTTGGTGGTGGTGACCAGCGTCTTGATTTCGCGGGCAGCATCAGCCGAGCGTTGCGCCAGCGCACGGACTTCCTGCGCGACGACAGCAAAGCCACGGCCGGAATCGCCGGCGCGGGCGGCTTCGATGCCGGCATTCAGTGCCAGCAGGTTGGTCTGGAAGGCGATCTCGTCGATGGCGCCGATGATCTGGCCGATGCGTTCAGCGGACTGCTCGATATCAGCCATGGCGGAGATGGCGCGACCGACAACCTCACCGCTTGCTTCGGCTGCCGCACGCGTCGATGCGGCGGCGTCCTCGGCCGCGCGGCTGCCCGCGACGCTGCGACGCACGTTTTCGGAGAGATCTGCGAGTGTCGCAGCCGAGGCCAGAAGCTGCTCGGCGTGATCGGAGGCGTGGCCGGAGAGATTGCGGGCGGACTGGCCAAGCACCTGCACGGATGCCTCGGCCTTCAAGGTGCGTTCGCTGATCGCGCCGAATTCGGTCTGCAGTGCTTCCAGCGCGCCGTTCAGCGCCAGGGCGACATCATTGTGCGGACCGTCTTCGGTGACGATGGCGCGGGCCGTCAGGTCGCGGGCAGCGAGGCCTTCGATGACATCGGAGAATACGCGGGCGACCTCGGCCTTGTCGCTGCTTCGCTGATCGGCGATCTGGCGCTGCTGCGAGGCCCGCAGGGAATTGAAACGCAGCGACACGGCAATCTCGACATCGACCATGACGAGGCGGATGAGCGCGGTCATGAGATCGGCGATCTCGCGCTTGCGACGCTTGACGCTCGGCAGGAAGGAAGAGCCGGCGAGCTCATCGGCGAGGCCGGCAATGACATGCTCGAGGACGACGCCGTGGCCGGCGACATGCCAGCGAGGGTCGAGCCCCATCTTGCTCTCGGAATCGGACAGGACCTTGACGCGCTCGGCGTAGAGGCTGTCGAAGCGCGCATCGGTCAGCACATCCCAGTGCGACGTCTGCAAATCATGAAGCCGATCGACCTGACGCTCGCTCTCGAAATTGCGGGCGGCATCGGGGAACGACTGGAAACGCTGAAAGAGATCGCGAAGGCCTGAGGTCAGGTGCTGCTGAAGCGCCGGGCGATAGCGCCGCACCATCTCGCATTGCTCGGCATCGAGGCCGGAAAAGCGCAGGCGGTCACGCAGGCTGCCCGCCTGTGCTCCGCGATCCTGATCCGATGGCATATTCTGCCCCACGCCTGTCCCCAACCAATGCCCGGGCCTATTGCCCGAAGAGAAATCAAGCCTCCTGACATCGACACGGATAACGATCGGACCTGACGCGGGCTAACGCCGGCGCTCAGACCTGTCGCGATCAGTGCGGACTATCTTAGAGCTACTTGAGAGATCGATACCGGATTAAGCCGGTACGGCGGTTCGGCGTCATGCCTGCTAGGAACGCTACAATTTTCCCATTCCGACGTGTATTGCAATGTTTATGGTTAATTCCTTGCCTGAAGGTTAATACCCATTTTATGAATGTCGGCTTTCGGAGCAACGCGAATAACCATCCATGAAATACTGGTGTGACGTTGCGTCGCTGCTACAAGTTCGAAGCAAGCTTCGTGTTATATCCCCGGCAAATCACGACATGACGTCATAGGGATTGAGCAATGATTGTTCTGGGTTTGGGTGCATGTTTTCTTGCTGTGTCTGTTCTCACAGCCGTCGCACTTCTCGACCGTATTGAAGCGGGCCGCGTTGCCATGCCTCTGCGGGTGCTTTGAATTCCCGTCATAAAACAACAGTAATGGGCGTGTTTAACCACTGAGCCGGCGAAGCGTTGCGCATCGGCCGGAGGTAGTTTGTCCAGCTTACGGAATCAGACGCATGTCCCCACGCCTCGGTATCCTCATCATTATCGGCGTGACGCTTTGGCGCATCGTCACCTTGCACTTCGACACGACGGATCTCTTCGTCGACGAGGCGCAATATTGGTTCTGGTCGCAAAATCTTGACTTCGGCTATTATTCAAAGCCGCCGATGATCGCCTGGGTGATCCGCGCGATGACCGAGCTTTCGGGATCGACCGCGATCTTCTGGATCCGGCTCTGCGGCCCCCTTGTTCACATGGCGACCGCTTTCGTGCTGATGAAGATCGCCAAGCGCTTCGTCAGCCCTGAGATCGAGGGCTGGACGGGGGTGACCTACATAACGCTGCCCGGCGTCGCCTTGTCTTCCGTCTTCTTCTCGACCGACGTCATCCTGCTCTTCTTCCTGGCTGTCGCGCTGTTTGCCTATTTCGGCCTGACGCGCCAGCGCTCGATCACCCTTGCGCTGCTGATGGGCGTGGCCTTCGGCTGCGCCTTCCTGTCGAAATACGCGATCCTGTTCGTCGTGCCCGGCGGCCTGATCGCCCTGCTGCTTTTGCCGATGGCGCGGATCGGCTGGCGCGACTTCTTCATTTCGGCCGTGACGGCCATTGTGGTGGCGGCGCCGAACCTCTGGTGGAACGCCACCCATGACGCAACGACGATCAAGCACACGACCAGCATCGCCCATTGGAGCGGGCTGAACCTCAATGCCGGCCACGGGATCGAGTTCTTCGCCGCCCAGTTCGGCGTTGTCGGCCCGATCGTGTTCTTCGCGATCCTCTGGGCGGTCTACCGAGCTTTGAGAGGGCAAGGCAGCGCAATCGAGAAATTGCTGATCTGGCTTTCCGTGCCTGTCGTGCTCCTGATCACCTTCCAGGCTCTCATCGCCAAGGCCTACGCCAACTGGGCGGTGACGGCCTATGTGGCCGGCACGATCCTCGCCGTCTGGCTGCTTCATCGGGTCTGGCCCAAGGGGCTGCGCGTGTCTTTCGCGATCAACGGCACGGCCAGCCTGCTCTTTCCGCTCGCCGCCATCTTCGCGCACCAGCTGGTGCTGCCGAATGGAAACGAGGTGATGAAGCGCTATCTCGGCCGCAGCGCCGTCAGCCGCGAAGCCGGTGATCTGGCGCGACAGGCGGGTACCGCGATCATCGTCAGCGACAGCCGCGATATCCTGGCGGACATGTACCATACGCTCAGAAACGAACCCTTGAAGATCTATGCGCGGCCGCCGGCGGAAGCACCCGACAACTATTATGAGCAGACCTTCGCGCTGCCCAATGCTGTCAGCGACGACGTGCTGTTCGTGACCACGCAGCCTTTCGAATGCGCGGAGCCGCCGCAGACCATCAAGTCATGGCAGCCGAGCGAAGGCTATTATCGCGGAAGTACGATCTACGCCTACAAGGTGAAGGCCAGCTGCCTGGCAGCGGCGAAGTAGCGTATCATTCGCTTGCGGGCCGCAGGCAGATACAGGTGCCCTTGCCTTCGACCTCGATGAAGGCAACGCCGCCATTTTCGAAGGCCAGCCGCAGTTGTGCTTCGGTGGCGCGGTGCAGCTCGTGGTGCTTGCCTTCATAGTCGCGGATCGTGCTGCGGGAGACGGCGGCATGGTCGGCGAGGTCGACCTGCGTCCAATCCAGCAGACCCCTGGCCGCGCGGCACAAAGCGGGGGTGAGAATTGTTTCCTTCGCGCCTTGACCCATAATGTCAAACCACCCATATTGGTTGATATTAGCCATATATGTCATAATTTAATCAGGAATTCCAGTCGGGGAGACCGCTTATGCCGCACGATACACCTTTGATTTCGACAATCGTCGGAGGTCTCGTGCTTGCGTTCATCCTCGGGGCTTTCGCGAACCGGCTGAAACTGCCGCCCCTGGTCGGCTATCTCATCGCCGGCATTCTGGTGGGGCCGCATACGCCAGGCTATGTGGCGGACCAGAACCTCGCGCCTGAGCTCGCCGAGATCGGCGTCATCCTGCTGATGTTCGGCGTCGGCCTGCACTTCTCCTTGAAAGACCTTCTCTCGGTGCGCGGGATTGCGGTGCCGGGCGCCATCGTGCAGATCGGCTTCGCCACCCTGCTCGGCTGGGGCCTGGGCGCGCTGATGGGATGGCCGACGGGCGGGAGCCTCGTCTTCGGGCTCGCTCTTTCCGTCGCGTCGACCGTCGTGCTCCTGAAGGCTTTGCAGGAGCGGCGGCTCGTCGAGACGGAGCGCGGCAAGATCGCGGTCGGCTGGCTGATCGTCGAGGACCTTGCCATGGTGCTGGCGCTCGTCCTTATTCCGGCAGCCGCCAGCATCGGCAGCGGCCACGGAACCGTCGAGCCGCTGTCGGCAGCAGTGAACCGCATATTCGGCCTCGATATGGGCATCGGCGGCATCATCGGTATGACGCTGGTCAAGGTGGCGCTGTTCGTCGGCGTGATGCTGATCTTCGGCCGGCGCGTCATTCCCTGGACGATGCACCGCATCGCCCACACCGGATCTCGCGAACTGTTTCGCCTCGGCGTCCTGGCGATTGCGCTCGGCGTCGCCTTTGGCGCATCGAAGCTCTTCGGCGTGTCGCTGGCGCTCGGCGCTTTCTTCGCCGGCATGGTTCTCGCCGAAAGCGAGCTCAGCCATCGGGCGGCGCAGGAAAGCCTGCCGCTTCGCGACGCCTTCGCGGTGCTGTTCTTCGTTTCCGTCGGCATGCTGTTTGATCCGAACATCCTGATCGAAAAGCCGATCCCGCTGATCGCCACCATCTTCATCATCGTCATCGGCAAGTCGGTCGCCGCCTTCCTCATCGTGCAGCTGTTCCGCAAGCCCGTGGGAACGGCGCTGACGATTTCGGCAAGTCTTGGCCAGATCGGTGAATTCTCCTTCATTCTCGCAGCCCTTGGCGTCGATCTCGGACTTCTTCCGGAAGAAGGCCGTGACCTGATCCTTGCCGGCGCCATCATATCGATCATCCTCAACCCGCTTCTCTTCTATGCCTGCGAAAAACTGCGGCCACTGCTGGAGCCGAAGCGCGAGGAGCCCCAACCCGAGCCGGCTGCGGAGACCATGAACGAAGTGGTGGAAGAGCCGCCGGTCGTGGTGGACGAAGTGCATGCGACCAAGCTGTCGGGCCACGCCATTCTCGTCGGCTACGGCCGGGTCGGCAGCATTGTCGGGCAGAACCTGAAATCCTCAGGCACGCCCTTCCTCGTGATCGAGGATTCCGACCACCGGATCGCGGCGCTTCGCGACCAGGGCATCGAAGTGATCGGTGGTAACGCGGTCACGCGCGAGGTGCTCGATCTCGCCAATCTCAAGGGTGCGCGAAGCCTGGTCATCGCCATTCCCAACGCATTCGAGGCTTGCCGCGTGGCCGAACAGGGGCGCGAGGTCAATCCGGGCGTGCTGATCGTGGCGCGTGCGCATTCCGACGCCGAGGTCGAGGAACTCAAGCAATATGGTGCTGATACCGTGATCATGGGCGAGCGCGAAATCGCCATGGGCATGCTTGACCGTCTCTCTCAAGTGCATCATGACAGTTCACCCTATGAAGTCGAGACCGAGGCTGGTATAAGCGCGGCCGAGGAAACGCCTTCTCCCGAGAAGCAATGAGAGAACTTTGCGCCGTTGAGCCGGTTCGAGATTGAAAATCCGCAGGACGACCAGATGAGGTTCGATACGCGCCGCATGACCGGTCGCGTTGCCGTCTCGCTGGCTGTCGCGATCTTCGCCTATCTCGGCCTGTTGTTCGGCGGCAATCTCGTGCTGGGCCCCACGCGCGGGCCCAACAACGCATTCTCTTCGTCGAGCAAGGATAGCCAGCCACTGCAGCTGAGTGCACGCGACGTCGTGCGCGGCGTGCTGGCAGCCGACCGGAAGGTCGCGCAGAAATACGCGACCTATGCTTCCGGCGACGCGGCTACCGCCGACCTTCCAGTCTTTGAGCGCCTGTCGCTCGGCTTCATCAAGCTTTCGCAATCGACTTCGCCCGCCTTCTACGCGGCTGACGCGAAGCCCTATGATTCGCATGGACCGCCCGCTTTCGCGGACTGACGACACGCGCCCCGGCGCCTCCCATTGCATTTACGACACGCCTGCCTGCGCCTGAAGCGCAGGTTCCAGCGTTATCAAGGA
Organism: Rhizobium sp. 16-449-1b; assembly: GCF_017741935.1. Lineage (GTDB taxonomy): Bacteria > Pseudomonadota > Alphaproteobacteria > Rhizobiales > Rhizobiaceae > Rhizobium. The sequence goes on along the minus strand of NZ_JAGHMH010000003.1, from coordinate 31,103 downwards.
TAGACAACACAATGCGCACCTCACCATGGCTGGTGGCCACCTACACGGTGATCATTCTCCTCGGCATTCTGATCGCACTGCCGAATGCCCTGCCGCAATCCACATTGCAGCGCCTTCCCTCGTGGCTCCCGCACCAGCAGGTCTCGCTCGGTCTCGACCTTCGCGGCGGCTCGCACCTCGTTCTCGAAGTCGATGAAGCCGACCTGACGCGCGAGCGTCTGCAGTCGCTTCTGCAGGACGCGCGCCGCGTGCTGCGCGAAAAGAACATTCAGCCGAAGTCGGTCGTTCGCAACCAGAACCAGATCGTCGTGACGCTGAACGACCAGGCGCAGACCGATGAAGCCGTCACGCAGCTGCGCACGCTGGGCAACACGATCGCGACAGGCATTTCCGCCGGCCAGTCGGACCTGTCGGTCACGACCAGCGGCGGCAACATCATCGTTGCCTTCTCGGCCGCCGGTATCTCCAGCAACGTCGACAGCGCCGTCCAGCAGAGCCTTGAAGTCATTCGCCAGCGCGTCGACCAGGTGGGCGTCGCCGAACCGACGATCCAGCGCATCGGCGGCAACCGCGTTCTCGTGCAGCTTCCGGGCACGCAGGATCCGACCCGTCTTCGCCAGCTCCTCGGCTCGACCGCCAAGATGTCCTTCCACATGCTCGCGCCGAACAATGCTCCCGGCCCCGGCGTGACGATGCTCAAGGACGATGAAGGCAACACCTATCCGGTTCTCGACCGCGTCGAAATCTCCGGCGACCGTCTTTCCGACGCCCGCGTCAGCTTCGACCAGAGCCAGCAGCCTGTCGTCAGCTTCCGCTTCGACAGCGCCGGCGCGACCCGCTTCGCAGACATCACCCGCCAGAACGTCGGCAATCCCTTCGCCATAGTTCTCGACGACAAGGTGCTGAGCGCGCCTGTTATCCGCGAGCCGATCACCGGCGGTTCCGGCCAGATCTCCGGCAACTTCTCGACCGATACGGCCAACACGCTTGCCGCCATGCTGCGCGCCGGCGCCCTGCCCGCCAAGCTCACCGTCATCGAAGAACGCACGGTTGGTGCCGACCTCGGCGCCGATGCGATCCAGATGGGTATCTATTCCGGTCTCGTCGGTTTCGTCCTCGTCGCGGCCTTCATCTTCCTGCTCTACGGAACCTGGGGCATTCTCGCCAACGTCGCGCTGCTCATCCACACGATCCTGACCTTCTCGGCACTGACGCTTGTCGGCGCCACGCTGACACTGCCCGGCATCGCCGGCGTCGTGCTCGGCATTGGTCTCGCGGTTGACGCCAACGTTCTGATCAACGAGCGCATCCGTGAAGAAACCCGCAAGGGCAAGGGCTCGTTCGCGGCCATCGATACCGGCTTCCGCCGCGCCTACTCGACCATCATCGACGGCAACATGACGGCGCTGATCGCCGCCGCCATCCTGTTCTGGTTCGGCACCGGCCCGGTTCGCGGCTTCGCCGTCACCATGGCGCTCGGCCTGATCATCTCGATGTTCACCTCGGTCGCCTTCGTTCGCGTTTCGATGATCGAGATCACCCGTCGCTTCAAGCTGAAGACCATCAACATCAAGCCGTTGCTGCCGGTCTTCTACCCCTACGACAAGCACATCCAGTTCATGAAGGCGCGCTTCTTCGGCGTGACCGTCTCCGCGCTGCTGTCGGTCGCATCGGTCGTGCTCTTCTTCCACCCTGGCCTTAACTACGGCGTCGACTTCCGTGGTGGTATCCAGATGTCGGTGAAGACGCAGGAAGCAGCCGATCTCGCCAAGTTCCGTGAAGGCCTGAACAGCCTCGGCCTCGGCGAAGTGTCGCTGCAGTCCTATGGCGACAACAACACCATGGCCGTTCGCGCGCAGCGCCAGGACGGCGGTGAAGAGGCGCAGACGGCTGCCGTCACCAAGCTGAAGGACGAGATAGTCAAGATCGATCCGTCGGCAACCGTGACCGGCACCGACGTCATCGGCCCGAAGGTCAGCGGCGAGCTTGCATGGGCGGGTATCCTGTCCGTCGTGATCGCCAGCCTCGCGATGCTGCTCTACATCTGGTACCGCTTCGAATGGCCGTTCGCGGTCGGCGCCATCGTCACGCTTATTCTCGACGTGACGAAGTGCATCGGTTTCTTCGCGCTGACAGGGCTCGACTTCAACCTCACCGCCATCGCGGCGATCCTGACGCTGGTCGGCTACTCGGTGAACGACAAGGTCGTCGTTTACGACCGCATGCGTGAAAACATGCGCCTCTACAAGTCGATGCCGCTGCGCGAACTGATCGACAAGTCGATCAACGAAACGCTCGCCCGAAGCATCTACACCAACGTCACCGCCTTCCTCGCCCTGCTGCCGATGGCAATCTGGGGCGGCAGCGCGGTCGAAAGCTTCGCGATCCCGATGGTGTTCGGCATTCTCGTCGCCGCCGCATCGTCCGTGTTCATCGCGGCGCCGATCCTGCTCTTCCTCGGCGACTGGCGCACGCGCCACCGCGCCGCGGTTTCGAGCAACGACGACAAGGTCGACATCATTCCGCCGACCTCGCGCAAGTCGGCCGGCTGATAAAGGATCGACCTTTTCAGGTTGTTTCGTGAAATTGATGCGGGCGCCGGTTGCAGAACCGGCGCCCGCTTTCTATTCTCCGCCCGGGCTTAAATCCGGCGGACGAGATATGTCACCATCAACGACAGAGACCGACGAAACGCGCATCAAGCGCTTTCTCGCCATTGCCTCACACGACCTGCAATCGCCGCTCAGGCACATCGCGATGTATGCGGAAATCCTGATCGACGAGATCGGCGACAGGATCGATGCCGAGCACCTAGAATACCTCGGCACCATCCTTGCCAAGACGCAGGCCGCTCAGGAGCTGACGAAGGGACTGATCAGCTTCGCCTCCGGCGCGCCGAGGCTTGTGATCAGCGATGTCGATACCAAGCTGCTGGTTGCGCAGATCTGGGCGGAGCTGCGCTTCGAGGTCGACGCACCGAAGGCCACGATCGAGACAGGCGACCTGCCCGGCATCCGGACCGATGCGGGGATCCTCGGGCTGGTGCTGAAGAACGTGATGGCGAACGGGCTTATGCATCGCGCCGATGCCGACGAGGCGTGCCGCCTGACGGTCGAGGCGGAAGTCGATGCCACGTATTGGACAATCCATATTTCCGACAACGGGCCGGGCATCGCGCCGGAACATCAGGAGAGCGTGTTCACCGCCTTCTGGAGCCTGCTGCCGGAGGGCGCCGCGAAGAGGCCGGGCCTCGGGTTGGCGGCCGCGCGCGAGCTGGTGACCGCGCTTGGCGGGACGATCTCGCTCACATCACCGGCGGAGACGGGAAGCAGGTTCACGATCCGGTTGCCCGTCTGACGACACGTCAGATGTTGTAATCGTCCTTCCAGACGTCGGGCATGTCATAGCGAACATATTCACGGATGATGTGCTGCAGCGTCTCGACATCGATCTCGTCCTTGCCGATCCTGAAATCGACACCGTAGTCCTGGAACTGCTGGAAGTAGCTGCCCGAGACATCCATCGATATGACGCCGATCGGGCCGGTGAAGCTCGCGGCGCGCAGCTTCGGCACGGTCTCGCGAAAATCGGCGTTCGGCAGCAGCCGGTTGTCAAGCAGGATCAGGTCGAACCTGTCGCTATTGAGCTTTGCCAGCGCATCGCTGACCGATTGCGCGTAGTCCATCTCGACTTTCGGCTCTGTCAGTGCCGCGACGGTCTTCTTCAGGGAGCGGAATTCGATGAATTCGTCATCGACGAACAGGATCTTGACGGCCTCGCCGCGAGCCGTCTCTGGTTTCACTTCAGCGTTTTCGGTCACGAAACAAGTCCCATGCGCAACGCCATCGCCACCATGTGGACGCGATTGACCGCGCCGAGCTTTCTTACCGACGCCGCGATGTGCGAATTGACGGTGTGCTCCGACAGGCCAAGGATGATGGCGATTTCCGCCGATGTCTTGCCTTCACTGGTCCAGCGAACCACTTCACTCTCCCGTTGGGTCAAACGCCCGGACATTTCGTTGACCAGGATTTCCTCGTAGAACTTGTCGAATATCCGCATCGTGTCGAGCAGGATATCGGCGACTTCGCCCTGGTCCGGCTGCTGGCGCTTGCCGCTGAAGGCAACACAGTAGCGGCGCCCCTCCGGCGTGAACAGCGGGATGAGCAGAAAGCTGTTGGTGTCGAACTCGTTGAGGACGAGATCGGGAGGATAGCCCTCCAGATTGCTGGCCTTGCCGCTCACAGGGGTCGCCAAGAACTGCGCGGCCTTCGACTTGATGAAGCCGAGCGCGCGGCCCATGGCGTAGACGAAGAAGCCGGTCTGGCGCTCGGCGACATTGGTGATGATGATATCGCGCGCGCCGAAGGGCTGCGACGCCTCGGAGATGCGGGCGAGCGCGAAGCTGTCGAAGGCATAGTGATGCGCGGCCGCCTTCAGAAGTCGGAAGAAATCCGTGCGATTGATCGCCCGCCCCAGTTCCGGGCCAGCGTGAAATGGAAGTGCCATCGCGCTACTCATTCCGCATTCCTGCTTCTTGGCTCCTACGTGCCTCTGGTTACCGGTTGAGCGGCATCCCCGAACTCTGGAGACACGCGCCAGACTGATACAGTTAATGACCGAGTGCGGAGTTTCGAGGGAAACCGCCGCGACGCGCCGATCACAAAATCGGCATGCGGCCTCTGTTTCCGCCTATTCCCATGCCGTCAGCGATGCGTTTCGCGCACCAGCGAGACGACAGACTTCGGTTACGGATTTTGCCGGGTTGTTTTCATCAACAAAGTCAAACGGCTCTCCCCAGCATCGTCTCACACTGCTTCATGCGTATAGTGTGAAATGTAGCCAAAGTCGTGTCAATGAGACTTGCAACCATTGCGTCATAAATACCTAAGAAAGTCGATTGTCTTTGATGGACTATTGGCCGAGATCCACGAGTGCACTGAGGTCGATCGGTTTTTCGACGTATAGATCCGCCCCGCAGGCCAAGGCCCGCTCCCGATCCGCCGCCGCGTCCGAGCCGGAACAGACGGCGATTCGCATCGAGGCGAAGCGTTGATCGGCGCGCAGGCGCGTGACGAGGCCGATGCCGCTATCGACAGGCATGTAGAGATCGACGATCAGCAGAGCGGGCAGCGCGAGGCCTTCGGCGGCGGATACACAGAGCGCTTCGAAGGCGGCATCGACGGCCTGGAAGCAGGAAAGAGCGATGTCGGGGCGTTCCTTGCGGCAGACATATTGCGCGTAAAACAGGTCGTCGCGGCTGTCGTCCACGTAAAATACCGCCGGCATTACCACCCTCCCGTGCTCGCGCCGGCGACCCGTTCGACCGCAGGGCACAGCATCCGTATAAGGCATATTGCCGGTCGGCGCCGAAGCCGCAACTATCGCGGCAGATGTATATTGAATAATTTTCAATTCTGGAAATAGTAACCGCCGGACGGGAGAGCAACGCGTGGTGAAGCCGATCATTGGTCGAAGGACGAGTGCCCCCTGGCGCCAGGAACGACACCGTTTGACGACGATCGTGCTCGGCGTGCTGCTGCTCGTGCTGGGCGCCGTTATCCTTCTCGCCTGGGTGCGGCAGATCGAGCCTCTTCTTTTCCTGATCCCGGACTCGCCGGCGATGGCGATCAACACGGCGATATGCTTCTGCCTGACCGGGATCGCGCTCGTCATCTCCGTCTACACCGGCGCCAATGCGCGCCTTGCCGCTTTCCTGCTGTTTTCGCTCGCCGCCGCGATGAGCGGGGTGCGGCTGATCGAGCTAACATTCGTCGGACGCCAACCGCAGATCATGGAGCGCTTTCTGGCCGGCATTTTCGTCGATCCGGCATTCTTCGGCCGCGTCGGCGGTGGCATGGCGCTGAACACCGCCGTGATCATGTTCTTCTCCAACCTCTCGCTGGCGCTAACTCCGCCGGACCGCGCCGGCAAGGCAAGGCTGTTCGAGGAGCTCGTCGGCTATGTGGTGATCGGCCTCGGCATCGCGGCCCTTGCCGGATACGCGATGCATACCGAGCATATCTATCGCTGGGGATCGAACATCGGCATGGCGGTGCATACCGCCGCCGGCGTGACGCTGCTCGGCTCGGCGATGCTGGTGCGATCCTGGTGGCTGCAGCCGGATCATCATGGCGGCATGCCTGTCTGGCTGCCGGGCGCGCTGTGCTTCATCGGGCTGATGATCGATCTCTACACCCCGCTCGGGGTGGTGAACGGCATGATCTATGTGCCGCTGATCCTGACCTCGCTGTGGTTCAACAGCCGGACCGCGCCCTTCAATCTTGCCTTCGTCTGCTCCATTCTGATCCTGCTCGGTTTTCTCGCCGTCGACCGGCATGGTGAAGGCTATGGCTACGAGGCGACGAACCGCGCCATCACCGTCGGCATGCTCTGGCTGGTGGCGACTTTCGTGTTCTTCTTCCAGCGCAAGAGCGACAGCCTGGATGCAGAGCGCATCCGCTTCGACACGGTGACGCGCAACACGCCGAACGCGATCGTCGCCATGGACCCGCAGGGCAAGATTTCGCTGTTCAATCCGGCGGCCGAGGAGATGTTCGGCCGGACGTCGAGGGAGGCGATCGGAGAGAGCGTCCATATCCTGCTGCCGGAGACCTTCCATGCAGGGCTCGACGACTATTTCCGGCGATCGCTGCTCTTGAGCGAGGAAGGTGGGACAGGGACGACGGGTACGATCTCAGGCATACGGCGCAATGGCGAGACATTCCCGCTCGACGTGTCGCTGAGCGCCTTCCGGACCGGGACGACGGTTACCTTCGTCGCCATTTTGCGCGACATCAGCCTGCGGGTGCAGCAGGAGGAGCAGCTGCGGACGATGTTCCGCCAGCTTCAGGCCTACACAGCCGATCTGGAGCGCAGCAATTCCGATCTCGACGAGTTCGCCTATATCGCCTCGCATGACCTGAAGGAGCCGCTGCGCGGAATGCACAACCATTCCCGCTTTCTGCTTGAGGACTACGAGACGGTGCTCGACGAGGACGGCGTGCGTCGCATCAACCGCATTGTCCGGCTGAGCCAGCGCATGGAGAAGCTGGTCAACGACCTGCTCTATTTCTCGCGCATCGGGCGGCAGCAGCTGGCGGTGAAGCGCACCGACGTCCATGCCATCGTCAAGGACGTGGTCTCGACCATGGAGCTTTATCTGGAAGAGCGGCGGGCGAAGGTGCTGGTCGAGGGGCAGCTTCCTGACGTCGTCTGTGATTCGCTGCGGCTGACGGAGGTCTATCGCAACCTGATCACCAATGCCGTGAAATACAACGACAAGCCCGAGCCGATCGTCACCGTCGGTCACGTCGCCGAGCTTTTGGGCGAAGACGGGCGCCGGACGAGCGACGTCTATTTCGTGCGCGATAACGGCAAGGGCATTCCCCGCGAGTTTCACGAGGATATCTTCCGCATCTTCAAGCGGCTGGAAAAGACGCAGGAATCGGACGACGGCACCGGCGCCGGGCTGACCTTCGTGCGCAAGATCATCGGCCGTCACGAGGGCGACGTCTGGCTGGAGTCAGAGGTTGGCCATGGCACAACCTTCTATTTTACATTGGGTCACAAGCGCGAGGGGCAGCATGCAGCACCGTGAAACACAGCCGATCCTGATCGTCGAGGACAGCGAGGACGATTACGAAGCAACGATCCGCGCCTTCAAGCGCGCCAAGCTCAAGAACCCGGTGCAATGGGCGCCATCGGGCCAACAGGCGCTGGATCTGCTGGCCACGATGGAAACACGGCCGGGCCTCATCCTGCTCGACCTCAACATGCCGGGACTCGACGGCCGCAAGACGCTGGAGGCGATCAAGTCCAACCCGGCCTGGAGGAAAATCCCGGTGGTGATCCTGACCACATCTGACGACGAGCGCGATATCGAGGGCTGCTACGCGCTCGGCGCCAACACCTATGTCCAGAAGCCTGTCGATCTCGACGGTCTTTTCGCGGCGATCCAGAGGCTGAAGGAATACTGGTTCGAGATCGCCATATTGCCTCTGGAGGGGTGACCTCATGGCCGAGGGCAGCGCGGTACTTGTTATCGACGACAATATCGACGACCGCGAGGTTTACCGGCGGATGTTGGCGCGCGCGCCGGGCGCGAACTATGTGGTCTACGAGGCTGAAAACGGCGACGAGGGCATAGCGCTCAACGCGCAGAAGCGGCCGGATTGCGTGTTGCTCGACTACTCGCTGCCGGGCCGCGACGGCGTCGGTGTGCTCGAGGAGATATTGAAGCTCGACCCCTCCGCCAACGTGATCATGCTGACTGGCCAGGGAAGCGAGACGATCGCCGTCGAAGTGATGAAGGGCGGCGCGCGGGATTATCTCACCAAGGACACGCTTTCGCCGGAGACGCTGCACCGCTGCATCCAGAGCGCCATCATGCATGGCGATCTCGCGGCCAAGCTGGAGCAGAAGCAGCAATCACTCGAGATTTTCACCCGCGCCATGGCCCACGACCTGAAGGAGCCGCTGCGGACGATCAAGTCGTTCAGCAGGCTGCTGCAGGCATCGCCCTCGCTCGCGCATGACGATCACGACCTGCTCGGCTACGTGCTCAGCGCGGCCGACCACATGGAGGAGCTGATCGTCAAGGTGTCGGGCTTCTCGAAGCTCGAGGCCTCCGGCGATCTCGAGGCCAAGCCGGTCTCGCTGTCGGCGATCGTCGACCAGGTGGAGCGCAATCTGCGCGAACAGATCAGCAGCCGTGGCGCCGAGATCGAGCGTAGCTCCTTGCCCCAGGTGATGGGCGACGGGACGCTTCTGGTGCAGATGCTGCAGAACATCATCTCCAACGCCATCAAATATTGCGAGGCCGGGGTGCCGCGCGTGCGCATCTCGGCACAAGGCGAAGGCACGCTCTGCCGGATCGCCGTCAGCGACAACGGGCCCGGCATCGCGCGCGATCATCGCGAACTGATCTTCCAGCCATTCAAGCGGCTGGTCGGGCGCGGCATCGAGGGGACGGGGCTCGGGCTGGCGATCTGCCGGCGGATCGCGCAGCTGCATGGCGGCGCCATCTGGTGCGAGGATGCCGATGGCGGCGGCACGACCTTCATCATGGAGCTGCCGCTGGCCTTGAGTGAGGCGGACAGGGCGCCCAAGGGGGCGGCAAGCCCACGGCAAGAGGAGCAGCGCACGGATAAGATCGGCCGGGTGGCCGAGGTGCTTCTGGTCGAAGACAGCCCGGCAGATGTGCAGCTTTTGAAGATCAAGCTGATGAGGCGTGAGAAGGTGACGTTCAACCTGCATCTCGCTTCGAACGGCCTTGAGGCGATGCGGTTTCTTCAGGAGCGGGCAACCGGTGGTCACGATCCTTTGATCGACCTCATCCTGCTCGATATCAACATGCCGATCATGGATGGGTTCGAGGTTCTGGAGGCGCTTTCACGCGACGCGCGGCTGAGGACGATACCGGCCTTCATCCTAAGCACATCAAGCGATGAGGACGACATGGAGCGCGCCAAAACGCTTGGCGCGCGGGCCTACATGATCAAGCCGCCGACGCGGCAGCAGCTGGAACTTGCGCTGCAGGATGTTCAGACTTTGGATTTGCAGCCTTGCGGAGATGCCCTAATTCTTTATGGAGAGCAAACAAGGCACCAAGCAAACGCAACGATATGACTGTTATCCTCACCTTCATCTCCGCGCTCCTTCTGTACCCAATGCAATCCGGGCTCCCCTCTATGGCTTCAGGCATACACCACATCACGCTGCTGACCCGAAAGGTGCAGGCGAACGTCGACTTCTACGCCGGCTTTCTCGGCATGCGGCTGGTCAAGCAGACCGCCGGCTTCGAAGACGCGACGCAGCTGCACCTCTTCTATGGTGACGCGGAAGCCACGCCCGGCTCGCTCGTGACATTCCTTGTCTGGGAAGATGGCGCTCCTGGCCGCGCCGGGTTCGGGCAACTCAGCGAACTGGCGCTGGCGATCGACCCTTCCAGCATCGGCTACTGGCTGACGCGGGCGATGAGCTTCGGCGTCCGCACGGAAGGTCCGGCCGACGAATTCGGCGAGCCGGTGCTGCGGCTCAAGGATCCCGACAACATCATCGTCAAGCTTGCCGGCACGCCGGCGCTGAAATCGCCTGCTCCCTGGCATGGCGCGGGCATTCCGGTCGAGCACGCCGTGCAGCGCGTGCGCGGGACGACGATGCTGACCGAGGAGCCGGAAAAGAGCCGTGCCTTTGTCGAGAGCCACTTCGGTTACAGCTTCCAGGAAAACCGCGGCAATATCGACCGACTGGTTTCGCAGTCCGGCGATATCGTCGACATCAGGAACGCGAGGGGATTCTGGTCGAGCGCGCCGGGAACGGGCACTTTTGACCATGTGGCCTTCCGAGCAGAGGATGATGCGGCGCTGTCGAAGGTTCATGATGCACTGAAGAGCGAGGGTGCGAGCGCCTCCGACATCAACGTGCACGACCGCAAGTATTTCCGCTCACTCTATGTGCGTGAGCCGGGCGGCACGCTGATCGAGCTTGCAACCGACAAGCCGGGCATGATGATTGACGAGCCGGCGGCGACGCTTGGCGAGAAGCTGTTTGTCCCGAAGGACCCGATCACCGATCTGAAGGACCTGAAGGTGGTTCTGCCGCAGTTTTCGATGCCGGGCGAACCCCGGATCAATTATCGCGAGTTGCCCTTCGTGCACCGCTTCTATACGCCGCCGAACCCTGACGGCACGGTTCTGGTGCTGCTGCACGGGTCGGGCGGCAACGAGACGACGCTGATGCCGCTGCTGCACAAGGTGGCGCCGCGTGCGACGCTGCTTGGTGTGCGCGGACGCGCGACGGAAGAAGGCATTCCGCGCTGGTACAAGCGCATCACGCCGTTCTCCTTCGACCAGCAGGACATCAAGAACGAGGCTGAGGCTTTCGCCGCCTTCATCGACGGCGCGGTCAAATCCTATGGGCTCGATCCGAAGAAGCTCGTCTATGTCGGCTACTCCAACGGCGCCAATCTGCTGAACTCGCTTCTCTACCTGCACCCGAACCTGGTGCACAAAGCGGTACTGCTGCGCTCCATGCCTGTGCTCAGCGAATTTCCGCATGCGGACCTGAAAGGCACCGATCTGCTTGTCATCAGCGGCAAGACGGATGCCTATGGGAAATATGCAAGCGACCTCGAAACACGGCTGAAGACATCTGGCGCAACCGTCGATTCGACGGTCATTCCGACGGGGCACCTGCTTGGCGATGACGATGTTCCAGTCATTCAGAAGTGGCTGACGCACGAGGAATAGCGCGTCGGCGGCTAGGCCAGCGGAGCTTCATCCACTACCGCCAGGACACACCCGTTGGTCGCATTCTGCAATTTCTACTCGGACCCGTCGCATGCTTCCAAGTTATGCGGCGGGTTTTTCTCTGGCAAAAACGTCCGATCCGGCCGGTCTTCTTGGTCGATATTGGTCCGGCGAGAACAGCTGTCTTTTACCTCTCAGCCATTTCGCCAGTGCGAAGAAGCGCAATGCGGCAATGAGAAAACGACGTAAGCAACTTTATTGACATTCTATATATTTTTATATTCGCAATGCTTAAATTTGATTTATTTCGACAATAATCAGAAGCAAACAAACAGAATTACGACTTTGTGAATATTAAATAAACACGAATTATTACAATTACTTTTCTTCATTCAAGAAATAATATCGCATTAATATCATTCGGCTGCGATTAATAATATACCAGCAAGAAATCACCACATTGTTTTGGTTTTTCAGCAAACTGTATTGGTTTGCTGCAACGCAAAATGTTTCTTGCCGAGGTTGGGGGAGCGCCCTACCCTTTCCCCGACATCGACTGCAGAAGGGAACCCGAATGCCTCCTCAGCCCGTGGACATCAGCCTGATCATCTCATCGAGAAATCGGGCTTATGGACTGACGAACTGCCTGGATGCCGTATCGAATGCCGCGCGCCAGGCCAGCGATCTGAGCCTGGAACTCGTCTTCGTCGACAATGGTTCCACCGACAACACGTCCGCAATCGTCAGCGAGTGGGCAAAGACGGCGCCGATCAGCACCCATCTCGTTTCCGAAGCGAAGCCCGGTCTTTCAGTTGCGCGCAATAGCGGGCTGGCTGCCGCCAAGGGCCGGATCATCGCCTTCACGGATGATGATTGTGAAGTGTTTCCCGATTATTTCACGGTGATTGCAGCGCTCTTTGCCGCCGACACCGACATCGTCATGCGGGGCGGTCGTATCGAGCTTGGCGACGCGCGCGATCTGCCTGTCACGATCAAGCCCGAGCTGGAGCCTGCCGTGCTGACGAGCGAGCTGCATGCCGGCGGGTTCATCCATGGCGCCAACATGGCATTTCCGCGTGCGCTGATCGACAAGGTCGGTCTGTTCGACACGCGCTTTGGCGCCGGCTCGCCCTTCCGCTCCGGCGAGGACACAGATTACGTGCACCGCGCCTTCAATTCCGGCATCCGCGTCGAATACATTCCCGATTTCGCTGTGAAGCATTTCCACGGGCGCCGGGAACTCGGCGACGTGAAGAAGCTGCAGAGCGGCTATGCCTTCGGCAACGGGGCGCTTTACGCCAAATACCTCTTCGACCGCCGCTCGAACATGCGCGGCATGCTGCGCTGGGACATTCGCCAGGCAGTGCTGGAGGCAATGGGCCGCCGCAAGCTCAGCGATGAGCTGGGGCTCACCTATCGCAGCCAGCTCAGAGACAATTTCACCGGCATGGTCGCCTATTGGCGCGGCCAGAAGACGGGCCGGGCCGCTTGAGCGGTCCCGAGCCCCGGAAGCATTGCGCCTCAGCGCCCAATCGATTGGATACTGAATGACAGATACGGCAATTGGCCACGCCGAGCTGAAGAAGAAGACCGCGCTTTCCGTCCTCTGGTCGGTCATCCGCGTGGCGTGGAGCACGGTTGCAACCTTCGTGATCTTCGTCATTCTCGCGCGCATTCTCGGGCCCGGCGACTTCGGCACCTTCGCGCTCGCGAGCCTGTTCGTCGAGATCGGCAGGGTGCTTGCCTATGCCGGCCTGGGTGACGCGGTGACGCGGCAACTCGATCTAGATGAGGAACTGGCCGATACCGCCTTCTGGGCAACCATCGCCTTCAGCGCCATCGTCGCCGCCGTCGTCTTCGTCTTCGCGCCCTATTACGGCGATCTCGTCCGCGACCCGAAAGTCGCCGAGATCCTCCGCTGGCTGGCGCCGCTCCTGCCGGTGTCGTCGCTTGCCGTCATCCACAATGCGCGTCTGGCACGCGAGTTCGGCCACAAGAACCTCGCGGCCCAGGCGATCGCCGCAAGCCTGCTTTCCGGCATCACCGCCGTCGCCTGCGCCTTCATGGGCTGGGGCGTGTGGGCGCTGGTCGCCCAGACGGCCGTCAACGCCGTCGTCACGGTGCTGCTCGGCTGGGTCGCCTATCCCTGGATGCCGAAGTTCCGGTTCAACGTGCCGCTGTTCCGCTCGGTCTTCCTGTTCAGCACCAGCCTTGTCGTCACGCAGCTGATGTGGATGCTGCTTGCCCGCGTGCAGGACATCTTCATTTCGCGCTGGTACGGCCCGGTCGAAGTCGGCCGCTACCGTATTGCGTGGCGTCTGATCGAGCTGATCGGACAGGCGGTCTTGGCGCCGATCGGCAGTGTCGCGCTGGTGACGCTGTCGCGGCTGCAGAACGACCGCGTCGCCTTCCGCAACGCCTACAACAAGATCGTCGGCGCCGCGGCACTCGGCACCATTCCGCTGCTGCTCGGCTTCGGCGCTCTGTCCAACGACATGATCGCCATGCTGTTCGGCGACAAGTGGGGCAATGCCGGCGACATCGCCACGGTGCTCGTGCTGATGGCCGTGCCCTTCGTGATGAACTTCTTCGCCTCGTCGGCGCTCTCCGCCGTCAACCGCGCGGAATCGATCCTCTCGGTGGCTGCCCTGCAGCTCGCCGCGACGCTGGTGCTGACGTGGCTACTCGTGCCCTATGGTGTGGTTGCCGTTGCGGCCGGCTATACGCTGCGCGCCTGGTTGACGCTGCCCTACCAGCAGTACGTGCTGGCGCGCTTCGCCAACATCGATGCGATGAGCACGCTGAAGGCCGTGGCGCTGCCGCTCTGCGGTTCGCTGCTGATGGCCGCCGGCGTCTGGCTCGCTCACCCTGTCATCGTCGAGCATTTCCAGAACCGCTGGCTGTCGCTGGGCCTCAGCATCGGCCTCGGCGCGGTGATCTACCTCGCCTTCCTGCCGATCTTCGGCCGGTCGGTCATCCGCCCCTACATCGCGCTTGCAATGTCGCTCAATCCGTTTCGCAAACACGCGCAGGCCTGAGCCCGCGCATCACTTTCGGACCTCTTGTCCCTAAAACAAGGAGCCTTCAATGGAATCTAACCTGACGATCATCAACCGCCTGCAGGGCGTGATCGAGAAGAACCTGTCTGACGTTTTCGACCCCTCGGAGCGTTATGCGCTTCTCGACTTTCCGAACCACTACAATATCGGCGACAGCGCGATCTGGCTGGGCGAGCTTGCATACTTCGACAAGAAGCGCTCGCGCCCGTCCTATGTGACCGAAATCCCGACCTTCGACGAGGACCGCATGCTCGGCGCCATTGGCGACGGCCGGATCTTCCTGCATGGCGGCGGCAATTTCGGCGACATCTGGGCCGGCTACCGCCAGTTCCGCGAGAACATGCTGGAGCGGCACAAGGGACGGCCGATCGTGCAGCTGCCGCAGACCATCCATTTCAAGGATCAGGCCAATATCGACAGCACGGCGCGCGCCATCGAGAAGCACGGCCAATTCACGCTTCTGGTGCGCGACAAGAAGAGCCTTGCGTTTGCGCAGCGCTGGTTCCAGTGCGAGACGCGCCTTTGCCCTGACATGGCCTTCTGCATCGGCCCGGTCGCAAAGCCCGTGCCGCAGCATGAGCTGCTCTTGAACCTGCGCGAAGACCAGGAAGTCGGCACGCCGCAGGACCTGACGGCGGCGACACAGCGCCCGGGGACGGTGAAGTCGGATTGGCCGGATGAGCCCGCCGATTTCCAGAAGCAGACCAAGCACGCGGCAATCCTGAAGGGCCTGCTCTCGGGCAAGATCGGTGGCCGCGCCCGCATGACGGAACTCGCCTACCGTGAGCGCGCGCAGCAGCGCTTCGACCGCGGCGTGGCGCTGCTTGGTTCGGCGCGGCAGGTTATCACCGACCGCATGCATGGGCACATCATGTGCGTGCTGATCGGCGCCGACCATTGCGTGCTCGACAACAGCTACGGCAAGACCAGCAGCTTCATCGAAGCCTGGAACACCTGCAACACGGAGAAGGCGGAACTGGCGGCGACCGTCGATGAGGCGCTTGATATTCTCGACGCACGGCGCATGCAGAAGCAGGCCGCCGTCGCCTAAGGCAATTACCCTCGCCGGGCGATCATGATCCCGGCGAGGACCACCAGACCACCGATCGCCTGCATAGGGCCGATCGGCTCGCTGAGCAGGATCCATGCGAGGATCGCAGCCACGACGGGCTGCAGCAGCAGCGTCAGCGACGAGAAGGCGGCCGGCAGATAGGCCAGCGCATAGGTGATCGCCACCTGGCCGCTGGCATGGCTGATGAAGGCGAGACCGAAGACCATGGCCCATCCATAGGCCGTGGTCGGCAAGAGATGGCCTTCCACGAAGAAGCCGAACGGAAACAGGCAGACGGCGGCCGACGCCGTGCTCCACAGCATGATGCGAACCGTATCGAAGCGCGTGCGTAACCTGCCGATGGCGAGGATATAGAGCGCATAAGCGACTGCAGCGAGAACGGCACCGCCATCGCCGCGCAGATCGCCCTGACCGAGTGCGGCCGGACCGCCCTTGAGAATGACGACACCGGCGATCGCCAGCACCAGCCCGACCACGAACACGCGTGTGACGGCTGCCCCCATGAAGAGCACGCCGATGATGGTGACGAAGACCGGCGCCAGATTGGCGAGCAGCGTTGCGTTGGCGACGGATGTGATCGTGATCGACAGGTGCCAGGTGATCAGGTCGACCGCGAGAATGACGCCGGGCAGGATGAGCATGCCGCGATCCGCCCAGGTCTCGGGCTTCGGACCGGTCGCACCACCCTTGATGAGCGAGAAGATGTAGATCGGGAAGAAAGCCAGCGCCACGCGCCAGAAGCCGGTTGCCATCGGCCCCACTTCCGACAGCCGCACGAAGATCGGCGAGCCGCCGATCGCGGCACCACCGAGAATCAGCGCGGCAAGCGCGAAACGGTGCGAGGGAGCGGACTGCGGGAGGGCGGTGGAGACTTGCGACATGGCGTACCGTGCTTGCGGCGTCGGGTGCGATCGAACGGCGCCATCATGCACCGCAAGTAGCAGAAGCGGTGGCCAGAGAATAGCCCGGGAACGACAGGCGCGGTCGATATCGTCGCCGGCGCGGCTCGCGCAACGCCGGCGCCAGCATAAAGGGTCAGCCGGAGATGACCGTCGAGAATTCCGGATTGCCGCGGATCGTGTTGCTCACCGTGCAGATCTCGTCTTCAGCAGCGTGGGCGATCTTCTGGCGGGTCTCTTCGTCGATGTCGCCCTTGATGGAGAAGACGATGTTGAAGGTCTTGACCCGCGACAGGCCCTCCGTGGCCTTCTCGCCGGTGACGTCGGCCGTGAGCTCGGTGATGCGATCGAGAACGCCGAGTTGGCTCGCCGCCATGCGGGCGCTCAGGACCAGACAGGCCGAGAGCGAGGAATAGAGAAGGTCCAGCGGGTTGAAACCCGGCTGCGACGGGCTGGTGACGATGTCGATTTCGCCGCCGGTGGCGGAGGTGACATGCGGGAAGCCGGTGCGGCCGAGAACGGCGCTGGCGCCAACGGGACGAGTGCGAACCTTTAGGTCTGCCATGAGTTATTCCTCGGAGATGATTCGTGCCTGTAGATAGGAGCTTCGATTGGCGGGCGCAACGCGCTTTTCGCCGCTGATGCAATCGCAATCCACAAAGGTGCGATGCGCTGCAACCAAGGAAGGAAATCGGCATGAAATACCGATTCGGGACACCCTGAGAGGCGAAAGGTCAAGCTGAGTTAGACATCCCCATTTCTAGGGATAGCCCGGCATCAGCCTCGCGATGCAATATGATGTCGCACTAAAACAGAAATGACTATCGGAGTGATCCATGCGAGAACTTGAGACAGTTGCTGTTGCACCCAACGTCGTCTTCGAAAGCGCGCCGTTCGGTTACGTCCGCAAGGTCTATGTCGATGATGAAGCCTGTTGGGGCCTTTTCGACCAGGATGGTGATGTGATCTTCGTCGGCGATGCGCCGATCGACTGCCATTCCTATGCAGCCAAGGAGCACATCCGCGTTCAGGTCGTTCACTGATCCTGCTTCCACGGCGCCCGTCCCCAAGAACGAGCGCCGAGAAGGAATGCGGTGGACTTCAGCGATAGGACGGCGTCGATGGCGTCATGGCCACCTGTTCGCCGGAAAAGATGACGAAGGCGAACAGCAGGACGCCGATGAATGTGATGATCGAGGCGATTGCCACCACGGGTTCCATCGCCATGTTGCCGAGCAACATCAGATAGAGGCTCGGAACCATCAGCGTGACGCCCGCGGTATAGATGCCGTACTGGATCATCGCGATGCGGCGTTCGGCCTTGCGCGGGTTGAGCGCGTAATAGCCTCCGAAGAGCGCCATCGTCACCCAACCCAAGAGATTACAGTGTGCATGAGCGCCGATCACGCTGTGATCCTGCGAGATTGCCATGTTCAGGCCCATTCCGATACCAAGGATCAGGAACAGAACGGCCGTCTTGAAATATAGATGCGAGATGCGTGGCATGTGAATCTCCCCTCTTTTCGGCAAGGGTAATATTACCACTGCAGAGGCGAGTTGAGAACGACGCCCTTATCAGTAGGTTGCGACATGCGCGGCGAGACAACTTGCGTCGTTTCTCAGAGAAATCGGATGTGTCACGAATTTCCGCCCAGATTGCCGGATATCGTCATGAATAATTCGTTAAAGCCTGTGGAATAGCATGGCGCGTGCGAATGAGTTGCGGAGAACTGAGATGCGGGAGATCTACAGGCCGTTTGTCACCAGTGACGATCCCGATCGGGACGTGCGCTGCCAGGACGCGATGCAATTCGCGTTCGAGGATCTGACGCGCGCCTGTGTCGCTTCCGGCTGGAGCGAGCGCGAAAGCATGGAGGCGATCATCAGTCTCGCGGAAGAGCGCCTGCGCGTGCTCGGCGCCAATGACGACGCCAAACAGCTTCTCGATGTTCTGAAAAAGATGATCCAACAGCCGGCGGCCTGAGGGCTTTCGCCAAATCCCCAGTTGTAGGGCCAAGTTATCAGGCGGATTTCGCCAGCGGCACGTCGACGCTGTCGGCAAGGATTTGTGCCTGGGCGACCGACAGGTTATGCGACGCCATCAGGAGCAGGCAGAGCGCCACGGCGCGCGGCACATCCTGCTCTCCCGTCGCCCAGCGGCGGCTGGTGATCTGATCGACTCCAAAGAGATTTTCCACTCCAGCAGTGGTCAATCCCAGGACCGCCAGAGCGGCTCTGTATTCCAAAGCTTTCATGTTTGCTGTTCCCGGCGCGCTTTGTGCGCACTTATCTTTCGGAGTGGCCCACTTTAGTTTCGGTTTATTTTGAAGGGTCTCCGCAAGCGACATTTTCCAGTCTGAAAACGACAGTCACAGCAGTGTCACGGCGCCAGAGTCTTTCTGGACAAACTCTAGTGAACCGACGGTTCGTCCGCATCATCGAGGAATGTGCGGATGCCGTCGCGCTCGACCGTGGCCAGAAACTCGTCGAAAGCATCGCGATCGGTCTCGAAACCCTCTTCCCACTCGATCAGATCGTCGTCTTGCGTCACGACTTCCATCTTCCAGTCGCCATTGGTGCCGGCGGGGCGGAAGATATCGACTAGAACGGTCACGCCATCATCGGTAAACTCGCCGGCGAGTTCGGAATGCTCGAGCTTTGGTTCTTTCGTCTTGGCCATGTCACTCTCTGCTGGTCCTGCGGGATGGACCGCTGTAGCAGCCCTGTCGTTTGCCGCCAAATCAAAAAGATGGATTGCGCCGAGCGCGGCAACGACGCCGTCGAGGGCTGCGGCCTCGCCGCGCCTGAGCCGTTTCTTTATCGTTGCTTGGATTTTTACATGCCGCCCAGCGGACTGGAATCAATATCAGCGGCGAGAAACTCGCTAAAATCCATCAGAGCCAATAGGCACTTTGTTAACCAGCGCAGCTATACTTTGGCACCCATAGGATGCGTAATATCACATCCAGCAAATCAATATAAATCTAAAGTTACATTTCTGAGTTTCTCATGACGTCTATTGTCACGAATATATCCGCGAATAACGCGCTGCAGACGCTCCGTTCGATCAACTCGAACCTCGGCGAGACCCAGAAGCAGGTATCAACTGGACTGCGCGTCGGCAAAGCTGCCGACAACGCGGCCTATTGGTCGATCGCCACGACGATGCGCTCGGACAACAAGTCCATTTCAGCGGTCCAGGACGCGCTGGGGCTGAGCGGCGCCATTCTCGACACGACCTACGAGGCAATTGCCTCCTCGATCGATGTGATGTCGGAGATGAAGGCGAAGCTGGTCACGGCTTTCGAAAACGGCGTCGACAAGACGAAGGTCAACGAGGAGATCACGCAGCTGAAGGGTCAATTGACCACGACGCTCGGCGCGGCATCGTTCAACGGCCAGAACTGGCTCTCGTGGAACAGCGGCGTCGATTCCGCCGACAAGCAGATCGTCACGTCCTTCATTCGAAACAATGACGGCACCGTCAAGCTCGGCACGCTGAGCTACGCGATCAATACGCCGCCGCCCCAGACCGACACCAACGTTCAATACTTCGTCGACAATGGCGGATCCGGTGAATACGGGATCCTGTCGACCGAAGCTTTCGCCATACAGGCAGGGTCGGCCAAGAACTACGTGGTCCTCAAGGGTGCCACGGCGCCCCCGACAGCGACCGACCTTGCGATCGACAACTCGACGACCTCGGCGGAACTCGATGACATGCTCTCGACGCTCGAAGGCATGACCAAGCAGATGACGAAGGTCGCCTCCGACATCGGCTCGCTCAGCCGGACCGTGGATCAGCAGAGCGACTTCGCCTCGAAGCTCAGCGATTCGATCGACAGCGGCATTGGCCGCCTCGTGGACGCCGACATGGAAGAACAATCCTCCAGGCTGTCAGCGCTGCAGACACAGCAGCAGCTGGCCATCCAATCACTCTCGATCGCCAACTCCTCGCCCCGCAACATCCTCAGCCTCTTTCAGGGCTAAAAGCCACGCCGCAGCACGTTTGAACTTGCAACGGCACTCGCTCACACGCGGGTGCCGTTCGACGCGTTTCGTGCGTCTGGCATGGGCTGAAGCAGAGATTTAATCTAGGGAGAAAGAGTGGTGCCCAGACGCGGATTTGAACCACGGACACGCGGATTTTCAATCCGCTGCTCTACCAACTGAGCTATCTGGGCATTCCTGCTTCGGCACATCTCTCGTTTCCGAGAGCTGTAGGGGCTTGGTTTTCCCCGGAAGCGAGCGGGGTTATAACATCTTGTTCGGCCATGGCAAGCGCCAAATGAGAGTTTTTTGACAGGCCTGTGAATTTTCCGAATTATTGAACAAATTGAACGGCTTCCCGAGTGGAAAACGCGATCAGTTTTCGTCGGGGTACTCAGCCTTCGTCTCATCCTCGGCAACGGGGATGGCGTAGGAGCCGGTCAGCCAGCGCGAAAGATCGACTTCACGGCAACGGTTCGAGCAGAAAGGATAGTGCTCGCGCTGCGAGGGCGTGCCGCACTCCGGGCACGGATGCGCCTTGCGCAGCGGTTCGATCTTGGCGCTCTGTCTGGTTTCATCGGGCATGGTCATTCCTTCGGGTTTTCGGCCCGCCGGCTTCAAGCCTCGGGCCACCGGCTATGGACGTCGAAGCCCTCGCCGGTCAGAAGCAAAATGGTCTCGTACAGCGGCAGGCCGACGACGTTGGTGTAGGAGCCGACCATCTTCTGCACGAAGGTGCCGGCCAGCCCCTGGATGCCGTAGGCACCCGCCTTGCCGCGCCACTGGCCGGAGGCCAGATAGTTCTCGACCTCGAAACCGGACAAACGCTTGAAGCGCACCTTGGTTTCCACGATCTTCTGGCGGATCTTGCGATCAGGGGTCACCAGGCAGACGCCCGTGTAGACCCAGTGGCTGCGTCCGGAGAGCAGGTAGAGCGAGGCCGAGGCCTCGTCGGCGAACTCGGCCTTGCCGAGAATGCGGCGGCCGACGGCGACGACGGTATCGGCGGCCAGGATATAGCTGCCCTTCCAGGTCATGTCGCCCTTGATGGCGGCCAGAGCCGCCTCGGCCTTTTCCGTCGACAGGCGACGCGCCAGCGAGCGCGGATGCTCCGACTTCTTCGGCGTCTCGTCGATATCCATCGGCATCAGGCGCGAGGGCTCGATCCCTGCCTGGTTGAGCAGATCAACGCGGCGGGGGGAACCCGAAGCCAGAATGAGCTTGTATTTGAGCGCCATGGAACCTCGACTACCGGGCAGACGGAAGCGAAAGCCTTAGGGCTTTCGGATCAAGCTTACTTGAAGCGGTAGGTGATACGGCCCTTGGTCAGGTCGTATGGCGTCATTTCCACAAGAACCTTGTCGCCGGCGAGAACGCGGATACGGTTCTTGCGCATGCGGCCGGCCGTGTGGGCGATGATCTCGTGCTCGTTTTCGAGCTTCACGCGGAACGTCGCATTCGGCAAAAGTTCGGTGACGATACCCGGGAACTCGAGGACTTCTTCTTTAGGCATATAGGTGTTTTCTTCCTGTCGGTTGAGATGGCGGCATTGGCCAAGCTTGGGGCCGCCTCAAAATTTGGGCGGAAACTACACAATCAACGGGGGTTTGTGAACCAAATTGATCGCGTTTCCTTTATTTGTTTCATGCGGACTGCGCGGCGATACCACTTCGGTCTAATAGACGGTTCTCGATAAGCTCTGCGAGGTGATTGCGCACCTCGCGATAGCTCTCCAGAATCTGCTCCCGCGTGCCCTGCACGACTGTTGGGTCCATGGTCGGCCAGTAGACCACCTCGACGGCGCTCGCGCGCGTCAGTTCCAGCGCTGCGTGGTGGGCTTGCGGCGAGAGCGTGATGATTACATCGAAATAATCGTCTTCGAGATCTTCCAGCGTGTGCGGCAGATGCCGACCGAGCGAGAGGCCGATCTCATCGAGCACCACATCGACGAAGGGATCGCGTTCGCCGGCGCGAACGCCGGCAGACCTTATATAGGTATTTAAGGGCAGCAAACTACGGGCAATCGCCTCGGCGATCGGCGAGCGGATGGCGTTCATGCCGCACATGAACAAGATCGCGCCCGGCCTGATGCTTGCGCTTGTCGGTTCGAGCTCGCTCATCCCGGTCATCCGCGCCAGTAGAGAACGCAGACCAGCGTGAACAGGCGACGCGCGGTGTCGAAATCCACCTCGATCTTGCCGTCCAGCCGGTTCTGCAGCGTCTGCGAACCTTCGTTATGGATGCCGCGCCGCCCCATGTCGATCGCCTCGATGCGGCTTGGAGAGGCGGAACGGATCGCCTCGTAGTAGCTCTCGCAGATCATGAAGTAATCCTTCACGATGCGGCGGAACGGGGTGAGCGACAGGATGTGCGTGGCGACCGCCTCGCCGCCTTCCGTCGTGATGGCAAAGACCAGCTTGGTATCGACAAGCGAGATGTTCAGGCGGTACGGGCCGCCGGCGTGGCCGACGGGCGTAAAGCTGTTTTCCTCGATGAGATCGAAGATGGCGACGGCGCGCTCGTGTTCGACATCGGGCGTCGATCGGCCGATGGTGTCGTCCAGGACGACGTCGCAAAGCCGGAAGTCGCCCGCAGCCATCGCTTACCGTTCCAGGTTGAGGCGGATCGCAACCGACCGCGCGTGGGCGTCGAGGCCTTCGGACACGGCAAGCGCGATGGCGGCCGGACCCAGCGTGCGCAACTGTTCCGACCCAAGGCGCAGGATCGAGGTGCGCTTGACGAAATCGAGAACCGAAAGGCCGGACGAGAAGCGCGCGGAACGCGCCGTCGGCAGCACATGGTTGGAGCCGCCGACATAATCGCCGATCACTTCGGGCGTATGGGCACCGATGAAGATGGCGCCGGCATTGCGGATCTTGTCGACCAGCGCATCGGGTTCGGCGACGGCGATTTCCAGATGCTCGGCGGCGATGCGGTTTGCGAGCGGAATGGCGTCGCTGATCTCCTTGACCAGGATGACGGCGCCGAAATCGCGCCAGCTGGCGGCAGCCGTCTCGGCGCGGTTCAGCGTCTTCAGCTGGCGCTCGACGGCGGCCTCGACCGCCTTGCCGAAGGCCGCGTCGTCAGTGATCAGGATCGACTGGGCGCTGACATCATGCTCTGCCTGGGCGAGCAGGTCGGCTGCGATCCAATCCGGATTGTTGTCCTTGTCGGCGATGACGAGGACTTCCGACGGGCCGGCGATCATGTCGATGCCGACAGTGCCGAAGACGTGGCGCTTGGCGGCGGCGACATAGGCGTTGCCGGGGCCGGTGATCTTGTCGACCGGCGCGATGCTCTCTGTGCCATAGGCGAGCGCCGCCACGGCCTGGGCGCCGCCGATGCGGTAGATCTCGGTCACGCCGGCAAGCTTCGCTGCCGCAAGCACGGCGGGATTGACCTGGCCGCCCGTTGCGGGAACGACGATGACAACGCGGTCGACACCGGCGACCTTGGCCGGAATGGCATTCATCAGCACAGAGCTCGGATAGCTCGCCGTGCCGCCCGGAACGTAAAGGCCGACCGCCTCGATCGCCGTCCAGCGCGAGCCGAGCGTCACGCCCATGGCGTCTTCGTAGATATCGTCCTTGGGGAGCTGGCGGGCGTGGTGGGATTCGATGCGGACGGCGGCGACCTTGAGCGCGCCCAGCACTTCGGCGGGCACAGCCTCAACGGCCGCGTCGATTTCCGCTTCGGTGACGCGCATCGGCGTTTCGGCGAAATCGATACCCTCGAACTTCCGCGAATATTCGGCGAGCGCCGCATCGCCACGGGCGCGGACATCATCGATGATGGCGCGAACGGTGGTGTTCACGTCCTCGGACATCTCGCGCTTGGTCGTCAGAAACGCCGCGAAACGCTGCCCGAAATCGTCCGATGCCTGATCCAACCAGATTGCCACGCGTCAATTCCTCTCGGTATGCTTCGATAAATGCGTATTCAGGCGCCGGGATGGCGCGGCTTGGAAGCGGTTTCCCATGCGCCGCCGATATCCGCAAGCTGAACCTCGATGCATTCTACATCGAGCGCGATGGTGGCGCCGGCGGCCAGATCGATCTGCACGGTGCCGTCAGGCCCCTCGCCTTTCTGCTCGAAGCGGATGGCGAGCAGCGACAGGACGTCCTCACGGTTCTTCTGATTGATGCCGACGGAGCGGACGGCCAGCACGCGCTTGAAGACGATGGCCGCGCGGCGGCGCTCGAAGCCCTTGCGCTTGGCGGCGGCTTCTTCCCAGACGAAACGATTGGCGGCGATGGAGAACTGCTGGTCGCGCGGCGACCAGGAAAGATCGGCGACCTTGAAGACGCTGTCCTGCGTATGCGCGGAGACGACGGCAAGGTCTTCGCTATCCAGCGCAACAAGCTTCAGGTCGGTCATTCAGGCAGCACCCCGTTGTCTCTGATATCGCCAGGATGGCGACATCTGGCGCCGCCGGAATGGCGTTGCCGTCGGACAAGGGACATAAGGCGCCAAGGCCCATTGCGCAACGGGGACAAAGGGCGAATGACCACCCTTTGTCTCGTTACGTCTACAGTTGCGCTTATTCGCTGACGCGTTCGACGATGGCGCCGCAGCGGGTGAGCTTTTCTTCCAGGCGCTCGAAGCCGCGATCGAGGTGATAGACACGCGACACCATGGTCTCGCCTTCGGCCGCAAGACCGGCGATGACGAGCGACACGGAAGCACGCAGATCGGTCGCCATGACGGGCGCACCCTTCAGGCGCGGCACGCCCTCGATCTTCGCCGTCTGGCCCGACAGCGAGATCTTGGCGCCGAGGCGGGCAAGTTCCTGCACGTGCATGAAGCGGTTTTCGAAGATGGTCTCGGTGACATGCGACACGCCGGTGGAGCGGGTCATCAGCGCCATGAACTGCGCCTGCAGATCGGTCGGGAAGCCCGGGAAGGGATCGGTGACGATATCGACCGGGCGGATGCCGGCGCCATTGCGGCGGACGCGCATGCCGTTGTTGGTGGCGGAGATTTCAGCACCGGCGCGGCGAAGCGTCTCAAGCGCGGTGTCGAGCAGCGCCACATCGGTGTTTTCAAGCACGACATCGCCGCCGGCCATGGCAACGGCCATGGCGTAGGTGCCGGTCTCGATACGGTCAGGCAGAACGCGGTGACGCGCGCCCGACAGCGAGGTGACGCCTTCGATGGTGATGGTTGACGTGCCGGCGCCGGTGATCTTGGCGCCCATGGCGATCAGGCAGTTGGCGAGATCGACGACCTCAGGCTCGCGGGCGGCATTGCCGATGACGGTGGTGCCGCGGGCAAGCGTGGCGGCCATCATCATGACGTGGGTCGCGCCGACGGAGACCTTCGGGAAGGTGTACTTGGCGCCGATCAGGCCGCCCTTGGGGGCGGTGGCGTTGACATAGCCGCTGTCGATATCGAGCGTCGCGCCGAGCGCCGTCAGGCCGTCGAGGAAGAGATCGACCGGGCGCGTGCCGATGGCGCAACCGCCGGGGAGCGAAACGCGGCACTGGCCTTCGCGCGCCAGAAGCGGGCCGATGACCCAGAAGGAGGCGCGCATCTTCGAGACCAGCTCATAAGGAGCGGTGGTGTCGACGATGGTGCGGCAGGTGAAGTGGATCGTGCGCGAGTAGCTGTCTTCCTGGCGCTCGCGGCGGCCATTGACGGAAACGTCGACGCCGTGATTGCCGAGGATGCGCAGCAACTGCTCGACATCGGCCAGGTGCGGCACGTTTTCGAGCGTCAGCGTATCGCTGGTCAAAAGCGAGGCGATCATCAGCGGCAGGGCGGCATTCTTGGCGCCGGAAATGGGAATGATGCCGTTAAGCTCATTACCGCCGACAATTCTGATACGATCCATAAGCGCTTACGGGCGATGCCCGCCTTTCTGAAACTCTGTCTTTTAAAAGGATGCGGGTCTTTAGACGAAATCCGCGAAGGCTTCAATTCGAAGCGGACGGAACATTACGATTCGTCCATTTTTGCGGCAGGCAGCCCATTTGTCTCATCGGCCTGGCCGGAACGGCGGGCACGCGTCTGCTGTTTGCGGCGGGAAAGATTTTCCCGCAATTTTTCCGCGGCCCGATCGCGGCGCAATTTCGCCTGCTGTTCGATCGCGTCTTTACGGCCCTTGCGGGCATTTTCAGTGTCTTCGGTCATATTTCATGGCTTACCCGAATTCGCGGCAATCCAAAAGTGGCGACGTGAAACTGACATAAGTTTGAAATTGCGTCTTGCGCTCGTCCCGAAGCTGTGGCAATAGCCGCCCCGTTCACGCAACGCAGCCGCTTCGGTTGCCAGCGTCTGGTCCTCGCTGCCGTAGCTCAGTGGTAGAGCACACCCTTGGTAAGGGTGAGGTCGGTGGTTCAATCCCACTCGGCAGCACCAGTTTTCTCCCCGGTAAAAATCAGCCCCTATCGTACGCCTCATCGACGCGTATTTATGCCTGTTCAGCAAACAGGGCCGAACAAGCCGGCCCCTTTTTGATTACGGATGTCCACCCACCTTAGTTGTCGTACTCGCGGCAGGCGTCACTGATCGAAGCGCCGCTTTCGCCGCCGCGGGTGTCGACGCCCGAGTTGGCGCGAGGCATGGATGGGCAGTCGAGCGTCTTTGGCTGAGCCGTGATCGACTGCGTGGTCGTCGGGTCGACTGGCGTGACTGTTACGGGATGGGTGCCGTTGTCGCTGCTCGTGTAATCGCTGGAAAATGTTCCGGCGCTCGAGCCGGTCGAGCCGCCATTGGTGGGGCCGATCGAATCGGGGTTGGATTGCGCAAAGGCGGATGTGGTCAGGCCCGCGGCAAAAATGGCCGCCGTGATGACAGACGTTCGCATGGGAATTTCCTCTTCCTCGTCGGTTTTCACTATCGGGTTACGTGTGGACAACCCGGCCGCTATCGGTTTGTTCCGCGATTTGCGGCAATCGTGAATTGTGGCCGCGCTTTCCGCTGCGACATTCGGCGTCAGATATCCCGGTTTGCGAAAGAGCGGCCGACTGGTTAAGACGTGGCGATAACGGCTTCGCCGGCCGAGACCACCAGTGAGCCGGGCGAGCCCGCAGGAGACGACCATGAGCACCGACGACAACGACCAGCAGAACGGCAAGGGCACGAAGGCGATCATTTTGATCGCCATGGTTCTGGCTGCCATCACCGCCGTTTTCGGTGCGCTCGCCGTCTATAAAGCCGTGTTCGTCTACACCATCGCGCCATAAAGCTTGCCCTCTGCCGGGATGACCCGGACATGAACGCGCCTCTCAGCTCACATTCATGCTGCGCTTATTATTCGTATTGAACAAATTCTCGATACGAACGTTTCGTCAACGCTGTTATGAATGGAGACTAGCATGAAGAAGCTTATTATCGCTGCCGCCGTGGCCATCGCATCGCTCAGCGCAACGGCAATGCCATCCTTTGCCGATAGCGTGACGGTTAGGATCGGTCAGCCCGGTTATCACGGCTATCACGATCGCTACAACCACCGCCCCTATTACGGCCATTCCAACCGCCACCATCCGGTGCGCTACAATTGCCGCATGAAGACCGTGAAGTATCACAGCCACGGCCGGATCGTGACCAAGACCACCCGCGTCTGCAGCTAAACGCCCACGTTTGCTGATTGTTTCAAGCACTCGGTCGCATGGCCGGGTGCTTGTCTTTACATACGTCTTTGGTTCGTTACGCCGAACGCGTATGTCTTTTCCCATTTGCGGGTTTGTGAATTATCGCTAAAATGATCCCGCACACTGCTTTGCGGGAGGAGCAGGCAGAACGCTGCAGAGTATCTGGCGTGAGCAACGGAGGAGTGCGCAAATGGCAAGCGAAAAGTGGAATGATCCTATCCAGGTCGGCTTCGAGACCACCGGTGCACGGACGATATCCGGCCCGTTCGACGCGCTGACATGCCTGACCGAGCTCTGGCCGAATGTTCGCGGCCTGCGCTACCTGAAGGCCCGCAGCACATGCCGAGCCGCCCTTGACGGCCGCAAGAGCGTGGAAGAAGCGCGCGCGGAGTTCGTCGCGGCGGCCGAGGAAGCAAGGCTTCACGTCCACTAGATGCACCGACACGGGCCAGAACGGTCCACAAGTGGTTCGAAATAAAGCAGAGTTGATTTTTGCTTAACCCTTGCCGGAGCTTGTCGGGGGTAGGCGGACGAAGCCGGTTGTCTGGAGTGCTCAACGCTTACTAGAACACTGGCAGCCATCATGATGATGGTCAGAGGCTCGTCACCCTCTGTGCCAAAAGCGCAGGCGGGCCTCGTATATTCCTCTCAAAACAATCAGTTACACAAAGCAGCCTAACGCCGCCGTGACGCGATCGTTAAAAGCCGCGCATCAAGTCCGCGCGCCAGCGGCAGGCTGGTTAATTGAGCGTTAGCTGATATCAGCATCCGGTATCGGCGCTTGCCACTTCCACATATCCCACACCGATGATCGTGCCGTCATTGGCGCGAATGAAGGATGGAACGTAGTGCGCGCCCGCGGGAACGCAGGCTGTCGCATCGCCATATTGGGCGAGCACGACGTCATCGCGCTGAAGCGCCGAATAGTTGCTATCTATCTCCAGCGAAGCGGCGGCCGGCAAGGCGAAGGCGCCAGTCATCAGCGCTACAGCGGGCATCCCAAGTCGAAGAAAGCGCGTCATGCCATTCTCCCATGTTTGATTATCCCAGTAACGGAACAGCCGTTAGTTTAGTTCCGCCAGAATGCCTCCACTTTCAAATGCGTTAACGTTTTTCTACTTCCATCTTACAGTATTGACCGAAACAGCGCACCGGCGACAAAAGGGGAGCATCAGCGGCGCAGCATCCGGCTCTGCACGTTGCCTTGTCCGACGACGTCCTCGGCGATCATCATCGCGCGAACAATGTCGCCGGCACTGTGGGCAAAGCCCTCGAGCACGGCGTATTGGCCGAGCATGGTGACCGTGATCTCGGTGCAATCGAGGTCCGGATCGGCGCTCAGCGCGCTTTCGATTGCGGCCCGCATAGACGACTGGCTATGGCCTCGTTCGCACTGATCCTCGTGACCCGTAAAAATCTGGAACAGCTGCACCATCTTCGCCTCCAAGCGAATTGTTCTGCTGCTTAACGCTGCAGCGCCGCATTTCGTTGCAGTGCGGGCGCTATCGTTGGAGTATTTTCGAGAAGAAAATCCAAATACCTCTTGGCGCTTCAAGCGAAGCGAGCCATATCAACAGCATAGACATGTGGGGTGATCGCGATGAAACGCGTGATATCGGCCGTTGCGGCAACATTTGTTATGGCTGGTCTTCTGGCTGGCTGCACCACCAGCGAGACGACGGAGGTGAAGCCCATCCCCGGAAGCATCACCTATGGCGGGCAGCCGCGCACGAAGCTGACCAAGTCCCCACCGGGCAGCGTCGTCCATAATTCGTTCTATGATTCGACCGGAACGAAGCAGCTGGAAACCTATATCCTGCAGCCCGACAGGACGCTGAAGCTGACCCAGCGCGAGGCCATTCCTGATTTCCCGATGTAACCGCGCCTAAAGCGCAAGCGGCGGCTCCGCCGGCCGCAGGAAGCGATCGATCGCGGCGGGTTCTACCGCGTCGATCGTTGAAGGCATCCATTTCGGCTTGCGATCCTTGTCGATGACGGCGGCGCGGATGCCCTCATAGAAATCGGGGCTCTGCAAAATCCCCAGGCAGGCGCTGAACTCGCGGCGCAGGCACTCGGCCAAGCTGCGGCTCTGCTTGCCCTCGTGCAGCAGGCGCAGCGTCAGCGCCAGACTGGTTGGCGAGCGCAGCTGGATGGCGCGCAGCGTTTCTGCAGCGAAATCCGATGGCTCCGCTTTCAAGGCGGCGATTATCTCGCCGACCGTACCGAAGCGGAAGGTGCGTTCGATCAGGCTGCTATTGAGCCTCAGCGGCCCCGTGCCCGGATCGGTCGACAGGTTCTTCAGGACGACATCGACATCGCGCGAACTTGCGCCACGCGACAGGCCGGCCAATGTATCGACAAGCTCGGGCAACTGGAACGAGGCGACCTGGACATCCGCGAGCCCGGCGCGGATCACGTCGGCCGCCCCGACCTCCAGTCCCGTCAGGCCCATCCAGACGCCGACCTCGCCGAGGGCGTGCGGCAACAGCCACGTGGCGCCGACATCGGGGAAATAGCCGATCCCTGTCTCGGGCATGGCAAAGCGGGTGCGCTCGGTGACCACCCGGTGGCGGCCATGCGAGGAAAGACCGACGCCGCCGCCCATGGTGATGCCGTCCATCAGCGCCACATAGGGCTTTGGATAGGCGGCGATGCGGTGATTAAGGTGGAACTCCTGGCGCCAGAAGTCTTCTGCCAGCGACGTGCCGGCGCGGCCGCTTTCGTGCAGCGCGCGGATATCGCCGCCGGCGCAGAAGCCACGCTCGCCCTCGCCCATGATGATCACGGTCGCCACATCGGCATCGGCCGCGAATTCGCTGAGCGCCGTGTCGATCGAACGGACCATGTCGAGGGTCAGGCTGTTCAGCGCTCTCGGCCTGTTGAGGCGGATGATGCCGGCGGAACCCTGTCGCTCGGCAATAACCTCGCGCTGATCGACTTTGTCGTGCATCCGGGCCTCCTTGCGGCGTAAGCCGCGATCGATGCGGCCGCGCCAAATTGCGATTCCAAGTTCATGCCATCAGCGAATTGCGCTGCTTGTACACAAACTTATCGCGCTCGGCCGGATAGTCGATGGCTCGTATGCGAGGAAGATGCTCACGCCCTCGTTCGGTCGCAAGACTGCAACAGTTTTGGCGCTTAGAGCCTTTCCTGGTTAGATTGAAGCATTCTGTTGGCTCAAACGGAGTCGGATGGTCGTCCGGCCGGCGCGCGTCGTAGCCAACGCATACGGCCAA
>NZ_JAGHMH010000028.1 GCF_017741935.1 Rhizobium sp. 16-449-1b | reverse complement strand
GAGCCCCCACTGAAACTTCGCGAGGGATGATTGAAACATGGGTCAAATCTCAGTGATAATATCCCGCAATCCCGGGTCAGCTCTCAGTGCAAATCAACATTGAGGCGGTATGACGACTGAATTGCGTCGATTGCAGTCGTATCCCAGAACAGCCGATTGCGGCCGTCAGGCGAACCCGCTGAATGCATCGGCCTCGGCTTGAGTAGCGAAGGTGAACGTGACCAACTCACTCTCATCGTCCTGACGGATGCCGATTGCGGTCACGATCAATCGAGCGATCTCGTCCTGCGCCTCATGTCCTGACCGGGATGATTGCACAGCTTTCTCGATGGCTGATGCGAAGACTTCGCTGATAAGGCCGAGCCGCATATTGTGTTTCATGATGATGTCTCGGTCCTCGATGATCGCCGCCTGTTCTTCCTTCGGGATTGCGGCATTGTCCATCGCGGTGATAGTGGCATTGGTCGCGAGCTTGATCGGACCTTCCTGAAGCCAGCGCTCGACCATCTGGTGGAACTGATGCATTCGCGCAGCGGGGATTGTTTTCTGGACAGTGATCGACATCCGCATTCCTTTGTCAGCTTTCATTCAGACCGATACACGCTCTAAGGACAGAGGGTCGGTTGCTGCAATCAAAAAATTGCCCATGCAGGGTTTATGGAGCTGAGCCACAAGCTTCAATGCATTTATGCCGGAGATCGATCAGTCGAGAGACATCGGATCGCGTGGACGGTTTGATGGCCGCTTCGGCCGATCGGTCTCCTGGCGCAGAAGCGCCAATAGCGGACTAGTCTTTTTTGGTTGCGTATTCATGGATTGCGATTAAAAATTGTCTTCCAATTGGTTGATGACGTAATTGATATCATCAAGTGAGAGGTCCGATTGAAATCTCAAGATTTTCCCGCGACCATTCCGCAAGCTATCGACGATGCTCCGTCGCCCAATGAGGCGCAGATAAATCAGGCTATTCCATCTAAAGGCGGCTCCAAGAGCGAGATGGACGATTCTGTCTTGCTGAGAAGAGCAACACGATGGCTTGTAATTTTGGGTGCCACTATGTTTGGGGCTGTGTTCCTCGTAAGCGCAGCATTCACAATTTACTCCCAGAGTTGGGTAGTTGAACTTGCGCGTGAGCACTTCGCGGCTACGGTTGGACTACCTTTTGCGGCTTTGGCCGCACTTTGCTTGGTAATTATCCTTGAGATAAGCAGCGGGACTATTCAAATAAAAGGATTAGGCTTCGAGTTCAAAGGTGCAGGGGGCCCGCTCGTCATGTGGATATTCTGCTTCCTTGCGATTGCATCAGCAATAAAGATTTTGTGGTGAGTGCAGATGACCGCTCTGGGCCGATGGCGGCCCCACCGCGCAAACATCATGTACCGGCACAAGGGAAACGGGAACGCGCCGCGGCAGAAGCGAAGTATGCGAAATATTGCGGGCCTGACCGTAGAGGACGCATGGTGATGGCAATCGGAAGCCAGCCCCCTACGGCCTCAACGATGGGTGCTATCGACGATCGTCAACCCGTATCATTTCCTGTCGATGCGTTGGATCAGCTCAAGGATTATCGGTGCCACCTCGCCAAACGCCTCTAGCTCTGCATCGGCAGCTTCCAGCTCATGCAGTAGCCCCGGTTCCTCGTTCTCGTCGTTGCTCGCCATGTAGGCGTCATGGGCGGCAGCACACCGAGCCGCCGCTATCCTGAGTGCTTCGATATCGAGCGTCATTCGGTCGCCCCCCGGTCTCGTGACTTGTCAACGATACTATGGAACCAGGGCCGTGAGAACATCATCTTTAGGGATACCCGCGCCCCTGCAGACTGGAGGTGCGGCATGAGCCCGATCGCACTCACCGCAGTGTTCGTCCTCGTCGTGCTGCTGCTCGCCATTCTTGCCGCCTTCGGTCACCTCTCCATCACCTGGCACGCGCGTTTTCCGTCCGCCCAGAGGATAACCGCCTCTAGGAGGTTTTCCGCCAACGCGATTGCGAAGGCCATCGTGAAGAGCATCGATAGCGCCGAGCGTGAAAATCGGCAGCTCAGCGAGATCGGTTTCGATTGGGCTTCAGTGATCGGCCGCACGCGCTACGGGCTCGACGGCGACAATGCCACCGCGATCCGCTGGCTTCGCGAATACATCGACGTGCCGTTCGGCACTGAGGGTTACGACTGGACCGTCGCTGTGGCGAATGCGGTCGCGCGCGTAAGTCGCAAGTTTTGGAAAGGCAGCATGACCGAGAAGCTTTTGCCCCATCCGTTTTGCGGACAGCGCCTCCAGCGCAGTGTGGAATTCCCGACACGTCGCCAGGGCCACTACATCACCCGGCGACGGACGACGATGGAAAGCCTTGTATACTCGGGCATTTCCAAGTGATCGACCATCTCGGCGATCGCACTGATCGCGGCAACGCCAATCGCTGGAACTGCCGGACCCCCGCCCGTTTCGAGGGCAGTAGGGTGAAGTGACCGTCAGCTTCGGGCCGTAAGCGGCCCTAGTGAAAATTCCGGCTTTTGATCTTCAGCGTGTCGATGTGAAGGTCGGGAATAAAGATATCCCGCGGCTTGATAGGATCGCGACTGTCCTGACCGCCTGGCGTTCCGTGAGCGAACTCGTCACCCCGCCCGGTCGAAAGCACGAAGCCCATATCCCGATCCGCAAGGTTTGAGAGGTCGCCGGTGAGATCGAACAGTTGCTGGGCGACCAGATGCACGACTTCTCCTTCCCGCTGAATGCAACCGTTGATCGCCATCAAGGAGGCGCCCAGCACGATCTGGCGCCGCCGCTCGAACAGCGACGGCCAAACCACGACGTTCGCAGGCCCAGTCTCATCTTCTATCGTGATGAACATCACCCCCTTGGCACTGCCGGGCTTCTGCCTGACCAAGACGAGGCCCGCCGCCATAACCCAGCGGCCATCGCGGGCGCTCATCGCTTCAGCACACGTGACGATCCGCCGGCCGGTCAAATCCTTGCGTAGAAACGCGACCGGGTGTTCTCGTAGTGTCAGGCCGACGTGGCTGTAATCCTCCACCACGTTGTGACCATCCGTCATCTGCCGAAGCTCCACTGTGGGCTCACGCTGTTCGGCAACGGCTCGCTCTTCACGCTCGGCAGCAGCCGCAAACAATGGCAACGGCTCGTCTCGAAGCGCCTTGATCGCCCACAAAGCATCACGGCGCTGCAGGCCCAAAGATGGCAGAAAGGCATCGGCTTCTGCCAGTTCGACCAGCGAGTCCGCCGGCACATTCGACCGTCGCCAGACATCATCGACGGATTCGAAAGCGCGGTTCATGCGGGCCGTGACGATCCGAGCGACGCTAGCGTTGGACAGTCCCTTGATGAGCCTCATCCCTAGCCGAACAGCATGCCGGTCGGTATCGCCGATCTGCTCCAGCGTGCAGTCCCATCGGGACTGATTGATGCAGACCGGCCGGATCTCCACGCCATGGTTTCGAGCGTCGCCGACGATCTGTGCGACAGCATAGAAACCCATGGGCTGGCTGTTCACCAAGGCGGCGCAAAAGACCTCGGGATGGTGACACTTCATCCAGTTCGATGCATAGGCGATGAGCGCGAACGAGGCGGCGTGGCTCTCCGGAAAGCCGTAAGAGCCGAATCCTTCGAGCTGCGAGAATGTCTTTTCGGCGAACTCCGGGCTGTATCCATTGCGGACCATCCCGTCGACAAGCTTGGTCTT
The DNA here is from genome assembly GCF_017741935.1 of Rhizobium sp. 16-449-1b. Classification (GTDB taxonomy): domain Bacteria; phylum Pseudomonadota; class Alphaproteobacteria; order Rhizobiales; family Rhizobiaceae; genus Rhizobium. The sequence continues at coordinate 877,306 of NZ_JAGHMH010000028.1, read as the reverse complement.
GAATTTCGAAACCCCGCCAGTGAACTTGAAGGTGGCCATCGATTTCCGCAGTTGATCGGCCTCGCCTCCGCTGAAACCAGCACAGACCATCGCTACCTTCATCGCACTTTCCTGGAAGAGCGGCACGCCCAACGTCTTGCCGAGGACCGCTTCCAGCTCCGGCGTTGGATAGTCGAACTCTTCCTTGCCCTCGCGGCGTCGAAGATACGGATGAACCATGTCGCCCTGGATGGGGCCAGGCCGAACAATCGCCACTTGAATCACAAGATCGTAGAAGGTCCGCGGCTTCAGCCTGGGGAGCATGGCCATCTGCGCACGGCTCTCAATCTGGAAGGTCCCCAATGTGTCGGCCCTGCGGATCATTTCGTATGTGGCCGGGTCTTCATTCGGAACTCTCGCTAGATCGAGGTCGATATCCTTGTGCTGCTTGAGCAGGTCGAACGACTTGGCCATGCAGGTCAGCATGCCTATCGCAAGCACGTCGACTTTCATCATCTTCAAGGCTTCAATGTCATCCTTGTCCCACTCGATTATCTGTCGGTCGACCATGGTGGCAGGCTCGATCGGCACGAGATCGTCGAGCCTTTCATGAGTCAGGATGAAGCCACCAGGATGCTGACCTAGATGACGCGGTGCGCCCATCAACTGCTGCGCCAGGCTCAGTGTCAGGGCGAGCCGCCTATCTTTTGGGTTCAGACCTCGGGACTCAAGTCCCTGGTCGGCGACAAGCTCCTCCGACCAATGCCACATTCCTGACGATAGGGCTTTAATCACGTCCTCCGGCAGCCCCAATGCTTTTCCGACGTCTCGTATCGCCCCCCTTGCGCGATAACGGTTCACAGTAGCGCAGAGAGCCGACTTATCCTTTCCGTATGTTTTGTAGATCCATTGAATAACTTCCTCACGGCGCTCGTGCTCGAAATCGACGTCGATGTCAGGCGGCTCGTCGCGTTCACGCGATACGAAGCGTTCGAACAGCAAATCCCCGGTATCGGGATCGACAGAGGTGATGCCGAGTATGTAGCAGATCGCGGAGTTTGCTGCGGAACCCCTGCCCTGGCAGATGATCCCTTGGCTTCTGGCGAAGCGGACGATGGAGAAAACCGTCAAGAAATACGGGGCGTATTGCATCTCCTGAATCAGCTCGAGTTCATGGCGGACCGCCTTCACCACCTTCTGTGGCAAACCCTCCGGATAACGGTTCGGAATGCATTCACGGACGTAATGCTCAAGCGACTGCTGTGCATCCATCCCCTCAACCAAAGCCTCCTGGGGATACTGGTAGGTCAACTCGTCGAGACTGAAGCGGCAGCGGCTGACGATCTCCATCGTCCGGGCGAGCGCCTCTTGGTATCGTGGAAACAGCCGGGCCATTTCCTTCGGTGGTTTGAGGTAACGGTCTGCGTGCCGCTCGCGTTCGAAGCCCACGTCATCGATCGTGGTGCGGTTTCGGATGCAGGTCACGACGTCTTGGAGCTGTCGGCGGCCGGGCTCATGGAAGAGCACGTCATTGGTGACGACCGTTCTCACCTTGGCCTTCGTCGCCATGTTCGAAATCTCGTGAAGGCGTAACTGGTCGTTCGGACGTCGCCGTAGACTGAGCGCGACATAGGCCCTGTCGCGGAAAATCTCGGCAGTTTTCCGGAGATGAACCGCGCAGGTGTCATCGGCAAGATCGGGGACCAGAATGCCGATCAGCCCCTCAGCATAGGCCGCGACGTCGTCGAGGGTTAGAATGCAGTTCGCCTTGCCGCCACGCTCCTTGCCGAGTGTCAGCAGGCGCGCGAGCCTGGAGTACGCCGCGCGATCTGTCGGGTAGACCAAAAGGGACATGCCGTCCTGGAGGTCCAGCCGACAGCCGACCACGAGTCGCACGCCCGTTGCGCGCGATGCCTCAAGCGCCCTGACGATCCCGGCTAGACTATTGCGGTCGACGACTCCGAGCGCCTCGATACCCAGCTCCTTGGCTGTGGCGAACAGCTCGTCAGCCGATGACGCGCCCCGGAGGAAGGAGAAATGGGTGGTAACCTGCAGCTCCGCGTAGGTCATGCGAATATTCCATGCACAAACCACCGATGCGATCCTGTCTCCGGATCGACGCCATCGCCTTGCCGGAAGATCCACAGCCTCTCACCGCCCTCGCCCTCGATGACGAAGTAGTCGCGCACAGCAGCAAGCTCGGCATCGCGGCGCCACCATTCGCCGAAGACGCGTTCAGGGCCATCGGCGCGTTTGACCTTCATCCGCCGGCCACGCCAGACGATGCTGGCTGGCGGGTAGTCAGGCATCAATGCGATAGCGTCGATGCGATCTGGTCTGGCCAGCAACCGGACTGGCCGAGGCCAGTGGTGCACCCAGGTTTCTTCGGCAACCGCTGTGGCGGCCGCGATCCGCTGGACACTTCGCTCCGGCACATCGGACGGCACCGGGGTGATCCTGTAGACACGTTGTCCACGGTTCCCAAACACATCGATGAGTGGTGTGACATCCGTCACGTCGTCGTCAATCAGGGTAGAAGCGGTCTGAACCTCGTCGAGCGGCTCGGTCATCACGGCTGCCAAGGTCAGTTTTTCGATGCCGAAGCCGGGTTCGATCTTCTCGGTACGATCTCGGAACAGCTTTGTCAGCCATGCGACATCACGCGCTGGCTTGGCGGTGCCTGCGCGGATCGCCTGCCGGGTGCCGTCGACCTTCTCGACAATCAGATCGGTCCGCCGGACACCCAATCCTTTGCGCTGCAGCTCCGTCACCAGCTCCTTGACCAGTCGGCCGACATATTTGTCGATCGTCTCGGCAGCGCCGATGGGTTCGGCGAACGCCCGGCTGACCTCGATGAGATCTGGTGTCCGGATGGGATCGATGGGCTCCGCCATCCGGCCGAACATCTGGTCGAGCCTACGGCCGAGCTCCGGGCCGAAGCGCAGAGCTAGAGGGGCCCGCGGCTTCGCCGCCAGCTCGCCGATCGTCCTGAAGCCGAGCGTATGGAGATCGCCGACGATCTTTGGCGGAAGACGAAGGAGGGATAACGGCAGGCCTTCAACAGCGCGAACTGTCTGTCCGATGGGCACAATGACGGTTTCTCGTCGGATGGCGCGGGCGCACGCGTGGGCAGCACCCCACGTGTCTGCGATGGCGACGCGGGCGGCGAGCTTCCTCGCAAGAAAGCGATTGGCAATCCCCGTTAGCATCGGCAGCTCTCCACCTTGGAGATGATCCGCACCCTCGGTGTCCATCACGATGCCGTCCGGCGCATCGATGGCGACGATCGGGGAATAATGGCCGAGCGCCCAAAGAGTTATCCGCTCGAGCGCCGCGGCGTCCGCTGCCGGATCGGCATCGACGAGCATAAGCCCTTGGAAGATCGCCTGGGCTTTCGCCGCAGGCATGCCGACACGGACACCGGATTTCCTGGCAGCCGCATCCACTGCCGACACCAAACGTTTCGACCCGCTGCGTGCGATAACCGCAATGGCTTGCTCAACGGGAATAGACGGATCGGCCCGTCTGATCCTGTCCGTCGGCAGGTCCGGTAGATAGATCGAGACGACCCTTGGCATCACACGCTCCAACGATAAAATCAGCGCACTCGCCCGCTTTCACTCGTATCAACTCCAGCAGCCATCGCGCCCGACCGACACCGGGAACTGGAAGAGGCTCGCTCGGGAGGACGCTGACCCGCCACCGCGTGCTCGCGGCCGTCGGCTGGCCGTAATCGCTGGCTTCCGTCTGCCGACGCCATCGTCGAACCGCTAGTCCTATGGTCCCTGTCTTCTCGGCCGCAAGCTGAAGTCGTCTCGATGTCGTCACAGGAAGCCTCACCAGCTCGCCGACAACCGCGCCGAGACCACCATAGGCCAGCGCCTCCTCCATGGAGGCGAGCACGTCCTCCTCCTTGTCGCTTTCGACAAAGATCACCCGTTTCGGATGGAGGCCTGCTTGCGCCAGAGCCGGGAAAAAGAGATCGGGTCGCGTCAGGCACCAGACGACCTGCCCTTTGGTCTGGGCGGCAATTCCGGCCACCATCAAAGCAGCGGCCGCTCCGTCGACAGTCCCTGCTCCACCGCCGGCGAATTCATGCAGGGCGCCGAAGGCAAGCCCGCCACCCGGCAGTCGGTCGTCGATCTCCGGAATGCCGAACGGCAGCACCAGCTTCTTACGCGCTGACGTACCTTCAAGATGCTGGATGCACTCCCGCAGCTCGGAGATCGAAAGATTTGTGGCACCGTGCGCCATCGCGACCTCTGTTTCAAAACCAGGTTTCCATTTCGCTCAAAAGCGCGTATGTTCCTCTTTTGTTCCTGATCGGCATTTGAGTCAATCGTGATGTTTTGGCCGGAAACGGCCATCCACCATCGGTCCACAAAGGCTTTGCGAGCGAACAGGAAGCAAATTCAAAGAGCTATCGAGCATCCGTCCACAGATGAGCACGACAGAGAAAATAAGAAAAAATTCCTCTGATGAGGACATTATTCTTCGGCATGCGCGCGGGCAGGTCCTGCTTGTCGCCTGCCGCGCTTGCGACCGCAGTGACGATCTTGACCGGAAGGCTGTGGTGAAACGGCATGGCGCATCGATCCCGATGCGCAAGCTGCGTCGCTGGTTGGGTCTGGGATGCGACCGGATGAATACCGCCGATGGCATCGACAGATGCCATCTCACCATTTCTGCAAAACCCGACAAGGAGGATTGAGCGTGATCGACAACATCGTTTCATTCGAAGACCATCGTCTCGGTAGATTGGACGGTACGCTGTTCAGCAGGAGCGATGAAGAGGTAATGATCGCCAGCATCATCGCGAGCCTGGAAGCGCGGAATAAGGAACGCGATACTGTTCGCGACTATATCGAGAGGATGGAAACCGGAGAGATCATGCTGCACCCCGACGACGGCAGCGCCCCCTCGCCTTTACCGCTGGCTCAGCTTCTCGACCTCCTGTCCGGATACGACCACATGCTCTCCACCGAGATCGGCAGACTTGAAGTCGAGAAGGAAAGCCTTCACGGTCCCTATCAGGATTGAGGAGGCTCCCGCATGTGCAATGCCTACAACGTCACGACCAATCAGCAGGCGATACGGTCGTTTGCGTCGATCACCCACGACCACATCGGCAACATGGAGGAATCCATCGATGTCTATCCGGATCGCTTCGCGCCGATCGTTCGGAACAACGAAGACCGCCGTGAACTGACGATGGTCCGCTGGGGCATTCCCTCCTCCAGCAAGGCACTCCTCGAAGCCGCCAGCAAGCGGGCAGACAAACTTCGCGCTAAGGGCAAGGAGTTCGATTTCAACGAACTCCTGAAAATGGAACCCGATGGCGGCACCACCAACATCCGCAACACTTCCAGCGCACACTGGAAACGGTGGCTTGGCGTGCAGAACCGTTGTTTGGTCCCGTTCACCCGGTTCGCCGAACCCGACCCTGCCAGTAAGGTTGAAGGCGGCCGCACGCCGAATGCCTGGTTCGCAAGCACGGGCGATGACCCGCTGATGTTCTTTGCCGGGATGTGGGTCAAGGATTGGACAAGCGTGCGGAAGGTGAAAGATGGTCTCGTCACCATCGATCTATTCGCATTCTTGACGACAGAACCCAATGGGGTCGTTGCGCCGATCCATCAGAAGGCCATGCCTGTGATCCTGACGACCAAAAACGAGGTCGAGACCTGGCTCACCGCACCCTGGGAAGAGGCAAAAGCACTACAGCGCCCACTGCCGGATGCCTTGCTGAAGATCGAACCCGTTATGGATACGGTCGCATGATCTGGACGTCCACGTGATCGACAACCCGGACCATGCCGCGCCCGACCGAGTGCGCAAGATCATCCATGTAGACATGGATGCCTTCTACGCTTCGGTTGAACAGCGCGACAATCCGGATCTGCGCGGCAAGCCCGTGGCGGTCGGCGGATCGGAGGCCCGCGGCGTCGTCGCGGCAGCCAGTTATGAGGCGCGGACTTATGGCGTCCATTCAGCAATGCCTTCGGTCACAGCCAAGCGGAAGTGCCCTGACCTCATCTTCGTCAAGCCGCGGTTCGACGTCTACAAGGCCGTCTCTGCTCAGATCCGCGAGATCTTCGCCGATTACACTCCGCTGATCGAGCCATTGTCCTTGGACGAAGCCTACCTCGATGTGACGGAAAATCTCAAAGGGATGGAGATTGCCACGGAGATCGCGCTTGAGATCCGCGCTCGGATCAAGGACGCCACCGGGCTGAACGCATCCGCCGGGATCAGCTACAACAAGTTCCTCGCGAAAATGGCAAGCGACCTCAATAAGCCCAATGGCCAGGCGGTGCTCACGCCGAAGGTCGGCCCGCGCTTCGTCGAAACGCTTCCGGTCAAGAAATTCCACGGCGTCGGCCCTGCCACCGCCGAGAAGATGCACCGGCTTGGCATCCAGAACGGCGCGGACCTCAAGGGAAAGGACTTGCCCTTCCTGGTCGAGCACTTCGGGAAATCTGGGCCGTATTTCTACGGTATCGCGCGCGGCATCGATGAGCGCCGCGTGAAGCCGGACAGGGTTCGCAAATCCGTAGGCGCCGAGGACACCTTCGCGCAGGACATCCACGCCTATGATCCCGCGCTTGAAGGCATTCGGCCGCTGATCGCCAAGGTCTGGCGATATTGTGAAGCCAACGCAATCAGGGCGAAGACGGTCACATTAAAGGTGAAGTACTCGGATTTCTCCCAGATCACGCGTGCAAAGACTGGCGAACACCCAATGGCGTCTGCCGGCGAGCTCGAGGAGATAGTCTGCCTTCTTCTCAAACCCGTCTTCCCGGCATCAAAAGGCGTTAGATTGTTGGGTGTCACTCTGTCCTCGCTGGAGAAGGACAACATGCCTCCGACGCAGCAATTGCAATTGATGCTCTGACCGACCGACAAGCTGTGAATCCTTGGTGCGATCAACAGCAGGTTGGGTCGTGACCGGCCCTGTCGGGCTCAAGCAACACCTCGCCGGAAGTGCGAGCGGCGAGCACAACCGCCGCGGCGGATAAGTCCTGTTGACTCCTCCACGAAAGAGAACATAATAAGAACATCCGATAAAGATCGAGGGAGTTACGGCGATGTCTAGGACGCCGATAGCAAAGACGTGCGCAGAGGAGATGACCGGCACTTACTGGACGCCGCCGGTCGAAGCGTCGCTCGCCGAAATCCATCCGCTGCTGATGGCGGCGGTGTTGATGATCCCAGATTATCAAGATTGGTCCATCTATTCGGCGGACGCTTACGACATGGCCTCCGGTGGCCCGCTCGGCTCGTTCGAGGTCGTCGTAGATCCACGTACCATGCGCGCCTATGGATACTTCAGAGCCGTGGGTTCTCACCAGCCGATGCCGCGGCCACTGCGGTTTGAAGGCGTCGGAGACGAGAGCTCCGCGGTCGAGAGCTTCTATACGCTCATGAAGGATGCTGGGCATGTCGAATAAGCCCGTGCTCACAATCGATGCATGTAATGAAATCGAAGCGGCCCTAGCGTTCCACAATGAAGATGCGAATGCAACGTTTGCCACGCTCCTCGGAGATATCAGGCACCTTCGTCTTCAGTTGGCACTGGCGGAGGCAGCTATGAGCCAACGCATGGTCCGAGGCTGGACCCCGACATTCGATCGCGACCGGCGCCAAAACTGATCACGCCGTCTTTCAACCTAAACCCATCAGGAGTTCAATATGAGTGACATCGACCGCCAAACGCTCCAGCACGCTCCCAAACTCGTCGCCCACAAATGTCACTGTGGGGACTGGGCCGGCTTTGGCTTCAGCAGTGGCAATAGCCAAGATTGGTGGTGCTGGAAGCACTACCCGTACAAGACCTCCGCACGCTTGGAGGCCGCGGAAATTGCCGCGAAACTAGCCCCGAACGCCGCTTAGACCGTTCGGCCGGTTGCTGCCAATCGACAGCCTATAACTGCGCGCCAGAGAGGAGATGGAACCCGCACGGGCTGGGGTGGAGGTGCGGGTTCCGGAGAAACATGCACTGCCTGCTAGCCTGCCGCCACTCAATACATGCGGCACCCCTAATATGCAGAACTGATAGTTACCAGACTGCAAACGTGCTCCCGATCGTCTAGCCTTGCCAGCGATCCGCGCTTACGGCCCGAAAGTCCGCTTCACGACCACTGCAGCCAGTGTGGCAACTGCTACCAAAATCTCCCCCTTGTCCTTCATTGGATCGCGATCGATGGATGGCTAGTCTCTTGCGAGGCTCATGCACCGGTTATTGCCACCCCGAACACGATGTAGTTCAGCTTAAGAGCCTTGCTTCTGTCGCTCTTTGGCAAAACGGCGCCGGACGCCGGATCCCATATAAAATCGCCCCAGTTCCACTCTGTTTCATCGGTCTGAACGACGACGTACGATCCAAGCCTCAGCTTCGCCGTCGTTCGGCTGCTCGAGAAATCTAGGCCGAGCGCGAACTTGAAGACCTCGCGGTTCTTGTTGCGATTCAGAACGGACGTAACGACGCCTTCGGCAAGCTTCACGAATGGCTTGAGGACGGGCTGCGCCGTTGTCAGCAGAGACAGCCCATCACGAAATGTGGCATTGCCCAGCGCATCGAGCATGAGGTCGTCCGTATCGCTTTTCACGTTTACAGTACGACCCTCGAACGAAAGTCCGTCCTTGCCGACGTTCACGCCGACAAATATTGGCTGGCCGATATGAGCAGCAAAGCTTTTGTCGTTGGCAGCAACTGTCAGCGCGAAGCGCATTGCCTCTGCTTCTTTTTGCGTCTGGTTCTTTCCGCTGAATTCGCAAAGGATGCGATGTTTTCCTGTACCAGGGTAGTTTTGGACGTGGAACACATCAAGGCTGATCTTCAACGCCTTGTCCTTCAGCGAGTCATCAGCCTCCATACCGATGGCGTTGACGATTTCGCATAGCGCATCGTTGCCCGCGGCAGGAATGAAGCCGATTTTCGCGCCGGTGTATCCCCACTCGTCATTGATGAACGGGACCGATAGTCGCTGGGCCTTCCCACCAGCCGCATGGAAACGCTTCGCAGCGTCGGCGTCCCCAATCAACTCGAGGTAATCTGCGATCTCGTTTGGCCGGCATTCTCCGAGCATTTTCGTGATCTGGGCGGTCATGTTGTGTCCTACTGTTGGATACGTGCGCGCGGGCGTACGGCGGCTCTAACCGCGGCACTCACCGACGCATAGATGTCTTCGCGCACGGTTGCGGCCACTTCAAGCGTGATCGCTAGCGCGTACGGCACCGGCGATTCCCGATAGTTCTGGCTGAGCGCTCTTGCTTGCACGCCCACGAAGAGACCCGCCGAGTCCGTAAACGCGGCGCTGTTTTCACCTTCAAGAACGAAATGGGAAATGGTGCCACGTCGCACATCGTCGGGATGCGGTTGAACAACCTTCTTCAAGCCGCGCCAGAAATCACGTTTGCCATCTGCATCTACGATGTCGAGTGCGGCTCCCCGATACGAGATCGAAGTGGGATGAAATGGCGGGGACCATGCGAGCGTCATCACGATCCGCCTAAGCTCTCTCGTGCCGATCATGCTTGTCGGGATCGGAATCCTGTATTCATGGAGCTGTTCATGAGAGATGACGTCGTCGGCGAGTAGAGTGATACGGTTAGTATCCCCCGCGACAACGCGCGTGAAATCCGATCGGCCGAATCCTAGGAATTGCGTGATGCTGCCACGGCGCGCGCGCCACTGCCGCGGGGCCAAGGGCGGATAAATCCGCTCGAGAACCTCTCCATGATCGCGCCATGCGGCGCCGTGCACCAACAGAGCCCTCGTAGCAAGAGCGCGTCGCTCGAACGACGAGAGATCGAGCCCCTCCGCCTCCAACATTTCTTCCAGTGCATCGACAACCTTGATGCCAGCGCGGGTTACGAGCGCGGCGGCGTTGCTGGTGCCGGTTGACCGTGCAGTACGGGACAGACCACCGGCGATCGGGTCGGGGGCGGCTGCCTTTTGGCCCAAGATGCCAGTATCGCGCGGCCACAATACGTGGCCATCCGACGTGTCTGCGGTACTGGCGAGCTGTCGGCCACCAGCTTCCACCAGATCGGGCTTCAGCGCGCGGTTTATACCAGGCCCGATGGCGCTACCGAGGTTGGTAACGCCGAATGAAGGGAACGGATCCACGTGGCCGGGCGGGCAAACGCCAGCCTCATCGAGGTGGAGGGCCCCGACCGTCAAAACATTCATCGCCTCTGCAGGGCTGAGCAAGCCACGAATCCCTTTCGTGGCCTCCACCGCAAGCATTGTTGAGGCCTGTCGATCTACGGAAGTGGCGGCAACGTAAGACGCCTCATCCGCGAACCCACTTGGAAATTCGCGAGTAATGTTGCCAGCGCTCACTACGAAAAGCACGCCGTATTCCAGGCTCATCCAGTCGAGGAGCCTTGCCCACACGCTTGGCCGCCGGATGAACGATCCTTCGCCGTCGCAGACGGAGTGATTGATCAAGACCACGTCCGGACCTGTGGGTGGATTGCCGTTCAAGCCTGCCTTCAACGCCACGACAGCTCGATAGATTAAGCCGATCGGCAGGTAATCCGCATCAAGTCGCTCGTCGGACAGGCCCTGAGGCGCTGCAAGGATTGGAACAGCCTTAAGTCGCCTGGAAATTGGCTCCTCGCCGGCTGCGAGGTCGCCATGGATGATAAGCGATGCGATGGCCGTACCATGATAGCGGCGTGTCACAGGCACCATGGCGCCGGTGATATCGACTTCGTCTACCTCCACTCGTCCAGCAAGCAGGCGATGGTTCGCCATGGGATAGCCGTCAAGGATTGCAGCGACTGCCGGGCGGAGATCTTCAGCATCGAATCCTTCGTCGGCGATGATCGCATCGCCGCTGTCTGGATTGGGATTCGAGCGAAAAAACGACTGGGGACGGATCGACATGATCTGGTCCGCGTTGGCTACCGCGCCAGAACGCGTCTGGACGCCGCCGGCGCCTTCCGGTGGCACTTCGACGAGTGCGACCTGATAACGGATCGGGTCGATTGTTACAAAGTCAACGACACTCCCGCCAACCTCGTCGAGAACCGCTTGGAGGCCTTCACGTGCGGTCGCACGCAGAATTGGGTCTCCGCGGTACCACAGATCCACTTCCAGCCGCACAGGAGCGTCAGGGTCTCGCTGAAGCTGCCTGTCAATGAATGCTTGAGTTGCGGGGTCGATGCGATCGGTCGCGTTCCAGGGCCGGATCGTCGACAGATAGCCGAAGACTTTCCACCATTCCTGCTCATCGACGGAGGGAGCGCGTTTCGCAGTGAACCTATTCCACATCGCGAGGAGCCTTTCGACCCCCGCGACGGTTGGCATCGTAATATACATCAACGACGAGACAACAGTCTCGTCGTCACCGTCGTCAGTGGAGCTGGAATCCTCGAGCTCGGCATTGGCATAGTCTTCAGTCAGCCACTCGAAGCCGATCCGCTCGACCGCCTCGACGAATTTCTCAACTGGACCGATGACCTCGAAAACGAGCGCCCGATCAGGTGAAGCGAAGGCCGGATTGCTATTGCTGCCGGCGGCGATCGACTGCCGAAGCATGTCGATACCCGGCGCCAGTCGTCGAGCTTGACTCTCAGATGAGAGTGCCCGTGGTGGGATGAATTTTCTCCTGCCCTTTATTCTTTTTTGAAGCTTTTGAAGGCGCTGGATTCTGACTATCGGACGGTTTGCTATCGGTCGCACTCCCTACGTGCGATTTATGCTTCTCAAGCTTAGCCAGCGCTGCATTGATAGCTTCTTCCGGCGAAACCTTTCCTCGAGATAAAACGATCTTTCGACGTATACCTAAAGTAAAAGCTTCGATATCGGAAAAGTTCATCCCAAGCAACGCGTCGACAAAATCTTTCTCGCTTACGTTGCAATTGCCATCAAAATCCTTGAGAAGCCGATGGAACCATTCGGCGATTTCCGGCCGGCCTGGCAGTGGCACGTCCAATCTGAGTTCAAAGCGGCGCCATACGGCACGGTCGAGAAGCTCCGGATGATTGGTCGCGCATACGACGACGCAATGGCTCGGAATTGAGTCCATCTGCAAAAGCAGTGAGCTCACGACTCTCTTTATCTCACCCGTTTCCTGCGTATCACCACGCTCCTTACCGACGGTGTCAAATTCGTCGAAGAATACCAGGCAGGGTTTCTGTGAGATGAAATCTGTGAGTTTGCGCAGCCGTGTCGCCGTCTCGCCGAGATAGCTAGCGATCAGCCCGTCATATCGCACCGACAAGAAGGGGAGGTTCAGCTCTCCCGCAAGCACTTCGGCTAGACTCGTCTTCCCTGTTCCCGGAGGTCCGACAAGCAACACCTTGTGGCGAGGCTCAAGCCCATGGGACCGGAGAAGCGCAATATCGGAATACTCCGCGATGAAGTCTCGGATCTCGTCACCCGTCTCGGGCGGCAATACGAGGTCCTCAAGTCGACGGCGCGGCGTCAGCTCCACGAGGGAGCCTTCAACTGATGCGGGGATTGCTTGTCGAGTACGGGCGCTCGCTTGCGGCATGCGCGAACCTCCGGATGCTTTGTCGAGGCGATCGGCGAACCCTAGGAGCTGTTTGGACCGAGCCTCAGCAACGAGCGCCTGCAAGGCAGCGCGCGCCGGTCCGGTGTCGAGAGCTTTTTCCTCTCTCTTTCGCGCTGTTTCATTGCGTGGCATTTGCTCGGTAGTCCTTCCTGAAGCCTGCTTCGTAATCATAGGTAAACCCGCGAGTTTATATAGAGGTTCAAATTATCTATTCCTCGAAAGCAAGCGACTGCACTCAATTTGCCACAGCGGGGGAGAACCGATTGGCGCGGAGACCTCTAGTTGATCAGGATCTCCATGGTCTAGCCACCCTAAAAAGTGTTCCCAGATTCTTATTACCGAACCGTTGACTGAATACCTGCCTCGCCCTTCGGAGACTCCCCGCGCCGGCACGGACTCACCTACCTCGACCTCGATTTTTCTCGAGTCGCTCCAGCCATCCTGTTTCCTACTTTCGCCTAGGTCAACTACCGAGAGCGGCGGCGCCCGCGTCGTAACATAATCGGAGATCCCGACCTAGCTTGCGGCGCAGTCGTGGCCGCAGCCTCCCCATATGACTCCCCTTCTCCAAATCGACTCCGAACGGGAAGTCATGAAGGGCGGCGTCGAAGTCGAACTGCGCGTACGCCAGCCATTCGACTGGAGGTAGGCATCAAACAACTACGCGTCTAACGTACTTTGGCTTTCGATTTGGAGTTAACCTCAAACTACTCGAATTTCAATTGAAACCAATTCGTAAAGCAGCCGGATTAATATTGCCGCGACCACTGGACTACTCACTCGCCCCGTGATTGATTTGCAACTGGGGATAGGGCAGGGATTCGCGTGGGTGTAGTGCTCGACAGTAAGATTCTGGAAGGTGGGCGCAGGGAAAGGATTTCTCCTGCGCGGAGGTTGTTGGAAGATATTCTCAACCGAAACGGGCTCGATCGGCCAAACGGGCAGCCAATATATAGGTACAGGATCACCCAGGATGAGTTCGACCGAGGTCGCGAACTACTTGAGAAGTCCGCCGCCTTGCTCGACCGCAGAAACGCTCCGCTCTGCGCCATCTTCGCGCTCGTCACGTCAGAATGGTATAGACGAGAGGCAAACTCATTATGGCGCGTATGGTCTCATATTGGGGTAGTTCCTAGCGCTCTCACTGTGACAGAGCGAAACGAAGTCGCCGACGCCGGGCTGGCATGGTGGGGCCAATCCCCAAAGATTAGCCGGTTCTCCAACAGGCGGCGCCGAGAGTTTCTGTTGACCCTCGCCTTGAACGGAGGACTTCCGTCCGCCCTCATTGTTGGGGAGACAGGCAATCGAGTTCGTAGATTCTTTCAGGACGTGATGGAAGACGCTCTCTCGAGCGGCGGCTTGCCGACCGAAGAAGATCTAATGGAATTCGCCTCGACGAGGGCCGAGATCCTCCCGGAGAGCTATCGCGATGAAACCATCTACGAGCTGACGGCAGAATTGATCGCGCACCTGCATTTGTGCCGCTCGAAGTTGCCGCGGAGTGAAACTCAGGCAAATCCAGCCGGGTGGCTAGACGCTCACGATATCGGATGGCGAGAGCGACTCCCGATCTATCTTCCGGAAGATGTCGCCGCCTGCAATCGACTGTTCAATAATCTACTCTCCGTAGAGCCTCGAGCGCGAGGCAACGGCATCGGCGTGAGAAGATATCTCTATCGCACGCCGTCAGGCGACTGGAAGCAGGGCTTTATCGCTCTGGCGGACGGCAAGCTCGCATTTGATGCCCTCGCGGGGTTTAGCGAGGGTCGCTTCCGTGCCTACTTCACGGGAAGCGCAGGACAGCTCATGTCACGCGAGTTCGCGCAGCTCTACCGATCGGAAACCGAGAAGAACGGTAGTTTCACGGTCACCTCTCAATCGACAGGTCGGGTCGGCCTGGTGGGGCCAGTGGCGTTCTCGGAAACTATCGCCGTAAGCTTGTTCCGCGATGGGAAGCCTATCCCGGCGGTATGCTGGCCTGGTGGTTCGCCGCGGGTGTCGAACTGTGTTGTCCTTCGCCCAACGGACCGGGAGGATCGCCTCGAAGTTCTCGCGACAGGTTCAGTTCGCTCGACGCTACCGCTTCTCTTTGTTCTGGTATCACGGGATTCGAGCGTCCTCAGCCATGAGAGTGGAACGATTAGTTACATATGGAATGACGATGCCCAGTCGCTCTGGCAGGTCGAAGGCATGGCGCTGATCGAAACGAACTCCGGTGACCGCTACAGGATACAGGCGGCATCCGATACGTCCGACGACAGACGGCTCGATTTCGAGCAGCTATTCCTGCCAGACTTGATTTTCGAAGACACGTCGCTCATCGCGGTCGAAGCGCCACTACGCCTAAGGCAGATCGGCCGAAGTGCCACCGCCGATGCTGATGGTTCTGTACGCATTTTGAAGGCGGGCCGCCCCGTCGACGCACGCGACGACGTTGTCGGCGTTGCCACGGTCCAATGGCAAGATAGCGAGGGTTTCACGGTAGATCGCGCGCGCCTGCTGGTGTTGCCACGACAGTTTGCTATCCGCGGCGAGATCGACAAAGGCGGCGCACGCGTCGAGTGGAAGGGCTTACCGGGCTGGCAAATCGATGCTCTCGGCCCCGAGGGTTCGATCGCAACCACCATCGACAAGACAATGCACGGCTGGATGTGCCCTTGGAACGGGACACGCAGCGGCTATCAAAGACTTCAGATCACTGACCCAAGCGGGGTGTCTGTAAGGGCTCGACTGCACCTTGCAGCGAAACAGACCTTGCTGCTGGACGCGAGCGGAGCGGTTCGTGCAGATCAGCCGGAAATGTCGCTCGCCGAGCTCCGTGGTTCGCTTCTCCTCACAAATCGACCAGTTTTGGTCGATCTCGACCTACGGCGCGCGGCCGCCAGTCGAGCCCTTATATCTCGGAAGATCGAGGGCGAGACCCCAATGGTGCGGTTCGTAGATCTCGCGCAGAGCTTGCTTGGTCTATCGAACGAGCGTGGTCCCTGCGTGTACCTACTCGATGACAACCAGCGAACGATATGCGTCATTCAGCGACCTCAAGAGCAACCGACAATCGCAAATGACCGGATCGCCTTTGCAACAATTCCAGCGGACGGGGAAACGACCGTCGCGCGATCGCTAATGCGGCCCGACGAGGAGCACGTCCTAGCCGACGATCATCGCGTATCCTTGCCGCTTCCGGTAGGGATTGCTGGTCCGCTCTTGATCTACCGCCGTAAGGGCGACGCTGTCACGACGCGACCGACCGTGACCGGCGGCGCGCGGGATGCCGTTCGAGAGGAACCTGTCGACGTCATCGCGCGTGCTGCAGTGATCCAGGATGAGACTAGCCGACGCAGCGCTTACCACGAGTTACTGAGGGGAGCTGCAACGGATGTCGCGGCCGGCCCCACGATCACTCGTATCGTTCGGACCATTCATTCGCTCAGGGGACTGAGTCCTCGCGCAATGGACATCACCCGTGAACTGCCAAACTTCCCAACGCTGCTGTGCCGGTTGCTGCTTGCAGCCAACGGCGAACGGGTGGAGAGCATCGTCGCGCTCGAACGCGATCTGCCATTTCTTTGGATGGCCCAACCGATAACCGCCTGGCAGGATGCCGCGCTCGTGGAATGGGAACGTGCCAAAACCGAGCTGGCCGAATTCTACGGGCCGGCCGAGGCGCAAACTCAGGCTACCACTCTGATGATGGAACGTGTTGGATTTCTCGTCGAACGGACACATTGGTTTGCTGGCGTCCGATCCGCGCTTGGCTTCGGTGGACAATTGAGTGGCAGTTTGCGCGAGCTCGCTCAAGACCATGTTCGGCTCCATGTAGATCAATCGGATCCGATCGCCACCACATTGATTGAGGCGGCCGAGCACGCCGGCCTGCCAAGCGAAGTCGCGGGTCTTAATTATGGGCACTACGCGACACTGGTCGCTCCGGTCGTGTTCGCAGCGCTTGCGCGCGGCAGACTGCCGTGGTCGCCATCCCTCGCCGCTGGCCTACGCAACGCCCTCGACATCGACCAAAACTATATCGCCTCAGCCTTCCCTCATTGTTTGAAGCACTTCTAATCATGACAATCCGTCCATTCGAAACTCTCTCGCGGCTCCGTCAACGGATGGCTGAAGCCATCGTCGCTCAGTCGGGTGTCAAGAACCCGGCGCTCGCGTCGCAGCTTCGCAACTCACTTTCAGGAGCGGAATCAGAAGGCGTACTGATCCCGCCACCTATTCTCGAGGGCGCGTTCCCTTTCATGCCATCGGACAAGATGCTGTCCGAGCTATCCGGAAACCTGCTGGCGCCTGCAACAGTCGACGCATTGATTGGAGATGGTAGCGGGCGCGGTTACTCATTTCCGGCAAGTCGCCGCCCCTATCTCCACCAGCTCGACGCATGGAAAACACTGACCTCGGCTGACACGAAGAGTGCCTTGATTACCGCGGGAACGGGTTCTGGAAAAACTGAATGCTTTCTCGTTCCGCTCTTGGATTCGCTCTTCCGACGTCAAGAGCGCACGACCGGGGTGGAAGCCATCATGCTTTACCCACTAAACGCCCTTATCGCGAGCCAACAGGAGCGATTGGATGCATGGACGAAGCCAGCAGCAGGCAAAATCCGCTATTGTCTTTACAACGGCAATCTGCCTGAAACACATAAAAGCGTTGTTCAGCGCGACAAGCTCTCTTCGAATCCGCAGCAGGTGCCCGACCGCAAGACCCTGAGGGAGTCTCCCCCTCCATTGCTCGTCACCAACCTCACCATGCTCGAGTACATGCTTGTGCGGCCACAGGACCGGCCGATCATCAATCAGTCCAAAGGCAAGCTGAAGTGGATCATCCTCGACGAAGCCCACACATTAGTAGGGTCGGCGGCGGCTGAAGTTGCCCTGCTCTTGCGCCGCGTCATCGAAGCGTTCGAGGTGGATCCGAAAAATGTCCGCTTCATAGCCACCTCCGCGACCATCGGCGATGGCCCGAAGGTCAAGGACGATCTTCGGAGGTTTTTGGCTGACGTTGCCGGTACCGATCTCTCTGCTGTCGAGGTCATTTCAGGGGATCGCCTTCTGCCCACTCGCACTGCGAGTGGGGGAAAGGCCCCAAGTCCTTCAGCGATCGTCGATCTCCCCCCAACCGAACTCTTCGACAAGCTCTCATCCTACGATCCCGTCTGGTCGCTTGTGGCCGGATTAAAGAACCAACCTGTGCAGACGCAGGATCTGGATAGATTGGGCCGCACGATGGGGGTAGATGGCGAAACGCTTGCGATGGCCTTGACGCGGGCAACCTCCAAGAGTGGTGAAACGCTCGCACCGCTTCGAGTCCACAGCTTCCATCGTGCCTTTTCTGGTCTCTGGACCTGCACTAATCCCGGCTGCCCAGATGCAATGGGAAGCGAATGGACGGCTGGCCGCCTTCTGTTCGAACGAGAAGAACGGTGCCCCAAGTGCCGCATGCCAGTCGCCGAACTATATTCGTGCAATGAGTGCGGCGAAGCATTCATGATCGCCGACGAAAAAGGGGATCGACTGGCGCCGCCCCGCAACTTGCCGCCCAACGACGAGTTCCTGTTCGAGGCTGATCGCTCCACGTCCGATGAAGACGAAGATTCCGACGGCGAGCAGATAGATCTGGACACCCCTTCGGTCTCGCATTGCTTTTCGCTCATCGGGCACGGTCTGATGCCGATTTTCGTCGACACTTCTACCGGAATGACCGCGGATGGTGATGGGCAAGGCCGTTATCGCCTGTCAGCACATGCCGGCGGTGGTAAAGGCCCTTGCCCGGCTTGCAGTGCGACGGCGAAGTCCGGGGATAAGCTCTATCCGTTCCGGTTCGGTGCGCCGTTCACGATCAGCAATGCGGCGCCCATGCTTCTCGAATCCATGCCAGGAGCCGAAGGGCTCGTACAACCGCCACTTCCTCAGACCCCACCCGACCTCCCGACAGGTGGACGGCAATTGATCAGTTTTACTGATAGCCGTCAGGGTACAGCTAGGATGGCCGCTAAGCTTCAGATGGAGAGCGAGCGCGCATTCGTGCGGTCATTTATCTATCAAGCCGTTCAGCATAAGGCGTCTGGCACCGAGAGCAATGCGAAGGCAGAAGAACTGAGAGCACGCATAGAGAAGGTCAAGTCCTACGCAGATTGGGAGGACGGTCCACTTGCGAGCGTGGTTCGTGAAGCAGAAGCGGAACTGGCGAAGATCTCGGGCGGTGGCACCATCGCCTGGTCTGAGCTACGTGGTCAGCTCGCAGATAGAACTGAAGTCCGCGATTGGTTGCCAGATGTTTGGGGCTCGCGAGCGGACCTTTTCAAGAAGGCTCTGGCATCAGCTCCCTCGCAGATTGCTGAAGCGCTACTTCTTCGTGAAATGATGCGCAGACCAAAGCTTGCCAATTCACCGGAAACGATGGGGCTCGCGCGCTTCATCTATCCTGCGATCGAACAACACGCCCAAGCGCCAAGTGGCTTTGTTCAGCGTGGAGGAACCCTTCAAGATTGGAAAGCGTGGCTTTCATGCTTGGTTTCGTTTTCGATCCGCAGCAATCTCGCCGTTGCTGTTAGTCCTGATCTCCTTCAATGGATCATGCGGAAAGGCTTCCCGAAGAACCTCTCGTTGCCGGGCATGGAACCCGGCAGGCGGCAACACCGTTGGCCGCTAGCGAGCGCTGCCGGAAAGCAAACTCAAGTCGTTGAGCTCCTGCGGCTTGGTCTCGGCATGAGCGTAGGTTCATCAAGCGATAGGGCAGAAATTAACGACTGGCTCCAGAAGGCTTGGAACCAGCTCCACACATTATTTCCGAAGAACGCCAATGGCGAGCAGGCGCTGGACTTCAACAAACTCGAGGTCGGGCCGCTACAGAATGCCTTCCATTGCCCGGTGACACGGCGAATTGTGGACGTCGCGCCATTCGGACTATCTCCATACGCGCGAACGAAGCTGGACCGCGCCCAGCCAATTACCATGCCAGTTGCGCCTGCGGACGGGGACTCCGCCTCGCGTGCCTTGTTCTTGTCGGAAGACGCTGACGTCGCGGCATTGAGAGGTCACGGCCTCTGGACCGATATGCATGACCGTATAGCGCTGTACTCTCCGTATAGCAGGTCAGCCGAACATTCCGCACAATTGTCGCCTTGGCAGCTCAGGCACTACGAGTCCGAGTTCAAGTCCGGTCGGATTAACCTCCTGAACTGCTCGACAACCATGGAAATGGGTGTTGATATCGGTTCGGTGAACGGTGTCCTGATGGCGAACGTTCCACCATCGATCGCCAACTACAAGCAACGTGTCGGTCGTGCGGGCCGTCGTGGCCAGCCTTTGTCGCTGGCATTCACCTTCGCGAAGGACCGCCCGCTTGATCGCGAGGCGTTCCGAAACCCGATCTCGTTCCTGAACCGGTCGATCGCAGCGCCTCGTGTCGCGCTCGATAGTCGTCCAATCGTCCAACGTCATGTGAATGCCTTCTTGTTCGGTCGCTTTCTGAATTTGAACAGTGGCAATCCAATGAACATGGAAGCCGGTGATTTCTTCGGTTTCTCTCCGGCTCCAAAATCCGCGAGATCGACGGCCGAGGCTCGCCCGGTTGAACTGATGCTACGCTGGCTCGCGAAGGCAACCACCGCGGAAGAACACAAGCGTGCACTCCAGCGCCTAGTACGCGGGTCGGTGTTGGCTGGTAGATCAGATCTACTGGAGTTATGCGCCGAGGCTCTCAAGGCTGCGGAAACTGAGTTTGAAGCAGAGTGGAGCGGTCTGCAGAGCCAGCTTCAAGGCGCTGAAGTAATCGGGGCGTCGGCTGCGATCGAAGCGCACTTGAAGCGACTCTGCAAAGAGTTCCTGTTGTCCGATCTCGCAGACCGTGGCTTTTTGCCAGGGCATGGCTTTCCGAACCATGTGGTCGCGTTCGAGCTGGACAGGAAGGATCTGGAGAGCGAATTTTCCAACGATGACCGCAGGGGGCTGCGCCATGGCGGCCCCAAAAGACCGCTCGACATCGCGATCCGCGACTATGCGCCCGGCTCGGAGACCGTGGTCGACGGCCAAGTCTATCGCGTCGGCGGCGTCACGCTCAATTGGCATAGGCCGTCGAGTGATGAAGGCGTCCGCGAGATACAGGCCCTCCGCTGGGCTGCAAGGTGCTCCCATTGTGGGGACAACTGGACTGGCGCCGGCGCCCGACCGGAGGAATGCCGGACATGCCAGGATCCGTCGATCGTCGCGGAGAGCTTTTTGAAGCCGGCCGGCTTTCTGCGGGACAAGCACGTTGCCATCCATGCGGAAGTGGACAAAGTCGATTACGTGCGCGCAGAAACTCCGCGCATATCCGCGGGCTCATCTCAATGGGAAGCACTCAGCCAGCCCACGGCGGGCCGATTGAGGATGAACCGTCGGGGGACGGTCTACTATCACACGAGAGGGCCGGACAACGAGGGCTATGGGCTCTGCTTAAAATGCGGCCGCATGGAAGCGATGAAACCAGGCGAAACCATCTGCACTGGGCTAATCGATCACAAACCCTTGCGCGCAAGGGAAAACTTCCTGCAGCCCTGTGATGGCAACCGCGAGACATTCGCGGTTCAGCCTTCGCTCCATCTCGGCTATGAGATACACACGGATGTCCTGGAGTTGCAGCCGGCAGAATCTCCGACCGTCGGCGCCGCAAACGCAATCGCAATCGCAATGCGGGAGGCGACCGCCCGGCATTTGGGGATCGAACCGGACGAAATCGGCTATGGCATCGGTCCGTCGCGCAATGCAATGTCCAACTCAACCCTTTCCATCTTTCTTCACGACAGAGCCGCCGGCGGAGCCGGTTACGTCGTCCAGACAGCCAACGAAATTCGGACGATCCTGCGGAGCGCGCGCAATATTCTGAACTGCCCTCGCGCCTGCGATCATGCATGCTCGTCATGCGTATTGGTTTCCGACGCACCGGACAGGGAAGAAGATCTCGATCGCCACAAGGCAATCTCGTTCATCGACAATCACCTGGCTCTGCCGGACGTCATTGATCCGGCAGACGCTTTCGCGATTGGCAGCGATATTTCCGACCGCCCTGTCAGCGAAATTGACGACTGGCTCAGTCATCGGTCGACCTCAGCCCTAAATGTGTGGGCGAATGTGAGCGACATTTTGGATCTTACGGACTGGGCGCTTACCCCCCTGTTCAGAAGGTGGACCGACAATGGACGACTGATCAAACTAATTCTCCCCGTCGGGGCGGTCGCTGCTTTGGATGCCGCGCAGATTCTTTTCCTGCGCGACTATTGCGGCCGCAACGGCGTCGTCCTGGCCGAAGGCCAGCCTATACGCTTCAAGAATGGTAGCTGGTTGTTCGCCCACGCGACCGATGGAGTACGGTCCCGTGCCTGGGCAAGTCGAGACCAATCGATTTTGGACGCTGGTTCAGGTTGGGGGGCGAACCACACCGCACCGATTGCACACGCTTCGGTCGATATTCCGACAGACAGTAGGGATGTCTCGCACGATGATCTTAAGCCAAAGGCCGGAGCAGCCGTTGTCGTGCTGGATGCGAAGCTTGATGGCGCTGCGGAAGGGTTCGGTGCAGCAATGGCTGCTCGGATGAGAAGAGCCATGGCGGATATTGGGATCGACAGCGCTGACCAGGTTGTTGCGGCCAAATATCAGGATCGATACGCGCGATCGCCGATCGTTCTGAAGCTGCTCGTAGACACCGTCGCCTCATTGAATGTGGACGGCGATTTGGCACTCTCGATCGTCACGTCTTCCGACCGCGGGGGCTATAGCCGGACGCATGTCGCCTCCGACGTTCAGTCAGATGACACGTTGCTCGGCCTCGCCCGCGACTATGGGACGAAGAGAGGGGTGGCAACCACGATGGCCGTCGGCCAACTCGCCCATAAACGCAGCTTGAGTCTACGTCTTAGATCTGGTTCGACTGTGAACGTTGACCTTGACCAAGGATTCGGATGGCTCGAATACGTTGGGGGAGACAAGATGTTCGACCCCGGCGCTTCAACCCTCAGCAACGCCGACTGGTTGCAGAGGCTGCGTGGGCGCGTGCAACGGCGCCACGCGCATGACAGCCAAATGGTGCTTTGGTTGAAGCCTTAGCCTTTGATGGTCAGCACGGTCCACTCTGGTGGCAATGCGATTGACCTTGATCCCGGCAAGATTGGAGATGGCAGGTGTCGTGGCGAATGGCGAGCCAGGCACCGACCATTGATTGAACTCCCGAGCTACTCCGCGCCTTATCACCCAAACCTTTGTACAGGTCGCGCCTCGCCGCGGCATTCTGTAGCAATTCTCCGTGACATCATCTGCGACGATTTCGACAGAATGAAATAATAGATCGCCTTGACTAAACGATACGTATCGTACATATGCAGCACCGTGTTCTTTGGTGGACCTCTTTTGCGACGAATGTCGCGAAGGCGCCGGCAGAGTTTCGCGATAGCTCGAACCTCCGAGGGGGCAATTTCCGTTGAGATGACTTCCTCAGCGATTGCTGATGCGGGGTTGTCCCCCTGGCTTGGGGCTACCGCGCCACAGACGTCAGCAGACATGCCTATCGCGCAGCATGGATGGCACGCCCGTCCACCAAGGTCAGATCAAAAATCTCAACTCAGCATTCCGTCTATCAAGAATTTGATCGCAGACGGGAGCTGTTCTTACGGATCAGGAAAATGGGCTTGCAAGGTGACAAGAACCAAGGCAACGAACGGTCGGATAGCAACGTGACAGCGCTCATACCGGCATCCAACGCAGGCGCGTCCGAGGCCCCTGCTCCATCGTCAACTCCTGCCGCCGCAGCAGTTGCAGAGAAGCCTCGTTCCCGAGCTTGGGGGCTCGTCGTTCCAATGACGGCGATTGTCGTCGCCTTTGGAGCCGTCGCGGGCGCGGGGGCAAATTGGGATTCCTGGATCGCAAGCCGTCCTGTACAGTCGACCGATGACGCCGCTGTCTACGCCGATGTCTCATCGGTGAGCGCACGCGTAAGCGGCACTATCGAAAATGTCTCGGTCCGCGACTACGAGAAGGTCAAAGCAGGCGATCTCCTGTTTTCGATCGATCATAAGCCATACGAGGTGGCGCTTGGTGCGGCAAAAGCAAAGCTGGCCGCAGCGCGGGCGCAGATCGAGGACAATGACGGCCAGCAGACGTTCCAACGCACGCAGATTGACGTCGCGATTTCTCAGCGACAGGCATCCAGGGCCGACTTGGTGCAGACAAGCAAGGAGCTCGAGCGGCAAAAGAGACTTGGTCTCGATAGCCGCGCAAGTTCGCTGCAAAACCTTGAGAAATCGGTCGCTGCTCATGAACGAGCACTGGCGAACTCCAACATCGCCGACGCGACGGTATCAGCTCAGCGGGTCAAACTGGACGTCCTTGGCAAGACACGCCAAGTCCTTGAAGCTAATGTTAACACGGCCCTCGCGGAGGTCTCCGCTCGAGAACTCGATCTGAGTTACGCGAGCGTGCGGGCGCCGATCGACGGTATCGTGTCGAAGCGAAATGTCCAGCTCGGCAACTTTGTAAACGCGGGCGCGGCTCTGATATCGATCGTCCCGCTGCCACATATCTATGTCCTGGCGAACTACAAAGAAGTTCAGCTCTCCGCCGTTCGCGAAGGGCAACTGGTCGACATCTCGGTCGACATGCTGCCAGGCGCGAACTTCAAAGGTAAGGTTGCGAAAATCTCGCCCGCCGGCGGCGCGACTTTCGCGCTGCTTCCGCCGGACAACGCCACCGGAAACTTCACCAAAGTTGCCCAGCGGTTGACGGTCCGGATCGAGCTCGACAGCGATCAACTCGACTTCGATCGCCTACGACCGGGGATGTCCGTCGTAACGAATATCAACACCAAGAAAGCCGGCGAACGTGGCTGAGGCAATTAATCCCAAAGCCAACTCCCGCCAGTGGTTCGTCGCCTTTGCAGTCCTGATGGCATCAATACTGACGGCGTTCGATATCCGGACAGCCGGGATCGGTCTTTCAGACCTTCGCGGCGCCTTCGGTCTCACCTTTGACGAGGGCGCCTGGCTCAGCACGTTCGCCACAGCGCCTCAGGCGCTTGCCGCGCCATGCGTGGGATGGCTGGTCGCAGTGTTCGGTATCCGGCGCGTAATGATTGGCCCGAGTGTGCTGTACACCATCATTTCCATCGTCATCCCCTTTACACGGGATTTCGAGATCCTACTGGCGCTTCACGCGGTCAGGGGGGTGATCATGGGGATGTTCGTCGGTGGGGCGTTGATGCTGGCGTTCAGGAGCCTTGACCGTCGCTTCTGGATCGTCGCGCTCTCATTTTATGTCGTCCGAATCCCAGTGGCTCAGAATCTCGGAGTCTACGCCGCCGGCAGCTACACCCAGACCATCGGCTGGCAGTGGTTGTATTGGGAAGGCGCTGTCGTTGCGCCGGTTGTCGCTGTCCTTTTCTGGTTTGGCAGCAGACCGTCACAGACCGATCAGACCCTGCTTGACCGTGCGGATTGGGGCGGGATGGCCATATTTGGGGTTGCACTCACCACGATTTACTTCGCGTTGGACCAAGGCAACCGCCTGGACTGGTTCAAGTCAGGATTCGTGGTGTCGATGTTTTTTGCCGCCGGGGCGCTTTTCTGTGTGTTTCTGTGGCACGAGTCACGGGTCAAAGAACCCTGGGCGCATATCTCGATCCTCGTAAACAGAAATGTGATATTGGGATTCAGCGCGATTGCATGCTTCATGGTGGCGAGCCTGGGCAGCTCATTGCTGCAGCCTAACTTCCTAGTGACCGTCGCGCAACTGCGCCCGGAGCAGATCGGCGATTTCAACGGCCCCTATGCCATCGTATTGCTCATTGCATCGACGGCGACCGCTGTCGCACTAGTGCGCACGATCAAGCAGCGGGCCACATTGATAGTGGGCTTCTCCTGCTTTGCGCTGTCTGCTTGGCTTGGTACTCATCTGACGAGCCAGTGGTCCATACCGGAATTTCGCTTCATCGTCGTACTCCAAGTTTTCGGTGAAGAGATCGTCTTCTTGGGAGCGGTTGCCACTATTTTCACGACAATCCCCCCCGCCAAGGCGATTTCGCTCGCTGCATATATCCAGATTATGCGCCTGATATGCTCCGAGACGGTTGTCACCTCGATGGCGACTTGGATACGTCAACGCGAACAGTTGCATTCGTTTCTGATTGGCTTGCATGTGACGGGATCAACACCCGGTTTCAGTTCGATCGTGACCACCCTGGGGTCTCGCGGCGCCGTCGGCATAACGACCTCTGAGGCGGCACAACGTGGGCTCGGCGTACTGAGCAGCACGATACGTCGCGAAGCTTATGTCTTGGCCTACATTGACGGCTTTTGGATCACATTCATCGCCGCCGTTACTGGACTGGTGATCGTCTCACTGATGGCGCCGCCTCCCGCCCATCCCCTTACAACGCGAGCGGTGTAACCCCGTCGGACGGTTAGGTCGCTCGGGGTGGCGCGGCAAAGAAAAGACACCTGAAGTTCAACTGGATTTATCGGTTGATTGCCGCCGTCGAAGTGGGCTACCCAATGCTGATGGCCACAAATAGCAACAGCGCCGCCCCGAGGCGGCGTACGTCGATCGGAGCTCGCCGCAGTCCTGAAGCAGAGGCTGCCGTGCTCGATGCCGCTCGCAGCCTGATAAGCGAGAAGGGATACGCTGGTTTTTCCGTAGACGAAGTTGCGCGACGGGCTGGATCGGGAAAAACGACGATTTACCGGTGGTATCCAACGAAAGCTGACCTCTTTATCGCGATCTACGAACCAGCCCGGTTGACCCACGTTAGGGTCAACAACACTGGGGACCTTGTCGAAGAACTGGTTCATTACACGACCAGTCTCTGGCGGTTCTGGGCTTCGCACCCGGCCGGCGACGCACTGCGAGGGCTCATCGCCGAGGCTCAAGGCTCTTCTGAAGCCCTTCTCGCACTGCGCGAGCGGTTTCTGCCTGACCGCACAAACGATGTTAGAGGGATTTTCGAAGCCGGCGCTGATCGGGGAGAGGTATCCCCCGACCAAGTTGCCGACAAGATTTCGCTGTGGGTCGCATTCAGTTGGTTCAAGCTGCTACTCGGCGAGCTCGACGACGAGAGCAAGATCCCGTCGATGATGGTACAGATTTCCGGGCGTCAGGCGTCAAATATCTAGTCTCGCAAAATGTTCTCGCCGTGCATTCTCCGATGTTTGAACCGGCGTATCCTCCAAAGGTATGCATTGGCGAGCATTGACACGTTATAAAACCTAGGATTGATTTGGCGGCGTAAAGATCAGGAGATCCGATCAATGCGTCTGCTAACCTCAATCATGACAGGCACGCTGATCGTCGGGATCGGCGTCGCCCGAGCCGACTGCGATCCAAGGTACGAAGAGGATCTGAAGCCAAGGGTTACAAGTCAGATCGCTGCCGCGCTCTCCAGCTCCTGTACGAACATTCCAAGGTCAGCACTGACGTTTGAGTATTTCGGAAGCTGGACGAACTCTGCTGGCGATCTCGTCGTGCAGCAGGTCTTTTACGTCGGCGCGACTAGCAAACGAAAATCGGCGCTATGCGTCGACAAGATCGTAACGAAGTTGAAATCCGATGCCGAAAAGGGCGTTGCACCGAGATGCGGTCGACTTTTAGCCCACGAGGCATCGTGGTTGCCTGATGCCGACAGCGGCCCGTCTATCCTTTTCAATCTTAGAGATCCCGATATCAGCAAAGCAAAATAGAGGCGGGTTTGGGCGGGTTATCCGGTCAATTCGTGAGAAAATCTGGGGGAGAAAATGAAAGCACATTTGAGACACGGCGCGCTTGCGATGGTGCTTTGCACTATAGCCGGAAGCGTCAATGCGCAGGAGAGACTTACAACCGTCGTGCCCGAACCAAAGGCGTTTCCAACTTATTCGATCGACTCCAACGTCGTTTATGGCCGGATGGAGTACTCGGTCGAAATGACGCAAGCGACGGCGGATGCCAAGCGGAGTTTTCAGAATTTCCTGCGGCGTGCTGTGATTCAAGCCTTCGGAAGCGAAGACGGCAACTACGTCATCACGCTCGTCGTGAAAAACGGCGGAGTAGAAATAGCTAAAAAGGCGATCTCGTCCTTTACATGGAAAAACAAGAACTTCCTCTTCTTTGCGACCGAATCGAGCGTGACCAGCGAGATATCTTTCTCTGGCCGGCTGCTAGATCATTTCCCTGTGACAAACAACAACAACAGCCTTCAGGTCGGCCTGCAAATACAAAACACGAAAACGGTTGCCCTGGACACCGCGACCTATAACAAATTTAGCGACCAAGTAAGCTTGCTGAAGTTCAATCTTGTTCAACCCGCGGTCGAAGTGACCCCGGCGCTGAAGGTCCCATTGTCGATGATGGCGTCGCTAGTCGATTCAACCGATAAGGCGTCCCTCTCCTCAGAGATCGCGATGTCGTTCATCACGAGCGGAAGCGGAAATCCCAAATGGGTCATGTTTCCAGTACGGGGACCGAGCACTACCAACGGTTCCGGTAAGAACATGCTCAACGGCCTCAACGTGACTGTCAAGCTTGAGACGGATCCGTCGCTGGTCGGCAAGTTCGAAGGGGGCAAATTTCGAAATCTGGATACGAACAATGTTTTGCAGAAGGCAACTGTTGGTGCGTCAGCGGCGGCCGTGCCCTTTGAGACCGTGCTCAACACAGATACAAACAAGCAGTTGATGAGCGATCTGGTCTCGCTCGACCAAGAGAAATTCCCGGCGGGGCGGTCTCCACCGGCGGTGTGCGGGAAGCTATGGTCCACGTTGCAAAAGTACTTTACTGATAGAGACACTCCCGCGATATACGCCGCCTACCTCGACAAATACGATTACGTCCTGGACGTACCGGGCGCAAAAGCGGGGTGCGTCGATCAGTTCAGAGGCACGATCAACAACCTAGGCATTTCCCTAGAGAGCGTTGCCATCACCAAGTAGGGGACGTGTCGTTCACCTGGCTGCATGGCATCGCGAGCGAGTGCTGCCATGCTTGGGTTCTCAATCGCGGAAAAGCGGTTCGGCTTCGCACGCTTTCGAACACGCTAGACACATGGCAGGAGAACAGCCTTTCGCTTGCGACGTCGAGGGAGGGATAGAACAGACTTCCCATTCGGCGTCCACGCGAGAGGAGCGTAGATTGTCGCCAATTGTTTCATCGCCCGTTTTTCGCGGCATTTTATCGTGGACCATCTGGGGGTTCCTTCGGTTGAAAGCAGAACGTGACGCGGTCACAACCTTCGGCGCCGATCCTCAGGCGAAATCGAAAGCGGCGCTTACAATCAGGTTCACGGCATCGCCGACGATGGGGTACTTGGCGCTCACCCCAAACTCGCGCCGGCTGATCGTGGCTCTGGCCTCGAAACCAATCGTTGGCTGGCCCGTGAACGGGCTGGTGCCAGCGCCTGTGAACTCGACGTTGAACGCTACGGGGCGTGTGACTCCGTGTAGCGTGAAGTCGCCTGTGAACGTCGCCTTGTTGTCGCCGAGCAGATTTAGACCGTGACCGCTTAGGGTGATGTTGGGAAAGCGCTCGGCGTCGAACCACTCCGCGCTCCGCAGTTCTGCGTCAAGAGTCTGGCTGTTCGTTTTCACTTGGCCACACAACACGCTTACGCTCAACGCTGTACTGTCCGGAGCGGTAGGATCGATATCGAGCGACCCAACGGGCCCGTAAAATTCGCCCCAGTATTTGCTGATGCCGAAATGCACGACGTTGAACATGACGCGGGTGTGGATCGAGTCCACGACGTACCGACCCGCAATGATCTTCTTGGGATCTTGTTCAACGACCAGGGCAAGTCCCGAGCTATCGGTCATAAGGTTTCCTTCCATTCAGCCTTGCCCGACTTCGCGGGCGCCATCGAATGGAAGTCTGTCGGCAATCCTTCGGGGCGACCAGCCAAACGATGGTTTGCGTTGACCGTTGAGTGGCGTCGGCTGACCTTACGGCGCACAAAAAAGGAGCGCCCCAATGCTACACGAGATCACGAAGAACTCAGCCCTCAGCCGTTTCGAACTGCCCATCAATGAAGACGCGATCGCGGCCGCATACTACCGTGAGGAGGACGGCGTTGTCGTTCTGGTTCATACCGAGGTGCCATTCGAATACGCCGGCCAAGGCTACGCCACTCGGCTCGCGGACGGGGTATTCGCCAGTCTGAGGGCAACAAATGAGAAGGTTCGGCCGAGATGCGAGTTCATGGCTCGATATGCCACTCAGCATCCGGAATTCGACGATCTCATCCGTTGGTGAGCAATCCGAGCGTCGGGAGCCCCCTCAGGCGGCCAAGTAAGCTGAGGGCGGCATTGACGCTATGGTGGAGGCGACAACCTCGGACTGTATAGAAGGCAGTTCGAGGAGACGATCGAGATATGCTTGGATCTGCGGCAAGTCGCTCCAAAGCTCGGCCAATCCAAGATACTTCAAACGAACCAGGCTCACCGCCCAGAACAGGTCGGCAAGGGTCACGTGGGGAGCACACAGCCATGTAAACTCGTTGTTCCGTAAGTCTCCCTCGAGCTTGAGCAGGATGCTGCGGGTCGTAGAGCGAAGTTCATTCTGGAATGTGGCATCGTAGCGGACTTTTCTGCCACCATCTTCCTTTGCAATCTTCGCTTGATATGCAGCTACCAGCTCGGCGTCGTCGCCGTTGGCCTTGATAAGTGCAGTCAATGCTTCGATCTTCTCCTCGTACACCGAGGACATCGCCTGCTTGATTGCCGCAGGGCGCCTGTCGTCCTCCGGATGAAAACCGTAGAGCAGACCTGGATGTGGGGTGAGATCGACTGCTTCGAGCTGCCGCTGCATATTCTCCAACTGGAGAGGGTCGGTTGGAACGAGCCGGTCCGTTCCGGGGATCGCGGCATCTATATGGACGCATATTCGCGACGAGTCGACGACGACCTCGCCCGTATCCAAGTCCACCAATGTTGGAACCGCGCAGGGGTCCAGCCCAGCGTTGGAAACAGAAGAAATACCGGAGTATGCTCCGACCAACCTGCCCATGCTGGCCTTCCCTTGCAGCCTGAGACGCACATAGTCAGGCGCATAGTTTTCGGCAGGCACCAGTATGCCATCCGCCCCTCTATGACCGAGAATGAACATGTCGTTCGAATCGAAAGACGAACCACGCTGGGCCAATGTCGCTCGCACCTTCTGCGAACAGAACGACATCGCAGCGTGAAAGAGAACAAACCGGCCCTTGTTGCCCCCCTCTGGATAGCGGACTACGCCGACTCGAGATTTCTCCACGATACCCTCTTGGGCACGTTGAACCATCGCTTTTAGTTTG
Organism: Rhizobium sp. 16-449-1b; assembly: GCF_017741935.1. GTDB lineage: Bacteria > Pseudomonadota > Alphaproteobacteria > Rhizobiales > Rhizobiaceae > Rhizobium. The sequence continues at coordinate 846,512 of NZ_JAGHMH010000028.1, read as the reverse complement.
GATCTTTCCATCATCGCATTCTCCGGCTTTCAAGGGTGGACAGGCTCATGTGTTGAACCTGTCCTCGGCAGCGCTATAAGTCGTAGCTGACTAGGAACTCGGTCGAGGATTCAGCGTTCGCTCAGGAAACCATTCCGCGCGCGGTCCAGACTTCCGGAAACGGAATCTCGTCCATAGTCGGAAGCAGCCATTGGATCGCATCGACGCCGTGATACGCCGGACGAGCGCCGAACGTACGCCGGGTCGCCATGAGATGCAGGTACTTCCAGTTTGTGAACTCGACGGCAATGTCGGCCAACAGTTCAGCGAGGGAGCGCCAAGGATCCGCGGGATCGTCCTTCCGATAAATGCCAGCCCAAATTTCCTCGATTTCCTTGCTTGGCGAGTACGCGGCGGCGTAGTTCGGCGCCAGATACTGCGGGGGAACTGGCTTTCCGTCGCGGGACAGTGCCGCAAGGATCTCGTCGTATAGGCTCGGAGAATTGAGGCGTTCGCTGAGTTGCTTGTGGCGATGGGGTTGCGGCTCGAAATGTTCGAGCGATGGCCTGTCCTTGACGCCCAGGAGAAAGACCATTTCGCGAAAGGTCCAGCCTTGGAGAGCTGTGTCTTTGCCATGCTTCGCGGCCAGCCCTTTGAGGATCGGCATCAGCTCGGCCGGCGTCAGCCAGGAAAGCGATCGCCAGTTGGCGTTAAAGGCTTCCATGTGGCTGACGATGCGGCGCAGCACGCGATTGGTGGCGGGGACATCGTCTCTGCGGAGCGCGTCCTGCGCCGTGAGAAGCTCGCGGGTGATCAACGCCCAATATATTTCGCTGATTTGGACGTTCGCCAAAAACGCCGGCTCGGCCGGGCTGTCGCTCACAAGATCCTGAAGCGTGTGCAGGACCTCCGTCTGAACGTATCTGCTGTAAGGGGTATGGCCGTCGCCGGCCTCCTGCTGCTTCATCGCGGTCTCGCTCATCGTTCCATCCTCGTTATTGACGCCGGTCTTCTGATCCGGTCAGGGAGGAGGTTAGGAGCAATCGGTGCACTTCGACAGGCAGGTGTTCTTCGACTCTGCGTTCAAAACATTGGACGATGGATGCGGGCGGCCAACCCCTCGTTGCCCGCCCGCATCCCGCGTGATTACTCGAGGCCGGCCTTGTCGAGGCCGAATGCCTTGTCGGCCGAGCCCGGTACCGCCTTCGCGGCAACGCTTGCGCGGTTCCACATATTGATCGCCATTACCTGGAAGGTCAGGTCGGAGATTTCCTTTTCGGAAAGCTGCCCGCGTACGCGCTCATAAAGCTCGTCCGAGACGCCCGTTTCCGGGAGCTTCGTCAGGACCTCGGTCCACGCCAAGGCAGCTCGTTCGCGGGGGCTGAACAGGGTGGATTCACGCCATGCGGCGATGTGATAGAGCCGGAGTTCGCGCTCGCCGTGGATCTTGGCCTCCTTGGAGTGCATGTCGAGGCAGAACGTGCATCCATTGATCTGGGACGCGCGAATGTCGACGAGGTCCAAGATGGACTGCTCGATCGCACCATTCTTCACTTCGTTGCTGAGTGCCATCAGGCCCTTGAAGAGGTCCGGAGAAAGCTGCGTGTAGTTAAGCCGCTGTGTCATAGTGATCTTCCACGTTGGAATGGGTTGGCGGCCCGTTCGGCAGACAGTAGGTCTGCCAGGGGCCGCCGCCATCGTCGATCACACCGGTGCGTCCGCATAGCTATACGAGCGTTGGGGTGCCTTGCCACGCGCTCCTATGCTTGGGCCCTGCCACCATTCCGTGGCGCGGGCGCCGCCGGTCCTCACGCTGCCGCGAGGAGGTCGTCCGTGGGGCCGAAGAACTCGTAGTGTACGCGGTCCGGATGCACGCCCGCCTTCAACAAGCCGGCAACCAAAGCGGAGAGGAACGGCCTGGGACCACACAGGTAGAATTCAGCTTCGTTGAACGGTGTGTTTTTCTCAAGCCATGGGATGGTGATGAAACCGTCATGGTCATGGGAATATCCGGCTGCATCGCCGGCGCCAGGTTCGCTGTAGAATGTCTTCACCGTTGCGCGCCCATGTTTATCTGCAAGGACTCGCACGTGTCGGTCCATGGCGTGGGTTTCGCTGTTCAGGGCACCATGGACAAAGTGGGTTTCAAGTTCAGGGTACTCCGCCGAGATCGTTTCGAGGATGCTGACCATGGGCGTCAGGCCGACGCCACCCGACAATAGGACCACCGGCTTCGTCGGCTCCTCCGGGAGGTAGAAATCACCGGCAGGCGGCGTTGCCTCGATAACGTCGCCGACGGCGAGTTTATCGTGGAGGAACCGAGATCCGCCCTGCCCGTTTGCCTCACGCTTTACAGAGATGCGATAGCTTTCATTGTTCGGGGCGCTGGAGATCGAGTAGTTGCGCTTGACAGTCTGACCATCTGTCAACGTCAGGCGAATAGTGAGGTATTGGCCAGGCTTATGCCGCGTGACTGGGCGTCCGTCGACCGGCCGAAACACAAACGAAGTTACCACGCTACTCTCGCGTATCTTCTGGTCCAGTCTGAAGGCCCGCCATCCGTTCCAGCCGCCCTCCTGGGACTCGAGCTGAGTTCTGATTTCGACTTCCCGTTCTTTGAGGACGTCGGCCAGGAACCAATACGCCTCGCCCCACGCGGTGAGCAGTTCGGGGGTGGCGGCTGAACCGAGGACGTCTGCAATTGCTTCCAGCAGCGCCTTCGCAACAAATGGATAGTGCTCGGGAAGGATGTGGTAGCCAATATGCTTGTGAGCGATACGCTCGACGACCGGACCTAGCGCCGACAGGTTCTCTATGTTTTGGGCGTAAGCGAGGATGGCGCCGGCAAGCGCTTTGACCTGCGACCCGCCCTCACCCTGATTGGCATGGTTGAAAAGTTCTCGGATGTGGTCGTCCTCGAACAGGATCGCATACATCCGTCGAGTTATTTCGGTTCCGTTGGCTGCGAGCGCGGGAACGCTCAGCTTCACCAGTTCGATGGTCTGGGGCGAGAGAGGCTTAGGCATGATCATTTCCTTTCTGATGCTGATTTGAAAGCGTGGGATCCTGGTCGAAAAACTCGACGTGAACCTTCATCGGCGCGATCACTTCGAGCCGGTGGATCGTATCGGGTGGGACGGTCTGGCTTCTGCCGCTCTCCACAAGCGAGCCAGGACCGACAAGGTCGCCGTGGTATAGGACTTGGCCTTCATCGACCCTGATCACGGACCAAGAACGAACCGAATGAAACTGCTGGAGCTGCGACGGCAGGCTGGTCTCATCGAAAGTCACTGAAGTCTTGAATGGCCGTTCGTGGGTGGCTTCGGGGACCGTGACGACAGCGCGATCGAAAAGCGCCAGTGAAAAGCGCGCAGCTATACGCGCTGCTTTCGCCTGCAGCAGCCGAGCGGCATCGTCGGACAACATCTCCACGGTAGTGGCGTTCCAGATAGCTAGCCAGCGGTCGAACATCTCCGGCCGAATAAGATTTGCATGGACGAGGTGCATCGCAAGAGGATTCCCCTTGTACTTGCCGCTCATCAGCGCGACCGAAGACCAGAACTCCCCCAGGCGAACCAGGTGCTCGTCCCAGTCCTGGACGACCGAAAACACAGGGCCAAGCTGCTCGTCCGCACGTACCCGTTCATAAAACTTCTTCAGAAGATCCTCGATCTCCGGCTCGTCGAGAGGTTTCACCGGTTGATCCTTCCATAAACATGTATCTGATATGCATCTATTCCTCTGAGCAGAAACATGCTAGTGAAATGCATCTTTATTGACTGGGCTTTTTGACGCAGGGTTGCGATGAGGCTGACGAGATACACCGACTATGCGATACGCGTCCTGATATTCCTCGGCGCTCGGCCGGGCGAGCTTTGCTCGATACGTGAAATTGCGGAGGCATTCTCAATTTCGCAGAACCATCTGATGAAGGTTGTGCAGGACTTAGCTGCTGCGGGATTCATCGAGTCCGTGCGTGGGCGAGGTGGCGGGATCAGAATTTCAAAGCCTGCCGAGAGTATCAACCTCGGGCGACTGCTGCGACATACCGAGGGCCTCACCGACCTTCTGGAGTGCACGACCTGCATCGTGAACCGGGCGTGCGGTATGCCAAGCATTCTCTCCGAAGCGACCGCTGCGTTTGTGGCCGTGTTCGATAAGTACACCGTGGCCGATCTCGTGCGCCGTCGGCCAGAGTTGGCGATGCTGTTAAGCCCTGCAGCGTAGGCACACACCGGGTCGTGAACGAACTGGCGGGACAGCCTCCCGGACAAGATATGGTTGCGGTTGAAATGAAGCGGGCGAGCGATGCCTCGCATGAAGCATCATAAAGTTCGAATAGTATATTGATAAATATGGTATATTTCGCGTTTCTTCCAGTGCGGTAATCGCAGAAACCCGCCGGTCACCAGCAAGCTCGGCGCAAGATGCAGTACCTAGCCATCGAGTTGCACAGCGTCGGGCGGCGAACAACCGGATGCAGTCGGGGTTCAACGCTTCACTAGCTACGAAAAATCTAAACGGACGACGTCGCGCTGATTACGCGTTCGCGAAACTGCGTCTCCGGCAGATTTTCGAAACACTTACTCGAAAGGTGAAAAGCAATGATTACCGCACTCTCTCTGGCTCGTAGCTACAGCGCACGGCTTGCGCTTGGGGTTCTTCAGAACAGCCAGTCCGCATTGAGCGCGTCTGAAAGCAGCAGCCCGGCTGCACGACTACTCGGTGCACACGGTTTAGACGCCGGGGATTCCACGGGCCTCGACTCCAAGACCGTCGCGACACTGCTCCAGGCTATCCAGAATAGGTCGAACAGCGGCAACAGCGGTCCGGCCACGCAGGTTGGCGTTCTTGGATCGAAGAACTTCATGTCCTCCCTGAAGGATCAGCTTTCCACTACAGGGACAGATCCAATCAGCTTCATCAATCACCAGCAGATGTCAAAAGCATTCAAGGATGGGACATTGAAAGTGACCAACCCCGCGACCGGTGAAACGGTCACTGCTTACGATCCCTCGGACGGAAAGACGCATGACACGAGTGCGGACGCCACAGATCCAAAGGCCTGGAACAAGTTTCTGCAGGATCACCTGAAGCGCGACGCCAACGGATCCTTCGCAAAATCCGCCGACGGATCGTTTGTCGATGCCAAGACCGGCGAGAACGCCAGCTTCGAGAGAATTGGCAACACGAACCTTTACTTCACCTGGCCAGGCGAGATGTCCGCGAACGTCTGAGTTCACATTACATCTGGACCACCAGTCAAATGGAGGTGGTCCAGACACCTCCGAGTTGGATGCATGTGACACAGAATTGTCCGCCTCTAGCTCCGGCGAAGGATTTCGGACACGAACTGTATCAAGACTTGAAGCCGCAGCGGAGGCATGCTGCCAGAGACATGGACAGCCCGCAGAGGCACGGTTTCGAGTGCCATCGACGGCAGCAATTCGACAAGTCTCCCCTGGTCGATATCTTGCTGGACAAGCCGGCGAATGAGATGCCCGGCGCCGATGCCGCTGATTGCAGCCTCCCGAATTGCTGCCGCAGAGTCGAGATCTAGGCGACCTTCGGGAGTAAATTCGGTGCCATCCAAGAAGCGGATAGAATACGGCACGCCGCCCAAAACGTATCTGGCGAACGGCAACAGGCGGAGGTCGTCGATCTCTAAAATGCTTCCGTATCGCTCGACGAGCTTCGGCGACGCGACTAGCACCATGTCCAGATGCGCTATCGTCCGCGACATCAAAGTGTTCTGCTTCACGCCTCCGACTCGGAAAACGACGTCGAAGTTCTCTCGCAAAACATCCACGTGCCTATCCGTCGTGCTGATCTCGAGGGAGATTGCCGGGTGCTGCTCCATGAATTCGCTGAACACTGGTTTCAGGATTTGAAGTCCGAGGTCCCCTGGCAGTCCGACGCGCAGATGGCCGGACGCATAGCTCCGCGGCCGTGCGACGTCGGCCGATTTCTCGACGGCGCGGAGCAAAGGCGTCAATACGTCGTAGAAAGCTTCGCCCTCATCAGTCAGGCTCAGTGTGCGCGTTGATCGGCGAAGAAGCTTTGTTCCCAGCAGCAACTCCAAACGCGAGACGCTTTTGGAGGCGGCGGAGGGCGTCAGTCCCAGGTTCTTGGCAGCGGCACTGAACGAGCCCGTTTCGACTGTCCTGACGAACGCGACCATACCCGCCATTTCGTTGAGGATGCTCTTTATCGTACAGTCTCCGCGCAAAATGCCATGGCGAGCCGGCGCTGCTGGCAGGTACCGCCTGCCTGGTCAAATCCATAACCTGGCATGCCCAGGTCGTAGGCATTATATGCGGCCACCGACGTGCAGCAACGCAAACCCATGTTGGGGTTGATCGCCTAGGTTTGCCTTCGCTACTCGGTCCGAGGCGTGAAAGCAGTCACCTTGGGAACCTCCGCGGCTAGAAAGTCCACCAGCGACCGCACCGCAGGAAGCAGCCCATTTCGATATGGGATCAACGCGCTCATCCGTGCGTCAGCCGCTATCCAGCCTGGAAGGATCTGACGGAGACGGCCGGATGCAATTTCCTCTCGGCACATGTATCCGGGCAATGCGGCGACACCCAGATTGGCGCAAGCCGCTTCCTTCAGCGCGATCATATTGTTGCTGAGAAATCTGGGGTCGATTGGGACGTCGGCCTCCCCGCCTCCCGGCCCTTTCAGCTTCCACACATCTGCGCCGTGGCGATCCATTGCCAATGTAGAGTGTTCGCTCAAGCTAAGTGGATCTGTGATTTCGCCAGCTCCCCACAGGTATTCCGGGCTGGCGAAAAGGTACCATGGTACGCTAGCGATGTTGCGTTGGACTAGCGTCGAGTTTTGCAACGAGGCGACGTGGCCCCGCAATGCGAGATCGAAGCCTTCAGCTACCATGTCGACAAGCCTGTCGGTCGCGATCTCGACGATTTTCACTTTCGGGTATCTGTTGAGAAACGTTGGGATCAGGTCTCGAAGGGCGAACTGCGCAATTTCGACCGCCGTCGTTATGCGGATCGTTCCGCTGGGTTCGTTAAGACGCTGTCGGACGAACTCTTCCGCTTGGTCGGCGGTCTGCAGCATCTGCAAGGCGTACTGGTAGAACTCGGCGCCGACGTCCGTCATTCCGAACTGTCGTGACGTCCGATTTATCAGCCTTACGCCGAGCACAGCCTCCAGCTCGCGCACGCGATGACTGAGTGTTGATTTGGGCACTCTTAGGCTCTCGCCTGCCGACGTGAAGCCGCCTCGGTCAACGACCTGAACGAAGAAGTAAACGTCTTTGAGTTCGAGCATCGACACCTACCTTCCTGAGCCGCTAAGCGGAAACGCATGAAAGCCATCACGAACGATCGCGATGGCCTCCAATATCGACGTCCTTGACGATTTCGGTCAAGATCACAAGGTTCAACTGACGAACGTCACGAAGTCGTCGATGTCGAGTTTGTGATTGGTCATGTTGTTTTCGGCCAAGCTGTTATCTGCATAGCCCAGGGAGAGCCCGGCGATCACCATGTCGCTGTCGGCGAATCCCAGTTCTTCGCGAAGCATGTTGTGCTGCAGCGACCAGATCTGTTGCGCACAGGTATCTAGCCCACGGGCCTTTGCGGCAAGCATCAAGCTCTGCAGAAAGCAGCCGTAGCATATGAAGCTCGCCCATTCGAGGTTGCGGTCCATCGTGAAGATCATACCGACGGGCGCCTCGAAGAAGCGGAATTGTCGTTCGACGTCCTTCAACCTTCCGTACTTGTCGCTGCGGGGAACGCCTACCGCATCGCCGAGTTGACCTCGGAAAATATTGAAGCGACCGATGAAAGGATCATGCAAAGGTTGCGGAAAGAATGGATATTCCGGCGCAAGCTTCTCCGGGCCCGCCCGAAAAATATCGACAGCCTTCGCAGTGATGCGGTCGCGGGCATCCCCAGTCAGGACATGGCACTTCCAAGGCTGCGTGTTGCTTGAGCTGGGCGAGTAGCGCGCAGCGTTGAGGATGTCTCGGACCGTATCGAGAGAGATCGGATCTTTCAGGAAGCCTCTCTTGGCCCTTCGTTCGATCATGACCTGATCGACGATCGACGGCCGGTCGACAGCACCTGCTTCCCATTTCGCGTTAGCATGCATGACAGCTCCCCTTTCGTTTTTCTGAGCTGCAGGAAGACTATTCCGTCTCCCCATTTTTAGAAGTTCGTGCATTTGTACGCATGGTCCGAGAGACTCGAACGATACCGTCGAGGCCGTTCCCTATGTGAGTGCCAAGGGTTTGGCTTCGGCGGCTACCCATCCGCGAAGGAGGTCCGACATCTGGTCCGGACGTTCCAAAGGTGGAAGATGCCCACAGTTGCGAAATACGTGGAGATGCGCGCGAGATATCCCATCTCGAATAAAGACTGCTTCCTCCGGCGGAGTGATGAGATCACTGTCGCCGACACCAACAAGTGTCGGTACATTGATCCGCTCTAGCACCCCACGCAGGTCCGGCCGAAGCATGATCGCATTTTGCTGCCGGCGAAACGCCGCCTCTCCTACGCGCATCGCCATCGAGTAGACTTCCTCGGCCACCGGTCCGTCTAAGAGCGAGCGGTGGATGAGCTTTGGAAGCAAGCTCTTGGAAACTCCGATGAAACGGCCTAATGGTAGGCTTTCGATTGCTTCACGACGAAGGCGCGCGCGGTCAACGCTGTCTGGTCGCGCACTCGTGGAAAAGAGGGCCAATTTTACCACGCGTTCTGGCGCCTGACGCATGATCTCCAGAGCAACGTAACCGCCCATAGACAGCCCTACGAGCGCAAACCTTTCGGGAGCCAAACTCAGAACACGCTGCGCCATCCCCATAAGGGTGTCGTCGTGGGTCAGGTCTGCGACGATGGGTTTGGCAAAACTGGCGAGGGCGTTGGCCTGCGCGCGCCACAGCGCAGAATCGCAGAGCAAACCAGATAGCATCACGACTGGCAGATTATCGACCGTCATGCGGGCATCCCGAGCGAGGTTTTGATCTCGATCGCCATCTCCGTGTCGGATATGCCGGAAAGAACGAGAGCACCGCCGTGGACGGCCGCTGCCGCGTTTTTACTCCTGATCCAAGCGACAAGATCATCCAACAGACCGGGGCGTCGCGAGATGAGCTCGGCAATCGCCGTCTTGTCGATCTCGAGAACGGTCGCCCGCGTTAGCGCCCGCGCCTGGTGCGCTTCCGGACGGCCAAGGAAAAACCCCCTCACTCCGAGGCAATCACCAGGAGCAAGCCGTAATAGATCTTCGTCACCCTGAGAAAGCATGAGGATTCCGCCGACGGCAATCTTGAGTGTTTCCGCGATAGAAGCTTCCGCGACGATCGTCTCGCCTGCGGGAATCTCTCTAGTGGCCGCCAACTCGGCCAGCGCATCGCGCTCGTCAGAAGACAGCGCGGCAAAAATTGAGACGTTGTCGAGGACGTCGCGCGAACGCGAAGAGGCTCCTCGTGGCTTCTGCGAGGAAGCGACGACCTGAGTGCCTGTCGGCATCGCGAATTCAAGGCCGTGGGCCCTACAGTGCCGGTAGACCATGTCAATGACTTCATTGCGAGCGACACTTCTCTGAGCCGGACTGGTCACTCTGAAAATGAGGTCCACGGAGAGGGCCACATTGTCGATCGCGATGAGACATACGGCCGGCGGGGGATCCTGGACAATCGAGTTGCAATTCTCGACCGCCTCTCGCAGGACGGCGGCAATGGCGTCGGGTGTTGCTGAAGGTACTACGCGCAATGGGATCATCACGGCATGCGTCTCGTCCGGCTGACTTACATTAGTCACGCTTTGCTTTGCGAGCACGCTGTTAGGCAGTACGACCTGGTTGTGCCCTGTTGTTAAGAGATAGGTTGAGCGCCAGTTGCTTGCGACGACCCTTCCCTCAGTTCCATCGCTTAGCAATATCCAGTCGCCGATGACGTACGGCCGCCCAAGTGTCAGAGCTATACCCGAAAACACATCCCCGAGCGTGTTTTGAAGTGCCAGGCCGAGTATGATGGCCAAAACGCCGGACGTTGCGACCAAGGTCCCGATCGGGACGCCGAACACGAAAGCCATCATCGAAAGCAAGACGCCCAGGTAGACGATGGCGACCAAGAGGTCCTGGATGAGCCGCGCCTCCCGCGGTTTTCCATCATGAACGATATAGATACGCACGAATCCAATCGTTGCCCACGCGAGGTGCGTCCACCAGAGGATTTTGGCCGCAACTTCGAAAGAACCAGTTCCGTCCAAATGCGGCGCCGCAAATCGAAACGGCATGACTCTGGCGAACACCAGTGCTGCGGTCATCAGGGCGAAAAACACGATCTGTGTGACGAGGCGTTCATTTGGGCGATCGCGACCCTGAAGGTGCCAAACGACAATGCTGGCGACGCCGAGAATGTCGATCAATATAATGAGCAAAATGGTCTGCTGAGACATTGCACTCTCGCCTGCGAGCGGCATGCCACGACGCCGCGAGGCGCCGCACGCGGCCGTCCACGATGAAACTCAACTGGGGTATTGGTTCGTCAGGCTAGGGGGAAATTTCGGCGGGGGATATTAAACGAATTGGTAGCTACTCACATCGAAAATTCCCAGCAAGCCAGGCTGCGACCTCACGCGCTCGAGCCAGGCGTTGATATGGGGAAACCGTGCCATGTCGAACTTCCCCTCATGCGCCAATGAGACGTATGGAAAAAGGGCAAGATCCGCGAGCGTATACCCCTCTCCAACCAGCCATTCGTTCGCGGCGAGCCAGCGGTCCAGCTTCTCCAACCCAAGATAACCGTCTGCATGCAGCCGCTCGATCTGCTGGGACATTTTGTCGGCGATGCCGCGGATGTGGTATACGCGAGCCAACGGTATCGACCGCTGTATGTCGCCCTGTTCGAAAAACATCCAGCCAATGACCTGCGACCGCATATAGGGATCGTTCGGCAAGAGAGGTGACCCCTCTGCAAGGTACAAAAGGATTGCCGCGGACTCGACGATGGTGCGGCCGTCCTCGAGCTGCAGCACGGGAATTCGACTGAAGCGGTTGAGCTCGTAGAACTCGTCGGTCTTGGTCTCACCCGATTCCAAATCAAGGGTATGTCGTTCAAACGGCTTCTGCAGTTGGTTCAACAAGATCCTTATCTTCCACGAATTGCCTGAGAAGCGGCTGTCATAGAGTTTAAGCATCGGTTGGCCCCTCACCGTTTTTGATGAACGAGTCCGACCTTAGACCTCCTGTGGGCGGTTTGACAATAATTCCAACGTTTTGTTGCCAGGCCTTCGTCAGCCTGCGATATACGATCGGATGTATTCGGCCTCGTATTCGATCGCTCGGATATGATGCCGCACCACGTCTCCGATCGAGATTATACCAGCGAGGCGACCGTTCGCTTGGACCGGAAGGTGACGGGCTTTGTGCCGATTCATCGCCTCCATCAAGCCATTTATGCTGGTGTCCTTGGTGCAGCAGTGGACGTTTTTCCACATCACGTGCTGGAGATCCTCGCCTAGGGCGCTCGCTCCGCTGCTTGCGATTACGGAGACGACGTCTCGTTCGGTGAAAATCCCTCTGATTGAGTTCTGCTCGTCAACGACGACGATTGCGCCGATATGATTATCGTGAAGAAGGCGGCACGCCTCCGCCACTGTAGCCTTTGGTGGAGCGGTAATGACCCCGCACCCTTTCTCCTTGAGAATACCCTGTACTGACATGCCCTTTCCTCCTTTTTGATTTTTTATCTTATGGATGGCCCTGGAATGCATGTGGTCCAGCCGCCACAAGCCGTTCAATCTCGATTGCGACAGACAAAAGATCCTCGTCGCTTTGGCGTTTCGCGATGACCTGGAGCCCGATAGGTAGGTCGTTGTTCCGCGGACCCGGTATCGGCAGCGAAATCGCAGGAAGCCCTGCTAGGTTAAATGGCGCCGTATATGTCATCAGCGCCTCCCGTATCGATCCCGACCATGATCCGACCGAGACTTCCTCCGCGCCGATCAGCGGCGCGACGCAGGGGCACGTCGGTGTGATCAGCAGGTCGAACGTCGAGATCATTCGGTCAATGTCGTCCATGAACAGGCGCCTACTCTGCTGCCAGTTCGCATATTGGGCCAAATGAACCTCTGCAGAGAGCTTCAGGCGCGACGCGGTCTCCCGCCCGTAGTTCGCGGCTATGAACGAGAGGTCATGTCGTCCAAAGTGGGCGACGCCACCTTCGGATAGCACTATTCCCGCAAAGGTCGTGAAGCACTGCGCAAATAGATTGTCCTCAGCCAATTCGACGAGGTCATGTTGAAGTCGCAAACTAGAGCATGCGTTTTCGAAGGCCTCGGCCACATCCGAAGCGAGTGGCACCTTTCCGATCTGTCGCAAGACCCCGATGCGTCTCCTGACCGCGGAATCGCCCTTATCTCTCTGGATGCCCAGCGGCTCGCAGATACGTGCGACGTCGTCGACGGTTTTGCCCAGCACGCCGACGTGATCGAGCGAGTCCGCCAGTGGGAAGACGCCACTCACAGGCAGGCGCGCATAGGTTGGCTTGAATCCGACCACTCCGCAAAGAGCGGCAGGAATTCTAACTGAACCGCCGGTATCTGTGCCCAACCCCGCGCGAACGGCTCCGTATGCCACAGCCGCGGCCATCCCGCCGCTTGAACCGCCTGGTATCCGGTTATGATCATGGGGGTTAAGTGTGTCGCCAAAGACCCTACTCGCTGTCGTAACACCCCACGCGAACTCGTGAGTTGTCGTTTTGCCGACGATGATCGCGCCACTGTCTTTCAGTGTCCGGACGACTTGAGCGTCTTCCTCCGGCACATGATCTACGAAGACCATGGACCCATATCTTGTCGGAACGCCGCGGGTGTCGATCATGTCCTTCACAGCGATGACGACGCCTTCCAGCGACCGAGCTCGACCTTCTCGATACCGCTGTTCGGCTTCGGAGGCGGCATCGCGCGCACCGACCTCATCGATTTCTGCGAAGGCGTTGACAGCCACCTGGCAGGCCCGTGCATCACGAACTGCTTCGTCAATTACGTTGGCCGGGGATATGGCGCCGCTTGAAAAGCCGGCCAACAGCGTCGCTAACGACGGTCTTTCGAGAATGGCGCTGCTGGGTTCTCCCATCTACCAGAGCCTTTCCAGCAAGTCCGTAAGCTTCTGCGTAGCGTCCTCGCCAAGATCCGCGACTTCCCGCGGGTAATATTTGTCCAGGAGCCTCGCCACCGCCGTGAGCTTGTCGTGTTCGAATTCCAGATCGCGGAGACGGGCTGGGAGACCGAGCTGCGCTACGACGTCTTCGATCTCTGCGGAGAGCTGCGCCGCGGCATCGACACCGGATTCCGCATCGTTGAATATGCGCAGCTTTTCGCCATAAAACGACGAGCACGCGCGTATCACTGGCGCAAGGGTAATGCACGACGTTACACTGTGAGGAACACCATAGGTCCCGCCCAGGATGTGGCCAATGCGGTGACTCAAGCCATAGATCACTGAAGCCGGGAAGAAGTAGCATTGCCAAGCGGCAAGCTGGAGCTGGAGAAGGTCGTCCAGATCGACGTCGCGTCGCTGGATAGCAACCTCGGTATCCACGTTCGCCGGCCACTTCCTGAGTACCCTGAGGAAACGACGAACGCCGCTTGCCGCCAAGATTGCGTGGGGGTGGTCCGTTCCGACGAGCCGCATGCCTTCGACCGCGTGGTCGATGCCCTTTATCGCAGACGAGAGCAGCAGTGTCCTGGGCGTTCCTCTGACCAACACGGGGTCGACTATCACGAGCTTCGGGACTGTCTGCTTGACTGCATAGCTTCGCTTGAACTTGATCTCGTGCGTTGTCTCCGTGACGCCGAAGTAATGTGAGAACTCGGACCCCGACAAAGTCGTTGGCAGTGCCGCTATCGGAAGATAGGTGCCATGCCTGACTTGGTGGAAATGCGAGACGGCCTTGGCGGCATCAAGAACCGAGCCGCCGCCGACAGCCACAATTGACTTCGAGCCGCTCGCTTCACATGCCTCCAAAGCTTGGAGAACTGCGGAATCAGGAACGTGGGGAGGTAGATCCAAGAAGGTCCCCACGCAGTCGGAGAGATAGGGGGCTACGAAGTTACGCCACAATAGGTCGAGCGGCTCGACCGTGAACAGCATCGGCTTCTTGATGCCGTGTTGATGCAATTGCCCCAAGGTATCCGCGAGGATGTCACGGCCCCAGATGACGTTGTCTTGCGGAAGGAAGTCTATCTTTTCCATCTTTGAAGTTGCTCCACCTCTCTTGGGCCGTGGGCCGTTATTACCGAAGAACGGGCACTGGCGCGGGCCGATACGCGAGATTTCGCTCGATCGTCCGCCGGTCCTTCTCCAAGGTTTCCGGTAGGCAGAGCTTTTGCCCGAGGCTGCCCGCATCCTCGTCTATGGTGAAGCGGTTTGGCGTGGAGAGCGCGCAGATGTGTCCGTCGGGGTCACGGAAGTGAAACTGCTTTGCGTAGAGGGTATCCTGGATCGTGGATGTATCGATGCCGAGCCGGCGGAACCTTGAATGTTCGTCAATCAGCGCGGCGTCGTTCTCGACTTCGAGCGAGAAGTGGTGCGAGAGGCCCGTACCGAGCCGTCCCGGCTTGTAGCCCGGCAGACCGAAGAAGGTGAGTACGGATCCGGGAGAAAGATCCTCGTCGCAAGCATAGTAGAAGTGGGTTCCGCCGCGCTCGTCGAGATAGTCGGTCTTCTTGATAAGTCGCAGCCCAACCTTCTCGACGAAGAAATTCTCCGTGCGTTCGGCGTCGCTTGAGATCGACGTGATGTGGTGAAATCCGCGAAGCGCGAAGTCTGCGGTGACGTCGGGTACCGGTTGCGGCCAGGTTTCGGCGGCGACCTGCAATTCGTCGCGGCCGCCGATCAGGTTTTCCTTCGGCTGCGGGCGGAATCCGGAACCGAGCACGGTTTCATCGTGCCCGAAGCCGGGCTCGGTAGTTGCGATCTCGATGATCGCACCGTCGGGGTCGCGCAGGTAGATGGCATGGAAGTAGTGGCGATTGTACGGACCCGTCACGTGTACGCCGTGGTCTGCGAGGCGACGCTTCCATTTCAAAAGTCCGTCACGGTTCGGGACATGGAGTGCGAGATGATGGTTGGTGCCGGCACCCCAGCGGCCCTTAGGGTCGCCTACGCGCGGGTTCGCGACGCCGTCCAGGGTCGTCTCCTCCTCGATAAATCCCTTCTCGGGCATCATGTAGAAAATGGGGTTCCATTCGATGTAGGTGATGGATTCGCCCCTTGGCTGTTCGCCTGCATATTGGTTGAAGCCAAAGGTAACGACAGGCAGTCTGGCATCGTGGTGGTGAACCGTTCGCTTCACCAAGGGTAGCCCCAGGACCTTGCCATAGAATTCCTCGATGCGTCTGATGTTCGCGGCGACGAAGGTTTGGCTGCTGACGCCTCTAATTACCATCTGGTTCATGTTCCACCTTTGCGTTTTATCGTTCTCTGTCGGGCTGGCGAGCTCGACCCTCGCCACGCTAATTCCAGCACCACCGAGATGAGAAGCCGCCACGCGAGAGACGAAGCGTCCAAAACTATGGACGGCTTGCCATCTATCGCGCTGCGTCCTGCCGCTCCGCAGTACGCACAGGCGGTTCGTCGCCAGCGTCCAAATTCTTGGACGCAGGTTCCATCATTCGACTGCTTCTGATGGGGCCTCGCGTAAGCCATTTTCCCGCGAATGCTGCAGCGGTTGCTTCAGCGCTAACACTTGCTGGAGGCAGGAGATGACGAAACCAAAAGTGCTGATCGCGTTTTATTCGCGCAACGGCTCGACCGATATTCTGGCGAACGCGATCGCCGAAGGCGCAATTGAGCAGGGAGCGGAAGTTCGCCTACGCCGCGCCCGAGAGCTCGTGGGTGAGGACGTAATGTCTCAGGTTCCCGGCTGGCGCGAAAGCGCGCGGGCCATGAATGAGAAGTACGAGGCGCCCACCGAGGCAGACGCTGAATGGGCAGACGCAATCGTCTTCGGCACTCCGACCAGGTTTGGATCCATCTCTTCGGAGCTCAAAGCTTACATCGACGGCCTGGGCGGCATTTGGTTCCAAGGCAAGTTGAACGGAAAGGTCGGATCAGTTTTCGGTTCCACATCGTCTAAGCACGGTGGAAACGAGTCGACTCTTCTATCCATCTACACGCCAATGGCGCATCTCGGCTTGATCATCGTGCCGCTCGGCTATGCAGATCCGGCCATGTTCAAAGCGGGCACGCCGTACGGCGCAACCCACGTCTCAGCGCTCGACAGTCTCAAGCCTGACGAAGACCACCTAGCAGTCGCTCGGTTCCAGGGGCGTCGGGTTACTTCGGTTGCCCAGGGTCTGCTGCACGCGAAGATCACCGGCGCCGCGGCCTAAGAATCTGACGGCACGCTGGCACCGCCGAGCGTGCCGTCGACAATCGCCGGCACCGGGGATCTGAACGATGGGACAGATTGACAAGAAGTGGACCTGGCTTCGTCAGGCGGTCGCCATCACCTGGCGCGAGATGGGTCGGCTTGGGGCGGCGCATAGCATCCACGGCGACATAGCCATTGACCGCAAGGATGAGAGTGCGAAGGGCCAGGACGACGCCCGCCGGAGCACCATCGTTCGTAAGTAGCGCCGGCACCCCGAGCAAAGCCAAGCGTCTAAACGAAGATCCGCATCGAAGAGAGTAAATGAGACCGACTCCGAAATTCGAGCGTGACGCGCCGATCGAACAGATCGATCTTCTGTCAGTACAGATCGCCGACGCCTCCCACGAGAGTGTTATCATCTATGATGTGAGCGCGCGCATAGTTCACTGGAACTACGCCTCGCAGCGGCTCTACGGCCACAGCAACGTCGAGGTGCGTGGAAAGCACCCGGACGAAGTGTTCGGTGCGGATAAGATCGGGCCTGACTGGAATGAGCTCAAGGCAGGCGGATCTTGGCAAGGTGTTGTGCAGAGAATTGGATTTGGAAACACCTCCGTTCTCGCCGAAATCCGGCTCCGCGCGCTCCGCGACGAGGAAGGCTTGATCACCCGGTTTATCGAATATGGATCGCCAGCCGATGCGAGGAACGTTGATGGCCATGCACCAGGCATTCAGAAGGACTGGATCGCAGTTTGGAGCATCGATGCCTCGGGCGCTGCCGCGATCCTCGAACACATTGGCCGAATACGCGACCAGGGCTTGACCCATTTGACGGCGGCAGATCCCGAGTTGGTGGCGGAACACCTGCGGATAAGCGATATGAACATCGCCGCGACACGCCTCTTCGCGGGTGGAGCTTCCCTAAGTTCATTGGTAGGAAAAAGCGCCTACCGGTATTGGCCACAAAAGCATCGTGCAAAACTCCTTGAGTTGACGATTAGGGTCTTGCAAGCTCCTGAGAGCAAGACCCCGTTCGTCACGGCGGCAGTTGAGGACGACGTTCTTTCCGTATGGCGCGGCGCACCTGATCGTCCTCACTTGATTTCGACGAGCGTCAGTGGGTCGTGGAACGATCCGGACACTTATTGGGATCTAGCGGCGAGCGAGCAGCGATATCGCAATCTCATCAACAATGTTCCGTTGCCAATGTGGCAGGTTGATGCGCGCGTCATGAGCGACGTGATAAACCGACTTAAGGCTACTGGCGTCACAAGCATCGAAAACCACCTGAAAGATGAGCCAGACCTTGTCCGCTTCGCCAGCGAGGCAGTCGTCGTCACCGACGTCAACGATAGCGCAATGCGCCTTTTCAAGGGTGAAGTGCGCGACGAATTTCTGACGAACGTCACTTACCTGTTTTCCGGCACGCCGGAGGCCGCAATGCGGGTGGTGATGGCTCATTTCAGCGGCGGCCGGAACTACAGCGAGGAAATGAAGATCCGGACGTTCGACGGTGATATCCGCGACGTCCTCTTCTATGTCACGTTCCCGCAAGTTCCAGAAAAGTTGGACAAGACGCTCATCATGATGATCGACGTCACGGACCAGCGTCGCGTAGAACAGCAGTTGCGGAAAATCGAGGCGGACTTCGCCCATGCCGGTCGCGTTTCGGCGTTAGGCGAGCTGGTTACTTCCATTGCCCACGAAGTGAGGCAGCCGCTCTCAGTCATCGTAACAGATGCTGACACGGGGCTGCGTTGGCTAGATCGCGACGAGCCGAACGTAATCAAGGTGAAGGCGATCATCGCGCGTATCGTGGAAAACGCCCACCGCGCAAACGAGGTGATACGACGTATAAAGGACATGGCCGTTAAGACGGATCCAATGCGGTCAATCGTAGCGGTCAACGATCTCATCCGTGAGGCGCTTCTATTCGTGAGATCGGAGAGCCAGACGCACGACATCGCGATTACGACGAGGCTGCTTTCTGGTTTGCCTGAAATTTTCGGCGATCGCGTGCAACTTCAACAGGTTATAATCAATCTCTTGATAAACAGCATTCACGCGATTTCAACGAACAATCGGCAGACGCGCATAATATCTATTGAAACCACTTTTGGGCCCAAGGCTGACGTCATTTTCTCCGTTCGCGACACCGGTGGTGGAATTCCAGAGGAGTACATGGATCGGATATTCGACGGCTTCTTTTCGAGTAAGCTCGACGGTATGGGCATAGGGCTCGCGATCTGCCGCTCGATCATTATCGATCATGGCGGAACGATCACAGCCCGCAATGGCGACCACGGCGCAATTTTCGAAGTCACCCTACCCCTTCCAAATGACATGGAAAACACGATCGGCAACCCCGATCCTCCTTGAATCGTAGCTAGATAACAAACGTTGGTTTACTTGTTCGAGGAGGTATCGGTGGATAAAATAAACGACGACGTGACGCCATCTTTTCCGGTTGGAGGACCAATTGTGGCAGATCCTGAGATTGTTCCTACACCCCCCGTTGAACCTCGACAGATCGTTCACATTGTCGAGGACGATGAGCAGTTTCGCCTGTCGCTGCTCGACCTCTTCGAGTCGCTCTACATCGACGCGGAAGGTTTCGAAGACGCTAACGCTTTCTTTAGCAGGGCCTCGAAAATCAACTCCGGTTGCGTTCTGCTGGACGTCCATCTGCCTGGCCTCAACGGGCTCGAGTTCCAGCGCGAGCTAGATGCCGCCGGCTTCGACCTGCCAATCATCTTCATGACCGGTCATGGAGATGTCGCTACAAGCGTGACCGCCATGAAAGCTGGCGCTGTCGATTTCCTCGAGAAGCCGCTCGGTACATATGAGTTGGTGGATGCAATCAATGCCGCGTTCGAGCTGGGCGTAGGCCAGCAGAAGCATCGCGCCAGGCGATCGGTCGTCAAGGCCCGTGCCGCAAGTCTTACTCGTCGCGAAACGCAGGTTCTCGCTCTCGTCGTGAGAGGCCTTATGAACAAGCAGATCGCCTTCGAACTGGGAATTAGCGAGATAATGGTCAAGCTCCATCGCGGCAGCGGCATGCGCAAGATGCAGGCCGGCTCGTTAGCGGAGCTCGTCAGACAATACGAATTCTTGACCTAAGTACAACTTCGACCTCCTGACAACATGAAATGAGCCGCTTCGCAGTCGGCGCCACAATCTGAGGTTAAATGCATACCCCGTCTCAAACAACGGTTGCTATTGTGGATGATGACCAGTTCCTGCTGGAATCTCTGCACGACTTTTTCGATGCAATGAGCATTCCGAGTAAGACCTACGGATCAGCCGAAGAATTTCTGCGGTCGGGTGACTCGAAATGGGTGCATTGCGTTCTCGCCGATCTTAAGATGCCAGGCACGAGCGGATTGCAACTTCTCGAGACCCTCGTCAGCCAAGGCGGTCCGCCTGTGTGTATCATGACGTCGTTTGCCGACGATCGGACAAGACTTGTAGTGCAGAACAGCGGCGCCGTGGGCCTCCTTGAGAAGCCCATCAGTTCGACCGACCTCTTGAACTTCATTTCCGCAGCGAAAAAGAAATGATCCGCAAGAGCGCCTAAACGCACGTATAGTTCCCAGTCCCCATTTGCCGGGCGTAAATCCGATACGTCATCGCAACAGGGAGTACCACAATCGTGTTTGGCAAGTATTGGATCTCGACCCTTGCCGGTCAGTCCAGCAACTGGTCCTGGCCGCTCGCAAGCGCCGGACAACCCGTTGCCACTCGTCGGGTTGCGACCTTTATGATCAACGTTCCTCGGCCACGTCAGGATGGATTATGGTCGGTCGATGAGGACGCACGTCGTGACAGTCGGGTCCAATGAACATTCTCCATCTAATATGCAGTCCGCGGGGACACGCCTCACACAGCGCATGCTATTCTCGTCACCTCGTGGAAAGATTAGCCGCGCGTGACATCGGCGCTCAGGTTTCGGTCCGCTGCCTGAACGCACTTACAATGCCTCACGTCGATCGAGAGTTTTCCCTCGCCTCGCGAAGCGAAGGGCTCGGCAGCGCAGAGGTCGGTTCTCTCCAACTTTCGGAGGAACTCGTCGCGGAGGTCGTCGAAAGCGATGCGATCGTCGTGGCGACACCCATGCATAATTTGTCAGTTCCATCCGCGCTCAAGGCATGGATAGACCACGTCGTGAGACCGAATGTTACCTTCAGCTACAGCGGCGACAAGATGGTCGGCCTGTTATCCGACAGACCGGTCTTCGTGGTGCTATCGTCATCGGGGAACCAGTGGGCGGCAGACGAGCCCGACTTTCTAAGACCGTACCTCAGGGCAATGTTCGCGGCGATGGGAATCCTCAGCGTAGAGTTCTTCGGACTGAGCCGACGATTGCACCCCGAGACCGGAAATGTAACCGCGGCTGATGCCATGAGCATCCTTGCGGCTTCGGCACCCACCATAAGCCATGACGCTATCCACGCTTTGTGGTCCCAGTTTTGGTGAGGATGTGCCGATCGCTTATCCAGCTCCTGGGCATGCGCGTACAAGCAAAGGGAATGAACAACTATGTTGCCTAGTCGCCGTAAAAGCCGTAGTTCGCTATTGCGCTGGCTGTCTGAAGGCCTGCTCCAGGAGCCCGACGCTGAACGCATTTTCGTGCAACTATGCGAGCGCCTCATTGAAGCTGGCATAGACCTGAGCAGATCGACGCTTCATTTTCGAGTGCATCACCCGCAATGGCTTGGAACCCGTATTGTCTGGACGCGCGGTCAAGAGGACGCGTTCGTTCAAACGGTGGCCTATGACGTCGAAGGAACCGACGTTTTTCTTCGAAGCCCATTTCGACTGGTGATCGCAACCGGGCGGGAAGTCCGCCAGAAACTCCAAATCTGCGGCCCGCATGTCTTTCCCGTATATGAGGAGCTTCGACAGCAAGGTCACACCGACTATGCGGCTTGGCCTCTTGATCATACCCAGGGGCGGCGCCACCTGATCACGTTTGCGACGGACCGGCCCGGAGGGTTCGAGAAAGGCGACATCGAATTTATCCGGGAGGTTCTGCCGCTCTTTTCACTTGTCACCGAAATTCGCTTGAAGAACCAATTGGCTCGAACCTTGTTACAGACCTACGTTGGGCCCCACGCGAGCGAGCAGATTCTTGAGGGCGCGACAACGCGAGGGAGCGGAGAGACGCTCAGCGCGGCGATCATGATGTGCGACCTTCGCAATTTCACGGAACTTTCAGGTCGCCGGCATCGCGATCACGTGATTGATGTGCTGAACGAGTATTTCGACCTGATCGCGGAGCCAATCGAGGCTTTCGGCGGTGAGATTCTAAAGTTCATCGGTGACGGTCTTCTTGCGGTCTTTCCGCTGAATCGGCCAGACGCCTGCCGACGCCTGCTCGGCGCCGTCAGTGCCGCTTACGATGCAACAGCCCGCAGAACGCCTCCTGCCCATCCGATACGGTTCGGCACCGGAATCCACGTCGGCGAAGTCATGTACGGAAACATCGGGTCGAAGCGAAGGCTTGATTTCACCGTAATTGGGCCTGCGGTCAACCTCGCATCAAGGCTTGAGAGCCTTACCAAGGACTTGAAGCGTCCGGTCCTTGTTTCAGGGGATTTTGTTGCCGCAGCGGGTTGCTCGGCCGTTACAGATTGCCTTGGGTTACACTCGATCAAAGGATTCGACAGCGCCCTCGAGGTGCACGCGCTACGACTGTGATGCGCTTGACCTCAGGACGCAAGGATTCGAGCCAACATTTCACATTTGGCGGAAACAGTTCGCGCGCGCACGTTGGCAACTCCGAGAAGTAGGCCTTGGGGCGGGTTCCGACCTTGGTACCACGCCGATATCGGCAGCACTCCCAATCCTTCCCGTTGGGCGGACGTCGCGATAGCGACGTCGTTTGCGATCGACGGAAGGAACAGCCTCACAGAGAGCGCGCCCTCGAATTCACAGCGTACCGCCGGGTGCAGTTCCTGGCGTAACGCCTCCACGAGGATTGACTTTCGTTCGGCATAAAGCGTTTTCATTCGGCGTAGATGCCGGAGAAAATGGCCGCCAGACATGAAATTTTGAACCGCCCGCTGCGCGACGACTGGCCCGGCCGGCGCGAGGTGACCAACGAACCGCCCAAACCCGGCGGTTAGCGAGGGTGGCACCACAAGAAATCCCAGCCTCAGTCCCGGACTGAGGGTCTTGCTGAAGCTGCCAATATAGAAAACCCGCCCATCTGAGTCTTCCGATGCCAGTGAAGGGGCGGCATGGCCAGAGAGCTGGAGTTCACCGGCGTAGTCATCCTCGATGATCCAACCATCGGCGTCGGCAGCCCATTTCAACAGACCTGACCGCCTATCAGAAGAGAGTGTCATTCCTAGTGGAGCCTGCTGCCCTGGGGTGACAACTGCAAGGCGCGCGGCGCCGGTCGATCGAGGCAGGCCTATCCCATCACGGTCCACTGGAACCGGTATGGTCGTGATCCCCGACTGCTCCAGGGCTTGCCGAGTACGGGGGAAACCAGGCTCTTCGACATATGCGGCCTGCCCCCTAAACTCCATAGCATTGAGAACGATCCCGAGTGCCCCTGCAAAGCCCGAGGTAATAAAGACTTGGTCGGGATGGCACCTGATGCCCCGCGCGGTCGCCAGATAACCTGCGACCTCGAGGCGCAGTGAGGAGATGCCACGCGGATCGGGGTAGATTTGCGGGCGCGTCGCTTCGGCTGCTATCGCCCGTCTCCAAGCTGTGTGCCAGGGCTTCGTCGGAAACTCGTCATATGCGGGCACGCCAAGCTGAAAGTACTGGGGCCCCGCATCGAAATCGTAGAACAGCCCTGCCGGCTCGGTGGGGCCTGGATGCTGGAGGGCTGGGCTGACTGGCAGCGCCGTCGATACCCACGTTCCCGCGCGCCCCTTGGTCTCAATGAGATTTTCATCTCTGAGAAGGTCATAGGCCCGCTTGACCGTGCCACGCGAGACCCCGAGCTGGGCTGCGAGATCCTGCCACGACGAGAGCCGCGAGCCCTGTTTCAACGTTCCTTTGAGGATCGCGTCCCGCATTCCGCGGAAGATTTGCTGAGTGACCGAAAGCTGAGTGTCGCGGGTTACGGCGAGGAGGAATTTATCGGTCATTGGTACAACGTCATTGAGCATTCTTGGGCCTATCGACCTCCAGCAGCCTGCAGCAAGGTCCGCGGAAATCACGAAGGAGTCGTCATGTTCGCCCGCTTACTTTTGATACTGGCCACAACAACGCTGTCAACGCAGTTTGTCTCCGCAGCAGACACACACAGCGGCGCTGCGAAGATCTCGATAGTTTTCGATCAGCCTCTCCCAAACGTCCCTGGGAAAAGCATGAAGGGAGTGCTCGTCGAGTACGGACCAGGCGGCTCATCGCCAGCGCATATCCACCCGACGTCCGCATTCATCTATGCTACCGTTTTGGAGGGCGCGATCCGTAGCAAGGTCAACGATGACCCGGAAAAGACCTATCGCGCAGGCGAAAGTTTTTTCGAGCGCCCAGGTGATCGCCATGGCGTCAGTGCCAACGCGAGCGAGTCTGAACCAGCGCGTCTACTGGCCGTATTTGTCGTCGATTCCAACGACAACAACCTGGTCACCAATATCGATCCCTAAGAAATCCAGTGCAGGTGTCGACCTCCGCGGTCGTTGAATGGTCGACCGCCACTTGGCAGTCGGCCAAACAACGTCGTGCCCGGTCGGCGGAGACGTCAATGAAACATGTCCTTGTGCTCGAGAGCGATCAAGCGACGAGGGCGACACTAGCAGACTTTCTTGGGGCGCATGCCATTCGCGCAACGTCGGTAGCGAATACGGAACAGCTTCGGCGTGTTCTGTCTAAGGAAATCGTGGACGCCTTGTTGATAGAGGTAAATTCCGAGGACGGCGTTGATGTCGTTCGTGGAGTGGCAGCACTTACCGACGCGCCGATTCTCATCGTCAGCGGGGAACGAACGGCTGAGGACGACCGAGTTGAAGGATTGGAAGCTGGCGCGACAGACTATATTTGCGAACCTTTCGGCCAGCGTGAATTCCTCGCCCGTATCCACGTTGCGATGCGGGATCATAGGTCGCCTCGAAGCGGAACAGATCGACGATCCTACACTTTCGGCCAGTTTGAACTATTGGTCAGGCAACGAATCCTACGGCGCGAAGGATTCGATGATGTTAAGTTGACGTCGGCTGAATACAATCTGCTCACAGCATTCCTGGCTGCACCGCGCGAGACGCTTTCGAGGGAGCGTCTGCTCGCGGCAAGCCGTGTGCACTCGGGCGAGATTGTGGACAGGAGTCTCGATCCGCTGGTATTGCGACTTCGCCGCAAGATCGAACGCAATCCCGCAAAGCCGGAATTGATACGGACCGCACGGGGCATTGGATATCGGTTCGAGAGCGATGTCGCCTTTGAGGAGAGACCCCGCTTGAAACAGTCCCCACCATCCGTATAGCTTCACGTAAGCGAGGCGCGCGCCTAGGGTCCAAATAGACACGCATTTTGGATCTGGAAAATGCCCGCCACTTCATACACCGCGTACTTGCGCGATCTCAAACTGGTCATTGATCGAATTCGCGATAGGCCGTTCGACTATGAACACGCCCTAATCAAGATGGCGATCTGCAAGAATGGATACGGGTACAAATGCCGAGACGTGCTCAGACGGGGAAAGCTTTCCTCCGAGTACCATGTCGGCCGGCTATCGGTCGACGATTGGCGTACGGACACAGGTGAACTCGGCCGTGCCGAGATCGATGAATTCTTCTTGCTGCCGGAGATATACGCGTATTCAGACCGCGCGCTCCAAGCGCCAAAATACCCTCTTTCTATCGCACACTGGGACGCGACGGTGGCGATAGCAGAGGTGTTGGTCCAAGAGCGCGGTGCGGTAGCTCGACATCAGAGAATGCTCTTTGCCGGATTTACCGACAGCATTCACGCTGAGTTTTTCTTAGCCGTAGACAACGACCTGATCGTGCACGACCACAATCCCGGAACGCAGTTGTTCGAGTGGAAGACCGACGGCGTCGGCGATGTGGCTCCCATTGAAATCGGCAGATCTCGACAAGCGCTCGCCGTAGGCTTTCAGGCGACATAAGCCTCTCCACGCACAGTGGCAAACACGGCAAACCTATGTATAGCTACTGTATAATTCCCATCCTGATAGGCGTGTTACGTTGTCATATTTCCGGCTTTATTACAGACGGAACGACAATACGTTCACACATACATTAGGAGCTTAAAGTGGAAAAGCGCTCTATTGCCGCTACGCGGCGAAATCTCATGACAGGAACTCTGACGCTCGCTGCGGCTGCGGCTGCGCTCGGAGGGAAGCCTGCCGAGGCAGCGAAAATCAAGTCCGCAAGCGCGACACATGTCGCGGGCGATAGCTACGTCGCAGCAAAGGACGGCACAAGGATCTTCTTCAAGGATTGGGGTCCGCGCGACGCCCAGCCAATCATGTTCCACCACGGCTGGCCGCTGAGCGGCGACGATTGGGACAACCAGATGCTGTTTTTCCTGAGCAAGGGATACCGCGTGATCGCGCATGATCGCCGTGGGCACGGTCGTTCGGCGCAGGTCAGCGAAGGGCATGATATGGATCACTACGCAGCCGACGCCGCCGCGGTTGCCGAACACCTTGACCTTCGCAACGCAATCCACGTCGGCCATTCGACCGGCGGCGGCGAGGCCGCGCGCTACACCGCCCGCCATGGCAAAGGTCGTGTTTCCAAGCTGGTCCTGATCGGCTCGGTAACGCCCATCATGGTCAAGACCCCGAACAATCCTGGCGGCCAGCCGATCGAGGCCTTCGACGGCTTCCGTGCGGCCCTCGCCGCGAACCGCTCGCAGTATTACCTGGACGTTGCAGGCGGCCCATTCTACGGCTTCAATCGTGATGGCGTGACGCCGTCGCAGGCGCTGATCGAGAACTGGTGGCGACAAGGCATGCAGGGCGCCGCAAACGCCCACTACCACAGCATCGCGGCGTTCTCCGAAACCGACTTCACGGAGGATCTCAAGCTGATCGACGTGCCAACGCTCGTTCTTCACGGTAGCGACGACCAGATGGTCCCACCTGCCGACTCAGCCGAGCTAGCAGTGAAGCTGCTGAAAAACGCAACCCTGAAGATCTACGAAGGTCTCCCGCACGGGATGGCGACCACGCACGCGGGGATGATCAACGCTGACGTTCTGGCCTTTATCAAGGCATAGCAGACACGAGAGGGCGCTGAACGGCGCCCTCTTTCCGTCAGCGTTGACAGCAGGGTACAGTCTGCGCTGAACTCATGAAATCGTCGCCAAGTGCGCATTGTGAATGCCGACCGAGCGAGATCGTGGTCCACGAGCGTGGCACTCGACGCGATGATTGGGCCCCTCATCAAGACGCACGGCTTTGCATTCAATATCGTCGACGTCGCGGCACGGTCATCAAAACGGTATGCTGCTTAGGTGACGCTCGAACCATGCCGGTTCCATTTCCGATCCCCACCCCAGCCCAAAAAGCGGCCATGCGGAAGGCAAGCCGCTACCGTGGTCGGGCGTCGGCGGCGCGAGGAAACGCGAAGCGGCTGACGAATTTCCCGCGTGCAGCGGCCGTTCTCCTCCCCCTTGAAGCGACGGCCTAGCGGAAGGATCTTCTAGCGAGGGGTGGAGTCTGGGCTGTTGGGAATCGCGACTGGGTAGACTGGTGCTGAGATCGCGGTCGCTTTGCTTGGCGAGGAAGTTGCCGTAGCAGCATCGAGAGGATGGGCATGCCCCGAGACAGCGGGGCGCTTCATCGCTCGGAATGGGGCGCCCTCGCCCCATTCAGGCGCCCCTCATTCGCTGACGTCGTCCGACAGGCGAGCAAGTAGAATGTTGCGTGGGGACGACCGAAACTCGGATCGCCCCCACTGCCTTGCTACTAACGTGCTGGCGGAGGCGTCGCAGTCTTGACCCACTCCGAGTATTTGGTCTGGCCGAGGCGGACGCCCTTCGATGGCATCAGTGTCTTGTCGTCCAACAGGGCGCCGAAATACGGAGTCTTGTCATCGACTACGACGTCACGAGCGTCGCCGATCTGGCGAAGATACTTGGTGACCGCGTCGGCGATACGGATCGACTCCGGACCAGCGATTTCAGCGACGCCATTGACCGGCTGCCCGAGGACGAGGTCAGCGAGCAAGTCCGCAACGTCATCGGAGTAGATTGGCTGCATCATAGCAGGAGAAAGGTGTACCTTATCGCCCTGCGCACCGGATTGAGCGATGCCGAACATAAACTCGAAAAACTGCGTCGAGTGAACCAGCGTGTACGGAATCTTCGCGTCCTTGATGAGCTTTTCCTGAGCAAGCTTCGCACGAAAGTAGCCGCTGTCCTGAAGACGCTCGGTGCCGACGACGGAGAGTGCCACGTGATGCTTCACGCCGGCTACCGCTTCCGCAGCGAGCAAATTCTGGCCAGATTTCTGGAAGAATTCCATGACTGCCTTGTCTTCGAAGGACGGCGAATTGGCCACGTCAACTACGATCTGGGCGCCGCTCAAAACATCGGCGAGGCCTTCACCCGTCACGGTATTCACGCCCGACGCCGGCGACGCGGCAATCACTTCGTGCCCCTTGGCCTGCAGGCGCTTCACCAGCTTAGAGCCGATAAGGCCCGTTCCACCGATTACTACGATCTTCATTTTCTCACTCCTTAAGTCATGAATTGTTCGGGGGTGACGGCCGCGCTTGCGGCGGCGCGGCCCGACGCGTTTAGTTCAAGCCGGTCTTGTCGAGGCCAAGCATTGCGTCCGTAGAGCCAGGGACCGTCTTGAAGCCGGAGTTGACGCGCGTCCAAGCGTTTGCAGCCATGACCACAAACGTGAGGTCGGAAATTTCCTTTTCGCTCAGTTGAGTGCGCACTCGATCATAGAGTTCGTCAGGAACGCCGAGCTCAGGCAGCTTGGTCACGATTTCCGCCCAAGCGAGAGAAGCTCGTTCACGGGGCGAAAACAGTGTGGACTCGCGCCAGGCCGCGAGATGGTAGAGCCGAAGCTCTCTTTCGCCGTGAAGTTTCGACTGCTTGACGTACAGATCCAGGGAGAACGTGCAGGCGTTGAGTTGCGCAATACGCACGTTGACGAGATCGCGAATGGATTCCTCGACCGCGTTTTGCTTGCTCGCGACAACGAAATCCACGAACTTCTTCATGATGTCCGGGGATACCGTCGCAAAGTTGATGCGCTGTGTCATTGGGTTTTCCTGCTTTTGTGGAATTCTGGAACGCCCTTTGGCGACCGCAGGAAACTCTATGGAATAAACGATCGCGGCATAGATAAACGTAGGTTTGGGGGTACGCGATCGCTAGCGACGGCCGTCTCTTAGCGAGGTGCATCGCCTAGCCTCCGCCGGGCTACCTTCGGATTTCGGGCTCCCCGAAGGGACCCTAGCGAGCCGAGGGCGAAATCGACGGCTCTCGCCGAGCAGCACTTCAGGGTGGCATCCAGGCACGCGCTCAAAGCATTCGCATGCGAGAGTTTCGGAGTTACGTAGCAAGTGCCACGAGGTCGTAAGTAGCAGTTGCCCCAATGGCCGCAGGCCCGAAGTGGACATCCTCACGAGGGAGATTTGCAGACAGCCTCAATATGGTTTCCATCTGGGTCAATTAAGAAGGCCGCGTAATAATGCGGCCCATAGTGCTGCCTGAGACCGGGACCTCCGTTATCTACACCGCCATGCTGCAATGCGGCGAGATGAAATGCGTTTACCGCTTCCCGGCTAGGCGCGGCAAAGGCCAGATGATGCCCTGCCCCCAGAGATCGCTCCAGCGCGAAGCTTAATAGCGAATTTGTCTCCGGAGTTTAGCGGTCCATAGCCGATAGCCTGATTGTCACTGCCGGGAATTAAATCTTCCCAGACCCTCGAATACCCCAAAGCGGCGAAAACAGCATCGTAGAACGTGGATGAGGCTTGAATATTCGAGACCCCAAACGAGGCATGATGAAGCATATTGCCTTCCCTTTCGACCGATGCAGGAGGGCAATATAGTCAGGCACCTGCGTCCGGGGCCATGGCCGCTGCTGGCGTCTAGTCACAGCTCACTGACCGCCGCAATCGTCGCGAGGCAGCCGACGCGCAGCTAGCCTGCAACAGGATAGGGACCTGCCACGTCTTCGGCGGAAGTGATAGCGGAAATGAATGGCGGCCTCTCAGGCTCGGCAAACCCCGAACATGGTCGCAAAGCAGGTCGACATGCAAAGATGCCGACCTGCCCGATGGAAACTTGCACCAATCCCGTTGCTAGACGTCGCAATCATCGAGGTGGCGTATTGGCGAATCTGTCGCCTCGCCGATGTACTTTTCGCGGAGCAGCGGCCCAACAATTAATCGTGCCCATCTGTGATGGCACATGCGCCCTTACGGATTGCCGTGCTCATTTTTTCGTCCTGCGTACAGATATTCGAACAGGTCACCACCGATCAGAAACTTCAACGTCGTGTCAGACTGGTGATCTTGCTAAATTGTCGCCTCGCGAAGCCTCATACGTTCCGCCTCTCATGAGTATGGCCCAAACAACGCGAGCTATCTTATTCGCGAGAGCTACGGCTGCGACCTTATATGGGCGTCGCCGCTTCAGTCTAATCAACCAACTGGGCCGCTGATCCTCCGCCTTGGCGTGGTTCAGAACCGAAATTGCCCCAGTGACAAGAAGGGCTCTAAGCTGCCCGTTTCCCATCTTCGTCACGTGGCCGAGCACTTGGATGCCCCCACTTGAATAGTTTCGTGGGGTCAACCCAACCCATGCGGCAAAGTGACGAGCTGACCTGAAGGTGCTTGCCGAGGGAGCCATCGATGTGATTGCCGTAGCGACCATGGGCCCAACACCTGGAATGGTCATCAGCCGTTGTATCGTTTCATCGTGCTTCGCTTGGTCAAGGATTTGCCTCTCAAGCTGTAAAATCCGGTCATTCGTGGCTTTGATCTGGTCAATGAAATGATTGAAGGCTGCATGGGCCTCGCGCGGAATTACGCTCTTCTTGCCCAAGGCTTCTGTAGCAGCAGCGGTGACTCGCACGAAACCACTCCCCGCAATGATAATGCCGAACTCAGCTAGGTGTGATCTAAGGGAGTTTGCCATTTGCGCCCGTTGGCGAATTAGCAGAGATCGCAGTCGAAAGCTTAGCGCTGCAGCTTGCTGCTCAGCAGACTTAATGGCGACGAAACGCATCGTTTTCCGAGTCAACGCCTCGTTGATTGCCTCAGCGTCATTCGCATCAGTCTTGTCACGCTTGACAAACGGCTTGACGTACAGCGGATGAATAAGACGCACGTCGTGACCAAATCTCTTTATCGATCTGGCCCAATGATGGGCGGTACCGCAGGCTTCGATCCCGATGGTGCACTTCGGAAGATTCTGAAAAAACTCAAGCAACTCCGACCGCCGGAGTTTTCGATTGAAAACAGTTTCTCCGTTTTTATCTGCTCCATGAGCCTGGAAAACGTCCTTTGCTATATCCAATCCAATGGTAGCTGCGCGCTTCATACCAAGTCCTCCGGTTAGCGATGCCACGTGGAAGGCGGACACGATGTCCAAGCCTATATTAGCATTTCGACGAGAGGCCACCCATCCGACGAGGAACTCTGTGACACGACGCGGCCCGTAATAGTCCGCTCTTGGGCGCGAAACGGAGGACCGCACTCGGCCCAATGCGGACATTGCCGCGCTGGGCCGCGCAAGCGTGGACTACCACTTCACCCGCAGCCCAGCCGTGCCGCCAACGGTGTAGCTGTCGCCGACATTCTCCAGCGACGAGCGCGCGATGACTTCGCCGTAGACCGAAGTGCGGCCATCGTTCCAGCTATATTCCCCGCCCAGCGTGATGCCTGCGTCCAGCCGGTCGTTCTCGCTCTTGAACGTGACATCCGCCACGTCAACGGCGGAGCCATTGAGGAACTCGTAATAGAGATCGGCCGACCCGTAGAGCTTGGCATGGACGGTCTTGCCATCAGCCTTCTGCCAGCTCTCGTCGTGGTCGAGCGCGACGCCGATGCGGCCATTCAGGCTGTCACCACGATCAAGCGAAACCGGCGCACCGAAACGATCGCGGAAGTCGTCGAAGTCGACCGATGAGTAGACGAGCTGGGCCTGTGGCGTGATCGCCCATGCGCCCGAGGTCGCGAAGCGGCGTCCGGTCTCGATGCTCAGGGCATAGCCGAAGCCGTTGTTACCATCAGTCAGGTAGCCGTCGAGAAGATCAGATTTCAGGTTACTGTCGTAGAAGGTCGCCTGGCTCTGCGCATCCGCGTAGAACCCATCGTCGCCGTACCACGTCAGTGTCGCGCCCACGCCATAGCCGACCGTATCGATCTTGCCGTTGCCGTAGATGGAGCTGATGTCGCCCGAGATAGTGCCAAGGTGAGCCGAGACGCCACCGATCAGGCGGCCGCTGCCGTTATGGAACAGCTCGCCATCGACGCCACCTTCGGACTTCCAGAGATTGTAGTCATAGCTGCTGCCGCTGGTGCTGAAACTGGGCTCGACGCCGCCATGCATTCCGCCCGTGCGGAACCAGACGCCATCGGGGCCGCTTGCCGCAACCGGATCGGTGGCGGAGCGCCAGTACCGATCGCCGACGCGCTGCTGCAGTGTGCCAAGCCCGTTCAGCGCCTGGAGCATCTCGGGATAGGCTTCATAGATGGCGACGCCCGGCTGATAGAGCGGCGTGGTCGTGCCCAGCGTCGGATCGAGAAGCACCGAGCGCAGGTACCAGTCGCCATCGGCCGGCGTCGAAACGCCGTTTTGGTAGAGGCGGTAAGCATATGCGCCACCGACGACCGCCTGATCGCCGTTGTACACGTAGTCGCCGGCGAGCGCGAAGGTGCCTGCGGAAACGCCGCCGACATCGATGATCTTGATACCCTCGACGGTCTGTGCGCCGCTGCCGCCGAGATTGGTTACACGGACGGTGCTGGAGCCGGATGTGTCACCTGTGACGACAAGCCGATCGGTGATGGACGCGTCACCTGCGAGCGCTGCATCGATGGCTACGGTCCCGCCGCTGCTGGTGTAATCGCCGGAGATGGTCAGGGAGCCAATAGGCGCAACTGTGCCGGAGTTCGTGACATCACCGACGATGGTGCCGCTACCGCCGAGCGTCGCTCGGTTGTCGATATTGCCAAGAACGGTGGCCGTCGTGCTGGCGTCGCCGACAAGCAGCGTGCCGCCATAGACCGTCCAGTCTGTGGCGGACGTGGCCGTCCCGGTGAGGGTCCATGCTCCAGTGCCCGTCTTCTCAAAAACGTCGAAGTTGCGGTACTGATACGCAAGCGTAGTGCCAACTTGCGAGATGTCGAAACGATCGCTGCCGCTGCCCCCGAGCCGCAGTGTATCCGACGTGGTGGCGCTTCCGATGACATAGCCGGTGATATCGGAGCCTTCACGAAGCTCCAAGGTCAGGCTGGCTGCGGGAGTTCCGACGGCAATAGCGTTCGTAGCACCAGTCCCGCCTCGAATAATTCCGCTGTTTACGATATAGGCATTGGCAATGGCGAAGGTGATCCCGTTGGAGCCATTGCCGCCGATGATCGTCCCATTGTTCTCAAGATATGTCGCACCGGTGCCTAGACGGACACCTGTTCCGCCATTGGTAACCCCGGTGCCACCGATAATCGTTCCGTTGTTGATCAGTGACGCTGGGACAGCGGCTGTCGCGAATCCACCAAGGTTCACGCCTATCCCGCCGGCACTAGACGCGCTGTTGCCACCTTGGATCAGGCCGTTGTTTGTAATGGCCATGGCTCTTTGGGCAACAATTCCGCTGCCGCCGCCCGCTCCAGCCGAGATATCATCGCCGCCGATCACCGTGCCATTGTTAACGAAGGTGCCTATGCCGGCGAACGAGATACCCGAACTGGTCGTCGAACTTCCATCGGCACCGCCGGTTATCGAGCCGTTGTTGATGAAGTTGGTCGCCACGGTGGTGGCGGTGAAATAGAACCCACGTTGTGCAACGGCTCCAACCGCAGTGCCGGAAAAGACCAGCGCCTGGCCGTTGGTGCTTAGCGCCTGGAAGCCTGAAAGTGTAAAGCCCTGAGTATCGATCGTGATCGGCTTTGAGGGCGATGGCATCACTCCCGTGGTGGCAAGGTCGCCCGTCAGCTTAATCGTCGCATTGGCATCCCCGTCGGCGTTGGCAGCAGCAATGGCGCTGCTCAGCTCCGCTTCGGTGCCGGCCGTGTAGGTGCCGGCCGAAGCAGTTGAGAGAGCAGCAGTAAGGCCTAGCGCAAGAATGCTCGCACCAGTAAAAAACACAGATTTTTGGGAATTCACAGTACCACGCACGCCGCCTACCTCGTCGCTATAAAGTTGTTTTTAAAAAACGAAATTTAGTTCGCGCGGATGTTTCGCTGGTTCGTGTGTCAATCGCAAGACGGTAAATTAGGAATGTTCGACCGCAGCCAAATTCCCGGCGGCTTCGTGCCCGATGGGAAACATAAATTATTGATTTGCATCAATATTTTAATCTGTTTTTAGCAGATTTATATGAGTTTTCGCGGGCAAGAAATCGTGGATGGAGAGCTGTAGATGCGCTTCCAGCAGCCGCTCGGCCCGTCTTTTGAGGGCACGAGCTCGCCGCCCATCTGGATTGGAATAATCACGCTATGGTGGCATCCACGGAAAAGCGCCAAAGCAGCCGCTCAGCCGCGCTTAGTTCCGTTATCGCTGATTTTCTGCCGTGCGATGGCCTTGCTCGCTGCATGCGCTCCGGCAGCCAACGCTGTCGCGTCGGCATCTAGGTTTAACCCGGCTTCCACCCCTGCTTTTCGGTCCTCCTGCGCGACTTGTACCGTCGGCGAGGCGAATTCGATGCCATTCTGACCAAAGATCTCGCGGATCATTGCCTGAGCGCGGCGCCGGATGCTCGATTGCTGTCCTGGCTTCGTTTTCATAGAGAAGCTGATGGTAATTCCGTAGTCTCCGAACTCTTCGAGGCCCTTCAGCTTCACGGTCTCGATGATCTGCGGACCCAGCTCGGGGTCCTCTAGCAGAGCTGCACCAATGCCCTTCACAAGCCTTTTCACTTTTATGAGGTCGGTATTGAATGCGACCGCAATCCTGAACTTGTCGATCGCCCAGTCGCGCGACAGATTCTCAACGGCGCCAAGCTCACCAAATGGCACCGTATAGACTGGGCCTCGATGGTGCCTGAGCCGAACCGAGCGGATACTGAAGGACTCAACCGTCCCCTTGTAGCTACCGCTCTGGATGTATTCGCCGACGCGAAAGGCATCGTCCATCATAAAGAAAACGCCGCTGATGACGTCCTTCACCAGTGTCTGCGAGCCGAAACCAATCGCGACGCCGAAGATGCCGGCACCTGCGATCAGGGGGCCGATGGCCACGCCCAGGCCCGACAACACCGTCAGAATGGCCATGACCGCTATCAACACCGCGAGGAAGTTCTTGAGGATGGGTAGCAGCGTAAGCAGACGACCGTGCTTCGCCGTTTCTGCTTCATCTCCTCCGACGCCTCGCGCGACTTCGAGCCGATGCTCGATGACCGCTTTTGTAATCTGCCAGACGATGTCGGCGACGAGCAGTATGACGATACCGCCGAGCACCCCCCTTAATATTCCGCTCGCTGTCTCATCCTCGAACATTGCCGTTGAATGGGCGCGCATTACAGACGCCAGCCACAGAGCGGCGACCGCGATGAACGTGGCTCTGGCCGCTCGTTCGACTATAACCTCAAGCACTGGACCACGGTCCACTGCCGCGTGGCCAGAACGTAGAAATGCGCTATGAATGGAAGCAGTGAGGGTCTTTAGTCCGACCGGAATGAGTATGACGTAGGCGCAGGCCCACATCAGGAAAATTGCGTCGCCAACCCACAAGACCCAAATCAGGCAGAGCAAGAACACAGTCAGCCAATCGAGTGCACCGTGGTGTGGGTGATGATCGGCAGCCCGAGGACGATGCCATAACGCCTCGATCGCGAGCATGAGCAGCGATAGGCCCAGCGAATAGAGAACGGCATCCCGTGCCATGGGCAGAAAGCCGATTTCGAGCAAGATGCCGTTAGCGGCCCAGCCCAAAATCGCGATCGAAACGAATAGGGATATGCGGCTGCGCCAAAATCGGGCGGCATCTTCTGAAACTGGGATCAACCGCGTGATACCGTCATCACTGGCGTTGGGATGAGCGGTTAATAGGACCGTGGCGATACGGATCAGGAAGCGCCCAGCGAGCAGTCCAAAGAAACTCGGTATTGCGACCTCCGTAGAGACGCCCGGCAAGCCGATCGCCAGGAACAGCCCCAGACCTACGACGCCGAAAACCACAAGTGGAGCGAACTTCGCAAAAAAATGGCGGCCCAAAACATGGAAGCCATATGCCCTGTGGTGCGATGGGTGTTTCACCCTGTGCGCTTCGATGCGCCGCGCCGTTCCCTCGAAAAAGAACTCAAACGCTCGAGCGATAGCCACAAGCAACAGGAAGACCGCAAGAACGGTGATCGGTCGTTGGTTCAACTCTGAGGCCGGCGTATTCCGAGTCTTTTCAAACTCGCTCGGTATCAGCGGCACCGCCACAATAGCGGACGCGAGATGATCCCGTACGGCATCAAGCCATTCCGTGAACCCAATAGTGGGTACACCCGCCATTGCTTCGTCAGTTGGAACCCGTTGACCCTGAGCCGATAGGGCATCTCGAACGTCGGCGTCATTCAAGAGTTTGCCGAGTTGGTCAATTTTTTCCTGAGTGAGTTCCGAGATGGGCACCTCCACCGCAAAGCACAAGTTAGCGCCCGCGCCAAAGATCAACGTGACCAGAAGAATAGGTAGGCTCAGACAGACAAATCGCGCACGGGGCCACAACATGCCTCAATCCTCCGCATGACGAGCAGGTTTAATCCTTGGATCTTTTGGGAAATGTTCGACGGCACATCGACTATGCCGAGGGCGGGCCTCTAAGAGAAATGGCCGCACCTGAGGCGCGAAGCTGCTTTAAATGCCAGCTCCGGCTACCAAACGTCGTAGTTGTCAACTGTCACGCTTCTCGAGCTGCTCAGCCTTTCGAACCAGATCGGCGAGCGACCGGCTTTCCATCTTCCGCATGACGCTCATCCGGTGCAACTTCACCGTCATCTCGCTGATCCCCAGCTCATAGGCGACCTGCTTGTTCATCAAGCCGCTCACGACCTGCCACATCACTTCCTTCTCACGTGGCGTGAGTGTTGCTGCCAACGCTCGAATGCGATCCGATTCAGCTTCACTCTTCCGACGTTCAGAGTCGAGCTGAATGGCGTGATCGACAGCCTCTAAGAGGTCTTGGTTGATGAAAGGCTTCGTGATGAAATCCGTGGCCCCAGCCTTCATGGCCCTCACGCTGGTGGGGATGTCCGCATAGGCTGTGAGGAAGATTATCGGCATTTTGCTGCCGATGGAAATGAGCTTCTTCTGTAGATCAAGTCCCGTACCGCCTGGCATGCGAAGATCGACGACCACGCAACCCGGTGCGTTTGTGTCTGCCGTCTCCAGGAACTCGACACCATTTGGAAAGGCCGTTGCTCTCTTCTTCGTCACCATGAAGAGATCGAGGAGTGCGCCGCGCATTTCTTCATCGTCGTCAACCACGTAGACGATCGGCTCGGCGAACGCTTCCGCTTTGACTTGTACGTTGTGCATGGTCTGCCTCAGTTAAGTCGAAAAATCCAATGTGGGCCAGGACAATGGTCCGATATCCACGGTCGGATACCAGGCACCTCCCAAGAGTTAGATAGGCTTGGCCGTCCTTTGCGATCCCGGCGCTCTTATACCATGGTTTACCCCGAACAGACCATAAACCTTCGTTTAGGATGCAATGCCCGACATAACATAATTGGACCGAAGCGGATGACCCCGCCCCCGATTGCGCCACCCGCTTCGGCCGCGTTGTATGAGCTGGATGGGTGGGACGCTCGTCTGCCACTTCGTTGGCCACGGGACGAAACCGGAAAAATCCCCGCGTTCATCATCTCCATCATGTCCGGTTAACACGGCTCATTTCGGATCAGGTATCAATTGATCGCCGGGCTGACATCCCAACCTTTCGTTTGCATTGTACAGGCCCCAGAAGCACTTCTCTCGAAGACATGGTCGGTCAAGCCAACACTTCGTTTGGTCGACCTAACTGGCTGAAAGCCTAGAATTGTGGGCCTTAGAGGCTGATGGAGTATGTCATGAGAATAGTCGTAGTCGGCGCGAGCGGGATGATGGGATCGAAGATTGTTCGCGCGCTCGGGAGTTCTGGGCACAGCGTGGTGGAAGCATCGAGCAAGACCGGGGTCGACGCCATCAAAGGAGTTGGTCTCGATACCGCGTTCGAGGGTGCCGACGCAGTGATTGACGTCACGAATTCCGGGTCTTTTGGAGAGGGAGACGCCCTCTCCTTTTTCAAGCAGGCGGGTAAAAATCTCCTGAGTGCGGCCAAACGCGCCGGCGTTCCACATTATCTCGCTCTGTCGGTCGTCGGCGCAGAGCGCCTGGTGGAGAACGACTACTTCCGTGCGAAGCTGGTGCAGGAGAACCTCATCCGCGCGTCGAGTGTTCCCTATACGATCGTACGCTCAACGCAGTTCTTCGAATTTTTCGGCGGGATCGTGAATTCATCGCCGGCAGTCGAGGGATCAATTCGCGTCGCGAACGTGCGCCTGCAACCGATTTCCGCGGACGAGGCCGCGACGATTGTGGCAAAGCACGCGAGCGGCAAGCCCATCAATTCGGTCCAGGAAATTGGCGGGCCGGAGCCTCTGAATCTGCTTGAGATCGCGCGCGAATTGCTCACAGCAACCGAAGATGCTCGTCCTGTTGCAACCGATCCAGACGTCGCCTACTTCGGCGTCAATCTCGCTCCGGAAAGCCTAGTACCTGCGGCGAAGGCTATATCTGGCAAGCAGTCGTTTCATGATTGGCTCTCAAACACGGTTTCCGCCTGATGAGCGAATCTGGCCAGAGCCGCCGCTTCGAACGACGGCGTCTGGCCAAACCGTCACGTTCCTTTAGATCATCGCCGCTGCTTTTTGCGACCCTGCCCTGCCTTTCGCCTGGGATATCGCCCACAAAGTCGCGGCGATCCCGAAGAGTGCAGGAAGGCTGACCGCCGGAAAATCGCGTACGATGACCGATGACGAGCAAATCCCGATCGCCACCTCCCAGAGATGAAAGACCCCGTGCGCGATAAG
The DNA here is from genome assembly GCF_017741935.1 of Rhizobium sp. 16-449-1b. Classification (GTDB taxonomy): domain Bacteria; phylum Pseudomonadota; class Alphaproteobacteria; order Rhizobiales; family Rhizobiaceae; genus Rhizobium. The sequence continues at coordinate 808,002 of NZ_JAGHMH010000028.1, read as the reverse complement.
CCAAAGCGTGGCAGCCGCCCACAGTTCGACCCGTCTTTCCGCTTTGAAGGCGCCGATAGCAAAGGCCAGCGCGATGAAGCCTTGAATGATGCCGATGTCGCGGATGAAGTGCTGGTTATAGAACCCGGTGTCGGTCACTCCGGGTACGAAGTAGTACCAGCCTTCCGGGTCGTAAAGCATATAGACCGAAAGCCATCCTGCTAGTAGCACGTTGAACGCCACCATGGCGTAAATGGCGTATTTGAGCGCTTGCATTTTCGTCTCCTGCGGTTGATTACACAGGAAGGAAGCTACCACCGCGTCCCCACCAGCACTTCCCAAACCAAGGTTTAGGCGGGACGAGGTAAACGGGAGAATGTCGTGCCGAAGTTTTTGACTTATGTGCCTGACGGCGAGCTCTTCGACGCGAAGTACGCTCTACTCCAGTTCGGCACGGTGGTGTCAGACGAAGGATACTTGGTGATGGTCGAGACCGAAGCTGACTTCGAGGACGTCAAGGCTGCCTTGGCGAAATCGGGAAAGGACCACCTCGTTCTCGAGCTCGGAGAGGAAACTCGCTCGGCCGGCGCTGGCAACAGCGACCTAATGCCTGTGGTCGACTGGCTCAATCGTTAGTAGCCCGTCGAATGCTGTCGATAAGATGACGGCTATCGATCGGCTTTGCGAGAAAAGTCTGCGCGCCCGCACGTAAGGCGGTCGCGCGCATGCCATCATCGGCATAGGAAGTCATGATCAATACTGGCGGGCACCCTTGTTTGGTTCGCAAGATCCGAAGGAGCTCGATCCCGGACATCCCCGTCATCCGGACATCCGCGAGGATACAGTCGACGCCATCGTAGCCTATGCGATCCAGGAATTCCTCTGCCGATCCATAAAGCCGACTTTCCACTCCTTCGGTCTCGAGGAGGTCCTGCAGGGACTCCCGAAGGTGTTGATCGTCATCGATAATTGCTATCGTTATGTCTTTCACGGCTGGCATGGGCTTAGGCGAACTCTTTCTGTTTGACCTTGGCTGTCCCGACCAGCGCGGCAGTCAACCTATTGATAAAAATCGAATTCCTTTGATGCCAAATCTAGCTTCTTGACCAGCTCGGCAAGAGAACCGACTTGCATTTTCTTCATCATGCGACTGCGGTGGATCTTAATCATCATCTCGCTAACGGATAGTTCTTGAGCGATCTGCTTGTTGAGCCACCCTTTAACCACGTGCGTCATGACCTCCCGCTCGCGCGGCGTCAATCGTTGAACCGATGCCATGGTGCTCTCTCGCTGCGAGGCTAGTGCGCGCCGATCTGCATTCAAGCGGATCGCACGTCCGATCGCTTCGACCAACTGCTCGCTATCGAGCGGCTTGAGCAGAAAGTCAGATGCACCCCGTTTCATCGCTTGCACGCTCATTGACACGGTAGCGTTTGCAGTCATGAAAACGATAGGAAGCATGCTCCTCGTGTCAGCAAGCTGCTTTTGCAGCTCTAGGCCGTTGATGCCGGGCATGTGGATATCAAGTAGTATGCAGCCTGCCTTGCCAAGATCGGCACGCATCAGAAAGTCGTCGCCGCTTTCATACGGTGCGGCGGACATCTCCAACGACTCGAACAAATCTACGAGAGAGAGCCTCAGAGCGACGTCGTCGTCCACGATGGAGACCATTGGGAGGTCCAAAACGTCATGTCGGTCCATCAGTTGCACGTCTCGCTCCTGGCTGCTTTTTATAACGAGTGAGTGCAGGCTCACCCAATCATATCACTGTCGGGTTCGGTCCCTACCTATACGAACGTTTTAGACGCTCTTGGCTAGGGATGGTTGTGGACGCCGGAGGCTGGTCAACGGCCCCCGGCGAGCATAATCAGTTTCCGGAGGCAGCCTGCTCGATCATTTTGGTGACCTCGCCGGGATGCGAAATCATGACTACATGTGACGCGCCTGGAACCGCTACGGTCTTCTTGGATCTCGCGCGATCTGCCATCCACTTCAGTGTGGCTGGTGGAATGTTCTTGTCCGCATCGCCGTAGATGAACCAGGACGGGATCTTCTCCCATGCGGCCTCAGGTGCCGGTTCAGCGAGCGCTGCATCGGTGATCGGGCGTTGAGCGACGGCCATCAGCTTTGCTGCCGCAAGCGGAACATCGCCGGCGAACTGGGCAGGAAACTTCTGCTGGTCGATGTAGAGGTCATTCGCACCACCAGGCAACACGACTGGCTGAGCAAGCGCGGGCCCGAGGGTGCTACCTGGATTTTTGCCGGACAGGTCGATGGCGGACTCTCCGCGCGCTGGAGCGAACGCAGCGACGAACACAAGAGCTTTGACATTGCCTGCGTGGGCCGCTGCGTCACTGATGACCGACCCACCATAAGAGTGCCCTACCAGCACGACAGGTGACTTGAGCCCTTCCAGCACGCGTCCGACGTAGTCTCCATCACTCTTCACGCTGCGCAGCGGGTTGGCGACAGCGACGACCGGATAACCGTCCTTTTCCAACAAAGCGACAACCCGGTTCCAGCTCGACGAGTCGGCGAACGCACCATGTACGAGGACGACTGTTGGCTTCAATGTCTCTGCCGAGCCGGCAACAACCGACATGGCGTACAATCCGGTGGCCAGAGCCAATTTTGCAATCATTTGCATCCGAATTCCCTTATTTTGTTCGAGGAAGCAGCCCGGCCTCCACCGCTTGTCGACGTCGTCTTTAAGGAGGTTGGGCGCGTCATGTACTTTGACGAAGTCACGTACGGCGGTCGCATAGTTTGCGTCCGGCATCGTAAGAGGTTCAACCCAACCATTGGTTTGCGAAATCATATGCTGATGGTGTCTAGTGCAGTTCGGCTCCCGGTATCGTCTCGTCGATGAGTACCAATGTCTGCATGATATGAACCGCGGCTTTGTCTTGGTTCCGTCGGCGGGCCACGTCGTAGGCCGCGAAGCACAGCTCCCGAAGGTCTGCGGTGTCGTCGTTGACGACTTCCATTACAATGCACGAGAAAAGCACGTCTCCCACGGCTTGGCCCTTCAGAGCCAATCGCCGCCGCCCCGCGACCGCGCAAACTTCAAACGTCTCGAGATAGACACTGCCATCTGCAATGCTTCTATAGAGCTGCATTGCCACTCTTGACCGGTCGGCCTCGGCGATCTTTGCAAGAAATGTTTCGATCTCTGTACCTTCGCGGCACACATCGCGGTCCAACCCGAATAGATCGGCCGCGACATCATCGGCGAGTGCCAGGTTCTGCCCTGTCACCCAAGTTAGAAGCCCACTACTCCATGTAACCCTGCCATCGTCGCGCATAGGCATAGATCCAACCTAAAGGAGAACGCGAATCGCATTCGCATTTACACGTTAATTCAGTCCCGGTTTGTTTTGAAGTGGGCAGGCGCCGGAGCTCAAAATTTTGATTGAATGTAGAGGACCGCGGCGGCGCCAAACTCCGAGGCAATTTCATCCCAGGAAGACGTCGCCAGTATTGCGTCGTTGTCGCGGACCTTTAAGGCAGCCGCGTTCATGATGATCGAAAAGGCGACTTTTGCGATGGCGTCGGCGCGGACTGATGGATGGTGTGACAAATACGGGCCAAGGCCGTCCGCAAATAGCCCGAATATAGAACCTCGGGCGGCCTGACCCGATTCGATCATCTTCGGACTGACAAGGCGTTGATCGTAAAGGGATCGGTTTAGACGCTCATCGTGTGCGAAGGCTTTCCCAACTGCATCCGCGAAGCATCTCACGAAGGTCTCCATGCTGTCGGGACCGTGTGCCAGAACAGACTGTGCAATCCCGTTCCTTATCCTCGCGCAGACCAATTCCTTCAGCGCGAGCAGCAGATCCTCCTTACCCTCGAAACGTCGGTAGATGTTTCCGACAGGCATCTGCGCGCGTTGTGCGACCCCCATCATCGAGAAAGCTTCCACGCCATCGTTGCGGAGCAGCTCCTCCGCCGCGCTCATAATGCGCGCACGTGCCTCGCGGCTCCGCCTCTGCTGCGGTACTAGTCTCGTCTCCACGAGAATCGCGTGTTGATCGTCGTCCATCCATGCCCGTCTAGCATAGCATGGGGATGCCTTCCACGCCGGAAACCCAAGGACACGGATGAGCGTCAACCTGAACGCACGTTTGATTTCCGGTGTCACCGGTTGCTCCTAGGTTTCGACCATACCGCCATGGCACTCCGCCCGCGGAAACCGTCGAACAGGAAAAGCGAATGAAGCTTTATTACTCCCCAAAAGCGTGCAGCCTTGCCGATCACATCGCCCTTCAGGAAGCAGGTGCGAAATTCGTTGTCGAGCGTGTCAACCTGGCAACCAAACGCACCGCGGCCGGGCGCGACTTCAACGAGATCAATGTCAAAGGCTGCGTTCCCGTCATCGAAATGGACGACGGCGCGATCCTGACCGAGAATGTTGCGATACTCGACTGGATTGCCGCACAGTATCCCACCCTCGGCGTTTCCGGCGAAATGGGTCGGACACGTCTGATAGAGTCGCTGACATTCATCTCGACTGAACTTCACCACAGCTTCCGGCATCTCATGGATGCAAAGGGAGATGCAGAAGTGGCGCAGGCGAAGGCTGGGATCCAAACGCGCTTCCACTGGATTTCCGACACCTTCAAGGGTGACTATCTGTTCGGAGACCATCCATCGGTTGCTGACTGCTACCTTTTCGTCATGACGCTCTGGGCGGAGCGTTTCGGAGTAAATGTACCCACCCGTCTGTCTAGCTTCAAAGAGCGCATGAAGGGCCGGGAAGCGGTCAAGATAGCGCTCGCCGTAGAAGCCGCATAAGCTGACCACGTCACTCGGCGTACCGGCGGACCAAGTCCGCCGGTACGCCACGCTTGGGCGATTAAGACACCGACATACCGCCGTCGACTATGAGTTCCGTTCCGTTGACGAATGTGCCCTTGGCGGCAAGGAACAGAGCCGCCTCTGCCAGCTCCTCGGGCCGCCCCATCCTACCCGCGGGAATCAGGTTGGCCATATGCGCTTCGAACGCTGGTCGATCGGCTTCGTTTACGCCGAGCTTCCCAAGAATTTCGGTCTCGACGGGACCAGGTGTCAGTATGTTGACCCGGATCCGGCGGTCCTTGAATTCCATGGCCCAGTTTCGCGCGAATGCAGCGATAGCCGCCTTCGAGCCCGCGTAGACTGTGTGCTGCGGCAGGACCTTGGTGGCGGCAAGCGAACTCGTAGCGATGATGGCGCCGCCGTCTCGGATCAGCGGAGCAATCGCTTGCACGCCGAAGAACACGCCGCGCGTGTTGATGGAGAAATGCCTCTCGTATTCTTCCTCGGTGACATCCATTGAGGAAGTGAGGTTGATGACGCCGGCGTTCGCCATGTAAATATCGGCGGCGCCGAAACGCTCGCGCACTTCAGCAGCGAGACGGCTGTGGAAGGCAATGACTCCGACGTCGCCGCAGATTCCAATCGACCCGTGGCCAATATCGCGCACCGCAGCATCCAGCACGTCTTGGCGACGACCAGTGATCACGACCTGCGCACCTTCCTTTGCAAAGAGGGCTGCTGTGGCCTTTCCGATCCCGCTATTACCACCAGTGATGATAGCGACTTTACCTTGAAGCAAGTTCATTGTTCTGTCTCCGTTTTGATGAGCGAGACATAGCTCCTGCTGGACCGCCAGATTAGCCATGTTGGCGGCACACCAGATTTGCCGATAGCTTCGCAATAAGCGGTGCAACAAGGGTGCCCGAATGCGTGCCTCGACGTGATGTCTAGCCCGCCCTTTATTGGGGCTTCATGACCAGACAGCGTTGGTTTATCACCACAGGAATACCATATGCGAAAGCGTGGCTCTCAGCGGACAGCAAAGCCAAAATGTTACGAAATCATGGACACTTAGGGTGCCGAAGATGGACGAATTACAGGCGCAACCTTGTATGATGACAGTTGGTTTGCGTCATAGATTGGCAACCGTGTGCTCCTCCGTGGTCGCCGGCGGAATTGTTTGCTGGCTCTCTGGATCGATCTTGGGTCTGGCTTGTCCGATCGTTGCCCTATTCGTGACACTTGGCAGCAGGTCGCGCACGCTCATAGCCGCCGCCCTTGGCCTGTTGTCCTTGATATCCGTTGGTTACGCCGTAGCTGTCGAAGAATCCTCTTTTGGGTGGCCGCTAGCCTCACTCCTCCTCCTGTCGCTGGCGGTGTGCTGCGTCGCAGGCTTACGAAATGCGAATTCTAGGTCCGACGCCAAGCAGGAGCATGTCGGCAACCGCGGAGATTGGGACGTGCCTGCCTCCCTCGATCACGTTCACCCCGAGGACAGGGCGTCGGCCTCGCACGCCGCAGCCTATGCGTTCTGGACGGGCGTTCCGCAGGTGATCAAGTATCGGCAGCGGCAGACCGATGGCGAGTATCGCTGGGTGGAGATGCGTGCGGAGCCGGGCTACGGTGTAAGCGTCGACGTTGATCCTATGATTTCCGACCTCGATGAGCGTTGGCTGAGGAACGGACCGATCGGTGAGACAGGAGAAGCGGTACGCGCGGCCAAGGTTATCGAGAGCCTGTACGGCAAAGCCTGGGCTCTCAACGCGGCGGGGGAATTCACGTACGTCACGCCATCGGGGCAGATCGCCATTGGAATGACACTTCGTGACCTGAACCGTCGGCTGGAGGATGACAAAGGCTTCGTCGACGGCGGCGACCATGGCTGGAGCCTGGGCGTCCATCCCGACGACTATCCACGGGCCGCCGAGTCCTTCCGACATTCTCTCAGGACCGGCGAGCATTGGCATATCGAGTACAGGATGCTCAGAGCGACCGGGAACTACGTCTGGCACCGGATCGCCGCACGTCCGACCCTCGATGGGACAGGCAAGATTACAGGGTGGTATGGCACGTCGATCGACATCGACGTCTACAAGAAAACTGAAGCTGCTCTGAGAGAAAGCGAACGCTCATTGCGAGACCTGATCGGCTCGGTCCCAGCGCTCATCTGGTGCACGTCTGCAGACGGCGAGCCAATCTATTTCAGCGAGCAGTTTCGTGACTTCCTCGGCTTCGACGTCGATGCAAAGGATGTCGAAGGGCAATCTCGTCTCACCGGCGTACTCAACGTGATCGTTCATGACGACTACAGGGCCGCTCTCACCAGAAAGTTCATGGAGGCGCTCAAAACCGGCGAGTCGTTCTCCTTCAAACACCGATTGCGCCGGTTCGACGGTGAATTCCGATGGGTGGACATGCGCGTCGCTGCGATGAAGAAGGCTGACGGGACGATCCTCCAGTGGAGCGGGGTGTGCTTTGATGTGGAGGACCAGGTACGTTCGCAGGACGAGCTCCGGATCGCACAGGAAAGCTACGCGCGCGCAAGTCAGGCGGCGAGCTTGGCAGAGCTCTCCGCCTCCATCGCTCACGAGATCGGGCAACCGCTCGCCGCGCTCGTGTCCAGTTCCGATGCCTCCAAGAGATGGCTAACCTCCGACCCGCCGAATTTGGAGCGTGGTTTGATCGCACTCGACCGCGTGATCAGGAGCGCGGCTACCGCAGTCGAAACGGTCAAACGCGTCCGTGCCCTGTTCCGCCATGCAGCCGACGCCCGACATTCAACAGCTTTCGTTGCGCTTCTTGGGGAGGCTCGAGAACTACTTGCGGACGAGGCAGCGCGACGCGGTGTCCGCGTAAGCGTGGAGATCGAAAAGGATCTGCCATCGGTCATGATCGACCCAGTCCAGGTGCAGCAGGTTCTGACAAACCTCATGCGCAACGGAATCGAGGCAATGGACGGCGTAGGAGGCGAGCGGAGGCTCAGCATCCGAGCTCTCAGAGTAGATGACGGTGTACAGGTCGATGTCACCGACTCCGGACCAGGAGTCGAGTTTCCGAAGCGGATTTTCGATCCCTTTTTCACAACCAAGGGTGAGAAGGGAATGGGAATGGGGCTCGCCATCTGCCGATCCATCGTCGAATCCCACGGCGGACGCCTCTGGGTCGAGCAAGCCAAACCTGTGGGGGCGACGTTCTCGTTTACTCTACCGATCACATGACCGGGCGACCGGCGCCAACGTCATATGCAGAAATGGCGAGCTCTTAACGCGCTCTGTCGTAGCGTTTCATAAGCCGCTGCAACGATCTGCGGTCCAGCAGCAGCCGTCTCGACGCAAGAGATATGTTCCGATCTGAGAACGCTACGATCTTTTCGATGTGTTCCCGCCGAACGCTTGCGGTATCTGGAATCTGCGCGAAATAGGATAGCTCGCCCGGCGTGCGTGCCGTCAAGAAGTCGGCCACGAATGTGGGGTCAAGAGGTTTTGGCAAGAGGTCGTCGGCGCCGGCCTTGATGACTGCCACTGCGGCTTTCAGGTCAGCAAACCAAGTATGGACCACTATCCGCGCAGAAGGATTATGACGCCGGATCGCAGATACCAGCGCAAGCGTGTCAACCTTTCCAAATCGCAATTCCAACAGCGCGAACGCTAGGTCAGTCCTTGTCGAAAATTCGACGGCGTCGGGAAGTCTTCGAGCAACCAGCACCCGGAAACCGCAGTCCTGAAGCCGTCGAACAAGAGGCCCCTCCTCCTGGGCAGACTCGTCTGCCAACAACACCAAACTTTGATCCACCTCCGTACGGACATAGGTCTCGGTGCGAGGTTGCATTTCCATAACAAGCATCTCCAATAAGCATCGAAGGATGTTACGAGAGAGATCTTGCCTTCGGCAGCTATACTCACGGTTGCCCCTACTTCAGAGAAAAGGCGCAGTACCGCGGGACGTGCCGCTAGTACTGCGCCTGTCGATGGGATCGCCGGGCGCCCTACCTGCCACAGTTCGCTCGACCTTCGATCTCCATCAACTTAGTCGGACGTCGCCGGTAAGAGCCCAAGGGCTTCCTCTAGGCGACGACCATATTCTGCATCTGCGCGTCGGCAATTTTCCACATGGCGCGACATTATCGACGCCGACACTCCCGACATCGCTCTGGCGGTATTGGCGACAAGCACAGCCCTCTGCTCCTGCGACATCAGACGATAAAGATTGCCAGGCTGCTCGTAATGGTCTTCATCAATTCGATGGTCATAGCGGCCGGCGGCCCCTTCCAATTCCAAGGGCGGCTCCTTGAAATCGGGCTGCTCGGTCCATGCTCCCATGGAATTCGGCACGTAGCTCGTTGCCGCCCCATAGTTTCCGTCGATGCGCATGGCGCCGTCGCGGTGATACGAGTGATACGGACAACGAGGTGCATTCACCGGGATCTGATGGTGGTTTACGCCAAGACGGTAGCGCGCTGCGTCGCCGTAGGAAAACAACCGAGCTTGGAGCATCTTGTCCGGCGAGAACCCAATCCCAGGTACTATGTTCGCCGGCGTGAACGAGGCCTGCTCGACGTCCGCGAAGAAATTCTCCGGGTTCTTGTTGAGTTCGAGTACACCTACCTCGATCAAGGGGAATTCCGCGTGCGGCCACACCTTGGTGACGTCGAATGGATTGTGCCGATGCAGCTTCGCACCGTCTTCCGTCATCACCTGGATGTACATCTTCCACTGAGGGAATGCGCCTCGCTCGATGCTGTCGAAAAGCTGCCGCTGATGGCTCTCACGGTCGCGACCGATCAAATCTGCGGCCTCCTCGTCCGTCAGGTTGTCGATCCCCTGCTGGCTTTTTAGCGTGAACTTGACCCAGTGCCGCTCGTTTGCAGCATTGATCATGCTGAAGGTATGACTGCCGAAGCCATGCATGTTGCTGAAGGATTTCGGGATACCTCGGTCCGACATGACGATCGTGACTTGATGCAGCGCCTCCGGCAGAAGTGTCCAGAAATCCCAGTTGTTTTCCGCGCTCCTCATACCTGTCCGGGGATCACGCTTAACCGCGTGATTGAGATCCGGGAAGCGAAGGGGATCACGGAAGAAAAACACCGGCGTGTTGTTTCCGACCAGGTCCCAGTTTCCCTGTTCCGTATAGAATTTGATCGCGAACCCGCGGATATCGCGCTCCGCATCCGCCGCGCCCCTCTCGCCTGCCACAGTAGAGAACCGGATAAAAATGGGCGTCTCCTTGCCCACCTGCGAAAATAGCGCTGCCTTGCTGTACGACGTTATGTCCGACGTCACCTTGAAGGTTCCGAACGCCCCCGCGCCCTTCGCATGCATTCGTCGTTCAGGGATCACCTCTCTGTCGAAATGAGCCAGCTTCTCGATAAGCCAGATGTCCTGGAGGAGCGCCGGCCCGCGCCGGCCTGCCGTCTCGATGTTGAAGTTGTCGGGCACCGGGGCGCCGGCGGCGGTGGTCAGCTTGTCGTTTGTCATGGATATCGCCTCGCAGTTCGATTCCACCGCAATAGGCCAGCCGCGGCCGCAGCGGACTAGCTATACAGTCGTTTGAGCCACCCGTTTTTGGCTTCCGAGTGGTCGTACGCTCTGCAAAACGCCCCCGCGGTGAGGCAACGACGGCCTATATGGTTGCGGTTGCAACATAAGGCCCCGATGCGCGTTTTTGGCAAGTTTGAAGCAAGCCGCCAGCACCAGTTTTCGCGCACTTACCCCGCTCAGCCAAGGAAACGCGCTCCATGAAAATTGGATCAGATAGTTCAATTTACGGTCTTTTTTCGCCCAAACCTCGCACTGCGCCATCGATCACGGACGAAGGGATCTCGTTCACAAGGAGCCCGGCACCACAGACGCCGACCACTCAATCCGATCAGGAAGCCGTCTCGGACTTCCACGCTCGCATGGCCAAGCAATCAATGGATTGGGCCGACACGAACAAAGACGGGAGAGTCACAAAAGCTGAGTTCATGGATGGCCAAGCTCGATTGGCACAAATGAACGATCGTCCCAACGACACCGAGGCCAATGAGAGGCGATGGGCGACGCTCGACCCCCACGACAGCGGCTCGGTTGGCGAAGGCGAACTTCGCGAGGGCTACGAGAAGATCCTTCCAGTCTCGATCGGGCACCTCGACGCCGGATACGCTCAGCGCCTTTCGCTGAAGCGAAGCTAGTCCCGCCATCAGCACAAAATCATCGGTCAAAGGAGAATTTACATGAGCATTTTCGGCAGCATGAAGACGGCGATTTCCGGTATGAACGCCCAAGCTAACCGCCTCAGCACGGTCGCTGACAACATCGCAAACGTGAACACCGTGGGCTACAAGAGCGCCTCCGTGTCTTTCTCGTCGCTTGTCATGCCTGGTTCCTCGGGGAACTACAATTCTGGCGGCGTCGAAAGCACGACCCGCTACTCGATCTCCGAGGAGGGCAACTACGTCTCCACCACCTCGGGTAGCGACCTCTCGATCAAGGGCGACGGGTTTTTCATCGTCCAGGCCGCCGACGGGACGACGGTTCTTACTCGAGCTGGCGACTTCTTGCCCGACGGCACTGGCAATCTAAAGAACTCAGCAGGTTTCACGCTGATGGGCTACCCTTACACCTCCGGCGCGCCATCAGTCGTCGTCAACGGCTTCGATGGCCTTGTCCCGATCAATGTGAAGGACCTTGGCGGCTTGGTCGCAATCCCCACCACCTACGGTACCTTCCAAGGCAACTTGGACTCGAACGCAGAGGTTGCCCCGGCAGGATCGGATACCTTGCCGAGTGAAAACGATCCATCCAGCACGACCAGTGACACCAAGAAGATGTCCGTCGTCGGCTATGACAAACTCGGGAACACAGTGATGTACGATGTGTACTTCACGAAAACCGCAGAAGGGGATCCGACCGCAGCCCCCCCTGTTGACTCCTCCTGGGAAGTCGCGATGTACCGGCATGCCGACGCTGCGGCCGGCAACAGTCCGTTCCCCTACTCAACTGATCCGGTGGCAGTCGAGACGTTGACGTTCGACAGCAAGGGCGTTCAGACTAGCGCCGGCGCCCTGATAATCGATGACCCGACAACCGGGAATACGATCGGGATGGACTTCAGCAAGATGACACAGGTCGCCTCCGACTTCTCCGGGGACGGCAAGCTCAACGGCCAGGCCCCCAGTGCAGTGACAGACATCAAGATCGATAAGGATGGGACTGTCTACGCAACGTACAAGTCCGGCAATGCCAAGCCCATCTATCGCATACCCCTCGCCACCGTTGCGAGCCCGGATATGCTGACGCCACTGAATGGCAACGCCTACTCGGCAAATGGAAATTCTGGCGTAACCGTCACCGGCTTCCCGCAGACCAATGGCCTCGGAGTGATCAATTCTGGATCCTTGGAATCTTCCAACGTCGATCTCGCCGATCAGTTGACGACGATGGTTGAAGCGCAACGAAGCTACACGGCGAATTCCAAGGTGTTTCAGACCGGCTCCGACATTCTTGACGTTCTGGTCAATCTGAAACGCTAACCGACATTTGGACACGTAGCACTTACGGCCTCGGGCCGACCTGCGGAAACCCGTTTCCTACGTCGGCCCGAAATTGCTCCTCCTCAAAATCTTAAGCTACCGTGCGTTACGGTTCATAGGATCAAACTTCCTGGATCCCTTAATGTTGATACAGCACAATCTATCGTCCGAAGATCCTTGCTTCGCCCAGGCACTCGAAACCATCGCACTAGAAAGGCCTCGGGAGGTCGCCGGCCGGCTTCGCGCTCGATGGAATGCCGAGGGACCCGGCCCGGTGGCTCTCACAGGCGGCGTCTGGAACAATGGCGTTGTCCTCGGCCCGGAATTCCGCATCGAGCGCGCCAGCCGCGTTTCGGCGCTAGAATGGGAGTACCCCACGACCAAGCTTGGAGAATGGCACGATCATAGCGATGCCCGTCTGCTTGTTATGGACTTTGAGGCGAAGTCCTCCTGGGTGGTGGATGCGAAGGCTCGGACCAAGGCAACAATGATTGTTCCTGCGGAAATCGAACTGTCGGCAAATTGCCTCGTCGTGCTTCAGTTGAAAGCCGGAGACCGTGTCGGACGAATTTATCGCCCACCGTACATCCCGGTGATCAAGGTTGGCGTCACCTATCGCTATTGACCGACGCCCCCGGCGATCGGAGCGCGCGCTACCGCTTATACCGGCGTGTGCGGCCTCTCGGCAATTCATGCCTCTCGGTGAAAAAAGTGGGGCCGCTCTGGCGGAGAGCGGCCCCATCGGCGGAAAAGTAGTCCGCCCTCCTCGGAACGGGGGTGGTGGACCGAGGATAGGTCAAGCCGCTTGGGAGAGGGAGAACCGCGATCTCGACGGTGAGATATTAGCGCAAGCTGGCCCTGGTGCGCACTATACCAAGGTTTGTCCGCCTAGAACGGACGGATGGGATATCAGGGGTCCGGCGTGGTCAGTTCGTTGTCGGTCGTGTCGACGACGAATACCGCGAGCAATTTGGCGGGCTTCGTGTCACTGGCGTTGGCACTGACCAGATGGTGGTCGCCGGGCTTTTCGACCCAGTTGTCACCAGCCTTGAATACTGCCGTCGGCCCACCGTTCACCTTGCTCTTGATTTCTCCCTCGAGCACCGTCGCGTAGATGAATGCGCTCTTGGCATGGGTGTGCGAAGGATTGAAGCCGCCTGGGCCGTATTCAACGACCACGCCCCGCATGCTCTTGCCTGGCACGTTCGGAAGCGGTTGATCGAACACCACCGTAATTTTCGAATTGTGTGCCTTCTGGGCAGCCATCGGCGTCGTCACGGCCGTCAACACCACCATCGCGGCCATCGTTAGAACTCTGAACATGGTCGTTTCTCCATTGTAGGCCGCGGAAACTGCGGCACATCGAAAGTTACGGCGCCGTCACATGGAAATTGAGATATACGTACGTTGGGGAACCCGCCAACGAGCGGGACGAACAGGATCCACCTCGGCGGTTGGAGCGACCTTATGGCAACGCCAAACGAGGCCCGAGCCTTCGCCCGGACCTCGTCTCCTGACTATGATGGACTACAGGGTTGCCATCATAGCAACGGGCGCGAGGCTACCAGCGCCGTGGGGAAACGCCTCGGCTGTCGCTCAACGCCCGATACATGACGTCAGTAATCCCAGATCACCGGCACCCAACGGAATGCGTCGCCGGCGACTGCGACACGCCCCAGGGATGGGAACGGAAGATGCGTCGCCACCAGCAGTTCGCGGGTATCTGCGAGCTGGCGAAGAAGGTCGACACGGACGCGAGCTGCTTCCGCGGGATCGTGTTCGAAGCCATTGTACCAGTCCGGCTGGTCGAAGCCGACGGTGAAGACCGCATCGCCCGCGAAGGTCAGCGCCTCTTCTCCAGAAGCGACGCGGATCACCGCATGCCCAGGGGTGTGTCCGCCGGTCCGACGGACCGTGACGCCGGGAGCAACTTCGTACTGTTCATCGAACGTCTGGATCTGGTCGTGATACAGTTCGAGGAAGTGCTTGGCGGTTGCACGAAGCGCCGCGGGGAAGCCTTCCGGCATCGCCGTAAGCGAGAAATCGGGGTTCGCCCAGAACGAGATCTCGGCAGCGGCGGCATGAATCTTTAGATCCGGACGGAGCTTTTCCTTCACGCCTTCAACGAGCAGACCGCCGATGTGGTCCATATGCAGATGGGTCAGGACGATGTCGGTGACCGCAGAGAGGTCGATATCGGCTGCAGCGAGACGCTGGACGAACTGTCCGGCGCGCGGCAGATGCAGGTCCGGATCGAGGCCGAGGCCGGCGTCGAGAAGGATGGTCTGCTTCCCGCTGCGAACGACGACAGCGTTCAAGGGCCAGTCGAAGGCATCGGCCGGCAGGAACATGTTCGCCATCCAGGTGGCACGAACGGCGGGATCAGCATTGTGACCAAGCATCTGCGTCGGGAGGGGCAGAACGCCATCGCTGACGACCATGACGTCGATGTCACCGATTTTCAGAGCGTAGCGAGACGGAACGAGCTCGCTCGCACCATCTTTGCCGGGGTGAAAGGCATTCGAGTCCGGAATCTTGCTCTGCGGCGGGCCCGAGATAATTTTGGTTTCTGACTGCGACATGAAGCGCTCCTATGGTTCTTGGGTGACAGCCGGCCACACGTCTCCGTCGGCACGCCTGGCGGCGTGTCGTTGGAGATGTTGCGCTCGATTTGCATCCGACCTGCGCCGGTTCGAGCTCTTGGTTGGTGGCGGCTCGCACGGAACTTATCGTCGCCCGCACCCACCTGAAATGAAACTAAGGTTTAGGGCTGAGCCGATCGTTGGTTCTGGGCGACCAGAATGAGAGAGGAGGTGCCGGGTGGGCCAGAGTGCACCGACGTCTCGCATAGTCGCAAGCCTGCCCGACATGGAGGCGGCTTGCGGTAGAGCCAGGACATGCGATCGCAGCACTGCCCGAAAATGCAGCCCTCACTCGAAGTGCCGGTTTGATCTTAACTGTCGAAGGGGGCGTTCATCACGAAATCGACGGACGACGGCGGTGAATATCCGCTTACGTAGCGTGCTCCGAAGTCTCGAAGAAAATTGTCGTGCGCAGTTTGCGGCGCAGCTTCGACCATGTGACAAAAGCACTTCGTCATTCTCTTCTTCATCTCAAGCCTTGGGAAGGCCGTAGTGATCGCCTTCATCTCGACTGCACAGATCTTTTCGTACCCGAGACCCACCACATCCAGGCATATTCCCGCGGTGCACAGAGAGACCTCTGCCTCCTTGTAGAGGCCTATCGACGGCGTCGAATTCAGGGCTACGCAATCCCAGACCAACTGCACTCTGCGCGCGTCAAGCCCGGCGTCGATTGCAAACTGTCTGGCAATATCCGCCCCTTCGACTTCGAACCGTCTTGGGCCGCGAAACGACATGTTCAGTGTCACGTCATGAAGGAGCGTACCGATCGCGACGACCTCTCGATCGTATTCAACGTTCTGTATGGAGGCGATGCTGGTCGCGAACAACCAGGAGCGGACCACGTGATTGAAGAGATAGGTTTCGCACCTGTCCTCAGCAAACTCCAGCGCACGCCTCACCACGTCGGTATCAGGAACGACGACACCGGCCAAGAAGCGGGTTCTTTGGTCTTCCATGAGGCTTCTCCCGCGCTAGCGCAAACTGTCCATTGGATTTGTGGATCAGTGTAGAGCAGCGGCCGCGTGGACGTAACTATACGTGAGGGCTAGTCGGACCCCGAGCGTTGGGTGGGGAACATGCTGAGAGCTGAAGGTCATCGGGCCGAGATGCAAGGCCGCAGTACTTAGATGCTGGCTGCAAAACTACTGCGACCTCGTAGCATCTACGATCACGGGCCCGCCGTCACACATGCCATCTGAAAAGATCGCCAGGTGGTAGCGCTCAACATCCCCCTCTGCGCCTTCAGCCAGGACCGCCATTCCTTCCGGTTTGACCGTCTCATCGCAATCGCCTCGAAGTGCTTTCGAAAGGTCCAGAACACCTAGGTCGACGGTGGCAACGGGATACTTCCTGTCAACGTGATCATCGACTCGCCAGAGTGAAATCGACCAGTTGACTTCATGATTGTCGTCGTCGGGCCCAAGCAAGAGCAGTATTCCACCACGAACTGATGCCATATCGCGGATCGCGGCGCCGCGTGGCACCGCGACCATAAAGGGTTCTTTCCGAGATCGGCCAGCGTCAGCGGGTAAAACGCTGGTTTCAACGATGTAGGCCAGCGCGCCAAACTCTGAGGCCGGGTTACGAAGCGTCGGGCCGCGGAGGCCGACGTAGAGCTTGCCGTTGTACGCGGCAAGACCCTCGATGTCGAAGCCATCGCCCACAGACCCGAGACATTTTCCAACTGAATTGCGAAGATTGTCCGGGAGTGCATCTTCAATGTCGTACTGGTCGTTTATGTCCTGCAGTTCACCAGACTTGCGGAGCGGCAACCCGGTCTTCTGATCGTATGCGATCCTGACCAGTCGATGGCTGCCTTGGTTATCCTCGCAGTGCTTCCGCTTGTTGGCATGGGAGCCGGTGACATAGTAGTATTTGTCATCGGCAGCGACACCCTCGCTGTCCATTTCGATGTTGCTAGGTCCCAACTGGACCGACTTTTTATGTGCTTTGTATTTGGAATCGCTAATCTCGATTGTCCGCGCTTCAGCGTCTTCGTCGAACGCGACCAAGCAGACGCGGCTCCCATCGACTACCGCCGGACAGGAGACGCCGCTGATTGATCGACGCGTTTTGTCGTCAAGGTGAAAGTTACCGGTGGCCGACAATGGTCCTGCGACGACCTTGATCTCTGCATGGCAGCACGCGGCAACCAACCAGGCTGCTCCGATAACCAGGCCACGGAGAAAAATGGCGCGGCGATTCATTTCTGCCTCCTTGTTACTTCGGCTTAGGGTGGCAATGTCAATCGCGAAAATGAGCTTAGCTTTTCATGCTCTCCCTGACGAAAACAGCCGAACGATTTCAATAGCCAAGGTCAGGATCTTCGATCGGCATCGTAAGGTTCTGCATGCTTTTGAGGAGATGGTCGACCATCTCGTCACTGAGTATGGGAAGTACCTCGCCGCCCGCCGCGTCGATCACGGCAGCGACCTCCTCTGGCGCGGTACTCAGAAACTGAAATGGCTTTATTCCATCGATCGTGATGGCCGATTCGATCCCTCCAGTTCGACTTTGCTTGAACAGATGCTTCGGGCCGTGAGCCTTTGCGCCATTCACCCACACAGGCTTACCCCCAGGTGTCAGAAACTGGACGAGCGTAGGCAACTCCGCGGCCGCCATTGCGGCCACCTCCTCTGGAGTCTCGCGAACATAATAGAGTTCGCTCCAATCTATACGGGTGTTCGCCGTGCTTGGTCCAACCGCACCAGATGCAATGATGCGGAGTACTTTCTTGCCCTTGAACTCTACAACTTGGCCAGTGTTATGAATCGTCACCTTCATGGCAATCTCCTAGTGTCGGTTTCAGTAAAGGGATAGGATCGCATTGGAGAAGCGGAGGCGATGCGCCCTTCCCGCGGAACATTCATAATGCAAAAGGGCGCCCGCCCCCGGCGTACCTTGATCGACCCACGAGCGCAGCGGCATAAAGGGCCGCCGCTACGCTTCTTGCGTGGAAGCACTACTGCCCTTTTAACACCGCGATCTGTGCTTCGAGCTCCTTCACTCGAGCAGTCAAATCGTCGACTTCCTGTTGCCGAGCATCAACCGCCGGCTGGATCGCCGGAACCATCAGGGTTCGCGTCAACGTCGGCAACTGCCGCTGTCCGACCGGGGCCGTCGGCGTATTCCTCGCCTCTACTATCTGCTTGAGCGAGAACTCTCGAAGACTGCGTGCTGCCACCACTTGGTCGTTCTCGCCAAAGACCTTTTCGAGCAGCGCGCCCAAGCGAATGCCCGCCATTTTCAAGCGTGTCCTCACTGTATCGGATTGTCTTTGGAGATAGGATTGGTCAACGACGACGCTTCGGGTCTGTTGGTTGTCGTACTTGACGCGACTCTCGTCATACTGACAGACGTCGCCTTTGAGGATGCAGTACTCAACATCTGGCGATCGACTTATCGCCAGGGACTCGTCCGCCCAACCCAGTAAAGCGTCGAGGGTAATGTCGGATGGAATCCAATTCGTACGATCTTGCGGAGTGACCTCGCTGCGCAGATCGATCGCGACAGAGTTAGCATCTGGCCCAATCGTCTCGTTCAAGATGCACGTGTCCCAGACTGAGTGCAAATTATCGTCGCAAGGCCCAGTCACATAGACCTTGTTTCCTCCTCGATCGTCTTCGTAGGAAACGTGCATCGGTTGATGAACATCTCCTACCCAGTGGCCGATGCTTTTCATCAATCTGAGGGCCTCGGCGCCATCGGGAGACGCGGCGAGATCCCTGGTATCGTTCACGATCGCCGACACGACACATTTCGCGGCGCCGCCGCACGGCTGCGCAGGATCCACCTGCTTTGCCGACCGGTCTACGTTCAGAAAATGCTCACTTGGGCGTTGCCTGGGATGATCTGGCCAAGTGCAAGACTTGGCGAACTCTCGGAACTGGGTGTCCTGCGCGATCAGCGCGTCGACGTGCTGGCGGGCCGACGGCGATAGCTCCAGATATGCTATTTGACAAACGATTTCATGCCCTTCATCGCCCCAAGCGAGCGCGAAACGGGGTGAAGTCGAGAGCACAAGAATGGCTGAAAGGAATGCGAAAACCAACGATGTAAAGCGCATGTGGTGGCTCCCCTCCTAGACCTGCAGCACGGGCGTGCAGGCAACGACCAACACAATATCACTACAAACACTCAGTTGCATGACATCCTTTAGGTATAGGCTTTAGATTGTGGGATCTTCCCTGCCGCGAGCGCCGTAGCTCGCAACACAAAGCAGTGCTCATGAGCGCCGGACCTCTCCGGGCAGGCGCGAGCGTTTACGCGCTACGATGCACTCAATCTGGAAACTTCCAATACGCTGGTGAGGACGCCTTCGGCATCCCGACAAGAATATGCGTCCTCTTGTCAGGCGGTCGGACGCCCGCTGATAGCAGAGAGGCGATCTCTTCCATCGCCAACATCGATTCCGAGAAAGTGCTATGGTTGAGGCTGAAAAAGTCCTTGCCCACCGACGATATGTCAATCGTGTCAACGCCGGCGGCCACTAAGGGCCCGTCCGGGGTGTCGGAATCTCCGGCTCGTACAAACTGGCTTCTCAGTTGCTTCGATGCGAATAGCGCCCAATCATTCTTATTAGCGTAGAGCGTCACTCCTTTCGCCATCGACCTGACAACCTCGACTTGCTGGGCAAAGATTTGGCGGTCCACATCGGGCGCCGCAAAGATCAGTTCGCCGAGGGGCCGATCTCCGAGCTTAGGCTCAGAGCGAAGAAGTCCTTGCAGAACGACCCTGGAGCCCATGCTGTGTGCAATGACGTGGACGGTTGCGACGTGAGCATCCTGCTTGAGTGTTCGCAGGAGTTCTCGGAAGGCGGGAGCGGAGTACTCAGCGCTGTCGTAGTCCGTTTCATATCCGGCCGTCGTTCCGCGCGACGGCCAAGAGAAGACAACGGGGACACCTTGATACTTCGTATCCCAAACGATCTGTGCAAGCCGGAACGCACTGTCTTCAAACGTATTACGGAAGCCGTGGACATACACGAGGGCGTCCGCCGGGTTCGCATTCTTGATTGCTGCAGTAAACTCATCCCGTGAGAGCGCCTTCTCCTCCTGGATCTGGAACTCGGTGTCCGACTTGGACTGCAAAGTGATGAACTGTACCCACGAACGGCGATCGACCTGCCCGAA
The DNA here is from genome assembly GCF_017741935.1 of Rhizobium sp. 16-449-1b. Lineage (GTDB taxonomy): Bacteria > Pseudomonadota > Alphaproteobacteria > Rhizobiales > Rhizobiaceae > Rhizobium. The sequence continues at coordinate 787,933 of NZ_JAGHMH010000028.1, read as the reverse complement.
AGAGTGCCCTTCCGGCACCGATACGCGGGTTGCTCCGAACGTCAAGGCCGCTCTTTCGGGAACGAAGCGTAAGCTGGTATCCGGCTCTGTTTCGACCTTCCTCGTGGTTGCAATCAGAAGGTCTACCGTACGCTTCTCGTGGTCGACGGTGGGACTACAGCCCACGCCGATATCAAAGACAAGACACGGATTGGCGCCGGAGTTCCACTTTGCTACAAGGTCTTTTGTGTCTGAAACGCGGGGATTCCAGGTGTCACCCGTCAAGATCGGCGTCCTGGCCTCGACGACATAGGTGCCGTCCTTCTGTGCCTTTCCCAAGAGTACGGACTGAAGGATGCGATTTGTTGAATCGATGCCAACATCCAAGCCCGCATATCCTGGCACTTTGACGCTCTGGACTGATCCACGCCACTGGGTGGGTTCCGGGGAGGATGCTAGCTCGACTGTCGTCACCCAAATGGAAAAGCCGAGGGCCTCCGCCGCCATTGCCTCAGTTATGGGCGCGGCGTCGGCTCCGCTATAGGCCTTCCAGCGCCGCAGCAGGTCGCGGTTAGCTGCAGTGTCCAAGGACTCAAAGTAGCTCCGCGCTGATAGCGACCCCGCCGCAGGGGTGCGAGTGTCCGTACTTCCGCCATCGTCTACGGTGAGCACCGGGGTGGAGGATGGAGTGGGTCCTAGCCGGTCGAAGGCTTCGATGAAGGCATTGTTGGAGTCCCCGAAAACCGTCGACACGACTGCCGTTGAATTAGCAGCTTGCAGCTTCGAGGTTTCTATCGCTAGGCTTGTCCAATCATTGGATCCGGCGCGCTTGTATTGGGTCAGTACGCTATCGGCGGACACCCCTTTTTCTTTCAAATACTGTTCGACAAGCCCGTTGACCTCGCGCCCTTGGGCGGCGTCGGTAGAGGCGAGCACCCAATTCTTGATACCCTCGCTTCCGCGGAGATATTCTATAGCCGGAATGACCCGCTGTTGTTTAGGAAGTCCCAGTTGGATCGTCCAATCCTTTTTCGAGGGGGACGTGTTCTCTCCTGGACAGAATAGGACAACTTTCGCTCTTTCAGTCACGTCGCCCACAGCGTTGCAGGAATCTTGGCGAACGCCTGCGAAAATGGCAGAGATGCCAGGCTTAGCGACGAGAGAGACTGCTCCATCAACATATGCCGAGGCCACTGATCCCGGATCCGCGACGACAAGTTCTATCTTCCTTCCAAGCAAGCCACCTTTTGAGTTCTGTTCGGACACGAGCATGCGGAGCATGTCGGTGAGGCCCTTTTCCTCGGCGGCATAGGCGCCCGTACTGCTCTGTACGGCGCCTAATCGCACTGGATCGGCCGCCATCGCCAACGACGCTGCCAGACAAAGCGAACATACGAGGGCGGCAAGCTTGGTCGTTGAGAACCTCGGCAGCGGCGCGATCGGAAAAAAAGTGGAGGTTTCGGACAGCCGTCGGAAACGGGCATGCCAGAACCACCGAGCCTTCACGGCGAAAGTTGCCGTCGCAACCAACATCTTGAGCACGCCCCCCGCGTCTAGGTTACACGTAGAATAGAATACACTTACCGATATTTGGCAATGGCGACGCCGCTACCGCGTAAGTGGTACAGAAAACCCGCAACTTCGGCGTTTTAGCGGGTTTGCCTCGAGAAGGCTCCGGGCCTCGATCCCGCATATGAATGCGTGAGGATGTCGCCTACATACTTGTCGGACTGTCGGACGGAGTACCGTTAGATGGGAAGCGTGTGCCTGGCTTGGGGGCTATAGCTTCGTCTTCGAGCGGTCCAACCCAAACCAATGGGGGATAGACAGTCCGTTGAGTGTCTGTGGTAGATGAGAGTCTAACCCACGCGAGCGGTGTAAACATGACCACCAACCAAATTGCGAAGCTGGAGCGGACGCGCGTTCGTCCCAAGGTGGAACTTGCTGCAGCGCTTTTCGGTGTCATCGTCTACACATCCGCCAACGGATTTATGACCGGAGGCCTTGGCGTCGCGGGAAGACAGTTGGGTTTAAGTAGTGTCGATGTCGGGCTGATTCTTGGCCTTGGGGCTTTGGTGGGCGTGATTGCGTCACCAGCATGGGGGTACGCCGCTGAAAAATGGAGCCGCCGAACACTGACGCTGTGCGCCGTCCCGATGGTCGCCTTTGGCCCAGCAGTGATGGCGATCGTGACGGGGCAATTTTTGTTGATGTCGGCTGCCGTTGCCGCATTTTCGCTGGGCGCAGCACGGCTTGTCCAAGCGACTTTCGGCGCCGCGCTAATCCCTGTAGCCCAGGCATACGTCGCAGATCTCACTGAACCTGCTCGACGAATACGTGGTATGGGCTGGCTGAGTGCCGCCATCAGCTTCGGAACGCTCAGTGGTTCCAGCTTGTTGTGGCTTACAGGCCAATTAGGGGTAGTCTCGGGTTTCGCAGCGATAGCCACGCTGGGCATATTTGCATGGCTGACAGCGTCACTTTACCTACCTGAGGCTCCCCCGCGTACCCGGCTGGCGCTCGACGAGATGAAGCTGCCGCTCTCGGCGATCTGGCCCTACCTCGTGATAACCTTCGTTGGTTTCACATGCTACACCACCGTTCCGCCCATCTTTGCGCTTCGACTGATGGATCGCTTTAAAATGGACGCTGGCACTGCAACTGCCCAAACCGGCCTTGTACTTACCGTCGGCGTAGTGGCTGTCTGCTTGGCGCAGGCCCTTATTGCCGCAGGCTTCTTCAAGAGCCCGCTTTTGATGCTACGCGGTGGAAGCGTGGGCATTTTTGCCGGACTGGCCATGCTCGTGATGGCGCAGGGCACGTTGGCGATGTGTTTGTCGATGATCGTCATCGGTTTTGCTGTCGGCTTCCTTGCGCCGGCAGTTTTGGGGGCGATAAGCCTCCTCGGTGGCCAAGGCGCTCAGGGGAAGATCGGTGGCGTCAACATGGCCGCGCGAGGATTGGGGTCCGCAGCCGGCCCAATACTCGGCACGAACCTCTATCAGGCTAATCCCGACGCGCCATTCTGGGCCTCTATGGCGTTGATTGTCTGTGTCTTCCTTCTTACCTTCTTAACTCGTGACGCCAGTGGGCGCCCGCGTTGACAGGCCACCTCACCTCCCTGGTCCGCGATCGCGAGGCCTTTTGCTGAAACCGGACTAGAGTCAACAAATGCGCATCCGTCGCATATTCCCGCTATGGACAACCGACCCGAAATCATGACGGATGCGGCAATGTTGAAGAAGCTCGCGCTCCGTTCCCCTGCCATTATCGTAGCCTCCGTTATGGTTGGCGGCTTCATATGTTGGCTTGGTTCGAGCCCCATGGGCGCCGTATTGCCAATCGTCGCGTTAGCCAGCCACTTTGACCGGAGATCGCTGTCCATTGTTGGCTTGGCGTTGGGCTTGGCGCTCATCTGCTCAATGTTCCTCGTGTTGGCCAACTCAAACGGGATCGGGCCACTCGCCGTCACCTGGGCCGTGTTTTTTGCCGTCGCACTGGGATGCATTCTCGTGCTCGGCGCTACCCGCCAGGTGCAGTACCAACCGTTTGGCGAATTAGGTGCCCTGCCCACCACAGGCATCCAGCACCCACCTGCCCTGACCGAACAGTTCCTTAGCTTGGTTCACCCTGACGATCGTGACGTAGCGAGCCAAGCATCCTCTCGAGCGTTTTGGAGCGGATTCCCGCAAATCATCCGCTATCGACAACTTCAACCCGATGGAAGTTATAGCTGGGCGGAGTTCAGAGCTGAGCCTGGGTACACCATTCCGGATGACACGCCCGCCAAGATCTCGGCGCAGCACCTGCCATGGTCGATAGCAGGAGCTGTCGGCGAGACGGCTGAAGCGGCGCGAACAGCGCTGGTGCTTGAAACGATATTTGGAACAGGCTGGGCGATGGACACGACCGGTCGCTTTACGTACGCGACTCCAAATGCGCAGACGACGATCGGCCAGACCCTCGAGGAGATGAACGCACGGCTCACCGACGCGGACTTTCTTGATGGCGGTGACTTGGGTTGGAAGCGGATATTCCATCCCGACGAATACGAACGCGTTGCCGCTTCCCTGCGGCACAGCCTTCGAGTTGGCGACCATTGGAATAACGAATACCGGCTAAGGCGAGTATCGACCGGCGAATATGGCTGGCACAGAGTTGCCATGAGGCCAACGCGTGACCGTAGCGGCCGCATTACCGGCTGGTATGGGATGTCGATCGACATTTCGGTCTACAAACAAACAGAAGCTGCTTTGCGGATCCGAGAGCAAGAACTGTCGCAGCTCGTCAACATGGTGCCTGTGCACATCATGCGCCTCAGCCATGAAGGAAAGCCAACATTTCTCAGCAATGCCACGTTGGATTTCTTTGGCTTGGACGAGAGCTACATCCAGCAGCCTGACGAGACGTTGGCTGCGATATGGAGTAAAATTCATCCAGACGACGCTCCGAGAGTACGAATGGCTCTCAGCCAAGGCGCCGAACTCGGCGACCGCATTGCGATCAGATACCGCGTTCGCAGCGTAGATGGCAATTTCCGATGGATGGACAGTCGCGCGGAGCCGATACGTGACGCAAGTGGGGCGATCGTTGAATGGTATGCGGTTTCGCTTGACGTCAACGATCAGGTTCTCGCGCAAGAAGGCTTGCGGCTCGCCCACGAGGAGTTGGCAAAGGCTACCCAGGCTGCGAACCTCGCTGAACTGTCGGCATCAATAGCGCATGAAGTTGCTCAGCCGCTGGCAGCTCTGCTGTCCAGTTCGGAGGCCTGCGAACGATGGCTTTCTATCGACCCCCCGAATTTGGACCGGGCCATGCAGGCCCTCCAACGCATTATTCGGAGCGGCAAAGCGGCAACGGACATTGTCACCCGGATTCGCGCCCTGTTCGCGCAGTCGGCGGACGCCCGCATTCAAACCGACATAGCTCGTCTGGTTGGCGATGCAGGACAGCTCCTCGACGAAGAATTGCTACGCCACGGCGTCAACTTTGGAATCGACGTTGATGATCAACTCCCTACTCTTCAACTAGACAGGGTGCAGATCCAGCAGACCGTAATCAACCTCGTGAGAAACGGCATCGAGGCTATTGGACCGGCTGCCACTACGAGGACCATTCGCATTCGCATTAAACGCGTTGGCGATCTCATCCAAACGTCAATCAGCGACACGGGTCCGGGCATTGTTGAGCCATCGAAGATTTTCGAGCCGTTCTATACCACTAAGGGCCACGGCATGGGCATGGGCCTCGCGATTTGCAGATCTATCATCACGTCACACGGCGGCGAGTTGTGGGTCGAGAAAAATGAGCCAAATGGAGCAGTCTTCATCTTTACGCTACCAGTTATCGAGCCACCTGCCGCGGAAATCCAAAGCCCCTGATTGATCATTAGCGGCCGTTGCGAACCGGCAGATGGTTCCAGCTCATCGCTGTGATTGTAACTGTGGCGCCGACACCGGATCCGAGCGTTCGGTTCCGGTGCGAGCGTCAACCTAAACCAATGCCTAGCTTGAACGTTCTCGAAGTCTATCTGATGGTCTGCTCTTCAATAGGGAGAAGACTATCGCATGCGCAATCGGAGCAGGCTAGCAAGCCTTGCAAGGCGGCTGACGTGTGATCGCGTTCACGTCGCGAGAACCGAAGATCCTCTCGAAGAACCTTTGGTGTTATAGCTGGAAACTCCCATGAACCAAATTGCGCCGCCTCCGGCGGCTCACCATTCGGACCGCTTCATTCTTTGTCAGGAAGCGATGGAGGACGCATTCCAAGACGTAGCTGCGGCAGCGATCGCCGCCGGCTGGGACCGAGGTGAGGTTGCGACAGCCCTTGTTGAACTGGCTGATAACAATGCTTTGTCCGCTCTCGCCAATCAAGATTTCGGGGTCGTGCTAGCTGCACTGGATCGACCATGAGATCTTGACCAAATCGATATGCGTGGGATTGCTTGACGCTTTCCCGCTCGAAGCGACGCGGTCGCTACATCCACGGACCAAATGCACGAGACAGAGCATGAATAATGAGATTTCGAAGCTGATAGAGTCACTGAGCATTGCTAGGGGCATTGCGGCCACGGAGCCAGGCGCGGAAATTCTCTGCTTTCTGATCGAACAAGCGCTCGACGAGGCCCTTGCTGAGGCGAGGCGCCGCGGTCAGCCAATACCGATGTCTGAGACGTCGACACCTCAGTGACGGGCGCGTCGGGCGCGCCGCTTGATGCTAGTCTGCAAAAGACCACTTTGAGAACGCCGCAGCTTGCCCCCGCAACTTTCCGCTCTCATCTACAAGCTGCCAGACTACCCCGTCTTCCATCCAAAATTCGCGGGCTGCCCTTGTCGTTCGCACCCCGCGATAATTATCGACAAACCCATTCTTGGAGACCGCGTCTAACAGCCTCTGCCTCTCCTTCCTGTTGGGCGCCTTAGCCGAAAGCCGCGACGGCAGACGCGTGAACTCTGACCAGGGATAGCCGAACAAGCGCTGCGCGGTGACGTTGGCATAGATAAATCTGGGATCGGCGTCGGTGTTGTGTGCTAGGACGGCAAAAGGCGCCTCTTCATAAAGCCAGGGCGGTGAAGTGTCCGCGGAAACGAGCTCTTTGCCGGTGAGCCTCGCGTAGGATCCAGTCAGCAGATCGAAAAACTCCTGGTCAGTTTTAAGCTCTTCCTCCATCGACTTCATGACACCCATCATCACAATCAAGCCTCTCGCCTACATCGAAATGCGCGCCCCTCTCCGGAATTGTCGATGGGAGCCGTACCGCACAATACACATCGCTGCGGCGCTCATTACCCAAACTTTGGCATACCTCGACCGCCAGAACCTCGAATTCTACGATCCTAACCGTGGCGTGACCGTCACGTTTTCAATCTAAACTGGAGCGTATTATGTCGAACGTTGAAACCAAGTTCCGGCCCGTCAGCCAGGAAGCAAAGCCAGGGCTCGACGAGCTGGTTCCATCACGTTACGCGATGCAAGTGGGCGACATCGAGGTAATGATCATTAGCGATGGCGTGCTTACGCCGCCCGCGGAATCGATGGCGACGAACGCCGATCCGGCGGTTCGGGGCGAATGGCTGGACGAACGGTTCCTATCGAAAGACGCCTTCGACTGGGCCTTGAACGCGGTCGTGGTCCGGAGCGGCAGCCAAACGCTGCTGATCGACAGCGGCATCGGCGAGGAATATCCAGACTTCCCCCGTGCCGGCCAATTTGTTCAGCGGCTGGAAGCAGCCGGCGTCGATCTCGGCTCCGTCACCGATGTCGTCCTCACCCACATGCATTTCGACCACGTCGGCGGCTTGCTCGCCGAAGGTGTCAAAAGCCGAACGCGTCCTGACCTTCGCGTCCACGTCTGTGCGAGCGAAACGGACTTCTGGAAGTCGCCCGACTTCTCGCAAACGGCCATGCCACCAGCCCTTGCCGCACTGGCTCGAAAAGCTTCGCTCGATTTTATGAGCGTTTACGGCGACAACATTCGCACCTTCAAAGATCTGGCCGAAGTAGCCCCTGGCGTCTCCGTCACTCGTACCGGCGGTCACACGCCGGGTCACAGCGTGGTTCGCGTGCAGTCCGGAAACGATCGTCTCATGTTCGGTGGCGACGCCATTTTCCCGGTCTCCTTCGACCACCCCGAGTGGCACAACGGGTTCGAACATGATCCTGTCGAGGCAACCCGCGTTCGTCTTCGTCTAATGCGGGAGCTAGCCGATACCGGGTCGTGGCTGATCTCGACCCACATGCCCTTCCCATCCGTCGGCCGCGTCGCTGCAGTCGGAGAGAAGTACCGCTGGGTTCCGACTTGGTGGGATTACTGATTTCTAACCGACAAGACGAGTGTCGAAGTGAGTGATGCGCCGGTAGGGCGATGAAGCTGTTTCGACAGTTGCTCGACTTTGCCACTTTATTGTCTACCCGTTACAAACCGCCAGCGCGTCCCCGACGCGCTGGCAAATGAACGGAGGGCGGTAGCAGACGCCACCAAGGCAACGGGCGGCAGCTTCGCGCCATGAGCGGTCATCCTAGAAAATAGAGCAATCTCCAATTGAGAATGCTCACAACCAACCCAGCCAGAGCGCCAAGCGGTGTGAATACCAACACCCCAATCGGGCCTGCGAGTTCATAGCCAAGCCAACCGCCGAGGATAAGCCCGATCAAGCTTAGAATGATCGTAATTGCTTCGTGCAGTTTTCCCATGGCTCAAATCTAACCGTCGTGGATTTCATATTCAATGACCGCAATGGGCCGACAGCCGACATCGGCCGGCGGCGGCTTCGCGCCACAAGCGGACATTGGGACAGTGCGATCGAGCAAGACCATCATCCGCTTACGATCGTTGGGCGAGGAATGGCAGTTTGAGCCGCCCATTCATCGGGTGTCAGCGTCTTGATATCGAACTGGTCGCGGGTGCGGGCGTAGGTGTGCCCACCCATGCGCCCAACAGCGTCCATCATCTGCTGGTCGATATGCAGGTTTGAAGAGTTGACCGCGTCGCTGCGGACGAAGACGCCGACGACTTCGCCGAGGATGATTTCGCGGGCGGGTCCGACCTGCAGCGTTGTGTGGCGGCGGCATTCCAGGGCCGCTGGTGCTGCGAGGATACGAGGGCTGCGCACCATCTGGCCGGGCACAGTAGAGAGTCCAGCCTCCTCCATCTCATTGACCTCCGGACCGAACTTGATCGCGCAGACCTCCATCTGATCAACCAGCGCATTGTCGCAGATATGGACGGTGAACTCACCGGTCTCGCGGATGTTGCGCGCGGTGTCCTTGAAGCGCATGTCCGCATAATTCTCGACGCCGATGGCGACGATGGCTGGGTCGTGGGTCAGCACGTTAAAGAAGCTGAATGGGCCGGCGTTAGGTTGGCCTTCCTTGCTGACTGTTGTGACGAGCGCAATCGGACGCGGGATCACGGTGCCTATCAAGATCTTGTAGCGTTCGCGCTCTGTGAGCTTTGCGAAGTCGAAATGGGTATGGTTGGTCATGTCAGGCCTTCGCTGCGATACGATGAGTTTCAAGCGGCGTGTGGCGCGAGAGGTTCTCAAAGCCATCCTTGGTGACGACGTACATGTCGCCGACATTGCAGCCAGCCGACAGGGGCTCCAGCCATTGGGTATGGAGAACGAAGACCATGCCTTCTTCCATCCGGTCGTAATTGTGCGAGGAAATGTTGAAGCTGTTCTGTCCACCAGCCATACCGACCGAATGACCGAGATTGGGGTTATGCGGGCCATGCGTCGCCGGATAAACATGCATGAGCTTACGACCTTGCGCTTCCCAGTCGATGTTCTTCACATGCTGACGCGGGATGAGACGCGCGCTGCCGTCGTCCATCGGCGCCCAGTTGTACGGCATGGTGCGCGCTTCCGGCGAAGCCAGCATGCCGCACTCGATCATCGGCTCGAACGCCGCATTGTTGACATCGCGCATCAGCGCGCCTGGACGGATGAGCTTCTCGGCGCGCTTGACGCCTTCGGTGCAGGCGACCAGCACCTCTTCCTGTCTCTTCGTGATTTCGCCGATCGCGATCATGCGGGCAGTCTGTGCCGTGTAGCCACGATAGGTGACGTTGGAGACGTAGAGGTTGATCAGATCGCCCGGCCGAACGACATGGCCGTATGGCTTGCCACAATGGGTCCCGAACTCGTTGATACCGATCTGGTAGCCGTCGCCGGTCTCGCCGCCATAGGAAAGCTGTGCCTGGGTGAAGGCGGCGTAGATTTCATGGTCGCTCACGCCGGGCCTTGCGACATGATAGGCCGCCTGTGTCGCGATGCTGATCAGTTGGGCGGCGGCGCGAAACATCGTGATCTCGCGCGGCGAGCGGACCTTCTGCATCCGGTCGATGATAGCGTTGTCGGATATGAACTTCGTCTTCGGCATGAGTTCTTCGAGCGCGGCCCAGAAGGTCAGCGATGTGCGATCGCCGATGCGGCCGATCTGCGCCTTCGACAGACCAATGCCAGCCAATAGCTCTGCGCATTTCTCGGCGGTCTTGATGACGCTGTCGCCTGGACGGTCGGCATATTCGCGGCCGATCGGACCAATCTGCCAGATATCCTCGACCAGAACGGGCTCACCGCCCGGCGGAAGTAGCACGGACTGGGTGAAGAAGGAGAGCAGCGTCAGCGGTTTGTCGCTATCGGTCGGAATGATCAGCACGCCCTCGCGCATCCAGTCGCAGATATAGCGCAGATAGTGGTTTGCGGCGTGGAACCAGCCAACGCTGCCGGTGTGGACGATCAGCGCATCATGCCCGGCTTCGACCGCTTGCCGACGGATGCGGCGCAGACGATCCTCGAACTCCTCGACCGGGAGCGGCAGGGGCGCCTCGAAATCGAAATCCGGCTGGAAATCGGCAAGCAGCGCACCGACGCGATAGGAGCCTGACTTGGTTGCGCGGATGGTCATGGGTGTTTCCTTCCAGAATTTTCTTGAATTTGATCAGGCTTGACGCGGCGCCAGAACGCGCCGGGCGACGAGCATGACGATCAGCGTGAGACCGATGAGGATGCCCGACATCGCGGCAACGCGAACATCGAGCGATTCCTCGATCAGCGCGAACATCCGCAGCGGCAGGACGGTCGTTTCGGCATCCGCGAGGAAAAGTGAAACCGAGACGTTGTCGAGCGATTGGATGAAGACCAGAAAGGCGCCGGCGAGAATGCCGGGTAACAGCAGCGGCAGGGTAACGCGGCGAAGCGTGGTGAACCACGACGCGCCCATCACGGTCGAAGCCTCGGCGAGCGACGGATTGAGTCCTTGGGCGACGACTGAGGCAGCGCGGTACATCAGGGGACCGAAGACCACGACATGGCCAGTGACGGTCAGCCAGAGCGACGGCTGGAACCCGACGAAATTGGCGACGATCAAGGCCGCCAGACCGTAGACTAGACTTGGCAGGACAAGCGGCGACAAGAGCAGCGGTTCGATTGCACCGACCGTGCCCTTGCGCATGCGGCTCATGCCGATTGTTGCTGGTACGGCAAAAAGCAGCGAACCGAGAACCGCGAGCGCTGCAATCTTCAACGAATTGAAGGCTGCCGCATGTTCCGTCGCTGAACGGACCGGATCGAGCAGCGCTTCATACCAGCGAAGCGAAAAACCCTCGGGCGGATATTTCAGCGTCTGGCCCGAAGTAAAGGACATGGTCAGCGCGATGACGATCGGCGCCACGAGATAGATCACGGCGAAGCCACCGAAGCCAAAGACGAAGAGCTTGTAGAGAAAACCGGGGATAGGATTTTCGCGGACGCGATGATGTTTAAGATCAGCCATGGCCGACAAGCCTCCTCTGGCGGGAAATCATGGTCATTGCGACAAGCAGGCAACCGGTGGAGAGGAGAAGCACGACGGCAATCGCTGACGCCAACGGCCAGTCGAACAGAGTGCCGACCTCACGATAGATGAGTTGCGGGACGTAGACATTGCGGGCGCCGCCGATGACCGCCTGCGTGACGAAGGAACTGCTGGTGCTCGCGAAGACCAGGATCCAACCGGCAAGCAGACCTGGCAGCATCAGCGGGATAAGCACGGTCACGAAGATGCGCCATGGACCCGCCCCCGAGACTTGCGCAGCCTCGGTGTACTGCACAGGCGTGCGTGACAGGATGGCGATGAGCGGCAGGATGATCAAAGGCAGGTCGATCTGGCACATGGCCATGACGAGACCAAGCTCGGTGAACATCAGGCTGATCGGCCGACCCGTAAGCCCGAGCGCAAGAAGCACCTCGCTGATTGGTCCTTGCCGACCGAGGATCACGATCCAGGCGAAGGTCCGCACAACGTTGCTTGTCAGCATCGGGATGAGCGTCAGGAAAATGATGACTTGGCGTGCCGCCTTACCGCTATGCCAATAGAGAAGCGCGATCGGCACACCGAGCAGCGTGGTGGCTATGACTGTCTCCAGCCCGAGCCGCGCGGTATTGACGAGGACGCGGAAATTGAACGCGTCCCCGAAAAACCGGCCATAATTGGCCAGCGTGGCCCCTTCCGGGCCCGTGAAGCTGAACCCGACGAGAACGGCGAGCGGCGTTGCAAAAAACGCCACCGACAGCAACAGCATCGGTACAACGTATGGAAAACCGCTCGCCTTCATCGCTCTGTCCTCAGCCTGCGACGAGGGCGTCGAACTGGCGGATCCAGTCGGCTCGGTTCTTGTTGATGGCGACCCAGTCCGGATAGACCATGTTGCCGAGCTGATCGCGCGTCACATAGGCTTCAATGCTCGGCGTGAGCGCAACATCCTTGTTGGTCGGGAACATCTCGGTCGGCGGCAGCTTCAGCTTGTCCTGCGCGGCAGCGGAGATGGCGGCATCCATATAGGCATAGGCCGCATCGAGGTTCTTCGCGCCCTTGGTCAGGTGGATGTTGACCGGGGCTGCCGGCGCACCGCTTTCCGGAGCGACATACTCCGCCTTGAGGCCCATCGATTTCAGACGAGCGACGTTGCCCGTCGAGCACATGAACACGGCGATCTCGCCCTGCTGGAACAGCGTCATCTGATGATTGGTGCTGTCGACGACACCCTTCAGATGCTCCGGATGCTCCTTGAACAGCTTGAAGACGGCGTCCATGTCGTTCGGGCCGGAACCGAAAATCTTGGCGATTTCCGTATAGGCCATAACGGCGGTGTTGGAGCCGAACCCGGTCCAGGAAACGAGGCCGGCGTAGGCCGGATTCTCGAACAGGTCCCGATAGCCCTTCGGGCGTGGCACGAGGTCGGGGTTGTAGGCGATGCCGTTGACTTCGATCGTCACCGTCGGGCCGTATTCGCCCTGGAAGGCCGGATCGAGCATGCCCCAGTTCTTGAGGCGACTCGGATCGATCTTCTGGATGATGTCGTTTTCAATGGCGACGGCCATCTGGCCAGGCGACATCAACAGCGTGTCGTAGGGAGGGTTACCGGGGCTTGCCATGACCTTGGCGAGCTGATCTTGCGCCATGGAGGGCGCGATCGTCAGGTCGTAGCCGGCTTCCCTGACGAGCGGGGTGAGAGCGCTGCGGTAACCGTCTTCCCAGTTGCCGGGAAAGGTCGCGGCGATCGCTGTCTCGCCTGCGGCCGCGCGGGCAGCGAAGGGCATTGCAGACGCCGCGGCGACGCCGGCAGCGAGAAGGCCGAAATGGCGGCGGGTCATTTTGAAGTCGGTCATGCTGTCACCTCTGTTGGTTGTTGTTGATGTTATTGGCATTCACTGGATGCTTTCCGGTTCGGCCGGAAATACGTGACACCTGCGCGTGTCGATCTCTGCGAAAAGCTCTGCGCCGATATCCGGGATGGCCGTACCGGGCCCGCGCACCTCTGAAGCCCGCAGGCCGGTTCCGTCGTCGAGAACGAGGTCGTGGATCAGCGTTGGGCCAAGGGGTACGGAAACGGTGATGCGAGCGGCGAGCGCGTTTACGCCCGGCTGCGTCATCAGGCGAACTTCCTCGGGGCGGAAGGTGACGGTGACCGAGGACCCTGTGGTAAAGCTCAATCGGCGCGGCAGAACGACGTTCTCGCCGCTTTTCAGAGTGATGACTGTCATACCATCGCCGAGCTCGGCAACGGTTCCTTGCAGGATGTTGGTCTGGCCGATGAAGGTGTTGACGAACAGGGTCTTCGGCCGATCGTAGACCGCCATTGGCGTATCGATCTGCTCGACATTTCCCTTGTTCATCAGCACAAGGCGGCTCGCGAGGCTCTGGGCTTCCTCTTGGTCGTGGGTGACGATCAGCGTTGTGATGCCGAGCGTCTTCTGGAGATGAAGAAGCTCGACCTGCAGATCGAACCGAAGTGCCCGGTCGAGGGCGCCAAAGGGTTCGTCGAGAAGCAGAAGTGACGGACGCCCCGCGATGGCACGGGCCACGGCGACACGCTGCTGCTGGCCACCTGAGAGTTCACGCGGCAACCGGTTGCCGTAGCCGTCGAGCCGTACGAGCGACAGCATCTCGGCGACACGTGCCTTTCGCTCCGCGCGGGGCATTTTCTGGCAGGCGAGCGGATAGGCAATGTTCTCGGCAACGGTGAGATGTGGGAAGAGCGCGTAGTTCTGGAAGACCATGCCAATCCCGCGGGCGCGGGCCGAGACGTTGGCGAGATCGTCATCGCCGAGTACGATCTTGCCCGCCTTCGGCTGGATCAGACCCGCTATCGCTCTGAGGACCGTCGACTTGCCGCAGCCGCTTGGCCCGAGAAGTGCGACGATCTCGCCGGCCTCGATATCGAAGGAAATGTCACTGACAGCATTCTGGCCACCGTAACTATGAGTGACGCCCCGCACGCTGAGCCGCTTACGAGCGGCGTTCTTTACGATGTCTAGCATGTGGCTTCCCTGATCCAACGTTGTTTCCGAGATTGCTCCTGTTCGAAGCACGCTCATGGAAAGGCAATTGCAAAGGGCGTTCCAACTTAGAAGTCGAAGGCGAATGTCGGATTTAAAGCATTGCATTTGCTTCGTTATTTGTGATTTCTATTCATGCGCAAGTTTATAATACGATTATTTCGCCCAATAATCCGAATATGATTGTGCATCAAATTTCACCACGGAAATGCATAGGGGTGCCTTCAATTGCCTAAATATCGCACTTCGGCATGCAGCCGGGCCACCAACGGACAAACGCGTTCCGGCGAAAAGAATGGCACTCGGGGCCACCAAACGACGACAGTCATGAGAGAATTGCGGAAATGCGCCCAGAAATGCAGCCAGGCGGCGATATTTTAAGCAAAACATATTCGAAATCTTATGCGTATCTTTATTCGAAAGTTTCCACTTTACGCCCTTTGGCTGCAAAAAATATATTTATATCAATAGCATAAGTGCATCGAATTCGAACTGGCACGGCGATTGCTTCGATTATCTCCGAGAATTCACACAAGAGAAATCGATAAGGGGATCGCATGAAAGACGTGCGGACGATGTTGAAGATTGGCGCGGCGACCACACTCGTCACCCTCATGTCTTTTTCCGCCAATGCAGCGGAAGGGGAAGATATCAGCAAGCTCCCAGGCGTTGCGATGACACAGAAGCTATCGGACGGCCTGCCCGAATCCATCAAGAAGTCGGGCGTCCTGAAGGTTGCCACGGATTTGACTCCGCCGATCAGCTTTCACGATGACGAGGGCAAACTGGTTGGCATCGACGCGGATATCGCAACCGCCCTCGGCATCATTCTGGGCCTCGATGTGCAGATGACCGATGTTGGAGCCGGTGCAGCCATCGTTCCCGCCATCCTGTCCAAGCGTTTCGACATGACCATTTCCGGCATCAATGACGATGTCGAACTGGAAAAGCAGGTCGATGTGATCGACTACATGTATGACGCCACTACGATCATGACGATCAAGGACAACCCGCTCGGCATCAAAAGCATGGCAGACCTCTGCGGCAAGAAAGTCGCGGTGCCTGTCGGCACCTTTCAGGGCAAGATGGTCGAGGCCGCTTCGGCAAAGTGCCAGACGCCGATCGACATCATGGCGATCCCGAAGATGCCCGACGTGCTGCAGGCAGTGCGCACAGGTCGCGCCGACGCCACCGTCAACGGATATGCGACTAGCGTCTACACGACTGAACATCAGACTGGCAACGGCAAGGGCTTGCAGGCGCTTCCAGATATCCGTCTCGCCGTCGGCTATCTCGGTATGCTGACTTCCAAGGACAATCCTGAACTGAGCGACACCATCGTCGCCGCGCTTCAGCAGATGGTCGATAGCGGCGCTTACGAGACCATCATGAAGAAATGGAGCCTCGGCCCGCTCGCCGTGAAGACGGTAAAGGTCAACGACGCAGCCAGCATGCCGGCGGAGTAAACCGATGGCACTGTTCACCACGCAGCCAACGACATTGAGCCTGCCGCCACCGGCCTCCAGGTCGGTTCAGTGGGGGCAGTGCGCCACTGGTGCCATCGCGATCCTCGCGGTGGTATTGCTCGGAACCATCGTCGCGCAAAGCCAAAGCGTACAATGGTCTGAAATCCCGCATTATCTCGTTCATCCCGCAATTTTGCGGGGTGTTCTACTGACCCTGGAACTGACCGCTGGCGCGATGATCTTCGGCATCATCCTCGGATGCCTACTTGCGATCATGGCAACATCGAAGAACATTGTGCTCAAGGCGATCGCCGCGGGGTATGTCTGGTGGTTTCGGGGTGTGCCACTTATCGTCCAGATCTTCCTTTGGTTCAATGTTGCGCTTTTCATCCCACGGGTCGGGATCGGAACCTACAGCATCTCGACCAATGATCTCATTACGCCGGCCCTCGCAGGCTTTCTGGCTCTAGGTCTTCACGAGGCGGCGAACATGTCGGAAATCATCCGCAGCGGCCTGCTCGCAATTGACCGCGGCCAGCAGGAGGCGGCAACCGCACTTGGGCTGAAACCTCGGCAGACGTTTCAGACAATCATCTTGCCGCAGGCTGCCCGCCTCATCATTCCGCCCACGGGCAACCAGGCGATCGGTATGCTGAAGGCCAGCGCGATCGTCTCCGTCATCGGTATGCAGGATTTGCTGACGCAGGCTCAGATCATCTATGCCCGGAACTTCCTGGTCATCGAACTCCTGTTCGTCGCATCGATCTGGTACCTCGCAATCACCAGCGTGGCGTCCATCGGCCAGCAGTATCTCGAAAAAACCCTCCGGCCCGGAAACCGAGGCGCAGCAGAGAAGCCGCGCCGCGCGAAGCCTGCCTGAGGAACGTTCAACAACGGGGGCAACGCCAGCGTAGCGTGCCCATCAAGGAAACAGCAAGGAGCATGACATGAAGCTTGGCATCGACAATATCAAGTTGCCGGAATCGAGAAAACGAGGCCCGCTGGGCAGCCTTGACCACGTCAAGGAGCTTGGACTCTCGGGTATCTTCTTCTCGACCGCGCTCGACATGAGCTCGACGCTCGACCTGGGTGAACTGCGTGATATCAAGGCGAAGGCCGACGATCTCGGGCTCTACCTGGAGAGCGGCGTCGGCAAGATCAATCCCTACTGCAGTGCGGAGGAGCCAGCTCTCAGGGCCGCCGGCGGCGGCGACATCATCGCCGGCTTCACGCGGATGATCGAGGCGAGCGCCGCTATTGGTTGCCTCGAACTCTGGGTCGCCCCTGGAAACTTCAAATCTGAATATCGCGGCCGTCTCGCCAACGACCGTTTTCGAACAGACGTGACCTGGGAAGACCAACTCGTCGGCATTGAGAAGGTACTGCAGAAGCTTGCGCCCGTCGCTCGCGCCCACGGTGCGCATCTGAACATCGAGACCCATGACGAAATCACCTCCTTCGAGATCCTGCGTTTGATCGAAAAGGTTGGCGCGGACTGCGTCGGCGCCGTCTTTGACACCGCCAACGGCCTGCAACGAGCGGAGCATCCGGTCTTCGCGGCGAAGCGCCTGGCACCTTATGTACGCCAGACGCACATCAAGGATGCTTATGTCGGGCGCGCGCCTGGCGGCCTTGACTTTCAGACCCGCCCTGTCGGCGGCGGCATCGTTGACTTTGCGACGATCCTACCGATCCTGGCCGAAGCAAATCCGGGGCTGAATCTATCTCTGGAAGTTGCGGCGTCCGTTATCGACAAGCCTCGCAAGGCCAATCCGCGCCAGTGCATCGAGATCGACGATCCGATTTGGCGGGCCGGGCATCCCGATCTCGACACGGAAGAACTCGCCGCCTACATGACGATGGTCGACGCTTATGAAAGGCGCGTCGCATCCGGCGACGTTCCGGACTGGAAAGCCTACGAGGCCAGCCAGTATGGCTACCCGACCTACGAGAACCAGTCTTATGGCTTCAACGAGGCAATCGCCTTCATCAAGCGATCGGCAGCTCACATCGAGGCGATCTGCGAGGACAAGGGCATCGTCCTGAGCCCGGCGACGACAAGCAAGAAGGCGGCCTGACATGTCGGCGGCTTCGGCCGCCGTCTGTCGTCAGTTCTCGTGGGAATATCGAGTTGCGCACAAACATTCTTATGGAAAAAATTACGGCGTACCGATATCGCATATGTCACGGCTTTCGGTTGCGCCGGACGCCATGATAGAGCCTGGAGAGGAATAATGAAGAAGACACGTCGTCAGAACCTGAAGTCGGCCGCGAACGGCGCGGCGGATGCGGCCGACAACGACGATGTATCCGAGCGCATTCGCAACACGCTCGCCGCAGCAATCGGCGAAGGTGCGCTCAAGCCAGGCACGAAAATTCTCGAGGAGGCGATCGCAGAGCACTTCGGCGTCAGCCGTACCGTTGTTCGCGGTGCGCTCGGCGTCCTGGAGAGCGATCACCTGCTCGAGCGCAAGAGAAATCGTGGAACTTTCGTTGCCGAGCCGAGCATCGAGCAGGCAAAGAGCTTGTTCGAGGCACGGCGGAAGTTGGAATGGTTGCTGCTGGAACTCGTCGCCGAACGCGCGACGTCCGAAGAGCTGGATGCACTTGAACGGCTTGCAGACGAAGAAGAGCACATCCATCATCACGGCGATGAGAAATCGAAGACGGTTCTCTCGGGAAAATTCCATATCGTCCTCGCGGATCTCGCCGGCAATCCCGTGCTGACAGAAATGCTCTCCAAGATCGTCGCGCGCCTGTCCCTTGTCATGTCTCTCTACGAAGAAGACCAGAAGGACGACTGCGGAGCCGATCATCATCGCATGATCATCGGGGCGCTGAAAGCAAAGGACCTACCCAAGGCCCAAGAACTGATGGATCATCATCTAGCGGACATTGAGGGTCGTGTGCGCCTTACCGAAGGACAGGGTGACCGACACACGTTTCTCGCGGTCTTGGAGAACTTTTCCTAGATTTGTCCGCTTCGGGCCGATGGAAGGTATAGCGCGAAAGTGCAAGAGGCAGTCATAAGAACTCGCACGCGGTAAACTGCCAGCGAGGTGTTTGAACCTCCGATTTTGCCAGGCACAGATTGTACTGCCTTTTTCGCTCCGATAGGGTTTCGATTAAGGCCAGCCACATTCAGGGCTTATGGATGCCGTTAAACGGGCGGGGATGCGACATGGATAAACCCACAGAGCCCGGTTCGACCGATAAGTTTCGCGCCGATCTGCAATCCACTGATGATCGCGTCCGGCTCAATCACTGGCTACCCCCACGCGAGGGCATCCTCCCCCACATCAGGATTGGTGCGCGCTGGTTCAATGTCATGTGGTTTTTGCCGATCGCCGCATTCGGCCTGATGGTGGCTGTGGCCGCCGCGCAGGCGCTTCGTGAGCTGCCGTCGGTTCAGGCTTTCATCGAACTCCATCCGGGCATTGCCCAGTCTGCTCCTTCAGTGGAAAGCGGATTTCCCTGGTGGCTGCGACTGCAGCACTTCGTGAACATGTTCTTTATGATGTTCATCATCCGCGCGGGCATCCAGATTCTGGCCGACCATCCTCGCCTCTACTGGCATCGCGATTGCACACCTGGTACCGAGTGGTTCCGCTTTCAAAAGGACGTGCCGACCGATCGCATCTGGACCGCAAAGGACGATGCGGTGACCTTGCCCGGCTGGCTCGGTATTCCTGGGCTTCGCCATACGCTCGGCCTGTCTCGCTGGTGGCACTTTTCGGCCAACCTCCTTTGGACCATCAACGGCATCCTGTTCTATGTCCTGCTGTTTGCCACTGATCAATGGCAACGTATCGTACCGCTGACCTCGGAAGTGTTTCCGGCCGCGATCTCAACGGCTATTCAATATGCTTCGCTGAACTTCCCCGTCGATGAAGGCTGGACGCGATACAACGGCCTCCAGCAGCTCACCTACTTCATCACCGTTTTCATCGCGGCGCCTGTCTCGATCATCACGGGGTTCATGCAGGGGCCGGCGATCTCGAACCGCCTTGGCTGGCTCGGCCGCGTGCTCGATCGACAGAAAGCCCGGTCAATTCATTTCGTCTCGTTCCTATGGTTCGTGTTTTTTATCAGCGCCCATGGCGTGATGGTGTTCGTGACGGGCCTTCGGCAGAACACCAACCATATGTTCGCCGGCGTTGATGATGAGAGTTGGTCCGGCTTTCCGTTTTTCGCGATGGCTATGGCTGTCATCGTTGTCGCCTGGCTCTGGGTCTCACCATTCACTCTCCGCAATGCCCGTTTGGTCCAGCGGACGGGGCAGTTTATGGTCGGCTGGATTAAAGGCCTGATCGAATGGTTCGATCCACGTTCTCAACTGACCGAGAAGGATATATCGCCCTATCTTTGGCCGAACGGGACGATGCCCAACTCCTCGGAATTCGACAGCATGGTCGCTGAGAATTTCGAAAGCTATCGTCTGACGGTCGGCGGGCTCGTTGAACACGCGCAGGATTTTTCGCTTCAAGAGATAAAGGCGCTACCGCGACAGGAGCAGATCACTACCCATTTCTGCATCCAGGGCTGGTCTGGGGTCGCCAAATGGGCGGGCGTGCCGATGCGCGAAATCATGACGATCGTCAAACCCAAGCAGGAAGCTCGATATGCGGTGTTCTACTCCATCGCCGAAGGCGGCGATGGAGGCCGCTATTACGATGTCCACAAGATGGACAACATGCGCCACGAGCTGACGATCCTGGCCTATGCCATGAACGACACGCCACTGACCGTGTTGCACGGCGCGCCATTACGGCTCCGCTGCGAGAACGAACTGGGCTTTAAGATGGTCAAATGGATTGCGGCGATCGAGTTCGTAGAGGATTTCAAACATCTTGGCGCAGGTCAGGGTGGGTATAATGAAGACCATGAATTCTACGGCTATAGGATGCCGATCTGACAAAAGCCGGAGGACCTAGCCGATCGTGTTGAGTATCAACCTATGGCAAAGGTCCGCATCGGGACGACTGCGGTCATTGGTGGCGTCTGCTACCTAAGTCTGCAAATGAGAACCAAGGCTGTCTTCTGTCGAGCTCGACTCAGCGCGCCCTAATCGGGCAGCCCGGCCGAACGCAGTCCGTCTGCAAACGCGATGGCGTCTTCGCTTCGGTGTATCGGCAACCACTCCCCCAGGTTGCTCACACGCAACAGCGGATCGAGAACTCGGAGGCGTTGCACGGCGGCTGCGGCGTTTTGAATCTGGCCCCGGTGAGCATCGCTCGCCGCCAGAACGGCAACAGCTACAGTAAAACTGGGCAGACTTCGCAAGGCCTCTTCAGCCCAGCGCGACGCGACGTCGAAACGTCGAGCAAAGAAGTGTGCGAGCGCAATTCCGGCCTGCATTCTGAACATTTCGAGGTCTAGTGGGCTCAGGCGTAGAGCGTGATTGAAGTGGTCTATCGCGCCTTCTGTCTCACCTCGGAACGCACGCAAATACCCGCCCAGGAACCATGCGGCGGCGAGATTGGGGTTGAGCAAGACGGCGCGATCCAAGAGCGCGAGGCCATTATCCAATTCTCCCGCAAGGTGGGCAAGTGCGTGTCCCCCGCGAGTGAGCGCGACGGCGTCGTCCCTGCCGAGTTCCACGGCAAGCCGACCAAGTCGAATTCCTTCTTTCGTTTCCTCGACCCGGTCAGACGTCCACCCGTTGACCCGCCGCCAAAAATAGCACCACGCACCCATGCCGTAGGCGGAGGCGTACTCCGGATCCAACTCGATCGCCTTAAGGAAGGACGGGAGCGCCTCGTTGAGGGCCTCTCTTGTCCCCGTATGCAGCTTCGCCATTCCCCTCAAATAGTGGTCGTAGGCCTGAAGGTTTTCAGTCGGCTTGCGCTTTGCGCGCTCGATTTCCGCCCTCTCGAGCTGTGGCGCAATCGCGCCAACCACGTTTTCCGTGATCTGGTCCTGAAGGTCGAAAACGTCCGCGATAGAGCCTTCAAATCGCTCAGCCCATATGTTCGCGCCCGTGGCCGCGTCGACGAGCTGGCCGGTTATCCGAACCCTTGCGCCCGACCGACGAACGCTGCCCTCGAGGATATACCGTACGCCAAGTTCTCGGCCGACCTCTTTGACGTCGGTAACTCGACCCTTGTAGGCAAAGCTGGAGTTCCTGGCGACTACGAACAACCAACGGCTACGAGAAAGAGCGGCAATGACGTCTTCAACTATTCCGTCAGCGAAATAATCTTGCTGCGGCTCGTTGCTAAGGTTGTGAAACGGCAAGACGGCTATCGAAGGCTTGTCTGGCAACGCCAGACCTGGGTCTGGCATGGGCGCTCTTGACGGGGTAGCCTCGATAGGAGCTTTCTCGCCTGGTGGCGGCGATATGATCTCCCCGACAAAACGAAACCCCTTCCGAGGCACAGTTTTAACAAGACGCTGCTCGTCGCCGCTGTCACCGATCGCTTTGCGGACGGCATTTATATGACTAGAGACAGTGGATTCGGATACTATCCGACCTGCCCATACGGCGTGCAGTAGGTCGTCTTTCGTGACGACGCGGTCTCGGTTCTCGACCAAATGAAGGAGCAGATCAAACGCTTGTGGTCCGACAGCGATGACGTTCGACTGAAATGTGAGCTCTCGCCGCTGCGGATCGAGACTGTATCCATCGAAAACAAAAGCCACTGTCTGATCCTTCGCGTCCACAACTGCAGACTGATACGTCCATTTCGGCACGCCTCTTCCGCTTCGATTTGGACGGAATTTGACGCTGCCTTGGACGCTAATGCAAGCCTACATCAAAGACTCTCCCAAGGCATCAGAGCATCATCCCCCTCACGGACTGCTTTCGACCGTAGTCCAAAACCGGAGATGACCCATGAAAATCGTAGTTATCGGCGGTACAGGCCTGATTGGCCGCCAACTCATCAGCAATCTGCGTAAAGCAGGACACAACGCAATCGAAGCTTCCCCCAGCACAGGCGTCAACGCAGTCACGCGCGAAGGCCTCGCCGAGGCCCTGGACGGCGCCGATGTCGTCGTAGACTCTGCAAATGCCCCGTCGTGGGAAGATCAGGCCGTCCTGGACTATTTCCAGACGTCGAGCCGCAACCTCGCCGCTGCAGAGGCGGCCGCCGGCGTCCGCCACCACGTTGCGCTCTCTGTAGTCGGTACCGAGCGCCTCCAAGAGTCCGGTTACTTCCGCGCGAAGCTGGCGCAGGAGAATATCATCAAGGCATCCGGCGGAGAGTTTTCGATCTTGCGGGCTACCCAGTTCTTTGAATTCGTGGGTGGCATCGTACAGGCTGCAACGGTCGGCGACGAAGTGCGGTTGTCGCCCGCTCTTATTCAGCCGATTTCGTCTGCTGACGTCGCGGCAGTACTCGCCGAAATCACACTCGCCGATCCGACCAATGGCATTTCGGAGGTGGCCGGGCCCGACGCACTGCCACTCGACGAACTCGGTCGCCGCTTCCTCAAGATCAAGCACGATCCAAGGAAGGTAGTTCCCGATGTTCATGCTCGATATTTCGGCGTCGCGCTCAACGACCGCTCGCTGACGCCAGACAACGGCGCACGGCTCGGCGCCGTTCATTTCGAAGACTGGTTGAAGAAAACGGCCGGCTAACAGCACGGACTATCGTTCGACGGCGTTTGTCGTCGAACGATTTGACCAACGGACCGTACTACCCGCCTCGACACACAAAGACTGCAAGATCTCGATCTCAAAGTCTTGGTCGAACTGAACCCGCGCGCTCCACCTGGCGAGATACCAAGCTAGCCCGCGCGTTTAGATAACTTGGCCATGTAGTACTCAACCTCCTTCTCGATGCTGAATCGCAATTCGTCGTACTCTTGGACGGCGGACGCGCCAGCATTTTCGCGGGTGAGCTTGTCCACATAAAGGGTCGCAATGCTGTAGCATTCCGCCATTTCCGCGATGACCTGCTTCGGGATAGGCAGGGTTCGAATAGCTGGGAAACGAAGGGCCAGCAGTGCCCATCCGTGCTTTCCGTGGTCGATCCAACCGTAGGTCATATGAGCTGTTCTCTCTGGCCGCAATGACTGGTCCATGGCCACGCGAACCCCATTTGTGACAGTCTTCCAGAGGCAAATCATCGTAAACGTTGGTTTAGGGCTGGGAGTTGGCGCTTGTCGGCACCGCCACTATGGCTCCATTAGATCTTGCTGTCTTGTCATGGAGCCTGACGACTAGCGTCCGAGTGCACTTAGGCATGCTCGCCTGTCGCTGCACGTTACCGGCACGTCGCCAGAATTTTCGACGATTACGCCGATGGCTATTTATCGAAAAACAAGACTCGTTGAGACGGGAACCGGGAAGAATTGTCGGACGAACCACGGTCGCACTCGTTAATGAGTTCGTCGCGTACCCGCGCACGAAGGTTAACGAATCCTTTAGGAATTCTGCAAAATCTAACCCTTCACGGGTCTCCGCGCCAGGAAATCCGCAGCATCAGGCTTGGTTCTGTCAAGTCTTACCTTGAGCTCATAAACACCCGTGATGTCATGGATCTCTTGGGGACCGGCTTCTCTGGCGTCGCGAAGTACGCGCACAAAATCACCCTGCGCCTCCTCAGTCGTCCAAATCTTACGGGAATCCATGCCATCGCTCCAAAGGACTCGATCTGTAAACCTTTAGCAAATGCGGACGCCATAGCATAGGCCAATGTAAACGGTGAGACGGACAGCGATAGATGGCTGCAATCATCCTCGATACAAACATCATTTCGGAAGCGTACCAAGACGAGCCGCCAGGCTGGTTGATCGACTGGTTCAAAAGCCTCCCGCCAGATTCAGTCGTTATTCCTTGGACCCTTGTCTATGAAACCGAGTACGGCATCCACCAAGCGCAACGGAACAGTCCAGCGAAATCGGAATCAGTCCGGGAGTGGTTTGAAAAATTCCTGCTACATCGGATGACGTTCTTGGACATGACAAAGGAAGGTGCGCGGCTTTTAGGCCGCATGGCTGCCTGTCCGCCTCTTCGCAACATGTTTGAAACGCCTCCTCGGATCAACTGGCGAGGTGAGCGGATCAAATCTGACAAGATACGGCTCGGCGTCGATGCAATGGTGGCTGCTATGGCAATTGCACATGATACGCCGATCGCGTCGTTCAACACCAAGGATTTCGTCCTCATCAATCAATACTTCCAACTTCCTGGCCTGTACGATCCAAGAAAGGACGAGTGGGCCATCGACCCGCCCCTGGGCTGGTCAATGGATGCGGCCAACGACGATCGACCGAATGCTCGACATCTGGGGGACAACTTCGAAAAACCACCTCAGAATCCAGGCTTTTCACACTGGCGGCGTCGCCCGCGGTCTGCAGGCTCGGAGGAGCGTCTCGCAAGCGCGCTCTACGTCGCCAGCTCGTTAGCTTGGCCTGATGATATGCCAGATTAATGGGATAAGCGAAAACTGGAATGCGTTCCGTATATTGGATCGATCGCACCAGAAAATGAACATCTGGCCCGCTGCTCGTTCGGCATGTCAGAGTTGCCCATGGAGTTTGCAGTCGCCCGAGTTACAGATGCGCGTCTACAACGTCTGCAAAAACCTATGAACCTGCCCTGCGACTAGCGCTTTAGGCCGTAAGAGTCGACCACCGCATCGAAGACCTTTTCCCGTAAAAGCTGCGCCTCCTTCTCGAGTGAGCGAATTTTGAACCCGTAGATCCGCTCGAATTCGAGGAGCATGATCACCGTGAGCAAGAAATTTGCGAAGCCCTCGTCCTCAAGAACGTCGCGCTTGTCCCGCATCGGCGAGAACTGGGTGAAGAGCTGAACTTTGAGCTCGTCGGTGACGTCGAAGTCCAGTCGATGTGCGAATTGGTTGCGGGCCTTGTTGATCGCTCGCAGCGTCGACGCGAGATCGTCGTCGACCAGCCCGTGGGCGCGACACAAGGCGAGTTTGTCGGAGAACGTTTTGTGCCCGCCGCCAAGGTAGCCGTCGATGTCTGGTATCGTGTCTCTCAACGTCTGCGTCAAGATGTGGTCGAGATAGATGTGCGCTGCGACGAGCTTCGCCCAGTCCTCGACCGCCTGGAGCCGATCGGTCAAGGCGACGACGTCGAATGAGATCCTCTTGAAATCTTCCGCAGAGAACCGGTCGGGCAGCTTTGCAAAACTACGAACCTTCATCGGAGGCGGGGCAGCCCCGACGACCCTTCGTCGGCTGTTCTGTTGAGCTCCGGACGCCATCCGCGCGTGAGGCCGAGGCTCAGGCATCTACTCGCCATGTCCAACTGCCCCCGCAGATGAGCGCAGTCCAACAACAACGTCTCGATGGTCGCGCGCGCGTCGCCATCGTGCCATGCGAGAGCGGCGTCAACGTCGCCGAGTTCTTCTGCATTCAATTTCAAAGCTGGCATCTTGTCCGTCCTTCTTGGGCGCGTCGCGCCGATCTTCCCGGACATTGTCTATCGCCAGACGCCTCGTATCGACATCGCGCCCCCTCGGCTACGAACCGCCGCCGGATAGAGGATAGACGCCCGCGTGAGTCGCTTCAACGCGTCTTTGCCGTCGTCGACACAGAACTGACAGGTGCGCCGAAGCCGAACCGCCCTCGAGCTCTAGCCTGGTTCAGCCGCTTCGTCGCCGACTGCGACACCTCTCCCGGAATGAACGTCGACGCCGCCCGGCTCCTGGAAACATGGCGTCGTCGGCCGCCGTACGGCACTTCTTCATCACGGGAGAGTGGAAGAACAGGAACGGCGAGGCGCTGAAACCGCTGCATGTCAAACTTGGCTGCGGCGTCATACTCGCCGGCCTGTCCTCGCACATCGGCTACCTAAAGCGACGTTCAATATGCGCGACCTCGTCTTCATAGATCGCCATTTCCCGCTGTCCGGAGTTTACGATCCCCAGTGCGACTGCTGGCACGTGACGCCGAGCCTGGAAAGCCACCTCCGCCGAACACGCCAATGACGACGAGCGAAACATTCCGATTCAGCGCTTTTTTCGCGCTAGCCGGCGGCTCGCTCGCTGCACGACTTCGCTCGGGAAAGAGACTGCCGAGACTTCACTAGTCCCGCGCGCCTTTTATCATCTTGCCGGTGTACCAATATGGCACATTGCCTAAAATTTTAATGACCCAGTTCCGACGGTCGCAACCTGCAAGTGATACGACGGTCGCCAAAGGAGAGCCTATGGCGTCGCGGGAAGATCTTGAAATGGACGAAGAACAGGACGTCAGCGAGCAGGACGCTGCACCCCTGTCGCGTCGCAAGGTCGCGTTGCTTAAGCTCCGAAGATTGCAAACTGAACACTTTTTCAAGGTCGCCGACGAAGTTTCTGTATTGGCGCAAGAAATCGAACGTGACCCTGAGATCAATCTAGGGACTTGGCTTCATAGGGAGGCAGGATTCGCGTTAGCCGAAGCGAAGACCTACGTGCTGTTCAACGAACAATACTCAGGTGCCGAAGAGCGAAGAGAGGTGGCGAAAAAACTGAAGCGCGGAAGAGCGTCTCATGCCACCGTCCATGCCTTGGTCAGGTGCAGTCTGCAGGTGAGATTGGAATGCCTCTCGCTATTGGGGCGTGGCCTGCATATCGATGCTCGCGGCGTGGAACGAATTCGTCGAAAGACATTAGATGCTAAAAGGTCGGCCGAAGTTACCGCGAGGAAGCGCCGACGCGAACTACTTCAGCAGGCAGAAGCGAAGGTAGGCAGAGCGGCTGGTAAATCTCTTCAAGGCGGAGCTGCGGAGCTGCTTTCTCTGCTGGATCAAATCGGCGTCGAAAATAGCGCAGATGACAATGCTGCCACAGTTGGGGCCAGGAGCACGGCTCTCATTGAGGTCTTGAGCAAAAAAGCACGCGACGTAATCGCGACCATGGAAAGGCTGTTCTTACAGCCAAAAGGCTACCGGCACAGCATTTACCGCTTGTGGGAGCAAGGCACGGCCGGCCAGTCAATGGCAAACTCGTGGCGGCGTCTGCATGAGTTGTCGCACGGTGATTTCAGTCTGGACAACAGGTCGTTCAACGACAGGTTTGAAGGCGTTCGCGCTTGCATGGAGTTTCTTGCGGGCAAGCGCTGGTCTGCTATCTCGCCTTTTTACGAGAATGGCGAACTTCCCAAGATCGAGACCGTGCCAACATTCGTCGACATCGACGTCGGCTGCGGCGGAACCGCTCTTGGCCTGCAGGCCGCCGGCTTCAAGGCGTTAGCCGTATTCGCGGGACGGGACGAGACCGCGAAATCCATCCAGGAAAACAGACCTTTCTGGAAGGTTTTCCCACACAATCTCTCAAATGAATTCAAGCAGGAATTAGAAGGTCTCAAGAACTCGGTAGATCTCCTGACGAGCGGCCTCCCGTGGGATCACTATAGAAACGTCATGAGGACGAACGCGCTCAGCAGAGCGAAGAGCGCCGTTGAAATTGTCAGTCCAAAAGTGTTCGTGTTTGAGGCGCTGTCGGTTGCGAAAAACGAGGCCAAGGAGTTCGAAGCTCTCGGATACGACGTGAAGTGGCATTCTGTTGACGTGAGCAATTACGGCATCGCTCAGTCGAAAACCCGTCACGTCTTGGTGGGAATAAGGGACAAAAGCATCGAAGGATTTTCCGTTCCTACGGTTAGCCCTCCCCGTCGCAAGGGTCTTGGGCAGGTCATTGGTCGGCTCGTTGGAAGGCACAAGTGGGACGGAACTGAAGATCCGGCCGTGCGAACGGATTTTCAGAAGGCTGTCGAGACATGGGCGGCCACATGGGCCGACGAACTAGCGCCAGAACTCCCCGTAGGCGCTCGCAACAAGAAGAAAGACCAGTGGTCGCGCCTGGGCGTAGACATAGAGGACTTTGCGAACCTGCCACCCACGCCGCAGCAACTTGGCAAGTTGTTCAAATTGGACAGTGAGATGCTCAAAGCAATCCACGGCATTCCGCGTCAGTGGAAGGTCCAGCGGGCGCAAATGGAAACGGTTCGGGAGATTGCCAGTAGCTTTCCGCCGACGGCTGCAAAGATGCTTGGCCTGGCGATCCATTCCAAACTTACGGGCGTTCAGTTCGACTACGAGCGTGCGGTAGACGCTCCGCTCCTCTACCTCAGGAGGTCGGCCGGCTCCGTGGAATACCTACCGGAATGGATCTCCACGATAATCATAGACCCCAACCGCGCCTTTCGCGATCGGGAGAGGGCGCTCGTCCATGCGCGCTTAGGCGACGTATGGTCATGGCATCCGATCACCGCGGACACTGTCGGTAGAATGAATCACTCGCCGCGGACGAGCATCCTTCGCCGAAACTTGAGGGACCTGATCCTTGCCGTCGACTACGTCGGCTCCGGACAGACGAAAGCTCAGTGAGGGCGGTGCTGGCTGTCGTCGGCGACGATATCCTCCATCGTCCATAGCAGTTCTTCCATCATCTGATGGACTTCCAACCCGCGGCTGGTTGCGTATACCACGTCTCCGTCTACCGTGATCGAAGCATCCTGCAGGTGGGCAATGATTTCGATCCTCAGATCTGCCAGCGTGAATGACAAGAATTCTGCATTGTCCATGCGGCGTCCGAACTCGACGACCTCGATACCGCGCGCGTGGCACTCCAGCTCGAGTTGCTGCCACAGTTCGGCGATGTCTGAATTGTAGACCACGTTTGGTAGATGTGTGCCCACAGGCACCAGCGCGTAGTTCCGTAGCGCGTGCGCGAAGATCGCAAACGCAGCATCGAGCGTTGGAAATGTACCGTTCTCATCAATCGGTTCGCCAAGGTTGTCGGGCTCTCCGAAGTAGTGAACCCAACCGTTGGTCCCGACCGGCTGCACTTTCGGTTCGACCAGACCGAACTTCACGCGGTTCCAATCAAGATCCTTCTCACCCTCGCCCAAGGAAGAGGGAAAGATAAAGGTGACCGGCGCCCGCCACACCGCGCCGGCACTGTCGACGATTTCAAAGTATAGTACGAACTCGCCAAAGCTTGTCTCGTGGATCCTTTGCTCCAATCCCAGTTCGTCGATGATCGGACCCAGGCGCTCCTCTATTTCCAACAGGCAATTTCGAAAATGCACCGCGCTCTCCTATTCTATTTGAGGAAAGCGTTGTCCGGCGGCGCGCAATCGACAAAGCACGTACTCGCCGAGAAGCGGATGAATTCAGAGGCGCCGCGCGTTAACCATAGTTAACATTTGATTAAAATTCGAATTGACGCCGCGTGCGATCGGCGTCGGAATGGATGCACGAAATCTTCGCTTGATTGGAACGAATCCCATGCGAAATGCGCTGATAGTGCGCCGAATAGGCGCGATAGGCATACGAGCCCTCTGACGCGCTGCTGGTTGCGAGCAACCACGAATCCTTCCTTCTTAGTGAAATGCCAGGACCGGAACAAAACCGGCACATCGGACTTTTCCGTGTCGCCAGACCCGTTCATTCTTGCACCTAGAGATTGTGCGTTTTCGCTATACTTATTCGGAAAACGAGCGCTCTACTTGCGCGAAATTTGGCAGTCTCGATCGGAGTTCGACATGCGTTTTACTATTGCTGACCTCAACGTGCACCCGCTCCTCCGCAATTGGATGGGCCGGTATTTTGGTGAGACCTGCAGCGCGACCGAGATGCTTATGCTTGTGACGATCGTCTATGTCTGGAACCGCTACGCAGATGATCTTGACATGCGCCACATGCAGGTCGTGCGGAAGATCATCATTATTGCCAAGACTAGCAATCGTCCCCAACGCGTCCCCACGCGCAAGCAGTTCGAATCCTTGCTTCACGACTATGATCTCGAATTCTACCGCAATCCGGTAGGTCGTGGCGCCCGGCTGGTCCCAACGCAGACCGCGAAGAAGGTGGTCGATGCCATCTTGAGCCACGAAACCGCTGCTTCTTCCCGAATAGGTTCGCCGCGCGCCGCATAAGGGCGTCGGTTACCGAAAACCACTTTCAGCACTGATCAGGAGAAACTGCCTTGTCGCAGATCGAACCCGTGCGCGCTTTTTCCGCCGGACGCCTTTCGCCCGTTCATCGGCCGCGGCCGCCTCCCCTGGCACCCACGTCCGTCTAGTTGCCCAATCCTAGAGTTCGCAGAAGGAGATATCCATGCGCAAGACCATCGACAGCATCCTTGGCAAAGACTGCAGCGGCCCCTCGGACCTGAACGTCGGCCTCTATCGCCACGACGACCAGTATGTGCGCGCTTTGCCTTACCTTCGTGAGCTTTGGTCCAAGAACGCGCCGACGTCGGCCACGACCGCGAGCCGGCGCAAGCTGGCGTCGCGCGCCTTTGTCGCCTCGTCAGCCCGTTAGCTCCTGCGCCGGGTCGGCTGCAATGCTGCCGGCCCGGAGCGCCAGCTCCCAATCATATTGTGCAAGGAGACAGCCATGAAAAATCCAACGGAAGACCAGACGGTCACGACCTCGGCATCGGAGCCGTGGTGGAAGCGCTACCGCGACAAAACTTATGCATTGGCGGACCATCGGCCAATTCTCGTTATCACACCGGATTTCCGCCTCGAGATGGATTTCGGCCACCGCACGCCCAGGCAGGTCTGGCTCGAGTTGGTCGCAGCATTTGCGGCGTACGACCTACCCGTGCCGATCAGCCAAGGGCTCTTTTTCCGCTTGGCTGCTGAACGCGAAGCCGCCCGCGTCCGCCGTGCCACGCGGCGCGGTTACCCGTCCTGACGCTCTGCTCATTGGACGTTGGCCCCGCCCCGCCCCGACATTTATCGGCGGCCCCGCCGGCCGACGACAGGCGCCTCGCGCTCAAACCATCCCGATTTCTACAAGGAGACGTGCATGTCAGTCATCGCATCGCAGAAAGTCGCCCGCCGCATCGCCCGCCGGCGCGCAGGCCTGTCGTTCCTCGATCGTCGCCTCCCGCGCGACGAACGTATCGTGGGCATGCAAGACCGGGCACTCCGACGAACTGTCCGTGTCCCGGCTCCCCATCATGTGGGCTCTCACCGTTCATATGAACCGACGCACGGCCTGGCTACTCGCTTTCCTCCCGTGAAAAACGCGAGCACCGCGCGCGGCTGGACGATCTTCAAGAACGTGATCGTCTCACATGAAAGCGAGCTCGAGCACCGGGTGTCTATGCGCACGCAAGCGCGAAACGACGTCGTTGCTCTGCACTCGCAGTATCCAGTTTTTGACTACAACGGGCCGGACGGGAAGGACCATACGCACACCGCAGACTTCTATGTCGAATATGACAACGAATGGACCGAAGCGCTCGTCGTGAAGCACGAGAAGGAGCGCGAAGAGAACGAGGATATCATCGAGCGGATCCTCCAAAACCCGTCGTCGCAGAGCGTCGACCGCATTGTGCTCCTGACGGAGACATACGGGAACATCGAAGCTCTGGAGAACGCGAGCATGGTGATGTGGTCCCGCGAGTACCACCACCAACCGGATGTCGACGAGGTTCTGGAAATCGTTCGTCGTCAGTCGGGGTGGATGCGGTTCGGGACACTCCTCATGAATACCCCCTACGTCGCTCGCCGCCGCGCCGCGATCTGGCGGCTCATCGATACCGGAGTGCTGTTCTCCTCGACTGGCGAAAAGATCACCGAACTCTCCTGGCTGGGATACGACCCGGCCGGGAGCGCTACCGGACTCCGTGGTTGAACGAAAGGACCAATACATGTCTCTACAGCCCAACAATTGCTCCCCGCGCCGCGCCGAAGTGCAGCTATCGGAGACTGACCACGTCTTGCTCGAGGACAAGGTCTACGTCCCATATCGTCAGAAGCTTGGCTACCTGCTTGTCCGCAGTGACAAGCCAGAATGCCAGCGCTTCGTATCGCACGCCGGCCTCCTCTTGATGTTGGAAACGGCGGCAGCCCGAATCCAGTATCGCGCGATCGCCTGCTGAGTTCTCGCGCGCCGGCCAATTCGTGGCCGGCGCGCGTTTCAACGCTCGTTCTTTTGGGAGGCTATTTGGATAATTATCTTCAGCCAGCGCGAAAGCCAAAATACCCGATTACACGGCTGTCGCCGGAGGATCGTCTTTGGCTCCACAAGGAGCCATACGTAGCAACTCGCATCCGCCACGGCTTCGAGCTCGTCCACGTCAAGCAGCCGAACCGCACTATGGAGATTACGTTCAAGGCCCTCCACGAACGCCTTGAGGCCGACGAGGCTCGTATCGAGCGTGGCGGGGCTTTGGCCAAGGTCGAGTACTTGACCATGGTCCACGAAGGCAAGCAGCTCAAGGATTTTCCGAAGAGAGTCCAGGACGTCGCGCTACTGCGGGTGGCGCTCTTCGAGACGTATGAAAAGGAATGCCTGATCGAGGGACACATCCCGCGCACAACCGACACGTTCCGCGACGATTGGATTGTCCCAGCTTGGGTGAAGATCATCGGTCGAGTTCGCTCAGATCAGCGTACTTTGGTGCCCCCGAGCGCTTCCACGTTCAACCGCCTCTACCCTGAGTGGAAGGCGTACGACCGAAACATTCTCGCCATCGTGCCCCGCTACCGCGGCCCCGGCTCAAGGACGATCGATCAGTTCGCTGAGAGCTTGAGCTTCATGGTTTCAGAGGCTCGAAACTATATCTCGGAAGACAAACCCGAGAAATACCTAGTTTACGGTTGGTACAAGGCGGCGGTGTCGTTGGAAAACGAGCACCGCGCAGCCGAAAACCGCGTCGAGCTGCATCTATTTAAAAGGACAAAGTTTTACGAGGTCATCGACTCGTTTCCCGCTTATGACGTCATGTCGGTGCGCGACGGCGAGGACGCCGCCCGTAAGTTCTTCGCTCCAAACTTGCGGATCTTTGGCACTGTCCTGCCCGGAGAACGGATCGAGATTGACGAGTGGAAGACGGACATGATGACCGTCTGGGCCACCGCGGGCATGCTCGAGAGTTGCACGAAAGAGCAAAAGAAGATCCTGAAAAAGATCAGACTCTGGATCTGCGTGGCCGTAGATGTCGCCACTCGCTATATTCTTGCAATCAAGGTCACGAAAAACCCAAACGCACAAGCGTGCCTCGACGCTTTGCGCATGATCATGTCCGACAAGACCCACATCTCTATGACAGCCGGCGCCAAGACGGACTGGACCGGTCGCGTTTCCCCAATGAACCTCTACTGGGATCATGGATCCGCGTTCATCGACGAAGAGGTAGTGCTCACAGCCCAGAGCTTGGGCATCCACGGGACACGTCCAGAAACCGGCAAGCCGAAGGGGCGCCCGCATATCGAATCCTTGTTTCATACGATTGGCCCGCTGTTCACCCATTTCTTCAGCGGCAGGACATTCCGGAACATCGTCGAGAAGGGGGACTACGATCCCAAGCTCCATGCCTCCCTGGCATGTAGCGAATTCGCTGAGATCATGATTGCCGGCGCATGCGACTATTACCATAACCAGGCGCACGGTTCGTTAGGAGGGGCCAGCCCGCACAACGCGTGGCTGGACGCCACTGAGCATTACGACTGGCGCCGCCCGCCCCACCGCGTCGACCTCATTCGAGCGTTCGGCACTCGCGAAACTGCAACGATCGGGCGCTACGGCATCGTCAAGCTCGGCATCCCTTATGACAACACCGAACTCACCGAAGAGCACATGGATGTCGGGCAGCAGGATGTAAAGATCATCTACGACTACGGCTATCTTAACAGTCTCCTCGTTCAAGGTACCGACGGCGGCTGGTTCGAGGTCGAGAACAAGATCGATCTGCCGGAGGATATGACAGAGGTCGAGTGGACGCAGTCGCGCAAGGAATACGTGGCTGAACACCGTGTGGAGACGGAACAGAGCTACCTTATCCAGCGAGAGTACATCCTGAAAAACCGCGCCAATGGCATCGCGGCAACACTGCGGGCAGGACTCGAGCCCGTGGGACCATCGCCTGCGAAGCTTGAGAAGATGCGCAACAAGCTCTTCCGGAACTACGTGGCCGCTGCCCCTTCGGGAACCCCCATGCACGACACGCCCGTACTGCCACCGCCAGATCCTCTGCGTGGCGGCACGGTGGGCCGCCCTACTCAGCCACAGCCGACGACCGAGCGTATTGATGCGCCGGCCTCCGACTTCGAACGAACCAACTGGGATGAATACGAATGACCAAGGCTCTCGAAAAATACCCCGATCTGCGCGCGCTCCGCGTCGCGGTCCGAAAGATGTACATCAAGAACAGCAAGGACGACAGCCTCGACGAGATGCTTGCCGAACTGGTTGAGAACAAGAAGGACTTCGACGAGGGCGCAGGCTCTCCTCGCAGGGGCTTCTTTGTGATCGGCCAATCCGGGAGCGGAAAGTCGTGGTCGATCCGCCGCGCCCTCGCTAGCAACCCGGACCTGCAGCCTCGCGTCAACGAGTACGGGGAATTGCTTCCACAGTACCTGAGCCTCAAGGTGGGGAATAAGGCGGCCTCGATCAACTTGGTTTCCGACCTTCTGAAAGCCATGGGCTTGCCGCACGATGGCAAAGAGAAAAAGATGACCGACGAACTGATGAACCAGTTCAAGCAGCGCGGCATCTGGCTCCTGCATCTCGACGAACTTCAGCACACGGTCCGTTCGAACACCACCAAGGCGTTCGAGGCGATTCAGGATCTGCTCAAGGGGATGCTTGATAACGAGGAATGGCCGTTGCACATGGTCCTGAGCGGGGTTGATCGCATCAAACAGATCCAGCTCGAACTTCAGATTGATCGCCGATCGGAATGTTTGACATTCTATCCGATGACTTCCCCTGCAAACAACGATCGCATTCAGGAACTCATGACGAAGATCGCAGTGGAAGCGTGCGATCTGGAGCTTGATGACAAGCTGAAGACTGAAGAGTTCTACGAGCGTCTGTGCATGGCCAAGAATGGTGCTTGGGGAACGATGATCGAGACCATTCAGAGCGTGAGCTTCGCGGCATTGAAGCGGGGACGGAAGAAACTCAAGATCACAGACTTTGCCCAGGACTATGAGGCCACAAAGGGTTGTCCGGTGTCTGAGAACCTATTCGTGGCGCCAAATTTCCGCGACATCGATTGCTAGGCGAACGATTTTGTTGGCGCTGTCCGTGATGGTCAGCGTCCTCATGACGCCGCACGCGCAGAAACGTCCGAATTAGCCAGCGGCGCGCTCTCGCGCCGCCGCATGCAGCCGTTGTTTACCTGTGAAGGACTGACCGATGCCACTACCAGTACTCGTAAAGTTTCATGACTTCGAAACCATCCAGAGCAAGGCTTCCCGTCTGGCTGCGGCGAACGGGTTCCAGTCCGCGGAGGGACTTCTGTCCTTGATGGGAATTGCGCCTAGCAAGCTCGCGAAGGGCGAACGGCGGGAACTAGCGATCTTTGCCGAGTGGTCAGGAGTGGATCCTGCCGATCTGACCAGGTTTCTACCGATCAACCTGCCCAAGAGTGCTTTGCGCCTGGGGGACGCCGTTTTCAGTCGTTCCGCCCGCAGCAGAAACCGGTTCCGGTACTGCCCCGCCTGCATCGTCAACGACGTTGAACACGGAGACGGTCGCCCGTCGTCGCGGCCATTTCTTAGACCTAGTTGGACCTGTAGCGAGGTCCGCTATTGTACTCGACATCGTCAGCCCCTTATCGAAGTATCGGTTCCGCGGCTCTATCGCGGCGACTTCTGCCGGTACGTTGGCGCCAGCCTCTCACAGATCCGCTCACAGGTTCGGTCTGGTCCGTCTACGGAGGTGATGGAAGTCGACGCCTACGTCGAGGCCCGCATTAAAGGCCATGGGCTTGTCCCGTATCTCGACAAACTGGAAACCTTCGTCGCACTGGAGCTCTGCAAGCATCTCGGCAGCTTCGTGCATAAGTACCGTCGCGCAATTGGCGATCTCAAACCGGGGCTATGGGATGCACCGGCGCGTGAAATTGGATTCCATGTTGTCAGCCAGGGAGAAGAATACCTCCGTACGGTCTTCGCCGAGATCATCCGGTTCAAGAGGGATCGCTCGAACTCAAGGACATTCTTCCATTCGCTCGGTCAGTGGTTGCAGCGGCATTCGAAAGATGAGCGCGCCAGAGATATCGTCGAACTCTTTCAGGATGTAGCGGAGAGGAATCTGCCTTTCGCTCCGGGCGAGTTGTGCTTTGTCCCCGTTCGTAGGCGTTACCGGCATACGGTCCACTCGGCGGCCGCAGAGTATCGCATCTCGCGCGATCGTATTGTGGCCCTCCTGAACGACGCAGGTTTGCTCGAGCGCCGTTTACATGGATTTTGCTGCTTCGATGTGAAGACCATTGATGAGTTGTTGTCTTCCACTCCGAAGGCGTTTGTCGTGCCCAGAAGCAAGGCAAGGAAAGAGCTTGGGGTATCTGTCAAACTCATGAGTGCGATCATGAAGTCAAATTTGCTTCCGCGCGTCAAAGGTTCAGCGACCCACCACGGTTCTTCAATTGCTATCCACGACCTGACGGAGTTCAAGCAGCAGGTATTCAAGAACGTCAATCTCGGTGACGTCGATGAGAACGCGTTTACGATTGAATCCTTAGAGCTCGTGACGGGGGTCGATCCGTTCGATGCGCTCGTTGCATTGATCGACGGGAAACTGAAAAAAACGACGGCGGAGAACGATCACGGGTATAGGTTGGATAGCTTGCGCTTTGATCGGCAGGAAGTCCTTGGCCACTGGAAGATCAATCGCGAGACAACGGAAGGCGGCGTTGGCGGCGACACGCTCTTTACGGCGGATGCGGCGCGGTTGCTTCGCGTGAAACCTAAGACAATTCCCGAACTGGTTCGGTTGAACATCCTCGAAAGCGGCGCTGCCGGCAGCGGTGTCGGCGGCAGGAGCCGGACGGTGACCCTCGCGTCGACGACGAAGTTTCGCAAACAGTATGTGGTGCAGAAGGAAGCGGCGGAAATCATGAGACTGAAGGATGCCGTTTATGTGCTTGAGCAGATGAGCGGCGTCAAGCCTGTCGTCAGGGCCACGCCTCACACGAGTGCCGTCTATCTGCGGTGCGATGTAACGAGATAAAAGACCACACGAGCTCGTTGGTCTCCTGGGTGGAAGGCGTGAGCCAACTTATAGTGTATCCGGACGAGCGGCTAAGGTCTCCGAACAATTCGAGGAGCTTCCCCCTTCGCTCCTAGTCGTGCCCCCCACCGGATGTGGCAACGGATCGCTTCGTGACTTAGCGGGAAGCACCGTTAGCATACGATCAGAACGTCATCATCAGCCGCGCATTCACGCCCTGATCGACAACATCCCGAGACGGGGTCGCGTTGTAAGAGAGGCCCAGCTTCATGTTGCCTGCGACGAGGGCGTCGAAACCAAGTAAGATGAGCGCGGCATGTCTGGTTGCCGCGAGCCCTGTCACGCCAAAGCAGAACTCACCCCGGCAGGGAGAGCTTGAAAATGGCGCCGCATTGACCGCCACTTTTGGCATTCTTGCCCAAGCGACGAAGATGGAGCTGTACGCCCATGCAAAACATCCACGGCGGAAAACTAGGTCAGACAGTCGATGGCCTGACCAATCCTCTCTCAATGTCGTAGCAAGCCGATACGCTTTTCGATCGCAGATCGTAGGCTAGCCTTGAATGTGTCATGCCGTTGGAGCAACGTCTTATCGTCAGGAAAATGAAAGTCATGCGCGATGACATCTATCTGCCCGAGGGCAGCCTGCATTGCGGGAATTGTTACCGCCTTATCGTCACGGTAAGCACGCCATGAAAAACCCAAGGTTTCTACAATGATATCCCTCGACCGGTCGGGAAA
This sequence comes from Rhizobium sp. 16-449-1b, assembly GCF_017741935.1. GTDB lineage: Bacteria > Pseudomonadota > Alphaproteobacteria > Rhizobiales > Rhizobiaceae > Rhizobium. The sequence goes on along the minus strand of NZ_JAGHMH010000028.1, from coordinate 749,544 downwards.
CTGAGGAAAGCCAATGATAAAATCAGGGATGAGAATCTTCGGTGCACCTACTGTGTTAGCTTGGACTTCAGCTTCTTCCTCAGTAAGGTTTTCGGAAATGGACCTCGTCCCGATGTCGGACAAAGGCTTCCTGACTATGATGTCGATCTGTTCTCTGTACTCTGCAGCAAGCTCAGCTATGTACCGAAATGTTTCCCTCTCATAGTTGCTGTCGACGAGCATTAGGTTCTTTTCGGAAACACAAGGGTGTATATAAGCCCGAAGAACGTGCACTCCACCTGAGGAAACTTCTCCAATAAGACCAGCAACGAGGTACGTGCTCCATGGCTTTACTGGGGCGGTCGCTCGTCCGAAAATCGAAATCGACCCGAATACGGGAATGCGCGTGTCGTCCGTGCATACAAGAGCATGATCCTCCACGCCCTTTATCGTATCGAGCAGAATTCCATGTGGGCGGTTTCCGGCCGTCCATTTGTGCCGCTTTGACTGTGTTGAGAAATCTCCTATGAATTTCTCGTATCGACTGGTGTCCGAGCACAACATTTTGATGACCGGCACTTTTGGCGCTAGCAGTAGGGCCCGCGCCTGATCTTTTATGTCAGCAAACTGGGGACCTAACTTTTTCAATGGAAAGGTCTGCCGTTGGACTGACGCTTCTGCAATTGCGACCAGCAAGCGTGCTAGTCTGGGTCTTCGCGTCGAGTACGTGTCCTTTTGAACTCTTTCGTTTTGTTCCGTTTCCCCCGTCGACGAGTTGTTTCTGAGGAGAGAGAATGGGCTCCCCGGCGGATGAGGGCGAAGACTCCGAACAATAAAAAACTGTTCCTTAGGCTCGACAGCAAATGGGCAGTCTTCGTGGTGCGGCTTGGAATATTGTGTCTTCCTCATCACGTGAGTTCCATTGACGGGCGTCAGGGTGGCCCCGTCGCGGCATTCACAGAAGAACCAACGTTTCCGCGCGTGAGCCGCTTCGACGATGCTCTTAGCCGCTGCCCGACTTGCCGCGGTTCCGCCGTTCCTGCCAAACGCAGCAACGAGCTTTCCGCTATCTACGGCTTCGCGTTCTGAACCATCACGATTTGCTGACTGCATTTTTGCCCTTTGCAACTTTCGACAGGCTGCTCAATCTTTGTTCCAAAAAGGAGATCCTCGTGGAGCATGATGAAGCCGAAGAGATACTGGGGCTTGCCGCCCTCGCCGAGTCGGGACTTAAAGTTGAATTCCTAAAAAGGCCTAAATCACTAGAGGCGATCGCCTTCGTTGAACCAAGGAGCACGGAGCACGTGGCACTCTGTTTGCGCTTGCTTGTCATTGAGAAACGAGGTGAGCAAGCAGGTGCGTCTCGATACATACGGTTCACGACGGTCACCGAAGCAATTGCTCACCTCTCAGATTTATGCGGAGGCGATGGTTTGATATCGCCCTTCTTTCGAACTCAGATCGAAAAAATTTTTGATGCCTGCGAGCACCACAGATTTTACAAGGCCCTCAAGGTGGTCAGAGATAAAATGGAGCTGGAGTTTTGAAAGTTCGAGGCCAAGAAATCACCAAGGGGGCCACCTTTCGGTAAGTCCCTCGCGGTCTCGACAACTCCTCGAATTTGCGTCCTATCCGCTATACCAGTCGGATCGCTTCCGCGACGGCGAGGACGCTTCCCAGTCGATTAACGCCTCGCGTTTCAGCATCCGATAGTTGATGGCGGCGCGCTTTCCAGTAAAGTCCGGCTGCTACGGCATGGACGATGTGACGCTTGTCCGCTTTGCGCCGGTCGACCTAGTGAACACGCAGCATCCGTTGTCCAGTGTCGCCGCCGGACTTTACCGATCATTAAGTCAACCTGTCGAAACTCGCTAGACATAAACTTGTTCTCAAGCCTGATCTACGAAGATCCGGAGGAGTTAAGCGCACAAGAAAGCGTGCAGTTTCAATTCGGGTCCAATGGTCCTTGGGGGGTAGACAAGCTAAACGTTCTCCGCCCCGGCAGGTGGCCACGGTCCCGCTGTGATCTGGCGGCAAGCACCGATCGCATATGATCAGAACGTCACCATCAGCCGCGCATTCACGCCCTGGTCGACGACATCACGAGAGAGGGCGGCATTGTAGGAGAGGCCCAGTTTCATATTGTCCGAAACGAGGGCGTCGAGACCAAGCTCGATGAGCGCGGCATTTCTGGTGGCGGCAAGCCCGGTCACACCGAAGGACGAGCCGCCGGAAAAGGCGAGGACGTCGACCGGCGCAAGATCGCCGAACGCATAGCGCCAGCCCACCATCCCTCGGGCTTCGACCGTGATGTCCTCGATTGAGAAGGCGGACGTGGTTCGTAGCCCCAAGGTGGTGAGCCCGACATTGTCGCTGCCATCATCCACCTGCAGCGCTGCGTCCCCACCGCTTTCGGTGAAACCATTGGAGCGCACGTTGACATAGGCGGCGCCGGCGAATGGTTCCAGCGTTGCCTGGCCGAGGTCTATCGCGTAGCCGGCCTCGCCGAAGATCTGCGCCGTCGCCGCTGAATAATCGGCTGAGAGCCTTTCGTTGAAACCGGGGAAGACGACATCGCGTTTCGTATCGAGGTCGTGCCAGGTGTAGGCAACGCCGCCTCTGACCCTGACCTGGCCGAAGTCCGCTCCGGCATAGGCCGCGATGTACCAGTCGTCGCCGTTGGCGCGGGTATTGCGGCCGTCATCGTCGAAAGATGATCTGCTGTAGCCGCCGGCGAGGCCGATCCTGACCGTATCGCTCATTTCACCATCGCCGCCGAGGAAGAAGCCGCCGATGGAGCGGTCGAGAGCGGATGCCTCCGAGGTTGCGTCGCGGGTGGCCCATGAGCCCACGCCTTGGAGCCAGAAGCCGTTTGCGGGCTCCTCGCTCCGCGCCTGGCCAGTGCCATAGAGGCGGTCGTTGAGCGTATCCCTGATGAAGCGGCTGTCGTCGATCATCGAGGAGCGGATGGATGCGTAGCTCTGCCCGGAGAGTTGATCGAGGGCGGTGTCGATGGCAGTCGTGGAGACCTGCCCCACGATGGCGTCGAAGACGGGATTGCCCGAGCCCAGTGACTGCACGCCGGTTCCCGTGCCGATCCGCGCGAAGCTCCGCGCCGCGATGGCGGATGTGATCGGCTGGCCGTTATAGGCTACGTCGAGATAGCCGCTGGCGGCATCGTAGGCGAAGGCGAGGTCGGCCAGCGGGAGTTGCTGCGGCGCGTTGGCGAAGAGACCGCTGACGCCGCCGGTGGCCGTGATCAGCGTATAGCGAGCCGGACGAAAGAACGAGCCGACGAGATCAAGGGACGAACCGCCGATCGTGGCCACGCCCGTAACATCGAGAAGATCGCTCGTACCCACAAGACCCGCATAGCCGATGTCCGCGCGATAGGTCGAGCCCGGCGCCAGCAGCAGATTCCCCGCGATGGAGAGCACGCCGATATCGTGGCCGGTGCTGCCGGGCGAGATGAAGCCGCCGGCGTTTATCGTCGTCGACGGCAACGTGCTGTCAAAGCCGGCGATCGTGCCGCTCGAATTCACCGTGAGCGAACTCGAGCTCGACAGGTCCATGCCGTTGATCGCCAGAGTGCCTCCATTGACGATGGTCGGGCCGGTGTAGGCCGCCGTTCCCGAAAATATCTGGGTCCCGGCGCCAGCCTTCACGATACCGAGCGGACCTGCGGAGAAGCTGCCCATAAACGCCACTTGCCGCCACGCCGCCGTATCGATGGTCAGCGTCGCCGCACCGCCCGACGTGCCAACATTTCCGGCACCCGAGAGCGAGCCGATCGTCGCCACATGTCCCAAAAGATCGAGGCTTCCGTTGACGACAAAGCCGCTCGTTGGAGACAGCACATTGTCCGCGCCCGCCTGCAAGGTGGCGGCGGATTTGATCGTCGTATCTCCGGTGTAGCTGTTCACTCCGCCAAGGGTGAGCAGGCCGCTTTGCAGCGTCAGCGCGCCGCCGCCCCTGATCGCGCCAGATATGGTCGTGTTGCTTGCGCCAACGGCCAGTTCGCCGTCTGAAATCAGGATGCCGCCAAGCAGCGTCGCGCCGGTCGAAAATCCGAGAAAGGTGGAACCGCCGGTCTGCAACCCGTCCGCGCGCGTGGCTCCATCGCCACTCAATCCGCCACTGATCGCGCCACCATTTATGATCGAAAGGTCGCGGCCGATGATGCCGACGCCACCCGCGCCCGCCGCCCCCGGCGTGCCGAAGAGGCCGCCCGACCCGCCGGCTCCGCCAGCGCCCCCGGTGATCGTCGCGCCTGCGCCGATCGTGACTGCGGTCGGAATGGTGGCGAGCAATCCAGGGCCGCCCGCACCGCCTGCGCCGCCGGTGGATCCCGGCGAGCCACTAGCCGCACCGCCCGCGCCGCCTGCCCCACCTGACAGCGTCGTGCCCGGTGCAACGTCGTAGGGAACGCGCTCTTGCGCCTGCGAATAGGCCGGCACAGCGAAGGCGGCGGTGCAGAGTAGGAGTGCCAGCGGAATTTGGAAGCAACGGAGAGCATTCGCCCCGGCGATATGCTCGCCGTGGCCCGTCTTGCGATGACGAGAAAAGCGCCAACGGTTGATAATGGACGTGTCCCCTCTGCCCAGAACCACAGCGTAAAAAAGTACTTGCGAAATGCCTAATTGATAGAGGCCTAAATCGCCATTAGGAACCCCCAACTTATCCGAATGGTAAATTTCGATGGCCCGCGCGCGGGCCTACCCCAGATGATTTTATCCGGCCGGCGCGAGCTCACCGACAGATGGCGCTCGCGCGAGATGTTCACCGTCTTTTTCGACCTATCGGGTCGGCCGTTACCTCAGAGGAAATCATCTCGCCTTGGCGTGAATACATCGATCAACAATCCGTTCTCGAGTGCGACCACACCATGGACGAGGTTGGGGGCGACGATAAAGCTCGAGCCTGCCTCTAGCCTTGTAGTAACGCCGTCGATGGTGACATCGAAAGCACCCTCGGCAACATAGCTAACCTGTGTATGTGGATGCGAGTGAGGAGCACCGACTGCGCCACGCTCGAAACGGAAGGCCACGAGCATTGCCTCAGGCCGATGCGAAAGCACGGCCCGCCGGTTGCCAGGCGCGACCTCGGTCCAAGCGATCTCATCGGGGAGCGTGTAGGGAACAGGCATCTCTTCTCCAATCGGGCGCTCTAGTCGTGGAAGGTCGCAGATCTGCCTTAGGTTCACACCTAACGCGGAGACTCTCCCAACAACACAAAAATGGGCCAAAAATTCAAATGCTAAACTGTTGATAGTTAGACGCGATTTTTAGTTGCGAACCGATCGCAGGTGCAAACGTTCGCGGCCTTACCAGCTGACGACAAGCTAGCCGCACGCCGCCCAAAGGATAAGAGCGCGTGCATTCAAAATTGCTTGCAATTTATGCTATGCCTGCCAACGTCAACAGAACGACTGCATTGCGAGAAGCAGGCCCTCCCCAATCTCGAGCGGAGACGCAACACTGGTGATTGTGGGCTCGGCGATTTGGCGTTGGGACCTCAACACATCGGGCCTGTTGGTTGCGAGATAATGGTCGTTCTCCTTATGCTGCCTATGGTGCCCACGTATCCGATGTTATCGGTCGACGACCGCCCCGAAAGGAATTGACGCCTTGTTCAACCTCATAATGTTGTACGACGGGTCCGACTGGCAGGTGCCGCTCAATGCGATCCGCACGGCAACCTTTCCCCTAGCGCGTCTATTTGAGTATACGATTCCCGACATAGAGGGGCAGTTCACACCCGTGGTCCCTTCCTCGTTGGCGCGCCTCGCGGGTCTCCCAACGGTATTCATGACCGAACTTCAGTCGGACCGACAGAAGCCGGGCGGAACAGTTCGGGTAAAGATCGGTCGGGTTTTCGCCTTGTCCATCGAGAGCACCGAGATCCGGTACTCCTTCGTGATTGAGCGTGATTTCGGTCCTCGGACAGTTCCCAATCTCAAGCCGTTCGAGAACGCCTTCGGGATGGGAAAGCTCGAGATCCATCGAAGCCATTGGGCAGTCAAGAGCCATGATGTTGTCGGCGCGCTGCGGGCAGCCGATCTTCTGACTGAAAATGAAGATTGGCCTGCCCCGGCGCCGAGCCTCGCAGTGCAGTTGAACCCAGCTCCACCCTTGCCGGCGGAGCCAAGGCCAGTATCCACCGTTGTCGAGAACCTTGAACAGTTCATGCAGGTCGTGATGACGTTGCAAGTGCCTCCTGATCACGAAGTTTTCTATCGGGGCCACTCGGACTCACGCTACAAGCTCGAGCCATCCCTCTATCGGAAGACGGCCTCGGGCGAGTATAAATATCTTCAGAACGAAGCGCGCATGATACTGGAACTCTTGAGTGCCCAGTCCTCTGCGTTCAGCAGTGACGCGTATATGCTGGATCGACTTGTCCGTATGCAGCATTTTGGACTGCCAACACGACTGCTCGACGTGACGTCGAATCCGCTCGTGGGGCTCTATTTTTGCTGCTCCACGGCCAAATTCGACCAATCCAATCACGAAATCGACGGCGAGGTCATCATCCTAACGACGCCAAAGGAGCAAGTTCGCTTCTTCGAGTCCGACACTGTTAGCTGCATCGCAAACCTCGCGATGCTCGAGGAGCAGGCGAAAGATCGCTTGGACACCGGCCGGTCCCTCGAGGCGTTCAACCGACTACCTGAGTGCGGGAGGCTGCTGCACTTCATCAGACGTGAGAAGCCGTATTTCGAGGCCCGCATAGTGCCGAGCGATCTGGAGAGCATTCAATTCGTTCGCGCCCGAAGCACACATGAGCGTATCATGTCACAATCGGGCGCCTTTCTCATCTTTGGTAAAGACGCTGTCCTTCCTGAGACCGGGCACAGCGGGCTTAACATCAAGCGCGTCACGGTGAGAAACAAGCAGTCGATCCTTGAGCAGTTGGCCAAGCTAAACATCAAGTCCAGCACAATCTACCCTGGCCTCGAGAAGACCACTGCTGAGATTGCGAAGCAATACGAGCTCCTCGGATAAACCATCCGATCAGCGTCGGAGGGTGGGCTATGTCGATGATCTTTGAGAGAGGGCGTGCGGGAGCGGAACTTTCAGATTATCAGAACGTCACCATCAGCCGCGCATTCACACCCTGATCGATAGCGTCCCGCGACAAGGCCGCATTGTAGGACAGGCCGAGTCTCGTATTGTCGGAAATCAGGGCATCGAAGCCGAGCTCGATGAGCGCCGCGTTCCTGGTTGCCGTTAGCCCGGTCACGCCGAAGGACGAGCCGCCGGAAAAGGCGACGACATCGACCGGCGCGAGATCGCCGAAGGCATAGCGCCAACCGATCATTCCTCTGGCTTCGACGGTAACGTCCTCGATGGAGAAGGCCGACGTGGTTCGTAGCCCCAAGGTGGTGAGCCCGACATTGTCGTTGCCATCGTCCACCCGAAGCGCGGCATCCCCGCCGGTTTCGGTGAAGCTATCGGAGCGTAGGTTGACATAGGCGGCGCCGGCGAATGGTTCCAGCGTTGCCTGGCCGAGGTCGATCGCGTATCCGGCCTCGCCGAAGATCTGCGCCGTCGCCGCCGAATAATCGGCCGAGAGCCTTTCGTTGAACCCTGGGAAGACGACATCGCGTGTCGTATCGAGGTCGTGCCAGGTGTAGGCAACGCCGCCTCTGACCCTGACCTGGCCGAAGTCCGCTCCGGCGTAGGCCGCAATGTACCAGTCGTCGCTGTTGGCGCGGGTGCCGCGACCATCATCGTCGAAAGCAGATCGGCTGTAGCCGCCGGCAAGGCCGATCCTGACCGTATCGCTCACTTCACCATCGCCGCCGAGGAAGAAGCCGCCGATGGAGCGGTCGAGAGCGGATGCTTCCGAGGTTGCGTCGCGGGTGGCCCATGAGCCGACACCTTGAAGCCAGAAGCCGTTGGCGACCTCTTCGCTCCTCGCCGTCTGGCCAGTGCCATAGAGGCGGTCGTTGAGCGTATCCCTGATGAAGCGGCTGTCGTCGATCATCGAGGAGCGGATGGATGCGTAGCTCTGGCCGGAGAGCTGATCGAGGGCCGTGTCGATGGCGGTCGTGGAGACCTGCCCAACGATGGCGTCGAAAACGGGATCGCCCGAGCCCAGTGACTGCACGCCCGTTCCCGTGCCGATCCGCGCGAAGCTCCGCGCCGCGATGGCGGATGTGATGGGCTGGCCGTTATAGGTTACGTCGAGATAGCCACTGGAGGCATCGTAGGCGAAAGCGAGGTCAGCCAGCGGCAGCTGTTGCGGCGTGTTGGCGAAGAGACCGCTGACGCCGCCGGTGGCCATGATCAACGTGTAGCGAGCCGGACGAAAGAAGGAGCCGACGAGATTGAGCGACGAGCCGCCGATCGTTGCCACGCCCGTGACATCGAGAAGATCGCTGGTCCCCACGCTGCCTGCATAGCCGATGTCCGCGCGATAGATCGAGCCGGGCGCCAGCAGCAGATTGCCCGCGATGGAGAGCACGCCGATATCGTGGCCGGTGCTGCCGGGTGAGATGAAGCCGCCCGCGTTCACCGCCGTCGACGGCAAGGTGCTGTCATAGCCGGCGATCGTGCCGCTGGAATTCACGGTGAGCGAGCTTGATCTCGACAGGTTCATGCCGTTGATCGCCAGGGTGCCGCCGTTGACAATTGTCGCGCCGGTGTATGCTGCCGTTCCCGAAAAGACCTGTGTCCCGGCGCCGGTCTTGACGATGCCGAGCGGACCGGCGGAGAAGCTGCCCATAAACGCGACTTGCCGCCACGCCGCCGTATCGATGGTCAGCGTCGCCGCACCGCCCGACGTTCCAACGTCTCCGGAACCCGCAAGCGAGCCGATCGTCGCCACATGTCCCAGGAGGTCGAGGCTGCCGTTGACCACAAAGCCGCTCGTCGGCGACAGCACATTGTCCGCACCCGCCTGCAAGGTGGCGGCGGATTTGATCGTCGTATCTCCGGTGTAGCTGTTTGCTCCGCCAAGGGTGAGCAGGCCGCTTTGCAGCGTCAGCGCGCCGCCGCCCCTGATCGCGCCCGATATGGTCGTGTTGCTTGCGCCGACGGCCAGTTCGCCGTCTGAAATCAGTATGCCGCCAAGCAGCGTCGCGCCGGTCGAAAATCCGAGAAAGGTCGAGCCGCCGGTCTGCAACCCGTCCGCGCGCGTGGCGCCATCGCCACTCAAGCCGCCACTGATCGCGCCACCATTTATGATCGAAAGGTCGCGGCCGATAATGCCGACGCCACCCGCGCCCGCCGCCCCAGGCGTGCCAGAAGCGCCGCCCGATCCACCGGCTCCGCCAGCGCCGCCGGTGACCGTCGCGCCTGTGCCGATCGTGATCGCGGTCGGGACAGTTGCGAGGAACCCAGGGCCGCCCGCACCGCCGGCGCCGCCGGTGGATCCCGGCGAGCCTGAAGCCGCACCCCCCGCGCCCCCTGCCCCGCCCGAAATCGTGGTGCCCGGTGCAACGTCGTACGGGACGCGCTCTTGTGCCCGCGAATGGACCGGCACAGCGAAGGCTGCGGTGCAGAGCAGAAGTGCCAGCGGAATTTCGAGACAATGGAGAGGCGGCGCCCCGGCTATATGCTCGCCTTGGCCAGTCTTGCGATGACGGTATAGGCGCCAACGATTGATAATGGACTTGTCCCCTCTGCCCAGAATCACAAAGTAAAAAAGTATTTGCTAATTGTCTAATGAATAGAGACAGAAATCTCGATTCGGGAATGCCAATTTATCCTAATGGTAAATTTCGATGGCCGGCGCGGGCCGACCGACAAATTGCGCTTGGCACGAGATATGCATCGTCATCTTCGGGTTCTTTGCTTGGAGGGAAGAATGACGGCTTTGGTCACTGACATCGTGAGTGCCACCGGACAGCTTGAAACCGCCATCTTGAACGCGACGATTGCGTCGCCGGATATATGGATCGGTTCCAAATCCATGAAAACGAAAGCAAAACTGCTTCCGCACGTCCTTGTGCAGCAATATCCTGAACTGTCCGAGATCGAATGTGAGCTGCGCGGACTGTTCGAAACATGCTCAAAGGCGATTGACCGGAATTCGATCAATCCCGTGGTTGCAAAAGCGGCAATCTCGCTTGCGCACGAATATCAGGCCGTCATCGAGGGCCTGCGGCGCTAATTTTAGAGGCGCGTCCAGATCAGCGAGCGGCAGATGACCTTCATCGTGCAGCCACGCATCTTCACGGTGTCGCCGGAGACGGTCAGCACGCCGTCAAACGTCTTCTTGCTGTCGGGCTCGATGATCGTTCCGGTGAAATTGCCGTTCTCGCCGGTAAACGAGCCGATCTTCTGGCCGGCATGATCGCCGGTCTTCATGGTGATGCAATAGCCGTTGCCACATTCCGAAATCGTCGCCGTCGTTCCGACCTGCGTCTTCCACACACCGACCACCGGCTCCTGCGCCAACGCGATCGGCGTCAACGCCAGCTGCGTCACGAGCGCCAGGGGCGCTGCGATTAAAGAGAGCGGTTTCATGGGATGCTCCTGTATCGTTCATGCCTAAGCGCGGTGTCGCCAAGCGGCCGATCGCGCGAAATTGCGCCCATCCGAGCGCTGCTCCAACCCTTCGCCGGAGCGCTGAAACCGATATAGGTCGAATGGCGGCGAACGCCAGAAAAAAAGCGGGAATCCGTAGCCCGGATTCCCGCTTTCTCACATCATCTTGAAAGACGATAGATTATGCCTCGAGCCACTTCACCTGCTCCGGTGTCAGCTTGATGTCGAGCGCCGAAAGGCTGTCTTCCAGCTCGGCGATCGTGCGTGGTCCGATCAGCGGAATGACCGGGAACGGCTGCGCGATGACATAGGCAAGCGCGATGTGGATCGGGCTGCGGCCAAGCTTGTTGGCCAGCTCGATCGCGCGGTCGCGGCGCACGAAGTTGCGGTCGGAATACCAGCAACGAACGATTTCCTCATCGTCATGCTTGTCGCGGCCGGCACGGTCGGTGAAGAAGCCGCGGCCCTGGCTGGACCATGCGAAATTCGGCACCTGCCGCTCATTGAGCCATGTCTTCCATTCGTCGGTCGACGACGTCACGCAACCGGCCCAGATCGGGTCGAGCATTTCGGCGAGCGAATAGTTGTTCGACAGCGCTGCCAGCGCCAGCTTGCCGTTCTTCTGGGCATAGGCCGCCGCCTCGTCCATGCGCTCGCGGGTCCAGTTGGAACCGCCGAAGATGCCGCGGATGCGGCCGCGCTTGACCTCTGCGTCCATGGCATCGACGAACTCACCAACAGGCACATCGGTATTGTCGCGGTGCATGAAGTAGATGTCGACATAGTCGGTCTTCAGGCGGTTGAGCGACTGGTCGAGCTGCTTGGCGATGACATCGGGGTAGACCAGCGGCGAATGCGCGCCCTTGCCAATCAGCACGATCTCCTCGCGGTTGACATTGCGGCTGGTGTGCCAGTCGCCGAAGATGCTCTCGGTCTTGCCGCCGCCATAGATGAAGGCGGTGTCGAAGACATTGCCGCCGGCTTCATAGAAGGCATCGAGTGTCAGCGAGGCGGCGGCGAAGTTCGGGAAGAACTCGAAGCCGAGCGTGACCACAGAGGCGGGCTTGGAGATGCCGGGGATGGCGCGCTTGGGAATGCTGTTGCCGAGCGTGACCTTATCGCCGGCGAGATTGCTTACGCGCTTTGCCGCCTTCTCGACGCTGTATTCCAGGCCGATCGACGCGCGCCACTGGTCGAGAACACGCAGATTGCCCACGGAATCGGCCCAGCCCATGCCGGGGGAGGTGAATTCCTGCTGGCCGGCACGGATCGCATCGCCCGCCGCATCGACTTCGAAGGAATAGAGCCAACGCTCTTCCTTGACCTCGATCGTCTGCTGCTCGTTGCCCTTGAAGAGTTCGATCTTGCCGACGCCGCCCTTGTGGCCCGACGCGAACCAGAAGTCCTTGACCTCGATGCGGCCTTCCGAGCCGATGATGCGCAGCGTGTTGTCCTGGTTGGCCATGATCGAGCACGAGACTTCGGCAATGACGCCGCCCGGGAACTGCAGCACGGCGGATGCCCACTCATCGACGCCAGACTGGCCGAGATGGCCGACGCCCGCGACCTTTTCCGGCTCGAGGAACGGCTTGCCTTCGGCAGCACCCGCGATCAACCGCGCCATGGAAACAGGATAGCCGCCGACATCGAGAATGCCGCCGCCTGCGGTCTCGTTGGCGAACAGGCGGTGTTCTGGGCGGAACGTGCCCATGTTGAAGCCGAAGCTGGTGCGGATGATGCGCAGCGCGCCGATGGCGCCCGATTTCACCAGCTCGACGATCTTGGCCGTCTGCGGATGGACGCGGTACATGAAGGCCTCGCCCGCGAAAACGCCGGCCTTCTTGGCCTCATGATAGATGGCGTCGGCATCGTAGGCGGTCAGCGCGATCGGCTTTTCGACCAGCACATGCTTGCCTGCCCGGATCGCCTTGATCGCCCATTCGGCGTGGCCGGTGTGCGGCACGGCGATGTAGACGGCGTCGATCTCGCTGTCGCCAAGCAGCGCCTCGTAGCCCTTGACGATGCGGGCGCCGGGGAAGTTTTCAGCGAGGCCCGGCTTTTCAGGGTTGCGGGTGGCGATGGCGACGAGCTTGCCGGTGCGCGAATGCGCGATGCCATCGGCAAACGTGCGCGCAATGGTGCCCGGGCCGATGATACCCCAGCGGATCGGTTGATCTGAGCTCATGGGAAAGTCCTCTTCTTTCATGTCAGTCAGTTGCAAGTCTTGGGATGAAATTGTTTAGCGCAGGCGTTTGCCCGCGCTGTCGAACAGGAAGACGCGTTTTGCGGTGAGCCCGACGGTCAGCGTGTCGCGCTCGGCGGCGGTGCGTGATTCCGGGCGCTCGATGATCATCTGCTCGCCGCCTTTCGTGGTGGCGTAGATGTAGCTGGTGTTGCCGAGGTGTTCGGCGACATCGATGGAGACGGTCAGATCCGTGTCGCCCTGCCCGGCATCGCTGAAATGCTCCGGCCGGATACCAACAGTGACGTCAGCCCCCTTCTCGACCGCCGAGGTGATCGGCAGCGTCAGGCGCACGTTCTGCTCGCCGGCGATGGCGACGGTGGCCGTTCCGCCGCCTGTCTCGATCACCTTGGCCTTCAGGAAATTCATCTTCGGCGATCCGACGAAGCCGGCGACGAACTGGTTGGCGGGATCGTCGTAGAGATCGAGCGGCGCGCCCACCTGTTCGATGTTGCCGGACCGGAGCACGACGATCTTGTCGGCGAGCGTCATCGCCTCCGTCTGGTCGTGGGTGACGTAGATCATCGTGGTGCCAAGCTGCTTGTGCAGCCGCGAGATCTCGACGCGCATCTGCACGCGCAGCTCTGCATCGAGGTTGGACAGCGGCTCGTCGAACAAGAAGACTTGCGGTTCGCGCACGATGGCGCGGCCAATGGCCACGCGCTGGCGCTGGCCGCCGGAGAGCTGCTTTGGACGCCGCTGCATCAGCTCGTTGATCTGCAGGATGTTGGCTGCATGCTTCACGCGCTTTTCGGTATCCGCCTTGGGATTGCCGTTCATGCGCAGGCCGAAGCTCAGATTCTCCTCGACCGTCATGTGCGGATAGAGCGCATAGGACTGGAAGACCATGGCGATGCCGCGATCGGCCGGCTCGACATCGTTGACGACCTTGCCGCCGATGTTGATCTCGCCGCTGGAGATATCCTCCAGCCCGGCGATCATGCGCAGCAGCGTGGACTTGCCGCAGCCCGATGGACCAACGAAGACGACGAACTCGCCATCCTTCACGTCGAGATCGGCGCCATGGATGATCTCGAGCGCGCCGAAGCGCTTGACCACGTTTTTCAAAGAAAGTTCAGACATCAGGCGTTCCCCGACTATTTGACTGCGCCGGCCGAAATGCCGGCGATGAAGTGACGTTGCAGGAACACGAAGACCACGAGGATCGGCGCGGTGAGCAACATGGCGCCGGCCATGATGCCGCCCCATGAAACCTTGGTGAGACCGATCAGCGATCCGAGCGCCACCGGCGCGGTCATCATTCCAGGCTTGGAATTGATGAGCAGCGGCCAGAGATAGTTGTTCCACGACGCCAGGAAGAGGATGATTGCGAGCGCCGCCATCGTCGGGCGTGCCAGCGGCAGTGCGATCCGCAGGAAAATCTGCCGCTCCTTGACCCCTTCGACACGCGCGGCATCGAAGAGTTCCGCCGGCATCATCGAGAAGGCCTGACGCATGAACAACACGCCGAGCGAGTTGAACAGCGGCGGGACGATGAGCGCCACCCATGTGTTGGCGAGCTTGAACTCGCGGGCCACCATGATGAACTGCGGGATGACGACGACGGCGAAGGGCAGCGTGATGGTGCCGAGAATGATGGCGACGACCATCGACTTTCCGACGAAGCGATAGCGCGCCAGCGCCCAGCCGGCCATCGACGTCAGCAATACCGACAGGAAGGTATAGACCGAGGCGACCACGACCGAGATGAACATGGCACGCACGAAGTCTGTGTCGGCCTGCAGGTTCTTGAAGTTCTCGACGAAGTTCGTCGACGGCCAGAGCACGATGTCGGGGCTGAAGATGCCGTAATCGGGCATGGTCGAGAAGACGAACATCATCCAGATCGGAAACAGCCAGACGATGGCGAGCGGCGTCAGCACGACATGCAGCAGTACGGTCTGCAGCATCTTGGATTGGGACTTGGACTTCATTTCTGTTCCCTCCCGACCCAGAGATTGAGCAGCGAGATGGTGATGGCGAGGATGGCCATGGTGTAGGCGATCGCCGACGCGTAGCCGAAGTTCAGCGACAGGAAGCCCTGGCGATAGAGCAGCAGGCCGAGCGTCTCGGTGCCGCCGCCGGGACCACCGCGATTGGTGATCAGGAAGGGTTCCGCGAAGAGCTGCATCGTGCCGATGACGGACAGGATGACGCAGAACAGGATGATCGGCTTCAGGAGCGGCAGGGTGATATGGATGAACTGCTTGGTCTTCGACACCTTGTCGAGCGTTGCCGCCTCATAGACATCGTCGGGGATCGATTGCAGACCGGCGAGCAGGATGATGGCGTTATAGCCCGCCCAGCGCCAGGTGACGGCGATGATGACGAGCGCCATCGCGGCGTTGGCGTTGTCGAACCAGGAAACGGGAGACAGGCCGACCGAGGTGATCAGCTTGTTGACGATGCCGAAGTCGATGCTGAACATCAGCCGGAACACGGCGGCGTAGGCCACCTCGCCGACGACAACGGGCGCGAAGAAGGCAAAGCGATAGAGCGGGCGCGCCTTCAGGAGCGGCGAGTTCAACAGCACGGCCATCAGCGTCGCAAGCGCGATCATGACGGGCACCTGGATCACCAGGATGATCAGCGTGTTATAGAGCGCATTGTAGAAGGCGGGATCGCCGATCAGGCGTCCCCAGTTCACAGAAGCGCTGAATTTCCAGGGATTTACGCGCGTATTCTGAAAGGAAATCAGAAACGAACTGATGATTGGCCATAGCCAGAAAGTGGCGAAGACGAGCAGATAGGGCGCAAGAAAAAAATATGCGCTCCGGTTCCGGGTCGGCATTTCATTCTCCTCAAAGTCGAAGCGAGAGATGGAGGCCGGGCACCGAAGGGGCGCCCGGCATCGTCACTCATTCCGCAATGGGAAGGCCGGTAGCGGTCTCGATCTGCTTGGCAGCGTCGTCGAGCGCCGCCTTGGCATCCGGGTAGCCGCCGGCGAAATACTTGGTCTGCGTGGCCTTGTAGATCGCGTCCGCGTCCGTCTGGAACTGTGTGCCGCGGCTCGGCTTGATCTTCGGCAGGGTCGAGAGAATATCGGCCCAGACCTTCTGGCCGCCCCAATAGGGCTGCGCCTCGTTGACGAACGGATCCTGCACCGCCGACAGCAGCGACGGCACGAGGCCGAAGGACTTCAGCATCGCGACCTGGCCTTCATTGGTTCCGAGCGCGTAATCGACATAGGTCCAGGCGGCTTCCTTGTTGGCCGAGTTGGCGGCAATCGCCAGCGACGAGCCGCCGAGGTTGGCCGCGTGCGGTCCGTCCGGCGTCAGGCTCGGCATCATGTAGACGCCCCACTTGCCGGAGAGATCGGGCGAGCCCGAGCGCACGGTGCCTTCATACCAGCCGCCATACATCTGGCTGGCAGCCTTGCCGGCGGTGTTGGCCTGGATCTTTTCGTCCCAGATGGCAGCCGTCAGCGTACCGGCGTCCTTCATCTCCTTGACCTTCTCAAGGGTGGCGACGCAGGCTGGCTGGTTGATGGTGATGTTCTGGCCATCAGTCGAGAAGTAGCCGCAATCCTGCTCGTTGGAGATCATGCGGAACCATTCGCTGTCGCCGTTGAAGTCGGCCTGCGCCATGACGACGCCAGGATTGGCGGCCGAGATCTTCTTGCCGGCGGCGATGAAATCGTCCCAGGTCTTGATCGATGCCGGATCGACGCCGGCCTTTTCGTAGAAGTCGCGACGATAGAAGACGGCGACCGGGCCGGAATCCCAGGGCATGGCATAGGCGACATCGCCCACTTCAAGCTCGGTGCGCTTGAACTCAGGGAATTTCGCTTGAATTTCAGCCGTATAGCCGAGGTCCTTCAAGTTAGCGAAGCAATCCGGGAAACGATTCCAGAAGATTTCGGCTTCGAAGTTTTCGACCGTTACGATGTCAGGCAGACCCTCGCCGCCAGCGGCACATGCTGCCAGCATCTTGTCGAAAACCTGTTGGTTTCCAAGGTCTTCCACCGTGACCTTAATATCTGGGTGGAGCTTGTTGAAGCCCTCGAGCGTGGACTTCAGCGCCGATGCGGCGACGTTCCAGCTCCAGATGGTGAGATTGGCGGACTGCGCGAATGCGGAGCCGGATGCAAGAAGTGCAACAGCAGCGGTTGCACCGATAAGTTTGAAGCGCATTGAAAATCCTCCCTTTTCAATTGCCGTCCCTTAGCGAACGTGACTACACTAACCGCAAGGGAGCCGCTGTCTCCTAAAAAGGGAATATGGATTTGGCGGAAAGTAAGATTGAGCAGAGGGCTGTCTACCAGCCGGGAGCGAGCAGCATCGAGGGATTGCCGACGGCACTCCAGATGTTTCACAACCATCCGCCGCCAATGCTCATGCCGCATTGGCATGTGCAGGTGGAGCTGAACTACATCATGCGTGGTGAGGTGCACTACCGCATGAACGGCCACGACATCAGCATGAAGGCCGGCGACATGTGCCTGTTCTGGGGCGGGCAGCCGCACCAGATGGACGAGAGCAGCGATGATTCGATCTATGCCGGCGGACATCTGCCGCTGGTCTATTTCTTCCGCATGCGTGTGCCGATCAACATTTCGAGCCGGCTGATGAAGGGCGAGATTCTCTTCACGTCCGCCACCGATGCCGCCGACATCGAGAACTTTCCGCGCTGGGTGGCCTATGCGAAATCCGGCGATGCCGCCAAGGCGCAGCATGCCGTGGAAGAGATGCTTCTGCGCATCGAGCGCATCGTGCTCGAGCCCTATTCGATGCTGGCGCCCAACGGGCTTTCGGCGACGGATGATGTGGAGCAGGCCTATCCGCAATCCTCGCGCAGCGTCGCGCGCATGTGCGATTTCATTGCCTTGAACTTCCTGCACGAGATCGATTCGGTCGACATCGCCCGCGCCGCCGACCTGCATCCGAAATACGCGATGAACCTCTTCAAGAAGACGACGGGCATGACGCTCAGCAAATATGTCAACCTGCTCAGGCTGTCTCGCGCGCAGGCGATGCTGATGAACGAAGAGGCGAATGTGCTGCAGGTGGCGATGGATAGCGGATTTGGCTCGATCAGCGCCTTCAACAAATCCTTCCGCCATATCGCCGGCATGTCGCCATCCGATTTCCGTCGCGACGCGCGCTTCATCTCGCAGTACGTTCCGGCCTGAGGAGGCAGCGCCGTAAACGTTGCCGGAGTGACGTGAGCCGTTTCGCGCGCCGACAATCCGCCATGTTACCGATGATACTTGGAGGTACCGATCGGCTAACCGCATGACTATACCGCAGCAAAACCAAGGAAAATGATCGTGGTCGAGAAAACACCCGCCTCATCCAGCAACACCGCAATCGACGAGAAGACCGGGGGCCCGCAGCTTCGCTCCCGCGCCTGGTTCGACAATCTGGCCAATCCCGACATGACGGCGCTCTACCTCGAGCGCTACATGAACTTCGGCCTCAGCCAGGAAGAGCTGCAGTCGGGCCGGCCGATCATCGGCATCGCGCAGACGGGCTCCGACCTGTCGCCGTGCAACCGCCACCATATCGAACTCGCCAAGCGCGTGCGCGAAGGCATCCGCGATGCGGGCGGGATCGCCATCGAGTTTCCGGTGCATCCGATCCAGGAAACCGGCAAGCGCCCGACCGCCGGCCTAGACCGCAACCTCTCCTATCTCGGCCTCGTCGAGGTGCTTTACGGCTATCCGCTCGACGGCGTGGTGCTGACGATCGGCTGCGACAAGACCACGCCGGCCTGTCTGATGGCCGCGGCAACCGTGAACATCCCTGCGATCGCGTTGTCCGTCGGCCCGATGTTGAACGGCTGGTTCCGCGGCGAGCGTACGGGCTCGGGCACGATCGTCTGGAAGGCGCGCGAGATGATGGCGCGTGGCGAGATCGACTACCAGGGCTTCGTCAAGCTCGTCGCCTCCTCCGCCCCTTCGACCGGCTATTGCAACACGATGGGCACGGCGACCACAATGAACTCGCTTGCCGAAGCACTCGGCATGCAGCTGCCGGGCGCCGCTGCCATCCCCGCGCCGTATCGTGACCGCCAGGAAATCTCCTACGAGACCGGCCTGCGGATCGTCGAGATGGTACGCGAGGATCTGAAGCCATCCGATATCCTGACCAGGGAAGCCTTCATCAACGCGATCAAGGTCAACTCGGCGATCGGCGGCTCCACCAACGCGCCGATCCATCTGAACGCCCTTGCCCGCCATATCGGCGTCGAGCTCTCGGTCGATGACTGGCAGACCCATGGCGAGGAAATCCCGCTGCTCGTCAACCTGCAGCCGGCAGGCGAATATCTCGGCGAGGATTATTACCACGCCGGCGGCGTCCCCGCCGTCATGGGCGAGTTGATCAAGCATGGCCACCTCGACACCAACGCGATGACGGTCAACGGCAAGACGGTCGGGGAGAACTACACGGCCTCGATGATCGAGGACGAAAAGGTCATTCGGCCGTTCGACCGGCCGCTGAAAGAGCGCGCCGGCTTCCGCGTGCTGAAGGGCAATCTCTTCTCGTCGGCGATCATGAAGACCAGCGTCATCTCGCCGGAGTTCCGCGACCGCTACCTCTCCAATCCCAATGACCCGGAAGCCTTCACCGGCCGCGCCGTCGTCTTCGACGGGCCGGAGGATTACCACCACCGCATCGACGATCCGTCGCTCGCGATCGACGCCGCGACCATCCTCTTCATGCGCGGCGCCGGCCCGATCGGTTACCCGGGTGCTGCCGAAGTGGTGAACATGCGCGCGCCGGATTACCTGTTGAAGCAGGGCATCTCGTCGCTCCCCTGCGTCGGCGATGGTCGCCAGTCGGGCACGTCAGGGTCGCCCTCGATCCTCAACGCTTCGCCGGAAGCGGCCGCCGGTGGTGGTCTTGCGATCCTGCAGACGGGCGATCAGGTGCGCATCGACCTGAAGAAGGGAACCGCCAACATCCTGATCAGCGACGAAGAGATCGCCAAGCGACGCGCGGAACTGGTTGCCGCCGGCGGCTATGTCTATCCGGAAAGCCAGACGCCGTGGCAGGAAATCCAGCGCTCCTATGTCGGGCAGATGGAGACTGGCGCGGCGCTGGAGCCGGCGGTGAAGTATCAGCGGATCGCCCAGACCAAGGGGATCCCGCGCGATAACCACTAACCGACGACATCAATCATGGGCCGGTGTCTGGATAGGCGCCGGCCCATGAGCGTTTTCGCGGATAGGCGATCATTCTCCAGCATTCCGGCCTTGCCCGGCGTCGGCGAATATGATCGATTTTGCTGCCGCTGGGTTGGAGGGCGGCGCATCCCCTGGCTCATAGAGCGCGTCCATCGCTCGCGTGACGGAACATTATCATGCCTCATACCCTTCTCGACGCCGCCGCTTCGGGCGGTCTGTTCGTTGGCCGCGTCTGGAACCCTGCCGCCGAAGGCCCCAGCCTCGTGACGATCCGCGATCAACAGGTGATCGATATCACCTCGAAGGACGTGCCCACGATGAGCGCGCTTCTGGAGCGACCTGATCTCGTGGCCTTCGTTCGCTCGGCTAACGGCAAGTCGCTTGGAACGCTCGAGGACATCGCCGCAAACAGCACCGGCAAGCCGGATGCGTCGCGCCCCTACCTGCTGGCGCCGATCGATCTGCAGGCGGTCAAGGCCTGCGGCGTCACCTTCGCGCAATCGATGATCGAGCGGGTGATCGAGGAGAAGGCGGCGGGCAATCCCGACCGGGCTGCCGCGATCCGCGAACGCGTCAGCACGCTGATCGGCGGTAGTCTCAACAATCTGAAGGCCGGGTCGCCGGAAGCAGCCACGGTTAAGCAGGCGCTGATCGAGGAAGGCATGTGGTCGCAATATCTGGAGGTCGGCATCGGCCCGGATGCGGAAGTCTTCACCAAGGCACCGGTGCTCTCCTCCGTCGGCTGGGGTGCCGACGTCGGCCTGCATCCGGTCTCGACCTGGAACAATCCGGAGCCGGAGATCGTGCTCGCTGTCAACAGCCGTGGCGAGATCCGGGGCGCGGCGCTCGGCAACGACGTCAACCTGCGCGATGTCGAGGGACGTTCGGCGCTGCTGCTCGGCAAGGCGAAGGACAACAACGCCTCCTGCTCCATCGGCCCCTTCATCCGCCTGCTTGACAAGAGCTTCGACCTCGATGCGGTGCGCAGCGCCGAACTCGACCTGAAGGTAACCGGCGAAGATGGCTTCGTGCTTCATGGCAAGAGTTCGATGTCGAAGATCAGCCGGGACCCGACCGATCTCGTGCGCCAGACCTGCGGCGCGCATCATCAGTATCCCGATGGTTTCATGCTGTTTCTCGGCACGCTGTTTGCCCCGACCCAGGACCGCGACGCGCCGAACCAGGGTTTTACCCACAAGATCGGCGACGTCGTGGAGATTTCGTCGGCCGGGCTCGGCTCGCTCGTCAATACGGTGCGCCGCTCGAACGACTGCGCGCCGTGGACTTTCGGCATCGGTGCGCTGATGGCCAATCTGGCAAAACGCGGACTGCTCTAGGCGAGCGGCGCACGCGAGAGGCGATGGCGGTGTGCCGCCGCCATCAAAAAACATCCGGGATAAGCCGCTAGCGCCTGTCCATTCCAAGCCGCGACCATATATGCACAGGTCAAGCGAAGCGAAGATGTGAGGGTGCGATGAAACGAACTGTGGTTGGGATTGTCGCCCTGGTTCTTCTGGCAGGATGCACGACCGGAAAGAACTATTCCGCACCCGGCCTGACGCCTATTCCCGGCAGCATCATCTATAGCGGCCAGCCCCGGACGAAGCTCACCAAATCGCCGATCGGCTCGACCTTCCCGCACGACTTCATCGACCAGTATGGGCAGCAGGTCGAGGAGACCTACATGATCCAGCCCGACCGTACGTTGAAGATTGTCGACCGTGTGGTCCGGCCGATCCGCTTCGGCGGTAGAGATTGAACTATCCGCACGTATAGAGGGTATCTAAACGCTTTTTAATGACAGATCACCTTATCGTCATAATCCTGAGGTTGAATTTGATCGCTTGCTAAGACAAACTGTTGTTGCTGGATAGAGCCGGTTTGCCGGGGACTGTTTCGCTTTGATTCCGGCATAGGAAATACAGGATGAATGCAAAGACACCGAATGCAATCGATAGCTATGTGGGTTCCCAAGTGAGGATGCGCAGGCAGTTGCTGGGACTAAGCCAGGAAAGGTTGGCCGAGCAGATCGGCGTGACGTTCCAGCAGGTGCAGAAGTACGAAAAGGGAATGAACCGGATCGGCGCCAGCCGGCTGCAGCGTATCGCTGAGGTTCTGAACACCACGCCAAGTTTCTTCTTTCAGCAGGATCCGTCGGAGCCTTTGTCGCTCGCCGGTCTCGATCTGACGGCAACGACCGATCCGGTCGCGGAATTCCTGCATTCCAAGGAAGGGCTCGCGCTCAACAAGGCGTTCATCAAGATCACGGACACGCAGCTGCGCGAAAAGATCGTGGCGCTCGTGAAGGCAATGGCGCAGACGCAGGTGGCCGCGGACAAATCCGCCGCCTCGTCCAACCAATAGTGGAATTTCGGCCGAGGGCGCATCCGCGCCGCGGCCTGCATGATGTAAAAGCCTGCATGACATGAAAGAAGGGGCGCCTGTTGCAGGCGCCCCTTCTTCGTTTCTTGGGAGAATTCGATGTCGGACGATTACTCGTCGAGGTAGCGTTCCGTGAGGCGCGCCCACATTGCAGCACCCGCCGTTAGGCTGTCGTCGGCGA
The DNA here is from genome assembly GCF_017741935.1 of Rhizobium sp. 16-449-1b. Classification (GTDB taxonomy): domain Bacteria; phylum Pseudomonadota; class Alphaproteobacteria; order Rhizobiales; family Rhizobiaceae; genus Rhizobium. The sequence goes on along the minus strand of NZ_JAGHMH010000028.1, from coordinate 727,135 downwards.
AGTCGTATTTGGCACTGTGCAGGATCGCCGAGTTCATGCCGTTACCCAGGCGCAGGAAGCTGCCGGGCTTGTGCTGCAGGAAGTGCGAAAAGTCTTCGCTGCCCGGGATCAGCGGGCAAAGCGCGACATTGCCCTCGCCCACCAGTTCCTCGGCCACCATGCGGGCAAACTCGGTTTCCTTCTCGGAGTTGACGACGACCGGATTGCCGTAGGCGTAGTCGATCTCGACGGTGGCGCCAAAACCTTCGACCAGCGACGTCGTCAGCGCCCGAATGCGCTTTTCGAGGATCTCACGGACCTTCGGATCGAACGAGCGCACAGTCAGAAGCATGCTCGCGCTTTCCGGAATGACGTTTGCCACTTCGCCGGCATGGATGGCGCCAACCGTGACGACAGCGGTCTGCGTCGGATCGACGTTGCGCGAGATGACCGTCTGCAGCGAGACGACGAGGTTGCAGGCGACGACGACGGGATCGATCGTCAAGTGCGGACGCGATGCGTGGCCGCCCTTGCCCGTGATCTTGATCTCGACCGTATCGGCAGCCGCCATCAGCGGACCCGAGCGCATCAGCCAGCTGCCTTCAGGCGCGCCGGGGTGGTTGTGCAGGCCGAAAATGGCGTCGAACGGGAAGCGCTCGAACAGACCGTCGTCGATCATCGCCTGGGCACCGCTGAATCCACCGGCCTCTTCGGCGGGCTGGAAGATCAGGTTGACCGTGCCGTTGAACTTGCGGGTGCGCGCCAGATATTCGGCAGCACCGAGAAGCACCGTCGTGTGGCCGTCGTGGCCGCAGGCATGCATCTTGCCGGGAATCTGGCTGGCATAGGGCTTGCCGGTCTGCTCGGTGATCGGCAGGGCGTCCATGTCGGCGCGGATCGCGATGCTCTTCTTGCCGGCGCCCTGCGTCATGCGGGCGACGACGCCGTTGCCACCGACGTTGCGGGTCACTTCATAGCCCCACCCCTCGAGCTTTTCGGCGACGAAGCGTGCGGTTTCCGTCTCTTCGAACGACAGTTCGGGATGGGCGTGCAGATGCTGGCGGATGGCGCGCAGTTCGGCGTCCATGGGCTCGAAATCCGAAAGGCGGGCGAAATCGTTGTCGATGGTCATGTCCGTTCCAATTCTTTGCATGCGTGGTCCGCTACCGGCCCCATGAGAGGGCCGGCCGGGTCTTCGATTGCATCATGAGCGGCTTTGCGCCGGATGAGCTGGACGTCAGAGAAAGCGCGACAGGAAGGCCTGCGTGCGCGGATGCTGCGGATTGCCGATCACATCCTCGGGCTTGCCCTGCTCGACCACGACGCCACCGTCCATGAACACCACCCGGTCGGCCGCTTCGCGGGCAAAGCCGATCTCGTGGGTGACCACGATCATCGTCAGGCCCTGCTTGGCGAGATCGCGCATCGTCGACAGCACTTCGCCGACGAGTTCGGGATCGAGTGCCGAAGTCGGCTCGTCGAAGAGCATCAGCTTCGGCTTGATCGCGAGCGCTCGGGCGATCGCCACGCGCTGCTGCTGGCCGCCGGAGAGCTGGCGGGGATAGGCATTCGCCTTCTCCGAAAGGCCGACACGCTGCAGAAGCTGCTTGGCGTTTTCGATCGCATCCTTGCGGTTCTCACCATGGACGCCGACAGGCGCCTCGATGATGTTCTGCAGCACCGTCATGTGCGGATAGAGATTGAACTGCTGGAACACCATGCCGATCTTGCGGCGCTGGCGAGCGATGCCGTTGGGCGACAGCCGCTCCAGCCGATCCTTGCGCACCCGGTAGCCGATCTGCTCGCCATCCACCTCGATGTATCCCTTTTGGATGGACTCGAGATGGTTGATACAGCGCAGGAAGGTCGACTTGCCCGAGCCCGACGGGCCGAGAACGACGACGACTTCGCCGGGCATGATGTCGAGGTCGATGCCCTTGAGCACTTCGAGATGATCGAAGGACTTGTGGACATTGCGCGCCTGAACCAGCGGCTTGGTATTGGAGACGGCGGTCAATGGCTTGCCTCCTCTGCAGCGGCGGCGGCCGGCTTGACGGTCGCGCCGTTGCGGCGTTCGCTACGGCCGTAATAGGCTTCGATGTAGCTCTGGCCGATATTCAGGACTGAGGTGATGAGCAGGTACCAGATGACGGCGACCAGCAGCATCGGGACGATCTCGAAGGTGCGGTTATAGATCGACTGCACGGAGTAGAGCAGATCTGCCATGGCGATGACGCTGACGAGCGACGTCGCCTTGATCATGCTGATCAGCTGGTTGCCCGTCGGCGGAACAATCGAGCGCATCGCCTGCGGGATGATGATCCGCCACAGCGCCCTGCCCTTGGTCATGCCGAAGGCTTCGGCGGTTTCGGCCTGGCCGCGATCGACCGACAGAAGGCCGCCGCGAATGATCTCGGCCATGTAGGCCGCTTCGTTCAGCGCCAAGCCGACAATGGCAGCCGTCATCGGCGTGATCACCGCATTGGTGTCCCAGCTGATGAGCGATGGGCCGAAGGGAACTGATATCGACAGCTGCGGAAAGAGCGTCGACATGTTGTACCAGAAGATCAGCTGCACCAGCAGCGGCGTGCCGCGGAAGAACCAGATGAACAGCGAGGCAAAGCCTTTCGCCAACCGGTCGTTCGACATGCGCATGATCGCGATGATCAGGCCGAGCGCGACGCCGAGGATCATCGCGATGACAGTCAAGCCAAGGCTGACATAGAGGCCGCTGATGACGGTCGGGTCGAAGAAGTATTGGGCAACGACCGGCCAGCCGAAATTCTCGTTGTTGGCGACGATCCAGACGAAATCGATGACGACGATGGCGATGACCGCCCAGAGAACGAGGCGTCCCGTTCTGAACGGCGTATGCGCGGTAACGACGTCGCGGAAGTCAGCACCGCGCGAAGGCGGTGCATTGGTCGTGGTGTTGGTGCTCATTTGGGAAGCTGTCCGCCGAGGTTGAGGCCGGGTTCCTTGATCATGTTGTTCTCAAGGCCCCACTTTTTCATGATCGCGGCATAGCTGCCGTCGGCCATCAGTACCTTGATGGCGTCGATCAGGATAGGGTCGAGCGGCGAGCCCTTGGGAACGACGGCGCCCTGGAAGATGTCTTCGAAGCCGTTCTTCTGGCCAACGCCGGTCAGTTCGAGCTGGCCGTTTGCCTGGCTGACGAAATAGGTGAGCGGCGCCTGCGAGGAGAAGAAGGCGTCGGCGCGCTTGGAGCGCACGGCGAGGATCGAGCTTGGCTGGTCGGTGTAGGACTGGACTTCGACGCCGCTCTTGCCGTCGGCCTTGCACTTGTCCGACTGGGTCTTGATCACGCGCTCGGCCGAGCCGCCAGCCATGACGGAGATGCGCTGGCCACAGGCCGTGTCGAGCGAGGTGATGCCCTTCGGGTTGCCCTTCACGGTCGCGAAGACGACGAATTCCTGAACCCAGTCGACGAAGTCGTTGGACGCTTCGCGATCCTTGTAGTCGCCAACGGGGCCGAAGGCGAACTGGTAGCGACCGGAGTTGACGCCGGCGAGAAGCGCCGGCAGGCCGCCGACCGTTTCATGCTCGATCTTGACGCCGAGGACGGCACCGAGAGCTTCGGTCAGGTCGGCGCTGGCGCCGGTCATGACGGTGCCGGTAACGATTTCATAGGGAGGGAACGAACCGTTGTTGACGGAGATCATCTTGCCCGAGGTCTTGATCGCGTCGGGCAGCTTGTCGTGCAGCGCGGCGTTGAGCGCGGGCTTCGGCAAGGCCGCGTCCTCTGCCATCGCGGCGCTGGCGGCCACGGCGCTTGCCAGGACGAGGTAGGTCATTTTCTTCAGCAACATGTTCATTCCCCTTATTAATGCTGTCTTGGTTGCATGCGGTTAGAGGTTGGTACCCGTACGGCTGCCGTCGGTATCGAACGGGAAGAGCTCAAGCGGCGTCATCTCGCGAGCGAGAATGCCCTGGGCGTGCAGCTCGGCCGAGAAATCGGCGATCATCTTCTCGTTGGCGGCAAGGCCGTTTTCATCCCAGTTCGCAGGGAGTTCGAGAGAGGTCTTCAGGAGCTCGTCGAACATCCACGGCGACGTGTCGGCATATTTGCGGCGCTTGTTCAGCCACATGCGCTGCGATTCCTCGATCAGCTGGCTGAGCTCTGCAATGATCCAGGGGTTCTCTTCCACGATCTCAGCCTTGATGCCGATGAGGTGCATGCCGGGTACATAACCCACCTCGTCGAAATATCGACGCTCGGCACCACGGAAATCGGACAGAACCTGCCGGAAAGGTGAACCATTGGCAAAATAGCCATCCGGCATGAACGGCGTGAAGATCGCGTCGAGCTGGCCTTCACGCAGCAGGTCGACCATCGGGCGTTCGCCAGGGGCGGCTTCGATGAGGCCGGGGCGACCGAAGCCGTCGAGCCGATCGACAACGGGATGCGCTTCCGTCAGGCGGCCAGCATACCACATCGCGTCCTCGACCTGAACGCCTTCGCGACGCACGGCGGCGCGCGTCCAGGTATTGCCCGAGTCGCGCCAGCCGGTGACGCCGATGCGCTTGCCTGCAAGCTGCGACAGCTCGGTGATCGGGCTGTCCTTCATGGTGATGACGCAGCGATGGCGGAAGCCACGCATGATGAAGTTCGGAATGCCGACGACGCTGTGGTCACCATCGTAGCGCAGCTGGGTGTAGCGGCTGAAGGACATTTCGGCTGCGTCGCAAGTGTCGCTCTTGCCGACATGCGAGACCAGGGTGCCGATGCGCTCGACCTTGACGTCGAGCTTCGACGACGCGACGTCGCCGAGAATGAGAGGGGTCATGTAGTCCCAGTCGCGAAGGGCAAGGCGAAGTGTGATCGGCATCTGCATTCACTCTCGAAATTTCTTGTCTGGCGCATCGTTAAATGTTCAAATGAAGCCGATCAAATGTTATTACGTTATTGAACATTAAATACGGTGCAAAAATGAGCGATAGTCGGGATGCGGCGTGGTTTGCCCAAAAAATAACCGATCGGACGATTCGCGGGATCGCACTCGAGACGAGCGCCCTCATCCGAGGCGGTGCGCTGCCCGTCGGCACCAAGCTTCCAGCCATTCGCGATCTAGCCTTTGCGCTCGGTATCAGCCCGGCCACAATCTCCGAAGCGTGGAGCGAATTGCGGCGCCAGAAGATCATCAGCGGCCGCGGGCGCAACGGGACCTGGGTGAGCGGCGACCGCTTCGTCGCCAAGCCGGAGCGACTGGCGAGCTCCGGCAACTACGGCGAGGGCGTGCTGAACCTGACGGCGGCCGTTCCCGACGTGACGCTTCTGCCGAAGCTTGAGGCCGCTATGGTCTACGGCGCATCCGCGGAGAATCTCAACAGCTATGAGCGCAACCGCATTCTGCCTGAGCTAGAGGCGGCGGTGAGGGAGACATGGCCCTATGAACCCGAGGCCTTTCTCGCCACCAACGGCGGCTACAACGCCGTCTACACGCTGATGCATGCGCTTGTCATGCCCGGCGCCGCTGTCGCGATCGAGAACCCGACTGCCATGCGTCTGCTTGATATTCTCGAAGATCGCGGGGCGCGCATCATTCCTGTGGAGTGCGACAATGAGGGTCCACTGCCCTCGTCATTGCGCCAGGCCATGGCCTATCGCCCCGTCGCCTTCATATTCCAACCGCGCATCCATTCAGTCACCGGCCAGACCGTCACGAGCGCACGTATGCAAAGCCTGGCCGACGTCTTGCGCGGTGCCGATACGCTGATCGTGGAAGATGATGGCGTCGGTGATATCTCCGATGCACCGAGGCAATCGATGGGGAATATCTTCCCTGATCGGGTGATCCACATATTCTCCTTCTCCAAGACCCATGGGCCGGACCTGCGCCTGGCGGCCCTGTCGAGCTCGCGTGCGATCGTCGAGCAGATCCAGTCGTTCCGCAGCTTCAGCGCCGGCTGGACGAGCCGCATCCTGCAGGCGGCGGGCGCATGGCTGATCCGCGATCAGGAGACTCAGGAGACGGTGCGCAAAGCGCGCGACATCTACGCTCGACGTCGCCATGATCTAGTGCAGGCATTGCGCGACCGAAACATAAACGCCGCGCATGGTGCCGGCCTATGCGCCTGGGTGCCTGTCTCCTCGGAGCCGTTCGCGATGGTGACGCTTGCAGCACGTGGGATCGCCGTGCATCCGGGCGCGAAATTCTCACTGCTGCCGGGAAACTATCTGCGCGTGGCAACGGCCATTCTGTCCGATCGCTGCATCGAGGTCGCGGATTCAATCGCGCTTGCGGCATCGCATGATTGAGCTGCCCGAGTTGCGATGCCGACAGCTTGGCGTGAAACTCAGTAGCTGCACGTCCAGTTGTTGGTCGGCCTAAATCCGGCGTCGCAAGCCGGGTTCGCCGACGTTCGAGGATTATAAAAGTTATCGGCCGGATTATGGTTGGGGCCCGTCGTGCATGCGGACGTCAGCGCGGCCAAGATTGCCACTATTCCGGCAGATACGAACCTGTGAACTGCGTTCATTAGACTTCCCCCGATGGCGTTTCCTCCATCGGAAGATGCTGTGCCGATGCGGCAGATGCAAGGCCAATCGAGTTCTCCCCTACCACCATCCAAACCGCGCAGATTCCACTGTCGCGAGGCGTGCAGACGCGCACGCTCTTCGACCTGCTTGACACAAAAGAAAAGTGACTTAATCTAGTCGATGGATCGGAGGAGGTCCGTTGTTGTGGAGGCAGCGGGCTCGGATGGGATCCTGAATCGGGAGGAAATACTGGTGAAGAACAAGGCAATCATGCTCGCCCTTCTGGCGGGTTCGTTCCTGGCCGCGCCTGTTATCGCGGCGGCTCAGGATCTGATCACGGGCGACATCGTCGGCAAGGCCGATGCACCCAACAAGCTCATTTTCCGCATGACGACAGACGGGCCGCGCAACAACGAGCCTGTTTATGCCGAGGGCTACAGCAAGCTCTTCAACGACTTCATCGCCAAGCGCCCCGACTGGCAAATCGAGCTGCAGATGATGTCTGGTGATATCGGCCAAGAGCAGGCGCGCATGCTCGAGCAGGCGAAGTCCGGTTCGGCACCCGATTGCGCCGCGGTCGATTCCTTCGTGCTGCCGCTCTTCAAGAAATCCGGTGTGCTGCAATCCTTCTCGCCCTATTTCAGCAAGGAAGAAATCGGCCAGCTGTTTCCCTTCATCCGCGAGGGCATCACCGGTGATGACGGTAACATCTATGCCTGGTGGTGGTCGACCGACCTGCGCGTCCTCTACCGCAACAAGGAGATTGTGCCCGACGCGCCTCAGACCTGGGACGACCTGAAAAAGGCCGCGCTGCACTCCGTCGACGAAGGCATGGAGGGCATTCTCTTCAACGGCAGCCGCTACGAGGGCACGACCTTCGACTGGCTCGCCAACTTCTGGGGACAGGGCGGCAAGCTGGTCGACGACCAAGGCAAGCCGATCTTCGGCGAGGGCGACAACCGCGAGAAGTTCATCAAGGCCGTGAACTACTATCGCGATCTGGTGGAATCGGGTGCGGCTCCCAAGCGTGTCGCGACGCTCGGCAGCTATGACGATTTCAATGCCGCTGCGGCCGCCGGAACGACGGCGCTCTTCGTTGGCGGCAACTGGCAGTATGCGCAGCTGAAGACGGCGCTCGACGAAGACGAGTTCGCCAAGTGGACCTTCTCTCCCCTTCCCGGCCCGACCGCCAATGAGCGCTCGACCGGCACCGGCGGCTGGACTGTTGCCGCCTTCAGCAAGGATGCCGCCAAGGTGAAGGTCTGCGCCGACCTTGCCCGCGAAGTCTACATGGGACCGGCCAACGCGCTGCAGGAACAGCTGCCGACGCGCGCCGATCTCTACGACAAGTACGAGGTCTTCTCGACACCGGCAAACAAGACCTTCGCCGAAGCCCTGAAGGTCGGACAGGCGCGACCGGGTGCCGCCGTCTATCCCGAAATCTCCAACCAGATCCAGATCATGATGGGCAAGGTGCTGACAGGCACGCAGGCGACGGAAGCCGCCGTCGACGAGGCTTTCACCGCCTCGCTCAGCGCCTTCAAACGGAGCTGAGCTGATGATCGGTGGCGCGGGGTAACCTCACCCGCGCCACCGATGCCGATTGCCTGATCTCAATGACACATGACCGGACGGATCGATGACCAATCTCAGCATTGCGGCCGAGACTGCGCCTACCGGAAGCAGGCTTGCCGCGCGAAAATTCTACCCCTCGCCCGCGCCCTGGCTGATGCCGCTGATCCTGGTTCTCGGGGTCTTCTATCTCTATCCGCTGATCGACGTCTTCCGCTTTGCCTTCACCAACATATCGATCGTCGGCAACGACGAAGAGTACACGCTGCGGACGATCGCCAACACGCTTTCGAAGCCGGAGCTGCTGCAGATTCTCTGGGTGACGCTCGTCTTCACCGGGTCCAGTGTCATTGCCCAGCAGGTGCTCGGCCTGTTCATTGCGCAGGTAGTCGTGCGCAGCGAAAAACGCGGCCTGTTCGGCTCGACCATCGTGCGCACCACGGCGCTGGTCGCCTGGGTGGTGCCGGGCATCGCCGGCGGCATCATCTGGAAGATGCTGTTCAACGAGGCGCCCTTCGGCGGCCTCAACAGCCTGCTCAGGATGCTCGGCGCCTCGCCCGTTCAGTGGTTGTCCGACCCGAACATGGTCATGTGGTCGGTCGTCATCTCCAACGTCTGGCGCGGAACGGCCTTTTCGATGGTCGTCATGTATGCTGCCATCAAGGCGATCGATCCGGAACTCTATGAGGCCGCCGAAATGGACGGCGCCAATCCCTGGCAGCGGATGATCTACATCACCCTCCCACAGTTGCGCGCGGCGATCCTCGTCAACATGATCCTGATCACCATCCAGACGCTGAACACCTTCGATGCGATCATCTCGCTGACCGGTGGCGGCCCGGGCCGGGCGACCGAGGTTCTGTCGCTTTATACGTTCAACGTCGTCTTCCGGAATTACGATCTGGCGGCCGGCGCGGTTCTGTCTATCCTGATGCTTGTCATCAGCCTCAGCCTGGCGCTCATCTATGCCCGCTTCCTGCCGAAGGGAGAACCCCAATGATCAATTCGAGACAGGAACGTATCGGCGACCTCTTCAGCTATCTCTTCATGCTGATTACCTTCCTCTTCTTCGCCTGGCCGCTTGTCTGGCTGCTGTCGCTGGCCCTGCGCACCCGCAAGGAAGTGTTTCTCGGCGTCTCCAGGCTGATTCCCAAGTCGCCGACGCTCGACAATTTCATCGCGATCCTCTCCTCCGATAAATTCGCGGGCTATCTCTGGAACGCGCTCATCCTGTCGGCCTCGAGCGCGATCGGCTGCCTGATCGTGGCATTGCCAGCGGCCTATGCCTTCTCGCGTTTTCCGTTTCGCGGCAAAGGGCCATGGATGATGGTGCTGCTTGCCTTCCAGATGATCTCGCCGCTCGTCATCATGGTGCCGCTCTATCGCTACATGGCCAAGATCGGCCTCACCGACAGCCATTTCGGCGCGACGATGGTCTATATCGCGCTCGCCGTCCCGATGGTCACGTGGATCCTCAAGGGCTTCATCGACGGCATTCCGCGGAGCCTCGATGAGGCAGCGCTGATCGACGGGTGCAGCCATTTCGGGGTCTTCTGGCGGATCATTCTGCCACTCTCGACACCGGGGATCGCTTCCGCCTTCATCATCTCCGTCATCGCCGGCTGGTCGCAATTCCTCGTGCCCTTCCTGCTGATCAGCAAGGAGGCGCTGATGCCGATCGGCGTCGGCATTTTCCAATATGCCGGCACCCAGAACGATAGTTCGATCCAGCTGCTGGCGGCCGCCTGCCTCGTGTCTGTCGTCCCCGCTATCGTCGCATTTCTTTCGCTCCAACGCCTCATTCTCGGCGCCATGACGGCCGGTGCCGTCAAGGGCTGATGTCTTTTCAAACCTCAGGATATGATCATGTCGCTTACGCTTGCCCAACGCCTCGACCGCATCCGCGTCCGCATGTCGGAACTCGAACACTGGCGCGCCCGTGAAACCGTCCAGATCAGCGATTGGACCTTCGACGGCGAGCCGATCGCGGTCGGCGCCGCATGGCCGCGCAAGGATGGCACGGTGAGCTTCGCAGCCTCGGCGCGCGTGCCGGAACATTGGCCGGTCGAGGAAGCGCGCCTCAGCCTCAATCTCGGCGGCGAAAGCCTGATCACCATCACCGACGAGGCTGGAGACGAAACGCGGCTTGGCCTCGACCCCTACCACCAGGAATTCCGCCTGACGTCGCGCCGGATCAAAGTCTCCTCGGAAACGGTCGCGCGCCTGCCGTTCGGCGAGCCCGTCCGCGCGCCCAGGCTCGAGCGGGCGAACCTCTTGTGGCTGGACGGGCCGGTCGACCGGTTGTGGCTGCTGCTGCGCCAGATCTCGGAGGCGGTCGACACGCTTGAAGGACATGAGGTCATTCCGCATCTGATCGATATCGCCGAAGCCGCCATGCGCGGGCTCGACTGGCCCTCGGCGACGGCCGCCTATATCGCGCGCATGTCGCCATCGGTCGGCCAGCGGAAAATCTGGCAGCTGCCGGAACTCGAAACCGCTCCCGAAGGCCTCAACCAGGGGCAGCGCGCCAGCGTGGTCGCGGCTTACGACACGCTGATCAAGGAGCTGAAGCAGCTGCGCGAACGCTTCCCGCCGCAGGGCGAGATCGCGCTCACCGGTCACGCGCATATCGACCTTGCCTGGCTGTGGCCTTACCGCGAGACCCGCCGCAAGATGCGCCGCACTTTCCATACCGCGCTCTCGCTGATGGAGCAGTCGTCCGACTTCCGCTTCAACCAGTCGACGGCGCATTATTACAACCAGATCGCCGAGGACGATCCCGAACTTCTGAAGCGCATCGTCGAGCGCGTGAAGGAGGGGCAATGGGAAACGCTCGGCGGCATGTGGGTCGAGCCCGACACCAATATGCCGACGGGCGAAAGCCTCAGCCGGCAAATCCTCTACGGCCAGCGCTATTTCGAAAAGACCTTCGGCGTTCGCCACACCGTCTGCTGGCTGCCGGATTGCTTCGGCTTCTCCGGCGCCCTGCCCCAGCTTCTGCGCCAGGGCGGGATGAAGAGCTTCTTCACGATCAAGGTGAACTGGTCGGAGACCAACAAATTCCCGGCCGACCTCTTCTGGTGGGAAGGCCTCGACGGCAGCCGGGTGCTGACCCACACCTTCGACAATCCGATGCATGGCTATAACGGCTTCGTGCAGCCGGACTGCTTCGTGCCCACCTGGCGGAACTTCCAGCAGAAGGACAAGCACGAAACGACGCTTCTGGCCGTCGGCTATGGTGACGGCGGCGGCGGCGTGACGCCGGAAATGATCGCCCGCGAAGAGCAGCTGCGCGCCTTCCCGGCGCTTCCCGCCGCGCGCTGGACCAAGGTGCACGACTTCTTCGAGGGCGCGCACAAGAGTGCCGCCGAAAAGGAGCTCACCACCTGGCAGGGCGAGATCTATCTCGAGCTGCATCGCGCGACGCTGACCAGCCAGAGCGTCGTCAAACGCCTGCACCGCAAGGCCGAGCGCAGCCTAATCACGGCGGAAACCCTTGCCGGACTGGCGCACCTCATGGGCGGCGACAAGCCGGCCTCGCTGGAGAACGAATGGCGCGTCGTTCTGAAAAACGAGTTCCACGACATTCTGCCGGGCTCCTCGATCGCCGAGGTCTATGCCGACAGCGCTGAAGAACTCGACGGCGTGATCGCCGATGGCCAGGCGGCGCAGGCGAACGCCCTCGCGGCCATCGCCAAGCAGTTGCCATCGGGAAGCGGCAGCAACGTGCTGGTGGTCAACCCGTCGCTTGATGAACGGCCCGTGCGGCTGACGCTCGCCGATGGCAGCCACGTCTCGTCGCGCGACAGCATCGCCCCGCTTGCCATCGCCGTCATAGACATCGCCTCGCTCAAGGCACAACCGGGCCTTTCGGCGAGCAGCAGCCACCTTGAGAACGAAACGCTGAAGGTGACCCTGGCGAAGGACGGCTCGATTGCGAGCATTCTGCACAAGCCGAGCGGCCGCGAGGCGCTGGAAGGCGCCGGCAACCGGCTGTTCGTCTACCCGGCCGACAAGCCACGCAACTGGGACGCCTGGGACGTCGAGGAGGATTATGCCGCGCGTGGCGAGGAGATCACCGCGCTTGATAGCATCGAGCTGATCGAAAACACGGCGCACCGCGCCGCGATCAGGATCGTTCGCACCTGGCGCCATTCGCGCATCACGCAGATCCTGTCGCTCGGCGCCAACGCCCGCCGGCTGGATATCCAGACCGAGCTCGACTGGCACGACCGCCGCGCCTTCTTGCGCACGCTGACAGATGTTGCCGTGCGCAATGCGCGCGCCACCTGCGAATGCGCCTATGGCGTTGTCGAGCGGCCCACCCACGCCAATACGTCCTGGGACGCGGCGATGTTCGAGGCGCCGGCGCATCGCTTCGCCGATCTCTCGGAGCCGGGCTTCGGCGTCGCGATCCTCAACGACGCGAAGTATGGGCACAGCATCCGCGGCAACGTGCTCGGCCTCTCGCTGCTGCGCTCGCCCATCTACCCCGACCCGCTGGCCGATGAGGGGCTGCAGAGCTTCACCTACTCTCTGATGCCGCATGAGGGCTCCTGGTACGAGGGCGGCGTGCGCGAGGAAGCCGACGACCTCAACCAGCCGCTACTGGCGATGGCCGTCTCCGACCGCGCCGTCGGGGCATGGCAGCCGATCAAGGCTGCGGGCATCAACGCGGCGCTCTCGGCGATCAAGCCGTGCGAGGATGGCGATGGCCTGATCCTGCGCGTCTACGAGCCCGCCGGCCGCCGCGGCGCCTTCGGCCTGACGCTGCCGCAGGGATGGCGCAACGAGGGGACGGTGAGCATTCTGGAAGAGCCGATGCGCGATGTGCCCGTCGAGGGATTGATGCCGTTCCAGGTCAAGAGCTGGTGGATTTCGCGCTAACCGAGGTCAACGGATGGTTGGAGCCCGGTCACGGAGTGGCTGGGCTCTTTCCGTTTACGGCACAATGACTTAGACTCGATAGGTCTTGTGGCAGTTCAACATGTGCGACACCTAAGAGGAGAAGACAGAAGTTGCAGGTTTCGGGCTCCAATCCTGAGCAGGCGGCGGCGGCCAATCGGGCCATGATCCTGAGCGCGATCCATCGCGGCGGGCCGATTTCGCGCACCGAGCTGGCGGCGCGATCGCGGCTGACCAAGCAGGCCGTGACGCGGATTGTCGAGCGCCTGCTCGATGAAGGTCTCGTCATGGAGGCGCGGCGCCGGCACGGGCTACGCGGGCAGCCGGCGATCGAGCTGGAGATCGATCCGGAAGGCGTGTTTTCGATCGGCGCCAATATCGACCGCGATCACCTGACCATCGTCGCGGTCGACGCCGTCGGTACGGTGCGCGGTCGCATTCACCATGAGGCACGCTTTCTGCTGCCGGATGATTTCGTCGCGCTGATGGCCGATGCGCTCTCTTCGTTCAGGCGACGCAAGGTCATCGAGGAAAGCCGGCTGGCCGGGATCGGACTCGCCATTCCCGATTGGCTCGGCGAAGTGCCCGTCATCGGCTTTCCACCGGAATACCGGCGCTGGAGCGGCTATGACGTGCGCGGCGCGCTCGAAGCGATCTCCGACCACCCCGTGTTCATCGACAATGACGCCAACGCGGCGGCTCTGGGGGAAATCGAATACGGGCTTGGTACCGAGATCGGCAGCTTCTTCTACATCCTGGCCAATGCCTGCCTGGGCGGCAGTCTTGTGATCGACGGCATCCGCCACAAGGGCGCCAGCGGGATCGGCGGCGAAATCGGCTGGCTTCCGGTGCTGTTCGACGACGGCCCCTTTGCCGGAAGCACGCAGCCGCTCGGCGAAATGTTCTCGCTCTTCATCCTGCTCGATCACCTGAAACGGAACGGTGTTGAGGCATCTACGCCGGCAGACCTCTTGACGCTCGATGCGAACGGACGTGCGCTTGTCAGCGCATGGCTGCGCAAGGTCAGCGTCAAGATCGCCCAGGCGATCGTTCATATCGGCATGATCGTCGATCCCGAGGGTGTTCTCATCGGCGGTCGTTTTCCCGTCCGCATCATCGACGAGCTGCTGCTCTACGTTCACGAAGAGATCAGCCGCCTCGGCGCCAAGGCGCCGTCGCTGCATCGCGCAGCGGGCTCCGAGGATGCAGCGGCACTCGGCGCGGCGGCCATTCCGCTGGCGCATCGTCTCGGCCTGCCATCGGCCGAACCGGCGCAGCGGTTCCGCAATCCGATCGGTGGCCTCGCGAACGGTGTGGAGAGATGGCCAGCGCCAGCGGTCGCGGCCGGCTGACGCTCTCAGGCGGGAAACAGCGTCTCGTTGAAAGGTCGGAGAGCGGCACCCAGCACCACGCCGTCTTTCGGATGGGTCGCCGGCTGCACCACCGGGATCCACGGGGCGATTACCAGATCGCGGATTTTCTCTTCCCGCTCCCGCGCCATGCTCGATATCACCGAGGCCAGAATGTCACCTGGCAACGATCCGCCGATGAGAATCGCGCCCGGCGCGATGAAGCCGGAAATCGCCAGAACCGCTTCGTGGAGGTGGCGCGCGGCAACCGTGATCCACGCATCCGCCGAGGCGTTTCCTGCCGCCATGTAGCGTTCAAGCGAGGGCGATGTCGCAACCTCGTTCAGCGTCGCGCCATCCACGCCCGATCGCATATCGCCGATCTGGCCGGCGAGCCCATGAATGCCGCGAAACGGTCGGCCGCCGATGAGAAGCCCCGCGCGAACCGTATCGTCGATCAGGATCGTGACCAGTCCGCCCTCCGGATCGCCGATCCCGAGCGCGCGTTCCGCACCGATCGCGGCTTCGCTGTCATCGAGCATGTAAAGCGGCCGCACCCCCTCGCCGATGCTGCCCTCAAGCGTTGCCCGATTGATAACTGCTCCGGGCGCAAGCGCTACGCCGCAGCCGACAAGCTTGCCCGACCACACATGGCGGATGCTCTCGATCGCTTCACCGATCTCCTTGACATCGGTGAAGCCGATGCGCGCGCGGATCGCGCAGGAAAGGTCGATGAGAACGATTTCGCCTCCCTCCGGAGCAATGGAGATTCCGAGCGAAAAGGCAGCGTCGGGACAGAGCGCGAACTCCAGCGCCGCGTAGCGCGTCGTGCTGGCGCGCTTGCGCCCCGCGACTAGGCCTGCATTCGCCAGGCGCTGCACGATCCCCGCGATTGCCGGTTCCGTCAGCCCGAGGCGTCGCGACAATTCCTGCCGGGTCAGCGGGCCGAAGCGGCGCAGAAGACCGAGCGTCGTTCGCGAGTTGTGATCGGCGATATCGACGGGGCTGATGCCGGGACGTACGTCCGACGGATCGCGCGCCCTTGGAGAGCCGGAAACTGAAAGCCGCCGCGCCGTCTTCAACCGCGATATCCTTGAACCATGTTCTTGGCGCAGGTCACCAACAGCCTCCCTCGTGTGCGCAATCCAGTGCGTTGAAATATCGCGCAATTTTCCATGCGCAGCAAGAAAGCCGCCATCGATATGCCCCCCGACGCCCGAAAAATGTCGAGCCAAGCGCGGCAACTCGCCGCTTTTGACGAAAAGAAAGGTGAGAGGCCTTGTTGTTTCCATAGTCGGCTCATAGATGAGCCTCCGAAACGACCACTCATTTTTTAAGGGTTTTCTGTTTCAGTCTTTGCGACTGGACTGGTGCGCACCCCGAGAATGTCAGTGGTCTGCCGTCCACCATCGTCCGTAAAAAACGACAAGGCCCATCGATAAGGGCCGGTCGTCGCATTTCGATTTGCTGCCAGGGTCATAAACATTGAGTCAAAGAGCTGCCATCAACCCCGTGGCCAATCCGCTGGTGGAAAAACGCGTCGTTCTGCATTTTCCCGGTTTCGAGCCGCTCGATTCAAAGGCCCACCATGCACGCTATGCACGGTCCGCCAAGCTGAGCGCCAAGGCCTGGAACCTCGACCTCGATGTCGGCGCCTTGAAAGAGGGCGGTTCCTTCGATGTCAACTGTGGCTCGCAGGGGGAGAGAACGTCGAGCCGCGTTTTCGTCTTCGATCACAACGAGCTCGTGCGCAGATATAGCGACAAGAGCCTTCTGCAGCGTCTCGTCTCTGGCTATGCCAGCGCCGCCAGCGTCATCCTCCAGGGCGGTTTCGTCGGCTATTTCCGCCATGCCTGGCGCTTCGGTCTGTTCTTCGTGTTTCCCTTCGCGCTGGTTCTGCTGGCACTTCTGCTGAGCGCCACGATCGCGGCCGCTCCCTATTTTCTCGGCCTTCAGCGCTGGAACTTTCTCTGGAGCGTGCTGCTTGGCGTGATGTTCTTCCGCTTCGTCTTCCTGCCCTTCGCCGCAAGGTTCCACACCCTGCATCTCTTCGCGGATTGGGATCTGGCGGTAGCGCTGGCAAAGCTCGACGACCCCGCCATCGTGCAATGGCTCGACCGTTGCAAGGCGCGGGTGCGCGACGCGCTGCGCGAGGATGCGGACGAATATCTGATCACCTCGCACAGCATGGGATCGAGCGTCGCCAGCCATGTCATCGGCATGCTGGTCGAGGAAGAGCCCGCGCTTTTCGTGAATAAGCAGGTGGTCTTCGTCACGCTCGGCGGCGCCATTCTGCAGTGCGCGCTGCTGCGACCGGCAAAGAGCCTGCGCGCACGGGTTGGCGCGATTGCGCGCTCACGCCAGATCTTCTGGCTCGAGATTCACTGTCTGACCGACGTGATCCATTTCTACAAGTCGCGCGTCGTGGCGCTCTGCGGACATGCCGATGCGCCGCAGGCCTCGATCGCCACGATCCGCATGCGCCACATGCTGACGGGTGAGCACTACCGCAAAATCCGTCGCGATTTCCTGCGCGTGCATCGGCAGTATGTGCTGGGCTCCGATCTGCGCTCCGCCTTCGACTTCACGCTGATGACCGCCGGCCCGCTTCCCGCCACCTCCTTCGCCGACTTCGACCAGAACTGGATGCCGAAGGCGTAACCACTTGGTCCGAAAGAAAAATGCGCGGCCGAGATTTTGTCCGACCGCGCATGTTTCGAGCTCAATGCAACGCTGTTTCCACGCCGATCACGGGATTGCCGACATCGCCTCGGCCACGGCCGCAGGCGACGCCGCTTGCGATGTGCCCGGCTCCTGACCGACGAGGCAGCGGATCAGCTCGCTCATGCTGACGCTGCCGATCTCCTGACCATCACCAGACACGACAGCGGCCGCGGACGCATTGGCGGCCGATAGCTGCCGCAGGGCTTCCTCGACGGTTGTCCCAGTGGGTATACGAACGCCGGACTTCACCGACGCTGACGGCGGCGCCATGACCGCATCGACATGGATCACCCTGGCGCGGTTCACTTCCTTGACGAAGGCGGTGATGTACTCGTCGGCGGGCCTGAGCACGATATCCGCGGAGGAGCCCTGCTGGATCACCTCGCCGTCCCTGAGGATGGCGATGCGGTCGCCGAGCCGCAATGCTTCGTCCAGGTCGTGGGTGATGAAGACGACGGTCTTCTTCAGCTCCTTCTGCAGGTCGAGCAGCACCGTCTGCATGTCGACGCGGATCAATGGATCAAGCGCCGAATAGGCCTCGTCCATCAGCAGGATTTCGGCATCGTTGGTCAGCGCGCGGGCAAGGCCGACACGCTGCTGCATGCCGCCCGAGAGCTGATTGGGGTAGTGGTTGGAGAAGCCGTCAAGACCGACGCGCTTGATCCAGTGTTGCGCGCGCTCCTCGCGCTCGCCCTTCCCCACGCCTTGGATTTCAAGGCCGTAGACGGCGTTCTGCAACACGTTTCGATGCGGCAGCAGGCCGAACTTCTGGAAGACCATCGCGGTCTTCTTCTGGCGGAACTGGCGCAGCTGCTCCTTGTCCATGCGACAGACATCGACATCGCCATAGCGAACCTCGCCCGAGGTCGGGTCGATCAGGCGGTTGATGTGGCGGATCAGCGTGGATTTGCCCGAGCCCGACAGCCCCATGATGACGGTGATGCCGCCGCCGGGGATGGTGATGTTGATGTCCTTCAGGCCGAGGACATGGCCATGTTCCCGATTGAGCTCGGTTTTCGACATCCCGCGCATGACGGGCTCAACGAAATCGCGAGCGCGTGGGCCGAAGATCTTGTAAAGGCTGCGAATATCGATCGACTGGCTAGCCATGGACGACCTCCCGGTGCTTCTGCAGACGCAGACCGTAAGCCTGGCTGATGCGGTCGAAGATGATGGCGATGCCGACGATGGCGAGGCCGTTGAAGACGCCGAGCGTGAAATACTGGTTGGCGATGGCCTTCAACACCGGCTGGCCGAGGCCCTGCACACCGATCATCGAGGCGATGACCACCATGGCAAGCGCCATCATGATCGTCTGATTGATGCCGGCCATGATCGTTGGCAGTGCCAGCGGCAGCTGGACATTGCGCAGCTTCTGCCAGCTCGACGAGCCGAAGGCGTCGGCTGCCTCAAGCACGTCGCGATCGACCATGCGGATGCCGAGATTGGTGAGCCGGATCATCGGCGGCAACGCATAGATGACGACGGCGATGACGCCGGGCACGCGCCCGATACCGAGCAGCATGACGACGGGAATGAGATAGACGAAGCTCGGCATCGTCTGCATGACGTCGAGGATCGGGTTGACGATCTTCTGCAGCCGCTCCGAACGCGACATGGCAATGCCGATCGGGATGCCGATCGCGATCGAAAGCACGGTGCAGACGAAGATCATCGAGACCGTCTTCATCGTGTCTTCCCACATGTCGAAATAGCCGATGAGCAGGAGCGTGACGATGCAGCCGACGACGATTCGCCAGCTGCGCGTCGCCAGCCACGCGATTGCGCCGATGAGCGCGATCACCAGCGGCCATGGCATGCCCGTCATCAGGCGTTCAGCCCAGATCAGAAAGCTTTGCAGCGGGCTGAACAGATTTTCGATGCCGCTGCCATAGCCGCGGGTGAAGGCGCGAAAGCCTTCGTCCACGCTCTTTTTCAAGGCGCGCAGCATATCCTCGTCCATCGACGGAAATTTCCAGAGCCAATCCATGTCGGTTCCCCATGACAAAATCGGCGGCGGCGTTGATTATTGTTGGCCGTCTCGCCGGTGTGTAAGCGGGCGGCCATCCCGTAACCGGGCCGCCCGCTGTCGATGCGGCGCTTAGAGCGAAGCCTTGATCTTCGTTGCAACCTCGGGCGAAACCCAGGTGGTCCACAGCGCTTCATTGTTCTTCAGGAAGTATTTTGCACCCTCTTCGCCGCTGGCCTGGTTGTCCGACATCCAGGCGATCAGCTTGTTGACGGTGTCGTTGGTCCAGGCGCGCTTGTTGAGGTAGCCGACGACATCGGGACCGGCGCGATCGGCGAAGGTCTTGGTGACCAGCGTCTCGACATTGTCGGCCGGCCATGCGTTTTCTTTCGGATCGGCGCAATCGGCAACCGAGGTGCAACGCTTCCATTCGGCCGCGTCATATTCGGCGCCGTAGCCGAGCTTCACCATCTCGTACTTGCCGAGGAGCGCGGTCGGCGCCCAGTAGTAGCCGACCCATGGCTGCTTGGCTTCGTAGGCCTTGGCGATCGAGCCATCGAGGCCGGCGGCAGAGCCGGTGTCGACGAGTGTGAAGCCAGCCTTGTCGCCGCCGTAAGCCTTGAAGAGCTGCGCGGTCACAACCGTGCCGCCCCAGCCCTGCGGGCCGTTGAAGACGGCGCCCTTGCTCTTGTCTTCAGGCGCCGGGAAAAGCTCCGGATGCTTCATCAGGTCGGGGATCGTCTTCACGTCAGGATGCGCGTCGGCGAAATACTTCGGAATCCACCAGCCTTGGATGGCGCCATCGGAGAGAATTTTCGCGGCCTTGATGAACTTGCCGTCGGTCAGGCCGCGGTTGACGATCTCGGGCTGCAGGCTGACCCAGGCCTCGGGCGCGATGTCGGGTTGGCCCTTTTCTGCCATGGAGGTAAGCGTCGGAACGGTGTCGCCGACGACCAGTTCGGCCTTGCAGCCATAGCCTGCCTCAAGGATCAGCTTGTCGATGTTTGCCGCCACTTCAGCGGACTGCCAATTCATGTTGGCAATGGTGACATCACCACATTCGGCGGCGGATGCGGCACCGCCAAGGCCAAGCAGGCCGGCGGCGAGGACGGTGGAAGCCAAAAGCATTTTCATTTTCTTGTTCCCTCTGGTCGCGGTGCAACGTGAACCCGGGCGCCGGCAGCACCGCGTCCGCCAGCCTCCCCATTGAGCCGTCATTGGCCCGGCATGCGCCATTCCGATTGCGTCAAAAAATGGCGCATTGGAGCTTTCTTTCAATGTTCTCATGTAACGACAGTCGCAATAAGATCATCCTTGTCGCACCTGATCTCAAAGAAGTGATGCGAAGCGGAAGGCTTCGTAGATCGCGGCGTGGATATTGCGGCTCGCCACCGCGTCACCGATTCGAATGAGATCGAAACGGCCGTCCGGATTGCGCTGGCGCAAGGGCGCTCGTCTCGCGATCAAGGCGCCGTAATCGACCGCCCCCAGATTGCGCGACAGCGGCTTCAGCTCGAAATAGAGATCGGCATTGGCCATCGTGCCGTGCTCGACCACCACCTGCGACACCCGGCGCTCCCATGCGGTCGCTTCGGCGTAGTCTGAGCCGAGGACAGCGACCAACTGGTTGCCATCGCGGCGCACGGCTTTCAGGCGCGTGTTGATCGTGACCTTGACGTTCTTCTCGGCGAAGACCTTGGCATAGGGCACATGGTTCATGCCGCCGATCTCCGGCGCGAAGAAGCGCTCTGGCGACACAAGCTCCAGCTCGGCGCCGGCACTCGCGATCACTTCGGCCGCCGACATGCCGGGATGGGCGCCGTTGTCGTCGAACAGAAGCACGGTCTCGCCCGGCTTCGTCGAGCCGGCCAGGATATCCCATGTCGAGGTGACCAGCTCATCGCCAGCATCGAGCGCCGGCGACTGGGCAATGCCGCCGGTTGCCACCACCACCAGATCCGGCTCGAAGGCCAGAACGTCGTCGCCACTTGCAAAGACGTTGTAGTGTATCGTGACGCCTAGCCGCTCGAGCTCCTCCAGACGCCAGTCGATAATGCCAACCATCTCTCGCCGCCTTGGATTGCGGACCAGCAGATTGACCTGACCACCCGCCTCGCCGCTCGCCTCCAGAATGTCGACCGTGTGGCCGCGCTCGGCCAGCACACGCGCGGCTTCGAGCCCGGCCGGGCCTGCCCCCACGACTACCACACGTCTCGGCGACGCGGCCGGGGCAATCTCGTGCGACAGTTCCGTTTCGCGGCCCGTGACCGCATTGTGAATACAGAGCGCCTCGCCGCCCTCATAGATGCGATCAAGACAGTAGGTCGCGCCGACGCAGGGGCGGATGCGCGCTTCCTCGCCGGCTTCGATCTTTCTGACGATGTGCGGATCGGCGATGTGGGGCCGCGTCATGCCGACCATATCGAGCTTGCCCTCGGCGATCGCGTGGCGCGCGGTCGCGACGTCGGAGATGCGGGCGGCGTGGAACACCGGAAATTTCGTGGCGGCCCTGATATCGCCGGCGAAATCCAGATGCGGCGCGGACGGCATGCCCTGGATGGGGATGACGTTGTTGAGCGCCGCGTCGCTGTCGATATGGCCGCGGATGACATTCAGAAAATCGATCGACCCGCCGGCGACGAGCCGCTTGGCGATCTCCACGCCCTCTTCGCGCGACAGGCCCTTGTCCCACTGCTCGTCTGCGACAAGACGGATGCCGACGATGAAATCGGGGCCGACCGCCTTGCGCACAGCCTCTGTCACCATCGTCGAAAAGCGCATCCGGTTCTCGAGCCCGCCACCGAATTCGTCCTCGCGGATGTTGGTGGCCGGAGACCAGAAGCCGTCCATCAGGTGGCCATAGGCCTCGAACTCGATGCCATCGAGGCCGGCGGCCTGCATGCGTTGAGCCGCCGAGACGTAATCATCGATTATCCGCTCGATGTCCCACTCTTCCGCCTCCTTGGGAAAGGCGCGGTGGGCGGGTTCGCGGATCGGGCTTGGCGCCAGCACCGGCAGCCAGTCGCCCTTGTTCCAGCCGGTGCGGCGGCCAAGATGGGTAAGCTGGATCATCACGGCGGTGCCGTGCTCGTGACAGTCGTCGGAAAGCCGCTTCAGCCAGGGCACGATCTCGTCGCGATAGGCGTGCAGGTTGCCGAAGGCAGGCGGTGAATCCGGCGAGACGACCGCCGAGCCGGCCGTCATGGTGAGCGCGATGCCGCCCTTGGCCTTTTCGAGATGATAGAGCCGGTAGCGATCGGTCGGCATGCCGTCTTCCGAATACGCGGGCTCGTGCGCGGTCGACATCAGCCGGTTCTTCAGCGTGAGGTGTTTCAATTGGAATGGTTGAAGTAGGGGATCCTGCGAAGCCATCGATCTGCACCACCAGTAAGAGTGAATGACGATCTTCACTCAAAACGATATCGGGTGCGATGAACAAAAGCGCCATGAAACGACCCCAATGCGTCGCGCGGTGATTTTTGCGCGACATGATGGTCGTTCACCGTTCGCTATATGAGCATCACCTCATCTGAAATCATCGGCGGAACCAAATCCTCCGGCCCGCGTTTAGGCCGCCGATGAGGTGATGCATGACTGATGAAAAGCTCTGGAAGAGACCACTCACAATCGCGATTGGCTCTGTGAAATACGTGGTGAAAAGCACGCGCGACGCGGCCTGGCTGCTGGCCGACAAATGGCCGGTTTTGACGGGTGAATCCTTTGTTCGCGCGCTCAAGGCCTGCGCAGCAGTGCTGGAAGGAAAGCGTGGCGGCGGGCACGCGAGGCAGGCCCTGATCGCCGCAGCGCGAGATGCCAACCTTCAGATCGAAGGCTGATTTTCACGTTTAATTGAATCGAAAGCGCCAGCCGCAAACACGGCTGGCGCTTTTTCTTTGCGCATCGACGTCCGCCTAGCGGTGTCCCGCCGTCTTTGGCTGTGCCCGATGGTCAAGCAGCCTGACGCCGAGCGACACGATGGCGAGCAATCCGCCGAGAACGGTCACGGCCGACCATGCACCATAGCCCCAGGCAAGGGTCGCAAGCGCTGATCCGGCGGCACCGCCGAGAAACATGCCGGTCATGAAGATGGTGTTCAGCCGGCTGCGGGCCTCGGGGTCCAGCGCGTATATGATATGCTGGTTCGAGACCAGTGCGCTCTGGATGCCGAAATCAAGCACGATGACGCCGATGATCAGTGCTGCGATCGACCACCACACGCCAAAGACGATCCAGGCCACAAGCGTCAAGAGCGCGCCGAGCCACACCACGAAATGCGGGCCCCGCTTGTCTGCTATGCGACCCGCCACCGGCGCCGCGAAGACGCCGACCGCGCCCACGATACCGAACAGACCCGCGACATCAGCACCGAGCCCGAAACGCGGACCTTGCAGGTAGAGCGCCAGGATCGTCCAGAAGCTGGTGAACGACGCGAAGAGCGCTGCCTGCACGAAGGTCGCCGTGCGCAGCGCCGGATGCTGCTTCCACAGATGGGCGAGCGAACGGATCGCGGTGTGATAGCGCATGCGCGAGGTCGGGCGATGGTTCGGCAAGGCGGCGAACATCATGGCTGCGGCCACGAGCGCCATCGGAACGCCGATCCAGAACATCGCGCGCCAGCCGGCATGTTCGCCAACAAAGCCAGACAGGGTGCGGCTGAACAGGATGCCCGAGAGCACGCCCGCCATCACGGTGCCGATCGTGGCGCCGCGCTTTTCAGGCGATGCCAGCGAGGCTGCGAAGGGCACGATCTGCTGGGCGACCGTTGAGCTCGCGCCGACGACGAGAGACGCCGCAACCAGTGTCCAAGCCGTGGGCGCGATCGCCGCAAGCGCCAGCGCGACGGCGAGTATCAGGAACTGGCCGATGATCAGACGCCGGCGATGCACGAGATCGCCGAGCGGCAGCAACAGGAACAGCCCGAGCGCGTAGCCAAGTTGGGTGGCGGTCGGGATCAGCCCGGTGGCGGGCTGGCCGGGAAAATCCGCTTCGATGATCCCGAGCATCGGCTGGTTGTAGTAGATGTTGGCGACGGCGATGCCGCTGGCTGCTGCCATGGCGAGAAGGCCGATCTGGCCTATGCCGGCCGATGTGGCAGCCCCCGGCCTTTCGATTGTGGTGACGGTGGTCATGCTGTTTGCCTTTCTGGCTTCAGAAGATGGGATCTATCTATTATTTTCTCGTATCTCGCGGTACTGATCGAAAATGTTCAGGCTGAATATCGAAAGTCGATATAATGAATACCGAGGACGTCAGGGTTTTCGTCGCTGCGTCAGCCGCGGGCAGTCTCTCGGAAGCAGCGCGGCGCCTTGGGATCGCGCCGATGGTGGCGACGCGTCGTCTCGCTTCGCTTGAGGCGGCGCTGGACGTGCGGCTGATGCATCGCACGACGCGGTCCCTTTCGCTGACGCCGGAGGGGGAGACCTTCCTGCCGTTTGCCCAGGCGCTGGTGGAAAACGAGGACGAGGCCAAGGCCCGCCTGCGGACGGATGGTGAGGGCGCGGCGGGATTGTTGCGCGTCTCGGTCCCCATCGCCTTCGGCCTGAAACTCGTCATGCCGCTGGTGCCGAAGCTGCTGGACGACAATCCGGATCTCAGGATTTCCGTCGATATGAATGACGGATTGCCTGACCTCGTTGCCTCCGGAACCGATCTCGCAATCCGGATCGCGCGACTGAAGGACAGCAGCCTGATCGCCCAGAAGCTCGCCGACAACACGCGGTCGCTGGTCGCCGCACCCGCTTACCTTGAGCGGCACGGCGCACCGGTGAACACGCACGATCTGCTTGAGCACGACTGTCTTCCGATGACCGGCGTCACGCACTGGACATTCATGCGCGGGGGCACGCATCAGAGCGAAGAAGCGCATGTGCGATTGAATGCACGCTTCTCGTCGAGCAGCATCGCCGGTTGCCACGCCGCCTGCCTTGCCGGCGGCGGCATCACGCTGCTGTCCGACTGGAATGTCGAAGACGATATTCGCGCCGGCCGCCTGGTTCGCATCACGCTTGAGGACGCCGTACCGGAGACCAACGCGATTTGGGCGGTTTACCCGACAACCCGGCTGATCCTGCCAAAGGTGCGGGTTTTCATCTCCGCAATCCGCTCGGCGCTTGCCGAACAGGCTGCCTGATCGCGGTCTCAGGTGCCCCGGTACCGGTGGCACTGGTGTCGAGTGCATCATTGGTCGCCGCCGCGTTCGTGCTTTGAGAGACGCGGTCAGACAGTCAGCGCGACGTCGTATTCCGCTGCTTCGCGCCTGGCGGCAGGGCGAAGGCGGAAGCGGCGCCAGGCGCTGGGCGTCGTGCCGGTCGCGCGGCGGAAAATCCGCGAGAGGTGGGCCTGATCGGCAAGGCCGCAATCGAGCGCGATCTCGCATAGGGGCGCATCGGTGGAAAGCATCAGCTGCTTGGCGCGCTCGACGCGCTGGGCGATGACGTAGCTGTGCGGCGAGAGACCGAAGCTCGTCTTGAAGGCGGCCGAGAAGTAGCTGGTGCTGAGCCGTGCCAGTTCCGCCAGCTCGTCGATCGCCACGGTCCGCGACATGTTATCTTCGACGTACCGCTTGACCCGTGCCACCTGCCACGGCGCCAACCCGCCCGACGCCGCCCTTTCGCGCGGTGCCGCATTGGCCGAGACGGCAGGCGATGGTTTCATCAACATCGAGGCGCGTTTGACGAGATCGATCGCGATCGCCTCGTCCTGATCGACGCAATGGATGGCGCGGGCGAGGAGCCGCGATACTTCGGAGGAGGCCTGCTGAGTGACGCCGAGGGCGCTGATGTTCGGCTCGTGGTGGTCCATCGCAATCATCGCGGTCGCCTGCATCGTCAATCTCCGTCCTGAAACCGTTGAAGTGTGATTTTCTGGGTTCATTCTGGTGACGGGACCGCGCCGACGGAATCCTACTATGATCAAGTTTGCATAGACCTGGGTCTTGTGGGGGCATACCTGGGTATAGTTGCCCGCGCGCTGAACGACTGCATAAGTCTCTTGAGTAAGCTGCGAATCCCCCATGCCATACGCAGGAAGCCCGTGATAGCGGGCTCGCAGGAAGCGATTGCCAACAGCCTAAGTCGCCCGCATAAATTCAGCTAACGAGAGGAAGAACCATGTCGCATACTTGCAAGCATGTTCGCCTGGTCCGCGATGTCCGCCCAAGGACGCGCGGTTGTGAAGAGTGCCTGGCGATCGGTCAGGCCTGGGTGCATCTGCGGCTGTGCCGTGAATGCGGCCATGTCGGCTGCTGCGACCAGTCGATCGGCCGGCACGCCACCGGCCATTTCCATGAAACCGGTCATCCCGTCATGGAGGGTTATGATCCGCCGGAGGGATGGGGATGGTGCTATGTGGATGAAATCATGGTTGACTTGCCTGATCAAACCGAACAGGTAGGGCCGATCCCGCACTTCTATTAGGTCTTGCCAAGGCCGTGCGGATCCCGCGCACTTCAGACCGATCCGGCCCTGGATCTCACGCATTCCGAATTCAGATGGGAGCCCATAGATGGCCAAGGTGCTCGTGCTCTTCGCCCACCCCGGACAGCGCCATTCGCGCGTCAATATTCTTATGGCCAAGATCGCCGGCGGCATCGAAGGCGTGACCTTCGTCGATCTCTACGCCGAGTATCCCAAGCTCGATATCGACATCGACGTCGAGCAGGCCCGGCTGCTGAAGCACGACGTGATCATCTTCCAGTTTCCGATCTACTGGTACTCGACCCCATCGATCCTCAAGGAGTGGCAGGATCTGGTGCTGGAATATGGCTTCGCCTATGGCCACACCGGAGACAAGCTGGCGGGCAAGGTATTTCTCCCCGTCATCACCGCCGGCGGCCCCGACCACGCCTATACCGAAGAGGGCCGCAATCATTTCCGTCTTCGGGCGCTGCTGTCTCCGCTGGAGCAGACGGCAAATCTGTGCCGGATGCGCTTCGTTGCACCGTACGCGCTGTTTGCCGCGCACGATGCGCGCGGCGACGGCCGGGCCGAGCCGCATCTGGAGGGCTACCGCCGGCTGCTGGAGGCTCTGCGTGACGAAACCTTCGACATCGACGCCGCCGCCGGCATGGAACTGCTGAGCGCCGAGACGCTTCCGCTTCGTGAGAGCACGCCCCATGAATAGCTTCATCTTCCAGGCCTTCATCTATCTGCTGGCAGCCGTCGTCTCCGTGCTGATCGCCAAGCGGCTGGGGCTCGGCTCCGTGCTCGGCTATCTCATCGCCGGCATCGTCATCGGCCCGGCGCTGCATCTGGTCGGAAACGAGACGCAGGACCTGCAGCACTTCGCCGAGTTCGGCGTGGTGATGATGCTGTTTCTCGTCGGCCTCGAACTGCAGCCCCGCGCGCTGTGGGAGATGCGCGCCAAGCTGCTCGGGCTTGGCGGGCTGCAGGTGATTGTCACATCGCTCGTGGTCATGGGCTGTGCCATGCTTCTCGGCCAGGTCTGGAGCGTCGCGCTGACGATCGGCTTCATCTTTTCGCTGTCCTCTACCGCGATCGTGCTGCAGACGCTGGGTGAAAAGGGGCTGCTGCGTTCGTCCGGCGGCCAGGCGAGCTTCTCGGTGCTGCTGTTCCAGGATATCGCCGTCATTCCCATGCTGGCCTTCATCCCGCTTCTGGCGCTGCCGGAGCTTGTGCGCCATCCGCTCGGCAGCAATGCCGAGAGCGGCGGCCACCACTCGTTCAGCCTTGTCGAGGGATTGCCGGGCTGGCAGGTGACGCTGGTGACGATCGTTGCCGTCGCCTTTGTCATCGCGGCCGGCCACTATCTGTCGCGCCCGATCTTCCGGCTCATCGCCCGCTCCAAGCTGCGCGAGATCTTCACCGCCGCCGCCCTGCTACTGATCATCGGTATCGCGCTGCTGATGACCGTGGTCGGCCTGTCGCCGGCGCTCGGCACGTTCCTGGCCGGCGTCGTGCTCGCCAACAGCGAATTCCGCCACGAGCTCGAGAGCGATATCGAGCCGTTCAAGGGATTGCTGCTCGGCCTGTTCTTCATCACCGTCGGCGCCAGCATCGATTTCTCGTTGCTCTATGCGCAGATCTGGTCCGTGCTCGGGATAACTCTTGGCGTGATGGTGCTGAAGGCGATCGTGCTGCTGGCTCTCGCCTTCGTGTTCAAGCTGCGCGGAACCGACCGCTGGCTTTTCGCGCTGGGGCTGGCACAGGCCGGCGAGTTCGGCTTCGTGCTGATCTCGTTTACCGTCCAGAGCGCGGTTCTGCCGCCCGACCTGGCGGCGATCCTGTTGCTGGTTGTCGCGGTTTCCATGCTGTTCACACCCGCCCTCTTCATCATCTTCGACAAGCTGATCGTGCCGCGCTTCGACCGCCGGCAGGAGGAAGACGCCGACGAGATCCCCGAGCCGGGCTCCGTCATCATTGCCGGCCTCGGCCGCTTCGGGCAGATCGTCAACCGCATGCTTCTCGCCAATGGCTACAAGACCATCGTGCTTGACCACCAGGCTGATGTCATCGACGGCCTGCGCAAGTTCGGCGTCCGCTCCTTCTTCGGCGACGCCAGCCGCCCGGACCTGCTGCATTCGGCGGGGCTTCATGAGGCCAAGGTCCTAGTCGTCGCGATCGACGATTCGGAGCGGGCGATCGAGATCGTCAAGCATGCGCGCCGGGAGAACCCGCATATCCATATCATCGCCCGCGCGCTCGACCGCACCACCGTCTACCGGCTCTATGAGGCCGGCGCGCACGATATCGTCCGCGAGGTGTTCGACAGCTCCGTGCGCGCCGCTGGCTACGCGCTGAAGGGGCTCGGCATGCATCCTTATGACGTCGAAAAGAGCAAGGCCGTGTTCGTCCGCCAGGATGTCCGAGGCCTTCATCAACTCGCGCCTCTGTGGCGGGAAGAGGTCGAGGTATTCGACAACAAGGAATACATCGCCAAGGCCAAGGAGATCGCCGACCTGCTTGAGCAGGCAATGATGGGTGACCGCAGCGCGCTGGGCGAAAAGGCCGAACGCGGCTGGACGCCGCCCGATATCGCGGCGGAGCAGCTGGAAAAGAACATCGACTGAGCGATCAGCGAGCCGGCGTCTGCGTCGGGCTCGTACGCTTATCGCGCGATGGTCGCGTTGAGTTCCGGTTCGTCATGTTCGGCATGTCGCTGGCGCTCGAGGAACTGATGGATCGCGGCGATCACCACCGACCCTTCGCCGACAGCCGAAGCAACGCGCTTGACCGAACCGGCGCGCACGTCTCCGACCGCGAAGATGCCGTCCTTCGAGGTCGCATAGGGCGAAGGCGGGGTGTCGCCCACAGTGGCCATGCCGGTTTTGACGAAGCCGTGCTGGTCAAGATCGAGGCAGCCGTCGAGCCAGCCGGTGTTCGGGGACGCGCCGATCATCACGAAGATGCTGGTAACATCAAGTTCATGGCTCTCGCCGGTGCGGTGATCGATCCAGGTCACGCCGTTCAGCGTCTTGTCGCCATGAAGCGCCGTGATCTCGGCCTGCTGGTAGAGGCTGATGCGCGGCGACCGTTCGATGCGCTGAACCAGATAGTCGGACATTGTCGAGGCGATGCCGCTACGCATCAGCATGTGCACGTGCTTGACCGTTCGGGACAGGAAGACAGCCGCCTGTCCCGCTGAATTGCCGCCGCCGACCACGACGATGGTTTCATCCGCGCAAACCTGCGCCTCCATGGCCGTTGCCGCGTAATGGATGCCCTGCCCTTCGAACTTGTCGTAGTTCAGCACATCGAGCTTGCGATAACGCGCACCCGTCGCGATTACGATCGAGCGCGCGCGCAACGATGTCGCGTCGTCGAGGAAGAGGCGATAGGGGTGCGAGGAGCAATCGAGCTTCATGACCTCATGCGAGACCGAAATCCTGGCGCCGAATTTCTGCGCCTGGATATGCGCGCGACCGGCGAGCGCCTGACCGGAGATACCGGTGGGAAAGCCGAGGTAGTTCTCGATCTTGGACGAGGTTCCGGCCTGCCCGCCCGGGGCGAGCGTTTCAAGCACGATGGTGCTGAGGCCCTCGGATGCGCCATAGACCGATGCGGCGAGGCCCGCCGGACCGGCGCCGACCACGGCGACGTCGTAGACCGTGTCTCTCTCCGGCGGCTCGTTGATCCCAAGAAGATCGGCAAGTGCGGCGTTCGACGGGCGCGACCAGACTTTCCGGTCAGGCGTCACCACGACGGGGAGCGCATCCGCTGTCACCGCCAGACCTTGCATCAGCGGCATGGCCGTTGGCTCGGTCGCGGGATCGACGACAGCAACCGGATAGAGGTTGCGCGTCAGGAAGCGCTGGATGCGGAGAACGTCGGCATGGTGCCGGTCTCCGATCAACAGGACGCCACCCTCCGAATGACGCACGAAGCCGGCGCGGCGCAGGATATAGGCGCGGATGATCGTCTCGCCGATATCGGGTTCGCCCGTGATGAAGGCATGAAAATCGCGGTTGGTGATCCGCAGCAGGCGGGAGCCGGATTTTGCCAGCCCGGACAGAAGCATCGGCCGCTTGGTGAAGATGTTCTGTTCGCCGGAGAACTGGCCGGGATGATAGGTGAAGACCAGGCGTCGACCGCGCCGGACATCATCGATGAACAGCTCGATCTCACCTTCCAGCACAAGGAAGAAATCGATCCCGCGCTGGCCGCGTTCGAATACGAAAGTGTCCTCGGCCACCACCTCTTCGCGACCATAGGTCTTGGCGCGCTCGATCATCTCGACGGAAAGCACCGGAAATGTCTGCGCCTGGCGCAGCCATGGATCAGTCGGGTCGATGGGCGTGGCAATCATCATCCGTCTCCGTCGCGATAGACATCCTCGGTGCAGGGATGCCGTGGCTTCCATTCAGGCGGTGGGTGGTCTGCCGCCACCACGCAGCATAAAGCGATTGCCGGCGCAGGATTGTACGAATGGATCGTGTTTGCAAGGATCGGCACACAAAGCGCCATCGCGCGCCGGCAGACGGTGCCAACGCATATTTCGCCGGATCAATCAGCCCTTGTCGTCGCCTTTCGGCTCCAGCGCTTCCCACCGACGCTGCTTGCGTGACTTTGGTTTCAAGCTCTTCCAGGTCCGATCCAGGAAGCGAAGGAAGCGGGTGACATCCATCAGGCGATCGACGATCGAACTCAGGTTGCCGAGCCGTTCGTCGATGATCTCATTGGCGGTGAGCTCGATATCGGCGGGTGTGAATTCGGGAAAGTGCGCGGAGAGATCCGCATAGGGGTTGGACGCCTCGCGCCCGACAATGTTGATCTTACCCTTGCGGAACATCAGCCGCAGCAGCACCTGCTCGAATGTCCAGTCGTGAACATCGAGAACCTTGTAGCGCTCACTTCGCTTCGACGAGAAGCCGGCCAGCGTGATCCTGGTGCCAAGATTGAGCGTCGTCAGCCAGAAACAGAGCGCAAATCCCGTCGTCGGCACGCTTGAGCGGGGATAGAACGGCGTGAAGACATCAGTCAGATCGAGATGCCTGACATGAACGTCGCCGAAATCCGACGCCGGGCTGAGCTGCTCGTCGGGCCCAGCCTTGATGTTCACGACACCGTGGAAGGTGCGCATGTCGAAATAGGGTAGAACTTTATCGACCTTGCCACTCTTCACGAGATTGGCGCCCAGCGTTCCGCTTCTCGAAAACAGCATGGAATGGCGGGTAAAGGGTTCGTTCAGAACCTTGAAGACCTTGTTGAAGAAGATGAAGAGCGTTGTATCGGGAAAGCGCGCCTTGAGGTCTTCGATGTTCACTTCATCGCTGTTCGCGACCAAAACGACATCGCTGTAATCCGCCAGCAGGGATTTCCACTCCTCCGCGGCAGCGGCAACGGGGTTGGCCTTCTCGAAGCGGGCATCCCCATCTCTGTCGATCATTGTTCCCTCCCTGTCGTGTCGGGCCCTCTCGTCTCGGGCAAGGCGCGCTTTTTGACCAGGCGCGCGGGCGAGCCCACATAGACGCCGAATGGCTCCGTCGCCCCCTTGATGACGCTATTTGCGCCGATGACGCAGCCGTCGGCGATGTTGCTCTCGGCAAGCACCTTTGCGCCCGCGCCGATCCAGACATCCCTGCCGATTTCTACCCTGCCCTTTTTGATCGGCTGATCTTTGATAAGGACCGTGGCGTCCTCGTAGCTGTGCTCGAACGAGACGATCACGACGTGTGCCGCAATCCTGGTATTGTCGCCGATGCGGACACCGCCATGTCCCAGCACGATCGAATAATCGTTGAGCGAGACATCGTTTCCGATCTCGATCTTACCGCTCTGCGCATCGAGTATCACACCACATTGAGTGAAGAGCCGGTCACCGATTTCGATTTTGCCGTGCCGATAGCGAAGCTCTGGCAGATACCGCATGTTCGGTCTCGTCCCGATCCGCAGCGCACCGCCCGACAAGGCGGCGCGGAGGCGGACCAGAAATCCGAGGTTCACGGGTCACACAGGCGCGAAATGCGGGTCGAGCGCGCGTGCCTTTTCAAGCCAGACATCCGCATATTCGACGTCCTGCCAATTATGGAACCATGGGCCGCCATTGGTGTAGTGCACGGCTTTCGGAAGGCCTTGGGTCGGCTTGGTGCTCCACCCCTCCAGCCAGTTCCATTCCTCCGGAATCTCACCGATCTCGCTGTCTTGCGCCCACTGAAGACGGTGAAGATAGGCGCCGGTCTGTGAATTGACGAGCTCGGGTGTCAGCTGGCGGGTGGAAGGATGCTCGCAATTGAACAGCATGAACGAGGACCAGTTCTTGCGAGGGTAATTGGTCTGCACCTTGCCATCCATCTTCACGCCCTCCTTGGGCGTGTAATCGTGATGGACGCAGGCGACCGCCTTGCTGTCGTCCTTGTAGCGCAGGAGGTCGGCGGCATCGCCGAAGAACAGGAAGTCGCAGTCGCAAAACAGCGCCCAGCCCTTGTAACCGGCAAGCCAGGGCGTGAAGAACCGGGAATAGGTGAACTCGGTCGAAGCCAGAGGATCGACTTCACGGGTGTAAACACCGCGATCGACCAGCTCTTGCAGCTTGATGGGGTGAACCTCGACATCAATTGATGCGTTCTTGAGTAGGGTGGCCTTGGCAACCTGATAGGCAATATCTTCGCGGGAATCCCATCCAATATAAACTGCTAGATCCGCCATGCATTTCCTCCAAACGTCAGCGCGAAACAATCAAAAATAAGCATCTGGAATGCTGACTGCTAAAGTCAACATCTGAGCCCGATCTTGCCGCATGATACCGGTCGTCAATGAGGCTCCATCGCATGGGCTCTGTCGTGCGCCACCGCTTATGCGAAGCGATCATATCCTTGCGTTCACCCCAGTTGCATTCGGGGATGTACGTAGTGCGCGTCCGATTCCCCCATAAGCTGTGTCACGTCGAAGTCACAACATCTGCAGGCATGCTTATGTTTTAGTGGACTGGTTGACGCAAAGAGAGCATAGGTCAGCAGCGGGTTCGGTATGACGTTCAGCGTAAGACGAATTGATCAGGCAGAGGCGCTAGGCGGCGCGGACATTCTGGTTCAAGCCTATGCCGAGCCCCCTTGGGAGGAGGCCTGGACAATGGAGAATGCCAGGAGGCGGCTGGTCGAGCTGTCTTCGGCATCGGATGCCATCACGCTTGGGGCTTTTTATCAGGGCCAACTCGTCGGTTTCGTATTTGCATCGCCGCATACGTCGGCAATCGGCACCGGCCTGTATGTCGCAGAGATTGCCATCTCGCCATCCTACCAAAGAATGGGCTTCGGAACCGCCCTGCTCTCTCATGTCGAGCACACGGCGATTCAACTAGGCTATCCGCAAGTGTGGTTGGTTTCGCGCCAGATTGGCGGTGTCGCAGACTATTACAAGACGAACGGCTACAGCCGGTCCAACGCTTTATGTGTTTACTCAAAAATGCTCGGCGCGACTGTCTTGCAAAACACGTAGTGCAAGATCGCCGATCGCGCCGGCTCACACATGTCAGTGCGTGCTGCGGCTGTCCGTCGTTGTCCCGAGGTAGGGCGCAACGAGCTCCATGTTCGGCGAAGCGAGAATCTCCCGGTTTACCGCCTGGATGGCGAGCTCAAGCCAATGAACAGCACCGACAAGCTCGACATCCTCCGCCGCAGCGCGCGCGTAGCCGATCAAGCGCGCGAGCGCCGCGAGCTCCTTGATATCTTCTGGAGATCTTGCGTTGTCGCCGTGATCATCCCCGTGGTCTTTGGGCATTGCACTCATGTCTCTTCTCCGCCAACACGACGCAACATAGGCCCGCGACGCAGGCGGCGCCCGTGAATAAAGTGTGAAACAACTTGAGGGTGGTATGGCGCATCGGCCGCTTGCAGCTACCAGGATAGTTTCTCTAAAGCACGAAAGCTCTTGAAAGCGCTCGGCTTCCGAACCGCCGCGCCCGTTTGCCATCCGGATTTTCCAGCTCTGGTATCAGCACTTTGACCACACTGAAGGGAATATCCGAGCCGCTTAATTCAACCGAGGCGACCGTGACGATGCCTGCCGCGCGCAGTCTGCCCAGCACATGGCCCAAATACTGCTGAAGCGATCGGCCACCGGTATAGGAAAGTGCTGCGGACGCAACGGGTTCGCTGAGGAAGCTGTCACGTAGCTGCGCTGGCAGCTGCGCTTGAAAGGCGTTCGGCGCGATATCGTCGCGCGCGCCGCTGATAAATGTCAGCCGCGATTGCACGGCTTCGGTTATCGCGCGAATGGCTGCGCGGACAGGAGACGGATGCGCGCCGCTCCCACCTGTCACCTCGGCAAAGCGGACGGTCGTGTCCGACAGGACGCCTTGTGGCCCAAGCAACGCGGTAAAGCAGGGAATGGCAACGTCACTGGTTATATCGAACAGTTTCAACATGAGGCCGGCGGCACTTATCTGCTCCACCAACCAATTGAGAACATCGTCGCCGTACAATGCAGGGTCCACGCATCGGGAGCGCCTGAAGCGGTCGTCTCTTATTTGCCAAAGCACATACGCGTCCCGCTCGATGCGTTCGAGTATGCCGTGCAACATGGCTTCGTCGAGGGTGTTTCCAGACGCCAGGCCATCGGACGACATCCAGAAGCGCGACTGCAGCGTGCGGTTCAAGACGACAGCCTCGAATGGCACATGTATGGGCGCACCCGACATCAATTCGCGCCCGATCACCCAGTCCACATGCTCGTCCGGACCGATATCGGCTTTATGTAATCCGGTCAGACAGGCCAGCGTCGTCAATTGATGTCCTTGCGCCTGCAACTCTCGGACGGTAGCCCGAAGCGTCGACACCGTCGGTCGGCTGGCAACGGCTCGCTCAAGCGCCTCCATGATTGCAGAGACCTTGGCGTCGTCGTCGGATAGTCCCTTTCCTTGCGCCACGACGGCCGATGGCGCGTTCGGGGCATAGGCGCACCATACGGGTATGCCGATATGATCAAGGCCCGTGTGACGGGCCACGCGCGTTACGCCGAACTGGGCCAGAAACGGCGTGACGCGAGACAGCGTCTCGCACGCCGGCATGATCCGATCCGAGTATCCTGATGGCTCGATAATTGCGGTCAGCGCTGGTCACCCACGGAAGGAACAAGCCAACAACGTGTCGAGTTGGCAGGTGAATGGCGCCATGCGCTAATTGCCTTCGAGCTCCGCCTGCTCCGCGCTGTCGCGATCATTTATGACGATTCCAGAAGAGCCAAGGCTGCGCGTCAAAGCGAGCAATTTTTGGCGGACATTCGGGTCTTCAATGGCGATGAAAGCCTTGCCGAGCGCCAGCCCCTCTTTCGAGGCCATGAATGCGGCGACAGCGTCCGTCTCCGGGCGGGTGCCGTCATCACCAGTGCTTGTCGCACCGTTCTCGAAGAAATAGCCGACGGTGACGCCGAATATCTCCGCCATCCGCAAAAGTCGGCTGGCGCCGATGCGGTTTATGCCCTTTTCGTATTTCTGAATCTGTTGAAACGTGATGCCCAATGCTTCCGCAAGGCTGGCCTGGCTCATGCCGAGCATCTTGCGACGCAGCCTAACCCGTTCCCCGACATAGCCGTCGATCGCGTTCGTCGATTTCGCCTTCATGGCGTCCCTCGCCTGCAATATTAGGAATGTTGCTGCATAATGAAGCCGTCGCGAAAAAATGCAACTAAAAGTAAAGGGATGACGAAGAATCTTTATTCACCGTTTGTAACGTTGCAAAAACCTGCACCGCATTGCCCGCCAAACCGTGAGATCAGCTACCTCGCTGGGTGAGTATTTAAGAAAAAACCACTTAAAATCGTGTCACGTCGATTTCACGCGAACCGGCAGGCTTACGCTCTATAGTAGGATGCGAAGATCGGGGCATGCGTGTGGCCATGGCGCTTCGGCGACTGTTAGCGCCGAAGTAATCAGGCACGAAACTTCGTTTCAGGCGCAGCACATTGGGGACAAACGTCATGCAGATACCTGCCATTGAAATAAGCCACGCCGACCGATTGTCGGCCTGCCGTCAGCAGATCGAAGAAGCCGTTCATCAGATGATCTTCGGCGAGAAACAGATGGAATTTTCGCCGGCGGAAATCGCGATGGCAATTGCCGACATCGCCGACGACTATATTCTCAGCCTCTCCAAGCAGAACCGGACGGCGACACACTAAGCCACTGAAGCCGAGTACAGCTGTTCAAAGCCCTCGACTACCGGTATCGGAAGTTCGCGTGTCTTTCGCTCCGTGACAAAGCTTTTGCAGTGAACTGTGGTCGAAGCGGTCTTGCCGGCCACACTATTTTCGTAAATATCGATTTTGTAAGCTAACGCACCGCGCTCGAAATGAGCGCCGGTGCGCGTCATGTTTTCGATGAGAGCGGCCGTCGACATTGACGCAGGAACACGCGCGCAGGCAGAAGTAGACATCTTGAACAATTCGTTTCGCGCCTCCAGCGCAGCCATGAGCCCTGCCCTCAGAATATTCGGCTGTCTTCTGTGGCTGCTCGCGTCATCGGCTCTGTTCGTGGAGAGCGATACCTATCGCTACGCGTGCGCGATCCTGGCCGTTATTGCGCTAGTCTACTACGCGAAAGAGCCGTCGCGGCCGCGCACGAACTGGCTGGGCTGGCTCTGCATGGGCTGGGCTATCTATGTGCTCGCCCGCTTCGCATTCATCTACATCACGACCGAGCATCACGATATCGGCGGGTCCGACTGGCTCTTCGCCTTTCCGCTGTTCTTCCCGATCCTCGGAATTGCCTTCGCACTCTATGAGCGTGAGATGGAGAAGATCGTCGCGGCGTTTTTTGTCATAGCGTTGATCATGCTCGCCGTCACAGTGGCGCTGACGATTGGCACGATCGCCACCGGCGTTGCGGTTCGCCCGCTCGTCATGAACAATCAGATCCACGGCGCGGTCGCCTGCGGCCTCATCTTCGTGATGTCGACCTTCTGGCTTCTTCATTATCTGACAACCCCCGCCGCCGATCGCCGGTTTGCACGGCTCGCCTGCGTGGTTTCTCCGCTTATTCTGGTTCTATGCGTGATCGCCATCTATGGCGCGAAGTCCAAGGGCGTCTGGCTCGCGATGGCTTTGACGCTGCCGGTTCTCGTCGTCATGGGCATGCGATACATCAAGGTGCGTGCTCGCAGCGGATTGGTGATTGCATGCGCGATAGCACTGCTTGGTGTCGGACTATACGCCGTCCGTCATAATCTCGATCAGACAGCTGGCCCGACGATCAAAGCGACTGCTTCGATGTTCAGCGGCATTGTCGGCAGCTCGAACAGCGCAGACACCATCACGCAGACTATTCAGTCGGGCAATACACCCGTCGCAATGGATGAAAGACTTCAGCTGTGGTCGAACGGCTGGGAACTGTTCTCATCCGCCCCCATCTTCGGCTGGGGCAACGAATGGCTCGAGCGCTGGCAGCACACCCGCTACGCCCACGTTTCCTATACGCTGCTGCACAACGGGTATCTGGAAATACTGGTCCGGTTCGGCCTGTTTGGGGCCTTCGTCATGGGGCTGATCTTGGCGAGTTTCATCTTCTTTGTCTGCAAGGCCTATCGCCAAGGCGTTATTCCGCGCGCGGCGATGCATGCCTATCTTGTCGGCATCTTCTTCTTCGCGCTCACGCTTCTCAGCAATTCAAACAACAGGTTGGCGATCGGCGAAAGCCTCGCCCTTGTGACATCGGCCTTCGCCTGTTGGTGCAATCTTCGCTTGCGGCCAACTGAGGCGAATGTGCCGGATTTGCAGGCTGCGGCCAGATAGGCATCTTGGGAACGCGGCTTAGTCTAGCGTTATCTGATTGACCGCTGCATCAATCGTGAAGCCGCCCTTACTTCAGGGCTGCATCGCCCTTTCCCTTGCCCATGACGGAGCCGAAGATCATGGCGATGTCATTCCAAAGGCTCGCAGTCTTGACGTATTCGGCATCGGCGACTGCGAGTTTTTCCGGGGTCGACATGTCGATGCCGGCGATTTGCGCGAGGCCGGTAATACCGGGGCGAACGGCAAACACGCCCTTGGCTCTGCGGGCAGCGATGACATCCGGCTGGCTTGGCAGGCACGGGCGGGGGCCCACCAGGCTCATCTCACCTTTCAGCACGTTGACGAGCTGCGGCAGTTCATCGAGCTTATAGGCGCGAAGCGTCTTGCCGATGGGCGTGATCCAGGCTTCGGCGGCGTCATGAGAGCCAACGTTTGGTGTGCCGGCCGCCATCGTCCTGAACTTCAGGCACGTAAAGGGAACCTCGTCCCGGCCCACCCGCTGCTGCCGGAAGAAGGCGCCACCGGGCGATGAGCGCCTGACCATGATGGTCAGCACAAGCAGAACGGGAGACAGAACGACGAGGCCACCCGACGCAGCGCAAAAATCAAACGCCCTCTTGATCCCCTGGTTGAGCTTGCTTGTCATGTCATTCCTTAATGGGTTTTGCGGGGCCAATCGTTCGTGCCAATGCGTCGGCCATCTCGAATGGCGGCGTCCAGCCGAGCCGGCGGCTGGTTTCGGAGATGTCGACGTCTAGCGAGCGCGTCAGGCGGTAAACCAGTTCGCGTTTTCCAGCCACATTTCCAGCAAACTCCAGCAGCGCCGGCGGGAACGGCAGCAGCGAGGCCGACGAGCCCGTTGCCGCGGCAATCATCCGAACGAGTTCCGGTGTCGATGGGCTCTTGCTATCGGCAACCATGAACGTCCCGCCTGCGGCGTCCGGATGGTTGGCAGCGGTCACGATCAGATCGGTCAGGTTCTCCAGATAGACCATCGACCTGCGGTTATCGATCGAGGCGAAGGGCAGCGGCAGGCCGCGTTGGACAAGCCGCACCAGCGCCTGAAAGCTTCCACGCATGCCGGGCCCGTAGACCAGCGGCGATCGGATGATAGCGATCTCCATCGTGGTGCTGGCGCCAA
Source organism: Rhizobium sp. 16-449-1b (assembly GCF_017741935.1). Classification (GTDB taxonomy): domain Bacteria; phylum Pseudomonadota; class Alphaproteobacteria; order Rhizobiales; family Rhizobiaceae; genus Rhizobium. The sequence continues at coordinate 687,816 of NZ_JAGHMH010000028.1, read as the reverse complement.
GCGCGTGCAGCAATCGCTCGGCTTCGAGCTTCGTTCGGCCGTAATCACTTTCCGGAGCAGGCTCGCCCGCAGCAGTAAACGGCTTGCCCTTGGTCGTCGCCTCGCCGCTCGCCTTGATCGAACTCAGGAACACGAACCGTCTCACACCCGCAGCCGCGGCCTGACGCGCCAGGTTGATCGTCCCCTCGACATTCACGGATCGATACTCGGCAAGCACCGCCGGCGACCCTTCGACGACATTCTGATTGACGGCCGCGAGGTGGACCACGACATCGATGCCGTCAAGGGCGGCAGACCAGTCGGTCGTGCCGTGAATATCCCCGACAGCGAGGAGCTCGCCACTCCCGCCCCTGCCTGTGCCACGAAAGGGAATGCCGCGTTGCCGCAGTGTGCGCAAAAGCCCCTGGCCGACAAAGCCGGAGGCGCCGGTTACGAGGAACATGCCAGCCTCCGGCGGCCTTGGCCGTCTTGCATGGCGCGGACCATCATTGCGATACCTCCTGCCGCAGCGCGACGAGATCCACCACCCGTTCCATGGGACTGTATCCCGGCACCAGATCGCTCAGCGCCGCCTTCAGCCGCCTTGCATCCCCATCCCGCGCGAACTGCGCGAGTGCGTCGAGTTTGGCTGATAATTGCGCCCAGCCGAGGAACTGTTCGCGCGCGCGGCGGATCTTCGGATGGTCGGTAACTTCGGGATTGTCGTTGATCAGCAGCTCTTCATACAACTTCTCGCCCGGTCGCAGACCTGTTGTCACGATGCTGATATCGCCGCCCGGGTTCTGCTCGTCCTGGACCGTGAGCCCTGACAGCTCGACCATGCGACGCGCGAGATCGATAATCTTCACCGGCTCGCCCATGTCGAGCAGGTAGACATCGCCACCGGATGCCATCGCGCCAGCCTGAATGACAAGCTGTGCTGCTTCCGGCACGGTCATGAAGAAGCGCGTAATGTCCTCATGCGTCAGCGTGATCGGACCACCCCGGCTGATCTGCTGGCGAAAGAGCGGCACGACGGAACCCGACGAGCCCAATACGTTGCCGAAGCGCACCATGGAGAAGGTCGTGCTGCCGTGCTGTTCGGCGAGCGCCTGCAGGATCATTTCGGCCAGGCGTTTCGTGGCACCCATGACATTGGTCGGCCGAACGGCCTTGTCGGTACTGACCAAAATCATGCGCTCGACGCCGGCCGCCAGCGCGGCCTTGGAGACGGTCAGCGTTCCGAAGACGTTGGTCTTGACGCCTTCGGCGGGGTTCTGTTCGACCAGCGGCACATGTTTGTAGGCCGCGGCATGATAGACCGTGGCCGGCTTCCAGGTCTGGATGATGGTGTTGATGCGGTGTTCGTCGCAGACATCGGCAAGCAGCGGGACGATCGGAAATGGCGGCCCGGCACCTTCACCAGCCAGCTCGCCCTGCAGCGAATAAATGCCGAACTCGTTCTGATCCAGGAGCAGCAGCGCCTTGGGATGCAGCTTGGCGATCTCGCGACACAGCTGGCTGCCGATCGAGCCGGCCGCGCCGGTCACAAGGACGATCCGATCGCGGACGTTCTGGTCCAGCAACGCGGTGTTCGGCAAGACAGCGGTGCGACCCAGGAGGTCCTCGACATCCAGGTCCTGAAGGTCGGTCAGCTGCGCCTGGCCAGTCGCAATTGCGCTGATATCCGGGACGGTACGGACGGCGACCCGAGCGGAACGCAAGCGTTCGATGATCTCGTTGCGTCGAGCACGGTCGATCTGCGGAAGCGCCAGAAGAACGGTCTTGACCTCGAGATCCGTGCAGACCTTCTCGATGTTAAGAGGGCTGTAGATTTTCACGCCGTTGAGCGACATCCCCTTCAGGCCCTTATCGTCATCGAGAAAGCCGACGACCTTGAACTCGGCGGAGTGGCCGAGGGCACTGACCAGCTGCCGTCCCTGGGAGCCAGCGCCGTAGACCAACGTGCGGATCGGCGCGGCCTCGCCGAGAATCTCGCTATAGGCATCGTAGAGGAAATAGCGTGCCACGAAACGCGACAGGCCAACGGCCAGCAAGAGCAGCATCGGCTGCAGGATACCGACGGTTCGCGGGATGGTCGGCACGCTGATGACCGTGAAGATCACCATATAGACCGCGCCGTAGATCAGCACGCACTTGATGACCGTCGAAAAGGCTGCCCAGCCCATGAAGCGGAAGATGGCGCGGTAAAGCCCGAAGGTGATGAACAACGGCAGTGCAATGACGAGCGATACAGGGATCGTCCAGAACTGCACACCCGTCATCAGGTACCAGTCGTTGAAGCGAAAGCAGAATGCGATCCAGACCGTAATGATGCATAGGCAGGCGTCGAAGAGCAGCGCAATCACCCGCTTCGCCGGTCGCGGCAAGGCAAGAACCTGCTGAACATAATTGTCAAACATAGCGCTGGCTCGATCGTGACTGGTTTGGCGATAGCAGCCGACACGCGATGCTGTGGCAAAAACTGGAAAGGAAAAGATGGCTCATGAAACTGCGTACCGTACCCGACGAAAGAGTTCCACCATGCGCCAGATATGCGTTGGAATTTTGCGGATGCCACGTAGCTTGATCGATCGATACCGAGCGCGATCAGCGATCTGGCTCTCTTTCGACCGAACCGACAAGGCAATCAGATCGTCCTTCACGGTGTAGACCTTAACGCCGGTGGCCCACCCACGCTCAAGCGCAATGTCATAGGGGCATGTGATGACCTTGAGGGCCTCTACCAGCTTCTGCGCGCCCGCACGGGTGACGAGGTAGCATGCCGCGGATCCCTGGGGGCCAAACAGGCATTTTCCAATCACATCGCCGCCGCCCGACCTCGCGATTGGCCGGAACCAGACAACGCGGTGGTTGAGCAATTTCAACACTTCGGCGAACGGCGCAGCCTGGTGCGCGCTGTAGGCGCGAGAGACGAGGTCGGCGCTGAGATTGACGTCATCCTCCATGATGACCGCGCACTCCGCCGTGCTCTCCAGAAACGCGTTGAGCGCTTTGACATGGGCAAGATAGCAGCCGTATTCCTGCGGCAGCATAGGGCGACCATTGCCGCGAACGAAGGCGGCGCGGTCATAATCTGGCCATTGCGTTCCGCTCGCAGGGTCGATCTCGACGCCGGCGATACGCTGGACATCCAGGCCGAACTCTTCGGCCTGGCTCTTTATATGTTGCCAGCGGTCAATGGAGCGATCGAGGTTGATGACGTAGGATACGATTTCCCGTCGAGACAGGGCCTGACCCGTTTCGGATGAATGCGCATTGCTGATGTCAGCCGCGCTCTCGATCTGCTGGCGTTCACGCACAGTCGTCTCCTGGGGCATCCATCGGGGCGCCAAGCTTGCTACAGGTCTTTTCGCTAAGGCACACGTCTCGGCCAACCGTGACAGCCATTAATAGGTATAGGAGGCGTGTGCAAGGCTCTACACAAACGGGCAAAGCGTTTTCACGGGGAGAGTAGCTTAAGAGCCGGCCATCGCCCACCAGCAAAATGGGGTGACGTGTCGCCGCCCGATGACAATTCGGGCGGCGCTCGGCTGCCAAGTAAGTTGTTTTTACCGGCAATCACACTGCGGAGTGGCAATTTTCGTCGATCACCATTTTTGTCTCCCGAACGCCAACTCGACACGCTCGTGCCAAGGTATGGTTGCAACCTAGGGCATCATCCGGATCAGCCCTTACGCGGTCCCCGCTTCAGCACGTCCCTGATCGAGAAGCTCGAATGGATACGCGCAACGCCGGGCAAGGTCGACAATATGTCCTTGTGGATTCGCTCGAAATCGCGCGCGCTTTCGACTTCCACCTTGAGAATATAATCCGATCCACCGGTCATCAGGAAACATTCCTGAATCTCCGGATATCGGCGGATGGCTGCCTCGAACCTGTTGAGATGCTCCTCAGTCTGCCGATCGAGCGTAATGTTGACGATAACCGCCAGCACGTCGTCGCTGTCCGAGGTGCCGATCAACGCCGTGTAGCCCCTGATATGGCCGGATTTTTCCAGTCTTGAGATCCGTCGAAGACATGCTGAAGGAGAAAGGCCGACTTCCGCTGCAAGTGCCGTGTTGGCGATGCGCGCATTCAACCTGAGCTGACGCACGATGTTTCGGTCGATCGCATCCAGGACCATACGCAATAATTCCTCTTTTGGCGCGTGATAATTTCGCATTCGACAATCGAATGCAATATCGGCATGCTGATCAGCAGGAAATTGTTCGATTGTTTCTCTATTTTTATCGCAAGCACCAAAGGTGCATCGGCCGACGTCGTAAGCGCCAAATACACTTGGCAAAAAAGGCATAGATAAAAGGGGCAAGCATGAAAGTGACCATTCTCGGCGCCGGCGTCATCGGGGTCACCAGTGCCTACTATCTGGCCAAGGCCGGACATCAGGTCACCGTTATCGATCGCCAATCCGGTCCGGCGCTTGAGACCAGCTTTGCCAATGCCGGCGAGGTGTCCTTCGGTTATTGCTCTCCCTGGGCGGCACCCGGTATTCCGCAGAAGGCGCTGAAGTGGCTGTTCATGGAGCATGCGCCGCTCGTTCTCCGCCCGAAGGTCGACTATGCGATGATCTCCTGGATGATCAGGATGCTCTCCAACTGCACCTCCGAGCGCTACGCGATCAACAAATCACGCATGCTGCGCCTTGCCGATTACAGCCGACAGTCGCTGGCCGAGCTGCGCGCCGAGACCGATATCGCCTATGATGAGCGTATGCAGGGCACGCTGCAGCTCTTTCGCACGCAGGCGCAACTCGATGCATCGGCCAAGGATGTGAAGGCGCTGGCGGCTGACGGCATTCCTTACGAAGTGCTGGACCGCGAGGGCTGCATCCGCATGGAGCCGGCATTGCGCCACGTCAGCGACAAGATCGTCGGCGGCCTGCTGACGCCCAAGGACGAGACCGGCGATTGCTTCAAGTTCACCAACGCCCTTGCTGCCAAGTGCGTTTCTATGGGCGTGACATTCGACTATGGACGCCAGATCAAGGGGCTTGTGATCGAGGCCGGACAAGCGAAGGGCGTCGTCACTGACACCGGCAAGGTTCTGTCCGATGCCGTTGTCGTCGCGCTCGGCAGCTACTCGCCGCTGCTGTTGAAACCGTCAGGCATCAAGCTTCCGGTTTACCCGGTAAAGGGCTACTCGCTGACCATCCCGATCACCGATGCGTCGCGCGCGCCTGAGTCCACGGTCATGGACGAAACCTACAAGATCGCGATCACGCGCTTGGGCGACCGTATCCGCGTCGGCGGCATGGCGGAGATTTCCGGCTATACGAACGACCTCGGCCCCGCGCGCCGCAGAACCCTGGAGCATTCGGTCAGCGATCTTTTCCCAGGCGGCGACTTGAAGGCCGCTAATTATTGGTCCGGGCTGCGTCCGATGACGCCTGATGGCACGCCGGTTATCGGTGCGACCAACATCCGCAATCTCTTCCTCAACACCGGCCACGGCACACTCGGCTGGACCATGAGCACCGGCTCCGCACGGGTGCTGACGGATGTCGTCAGCGGCCGAAAGGCGGATATCGACGTCAGCGACCTGTCGCTCGCCCGCTACGGCCGATAGAGGGCGGAATCGCCGGACGATAATGCTGGATTCGGGGCGCAACCCGGTCCAGCACCGCAGCTGAGCCGCGCCGCAACGATTGGTCTGACGCAGCCATACGTGCGGCAACTTCGTTGCCCGCTGCGGATAAACATCGCAACAATTTGCCATCGCTTTCAACGAAGAGCGCGCATAGACTTTGCATTGTCTCGATTGTCTGAAGTGCCGCGGGAGGTTGATGCGGCGAAGTGCAATCCACGAGATGATGCATGGGAGGAGAACCGTGCCGATCGACGACGTTTTGCTCTTTCCCGTCGCGGGAGGGGCAATTGCGTTATGGCTTACGGTAGATCCCGATGCCGGCTTCGAGGAGGAGGTCGCGATGACGATGCAGGATCCGATTGTGATCACAGGCGCCGCCCGCACGCCGATCGGTGGCTTTCAGGGAGCTTTCTCGTCCTTGGCCGCACCTCAATTGGGTGCATCGGCGATGGCAGCGGCGCTCTCGCAAAGCCAAGTCCCGGCTGAGAGTGTCGATGAGATCATCATGGGCTGCGTGCTTGCCGCCGGCCAGGGTCAGGCTCCGGCACGACAGGCCGCGATTGGCGCCGGCCTCCCCTTCTCTGCCGCCGCCAGCACCGTCAACAAGATGTGCGGCTCCGGCATGAAAGCTGTGATGATCGGCCATGATCTGCTCGCCGCCGGCAGCGCCTCGCTGGTGATCGCGGGCGGCATGGAAAGCATGACGAATGCGCCCTATCTACTTGATCGTGCTCGCGGCGGCTATCGGCTCGGCCACGGGCGCGTGATCGATCATATGTTCCTCGATGGGCTCGAGGATGCCTATGACAAGGGGCGCTTGATGGGGACATTCGCTGAAGACTGTGCCGAGGCCTATCAATTCACACGTGAGGCGCAGGATGCCTATGCCATCACGTCCCTCACGCGGGCACAGAAGGCGATAGAGGCTGGCTATTTCGATCACGAGATCGTGCCGATGTCGGTCATGTCAGGCAAAACCGAAGCGACGATCCGTGAGGACGAGCAGCCCGGCAAGGCCAGCATCGACAAGATCCCCAGGCTGAAGCCGGCATTCCGCGAAGGCGGCACTGTGACGGCCGCCAATGCGAGCTCGATTTCCGACGGCGCCGCCGCGTTGCTCCTGATGCGCCGCTCGCGGGCCGACCAACACGACATTGCACCGCGCGCGACAATCGTCGGGCACGCGACGCACTCGCAGGCGCCCAGCGAATTCGCGACGGCGCCGATCGGCGCCTTAAAAAAGCTCTCCGAGCGAACCGGATGGCCGCTATCGAGCGTCGATCTGTTTGAGATCAACGAAGCCTTCGCCGTCGTGCCGATGGCAGCGATGCGTGATCTCGATATCCCCCACGACAAGGTCAACGTCCACGGCGGCGCATGCGCGCTTGGGCATCCAATCGGTGCGTCTGGCGCCCGTGTCATCGTCACGCTGCTGGCGGCGCTGGAGCGATACGGACTGAAGCGCGGGATGGCGGCGCTCTGTATCGGTGGCGGCGAGGCCACCGCTATCGCCATCGAGCGGCAGTAAAGGCAATCAAGGAGGCGCGCTGATGATCTTGTCCGACACGCAGCAGCAAATCCGGGATCTCGCACGAGATTTCGCACGCGAACGACTGGCGCCGGGCGCTGCCGAGCGGGACCGCACCCACAGCTTTCCGCGCGCGGAACTGAAGGAAATGGGCGAGCTCGGCCTTCTCGGCATGCTGGTACCGGAAAGCTATGGCGGCTCCGACACGGGAACGGTTGCCTACGCGGCGGCACTTGAAGAGATCGCCGCCGGAGATGGCCCCTGCTCGACGATCATGAGCGTCCATAGCTCCGTCGGCTGCGTTCCCATTCTCAAATTCGGGAACGAGGAGCAGCAACAGCGCTTTCTGCCGAAGCTCGCTACCGGCGAATGGATCGGCGGCTTTGCGCTAACGGAGCCGCAGGCCGGCTCCGACGCCTCCAATCTGCGCACCCGTGCGCGACGTGACGGCGATCATTACGTGCTTGATGGCGCCAAGCAGTTCATCACTTCGGGCAAGAATGGACAGGTGATCATCGTCTTCGCGGTGACGGACGCGGCGGCCGGTAAGAAGGGCATCACCGCCTTTATCGTGCCGACGGACACGCCGGGATATGAGGTCATTCGCGTCGAGCACAAGTTGGGCCTGCACGCCTCCGACACCTGCCAGATTGCTTTCAACGACATGCGCGTTGGAGCGGATCTTCGCCTCGGCGAGGAAGGCGATGGCTACCGGATCGCGCTTGCCAATCTTGAGGGCGGCCGGATCGGGATCGCGGCGCAGGCGGTCGGCATGGCGCGTGCGGCTTATGAGGCAGCGCGCGATTACGCCCGCGAGCGGACCGCTTTCGGCAAGGCGATCATCGAGCATCAGGCCGTCGCCTTTCGTCTTGCCGACATGGCGACGCAGATCGAGGCGGCGCGGCAGCTGGTGTTTCACGCAGCGAGCCTGCGCGAGGCGGGTCTGCCCTGCCTTTCAGAGGCGTCGATGGCCAAGCTCTTTGCCTCGGAAATGGCCGAGCGCGTCTGTTCCGACGCGATCCAGATTCACGGCGGCTACGGCTATATGAGCGATTACCCCGTCGAGCGCATCTATCGGGATGTCCGCATTTGCCAGATCTACGAGGGAACGAGTGACGTGCAGCGCATGTTGATCGCCCGCAATCTATAGGGAGAAGACGCCGCGTCGTCCTGAGGAGAGGACCGATGCGAGCGGAGGAGGAACACAGGAAATGCCAGACAGTCAACGACTGAGCCTCTACGTCCCCGAACCCGCCGTTCGCCCTGGCGGTCTACCCGATTTCTCCAACGTCAAGATCGCCAAGGCCGGCGCCGTGCCGCGCCCGGAGGTGGATGTCGCATCCGAAGACATTCGCGATCTCGCCTATTCGATCATCCGCGTGCTCAACCAGGAGGGTGAAGCGGTCGGGCCCTGGGCGGGATTGCTGTCGGACGAGGCCCTTTTGACCGGGCTGCGCAACATGATGAAGCTGCGCGCCTTCGATGCACGCATGCTGATGGCGCAGCGCCAGGGCAAGACCTCCTTTTACATGCAGCATCTTGGCGAGGAGGCGGTCAGCTGCGCCGTGCGCAAGGCGCTGAACAAGGGCGACATGAATTTCCCGACCTATCGGCAGGCGGGCCTCCTCATCGCCGACGACTATCCGATGGTCGAAATGATGAACCAGATCTTCTCCAACGAGAACGATCCGCTGCGCGGCCGGCAACTGCCGATCATGTATTCCTCCAAGGAGCACGGCTTCTTCACCATCTCGGGCAACCTCGCCACCCAGTATGTCCAGGCCGTCGGCTGGGCGATGGCGTCGGCGATCAAGAACGATACACGCATCGCGGCCGCCTGGATCGGCGACGGTTCGACCGCGGAATCCGATTTCCATTCGGCCCTCGTCTTCGCCTCTACCTACAGGGCGCCTGTCATCCTGAACATCGTCAACAATCAGTGGGCGATCTCCACATTCCAGGGCATCGCGCGCGGTGGTTCCGGAACGTTCGCTGCCAGGGGCTTGGGCTTTGGCATCCCGGCGCTGCGCGTCGATGGCAACGACTATCTGGCCGTCTATGCGGTCGCCCGCTGGGCGGCGGAGCGGGCGCGGCGCAATCTGGGGCCGACACTGATCGAATATGTTACCTATCGCGTCGGCGCCCACTCGACCTCCGACGATCCGAGCGCCTACCGGCCGAAAACCGAGTCCGATGCATGGCCGCTCGGAGATCCCGTGCTGCGGCTCAAGAAGCACCTGATCCTCAAGGGCGTCTGGTCCGAGGAGCGCCACGTTCAGGCCGAAGCCGAGATCCTGGACGAGGTGATCGATGCGCAAAAGCGCGCCGAGGAACACGGAACGCTGCATGCCGGCGGCAAGCCTTCGGTGCGCGATATTTTCGAGGGCGTCTACGCCGAGATGCCACCGCACATCCGCCGCCAACGGCAGAAAGCGGGGTATTGATATGGCGCGCATGACCATGATCGAGGCGGTGCGCAGCGCCATGGATATCTCGATGGCCCGGGACGAAGACGTCGTCGTGTTCGGCGAGGACGTCGGCTATTTCGGCGGCGTGTTCCGCTGCACACAAGGGCTTCAGGCGAAGTACGGCAAGACCCGCTGCTTCGACACCCCGATCAGCGAATCCGGCATCGTCGGCACGGCGATCGGCATGGCGGCCTACGGGCTGAAGCCCTGCGTCGAGATCCAGTTTGCCGATTACATGTATCCGGCCTACGACCAGATCACCCAGGAGGCGGCGCGCATTCGCTATCGCTCCAACGGAGACTTCACATGCCCAATCGTGCTCAGAATGCCGACGGGTGGCGGAATATTCGGCGGGCAGACGCACAGCCAGAGCCCGGAAGCGCTGTTCACCCATGTCTGCGGCCTGAAGGTGGTCGTCCCCTCCAACCCCTATGACGCCAAGGGGTTGCTCATCGCCGCGATCGAGGACCCTGATCCGGTGATGTTTCTCGAACCCAAGCGGCTTTACAACGGCCCGTTCGACGGCCACCACGAGCGTCCGGTGACGCCATGGTCGAAGCATGAACTCGGTGAGGTGCCCGAAGACCACTATGCAATCCCGATCGGCAAGGCGGAGATCCGGCGCGCCGGAACCGGGGTCACGGTCATCGCCTATGGCACGATGGTGCATGTGGCGCTCGCGGCGGCGGAAGATACCGGCGTCGATGCCGAGGTGATCGATCTGCGCAGCCTGCTGCCGCTCGACCTCGATACCATCGTGCAATCGGTGTCGAAGACCGGCCGTTGCGTCGTGGTTCATGAGGCAACGCTGACGTCCGGCTTCGGGGCCGAGATCGTGGCGCTGATCCAGGAGCATTGCTTCTACCATCTGGAGGCGCCGATCGTGCGGGTCGCAGGCTGGGATACGCCTTATCCGCATGCGCAGGAGTGGGACTATTTCCCCGGCCCCGCGCGCGTCGGACGGGCGCTTGCCGAAGTCATGGAGGCGTGAGGATGGGCGAGTTCACGATCAAGATGCCCGATGTCGGAGAAGGCGTGGCCGAGGCCGAGCTGGTGGAGTGGCACGTGAAGGCTGGCGATCCGGTTCGCGAGGACATGGTGATCGCGGCCGTGATGACTGACAAGGCAACCGTCGAGATCCCGTCGCCGGTCAGCGGCACGGTGACCTGGCTCGGCGCGGAAGTGGGAGACACCGTAGCCGTGAAGGCGCCGCTGGTGAGGATAGAGACGGCAGGCGGAGATGAAGCGTCGGCGCCCGCCCGGCCCGCGCCCTTGGCGACAGAGAAGCCATCCACCGCAGCCAATGAAAGCGAAGCGCCTGCTCGGCCGCAGCCGACGCAGGTCAAGCAAGCGCTGTCCCAGCCGACAAGCAGCGGCCCCCAAGAAAAGCCTCTGGCATCGCCTTCCGTCCGGCTTTTCGCTCGTGAAAGCGGTGTCGACCTCAGGCAGGTATCACCAAACCGTCCGGATGGACGTATTTTGCGCGAAGATGTCGAACAATATCTTGCACGCGGTGCGTCTTCGCTTGCCGCCCCTGCGCCGTTCGCCAGGAATACAACGACTGAGGACGTCAAACTGACCGGCATGCGGCGGCGGATCGCCGAGAAAATGTCGCTCTCCACCTCGCGTATCCCGCATATCACCTATGTCGAGGAAATCGACATGACGGCGCTGGAGGATCTGCGAGCGACGATGAACCGGGACCGCAAGCCAGATCATCCGAAACTGACGATCCTTCCGTTCCTGATGCGGGCGATCGTCAAGGCCGTCGTCGACCAGCCGGATATAAACGCCACCTTCAACGACGATGCCGGCATCCTCACCCGCTCCGGTGGTGTTCACATTGGCATAGCCGCACAGACGCCTGCCGGCCTCGTGGTACCGGTCGTACGTCACGCCGAGGCCCGCACGATCTGGGACTGCGCCGCCGAGATGGCGCGCCTTGCCGATGCCGCGCGCAATGGAACCGCAACGCGTGACGAACTCACGGGCTCGACCATCACCATCAGTTCGCTGGGCGCGTTGGGCGGCATCGTCTCGACACCCGTGATCAACCACCCTGAAGTCGCGATCATCGGTGTCAACAAGATCGCCACCCGCCCCGCTTGGGATGGAGCGCAATTTGTGCCGCGCAAGATGATGAACCTCTCCTCGAGCTTCGACCATCGCATTATCGACGGCTGGGATGCGGCGACCTTTATCCAGCGCATCCGCGTGCTGCTTGAAACGCCGGCGCTGATTTTCATCGAAGGCTGAGGGCCATGAAAGAGATCATCTGCAAATTGCTGGTCATCGGCGCTGGGCCCGGCGGCTACGTCTGCGCCATCCGCGCGGGTCAGCTGGGCATCGACACAGTCATCGTCGAAATGGAAAAGCCCGGCGGCACCTGCCTCAATGTCGGCTGCATTCCTTCCAAGGCAATCATCCATGCCGCCGACGAATTCGACGCCGCGCGGCGGATGGCGAGCGGTCGAGACCCACTTGGCATCCGTGCTGAAGGCGTGGCGATCGATCTCGCCCGGACGATCGCCTGGAAGGACGGCATCGTCGGCCGTCTCACTGGTGGCGTTGCTGCCTTGCTGCAGAAGGCTAGGGTGAAGCAGGTCCATGGCCGGGCGCGGTTCCGCGACGGTAAAACGGTGGAAGTCGAGACGGAGACCGGCGCACAGATCATCCGCGCGGAGAACATCGTCATCGCGACAGGCTCCGAGCCGGTCGAGTTGCCGGGACTTCCACTTGGTGGAATGGTGATATCCTCGACGGAGGCGCTGGCGCTGCAGAGTGTGCCAGAAAGGCTGGTGGTTGTCGGCGCCGGCTATATCGGCTTGGAACTCGGCACAGCCTTCGCCAAGCTGGGCTCTTCGGTCACCATCGTCGAGGCAACCGGCCAGATCCTGCCGCAATACGATGCCGAGCTTGTCCGGCCTGTTGCGAAGGTGCTGAAGGAGCGCGGCATCGAGCTTCATATGGCGGCCAAGGCAAAGGCGCTTTCCGATGCCGGCGAAGGCCTGATCATCGAGCAGGCCGATGGCCGCGAGATCAAACTGCCGGCTGACAGGATACTCGTAACCGTCGGGCGCAAGCCACGGACAACAGGCGCGGGATTGGAGGAACTCGATCTCGATCGCGCCGGGCCGTATCTACGGGTTGACGACCGGTGCCGCACCTCGATGCGCGGGGTCTACGCCATTGGTGACATCACCGGCGAACCGATGCTCGCGCACCGGGCGATGGCGCAGGGCGAGATGGTGGCGGAGATCATCGCAGGCCGGCCGCGAAGCTGGGACAAGCGCTGCATTCCCGCCGTCTGTTTCACGGACCCGGAGATCGTCAGCGCCGGCCTGTCACCGGAAGAGGCTCGCGCGCAGGGTTACGAGATCAGGGTCGGCCAGTTTCCGTTCTCAGCCAATGGACGGGCCATGACCATGCAATCCGAGGATGGCTTCGTGCGTGTGGTGGCGCGGGCCGACACCAATCTCGTGCTCGGCCTGCAGGCGGTCGGTCGCGGCGTTTCCGAATTGTCGGCGGCGTTTGCGCTGGCGATCGAGATGTGTGTTCGCCTCGAGGATCTCGCCGGAACGATCCACGCCCATCCGACCCGCAGCGAGGCGGTTCAGGAAGCGGCGCTGAAGGCGCTCGGCCACGCACTGCATATATGAGACGCGACACGGCGGAAATTCGAGCGTGACTGCCTGTGTCTACGACCGTCGCTCGTCGAGCACGGTCTCGGCTTCATCGCGGCTCATGCCGAGAACCGAGCGTCCCAATTCGAAACCGAAGCCGTTGCGGGCGAAGGCGGACATTTCCTTGTTGTAGCGCTTCTCATCGGCCTCCTCGCGCCGAAAGGGGCCGAAGCCGCGTTTGCGGGCGAAGTTGATCGCGGCCACGAGATCGTCGCTCTCTTCGAGCGCGATGACGGCGGTCTCGCGGTCGATGCCCTTGATCGCGAGCTTCTGCGCCATGATCCGCTTCGACCGGCCGCTGCGCACGCCGGATCGTACGCTGATCTCGGCGTAGGCGACATCGTTCAATCCGCCCTGCTCATGGCCGAACTTGACCGCGAGATCGGCGAGCGCCTTGACCTGAGCTTCGGATATGTCCTCGAATTTTTGTTTGGCCTTGCGCGAGATCGCATCGGCCAGCTGCTTCTCGGTCATCATCTGCCGTCCCAAGCGGTAGATGGTCGAGTTGCGCGCCCAACTCTGCATCCTGCTGGTCGGTATGTCGGATTGCGTGTCTTCTTCGGCCATGGCGTTCCGGATCGCATCCAGAATCGCCTGGAGCAGGTCGTTTCAGCCAGTTAAAGCCATCCGGCCGGGATTTCCAGCACTCTCCTGTCTCAGCACCGCCTCAGGCGACGTGCAAGACTTCCGCCGACAGAAGCAGAAGGAAGGTATCGTCATCCAGCCGCTCGGCGATCTCACCGGTGTCGGTAACGTAATCGGTGCGCGGACTTGCGCCGACATCAAGCGCCAAACGCGATGTCAGGATCTGCTCGATAACAACGTAATGCGCGCCCGAGCTGCTCTCACAGTGAAAGCGGTTCGTCTCTTTGTACTGCGCCATGATCAAATTCCTCAAGAAATGACCGTCACGCCCACAATACTTGGCAGCCACCTGCCGATAGTCAAGAACACCCACCTACTCAATAAGTTTTCTGTTAACAGAAGGACTAGCGCCGCGAGCGGCCCGGCTTAGTGCGCGGGCTGTTGCTTTGCCCTCGCGACGATCTGCGTCGGGTTAACGAACTGCAGCGCGATCACCAGCCAGAACAGCGTCGTCACCATATAGACGACCGCCATGGCATCGATCGACTGGCCAGCCCGTACGCCGGAGGCAAACACCGCGTAATAGAGCGACACGACAAGGGTCTGCGTGGTCGGCCCGGCGATGAGGAAGGTGAGCTCGAACATCGCGATGGTACGAACCAGCACCAAAAGCAGCGCGGCCAGCATGCCGGGCAAGAGCAGCGGCAGCAGGATGCGCAGGAACAGGCTGGTGGTGCCTGCGCCGAAGACACGAGCAGCGGCTTCGATGCGCGGGTCGATCTGCTCGATGAAGGGGATCATCACCAGCACCACGAAGGGAAGCGACGGCACCACGTTGATCAAAACGACTCCCCAGAAGGTTCCTCCCAGCCCAAGCTGGTACAAGACCGTCGCAAGCGGGATGCCGTAGGTGAGCGGCGGAATGAGCAGCGGCAGAAGGAAGAGCAGAATGACCACGCGCTTGCCGGCGAAATCGCGGCGCGCCAGGGCATAGGCGGTCATCACGCCGAGAATGCCGGAAATGATGACGACGGTGAAGACGATCTCGAAGGTGACGAGGACGACGCTGGAGAGCTGGAACTCCTTCCACGCGCTGAAATACCATTTCGTTGTCCAGCCGGCCGGAAGCCATGTGCCGAGCCATCGTGTCGCGAACGAGTTGACGACGACGGCGGCGATGACTGCAAGCAGATTGAGGACGAAGAGCGTGGCGAGCGCCCAGATGGCGAAGCGCCAGATCTTCGAGGTGAGGCCTTGGTCCCGGATCATGGTCAGCCTTTCGTGCCGCCGGCGGGGCCGCGGTAGAAGAACGAGCGTGCGCCGAGAACGGCGAGCACTACAGCCAACTCGACACCGCCCATTATGAGCGCGATCGCCGAGCCCAGCGAGTGATCATACTGCTCGAACGCAGCCTGATAGGCGGCAATCGAAATGACGCGGGTCGGTCCTGCCGGTGCGCCCAGCAGCACGGCGGATGGAAACACCGCAAACGCCTGAACAAAAGCAAGGCAGAAGGTTACCGCAAGCCCCGGCACCAGCAGCGGCAGGAAAACGCGCATGAAACGCTGCCTCGGCCCGGCCCCAAGCGTGGCGGCCGCCTGTTCGATCGCCGGATCGATGCCGGTGATGTAAGACAGCGTCAGTAGGAAGGCGAAGGGGAAGCCGGTGATGAGCAGCGACGCGAAGACGCCCCAATAGTTGTTGGTCAGCTTGATCGGATTGTCGATGATGCCGGTCATCAGAAGCGTGTGGTTGAACCAGCCGCGTGGCCCGAGAAATGTCAGCAAGCCGTCGGCGACGAAGACTGTGCCGAGCGTGATTGGTAGTACCAGGATGGTCGTCAGCAGACGCTGGCGGTGCATCAGCCGGACACGGAAAGCGACCGGCACGGCGAAGGCGAGATTGATGATCGTCACCGGCAGCGCCAGCCAGAGCGTCGCGCCGATGGTGTTGTACTGGAAGGGATCGCTGAAGAACTTGGCGTAGTTGGCATACCAGGCGCCATCCTTCGGCGTCAGCGAATCCACGACGCCGTAGAGAAACGGATAGACGAACAGCGCGATCATGAAGGCAAGGCCGGGAAGGATCAGCATGGTGGTGCCGTCGAAGCCCCGGGCGGCCAGCCGCGTTCGCAGCGATGGCGCGCTCATCGTGCGCTGTCCCCGAACAGAAGCGCCCTGCCCGCGATCGGCTTCAGCCGCGTTGCCGTTCCGCGCGGCAACGCGTCGTCGGCGCGGAAATAGAGGTCAGATCCGTCGGCCGAGCGCGCCAGTCCGAAGAAGGCGCGGCCGCGATATTCCATGCTCGATACGGTAGCGGCGATCCCCTCGTCGGCGGCGACCAGATCCTCGGGGCGCACGGACAGGATAGCGGCGTCGCCGGGCTTGAGCGGTGTGCGCATCGTCCCGGTAATGCGCGCACCGGCGACGTCGATCTCCGCTTCGTCGCCTGAGACCGAAACGACCTTGCCGGGCACGCGGGTGCGAAAGCCCATGAAGTCGGCAACGCCGACATTGACGGGGCGCTGGTAGAGATCCTGCGGAGAGCCGATCTGCTCGATGTGCCCCTGGCTCATGACGACGATACGGTCGGCCAGCGACAGCGCCTCGTCCTGATCATGCGTGACGTAGATGGTCGTCGAGCCGATCTGATCGTGGATGCCGCGGATTTCGGCGCGCATCTCCAGGCGAAGCTTGGCGTCGAGATTGGACAGCGGCTCGTCCATCAGCACGATAGGCGGGCGGATGACGATGGCGCGGGCGATCGCCACGCGCTGCTGCTGACCACCGGAGAGCTGCCCTGGCAGTTTCTCCGCCTGGCTTTCCAGGCGCACCAGCGCCAAAGCGTCATTGATCCGCTTGTCGGCCTCCGGTCCCTTGATGCCCTGCATGGTCAGGCCGAAGCCGACGTTCTTGCGCACGCTCATATGCGGAAAAAGCGCGTAGCTCTGAAACACCATCCCGAACCCTCGGCGTTCGGGCTCGAGCTGGTCGATGCGCTTGCCTCCGAGACGGATTTCCCCACCAGACAGTCCCAGAAGGCCCGCGATGCAATTGAGCGCCGTGGACTTGCCGCAGCCCGACGGGCCGAGCAGCGCCACGAATTCACCGGGCTCGATCGCAAGATCGATGCCATCAAGCGCGTTGTATGCGCCGAAGGAGCGGCTCAGCCCATCGAGTTCAAGACGCGCGGTGCCGCGCGAAGAGGCCACCGTATTCGCTACCGAGTTCAAACCACTCTCCATGTCACGACGGAAATGGCCGGCACCGGCTATGAAAGCCGGCGCCGGCGATGTCAGCGATCAGCCCTTCTTGGCGCCGATCTTTTCGTCCCAGATCCGGAAGGCTTCAACGAGCTGCTTCGGCTCAAGCGGCACCTCCAGCGGATTGTTGGCGATCCAGTCGGCATATTCGGGCCGGCCGAACTCCTTGATCGTGTCCTGGCTTTCCTGTGGCGCCATCTCGATCGTCACGTCCTTGACCGCGGGACCCGGATAGAAATAGCCGGCGTCATAGGCGATCGCCTGCTGCTTGGGCTGCAGGATGTAGTTCAAGACGTCGATCAGCACCGCGATCTTCTCGTCGGAGACGCCCTTGGGGATAACGGCGTAGTGCGCGTCCGTTACCCAGTGGAAGCCTTCAAGCTTCTGCACCTTCGCCTCGGCGGGAACAATGCCGAGCGCACGCGGATTGATGTCCCAGCCGGTGGTGGAAACGACGATGTCGCGTGTCCCCTCGCCGAGCTCCTTCATCACCTGACCGGTACCGGTCGGGTAATATTCGATGTGCTCGCCAAGTGCTGCCAGATATTCCCAGGTCTTGTCCCAGCCCTTGACCGGATCGCGAGGATCGCTGTCGCCGAGCAGATAGGGCAGGCCCATGAGGAAGGTGCGGCCCGGGCCGGAATTGGCCGGACGGGCGTAGATGAAGCGGTTCTTGTTGGCCTTTGCCCACTCCAGCAGTTCCGGCGCCGATTTCGGCGGCGTGGCGACCTTGTCGGGCATGTATTCGATCAGCGGGCCCGAGGGATAATAGGTGATGACGATGCCCTGATCCTTGGCGAGCGCCTGCATCTTGAATGCCTGCGGCTGCAGGATCTTTTCGATATCGGGCAGGTCCGCCTTGTGCGCGGCGAGGTCGAGCCAGAGACCCTGATCGAGACCGGCGGAAAGCGCATCGGTGCCTGTCAACACGAGGTCGATATCGACCTTTCCCGCCGCCTGCTGTGCCTTGATCTTGCCCGGCAGTTCAGGGGCCGGCGCTTTGGTGAAGGCGAAGTTCGAAACCCAATCGGCCTTTTCGGACGCATAGGCTTCAAACATCCCCTGCGTCAGCGCCAGATTGCCGGCGACGTCAGCGATGGTGATGGTCACGGGGCTTGCGGGCTTCTTGGCCTGCGCCCAAACCTTGACGGGAAGCATGGCGGCAACGGCAGCGCTGGCTGCGGTCCCGACGAATGTTCTGCGGGTAAATTTCATGCTGTTCTCTCCTCCTCTTTTGGCCGCACAGAGCACACCAAATCCGTGCACGTGCGTATCCTGATCCATTTATGCGGTCGGATTTTTTGGCCGGCTTTGTTTTGGAACCTCCTGAATTTCTTGCCAGAAACACCGTTCCTCCGCGGTGTATCTTGGCAGCCATGTAGAATTGATATACTAGTATGCACATTCAAGTCAACGTTAGGGCCCTACATGCATCCAGCCGCAGCCACCGCCATTCCCGAGCTTTCGGCGCAGGCCGAGCGGCCGGCAAAGCTGCGGCGCGTTACGACGGCGGACGCCATTTTCGACCGGCTCTACAACGATATCGTCTCGCTCAAGATGCCACCCGGCATGGCGCTGCAGGAAAAACGGATCGCCGAGGATTTCGCGGTCAGCCGCACGCCCGTTCGCGAGGCTCTGCTCCGGCTGTCGGAAGGCGGGCTGGTCGATATCTATCCACAGTCGGGCACCGTCGTGTCGCGTGTACCGGTATCGGCGATCCCCGAGGCTGTCGTGGTGCGCAAGGCGCTGGAGGGAACGACAGTCGAGCGCGCAGCGGAGATCGCCTCGGCGGCTGATCTGTCTCGCCTCGACGCCATCATCACGCGCCAGCGGGCGCTCTCCATACTGGGCGACACCTCGGGCTTTCACGAAGAGGATGAGGCCTTTCACGAGGCGATCGCGCAGATTGCCGGCTATCCAGGCATCTGGGGTATACTCAAATCCGTCAAGGTTCAGATCGACCGTGCGCGGCGGCTGACGCTGCCGGTGCTCGGCCGCATGGAGAATGTGGTCGGTGAGCACGCGATCATCCGCGACGCGATCGCTGCGCATGACGTGGAGGCCGCGCGCGCGGCGATGACGCATCATCTGAGCGCCGTCATCCCTGACGTGGCGGAGCTGCGCACGCGCTACCCCGATTATTTCTGCTGACGAACGGCGAGACCAAAACAAAAGGCATTGAAGGAGGAAACAGATGCGGCAGGGTTGGAGATGGTTTGGACCGGATGCGCCGGTCGCGCTCGACGAGGTGAGACAAACCGGAGCGACCAATATCGTGTCATCGCTGCACCAGGTGCCGATCGGCCGCGCGTGGACCGAGGCCGAGGTGCGCGAACGCCAGGCGATGATCGAGACGACGTCACCAGGGCGCTCGCCGCTCACCTGGTCGGTGGTCGAGAGCATTCCGATTCCCGATGCGGTGAAGCGCAAGGGTGGGCAGGCGAAAGCGGAGATCGAGGCGTGGATCGCAAGCCTTGAAGCGGTCGCGGCCTGCGGCATCCCGATCGTTTGCTACAATTTCATGCCCGTCGTCGACTGGACCCGGACAGATCTCGACCATGAAATCGACACCGGCGCGACGGCGATGCGTTTCGACCACGAGAAGTTCGCCGCCTTCGATCTCTTCATTCTTCAACGCGACGGCGCCGATGCGGCCTACTCGCAGGAAGACAAGGCGCGCGCGCGCGCCGCATTCGACGCCATGTCGGAGAGAGACATTGCCGACATCACCCGCAACATCACCTCGGCATTGCCGGGATCGACCACCGAACCACTGACCATTCCGGAGTTTCGAGACCGTCTCGCCGCCTATGCCGGCATCGATGCCGGCCGATTGCGTCAGCATCTGATCGAGTTTCTCGAGGCGGTTGCGCCGGTGGCCGAAGCCCGTGGCGTCAAGCTCACGCTTCATCCAGACGATCCGCCGCGCTCCCTGTTCGGCCTGCCGCGCATCGCCTCCACCGCCGAGGATTATGCGGCGCTGTTTAATGCGGTCCCGTCGCCGGCGAACGGCATGTGCTACTGCACCGGCAGTCTCGGCGTGCGAGAGGATAACGACCTGCCCGCCATCGCACGGCGGTTTGCGTCCCGCATTCACTTCGCGCATCTGCGAGCGACCAAACGCGAAGGCGACGGCCGCAGCTTCCACGAAAGCGCCCACCTGGAAGGCGATGTCGACATGGTCGCCGTGCTGAAAGAACTGGTCGCTGAGGACCGCAATCGCAAGGCCGACGGGACGATCGTTTTCCGCTCGGACCATGGCCACCGCATGCTCGACGACCTAACCAAGACCACGACGCCGGGCTATCCGGCGATCGGTCGCCTGAGAGGGCTTGCCGAGCTTCGCGGCATCCTGCACGCATTGGGCGCGCCGCCGACCTGACGAGTGCGACCACCTCTCACAGAGAGGTGGTGATGCCGCCATCGACATAAAGCGTATGCCCATTGACGAAAGAGGACGCCGGCGCTGCCAGAAACACGGCGGCGCCGATGAGCTCGTCGATATTGCCCCAGCGTCCGGCGGGCGTGCGCTTTTCCAGCCATTCGGTGAATTCCTCGCTATCGACCAGCGCCTGATTGAGCGGCGTATCGAAATAGCCCGGCGCGATGGCGTTTGCCTGCAGGCCGTGCTTGGCCCAATCGGCCGACATTCCGCGCGTCAGGTTCTTCACCGCGCCCTTGGTTGCCGTATACGGCGCGATGCCCGGGCGGGCCAATTCACTTTGCACGGATGCGATGTTGATGATCTTGCCATGGCCGCGCGCGATCATGTGCGTTGCGACCGCCTGGCTGACGTAAAAGACGCTGGAAATGTTGGTGTGCAGCAGCTGTTCCCACTTGTCCGACGGAAACACATCGAGCGGCGCACGAAACTGCATGCCGGCATTGTTGACGAGGATGTCGATCGGCCCGATATCGCGCTCAATCGCATCGACGGCGCTCTTCACCTCGTCATGATCCGTGACATCGAATGTGGAGACATGAACATCGTGGCCGGCCTCCGACAGGCTACGCGATGCCGTGGCGAGCTTGCTAGCGTCGCGCCCGTTGATCACGACCGACGCGCCGTGTTCGGCGAGCCCACGCGCCAAGGTCAACCCGATGCCTTGCGACGATCCCGTCACCAGCGCGCGCTTGCCTGTGAGGTCGAACAGCGGAAATGTCATGCCAAATCTCCATGCAGCCTTATCCGGTCTACATGAGCGCGAAACGCTGTGGCGGCAAGCCACTCGATGCCCAAAAGCATCAGAAGGACAGATCGAGCGCTCTGCCCTCGAACAATCGATCGCGAGAGCCTTCAAGGTGCGATTGCATCAGGTCGCGTGCCTCTTCGGCCCGGCCTTCCGCAATCGCCTTGTAGATGGTGTTGTGCTCCTGGAAGACCTGTTCTAGGCCGGGTCTCGGCCCCAACAAGGACAGACCGTGGAGATGCATGCCAACCGCGATGTGGGCTTTGAGCGCATCGATCGAGGCTGTGTAATAGTGGTTGTTGGCGGCTTCGGTCACGGCGCGGTGGAAATTGAAATCCGCGTCGGTCCGGTGCAGCTGATGGCTCGTCGCTTCCCTGAGATCGGCGAGCGCCGAGGCAATCTTCTGGATCGCGGCCTCGTCGCGGCGCTTGGCGGCGAAATAGGCGGCGGCCGGCTCGATCGTCAGGCGGAATTCGTAGCAGCGCTGGATATCGGCGATCGTCTTGACCGGCGAATAGGAAAGATGCGTCGTCGGCGAACTGTTGGCGCTGACGAAGGTTCCGGCGCCCTGGCGCGCATAGACCATGCCCTGATCGCGCAGCTTGGCCAGCGCATCGCGAACGATAGGCCGGGAAACGCCAAGCATGGACGCCAGCTCGTGCTCGCCGGGAAGTCTTGAATCCGGCGGATAGTTTCCGGCACGAATACGTTCCTGCAACTGATCGAACACACGGTCCACCAGCTTCATCGGCTTGCCGCGCTCCGGCTTCGGCGCCGGGGTTGCCGGCGCACCGTTTGCTTCATCCACGTCCATTCTCCCCGCCGGCATTGTCTCACGCCGCCTGATTCTGAGGAATCAGTCTTAGCAAACTATCGGAATTCCCAAAGCCCCCGGATTTTACCGCACAACGGAAATGGCGACCATCGACATCGGTCACGTCGAACCAGGGTATCCCCGCCTCTATTTCCCCCTTGGGCAGCAAGGTGCGAACACCAAGCGCGCGGAACACCGCCAGCGCCGTATCGCCGCCGCCGACCATCAGCATATCCGGTTGCGTCCGCTTGATCGCCGATTGAACGCCCTTGGCGAAACGATCGGCGACGGTTACCGCGTCCTCCGACATTTCCCCGGTGCAACACAGCAGCGCCGGCAGGCTCAGTGTTTCGATCGCATCGAGCGCGCCCATCGGCGCTGAGATCGACGTCCGCAAAGCGCCCGATGCCTCAAGCCGCGCCATCTGCGCAGCGGTAATCGGATCGCGGGAGCCGAATGCGAAAAGCGTGTTGCGCTCCGGTTCGAACACAGTCGTCGCATCGCGTGCACGGCGAAGGCGACGGGCAATGGCGCTGCCGAGACCACGCGCGCCGACGGCAAGCGTCGCCTGCCAATCATGGTCGGAGACGAGCCGGTCCAGATCGGCGTCACTATCGGCGTCTGCGATGACAACACTGTTGTCGCGATCCTCGAAAAGGGCGGCAATCGGCAACGGCGTTTCAACGCCACGCCCGACCACATGGCCGTCGCGGGTGAAGCGCTCCTGGTCGGGAATGGCGGGGGCAATCGTGATCTCGCGATGGCCGAAGACGGCGGCAATGGCGGCACTTTCAGCTGCCACATTGCCCTTCAGCCGGGAATCGATCTTCTTCAGGACGATATCGGGATGTGCGGCAAGAAGAGCGCTGGCCGCGAGGCCGG
Source organism: Rhizobium sp. 16-449-1b (assembly GCF_017741935.1). Lineage (GTDB taxonomy): Bacteria > Pseudomonadota > Alphaproteobacteria > Rhizobiales > Rhizobiaceae > Rhizobium. Next base: position 664,815 of record NZ_JAGHMH010000028.1, on the reverse strand, counting down.
CCCTTCTCGCCGCTTCCCCCTCCGGGAGGGCGCGCGAGGCGGTGTTAACAACTGCCACCTCGCAACCAGTCGCCAGAGCATCGTCGATGGCTTCAATCTCGATCGCCACGGCAACGGAAAGACCGGCGTCGACGAACGGAGTTCCCGTGTCGAGCGCGCCGGTCAAATCGTCAGCGATGATCGCGACCTTCAGCGTCATGCAGCCTGTCCTGTGTTGACCGCGTGGCAGGCGACGAGATGGCCGGGCTTTGCTTCCTTCCACTCCGGCACGACCTTGCTGCACACATCCATGGCGATCGGGCAGCGCGAATGGAAACGGCAGCCGCTCGGCGGGTTGAGCGGGCTTGGCACGTCGCCCTGCAGGATTTGCCGGGTGCGGGTGCGTTCGAGCTCCGGATCGGTTTCCGGGACGGCCGACAGCAACGCCTTGGTATAGGGGTGCAGCGGGTTTTCGAACAATTCCTCGCGGGTCGCGAGCTCCGCAAGGCGGCCGAGATACATGACGCCGACGCGGGTGCTGATATGGCGCACGACGGCAAGGTCGTGGGCGATGAAGAGATAGGTCAGACCATACTTTTCCTGCAGGTCGAGCAGCAGGTTGATGATCTGCGCCTGGATAGACACGTCGAGCGCCGAGATCGCCTCGTCGCAGACGATGAACTTCGGCTGGCAGGCGAGCGCGCGGGCAATGACGACGCGCTGGCGCTGCCCGCCGGAAAGCTCATGCGGATAGCGCTGCGCGAAGCGGGTCGGCAGGCCGACGTCGGTAAGCAGCGCCGCGACGCGGTCCTTCAGCTCGGCCTTGGTGCAGAGCTTGTGGAAGAGGATCGGCTCGCCCACGGCCTCGCCGATCGTCATGCGCGGGTTGAGAGTCGAATAAGGATCCTGGAAGACGATCTGCAGGTCGCGGCGGAAAGGCCGCATCTGCTTCTCATCCAGCGTCGCCAGATCCTGGCCCTTGTAGACGACCTTTCCCGAGGTCGCCTTGTAGAGGTTGAGAATGGTGAAACCCGTTGTCGACTTGCCGCAGCCGGATTCACCGACGAGCGAGAGCGTTTCGCCTTCCATGATGTCGAGATTGACGTTGTCGAGCGCATAGACGGTTGCCGAGCGCTCGCCGAAGGCGCCGAGCTTGACGTGGAAATGCTTGACGAGATTTTCGACCTTGAGCAGCGGTTGGGCACCCATCACGCGGCCTCCTGCATTTTCTGGACGACGAAACAGGCGGTGCGGTGGTTTCCGGCGCCTGAAATAGGCTCAAGTTTCGGCACGCGCTCGTGACAGACAGCTTCCGCCAGCGGACAGCGCGGGGCGAAAGGGCAGCCCTTGGGGCGGCGGCCCGGCTCCGGCGGCGTGCCGCCGATCGAGCTCAGACGGCTTGCGGGCGCATCCGACAGCTTCGGGATCGAGGCGAGCAGGCCGCGCGTATAGGGATGGCTCGGGCGGGCGTAGAGCTCGTCGACCGGCGCATCCTCGACCACGGTGCCGGCGTAGAGCACGGCGACGCGATCGACGAGACCGGCAATCAGCGCCAGATCGTGGGTGATCCAGACGACGGACATGCCGAGCTTGGCGCGCAGGTCTTTCACCAGATCGACGATCTGCGCTTGGATGGTGACGTCAAGCGCCGTGGTCGGTTCGTCGGCGATCAGTAGCTTCGGATTGCAGGCCAAGCCGATCGCGATCATCACGCGCTGGCGCATGCCGCCGGAGAGCTCGTGCGGATAGGCCTGCAGTCGCTCTTCCGGGCCCGGGATGCCGACGAGGCGCAGCAGTTCGACGGCGCGGTTGCGCGCCTCGGCCTTCTTCATGCCGCGGTGATAGATCAGCGGCTCGCAGATCTGGTCGCCGATGCGCATGACCGGGTTCAGCGACGTCATCGGGTCCTGGAAGACGAAGCCGATATCGCCGCCGCGCACCTTGCGCAGCTCCTTGTTCGACATCTTCTGCAGGTCGTGGCCATCGAAGCTCGCCGAGCCCTTGGTGACCTTGATCTTGTTCGGCAAAAGCCGCATCAGGCTGAGCATGGTGAGGCTCTTGCCGCAGCCGGATTCGCCGACGACGCCGAGCGTCTCGCCCTTGTTGACGTAGAGGTCGATACCATCGACCACGACCGCCGGGCCGTTCCTGCCGTCGATCTCGACGGTCAGGCCGCGCACATCGAGCAGTTTCTCATTGGATCGCGTCGTGTTCATTATTTGGAACCCCGCGGATTGAGGGCGTCGTTAAGACCATCGCCGAGGAAGCTGAAGGCGACCGAGGCAAGGCCGAGGACGGCGGCCGGGGCGGCCAGCAGGTGCGGATAGTGCTGCCAGACACGCAGGCCGTCGGAGATCATGTTGCCCCAGCTTGGCGTGGGCGGGTTGACGCCGACGCCCAGGAAGCTGAAGGCGCTCTCCAGAACCATGGCCGTGCCGAGACCGGCGCTGACCGAGACGATAAGCGGACCAAGCGCGTTCGGAATGACGTAGCGCTTCATGATGATCCAGTTCGACAGGCCGAGCGCCTGGGCGGCCGTGATATAGGGGCGGCTGCGGATCGACAGGACCTGGGCGCGAACGAGGCGCGCATAGGGCGGCCAGGAGATCAGCGCCATCGAGCCGAAGACCAGCATGAAATCGACCCAGATCGTCTGGCGATAGAAGGGATTGAGGGTCGCCAGATACTGCGCTTCCATCCACTTGGTGATCGGCGACTTCAGCGATGCGTTGATGACGACGACGAGAAGCAGGTTCGGCACCGACATGGTCATGTCGGTCAGCCACATGATGACGCGATCGAACGGATTGCCGAAGAAGCCGGCGATGGCGCCGAGCAGCGTGCCGATGAAGACCGCGATGACGGTGACGATGACCGCGACCAGGAAGGCCGTGCGGGTGCCGAAGACGACGCGGCTGAAGACGTCGCGGCCGAGATCGTCGGTGCCGAAGAGATGCGTCAGCGACGGGACGGCGTTGCGGGCCTGCAGGTCCTGGCTCAGATAGTCATAAGGCGTCAGATAGGGGCCGAAGATCGCGGCGAAGGCCAGAATGAGCACGACAGCGAGACCGAAGACGGCAAGCTTGTTGCGCTTCAGGCGATACCAGGCATCGCGCCACAGGCTGACGGGTGCCTCTTCCTGTTGGGCGACGGGAGAGAGAGGGATGGCGGACATGGTCAGCGGCTCCTTCTTGCATCGTTGGCGCGCGGATCAAGCAGCGGGTAGAGAACGTCGACCAGAAGGTTCGACATCATCACCAGGAAGGATCCGATCAGCGTGATCGCCAGAATGACGGGATAGTCCGAATTGGTGAGCGCCTGCACGGTCAGGCGGCCGAGGCCGGGCAGACCGAAGACGAGCTCGACGAAGATCGCGCCGTTGACGATGGTGATCATGATCAGGCCGAGCTGGGTGACGACGGGCGTCAGCACCGGGCGCAGGATATGGCGCAGCGCCACCACCATTTCAGGCACGCCCTTGGCGCGGGCGGTGCGGACGAAATCCTCTGACAGAACCTCGATGACGGCGGCACGCGTCTGGCGCACGATCAGCGCGATCGGCTGGAAGGAGAGGACGATCAGCGGCAAGAGAATGCGGACATCGAAGACGCCGCCCCAGCCATAGGGCACCTTGATCATCGGCATCAGCACGATCAGGCCGACCATCAGCAGCGGGCCGGCGACATAGGCCGGGATCGCCCAGAGGAAGAGTGCCGAGCCGAGGATGGTGTAATCGAGGCGGCTGTTCTGGTTCATCGCGGCGATCATGCCGAGCGGAATGGCAATGACCGTCGTGAGGATGATGGAACAGAGCGCCAGCTTGAAGGATACGGGCGCGGCAGCCGAGACCATGGCCCAGACCGATCGGCCCGATGTCAGCGAATTGCCGAACTGGCCGTGCAGGAGGTTCCAGATGTAAAGGCCGAACTGCTCGATGAAGGGCCTGTTCAGGCCGGCACTTTCGCGGATGGCTTCGATGCGCTGCGGGTTATAGGCGACGTCGCCGGGTGCGCGCAGAAAGATCAGCTTGATCGGATCGCCAGCACCATAGAAAGCCAGCGCATAGACGGCCAGCATGACGATAAGGACTGACGGAATCCAGATGGCAAACCGGGTTAGCACGTAGCGTAACAAGGTCACCTCCCACCGGTTGGTAGACACGTTTCCGCGCTCACGCGGACATGCGATGTCTTCTTGAAACTTGCGCGAAGGCCTTGCGGTCTTCGCGCGGTTGCTAAATTGCCCAATATCCGATTACGGGTGGGCTATCTGTTCGTAGGTTTCTGACCGGCTCAGCCGATCGAAATGTCCCAGGGCGCCACGACCTGCCAGTCGAGGTTCTTCTCCATGCCCTTGACCTCCTTGGTGGCCCAGCGCGACATCGCCTGAGAGTACCACGGAATGAAGGCCCAATCTTCGCGGAATGCCTTCTGGGCATCCTGGGCGAGCTTGATGCGATCGGGATCGTCGGCCGCCTTGGTCGCCGCTTCGGCGAGTGCGGCATCGACCTTGTCGTTCTTGTATCCGCCGAGCTTGTTCTGGGCGTTGGACGAGGTCGAGGCAATGCAGCCGGCCAGATAGGAGACGGCGTCAGGCACGCGGGTGCCGACGTCGTCGCGGAAGATCTGCACCGCGTTCTGGTCCGGGCCGGCATAAGAGTCCTGCTGCGGCTTCATGTCGACGGCGGTGATGCCGAGGTTCTGGCGCCACTGTTCGGCAATGTACTGCGCCGCTGCCTGGATGGCCGGGGCGGAGATGCCGACGAAGAGGATCTTCGGCAGACGCTCAGGGCCGCCGTAGCTGGATTCGGCAAGCAGCTTCTTGGCGGCTGCCGGATCATAGGGGAAGGGCTCGAAGCCGGAATTGTCGGCGCCGGGGACCGAGTTCAGGATCTGGTCGGCCTTCTTGTGCGGACCATCGGGATAAGATGCCTTGAAGAGACCGTCGCGATCGATCGCCATGATCAGCGCTTGGCGAACCTTCGGGTCGTCCATCGGTGCGCGCGTGACGTTGAACCAGAAGTGCTGGCTGGTCGGGATCAGCGGGCCGGCAGAGAATTCCGGACCGAGGTCCTGGATGATCGTCGAGGTGACGAGTTCGGTATGGGCGTTGAATTCGCCGGACTTGATGAGCGACGTCGCGGTGACGTTGTCTTCGATCGAGGTGATTTCGATGCGCGCCAGCTTCGGCTTCGGGCCGAAGAAGTTCTCGTTCGGCTCGAATACCAGCTTGCCGGCGTCGATATCGATGCTGGTGAGCTTGAACGGGCCGGAATAGACGGCGCTGCTGTCGGGCTTGTACCAGTCCGCCACTTCCTCGCCGTCGCTGCCGCGAGACTGCGCCGCCTTGGTGATCGGCGCGATGTGGTTGGCAAGACGCATGAAGAAGATCGGATCGGCTTCCGTCAGCGTGACGACGACGGTGCCTTCGTCAGGCGTCGCGACGCCCGTCAGCTCGTTGCCGGAACCGGCGCCGATTTCCTTGTAACCCTGAACCTTGCTCAGCACCTGGTCGGCGCGCTGGCTCTTGGTGTTGGGCATGGAAGCGACTTCCCAGGAGCCCTTGACGTCTGCCGAGGTGATCTTGCTGCCATCGGAGAAGGTCGCCTTCGGGTCGATCTTGAAGGTCCAGACCTTGTTGTCAGGCGATTCCCAGCTGGTGAAGACGTAAGGCTTGATCTTGCCTTCGCTGTCGAAATACATCGGCGAGGCCCACCAGATCGAGTTCCAGCGGAACGGAACACCACCGCCGCGCAGCGGCGACCAATCCTGGTTGAACGCCGGATTGGCGACCTTCAGCACCTGGCCGTCATCGGCGAGCACGATGCGTGCATTCAGGCCGAAAACCGTCAGGCCGACGCCCGCGGCCAGGCCGAGCTTCAGCGCCTCGCGACGCGACATTCCCTGCTGCTGGTCTTTATTTTCTTTAGTCCGATCAGTCATTCCATCCTCCCATGACAAAACCGATGACGCTTGGCTCTTTCGCTCCATCCCGAAAGTGCGTCATGACATGGCGCAGACACTCGCTCGATAATGTAAATATGTCAACAAAAATTAATTCATCCACACTTCGGCAAAATCGACAAAAATTTTCTTACGCAATTTCAATGGCTTGAAAAATACGATCGATTGAAATGCTTATTGTCATATTGACAACATGCCGGACGAGGATGAAGAAAACCGCATCTTGCAGGCCGGGTTTCCCGCCTTTTGCCGCCATATGCGGCGTTCATCCGAGGAGGACGACATGAACAAGCACAAGATCACTGGTGTCTATAGCGCCGCCGCGACCCCACTCAATGCCGATGGAAGCCCGGATCTCGGCCTCTTCACAGAACATTGTCAGCGACTGCTGTCCGAGGGATGCCACGGCGTGGCGCTGCTCGGCACCACGGGCGAGGCAAACTCGTTTTCGTCGAGTGAGCGCAAGGCGATCCTCGAGGCGGCACTGAAGGCAGGAATTCCCGCCGACAAGCTGTTGCCGGGCACCGGCGTCGTCGCCATCCAGGAAACGGTCGACCTTACCAAGCACGCCCTGTCGCTTGGCGTCACCAAGGTCGTGATGCTGCCGCCCTTCTATTACAAGGGCGTTTCCGACGACGGCCTGCTTACCGCCTATTCGCAGATCCTGGAGAAGATTGCCGACAGCAAGCTCCAGGTTATCCTCTATCATATTCCGCAGGTTTCGGGCGTGCCGTTGTCGGTTCCGCTTATCGGCAGGCTGATCGAAGCCTTCCCAGACACTGTTGTCGGCATCAAGGAATCAGCTGGCGATTTCAATAACATGCAGGCAATCATCGCCGCCTATCCCGGCTTCTCGGTTCTCGCCGGCGCCGATCCGCTGCTGCTGCCTCTTCTGAAGGCTGGCGGTGCCGGCTGCATCACCGCCACTTCCAACCTGGTCGCGGATTCTCTGCGCATCGTCTATGACAAGGTGCACGACGAAAGCGGCGCTGTGGCGGTCGAGACCGCGCAGGCGCGCATCAACGCCTATCGCACGCTCTCCAACTCCTATGTGCAGATCCCGACGATCAAGGCGATGGTCGGCCTGAAGACCGGCAACCCGGCATGGAAGCGCACGCGCGCGCCGTTGATGCCGATCAGCGACGCGGATTACGCATCGCTCGCCGAAGCCTACAAGACGCTGCCTTAAAGGAGGACGACCATGGCCTTCACGGGTTTGCAACCGGACGCCGTTCCTGATCTGATGACCGGCGAGATCATCGCCAATCCTACCACGGACGGGCGTTTCGACGCCTATCTCCCCTCCCCCTGCATCCAGAACCACGCCGCCAACCTGGCTTTCCTGCCGGATGGGACGCTGACCTGTGTCTGGTTCGGCGGCACGATGGAGGGCATGGGCGACATCTCGATTTACATGTCGCGACTGGCGCCGGGTGCAACGCAATGGTCGCAGCCGGAAAAAATGTCGGATGACTCAGCCAGATCCGAGCAAAACCCGTTGATTTTCAACACACCTGGCGGAGATGCCTGGCTGCTTTACACGTCGCAAACATCTGGGAACCAGGATGGCTCGGTTGTAAAATGTCGGATCTCAAAGGATGGCGGCCGGACCTTTGGCGAGGTGCGCGTGCTTTGCGATATTCCCGGCACATTCGTGCGTCAGCCGATCGTCGTGAACGGTGCCGGCACTTGGCTGCTGCCGGTTTTCCGCTGCATCGGACTGCCGGGCGAACGCTGGACGGGCGACGCCGATACCGCAGGCGTGCTGATCTCGCGCGACGCCGGCAAAAGCTGGGCGATGACCGAGGTGTCCGACAGCATCGGCGCGGTGCACATGAACATCGTGCCCCTGCCAGACGGTGAATTCGTTGCCTTCTATCGCAACCGTTTCGCCGAATCCGTGCTGTCCAGCCGCTCGCGCGACGGCGAAAGCTGGAGCGCGCCGGAGCCGATCGACCTGCCGAATAACAACTCGTCGATCCAGGCGGTCAAGCTAGAAAACGGTTCGATCGCAATAGTTTACAACCACTGCAACGCCTCGATGTCCGACGCCCGGCGGCTGTCGCTCTACGACGAAATCGAGGGCGATGAGCCAGCCGCACCGGTCGCCAGCGAGCCGAGCGAGAGGCGCAAGGCGATCTGGGGTGTGCCGCGCGCGCCGCTCAGTCTCGCCTTTTCGACGGATGGCGGTCGCAGCTTTCCACGCCGGATCGACCTCGATACCGGCGATGGCTACTGCCTGAGCAACAACTCGAAGGACGCCGTCAACCGCGAGTTTTCCTACCCATCGATCACCCAAGGGGCCGATGGTACGGTGCATATCGCCTACACCTACTATCGGCGCGCAATCAAATATGTGCGGCTATCTCAGGATGTGCTCGACTGACGCCGGAATTGCGCTTCGCTTGTCAACTCGGCGTGCCAGCAGACCTGTTTGGCACGCCGACCTGGTAGTTTGTTGCTTTGAATTTACAAATTCGTTGCTCATGCTTGAGCGCGTCGCTTGAAGCGCGGCCTCAGGCGACAAGCTTCGCCGCTCGCCAATTAAATACGCAATATCAATTAGATAAATCGCCATGAAAGCCGGCGCAACGGCCGATTATCGGCAGCACATCGCATTTTTCCAGCCAAACGCGATGTCCAAGCTTGCCAAGGCGACAGAGCTGGTATAACAAATTTACATCTTGGCGGCGCCGGAAGATGCCGCGATACCGCAGGGGGAGGAGTAATCCGGTGGTCAGCTTGGATTCGCCTATCACAATCATCAGGCCCGAAATCATCGAGTTCGGCGTCGGGACGGCGGAGCGCCTGGGGAAGTGGGCGAGCGACAAGGGTTATGCCCGCATCCTCGTCATTTCCGACGCATTCAATGCCACGCGCGTCGATACGCTCGGCCTAAAGGGTGAAGTCACGGTCTTCGCGGATGTGACGCCGGAGCCCGACACCGCCAATCTCGACAAGGTGCTTGCAGCCGCCAACGCGGCGGATGCGCAGCTGGTCGTCGGTTTCGGCGGCGGTAGCGCCATGGATCTTGCGAAGTTGGCGGCTGTTCTTGCCGGCTCGTCGCAGACGCTGCGTGAGGTCGTCGGCCCGAACAAGGTTCACGGACCCCGGCGCGTCGCGCTGGCGCAAGTGCCGACAACGGCTGGGACGGGGAGCGAGGCGGGCATTCGCGCGCTGGTGACAGATCCCAAGACGATGGCCAAGCTTGCCGTCGAGAGCATTCACATGCTGGCCGATATCGCCGTCATCGATCCAGCGCTGACCTTCACGGTTCCGGCCCGCACGACCGCGGCCACCGGTGTCGACGCCATGGCGCATTGCGTGGAGGCCTTCACCAACCGCAAGGCACATCCGATGATCGACCTCTACGCGATCGAGGGAACGCGGCTGGTCGGCAAATATCTCGCCCGCGCCGTCAAAGATGGCGCAGACGCGGAAGCCCGCGCCGGGCTGGCGCTCGCCTCGCTTTACGGCGGCTTCTGCCTTGGGCCGGTCAACACGGCCGGCGGCCATGCGCTGGCCTATCCGCTCGGCACGCGCTGGCATATCGCCCACGGGGCCGCGAACGCGCTGATCTTCCCGCATGTACTGGCTTTCAACACGCCATCGGTCCCCGAGAAGACACGCGCAGTGATGGACGCGCTTGGCCGCAAGACATCGGACGACGTACAATCGGTCTTCGATGCGGCTTTTGGTTTCTGCGCCGATCTCGGCATCGAAATGAAGCTCTCGGCGCTCGGCGTGCCGGATAGCGATCTCGACGCCATGGCGGACGATGCCTTCGCCATTCGCCGCCTTCTCGACAACAACCCGCGCGATCTCGCGCGCGCCGACATACGTTCGATATACGAAGCCGCCTACTAGGTGCGTTTGATCCAATAAGGAATGTGACTGATGGACAGAAATGCAAAGGTCGCGGTGACGCTGGGTGATCCCGCCGGTGTCGGCCCCGAGGTGATCGTCAAGGCACTGGCGACGTTACCCGAGATCGAACGCCGCGATTTCGTTATCGTCGGCAACACCGAAGCGCTCGAGCGCGCCAACCGCTCGGCCGAGACCGGCCTGCACTTCGCGCCTGCCGGCTCCGCTGGCGAGGGCACGATCGCTGTCGACGAAGTGGACCTTGGCGCTGCCCTGCCGGAAATCGGCAAGGTCAGCCCGGTCGCTGGCGACGCCTCGGTTCGCTACATCACGCGTGCCGTCGAGCTCGCGATGTCCGGCGAGGCCGATGTCATCGTGACCGCACCGATCAACAAGGAGGCGATGAACCTCGCCGGCCATCACTTCGACGGCCATACGGGGCTTCTGGCGCACCTGACCGGCTCGAAGAGCTCGTTCATGCTGCTCGCTTCCGAGCGTCTCAACACCATTCACGTCTCCACGCACATCTCGCTGAAGGGCGCGATCGAGCGGGCGCGCACCGAGCGCGTGCTGGCGACCATCGAGGCCGGGCACAAGCATTTCCTGCGGCTCGGCAAGAAGGCGCGCATCGCCGTCGCCGGTCTCAACCCGCATTGCGGCGAAAACGGCCTGTTCGGCACCGAGGACACCGAATTCCTGGCGCCCGCCGTCGAACTGGCGCAGGCCAAGGGCATCGACGTGGTCGGGCCGATCTCGGCCGATACCGTCTTCGCCCGTGCCTATAACGGCGCCTTCGATCTGGTGATCGCGCAATATCACGACCAGGGACATATCCCGATCAAGCTCGTGGCGTTCGAGACGGCCGTCAACGTCTCGCTCGGCCTGCCGATCGATCGCGTCTCCGTCGATCACGGCACAGCCTTCGACATCGCCGGCACCGGCAAGGCCAACCACGTCAACATGCTCTCGGCGATCGCCTATGCCCGGCTGATGGCCCGCTCGCCGCGTCGTCAGGCAGCCTGATCCTAACGGAGATCTGAAACGCCCTGGCGCCGTCACGCGCCGGGGCCTGCCATTCTCTCGGGAGGAGATGCGCAATGGACAAGACGGTTATCGTGCTCGGCGGCCAACTGGCGCCGGAAGGATTTTCTTTGCTGGTTGAAGCCGGCGCCACGGTCGTGACGACGGAACCTTATATCGACCGGCAGGCCGTGATCGACATCATGAAGGCCCACAGGCCGGAGGCTGTGATCATCCGCCTGCTCGCCGACAAGCTGGGGCCTGAGGAAATGAAGGCAGGCGGACGGCTCAAGCATATCGCCAAACATGGGGTCGGGACCAACGATATCGACGTCGTGGCCGCCAGCGAGCTCGGCATTCCCGTATCGATGACAACAGGCAGCAACGGCCACTCAGTCGCCGAACACGCGCTCGCGATGATCATGGCGCTCGCCAAGGATCTGCCGCGACAAGACGCGCTGATTCGTGGCGGCATCTGGGACAAGAACCAGTATCAGGGCCGCGAGTTGCGCGGCCGGACGCTCGGCATCGTCGGCTTCGGCTTCATCGGCCAGACTCTCGCGAAAATGGCCGGCGCCATCGGCATGGAGATTATAGCCTTCGATCCGCATACGCCGGACAGCGCATTCGCCTCGGGTATTCGCCGCGAGACCGATCTGGATACGCTGCTTGCGTCGTCGGAAATCGTCAGCCTGCACTGTCCGCTGACGCCGGAAACGAACAAGCTCATCGATGCGCGCCGCATCGGGCTGATGAAACGCGGTTCGCTGCTGATCAACACTGCACGCGGCGAAGTCGTCGATGAAGCCGCGCTTGTGCGCGCGCTGCAGGATGGCAATCTCGCCGGCGCTGGCCTCGACAGCTTCGAACAAGAACCGCCCGGCGCCGACAATCCGCTGTTCCAGCTGCCCAACACGCTTGTCTCGCCGCATGTGGCGGGCGTGACTGTTGATGCCAAGCGGGCGGTCTCGGTGATGGCGGCAAGGAATGTTCTGGATGCGCTTGATGGAAAAGCGCTCGAGCCGCGCTTTCTCGCGCGCTGAGCACATCGCAGCTTCAACAACCGACGGAGAGACTGGTGAGCGACACCAACGATATCCGCTACGCGCCGGACACGCTGCGCAGCTTTGCCAAGGACCTGTACGCGGCCGCTGGCCTTGAGGACGACAAAGCCGAGGCCGTGGCCCGCTATCTTGTAGAAGCAGATTTGATGGGGCACACGACCCATGGCCTGGCGCTCGCCGGCTGGTATCTGCAGAGCATCGCCGACGGCGTGATGACGCGCGAGGGCAGTCCGGAGGTCATATCGGATCGTGGGCCTGCGGTCGCCTGGAGCGGAAAGCGCCTGCCCGGCGCATGGCTGACGTCACAGGCGGTCAAGCTCGCCTGCGACAGAGCCGAGACCTACGGCACGGCGACAATCACCATCGCGAACAGCCACCACATAGGCTGCCTCGCCGCCTATCTGTCGATCGCGACGGACAGGGGCTACATGGTGAGCATTGCAAGCTCGAGCCCTTCGGGCGCACAGGTCGCGCCATTCGGCGGCCGCAAGGGCGTCTACACGCCGAACCCCGTTGCGCATGGTATCCCGACGTCGGGCGAGCCGATCCTCATCGATATCAGCGCCTCGATCACCACGGTCAACATGGCGCAGCGCCTGATTCGGGAAGGACGTCAGTATGAGCACGAATGGCTGATGGACGCAGACGGAAACCCCAGTCGCGACCCTAAGGTCATCGAACACGGCGGCACGCTGCTCCCGACCGGTGGGCTGGACCACGGCCAGAAGGGATACGGCATGGCGCTACACGTCGAAGCCTTCACGCAGGCGCTTTCAGGCTATGGCCGCGCCGATGCGCCGAAAGGCACCAATGCCGCCGTCACGGTTCAGGTGTTCGATCCGGCCGCGTTCGGCGGTCGCGAAGCCTTCTTGCGCCAGACCGGATGGCTCGTCGATGCCTGCCACGAAAATCCGCCGCGCCCCGGCGTCGAGCGCGTTCGCCTGCCCGGCGAAAACGGGCTGGCGCGCAAGCGCAGCGCGCTTGCCGATGGCGTCCGCCTGTTCCCTGGGATTATCGATGGGCTACGCGGTCATGCCGAGCGGCTGGGCGTCGCGATGCCGGCTGTGTTGTCTTGACGTTCACCGCCTGCGGGCGATGAGCCAGACCAGATAGGGCGCGCCGGCGAGCGCCGCGAACAGACCCAGCGGCAGCTCGTATGGGAAAGTCGCCGTGCGCGCGCCGAGGTCGGCGATGATCATCAACAGCGCCCCGATCGCCGATGACGCCAGAAGCTGATGCGCCGGTTTTATGAAGCCCGCTCGGTGGGCAATATGCGGTCCCATCAACCCGACGAAGCTCAAGGGCCCGACCAGCAGCGACGCCGCGCCGGTCGCAAGCCCGGCGACGAAGATCATCGCGGTGCGCGCCGAGCGCACCGGCACGCCGAGCGCAACCGGCACCGCGCTGCCGAGCGGCAGGATCGTCAGCCAGCGGGTGAAGAACAGCACGACGCCCGTGCAGGCTACCGCCAGAACCGCAAGCACGACCGACGACGCCGGCGTTGCCGTGTTGGACGAGCCGCCGAGCCAGGACAGGATCTGCCATGAGCGCTGATCGCCGATCGCAAGCAGCGCAGACAGAATAGCCGACGTCAGCGAACTAACGGCGATGCCTGCGAGCAGCAGCCGCTCGGGCGACAGCTGGCGGCGGCTGGCAAAGGCGACGACGATGATCATCACGATCATGGAGCCGATGCCCGCGCCGGCGAAAAGCTCGGCGACACCGGCAGCAGGCACGATGGTAATTGCCGCAGCGAAGCCGACACCGGCGCCGCCGCTGACGCCCAGGACCTCCGGGCTTGCCATCGGATTGCCCGTCAGCCGCTGCAAGATCGTACCCGCGATCGCAAGCAGGCTGCCCGCAGCGGCCGAGGCCAGCAGCCGTGGCCAGCGCATGGGCAAAAGATCCGTGAAGTCCTGCGCCGAAAGCAGTGTGAACCCGGCAGGCGTCCGCGCCAGGAAAAGCACAAGCAGAGCCACGGCCGGTAGGAAAGCGAGGAGCAGGATCAGCCATGTGCGCGGCGCCCTCGCCTCGGTCACATGCGCGCGCTCCTCGTGCAGCTCAACCGGCTTCACCCTCGGCAGCAGCCAGAGCAGCAGCGGGCCGCCGATCAGGGCCGTCATCGCGCCGGTCGGAAATGTCTCGCTGATGGTGGAGCCGAGGAATTGCACCAGACCGTCGCACAGCCAGAGCAGCAAGCCGCCCGCGATGGGCGATGCGAGGATGATGGCATGCGGCTTCCTGACGCCGAGACCGCGCACGAGGGCTGGGCCGGCGAGGCCGACGAAACTGACCAGGCCGACGCTCGCCGCCACACCGGCCGCCAGCCCCACCGCGATCACCGCGACGGCCACGCGTATGCCGACGAGGCCGACGCCGAGCGATTTCGCGCCGCTATCGCCGAGGCCGAACAGCGCCAGCGGCCTGAGCAACAGGATGCTGACGGCAAGGCCCGCGAGCAATTCCAGTGCCAGCGTCGAGGCGACGGACCAGTCCTGCTGGCTGAGCGCGCCGCCGTTCCAGGTCACCAGCGACATGAGGTATTCGCCCTGCGAAAGCGTCATCGCGGCCGACAATGCACCGCAGGTAATGCCGACGAGTAGGCCGGAAACGACCATGGTGACCGGATCGAAGCTGCGGCGCCAGCCGAGCAGAAAAACCAGCGCCGTTGCGCCGGCGGCACCCGCGAGCGCCACCAGCGCGCGATATCCATCGAGGATTGCGGGAAAAAACAGCGTCGTGGCGACGATTGCGAGTTGGGCGCCGGCGGACACGCCCAATGTCGAGGGGTCGGCGATCGGGTTTCTGAGCAGCCGTTGCAACAAGGCGCCGGCGAGGCCGAGGGCGGCGCCGGCCAATATGGCGACGGCGGCTCTTGGGAAGACACCGTAGGCCAGAATGATCTGCTCGGTGGTCATACTGTCAGGCATGAGCGGCAGCGATGGCCAGGCGGCAAGCGGCAGGAAGGCGAGCGCCTGCTGCAGGAAGAGCAGGACCGCAAGCGCGGTCGCGGCGGCGAAGAAGGTCCAGGCTGTGCGCGATGTCAAAGCGTCTCTCCGCCTTTGGCAAGCACTTCGCTCAGGAGCCGCGCGAAGCGAAGGCCGGCGGTGATGCCGCCATAGGGGTTGACGTTGCCGATGTTGACGACACGTCCCTCCTTCACCGGCTTGAGCGACTTCCAGATCATGCTGTTGCGCAGACTGCTGCGCGCTTCGACGGGGATATCGGAGACGATGACGATACGCGCCTCGGGATTGGCGGCGAGGTTTTCCATGGGCACCGGTGCTGCGAAGGTGAAGCGCGATCGGTCCGTCCAGGCATTCGGCAAGCCGAGCCGCTGGAGGATGTCTCCGAACATGCTGTCGGCGCCGAAGGCGCGGAAGTGGCGGGAATCGCCGATATTGATGATGTAGGTCGACCGCGCCGCGAAGGGAGCAAGCTGCTGGCGAAGGCCCGCTAGCAACACGTCCTGATCGGCCAATACCTTGGCCGCGGCATCGGCGCGACCGAGCAGATCGCCCAGTTGCGAGACCGCGTTCAGCGACTTGGCATAGGGCGGCTCGCCCTGGACGTAAAAAGGCAGCGAGTAGACCGGGGCGATCTCCTCCAGCGCCGGCTGATGCCTGACATAGAATGGCGAGATCAGGATGAGCTCGGGCCTCAGCAGGTGCAGCAGCTCAAAATTGGGCGAGCCACGCAAGCCGAGATCGACGACCGAGGACGGGATTTCCGGCTCGACGGCATCGCTGCGGAACTGCAGGAGCTCGGTGGCCGCAATCGGGGTCACGCCGAGCGCCATCAGGGTTTCGAGCATCGCCCAGTCGATCGCCGCGATGCGGCTCGGCGTTGTCGCCGCCTTCGCATCCCATGCAACAGCAAGGGCAGCGAGCAGGCCAAGAGCCTGCCGCCGCCCAATCAGAGCTGATTTATTGGAGTTGTCTGAAATCATACGCCCACTTTATCTGCCGCCTACCAGGCAAAACTCAATCTGGCCATGACGGTGCGACCATCACCATAGGTGCAGCCGAACGAGGAGCAGCTTGAGACATAATTCTTGTCCGCAATGTTCTTGAGGTTGAGCGACGCGGTAACGCCATCCTTCTTGTAACGGATCGCAGCATCGAGAAGCGCGACACCACCGAGATCGAATGTATTGGCGGTATCGCCATAGCGCTGTCCCACATATCTGACGCCACCGCCAATGCCGAAGCCATCGAGATCGCTTCCTTCCTGGAAGGTATAATCGAGCCAAAGGCTTGCGGCGTTTGCCGGAACGTTGTCCAGGCGCTTGCCATTGTCGGTTCGCCCCAGAATTTCCGTGTCCATGTACGTGTAGGCTGCGTGCAGGTCCAGCCCGTTGGTGAGACTTGCCACACCTTCGAGTTCGAGGCCCCGCGCGTGTACTTCACCGATCTGCGCGATCGTCGTTCCGCCACCGGGAAGAGCGACCGTGTTGGAGACGTTGTTCTGACGAAGATCGAAAACGGCGGCGGAGAAGAAGCCGTTCCAGCCCTCGGGCTGATATTTGACGCCGATTTCCACCTGCTTGCCTGTCGTCGGGTCCAACAGCTGGCCAGTTGTCGGCACAGGAACCGGCTCGAAGGAGGTGGCGTAGCTTATATAGGGGGCGATGCCGTTATCGAAGACGTAGCCCAGTCCGGCGCGGCCAGTCAGCTTGTGATCATCCTTGTCGAGCGACCGCTCGACATTGGTTCTTCCATTCAAGGAGGTGCCGCTCGTGCTCGCCCAATCCTGCCTCAGGCCAAGCGTCGCGCGCCAGTTGTTGTAGGCCATTTCGTCCTGGATATAGATGCCAAGCTGTTGCAGGTCGGAGACGACGTGCGCATCCGTCGTCTTGGACGTCAGCCTGATCGGACCACCATAGACGGGATTGAACGCATCAAGCGGCGTCGCGCTCCAGAATTGGGTGCTGGCATCGTTAGAGAAGTATCGGTAGTCGAGGCCAACAAGCAGCTTGTGATCGACATCGCCGGTATCGAATTCGGCCAGGAAGTTGTTGTCGATGTTGAAGGTGTTGAGGTTTTCGTCCTGGAAGGTCGCATTGCGATTGATCGTCCGGCCATCGGCTGCGAGACCTGAGGTGGCCATGCCGAGCGCCTGGTAATTCCAGTCGAAATTGGAATAGCGAACATTCTGGCGGAAGGTCCAGACGTCGTTCAGGCGATGTTCGAACTCGTAGCCGAGGTTTGTCAGCGTCCGCGAGGAACGATCGAAGCTCTCGTCGCCGACGAAGAAATCGCGGGATAGCCGATTGCCGTTTGCGTTGAGTGTCAGCTGGGCCGGCAGGCTGGATGGGGTGCTCGGATTGTCGTGCTGGACGCTGGTGAGGATCGTCAGCTTGGTGTCGTCATCGGGCTGCCATGTCAGCGCCGGGGCGATGAAGTAGCGATCGTTATCGAGATTGTCGGTCTGGGCACCGGCGGCGCGCACCAGGCCGGTGACGCGGTAGGCGAAGTCCGAGCCATCGCTGACAGGACCGCCGACATCGAAGAACGAGCCGTAGGTGTCATAGCTTCCGGCCTGCAGGCCGACTTCGCCGAAGCGCTCGAACACCGGCCGCTTGCTGATCAGGTTGATCATCCCGCCGGGATTGCCCTGGCCGTACATCACCGAAGCCGGCCCTCTCAGGACCTCGATGCGCTCCAGCTGATAGGGATCGACCGCCGGCGCGCCGGCGGTGCGCATCATCTTCAGGCCGTTCAGATATTGCGACTGGCGACCGTCGAAGCCTCGGATTCTCGGCGAATCGAAGCGAGGGTCGGAGCCGTAGGGCGTGCCGGAAACACCCGGCGTATATTCGACCGCCTGCCCGACCGTTTCGGCGCCCTGGGCGCGCATCTGATCGGTGGTGACGACCGAGATGGATTGCTGGGTTTCCAGAATTGGCGTCCCCGTCTTGGTCGCCGTCGAGCTGGTTTTCGCGACGAAGCCCTTTACGGGGGCCTTCGGATCTTCCGTGCCCTTGGCTTGCACGGTGATCGGTGCAAGCGCTGTTGCGCTGTCGCCATCCT
This sequence comes from Rhizobium sp. 16-449-1b, assembly GCF_017741935.1. Classification (GTDB taxonomy): domain Bacteria; phylum Pseudomonadota; class Alphaproteobacteria; order Rhizobiales; family Rhizobiaceae; genus Rhizobium. The sequence continues at coordinate 646,893 of NZ_JAGHMH010000028.1, read as the reverse complement.
CGGCGCGCAACTGGCCCGGAGCCGATACCGATACGCCTACCACTGCCGTTGCTGCCAGCGCTTCCATGAAACTAAGGTGTCTTGCCACTCTGCTGCCCAATCCAGTCACGATCCGAAAACTGGACTTGTTTAGTCACCTTATCCTATTTCATCCAATAAATGACAGGGGGTATTTTCATCATTCTTGCTTATGATATTTTCAGGCACTCATAGTTTATAATTATTCTGAAGCTAAACCACATGACGAACCCGGACTCACGCAGGCCTGCCCGTAACCCTTCCTTCGAACTGCGGCACCTCAAATATTTCGTGGCGCTTGTCGAGGAGCGCAACTTCGAGCGCGCGGCCGCAAGGCTCGGCATCGCGCAGCCGGGCCTGAGCCAGCAGATCATGAGCCTCGAGGAGATATTGGGAACGTCGCTGCTCGATCGCACGAGACGATCCGTCCATCTCACCCAGTCCGGCCAGGTGCTTTACGACGAGGCGACCAAGATCCTTGCGCAGGCGGATGTGGCGATAGTGGCGGTCAACCGGGTCAGTCGTGGCGAGACCGGGCGCGTCTCGATCGGATATGTTGCCTCGGCCGCCTACTCCGGCGCCGTCGTGCAGTCGATCAAGGCTTACAAGCGCGATCATCCCGGCGTCGAGATCGAGCTTACGGAAATGGAGCTGCGCAAGCAGCTCACCCGCATCGTCGAGGGGCTGCTCGACTTCGCCTTCATCCGCGGCCCTGCCCCCATCCCGGATGGCCTTGCCACCCATATCATCCGCCGCGAGCCCATCGTCCTGATGGTGCCGGATGGACATCCGCTGACGCTGGAGCGCGGCGGCGCCAATCTTGCCAGACTCGCCGGCGACGTGTTTCTGACACCGCAGCAACCGCGCGACGTCGGCTTCCACGGCACGACCTTTGCTGCCTGCAAGGAAGCGGGCTTCGAGCCGAACATCAATTCCACGTCCTGGGACTTCACAGGCATCGGCAGCATGGTTGCGATCGGCGCGGGCGTGGCGATCGTACCTAAATCGCTCGAATGCGTCAGGCTGCCGGGTATTCGTTACATGCCGCTGCCGCATGCCAACGTGACGTCCGACCTCGTCGTCGCCTATAGAAAGACCGAGGCGTCTCCGGCTGTCCGGGCGTTCATCGCCCACAGTAAACGCAACCTGTGACCCCAAAGATAGCAACCTCGCGCGAAACGCTCGGTTGATTTGAGCTTGAGGCCGATCAAGGCCCGTGCTTTCATCACCTGGGGCGGAAACCTGCGGGAGATTGCGACGTGACAGCAGATGCGGGAACGCTGCACCGCCCTCCGACCGGCAGTCTGCTGCAGCGGGAGTGGTTCCTTGCCGTCAGCGCGCTCACCAGCGTCGCTTTCCTGTTTCGCGGCCAGGCGCTGTTCGCGCTGCTCGCCAATCCCTTCTGGCTGACGCTCATCTTTATCTGGCTCTTCTCCGTCGTGCTCGGCTCGGCACTAGCAGTCGTGCGGCATGCCGACCACCTTGCCGAGCGCCTGGGCGAGCCCTACGGAACGCTGATACTGACGCTCGCAATCACCACGATCGAGGTGGTGGCGATCACCGCCGTGATGCAGCATGGCGAGAACAACCCGACGCTGGTCCGCGACACGCTCTTTGCCGTCGTCATGATCATCCTGAACGGGATGGTCGGGCTATCGCTGCTCCTAGGCGCATGGCGGCGGCATGAGCAGAGGCATAACTTGCAAGGCGCGAACGCCTACCTCGGCGTCATCGTGCCCCTGGCCACGCTCAGCATGATCATGCCGAACTTTACCCACCCCAGCGGCAGCCCGGGCTATTCGACCGTCCAGCAGACGGTGCTGGCCTTCATCTCGGTCGGGCTGTACGGCGTGTTCCTGATGCTGCAAACAGGACGCCACCGTGGCTTTTTCATCGACGATACGGAAGAAGCCATGCCAGCGCGTCACCATGCCGATCATCAAGGGCCGCTCTGGTGGCCGATCGTGATGCTCGCGCTTTATATGTCGCTGGTTGTGTTCCTGGTCGAGCAACTGGCGCCGCCGATCGATTACTTCATCGAGACGCTGCGCGCGCCGGCGGCCCTTGGCGGCGTGATCATGGCGGTTCTGGTGGCGACGCCCGAGGCGATCAGCGCGGTGCGCGCATCGATCGCTAACCACCTGCAGCGATCGGTCAACATCTTCCTCGGCTCGGTGCTTTCGACCATCGGCCTCACCGTCCCCGCCATGCTTGTCATCAGCCACCTCACGGGAAACGCCGTCATTCTCGGCCTCGATCACAGCAGCCCGATCATGCTGGTGCTGACGCTCGCCTTGAGCATCATCACCTTTTCCAGCGGCCGCACGCATCTGATGCAGGGAGCGGTGCACCTCGTTCTTTTCGTCGCCTATGTCCTCTTGATCTTCGAGGCCTAGAGCGATCAGCTCGCCCGGTCGCCTTTCGCGTCGAACACGTGAACATGCTGTGCGGGAAAGCTGACATTGACATCCGGCCCCGCCGCCAGTGCCGCCCGGTCGAGCGTGAAGATCTTGAACGGCAGCCCATGCAGCGAGAGGTGCAGGATAATCCCGAAGCCCGTCGGCTCGATCAGCTCGACGCTGGCCTTCATGCCGGTCTCCTCGGACGTCATGACGACATGCTCGGGGCGAATGCCGAGCGTGACCTTATCGCCGTCTGCAAGCTTGAGCGGATTGGACAGCGCGATAACCGTGCCATCCTTCAGCTGCGCACCGCCGTTTTTGTAGGTCGCGTCGAGGAAATTCATGCCTGGGGAGCCGATGAAGCCGGCGACAAAGAGATTGGCGGGGCGATCATAGAGCTCGAGCGGGCTGCCCACCTGCTGCACCACCCCGCCATACATGGCGACAATCCGGTCCGCCAGCGTCATTGCCTCGATCTGGTCGTGGGTCACGTAGATCGAGGTCGCCTTCAGGTCGCCATGCAGTTTCTTGATCTCGGCGCGCATCTGCTCGCGCAGACGGGCATCGAGGTTCGACAGCGGCTCGTCGAACAGGAACGCCTTTGGCTGACGCACGATGGCGCGGCCCATGGCGACGCGCTGGCGCTGACCACCGGATAGCGCTTTAGGGCGGCGTTCCAGCAGCGGATCGAGCCCGAGCTTGGAGGCAGCCGCGCCGACGACGCTGGCGATCTTGTCCTTGGCCGTCTTCCTGAGCTTGAGACTGTAGCTCATGTTTCCGGCAACATTCATGTGCGGATAGAGCGCATAGGACTGGAACACCATGGCGATGTCGCGATCCTTCGGGTGCAGCTCGTTGACCCGGTTTCCGGCGATGCGGATCTCGCCCGAGGTCACATCCTCGAGGCCGGCGATCATCCGAAGCAATGTGGACTTGCCGCAGCCGGACGGCCCGACGAGCACGACGAACTCGCCATCCTCGATCTTCAGCTCGACGTCCTGCAGGACGTGGACATGGCCAAAGGATTTCTTGACGTTCTGGATATCGATCGATGCCATGTGATTAACCCTTGACCGCGCCGGCCGTCAGGCCCTGGACGAGGTAACGCTGGATGAGAAGGAAGAAGAGACCGGCCGGGATGAGCGCGAGAACACCCGCAGCCATCATCTGGCCGAAGTCGACCGAGAATTTGCCCACGAAGGTTAGCAGCCCGACCGGGAAGGTCGCGGCGTCGTTGCCGTTGATCAGCATCAGCGCGAAGAGCAACTCGCTCCACGCCGCTGTGAAGACGAAGCCGAGCGTGGCTGCGATCCCCGGCAATGTCAACGGCAGGATGATCTGGCGAAACGCGGTGAATTGCGTCGCGCCGTCGATCATCGCGGCCTCCTCGAGATCCTTTGGGATGCCGTCGAAGAAGGACTGCATCAGGAAGGTCGCGAAGGGCACGTTGAAGGCGGTGTAGACGACGACGAGGCCGGTCAAGCTGTTGGTCAGATGCAGCGGCGTCAGGATCTTGAAGATCGGCGCGACCAGCATGACCAGCGGGAACATCTGGGTGAGCAGCATCAGCGCCACGATCCAATATTTCGCCCGGAAATTGAACCGCGAGAGCGCATAGCCCGAAAGCGAGGCACAGATCGTGACGACGACGGCGGTCGAGGCGGACACGATCAGGCTGTTCTTGAAGAATGTCGGGAACGCGCTGTGCTGGAGGACGAAGCTATAGTGCTCCCAGGTCGTGCGCGACGGCCACATCCGCACACCCTCTGAATAGAGAAGGTCGTTGGGCGTTACGGACACCTTGAGCAGCCAGAACAGCGGAAACAGCGCGAAAACGATGTAGCACAGGATCGCCAGACGGTGCGCGATGGTGGGGATGAGGGATCGTCTCATGGCTCAATCCTTGTTCAGCAGTGTCTGCCGCAGCAGGATGATCAGCATGGAATAGGCGAGCAGCAACACCAGCAGCACAAGCGCGATCGCCGAGGCGTAACCAAAGTCGAGCCGCTTGAACGCCTGGGTGAAGATATAGCTGGCAACGATCTGCGTACGGTCGGCCGGGCCGCCGCCGGTCATGACGACGATGAGATCGGCGAAGTTCGACACCCATACGGTGCGCAGCAGCACGGTGATCGCGATCGTCGGCGCCAGAAACGGCAGCGTGATCGAGCGGAACCGCTGGAACCAGGTAGCGCCGTCGATCGATGCCGCCTCGTAGAGGTCGCGCGGGATTGCCTGAAGGGCGGCGAGCAGCGTGATGGCGAAGAAGGGAATGCCCCACCAGACATTGGCGATGATCGGTCCCCACATGGCATATTGCGGGTCGGACAGGATGTTGCGCGGCTCGCTCATCAGGCCGAGCGCGTAAAGCCAGTGCGGGATTGGCCCGATGACAGGATTGAACAGCCAGGCCCAGTTGAGGCCGGCGAGAAACGACGGGACGGCCCAAGGCAGGAACACCAGCGCCTGAACGAGCCCCCTGCCCCAGAACGGCTTGTCGAGCAAAAGCGCGAGGATGAGCCCGAAGATGAACTGCAGCACGACCGACGCACCGGTCCACCAGAGCGTGTTCTTGAGCGCGCCATAGAAGGCGGCATCCTTGGAGAGGTCGCGAAAATGCTCCAGTCCGACAAAGCCGCCGGAAAAGGGGTTCAGAAGCTGGATATCGCGGAACGCATAGGACACGCCGATCACCAGCGGCACCAGCATCACGGCGATGATGAGGACGAGCGATGGGGCGCTGTAGAGATAGGGTTCCGAGGCATCGGCGACGCGCTTCAGCCACGACCTGCGGTCACGGCGACTGTCGAGCGTATCGGCGGTCATGGTCATCTTGGGCGGCTTTCATGGTTACGTTCGGTTTGCCCGCAGTAGGGCCCGCGGCCCCCTCATCCCCGGTGCAACAAGTTGCACCTGAGCCTTACCAGGCCACCTTCTCCCCGTTGGGGAGAAGGGAACGGAGAGGTTGCGGCGGAACCCCTTCTCCCCAACGGGGAGAAGGTGCCGGCAGGCGGATGAGGGGGCCACACATGCGCCCCCCTTTTCCAGCCCGCTTACTTCTTCGCGAGGTACTTTTGCTGAGCCTTGGTCAGATAGTCTGCCCACTGGTCAGCCAGTTCCTTCGGCGTGATATCGCCGAGAAGCGCCTGCTGCGTCGTCTTGATGGCCAGCGAATCCTTGAAGAAGGCGAATTCCTCGAGGTAGGTCGGCATCACGGTTGGGACGATGTTCTTGTCGGCCAACTCGTCAAACCAGCCCTTGAACTGCTCGCTGGCGTAGAAGGGATCCTTCTCGGCCGAGGTGTGAACCGGCAGCGCGCCGGTGCGCTTGTTCCACTCGATGTTGCCTTCGGGCGATTCAAGCGTCTCGATCAGCTTCCAGGACAGATCCTTGTTCTGGCTGGTGGTGAACATCGACCAGCCGGCGAAGCCGATCGTTGTAAAGCCCTTGCCGCTCGGGCCGACAGGCATCTTGGTGACGCCGAAGTCTTCCGGCTTCATGCGCTGGGCAACCGCGATCAGGGCATCCGGATCCTGGTCGAGCATCGCGCAGGTGCCAGAATAGAAGCCGGCGACGGTCTCGTTGAAGCCCCAATTGACGCTGTCCTTCGGCGCCAAGCCCTTCTTGTAGAGATCGACGACCCATTCGAGACCCTTCGTCCAGCCTTCGCTGTTCATGGTCGAGGTGCCGTCGTCGTTGAAGAACTTGTTGGAGCCGGCCATCGTCGCGCCGAACATCACCCAGCCGTTCAGGCCGCCCGGTCCGCCGCGCAGGCAGTAGCCGGACTTGCCGGGGAGCTTGGAGACTTTTTCTGACGCTGCGACGAATTCGTCCATAGTCTTCGGCGGCTCGGAAACGCCGGCTTCCTTGAAGAGGTTCTTGTTGTAGAACAGCGCGCGCAGATAGAAGCCGTAGGGCAGCATGTAGGCGGTGTTCTTGACGTCGCGGCCGAGTTCCAGCGCGCGCGGGGTCAGGCCCTTGGTGTATTCCCACTTTTCGAGGTAGGGCTCGAGGCTCTCCAGCATGCCGTTGTTGGCGTAGAGCGAGAGCCAGGTATCCGGCATTTCCATGACGTCAGGGGTGTCGCCCGCCGATACCATCGTCGCGAACTTCTGGAACGCTTCGTTCCAGGGCAGCGAGATGATGTCGACCTTGGTGCCGGGATTGGCGGCTTCGAACTTGCCGACCAGCGACTTCAGGGTTTCGGTGCGCTCGGGGCTGGTGATCACCTCGACGAGCTTCAGCGTCGTGTCGGCCATCGCCGTACCCGCCATCATCGTGGCCAGCAGCGTTGCGGTTATCAGTCTTTTCATGCTCAGTTCCCCCTTCCAGGTTTTTCCTCTGTTTCTGGACTTTTACGAAGCGACGGAAAGCGCCTCCTCGATGTCTCTCCACAACGCCTCGGTTCCTTCGAGACCGACATGGAGGCGTACGGACCGCGCATGGATCCCGAAGGTATGCGCGGAATTGGGCTGTGCCTTCTGCTGAAGGACGACCTCGCCTGGTACGATCAGGCTTTCATGCCCACCCCAGCTCACTCCCAGTTTGAAGAGCTTGAGGTGATCGGCGAAGGCGCGGATATCGACGCCTTCGCGGAATATGAACGAGAACAGCCCCGACGTGCCGTTAAGACCCGCCGGCAGGCGGTTGGCCAGGCCCGGATGGCAGACCGCTTCAACGACATCGAGATCCTGCAGGCGCTTGGCGATCGTCATGCCGGCCGCCTCATGCGCCTTCATGCGGATCGGCAAGGTGCGCATGCCGCGGATCAGGAGCCAGGCATCAAAGGGCGACAGCTTGCCGCCGAGATAGGGATAGGATTCGGCCTTGACGCGGGCGACCATTTCCTTAGATCCGGCCACCACGCCGGCGACGACATCGCTATGGCCGCCGAGATATTTCGATGCCGAGTGAATAACGAGATCGACGCCGAGCGTGATCGGGCGCTGGAAGACCGGGCTTGCCCAGCTGTTGTCGATCATCGAGATCACACCATGCTGCTTTGCCAGAGCCGCAAGCGCGCCGACATCATGGGCTTCCATGACCCAGCTCGTCGGGCTTTCCATGTAGAACAGCTTGGCGCCGGGAAGCGCCTTGGCGACGGCCTCCTCGTCACGGCCGTCGACATAGGTCACCTCGACCTTCATCCGCTTCAAAACCGTGCCGAACAGGCGGAAGGCATCGGGATAGACATGCTTGACGGCGACGATACGGTCGCCCGGCTCGACGAAGGCGAGCACTGCAGACGAGATCGCCGCCATGCCGCTGGCAAAACCGAGCGCATCCTCCGCACCCTCGAGCTTGGCCAGCATCTCCTCGAACATCCGCACCGTCGGATTGAGGCCGCGCGTGTAGATCGGGCGAACTTTCTCGCCGCGATAAGAAGCGATCATGTCGTCGTAATCGGAGAAGGTGAACAGCGACGTCTGGAAGATCGGCGGCACCACGGCTTCGGCGAAGTTTCCTTCGTCGTGCGCGGTGATGAGGGACGCGAATTCGAACGGGTCTGAACCGTTGCTCATTGGGACATTTCCTTGATGTCTTCCTCGACGACCGCGAGGATTTTCAGTGTCTCTTCGCGCGCCGCCTCGGGATCGCGCGCGGCGATCGCGTTGAAGAGCGTGCGGTGAAAGGGAAAGGAACGGCGGGCAAAATCCTGCCGCTCGAAAGGGTGCTGCCAGAACTGCCAGAAGGTCTCGCGCATCTGCTCGAGAAGCTGGCGAAACAGCGGATTGTGGCTGGCGTCATAGATGGCGAGGTGGAAAGCCAGATCCTCGGGACCCGACGTGCCCTTTTCCAGATGGACGCGCTCCATCTCGTTGAGCTTCTCTTCGATGACGACAAGATCCTGGGCAGTGCGCTTCTTCGCGGCCACCATGCCAGCCTCGCACTCGATGCCGCGGCGCACTTCCAGCGTCTGCAGCAAGGCGTTGCGCAGGTCCGTTGCATGCAGCGACAGCGGCATATGAATGGTCGCCTTGGTAATCGGCTTCAGCAGATAGGTCCCGCTGCCCTTGCGCGTCTCAATCACGCCGAGCGCCTGGAAATGCCGGATCGCCTCGCGAATGGTCGAGCGCCCAACCCTGAGGTCCGCCATCAGCTCGCGCTCGGCGGGCAGCCGGTCGCCGGCCTGCAGGCGCGCATCCTCCACATAGTCCGCCAGCGCGTCCGTTACCTGACGCGCGCGATCCATCGCCGGAAGCGGCCGGATTACCGGCCTATCGCTGTTTGATGCCTTCATGGTTCCCCAATATTTTTATAGGCAGCCGACCTTTTAAATTGGTCTGACATCTTAGCATTTCACATGGATTAGTGACTCGTCAAGATGCCGTGACTGGCCGAGCCAAAATCTTGACTTGGCGAGCCGACCAACGCTCATCGAAACATTGAAATTGTCTTTCCGAACCACGATCTAGATGGCATCAGGAGGCTTCCAATGACGTCAATCATCATCGTGCTCTGCGCCGCCTTGTGCGCATTTTCGGCCGCGCGATATTTCGCGGCAAGAACGCGCCTCGTCGAGAAGAAGATCGATGAGGCCATCGCCCGCAAGCTGCGCGCCTCTCCCGTCTTGGCCGAGATGCAGGAGATCCGGGAAGCAAACGCCGTCATGCGCAATCTGCTGATCGATATGGTCGAAAACGAAGCCTCGGCCACACCGACCGATATTCAGACAGCCGATCAGGAACGCGCCTACAAGCTTCGCCATCAGAGACGGCGTGAGATTTTCGGCGAGGCGGTCTTCGTTCTTCAGCGCACTGAAGGTGTTCGCGCTGGAAATTCTCAGAAGACGGTAGGCTGAACGACTTGGCTGCCGAGTGAACCATTCCGTACAACGAATAGTGAATTCAGTGGCATTGCAATTGTTAGCGTACCACCTAAATTGTGTCGGAAAGTGGACACATTTGGAGAAGCGCACATGTCACGATCCTACGGCAATATCGAGGATTCAAACGTTCCCACACCATTGACGATCGACCTTGGCGAAGCGGTGCGCTCCGCAAGGACCGTGGCCGGCTACAGCATTGAACAGGTGGCCGTGACCTGTGGGCTGACCGAGATGGAAATTGCCAAGGTCGAAGCCGGGCATGAGGGAGATCGGCGGCTTGTGACGCGGATCGCCAAGGCGCTCGGGATAACCGCGACCGCACTGTTTCCGTCCGTCGCCGCCTAACTCTGCATATCGAATATCGGTTCAAGCACTGCCCTGCCATTCAACGGCCGGAGCGGGGGCCGGTGTGCTGGGCGTTTGACCCGCTCACAGATTCAGTCTTGTCATCTACCCCTAGAACGTAAAACGCCCCTCAATGGATCTCATTGAGGGGCGTTTCTGTCAGATCAGAGCCTTAGTAGTGAACCGACCGGCTGTCGATCGGCGTCGTCTTCGGCGGCGCGAACTTCGTCAGGTTGATACCCTCGACGGCGACGCGATACTCCTCGATGCTCGGCGTACGGCCAAGGATGGCGGAGAGGACGACAAGCGGAGTCGAGGCGAGCAGCGACTCACCCTTCTTTTCCGCCGTGTCTTCAACGACGCGACCCTGGAACAGGCGGGTCGAAGTGGCGAGAACCGTGTCACCCTTCTCGGCCTTTTCCTGGTTGCCCATGCAAAGGTTGCAGCCCGGACGCTCGAGATAGAGGATGTTCTCGTACTCGGTGCGGTTCGCAGTCTTCGGCTTCACATCATCGAATTCGAAGCCCGAATACTTCTGGAGGATTTCCCAGTCGCCTTCGGCCTTCAGCTCATCGATGATGTTGTAGGTCGGTGCGGCGACGACGAGCGGCGCCTTGAACTCGACCTTACCCTCGTTCTTCTCGATGTTCTTCAGCATCTGAGCGACGATCTTCATGTCGCCCTTGTGCACCATGCAGGAGCCCACGAAGCCGAGGTCCACCTTCTTGGTGCCGCCATAGTAGGAAACCGGGCGGATCGTGTCGTGGGTGTAGCGGCGCGAGACATCGGCATTGTTGACGTCGGGGTCGGCGATCATCGGTTCGTCGATGACGTCGAGGTCGACGACGACTTCAGCGAAATACTTCGCGTTATCGTCAGGCGTCAGCGCTGGCTTTTCGCCCGAGCGGATTTCGGCGATACGGCGATCGGCCTTGGCGATCAGGCCCTTCAGGGTCTGCGCCTCGTTGTCCATGCCCTTGTCGATCATGATCTGCATGCGCGACTTGGCGATTTCCAACGACTCGATGAGCGTTTCATCTTCCGAAATGCAGATGGAGGCCTTGGCCTTCATCTCGGCCGTCCAGTCGGTGAATGTGAAGGCCTGGTCGGCGAGCAGCGTGCCGATATGGACTTCGATGATGCGGCCCTGGAAGACGTTGTCGCCATGCTGCTTGAGCATCTGCGCCTGGGTGGCGTGCACGACGTCGCGGAAGTCCATGTAAGGCTGCATCGTGCCCTTGAAGGTGACCTTGACCGACTGCGGGATCGGCATGGTGGCTTCGCCGGTGGCGAGCGCCAGCGCGACAGTGCCCGAGTCGGCACCGAAGGCAACGCCCTTCGACATGCGCGTGTGGCTGTCGCCGCCGATGATGATGTCCCAGTCATCAACGGTAATGTCGTTCAGCACCTTGTGAATGACGTCGGTCATCGCGTGATAGGCGCCCTTCGGATCGCGCGCGGTGATGACGCCGAAGTTGTTCATGAAGGACATGAGCTTCGGAATGTTGGCCTGGGCCTTCTTGTCCCAGACCGATGCCGTGTGGCAGCCCGACTGGTAGGCGCCGTCGACCAACGGCGAGATGACGGTGGCCGCCATCGCTTCCAGTTCCTGGGCGGTCATCAGGCCGGTCGTATCCTGCGAACCGACGATGTTGACCTTGACGCGAACGTCGGAGCCGGCATGCAGCACCTTGCCGGGGGTGACGCCGACGGCGTTGCGGTTGAAGATCTTTTCGACCGCGGTCAGGCCCTGACCGTCGATGGCGATTTCCTTGTTCGGAGCGAAGACCGGGGTGGCTTCGATACCGAGCGTCTGGGCGGCGAAGGTCTGGAGCTTCTTGCCGAAGACGATGGCGTAGGACGAGCCGGCCTTCATGAACTCCATCTTCTGCGGCGTGAAGGAAGACGCGACATCGACCAGCTCGTTGCCTGCTTCGTCACGCAGCTTCTTGTTCTTCGCGTCGATCTTCAGCACGGTGCCGGTTTCGACCGAGAACTTCTGCTCAAGGATCGGGTTGCCGTCATTGTTGAGGATCGGCTTGCCGTTGTCGTCGAGCTTCTTCACCCAGTTCTTCAGGTTGAGGCCGATGCCGCCGGTGACGTCGACGGTGGTCGCGAAGATCGGCGAGATGCCGTTGGTGCCGGCAACAACAGGGGCGAAGTTGACGAAGGGAACGTAGGGGCTCGCCTGCTTGCCGGTCCACAGCGCCACGTTGTTGACGCCGGACATGCGCGAGGAGCCGACGCCCATCGTGCCCTTTTCGGCGATCATCATCACCCGCTTGTCCGGGTGCTGCTGCTGCAGGGCGACGATCTCGGCCTGTGCCTCAGGCGTGATCATGCACTGGCCGTGCAGCTGGCGGTCGGAGCGCGAGTGCGCCTGGTTGCCGGGCGACAAGAGGTCGGTCGAGATGTCACCTTCGGCGGCGATGAAGGTCACGACCTTGATCTCGTCTTCGACATCGGGAAGCTTGGTGAAGAATTCGGCCTTGGCGTAGCTCTCGAGAACGTCCTTGGCGACGGCATTGCCCGCCTTGTAGGCATCGCGCAGGCGGAACATGTCGGCGTCGTAGAGGAAAACCTGGGTCTTCAGCACGTCGCCGGCCTGACAGGCAGTCTCGGCGTCATTGCCAAGTGCGACGTCGAGCAGCACTTCGACCGACGGACCACCCTTCATGTGCGACAGCAGCTCAAGGGCGAATTTCGGCGTGATCTCGGGGACGATGGCCTCGCCGAGAATGATCTTCTTGAGGAAGGCGGCCTTGACGCCGGCGGCACTCGTCGTGCCCGGCAGCGTGTTGTAGATGAAGAATTTCAAAGCATCGGCGCGGTATTCGCTGCCGGTATCCTCGATCAGGGCAATGATTTCGCCGGTCAGCGCGCCGTCATCGATCGGCTTGGGGGCGAGCCCTTGAGTTTCTCTGCTTTTGATTTCGGCCAGGTATTCCAAGTACAGGTTCATCGCAATCCCAACGTCATGGTGTGTGGGGCGCTGACGCGCAGCGCCACCGAACGGCAGTGTTCATCAACCGAGGTCTTTACAGCTTTCATGCGCGTCAACCAAGGCCATCCGTGCAGATACCGCAATTCAACAAAAAAAATATTACTTTAGATCAGCCACTGATGATTTTCGGCTGCAATCGCGCTGGCGCGCCGGACGGTGCTTGGCCATGACATCGTCCGCAGATGAGCGTGCGTCCGGCATCCATAACTCTAATTTTTCATGGGTTTGAAGCGCAGTCGTTAACCATCTTTTCAACAGTGTGAACGATTGTGGCAGAGTAACTTCAACCGGGTGAACATGATGTCCACTATTCCATCACAGCATGGCCAGCCGCCCCTTATGGCGGAAAATGCGCTGTTGCCGCTACGGCTTCGTTCCGCCGGCTTCCACATTGGCTTCCAATCCATTCATCCGTCGACCCGCGCGCGGCTGTCCGCCGTATCGGGCTAGTCGCTACGTTTGTACTTAAACATCGGGGGACAACGGACCACGCGATATCGTGGACGACGCTTCCCGTCTATTTCATTGGGAAAATCATATGCAGGAAGACAATCAGAACCCGCAGAGCATTGCTGCTCTGGCGGAGCAACTCGCGGTTCTCGGAAACGCCAACCGGCTCGCGATCCTGACCAACCTCGTCGAGGGCGAGATCCAAGTCAACGTACTCGCCAAGAAACTCGGCCTCGGCCAATCGGCGCTCTCGCAGCACCTCGCCATCCTGCGGGCCTGCGAATTCGTCTCGACGCGGCGCGCCTCGCAATCCGTGTTCTACTCGATACAGCCGCGCTCGATCGCAGCGACGCTCGCAAATGTTCGAGATCTGCTGGTTGGCGCGCGAGATGGGGAAGCGGAGCGAGCGATCGGGTAGCTCCCGCCAGAGCTGAGTCGCCAAGAGCGCGCGGTGGAAAGCGTCGGCGCGGGAAAAGCGAACGACCATCGTTTCGCGAGCTATGCGGACGCAAGCCGATTTGAGGCGTGGCCAAGGCGGGCCTAAACATCATACCTGGAAAGCGCCGTGCACGTCACGAAATCGTCACGCGGCTCTGCCATGCGTGCTGGCCGTATTGCAGTTTCATTACCCGGGTTCCCAATGACATCCTCCCTCATCTCCTCGCGCCTTTCTCCGACCGCCTCCCCGCGCCTGATCACTCTCGCAACGACGGTCGTGAAAGCCGGCGAAACGGCCCGGCGCTCGTTGCAGCGTCGGCGGATCAGCGATGTGGTGTCGAAGGGCCCGCGCGATTACCAGACAGAGATCGATGTTGCTGTCGAGCGGATCATCGTGACCGATATGATCGCGGCCTTCCCCTCCTATTCCATCAAGGGTGAGGAAGACGTCGGCAACCGGGTGGTGGGCGCGGATGCGCCGATCATCTACATCGATCCGATCGATGGAACCACCAATTTCGCCTGGGGCATCCCACATTTCGGCATGACCATCGCGATCGCCCAAGGCGGCCGGATCGTCGCCGGCGTGGTTTATGACCCGATGCTCGACGAGCTGTTCAGCGCCGAGCTCGGTGGCGGCGCCTATCTCAACGGCGAGCGCATTTCCTGTGTCGACAACGCCGATATCGAGAATGTCGTGGTCGGCGCTGGTCTGCCGGTTCCCGGTCAGGTCAAGGCCGTTGCAACGGACGTCTATTTCGAGGCTTTGAAGCGATTGATGGGCAACACCGCCGGCGTACGGCGGCTGGGTTCGGCGGCATTGTCGATTGCTTATGTCGCAAGCGGCCGCCTGGACGGTTTCTTTGAAGATGGCCTGTCGCCGCATGATTATGGCGCGGCGGCACTCCTGGTGACAGAAGCCGGCGGCACGGTTTCAGCGTTCAAGGGCGGCCCCGTGACGGCGAATGGCGACATTCTCGCTGCCAACACCGCTCTTCACCCTTGGCTCGTTCAAGGTTTCGAGGGCTAGCAGCCCTAGCCGAGAAGCAATGCTTCCAGGCCGACCGGGTCATCGGTGGTGATCTGGTCGACCCTCAGCGCCAGAAGGCGGCGCACGACAGGCAATGCCGCCGGAATTGCCGAATTGATGGTGTACGCGTCGATGCTGCGCCCGGCGCGATGGAAGGCCGCAACGAGGTCGTATCCGGCATCGTCGGCAAACAGCACCAGCTGATGATGCAGGTAGATCATCCGCGCGCGCGGTGAGGCAGCCACGGCATCGGTAACGAAACCATCGAAGTCACGGCTTTGCTTGAGCCGCTCGATCGCGCCGTGGTGGCACGGATCGTAGCCGATCGGCATATCCGGCACGGCTTGGGACAAACGTTCGACAGCCTCTGGGTCCCCCGCTGAGAGAATGACCGACCTTGCGACCGGCGAGATCGCGGCGGCGAAAGCGGCGATATCCTCCTCGCGGATATCGGGGGAATCTTCTTTGAGATCGAGCTGCAGAACAGCGCCGCCATCACGGCCTACACTCTTCAGCAGTTGCGCGAGATCATCGATCAACATGACCCGGTGGGCCGTCGGCTCGCCGAAGGGGTCACGCAGATGCAGAGCGCGCAAATCGCTCTCCGTTGCATCGATCACACGCCCCTCGCCCGTTGTCGCCTTGTTCAGCGTCTCGTCGTGCAGGACGGCGAAGCCGGCGCCATTGAAACGCACCAGATCGATCTCGATGCTGGCGCCCAGCGCCATCGCCTCGGCGATGCGCTGTCCCGTAAACGAGATGTCGCCGGCATAGCGATGGCCGCGATGCCATTTCAACCACGTCTTGTGGCCGGCCTGATCAATCGCGATGCCGCTGCGATCAAGCGTTGCCGAGGATTCGATCATGATGTCGTTCGCCTGAGGTTGCCGATTGGTAGACCAACTGGTTGTCACGGAAAGCCCGGAATGCTGAAGCCGTCGGTTCGATGCCCACGCCCTTGACCCAGTTGCTATCCGGTGCCGTCATTGCCTTCAAGCGTGTCCCGTCGGCAAGGTCGATATCCACGATCTTATGCGTGCCAAAATCGATGCTGCGATGGACGATGGCGGTCGAGAGCGACTTCGATGGCTGCAGCGACAGTGCCTCAGGACGGAACGCCAGGACGACGTCGCCATCCTCGATCGGCACAGCAACTGGAAAGGCCGGGTGCTGGCTGACGCCGCCACGGATGCTGGTCTTGACGAAATTCATCGAGCCGATGAAGCCCGCCACGAATTCCGTCTGCGGCTCGCGGTAGACGATGTCTGGTGGAGCGATCTGTTCGGTGCTGCCGTCGCGCATGACGACGATACGGTCGGCGAGCGCCAATGCCTCATCCTGGCCGTGGGTCACGAAGAGCGTGGTGATGCCCACGCGCTGCTGGATGTCGCGCACTTCCTCGCGCAGCCGTTCGCGCAAATGCTGGTCGAGGCTGGCGAATGGCTCGTCGAGCAACAGGATTTTCGGCTCCAGCACGAGAGACCGGGCAAGTGCCACGCGCTGCTGCTGGCCACCCGACAATTGCGTCGTCATACGCTTGCCGTAGTCTGCAAGCCCGACCAGCGCCAGGGCGTTTTCGACACGCTCGCGGATCTCGGTCTTCGGCAGACGGCGAAGCTTGAGGCCGAAGGCGATGTTGTTGAAGACGTCCATATGGGTCCAGAGCGCATGGCTCTGGAAGACCATGCCCGTGGGGCGCTTTTCCGGCGGAAGCGTCGTCACGTCCTTGGCATCGATCAGGATCGAGCCGCCGCTCGGCTGCTCGAAGCCGCCGATCATGCGCAGCAGCGTCGACTTGCCGGATCCGGACGGACCAAGCAGGCAGACGAGTTCGCCGTCTTCGACATCGAGCGAGAAATCACGGACCGCGAACGAGGTGCCGAACGTCTTGGAGACGTTCTTGATCGTCAAGCGTGCCATATCAAGCCTTTCCTCGGGCAAAGCCCGATCCTAACGTCACGCGCCGAAGCCGCGAGCAAACGCACCCGTTCCGACGACACGGCGGGCAAACATCAGCGCGATGAACGACGGCACCCAGAGCATCACCGAGAGAACGGCACCATACTGCACCACGATCTGGTTGTTGATGAAGGTGATCATCAACACCGGCATGGTGCGAATTTCAGGCGCGCCGATCAGCCATGCGCCTTCGGTTTCATAAAATGTGCCGACGAAGGTCAGCAGCAAAGCGGCGAAGATCGTTGGTGCTGCCTGCGGCAGCGTGATCGACCAGAATACCCGCAATGGCCCGGCGCCCGCATCACGTGCTGCCTCCTCCATCCGCCGGTCGATGTTCTGGAAAGCCGCCACCGGGATCCAGATCATCAGCATCAGCGTCCCGACCAACTGGATCAGGACCACGCCCCAGAAGGTACTGATCAATCCGAGCTTCAGAAAGATGCCGGCGATAGCCACCAACAGGCCGAACTTCGGAAAGGCGTGCGATGCCAGGAACGACAGGAACAGCACGTTCTTTCCGGGAAACGACATGCGCGCGAAAGCGTAAGCGGCCGGCAGGCAGATGATGGCGGAGAGAAGCGTGACCGTCGTCGTCAGCCGCAAGCTCAGGAAGAGCGCATCCCACACATCCGCGCGCGAGAGCGTCTGCGACCAGAAGCGGAAGCCGAACTGCTGCGGAATGACCGACGGATAACGCCAGACCTCCGTGAATGCCCAGGTGCCGACCACGATCAGCGGCACCGCAATGAAGAGCGTGAGCAGGACTGCGAACAGGATGCCCGCCCAATCGATATCGGAACCGTTGACCTTGCTTGCGATCTTCATCGCGACGCCTCCCGGTTTTTGGCGATCGAGCGCACATAAAAGATGCCGAAGATCAGGCAGAAGCCAAAGGAGATCACAGCCTGCGTCAGCGCATTCAGCGGATCGTTCACATCGGCGAAGGTGCGCTGCATGAACGGCCCCATCATTTCCGGCGATGCCGGGCCGAGCACATAAGGCAAGGTGAAGGACGAGAAGATGCCGAGGATGGCGAAGGATGCCGTGACTAGGAGCGAATTGCCCATGCGCGGCAGGATGATCGAGACGAAAACGCGCAGTGGCGAAGCGCCTACATCACGGGCAGCCTCGACCGAGCTCTTTGGAATATTGCCAAGCCCCGCCGCCAGCATCAGCACCGTCAAAGGAAGATTGTCCCAAACCAGCCCGATAACAGGGCCCCATGGCGTCAGATAGGGAGAGGGAATTTTCGGCAGTCCGACAGCGTTCAACAGCAGATCGACGGTGCCGTTGGGCCCGATCGTGCGGATCAGTGCGTAGGACAGGATGATCGACGGCACGAACATCGGGAAAATCGCCATACCCTGCACATAGGCGGGAAGACGCCCTTGCGAAAAGCGCAGATAGAGCGCGATCGGCAAGCCGATCACCAGCAGCAGAACGCCACAGACAGCAGTCGTCCACAACGTCACCCAGAGATTGGCGAGGCTGTAGGAATCGCTGAAGAAAAATGCATACGAGGCCAGCGATACCGACCTTGTGCCATCCGCCTGGGGGACGAAAACGGTGGTGATCACGGCCGAGAAGATCGGGTAGACGATCAGCCACCCGAGCAGGAACACCGGCAGGGCGACCAGAAGAAGCCCCACCGGATTTTGCGCTTTTCCCGGCGCGGTTGCCCGCGCCGGCAGCGACAATGTCATGCCTCTACGCATCAGGTGCGGCTGATGCCCGGAGCAACGTTACGGTACCAACCGTCGTTGATGTTGCTTTCCCAATCGCCGGCCGGGAAGGTCGGGATTGTGGTCGGGATGACGTCGGCGTATTTCTGGCGGAGTTCGTCAGAGATATGATCCCAGGAAACGCCGGGGAAGCCGCCGATCTCGGTGATGATCGCTTCCTGGATTTCCTTGGTCAGCATGAAGGCCGCGAGCTTCAGCGCAGCGTCCTTGTTGGCACCGTTGGAGAACACCGTCATGCGCGAGAAGCCGCCGCAGAGCGCCAGATCGCTCAGCTGAACAAGGCCTGTCGTCTCAGGCAGGACACCCTGCGACAGAGCCTGCAGCACCTGATCGGACCAAACAGGCGTCATCGTGACGACGCCCTGGGCGAGCAGCTGGATCGACTGCGTGTTGCCGGCCGTGTAGGCGCCCTTCTCGTAGAGGGACGGCGCGAGATCGTTGAGGATTACCCAAGCCGGCGTCAGCATCTGGTTGCCAAGCTCGGCGGTGTAGTTATCGGTGGTGAACTTCTTCGGATCGCGGCCGTTGGCCTCATGGATCGCGCGGCGCACGAAGTTGCCGCCGGAGCCGCCCTTGTCCGGGCGGTTGTAGATGAACTGACCAGGATTGGCCTTGATCCATGCCGTCAGCTGTTCCCAGGTCTTCGGCGCATCCTTGGGGTCGAGCTTCGTCTTGTCGTAGGCGAGCAGTACCTGCGAGCCGCGATAGGGGAGCGAATATTCGCTGTCGAAGCTCAGCGGATTGACGGTCGCGAAGCCATCGATGTTCTCGGCCGAGAACTTGACCCAGAGGCCGGCATCGATAGCGCCAGCAGGCAAACGCGGATCGAAGTGTTCGAAGATATCTGACTGCGGATCCGTCTTCGACTTGAGCGCCGCAAGCGCACGGTCTGCAATCGCACGCAAGCCGGCGTTGTCGCCTGCATCGGTGACCTTTACGGCAGCTTCAGGGTGGGCCTTCTTGAAGGCCGGAAGCACCGTGTTGTTCCAGAAATCGATGATGTTGGCGTCGGAGCCACTATAGAGGTTGATCGTGCCATCTGCAGCCATTGCAAAGCGTGGCAGGGCCAGCAGACCGGCTGCCGCCGATGATGTGACAAGAAACTCGCGTCTGTTCATGACCGTCTCCATTCGGTTTTGGGGCACTGCCCTTAGGACTGTGGTTTTGCTATCGCCGACGCGTAACAGTGACATGACAAGATAGGGCCGGAATTCATTTTTTGCACACCCGTGCAATTTAATTCGCCGAATAGGCCGGGGGCGTCGCGGAAGATCGCGAATGCGGCCGAGCGCAACACCTCAATTCTTGAAAACCAGGCAGATCTGGTTGGTCTTGCGGATCTGTTTGCAGACATCATTGGCCTCCTCCCTCGTCTGCCGCGCGATGCGGGTCACATAGCGCGGCCGGAAGCCGAAGCTGCGGTCGCGCTGCCGCAGGATCAGCGGCTGCTCCTGATCAAGCGGCGCCGGAAACTGCGCAACCGCCTCGAAGAAGAGGCGACGGGCGACATCGGGATTGGCGCTCGCCGCGATCTGCACGCCCCACGGCGCCCAATTCCCCTCTGGCCGCCAGACCGGCTCGGCCATCTTGCGGCGATCAGCAAGGGCTACACAGCTGTCGATGAACGGCTGATTCTCGGCCAAGGGGCCCGCCGCCTTGTCGGGTGCCGAGGACTTCCACTCCTCGACGCTATGGGCGGTAATCGCCATCACGTAACTGCGCGTCTCCGTCGGCAGGCCGCCGCCATTGAGGAAGTTGGACAGCCCGTTTTCGCCGGCATTGTAGGCAGCCGCCGCGAGACCGAGATTGCCGAAACGGTCGCGCAATTCGTCGAGATATTCGGCCGACTTCTGCAGGGCTTCCAAGACATCGTAGCTATCCTGCAGGCCGCGCAGCTTGGCGGTACCCGGCATGAACTGCGCGATACCCTGCGCACCCTTATAGCTCAGCGCATCCGGCCTGAACCGACTCTCGCGCCAGATCAGCCGGGCGAAGAAATCCGGCGGCAGGTCATGTTCGCTCGCGGTCCGTTCAATCGCGCCGCAGAGATCGCGATTAAAGCTGTCCTTGCGAATGCAGAGTGTCTCCGCCGAGCCGGTCATCGAGCGCGTGTAGAGGCAGGCTGCCTCCGGCTGGGCCTCGGTGGGCTCGGCAGCGCTGGCGGAGCCAATGAACGTCATGCAAAGGGAGAGGCGGAAAGCCCACGACACGAATAGACCGATACTGCGCCGCCTGATCGCGATCATTTGCTCCCGGCGCCACGCTGGCGGCGCCGCCATTGGATGATGTCAGGCGCGCATACCATTTGGTTTGTAGCCTGTAGTCAAGGCGCCGCTAAAACAGCGGTCCAATCGTGCGATGCGGACAGCGTCAGGCTGTGGATCCCCAGCGGGCATTACAGGTCAGCGTTATGCTGTGCGGCCCCGGCAGATCGGCATCGTGGCGTTCGATGAGATCGACAACCGCGTCTATGAAGGCCACGTGATCGAGGCTGAGCGTCGTCAGATCGTTGCAATCCCATGCGGCCATGGCAATGCCGTCCTGCCCGACGATGGCGATATCATCAGGCGTGTTCTTGCCGAGCAAGCGCCGCGCGGCGTCTCGCGCGCCGATCGCCATAACGTCGTTACCACAAATGATGGCATCGACCTTCGAGCGATGCAGCAGCAGCACCGCTTCCTTGAAGCCGGAATCGTAGGTGTAGTCGCCGAAGGCCTCCGCCTCGATGGCCAATCCGCGCTTGGCGAGCGCATCCGCGAACCATTTGCGTCGAAGCTTGTCGATCCAGCTGGATTTGGTGCCGGAGAGATAGGCGAAACGCTTCTTGCCGTCATTGACGATCTTCTCGATGATCTCGTCGGCTGCCGCCGAGCCGTCAATGCGGATGTTGGAGACGTTCTCATTCTCGAGCGGTTCGAACGAGACGATGATCG
The DNA here is from genome assembly GCF_017741935.1 of Rhizobium sp. 16-449-1b. Lineage (GTDB taxonomy): Bacteria > Pseudomonadota > Alphaproteobacteria > Rhizobiales > Rhizobiaceae > Rhizobium. The sequence continues at coordinate 625,743 of NZ_JAGHMH010000028.1, read as the reverse complement.
GCTTGGTCGTATGGAAAATATCGACCGCGTCCTGCATCGACACCATGTCCGAGAAAACCACGACATGATCCACCTGATAGGTGGATGCCAGCCGCATCAGTTGCAGCCGATCGTCGTGATCAGCGCAACACAGGATGATCGGCAGCAGCTGGCGCGCCTGCAGCCTGTGGACCAGCAATTGCTGCTCCTCGGCCTCGCAAGGGTTTCCGATTGCATTGACGACAAGGGCGACCAGCCGCGAGCGCTGATTGTTCAGCGAGCGGGCAATCGCGTTCGGCTGATAGCCGTGTTCACGCGCGACCGAGAGAATTCGATCGCGCGTGGCGCTGCCGATCCTGGAATCGGGCGAGAATGCGCGGGAAATGGTGGCGGAGGATACCCCGGCGAGCTTTGCCAGTTCCTTCGAGGTGATCCGCCGCTTGTTCATGTCTGTTGTCCGATACGACTATTCGGCGGGCCGGACGGGCATGCCGTCGGCTGCCGCCGATTCCTTGATTGCGTCCCACAGCCTAGCGAAACGCAGACCCATTTCAACGGAGCCGGTGTTTTCCATTTCGCCTGCACGAATGGCAAGGAAGTTCTTCATCGGGTTTCCGAGGATTTCAGCCTCCTCCCGCGGCTCGTTGACTCGCCCGACGCTGATTTCGCGCCAGCCGCCCCAGGCATCGATCCGGACGATCGCCTTCGAATAGAAGAAGGTGATGTAGGAGGCGCAGCCGGGAGGTCCCTCGCCTGCCGCCGTCAATGTCGCCATGGCGCCGTTCTTCAGGCGGGCGGAAACGGCGGTGGCGATATCGACCTTGCGGCCGTGCCTGTTCATATAGGCCGAAACACTGGCGAAGTCGGAATTGGCCAGCAGGCAGACGGTGTTCATCATGTGCGCGCCGGTATCGAACATGAAGCCGCCGCCCGAGATTTCCGGCTCCTGCTTCCAGTGACCGGCATAATTCTCGGCCCAACTTTCCCAGATCATGCCCGAAATCGCGATAAGCTCGCCGAACTCGCCTGCAAGCGCGCGTTTGCGCGTATCGATCACCAACGGCGACAGGCCACCCTGGAATGCAGTAACGACAGTGACGCCGCTCTTCTTCTGCGCCGCGATCAGCGTCTCAGCCTCTGCAACGGTCGTAACCATCGGCTTTTCAAGGAAGAGATCGATGCCGGCTTCGACGACGGCTGCCGCCTGTTCGCCATGAAAGGCATGCGGGGTGGAGATGTAGACGATGTCCAGCTCATCCCGGCATTTCGAGAGCATCTCGCGGTAGTCCTCGAAGCTCTTCGGTGCCGCTGCGCCGGCTGCGGTGCAGACGTCGATCAGACGCTGGCGCGACGAAGCGGTCGTATCCGCAAGCGCTACGAACTCGATCTCCGGCATTGTCGCCCAGCTCGCCGCATACTCGGCAGCCTTCAGGCCGGCGCCGATCACGCCCAGCCGCAATTTCTGTGTCATGAAACTCCTCCCACATGATTGTGTACACGATTACACAAACGGAAAACTCGGCGCAAGTTCTATTTTATTGCGTAAAATCAATATATTAAACTTCGATAGAGGTTCTTTTCAAAATCCGCCTTGCCTCATTTTGGAATGCGTGTACATTTTTCACACGGTGCTGGAGGGCGCCGCCAATCAAAAAGGGAGGACTTCCGTTGAAGAAGACGGTCATTGGTGGCCTGTGCGCCATTTTGCTGAGCGCGGTCTCGACGCTGGCACATGCCGAAACAATCCGAATTGCAAATCACGGCCAGGCCGGCATCGACGCCATGAAGTCGACGGTCGAGGCGATCGAAAAGAAATACGGAGTGACCGTCGAGGTCGTCGAATACCCGGCGCCCGACAAGGACTACCTGACAAAGCTGCTCACCGAGCTTGGCGCCGGCAATGCGCCGGACCTGTTCTCGATTCCATCGACGGCGGCTGTGGCCGATATGGTCGAAGCCGGATACCTCGCCCCTGTCACCAAGGAGATCACCGCCTGGGACGGCTACGCGAACTTCTATGACGTCGCAAAGCAGCTGGCCGTGAGCCCCGACGGCGAGACCTACGTCATGCCGTTCATGCTTGGCATCCAGGAAATCTACTTCCGCAAGGATGTGCTGGAGAAAGCCGGCATTTCGACCGAGCAGCCGAAGACCTGGCAGGAACTGCTGGATCGCGCCGCCGAAGTGAAGGCGAAGACCGGCGCTTATGGCCTGCTCTTTCCGGCCGGTGTGTCCTGGGGCAGCGGCGCCTTCGATGAAGGCTTCCAGCACCTCCTCGTCGGCTCCAAGACGCCGCAACTCGTCGACGCCGATGGAAAGCTCGATCTCAGCGGCGAAGGCATCAAGGATGTCTTTGGCGTCTACAAGGAGCTCATCGACAAGGATCTGATGCCGACGCAGCCGCTGCTCGGACCAGAGCCGTGGGTCATTCCCAAGTACCAGATGTTCCCTGAGGGCAAGCTTGCTGCAACAACTTGCGGTTCCTGGTGCTACATCTTCGATTGGGGCCGCGAGAGCAAGAACCCGATCCCGGAGGTCACCAAGATCGTCGGCACCTGGACAGTTCCTGGCCAGACGGGCGGCCAGTATGTGCTCGCGAACCTTGCTGCTCCGTGGGCCGTTAACGCGAAGTCCGCGAACGTCGAGCTGGCGACGAAGGCGCTGCTTGAGATCGGCTCGGTCGACACGCAGGTCTCCTACGCCGCGCGCATCGGCAATATTCCGGCAAGCAAGGATGCGGCCAAGAGCGCCGAATTCCAGAAGCTGACGGAACTGGTTCCAATCCACGCCGCGGCCGGCAACGGCGTCTTCCTGAAGCAGGCTTCCGGCTTCGGCACCATCGCTGAAGGCGTGGCGCGCGCAACCGAAGCGCTGCTGCGCAAGGAAACAGACGCGGCCGGCGCCCAGAAGATCCTTGTCGATTACGTCAAGGAAACGCTCGGCGACGACGTGGTGAAATAAGCCTCAAGCCCTTCAACTTCCGCCCAAGACTGCAGGCGCGGCCCGCTGGCCGCGTCTGCGATCATCAGACAAGGTTGCGAGCTTCATGGTCCTCAATTCTCACGAACGACGCGTCGAGCGGCAGCTCCTCGTGATCCTGCTGCCGTCGCTGGTCCTGCTTCTGGCCTTCGTGATCTATCCCGCCGTTTATTCCGTCTATCTGAGCTTCACCAACGAGGCCCTCACAGGCGCCGCAGCGCTGCGTCCGCGCTTCGTGGGCATTCGCAACTACATGCGGCTGCTGAATGACGCGAAATTCTGGAACGCGCTCATTGTGACGTTCTTCTTCGTGGTCGGCTCCGCTGTGATCGGCCAGTTCGTACTCGGCCTGATTTCAGCTGTTGCCCTGCGTCGGCAGATCATGTTCCGCCAGATTTTCTCCTCGATGATCCTTCTGCCCAACGCGGCACCCGAGGTTGTTGCCGGTTTCATGTGGATTTCTATGCTGGCCGGCGGCGAGAACGCCACGCTCAGCCGTATCGTGAGCTTCTTCGGCGTGACACCCACCGATTGGCTTCAGGTCTTCCCGCTGACGATGATCATCGTCGTCAACACCTGGCGCGGCATCGCCACCGCGATGATCCTCTTGACCGCGGGCCTCAGCACCATTCCGAGCGAAATCTACGAGGCTGCCCGCATGGACGGCGCCACCCCATCGCAGATGTTCCGCCGCATCACGCTTCCCCTGATGATGCCGACGATCCTTCTCTACATGCTGATTTCCGCCGTCTCGACGATCGCGGTCTTCGGCCTCGTCTATGCGCTGACGCGCGGCGGCCCTGGTGGCGCGACCGAAGTCATCAGCATCTACATCTACAACCAGTCCTTCACTGCCTTCCAGCTCGGCTACGGCGCCGCGGTGGCGGTCGTCACTCTGGTGATCTCGCTGATCCTCGGCATCGCATACGTGCGGGCAATGAAGGTGGAGGTCTGACATGGCAGTGCTTTCCCCGACCGAAAACGCAAATAAGACCCGATCGGATCTGCTTGCCTACGCCACGCTGTCGCTGATCTCGATCTTCTGCGCCATCCCGTTTCTCTGGGTTCTGCTCGCCTCGCTCGATGGCAACGCCCAGCTGTTTCTCCGCTGGCCGGAACAGTGGACACTCGACAATTATTTGCGTGTGTTCACCAAGGAAGATGGGGCGAAGTGGCTCTTCAATTCGCTCTTCGTCGTCGGTTCCGCGACGGTGCTGGTCATGGTGCTGGCCGGCCTTGGTGGCTACGCTTTGTCGCGCACGCGAGCGTGGTGGAAACTGCCGTTTCTCTACGCGATCCTTCTGATCCGCGTCTTGCCGCCGACCGCGCTGGTGGTGCCGCTCTACAAGTTCCTGCTGACGCTCAACAATGCCGAGGGCGCGATCCTGCGGCCGATCTTCGGCGAGTACGCCCGGCCGATCATGCGCTGGACGGGCTTCATCGACGGCTACCTCGGCCTGATCCTGGTGCTTGCGACCATGCAGCTGCCGCTCGCGCTGTGGATCATGAAAACCTTCTTCGACGGCCTGCCGCGCGATTATGAGGAAGCAGCCCTGATGGACGGCGCAACGATGACGCAGCGCATCCGTCGCGTCCTGATCCCGCTGGCGCTGCCGGGGCTGGCCGCAGCCGGGTTGTTTGCCTTCATGTCTGCATGGGGCGATTTCCTGCTGCCCCTGATCTTCCTCTCGTCACCGGAGCTGCAGACGCTTCCCCTCGGCCTCTTTCGCGCTTTTCTGCGCATCAACGAGATCGATTACGGCCTGCTCGCCGCCCTCGCCTTCATCTACCTCCTGCCGGCTGTGATCGCCTTCGGCTTCGCGCGGCGCTTCCTCGTCCAGACCTTCGCGGGCGGCGTCAAAGGCTGATATCCAGAAAGAGTTTCACAGATGATCAATCTCAAGAACGTTCGCAAATTCTATGGCGCCCTGGAGGTCATCAAGGGCGTCGACATCACCGTCGAGGACGGCGAGTTTGCCGTATTCGTCGGCCCGTCCGGTTGCGGCAAGTCGACGCTTTTGCGGATGATCGCCGGGCTGGAAGGCATCGATGACGGCGACCTCATCCTGAACGGCAAGCGCATCAACGACGTTCCGCCAGACAAGCGCGGTATCGCCATGGTGTTTCAGTCCTACGCGCTCTATCCGCATATGACGGTGGCGCAGAACATCGGCTTCTCGCTCAGCCTGAAAAAAGTGCCGGAAGCCGAAATCCGCAAGCAGGTCGAAGGCGTCGCCGAAATCCTGCAGCTGACGGATTACCTCGATCGCCGGCCCGCCGCACTATCAGGCGGCCAACGACAGCGCGTCGCGATCGGTCGCGCCATCATCAAGAAGCCGTCGCTGATCCTGTTCGACGAGCCGTTGTCCAACCTCGATTCCGCGCTGCGTGTACAGATGCGTGCCGAGTTGCAGCGCTTGCACCGCGAATTGAAGGCGACCGTCGTTTACGTCACCCACGACCAGGTCGAGGCCATGACCATGGCCGACCGCATCGTCGTCCTGAACAAGGGGCTCGTCGCCCAGCAGGGCGCGCCGATGGACCTCTATCACAAGCCTGACAACGAGTTCGTCGCTACCTTCATCGGCTCTCCACGCATGAACACCGTTCCGGTGACGATCAGCAAGCCGCAGGCTGGTGCGCTGCGCGTGCAGAGCCCGATCGGATTGGCGCTCGACCTGCCGGATAGTGCCGGAACGGTGCCCGAGGGTGCCGCCACGCTCGGCATCCGCCCGGAGCACTTCAAGATCGCACCCGAGGGCCAAGGCAATTTCACCGCCGACGTCGTCATTGTCGAGCGCCTTGGCGTCGAGACTTACATGACCGTCGGCTCTGAGGAACAGCCGATCGTCGTGCGCGCCGAAGGCGATATCGCGGTGCGGCCGGGAGACCGCATCTCGCTCACAGCCGATAGCGCTGCCTGCCACCTGTTCGACACCACCGGGCGGCTCATCCGCTCGGCTCATGCATCCTAATCACGTTGATAACATCGAGGACATCATGACGATCAAGGTCACCATCTGGAACGAGGGACGCCACGAGCAGCTGCACAAGGAGGTTCAGGAGATCTATCCTGACCGCATCGACGGTGCGATTGCGGCAGGCATTGCGCATCCCGATTTCGAGATCCGTCGAGGCACGCTCGATGATCCTGATGAAGGCCTTCCCGACTCGGTACTCAACGACACCGACGTTCTGCTCTGGTGGGGCCATATGGCGCACGAGGACGTCAGCGACGGACTGATCGATCGCGTCCAGCAGCGCGTGCTCAAGGGGATGGGGCTGCTCGTCCTGCATTCCGGGCACCACTCCAAGCTCTTCCGTCGCCTGATGGGCACGAACGCCAACCTCTCTTGGCGCGAAACGCCGGAGGGCGATCTCGAGCGCGTCTGGGTGGTCAACCCGTCTCACCCGATCGCGGAGGGACTGCCGCCCTATTTCGAGGTGAATGCATCCGAGATGTATGGCGAGCCCTTCGATATTCCGCAGCCAGATGAGCTGGTGTTCATCTCGTGGTATTCGGGTGGCGAGGTATTTCGCAGCGGCTGCACCTTCCAGCGCGGCCGAGGACGCATCTTCTTCTTCAGCCCGGGGCATGAGACCTACCCGATCTACCACGACAAGACCATTCACAAGGTCATCTCGAACGGGATCCGCTGGGCAAAGCAGAACCACACCGACGGCCGCATCCTGGAAAACTGGCACCGCGCCGAGCCGCTGCACGGTCGCCCTGCGAAAAAGGTCTGACACCTGCCGATCCGTTGGCTGAACACCGGCGCGGCCCATGGTCGCGCCGCTTCCGGCACTGAAAAGCCACCAATGGCTCCGGTTGCAAGTCCTGGGCAATTCGGCCAATTTGATCTTGCCGGACGGGACACCAGTTTATCCTTCGCACCAGAAAGACGCTGAGGCGATCAGTGCCGGCGTCAATGCGGGCAACTTGTCAAACAGGATGAATGCGATGCAGCTGAAAGACCCTTCCCTTTTTCGCCAGGCCGCTCTTGTTGGCGGAAAATGGATCGACGCCGATCCGGCCAATGCGATCGAAGTGAATAATCCGGCCACCGGCGAGATCATCGGTCGCGTGCCCAAGCTCGGTGGTGCCGAGACGAAGACGGCGATCGAGGCCGCGCGCGTCGCGCAGAAGGGCTGGGCCGCCCGCACCGCCAAGGAGCGCGCCGGCATCCTGCGCAAGTGGTTCGATCTGATGATCGAGAACAAGGACGACCTTGGGCGCATCCTGACGCTCGAGCAGGGCAAGCCGCTTGCCGAAGCCACCGGCGAGATCGTCTACGGCGCGAGCTTTATCGAATGGTTCGCGGAGGAAGCGCGGCGCATCTATGGCGACCTGATACCGGGCCACCAGCCAGACAAGCGCATCATGGTGATGAAGCAGCCGATCGGTGTGGTCGCGGCAATCACGCCCTGGAATTTCCCGAATGCGATGATCACCCGCAAGGCTGGCCCGGCGCTGGCGGCTGGTTGCGCCATGGTGTTGAAGCCGGCATCGCAAACGCCGTTTTCGGCAATCGCAATTGCCGTGCTTGCCGAGCGCGCCGGCCTGCCGGCTGGGCTTTTCTCGGTGCTAACAGGGTCTGCTGCCGCGATCGGCGCGGAGATGACGTCGAACCCGACCGTGCGCAAGCTCACCTTTACCGGATCGACCGAAATCGGCGCCGAGCTCTACAAGCAGAGCGCGCCGACGATCAAGAAACTCGGGCTCGAGCTCGGCGGCAATGCGCCGTTCATCGTCTTCGACGACGCCGATCTCGATGCCGCCGTCGAGGGAGCCCTCATCGCCAAGTTCCGCAACAACGGCCAGACCTGTGTGTGCGCCAACAGGCTCTACGTGCAGGATGGCGTTTACGACGCCTTCTCCAGGAAGCTCGCGGATGCCGTCGGCAAGCTGAAGACCGGCAATGGTTTCGACGAGGGCGTGATCCTCGGGCCGTTGATCGACAAGCCTGCGCTTGAGAAGGTTGAGGAGCATGTGGCCGACGCGCTCGCGAAAGGCGCCAACATCATCCAGGGTGGCAAGCCGCACGCGCTGGGCGGCACCTTCTACGAGGCCACCGTCCTCGCCAACGTCACGAAGGATATGGCCGTCGCGCGCGAAGAGACGTTCGGCCCGCTTGCTCCCCTCTTCCGCTTCAAGGATGAGGCGGATGTGATCGAACAGGCCAACGACACCGAATTCGGCCTCGCTTCCTATTTCTACGCCAAGGACCTCGCGCGTGTGTTCCGCGTGGCCGAGGCGCTGGAATATGGCATGGTCGGCGTCAATACGGGCCTGATCTCGACGGCGGAAGCGCCGTTCGGTGGCGTGAAGCTCTCAGGTCTCGGCCGCGAAGGCTCGCGATACGGCATCGAGGAGTTCACCGAGATCAAGTACGTCTGCCTCGGCGGCATCAGCTGACGCAAGACCACGAAAGGCGCGCAAGCCGAATGGTTTGCGCGCTGGCGCTACCGTTTGATCCGGAAAACTGAAAGCTGAAGAACGCGTGGGCCAGAATCGAAAAAGCCTGCCGCGGGAGGAGGTGCGACAGGCTTTTCGAAAATAACCGAATGACAGCTGGGAGGAGGAGTGCTGTCATTCCCGCAGGCGCCCTTGGGAGGAGGATAAGGCCACCTGCAACTCGAAGCTCTGCGGGAGGAGGTGCATCGCTTCGATGATTTGTTTATACAGCAAGCGCGCTCAAATCATAGGCACAATTCTGCAGAACAGCTATGCGCTATGCGCGTGACGCGCAGCTTCTGTCGCAGATCTGCGCCACATGGCCGTTGCGGCGCAAGTCGCTCGCCCCCTTGGAATTTCCGCGTTTTCTGCTACCACGCGCCGGAAAACATGAGGAAACGCCGATGAGCGCCGCATTTTATCGTGACTATGTTGTCGATCTGAAGGCACGTATCGACGATCTGCATACCGACCCCAGCGCCTATCAGACTTACGATCTGACTATGGAGCTACTCGCCCAGAAAAACCTGATCAGCTACGCCATGAGCCGCAAGCAGGGCCAGGTGGACAGCCTCTTCTATCGTCGCGACACGGCAAGCGGACAGGGCACGCAGATGTCGCAGGAGACGGCGTACCGCGTGTTTTCCGGTTTCTTCGGACTGGGCCAGTTCCTCGCGTCGACGGGCCGGGCCAACGGGCTCGGAGAGGAAGCGTTCGCGGAGACGCTGACGGCGGGATGGGAATATCCCACCTGCGCGGTCCAGTTCGCCTACAGGAAGAAGGGTCAGCCGCGCGGAGCTTCGATGAAGATGCTGTTCGTCGGGCTGAATGGTGACGCCGATGCCGCGACTTTCGAGGCCAAACTCACGCAACCCGATCTATTGATCGGCGCACGGCCGTTTTCCACCAAGCTCCTGTGGGAGTGGAAGTGAAGTCGTTTTAAGCGGCCGGTGAGCGCCTGATATCGGCAAGCAGCTCCTGGGCAACTTCGCGCAGGAGACCGGCGATACTTTCCAGAAAAGCGCCCATCGCGGAACCCGTGCGCCAGCACATGCCGATCCGCCGGTTCGGCGATATGCCTTCGAAACGCAGCAGCCTGATATCGCCTGACGCCGGATGCAGCGCGGCGAGCTCCGGCAGAAGCGTGATCCCGACATTGGCGCCAACCATCTGACGCAGCGTCTCCAGGCTGGTGGCGCGAAACGAGGTGCGCTCGCTTGCACCCGACAAGCGGCACACATCGAGCGCCTGATCACGCAGGCAATGCCCCTCTTCGAGCAGCATGAGGTCGTAACGATCGAGGTCCCCGAGCGTCAGCGACCGCCGCTTTGCCAGCGGATGCGTGCCGGGAACGGCCAACAGGAAATCCTCCTCGAAGAGAAACTCTGCCTTCAGGTGGTCGTCGTTGACGGGAAGAGCGAGGATGGCTGCATCGAGATTGCCGCTTTTGAGACGCCCCAGCAGCGCATCGCTCTTTTCCTCAATCAGCAGCGTCTCCAGCCGCGGGAACTGCCTATAGATTCGCGGCACCGCATGCGGCAGGAAATAGGGGGCAAGCGTCGGGAAGATGCCGAGACGCAGGGTGCCGACCTCCGGATTGAGGCTGCGCAAGGCCGATGACTTGATCTCGGCGACCTCCTGCATGATGCGCCTTGCCCGCTTGACGGTATCCTCGCCGAACGGTGTCAACATGACCGTGCGCGGCGTGCGCTCGATCAGCGGAGCGCCAAGGGTCTCCTCCAGTTTCCGGATCTGCATGGAAAGTGTCGGCTGGCTGACCAGGCACGCCTCGGCGGCCCGGCCAAAATGCCGGTGGTCCGCCAAGGCAATCAGATACTCCAGCTCGCGAAGCGTCATTTCAGGACCGTGTCGATCAGCCTCAGGCTGCCTTCACCGCATCCTCGTCCGGGCTAGACGTGCGGATCAGATGATCGAAGGCCGCAAGCGATGCCTTCGCGCCCTCGCCGAGCGCAATCACGATCTGCTTGTACGGCACCGTGGTGCAATCGCCGGCGGCGAAGACACCGGGAACCGAGGTCTGGCCGTGGTGATCGACGATAATCTCGCCGCGCGGCGACAGTTCGATGGCGCCCTTCAGCCATTCGGTGTTCGGAAGCAGGCCGATCTGGACGAAAATACCTTCGAGATCAAGCGTGTGGCGCTGACCCGCAACGCGGTTTTCGTAGACGAGCCCGGTCACCTTCTGGCCGTCGCCCAGCACTTCGGTCGTCTTGGCGGAGAGCAGGATATCGACATTCGGCAGGCTGCGCAGCTTGCGCTGCAGGACGTCGTCGGCGCGCAGCTTGTTGTCAAACTCGACCAGCGTCACGTGGCTGACGATGTTGGCAAGATCGATCGCGGCCTCGACGCCGGAATTGCCGCCGCCGATGACGGCGACGCGCTTGCCCTTGAACAGCGGACCGTCGCAATGCGGGCAATAGGCAACGCCCTTGTTGCGATACTGGTCCTCGCCGGGAACGCCCATCTGCCGCCAGCGTGCGCCGGTCGACAGAATGACCGTTTTCGAGCGCAGCGTCGCGCCATTGGCGAGCTCGACCGCGATCATGTCCTTGCCGGGAACGAGCTTTTCGGCGCGCTGCAGGTTCATGATATCAACGTCGTATTGCTTCACATGCGCTTCCAGCGAGGCCGCGAACTGCGGACCCTCGGTGTGCTGCACGGAGATGAAGTTTTCGATCGCCATCGTATCGAGAACCTGACCACCGAAGCGCTCGGCGGCAACGCCAGTACGGATGCCCTTGCGCGCGGCGTAGATTGCCGCGGCAGCACCAGCCGGACCGCCGCCGATGACGAGCACGTCATAAGCTTCGCGGTTATTCAGCTTCTCAGCGGCACGGGCAGCCGAGTTGGTGTCGAGCTTGGAGACGATCTCCTCAACTTCCATTCGGCCCTGACCGAACAGCTGGCCGTTGAGATACACCGTCGGCACCGACATGACCTGGCGGCTTTGAACTTCGGCCGGGAACACGCCACCATCGATTGCCACATGCTTCACGCGCGGGTTCAATACGGCCATCAGGTTCAGCGCCTGCACGACGTCGGGGCAATTCTGGCAGGTCAGCGAGAAATAGGTTTCGAAGAGGAAATCGCCGTCGAGATCCTTGATCTGATCGATGATCGCCTGTTCCGTGCGCGGCGGGTGACCGCCGACCTGCAGCAGAGCGAGCACAAGCGAGGTAAACTCGTGGCCCATCGGAATGCCGGCGAAACGCAGGTTGATGTCGTGGCCGGGGCTCGTCAGCGCGAAGGAGGGTGCACGCTCGCCGTCATCACGCGTTTCCGCTACCGAGATCTTGTCGGAAAGCGCAACCAGTTCGGCGAGAAGCTCCGACATCTCTTTCGACTTGGCGCTGTCATTGACCGAAGCGGTGATCGCGATCGGGCGAACGACCCGTTCCAGATAGCCCTTCAACTGGGATTTCAGATTGTCGTCGAGCATGGGTCACTCCGCTAAAAATGGATGGCCGCGCCGCGTGTAGGGCGCTGAATATGGCATTGGATGCCGCCTTCCAGATGGACCGGAAGGCGGCAGGTCATTTGAACGTCAGATCTTGCCGACGAGGTGCAGCGACGGAGCGAGCGTCTTTTCGCCCTCTTCCCACTTGGCCGGGCAAACTTCACCCGGATGCGCGCGCACATACTGCGCAGCCTTGATGCGACGCAGCAGGTCGACAGCATTGCGGCCGATGCCTTCTGCAGTCACTTCCATCGCCTGGATGACGCCATCGGGATCGACAACGAAGGTGCCGCGATCGGCAAGGCCTTCGGCTTCGCGCATGACTTCGAAGTTGCGGCTGATCGTGCCCGTCGGGTCGCCGATCATCGTGTACTGGATCTTGCCGATCGTCTCGGAGCTGTCGTGCCAAGCCTTGTGGGTGAAGTGCGTGTCGGTCGAGACGGAATAGACCTCGGCATCAAGGCGCTGCAGCTCGGCATAGTGATCGGCGACATCGCCGAGTTCCGTCGGGCAAACGAAGGTGAAGTCAGCCGGATAGAAGAAGAATACCGCCCACTTGCCCTTGGTGTCGGCATCGGTCACTTCAATGAATTTGCCCTGCTTGAAGGCCTGCGCCTTGAAGGGCTTAATGGATGTGTTGATAAGGGACATGAAGGCTCCTGTGAAATTGCTGCGAAGCGAAAACCCGCTTTCGCGCCGCAACATAAACAGGGGTCGGCGATAAATGAAATAGATAAAGAAAATTATTTCGATAGATAATCTCTATCGCCAGCTTAGGGCATGACGATTATCAAGCGGCCGCCAAACAGCCGCTTGATTCCGCAACGTCGGCGGTTTCGATTAAACCGATCGGCCAAGCCCGCCGTCCACCTTGATATTCTGCCCGGTGATATATCCGGCACCTTCCGACGCCAGAAATGCCACGGTCGCCGCGATCTCTTCGCTCGTGCCATAGCGCTTCATCGGCACCGATTCGCGACGCTCGTCGGTTGCCGGCAGGCTGTCGATCCAGCCCGGCAGGACGTTGTTCATGCGGATATTGTCCGCCGCATAAGTGTCGGCGAAGATCTTTGTGAATGAGGCGAGACCAGCGCGGAAGACCGCTGACGTCGGAAACATCGCCGATGGCTCGAAGGCCCAGGCTGTGGAGATATTGACGATCGCGCCAGACTTCTGCGCCTGCATGATCGGCGTCACGATCCGGGTCGGGCGGATAACGTTCATCAGATAGACGTCCATGCCCTTATGCCAATCCTCGTCAGTGATATCGAGGATCGGCGCGCGCGGACCGTGTCCGGCACTGTTGACCAGCACATCGATGCGGCCCCAGGCCTGCATGGCCAGATCCACAAGGCGCTTGATATCGTCATTCGACTGGTTCGACCCCGTGACGCCGACGCCACCGAGTTCCTTGGCCAGCGCCTCGCCCTTACCTGAGGACGAGAGGATGGCGAGCTTGAAGCCATCGGCCGCCAGACGCTTGGCGGCATCCGCCCCCATTCCGCTGCCGCCTGCCGTCACCAGCGCCACTTTTTCTACTGTCATGACATCCACCCTTTCGTCGTTTGTCTTGCGCATTACGCATGTTTTCAGCCTTGATGTGAGATGATACCATCAGGAAGGCATTGCTTCGAGCCAATTCGGTTGGCACCAATCAGTAGAAAACCTATCGCATGAACGATCCACTTTTCCGCCTTCCGCCGCTGAATGGCCTGCGCGCCTTCGAAGTCGCCGCCCGCCATCTCAACTTTCGCGCCGCAGCCGAGGAACTGGGCGTCACCCAAGCGGCCGTGGCCCAGCAGGTTCGCGGCCTAGAGAAGGAACTGAACCTTGCCCTATTCGAGCGCCTGCCACGCAGGCTTGCCCTGACCGAGGCCGGACGTGGCTATGCCGAGAGCATCCGGCGCGCCTTCGAACTGATCTCCGATGCGACCGTGACTTTGCGGCCGGAGCCGCTGCGGCTGACGATCAGCGTCACGCCGACATTCGCATCGAAATGGCTGATCCCCCGACTACCGGATTTCCTGGCCGCGCACCCGGATCTCGATATGCGCATTCTCGCCAGCGAGCGCGTGGCGAACTTTCAATCAGATGATGTGGATATCGCCGTCCGGCTGGCGCGGCCGCCCTTTCCGGCCTCGCTGGAGGCCGATCTGCTTTTCGAGCAGGAGCTTGTCCCGGTATGCAGCCCGGCGCTGATGCCAGCAACCGGGCCGCTCGACCCCGCCGATCTCGCGCGTTTCGTGCTGCTCCACGATACCCACAATCAGTGGCCGGAATTCATCGCCACGATCGCGGGCGCAAGGCCGGTCGCCACCTCGAAGGGCGTCCGCTTCAATCAAACGTCTCACGCCATCGAGGCTGCGCTTGCCGGCCAGGGCATCGCGCTGGCAAGCGCGGTCTTCGTCAACGAGGATATCGCCGCCGGGCGGCTTGTGCCGGCGTTCGCGGAAACGATGCATGCGCAATCTGACTTTTACGTCGTCTCGCTCCGGAAGCCGAGGCAAGCCCAATCTGTCGCCAAGGTCAGGGCGTGGTTGCTTCAGCATGCTGGCCGGCCCATTCGCGCCCGATAATCACGGCGACAACTGCCCGGACAAGCGAGCGTCCCATCATTGCACGGCAGCCACCGTAAAAACGCAAGGCTCCAGCGATGGACCCCGTAGCCATTCGCTATAGATTTGCATTCGTGCATACGTGCGCGAATACTGACGCATTGATTGAATTGGAATACAGCATTGGACTTGCGCAATAAAACGCTCTGCGCCTCCGGATTTCACGCTCCGGAGCGCGGAAAGATCGATATCCTGGACGAGGTGCTGATCGATATCGGCGCGGATGGCACGATCGCCGCGATGCATCGCCCGAGCGACCCCAACTACCGGACCATTCGCGAGGCGCGAGAGGAAGGCGGCGAGTTGGTCACGCTGCCCGTAGGCTCTTATCTGCTTCCGGGTTTCATCGATCTTCATGTCCATGCGCCGCAATATCCCCAGCTTGGCAGCGCGCTCAATGTGCCGCTCGAGATTTGGCTACAGAAATATACCTTCCCGCTGGAAGCCCGCTACGAAGACCTTGCCTTCGCCAAGCGCAGCTACGGCCTGCTCGTCGACGATTTGCTCGCCAATGGCACGACCACCGCGCTCTATTTCGCCACCGTGCATCAGGACGCAACGCGCTCGCTTGCGGACATATGTCTGGAGAAGGGCCAGCGCGCGCTGATCGGCAAGGTGGCGATGGACAATGCCGACGAGTGTCCGGATTACTACCGCGATGCCTCGCCTGATGAAGCCATTGAAGGCACGCGCGCACTGATTGAATACATCAACAATCATCCTGATAACGTTGAAAAGAAAGTGCTCCCCGTCATCACGCCTCGCTTCGTGCCATCCTGCACCGACGCGATGCTCGAGGGACTGGGTGCTCTGGCCAAGGAGTGTGGCTGCCACGTGCAGACCCACTGTTCGGAGAGCGACTGGGCGCATGGCTATGTGCTATCGCGCTACGGCGTAACCGATACCGAGGCGCTGGATCGCTTCGGCCTGCTCGGTCGCCGCACGGTACTGGCGCATGCCAACTTCCTGACGGATGGTGACATGGACAAGGTGCGTGAGCGCGAAGCGGCCGTCGCCCATTGCCCGCTCTCCAACGTCTACTTCGCCAACGCCGTCTTCCCGCTCAAGGCCGCCCTCGACAAGGGCATGCATGTCGGTCTTGGCACGGATATCTCCGGCGGGCCGAGCGCCTCGATGCTCGAGAACTGCCGCGGTGCGATCCTTATGTCGCGGGCGCTCGAAAGCGGTGTCGATCCTAAGCTCAACTCTGAGGCGCGCGCCAGCTACGGGCCCGCCCAGATCGATTTCCGCGATGCCTTCTATATCGCGACGGCAGGCGGTGGCGTGGCGCTCGATCTGCCGATCGGCCAGTTCAAGCCGGGCTATCTCTTCGATGCGATCGTCATCGACACCAAAGCACCGAAGGGATCAGTGCGCCTGTTCGACGAGTTCGATAGCGGCGAGCAGATCCTGCAGAAGATCATCAACACCGCCTCGAAACCCAATATCGCGACGGCCTGGGTCGGCGGCACGAACCTGCGCCTGCCGTAACAGGGCATCAGCCGCGCAACATCTCGATGATCGCCGAGAAGTCGCGGCCGCCATTGCCCTGCTTTTCGAAGAGCGCAAACAGCTGCGCGGCTTCGGCGCCAAGCGGCGTCGAGGCGCCTGTTGCAAGGGCTGCCTCCTGCGACAGGCGGAGGTCCTTGAGCATCAAGGCGGCCGCGAAGCCCGGCTTGTAATCGTTGTTGGCGGGCGATGTCGGCACCGGGCCGGGAACCGGGCAATAGGTGTTGATCGACCAGCATTGGCCCGATGACGTCGAGGCGACATCGAACAGTGCCTGGTGCGAGAGGCCGAGCTTTTCGCCCAGCGCGAAGGCCTCGCAGACGCCGATCATCGATATGCCGAGGATCATGTTGTTGCAGATCTTCGCCGCCTGCCCCGCACCTGCCTCTCCGCAATGGACGATCTTCCGACCCATCGCTTCGAGTACAGGTTTGGCTCTGGCAAAGCTCTCCGGCGTTCCTCCCGCCATGAAGGTCAGCGTGCCGGCCGCCGCCCCGCTCGTTCCGCCGGAGACCGGTGCATCGAGCGACGGGCAATCGGCCGCCTTTGCCATCTCATGCGCCTTGCGCGCGCTGGCGACGTCAATCGTCGAGCAGTCGATGACGAGCGTTCCCGAGGGAATAGCGCCAAGGATGTCTGTCCACGCCGTCAGGACGTGCCTGCCCTGTGGAAGCATGGTCACGACGACATCGGCACCGCTCACAGCTTGGGAGATGTCACTCGCCGGCTGCACGCCGGTCGCTTCGGAGGCTTGAAGCAATGCCGACACCAGATCAAAGCCCGCGACCGTGTGCCCTGCCTTGACCAGATTTGCCGCCATCGGCCCACCCATATTACCGAGGCCGATAAACGCGATTTTTGTCATGTCCTGCTCCCATCGTCAGACGATCCCATTTGAGGGGCCCATTGAGGGATAGCTATGTCATGATCGCGCGCAGTCGAGAGCGACAGAGGCGGCGCCGTGTTGACGCTCCCTCGCCCCGGCAGTATCCCAATAGGGTCCGCGACATGCCGATGGATCGAGGAGGATGAACCATGCAGCACACCCGCGAGAGTTTCGACTGGTCCGATCCGTTCCGGCTCGTCGAGCAATTGACGGATGAGGAGCGCATGGTGCTCGACACCGCGCATTCCTACGCGCAGGAAAAGCTTGCGCCGCGTGTGCTCGAAGCCTTCCGCCATGAGAAAACCGATCCGAGCATCTTTCGCGAAATGGGCGAACTCGGCCTCCTCGGCCCAACGATATCGCCCGAATATGGTGGCGCGGGCCTCGGATACGTCGCCTACGGGCTGATCGCCCGCGAGGTCGAGCGCGTCGACAGTGGCTATCGCTCGATGATGAGCGTCCAGTCCTCGCTGGTCATGGTGCCGATCGATGCCTTCGGGTCGGAGGCGCAGAAGCAGAAATATCTGCCGAAACTCGCCACCGGCGAATGGATCGGCTGCTTCGGCCTTACCGAGCCGAACCATGGCTCCGATCCGGGGTCGATGGCGACGCGTGCAAAAAAGGTCGATGGCGGCTATAGTCTTTCCGGCGCCAAGACGTGGATATCGAACGCGCCGATCGCCGACGTCTTCTTGGTTTGGGCGAAGACCGAAGACGGCGTGATCCGCGGCTTCATCCTCGAAACGGGATGGAAGGGCCTGACGGCGCCCGCCATTCACGGCAAGATCGGTTTGCGCGCCTCGATCACCGGCGAAGTGGTGATGGATGGCGTCTTCGTGCCGGAAGAGAACCTGTTGCCAAACGTCTCCGGCCTCAAAGGCCCATTCACCTGCCTCAACTCGGCCCGTTTCGGGATTGCCTGGGGCGCGCTCGGCGCCGCCGAGGATTGCTACGCGCGGGCGCGTCAATACACGCTTGACCGAAAGCAGTTCGACCGGCCGCTCGCCGCCAATCAGTTGATCCAGCGGAAGCTCGCCGACATGGCGACCGAGATCACGCTGGGGCTGCAGGGCTGCCTGCGCCTCGGCCGCATGAAGGAAGACGGCCACCCGCCGGTCGAGCTCACCTCGATTCTGAAGCGCAATTCCTGCGGCAAGGCGCTCGATATCGCCCGAATGGCGCGCGACATGCTGGGAGGCAATGGTATCTCGGATGAGTTCGGCGTCGCCCGCCATCTCGTCAACCTCGAGGTGGTCAACACCTATGAGGGCACGCACGACATTCACGCGCTGATCCTCGGCCGCGCGATAACGGGGATAGCGGCGTTCTCGAACTGATCGAGAATTCTTCGCCGCCAAATTGCAACAGACCCGACAATGTGCAAACTTTCCCTCATCGCGGGGATAGCCTGCGCTGCGATGGGGGATTGCGCATGCTTCTATTTCTCGCATTTCTGATTGGCATCATCGCCGGGCTGCGCGCGCTGACAGCGCCCGCGGCCGTCGCCTGGGGAGCGGCGCTCGGCTGGTTCGATGTGTCTCAGACACCGCTCGCCTTTATGGGCTATCGTTGGACACCCTGGATTTTCACACTGCTGGCGCTGGTCGAACTGGTGACGGATCAATTGCCATCCACGCCTTCAAGAAAAGTACCGATGCAGTTCGGCGCGCGGCTGATCATGGGCGCGCTATCAGGCGCCACGATCGGCGCCGCTGGCGGATCGCTGGCCGGCGGGCTCATTGCCGGCGTTCTCGGCGCGGTCGCGGGCACGCTTGGTGGTGCCGCGGCGCGCGGCAAGCTGGCAAGCGCGTTTCGGAGGGACCCGCCGGCGGCCATTCTCGAGGACGCCGTCGCTATTGTCGGCGCGATCCTGATCGTGGCGTCGGTCTGATGCGGAGCTTCGACGCCATCGTTATCGGCGCCGGCCAATCCGGCCCCTTCCTCGCCGCCCGGATGGCGGAGAAGGGCATGAAGGTCGCGCTGATCGAGCGCAAGTATCTCGGCGGAACATGCGTCAACGCCGGCTGCATGCCGACCAAGACCCTCGTCGCCAGCGCCCGCGCCGCCTATGTGGCACGCAATGCCGGCGGCTACGGCGTGACAATCCCGGACGATATCGGCATCGACATGGCGATCGTGCGCAAGCGAGCCGAGACGGTGACTATGGAGGCCCGCAACGGCCTGATCAGCTGGTTTGCGGGCATGGACGACGTGACCGTGATCTACGGCCATGCGCGCTTCGAAAGCGAACGGACGATCATGGCCAACGGCGAGTTGCTCACCGCGCCGCGCATCTACCTCAACGTTGGCGCGCGACCGGCCATTCCCGATATGCCGGGTATCGGCGACATCGACTATCTGACCAGCACGTCGATCATCGCCCTGGACACGCTGCCCCGGCATCTGGTGGTCATTGGCGGAAGCTATATCGGTCTTGAGTTCGCGCAGATGTATCGCCGTTTCGGTGCGGAGGTTACGGTCGTCGAGCGCGGTCCCAAGCTCGCCTCGCGGGAGGATGAGGATATCTCGGACGCGATTGCCGACATTCTGCGCGCCGAGGGAATTGCAATCCATACCGGCGCGGACCGCATCGCGTTCAAGAACGGGGTGGATGGGATAGAGGTTGCCGTCGCTGACGGCATCGCCGAGATCATGGCGAGCCATGTGCTGATCGCAACCGGCCGTGTGCCGAATACCGACGATCTCGGCCTCGATCGTGCCGGCGTCGCCACCGACAAGCGTGGCTACATCACCGTTGACGACAAGCTGGCGACCAATGTCGAGGGCATATGGGCGCTTGGCGACTGCAATGGCCACGGCGCCTTCACGCATACGTCCTACAATGACTTCGAGATCGCGGCCGCAAACCTGCTCGACGGCGAGGATCGCAAGCTCAGCGACCGCATTCTCGCCTACGCGCTCTACATCGACCCGCCGCTTGGCCGCGTCGGCATGTCGGAAAAACAGGCGCGCGCATCGGGCCGCGAGATCATGATCTCGACCCGGCCGATGACCAAGGTCGGCCGCGCCAAGGAGCGGGGCGAGACGAAGGGCTTCATGAAGGTGATCGCCGACGCGCAAACCAAGCAGATCCTGGGTGCCGCCATTCTTGGCATAGAGGGTGACGAGGCGATCCACGGCTTCATCGACGCGATGAACGCCGGGACAACCTATCCCGAGCTGAAATGGGCCGTGCCGATCCACCCGACGGTCTCCGAATTGATCCCGACATTGCTTGGCGACCTCAAGAGCGTGTAGCCTTCACGGCGGCAGGCCAGAAACGTTGAGGGGTCAATCGTGTCCATAGAACATCTGATCGAACACTATGGGATTATCGCGATCTTCCTCGGCACCGCATTCGAGGGCGAGACCGCGGCCTTCCTCGGCGGCATCATCTCCCATCGCGGGCTGCTCACCTATTGGTCGGCCTCGCTGATGGCATCGGCAGGTTCCTTCGCCGGAGACCAGATGTGGTTCTTCGCCGGCCGCTATGCGTCACGCTGGCACGTCGTCCGCCGGCTGATGGAGACGCCGACGCTGGCCCAGGTCACGTCCCTCCTCGAACGCTACCCGACAGGCTTCATCCTGGCGTTCCGCTTTCTCGTGGGCCTCCGCACTATCAGCCCGATCGTGATCGGCACGACGCGTATTTCGACCGGAAAATTCGTGATGCTGAACGCGATCGCGGCGCTCGTATGGGGACAGCTGTTTACGGCGCTCGGCTATCTCTTCGGACACGGGATCGAGCATATCCTCGGTCGTCTTCCGCTGCACCATCACCTCTTCGTCGGGCTCGGGGCCGCGGCCATCGTGGCTGGCGCGGCCCTTGTCTTCAGAAGAGCTTTCAGAAAAGTGTCGGCTAACGCCAGCTAACCAGCCGGGAGGCGCCTAGTCCATCACGATCTGCAGCTTCACATCGCTCGGCCGCGCTTCGACCGCGCGGTCGAAAGCCTTGATCGATTCCTCGAAGCCGAAGGTGTCGGAAATCAGAGGCTTCAGATCGACGCGACCGGAACCGAGCAGCGCGATCGAACGCTCATACTGATGCGCGTAGCGGAATACCGTTTCGATGCGGATTTCCTTGGTCGAAGCAGTCGAGACGTCGAAGCCGATCGGGTTGACCGGCAGACCAACGGCAACGATGACGCCGCCGGGACGTGCCAGATCCATGATGGTCTCCCAGGCCTTCGGCGAACCGGAGCATTCGAAGATCACGTCGGCGCCCCATCCGTCCGTCAGCCGCGAGACTTCTTCGACGAGGTTCGTTTCGCGGATATTGACCGGGATGACGCCCTGATACTGGGCGGCGATGTCGAGCTTCGGCTGGGCGAGATCGGCCACGATCGCGCGAGCGCAGCCGCCGGCGAGTGCCGCGATGGCGACCATAGTGCCTATAGGACCGGCACCGAGCACGACGGCGGTATCACCTGGCGCGATCTTCGCCTTGGTGGCGGCCTGCATGCCGACGGCGAAAGGCTCGACCATGGCGCCTTCGGCGAAGCTGACATTGTCAGGCAGCCTGAACGTGTAGTTGGCGGGGTGAACGACCTCGGGCGTGAGCACGCCGTGAACTGGGGGCGTTGCCCAGAAGGAGACAGCGGGATCGACATTGTACATGCCGAGCCGGCTTGCCTTGGAATTCGGATCGGGAATGCCCGGCTCCATGCAGACGCGATCGCCGACCTTCAGATGCGTGACGCCGGCGCCGACTTCGACGACGGTACCCGCCGCCTCGTGCCCGAGAACCATCGGCTCGTTGACGACGAAGGGGCCGATCTTGCCGTGCGTGTAGTAGTGAACGTCGGAGCCGCAGACGCCGACCGTATG
This sequence comes from Rhizobium sp. 16-449-1b, assembly GCF_017741935.1. Classification (GTDB taxonomy): domain Bacteria; phylum Pseudomonadota; class Alphaproteobacteria; order Rhizobiales; family Rhizobiaceae; genus Rhizobium. The sequence continues at coordinate 604,015 of NZ_JAGHMH010000028.1, read as the reverse complement.
AATCTTGATCTTGACCTCACCCGGCCCGGTTTCCATCGGCAGATCGATTTCGCGGATTGCGAGCTCATGCTGGCGCTCCAGCACCAGTGCGCGGACTTTGGTCATTTGCGGTTCCTTCCCTTGCCTCCCCGCGCGAGTCGAGCGCGGCGTCGGCGGACTATAATCGCCGAACAAGACGGATTTCAATTCCATCGCCAAGGCTTTTGCTCATGAAGCGATGGAATGCCCGCGTCCGCTCGCAGATCGCCCTGAGCGCTTGTCCATTCGTGGGTGGCGCGAGTCAAATCGCAGCCACCTGCGGCGCAGGCTCAGCAGCACATTCATTTCAAATCGGCTGACGAAATGGCACGTCATTCCGAAACCGCCGCATGGAACAGAAACAATCTTCGTTTCATTATACGACCAACTTGGTAGAGTTTGGATCACAAACGAAGGAGGTTCCCATGCACGCACAACGGATTGCCCGGCTTCTCGCGGCCGCGGTTTTGGCCGGCAGTTTCGCCATCGGCACTGTCGCACCAGCTTTTGCCGACCAGACGCTTCTCAACGTATCCTACGATCCGACACGGGAACTCTATAAGGATTTCAACGCCGCCTTCGCACAGAAGTGGCAGAAGGACACCGGCGAGACGGTGGCGATCCAGGCTTCGCATGGCGGCTCCGGCGCACAAGCGCGCTCGGTCATTGATGGCCTCGATGCCGATGTCGTGACGCTCGCTCTCGAAGGCGACATCGACGCGATCGCTGCAAAAACCGGCAAGATCCCGCCCGACTGGAAGAGCAAGCTTCCCAACAACTCGACACCTTACACCTCCACCATCGTGTTCCTGGTGCGCAAGGGCAATCCGAAGGGCATCAAGGACTGGGCCGATCTCGTGAAGGACGACGTCCAGGTGATCACGCCGAACCCGAAGACATCGGGCGGCGCACGCTGGAACTTCCTGGCTGCCTGGGCTTGGGCCAAGCAGGCAAACGGCGGCGATGAGGCGAAGGCGCAGGCCTATGTGACGAGCCTTCTTCAGCATGTTCCAGTTCTCGACACCGGCGCACGCGGCGCCACCACCACCTTCGTTCAGCGCGGCCTGGGTGACGTCCTCCTTGCCTGGGAAAACGAAGCCTACCTCTCGCTCGAAGAACTCGGCCCCGATCAGTTCGAGATCGTAACGCCGAGCTTCTCGATCCGTGCGGACCCGCCGGTCGCCGTGGTCGACGGCAATGTCGACAAGAAGGGCACGCGCAAGGTCGCCGAGGCCTATCTGAACTACCTCTATTCGGACGAGGGCCAGAAGATCGCGGCCAAGCACTATTACCGCCCGATCAAGCCTGAAGCAGCCGACCCTGCCGATATCGCCCGCTTCCCGAAGCTGACGCTTGCAACCATCGACGATTTCGGTGGCTGGAAGGAAGCGCAGCCGAAATTCTTCGGAGATGGCGGCGTGTTTGACCAAATCTACAAGCCGGCACAATAATACATCGCATGAGAGCACATAGCCCCACGCGGTGGCGGTTCAGGCGGCCGAGTGTCATTCCAGGATTTGGAATGGCACTCGGCTTTACCTTGATCTGGCTCACCCTTCTTATCCTCATCCCCCTCTCGGGCCTCGCATGGCGTTCGAGCGAACTCGGCTGGGAGAAATTCTGGTCGATCGCGATTGATGCCCGCACGGTGAACGCGCTGCGGATCAGTTTCGGCACCGCATTCGCTGCCGCCTGCGTCAACGTCGTCTTCGGCATCGTGCTTGCCTGGGTCCTGGTGCGTTACCGCTTTCCAGGCAAACGCATCATCGACGCCATGGTCGACCTGCCCTTCGCGCTGCCGACCGCGGTCGCCGGCATTGCGCTTGCGACGCTTTATGCGCCCAACGGCTGGCTTGGCCAGTTCTTGACGCCGCTCGGCATCAAGATCGCCTTCACACCCGTTGGCATCGTCGTGGCGCTGGTCTTCGTCGGCCTGCCCTTTGTCGTGCGCACGGTGCAGCCTGTGATGGAGGAGATCGACAAGGAGGTCGAAGAGGCCGCCGCCACGCTCGGCGCAAACCGTCTGCAGACGATCACACGCGTTCTGTTGCCTGGTCTGGCGCCTGCGGTTCTCACGGGCTTCGCGCTGGCTTTCGCGCGCGGTGTCGGCGAGTACGGATCGGTCATCTTCATCGCCGGCAACCTGCCGTTCAAATCGGAGATCGCCCCGCTGCTGATCGTCATCAAGCTCGAAGAGTATAACTACGCGGCCGCCACCGGCATCGCCGCCGTGATGCTGGTGCTGTCCTTCGCCATGCTTCTCGTGATCAACCTCATCCAGAGCTGGAGCAGACGGAGGTATGGCAATGGCGCATGAGACCCACGCTTCGCCCGCCACGAAAGTGCGCTCCGTCGTCACCGAGCATCGGTGGGCGCGATGGACGCTGATCGTCGCCTCGCTGGTGTTCCTGACACTGATCCTGATCCTGCCGCTGGCAGCCGTGTTCGTCGAAGCGTTCCGAAAGGGCCCGACGGCCTTCTTCACGGCCTTGCAGGATGCGGAGACCTTCTCGGCGATCCGGCTCACCCTGATCGTCGCGGGTATCAGCGTGCCATTGAACGTCGTCTTCGGCGTGGCTGCCGCCTGGGCAATCGCCAAGTTCGAGTTCAAGGGCAAGGCCTTCCTGACAACGCTGATCGACCTGCCCTTCTCGGTCTCGCCGGTCATATCGGGTCTGGTCTTCGTGCTGCTGCTCGGCGCCAACACCTATCTCGGGCAATGGCTGAGCGCCCACAGCATCAAGATTCTCTTCGCGGTTCCGGGCTTGATCCTGGCAACCATGTTCGTCACCTTCCCCTTCGTCGCCCGCGAGCTTATCCCGCTCATGCAGGAACAGGGGACCGGCGATGAAGAGGCTGCGATCTCGCTTGGCGCCAGCGGCTGGCAGACCTTCTGGCACGTGACCTTGCCGAACATCAAATGGGGGCTGCTCTACGGCGTGCTTCTCTGCAACGCCCGTGCCATGGGCGAGTTCGGCGCCGTCTCGGTCGTTTCCGGCCACATCCGCGGCCAGACCAACACCATGCCGCTGCAAGTGGAAATCCTCTACAACGAGTATAATTTCACCGGGGCTTTCGCCGTTGCCACCCTGCTGGCGCTGCTCGCGCTCGTCACCCTTGTTTTGAAGACCTTGCTGGAAATGCGATACAGCGACGAAATCGCCGCGAGCCGGCGGCACTGAGGAATTAGAATGGAAGTTCGTGTTCAAAACCTACGCAAGGAATTCGATCGATTTCCGGCTCTGCATGACGTGTCGCTCGATATCCGCTCCGGCGAGTTGATCGCGCTGCTTGGTCCGTCCGGCTCCGGCAAGACGACGCTCTTGCGCCTGATCGCTGGGCTCGAAAGCCCGACAGAGGGACTGATCTACTTCGGCGACGAAGACGCGTCTCGCAAGAGCGTGCAGGAGCGCAATATCGGCTTCGTGTTCCAGCACTACGCACTGTTTCGCCACATGACGGTGCTCGACAATGTCGCCTTCGGGCTCAAGGTCCGCCATTCCTCGCGCCGTCCTCCGAAGGACGAAATACGCCGCAGAGCGCTGGAATTGCTTGATCTCGTCCAGCTCCCCGGCCTCGAAAAGCGCTATCCCGCGCAGCTCTCCGGCGGCCAGCGGCAGCGCGTGGCGCTGGCCCGCGCCATGGCGGTCGAGCCGAACGTGCTTCTGCTCGACGAGCCTTTCGGCGCGCTCGACGCGCAGGTTCGCAAGGATCTGCGCAAGTGGCTGCGCGAGATTCACGACCGGACGGGGCACACAACCATCTTCGTCACCCACGATCAGGACGAGGCCATGGAACTCGCCGACCGGGTCGTGGTGATGAGCCAGGGCGCGATCGAGCAGGTCGGCACGCCCGATGATGTCTACGATCACCCGAATTCGCCCTTCGTCTTCGGCTTCGTCGGCCAATCGAACTGTCTGAAGGTCAAGATTTCCAACGGCGAGATCTGGTTCGACGGGCGCTCGCTCGGCATCCGCGCCGAGGGCGAGGCTGACGGCGAGGCGAGCCTCTACTTCCGCCCGCACGACATCGAAATTCGCAATGGCGCCGAAGGCATCGCCGGTGTCGTCACCAGCAGCCGTCGCGTTGCCGGCACGCGTCACGTGGAGATCGACATCGGGCAAGGCCATCCGCCGATCGAGCTTGAACTGCCACCAGCAGCGGCAGGCGGCCTTGACCAAGGCGGCATCGCGTTTCGCCCGACCCGCTGGAAGCTCTTCAGGTCTGCCTGAGGCTGGTGGAAGAGAGCGAAGCGATACCGAAAGAACGGCACGTCGCCGTTCTTTTTGTTTCGGACCCCACGCGCGCGCCGCGCGCCTGACGGCGGCCCCACGTGAAAATGCGCTCTGCCCCTGCATTATCCGTATTCTCGTCAAGCTCGGCTTTAGAATTGAGCACTAAGGATAAGTGGGCTATCGCCGCGCTGCGATGGTTTGAAAACTGATCGCATCGAAAGACCGCCGCCATGACAAGCATTGCTTCCGACCTCGACATTTTTGATCTGGCGCCGATCGCCATGTGGATTGAGGATTTCAGCGGCGTTGCGGCGCAGTTTGATGTCTGGCGGCAGGAAGGGGTCACCGACTTCAGGAGCTTTCTGAAAGAGGATGTGAGCCGCGTGGCGGCCTGTTCGCAGCGCATCCGGATATTGCGGGTCAACCAGAAGACGCTCGACCTCTTCGGGGCTGAAAGCCAGGATCACCTGACCGCCAATCTCTCATCCATATTCCGGGACGAGATGCTGGAGAGCCATGTCAACGAACTCGCTGCCCTTTGGGACGGATGCCTCGAGTTCGACGGCAGCGCCGTCAACTACGCACTTTCGGGCCGACGTCTCGATATCCAGCTGCGCGGCTCGGTCCTGCCGGGCTATGAAAAGACCCTCGGGCGGGTGCTGATCACTACCGACGACGTGACAGCACGCGAGACCGCGCGGCGTGCCGAACAGGAAAATCGCCTCTATGCCGAGGGTATTTTCGAACACTCTCCCGTGTCGCTCTGGATCGAGGATTTCAGCCGCGTTAAAGCGTTGCTTGAAAACGTTCGCCACCGCGGCATCGTGGATTTTCGTGTGTTTACAGATGTTCACCCGGAATTCGTCGTGCAATGCATGAGCGAGATCAGCGTGATCGAGGTCAACAAGGCAACGCTCGATCTCTTTGGCGCGCCGGATCGCACCACCCTCCTCCATGGCATTGCGAGTATCTTCCGTGATGACATGGAGAAGACCTTTCGCGAGCAGCTGATCGAGCTCTGGAACGGTAGTCTGTTTCATCAACGCGAAGTCATTAATTACGCGCTGGATGGTTCCGAGCGGCACGTGCTGCTGCAGTTCTCCGTGTTCCCGGGCCATGAGAAGGACTGGTCACGCGTTCAGGTCGCCCTGACCGACATCACCGCACGCAAGAAGGCCGAAGCCTATCTCGAATATCTCGGCAAGCACGACGTGCTGACGAAACTGCATAATCGCGCCTTCTACATGGATGAGCTCAACCGCTTGCAGCGCAAATCGCTGCGGCCGGTATCTGCCTTGATCATCGACCTCGACGGGCTGAAGATCGCCAATGACCAACTCGGCCACGACGCGGGCGACGCGCTGCTGCGCCGCCTCGGCGAAGTGCTGAACGGCGCTGTTTCTATGCCGAACCACGCTGCCCGCGTCGGCGGTGACGAGTTCGCGGTTCTCATGCCCGGCGCCGACCGGCAGGCGGCCCAGGCGATGCTCGAGACCATTCAGGAGCTGTTGAAGATCAACAACCAGTTCTATTCGAATGCACCCCTCGACATATCGGTCGGCCTTGCCACCAGCGAAGAGGGTGAAACGATGGAGGCGATGGTCCGGCGCGCCGATCTGGCGATGTACGAACAGAAGCGGGCGCATCACGCAAGCCGCAAGGCTTCGGCGGCGGCTCTGTAGGCGACGACTGTCGAAACGACCGCTACTGACGCGGCTTGTCGGCGAAATGCTCAAGCGCGAATTCGGCGGCACGCTGGTTGGACTTGCGGGCATCGTCGAGCCAGAACGGGAACAGCTGCCATTGGTGGATCATTCCCGGCAGCACCTCCGTCGTCACGTCGACACCGGCCTGCTTGGCCTTGTCGGCGAGACGCAAGGTGTCATCGAGCGAGATCTCCCTGGAGCCGACCTGCATCAAGAGCGGCGGAAAGCCCCTCATGTCGGCATAGAGCGGCGATACGCGCGGGTCCGTTGGCGAGCGATCTCCGAGATAGGCCTTGCGTGCCGCCTCGATCTGCAATGCATTGCCGAATGGATCGTTTACGGCGTTGGTCTTGATCGATGCACCGGTTGCCGCAAGGTCGGTCACCGCGCTGATGGTGATCACAGCCGCGGGCGGCGGCCCTTGGAGCTTGATCTGCCGCAGCACCGCTTCGATCGCAAGGTTTCCGCCGACGGAATCGCCGAGCAGGACAATATTGCCGCTCTCATATCCGGAATCGAGCAGCCAGAGGTAAGCGGTCAACGTATCGTCGATCTGGGAGGGATAGGGATATTCCGGCGCTAGGCGATAATCGATCAGCAGCACATCCGCCGATGCCGCTTTTGCAAAGGACGCGGCCGATGCGCGATGCGTGTCGAGCGAACCGCTGTAGAAGCCGCCGCCATGAACATAGAGGATGGCGCGCTTGCCGATCGAATAGTGAAGCCGCGCCGGCCATATCATCTCGGCATCCACGCCACCGGCGTCCACCTCCTTGATCTGCACCCGTGATGGGCCCGGCGTCTTTTGCATCAACTGCTCGAAGGCGTCGCGGCGTTCGGAGAGCGTGCTCGCCTTCGCATAATGCTCGCCCATCTTGTCCAGAAGCTTCGCGACCTGTGCTCGCGACGCCTCCGTCTGCACGGCTTCGTCTGCAGCGAGCGAGGGAGCCGCAAGACAGAGCGAAAGCAGAGAGACGGCTGCGATGGCGCGCCGCGCCGTCACAATCGACCGCCTGACCGCATCTCCATGATGGCGTGCGCTTCGCATTTCCAGACCTCTCCGTGCCGGCCCTGTGCCGATCCGCGCAGACCCTCTCACGACTGAAGGCTGTGTCAAGGTGCGCGAGACGCCTATGGTAAACCGGGCGCGGTTGCAGCGCCGCCCGTATCAGGCGGACTTGGCGTCTTCCTGCAGATTGACGAAGGCCTTGATCGGCAGATGGTCGGATGCGACGCGTGACAATGGCGTATCGTGAGCCTCAACCGTGGTCAGCACGCCCTTGCGATTTGCCATGATGCGATCGAGCGCAAGCACCGGCAAACGCGCTGGGAAGCTCGGCACGGCGAGCGGCTGCGGACCGAAGATCGACTGGAACGAGTGAAGCGACGAGCGGTCGCCCAGGCGCCACTCGTTCAAGTCGCCGAGCAGGATGGTCGGCATGTCGGACTTATCCGCCATCAACTCGAGCAGCACCTTCGCCTGCTGCGCTCTCGAATGCCTGAGAAGGCCGAAATGCGCGGCGATGATCCGCAGCGCGCCGCCTCGCTCGAGATCGAGCTCCGCGACGAGCGCGCCGCGTGGCTCCAAGCCCGGAAGCTTGATCTGGTGAACGCCTCGGACGAGCCCCTTCTTGAACAGCACCACGTTGCCGTGCCAGCCATGCGCCTTGTTCACGCCGCTGATCGGCACCGGCACCAACCCGCTCTCTCTTTCCAGGCGCGGCAGGTCGAGAATACCCGTTCGCTCGCCGAAGCGCGTATCTGCCTCCTGAAGGGCGATGACGTCGGCGTCGATTTCATGGATCACGCGGCTGGTGCGATCAGGGTCGAAGCGTCTGTCGTTGCCGACGCACTTATGCACATTGTAGGACGCAATCAGCGTGCCTTCCGGGCGTGACATTGGACTGGCATGAGCCAGTTCGACGCGCTTCCTGTGGTTTCGGATAGAAGCAAGAATGCTTGCGGGCAGATTGTTGTTCCTGGCATGCATCGCTGTTTTCCGGTGCTCCATGAAGCGAATGGGTTCCCTGGCTTCAGTATAGGCGCTCCGTTTGAAGTTGCCATGTTAAAGCACGCAAAAATCGCTCAGAGATAGGGCGAGCCGAGCCAGAGGACCTTGTTCAGCAGGCGCACCGGAAACGGCGCGGACCGCAAGCCTTGCAGCGTAACTGGCGCTGCGGAGCGGATCGCCTCGTCGATATGCTCCTCGATCTCGTTGGCGAAGCCCTCGTTCAACACTTCGAGATCGATCTCGAAATTCAGCCGCAGCGAGCGCGGATCGAGATTGGACGAGCCGACATAGGACCAGACGCCATCGATCGAAAGCAATTTCGAATGGCTGAACGCGCCGCTGGCGCGCCAGATGCGGCAGTAGTTGCTGACGATCTGGTCGAATTGCGCGGTCATTGCCCTGTCGACCAGAACGAGATTATTGGCGGCAGGAACGACAATATCGACCTCGACGCCCCTGCGCGCCGCCGTCGCCAGCGCGCTGATCAGTTCGCGATCCGGCAGGAAGTAGGGCGACATGATCTTGATCGACGTGCGGGCGACCGAAAAGGCCCCCATCAGCATCTTGTGGTTCGTCTCCACCCGTCTGTCCGGTCCGGAAGCGACCACGCGCATGAAGACGGGATCGCCCGGCTCCCGCTCAGGCGCTGCGATCCGCCACTCGTCGCCGGTCAGCTCCTCGCCCGTCGTGAAACGCCAGTCTTCAGCCGCGATATCGAACAGGTCGGCGACAACGGGTCCGGTAACCATGAAATGCGTGTCGCGCGCGAAGTCTTCGCCGGCAAACTCGCGCGTGAAGCCCGCCCGGATGTTCATGCCGCCGGTCAGCGCCACCCGGCCGTCGACGATCACGATCTTCCTGTGGGTTCTCAGGTTCGCATAGGGCAAGCGCAGGCCAATGATGACGTTGCCGTTGAACACGGAAACCGAGACGCCGCCATCTTTCAGATAGCCGAGGATGCTCGGCACCGAGTAACGGGCGCCGACGGCGTCGATCAGCACGCGGACCTGCACGCCGCGCTTCGTTGCCGCGATCAGCGCATCGGCGATCCTGAGGCCGATCGGGTCGCGGTCGAAGATATAGGTTTCGAGAAGAACGCTTCGCTCGGCATCGTCAATCGACGCCTTCATCGCGGCGTAGCAATCATCGCCGGTCTCGAGCATGTCGATCGTATTGCCGGTCGCGATCGGGCTGCGGGCCACACGGTCGCCGAGCGTCTGCAAAGCCGCGAAACGACGGCCGAAACCGCTGATGACGATCTCTGCTTCGGCGTCGAAGGTCTCCAGTTCATCGAGATCGGCCTGCGGCATCAGCGCGTCGCGGCGCAGGCTCAAGGACGCTCGCCTTATGCGGTTGATGCCGGCGATCGCGTAAAGCACGGCGCCGACGATGGGGGATAGGACGATCACGCCGACCCAGCCGATCGCGGCGCGCACTTCTTCCTTCGTCATGGTCGCGTGGATTGCCGCGGCAGCCCCCATGAGCAACGAAATAACAAACAGGATATGCGGCCAATAGGTCGATATGAGATAAAACATGCAACCAAGATATAGCGGTAATTCAGGACTGTTCAATCACGCCCTTGGGTGGCACATGCCTGTCACCTTCAGCGAATCTCCGGCATGGTCTGATGACAGTATAATCGCGCCAGCCGCCGCCCCGGAATGCCCGCATTTGGGGCACAATCCGCGCTTTCGTTAAGCATCGTGCTGCAACGCCACATATATTTTTGCAGTGTGTCAGAAATTACTTGAAACAATCCGATTCGTCTGGAACTCTTCAATCAGTATCGCGTTTGAACGATGGCATCCCTGCAGTGGAGATCGGCGATGACGGAAACTCAAAGAGAGTGGGTTCAGAAGCGCGCGTATGCGCTTTGGGAAGAGGAAGGCCGCCCCAGCGGGCGTGATCATGAGCATTGGCAACAGGCGATGAAAGAGCGCGCCGCGCTCGAAGGGTCCGCCGCGTCCGCCGATGGCAAGGAAGTGAAGAGCAGAACGAAGCGCGCGGCTCCCGAGATCAAGGTGAGTAGCGCCGCCAAGGCGACCAAAGCCGCCCCTAAGAAATCCACGCCGCGAAAGTCGGCATGATCTCTGCAAATTATTGATTTAAAAGGGCGCCTCCAGGGCGCCCTGTTTTCATTTCAGTCACATCTCTGCATTAATTCAGTCGTATTGAATGAATGCCAGAAAGATCTTCAGTCGCAGCGCAATTTCGGACTTACTTAAAAGTGCTGTGGCGGCGGTTCCCAATGGAACAAAAGTGACCCTCTGACGGTTCTCCTGCAAAACTGGGAGAATGGTCATGAACCGCAGCTACTTCGACGTAATTCTCGTTTCCCTCATTGTAGCAGGCTGCTACATGTTCATCGCTCCGGTGTGAGATAAAATGCCGACCCTGGTCCTTGCTGCAACGGCTTATCTGGCGCTCGCCATGCTGCTTGTCGTTGTCGTCGACAATCTCGTGGCCTTCTTCTTCCGCGAAAAGCCGGCCGCCATTTCGATGCGTCGTTCGGCATTCGAACGCATCGCGGCCGTTTCACGCTGGTATGGCCGCAAGTAATACTGGCGGCGATATCAACGCCGATAATTTGACCCGATAATCTAAACAGGCGGCGTCTGCACGACGATCCAGCGACCAGGCGCCCTCAGGGAGGCGCGGATGGCCTATAAACTCTTCTATTGGAATGGCATTCAGGGACGCGGCGAGTTCGTGCGCCTCGCGCTCGAGGAAGCGGGCGCCGATTATGTCGATGTCGTGAGACACGAGCGGCCAGGCATGGGCACCGATGCCATGCTGGAAATCCTTGATCACGGGTTGAACTCGACGACCGCATTTGCCCCACCCTTTCTGAAGGACGGCGACATTCTGATTTCACACGTCGCCAACATCCTCTTCTACCTCGGCCCGAAGCTCGGGCTCGCGCCTTCCGATGAACAGCTGCGCTACACAGCGAACGGGCTGCAGCTGACGATCACCGATTTCGTTTCCGAGGTGCACGACACTCACCATCCTATCTCGACAGGGCTCTACTACGAGGATCAGAAGGCCGAAGCGAAGGCCCGTTCCACGGCGTTCATCGATGAGCGTATCCCGAAGTACCTCGGCTATTTCGAGCGCGCGCTCCAACAGAATCCGAGCGGCTCGCGGCACATCGTCGGCTCGGAGCTTTCCTATGTCGATCTCTCGCTGTTCCAGGTGATCGAAGGTCTCTGCTATGCATTTCCGAATGCGATGAAGGGTTACAAGGATCGCTACCCCGCCCTGGCAGATCTGCATGCGGCGGTCCGCGAGCGTCCCCGGATCACCGCCTATCTCGCCTCCCCTCGCCGGCTCGCCTTCAACGAAGACGGCATCTTCCGTCACTACCCGGAACTTGACGCGGGCAACTGATCTCCAATCTAATCGCGGCGGGACATCATCGCGGCCGGACGAGCTCCGGCGTTCGACAAAACTGGGAGATCGTTTTCATGGCACATCTTGCGCAATCGCTTGCGGCAATCAAAATTCCCGATCTGGCCGGCAAGGCCGTTCTGATCACCGGCGCCTCGACGGGGATCGGCGCGGCACTCGCCAGGGCGCTTGCGGCTCAGGAGATGAAAGTCGGCATTCACTACAATTCGAGCCGCGAGCAGGCCGAAGCGCTGGCCGACGAGATCAAGGCGGCGGGTGGTCACGTCCATCTCGTACATGGCGACGTGTCGAAGGAGGGCGAGACCGAGCGTGTTGTCGAAGAGACCGCCAAGACATTCGGCCATCTTGATGGCTTGGTGAACAATGCCGGCGGCATGCTCGGCCGCAAGCCGACCTCGGAATTCACCGACGAGCATTATGAAAAGGTGATGGACCTCAACGCCCGCTCCGTGCTGGCCGCCACCCGCGCGGCCCACCCCTGGCTGAAGAAGCAGGGCGGTTTCATCATCAACACCACATCGATAGCGGCTCGAAACGGTGGCGGTGGCGGCGCCATTCTTTACGCCGCCGCCAAGGGCTTCGTCTCCACCATCACCCGCGGTCATGCCAAGGAATTCGTCTCCGACCGCATTCGCGTCAACGCTGTAGCGCCAGGCGTGATCGCCACGCCGTTCCATGAACTCTACACCAACGACGAGCAGATGGAGATGCAGCGCAAGTCGATCCCGATGGGCTTCGTCGGCACGCCCGAGGACTGCGTCGGCGCCTATCTGTTCCTGGCATCGCCGACACTTTCAGGCTACGTCACGGGCCAGATCATCGAGGTAAATGGCGGACAGCTGATGCCCTGATCTTCGTGACGCAAATCGATATGCTATCGCTGTGACCCAAGGAACTTTTGCAGCGCAACAACGTTCCCTGCAGGCTAACAACCAAGCGGGGGCGTTCCATGAGCTTTTCGTTTTCAGAACTCGACTTTCTAAAGCCTGAACTGGGTGCTGAATATACCGGCCAGGGAACGCATTTTGCGGTGTTTTCCGCCCATGCCGAACAGATGGAACTCTGCCTCTTCTCGCCCGATGGCAAGGAGGAGATCGCTCGCATGGCGCTGCCAAAGCGCGAGGGCGACATCTGGTCCGGCTATATCGCCGGCGTCGGCCCCGGCACGGTCTACGGCTATCGCGCCCACGGCCCCTACGATCCGCAGGCCGGCCATCGGTTCAATCCAAACAAGCTGTTGCTCGACCCCTATGCCAAGCAGGTGCTCGGCGAGCTCAAATGGGACGACGCGCTTTATGGCTATACGATTGGCGCGAAGGACGACGATTTGTCCTTCGACGATCGCGACAGCGCTCCCTATATGGTCAAGGGCATCGTGCAGGATCCGGATTTCGACTGGGATGGCGACCAGGCAATCCGCCGGACCTGGACGGACACCATCATCTACGAGGCGCATGTGCGCGGGATGACGATGACGCATCCCGATGTGCCCGACGAACTGCGCGGCACTTTTCTCGGCATGTGCAGCGAACCGATCATCGACCACCTGACCAAGCTCGGCATCTCGGCGATCGAGCTGTTGCCGATCCAGCATTTTCCAAACGACCGCTATCTGCTTGAGAAGGGCCTCACCAATTATTGGGGCTACCAGACGCTCGGCTTCTTCGCGCCGCAGCCACGATACCTGTCGGGGAGCAAGATCACCGAGTTCAAGACGATGGTGAAGGCGTTCCACGCCGCCGGCATCGAGGTCATCATGGATGTGGTCTACAACCACACCGCCGAGGGCAGCGAACGCGGACCGACGCTCTCCTTCCGCGGGCTAGACAATGCCAGCTACTATATCCTCTCGCCCGACGATCCGCGCCACACCTACGACACGACGGGCACCGGCAATACGCTGAATGTCGCGCACCCCATGGTCATGCGCATGGTGCTCGACAGCCTGCGCTACTGGGTCGGCGTCATGCACGTCGATGGCTTCCGCTTCGATCTCGCCAGCACGCTGGGGCGTCAGGACCTCGATTTCGACCGCCAGGGCATCTTCTTCGGCGCGATCCGCCAGGACCCGATCCTGTCAGGCGTGAAGCTCATCGCCGAACCCTGGGATGTCGGCGAAGGCGGCTACCAGGTCGGCGGCTTTCCGCATCCGTTCCGGGAATGGAACGACAAGTTCCGCGACGACACCAGGCGTTTCTGGAAGGGCGACGGCGGCATGGCGCCCGACATCGCATCGCGCCTCTCCGGCTCGCAGCTGCAGTTCAACCACTCCGACCGCGCGGCGACATCATCGGTCAACCTCCTGTCCGCCCATGACGGCTTCACGCTGATGGACACGGTGTCCTTCAACGACAAGCACAACGAAGCGAACGGCGAAGACAATCGCGACGGCCATTCGGACAACCACTCCGACAACATGGGCGCCGAGGGTGCCACCGATGATGCCGGCGTCCGGGATGCCCGCGCGCGCCGCCGCCGCAACATGATGGCGACGCTGCTTCTCAGCCAAGGCGTGCCTATGATCGTGGCCGGCGACGAGGTCGGCAACAGCCAGGGCGGCAACAACAACGCCTATTGCCAGGATAACGAGATCGGCTGGGTCGATTGGTCCCGTCTCGACGATCCCTTCCTCGGCTTCTGCCAGAAGATGATCGCGCTCCGCAAAGACCACCCCGAGCTTCGCCAGGAGCGCTTCCTGACCGGTGCCGTCGGCGAGGATGGGCGCACCGAAATCGCCTGGTATCGTCCGGATGGCGAGCAGATGGGCGAAGAGGATTGGAACGATCCGGAGCTTCGCCTGCTCAGCGTCTACATGTCCTACAGCGCCAACACGACTGAAGCTGACAAGAGCGCTGGTGTGTTCATGGTCTTCAACGCCGGCGGAGACTGCGACGTCCGACTGCCTCAGGTCAACGGCATCGAGGAGTGGAGCCGTGTGCTGGCGACTGGTGCGGACGAGCCATTCACCAGACTTGATGTCAGTGAACCGCTGACCGTCGAGCGCGAAAGCGTGGCCGTGTTCGTGCCGAGGAGCAGCTAAGCGAAATCCGAGCGCGCAGCAGCGGCGACCCATCTCAACGCTGCGCGTCGCGCTCATCGAGTGCCGCCATCGCCTCGGCAAGCGCCGCGCGTACCCGCGCGCGCTCCTTGGGGTCAAGTTGGCCAAGATCGAGGTGCAGGTCGAGCCCAGAGAAATGCTCGCTCATGACGCGGATCGCGTGATCCTCGCCAAGCAGCAGGCCATTGACGGCATAGGGCACGATCTCCCGCTGGATGCCCTTCATCGTGATCGGCGGTAGTGGCGTGGCGTCGACGATGTCCTGCACCAGTGCATAGGTTTCGTAGCTGATCACGATCTTGCCGCCCTCGGCGATCGATTGCAGGCGGGCGGCCAGATTGGCCTCGGCGCCGATGATCGTGTAGTCCATCCGGTCATTGCTGCCGAAGTTGCCGACGTTGCAGTAGCCGCTATTGATCCCCATGCGCACGACGAACGGCTCTTCGGTGCCGTCGCCGCGCCATTTCGCTTTCAGCTCGCCAAGCCGGTGCTGCATGTCGATCGCCATTTTCAGACAGGCCTTCGCATCTTCCGCCGCCCCATTGGTTTCGGGATCGCCGAAGAAGACAAGCACGGCGTCGCCGATGAACTTGTCGAGCGTGCCGCCATGCTTCAGAGCGATCGCCGACATCTCGGTCAGGTATTCGTTGAGCATTTCCGTCAACGCCTCCGGCTGCAGGCGTTCGGTCGTCGCGGTGAAATCCTTGATGTCGGAGAAGAAGATCGTCAGCCGCTTGCGTTCGGTATGAACCACGACGTCCTTCTGGCCACTGAATATCCCCTTGTAGATCTGAGGCGACAGGTAGCGCGAAATCTTCATCGATATGCTGGCGAGAAATTCGTTGGCGGATTCCAGGTCGCGGTTGAAGCCCTGGATCAGCGCCGCCTGCCGTTGTTGCAGCAAAATCAACGCCATGCCGAGACCGGCTGAACAGAGAAAGTAAAGCAGCAGGTATTTGAAGGCGAAGACGTTGGCGGCGAAGGGCTGGCGGATGATGACCTCCTGAATGCCGCGAACGTCGCCGATCTTCCAGTCCCTTTTTGGGCTCTCCGGATGCGTGTTATGGCAGGCAACGCAGGCTTGAGCCATGAGCACCGGCGTGACCAGACGAAAAGTATTGGTGAACCCGCTTCTTTTGATGCCGCTCAAAGTCTGTTTTGGATCGGCGCGCAACGCGGCCAGAGACGCAGTCTCGAAACGGTCGAGATCATGCGGCGCCCGCTTGTTGAACGGCAGGTCGGAAACGAAGCGATAAGTGATGTTCGCCTGCTGTTGCTTGATCACATCTCCAAGCTCAAGCGAGAGCGTGGCGGGTATGGGGATCGCGCCGGGAATGGTCGCATATTCGTGGGTGACCGGCGTGCCGGTATCCATTCCAGCCGCGTGTGCCGCCAGTATCCGGCCAACGACATTGGTCGCGTAGTAGGAGCGAATGCTTGTTATCAGCGAGCTCATGTCCTGGGCCTGCCGCTTCAGCGCGCTTTGCGAGAGGTTGCTCACATCCATCCACACGGCAAGCGGCAATCCGGCCAACATCGCGATCACCACGGCGGTGATGAAGTAGCCGTTCTTCCTCGCAATCGAACCATGATCAGCATCGCCTGCCACGCACCACCTCGTTTTCAACACGGACCGTCCTGTTCCGGACGCGAATTTGAAAGACTGAATGCCATGAAGATGCCGTCGCAGGGAATCGGACGATCAGGCGGCGACGCGCTGGAATAATTGCACGGCGCCTGATCAGCGTCGAGCGAGACGGCAATGAAACCTTCGACTTAAGTGGGATCTGCCGCCATTTGCATTCCCGTATGCGAATTCCCATATATTTTGAAGGAAAATCAGGATTCGGCACTGCAAGCTGGCCAAAAGCGCATCGCAATTTACGGAAATCGAACCATAAGCTGTTGCTTTCTGCAACAAAACCCGGTTGCTTAAGAAATTCGACCGGTCGGGTTGATAGGGTGGATGCGGTACGTAAAACAAGACGGCTTGTGAAATGCCACGCTTGGCATCAGGTTCAAATGATGATCACGTTAGCGCGGTGGGGTCGGACCATTTTGAAAAAGCGATGAGTAAAGATCTCTTTCAAGTAAAGTTCTGGGGCGTTCGCGGCAGTATCCCGGTCTCCGGACCTGAGTTCGATCGCTATGGTGGCAACACCTCATGCATCGAGATACGCTGTGGCGAACACCGTATGATCTTCGACGCGGGCTCCGGCGCGCGCGAGGCCGGGCTCTGCATGCTCAACGAGCAGGTCCGCGATGTCGACCTGTTCTTCAGCCACTGTCACTACGACCACATTATCGGGCTACCATTCTTCAAGGCTATCTACTATCCGTCGATCGATCTGCGCATCTGGTCCGGCCATCTCGACGGCAAGATGACCACGCGTGAGATGATCGAGCAGTTCATCAGCCCGCCATGGTTCCCTGTCAAAACCGACATCTGTCAGGCGACGATGAGCTTCCGCGACTTTCGCGCCGGACAGATTCTGGAGCCGCATCCGGGCGTCAGGATCAAGACCTTCATGCTGAACCACCCTGGTGGCGCGATCGGTTATCGCGTCGAGTATCAGGGCCGCTCCATCGCGCTGGTCTACGACATCGAGCACACGCCTGGCACTCATGACCCCGTTGCGCTGGAAATGATGAAGGACGTCGATCTCGCCGTCTACGACTGCACCTACAACGAAGACGAAATGCAGCGTTTCAAGGGCTTCGGCCACTCGACCTGGGAGCATGGCATCGAACTGGCGAAAATGGCGGGCACCAAGCAGTTCGCGCTCTTCCACCACGCGCCCTCGCGCACCGATGCGCAGCTGGAAGACATGGAAAAGCAGGCGCAAGCCGCCTTCCCGAGCTCGTTCGCGGCCCGGGATAACCAGGTTCTCGAACTCTAAGCTTAGATCAGAGCCGCCGCTGATTTCCAGACGACAGCGGGATGGGCGCTCGTCTCGGCCAGAAGCTCGGAGAGGAACGCCCAGGCAGTCTCATCATGCACGAGATGGTGCGTGAGAATGCCGATCGGCTCCGCATCGTCATCGAAGCGTGCCTGCAGTTCCTTCACCACGTCAGCCACCAGCTCCTCATGCGGTCTGCCGCCACGGATGCCGTGCCAGTTCATGATGTCGACGTGGGTATTCAGCAGCCGTATCGGGCTTCCTGCCTTGGCGGGCCCGTAGACCGACAGGTTCTCAAGGCCAAGCGCCGGCAATTCTGCGATAAGCGCGCTGTTGATCCGGTTCCAGGGCGGCACCAGCATCGAGATGAAATGTGGGCCGAAAAGCCGTTGCAGAATGGCCAAGCCGTCGCGCAACTCGCCAAGCACGATATCCGGCGCGCGATGGGCGCCGAGTTCCTGCTTCTTCTCGTCAGGGCCCGCATGATTGGTGTGCGACCATCCGTGCAAGGCCACGAGCACTTGCCGTTCATCGGCCAACCGCGCTGCCAGCGGCTCGCCGGTGGACGCCGGAATGACGGCGAGCGTCAACGGTACGTTGGCGTCCTTGGTGAGCTTCAGCAGCTTTTCCAGCGCCGGCGTAGGCTCGATCGCATCGTCGTCGCGAAGCCAGAAGCCCGCGGTCTTGCCCGCCGCCTGCCAACGGTCGAGCTCCGCCCGCAATGGCGCCCAGATGTCATCAGCCGTCATCATTGTCTTCCTGTGTATCTGCATAAAATCTCGTCGATCGACTTTGCCGCAATCGCAAGCGACCGTTCGGTCAGCACGAAGCGGCGTGCCGCGTTCGCCATCTCGGTGCGTTTCGAGGCATCGTCGAGCAGTTCGCTGATCGACGAAGCGTAGGCGGCGATATCCCCCTCTGCTGTCAGCAATCCGGTCAAGCCAGACTGGACGACTTCCGGAACGCCCGCCGTGTTCTGTGCGACCACAGGCAGGCAGGCCGCCTGAGCCTCGAGATAGGCAAGCCCATAAGCTTCGCCGCAGCCCGGCCATACGTAGATGCCCGATCTTCCAAGCTCCTGGACGATATCATCGGCGCCACGCTCTCCGAGCCAATCGATCCGTCCGGGCTCGAATGTTGCGAAGAGGCGTTCGACCTCACCACGCATCGGACCGTCACCCACGATCGCAAGCCTCCAAGGCTTGTCCATTATCGTGGCCAGGGCTTCGGCGAGCATTGCGTAGCTCTGCATCTTGTCGCCGGCGCGCATCATCGCGACGGTGATCAGCCGTGTCGGTTCCGGCGTTGGCTGGAGGCCTTCAAATGCCGCCGTATCGATAAAGGGGGCAAGTGCGGCGATGCGCGCCTCGGGGATTGCCCTTTCGAGGCCCTCTCGGTCGCGTCGCGTGAAGCCGATGTTGACTGCGGCATCCCGGACCATCGCGCCGATCCGCGCCTGATATGGCGCCCAATCGGTCTGATCGCGCTTGGGAGAGTAGGATGCCTCCGCGGTGACAAGAGGAACGTCGAATTCCGCGCAGAGCACCGGCCCGAACGGATCCAGCGATTTGTAATAGGGATGATAGCAAAACCATAGATCAGGCTTCTTCCAGCCCGCCCACGCGGCCCGCAACCGCTGCAGTTCCAAGGCCGCCTCGCCTTCGACCTTTGCCGCCGCCTCCGGCGTCGACGCGAAGCTGCGGAATTCGGATGCGACCTCGACCGGATGGCCACCCATCTGCAGGGCGCGGATCAGCAGCCGCGCCATCAACCGGTCGCCCGAGGGCACCGGATGGTTGGGCGATTTCAGCGGTGCGTAGAATGCTATGCGCATGTGGTCACGCAGTTTGAGACGCAGTGTTCAAGACCGGCCCCTGTGCCCGCCGGGCGAAAGTTTGCTATGGTCTTCATCCTTACGGCTTGCTGACGAACATGTGACGTGCACGGACGGTCGAAAGGCGGCAATAAAACCTCAATTGCCCTATCACTAGTGCAAATGTGATTTGGGTTTCAAGAACGGTATTGAATGGCGAGCGGCGCAGTCAGCAGCATTTTTTCGGAACGCTCGATCAGGCGCGCGCGGCTCGGCTCCGGCCTTGTCATGTTCGCCTTCGCGTTTCTGCATTTCTCCAATCATGCGCTCGGCCTCATTTCCGTTTCGGCGGCGGAAGACGGCAGACGGTTTTTCACCGCGCTGTGGCGAAATCCGGTCGGCACGCTGGCGCTCTACGGCGCGATCCTCACCCATATCGCACTGGTCTTGCGCTCGATCTACATCCGCCGCAGCCTCGTCATGCCCAAGGGCGAGCTTGCCCAGATCATTCTCGGTCTGGCAATTCCCATCTTGTTGATCGACCACGTGATCGGCACGCGCGTCGTTCATGCGCTCTACGGCTACCGCGACAACTACGAAACGATCATGCGCACCCTGTGGATCACCGCACCCGGCAATGGGCTGCGCCAGGTGGTTGCGCTCGTGTTCGTCTGGTTCCACGGCTGCATCGGCCTGCACTACTGGCTGCGCTATCGCAACTGGTACACGGATATCGCGGCGTCGCTGCTGGTCGTTGCCATTCTCGTGCCGGTTCTCGCCATTCTCGGCTTCATCGAGATGGGCCGCACCATTGCCGAACCAGCCTATGAGGGGATTGCAGATAACAGTCGTTACGAGTCCAATCTCAATTCGCGCTACATGAAGGACCCGGAAGCGATCGCCGAGGTGAGGATGATCCGCACCGGGCTATACGGCTCGTTCGCAGGTGCCTTGTTCCTCGTCGTCGCGGCCAGAACGCATCGCCGATGGAGGGAGCGCGTGGACCAGATCACGGTGCACTACCAGGGCGGGGAAGTGGTGCGCGTTCCGCGCGGCTTCACGGTTCTTGAAGCAAGCCGGCTGGGTGGCATTCCGCATTATTCCGTCTGTGGCGGCAAGGGCCAGTGCTCGACCTGCCGGGTGCAGGTGCTGAGCAACCTCGAAGCGCTTCCCGCTCCAGACAGGATGGAGCAATCGACGCTGAAGCGGATCAACGCCGCACCCGATGTCCGGCTTGCCTGCCAGCTGCGCCCAACGCAAGACGTGACCGTGGTGCCGCTTCTGCTTCGCGCGACGGAGACCGCGCTCCCCGCCAACACGCAGGAGACAACGCCCGGCCGCGAGCGCGAGATCGCCGTCCTCTTCTGTGACATACGCGACTTCACGGCGCTCACCGAGGACCGCCTGCCCTTCGACATCGTCTTCCTGTTGAACCGCTATTTCGCGCTGGTCGGCAATGCGGTCGAGAAGGCCGGCGGCCGGGTCGACAAGTTTATCGGCGATGGCGCCATGGCGCTCTTCGGCATCGGCACGTCGCCCGAGGAAGCCTGCCGGCAAGCGCTGGCGGCTGCGGCGTCGATCGCGCGCGATATCGAAAAGCTGAGCGAGGAACTGTCGGACGAACTGTCGATGCCGCTGCGCATCGCCATCGGCATTCATACCGGCCCGGCGGTGGTGGGAACACTGGGCTTCGGCCGCGCCCGCAGCACGACGGCGATCGGCGATATGGTGAACGTCGCCAGCCGCCTGGAAGCAGCCGCGAAGGAGTTTGAGGTCGCGCTTGTCGTCTCCGAACCGGTAGCGGCTCTCGCCGGTGCCGACATGGGCGGGATAGAAAGTCGTGAAATCAGCGTCAGAGGCCGCGTGTTGCCCTTGAAAGTCTATGTCATTCCGCGAGACAAGGCGATCGAACTGCTCGAAGGACAGACCTGATGCCCGGCCAATCGCGGCTGACCGCCAAATACTGGATGAAGCGCTGGCGCAAGATGCGCAACGCGATCGCCCGCAAGGTGTTAGATACGCGCACCGGCCGCCGTGTCCTGATCGAGAGCATCGGGCCGCGCGTCGTATCGATGACGGTCGATGCCGGCGATCACCTGATGAGCTTTTCGCCTTCCGACTACATCGGCCGCAAGGTGTTCCGCAAAGGGCATTTCGAGCGCGATCACGTCGATCGCTTGCTGACGATCCTGCGCCAACGCGGCCTGTTGCGCGGTGACGGCCAACTGCTTGAGATTGGCGGCAATATCGGCACGCAGACGGTTTATTTCGCGCTGAGTGGCGCCTATCGGCACATCGTCACAATCGAGCCGGACCCCCGCAATTTTCCGCTTCTGCAGCTCAATCTGCGGCAAAATCGGCTCGACAGTAGAGTGACGGCGGTCAATTACGCGGCCGGTGACACGTCGGGCGAGATTGATTTTTTCATGAATGCCAACAATCACGGCAAGAGCAGCGCAATCCGGCAAAGCGCCAGCGACACGAAGATCAGTGTGCCGGTCCGGCCGGTGACGGAAATCCTGGCCGACCTTTCGATCGACGCTGCCGCGATCGGTCTGGTTTGGATGGATATCGAGGGATATGAGCCGGTCGCGTGCCGGTCCATGGTGCCGCTGATGTCGCGACGCGTGCCGCTCTATATGGAGTTCACGCCGAGCTTTTACGGCCCAGCGCAGACACGCGAATTCATCGCCACGCTTACTGGCTTCTACGACCGCTGCCTTGTCTTTTTCGAAGACGGAGAGAAGGAAATGGCCGTGACGGACCTTCCTGGCGACATCGATCAGTACGACGTGCTGTTCCTGCCCTGATCAACGCCGACGGTAAAGATAGTAGCGGCCTTCCTTGATGCCTGGTGGAAGCGGCAACGGCTCAAGCTCTGGCCGCTCGATCGGCAAACCACTGACGGCGATCCCGCCGGTCGCCAGAACGCCAACCATCAGTTGCGGCAGCCATGTCAGCGTCACCGCATCGATCTCGTCGTGACCGGTGCCAATATCCGCATGCGC
Source organism: Rhizobium sp. 16-449-1b (assembly GCF_017741935.1). GTDB lineage: Bacteria > Pseudomonadota > Alphaproteobacteria > Rhizobiales > Rhizobiaceae > Rhizobium. Next base: position 581,852 of record NZ_JAGHMH010000028.1, on the reverse strand, counting down.
GAGAGCGGCGCCGATGCCGAGGAAGGCTTGGCCCGATTCGCGGATCTCGCCAGTCACCATGTTCTCGGCCGGAGGCGTCGAGGACGAATAGGAGCGCACATCGCGGTCGAAAGCGATGATACGGCGATCGGGAAAATGCTCGCGCAGATGATCGTAGGTCCGGCCATTGCCAAGCCCGAATTCGAGCACGGCGCCGTCGATCTTTTGAACCAGATCGACGATGGAATTCAGAATATCACGCTGGGCCGTCAAACGGCGAATGAAGCTGTCGAGGCGGCTCATTTGCGACTGTGTCCGTTCGTAGTTCTTGATAGCGGATGCGAAAGCATCACGCTGATGGGATGAATTCATGCCTTCCGCGAGCGATTGCCGCGAAGCCGATGCTGCACGGTTTCGCAGCCACCCGTTGCAAGCATGGATGTTGGCGACAGAGCTAGCGGCAAAGGGTCAAGCGTGCAAGCCGACATGCGCCGACATACGGCAAACTCACATGAAGGTTATCGTCTTCGCCGCCCGCGTGAAGAATTGGAATTGGCCAAGATCGGTCCGTGCCGAAAATGCCATTGCCGCAGATCGGCCTGTCTGTTCTAACTCTCATATGAACGACATTTCCGATGACAGCTTCTTCGCCAGCGTGCCGGTCTTCGATCAATTCGAAGGCGTGACAGATACGAACAATTATCGCCGCCTGCCCGATGATTGGGTGTTGGCGCTTGCCGATATCGTCGGGTCGACGCAGGCGATCATGGATGGCCGCTACAAGGACGTGAACATGGCCGGCGCGAGCGTCATCTCCGCCGTGCTGAATGCGCTCGGCAAGGGCGACTACCCCTTCGTTTTCGGCGGCGATGGCGCGATCGTCGCCCTGCCCGGCTCGATGGAAATAGCGGCGCGTGAAGCGCTTGCCGCCGCTCAGCGATGGGCCGAGGAAGATCTGCAGCTGACACTGCGCATTGCGCTGGTGCCGATCAGCGATATCAGGCGCGAGGGATTGGACGTGCGCGTCGCGCGCTATTCGGCGAGCCCGTTCGTCAGCTACGCGATGTTTGCCGGCGGCGGTGGCAATTGGGCCGAGAGGCAGATGAAGGAAGGACGCTACGCCATCGAGCCGGCGCCGGCGGGCACGCGCCCGGATCTGACTGGCCTTTCCTGCCGCTGGAACCCGATTGAATCCCACAATGGCGAAATCGCCTCGATCATCGCGGTGCCGGGCGAGCGGGGCGTGACTCCAGAATTTCGGCAGCTGGTCAGCGATGTGGTTGCTATCTCCGCCGAACAGAGCCGCGACGCGCATCCGGTACCGGCCGACGGGCCTGCGCTCGGCTTTTCGCTGAAAGGTATCAACCGCGAGGTCCGGGCGACGGCGCCGCATACGGGGCGGCTGCGGCAGCGAATCATCATCATGCTGCAGATCGCGCTCACCGTGGTCCTGCACAAGCTGAACCTGAAGTTCGGCACCTTCGATGCCCGGCTCTACAAGCGCGACGTCGCGGGAAATTCCGACTTTCGCAAATTCGACGATGGCCTGAAGATGACGCTCGACATCGATGCGCATCGCCTCGGCCTGATCCGGGCGCTGCTTGAAAAGGCACAGGCCGACGGCATCGCGCGCTATGGCCTTCACAGCCAGACATCGGCACTGATGACCTGTTTTGTGCCGACGCCGCTGTCGCGCGATCATATGCATTTCATCGATGGAGCAAGCGGCGGCTACGCTGTCGCCGCCAGCCAGATGACCGGTAAGACGCTGTCGATCGACGAAGTCACGCCTTGACGATGGTCTCGGCAGTGATCCCAAGCCGCGCGAAGACGTTGCGCGTGTCGACGATCAGCGCGCCGCTTTCGGCAAGGCGCTTGTAGTCGACGCCGTCGTGATCCGTTGCGATCAGGATCGCGTCATAGCCTGCAAGCACCTCATCGGTGAGTTCAACGGACTGACGACCCTTCAGCGCCTGGTACTCACGCGTGGATGGGATCTCCGGCACATGCGGATCGTGATAGTCCGCGCGGCCACCACGTTCCTCGATTACCTCGATCAGCCGCAAGGACGGGCTTTCGCGAATATCGGCCACATTTTTCTTGTAGGCGAGGCCGATCATGAGAACGCGCGAGCGGCTGAGCGCCTTGCCGACGCGGATATCGAGCGCTTCGGCGAGCTTGCCGACCACATAACGCGGCATCGCCGAATTGATCTCGCCGGCGAGCTCGATGAAACGCGTCGGAAGTTCGTATTCCCGCGACTTCCAGGTCAGGTAGAAGGGATCGATCGGGATGCAGTGACCGCCCAGCCCTGGTCCCGGATAGAACGGCATGTAGCCGAACGGCTTGGTCTTGGCCGCATCGATCACTTCCCAGACGTCGATCCCCATCGCGGCGTAGACCGTCTTCAGCTCGTTGACGAGGGCGATATTGACCGACCGGAAGATGTTTTCCGTCAGCTTGACGGCTTCGGCGGTGGCATTCGACGACACCGGAACCACCGTCTTTACGGCAGCGCCATAGAAAGCAGACATCAGCGACAGGGCCTGAGCGCCATCGCCGGCAACGACCTTGGGGATCGTGGCCGTATTGAAATGCTGGTTGCCGGGATCTTCGCGCTCCGGCGAGAAGCCGACGAAGAAATCGGTTCCGGATTTCAGGCCGGTTTTCTCAAGGATGACCTTCACGACATCATCAGTCGTTCCAGGGTATGTCGTCGATTCCAGCACGACGAGCTGGCCCTTGCGGAGATGCTCGGCGATCGTCCGCGAAGTCGCTTCGACGAAGGACAAGTCCGGATCGCGATGCTTGGTGAGCGGCGTCGGCACGCAGATGACGATGACGTCGCAATCGGCAAGGCCGGCAAACTCTGTGGTCGCCGTAAATCGCCCAGCATCGATCTGAGCCTGCAGATCGGCGCTGGTGACCGCATCGATATAGGAGCTGCGCGCATCGATGGCGACGATCTTCTTTGGATCGACATCGAAGCCGATGACCGAGAAGCCGCTACGGGCGATCGCCATGGCGAGCGGCAAGCCGACATAGCCGAGGCCGATGATGCCGGCGCGGGCCGTGCGGGTCTCAATCTTGTTGGAAAGATCGTCGAATACAGAGGTGCTTTGCAAAGCGGGTCTCGCCTGAAACAGAAAGGAACCCTGATCTAGTGTAAGATCGCGGCGAATTAAACCCGCCAAACGGCATATTGGACAACTGACGCGAACGTGAACACGCGGCGTCATCTGGCAGGCTGTTCGCCGCGGTGTTGCTAAAATGACTCGGCCTCCCGCAGACATTTGACGGAGCAGCGGAATTTGGTCCGCGCCCATTGTCTCCCGTGGAAGGCGGACCTATCTAGAGTGTATAACCAACCATCAAAAGGCAGCTTATCCGGCCGCATTCACCTGTGGCCTGACAGGTACCTCCGCCGCTGTGGCGGATCGTTGACACAATAATACTGCTCGTTCATCCTCATTTTCGCCTGGCGCACATGGTGCGGCTGGACGATTATCCGACGTTTTTTCGGGGGTGACGCGCCTTATGAGGATATTGGCAGGCATGGGCGCGATCGATACTCGGGTTTCTTCAATTCTACTGGACCGTGTTGCTGAGTGGCTGACGAATTCGTCGCTCGCCGGCGACGATCTTGAAAACATCGTTCGCGGCTTCTGCGAGCGCATCGCCGCCGCCGGCCTTCCGATCGCGCGCGTTCACCTGACCTTCTCGATGCTGCATCCCTTGTATGATGCGCTGAGCTTCACCTGGCGCAGGGCAAGCGGCGTGACGATCGAAGGGTATCGCCATGCGGCGGGGCAGAAGCCCGATCGCTTCCTGCAGAGCCCCTATTATTATCTCCTCGACAACAATCTGCAGCATATCCGTCGCCATATCCCGGCGGACGGGCCGGTGGAATTTCCTGTTTTCGCCGATCTGCGCGCCGAGCGGATCACCGACTATCTCGCTTTCGTGCAGCCTTTCGGCGATGGCTCGGTGCAGGGCATGATGGGTTCGTGGTCTACAGACAGCCATTCCGGCTTTTCCGACGACATGATCGACGCCCTGCTGCGCATGCAGAACCACCTCGCCGTTGCCGCCAAGATGGCTGTGCTCGGCAAGCTCGCCAACAACATGCTGACCACCTATCTCGGCGGCGATGCGGGAAAGCGCGTGTTGAACGGCCAGATCCGACGCGGCGATGGCGAAACCATCCGCGCAGCGCTCGTGATGGGCGATATGCGCCAGTCGACGGTCTATGCCGAGAAAGAGGGCCGGCAGAATTATATCGATACGCTGAACCAGTTCTTCGATGCGATCGCCGCACCTTTCAACCGCAATGGCGGCGAGATCCTGAGCTTCATCGGCGATGGCTTTCTGGCCGTCTACCCCTGCGGTCGCCACAAGGACCCGTCGAAAATCGCCTGTCAGTCGGCCTTGTCTGCCGTTCATCAGGCGCAATCACGGGTGGCTGAGCTCAACAGCGAGCGGCAGGCGAATGGCCTCGGCAAGATTGCCTACGGGATCGGTCTGCATGTCGGCAACGTCATGTTCGGCAATGTCGGCTTGAAGGACAGGCTGACATTTTCGGCCTTCGGTTCCGCCGTCAACGAGGTCCAGCGGCTACAATCGCTGACCAAGAAATATTCGCGAGAGGTCGTCGCGAGCCAAGCATTCGCCGGCTATTGCGGCGGAGAATGGACGACGCTGGGTGAGGAAAAGCTGCGCGGCGTGCGCCAGAAGATCACGGTGCTGCAGCCGCATGCGCCGGCCCCGCATCCGCATACCGAGCAGAGCTTCCACGACGTGCCCCAGGACGCCTTGTCGGAGGCCGAGCAGGTCATCCTCCTGCACCGCGATGCGCGCAAGCATGCCAAGGCGCCAACGGCCGATAAGTTCATGCAGTAACCGCTCCGGCCAGACCGCCTGGGGATGGCCGGATAAAAATGCTGAAATGCCCCCAATTTCAATGTGTTCGTCATCAACTGGACACCCTGATTGCCGTACGCTAGTGTCTTCGTAACGGGAACGAAGAAAACTGGGGAATTTCATTGGTATGGCGTCCGCGTCCGATCTGCTGCGCATCGAAAATCTGGATATCTCCTTCTCGGTTTTCGGCGACAAACTGCGTGTCGTAAAGAACGCGAATTTGCGCATTTTGCCCGGCAAGGTGACGGCGCTGGTTGGCGAGTCCGGTTCGGGCAAGTCGGTCATCAGCCAGAGCATCATGGGTATCCTGCCCAACCCCGCGCAGGCATCGGGAAGCATTCTCTTCACCGACCCTCTTGATGGCAAAGCCACCGATATCCTGAAATATTCGCGCGACAGCGAGGAGATGCGCGATCTGCGCGGTCGCCGTATGGCGACCATCTTCCAGGAGCCGATGACGTCGCTGTCGCCGCTGCACACAGTGGGCAACCAGATCAGCGAGTCGCTGCTGATCCATACAGACGCGACGAAGAAAGAAGCGCGGCAGAAGACAGAGGAGATGCTCGGCCTCGTCGGCTTCGCCAATCCGAAGCGCACATTCGACATGTACCCCTTCGAGCTCTCGGGCGGCATGCGTCAACGCGCGATGATCGCCATGGCGCTCATCTGCAACCCTGCCCTATTGATCGCCGACGAGCCGACGACCGCGCTCGACGTGACGATCCAGGCGCAGATCCTCGAATTGCTGCGCGATCTCCAGCACAAACTCGGAATGGCGATGCTGCTGATCACGCACGATCTCGGCGTCGTCGCCAACATGGCCGACGAAGTCGTGGTGATCTACCATGGCGAGATCATGGAAGCCGGGCCGGTGGAATCGATCTTCCGCAATCCGCAGCACCCCTATCTCAAGGGCCTGATGGCGGCCGTTCCGCACTTCGACATGAAGGAAGGCGAGCGGCTGAAGGCGCTGCGCGACGTACCCGTCAATCTCGAATCTCTCGTCGGCAAGAAGAAGGCCAAGGTGGCGCTCGAGGGGCCCGAGGTGCTGTTGTCGGTCAACAACCTCACGAAGACCTTCAAGACACGCAACCGCGGCCTGTTCGGCATGCGCGATCACGCGGGCGTCCGCGCTGTCGACGATGTCAGCTTTGATATTCGTCGTGGCGAATGCCTCGGCCTCGTCGGTGAATCCGGCTGCGGCAAGACCACCGTCAGCAAGATCCTCATGCGGGCGATGTCGCCGGATAGCGGCTCGGTAATCTTCAACGACGGCAAGGATGTCGTCGATGTGCTGTCCGTCACCGGCGATGATCTGCAGGAGTTGCGCACCAATATCCAGATGGTCTTCCAGGACCCGGTATCGTCGCTGTCTCCACGCATGACCGTGCGCAACATTCTCAGCGAGCCGCTCGAAATCCACGACCGTGGCGACAGCGCGGAGCGCAATCGCAAGGTCGAAGCGCTGATGGGCGCGATCGGTCTCGATAAGCGCTATCTCAACCGCTATCCGCACAGCTTCTCCGGCGGCCAGCGCCAACGCATCGGTATCGCGCGTGCGCTGGCACTCGGGCCGAAACTGATCATTCTCGACGAGCCCGTCTCTGCACTCGACGTTTCGGTGCAGGCGCAGATCCTCAATCTCCTGAAGGATCTCCAGAAGGAACTCGGGCTCACCTATCTGTTCATTTCGCACAATCTGGCCGTGGTCGATTACATGGCCGACCGCATCGCGGTCATGTGCAAGGGCCGCATCGTCGAGATCGCGCCACGCGAAATCATCCTGCGCGATCCAGTTCACCCCTACACCAAATCGCTCCTGGCTGCCGTCCCCTTCCCCGATCTCGACCGTCCCCTTGATTTCGAGTCGCTGCGCAAAAACGGCGCTGCCGACAAGCAGAACTGGGGCGTGACCTTTACCGCCGAGCACGACGACGCATCGGAACTCGACTATGCCGATCTCGGCAACGGGCATTTCGTGCGCGCGCGAAAAGGCGCCGATGCTAGGGAGTTGCGCGCATGGTAACGCGTCGTGGTTTCATCGGTGGACTGGTTGGTGCAGCGATTTCGCCATCACTGGCGAAAGCAGTGGAAGATCGGGATATAGAGCCCGAATTCCTGCGCGACTGGCTGCGTGCAGATCGCATCCCGCCGATGGTGGAGCGCCTGCCGACCCATCCGAGGATCATCAACATGAAGGCCACCGGGCGGCAGCCCGGCGTCTACGGCGGTACCTTGCGCACCATCATCGGCAGCGCGAAAGACATCCGCTACATGACGGTCTACGGCTATTCTAGGCTGATCGGCTACGACACCAAGCTGCAGTTCCAGCCCGACATCCTGATGGGCTTCACCTCGGAAAACGATGCCGTCTTCACCTTCCATCTGCGCGAAGGCCATCGCTGGTCCGATGGATCGCCGTTTACGGCAGATGATTTCCGCTACTGGTGGGAAGACGTCATCCTCAACAAGGATTTGACGCCGGGAGGCGGCGCGCTGGAGCTTCGCCCGCATGGCAACCTGCCGCGCTTCGAGGTGCTTGATCCCCTCACCGTACGCTACACCTGGGATCGGCCGAACCCGAACTTCATGCCGGCGCTCGCCGGCCCGCTGCCGCTGGTCATTTTCGGGCCAGGGCATTATCTCAAGCAATTCCACAAGAAGTATCAGGACGACTTTCGTCTGTCCGCGCTGATGAAGCAGAACCGAGTCAAGAAATGGGCCGATCTGCACATCAAGATGTCGCGCGCCTCGCGACCCGAGAATCCCGATCTGCCGTCGCTCGACCCATGGGTCAACACGACGCCGCCGCCGGCCGAGCAGTTCGTCTTCGTGCGCAATCCGTTCTTCCATCGGATCGACGAGAACGGCGTGCAGCTACCCTACATCGACCGGTTCATCATGGGTGTCAGCTCGTCCTCTATCATCGCCGCCAAGGCGGGCGCGGGCGAATCCGATCTGCAGGCCACCGGCGTCGATTTCAACGACTACACCTATCTCAAGGATGCGGAGAAGCGCTTCCCCGTGAAGGTCAACCTCTGGAAACAGGTGCGCGGCTCGCGAGTGGCACTGCTGCCGAACCTCAACTGCGCCGACGATGTCTGGCGCAAGCTTTTCCGCGAGACGAGCTTCCGGCGCGCTCTTTCGCTGGCCGTCGACCGGCACGAAATCAACATGGTGGCCTTCTACGGCCTCGGCAAACCGAGCGCCGACACCGTTTTGCCGGATAGTCCGCTGTTCAAACAGGAATATGCCGACGCCTTCATCGCCCATGATCCTGATGAAGCCAACCGCCTGCTCGACGAACTGGGACTGACAGAGCGCGACAGCGAAGACATCCGCCTGCTGCCGGATGGGCGCCGCGCCGAGATCACGGTGGAAACCGCTGGCGAGAGCAATCTCGACACCGACGTGCTCGAACTGGTGCGTGATCACTGGCGCGAGGTTGGCATTGCACTTTACACCCGCACCTCGCAACGCGATGTCTTCCGTGACCGCGCCATGAGCGGACGCATCATGATGTCGATCTGGTTCGGCATCGATAACGGGGTTGCTACCGCCGACATGTCGCCCAGCCAGCTGGCGCCGACCATGGACGACCAACTGCAATGGCCTCTCTGGGGCATGTACCATTTGTCAGCCGGGCAGGCCGGAACGGCGCCCGATCTGCCGGAGGCCGAGCAACTCGTCAGCTTGCTCAGCCATTGGGGCGCGACCTCTCATTTCGAGGAGCGCCAGGCGATCTGGCACCAGATGCTGTCGCTCTACACGCAGCAGGTCTTCTCGATCGGATTGATCAACAGCACGCTGCAACCCATTCTGAAATCGGCGAAATTGCAAAACGTGCCGGAGCAGGGCCTCTATGGCTTTGACCCGACATCCTATCTCGGCATCTACATGCCAGACACCTTCTGGTTCAAGGAGGCCTGAGCGATGTTGAGATATATCCTCTGGCGCATCGCCGCCATGGTGCCCACGCTGTTCATCATCTCGGCGCTGGTCTTCACCATCATCGAACTGCCGCCTGGCGACTTCTTCGAAAGCCAGATCGCCGAATTGCGCGCGCAGGGCGAGAACGCCAACCTGCAGGAGATCGAGGAACTCAGGAAACAGTACGGTTTCGACAAGCCGGCCGTGGTCCGCTATTTCTACTGGGTCGGCGGCATGCTTCATGGCGACTTCGGCTATTCGTTCGAATACCAGCTCCCGGTCTCCGAAGTGGTGGGCGACCGGCTGTGGCTGACCATTCTGGTCTCCTTCGCGACTATCCTTTTGACCTGGCTGATCGCCTTTCCGATCGGCATCTATTCCGCGACCCATCAGTATAGCTGGGGTGATTACGGCCTGACGCTGTTCGGCCTGCTCGGCATAGCCATTCCGAACTTCATGCTGGCGTTGATCCTCATGTATTTCGCCAACATCTGGTTCGGGGTTTCGATCGGCCATTTGATGGACCAGAAATATCTCGCAGAGCCGATGAGCTGGGAAAAGGCGAGATCGATCCTCTCGCATCTGTGGATCCCCGTGATCATCGTCGGTACAGCGGGTACCGCAGGCATGATCCGGCGGCTGCGCGCCAATCTGCTCGATGAGATGCAGAAGCAATATGTGGTGACTGCGCGCGCCAAGGGTCTTCATCCGTTGCGCGCCCTTCTCAAATATCCGCTGCGCATGGCGCTGAACTTCTTTGTCGCCGATATCGGCTCGATCCTGCCCTCGATCATCTCTGGCGCGGAAATCGTCGCGATCGTGCTGTCGCTTGAGACCACAGGTCCGATGCTGATCAAAGCGCTCCAGAGCCAGGACATGTATCTCGCCGGCTCGTTCCTGATGTTCCTGGCCTTCCTGAATGTCATCGGCGTACTGATATCGGACATCGCCCTCGGCTTCCTCGACCCGCGTATTCGCCTCCAAGGCAGGAGCACCAAATAATGTCGCCCTTGCCCCCACCCGGCGCACCGATGCCGCATTATGTCTCGACCGCGCCATTCGATCCGATGGCGACTGAAACTATGACGGCGGCGCAATCGCGCATCCACCTTGCTTCGCAAAAGCAGCTGATGTGGTGGAAGTTCAAGCAGCACCGCCTGGCGCTGGCCTCGGCGGTCTTCCTGATCGCCGTCTATCTGATGATCATCGTCGTGGAATTCGTGGCGCCCTACGGGCTGCACACCAAGAACGTCGATTTCATCCATTCGCCGCCGCAGCGCGTGCACTTCTTCAATGACGGCAAGTTCGTCGGCCCGTTCGTCTATGGCCGCACCATGTCGCTGGATATGGACACGCTGCATCGGCTCTACAGCGACAAGCCAGATGATGTGCAGCCGATCCGCTTCTTGTGCCGGGGCGACGCCTACAAGTTCTGGGGCGTGTTCGATTCGAACCTGCATATGGTCTGCCCTGCCGAGGGTGGCCAGATGTTTCTGCTCGGGACCGACCGGCTGGGGCGCGACGTGCTTTCGCGCATTCTCTACGGTGCCCGCATCTCGCTGACGATCGGCCTGATCGGTATCTCGATCAGCTTCTGCCTCGGCATCGTCATCGGCGGCCTTGCGGGCTATCGTGGCGGCGTGTTCGACCTGATCGTGCAACGTCTGATCGAAGTGCTGCAATCGCTGCCCAGCCTCCCGCTGTGGATGGCGCTGGCGGCAATCATGCCGGTGACGTGGAGCCCTCTCGTCATCTATTTCGGCATCACCATCATTCTCGGTATCATCGACTGGACCGGTCTGGCGCGCGCCGTGCGCTCCAAGCTGCTGGCATTGCGCGAAGAGGATTATGTGCAGGCTGCCCAGCTGATGGGCGCCAGCACTTCGCGCGTGATCGGGCGGCATCTCGTGCCGGGCTTCATGTCGCACCTGATCGCCTCGGCAACGATTTCCATTCCGAGCATGATCCTGGGCGAGACCGCGCTGAGCTTCCTCGGGCTTGGCCTGCGTCCGCCGATAACCAGCTGGGGCATTCTGCTGACGGAAGCCAAGAGCGTAAGTGTTATTGCGTTCTATCCGTGGTTGCTTTTCCCGATTATACCTGTGGTCTTGGTGATTTTGGCGTTCAACTTTCTGGGAGACGGGTTGCGCGATGCGGCTGATCCCTACAAATAACGGCCTGCGGCGATCCACCGTGATCCGTCGCAAGCGTCGTTGAAAGCGGCGGTGCTAGATGATGTATAGCCCGGAAGGAATGTCCATGGCCCGGCGCCTGGAAGACGCACGCATCCTCATGTATAGCCACGACACATTCGGGCTCGGCCATCTGCGCCGCTGTCGCACCATCGCGCATGCCCTGGTCGAGGATTATCGCGGCCTGAACATCCTGATCATTTCAGGCGCGACGATCGCCGGTGCGTTCGACTATCGCGCCCGCGTCGACTTCGTGAAGGTCCCGAGCGTCATCAAGCTGCGCAACGGCGAATACACGTCGATGGCAAGCCATATCGATCTTCAGGATACGCTGAAGATGCGCGAATCGATCATCCGCCACACGGCCGAGACATTCCAGCCCGACATCTTCATCGTCGACAAGGAGCCGATGGGGCTGAAGGGCGAGGTTGAGGAGACGCTCAACTATCTGAAGGCACGCGGCACGACGCTTGTGCTTGGCCTGCGCGAGATCATGGACGCCCCTCACCTGCTCGACGCCGAGTGGAAGAAGAACGGCGTAATGCAGAAGATCGACCAATATTACGATTCGATCTGGGTCTATGGCCCGCCTGATTTCTACGACCCGCTTGTCGGCCTCGATGTGCCCGCCAGCGTTCGCCGCAAGATGGACTTCGTCGGCTTTCTGCAGCGCAGCGTTTCGGCCAACAAGACCTCGATCAATGCCCGCAGCGACGATTATATTCTCGTCACGACAGGCGGCGGCGGCGATGGCTCCGATCTGGTCCACGACGTAATGAATGCCTACGAGCAGGACCCAACCCTGCAGCAGAAAGCGCTGGTCGTGCTCGGCCCCTATATGCCTGCTGCCGAACGCACGACGCTGGTCCAGAAGGGGTCGAAGATCCCCTATATCCAGGTGATCGAGTTCGACAACAACATGGAAGAGCTGATCGCGGGTGCTGCCGGCGTTGTGGCGATGGGCGGCTACAACACCTATTGCGAAATCCTCTCCTTCGATAAACCGGCGCTGATCGTGCCCCGCGTCAAGCCGCGCGAAGAGCAACTGCTGCGCGCTCAGCGCGCCAGCGACCTTGGCCTCGTCGAGATGCTTCTGCCGGAAGCATCGGCCGATGCCGCCGTCATGGCCGACGCGCTGAAGCGCCTGCCACACCGCCAGCCGCCCTCGATGAGCGGATCCAACATGCGGCTTGAGGGCCTCAACCATATCTCCGAGACAGTCGGCAGCTGGCTCGACAACCGTGGCCGCCACCTTTCCGTCGTCGGCGCCGAGTGAAAGTCGTATCATTGCCGCCACGCCGGAAACTGCTTGTCGTCCTGAAGGGCTATCCACGCCTTTCGGAAACCTTCATCGCGCAGGAATTGCTGGGTCTTGAAAAAGCCGGTTTCGACCTGACCTTGATCTCCATGCGCCGCCCGACCGACAAGAAGCGCCATCCCGTCCATGACGAGATCAAGGCACGTGTCGTCTACCTGCCGGAATATCTGCACGAAGAGCCGCTCAGGGTGCTGAAGGGGCTGTTTGCCAGCTTCAAGAAACCGGGATTCGGCGGGCTGATGAAGCGCTTTTTCAAGGACTTGCCACGCGACATCTCGCGCAATCGCTTTCGCAGACTTGGACAGGCAATGGTGCTTGCGCGCGAATGGCCGGATGACGGAGAGTGGTTGCACGCCCACTTCATCCACACGCCCGCCTCCGTCACCGAATATGCGAGCCTTTTGACCGGGGTGCCTTGGACCTGCTCGGCGCACGCCAAGGACATCTGGACATCACCTGACTGGGAGCTGACGGAAAAGCTATCAAGCGCCCGATGGGCCGTGACCTGCACCCGCAATGGCTACCAGCACATGCGCACGCTGACATCGCGAAAGGACGCGGTTCATCTTAGCTATCACGGCCTCGATCTCGCCCGCTTCGGCCATTTCGCAGGCGAACGATCCGGCCAGGATGGCAGCGACCCGACGAAACCCGTCTTCCTGCTCAGTGTCGGGCGCGCGGTGGAGAAGAAGGGCTATGACACCTTGCTGCGCGCGCTAGCGCTCCTGCCCAGCGATCTGAACTGGCGTTTCGAGCATATTGGCGGCGGTGATGAACTGGCGAAGCTGAAGGCGCTGGCAAGCGAGCTCAAACTATCCGAGCGCATCACCTGGAAGGGAGCGCTCGCGCAGGAAGACGTGCTGGATCACTATCGCCGCGCCGATCTCTTCGCGCTCGCCTGCCGCATCGCGGCCAATGGCGATCGTGACGGATTGCCGAACGTTCTCGTCGAGGCATCCAGCCAGCGATTGCCCTGCATCTCCACCTCCGTGTCCGGCGTGCCGGAACTGCTGGTCGATGGCGAGAATGGGCTGCTGGTCGAACCCGATGATCCCAAGGCGCTGGCGAAAGCGCTTGAGACAGCCATTCGCGATCCCGCCTTGCGGCAAAGGTTGGGTGACGCCGCCGAGATGCGCGTGCGCAGCCACTTCGACTATAACGCCAGCATTGATCAGCTCAGCCAGCTGTTCCAACAGGAGTGGCAGAAAGCATCATGAGCGCTCCCAGAGTTTTCTTCTACGTTCAGCACCTGCTCGGCATCGGCCACATCGCGCGCGCAAGTCGCATCGCCAATGCCCTGCAGAATGACGGCTTCGATGTCACCGTCGTGACCGGCGGCCTGCCCGTTGCGGGCTTCCCGGCGGCGGGGCTGAAGACGGTGGCATTGCCGCCCGTGGTGGCCAGCAATGCCGGCTTCTCCGGGCTTGCCGATGAACGCGGCGTTGCCGTCGACCAGGATTTCCTTGACCGGCGGCGCGATCTGCTGCTGCAGGCGTTTCACGATGCGCGCCCCAACGTCGTCATTATCGAGGCTTTTCCGTTTGGGCGCAGGCAGATGCGCTTTGAACTTCTGCCTTTGATCGAAGCCATCGAAGCGTCGAACCCGCGACCGAAGCTGTTGAGTTCCGTGCGCGACATCTTGCAGGAGAACCGCAAGGCTGGGCGCGACGCCGAGACCGTCGGTCTGGTGCGGGCGCATTTCGATGGCGTGCTCGTTCACGGCGACCCCGATTTCGTCCGCCTCGAAGACACATTCCCGCTGACAGCTGACATCGCCGACAAGGTCTCCTACACCGGCATCGTTGCACCGCCTCCGCCTAGGCAGGCATCGGAGACGTTCGACATTATCGCCTCCGCCGGCGGCGGCGCGGTTGGGATGGAGCTGTTGAACGCAGCCGGCCAAGCCGCGAAGATGCTCCCGGCCGATCTGCGTTGGCTGCTGATCAGCGGCCCGAACCTGCCGGAGACGGATTTCGCAGCGCTGTCGCAAGCGATCCCGTCCAATGTCACGCTCGTCCGGTTCCGTAAGGATTTCCCCTCGCTGCTTGGCGCCGCGCGCGTTTCCATTTCGCAGGCTGGCTACAACACGGTGGGCGACCTCATGCGGACCGATTGCCGGCCGATCCTGATCCCGTTCGTCGCAGGCGGGGAAACCGAGCAGACGGTCAGAGCCGAACGCCTTGCCAAGCTGGGATTGGCCGAGTTGCTGCCTGAAAAAGGGTTGACGGCGGATCATGTGGCGACGGCGGTGAGCGCAGCACTTGCGGCTCCGAAGCGTCGCGCAACCGATCTTGCTATCGACCTCGAAGGCGCGAGACGAACGGCCGAAATCATTCGCGCTATGCTCGCGTGAAACTCTCGCCCTTTATGAAAATCATGTGATATAAAACAGACTCTCGCGTGAATCGGTGTCCAGCAATACACGTCGCTTCGCGTTGTTTTTATTGAGCGATCCGGTAGCATGATCCTGTTCTCGGTACCACCGCCCTCTCGTGCAGGATTGATGTCTCAAATTTTCCAGACAATCGACGGTTAGCAATGGAAAAAAGCCTCGCGCGCTACATCTGGTCGAACACGCGGCTGCAGCAGCTTTGGATTCTGGCGGTCGTCGCGCTCTCTATGGTGCCCTACTTCCTGTCGTTCGACCTGCCCAAGCAGATCGTCAACGGACCTATTCAGGGCTCGGGCTTCGAGGGTGAAGGCGCCACGCAGACCTTCATGCATCTCTCCTACACGTTTCCGCTGATCGGAAAGGTGGAGTTCTTCCAGGGCATCCAGCTCGGCCGCGAGCAGATGCTGATGGCGCTCAGCCTGGTTTTCCTTGCGCTCGTGGTGCTCAACGGTCTCTTCAAGTTCTACATCAACACCTACAAGGGCCGGCTCGGCGAGCGCATGCTACGGCGTATCCGCTTTCAGCTGATCGACCGGGTTCTGCGTTTTCCGCCCAATCACTTCAAGCGCGTGAAGTCCGCTGAAATCGCCACCATGATCAAGGACGAAGTCGAGCCCATGGGCGGCTTCACCGGAGACGCCTTCGTCTCGCCCGCCCTACTCGGCGGCCAGGCGCTGACGGCCCTCGCCTTCATCATCGTGCAGAACTTCTGGCTGGGCATGATCGCGGCTGCGATTGTCGGTGTTCAGGCCGTCGTCATTCCCCGCATGCGCAAGCGACTGTTGGAACTCGGCCGCCAGCGCCAGCTGACGGCGCGCGAGCTTTCCGGCCGCGTCGGCGAGATTGTCGATGGCATCGGAACAATCCACGGCAACGACACGTCGAACCTGGAACGCGCCGACATCGCGGCGCGCCTCGGGCTCATCTTCTCGATCCGCTACGATCTCTATCAGTGGAAGTTCCTGGTCAAGTTCCTGAACAACTTCCTGGCGCAGGTGACCCCGTTCCTGTTCTACGCGATCGGCGGCTATCTGGCGCTTCAAGGGCGACTGGATATCGGGCAGCTGGTGGCCGTCATCAGCGCCTACAAGGATCTGCCGGGGCCGCTGAAGGAACTGATCGACTGGGACCAGATGCGTCAGGACGTGCAGGTCAAGTACCAGCAGGTCTACGAGCAGTTCAATGTCGAGCCGCTGATCGACGACAGCATCCACAAGGTCGCCATCGAAGATGTCGCGGCCTTGGCGGCACCCATCGTCGTGACCAATCTTGCCGTCAGCGACGACAGCGGCGCCAAGCTGATCGATCACGTCTCCGTCGAAATCAAGCCGAACGAGACGGTCGCCGTCGTCGGCCCCAATTCGAGCGGCGCGGAAGCCTTCGCCGAGGCGCTCGGCCGCGTGGTCTGGCCCAACTCGGGCCGTATCACCATCGACGGCAAGGACTTGCTGGAACTGCCGGAATCGGTTTCGGGCCGCCGGATTTCCTATGCCTCGTCCGATCTCTACTTCTTCCAGGGGACGCTGCGCGACAACCTTCTTTATGGCCTGAAGCACGCGCCGCTTAAGGATCCCGAATACGACGAGCAGACGGCCCAGGAAGCGAAGTGGCATGCCGCCGAAGCGATCAAGGCCGGCAACCCGACGCTCGATCCGAACAGCGACTGGGTGGACTACCGTGCGGCCGGTGCCACCGGCCCGGGCGATATCCTGACGGCCATGCGCCCGGCTCTTGACGCTGTGCTGATCACCGAGGACATTCTCGACCTCGCGCTGCGCTCGACTGTCGACACGCACGTCCACACCAAGCTTGCCGAACATATCGTCGATCTGCGCGCCGCGCTGCGCGAGAAGATGCAGCAGTCGGAGCTCGGCAACATTGTCGTTCCCTTCGACTTCGATAGCTACAACGCGCAGGCGACCGTCGGCGAGAACCTGCTTTTCGGCTCGATGAAGCGGCCGATCATGAACAACAGGCGCCTGGCGGCGCATCCTTATTTCCAGACACTCTTCCGGGAAACGGGACTGAGCAACGACCTCTACGCCATGGGCCTGGAGATCGCCGAGAATGCGGTCGAACTCTTCCACGATCTGCCGCCGGACCACCCGTTCTTCCAGCAGCTGACCTTCATGACGGCGGACGACATTCCGACCTATCAGGCACTGTTGCAGAAGCTCAGCAGCCGCAAGTTCGACGACGCGACGCCGGAAGAGCGATCGGCCATCATCCGGTTGAGCTTCGCCTATATCGAACCCCGCCACCGCTTCGGTCTACTGACCGACGAGCTGACGGCCAAGATCGTCAGTGCGCGTAAGCAGTTTCACGAGAATATTCCGGATGATCTGGCGGCCGTTATCGAGCGCTACGACCCAGAGCACTTCATCTCGTCGGCGAGCCTGATGGACAACGTGCTGTTCGGCCGTATCGCCTACCAGCGCGCCGACGCGTCCGAGAGCATCCGGTCGATCATGGTCGGCCTCTTCGAAACGCTCGATCTCTTCGACGACGTGCTGTCGATCGGGCTTGAGTTCGATGTCGGTTCCGGCGGCAAGCGGTTGACGATGGTTCAGCGCCAGAAGCTGAACCTGGCACGAACGCTGCTCAGGCGTTCGGACTACATCATTCTCAACCGGCCGCTGTCGGCGCTGGACCAGCGCGTGCAGGACCAGATCACCAACAACCTCGTCAACGAGCTGCATCACGAGGGCGAGCGGCCGGCGATCGTCTGGGTTCTTTCGAACGCCAGACTGGCCGCCCTTTTCGATCGGATCCTGCTTTTCGACCGAGGAAGCCTGGTCGAGGCCGGTAATTTTCCGGAACTTTCCGAACAGAACGGGATGTTCAAGGAACTGTTATCGTAATATTCTACAGGGGCTACAAAAGTGACGTCCTGCCAAAAAGGACGCACGTCATTCTAGCAAGCGCGCCACGAGCGCGCAGGGAGAAAATAAGCTCATGCTGCTAAGAGACGAAGTCGAGATGCTGCGGCGCGTGCCGATCTTTTCACGGATTGCACCAGCCAAGCTCAAACTTTTGGCCTTCACCTCGGACCGCATGACATATAGCGCCGGTCAGGATCTGTTCCGACAAGGCGACCCGGGCGACGCAGCCTATGTGGTGCTCTCGGGGACAGCCGACATTCTCGTTCGTTCTCCCGCCGGCGATATCAAGGTCGCCGATGTCGATCCCAATTCCATCGTCGGCGAGATCGCGATCCTCTGCGACGTCTCACGTACCGCAACAGTTCGTGCCACGTCGGCGCTTGAAGTGTTGCGCATCAGCAAGGAGCATTTCCTAAAGCTGTTGAGCGACTTTCCCGAGATGGCCGTCGAGATCATGCGCGTCCTCGCGGACCGCCTGAACCACACGACCGCCGAACTGACCGCCGCGCGCGCTGCAAAGAAGCCGGAGCCGGTGAACTAGGTCACCTCTTTCCGTCTATACGGAAACGCAGAAAGCCCGCCCGAACATTGGTTCAGGAGGGCTTTCTTTATTGGCGGAGATTAATCAGTCACGCTGCTCAAGCGCCCGGCTGAAGGCCAGGGCCGCCAGCGTACAGATCGCGCCTGACAGCAGGTAGTAGCCGACGAAGGTCAGGCCGAAGCGGCTGGACAGGCTGAGCGCGACCAGCGGCGCGAAGCCGGCGCCGACGAGCCAGGCCAGGTCGGACGTGAACGCCGCACCGGTGTAGCGGTAACCCCGGCCGAAGCGCGACGAGATCGAGCCCGTGGCCTGGCCGAAAGACAGACCGAGGACGCCGAAGCCGATGATCACGAAGGCATCGTGGCCATTCGAGCCTGAGCCGAGCATGATTGGACCGACGAAGCTGAAGATCGCGATCAGCACCGCGCACACCGCCAGCTGTCCGCGCCGACCGATACGGTCAGCCATCAGGCCGGACGCGATGATCGTCAGGATCCCGACCATGGCGCCGACTGTCTGGACCAGCATGAAGGCACCGATCGGCTGGTCGCCGTAAAGGCTCATCCAGCCAAGCGGGAAGATGGTCACGAGGTGGAACATCGCGAAGCTTGCAAGCGGCACGAAGGCGCCGATCAGGATATCGCGGCCGTGGATGCGCACGACATCGCGAATCGGGGCTGCTTCGAGCTCGTGCTGTTCCAGCGCCGTGCCGAATTCCGTCGTCATCACCAGGCGCAGCCGCGCGAAGAGCGCGACGACGTTGATGGCGAAAGCGACGAAGAACGGATAGCGCCAGCCCCAGCTGAGGAAGTCTTCCGACGACAGATTGGCGACGAAATAGCCGAACAGCAGGCTGGCCAGCGCAAAGCCGATTGGCGCGCCAAGCTGCGGGATCATCGCGTACCAGCCACGGTGATTCTTTGGCGCGTTTAGCGCCAAGAGCGACGCCAAGCCGTCCCATGCGCCGCCGAGCGCGAAACCCTGCCCCAATCGAAACAGCGCCAGAAGCGCGATCGACCAGACGCCGATCTCGTTATAACCCGGCAGGAACGCAATGGATGCAGTGGATCCGCCGAGCAGGAAAAGGGCGATGGTGAGCTTGGTGCCGCGGCCATACAGGCGGTCGATCGTCATGAAGACCACCGAACCGACCGGACGTGCCAGGAATGCAAGCGAAAAGATCGCAAAGGAATAAAGTGTGGCTGTCAACCTGTCCGGCGCGAACGGAAAGACAAGCTGCGGAAAGACCAGCACCGAGGCCAGCCCGTAGACGAAGAAATCAAAGAATTCGGATGTGCGTCCAATGACGACACCGATTGCAATGCTGCCCGGCGAAACCGGCTTATCAGCATGAATTTGTCTCGCGTCACGTTCCATCGACGTGGACGAAGGACCATAGTTAGTCACAGTAGCCATATTCAAAACGCCTCCCTCGTTAAGACGCTTGCGGCAAAGCGTCTCAGGTAAGATTTTGAACTAACTGTCGTGCTTATCAAGGGTGGAATGCAGAAATAGTTTATGACCGGCTTCGAAAATTAGCGCCACATGAAGAATTGTGCGCGAAAGCGCTAAAATAAGCGCCGGAACGGTGGCCGAAGGGGCTTTCGGGGATATATAGTTGCACGAATGCGGCGGCGTGCAAAAAATGCCTCTTTTCGCCGCTTCAAGTTTTTGACATCGCACGCGCTCCGTCGTATCCCGCACTGCGGCAATTCTGCTGCGCTGCGACCAAACACCTCATGTTGCTACTAGTTATAGTGCTTTAGTCGCGGATCGGACGAAACAAAAAGAGCAATAACGACGTGCAAAAGCTGTCAAAGTTTTCCCGCCATCTCGTCATTCTGCCGCTGTTTTTCATGCTCGCAGGATGTAACCTGGTGGTCATGTCGCCTTCCGGCGATATCGCCATGCAACAGCGAGACCTGATCATCGTATCAGTCCTGCTGATGCTGTTGATCATCATCCCGGTGATTTGTCTGACGCTGTTTTTCGCTTGGCGCTACCGCCAGTCGAACACCTCCGCCACGTATGATCCGGAATGGCATCATTCCACGCGCCTCGAAGTGGTCATCTGGTCCGCTCCGCTCGCGATCATCGTCGTGCTTGGTGCGATCACCTGGATCACCACGCACAAGCTCGATCCGTACCGTCCGCTCGACCGCATCGATGCGGAGCGCACGATTCCCGCCGACGTAAAGCCCCTGACCGTCCAGGTCGTCGCTCTCGACTGGAAATGGCTGTTCTTCTACCCGGAACTGGGCATTGCAACCGTCAACGAACTGGCGGCTCCGGTCGACGTTCCGATCAACTTCGAGATCACCGCGTCGTCAGTGATGAACTCGTTCTATATTCCCGCACTCGCTGGCCAGATCTACGCGATGCCTGGCATGCAGACCAAGCTGCACGCCGTCATCAACAAGGAAGGCGTGTACGACGGTTTCTCCGCGAACTATAGCGGCGCTGGCTTCTCCCACATGCGCTTCAAGTTCCATGGCATGAACCAGCAGGGCTTCGAAAGCTGGGTGGCTCAGGTCAAGAACCAGGGCACCGCGCTGAACCGCGACGCCTATCTCAAGCTCGAACGTCCGAGCGAGCGCGAGCCGGTTCGCTACTTCGCCACCGCCGACAAGGATCTCTTCAACGCGATCCTGAACATGTGCGCCACCCCCGGCAAAATGTGCATGAGCGAAATGATGCACATCGACATGATGGGCGGCGCCGGCAAGGAAAGCCATGAGAACCGCGACAAGCTGAAATTCGACGGTGAGCCGATCGACGGCATCCACCTTCCCGAGCCAGCTGCCGCAGGCGATGCCCCCGCCCATGGCGCCGACAACATGGAAAACATGCCCGGCATGACCATGTCCGGTTCGACCATGCAGCACGACGGCCATACCATGCCGTCGTCCGACGCGAGCGCGCCTGCTGCGACCAAATAATTCAACCTGGCGCTTTGCGTCTAAAAGACACCAATGAACGGGTTACTCCATGTTTTCCAATCCTGACCTTCTGAAGTTGATCTTCGGCCGGTTGACGATCGAGGCAATCCCCTACCACGAGCCAATTCTCGTCGCCACGTTTGGCGCGGTCGTGGTTGGCGGGATCGCGGTCCTCGGTCTCATCACCTACTTCAAACTCTGGACCTATCTCTGGAAAGAGTGGTTCACCAGCGTTGACCACAAGAAGATCGGCATCATGTATGTCATTCTTGCTCTGGTCATGCTGCTGCGCGGCTTTGCCGACGCCCTCATGATGCGTACCCAGCAGGCGATGGCCTTTAACGGCAATCCCGGCATTTTCCCGCCTCATCACTACGACCAGGTCTTCACGGCCCACGGCGTCATCATGATCTTCTTCATGGCCATGCCGTTCGTCACCGGCCTGATGAACCTCGTGGTTCCGCTTCAGATCGGCGCACGCGACGTCTCCTTCCCCTTCCTGAACAACTTCTCGTTCTGGATGACGACGGCCGGCGCCGTCCTGATCATGATGTCGCTGTTCATCGGTGAGTTCGCGCGTACCGGCTGGCTGGCCTATCCGCCGCTCTCGGGCGTCGAATATAGCCCTGGCGTTGGCGTCGACTATTACATCTGGGGCCTGCAGGTCGCCGGTATCGGAACGACGTTGTCGGGTATCAACCTGATCGCGACGATCGTGAAGATGCGCGCGCCCGGCATGACCATGATGAAGATGCCCGTCTTCACCTGGACCTCGCTCTGCACCAACGTGCTGATCGTCGCCTCCTTCCCGATCCTGACCGCAACGCTCGCGCTGCTGTCGCTCGACCGCTACGCCGGCACGAACTTCTTCACCAACGACCTTGGTGGCAACCCGATGATGTATGTGAACCTCATCTGGATCTGGGGTCACCCGGAAGTTTACATCCTCGTGCTGCCTGCCTTCGGTATCTTCTCCGAAGTCGTCGCGACCTTTACCGGCAAGCGCCTGTTTGGTTATGCCTCGATGGTTTACGCCACCGTCGTCATCACCATCCTGTCGTACCTCGTCTGGCTGCACCACTTCTTCACCATGGGTTCGGGCGCAAGCGTGAACTCGTTCTTCGGCATCACCACGATGATCATTTCGATCCCGACAGGGGCGAAGATGTTCAACTGGCTGTTCACGATGTATCGCGGTCGTATTCGCTACGAAGTCCCGATGCTGTGGACGATCGGCTTCATGGTGACCTTCGTCATCGGCGGCATGACCGGCGTCATGCTGGCTATCCCGCCGGCCGACTTCGTGCTGCACAACTCGCTGTTCCTCATCGCCCACTTCCACAACGTCATCATCGGCGGCGTGGTGTTCGGTCTGATGGCCGGCGTGACCTACTGGTTCCCGAAGGCTTTCGGCTTCAAGCTCGATCCGTTCTGGGGCAAGATGTCCTTCTGGTTCTGGCTGGTCGGCTTCTACTTCGCCTTCATGCCGCTCTACGTTCTCGGCCTGATGGGCGTAACCCGCCGCATGTCGCAGTTCGAAGATCCTTCGCTGCAGATTTGGTTCATCATCGCTGCCTTCGGCGCCTTCCTCATCGCGCTCGGTATCGGTTCGTTCCTGATCCAGCTCGTCGTCAGCTTCCTGAAGCGCGAAGAGCTGCGTGACACGACAGGCGACCCGTGGGGTGCCCGTACGCTCGAGTGGTCGACCTCGTCGCCGCCTCCGGCCTACAACTTCGCGATGACGCCGATCGTTTACGATCATGACAGCTGGTACGACATGAAGGCTCGCGGCCACGTCCGTCCGACGGAAGGCTTCAAGCCGATCCACATGCCGAAGAACACTGGTACCGGTGTCATCCTCGGTGCTCTGAGCGTCGTCTTCGGCTTCGCGATGATCTGGTACATGTGGTGGCTCGTCGTGCTCTCGGCCGTCGCCATGCTCGTGATCACCATCGGTCACACGTTCAACTACAAGCGTGACTTCTACATCCCAGTAGAGGAAGTCGTGGAAACGGAAGACAAGCGCACCAAGCTGCTTGCCGAGCAGGTGTAAGATCATGAGCAACTCTGCAATCGATACGGCTGAGAAGCCCGAATTCTACCTGACGGAAGAGCATCACCCGGAAAACAGCACCATGCTGGGTTTCTGGCTCTACCTGATGAGCGACTGCCTGATCTTCGCGATCCTGTTCGCCACCTACGCCGTTCTCGGCCGCAATTATGCGGCCGGCCCGTCGCCGGCAGATCTCTTCGATCTGCCGCTGGTGGCGATCAACACCTCCATGCTTCTCCTCTCCTCCATCACCTATGGCTTCGCCATGTTGCAGATGGAGCGGGCGAAGAAGGCTGAAACACTGTTCTGGCTCGCCGTCACCGGCGTGTTCGGCGCCGTGTTCATCGCGCTCGAACTCTACGAGTTCATCCACCTGATCCACGAAGGTGCGGGCCCGCAGCGTTCGGCGTTCCTGTCGGCCTTCTTCACGCTGGTCGGCACGCACGGTCTGCACGTCACCTTCGGCATCATCTGGCTGGTGACGCTGATGGTGCAGGTTTCGATGCACGGCCTGATCCCCGAGAACAAGCGTCGCCTGATGTGCCTTTCGATGTTCTGGCACTTCCTTGACGTGGTCTGGATCGGCGTCTTCTCGATTGTTTATCTTATGGGAGTACTCGGATGAGTTCGCACGCACCCGCACACGAGGATGCTCACGAAGCCCATCATGGGCACAGCCATGGGCATGAAGCAGCGCACGGCAGCTTCAAGAGCTACATGATCGGCTTCGTCCTGTCGGTCATCCTGACGGCCATTCCGTTCTGGCTCGTCATGGCCGGCGTCTTCGACAGCAAGGCTGTCACCGCTGCCCTGATCATGATTTTCGGCGTGATCCAGATCGTCGTTCACATGATCTTCTTCCTGCACATGAACTCTCGCTCCGAGGGTGGCTGGACGCTGCTGGCGCTGATCTTCACGATCCTGCTCGTGGTCATCGCACTCTCCGGCTCGCTCTGGGTCATGCATCATCTCAATACAAACATGATGCCGATGAACCCGGAAATGATGAAAAACATGCCCTGACGGGCACAATGGACGGGCGGCGGCAACGCCGCCCGTTACGGTTTAAGACCTTGACAAACTCCCCTGCAGACCAAGCTCCCAAACGTCGTTCGGCGATCGCTCTCACGATCTTCTGCGGCTTCCTCGTCGTCGTTCTTTGCGCGGTTTTCGCGCTTGGTGTCTGGCAGGTCGAACGTCGCGCCTGGAAACTGGATCTGATCGCACGTGTCGATCAGCGCATCCATGCCGAACCGGTGGCCGCCCCCACCCGCGCTGACTGGGGAAATATCACAAAAGAAAATGACGAATACCGCCGCGTAACGGCTGAAGGCACCTTGCTGAACGACAAGGAGAGCCTCGTCTACGCGGCAACGGCACTTGGCGCCGGCTATTGGGTGATCACGCCCCTGACGCTCGCCGATGGCACATCCGTGATGATCAACCGCGGCTTCGTGCCGACGGACAAGCGCGATGTGAACACGCGCCTCGACGGCCAGGTCTCCGGCCCCGTCAAGATCACCGGTTTGCTCCGCCTCAACGAGCCTGGCGGCACCTTCATCAAGTCAAACGATCCCGCGAACGACCGCTGGTACTCGCGCGACGTGGACGCGATGGCCGCCAAGCGTGGTGTCACCGATATCGCCCCCTACTTCATCGATGCCGATGCCACCGCCAATCCGGGTGGTTTTCCCGTTGGCGGCCTGACGCAGGTCAGCTTCCCCAACAACCATCTCCAGTATGCGCTGACCTGGTTCGCCCTCGCCGCGATGGTGGCCGGCCTGCTGGTTTTCGTACTGCGCAGCGAGCTGCGCCGACGTCGATAACGCGGTCGGGCCTTCGCGCCCGACATCTGCGGCGTTGCCCCGGCCGACCGCACCGTTCATGATACGGCGATTCCATTTCGGACAATCCGGGCCGCATGATGCGCATCTTTCTCGTTCGCCACGGCGAATCCCTCGGCAATCTTGATGAGCGGGCTTACGGCCAGTTCGGCGATCACAATGTCCCGCTGACCAGATGGGGACACCGGCAGGCCATCGGTGCCGCCGAGGCGATAGCCTCCCACCTCAAGACCTTGGCCGACGTTCGACAGCTACAAGTCTGGTATTCGCCGTTTCTAAGAACCCGCCAGACCAAGGACGCGCTGCTTGAGGTTCTGCAGCCTGACCTCATAGGCAAGGTCCGGGAAGACTATCTCTTGCGCGAGCAGGATTTCGGCCTTTTCACCGAGATCTACGACCACGCGGAGCAGAGGCAGAAATTTCCCGACGAGTTCGAGAAATGGGCGAGGCTGCGCAACAACAGCGGAAAGTTCTACGCGCGGCCGCCGGATGGCGAGAGCCGTGCCGATGTCGCGCAGCGCATGCGCCTGTTTATCCAGACGGCACTGCACGACGCCCGCGATGGCGACGACACCGTCATCATCGTCGGCCACGGTGTTACCAACCGGGCATTCGAGATGAACTTCCTGCAGCAACCGGTCGACTGGTTCGAGCGATCCTATAATCCCGGCAATGCCGACGTGACGCTGATCGAGGGGACCCATGCTGCGGGATACGCATCGACGCTGCTCCACCACGCCGCCGATCGCCGGCCGGGCGAGGAAAGCGAGATGCGGGAGGCCTATGGGGCCGAAGTCAGGATCGCACCGAGATCGGGTATTCCCGATGGGAGCGGAACGTGACCCGTTGCCCGCGATGACCGACATCACGACATCCGGCATGGAACCCCGCTCCTGCGGCACCTGCACTTTGTGCTGTCGGCTGCCGGAGATCGACCAGCTCTCGAAGCCTGCGAATATGCTGTGCGTGAACTGCGTCACGGACCAAGGCTGCCGCATCTATGACGATCGCCCAGAGCTCTGTCGTGACTTCCTATGCTCCTGGATGACCGATCATGATCTCGGCCCTGAATGGGAGCCGACGGCGGCAAAGATGATGGTCTACGGCCAGGGTGATCAGCTCACGGTGCTCGTCGATCCCAACCATCCACAAGCGTGGCGCCAGGAGCCATACGCCACCCAGCTGACATCATGGGCGACGGAAGCAGCCGGGCGTGGCGGCTATGTCATCGTCTTCGTCGGAGACGACGTCTACAAGGTCGCTCCCACGACCTCGGCAGCAAGATCGTAGTCGCCTCCGAGCAGATGAAGCCTCAGTGTCCGACGCGTGATAGCACATCCGCCTTCAGGAACCGCTCGACGATCAGCATAAAGACGAGCGACGGGATCAGCAGCAGCAGCGCCGTTATCGAGGCGATCTGGTAATTGCCGCCAGAGGCCGTCGTGTAGAGCAGCAACGGCAGCATGTTCACATCGGGCGCGCCGACGAAGTAGCTGCCGGTGAATTCGTCGAGGCTTTCCAGGAAGACGAAGATCGCGCTTGCCATCAGGCCGGGAGCGGCGAGCGGCAGGGTGATGTCGAAAAAGGTCCGCAAGGCCCCTGCCCCGGTTACGCGCGCCGCCTGCTCGAGTTCCGCATCGATCGCCGAAAAGGCCGCTGTGGCGATCCACACCGCGTAGACTAAGCCGTGCAAGACATGCACGAGGACGACGCCGGGGATCGTGCCGTTGAGGCCGATCTCATAGAAGATGCGCGCGACGTTCACGTAGACGGTGAGGTTCGGGAAGGCCTGCGGGATGAGGAAGGCGAGCAGGATTACGCTGCGCAGCGGCAGCTTCAGGCGCGCCAGCGCATAGCCCGCCGGAATGGCGAGAAGCAGCGAGACGATGACAGTCAAGACCGCAACGACAAGTGAGTTGCGCAGCGAATCCAGCGCTCCACCGCGCGGCGCGAAGACCTTTACCCAGGAGCTGAAGCCGTATTCCAGCGGCAGGCTATGCGGAAAGTACCATTTCTCCGCGACTGTCCACAAAACCAGATTGGCGAGCGGGCCAAAGATGAAAAAGGCCATCAGGCCGAAGACGATGCCGCGCGGCACCCACCACAGCGCAGCGAGAGAGGCTCGCGATCGAGAAACCGTCGTCATCACGCGCGCTCCTTCAGGCTTTGGCGGAGATAGATCCAGGCGACGGATGATGCGAGCACCAGCGAGACGAGGCCGAGCGCGTTGGCGACGCCATAGTCGCCATAGGCGTTGACGCGGAAGGCGATATCGGCGGTCAGCATCGTTGGCGATTGTGCGTTGATCATCAAAGGCACCGAGAGCACCGACATCATGGTCACGAAGGAAAGGATCAGGCCGACAGTGAGCGTGACGGCGACCTGCGGCACGATGATCTCGAACAGCAGCCGAAATTTCGACGCGCCGAGATTGCGGGCCGCCTCGATGGTGTCGCGGTTGATGGAGGCCATCGCACCGGCGACGAGCAAGGCCACGAACGGCGTCTGCTTCCAGACGAAGGCGATGACGATACCGCGCCAGTCGAGGAAACTCACGGCATCAAGCGGGTTCATCAGGCCGAGGCTGACGGCGGTGTTGTTCATCATGCCGTTCTTCGAGAGAAATGTGCGCAGGATCTGGCCGACGACGATGAACGGGATGAACATCGGCCAGCGATAGAGCCAGCGCAGGATCGCAACGGCACGCGGATGCTCGCCGAGCGTCAGATAGCCGCCAATCGCGATCGAGCCGAGGCCGATCAGCACGGTCGAGAGACCGACGATGACAACGGTAAAGATGATGTCGCTGGTGTAGAGGTCGAAGGTCTTGACGAAATTGTCGAAGCCGAGCGCTCCCCCCTCCACCCTGAAGGCGCCCACCGCCGACATGATCAGTGGAAGAATGAACAGGGCTGCGATGACCGCCAGCGCAGGCAGGACAAGCAGGAGACCGAGTAGGCGTTTCGACATGTTACGACCTTGAGACGCGAGCGAGGCGGATGAGAGGAGGCGGTGACAAAGATCGGCGCCGCCGAAAGGACGACGACACCGTGTGCCACCTCTCATCCAGTCCATCGAACTGCCTTCTTCCGGGAAAGAAGGCGGTTCGCAGGCTTACTTTACGGACTTTTCGTAGGCTTCGAGGATCGCGGTGTTGTAAGGCGCGATCGGGAAAGGCTTGCCGTTGTTGGCGAGATCATCCGGCGTGATGTCGACGAAGAGCTTGTTCCAGGTCGCGTCGTCGAGCTTCGGCTTGACGAAGTTGGCGTCGATACCCGGATACCAGTTGAAGCGCTTGACGATGCCTTCGGCCTGAACTTCCGGGCTGGTGGCGAGCGCGATGAACTTCTCGGCAAGCGCCTTGTGGCCCGACTTTTCAGGAACGACATAGTGCATCGGCTGGCCGGGCATGCCAGGTGCCGGCAGCACCAGCTTCATTTCCGGCGGCAGCTGGCCATTGGCCTGCCAGCTGTAGAACATGTCGACCCAGACAGGGCCCATGGCGATTTCGCCGCGGCTGAGAAGATCGAGCGTGCCGGCGTTACCAGGCGTCAGCGTCGCGTTCTTGGTGAAGTCGGCGAGGCTCTTGAAGGCGCCGTCCCACTTCGTGGTTTCTTCCTGCTTGAACGGACCCGTCATCAGGTTATTGGCATCGCCGCCGCCGAAGGCATAAACCCAGCCCATGACGAAGGACACGCCCGAAGCGCCGCCCTTGATGCCGTTATAGCCGAACTGCTTCGGGTGGGCCTTTGCCCATTCGGCGAGTTCCGCGTAGCTCTTCGGCGGGTTCGGAACCAGCGCCGGGTTATAGGCGATTGCCGTCTGGCTGTTGAACATCGGCATGACGAAGCCATCGACATCCGAGCCGAGCGCGTTCTTCGCGTTGCCGCGGGTCACGAGCTTGCCGGTGTTGATGTTGCCGCGATACTTCTCGAGGTAGCCCTTCTGAACCATCGGACCGGCGAACTTTTCGTGCACGACGGCAACGTCGACGTCCCAGACCTTGGCTTCGGCTGCGGCCTGCGCGTCGAAACGCTCCAAGATCTTCTGCGAACCCGCATCACCGGGGCCGGTGCCGACGGCGCGAACCGTGTCGCCCGGATTGGCCTTCTCGAACAACGGTCCGAGATACTGGTTGATGTAATCGACCATGTTCTGGTCGCCGGCGGTGGCGACCGTGAGCTCTTCGGCCTTTACCGGCAACGTCGCGAGAGCAATGGCGATAGCGGCATACCTCAATCTCTGCATCAGGCTTCTCCTTGTTATGAAAATGTGAGGTTCTGAAAGTCAGGCATCAAAAGGTCAGGCGTGGACTTTCCCGGGCAAAACCCGGGAAATGGCATTTGCCGGCTGGGTGCTCGGCGAATTGAAGAGGAACAGGGCCTCGGCAGGCACATGGACGCGGACGCGCTCGCCCGGCTCGAATGCACGCGGCGCGTCGGCCATGATCTCGCGGTCGCCGACGCGAACGGCATGGCGCCAATGGCCGCCGGGATAGCTGACGGCTGCGATCTCGCCATCGAACGTAACGCCCGACCCGACAACGGCGGTCTCGGCAGAGAGGATTTGCGCCGCCTCCGGCCGGAAGCGCGCCTCGACTGTGCCTTGCGCGAGGTCTCGCCCCATCAGGGCGACGCGGCCTGCGGCATTCGTTGGACCTGCGGCGATAGCGAAGTCGTTGCCATCAGGCGCGCCGGTCAGCGAGATCACGTTCTCAGCGCCCATGAAGGCCGCGACGAAGGCCGAGGCTGGCCGGTTGTAGACGTCTTCAGGCGTGCCCTGCTGGGCGATCCGGCCGGCATTGAGGATCACGATCCTGTCGGCCATCACCATCGCTTCTTCGCGGTCATGCGTCACGTGGACGGCGGTGATGCCGAGGCGCTTCTGCAGCGCGCGCAGCTCGTGGCGAACGCTGAGCCTTATGCGGGCGTCGAGATTGGAGAGCGGCTCGTCAAGGAGCAGTATCTCCGGATCGACGGCGAGCGCACGGCCGAGCGCCACGCGCTGGCGCTGGCCGCCGGACAGGGCCGCCGGCTTTCGTGCTCCGAGCCCATCCAGCCCCAGAAGAGACTGCATGGCGGAGACCCGCTTGTCGATTTCGCTGCGCTGGACCTTCTTCAGCTTCAGCCCGTAGCCGATATTCTGCGCTACCGTCATATGTGGCCAGAGCGCGTAGGACTGGAAGACGAGCGCCATGCCGCGCTTGTCGGGCGGCAGGTGCGTCACTTCGCGATGGCGCACGGAGACGGATCCCGACGATGGCGTCACGAAGCCGGCCAGAACACGCAGCAATGTCGTCTTTCCGCAGCCAGACGACCCCAGCAAGGCGACGAATTCCCCGCGCTCTATATTGAGGTCTATGTCCTCCAGAACCTGGGTGTTGCCATATCTACAGGCAACCGACCACAATTCCAGAAACGCGCCTTGGCTCATCTTTCAACTCCCGTTGCACAGCTGTGCAATATGCCCAGGAGCTAGTTAGAATGTTTCCTTTACAGTTAGATGACGGTTGTTGCCTTCTCGCGATCCACTGCATCGAATGGATGATCCTTGCGCGGTTTTGGCCCTGATCTCAGGCACTAACAAGCGGCCCGGATGCGCGGTGACAATTCGATGACGAAAATGAAACGCGGTTGGAAAGCCGTGTTACGCCCACGACACATGATCGCTCTAAAGAGGCGCCGGAAGACGTCGCTGGCCTGAGCTTGGCCGGCGGCTTGGAACCGGAGAAGCGCCGTGAAGATCATCCATATCACCGATACACATCTGAGCCCCAACAAGCCGCATTTCAACGGCAACTGGGCGCCCTTGGTCCGCTGGATCGAGGAAACCGGCGCTGACCTCGTCGTCCACACCGGCGATCTCAGCGTTGACGGCGCAGACAAGGACGAAGATCTGACCTTCTCCATGGATCTGATGCGCGAAGTGTCGATCCCCATGCTGATCGTTCCCGGCAATCACGACGTCGGCCACCTCCCGGGCTCCGCTCAGCCGGTCAATCCGGAACGTCTGGCGCGCTGGCGCAATCTCGTCGGCCCCGACTATTGGGTCAAGGATATCGGCGATTGGCGCATCATCGGGCTCAACAGCCTGCTGATGGGCTTCGAGGACGCGGAAGAGCAGGCGCAGTTCGACTGGCTGCAGAAGACGCTCGCCGAACGCGGCGACCGCCGTGTGGCGATCTTCGCGCACAAGCCGCTGTTCGTGGACGACGCCAATGAAGGCGATACCGGTTACTGGAGCGTGCGCCCGACGCAGCGCCGCAAGCTCTACGACCTGATCGCCGCCCACGACGTCGCGCTCTTCGGCAGCGGCCACCTGCACTGGACATGGAAGGGCGAATTCGGCCAGACCTCCGTCGTCTGGGCGCCGCCGACGGCCTTTATCCTCGATACGATGGAGCGCGAAATGCCGGGCGAGCGCCTGGTGGGTGCGGCCGTGCACGAGCTTGGCGACGATGTCACCACTGAACTGGTCGCCGTCCCCGGGATGACCGCCTACTTCCTCGACGACGTCGTGGAAGAGGTCTATCCGCAGGCCGCGCCGAAGAAGCAGCGGGAGCGAGCGGAATGAGCGCGCTTTCCCTTCGCGGCATCACCAAGTCCTTCTCCGGCAACGCCATCCTCAAGGGCGTCAGCCTTGACGTCGAGCCGGGCGAGTTCATCGCGCTGGTAGGCCCGTCGGGTTGCGGCAAGAGCACGCTGCTGCGCATACTCGCCGGTCTTGATCACGCCGATCAGGGCCAGACCATCATCGGCGGCGAGGACATGTCGGCCATTGCGGCCGCCGATCGCAACATCGCGATGGTCTTCCAGTCTTACGCGCTCTATCCGCATCTGACGGCCGGCCAGAACATTGCCGTTCCGCTCGCCATGCGCCGTCTCTCCGGCGCGCAGCGCCTGCCATTCGTCGGCTCCATGCTTCCCGGCCAGCGCGCCATCAGCGCGGCGATCGCGCGTGATGTCGCCGAAATGGCGAAGTCGCTGAAGATCGACCATCTGCTCGACCGAAAGCCCGGCCAGATGTCGGGCGGCCAGCGCCAGCGTGTGGCTCTGGCGCGCGCCATGGTGCGCCATCCGAGTGTCTTTCTTATGGACGAGCCGCTTTCCAACCTGGATGCGAACCTGCGCGTCCACGCCCGCGGCGAGATTGTCGAGCTGCATCGGCGCGCCGGCGTGCCGACGGTCTACGTTACCCACGACCAGGCCGAGGCCCTGTCGATGGCCGACCGCGTGGCCGTGATGATCGGCGGCAACCTGCTTCAGCTGGCAAGTCCCCAGGTCATTTACGATGATCCGGCGCATATAGAGGTTGCCCGCTTCGTCGGCCAGCCGCGCATCAATGTCGTACCGGCGCTCGCCGAAAGCGGCATGGTGTCCTTCGGTGGCGTCAGGCTCGGACTGCACACCCCGGTTTCGACCCGCACGCCGGTGAGCCTGGCGATCCGCCCCGAATTCGTCCGCCTGGCGGATAATCGTGAGCATGGTCTTGCGGCCAAGGTCGAGCGCATCGAGTTCCTCGGCTCCGAGGTCATCCTCTACTGCAAGCTCGATGCGATCGGCGAAATCATGATCGCCAAGCTCTCGCCGGCAGAGGCGAGCGGCGTCTCGGCTGGAATGCCCGTCGCACTCTCGCTTTCGGCGGACAAGGCCATGGTCTTTGCCGAGGACGGCAGCCGCCTGAAGGCAAGCCCGATTACGATCGACGCGACTTTGGAGAAGGCCCATGGCTAGCATCGCCATGGACGCACCTGCAACCCGCAAGACCACCGCAGCGCGCGAACGCAACGAAGCGCGCACCGCCTGGCTTCTGGCACTGCCCGCCATCATCCTGATCTTCGTTTTCGTGCTGCTGCCCGTGGTTGCCGTCGTTCTACTCGGCTTCACGGATTTCGAGCTCGGCATGGGCAAGTTTCGCTTTGTCGGCTTCGAGAACTACGCGCACCTGATCAACGATCGCGCCTTCCGCAAGGCTCTGTGGAACACGACCTGCTATACGGCGATCGTAGCCCCTGTTTCGATCGTTCTCGGTCTTGTCGTCGCTCTGCTGATCGAAGGCGAGACCACCGCCCGCAGCTTCTTCCGCACGGTCTACTTTCTGCCGGTGGCATCGCTGATCGTCGCCATGGCGACCGTCTGGCAATATCTCTTTCACCCGACCATCGGGCCGATCAACAGCCTGCTGGCGCTGGTCGGCATCCCCGGTCCCAACTGGCTGGCAGCCTCCAGCACCGTGCTCTACAGCCTGTCGATCATCGGTGTCTGGCAATCCGTCGGCTTCAACATGGTGCTCTTCCTGGCCGGCCTCACCGCCATTCCGCGTGAGCTCTATGCGGCAGCCGAAGTCGATGGCGCCCGCTCGGCGTTCGATCGGTTCCGTCTGGTGACCTGGCCGATGCTCGGACCGACAACGCTGTTCGTCACGACGATCAGCATCATCAACTCGGTCAAGGTCTTCGAAACCGTCCAGACCCTGACCCAGGGCGGGCCGAACCACGCATCCGAAGTGCTGCTCTTCAGCATCTATCAGGAAGGCTTCGTCTATCTGCGCGTCGGTTATGCCTCGGCGATGACCGTGGTGTTCCTCGCCATCCTGATGGTCCTCACCTTCCTCCAGTACAATGTTCTCGACCGCCGGGTGCACTACTCATGAGCGTAAACACGATGACCGCCAACCGGTGGACCCTCGGCCGCGTCAGCCGCTTGGCACTCCTTTCCTTCGGCGCGCTGCTGTTCCTCGCGCCCTATGTGTTCATGCTGTCGACGGCAGGCAAGGCGCAGAGCGAGATCTTCACGTCCGCTCTCTCGCTGATCCCGACGAATTTCTACTACGTCGCCAACTTCACCAAGGCGCTGACCCGCGTGCCGATGGGGACGCTTCTCTGGAACGGCGTGCTGGTTTGCGGACTGATCTTCTTCTTCCAGGTGCTGATCGCCATTCCGTGCGCCTACGCCATGGCGAAGCTGAAGTTCCGCGCGGCGCGGCTGATGATGGTTCTCGTCATGCTCGGCCTGCTGGTGCCGATCCACGCGACCGCGCTGCCGCTCTATGTCGGCTTCAATAGCCTGTCGCTGCTCAACAGCTACACCGCATTGGTGGCTCCGTTCTCGATCTCGGTCTTCGCGATCTTCATGTTCCTTCAGTTCTTCCGGTCGATGCCCGACGATCTGATCCACGCCGCGCGCCTGGACGGCATGTCGGAACTCGGGATTGTCGCACGCGTCATCGTGCCGAATGCCTGGCCCGCCGTCACCGCCTTTTCGATTTTCTCGGTCGTCGCCCACTGGAACGACCTCTACTGGCCACTCGTCGTCATCACCAAGCAGGACTACGCCACGCCGCCTCTCGGCCTGATGTATTTCCGCGCAGCTGAGGCCGGTGACGACTACGGCGCGCTGATGGCCGCCACCATGATCATCACCCTTCCCCTCGTCGCCGCATTCCTGCTCGCGCAGAAGCGCTTCGTCGAGGGTATCACCATGACCGGTCTCAAAGGCTGACCGGTCGCCTCAACCCAGGAGAACGAGCGATGAAACGTATCACCCAGCTTCTCGCCGCAGCGGCCATCTCGATGGCGACAACCGTACCGGCTCTCGCCGAGACGACGCTGACGGTCCATTACCCGATGCCGGGCTTCTTCAAGGACGTGATGGACACGATCTCGAAGAAGTTCATGGAAAAAAACCCGGATATCAAGATCCAGTTCGCAAGCCCGTCTGCCACCTATGAAGAAGGCATCCAGACGATCCTTCGCCAGGTCGGCACGTCGGAAATGCCCGACCTGACCTTCATCGGCCTGAACCGCCTGCGCATGATCGACGAGCGTGACGTCGCCGTCGACCTCGGCCCGCTCGTCAAGAAAGACGGCAACATGGCTGAGCAGGGCTTCTCGGACACGATCCTGAAGCTCGCCCAGGTCAAGGGCAAGCAGATCGGCCTCGCTTTCGCGACCTCGACCCCGATCATGTACTACAACGCCGATCTCGTTAAGGCCGCCGGCGGCGACCCCGAGAACCCGCCGAAGACCTGGGACGAAGTGATCGCGCTCGGCGGTAAGATCAAGGCGCTCGGCAACGGCGTCGATGGTATCGACTTCCGCTGGCAGGGCGACGACTGGATGTTCTCCGCGCTGCTCTTCGGCGCCGGCGGCTCCATGCTCAGCGAAGACGAAAGCAAGGTCACCTTCAACGGTCCGGAAGGCCAGAAGGCCGGCGAAGTGATCGAGCGCATGGTCAAGGAAGGCGGCCTGCCCGTGTTCACGAAGTCTGCCGGCGAGCAGGCGTTCGCAGCCGGCAAGGTCGGCTTCGAATTCCAGACAACCGGCGCTCTGCGCAACACCATCAAGAACGTCGGCGACAAGTTCGACCTGCGCACGGCTCCGCTGCCGCTGCTCGACCCCGCCAAGGGCCACCTGCCGACCGGCGGCAACGCCGTCGTCATCCTGACCAAGGATGCCGCCAAGCAGGAAGCCGCCTGGAAGTTCGCCAAGTTCGCCGCCGGCCCTTATGGTGCCTCGGTCGTCGTACCCGGCACCGGCTACGTTCCGAACAACGAACTGGCCGCCAAGTCGCCTGACTATCTCGGTGATTTCTACGCCAAGAACCCGCTGTTCCAGGCCGGCCTGAAGCAGATGCCGCTGATGGTTCCGTGGTACGCCTTCCCGGGCTCCAACGGTGTTCGCGTTACCCAGACGATCGTCGACAACCTCTCGCGCATCGTCGACCAGTCTTCGGCGCCGAAAGAAGCACTCGACGACGCAGCCGCCGACGTCGAAGGCATGCTGCCGCGCAGCTAAGCACGACCGAATGGTCGTATCGAGCCGTCGCACCTCGTGCGGCGGCTCTTTCTATTCGGATGGTTTGTTGAGATCGCGCACGGTGCCGCCCTTGTGCAGCGAATAGGCGAGTTCGAGATGCCGATCGGGCGCAGCGTTTTCCACCATGTCGAGGAGCAGGGACGCCGCCGTCGTGCCCATGCTGGCATCCGGCATGTTCATGGTCGTCAAAGGCGGATCGATCAATCGGCCGATGACGATACCGTCGAAGCCTGCCACAGACATGTCTTGCGGCACGGACAGGCCCTCGCGACGCAGCGCTGCGATCACCCCCAGCGCCAGAAGGTCATTGGAGCCAATGATCGCAGTCGGGCAACCATCCCTGATGGCGGTCAGGATGTCGATCTGGTCGTATTCCGAAACGAAGGAGATCTGCATCGCATCGAGCGGCGGCTTCCCGACTTCCCGCAACGCTTCGAGATAGCCCTGGTAGCGGCGCGCGGCGCGGTCGGAAGCGGCGAAGCTGCCGGAGACGAACAGTATCCGCTCATGCCCCATCTGCAGCAGGTAGCGCGTGAGGTCGCGGCCGGCGGAGAAATTATCGACGGTGACTGCCGCCGGATGACGCTCCGTCGGGAGATTGTGCAAGAGCACCGTCGGCGGCAGATCGCCAAGCAGCGCCTGGCTGGTCAGGCCGTTGCAGACGGTCAGGATCAATCCGGTCGGCCGTTCGCTCATCAGGCCCGAAACGGCATCCGCCTCCTGAAGTGGATCGTAGTTGGACTGGGCGATCAGCACGCTGTGACCGGCGCTCAGCATGCGGTTCTGGATACCGGATAGGGATGCGGCGAAGACAGGGTTGGTGAGACTGGGTACGAGCACGCCGATGACGGGTCGCCGGCCGCCCTTGGCGGTGGCGCCGGGAGCGCGATAGCCGAGTTCGCCGGCCGCCTTGCGCACCTTGCCGACCATCGCGGGGCTGACCGGCCCGCTATGGTTCAGAACGCGGCTCGCCGTCGCCGTGGAGCAGCCCGCACGTTCAGCAACTTGGCGCAGTGTCGCCATGGATCGTTTTCCCGTGTTCTCGGACAGAGCCTCCCGCAGCCGGCTTTAGCAGGGATGGCGAACTACGCGCAAGAATACGCGCGGTTGCACCTTGTCTCATATGCCCGGCACGCGCCCCCACTAACCGGTCAGCCGAATTCACCCATCTCCTTGCCGATTGGCAAATTTGCGCACGTCTAAAGCCGGCATAGGTATAGAAAACCCGCGAAACGTCGCCTATACCGATCCGTGCATGCGCACCTCAGGGCGGGTACAACGGTAATGGCAACAACACAAACTTCGGGATCATTCCACGGGCGGGATCGGGGTGTCCGATGTCCCATCGGGGATGGCTTGCCATTCCCCGGCCGTTTACCCGAGGTGATACCCGATGACCGAACCCACACGATTGCGCTGCAGCACTGACATCCGTCTGCTGAAGCTGCCTGAATATCTGCATCTGATCGTCGACCGGCTGGCGAGCTTCGACGCCGCCGTCGTACAGACCGATGACAGCGTGACCTTCGAATTCCCCTTCGCCTCCGCGCGTTTCGACATGGCGCCCGAGCAGCTGACGATGGAAGCCTCATCTGTGGACGAAGAGGGCCTTCGCCGCGCCAAGGAACTACTCGGCGTCGCCGTCGAGCTCTACGCGAAGAGCGAAAAGCCGCAATTCGTCTGGACAGGCGATCTCGCCGGCGACACGACACTCTCGTCCTTCCGGCTGATGCGCGTCGAGCGCGCCTGGCAGGTCACGCCGGGCATGCGACGTGTGCGCCTGACGGGCAGCAATCTCGAGCGTTTCGACAATCCCAACAGCATGCACATCCGCATGTATTTTCCGACGGCGGATGTCCCTGAGCCGGTGTGGCCGATCGCTGGGCCGAACGGCCTGACATTCTGGCCGTCGGAAGAGCGGAAGCCGGTCGCACGCGTCTACACCATTCGCGAGATGGATGCGAAGGCAGGCTATATCGACGTCGATTTCGTCGTCCACGGCGATGGCGATGGCGCGCACGAAGGTGTCGGCTGCGCTTGGTCCATGCATGCCAAGGAAGGCGACCAGGTCGGCATCATGGGGCCGCTCGGCCGCCCGGTGAGGCCGGCGGAGTGGTACATCATGGGATGCGACGAGACGGGATTGCCGGCACTGAGCCGTATCCTGGAGCGGCTGCCAGCCGATGCCCGCGGCCATGCCTTCGTGGAAGTGGCGCAGGCAGCCGACGAGCAGCCGATCACGCATCCCGAGGGCATCGAGCTTCGCTGGATCCATCGCAACGGCGTCCCCGGCGGCGAGCATGGCGAATTAGTCCGCGCGATCCGTGCGGTGGAATGGCCCGAGGGCGTATCGAGCTTCGGTTGGTTTGCTTCGGAGAACGAGGCCACCAAGGAGATTCGCGAATACTGGCGCGACACGCTGTCCTACGGTCGCGACCAGACGCTGGCCGCCGGCTACTGGCGGCGAGGCGTGACCGGACTGATGGCCGGTTGATCGGGGCGACCTAGCATGCCTTTATCGGCACAACGGTGACATGGTGCAGACATCCGACGCGTCCATCGCCGCCTCGGCGCATGATCGCAGGCGCAGGCCGAGGTGACATTCGGCTTGCGGAACGCCATGCGTCTGCAGTAGTCACTGCTCTCAACCATTGCGGCCGCGTAGGTCGGTCAAACAACGGCATGCGTCGATAAGGAGTGCTCCGATGAATGAAGCCCAGTTCATGGCACTATGCAAAAGCGGGAAGTTCAAGGAAGCGCTGACGCTTGCTTTGGACGGCAAGGAAAAGGCGAAGTTCTCACCGAGCCGCTTCGCGATCGACAAGAAGTCGGGCACGCCAATATTCTACCGCGGCAACAAACGCGTCGAGATCGGCGCCGATGGCGAGTGGGAACTGGCCAAAAACAACTGGCAGCCTGGCGGTCCACAGGACTGAAGTCCGCCACACCGTCATTTGAAAGCGGCACGTTATGTGCCGCCTCCCCTATTCTCGCTCAGGCAGCGCGGGCTGCGTTCAGCGGGATCTCGACGTCGATCTCGAGGATCGACATGTGCTCATCGCGGTCCATCTTCACGTGCACGCGGTCGTTGTCGACCTGCACGTGCTTGGCGATGACGGCGAGGATTTCCTCGCGGAGAACCGTAATCAGATCGGAACCGGTCGACGACCGCTCGTGAGCCAGCAGCACCTGCAGGCGCTCGCGAGCAGCCGGTGCGGTTCTCTGTTTTCCAAAAAGCCGAAAAATGCTCATGCGGCCTTCCTTCCAAAAATCTTGCCGAAGATACCGCGCTTCTCGCCAGGCACCGTCATCGCCACCTCTTCGCCGGCTAGGCGGCGGGCGGCGTCGAAGTAAGCCATGGCGGGTGCACTCTTGCTGTCTGCGAGCGTGACCGGAGCGCCGATGTTGGACGCGCGCAGAACGTCCATGCTCTCAGGAATGATCCCGAGCAGCGGTATGGAGAGGATCTCCAGCACGTCATCGACCTTGAGCATGTCGCCGCGCTCGGCGCGGTTCGCATCATAGCGGGTGAGAAGCAGATGCTTCTCCATGCGCTCGCCGCGTTCGGCCTTCAGCGTCTTGGAATCGAGCAGGCCGATGATGCGGTCCGAGTCGCGAACCGACGAGACTTCAGGGTTGGTCACAACGACGGCGACATCGGCATGGCGCATGGCAAGCGTCGCGCCGCGCTCGATGCCGGCAGGGCTATCGCAGATGACCCAGTCGAAATGGCGCTTCAGGTCGGCCATGACGCGCTCGACGCCCTCAGCCGTCAGATTGTCCTTGTCGCGAGTCTGCGAGGCGGGAAGGAGGAAGAGCGTCTCGAGGCGCTTGTCGCGGATCAGTGCCTGGGACAGCTTGGCGTCGCCCTGGATGACGTTGATCAGGTCGTAGACGACCCGGCGCTCGGCGCCCATCACCAGATCGAGGTTACGCAGCCCGACGTCGAAGTCGACCACGACGACCTTCTCGTTTCTCTGTGCAAGAGCCGCTCCAAGTGCCGCGGTGGAGGTTGTCTTTCCAACTCCGCCCTTACCCGAAGTGACGACGATGACTTTCCCCATCTTTCTCTCCTAATATCTGGCCAACCTGGGCTCA
Source organism: Rhizobium sp. 16-449-1b (assembly GCF_017741935.1). Lineage (GTDB taxonomy): Bacteria > Pseudomonadota > Alphaproteobacteria > Rhizobiales > Rhizobiaceae > Rhizobium. The sequence continues at coordinate 541,948 of NZ_JAGHMH010000028.1, read as the reverse complement.
GCTAAGTTTCTCGGCCTTGATCGCGTCGTCTTCCAGCCAGAGCTGGACTGCTTGTCCGCGAAGCCCCGGCTCCAGGTCTTCCGCCATTTTGTAAATGCCATCGATGGCAACCAGTTCAGCCTCGAGCCTGCGGCAGAATATGCGAGCCGAGGCATTGCCCAACGACCCCGCCATCGCCCGTCCGCGCAAGGCGCCGTAGACATGGATCGAACCGCCGGCGATCACTTCCGCGCCCGACGAGACCGACCCGATGATGGTCACATCGCCTTCCGCGAAAATCACCGACTGTCCGGAGCGAACCGGCTCTCGGATAACCAGTGACTGCGGAGTTTGCCGCGTCTCGATTGCGTCAGGCTTGCGTGGCGCTTCGAGAACAGGTTCGTTCTGCGGCATTTCGAAATCGGAAACCGGACGCCCGCCCTTGAGCGCCGGCGGCATGCCTGGTCCGATCAGCGAAGGACGCCCGCCTTCGATGCCCATAATGCTGACATTGCGCTCGCCGAGTGCTGCGATCAGCTCCTTCAACTGCGCGCGATCAACATCGAGCTCGCTGATATCGAGCACGACGGGGCGACCGAGGAAGAAGCCGGCCGATCGCGCGGCCAGATCATCCAACCGCACCAGCCAGTCATCGAGCGGCAGGTCCGGCGACAGCATCACCGCCAGGAACGAGCGGCCCTTGATACGGATGGAGCGGGCATCTGTTAGCAATTTGGTCATCTACGTTAAGAAATCGTTGAGAATTTATTAACGATGATTTGGTTAACAAAAGGTTAACGCCAAGGTCTTGACAGCGTGAAGTCGACGTCGCCCGAGCGACATTTTCGAGACCGTGTCGGCGTCCATTCGACACGCCGGGAACGCCTTGAAAACTGGCTCCATTGGCACCGCCTAAGCCAACAAGAGGAACCAAAAGCCACGAAGTTCGGGGGCGGAATTTCGCGGCCCAACGGTCGCCGAAGACATTCCGTTACCACCAATTAAATTGACGCACACAGATTTTAAAGTTGACGCGCGCAAAGTTTAATGATGAATAAGCGGCGTCGGTTGGCTCAGGAGGCGGCCAGGTCCGACGGTCCCAAGCACAGGCCTCGATACGTTTCCGGGAGGAAGAATTGACTATTTCTCGCATCGCCAAGTCGCTGCTCGTTTCCGCCGCTTTTACGCTCGCCGCTTTCTCCGCACAGGCTGAAGGCATTGGCGCGTCGCTTCTCACGCAGCAGCACCCATTCTATAACGAGCTTGCAAAGGCGATCACCGCTGAAGCCAAGGCGAAGAATGTCTCCGTCGAGATCGCGATCGCCAATCAGGACCTGAACAAGCAGCTCGCCGACATCGAAGACTTCATCGTCAAGGGCGTTGACGTCATCATCATGTCGCCAGTCGACAGCAAGGGCGCGCTCGCAGCCGTCGCCCGCGCTGAGGCAGCCGGCATCAAGGTCATCACCGTCGACGTTCCAGTCGAAGGCGCCAAGGTTTCGTCCTACATCGGCACCGACAACTATGCCGGCGGCGTCAAGGCTGGCGAACTGATGGCCGAGCAGCTCGGCGGCAAGGGCAACGTCGCGATCATCGACTATCCGCTGGTCCAGTCGGTCGTGAACCGCGTCAACGGCTTCAAGGAAGCCATTGCCAAGCACCCCGACATCAAGATCGTGTCGATCCAGACCGGCATCACCCGCGCCGAGGCTCTCGCCGTCGCGCAGAACATGCTGCAGGCGAACCCAGACATCAACGGCATTTTCGGCTTCGGCGACGACGCGGCTCTTGCTGCAGCCGTTGCAGTCAAGTCGTCCGGCCTGACCGGCAAGGTCAAGGTCATCGGCTTCGACGGCATGCCTGAGGCGATCAAGGCTGTCGACAGCGATCCCGACATGGTTGGCGTGATCCAGCAGTTCCCGGACCAGATGGGCAAGCTCGCCGTCGATACCGCGCTGGACATCAAGGCCGGCAAGGACGTGCCCGCCGAGCAGCCGATCGTTCCCGGCGTTTACGTCAAGAAGCAGTAAAGTCCTCCCAAGGCGCACTGTGCGAAGGTCCCAAGTATCGCACAGTGACCGCTCCTTCCGGCGGCCGGGTTCTTTTGAAGGGCTGGCCGCCGGAGAGAGCGATATCCTCGCGACAAATCAGAGCGCCCCTCGCATCCGCCCGATGCCTGCGGCTCTTGGTGAAAGGTGACGCCATGGAAACCTCCGGCGACAACGCGATCCTCGAGATCAAGGACATTACGAAAGTCTTCGGCGCGGTGACCGCGTTGAAGAACATGCAGCTGAAGGTTCGGCCCGGCCGGGTTCATACGATCCTCGGCGAAAACGGCGCCGGAAAATCGACGCTGATGAAGATCCTCGCCGGCGTCTACCAGCCGACATCGGGCTCGATCCTCCTAGACGGCAAACCCTACGCGCCAGCCAATCCACAGGATGCGGCGGCGGCGGGCCTGACGATCGTCTTCCAGGAACTCAGCCTCTGCAACAATTTGAGCGTCGCCGAGAACATTCTCGCGACCCGCGAGCCGACTAGGGCCGGCTTCATCAACGACAAGGCGCTCGTGCGCCAGGCGGCCGCGATCGTTTCCGATCTGAAACTGCCGATATCGGTCCAGGAACGCGTCGGCGACCTGTCGATCGCCCAGCGCCAGCTGGTGGAGATCGCCAAGGGCCTGAGCATCGACGCGAAGGTCGTCATCCTCGACGAGCCGACATCGTCGCTGAGCGACAGCGAAGCCGAAATCCTGTTCGAGATCATCGGGCAACTGAAAGCACGCGGCGTGGCCGTGATCTACATCTCGCACCGCATGGAAGAGATCATGCGGCTCAGCGACGACATCACCGTCGTCCGCGATGGTAGCTACATCACCACCCGCGACAAGTCCGAAGCCACGATCGACGAGCTGATCGCCCTGATGGTCGGCCGCGACATGAACGAGATTTACCCGCCGCGCGACGTGCCGGCTCCAGCGCTTACCGAAAAGCCGGTTCTGGCGGTGAGCGGGCTTTCCAGCCACGACGAGTTCGAGGACATCTCCTTCGATGTGCGCCCCGGCGAGATTCTCGGCTTTTTCGGCCTGATCGGGTCGGGCCGTTCGGAGGTGATGAAGACGCTGTTCGGCATGACGCAGCCGACCTCGGGCACCATCTCGATCGACGGCAGTGCGGTGACGATCACCTCCCCCGTCGATGCCATCAACCGGCGCATCGGCTTCGTCACCGAGAACCGCAAGGAAGAGGGGCTGGTGCTCAGCCACAGCGTCGAGAGCAACATCTCGATGGTGGCGCTAGACAACTATTCCAGCCCCTTCGGCTTCCTCAAGCGCCGCCGTGAACGCGACGACGCGAAGGTGGAAGTCGGCCGGCTGGCCATCAAGACGGCGTCGCTTGAGACCTCAGCGGGATCGCTGTCAGGCGGCAACCAGCAGAAGATCGTGCTGGCCAAGTGGCTGCTGACAAAACCGAGGATTCTCATCCTCGACGAGCCGACACGCGGCGTCGATGTCGGCGCCAAGTTTGAAATTTACAAGATCATCCGCCAACTGGCGGCGGAAGGCACGGCAATCCTGCTGGTGTCGTCCGAACTTCCCGAAGTCATCGGCATGAGCGACCGCGCCGTCGTCATGAGCGAAGGGCGGGCCACCGCCATCGTTGCCGGCGATCAGATGACACCGGAGAAGATCATGAGCTTTGCTACGGGATTTGTATCATGAGCGACAGACACGCAGCCAATGCCGCATTCCGGCAGGTAATGAAGCAGTATGGCGGTATTTTCCTATCGCTGATCGTCCTTTGCGTGATCTTTTCGATCACCAATCAACGGTTCATGTCCGTTGCCAACTTTCTGAACGTGCTGCAACAGGTCTCGGTCATCGCGATCGCCGCCTTCGGGATGACCTGGGTGATCTTGCTCGGTGAGATCGATCTGTCGATCGGATCGATCATCGCGGTCGCCGGCATGGTCGGCGCGCAATGTTTCGCGTTCGGTATGGGTTTCGTTCCGGCACTCGTCCTGACGCTCGCAGCCGGCGCGCTTTTGGGTCTCGCCAACGGCGTGCTGACGGCGAAATTCCTGCTGCCGTCCTTCATCGTCACGGTGGCCACGATGGGCATCTATCGCGGCATGGTCAGCCTGCCGACGAACGGCGCGCCTGCCATGATCATGGAGCCGACCTGGACGGCCATTGGCACCCAGAGCTTCATCGGCATCCCGATCGTCATCTGGGTCGTCGCGGTACTCTTCTTGTTCAACCACATCCTGCTCAGCAAGACCAAGTTCGGCCGACGCGCTTATCTGACCGGCGGCAACCGCGAGGCGGCTCTGTATTCCGGCATTAAGGTCGATCGCCTGAAGATCATCATCTTCATGATCTCGGGCATCATGGCGGCGATCAGCGGCATCCTGCTTTCCTCGCGTCTGTTCTCCGCCCAGACCAACGCGGGCATGAGCTACGAGCTCGACGCCATCGCAGCAGCCGTTCTCGGCGGCACCAGCCTTGCCGGCGGCGTCGGCACCATGATCGGCACGCTGATCGGCGCGCTCATCATCGGCGTGCTCAACAACGGCATGAACATGCTGTCGGTGCCTTACTTCTACCAGCTCATCGTCAAGGGCCTCGTTATTCTCGTCGCCGTCTATCTCGACGTGCGCTCGAAGCGCGCTAAGCAGTAATCATCAGAGCAGATAGCCATGTCGAAAATTCTTACCATCGGCGAAATCCTGGTCGAAATCGTCGCCACCAATCGCGGCAACGGCTTTCGTGAAGCCGTGCCGCTGATCGGCCCTTTCCCTTCGGGCGCGCCTGCCATCTTCATCGATCAGGTCGGCAAGCTCGGCCAGGAATGCGCGATCATCTCGCGCGTAGGCGATGACGACTTCGGCTGGGTCAACATCAATCGCCTGACCGAGGACGGCGTCGATGTCTCCGGCATCGAAGTCGTGCCACAGGGCACGACCGGCAGCGCCTTCGTGCGCTACCGCGAAGACGGCAGCCGCGCCTTCGTCTTCAACATCCGCCACAGCGCTTGCGGTGAGATCGAGCTTTCAGACAAGACGCTGGCGCTGATCGACAGCTGCACGCACATGCACGTCATGGGCACTGCTCTCTACGCCCCAAGCGTGGTGAAGAGCATCCTCACCGCCGTCGAACGCATCAAGGCGGGCGGCGGCACCGTTTCCTTCGACCCGAACCTGCGCTCCGAAATCCTCGACAGCCCCGGCATGCGCGAGGCGTTGCAGACCGTGCTCTCGGTCACCGATCTCTTCATGCCGAGCGGCGAGGAACTGTTCCTGTTCGCCGAGGCGAAGACGGAGAAGGAAGCTGTCGCCGAGCTGCTCGCCAAGGGCATCAAGGCCATCGTCATCAAGCGCGGCGAGAAGGGTTCCAGCTACTTCGACAAGACCACCCAGATCGATCTTGAGGGCTACAAGGTCGAGGAAGTCGACCCGACCGGCGCCGGCGACTGCTTCGGCGCCACCTTCGTCACCTTCTGGCTGAAGGGAATGCATCCCGCCGAAGCGTTGCGTTACGCCAACGCATCCGGCGCCCGCGCTGTCACCAAGGCCGGCCCGATGGAAGGCGCATCCACCCAAGCCGAACTCGACGCCCTCATCAAAGCGCAAGGACAAGCCTGACATGCAGAACAGCTACCTCACGGATATCGCACAATGGCGCCACGGAACCGGCGTGAAGGGCATTCCCTCGATCTGCTCGGCCCATCCCCTCGTCATCGAGGCGTCGATGCTGCATGCCCTGAAGCAGGATGCATGCCTGCTCGTCGAGGCGACCTGCAACCAGGTGAACCAGGATGGCGGCTATACCGGCATGACGCCCGCCGACTTCCGCGCCTTCGTGGAAAAGATCGCCGCCGGTACTGGTTTCCCGCTTGAAAAGTTGATCCTCGGCGGCGACCACCTCGGCCCCAATCCATGGAAGAGCCTGCCCGCCAACGAGGCGATGGCCAAGGCCTGCGTCATGATTGAGGCTTTCGCCAAGGCCGGATTCACCAAGCTGCACCTCGACACCAGCATGGGCTGCGCCGGCGAGCCGGTTGCCCTGCCCGACGCGATCACCGCTGAACGCGCCGCAAAGCTCGCCGCCGTGGCCGAGGCGGCGCTGAAGGGCTCGGATGGCATCAAGCCGGTTTATATCGTCGGCACGGAAGTGCCGATCCCGGGCGGCGCCATGGAAGAGCTTGATGAGCTCGAGGTGACCAAGCCGGACGCCGCGCGCGAAACCATCGCCATCCACCGCCAGGCCTTCGAGGCCGCCGGCGTATCGGACGCGTTCTCTCGTGTGGTCGGCGCCGTGGTCCAGCCGGGCGTCGAATTCGGCAATGAGAACGTCATCCCCTACGCTCCGGAAAAGGCGGCTGCACTGAGCGCCACGCTTTCGGACATGCCGGGCATGGTCTTCGAGGCCCACTCCACCGACTACCAGACCCGCGACATGCTGCGCCAGCTGGTCATGGACGGTTTCGCCATCCTCAAGGTTGGCCCCGGCCTGACCTTTGCGCTGCGCGAGGCCTATTACGGGCTCGACCAGATCGCCGCCTTCCTGTTTCCAGACATGCGCAAGGAGACGCTGGTTGCCACCATCGAGCGCGTGCTGACGGCGGATCCGAAGAACTGGGATAAGTATTATCACGGCACGGATGCCGAAAAGCACATTCAGCGCCACTTCAGCTACAGTGACCGTATCCGCTACTACTGGCCGCAGCCGGAGATCGACGCGGCGGTGAAGGCGCTGTTTTCGCTGCTGGATGGCGTGCAGATTCCGGAGACCCTGATCAACCAGTATCTCACAGGCGCCTATGTCGGCGTGCGCGACGGCAAGGTCAAACCGGAGGCACGTTCGCTGGCGCTTGCGGCCGTCGACCGCGTATTGGAAGATTATTTCGAAGCCTGCCGCGCCTAAAGGCGCGGCTTGCACCGGCGCAAAAGTTTTGATTGAACTGCGTCAAATATTTCAATCGATTAAAAAAGCGGGTGGGACGCGCGTTTGTCAGACAGGCCGATCAAAACGATGGAGGACTTTTCCGAGTATGTCGGCCTATCGCGGCCGACGGTTTCGAAGTACTTCAACGACCCGAGCTCCGTGCGGCGCAAGACCCGTGACATCATCGAGGCCGCGCTCAAGGAGAGCGGCTTTCGCCCCAACCTTTTTGCCGTCAATCTCAATCGCCGGCGCAGCAACATCATCGGGATCATTATTCCCAACTCGACCGACCCGTTTTACATGGCATTGACGCGCCGGGTCGAGCTCATCGCCAACGATGCCGGCTTTCTCGCCTTCGTGCTGTCGTCGGATGGAAATGCCCTGATGGAAGCGCGCGCCATCGAAACGCTGAAGTCGATGAACGTGGCGGGCGCCATCATCGCCCCGCTCGGCGTGCAATCGCACCACGAGACGCTGCTTGCGCTGTCGGCGTCGATCCCGCTGATCTTCGTGGATTCGCCACTGGACGATATCTCGCCCTTCGTCGGCACGAACAACCGCCAGAGCTTCCAGCTGATCGTGGATTATCTGTGCCGGTCCGGGGAGCCGCCATGCTATCTGGGGATGCCGTCGGTCAACACCAATGCTTCGACGCGTGAGACCGCCTATGTCGAGGCGATGACAGAACTGCGGATGGAGCCGATCGTGCTGCCGATCGAAAAGGCGGCCGGCTGGGACTTCGAAAAATTTGGCTATGACGAAACGAAGCGAATTCTCGAGGGGGGCGGCTTCCCGACCGCGACAGTTCTCTGCGCCAACGACCGTGTAGCATTCGGGGCCATCGCGGCGGCCTTTCAGGCTGGCGTTAAGATCGGCCGCACGCCCGATTGCAGCCTGCGCATTGCCGGCCACGACGACCACCCACTGTCACGCTATGCCTGCCCGCCGATTACGACCGTCGCGCAGAGCTACAACGACATCGGCCGCATCGCCATGCAATTGTTGCTGCAAAAACTGGACCAGGAGGCCGAGGGATCGACATCGAGCGTGCCTGAGCAAGTCCTGCTGAACGCAGAGATCATTCTCAGACAATCCGCATAAACCAGCCGCCACTCTTTTCACGCGCGGGACATTTGCTCGTGTGTATCGGGGCGCCGATGCCGACGCCCCGAATGCAATGACATTAGCGGGTGGCAATGACCATCTTGCAAAGGCTGACCAAGCTGGCTTCAAAGCCGCCCGATCGCACGACGTCCTTGCAGCGCGTCTTTGCCTTCGCACGATCCCTGGCGGACATGTCGTTGATCATCGCAAGGCTGCGATCCCGTTCAGGGGTTACGCCGCTATCGCTGCTATCGTTGCCGCCCGTGCCGGTACCGGGGGTGCCGGGATCGACGGAACCCGGGCCGGAGGGTGTCGTCGTCGACGGGATGGCAAGGCTGATTTCGGCAAGCGTATTGTCACCCAGTCCGACATTGGCCATCGCGTTGGCGCTGGCAAGGCCCGTGCCGCCTACGGTGGCATCGACATCCGCATTCACACCGCCTGAACCGCCGACGCTGGCAGTTACACCGGTGTCGAGCAGCGGACCACTTGTCGAACCATTGCCACCGGAACCGGCGGTGTTTCCGCCGACCGCGACATTGGCGTTGACATCGGCAAGCGTATTATCGCCGGCGCCGACATTGGCAACTGCGCCTACGGTCGCGACGCTCGAGCCGCCCACCGTAGCGCCGACATCGGCATTCACACCGTTTGTGCCGCCAACGCTGACAGTTGTGCCAAGATCGACCAATCCGGCAGGGTTACCACTCGTGCCGGCAGCCTCGCCGCCAATCGCGACATTTGCATTGACGTCCGCGAGCGTGTTGTCTCCAGATCCGACATTTGCGAGGGCGTTCACGGTCGCAAGGTTAGAGCCGCCGACCACCGCATCGACATCCGCGTTGACGCCGCCGGTTCCACCGATTGTTGCTGTGGTACCGACGCCCAGGCCACCGGACGAACTGCCGGTGCCGCCGACGGAGGTGGCACTGTTGATGCCGCCGGAACCACCAACCGATGCGTTGACACCAAGACCGCCGCTAGAGTTGCCTCCGACATCCGCGTTGACGCCGCTGGCCCCGCCAACGGAAACATTCGCGAGGTTCGAGCCGCCGCCGACCGTGGCGTTGACCCCATTCGTGCCACCAATAGACACGTTCAGTCCGCCGTCGCTACCGTTGACGCTGATCCCGTTCGAGCCGCCAATATCAAAGGCTGCGGATGGCAGCGGAACGAGGACGCTGGCACAGCCTGCGGCCAATGCGGCAATAGTTGATTTCATGTACATCATTTTTCTCCTCCGTTATGTCCTGAAGAGGACTGTGCCTCGGGTCAAAAAAAGCGGAAGTGCGCACTTCGAGAGCGATGCGGTGAGACCGGTGTGGGGTCTGCGACCGTTCATCAATCGTATATGAGTAAAGCTGCGAGCACGCGGTAGGTTCCTGACGTGCGCGGGGCAGCCAACGAAGCTGCCTAACGAAAGCTTAACGCCGCCCCGACATTGACAATAATACCCGTCCGGCAGATCGAACGGAGCCGGAAAGGCGCGCGGCGCTGAGGAAAGGACTTTTCAATCCCGCAATAGTTTATGGATTTAATGTTCTTTCCTTTCCTCTTCCGATCTCCCATCCATTATGAACCTCAGCCTGGGAGAGCGAGATGGACACGATACCTTACCCAACGGATCGAATTCGGCAGCTGACGGCACGTTTGATAAGCGAGGAGGAGGCGATTGCGGCGGCGCACCAGTTGGCGCATCGTCTGCGGGAGAGAGCGGATACCGATCAAGCGCCAATATCGTTGCATGAAAAGTGCCAAGCATTGGCGCAATCCGGGCTTCTGGCGATAACGGTTCCGCCGGAATATGGCGGGATTGACGTCTCGAATACCATTCTTGCCAAAGTGATCGCGATCCTGACGGCCGCCGATGAGCACATTGGCGAGATCCCGCGTGACCATTTCTACATTCTCGAGGCATTGCGGACCGATGGTAGTGAAGAGCAGAAGAGCTTCTTCTTCCAGCGCACGCTGTCGGGCGACATCTTCGCCGGCAAGGAACGCGACGCCACCGCAAGCAGCACACTCGGCACACGGATCGAACGCGACGGCCTTGGTTATCGGATCAACGGTCGAGAATCCTGCTCCGCTGACTTGGCCTCGGCGAATTGGATCGCGATCTTCGCGCTGAATGAAGATGACAAGCTGAGCCTCGCCTTTGTGCCGCCCGGCGCCGCCGGCATCGAGAAAATCAGGAACATAAGCGGCAGCGCACCAAGTGATACCGCGATAATCAACAACACCTATGTTCAAGCCGATGCCGTCATTCCTCATTACAAGGGTCTAGAACGCCCGACGACGATCTGTCCCGTTGGCCAGATCATCGACGCCGGCATCCACCTCGGCATCGCGCGCGCGCGATTTGCCAAGACGATCGATGTGATCAAAGCACTTTCGTACCCGTGGACTGTCCGAGGCAAGGCATCGGACGATCCGAAGACGATCGCAAAAGTGGGAGAAATTGCAATCAGGCTGGAGGCGGCAACGGCATTGGTCGAAAGCGCCGGCCTCAGGATCGATATCGCGCAGGTCGAGACAACGGGAGACAGCGTCCTTGCCGCAACGCTCGCTGCCGCCGCTGCTCAAGCAGTAACATCGGAGATCGCCGTCCAGACCTCTGATGCATTGCGCGAACTCACCGATCTGCTCTTTGACAATGACGGCACGGCAACCGATGGCGCTTGGCGTGACGGGTGTACGCATGCAGCGCATGATCCCACACGCCAGCGATACCACGCGGTCGGCAACTACCATCTCAACGGCGTGACACCACAAGCAAGTAGCGTCTTTTAGCGTACCACGCGGGAAGACGGGCGCGTCGGCGCCGCCGCTGGCATCTGAATTCGTCAGAAGCAGCGATCGACCATCCGGTCGATCGCTGCTTCACTCAATCCACCGCCTCGGAAAGGGCCAACGCGCTGGCGAGCGGAGACGGCTCGTTCGACATGGCATCGTAGATGCAGGGCGATGCGAGGACCGCCGCGATCATGATCGCGAAGACAGCTATCTTCATCACAACATCTCCCTTGCCGCCCTCTCAGACCAATGTCAGCTCGACGGCGATATTGCCGCGCGTTGCCTTCGAGTAGGGGCATGTCTGGTGCGCATCCTCGACGATCGCGCGGGCGAGTTCGGGATCGATCCCCGGCAGGCTGATCGCCAGGCGCGCCTGCAGGAAATAGGCACCATCGGTGGTTCCGAGATCGACCTCGGCGTTGACCGCCGTCTCGGCTGGGAGCCTGAGCTGGCGCTTGCCGGCGGCCTTGGTCATCGCGCCGATGAAGCAGGCCGACCAGCCGGCCGCAAAGAGCTGCTCCGGATTGGTCCCCGGCTTGCCGCTGCCGGGAGGCGACAGGCGAATGTCGAGCTGCGCGTCGTCGCTGCGGGCAAATCCCTCGCGGCCGCCTGTGGTGTGGGTCTTGCCGGTGTAGAGAACGGTATCGATCTTGGTCATGGAACACTCCTTTGTTTTGTCGCTTTGTTTTGTCGCTTGGGCGACGTCCGGTGACAGGGAGTGTTTTGATGGATCAGCGTATCCGGCATGTTTCGGAAAATGCCGGAAGTGTATCAGAACGTAGGCAACGGCTTCGTCGACATTTGGGCGTGTGTAGTCTGCCACGTACTTTGTCATTCTGGTGTGAAACAAGGCCCAAGTGTCTCACCCGCGCCCGGGGCCTTAAAAGCCGTATCCGTTGATGCTACCCGGCGATATATTTGCCGCCCGTGGCACGTAGGCTTCGCGGAGCGTGGCTGGGCTGTTCGTCACCGGCCTGATGTTAGACGACCGTCATTCATGCATGGGCATCATAGGGTTATGCCAGTTCATTCGACTAATCGTAGGCATAAGACGTCGATATAGTTCGGCCTCGCGTGGAGTGCCGGCATCCCGGCTGAGCACGACACCGGTACGCGAATGCTGCCCATGGCGGGCATTGTCGCGACGTGACGAGAAGCATCATTCTAAGAGGCAGACCAGATATGACCCTTGCAATCAAAGCCGTAGGCACCCAAGCATCGGACCAACAGCTCGGCGTTATGAACATCGAACGTCGTGACTTGCGACCTGATGATGTGCAGTTCAACATCCTGTATTGTGGAATCTGCCATTCCGATCTTCATCAGGTGAAGAACGACTTCGGCGCGAGCAGGTACCCGATGGTGCCCGGGCATGAAATAGTGGGACGTGTGACAGCCGTTGGCTCCGCGGTGACGTCGTTCAAAGTTGGAGATCTTGCAGCAGTCGGCTGCATCGTCGATTCCTGCGGCACATGCCCTGCCTGCCACCGTGACCTTGAAATGTTCTGCGAAGGTGTCGAGGGTACAACCTTGTCATACAATTCCCAGGACCGGGTTCTCGGCGGCATCACCTATGGCGGTTTCTCGCAAACATATGTCTGCAAGGAAAAGTATACTCTTCGGGTTCCCGAGAACCTTGATCTTGCAGCCGCCGCGCCACTCCTATGCGCAGGCATCACCGTGTACTCACCGCTCAAGCACTGGGGCGCCGGAGCAGGGAAAGTCGTCGGGATCGTGGGTATTGGCGGGCTCGGCCACGTCGCGATACGCATAGCAAAGGCGATGGGTGCGCATGTGGTCGTATTTACGACGTCTCCGTCCAAGGTTGAGGATGCCAAGCGTCTCGGTGCTCACGAAGCCGTTCTCTCCACCGATCCGGAACAGATGAAGAAGTTCAGCTCCAAGATCGACATCCTCCTGGACACGGTCTCGGCCTCTCATGATGTCAACAGCTACCTGAATCTTCTGGCGATCGACGGCAACCTCGTTCTGGTCGGCTTGCCTGCAAAACCGCTCGAAATTGGCGCCTTCAACGTGGTCAAGGGTCGGCGCAGCTTCTCCGGTTCCAATATCGGCGGCATCGCCGAAACTCAGGAAATGTTGGACTTTTGCGCCGAGCATGACATCGTCGCGGATATCGAACTGATCCGTGCGGACCAGATCAACGAGGCTTTCGAGCGCCTTGAGAAGAATGATGTTCGCTATCGGTTCGTTGTGGACATGTCGACGTTGAGCTAACGTCCGCGCGCTTAAGAGCCCCTCGTAGCAGCATTTTCCATGCTGCTACGAGGCTGGAGTTGCTGGCGTGGCGGCCGAGGTCGCAGGGGACTGGCCCTTAGCGGAACCGAACCTCGGCCGCGAGGCCGCCATCCATGCGATTGTAGAGCCGCACCGAGCCACCGATCGTTCCGGCCAGCTGCTGGGCAATCGCCAGTCCAAGCCCGGTTCCGCCCGTGTCGCGGTTGCGCGATGTTTCGACACGGAAGAAGGGCTGCATGGCGCTTTCAAGCATGTCGTCGGGAATGCCCGGCCCGCGATCGAGAACGGTGACGACGACCTCGCCCTCCCCGCTTCGCTCGACGGCGATCTCGGCGCTGCCCGCGAACTTGAGCGCATTGTCGATGAAGTTCGTCAGAATCCGCCGCAGCGCATGCGGCTTGGTCGAGGCCGTGCCTTGAACGACGCCGAGCACGGTCACGGCCTTTCCGGTGTCCTGATAATCGTAGGCGATGCTGTCGATGAAGGAGGAGAGGTCGATGCGGGAAGTCTTTTCGCCGCTGCCATGCGAGCTTCTCGCATAGGCAATGCCGTCCTGCACCAGCCGCTCGATTTCTCGGAGATCGTTGACCAGCTTGTCCCTCTCCGGCGAATCGTCGGCCATATCGGCGCGCAACCGCATGCGGGTGATGGGGGTCTGCAGGTCGTGCGAGATCGCGGCCAGAATCTGCACGCGCTCCTCGAGATAGTGCGCGATACGGTCACGCATCGCGTTGAAGGCGCGGGCGGCGTGGGCGACTTCGCTTGGACCCCGCTCGCTCATCGGCTCGCCCTTCTTGGCTGGATCGAGCGTGTCTGCCGCGGCAGCAAGCGCGCTCAGCGGACGAATGGCCAGGCGTACGGCAAACCAGGTGCATATGAGGAGAAGCGCCATCTGCGCGGCGAAGACGTAAGGCAGCCACTCCGCCAGCGGCATGACGCCGCGCGGCGTAACGTCGATCGTCAGCGGCGCACCATCGGACAGGGTCAGATGGGCCTGAAGCCTCTTGCCGTCACCGGGGATGGATTCGACCTTGAGGGGAAACTTGTGGCCCGCAGCCTCCTCGATCCGTTCTGCGATCTCGGCGCCCCGGCCGGACATGTCGGACACGCCAGGCAAGCCGGGGCCGAGAACAAGGCGATAATTGCCGCGGCTCAGGCGATCGACCCAGTCGGCCCGCTCATTGGCGGGCAGACGGTCGATGACGGCGATCGAGGTCGCCAGATCGTTTTCCAGCGTGCCCAGCATGACGGCTTTCGCCGACATGTAGCGTTCGGCAAACAGGATGCTGAACGACAGGCCATAGGCGATTGCCAGTCCGGCAAACAGGATGAGAAAAAGCCGCGAGCGCAGCGAACCAGGCCACCAGCCGGTGCGAGGGTGCGCCTCGCTCATGTCCTCGGCTCCGATATCTCAACCGGAACGGAGAAGACATAGCCTTCGGCGCGCACCGTCTTGATATACGTCGGCTCGCGCGCATCGTCGCCCAGTCGCTGGCGCACGCGGCTCACCAGAAGATCGATAGAACGGTCGAAAAGCTCCGCATCACGGCCCTGCGTGAGATTGAGCAGCTGGTCGCGATTGAGCACGCGCTGAGGATGATCGATGAAGACCCGGAGCAGCCGGTATTCAGCGCCGCTCAAGGCGATCTCGGTTCCCTCTTTGTCGAGCAGGTGGCGGCCGACGGTATCGAGGCGCCAGTCGCCGAAGGTCAGGAGCTGGCCTGCCTCGGTGATCTGCAGATTGGGCGGCAGCATGCGCGTCCGGCGCAACACCGCCTTGATCCGCGCCAGAAGCTCACGCGCCGCGAAGGGTTTCGGCAGATAGTCGTCGGCGCCCATTTCGAGCCCGATGATCCGGTCCATCTCGTCGTCACGCGCCGTGAGCATCACCACGGGGATGGCCCTGTGCTTGCCGGCCCTAAGCTCACGGCACAGCACCAGGCCGTCGTCACCCGGCATCATGACGTCGAGCACGATCAGATCGACGGAATTGCCTTCCAGAAAGCTGCGCATCTGGCGGCCATCGGCGGCAACGGTCGTGCGCAGGCCGTTCTTCTTCAGGTAGCTCGATACGAGCTCGCGAATCTCACGATCGTCATCCACGATCAGAATATGGTCGATGTGCTCCATGTCTCGTCTTTCACACGATTCGCGGCCGTAAAGTCAGCCATTAGTTTCGCGTCGGCCACCGCGAGTAAAGGGGATTTCGCGCGGGTGGCCGATCGCTTTAGAACGACGCGACGTCGATCACGGCCTGGGCAAAAGCCTCGGGCGCTTCCTGCGGCAGGTTGTGTCCAATGCCACCGGTTACGTTGCGATGCTCGTAGCGGCCGGAGAACTTGGCCTTGTAGGCCGAAGGGTCGGGATGAGGCGCGCCATTGGCGTCGCCTTCCATGGTGATGGTAGGCACGGTGATGACGGGGCCCATGGCCAGCTTCTTCTCATAGGCATCGTACTTCGCTTCGCCTTCGACGATGCCGAGACGCCAGCGATAGTTATGAATGGTGATATCGACGTGGTCGGGATTGTCGAAGGCCGGTGCCGAACGATCAAAGGTCGCATCGTCGAACTTCCAGGTGGGGGACGCGGTTTCCCAGATCAGCCGTACGAAGTCGCGGGTATTGGCGGCATAACCGGCGCGGCCACGCTCGGTGGCGAAATAGAACTGATACCACCAGGCAAGTTCGGCCTTGGGCGCGAGCGGCTTCTTGTTGATCTCCTGGCTGCCGATCAGGTAGCCGCTGACGGAGACCAGTGCCTTGCAGCGTTCCGGCCAAAGCGCAGCCATGATGTCAGCGGTGCGGGCACCCCAATCGTAGCCCGCTACAATCGCGCTCTCGATCTTCAGCGCATCCATCAGCGCAATCATGTCGGCTGCAAGCGCGGCCTGCTGGCCGTTACGTGGCGTATCCTTGGAGAGGAAGGTGGTGGTGCCGTAGCCGCGAAGATAGGGGACGATCACGCGGTATCCCGCCTTGGCGAGGATCGGAGCAACGTCGACATAGCTGTAGATATCATAAGGCCAACCATGCAGCAGCAGGACGGCGGGACCGTTTGCCGGGCCGGCCTCGGCGTAACCGATATCGAGCACGCCGGCATTGATCTGCTTCAGCGATTCAAACGACTGGTGCCCGCCGACCTTCTTAGCAGGCGAAGCGGCAGCGGTCTGCGCGTTTGCGAGCGTCGCTGCACCGAACTCGACGGCGGCGACGGTCATTGCGGCGATGCCGAAGAAGCGGCGGCGATCGAGGTTGATTGCGTTGGTCATGGGTCTCTCTCCTGTCCGTGTTGACTATGATCGCCATAGAGCCGGCCGCGTGTATCCCCGATGTGTCTCCGGCCTGCGGTTATTGAATGCGACTGTAGCGCCAGCCCGTCCGGATACATTGCGATACAATCGCCAAGCCCTTTCGCCGCCGATTGTTTCGCTCTGTAGCACGGCCCGCGATCGCTACAGTTCGACACACTTCTCCTAGGGGCCGGACACATCCCGGATACGTCGTCACAACAGATTGGCGTCACTGCTGATCGAGCCCGTCGCCCTTCAGCATCCGCACCTGGTTTCAAAGGAAACGACGATGACGCTTCTCATCATTGCCTATCTCGGAGGGGCGCTGACCATTCTCAGCCCCTGCATCCTGCCCATCCTCCCCTTCGTCTTCGCCCGCGCCGGCCAGCCGTTTCTTCGCAGCACGCTACCGATGCTGATCGGCATGGCTGCCACCTTCGCGGTTGTCGCGTCGCTTGCGGCGGTGGGCGGCAGCTGGGCGATCCACGCCAATGAATATGGTCGCCTCGCTGCCCTCACCCTGCTCGCCATCTTCGGCGTCAGCCTGCTCTCACCGCGCGTCGCAAGCACGATCACGCAGCCGGTCGTCGATTTCGGCAACCGGCTAATGAAGGCCTCCGGCAAGCCGGGCGCCGCGCCGACGGCGCTGAGTTCGCTCATTCTCGGCGTCGCGACCGGTCTCCTGTGGGCGCCCTGCGCCGGCCCGATCCTTGGGCTCGTTCTGACGGGTGCCGCGCTGCAGGGTGCCAATCTGCAAACAACCGTCCTGCTCATCGCCTATGCAGCCGGTGCCGCCACCTCGCTTGCCGTGGCGCTGCTTGTTGGCGGCAAGGTGTTCGCCGGCATGAAGCGGTCGCTTGGTGTCAGCGAACGTGTTCGCCAGGTTCTCGGCGCAGCAGTCCTTGCCGGCGTCGCGGCAATCGCGCTCGGCGCCGACACCGGCCGTCTGGCACGGCTGTCCTATGCCAGCACGACCTCCTTCGAACAGGCAATTCTCGACCGCTTCAACGCAAGGAGCAACCTGGCGGTACCCTCCGAGGTCGCGAGCAACGGTGCGATGACAGCCAGCAACCTGTCGTTCAAGGCAAGCCTGCCGGTCGAAGGCATCGCGCCATCGCTTGACGGTGCCGTCGAATGGCTGAACTCGCCACCGCTGACCGCCGAGCAGCTGCGCGGCAAGGTCGTTCTCGTCGACTTCTGGACCTACTCCTGCATCAACTGCATCCGCACCACGCCCTTCGTCCGGGCCTGGGCCGAGAAGTACAAGGATCAGGGTCTCGTCGTGATCGGCGTGCACGCCCCGGAATTCGCCTTCGAGAAGAAGATCGACAATGTCCGCAAGGCCGTCGCCGACGCCAAGATCACCTACCCCGTCGCGATCGACAACGACTACAAGATCTGGCGCGCCTTCGAGAATAACTATTGGCCCGCCCACTACCTGATCGATGCCAAGGGCCAGATCCGCTACCACCACTTCGGCGAAGGCAACTATCGCCAGACCGAGCAGGCAATCCAGGACCTGATACGCGAAAGCGGCAGCGCGAAGGTAGCCGCCAGCACGGTAGCGCCGGATGCCAAGGGTGCTGAAGCAAGCCCTGATCTCAAGGACATCCGTTCCGGCGAGACCTATATCGGCTACGAGCAGGCCACCAACTTCGCCTCGCCGGAGGGCCTGCACAACGACGCCAACAGAACCTACTCGGTCGGCGATCTCGGTCTCAACGAATGGGGACTGTCGGGCGCATGGACGATCGGCCGCGAGCAGGCAACGCTTGAGCAGGCGGATGGCGGCATCGCCTACCGGTTCAGCGCCCGCGACCTGCATCTGGTCCTCGGTCCGGACGCATCCGGAAAGCCCGTCCGCTTCCAGGTGACGATCGACGGCAAAGCGCCCGGTGCCAACCACGGCGCGGACACCGACGCCGATGGCAACGGCACCGTCACCTCAACCAGGCTCTATCAGCTTGTCCGCCAGTCCGGCGACGTCGAGGCGCACACCTTCCAGATCCGCTTTCTAGACCCCGGCGTCGAAGCCTACGCCTTCACCTTCGGCTGAAGCATTCCTTTCACACCCAACCTCACCATCAATCCAAAGGAGACACTTCCATGAACCGTCACATCATCGCCACCCTCGCCCTTGCATTCGCCACCAGTGTCGTCGCCTATGCGGCCGAAGCCGCAGAGGTGAAGAACATCGTCATCGTCCACGGCGCGCTCGCCGATGGTTCCGGCTGGCGCAAGGCGACCGAAGTCCTGGAGAAGCGCGGTTTCAACGTCACGATCGTGCAGGAGCCGATCACCTCGCTCGCCGACGACGTTGCCGCCACCAACCGTGTGCTCGAGCTTCAGGACGGCCCGACGCTGCTCGTCGGCCATAGCTATGGCGGCATGGTGATCACCGAGGCCGGTCATAACGCACATGTCGCGGGCCTCGTCTATGTGGCCGCTTTCCAGCCGGACAAGGGCGAAAGCCTGCTGTCGCTGGCAAGCTCCAAGCCGGCGGGCGGCATGAACATCCGCGAGACGAAGGACGGGCAGTATCTCTACCTCGACCCCGCCGCCTTCGCCAACGACTTCGCCGCCGACTTACCCAAGCACGAGGCTGCCTTCCTCGCCAAGTCGCAGGTCTTCGCGGCAAAGCAGGCCTTCGCCGCCAAGATCGGCGATGATCCGGCCTGGAAGTCGAAGAAGAGCTGGTCCGTGGTTGCGACAGACGACCGTTCGATCAATCCCGAGCTCGAGCGCGACATGGCAAGGCGCGCGGGAAGTGCGGTCACGGAGATCAAGGCAAGCCACGCAGTCTTCGCCTCGCAACCGGACAAGGTCGCGGCCGTTATCGAAGCCGCCGCGCATGAGGCTGGGAAATAGAGACCGGGCCTTGGGCTATTGTCTGGACACAAAAGACAACGAGGGGAGCGCGAAGACAACGCGCTCCCTTCTCCCGTTCATCCAACCACTGACGAGAAGTTCACGGCCAAAAACTCTTGACGCAGCGGCTGCGAGGAATAGTAAGGGCACTACCCAATAACCGTCGACGCCGCATTCTTGATTGTCTACGCCGACGTTTGCCTCGAAAGCCTCCTATGACACAAAGAACTTCGCATCGCGGACTGGTCGTTGTCGCGATCATGGCAAGCATGGCGATGATCGCCATCGAAGCGACGATCGTCTCCACGGCAATGCCGCAGATCGCAGCCCAGCTCGGCCAGATCAATCTCTATTCCTGGGTCTTCTCGTCCTTCCTTCTGACGCAGACCGCCACGACCGTGATCTTCGGCAAGCTCGCCGACATCTACGGCCGCAAGCCGATGCTGCTGGTCGGCATCGCGCTGTTCCTGCTGGCCTCCATACTCGCCGGTTTCGCATGGTCCATGCCCTCGATGATCGCGTTTCGCTTGTTGCAGGGTATCGGCGCCGGCGCCCTTCAGCCTGTCGCGATGACCGTGGTCGCCGATCTTTTCCCAGGCAACCAGCGTGGCAAAGTGCAAGGGTACCTCGCAAGCGTATGGGCGCTGTCTGCTGTTGTCGGGCCGCTTCTTGGCAGCATCATCATTCACAACCTCCCATGGGCCTGGATCTTCTGGATCAACATACCCGTCGGTCTTCTGGCGGCGCTGTGCTTCATCTTGTTCCTGCATGAGGAAAAGCGGCCTCGCGTCGTCTCCATCGACGTGCTTGGCGCCGCACTTTTCGCTGTCTCGATTTCCGCGCTGATGATCGCACTGACCGAGGTGGAAAACGGCCTCTCCGGCTACACCATCGCGGCCTTCATCATCTTCCTTTTCGCTCTGGTCGCGTTCATCTGGCAGGAGCGCCGCGCCGAAGCGCCGATGGTCGCTCCCGACCTTTGGCTGAGGCGGCCGATCGCCTTCGCCAACTTGGCCGTCTTTTTCGCCAGCATGTCGATCATGGGCCTGACGACCTTCCTGCCGATGTATGTGCAGACCGTGCTCGACCGCTCGCCGCTTGTGGCCGGTTTTGCCCTGACCATGCTGCTGCTTGGCTGGCCCTGCGGCGCGACGATCGCGTCACGCCAGTTCTACCGCTTCGGGCTGCGGCCGATCATGATCGTTGGGAGCCTCTTCATACCGGTCGGAACGTGCCTGCTCGTGCTGCTGGCACCATCCAGCTCTCCCGTGCTGGCGGCTGCCGGCTCGCTCATCATGGGCTTCGGCATGGGCTTGCTGAATATCGGCGCCCTCATCCTGACCCAGGAGAGCGTGACGGCTTCCGACAGGGGCAGCGCTACCGCTTCCAACGTGTTTTCGCGCAATCTCGGCAGCACGCTCGGCGCCGCGGTGCTGGGCGCAGTTCTGACCTACGGTCTGGCGCACGCCAACAACGGGCAGGCGATCACGCCTGAGCAATTGCGAGCTCTGCTGAACGGCAGCGGTGCAGCCCTTGGCGGCGGCGGCGAGATCCGCCTGGCTTTGCAGCAGGCGCTTCACGCGACCTTCATGGTGATGATGCTGATCGCCGTGCTGATTGTTCCGGCCTGCCTGCTGGTGCCGCATCAGCTAGCACCTCAGGCGGCTCCGAAGAGCGCCTGATAGGGCCGCGCGACGCTTGGCCGGCAAGAACATGCGTCGCCTGGTTTGGCCTAAGACAAAAAAGATCGGCCATGAGACATGGCCGATCCGCAATCACCTCTGCGCGGCGCCGTCAGTCGACGCCGCAAGCTCAAGATCAGAACTCTTCCCAATCATTGTGAGCGACCGCAGCAGCGGCATTTCCACCCTTGAAGCTGGATGCCAGGCGCTGCGTCAACGCCCGCGCCTGCGATACCACCGGTCGCGACGTTTCGGTGGCAACCGAGGGCGATGTCCGCGCCGGCGAGCGAGCATGCTGGTCGAGCGTGAACTGACCGAGCAGCGCATTCAACGCGCTGGCTTCCTTGGCCAGGCTGTGGCTCGCGGCATTGGTCTGTTCAACCATCGCCGCGTTCTGCTGCGTGCCTTGGTCCATGGTGTTGACCGCGGTATTGATCTCCTGAATGCCTGTCGACTGCTCGCGCGCGGCCTCGACGATAGCGCGGACATGCCGGGTAATTTCCGTCACTTCCGCTTCGATCTGGACAAGCGCCGTGCCGGTTTCTCCGACGAGATTGACACCGGTGCTGACCTGCGTTTCTGACGTGGTGATCAGGAACTTGATCTCCTTTGCCGCCTTGGCCGACCGCTGCGCGAGTTCACGGACTTCCTGGGCAACAACAGCAAATCCCTTGCCGGCTTCGCCGGCACGCGCCGCCTCGACACCCGCGTTCAAGGCCAGCAGGTTCGTCTGGAACGCGATGTCGTCGATAACGCCGATGATGTTGCTGATCTCGCCGGAGGATTTGGCGATCTCGTTCATGGCCGAGACGGCATTGCGTACAACGCCACCCGACTTCTCCGCACCAGACCGCGTGCGCTCGACGAGCACGCTTGCCTCTTCGGCGCGTTTGGTCGAATCGCGCACCGTTGTGGTGATCTGTTACAGAGCCGCTGCTGTTTCTTCGAGGGAAGCGGCCTGCTGTTCGGTGCGGCGCGCGAGATCATCGGCGGCAGAGCGAATTTCCGCGGCGCCGGAATTGATGACACCGGCATTCTGGCCTACCGCCTGCAGGGCAGCCTGCAGCTTGTCGAGCGACAGGTTGTAGCTGTTGCGCAGAGAATCCAGGTGATCGACGAATGGCTTGGATATGCGATGAGAAACATCGCCGTCGGCAAGCCGGCTGAGGCCGAGCGCGAGCGCTTCGACAGCTTCGCGGGTATCGGCAGCGTCCTTCTCCTTGGCAGCTTCACGAGCCCGGCGCTCATGTTCCGACAGAGAGCGGCCTTCATCGGCTTCGCGCTCAAGACGCGCACGTTCGAGCGCGTTATCGCGGAAAACCGCGACCGCCGCAGCCATCTGTCCAACCTCGTCCCTGCGATCCAAGCCCGGGGTCTCGCTTGCCGTATCGCCGGATGCCAGCGTCCGCATCCGCTCGCGAAGACGATCGATCGGCGTGGTGATGCCGCGCGAGGCGACAAAGAGGCCAAGGGCGACGATGGCAAGCAGCGCAACGCCAAGTGCCGACAGGCCGGTGATGATCGTGTGGTCGGTCGTTGCCTGGAGATCGGCCGTTCCTTCTTCCATCATCTTGATCAACTGATCGTTGCCACCAGCAAACAGCGGCAGTATCGCCGTCAGCTGATTGCCGGCGCGGCGCATGACCACAACGGCTTCGTCACGCTTCCCTTCCCTGACCAGCGAGATGACCTGCTGACCCGTCGTGTCGAAGGCCGCGATAGCGGTCAGCATCGCTGCGGCCGGCTCAGCCCTCGATTCGACGAGGCGTCCGGTGGTTACGATGCGCTCCTTCATCAGAGCCAGGTTGTCGTTGTAGATCTTGATGGACGCCGCAAACTCAGGAGATGCGGGATCGTTGATCATCATCAGGCCCAGCTGGAATCCAAGCTGCAACAGGCCGCCGGTCGCCCGGGCATTGAGGGTCGCCGCCATGCTTTCATGCGACAGGAAGCTTGCATATCGGCTGTCCGCATTCTTGAATTGCGTGCTGACATAGGCAAGTCCGGCGATCGCGGTGATACCCATCAAGGCAATCACGGCGACAATTTTCGTGCGAATTTTAGCGTTTTGAAGAAAGCTCATGGCAAGGCCTGACGCGCGGCCGGATACTGTTCATCGCTTTACCGGCGGGCCCACGCATTCACGGGTCGACCAGGCATGCACGAACATCTACCGACATATGGAGGGGCATGGCAGCGCAACTCCACCGTCATGGCGAATAGCTCCTCCCAGAACTGCCGAGATCCATTCGTCATACAATTAACTTACAAAACCATTAAAATTGTCCGGATTGGCCGGCAACATGCTGATCTCGCCAACGTTTTTTCCTGGCGGATTTGGCCGGGTGCGGCAACCAGAGCGCGATGGCGTTTCAGCGGCTAGGCCTTTAGCACCCCACCGGCTTTGACGATCGCTTCCGGCGTGTCGAGATCGAGACGCGCCGCCGCACCGATTTCCACACCGATGATGGGCAGGCCGCATGTTTCGATAATCCCGCGCGCGCCCATATCACCGTCAAGGCGCAGAACCGCGTCTTTAAGAGAGTTCGGCAGAATGACGGGATTGCCAGGTTGACCATCGGCGACGCAGCGGACGATTGCCTCTCCACGCGCGCTTTCAAATGTCTCGATCAACTGATTGATGTTCGCGCTGGATATCCCGGGCATGTCACCCATCATGACGAGAATGCCATCCGCGCCGGAGGATTGCCTCGAAGCAAATCCGGCCTTGAGCGAACTCGCCATTCCCGAACCGTAGGCGGGATTTTCGATGATGTGAAGCGGCAGATCGTGCAGGGCGTTTCTGATCTCGACCTGGCGATGTCCGACCACAACGATAACGGCTGAAGCCTCGGAGCCCAACGCAGCCCGCGCGACGCGACGAATAAGGGGAACGCCATCAAATTCGGCCAGCAACTTGTGAGCGCCGCCTTCTCCCATCCGGCTGGCTCGTCCAGCGGCGAGCACCACGATAGCGACCGAAGGCTTCATACTCTTTTCAATCTCCCAGATCGCGATCAGGCGAAACCTGCCAGTCCTCGTTCGTACAACGCGGTCAATATGTTAACACTGCCCGTTGGTAGTAGCCATGGGTCATCGCCGCAAGCAAGATCACTATGGCGTCAATGTGTTGACGACCGGTCGAGCATAGCTCTCGCATGCTAATCAAGATATAACTTGACTAATAAAGTCATAAAATAATAGACGGAGGTCAATTCCAAGGGAGTGACCACCAATGCGCCTCACCGGCAAGATCCAAGCACTAGCAGCCGCCCTCCTCATTTCGACCGCCTTGCCGGCCCTGGCCGATACCGTCACCATCAAGGACGTGACGGGGCGAAGCGTCGAAGTGAATACGCCCGTGAAGCACATGATTCTCGGCGAAGGCCGCCAGATCTACTTCCTCGCCGCGCTCGACAAGGAAAACCCCTTCGAACACGTGGTCGGCTGGCGCGACGATCTGCCGAAGGCGGATCCGGAATCCTATGACGCCTATCTCGCCAAGTATCCCGACATCGCCAAGCTGCCGACATTCGGCGGCATGAAGGATGGCACCTTCGATATCGAGCAGGCCGTGGCGCTGAAGCCCGACGTCATCCTGATGAACATCGACGCCAAGACCGCGACGGAAGAAGCAGGCTATATCGAAAAGCTCGGCAAGGTCGGCATTCCCCTCGTCTACGTGGATTTCCGCGAGAAGCCGATGGAAAACACCGAGCCGAGCATGCGCGTCATGGGCCAGCTGATGGGCAAGGAAGCGGTCGCCGAGGATTTCATCAAGTTCCGCGCCGACAGCATCAAGCGCGTGACCGATGTCATCGAGAAGAACAACCCGCAGAAGCCGGTGGTCTTCGTGGAACGCGCCGGCGGCTATTCGGATGATTGCTGCATGTCCTTCGGCAACGAGAATTTCGGCAAGATGGTCGAGATCGCCGGCGGCATCAACATGGCCAAGGGCATCATTCCCGGCACCTTCGGAACGGTCAATCCGGAGCAGGTCATCGCCTCCAACCCGGATCAGATCATCGTGACCGGTGGCAATTGGGACAAGTACGTTCCAGGCGGCGCCTGGGTGGGTGTTGGCTACGGAGCGGACCTGAAGGAAGCCCATCGCAAGCTTGAGGCACTGACCAAGCGCCCGGCCTTCACCGGCGTCAAGGCGGTTGCTGACGGCAATGTGCATGCCATCTGGCACCAGTTCTACAACAACCCCTACCAGTTCGTCGCGATCCAGGAGATGGCGAAGTGGCTGCATCCCGATCTCTTCGCCGATCTCGATCCTGAAGCGACCTTCAAGGAACTGCACGCCCGCTTCCTGCCGCTGGATTACAAGCAGGGCTATTTCGTCTCCCTGAAGGACATGTGAGCATGGCTGTCAGCGCCATCGAGACATCGACAACGGGGCGCGTGCAATATCGCGCCCTTGCCTTGCGCCGCATCCTGATCCTGCTCGCGCTCACCATCGCGCTGTGTTTCAGCATCGCGCTCGATATGGCGCTCGGACCGGCCAACTATTCGCTATCGGACGTGCTTGCGGCACTTGCGGACCCGAGCGCCGTGACGGCGCAGCTGCGGGTGATCATCTGGGATATCCGCATGCCGATCGCCCTGATGGCGGTCACGGTCGGCGCATCGCTGTCGGTTGCCGGCGCGCAGATGCAGACGATCCTCTCCAACCCGCTCGCGAGCCCCTTTACGCTAGGGATCTCGGCGGCCGCGAGCTTCGGTGCAGCGCTTGCGCTGGTCGGCGGCGTTTCGCTGTTTCCCGGCGCCATCCAGTACATGGTGCCGCTCAATGCCTTCCTGATGGCGATGGCCGCGGCGCTCTTCATCCATTTCGCCTCGACCATGCGCGGCGTGAGCGTCGAGACCATCGTGCTGCTCGGGATCGCGCTGGTCTTCACCTTCAATGCGGCCCTGTCGCTGCTGGAATATCTGGCCTCCGAACAGGCGCTTGCAGCCGTTGTGTTCTGGACCATGGGCAGCCTGACCAAGGCAACATGGCCGAAGGTCTGGTTCACGGCCGCCGTTCTCGTCGTGACCGTTCCCCTGTTCATGAAGGATGCCTGGGCTCTGACCGCACTGCGGCTCGGCGACGACAAGGCGGCAAGCATGGGCGTCAACGTGCGGCGCCTGCGGCTGCAGACGATGATGATCGTCAGCCTGCTCGCGGCCATACCGGTCTCCTTCGTCGGAACCATCGGCTTCGTCGGACTGGTCGGTCCACATATCGCGCGCATGGTCGTCGGCGAGGATCAGCGCTTCTTCTTGCCCGGAGCCGTCATCTGCGGCGCGCTTCTTCTTTCGGTGACATCGGTGGTGAGCAAGATGCTCATTCCCGGCGCCATCCTGCCGATCGGCGTGATTACGGCGCTGGTGGGCGTGCCGTTCTTCTTCGTTCTCATTTTCAGCAACAGGAGACGCGCATGGTAGCGCTCGCGCTCAAAAACGTTGGCGCGACCTATGGTCGGGTCAAGGTGCTCCAGGATGTCGGGATCGACGATCTTCGCGGCGGCAGCGTCACCGCGATCATCGGGCCGAACGCGGCAGGCAAGTCCACGCTCTTCAAGCGCATCGCCTCGCTGATCAAGGGGCCGGGGCTGGTCGAGCTTTCCGATACCGAGGCCGGTCCGCGAACGATCTGTTACATGCCGCAGGACACCGGCGCCAACGCCGTACTGACGGTCTACGAGTCCGTATTGCTGTCGGCCAAGCAGGGCAGCGGCTGGCGGGTGGCCGACGAGGAGCTGGCGGCGATCGACCGGCTCCTGAAGGCGCTGCGCATCGACGATCTCGCCTTTCGCGGGCTTGGCGAACTTTCCGGCGGCCAGCGCCAGCTGGTCTCGCTTGCGCAGGCGCTCATTCGCAATCCGGAAGTCCTGCTCATGGACGAGCCGACCTCGGCGCTCGATCTGCATCGGCAGGTGGAGGTCCTGGACTTCATCTCCGCCACCGCCAAGCGCGACGGCATGATCGTCCTCATCGCGCTTCATGATCTCAATCACGCCCTGCGCTATTGCGAGAACACCGTCGTCATCAGCAACGGCAAGATGGCGGCGAGCGGCAAGACCGGCGACGTGATCACCAAGACCATGCTGCGCGATATCTACAAGATCGACGCGCGGATCGAACACTGCTCGCAGGGAACGCCGCTCGTCATCGTCGACGGCGCTATCTGATCGCTTAGACTGCGGCCTGCGCTGCGCCAAACACCTTGGCGCGGCGTACCGTGACGAAGCCGCGATCTCCTGCCTGGACAGAGCGCTCGGGCTCGACGTCGAATTCCAGCTGCACGCCGCTTTCGGTGCTCGCGAGAATGCGGCGACCATCCGGCCGATCGAGAACACGATCGACGCTGGCGCCGATGCCGGGGCCGTCACCTGACCAATCCAGATCGGCCGGGCGCGCATAGATCTCGCCGGTGCCATCGGCAATGCCGGGTGCCGCGACCGAAGCACCGCCGGCATAGGCGACGCCAGAGCGGATTTCGGCCGGCAACACATTCGCGTCACCCAGGAATTTCATCACGAAGGCCGATTGCGGATCACGGCAGACCTGCTCGGGCGTGCCCTCCTGAACGATCTTGCCGTCCTTCAGGATGACGACACGGTCGGCAAGATCGAGCGCCTCTTCCTGGTCGTGGGTCACGAAGATGGTGGTGATGCCCAGTTCGTGGTGGATCTCGCGCAGCCAGCGGCGCAGGTCGTGGCGAACATTGGCATCGAGCGCGCCGAAGGGCTCGTCCAGAAGCAGCACTTTCGGGTCGACGGAGAGCGCGCGAGCAAGCGCCACGCGCTGGCGTTGACCGCCTGAAATCTGCGCCGGAAACCGGTCGCCCAGCCCCTCCAGCCGCACGAGGCGCAGCAACTCGGTGACGCGCGCGTCGATCGCGGCCTTGTCGCGCTTGACCTTCGACACCTTCATGCCGAAGGCGATGTTTTCGCCGACCGTCATGTGCGGGAAGAGCGCATAGTGCTGGAAGACGAAGCCGACGCCGCGATCGCGCACCGGAATATCGGTCGCATCCTGATCGCCGAAAAATATCTGGCCGCCATCCGAATATTCGAGACCGGCGACCATGCGCAGGATCGTGGTCTTGCCGGAACCCGATGGCCCGAGCAGCGCCAGAAGTTCGCCGCTGCGGATATCCAGCGAGACGTCGCGCACGGCGCGGAACGTGTCGAAGGTTTTGACGACGTGGTCGAGGCGGATCTTCATGAGTTTTTCTCTGCTGACTGGGCAACAAGGGCGGGACGCGCGGCGGGCTTGGCACTGCTGGAGCGGCGGCCGGCCCCCTGGCGCTCAAGCGCGACCTTGGCGATGATGGTGAAGATGGCGATGACCGCCAGGATCGAGGCGGCGGCGAAGGCGCCGGTTGCCTGATAATCGTGATAGAGCAGCTCGATGTGCAGCGGCAGCGTATTCGTCTGGCCGCGGATATTGCCCGAGACCACAGAGACCGCGCCGAACTCTCCCATCACGCGTGCATTGCAAAGCACGACACCGTAGAGCATCGCCCATTTGATATTCGGCAGTGTGACAGAGAAGAAGGTGCGCCAGCCGGAAGCGCCAAGCGACGTCGCCGCTTCTTCGAGATCGCGCCCCTGCGCCTGCATCAACGGGATGAGTTCGCGCGCGACGAAGGGCGCGGTCACGAACATCGAGGCGAGAACGATACCAGGAATCGCAAACAGGATCTTGATGTCGTAGGCCTCGAGCGTCGGCCCAAAGATGCCCTGCAGCCCGTAGACGAAGAGATAGGCAACGCCTGCGACGATCGGCGATACGGAGAACGGCACCTCGATCAGCACGAGCAGGAAGCGCTTGCCCCAGAAATCGAACTTGGTGATCGACCACGCGGCCGCGACGCCGAAGGTGGTATTAATGGGCACAGCGATCAGCGCGGTCAGCACCGTCAGCATGATCGCATGCAGCGTATCGGGATGACTGATCGTCGCGCTATAGACCTGCCACCCCTTAGCGAGGGCTTCGACGCCGATGATAACGAGCGGCGCCAGGATGAGAAACGCGCCGATGATAAGCACAAGGCTGATCAATGTGCGTCTGACGATCGGCTGATCGCCGACGCGCGGCGGTTTGCGGCGGGTGGGAATGCTGCTCATGATCAGTTCCTCACCGTGTAGCGGAGCGCCCGCGCCTGCATCCAGTTTGTCAACGCCAGCATGACGAAGGCTGTCAGCAACAGGACGGAGGCGATTGCCGCAGCAGCCTGGTAGTCGTATTCCTCAAGCCGGATGAAGACGAGAAGCGCTGTGATCTCCGTCGACATCGGCTGATTGCCGGCGATGAAAATGATGGCGCCGAATTCACCAAGCGAGCGGGCGAAGGACAAGGACACGCCGGCCAGCAGCGCCGGCGTCAGCAGCGGCAGCATGACCTTGCGGAAAATCGTCCAGTCCGAACCGCCCAGCGACTGCGCCGCCTCTTCGTAAGCGGGGTCGAGATCTTCCAGAACCGGCTGCACGGTGCGCACGATGAAGGGAAGGCTGGTGAAGCACATGGCGACCATGATGCCAATAGGCGTATAGGCGACCTTGATGCCGATACCTTCAAGCACCGAGCCGAACCAGCCGTTCGCTGCAAACAGCGTCGTCAGCGCGATACCGGCCACCGCCGTCGGCAGCGCGAATGGCAGATCGACCATCGCATCGACAAGCCGCCAGCCGGGAAAGCGGTAGCGCGTCAGCACCCAGGCGAGCGCGAAGCCGAAAAACAGGTTGAAGATCGTGGCGCCGAGCGCCGACAGCACCGTGACCCGATAGCTTGCAAGCGCGCGCGAGGACGACACGATGCGCCAGTAATCGTCGGGCCCAAGGCTTGCGGCCTTGAACACCAGGGCAGCCAGAGGCAGGACGACGATAAGGCCGACATAGAGAAGGGTCACACCCAACGACAGGCGTAATCCGGGCAGGACATTGCGTCTCAAGCGGTCATTCCCTGTTTCATAAGTCCTGCACTGCAAGCACGATGACGAAAGCGGCCCGGCGGGCAAACGCCAGCCGAGCCAAGCGATGTGATATCTTGTTAGGGCTTACCGGCTGCCATAAAGCTTGTCGAGAATGCCGCCGGAAGCGAAGTGTTCCTTCTGGATCTTTTCCCAACCGCCGAAGGTCTCATCGACATTGACGAGGCGGATCGCCGGAAACTGGTCCTTGAACTCGCCGATCACCTTCTCATCGCGAACGCGATGGCCAAACTGCGCGGCAATCCGCTGGCCTTCCTCGGTGTAGAGGAAGTCGAGATAGGACTTCGCGAGCGCTTCGGAGCCATGCTTGGCGGCGACCTTGTCGACCACCGCGACGGGGAACTCGGCAAGCAGGCTGACCGACGGGATCACGCCCTGCACCTTGTCGGAGCCATACTGCTTCTCGATACCGCGCGTCTCGGCTTCGAAGGTGATCAATACATCGCCTGTTTCGCGCTCGACGAAGGTCGTCGTGGAGGCGCGGCCGCCGGTGTCGAAGACCGGCACGTTGTCGAAGATCTTGGTGATGTAGGCTTCGATCTTGCCTTCGTCGCCCTTGTAGGCTTCCTTGGCCCAGGCATAGGCGGCGAGATAGGTGTAGCGCGCATTGCCCGATGTCTTCGGATTCGGGAAGACCGCATGCACGTCGTCACGCGCCAGATCGCCCCAGTCCTTGATGTTCTTCGGGTTACCGGCGCGCACTAGGAAGGAGGGGAAGGAGTAGAATGGCGACGCGTTGTTCGGGAAGGCCTTGGCCCAATCCTTGGAGACGAAGCCGTTCTTCGCGAGGAAATCGATATCCGTCGACTGGTTGAACGTCACGACGTCAGCCTCGAGGCCCTCGATGATCGAGCGCGCCTGCTTGGAGGTGCCGGCATGCGACTGGTCGATGGTAATGCCCGGATGCTGCTTGATGAAGGCTTCGTTCTCCGAGGCGAAAAGCTCGCGCGAAACGTCATAGGATGCGTTGAGAAGCTTCGTCGGCTCTGCGGCATGGGCCTGAACGGAGAAAAGGGCGGCAAGCGCTGTGCCGAGAATCAGAAGGCGGTTCATCTATCGCTCCGGTGTTTTACTGTGCGGTGAAACTAATCGGACCGCGCCCAGATCGCGAGGAACCACTGCCCCCGGTTGCGGACCGGCTTAGAAATTCTGTCCCTTTTTCGCCATATTTCGCGGCGGTTTTGCTTCATGCGGCGCAGGAGCATACTTATAAAGCGTTCCTAAGCCTCTGCTAACAAAACGCTTTCCGCGCTCTGGCCATTTGAGCCTGCCGGATGAAGATCTCTGCGAAAGCATGGCTCCCTGGCCGACGACATGGCCCTTGCGCTCGTCCAGGCTTTGGCGTATCACCCCGACATCACAGGGGTGCTCCGTAATGCCGGGGCTGAGATACGGTCGCATGATCGTGGACCCTCAAGCTGATCTGGATAATGCCAGCGGAGCGAGGTAGAGCGATGTTTTCCGGCGCGCAGATTTCACTGTATCCCATGACCGACGATTTCGTCGGTGTCATCACCCGTGCGCTTGCCGCGCTCGATCCCCATCGTAACAGGTTGCGGATCGAGACGGACGACATTTCGACGCTGATCATCGGCACGCCCGACGTCGTCTTCGCCGCCATGCGCGACCTGTTCGCGGCGGCCGCCAGCAGCGGCAAGCATTGCGTACTGCACGCGACCATCTCGCGCGGTTGCCCCGGAGAGCCTGACGATCCGATCTGCCAGACACCCGAATTGACCGGACCCATGGCGCCGCTCGACGAGCGCAAGGCAAGGGCGCACCAGGCGGTCAAGGACGCGCCAGTTATCGGTCAGGAAACGGCCGCGCAGTTTTCGCTCTATACGCTCGGGATCGACGGCCACATGGACGAGATCTACGGCTGCATCGACTTTCTGAAGAATTCCGGCGTCTTCGAAAAATCGAAGAACTTCTGCACGAAGCTGCGCGGCGACACCGGCGCGGTTTTCTCGACCGTACACGAAGCGCTGGTGCGCTTCGGCCCGCCGGCGGGCCACGTGACGATCGACCTTACCGTCTCGGCAAACAGCCCGTCCAAGCGCTAAGCGCCGACCCACGCCCGCGTTCAGAACGGTTCTATCATGTCGACATCACGTCTGCCTTCACGGCAGGTCGTTTCCGGCCTGCACCATCACATCCGTACTGGTCTAAGCCAGGCTCTGCCGGCAATCGCGGCCGTCTGCCTTCTGGTGGCGGTCTGGGAAGCCTATGTCCGCCTGTCCGGCATCTCGCCCACGACCCTGCCCTCGCCGTCCCGTGTCCTCGCGCAGACCTTCCAGTCCCGGCAGGCCCTGTTCGACAACACGCTTCCGACATTGCGGGCGACGCTTGCCGGTTTCGGCTGCTCGCTTGCGGCAGCCTTCATCCTGTCGGTGCTGATCGATTTCTGCCAGCCGCTGCGCCGCGCACTGTTTCCGCTCTTCATCATCAGCCAGACGCTGCCGCTGGTCGCCATCGCGCCACTGATCGTTCTGTGGTTCGGCTTCGGCCTGATGCCGAAGATCCTGCTGGTCGCGCTCGTCACTTTCTTCCCGATGCTGGTAGCGCTTTGCCAGGGCTATCAATCGACCGAGGACGAGTTACAGCAGTTGGTTTCCTCGATGGGCGCGCCGCGCTGGAAGCAGTTCCTGCTCGCCCGGCTGCCATCCGCCCTGCCCTTCTTCTTCGCCGGGCTGCGTATATCCATCACCTACGCCGTCGTCGGCGCGATCTTCGCGGAATATGCGGGTGCTGCCAAAGGGCTCGGCATCTACATGCTGAACGCCAAGAACAATTTCCGGCCTGACCTGGTGCTGGCTGCCGTGTTCGTCAGCGCCGTGCTGACCCTCACTCTGTTCGGCCTCACCGTCATCGCCGAACATCTGGCCATGCCATGGGCGAGACGCGGAAAGGGGAGCGCCCGATGACCGCGTCACGCCTGGAACTTGAGCAGATCACCTGCCGCTACGGCGAAACCTCTGTTTTGGCGGACATCTCGCTCACGGTCCAACCCGGCGAATTCGTCTCCATCCTCGGGCCTTCGGGCTCTGGAAAATCCACGCTGTTCAAGCTGCTGACCGGCGCGCGCAGGCCTGAAGGCGGCAGCATGCGCTTCGACGGCCAGACACTCGACGGAACGATCCGCCCCTTCGCCTTCATGCCGCAGCGCGACGCGCTGATGCCGTGGCGGCGCATAATCGACAACACCACGCTTGGCCTCGAGGTTCAGGGCATGCGCCGTGCCGAGGCCCGCCGGCGGGTGCTGCCGCTATTTTCCGAATTCGGTCTCGATGGCTTCGAACAACACTATCCGGCCGAGTTGTCCGGCGGCATGCGGCAGCGCGCGGCGCTGCTGCGCACCGTGGTGCAGGACAAGCCGATGCTGTTGCTCGACGAACCCTTCGGCGCGCTCGACGCCTTGACGCGTGCCAGCATGCAGCGCTGGCTGGAAGAGATGTGGTCGCAGCACGACTGGACCGCGATGCTCGTCACCCATGACGTGCGCGAGGCGGTCTATCTCTCCGATCGCATCTATATCTTCTCGCCCCGCCCCGCCCGCGTCATCCGCGAGATCATCGTCGATCTGCCGCGCCCGCGCATCTTGGACGGCGCGGCGCGTGCGCGCTCGGCCGAAATCGAGGCCGACATTCTCGACACGCTATTCAATGCCCCGAACGACGCCACAACGACCAACCCGGAGGAACCACGATGAAAAACCCGATGCTGACCCGCCGCGCAGCCCTGGCTTCCGCCGCAGGGCTTGCTCTGACGCTGCCAATGTCACCGCTTCTGTCGAGGCCGGCCCGCAGCCAGGAGAAGCGCCCCGTCAAGGTCGCCCTGGACTGGACGCCGAATACCAACCACATCGGCCTCTTCGTGGCGCGCGACAAGGGATTTTATCGGGATGCCGGTCTTGAGGTGGAGATCCTGCCCTATACGGACACCTCGGCCGGCACACTCGTCGCCAATCATGTCGCTGACTTCGGCATTGACGGCGCCATCGGCCTCATGACCCAGCGGACAGCCGGCGCCGATCTCGTGGCGACCTACGCCATCGTCCAGACCGAGACCGGCCGTCTTGTCTTCAATGCCGATCGCGATGACATCCGCAGCCCCAGGGATCTTGACGGCAAGACCTACGGCGGCTTCGGCAGCGCCTGGGAGAACGCGCTGATCGGTTCGCTCATCCGCCACGATGGCGGCAAGGGCGAATTCGAGACCGTGACGCTCGGCACCTCCGCCTATCAGGCGCTCGCCAACGGCAGCGTTGATTTCACGCTCGAAGTCTACACCTGGGAAGGCGTGCAGGCGGAGCTCGAGGGTGTGAAGCAACGCGCCTTCCGCTACGCCGATTATGGCGTTCCGGACGAGCACACGACGCTGCTCGCCTCCAGCCAGGCATTTCTAAACGAGAAGCCGGACCTCGCCCGCGCCTTCCTGCAGGCAACCCGCAAGGGCTACGACTTCGCGGTCGATCACCCCGACGACGCGGTCGATCTGATGATCGCGGCCAATAGCGACGCGCTGACCAATCGCGCGCTTGTAGAGGCATCGCTGAAGGCGCTGATCGCGGGGCACTATTTCCGCACAAACGACGGCATTACCGGTCGCATCGATCCGGCCAAGATGACGGCGATCGGCGACTATCTGTTTCAGGCGAAAATCCTGAAGGATGCCGACGGCAAGGCGCTCACCACAGCACCTGACTTCTCGCGCTATTTCAGCAACACACCGCTCGACGCCGCCTGACAGCAAGAATGTCTGCCTGTACCATTCACGAAACTCCTCCGACCGGTAGCCGGTTGGAGGAAGTGCTTCCCGTGGCCGAGGTGATCAAAAGCACAAGGCCAAGCGAGTAGCCTAGCGTGCAGTTTGATTAAAGCTTTACCGAAAATTCATGATGTACCGCCGATTGCTAGCAGGCGAATTATTTTTACCATTACGGCGTTCTCGCCACTTTGATTTTCGGAGCTTTCATTTTGAAAAACCTAAGGATTTCACGCCAACTTTTCATGCTCGTGGGCCTGCTGCTCGTCATATTCTCCGGCATTGTCTACATGCAGATCAGCACATTGCGTGATGCCATCTACACCGAACGTTTCGAAATGATGCGCTCGCAGGTCGAAAGCGCCATCAGTGTGCTCGACACCTTCTACCAGCAGGAGAAAGCTGGAACACTGACGCACGAAGCCGCACAACAGGCAGCCTTCAAGGTTGTCGAGAAGATGAAATACGAGCCTTCAGGCTATTTCGTCGGCTTCGACTACAATGTCGTCCAGATCTTCAAGGAAGGCTCCAAAAGCATCGGTCAGAACCAGTCCGGCACACAGGACAAGACCGGAAAATATATCTCCAAGGAGCAGGTTGATCGCGGCATCGCGGGCGGCGGCCGCACCATCTTCTACTGGCAGAAGCCCGGACAACCGGCCGATCAGCTCTTCCTCAAGGGCAATTATTCAAAAGCCTTCGAACCCTGGAAGGTCGTCGTTGCGACCGGCGTCTACATGGATGATGTCGAGGCGCAGATCTGGGATGCGACGATTGAAGTCGTTGGTCTCTGTCTCATCGCGCTGTTCATCGCCGTCGCCATGGCTTTCTACATCATTCGCAGCATTTCGCAGCCGCTGACTGCGATCCACGACGCGTTGGGCGCGGTTGCCAATGAGGATGTCAGCAAGGTCATACCGCACACCGACCTGCGCAACGAAGTCGGCATGATGGCGAAAGCCACCAAGTCGCTGCAGGAAAAGGTGCGCGATCGCCAGCAGATGACCATCCGCCAGGAAGAGCAACAGCGCGAGCTGAATGCCGAGCGCCAGCGCAGCGTCGATGCGCAGCTGCTTGACGCCGAGCAACAGGCGCATGTTGTCTCGACAATCGGAAGCTCGCTCGAGAGGCTGGCGAACGGCGACCTCACCGTCCGCTGCGACGATCTCGGGGCGAAATATGCCGGCCTGCGCGACAACTTCAACGATGCGCTCGCACGGCTTGAGCAGGCGATGTCGCGCGTCAGTCTGAAGGGCAACGATATTGCCGTCAGCAAGGAAGAAATTCGCCGCGCCTCCAACGAACTGGCGCAGCGCACGGAACGCCAGGCCGCCAACCTCGAAGAAACCTCGGCGGCGCTCGACGAACTGACGGTTGCCGTCAGGCAGACCGCCGATGGCGCTCGCGAAGCGGCGCGGCGCGTTTCCAGTGTCAGCACCGAGGCGCAGCAGAGCGACGCCGTCGTCAGCGAAGCGATCAACGCCATGAACGGCATCGAACAGTCCTCCGCCGAGATCACGAAGATCATCGGTGTCATCGACGAAATCGCCTTCCAGACGAACCTTCTGGCCCTCAATGCCGGCGTCGAAGCGGCCCGTGCAGGCGAAAGCGGCAAGGGTTTCGCGGTTGTCGCGCAGGAGGTTCGCGAACTCGCGCAGCGGTCCGCCGCGGCGGCGAAGGAAATCAAGGGTCAGATTTCCAGCTCCTCGACGCAGGTCGAGCAGGGTGTGGATCTTGTCGGACGCGCCGGTGAAGCGCTGAAGAGGATTTCAAGCCAGATCGAAAGCGCCAACGAGATCGTCGCGAAGATCTCTCACAGTGCCCAGGAGCAGGACACGACGTTGCGATCGATCTCGCAATCGATGAACCAGCTGGACACGGCAACGCAACAGAATGCCGCGATGGCGGAAGAGACGACAGCATCCGCCGAGGTGCTCGCCAACGACACCGGCGATCTGCTCGATCTGATCCGAGGCTTCCGCATTGCTCAGCGGGGTGGGGCAACGTCGCTTCACGACATGGGCCAGAAGATGCGGCTCGCAAGCTAACTCTCCGACGCGATCGAGTCGGCTCGATTATCGGAATAGATGTGGCGGCGTCTCCCCAGGCGCCGCCACATCTCGTTGTGCTCATAACCTTTGCCGAACAGGAATTATGCAGGCAGGCCGTGACGAAAATCGCGCGCACCCCTGAGTCAAACTTGACTCTAGCAATCAAGATAAGTAAGCAATGCTGACGTAATCAGAGGTCAGCCATCGGCGGCCGTTACGCGGGTCCATTTCGACGATGACAGCACGCGCCTACAGCAAAGTGACGGTCCTCACGGCAGCGATTGCGCAGCCGGCCGCCACGCGTGCGTCCACGCATACCGCCAATAAAAAACGCCTTTAAATCGCCAGCGGAGGAGCGTGCCAGGTCACCTGCGGCTCCGCCTGCGGGACTGAAACGACACGCGCCAAGGCGCGACCAAGGAGACGGGCAGATGAGCGCACAAGACAGGGTCACGGGCCTTTACGACATCAGCGAAGACAAGAGCAGCTGTGGTGTCGGCTTCATTACCCGCAAGGATGGCGTTCAGACCCACGACGTGCTGAAGAGAGGGCACGAGGCGCTCTGTGCCGTCCCGCATCGCGGCGGCATGTCGGCGGAGGGCGTTGGCGATGGCGCCGGCATCTCGGTCGATCTCTCCCTCTCCTTCTTCCGCGGCCTCACCGGCAAGCAGGATCTCGCGGCAGGTCGCTTCGGCGTCGGCAATTTCTTCCTGCCGAACAACCCAAGTGAGCAACAGCGCGCGGCCGATATCATCGAGGCGGCGTTGGCCGATGAGGGCTTGCCCGTGCTTCTCGTCCGAGACGTGCCTGTCGACAATGACGCGATCCGCCCGATCGCCGTGTGCTACCAGCTGCCGATCCGCCAATGGGTGTTTGCCGCTCCCGAGGCCGCGAAGACGCCGGCCGAGTTCGACTGGCGCATCCACAAGGCGCTGCTTGCGATCGAAGCCGTTGCCTATACCGATCCGGCTCTGGCCGGCTTCTATCCCCTGTCGCTCAGCGCCCGCACACAGGTCTTCAAGGGCCGGCTGAATTCCAACGAAGTCCTGCCCTACTTCCGCGATCTCGTGGACCCCGCGCACGAAATCCATACCATGTATTTCCACACGCGCTTTTCCACCAACACCGACCCGCACCCCTCGATGGCCCAGCCCTTCCGGCTGATGGCGCACAATGGCGAACTGAACACCGACAAGAAGAACCGCCTCTCCGAGGCCGCGATCGCGCTTGCCCGCAACTCCGCGATCATCCGCCCGAAGGGCCAGTCCGACAGCTGCCGTCTCGACCAGACCCTGCAGAGCCGCGTGATGGAGGACGGCCTCGATCTCGTGACCGCCGTCGTCTCGATGATGCCGCCGGCCTGGGAGAACGACGAGACGCTGTCCGACGACGTCAGGGCGATGTTCGAATATTTCTCGCTCTACGAGGAGAAGAACGACGGCCCGGCCGCGTTGATCTTCGGCAACGGCACCATCGTCGGCGCCAGGCTCGATCGGCTCGGCCTGCGGCCGCTGCGCACCGTCGAGACCTCCGAATATCTCTGCGTCATGTCGGAAGCAGGCCAGATCGCCTTTCCGCCCGAGACCGTTCTCCGGCGTGGCCGAATCGAGGCCGGCGGCATGCTCTACTTCGACCACGCAGCGGGCCGACCCTTCTCGACATCGGAAGCGCTCGATATGCTGGCGGCGCAGCGCGACTACACGACGCTTCTCGCCGACGCCCGCATCCGCCTCGAGGACCTGCCCGAAGTCCCGGCCGACCAGCAGGGATCTCCTCTCCGCTACAATGGCGACCTCGAGCGTCATCAGCGTTACGTCGCCTATTCGCACAATCAGGAAAGCTTCAAGTTCCTGATGGATCCGATGCTGGCGACAGGCGCCGAGAAGATTTCGGCAATGGGTTACGGCAATGCCATCAACGCCCTTTCCGACCAGGAGGGCGGCGTTGCCAAGTATTTCTCGCAGCGCTTTGCCCAGGTGACAAACCCGCCGCTCGACAGCATTCGCGAAGCCGACGGCATGACCCTGCGCGTGGCGCTCGGCGCCAAGCCGAACATCGGCGCCAAGGCCGCCCGCCAGATCGTCGTGCGCTCGCCGATCCTCACTCATCTCGACATGCTGAAGATCCGTGAGCAGTCCGAGACGCCGTTGCGCCGCTTCGAGATGCTTTACACGCCCGTCGCTAGCGATCCCAAGGCCAACGAGCAGGCTCTGGAAGCCGCGATCTCGAGGCTTTGCGACGCGGTGGAGGCATTCGCCGCCGACGAGGGCGGCATCGCCGTCGTCACCGATCGCCATGTGGCGCGCGACCGCGCGGCCCTGCCGATGATCATCGTCATCTCCGCGCTCAACCAGCGCCTGATCGAGACCGGCCTTCGCCTGCGCGTCTCCATCATCGCCGAGAGCGGCCAGATCTCCTCGTCGCATCACATCGCCGCGGCGCTTGGCTTCGGCGCCTCGGCCGTCTATCCGCTCGGCGTCCAGTTCCGTGCAGAGGAAAAGTTCGGCGCTGATGCTGACAAGGCTTTCAAGCGCTTTGCCAAGGCGGCGGAAAAGTCGCTGATGAAGACCATGGGTAAGGTGGGTCTCTGCACCGCCGAAAGCTATATCGCCGGCGAGTTCTTCGAGCCCAACTTCCTCGACACCAACGATCCCGTGCTGCGCCGCTATTTCCCGAATGTGAAGACGCCTGTTGGCGGCGTGAACTTTGCGGTCATCGCCCAGGCGGTGTGCGACTGGCATATGCGGGCGCTGACCGTCACCGGTGAGAACGAAATCCCGCTGCTCGGCCTCTTCAAGGAGCGCGCCGAGGGCGCCGGTCACTCCTATGGAACGACCGCAGTGCGCGGGTTCGTCGACATGACCGAGGAGAAGATCGATTTCGAGCGGATGGCCGGCGACACCGACCAGTCGGAGTTCTTCCGGCTTCTGCCGCTCAACCGGCTCGAAGATGCCTTCGGCCTCAACGACGCCGCCTATTATAGCACCAGCTTCGAAAAGCTGACGCCGGAGGCGATCGACCGCTTCGAGATCACGCCCGGCTACCGCGCCTTCGCGCGGATGATGATGGAAGAGCGCATGCGGCGCCCCGCGGCCTTGCGCGATGTGCTGGATCTGCCCGCCGATGTCAGCTTCTGCGGCAATGCCGAGGATTTCAGGCGCGAGATGGGACGGTTTTCCCGCAAGGGGAACAATGCCTTCATGGTGCGCGGTCTTGCCTGCGAGCGCGTCGGCGACGAGGAGTTCCGGCTGCGCCTGACAACC
The DNA here is from genome assembly GCF_017741935.1 of Rhizobium sp. 16-449-1b. Taxonomy (GTDB): domain Bacteria; phylum Pseudomonadota; class Alphaproteobacteria; order Rhizobiales; family Rhizobiaceae; genus Rhizobium. The sequence goes on along the minus strand of NZ_JAGHMH010000028.1, from coordinate 501,964 downwards.
TCCGGTGGCAGCCAGCTGACGCTGCTTTCAGCGCTGGCGCAATCGCTCGTCATGCGCTTCGGAACCGACATTGTCGGCCACTGGCTGGAAGCAGGCGCTCTTGCCGTGCAGGCGAAGGGCGAGGCGCGCGACTATCTCTCGCTGCTGCGCACCGCGCCTGCGAGCATTCCGCTTTCCGAAGTCCAGAACGCAAGCCAGATCACGCCTTTGCTGGCCTCCGGCGCCATGAGCCACGGCGCGCTGGTGGCCGCTGCCCACGAAGCGGTCGCCCACGGCACCAACATGGCCGGTGGCATGTCGAACTCCGGCGAAGGCGGTGAGCATCTGTCGCGCTACGGCACGATCCGAGCGTCCAAGATCAAGCAGTTCGCCTCCGGGCGCTTCGGCATCTGGGCGGGTTATCTCGCCGATCCGATGCTGGAGGAAATCGAGATCAAGATCGGCCAGGGCGCCAAGCCAGGCGAAGGTGGCCAGCTCCCCTCCCCCAAGGTGACCGTCGAGATCGCGGCCGCCCGTGGCGGCACGCCCGGCGTCGAGCTCGTCTCGCCTCCACCGCATCACGACACCTATTCGATCGAGGATCTGGCGCAGCTCATCCACGACGCCAAGGCGGCGCGCGTGCGTGTTGTCGTCAAGCTCGTTTCGTCGGAAGGCATCGGCACGATCGCCGTCGGCGTCGCCAAGGCCGGTGCCGATGTCATCAATGTCGCCGGCAACACCGGCGGCACGGGTGCGGCCGCCGTCACCAGCCTGAAATACACCGGGCGCGCCGCCGAAATCGGCATCGCCGAGGTCCATCAGGCGCTTTGCGCCAACGGCTTGCGCGAAAAAGTCACGCTGCGTTGCTCGGGCGCGCACCAGACGGCGAGCGACGTCATCAAGTCGGCCTTGCTTGGTGGCGATAGCTTCGAATTCGGCACGACCGCACTGATGATGCTGAAGTGCGTCATGGCGAAGAACTGCAACATCAAGTGCCCGGCCGGGCTGACCACCAACCAGGAGGTCTTCAATGGCGACCCGAGGGCGCTGGCGCAATATCTGCTCAACATCGCCCACGAGACCCGCGAGCTCCTGGCATCGCTCGGCCTGCCGTCGCTGCGCCAGGCGCGCGGGCGCTCCGACCTCCTTCATCTCCTCGATCACCCCTCAAGCGTCGGGCAGCTTGACCTCCGCGCGATGCTTTGCGTGGTCGAGGAGGTGAAGATCACCGACCCCGTCTATATGGAGAAGGATTACGCCGTCGACGACGGCTTCCTCGACCTCGTGCAGTCGGCGCTGATCGAGAATGGCAAAGCAACCGTCGAACTCGGCGGCAATCGCTTCCTCAACAATTGCAACAAGAGCGTCGGCGGCCAGCTGGCGGTCGATATCGAGCGGATGCTGAACTACGAGATCGACGCCGCCACGGCAGCCACCCTGCCGGCCGTTCGCCAGGACGAGCGCGGCCGCCGCTTCCTTGAGCCCGGATCGGTCAACATCGCAACCTCGGGTTCGGCCGGGCAATCCTACGGCGCGTTCTGCAATGATGGTATGGTGCTCACCCATACCGGCACCTGCAATGACGGCGTCGGCAAGAGCGCCTGCGGCGGCACGATCGTCGTCAAGTCGCCGGGCGGCGGCTCCGACGAAGCGGGCGGCAATGTGCTGATCGGCAACTTCGCGCTCTTCGGCGCCACCGGCGGTCGCACCTTCGTGGAAGGCCAGGCAGGGGACCGCTTTGCTGTCCGCAACTCCGGCGCGACAGCTGTCATCGAGGGCGTCGGCGACTTCTGCTGCGAATACATGACGAATGGTGCGGTTCTCAATCTCGGAAGCTTCGGCAAGGGCTTCGGCAACGGCATGAGCGGTGGCTTCGTCTATCAGTACGACCCCTATGGCGATCTGCCGAAGAAGGTCAGCCACGACTCGATCCTGCTCGGCTCGATATCCGACGAAGGGGATGAAGCGGCCATCCATGGCCAAGCCGTGCAGATGCTGCTTACCTGGCACCTGGCCGCAACCGGCTCATCCAAGGCGCGCTGGCTCCTGGAGAACTGGGAAAGCGAACGGCACAATTTCGTCTACGGTATGCCGCGGGCGCTGCTGCTTTATCAGGACAGCGATCAGATCCTGAAGGCCAAGCCGCGCAAGGAGCTGATCGAGGAACTCGCCTCGGCATTGGCTGCCCATCAGGTCCGCAAGTTCAAGCTGGCCTATCGCGACCGCAGGCCGGTGCTCAACGGTCGCGTGCCCGGCTACGGCGAAACCGATACGGACGAGATGTTCGCGCTTCTCAACAATTACACCGTCCTTTCCATGGCGCACGGGCTGGCGATGGCGCGTGTGCCCAACGCGCTCGGCCCATCGGAGCCTGCCGTGGAGAAAGCTGTGCGCAACCTCATCCTGACGGAGGATTTCGCGCTGATGAGCAAGCTGATGCGGCACGCGCGCGACGCCATCGATAGCCACAGCGACGAACAGCTGGCGGTGATGATCGCCGCCAAAAGGCTCGCCGACTACAAGGAAGCACTGGCGCGCCGCAATATCCTGTCGATGGATAGCCCCGGCACCTACGGCTGGATCATCCACCAGCATGCCCGCAACATCGAAAGGATCGGCCGCCTGCCGAGCTTCGAGGAGCTGTTTGCCAAGCGCGCCGTCTCCGACCTGACGACATCTGCCCGAACCAGCCGAGTGTGACGATGAAAGTGCCCTATATCCCCGCAGACGCCCCCTTCAATGGCGACCAGCGCGCCTGGCTTTCCGGCTTCCTGGCTGGCCTCCACTCTCGCCTTGCAATCGATGGCGACGGCAATAGCGCCGTGGCGACAGCGCCGCAGCAGCAGGCATCAAGCCCACTGCATATCCTCTATGGCACGCAGACCGGCAATGCCGAGGGTGTCGCGATGGATGCGGCGGCGGCTGCCCGCGCCGCCGGGATGCAGCCGGTGGTCGAGGCGCTCGACGATATCGACATGGCTCGCTTCGCGACAATGAAGCGGGTGATCGTGGTGGTCTCCACCTATGGCGAAGGAGAGATGCCGGATAATGCGCAACTCTTCTGGGAGGCGCTTTCGGCGGACAGCGCGCCCAGACTGGAGACCATGAACTTCGGCGTGCTGGCGCTCGGCGACACCGGCTATGATGGCTTCTGCCAGGCGGGCAAGCTGATCGACACGCGGCTGGAACAGCTCGGCGCCCATCGGATGGCGAACCGCCTCGATTGCGACGTGGATTACGAGGATGCCGCATCGGCCTGGGTGGACGAGACCCTGCCGGTTGCAGCAGCGATCGATGGCGGAGCCGCAGAGCCGGCCGCGCCGGCCGAAGCGACAGCCTTGCCTGCCCGCGAGAAATCGCAATGGAACCGCAAGTCGCCTTATCCCTCGACCCTTGCCGTCAACCGGTTGCTTTCGGGGACCCGATCCGCCAAGGAAATCCGGCATTTCGAGTTTGATCTGGGCGATAGCGGACTGGCCTATGAAGCGGGCGATGCCCTGGGTGTCATGCCGGTGAACAATACCGCCCTTGTTTCGGCTATTCTGGAGCGCCTGGGTGCCGACGCGGACGCAGCCGTTGCCGGCCTCGCCCGGCCCCTGGGCCAAGAATTGACGACCAGCTTCGAGATTTCCACGCCTTCGCGCGAACTGATCGCGGAGATCGAACGGCGCGCCGGCCATGAAGAGCTCAGCCATATCCTGCGCCATGGCGACAAGGAAGCGCTGGAGAGCTGGCTGTGGGGCAAGGACAGTCTCGACCTCCTGCAATTGCTGCCGGAGCGCGCCATGAGCGCCGCCGATTTCGTCGGCCTGCTGAAGCCGCTGCAGCACCGCGCCTACTCGATCTCCTCAAGCCCGCTTGCGGCCGAGGGGCGTGTGCACCTGACCATCGCCAGCGTGCGCTACACGACCAATGGCCGCGACCATGGTGGCGTCTGCTCGACATATCTGGCGGACCGATCCGAGGGCGACAATGCCGGCATCTTCGTGTCGCAGAACAAGGCGTTTCGCGTCCCCTCGGATGATGCGGCCCCTGTCATCATGGTCGGCCCCGGCACCGGCATCGCGCCTTTCCGCGCCTTCCTGCAGGAGCGCCATGCGCGCGGCGCGACGGGGCGGAACTGGCTGTTCTTCGGCGACCAGCACCGGGCCGATGATTTCATCTATGAAGAGGAACTGGCTGCGATGAGCAGCGCAGGCCTGCTGACGCGGCTCGATCTGGCATTTTCCCGCGACCAGCAGGAAAAGATCTACGTGCAGACCCGCATGCGCGAGAACGGCAAGGCGCTCTACGCCTGGCTGGAAGAAGGCGGGCATTTCTATGTTTGCGGCGACGCGACACGAATGGCACGAGACGTGGACCAGGCCCTGCACGACATCATCGCCGTCCACGGCGGCCGCTCGGCTGATGCCGCGAGCGCCTATGTCAACGAATTGAAGCGCCAGAAGCGCTACGTTCGCGACGTCTACTAGGGCCGGGTCCAGCCTCGGCCCTTCCACAACCAAACAGCTGCGTCGAGCGGTCGAGACATTCGGTCGCTCGAACGCGTTTATCACCCCGGACCATGTGCCGGGTAGGAAAGCGTGCGTGTTCGTGCTCTCCTGGCACTATCAGGTGTCATTTCGGGACGCTGATGGCTATAGTTTATTGGATATTAAGAACGTTGAACGAGACTCGCCTAGCCGTGGCAGCGAAGCATGTAAATCGATGCAAGCAAGAATCGCTTGCATGAATGGCATGGCGGAAAACATGGAACATGAAGGTTTCGATTTACCGTTCCTCCTCAAGGAGATTGATATCCTTGCGGATGAACTCAGCAAGCTGCCCCCGTCGATGGACAGGACAGCGCTGGAACTTAGACTGGCACAGATGCGCCAGATCGTTGAACTGCGGCATACGCGCCGCGGCATGAAAAACCTCGACCCAAACTAGCGGTTCGACTGTTATCATGTGGCACACTCGCCTGCCGCGGCTGCGGCAAGCGTAGGCCCAGCCACCCACTCATGCATTGAGCGAGTTGTGGCCGCGTCGAGGATTGTGCTTCGATATTCCCGGTAAAGAGGCTAATAAGCGCGCAAGCGAATGAGAGGAATTGGCCATGGAACCGGAAACCGTAACGATCGACAACCGCAACGACTTCTCGCTTTGGGCGATCGAACGCGCCAAGCTGATCGTCAGCGAACAGGGAACGGCGCTTGCGCTTGCGGCGCGGGACATGGACGACACGGAGATCGGCCAGGCCGGCAATGCACTCGGCCAGGCGATCGCCGACGCCATGCTCGAAGTCTTCGACGGGCTGATGAACGGCGTTGTCGAGGAATAACGGGTTCACGTTGCTCCGTCGACCGAAAGATCGGCAAGAATTACGCCCGATCTTCTTAGGGAACCTTTTCGCAGCTGAAGGGTTTTATCTGCGCAACGTATTGAAATCCGCGTTGCTGGATCAGCAAGCCCAATGCAGTCCAACCAAAAGCCCGGTGCAGCCCCTCGCACCGGGTTTTTTCATGCGCGGTACCGGAGCGTCCACGCTTGATGCATAAAGAACATACTATATGTTAAGGGCGCGGTGGCAGCTTTGCTCGGCTACCGCCAATCAAACGCGCTTCGAGGGGTATAGAGCGTTGGACACGAGACCATGGATGATCCCTGTTCTGATCGCCTGCCGGCGCAGTGGCGCCGTTTATACGGTCACGAGTACCCGTGAAGCGCTCAAACTGCTTTTCACCGCATGGCCGGTCGCTGAAGGCAAGGCCTACTTTTCCGCCCTGGAAGTGTGCGACGGGGTGGCGATAGGCAAGGCTTCGCCGGAAGATGCGCGTCTCGCCTTTATCGCCGCGGCAGATGAAGCCAAGGTGCCGTATGACGTGGTGCCCGCCGCACCGGTTCCGCTTTAGGCAGCGTCGCCGCGCTCACTCCTCGACGCCTTCCTCGAACGTATAGGAGGCGCACATCTCGTCGGAGCTTTTCGGCGCATGCCGACCGTTGAACACCGCAATCGCGGACAAGCCATCGCCAGCGGACCAATTTGCGACATAGGTGACCGGCCCGGATCCACATAGACGATTACCGTTCAGCAACTCGGGATCCGAAGGATCGGCGACGCGATAGACGGAAGCCGGTACACGTTCGCCGTCGACGATGAAGTGATCGGCGACCAGATTGGAAAACGAAAGCTCGTCACCCGTTTCAAAGGTGATGCTGAAGTCGTCCATCGAGATATCGCCGGTAACGGAAATGGCGGTGTTGCTGACGGCCTTGTACGCGTCGGCCCATGACGGGCTCGCAGCCGACAGCGCAGCGAGCGACAGAATAAGACATGATTTGAAGAAGCGCACGGTGACCTCGGGGGGAAAAGGCAGGCACGGCAGAGCCGTGCCCGCGCGGTATTACTCGGCTGCTGGTTTCAGAGAGCTGATGATCGCCTGCAGTTCGGGCCCATGCGCCTCCTGCGTTCCCTGCGATCCCCAATAGGTGATGACGAGGAGCTTGCCTGGTTTGGGCGAGAGCAGCGAGAGGCCGATATTGACTGCGCCGTCATTGTCGGTGCCGGTCCAGTCGAAGTTGGTCATGTCCATGCCGTTGATCGGCTCATCGGACTTCTTCTGCGTCGAGCCGTCGACCTTCACGCCGTTCTTTTGAAGAAAGGCGATAGCGTCGTCGATGACCTTGTCCGTGCTCTTTTCGTCGGCGACGTCGATCGAGAGGTAAATAGCCGAGTCATCGGACGTCGCCTGGATCCCGGTTTCCGTTTCCTCGGGCTCCCAGCTATCTGGAATGGCAATCTGAGCGATGGGGGCGTCGCTCGGGAATGCAAGCGTCTTGGCCTGGCTGATGCCGGGTATGAGGGCGGCGAGAAGCGCCCCGACGAGAATCGTCTTCATGTAAGGTCCCTGGGGGTTAGAGAACATGTGTACGGGCGCATATTAGCGTTGCGGCGTTAAAAAGATCCGCACACCGCCATCGCACGTTCGCTCCGCCCCAGAAATGGTTCAGGCCTAGAAAAAGTTCGGGCCGGCGTGGACATCATGTCCGCGCCGGCCCGTTGTTCGAAAGACCGTTGTTACTCGCCGGGAACGATCGCCGGGTTGTTGCCGGGAGCCGCTTGCGGGCTATCGGCCTGCTTCGGCGCCTTCCAGGCGATCAGGCGGTAGAACATCGGGATGAAGAAGGTAGCGATGAACGTCGCCGCGAGCATGCCCCCGATGACGCCCGTACCGATGGCGTGGCGGCTGGCGGAGCCCGCGCCCGTGCTGATCGCCAACGGCACGACACCCAGAATGAATGCCAGCGACGTCATGACGATCGGACGGAAACGCAGGCGGGCGGCTTCGATCGCAGCCTCGCCGGCCGTAAGTCCCTCCTGGCGCTTCAGAACGGCAAACTCGACGATGAGAATGGCGTTCTTGGCGGCCAGACCGATCAGCGTGACCATGCCGATCTGGAAGTAGACGTCGTTTGTCAGCCCGCGCAGCATCGTTGCGAGCAACGCACCGAACAGCGCGAACGGGATGGCAGTGATGACCGCGAGCGGCAGCGTCCACTTCTCGTACTGCGCGGCGAGGATGAGGAACACCATGATGATGCCGAAGAGCATCGCCTGCGTTCCCGCGCCACCCGTTGCCAGTTCCTGGTAGGCCGAACCTGTCCAGGCGATCTGGTAGCTTGCCGGAAGGGTCTCACTCGCGACCTCCTGCAATGCGCGGATGGCATCGCCCGAGGTGTAGCCAGGAGCCGGGTTGCCGGTGACCTTGGCCGAGTTGAACGCGTTGAAGCGTTCGACCTGGTCGGGGCCGATGATGCGCGTGACCTTCACCAACGCATCCAGCGGGATCATGCTGCCATTGTTCGAGCGAACGAACACCTGCCGGAGATCGTCAGGCGATTGGCGGAAGGCCGATTCCGACTGCAGATTGACCTGGTAGTTGCGGCCATAGAGCGTGAAGTCGTTGACATAGAGGCTACCGAACGTGGCCTGCATGGCATCGAACACCGTGTTGATCGGCACGTCGAGCGCCTTTGCCTTCTCACGATCGAGATCCGCGTGGTATTGCGGAACGCTGGCATCGAAGGTGGTGCGCACGGCGGTCAGTTCAGGGCGCTTCGAAGCCGCGGCAACGAGAGCATTCGCCTGTTCGGCAAGGTTCGCGATGCCGTTGCCGCCACGGTCCTGAACGTAGGCTTCGAAGCCGCCCGTGGTGCTCAAGCCCTGGATCGGCGGAGGATTGAAGGCCAGAACCATCCCGTCCTTGATCCCGCTGTTGGCGCCGATGATCGGCCCCGCCATGTTGCGGGCGTCCAGTGCTTCGGTCGTGCGTTTCTTCCAGTCATCGAGAATGATGAAGGACACACCTGCGCTGCTCTTGATGCCGCCGGCGAGGATATCGTAGCCGGAGACCGCGAAGACGTCGTGAACGCCTTCAAGCTTCGAGGTGTTTTCGACCACCTGGTTCATGACTGCTTCGGTGCGCGGAAGCGCTGCTGCTGGCGGAAGTACCGCAACCTGCAGCACCCAGCCCTGGTCTTCGTTGGGAACGAGCGATCCCGGAAGGGTGTAGAAGAGGTAGCCGGTCGCGCCAAGCAGAGCGCCGACGAGGACGAGACCGATGGCGAAACGCTTGACGAAGAAGCGAACGCCCGCCGTATAGCCCGACGTCAGACGGTCAAAGGCGCGGTTGAACACGCGGAACGGCAGCGCCGGTTCATGATGACCGGGCTTCAGGATCAGCCCGCAGAGCGCCGGCGTCAACGTCAATGCCACGATGCCCGACAGGATCACCGAGATGGCGATCGTGACGGCGAACTGCTTGTACATCTGGCCCGCAAGCCCGCCCATGAAGGAGACCGGGATGAAGACCGAGCACAGCACGAGCACGATTGCGACAACCGGTCCCGTGACTTCGCCCATGGCCTTGATAGCCGCATCCTTGGGCGGCAGCTTGTCTACCGTCATCAGGCGTTCGACGTTTTCCAGAACCACGATGGCGTCGTCCACGACGATACCGATCGCCAGCACCAGGCCGAATAGCGTCAGCAGGTTGATCGAAAAACCGAGCAGATACATGCCGGCGAAGGTGCCAATGATCGAGATCGGAACCGCGATCACAGGGATAAGCGTTGCTCTCCAGTTCTGCAGGAACAGGAACACCACAATGACCACGAGGGCGATCGCTTCGAAGAAGGTGTGAATGACCTCTTCGATCGAAACCTGGATGAACTTCGTCGTATCGTAGGGAATACGATAGTCGATACCGTCAGGGAACGACTTCTTCAGTTCAGCCAGGCGCGTCGAAAGCGCTTCCATCGTGTTCAAGGCATTGGCGCCCGGCTGCAGATAAACTGCGATCGGAACGGCCGGCGTGCCATTGAGGCTGCTCTGTACCGAATAGCTCTTGGTACCAAGCTCGATGCGAGCGACATCCTTCAGCCGCAGCGTCGCTGCATTGCTGGTCGAGCGCAGGATGATGTCACCAAAGGCTTCCGGGTCAGCCAGACGACCCTGCGTGGAAACGCTGTAGGTAAAGGGCTGTCCGGTGGCGCTCGGCTGATCGCCGAAACGGCCGGCCGCGAACTGCGAGTTCTGCTCCTGGATGGCCGCCGACACGTCGCTCGGCGTCAGGCCGTACTGCGCCATCTTGTCTGGTCGAAGCCAGACGCGCATGGAATAGTCGATATCACCGAGCACGTTGACATCGCCGATGCCGGGAAGACGCTTGAGATCGTCGATGACGTTCAAGAGCGCGTAGTTGCCGACATAGGCGCGGTCATACTGCGTGTTGTTGGAGAACATCGCCACGAAAGCGAGAATGGAGTTCGAGCGCTTGGCGACAACGACACCCTGACGGGTAACTTCCTGCGGCAAGGTCGAAGTCGCACGCTGGACACGGTTGTTCACGTTGATCGCGGCCTGGTCGGGATCCGTGCCAAGCGCGAACGTCACCGTGATCTGCATGGTGCCGCTGTTGGAGTTCGTCGATTGCATGTAGAGCATGTTCTCGACGCCGTTGATCTGCTGCTCCAGCGGAGCGGCAACGGTCTGCGCGACAGTTTCTGCGCTGGCGCCGGGATAGTTCGCCGTAACGACGACCTGCGGCGGCACCAGTTCGGGATATTGCGCGATAGGCAGCGCCCGCAGGGCCAGAAGGCCCGCCAGAACGATGACAATGGAAATGACCGCCGCGAAGACCGGCCGGTCGATAAAGAACCTGTTACCCATCAGTTGGCCGCCGTCTCTTTCGTATCCTTGCCGGCATCGGCAGCAGCCGCTTCAGCCGTCGCGTTGACGGCCGAGCCCGGACGCACCTTGATGATGCCTTCTGTAATCAGCTGGTCACCGGCATCGAGGCCCGAATTGATGATCCAGTTGCTGCCGACCTTCTGGCCGAGCGTTACCGCGTTGATCTTGGCCTTGCCGTCCTTGCCGACGGTATAGACGAACTGACCCTGCGGGCCCTGCATCAACGCTATCTCCGGAATGACGATCGCGTCATCGGCAGTCACGCCACTCACTGTCGCGCGTACAAACTGGCCCGGGATGAGCTGGCGATCGGGATTGTCGATGATCGCACGTGCCTGAATGGTGCCCGTATTGACGTCGACGGTGGCCGACGTGAAGTCGACAAGCCCCTCGTGACCGTAGGTCGAGCCGTCACCAAAGGTGAGCTTGACCCGCAGCTTCTGCTCCTGGCCCTTGCTCTTCATCAGATCGATGAGATGGCGGATTTCTCGTGCCTCGGAATCCGAGAAGGAGAAATTGACGTAAACCGGGTCCAGTTGGGTGATGTTGGTCAGCAGGCTTGAATCAGTGCTGATCAGGCTGCCTTCAGAGACCTGTTCGAGGCTCGTGATACCGCCAATCGGCGCAGTCACCTTGGTGTAGCCGAGGTTGAGTTCGGCGGTCTTGACCTGGGCTTCGGCGGAAGCGACAGCTGCTTCGGCGAGTTCGCGCGCGGAAATCGCGTCGTCGCGGCTCTTCTGGCTGCCGACATTCTGGTCGAAGAGGCTGATGTTGCGCTTCTCTTCACGAATGCCCTGGCCGAGCTGAGCTTGAGCCTGCTTCAATCCGGCCTGCGCCTGCATCAGTGCCGCTTCATAGGGCGCGGGATCGATGAGAAACAGCACATCGCCGGCCTTGACCTGAGCGCCTTCGACGAAATTACGCTTCAGCAGGATACCGCTCACGCGAGCGCGTACTTCCGTCTGACGAAACGCCGAGATGCGAGCAGCATATTCATAGCTGAGCGGGACCGAGCTTGCGGCAACATTCACGGTTGTGACGGATGGAGGCGGTGGGGCCTCGGCCTGCTGGGCCATTGCCACTGAAGACATGAATATCGATACAGCCGCTACAAGCACGCCGCTGCGAACGGTGGAAAAATGCCGCTGATTTTTATTTTGCACTTTTATTCGCCTTTACTTGGGCTCGATTCAACCGAGCAACCTTGGTTCCCTCCTCCCCTTGGCTCCTCCGCCAAGCTTTATTCCGTTGTGAAATTGGCGTGCGAGACCCCATCCACAAGCAACCAAACGAATTCCGTTAGTCGCTCGCCTGCCTCGAAGAACCTGCGCACGTCGATGAGGAAACAGCTGCCACTTCGCATCTGCTTCCGATTTTTCGTTTTTATATCCCGTATTTAACAGCCGACCGGAGCTGGAGCTCGGCCTTAGCATTTACGTAACAGCTCGGTCCGAACATGTTAAGATGCCGAAATCCGCATAAGGCCATGAAGCATGTTCATGAATGGCCTTCGATTGACCACAAGCGCGGATAGCCCCGCATGCTTCGCAGTCTAGAAAATAGAGTTTTTGGCAGCAAAAAACCGCTCTAAAGTATCTTTTTGTCTTTGTTATTATCCGAGCCTAATTTAGTCGTCTCAACGTGCGGGAAGGCCGAGCCTTGCGACCCGGATGGCGGCGTATCGACGCAAGCAACTTTTTGTGTTCGCGAACCCAATCGCCACTACCTCAATGATCCGTAAATTAACGATTGGTTAACCATATCCGTCGTTTAGAATGATTAACGGCCGTCTGGTCGTTGATTCGAAGTCCGGTTGCCAAAATTGCGCCGGATACGGGGAAATACGATTGCGGCGATCGGAAACATGGGTTTGCTAAGATTGATGGCCCTTGCGGGGTTGGCTGGTCTTGCTGCCGGCTGCACATCGACTGGAAATATCAGACAACCGAGCGCCGCTGAAACAATCGCGAGCGAGAAAGCGCTTGTCCTGCCACCACCCGGTGGCCCCTCCATCGTGAGCGTCGTCGAGCAAAAGCGCGGCAATGGCGTCGATCAGTCGATTTCGCTGTTCACCTCGTCCTCGGTCCCCGGCCAGAACTTTCTCAAGGTGCAGTTTCTCGGCGGGCGCGGCGAAAATCCGGGCGCCGGGAACTCCACCTACAAGATGGTCAACGAGAGCGCTATTGCGCGCGAGATGGCGACGGCCATCCCCGGTGTGCGGATGGCGCGCTCCGCGACGTTCCTGCAGAACAGCTACGGCCCCTTCGGCTATGCCTCCGGCACCAGCCACAACGGCGACACCTGTGTCTACGGATGGCAGCAGATCCGCTCCAGCCGCTCGGACCAGACGCAGGCCCGCAATTTCGGCATGATCCAGGTTCGCCTGCGTCTGTGTGATGCGCGCGCAACCGAGCGCCAATTGCTGGGCGTGATGTACGGCTACACCGTGATCGGCACCTTCAACGGCGAAATCTGGAACCCCTACGGCATGACGCAAGGGGGCGACCCTACCATCGGACGCCCCGGAAACCCGATCTATCCCGACGAAGGCGGCTATCGCTCGACGCCGATGCCGATCGGCTACGAACCGGCCCCGACGCAGACCTTTGCGCGTCCCGCGCCGGTGCGCCGCGCAGCAGCTCGCCCTGCCGCCACGGCACCGGTGGCGCCAACCTTGCCGCCGGCGATCGGCCCACGCGTGCCAGGACCTGACCTTTCCGAAAACGCCCCACAGGCGCCGATGGAAGCGCCTGCGCTGACCAACGCGTCCATGCGCCAGCAAGCCCCGCAACAGACGATGACGGCGAGCGGCGTGAACGTGCCGTCGCCGGAATGCATCGGCAACACGGCGGCAAATGCCGCCTGCCAGAGATGACGATCAGCTAGGCCGGCACCGGCAACGGTGCCCGGCGCAATGCCTTTGAAGGAACGCCGATGCATAAGGCCCGCAGCATCTTGATCTGGGCAGTGGTTGCGATCTGTGTGGTCGCACTGGTGACCCTGCCGGTGAATTTGCAGGCGCAGCTGATCGCCAGCATCACCGTGGTTGCCGTGATGGCGATCATCAAGGGCTTGAAGGGCGAAGGCACGTGGCGTCTGATCGCGCTCGCCTTCGGCACGGCGATCGTCATGCGCTATGTCTATTGGCGAACAACCAGCACCTTGCCGCCGGTGAACCAGCCTGAGAACTTCATTCCAGGCCTGCTGCTCTATCTCGCAGAAATGTACAGCGTCGCCATGCTGGCGCTCAGCCTCTTCATCGTCGCGACACCCTTGCCGCCACGTCCTTCGCGCGTGGGAAAGCTCCAGCGCTTTCCGCACGTCGATGTGTTCGTGCCGACCTATAACGAGGATTCCCACCTTCTCGCCAACACGCTCTCGGCCGCCAAGGCGATGGACTATCCGGCGGACAAGCTAACCGTATGGCTGCTTGACGACGGCGGGACCGTGCAGAAGCGCAACTCGAACAAGCTTCTGGAGGCGCAGGCCGCCGTGGCGCGCCACAACGAGCTCAAGCAGCTCTGCGAGGAAATCGGCGTTCGCTATCTGACGCGCGAGCGCAACGAGCACGCCAAGGCCGGCAATCTGAACAACGGCATGCAGCATTCGACCGGCGAGCTGATCGCGGTTTTCGATGCCGACCACGCACCGGCGCGCGACTTCCTGCTCGAGACCGTCGGCTATTTCGACGACGATCCGAAGCTTTTCCTAGTGCAGACGCCGCACTTCTTCATTAATCCCGATCCGCTGGAGCGCAATTTGCGCACCTTCGACAATATGCCGAGCGAGAACGAGATGTTCTACGGCATCATTCAGCGGGGGCTCGACAAGTGGAACGCGGCCTTTTTCTGCGGCTCTGCTGCGGTTCTGAGCCGCAAGGCGCTGGAATCGCAAAACGGCTTCAGCGGCATCAGCATCACCGAGGACTGCGAGACGGCGCTTGCGCTGCACGGAAGCGGCTGGAACAGCATCTATGTCGACAAGCCGCTGATCGCCGGCCTGCAGCCGGCGACGTTTGCGAGCTTCATCGGCCAGCGCAGCCGCTGGGCGCAGGGCATGATGCAGATCCTCAGGTTCCGCTTTCCGCTGCTCAAGCGCGGGCTGACGATCCCGCAGCGCTTCTGCTACATGTCGTCGACGCTGTTCTGGCTCTTCCCCTTCCCGCGCACGGTCTTCCTGTTCGCGCCGCTGTGCTACCTCTTCTTCGACCTCGAAATCTTCACGGCCTCCGGCGGCGAGTTCCTGGCCTATACGCTCGCCTACATGCTCGTGAACCTCATCATGCAGAACTACCTCTACGGTTCGTTCCGCTGGCCCTGGATCTCGGAACTCTACGAGTATGTGCAGACGGTGCATCTGTTACCGGCGGTAATATCCGTCATGCTCAACCCGAGGAAGCCCACCTTCAAGGTGACCGCCAAGGACGAGTCGATCGCCGTCAGCCGCCTGTCGGAAATCAGCCGTCCATTCTTCGTCATCTTCGCGGTGCAGATCATCGCGCTGATCGTCACCATCTACCGCATCTATACCGAGCCTTATAAGGCCGACGTCACGCTCGTCGTCGGCGGCTGGAACCTGATCAACCTGATCATGGCGGGCTGCGCGCTGGGGGTCGTGTCGGAACGCGGCGAACGCGCGTCCTCGCGCCGCGTGCGCGTCAACCGCCGGGCGGAGTTCGGCATCAATGGCAAGTGGTACACGGCGTCGATCGAGGACGTGTCGGTGCATGGCGCTCGCCTGCACGTGTTCGACAAGCAGCTGGAGCAATCGCTTGTCGGCGTCGAAGGCGAAGTTCGCTTCCGTCCGTTCAGCGGCGCGGATCTTGAGACACTGCCTTTGGTGGTGCGCAACATCCAGCCGACGGACGGACTGCTTGCCGTGGGCTGCCAGTATGTGCCCAAGAGCGCGCTCGATCACCGGCTGATCGCCGACCTGATGTTTGCGAACTCGGCGCAATGGACGCAATTCCAGGAAGGCCGCCGCCGCAACCCCGGTCTGATCCGCGGAACGATCTGGTTCGTCGGGCTTGCGTTTTATCAGACGAGCCGAGGCCTAGTCTATTTCTTCCGCAGCATGCGGCCGGAGCGCGAAGAGCAGCGGCAAGTCTCGAAGGTGAATAGCTGATGCGCAAGATCGCCACATCCCTGGGCTTCCTGCTTGCTGCCACGGCTCTCGCCTATGCGCAGACGTCGCCATTCGACATGTCGGGCGAACGTCCGCCGGAGGCGATTCCCGCCGTGCCGCGCTTGACGCTTCCGGCGACGCCCCCTGCTTCCGCTCCAACAACAACGCCGGCGATCGCAACACAGCCGCCCGCGGCACTCGCGCCCGCCGCCCCGCCGGCAGCCGTGACGCCTCTGCAGCCTTTCGCCGTGACTCCCGCGACACCAACCGCTCAGCAGCCGGCATCTCCGCCAGCGCAGACGGATGCACCCGCCATGCTGCCAGGGCAAGCATCGCCGCCGACACCCGCGGCGCAGGCCGCAACGCCACCAGCACAACCACCGCAGAAATCGGCGGCCGCAACGGCTCCCGCTCCGCTACCTCCCGGCACATCGCGCCGCTACGTCGTGCCTTTCGCAAAGCTTGGGCTGGACGGCGAATATGACCGCAAGTCGTGGTCTGTCTACCTGACGCCGGAGCAGGCAGCGGCACAGGCAACCTTCAACTTCACCTACCAGAACGCCATCGTCGTCGCGCCGGAGAGCTCGCAATTCACGATCCTGATCAACAACAGGGTCATCGGAGAGCAGCCCGTCGGCTCGTCGGATGGAGCGTCCACCGTCTCCCTAAGCATCCCGCCGCGCCTGCTGCAGCCGGGGGCTAACCTGCTCACGATCGAAGCAAAGCAACGCCACCGCACCGATTGCACCGTGCAATCGACCTACGAACTTTGGTCGGATATCGACCCCTCGCAGACCTATCTGACCTTTGTCGGCGAAGAGGCCGCGAAGTTCTCCAGCACAGATGCCATCCGCGCGATCGGCGTGGACGGTGCCGGCCAGACCGCGTTCAATTTCGTCGTTCCCGCGCTTGAGCAGCCGGGAACCACGAAGCCGCTCCTGAGGCTGGTGCAGGGGCTTTCGATCCTGAGCGGCATGCCGAACCAGACCATGTCGTTTACGAGTGGTTCCCTGCCCGCCTCGTCTCCTGGCCGGATGACGGTCGTGGTTGGCACGCCCAGCGAATTGCAGCCGCTGTTTGCCGTGCCGGTCGCCGCGCAGACGGCACCGCTCGCGACCTTCGCAACCGATCCACGCTCCGGCCAGACTGTTCTTTTGATTACGGGACCATCCTGGCCGGCGATAGCAACAGCCATCGAGACCATCGTCTCCACCACCGACCGTGCTGTTACGGTGCGCCGAGACGCGCTGGCCACGCAGCGCTGGACCGCGCCCGATGCGCCGCTGATCTTTGCTGACAGAACGATCGCCTTCTCGCAGTTGGGTGTCAAATCGACGGAGTTCTCGGGACGGCGCTTCCGTACGACCTTCAACATCGCTGTCCCGGCCGATTTTTACGCCAACGCCTATGGCGAGGCGACGGTGCTGCTCGACGCCGCCTATACGCAGACCGTGCTGCCGGGCAGCCATATCGATGTCTACGTCAACGGCAACATCGCCTCAACGCTACCAATCACCACGAAAGGCGGCGGCATCTATCGCCATCTGCCAATCCGCGTGACGATGCGACACTTCAAGCCCGGCTTGAACTCGGTGTCGATCGAAACGATCCTGCAGACGGATGAAGACAATGTGTGCGTGCCGGGAACGGCGGCCGGCGCCGGACCACGCTTCGCGCTGTTCGACACCAGCGAGTTTCACATGCCCGACTTCGCCCGGGTCGGCCAGAGGCCGAACCTCGCAGCGCTCGCGGGTACCGGCTACCCCTATAGCCGCGCTGCATCTCCGACACCGCTCTTCATCGACCGCGTGGACCCCGACACGCTCTCGGCCACGGCCACCGTGCTCGGCCAGATGGCCTTGATGGCCGGCCGGCCGATCGACGTCGAACCCGCCGCCTCGCCAGGCGCGATCGGCGACCGTGATGCCATGTTTGTTGGCTCCATCTCGCAGATGCCGCAGGCGGTGCTTTCGCAGCTCAACATCGCGACGACCAGCCAGGCAACATGGCGGCCGCTTGCGGCTACACAGACGACGCCCAGCGAGACCAACGTCATGTTCGACGAATGGCGTTCCAAGGTGAGCGGCGGCGTCTGGCAGGGCCAGATCACCTCCTTCCAGGAATGGCTGCGGCGCAACTTCGATATTTCGCTGAGCACGCTGCAGTTCATACCCGGCGCCGAGCAGGTGTTTACGCCCTCCAACACAAACAGCTTCCTGATCGCCCAAGGCGCGAATACAGCCGGCAACGGCACCTGGACGATCGTGACCGCGCCATCCGCGAAAGATCTCAGGGAAGGTGCTGATGCCATGACGTCACAGCTGAACTGGCCCGAGATCGAGGGGCACGTGACGACCTATTCCGCCGCGACCGGCAAGATCGATACCGTGCCGGTCAGCCGTTTCGATTTCATCGCGACGGAGACCTGGACCTTCGCCAACTATCGTCTGATCGCGGCGAACTGGCTCTCGACAAACGTGCTGTCCTACGCGGTGCTGCTCGTCGTCTTGTCGCTGCTGATCGGCGTTGCCACGGCCGGCATGCTTGGAAGACTGGGCCGCCGCGAATGAGGGGTTGGTTGTCCATAATGATGGCTGCCGCGATGGCTTCGCTCATCGGCTTCAGCCAACCAGCCTTCGCGCAGACGGCGAAGATCGATGCCGCGTCGTGGAGCGCCTATAAGTCGAAATTCCTCGACCCGAGCGGTCGCATCGTCGACAACGCCAACGGCAATATCAGCCATAGCGAGGGACAGGGCTACGGCATGTGGCTCGCCTATCTCGCAAACGACCAGGCCGATTTCGAGCAGATCTGGTATTTTACCCGGACCGAGTTGCTGCTGCGCGACGACGGACTTGCCGTCTGGAAGTGGGATCCATCGGCCAAGCCGCATGTGACCGACGCCAACAATGCATCCGATGGCGACATGCTGATCGCCTATGCGCTTGCGCTGGCAGGCTCTGCCTGGAAGAACAACGATTACCTCGAAGCTGCCGCCAAGATCGCAAACGCGCTTCTGGCCAACGCCGTCGTCAAATCGGGCGGGCGCACGATCCTTCTCCCCGGTGTCGAGGGCTTCAACGCTCCCGGCCGCAAGGATGGCCCGGTGATCAACCCGTCCTACTGGATTTACGAGGCCATTCCCGTCATGGCGCTGCTTGCTCCTTCCGACGCGTGGGGTGCGCTGACCGAGGATGGATTGGCATTGCTGCGCACCATGCAGTTCGGACCGCGCAAGCTGCCGGCAGATTGGGTGAGCCTTCACCGTCAGCCGCAACCGGCCGAGGGTTTCGATGCCGAGTTCGGCTACAACGCCATCCGCATCCCGCTTTACCTCGCCCGGGCGGGAGTTTCGGACAAGGAACTGCTCTTACGATTATCGTCGGGAATGACCGCCGGCAATGGTACGCCGGCAACGATCAACTTGAAAGACGGCCAGCCGAAACAATCACTTGATGACGCTGGTTATCGAATTGTTAACGATGTTGTGGCCTGTGTAGCAAAAGGAACGAAGCTGCCCGCGTCGTCCCGGCAGTTCGCGCCATCGCTCTACTATCCATCGACCCTTCAACTCCTGGGGTTGGCCTTCGTCGCGGAGAAACATCCAGAGTGCCTTTGAAATCCTCGCTTGTCGCAGTGTCGGTCGCAGTGGTGGTGGCAGGTCTTGTCACCGCGCTGAAGGATCGCGCCGCCATTCAGGATATGCTCGGCCTCAACCAGCCCGCCGCAGCGCCTCAGCTGATGCTGATGGGCCGGATCAGTGGACCTGACGGTCCACCCAAGCAGCCGGCGGACATGCAGTCGATCGCCGAGCAGATACAGGCAACAGCAGGCGCACAGGCCCCGATCAACGCACAGCCGCAAGGCGAACCCGCCGCCCCGCAGCCAGACGCCGTCGCCCAAGCACAGCCGCAGCCACAACCGCAACAGCCGGCAGCGCAGAGACCGGCAGCCGCATCGACAAACCCGCAGCCTGCGGCGCCAAAGGTCGACGAAAGCGCGCTCCGCTATTTCGCGAGCCGTGGTGACAAGGCGAGGCTGCAGGCCGAGATATCGCGCCTTCAGGCGCTCTATCCGAACTGGGTGCCCCCGGCGGATCCGCTCGCCGTTCCCCAGAGCGGCGACAAGCAGCTCGAGGCGATGTGGCAGCTCTATTCCGAGGGCCGCTACGCCGAACTTCGCAAATCGATCGCCGACCGGCAGGCCGCCGAAGCCGGCTGGCAACCGCCGGCCGATCTGCTTGACCGCCTGGACGTCGCGGAAGCGCGTGCACGCCTGGTCAATGCCTCCGACCTGAAACAATATGCGACCGTCGTGCAGATCGGCGCGGCGACGCCGAGCCTGCTCACCTGCGCCGACATTGACGTGCTGTGGCGCGTGGCGGAAGCCTTCGCCCGCACCGACCGCACGCAGCGGGCGCAAGACGCTTATACCTACATTCTGAAGGCCTGCACCAATCCGCAGGAGCGTCTGGCGACCATGCAAAAGGCGTCCGGCCTGTTGCCATATGCGCCGATGCAGGTTCTCCTCGGGCTTGAGCGACCGGATGGAAACGGCGGCCGTGAATTCGACAGCATTCGCAACGACCTCGCGCGTAATTTCGTCGCCGCCGGCAATGCCAATCCCGACCTCGCCGTATCGCCCGACTACCTGACGCTGGTGCAGCGGCTGGCCGAAACACAGGGGCTCGCCTCCGACAATCTCCTGCTCGGCTGGTATCACCTGCGACGCGAGAATTACGCCGACGCGGAAAAGTGGTTTCGTGCTGCGCGGGCAAAGGAAGATTCCGCCAGCGCTTCGCAAGGCCTCGCCTTGGCGCTGATCGCTGAGAAGAAGGAGCAGGAAGCCGAAGACGTCATGTACAAGTGGCGCGGCGATTCCAAGGATGCGACCGCGACCTATCTCGCCGCCACCGCCAACCTCATGGCTTTGCAGCCGCCGGCAAATATTCCCGAGGAGGTGCTGAGCCGTATCGCGACCGAGATCATCGCGCAGAAATACGTGCCGACGGCGCAGCAGTTCGGCTGGTACGCACGCTCGCTCAATCAGCCTCAGACGGCTGCGCGCTGGTTTGAAACGGCGCTGCGCTGGAAACCGGATGACGAACCGTCTGCCTATGGCCTGGTGATCACACGCGAGCAACTGAACGACCACCGAGGCGTCGCGGAAGTGCAGCGCCTGTGGGCGGGACGCTCGGCGCGCATCGCGCAACTCGGCGAGACCTCGGCCCTGACGCCGCAGGTGCGCGCGCCCCTTCCCGGACCTGGCCAGGCTCCGCAGCTTCAACAAGTCCAGCCGCAACAGGTCCAGGCGCCGCAGGCGCAGACCTACCAGCCGCAAGTGATCGCAGAGCCCGCTCCCGTCGTGGCTGCGGCTGCGCCGGCCGAACGCCCGATGCCGCGACAGGCGGAGCCAATTCAGCAGGCGTCGCGACCCGCCCCGGCCACCCGTGGCGCGCGCCAGATCCGTGGATGCTCGACGACGGTCGATGCGCGGCTGCTCGATCCCCAAAGCGCGCTGAACCGTGGCTGGTGCCTGATGGACTTGAACCGTCCGATGGAGGCCGTTGAGGCTTTCGAGGCAGCACTCGCCAGCCCAACCCGCAAGGTCCGCGAGGACGCTGCCTATGGCCAGAGTCTCGCCTATCTGCGCGCCGGGCTCTCCAACAATGCCGCCGTCGCGGCAACCAAAGCGCCGCAGACCCGCCAGCGGGCCGCAGAACTACAGGTTTCCATCCTCGCCGATCGTGCCCTGGCCGCCTTCACCGCGAAACGCTACCGCGAAGCGCTTGTCTATCTGGACCAGCGCGCACAATTGCAGCAGGAACGCATCGATCTGATGGTGCTCAGGGGCTACAGCTACATGAACCTGCAGATGTACGGAGACGCCGAGCGCATCTTCAATGCCGCCGCAGCGGTCGGCAGCAAGGATGGATATCGTGGCCTCGCGGATCTGAAGGATGCGACGCATCCCGAAGGCAAACAATAAGCCCTGTAAATCCCGGTGATACGCGTGGCGTATCTCCGCAGCCAATCCCTCGCAAAGCGTGCTTTAGCTTGCCGCTCTTGACGTTCTTCTAAAAATAGAACATAACAAGAACAAATAGCGAGGTAAGCGTATGACCAGAACTGAGGAAGTCATAGCAAACGCATTGGCGGTCGTGGCCGCGTCGCGGGCGGAGCGAGAGCGTGATGCCGAACGACGACGCCGCGTCTTCGGCAAGATCGAAATCGGCCTGCCGCTCCCCAAGATCAAGGGGCAGCAGCTCAGCCTCGATCTTCACTGATCCGCGCTTGGAGCGCGGGTTTTCTCTTTCTGGGCGGTTTCAATGTCAGGGCGGATCAGGTATCCCCGCTGGCGAGAAAACGAAGACGGGCGAGCACGTTTGTCCGTCACAGATGAGAAAGCTCGTCCATTGCCGGATACCACGCCTTCCTGCTTCGACCGCCCCTACTCCGCCTTCCTTTTCGACATGGACGGCACGATCCTGAGCTCCCTTCTCGCCGCCGAGCGCGTTTGGGGCGCGTGGGCCGCACGGCAGGGGCTTGATGTCGAAGCATTCCTTCCGACCATGCACGGCGCACGTGGTGTCGATACGATCGCCAAGCTGAACCTACCGGGCGTTGATCCGGTCGCGGAAGCAGCCGCCATCACGGAAGCCGAGATCAACGATGTCGAAGGCGTTTTCGCGCTGCCTGGCGCTGCCGCATTCCTCGCCGCGCTGCCGACGGATCGCTGGGCAATCGTCACCTCGTCGCCGCTTCGGCTTGCGCACAAGCGCCTGGAAGCCGCCGGCCTGCCGATCCCGAAATTCATCGTGACTGCCGAGGATGTCGAGATCGGCAAGCCCAATCCGCAATGCTACATCCTGGGCGCCGAGCGTCTGGGCTTCAGCCCGAGCGAATGCCTGGTGTTCGAAGATGTGCAGGCGGGTATCCTGGCGGGCGAAGCCGCCGGCTCCGATGTCCTGGTCATCACGGCGACGCAGCACCACGATCTCGAGACCTCGCACCCGACGCTTCACTCCTACGAAGACGTAAAGGTTCGCATCTACGAAGACGGCAAGGTGGGCCTCGGCAAATAATAGCAGAAATGGAAATGCCCGCCGCGAGACCTGCGGCGGGCATCTGCTCTTCGGCTCGGGAGAGAGTGAGCCTTAGATGTTGGCGAGCAACTCGTTGATGCGCGACTCCATGTCGGCGAGCGCGGCGTCCACGTCCTTCTGACCGGTGATCGCGGCGCTCATTTCCTGGCCGATGATGTCCTGGATCGCGAACTGACGCTGGACGGTCGAGGGCAATGCGGTGCCGAGCGTTGCGATCGAGGAGATGGTGTCGCGATGCGGCAGTGCCTTGAACTCCTTGGAGTCGAGGACGGCCTTGACCGCCGGCAGGTGTCCGGTGCGCGACCAGTCGAAGTCGTTGTCGTGGAAGAACTTCAGGAACTTGCCGATCGCGGCATTTTCCTCATCGGAGCGATCCTTGGTCGACACGGCCCAGCTGTGGCCATCCGCATACTGCGCCTTCTTGCCGGCGAAAAGCTGCGGATACGGGTAGACGGCGTAGCCGCCCTTGTTGAGTGCCGTGCCCGCCGTCTCCGACGAGGCGTTGTAATCGCCGATCACCCAAGTGCCGTTCAGGTGCACGCCGCCTTCGCCGGCGAGGAAGGCATTGATGCTGGCGGCGTAGTCGAGATCCTTGACCGTGTCGCCGTTGTCATAGATCGCCTTGTACATCTCGAGCACCTTCTTGGCCTCGGGCGTATTGATCTTCACCTGCTTCGGATCGGCGAAGAAGGCGGAATCCTGCTGGAAGAGATAGGTGTAGAGGTTGCGCGTATAGAGCGCGACTTCGTTGGCAAGGTTCTGGACGAAGTAAGGCTTGCCGGTCTTTTCCTTGAACTGCTTGGCCTGCGCCAGAAGCTCTTCCGGGCTGGTCGGAAGCTTCGGCGTGCCATCGGCGTTGACGAGTTCCGCCTTTTTGAAGAGGTCCATGTTGATGTGATAGAGCATAGTCCAGTTGTCGATCGGCAGGCCGTAGATCTTGCCGTCCTTGGTCACGCCGCCGAGGCTGGCGTCGGTGAAATCGGTCGGCGCGACGCCGACGGACTTCAGCACGTCGTCGAGCGGCATGATCAGGCCCTTGCTCTGATAGTCTGCGAGCACCGACTGGTGGATGGTGACGATATCGGGCGGATCGCCGGCGGCGAACTGCGCGGTCAGCTGGTCATAGCCCGGCCATTCGACCGTGGTGACCGTCACATGCACATCGGGATTGTCGGCGTTGAACTTGTTGATCAGCGAGGTGATGATACCGCATTCGCCGACCGCCTTGCTGACATCGGTGTTTTTGCCCCAATCGGCATCGCAGGCGCCGAAGAAGCGCTGCACCGCGAGCTCGGTCGCGGCGAATGCCGGCGACGCGCCGATGAGCGCGATCACGGACGCCGCCGCCAGCATGTATTTCCTCAAATGATGTGTCATGCCCTTCTCCTCCTCTTTGGGGCTTTGCCCCTTTGGCTGGCCTCCTCCCCGGAAGCCGATTGCGACGTCACCGCTTCGAGCCTCAGCGCACGGCAGCGCCGGAGACTGCCGTCACGATGTATTTCTGGAAAAACAGGTAGAGAACGAGGATCGGCGCGCTGGCAAAGACCGCCTGCGACATCAGGAAGCCGAGGCCTTCCGACTGCGCGAAATTGGTCTGTGTCGAGGCGATGCCGACCGTCAGCGTATACATTTCCTTCTTGGTGCCCGAGATCAGCGGCCAGAAGTAATCGTTCCAGGCGCCGAGGAAGGTGAAGATGCCGAGCGTCGCCTGCGCGGGAACCGTCAGCGGCAAGAGCACCTTCCAGAAGATCTTGAAGCGGCTGGCATTATCGAGCAGGGCGGCCTCGTCGAGCTCCTTGGGGATAGCGCGGAAATACTGCGTCATCAGGAACACGCCGAAGGGTGCCGATAGGCCGGGCAGGATCAGCCCGTGATAGGTGTTGTGGAACTTCAGCCAGCTGAACAGCTGGTGGCGGGCGATCAGCACTGCCTGTTCCGGAACCGCCAACCCCAGGAGCACGATGATGAACAGCGTGTTGCGATAGGGGAAGTTCAGCCGCGCGAAACCGTAGCCCGCGAGCGACGAGAGCACCAGCGTGCCGATGGTAAGCCCGCCGGCGACGATCACGCTGTTCAGCACCCAGCGGAACACCGATGAGGTCGCCAGGATGTTGATGTAGTTGTTGATCGTATAGGGCGCGTTGAAGACGGAATTCATGTCCGCCATCAGTTCCTTGTTGTCCTTCAGCGACAGGCCGATCACCCACAGCACCGGCGCAAGCATCACCAGCGCGCAGAGGATGGCGAGGAAAAGGATCACGCGGTCGCCCAGCGAACGGCCGACCATGTTGCCACCTGTTGCGACACTCATCCTTCTTCTCCCTTCCGGCGCGAAATGACGTACTGCGCCATGGCAGCGATGAGGATCAGCATGAAGAGGATTTCAGAGGCAGCAGCACCCAGCCCGAGGTCCCATTTGGTGAAGGCCGCCTCGTAGATGTAGAAAACGATCGGCTTGGAGACGTTGTTCGGACCGCCCATGGTCATCAGCTTGGCCTGGCCGAACAGCTGGAACTGCAGGACGATCTGGATGATCACGACAAGCGCGAAGGTGCGGCGGATCGAGGGCAGCGTGATGTACCAGAGCGTGCGCCAGCGGCTGGCATTGTCGAGCGCCGCCGCCTCGTAGATATCGCCCGGGATCTGTTGCAAGGCGGAGAGGAAGAGCATCATCGGCAGACCGATGCACCACCAGATGGTCGCGATCGCGATGCCGATCATCGCCAGCTTCGGATCGGACAGAAACGCCGGCGGCGTGGCGCCGAACCAGCCGTAGATCGTGGCGAGCAGACCGAAATTGCCGATGAAGACGATGCGCCAGATCAGCGTGACGATGGTCACCGACAGGACCGACGAAGAGAAATAGATCGTGCGCAGGGCTGCAGCCGTCCGCGTCTTGCGGTTCAGGGCGAGCGCCAGCATCAGGCCGATGATGGCGAGCGCAGGCACCGTGAGCAGCACGAAGTAGAAGGTGTTGCCGATCGCCTGAATGAAGATCTTGTCGCGAAACAGCCTGAAGTAGTTGTCGATCCCGACGAAGCGGCCAACGCCGAAGGCATCCGCCTTGTGCAGGCTGAGCCAGATGCCCCAGAACAGGGGCACTACCAGCAACGTGACGAAGAAAAAGAGATAGGGCAGAACGAAAATCGCATTGCGCCAGAGCGGTGCGTTGATGTTCTGCACCTTCAGGCGCGCGGAAGCCTTGGCGAGCGTGCCGGTGGCGGACAGCGTTGTCTCAGCCATGCCCTGGCTCCTCATTGTGCCAGGCGCGGCCTTCGGCATCGAAGAGATGCGTTCTGCTGCCGTCGAGCGTCAGCCCCACCTCGTCGCCGATTGCGACACGGCTGTTGCCGATGTCCTCGGCGACGACGACGCTGCCGTCCTTGAGCCTGGTATAGAGCAGCGTACGGTCGCCAAGGCGCTCAAGCACATCGACCTTGCCCGTCGTCGTGGCCGGAACGCCGTTTGCGAGCTTCACGGCTTCTGCGCGGATACCAAGCGCATGGGTGCCGCCATTCAGGCCAGCAGCGCGGATGGCGGTCTTGAGTTGTGTGCCATCGGGCAGCTTGGCGCTGACGAAGCCGTTTTCTTCGGAGATCCCAACATCGAGGAAGTTCATCGTCGGTGAGCCGACGAAGGTGGCGACGAAGCGGCTGGCCGGACGGGAGTAGATCTCCATCGGCGAGCCGATCTGCTCGATCTTG
Organism: Rhizobium sp. 16-449-1b; assembly: GCF_017741935.1. GTDB lineage: Bacteria > Pseudomonadota > Alphaproteobacteria > Rhizobiales > Rhizobiaceae > Rhizobium. The sequence goes on along the minus strand of NZ_JAGHMH010000028.1, from coordinate 475,818 downwards.
CGGTTGTTCATGACGACGATGCGATCGGCCAGCGTCATCGCCTCGATCTGGTCATGGGTGACAAAAATCATTGTCGACTTCACGCGATTGCGAAGCTGTGCGAGTTCGACGCGGGTGCGCACGCGCAGCGCCGCATCAAGGTTCGACAGTGGCTCGTCGAAGAGGAATGCCTTCGGCTCCTTGACAATGGCGCGGCCGATGGCGACGCGCTGGCGCTGGCCGCCGGAGAGCTGGCCGGGCTTGCGCTCCAAGAGGTGCCCGATCTCCAGCATGCGGGCGGCTTCCGCCACGCGCGCCGAGATCACGTCAGAGGGGACCGCGATGTTGCGCAGCCCGAAGGCCATGTTGTCGGCGACCGTCATGTGCGGATAGAGCGCGTAGCTCTGGAACACCATGGCGATGTCGCGCTGGCCGGGTGGAAGCGTATCGATACGCTCGCCGTTGATCGAGATCGTGCCTTCATCGACACTTTCGAGCCCGGCGATCATCCTGAGAAGCGTGGACTTTCCGCAGCCCGAGGGGCCGAGGAAGACCATGAACTCGTTGGCCTTGATCGACAGGGACAGGCCGTCGAGCACGGTCATCGAGCCGTAGCGCTTGCTGACATTGCTGATTTCGATATTCGCCGTCATCCGGCTGCTCCCAAGCTGCAGTCAGAATCCGAAAATCCGATATGAACACATGGCTGGCATAAAATGGCGCGAATGGCGCCTGCTCTGGCAAGCAGGCTGCCTTCCGTCCATGATGGTGCCAAAACAGAAGCGGTTGCTCCCATCTTCTCCTCCCAGTGGCACGTCAAATCTGGTGCGCTGACGTTAAATCATACAATTACGATGTCAACATATCTTCGATATGTATCAGTTATCGTGATTTAATGGATCAGGCCTGCAGCCGGATCACGCGGTAGGACAAAGGCGCAATCTTCGCCGTCAGCTTGCCATCGGCGAATGCCGAACCGCTCGTCTTCACCGGCACCACATTGTCCGGCTTTTCGGCCGTGTTGGTGATGGTGAGATCCGAATGGGCGACGACCTGGTCGTCGATGACCTTGAGGTTGCCGAATTCGAGCAGGCTGGCGTCGAGATCGAGCGTCTCGGTGCCGTGGCGGTTGACGATGAAGAAGGTGACCGTCTTGGCATCCTTGTCGTGGACTGCCGAGACGTCGAGATAAGGAACTCTGCCGACATCCTCAACTTCGTAGGCCGGGCTGTCGACCATCAGCTTCAGCGCGGTGCCGCGGCCATAGACCGAAGCGAAGTAGTACGGATAAAAGATCGTCTGGCGCCATGCGGCACCACCAGGCGTCGTCATGATCGGGGCGATGACGTTGACGAGCTGCGCCAGGCAGGCGATTTTCACGACATCGGCGCGGTTGATGAAGGTGTTCAGGATGCAGCCGACCTGCAGCACGTCCTCGAAGTTATAATCATCCTCGAGCAGCGCCGGTGCATGCGGCCAGCCATTGGCGCCGGCGAGCGTCGCCTTGTCGCGCTCCTTGGAATGGTACCAGACGTTCCACTCATCGAAGGAGATGTAGACGTCCTTGGTCGAGCGCTTCTTCGCCTTGATATAGTCAATGACGCCGGCAACCGTGCCGATGTAATTGTCGAGCTCGATGCTGCGGGCCAAATAATTGGCGGTGTTCTTGGCGCGGTTCTCGAAATACATGTGCAGCGAGATGTAATCGACCTCGTTGTAGGTATGGTCGAGAACGGTCGCTTCCCATTCGGGATAGGTCGGCATGTGGGCGTTGGACGAGCCGCAGACGACCAGCTCCAGCGAGCTGTCGAAGGCGCGCATGGCCTTGGCGGTCTCATGCGCCAGGCGGCCATATTCGTCGGCCGTCTTGTGGCCGATCTGCCAGGGGCCGTCCATCTCGTTGCCGAGGCACCAGAGCTTCACATCCCAAGGCTCTGAGCGGCCGTTGGCGATGCGCTTGTCGCTCCACTCGCTGCCGCCGGGATGGTTCACATATTCGAGGAAGTTGCGGGCTTCATCAAGGCCGCGGGAGCCGAGGTTGACGGCCAGCATCATCTCGGTCTTGGCGGAGACACACCATTCGGCGAATTCGTGCATGCCGACCTGGTTGCTCTCGGATGTGTGCCAGGCGAGGTCGAGGCGCGTCGGGCGGCTTTCCTTCGGGCCGATGCCGTCTTCCCAGTTATAGGCCGACACGAAGTTACCGCCCGGATAGCGGACGATTGGAACGTTGAGTTCCTTGACGAGGTCGATCACGTCCTTGCGCATGCCGTTTTCGTCGGCGGTCGCATGGTCGGGTTCGTAGATGCCGGTGTAAACGGCGCGACCGAGGTGCTCGATGAACGAGCCATACAGGCGCGGGTCGATGTCCGAGATCGTGTATTTGCTGTGCGCGGTGACCGCAGCCCTCATGATATCCTCCACTATATCATCATTTGTGATCTATATCACAATTTGAGGTGAATAAAGCGGAAGCCTCGGCCGGGGTCAAGGGCAAAATTCAGAAAATCGGGTACAGTCTAGCGTGTTCTGATACGCAGCAGGATGTCCTGGTCGTAATTGCCGAAGCCGCGGCCGAAAATATTGATCCCGCCAGGGTGCTTGGCGTCGTCGCGAACGCCGATGCGCAGGCGAATCGAGTGATGCTCGTCGAGCCTCAGGTCCGAAAGCGCCACGTCGGAAATGCGCAATCCATCGACGAACGCGCCCTCGTCATTGATGCGGAAACTCTTCAGCTTGCCGTACTGCGAACCCTTCAATTTCCACCAATCCGGCGTGAAAACCCCGCGTTTGTCGCCGAAATCGCCGGGAGACGTCCAGGTGCCTATGTCGATACCATTGACCGTGAGCGTGATATCGGACGGCCAGTCGGCGCTGGTTCCCGGCACTTCCGAGCTCAGCTCCATGACGAACTCGATCTCGCGGATGCGGGTGTTGGTCAGCCTGGCATTGTTGGGAAACTGGTATTCGACATGTCCGCGCGTGAACCAGATCAGCGCCGTCTTCATGCGATCCGGATCAAGGAAAGTGTTGGGCACGTCGAGCAGGCCGATGATGCCATCCACCGAACAGAGACCGCAGGGCGCGGTCACATCGTAGCTGGTGTAGAGACCAAGCGGCATCGCGACCTCAATCGCGTCCGGTTCGGTTTCCTTGATTTCATTCTTGAAGACCACGAGGATCTCGTCATAGACGCTGTGACAGACCTTCTGGTTGCCCTTGCGCGCCTTCTGCGTCTCGGTGCGGATCAGGCCCGCTTCTTCCAGCATCTGCACGTTGGTCGAGACACTGGACTGCGGTAGCTCAAGGATATCAGCGATTTCGTTGACGTTGAGCGGCCCCTTTTCATGCAGGAGCTTCAATACGGAAACCCTTGCCGGCGATGCCAGCCCCTTCAGAATGGGCATGCCCTCCTCGGGATCGACGACAAGAAAGTTGCGGCTCATTTGGATCCCGTTCGCGGAAGATGAAATGCGTATTGCTGTTGTATATCGAATATTTTGATTTATTCAATTGCCCGAATTGAAATCGCCTGCTTGTTCATGCGTTTCCATTCCCGGCTAATTTTACAGGCTGCGTTTCCGTCGTGGTCATGATCCCGTGCTAAGAGTGGAGCATCGCAACATGGGGTCGCCGATCTTGAGAGCCACGTTCCGCACGACATTCCTGCTTCTGACAAGCCTGGCGCCAACGCTCGTGGCAGCCCAAGGCTGGCAGAACGACGGCCGGGGAACCTCCATCTGGAGCGTGGCGCCGTCCGAGGGACAGTGCAATGTCAGCCAGGCGAAGAACCTCGCGCGGCGTGCAGGCATCATTCGCACCAATGTCGTCTATCAGGACAACGACACGCTAACGCTCCGGGGACTGACGGAATGGGGCGAACGCCGAGACATCATTTTCGCCAATGTTCGCGGCTGCCCCGAGATCGGTTTCCAGGATGTGCTGCCGTTGAATCAACGTCGGCAACAGCCCCAGCCACAACCGCCGCCAGTTCAGCGACGCTAAAAAAGCCCCGCGGCTGAGCCGCGGGACTTCTTGAGGCCGTGACCGGGAGAGAGTTGGTCAGGCGGCCTGAACCTTGCGTGCGGTGCGTGCCCATGCCGGCAGCCAATCGCCATGCGCGGCCAGCAGTTCGTCCGTCATCGCCCAGATCTGGTCGAGGTCGAGTTCGGCCGCTGTGTGCGGGTCCATCATCGCGGCGTGGTAGATGTGCTCGCGGTTCTCCGTCATCAGCGCCTGAACGGTGAGTTCCTGCACGTTGATGTTGGTGCGCATCAGCGCGGTCAGCTGCGGCGGCAGGTCGCCGACGAAGGTCGGCTGGATGCCGGATGCATCGACCAAGCACGGAACTTCGGCGGCGCAATTATAAGGCAGCGAGGTGATGCAACCATTGTTGCGGACGTTGCCATAGATCACCGAGGGTTCGCCCGTCCAGACCGAGTTGATGATCGAGGACGCATATTCCTTCGATTGCTTGACCTCGATCTTGTCGGCCGAGCGATAAGCTTCCGCCTGACCCTTCCAGCGCTCGATCTGCTCGATGCAGCGCTTCGGATATTCGTCGAGCGGGATGCCGAACTTCTCGATCAGGTCCTCGCGGCCTTCCTTGATGAAGTAGGGCGTGTACTCGGCAAAATGCTCGGAGCTTTCGGTGACGAAGTAGCCGAGGCGGGTCAGCATCTCGTAGCGCACCTTGTTCGGGCAACGCGGGTTCCAGCCCGGCTTCGGCGCACGTCCCTCACGGTAAGCGCGCACGAGGTCGGGATAGAGGTCCTTGTAGGAGCCGTCGGGCTGGCGATGCTCGAACTTCAGGTAGAAGGCCATGTGGTTGATGCCGGCCGAGCGGTAGCGGATATCCTCGTAGGGGATATCAAGATCGTGGGCGAGTTCCATCGCCGTGCCCTGCACCGAGTGGCAGAGACCCACCTGCTTGATCGTGGGATACTTCTCGGCGATCGCCCAGGTGTTGATCGCCATCGGGTTGACGTATTGCAGCATGATCGCCTCAGGGCAGACCGCGAGCATGTCTTCGCAGATCTTCCACAGGTGCGGCACGGTGCGCAGGCCGCGCATGATGCCGCCGACGCCGAGGGTATCGGCGATCGTCTGGCGCAGGCCGAACTTCTTCGGAATGTCGAAGTCGGTGACCGTGCAGGGCTCATAGCCACCGATCTGGAAGGCGACGACCACGAAGTCGGCGCCTGTGAGCGCCTTGCGCTGGTCCGAATAGGTCTCGGCCTTGGCCTTGACGCCCAGCGTCGAGATCAGCTTGTTGACGACGATCGCGCTTTCTTCCAGGCGCTGCGGATTGATGTCCATCAGCGCGATGGTCGCGCCCGACAGCGCGGGCCGCTGCAGAACGTCGCCGATGATGTTCTTCATGAAGACGGTGGAACCAGCTCCGATGAAGGTGATCTTGGGGTTTCTTGCCATAATATCCTCCGGCATTGGCAATCAGGCTACCTCGAAAGCGGCTTTGACGAGCCGTTCGGTGTAGGCGGTCTTGGGATTGGTGAGAACTTCGTTGACGGGTCCCTCTTCCATGATCTTGCCATGCTGCATGACAATCACCCGGTGGCAGAGGGCACGCACGACCTTGAGATCGTGCGAAATGAAGAGGTAGCTGAGGCCGCGCTCGTCCTGCAGCTTACGCAACAGCTCGATGATCTGCGCCTGAACCGAAAGGTCGAGCGCCGATGTGGGCTCGTCGAGCAGGATGAATTCCGGCTCGAGCGCGATGGCGCGGGCAATGGCGATACGCTGGCGCTGGCCGCCCGAGAATTCGTGCGGAAAGCGGGACAGGATATTGCCCGGCATGCCTGCCGCGATCAGCGCCTCGCGCACGCGGTCCAGCCGCTCGGCCTTGGTGGCGCCGAGCTTGTTGACCACAAGCCCTTCCTCGATGATCTGGCCGATCGTCATGCGCGGGTTGAGCGATGAGAACGGATCCTGGAAGACGATCTGCATGCGCGAGCGCAGCGGCCGCATCTCGGTACGCGACTTGCCGTGGATCGGCTGGCGGTCGAAGTAGATCTCGCCATTGTCTGCGTCGTTCAACCTGAGCAGCGCCTGTCCGAAGGTCGTCTTGCCGGAGCCGGATTCACCGACGAGCCCGAGCGTCTCGTGCTTGCGCAACGTCAGCCCCAGGCTGTCGACGGCCACGAGCTCCTTGAGCTCCGGCTTGAAGAAGCTGCCGTGCCGCATCATGAAGGACACGCGCACGCCCTTGGCGTCGAGGATGACCTCAGAGCCCTCGGGCAGCGGGTTCGCCTGGCCGCGCGGCTCCGAACTCAAGAGATGCTTGGTGTAGCTGTGCTGCGGATTGGCGAAGAGCTTTTCCGTCGTGTTGTGCTCGCGCATTTCGCCGTGCTGCATCACGTAGACATAGTCGGAGAACTGCCGGACGACGGTGAGGTCGTGGGTGATCAGGATCACCGCCATCCGCATTTCCTTCTGCAGGTTGCGGATGAGGTTGAGGATTTGCGCCTGGACGGTCACGTCGAGCGCGGTCGTCGGCTCGTCGGCGATCAGGACGTCGGGCTCGTTGGAGAGCGCCATGGCGATCATCACGCGCTGGCGCTGGCCGCCGGACAGCTGGTGCGGATACTGCTTCAGGCGCGCTTCGGGATCGGGGATCTGCACCTGCTTCAGGAGTTCGAGCGCGCGCGCTTCCGCCTGCTTCTTGCTCACCTTGCGATGCACGCGGATCGCTTCGACGATCTGGCTGCCGATCGTGTAGATCGGGTTCAGCGAGCTCATCGGCTCCTGGAAGATCATCGAGATCCGGTCGCCGCGCAGCTTGCGGCGCTCGCGCTCTGGGTATTTCAGGATGTTGGCGCCGTCATAGTCCACGGTCGATTTCGGCGCGACGACGGCACGCTTCGAAAGAAGCCCCATGACGGTGCGGGCCGTCACGGACTTGCCGGAGCCGGATTCGCCGACGATGGCGATGGTTTCCCCGCGGTAGAGCTGGAAGGAGATGTCCTTCACCGCTTCCACGGTCCCATGCTCGACCTTGAAGTTGACGCCGATGTTGCGGGCGTCGATGACCGGGCTTTCCGTGTGCGCATCGTGATCGAAGCGGACGGGCGGGGCAAACGAGTTGACGAGTGCGAGAGCCATGTTCTTCACCTCAATCAATAGGGGTCGACCGCGTCGCGCAGACCGTCGCCGAGCGCGTTGAACGCGAAGACGGTGACGAGCACGAAGCCGACGGGGGCGAGGATCCAGGGGTAGGTGCCGATCACCGAATAGTTGGCGGTGTCCTGCAGCATCAGACCCCAGGAGATCAGCGGCGGCTTCACGGCAAAGCCGAGGAAGCCGAGGAAGGATTCGAGCAGCACGACGCTCGGGATATGCAGCGTGACGGCGACGATGACGTGGCTCATCACGTTCGGGAAGATGTGCTGGAAGATGATGCGCCGGTCCGTGGCGCCGACGGCCATTGCCGCGCGGACGTAATCGATGCGGGCGAGCGCCAGCGTCTTGCCGCGCACCTCACGCGACATCTGCGCCCAGCCGAGCGCCGACATGACGACGATGACGAAGGCAAGGAAGACATTGGTCGGCGCAGTCACGGGGATCAACGAGGTGAGCGCCAGATAGAGCGGCAGCTGCGGAAAGGCGAGCACGATCTCCACGAAGCGCTGCACCCAGGCATCGAACGAGCCACCGAAGTAACCGGAGACCATGCCGACGGTGGTGCCGATGACGGTGACGATGAAGACAACCGTCAGCGCGATGGTGAGCGAGATGCGCGAGCCGATGATGGCGCGTGAGAGCACGTCACGGCCGAACTTGTCGGTGCCGAGAAAATGCACCGGCTGCCCATCGACGGAGCCGAAGAAGTGTCGGTCGGTGGGGATCAGGCCGAGAAGGTTGTACTCCGAGCCCTTGACGAAGAAGCCGAGTACACGCGGATTGTCGTAATCGGGGCCGACGATCGGCTGGAAGGTGACCGGATCGAGCTCCTCGGATTCGCCGAGTGCATAGACGCGCGGCGGATAGGTGAGATTGCCGTCCTTGTCGTGGAAGCTCACCATCTGCGGTGGCGCGAAGCCGGTATCGGTGGCCTTGGGGTCCATCGGCGCGAAGAAATCGGCAAAGACAGCCATCAAGAGGAGCAGGCCGACGAGCACGAGGCCCATCATGCCGGTCCAGGAACGGCGCAGGCGACGCCAGACCAGTGACAGATAGCTTTCGTTGCCGTTATGCAGACCCTTGACGGTCTCTTCGTGCGGTGGCGGGGGAGCGGAATCGAAGGCGAGCATATCAGGCTCCTCCGTACTGGCGGACGCGCGGGTCCAGCATGGCAAGCAGCATGTCGGCGATGATGTTGCCGACGATCAGCGTCGCGGAAAGAACCATCATGAAGGTGGCGGTGACATAGACGTCGCCGACCGCCATCGATCCGACGATCGCGGGGCCGACCGTCGGCAGCGAGAAGATGATCGCCGTCTCGATTTCGCCGGTCAGCATGTAGGGAAGCACGACGCCTTGGTACATGACGAGCGGGTGCAGCGCATTGGGCACCGCATGGCGCATCACGACGGCGCTGCCCGACAGGCCCTTTGCGCGGGCCGTCTCGACATATTGCGCGTTCAGCGTATCCAGCAGATTACCGCGCATGACGCGCATGTTGTAGGCGAGCCCGCCAAAGGTGGCGATGGCGACGACGGGCCAGACGTGGCTGACGAGGTCGGCGAATTTCGCCCAGGACCACGGCGCGCCACCATATTGCGGCGAGAAGAAGCTGCCGATCTCCGAGACGTTGAAATGGAACACCATCAGATAGACGATGATCAGCGCCATCAGGAAGCGCGGCACCGTCATGCCGAGGAAGGAAATGCCCGAGAGCAGGCTGTCGATCCAGCTATACTGGCGGGTGGCCGCCCAGATGCCGAAACCGATGCCGAGGATCGATGCGAATATGTGACAGACCAGCGCCAGAAGCAGCGTGCGCGGCAGGCGCTCGCCAACGACGTCGGCAACCGGCTTGTTGTAATACATGCTGTAGCCGAAATCACCCTGGGTGATGATGCCCTTGATCCAGGCGAAATACTGAATGACCATCGGCTGGTCGAGGCCATGGGCGACGCGGTAGGCCTGGGCCTGCGCCTCGGCGGCTTCGAAGGAGGCGCCGCTCTGGTTGATCAGCTGCGACCTTATGTAGTCGGCATAGTCGCCCGGCGGAGCCTGGATGATCGCGAAGGTCACGATGCTCAGGATGATCAGGACGGGGATGGCGGACGCTATGCGCACGAGCAGGAAGCGTAACATCGGGCTCGTTTCTCCTTGCTGCCAGTCGCGCCTTTCGGTGCGGCCGGCTTGTTGATCTTGCCCGGCCGCGCATCACGCGCGGCCGGTCCGTTTCTTCGGGAGGAGAACTTAGTTGATCGGGCCTTTTTCGCCGGGCTTGCCGGGCAGCTGCTCAGGGAACAGCTCGTACTTGCCCTGCTTATCGGCAGCCACCCACAGGCGTTCGCGAATGACGGAATCTTCAGCCCAGTTGAACATGAAGATCGGCGTTCCCGCTGGCACGTTCGAGAAGCGCTTGTTGATGATCAGCGCACCCGGATACTCCGTGAGGCCAACCGTATCGACATTCTCGGTCGCGATCTTCTGGTACTGCTTCATCAGGGCAACGCGTTCGTCATTGTCCTGGCTGGTGCGGAACTTGTTGACGATGTCAACCAGTTGCTGCTCGTAAGGCATCAGATCGACCTTGTCGTCCTTGCCTGCGCGGTGCTGCCAGCTGGTGCGCGGTCCAACCGGAGCGAGCTGCTCGGTGTTCTGCACCACGGAGGCCAGTTCCGTCGGATTGCGCTGGATCAGCCAGTCGAAACGACCGCCGTAATGAGCGTCGTCACGCTTCGGGCCATCGAGGGCATTGAGAATGACCTTGATCCCGAGCTTTTCCATCTGCCCGACGACACCTTCCGCAAGGCTCTTGTCGGTGCTGTAGGTATTGTTGACGAGCAGCACGATCTCGAGATTCTTGCCGCCTTCGGTGCCGGCGGGGAAGTTCACGAAGCCGTCGCCATCGGTATCCTTCAGGCCGACCTTTTCAAGCAGCGCCTTGGCACCCTTGAGGTCGAACGGATAATAGACGACGGAGTTGCGATCGTAGAAACTCGTGCCCGAAGACAGGCCGCCTGGATAGATCGCCGTGAACGGACCCTTGACGAGCGAGTCGCCGATCGCCTTGCGATCGAGAGCCATGGTGACCGCCTTGCGGAAGTCCTCGTTGCGGTTCAGCTCGCGGATTGCCTGGCTGCGCCCATCCGGTTCGCCCCAGCCATTAGCCGAGAAGTTCATGCGCAGATTGTAGCCGATCAGGCGTGGGCCGAAGGCGAGACGAGCGGGTGCCGTCTTTTCGGCGGCGCGCTTGAGCGATGCCACGAAGTTTTCCGGCTGCTCGAGGTTCGAGATGTCGCCGGAGCCGGCAACGGCCTGCACGTCGCGGTCCGCCCAGGTGGAGAGCTTGTAGTGCAGCTCGTTGAGGTAAGGCAGCTGGTTGCCCTTCTCGTCGACCTTCCAGTAGTAGGGGTTGCGGCGCATAACGATGATATCGTCGGGACGATACTCGACCGGCACCCAGCCGCCCATGACGGGCATGTTCATGTACTCAGGCGGGAAGGCGTTCTTGAACTGGTCGTAGGTGTTCTTCGAATATTTCGGGTGCTGTGGCTTGAGGATATGCGACGGGCCCGGGCAGAAATTCGGGTACGCCATCGTGTAGAGATACTGTTTCGGGAACGCTTCCTTGAAGGTCCACTCGACGGTGTAGTCGTCGATCTTCTTCAGCGTGGTTCCCTCGCCGAAGGCTTCAGGCGAAGCGCCGCCGCCGAGCGGCGAGACGTTGGGATCGACGACTTCGTCTTCCCAGTAGAACATGATGTCATCGGCGTTGAAGGCAACGCCGTCAGACCATTTGGCGCCTTCGATGAGGTGCATGGTCAGCTTGTGGCCGTCCTCGGACCATTCCCAGCCCTTGGCGAGGTTCGGAAGCGGCTCCGTGTCCTTGGCTTCGACCTGGAAGAGCGGTGCGGTGCGCGTCAGGCATTCGGAAAGGCCGATATCGATGCCGCCCCAGCCTTGCGTCTGGCCGGCGCCGTAGTTCCAGCCTTCGGGCCGGCCGCCGATGACGTGGCGCAGCGTGTCGCCATAGACGCCGACGCCGTCGACCATGTTTTCGGTCTTGAAGACCAGCGGCTCCTTGGGGAGACGGTCCTTGACGGGCGGAAGCTTGCCGGTATCGACGAAGTTCTTCTTCACCCAATCCGGCTCGTTATACGAGGGAAGCGCCTTGAACTCCTCGATGGAGTCTCTCGATACGTAATTGATCTTGCCTTCCGCCGGAAACTGCGGCGGAACGGGCGGTGTCGTCGGCTCGGAGGCGTAGGCGCTCAAAGCCTGGACCGAGACGCTCAGCGCCAGTCCGGCCAGAATGCCAAGGTTGCGGTAATGTCTCATCGTCTCTCCCTTTTGTATCGGGACGCTTGTCGGCTGCCCCGGTTCTCCTCAACGATCCGGAAACGGGCTTGCAGCGATGGCGTCCCCTCCTTGGAACGCCATCACCACCCGTCCTCCGGGGAAACTTACACGGCCTGCTTGAGCGCCGCCTTCTCGGCGCGGAGCTCGTCGATCGAGCGGACGTTACGGCGTGCGGCGCCTGCCCATTCGCGGGTTTTCACTGTCGATTTCGCCAGACGTTCTTTTGCGGCCGGAACCGAATCCGCATATTGCGGCAGCCAGCGGGCCTGGGCGACAACCATTTCATCGACCATCTGCCAGACCTCCTCCGGCGTCGCCACCGCGCCGACCAGCGGGTCGTGCAGCACGGCGAGCTTCAGCAGGTCGATGTCGCCGCTGATGGCGGCATGAACAGACATGCGCTGGACGTTGATCGAGGCCATGCAGGTCGCGGCACAAGCTTCCGGAATGGTGATGCCGGAGACCATGTTGATGCCGAAGCGATCGACGAAGCCGGGCGATTCGATGATCGCATCCGATGGCAGGTTGGTGATCACGCCGTTGTTCTTGAGGTTGAAGTGACCGCGATAGACACGGCCCGTTTCCAGCGCCTCGAGAATGTGGCTGGCGTGCTCGTTGGAGCGCTTGGCCGGATCGATCGGCTTTTCGGCCGAAGCGAGGAACTGCGGGAACTCCGTTTCGAACCAGTTGCGGGTTTCGGTGGAGTGGCGCAGATAGCCGCCGGTCTCGCCGTGGATCCAGTCGGACATGTCGATCCACTTGGTGATTTCATCCGGCCGCTTGCGGTACCAGGGCAGGTATTCCGACAGGTGGCCGTTGCTCTCCGTCGAATAGACACCGAAGCGCTTCAGGACGTCGATGCGCAGCTTTTCCTGCTGCGAGAACACCGGATGCGCCTCGAAGGCGGCAACCAGCTCATCCTTGCCGATCTTGCGGCCGTTGAGCTTCAGATCGACGAACCAGGTCTGGTGGTTGATGCCCGAGCAAATGTAGTCGAGCTCGGAAACCGACTTCGCGCCGAGCACTTCGGCGATCTGTTCGGCGCCGTGCTGGACACCGTGGCAGAGACCGACGGTATCGACCTTGCCGTATTCGATCGCGGCCCAGGTGTTCATCGCCATCGGGTTCGCATAGTTCAGGAACTTGGCACCCGGCTCGGCGACTTCGCGGATATCCTTGCAGAAGTCGAGGATGACGGGGATGTTGCGCTGGCCGTAGAGAATGCCGCCGGCGCAGATCGTGTCACCGACGCACTGGTCGATGCCGTATTTCAGCGGAATGCGGATATCGTCGGCGTAGGCTTCGAGACCGCCGACGCGCACGCAGCTGATGATATAGCGGGCGCCGGTCAGAGCCTCGCGGCGGTTGGTCGTCGCCGTCACCTTGGTCGGCAGTTTGTTCGATGCAACAATCGTGTCGAGGATCTGCTTGATCATCTGAAGATTGTGCTCGCTCATGTCGGTGAGCGCGAACTCGATGTCCCGGAACTCCGGAACGCACAGAATGTCGGTGAACAGCTTTTTCGTGAAGCCGACGCTGCCTGCGCCGATGATAGCGATTTTGAAACTCATGATCCTAGCCTCGATGCGATTAAAATGCCGGGATTGGATAACAGGAAGAAGAATAGGCCGCGGACTTGCGTCCGACGCCGAAAAAGGCCAGAAATCCGGCTTATTCTCCTCCCCGCCGCTCCATAAGCCCGGCGGTGCTCTCTCTCTTGGGGCGGATTATGCGTAAAAAATTCTGGGCCGCCAGAGAAGGATTATGCTTTCATGGGTAATTCTGTGCTGCAAGAATTGATCGACCGCGGACCGTCCATGCGCACGGTTTCGCTGCCGCGCGGCCGACAATCCCTGCACACCATGCCGACAAGCACCGGTTACGAGGTGCGCGAGAATGCCACCTATGACTGGGACGGACGAAAACGCGGGCAGACGCCTTTTACCGTATTGCAGCATACGATCAGCGGCGCGGGAAACTTGCGCTACGAGAATCGCGAGTTGCGGGTGAAGGAGGGCGAGACGCTGCTGGTGCTGGTGCCGCACAATCATCGCTACTGGCTGGAGGACGGCGATCGCTGGGAATTCTTCTGGATCTCGATGAACGGCGAGGAGGCGCTGCGCATTCACCGATCCATCCTCGCCGTCACTGGTCCGATCTTGAAGCTACAGCCTCAAACGATCGAGCACCTTGCCGATTGCAGCCTGCGGCTTATCACCGGCGGCGAGACGCCGGGGCTTGCATCGTCGATCGCCTATGAGGCGGCGATGGCGCTCTATGACGACGTGTTCGGTTCGCATCCCGTGTTCAGCGAGGAATATCGGACGATGCAGCACGTGATCGATTACATCACCGACAATCTGGAGAAACCCCTGCCGGTGGAAGACCTCGCTAGGGTCGCAGGCCTCAGCCGCGCGCATTTCTCACGCATGTTCGCCGCCAACGAAGGCCTGCCGCCAGCGGAATACGTGCTGCAGAAGCGGCTGAAACGGGCCGTCAAGCTTCTCACGAAGACCGCGCACATGCCGGTCAAGGAAGTCGCGATCCGCTCCGGCTTCGAGGATGCCAACTACTTTTCCAAGGTGTTCCGTCGCGTCTACGGCACCAACCCCACGGAATTCCGCACCACGGGCATGTATGCCAGTGTCGGCAAGCCGCGCTGAAGGGCGCGTCTGGCCGGATCAGTCTGTAGGCTTTCCCGCTGCGGCGCCGTGATCGGCGTCTGAGGGCGCCGGTGCGGATGGCAGCGGCCGCGACCCGACATAATAAGCACAGCCCCCGATGACCAAAGCGACGAACAACGCGAGCCATATGCCCGGGCTCGCCGCCAGATAGAACACCACATAACCGCCGGCCATGCCGGTCAACGCCATGGCCTTGGCACGCATCGATATCGCGCCCTGGTCACGCCACGCCCGCAGCGTCGGGCCGAACGTTGGATGGTTCAGCACCCAGGCTTCCAGCCGTGGCGACGAGCGGGTGAAGCACCAGACGGCAAGGATCAGGAAGATCGTCGTCGGCATCAGCGGCAGCAGCGCCCCGATGAAGGCAAGGACCAGCATCAATATGCCAAGGACGAAATATCCTGCACGCAGAGTATAGGCGGTGACGCGGCCGGGTTTCACAGACATCTTCCGGTTTATAGAGGCTGGATATCCCTTTCACGACAGCGTCGCGGAATGCAAGGGCATAGCCGTCTTTCCGGTGCCCGGCACTATTCCGCCGCCTCTCGCAACGCCAGCGGTTCGATATCGTGAAGCGGGTCGGCATCGGGGAACAGATTGTGCCGGAGACCGACCAACGCCATCAGGACCTTGCGCACCGCCGCCGATGATCTGACAGGGGCGCGAACGGTATCGATCGTCGCATCCACCGCCTGCAAAAGCGACGAGGCTGGCTTCGTCTCGGCCCTGCGACGTCTTTCCATATAGAAGGATGCAACGGCATCGAGGACCTCGTCCACGGCTGCGCGCTGATCGGCGAGAAGCAGGCCCTTGTACCCCTGCAGATCGACGATGCTGGTGCCGACCCGCATGTCCTTCAGCATATCCGCCTGGATGACGGCGGAACCCTCCGCGATCGAGGCGAGACGCGGCGCCATCAGCGAGAGCCGATCCAGCATGGTATAAAGCAGAGCCTGCGGATCGCGCTTCTGCGACTTGCGCGCCACTGAAGCGATATCCGTCCACGCCGCCTTCAAGAGCCTGCGCGCACTCCACTCCGCACCGACCGAGCGAACCACGGCGGCAATGCCGATCGCCATCAACGTTCCGAGGATGGTCGAGAGATTGGTGTTCAGGAAGGAGGCGAGATCGAAGCTCGGCCGCGATTGCAGTGTCAACATGGTCGGGATGTTGGCGGACAAGGCCATGCCGAGCAGAAAGGTGGATGGCCGGGCGATCAGCACTCCGAGCGGCAGAAAAAGGAAGCTCAGCGCGAGCACGAGCGAGGAGAATCCGCTGAGAACGGGCATGACCGCGAAGACGAAGATGAAACTCAAAACGACCGCGACCATGCTGAAGATAGTGAACTTCCGGATCATCGGCGTCGGGTTGTCCATCGCGGCGAAGAAGCAGATGAGAATGCCCGCGATGACGGGCGCGCCGGCGCCGCTGCTCCAGCCTGTCATGATCCAAAAGACCGTTCCAAGCACGATGGCCAGCGCTGCCGCGAAGCCGGAGAAGAGCGCCATGCCATAGTCTTTATGAGTTGGGCGCGCGGTTGCCTGCGCAAGACCGGACGAATGCATCTTCCGGGCGGATCGTGATCCCGAGGCAATATCCTGTCGCAAGCCTGCGCACTCGTTCCAAATCTGCAAGAGGTCCCGCAGGCGAGCGACGAAGTCCAACAGGAGGAGATCCTGCCATCGGCTTGAGGACTTCGCTTCGGTCTCAAGCTCCCAAAGTGGCGCCACGAACTCGCTGAACCGGTCCGCCGACATCGGCTCTTTCGTCCGCATCCACTCATCCGCATCGGCAATGAGCTTCGTTACCGCGGATGTGTGCTCATAGCCCGTCCTAGCGAGTTCGGCATCCACATCAACAAGACCGGAAACCACGGGAAGCAGTGTGATCATCAGCCCCTGAAGTTCACGCGAAGCACCGACGAGATCGCTGTGGCCCGAGGTATCGTAAGACACATGGGTCGTGAACATCCTGATATCGGCGGCCTCGGCCGCAAGACGGCGGGAAGTGCGGACAAGCGTCGCGTCCTCGGGGCGTCTGTCGAGTGCTGCCGTTATCAGGACGGACGCATCCCTCAGCCAGGCATCAATACGCGCCGTCAGCACCGGCCCGGCATGGCGCGGGAAAACGACTCTATTGATGACTGCCGCGCAGATGATGGCCACGAAAATCTCGATGACGCGCGAAGTGGTATAGGTGAAGACCGTCGCCGGATTGTCGACCAGCGGAAAGCTAGTCAGCGCTGTCGTATAGCCGGCCAACATGAAGCCGTAGCTGCGCGGCGTGCGGTCGAGCAGGCTGATCGCAAGGCAGCCGGCGACCCATAGCGCGATCGCCATGGTCAGCAATTCCGGTGCATTCACGAGGTTGGGCACGAGCACGATGCTCATCGCCCCGCCGACCGCCGTGCCGACCAGACGGTAGACCGCCTTGGACGTGCTTGCGCCGGATAGCGGATGCGCGACGATATAGACGGTGGTGACAGCCCAATAGGGGTTAGGCAGGTCAAAGCACAAGGCGATGAACAGCGCCAGCATGGCTGCGATGAACGTCTTTATCGAGAAAACCATGTCCCACGTATCGGGGAGCCAGGTGAGCTTCTTGCTTGCCATGAAAAACCGGAGGGGAGCGCAGCCGCTCGTCATGAATTAGATCGCCTACGTACTATTTGCATACGAATTAAAATAAAACAATATGCTTTACTGCGCTACCGCACGCCTTTAGCGCTCTTTCAACGAAGACCGGCGCGGGGAGGACGAACAGCATGACAAAGCAGACGAAACCCTTGAGCCGCAGGGCGGCGGTCACGTCCAGCATGCTGCAGGCGGGAAGCATCTGGAAGCGGATGGCGGAAAAGGCGCTGGCCGAAGATGGAATTTCGGCGTCACGCGCCAACCTTCTACTCCTTGTCAACCGCTCAGGCGGCGGTGTTCGCCAAGTGCAGCTTGCCGACAGCCTGGGGCTTGCCAGCCAGTCGCTGGTCCGCCTGCTGGACGAACTGACCGCCAGCGGTCATATCGAGCGCAGGGACGATCCCGATGACAGGCGCGCCAAGACCATATGGCTGACGCGAGACGGACAGGAATTGGCCGATCGCGTCGAACGGGTCATCGCGTCATTGCGCGATCGAGTGCTTCGCAACGTCGAGGACGCGGACATCGAGGCCGCCTACCGTGTTCTCGATGCCATCGTACGGGCAAGTGGCGAAAATTCTACTAATGATTGAGCTCAAGAAGAATTGATACAAAACCGTCACAAATAAAGAGCACGAAACCACCAATAACGAATACTCTCCTCAACTATTGCTGTCATTATTGCAACAGCAAGCGAATCAAATGAAAATTTCTAGTCAATACATCATTTTGAATACGCACATTTTATTTGCCTGAATATTTGGACTGCTATAAAAGACATTCCAAATAAAAAATACTACCCCGGAAACGCCCTTCAAGTTACCTGCAGCATGATGATGTCAGGATTGAAGAAGATGAAGGCCGCAACCACGAGTATCGATCCGAGGGACCGTAAGATACTATCTGTATCGCGTATCCTAGGTTATGCGTTCGCATTTATGCTGATATTCATCATCGCCATGGCGATGATCCCCAACCAGTTCTTCATCGTCTCGACACGGGCGGTGATCAACGCACCGGTGCAGATGATCGCCTCGCCTATCTACGGCAGGGTGGACAAGATTTCTTTGCAGGTCGGCCAGGTGGTCAATCTCGGCGACGTCATGGCGACGGTTTCGAACCCGAACCAGGATCAGACATCGCTGACCGGGCTCAGGCTTGAGAAGCTGGATCTGACCGAAAAGCTCAACAACACGACGAGCGTGGCAGCCGAGCGCACCGAGCAGCTCAACAAGGTCAAGTCGCAGATCGACAGCGTCAAGGCCGGCGTTTTGAGCGAACTGTCGGCGGTGATCGTCAATTCCGAATTCAATGTGCAGAACTATCAGGCCCGCCTCGCCGAACAGGACGCGCTGCTGCAGCGCCAGCAGACACTGCTGAAAAAAGGCCTGATCTCGGATACGAGCCTTGAGCCGCAGCGCCAGAAGCGCAATGCGGCCCAGGCCGAGCTCGATTCCGCCAAGGGCGAGCTGCGCCGCAACGAGATTGTCCAGTCGCTTGTCGGTCGCGACATCTATACGGGCGGCACCGTTGCCGCGAACCTGCTGACGCTTGAGATGCAGCGCACGAAGCTCGCCGGCGACATCGCCGAGGATAATATCGAAATCAACCAGATGACCGAGCGCAAGCAGCAGGTCGAAAATCTGATCTCGCGCGAAGAGGGACGCCTCGGCAAGACCGGCGCGGCCGAAGTCACCGCCGAGCGCCACGGCCAGATCGTCAGCGTCGATGCATCGTTCGGCGACTTCGTCATGCAGGGCCAGCCTGTCGCCAAGTCGCTCGACTGCACCGAAGCCTTCGCCGCAGCCGTTTATCGAAGCCGTGACGTGACCGCGCTCGAGATCGGCACACCCGCTATGGTCAACTTCCGTAGCCTGGGCGTCAAGCGCAGCGGCCATATCTACAAGATCGTCCGATACTTCAACTCCGGCCCCGAGAACCGCTATTTCGCGAAATTCCCCGAGGCCGAGGGGCATGAGGTCTATGTTCTCGTCAAGATCGACGAGCCGACCGCCCAGGATGGCAGTGTTGCTCAGCAGAACAACGACAAGTTCTTCGGATGCCACGTCGGCGAAGATGTCATCGTCTCTCTCGGCGAGACGATCACCTCACGTATCGCGCGGTACTCGATGGCCGTTGTCGCCGGACTGACATCGCCGGCAAGCATTCTCTCGGCTTCCACATCGCTGGACAAGGGCACCGGCCCGCGGCTGCCGGCCAACAAGACTGCGACACCCTGAAAAACCAAGCTGAACGTTTGTCTGCGTATCGCGAGGGGCGAAAATGAAGGGCATGAACTCGTCAATGCGTGAGGTTTGGCGCGCGGTGGTCGCATCACTGCTTGCCACCGTACTGTTTGCAGCAATAATCGACGCCGCGCGTGCCGATGATGCAGGCAACAAGCAGCTCGCCTGCTCGATGTGCGACGCGCTGGCCGCGAAGATGACGGGCGAGCCCGAGCAGCCCTTCGTCTTCCGCAGTTTCGAGCCAGCCAATGGCGGCTCGGCGCTGCATCCGTCGCTGGAAAACACCGGCTTCACCTACGACAATGCGCTTGCGATGATGGCGCTCTACGGCTGCCAGCGCAAAGCCGAAGCCCGCCGCGTTGCCGATGCGCTGGTGGTCGCGCTTGAGACCGACCGCCACTACCACGACGGACGCCTGCGCAACGCCTATCGCTCCGGGGCAGTCGTTCCGGGCAAGGAAGGCATGCTGCTTCCCGGCTATTGGAGCACGGCCAGCAACTCCTGGATCGAGGACGGCTACCAGGTCGGCACGGCAACCGGCAGCACGGCCTGGGGCGCGCTCGCCCTGCTGATGGCCTACGAGGAGACCAACCAGCAGGCCTATCTCGACTCCGCCCGCAAGATCATGGATTGGATCCACCGCAGCACGGCCGACCCGAAGAATGTCGGCTATCTCGGCGGATTCTTCGGCCACGAACCAACCCCGGAGCGGATGACCTGGAAATCGACGGAGCATAATCTCGACGTCTACGCCGCCGATAGCTGGCTCGCCCGGCTGGACGCGGGTGGCGACTGGACACACCAGGGCGACAGCGCGCTGCAGTTTCTCAAAGCCATGTGGAACGAGGCGGAGGGCCGCTTCTATATCGGGAGCGTGCCCGACGGCAATGCACCGAATGTGGGCATGTCGGGCCTCGATGCCGAACTCTGGCCACTGATCGCGGTACCGGACTTCAAGTCCAAGGCTGATCGCGTGATGGAATGGACGGATCTCAACCACGGAGTGGAAGGCGGCTACGACTTCAACAACGACCGCGATGGCGTCTGGCTGGAAGGCACGGCGCAGGCCGCTCTGGTGCTTCGCGAGACCGGCCACCCCGAGAAGGCCGAGCCGCTCTTTGCCACCATCGCCAAGCAGCGCGAGCCCGGCGGCCTCGTCTACGCCACGGAAAACGAACAGCTGACGACGGGCCTGCAGGTCGGCCCGAACTCGGCACCGGGCGATTTCAAATACTACCGACTGCCGCATATCGGCGCGACCGGCTGGGCCGTTCTCGCCGCTCTCGACATCAACCCCTTCGTCGGCCGCAAGGGCCAAGCGACGGCCAGTAGCAAGGATGGTCCATGTCCCCCGAAGTAGTAACCTTGTCGGACTCGATTCTCTTCTCACTGCTGGCGATCGCGCTGATCGTGGGCTGTGCCTGGCTGCTGGACGCCGATCGCGGCAAGGACCGCGTCATTTTCGGCACGATCCTGGTGGTCATGCTCCTGAACTATCTGTATTTCCGCGTCACAAAGACCTTGCCGGATTTTGAGTGGAGCGCCTACGCGGTCTGGCCCCGCTTTTATCTCGGCTTCGAAGTGGTCGTCATCTTCTACACGGTGCTTTCGATCGTCTTTTTCTTCAAGCGGACCGACCACAGCGGCGCGGCCGACGCCAGCGAAGCGCTCATCGCGCAGCATTCCCGCCACCCGGCGGTCGATGTCTTCATCTGCACCTATAACGAAGAGCTCTCCATTCTTGAGCGCACCATCCTGGCCGCCAAGGCGATCGACTACAGCAACTTCACTGTCTGGGTGCTTGATGACGGACGCCGCGACTGGCTCGAGGATTATTGCAACGAGGTCGGCGTGCGCTATCTGCGCCGCAACGACAATGTCGGCGCCAAAGGCGGCAACATCAACAATGCGGTGAGACGTTCCGCCGAGGACACCAACGCGCCCTTCATCCTCATTCTCGATGCCGACTTCGCGCCACAGCGCGGCATTCTGAAACGAACGGTGGGCCAGTTCATCGATACCGAAATCGGCCTGATCCAGACGCCGCAGTTCTATTACAACGCCGATCCCGTGCAGCATAACCTGCTGGCCTCGAAGGCATGGGTCGACGACCAGCGCATCTTCTTCGACGTCATGCAGCCCTCCAAGGATGGATGGGGGGCCGCCTTCTGCGTCGGCACGTCCTGCATCGTGCGCCGTGATGCGCTCGACCTGATCGGCGGCATGCCGCAGGAAACGGTGACTGAAGATATCCACCTCACCTATCGCCTGATGCAGAAGGGCCTGAAAACCCGCTGGCTCAATGAACGCCTCAGCGTCGGCCTTTCGGCCGAAAGCCTCTCCGGCTATATCACACAGCGCTGCCGCTGGTGCCTGGGCACAATCCAGGTGGCACTCCTGAAGGATGGCCCGTTTCTCGGACGTGGCTACACCTTGATGCAGCGGCTGCACTATTTCCACGGCCTGCTCTTCTGGTTCTGCCGACCCTTCATCCTACTACTTATGGCCGCCCCCCTCCTCTTTTACTTCCTCGGCCTGCCCGCCATTCTGATGGAGCCGGAGGCATTCTTCCTCTATGCGCTGCCGATGGTGGCCGGCATGTGGACGTTCCATTCCTGGGTTTCCGGGCGGCGCAGCCTGCCGCTGTTTACCGAGGTGTCGCAGATGGTTTCGGCCATTCCGATCACCATCGCCCTCATCCACGCCCTCTTCCATCCCTTCGGCCGCCCCTTCAAGGTCACGGCCAAGGGTGAGGATCGCGGACGCGTGGAGGTGCTCTACCCAATCGCCGCAACGTTCTTCGCCATTATCGTGCTGACCTTCATCGGCATGCTCAACGGACCGCTGCTCGGCACCTATAACGATCTCGACGGCTTCAGTGTCGCCTGGGGCATTGTCGTCATGGTCTACGCCTTCGTGTCGATGCTCGTCTGCATCGAACTTCCCCGCCCGCCCCTTGAGAAACTCGAGCTTGCGCTGGCCCGCGAAGGCCAGGTCGCCGGCGGCGGGAAGGCCGCTCCCTGCATGATCGATACGATCTCGGTCGATACGGCCAAGATCACGATGCGCGAGGAGAACGCGCTCAGCCAGATGCGCCTCGGCGATATCCTGATCTTCGCACCCTTCGACAATTTCGACGTCGCCGGGCAGATCACCAGCATGGACCGGGCGAATTCGGGCCTGTCGCTCGCGATCGTCGCCATCAGGGACCGGCGCGACGATTACGAAATCAAGAAGGGCGCCGAGGATATCAGGCGCAAAATGGTCCAGCGCATGTTCAGCGAAATGCCGGAGGTGATGCCGGCGCGCGCCTATCCTGTTCTCGCCGTTCAGGGGCTGATGCAGCGCATGTTCGCACGGCCCGCGGTACTGGTCGGCGATATCGAGCCCTATACGCTGAATGGACGCGAAGCGCCGCGCAAGTTCCACAAGCCGCGCTTCTTCTCGCCGAAGGTTCCGCTGCTGCAACTCGGCGGTGGCGCCACTCCGCCGGCGGCGGCCGAGTGATCCGGCCTTATTGACGCAAAGAAAAATGCCGGACCTCCTGGAGGTCCGGCATCTCTGTTAGCGGGTAGCCATTGGGCCGAAGCGGTTCAGCGCCAGCCGAGGGCGGGCGCGACGTGCTTCAAGATCTGCTCGACCACATGCGCGTTGTAGTCGACGCCCAGCTGATTGGGGACGGTCAGCAACAAGGTGTCGGCCTCGGCGATTGCCTCATCCTTGGCCAGCTGCTTCACGAGCGCATCGGGCTCGGCGGCATAGCTGCGGCCGAAGATCGCCCGCGTCTTCTCGTCGATAAAGCCGATCTTGTCGTCGCCCTGCCCGCTGCCACCGAAATAGGCCCGGTCGCGATCGTCCACAAGCGCGAAGATGCTGCGGCTGACCGATACGCGCGGGGTGCGCGTGTGGCCGGCTTCCTTCCAGGCTTCGCGGTAAGCGCGGATTTGCGCAGCCTGCTGCACATGGAAAGGCTCGCCGGTCTCGTCGTCCTTCAGCGTCGAGCTCTGCAGGTTCATGCCGAGCTTGGCCGCCCAGACGGCGGTCGCGTTGGAGCCGGAGCCCCACCAGATGCGCTCGCGCAGCCCCTCTGAATGCGGCTCCAGACGCAGCATGCCGGGCGGATTGGGGAACATCGGGCGCGGGTTCGGCTGGGCGAAACCTTCGCCGCGCAGAACGTCAAGCAAGACTTCCGCATGGCGGCGCCCGATATCGGCGTCAGACCCGCCCTCGGGCGGCTGATAGCCGAAGTAGCGCCAGCCATCGATCACCTGCTCCGGCGAGCCGCGGCTGATGCCAAGCTGCAAACGCCCGCCTGAGATCAGGTCGGCGGCGCCCGCATCCTCGGCCATATAGAGCGGGTTCTCGTAGCGCATGTCGATGACGCCGGTGCCGATTTCGATACGGCTGGTCTTGGCGCCGACGGCGGCAAGCAAGGGAAACGGCGATGCGAGCTGGCGGGCGAAGTGGTGAGCGCGGAAATAAGCGCCGTCTGCCCCGAGCTCCTCAACAGCAACCGCAAGATCGATGGACTGTAGAAGCGCGTCGCCCGCCGAGCGTGTCCCGGATTGCGGCGACGGTGTCCAATGTCCGAACGAGAGGAAACCGATTTTCTTCATGATGTAGCACCGTGGAAGCGTGATTGACGAATTCGTGCTTCATCGCACAGTTCCGGCTGCGGATACAGCGGTCCGGGTGTGACCACAGTGTCAACGCTTCATCGCGTTGAACGTCAGTTTCACGTCGATAAGCATGGCCCAGAATCGAAAAAGCCTGCCGCGGGAGGAGGTGCAGCAGGCTTTCGAAAAGAACCGAACAGCAGCTGGGAGGAGGAGTGCTGTTGTTCCTCAGACGACCCTGGGAGGAGGAGTGGGGCGCCTGAACCACGAAGCTTTGCGGGAGGAGGTGCATCGCTTCGTTGAAATTGACTATATCCAATTCCTGTTCATTTTCTAGGCATCATTGTGCAGTGCAGCTATGCGCCCGGCGCATGGAATAAAATTTGACCTCTATGTGAGGCAATTTGCGGGCCAAAACGCGGAAACGCCCGCTACGATCGAGCGGGCGTTTCCGGATGTAAATGGCTTTTCGACGGGCTTAGAGCGCTACCGAAGCGCGGGCTACGGCGCGAATGTCGCCGCGGTCGATACCGAGGTCGTTCAGTTCGCGGTTGCTCATCCGGCCAAGTTCGGTGACGGTCTGACGGTACTTGCGCCAGTTGTTCAGGCTGCGTGCTACGTTCATGATGATCCCCTTTCCTGAGGTTCGTTTGACGTCAGCAACCGTGATTGGCTCCGGCGTCGTTTGATGTCGCTAATATAGGTGCTTCTTTCTGAGCAAAACAGCGACAATGCATCACGCCACCCATGCATGAAATGCAGAGGTCAACCTATCGGCGATAAAAGAGAGCTACGCCCTGAAGCGATCGAAGGCCGTCAGGCGCCGGATCGGCGGATCGGCATCCGGCCAGCGATAGATATCCGACCGGAGAAAGGAGAGCTCATCCTCAAGCGCTTCCTCATCCACCTCGACCCACCAGGACTTCGGACGACCGTCGCTGCCGTCGGACCAGCGATAGCCGCGCGCCTTCAGATGATCCTTCATGTCGAAGGGGCTGTTTTCTGCATATATGCGGATGCGCGCGTGCTGGCTGGCCGCATAGAGTTCCGAAAACGCTGGTCCGGCGCCTGCATTCTGTCCAAGCACTTCGAGCAATGCGAAGCAATCGTCGACCGCGCGATGGCCATCGTGGAAATAGCCCGCCTGCCCTACAAGATAGCCAAGCTTCGTCCCCTCGAAACCACGGGCCGACCAGTCGATTTCCGCGTTGGAACAGGCCCAGGCCTTGCCGGCGAAAATCTGTGAGAAGGCCTCGCAGAACGGCCGGTCGAAGCCGGCATTGTGGGCGATGATCAGATCGGCCGGCTCGATCAGGGCCTTCAAAGCCCCAAGATCGATCTCCTGGCCCGCAACCATCGCATCGGTGATGCCGGTCAGCTTGGTGATCTCTGAAGGTATAGCCACAGTCGGCTGCTGCATGCCGCCATAAACACCGGTCACGTCGCCGATATTGCCATCGTGGTCGAAGCTGAAAGCGATGACGCCGATCTCGATGATCTCATCCTTGCGATGGCTGAGACCGGTCGTTTCGGTATCGAGGATGACGCCACGGAGCGGAAAGCCGGGGCGCGGCGTTGCTGCGACCGCGCGCGGCTCAAGCTTCTTCAAGATCCGGTAGCGACCTGTTTCAAGCAGGCAATCGACCATGCCCTGCTCGCTGACATCGCTTGGAGGCTGCCTCTTCATCGATACCTTGCGTGCGGTTTGTCCAGAGGACTGGCTTGCGCCGCCCGAGAACATGTCGAACTGTTCTGCCATTATCCCTGATCTCTGCCGTCGTCCCGTTCCGCCGCCGCAGCGAACGAATCGAGTGGATATACCCATAAAAACAATGGGGAAATCGAGCCGATCGGCAAGGATAATCGTCAAGCAGACGCCGCCAGCGCTAGCGAAGCCCATATACGCTGTGGACAAAACGAGGGGAGCGAATGCCCCCTCAGGGCCTGTATCGAAGCGGCAAACTACTCCGCGACGAGCCCGCTGCGCCTCAGAAGCGACAGCAAAACCAGCGGGATCAGCGTCGTCAGCACGACGGTGACGAAGGCCATCGCCATGCCGAGACCGATCGATCCCTGCTCGAATTGCCGCCAGATGAAGACCGAGATCGTCTGCATGCCGACAGGCGCGACAAGGATCGACGCAACCAGTTCGCGGGTCGCAACCGCGAAGACAAGTAGCATCGCCGTGACAAGGCTCGGCGCGATCAGCGGCAACAGGATGCGGCGAAACGCGGTGAAGGCGCTGGCGCCACAGACGCGCGCGGCGGCTTCGAGATTGTCGCCGATCTGGTGCAGCGCCGCGGTGGTGTAACGCATCGGCTGCGGCAACAGGATGCAGCAATAAGCGAGAAGCAGGATAAGCGGCGTGTTGTAGGGCGTGATCGGTAGCACCGGCTGGTTCCACGCCAAGATAAGCCCCACGGCGACGACGACGCCGGGCAAGGCGTTCGGCAGGGCCGTCAGAAGATCGAGCATCATGCGTCCGCGGAACTGGGTTTTCGCCACCGCATAGGCCGAGACGGCGCCGAGGATGCCGGTCAGCAGCGCCGTCCCCAATCCAAGCGCGAAGCTGTTGCCGAGCGCCCGCAACGCGCCGGCGCTGTTATCGGCGATCGCGGCGAAATTGGAGAGGCCGAGGTTGCTAACAGCAAGGCCGCCGGAGATCGTGTTCGACAGCGCGGTCGCCAGGATCGCCAGAAGCGGGATGACGGTGGCAAGCGTCGTTACGAGGCCGAATAGCAGGAGAACCGGAATAGTCAGTACCCCAAGCGGGCGCTTGTCCTTGGCCTGCGGCTTGCCACCCGTCGTCACATAGGAGCGGCGGGCGAGGATCCACCGCTGCGCCATGAAGGCGGCGAGCGACAGGATCACCAGCATCAGCGAGAAGACGGCGGCGCCGGCAAGGTCGATCGGCCAGTCGGAAATGCGCAGATCGATCTCGGTCACCAGCACATCGAAACCAGACCGTCGCCCAAGGGCTGCCGGCGTCCCATATTCCTCGATCGCCGCTGCGAAGACCAGAAGAAGGCTGGCAGCCAGCCCCGGGGTCGAAAGCGGCAGCGTGATGCGCCAGAAGGCGCGCCAGGAGGACGCACCGAACACGCGGCCCACATCCGCATAGCGCGCGCCGACCGCTTCGATCGTGCGCGAGACCGCGAAATAAACCAGCGGAAACGTGTTGAGCGCCATCACCGTCGTCATCCCCGCCAGGGAAAACAGGAAGGGCGCAAGATGAACGCCGGTCAACTGCTGCAGATAGCCGCGCGGCTGCAGCGTCATGATCCAGCCGAGCGTCGCGATATAGGGTGGGATCATGAAGGGAACGAGCAGCGCCACGTCCCAGAAGATTGCAAAGGGCACCTTGAACAAGGCGCGAAAGACGGCAAGCGGCACAGCCAACAAGGCGGCCGCGAGCATGACGCAGATGCCGAGAACGACCGAATTGCCACCCATCCGCAGAAGCTTGGGATCGGACAGCATCTCGGGAAGGTGCAGGAACGGGGCGGCGAGAGAACTCCGCCCCAGTTCAGGGAAAATCGCCTGGAGGACGATGAAGACGAACGGCACGGCCACGACAACAATCAAACCCGATGTCGCCACCCATGCTATCGGCCCGGTGCCGGCTGCGCCGTTCGCTTTCATGCTCTTCAGTCTCGATTATTCTTCAGTCTCAGTTGCCGGCAGCGAAGATCTTGCCGAATTCCTTCAGCGTCTCGTCACGCTTGCCGTAAACGGCAGCGGCGTCGATCTGCAGAACCTTGAGATCGGCAACCAGCGGGCGGTTTGCCGGGATGTCGCTGCGGGCAGGCATCAGGTAGGTGGCGGCGACCAACTTCTGGCCTTCGTCGGACAGCATGTAGTCGATGAACTGCTTGGCTTCATCCTGATGCTTCGACCAGTTGAGGATCATCGCCGGGCGCGGCGCGACGACGGTGCCGGAAGCCGGGAAGATGACGTCGATCGACTCGCCCTTTGCCTTGCCGGCGAGCGAGATGTAATCGACCGCGCCGAAGACGGCGGCCTTTGCACCCTGGAGAACCGGGTTCAGCGCTTCGGCATTGGCGCCGGCGACAACGGCGCCGTTGGCATCGAGCTTGGTGAAAAGGTCCCAGCCCTGGCTACCGGCAAGTGCCGCCACCAGTTCGAAGCTGGCACCCGACTGCGCCGGATCCGGCAGGTTGACGAGGTCCTTGTATTCAGGCTTTGCGAGGTCGGCCCATTCGGTCGGCTTCGGCGTGTTGCTTGCCGGGTTCCAGGCGATGCCGAGTGCGGAAACACCCTGAGCGACCGCCGTCTCGGACTTGAGGAAATCAGGAACCTTGGCAGCGTTCGGACTCGTGTAGGACACCAGCCAACCACGCTTGGTGAAATCGGTCGCCGTATCCCAGGATGCAGAGATCAGCACGTCGACGACAGGATTGGCGGCTTCGGCTTCGATGCGCGCCATGATCTTGCCGGTCGTTGCCTGGAACACCTCGACCTTGTGGCCGGTCTGCTTGGTGTAACCGGCGGCAAGCTTCTCGATCAGGCTGCCGGGGCCGGCGGAGTAGACGGTGATGTCAGCGTGGGCGACGCCTGCCGCAAGTACGCCGGCGATGAGGGCGAAGCCCGCACCAAGAAATGATCTGCTCATATGTGCCTCCATAAGTGTTTGATATGCTTCAGTTGCGCGTGAACCAGCGCATGTCCCCGCTATCGATGACGAGGTTGACCACCTCACCCGCGACAGCGCGCTGACGCGCCAGGAATGTAAGTTCGCTTGCAGCCGGCCGGGCGCCGAGCGCAACCGTGGTCAGATAGCCATCACCACGAAACTGGGAGTGGACGACCTCGGCGGGAAAGCCCTCCCCCGATGTCAGGCGCACGGCCTGAGACGGCAGCAACACATGCGTCGCGCCGGCGGGAGCATTGTCGTCTTTGAGCACGATACCGGTTTGGTTGAGACGCAAACCGCCCTCATCGCGGGCGACGGGAACGACGCAGCCGAGGCGCAGAAACTCCGCGACTTCGGGCGTCGCCGGCGCGCTCACCAGCGTTTCGGGCGCCGCCATCTGCTCGATAACACCGCCGCGCATCACAGCAACCTGATCGGCCAGCGAAAACGCCTCGCTTTGATCATGGGTGACATAAATGGCGGTGAGGCCAAGATCCGACATCAAGGCGCCGATCTCACGCACCATGGTCTCACGAAGCTCGCGGTCGAGGTTCGACATGGGCTCGTCGAAAAGGACGATAGCCGGCTCGGCGACGATGGCGCGGGCGATTGCAACGCGCTGCTGCTGCCCGCCGGACATATCGCTGATGCGCCGGGCCCCGAAACCGCCGAGACCAACCCGCTCAAGCGCCGCCGCAACGCGCCGCTCGCAGTCCTTGCGGCCGACGCCGCGCATCTCCAGCGGGAAAGCGATATTGTCCGCGACACTCAAATGCGGCCAGAGCGCATAGTCCTGAAACACCATGCCAAGGCCGCGCTTTTCCGGCGGCACGAACAGGCCACCGGCGGCATCGGCCACCACGCTTCCGTTAATCTTTACGCTGCCCTTGGTTGGCGCCAGCAGGCCTGCGACCAGACGCAGAAGCGTGGTCTTGCCGCAACCGGACGGGCCGAGCAGCGCAAGAACCTTGCCCTTTTCAAGCGCGAGATCGACGTTATTCAGAACCGTGTTTGAGCCAAAATGCAGGCTGAGACCCGACACCGACACGGCGGCTGGTTGTGCAGAAAAATTGGTTATCATGACTATCAACGGAAAGAAATTTAGCCGCTTATAGTCAGACGGAATGACACTTTCGTGACACAATTGTTAACGTGGGATGTATGACATCACAGAGTTGTGGCCCGGCAAACCGCCCGCATTCGGGCGGGCGGCCGAAATCGGCACAGCTTTGTTTCCGACGGCGATTGATTTCACAAAGCGTGCGCGTGATTGCTATCGACCCCGGTAGACGAACTCGCCAGGAATGGCCGCCGCATCCTTGTCGGCTTGTAGCGTCAGCGCATCGCGCAACGGCGAGCGAATGCAGACGGGGTCGGTTGCGCTGGCATCGCCAGCAAGCGCCATTGCCTGGCAGCGGCAGCCGCCGAAATCGATCGCTTTGCGGTCACAGCTGCGGCAAAGCTCCGGCATCCAGTCTTCGCCGCGATAGGCGTTGAAGGCGGAGCCGTGATACCAGATATCTGACAGCGACTTCTCGCGAACACTGTCGAATGTCAGCGAGGGGATTGTCTCCGCCGCATGGCACGGCAGAACCCGCCCCGATGGGGTGACGTTCAGGCCGATCCGTCCCCAGCCGCCCATGCATGCCTTGGGATAGGACGAATGGTGGTCGGCCGGCACGTAGTCGATGACCAAAATGCCTTCCAGGCGCTTGCGGGCCTCGATGACGGTCTTGTTGGCCCGCTCGACCTGTTCGCGCGTCGGCATGAGCGCGGCGCGGTTTCTTTCGGCCCAGCCGTGAAACTGCACGGTGGCGATCTCGATACGCCGGGCGCCGAGCTTCACAGCGAGATCGAGCATCTCGTCCAGCTGATCCATGTTCTGCTTGTGGCAGACGGCATTGACCGTGAGCGGTATGCCGCTTGCCTTGACCCAGGCGGCGACGGCCATCTTGCGATCGTAGCCGCCTTTGTAACCGCCGACGCGATCGGCACTCGCGGGGTTCGTTCCCTGCAGCGAGAGCTGCACATGGTCGAGGCCGGCATCGGCCAGTTCAAGCAGGCGCTTTTCGGTGAGGCCGACGCCCGAGGTAATGAGATTGGTATAGAGACCGGCCGCCGCACCCGCCGCCGTGAGCTCGACCAGATCGCGCCGCGAGGCAGGCTCTCCGCCAGAGAGATGTAGATGCAGGACGCCCATTTCGGCGGCCTGCTGGAAGACGCGGACCCACTCTTCGGTCGACAGCTCTTCCTTGATGCCCGTGAGTTCCAGCGGATTGGAGCAATAGGGGCAAGCAAGCGGACAGCGATGCGTGAGTTCGGCGAGCAGTGCCATCGGCGGCGGCGCTACCGAAGATAGCGGAGCGACCGTTTGCTTAACGACCCTTGCCTCGACGCCCATCACAACACCTGCAGCATGCGACGATTGGCGAGCTCACGGATGAATGCCAGGACATCGGTCGCGATCTGCTCGCGCGGCGCCTGAAATTCGGCGGCGAAGTCGTCGGCGATCGTGTCGAGATCGCGCTTGCCATCGAGCGCTTCGATGATTTTCACGGCGATCTCATCTACCGCCATCGCCAGTTCGGGTGCGAGCAGAACGGTCTGTCCGCGCACCGGATCGTGGCGCAAACGCACGCCACGGGCCAGCTTGACGACCATGCTGCCGGTTATCGCGACCGTGTCCTCGCTCATCACGCGATCTCCTCGAGTTCGCCGATCACGCCCTCTCGACCGTCCCAGCCACCCGGCGGGATCAGGCCCGGCGTAACATAGGCGAAATGTAGCGCATCGAGCTGCGCCCACAACACCTCGGTCTTGAACGTCAGTGCGGCGGCTGCCGCATCCTGCTTCTCCAACGTGTTCGCGTTCTCAAGCACATAGGCAAGGCCGAAGGCCACATCGACGGGCGCCTCGTTCAGACGCTGGCGGAAATAAGAAAGCGCCTGATCGTCGGCAAAGGCGTAGTGCTGCAACAGCCCGGCGATACGATCGGCATGGATCTTGGGTGCGAAAAGCTCGGTCAGCGACGAGGCAACGGCCTCAAGCAGCGGCTTTTCGCGGACGAAGTGAACATAGGCTTCGACGGCAAAGCGCGTCGCGGGCAGGATGCCACGACCGGAAGCCACATAGTCAGGATCGAGGCCGACGGCTTCGGCCAGCTTCAGCCAGCGCCGGATACCGCCACCTTCGGTAAGCCCGCCATCGTGATCCTCGATGCGCGAGCGCCAGGCGCGCCGCATGTCGGCATCCGTGAGGCGCGACATGAAGGCGGCGTCCTTCATCGGGATATGGCTCTGGTAGCAATAGCGGTTGATCACCCAGGCGCGGACCTGCGTCATCGTGCACTGGCCGCCATGCAGCATTTTGTGGAACGGATGCTTGTCGTGATAGCGATCCGCGCCGATCGCCATCAGCCGCGCTTCGAATGCCTGCCGGTCAGGTGCTTCAGTCAAAGTCGATCTCCATGCCGTCATGGCCAATCTGGAAGCCGCTCGCCTCGAGCATGTCGCGCTCGGGCCCGACCCGCCAGATCGGATTGGTGTTGTTGATGTGGACGTAGATTTTCTTGGCGATATCGAGCTTCGACAGGGCCGCGAAGCTGCCATCCGGCCCGCTGATCGCCATATGGCCCATGCGCTGCCCGGTCTTCTGGCCGACACCGAGCGTAATCATCTCGTCGTCGGTGAAAACGGTGCCATCGAAGAACAAGGCGTCGGCGCCGTCGATCCGTGCGATGAGGCGATCGTTGATATGGGCGCAGCCCGGAATGTAATAGACGCGCTTGCCCTCGGCGATCAGCTCGACGCCGACGGTCTGCTCGCCTTCCAGCTGAAGCTCGGGCTCGCCATTTTCCATGAACAGCGGCACCTTGCCGGGGACAGCGAACAACCGGGCCTCGACGCCCGGGAGCAGAGAAAACGGCTGCTCAAGCGTTATCGTGTGGCGCTTTACAAAGGCGGGATCAAGGGCGCGAAAGACGGGGTTGTCGTCGATGATCTCGGCGATCGCCGCCGTCACGAAGATTTCCAGCGGCTGCTTTTCGCGCAGGATCAACAGGCCAGCCAGATGGTCGATATCGCCATTGGTGATCAGCACGCTCTTGATCGGACTGTCGCGCAGCGCCTTGGGATGCAGCGCGCTATTGTCGATGATCTGCTGCCTGATATCGGGAGAAGCGTTTAAAACCGCCCAGCTGTGGCCATCGAGACTGACGGCGAGCGATGATTGCGATTGTGGCCTGACACCGGATGCCGGATCGCGCGCAAGGCGGCAATTCTGGCAACCGCAATTCCATTGCGGAAGGCCGCCGCCCGCGGCGGCCCCAAGAACCAGACCGCGAAAGCCAGATGAATCTGTCACGCGCGGACCTCAAAAATTACAATACAAATTGGGTTTAGCCGACCTTAGAAAAGGATCGGTTCGTTGCCGTCGGCAGGAGCGTAACGGTTGATTTCCATACCGCAGCTGACTTCAATGAACTTAGGGGCGTGCCAAGACATGTGTGTCTCCATTCATGCTGGTTTATCTACAAGAGTTCACCTAGGCTCACTGATGCTGCACTGCAATAGCGTTTTAAGCATGGCTGCCCGCCCAATGTCGCAAAGCCATCACAATTGCGAGATCGGGCGGGCGTACCGGCAAGACTAGGCGGCAGAGTCCCATTCAGGCGCCAGGCCATCGGGGCTGACGATGCGGCCGCCGGCCTGCGCAAGCGCGTGGATGCGCACCATGTCCTCATCGCTCAGAGCGAAATCGAAGATCGCGGCGTTCTCGGCAGCGCGGGTCTCCGAGACGGTCTTCGACAGCGTGACGAAGCCCTGCTGAACGATCCAGCGAAGCACGATCTGCGCGATCGAGCGGCCATGTGCGGCCGCGATGTCACCCAGAACAGGATCGTTCAGAACCTTGCCATCGGCCATCGCGTAGTACGCGGTGAGCGACATGCCCAGCTCGCGCGCCGCCTCAATGACCGGGCGCTGATCGAGATAGGGGTGATACTCGACCTGATTGTTGGCGAGCGGCCGTTCGCTGAGGCGCGCGGCATCCCTCATCAGCGTCGTGTTGAAATTGGAGACGCCGATGTGGCGTGCCTTGCCTGCCTTGGCGACTTCATTCAAAGAGGCAATCTGCTCTTCCAGGCTGACGGCGGTGTTCGGCCAATGCAGTAACAGAAGATCGACATAGTCGGTCTTGAGCTTCGACAGGCTTTCATCGACGGAGGCCAGGAAGGCGCTTCGCTCGTAGTTCGCGACCCAGACCTTGGTGGTGAGAAAGATATCGGCGCGAGCCACGCCCGACAACACGATCCCCTGCCCTACGGCGGCTTCGTTGCCATAGATCTGCGCGGTATCGACGTGGCGGTAGCCGGTCTTCAGCACATGAGAGACCATCCGCTCGGTATCGGCGGCTTCCATACGGAACGTGCCGAATCCGAGCGCCGGGATGGATGCGCCATTGGCGTTGACGAGTTTCATGAGGGGTTTCCTTTCGATCCTATCAGGCCGCGGAAGCAGCGGTCTTGGTTGGTGCAAGCGTCCGGCGGTCGAGCGAACCGCTCCAGAGCGTTAGAATGAGCGCGCCGACGACGAAGATGGCACCGACCCATGGCGTGGCCCCAAGGCCGAGCGACGAGGCAACCACGAGGCCGCCGACCCAGGCGCCCGCCGCGATGCCGAGATTGAAGGCGGCGATGTTCAAGGCCGAGGCGACGTCGACCGCTGCCGGGCGAACCACGCCGGCGAGCTGCACGACATAGATCTGCAGGCCAGGCACGTTGGCGAAGGACAGGAAGCCGAGGGCGGCCAGCGTTGGGATCGTCAGCCATGGCGACACGGCGGTAAAGCTGAAGATGGCGAGAACGACGGCCTGCGCGGTGAAGAGCCATGCAAGAGCCTTGATCGGATCACGGTTGGCGAGGCGCCCGCCGGCGATGTTGCCGATGGCGATCGCGATGCCGTAGAGCACCAGGATCAGGCTGACGGCGGAGGCCTGGAAGCCGGTGACCTGCTCAAGGATGGAGGCCAGGAAGGTGAAGGTGACGAAGGTGCCGCCGTAACCGAGAGCAGTCATGGCGAAGACGATCAGGAGACGGCCGCTGCCGAGAACCTTCACCTGCTCGCCGATCGTTGCCGCCGGCGCCTTCTTGAGGTTTGTCGGCAGGAGCATCCACAGACCCGCGAAGGCGATGACACCGAGGCCGGCGACAGCCGCGAATGTCGCGCGCCAGCCGAAGGTTTGGCCGATGAGCGTGCCGAGCGGAACGCCGGTTACGATCGCGACCGTCAAGCCCATGAACATCATGGCTATCGCCGAGGCGCGCTTGTTCTCAGGAACGAGATCGGCCGCGATGGTCGAGCCGACGGAGAAGAAGACGCCGTGAGCGAAGGCGGAGAGAACGCGGGCGACAAGCAGAGGCGCGTAGCCCGGGCTGAGCGCTGCCATCGTATTGCCGAGAATGAACAGCGCCATAAGGCCGAGAAGCAGCAGCTTGCGATCGAGACGACCGGTGAGCGCGGTTAGGATAGGCGCACCGAAGGTGACGCCGAGCGCGTAGACGCTGACGATCAGGCCGGCGAGCGGCAGGTCGATGTTGAGATCATTGGCGACGGTGGGCAGGAGCCCGACGATGACGAACTCCGTCGTGCCGATCGCGTAGGCAGCGACCGTTAAGGCAAACAGGGCAAGGGGCATTGTGAATCCATCCAGTGACGATGCCGGACAAGCGGCGATTTGGGATGGCTGGAATATGGACCACTGACATTATCGCGATAAGCAGCTACATTACCTCAATAGTTATGAATTTAATTCACAGGGGTGAGCAGTGGATAACACCGTCGGCGAGATGGAAGTCTTCGTGCATACCGCGAAGCTGCAGAGCTTTTCGGCGGCGGGACGCCTGCTGCGCATGTCGCCTTCGGCGGTCAGCAAGCTGGTGAGCCGGCTGGAAGAGCGCTTGAAGACCCGCCTGGTGGTCCGAACCACGCGCAGCCTGCAGTTGACGCCGGAGGGCGAGGTCTATCTCGAGCGCGCGCAGCGCATTCTTGAAGACATCAAGGAGGCCGAGCAAATCGTCTCGACAGGCGGCGAAGCCGCGCCGCGCGGACGTCTGCGGGTGAGCGCTTCGGTCGCCTTCGGCGTTCGCCATGTCGTCCCGCTTGTACCGGAGTTCCTGGCCCGCTACCCGAACGTCCAGCTCGACCTTTCGTTGACCGATGGGATCATCGACATCGTCGAGGAGCGCGCCGATGTCGCGATCCGCTCGGGCAATCTCCGGGACACCTCGCTGAAGGCCCGCAAGCTGATGGACAGCCGACGCGTGGTCGTGGCGACGCCCAGCTATCTCGAGCGCATGGGAAATCCCGAGAAGCCTGCGGATCTCGACCGGCACAACTGCATGACATTCAACTTCCGTCAGACTTGGGAAGAGTGGCCGTTTAGGGATCCAGCAACCGGGCAGACCTTTTCAAAGGCAGTCCACGGCAATGTCGAAGTGAACAACGGGCCGACCATTCGCAGTCTCTGCCTCGCGGGCGTCGGGCTGATCCGGGTGGGGACTTTTCACGTGCAGGACCATATCGACGAAGGTCGTCTTGTGCCGGTGCTGGAAGCGTTCAACCCTGGTGATATCGAGCATATCCACGCCGTCTATCCCGGCCATCCGCACCTTGCGAGCCGAATCCGGGCTCTGATCGACTTTCTCGCCGAAAGGATCTAGCCGCAAGCGTCTGCCAACCATGCGAAAACGGCGCACCCGAGGGCGCGCCGTTTTCAAGTTCCAATTCCGGGCTTGTATCTCAGAGACCGGTCGTCTTCATCAACTGCTCCGGATAACGCTCGCCCTCGACCTGAATGGCGGCTGCGGCGGTCTCGATCTGCGCGAGATCGTCGGCGCTCAGTGCCACGTCAGCCGCGCCGAGGTTTTCCTCGAGACGATGCAGCTTCGTCGTGCCGGGGATCGGGACGATCCAGGGCTTCCGGGCCAGCAACCAAGCTAGTGCGATCTGCGCCGGCGTCGCCTTCTTGTCTTCGGCGATGCGCTTCAGAAGATCGATCAGCGCCTGGTTCTTCTCCATCGCCTCGGGCGTGAAGCGCGGCAGCATCTTGCGGAAATCGCCTTCGCCGATCTTCGTGTCCTTGTTCATGGCGCCCGTCAAGAAGCCCTTGCCGAGCGGGCTATAGGCCACCAGCGCAATGCCAAGTTCCTCGCAGGCTTCGAGAATGCCGTTGGTCTCCGGCCCGCGCGTCCACAGCGAATATTCGTTCTGCAGCGCGGCGACCGGCTGCACCGCATGGGCGCGGCGGACCGTCTGTGCGCCCGGCTCGGACATGCCGAAGTGCTTCACCTTGCCTTCCGCGATCAGATCCTTGACCGTGCCGGCCACGTCCTCGATCGGCACGTTGGGGTCGACGCGGTGCTGGTAGAGCAGGTCGATGACATCGACGCCGAGGCGCTTGAGCGAACCTTCGGCCGCCTTGCGGATCTGCTCGGGGCGGCTGTTGACGCCGGCCATCTTGCCATCGACGATATTGAAGCCGAACTTCGTGGCGATCACCACCCGATCACGCATCGGCCGGAGCGCCTCGCCGACGATCTCTTCGTTGGTGTAAGGCCCATAGACCTCGGCGGTGTCGAAGAACGTCACGCCGCGCTCGACTGCCTGGCGCACCAGCGTCACGCTCTCCTGGGTGCTCAGCGCATGGCTATAGCTGAAGTTCAGGCCCATGCAGCCGAAGCCAAGCGCAGAGACCTCTAGTCCGCTTTTTCCAAGTATCCGCTTTTGCATTTTACGCTCCTTAAGGACGACCTTGGCCGTCTCACATCGGTATAAACAGGAAGTGCCTATGGCGCCTCGGAGCAGAGGTTGAGATGCATCGCTCATGGCTCAAAGGCGCCGAATACTCCCGCGCCGTTAAGGTAGCACCGGTGCTGGGATGGCATTAGATCACCATTTCTGCATGGAGTTATGTCTGCGGCTCATGAGTTGGCGAAATGACCGATGACCTAGCAAACAACGCCACCGTTGCCGTCCGGTCTTCGCCGACGCGCTCAGGGAGAAAAGAGGGTGCATTGATGAACCGGCGATTGCGCCTACATCAAGCATTATTGGCTGCTATCAGCGCGCGCCTTTCAGGGAAGGGGGTCGTCCATCATGAAGGGATCCAAGACCATTGTGCAAATGAGTGTCCGCGAACGGCAGGACATACTGGCGGCCGTTGCCGATGCGCTTGAGACCAGTGCCAAGGAGGCATTGATAGAAGGCAACGCCAGCTTCGCCGCGAGCTCGGGTAACCTGGCGCTGACCATTCGCGGCAGCGTGCATGGTCTCGCCAACACTGATCTTAAGGCCGCCGAATTCCTGCTGCAGCAAGCCATGACGCTGATCGAGCAATTCCGATTCCGCGACCCGCATCGTCCAGAGACGCTGACGCTTCATTAAACCCAATATCCGCGCCGAAGAGATGACGGCGGCTTTCAGCAGCCATCGTCAAACGTCCGCACGTACTGCCTCAGGTGTGCGAGCAGCATCCTTGCATAGCCCGGAAGCTGCATCTCGTTTCTGACGCAAACGTAGAGTTCGCGGTCCGCCCAAGGCTCCGCGATCGGCACCACCTTGAAATCCATGAAATGCGCATAACGTCGCGCGGCGCTCTCGGGAATGATCGATACGCCGGCACCCTGTTCGACGACGCGGCAGGTTGCCTCAAATCCGGCAATCAGCATCCGGAAATGCGGCGTGCGCCCGAGCTCGTTCGCGTGACGCTCGAGAAACTGCATCAAGGCCGGATTGCCTTGCTGGCCAATCAGCTTGAAATCCAGGATGCGCGGAAACGCGACTGCATCGGATGGCACATCCAGGTCGCGCGGCGCGATCAGCACCAGCCGATCCGGAACGAAGCGAAAGCGCTCAAGCCCGGTCATATCCGCCGAGGAGGCAACGATGGCGATATCGGCCTGCCCCTGTTTCAGCAACTTCACGGCCTCAAGGCTCGGCTTGTCCTCGACGCTGACACTGATATCCGGGCTTGCGGCAAGGAAGGCGCCAAGCGCCTGCGGCAAATGTTCGGCCAGCATATTGGTATTCGACAGCAACCGGACATGGCCGCTGCGGCCATCCGCAAAGGCGTCGAGATCGGCCTCGATCCGGCGGGTATCGTCGAGGATCTGGCGGGCGTGGCTCGCCAGCATCTCGCCCGCCAAAGTCGGCTTGATCCCTCGCCCCGTGCGCTCGAAGAGCTCGAGATCAAAAGCCTCTTCCAGCCTCCTGAGACGCGCGCTGACAGCCGCCACGACGACATTGTTCCGCCTGGCGGCAGCGGTCAAACTGCCGCCATCAACGGCAGCCAGGAACATACGCAAATCGATTAGGTCGAATTTCACTGCTGAGCTTTCATTTTCTGTGAAAACTGTTTGTATGACAAATTGATTTTCAAACGCAGCATAGCGCGGTTATGACGATTGCCAAGTCGCGAACGTGACAGATCGACGCATAAAGTCATATCCTCATTTAGAGTGAATTTGTAAAGCAACTTCAGTAGTTTGCCTTACTAACATTGGCTTTGAGCGGCGCTTGTCGCATTCAGCCTCGCGGCGACGTGGATTGGCTACGCTCGTGGGAGGTGATGCAAAGCCTGTTGTCGTTTATTCATGCTTGATGAAAGCACGTCGATAATGCATTTGCACACCGCTATCTCTCGACCCCAATTCAAACGCCTGCGGTCAATCGCACTCTGTCTGTCCGCGCTGGTGTCGATCACCGGCGCAGCCTCGGCGCAAGATCAGACCGCGACGCAAAACGACCTGATTACGAGGGGACGTTACCTCGCGACCGCGGCGGACTGTGCCGCTTGCCACACCGCCCCGAACTCGGGACAGCCCTTTGCCGGCGGCTATGCGATCGAATCTCCGCTCGGCAAGATTTTCTCGACCAACATCACGCCATCCAAAACCGACGGCATCGGCACCTACAGCGAAGAAGACTTCGCGCGCGCTGTTCGCGACGGCGTTGCAAAGGATGGCAGCCATCTTTATCCGGCGATGCCTTACACGGCCTACGCCAAGATCTCCGACGAGGACATGTCGGCGCTCTACGCCTATTTCATGCAGGATGTGAAACCGATCGATCACGCGCCGGAGAAGACCGCGCTGCCGTTCCCATTCAGCATCCGCGCCTCCATGTCCGTGTGGAACCTGCTCTTCCTCGATAAGGACCGCTTCCAGCCGGATGCATCCAAGTCCGCCGAATGGAACCGCGGCGCCTATCTGGCCGAGGCTCTTGAGCACTGCAGCACCTGCCACACGCCGCGCAATCTCTTCATGGCAGAGAGCGGAAGCCAGGCGCTTTCGGGCGCCTCCATCGGCTCCTGGTTTGCACCGAACATCACCTCCGACAAGGTTGATGGCATCGGCGGCTGGTCCGACGAGGAACTCGTTCAGTATCTGCGCACCGGCCACGTCGCCGGTAAGGCGCAGGCCGCCGGCCCGATGGCGGAAGCCATCGAACACAGCATGCAGCACCTAACCGAGGCCGACCTCAAGGCGCTCGTCGTCTACCTGAGGGACACGAAGCCGATCACGACGGGCGAAGCCACGCCGCGCTACGATGTCGGTGAGCCCTCCACGGCGGAACTCGATCTGCGCGGCCTGCCTGGCCAGGCCGTGACCGAGAAAGGCTTCCATATCTTCAGCGGTTCGTGTGCCGCCTGCCATCAGGTTGATGGCGAGGGCAACGACCACTATCCTTCGCTCTTCCACAACACCGCGACCGGCGGCAACAACCCGGACAACCTGATCGCAACGATCCTGTTCGGCCTGTCGCGCACGATCGACGGCGTCCCGACATTCATGCCGGCCTTCGGCGAGAACGCTTCCTACACGGATCGTCTCTCCGACAAGGACGTCGCCGATGTCAGCAACTATGTGCTTGGTCATTTCGGCAACGGCAAGGTGACCGTCACCGCCGCGGATGTCCTGCGTGTTCGCGAAGGCGGAGAGAAGCCGTTGCTGGCCGCGGTCGCGCCGTTCATCGTGCCGGCAGTCGTCGTGGCGTTGATCCTTGTCGCGCTCGTCATCGCGCTGCTCGTTGCCCGCCGCAGGCGGCAGCCGGCCCACGCCTGATCGTTTCACCCTTTCTCCCAGTTCTGACTGCCTCATCGAGGATATCAGCGATGCCAATCGACCAGCATAATGCGGGCTCTCTCATGAGCCGCCCCCTCCACCGCCGAGACCTCCTGCGCGCCACCGTGGCCGTTGGAGGACTGTCAGTCCTCTCCTCTTTCGCGGCACCCGTATCGGCGTTCGCAGCCGATGACGATGTGCAGGGCTTTACCAAGCTCTCTGAATTCCTGACCGGATATGAGCTCGATCCGGTGCTCGGCGGACGCTTCTTCGCAGCACTCTCCAAGCGCAGCGCGACGCTGAAGGCCGATATCGCCGCCTTGCAGCAGGCCGTGAGCCAGTCGGGCGCCAAGGACATGGATGGCTTTCTCGCGACGAAGCCCGCCGAACCTGAGATGAAGACTTCCGCGAAGATCGTCTCCGCCTGGTATCTCGGCGTGGTCGGGGAACCGCAGGACGCGGAGCTCATCACCTACGAGAAATCGCTCATGTACCGCCCGACCAAGGGCCTCCTTCCCACTCCGACCTACGGTCCCGGCCCGAACGCCTGGGGACCGAAGCCCGGCAGCAAGATCTGACAGGATAAAGACAATGGCAAACGACGCATATGATGCGGACCTGATCGTCATCGGATCGGGTGTCATGGGCGGCATCGTCGCCGCGCAGCTCGCCAAGGCCGGCAAGAAGGTGATCATTCTCGAAGCCGGCCCGCGTGTCGATCGCCGCGAGATCGTCGAGACCTTCCGCAATGCTCCGGTCAAGCTCTCGCTGGCAAACGCCAAGCTGCAGGGCGCGGGTTCCCCCTTCCCGAGCATGCCCTGGGCGCCGTCGACCTATGGCGACTACCTGCAATACGAAGGCCCGGTGAAATACAACACCTCCTACCTGCGCGTTGTCGGCGGCACGACCTGGCACTTTGGCTCGGCGCTCTGGCGCATGATCCCCAACGACTTCAAGATCCAGTCGCTTTACGGTCGCGGTCGCGACTGGCCGATCGGCTATGACGATCTCGAAGACTACTACAACAAGGCTGAGCTGGAACTCGGCGTGACCGGCACGGACGGTCAGGACGAAAGCGGCCAGGGCGGTGGCCCGATGCCGCCGCGCTCCATGCCGTTCCCGATGAAGCAGCTGAATTCCAGCTACATGTTCACGACGCTGGCTGAAAAGCTTTCGGTCGGCGGCTTCAACCCGGTTCTTGAGCCACACGGCCGCGCCTCGCGCCCCTACGGCAACCGCCCGGTCTGCGCCGGCAATAACAACTGCAACCCGGTCTGTCCGATCGGCGCCAAGTACGACGGCTCGATGCATATCGACGAAGCCGAACGCCATGGCGCCAAGTTGCTCGACAACTCGCCTGTCTACAAGGTGGAAGCCGGCGACGACGGCAAGATCACCGCCGTCTGGTACAAGAAGCCAGACAATTCCGAGCACCGGCTGACGGCGCGCTATTTCGTGCTTGCCGCTTATGGCATCGAGTCCGCCAAGCTGCTGCTCATTTCTACCTCGGACAAATATCCGAACGGTATCGCCAACTCTTCGGATCAGGTCGGCCGCAACCTCATGGACCACACCGGCATCAGCATGAACATGCTGACCAAGGAGGACATGTGGCCGGGCGAAGGCCCGACCGAGCTGCTGGTCTATCTCAACCAGCGCGACGGCGCTTTCCGCAAGGATTACCCGAGCTACAAGATCAAGGTCCGCAACACGGTACCGACAGCCCAGATGACCGAAGGCTTCATCAAGAAGGGCATCATGGGCTCCAAGCTCGACGAGATGATCCGCCAGTATTCGGCACGTTCGCTCAACTGGGCGATCGACTTCGAACCGCTGCCGCTCGCGGAAAACCGCGTTACGCCGTCGAAGACCAAGTTCGACGCGCTCGGCATCCCGGTTCCGGTCCTCTACTACTCGGTCACCGACTACTGGAACGCCGGCCGCGACAAGGGCCTGGAAGATCTGAACAAGATCGCCCGGCTGCTCGACGCCGAGGTTCTGTCGACCGACGTCAAGTGGCAGAACCGCCAGCACGTCATGGGCACGACGCGCATGGGCGACGATCCGAAGGACAGCGTCGT
Source organism: Rhizobium sp. 16-449-1b (assembly GCF_017741935.1). Classification (GTDB taxonomy): domain Bacteria; phylum Pseudomonadota; class Alphaproteobacteria; order Rhizobiales; family Rhizobiaceae; genus Rhizobium. The sequence continues at coordinate 433,311 of NZ_JAGHMH010000028.1, read as the reverse complement.
CGACCGCGATTGCCGTACGCATGACCACCCGAACATGTTCATCGCCGGCACCAGCGTCATGCCGTCGGCATCGTGCATGAACCCGACATTGACGGGCGCGGCGCTCAGCGTGCGTATTGCCGAGCAGCTGATCAAGGAGATCTGATTTCAGCGCTCAAGAAGGTCTTGGCCGTACCGGTCGAGACCTTCGCTACCTAAAAAACAGCGACCGGCTCGCAGGCCGGTCGCTGTTTTCGTATTCGCCGATGAAACCGACGTCAGTCGCGATTGGTGTAGAGCGCACTCGAGCGCTCAAGGTGCTTCAAGATCGCGGCTTCCGCGCCATTCGCATCATTTGCCGCCAGACAGTCGAGGATCTGCTCATGCTCAACCAGCGTGAACTTCTCCTTGCCGGTCCAGATCAGCATGTCCGTGTGATAGGCCTTCAGCCATGCCAGCATTGCCTCGCTGACAGCGACGAAGATCGGGTTGCCCGAGATCTGCGCGATACGCGTATGGAACTGCATATCGGCGGCGATGAAGTCTTCCGCGTTGCCAAGCGAGCGACGCTGCTCTTCGATGATATCACGGAGATCGGTGATGTCGGCGGGCGTGGCCTTGACCGCCGCCTCGCGCGCCATGCCGCGCTCGAAGAAGATGCGCGAGCTCTTGAGGTGATCGAGCGAGTCGGCGGACTGCGCCAGCATGATCTTCGCCGTCAAATCCACCTGACGGAAAATCGATTTTGCTGTCAGCTGCAGAACCTTGGCGCGCTCTCCGTGCGAGATGTTGACCAAGCCCATATTGGCCAGCGACTGCATCGCCTCGCGGATCGCCGGCCTTCCCACTCCGAAGCGCTCCATCAGCACCCGTTCCGAAGGCATCTCGTCGCCGGGGCGAAGCTCGCCGGACGTGATCATTCGCTCCAGTCGATCAAAAACCTCATCGGATAGTTTGCGACGCACGATCTGTTCGATTGGCTGGTTCATGGTGTCTCGCTGGCTCACAATATCCCTCCTTTATGCATGCTAGCGTCCCGGCACGAAAGGCCGTCGTCTGAAATCGGTCAGTGCTCTTTCAAAAATTTTCGTTGCAGAAATTGGAATACTCATTATACCAGTTCACGAGTTGACGCCATGGCAAACTTTCGGCCTAGGCAGGAGGAGCAACGAAACCTCATGATGATCACAGTTACCTACCGCATCGAAACGACCGGCAGCGTCGAGGCCATGGCGGCCAAGATCGCCAGCGATCAGTCGACCGGCACGTTCGTCCCCGTTCCCGGCGAGACGGAAGAGCTGAAGGCGCGCGTCGCGGCACGCGTTATCGCCATCCGTCACCTGCCCGATGCGGAATACCCGACCTGGCCGGAAGTAGCACCCGGCAGCGGCCCCATTCACCGAGCCGACGCCGATATCGCTTTCCCGATGGACGCGATCGGCACCGATCTCTCCGCCCTGATGACGATCGCGATCGGCGGCGTATTCTCGATCAAGGGCATGAGCGGCATTCGCATCGTCGACATGAAGCTGCCGGAAGCCTTCGCCACAGCCCATCCCGGCCCTCAGTTCGGCCTGCCCGGCAGCCGCCGACTGACCGGCGTCGAAGGGCGTCCGATCATCGGCACGATCGTCAAGCCGGCGCTCGGCCTGCGGCCGCATGAGACGGCGGAACTCGTCGGCGAACTGATCGAGTCCGGCGTCGACTTCATCAAGGACGACGAAAAGCTGATGAGCCCGGCCTATTCGCCGCTCAAGGAGCGCGTCGCGGCCATCATGCCGAAGATCCTCGATCACGAGCAGAAGACCGGCAAGAAGGTCATGTACGCCTTCGGCATCTCGCATGCCGATCCAGACGAGATGATGCGCAATCACGATCTCGTCCTGAAGGCCGGCGGCAACTGCGCCGTCGTCAACATCAATTCGATCGGCTTCGGCGGAATGAGCTTCCTGCGCAAGCGCTCTGGCCTCGTTCTGCATGCGCATCGCAACGGTTGGGACATCCTGACCCGCGATCCCGGCGCCGGCCTCGATTTCAAGGTCTACCAGCAGTTCTGGCGCCTGCTCGGCGTCGACCAGTTCCAGATCAACGGCATCCGCATCAAGTATTGGGAACCGGACGACAGCTTCGTCGAATCCTTCAAGGCCGTCAGCACGCCGCTGTTCAGCAAGGCCGACTGCCCGCTGCCGGTTGCAGGCTCCGGCCAGTGGGGTGGCCAGGCGCCGGACACCTATAACCGCACCGGCCGCACCACCGACCTGCTCTATCTATGCGGCGGCGGCATCGTCAGCCATCCGGGCGGCCCGGCGGCCGGCGTGCGCGCCGTGCAGCAGGCCTGGCAGGCGGCAGTCGCCGATATCCCGCTCGACGAATACGCCAAGGATCATCCGGAACTCGCGGCCTCGATCGCGAAATTCGGCGACGGCAAGGCAGCTTGAGACCATGACCAAACCTCTGCTTACCTACTACGGTGACGATTTCACCGGTTCGGCCGACGTCATGGAAGCGCTTGCCTCCAACGGCGTACCGACCGTGCTGTTTCTCGGCATCCCCAGCGCCGAGACCGCCAAGCGTTTCGCCGATTACCGAGCCTTCGGCATTGCCGGTACCAGCCGCAGCGAAACGCCGGAGTGGATGGAAAAGCATCTGCCGGCGATCTTTGAATGGCTGAAGGCCCTCGACGCCGATATCTGCCACTACAAGGTCTGCTCGACCTTCGATTCCAGCCCTGATATCGGCAACATCGGCAAGGCAATCGAAATCGGCAAGGCGCTCTATGGCCAACCGGTCGTGCCTGTGGTCGTCGGCGCGCCGCAGCTGAAGCGTTTCACAGCTTTCGGCAATCTCTTCGCCGCCTACCAGGATCGCTACTACCGCATCGACCGCCATCCCGTCATGAGCCGCCATCCGGTGACGCCGATGTCGGAAGCCGACCTCACCCTGCATCTGGCAAAACAGACGGCACTGCCCGTAGCGCTCGCCGATCTCGTCACCACCGCGGCTGCCGATGCCGACCAGCGCATCGACAAGACGATCGCCGACCTCGATGGCATCCTGCTGATCGACGTGGATAGCGCCCAGTCGCAGGCTCTGGCCGGCCGTCAGGTCTGGCGAGCCAAGCGCGACGGCGGCCTCTTCACGGCCGGCTCGTCGGGCGTCGAATACGCGCTGTTGCAGGCGTGGAAGGCCGAAGGCCTGCTTGGCGAACCGACGACTTTCGCCGCGCCAGGCAAGGTCGATCGCCTCGCCGTCGTCTCCGGAAGCGTTTCGCCCACCACGGAACGGCAGATCCGCAATGCGACGGAAAACGGCTTTGACGGCATCGCCGTCGATCCGCTCGATCTCGTCGGCGAAAGCCGTGACCGCGCTATCGACGCGGCTGTTGCCGAAGGCGTCAAGCGCCTGAAGGATGGCCGCAGCGTCATCCTGCACACCGCACTCGGCTCATCGTCGGACAAGGGCACCGATATCGATCGTATTCCCGGATCCCGCCATCGCCTCGGCTCCGCTCTCGGCACCATCCTGCGCCGGTTGATCGAGACCGAAAAGCTGCCCCGCGCTGTCATCGCCGGCGGCGACACGTCGAGCCACGCGCTGCAGCAGTTGCGTGTAGACGCTCTGACGACCTTGCTGCCATTGCCGCAGACCCCCGGCTCGCCGCTCTGCACGGCACATGGCAACTACGCGCCGACCAACGGCCTGCAGATCGCGCTCAAGGGCGGCCAGGTCGGAACCGACGGCTATTTCGCACAGATCCGCGACGGACGGAGGGCTTGAACATGCGCTATTGGGTTGGCACCAGCTTCAAGATGAACAAGACGCTTGGCGAGGCTCTGTCCTTTGCGGAAAAGCTCGCGGCCGCCGATGGCGATCGCCACGCGGATATTCAGCGCTTCGTCATCCCGCCGTTCACGGCAGTGCGCGAAATCAAGAAGGCTCTCGCCGATAGCTCGGTGAAGGTCGGCGCGCAGAACATGCATTGGGACGCAGCCGGCGCCTGGACCGGCGAGATCTCGGCCCCGATGCTGAAGGATTGCAACCTCGACATCGTCGAACTCGGCCATTCCGAGCGTCGCGAACACTTCGGCGAGACCGACGAAACCGTCGGCCTGAAGGTCGAAAGCGCCGTCAAGCACGGCCTGATCCCGCTGATCTGCATCGGCGAGACGCTTGCCGAGCGCAATGCCGGTGATGCCGACGCGGTGCTGAAACGCCAGGTAGAAGGCGCGTTGGCGCGCGTCACCACATCAGGCAAGGACGCGGAAATTCTGCTTGCCTACGAACCCGTTTGGGCGATCGGCGTCAATGGCATTCCGGCGACCGCCGACTACGCCGACGAGCGCCACGCGCGCATCGCCGACGTCGCCGCCAAGGCGCTCGGTCGCGCGGTTCCGGTTCTCTACGGCGGCAGCGTCAATCCAGGCAATTGCGAGGAACTGATCTCACAGCCGCACATCGACGGCCTTTTCATCGGCCGCTCTGCCTGGGCAGTCGAAGGCTATCTCGACATTCTGAAGCGCGTTGCCGCGGTCATTTGATCGCAGCCACCAATTCCACTCATCCAGCCCCCGAATGATTGAAAGGACACGGACCATGAAAATCGCCATCGGAGCGGATAGCGCCGGCAAGCCATTGCTTGACGTGATCGCCGCCCACCTCGCCACCAAGGCGGGCCTCGAAGTGCATGATCTCAGCCAGGCCGGCTTTTATGCCGACCTGTCGCTGAACCTCGCGCAGACCATCGTCGACGGCCAGCATGAGCGCGGTATTCTCATCTGCGGTACCGGCATTGGCGTTTCGATCTCCGCCAACAAGGTTCCAGGCATCCGCGCCGCGCTGACGCACGACACCTATTCGGCCGAGCGCGCCGCGAAATCCAACAATGCACAGATCATCACCATGGGCGCACGCGTGATCGGTCCGGAACTTGCCAAGTCGATCGTCGACACCTGGCTCGCTTCCGAATTCGACCCGAAGGGCGCTTCCGCAGGCAACGTCGACGCCATCAACAGGCTCGACGCGGTTAAGTAATACTTATTCTGGGGTGGTGATTGACTCATCATACCAGCAACGTTAACAATTCCAGCAAAACACGAAGTGAGGAAACATGACTTCCATTGCTCTGTTCGGCGCCGGCGGCAAAATGGGCTACCGGCTTGCAAAGAACCTCAAGGGTTCGCGCTACGACGTTCGCCACGTTGAAATCAGCGATATCGGCAAGGCACGCCTGAAGGACGACCTCGGTCTTTCGACCGTGGACGTGGACGTAGCGCTTGACGGCGTCGACGTCGTCATCCTGGCCGTTCCGGATACGCATATCGGCAAGGTTGCCGCCGGCATCAACGACAAGCTCAAGGCAGGCACCATGGTTGTCGCGCTCGACGCTGCCGCGCCGTTCGCTGGCCACTTCCCGGAGCGTCCTGACCTGACGTACTTCGTCACGCATCCGTGCCATCCGCCGATCTTCAACGACGAAACCGACATGCAGGCCAAGAAGGACCACTTCGGCGGCCTCTTCGCCAAGCAGCACATCGTTTCGGCTCTGATGCAGGGTCCGGAAGAAGCCTACGCCGTCGGCGAAGAAATCGCCAAGACGATCTGGGCACCGGTCATGCGCTCGCACCGCGTCACCGTCGAGCAGATGGCGATGCTGGAGCCGGGTCTCTCCGAGACCGTTGCCGCTTCGCTGCTCGTCGTCATGAAGCAGGCCATGGATGAGTGCGTCGCGCGCGGCGTTCCGGAAGAAGCTGCCCGCGACTTCCTGCTCGGCCACCTGAACGTTCTCGGCGCCGTCATCTTCGGCGAAGTCCAGGGCGTGTTCTCGGACGCTTGCAACAAGGCTATCGAATTCGGCATTCCCGCCCTGATGAAGGACGATTGGAAGCGCGTTTTCGAACCTCAGGAGATCGCTGACAGCATCAAGCGTATCACCTGATACCGACCCCGGGAGGGGGCAACCCCTCCCCTTTCACCGCCCTGCTGGGAACAGGGCTTCTTTTGGGAGGAAACCAATGAGACTGACACGTAGACTGACCGTCGCTGCCTTTGCCAGCGCGCTTGCATTTGGCGTTGCCATGCCCGCTTTTTCGGCGGACCTGATCGCCATCATCACCCCCGCACACGACAACCCGTTCTTCAAGGCTGAAGCCGTAGGTGCTGAAGCCAAGGCGAAGGAACTGGGCTACGAAGCGCTCGTCATGACCCATGACGACGACGCCAACAAGCAATCCCAGATGATCGACACCGCCATCGGCCGCGGTGCGAAGGCCATCATTCTCGACAACGCCGGCGCTGATGCGACCGTTGCCGCCGTCAAGAAGGCCAAGGACGCGGGCATTCCGTCCTTCCTCATCGACCGCGAAATCAACGCCACGGGCGTTGCCGCCGCACAGATCGTTTCCAACAACTACCAGGGCGCCCAGCTCGGCGCGCAGGAGTTCGTCAAGCTGATGGGCGAGAAGGGCAATTATGTCGAGCTCGTCGGCAAGGAATCCGACACCAATGCCGGCATCCGCTCGCAGGGCTACCATGACGTCATCGACGACTATCCGGACCTGAAGTCGGTTGCCAAGCAGTCGGCCAACTGGAGCCAGACGGAAGCCTACGCCAAGATGGAAACCATCCTGCAGGCAAACCCGGATATCCAGGGCGTCATCTCCGGCAACGACACGATGGCCATGGGCGCCATCGCCGCTCTCCAGGCCGCCGGCCGCAAGGACGTGATCGTCGTCGGCTTCGACGGTTCGAACGACGTCCGCGACTCCATCAAGTCCGGCGGCATCAAAGCCACCGTTCTGCAGCCCGCATACGCACAGGCGCAGATGGCTGTCGAGCAGGCCGACGCCTACATCAAGAACAAGACTCTTCCCAAGGAAGAGAAGCAGCTGATGGATTGCATTCTCATCAACGCCGACAACGCCTCCAAGCTCGAAACCTTCGCGATCGCGAAGTAACGACAGCTTGAGACCAATGGCGAAGAGCGCACTCATCGGCGCTCTTCGTTCTTTATCCTATTCCATAAGATTGGAGTTTCGTGGATGGCGAGGGTCAGAAGCGCGGTTGTGATCGCATTGCTTGCGATGGCACTGCCGGGCTGCAAAATCATCAAAACGCCGACGGCGGAAGAAAAGGCGGCGGAAACCGCAAAGAGCGCCTTCGATCCCGCGGCGAAGGTCGAGGCCATCTGGCAGTCGCAGGCAATTCCCTATCTGCAAAAGCGGGCCGGCGAGCTGAAGGACGTCGTGGCGCTTGCCGCGTCGAGCCCGGATCAGGCTGGCGAGAAATACGGCAATACACGCAAACAGGCGAGCGCGCCCTGGACCTATGCGGTCAAGCTGAGCGGCAAGATCGTCGCGGCCGATACCGCATCGCGCGCCGCCACGATCGACGTGGACGCCGACGGCGATGGCAAGGCCGACGCCAAGGTGCAGATCGGCCCCGCCGTGCGCGGAACGGCGCTTCGCGACACGCTGGAATTCGTTAATTTCAACGAGTTCAAGAACCAGATCGAGTGGGCGCAATTCGGCAAGGCGTTTAACGGGAAGATCAACACCGCGCTTCTGGCGCCGCTGCCGCGCGAGGGCCTGACCGGCAAGACCGTAACGGTCACCGGCGCCTTCCCGCTCCCGGCATCCGGCCAGTTGCCGCTGGTGACGCCGGCCGAACTGACGGTGGGGCCGTAGCGATGAGCGAAACGATCGAACACGACGTTATCCTGCGCCTCGAAGAGGTGTCCAAGGTCTATTCCGGCATCGTCGCCGTCAAGCGCGCCGATCTTGAGCTCAGACGTGGCGCGGTCAACGTGCTGGTCGGCGAGAACGGCGCTGGAAAGTCGACACTGATGAAGATCATCGCCGGCGTCGAGCGGCCAACGCTTGGACGCATCGTCCTCGATGGCGAAACGGTCTCCTTCGACAGTCCGGCCGACGCCCAGGCGCACGGTATCGGCATGATCTTCCAGGAGCTCAACCTCTTTGCCAACATGACGGTGGCCGAAAACATCTTCGCCACCCGCGAGATCACCCGCGGCATTCGCGGCATCGATCACAAGGCGCAGATCGAAAAGGCAAACGCCTTTCTGAAGCGCCTGGATGCCGGCATCAACGCCGAGACCATGGTCGAGGACCTGCCGATCGGCCAGCAGCAGCTGGTCGAGATCGCCAAGGCGATGTCGCTCAACGCCCGTATCCTGATCATGGACGAACCGACATCGGCGCTTTCGGCGGCCGAGGTCGAGATCCTGTTCAAGGTCATCGCCGAACTGAAGGCGCAGGGCGTCGCCATCGTCTATATCTCGCACCGGCTGGAAGAGCTGATGCGGATCGGCGATTACATCACCGTGCTGCGCGACGGCCAGATCACCGGCCATGCGATGGTTCGCGATATCGACACCAAGTGGATCGTCCGCTCGATGATCGGCTCCGACGCCAAGGATTTTGCCAAGGCGGCCGACCATGAGCTCGGACCGGAAGCCTTCCGCGCCGAGGAGATCAGCCTGCCGCGCAGGACCGGCGGTCTGGCCGTCGATCACGTCTCGCTCTCAGTGCGCGCTGGCGAAATCCTCGGCATCTACGGCCTGATGGGCGCCGGACGCAGCGAGTTCTTCGAATGCGTGATCGGCCGTCACAAGCACTCGACCGGCAAGATCTTCATCGATGGCCAGGAAGTGCGCGCACAAGACACGACAGGGCGGATCAGGAAGGGGCTTGCCCTCATCCCCGAGGACCGTCAGCGCGAAGGACTGGTGCAGGTGCTCTCCATCGCCAGCAATCTGACGCTTGCAAGCCTGGATCACTTCACGCGGATCTTTCACATCAAGGCCGGCGCCGAAAGGCAGGGCATCAACGACATGATCCGCGATCTCTCCATCAAGGCGCCGAACCCGGAATTCGAGGTCACCTCGATGTCCGGCGGCAACCAGCAGAAGGTGGTCATCGGTAAGGCGCTGATGACCAATCCGAAGGTGCTGCTGATGGACGAGCCCAGCCGCGGCATCGATGTCGGCGCCAAGGCGGATGTGTTCCGCACCATGCGCAGGCTGGCCGCCAAGGGCCTTGCAATTTTGTTTTCAACCTCAGACCTTGAAGAGGTCATGGCCCTTTCCGACCGCATCGCCGTTCTCAGTAACGGCAAGCTGGTCGCCGTCTTCGACAGAAGCGAAGCAACGGAAGAGGCTATCATCGCGGCATCTGCCAAAGGTCACGGACACCAGGGAAAGCTCGCGTCATGACGGCGGACACCTCATCCACATTCGGGGCAAAGCGTTCGAGCGGCTCCATTCTTCTCACGCTGATGAAGCTCAGAACCTTCATCGCCCTTTTCGCCGTGATCATCTTCTTCGCGATCTTCGCGCCGAATTTCACATCGACGGCCAACATGATCCTGATGTCGAAACACGTCGCGCTCAACGCGTTCTTGGCCATGGGCATGACCTTCGTGATCATCACCGGCGGCATCGACCTTTCGGTCGGCTCGATCGTCGGCCTGTGCGGCATGGTCGCCGGCGCCTTGATCCTCAACGGCGTGGAACTGCCGATCGGCTACACGATCTTCTTCAACATCTATGAGATCGTGCTGATCACGCTGGCCGTCGGCCTGGCGATCGGCCTGATCAACGGGTTGTTGATCACCAAGCTCAACGTCGCGCCGTTCATCGCAACGCTCGGCACGCTTTATATCGCTCGCGGCCTTGCGCTGCTCTCCTCCGACGGCCAGACCTTCCCCAATCTCGTCGGCAAGCCGGAATACATGACGACGGGCTTCGACGTCTTCGGCGCCGGCCGCATGCTGGGCCTGCCGGTGTCGATCTGGATTCTGATCGTGCTCGCCCTAATTGCCGCCTACGTGGCGCGCTCGACGCCGATCGGCCGGCATATCTTCGCCGTCGGCGGCAACGAGCGTGCAGCGCGCATGTCCGGCATCCGGGTCGATGTGGTAAAGATCTTCGTCTACATGTTCTCGGGCCTGTGCGCGGCGATCGTCGGCCTCATCATCTCGTCCGAGCTGATGGCCTCGCATCCGGCCACCGGCGAAAGCTTCGAGCTCAACGCGATCGCCGCGGCGGTGCTCGGCGGCACTTCGATGTCGGGCGGGCGCGGCACGATCGGCGGCACGATCATCGGTGCCTTCGTCATCGGCATCCTGTCGGACGGACTGGTCATGATGGGCGTCTCGTCCTTCTGGCAGATGGTCATCAAGGGGCTGGTGATTATTATCGCGGTTGTGGTGGATCAGGCGCAGCGTCGTCTGCAACAGCGCGTGACTCTGATGCAAATGGCAAAGGCAGGATAAGCAATGACGGAATTGAATGGCGCACTCATCGGCTGCGGCTTTTTCGCGGTCAACCAGATGCATGCGTGGCAGGACGTGGCCGGGGCTTCGATCGTGGCGATCTGCGATCGCGACCCCGAGCGGCTGAAGATGGTCGGCGACCAGTTCGGCATCGACAGGCGCTATAGCGATGCGGCCCAGATGTTCGCCGATGGCGGCTTCGATTTCGTCGATATCGCCACCACCGTCCAGAGCCACCGCGCTTTGGTCGAGATGGCCGCCGCGCACAATGTGCCGGCGATCTGCCAGAAGCCATTCGCAAAGACGCTCGACGACGCCAAGGCCATGGTCAAGGTTTGCGCCGATGCCGGGCTGCCCCTGATGGTGCATGAGAACTTCCGCTGGCAGACGCCGATCCAGGCCGTGAAGAAGGTCCTGGAATCCGGCGCCATCGGCCAGCCCTTCTGGGGCCGCTTCTCGTTCCGTTCGGGCTACGACGTCTTCTCCGGCCAGCCCTATCTCGCTGAAGGCGAGCGCTTCATCATCGAAGATCTCGGCATCCATACGCTCGACATTGCCCGCTATATCCTGGGCGACGTGGCAGCGCTCAGCGCCCGCACGAAGCGCGTCAACCCGAAGATCAAGGGCGAGGACGTCGCCACGATCCTGCTCGACCACGAAAACGGCGCGACCTCGGTCGTCGATGTCAGCTATGCCTCCAAGCTCTCGACCGAGCCCTTCCCCGAGACGCTGATCGAACTCGACGGCACCGAGGGCAGCATCCGCTTGGTCCAGGGCTACAAACTCGAAGTGACAAGCAAGAACGGCACCGAGGTCTCGGACGTGTCGCCGACACTGCTCTCCTGGGCATCGCGCCCCTGGCACAATATCCAGGAAAGCGTCTACGCCATCCAGCAGCATTGGGCCGAGCGGCTGGCTGCCGGCGGCGAGACCTCGACCTCCGGCGCCGACAACCTCAAGACCTTCGCGCTCGTCGAAGCCGCCTATGACAGCGCCACCAGCGGCCAGACGGTCGATGTCAAGGCGATGCTGCGATGAGCACGTCGTCGGACAGCTTCCGGATTTACGGAACGCATGCGCTCGAGCAGAAGCCGGTCCGCCTCACCGCAGGAAGACTGACCGCAGATCTCAGCGACGGCAATCTGCGCACGATCGCCTATGAAGGCGTGGAAGTCCTGCGCGCCGTCTCCTATCTCGTGCGCGATCGCGACTGGGGCACCTATTCGCCCGAGATCACCGACCTGACGGTCGAGCAGGGCGACGATGCCTTTTCGGTCCGCTACACCGCCCGTTGCAAGGGGCCGGATGCGACAGAACTCGCGATCGGCGTGCGCATCTCTGCGCAAGCCGGCGCGCCTCTGGTTTTCGAGGCCGATGCGATCTCCGGCACGGGCTTTGAGACGAACCGCTGCGGCTTCTGCATTCTCCACCCGATCGTCGGCGTGGCCGGCACGCCCGTCACCGTCGAGCATGCCTATGGACAGCGCGTCGAGACCCGGTTCCCCGACCTGATCGAACCGTGGCAGCCGTTCATGAACATGAGCGCGATCACCCATACCGTCATGACCAATGTGACGGCGCGATGCGGCATGGAAGGCGACGTGTTCGAGATGGAAGACCAGCGCAACTGGTCGGATGCCTCCTACAAGACCTATGTGCGTCCGCTCGCTTTGCCCTGGCCCTACCAGATACCGGCCGGTGAAACGGTCAAACAGCGCATCGTCCTCGATATTGCCGACAGGCGCCCCAAGCCATTGGCCGCGACGACGAATGGACATTCGTCGCTGACGACGCTGACGCTCGGCGAGCGGCGTGGGCGCATGCCTGCGATCGGCATGATCGTAACGCCGGAAGAAGCGGACGCCGTGGTCAAGGCGAGCCCGGTGCTCGACGAGATCAAGCCGCAGGAACTACTCTTCCACTTCGACCCTGCGGCCGGACATGGGGCGGAAGCCTTCCACCGCTTCGCCGAGGTGGCCAGACTTCATCCCGGCACATCGACGCTTGAGATCGCGCTGCCGTGCAAGCAGCCGCTCCTTGATGAAACCAGGCTGATCGCAACGCAGATGCGCGATGCCGGCTTCAAGCCGGACGCAATCATCATCTCGCCATCGGTCGATCGCCAATCCACACCGCCCGGCAGCAAATGGCCGGAATGCCCACCGCTCGAAGATGTCTACGAGGCCGCGCATGCGGCATTCCCCGACATCCGCATCGGCGGCGGCATGCTCAGCTATTTCACCGAGCTCAACCGCAAGCGTGTGCCTTCCGCGCCGCTTTCCTTCATCAGCCATTGCACCAACCCGATCGTCCATGCCGCCGACGACCTCAGCGTCATGCAGACATTGGAGGCTCTGCCCTTCACCACGCGATCGGTCCGCGCCATCTATGGCGACAAGCCCTATCGTATCGGCCCATCGACCATTCCCATGCGGCAAAATCCCTATGGGAGCCGAACCATGGACAACCCGAATGGCGCGCGCATACCGATGGCCAACACCGACCCGCGTCACAACGGGCTCTTCGCAGAAGCCTTCGCGATGGGCTATGTGGCGAAGGTGCTGGACGCCGATCTGGAATGCCTGACGCTCTCAGCTCTGACCGGAAGTTTCGGCCTCCTTGCCGGCAACAATGAACCCTTCACCGCCGATGGACGCCGCCCGCTCTTCAACGCGGTCAAGGCACTCGCCGGCCTCGCCGGAACCGAGTGGCGGGAGTGCCTATCTTCCAACCCATCGCGCGTTCTGGCTTTCGCGACAAAGGCGGCGACCGGGTCGGCGCTCTGGATCGTCAACATCACCGGCCAAGAGCAGGAGGTCGATCTCGGATCACTCAGGCTTTCCGACGCCTTGATGGGCGGCGTGCTCACTCTTTCCCCATATCAGGCGACGTCCATCGCGCTTTCGGATTGATCTTGCGTCTGGAAGGCGTAGCTATAGCCTTCCAGACGCGGCAATCGGGAGGACCAGCGTGAAGACCAAAAAGCTTATCAATGACGGCGGCGCGGCGGTCGACGAAATGCTCGAGGGCATCCTCGCGGCACATCCCGATCATCTCTACGCCATCGACGGATCGCCGCGATCGATCGTTGCGAAGCACGGCCCGCGCGATGGCAAGGTGGGGCTGGTGATCGGCGGCGGCTCCGGCCACGAGCCGAGTTTCCTCGGCTTCGTCGGCAAGGGCCTCGCGGATGCGGCCGCTGTCGGCAACGTCTTCGCCTCGCCTCCGCCCGATCCGATCATCGAATGTGCAAAGGCGGTCGATCACGGCGCCGGCGTTCTCTTCATGTACGGCAACTATGCCGGCGACGTGATGAACTTCGACATGGCGGCTGAAATGCTTGCCATGGACGATATCGACGTGCGCACAGTGGTGACCACCGACGACGTCGCATCCGCCCCGCGCGACCAGCGAGAAAAGCGCCGTGGCGTCGCGGGCAACGTCTTCGTCTTCAAGGCGGCCGGTGCTGCCTGTGATCTCATGTACTCGTTCGACGAGGTCGAGCGTGTTGCGCGCAAGGCCAACGACCACACCTTTACCATGGGCGTTGCTCTGTCCCCTTGCTCGTTGCCGCAGACATTGCGGCCGAATTTCGAGATCGGCGGCGACGAAATGGAAGTCGGCATGGGCATCCACGGCGAGCCCGGCGTCTCGCGCGAAACGCTGAGGCCGGCCGACGCTGTCACCGACGAACTGCTCGATGCGATCCTGAAGGATGCCAACATCGCGCCGGGAACCCGCGTGGCCGTTCTGATCAACTCGCTCGGCTCCACGCCGCTGATGGAACTCTACATCATCATGCGCCGGGTGAAGGCGCGGTTGGACGAGGCTGGCCTTATCATTCACACCTCGCTCGTCGGGAATTATTGCACTTCTCTCGAGATGGCCGGCGCATCGGTCACGCTCATGGCGCTCGATGACGAATTGCAGACGCTGATCGATCATCCGTGCGACTGCGCGATGTTTCGCAGCGGAAAGGTGAGCTGATGGGTGACGTGACCACGAAGGATCTTCAGCGCCTCTTCCAGGACATCGCCGACGTGATGACCGCCGAGCGAGACAATTTATGCCAGCTGGACGGTGTCATTGGCGACGCTGACCACGGGATCGCGATGGAGCTCGGCTTTGCGGCTGCAGCCAAGGCGACCGACGCGCTGGACGCTGCCGCTACGGACCCGACCACGCTGTTCAACACGGCTGCCAAGGCGTTCCTGAATGCTGTCGGAGCCTCCTCCGGCCCGCTCTACGCAACCGCCTTCATGCGGGCCGGCGCAGCGGTGAAGGGCAAGGCTACTCTCAGCGATGATGATCTGCTCGACGTCTTCGCCGCGCTGGCTAGGGGTATTCAGGACCGCGGCAAGGCCGAAATCGGCGAGAAGACGATGGTGGATGCCTGGGCACCGGCCGCGGCGGCCTGCGAGGAGGCCAGAAAACGCGGCGATAGTTTGCGGGAATGCCTTTCGCAGGCGCTGCAAGCGGCCGAACAGGGACGCGACGCGACCAAGGACATGGTTGCCAACAAAGGGCGCTCTGCGCGGCTCGGCGAGCGATCACTCGGCCATATAGACCCAGGAGCGGCGTCCGCCACCATGGTCATATCGAGCATCCGAAGCGCCCTGTCGGCGGAATAAGGCATGCGCTGAACTGCCATTTCGGCAATCAGGAAACGGGCGACGCTTCGTTGGCGATCCGCCCGTGTTGCCGCAACACGAGCGCCACCGCGCCCATGACAGTGTCGTCATTGCCGCGGAACGTGCCGACGACGAAGCGAGGCCTGCGCTTTTCCGGCGAATGAGCAGGCGGCGCGACGGAGTGGCGGGCGAAACTTCGCTCAAGGCCATTGATGAAGCTCTCGCCCACCTCGGCCAGTTTGCCGGCGATGATGAACAAGGGGGGATTGAGGATGGTGAAGGCGATCCCCATTCCCCAGCCCGCCATCTCGGCCGCATCATCGACAAGCCGCGCATACCCCGGATCGCCATTGCGCGCGCGTTCGACAAACTGTTCGATGCTGACGGGCGCGCCGAAGGATTGCTCGGCGTATCTCAGCAGCTGGAACCCGCCGGCGAAGGTCTCGAGACAACCGCGATTGCCGCAGCGGCATAGCGGTCCGCGCGGATCGAGCGACATGTGGCCGAACTCGGCGGCATATCCATGAGCGCCGCGCTGCACCGTGCTGTCGATGACAATGGCGCCGCCGATGCCGAGGTCGAACTTGAAGAGGACGAAGTTCGTCTCCCCGACCGCGGCTCCCCAGGTCATTTCCGCAAGCGCGCCGCAATGGCTCTCGTTTTCGACATGGATCGGGCAACCGAGCTGCTCGGAAAACACATTGGCGATGTTGGTGCCGCACCATGTCGGCAAGATGGAGCCGTTGAGGATTTCACCGTCATAGGAGACGGGCGCGGAAATCGCCAAACCCACACCCAGCAGCTCGGACATATCCACACCGAGCAGAGCGCATTGCTGCTCAAGGCTCGCGCGCACGCATCTGGCGGCGTCATCAGGCGTATAGTCCGTATCCATCGCGAACCAGATGTCAGACAGCACGGTGTGCGCGAGGTCGCAGATCGCGATCCGAATTTCGCCGAGCCCGAGGAGCACGCCGGCGCAGCGACCCGCCGCCGGGTTCAACGACAAGAGCTGCGACGGTCGTCCGAAACCATTGCTCTTCGTGTCGACGTCGAGCACGACGCCGCTGTCTTTCAGCTCGGTGAGAAGCGTGGACACGGTCGACCGTGCCAACCCCGTCGATTTCACCAACTGCGTCGCGGTCGCCGACCCGATTGCCGCGATGGCGCGCACGATGCGCCCCGCCGGCGCGGTCTGATCCTCGAAAAGTTCCCTGATGCCAACCATTCATAGCTCCTCTCCATGAAATAGGCCTGACTCGCCACTCGGCGGCAACATATTTCTGATTAGAAAATAATCGCGCCTACTTCATGGGCTTTATCTGCCATTTCGAAATATTAAGCCCGACTATGGGCCAATATGCAATCGACTTTGTTCATTTGCGAAATAAGTCTTGACTCCAATCGGAATTTTCGAGAGTGTGCACATTAGCGGAGAGGACCGCACAAGGGAGGGTTTAATGACAATCAAGACTACACTCATGGTCACGCTATCCGTGCTCGCGATCACTGCGACGAGCCTGAAGGCGGAAGACCTGACGCTCTGGACACTGAACTTCGACAACAACGCTGCCAACGTCGCGCTCAAGAAGGTCGCAACCGACTTCGAAGCTGCAAATCCCGGCACCAGGGTTGAAATCGTTCAGCGCGCCATCGATGAGCACAAGACCGCGCTGCGTGTCGCGGCCGGCTCGAACAAGGGCCCCGACATCTACTTCAGCTGGGCAGGCCTTGGCCTGGGCGGCGAATATGTGAAGGCCGGCCTCTCGGCGCCGCTCGACAAGTATTACACCGAATACAAGTGGAACGATGAGCTGCTGCCGGCAGCCGCCGCATTCGCCGACCTCTATCCGGGTGGCAAGCATGGCGTTCCCTTCACTTTCAAGGGCGAAGCCGTCTATTACAACAAGAAGCTGTTCCAGCAGGCCGGCATCACCGAAGAGCCGAAGACCTACGAAGAATTTCTCGCCGACGCTGAAAAGCTGAAGGCTGCCGGCATTCCCGCCTTCACCTTCGGCGGATCGGTCAACTGGCACGTCATGCGCCTGATGGACGTCATTTTGGAAACGAAGTGCGGTACCGAAAAGCACGACGCGCTGAAGGCCATGAAGGCGGATTGGTCCACGGAGCCTTGCGCCACCGACGCCTTCACCGAATTCGCCAAGTGGACGAAGGATTATACGCTGCAGCCTTTCATGGGCATCGACAACAAGCAGTCTTACAGCCTGTTCACGGCCGGACGCGCAGCGATGATGCTCGAAGGCGACTGGCTGGTCAGCCAGCTGGAAACCAGCGGCGCCAATCTGGACGACTACGGCATGTTCCCGTTCCCGACCAACACGCAGCGCCTCTACGGTTTTGCCGAGTACAACTACATCAGCACCAAGAGCCCGCATCCGGATCTCGCCGCGAAGTTCCTAGACTACTTCCTGTCGACCAAGGTCCAGCAGGATCTCGTCGGCCAGATCAGCTCGACATCGGTCAACAAGAACGTGCAGTATGCGAACCAGAAGCCGCTGGAAGCCGAATGGCTCGATGTCTTCAAGACCTACGGCAAGGTCTACATGAACGGCGACCAAGCCTTCCCGCTTGACGTCACGACCGAGTATTTCCGCGTGATCAACGACGTCGCCGCCGGCAACACCGAACCGGCCGATGCAGCAAAGCAGCTGCAGACGTTCATCGCCGGTCGCACCTAAGTCCTCCCAGGACATCGGTCGGTCCCGCACCTCGCTGGGACCGACCACCGCTCAATCCAATGCCACTCGCCAGACACACGTCGCGCGGAGCAGATACCCATGTCATTGAAAAACCGAACACACGACCCGCGCTTCCAGGCGCTCCTGTTGCTCGCGCCGGCCATGGCGATCTACGCGGTCTTCGCGCTCTACCCGATGCTGAACGTCGTGGTCCTCAGCTTCCAGAAATGGAACGGGCTGGATCCGCAGCGCCCCTTCGTCGGCCTGGCAAATTACCAGTACATCTTCACGCGCGATCCGGTGTTCTGGGTCGCCTTCAAGAACACGGTCATCTGGACCATCATGTCGGTGGCCTTCCCACCGATGGTCGGCCTGCTTCTCGCGCTGACGCTCAATCAGAAGATCTTCGGCCGCAACACGTTTCGCGCCATCTTCTATCTCCCCGTCATCATCGCGCCGATCGCGGTCGCGACGATGTGGAAGTGGATGTACGACCCCTTCTTTGGTCTGTTCAGCCAGCTCATGACCAATATGGGCCTGCAGATGTGGATCAAGGACTGGTTGGGCGACAAGAACATCGCGCTCTACTCGGTCTTCGTCGCCTATCTCTGGCAGTCCGTCGGCTTCTCGATGGTGCTGTTCCTCGCCGGCCTTCAGAACGTGTCGCAGACGCTGGTCGAAGCCGCCCGCATCGATGGCGCCGGCCGCTGGGCGATCTTCAAGCATGTGACCTTCCCGGCGCTGCGCACCACGATGACCATCGTGCTCGTTCTCTCGATCATCTCGTCGCTGAAGGCATTCGATATCGTCTACGGCCTTACCGGCGGCGGACCGGCGCAATCCACGCAGATGCTGGCGCTCTGGGCCTTCACGCAGGCGATGCAGATTTTCGACTTCGGTCGCGGCGCCGCCATCTCGGTCGTCCTGCTGCTGATCACCATCGCGATCGTCGTGCCGTACCTGCGCTGGACGCAGAAGCATGAGGACACCGAATAATGACGATGACATCATCAGGACCGATCTCTGTGTCTGAAACCATCACCACCACGAACAAGCCCGGCCGTGACCCCGTCCTGATCGGCCTGTGGATCGCGCTGATCATCGTCGCGCTCGTC
This sequence comes from Rhizobium sp. 16-449-1b, assembly GCF_017741935.1. Classification (GTDB taxonomy): domain Bacteria; phylum Pseudomonadota; class Alphaproteobacteria; order Rhizobiales; family Rhizobiaceae; genus Rhizobium. The sequence goes on along the minus strand of NZ_JAGHMH010000028.1, from coordinate 414,597 downwards.
TGGTTCGCGCCTTTCGTCTTTATCGTCTTCACATCGCTGAAGACGAAGGCGGCGGTGACAAGCACCGGCGCGTTCATGCCGCCGGTCGAGTTCGCCTTCGAGAACTACGCCAGTGCATGGAGCCGCGGCAACTTCGCCGAGTCGTTCATGAACAGCGTGATCATCACCGTCTTCAAGGTGCCGCTCGGCCTAGCCATGTCGGCGATGGCGGCCTACGCGCTGGCGAAGATCAAGATGAAAGTAAGCAAGCTCCTGCTGCTTATCGTTGTCTTCGGAACCATGATCCCCTTCCAGGTGATGCTGGCGCCGCTCTTCACGCTGGTCAATTCGTTCGGCCTGATCGACACCTATCCCGGCGTCATCCTGCCCTACATCGCCTTTGGCGTTCCCTACCAGGTCTTCATCCTGCACGGCTTCTTCAAGGGCCTGCCGAAGGAGCTATCCGAGGCAGCACTGATCGACGGCGCTACCCACTTCACCATCTTCCGGCGCATCTTCCTGCCGGTCTGCCTGCCGGTTCTGGCCGCACTCCTCATCCTGGATTTCGTCTCAACCTGGAACGAATTTGCGATGGCGCTGGTGCTTCTTCAGGATCAGCACATGTGGACGCTGCCGCTCGGGCTGATGTCCTTCCAGGGCCAGTTCTCCAGCGATTACGGCCAGTTGAACGCCGCCATCGTCATGACGGTCCTGCCCGCCACGCTCGTCTATCTCATTTTCCAACGGTACTTCGTCTCCGGCCTCACCTCTGGTGCGGTCAAAGGCTGAGCGACCGAAATTTAAAGTCTTTCGAGGAGATCTTTCATGTCCACAGCAACAGTCGAAAAATGGGGTGTGTTCGAAGCGGCTTTCAACGGACCGTCCGGCGGCAATCCCTATCTCGACGTGAGCCTCGACGCCGTCTTCACCCACAAGAGCCGCGAAGTTCGCGTGCCGGGCTTTTATGATGGCGATGGCGTCTATCGCGTGCGCTTCATGCCCGATGTCGAAGGCGAGTGGTCTTTTCAGACGCGTTCGCAGACCGCTGAGCTAAACGGCAAGACCGGCGCATTCGTCGCGACCGCACCGTCTGCGGGCAACCATGGCCCGGTTCGCGTGCGCAACAAGTTCCATTTCGCCTATGCCGATGGCAAGCCGTTCCTCTCCTTCGGCACGACCTGCTATGCTTGGACACATCAGCCACTCGATATGCAGGCGCAGACGCTTGAGACGCTGAAGACCGCCGGCTTCAACAAGATCCGCATGGGCGTGTTCCCCAAGGACTACCCCTATAACACCAACGAGCCGCTCTACCCCTCTTTTGAGACCGGCGTCGACGGCAAGGAAGACTTCGATCGTCCGAACCCGGTCATGTTCCGCCATTTCGAACAGCAGGTCGCAGCCCTTTGCGAACTCGGCATCGAAGCCGACATCATCATGTTCCACCCCTACGATCGCTGGGGTTACGCGGACATGTCTGCCGAACAGGACTTCCGGTATGTCGCCTATCTCGCGGCACGCCTTGCCGCCTATCGCAACGTCTGGTGGGCGCTTGCCAACGAATACGACTTCCTGCTGGACACCAAGCCGGTGGAGCAATGGGACCGCTATTTCCACATTCTGGAAGAGAACGACCCCTACCAGCACCTGAAGTCGATCCACAACGGCGAAGTGTCGATGAACTTCGATCACCGTAAGCCATGGGTTACGCATACCTGCATTCAGAACCCCGACGTCAAGCTGACGCAGACCTGGCGCGATGCCTACGGCAAGCCCGTCGTCAACGACGAGCCGGAGTATGAAGGCAACATTGTCCAGTGCTGGGGCAACCTGACGGCGCAGGAACTGGTGCATCGCTTCTGGATCACCGTGACGCGCGGCGGCTATGCCGGACACGGCGAGACCTATTCGCACCCCGACGACCTGATCTGGTGGGCCAAGGGCGGCGAGTTGCGCGGCGAAGCCTGGAAGCGCATCGGCTTCTTCCGTGATCTCCTGGAACAAGACGTGACACACGGCCTGGACCCCATGGGCGCTGTCGGCGAATGGCCCTGGACCCGCGTTTCCGGCGTGCGTGATGGCAGCGCCGACCTGCGCTACATCTATCTCGGCGAGCATCAGCCCGTCGTATGGTCCTCGGGCTTCCCGAAGGACAGCGACAACTATGAAGTCGACATCATCGACACGTGGAACATGACGATCACGACCGCCAAGAAGGTGGAGGCGCCGATCCCGCATCCGACACGCCACGGCGCGATCGTGCGCGGAGGCAAGGCCGATGCCGCCTTCGGTGTCGAGCTGCCGGGCAAGCCATATCTGGCACTTCGCGTGCGCAGCAAGCGTTGAGCAGGTCTCACAGGGAGGAATTCTATGTCCGGATTGGCCATTAGAAACGTCAAGAAATCCTACGGTGCCGTCGATATCATTCACGGCGTGGACGTCGACATCGCCGATGGCGAGTTCGTCATTCTCGTTGGCCCGTCCGGATGCGGAAAATCGACCCTGCTTAGAATGATCGCTGGGCTGGAGGAGATCACCGGCGGCGAGATCTCGATCGGCGGCCGCGTCGTCAACAATCTGCAGCCCAAGGACCGCGACATCGCGATGGTGTTCCAGAACTACGCGCTCTATCCGCAGATGACGGTGGCGCAGAACATGGGCTTCGCGCTGGAACTGGCCGGCGCGAAGAAGGCGGAGATCGACAAGAAGGTCGGCGAGGCCGCCGGGATCCTCGGCCTCCAGCCGCTGCTTGGCCGCAAGCCGGCGCAGCTGTCCGGCGGCCAGCGCCAGCGCGTCGCCATGGGCCGCGCCATCGTGCGCGATCCGAAGGTGTTTCTCTTCGATGAGCCGCTTTCCAACCTCGACGCCAAGCTGCGCGTCAAGATGCGCGCGGAAATCAAGGCGCTGCACCAGCGTCTGAAGACCACGATCGTCTACGTCACCCACGACCAGATCGAGGCCATGACCATGGCCGACAAGATCGTCGTGCTGCAGGGCGGCAAGGTCGAGCAGATCGGTACGCCACTCGAACTCTACGACCGGCCGCAGAATGTCTTCGTCGCGGGCTTCATGGGTTCGCCGGCGATGAACTTCCTCGAAGGCAAGTTGACGGGCGGCGACACACCGCGGCTGACACTGCCCTCAGGCCAACAGGTCGAGCTCTCGCAAGGTGCGGCGAGCGCCGATGGCCGCGACGTCATCGTCGGCATTCGCCCCGAGGACCTCGCCTTCGCTCAAGACGGCGGCGTGCCGGCGACCGTCAGCGTGGTGGAGCCGACTGGATCGGAGACGCATGTCGCGCTCGAGGTCGAAGGCAAGGAGATCACCTGGGTCATGCGCGAGCGCGCAGACCTGACACCAGGCCAGGTCGTCAAGCTCTCGCTGAAATCGCCGAACGTGCATTTCTTCGACAAGGCCACGCAGCGCCGCATCTAAACGGCGACGCGACGAACAAAATCTTGCATCCGTCGTCTCAGCGCGTTGGATGCAAGGTTTTGGCAGGCAGTATTGCCTCCAAGACAGGTATTGTCCCCATCGCGCCGCTGGTAACCTTACCAGCTAACCAAGCAACGTACTTTCAGTTGCATGGAAACACGAAGCAATGCCATCAAACGGACAGCGGTCCCAAACACCGTGGTCCGTGGGGTTACGGATCGGTAAACCCGTCCCTACGGGGCAGGGACGGGTCCATAACTTTCGATCATGCGATGAAATCGCTTTCAACGCCCGAAACCGGGCGTTGGCAGACGGCGGCTCAAGACGCCGTCTTGACCTGTGTTTCAGCCTGTTCGGCACGCATGCCGGCACAAAACGCCGCCGATCCGTTTGCGGAAAAGGCATGCGCACGCTTTTTGGCTGCCGTTTCGAGCAGTTCGGCGAAAACGCCGAGGCTGATCCGATCGGCCCGCAGCATCTGGCGGATCATCGGATCCCTCAAGACTTCCGACATGGTCATGTCCTGCATGGCACACTCCTTTGTTGCAAGGAGGAATACTACGCGCATGTAACACCCAAATGTCGCCAGCGTGGCAGGATCAAGGCAAACGACACGTTGCAGTTGCTAGATGTCGCCGGCAAATGACCCGCCACACATAGCAGCGGGGCATCCTTTTAGTTGGCCGAACGTATTCCCGTCAGCTGACGGGAGCCGAAGCCTTGAGCGAGGCGATGTAGGCACGCCAGCCGCCATGCGACGTCACCTCGACGGCATTGGCGACGGCATGCGCTTCGCAGAGGAAGCCCGAAATGCTGGCGCCGTCATCGAGCGCGATCTTGCCGATCCCGAGCGGCGCCGGGATTTTCTGGACGAAGCGGCCGAAGCCGTCGGCGGGCAGCGTCCAGACCTCGACCTCCAGCCCATTTCCTGCGAACCCCGGCTCGCGGATGAGGCCGGGCTTTGCGGGCACCGTGCCGCTCAGCGCAAACAGCCTGTAATCGCGCGCCGTCCGGCAGGTCTTTACCAGCCGCCCGCCCAACGTGGTGAGCTCGTGATTGAGCGGCATGCCGGTCAGATGCGCGCCGACCACGACGATCGGAATCCCGGCGGGTGCGGCCTCGATAGGCGCCGATTGCGGCAGCGCGGCCGACTTGTCCTTGCCCATTCCGCAGGGCGCTGCACGATGCAGCGCGTCGGCGACGAGCGCCAGCGCGTCATCGGTGAACGCCCGGCCGACAAGGGTGACGCCGGCAGGCAGATGATCCGCGCTGTCGAAGCCGGCAGGGATGGCGATCGCGGCGCAATCGAGGAGGTTGACGAAGTTGGTGTACCGGCCAAACCGCCCATTGAGCTCCACCGGATTGGCGCGCATCTCTTCGACCTTGTAGGTCGTGGGCGATGTGGGAAGCAGCAGGATATCGACCTTCGCCCACTCCTCTTCGGTCGCCTGCTTCAATTCCGCGAGACGATACTGACCGTTGAAGGCATCGACGGCAGTCTTGCCTCTGGCGCCTTCGATGATCAACCGGACGGTTGGATCGAAATCATCGGCGTTGGTGGTCAGGAACTCTTCGACGGCAGCGAGCCTCTCGGCAACCCATGGGCCGTTGTAGAGCAATTCGGCGGCCTGCCGGAACGGCGCGTAGTCTAAGGTCACGATGTCGGCGCCAAGCGCCTTCGCCCGCTCGATCGCCTGATCGTAGAGCCGCTCGACCTCGCGATCGCCGAAAAACTCGCGTTCCGTTTCGCCGAGCACGCCGATCCGCAGACGATCGGTCGGGAGCGACACCTCGCGTGGGTGCCGCGAGAAGGCGTCGCTGCGATCGAAGCCCTGCAGGACCTTGCGAACGGCAACGCCATCGCCGACCGTTGCCGCGAACACCGTGACACAATCCACGCTCTTGCAGGCGGGGACGACCCCCGTGTTCGGCACCAGCCCCGGCGTCGGCTTGATGCCGACAAGGTTGTTGAACGCTGCCGGCACGCGGCCGGAACCGGCGGTATCCGTCCCAAGACTGAAGGCCGCGAGCCCTGACGCCACGGCCACGGCCGACCCCGAGCTGGAGCCGCCCGACACATAGTCGGCATCGAAGACCGAGCGCGGCGCACCGTATGGCGAGCGCGTGCCGTTGAGACCCGTCGCGAACTGATCGAGATTGGTCTTGCCGATAAGGATCGCACCGGCTGCGAGCAACCGGGCGATGACGGTAGCGTCTTCATCAGGATCATAGGCATAGGCCGGGCATGCCGCCGTGGTCTGCAGGCCCTTCGCGTCGATATTGTCCTTGGCCGCGAAGGGGATGCCCCACAGCGGCAGGCTGTTGGCTTGAGGCGCCCGCGCCATCAGCGCCTTCGCCGCTTCGCGCAGCGCATCGTCTGTGACCTTGGTGATGAAGATCGCCGGATCAGTTGATGCGGCGCGCCTTGCGATCACCTCTTCGACCACATCGAGCGGCGTCAATCCAGACGCATAGGCGGCGCGCAACGTCGCGATATCGAGAATGGTTGGCAACATGTCAGATCTCCTCCAGCACAACGATAATATCACCCGCCTTTACGTTTCTTCCCGTTCCCGCGCGCAATTCGCGCACCCTGCCGGGGGCGTGGGCCGTGACGTTGATTTCCATTTTCATCGATTCAATGATGGCAAGCGTGTCGCCAGCGGCCACTGGCGTGCCGGGTTCGACCAGCAATTTCCAGATATTGCCGGGTACGGCGCTGGCAACGCCGAAGCAATCGGCGGGGATATCGCCATCCATGCTTTCGGCAGCACCCTCATCGGCGACGAACGTATCGAGCCCGGCTTCCTTCCAGCGATGGCGTTCGGCGTTGAACGCATCCTGCTGGCCGGCCTTGAAGCTGCCGATAGACAGCGCGTTGGCCTGCAGCTCCCGTTCATAGGCCGCGTAGGAGAATTCCGTCTCCTCGATCCTGATCGGGTATCCGCCATGCGGAAAGGCGCTGCGCGCCTCTGTCAGCTCCTTGTGATCGACAGGGAAGAACTTGATCTGATCGAAGAAGTTCAAGAGCCATGGCTTGTCCTTGGCAAAGACCGGTGTCTGGCGCCAGGTGTTCCACATCTGGATCGTGCGGCCGAACAGCTGATAACCGCCCGGACCCTCCATGCCGTAGATGCACATATACGCGCCGCCGATGCCGACCGCGTTCTCCGGCGTCCATGTCCGGGCGGGGTTGTACTTGGTCGTGACCAGCCTGTGCCTTGGATCGACCGGTGTGGCAACCGGTGCACCGAGATAGACGTCCCCGAGGCCGAGCACCAGATAGTTGGCGTCGAAGACGACATCGCGCACTGCCTGCTCGTCGGCCAGGCCATTGATCCGGCGGATGAACTCGATGTTGTCGGGGCACCACGGCGCATTCGGCCTGACAAGCTCCTGGTATTTCCGCATGGCCAGTTCAGCATCCGGATCGTTCCAGGAAAGCGGCAGATGAACGATGCGGCTCGGCACCTTCACATCCTGGGCGGCGGGCAATGTCTTCTCGATCTCACCAAGCAATCCCAACAGGCGCTTGCGGGTGATCGTCGTGCCATCATAGTGGATCTGGAGCGACCGGATGCCCGGCGTCAGATCGATGATCCCCGGCAGCTGGGACTGCACGAGGGCTTCCATCAGTAGATGCACCCGAAGGCGAAGCGCGATATCCAGCGTCATCGGCCCGTATTCGACCAGCAGGTTGTCGTCCCCCTGGCGCCGGTAAACCACGGAAACCGGCCCCTCGTCGCTTGCGCCGACAATAGGCGAGCCGGCATCGGCCCGTGGCCGGTGAACAGCGGGCGTCGCGATCGGATCATCCGGGCGGGCGACGGGAACGAACCGGACTCGGTCGCCCGGCTTCAGCTGGCCCATCTTCCATTGTTCGTCGCGCGCGATGACGGCAGGGCAGACGAAGCCGCCGAGGCTCGGGCCATCAGGCCCGAGGATGATCGGCATGTCCCCGGTGAAGTCGATCGCGCCGATCGCATAGGCGTTGTCATGCAGGTTCGACGGATGAAGCCCCGCCTCGCCGCCATCGGTGCGCGCCCATTTCGGCGTCGGTCCGATCAGGCGAACGCCCGTGCGGGCGCTGTTGAAATGCACCTCGTAGGACGCCTGGAAAAGCTCGTCGATGTCTCCATCCTGGAAGAAATCAGGCGCGCCATGCGGACCATAGACGACACCGATTTCCCAATCGCCGGTCAAAACCGGCGCCTCGGCCGCAACCGTCGATGAGGTCGTCTGCGCCGCGCGCGCCAGGCGCAGCACATGGCCCGCCTTCAACGTCCCCGTTGCATTGCCGCCGAACTGGCCAAGGCCGAAGGTCGTGCGCGAGCCCAGCACGACGGGAGCGTCAAACCCGCCGGAGACGGCGAGATAGGAGCGCTGTCCCGCCCCCGATATGCTGCCGATCGACAGCACCGCGCCGGCCGGAACCGCAATTGCCTGGCCATGCGGCACCTCGACGCCATCAAGCATCATCGGCATTCTGGCGCCGGAGAGGGCGACGGTGACATCGCGAAAGAATTTCAGCGTCGGGCCGGATACGGTGAGCTCCAGCGCCGTGGTGGTTTCATCGTTGCCAACAAGCCGGTTGGCATGGCGGAACGAACGCTCATCCATCGGCCCGCTCGGCGGTACGCCGACATGCCAAAGCCCCCGCCGGCCCGGAAGCTCCTGCATGCTCGACTGCGCCCCGGGCGCGAGCACCTCGACAACATCGGGCACGAATTCGAGTGTGCGCAGCGCCGTCGTCGAGACGTTGCCGCTTTCCAGCAACTCGGATTGGGCGATGACACGGAGATAATCGACATTCGTCTCGATGCCGTAGATCGAGGTCTCGCCGAGCGCCGCTTTCAGCTTCTCGATGGCCGCCGGCCGATCCTCGGCGGCGACGATGATCTTAGCCAGCATCGGATCGTAGAAGGGGCTGACTTCGGTGCCCGTCTCGATCCATCTATCGACGCGCGCCGTCTGCGGGAACTGCACCTGCGTCAGCAGGCCGGCGCTGGGGCGGAAGCCGGCATGCGGCATCTCGGCGTAGACGCGAACCTCGATCGACGCGCCCTGCGGCTTCAGATCGTTCGCGCGCCCCAGGATGTCTTCACCGGCCGCCTGCCGGATCATCCATTCAACGAGATCGATGCCATACACCGCTTCGGTGACCGGATGCTCGACCTGCAGGCGGGTGTTGACCTCGAGGAAGTAGAATTCCTCGCGGGTCGGATCATAGATGAACTCGACCGTGCCGGCCGACGCGTAGGATACCGAAGCACCAAGCTCGGTTGCAGCGCGATGCAGGCGCTGGCGCACACCATCGCTCAGTCCCGGAGCCGGCGTTTCCTCAAGCACCTTCTGATTGCGCCGCTGCAGCGAGCAATCCCGCTCGCCCAGCGCCACCACCTTGCCCTTGCCATCGCCGAAGATTTGCACCTCGACATGGCGGGCATCGGCGATGAAGCGCTCGATATAAACGCGCGCATCGCCGAAGCTTGCGGCGGCGGTGCGCTGCACGCTTTCGAACGATGCTTTGAGGCCTTCAGGATCGCCGCACAACTGCATGCCGATGCCGCCACCGCCGGCCGTACTTTTCAGCATGACCGGGTAGCCAATCCGCTCGGCCGCCGCCAAAGCCTCGTCAGCGGACTTGAGCAACCCGCTGCCAGGGAGCAGCGGAACACCGCTTTTCTCGGCAAGCTCGCGCGCCGTATGCTTGAGACCGAAGACGGAGAGATGTTCCGGCCGTGGCCCGATGAACGCGATGCCTTCAGCAGCAAGCCGCTCGGCGAAGCCGATGTTTTCGGAGAGAAAGCCGTAGCCCGGATGGACCGCGTCCGCACCCGTCTCTCTACAGGCGGCGATCACCGCGTCAACGTTGAGATAGCTATCGGTGGCCGGCGCCGGACCGAGGCGCACCGCCTCATCCGCCATCAGCGCCGGCATGGCGAAGCGGTCGGCATCGGAATAGACCGCTACCGAGGCAATGCCCATTTTTTGCAATGTGCGGATCACCCGGACGGCGATTTCGCCCCGGTTCGCAATCAGAACTTTCTTGAACATGAGATCAGCCCTCTGCGTCCCAGATCAAAACCCGGATCGGCGTCGGATCGAAGCCGTTGCATGGGTTGTTGATCTGCGGGCAATTGGAGATGACGCAGAGCACGTCCATCTCGGCGACGAGTTCGACGTAGTCGCCGGGCGAAGAAATGCCATCGACGATCGTCATCTCGCCATTCGGCTTGATCGGGACGTTCATGAAGAAATTGATGTTCGGCACGATGTCGCGCTTGCTCATGCCGTGCTTGGTCACCTCAAGCACGAAATTGTCGCGGCAGGCGTGGAGATACTTGGTCGCGTGTCCGAAGCGAACGGTATTGCTCTCGCACGAGCAGGCGCCGGCGGAGGTGTCATGGCGGCCGCAGCTATCGGCGGTCATGCGCAGCATGACATTGCCTTCGCTCGACATCACCTTCGTGCCGACGCCTACATAGGCGGCACCCTGCGCGCGCATCGTGTCCTGATTGGAATAGCGTTCCGAGAAATCGTCGGCACGATAAAACAGCGTGTCGATCGCCTGCTGGCCATAGCTGTCCTCGATGCGGATCGTCTGGCCCTTCCTGACAATGCCGGACCATGGTGCCTCGGCCGGTATGAAATGATCCTGCACGGCGTTGTCGAGCGTGCGGGCATTGGATGTCTGAATGAAAATGCTCATGATCGCCCCTCCTTACGCCTATGCCATCGCGTTGTTTTCGAAACCCCTGACGGCCTCCGCCGTCGCAGTGCGCGCCAGATCATCAGGCGCGGGCACTGCCGCGCGGAAGCGGGTGATCGTGACCGGCTGCGGCGCGTAGACCGGGTTCGGGTCCAGCGGATGCGGGCAATTGGAGAAGCCGACGAGCATGTCCATCTCGGCGCGCAACTCGGTATAATCGCCGCTGTTGGAGCGCTTGGCGCGCCAGTGGAACCCGCCATCCTCATCCAGGCTGACGGGTGCGAAGAGATTGATCATGCCGGGAATATCACGACGGTGGAGCCCGAGCTTGGCCGCCAGGAGAACCAGGTTGTCGCGGGTATTGCGAGTCTTTTCACCCGGATATTTCGCGGCGTTGGTGGCCGCCGTGGAGCCGCCCATCAGGCAATCGTGAGCACCGGAGCTGTCTTCGGTGAGCGAAAACATCACGCGGCCCATATCGGAAAACAGCACGCGACCCTTGCCGAGCGCCGTCGTCCACTGCACCTTCGCGGTATCGACCAGGTTCAGCCGTTCGCTCGTATCATCGGCGTTCCAGGCAACGACGGCCACCGTCGAGCCACCCTCGCCCTGATCGACGCGAATGACCTCGCCGCGCTTCAACACGGTCGACCAGTACCAGCCACCCGGAATGACTTCCTGATGAATGACGGCGCTGCTTTCAAGTGCCGGCGCGGGTAGCGGGCTGGGCGCCGGGAGCGCCTTCGGTGCGAATTGCAGTCCTTTTTTCTGGTGCTCTTCATAGCGGGCGCGGTTTGCCGCGATTTCTTCCGCAGAGCGGCTTACATGCATCATGCCTTATCTCCAGATGATGCCAGGTCGTCCTGGCGTTGCCCCGGAAATGCGATCGGGTCGTCCCGATCAGGGCTGAAAATGGATGGCGTGCCCGCAAGGCGCGGGGGCCAGATCGAAATGTCGTTGGTGATCGACGCGCCATAGCGCAGTTTCTCTTCCGGCCGGTCGCGCCGCCGCTCGAACGCAATGACGCGGCTCGCCAGCGTGAAGGCTTCACGCATGTCGTGCGTGACCATGACCACGGTCATCTGCGTCTCGTTCCACAGCCGCTTCATCAGCGTATGGATTTCGGCGCGGATGCCGGGGTCGAGCGCGCCGAAGGGCTCATCGAGCAACAGCACCTTGGGCTGCATGATCAATGCCTGCGCAAGCGCCAGCCGCTGCTGCATGCCGCCGGAGAGCTGCGACGGATACTTGCTCTCCGAACCGGCCAGGCCGACCTGCGCGATCAGGTGGCGCGCTTCCTCCATCGCCTCCCGCCGCGCGGCACCGAAGAGCTTGGCGCGATATCGGGCAGCGGTGAATTCCTTGCCCAGCATCACATTGCCGAGCACCGTCAGATGCGGGAACACCGAATAGCGCTGGAACACGACGCCGCGATCAGGCCCCGGTTCAGCCGGCAACGGCTCGCCATCGAGCAGGATCGTTCCGCGCGTCGGCTGTTCCTGGCCGAGAAGCATGCGCAGGAAGGTCGTCTTGCCGCAGCCCGACGGGCCGACCAGCGCGACGAAGGCGCGCGACTGTACCGTCAGCGACACATCCTCGAGCACGATCTGGTCGCCATATTCCTTCCAGACCTTTTCTATCCTGAGTTCGCTCATGCCGACTTCTCCAGCACGGACCAGGGGAAGACGGCGGCCGAAATGCGGTCGAGCACATAGTTCATCGCGACCGCCAAGAGCGTGATCCAGATCACATAGGGAAAGATGATATCCATCGAGAGGTAGCGACGAACGAGGAAGATCCGGTAGCCGAGGCCGGAATCCGACGAGATCGCTTCGGCGGCGATGAGAAACAGCCAGGCCGGACCGAGCTGCAGCCTGAGACAGGTGATCAGCCGTGGAAGCACCTGCGGCAGCACCACCCGCAAGGCGATCTGCCAGGATGAGCCGCCCAAAGTCTCCGCCTTGACGATCTGCTCGCGCGGCAGTTCGAGCGCCTTCAGCGCCAGGTCGCGGATCATCGTCGGCGCGACGCCGATGGCAATCAGCGTGATTTTCGACGTCTCGCCGAGCCCCATGACGATGAAGAGGATCGGCAGCAGCGCCAACGGCGGCACCATCGATATCACCGCGACAAAAGGCGCCAGCATTGCCCTGAGATAGGGCAGCATGCCGATCAGCATGCCGACGACCAGGGCGATCACGGTCGAGATGCCAAGCCCTGACAGCAAGCGGATGAGGCTCGCCGATGTGTCTGACCACAGCAGATACGCTCCCGTCCTCGGATCGGCGACGAAGGCCATGCGGTTGATCGCATCGCCGAGCACGGAGAGCGTGGGCAGAAGTTTGTCGTTGGCGTTTTCCGCCAGCCGCGCCGCCGAGCCGAAGGCATAGGCGATCACCAGCAGCACGAACGGCAACAGCATCAGGGCGAGTTGCGCCCCTTTGCTCGGCCTCGTGTTTATCCAGCGCATGAAGATGCTCCGTTCACGTTAGACAACGAACCGGCGCGAGTTCCCGCGCCGGTGTCGGCATCGCTTAAAGCGCGCCGTCGGCGGCAGCCTTCATGTATGTTTCCGTGAAGCGAAGCTTGACGTTGCCGGCGTCGCCGAGAACCTTGCCATCGGGCATCTCGATGCCGATGACATCGGCGGACGGCGCGCCATTGCCGAGCAGCCCCTTCTCGAACAGGAAGTTGCGCACGAGGTCCATGGTCTTGGGCAGGTTCGGCGAAGCGGTGAAGGCCACGGCATCCGCCGCCTTGTCGAACAGACGGGTTACGGCCAGTTGCGCCTCGTATCCCTTGAGATCGGTACCGGACGCGGAGCCCATCGCCTCGCGCGCCGCCTTGCCTTCGGCGCTATCGGCGGCCATCAGGGCGGTCGTCTCGTACCAGATGCCGGCGAGTGCCTTGCCGAAATTCGGATTGTCCTTCAGCACGCCGGTATTGGCGACCATGAGGTCGATGATTTCGCCCGGAATCTGCGAGCTGTCGAACACCTTCTTGGCCGTCGGGTCTTCGAGAATGGTGGAGACGAGCGGGTTCCAGGTCACGACAGCCGTCACTTCGGGCGTCTTGTAGGCGGCGACCATGTCGGCATCCGACGTATTGACAACCTTCACGTCGCGCTCCGTCAGCTTGATACTCTCAAGCGCGCGCGCCATCAGGTAGTGCGAAACGGAGAACTCGACGAGATTGACGTTCTGTCCCTTGACGTCGGCGAGGCTCGCCTTGTCCTTGAGGATGACGGCGTCGTTGCCGTTCGAGAAGTCACCGACGATGACGGCGGTGGTATCAACGCCACCGGCGGCCGGAATGGACAGGCCATCCATATTGGTGAGCGTGACCGCATCGAAGGCACCGGCCGTATATTGGTTCATCGACTCCACGTAGTCGTTGAACTGCGTGACCTCGATCTTGATGCCGTATTTATCGGCCCATTTCTTGACGATGCCGTGGTCGGCGGCATAGCCCCATGGCATCCAGCCGACATAGATGGACCAGGCGACCTTGAAATCGGTCTTCTGCTCGGCCCGGGCGCCAGCGCCGAAGCCGAATACCAGCGCTGTCGAAAGTGCTGCGACTGAAATGATCTTCGAAAAAGTCTGCATTGAAATTCCCCTTTTGCGTATAGAAAAAGGGATTGGCACAGACCATCGCACCGCCAATCCCTTGGCTTACGAGGTCTCCCGGGCTTTTGTCCCGCCGTGCACCCGGTGGGATTTCTCCCCCAACCGGTGGCAGCTCTCGGACCAGTCACACATTTACGTGCCGGAACCCTAGCCACCAACTCTGCCCTTTCAAATGCAACATGCGTGCCAACTCGAAAAACGCGCTATTTCCGCATGGCTTGCTCGCGCATGCCAAAAAAAGCGGCGGCAAGGGCGGCGAATTTAGGCAGCTGCACCGAGGCCTGGATTTAATAGGTGCGGCAGCTTGGCGGTTGAAAAGCTGAAAGCGATTGATAGTTCTGGCGCATGAGCAACGCGCACACCGATTCAGGCGACGCAGGCAGCATCGTCAAGAAACTCCGAAAACAACTGAACTGGCTGCAACGCGGAAGGGGTGTCCGTTCGCTTCAGCTGCAGGGTCTGCTTGCCTTCGTGGATCTCGCCATCCTGGCCTTCTTCCTGTTCGGCCCATATCTGCGGACCGGGCCTTCTTATCTCATCATCGACTATATGATTGCCGTGTGGGTGGCGATCGAACTCATCGCCCAGGCCATCATCGCGGGAAACGTAAAGGCTTTCGCGAAGCGGCCGATGAGTTGGATAGACCTCTTCATCCTGGCGACACTGCTGCTTCCGGATCTCTTGTTCAACTTCACCTTCCTGCGGGCGATGCGGATCTGGGCGATCGGCAACAGCCCATTCCTAAAGGAGGGATTGCGACGGCTCGGCTGCGCGCATCTGCTGGACGTGGTACGCGCCTGCGTCAACCTGGTGGTCTTCCTCTTCATCGTCACCGGCTTCGTCTATACGACCTTCTTCTACGGCCAGGGCGGATGGGAAGGCTTTGTCGACGCCCTGTACTTCACCGTGGCGACGGTCACGACGACAGGCTTCGGCGACATCACCTTGCCCGGTGTCATGGGAAAGCTGACATCGATCGTGACGATGATCGTCGGCATTTCGCTCTTCGTCCGCCTCGCGCAGGCGGTCGTTCGACCCTACAAGGTGAACTTCCCTTGCCCACAATGCGGCCTGCAGCGCCATGATGCCGACGCCGTGCATTGCAAGGCTTGCGGACATCTGCTGAACATCCCTGACGAAGGCCAGTGACGGCGGCGCCACTAACCATGACCGTTATATGTATAGATATGATCGCGGAAAGATGCTTTCCTCGGCGCAACATCGGAGGGATCACATGTCCGGACATTCATTCAATCTGAAGGGGCGGGTCGCCGTCGTCACCGGCGCCAGCCGCGGCCTTGGCCAGGCGATCGCCCTTGCGCTGGCGGATGCGGGCGCCGACCTCTGCATAACGGCGAGAGAGCTGGCGTCGCTGCAGGACACGAAAACCAAGGTTGAAGGCCGGGGTGTGCGCTGCATTGCCATCGCGCAGGATGTCAGCGATCTCGCCTCGATCGACGCCGCGCTGGAGCAGGCCTGCGCTTTGACCGGTAGGATCGACATTCTCGTCAACAATGCCGGCATCGAGCAGGTAGCGCCTTCGCTCGATGTGGACGAAGCGCTGTGGGACCGTATTGTCGGAACCAATCTCAAGGGCGCGTTCTTCTGGTCGCAGGCGGCGGCGAAGCGCATGTCCAAGCAAGGGACCGGCGGCAGCATCATCAATCTCTGCTCGCTCACGTCCTTTGTCGGCGTACCCACCGCCGTTCCCTACGGCTCCTCCAAGTCCGGCCTGCTCGGAATGACCCGCGCGCTTGCCGCCGAATGGGCCGAGGCCGGCATCCGCGTGAACGCGATCGCGCCCGGCTATTTCAGGACAGCGATGACCGACGGTTTCTATGAGGATGACGACTGGCAGACGCGCATGCTGGCAAGGATCCCGCAGCGCCGCTTTGGCGAAGCAGCCGATCTTGGGGGCGCCGTCGTGTTTCTCGCCAGTGATGCGGCAGGCTATATCACCGGCCATTGCCTACCTGTCGACGGCGGCTTCCTCGCTTCCATCTGACGCATGACCACGCTTAAGTTGCAGCGCACAATTCTCGTCGCAAAGTGCGTTGACATGGCATGTATATACATGTTTCACTCGACCAAAATAAATAAAGCGGAACATCAATCCTCGACCTGAGCCACTGGTTTGAGTAGACAGCCGATCGAACGGACATCGGCGGCGAAGCTGTGCCCATTGCTGGGTTTTCGCCGGCGCTTGCCCAAGACGCCAACAAGGTTACGTGCACAATGACTGAAGTCTCCTTTTACGAATATTCGAAGCTTTCTTCAGACGAGAAATCGGCTCTGCTTCGCCGGTCGGAGACCGACATTTCCGGCTTTATCGAGAAGGTGGGCCCGATCCTCGAGGCGGTCCGCACGGAAGGCGACCAGGCCGTTGCACGCTTCGGCCGCGAGCTTGACAAGGCGGACGTGTCGGAAAGCTCGATCCAGGTGACCGAGGCAGAGTTCGACGCCGCCTTCAAGCTTGTCGAGGACGACGTCATCGAGGCGATCAAGTTCGGCATATCCAACATCCGCACCTTCCACGAGGAGCAGAAGCCCGAGGCCATGTGGCTGAAGGAAATTCGCCCGGGCGCCTTCGCCGGCGACCGCTTCACGCCGATCCAGTCCGTCGCGCTCTATGTGCCGCGCGGAAAGGGCTCCTTCCCCTCGGTCACGATGATGACCTCGGTTCCGGCCGTGGTTGCCGGCGTGCCGAACCTTGCAATCGTCACCCCACCGGCGCCGGATGGAAGCGTGGACGCCGCGACGCTAGTGGCCGCCCGTCTTGCTGGCGTCAACACCGTCTACAAGGTTGGCGGCGCACAGGCCGTTGCGGCCGTCGCCTATGGCACGGAAACAATCAAGCCGGCGCTGAAGATCGTCGGGCCAGGCAGCCCGTGGGTCGTCGCCGCGAAGCGTCTTCTCTCCGGCGTGATCGACACAGGCCTGCCGGCCGGCCCCTCCGAGGCGATGATCTTCGCCGACGACACCGTGCATGGCGGTCTTGCGGCACTCGACCTCCTGATCGAAGCCGAGCACGGCCCGGATTCGTCCGCCTATCTCGTCACCCACAGCCGCCGTGTCGCGGAAGAAGCCATCGCGGCGCTTCCGGAGCATTGGGGTCGGATGACGGAACAGCGCGTCGGCTTCTCCAGGACCGTGCTGACAGGCAAGTGCGGCGGCGTCGTGCTGACCTCCTCGATCGAGGAGAGCTACGCCTTCGTCAACGCCTACGCGCCCGAGCACCTCGAAATTCTCTCCACCGACGCCTTTGCACACCTCGGCCACATCACCGAAGCCGCCGAAATTCTGCTTGGACCGCACACGCCCGTCAGCATCGGCAATTTCTGCCTGGGCCCGAATGCCGTTCTGCCGACCAGCCGGTGGGCGCGCACCTATGGCCCGCTTTCCGTCACCGACTTCGTCAAGCGCAGCTCGATCGGCTACGTCACGGCGCCTGCTTATCCCGAGTTCGCCGCCCATGCGCACAAGCTTGCGCTCTACGAAGGCTTCTCCTCGCACGCCAATGCCGTATCCGACGTGCGCGACGCCTACCTGAAGACGAAAGGTTGAGCCCTTGAAAGCGGTGCGCCTCCACGATGCTGGGGATTTGCGGGTCGAAGCGATCGACCCGCCTTCGGCCCCACCCAGTGGCTTCGTCAATGTGGAGGTTCGCGCCGCCGGCATCTGCGGCTCCGACCTGCACAACTACCGCACCGGCCAGTGGATCAGCAGACGCCCGTCGACGGTAGGCCACGAGTTTTGCGGCCGAGTGACTGATGTCGGCGAAGGTGTCGAGCATCTCAAGGTCGGCGACTACGTGGCGGCCGACTCGCGCGTCTACTGCGGCACCTGCCCGGCCTGCCTGTCCGGTCGCAGCAACATATGCGAGGCGCTGGGCTTCGTCGGAGAAGCATGCGACGGCGGTTTTGCCGAGCAGGTTCAGCTGCCGGCAAAGCTGCTTTTCAAGCATGAGCCATCGCTAGCACCCAAGGTCGCGGCGATGGCCGAGCCGCTGGCGGTAGCGCTGCACGCTGTCAGGCGCCTCAACGCGGCGCAGGGCGAAGCGGTTCTCGTTATCGGTTGCGGCACGATCGGCGGCTTGAGCGGTCTGCTGCTGTCGAGGCTTCATAAGGGTAGGCTTCTGTTTGCCGATACCAATGCCGAGCGCGCAGCGCTGGTCGCGCGTATCTGTGGCGGGACGGCGGTCGCTCTGGACAAGGCAGCGATCGACGCCGCGCTGAGTGGTGAACGGCTGCGCTATGCCATCGATGCAACGGGCAATGTTCATGCGATTGCCGCCGGACTTGATCTACTTGCCGGCGGCGGCGCCCTGGCGCTTGTCGGCATCAGCCATGGTAAACTGGATCTCGATCCGAATATCCTGGTCGAACGGGAAATTTCGCTGGTCGGCTGCCATGCTTTCGCAGCCGAGCTGCCGGAAGCGATCGCCCTGCTGCCTGAGTTGGCGCCGGCGCTCATCGAGTTCAGCGAGGTTCTGGCGTCACTCGACGATGTTCCGGATGCCTATCAGCGGCTGCTCAAGGGCCAGAGCCAGAAATTGAAGACCATCGTCGAGATCGCGGATTGAGGTTCGCCACGCGATAACCGTTCACGAGAACGAACTGGAGAGTTTGTCATTGAGTGCACTTTCGGATTCGGCATCGCCGCTCTACGAGAAGGTCAAGGACTTCGTGCTCGCGAACATCGGCAGCGGCAAGTGGGCGCAGAATGCCCGGCTACCCTCCGAAAATGACCTCGTGAATTCGTTGGGCGTCTCCCGAATGACCGTCCATCGTGCGCTGCGCGAACTCACCTCGGAAGGCCATCTTCGCAGGGTCCAAGGCGTCGGCACCTTCGTCGCGCCGCCCAAGGCGCAGTCGACTCTGATCGAAGTCAGCAACATCATCAACGAGATCCGCGATCGCGGCGGCAAGCATCGCGCCGGCGTCATCCTGCTTGAACGCGTCGAACATCCCACGGCCGCGATTATCGACGCATTCGAGTTCGATCGGGTCAAACCCGTCGACCACTCGCTCGTCGTGCATTTCGAAAATGACGTCCCGGTGCAGCTGGAAGAGCGGTACGTGAACCCCGCTCTCGTTCCGCATTATCTCGATCAGGACTTCACCTCGATCGCGACACTCGAATATCTGCAGCGCTGCACGCCGCTGACCGAGGTCGAACACTTGATCAGCGCGGTGCCGGCCGGCCCGGAGCAGGCGCGGCTGCTGCAGATGCCCGAGCGCGACAGCTGCCTCGTTCTGCACCGCAAGACCTGGACCGGCGCCACGGTCGCGACCGTCAACACCTTCACCCATGTCGGCAGCCGCTACTCCCTCGGCAGCCGGTATCGCCCAACCCACAAGCCTGCCTGACAACACGCGTCAACGCCCAGTATATTCGAGAAACGCATTCCATGAGCCAGACCAACAGCCGAACCGCCATTATCCGCGATCACGCCAAGAAGCGCGATGGCGTGGCCGAGACACTTCTCGCCGAGCTGCTCTTCGATCTGTTCGAGCTCGATGCGCGGAACCTTGCGATCAATTTCGACCAGTACAGCCTGAACTCGCTGAACGGCTTCTTCGAAAGCGGCGAGGAGAAATACTTCTTCAAATTCCACCAGGAGGAAGGCGAGGAGAAGATGGGCGGCGAATATTATCGCGCGGATATTCTGACGCGCGCGGGACTTCCCGTCGATCAGCCGGTGATGATGTCGACCCTGCCCGGCGAACAGATCCTCGTCTACAAACGCCGCTTCGACCCCCGGTTCTCCGACGTGCTGCGCGCGATCGATCTCGAGCCAGACGCGGCCGCAGCCGCTGAGGCGGTGGATGCCGAGCGCAAGCTCAGCGAGGCCGTGCTGAAGGTCTATCTGGAGACGCTGCACCCGGTGACGCCGGGACAGGTGGCTGAAGAGCCCGTACACCGCCTGTTTTCCGCCCGCCTCGTCAGCGAACCTGGCGCGACATTTCCGGGCGGGCGCTACGAGAGCTTTTACATCGGCAAACACTTCGCCTTCCCCGGCGTTTCGCTCGATTGGAGCGAATTCGCGGCGGCGCGCTTTGTCATCAACGGCATTGCCTATGAAAAGACGGTCGGCGAGTTGTTTAACGATGCGCACGAACGGCTGGCGCCGCTTCGCCTCGCCGATGCCGGCGGCGTCACCGCCCATGGCGACGCCCACAACGCGAACGTCTGGTATCGCAAGAGCGAGGACGGCGCATCGCTTGCCTTCTTCGACCCGGCTTTCGCCGGCGAGCACATTCCGACGCTGCTTGCAGAGGTCAAAACCACCTTCCACAACATCTTCGCGCATCCGCTTTGGCTCTACGAGCCGGCGTTGGCCGAGCAAAAGTTCGAAGCCCGGGCGCGCTACGAAAATGGCACGCTGCATGCCGATTTCGACTGGCAGCCGAGCCCGGTCCGTCAGGCCCTTCTCGACGTCAAGGCAACGGCGCTGTGGAAGCCGTTGCTTACGGAGCTGAAAAACCGTGCGCTACTTCCACAGGATTGGCGGACGGTGATCCGGCTCGGGCTCTTCCTCTGCCCGACGCTGGTCATGAACCTTCGCGCCGGCGCGGCCACGCATAATCCGACGCCCTCGCTGATCGGCTTTTCAACGGCTGTCATGGTTGGCAGCGAGCCGACCGAGGGCGCGGATATCGTGACCCGGTTCCTCGACGCGATCGATCCGGAGCAGGCGTGAGATGAGCGTTTTGCACCATCACGAATTCGCCAAAACGCGACATCGGCGATTGCTGAAATCGACAAGCACATTCATAGAGGGGTAGAGGTTTTCTGGTTTTGCGAGGCGTCAATCGGCGGTATCGCGCAGATTCAGATTTACAAGTTCGGGCAAAGAAATGACTATACATAATGCTGTTCCGCCGACCGCCCAAAATATAGGCTGAACATACAAAACACACGAATGACGTCTCGGCTTCGAGCCTAGCGAACACATCATCGTAGAAAAGAGGGGTTACCATGACATACGCATCGATCAAGTCTCACATGTCGCGCCTGGCCATCGTCGCCGGCGTGATCGGCGCTCTCACGCAGGCTGTCCCGGCTGCAGCAGCTGACATTCCCACCAAGCCGGAAGCTGGCACCTTCAAGCTCGGCATCGAGCCGTGGCTCGGCTACGGCCAGTGGCACGTCGCGGCCAACAAGGACCTGTTCAAGAAGTCCGGTCTCGAAGAAGTCGAGCTGGTCAACTTCACCGAAGACAAGGACTTGAACGCAGCGCTCGCCAGCGGTCAGCTGGACGCAGCCAACATCGCGACCCACACCGCGATGGGCATGGTCGCCGCCGGCCTGCCGGTGAAGATCGTCTCGCTCCTCGACTTCAGCCTCACGGCCGACGCCATCCTCGCAGGCAACGACATCAACAGCGTCGCCGACCTGAAGGGCAAGAGTGTCGCCTATGAAGAAGGCACGACCAGCGACATCCTGCTCAACTACGCGCTCGCTGCCAACGGCATGACCATCGACGACATCACCCGCGTTCCGATGCCGGCCGCCGATGCGGGCTCCGCTCTGATCGCCGGCCGGGTGCCCGTTGCCGTGACCTACGAGCCCTATATCTCCACCGCACGTGCACAGGACAAGGCCATCAAGCTTCTCTTCGAAGCCGGCAAGGATCCGGGCCTCGTTTCCGACGTTCTGGTTGTTCGCGAAGACGTTCTGAAGTCCAAGCCGGGCCAGGTTCTGGCCATGCTGAAGGCCTGGGACGCAGCACTTGCCGACTACAAGGCCAACACCGCCGAGGACCGCGCGATCATCTCCAAGGCCGTGGGCGCATCGCCTGAAGACCTCGCAACCGCATTCGACGGCGTGCAGTATTACACGACCGCCGAAGCGTCCAAGGCCTTGGCCGGCGAGTTCAAGACCAAGACCTTCGTCGATGTGCTCAAGGCCGCAAAGCTTGCCAAGATCCTGACCCAGGACGTGACGGCCGAACAGATGATCGACTCGTCCTTCGTCGACGCGGCCAACAAGTAACGCGCTACTCAAGACGGATCATCCATGTCGGCATCACAATCCTCGTCTGCCAGCACCGACACCCGCGCGTCCTCGCGCGCGGGTGTCGGGCGACCGCCCAGTGCATTCCGCATCGGTGATCCGCTCGGCGCAAAAACGTTCCTCCTGATCGCGGTGTGCGTCTTCGCGCTGCTGTTCGCCTTTTGGTGGGCAGCGACCGCGACCGGATGGGTCAAGCCCATCTTCCTTCCGAGCCCGGGCGCTGTCTGGACCAAGATGGTGGAGCTGACACTCGACGGGACGTTGCTCAACGATGCCGGCATCAGCATCTACCGAATGCTCGTCGGCTTCGCGCTGGCGTCCTTGATGGCGATCCCGATCGGCATCATGATCGGCTGCTACCGTACCTGGGAAGCGGCGATCGAACCGTTCATCGATTTCGTCCGCTACATGCCTGTCGTCGCCTTCGTGCCGCTGACGATCCTGTGGGCCGGAACGAGCGACATCCAGAAATTCGTCATCATCTGGATCGGCACGTTCTTCCAGCAGGTGCTGATGGTGATGGACAGCGTCAAGCGCGTGCCGCCCGACTTCGTCGGACTTGGCCGAACGCTAGGATTGTCGGAACCGAAGATCCTCTGGCGCATCGTTCTGCCGTCGTCGCTGCCGGGGATCTGGGACACGCTCAGAATCAGCATGGGTTGGGCCTGGACGTGGTTGGTTCTGGCCGAGCTTGTCGCGGCCACCTCGGGGCTTGGCTACCGCATCGTGGTGTCCCAGCGCTATTTCCAGACGCAGACGATCATCGGCTACATCCTGCTTCTTGGCATACTTGGTCTGATCACCGATCAGAGCATGAAGGCTCTCGAGCGTGTTTTCTTCCGTTATACGTCGAGACATTGATATGACTGAACCGAAACTGAAGATCCAATCGCTCAACAAGTGGTATGGGTCGGGCAAGCGAAGCGTTCACGCCCTCAGCGACATCGATCTGGAACTGGCGGACAACGAGTTCGTGTCGCTGGTCGGCGCTTCCGGCTGTGGCAAGAGCACGCTTCTGTCGATCGTCGCCGGCCTGCAGAAATTCAACGACGGGGTGCTGTTGACCGATGGCGCGCCGATCGTCGGCCCCGGCCTCGATCGCGGCGTCGTCTTCCAGTCCTACACGCTGCTGCCCTGGCTGACTGCGCAGCAGAATGTCGAGTTTGCGCTTCAGGCGGCGGGCCTGTCGGCTGCCGAACGCAGGGAAGTCGCGCGGCACCATATCAATCTGGTCAAGCTCGACCGTTTCGCCGATGCCTTCCCCTCGCAGCTATCCGGCGGCATGAAGCAGCGCGTCGCCATCGCGCGCGCGCTGTCTTATCGACCGAAGATGCTCCTGATGGACGAACCCTTCGGGGCGCTGGATGCGCTGACGCGCCACCAGATGCAGGAACTGTTGACGCAGATCTGGGAGGAGCATCGCCTGACGGTGCTGTTCGTCACCCACGACGTCGAAGAGGCCGTCTACCTCTCCGACCGCATCATCTCGATGAGCATCAATCCCGGCCGCATCAACGCGACCTTCCACGTCGGCTTGGCGCGCCCGAGACATCAGGATATGATCTCGACCTCGGACTTCATCTCCATCCAGAAGGAAGTGCTGGCGGCGATCCGCGCAGGTTCGCAGCAGGATGATGCGCTTTAAGCTCTGAACCGGCCGACGAGATTGAGCATGATGCGGCCGACGTCATTGTCTTCTCCCGGCGCCGGCAGCGCGCCGATCCACGCGACAGAGCTGGCGGAAAACACCAATCCGCCGGCCTCGTGCCGGTAGATCGTCATATCCGATCGCCGCATCGCGGCCCGCTCCGCTTCACCATCGGCAAGCCAGAGATCGGGGCGCACCTGAAAGCTGTCGTCGAAACCATCCGCGACCGCCAGCCGAACGAGGTTAGCAGGGGTCTCCTCCGAGCGCAGTACGGCATCCACCTCGTATCCTGCCGCGCCGCCGAGCACCGTGCCACTATCGCCGAAGACCTCGCCGACGCCATCGAACAGCCAAGCATATTCGGCGCCGTAGCTCCCATCCAGCCGGCGGTAGGGACGTGATGGACCGAAGCTCATGATCACATAGGTGACACCGACAAGCGCCTGAGGATGCCGGTTGCCGCGATCTTCCCAGTTGCCACCCGGCTCGCCCGTCATCGAGAGGTGCATCTCGCCCGGCCGGCCACTCCAGATATCGTTCTTGCCGCGCCGCAGTTCCATCTTGTCGCCGTCAAAGGCGACCACCCAGTAAAAACCATTGCCGCCGAGATAGCCGAGGCTGCCGCCGGAGCCTAGATAGCGATCCAGCCCGTTCATCATCGCCGACGACCAGTATTCCGGATGACTGCCTGTCAGCACCAGCCGATAGGGCAACAGGCTCTCCAAGCCTTCATCGTGAAGATCGCGATCGGTCATCACGTCGACCGCGATGCCATGTCGCGCGTAGAATTTCAGCAGTTGCAGATCGACCGAAAGCAGATGCGGCGAGTTCGACAGCGAGTAGTGATAGTCGTCCCTCAATGTCGCGCGCGGGCGCCGGCTCGAGGTCAGGCCGACGCCGCTGAGATCGCTGTGCGTGTCGTAGAGGCTGAGAAAATTGTTGTCGATCGCGAACAGGTGTGCCCGGTCGCTGCCATGCCAGGGGTAGCGATGCGGTGGCAGTTGTTCGTCGGCGTAGGCGAGATAGGTCGCGGTCGGCAGAAGCACCGCCACGTTCGATTGAGGCTCCCTCGGGCGAACGAAGAAAGGCAGCCGCTCCACGCCGCGATCGGTCTTTATCTCAAGCGCATAGACGCCGGATCGGGCATCCTCGGGGATGTGAACAGTCATATCCGCCGCCCAGTCGAAACCGCCGAAGTCATCGTCGTGCAGGTGGATGGCATCGAATTGATCAGGGGCCAGACGGGGATCATGGATCTCGCCGGAAAAGCGCGGCGAGGCGACCGCAAATGTCGGCGTATTGTGGAGGATGATCGCCGGGTCGCCTTGCTGGACTGGCGGAATATCGCTTAACGGGCCGCGCGTGGGAAAGCGCCACTCCGTCTCGTGGTCGGCGCTGGTTAGCCGGATGCGGCCAAGCCTGGCGTTCAAAGTCTGTCGCGAGCGATCCAAGACGCCGCCGATGCAGATCGGCCTGGCGATATTCGCCGCGACGCGCGGGATCGTGCTTTCCGCGACGACCTGCTGGTGAGCACGCCTGACCCTGTAACCTACCGCGCTCGGCGAGACCGTGACGTCGAACTGATACCATCGCTCGTTACGGATTTCCGCGACGGTATGGCTTTGACCATCAATCACGGCAACCAGACGGCCATCCGGCTCCAGGTTCAAGAGCAGAGGACCGATCGCGACAACCGGCTTCGTTGTCTCGTTCCTGGTGAAGAGGATTTCAAGGGACAGTTCATAGACGTCAGACCGAAGAGCTGTAGCCGGAATCTCGGCCCAGGAACCGAGTTCGTACTCGCGGATCGAAAGCGCATCCGAAAGCCGTGCGATCTCCCAATCGACTGCCTCCGCCTCGTCGCGATCAAGCGTGACGATCCTGACGCTTGCGTTCGGATCGACGCAGGAGAGAAAGGCGCCCGTGGCGGAGCCGGCCTTCACGCTCCATGGCTCGATGAAACCCACAGCAGCCATCGCATCGTGGTTCAATCGCTTTCGCATGCCGGCACCCCGTATTCTCAAAGTCGGGGCGGCAATCCGATGGCGACCCAGTTATCATCGGAAATTTTGTCTATACATCTTTGCGCCGTCAAGCACTGCGCCGGCCGAGATATTCTTGCGATGCGTACCAAACCGACAGATTCTGGCCTGTTAACGACGCGGGCAATAGGCTAAGAGCGCTTTGGTCGCATTCGTTTTCCCCGATGCGGCCGAAACTTCAGCCTCGCCCTTCGCGAGGCTTTTTCTTTGTCCGCCACCCCTTCTCCAAAAGGTGGACAACCCTTTCCAAGCGTTGAACTTTTTATCTCCCTAATGCACGATATGTGCAATGCGACGGAGGTTCACATAATGCGTTCAGGATTGGGGACGATCACAATTGCCGATGACGGGCATAACGGCCATGTCGCCTACGAAATGACCGAGAAAGACGGGCTGTTGTTTGCCGGCGAAGAATTGCTGCGGCGCGCGAAGGCGGCCAAGCGGGTTATTTTCCGGCCGCTTTCCGCCGCGACCGAACACCGAATCCGCATCGGAAGCGTCGATGCGAGTTGCGCCAATTTCCTGATCCTGACCTGAGCCGGCTGGGTCGCCGGCACAGGTTGGAGCGATAGGGCTAGGCGAGGTCAGCGCCCGGCGAAGGCAAGTTCCGCGAAATCGTAGACGCGCGCGAAGGCGGCGTCCGCACCGGCGATGGCCGCCCGCTCTTCGTCCTCGCTCAGATCCACGCTATCGAGCGCTGCCGTGAAGGTGCGCCAATGCAGGCCACGTCCTTCCGGCGCACCTGCGAGGTGGCGCGCGCCCATGTTCTCGTCGAGGCCGAGCTTGGCCGCGTATTTCAACAGGAAGGCGGCGCCGAGATTGGAACCTTCGATCACGTAGAGCCATCCGAGGGCTTCCCCGAGTGCAACCTTCTCTCCCCTGGCGAATATTGGTGCGCTCTCCGTTTGCGGCATCGCGACGCCGAGATCGGCAAAATCCTGCTCGATGAGTGCCAGCCTCCGGCGACCGGCGAGATCGGGAAGCAAGGCGTCGAGCTCTTCGTTGAAGAACAGGGCATCGAGATCCCGGTGAAACAGGTACTGCATGGTAACGAGGCGAGCGTAGCTCTCCCGGTCCGCGAAGGGATTGAGCTGCATGATGCGCTTGTCCAGGCGCTCATGCGCTGCATGCGTTGCGGCTTTCAGTCGCTTGGTGCGCGTGTCCTCGGTTACCGGCGAGATCTCAGTCGCAATCGACATGCATTCAATCCTTCAATCAGTTTCGGCCTTCAAACGGGCCATAGCGGATAAATCTATGACGGCATTATCGTCCATCCACCCCACAAGACCAAAGATCTCATGGAGACGGACCGAGCCATATCACGACGCCAGCATGGCCGCTTGATTCATGACAATAGTCCTCAGCTTTTTATGAGTGATGCATGCACCAGTGTCGACATAGAATATATTATTTGATGCTTCGTCGCGTTCGCTGATATGCAGCAAAAGACAAGAATTTGCGGCAGCCTATGGAGGACGACAGTTGGTGGACGACACGGAGAAGCAGCCGGTACACAAACGAGGCTACGGCGTCTCGACGGTCTATGAAACCCTGCGCAACGAGATCATCGAGCTCAAGCTGGCGCCCGGCAGCCCCGTTGATGAGCAGCAGCTTTCGGACCGTTTTGCGCTGTCGCGCACCCCTATCCGCGAGGCTCTGGTACGGCTGGCGGCCGAGGGGCTGATCACCACGCTTACCAATCGCACGACGATTGTCTCCAACATCGACTTTCTCGGGCTGGGCGAGTTCTTCGATGCGCTGACGCTGATGTACCGCGTGACGACGCGGCTCGCGGCGGCCAATCATCAAGCATCCGACATCGACGGCATCCGGGCGCTGCAGCTGCAGTTCCAGACCGCCGTCGAGGCGCGCGATGTACTGGGGATGATCGCCACCAACCGCGATTTCCACGTCGCCATCGCCGAGGCCGGCCGCAACCGCTATTACACGGATCTCTTCACCCGATTGCTCGACCAGGGCCGCAGGATCCTCAGGCTCTATTATTCTTCCTTCAACGACGTGCTGCCACGGCAATACGTCGGCGAGCACGAGGATATGATCCAGGCGATTATCAATCACGACATCGACGCCGCCGATAAGTTGGCCGCCGCCCATGCCGACCAGATCGTCAGCCAGATTCGCTCCTACATCACCGCCGACAACCGGCAGACCGCACGGTTGCCGCTCTAACTCCCAGAGCGATCTTCGCTTGTATTTTTATTGTCGACAAGAAGTCGGCATGATGATAAATACGGCCATCAGCAAATGGGCGGAGTTTCCTTCTGGCCCTCATTCGGCGATTATAACAGGAAAAAGCAGATGGCAGATTCAGTTTTCAAAGGTTGCATCCCGGCGCTGATGACGCCGTGCAATCCCGACCGTAGCCCGAACTTCGACGCGCTGGTCGAAAAGGGCAAGGAACTCGTCGCGGCCGGCATGTCGGGCGTCGTCTATTGCGGCTCGATGGGTGATTGGCCGCTTCTGACCGACGAACAGCGCCAGGAAGGCGTCAAGCGGCTCGCGGAAGCGGGCGTCCCCGTCGTCGTCGGCACCGGTGCGATCAACACGCAGTCGGCCGTCAGCCATGCCGCGCATGCCGCCAAGGTCGGCGCCAAGGGCCTGATGGTCATTCCGCGCGTCTTGTCGCGTGGCTCTTCGGTCGCAGCACAACGTGATCATTTCTCGGCCGTCCTGGCCGCCGGCAAGGACCTGCCCGCCGTCATCTACAACAGCCCCTACTACGGCTTCGCCACCCGCGCCGACCTGTTCTTCGACCTCCGCTCGCGCTTCTCCAACCTTGTCGGTTTCAAGGAATTCGGCGGCAAGGCTGATATGACTTACGCAGCCGAAAACATCACCGCCGGCGACGACGCGCTGACCCTGATGGTCGGCGTCGATACGGGCGTCTACCACGGCTTCGTCAATTGCGGTGCGGGCGGCGCGATCACCGGCATCGGCAACGCGCTTCCCAAGGAAGTTCTGCACCTCGTCTCGCTCTGCGAGAAGGCCGCCAAGGGCGACGCCCAGGCACGCCGCGATGCGCGTGAACTGGAGGAAGCGCTGATGGTGCTCTCGACCTATGACGAGGGCCCGGATCTCGTGCTGCACTACAAATATCTGTTGGTGCTGAACGGCGACGAGCGCTATTCGCTGCATTTCAACGAGAGCGACAAGCTCAGCGCCTCGCAGCGCCGCCATCTCGAGAAGCAGTACGAACTCTTCCGCAACTGGTACGCCTCGCGCTATCCGAACGCTGCCTGAGTTTCACGACAACAGTATATGCGCCGGCCAATCGTTTGGCCGGCGTCGTCGTTCGCGGGGTTGGGCTACCCTTGACGCTTGGTCGCCCAGGCGCGCTCGACGGCCGATTTCAATTCCATCTCGGAATAGGGCTTGCGCAGCAGGAAGGCCTTGGCGGGAGCGCCCGCCGGCAGGCTGTGTTCGCCCGTCGCGAACACGACGGCGACGTCTGGATGCTGGCGAAGCACGGCAACGGCAAGGTCGATGCCGCTTATATCGGGCAAGCCGATATCCGCGACCAGCACGTCGATCTCGTTGGCCTGCAGGAACGCCAGCGCCTCCGCGCCATCCGCCGCCTCCGTCACCTGATGCCCGAGATCGAGCAGCATTTCCGCCGTGTTGGAACGGATCAGGAAATCGTCCTCGACAAGCAGAATACGCGGCCCTACCGCGGCAACGGGCTGATCGATCGGCGCCGTGTTTCGCGGCGACGACGCCTGGCTGATCTGCTTCTGGTTGGTGATCACATGCCGAAGCCGGCGCGCCAGCGCCTCTCTCGTATAGGGCTTCGACAGCAGCTCGACGCCTGGGTCGAGCCTTCCGCC
Source organism: Rhizobium sp. 16-449-1b (assembly GCF_017741935.1). Classification (GTDB taxonomy): domain Bacteria; phylum Pseudomonadota; class Alphaproteobacteria; order Rhizobiales; family Rhizobiaceae; genus Rhizobium. The sequence continues at coordinate 385,288 of NZ_JAGHMH010000028.1, read as the reverse complement.
GTGCACGATCGAGTTTTCCGTATAGCCTGAGGTGAAGAGCACGGCCACGCCGGGCAGCCGCTCCTTCGCGCGCCGCGCCATCTCGCTGCTCTTCAGCGGACCGGGCATGACGACGTCGGTGAAGATGACGTCGATCTGCATGCCGCTTTCGATGACATTCAGCCCGGCCTGCGCGTCCTTGGCGGTCAGCACACTATAGCCGAGATCGGACAGCGTTTCGACGACGATCGAGCGGACTTCCTCGTCATCCTCGACCACAAGCACCGTCTCCGTGCCACCGACCACCGGCCCGCCATGCACAGTCACTTCACGGTCCTCGTCGGCAACCGAACGTGGCAGGTAGATGCGTACCGTCGTTCCCTGATCCACTTCGCTGTAGATCTTCACATGTCCGCCTGACTGCTTGACGAAGCCGTAGACCATGGACAGCCCAAGCCCCGTTCCCTTGCCCTCTGGCTTGGTCGAGAAGAACGGCTCGAACACCTTGTTCAAGATATCAGGCGACATGCCCGTGCCGGTATCGGTGACCGCGAGCATCACGTACTGGCCCGGCATGACCTCCTGATGGCTGCGCGCATATTCCTGATCGAGCGCCGCGTTGCCCATCTCGATCGTCAGCTTGCCGGAACCGTTCATCGCGTCGCGCGCGTTGATGGCGAGGTTGAGCAGCGCGTTTTCCACCTGGGTGGGGTCGGCATAGGTGTTCCACAGCCCGCCGCTGGTGATGACCTCGATCTCGACCGCTTCGCCCAGCGAACGCCGCAACAGATCGTCCATGCCGCCAATGAAGCGGGCGATGTTGATCACCCGAGGCTCCAGAGCCTGCCGGCGGCCGAAGGCGAGCAGCTGGCTTGCGAGCTTCGCGCCGCGATTGACGCCGGCCAGCGCGTTCGCCAAGCGACGCTCCGCCCGCTCGTTGCCCATCAGATCCTTGGACAGGAGCTGCAGGTTGCCCGAGACCACCTGCAGCAGATTGTTGAAATCGTGGGCCACACCGCCCGTCAGCTGGCCGATCGCTTCCATCTTCTGCGCCTGCTGCAGCGCGCGCTCGGTCTGATGGCGCTCGGCGATCTCGGCTTCGACCCGTGCCTCAAGGCTTTCGTTGAGCTGGCGCAGCTGCTCTTCGGCCCGCACACGGTGGCGCACTTGCCGTTCGAGGCTGGTGGCATGCTCCTGAAGGCTGGCCTCGGCCTCCCGCTGCTCGGTAATATCGGTGTGAACGCCGACCCATTCCTCGATCTCGCCCGAAGCGTCGAAGATCGGAACGCCGCGAATGGCGAACGTCCGGTAGACGCCATCGGCCCGCCGGACCCTGTGCTCATGAACATAGGTCGCCTTTGCCGCGACCGCAGCCTTCCAGCTCTCGACCGAGCCTTCCTGGTCATCCGGGTGAACGGCATCCGCCCAGCCGTAACCCTGGTAGCTCTCGAAGGGCTGCCCCGTCAGCGCCGACCATGCCGGCTGCTCGCCGAGCATGCGTCCATCGGCAGCGTTCGTCCAGATCACGCCGTGGACGGCATTCACCGCCGCGCGGAAGCGACCATTGCTCCGCTGCAGGGCGACTTCGGACCGCTTGCGATCCTCGATGTCGATCATCACCACGTAGATGCCTTCGACATCGCCGCTGGATGTTCGCCGGGGAACATAGCGTATCTCGACGTTGCGGTCGGTTCCATCGGGCCGGACGATCGATGTATCGGTGATGATGCGGTCGCCGGCCATCGCCTGCTCGACCAGAGGCAGCCGTGTCTGGTAGCTCGCCTGGCCGATCACCTCGGACACATGCTTGCCGACAACATCGGCAGCATCCAGGCCGAACCATTCCATGTAGCCCTGATTGGCGAAGCGGTAGATATGGCCGCGATCGATGAAACCGACGAGGATGGGAAGCGCATCCGTCAGCCGTTTCAGCTCCTCGCGGCTTTCCGCGAGCTCAGCCACCGCTTTTACCTTGTCGGTGTTTTCGAGCACCGTGCAGAGAACACCGTTCACCTTGCCGTCGTCGTCGTAGATCGGCGTGTAGAACAGGTCGAAGACGACTTCCTCAGGCACGCCGTGGCGATGCAGAACCATCTTCTGGTCGCGGTAGGACTGGACTTCGCCGCGGAAGCCGGCCTCGAGAATCTTGCTGTTCCAATCCCAGATCTCCGGCCAGATGCCGGGAACCGTCGCGCCAAGCGCGCGCGGATGATAATTGCCGGCAATTTCCACATAGCCGTCGTTATAGATCATCACATGATCATCGCCCCACATCAGCACCTGCGGGATGGGCGAATTGACGATCGAATTGACCTTGATTCTCAGGTTCTGCGGCCACGCGCTGATCGGGCCAAGCGAGGTCGCCGCCCAATCGAAACGGCGAACAAGTTCTCCGGTCTCGCCGCCGCCGATGGGCCAATGGCCGGACGTGAACTGATAAGTCATAAAGCCACCAAATGAACCAGAAATTCTCTTGTTTCATAGGGGACGGGAATGGCCCTGTCCATGGCGCTGAGGTGAGAACAAACGCCCCGGCAGGCATAATATGCTGGCGCAGACACGCGCCGGAAAACCGCAAAATGTAGAGGCTGATATGACGGCCGCTGGAGTTGCACTTCAGTTGCCATAAGCAGAAAAAAGACAGCCGGCGCGATCACCGGCTTTTTCATTTAAGTTGACGCTGCTATGGGAGCATGATGTCGTCCGTTAGAACGAGGAAACAGGCGAGATGAGCGATAACGTCATCCAGTTTCGCAAGCCCGCGCCGCAGAAGACCCCGAAGCCGCCACGCCCATGGTTGCGCAAGCTGATCTCGATCGTCGTGGTGATCGCTGCCTTTGTCGCGGCCTGGATTTATTTCACGCTGGCTGGCTGATCAGGCCGCCCGCAAGTCGCATTTAAGTTTCAACCGCATTAAAACGACAACGGCTGGAGAGCGAAGAAAATCGTCCTCCGGCCGTTGTCGCAAGTACGGTCAGCTTACCACTTCTTGGCAAGCTTGAAGGTGAAGGTCCGGGCATCGCCGTAGCCGCAGGCGCCGTTGGTGCGGCAAGCCTCGACATATTCCTTGTCGAACAGGTTGGCGACGTTAAGCGATGCCGTCCAGTTTTCCTTTTCGTAACGGATTGCTGCGTCGAACACAGTCGATTCTGGGACCCGAAGCGTGTTGGCTTCATCCGCCCAGGAACGGCCCTTGTGGCGAGCGCCGGCGCCGAGGCTGAGGCCCTCGAGCGGGCCGTTCGTCACGGTGTAATCGACCCACATGGACGCCGTATAGTCAGGCACGACATAAGGCGTCTTGCCGATCAGGCCGGGGTTCGGATCATTCTGGATGACGGTGACATCGGTTGCAGCGAAGGCGCCGAGCAGCTTCCAGTTATCGTCGATATTGACCTTGGCCTCGAGCTCGAAGCCCTTCGATTCCACTTCGCCGAGCTGGTCCGTCCACGGCGCGACCGGGATCGAAACAGAGTTGTTGCGCTTGTTGATGTGGAAGACGGAGGCGGTGAAGGACGCATCCATGAAGGTCGGCTCATACTTGATACCGGCTTCATACTGTTCGCCCTCTTCCGGCTTCAGCGGTCCGTGTCCGCCACGGCCGACCAGCGGGTTGAAGAAGGTCGCGGCACTGACATAGGGCGTCAGGCCATTGTCGAACTCGTAAGCGAGACCCGCGCGACCACTCCAGGCGCCGTCGGATTTGTCGAAGCTCTTGGACGCATCCAGGCGGTCGGTGAAGTTGGTGTTGACGTAATCGTAGCGGCCGTTGAGCGTTGCCAGCCAGCCATCGCCGAAATGGACTTGATCCTGAGCATAGACGCCCAGCTGGTTCATCGTGACGTCTTCGCTGTAAAGCGCTCCGGGCGTCGGCTGGGGCTGGCCATAGATCGGGTTCAGCACGTCAAGATTGCCGTTGTAGGGCTGGACCGGGTAGCCGGCGCCGAAGACGGAATTCTGCACGTTGTCGATGCGGTACAGCCGGTAATCAACACCAACCATCACCTTGTGCTCAGTGGCACCGAGGTCGAACGTGTTTTCAATCCGATTATCCCAGGCCAATGTATTGACCCCGGTGTCGCCCTCGAAGTTCAGGCGCTGGAGTTCCGTCTGGCTGGCATAGAGCGAGGGATAGACAAGGTACTCATATTTATCGAGATGGCCGTAACGCGCATTCGATGAGTATTTCCAGCCGCCTTCGAACTCGTGCTCGAATTCGTAGCCGATCATCTGCTGATCGTAACGTCCGGTATCCAAATCCGGCTCGCCCGGGAAGAAGCGGCGCGAAATCTTGCCGATACCCGGCCGGTCAACGACCGTGCCTTCGTAAGGCAGGAAGCCGTTGCCCGTGTGAACCTGATCGAGACCACCGGCATAGGCCCAGACGGTCAGGCTCGTCGTATCATCGGGCGAGATGGTGAGCTGCGGCATGACGAAGCCGCGCAGGTCATGCGTGTAGTCGGTATAGCCATCACCGCCGGCGATCTTGCCGGTCAGGCGGTAGGTCATCGTGTCGCTCGACCCGACCTTGTCGGAGATGTCGAAGCCGGTAAACGCGTTGCCGTTCGAGTTGATACCGATCTCGGTATAATAGAGCGGATCATCGGTCGGGCGCTTTCTGATCATGTCGATGATACCGCCGGCATTGGCGCCACCATAGAGAACCGAAGCCGGCCCCTTCAGGATATCGACGCGCTCCAGCATGAAGGGGTCGATCTGGAAGTTGCCGAAACCATAGGAAAACAGGTTGAGGCCATCGAGATAGATGCCGCTCTGGCCGGCATCGAAACCACGGATGTAGAACCAGTCGGTATCCGGATCGGTGCCGAAGGTCTGCGTGGCGACGCCCGCCGTGTAACGCAGGGCCTCATCGACCTTGTTGACAACAGCGCGATCGTCAAGCTCCTGGCGACCGACGACGGAGACGGACTGCGGTATTTCGTTGATTGGGGTATCCGTCTTCGAGCCCGCAGTGCTCTTCTTGGCCACATAGCCCTTCACGGGGCCGGTCGCCTCGCTGGCGCCGTCGGCCGCCGAATTGCCTGCACCCTGGATAACAACCGGTTTCAGCTCGGTCGCATCCTGCGCCACCGCGAATGTGGCGCTCGCGCCGAAGATGGCGACTCCCGCCAAAAGCTTTGCCTTGAAGATCACTCGGTCTGCTCTCGCACCCATATTTGTCGTCACCCTACTCACGCCACCGTCATCCCAACGGCCCGGCCAACATCACGAATAAGATGAGTGATTAACTCAATTTTAACGGCCCAGCTTGTCGCGATCCCGGACGAATTGAATGTTTTTGGGCAATTTTTCAACACGCAGCCAAACGCTCACATGGTGTGTCGTTCAGGCAACGCGGGCCTTCTTCCAGGTGGCGGGCGTCGTGCCGATGTTCTTGCGGAAGACGCGCGTGAAATGCGCCTGGTCGGAAAACCCGGTCTCGGCGGCGATGACCATGAGCGATTGGTCGCCGTTCAGCAGGAGCTCTTTCGCCCGCTCCAGCCGCGCATTCATTTGCCACCGATGCGGCGCCATGCCGGTGGAGGCCTTGAAGGCGTGGCTAAAGTGGGATTGCGAGAGCCCGGCCAGCGTCGCAAGCTCTTCCAGCCGAATATTGCGCATGCAATTCTCGGTGATGAAATCCGTTGCCTTGCGTAACTGCCACGAGGCGAGCTTGCTGCGCTTTCGGACCTCGCTCTTGCCAAGCTTCATCACGTCGATGATCAGCGCCAGCGCCAGACCATCGCCATAGAGATCGTGCAGCGGCGCCGGGTTCATGCATTCGGCCGCGATCATGCGCGACAGCGTCAGCACGCGTTCGTCGGAAAACAGCAAGCGTGGGCTCGTCAGCCGATCCGGATCGAGCTCCTCCATCAAACGGCGCGCCACGATCTCGGCGTCGAAATGCAGATCCAGATGACGAAGAAATTGCACGTTCTTCAGATTGGCCCAGAGCTCCATTCCCGCAGGCACATAGGAAATCGGTTGGTTCTCGTCCTCTTCCGCGGCACCCGCGCCCTTCGAGCTCAGCTTCATCGTCGAACGGCCGGCGCCATTCATGTCGAGAAGAATGAACAGCCTGGGATCATTGGACACATAATAACCGCCGGCATAGGGAGCGCATTCCACATCCCATACATCCGCGACGATGCCATTCCAGGATCGCCTGTGAAGGCCGCCGACGACGGAGAAACCTTCGATCTTGTTCTGCATGCGGGGTTGGAATGTCATGGATGGGCGCGCATTATACCTTCTTGATAAACTCAAGTTTAAGGCAAGCGGCGCTCTAACGCAATCCCGCGCCAAAAAAGCCCCCATATTTTAGGGCGCGTTGGCCGTACGAGCTCGATCAGCCCTTGCGGATGGAACCGCGCCAAATGAGCTCGGCTTTCAAGCGAACAGAATGAGCCTGATCCGGCTCGTCCTCATGGCCGCCCGAGGCGAGCCATTTCACCGCCTGCGTGGCGATCGCCATGACCGGCTGCGCGAATGTCGTGAGATTGAAGGACGACCACGACGCCTGCTCGATATCGTCGAAGCCGGCAACGCACAGCTGATCCGGGATCGACAGCCCGAACTGGTGGCGCGCGGCATCCATGAAACCGCAGGCGAGCAGATCGGTCGCGCAGAACACGCCATCCGGCCGCTCAGCGCGCGTCAGCATGCGCTGCGCCAGCACACGGCCCGCCTCGTATCCCGTCGATCCGTAGCGCTCGACGACAACCTCAAGACCAAGCTTCGTGGCGGCGGCAATAAATCCGCGCTCGCGGCCCATCAGGCTTGGCGTCCCCGCTTCGGAATTCGCGAAGGCGAGCGTTTTGCACCCCGCGCGAACGAATGCGGTCGCGATCCGGCCGCCGGACTCATAGTCGTCGAGATTGATCTTCAACGGACCCGGCTGATCGTCGTCGCGGTTGATCAGCACCAGACGCTGGCCGCTGCGAAGGCAAAGCTGGGTGATCGATTTATCCGGCAGGCCGGAGAGGATGATCGACGCATCGGCGCGGTAGCGGATCGCCTGCTGCAACGCGCGGTCGACGCTGCCATCCGAGCGATCGGTATTGACGAACATCGCAACCTTGCCTGCGTTCTGCAACTGGATGGTCAGTTCCCGCAAAAGCGCCGAGCGATAGGGCGTCGCGACATCGGAAACGATCAGGCACACGATGCCGCTCTCGTTGCGCATCAGGCCGCGTGCGAGATGATTGACGTGATAGCCAAGCGCCTCGGCCGCTTCCAGCACCCGCCTGCGGGTGTCAGCGGAGACGCTCGCTCCGGGCGTGAAGGTTCGCGATACGGCGGAACGGGAAACCCCCGCCCTCTCGGCGACTTCCTGCGCGCTGACGAATAATTTAGACGGCATGGCAATCCTTTTGTTGCACGCACCTTTGCATCGAGTTGCACTTGCGTGCAATCCGTAACGACCTCAGCCAATATGAAGTTTTCATGACGAATATTGACATCGCGCGCGGCGAAGTGTTCGTTTTGCACGCGCTTGCAACAGTGCCCCAAGCGGCTTGCGAGCGCGACTTTCAGCGGCTGTATCCAGCCATCGTTTCCGATAAAGGACATGTTGCGATGACATTGCGCGTTATTCCAGGGCTCGAAGCACGTCTGGCCCTAGCCGAGGCTGTTGCCCGCGAGGCCGGCGCCGTGGCGCTCGACTATTTCAAGCGTCGCGACACGCTGGTGATTGAGACGAAGCGCGATCCCCAGGACGTCGTGTCGATCGCTGATCGGGAGGTCGAGAACCTGATCCGCGCGCGGTTTGCCGAAGCCTATCCCGGAGACGGCGTTCTCGGCGAGGAATATGGTCTCACACTAGGCACGTCGGGCTTCACCTGGGTAATCGATCCGATCGACGGCACAAGTCCCTTCGTCAACGGCATGCCGAACTGGTGCGTTTCGATCGGCCTGCTGCACGACGATGTGCCTGTCGTCGGCGTCATCGCCTCGCCTTGCCATAATGAGCTCTATGCCGCTGCTCTCGGCATGGGCGCCACCTTGAACGGCAAAAAGCTCGAGCTCAGCCCCGAACGCAATATCCGCAACGCGGTGACCGGTATCGGCGCGAACAGCCATGTTTCGCCCGCCACAGTCGCCAAGATGGTCGAGGAACTACTGGAAGCAGGCGGCAATTTCATTCGCAACGGCTCCGGCGCGCTCATGCTCGCCTATGTCGCGGCCGGCCGTCTCGTCGGATATTACGAACCCTACATGCATGCCTGGGACTGCCTAGCCGGATATTGCCTGGTCAAGGAGGCCGGCGGCTGGTTCCATCCCTTCCCGACCAATGGCGCGGGATTGACCAAGGGTGCCAAAGTGCTCGCGGCTGGACCCGGCGCTATCGACGATCTCCGCAAGATCGCCGGCGTCTAAGTACGCTCGCCGCGGCGATTGGTTTGAGAAAAGGAGCGACATCGCGCCTCTCGTCCCGCGCAATTTTGCAACCTATATATATGTCAAAGATTGCCGGCGATCCGCGCCGGCTGAACGGAGACATGTATGAGCCGAGATCCGTACGAGCTTCTGGGCGTCAAGAAGGACGCTACGCAAAAAGAGATCCAGAGCGCGTTCCGCAAGCTCGCCAAGAAACTGCATCCCGACCTGAACCCCGGCGACAAGCAGGCCGAGGATCGGTTCAAGGAAATCTCCGCCGCGTACGAGATCGTCGGCGACGAGGACAAGCGTAAGCGCTTCGACAGGGGCGAGATCGACATGACGGGCGCCGAGCAGGCGCAGCGCAACTATTATCGCGACTACGCCTCGCAGGCCGGCGCTGGCGGCCGCTATCAGAACAATGCCGGCTTCGCCGACTTCGGCGACAGCGACGACATATTCTCAAGCTTCTTCTCCGGACGCGGACGCGGCGGCGGGCAGTTCCGCTCGCAAGGGCAAAACCGGCAATATTCGATGGAGGTCGATTTTCTCGACGCCATCAACGGCACCAAGACACAGATACGCCTGCCGGATGGCCCGGCACTCGACTTGCAGATCCCGGCCGGAACCCGCGACGGCCAGACGCTGCGCCTGAAGGGCAAGGGCGAACCCGGGATCGGCGGCGGGCCGCCGGGAGACGCGCTGGTGGAGATCCGCGTTCGCCCGCACAAGTTCTATGTCCGCGATGGCGATGATATCCGCATCGATCTGCCGATATCGCTGCCCGAGGCGGTGCTCGGCGGCAAGGTGCGTGTGCCGACGCCATCGGGCGCGGTCAATCTGACGCTGCCCGCGAATTCCAGCACCGGCAAGGTCTTGCGCCTGAAGGGCAAGGGCGCGCCGAAGCGCGGTGGCGGCGCCGGCGATATCTATGTGTCGCTGAAAGTCGTCTTACCGGATGAGCCGGACGCCAAGCTTGCCGAATTCATGAGCGAGTGGGCGCCGGCCAATCCGCAGAATCCGAGAAAAGGCATGGAGGAGTAGCCATGAATGATCTTGAATTCCGCCGAACCCTGAAGATCGACGTGACCGTGGTGGACGTGTGGATCGAGCAGGGCTGGCTGATCCCCGAAGCCCATGACGGCGATCGTGAGTTCCGCGACGACGATGTCGCGCGGGCGCGGCTGATCCTCGACCTCACCCGCGACATGGGCGTCAACGAAGCAGGCGTCGATCTCATCATGGATCTCGTCGACCAGATACACGGGCTGCGCGGCACCGTCCGTGACATGCTCGGCGCGATGGAGCAGCAGGACGACGACGTCCGCCGCCGGCTGCGCCACAAGCTCGACGCGCTTTCCACGCGAGCAGGCTGAGGGCGCAGGCTTGCGGGCGATGCGAGCGACCGGACAAGATAAGGAGACCCGACTTGAGCAACGATCACGCCTCCCACGACGCGGACCATTCGCATCAACCCATCGACTGGCGCGAGCACGGCGTGAAGGTCATCCCGGGCAATGCGCTCGATCCAAACACTGCGCAGACCCCAGGCATGAACCGAGCGACGGCGATCAACAATGCCCGCGCCGGCGCTGAGAAGATCTGGGCCGGTACGGTGACGATCCACGCCAACGCGAAGACCGGCGCGCACCATCATGGCGACCTCGAAAGCATCATTTATGTCGTGAAGGGCAAGGCGCGCATGCGCTGGGGCGACAATCTCGAATTTACCGCCGAGGCCGGGCCCGGCGACTTCATTTTCGTGCCGCCTTACGTGCCGCATCAGGAGATCAATGCGAGCCAAAACGAGACGCTGGAATGCGTCCTCGTCCGGTCCGGGCAGGAGCCCGTGGTGGTCAATCTCGATATTGAACCGGTTGAAAAGCCGGAGGACGTTCTGTGGATCGATCCGATACACAAATAATCCACTCTCGGTAGTGTGCTAATGAAGAATTGATCAGCGACGGCATCCGAATTTGGCTTCGAATAATTCTTTGCCACCAGGAGCGCCTGATATCGGCACCCGAGCACGAAAATCACGACAAAACGACAGCCGGATTCATGTTACTATCCGGCACCTTACGTCAAAGGCCCTGCACAGCAAGGCTTTTGGCTACCAGGCGCGAACAAATGCAGACCACAACAATAAGTTCAGCAGCTACTAATCCAATCCTCAATCCGGCGCGTACACCGTTTTGTTACTGCCCGGAAAGGACCTCAAAATGCCCTTTCTGGCGGATAGCATGGCCTTCGATGCGAATCTCAAATTCCGGCGAATTATCTACCGGAGGATGTATATAAGCCCCGTTTGGTCAAAATGAACTGGAATACTTACTTATGATTGCATTCGACGTCGCACAAATTTGCTGATGCAAGGGCTGTTTTCAGTTGAAAGTCAGGGTCTTCAGGCACATGAGTTGGCGGGAATAAAAATGGGCGGCACAATTGATCCGTTCAAATATCTTGGTAAGGTTGCCGCAGGGAATAATAAGCACGCCGCACTGGCGTTAGAAGGATAAGGCCATGAAAGAAGCACCGCATACCGTCGACGTCCATGTAGGCAAGACGATCCGCATCAAGCGCCTGATGCGCAAGGTTTCGCAGACCGAACTTGGTGACCGCGTCGGCGTCACGTTCCAGCAGATTCAGAAATACGAGAAGGGCTCGAACCGCGTTTCGGCAAGCATGCTGGTCGAAATCGCCGGTGCGCTCGATGTCGACGTCCGCTCATTCTTCGAAGATATTTCGGCCAACGCCAACGACAATCCTACCCCGAGCGACGAATTCGTCGTATCGCGCGACGGCGTGCTCCTGAACGCTGCCTTCCTGTCGATCAAGAACGAGCAGGTTCGCAAGAAGATCGTCAAGCTGGTGCAGGCGATTGCCGGCATGGAGCAGATCGAAAGCGAAGCCGCCGAATAAAGCGGCTTCGCGGATACCATAGCGATTAGTGGCGTTCCAGGACGACGAGGTTTTCTCGTGCGTCTTTCATTGCCACTTTCGTCTTTGTACCGATCAGCTTTTCCAGATTCACGTCCAGCTCACGCTCCGGGTCGATTCCATCCCAATCGATGACGACCTGCAGCAGAGCCATGTTCGTCAGATGCGTCAGGTTGTTCAACTTGAGCTTCTGTGCTTCGTCCTTGGCGGCCGACAGCAAGCGGAATATCCTCGCATATTCGCTTCCGCTTCCCTCGTCCATCGTCTGAATGTTCATCTCGTCCGCTCCGCCTCTCTGAGATGCCCCAAACACCACTTTGGGGCTCCAGTGCCTCCATCATTCAGGCGTGGCGTTATTAGAGCGTTACAGGCGTTACCGGGGTGCTAATTTCCGCATGCAGCATCTCCCAGTGTGACGTTGCCGCGAAGCCCCAGCTGCGCTTTCCAGCCGTGAATTTCACGCTTTCGAGGTAATCCAGAACCATATCGGCATCGGCGCGCTTGCGCTCGATCTTGTTCGCGCGAATCAAACGCACGATTTCCTTGGCGCGAGCGGCGTTGTCGAAAGCGCAACGTTCCACCGCCTTCGGGTAGGTCCGCTCGGAGAAATGCAGAGCACGACCCGCAAGCAGAAGCTTCTTGTATTCGCCCGACAGGAGCAGGCCCTGCCTGTTCAGCGCGTCGATGGTCGGCTGATAATCGACCCACGGAACGGAGAGCGGCAGCCAGCCCAACTCGGCCGGCACGTGAACCAGTGCAACGGCCTCATCGTCGATGAGCCGGCCATCGGCGTAATCGTCATAGATCGAGCCGATGCCAACCATGCCGAACGCCGAGCATTCAGCGGCTCTGAGCGCGCCCATGCTGGCGCCGCCGGCGACGACGACGTTCTGCTCGAGCGCGAAGAGGATTTCCTTGTGCCAGACGGACGGCATCTCGCCGAAATAGCCATCGACGATGCCAATGGCGCGCGCGCCGTCGCGCACCGCCTGCAGGATATCGCCTCGGGCGGCGGGTCCGCGAAACTCGATCGACGGATGCTCGGCCTGAAGCTTGTCGAGATCTCGGCCGAAGCTCGGTCCTGCGAAAATTACTCTCATGCCTGGGCTCCCTGTATGGCGCCGATCGCGCGCAAGCCTAGTTGAATGAATTCGCCGCTGACATCGACCTCGAGGCCGGGCACGATGACGCGGACGACGGAGACCGGAAGGCGCGGATGCGGGATCGGCACGGCAACGACCTGCTCGATGCCGCGCGCCCGCAGCCGATCCAGAATGTGGCGGATCGTCTGCTGGATGCTGCGCTTGGCAGGCTCGGCAAAGCGCGGCGCGACCGGCGTCTCGTCGCAGAGTTCGATCAGCTGCTGCATCGGTCCGTCGCCATCAAGGCGCTGGTAGACGCGCGGCGAGAAGTCGTCGCGGCTGCCGGCGATTGCCGTCAACCGGCTCTGCGCTGCCTCGGTGATGGCGCGGAGTGCCGCGCGGACCGGATCGGGATGGCAGCCGCAGCCACCACAGACATTCGTCCAGCGCGCATCGACGCGGTCGCCGAGATCGCCGGGAACGATGACGGCGAGGAAGCTCGGCACGCCGATATCGGTCGTCATGTCGAGCAGCAGGAGCCGCATGCCGGCGCGGGCAACGCGGTCGGTGATGATGTCGATGACGGGATCGCCGAAGCCGGCCGGATCGATGCGCGAGCCGCGCAGTTCATCGAAGGGCCGCAGCTGCGTCAGCGCCCATGCATCGCGCTCGACCAGCTCGCACAGACCGTGAAGCACGGCTTCGGCAGGGCGATTGCCCGATGCCAGGCCGTCGCTGGACTGCTCGAAGCCGGAAGGGCGCGTGCCACGATGGTCGAGGCCAACAAGCGACCACGGCACGAAAACCGGCGTGTTGTTCATGATGTCGAGGCCCTCGCTCCAGGCGAGCGGGCCGGTATCGATTTCGTCCGGCACGCAGCGCGCGACGGAATCGAGATCGATCAGCGGAGCGCGCTCAGCCTTCATGCCGGCGAGCGTGGCGATGACCAGATCATCCGGCTGCATCTCGGCAACGCGGGTTTCGACGGCTTCCATAGCGGCCGAGGTCATCGCTGCTTCTTCGTCGATGCCTTTGCCCTGGAAGACGGACAGCGTGTAGCTGTTTGGGCGGGTCGCGAAGGCGACTGGAATTTCAAGAAGATCGAGCGCCGTCAACAAGCCGACGCGCGTTATTCCAAGCTCGGCAAAGTGCGGCTTGATCGCCGCGAATGTCTGTCCAGGCGTCAGGGAGCGGTCGTGGTAGGCGCTGACGCCCGCCGCGGAAAGACTTAGATCCCCAGCCAGATCCGTGAGTGCTGCCTGAACAGACATTCGCAAAAACCTCAACGGAACTTCAGAGCGTGAACGATGTTCGCGGTCGCGTTGGTGTCGAGCTGAACGGCGTTCTGCTTCAGGACGGCCTGAGCAGCAGCGGAGAGGCGAACGGTGGACTTGATTGCGTTGGTCATTGTTTTCTCCTTTTGGTGGCAGCATTTGCTGCGAACAGGAGAGACTGTGAACGGCCGGCGTTATTCCGGTGTGACTGGAAATTTCGCTAATTAACGGCCAAAATCGTCATCTGTAGCACTTCAGGACAAGCCAGCCATCCTGAGTCCATCTATTAGCTGGCGAGTATCGTCAGGGTTGCGATCCGGCACGAAACGCCAGACATCTTCCGTGCGAAAATCCGGAAAATTCTCGAGGACAACCGAGGCGTAATGCGCTGCGGTGGCCTTGTCGCCGTTTTTGGCATGGGCTGCAGCGAGCAGACGCGAGGTCGCCGGCCGGTCCTTGACGCGGTCGAGCACCTCGATCGCCTTGGCGTAATTCTCCTGGACGAAATGAATACCGCCCAGGTTCCAGTAGTAGTAATCCGGCGGCAGCGGATTGAGCTTCAGCGCGGCGTGGCTGAGCTCCAGCGCGCGGTCGCTCTGCCCGTCATGCAGAAGCGCATCGGCGTGGTCGGCTAGAATATCGGCGTCATTCGGATTGAGCATCTGCGCTTCGGCGAAGAAATCGAGGCTATCGGCAAAGCGGCGGCGATAGAGCGCGACGAAGCCGAGCTCGCGCATGGCTCTTCCGCTGTTCGGATCGCTGTCGCGCGCCTGCCATGCCGAGCGATCGGCCTCTTCCAGAAGTGCCGTGTCCTTCATGCCGCGAACGAGCCACTCCATGCCCAGCACACGAGCCATGCCTGCATGGGCGGAAGAGAAGCGGTCGTGTCGCGACAACGCCGACTTGAACCACTTGCGCGCCTGCCGGAGGTGCTGCAGATCGGTCTTCGAAACGAGCCGCTTGCCCTCGAGATAGAGCCGATAGGCCGAGGGCGAGACATCGTGCATCATATCCGTCAGCTCGCGCCGCTCGATCGTATCGGCGAGCGTCATGACGATGCGCCGCGCCAATTGGCCGAAGGACTGGTTGACCTTCTGCATGGCAAGCGGCAGGTCGATCGCCCACAGCACTTCGGCGGTCGAGGTCTTGGTCAGCCTGCAGGTCGCGTAGATCTCGTCCTCGCGGCCGTGGATCGTCACATAGACGGTGTAATCGAAACGCAATTCCGGCGGCATGGGCTGCAGTTCGCCGCTGGCGAGGCTGCGGTTCAGAATCTCGACGCTGGTATGCGCCGCAATGACCTTGAAGCCACGCTGCTGGCTGAGGCCGATCGTGACATCTTCGAGGAGCGCCCGGCCAACACGCTGCAGCAGCGGCTCCGACAACATCGTTTCCGGCGGAAGGATGAGCACGCGCGGCTGGCCAACCGGGTCGGCGGTCGCGGGCCTAACGGGGGCAGTTTCCGACACGGCAGGTGCCGCCGGTGCAATGATGCCGAGTTCCAGCGCAAGCGCCTGGGTTGCCGCATCCGGCTCGGCACCATACTCAGCCTTCAATTCGTTGCGGCAGCGGAAATAGGCTTGCCGCGCCGAGCCAAGATCGCCTGCCGTCGCATGCGCCTTCATCAGCGCGCGGCAGGCCGCCTCGTTCGCTGGATCGGTGGCCACAAGCAGCCCGGCCAGCAATACGGTATCGGCAAGCGTCAGCTTTTCGGGCGAATCAAGCAGCGTCATCAGATGCGCATCGCGGCATTCGGCAATGCGGCGGCGCTCGATCGTGACCCACTCGTCCGCTTCCATCGTCGGCGCGCGGAAACCCTCAAGCAGCTCGCCCTGAAGCAGGGCCCAATCGGTCCGCGCCAGCGGATGCGTGGCATCGCGCAGCAGCAGGACATCGGTCGCCCAATGCTCAGCGTTGAGCGTGATATGCGTGTTGGTGGCGGTGATCAGGCGGGGAAGCCCTTCCGGCACGCTGCGATCGATGCGGGCAAGGAGCTGCCGAAGGCTGCCGGCGCGCTGTTTCGACACGTCGGACTGCCAGAGCATGCCCCGCAACGTCTCGCGCTCCATCGAGAACTGCGACGACGCAGCCACGAAGGCCAAAAGCGGATAGGCTTTTTCCGGAAGCACGATTTCGCCGTCATTGGCGAAAAGCGCGGGCTTTCCGAGCAAGCGAAGCAGGAGGCTGTGCTTAGCCACTGACACCAAGGGTAACTCGCGTTTGGATGATCCAACACAAGTATAGTGAAATGAGACTATAACGCAAAAGGAATGCGGCCGTTCGGTTGAGTTTTTCAACCGTTAGACGATGACGATCTCAAACAGGGTTTAGAAAAATCGGGATCGGCGGGAAGAAATCGCGACTATCGTCGCTCGCCGTGCCAATGCGAGGCACATCAGCCGTGATCCAAAAGAAATGGCGCCGGTCTTTCGACCAGCGCCATCACAATCAGTCAGGATTTGGCTTAAGCGGCAGCCGAAGCGAAACCAGCCGTCGGAACTTCCGAGATCGTCTTCAGAACCTGGGAAGCGATCTGGTAGGGGCAACCCTGCGAGTTCGGGCGGCGATCTTCCAGGTAACCCTTGTAGTCGTTCTTGACGAAGGAGTGCGGAACGCGGATCGAAGCGCCACGGTCGGCAACGCCGTAGGAGAACTTGTTCCACGGAGCAGTCTCGTGCTTGCCGGTCAGACGCTTGTCGTTGTCAGGACCGTAGACAGCGATATGAGCTTCCAGGTTCTTGTCGAACTGCGCCATCAGAGCTTCGAAGTAGGCCTTGCCGCCAACTTCGCGCATGAACTTGGTCGAGAAGTTGCAGTGCATGCCCGAACCGTTCCAGTCGGTGTCGCCGAGCGGCTTGCAATGATACTCGATGTCGATCCCGTACTTTTCAGTCAGGCGCTGCAGCAGGTAGCGTGCCATCCAGATCTGGTCAGCGGCGCGCTTGGAGCCCTTGCCGAAAATCTGGAATTCCCACTGGCCCTTGGCCACTTCGGCGTTGATGCCTTCGTGGTTGATGCCAGCAGCGAGGCAAAGGTCGAGGTGCTCTTCGACGATTTCGCGTGCGATCGAGCCAACATTCGAGTAGCCAACGCCGGTGTAATAAGGACCCTGCGGAGCCGGGTAGCCCTGCTCCGGGAAGCCGAGCGGACGGCCGTTTTCGTAGAAGAAGTATTCCTGCTCGAAGCCGAACCAAGCATCTTCGTCGTCGAGGATGGTTGCGCGGGCGTTGGAAGCATGCGGGGTAACGCCATCAGGCATCATGACTTCGCACATGACGAGTACGCCGTTGGTACGAGCCGGGTCCGGATAAACGGCGACGGGCTTCAGCACGCAATCGGAGCTGCGGCCTTCGGCCTGCATCGTGGAGGAGCCATCGAAGCCCCAGAGCGGCAGCTGCTCGAGCGTCGGGAATTCTGCAAATTCCTTGACCTGCGTCTTGCCACGAAGGTTCGGTACCGGGGTGTATCCATCGAGCCAGATGTACTCGAGCTTATACTTGGTCATTTGCGAGTCTCTCAAAACAAAGGTGTCAGCAGGTCCCAAGGACGCGGAAGCCGAGGCCGCCTTGCCCGTGGAGGGATGCCAAAGAGTATGCATGTAGCGTGCCAGTTCGCGACGAGGGGTGAAACGACCACGCGGAAAGGCGCCTTTAAAGTGCGGCTCAAGAAGGCACACATCAATCGGAGCAGGCACTGAAGTGCCAGTGGACTCAAGCGGTTACGCTGCCTATTGATCGAACACTCCGCTGGAAAAAGATGAGTAAGACGGCGGTCGATTTTTTCCGCACAGCGGCCACAATGATCATTTATTGTGCAATTGCATATTTTATGTATTCTGTAAATTTCTGATATAAAGCTGTTCAAATCGCAATTGCCCATGATTCAAACATTTGTTGCACTTTTTTCAATCAAATAGCGCATTCTCTGTGCAACTGTGTTATTGTCACTCTTAACGCTTTAGGGCGGACTCAATTTGGAGGCATGACATGGTTACTGGTGTGCATCACGAGTCGGCAACGATTTACGCTTTCCCGACGAAGCGCTTCGCTTCATCCGCGCTTCGCCAGAAGGTTGACCTGGAAAAAGATCTGGAACCCTGCGTCTACGACAGCTGCTGGTACCACGAAGACGCCATGAAAGAGGAAGAAGCCTCGGCCCAGCCGCGCTTTACCCCGCGTTTCGTGGATTGACGCCGTTTCGTCGACGAGGCTTGGTGCACGCTGTTTGCATCGGCATCTAACGTGATTGCACGCGGCTCCGCCTTGGCGGGGTTGCGTATATTGAGCGCACGCGTCATGACGGGCCTGCGAATTTAATTGCGGGCGTATGTATGTCGGACAAAGAGATAGCCATCATCGGCGGTGGGCCGGCGGGGCTTATGGCGGCGGAGATCCTGTCTTCAGCCGGGCATAGGGTGACGGTATACGAGGCTATGCCGACGGTCGCTCGCAAATTCCTGCTCGCCGGAAAATCCGGCCTCAACATCACCCATTCGGAAGACTATCAACGCTTTGCTACGCGCTTCGGCAGCGCCAACGGGCGCCTGCGCGATGCGCTCGACGCTTTTCGCCCTGACGACATCAGGCAATGGGCCGCCGATATGGAGACCGAGACCTTCGTCGGAACCTCCGGACGCGTCTTCCCCGTGGCGATGAAGGCATCGCCTTTGTTGCGCGCGTGGATCAGGCGGCTGGACGCGCAGGGGGTTACGATCCGGACGCGGCACCGCTGGCAGGGCTTTTCCGACGGTGGCTATCTGTTCCAGACGCCCGAAGGCGACCTCGTCGTGCAGCCCGATGCCACCCTGCTCGCACTCGGCGGCCAGAGCTGGCCGCGCCTTGGCTCGGACGGTCGCTGGGTCGAGTGGTTGCGAAATGAGGCCATTGCGGTTCACGATTTCCAACCGGCCAATTGCGGCTTCGATGTCAACTGGAGCGCGGTGTTTCGCGAGCGCTTCGCCGGCGCTGCGGTCAAGTCCGTGGTGGCGACCTCGCCGGCGGGATCGACGCAGGGAGAGTTCGTCGTCACCAAACACGGCATCGAGGGTAGCCTGGTTTACGCCCATGCCGCGGCATTGCGAGACGCGCTGGCATCTGGACAGCCTGCCGAACTCATGGTCGACCTGATGCCCGGGCGGACGCTGGAGCGAATCGAACGCGATCTCGCCAGACAGGAAGCCAAGACGAGCTTCGCCAACCGGCTGCGCAAAGGCGCCGGCCTCGATGGCGTGAAGGCGAACCTCGTTCGCGAATGCGGTGATGATGCCGATCTGCGCGACCCCGCTCGGCTGGCGCGGCTGATCAAGGCGTTGCCGATCCACGTCGTCGCCCCGCGCCCGATCACTGAAGCCATTTCATCGGCGGGTGGCGTCGCATGGGATGGGATCGACGAGCACTACATGCTGAAGCAGCGCCCCGGCCTGTTCGTCGCAGGCGAGATGATCGATTGGGAAGCCCCAACGGGCGGCTACCTGCTCACCGCATGCTTCGCGACCGGTCGTGCGGCCGCGCGCGGCATCGCAGACTGGCTGCGAGACTGATCAGCCCGCACCTCCAGTCACTTCTCCTTCCCTTGCATGCTCGCCGTCCGGCCGCTTGATCCGGAACCAGGCGAGATAGAGCGCGGGCAGGAAAAGCAGTGTCAGCACCGTGCCGACGATGATGCCGCCCATCATGGCGTAGGCCATCGGCCCCCAGAACACCTCGCGTGAAATCGGGATGAGCGCTAGGCTGGCGGCGGCCGCCGTCAGCAGGATCGGCCGCATTCGATGCTGCGTCGCCTCTCGCACCGCATCCCAGGGATGATGCCCCTCTCGCCTGAGTTCCTCCACCTGCACGACAAGGATCACCGAGTTTCGGATCAGGATGCCTATCAGGGCGAGGATGCCAAGGATCGCCACGAAGCCCATCGGCGCGCCGCTCGACAACAGCGCGATCACGACGCCGATCAGCGCCAGAGGCGCGACCGCGAAGACTAGAAACAGCCGAGAGAAGCTCTGAAGCTGGATCATCAGGATCGTCGCCATCGTAAACAGCATCATCGGCACCACGGCGGCGATCGGCGCCTGGCTTTTGGCGCTCTGCTCCACGCTGCCGCCCACCTCGACGGTAAAGCCCGTTGGAAGCTGGGCGGTGTAGGCATCGATATCCTTGGCCAGCTGATCGACAACAGTCGCCGGCTGCTTGTTGTCGATGACGGCGGCCTTGAGGGTAACGGTCGGCAGACGGTCGCGGCGCCAGATTCGTGGCGGCTCGGTCTCGTAGCGGAAATTCGCGATCGCCGCCAAGGGAACGGAGTTGCCATTGCTGGTACGCAGCTGCAGGTCGCGCAGCGTCTCGATCGACCGCCGCTCGGATGCCTGGGCGCGCGCAAGAACGGTGATCAGGTAGATATCATCGCGCACCTGCGTCACCGACGCACCACCAACGATGCCGTTCAACGCCGACGCGATATCCTCCGAGGTGACACCAAGCTGGCGTGCCTTGTCCTGGAGAACATCGACCTTCACGACACGCTGCGGCTCGTTCCAGTCGTAGACCACATCGCCAAGCGACCGGTTCTGACTCATGACCGCGCCGAGTTCCAGCGCGCGCTGCCGGACCTGTTCGATATCAGGGCCGCTGAGGCGATAGGCGACCGGGCGGCCGACGGGCGGGCCGATGTCGAGCAGCTTCACATAGGCATCGGTGCCGACGAAGGTCTTGGTAAGATATTCTTGAAGATCCACGCGAAGCTTGTCGCGCACTTCAAGGCTCTTGGTGATGATCACAACCTGGCCGAAAGACGGGCTCGCCGGCTGCACGTCGAAAGAAAGAACGAAGCGTTGCGCCCCCTGCCCGACATAGGTGGACCAGCGCTCGATATCGGGATTGCCCTGCAGCTTCTCCTTCTCGAACTGCGCCATCTGCTTGTCGGTTTCGCTGATCGAGGCGTTGTTGGGCAGCGCGAAATCGACGATCAACTCCAGTCGGTCGGACGACGGGAAGAACTGTTCCTGGACGAAGCGCATGCCGTAAACCGCGCAGGCAAAGGCGATGACCGTCGCCGCGATGGTGATCCAGCGGAACAGCATGCACACATCGAGGATTTTCGCGAAGCCGTTTGCGAACCAGCCGCTCTTCTCCTCATGCCGCTTCATCGTCTTGGGCAGGATCGTCACCCCGAGCAAGGGCGCGAACACAACCGCCACGATCCACGACACGACCAGCGACACCGCGATGACCACGAACAGCGAGAAGGTGAATTCACCGGCCGCGCTGTTGTTTAGGCCGACAGGCATGAAGCTTGAGACGGTGACCAAAGTTCCCGTCAACATCGGGAAGGCGGTATGCGAATAGACATAGGTCGCCGCCTTGGTGATCGGATCCCCGGCCTCCAGCCGTGCGACCATCATTTCAACGGCGATCATGGCGTCATCGACAAGCAAGCCGAGCGCGATGATCAGCGCGCCAAGCGAGATGCGCTGCAGCGAGATGCCGTCATATTCCATGAAGACGAAGGTGATCGCCAAGGTCAGCGGGATCGCGAAGGCAACGACCAGCCCCGCGCGCCAGCCGAGACTGACGAAGCTCACCAGGAGCACGATGATGATCGCTTCCGCCAGCGCCCGCGTGAACCCCGACACTGCCTCCTCGACGATGACAGGCTGGTCGGCCACGAGATGCGGTTCGATGCCGATCGGCAGCGTGGCGTGCACCTTGCGCAATTCGGTCTGCAGCGCCTTGCCGAACTCGAGCAGATTGGCGCCCTGCTTCATGCCGATGGCGAGTGCGATCGCCGGCATGCCGTTGACGCGAAAGAGTGCTGTGGGCGGATCGGTGTAGCCGCGCGTGATGGTCGCGATATCACTCAGCCGGAAGAAGCGGTTGTTCACCTGCAGATTGACGCTGCGCAGGCTGTCTTCCGAGGTGAACTGGCCGCTGACACGCAGGCTGACGCGTTCGCCCTGCGCCTGCAGCACGCCCGATGGCGTGATCGCGTTCTGCGATTGCAGCGTGTTGAGCACATCCGCCTGGCTGATGCCGAGGGCGGCGAGCTGGCGGGTCGAGAACTCGAGGAAGATCACCTCGTCCTGCGCCCCGACCAGATCAACCTTCCCGACATTCGGGACCGTCAGGATGCTGCGGCGCACGCTCTCGACGTAGTCGCGCAGCTGGCGCTGCGTAAATCCGTCGGCGGTGAAGGCGTAGATGTTGCCAAAAACATCGCCAAAGCGATCGTTGAAGGTCGGCGCTTGCACGCCCGAGGGAAATTGCCCCTCGATATCGCTGATCATGTTGCGAACGTCGACCCAGATCCCCGGCACATCGCGCGCTTTGGTGGAATCCTTGAGGTAGACAAACACGGTCGTCTGGCCTGCGATCGTCAGCGAGTTGGTATAGTCGAGCGAGTCCAGCTCCTCGAGCTTGCGCTCGATGCGTTCGGTGACCTGCCGTGTGGTCTCCTCGGCGGACGCGCCAGGCCACTGCGTCGAGATCGTCATCGTCTTGATGGTGAAGTTCGGATCTTCCTCGCGCCCGAGGTTCATGTAGGAGAAAATACCGAGCAGCGCGAAGACGATCATGAAGTACCAGATCATCGACCGGTGTTCGAGCGCCCAGTCGGAGAGGTTGAACTTGTTCATGAGCGCGCACCACCCTCGACCTTGATCTTCTGCCCCTCTTTCAAGCTATGGACACCGGCTATGACGACGCGCGTCCCCGGCTCCAGACCCGAGACGACCTCGGGATGCGCCGACGTCTTGTCGCGCAGCTTCACCTCTTGCGATCGAACGCTTTCGGCCTTCTCATCCACGATCCACACCAGCGTCTTGCCGTCCTGATTGAGGACTGCCGAAGCCGGCAGGAACAGCTTTTTGATATCGCGGGCCTGCCGGATCGCCGTGATTGTTGTTCCTATCCTGAAGGCGTCGGGCGGGTTCTGCAGCGCGATCTTGACGCGGCGCGTGCGGGTCGCGGCATCGGCGGCCGGCGCCACCTCGCGCACGACACCCGCCGATGTGATCGACGGATTGATCTGAAGCAAGATGGAGTAGGCATCCCCTATCGCGGGGATCAGTTCGCCCTCCGGAATATCGATGACGGCATCGCGCTCACCGGGCATGGCGACGGTCAGCACGGATTCGCCGGCCGATACCACCTGCCCCACCTCGACGGAGGTGGCGGTTACGACCCCGTCGAAGGTCGCGAGAAGCTGCGCGTAGGAAAGATCCTCGTTCGACTTGTCGAGCGCGGTCTGTGCCTGCACCACGGCCGATTGCGCGGTCTGGGTTGCCTGCACGCTGCTCTCAAGGCTGGACTTGGTACCCGTTCCGCCTTGGAAAATCGCGCGGGCGCGCTCCTCGGAGGACCTTGCATTGGCGAGCTGCGCCTGCGCATTGGCAAGCTCAGCCTGCGCCGATCTGACTGCAAGCTCCAGCGAGGTGGGTTCAAGCGACGCCAGGAGCTCGCCCTTGCTCACGACATCGCCCGCATTCACATCGCGCGCCACCATCAGGCCGCCGACGCGAAAGCCGAGCGGTGTTTCAGTCTTCGGCGCAACCGTTCCGGCAAAGCTCGGCGTCGGCAAGTTCGAGAGCTCGATGATGCTCGACAAGACTGGCCGTATCGGGGGAGCGGTCTCCTTTTCTTCGCTGCATGCGCTGAGCGCGATGATCATGGGGATGGCAAAAAGCTTTGGGATAGACGACCGTCGCATCAGCTCTGCCCTCCTTCGACCGTCACCTTCTGGCCCGGTCGCAGCATCTTGCCTCCATCGGTGACGACCATTTCGCCGACATCGAGCCCGCCCGATATGATCACGCGACCGGTCTCGTAAGTCGCGACCTTGACCGGCTTCAGGCTGACGGTTTCATCCTTCTGATCGATCACCCAGACCGCCGGTTTGCCGTCGATGGCAAACAATGCCGTCCAGGGCAGGATGATCATCTTCGTCGGTGCCGATTGAGCGAAGCCCGTCACCGGCGCCCCCAGCGTCATCCTCGGCGGCGTCTCCTCAAGCGTGATCTTCACGCGCACGGTGCCGGTGGAGGTATCGATCGTCGGTGAGATTTCGCTGACCTTGCCGAAGGCAGTGACGCTGGGATCGCTGACAAGCGCAATCTCGACCCTCGGCGTATCGGGTTTTGACTGCAGCAGCGTCTCGTAGATGTAAAACACCGCGTCGCGCGGCCCGTCCTGCGCCAAGGTGAACGCGGTCTGCGCCGCCTGCATCACCTGACCGACTTCGACGTTGCGGGCGGTAATGATGCCATCGGCATCCGTCTTCAGCTCGGTGTAGCCGAGCGCATCCTGGGTCGTGCCGAGCTGCGCCTTCGCGTTATCGAGCGAACCTTTTGATGTATCGAGGGCCGTTGCCGCTTGATCGTAGGATTCCTTGGAGATCGAACCGCTGGCGAGAAGCGTCTTGCGCCGCTCGAATTCGGAGGTTGCCTGCTCGACATCGGCCTGCGCGGCGACGAGCGCTGCCTGCGCGGCCTCCACATCGGCCTTCTGCTGCTGCGGATCCACCCTCGCGATCACCTGTCCGGCGGTCACATGCGCGCCGACATCGGCGGTCCACTCGGTGACCTTGCCGCTGACACGGAAGGAAAGGTTGGATTCGATATGCGCAGCGATCTCGCCGGTGAGCTTGATGCTGTAGCGGAAATCCTGAAGCGCGACAGGCTCGGCACGCACGGGAATGGTCAGTTCGGCGGGCTCGCCGCCCTCTCTTTGGCAGGATACGAACGAAAGGCATAAAAGAAGCAGGCTGAACGTCTTGATGTGCATCTTAGGAGTTCCCCCGAATTCCAAAACTGACACAAGCTGAGTAGGCCTTAAAGGCGCTGCAGACCCGTCGGCGGATGGCCTAAGGTTACAGCATAAAATCACTCCTAAAAATCTTATCTCCGTCGCGAACGCGCGGGTATAGACATCATGCCGTCACTGCTTCAGGAAAAGGCGGCCTGCGATCGATATCAGCTGAACGCAACTCTGCCATGAAGCAAGTCGAGTGTAGCGCACTTCCGCAAAGATGCAATTAAGCGCAGGTTTTCGCTACCAAAGCGCGACCAAAGATCGCGGCGACACGCCCATAGCCTGAACTGTCTACTTGCGCGGCTGGAAGGTGTGCTCGGTGCCAGGAAAGCGGCTGGCGCGGACGTCTTCGGCATAGGTCTCTACCGCCTGCGACACGAGCGGACCCAGCTCGGCGAAGCGCTTGACGAAGCGCGGCTTGAAATCGCTGAACAAGCCCAGCATGTCGTCCGACACCAGCACCTGGCCATCACAGGCGACAGACGCGCCGATGCCGATGGTGGGGATGGAAAGCGATGCGGTGATCTCGCGCGCCAGCGGCTCGACCGTTCCCTCTATGACGACGGCGAAGGCGCCGGCATCGGCAACCGCCGCAGCATCACGACGGATCTTCGTCGCCTCCTGCTCGGAATGCCCCATCGAGCGGAAACCGCCAGCCGTGTTGACCAGTTGCGGCATCAACCCGACATGGGCGAACACGGGCACGCCACGCGAGGCCAGGAAGGCGATGGTCTCGGCCATCTCTTCGCCACCCTCGAGCTTGACCCCGTCGCAGCCCGTTTCCTGCAGGATGCGGACAGCGTTTCGGTAGGCCTGCTCCTTGGATTCCTGGTAGCTGCCGAACGGCAGATCGACGATGACGCAGGCATGCGACACGCCGCGCATGACGGCGCGGCCATGGGCAATCATCATGTCGAGCGTGACGCCGACCGTCGTCTCCATGCCGTAAAGCACCATGCCCAGGGAATCGCCGACCAAAAGCAGATCGCAATGCGGGTCCAGCAGGCGCGCGATGGGTGTCGTGTAAGCGGTGAGGCAGACGACGCGACTTCCTCCCTTCATCGAGCGGATCGAGGCCGTGGTCAGTCGCTTCTGCTTGCCCTGCGCGCTCATCAGGCAGCCCTCGACTGTGCCGCCAGGCCGATGACGCGGTTATCGAGCAGGCGCGTGCTTCCGATCCGCACGAAAAGCGCCACGAGCGCCGGCGCCGATTGCAGCGAGGTCAGCGGTTCGAGCGTTTCGGGATGCCTGACGGCGACGACCTCGGCGCTCGCGAGCGGTTCGGATGCCACAAATCGGGTCAAAGCGGCTTCCAATTGCGCGGGATCATCGCATCCCTCGGCATAGAGCCGTGCGGCCTCGTCGAGCGTGCGCGGCACGATGACGGCAGCGGCGCGCTCCGTCTCGCTCAAGTAGACATTTCTGGAAGAGCAGGCCAGCCCATCGGCTTCGCGCACCGTAGGCACCGCGACCACGTCGACCGGCTGCGCGAGATCCTCGACCATCCGCTTGATCAGCACCACCTGCTGATAATCCTTCTCGCCGAAATAGGCGGCATGCGGCTGGACGATATTGAAGAGCTTGGTGACGACAGTGGCGACACCGGCAAAATGTCCCGGACGGACCTCACCCTCAAGCTGCCGGCCAATCTCCGGCACATCGACAACTGTCAGCATCGGGCGCGGATACATGTCCGTCACCTCCGGCGCGAACAGAAAGTCGACGCCGGCATTCTTGAGAAGCGTCGAATCCCGCTCGAGATCGCGCGGATAACGCGCCAGATCCTCGTTGGCGCCGAACTGCAGCGGATTGACGAAAATCGACACCACGGTCACGTCGTTTTCAGCCTTGGCGCGCGAGACGAGTTCCATGTGACCGATATGCAGAAAGCCCATGGTCGGCACCAAGCCGATCTTCTTGCCCTCACGCCGATAGATCTCCAGGCACGCCCTAAGATCCGCTATCGATTTGATAATACGCACGAAACCGTCCTCCGAAGCTCTCCGCCAGCGGGGCTGGCACAAGAAGGTGGCGGATAGAACTCGATTTGATTGACAGCGTCAACGCAAACGGCACCATTATATCGATTAAGCTTCATTGCGACATGCGATTTTCCTATTGCTTTGATTTCCGCGCGGAAAACGATGTGGCAAGCAGGTGCGTCTAATCAAACTGTGGACAGACGGTGGATGCCTTCAAGCAATCCGGGCCTTCGCGCAAACTTATGCATTCTTTTGTCCAAACTCTGCCCCAGTGATGGTAGAAGAACGGCATTGATAGACGAATGCCCTTCACGGGTGTCACGACGATGTCCGACAGCAGCGGAGGGACAGTGACCAATCCATACGAGATTCTCGGTGTCCGCAGGGACGCGAGCGATGACCAGATAAAGTCGGCCTACCGCAGGCGCGCGAAGACGACGCATCCGGATTCCGGTGGCGACCCCAATGCCTTCGGGCGAGTGCAGAAGGCCTATGAGCTGCTGCTGGATCCCGTTCGCCGCAAGGTGTTCGACGATACCGGCTATGACGTCGAACTCGCGGATCCCGTCGATCTGCAGGCGCTGATCGTCATCGAGAAACTCGTCAATGAATTGACGCTGGACGAGCGCGAGCCCGGCACTTTCGATCCGCTCGCGCGCATGCGTGACGATCTTTCCGAGGACATGCGCAAGGCGCGGTTTTCCAAGCGCGAACTCGAGCGCCACGCCGCGCGTATCGAGCATCATCTGGAGCGCCTGGAAAAGCGGCCTTCGACCGATATTCTCGGTTCCATGCTGCGCGCCCGCGTCAAGGCGATCGCGTCAGCGATCAGCGAGACCGAGGCCAAGATCAAGGCCAGCGAGCGCGCTTGCGAGATGCTTTACGACTATGCGTATGAAGTGGACGTCAGCGAAAACGAAGACGGCCTCCTCACAGAAGAGGAAGCCGCTCCAACCATTGCCGCGCCACGGCGCGAAGATCGGCCGCTTTGGGTCGTGCCTGCCGCAGCCCAGGAGGGCTGAGGCAGGGTTTCAAGTACATAGCTATCAGGCCGCGCGCTGTTCGGTGCCCTGGATAGCTGCAAGCTTCCAGTCGGTGCCGGATTTGCGCACGAAGGTCCAGACCTCGGTGCTCTCGGTCGGCGAGCGGGTGTCGCCGCTCACCACCCGGCCGCCGTCGCGCTCGATGACAGCATCGATGGACTGATAGCGCATGGCAAGCGTCGCGTAGTCAGAACCATCTTCGCGCCAGGCTTCAGCGACATCACCCTGCAGCAGCTTGACGTCGCTGACCTGGTTGCGAACGCCGTTGGTGGCGTTTTCGCCCAGTTCCTCGGCGAGATAAGACATGGCTTCCGGCGTCGTCAGCTTGCGCAGCGTGCCGTAGTCCTCGGCGCCATAGGCCGTCTGAACCTCAGTCAGGAGTTGCTCGAACCGGTCGAGGTCATCAGGCTTGATGCCGATTTCATCGCTCGGCTGATCGTTGCGCGGCGGCTGCGGAGCGGCATTCGAGCCGCCGAGGCCAAAGCCTGCCGCGCCCGAACCGATGCTCGGGATACGGAAGGACGAGTTGCCGTTCGATGCCATCGGGCTGACGCCGCTCGGGCGCGCCGAGCCATAGGCCGGCTGCTGGCCGCGATTGGCGAAGAAGCGGACGGCGAGCATGATGGCGCCGGCGATGAGAGCGAACTGCAGGAGCATGCCGAGGAAGCCGAAGCCGCCGCCGAACCCGTGGCCGAGCAGCATGCCGAGGAGGCCGCCGGCGACGAGACCGCCGATCATCGACCGGCCGAAGCCGCCAAACAGGCCACCACGCTGCTGAGCACCACCGAAGGCCGGCTGCGTCGCGGCGCCAGGCGCGTTGGTTTCAGGGCGTTGGCTCATCGAACGATCCATCGGCGCGGCAGGGGCCGGCGCGGTGCGGGTGACCGGCGGCGCCTGGAACGTGCGCGTGCCGCGGCTGCCGAAACCGGAGCTTCCTGCCCGCCGTGCATCCGCATCCCCGATGGACGCAAATACGGTAACGCCTGTCAGGGCGGCGATCGCCGCAACCTTGGCAAAACGTGAAACGGCACGAGGCATCTAAAGTCTCCCATATGACAACAGTTGAGTTTCGACCCCTTATATAGGTTTCTTTTTCCGCGTTTTAAGCTTTGCGTTGAATCTGGTTCAATTGTTCGTGCATTGGCCTACTGGCAGACATCGACCCAGGTCGCCTTGGTCAGCTCCGCCAGGCGATCCGTTGCGATCCTGACAGCCGAATTCGTCGAGCCCGCGGCAGGCACCACCACGTCGAATTGCTTGAGGGAGACGTCGCAATAGATGCGCAACGGTGAAGGAAGCCCGAACGGGCAGACGCCGCCAACAGGATGGCTGGTCGCCTCGACGACCTCTTCGGCATTCAGCAGCCGCGCCTTGGTGCCGAACGTGTCCTTGAACTTGCGATTGTCCAGCCGCGCCAAACCGCCGGCAACCACCAGGATCGGCGCGTCATCTAGCCGCAGGCAGATCGTCTTGGCAATCTGTGCCGGATCGACCCCATGCGCCTCGGCTGCCTGCGCGACGGTTGCGGAGCTCATCTCGGTTTCAATGATGTCGATATCGGGAGCGGATGCGCTGAGGAACGCACGGACGGTCTCTAGGCTCATGGGCAACAATCATCCTTGATGGGAGTATTGGAAGGCGTGTCACGCCAGCTCGGTCTGTAGCTGCCTTTGCGTGCTGGTCTCGATCAACCGCACATCGTTTTCAAGACAGAACTGCCGCACGGATGGAACCGGGCAACGATCGGTAATGAAAGTGTGCACCTGGGAAAGCTGGGCGATTCTGACCGGCGCGGTGCGCTCGAACTTGGTGGAATCGGCGACCAGGATAACATGGCGGGCATTGGCGATGATCGCCTGCGCCACCTTCACCTCGCGGAAATCGTAGTCGAGAAGCGCGCCGTCCTCATCGAGCGCGGAGGCGCCGATCACCGCATAATCAACCTTGAACTGCCGAATGAAATCGACCGCCGCCTCACCAACGATGCCGCCATCGGCGCTACGCACGACGCCGCCTGCAATCACCACCTCGATGGCCGGCAGCAGCCTCAGCCGGTTGGCGACGTTGATGTTATTGGTGATCACCATCAGCTCGTGATGATTGATGAGGGCTTCGCCGACCGCCTCGGTCGTCGTGCCGATATTGATGAACAGCGACGCGTTGTTGGGAATGAGGCTGGCAGCGGCGAGGCCGATGGCCTGCTTTTCGCTCGACGCGATCTGGCGCCGCGCCTCGTATTTGACGTTCTCGGTACCGCTCGGAAAGACCGCGCCGCCATGCACGCGGGTCAGTATCTGGGCGTCGCAGATGTCGTTGAGATCCTTGCGAATGGTCTGCGGCGTCACGGAGAAATGCGCTGCCAGGTCCTCGACGAATATCCGGCCTTTCGACTTGGCCATATCGACGATTTCGGTTTGACGGTCGCTCAGGAACATTGTGCGAGTGCTTTCGCTTCAGTTTCGTTTTCTGCCCGAATATCCATAACAGAGCCGAAGCCGCCACGCAAAATGCGGTGATGACTTTCATTTATGACAAAAATTCGCGGCTTGGGTCACTTTACTGTGTATCGACGCGCCGGTGGTGCCGGGCTAGTGAAGCGCCGCGTCCCAGCCCTGCGGCGGACCACGCAATGCCTCCCAAGGCTCTTCCGCGATCGGCGGCTTGTCCGAGGACAAGCACGGCCGATCGCGGTCGAAATCCCCCCTCAAAACCACCCGGATACCAGCCCGGAGAAGAGCATCAGGCCTGAGGTAGACGCCGGCTCAGCGAGCGCGGAATATACTTCGTCTCACATCATTAAACTCTTGTAATAAATGACGAAAACGTAACAATTACCTTATCTATATTTAATTTGAAAATACAGTTCGGCCGGCAGATATGTATCTCACGCGTCTACTACTGGTGAAAGCCATCACGCGATCGAGCAACACATCCAAAGGACAGACATCATGTCAAACATCCTCAATCGCCGCCGGTCAGCAGCCCTTCTCGGTGCGGCAATCATCGTTGGCGCGGCCTCGCTTCCTTATGCGTTCGAAACGTCATCGGCCGTAGCGTCGCCGGCGTCGGTCGCCACCTCCCCCAACGGCAGCGGCTCGTTCGCCGATGTCGTCGATGCCGACAAGCCGGCGGTCGTGACCATCGTCACGACGATGAAGGCATCGGGCGCCGACGACGGCACCGACAATTCCGAGATGCAGCAGCAGTTCAAGCAGTTCTTCGAACAGCAGGGCATTCCGGTCCCGCATCAGGCCCCGCAATCGGGTGAGCATGCGCAGGCCCTCGGCTCCGGCTTCATCGTCAGCCCGGACGGCTACATCGTCACCAACAACCACGTCATCGCCAACGCCACCGATATCAAGGTAACACTCGACGACGGCACGGAACTGCCCGGCAAGCTGATCGGCGCCGACGCCAAGGCCGATCTGGCCGTGGTCAAGATCGAGGCCCCGAAGGCCCTGCCGACCATCGCCTGGGGCGATTCCGGAAAGCTCAAGCTCGGCGACCAGATTCTGGCGATCGGCAACCCCTTCGGCATCGGCACCACCGTGACGGCCGGCATCGTATCGGCGCGCGGCAGGGACCTGCACAGCGGCCCATATGACGACTTCATCCAGATCGATGCGCCGATCAACCACGGCAATTCGGGTGGCCCGCTCGTTGATCGCGACGGTCATGTCGTCGGCATTAACACCGCCATCTATTCGCCGAACGGCGGCAGCGTCGGCGTCGGCTTCGCGATCCCATCCGATGAAGCCAAGACGATCGTCGCCAAGCTGCAGAAGAACGGCTCCATCGAGCACGGCTATCTCGGCGTTCAGATCCAGGGCGTCACCCAGGATGTCGCCGATGCGATCGGCCTTGCCAAGCCGCAAGGCGCGCTGGTTGCCGACGTCTCGGAAGGCTCGCCCGCTGCCAAGGCCGGCCTCAAGGCTGGTGACGTTGTCACCAACGTCGGAAGCGAGAGCGTGACATCGCCGAAGGATCTCTCGCGCCTCGTGGCCGACCTCTCGCCCGGCGACAAGCAGACCGTGACCGTCTGGCGCGGCGGCAAGAGCGTCGAACTGAAGGTCGCGATCGGCGGAGGCGATGACGGACAGCAGCTCGCAAGTGCCGGCGGCACCGAAAAGCATGCGCAGAGCGGACCGAGGATCGGCGTCGCACTTGCTGACCTCACCCCCGATATCCGCGCGCAGCTTGGCCTGTCGCAGAAGGTCGAGGGTGCTGTCATCGCCAACGTGGCGCCGGACAAGCCCGCCGCGAAGGCCGGCCTGCAGACCGGAGACATCATCCTGTCGGTGAACGACAAGACCGTTCATGACGCGAGTGAAGCTAAGAACGCGGTGGCGGATGCAGCAAAGACCGAGAAGAAGTCCGTGCTGCTCCTCGTACAGCGAGGCGGCAACAAGACCTTCGTGGCTGTTCCCTTCGCTGCGGCCTAGCGTTCGGAAGGACCGGCGTCACCACACGCCGGTCCTTTTATTCATTGATACGACCATCGTGAGCCGGGCGGCCTTCCGCCTGGCTTATTGCACGCCAAAGACACCCACGAAGTTCTTCATGCGCTCAGTCGCCAGTTCCGGCCGATCGAGCACATTTGCCTTGTCGGCCAGGCGGAAGATATCCGCGTAGTGATTGATGCCGCGTGCCGATTGCATGCCGGCAGGCAGGCTGAAATGGCTCTGGTGGCCGTTCAGCCACGCCAGGAAGACCACGCCCGCCTTGTAATATTGCGTCGGCGCCTCGAAGATCTTGCGCGACAGCGGCACCGTCGGCTCGATCACCGAGCGGAACGTCGAAGTATCTCCCGCAGCCAGCGACGCAAGCGCCTTGGAGGCAGATGGCGCCACGGCGTCGAAGATGCCGAGAAGCGCGTGGCTGTAGCGCTTGCCATCACCCTCGATCAGTTCCGCGTAATTGAAGTCGTCGCCGGTGAAGCACATCACGCCCTCGGGGAGCCGGTCGCGAAGCTGCACTTCCTTGGCGTTGTCGAGCAACGAGATCTTGATACCTTCGACCTTGCTCCGGTTTTCCCTGATGATATCCAGCGCGCACGCAAGCGCCGGCTCGAAATCAGCGCTTCCCCAATAGCCGGCAAGGTTGGGATCGAACATGTCGCCCAGCCAGTGCAGGACGACCTTATCCTTCGCCTGCGAGAGAATGCGGCTATAGACCTTGATGTAATCGTCGGGCGATTTGGCGACGCGGGCAAGCGCGCGGCTCGCCATCATGATGGCGCGACCACCGTTCTTCTCCACAAATTCGATCTGCGTCTCGTAGGCCTCGATCACGTCATCCAGCGAGCGTGCATCGGCGGCCGCCAGATGGTCCGTACCGGCACCACAGGCAAGATCGGCGCCCTCGACATGGCGCGCCTCTTCCAGCGAACGACGAATGAGCTCCTGCGCGCCTGCCCAATCAAGCCCCATCCCGCGCTGCGAGGTATCCATGGCTTCGGCGATCTTGAAACCCAGGCTCCAGAGATGGCGCCTGAAGGCAATCGTCGTATCCCAGTCGATCGCCGGCTTCCCCCAGGGGTCCGAATCCCGGCGCGGATCGGAGACGACGTGCGCCGCCGCATAGGCAATCCGATTGAATACCGGTGGCTTGGACGGCCGCTCGATCGGGGTTCCGACAAGGCGATATTCGCGAACAGCACCATCGGCGTCAGGCAGATTCAAGGTCAAGCTCATGGGGTCCTCCTCAAGACGTGGACAATGCAATAATTTGGATCGTTCCAAATTGCAAGCCTGTTTCGACATCAAAAGTAAGGCGCCGCTTATCGCTCTAGAGGCGTTATCCAGCGATAAAATTGATTGCTTTTGTGCCATTTTGCACCGCAACAGATGCTTTCCGGTGAATTCACCCGCAGACATCGGCGCCGCTCGATTAACTCCGCTTGACAAAGTTGGAACGTTCCAATTATTAACAGTGAAAATTGGCGCAGACCAAGGGAGGACATTCATGGGCAAGGGACGGGTCACCGTCATCGACATCGCGAAGGCTGCCGGCGTTTCCAAGTCGACAGTCTCGCTGGTGCTGCAAGCCTCGCCCCTGGTGAACGAGAGCACCCGCACGAAGGTCAATGCAGTGATGCGGGAACTTGGCTATGTGTATAATCGCGGCGCGGCGAACCTTCGCCAGGCGAATGCGCGATCGAAGATCATCGGCATCGTCGTCAACGACCTGACCAACAGCTTCTTCGCCGAACTGGCCGTGGGCGTCGACACGGTGGTGCAGTCGGCCGGCTTCGTGCAGTTCCTGTCCAACACCAGCGAGAGCATCGATCGCCAGCGAGAGGTCATCGCCTCGATGCGCGAACACGGCGTCTCGGGCCTGATCATCTCGCCAGCGCGCGGCACTGAAGCAGTTGACCTGAAGCCGCTGGTGATGGCCGGCATTCCCGTCGTGCTCGTCGTGCGCAACATTCCCGGCGCCAAGGTCTCATCGCTCGTCTCCGACAATCATGCCGGCACCTTCGCCGCCGTCGAACATCTCGCCGCACTCGGCCACAGCCGCATCGCCTTCGTGGGTGGCTTTCCCGACACAGCCGTCTTCGATGAGCGCCTGGGCGGCTATCGCGACGCCATGTCGAAAACCGGCACCGGCTTCCAAGAGGAGCTTGTCGTCTCGTCCGCGCCATCGCGCGCTGGCGGCGTCGATGCGCTTGCCCGCGCCATGGCCATGCCCGAGCCGCCGACGGCCGCCGTCTGTTTCAACGATGCGGTGGCCTTCGGGGTCTGTGACGGGCTGAGAGCACGCCGCATCGAACCCGGCAAGGACTTCGCCGTCGTCGGTTTCGACGATGTGATCGAGGCGAAAACCACGGTGCCGGCACTGACCACCATCTCGGTCGATCCGCAAGGGATCGGCCAACGCGCAGCACAGATGCTGCTGAAGCAGATCAACGCCGGAAAACCGGAAGCGGAATCGGCCGTGAGCTCGGTGCGCCTGATCGTGCGCGAAAGCTGCGGCGCGGCGATGAACAAGCCTGGGAGGAAAATGGCATGACGGTTCGTTGGGGTCTCATCGGCGCGAGTACGATCGCGCGCGAATGGGTGATCGGAGCAATTCGCGCTACCGGCGGCGAGGTTGTCTCCGTCATGAGCACCAGCCCGGAGCGCGCCCGCTCGTATGCCGCCGAGAACAATATCGGCAAGCATATCTCCGATCTCGACGCTCTGCTCTCCGAGCCCGAGATCGATGCCGTCTATATCTCGACCACCAACGAGCTGCACTGCGCCCAGGCAATCGCCGCGGCGCGGGCGGGCAAGCACATTCTCTGCGAAAAGCCGCTTGCTCTGTCTCTTGAGGATGCGCACGCGATGGCCAAGGTTGCCGATGAGGCAGGCGTGGTTCTCGCCACCAACCACCACCTGCGCAATGCCTCGACCCACCGGGCGATGCGTGACGCGATCGCAGCCGGCAAGATTGGAAAGCCGCTCTCGGCGCGCGTATTCCACGCCGTCTACCTGCCACCGCATCTGCAGGGCTGGCGGCTCGACAAGCCGCAGGCCGGCGGCGGTGTCATTCTCGACATCACCGTGCATGACACGGACACGCTGCGCTACGTGCTCGGACGAAACCCGGTCGAGGTGATCGCGTTTTCGCAGGCCGGAGGCATGGGCAAGGAAGGTCTGGAAGACGCCGTCATGGGCGTTATGCGCTTCGAAGATGATATCATCGCGCAATTCCACGACGGCTTCACCACGAAATACGCCGAGACCGGCTTGGAGGTGCACGGCACCGAGGGCTCGCTGATCGGTCGCAATGTGATGACCCAGCGGCCGGATGGCACGGTGACCTTGCGGACCGCAGACGGCGAGCAGTCGCTGCCGGTTAGCGGCGGCAATCTCTACGAGACCGCGCTCACCGCGTTTCACGCCGCCGTCGCCGGCAATGGCAGGCCGTCGGCAACGGCCAAGGATGGCATCTGGTCGCTCGCGACAGGTCTCGCGGTCGCGCAAGCGGCGCGCACCGGCGCTGCGGTGCCGGTCAAGACAGGACTTTGAGAGAGATGAACAAGCATATCACCCCATCGCAAGCTGCTGACCTGATCCCCGATGGCGCCGTCGTTTCGGTCTCTTCCTCCAGCGGCCTCGGCTGCCCCGACCTGATGCTGAAAGCGATCGGCGAGCGTTTCGAAGCAACAGGTCATCCGCGCGACATCACCACGCTGCACCCGATCGCCGCCGGCGACATGAGCGGGATCAAAGGCATCGACCACATTGCGCGCAAAGGTCTCCTGAAGCGGATCATCGGTGGCTCCTACCCTTCCGGCCCGTCGACCGCCGAACCGCCCCTGATCTGGCAGATGATATCAGGCAACGAAATCCCGGCCTACAATATTCCCTCCGGCGTGATGTTCGACATGCACCGCGAGGCGGCCGCCAAGCGGCCTGGCGTTCTGACGAAAGTCGGAATGGACACCTTCGTGGACCCGAAGCGCCAGGGCTGCGCCATGAACGCCGCCGCCCAGGAAACGCCCGTGGTCAAGCGCGTCTCCTTCGAGGAAGACGACTGGCTGTTTTTCCCGGCGATCACCCCTGATGTCACGATCGTCAGGGCAACGACGGCCGATGAGCACGGCAACCTGACCTATGAGCACGAGGGTGCCTATCTGGGCGGGCTCGACCAGGCGCTTGCCGCGCGCAACAATGGCGGCATCGTCATCGCGCAGGTCAAGCGCGTCACCAAGCAGGGCTCGCTGAAGCCGCATGACGTGCGCGTACCGGGCATGCTGGTGGACTACGTCATCGTCGATCCAGAGCAGAAGCAGACGACACAGACGCTCTACGATCCCGCGATTTCAGGCGAAATCTTCCGCCCGCTCGATACGTTCCGTGTGCCCGAATTCAACATCCAGAAGGTGATTGCACGACGCGTCGCGCAGGAGCTTCAGGCCAATAGCTGCGTCAATCTCGGCTTCGGCATCTCGGCAAATGTACCGCGCATTCTCATGGAAGAGGGACAGCACGGGGCCGTCACCTGGGTGATCGAGCAAGGTGCGGTCGGTGGCGTTCCGCTGCTCGACTTCGCCTTCGGCTGCGCCTCGAACGCCGATGCCTACATGCCATCGCCCTACCAGTTCACCTATTTCCAGGGTGGCGGTTTCGATGCGTCGCTGCTCTCCTTCCTGGAGATCGGCCGGGATGGCTCGGTCAACGTCTCGAAGCTCTCCTTCCGCCCTCATGTGACGGCCGGAGCCGGCGGCTTCGTCGATATCACCGCACGCGCCCGCAAGATCGTCTTCTCCGGCATGTTCAATGCCGGCGCCAAGCTCGGCATCGCCGATGGCAAGCTTGTCATCGAGAAGGAAGGCAAGCTGAAGAAGCTGGTCAACGAGGTCGAGCATGTGACCTTCTCCGGCCGCCGGGCGATCGAGCAGGGACAGGACATCACCTATGTGACCGAGCGCTGCGTGATGAAGCTCACCGCGGACGGTATCGTCCTTACCGAGATCGCACCCGGCATCGACCTGCAGACGCATATTCTGAATCAGTCGGAATTCCCACTCTCGGTCGCCAAGGACCTCAAGGTGATGGACGCCAGGCTGTTTGCCGAAGAGCCGATCGGATTGTCGCTGCCGGTGAAAAGCGCGCGCGTTCTGGAGGGCACCTTCCATGACTAGCGGAACCGTGCGCGTCGATATCGACGGCTCACTTGCCATCATGACCGTATCGCGGCCCGAGAAGCTGAACGCACTCGACCTCGACATGCTGAAGGCTCTGTCGGAAGCCGCCGACGCGGTGGAAGCCAATCCGGATGTGCATGTCGCAATCCTCACCGGCGAAGGCAAGGCTTTCTCGGCAGGCGGAGACATCAAGTCCTGGGGGCATATGGCGCCGCAGGAGTTCGGGCATGCCTGGGTCCGCTACGGCCATCGTGTCTTCGAGCGGCTCGCCACGCTTCGCGTTCCCCTGATCGCGGCGCTGAACGGACACGCGCTCGGCGGCGGGCTGGAGTTGGCAGGCCTTGCCGATATCAGGATCGCCGAAGAGCAGATCAAGATCGGCCTTCCGGAAACGGGCCTCGGCATGATCCCCGGCTGGTCGGGCACGCAGCGTCTCGTCAAGCGGTTCGGCGCACAGATCGTCCGCCGCATGGCGCTGGGCGGCGAGATCTTCACGGCCGAGGAAGCCCGCCAGTTCGGCATCGTCGACATGGTCGTGGCCACGGGCACCGCCGTCGACGCGGCAAAAGACTACGCGCGCCGCGTCGCGACACGCGGACCCGCCGCACTCGAGATCACCAAGCTGATGATCGCGTCGGCCAATGGCGAGGACAACGGCACGGCGGTGGAAGCGCTCGGTTCGATCCTGGTCGCCAAAACGGGCGACCTCAAGGAAGGCGTGACCGCATTCAGCGAGAAACGCCCGGCACAGTTCAAGGGAGAATGGTAATGACGGTTCTGGTCACCCCGAAGGCGCTCGCCAATCAAACGATCCGCGACTTCAAGATGCTGATCGACGGCAAATGGATCTCCGGCAATGCCGCGCCGATCGAGCGGGTCGCACCGAGCCACGGCGTCGTCGTCAGCCGCTTTCAGGCTGGTTCCAAGGCCGACGCCGAGGGTGCCATTGCCGCGGCCCGCAAGTCATTCGACACCGGCCCTTGGCCGCGCATGACAGCATCCGAGCGCTCCGCCATCTTGCTCAAGGCAGCCGACCTCATTGCCGCGAGGGCCGATGAACTTGCCTATCTCGACGCGATCGAGGCCGGCAAGCCGATCAGCCAGGTCAAGGGCGAGATCGCGGGATCGGTCGATATCTGGCGCTATGCCGCCGCCCTTGCCCGCGATCTGCATGGCGAAAGCTACAACACGCTCGGCGACGGAACGCTGGGTGTCGTGCTGCGCGAGGCGATCGGTGTCGTCTCGATCATCACGCCGTGGAATTTCCCGTTCCTGATCGTCGGCCAGAAGCTGCCCTTCGCGCTCGCCGCAGGCTGCACCTGCGTGGTCAAGCCATCGGAACTGACATCGGGCTCGACGATCGTGCTCGGCGAAATCCTGCAGGAAGCCGGTGTGCCCGATGGCGTCGTCAACATCGTGACCGGCACGGGCGCCGAAGTCGGGGCGATCATGACGTCGCATCCCGACGTCGACATGGTTTCGTTCACAGGCTCGACCGGCGTTGGTAAGCTGACGATGACCAATGCGGCGCAAACGCTGAAGAAGGTCTCTCTGGAGCTCGGCGGCAAAAACCCGCAGATCGTGTTCCCGGATGCGGACCTCGACGCCTTCAGCGACGCGGCCGTGTTCGGCGCTTATTTCAACGCCGGCGAGTGCTGCAATGCAGGCTCCCGTCTGATACTTCACAAGTCCATCGCCAGCGATGTCGTGGCGCGCGTGGCGGCGCTCGCCAAGCATGTGAAGGTCGGCGACCCCCTCGACCCGACGACCCAGGTCGGCGCGATCATCACGCCGCAGCATTTCGACAAGATCGCCGGCTACGTCGCGGCGGCAAAGAGCGCCGGCGCCGAAGTCGCCCATGGCGGTGGTGCGCTTGATCTGGGCATGGGCCAGTTCATGGCGCCGACCATTCTCTCTCAGGTTACGCCGGGGATGACCGTCGCGCGCGAGGAGGTGTTCGGCCCCGTTCTCTCGGTCCTCACCTTCGAGACCACCGAGGAGGCGATCGAGATTGCCAACTCCATTGATTACGGCCTCTCGGCCGGCGTCTGGAGCAAGGATTTCGATACATGCCTGACAATCGGGCGTAGAGTACGCGCGGGAACCGTCTGGATGAACACATTCATGGACGGCGCATCGGAGCTGCCGTTCGGGGGATACAAGCAGTCCGGCCTCGGACGCGAGCTCGGCCGCCATGCGGTGGAGGATTACACCGAGACGAAGACGCTCAACATGCATATCGGCAGCCGCACCAATTGGTGGATGCCCAGGAACTGACAGCCGGCGGGGAGCCGGTCTGCAGAAACCACGCTCGAGGAGGGCGGGGGATACGGAACGAGAATGGGTCTCGTTTCGCGAACTTGAAAACGGGAGGTTTTCAAATGCGCAGATTTCTAACGGCGACCGCCGTGGTCGCATTGGCAGTTGGTGCTGTGGGCGGTTTGGCCCGCGCTGCCGACGTCAAGGAAGTGCAGATGCTGCATTGGTGGACGTCGGGTGGCGAAGCCGCCGCGCTCAACGTGCTGAAGGGCGACCTGGCGAAGGAAGGCTACGCGTGGAAAGACGTGCCCGTCGCCGGCGGTGGCGGCGACGCCGCGATGACCGCGCTGAAGGCGATGGTTGCGGCCGGCACCTACCCGACCGCTTCGCAGATGCTCGGCTACACCGTTCTCGACTACGCGCAAGCCGGTGTGATGGGCGATCTCACCGAAACCGCGAAGAAGGAAGGCTGGGACAAGTCGGTTCCGGCAGCGCTGCAGAAGTTCTCCGTCTATGACGGCAAGTGGGTCGCAGCTCCCGTCAACGTTCACTCCGTCAACTGGCTGTGGATCAACAAGGCCGTGATGGACAAGATCGGCGGCACGCAGCCGAAGACCTTCGAAGACCTCGTTGCCCTGCTCGATAAGGCCAAGGCAGCCGGCGTCACGCCGCTCGCCCTTGGTGGTCAGAACTGGCAGGAAGCCACGATGTTCGACAGCGTCGTGCTCTCGACCGGCGGACCGGAGTTTTACAAGAAGGCCTTCAACGAACTCGACGAGGAGTCGCTGAAGTCCGACACGATGAAGAAGTCCTTCGACAACCTTGCCACGCTGATCAAGTATGTCGATCCGAACTTCTCCGGCCGTGACTGGAACCTTGCGACCGCGATGGTCATCAAGGGTGATGCACTGGTGCAGGTCATGGGTGACTGGGCCAAGGGCGAATTCGTCGCCGCCAAGAAGACCCCTGACACCGACTTCCTTTGCTACCGCTTCCCGGGCACCGATGGCAGCGTGATCTACAACTCCGACATGTTCGGCATGTTTAACGTTCCCGACGATCGCAAGGCCGCCCAGGTGGCGCTTGCGACGGCAACGCTGTCGAAGAGCTTCCAGTCGGCCTTCAACGTCGTCAAGGGCTCAGTTCCCGCCCGTACCGACGTGCCGGATACCGACTTCGACGCCTGCGGCAAGAAGGGCATCGCCGACCTGAAGGCAGCCAACGAAGGCGGCACGCTGTTCGGCTCGCTGGCACAGGGCTATGGCGCGCCTCCGGCCGTTGCCAACGCCTACAAGGACGTCGTCTCGAAGTTCGTTCACGGCCAGATCAAGACCTCCGACCAGGCCGTCGAAGAGCTCGTGAAGGCAATCGACGACGCCAAGTAATCGGCTCCGAGCATGGTCTTCCCCGCCTCAGATGGCGGGGAAGATGTCGACTGCCAACGTCACCCTTGGGAGGGGGATGAATGTTATGAGCACTATCGCTACCACCAAACCTGATGTCACAGCGCAGCGCGGAACGTCGTTTTCCTTGCGCGGCTGGCTGCAGGACGCGCTGCCGAAAATCGTGCTCGCGCCGAGCTTCGCCATCACGCTGGTCTTCGTCTACGGTTTCATCCTCTGGACGGTCTATCTGTCCTTTACCAATTCAAAGACCTTTCCGTCCTATGCGCTGACCGGGCCTCGCGCCTATCAACGGCTCTGGCGCTGGACCTTCGAGAGCGATCCGCCATCGTCCTGGTACACGTCGATCACCAATATGGGGATCTTCGGCTTCCTCTATATCGCGATCTGCCTGGGCCTCGGGCTGCTGCTCGCCATCCTGCTCGACCAGAAGATCCGCGGCGAAGGCATTCTGCGGCCGATCTTCCTCTATCCGATGGCGCTCTCCTTCATCGTGACAGGCGTTGCCTGGAAATGGTTCCTCGATCCGGGTCTCGGGCTGGAACAGACGCTGCATCATTTCGGCTGGACGAGCTTTCACTTCGACTGGATCAAGAACAAGGACTTCGTGATCTACACCGTCGTCATCGCCGGCGTCTGGCAGGCCTCGGGCTTCGTTATGGCGATGTTCCTGGCGGGCCTTCGCGGCATCGACAGCGAGATCATGAAGGCGGCGCAGATCGACGGCGCCTCGACGGTGCAGCTCTACCGCCGCATCATCATTCCGCTTCTGAGACCCGTCTTCCTCTCCGCCTTCATCGTGCTCGCGCACATGGCGATCAAGTCCTACGACCTTGTGGTCGCGCTGACCTCCGGCGGGCCCGGCGGCTCTGCCTGGCTGCCGTCCAACTTCATGTACGAATACACCTTCAAGCGCAACGAGATGGCCGTCGGCTCGGCTAGCGCCGTGATCATGCTGATGACCATCTCGGCCATCATCATTCCCTATCTCTATTCGGAACTGCGGGAGAAATCACGATGAGCACGGTCACATCGGATGCCTCCAGCATGGCACGCATGCGGATGTTCAACCGCATCTTCATCTACGGCATACTGGCGATCTTCGCGATCATCTACCTGATGCCGCTCTTCGTCATGCTCGTCACCTCGTTCAAGACGATGGACGAGATCCAGAACGGCAACATGCTGTCGCTACCGGCGGCGCCGACGCTGGAGCCCTGGTTCAAGGCCTGGGGCGAGACCTGCGTCGGCCTCACCTGCGCCGGCATCAAGGGCTACTTCTGGAACTCGATCAAGATGGTGGTGCCCGCCGTCGCGATCTCGACCATCCTCGGCGCGCTGAACGGCTACGTGCTCACCAAGTGGCGCTTCCCCGGCCATACGCTGGTCTTCGGGCTGATGCTCTTTGCCTGCTTCATTCCTTTCCAGTCGGTGCTGCTGCCGATGGCGACCATTCTCGGCAGCCTCGGCCGTTTCGGCAACATGCTTACCAACGATATCGGCATGTCGCTCGGCTTCGGCAATCCGACGGTCAACCTCGTCATCGTCCACGTCGTCTACGGTCTCGGCTTCACGACGCTGTTCTTCCGCAACTACTACGAGGCGTTTCCGACAGAACTGGTGCGCGCAGCGCAGGTGGATGGCGCAAGCTTCTTCCAGATCTTCCGCCGCATCATGCTGCCCAACTCGCTGCCGATCATCGTCGTGACCGTGATCTACCAGTTCACCAACATCTGGAACGACTTCCTGTTCGCATCCGCCTATGCGGGGACCGGTGAGTCCATGCCGATGACCGTGGCACTGAACAACGTCGTCAACACCTCGACCGGTGTGGTCGAATACAATGTCAACATGGCCGCCGCGATGATCGCCGCCATGCCCACGCTTCTCGTTTACATCCTCGCCGGCCGCTACTTCGTTCGCGGTCTGATGGCGGGCGCGGTCAAAGGATAATCCCATGGCTTTTCTCGAAATCTCAGGCCTCAGAAAGCGTTTCGGCGCGCTGGAAATCCTCAAGGGCATCGATCTTGAGCTGGAAAAGGGCGGCTTCCTGGTGCTGGTCGGTCCGTCCGGCTGCGGCAAGTCCACGCTGCTCAA
The DNA here is from genome assembly GCF_017741935.1 of Rhizobium sp. 16-449-1b. Taxonomy (GTDB): domain Bacteria; phylum Pseudomonadota; class Alphaproteobacteria; order Rhizobiales; family Rhizobiaceae; genus Rhizobium. The sequence continues at coordinate 342,423 of NZ_JAGHMH010000028.1, read as the reverse complement.
TACCATCGCAGGGCTGGAAGCCATCACAGAAGGCGACATCAGCGTCGATGGCCGCAGCATCTCGGATCTGCATCCGTCCAAGCGCGATATCGCCATGGTGTTCCAGAGCTACGCGCTTTATCCCAACATGACGGTCGCGGGAAACATCTCCTTCGGCATGGAGATGCGCGGCGTGCCGGCCGACGAGCGCAAGGCGGCGATCGACAAGGTCGCCAAGGTGCTGCAGATCGGCCATCTGCTGGACCGCAAGCCGAGCCAGCTTTCGGGCGGCCAGCGGCAGCGCGTCGCCATGGGCCGTGCGCTGGTGCGCGATCCCAAGCTCTTCCTGTTCGACGAACCGCTCTCCAACCTCGACGCCAAACTGCGCGTCGACATGCGCATCGAGATCAAGCGCCTGCACCAGGCGACCGGCAAGACGATCGTCTATGTCACCCACGACCAGATCGAGGCGATGACGCTGGCCACCAAGATCGCCGTGATGAAGGACGGCGAGGTGCAGCAGTTCGGCACGCCGGCCGAAATCTACAACAACCCCGCCAACATGTTCGTCGCCGACTTCATGGGCTCTCCGGCCATGAACCTCCTCTCTGGCACAATCGAACAGGGCGCGACGGGCCTCTCCGTGTCGCTCGCCCGCCCCAGCGGCGAGCCGATCCGCCTGCCGATCGCGCCGGGCCGCGAGGCGCTGCAGGCGCATGCCGGCCGGCAGATCGTCTTCGGCATCCGGCCGGAAGCGCTGACCGACCCCGATGGCGCCGACCGCAACGCGCGAACGCTTGCCGAGGGCGATTGCCTCATCGACGTCGTCGAGCCGGCTGGATCCGACACCTTCGCGGTGACGAAACTGGGCGGTAAGGAGGTCGTTGCGCGACTGCGCGCCGATGCACGCATTCAGCCCGGCCAGAACGCGCGGCTGGCATTCAACCTCGACAAGGTGGTCTTCTTCGACCCGCAGAGCCAGGCGCGGATCGCGTGATCTGACGGCGGGACAGCAATATGAACAGAACACCTGATATCGTCATCATCGGCTCGGGCATCGGTGGCGCGACCGTCGCTGCCGGGTTGGCGCCCACCGGCGCCGAGATCCTCATCCTCGAAGCCGGCGAACGGATCGCCGACCACCCCGTCAACCGCGACCAGCGGGCGATCTTCCAGCGCGGCCATTTCCGCCCGAAGGAAACCTGGTACGAGGCCGACGGCACTGGCTTCAATCCCGGCAACTACTACAATGTCGGCGGCAATTCGAAATTCTTCGGCGCGGTGCTCTCACGCTACCGCCGCGAGGATTTCGAAGAGATCCATCACCGCGAAGGCGTGTCGCCCGCATGGCCGTTTCCCTATGAGGAACTGGAGCCGTGGTATGGTCGCGCCGAGAAACTGTACCGGGTGCGCGGCGCGCTCGGCGATGACCCGACGGAGCCGGCGCATTCGACAGCTTATGATTATCCGCCGGTGCGCGAAGAACCCGCCATCGCCGATGTCAGGGCACGGCTGAAGGCGAAGGGGCTGCACCCCTTCTCGCTCCCCTTGGGTGTCGATATCGACAAATGGCTGGCGAAGGCGCCAACCCCCTGGGATGCGCATCCGAACTCCGACGACGGCAAGATGGACGCGGAAACGGCGGCGCTGGCGCAGGCGCTGCAACACGACAATGTCCGTCTTCAGACCAACTCTCCCGTCATCAAGCTGGAAGCGGATGCGGACGGCCGCATCTCTGGCGTCACCTACCGCAAAGGCGGCGAAACCCGCACGCTTCATCCAAAGCTCGTGATCCTGAGTGCAGGCGCGGTGCAATCAGCGGTGCTGTTATTGCGCTCTGCAAATGACCGGTTTCCCGATGGCCTCGCCAATTCGTCAGGTCAGGTCGGGCGCAACTTCATGAACCACAACTCGTCGGCCGTGATCGGTGTCTCGCCGCGATATCGAAACACCTCGATCTACCAGAAGACCTTCGCCTTCAACGACTTCTATCTGTCCGACGGCAATGGCGGACCGCCGCTTGGCAACGTCCAGCTTCTTGGCCGCATCTCCGGCAAGGTCCTTAAAGGATCGCTGCCGAATGTCCCGGAATGGCTGCTCAATCGGATCACCGGCCATGCGATCGATTTCTACGCCATGAGCGAAGACGTTCCCAATCCGGAAAGCCGGGTGATGGTCAATGGCGACCGCATCGTCTTGAAATGGCATCGCACCAACTGGGATGCGCATCTCTCGCTGGTCTCCAAGCTCAAGGACATCCTGAAGTCGATCGGTTTTCCGCTGGTGCTTAGCCGGCCATTCGACAAGCGCACGCCGTCGCACCAGTGCGGGACCATCAGGATCGGCCGTGACCCGGCGTCGGCTCCCCTCGACATCTATTGCCGGGCCTTCGATCACCAGAACCTCTTCGTCGTCGATGCAAGCTTCCTGCCGACCTCGGCGGCCGTCAATCCGGCCTTGACGGTGGCGAGCCAGGCGCTGCGCGTCGCCGACCACATTGCATCAAAGGATTTGAGAGCATGACGACGCATTCGGACAAGCCCGTCGCCGTGATCACCGGCGGCCGTCGCGGCATCGGGCTGGGTATCGCCGGCGCGCTGGCCAAATCAGGCTTCAATGTCGTGATAACAGGCGTCGGCGCGGCGGAGACCGCGGACGAGACCGTCGCGCAGCTGACGCAGCACGGTGGCGATGCGATCTATCTGCAGGCCGATATTTCGGCCGTCGAAAAACACGAGGAAACGGTTCACGCGATCCTGCAGGCCTTCGGCCGCATCGATTGCCTGGTCAACAATGCCGGCATGGCTGCCTTGGTCAGAGGCGATTTCCTCGGGCTGACGCCTGATAATTTCGACACGATCATGGCCACGAACCTGCGCGGCACGGTGTTCTTCACCCAGGCGGTGGTGAAAGCGATGCTTGTATCCGGCGACAAGCCGCACCCGCGTTCGATCATCAACATCACCTCGGTATCGGCCGAGGCGAGTTCGCCGGAGCGCCTGGACTATTGCATCAGCAAGGCGGGGCTTGCCGCCTTCTCGCAAGGTCTGGCGCTGCGTCTGGCGGAATCCGGTATTTCCGTCTTCGAACTCCGGCCGGGCATCATCCGCACAGATATGACGGCAGGCGTGACCTCGAAATACGACGCGCTGATCGAAGGCGGGCTCGTGCCGATGAAGCGCTGGGGCGAGGCCGAAGACATCGGTCGGATTTGCTCGGCCCTTGCCTCCGGCGCCTTCGCCTTTGCGACCGGCACCGTCATCGATGCCGATGGCGGCCTTTCCATTCCCCGCTTGTGACAGGATAGAACCAATGGGCTTTGACTATATCATAACGGGCGCGGGTCCCGCCGGCTGCGTGCTCGCCAGCAGGCTGAGCGAAGATCCAGATGTCAGTGTGCTGCTTCTGGAAGCCGGCGGCGGCGACTGGAATCCGCTGTTCCACATGCCGGCCGGCTTTGCCAAGATGACCAAGGGTGTGGCCAGCTGGGGATGGGAAACCGTTCCGCAGAAACATATGAAAGGCCGGGTGCTGCGCTACACGCAGGCAAAGGTGATCGGCGGCGGCTCGTCAATCAATGCTCAGCTCTACACAAGGGGCAACTCAGCGGACTACGATCTCTGGGCCAGCGAGGATGGCTGCGAGGGCTGGGACTACCGCTCGATCCTGCCCTATTTCAAACGCGCCGAGGACAACCAGCGCTTCGCCGACGATTACCACGCCTATGGCGGACCGCTCGGTGTCTCGATGCCAGTCTCCGCGCTACCGATCTGCGACGCCTATATCCGCGCTGGCCAGGAGCTCGGCATTCCCTACAATCACGACTTCAACGGCAAGCAGCAGGCGGGCGTCGGCTTCTACCAGCTGACCCAGCGCAACCGCCGCCGCTCATCCGCATCGCTTGCCTATCTCTCGCCCATCAAGGGCCGAAAGAACCTGACGATCCGCACCGGCGCCCGGGTGAGCAGGATCGTGATCGAGGGAACGCGGGCCGTCGGCGTCGAAGTCGTGACGGACAAGGGCTCCGAGGTGATCCGCGCCGAGCGCGAAGTGCTGGTGTCATCAGGCGCGATCGGCTCGCCGAAGCTCCTGCTGCAATCCGGCATCGGCCCGGCCGACCATCTGACATCGGTCGGCGTCAAGGTTCACCACGATCTCCCAGGCGTCGGCGGCAACCTGCAGGACCACCTCGACCTTTTCGTCATTTGCGAATGCACCGGCGACCACACCTATGACGGCGTCGCCAAATTGCACCGGACCGTCTGGGCGGGGCTGGAATACATTCTCTTCCGCACGGGTCCGGTTGCCTCCTCGCTCTTCGAGACGGGCGGCTTCTGGTACGCGGACCCGAATGCGCGTTCCCCCGATATCCAGTTCCACCTCGGCCTCGGTTCCGGCATCGAGGCGGGCGTGGAGCGGCTGAGGAACGCCGGCGTGACACTGAATTCCGCCTATCTCCACCCACACTCGCGCGGCACCGTCAGGCTCAAATCATCCGATCCGGCGGCGGCACCGCTGATCGATCCGAACTATTGGTCCGACCCGCATGACCGGACGATGTCGCTGGAAGGCCTGAAGATCGCGCGCGAAATCATGCAGCAGGCGGCGCTGAAGCCCTTCGTGCTGGCCGAGCGGCTTCCCGGGCCCAAGGTGATGACCGACGACGAGCTCTTCGATTATGGCTGCGCCAACGCCAAGACCGACCACCATCCCGTCGGCACCTGCAAGATGGGCACGGGCGCCGACGCGGTGGTCGGGCTCGATCTCAAGGTGCACGGACTGGAAGGGCTGCGCGTCTGCGATTGCTCCGTCATGCCGCGTGTTCCCTCCTGCAACACCAACGCACCGACCATAATGGTGGGTGAAAAGGGCTCGGACATCATTCGCGGCAAGCTGCCGCTTCCCGGCGCCATCTTCGAGCACGAGCGCAACGACACGCGGCCGCGCGCACGGGCAGGGATCTGCTGAGGCCGATTACGAAGCGCTGGGCAACCTGACCAGCGCTTCCTTCAGGCCGACGCCGCTGACACCTGTCTTCGTCATGTCGGCGATGAGGCCGGCGATGGTCTTCGCCGCCTGCTCCATCGACAGGCCGCCCTCGCGCATGTTTGAGACGCAGTTACGCCGGGAATCCGGCGTACCGACCGATGGCGCGTAGGTGATGTAGGCGCCGAGACTGTCGGCCGCGGAGAGACCGGGCCTCTCGCCGATCAGCACGATTGTCATCCGCGCCCTGAGAATTTCGCCGACCTCATCGGCAAGCGCCACCCGCGCCTGCCGCGCGACGGCAACCGGGCCGATCGACAAGCCGGCTAAGCGCAACAGGCCCGAGAGTTCGCGCACGAGAGCAACCGCATTGATATCGACCGCGCTCGACGAGAGGCCGTCGGCAATGGTGATGACGACGTCACACCCTTTGGCCTCAGACGGCAGAGCATGCAGCCGCTCTACCGAAGCGTGCGACAGTTTGCGGCCAAGATCCGGTCTGCGCAGGTAGCTGCCACGATCTTCAGCCATGCTCTCCACCAACAAGACATCCAGCCCGAGCGCGTTCAGATCGCTCTCCAGCCTGTTCTCGTCGACCGTCGACCACACCGCTTCGCGAGCCCGGGCATGATCAAGCAGGAAGGCCAGTTGCGCCTTGGTCGGCGCGCCGGATCCGAAGCGCCCGAGTGCGACGCGCGCATCGGTCATCTCAGTGAGATCGACGGTGGCCGGCTGGTAATCGGCTCTGAGTTCGGTGGCGGTGGATTTAGACAAGAGCAGCCCTCGAAAGGTAATCGGTCAGCATCGCCGGCGCACCGGATAGTGCCCCGGCTTCGTTGGTCAATCCGACATCGCGAAGCCACGTCTCGAACTCCGGCGCCGGCGGGCGGCCAAGGGTCTCGCGGCAGAACACAGCGTCGTGGTGGGACAGCGACTGGTAGTTCAGCATGATGTCGTCGGCACCGGGTACGGTGATGACGAAATTGACGTTGGCCGCGCAGAGCAGCGTCAACAGCGTGTCCATGTCTTCCTGGTCGGCATCGGCATGGTTCGTGTAGCAAACGTCGACACCCATCGGCAGGCCGAGCAGCTTGCCGCAGAAATGATCCTCGATACCGGCGCGGATGATCTGCTTGCCATTGAAGAGATATTCCGGACCGATGAAGCCGACCACAGTGTTGACCAGCAGCGGATCGAACTCGCGCGCGACTGCGTAGGCCCTGGTTTCCATCGTCTGCTGGTCGACGCCGAAATGCGCGTCAGCCGAGAGCGCTGCCCCCTGCCCGGTTTCGAAATACATCAGGTTGGCGCCCGGCATACCGCGCTTCAGCGATCGTCCGGCATCCTGAGCTTCCTTCAGAAGCGCGAGATCAATGCCAAAACCTTCATTGGCTTTCTGCGATCCCGCAACCGACTGGAACATCAGATCAACCGGCGCCCGCGCCTCGACCGCGCGGATGCCGGTGGTGACGTGGCCGAGACAGCAGGTCTGGGTGGGGATGGCGAGGCGCTCGCGGATCTCGTCGAGCAGCGAGACGATCCGCACATAGTCCTCGACACTATCCGTCGCCGGATTGACGCCGATGACCGCGTCGCCGGAGCCCATCAACAGGCCATCGATCGCTGAGGCGGCGATGCCGCGGCTGTCGTCGGTCGGATGGTTCGGCTGGTTGCGGGTCGACAGGCGGCCGGTGAGGCCGAGCGTGTTGCGAAAGCGCGTGACGACCTGCCGCTTGGCAGCGACGGCGATCAGATCCTGCAGCCGCATGATTTTTGAAACGGCCGCCAGCATCTCCGGCGTGATGCCATAGGTGATCGCTTCGAGCGTCCGCTGGTCTGTTTCCGGCTTCAGCAACCACTCGCGAAACTCGCCCACAGTGAACGAACTGATCGGCGCGAAAGCTTGCGCGTCGAACTGTCTCGCGATCAGCGCGGAGACCTCGTCACTTTCCGATGGGATAACCTCTTCGGCGAGAAACGCCTTCAGTGGCAGATCGGCAAGCGCCATCTGCGCGGCCAAGCGCTCGACCGGTCCGCTCGCCGCGATGCCGGCGAGCTGATCGCCGGAGCGTTCCGGCGTCGCTTTTGCGAGGAGGTCCTTGAGATCGCGAAAGCCGAAGCGCGTTCGTTCGATCGTCGTGCTGTATGCCATTCCGGGAGTCCTAGCGTTCAAGGGTCTCAGCCCACCCCGATCCGATCGGGCTGGCTGACAGGCGTGTTCCTCCCTTGAGACTGCCGGCGCTCTGCCTTTCAAGGCGATGATCCGGCCTCCCGTGCCGATCACCGCAAGCATGAGCGCCATGCCGTTATGCGCAGATGACCTCGTCTAGCCGATCACGTCAACATGCTGCGATGACAAGACGCCGCAAAATTCGCCGATGGCATCAAATCCACCGCCTTCGCGCGACAGATCAGGCCTCGCCACCTTGCGAAACGCCAGCGGATTTGGCGACGAGAATGAAGCGCCGATAGACCAGTGTCCTGAGCTTGTTGCGCAGATTGGCGCCACGCCGCTGCGCCCTGGCGATCGGACCGTGGGACGTGATTTCGAAGCTCACGAAGCCGGCTTGCTTCAGTTGTGGGATGAGATCATCCGGCCGCAGCCCGGCGCCGAAGGGGAGTTCAGCCATGATCGCCGAATGGCGCTCGCTCATCGCGCCATCATGATGGCGATCCGCGCCGCAGAAGCGATCGATCCGGCGGATGAGCCATGCCGCGGCGCTTCCAAGGCGCGTTGGCTTTGCCCAATCGCCGTCGAAGACCAGAAGCGTGCCACCCGGCTTCAACACCCGATGCCACTCGCCGAATGCCTTTACGGGATCGGTCAGCGTCCAGACCAGATGCCGGCAGATGATGGCGTCGTAGCAGCCATCCGGCTCCATCGGGTTTTCCGCGTCGGCCAGCACGAAGCGCAGCCGTTCCTTGCCGGCGTGCTTGGCTTTCGCGATGGACAGCATGGCCTCGGAAAAATCCAGCGCGGTCACATCGTGGCCGATATCGTGGATCACTGCCGTGACCTCACCAGTGCCGCAGGCAAGCTCGAGGACACGCAACGGCGTCGCCCCCAGATGATCGCGCATCGGCTGCTGCCAGGCATCGAACTCCGGGCCACGCGGTATCCTGTGGCCGAAGGCAAGATCGAATGTCTGCGAGCGCTTGGACCAGTAGTCCCGGATCTCTTCCTTCAAATCGAAATTGGTTTGTCTGATGGACATCGGACCTCAAGAAATACAACCAAGAAAATGGATATGCTGCCGACCATGATGCGGCGAGCGCTCGATATGAGCGCGCACCCCGAACACATCGGCGATCAGGCCTTCGGTCAATACCTCGTCCGCCGGTCCGACCGCAACAAGCCGACCCTGGCTAAGCACAGCAATCCGGTCGCAAAACATGGCGGCGAGGTTCAGATCATGCAGCGCGACGATGCTGGTGACCGGCAGCTTGGCAACCAGCGACAGGATTTCGAGCTGATGCTGGATGTCGAGATGATTGGTCGGCTCGTCGAGCAGAAGCTCGGTCGGCGTCTGCGCCAGTGCGCGCGCGATATGCACACGCTGGCGCTCGCCGCCCGAAAGCGTGTGCCAGAGCTGCCGCGCCTTCTCGACCATGCCCACCTGCCGCAGCGCGTTCTCGACCGCCTCCTCATCATTGGCGCTCCACGGCGCCAGCGGACCGCGATGCGGCGTGCGCCCGAGACGGACGACCTCGGTGACCGTCACCTGTGTCTCCGTCGTGGCCTGCTGCTCGACAAAGGCAACGCGCCTGGCGATATCGCGGCGCGCCAGCGTATCGATGCCGGTATCGCCGAGGGCGATGACGCCGCTCTTGACCTTGCGCAACCCGCCGATCAACCGCAGCAGGCTGGATTTTCCCGAACCGTTCGGCCCGATGAGACCGAGCGTCTGGCCGGTAGGAACCTCGAGGCTCACGCCCTTGACGACAAGCACGCCTGACGTTGCCCAATGCACATCGCTGATGGAAATACTCATGCCGGCCGCCTCGCCTTGTAAAGAATGAGCGCGAATGCCGGCGCGCCGAAGAGCGCGGTGACCACGCCGATCGGCAACACCTGCTGCGGGATGATGACGCGCGAGACGATATCGGCGACCACCATGAAGATCGCGCCGGATATCGCCGTTGCCGGCAACAGGCGCCCATGCCCCGGCCCGACCACGAAACGCGCCGCATGCGGAATGACCAGACCGACAAAGCCGATCGAGCCGACGATGCTGACCATCGTCGCTGTAAGAAGGGCCGTGAGCGCGAGCAGCACGATCCTGATACCGGCAACGGGAATGCCAAGCGCTGCGGCCGCATCGGTGCCGAAGGCGAAGGCGTCGAGCGCACGGGCATAGAGCATGCAGACGAGAAAGCCGGCGATGGCCACGGGAGCGGCGAGATAGACATCCGGCCAGCGGACGCCGGAAAGGCTGCCGAGGAGCCAGAACATGACGCCGCGCGCCTGCTCGGCATTGGCCGATGTCGTGACAATATAGGATGTCAGCGCGTTGAAGAGCTGCGAACCGGCGACACCCGCGAGAATGATACGGTCCGTGCCGCCACCCGAGCCCGCCGCGAGCAACGACACCAGCAGGAACGCCGCGACTGCGCCGACGAAGGCGCCGGCCGAAAGCGTCAGGACGCCATAGCCGAAGCCGAGGATCATGACCGCGACAGCCCCGGTGGAGGCGCCGGCCGAGATGCCGAGTACATAGGGCTCGGCCAGCGGATTGCGCAGCAGCGCCTGCAGCACCGCGCCGCATAGCGCAAGAGCGGCTCCGGCGCTGGCGGCCACAAGCGCGCGGCTCAGGCGGTAATCCCAGATGATGCCTTCGTGGATGCGGCTGAGTTCGAAGCCGGTGCCAAGCACGCGGTTCGCAACGGCCTTGGCCGTGGTGCCGACAGGAATGGAGATCTCGCCGATGGACACGGCGAGACTGATGACAAAGCCCAGCGCTACGACGGCAAGGACGAAGAGCACGACCAGCGTTCTCCATCCCCGGTGGGCTATCGACGCGTGCCTCACTTGGAAAGACCGAAGGACTTGATGCCGGCGGCGAGGCGTTCCAGGCCATCGATGGTGCGGATCGTCGGGTTCATCGACTGCGCATCCATCTCGACGAAATGCCTGTTCTTGACGGCATCGAGCTGGCTGGTGACCGGGTCTTTTTCAAGGAAATCGATCTTCACCTTCGGATCGTCGGCTGCATAGCGGCGGCGGTCCATGGTGGCGATGACGATGACGGCGGGATTGGCCTGCGCGATGGTTTCCCATCCGACCAGCGGCCACTCTTCCTCGGTGCTGACGACGTTGCGGGCGCCGAGCGTTTTCAGAATATAGGCTGGAGCACTGTTCTTGCCGGCGATAAAGGCGTCGCCCTGCACTTCCTTGCTGGAAAACCAGAAGGCGACAGACAGATCCTTTGCCGACCCGCCGAGCGATGCCACGGCATCCGCTTCGCGCTTCTTCAAGTCTGCGATCAGGGCCGCGCCGCGATCCTGGATGTCGTAGATCTCCGCCAACTCGGCGATCTCCTGATAGATCAGCTCCATGGTGAAGAGCTCGCTGCGCACACCGTCGCCGCCATCCGTGTTGATCTTCGCGACGCAATCGGCCGGCGAGACATAGGTCTTGATGCCGAGACCGGCGAACTGCTCGCGCTTGCCGACCGAGCCTTGCGTGCCGACATGCCATTCGAACTCGGCCGCAACCAAGTCCGGCTCCTGGCCGACGACGGATTCGAAACTCGGATCATTGTCGGCCAGCCGCTTGATCTTCTGGTTGACCTCGGCATAGGCGGGCAGCACCGGCCCGACCCAGACCGCCGTGCCTACAATCTTGTCGGCGAGGCCGAGCGAATAGAGAATTTCGGTCATGCCCTGGCCGATCGACACCGTCTTCTTTGGCGCGCTGTCGAATGTCACCTGCTGACCGCAATTGGTGATTGTCAGCGGATAGGTCGTTGCCGCTGCATGGGCAGAGGGTAGAAAGGTGGCGAAAGTGCAAGCTGTCGCGATAGAAAGCAGCGCGGTTCGCAGAATGATGCGGTTCATATTGGTCCTCATGTATGGCTGAAGCCCGCAGCCGACTGGCCGTGGCTGTGAAACTCGAAGCGGGGACCGCCGCGGATGATGCAGGACGACACAGCAAGGCGCTCGCCTGAAATCATGCGGCGCCGAACGCTATCGCGCAATCACGGACATGAGATTTGCGGAGGGGAATAAAGCGGGACCGCGCCAGCGGTTGACGTCAAAAACCATCATATGATGCTCCTCTCCGGACAACCCCGTCCGGGATGGTGGACACTGTTTTGACGGCAGGTCTCCTGGCTTGCGAATATGCACCTGACATCTGCCTTCCCACGAAGAGCTTCGCAGTGGCATGGCGTTCAAGACGAACACCACAAGGACATCAGGCAATCCGCTTACAGTTGCGGGGGCAGCCACGGTCTTGGCCCCATTCGGGTCATCCGCACCGTGTTCCCTATTAATCCCGTCGGAAGTCATCCCTTCGGGAACCATCGAGGCTGACTTAGGCGATCCGGCGCCAAGACGTCAAGCCGTGGCGAACCGACATTCGGCGCGCCTAGGGATTGGCTCGGAGATAGGCGATCAAGTCGGTGATCTCCGACGTCGTCCAGAGGCCGCCGAAGCTCATCTTCGTTCCCGGCACTTTCTTCTTGGGGCTGGACAGAAATTCCGACAGCGCCGCCTCATCCCAGACAAGCCCACCGGCGCCCGCCGCCTTCATCGCGTCTGAATATCTGTAATCAGGCAAGCTTCCGGCCGGACGACCGACGACACCCTTCAGATGCGGGCCGAAGCCGTTTCGATTGGAATCGACCGTGTGACAGGAAACGCACAGCCTGAACACCCGCCGCCCATGCTCAAGGTCCTCGGCTGATGCCGTGGATGTCATGACGACCAGGCTGGCGATCAGACAGATCGGCGAAAGGATTGAGCGCTTTTTCATATGTCGGTGGCCTGTCGTGTCGGTTGCCAAATGCATCGAGCCGTTTTTACGCGGCGCGACCCGCGAACGACACTGCTTACCCAACAAAGCACATAGGCGCCCAGACCAGACTGGTGCGACATGGAAGCACAGCTCCCATGTCGCCTGACCTCTTACTGTGCGGTCTTGATCTTGGTGACCTCTTCGGCGCTCAACTCACCAACGGTCGTCACCTCGCCATTGCTGATCTTCCACAGGCGGAAGGGACCGGTGATGTCGCCATACGTGTCGAAGCTGACAGGGCCGATGACACCTTCATACTTCACCGGCTTACCCTCCTTGATGAGCTGCAGCGCCTTGGCGAACTCTTCCTTGCCGGCATGGATGGGCGTGCCACCCGCGGCGACAACTTCCGGCATGGCTGCCTTGATGGCTGCCGCATCGGCCTTGCCGGCCTTGGCGATCGCCAGCGCCACGATTGCACCCGCGTCATAGGAGCGGTCGGCGGCCGGGGCCGAAGGCGAGATGCCGCCGGAGAAGGCCTCGTAGTTGCCGTTGAAATACTCGGTCGACGCCGTAGGGCTGGTGCCCGAGGAGGTGCCGTAGGCGTTCTCCAGATACTGCGCGCCGACGCTCTCGATGAAGTCCTTGGAGTTCATGCCGTCGTTCAACAGGAAGGTCTGCTTGCCACCGCCGGAAACCCAGGCGCGGGCGATGGTGGCGCCATCGACCGGCGTGCTGACGAGGTAGAGCGCATCCGGTTCGCCAGCCATGGCGGCGCTGGCTTCGGACGCGTAGCTCGACTGCTTCTCGTTATAAGGCGTCGTCGAGGTGATCGTACCGCCGAGCTTCTGGTAAGCGGTCGCAAACTCCTTGACCATGTTGACGCCGAAGTCGTTGTTGACGTTGATGATCGCGATCTTCTTCAGGCCCTGATCCATCGCGAACTTAGCGGCCGCCGTGCCCTGCAACGCATCGGACGTGATGGTGCGGAAGAAGACGCCGTTGGTCTTGCCGCTGCGGCCAAGCTCGGTCAGCGTCGGCGAAGAGGAGGCGGGCGAAACCTGCACGACGCCGGCCGGCGCCGTCACCGATGTCAAGATCGGGATCGAGACCGACGAGATGATACCGCCGATGATGACGGGCACCTTCTTGATGTTGACGAGCTGGGTCGCCTGATCGACGGCGACGTTGCCCTGGCTCTGGCTGTCGCGCGTATCGGCAACGATCTTGCAACCATTGACGCCACCGGCGTCGTTGATATCGCGGAAGGCCATCTCGACGGACTTCGCGCCCGCCTGGCCATATTCACCGGCAGGGCCGGTCAGTTCCATGACGAGGCCGACGGTGATGTCGCAATCGGCAGCAAACGTCGGCGCCGTCGATGCAGCAAGCGCAGCAACCATGGCGGAAAGCAGGAATGTCGTTCTCATTTTTGTTCCCCTTTGTTGAGATTGTACTTCATGATGCTGCCGTGGCGGCCTTCCCTGTCCCGCTCCAGCGTATAGACGTCGCCGTCGAGCGGCTTTGATTGCGCAAGGATCGCATCGATCTCGGCTCTATCCGTTTCGCTGAGCGCGATATCGGCGATGGCGAGATTGGACTTCAGATGCTCCCTGTTGCGGGCGCCGACGATGACGGCCGCGACGCCCGGCTTGGTCAGCATGGCAGCGCTGGCGGTGGTGGCGATATCGGTGTCGTGCCGGTCGGCGATCCCGCGCAGCGTCGACAACAGCGCCTGGAACAGGTCCCAGCCGCCGAAATCGTCAATGATCAGCTTATACTTCGTCAGAGAGCGGTTTTCGAGCGGATGCTCCGGCTCCTTTTGGCCGAGCCAGCGATCGCCGAGGAAGCCGCCGGCCACGGTGCCGTAGCAGAACAGCGCGAAGTTCTTCTCCTGAGCAAGCGCCACCATGCGCTTTTCCGGGCGCCGGTCGAGCAGCGAATATTGCAGCTGCAGCGAGGTGAAGGGCACGCCCGAGCCGATGATCGCCTCGATATGATCGGTATCGAAATTGGTGCCGCTGATCTTGCCGATCTTGCCCGCCTCATGCAGCTCCTTCAGCCAGCCCGCCGTCTGCAGCCACCCCTCGATGTCATAGGCCCACCAGTGAAATTGCACGAGATCGAGGCAATCGAGGTTGAGCCGCTTGCGCGAGGTATCGATGACGCCTTCCACATAAGCCTTGCTGATGTTTGGCAGCACCGTCAGATCGGGCACGAACTTGGTGTGGACGCGGATGCGCGACAGAGCCTCTGCTCCGCGCAGGTTCTTGTAGGCGACGCGGAAGCGGCCGATCAGCTCCTCGACACCGGTATAGATGTCGGCGCAGTCGAAGGTAGTGATGCCCGCATCGGCGAATGCGATCATGTCCTCGACGGCGCTGTCGCCATCGATCGCGCCGTGGCCGCCAGCCAGCTGCCAGCCGCCGCGAATGACGCGGGAGATTTCGTAACCAGGGGCGATGGTGATGCGCTGCATATATTCGGCCTATTCGTCATTCAAGGGAACCGCCGTGGTGGCGGCATGGCTGAAACGGCGGATACCCGTGCGGGTGATCCTCAGCCGTGTCGAGCAATTGGGGTCCGGGCAAGCGATGTCGGCATCCGTCGTCATCCAGTCGTTACGATCCGTAGGGCGCTGCTTGGCCGCGAGCAGCGGCAACACGGAGGAGAGCGAGTAGATCGAAATCCCCTGCCCTTCCGGCAGGTGCAGCATCTCGCCCTTGAGCTCGAAATGATCACCCGGCCTGGCGCCGCAATAAACCGCACCGCCCTCCGGAATGATCACGTCGACCCTCAGATCGAACAGGTCGAAGCCGTCGTCGATGGGTTCAGCCATGATGGTCTCCCGATGCATTGCCTTCAGGCTCGGCATCCAGCCGCCCGCGGATGAGATCGAAGGAGCGGCTGATATCGTTGGAGAGCGATTGCATCGCAGCCTCGACATCGCGCTTTTCCAGCGCATCGATCAGCGCCCAGTGATGGTTGGTGGCAGCAAGTCCGCCCTGTTCGTCGTGAATATGCGCTGCCTTGCGGATGATCGCGCCTGATTGAAGCCACAGGCTCTCGACGATCGGGATCAGCACCTGCGAGCGCGCCGCATGATAGATGTGGAAATGGAACTGCTGGTTCAGCGCCGAGGTCACATGGCCGATATCCTTGCCATGTTGCTCGAAAGCCAGATCGCAATCGACATTGATCTGCTTCAGCACCGCGAAATCGTCATCCGTCAGATTGGGCAGCGCCAGAGCCACCATCTGGCCCTCGATCAGGATGCGGGCGCGGGCCAGATCGTCGAGACGTTCGCGGGTGATCAGCGGCACGCGCACCGAGCGATTGGGCAGCGATTCCAGCGCCTGTTCGGACACGAGACGGCCAAGCGCCTCGCGCACCGGCATGGTGCTGGTCTGCAGCCGCTCGGCCAGATCGACGATGCGCAGCACGTCGCCGGCGTCGAACATGCCGTTGATTAGCGAGTTGCGCAGCTGCGCGTAGACGCGATCCTGCAGCGTTTCGCGCCCGACAGGCGACAGCGCGTCGTCACGGTCGTGACCGCCATCGGCGGGCTTCCTCGCATGGGCTCCTGCGGAGGGGACTACCATTGGGCCTCCTCCACAGCACGCTGCTTTTTTCGGTTGCTTTTCACCATGGGGTGAAGTTTGATCAAACATCACCAATCAAATCAAGAGACTTCTTTTCTCCATGCCCTTGCCAGTGCCAGACGCCCCACCGAAAGCGGCAGAACCCGCCAGAGCCGTGATCGACGCGCGTGATCTGGTGAAGTCGTTTCAGGGCAACATGGCCGTCGGCGGCATGTCGCTGAGGCTCGGCGACGGCGAGATGGTCGGCCTCATCGGCCCGAATGGCGCCGGCAAGACGACGCTGTTCAACCTGATCGCTGGCAGCCTCAAGCCGACATCGGGCGAGATCTGGATCGGCGGCCGCGAGGTATCGCAGGAGAGCCCGGAACAGAGAATTGGCCGCGGGGTCGGCCGCACCTTCCAGATTCCGAAACCGTTTCTCGAGATGACCGTGCTCGAAAACGTGCTCGTCGGCGCGCAGGCGCAGGACGGCGAGCGGCTGTTTGCCAACTTCCTGCGCTTCGGTCATGTGAGACAGCAGGAACGATTGGCGATCGAGAAGGCGCGCGCGCTGCTGGAGTTCGTCACCCTCTCCGGCCTCGAGGGACAACCTGCCAAGGTTCTCTCGGGCGGACAGCGCAAGCTGCTCGAGCTCGCACGCATCCTGATGGCCGATCCCCAAGCAATCCTGCTCGACGAGCCGGCGGCGGGCGTCAACCCGGCGCTCTTGGAAACGATCATGGAGCGCGTGCTGGAGCTCAATGCGCAGGGCAAGTCGATCCTGCTCATCGAGCACAATATGGATATGGTGTCGCGGCTCTGCACCCGCGTCGTCGCCATGGCGCTCGGCAAGCCGCTGGCCGAGGGCACGCCCGCCGCCGTCGCCTCCAACCCCCATGTGATCGAAGCCTATCTCGGAGCGGCGGCATGACCGCGCCGGCACTCGAAACCCGTGCGCTCGTCGCCGGATACGAACCCGACCTGCCGATCGTGCGCGGCGTCGATCTTTCGGTGGCGCCTGGAGAGCTGCTGGTCCTGCTCGGGCCGAACGGGGCCGGGAAGTCGACCTTCGTCAAGGCGATCGCCGGCGTGGTGCCGATCCACTCGGGAAGCGTGATGCTCGGCGAACGGGAGATCACCCGCGTCGCGTCCCACCGCAAGATCGCCGAAGGCCTAGCCTTCGTGCCGCAGACGGAAAATATCTTCGCGACGCTGACCATCCACGAAAACCTGCAGCTTGCCGCAGCCGTCCTGCCGAAGGCGCAGCGGTCGGACCGCATCGCCGCGCTCTATCGTCGTTTCCCCGATCTCGCCAGCAAGCCTTCGCGCCTCGCCGGCGCGCTATCGGGCGGGCAGCGGCAGATGCTGGCTGTCGCTCGCGCGCTGATCGTCGATCCCTCCGTGCTCATCCTCGATGAACCCTCGGCCGGCCTGTCGCCGAAGATCGTCGGCGAGGTGTTTTCGATGCTGAAGGAGATCAATGCCGGCGGCGTCACCGTCATTCTCGTCGAGCAAAACGTCAGGGCGGCGCTCGCGATCGCCAGCCGCGCCGTCATTCTTGTTGAAGGAAGGATCAGGCATGAGGGCGAGGCCTCTTCGCTGCTCGGCGACCCGCTGATCGCCAAGCTCTATCTCGGCACCACCAAGCAGGCGTCGGAGGCACCATGAACCCGCAATTTCTCATGGACGGTCTTGTTGCCGGCGCGATGATCGGCC
Source organism: Rhizobium sp. 16-449-1b (assembly GCF_017741935.1). Classification (GTDB taxonomy): domain Bacteria; phylum Pseudomonadota; class Alphaproteobacteria; order Rhizobiales; family Rhizobiaceae; genus Rhizobium. The sequence continues at coordinate 325,203 of NZ_JAGHMH010000028.1, read as the reverse complement.
TTGGCGCCATCGGCGTGACGCTCACCTATTCGATCCTGCGCTTCGCCAATTTCGCCCATGGCGAGATGCTCTCCTGGGGCGCCTATCTGGCGCTCGCCGTCAGCGGCGGCCTCGGGCTCCTCTCGACGTCGCTGACGAAGCCGATCGGCCCCTTCTCCTTCGGCTGGTCTTTGCCGCTTGCGGCCGTTGTCGCTATCCTGCTCACGGGCTTACTGGCGCTCGCCGTCGATGCGGTTCTGTTCGGGCGCCTGCGGGCGCGCGGCGGTGCAATCATCATCCTCGTCATGGCGAGCTTCGGCGCCTCGCTTGCGCTGCGCAGCCTGCTCGAATTCATCTTCACTTCAAAGCCCGCCTATTACACCAAGGCACTGCAGATCGCAGTGAAGATCGGCGGTGGCCTGCGCGCCACGCCCGATCAGCTGCTGTCGCTCGGCCTGTCCTTGGTCGCGGTCGTCGCTATCCACCTGTTGATGACCCGCACCGATATCGGCCGCTCGATGCGTGCCGTCAGCGAAAATCCGGCTCTGGCGGGCATCGCGGGCGTCGACGTGCGCCGTGTGATCCGCGTCGTCTGGTTTGTCGGTGCCGCCCTTGCCTGCGTCGCCGGTATCATGACCGGGCTCCTCGTGCAGATCCGCCCCTATCTCGGCCATGACCTGCTGCTGCCGCTGTTTGCAGCCGCGATCCTCGGCGGGATCGGCAGCGTGCCGGGCGCGATGATCGCCGGATTGATCGTCGGCCTGTCGGAGGCGGCAGCCGTGCAGATCGTCGGCGCCGAGTGGCGAGCGGCTGTTTCCTTCGTCATCCTGGTGGCGGTCCTGCTTCTTCGCCCGCGCGGCCTTTTCGGGAGAGCGGCATGAGCCTTGATCTGATCGCCTACGCCGCCTTCTTCCTCACGATGGCGCTGACCTACGCCATCATGTGCCTCGGGCTCAATGTGCAGTGGGGCCAGACCGGCCTCTTCAACGTCGGCATCGCCGCCTTCGTCGCGATCGGCGCTTACGTATCGGCGCTTTTGACGACGCCGGATGCGCCCGGCCGCTTCGGCGGTTTCGATATGCCGATCGCCATCGGCTGGCTCGGCGGCGCGCTGTTCGCGGGTCTAGCCGCCTGGCTGGTCGGCGCGCTGACCATTCGGCTGCGATCCGATTATCTCGCCATCGCCACCTTCGGCGTTGCGGTGACGGTTCAGCTCTGCGTGCTCAACCTGCAGCCGCTGACCGGCGGCGCCTTCGGCATCGGCTTCATTCCGCGCCCTTTCGGCAGCCTTGCCGCCGATCCGCTGGCATTTTCCCTTTCCAATCTCGCGCTAATGGTCGCCGTCGTGCTGGCGCTTTATCTGGCGCTCCAGCATCTCGCCAAGAGCCCTTGGGGCCGCGTGCTGCGCGCGATCCGTGAGGATGAGAGCGCGGCACAGGCGCTCGGCAAGCGGCCGATCCGCTTTCGCCTGCAGGCCTTCACCATCGGCGGCGCCATCATGGGGCTGGCGGGTGCCGCGCAAGGACATTTCATCGGCTTCATCGCGCCCGACAACTATCTGCCGATCCTGACTTTCCAGGTCTGGGCGATGCTGATCGTCGGCGGCTCCGGCAACAATCGCGGCGCCATTCTCGGCGCGGTGCTGGTCTGGGGTCTGTGGGCTCTGTCGGCCGCCGCCGTCTCCGCCTTCGTACCACCAGAACAGCAGGCGCGCGCGGCATCGCTGCAGATCGTCATGATCGGCGTCGGGCTCTGCCTCATCCTGCTCCTGCGCCCCCGGGGCATTCTCGGCGCGTCCAACGCGCTGGCCTCGCTGACGGGCAAGCGCAAACAGACATCCAGGGAATAGAAACATGTCGCTCACACCACCACGCACAGCGCTCACCAAGGATCTCTCCATCAGCCGCATCGTCTGCGGTCTCTGGCAGGTTGCCGACATCGAGAAGAACGGCACGGTGATCGATCCCGACAAGGGCGCCGATGTGCTTCAGGCCTATGCACGTGACGGCTTCGACACGTTCGACATGGCCGATCACTACGGCTCGGCGGAACTGATCACCGGACGAGTGCTCTCGCGCTATCAGAATGGCCAGCGACCAGTCGCCTTCACCAAATGGTGCCCGGAGCCGGGACCGATGACGGCTGATGTCGTGCGCCGCGGCGTCGAGGAGCGGCTGACGCGGCTTGGCGTCGACAAAGTCGATCTCCTGCAATTCCACTGGTGGAGTTTCGAGCATCCGGCATGGCTCGACGCCCTGCACGAGATGCAGCGCCTGCGTGAGGAAGGTCTCATCGGTGCGCTCGGCCTCACCAATTTCGACGCCGGACATCTGGCACTGGCGCTCGGCGATGGGATCGAGATCGCCAGCAATCAGGTTTCGTTCTCGCTGGTTGACCGCCGCGCCGCGGGTGCGCTCTCGGCGCTCTGCGCCAAAAGCGGCGTCAAGCTTCTCGCCTATGGAACGCTGTGCGGCGGTTTCCTTTCCGAGAAGTGGCTGGGCCAGCCGGAACCGGCATCGATCGCTGATTGGAGCCGCTCGAAATACAAGCGCTTCATCGACACCGCCGGCGGCTGGGAGGCCTTCCAGGGCATTCTCAGCGCCGCCGCAACCATCGCGGCCAAGCATGGCGTGTCGATCTCCAACGTCGCGAGCCGCTGGGTTCTGGAACACGACGCAGTCGCTGCCACCATCGTCGGCGCGCGCATCGGCGAAAACGAGCATCGCGGCGACAATCTGAACGTCTTCTCCTTCGCGCTCGACGAAGAGGATCACGCCGCGCTGAACGCCGCCTTCGCCAACACGCAGCCCATTCCCGGCGACTGCGGCGACGAATATCGAAAGCCGCCGTTCCTCACCGCATCCGGCGATCTCAGCCACCATCTGGATGCCATTCCGTCGGTCTACACCGCTCAGCCCGTGCCCGGCCGTCCGGGCCGCTCGCGAGTCTCGTCCGGCAGCATCTGGGAGCCGATCGCCGGCTATAGCCGCGCCGTCAGGGTGGGAGACCGCATACTTGTTTCCGGCACGACCGCGACGCACGGCACGAACCGCTGCGTCGCATCAGGCGACGCCGGCGCACAAGCGACCTACATCCTCGACAAGATCGCCGCCTCCATATCGGCGCTCGGCGGCAAGATGGAAGACGTCGTCAGGACGCGCATCTATCTGCGCGATGCCAATCAGTGGGAACCGGTGTCACGCGCGCACGGACGCGCCTTTGCTGAGGTTCTCCCCGCCAACACGCTGATCGAGGCCGGCAATCTGGTCGGCGATTATGAGGTCGAGATCGAAGCGGAAGCGATCTGCGATTGATGGGCTAGAAAGCACGGAGGCCCGTCGCAGATGTTCGCGATGGGCCTTTGCTGTGGGAACTTACGCCGCCGAACCCAGTGCGGGGCGAACCAGACGATCGCCCTCATCCGGCGCGGGCGGCTCGGCCGCGTTCAGGTAGAACCGCGCGGGCGCGGTTAGCGAGAACCAGAGGCACGCGCCGAGCATGAAGTAGGCGCTCGCCACATCGTCGACGGGCTTTGCCAGCGGCAGAACCAGCGCGCCAACGAGGACGGCAAGCCTGAGAGCCCACTCGTTTTCGCGCTTCAGAAGAGCCGTCGCGCGTAGCGCCTTGTAGTTTTTCAAGTCGTACTCGGCCGATGCCGCGCTCGCCTTGTAGAGCTTCAGCACCGATGGCAGCGCGAGCATGACGAGCGCAGCCTCGCTCAGCCACAGCGCTTCGCCGCCCAAGGATTGCATGGCTGCGATCAACAAAAACGCGATGGAGAGAAGGTTCCAGACCGGCTCGAGGAGATCAGGTCGCTGGCCGGTATGGCCGTGCCAGAGTTTCATGACCGTTGCGGCGCCCTGCAGCAGCGGCTCATCAATATAACGATTTATCCAGTTCATGCGCTCGCCCAAGACGCGTTGCCGAAGGTTTCTCATCAGCAAAAGAATGGGTCGGTATCATGGCACGGGTATAACGTTTGCACCGATCGCACAAGATTCGACGCGCGCGATGCCGGCAGGCATCACGCACGTCGAGAATTCAAATCTGTCCGGCTCAGCCGGTTATCGGCAGCGCGCCTCGTAGGTGCGGCCATAGCGGTCGCGATAGACGCAGTAGCCGCGACGTTCCTGCGACTGGCCGATCAAGGCACCGACCGCACCACCGGCGACAGCGCCTACGGCCGCGCCGCCCCAGCTATTGGTGGCCACGCCGCCAATGACAGCGCCGGTCCCCGCACCGATCGCCGTGCCTTGTTCCGTCGCGGTGCACGACGCAAGACTGCCCGCCACCGCGGTTACCAACAGAATAGCTCTGATCATGATTTTACTCCTCGGCTCATCCTTTACCGTGAAGTAAACACTTGAAATGGCTTTTCGTTCCCTGATTGCTTTCAGGTGAGGCGACCATGCCGATACCGGACCACGGAATACGGTGCGCCATGACGGAACAAGTCACGCCTTCGAGCGTTACGGCCACGTCAAATACCAAGCGGGGCGCCGGACAGCAGAATGACAGAATTTCAACCCATCGCCGATCGACTGAAGGCGTCCAAGGCAACCGAGTTCCTGAAACGCGCAACCCGCAAGACAGAAGCTTCTCTTCCCGTTTTGCCCGGCGGCATCATTCGCCAGAGACGCAACGCCTGGCAGGTCGGCAAGGTCGAGAAGGCCGCTTTCCTGATCGATGGCGCCGCCTATTTTCTGGCGCTCGACCAGGCGCTTCGCAAGGCGGTGCATACGATCTGGATCGTCGGCTGGGACTTCAACCCGGATATCAGGCTTAGGCCGCATCAAAGCTCCGAAACGCTTGGCGAACTTCTCCTGTCGCTCGCCGATGAGAAGCCAGACCTTCGTATCCGTATACTGGTCTGGGGCATGGGGCCGATCTATTCCGGCAAATCGCTGCGCCTCTTCCGCGAGAGCGAGTTCTCAGCCCATCCGCAGATCAGCATGCGTTTCGATCTGCGCCACCCGATCCGCGGATGCCATCACCAGAAGCTCGTCTCGATCGACGACAGCCTGGCTTTCCTCGGCGGCATAGACCTGACCGCCAGACGGTGGGATGAGCCCGACCACAAGATGACCAACACGCTGCGGAAATCGCCGGATGGCACGCCTTATGATCCCGTGCACGACATGCAGTCGATGGTATCGGGCGACGCGGCCCGGCTGATCGGCGATGTCGCCCGCAGACGATGGAAGCGCGCCACGGGCGAACGCCCGGCGCCTGCTCCCGAAGGCGGGGCATCGTGGCCGGCAGGCGTCAACGCCGACCTTGCGGACGCAACGGCCGCGATCGCGCTGACGGAACCCGGGCTGATCGGCAAGCGCGGCCACTACGAAGCCTTCCGGCTGACGCGCGATGCGATCAAGGCCGCGCGACGGTTGATTTACATCGAGACGCAGTATCTCGCCTCCTTCGGCGTCGCCCGTACCATCGCCAAGCGGCTGAAGGAAAGCGACGGGCCGGAAATTACCGTGCTCGTCACCAAGAGTTCGCACGGCTTCCTTGAGAAGCTGACAATGGGCAACAACAGGGACAGGCTGATCCGTAGGCTGAAGCGCATCGACCAATATGACCGGCTGCGGGTCATGTACGCGGTGGTACCCGACAAGCAGGGCGGCGAGAAGGAGCTGGTCATTCACTCCAAGCTCCTCATCGTCGACGACCATTTCATCCGCATCGGCTCCTCCAACCTGAACAACCGCTCCGAGGGCCTCGATACGGAATGCGACCTGGCCATCGAGGCCTCCACCGATGCGCATCGCCTGGCCATTTCGACGCTGCGCTACCGGCTGCTGGCGGAGCATCTGGAGACGACGCCCGAAATCGTGCGCGACACCGAACGCAACATGCGGTCGCTCAATGCCGCGGTGGACGCGCTGAATGTCGGCAAGCGGGGGCTGCGGCACTTCGCGATCGATGTCTCGAAAGGCGAGACGTCGCCGCTGACGGGCACCACGCTCGTCGACCCGCGACGTCCCTACTGGCCGCTACAGAAGCTGCGCCTGCGCGTCGGACGGCTGGCCGCCGCGATCTTCTGACGCGGCTTTGCCGCGCTTGCGCAGCACCAGCTCACTGATCGCGAAGACAGGAATGCCGATCAACAGCGGCACGATGAAATAGATCACGCGGAACGCCACGAGCGCGCCGATCGACGCGGCACCCGGCAGGACATGGCTGACGGTTGCCTCAAGCACGCCGAGGCCACCGGGCACATGGGTGACGAGGATGGCGATGTTGGCGAGCACGAAGGCTGTCGCCGTCTGCACGAAGCCGACATCGCCCTGCGCCGCCAACATCTGGTGAAGGCAAGCGGCGACAAACACGAAGTTCAGCGTGCCGATGACGACCTGACCGATCGCAAGCCCGAGACGCGGCATCTCGAAGCTCCACTTCCACAGGCGCAGCGGCGCGCGCACGGTGGCAGCGAGAAGGACATAGGCGGCCGGGATGGCGAGGCAGGCCAAGCCCAGCATGAACAGGCCATCGGTGCTCATGGCGAGCAGGTTCGCCGCATCGCTTGGATTGATCAGGAGCGCCAACCCGGCAAGAACCGACAGCCCGATGCCCACAGTGACGCCGCAAAACAGGATGACCTTCGCCACTTCCTCGGCGCTCAGGCCCCACCGCGCATAATAGCGATAGCGAACCGCGCCGCTGCTCAAGGCGGCGACGCCGAGATTATGGCCGATGGAAAGCCCGGTGAAGGAGGCAATCGCCGCTTTCGGATAGCTCAGGGGCTTTCCGGCATAGCGCAACCCCATCCAATCGAAGCCAGTGAGGCATAGATAGGAGAGTGCGGCGAACCCTAGCCCGGAGAGCAAACGTGACATGGGGATTGCGGCGATAGACCGTGTGATCTCATCGATCGAGTAGCGGCTGAAGACCTTGTAAAGGAGATAGGCCGCGAGCAGCAGTCCGAGAACCAGGGTTGCATTGATGAGGACACGCTTCGCCGACATGAACATTCCATTCCGATTGATCTTTCAGCAATGGAACGAAACAGGATGAAATCGGGTTCCCTGTTGATGAGCGCATCGACAGACACCTCGCACCGAACTGAAGCTCGGGAGCTGAGAATCCTCACCTATAACGTACACAGCTGCATCGGCACCGACCGGCTGCTCGACCCCGGCAGGATCGCCGAGGTGATCGCGCAATCGGGCGCCGACATCATCGCGCTTCAGGAGCTCGATGTCGGGCGCAAGCGAACCCGCGGCATCGACCAGGCGCAGATGATCGCAACGCTTCTGAAGATGGAGGCCCATTTCCACCCGGCGCTGCATGTGCAGGAGGAAAAATACGGCGATGCCATCCTGACCGCCCTTCCGACACGGCTGATGAAGGCCGGCCCCCTGCCCTCGGTCGGCGAGACGCGGGGGGCGATCTGGACGCAGGTGGATGCAGGTGGACGAAAGCTCAACGTGCTGAACACCCATCTCGGCTTGCGCAACATCGACCGCATCAAGCAGGTGCGGACGCTGCTCTCGGACGAGTGGATCGGGAACCCGGATTTTCACGCGGCACCATCCGTCGTCTGCGGCGACCTCAATGCGCGACCGTCATCGCCGGCCTACAGGATGCTGGGCGGCCAGTTTCGTGACGCTCAGCTCAGCGCGGCGGAACGGCCGAGGTCGACTTTTCCGTCGCGATTTCCGCTGCTGCGGATCGATCATGTGTTTCTATCGCAAGACCTCAAAGTCAGCGCCGCCAACGTCATTTCCACCCCCTTGGCAAAGCGCGCCTCCGATCACCTGCCGTTGCTGATCACGCTGAAATTCTGACTGCCTTAAAGGCCTCAGGAAATTGCGGGGGAACAAAAGGTGCGTTAGCGCTGTTGCTGTGTCGCGATCCCACCAGAGGCGACAGATGCACATACCGACATCGACCTACAGGCTGCAATTTCGCGATGGCATGACCTTCGACACCGCCATCGAGTTCATCCCCTATCTGAAATCGCTCGGCATCAGCCATCTCTATGCCTCGCCGATCTTTACCGCCACCTCGGGATCGACGCATGGCTACGACGTCACCGACTGCAACGAGATCGACCCGGCGATCGGCGGCCGCGATGGCTTCGAGCGCCTCAGCGCCGCCTTGAAAGCCGCCGGCCTCGGCCTGATCCTCGACATCGTGCCGAACCATATGGCCGCCTCGACCGAGAATGCCTGGTGGGCCGATGTTCTCAAGTTCGGCGCGGACAGCAGATATGCCGGCCATTTTGACATCGACTGGAGCCAGCGGCTGACGCTGCCGATCCTCGGAAAGAGCTTCGATGAGGCGCTCGCCGACGGCGAGTTCGAATTGCAGCGCGATCCGCGAACCGGCGACTGGTCGCTCGCCTATTTCGAGACCCTGCTGCCTCTCAATCCTCAAAGCACCGCTCAGATATCCGGTGACCTCAAGGATCGGTCGCTGATATCGAGTATCCACGATCAACAGCCCTGGCGGCTGACTTTCTGGCAGGATGCCGCGAAAACGCTCAGCTATCGACGCTTCTTCGAAGTCACCGGGCTGGTCGGGCTGCGGGTCGAGGACGAGCAGGTCTTCACCGACAGCCATGCGCTGGTGCTCGAGCTTGTACGCGCCGGCCACGTGCAAGGGCTGCGGCTCGATCACATAGACGGGCTTGCCGATCCATCTGCTTATCTCGACCGCCTGCGTGCGGCCGTTGGCCCCGATATCTATATCGTCGCCGAGAAGATCGTCGGGCATGGCGAGAAACTGCCGGCCGATTGGCCGATCGAGGGCACGACCGGATACGAGTTCATCTTGGCGCTCAGCAATCTCTTCATCGATCCCGATGGCATGCGCGAACTTGGCCATGCCTACGCCAATATCTCGCCGGATGCGGCCAATTTCGCCGCCGGCCTGCGACAGGCCAAGCTGCTGATGATCGAGCGCAATTTCGAAGGCGAGACAAGCCGGCTCGTGGCGATCGCGCATTCGCTTCTGGCCGATACGGATGGACAGCGGCTTGCATCCGCGATCAAGGAACTGCTCATCGCGTTCCCCTTCTATCGCACCTATGGCCGTGCCGGAAAATTGTCGGACAGCGATCACCGGCTGATCGAGCAGGCCGTTGACAAAGCCGCTATGCAAACCGGAGACCGCGATGCGCTGGACGCCGTAGCCGGGCTTCTCGATGGCGGCGCTCACGCCGAAGAATTTCAGCGACGCTTTCAACAACTGAGCGGACCCATCATGGCGAAGGCCATGGAAGACACGCTGTTTTATCGCCACAACCTGCTGCTTGGCGCCAACGAAGTCGGCGGCGAGCCAGACAGAACGGTGGGCGGCGTCGATGCATTTCACGAGTTGATGGAGCAAAGGGCAAAACAGCAGCCACACGGCCTCACGGCCACCTCCACCCACGACACCAAGCGCGGCGAGGACGCCCGCGCCCGCCTTTATGGTCTGAGCGAAGAGCCGGACGTGTGGAGGCTCGGGATGGAGCGCTGGCGGGACATGAACCGCAGCCACCTGACCGAGCTGCCGGCGGGCCTGACGCCCGACGCCAATGTCGAATGGATGCTCTATCAGGCATTGGCCGGCATATGGCCGGAAGAGTTTCGCGACGGTGCCGCCGCAAGCCTGACGGATCGTTTCGTCGCCTATGCCGAGAAGGCGATACGCGAAGCAAAGCTCGCGACGGACTGGAACGCACCGCATGAACAATATGAAGCGGCGGTCAAAGGCTATGCGGCGGCGCTCACCGCATCCGCCAGCCTGACCTTCCACGAGGACTTCGCCGAAACGCTCCGGCCGGTGATGGCCGCAGGCTACCTGAACAGCCTGTCGCAGACGCTGATCAAGCTCACGGCCCCGGGTGTGCCTGACATCTATCAGGGGTCGGAAGTCTGCGACTTCAGCCTCGTCGATCCCGACAACCGGCGGCCGATCGACACCAAGGAGTTGGCACGCATGCTGGCAACGCGGGACCCGACTTCGGAGCTCACCGTTCCAGCCCTCAAACAGCGCATCATCAGCATTGGCCTCAACCTGCGCAAACGCCTGCCTACCCTATTTGCCGAGGGAGATTATGTGCCTTTGTCGGTGACAGGAATTCGACACAGCCATGTCGTCGCATACGCTCGGCGGCTGGGCGATGCTTTCACCATCACGGTGACACCGCGCATGATGCTGGGGCAACTTGAGCCAGGAAAGCTCTTTTCCGGACCCGAATTCTGGGGCGACACCGCCATCATCTTGCCAGCGGAATTGCAGTGCCCGAAGCATGATCTTCTGACGGAGCGATCGATCGACGCTGCGGCATCCGTTCTCGTCGCGCAGCTGTTGGGAACGCAACCGGTCGTGCTTCTGCAGGGCAGATAATCGGCCAAAGGCCACAGATGAGGCATCCGCGACAAACTGCCTTCCAGCCGCCGCGAACTTTTCGGCCTCGGCTGCGTTGAGTGCAGCCAATCATATTTGTCGAAAGGCCTCACGTGACTGACTTGCAATTCGGACCCGTCATTTCCGACAGGGGTGTCACCTTCCGTCTTTGGGCGCCTCTTCTCGACAACATCCGCCTGAAGCTGCAAGACCATGAGCCCCAGCCCATGCGTCAGCTCGCGGACGGGTGGCACGAGCTGGAGGTCGCAGGTATCGGTGCCGGCGCGCTTTACCGGTTTGTTCTGCCTGATGGATTACAGGTGCCAGATCCGGCCTCGCGCTTTCAGCCGCACGACGTGCATGGGTTCAGCGAGGTCGAGGACCTCAAGACCTATGATTGGAAGGAAGAAGCCTGGCGCGGGCGCCCATGGGAAGAGACCGTACTCTACGAACTGCACATCGGTACCTTCACCGAGGAGGGCACCTTTCTCGCGGCGATCGGGCGCCTCGATCACCTCGCTCGGCTGGGCGTGACGGCGATGCAGCTCATGCCGCTTGCCGATTTCCCGGGACGTTATGGCTGGGGCTACGATGGTGTGCTGCCCTATGCGCCCGACAGCAGTTATGGCAGGCCCGAGCACCTGATGGCGCTAGTCGACGCGGCGCATGAGCGCGGCATCTCGGTCTTCCTGGATGTCGTCTACAATCACTTCGGCCCCGACGGCAATTATCTGCGGCTCTATGCGCCTGTCTTCACCGACCGGCACGAGACACCCTGGGGAAAAGGCATCGATTACGATGGCGCGATGGCGCGGCCAATGCGCGAATTCGTCATCCAGAATGCCATCTACTGGATCACCGTCTTCAGACTGGACGGCCTGCGGCTCGATGCAGTTCATGCCATCAGTGACGGCAGCGAGGAACATCTGCTTCTGGAACTCGCACGGCGCGTGCGCGTAGCCGCCGGCGATCGCCATATCCACCTGATCGTCGAGAACGAGGAAAACGACAGCGATCTCCTGAAGCGCGCGAGTAACGGCGAAACAGGCCTGTTCACCGCCCAATGGAACGACGACATCCACCACACGCTGCATGTCGCCGCCACCGGCGAGCGCTTCGGCTATTACGCCGACTATGCTGAAGATAGCGAAGCGCTCGCCCGGTCGCTCGCGGAGGGCTTTGTTTTTCAGGGCCAGCACATGCCCTATCGCGGCGAAAGCAGGGGTAAGAGCACCAGAGACTTGCCGCCAACGGCCTTCGTCTCGTTCATTCAGAACCATGACCAGATCGGCAACCGTGCGATGGGCGACCGGATCATCGCCGCGCAGCCCGTTCCCGTCATAAAAGCGATGGCCGCCATCTATCTGCTCGCACCGCAAATACCGATGTTGTTCATGGGCGAGGAATGGGGCGCGCGGGATGCGTTCCCCTATTTCTGCGACCTCAATGAAGAGCTGAACGAGATGGTGCGAAACGGGCGCCGCGAGGAGCTCTCGCGTCTGCCGGGCTTCGACACGGATGACCTGCTGGACCCGACCGCACCATCGACGTTCGAGATGGCCAAGCTCGATTGGTCCAATCTCACCGAGCCCGACTGCGCCGAAATGCACGACTTCTACACCTCGCTCCTCGCCATTCGCCACCAGAAGATCGTTCCGCTTCTGGCCGGAATGCAACGCGGCGAAATCGTTGCCGGATCAGGCTTCACGGCAGTCGCGGTCGATTGGCCATTGGCGAGCGGAGGGCGGTTGTGCCTGCGGACAAACCTTGGAAACGAGACGATTGCTCTGGAACCGGCCGCCGATGAGGCCGAGACGATCTTCGGCTCTGGCGCGTCATCTGCGAAAAACCTTACGCCATGGTCCGTCTACTGGAGCGTAAGCCGCGAGTGACGGAGCAGGCCGCTGATCGACCCGAAGAAGTAGCCGCTCAAGACACCGACTTCAGCCAACCCAGCACACGGGCCTCTTCCGCATCCATCCACTTCAGCAGCCGCTTGCTTCGTGTTGGCCTCGTGCGCAGCAACTGGCCCAATCTACCGGCCTTGAACTCGTCGAACACGGCGGGATGGATATAGGACGATCGACAGACCGCGCGCGTATTGACGAGCATGGCCGCAACCGCGTCGATCACCTCGTTCATCTGCCGCGCGATCGCGGCCTCGGTGGCGGCGACACTCAAGGGCGTGAGGGCAGTCACGGCCGCGCAGGTCGCGCCCCATGTTCGAAACTGGCGGGAACTGAACTCGGCGCCGGATACGTCCCGGATATATTCGTTGACGTCCTGCGACGATATCTGCCGGCGGGTCCCGTCCTCGCAAACATACTGGAACAATTGCTGCCCCGGTAGTTCCTGCAGGCTGCGGACTACGCGCGCGATGCGTCGATCCGTGTGCACCAGGTTCCATTCCTTGCCGGACTTCCCCTTGAAGCGGAACTTCACCTTGGAGCCGTCGATCTTGACGTGCCGGCGGCGCAAGGTCGTCAGGCCGAACGAGCCGTTGTCCTCCGCGTATGCGGCATTTCCAATGCGGATATAGAGATTGTCGAGCATCCAGACGATGGTGGCCAGTGCCTTGTCCATCGTCGGCGCGCGCGCCCGCAGATCGGCATCGACGCGCGCTCGTATGTCGGGCAGGCGTTCGCCGAACTCGAGTAGCTGGTCGAACTTGGCGCGTGCACGCTCCGAATGCCATTCCGGATGATAGCGATACTGCCTGCGTCCGCGCGCATCGATGCCGATCGCCTGCAGGTGTGAGAGCGGATTGGGCGAGATGCGGACGTCGACATAGGCGGGCGGGATCGCCAGCGCGTTTAGCCGTGCGATTTCCGCGCCATCCACGATCCTGCGCCCATCGGAAGCATAGTATAGGAAGCCATTTTTGCCCGCCTTGCGCGTGATGCCGCTCTCGATATCCGTGGTGTAAACCAGTCGAGATGACACCAAGGCTGCGGCGGTGATTTCCGGTTTATTGATCGCTTGGTCCATGTCGCAGAAACATCGCGAACAAGGATTCAGTTCCCACCGCAAGTTCAAAGCATTGGGCGAATTTTCGATGCCGCATTGGGGCGACGCATCCGCCGCTGTTCGCACGGCCTATGGCGTTTGCATGCCCGCGATGCGAATTTCACAATAGTTACATAAGAAGAAACGCAAACATATCGGCGCAGATATTCAAATAAAATCCAGATAGAACGCTTCGCGCTAAGTAATCAAAACGAAGTACAAACCACTTTTCTGCGTACCACTGATTGCCGTCGTTTCCTGCGGCACGAAAGATGGCACCATGGCCACTCGTTGGGGGATGTGTGGCATATGATTAAAGTACGCGGTCGTAATAACAGTTATCTCAGTGCGTTCGGTGGGGCGACGACAGTCTATGCCGCAGCCCAGACCTGGGGCACTGGCGCCGCGCCCACCGCTTCCAATGCCACCAGCGGTCAGCCGAACCCGGCGGCCACGGCCTTCCAGGTATCGGCAAATGTTGCGGCAGCAAGCACGGCAGCCGTATTCAGTTCCGCCAGCAGTACGGCATCGACCACGGTTTCGGAAACGGCAGCGCTCATCGACACCTCCACGACGACGGCTCCGACCACAGAGCCCCGGACGGTCCTGCCGGTAGACGCCGCACCGATCACCTCTCGACTCGTAACAGCAGGCGCAAGCGTCGCTCTTTCAGACAGCAGCACCAGTGCGACATCGGCCGATGCCCCTGCGTCCGCTGATGCCGCCACCCCCGTCCTTCCAGCGGTCCTGCGGGCCACCGCAACCCCAGCCACATTGGCGGCGGTGGCGCCGGCGGAAAGCACCAGCGAGCCGACCGCAATGGTAACCGCCTTGGTCGCGCCGGCCGCTGCGGCGACTGCCACGCGCAACAAGATCGCTGACGAAAACAAGCTGCAGGGAACGTCCCGCAGCGAGTGGGAGATGACAGGCGATGGCAACGGCACCATCCAGGGCTTCGCCACCGAGATCAGCTCCAACATCGGGCAGACCGTCGACTTCAAGATCGCGACGGATTCGACGCACTACCGCATCGATATCTATCGCATGGGCTATTACGGCGGCGACGGCGCCCGCAAGGTCGCCTCGATCGACAAGTCGCTGACGACCGCGCAAATCCAGCCACACCCGATCGTCGATATGTCGCTTGGCCTGATCGACTGCGGCAACTGGTCTGTATCGGCCAGCTGGGAGATTCCCGCGGATGCGGTCTCGGGCGTCTACTTCGCCAAGCTCGTGCGCGAAGATGGCGTCGAGGACGCCGGCATCATCCCGTTTATCGTGCGTGACGACGCCTCGACCAGCGATATCGTCTTCCAGACGTCGGATACGACCTGGCAGGCCTATAACGCCTGGGGCGGCGCAAGCCTCTATTACGGCGAAGTCCCGGTCGATCCCGCCGACATGATCGGCTATCTGCCGCCGAATTGCAGCTGTGGCCTGACCGCCATCGGCCGCGCTTCCGCCGTAAGCTACAACCGTCCGATCATCACCAACACCAGCCCTATCGGCGGCACCCATGACTACATTTTCGGCGTCGAAGCCTCGGCCATCTCCTGGCTGGAGCAGAACGGTTACGACGTCTCCTACATTTCCGGCGTCGATTCCGCGCGAAGTGGTAGCCTGCTCCTGAACCACGATGCTTTCCTCTCCGTCGGCCACGACGAATACTGGTCGGCCGAGCAGCGTGCCAACGTGGAAACAGCGCGCGACAGCGGCGTCAACCTAGCGTTCTGGAGCGGCAACGAGGTCTATTGGAAGATTCGCTGGGAAACCAGCATCGACGGCAACGGCACGCCTTATCGCACGATGGTCTGCTACAAGGAGACCTGGGGCACCAGCAGCGATCCGAGCAACGTTGGCACCGGCACCTGGCGCGATCCTCGTTACGCCGACCCAGGGCAGGAACCGGAAAACTCGCTGACGGGCACTCTCTTCACCGTGGACAGCTACCGGCTGGACACAATCACCATTCCTTACGACTATTCGAACCTGCGCTTCTGGCGCAACACCGACGTCGCCAACCTGCAGCCGGGCGAGACCTACAGCCTAGTGCAGAACCTACTCGGTTACGAGTGGGACTCCGATGTCGAGAACGGCTTCCGGCCCGCCGGCCTGATCAACCTGTCGCTCTCCAGCGTATCCGTTGACACCTATCTGCGAGATTACGGCACAAGCGTCGGCAGCGCCATCGCGACGCACAGCCTGACCATGTATCGCGCCGAGAGCGGCGCGTTGGTCTTCGGCGCCGGAACCGTCTTCTGGTCCTGGGGCCTCAATGCCGACCATGAGGGTCCGGCCACGCCGACAGATCCGAATGTCCAACAGGCCATGGTCAACATGTTCGCCGACATGGGCATCCAGCCGACGACGCTGGACGCCAGCCTGGTTCTCGCCACCCAATCGACCGACACCCTCAAACCGACGTCAACGATCACGTCGCCGACGCTCGGCGGTAGCTTCCTCGAAGGTCAGCATGTCACCGTGACCGGAACCGCGATCGATTTCGGCGGCGGCATCATTGCCGGCGTTGAGGTCTCGACCGATGGCGGGCAGCACTGGTTCAAGGCGACCGGCCGCGAAAACTGGAGCTACAACTGGGTTGTCCAGGCAAGCGGCACTTACACGATCATGTCGCGCGCGGTCGATGACAGCGTCAATCTGGAGACGCCATCGGCCGGCACCCAGGTAACCGTGTCGCTGCCGCAGACGCAAGGTCTCTGGACGCTTGCATCGAAGCCGACGACCGAAACGGCCATCGACCGTGATCCGGTCGAGCTGGGCGTCCGCTTTCAGTCCACCACAGGCGGTTTCGTTCAGGGCATCCGCTTCTACAAGGGCTTCTACAATGTCGGCGAACATGTCGTCAGCCTCTGGAACGCCGACGGAACGCTGCTCGCAACAGGCATTTCCACGAATGAATCGCTCTCGGGCTGGCAGACCGTCATGTTCTCAAGCCCCGTGCAGATCACGGCGGGAACGACATATACCGCCTCTTACCACAGCAACGGCTACTTCTCAGTCACCGAGAACTATTTCGGATCGACGTACAGCAGCGGACTGTTGAAGACCGTCGATGGCGGCGGCGTCTTTGCCTACAGCCCCAACTCCGTCTTCCCGAACCTCAGCCCCGGCGGCTCGAACTACTGGGTGGACGTCGTATTTGACGCCGGCGCCAACACCGCCCCGGTCGCGCATGACGACGGCGGCTTCACGATCGGGCGCAACGGTGCGCTTACCGTCTCCATCGCGGCACTCATCGCGAACGACACGGATGCGAATGGCGATGCTCTGACGATAACCGCTGTCGGGAATGCCGTGAACGGGACGGTGGCGTTGAACACCCAGGCCGGCACGGTGACTTTCACGCCGACCGCTGGATACAGCGGCCCAGCAACATTTAGCTACACGCTGTCGGACGGACGCAATGGCACCAGCCAAGGCAATGTCAGCCTGACGGTTCAGGAGGCCCCGGCAGGGGTCGGGCTGTTTACCGCTGGCGAAGGACCGACCGGTTCGGCAATTCACGACGCGATGCCGGTGGAACTCGGGATGAAGTTCGTCTCGTCGGCCAGTGGCACTATAACAGGTATCAGCTTCTACAAGGCCGAGGGTGACACGGGCGCCCATACAGGATCCATCTGGACCGCGGACGGGCAGCTGGTGGGAAGCGTAACCTTCACCAATGAATCGCTGAGCGGCTGGCAAACCGCGACGTTCGGCAGCGCGATCCAAATTACTGCCGGCGTCACCTATATCGCGTCCTATCATACGACCGGCTCCTACGTCGCAACCACCAATTACTTCGCGACCGACCACACAAACGGCGTGCTGACGGGGCTTTCGAGTGCCGCAAGCGGCGGCAATGGCCTCTATGCCTATGGTGCGAACCCGCTTTTCCCGACCTCAAGCTACCAAGCGTCGAACTACTGGGTCGATATCGTCTTCAACCAGTCGACGGTCAGCAATACGGCACCGGTCGCGGCAAACGACAACGGGCTCCAAGCCTATTCAAACACGGCTCTATCGATTGCCGCTGCTACGCTTCTTGCAAACGATACGGACGCGGATGGGGATGCGCTTTCGATAACGGGCGTGAGCGGGGCGACGAACGGTACCGCTACCTTCAATAGTCAGACGAACTCCGTCATCTTTACCGCGGCGAGCGGCTATGTCGGCGCCGCAAGCTTCACCTACACGATCTCGGACGGGCATGGCGGCACCGCGTCGGCGCAGGTCAACCTGACGGTCAGCCAGCCAACCACTCCGCCAACGACATCAAGCCTGTTTTCCTCGTCTCAAACGCCGACCATCGCGGCCGATAGCGATCCAAGTTCGGTCGAACTCGGCGTCAGGTTCGTTGCGTCCGCTGGCGGGCAAATCACGGCTATTCGCTATTACAAGAGCGCTCAAGACACCGGCACCCATGTCGGCTCGCTCTGGAGCAGCACGGGCGCCCTCCTCGCCTCCGCGGTCTTTACCAACGAGACGGCAAGCGGATGGCAGACGGTCACGCTCAATGCACCGATCACCATCACCGCAGGCACGACCTACGTCGCAAGCTATCATTCGAACGGCTACTACGCCGCCACGCCGAACTATTTCACGGCCGACTATTCGAATGGCGGCCTGACTGTGCCGAGCGGCAGCAACGGCGTTTATGCTTATGGTTCCACAAGCCTGTTCCCAACGGCTAGCTACAACGCGACCAACTACTGGGTCGACGTGGTCTACCAGAGCGGTGCACAGGCCGTGGCGAACACGGCGCCGGTCGCGGTGAACGACACAGGCTTCCAAACGACGACAGGCGCCGCTTTGACGATCCAGGCATCGGCGCTGCTTGCCAACGACACGGATGCCGATGGCAACACGCTGTCTGTCACCAGCGTCAGCAACGCCGTGAACGGCACCGTCGCCTTCAACAGCCAGACGAACGCCATCACGTTCACCCCGACGGCAGGCTATTCGGGTTCGGCGAGCTTCTCTTACGCGATTTCAGACGGCGCAGGCGGAACGGCGTCGGCGCAGGTGTCCCTATCAGTTAATCCGCAGTCGACGACACCCACACAAAGCGTCTTTGCCGCAAACGCGACACCTACGGTTGTGTCTGTGAACGACAATTCGCCCGTCAATCTCGGGATGAAGTTCCAGGCAGACGCTGCAGGCTGGATCACCGGCATCAGCTTCTACAAGGGCGCCACGAACACCGGCACGCACACCGGTTATCTCTGGACCGCGACCGGCGATCTGCTTGCCAGCGCGACCTTCACCAACGAGAGCGCCAGCGGTTGGCAATCCGTCACGCTGTCGGACCAAGTGGCGGTCTCCGCAAACACGACCTACGTCGTGTCCTACAGCACCAACGGAAACTATTCGGCGACCGCCAACTACTTCGACAACAGCGTATCCAACGGCAATCTCGAGGCAATGTCATCCGCTCTGAGCGGCGGTAACGGCGTCTATGCCTATGGCGCGGCCGGGCTGTACCCGACCAGCACCTACAACAACACCAACTACTATGTCGACGTGGCCTTCCGGCCCCAACTGGCAGCTTAGAGGTGAGCATGGAACGGGGCGCGAACGACTACAGGCTTCCGGTCACGGTTTTGGCGGGCTTCCTTGGCGCCGGCAAAACCACCCTGCTCAATCATGTTCTGCGCAATAGAGAGGGACGTCGCGTAGCCGTCATCGTCAACGACATGAGCGAGGTCAACATCGACGCCGATCTCGTCCGCGGCGGCGACGCCAACCTCTCACGCACCAACGAGACACTGGTGGAGCTCAGCAATGGCTGCATCTGCTGTACGCTGCGCGACGACCTATTGACGGAGGTCCGGCGGCTCGCCGCCGAGGGCCGTTTCGACTACCTGCTGATCGAAGGGACCGGCATTGCCGAGCCGCTGCCGATCGCCGCCACCTTCTCGTTTCGCGACGAAAACGGCACAGCACTCTGCGATATCGCCCGGCTGGATACGATGGTGTCGGTCGTCGACGCCGCCAATCTCCTGGCGGATTTTTCGAGCACGGATTTTCTCAGCGATCGTGGCGAAGTGCGCGACGACGAAGACAACCGTTCGCTGATCGACCTTCTGGTCGACCAGATCGAATTCGCCGACGTCATCGTGATCAACAAAATCTCGGAGGTCGATGCGGCAACGCGCATGACGATCCGGCAGATCGTGGCATCGCTGAACCCGGATGCCCGCGTGGTCGAGACGGATTTCGGTGACCTGCCGCTCGGCTCGATCCTCGATACGCGCCTCTTCAGCGAAGCCAAGTCCGCCCGCCATCCGCTGTGGCACAAGGAGCTCTACGGTTGGGGCGACCATGTTCCGGAGACGGAGGAATATGGCATTTCAAGTTTCGTCTATCGCGCGCGCCGGCCGTTCGATCCGGTGAAGCTGGAGCGTTTTCTTGCTATGGAATGGCCGGGCCTGATCCGCGCGAAGGGCCATTTCTGGCTCGCGACGCGCCCCTCGGAAATCGGCCAGCTGTCGATCGCCGGCGTTCAGCGCCAGATCACCGCCAAGGGCTACTGGTGGGCGACGGTGCCGAAGGCGCAATGGCCACGCTACCCGCAATTTCGGCAGCTGCTGGACAAGCACTGGAACGAGACCTGGGGCGACCGCCGCCAGGAACTCGTCTTCATCGGCGCGGGGCTTGATCAGGAGGCCGTCTGCGCGGCGCTCAACGACTGCCTTGTCGGCAAGGAGACCAACTTCGACCAGCACTTGGCACAGGGCATGCACGATCCCTTTCCAGCATGGCAGCACGGCCATGCGTGACACTTTCTGAAACAACCAAACCAGAGGGCACACAATGAGCAGCGAACTTTATTCCGATGGCATCGGCGAAATCACGGTAACCGGATCGATCGTCAGGATCGACCTGATGTCGCTTTCGGCGACCGAGCGCGACGCCAGCAACAACCCGACGCCTGAATTCCGCCAGCGCATCATCATGCCGGTCGAGGCATTCGCGAACGCGGTGGATCTGATGCAGAAGGCGCTCGGCGGTCTCGTCGAGGCTGGCGCCGTCCGCCGCATTAGCGACATGCAGGCTCCAGCGGCGGATGCCGTTCAGTCGCAGAACGCTTCTCCGAATTTCAACTAAACGCTATCGGTATCCGGGTGGGCCACGCGTATGTTTTTGCACACCAATCTCCACTGTCTCGCTCTCGTCGCGCGTCATCACGGCGTCGATCTCTCGCCTGAGCGCCTGCAGCATGACTATGCCGTGGGCGAGGAACCTGTCGCCGTACGCCAGCTTCTGCGCATGGCAAAAGACTCCGGACTGAAGGCCAAGCACTTGACGCTGACCTGGCCATCCCTCTTCCAGCTGGGCAACGCCTATCCCATTCTTGCCGAGCTTGAGAACGGCAACTGGGTGGTGGTCGCCGGCGCGGTCGATGGCGAGGAAAAGCAGGTTCGCGTGCTCGACCCCTTGGCGACCCGGCCCGAATTCATACTGCTCAACGAAGAGCAGTTCACCAAGTCCTGGCGTGGCTCGGTCGTGCTGATGAAGCGCAGCCACCGCATGAGCGACGACGACCAGCCATTCGGCTTCCGCTGGTTCATTCCTGAGGTCATCAAGCAGCGCAGCTTCTTTCGCGATGTCGCGCTCGCCGCCTTCGTGCTCTACGGCCTCGGGCTGACGACACCAATGTTCTTCCAGCTGGTCATCGACAAGGTGCTCGTCCACCAAAGCTATGCCACGCTGACGGTGCTGACGATCGGCATCGCCGTCGCCCTGATCTTCGATGCGACCTTCAGCTTCCTCAGGCGCTATCTGCTGCTTTACGCGACGAACCGGATCGACATCCGCATCGCCACCCGCACCTTCGGCCACCTACTCAATCTTCCGATCGCGCTGTTCGAGCAGGCCTCCGCCGGCGTTATCGTCAAGCATATGCAGCAGACCGGGCGCATTCGCGAATTCCTGACCGGTCGCCTGTTCCTGACGCTTCTCGACGGGTTGTCGCTGTTGGTCTTCATCCCGATCCTGCTTCTCTATAGCGTCAAGCTCACATTCGTTGTCCTCGGCTTCGCCGCTCTCGTCGGTCTCGTGGTGATGCTGCTGGTCGGCCCGTTCCAGCGGCGACTGCAGGCGCTCTACAAGGCCGAGGGAGATCGACAGGCACTTCTAGTCGAGACCGTGCACGGCATGCGCACCGTCAAGTCGCTTGCGCTCGAACCGCGCCAGCGCAAGGTCTGGGACGACCATTCCGCCCAGGCGATCTCGGTGCGCTTCCGCGTCGACAAGATATCGACGGTTGCCCAGTCGCTGACCGGTCTTCTGGAAAAGCTGATGGGCGTGGCAATCATCGGGCTCGGCGCGCTCGACGTCTTCAACGGCTCGATGACGGTCGGTGCACTCGTCGCCTTCAACATGCTGGCCGGCCGCGTCTCCGGACCGCTGGTGCAGATCGTGACCATGGTGCATGAGTATCAGGAAGTCGCGCTTTCCGTTCGCATGCTCGGCGAGATCATGAACCAGCGTCCGGAACAGTTCGGCCGCGGCCGCGGCATTCGTCCGCAGCTTCGCGGACGCATCGATTTCGACAAGGTCACCTTCCGCTATGCGCCTGATGGCGCGCCGGCGCTCGACGATGTCACCTTCAGCATTCCGGAGGGGTCCGTTTTCGGCGTCGTCGGCAAGAGCGGCTCCGGCAAGACGACGATCACCCGGCTGATCCAGGGTCTCTACCAGAGCCAGCAGGGCTTGGTGCGCGTCGACGGTTACGACAGCCGCGAGATCGACCTCGTGCATCTGAGAACCAGCATCGGCGTCGTGCTGCAGGACAACTTCCTGTTCAAGGGCACCGTTCGCGAAAACATCGCGGCCGCAAAGCCGGATGCCAGCATCGAGGAGATCGTTGAGGTCGCGCGCATCGCCGGCGCCGAGGAGTTCATCGAGCGCCTGCCGCGCGGCTTCGAGACGATACTCGAGGAGAACGCGTCCAACCTCTCCGGCGGACAGAAACAAAGGCTGGCCATCGCCCGCGCGCTGATCACCGACCCCAAACTGCTGATCTTCGATGAGGCTACTAGCGCACTCGACCCCGACAGCGAAGCGATCATCCGGCAGAATCTCAGCCAGATCGCGGCCGGACGGACGGTGATCATCGTCTCGCATCGGCTCTCCACGCTTGTCGACGCCGACGCCATTCTCGTGGTCGAACGCGGCAAGATCGCCGATATCGGCCGCCACGATCAGCTGGTCACGCGCTGCATGACCTATCGTCACCTTTGGTCGCAGCAGATGAGGCAGGTAGCATGAACGCGCACGCTGGAAAGCCAAACCTTCCCGTTCCCGTCGGACCACACGACAATCAGCTGGCCTCGCGCGGCGGATTCTCGCCCGTCATCTCCGAGTTCCAATCGGATGCCGTCGAGCTCGAGGAGCGAGCTCCGCCACGTGTCGCCCGCATGACGCTCTACTGCGTCACCGCGTTGATCCTCTCGGCGATCGTATGGGCCTCGGTCTCGTCGATCGACGAAGTGGTGATTGCACCCGGCAAGCTCGTGACCACGCAGCCGACGATCGTCGTCCAGCCGCTCGAAACCTCGATCGTTAGAACGATCAACGTGAAGGCCGGCGATCTCGTGCATACCGGCCAGACGCTCGCAACGCTGGACGCAACCTTCAGCCAGGCGGACGTGGATCAACTGACCGCGAAGTTCGCCGCACTCGACGCGCAGGTGAAGCGCATTGAAGCCGAACTCTCCGGCGTCGATTATTCGTCGATCGCCGGTGCAACGCAAAACGAGATCTTGCAGGCACAGCTCTTCGGGCAGCGCCGCGCGTTCTACACGGCGCAGCTCCAGAACTTCCAGCAGCAGCTCGCAGGCCAGGCCTCGACGATTGCCGCAAGCAAGGCGCAACAGGCCGTTCTGGTCGACCGCCGCGAAAACCTTTCGCGGATCGAGGCCACCCGCGAGCGTCTCTATGACCGCGAAAGCGGATCGCTGATCACGCTGCTCGCCTCCCGCGACGCCCGGCTCGATGTCGAGGCAAGCCTGTCGATGGTCAAGGGTCGCGCCGATGAAGCCGAGCACGCCTATGCGAAGCTCGAAGCCGACCGCCAAGCCTTCATCGAGGACTTCCGTCGCGCCTCGATGGAGCAGCTCGTCGATCTCAGAAGCCAGCGCGACACCGCTGGCGAAGAGCTGAAGAAGATGGAGCTGCGTCGAAACATGGTCGTCCTGACCGCGCCGGCGGATGCCGTGGTGCTCGATCTCGCCCAGCGCTCCGTTGGCTCCGTCGTCAAGGAGGCCGAGCCGATCGTGACGCTGGTTCCCCTGAATGTCCCGCTCGAAGCCGAGGTCTCCGTCAATTCGCGCGACATAGGCCGGATCGAAACGGATACGAAGGCACGCATCAAGTTCGACGCCTATCCGTTCCAGAAGTACGGCACGGCATCAGGCACCGTCCGAACGATCAGCCGCGACACCTTCACCCCAACCCAACAAGACGCCGCCGCCACCCAATCCAACCAGCCCTTCTTCAAGGCCCGCGTCCTGCTCGCCGACAAGAGCCTTGGAACAGACAAGGACCCCGTGCGGCTTCTTCCGGGCATGGCGGTCTCGGCCGAGATCATGGTCGGACAGCGGACGGTGATCTCGTATTTCCTGTATCCGCTGCTGAAGGGCTTGGACACAGCGATCCGGGAGCCTTGATTGAGCATGGGCTCCTTGCTCCAGGGGGACCGCTACGGGCAGACACTCACCTAAGCATAAAAATGCGACCCCATTCGCTTCGAAAGCGAGATGGGGTCGCATTGCAATGAAATTCGTCGAAAGCTGATTTGGAGGGCTGGCTTGGTAAGCGGCGCCCAAGGCGTCTAGCGGGCCTCTAGCACCTTACCATCATCCCATACATTGCCGCTCCAGACATTTCCTTCCCCACCAACGCTGAAAGAGGTTGTGGGGCCGTAGGCCGCGCACTTTCCATTCTTCCCGCGCTGCCAAACGTTATCCTTCACAACGATGAAGGTCGGGTTGGTGCCGAACGGTTTTCCCGGATTGTATCCGAATGATGTACAAAAGCCTCCAGGCGTCTCGAGGAAGAGGTTTCGTTCGAAGGTGAAGCGGCTTAGCTCTGAAAAATCCCCATAAATCTGAGCGTCTCCAGAACATCCCCCACCATCGACATCTTCGACGTCGCAGCCAATGGTGTTGTGTCGAAGCGTCACGTCGCCGCCGCCATTGGACAGAAACCCTCCAAGGTGCTGTGGTTGACCCGGCTGGAGATACTGACCGTGCAGCCAGGAATCCTCAACCAAGCAGTTGGGTGTGCACTGGATACTCGATTGGCCACCCCTGACCTCGGAACGACGGACCGTTACATACGAGAAGCCAATCGCCGGTCCCATCCATTTGCCGCCGTCAACCAGACTGTCTTCGATTGTCAGCGATGCGCCCGTCATATCGACATCGACATGCATGGTTTTGCTGCGCGTGATCCGAACAGCCGCGGCTTTGATGATCAAGGGGCATTCGACGATCTTTGCATCGATCACCGTATTAGGCTCGGTAATCTCGCATGGACCATCGTATGGGGTAAGCACCGTACCTTTTGGTACGCCGGTGTTATCAGGGCCTGGAAACGTGCTCAGATCGACAGGCACCGGCTCGGCCGCTCGCGCGGGCTCCACACCTATCGACAGACCAACCATAAGCGGAACAATGGAGGCCAAGATCGCCGCCCCTCGCGTACTCGCGCACGCCGGCCTGCCATGTTTTTCCATTGTCATGTGATACCGCTCCATCGCGAAAATAGTCTGACTTTACGGGAATTGCTATCTCGGCGTCAGCACACGCGTCATGTGTGCGCCACCCTTGATTTCCAGGTGCCGACGATCTGCATGATCTTCCGCGACGCACGTTTCGGGTTCCTGATCGCTTCTTTCGCGGGGCGCAATATGTCCCGGTAATTTCCGTACTTGTTGACGGGAATCTCCGATATTTCCTGCCAGAGAGATGCGATCGCCTTCGAATATATAGTGCCCTTGCGTCGCACCTCGGGCGGCAGGGACAACATATCCGTGTAGTTCTCCCTCGAGATCATCGGGTGGATCTCGCAATGCCTTGGCTTGACATAGGAATCGCAGAACCCCCATGCGCTCATCCGAAGTTCGAGGTAGGCGAGATCCAAAATAAAGAAGCTGTCGAAGTGCGATATGGGCGCAAGCCATTCCTCCACCGCGCTTAGGACATCAGCGCTTGGCGGTAGCTTGAGCCGGTTCACCAATCCCTTGGCGTCTATGACCGTGTTGTGCTCCGCATTGAGCCACAGAAAGCCGCGCCCGACCTCTCCGCCCAGTCCGCCGATGAAGTATTGCCCCTCGAGCGGCTTCACGCTCGGATGCATCTTCACATTGTTTCCACCCACGCAATGGCCGGCCCTCAGACGCCATAGGTCAGCCTCGGCCGAAGTCGCCTCCCGATAAGAGAGAACCTTGTGCTGGAGGCCGACCAGCCGCGCCAGTCGCGTCGCGCAGGCGACATCGATGTCTGCGGTCGGCGCGGCAACGGTTACGAAGGACAGATCACGAATCATGTCGCGCGAGCATGCCAGCAGGAGACGGGAATCATTGCCCGCGGTAAGCGCAACACTCGTCTTTCCGGCCTTTGCCAGGATCGCCGTCGTTTCGCTGATGCGCTTGCAAATCCGCAGGCAGGCGGCCGTTGGGTCTTTCGCGGTCTCGATCGCGGCCAGCGGCCAATGCCGCTTTACGGTCCAGTTCTCCAAATCAAGATAATGATTGCAGAGCAGACGCGAGATTCCCTCATGCGCGGTCAGCCCGGCGGTAAACCAGCCGGCATTGTCGACGTCGAGCGTTTTGTAGAGTTTGCCGCGGAAACGCGCTTCATATGAAGCAGGATCCAGGAGAGCAGCGGCCGTGGCACCTGCAAGCTCTCGTTCCCGGTCGTAGACAACCGAAAGCGTGCCGTTCGCATCCAGATAGATGCGGTGCGCGTCGCAGGCGCTCACTATGAACAGGAAGCTGCCCGCCAAGCGATAGATGTCGCGCTCGATCACGGCATCGAGATCCGGGCGGTTCTCCAGGGAGCTGCCAAGCGAATACTGATCGTCGATGATCATACCGCGCTCAAGATCGATGGCTGTTCCGAGCAGCAAACCCACCTCTCGACCTGTCGCATCCGCGACCCGAACCACCCGGGTCTGCTCGGCAATGTTGAGGAAGACGCCGTCAAGTTGCCACTGCCGCCAGCCCTGCGGGCACGGCTGAAAGGTGGTCGAGATGATGAACTGTCCATCAAGCTTGTCATATCCGGGCGGCATCGGCGATTTCCTTGCTCAGGATTGCACGGCCGGCTAGGCCAGCGGCTTTCAAACGTACAATCGGAAGATTATCCGATATATTTAAAGTCTGTAAGCAGGTCATTATTCGTCTATTTGGACGAGGCAAAAGTATATCGTAAGGATTAGTCGCGATCGGGCGTCACTTTGGTTATTGTTGCCGTCGGCCACATCACTCAAATCGATCTGGCGCCGAACAACGATGGACCAGCGTTAATCTCGCGGGCCCGATCCGGATAGAGCGATGTCTAGGTACAGATCAGCCAGCATGCGGCAACCTCACGGTTTCGAAGCGGGAAATGACGTCGCAACGGATCATCCGCCGGTTGCGGAGCGACGTGAACGCGGCAATGAGCGACAAGGCCTGAGCGCAACAAGCCATCTGCCTGTTGCCATCAAGCTGTTTCTAATCGGGCTGCTTATCCCCTGGATCATACCGCTGGGGCCGCTGAATCTCTCCGTCTATCGCATCGTGCTGTTGTTCACACTGCTGCCAAGCGTTGCAATGCTGGCGCAGGGCAAAGTCGGTCCGATCAGGCCGGCGGATGTTGGCCTCCTGCTGTACAGCGTCTGGCTGACAATAGCGCTCGGCGTGGCACACGGATTGGGTGTGGCAGCCCAATCGGGCGGGATGATGCTTGTGGATGGAATGGGCGCCTATCTGCTGGCGCGTTGCTACATTCGCAACATCGACGAATTTCGCGGCATGATCGTCTTCGTCGTAAAGCTGCTCGCATGCTTGGCGCCGTTCGCCCTGTACGAGTGGTTGACGGGCCAGAAGCCTCTGCTCGTTTCATTCGGCATGATATTTCCAACTGTCGAGATAACGAAAATGGTTCCGCGCATGGGCCTCTGGCGTGTGCAGGGGCCTTTCAGCCATTCCATCCTGTTTGGCGTGTTTTGCGGCAGCATGTTTGCGCTTACCGCTCTTGCCTCAAGTGACAAGCCGTCCACACGCCGGCTCCTGGCGTGCCTTGTTTGCGGAACCGCGATCATGTCGATGTCGTCGGCTCCGATCGCCGGTATTTTCTGCCAGTTGACCCTGCTCGCCTGGGACAAGGTGCTCGGCAACTTTCAAGCTAGATGGAAGCTGCTGTGGGGGTTTGCTCTCGCCGGCTACCTCGTGATCGAGTTCGGATCCAACCAGACACCGATTCAGTTCTACATCTCACACTTCACCTTTGATCAGCAGACGGGCTGGTACCGCATCTGGATCTGGAATTATGGCTCCGCTTCCGTGGACAACAATCCGATATTTGGCATTGGCATGGGCGACTGGGTGCGGCCAAGTTGGATGGGCAGCGAGAGCGTCGACAATTTCTGGCTTCTTACGGCGATGCGATATGGGCTTCCGGCCTTCATATTGCTCTCATTGTCTTTGCTATCCTTGTGGGGGGCGATCGCGCTGCGAAAAGGCCTCGACCAACGCCACAATGCATGCCGCACAGCCTATCTTATCTGCATGGCCACCTTTGTGTTCGTCGGCTCGACGGTTCACTTCTGGGGCGCCACCTATGCCTGGCTTTTCTTCCTCGCCGGTGCAGGCGTGTGGCTGCTGGATACCAAGGCCACAGCCAGCAGCAACGAGCCAAAAGCGCGGTCGCCACGCAGCCGTATCGTTCGCCAGCCACGACCACAGGCCAGTCGCACAGCCTTGGTCGAGAGCGGGCACCCGCGAACTTAAGCCAGAGGATGAGACTTCATCCGAGAGACCGAGCTCGGCCTCTCACCATTCGCCCGTCCGGCGCCATTTCCAACGGGAGTATCGGCTCTTCAAACCGCGAACGAGCCGCTCGAGGATGAATCGCGGGTGCCGTCTGACTTTGTCAGCACCCATCTCCATGCGCCGTTCCAGGCCATCCCAACCGGAAATGTCTTTCGTATCTCCGACCAAAGAACGCGCCAAATCCCGGAAGTTTGACACCTTGCTCGCGCTCGGATGACCGCGATCATAAAGGCGCGTTGCCAGCTCAACCGCCTGGGCGGCCATCGCGGCCTTGGCGTGTCGGTGAAATTGCACGGACTGATCTATCTCGCCAACACTCCCGCCAAAAAGCGCCTCGAATGCGTCGCGTCGCTCGGTCAGGTCGCGGAGATCGTCAACCTTCGTTGCGGAAAGGCTGTTGGGATGCTCCCGATGCCACGCCTGATCCGCGCCTCGGATATAGGCAACATCACAGAAGGCAGCCACTCGAAACCACATCTCCATGTCATGCGTGTGCGGCAAGGGCAGTTGGCCGCCCACGAGGTCCACAACCGACTTGCGCATGAGAACCTCAGGCGAGGTGATCACATTGAACGCTGACTTGCAGCGGGCCTCGAGCCATTCCTTTCCGGGCCATATCGTCCATGCTCGCGCTCGGGCGCGATGTTTGGGAGTGGCGGCGCTGAAATGAACTGGCCGCCCATAGACGAGCCCAACGCTGGGAAATCGCTGCATGACCGCAATCGCGCGTCGAAGCGATCCCGGCGTCAGCAGATCGTCGGCATCGAGGCGGACAAGGAACTCCCCGCGTGCAAGTGCAAGCCCATCATTGAAGGTTTTCACAGGCCCGGCATTGTCACGATGGGCGAGGACAGTAATCCGGGAATCGAATGCCGCGAGCTCATTCGCAACCGATAGGCTGGCGTCGGTCGACTTGTCGTCCACGATGATGACATCGACGATCGCGCCCTCTTGCGACAAAGCACTGCGGACGGCGTCGGGAAGAAAGCGCGCATAATTATAGCAGGGAATGACGACACTCACCGTCGCTTCCTTGACCTCGCTTTGAGGCCTGACTGTCAGTTTGCGGGCCACAGTCGTTGCCTCGGCCCGTTTCACGGCCTTTGTCATGCGATCCGAAATGTCATTCCCGAGTGCAAGGCAGATGGATCTCGTCACGTCGATTTCGCTTCCGTTTAAACGCATAGCCGAAAATAAATAAAGTTGAGTTGAAAATAAACGAGATCGTTTTGATAGCCGATAACGCGCTCCTATACCTCAAAAGACCACTGCATTACCTATTGATTCCAACAGAACATTAGATAATTTTTCCAGTAACTATCAGATAGACGAGTAAAGACATGGTCACGGTACAAGTAACAATCCCATGTTACAATTACGGGAAATACCTGGAAGAATGCGTGGAAAGCGTTCTCAGTCAGGCTGATGTTAATGTCGAGGTATTGATTATCGATGATTGCTCGCCCGACAACACGCCCGAGGTCTGCCGGAAGCTGAGCCAGGACAGCCGTGTGAGGGTCATTCGCCACGAGGTGAACAAGGGGCATATCGCAACCTACAACGAGGGCATATCCCAGATCACTGGCGATTACTTTGTCTTGCTGTCGGCCGATGATCTTTTGACGCCTGGCGCCTTGTCACGCGCTACAGCATTGATGGAGGCAAACCCGAACATTGGAATGACCTACGGTCAGGCGATCTCGTTCAACTCCCTGCAACGTCCCGATGCCCGCACCCTTCAGACAGGGACATCGATCTGGCCAGGGGCAAAATGGATACGGCAGGTCTGCGAGTCGGGTAAGAACTTTCTCGTCTGTCCGGAGGCGGTTGTTCGCGCGAGCATCCAGAAGAGAATCGGCGGCTACGATCCGACACTTCCGCATTCTGGCGACATGGAAATGTGGATGCGCATCGCTTCGATTTCCGATATCGGGCGTGTGAACGGCACCGACCAGGCCTACTACCGGACACATGCGCAAAGCATGCAGCGGACGATCCACGCGGGTTTCCTGTTCGACCTGATCGGTCGGCGCGAGGCCATGCGATCAACCTTCGAAAAAGAAGGGGCAGGCCTGGCGGAGCGCGATGAGCTGCATGCTCTTGGCAAACGTGCGCTTGCATTCACCGCGATCCAGCACGCGCGCAACCTGTGTGAATTCCCGGTCGCCGATGACGCCAGTCCGACAGAGTATCGCGAGTTCGCCGTAGCACTCTATCCGAATGTGGTTCGAACGCGTCGATACCGCGCGCTCATGGCCGCTCAGGCACCGCATCGCGGTCCCTTGCAAAAATCATTGTCCCACTACGAGGGCCGGTTGCGCAGGTTCGCGGAAACCGAGATCTTCAACCGCGTTGAATACCATTGGTCCCGCAGGACAGGCGTATATTTCCCGCGTTGTTACCTTTGACGCGCTGTCCGCTGCGCCGCGGACAGACTTGATGGCGAGCCACCGCTGTCTTTTTCCAGATCATACGCTCCAGCCGGCAGGCCCGTTCCGGTCGCGGATCATCGCGCCGGCGTCTTGGAGACGGGAATCTTTATAGCTTTTTTATTTATGGCGCCGGGCCTCAATCTCGATCGTTTATGCGGATCGGCCGCATAACAGTACCGCGGAACAACGTCTTCCGTCGGCGCGAGGTCACATGTGGCTCTCGCCGTTTCAAAACAGCTGGAAGGAAATGTGACCGATGATGGACATCGTTCTGATCGGCACCGCCGTGATCTTTTTCGCGCTCTGCTTCGCCTACGTCAAGGCATGCGACACGCTCTGAACCGAGGATCTTCGCCATGATTGTCGACTACATCCTAAGCGGTGCGGTGACGGTATTTCTGACCGTCTATCTCACCTACGCCCTCATTCGCCCGGAGCGCTTCTGACGAAAGCCGCCCGCACTGAAAGTTTCGTCTCATGACCCTCATTGGATGGTTACAAATCCTGCTGTATTGCGGGATCATCATTGCGCTCGTCAAACCACTCGGTGGCTACATGACCCGTGTCTTCACAGGCGAGCGCACATTCCTTTCTCCAGTCCTCGCCCCCGTTGAGCGGGGACTTTATCGCATCGCGGGCACCAGCGAGCGCGAAGAGCAACATTGGACGTCCTACGCATTTGCCATGCTGATGTTCAATCTGCTTGGGACGTTCGTTCTCTACCTGCTTCTGCGTTTCCAAGGCATTTTGCCCCTCAATCCGGCGGGCATGCCCGCCGTTGGGCCGGAGCTCTCCTTCAACACCGCCACAAGCTTTGTCTCAAACACCAATTGGCAGAATTACGGCGGCGAGAGCACCATGTCCTACCTGACCCAGATGATGGGTCTTACCGTGCAGAACTTCGTTTCGGCGGCCACAGGCATGGCGATTGCCGTCGCGCTGATCCGCGCCTTTGCACGTGCTTCGGGCAAGGCGATCGGTAATTTCTGGGTCGATATGACCCGCGCCACGCTCTACGTCCTGCTGCCTTTCTGCATCGTTCTGACGCTTGTGTATGTCTATCTCGGCGTCCCGCAGACGCTTGGCGCCTATGTCAACGCAACCACTCTCGAAGGTGCCTCACAGACGATCGCGGTCGGCCCCGTCGCATCGCAACTGGCTATCAAGATGCTCGGCACCAACGGCGGTGGATTCTTCAATGCCAACTCAGCCCACCCGTTCGAGAACCCGGACAATTTTTCGAACATGCTGCAGATGGTTTCGATCTTCGCAATCGGCGCCGCGTTTACGAATGTCTTCGGCCGCATGGTTGGCAATCAGCGCCAGGGTTGGGCCATTCTCGCCGCCATGGGGCTCCTCTTCCTCGTTGGCGTCGGCGTGACCTATTGGGCGGAAGCCGCGGGAAATCCGCTCATGCACGCCTTCGGCCTGAGTGGCGGCAACATGGAAGGCAAAGAGGTGCGTTTCGGCATCGCCATGTCCTCGCTTTTCGCGGTCATCACAACGGCAGCGTCCTGTGGCGCGGTCAACGCCATGCACGGCAGCTTCACGGCTCTTGGTGGTCTCATCCCGCTGATCAACATGCAGCTTGGTGAGGTGATTGTCGGAGGCGTCGGTGCCGGCTTCTATGGCATCGTCCTGTTCATCATCGTCGCCGTCTTTGTTGCGGGCCTCATGGTTGGTCGCACGCCGGAATATCTCGGCAAGAAGATCGAGGCGAAGGAAATGAAAATGGCCGTGCTCGCCATCCTGTGCCTTCCGCTGGCCATGCTCGTATTCACCGCGATTTCCAGCGTGCTCCCGTCGGCGGTCGCATCAGTGGGGACCGCCGGGCCGCATGGCTTCTCCGAGATCCTCTATGCCTATACGTCGGCTGCGGCAAACAACGGCTCGGCATTTGGCGGTCTCACCGGAAACACGCCCTGGTACAATATCACGCTCGGCCTGGGCATGCTGATGGGTCGCTTCCTGGTCATCATCCCGGCTCTGGCAATCGCGGGATCGCTGATCTCCAAGAAAACCGTGCCGGCATCGGCGGGAACGTTCCCGACAGACGGCCCCCTTTTCGTCGGCATGCTCGTCGGTACGATCATCATCGTTGGTGGCCTGACCTTCCTCCCTGCCCTGGCGCTTGGGCCGGTCGTCGAGCACCTGACAATGATTTCCGGGAAAACCTTCTAGGGCCACCCGATGATCCTGCGTCACGAGCGACGAAAATCAGCATCACGCCACGGAAGCCCGGGGCGTGAGCGACCGCCGGAGACAAGAGGAACCGACATCATCCTCATCATGATGGCGTCCGTTCTGGTGCTCGCCTGCACGCTCAAAATTCTCGTTGGCTGATCGGCAGCGTCCGATCCCATTGTTCTCCTATCGAAAGCTGGAGTCTCTCTTATGAGCCAGTCAAAATCCGCGAGTATTCTGGATACTCGCATCCTCATTCCAGCCGTGGGCGCCTCCTTCAGGAAGCTCGATCCACGCACGCTTGCGCGCAACCCGGTGATGTTCGTCGTCGCCACGGTCTCCGTTTTGACGACCACACTCTTTCTCCGCGACCTGGTTCTGGGGCGCGGCAATCTCGGCTTTTCGTTCCAGATCAACCTGTGGCTCTGGTTCACCGTGCTCTTTGCCAACTTCGCCGAGGCGGTCGCGGAAGGCCGCGGCAAGGCGCAGGCGGATTCCCTGAGACGGTCCCGAACGGAAACACAGGCCAAGCTCTTGGCCGATGGCAGCCGTACCAGCTACAAGATGGTTCCGGGCACCAGCCTGAAGGTCGGCGATATCGTCCTGGTTGAGGCCGGCGACATCATACCGTCCGATGGCGAGGTGATCGAAGGCGTCGCCTCCGTAAACGAGGCAGCAATTACGGGCGAGTCCGCTCCCGTTATCCGCGAATCCGGCGGCGACCGATCGGCCGTTACCGGCGGCACGCAGGTTCTCTCCGACGAAATTCGCGTGCGTATCACGGCAGCATCCGGCTCGACCTTCATCGACCGCATGATCGCGCTGGTCGAAGGCGCGCAGCGACAGAAGACACCGAACGAGATCGCGCTCAACATCCTGCTCGCCGGCATGACGCTGATCTTCGTGCTTGCTACGGCAACGATCCCGAGCTTTGCCGCCTACGCCGGCGGCTCGATACCAATCATCGTACTCGTCGCGCTGTTCGTGACGCTGATCCCGACGACCATAGGCGCGCTGCTTTCTGCGATCGGAATTGCGGGCATGGACCGTCTGGTGCGCTTCAACGTGCTTGCCATGTCCGGCCGCGCCGTCGAGGCGGCGGGGGATATTGACACGCTGCTTCTCGACAAGACGGGCACGATCACGCTCGGCAACCGACAGGCAACCGCCTTCCATCCCGTACGTGGCATCAGCGAACAGGAACTTGCCGATGCCGCACAGCTTGCCTCGCTTGCCGACGAGACACCGGAAGGTCGTTCGATCGTGGTACTCGCCAAGGAGAAATATGCGATCCGTGGCCGCGACATGAGCAGCTTGAAGGCAACGTTCGTGCCGTTCACCGCGCAGACCCGTATGAGTGGCGTCGATCTCGACGGATCGTCCATCCGAAAGGGTGCGGTCGATTCCATGCTCGCCTATGTCAGCAGCTATCCTGCTTCCGCCGCAGGCAGTGCCGCTGTTGCGCTGCACATCGACGATGCCGCCGCGCGCGAACTCAAGACGATCGCCGACGAAGTGGCAAAAAGCGGTGGAACACCGCTCGCCGTTGCCCGTGACGGCCGGCTGCTGGGCATTGTTCAGCTGAAGGACATCGTCAAGGGCGGCATCCGCGAGCGTTTCGCCGAATTGCGCCGTATGGGTATCCGTACGGTGATGATAACTGGTGACAACCCGCTGACCGCTGCGGCTATTGCCGCGGAAGCCGGCGTCGACGACTTTCTGGCTCAGGCCACCCCAGAGATGAAGCTGGCGCTGATGCGCGAGGAACAGGCGAAGGGCAAACTGGTCGCCATGTGCGGCGACGGCACCAATGACGCGCCCGCGCTTGCCCAGGCTGACGTCGGGGTCGCGATGAATACCGGCACAGTCGCCGCTCGAGAGGCCGGCAACATGGTCGATCTCGATAGCGACCCGACGAAACTCATCGAGATCGTGGAAATCGGCAAGCAGCTGCTGATGACACGCGGCGCGCTGACGACCTTCTCGATCGCCAACGACATTGCGAAATACTTTGCGATCATTCCCGCGATGTTCCTGACATTCTACCCGCAGCTCGGCGTCTTGAACATCATGGGGTTGTCGACCCCGCAAAGCGCGATCCTGTCGGCGATCATCTTCAACGCCCTGATCATCATCGCGTTGATTCCATTGTCGCTGAAAGGCGTGCGCTATCGCCCGATCGGCGCCGGCGCGCTGCTCTCGCGCAATCTTCTCATCTACGGTCTCGGCGGCATCATCGTACCGTTCATCGGCATCAAGGCAATCGACGTGATCGTCGCGGCGCTCGGCCTGGCGTAGCGCCCGGACCGAACGTCGACCTTCCCAACCATTGACCTACCAGGAGTTCACGACAATGTTGAACCAACTTCGCCCCGCAATCGTCCTGATCGTCGCGACCACCGCGATTACCGGCCTTGTCTACCCGCTTGCGATGACCGGCGCGGCTCAAGCCCTCTTCCCGGCGCAGGCCAACGGCAGTCTGCTTGAAAAGAACGGCACGGTCGTGGGCTCTAGGCTGATCGGGCAAGCCTTCACCAGCGACCGGTATTTTCATGGGCGCCCCTCGGCGGCTGGCGATGGCTATAATGCCTCCGCCTCCAGCGGCTCCAACCTTGGACCGACCAGCCAGAAGCTTATCGATCGCGTGAAAGCCGACTACGATGCCGCGAAAGCGACCAATCCCGACGCACAGGTTCCCGTCGATCTCGTCACCGCATCCGGCAGCGGGCTCGACCCGCATATCTCGCCGGAGGCCGCCTATTTCCAGGTAGGGCGCGTAGCCAAGGCTCGAGGCCTCGACGAGCCGAGGGTGAAGCGCATCGTCGATGCCGCCATCCAGACGCGCGAGATCGGCCTTCTGGGCGAACCCACCGTAAACGTGCTGGAACTCAACATGGCTCTGGACGCAACAACAGTTCAGTAAAGCACGTGTACTTCTACCGTATCATGGTCGAATTCTCGGCATCGACCGGCAACAACAGCGCCGGCACAATTGCAAAACATGGGATTGGGCGGATTGCCCAATCCATCATCACAGGCTCAATGGTGCCGTATGCCGATCTTCAAGATCACCGCGTCGCGACATTAAGTGCTCGACGAAATGCCTCGTCTACGGCCTCGCCTGCCACATCCCAGGACGTCGAATGAACGCTCTCCGCCGCCTGCCGCGACGCTGACCCGAAATCCGGCATCGTCACGACCGCATACAATGCATCCGCAAGAGCATGCGGCGAAAGCGGCGCATAGCGAACATGGGCGTTATCGAGTACGATCCGGTTGTGATCGGCATCATTGACAACGGGAATGCACCCGCAGGCGAGCATTTCGTGCGGAACAAGCGAAACGTTTGTAAGCGACAACGTCAGGCCCGCGAAGCAACTGTTATAGATATCGCCCAGTTTGTCAGGAGAGACGAGCCCGTGATTGGTGTACTTGAAGGGGAGTACGCCAAGATCCTCACCGAAGAGGTGAAGCTCAATATTGGGGCAACGTCTGGCGAAGAGTTCGAGCGCGAGCAGGCCCAGTTCGACAGCGCGACGCGGCGTACCGGCGCGCGCGTAAAAAGCCACTCCGTTCCGCTTCGAAGATGGGTTGAAGCGGTAGCGACTAGTGTCGCAGCCAAAGGGAAACCAGTCCGAAGCCATGCCAAAGTCGTCAGCCAGCTTCTCGGTTAGCCAGCGACCCGCCGTAATCCCGTGAAAGCCCATCCGATAGGTGCTTTCCGCAAGCACGCTATTGGTCCCCACGGGATAGAATGAGGGCTCGTAATCCTGGACGAAATAGAAGCGCTTTCCGGCTGTCTTCATGTTGAACATGGCATATGCAGACGGCCAATGGGTCGCCACGACGGCATGCGCGTCTTTTACATCAGGGCCAAACTTGTCAATCTCGCAAGTAACGCCGTAACTCGAACGCGCAATACTTTCATAGTATTTCTGGTCCCCACCATAGGGATCGTAGAAATAGACGCGATTGTCATACCCTATGCGTTGAAGATAGTTCACCATGCGAAATATTGTCGTATGACCGCCCGACCCAGGCCCGGCGGGCCCGACGATCCAATTGATTGTGATCGGCGCGCCATCTTCAACCGCCGGAACGGCGAATGTCGCCGGTCGGGTGAAGTCAGCGTTCAACACATCCTCGGGGAAGACATGCCAGGTAAAGCCTTTAGGCTTTATCCAGTCGGACAGCTTTGATCTCGCGCGCATGGCCAAGGTGCTCCAGCCGTCGCGCAACATGATGTGACCGATTTGCCGTCCTCGGCGATCAAGCTGGAGGCCAATGCCTTTCAACGTTGCAACCGTGCGCGTCGACAGGCCATTGGACCTGCTGTTTGCCCCTACCGGAATTTTCGTCAGCAAAAGCTCCACCCTCTCGTATGCGGGCGCTGCGCATGGCTGCCCATTCATCGCGAAACACGGCAACCGTATTTGCAGAGGCGCCATATTGTTCGCAAATATAGCTGCCGAAATTACTTTCGCAACTCAGTATGACGAGGCAATATTTCTAAAATAAATACGCCTTTCGATTAGCCGTATACCGCATTTTGATTCCTTTACTC
Organism: Rhizobium sp. 16-449-1b; assembly: GCF_017741935.1. GTDB lineage: Bacteria > Pseudomonadota > Alphaproteobacteria > Rhizobiales > Rhizobiaceae > Rhizobium. The sequence continues at coordinate 287,648 of NZ_JAGHMH010000028.1, read as the reverse complement.
TCCCGGTGAAAAGCTTTCTCTTGAGTAACGAAAGTCATCGGCCCGCGCTGTTTGTCGTGAGTTAAAGCCGGCGTTGTATTGAGTGGAGTGAGGACATCAGAGCATGATTGCTTCGAGTGTAAAGCTGGGTGACGACGTCGTCATTCATCACCCGGATCTTGTAAATCTCTATGGCTGCTCGATTGGCACCGGTACCCGTGTCGGCACCTTCGTCGAGATCCAGAAAAACGCCGTCATCGGTGAAAACTGCAAGATCTCCAGCCACTCTTTCGTTTGCGAGGGCGTGACGATCGAGGATGGGGTGTTCATCGGCCATGGCGTCATGTTCACCAATGATCTTCAGCCGAGGGCTGTCAATCTCGATGGTTCCCTTCAGTCGGACGCCGATTGGGCGGTCGTCCCCACGCTTGTGAAACGTTACGCCTCGATCGGCAGCAACGCGACCATCGTCGCCGGCATCACGATCGGCGAAGGCGCGCAGATCGGCGCCGGCGCGGTCGTGACCAAGGATGTTCCGGCATACGCAATTGCAGCAGGCGTTCCCGCGCGGGTCATTGGCCGCGCCAAGGACGCTCCAGTCGAAATTCTGTCATCTGGGAGGGCACGATGATCGGTATTGCCGTCGTCGGTTATGGCTATTGGGGACCCAATCTGGTCCGAAATTTCGCGGAAACGCCAGGCGCACAGCTCTTGTGGGTCTGCGATCTTAAAAAGGACCGGCTGGGCGCGGTGCAGATGCGCTATCCGACCGTCCAGATCACTGATGATTTCGATGAGGTCCTGCGCGATCCACGCGTCGACGCGATCGCGATCGCCACACCCGTGTTCGCCCATTACAAGCTTGCCATGCAGGCTATGATGGCCGGCAAGCACGTGTTCGTTGAAAAGCCGATGGCTTCGACCTCGGAAGAGGCGCGGCGCATGGTGGAAGAAGCCAACCGCCGAGGTCTGATCCTCGCGGTCGATCACACCTTCATCCACACCGGCGCCGTGCGCAAGATGCGGGAGATCATCGAGACCGGTCTCGGCGACGTTTATTATTACGACTCGGTGCGCGTCAATCTCGGCCTTTTCCAGCACGACGTCAGCGTTGTCTGGGATCTGGCGGTTCACGACCTCTCGATCATGGACTATGTGCTGCCGGAAAAGCCGGTCGCAGTATCCGCCACCGGCATGGGACATGTGGCCGGCGAGCCGGAGAATATCGCGTATCTGACGCTGTTTTTCGAAAGCAAGCTGATCGCCCATATCCATGTGAACTGGCTGGCGCCGGTGAAGGTTCGCCGCACGCTGATTGGCGGCAGCAACAAGATGATCGTCTATGACGATCTCGAGCCCAGCGAAAAGATCAAGGTCTACGACAAGGGCATCACGCTCAACGGCAATGCCGAGCAGAACGGCGACAAGGTGTACGAGATGCGCGTCGGCTACCGCACCGGCGACATGTATGCACCGCAGCTCGACATGACGGAAGCGCTCGGCCGCGAACTGAAGCAGTTCGTCGACTGCGTCGCCAACAACACGCAGCCGCTCGCCGATGGCCACGCCGGCCTGCGCGTAGTGCGCATCCTCGAAGCCGCGACGCAATCGCTCGCCCAGCGCGGCCGCGTCATCGAACTCGAACAGGCAAGGCTGATAGCATGATCCCGTTGCTCGACCTGAAGGCTCAATACGCGTCGATCAAGGACGATGTCGATGCCGCGGTTCTCCGCGTGCTTGCCTCCGGCCACTATGTGCTCGGCGAGGAAGTCGCGCGCTTCGAAGAGGAATTCGCCCGCTATTGCGGCACGAAGCACGCGATCGCCGTCAACACAGGCACCAGCGCCCTGCACCTGTCATTGCTCGCAGCCGGCGTCGGGCCTGAGGACGAGGTCGTCACCGTATCGCTGACCTTCGTCGCGACGACGGCCGCCATCTGCTACACGGGCGCCCGGCCGGTTTTCGTCGATGTGGAGCCGGTGACGCTCACAATGGACCCGGCGAAGCTGGAAGCCGCGATCACCCGCAAGACCAAGGCGATCGTACCGGTTCATCTCTATGGCCAGATGGCAGATATGGACGCCATTCAGGCGATCGCCGACAAGTACGGCCTGCCCATCATCGAAGACGCGTGCCAAGCGCATGGCGCCGAATACAAGGGGAAGCGCGCCGGCAGCATCGGGCTTTCCGGCAGCTTCAGCTTCTACCCGGGCAAGAACCTCGGCGCCTGCGGCGAAGGCGGCATCATCGTCACCAATGACGATGAGCAGGCCAAGGCGATGCGCATGCTGCGCGATTGGGGCCAGGAAAAGCGCTATCATCACGTGATGAAGGGCTACAACTACCGGATGGACGAGATCCAGGGCGCGATCCTCAGGATCAAGCTGCGGCATCTAGAAGACTGGACCGAAGCCCGCCGCACGCGCGCCGCGCGCTACTCGGCGCTGCTTGCCGGATCGAGAAGCGTTCAGGCACCGGTTGCCGCAAGTGACCGCCGCCACGTCTACCACGTCTATGCGGTGCGCACCCCTGATCGCGATCACCTGCAGCAGGCGTTGCGCGACGAAGGTATCCATACAGGTTTGCACTATCCCGTGCCGGTTCACCTACAGGAAGCGCATGCCGATCTCGGCTATCAGGTCGGCGATTTCCCGGTTTCAGAAGCAGCAGCGCGCGAAGTGCTTTCGCTGCCGATCTATCCGGAGTTGACGATGCGTCAGGTCGAAGAGGTCGTTGCCGCGGTGGAGCAGGACGCCTATGTCAGCTGACCCAGCCCCCCTCGTCCGCCTTGTCCAATCGGTACACGGCCTGAAGGAGAACGCGTCCGATCCGCTCTATCAGAGCGAACTCGCCAGGGAGCTACGCCAGACATACGGGCTGGCGGGGCTGGTGGAACTCTACGCGCGTTTCGCCAACGGCGACGGCTTTGTCGATGCGTTCATGCGCAAGGTGATCTGGAACAGCTTCACGCGCTCCTGCGGCTCGGGCCTGCAAGTCGGCAGCGGCGTCGGGTTCAAGCATCCGGAAACCTTCGAAATCGGCAACGGCGTGTTCATCGGCGCCCAAGCGTATATTCAGGGACGTTTCGACGGCACCTGCAAGATCGGCGACAATACGTGGATCGGTCCGCAGGCCTATTTCGACGCGCGCAACCTCATTCTTGAGGAATGCGTCGGCTGGGGGCCGGGCGCCAAGGTTCTTGGCTCGAGCCATACGGCACTTCCGGTCGATGTGCCGATCATCCGCACCGACCTCGAAATCAAGCCGGTGCGCATCGGCGCCTGGGCCGATATCGGCACCAACGCCACCATCCTGCCCGGCGTTACCGTCGGCAAGGGCGCGATCGTCGGCGCCGGCGCGGTGGTCGTGGCGGATGTGGAGCCGTTCTCGGTCGTTGCCGGCGTGCCGGCCAAGTTCATCCGGTGGCGCGAAGAGTCCGATCCCTCAACTGTAAAAAGCGTGGAGTAGTCATGAAGAACCAGCGAATTCTGATCACCGGCGGCGCGGGCCTCATCGGCTCGCATATCGCGGACCTCGTTGCGCTGGAAGAGCCCCGCGAGATCGTCATTATCGACAACTTCGGGCGTGGTCGCCGGGAAAATCTGGCCGAGGCGATCAAGGCAGCTCCCGTCACGATCATCGAGGGTGACATCCGCGACCGCAAGCTTTTGAAGGAAACATTCGCCGGTATCGACACCGTATTCCACCAGGCGGCAATCCGCATCACCCAATGCGCCGAAGAGCCACGTCTGGCCTTCGATGTTCTGGCCGGCGGCACGTTCGATGTGCTCGAGGCGGCCGTGGAAGCAAAGGTCTCCAAGGTTGTCGCGGCATCGTCCGCCTCCGTGCTCGGCCTCGCCGAGAGCTTCCCGACCACCGAGGATCACCATCCCTATAACAACCGCACGATCTACGGCGCCGCCAAGGCCTTCAACGAGGGGCTGCTCAGAAGCTTCGCCGAGATGTACGGCCTGCGCTACGTCGCGCTTCGCTACTTCAACGTCTACGGGCCGCGGATGGATGTGCATGGCGTCTACACCGAGGTGCTGATCCGCTGGATGGAGCGTATCGCCAACGGTCTTCCGCCCATCATCCACGGCGATGGCCTGTCCACCATGGATTTCGTCCATGTCCACGATATCGCCCGCGTGAACCTGCTTGCGGCGAAGTCTGACGTGACGGACGAAGTGTTCAATGTCGCCAGCGGCGAAGAGACCAGCCTGCGCGATCTCGCGGAGCTGCTGATGAAGGTCATGGGCGCATCGATGGACGTGCAGTACGGGCCGGCACGCAAGGTTAACGCTGTTCCTCGTCGCCTTGCTTCGACGGTCAAGGCCGAGAGCATGCTCGGTTTCAAGTCCGAAATCAGCATGGAAGAGGGCCTGCGCGATCTCGTCGCCTGGTGGCGGCATGAAAAGATGCTGAGCACCGGAGAAGCGGCATGAGCCAAATTCCTGTCGCAAAACCTGTTCTCGACGAGCAGGAAGTCGAGGCGGTTCGCCGCGTCATCCTGTCGGGCTGGGTCACGCAGGGCCCGGAAGTCGCCGCCTTCGAACGCGAATTCGCCGATTTCGTCGGCGCCTCGCATGCCTGCGCTGTTTCGAACTGCACGACGGCGCTGCATCTGGCACTGCTCGCGGTCGGCGTCGAAGCCGGCGACGAGGTGATCACCGTCAGCCACTCCTTCATCGCGACAGCAAACGCGATCCGCTATTGCAACGCGACGCCCGTCTTCGTCGATATCGAGGCCAATGGGTTCAATATCGACCCCGAACTGATCGAGGCGGCGATCACGCCGCGCACGAAGGCGATCATCTGCGTGCACCAACTCGGCATGCCGTGCGATTTGAGCCGCATCGTCGCGATCGCGGAGCGGCATTCGATCCCCGTTATCGAGGATGCTGCCTGCGCAACGGGCAGCGAGATCCTGTGGAAGGGGCGCTGGGAGAAGATCGGCAAGCCGCATGGCGATATCGCCTGCTTCTCCTTCCACCCGCGCAAGGTGGTGACCACGGGCGACGGCGGCATGCTGACGACCGCGAACCCCGAGTATGACCGCAAGTTCCGCCTCTGGCGCCAGCACAGCATGAGCGTCACCGACAGCGTGCGCCACGGTTCCAAACAGGTGATCTACGAAAGCTACCCGGAGGTCGGTTTCAACTACCGGATGACGGACATGCAGGCCGCCGTCGGCCGCGAGCAGCTGAAACGACTGCCTGACATCGTCGCCAAGCGGCGTGCGTTGGCCGCCGGCTATACGCAGGCGCTCGAAAAGCTGGACGGTATGCGCGCTCCCTTCGAGCCGGATTGGGCACGGAGCAACTGGCAGAGCTATTGCATGACACTGCCTGATCATGTGGATCAGCAGGAGTTCATGCAGGGGCTGCTCGATCAGGGCATTTCGACGCGACGTGGAATCATGAACAGCCATCTCGAGCCAGCCTACGCGGCAGAGACTTCGCACCGGGTCTCGGGCGATCTGCAAAACAGCGTCAACGCCCAGAACCGGACGGTCATTCTGCCGCTGTTCGTGCAGATGACCGACGCCGAACTCGGCGAGGTCGCGGACGCCATCGCGGGCAGCCTGGCGTCTTCCACACCCGCGATCGCCAAGGCCGGCTGACCGACACTCTGGACATGGGAACGGCGAGGCAGCGGCGCGGCGCCATGCCTTGCCTCAAGACGTTCCCGATGTGGCGGGAATCCCGAAACACAATCAATCGAGGCAAAAGAGCGCCCAACGGCAGGAACGGCGGCCAGCAAAATATCTCTTATAGGTTGTCCATATCGGGACATTCGCGTGACTTTCCGCACGCTATGTTACCTACCGCTATTTGAGTAGCTGTGAACCTATTCGGCTGAGTTTATCGCGGATGAAGTTGGTGTACGATGGTTAACAGCAATCAGGAATAGATAGGTGTAACCCAAAAGACGGAGAGCATTATGTCATCGATGGACCCGGAAGAAACACCCTCTAACCGTGCACGCCGACATTTTCTCGGTGTTGCGGCGGCTACCAGCGCAAGAGTTGCCGGAATCGCTGTTGCGACCATGGCAATCGCCTCTTCGCCCGCGAAAGCCATGGGACGTAATTGGGGCGGCGGTCGCGGCGGCGGACATGGCGGTGGAGGTTATTCCGGTGGCGGCGGTGGTGGTGGCCATTCCGGCGGCGGACACTCGGGTGGTGGTGACGGCGGGGCGAAGTGCCTGCTGCGCGGCACCTTGATTGCAACACCATCAGGCGAAGTCGCGATCGAGGATCTGCGCCTTGGTGATCTCGTCGAAACGATCTCGGGCGAAGCCAAGCCAATCCGCTGGATAGGCCGGCAGACGTTTCGCAAGAGCGTCGCGTCCTGGCACCCGACCGTCATGCCGGTGCGCATCTCGAAGGGCGCGCTTGATGACGGCATGCCGAGCCAGGATCTCTACATCTCTGCCGGCCACGCGCTTTATGTCGATGGCGCTCTCGTCCGCGTCAAGGATCTGATCAACGGCAGCTCGATCGTCTTGGCCCTGCCGGATGGCAGGGAAACGGTCGAATACTATAACGTGCTGCTCGACAGCCATGATGTAGTGATCGCCGATGGCACGCCGGTGGAGACATTCCAGCTTCGCGGCAGCGACTACGAGAGCTTCGATAATTTTGTCGAACTCGAAAAGCTCTATCCGGTCGAGCGCCGGCCCCGCATGGCGCCTTACGCGCCTGTGGTCGGCGAAGAAAGCGGACGGCAGCATCTGAAAGCTCTGCTGTTGCTCAGCGTTTCGCCTATCGTTCCGCTGCGTGATCCGTTCAAGACCGTTTCGCGGCGCATTTCGAGCCGCGTCGGCGAACTGGTAGGCTGATAGCAGCCGGCTGACAACTCATGCTCTTCATTGCGGATTGGCGCGGTCCTGCGCCAATCCGTTTTTTATGTGATCACACATTATTAGCGGTTTGGCGCGCGCTCGGCTGGGACCAACAGGTACCGGCCGCTTTTGTATGGCATTCTCATGCTCCAGCGATCAGCGAGGAGCATCTTGCGGCGTCGGACACCGCTTATAGCGCTATGGCAACATCCTATGCTTGGGTATAGTGCAGTGCGGCATCGACAGGTGTTATGCTGGCTGGACCGAGTGTGGAGAAGCAGGAATATGGCGAAGAAGCGCCCCGAGGGAATTGAGAAATACGACGCACCGGCCGGCGGATGGGGCGCCTTGCGCGCGGTCGCCAAGACGCTTGCCCACCAACAGGTCGTCGCTCAAGGAACGGCAACGCTCCTGAAGGCCAACAAGCCCGAGGGCTTCGACTGTCCCGGTTGCGCGTGGCCGGATCCCAAGCACACATCGTCCTTCGAGTTCTGCGAAAACGGCGCCAAGGCCATTACATGGGAATCGACGGCCAAGCGTGTCGACCCGAGCTTCTTTGCAGAGCATACGGTGTCCGAATTGTGGGAGTGGACCGACCACGAGCTCGAGGACGAAGGCCGCCTGACGCATCCCATGATCTACAACGCCGAGACCGATCGCTACGAGGTGATCGAATGGGACGATGCCTTTGCGCGCATCGGCGCCGAGCTCAACCGGCTGGACGACCCGCATCACGCGGAGTTTTATACATCCGGGCGTGCGTCCAATGAGGCCGCCTTTCTCTATCAGCTTCTGGTGCGCGCCTATGGCACCAATAATTTTCCCGACTGCTCGAACATGTGCCACGAGGCGACCAGCGTCGGCCTGCCGAAGTCGATCGGCGTCGGCAAGGGCACGGTTCTCCTTGAGGATTTCGACCACACCGATGCGATCTTCAGCTTCGGCCACAATCCGGGCACCAACCATCCGCGCATGATGGCGACGCTGCACGAGGCCTCGCGGCGCGGCGTACCGATCATCGTCTTCAATCCGCTGAAGGAGCGCGCGCTCGAGAAATTCGCCTCGCCGCAGGACCCGGTCGAAATGGCGACGCTGTCGTCAACCCGGATTGCCTCGGCCTATCATCAGGTCCGTACCGGCGGCGATCTCGCAGCACTCAAGGGCCTGATGAAGTGCGTATTCGAGATCGATGATGCTGATCTTGCAGCCGGCGGACCTGGCGTGCTCGACCGCGCCTTCATCGCCGAGCACACGACCGGCCTGGAGGCGCTGCGCGAGGATATCGACAATACCAGCTGGGACAGCATCGTCACCGTATCCGGGCTGACAAGGGAAGCGCTGAAAAGTGCTGCCGATGTCTATGTGAAGGCCAAGAGCGTCATCCTTTGCTACGGCATGGGCATCACCCAGCACAGCAACGGCACGGGCAATGTGCAGCAGCTCGCCAATCTCTTGATGCTGCGCGGCAATATCGGCCGCCCCGGCGCCGGCATCTGCCCGCTGCGCGGCCATTCCAACGTCCAGGGCGACCGGACGGTCGGCATCACCGAGATCCCCAACAAGGCGCTGATCGACGGGATGGAGCGAGCCTTCGGCTTCCGCCCGACGGACATGAAGGGACACAACGCGATCGAATCCGTCGAAGCGATCATGGAGGGCACGTCCAAGGCGCTGATCTGCCTCGGCGGCAATCTGGCGGTCGCCATGTCCGACACGGAGTTCACCTTCGAAGCCATGCGCAAGCTGGACCTCGCGGTGCACATCACCACCAAGCTCAACCGCTCGCATCTGCTGATCGCCAAGACCTCGATCATTCTTCCCTGCCTCGGCCGCACCGACCTCGACACCCAGGCGACGGGTCCGCAATCGGTGACCGTCGAAGACTCCATGTCGATGGTGCATGCGTCGCGCGGCTTCCTGAACCCGCCGAGCGAGATGCTGAAATCCGAACCCGCCATCGTCGCCGGCATCGCGAAAGCGACGCTTGGGGATCGCTATGGCATCGATTGGGATGGCATGGTCGCTGATTACGACAGGATCCGCGACAAGATCGAAATCGTCTTTCCCGATTTCTTCGACTTCAACAAGCGCGTGCGCGTGCGCGGCGGCTTCCGGCTGGACGTGCCGGCCTCCGAGCGTCGCTGGAAGACGGAGAGCGGCAAGGCGAATTTCCTTATCGGCCGCGGCCTGTATGAGGACCCATTGGTGAAGAACCCCGACGCGCTCGTGCTGACGACGCTGCGCAGCCACGACCAGTACAACACGACGATCTACGGCATGGACGATCGCTATCGCGGTGTTTTTGGTCGCCGCGACGTGATCTTCATGAACAAGGACGATCTAGCAAAACGCGGATTGGCGGATGGCGACATCATCAATGTCGTCTCCCTGCCTTCGGCGGACGGAAAGTCGCGCAGCGCGCGCGGGCTGACCGCGATCGAGTACAATATTCCGAAAGGATCGATCGCCGGCTATTACCCTGAGATGAACGCGCTGATCGCGCTTTCGGCCTATGATCGCACTTCGGGCACGCCCGCCTACAAGGGCGTCCCGGTGACGGTCACCGGCGCAACCGCGCAGTAGGCTTGATGTGTGTTTCGGGCCTCGTCTAAACGAGGCCCGAAACAAATTGATCAGGCTGCGCGCTTCAGCGCGTCGCCGATAATCGAGACGATCGTCTCGATCTGATCCTTTTCGATGATCAACGGCGGCGAGAGCGCGATGGTGTCGCCGGTGACGCGGATCAGCAGACCCCTCTTGAAGCAATCGACGAAGACGTCATAGGCGCGGGCGCCGATCGCACCTTCACGCGACGAGAGCTCGATGGCGCCGACGAGGCCGAGGTTGCGGATGTCGACCACGTTCGGCAGGCCCTTCAGCGAGTGAAGCGCCTCCTGCCAGGTTTCCGTCAGACCAGCGCCGCGCGTCAGCAAGCCTTCTTCCTCGTAGACCTCGAGCGTGGCGATGCCGGCGGCGCTGGCAACCGGGTGGCCGGAATAGGTGTAGCCGTGGAAGAGCTCGATGGCGTTTTCCGGGCCGGTCATCATCGCGTCATAGACCTTGCGGCTTGCAAACACCGCGCCCATCGGGATCGCGCCGTTGGTCAGGCCCTTGGCCGTGGTGACGAGATCGGGCACGACGCCGAAGTAATCGGTCGCGAATGGCGTGCCGAGGCGGCCAAAGCCGGTGATGACTTCATCAAAGATCAGCAGGATACCGTACTTGTCGGCAATCGCGCGCAGGCGGTCCAGATAGCCCTTCGGTGGCAGGATAACGCCGGCGGAACCAGACATCGGCTCGACGATGACAGCAGCGATGGTTTCTGCGCCGTGCAGGGCGACCAGACGTTCCAGGTCTTCGGCAAGCTCGATGCCATGGGCCGGCAGGCCCTTGCTGAAGGCATTACGCTCGACGTCGAGCGTATGGCGCATGTGATCGGCCGGGATCTGCGGGAAGACGCGGCGGTTGTTGACGAGACCGCCGACGGAGATGCCGCCGAAGCCAACGCCGTGATAGCCCTTTTCGCGGCCGATGATGCGGGTGCGGGTGCCCTGCCCGATGGCGCGCTGATAGGCGATGGCGATCTTCAGCGCCGTGTCGACGGATTCAGAACCGGAACCGGTGAAGAACACGCGATCAAGCTGCGCGCTCGGACCACCAGGGGCGATCTTGGCAAGGCGCTCGGCGAAATCAAATGCGATCTGATGGCCCATCTGGAAGGTGGGGGCGAAATCCATGGTCATCAGCTGACGCTCGACCGCTTCGGCGATCCGCTTGCGGCCGTGGCCTGCATTCACGCACCACAGACCGGCGGTACCATCCAGCACCTTATTACCGTCGACATCGGTATAATACATGCCTTCGGCGGAAGCGAGCAGACGGGGGGCCGCCTTGAACTGGCGGTTGGCCGTGAACGGCATCCAGAAGTTATCGAGCGACGGGCTGTTTGCTTTGCTGATCTGGTCCATGAGGTCTCTCCGGAATGGTGATGATGAAGTGATCGGACAATTCAGATTCTCGAACAAGCCCTTTTCTCGCTGTTTTCAACCCATTGAAAATCATGGCCTTCAAAGTCGAATGTTGTTATATTTCGAACATTCGAAACCTTGGAAACACCATGTCCGTCGATATCGGCCAGCGCTTGCGCCATTTGCGCATGCTTCACAATCTTTCGCAACGCGAACTGGCGAAGCGGGCGGGCGTTACCAACTCCACCATTTCGCTGATCGAATCCAATTCATCCAACCCATCGGTGGGCGCCTTGAAGCGCATTCTCGATGGAATCCCGATCGGCCTGGCCGAGTTCTTCGCCTTCGAGCCGCAGAAATCGCGCAAGGCGTTTTACGCCGCCGAGGAGCTGGTTGAGATCGGCAAGGGGCCGATTTCCTATCGGCAGATCGGCGAGAGCCTGTTCGGTCGACAGCTACAAATCCTCAAGGAATGCTACCAACCGGGCGCCGACACAGGCAAGGTCATGCTCGTGCATGAAGGCGAGGAAGGCGGCATCGTGCTTTCGGGCCGCATGGAAGTGACGGTCGAAGACGAGCGCCGCATCCTGGGCCCCGGCGATGCCTATTATTTCGAGAGCCGGCGCCCACACCGCTTTCGCTGCGTCGGACCGGTCCCATGCGAGGTGATCAGCGCCTGCACGCCACCGACATTCTGAGGGCGCGCCAATCCACAGCCACGGCGCCGAGACCCCAAACCTAAGTATAGTGTGGCCGATCTCCATGTCTGGCTATGGTTGCTTCGCTGCAAAGATGCGGGCACAACGTGCAGGGACGAGCACGCCCGCATTCTAAGCGACAGGATGAGGGAGGCTCCGCGAAATGACCCAGCTCTGGAGACATACCTTGAGTGACACGCGACGAGCGACCGTGGTGCAGCCGGCATCCCCCATGGTGCTGATCGTCGATGACGACATTTCCGTGCGCGAGGCACTTGTCGATCTCTTTCAATCGGTCCGGATCGATGTGTCTGCTTTCGACAGTCCCGCAGCGCTTCTTGCCGGCGCCGACCTGAAGCGGCCGGGGTGCATCCTGCTCGACGTTCGTCTTCCGGGGCTGAGCGGCCTCGATTTCCAGGGGCAGCTGGAGCGCATGGGAAGCAAGCTGCCGATCGTCTTCATGAGCGGTTTCGGCGATATTCCGATGAGCGTGCGGGCGATGAAGGCCGGCGCGGTGGATTTTCTGGTCAAGCCGTTTCGCGACCAGGACCTGCTCGATGCCGTCTCCACCGCGATCGAGCGCGACGCGGTGCAACGCCGCGACAATGCCGAGGGCGATGCCGTCGTCACCTTGGCCGAGACGCTGACGCCACGCGAGCGCGAGGTGATGATGGCTGTCAGCAAAGGGCTGATGAACAAGCAGATCGCTTATGATCTCGGGATCAGCGAGATCACCGTCAAGCTTCATCGCGGCAACGTCATGCGCAAGATGGAGGTTCGCTCGGTCGCCGACCTCGTGCGCAAGGTCGAGCTTCTGGCAACACGCCAACCCTAACAACTGACATCGACAGCCCGCTTCCGGTTGACTTGACGGCCGGAGCAGGACTAGCTGCGCGCGATCAAGCCGCAACTTGATTGCTGACACGACGGCGCGCGTGCGCCGGCAAACCAGCGGATCGATATCAAGAGGAATAGCCATGTCGGCCACACCCCGTCCCTCCCCCATTTCCGAAACCGAACGCCGCGAGCGGCTTTCGACGCTGCGCAGCCGCATGGGTGCCGCCGGCGTGGACGCCGTGCTCCTCGGCTCGACGGAGAGCCTGCGCTATTTCACCGGCCTTGTCTGGCACCAGAGCGAGCGGCTGGTCGGCGCGCTGATCACTCAGGCGGACCTCTTCTACATCGTGCCTGGCTTCGAGCGCAGCCGCGTGGACAGCTTGCCGAAACTCGACGGCGCGATCGTGACCTGGGAGGAAGACGAAAACAGTGCCGAGACCGTGGCCGGCCTGCTCACGGCGAAGGCCCGCGTTGCGCTCGACGACGCCCTGCCGCTGTTCGTCTATCACGCGCTAGCCAAAGCACTCGGCGCGGAGCGCCTTGTCGATAGCGCGCGGCTGATCCGCGATATCCGCCTTCGCAAGTCGGCGGCTGAAATCGGCATCATCCAATACGCGATGAACCTGACGCTGGAAGTTCACCGCCGCGCACACGCCTTTATCAAGCCCGGCGTCCTGGCTTCGGATGTCGTGCGCTATATCGACGAACAGCACCGCACGCTTGGTGCTGCGGGCGGATCGAGCTTCTGCATCGTCTCCTTCGGCGAAGCGACCTCGCTGCCGCATGGCGCTGACGGCGAGCAGACCTACGCGGCCGGCGATGTCATTCTGGTCGATACCGGATGCCGTATCGACGGCTATCATTCCGATCTGACGCGCACCTATGTTCTGGACGAGCCGGATGCGGATTTTGCCCGCGCCTGGGCGATCGAGCGCGAGGCACAGCAGGCCGTTTTTGACGCCGCCAAGCTCGGCGCCGCCTGCTCCAGCCTGGATGACGCGGCCCGCGCGGTCATGGTTCGCCATGGGCTTGGGCCTGATTACGCGCTGCCCGGCCTGCCGCACAGGGCCGGCCACGGTCTCGGCCTGGATATCCACGAGGAGCCCTATATCGTGCGGGGTAACCAGACGGCGCTTGAGCCAGGCATGTGCTTCTCGAACGAACCGATGATCGTTTTCCCCGGCAATTATGGGATCCGCCTCGAAGATCATATCCACATGACCGAGACCGGCGCGGCATGGTTCACGCAGCCGGGCAAGAGCCCGACAGAACCGTTTGCGTGACTTGCACGACACCGTCTGACTGAGCCGTCGGGCATTAACCGAAATGGAAATGAGAGGCCGCTGCCCGCGCAGCGGCCTCTCTTCGTTTTACTATGACCGGCCGGCACCCCCTGTTCGAAGCGGCATTTGCTGATAAGTCTTGCTCTCAGGGAATGGAGGAGGACGTGATGAGCCGCAATATTGTTCTGGTTGACCCTTTGCCACGAACGCTCGATCTGATCATGAAGCCGGATATTCGCCGCCGGCTGGAAAATCTCGGCGAGCTGGTGATTTCCGAAGATCGGCAGATGCCGGCTGAGCAGGTCGACGCATTGCTTCCCGAGACGGTGCTGATCTTCGGGCAGACCGACATGCCGCGCGAGCGACTGGACCGGGCGCCGAGACTGAAGGCGATCATCAACGTCGAATCCAATTTCATGCCGAATATCGACTACCAGGCCTGTGTGGAACGCGGCATCTGGGTGATCACCCCGGCATCAGCCTTCGCATCGCCCGTGGCTGAAGCGGCACTCGGCATGGCGCTCGATCTTGCCCGCGGCATCACCCGGGCCGACCGTGAATTCCGGGCGGGAACCGAAGAATATGGGCTGGCCAGTAACGACGGCGTCTTCCGCTTCGCGGGCGCGCCGGTCGGGATCATCGGCTTCGGCGATCTCGGCAGGCAGTTGCGAGATCTGATCCGCCCGTTCAAGAACATGGTGCGCGTGTTCGACCCATGGCTGCCCAGAGAGATCATCGAGCGACTGGATTGCGTGCCATCGGGCTTGGACGAGACGCTGAGCGAGAGCCAGGTGGTTTTCGTCTTCGCCAGCGTGACCAGCGAGAACGAGGGGTTTATCGGTCGTCGCGAGTTTCAGCTGATGAAGCCCGGCGCCGCCTTTCTGCTGATGAGCCGCGCAGCAGTAGTCGATTTTACCGCGATGTTGGAGGCGGTGAAATCCGGCCACATTATCGCCGCGACCGATGTCTTTCCGGAAGAGCCCGTGGCCGCCGACGACCCCGTGCGCGGTTTGCCGGGTCTGCTGCTCTCGGCGCACCGCACCGGCGGCACGCGCGATGCCTTCTACGAACTCGGCACGATGGCCGTCGCCGATGCCGAACTCATCATGAAAGGCCTGCCGCCGCAGCTTTGCCGGCGTGCGGACCCGGCGACGGCGAGCCGCTTGCGCTCGAAGCCTGTGTCGGTGTCCTGAGATGGTCTTGGGATAGAGCAGAAAATAAAAAAGCCTGTCGCGGGAGGAGGTGCGACAGGCTTTTTAAAACAAATGAACAGCAGCTGGGAGGAGGAGTGCTACTGTTCGCGCAAGTCCCTCTGGGAGGAGGAGTGAGGCACTTGCAAAGTCGAAGCTCTGCGGGAGGAGGATGCATCGCTTCGATGGATATGTATATACACACCCCCGCGCCTAAACGGTAGGCAAGTTTGCGCAAGGCAGCCATGCGCCATGCGCTTGGCGCGGAGCTCTCGATATGGCCGTCGGAGCACGAAGCCCCTGTACTGATTGACCGATCCAGCTATAGAACCAGCTGTCACGTGGAAACGCTTGCGAAAGGCGATACGGCATGCTGCGCTGGGGAATTCTCGGAACAAGTTTCATCTCGAACACGGTGGCCGAGGCCATCAACGGCAGCGACAGATCGGTGATCGGCGCGGTCTTCGGCCGCGATCCCGAGCGCCTCGAAGCCTTTGCCGACCGCTACGGCATCTCCGTCAGGCATTCGAGCATCGATGCGATCGTCGACGATCCCGATATCGACGTCATCTACGTTGGACTGCCCAACAATGTGCATCACGACGCGGTCATCAAGGCGGCGGCGCGCGGCAAGCCGGTGCTGTCGGAAAAATCGCTGACCACCACGATGGAAGAAGCGCATGCGCTTGCCGCCGCTGTCGAGCAGGCCGACATCTTCTTCCTCGAAGGGCTGATGTATCTCAGCCATCCCGTCATCGCCGAGCTCGGCAACATCATCCGGTCCGGCCGTCTCGGCACCATACGCTCGATCTCGGGCGCCTATGCCGCGGATATCTGGCGGGTCGTCAATCCCGCGGGCGGCGGAACGCTCTATAATCTCGGCTGCTATCCGGCCTCGCTGATGCACTACGTCATCCAGACGGCCTTCGGCGCCGACGCCTTCGCGGATCGCGTGATCTCGGGACATGGCAACCGGTCGAACCACGACGGCAACATTTGTGACGCCGCGCTGGCCGCCCGCTTCGGCTCGGGCGTTTTGGCGACGCTGCAATCGACCGACAGCTACGGCATGTCGTTCGACTTCACCGTGCGCGGCGACCGCGCTTCCGTCCGCTTCCTCACCAATCCGTGGCTGCCTTTTGCCGGCGATAATCTGCTGGAGATCGAGGAATACGGCCAGCCCACGGAACGCATCGTCGTTCCGTCGGACCACGATGCCTTCGGCCATCAGGTTCGCCTCGTGGAAGACTGCCTGCGGAAGGGGCTGAAGCAGGCGCCGCGCCCCTCGCCGCGCCTTTCCGATTCGATCGAGATCATGCAGCTATTGACGGAGTGGGAGCGATGCTGCCAGGCCTAAGCGGTGGGCCGGCTTGAGAAAGAGATCGATCCGGTTATATAAAATCATCATGATAACGTCAGCACAGATACGTGGCGCCCGCGCGATGCTCGGCCTCCAGCAAGCCGAATTGGCCGACGCCGCCGGCATCTCCGTAGCGGATCTCGACCATATCGAGCGCGGGGCCGAAAGCGCTGACAGCACGCGTCTCGCCGTCAGGCAGGCGCTCGAAGCCTCAGGCATCATCTTCGAATCGGACGGAGAATTGATATCAGGCGGGCCGGGCGTGCGGCTGGCGCAATCGGCGGGCAAGTCGTTCGACACCGTCGAGACGGAAGTTGTTCAATATCCGGAATTCATGAAGAACGACGCACCTCCCGGTGCCGGCGGGTGAAGTTGAGGTTGGTGAAATGAGCTACGACTTTCATGTCGGCCAGAAGGTCGTGTGCATTGATGACACGTTCAAGCATGTCAGCATCGACCAGGGTATCCGCAAAGGCGAGATCTACACGCTGCGCTGGGTCGGCGAATACACGCACTATATCGACGGCACCTTCTTCGGCGTGAAGCTGGAAGAGTTGCATCGCGGCAACGATGACGGCCCGGAGGGCTACGGAGCCGCCGACATGCCGTTTCGCGCCACGCGCTTCCGCCCGCTGGTCAAGGACAAGATCTCATCGCTGCGCAAACTGCTCGCACCCACGCCGGATGCGCCGGTGGAGCCGAAGGTGAAGGTCAAGAAGAAGGAAGAGGTCTGAGCTCGATGCCATCTGGCCTCATCGAACTTAACCATCAATTTGAGGACAATTCTTGAACAGCGTTTCCGATCTCGTCGCCTCCGCAAAGACCGTTCACGCACGCTATCTGGCAGGCCGCATGGAGCGTGAAACGGTTAGGGAGTGGGTCATACGGCTTGGCTCCTATCCCCAGCCGCACGGCGATCGGGTGCGCGAGGCAGCCGAATGGTTTCGCGCCGCCCAGACCGATCCCGTCCCGCTCGAAGTCAAGCTTGTCGATCTCGATCGCCTTTCCGCAATCGTTTCAGGCTGACCGAAATAGGTAGTCTTCGCGCAAAACGAACCCATAAATGGCGCTTGAACTTCCCAGAAGTTGCGTTACACTCAACTTACATAATTCGTCTCTGACGGCTGACCACGGAGGTACTGGCAGTCGTTGTCGAGACGGGTCGAGGAAGGTCGGTGCGGTTTCGCCCCGGCCTTTTTCTTTGCGGAATGGCTGAAAACGTGTGCAGTGGAGGCCGGCGAGGCGGCCGCAATAGCTATCGCGCCGCTCTGCTCGTCCTTGGCGGGTTCCAGGCGACAGCCTGATTGCGACCGTCGCGCTTGGCCTGGTAAAGGCCCTGATCGGCCTCAAGAATAAGCTCGGCGGCGCTTATCTGCTGCTTCCAGTTGGACTTGGCCGAAATGCCGATGCTGGCCGTCACCACGCCGTATTCGCTGCCGGTGTGAGCGATCGCCCGCGCAAGCAGGGTGCTGCGGAATTGCTCCGCCAACGCCAGCGCCTTGGTCTCATCGGTATCGGGCAATAGAACCACGAATTCCTCGCCGCCGAACCGCGCCAGCACGTCCTGGGGACGGTTCATCGTGTGGCGCAGGCAGTCCGCTATCGCCTTCAGGCACGCGTCGCCTTCAGGATGGCCGTAAGTGTCGTTATAGGCCTTGAAGCGGTCGACGTCGATCATCAGGACCGCCATCGGCCGGCGTTCAAGGCGGCTTCGCTCGACCGCAACCGACATCGCATGGTCGAAGGCCCGGCGGTTGAGAAGCCCGGTCAGCGCATCGGTCTCGGCAAGGCTCTTCATCTGCTCGGCGACAGTCCTGAGCGCGAATTCGGCCTGTTTCATCGTCGTGACGTCTGAGACCGCGACAAGCGCCATGCCATTATCGGCGACTCGGGTGCGCAGGCTGAGCCAGCGTCCGTCATAAAGCTCGATATTCTCGTCCTTGTCGAAGAACAACGCGGCGGATGCCTCCGCCAGCCATTCATCGGTCACATCTCGGCGGAAATCACGCCGCTCGTTCGATTCCACGACTTTCTTGAGGATGTCGCGAATATTCGTTCCGGGCACGCGGACCTCACCCGACAGCGGAAACAGCGCGGCATATTGCATGTTGCTGAAAACCAGCGTGCCTGTGCGATCGAACATCGCAAAACCATCCGACATCCCGGCCATGGCGAGCGAAAGCAGATCCTTGCTCTCGCGCAGCTCCTGCTCGATCTTTCGTTCCTCGGTCACATCCCGCGTCGCGCCCGCAAGCCCGATGACGGTGCCAGTCCGGTCGCGGAGCGGCACCTTCGATGTCGAATAGCAGCGATCGCGGCCGCCTTCGCTCAGATACTCGATCTTGTCGAGCTGCGACTGCCCGCTCTCCATGAGAGCCTGCTCTTCGGCATAGAGCATTTCGGCGCGGCGCTGGGTGGCGAGCTGGAAATCGGACGCGCCGACCATGGCCGCCGGTGACGGGTAGTGGTGGTGCTCGGCAACGTTCTTGTTGACGATGACGAACTTGCCTTCGCGGTTCTTCACGTAATGAAAATCGGGCGTCTGCGTCAGCGCTGCCGACAGGATATCGCGGTCATGCGCCATTCTTTCGAACTGGATCAGAACGAAAGCGGCAATCATGATGCTGAGGAAATTGAGAACAGTGATCGGGAACCCGACGAGCTCGACGGCCCGAGCATTGGCCTGCGACGTCAGCACCGACATGACCACGAGTAGCGTGGCCGATACCGCGATACCAAGCACGGCCGCATCGGCCAGCCTGACCTTGCGCCTTCTCACGATCAGAAAACCGCAGAGCCCGACCGTGCCCACGACGCATATGCTGATCACGCCGTCGATCGCGCCCGCTCCGCCCTCAGAAAGGCGAAACACCGAGGCGATCACGATCGTCAAGAGCACGGAGAAGGGCCCGCCAAACAGAGCCGACACCGCCACCAGCGTGTAGCGAAGATCGACGAAAACGCCTTGATCCAGCGGCACCGCCAGCATCATCGAACAGATCGCACCGAGACCCATGGCGATACCGAACGCCTGGTTGCGCCGGCGCTCGGACAGGGCACGCGTGTGATAATAGGCATGCGACCACAGCGATATTGCTAGCGCGGTGATGGCGAGGTTTCCGAGCAGTATCTGCCAAGTTGCGTTCATCGATGGTCTGGGCTGGAACTCAGGACAATAGAGAACCCAACTACATCAATTTTCTTTCCGTCCCTTTAATCCGCAACGGCAGCTTCTCGCCTCGGCGGCAAGCTCATCCAGCCGCCGCTAGGGGGCGAAGACACGGCGCAGCGTCGCCGCAGTCGGTATCATTGCCCGCGCAGGGCACTCCAGAGGCGGTCGCCTTGCGCACCGCTTATGTTCGCCTCGGCCAACATTTGGCTTGAGAACAGCGCTCCCGGCCCCAGTTCGGCGCGCCGGTCCCTGACGTGGTCGAGCACCGTTCCCGTCTGCAGGTCGATCCTCAGCGTGTCGCTCACCGTACCGTCACGCGAGGTGCCCCATACGCGGATGTCGATCGAGACGGCACCGACCGGCGGCCGGCCGATGATCATGCCGCCATGCGTCACCGTCATCCAGTCTGGCAGAGCGCGACCATCCGACAGCGTCACGCTGAAGCTCGTCTTGTCCGTCTGGCTGCCATAGGCGGGCAGGATATAGAGGAAGTTCTCGTTGAAGATCGTATCCACCGTGAACCAGGTACTGTCGTCACCCGATCCGGCGATGTGAATATTCGATCCTCCCTTGAAGAAGCCGATATGGATATCGTCGAGACGGCGCCCGCTTTCGATCCATTCGGAGATCTGGCGCACGGCATGCAGCACCGCGCCATGACGCGGCAGCGAGCCGATGCCGTTCAGAGGCTGCGCGGCGTTGACGACGCTGTCGATCGGACCATCCACCGTGATGTCATCCGATATGGCGCCGAGATCGTCCATGATCTCCTTCGATGCGCCACCAATCTCCTCCGGGCGGCCGCCGAAGTCGGGCGCACCCGGATCGTTTGCATCGACGGGGAACACGACCGGCGGATCCCTTTCGAGCGGCGGACGCTCGCCGGGCGGTGTTTCCGGCGGAGGCTCTGTCGGCGGCTCCGTGGGCGGCACGGCAGCACCGACGGCTATGGTTACCGTGTAGGTCGATGTCGCATCACCGTCGGAGACCGTGAACGTGAAGCTGTCGCCACCCTCGTAGCCGGCTGCCGGTGTATAGGTGTAGCTGCCATCCGGATTGACGGTGACGACGCCATGGGATGCGGCCGATCCCAACTGGTAGGTGATCGGCGATCCCTCGACATCGAAGGCCGGCGGCAAGGTGCCCGTGACGGTCTGGTCGCGTCCGACCGCGATCGCCGTGCCGGACCCGACAGGCGCATCGTTGACGGGGGTGACCGTGACGAACACGCGGTAGATAACCGTCGCGCGGCCATCGCTCACCGAATAGCTGAACTGGTCCGTGCCGTTGAAATTGCCGTTTGGCGTGAAGACATATCTGCCGTCCGCCGTGATCGTGACGACGCCGTGGGCAGGCCCGGCGGCGACCGCGTAGCTCAGCGGATCGCCATCGGGATCGGTGGCGACAGGAAGCGTGCCGGTAAACGTCGTGTCCTCGGCAATCGTCAGCGTCGTATCGCTGCCGACAGGCGCACCATTCGCCGCGCCGACGGAGACCGTCACGGTATAGACCGAGGTCGCCGTGCCGTCGGACACCGTATAGGTGAACTGGTCGGTGCCGCTGAAGCCAGCGTCCGGCTGGTAGCTGTAGTTGCCGTTCGGATCGATCGTGACCGTGCCGTGGACGGGATTGGCACCGAGA
The DNA here is from genome assembly GCF_017741935.1 of Rhizobium sp. 16-449-1b. Lineage (GTDB taxonomy): Bacteria > Pseudomonadota > Alphaproteobacteria > Rhizobiales > Rhizobiaceae > Rhizobium. The sequence continues at coordinate 266,674 of NZ_JAGHMH010000028.1, read as the reverse complement.
CCATAAGTGACCGGCGATCCCTCGACATCGGTGGCCGGCGGCAGGGTGCCGGTGGCGACCGTTCCCTCCTGCACCGAGATCGACGTATCCGAACCGACAGGCGCATCGTTGATGGCGGTGACGGTGACGGCGACGCGATAGACGTTGGTGACCGTGCCGTCGCTCACCGAGTAGCTGAAGCTGTCGGTGCCGTTGAAGTTGCCGTTGGGTGTGTAGCTATAGGTCCCGTCGGCATTGATGCTGACCGTGCCGTGACCGGCAGCGGCCGCCAGGCCATAGGTTATGGCATCGCCATCGGCATCAGAGGCCGTCGGCAGCCGTCCGGTGAAGGTCGTGTCCTCGGCGAGCGAGATCGCGGTATCCGACCCTACGGGGGCGTCGTTGACGGGCGTAACCGTAACGAACACACGATAGATCACCGTCGCCCGGCCATCGCTCACCGAGTAGCTGAACTGATCGGTGCCGTTGAAATTGCGATCGGGCGTGAAGGAATATTGCCCGTTCGCCAAAACGGTGACAACACCATGCGCCGGTCCTGCGGCAAGGCCGTAGGTCAGCGCGTCGCCATCCGCGTCGGTCGCGACCGGCAGTTGGCCGGTAAATGGCGTATCCTCGGAAACGGTCAGCGTCGTGTCTTGCCCCGTGGGCGCGCTGTTGACGGCGCCGACGGAGACGGTGACGGTGTAGATCGATACCGCTGTTCCATCCGAGACGGTGTAGGTGAACTGATCGCTGCCGCTGAAGCCGCTGTTGGGCTGGTAGGAATAGCTGCCGTTGGCTTCAATCACCACGGTGCCGTGCGCGGCCTGCGCGCCCAGTCCATAGGTGACCGGGCTTCCCTCGATATCATAGGCCGGCGGCAGGGTGCCGGTCGCGACCGTGCCCTGCTGCGCCGAGATCGACGTATCGGAGCCGATCGGCGCATCGTTGACGGCGCTGACGGTCACCGAGACGCGATAGACGTTGGTCGCCGTTCCGTCGCTGACGGAATAGCTGAAGCTGTCGGTGCCGTTGAAGTTGCTGTCGGGAATGTAGCTGTAGGTCCCGTTGGCATTGATGCTGACGGTTCCGTGGCTTGCCGCGCCGGCGAGAGCGTAGGTGACCGCATCGCCATCGGGATCGACGGCTGGCGGAAGCTGGCCCGAGAAGGTGGTATCCTCGGCAACCGAGATGGCCGTATCGGCGCCGATCGGCGCGTCGTTGACGCCCTGAACGTCGATGGTGACGGTATAGGTCACCGTTACGGTTCCATCGAACAACGTATAGGTGAACTGGTCCGGCCCGGCATAGTTTGCCTGCGGCACGTAGCTGAAGGTGCCGTTGGGATTGACCGTGACGGCCCCATGGGCGGCCGGCGTGCCAAGGCCGTAGACGATGGTGTCGCCATCCGCATCGGAGGCTGATGGAAGCGAGCCGGTAAAGCTCGTGTCCTCAGAGATGCTGATTGCCAGATCCGAGCCCGTCGGCGCATCGTTTTCGGCACCGACATTCACCGTCACCGTGTAGACGGACAGAACCGTGCCATCGGATACCGCGTAGGTGAAAGTATCAGTCCCAGAGAAATTGGCGGCGGGGACATAGGTGTAGCTGCCATCCGCAGCCACGGTGGCGACGCCGTGGCTCGGCCCGTTTTGCAGCAGATAGGTCAGCGGATCGCCATCGACATCCACCGCGCGCGGCAGCGTTCCCGACGCGGAGCCGTCTTCATCGACGGAGATCGAGACGTTGCTGCCAACCGGCGCGTCGTTGACCGCGGTCACCGTGATCGCGACCGTGTAGGTCGAGACCGCCTGGCCGTCGGTCACCTGGTAGGTGAAGCTGTCGGCGCCGTTGTAATCGGCCGCCGGCACGTATCGGTAGGTTCCGTCGGGATTGACGGTCACCGAACCATGCATCGGCTGCGTGCCGATGGCATAGCGAACCGCATCGCCATCCACATCGCTGGCGGCCGGCAGCACGCCGTCGAAGGGCACGTCCTCGGAGACGGTAATCGCTGTATTAGACCCGACCGGGGCGTCGTTCACAGGCGTCACGCTGATCGAGACCGTGTAGGTCGATTGATCGATGCCGTCGGAGACGGTGTAGGTGAAGCTGTCGGTGCCGTTGTAGTTGGCGTTCGGTCGATAGGTGTAGGTGCCGTCGGTGTTGACAGTAACCGTGCCGTGCGCGGCCGGCGCACCCAGCCCATAGGTGAGCGTGTCGCCGTCGGGATCAGTCGCGAGCGGCAGCGTACCGCTGGCCAGACCGTCTTCCGCAACGGTGATCGCGGCGTTGGAGCCGCTCGGCGGATCATTAACCGCGCCTACGGTGACATTGACCACATAGGTCGTGGAATCCCCGCCATCCGAGACGCTGAAGCTGAAGCTGTCGGAGCCGTTGTAGCCGGGGGCCGGCGTGTAGCTGTAGCTGCCGTCTGGGTTGATGACCACGGTGCCGTTCGATGCCTGCACGGCGAGCCCGTAGGTGATCGGGTCGCCATCGGCGTCGGTGGCCGGTGGCAGCTGGCCGGTGACGGTTTCGTCCTCCTCCGTGGAAATCGAGGTTCCCGAGCTCACCGGCGCATCATTGACCGCAGTCACGGTGATCGAGATCGTGTAGGTCGACGTCGCCTGGCCGTCGGAGACGGTGTAGGTGAAGCTGTCGGAACCGTTGTAATTCGCGGCTGGCACATAGCTGTAGGTGCCGTCGGCGTTGACCGTCACCGCGCCGTGCGCCGCCTGCCCGCCAAGCCCATAGGTCAGGCTGGGGCTGTCCACGTCGGTCGCAACCGGCAGCTGGCCGTTCAGCGTCTGGTCCTCGGCAACCGTCGCCGTCGCATCCGAACCGACGGGCGCGTCGTTGACTGGCGTTACGGTCACCGCGATCGTGACGGTGGTGACACCGCCCTGTCCGTCGCTGACGCTGATGTCGAAACTGTCGGTTCCGTTGAAATCGGTGTTGGGCGAATAGAGGTAGCGCCCGGCGGCGTCGATGACGGCGGTGCCGTTGCGCGGGCCTGTTGCGACCGCGTAGGTCAGTGGATCTCCATCAGGATCGGTGGCGGCTACCACGCCCGAAACCGGCACGTCTTCCCGCGTCTGGATCATCGAGCCGGTGGCGACAGGGACATCATTGACGGGCGCGAGAATGATCGTCGCCCGGTCGGTATCGGTCTGGACGCCGCCGGCGCCGCTATTGCCGCCGTCGCTGGTGACCATGGTCAACGTCACCGGCGCATTCGAATTGAGAAGTGGATGATAGACCGGGGCCGATGCACCGGCGAGGTATGCGTTGATATCGCCGAGCGTACCTGTAAGCGTGATCGCGCCCGAACCGTTGCCGGTCACGGCCACATTGCCGCCGGCGGCAGCCGTCAGCGTGCCGGCATCGACTGAGAGCGTGACCGTCATGATGCCCGATCCGGCATCGACATCCGAGATCGACAGACCGGAAAGCGGCAGCGCCGTATCCTCGGTGCCGTTGAAGGTCGCCGGCAGGCCGTTGACAGGCGCGTCGTTGACGCCTGTCACCGTGCCGGTGACCGTGCCTTGCACGCTCAGGGTTCCGTCGGAGACTGTGTAGGTGAAGCTGGCATTGCCGGCGAAATCGGGTGCTGCCGCAAATGTCAGCGTACCGTCGGAATTCAGCGTCACCGTTCCGGACACGAGCGCAACGCTGCCACCGACGCTGATCGGCTGGCCGTTGATCTCCGTTATCGTCAGCGTATCGCCATCGGGATCGCTGTCGTTCGCCAGAACCGGAATGACCACCTGGCCATCCTCGGCGACGGTGAAGTTGTCGTTGACGGCGACAGGCGCGTCGTTGACCGGATTGATGGTGATCGTGACGGTCGCCGTATCGGTGCCGCCATTTCCGTCGTCGATGCGGTAGACGAAGCTGTCGGTGCCGTTGAACCCTGCGGTCGGCGTGTAGGTGAAGGTGCCATCGGGATTGAGCACGAGAGCGCCATGCGCGGTATTCGTCACCAGGGAAACGGTGAGCGGATCATTATCGGGATCGGTGTCGGGGCCATTGCCGTTGGCGACGAGAACCGAACCGCTCAACTGGCCGCCTTCGTTCATCGTGAAGGCATCGTTGACCGCATCCGGCACCGGGTTGGTCACCGTCCAGGCAAAGCTGCGAACCGCTTCGCCGCCGAGGCCGTCTCTCGCCGTAATCGTGACGTTATAAACCGCGCTACCAGTCGTGCCGGAGGCGTTCGGGAGGATGTTGCCGGTGATTTCGCCGGTCTGGGTGTTGTAGCCAAGACCCGGCGGTAGGCCGGTGATATCGAAGGTCAGAGGATCGCCATCGACATCGGTGAACTGTGCACCAACCGGCAGCACGATCGCGGCACCATCCAGGCTTGCCTGCGGCGGCAAGGTGGGCGCATTCGGTGCGTCGTTGACGCCGGTGACGGTGACCGTCAGCGTCGCGGTGGCGACGCCGCCATGGCCGTCCGAGATCGTGTAGCTCACGGATGTCGTCGCGGTAGCACCTGCGGCAAGGCCGTCGAAGTCGGTGCCGGGGTCGAATGTATAGGAGCCGTCGGCGGCAATAAGGAAGCTGCCGCCGCCCTGGCCGGGAATTGCGACCCCGACATTGCCGGTCGCAGCGCCGACGCCGACGACGGTCAGCGTGTCGCCATCCGGATCGCTGTCTGCACCCGGTCCGCCGACGATCACATTGCCTGAGATCGCCGTGTTCTCGGCGGTCGCGGCGGCATCATCGACGGCAACAGGCGGATCGTTGACCGCGCCGACCGTGACCGTGATCGTTGCCGTGGCGGTGGCGCCGCTCGAGTCCGTGACGACCACGACAAAGCTGTCGGTGCCGTTGAAGTTTGGATTGGGGGTGTAGCTGTAGGTGCCGTCGGGGTTGACGACAGCGGTCCCGCTCGCGGCTGCGGTCTGAAGACCATAGACCAGCGTCGCCGGCGCGTCATCGATATCGGTTGCAACGATCTGGCCCGTCGCCGTGCCGTCTTCATTCATCGACACCGCGACATCCTGCAGAACCGGCGCATCGTTGACCGGGTTGACGGTCACGGTCACCGTATGCGTGACGACGGCGGTTCCATCAGAGATCGTATAGGTGAAGCTGTCGGCGCCGTTGAAATCCGCAGTCGGCGTATAGACGTAGGCTCCGGTAGGGTCGATCGTGACGCTGCCATGCGCCGGCTGGCTGCCGACCCCATAGGTCAGCGGATCGCCATCGACGTCGGTCGCAGCCGGCAACCGGCCGCTGAGGGCCGTGTCCTCGGGCGTCGTGACCGCGACGTCGGAACCGACGGGGAGATCGTTGGCGCCCGATACCGTCACCGTGAAGGTCGCGGTCGATGTGCCGCCCTGGCCGTCGGATATGGTGTAGGTGACGCTGGTGGTGCGCTGTTCGCCAGCCTTCAGATTGTCGAAGTCGGTGCCCGGCACGAATGTGTAGCTGCCATCGGTACCGATCACGAACCGTCCGCCCGCCGAGCCTGCGATTGACGCACCGACATTGCTGGCAACGCCGTTGACGGCGCTGACCACGATCGTGTCGCCATCCGGATCGCTGTCCGCTCCATTGCCGTTGTCGGCGAAGACCGAGCCGGCGATATCGGTATTCTCGCCGGTGCTGGCGGCATCGTCGCGGGCGATCGGCGCCGGGTTGGTGACCGCGATGATGAAGGTCTGGTTCGCCAAACTGGTGCCATCGCTGGCGGACACCGTAACCGAGTAAGCGCCGCCATTGAGTTGCGACGCATCGCGGTCGACCGTTCCGGTGATGACGCCCTGCGACGAGATCGTTAGACCTGTCGGCAGACCCGTCGCGGTGAAGGTCAGGCTGGGCGTATCGATGTCGCCGAAGTTGCCCGAGACATCGAAGCTGATGGTCTGCGCATCCTGATAGGCTTGGTTGGCAATCGGCGTACCCACCGGCGCGTCGTCGACCGGCGTGACCGTGACGGCGATCGTGTAGGTGACCGTCGAGCGACCGTCGGAAACGCTATAGGTGAAGCTGTCGCTGCCGTTGAAGTTGGCTGGCGGCGTGTAGCGATAGCTGCCGTCGGCGCTGATGGTGACCACCCCATTGGCCGGCGGCGTGGCGATGGCATAGGTCAGCGCATCGCCATCGGGATCGCTTGCTGTGGGCAGGAAGCCGGTCGCGACCGTATCCTCGGCGGTCTGGAAGCTCCCATCACTTCCGATCGGCGCGTCGTTGACGCCGACGACAGTGACCGACAGCGTGGCGTTCGCAGTGCCACCGTGGCCGTCAGATACCGCGTAGGTGACCGAGGTAACCCGTGTTTCGCCGGCCTTGAGACTCTGGAAATCAGCGCCGGGATCGAAGCGATAGCTGCCGTCGGCGTTGATCACGAAGCTGCCGCCCGTCGAGCCGGCGACCGCAGCGCCGGGCGCGCCATTGCCTACAGCCGAGACGACGAGTGCGTCACCGTCAGCGTCTGTATCGTTGCCGAGCACGCCGGGCACGGCGCCGACAATCGCGGTGTCCTCATCCGTGGTTGCCGTGTCATCGACGGCGACGGGCGCATCGTTGACGGCACCGATCGAGATCGTCGCGACCGCCGCTGCCGACGTCGCGCCGCCATCGTCCGTCACCGTGATCGAGACGGTGCGATCCCCCGTAGTCGGGTTGTCACTTCTGTTTTCATATTGAATGGCGCGCAGCAGGGCGCTGGTCGCCGCATTGCCCATCGTGCCGCCAGCCGCATTGGTGATGGCGAGCGCATTGGCGCCGTCATAGCTAAAGCGGAAGGTCGTGCCGCCGAAGATGATCGTGCCGGTGTTGGCCGTACCGTAGACGATGTCGACGGAGCCGTTCAGGTGGATGATCTCGGAACCTGCATTGGCAAAGCCGCCAAGCGCGAGGTTCAGCGACGTGATGCCGTTCTCGACATCGAACACGGTTGCGTCGCCGCTGGCGATCGCGACCGGCGCATCACCCTCGTTGAAGGAGACGGCGATGTCGACGCCCGCGCCGGCGCCGTTGAGATCGACGACACCGACATCGTTCACCGCCGCGACGGTGATGACGATCGATGCTTCCGCAAAGCCGCCATTGCCGTCGCTGATGCGGTAGGTTACCGGCACAGTGCCGTTGAAATCGGCCGCCGGCGTGAAGGTCAGCGATCCGTCGCCGTTGAGGCGGATGACGCCGCCCGCGACGGCAACCGTGCCATTGGTGGCAATCGGCTGGCCGTCGATCGCCACGATCGTCAGCGGATCGCCGTCTGGATCGACATCCACGCCGCCGCCGGCCGTACCGACACCGGTGATCGGATTGAAGGTAACGGCGGTATCTTCATTGGTCGCGACAGCGTCATTGGCGGCGATCGGCGCCGGGTTGCTGACGGAGAAGACGAACTGCGTCGAGACCTGGCCGCCATGGCCATCGTCGGCGGATACCACGACAGTGTAAGGGCTGCCCGCCGAGGCATTGGCATCCAGCGTGCCGCTGATGAGACCGGTCGCGGGGTCGAAGCCGAGGCCGGGCGGCAGGCCGTTGACAGAGATCGCCAGCGTGTCGCCATCGACATCGCTGAAGAAGCCTCTGACGTCGAAGCTGACGGCCGAGCCATCGGCCTGTGCGCGATCGGGGATCGGGGTCGCCACGGGCGCATCGTTAACGGGATCGACCGTGACCGTCACCGTCGCCGTGTCGCTGCCGCCATTGCCGTCGTTGATCGTGTAGGTGAAGGAGGCGGTGCCCGCGTAGTTGGCGGCGGGCGTGAAGCGCAGCACCTGCGCGCCGTTAACAAGCACGAGCTGCACCGCGCCGTTGGAAATCGGCACGGCCGCGCCATCGACGCTGAGGTTGACGCCGTTGACGAGAACGATGCTCTTGGCATCGCCGTCTGTGTCGACATCATTGGCGAGCACGTCGATATCGACAGGCTGGTCTTCCAGCGTTCGTGCCGTGTCGTTCATCGCGTCTGGCGCGATGTTGCGGATAACATAGGTGAAATCGGATTCGGCGGTGAGGCCGCCGTCGTCGGTAGCGATGACCTTGACCACGTAATTGGAGAGGCCCATGGGGCCGGATGCGCCGGCGCTGATCCGGCCGCTGATGATGCCGGTTTCAGGATCGAAGGTAAGGCCTGGTGGCAAGCCTTGAACGTCATATGTCAGCACGCCGCCCTCGGGATCGGCGAAATAGCTCGAAATATCGAAGCTGATCGTGTCGCCGTCATTGCGCTCCATGTCGGCGATCGGGGTTTCAATCGGCGCGTCATTCTGGGCGCCCACCGTGATCGTCAGCACGCCGGTGCTGAGGCCCCCTTGGCCATCGGTCACGCGGTAGACCACCGTGTCGATGCCGTTGAAATCTTTTGCAGGCGTATAGTTCAGCGTTCCGTCGCTATTGACGGTCACCGTGCCGTGGCCGGCCTGCGGCGGGAAATCGGGATCGATCGTCAGCACGTCGCCATCAGGGTCGGTATCGTTTCCAAGCACGTTGATGTTGAGAAGGGGCACGTCCTCGGTGGTGGTCGCCGTATCGTTGACGGCGGTCGGAGCCGGATTGGTGACGGTAAGATCAAAGGTTGTCCTGAACGTGCCGCCCTGGCCGTCGCTCGCCACCACTGCCACCGTATAGATCGGGCCGCCCTTCGACGCGTCGGCCGCGATCGTGCCGGTGATAACCCCATTCGAGTCCATCGACAGGCCCGTCGGCAGGCCTGATGCCGTAAAGGTCAGCGTATCGCCGTCCACGTCGCTGAAGAAATCGCTGACATCGATCGGCTTTCCATCCAGCGACTGGCCATCGGCAAGCGTTACCGCGGGGATAGGCGTTGCCGTCGGATTGTCGTTCACGCCGGTGACCGTCACGGTGATCGTCGCCGTATCGCTTTCGCCATCGGCATCCGTCACGCGGTAGGTGACCGACGTTGTGCGGGTCTCGCCGGCGCCAAGATCGGCGAAATCAGTGCCCGGGTTGAAGGTGTAGACCCCCGTGGCGCTGACAATGAAGGTCCCGCCATTCGATCCGGCAACCGGCTGGCCGACGCTGCCCGCCTGGCCGTTGATCCGGTCGATGGTCAGGGTGTCGCCATCGGGGTCCGTATCGTTGGTCAGCGCGTTGCCGCCGCCGCTGGCGTTTTGCCCGACCGACAGAGAATCGCTGAACGCCTTGGGCGGGAAGTTGCTGATGATCCAGGTGATCGTACGCGAAATCGTACCGCCCTGCCCGTCCGATACGGTGATCGTCGCGACATAGGGTTCGGGACGCGAGGCGTTGTTCGGAAGCGGACCAGAGATCACGCCGGTCGCGGCGTCGATCTGCAGGCCGGGCGGGAGATCGGTCGCGGCATAGCTCAGCGTATCGCCATCGCGATCGGAGAAATAGATGCCGGCGTCGAAGGAGACGGTCTGGCTGTCGCTGTCCATCTGGACCGGAAGCGGGCCGCTGACATCGGGCGCATCGTTGACGGCATTGATCGTGATCGTAACTGTCGCCGTCGAGACGCCGCCTTGCCCGTCGGAGATCGTGTAGATAATCGTGTCGGTGCCGTTGAAGTCGGCGGCCGGTGTATAGGTGATCGAACCGTTCGCCGCAAAGGTCAGCGTCCCGTGCCCGGCGGAGGCGGCGATCAGGCTCAGCGTGTCGCCATCCGGATCGGTGTCCGCTCCGGCGGCACCGCTCGCCGTCCCCGCGCCGGTGATGACGTTGAACGTCGCGGACTGATCCTCGTTGATCGCGAGATTGTCGTTGACGGCGGTCGGGCCCGGATTGGTCACCTGGAGCTCGAAGCTCTGGGATACGGACGCGCCGGTGCCATTCGGCCCGTCATGCGCCGTGACCGTGATCTGGTAGAAGCCCGCAGCACCACCCTGGCTGGCGTTGTGATCGATCGTGCCGAAGATGAGGCCAGTCGCCTGGTCGAAGCTCAGACCGGCCGGCAGCCCCGTGATGGTGTAGTTCAGCGTATCGCCATCTGGATCGTCGAAGAAATCCGAGACGCGATAGATCAGCTGCTGCCCATCGGCCCGCACGCGATCCGGTATCGGGTTGGTCCCCTCGGGCGTGTCGTTCTGCGGGATGATCGTGATCGTCACCGTCGCGGTATCGACGCCGCCATTGCCATCGTCGATCGAGTAGCTGAAGCTTTCCTGGCCGTTGTAGTTCGCGTTCGGCGTGAAGCGCAGCACCGGCCGATCGGTCGGGCCAGCGACCAGTTGAACCGTGCCGTTCGTCGTCGCGACCGCCGGGCCGTTCAGCTGCAGCACCACATTGTTGACGCGGATGACTTCATCATTGTCGCCATCCGGATCGCCGTCATTGGCGAGCACGTCGATATCGACCGGCGTGTCCTCGTTCGTAGTTGCGAAATCGTCGCGCGCGATCGGCGGCAGGTTGAGGATGGTGTAGTGGAAGGTGACCGAGGTCGTGCCGCCCTTGCCGTCCGATGCCGTCACCGTCACCGTATAGACGGCCTCGCCGGTCGGACCAGAGGCTTCCGGCGCAATGCGGCCGGAGACCAGGCCGGTGGCCGGATCGATGGTCAGCCCCGCGGGCAGGCCGTTTGCGGTATAGGTAAGCGGATCGCCGTCGGCATCCGAGAAGAAGGACGAGATATCGAGGCTGTCGGTGTCTCCGTCGTTCCTCGTACGGTCGGCGATCGGCTGGCCGACGGGCGCGTCGTTGACAGCAAGCACGGTGACGGTGACCGTCGCGGTCGCCGTTCCGCCGTTTCCGTCGGAGATCGTGTAGGTGATCGTGTCGGTGCCGTTGAAATTGGCGTTCGGCTGATAGGTGATCTGGCCGCCGGAGCCGAGCGTCACCGTGCCGTTGGCGGCGCTGGCCGCCGTGACCGTCAGCGGATCTCCATCGGGATCGCTATCCGGCACGCCGCCGCTCGCCGAGCCGTCAAGCACGTTGAAGGTGAGCGGCGTATCCTCGGTCGCGGTGACCGCATCGTTGACGGCGACCGGCGGCGGGTTGCTGACCGAGAAAGAGAAGCTCTGGCTGGCCGTGCCGCCATGGCCATCATTCACGCTGATCGTCACCGTGTAGACGCCATTGCCCGTTGGCCCGCCGACGCTCGCCTGGCGATCGATCGTCCCGGTCACCACACCGGCCGCGTTGATCGACAGGCCGACCGGCAGGCCGCTTGCGGAATAGGTCAGAGTGTCGTTGTCGGCATCCGTAAAGAAGCCGGAGACATCGAAGGTAACGGCGGCACCATCGGCGCCCGACCGAGCCGGAAGCGGAGAACCAACAGGCACATCGTTGACGCTCGCGACATTGACGGTGACCGTATACTCGTTGCTGCCGCCCTTGCCGTCGCTGACGACATAGGTGAACCGGTCGGTCCCGTTGAAATTGGCCGATGGCGTATAGCTGTAGGTGCCATTTGGATTGACGACAACGGCGCCATGAGCAGGCGTGGTGCTGCCGGCGGCATAGGTAATCGCATCGCCGTCCACATCGGTTGCTGTCGGCAATGTGCTCGAGATAACGCCATCTTCATCGACCGAGACGGTGGTATCAGAGGCAACAGGCGCGTCGTTGACCGGCGTGACGGTCCCATCGACGGTGGCCGTCGCGGTGCCGCCGTTGCCGTCTGAAATGGTGTAGGTGAAGGATGGGGTGCCGTTGTAGTTGGCAGCCGGCGTAAAGGTCAGCGTGCCGTTCGCATTGAGCCGGACGCTGCCGCCGGTGATGGCTACGGACCCGCCGGACGCAATAGCGGTCCCGTTGATCGCGGTCACATTGAGCGCATCGCCATCCACGTCGCTGTCGTTGCCGCGGACATCGAAGGTCACGGCCGTGTCTTCAAGCGTGGTGAAGCTGTCGTTGACGGCAACCGGCGCGTCGTTCACCGGCGTCACGCTGCCGCTGACGGTGGCGGTCGCGGTGCCGCCATTGCCGTCGGAGATGGTGTAGGTGAAGCTCGGGCTGCCATTGTAGTTGGCAACAGGCGTGAAGGTCAGCGTGCCGTTGGCGTTCAGCCGCACCGTGCCGCCGGTGACGGTTACCACCCCACCGGCCGCGATATTGGCGCCATTGATCGCGGTCACGGTGAGCGTGTCGCCGTCGACATCGCTGTCATTGCCGAGCACATCGAAGGTGACGGCCGTATCCTCTGCCGTCGTAAAGCTGTCGGCAACAGCAACAGGGATGTCGTTGACCGGCGTTACCGTGCCGCTGACAGTTGCCGTCGCCGTGCCGCCATTGCCGTCGGAGACGGTGTAGGTGAAGCTCGGGCTGCCGTTGAAATTCGCCGTCGGCGTGAAGGTCAGCGTGCCGTTGGCGTTCAGCGTGACGCTGCCGCCGGTGATGGCCACGGAATTGCCGACGGTGATGCCGGTGCCGTTGATCTCAGTGATCGCCAGCGCGTCGCCATCCGGATCGCTGTCATTGTTAAGAACGGCGATGGTGACGGCCTGGTCCTCCGGCGTCGTGAAGCTGTCGTTCTGGGCGACCGGCGGATCCTGGACGGGGTTGACCGTACCGTTGACGGTTGCCGTCGCTGTGCCGCCATGTCCATCGGAGATGGTGTAGCTGAAGCTCGGATTGCCGTTGTAGTTGGCCGATGGCGTAAAGGTCAGCGTGCCATCCGCGTTCAGCCGGACGCTGCCGCCGGTGACGGCCACCGAGCCGCCGGACGCGATGTTCGAGCCGTTGATCTGGATCACGGCAAGCGCATCGCCATCGACGTCGCTGTCGTTAGCGCGGACATCGAAGGTGACCGCCGTATCCTCGTTGGTCGTGAAGCTGTCATTGGCGGCGACCGGCGGGTCCTGCACCGGATTGACGGTGCCGGTGACCGTCGCGCTCGCCGTGCCGCCCTGGCCGTCGGAAATCGTGTAGGTGAAGGTCGGCCTACCGTTGTAATCGGCCGTTGGCGTGAAGGTCAGCCGGCCATCGGCATTGAGCGTGACCACGCCGCCGGTGACGGCAACCGAGCCACCGGAAACGATGGCGGTGCCATTGATCGCCGTGACAGCAAGCGTACCGCCGTCGACATCGCTGTCATTGGCGCGCACGTCGAAGGTGACGGATGTGTCCTCGTTGGTGGTGAAGCTGTCGGCCACCGCGACCGGCGCATCGTTCAGGCCGGTGACAGTCACGGTCACCGTTGCCGTCGAGAAACCGCCCTGGCCGTCGGTGATCGTGTAGGTGACGGTCGTGACGCGCGTCGCGCCGGCAGCGAGATCGTCGAAGGCAGTGCCCGGATTGAAGGCGTAGGTGCCGTCGGCGTTGATCGTGAAGGTACCACCGTTCGAGCCGGCCACGGCCTGACCCACACCGGCGCCGCTGCCGCCGACCGCCGAGACGGAAATCGGGTCGCCATCGGGATCTGAATCGACGCCGTTGCCATTGTTGGCGAAGACTGAGCCGGCAAGCGGGGAGTTCTCGGTTGTTGCCAAATTGTCGGCGGCGGCCACCGGCGGCGGGTTGAGGACGGCCCAGGTGAAGCTGCGGTTCGCCGTAGCACCACTGCCGTCGGTCGCCGTCACCGTCACGGCATAGGGGCCGTTGACGCTGGCGCTGCGGTTGATGGTGCCGGAGATCACACCGGTCGTGGCGTTGATCGTCAGGCCTGGAGGAAGACCGGTCGCGGTGAAGGTCAGCGTGTCGCCGGTATCCGGATCGCTGAAGTTACCGCCGACATTGAGCGTCACAGCCTGCGCGTCGTTGCCGGTCTGGTTGGCGATCGGCGTGGAGATCGGCGCATCGTTGACACCCGTGACCGTTACCGTGACCGTCGCGGTCGAGAAGCCGCCGTGGCCGTCGGACAGCTGGTAAGTGACGCTGGAGGTGCGGCTCTGGCCGGCCGGAAGGTCGGTAAAGGCCGCGCCCGGATTGAACACCGCCGCGCCATTGGCGCCGATCGTGAACGTGCCGCCGTTCGAACCCGTGACGGCCAGCCCGACATTGCCCGCGACGCCGTTGATGGCCGAGACCTGCAGCACGTCGCCATCGACATCGGTGTCGTTGGCAAGCACGTTGAGGCTGGTGCTGACGCCGGCATTGGTCTGGGCGGTATCGTTGACGCCGACAGGCGCGTCGTTGACCGAGTTGACTGTGACGCTGACCAGATATTGGACCGTGGCGGTACCGTCGGTAACGCTATAGGTGAAGCTGTCGGTGCCGTTGAAATTGGCGGATGGGGTGTAAGTATAGGTGCCGTTGGGGTTGACCACGACGGTGCCGTGCGACGGCGCGATCGATCCGGCGCCATAGGTCAGGCTGTCGCCATCGACATCGGTCGCGACGGGCAGCGTGCCGGAGAAGGCAGTATCCTCGTTGGTCGTGATCGCCGTATCGGACCCGACGGGCGCGTCATTGACCGGGGCCACTGATATCGTCGCCGTATCAGTATCGGACAAGGCGCCGCCGCTGCCGGTGTTGCCATTGTCGTTGGTCACCATCGTCAGCGTCACCGCGCCATTGGCGTTGGCGGCGGGGTTGAAGACCGGGCGCGTGCCAGCTGCGGCAAGGAAGCCGTTGATGTTGGAAAGTGTGCCGGTCAGCACCAAGGTGCCCGATCCGGAGCCGCTGACGGTGACGCCGGAGCCGCCGGTGGCAGCCAGCGTGCCGGAATTGACACTGAGCGTGACGCGGATCGAACCGGAGCCCGCATCGACATCGGAGACCTGCAGGCCGGCCAGCGACAGCGCCGTATCCTCGTTGGTTCCGAAGCTCGCCGGCAGGGTGTTGACCGGCGCATCGTTGACGGCTGTGACGTTGAAGGTGAAGCTGTTCGGGCTTTGGTCGGTATCCTGGCCGCCATTCGCCGTGCCGCCATTGTCGCGGACCTGGAAGGTGAAGGAGGCGAGCGCCGTGCCGTTGGCATTGGCTGCCGGTGTGAAGGTGAGGTTGCCGAGATTGGCGGCGGAGATCACCTGGCCGGCCGTGACGGCGGTGCCGCCGAGCGAGAGCACGCCGTTGGTCGGCAGCGTGGTGATGACGACGGCGGCGAGGCTGTTGGCCGGGCTGTCGTTCGGATCGGTAAAGCCGAAGCTCGCGGCCGAGAAGGTGTAGACGCTGTCCTCGTTGATCGTGACGGTATTGTCTGTGCCGGCAGGCGCATCGTTGACTGATGTAATCGCGATCGTTGCCGTGTCGATATCGACGAGCGACGGGCCGCCGGTGTTGCCGTTGTCGTTGGTGGTCATCGTCAGCGTGACGCTGGCGGTGGAATTGGCTGATGGCGTGAAGCTCGGGCGCGTTGCGCCAGCGAGATAGGCGTTGATGTCGGTCAGGGTGCCGGATAGCGTCAGAGCCTGCGATCCGGAACCGCTCACCGAGACACCGCCGGCGCCGAGCGCCGAAAGCACGCCGGAATTAACCGACAGCGTCACCGTCATCGTGCCGGAGCCGGCGTCCTGATCGCTGATCTGCAAGCCGGCGAGGCCGAGAGACGTGTCCTCGATCGCGGTGAAGGAGGGCGGCAGCGTATTGACGGGTGGCGTATTGACCGAAGCGACGGCGACGGTGACCTGCGCGGTCTCAGTCACTCCGCCCGACGTGACGGTATAGGTGAAGGTCGTCACGCCGTTATAATCGAGCGTCGGGGTGAAGATCAGTTGGCTGGAGGCGTTGAGCCGCACCGTGCCGTTGGCAACGGTGACAGCCGCACCGCCTGCCGTGATCGCGGTGCCGTTGACGGCGGTGATCGCGCGGCCTGGGTTCTCGAAGCTGTCGTTGGCGAGCACCGTGATGACGGCGGGAACGTCTTCATCCGTCGACACGGAATCATTGGCGATGTCGGCGACCGGGGTGATGGTGACCGGAATGGTGCTCGTGGCGCTGAGCGAACCGTCGGATGTTAGCACCGAAATCTGCGCAGAGCCGTTATAATCAGCAACCGGCGCATAGCTTGCGCCCGCGAGTGCCGTATTGATCGCCGCCGTGGTGCCGGTGAAGGTCATCGTCTGATCGGCCGTGCCGTCGCCGGCGCTGAACGACAGGCCCGATGTGCCGGACAGCGAGAAGGAGCCGTTGGTGACGGTGACGGTCACCGTCAGCGTTCCATTGTCGACATCGGAGACGACGATCGCATTGCCGGCCGAGGACGAGAAGACGATGGAGGTGTCTTCCGCCGTCGTCTGTGCCGTCGGCACGGTGTTGACCGGCGCGTCGTTGACCGGGTTGACCACGACGGTGACTGTGGCGGTTTCCGTCACGCCGCCGGAGGTGACTGTATAGGTGAAGCTCGTGGTGCCGTTGAAATTGGCGGCCGGCGTGTAAGTTATCGTGCCATCGGCGGCGAAAGTGACCGTCCCCTGCCCGGCCGGGGGCTGCGTGACCGATGTGATCGCCCTGCCCGCATTCTCGAAATTGTCGGCCGAGGCGCCGTTCGTGCCGGTGATGGCGTTGAAGGTGATGGCCGTGTCTTCGTTGGTCGTCAGGTTGTCGGCGACGATATCGGCGACCGGGGTGATTGTTATCGCCACCGTATCGGTGTCGGTCAGGCTGCCATCCGTCGTCTGGACGGTCAGCTGCGCCGCGCCATTGTAATCGGCGGTGGCGGTATAGGTGAGGCCCGCCAGCGCCGCGTTGATCTGCGCCGCCGTGCCGGACAAGCGGACCGATGACGTGCCGTTATTGGCGATCGTCGCCCCGGTTCCCGTCGTCACGTTGGCGATCCCGTTGGTGACGGTCACCGTCGTGGTCAGCACGTCGCCATCGACATCGGCGACCGACACGCCCGGTACGGCCAGCGGCGTATCCTCGGCAACCGTCTGCGCGCCCGGAACGGTGTTCACAGGCGCATCGTTGACCGGCACGATGGTCACGTTGACGGTCGCGGTCTCGGTCACGCCACCTGAGGTGACCGTATAGGTAAAGCTGGTGCTGCCATTGACATTGGCCGATGGCGTGAAGGTCAGCGTGCCATCGGCGTTGAGGCGAACCGTGCCGCTGGTGACGTTGACGACGCCGTTGGCAACGATGGCCGAGCCGTTGATCGCCGTGATCGTGTGGCCGGCGTTTTCGAAGCTGTCATTGGCATCGACGGCGATCACCACCGCCGTGTCCTCGTTGGTCGTTGCCGTATCGTTGGCGATATCGGCGACAGCGGTTATCGCGATTGTCTGCGTATCGGTGTCGGTTAGCTGGCCGTCGCTGCTCGCCATCGTCAGCGTCACGCTGCCGTTGAAATCGGCGACCGGCGCGTAGCTCGGCCGGGCGGTGCTAGCCAGATAGGCGTTGATGCTCGTGAGCGTGCCCGACAGCGTGATCGTGGCGGTGCCCGAACCGGTGATGGTCACACCCGAGCCGCTTGCGGCCGTCAGCACACCGGAGCCGACCGACAGCGTCACCGTCGCCGTGCCTGAGCCTATATCGGGATCGGCCACGGAGAGGCCGGTCAGCGACAGCGTACCGTCCTCGTTCATCGTCCAGCCGCCTGATGGCAGCATGTTGACCGGCGCGTCGTTGACTGGCGTGACCGCGACCGTCGCAACAGCCGTGTTGGACGCCGCCGCACCGTCGGATACGGTGACGTTAATCGAGCGGGTCACCGCACCCGGATCGTCGGAAGTAGACGCATAGCGGATCTGGCCGAGCGCCGTCTGGTAGGCGGCCTTTGTTGCCGAGCCGGTCAAAGTGAGCGTATAGGTCGAGGCGTTGTAGCTGGCGGTGATGCCAGATGGCAGCGTGCCGGTAACCGACAGCACGTCGCCCGCCTGCCCGTTGGAGATGACGATCGTCGCCGATGCCATGTTGGCGTTGTCGACGTCGGCGACGAGAACGCCGGTGTTGACGATGGCGACGCCTGCGGCGTTTTCCGTATAGCTGGTCGCGTAGCCGGTGCCGGCAGCGGATGTGTCGAGGTCGAGCGTCGGCGCGTCGTTGACGGCGATGACGGTGATCGTTGCCGTGTCCACGTCGGTCAGCGCGCCGCCCGAACCGGTGTTGCCGCCGTCGTTCGTCGTCATCGTCAGCGTCACCGCGCCGTTGAAATCGGCCACCGGCGTGTAGACCGGCCGCGCGGTGCTGGCGAGATAGGCATTGATGCTGGCAAGCGTGCCCGACAGCGTCAGCGACGAGGTGCCGGAGCCGCTGATCGTCACACCCGATCCTGATACGGCGGTGAGCTGCCCGGAATTGACGCCGAGCACGACGGTCATCGTGCCGCTACCGGCATCGACATCCGAGATCGCAAGCCCGGTCAGCGCAAGCGCCGTATCCTCGTTGACCGACCAGCCGCCCGCCGGCAGCGTGTTGACCGGTGCGTCGTTGACGGGATCGATGGTGATGGTGCGCGTGTCGACATCGGTGAGCGCGCCGCCGGAGCCGGTATTGCCGCCATCGTTGGTCGTCATCGTCAGCGTCACCGAACCGCTGGCATTGGCGGCCGGGTTGAACTGCGGCGCGGCGGCCGACGCCAGATAGGCGTTGATCGCCGAGAGCGTGCCCGACAAGGTCAGCGACGCCGATCCCGAGCCGGAGATGGTGACACCAGCACCCGAGATCGCCGAAACCGTGCCGCCGGAGACAGCGAGCGTCACCGTCATCGTGCCGGTGCCGGCGTCGACGTCGGAAATCGACAGGCCGGACAGCGCGATCGCGGTATCCTCGCTGGTGCTCCAGCCGGATGCCGGCAGGCTGTTCACCGGCGCATCGTTGACGGCGCTGACATTGACAGTGACGGTGGCCGTCTCGGTAACCCCGCCCGCAGTGACCGTATAGGTGAAGGTCGTCTGCCCGTTGAAATTCGCGGACGGCGTATAGACCAGTGTGCCATCGGCGGCGAAGGTGACACTGCCCTGCCCAGCCGGCGGCTGCGTGACCGACGTGACGGCGCGACCGGGATCCTTGAAGGTATCGGCCGTGGCGCCGTTGGTCCCGGTGATGACATTGAAGGTGATCGCCGTGTCTTCAACCGTCGCCACCGTATCCGGCGTGATATCGGCAACGGGGGTGACCGTGATTGCGACATTATCCGTGTCCGTCAGCGAACCGTCGGAGGTGGAGACGACGAGCGTGTCCGAGCCATTATAGTCAGCGCGGCCGGTATAGCGCAGCGAGGCGAGCACGCTGTTGACCTGCGCAAGCGTGCCCGAGACGGTGACCGAGGCCGTGCCGTTGCCGGTGACCGTTCCGGCAATTACCGAAGGCGACAGCGTGCCGTTCGCGACCGACAGGGTGACGGTGACCGAGCCGCTGTCGACGTCACTGACGGAAATGCCCGAGATCGCCGTTTGCACGTCCTCGCTCAGCGTCACTGACGTCGGCACCGTATTCACCGGCGCGTCGTTGACGGCGATGACGTTGACTGTGGCGACCGCGACGTTGGAATTGGCGGCGCCGTCGTTGACCGTGACGTTGATGCTGCGCGGCGTGGTGGATGGGTTTTCCGAGCTCGATAGGAAACGTATCTGCTGCAGCGCCGTCTCGTAGCTGGCGCGCGGGGCCGAGCCCGTGAGCGTCAGGGTGAAGGTCGTGGAATTGTAGCTCGCGGTGATGCCCGCGGGCAGCGTGCCGGCTACGGCCAGAATGTCGCCTGCCTGACCATTGGTGATGACCGCGGACAGCGAGGCCATGTTGGCGCTGTCGATGTCGGTGATCACGCCATCGGTACCGGCAATAGCAACGCCGGGGTCGTTTTCCGTGTAGGTCGTGGTAAAGCCGGTGCCGGCGCCCGAGGCATCGAGATCGAGGATCGGCGCATCGTTGACGGGGGTGATGTTGATGACAGCGGTATCGGTATCGGTGAGCGGGCCGCCGGTGCCGAAATTGCCGAGGTCGTTCGTCGTCATCGTCACCGTGACGCTGCCATTGGCGTCAGCCACCGGCACGTAGACGGGAGCCGCGCTCGATGCCAGGTAGGCATTGAGATTGGCGAGCGTGCCTGTCAGCACCAGCGTGCCGGTGCCAGAGCCTGAGACGGTGACGGAGCCGCCGGCCGTGGCGGTCAAGACGCCGGTCGGCACCTGTAGCCGGACGGTCATCGAGCCCGTGCCGGCATCCGGATCGGCGATCGACAGGCCTGTCAGCGCGACGCTGGTGTCCTCGTTCGTCGTCCAGCTTGCGGGCAGCGTATTAACAGGCGCGTCGTTGACGGCGGTGATGGCGACCGCCGTGACGGCCGTGTTGGAATTGGCGGCGCCATCATTGACGGTGACGCTGATGTTGCGCGATGCGGCGGCGCCATTGAGCGTCGGATTATCGGAGCTCGAGGTGTAGAGCACCTGTCTGAGCGCGGCCTCGTAGTTGGCCTTGGTCGCTGAGCCAGTCAGCGTCAGGGTGAAGGTGGTGGCGTTGTAGCTGGCGGCGATTCCCGCTGGCAGGGTGCCGGTGACCGTAAGCAGGTCGCCGGCCTGGCCGTTGGTGATCACGATCGAGGCCGAGGCCATGTTGGTATTGTCGACGTCGATGACGCTGCTGTTGGTGTTCGAGATCGCGACGCCGGCGGCATTTTCCGTGTAACCGACCGAATAGCCGGTTCCAGTCGTCGAGCCGTCGAGATCAAGCACGGGCGCGTCGTTAACAGGGTTGATGATGATGTTGCGCGTATCGACATCGGTGAGCGCGCCACCCGTGCCGGTGTTGCCGTTGTCGTTGGTCGTCATGGTCAGGACGACGGTGCCGTTGGCATCGGCGACAGGAACGTAGACGGGCGCGGAAGCCGAGGCGAGATAGGCGTTGATATTGGCGAGCGTGCCGGTCAGCACCACCGTGCCGGTTCCGGATCCCGACACGCCGACGCTGCCGCCCGCCGTTGCCGTGATCGTGCCGGAGGCGACGCTCAGCGTTACCGTCATCGAGCCGGTGCCGGCGTCGAGATCGGTGACCGAAAGACCCGACAAAGCCAGGCTGGTGTCTTCGTTGGTCGTCCAGCTGGCGGGCAGATTGTTGACCGGCGCATCGTTGACGGCGACGACCGCGATGGTGGAGGTGGCGACGGCCGACGACAAACCGCCGTCATTGACGGTGACGTTGACGACGCGCGGCGTCGTGCTCGGGTTGTCGCCGGTGTTGGAGAAAGTGATGGCCTTGATCGCCGTGGCGTAGCTCGCCTTGGTGGCCGAGCCCGTCAGCGTAACGGTCACCTGCCCGGCAACGGATGTATCGACCGATCCGGTGATCCCGCTCGGCAAGGTGCCGACGGTCAATACGTCGCCGGCCTGCGCATTGGTGAGCACGATGGTGGCGGAGCGCATGTTGGTGCTGTCGAGATCGCGCACGTCAGTTGCCGTGCTGCCGATCGACACGCCGGCGCCGTTCTCGGTGTAGGTCGTCGTGTAGTTGACGCCGGCAACCGTATCGACATTGCGGAAGGCGCTGACATTGTCGATGAAGATATCATCCGTGCTCGGCGTCAGAAGCCCGCCGGCCGCGGAATAGCTGAAGACGAGGTCGCCGGTAGCGACCACCGTTGAGGGCAGGTTGATGGTGACGGCGGTTCGGCCCCAGGCGGTGGTGCCGGCGGCCGATGCGGCGACCGTGGACGGTGATCCGGTCGCACCGTTGAAATAGGTGATGGTCGCCGTGTTCGGCGTGCCGTTGAGCGTACCCGTGGTGATGCGCGCATAGAGCACGCCGCCGATGGTGACATCCACGGTCGCCGGCGTATTGTTGTCGTTGGAGATGCCGAGCAACAGATCGTTGCTCCAGCCCACATCGAACGTCAGCTGCGCTGCACCAGACGGCGCAAGACCGTCAGTCCAGCCTGACACGTTCGCTTGTGTCAGCGTGCCGGTTCCGCCGTTCAGCGTCCAGGCAAAGCCGCCATTGGCCTGGGCGCCCGTGCCGCCGACCGTCCAGCCTGTCGAGCCCGGCGTGCCGCCATTGGTGATGATCTGCGTTGGCGTCGTGCCGGAATTGAGATCGACGATGGGGGCCTGGGCATAATAGCCGAAGTCGGCTGCGAGGTTGGCAGCGCCGATCGTGGCAAGTGCAAGCGATTGAGTGGTGCTTCCCGTCGTAAGCGTCGCCGTACCAAGCACACCGTTCGCGTCGGTGACGCGCACGATGTACTGGCCGGGGAGAACGCCGGTGAAGAGATAATTGCCGTTAGCATCCGTCGTATCCGTTGCCAGGATGCGTTCGCCGGCGCTGACCAGGCCATCGCCATTGACGTCGTCGATCAGCTGCACCGTAACACCACCGATGCCGCCATCGCCGGTGTTGAAAGTGCCGCTCTTGTCATTATCGGCGAAAATCTTGTCGCCGATCATCCCCGTTGGTGGCGTCCAGCGCGCGGCATCGGAGATGTTGGTGAGCGCGGTCGTGCCGTTGGTCGTAATCGTGACAGCCGATCCGATGGCGGCGCCGGTGACCGGGTTGATCTGGCGAATATCGGTGCCGACGAGATAGGTGTTGCCGTTGATGTCGCCGCCGCCCTGAGCACCAGTGCCGCCCGTGGCATTGGTGATGCTATCGATGATCGCGCCCGTCGAGAGATTATAGCGGGTGATGCCAAGCGTGGTGATGCTAAGCAGCGTGTTGTTGGTCGCATCGATGGCGAAGTCGCCCCAGTCGTTCGCTGCCGTAATCTGCGCGCCGAATGCCGTCGCGCCGGCCATGGTGCGACCATTGTTGCTGAAGGTGATGCGGTAGATCTGGTCGTTGCTTCCCGAAACGTTCTCGACGCCGAGATAGAGGCCGCCGTTGTAGAATGTCGCGGCGCCGCCGCCGACGCCGGTCGTGCCCGTAACAATGTTGGTCGCGGCGCCCGTGGTCAGATCGGAATCGACCAGGATATGGGTGTTGTTGATGTAGTCATAGGCAAACAGAGCCCTGTTGCCTGAAACGGCGTTGCTATCGGTGTAGTAGATCAGGCCATTTGACTGATCGGCTGCCAGCGAGTTGATGGTGTCCGACATGCTGATGCCGCCGACGGATGTCGGCACCGTCGTAATCATCGTCGCCTTGCCGGTCAGAACATCAACGCTGTAGATCGAGCGCCCGGCCGAAACCAACAGCGCCCCATTGCCGTTCGACGAGGCGATGTTCAGCGTATCGGCGTAATCCGCATGGCTCTTGTCCGTGCCGATCAGGTCGGAGGCGATATCGCCATCGTGGTATTCGAGATCCCAATTGCCGCCGAGGGCCGCACTTCCCGTCGGGTCAGTCGAGGCAGCTACGTCGGCGCCGGTAAGGTAGCCGAGCATCTTGACGGCATTCGTGCCCGTTTCGCCCTCGGCGAAATTGCAGCCGTAGACGAGAATATCGGCATTATCGGTCAAGGAGCCGCGTATCGACGTCAGGTCGGCGGCGTAGTCGGTCGCCATCGTGGTTGCCGTCAGCGACGCAGAACCGAGCTGCAGGAAGCCTTCCTTGCCGTGCGAGATGATGTGGATCGCCTCGACATCGTGCATAGACGATAGCGTTTCCGCGAGTTCGTGAACGCCGTTCTCGTTCGGATCGACCACGATGATCTTGAAATTGTCGCCCAGGTCTTTGACCAGCGCCTGGTAATCGGGCACGGAGGAATCGATCACCACCACCTGACGCGGCTGTGCGACGGCTGATATCTCGGGTGCTGCCGAGGCGGCCTGGTGTTCGGCAAGTGCAGCGACCAGCGCGTCATGGCCATCGCTGGCGCCGTCGTGCTGCGCGGTCTCGGCGGAGCCGTGATCCCCTTGATCCTGGTGAGCTTTTTCCTGGGATTTTTCCACGGTCGCCGCGCCGGCAGCGTCGAATGCGATGCGTTGTTCCAACTCCATCAACATCGAGCCGTATTTCGGCTTGGCATTCCTACCCCGCACCTTTTCGATGCGGTCAGGGGCGGGGCGAACGTAGCGTTCGTTCATGGGGTTTCCTCCACGACAGATCGTTTTCGTTTGGCCGGGTGCCCTATTCGCCCGGCATGTCAGCTTTGTCAGTCATCCTCAAAAACCGACTCCCAGTGTCGGCTTTCGCAACCGTAGTGAGCAGAGAATTAACAATTTCCTAATTTCGACCAACAGGAATTAGTCAACACTAAATCAACCATGACAGGAGCCCGCCACCGTATCCGTTCGACACATCATTTAGCACGCATCAATAAAGAATGCGCTGAAAAATTGTGTTTTGTTAAGTGTTGATTAACCATGTTAGCAAAGACTGAACGTACTCAGACGACAGTTTCGTATTGCTAAAGCGCGTTCTGATTGCCGAATTTACGCCCCGCAATTGCATATCCGTAGACACGAGCTACCTGCGGCTTAGTCGTAGACGGAACAGGTTCGAGGAATGAATGGAATGAAACTCCCAGTCTTTCTAATGGTTTCCGTCAGTCTGATTGCGACAGGATGCACCGTTACCCCCAAACCGCTGCCCCCGGAAGCGCATGCAAGCTTCGGCAAAGAGAGGCTTGCCCTTGCCACCGCAAATCAGGAGCCCATTTCCGATAGGGTGGACTTGTACGAAGCCATGGCAAGAGCTCTCAAATACAATCTTGACACGAAGGTAGAGGTTATGCAGGCGGCGCTAAAATTGCGGGAGGCGGATCTGGTGAGCTATTCCGCACTGCCTAAGATTGTAGCCGGCGCAGGCTATGCCGGCCGCAGCGAAGCCGACCCCACCGAGGCATCTACCCGCGATGATAGTATTGTCACAGCCGATCTAACATCCTCCTGGAACATCCTCGATTTCGGCCTCTCCTATGTGCGCGCCAAGCAGGCGACCGACGAAGTGCTGGTTCAGGATGAGATGAAGCGGCGGATGGTCAACAAGGTGATCGAGGATGTGCGCACGGCCTATTGGCGCGCGGTGAGCTACCAGCGTCTCGTCGGCCGCATGCGCGCGTTGGAAGGCCGCGTCGCCCGCGCGCTCAAGGACACCCGCAATCTTTCGTCCAACGGCGAAACGTCGCCGCTGGTGGCGCTGACCTATGAGCGCGAACTGATCGAGGTCAAGCGCGAGGTGGAGCTGCTGGAAGGCGAGCTGCTGGTCGCCAAGACGCAGCTTTCCGCGCTGATGAACGTGAAGCCCGGCACGGAATTCACGCTCGAGGTTCCCAAGCGCCGCGATACGCAGCTGAAGATCAGCTACACCTCGCAGGAGATGTTCAATATCGCCGCGACCAACCGCCCGGAGATGCGCGAAATCTCCTACCGGCTGCGGATCAACGAGCGCGAAGTGGATGCAGCGCTGCTCGACCTGCTGCCCGGAATCAACCTTTACGCTGGCCCGAACTACGATTCCAACGACTATATCGCCACCAACGACTGGGTCTCGTGGGGCGCCAAGGTCAGCTTCAATCTGATGAAGCTCGCGACCCTGCCTGCGGTGAACAAGAAGATCGAAGCCGAAAAGCAGATGCTGGATACGCGCTCGCTTTCGGTCGCGATGGCTGTGATGACGCAGGTCCATATCAGCCGCGCGCGCTATGCCCACCTGAAGCACTCCTATTCGACGGCGGCCGCACTTTCTAACGTCTCGCACCGGATCCTGACGCAGGTGCGCACCGAGACGGACGCGCAGAAGACCAGCGAACAGATGCTGATCCGCGAGGAGATGAACGCGCTGCTGGCCGATGCAAAGCTCGATATGGCCTATGCCGACCTGCAGAACGCCTATGCGAACATCTACGCATCGCTCGGCATCGATCCGTTCCCGCAGACGCTGCGCACCACCCAGCCCGTCAAGGAAATGGCTGGCGAGTTGCGTGACATGTGGCTGGAGCGCGGTGAATTGAAGACAGACCTCGTTGCGGCCAAATAACCGCCGGCATGGGAGACCGTGATGAAGCACTTAGCGGCATCCGTTCTGATGATACAGCTCTTGGCAGGTGGCGCAGCTTACGCCGCCGGCAATGATGCGGCGGATGCCACGGCATCGCTGGAAGGGCTGCGCGGCATCGTTCGCGCTGCCGACGAAGCCTCCATTTCGAGCGATCTCGGCTTCGCCATCGCCACTCTGCCCTTCAAGGAAGGCGAGAGCTTCAACAAGGGCGACATCCTCGCCACCTTCGAATGCGGGGATATCCAGGCCCAGCTCAAATCCGCCGAGGCGGCGCTGGCGGCCGCGCAGATCGCCGTTGCCAATGACGAGCGGCTGGCGCGCTCGAATGCTGCCGGCAAATTCGAGGTCGACATATCGCGCGCCAAGGCAAACCAGGCAGCAGGCGAGGCTGATGCCTATCGCAGCAAGCTTGGGCGCTGCACGATAAGAGCGCCCTTCGACGGCCGGATCGGCGCCATGCCCTCCCACGCGCACGAAACGCCAGAACCGAGCCGCCCGATCATGCATATCGTCGCCAGCAACGACCTGCTGGTCGATGTGCTGGTACCCTCCGTCTGGCTGCGCTGGCTGCGCGAAGGCGAAGAGTTTTCATTGAGCGTCGACGAGACGGCCAAAACCCTGCCGGTCGATATTATCCGCATCGGCGCGACCGTCGACCCGGTCAGCCAGACGGTCAAGGTGACCGGGCGCTTTTCCGGCCAAGCCACCGGCGTCCTGCCGGGGATGAGCGGTCCCACAGTGTTCAAAATCCCGAGTGAGTAGGCATACGCATATGCAAGGTGTCGAAAAGCCAGCCAGCGATCCCATCAAGCTTCAGCCACCGGCAGCGGCCGCCGCCCAGCATGCCTACGAACTGTTGCTTAGGATCGAGGCCGATGCGCGCCGTGTCGAGAGCGTCGGTGAACTGCGCTTTCTGATCGCCAACGAGACGATGAAGCTCACCAAGGCCAGGCAGATCTTCGTGCTTTCGGTATCCAAGGGCGTCTTCAAGGTCGAGACGGTGTCGTCGATCGGCGCAGTGGATCGAAACGCGCCGCGCATCCGCTTCGTCGAAGGTGTCATCAGGCAGCTGTCGCGCGAGGCAGGGCTCGCGAAGATCAAGGCCTTCACCCTCCCCGCCTATTGCCCGCCCGGCGAGATCGAGCAGGACAGCTATCCTTTCCGCTTCATGGCCTGGGTGCCGTTTCAATTGCGCGACGGCCATATCTTCGCGGGCATGCTTTTGGCACGCGAAACGCCGTGGCCGGAGGCGGATCTGCTACTGGCTGAAAGGTTGGCCGAGACCTATTCCCACGCGTGGCGGGCGCTCAGCGGACCAAGACGTCTGAAGCGCAATCTGCCGATCAAGCCGCTGATCGGAACCGCCGCTCTGCTGGCCATCGCCGCGATGTTCATCCCCGTCCACATGACAGTGCTGGCGCCGAGCGAGGTGGTTCCCGTTGCGCCGGAGATCGTCGCGGCACCGCTCGATGGCGCGATCGAGGAAATCCTCGTCAATCCGAACGCAACCGTCGTCAAGGGACAGCCGCTCTTCAGGCTGGCCGACACCGCGCTTCGAAACGAGCTGCGCGTCGCCGAGCAGGACGTGAAGGTGGCGCAGGCGAAGCTGATGCAGATCAGCCAACGCGCCATTGCCGACCCGGAGGCGCGGCGCGATCTGGCGGTGACCAGAAGCGAATTGAGCGTCGCGTCCGCCAAGCGCGATTACGCCGCCGATATGCTGGCGCGCACGAACGTGAAAGCCGAAACCGACGGCGTGGTGATCTTCACCGACAAGCGCGACTGGATCGGCCGGCCGGTATCGATCGGCGAACGCGTCATGGAAGTGGCCGACCCCAAGCGCGTCCAACTGCGGATCGACGTGCCCGTCGCCGACGCGATCGCGGTCGAGAACGGCGCTGCCGTCAGCGCCTTTCTGGATGCCGACCCGTTGCATCCGGTCGCGGCGAAAACGCTGTCCTCCTCCTTCGATCCGCAGATGATCGAGGGCAACATTCTGGCCTATCGCATCTATGCCGGATTTGACGCCGTGCCCGAGCGTGGTCTGCGTCTCGGCATTCGCGGGACATCGCAGATCTTCGGCGAGAAGGTGCCGCTGGCCTATTATCTGTTCCGGCGGCCGATTGCCGCGATCAGGCAGCGGCTGGGTCTATGAGCGTATCACCCTCGCCCGATCTCAGGCTGCCGCCCTTGCGCGAGGATCTGCAGATCGTGCGCGGCGGCACCAGCCTGTCGGGCGAGCCGGTCTGGATCGTGCTCGATCCAGTCCGCAACCGCTTCTTCCGCATCACCTTCGAGATGTTCCAGCTGCTGACGCTCTGGAATTTCGCACGCTCGCTGCGCGGTCTCATCCAGGCCGTGCAGGCGCAGTTCGGGCGGCTTCCCGAGCAGGAAGAAATCTATGCCGCGATGCGGATGCTGGAGACGAGCTTCTTCGTCACCGAGCCGGCATCCGCGACCTGGCGCGCGCTTCATGCCAGCGCGACGCGCCGCCATTCGCTCTTCATGCGGCTGATCCACAACTACCTCTTCTTCCGCATTCCGCTAGTGCGCCCGGATCGCTTCATCCGCAAGACCGCGCCTTACATTACGGGGCTATTCAGTCCGGCTTTCCACGCCCTCACCATCTGCGCCGCCATTCTCGGCCTCTATCTGGTGTCCCGGCAATGGGATGCCTTCACCGGCACGTTTCCCTATATCTTCACGCTTGAGGGCATCGTGGTCTCGGTGATCTCGGTCGGCTTCATCAAGTCGATGCACGAGTTGGGCCACGCCTATGTCGCGCACCGCCATGGCTGCCGCGTTCCCACCATGGGTATCGCCTTCATGGTTCTGGTGCCGCTGCTCTACACCGACGTCAGCGATGCATGGCGGCTGAAGTCGCGTTTCGATCGGCTGAAGATCGATACGGCCGGCGTGCTGACCGAGATGCATATCGCCGTCTTCGCGCTGCTTCTGTGGGTGTTTCTGCCCGACGGGCCGTTTCGATCCGCCGCCTTCGTTCTCGCCGCGACCGGCTGGGTGCTCAGCCTGATCGTCAATCTCAACCCCTTCATGCGCTTCGACGGCTACTACATCTTCGCCGATCTGCTCGGTGTCGAAAATCTGCAGCCGCGCGCTTTCCGGCATCTGCGTTGGCGGATTCGTCACCTTTTGTTCAACACCGGCGAGGAAAAGCCCGATCGCTTCGGTCCGAAACTCGATGTGATCGTGACGCTCTATGCGATCGCCACGACGATCTACCGGCTGTTTCTCTATTTCGGCATCGCGCTCCTCGTCTATCACTTCACCATCAAGATCGTGGGCGTGATGCTGTTTACAGTCGAGATCGGCTTTTTCATCCTTCGGCCGATCCTGTCCGAACTCCGGGAGTGGTGGACCATGCGCCATGACATCATCACGAGCAGACGAAGCTATCTGTCGCTGGCGATCTTCCTTGCCATCGTCGCATTGCTCTCGCTGCCTATCTTCAAGAGCGTGTCGGCCCCGGCGGCGCTTTATCCCAACGAGTTCAAGCGGCTTTTCCCGATGGAGCCGGGAAAGATCGAGGCGATCGGGATCAAGCGCGGCGATGTCGTGAAGAAGAACGACGTACTGTTTTCCATCGTCCGCCCCGAGTTGCAGCAGGAACTTCGCACCACGGAGATCGAGGCGGAGCTGACGCACTACCGTCTGGCGCGCGTGCTGGCCGATCCGCAAAACCTCGTTGATCGTGGCATCCTTCAATCGCAACTGGCGGCACTCGAGGCCAAGCGTGATGGGCTGGCGCGCCGGCAGGCATCGCTGATCGTTCGCGCGCCGTTCGACGGAACCGTGATCGACATCGATCCGCAGGTCCATCTCGGCCGCTGGATCAGCCGCAAGGACCAGCTCGCGACCATCGCCAGTGCGTCCGGCATGGCGGCGCGCGGCTTCGTGTCCGGCGGCGACCGCGGCCGCCTCGACGTCGGCGCCACCGGCCACTTCATCCCCGACGACCTCACGCAGTCCTCGCTGCCCGTGCAGCTCACCTCCATCGCCTCGGCCGGCGCCTCCGAGATCGATATTCCGCAGCTGACATCCGAGTATCACGGCGAGATCGCCGTTCACCCGCAGAACGCCCATGAACGTCTGCGCCTCAGCCCTGTTTCGGCACAGTATGCAATTACCGCCGAGGTATCCGGCAAGGCTTTGTCGGAGACCGTCAGGGGCGTGGTTGTATTGAACGGCAAAGGCGAAAGTATTGCCGGCCGTGTCTGGCGACAGGTTGTAAAAGTTCTCGTCCGCGAGGCCGGCGCCTGACCTTTTCGTAACAACTATGAAACCATAGGCGGCACGCTACCCTTGAATAGCTTACTAAGGATAGTATTTTGGATGATGAGGAATCGACTGAAAGGATGCGAAAATGCGCCTCTTCAAGAGAAGAACAAGTCATCACGGTCTGTGGCAACGCGACAACGCGGGTCGCGCCTTTGCGAGCCACGGACGCTTTCGGCTGACGATCAATGGTGCGGACGAACGCTGGTTCTACCGCGTCACGGATATGCGCGGTGAACTGCCCGCCGTCGACAGCAGCCCATTTCCGAGCGAGCAAGAAACGCTGAGGGCCGCGCAGGCCGAACTTGAGGAAAACGCCGACCAGCTACCGGCACCGGCGGAGTACTAATGCTTCCAGTAGACGCCGCGGTGATGGCGCTTGTCAGCCGGTAGCACCGGTGGCGGTTTTTGCCTTCACCAGATGGCTGTCTGTCTTACCCAGCCAGATCATGGCCAGCCGGTCACCGGTCTGTTTTGCCAGATACATGTAGTTATCCGCGCGCTTCACGAAGGAAGCCGCGTCGTCCTCCGGCTGCAGCAGGGTGACGCCCATCGCAGCACCCAGTTCGACAACCACGCCTTCGACGGCGATCGGCTTGAAGATGCGATCCACCGCATCCTTGAGCGTGAGTTCCACGTCATTCAGATGCGAGGGATCGACCTCCAGAAGAACGACAAACTCATCCCCGCCGATGCGCGCGATGAAATCATTGGCGCGGAAGCTGTCGCGGAAGCGGCTGGCAATGATCCTCAGCACTTCATCGCCGGCGGCGTGCCCCATCGTGTCGTTCACAGCCTTGAAGCCGTTGAAATCGATGAAGGCCAATGCCAGCAGTTTGTCGGTCTCGTCGCGCCGCTCGAGATGCTCGGCCAGAACTTCGTCAAAGCAGGCGCGATTGGGCAGGCCCGAGAGCGCATCGGTGCGCGCCGAAGCGCGGAGCGCAAGCTCGATTTCGTGCTGATGGCGAACACGCGCGGAGACGTCGAGAATGACTTCGACATCGAAGGACACACCATCGATGACAGTGCGCTGCGCGGAAATCAGCGTCGGCAGGATCGTTCCGTCGGCATGGCGGATATCGACTTCCTCCAGCACGTAGCCGCCGTCTTCGGCGAGCATGCGATGGCGCCGATCGCGCGCCGGGCTGCTGATCGCGGCCCCTTCCGAAATCAGCGTTCTGCCGCTGATATCCTCCCATTTCAGGCCCGTAAGCCTGAGATAGGCGTCGTTCACCTTGAGGTAGCTGGATGTCTCGGTATCGCTGGTCGACACAGCCATGGCGATCGGTGCGAACTCGAACATTCGCATCAATATCGAAGTCAGGATCTCTGGTGGAAGTATCTCTTCGTCGGCCATACACGTGATCGCAACAAGTATGGCTGGTTGTGTAACAGACGAAAGTTAAGCTCTTCTGACTTAAAATGCTAATTTACCAAACACATGACCACAGCGAATTCTCAGGTTCCGCGCGCGATAAAATCGGAGCCGCCGCTTTGCAACAGGTGTGATTACACCTATCTTGCGTCATCATCGTCAACGAACAAGGGCTCCTGTGTTTCTCGAAATTGGAATTGTGGTCTTGCTCACCATCTTGAATGGTGTGCTCGCCATGTCGGAATTGGCTGTCGTGTCTTCCAGGCCCGCCCGCCTCAAAGTTCTCGCCGATCACGGAAGCAGAGGAGCAGCACAAGCCATAAAACTTGCCGAGAACCCCGGCAGGTTCCTGTCGACCGTGCAGATCGGCATTACGCTCGTCGGCGTTCTCTCCGGCGCCTTCTCGGGCGCCACGCTCGGTAGCCGCCTGACGGCCTGGCTGCAGCTTGAGGGTATGTCGCCAACGGTGGCGGATGCCGTGGGTGTCGGTACCGTCGTCATCGCCATCACCTATCTGTCGCTGATTGTCGGCGAACTGGTGCCGAAGCAGATCGCGCTGCGCGAGCCCGAAGCGGTCGCGGCCAAGGTTGCGCCCGCCATGGCGGTGCTTTCGAAAATGGCGCTGCCGCTCGTCTGGCTGCTTGATGCCTCTGGCAAGCTTGTTCTCAAGCTCTTGGGCCAGTCCGGCAAGGGCGGCGACAATGTCTCCGACGAAGAGATCAAGACGGTTCTCGCCGAAGCGCAGTCCGCGGGTGTGATCGAAAGCGAAGAATCCGCCATGATCTCCGGCGTGATGCGGCTTGCCGACCGCACGGCGCGTGCGCTGATGACGCCACGCCGCGATGTCGAGATCATCGACGTGGACGACAGCCTGGACGAGATACGCGCCCAACTACACAACACCAAGCGTTCACGCCTGCCGGTCAGAAAGGGCAGCTCGGACGAAGTGCTGGGCGTGCTTGCGGTCAAGGATTTCTACGACGCGATGTCCGTTCAGGGCACCGCCGACCTGAAAACGATCACGCAGGACGTTCCGATCGTCTCGGATCTCTCCAACGCAATCAGTGTCATCCAGGCGATCCGCACGTCGCCGGTCCACATGGTGCTTGTCTTCGACGAGTACGGACACTTCGAAGGCGTCATTTCCTCCGGCGACATCATGGAAGCGATCATGGGCGCGCTGCAGGATGGCCCGATCGACGAACAGGCGATCGCGCGCCGCGACGACGGCTCCTATCTGGTCTCCGGCTGGACGCCGATCGACGAGTTCGCGGAATTCATGAGCCTGAAGCTTGGCGACGATCTCGAATACCAGACCGTCGCGGGTCTCGTCCTTGAGGAGCTGAAGCACCTTCCGGTGCTTGGCGAAAGCTTCACCAAGGATGGCTGGCGTTTCGAGGTCATCGACCTCGACGGGCGACGGATCGACAAGATCCTGGTCAGCTCGCTGGACACGCGCCAGACGGCCGACGTCGAGTAATTTGGTTGGAAGACATGCCGCGAGCGGTATCCGGTCAGGATATCCGCTCGCGGCGCAATGCCTATCTCAGCGCTTCATGTCAGGGCAGATGTACGGCACCTTGGCGACGCTGTAGCGGTGCTCAACCGTATCTTTCCCGGCTTTCACGCTCAGTGTCAGCTGGCTCGGCGAAACCGATTTCACCTTCGCGGTGATTTTGGCGCCATCCTCGTCCCAGGTAACGGTATCGTGAGAAGTGCGGCTCCATTTGCGCAGCGCATAGGTTTCCCAGCAGGAATCCATCAGCAGGCTGCCATCGGCCATGAACACCATCATCACGCCAGGAAGGCCGGATTGCGATTTGGTCTCGATCCACGCACGGCCGACAAGCGGGTCGGCGGCTGGCGTCTGAGCCGCCGCGATCGGCGCCACCATCGTTGCCATCGTTCCCGCCGCAATTGCCAACATCTTGTATAGATTATTCAATTCTCGCTCCTCCATTCTGGAATCATGTCCCAAGAGATAAGGATCGAAGCGACAGGATTGTGACCGTCGCGCGCTTTTCTTTCAGCCATGTCGCTTTGCGGAACGCTCGATAAACGGCACATAGCTGCGCACGCCTTTGCACCTTCCCCTCCGCGCCCGATCCGCTGAACGCCCGAGCAGCGGGGCCACGCGCGGTCCGCCTGTCCCGATAATCCATTCCTCATAAACGATACGTTAGGGATCTGTTGACCATAATCGACTGCACAGCGACCTCGCCGATCGCAAGAATCCGGCTCTCGCACCCCATCAACAATGACGGAAGTCGTGTTCGTGTACCATGCAGTCTTTTCCGTTCCCGTGACCATGCTGGCCCTGGCTGTATCGCTTGCCGCGCATCGCATGGTCTTGATCGCCCTGGTCATATTCGCGGCCATGGCCGGCGCCACGCAGGCAGCCGCCGACGACCGCGCGCTCAAGCTCTATTTCACCCACACGGGAGAGCGGGCGACCATCGTTTTCAAGCGCAACGGAAAGTTCGATCCGAAGGGGCTGGCGCAGATCAACCGCTTCCTGCGCGATTGGCGGCGCAACGAGCCGACCAAGATGGATCCGCGCCTGCTCGATCTGGTCTGGGAGGTCTATCAGCGCAGTGGTGCCAAGCAGCCAATCCACGTCGTCTCCGCCTATCGCTCGCCCGCCACCAACAACATGCTGCGCACCCGCTCGCGCACCACAGGCGTCGCCAAGAAGAGCCAGCACATGCTCGGCAAGGCGATGGACTTCTACATTCCGGGCGTGAAGCTTGCCACGCTGCGCGCGCTCGCCATGCAGCTGCAGGTCGGCGGCGTCGGCTATTATCCGACGTCCGGCTCGCCCTTCGTGCATCTCGATGTCGGCAATGTTCGCGCCTGGCCGCGCATGTCACGTCAGGAGCTGGCACGGATCTTCCCAAGCGGCCGCACGCTGCATCTGCCGGCAGATGGCCGGGCTTTGCCGGGCTATGAGCTGGCGCTCGCCGACCAGAAGAAGCGCAATCGCCCCGTCGCGATCGAGACCATCCGCACGCCTGAAAGCGATGACGACGAAGGCGCTCCGGCACCAACCCGCGCTCTCGTAACCGCGATGCTGCCGGTGCCGCAAACGCGTG
Organism: Rhizobium sp. 16-449-1b; assembly: GCF_017741935.1. GTDB lineage: Bacteria > Pseudomonadota > Alphaproteobacteria > Rhizobiales > Rhizobiaceae > Rhizobium. The sequence continues at coordinate 232,300 of NZ_JAGHMH010000028.1, read as the reverse complement.
CCGAACGCGGCCTCGAGCTTCAGCTTGCCCGGCCGACGCCGCGCGCCGACAAGACGGATAGCAAGGTCCCTGACCTCGCCTCCCTCACCGTGCCGCTGCCGACATTCAGGCCGGCGCTCGATGAAACCACGACGGCAAGCGTTCCCACGCCCGCCGCGCCCGTCCTGCTTGCCACCGCCGTCACCGGCAAAGGATCGGCTGGCCAGCTGCTATTTGCCCGTCACGCAGGCGGCTCGCTTGCCGGCGGCGCGGCAAAGCGGCCCGACATGACCGCCGTCGCTCCGCGGGAGCCTCAGATCGTATCGGCAGGCGTCGGCGCCATGTCCGGCAAGGCGCTGGTCGCCTGGGCCTTGCAGCCACCGGGTATGAAGATCGAGATGACCGCGCCGCGGCCATCAGGCATGCGCCTGACGACGCTTGAAGACGTCGGTCCGGCCATCGACAGCGACGCCGATGAATTCGCAGAAGACGAGTTCGACGAAGACCGCTTCGCTCTCGACGGCTAGGAAGAGCCTTCGGCGGTCTCGCCACCAATCATCAGTATTGCGTGAAATCACCCGTTTCCGATTGCAGCAGCGTCAGCGGATAGCGGGCCGGATGGTGCACGAGCGCGGTCATGTTGACCGGTCGATTGCGGTCGTCGAAGGCGATCTGATCGACCGTCAGAACTGCTGCCGGCGGCGCCAGCTGCAGCAATCGCGCCTCGTCCTCGCCCGCCAGACGGGCGCTCAGCGTCGTCTGGCCACGTTTCGGAAATATGCCGTAGCGCTGGCGCAGCTCTTCATAGAGCGAGCGGTTGGCGATGCCCCAATCGAGATCGAGCAGCCCCGGCACGCGCCCGGCCGGAATCCAGTCGGTCTGGATCACCGCCGGAATATTATCGAGCAGGCGCAGGCGCGATAGCACCACGACCTCCGCGCCGGGGGCGAGAAAGAGCGGCCTGCTGACTTCGAGCGGCGCGCGGACGAGGCTTGCCTCGATCAGCTGGTGACCCGGCGCACGACCATTGGCCAGCGCAATGCTGGTGAAGCTCTTCAGCACCTGCAGCTCAAAGCCGTCGCCGCGTTCCGTGACATAGAGCCCCTTGCCGGGCTGGCTATGCACCACGCCCTGCTGGATGAGTTCGCGCACCGCGTGGCGAATGGTGATCCGGCTCACATCGTAGAGATCGACGAGCTCGCGCTCGGAGGGCAACTTGCCGCGCAGCGGCAAACGCCCGTCGCTGATCGCCGCCAGCAACGCCTCGTACACCTGCTTGTGCAGCGGCCGTGGGTCGTCGCGATCGATGACGCCGCGTGTTGCGATCAATGTGTCCTCGGTTTCGAGCGTCTTCAAATTCGATCTTCCCTGGGCCATAGCCGCCTCTGCCAATGTCATCTTCAACGCAATTCTCTCGAAAGTCCATATTGACATAACTGGTCATAACCAGTCCTATTATCGCAGGGAGCCAGAAGAGCTTCGAAAATGCCGTGCATTATCACAATCAAGGGAACCCACCATGCTTAAGAAGAGCCTTGCCGCACTCGCGTTCTCCGCCGCCCTCTGGAGCGGAACGGCCCACGCTGAGACGATTTCGGTATTTTGCGCGCCGACGGAATTCGAGCTGTGCACCAATGTCGCCAATGCCTGGAAGGAGAAGACGGGCAATGAAGCGAAGATCAACAAGATGCCGGCGCTGCTCGATGACGCCATCCCGATCTATCAGCAGCTGATTGCCGCGAAGTCGACCGACATCGACGTGCTGTTCCTCGACGTCATCTGGCTCGGCATGTTCAAGAACGGCCTTCTCGACCTGAAGACCGTGATCCCCCAGGCCGATCAGGACAAGCACTTCGCCTCGACGCTCAACGCCGCCAAGCTTGACGGCAATCTTGTCGCCATGCCTGCCTACATGGACGTCGGGCTGATGTTCTACCGCAAGGATCTGCTTGAGAAATACGGTAAGCAGCCGCCGAAGACCTGGGATGAGCTGGCCGCAACGGCCAAGGAAATCCAGGACAAGGAGCGCGCCGACGGCAAGGGCGACATGTGGGGTTACGCCTGGCAGGCCAAGAGCTACGAAGGCCTGACCTGCGACGCGATCGAACTCGTTGCATCGAATGGCGGCGGCACGATCATCTCCGATGACGGCAAGGTCACGATCGACAATCCGAAGGCCGCCGAAGCGATCGAAAAGGCCAAGGGTTGGATCGGCTCGATCAGCCCCGAGGGTACGCTGAACTACGACGAGGAAGCCTCGCGCGCCGTCTTCGAATCCGGCAACGCCGTGTTCCACCGCAACTGGCCCTATGTCTGGGGCACATCGCACAAGGAAGGCAGCGCAGTTGTCGACAAGGTCGGCGTCATGCCGCTGCCGGTTGGCACGGAAGGCCAGAAGTCAAGCGGGTGCCTCGGCCCGATGTATTACGGCGTCTCGAAGTACAGCGCCAAGCCTGACGTCGCGGCCGACTTCGTGAACTTCATCACCGGCCCCGACATGCAGAAGAAGCGCGCGCTGCAGGATGCGGTCAATCCGTCGATCCCGGCGCTCTACACCGACCCGGACGTGCTGGCGAAGATCCCCTTCCTTAAGGATAACCAGCAGGCCTTCGCCGATAGCGCCGTGCGTCCCTCGGGCTATACCGGCACCAGCTACAACCGCGTGTCGCAGGCCTTCTATCGCTCCGTCCACGACATGCTGTCCGGCGGTGGCGATATCAAGTCCGGCCTGACCTCGCTCGCCGGGCGGTTGGAAAAGCTCAAGGAAAGCCGTTGAGCCTCGACTGAACGCACGAGGGCAGGCTCACGCGTGGTCTGCCCTCGTCTCGCGCATCGCAAATCGCCGCCAGCAAGGGGGCGAGCCTTTTATCGTGATCAAGTCCGGGTGAAAAATGGCATCGGTTTCGCTTGAATCCGTTTCGAAGAATTTTGGGACGCACACCGTCATTCAAGGCGTCGACCTCAGGATCAATGACGGCGAGTTCGTCGTCTTCGTCGGCCCTTCCGGCTGCGGCAAGTCAACGCTTCTGCGCATCGTCGCGGGCCTTGTCGCCGCATCCAAAGGCGTGGTGACGATCGGCGGCGAGGACGTGACCGATGTTCCGGCCTCGAGACGCGGCGTCGCCTTCGTCTTCCAATCCTATGCGCTCTATCCGCATATGAGCGTCGCCCGCAACATCGGCTTCGCCTTGGAAACGCTGGGCATGGCCAAGGACGCGATCAGCCAGAAGGTTTCGTCGGTGGCGCGCATGCTCAAGGTCGACCACCTGATGGATCGTCGGCCGCGCGAACTCTCCGGCGGCCAGCGCCAGCGCGTAGCGATCGGCCGGGCGCTGGTGCGCCAACCCGAGATTTTCCTGTTCGACGAGCCGCTCTCCAACCTCGATTCCGATCTGAGAATGGAAATGCGCATGGAGATCGCCAAGCTCCATGACGACCTGAAGACGACGATGATCTATGTCACCCACGATCAATCCGAAGCGATGACGCTCGCCGACCGGATCGTCGTTTTGAACCACGGCCGCATCGAGCAGGTGGGAACGCCGCAGGAGCTCTACCACGCCCCCGATAACCGCTTCGTCGCAAGCTTCATCGGCAGCCCCCGGATGAACTTCCTGGCCGTCTCGCCGAAGACCGGCGCGGACACCGGCACGATCGTCGGCCCCGGCAATCTCTCGATCGCCATGGTCGCCAACAATCCCTCGGGCCCAATCGCCGAGATCGGCATCCGGCCTGAGGGACTGCGCCTGGTTGGCGCGAACGAGGGTCGGATCACCTGTACGCTGGAGCGCGTGGAGGATCTCGGCCACGAGCATTTCGCCTATTGCCGGATCACCGACGACACCGTCTGGGTCATCCGCGTCGCGAAGGCCCCGGCGCATGATCTCATCGGCCAGCCTGTCGGCCTGGATTTCGCTGATGCTGCCGTCTTCGCCTTTACGGCCGACGGCAAGCGCGTTCTGCTCAGCCAACCGGCCAGCGGACAGGTGAGCCAGCCATGAGCGCCAAACTTGCCCGCCGCGATTACCGGGCCGCATGGCTGTTTCTGGTTCCCGTCATCGCCGTTATCCTGCTGGTCGCCGTCTGGCCGCTGAGCCGCACCTTCTTCTTTTCCTTCACCGACGCCTATCTCGACGACCCCTCCGTCTATTCCATGGTCGGTCTCGACAACTTCATGGAGGTCATCAACGACCGCAGCTGGTGGGTTGCCGTAAAGAACACGCTGGTGTTCACCGTCATATCGGTAGCGATCGAGACGGCGCTCGGGCTTGCGATCGCCTTGCTGCTCAACGAGATGATCCCGGGCCGTGGCCTAGCGCGCGCCGCCATTCTGGTGCCTTGGGCCATTCCTGTGGTCGTCGCCACCAAGATCTGGGAGTGGATGCTCAACGACCAGTTCGGCGTCATCAACAAGATCCTGACGGGTCTCGGCGTTGTCGATCACGGTATTGCCTGGACGGCCAGCAGCTCGCTGATCATGGGCGTCGTCATTTTCATCGACGTGTGGATGACCACGCCCTTCATGGTGCTGCTCATCCTCGCCGGCCTGCAACTGATATCGCCGGAGATCTTCGAAGCCGCCGAGGTGGATGGCATTCCCGCCTGGAAGCGTTTCTGGTCGATCACCCTTCCGATGCTGCGCCCGGCAATCGGCGTCGCCGTTCTCTTCCGCGTTCTCGACGCGCTCAGAATGTTCGACCTTGCCTATGTCCTGGCGGCCAGCAACGAGAACGTCATGACCGTGTCGATCTATGCCCGCGACCGGCTGATCAGCTTCCAGGAACTCGGCGTCGGCTCGGCGGCGTCGACCTGGGTCTTCCTGCTCGTGGCGCTGGTCGCAATCATCATCATCGGGGTTCTTCGCCTCGACAAGGCGGCGGGGACCTGATTGATGGCCAATGCAATCGCACAAAAGGCGCTGCGCAAGCCAGCAGGCTACTATCGGATGAGACGGCGCGTCGTGCGCGGCCTGCAGATCTTCGCGCTGCTGCTCGTGCTCGTCTATACGCTGTTCCCATACTACTGGGCCTTCGTCTCTTCGACGAAGCAGGGTGCCGCGCTCTATCGCTCGGCTTTGATGCCGGCGCTGGATTTCACCTATTACCGGCAGCTGATCGACAACCCGGTCTTCATGGGATCGCTGCTCAACTCGGCCTATGTCGCGATATCGACGACCTTTCTGTCGCTGATCATCGGGCTCTCGGCCGCCTATGCGCTCGGCCGCATCGAGTTTCCGCAGCGGCGCGCGATCCTGATGATCGTCCTGATGATCTCGATCTTCCCGCAGGTGGTCGTGCTCTCCGGCATGTTCGAGCTGATCAATTGGCTGGGGCTCTTCAATCGCCCAAGCGCGCTGATCCTCACCTATCTCTTGTCGACGGTGCCCTTCACGACCTGGATCCTCACCACCTTCATCCGCGAGTTTCCACGCGAACTGGAAGAGGCCGCCATCATCGACGGTTGCTCCCATTTCCGTATCCTGATGAAGGTGCTTTTGCCGCTGATGGGGCCGTCGCTCGCCAGTACCGGCATTCTCGCCTTCATCCTCGCCTGGAACGAGTTCCTGTTCGCGCTGACATTCACACTCACGGATGAGAACCGTACCGTACCGGTGGCGATCGGCCTTATCGCGGGTACAAGCCGCTACGAGTACCCGTTCGGGCAAATCATGGCGGCCTCGATCACCGTCACTCTCCCCCTTATCGCCGTCGTACTTATCTTCCAGCGGCGGATCGTGGCGGGCCTTACCGCCGGCGCCGTCAAAGGCTGACAGATACAAGGATCAAGACCATGGATATGCTTGTGAAGCTCTACGAGCTGAAGCGCGACCCCGCCCTCGACAGCCGCATGACATCGCAAGGGGTCACCATCCGCCGCGTGCTGGTGCCGGAGCTGCCGGCGCTGACATCCTGGATCGAACCGCGCTTCGGCGCCGGCTGGGCGGCCGAGGCGACCGCCGCCGCCATGCGCCAGCCGACCACCTGCTTCATCGCCATTCAGGCGGGAGAATTGATTGGCTTTGCCTGCCACGAGGCGACCGCCAAGGGGTTCTTCGGCCCTACCGGCGTCGATCAGGCGGCCCGAGGCAAGGGTGTCGGCCACGCTCTTCTCCTGGAAACGTTGCTCGACATGCACGCGCAGGGCTATCCCTACGGCGTGATCGGCGGCGCCGGGCCTATGGATTTCTACCGCAAGAGCGTCGGCGCGATCCCGATCGAGGGCTCGGATCCGGGTATTTATCGAGGCATGCTATCGCTCGCCCACCCGAGCGAAATCTCCTCATAAAGGACACGATTTCGGACGCGTCAGCACCGTATTTCAGCCTTTGATTTCAAAAATACCCGGGCTGCCGGCGCAGCGCTGCTTCGCCGGTACAGCAGGCGTTGTGGCCTGTTTCGACGCTGTCGGCGACCGGTGCATCTGTCACAAAAATTGATTTTAAGATGGACAAATTTTGTATATCGCCCTATATACGCAGATAAGGAGCACGGCGCTCCATCGAAAATGACAGTATCAAAGTTCGATTACGTGACCTTTTGTCATATCGGATAGATATTTTCGATATAATATATTTTTCCTCGGACGAATTTGACTTATGAAATGTCGATTTGTCTCAGCAACACAACGGATAATACATCCTGATCCAGAAGATATTCTGCAGATCGTGGACGTATGCGAATAAAGGAGAATGCCTGGCCTCTTGAGCTCGGCGCCAAGATTATATGAATGCTGCAACTGAAACAGACGCGCCGACATCATCGGCTTCGACCAAGATCAGTCTCAACAACATCTACAAAGTTTTCGGCGAACACCCGAAGAAGGCCCTGGCGCTACTACGCACAGGCAAGTCAAAATCCGAGATTCATGCAGCAACGGGCTGCTCGATCGGCGTCAACGACGCCAGTTTCGATATTCGCGCCGGCGAGATCTTCGTCATCATGGGCCTGTCGGGCTCCGGCAAATCAACTCTGTTGCGCCTCCTCAATCGGCTGATCGAACCCACGTCCGGATCGATCAAGATCGATGGCCGCGATATCACCGACATGTCGCGCAGCGAGCTGATCGCGCTTCGTCGCCGCGATATCAGCATGGTATTCCAGTCCTTCGCCCTGCTTCCCAACCGCACTGTTCTAAGCAACGCCGCCTTCGGTCTCGAGGTCGCCGGTGTTGGCGAGGCCGAGCGTCGCGAGAAGGCATTGGCCGCGCTGAAGGCCGTCGGCCTCGACGGCTACGCCGACAGCCGCCCGGATCAGCTTTCTGGCGGCATGAAGCAGCGTGTCGGCCTTGCCCGCGCGCTCGCCAGCGAACCCACCATTCTCCTGATGGACGAGGCCTTCTCGGCGCTCGATCCGCTGATCCGCACCGAAATGCAGGACGAACTCGTTCGCCTGCAATCCGAACACAGCCGCACCATCGTCTTCGTCAGCCACGATCTCGATGAGGCGATGCGGATCGGCGATCGCATCTGCATCATGCAGAACGGCAATGTCGTGCAGATCGGCACGCCGGACGAGATCGTCACCAAGCCGGCCAACGACTACGTCCGCTCCTTCTTCCGCAATGTCGATGTCGCGCATGTCTTCAAGGCCGGCGATGTCGCCCGCAAGTCGCAGGTGACGATCATCGAGCGCGAAGGCGTTTCGGCTGCGGCAGCACTTGAGCGGATGAAGAACTACGATCGCGAATACGCGATCATCCTCGGCCGGGACAAGACCTATCACGGCATGATCAGCCAGACATCGCTGATCGAAAAGATCAGGGCGAAGACGGCCGATCCCTATCGCGGCGCATTCCTGCCCGAGATCGAGGCCATTCCGGCCGACGAGCCGCTGTCGAACGTTCTTGGCAAGGTGGCGGCCAGCCCCTGGCCGGTTCCCGTCATCGACGGCGGCAAGCGCTATCTCGGCTCCATCAGCAAATCCGCGCTGCTCGAAACGCTCGACCGCGCCGGCTGATCACAAACACATCGGATAAATCATGAACTTCGATATCGGAAACGGCATCGACGCTGCCGTCAATTATGTGCTCAACAACTTCTCACCCGTGCTTGATTTCATCGCGGCCGCGATCGGCTTCGTGACGTCAGGCATTCAGAACGCCCTGCTTGCGATCCCCATGCCGGTCGGCATCGCGATCTTCGTGATCCTCTCGCTTTGGCGCGTCGGCATCGGCTTTGCGGTCTTCACCGCGCTCGGCCTGCTGCTCGTCAACCACATCGAGCTCTGGGGTCCGATGATGGAGACCTTGTCGCTGGTCATCGCCGCGACGCTGATCGCCATGCTCATCGGTCTGCCGCTCGGCATTGCCATGGCCCGCAAGGATTCCGTCGCCGCCTTCGTGCGCCCGATCCTCGATCTGATGCAGACCATGCCAGCCTTCGTCTACCTGATCCCGGCCGCCATGTTCTTCGGCCTCGGCGCCGTTCCCGGCGCGATCGCGACGGTCATCTTCTCGATGCCGCCGGTGGTTCGCCTGACCAATCTCGGCATTCGCCAGGTGGATGGCGAGTTCATCGAAGCGGGTAATGCCTTCGGCTGCACGGCGACCCAGCTTCTCTTCAAGGTGCAGCTCCCGAACGCCCTGCCCTCGATCATGGCGGGCATCAACCAGACGATCATGCTGTCGCTGTCTATGGTCGTGATCGCTTCGATGATCGGCGCAGGCGGCATCGGCAACACGGTTCTGACCGGCATCCAGCGCCTCGACGTCGGCACCGGTTTCGAGGGCGGCATCGCCGTCGTCATCCTCGCCGTCATTCTCGACCGCATCACCCAGAGCCTGGGCAAGCCGCGCGCCGCATTCTGGCAGGGCTTCTTGCGCAAAAGCGAAAGCGAAGAGCTGAAGCCGGCGACGGCCTGATCCAGCAACCCATCATGGCGGGCCACGGCCTGCCAAATGCGAACCTTCACAAAAGGAGCACTCATGTTCAAAACACTCGCAACCCTCGGCCTTGCCGCCGCTCTCGTCAGCGGCGCGGTCACCTCGACCATGGCGCAGGACGCCAAGCCGGTGAAGATCGGCTGGGGCGCATGGTCCGACGCCGAATTCGTCACCAAGCTCGCCGCCAAGCTGATCGAAACAAAGCTGAACCAGAAGGTCGAACTCGTGCAGGCCGACGTCGCGCCGCTCTATCAGGGTGTGGCGCGCGGCGATCTCGACACGATGATGATGGCCTGGCTGCCGCAGACGCATGCCGACTACTATGCGAAGGTCAAGGACAAGGTTGACACCCTTGGCACAATCTACGACGGCGCGAAGCTCGGCTGGGCGGTCCCCGACTACATTCCAGCCGATCAGATCAGCTCGATCGAGGACTTGAAAAAAGCGGACGTGCAGCAGAAGCTGTCCGGCACCATCCAGGGCATCGATCCCGGCGCGGGCCTTACGAGGCTGTCGCAAAAGGCGCTGACCGACTATGGGCTCGATGGCTACAAGCTGCAGATCTCCAGTGAGGCAGGTATGCTGACGACGGTCGACCGCGCGATGCGCGGCGAGAAGTGGTTCGTGGCGACCGCCTGGAGCCCGCACTGGATGTTCGGCAAGTACAAGCTGCGCTATATCGATGATCCGAAGAAGTCGCTCGGCGAAGCCGAACATGTCGATATCCTAGCCCGCAAGGACTTCAAGTCCGACAATCCCAAGGTTGCCGCCTTCCTGTCGCGCATGAGCCTGCCGATCCCCGATCTCGAAGCGGCGATGTTTGCCGCGCAGGAAACGTCCTACGACCAGGCAGTGGATAAATATATCCAGGACCATCCCGACCAGGTGAAGAGCTGGATCGGCGACGAAGGCTGATCGAATTATCGCGCCTCGCCCGACTTTCGGCGGGGCGCGACCCTTCGACCGCACAGGAGCGATGAATGTATATCGACCGCCTGCAACCGACCGACGCCGAAGACGATACGATGGGTGGGCGCATGTCGCTCGCCCGCGACGCGGTGAAGCTCTCCATCGAAGCCGCCGCGAGAAACCTCGGCATTACGCCCGATACCTGGGCATCGTGGGAAAACGATCGCGCGGCGCCGGCCGCCGGCAATCTGGAAACGATCGCCGATACGCTTGAGGTCAGCCTCGCATGGCTGCTGCGCGGCCACGGGGCGGGACCGACATGGCCGGTTGCGAACGATAACGCGCATCGGCCGAGCTGATCGGGAAACAGCTATGCGGCTGCCCGATTACCGCACACAAGAACAAGGAAATGACAATGGATACGAAAGCGATCACCGCTGAACTGGCACAGCATGTCCCTGTTACCTCCACGCTGGAGAACGTCATCGAGGATGTCACACCCGCAGATCTCGAGGACATGCACACACTTTATTCCGACATGGGCTGGCTGATTGCCGAGCGTTTCTCGACGCTTGAGGACAAGCAGCGGGTGTTCGAGCTGATCGAGCTCGGCATGCGCAATGGCGACGGACGACTGAAGGACGCCGTCTCCACCGGCCTGATCGAAGCGATGATCTCGCGCACGGGCGCCCAGCCGGCGAGATGGCGCCAGATATCGGCCGAGCTCGGCCCGCTGTCGTCCGCTTACGTCAGGCAGTAATCAGACAGACCAGCCGACTGGCCGCGCGTTTTTCAACGCGCGGCTCGCGGTTTGGGTTTGCGTGGGGGCGCCGACCTGTCATACGAAGACGCGCAAGAAACAGACGCAGGACATTCCCCACCATGCCAAACTCCCTCATGCCCGTTTTCGACGGCCACAACGACGTATTGCTCCGGCTGCAGCATTCGGGCATCGCGCAACCGGCCAAGGCGTTTATCGAGGGAGAAGCGACCGGGCATATCGATCTTCCCAGGGCGCGCGCCGGCGGGCTGGCCGGTGGGCTTTGTGCGATCTACATCCCCTCGCCCAGCATGGGGAAGGACGCCAATGGCGACTTCCTGACACCGGCGCAGCCGGAATCGCTGAACCGCACCCTGGCGATGGCCCGCATTCTCTTTGATATCGAAGCGCAGAGCGCAGGCGGTCTGAAAGTCTGCCGCACGGCAGCCGATATCCGCCAGTCGATCGAGACCGGCGCCTTCGCGGCCGTGATGCATATCGAGGGTGCCGAAGCGATCACCGCCGATCTCGATGCGCTCTATGTGCTGCATCAGACCGGACTTCGCACGCTTGGCCCGGTGTGGAGCCGGCCGAACATCTTTGCCTACGGCGTTCCGTTCCGTTTCCCATCATCTCCAGACATCGGCCCCGGACTGACCGACGCCGGCAAGGATCTGATCCGCGCCTGCAACGAGCTGAAGATCATGGTCGATCTCTCGCACATGAACGAACAGGGTTTTTGGGACATCGCGAAGCTCTCGAACGCCCCTCTGGTCGCCTCGCATTCCAACGTTCACCAGATCAGCCCGCACAGCCGCAATCTCACCGACCGGCAGCTCGACGCGATCCGCGACACGGGCGGTCTCGTCGGCATCAATTTCGGCGTGCTCTTCCTGCGCGATGACGGCACCCGCAACGCCGACACCAGCCTCGACCTCCTGGTGCGCCACGCCGCCTATATCGCCGATCGCATCGGCATCGACCACGTCGCGCTGGGCTCGGATTTCGACGGGACGACGATCCCGGCAGCTATGAAGGACGCGACCGGGCTGCCTCTATTGATCGACGCGTTCCGCGCCGGCGGCTTCGATGAGGAAGCACTGGTCAAGATCACCCACGCCAACTGGATCAACGTGCTTGAGCGCACCTGGGGCGGCTGAGCCGATGCCAACCGCAGCATAAACCGCCGAAAACCACGGGCTACTTGGACACGTGCTCCGGCTTGCCCTTGGTCTTCGTGGAAGCGAAGTCCTCGAGCTGCTTTTCTGTCATCGACTCCACCATCTCGCGGGATGCGCCCTTGAGCTTGCTCTTCGGCGTTTCACCGCGCTTGGCGGACAAGGCCGCGCCGGCTGCCTTCTGTTGCGCTTTCGATTTTGCGGGCATGATAGTCTTCTCCCTTTCATCGTGAACTCACGGCGACAGCGAAGGTTCCTGCGAAGGCGCGCGCAGTCACTCCAACCGCACGATAGAGTTTCTCGATCGCCGATCCTTTCCTTTTTGAAAGAGAGATTTATCTAACGCTCTGTGACTAAAAGATTTTTCAACGGAGTGGGATCCAAATGGCTGCATCAATACTGATCGGAATACTGATAACCTTCCTGGTCATCATCCTTGTCTTGTACCTTGTCGCCCGCCTGCCGATCGATGCCAGAGCCAAGCAGATCGTGCAGATCATCGTGATCATCATCGGCATCATTTCGCTTCTGAAATATCTGGCGGTTTTCTAAGGTCAAGGCTCGATCGATGGAGGGATCGCATTGAGCCTGATCCGTGGCAAAAGCGCCGAGAAGACGAAGGCCAGCTTTCCGGAGCTGTTCTTCGATCTTGTCTTCGTCTTCGCGTTGATCCAGCTGTCGCACACGCTGGTCGAGGACTTCAGTTCGACGACGCTGGCGGAATCGATCCTGCTGATCCTGGCGATCTGGTGGCTTTGGGTCTACACGACCTGGATCACCAATCTGCTCGACACCGACAAGGAAGCGGTGCGGCTTCTGCTCTTCGCCCTTATGTTCGGCGGCATATTACTCGCGATCGCGCTGCCGGAAGCCTTCAAACATCAGGGACCGGCATTCGCGGCGCTCTATTGCGCCATGCAGCTCGTGCGCTCGGTTTTCATGCTCTACGCCTACAGGGGCGTCGACCGGCCCTCATACCTCACCTTCGTGCGCATCACGGTCTGGGTGATCGCTTCCAGCGTCTTCTGGATGATCGGCGGCTTCGCCAGTCTTGAGGCCCGCGTCGCCTTTTGGGCCGTCGCGCTTTTGATCGAATACGTCTCGCCTTTGGCGCGCTACTGGGTACCAGGACTGGGCAGCTCCCCGCACGAAACGCTCGACATATCGGGCGAGCACATGGCCGAGCGCTGCGCTCTCTTCGTCATTCTCTGTCTCGGCGAGACGATTCTAACCACGGGCAGGACCGCAGCGGATCACATGCAGTCGAACCTGTCGGTCATGGTGTTCTGCAGCGCGTTTTTGACGACAGGCTTCATGTGGTGGATCTATTTCCACCATGGCCAGCAAAAGGCCGCCGACAAGGCGGAGACGACCTCGGCGCCCGAAACCGTGGCCCACGGTCTTTTCACCTACGGTCACCTGCCGATCGTCGCCGGCATCATCCTCACCGCCGTCGGCGAGGATTTCAGCCTGTCGCATCCCGAAGAGCATAGCAGCCTGAAGACCACGCTCGCCATTCTCGGCGGGCCGGGCCTGTTTCTGATTGGAAATATCTGGCTGAAATTGACAGCGGCGCGCAAGCTGCCGCTTTCTCACATTGCCGGGCTTGTGATCTTGCTCGCGACCGCCGTTCTTCTGCCGGTGCAGCAGAATTTCACGATACAGATGGTGAGCACCATCACGCTGCTGCTCGTCGCGCTGTGGGAGTATCTGGCCTTGCGAAAGGCGAACGCGACCACCGCCTGAGCCACAGTGGCCCACTCATTCGCACATAGGCGAAACGTCGCATCCGGGTCGCCGAAATGACGACCCGGATGCGACCAATGCGAAGCTTAACCGACAGCGCCGATCTTGTCCTGCGTCTTGGTGTCGAAGTCGCTGGCGTCGTGACGCTCCCACAGCTGGCTCGACGGTTCACCGGAGAGACGGTTGACCATGCGCCCGCGCTGAACCGGCTTGCGCTCGCCGATCTGATCGGCCCAGCGCTGGACATTCTTGTATTCCTGAACCTGCAGAAACTCCGCCGCTTCGTAGATCCAACCCTTCACCAGACCGCCATACCAGGGCCACACAGCCATGTCGGCGATGGTGTACTCGGCACCGCCGAGATACTCGCTCTCGGCAAGCCGGCGATCGAGCACGTCGAGCTGACGCTTGGCCTCCATCGCGAAGCGGTCGATCGCATATTCGATCTTGGTCGGCGCGTAGGCATAGAAGTGGCCGAAGCCGCCGCCGAGATAGGGCGCACTGCCCATCTGCCAGAACAGCCAGGAGAAGCACTCGGCGCGCGCGGCCGGCTCCGTCGGCAGGAAGGCCTGAAATTTTTCGGCGAGGTAGGTGAGGATCGAGCCGGATTCGAAGACGCGGATCGGCTTGGCGCCGCTGCGGTCGACCAGCGCGGGGATCTTGGAGTTCGGATTGGCCTCGACGAAGCCGCTGCCGAACTGGTCGCCATCGCCGATCCGGATCAGCCAGGCATCATATTCCGCACCGCTGTGGCCAGCGGCGAGAAGCTCCTCGAGCATGATCGTCACTTTCACGCCATTCGGCGTGCCCAGCGAATAAAGCTGCAAGGGATGGCGCCCGACCGGCAGTTCCTTCTCATGCGTCGCGCCGGCGATCGGCCGATTGATATTGGCGAAACGCCCGCCGCTGTCCTTGTTCCAGGTCCAGATCTTTGGCGGCGTATACTCAGTCGAATTGGCCATGCTTTGTCTCCCGTGGTGGCGTCTTCATGCGATACGCAACCGTCTCGATTGCGCTGAATGTGGCTAGGGTGCGTGTCAGATCTTGCGCCCGACCTCGGCGATCATTTCGAAGGATTGCAGGCGCGCACTGTGATCATAAACGTCGGACACGATCATCAGTTCGTCGGCACCGGTCTCCTCGACCAACCTCTCCAAGCCGGCGCGAACCGTTTCGGGCGAGCCGATGATCGAGCGGGCGAGCATCTGCTGGGCCTGCGCCTTCTCCATCGGCGACCAATAGGTCTCGATATCGTCGATGGGCGGCTGGCTCAGCCCGCGCGTGCCGCGAAACATGTCGGTGAAAGACATCTGCTGTGTCGTCGCAAGCCGACGCGCCTCGGCATCGGTTTCGGCGGCGATCACGTTGACGCCGACCATGGCGTAGGGCTGTGACAGTTGCTCCGATGGCTTGAAACGGGTGCGATAGATCTGCAGCGCCTGCAGAAGAAGTTCCGGCGCGAAGTGGGAGGCGAAGGCATAGGGCAGACCGAGTTCGGCCGCGAGCATGGCGCCGAAATTGCTGGAGCCGAGAATCCAGAGCGGCACTTCGGTGCCGGCGGCCGGAACCGCCTGTATCCGCTGGTTCGGGCCGGCGGGCGCAAGAAATGCCTGCAGCTCGAGCACATCCTGTGGGAACTGGTCGGCTGACTCCGGCGAGCGACGCAACGCGCGAAGCGTCATCTGATCCGTTCCAGGCGCGCGCCCGAGGCCGAGATCGATCCGATCGGGAAACAGGCGCGCCAGCGTGCCGAACTGTTCGGCGATGACATAGGGAGAATGGTTCGGCAACATGATGCCGCCGGCGCCGACCCGGATCGTCTTCGTGCCCGCCGCGAGATGCGAAAGCACGACGGATGTCGCGGCACTCGCGATCCCGATCATGTTGTGGTGTTCGGCAACCCAGATGCGCCGGTAGCCCCACTCTTCCGCATGCGCGGCCAGATCACGGGCGTTGTCGAGGGCGCCCCGGGCGTCCGTCTCCTCCGTCACGCGAACAAGTTCGAGGATGGAAAGAGCGGCCATGGCAATACCTTTGTAATCAACACGTGGAGGCAACCGCTGAAGACGGCTGCCCTAATCACAGGGTATATGGAGTCCGCGACGCGCCCGAACAATGGTTGGGACGTCTGCTTTTTTTTGAGATCGGCGATTGCCCGGCCGATGAGACCCGCCTAGGCGGCGGTCTTGCGGTTCCAACGCCCGCTCATCTTCGCAGCACTGCCGCCGAATGTCAGGCCGAGCATGATCGCCGCCCTATAGAGACGGATGAGAACGACGACGACGAAGGCAAGCGCTCTGGAGCGCAGGCCGGTGATGCGATCCGAGCGGATGATGGAGAAGAGGCTTGCTGCCGGCGAGAGCGCCACGGCGAGCGTACGCGCCCCCCAACGCAATCGCCAGGCGGGCTTCGCCTGGATGCGCACGAAATCATGCGCGGTGTGCCGATCCCATTTCTGCGCGAGTTCGGCGAAGGTCTTGCGGGCGGGGTGATAGACGATCATGCCCGGGCAATAATGCGTGCGATAGCCCTGGCGCAGCGCGCGCTGCCCCCAGTCGCGGTCCTCGGCAACCTCGATGCCGCCGAAGCGGCCGACGACCGAAAAGACCTCGGCGCGCATGGCCAGATTGCCGGTTCCGGTAAAGCCCTGCTTGGCGATGTATTCCTTCATTCGATAGGCGAACACGCTCTCATAGGCTTCGAGCATCGTCAGATGATCGGCGTCCTCATAGGCGATGCGCACATCGCCGCCGAGGATCGAGCGCTCGGGATCAGTCGAGAACTGCCGCTCGATCTCCGCAAGCCAGCCCTTGCCCGCGAGGCAATCGGCGTCGATGAAAGCCAGTATCTCGCCGCTGGCATGCGAAACACCCCGGTTGCGCGCCGGCCCCGGCCCCGGAATGGGTTCCGATAGCAGCGTGACGGAGGCGAAGGCGGCGCAGGTCTCGACCGGCAGCACCTTCGAGCCATTGTCGACCACGATGATCTCGACTGCCTGCGTCACGCCGGTCTGCCCGGTGAGCGACGCAAGGCAGGCGCGAAGCGCCTGCGGCTGGTCAAGATGCGGGATAATGACGCTGATCATTGACGTCCAATCTGTGGTCGAACAGGGTTCGGTAAGCGTCGAGATAGCGGTGCGCCTCGGCCGTCCAGCGGAAGCTTCGCTCGGCAACGGCGCGACCGAGCACGCCCATCTCCTCGCGCCGCTCGGGATCATCCACGAGCGAGACGATGCCCTCGGCGAGCGCGCGCGGCGAATGCTCGGCGACAATCATCGCCGCATTGCCCGCGTCGTTCGTCGCCTGACGCAGATTGAACTGCACGATCGGCAGACCGAGCATCATGTATTCGAACACCTTGTTCATCGACAGCTTGTCGTTGAAATCATTCGGCGGGTCGGGAATGATACCGACATTGAGCGCCGAGAGATGCGCAAGCAGCGACGGTCCGCTGAGATAGCCGGTGAAGCGCAGCCGGTCGCCGAGCTGTCTTTCGGCTGCGAGCGCCTTCAGGCGGCCGAACTCCGGCCCATCGCCGATAATCAGGCAGTTGATGTCGTCGCGCTTCTGCACGTGGACGATGTCGTGCATGGCCTCGACCAGCGTATCCACGCCATCCTGCGCGCCCATGATGCCGATATAGCCGATCAGATGCTTGCCAGGAATGACGAGCGACTGCTCCGCCTCCGTCAGCCTGAAGCGCGAGGCCTCGGGATAGCTTTTGACCACGACCACCTTGTCGGGAGACATGCCGCCCCGCGCCACCGCAATATCGCGGAAGGTCTCGTTGGTGGCGATGCTGACATCGGCGACGCGGAAGGTCTGGCGCTCGAAGAACTGCACCAGCCGATAGAAGAAATCCTTGCGGCCGAACTTGCTGACATAGAGCTCGGGGCTCAGATCATGATGGTCGAACACAAAGTAGGTGCCGAACAGGATCTTGTGCACCAGCGCCACGAGAAACATCAGGTCCGGCGGATTACAGGCCTGGATCGCATCGATGCGCTGGCGGCGGCGAACGCGGAACGACAGATAGAGCTGGTTGATCAGCGCCGTCGCGTATTCGCGGAAATAGCCGGCGGCCGTGTCGGCCTCGCGCAGCGGATGACGATAGATATGAATGCCGTTGATCACCTCATAGGCCTCGTTGTGGCCCTTGCCCATCGGGCAGATGACGGAGACTTCATAACCCGCGTCGTTGAGCGCCTGCGCTTCCTGCCAGACGCGACGATCGAACGGAACCGGAAGGTTCTCGACCAAGATTAGAACGTGTTGATTCATAGAAATGGTGGCCTCCCATACGCGTCTGGTGAACACGCTGAGCCACGACCATACGGTCTCGCTACCGTAACTCTCTAGTTAGCTAACAGGATAAGCGATAGACCTTTTGTGTAACTACCGCTCAATCTTAAGAGCGGCTATGAACACTTCAGTAATACTTGCATCAATGCTTTCAAGCATAGTGTCTCGAGTGGTTGCAAAGGAAGTGGCGGGCTGTGTCAAACACTGTTTTGAAAGCGACGGACGGGAACGTCGTGATATGCCCGATCACCGCAGGCGACATCGCCTCGGTCGCGGACTTCCTGCACGCGGAATTGAACAGTAGGCTCTCCCCCGCCTTATGGGCCTCCTCGATCCGTCCCTCATGGCAAACCACGGCACCGAACCACGGCTTCATGCTTGTGTGTGACGGTCGCGTTGTCGGCGCGCAGGTCGCCTTCTATTCGGAGCGCCGCGTCGGCGATCTCATGGAAAATGTCTGCAATCTCTCCGCCTGGTGCGTGCACGAAAGCTATCGTTCGCACGGCCTGAGGCTGCTCCGGGCTATACTTGGCCAGCAGGGCTATACTTTCACCGATCTATCGCCGAGCGGCAACGTCGTTCCCCTGAACCGACGCCTGAACTTCAGCGACCTGGATACGGCGGCGGCCATGATCGTCAACTTGCCGATGCCGCGTATCGGGACCGGCATCCGCATCACCTCCGATCGGAGGACGATCGCGGCGAGCCTCGACGGACGCGACCTTGAAATCTACCGCGACCACGCCAATGCGCCCGCCGCGCACCACATCGTGGTGACGCGCGGCCGGCAGCGTTGCTACGTGATCTTCCGCAGAGACCGTCGCAAGCGCCTGCCACTGTTCGCATCGATCCTTTACGTCGGCGATCCCAAGCTGTTCCAGGACGCCGCGCAGCAGGTCTACGGCTACCTGCTGACCCACTTCGGCATCCCGATGACACTGCTGGAAAACAGGCTCGGCATTACCCGCCCGCGCCTGTCGATCGCGCTTCGCTCGCCGCGGCCGAAGATGTTTCGAAGCAGCCGGCTGGGGGCCGATCAGGTCGATTATCTCTACAGCGAACTCACGTGCGTGCCTTGGTAGTAGGGGAGTAGGTACACATGCAATCGGCAATCAAGATCAACCTGTCCCACCTCGTCCTCCAGGCCGCGCAGAAACACGCAGACCTGCCCGCGCTGACATACAAGAGCGAAACCGTAAGCTACGCCGAGCTGTGGAGACGGGTCTGCGGCTTTGCTTCGGCGCTTCGCGAGCTCGGCGTGCAGCGAAGTGACCGTGTGGCCGTGCTGCTCGAAAAGCGGATGGAGACGGTTGTCTCGATCTTCGGCACGACAGCGGCGGGCGGCGTTACCGTTCCGGTCAATCCGCTGCTGCGGCCGCCGCAGGTCGCCTATATTCTCGCGGACTGCAACGTCCGCGTCCTCGTGACATCGCACGATCGACTGCTGCAGCTGCAGGAGCATATCGCCGATCACCCGGCGCTCGAGCATATCGTGCTCGTCGATCAGGTCTCGGGCGATATTCAGGGACTCGACATCAGGAAGGCCCGCCTGCATGGCTGGGCGCCGTCGTTTTCGCAGGAGAAGGAAACCGCGCCATCCATCGTCGCCGTCGATTACGACATGGCGGCCATTCTCTATACATCGGGAAGCACGGGAAAGCCGAAAGGCGTCGTTCTCAGCCATCGCAACATGATCGTGGGCGCCGAGAGCGTCAGCCATTATCTGAAGAACGGCCCTGAAGACACAATTCTCTCGGTGCTGCCGCTAAGCTTCGACGCCGGCCTGAGCCAGCTGACGACCGCGTTCAATTCCGGCGCGCATGTCCTCCTGATGAACTATCTGCTGCCTGGCGACGTCATCCGGCTCTGCGAAAAGCACAAGGTGACTGGTATCACCGGCGTGCCGCCTTTCTGGATCCAGGTGGCAGCGCTCGACTGGCCAGCTGAAACAGCCGCACGGCTGCGCTACTTCGCCAACACCGGCGGGCGCATGCCGAAGGCGACGCTTGATCGGCTGCGCAGCCTGTTTCCCCAGGCCCTGCCCTATCTCATGTATGGCCTGACCGAAGCATTCCGCTCGACCTATCTCGACCCGTCCGAGATCGATCGCCGGCCGGATTCGATTGGCAAGGCGATCCCCAACGCCGAAATCCTCGTGGTCCGGCCGGATGGCTCGCGCTGCAATCCGGGCGAGCATGGCGAACTCGTCCATCGCGGCCCGCTCGTCTCGATGGGCTATTGGAACGACCCTGCCCGCACCGCCGAGCGTTTCCGCCCGGTGCCGGGCAGCGAGGCGAGCTGGCGCGCGCCTGAGCTCGCCGTCTTCTCCGGCGACACCGTCGTTGCCGACGAGGAGGGCTTTCTGTTCTTCGTCGGTCGGCGCGATGAGATGATCAAGACGTCGGGCTACCGCGTCAGCCCCACCGAAATCGAGGAGGTGGCCTATGCCACCGGCCTCACCAAGGACGCGGTCGCGCTTGGCGTCGAAGACGGGGCGCTCGGCCAGCGGATTGTGCTGGTCGCAAGCCCCATCGCCAGTTCGCTCGATGTCAGCGCCCTCTTGACCGCGTTCCGCCGGACCCTGCCGCAATACATGGTTCCGTCGCAGGTCGTCGAGATGAGCGCCATTCCAACCAATCCGAACGGCAAGTTCGATCGGGTTCTATTGAGGGAGCAATTAGGTTCGTGAGTTCGCACCCTTCCATTTCCATGTTCGAGCCGGTCGGAAGCTGTATGGCGGTCGGCGGCATCCCGCTGGATCGCCTGGCCGAGCGCGTCGGATCAACGCCGTTTTTCGCTTATGACCGAGGCCTGATCACCTCGCGCATCGGCTATCTCCGCTCCATTCTGCCGGCCGACGTCAAGCTTAGCTACGCGGTGAAGGCCAACCCGATGGCAGCCGTCGTCCAGCATCTGGCCGGCCTCGTCGACGCATTCGACGTCGCCTCCGCATACGAGATGAAGACGGCGCTGGACACGCCGGTGCAGGCAAACAACATCAGCTTCGCGGGTCCCGGGAAGACGACGGCTGAACTGACGCAGGCCGTTGCAGCGGGCGTGACGATCGAGATGGAGTCGGCCAACGAGGCCGCCCGCGTCGCCGATATCGGCCACAAGCTCGGCATACGGCCGCGCGTGGCCTTGCGCGTCAATCCGGATTTCCAGGTCAAGGGCTCCGGCATGCGCATGGGCGGCGGGCCGCAGCAGTTCGGCATCGATGTCGAGCAGGTGCCGGATCTTCTCAAGACGCTGCGTGTCGCCGATCTCGATCTCCTCGGCTTCCACGTCTTCGCCGGCTCGCAGAACCTGCACGCCGACATCCTCTGCGAAGCACTGACGCGCAATGTCGCGCTGCTGATGCGGCTTGCGGATCAATCGCCGTGGCCGGTCCGCTATCTCAATCTCGGCGGCGGCTTCGGCATTCCCTATTCCGAAAAGGATCAACCGCTCGATCTGGTGCCTGTCGGCGCCAAGCTCAAGGAACTGATCGAGGGCGAAATTCGGCCGCAGCTACCTGACGCGCGCGTAACGATCGAGCTCGGGCGATACATCGTCGGCGAGTCAGGCGTCTACGTCACGCGCGTGGTCGACCGCAAGGTGTCGCGCGGGCGCACTTATCTGGTGGTCGACGGCGGCATGCATCATCAGCTGGCTGCATCGGGCAATCTCGGCCAGGTCATCCGCCGCAACTATCCTGTCGTCATCGGCAACCGGATGCAGGAGAGCGAGCGCGAGGCGGTGTCCGTCGTCGGCTGCCTATGCACGCCGCTCGATCTGCTTGCCGACAACGTGCTGCTGCCGCCGGCAGAGATCGGCGACCTCGTCGTCATCTTCCAAGCGGGCGCCTATGGCCTGACTGCCAGCCCGACGGCGTTCCTAGGGCATCCGATGCCGGCGGAAATTCTCGTCTGATTTGATTTAAACCGGCGGATAGCCGGCAACATTAAGAGGGGTATCATGAATTCGTCTACCTTCGAGGCCGTCAAGGACGTCATCATCGAAACGCTAGGGATCGAAGACCGGGATCGGATCGAGACCGCCGCAACGCCGCTGCTCGGCAATATTCCCGAGCTCGATTCCTTCGCCGTGCTGAGCCTGGCGGCCGCACTCGAAGCGCGCTTCGGCTTCCAGATCGATGACAGCGATTTCACCGGCGAGGTGTTCGAAACCGTGGGGTCGCTGGCGCAGTTCGTCGATCGCAGCCTCGTGGATCGCAAGCAGCTTCACTAGCAACCGTGGCTTAGCGGCCAATCAACGGTGGGGGATAAAGTGGTAGTCATGGAACGAGATCGTCCGATCGCGCGCAATACGGAAGATGCGTCGCCGGCGCTCTCCGTCATCATCGTCACCTATAACAGCGCGGAAGCGCTGCCGCCGTTGCTCGATTCGATCCCGGCGGGTCTTGCCGGCATCGATCGCTTCGAGGTCCTTATCGTCGACAACGAATCCAAGGACGGGTCGGCGGAGCTGGCCGAGGCGCATCCGGTTTCGCCGATAGTGATCCGCATGGGCTACAATGCCGGCTATGCCGCCGCAATCAACGTGGCGGCGGCACGGGCGCATCCGGGATCGCACCTGCTCATCCTCAATCCCGATCTCAGGCTCTATCCCGACGCGGCGCGGCCGCTGGTGGAGCGGGCCGAGAAGACCTCGACCGGCGTCGTCGTTCCGCTGAATTACACCGAAGAGGGACGGGTCGATCCGACGCTCCGGCGCGAGCCGTCGATCATGACGGCCTGGGCCGATGCCCTGCTCGGCGGCACGCTCGCCATGCGCGTTGGCCTCGGAGAAGTCATCGGCGGCGCGGCGCGCTACGGCCGCAGCGGCACCGTGGAGTGGGCGACGGGATCGGCGCTGCTGGTATCGGCGCGGGTGCGGGACTTGATCGGCGCTTGGGACGAATCCTTCTTTCTCTACAGCGAGGAGGTCGATTACCTCCGGCGCGTGCGCGAAGCCGGCTTCGAGGTGGTGTTCGAGCCGCGCTCGCAGGTCATGCATGAAAGCGGCGGCAGCGGTCGCAACGCGCGCCTCTTCGCGCTGATGACCGCCAATCGCATCCGCTACTACGGCCGCCATCACAATGCCCTGCAGACATCGATCTTCAGGCTGGGCATCGCGCTCGGGCAGGCAATCCGCTGCTGGCGAGGGGCGGCGCACCGGGCGGCGCTGTCGAGCGCGCTGATGCCGCTGAAGTCGCCGACCGAATTCATGGCGGTCCGCCGGAGCTGAGAATGGCAAGGACGGCGCTCCGGATCATCAACTTCCACGGCATCGGCGAGCCTGAACGGCCACTGGAACCGGGCGAAGCACCCTATTGGCTGAGCACCGCGCGGTTCAACGACATGCTCGATCGTATCGCCGCTCACCCCGAGCGCGACGCCTTGGCTGTCACTTTCGACGACAGCAACACCTCCGACCTCACGATCGCAGCACCTGCGCTCACCAAGCGTGGCCTCACGGCACAGTTCTTCGTCCTGACGGGCCGGATCGGCGAGCCGGGGTCGCTCGGTAAGGCTGATATCAATGCGCTTGTTGACATGGGCATGCCGATCGGCAGCCACGGCATCGCCCACCGCGACTGGTCGAGCCTTGCCCCCGCCCAACTGGACGAGGAGCTGAAGACGTCGAAGAGCGTGCTGGAAGAGGCGTGCGGCTTCGAGATCAAAGACGCGTCCATCCCCTTCGGCCGATACAACGCCGCCGTTTTGTCGCGGCTGCGGAGCGCGGGATACAAATCCGCATATTCGAGCGACAAGGGGAGTGCTGATCCAACATCGTTCCTGCGGGCCCGAACCTCGGTTCGATCCGACACGACGGATGATGCGCTGAGCGACGCGCTGTCGGGAGACATGCCTGCCATGAGCCGGCTGCGGAGAGCGGCCCGCATGCAGCTGAAGCAATGGGTGTGACTCCCGAATCCGCAGCGCCGATAATCAGGAATGCGCCGAGGCCCGAACCGCGGCGTCGCCGCCGATCACGCCGTTGAAGTTGGCGGCACCCTCGGCCCGCACGCGCGGCAAGCTCGCCGGGTACTCACGCTGCACGAAATCGATGATCTTTTCACGCATTTCGCAACGCAGGTCGAAGGTCTTCGGCGCATTGGAAGCCGAGACGAGGATGCGGATTTCCATGACGTTTTCTCGGAAATCGGTGACCTGCACGGCGACCACCCGCTTGTCCCAGAGCTTGGAGGCGGCGGCTATTTCCTCGACCTTAGACCGGATCACCGTAACGGGCACCGAGTAATCGAGATAGATCATGACGGTCCCGATCAGCGCCGAGCTCTCCCGCGTCCAGTTCTGGAAGGGGTTCTCGATGAAATAGCTGAGCGGCAGGATCAGCCTTCGCCAATCCCATAGCTTGACCACCACGTAGGTCGAGGTGATCTCCTCCACATTACCCCACTCGCCCTCGACGATCAGCGCGTCGTCGATGCGGATCGGCTGGGTGATCGCAAGCTGTATGCCGGCGAAGACGTTCTTCAGCACCGGCTGCAAGGCGAGGCCGAGCACGATGCCGGCGACGCCGGCCGAGGCGAGCAGGCTCACGCCATATTGCTGCACGGCCGGAAAGGTCATCAGCCCCGCCGCGATCGTGATGGCAACGATCATGAAAGCGGCGATGCGCTCGCCGATGCGTGATTGGGTGACGTGGGTGCGCGCCAACAGATTGTCTTCGGCGTCGAGCTTGAAGCGACGCAGATAGACCGTCATCCAGATGTGCAGCGTGGTCTTGCTGATCCAGCCGACGACGGCGATGAAGCCAAGCAACAGAATGTGGCGGATGAGCTCTGCCTGCGGTGTCGTCAGCGGCGCGATCGTGGCGCCGAGCGACAGCGTCATCGTCAGGATGCTGAGCCTCAGCGGCCGGCGACCGCGCGACACCAGCGAGCGCCAGAACAGATCCCGCGTTTCGACCACGCGGCTCAGAAAGCGAAAAGCGAGGCGATGGATCATCAGGCCTACGGCCAGTGCAGCGGCAAGGACACCGATGCTGACCAGCCAAGCGGGCAACCATGCGGTTGCCTCCTGAAAGTCGAGAATGAAGCGTTCCATACGACATCAGCTAGAGTGCAATGCAGCATGGGAAAGGTCAGGCGGAGAAAATCAGGCTTTTCGTGACCGGTCGTGCTTGCGGGAAACATCGCGCTGCAGGCGGACGCGCCCCGGTCTCAATGCGAGCTCAGAGCCAGCGAAACCGCGC
This sequence comes from Rhizobium sp. 16-449-1b, assembly GCF_017741935.1. Lineage (GTDB taxonomy): Bacteria > Pseudomonadota > Alphaproteobacteria > Rhizobiales > Rhizobiaceae > Rhizobium. The sequence continues at coordinate 207,344 of NZ_JAGHMH010000028.1, read as the reverse complement.
CCTGCCGCGTCGATCGATGCGGTGAAGCGCGATCGGCGTGGATCTGCCGCTGATCGTATCGAGCAGGCGGATGCTCTGTTTTCCGGCCACGAGCGCGAGGAATCGCGGGCATCCGCGGATCGTTCCGCCGTTGTCGTTCTCGGTAAAGATGCAGGGCACGGAAAGAGCCGTCCCATACACGTTCATTCGTCCACTCTTTGGCATGCGCAAATCCTATCGCTTTGCGTCGCCGTGTAGTGGAGCCGTGATTCCTTCATATGACAATTGCGTGATAATTTTGGACATGTGCGAAATTGCCGGCGCCGCGCAATTTCGCGGTCGCTGATAGCACCCGCGCGAGCACGCAGGATGACACCAGCTGCGGGCAAGGCCCGCGACTTAACCTTCTTCCCGGCAGCGGGCACGGCCCCTGTTTGGGGAGAGACCACCTGCAATTTCAGGTTCAGACAAGCCACACAACCTATCTTCGGCTCTTAGCTGCGCGGGCTTGGGTGACCGATTCCTCATTCAGACCTTCGGCCGGAAGCCGCCTGCCGTTCGCTATCGGGGTTTCGGCCTGGCTTTTTATTGACGCCATTTGAACATTTGGGATTGATGAGCATGACGACCGTTGCATCCACGCTGACGATAACGCAGATCAGATCCCTTTCGTCCGCGGCAGTCGCAGCATGGACAACCGACGACATCGCGTCGCTGTCCACGGCCCAGGTCAAGGCCCTATCGTCGTCCCAGATCGCGGCGCTCGATGTCGAGGACGTCGAGGCGATGAACTCGCAGCAACTCAGCGCGATTGCCAAGACCTCCATCGTCGGCTTCAGCTTCGATCAGCTTCATGCGCTCAACAAATATGCCATCGAGAGCCTGACATCCGTTCAGGTCTCGGCTCTCACCACGTCGCAGCTGGGCGCCTTGACGACCGAGCAGTCGGAAGCGCTGACCCCGAACCAGATCAAGGCGCTGTCCACCGCACAGCTTGCGGCACTCAGCCCCGAGGACATCGCAACCTTCTCGACAGCCGATATCGCCGCCATCACCAAGGCTATCCAGGGTCTCGGTACGGCGGCACTCGCGGCCCTGTCTCCGGATCAGATCGCGGCCTTGAACACAAGCGCCGTCGCGTCGCTCACGAGCAGCCAGGTCAGTGCATTGAGCGCCGACCAGGTCGAAGCGTTTTCGCCGTCGCAGATGGCGGCGATGACCTCCTCGCAGCTGGCAGCACTCGGGCCTGACGACATCGCCATGCTGTCGCTCGAAGACATTGCGGCGATCAACACCAAGGCCATGAAGGGCCTGAACCTGTCCGCCCTGTCGCCCGACCAGATCGCGGCGATGACGACGGCTCAGGCCAATACGCTGACGACGGCGCAGCTCGCCTCGCTCGATATCGGACAGATCGAAGCGCTCTCGCCGAACCATATCGCCTCGCTCAGCTCGGGCGCGCTGGCGAGCCTGACAACAGCACAGATCGAGGCGCTCAGCCCCGAACAGGTTGAAGCCTTCACGCCGCAACAGGTGAAGGCGCTCACTTCCGACCAGCTTGCCGTTCTCAACCAGGATGGCATCGCGGCCTTCTCGGTCGCTGATATGGCGGCCATCAGCAGCAAGGCCATTGCAGGCCTCAGCCCGGGCTCCATCGCCGCGCTGTCGACCGCGCAGATCGCCGCCCTCGGCACCGGTTCGATCGCGAGCCTGACGACCGAGCAGCTCGGAGCCCTGAACGACGAACAATTCCGGGCGCTATCGTCGGTACAGGTGAAGGCGCTGAGCTCCGGGCAACTCGCCGCACTCGACGCCTCAGACATCGAAGCCTTCTCGACCGCCGCGATCGCCGCGATTTCCAGCCGCGCCATGTCGGGCCTGAGCACGGATGCGATCGGCGCGCTGTCGTCGGCCCAGATCGCCGCCATGTCCACGAGCCTGATCGCCAATCTCACCGGCAGCCAGCTCGAAGCCTTGAGCGCAGATCAGATCGCGTCATTCTCGACCAGCCAGATCACCTCGCTCGGCGCGCAGATTGCGGGCTTCAGCACCGGGCAGCTGGAAGGGCTTTCGACCGGCAAGATCGCCGCGCTGAGCACCGCCGCGATCGCCAGCCTGACGACCGACCAGATCGACGCGCTGAGCGTGGAACAGGCCGAGGCCTTGACGCCCGCGCAGGTCAAGGCGCTGAGCGCGGCGCAGATCGCGGCCTTCGGTGCCGACGATATCGCAGCCTTCTCGACAGCCGATATCGCCGCGATCACCAGCAGGGGCTTTACCGGGCTCAGCATGGATTCGCTCTCCACCGCCCAGATCGCGGCGCTGTCCACCGCCCAGATCGCGACACTGGGAACGGACCAGCTGGCCGCGCTGACCACCGACCAGACGGAAGCGCTGTCGCCGACGCAGGTGAAGGCGCTGAGTTCGGTTCAGCTCGCCGTGTTCGACGCCGAACACCTCGCGACCTTTTCGACCGACGATATCGCAGCGATCACCAGCAGAGCCGTTACCGGCCTGACCACCGATATCATCTCGACCTTCTCCACCGCCCAGATCGCGGCCCTGAACTCGACGACGATCCCGCGGCTCACAAGCATGCAGATCGCAGCGCTCAGTACCGACCAGGTCGAGGCGCTGACGCCGGCACAAGTGGCGTCGCTGACCTCCGTCCAGCTCGCCGCGATCGATGCCGACCACATGGCGACCTTCTCGACAGCCGATATCGCCGCGATCACCAGCAAAGCGATCCCCGGTCTCAGCACCGATATCATCGCAACCTTTTCCACCGGCCAGATAGCCTCGTTGACGACGGCACAGGTGAGCGCGCTGAAGACGACGCAGCTCGCGGTTTTGAGCACCAGCCAGGTCGAGGCATTCACTCCGGCGCAGGTGGCATGGCTGAGTTCGCTGCAGCTCTCGGCGCTCGGCGAAGACGGCATCGCAACCTTCTCGACAGCCGATATCGCGGCACTCTCGAGCAAGGCAGTCCCCGGCCTCAACGTGTCCAGCCTGTCATCGGGCCAGATCGGAGCCTTCACGACCGCCCAGATCAGTGTGCTGAAGACGCTACAGATCTCCACGCTGGGCACGGACCAGGTCGCGGCGCTCTCCGCCGCCCAGATCGCCGCCTTGAGCACCACGTCGATCGCCAGCTTGACGACCGACCAGATCAACGCCCTTAACTCGGCGCAGGTCGAGGCTTTATTGCCGCTCCAGGTCTTGTCGCTGACTTCGTTGCAGCTTGGCGCCCTCGACGCCAGCGACATCGCAACCTTCTCGACGGCCGATATCGCAGCGATCACCAACAAGGCCCTGCCAGGGCTAACCACGGATGTGCTCGCAACGCTTTCCACCGCCCAGATCGCGGCCATGAGCACGAGCGCGGTCGCAAGCCTGACAAGCGACCAGATGGGCGCTCTCAGCACCGCGCAGGTCGAAGCCCTGTCGCCGGCGCAGGTGAAGGTTTTGAGCTCCGCGCAAATGGCCGCCCTCGGCGCCGATGACATCGCGACCTTCTCCACCGCCGATATCGCGGCGATCACCAACAAGGCCATTTCGGGCCTCAGCGGCGACGCTATCGAAGGACTGACGAACGAGCAGATCGCAGCGCTCAACACCAGCGCGATCGCCAGCCTCACCAGCCTGCAGATCGGCGCGATGAGCACATCGCAGATCGAGACACTGTCGCCCGTACAGGTGGCGGCGCTGACGTCCCTTCAGTTCTCCGCGCTTTCTGCTGAGGACATCGCGACCTTCTCGACCGCCGATATCGCGGCAATCACCAACAAGGGCTTGCCCGGCCTCAGCGCCGATGCGGTCGCGGGCCTGACCACCGCGCAGATCGCGTTGTTGAGCACGAGTGCTTTGGCCAGCCTCACGAGCACCCAGGTCGCAGCACTCGGCACCGACCAGATCGCCAAGCTCTCCATCGTGCAGGTGAAGGCACTCACATCGGCGCAGGTCGCAGCACTGGGCGACAATGTCGCCGTTCTTTCCACGGACCAGATCGCCGTCCTGACCCCATCGGGGATCACAGGCCTGACATCCGATCAGGTCGACGCGCTGAACAGCGCGCAGCTGCACACGCTCAGCACCAGTCAGATCGCCGCGATGACCACCAAGCAGGTAGCGGGGCTCAGCACCGGCGACATGGCCGGGCTGACCACGCAGCAGCTGGCCGCCATGAGCTCGTCCGGCGTCTCCGGCCTTTCGACCAGCCAGGTCGCGGCCCTCAGCAACACGCAGATCCTGGCGCTGTCGACCAAGCAGATGGCGGCGCTCAGTTCGTCTCAGATCGGCGCGCTGCGCACGGACGACATCGCGGCACTCTCGACAGCGCAGATCGCTGCTCTCTCGGTTGCCGGCATCACCGGACTGACCTCGCAACAGCTGGCGGCACTTTCGACCGCACAGGCGGAGGCGCTCACAAGCAACCAGGTCGGCACGCTGAATTCCAGCCAGCTCTCGGTCCTCGGACCGGATGATGTCGTGACCTTCTCGACCAAGGATATCGCCGCGATCACATCAAGCGCGCTGGGAGGCATGTCGACGGACACGATCCGGGCCCTGACGACGGCCCAGATCGCCGCGCTGAGCAAGAATGCGATTGCAGGTCTCACCACCCAGCAGCTTGCCGCACTCAGCACCGCCCAGGCGGAAGCGCTGACCAGCAGCCAGATCAGTGGCCTGAGCTCCTCGCAGCTCGCCGCCCTCACCGCCGATGACATCGCGACCTTCTCGACCAAGGATATGGCCGCCATCGGCTCCGGCGCTATCGCCGGGCTGTCGACCGGCACGATCGCAGCACTTTCCGCCAGCCAGATCGCGGCCCTGAACACGGCGGCCATCACGGGAATGACGACCGGCCAGATCTCGGCGCTGCGCACCGATCAGGTGGAGGCGCTGACGTCGGCGCAGATCGGAGCGCTGAGCTCGAAGCAGACGGCAGCGCTCAGCACCGACGATATCGCCATCCTGTCGGCGAAGAACATTGCCGCGATCAACTCCGGCGCCATCGCCGGCCTGTCGGCAGCAGCACTCGCGACGCTGACGACAAGCCAGATCGCGGCACTCAGCACCGCTGGCATCGCCGGCCTGACGGTCGATCTCATCAGCGCGCTCAGCAGCGACCAGATCGGAGCGCTGACCACGAGCCAGATCGCAGCCTTGAGCTCGCGACAGATCGGAGCGCTTGGCACCGACGACCTCGCATCGCTGACGACCGCGCAGGTCGCGGCATTGAGCACGGCGGGCATTCCTGGTCTCAGCAGCGACCAGATCGCGGCATTGAGCACCGACCAGACCGAGGCCCTGACCAGCCTGCAGGTCGGCGCCTTGAACTCGAGGCAGATTGCCGCCCTGGGCACGGACGATCTCTCGCACTTCTCCACCGCCGACATCGCGGCCATCGGTTCGGGCGCCATCCTTGGTCTTTCGACCGGCGCGATCAGCGCGCTGTCGACGGCCCAGATCGTCGCCATGAGCTCGGCCGGAATTTCGGGTCTGTCCAGCGGCCAGATGGCCGCGCTCGGCTCCAACCAGGTGGAGGTGCTGACAACAGCGCAGATCGGCGCGTTGAGCTCCAAGCAGGTCGGGGCGCTTGCCACCGACCGTATCGCGGCGCTTTCGATCGACCAGATCGCGGCCTTCGGCACCGCGGGGATCGCGGGCCTGACCAGCGATCAGATCGGCGCGCTCAGTGTGCGCCAGGTCGAGGCGTTCACCAGCGTTCAGGTGGGCGCGCTGAACTCGAAGCAGATCGCAGCACTCGGAACGGATGATCTCGACAGTTTCAGCACCGCCGATATGGCCGCGATCACCTCCAGCGCGATCGCGGGGATTTCGACATCGGCGATCGCCTCACTCTCGGGCGACCAGATCTCGGCCCTCAGCCCCACCGGCATTGCTGGCCTTACCAGCGACCAGATCGGCGCGCTGCGCACCAATCAGGTGGAAGCACTGACGACCGCCCAGGTCGGCGCGCTGACCTCCAAGCAGATCGCGGCGCTGAACACGGCCGACATCGGCGCGTTTTCGCCGGAGCAGATCGCGGCACTGAGCACGGCTGGCATAGCGGGCCTCTCGACCAGCCAGCTCGTCGCACTGCACAGCGACCAGATGGAGGCGCTGACCAGCATACAGATCGGCGCCCTCTCCTCACGGCAGGTCGCGGTTCTGACGCCTGGCAATCTCGACGGCTTCACAACGGCCGAGATCGCGGCAATCAGCTCGTCGGCCATCTCCGGACTGTCGACCGCAGCGCTTGCCTCGCTCTCGCCAAGCCAGATCGCGGCGCTGAGCACCGCAGGCATTGCCGGGCTCAGCACGGACCAGATCGCGGCTCTCAGCGTCGACCAGGCTGAAGCGCTGACCAGCACGCAGATCGGCGTGCTGAGCTCCAAACAGATCGCGGCACTCGGAACGGATGACCTCGACAGCTTCACCACCGCTGAAATCGCGGCGATCAGCTCGGCAGCCATCTCCGGATTGTCGCCGACGACGATCGCCTCGCTATCAGCCGAACAGATCGGCGCGCTGAGCACGGCGGGCATTGCCGGTCTCTCTACCGCCCAGATCGCCGCCCTGAGCACAAGCCAGGTCGAGATGCTGTCGACAGGCCAGATCGGCGCGCTGGGCTCGGCCCAGGTCGCGGCGCTCAGCACTGGCGATATCGCCGTGCTCTCGGTCGAGCAGGTGGCGGCGCTGAGCGCGCAGGGGATCGCCGGTCTCGGCAGCGGCCAGGCTGGTGCGCTCAACATCGACCAGATGGAGAAGCTCTCGACAAGCCAGATCGCGGCGCTCAGTTCGGATGCGCTGAAGGGGCTGACCTCGTCCAGCCTCGACGCACTGACGCCCGCCAAGCTCGCCGCGATCAGCTCCGGTGCCATGAAGGGGCTGTCGACGGGCTTCATCGCGTCGCTTTCGACCGAGGAGATCGCGGCTCTCGGCAGTTCCGGGGTTTCCGGCCTGACCAGCGATCAGATCCACGCACTGAGCACGGATCAGTTCAGCACCTTCTCCACCAACCAGATCGCGGCCTTGAGCTCGAGCGGACTTGCCGGCTTGACGACCGACCAGCTGCAGACGCTGTCGACCGAAGAGTTCGCGGCGATTACGCCGACCTCGATCAAGGGACTGACGACAGCGCTGTTTTCGACCCTGCCGTCGAACGACATCGCTGCGCTGACCACGGGCCAGGTGGCGGCGCTCAGCTACAGCCAGGTCGTGGCGATGAGCACGGCGCAGATCGGCATGCTTTCAACGACCCAGATCGGCGCGCTCAACGTCGTTCAGGCCGCGGCCCTCGGCCCGGATGACCTGGCTGGCTTCTCACCCGAGAGCATCATCGCGCTGAGCTCCAGTGCGGTTTCGGGCCTGAGCACAAGGGCGCTCAGCGCGCTGACGGTGAGCCAGGCCGAAGCCTTCACGCCGGCGCAGATCAACGCGATGACCTCAGCCCAGGTGCAGGCGCTGACCAACGGCCCGCTCTCTGGCGCAAGCGCCGCCGCTGCGACCACGACGACGGCCACCACGCCGCCGGAGACAGCGACCTCGGCCGCAACGGCATCGGACACGAGTGAGCAGGCTCAGGTTGCGTCGGTGATCATGTCCTATCTCGAATAGGGTCGGCACGGTTCGAATGCGACTGCGGGCGCGGCGTTACTCGATGCCGCGCCGCCTGATTTCTTGCCGGAGCAGCGCCATTGGCTAGGCGGCACCGCTGTGGATCAGCCGCGATACCGCAATGCGTCCACGAGGACAGCAAAGGCGGCGGATGGCTGGCGGCGGCTGGGGTAATAGAGATGATAGCCGGCAAATGGCGGGCACCAGTCCTCCAGCACGCGCACAAGCCTGCCGTCAGCAAGATGCTCGGCCACCATGTCCTCCATCACGAAGCAAAGGCCGAAGCCGGCGACAGCCGCACGAACGATCATGCGGACATTGTTGAAGGTAAGCTGGCCATCGACGCGAACCCTGACCTCGCGCCCGTCCTTTTCCAGCTCCCAAGTATAGAGCCCACCCGCGCTTAACAGGCGCAGGTTTATACAGGTGTGGTCGGCTAGATCCTGTGGCAGAACCGGCTTGCTCTTGCCTTCGAAATAGGCCGGTGACGCAACCACCACCATACGTAAGGCGGGACCAATGCGCGTCGCGATCATGTCCTTCGCCAACGCCTCTCCCAGCCGAACGCCCGCGTCGAACCGTTCGGTGACGATATCGATCAGGCCGGAATCAATGCTGAGCTCGACGTGAATGTCGGGATAGTCGACGAGCATTCGTTCGAGCGTCGGCCAGAGCACGGTGTTGGCCGCGTGCTCGGACGTCGTGATGCGGATCGTTCCGGCCGGCCTTTCGCGCAGCTCGCTCAGCGAACCGAGCTCCGTGGCAATGCTATCCAGCGCGGGCCGCAACGTACCAAGCAGGCGCTCGCCTGCTTCCGTGGGCGCAAGGCTCCGTGTCGTGCGCGTGAGAAGCCGGACGCCTAACCTTGTCTCCAAACGCCTGATCGTGTGGCTGAGCGCCGATTGCGAGGTACCAAGCTTGGCTGCGGCGCGCGTAAAGCTTTGCTCTTCCGCCACCATCAGGAAAGCATTCAGATCGACCAACTCTTCGCGCTGCATTCATGAACCCCGGACATAACTCCACCGACGTATAGCGCCGATCTCGCCGATTGTCTCGCCCGCTGAAAACGCAACCGGATAGCAGGGGAAGAACCAAGCGCTGGGCGGTATTTCGCTTGACGAGAAATTCGATGCTCCGCACGATCCGGCACAGAGCCGCCGGCGACCGTTGGGACATGACCGGAATTGATCGATGCGTTATTTTAGAGTTCATATTTACCGAGCCGTTTCATGCCCGGCTTGCCAAGAGAACCACCTAGGCAATGTAGATGACCGAAGATCCTGATGTCGTAGTCGTTGGCGCTGGCGCCGCTGGCACAGGCGCTGCCCGCGGTCTCGCCGAAGCCGGGTTGAAGGTCCTGGTTCTGGAAGCCCTACCCCGGACCGGTGGCCGCGCCTTTACACAACAAGCGGCAGGCAGTGTCGTCGATATCGGCTGCGGCTGGCTGCACTCCGCCGACAGAAATCCCTGGGTCGGCTTGGCGGGCGAGATCGGCTTTGATGTCGATAGCGGACCGTCCGCCTGGGGTGATCAGTTCCGTGATCTGGGTTTTACCCAATCCGAACGAGAAGATGCGTACCTGGCGTTTGAACGGTGGAGCGAGCGTGTTGCGACCAATCCCCCTCGCTCCGACGTCGCCGCCGACGCGATCGATCCGGCGGACGGGTGGACGAGTTATCTGCAGGCGCTGAGCGGCTACATCAGCGGAGACGAACTCCAGCGCATTTCCTGCAAGGACTACGCCGCCTACGACGAGGCCTCGACTGATCTCAACTGGCGTGTGCCCGCGGGCTACGGCACGCTTGTCAGCGCCGCAATGCCTGTTCAGGCGGTCGTCAGCCTGTCCACGCCCGTTGAGGCCATCACGCTTGACGGGCGGCGCGTTGAGGTCAAGACGCCTTCAGGGACAGTGCGCGCCAAAGCGGTGATCGTCACCACATCCACCAACGTATTGGCAGGAGATTCGATCCGCTGGCCATCCGCCTTTGACCCCTGGCGGCAGGCGGCGCAGCGTCTGCCTCTAGGCTGGAACGAGAAACTGTTTTTCGAAATCACCGGATCGGCGCCCTTCGAGAATGAGACCCACCTCATCGGCGATCCCCGGGATGCTTCGACCGGCAGCTACTATATTCGGCCGTTCGGCCAGCCCGTGATCGAGTGCTACCTGGGTGGTGCGGGGGCGCGCCTCGTGGCAGAAGAGGGCCATAAGGCTGTATTCGCCCGCGCGACGGATCAGCTCGTGCGTCTCTTCGGCGGCGACATCAGGCGCAATCTTCGTCCGCTCATAGCGTCGGATTGGGCAAGAACGGCTTCGATCGGAGGCGCGTATAGCCACGCCCTGCCCGGCCAGGCCGACGCCCGTATCGCGCTTGCCAAGCCCTTCGACGAGCGCGTTTTTTTCGCCGGCGAGGCTACCCACACGAGCGATTTCTCGACCGCACACGGTGCGCTTCAAAGCGGCCAGCGCGCGGCGCGGGAAGTCATCGCAGCGCTTACTGCCATCCACTCGTAGCGCCGCGGGCCTACTCGATACCAACGGGCGCGGCACCGTTTGCCCGCATGCAGTTGGCCGACATCGGAGACGTGCCGATCGACACCCTGACACACAAGCAGGCAGTCGTGACGAACGGGAAGCGCGGCGATTCACCGGTTTGAAACCTGTTTGTGCGACAAGGACGGTTCAAGGGCAACGCCCTGAAGGCCAAGCCGTGTTGCACTGAGGTACGGAAAAATGAGACCGTTCGCCGTTCTTTCCGCGAGAGTTGTTCTTGCTGCCGCTCTCTTCAGCGCCGCCGCTCCGCTGGTTGCCAACGGCACCGAGGAATGGATCGGATCGTCCCGCCAATGGTCGATCGGTTATGTCCATAATGGCGGCGAGCCCTATTGCGCGCTGGTTTGGGACAGCATGACGGGAAAGACCGTCGAATTCCGCGAAAGCCTCAAGGATGCGTCCTGGATCATCAAGAACGATGCATGGTCGCTCCCGGAGCACCTCTCCACACAGGTTTCGGTAACAGGTAAGAGCAACAGCATGGAGGTGCCTGCCATCGGCGCCGACAGCAAGAGCCTGCGTGTCTGGAGCCTGCCTGGGAATTCGAATGCGGGCGGTGTTCAGGGTATTATTCGCGCCGCACTCAGCGGAATGGCTGACATCAATGTCTCGTTCCAGGGCAATGAGCCCGACTGGGTCATTCCGACATCGCGTATCTATCCCATGCATGCCACCTATGCCGGCTGCATCGAACGGCTGTCGAACAAGAAACCGGTGAAGATCGAAAGCGCCACGACGAACCCGTTCTGAAACTTTGAGCGCCGGAATCCGGAATGCTTTCCCAACGCAGAATCCGAGCCCGCGATCCCCTCGCCGCTCGTTATTCATCCGTCTAAAATAGCACTTGCCACCATGCAGCCGCTGGCGATATATCCAGCGCAGGGTTGGAGACGTTAAGGTGCTGTCTCCCTCCGTCGGTGCCTGACGCGTGAATCTTCGAACCACGTAGGACGAGCCTGATGGACTTTTGCAGATTTCCCGGATTGGCGCCGAATGCGCCGCTTTTCGTAAATCATGGTTCGCCTGCCTGCATGCGCTCGAAACTGCCACTTTTCGCCTGCTGTCGTTAAGACAGCTAACCGAACGGCGGACGAGCGCGGCGAGCATTTCGCGTTGCAGGCTTTCCATTTTCGTTTGCCGGATATGCAATGAGGCTATTCAATGGATAAATCACCGAACCCACCGGCGCTGTTAGGTCGCCTGTGGCTGGTATTGCTCGGCGTGGTCGTCACGCTCGCCGGGTTGTTTTTCGCTATCGGCGGCGGCAAGCTCGTCTCGCTGGGCGGCAGCTGGTACTTCCTGCTCGCCGGCATCGGACTGGTCATCGCAGGCCTGCTCATCATTCGGCGCAAGCCGCTGGGCGCCCTGCTCTTCGGGCTCATCTTCGTGCTCTCGGCTATCTGGGCCATCTGGGACGCCGGCTTTGAGTTCTGGCCGCTGATCTCGCGACTGCTGGCGATTGCCGTCGGCTCCATCGTCGTTGCGCTCTCCTTCCCGCTGCTGCGTCGCTCGGCCGGCCGCACGCCCGCTTACGGCGCTTCGTTCGGCCTTGCTCTGATCCTCGCGATCGGCACCGGCGCAGCCTTCTACGGCATGTTCATTCCGCATCCGCCGGTCGTGGCCAGCGGCGCCGGCCCGGCCCGTACGCCGGTCGACCCGGCTCGCGAGCAGAAGAACTGGGAAGCCTACGGCAACACCTCGGGCGGCAGCCGCTTCGCGGCGCTCGATCAGATCAACGTCGATAACGTCAACGATCTGAAGGTTGCGTGGGAATACCACACCGGCGACACGCCGATCAGCCCCGGCGCCAACGGCGCGGAGGACCAGGAAACCCCGCTGCAGGTCGGCGACCGCGTGTTCGTGTGCACCCCGCACAACAACGTCATCTCGATCGATGCCGATACTGGCAAGGAAATCTGGAAGGCCGAGATCAACGCCAAGTCGTCCGTCTGGATGCGTTGCCGTGGCCTCGCCTATTTCGATGCGACGCGCGCGCTCGAACAGCCTTCGGCACCGAACTCCACGCCGGTCACCGCGGTCAACGTCGCACCCGGCGCGCTTTGCGAACGCCGGATCCTGATGAACACGATCACCGCCGAGCTGATCGCGCTCGACGCCGACACCGGCGCGTTCTGCCCTGACTTCGGCACCAATGGCCGCGTCGACCTGAAGGTCGGTATGGGCCAGGCGGCTGATCCGAGCTACGTTCTGACCTCGGCGCCTACGCTTGCCGGCACCACCGTCGTCGTCGGCGGCCGCGTTGCCGATAACGTCAGCACCGACATGCCTGGCGGCGTCATGCGCGGCTTCGATGTCGTGACCGGCCAGCTGCGTTGGGCATTCGACCCTGGCAACCCTGATATCACGCTCCTGCCGCCTCCGGGCGAAAGCTACACGCGTTCGACCCCGAACGTCTGGGCATCGATGTCTTATGATCCGGCTACCAACACCGTTTTCATGCCGGTCGGTAGCCCATCGGTCGACCTTTACGGCGCGACCCGCACGGATCTCGACCACAAGTACGGCGCCTCGATGCTGGCGCTGGACGCCACCACCGGCCGCGAGAAGTGGGTCTACCAGACCGTTCACAACGATCTGTGGGACTTCGACGTTCCGATGCAGCCTTCGTTCATCGACTTCCCGAAGGCCGATGGCACCACGGTTCCGGCTCTGGTGTTCGGCACCAAGGCCGGCCAGCTCTACGTGCTCGACCGCGCAACCGGTCAGCCGCTGACCAAGGTCGACGATGTCCCGGTCAAGCCCGGCAACATCCCGAACGAGCCCTATGCTCCGACCCAGAAGCTCTCCGTCGGCATGCCGCAGATCGGCGCCAAGACGCTGACCGAAAGCGACATGTGGGGTGCAACACCGTTTGACCAGCTGCTGTGCCGCATCGCCTTCAAGGGCATGCGCTACGATGGTGTCTACACGGTTCCGGGCACCGACCTCGCGCTCAACTTCCCGGGCTCGCTGGGTGGCATGAACTGGGGCGGCCTTTCGACCGATCCGAACTCCAACTACATCTTCGTCAACGACATGCGCCTCGGCCTGTGGATCCAGATGAAGGAAGCCGCACCGACCAAGGCCGTCAACAGCGGTGGTGAGTCCGTCAACACCGGCATGGGCCTCGTGCCGATGAAGGGCACGCCTTACGCGGTCGACAAGAACCGCTTCCTGTCGGCGCTCGGCATTCCCTGCCAGGCTCCGCCCTTCGGCAGCCTGACGGCAATCGACATGAAGACGCAGAAGATCGCCTGGCAGGTTCCTGTCGGCACCGTTGAAGATACCGGCCCGCTCGGTATCAAGATGGGTCTGCCGATCCCGATCGGCATGCCGACGCTCGGCGGCACGCTTGCCACTCAGGGCGGCCTGATCTTCATCGCCGGTACGCAGGACTTCTACCTGCGCGCCTTCAGCACGGCGACCGGCAAGGAAGTCTGGAAAGCCCGTCTGCCCGTCGGCAGCCAGGGCGGCCCGATGACCTACAAGTCGCCGAAGACAGGCAAGCAGTACGTCATCATCTCGGCCGGCGGCGCACGCCAGTCGGATATCCGTGGCGACTACGTCATCGCCTACGCTCTGCCAAACTAAACGTCAGCGCAAAGCAACAGAAAGGGGCCGTTCAGCGGCCCCTTTTTTGTGCATGAACGAGATTTGTCACATATCGTGCAAAAAAGAGTGAAAACCTATCTGCGCCCTTGGCGATCTGCCACGTCGGCTGCATAATGTGAGTCTGACGAGTATCGCGGCTATCGGCTACAGACTGTCCCGAACTTCGTAAGCGCATTGTAATAAAATAGTCTGACGCGTTCTATCTCGCGAGCCGACACGTAGCGATCCCGTCCTCATTCAACCGGCCGCGGGAGAGCAAAGATGCAGAAGAGCGAAAGCGACGTATTCGATCTGTTTTCGGAGATCTATACGAACGCCGCGCAAGAAGAGCTAAGTCTCCAGGAATACCTCCTGGCCTGCCGTGATGACAAACGACTATATGCCACCGCGCAGGAACGCATGGTGGAAGCCATTGGCGAACCTAAACTAATCGACACAAGCGCCGATGAGCGATTAGGCCGCATATTCTCCAACCGCACCGTCAAGATTTATCCCGCCTTTGCCGATTTCTATGGAATGGAAGACACGATCGAGCGGATCGTCGGTTATTTCAGATATGCCGCGCAGGGCCTCGAAGAGCGCAAGCAGATCCTCTACCTCCTCGGTCCCGTAGGCGGCGGCAAGTCGTCTCTCGCCGAACGGCTGAAGAAGCTGATGGAGCGCTTCCCGATCTACACACTGGCGATCGACGGGCAGGTGAGCCCGGTCTTCGAATCACCGCTGGGTCTCTTCCAGCCGGAGCGCATGTCCGATCTCTTGGAAGACAAGTACGGGATTGCCAGACGCCGTCTCACCGGACTGATTTCCCCCTGGGCCACCAAGCGGCTCGACGAGATCGGCGGCGATATCTCGCGTTTCAGCGTCGTGAAGCTGATGCCATCGAGGCTTCGCCAGATCGCCATCGCCAAGACCGAGCCGGGTGACGAGAACAACCAGGACGTTTCGGCGCTGGTCGGCAAGGTCGATATTCGGCAGCTCGAAAACTACAGCCAGGCCGACCCCGATGCCTATTCCTACAGCGGCGGCCTCAACCGCACGACGCAGGGGTTGCTTGAATTCGTCGAAATGTTCAAGGCGCCTATCAAGGTGCTGCATCCGCTGCTGACGGCAACGCAGGAGGGGAGCTACAACGGCACCGAAAACTTCGGCGCCTTCCCCTACCAAGGCATCGTGGTTGCCCACTCCAACGAATCCGAGTGGCAGCAGTTCAAGAACAACCGCAACAACGAGGCCTTCCTCGACCGCATCCTCGTGGTCAAGGTGCCCTATTGCCTGCGCGTGACCGAGGAACGGCAGATCTACGAGAAGCTGCTGCGCGAAAGCGAGCTCGCCAAGAGCGCCTGCGCGCCGGAGGTTCTCGAAAACCTGAGCCGCTTTACGGTGGCGACCCGCCTGATCCGCCATGAGAACTCGCCGCTCTACACCAAGATGCGCGTCTACGACGGCGAGAACCTGAAGGATACCGATCCCAAGGCCAAGTCCGTGCAGGAATATCGCGATGTCGCCGGCGTCGACGAGGGCATGAACGGCATCAGCACCCGCTTTGCCTTCAAGGTTCTGTCGGAGACCTTCAACTACGACACCAAGGAGGTTGCCGCCGATCCCGTACACCTGATGTACATCCTCGAGCAGGCGATCAAGCGCGAGCAGTTTCCGAAGGAAATGGAGGCCAGTTACCTCGACTTCATCAAGTCGGAGATCGCCACCCGCTATGCCGAGTTCATAGGCCACGAAATCCAGAAGGCCTATCTCGAATCCTACAGCGAATATGGCCAAAACCTCTTCGACCGCTACATATCCTATGCGGATGCCTGGCTGGAGGACCAGGATTTCAAGGATGCCGATACCGGCCAGATTCTGAACCGCGAAATCCTGGATAGTGAGCTTTCGCAGATCGAAAAGCCCGCCGGCATCGCCAATCCCAAGGATTTCCGCAACGAAGTGGTGAAGTTCACGCTGCGGGCAAGGGCGCGCAATGGCGGCCGCAATCCGGCATGGACGAGCTACGAGAAACTGCGCGAGGTGATCGAAAAGCGGATGTTCGGTCAAGTCGAGGATCTGCTGCCCGTCATCAGCTTCGGCTCCAAGAAGGACAGCTCGACCGAGAAGCAGCATGACGAATTCGTTCAGCGTATGATCGAGCGTGGCTATACCGCGCGCCAGGTCCGCCGACTGGTCGATTGGTACATGCGGGTGAACAAGGCCGGTTGACGATGCCAAAACCGGAGCCAAAGCGAGGGATTGGCGCATGCCGAATTTCATCGACCGCCGGCTTAACCCGAAGGACAAGAGCCTCGGCAACCGGCAACGATTCCTGAAACGCGCCCGCGACGAGCTGAAGCGGGCGATCAAGGATCAGATCAAGTCCGACAAGATAGCGGATGTCGACACCGCCCATGGTGTTCCGATGCCCGCGCGCGGCGCCGGCGAGCCGAGCTTTCGCCCCTCCTCCACATCGGGCAACCGGGAACATGTGCTGCCGGGAAACAAGGAGTTTTCCGCCGGCGACCGGATCTCGAAGCCCGATGGTGGCGCGGGCGGCGGAGGTGGACATGGCGCGGGCGGCGGCGGAAGCGATGACGATTTTCAGTTCATCCTGTCGCGCGAGGAGGTGCTCGATCTCTTCTTCGAGGACCTCGAACTGCCCGATCTGGTCAAGCTGAGCTTGAAGGAGACAGTCACATTCAAGCCGCAACGCGTCGGCTTCACCACCTCTGGCTCCCCCACCAACATCAATATCGGCCGCACGATGCGCAACAGCTTCGGCCGGCGCATGGCCTTGCAGCGGCCGAGCGAGCGGCAGGTGAAACTTATCACCGACGAGATCGCGGCGCTCGAAGCAGAGACGCCGCTCTCGACCGAGACCCGCCGCAAGCTGACAGCCCTGCGCGACGAGCTGACGACGCTGGAGCGCCGCCGCCGGCGGATTTCCTATGTTGATCCCGTCGACGTCCGCTTCAACCGCTTCGAGCGCCAGCCGGTGCCGAACGCCAATGCCGTGATGTTCTGCCTGATGGACGTCTCGGCCTCGATGGGCGAGCGCGAGAAGGATCTCGCCAAGCGCTTCTTCGTGCTGCTGCATCTCTTTCTCAAGCGCCGTTACGGCCGGATCGACATCATCTTCATCCGGCACACAGACGAGGCGCATGAGGTCGACGAGGAGACCTTCTTCTACAGCAAGCAGAGCGGCGGCACGGTGGTCTCCACGGCTCTCGAGGAGATGCAGCGGATCATCGAGGCGCGCTATCCGGCCGACATGTGGAACATCTACGCAGCGCAGGCTTCCGACGGCGACAACAGCAGCGGCGATTCCGAGCGATGTGCGGCGCTCCTGCGCGGCGACCTGATGCGGCTTTGCCAGTATTACGCCTATGTCGAGATCATCGACGAACGGGAGACCGAGATATTCGGCGCCACCGACAACGGCACTTCGCTTTGGCGCGCCTATCGCACGGTCGATGGCGAGGTCCCCAACTTCCACATGGCCCGCATCGCAAGACCCGGCAATATCTACCCGGTCTTTCGCAAGCTCTTCAGCCGCAAAGCCGGCGCGCGTACGCATAACTGAGGGAAGACCGATATGGCGAAGCGAGCGGAGAGCTCCGAGCTGCTGTTTGAAGGCTCCGACTGGAATTTCGGAACGCTATCGATCGTCCACGACGCCATCCAGGATATCGCGATCGGCGAGATGGGGCTCGATATCTATCCGAACCAGCTGGAGATCATCTCGTCGGAACAGATGCTCGACGCCTATTCCTCGGTCGGCATGCCGCTAATGTACCAGCACTGGTCCTTCGGCAAGCGCTTCATCTATGAGGACAGTCTCTATCGCAAGGGCCACCGGGGGCTCGCCTACGAGATCGTCATCAATTCCAACCCCTGCATCGCCTATCTGATGGAGGAAAACACGATGGCCATGCAGACGCTGGTCATCGCCCACGCCTCCTTCGGGCATAACCACTTCTTCAAGAACAACTATCTGTTCCGCCAGTGGACCGATGCCGGCGCCATTCTCGGCTACATGGACTTCGCCAAGAAATATATCGCCAAGTGCGAGGAGCGACACGGTACCGAGGCGGTCGAGGCGATCCTCGATTCCGCCCATGCGCTGATGGACAACGGCGTCTTTCGCTATCGCCGCCCTCCCCGCCTCTCCTCCGAGAAGGTGCGCGAGCGGGCGCGTGAACGATTGGAATATGAGGAGCAGACCTATAGCGACCTCTGGCGCACCCTGCCCTCTTCCGTCGACAGCCGCGATCCGCATGAGGCGGAGCGCAATGCCTCCGAACGCAAGAAAGCGCTCAACCTGCCGGAGGAGAACCTTCTCTACTTCATCGAGAAGCACAGCCTGATCTTGGAGCCATGGCAGCGCGAAATCCTCAGGATCGTGCGCATCATCGCCCAATACTTCTACCCGCAGCGCCAAACCAAGGTGATGAACGAGGGATGCGCGACCTACGTGCACTACACGATCATCAATCGCCTGTTCGACCAGGGCAAGATCAGTGAAGGCAACATGCTGGAGCTCTTGAGCAGCCATTCCAACGTCGTCTTCCAGCCGGGCTTCGACGATCCCCGCTTCTCGGGCATCAACCCCTATGCGCTCGGCTTCGCGATGATGCAGGATATCGAGCGCATCTGCACCAATCCGACCGACGAGGATCGGAACTGGTTCCCCTCCATGGCCGGCAACAACGACCCGATGGGCACGCTGCGCGACGCATGGGCAAACCACCGCGATGAATCCTTCATCCTGCAATATCTAAGCCCAGCCGTGATCCGCAAGTTCCGGCTCTTCCGGCTGTCCGACATGGCGGCCGACAAGTTCTGCGAGGTCTCCTCAATCCACAACGAGCGCGGCTATGCGGAGATCCGCTCGGCTCTCGCCCGCAGCTACGATGTCAGCGCCAGGCAACCCGATATCCAGGTCGTCGACGTCGATCTCCTCGGCGACCGCAGGCTCCGGCTGAAGCACACGGTCAATGACGGCCTTCTTCTCGAAGAGACCAGCCGAAACGAAACCCTCACCCATATCCGCCACCTCTGGGGATACGAGGTTAGCCTCTCCGGCGTCGATGGCGCGACCGGCAACGTGCTCTACGATCATTCGACTGGATAAGCGTCCTGACGGACAACGGACCCGAGCCCTCCGGTCAGCTTTGCAGCGTGGTGGCAGGCCCTCCATTGCTTCTGACGAGCGACATCAGCATTGGCCCGATCGCGAACTCACCCTTCTCCGTACGCCGCGTCAGGTCTCTCAGATAGCCGCCTGCGGAGTTGATCTTGGTGGCGCGCTGGAGAATGCAGGCGATGACGGTCGCGGCATTGTCGTAGCCCATGATGGTGCAGGCGTCGTGATAGGCCGACGGTGTGACGCCCAGCATCGATTTGACGACGGATGCAGCACTGATGAGATCCCGCCAGCTTCGAATGCCGCCACCGGGCCCATAGGCCGCGATATCAGGGCATGCCTGCAGCACGAGGCTCAGCGGGAAGGATTTCAGTTCTGATCCCCGGTTATCCCCAGCCTTCGAAATGATCGTCGCAGCTCTGTCATCGGAGCCGACCATGTTGGGTTCAGGCAAAGACGGAATGGATACCGAGACAGATCTCCAAGGAACCGCATTGTTCGCATCTTCTCGATCTTGCTCGACCTTATGCCCATCCGCGTGTTGCCGGTTCTCGATTTGAGCAGGCGCTTCAGAATCAAGAATAGATTCGGAATTGGAATTCTGTATGTGGCGCTCATTTTGATAGGGATTGGCGCTCAAATTTTTCGATTTTAGCTGTATATCCAGATGGTTAAGCACTTTCAGGCGCAAACGTTCGATCAGATCGCATACAACTTCCAGCTCGGTGGTCGTTGGAGCGCGCGGAACGCTTTCGACAATGTCGCGAAACTCGTTGAAAGTCTGAGCCCATTCGCCCGGAACCTGGTCGGTGATCGCGGCTTCGATCAGCTTGGCGATATCCCGGCGAAACAGGCTGATCTGCTCACGCAAATGCTGGACGTACAATTTCTCCGCCACGACCTTTGCCGCCAGATGCTCGATCTCCTCGGCACGGGCAAGCAAAGGCGCAAGCGAAAAGCCGAACGCATCGCGAATGGAGCCGGAGCGATCCTTGCGCGCATAACGCTTTCCGTTCGGGCTGTCCTTGCGGGTCAAAAGGCCGGCATCGACAAGCGCTGCCAGATGACGCCGGATGGTCTGTTCGGCCATCCCATGAGAGCGCAGAGACAGCTGGGCATTGGAGGGAAACACCACCAGCCCGCTTTCTTCCGACAGTTCGTTTTGCGGATAGAAGCTCAGAAGCGCGTTCAAGACGGCGAGCGCACGATCCGTCACGCCGAGCAAGGGCTTGGCCTCACACAGGGAACGGTAGAGCTTCCACTTATCGATCGAATAGCCCGGCTTGATCTGCTGGGCTCTGACCTGATTTGCGAGCATGCCAAGCGACATCGCTCGCCGCCCAAAGGGCGTCGTTACAAATTGGCCTTCCATCACCTTCACCTTTTCCAAGGCAAAAGAAGTTCGTCCACCAAAACGGTGCCAAAGATGCTTGACAGTGATTCGAGGAAGTGCGATTCTCTAGCTGCTAAACCAATGAGAAGAGCTTCCGCGACGGCAACGTCCGGGGGCTTTTTTCTTTTGCGGCGTTATCCTTTGCTCTTGTTGTCTACGGACTGCAGGAATTCGCCGTGAAGCGTCTCCATGCGATCATTCAGAAAATCGACGAAACTGGTCGGCACCGCCTTGGTGAAGCTGATGCGCGGACCTGATTTCGGGTAGCTGACGGTTGCCAGAAGAAAACCGTTTGCACGGATCTCGGCTGTCTGCGGTGTCTCTGTAACGGCAGGCTTGGCGGCAGCGGTCTTGAGGGCCGCAAGTGCCAAGGCGAAGCGGTCGGTCTCCGAACTGCGCTTGACCTCCGAGAGGGCCTCTTCCACGCATTCGGCGGCATCGGGACGCGCCACGAAGATATCGACGAACTCGATCCAGCGGCGACGACCGATATCCGGTGCCGAACCGATGACCAGCATGGTGGTGCGCGGAACGGCCGATGCGATGCGCAACATTTCCGAGATATGCGACTTGCCGGTTGCCAGCGACGCCGAAATGATGTCGCGCTTGTATCCCGCCTGTTCCTGAGACAGTGCGAAAGCGCACTTCTCGATGAAGGACAGATCGTTGCGGTTGGCGTTTTCTTCGCCCTGGAAGACGATCGCCTCTTCATCCGTGAGCTCACGAACGATGGCGCGAAACTTCAGGCCGAGCTTCTTGGCGGCTGCTAGGCGGCGGCGGCCGAAGACGATCTGGTAAGGCTTCGGACCATTCTTGAACGGACGGATCAGGCCAGGCACGATCTGGCCGCGCTCGCTGATCGATGCGGCGATGTCCTCGATGGCGCTGTCGTCATAGGCGCCGTCGAAGCGATCGGGAATGGTCGAGGGTGCGACGTCATCGGGATCGACGTCGACGATATGGTCGCCATCCTTCAGCAGACGGTCGAGAACCTCGCCCTTCTCCTGAATCTGGCGCACGCCGGCGGCAACCTTCAAAAGATGCGGCGATGTTGTCTTGGCCTGCGGCGGTGTCGCCGATGGCTGGTCGAGCTGGCCGAGCACATTGGCGAACATGCCCCGAGAGTCTTTGCGGCTCATTCACGCCCCCATGCATTCCAGAGTAGTTTTTCGATCTCGGCGTTCGAGGCGTTGATCGATTCCATGGCACGGTCGTAGGTCTTCGGTGCGGAGAACCTCGAACGCTGCACTTCGTACAGGCTCTGCTTCCAGGTCAGCGCATCGGCAACAGCCGTGGATTTCGTCACCATGTTCAACAAGAGATCATCGCCGAAGACCTGACGCATCAGCGCGGTCATGTTCGCCTGCGGGTGATCGTTGGCTTCGAACTTGGTGACGAGGAACTTCGCGAAATCCCACTGCGTCGAAGCGCCCATGTCGCTCAGGATTTGCATGTAGGAGGATGCGAGCTCCAGGAACTTGCCGGTGGAATCGACATCCAGCATATGCGCCGGCACCGGGATGATGACGGCGGTCGCAGCGGTCAGCGACGACAGCGTCAAGAAGTTTAGCGACGGCGCGGAATCCATCAGGATCACGTCATAGTCGTCGGCGACCTGCTCAAGCGCCTGCGAGACACGCAGCAGGAAGCTGGTGCCACCGCTCTTGCGCATTTCGAGGGCGACCGCGGTTTCGAACTCTGTGAGATCGAGGCCGGCGCAGATTACGTCGAAGCCTACGATATGGGTCTGGTGAATAAGCGAACGCGTCGGCTTTGGATCCTCGAAGCGGATCGCCGCATAGAGCGTTTCGTCTTCGCGCGGATTGAAATCCGCAAGGTTCCCGTGGAGGCTGGTCAGCGATGCCTGCGGGTCGAGATCGACGGCCAGCACGCGGTAGCCCTTGAGGGCGAGATAGTGGCCGAGGTGGATAGTGGTCGAGGTCTTGCTCGATCCGCCCTTGAAGTTGGTGACGGCCAGAACTTGGCAGGCTTCGCCATTGACGCGCCGCGGGTTCATCCACTTCTTGCGGCCCTTCTCGGCGAGCGTCATGCGCAGTTCGAGTATCTGTTCCAGAGAATACATGCGGCGGCCATTGGCCGTTGTCTCCGGCGCGGGCCCTTTTTCCTTCACGACGATCTGGCGGATGTAGGCTTCGGAGACATCGAGAAGCGATGCGACTTCCGACGACGTGAACTTCCGTAGTTCTCTGCGGGCGTCAGGTGGATATTGTGCCATCGATAGATTTTGCAGAGCCAGTTCCAGCTTGGTGGAAAAGCTCTGCATGAAGTCGAGGCTGCTCAAGTGCCGGTTCACGATTCTATCCTCAATTCGGGTTCAATAACCTAAGCGCCGAGATGGTTAATGCTGAGTTAACCCGCCTGTTGTTTCGCTAAAAAACGATAATTCGCACTTTTTGCGTAGTTGAAGAAGTAGCGCGATTCGCAATTGGCTGCAAATTGCCGAGTTCCCCGCGGGGAACGTCGATTTGGCCACCCATCAGGCGGCAGCGGCGCTCTGTTCCCCGCGGGGAACTCGATCGGTCGATCGAGGCTGTCGCGCCCCACAGGGCGATGGCCCGGTTGTCGTCGGCTTGCTTTGTGCGCGCCGATAATCGGCGACTGCAGCTGATCCCAGTAAGACATAGGAACGATAACACGGCCCGCCGTCGGCGTCTCGCCCCGTGAGGGGTTTTGAACAGGTGGTTCACGCGTCGTCGTGCTGCGACCGACGCATGGCCGGCTGCCGTTGGGAGGGCAATGCTGCCTGTCCGGTGCCGACGAATGGTGCTCCCCTCTCCCTCCTCGGCCGCATGCCTGAGGCGCGCAAGCGGCCTGTACGGTGTTGGGTTGGAGAGAGGTTGCGTGCTGAATTGATCACACGAGAGCGCCTGTCGGTGCCTCACTCTATATCGCCCGACGCCCAAAGCGCGTGCCGGTCGCCGGGATCTCGTATGTCGCCGGATCTTCTCAATCGCGGTGGCGCCGGGTTGGTGATGACGCCAAAACAGAAAGGGCGCTCAACTCTTTCGAGGAGCGCCCTTCGTTCCCGGACAGCAAAAGCGTGTGAGCTCACGGCTCACTCTGCAGGCTATCGATACGGGTGGTGACAGATAGATGATGCGGGGATCAACTGATTTCAAGAGTGGACGGCGGGTGACGAATTGACCGGCGGATTACGTCCCGCCCCCGATAGAGACCTCTTCGCTCCGACCTTCATTTTCAGTCGCAACCGCGGGCGAGGGGTTGCGCTCGCGCCTTCGTGCCCTAGCCGGGTTGCCGGATCGCAATCCCTGAGCAGACACTGACGACGGATCGATGCCCGCTTTCTTCGCACGGGTCTTGACGATCAGATTGACCGACTGCGGTGTCAGCATCCGTCGCGAGACATTGCCCCATTGATCGATTTTCCGGAAGACGGGCCCGGTCTCTATGTTGCCTTCCCGTAGCCATTCCATCAGTGCCTTGGCCGCTTCGCCAGATAGGTTCACCTGGTTGCCGCGTTCCGCCGCGCCGATCCTGACGGTCAACCGAGTGCGACGGGAGTACCTTTTGTGAATATCGTTGCTGCCTCCGATGGACAGGTCTTCGACGCGGAGACTGGCGACCTCCGCGCGACGTTGGCCGCCGGCCTCTGCTGCCAGCAACAGGATCGCGCGATCGCGGCGACCGACGATGCCGTCCTTCTTGCAGGTCTGGAGAAGACGGCGGAGGATGTCGTCTGTAATTGACGTGGCGCTCATTGAGACGGGCGTGTGGCCGCCATTGTGCTTCGCCTGCTTGATGGCTCCTTTGACAGACGCGCTGTCGAAGGGGCCGGACAGGCCACGCTCTCGCGCCAGCAATGCCCAACTTGCGATCCGTCGACGAACGGTCGAAGGGGCATGTGGGAGGGAGCCTCTGAGAAGGGTCCGCTGGCGCAGACTGTCCTCGACGTGGCGCGGCATGCAATCACTCTGTCCATCCGGTGCAGCGGCTGCACGATGAAGGTGCTGCGAGATGAAGGCGTAAACCATCTCTTCTGGCGTTGGCCAGGGCAGGGGCCTCTCAGTCGTGGCGCGAGCCCAAGCCTGAAGATAACCCAAATCAGAGGCGAGAGCGCGGATTGTATTCTGCGCGATATTTCTCTGCGCCAGTCTTTTCAAGATGAGGGCATCTTCATCCGTCAGCAGCTGCGCGAGCTGATCGCGCCGGTCGAATGGGAAGATGCTATCAAGAATGTCGAGCGTCTCCGCGCGCGAAAGCGCCTGCGGATCGAGCGTCTCTTGAATATTGGGGTGAATTTTCCGCATGCCGTGCTGATCGTCAACCGTAGAAAGTCGCGACTATACAGACTCTCCGACTCGATAGCGATCACTATCGATAACTACCAAAAACGAGCCCCGAAAATGGGTCGTACGAGTCAGTAAACAAAACCGCTCGTTATCTTCCGTATCGGGAAAATACCGTTTTAAAACAATCAAGTGCTGATGGTGAATTTTGTCTGAAGATCGCACTCTTCGTGCTCGCTCCCACGCAAACTACATAGCAATTCCCGTGCGATCTGGCAATTGCCTCCAGGCCTAAGCGCCGTTTTCATCAGCGAAATCGCCGCCTTCTTTCCAAACCGAACGCCGGCCTTCGCGGCAGCGGAATAATCGACCAGGCGGAAAGAGCTGTCATATTTATAGCCTCGCCGCCCTCGCATCCTGCGCGGATAAAATGCTAGCCTGCCGTAAAAGAAGACTGCGGAGGCTTGATATGACGAAGAAGACGCTTGGCGAGAGGACACTGGGGGACTGGCAGGCGCTTGCCGAGAAGGAACTTCGCGCTTCGCCGGATACGCTCGTGTGGAAGACGCCAGAGGGGATAGACGTCAAGCCGCTCTATACCGAAGCCGATCAGAGCGCTGTCGCGCAGCCGGGCTCGCTTCCGGGCTTCGCACCCTTCACCCGCGGTCCGCGCGCGACCATGTATGCCGGCCGGCCCTGGACGATCCGGCAGTATGCCGGCTTCTCGACCGCCGAGGCATCCAACGCGTTTTATCGCAAAGCTCTGGCATCTGGCCAGCAGGGCGTCTCAGTCGCCTTCGATCTCGCCACCCATCGCGGCTATGATAGCGACCATCCGCGCGTCGAAGGTGATGTCGGCAAGGCGGGCGTCGCGATCGACAGCGTCGAGGACATGAAGATCCTATTCGACGGCATTCCGCTGGAGAAGGTCTCGGTGTCGATGACGATGAACGGCGCGGTCATTCCGATCCTTGCGAATTTCATCGTTGCCGGCGAGGAGCAGGGCGTGTCGCGGGCAGCCCTTTCCGGAACCATCCAGAACGACATCCTCAAGGAGTTCATGGTCCGCAACACCTACATCTACCCGCCCGAGCCCTCGATGCGGATCGTCGCCGATATCATCGAGTACACCTCCAGGGAGATGCCGCGCTTCAATTCGATCTCGATTTCCGGCTATCACATGCAGGAGGCGGGCGCGACGCTGGTGCAGGAGCTTGCCTTCACGCTGGCCGACGGGCGCGAATATGTGCGCGCGGCAATCGCTAAGGGGCTCGATGTCGACGAGTTCGCCGGCCGCCTGTCCTTCTTCTTCGCGATCGGCATGAACTTCTTCATGGAGGCCGCCAAGCTGCGCGCCGCGCGCCTGTTGTGGACGCGGATCATGGAGGAGTTCGCGCCGAAGAAGGCGTCGTCGCTGATGCTGCGCACGCATTGCCAGACGTCGGGGGTGTCGCTACAGGAGCAGGACCCCTATAACAACATCATCCGCACCGCCTTCGAAGCGATGTCGGCCGTGCTTGGCGGCACGCAATCGCTGCACACCAATTCCTTCGACGAGGCGATCGCGCTGCCCACCGAATTCTCGTCACGCATCGCCCGCAACACGCAGCTCATCCTCCAACACGAGACGGGCGTCACCAAGGTGGTCGATCCGCTGGCCGGATCCTATTATGTCGAAAGCCTAACCAACGAGCTTGCCGAAAAGGCCTGGGCGTTGATCGAGGAAGTCGAGGCACTTGGCGGCATGACGAAGGCCGTCAACGAAGGACTGCCGAAGCGGTTGATCGAGGAAGCCGCAACCCGGCGGCAGGCGGCGGTCGACAAGGGCGACGAGATCATCGTCGGCGTCAACAAGTACCGGCTGGAAAACGAAGAACCGATCGACATTCTCGATATCGACAACAGCGCCGTGCGGGCCTCGCAGATCAAGCGTCTGGATGAGACGCGCCGCCGCCGCGACCCGGCCAAGGTAGCGGAAACGCTGGACCGGTTGCGCGAGGTGGCCGAGAGCGGGAAGGGCAATCTGCTTGAGGCAGCGGTGGAAGCGGCGCGGGCGCGCGCCAGCGTCGGCGAAATTTCGGATGCGATGCGGCGTGTCTTCGGCGACCACACGGCGGAGCCCGAAGTCGTCAAAAACGTCTATGGCAATGCCTATAGCGATGAGCCGGAGCTGCAGCAGTTGCGCACGCGAATGACCGCCATTTCCGAAGCACTGGGTGGGGCGCCGAAAATCATGGTCGCCAAGCTCGGACAGGATGGCCATGATCGCGGCGCGAAAGTCATCGCTTCGGCCTTCGGCGACATCGGCTTCGATGTGCTGGCGGGGCCACTGTTCCAGACGCCAGAGGAAGCGGCGAACCTCGCGATATCGAGTAAGGTGCATGTGGTCGGCATGTCGTCATTGGCCGCCGGCCACAAGACACTGGCGCCGCAGCTGATCGAGGTGCTGAAGGCGAAGGGCGCCGAAAACATCATCGTCGTGGTCGGCGGCGTCATCCCCCGGCAGGATTACGCGTTTCTGACGGAGCACGGCGTTGCGGCGGTGTTCGGGCCCGGAACCAACGTCATGGATGCCGCCAATTCGGTTCTCGACCTTCTCGAAGGCAAGCGCCGAAACCAGTGAGGTGGTCGTCTTCGCCTGTCGCCCGGTTCGGGCGCTAATATAAAGCGCTGGGTTGCGCTCCGCCCCCACTTCCCCAAGTCGATGTTTCCGCTACATAACTGGCGGGAGCAACCGGTCGACGTCCATGAAACCTGATGAATTTGATTTTCTCGCCCATGACGGCGAGCTCGCCCGGCTTATCCGTGGCTTCAACTGGGAGAAGACCTCTCTCGGTCCACTTGCGCTTTGGCCGAACGCCGTGAAGGTCACGACCTCGACCATTCTGCAATCGCCAGTGCCGATCGTGACACTCTGGGGCGAAGACGGCGTCATGATCTATAATGACGCCTATTCGGTCTTCGCCGGCGGCCGGCATCCGCAGCTTCTGGGATCGAAGGTCCGCGAGGGGTGGCCGGAGGTCGCGGATTTCAACGACAATGTCATGAAGGTGGGGTTGGCGGGCAAGACGCTCGCCTATCAGGATCAGGAGCTGACGCTCTTCCGGACAGGAAAGCCCGAACAGGTTTTCATGAACCTCGATTATTCGCCCGTCATGGATGAGGACGGCCGTCCGTGCGGGGTGATCGCGATCGTGGTCGAGACGACCGCCAAGGTCGCGGCCGAGCGCTGGCGCAATGGCGAGCAGGAGCGGTTGCGCCGCATGTTCGAGCAGGCGCCCGGCTTCGTCGCGATGATGCACGGCCCCCATCATGTCTTCGAGCTGACGAACGCGGCCTATAACCAGCTTGTCGGCGGGCGCAATGTCGTCGGCATGTCGGTACGCGATGCGTTGCCGGAGCTGCGCGGGCAGGGTTATTACGAGCTGCTCGATCAGGTCTACACATCGGGCGTCGCCTATGAGGGACGGGCGCTGCCGGTCGATCTGCAGGTCTCGTCCGACGATCCGGTCGAGCGGAAATATGTCGATCTGGTCTATCAACCGGTAACGGAGCCGGATGGCAGCATCGTCGGCGTCTTTGTCCAAGGCTCCGACGTGACCGACCGCGTCGCGGCGGAGGAGGGGCTGCGAGCATCCGAGCGCCAAAGCCGGCAGATCATGGACGGCGCCATCGATTACGCCATTCTCGCTCTCGATCTGGATGGGATCATCCTGCGCTGGAACGAGGGCGCGCGCCGCATCTTCGGATGGACCGAAGACGAGGTCGCCGGCAAGCATTGGCAACTGCTCTTCACGCCAGAGGATCGCGCCGCCGACAAGGCGAGCGAGGCGATGGCCGCGGCACTGAGACAGGGCAACGCCCATCACGACCGCTGGCACCTGCGCAAATCCGGCGAACGCTTCTGGGCCAACGGAGAAATCCGTCCGATCCGCGACGAGGATGGAACGCCCGTCGGGCTGGTAAAGGTTCTGCGTGACCGCACGGAGGAGCACTTGACGGCACAGGCGCTGAGCGACGCTGAAGCGCGGCTGCGCCGGGCTCAGGAAGCCGGCGGTGTCGGCGTTTTTTCGCTCGATCTCGAAACCAACATCCTCAACGCCACGCCGGAATTCTGCAAGATTTACGGATATGAGGATGCCGCCGATGTCCGCATCGAGACACTGGAAGGGCTGATCGTCGAGGAAGACCGCGAGATCAGCTCCAACGGCAGGACGCGCGCGGCCGGCGCCTCGCCCCTGAACGTCGAGTACCGCATCCGCCGCGCCGACAACGGCCAGAAGCGCGTCATCGCCCGCAAGGGAGAGTTCGAACGCGACGCTAGCGGCAAGCCGCTGCGCTTCGTCGGCGTCGTGCAGGATGTGACCGACCGCCGCAAGGCGCAGCGCGAACTGAGGGAAAGCGAGGCCCGCTTCCGCGCTCTCGCCCAGGCGATCCCCAACCACGTCTGGACCGCGCGGCCCGACGGCCAACTCGA
Source organism: Rhizobium sp. 16-449-1b (assembly GCF_017741935.1). GTDB lineage: Bacteria > Pseudomonadota > Alphaproteobacteria > Rhizobiales > Rhizobiaceae > Rhizobium. The sequence continues at coordinate 178,310 of NZ_JAGHMH010000028.1, read as the reverse complement.
TTGGTTCAACGAGCGCGTCTACGAATATGCCGGTGCGGCACCCGGCGAACTCGACGGTGGCGCCTGGACCAAGATCGTCCACCCCGACGATTTCACCGCCATGGCCGACCGCTGGCGGTTCGCCTTGTCGTCGGGTGAGGCCTATGAGACCGATCTCAGGCTGCGGCGTGCCGATGGTTCCTATCGTTGGCACATCGCCCGCGCGGTGCCCTCGCGCGACGAGGATGGCCGCGTTTTCCGCTGGATCGGCACGAACACCGATATCGAGGACCAGCGCGAGACCCGCGCGAAGCTCGAGGCGCTGAACGAAACGCTCGAGCAGCGCGTCGCCGAACGCACCGCCGATCGCGACCGGATGTGGCGGCTCTCGACCGATATCATGTTGGTCGCCGACTTCGAGGCCAAGATAACGGCGGTCAATCCGGCATGGAAGACGGTCTTTGACTGGGAGGAGAGTGAGCTCATCAACCGGTCTTTTCTTGATTTCATCCATCCCGAGGACATGGCGACGACACTCGCCGAAGTCGGCAAGCTCAGCGAGGGCGCGACCACCTTCTCCTTTGAAAATCGTTACCAGGCTAAGGACAAGAGCTACCGCACGATCTCCTGGACCGCGGTTCCCTATGACGCGTCCATCCATGCGGTCGGTCGGGACGTGACGGAAGAGCGCGAGGCGGCGATCGCTCTGCGCAACACCGAACTTGCCCTGCAGCAGGCCCAGAAGATGGAGGCCATCGGCAACTTGACCGGTGGCGTCGCCCATGACTTCAACAATCTGCTGCAGGTGGTGGCGGGCAATCTCCAGCTCCTGTCGCGCGACGTTATCGGCAACGACAAGGCGCAGCGCAAGATCACCAACGCGCTGGCCGGCGTGGAACGCGGCGCCAAGCTCGCGGCCCAGCTGCTTGCCTTCGGCCGCAGGCAGGCGCTCGATCCGCGCGTGGTCAATGCCGGGCGCTTGATCCGCGGCATGGACGAGATGATCCGGCGCACGATCGGCGAAGGCGTCGAGGTGGAGACCGTCGTCTCGGGCGGCTTGTGGAACACGCTGGTCGATCCGATGCAGATCGAGAACGCGCTCCTCAATCTCGCGATCAATGCCCGCGATGCGATGGAGGGCTTCGGCAATCTGACGATCGAGGCCGGCAACGCCTATGTCGACGACGCCTATGCAAGGCAGCACCAGGATGTCGTGCCCGGCCAGTATGTGTCGATTTCGGTGACCGACACCGGGTCGGGCATCTCGCCCGATCTTTTGGACAAGGTGTTCGAGCCGTTCTACTCGACGAAGCCGGAGGGGAAGGGCACCGGGCTCGGCCTCTCCATGGTCTACGGTTTCGTTCGCCAGTCGGGCGGGCATGTGAAGATCTACAGCGAGGTCGGACACGGAACGACCGTGAAGATGTATCTGCCGCGTTCGCTGCAGCAGGAAGACCTGCAGGTCGTCGATCCGCATGCGCCCGTCGAGGGCGGGCCGGAAACAATTCTCGTCGCCGAGGATGATGAGGGTGTGCGCACCACCGTGGTCGAAATGCTGCAGGAACTCGGCTACCGGGTGCTGAAGGCCGGCGATGCGGCGGCCGCTCTTTCGGTCATCGAAAGCGGTATCCACATCGATATGCTCTTCACTGATGTCGTCATGCCTGGCCCGCTGAAAAGCAGCGAGATGGCGAAGAAGGCGAAGGAGCGTCTGCCGGGTCTCGCCGTGCTCTTCACCTCCGGCTACACCGAGAACTCCATCGTTCATGGCGGCCGGCTCGATCCCGGCGTGCAGCTGCTCTCCAAGCCCTACACGCGCGAGGCGCTCGCCCGCAAGATCCGGCATGTCATCGACGAAACGCAGAAGAACGCCGAGCGCCGAAAGGAGACGTCCATCTCCGCCATGCCCGCGCCCGTCTCGCCAGCCGCGTCGCAGGCGCTGCGAGTGGTTCTGGTCGAAGACAATGCGCTGATCCGGATGGCGACCGCCGACATGCTGGCCGAACTCGGGCACGAGGTGATCGAGGCCGAATCCGCCGAGGAGGCGCTGCCGCTCTTTGGAAGCGAACCGATCGATGTGCTGGTGACCGATCTCGGTCTTCCCGGCATGTCCGGAGACGATTTCTGTCGCGAGGTGCGCAAGCGCTGGCCTGAGATCGGCATCGTTTTCGCGACGGGTTCGGAGAAGAAGCCCGAGATGGACGACAGTTCCAGGACGGTCTTGCTGCTTAAGCCGCACGGTCTGGATGAGCTGAGGAATGCCTTGGACGCTGTCGGGGGAACGAGCTGAGCGGGCGATGCCACTCGGCAATGGTCGGCGAGCGATGCTCTGCTCTCAATCTTTAAAAGCGGACGGCCAAACCCTGGCCGTCCGCTTTTTCAATTGACCAGCGTAGCCCTTATCGAGCGCCCGCCTGCAAGCCGGCCGCATCCGACAGGATCGCGGTGGCTTCGTTCAGGAGAACGTCCTTGGCCTTCTTGCGCGCATTCTCGAGCGCGATGTCGGCCGTCAGGCTGCGCTCGTTGGATTGCAGGCCATCGTCGTTGGTGGTGTCGACGCCATCATCCAGCTGTGCGCGCGACTTCAAGCGGTTTTCGCGCGCGGTCAGCTCCTTGCGGCGGTCGGCTTCGTTGAGCGAGATCACGCCCTTGTCGCGCTGTGCCTTCAGTTCTGCAACGTCCTCGATAAGACGCTGGAAGTCCGGGTCGGTCTCCACACGCTTGTCGTGAAGGGCCTGCAGCTTCGGCAGTTCCGCCTTTAGGTTGCCGGACTGCTTGTAGCGGGCAGGCTTGATCTGCGCCCAGGGCAGCGCGTTGTCGTAGCTGGTTTCGCCGAAGGTCTTCGGGTCGGAGAGGCCGGGAAGGGCGATGTCGGGGGTCACGCCGCGCAGCTGTGTGGTACCGCCGTTGACGCGGAAGAACTGGGCGATCGTCAGCTTCAGCTCGCCGAATTTCGGCTTGTCGTTGCGCGCCACTTGGTCGAGATTGACCACGGTCTGCACGGTGCCCTTGCCGAAGCTTGGCTCGCCGATGATCACGCCACGGCCATAGTCTTGGATGGCGGCCGCGAAGATCTCGGAGGCCGAAGCCGAGCCGCGATTGATCAGCACGCCGACAGGGCCGGTCCATGCGGGTGTCGGCAGATCGTCGCTTTGAACCTCGACCTTGCCATCGGCCCCGCGCTGCTGAACGACCGGGCCCTTGCCGACGAATAGGCCGGTGAGGTCGATCGCCTCGGCGAGCGAACCGCCGCCATTGTTGCGCAGGTCGATCAGCACGCCGTCGACATTGTCCTGCTTGAGTTCGGTCAATAGCTTGGCGACGTCGCGGCTGGCGCTTCTGTAGTCCTTGTCGCCCTTGCGGCGAGCTTCGAAGTCTTCGTAGAAGGCCGGCAGCGTGATCACGCCGATCTTGCGGGTGACGTCGCCGTCCTTGACCGGGAGAACGGCCTTCTTGGCTGCCTGCTTGTCGAGGCTGATCTTGTCTCGCACGAGGCTGATGACGCGATGACCACCATCGGCGCCGGCGTCGGCGGGCAGGATATCCAGGCGGACGATCGAATCCTTCTCGCCGCGGATCAGCTGCACGACCTCATCGAGACGCGTGCCCATCACTTCCTTGATCGGACCGTCGGCGCCCTGGCCGACACCGGTGATGCGGTCTCCGACCGCCAGCTTGCCGGAAAGCTGCGCCGGGCCGCCGGGAACGAGTTCGCGGATGGTCGTGTAATCGTCGCGCTCCTGCAGCACCGCGCCGATGCCAACCAGCGAAAGCTTCATCGAAATATCGAAATCGGCCGATGCGGTGGCGCCGAAGTAGTCGGTATGCGGATCGATCGACGTCGAATAGGCGTCCATGAAGGACTGGAAGACGTCGTCGCTCTTGTACTTATAGGCGCGCTCGAGCGCATTCTTGTAGCGCTTGTCGAGCGTGTCGCGAATGGTGGCTTCGGTCTGGCCGCCGAGTTTCAGCCGCAGCCAGTCGGCCTTCACCCGCTTGCGCCAGAGATCGTTGCTCTCGGCTTCGGATTGCGGCCAGGGTTTATCGTCGCGCACCAGCGCGTAGTCTTCCTGCGCGGTGAAATCGAAGCCCTTCTTCAGGAGATCGCGCGCATAGGTCATGCGATCGACGATGCGCTGTTCGTAGAGGTTGAAGATCGAGAAGGGGAGCTTCAGGTCTTCCGTCTTGATCGCGTCGTCGATCTTGGTGCTGTCGGCCATGAAGGTGTTGATGTCCGACTGCAGGAAGATCATCCGATCCGGATCGAGCGACTTGATGAAGCGATCCATGATCTTGACCGAGAGGTTGTCGTCGAGCGCGACCGGCCGGTAGCTGTAGCGCGTCAAGAATTGCGCGCTCAGCTGTGCCGCCTGCTCCTGCTGCTTTTGCGGCGCCAGAACCGGCACCGCTCCCATGTCCAGCGCATGGGCCGTGGGCGCAATCGCCAGGAGAATGCCGAGGAAACCGTATTTAATGCGCATCAAGCTCTGATCCAATTCCGACTGCTCGCGTTTGTCTACAATGTAGGTGGAGCAATTATGGTTTTTTAGCAACCGGGTTGATTGGACGGACGAAGGCTGACGACGATATCATCTACAACTTTTGGTGAGACCGGCGTTATGGCGGGCACTCGCGGGGATAAGGACCGTGCCGCGCGATCAGAAGCGCGGCGGCTCGATGCCCTTCGAGCGGTATGCCGCGATCACCGTATTAGCCATCAGCATGGCGATCGTCATCGGTCCGACGCCGCCGGGAACCGGCGTTATCGCGCCGGCGATCTCGCTGCATTCCTCAAATGCCACGTCGCCGACGAGATGGGTCTTGCCCTCGGCATTGCCCTCCATCGGCACGCGGTTGATGCCGACATCGATCACCGTTGCTCCAGGCTTCACCCAGTCCCTGCCGACCATTCGTGCCCGGCCGACCGCCGCCACGAGAATATCCGCCTCGCGGCAGATCGCCGGCAGGTCCCGCGTGCGGGAGTGCGCGGTGGTCACGGTCGCATTGGCGGCAAGGAGAAGCGCCGACATCGGCTTGCCGAAGAGGTTCGATCGGCCGATGACGACGGCGCTGAGCCCTGAGAGATCGCTGCCATGGACGCCGCGAACGAGCACCATGGCGCCGGCGGGCGTGCAGGAAATCAGTCCTCCATCGAGATCGCCGGTCGCGACCTTGCCGGCATTGACCACATGCAGGCCATCGACATCCTTCTCTGGCCGAACCGACTGCGTGATTTTCTCCGCATCGAGATGCGACGGCAGCGGCAGTTGCACGAGAATGCCGTGCACGGCCTCATCCTCGTTCAGGCTTGCAACGAGCGCTGCGATTTCGTCCTGCGTCGCGGTCGCCGGGAGCGAATGCTGGATGGAAGAAAAACCGCAGTCCTTGGCCATCCGCCCCTTGGCGCCGACATAGGCGTGGCTCGCCGGATCGTCGCCGACGATGATCACCGCCAGCCCCGGGGTCACACCGGCGCGATCACGCAAAGCCTCGGTCGCGGATTTCACGGATTGGATGACGGCGGCGGCGGATTGCCGTCCGTCGATCAAGCGAGCAGCCATCGAAGACCTCGTTGGGAACAGAATTATGGGAAAGTTGCGTGGGGGAGGGCAGACGATGCTGTCGTCTGCCCGGCCACCTCACACGAGCGTCTTGGCGGCTGCCAGGACCTCTTCGCCGACATGAACCTCATGGCGGGTCTCGGGATATTTCCGGTCGCGGACATCGTCGGCGAACGCCCGGAATGCTTTCACGCGTAGTTCCTGCAGGCGCGCTTCCTCGGCGGCGAGATCGGCATATTGCTTGCCGTGGCGCGGCACGCGGCTCGTGCCGGTTCCAAGGACGTCGCAGGAGAAGAGATACTGGGAATCGCAGACGGCGCCGCAGCCCATTCCGAGCGTGATCAGCGGCGTCGAGCGCGTGATCCACTCGGCGATCGCGACGGGGACAACCTCCATCTCGACCGCCCAGGCACCGGCCTGCTCATAATCCTTCACGCGACGATAGATCGATGCCGCCTCCTCAGGCGTCTTGCCGATCGAGCGGAAGTTCGTCCACGTGGCCCAGCGCGGCACGAGGCCGACATGGCCGCTGACGGGAATACCCTCCTTGGCCATCGCTTCCAGCAGGCGCAACGAGCCGGCGAAGTAGATGCAGCTGGCGCCCAGATCGAGCGCGCGAAAACCTTCGCGGATGGCGCTCGATTCGTCGTGGATGGAGCCCTGCACATGGGCTGCCTGGATGAAGGCGGTGGGGGCGGCCTTGCGTATCCTCGGCAGCTGCTCGTCCACCTCGCAGGTGAACATCTCGATGCCGGCCTCGGCGGCGGCGGCGGCCTCCGCCGGGCTATCGACATGCATGGTCAGGAATTGGCGCTTGCCCTTGAGCGCGCGCAGATCGGCTACGGTCAATGCACGGGTCATGCCTGGTTGCCTTCCTGCGCTTCCTTGCGGGCGTTCTCGCGTTGAAGCTTCTTCTGCCAGCGCGCGTTCATCGCTTCGTCGCCATCCTTGGTGCCGTCGTGCCAGGTGCCGAACCACTTGTCGAACGGGATCAGGCCGTCGGCATAGTTCACCTCGAAATACTTGTGGTGGAGGTAGTGGGCATAGGCGTGCGTATCGAGCCCGCCTTCCTCGCCCGCCTCGATCTTGTCGAAGCCGACATGGCCGACCACCGCGCCGAGCGCCAGCGAGTGCAGATTGTAGATGGCGACCAGCGGATGCGAGAAGATCACCAGATGGATCAGCGCCTCACCGAAGAAGAGCAGATGCTCGACAGGGTGCATCGCAAGCGATGACCAGGGCGATGGATTGACCGAATTGTGGTGCACCGAATGCACGAACTTGTAGAGTGCCGGAATGTGCAGCGCGCGGTGGATCGCGAAGAAGTAGGCTTCGTGGAACACAGGCACGAAGAGCACGATGCAGGCAAGCCAGACCGGATTGTCGTGGAAGTTCGCCATCGGCACGTAGTTGTTCGCGAATGCCCAGAGCGTCACGACCTCGATCGCGGTCCAGATCGTGACGCCGGTGCCGACGCCGCGAATGATGCTGTCATAGGCCTGCGAGCCGAATAGGAAGACAGTGTTCTTCTTGTCGGCCGGGAAATTCGGATTGTACTTAAAGCGGTTTTCCTGGCGGCGAAGCTTGTAAAGCCGCAGTTCGATGACACCATAGAACAGGAAGAACGCCGCGAGGTTGCGCGCGAAAATAAGCGCGATCCAGCCGACGGAGAAGGTCTTCGTCGTCTCGGTCCCCGGCGTCAGGAAAAACCAGAAGATCGCCGCGGTGACCATGAAGAAGGCGTTCCACGGAAAGAAGTAGTTCGGCAGCCACTTCAGGAATTTCAGTGGGTTTGGCGGCAGCACGAAGACCGGTGCCGGCGTCAGCACGCCGTTCGGCGTCCAATGGCCTCTCTTGTCTCTCTTGCCGAATTTTGAATCGTCCATGACTTGCCTCCCGCATGCGTCATTGATTGGGTAAAGCCGGATTGTCTCCGGCGGGGAGTGCCTTCGCCTCCTTGCGAACGCACGCGCCTTTGATGCTCTATCGTGCCCCCGGCATCGGCTGGAGGCAAAGCCTATGATGATACTTTTGCATCATCGCAGCCGCGTTGCGATCGCCTATCCCATGCGTTCCGACGCATAGGAACCGGGGCTAGCCGGAAAGACGATCGTGCGGTTGCCGTTCATGAACACCCGGTGGTGGATGTGGGCGTGGATGGCGCGCGCCAACACCTGGCTCTCGACGTCGCGGCCGATCGAGACATAGTCCGGCGCCGACTGTGCATGCGTGATGCGGGCGACGTCCTGTTCGATGATCGGACCTTCGTCGAGATCGGCGGTAACGTAATGCGCGGTGGCGCCGATCAGCTTCACGCCGCGCTCGAAGGCCTGCTTGTAGGGGTTGGCGCCCTTGAACGATGGCAGGAAGGAGTGATGAATGTTGATGATCCGTCCCGACATCTTCTCGCAGACGGCATCCGAGAGCACCTGCATGTAGCGGGCGAGAACGATCAGCTCTGCGCCGGATTGCTCGACCACCTCGAGCAGACGAGCCTCCGCCTGCGGCTTGTTGGCCTTGGTCACGTTGACATAGTGGAAGGGGATGTCGTGGTTGACCACGACCTTCTGATAATCGAAGTGGTTGGAGACGACGCCGACGATGTCGATCGGCAACGCGCCGATCTTCCAGCGGTAGAGCAGGTCGTTGAGACAATGGCCGAAGCGCGAGACCATCAACAGCACCTTCATCTTGGCGCTGCTGTCATGAAACTCGCAGCTCATGTCGAAGGTCTTCCTGATCGGCTCGAAGCCGGTGACGATCTCCTCGATCGGCGTGCCCGCCTCGCTGGCGAAGGTCAGCCGCATGAAGAACAAGCCGGTCTCGAGGTCGTCGAACTGCGAGCTGTCGATGATGTTGCAGCCCTTGTCGGCGAGGAACCCCGCGATAGCCGCGACGACGCCGCGCGTGGACTGACAGGTGACGGTGAGAACATGAGACTTCATGGGCATATCCAATTGCAGCCGACCCCGAAAGGGCAGCGGTTGAAACAAGGTCGGGGCTCAAGCCGAGCCCAAGGGTGGGGCGCGGTCAGGCCGCCAGCAGCGACTTCAGCTTGATGTCGGCCTGCGCGAGCGCTGCCGGATCGACGGTCTTGCCGGACGCGATCAGCATTTCCGCCAGCCGGATGTCACGGGCAATGCCATTGCCCGGACCGATGCCGCTCGCCGAAAGCAACCGCCCGTCGGCACCGATCTGGAAGATGATGAAGGCACCCTCGCCGACATCGCGGCGAACGGAAGTGACGGCGCCTTCGGCAAGGCCTGCCACCTGCAGCGTCAGGTCGTATTGATCCGACCAGAACCATGGCACGGCGGTGATCCGCTCGTCCGCGCCCATGAGATTGGCCGCCGCGAGCATCGCCTGCTCCTGGGCGCTGCGCCAAGATTCAAGCCGGACGCGCCGCCCGCCATAAACCGGGATTGGGAAAGAGCAGCAGTCGCCGGCGGCGAAAATGTCGGGGTCGGAGGTCCTGAGGTGATCATCGACCATGATGCCGTTTTCGATCGTCAGCCCCGCCTTTTCTGCGAGCTCGACATTCGGGATCGAGCCAATGCCGATCACCGCGATGTCGGCATCGATTGTCCGGCCGCCGGCCAGGCCGATCGAGACGCCATCGGGTCCGATCTCGAAGGTTTCGATTCGGCTCTCGCACAGGATCTCGACACCTGCCGTCTTGTGGCGCGAGGCGACCGCATGCGCGATATCCTCGGGCACGCCGCGCGAGAGGATGCGGGCCAAGCCCTCGATGAGCGTGACGGTGGCGCCAAGGCCGCGCGCTATAGCCGCGAGCTCGAGGCCGATGAAGCCGCCGCCGACAATGGCAAGCCGGCTACCCTCGTGCAGATGCCGCTTGATCGCCAGCGCATCGGCATGAGTGCGAAGTGTCAGAACGCGCTCGGATCGTTCGGCGATACCGGGAAGCGGACGCGGGCGCGCGCCGGTGGCAAGCAGCAGCTTGTCATAGGTGAGCGTCGTTCCATCCGAGAGTTCGACGGTCTTGTTCGATCGCTCGATGCCGATCGCGTCGGCGCCTAGGCGCACATCGATACCGCGCTCCTTGTAACCGTCGCCATCCATGATGAACTTCGGATCGGCGCCCTCGAGGATACCGTTCTTCGACAGCGGCGGCCGCTCGTAGGGGTGAAGCGTTTCGGCGCCCACAAGCGTGATCGTGCCGTCGAAATTGCGCTCGCGCAGCTGCAGCGCGGCACGTCCGCCGCACTCGCCGGCGCCAATGATAACGATAGAGGACATGGCTGTCTCCGTACGACCGGTTCGCTGGCTGTCAGGCGGGGATGGCGAGCAGAACTTCGCCCGCTTCGATCTTCGCCTGGTAGGTGTTGAGGCTCTTGCAGGCCGGCGGCCGGCGCGGCGTGCCGGTGCGATAGTCGAAGGCGCCCGAGTGCTTGGGACATTCGATCTCGTAATCCATCACCAGGCCGTCGGCGAGGTGGATGGCCTCGTGCGAGCAAAGGCCATCGGTGCAGAAGACCTCGTCGTCAGGGGAGCGGTAGACCGCATAGGTGCGACCGCCATGGTCGAAGCGTATGACGCCTTCCTGCTCGATGTCGTCAAGGCGACAGGCCGATACCCAATTCATGATGTGCCTCCTCACTAGACCCGGCGTTCGCCGAGATATTGAGCCCGCTCAGGCGAGCCGATGCTGTCTTTTTAAAACCGGCGGATCCTCCTCAGGCCCGCCGCAGTCATCTCGATCTAGGCTTCGACCCGCTGCGGCTGGCCCGTCGCAAGCGAGCGCTGCACCGCCTGGGCGATCCGGTGCGCCGACAGCGCATCCTCGCCCGAAACCGCAGCCGGCCGTCCCTCGCGAACCGCGTCGACGAAGGCCTGAAGCTCGCCGGAAAACGCGCCTTCGTAGCGCTGCAGGAAGAACGGCAGCGGATTGGGCTGCGTTTGTCCCTGCGCCGATCGCGTGATAACCCGGGCGGGCGTCATGTTCTCGCTCTCCAGCGATGCGTCCGATCCGAGAACCTCGACGCGCTGGTCGTAGCCATAGGGCGTGGCGCGGGTGTTCTCGATGGTGCCGATCGCTCCGGAGCGGAATTTTAGCATGATCGTCGCGATATCGATATCACCGGCCTTGCCGATCTCCGGGTCGATCACACAGCCGCCGAATGCCGACACCTCGACCACTTCGTCGCCGGATAGAAAGCGGGCGAGGTCGAAATCGTGAATGGTCATGTCCATGATCATACCGCCGGACGAGCGCACATAGTCGATCGATGGCGGCCAGGGATCGCGGGAGGTGATACGGATCGAGCGAACCTGCCCGATGCTGCCCGACTGAACGGCCTCGCGCATCGCCACGGTATTGGCGTCGAAGCGCCGGTTGAAGCCGATCTGCAGCAGACGACCCTTGTCGGCACAAACGCGAATGGCTTCGGCAATGCCTTCTTCGTCGAGCGCCAGCGGCTTCTCGCACAGGATATGCAGGCCGGCCCGCGCCGCAAGCTTCACATGCTCCAGGTGGAGCGCGCTGGGAGAACCGATCACCACCGCCTCGGGCGCGCCTTCCGAAAACAGCGCTTCCAGGCTGCGCCGCGCGGCAACGCCATACTGGCTTGCCAGCGTCTCGGCGCGCTCGGCGTCGGCGTCGAATACGCCGGTCACGTCCACGCCGCGCACCCTGCGCGTCAGGTTGGACAGGTGAACCTCGCCGATGCGCCCGGCTCCGATAACCGCAACGCGAACGGTGCGTGAAGACGACACGGCGGGATGGGATGGATCAGTCATGATTTCGATGCTTCCTGTTCAGGCGCATGGCGCCTCTTCCTCCGAACATGACAGGAATATCCGTCCGCCGACGGCTTGGCGCAACGTCGATATTGACGCAATTGCATCATTCGCTAAGGTCCGGGGAATGGAGCGAGGGAGGATGTTCCGTGGCGAGAAAGCCGAGCATGGAGGACGTCGCGGCGGCGGCCGGCGTTAGCCGGATCACTGTCGATAGGGTACTGAACGGTCGTGGCGGCGTGAAGCCGAAGACCGAGCAGCTGGTCATCGAAACCGCCAAGGCGCTCGGCGTCGACCGCGCGCTCAGCATGATCCCGACACGCATTTTGCGGATCGGCGTGGTGCTGCAGAACAATGTGAATTCGTATTATGTGAAGCTGCGCGAAGGCTTCGTTCGCGCCGCCCAGCAATACAAGCGCTACAATATCCGCGTCACCTTCTGGTATTTCGAGCAGATCAAGGCCGACGCGGCGATCAAGACGCTGGCCAGAGCCGCCGCCGAGTGCGATGGCCTCGTCGTCATCCTCTTCGACGACCCGCAGGTGACGACCAAGGTGGCGGAACTGTCGCGCAAGCTTCCCGTCGTCACGGTCGCGTCCGACCTGCCGGGCACCGGCCGCATCGATTATGTCGGATCGAATGCCATCCAGGAGGGGCGCACGGCGGGGGCGCTCATGGGGCGTTTCCTCGGTGACGCCGGTGGCGACGTGGTCGTCATCGTCGGCCTTCACCAGCTTCTGGAGCACGACCAGCGCGCGGTCGGCTTCCGCGATATCGTGGGTCAGAATTATCCGAGCTGTCGGGTGGTCGAGACGTTCCAGAGCTATGAGCAGGAAAACATCCGCAAGGATTTTCGCGCTCTGCTGCGCCGGCATCCGGGCCTGCGCGGCGTCTACAACATGTCGGTGGGCAATCCGGTTCTGGCCGAAGAGTTGAAGGCGATCGGAAAGGACCAGTCCGTCTGTGTCATCACCCACACGGTAACCCCGGAGCGGGTGGCGCTGATGGACGATGGCGTCGTCGATGCGATCATCGATCGCGAACCCTTCATGGACGCCCGGCGGGCGATCGAGATCCAGCTCCACCATGCCGGCCGCTTCGCCGAGGAGGATATCACGCCGCCTCAACGGCCGCAGATTTTCATTCGCGAGAACGTCCGGCTCGAGTGATTTGCAACCGCCGGTGCATCCCAATTTGATGCAAAAGTATCATTTCTCTCATTGTCAGGCGCGGCCCCTCGCATCACCCTTACCAGCCAGAAAAGTGAACACGGAAGCGAAGGAGGTCGCACCGCTGTTTCACGCGGCGGGCGTGCTCCAGTGCCCCGCTTCACGATTTGGAGGGAGGACATGATGTTCGGCATCGACAAGAACGCAAGGCGGCAAGACTGTCCCGCCGCTGGCTGTCCCAGCATCTTCACGCAATTTCATAACCGCGACGCGGTTGCTCCCAAGAGTTCGGCCATGCGGCAATGCTGCCCGCTCGCTTCGCGATGGCATCGCTAGCCCGCCGCCGAACGACGACTGAACCCCTTTTTTCTAAGACCGTCGGCCACTCCGCTCACACCGGAGATCGCGGTTCCGTGCCCGGTCGGCAGAGGAGAAGCTTATGAGTGAAGATGCTGAACTAAGGACGCCCGCGATGCTTATCGCGGCGCGCGGCATAGAAAAGTCCTTCCCCGGCGTTCATGCCCTGCGCAGTGCCCGGTTCGATCTCGCCCGTGGTGAAGTTCATGCCCTGATGGGCGAGAACGGCGCTGGAAAATCCACGCTCATGAAGATTCTGACCGGCGTCTATCAGCCAGACGCCGGCGAGATCATCCTCGAAGGCGCGCCGGTCTCGTTGCATGGGCCGAAATCGGCGCAGGCAAAGGGGATCAGTATCATCCATCAGGAACTCTACCTGATGAACCACCTGACCGCCGCGCAGAACATCTTCATCGGCCGTGAGCCGCGCTTTGGCCTTGGCATGTTCGTCGACGAAGCGGCGATGAACAAGGCGGCGGCGGCCCTCTTCAAGCGCATGAAGGTGGATATCGATCCGCAGGTCGAAGTCGGTGACCTCACCGTCGCGCGCCAGCAACTGGTCGAAATCGCCAAGGCGCTGTCCTACGATTCCAAGGTGCTCATCATGGACGAGCCGACCTCGGCGCTGAACGAGACCGAGGTCGATCACCTGTTCGCTATCATCGAGGACCTGAAGTCGCAGGGCGTCGGCATCGTCTACATCACCCACAAGATGGACGAAGTCATGCGCATCGCCGACCGCATCACCATCATGCGCGACGGCCAGTACATCGAGACGCTTCCCGCCAAGGAGACGCCGATGTCGAAGGTGATCTCGCTCATGGTCGGCCGCGAACTGGCCGACGCCACGCGCGCAGAGGGTGTCTCGAGTGAGGAAGAGGTGCTGCGCGCCGTCGGCCTCAACCGAGGAAACGTCATCCGCGACGTGAGCTTCACGCTCCGAAAGGGCGAAATCCTCGGCTTCGCCGGTCTGATGGGGGCAGGGCGAACCGAAGTAGCACGTGCGATCTTTGGCGCCGATCCTCTGGAATCCGGTGAGGTCCACGTTCACGGCAAGCGCGCTGCCATTCGCAGCCCGCAAGACGCGGTCCGCCTCGGCATCGCCTATCTCAGCGAAGACAGAAAGCATTTCGGTATCGTGACCCGCATGTCGGTCCGCGACAACGTCACCATGGCCTCTTGGCCGCGCTTCACCTGGGGCGGCGTCTTCATGCGCGACGGCGCGCTGGAGAAGGTCTCGGCCGAATACGTCAAGACGCTCAAGGTCAAGACCCCCTCGGTGGAGCAGGAAACCCGGCTCCTCTCGGGCGGCAACCAGCAGAAGGTGGTCATAGCCAAGTGGCTGCTGCGCGATTGCGACATTCTCATCTTCGACGAACCGACGCGCGGCATCGATATCGGCGCGAAGGCTGAAATCTACGCGCTGCTCCAGAAGCTGGCGGCACAGGGCAAGGCGATCATCGTGATCTCCTCGGAACTTCCGGAAATCCTGCGCCTGTCCCACCGCGTGGTGGTGATGTGCGAAGGCCGGATCACCGGCGAACTCGATGGCAATACCGCGACACAAGAAGCGATCATGACCCTGGCGACACGGCGCCAGGTAACGGCCGCGTAAAGGGAACACGAACATGACAGACGCAACCTTTCAACCCACCGCCGCTCACAAGTCGAGCTTCTTCTCGGCCGCGGCCTTGCAGAAGGCGGTCGCCTTCGTCGTGCTGATCGCGCTCCTCGCCTATTTCAGCATCGCCACCAACAACTTTCTCACGCAGGGCAACCTGATCGGCATCATGCAGGCGACTGCCGTCAACGGCGTGCTTGCCGTCGCCTGTACCTTCGTCATCGTCTCGGGCGGCATTGATCTTTCGGTCGGCACGTTGATGACCTTCTGTTCGGTCATAACCGGCGTGCTTCTGACCTTTCTCGGTCTGCCGATGCCGCTCGGCATCATCGGCGCGCTGCTGACCGGCGCTTTCTGCGGCGCCATCTCCGGCATCGTCATCGCCAAGTTCAAGATCCCGCCCTTCATCGCCACGCTCGGCATGATGCTGATCCTGAAGGGGCTGTCGCTGGTCATCTCGGGCGTCAAGCCGATCTACTTCAACGACACGCCGAACTTCCCGATGATCTCGATCGACTCCTTCGTGGGTCAAATCGTTCCGGGTCTCGAAATTCCGAACGGCGTGCTGATCCTCTTTGTCGTCGCCATCATCGCCTCGATCATCCTCAACCGAACGCTGCTCGGCCGCTACATCTTCGCGCTCGGCAGCAATGAGGAAGCGGCGCGCCTTTCGGGCGTCAATGTAGACCGCTGGAAGATCGTCACCTATGCGCTCGGCGGTCTCGTCTGCGGCATCGCCGGCCTCCTCATCGCCTCGCGCCTCAACTCCGCCCAGCCGGCGCTCGGCCAGGGCTACGAGCTCGATGCCATCGCGGCTGTCGTCATCGGCGGTACCTCGCTCAGCGGCGGTCGCGGAACGGTGCTCGGAACCATCATCGGCGCCTTCATCATGTCGGTCCTGAACAACGGACTGCGCATCATGGGCGTGGCGCAGGAATGGCAGATCGTCGTCACCGGAATCATCATCATCGTTGCCGTCTTCGTCGACATGATGCTGCGCAAGAAAAACTAAGCAGGGAAGGGAGCAGCACAGGGGATTTCTGACTGTTTGGATACCATTTTCGCCGCCCGGAGGAGGGCGGCCACCATCAACGGAGGAAGACATACAATGAAACTGAAGACCGCAATCGCCGCACTCGGCCTCGCTTCGGCTCTGTCCGCGCCCGCCTTCGCGCAGCAACCTTATTTCGCGATCATCTCGAAGGGATTTCAGCACCAGTTCTGGCAGGCCGTGAAATCAGGCGCCGAGCAGTCGGCGAAGAAGAATGGCGTCACCATCACCTTCGAAGCGCCGGAAACGGAAGCCATGATCGACAAGCAGATCGACATGCTGAACGCCGCGATCGCCAAGAAGCCGCAGGGCCTCGGTTTCGCAGCGCTGGACTCGCAGGCGGAAGTGCCGCTCCTGAAGAAGGCGCATGAAGCCGGTATCCCGATCGTCGCATTCGATTCCGGCGTCGACAGCGATCTGCCGCTCGCGACCTGCTCGACCGACAACCTGAAGGCCGCCGCCGCCGCCGCCGACAAGATGGCGGAAGCCGTCGGCAAGGCCGGCGAGATCGGCATGCTCGTCCACGACCAGACCAGCCAGACCGGCATTCAGCGTCGCGACGGCTTCAAGAACCAGATCGAGAGCAAATATCCCGACATCAAGATCGTCGACATCCAGTACGGTGGCGACCCGCTGGTGGCGACCGAAAGCGCCAAGGCCATGCTTGCCGCGCACCCCGAGATCAAGGGCATCTTCGCCTCCAACGAAGGCTCGGCGATCGGCCTCTTGCAGGCGGCGCGCGAAAGCAAGGCGAAGATCATCGCCATCGGCTTTGACTCCGGCAAGCAGCAGAGGGCCGCGATCGCGGACGGCTCCGAATATGGCGCGATCACCCAGAACCCTGTCGGGATCGGTGAATGCGTCGTGGATTCGCTCGCCAAGGCGATCAAGGGCGAGAAGCTCGACAAGGTCATCGACACCGGTTTCTACTGGTACGACAAGAGCAATCTGAGCGACCCGAAGGTTTCGGCCGTTCTCTACGATTGATCCTCCCCGCGGTGGCCTTTTAACCGGGGCCACCGCCCGCTTTTTCGGTTCGCCTCACGAACCATTGACGGCCCATCTTCTCCCGCGCCCATCCGGCCCCTCCAGCCCAAGGCGCACAAACGGCGGTACCCAGGCGACGTTCTCCCCGCCTCGGTGCCGCCGTTTTTCGTTTTCGTCCCGCTAACTCACGCTTGCTTGATCCCGCGAAATTGGGAAAATGATGAGAAAACGTTTTCTCACGTTGACTTTGCATTTGAGAAACGCTTTTCTCACCTCCGCGAGAAGGAGGAGATCGCGTGGTCGCTCGGAGCAACCGTGTCACAATTCATGACGTCGCCAAGGCTGCGGGTGTCAGCGTTTCGACCGTGTCGAAGGCGCTGAACGACACGGGTCGGATGGCTTCGGAGACGCGCGAGAGGATCAAGTCGATCGCAGCCGATGTCGGCTTCCGGCCGAATGCATTGGCCCGCAGCCTTCTCTTCAACAGAAGTTTCACTGTGGGGCTCCTCACCAACGATACCTATGGCCGTTTCACGTTGCCGGTGATGTCCGGAATTTCCGAAGCGCTTGTCGATCATGGCGTCTCGGTTTTTCTCTGCGCCATCGAGGATGATCCAGCACTCGCCAAGGTTCATGTCGACGCCATGCTGGATAAGCAGGTGGATGGCATCATCGCGACGGGCAAGCGGATCGACAGGTCTCTCCCGGTCGATCTCGCTGGCCTGCCGGTGCCCGTTGTGTACGCCTTCACCGAAGGCGTGCCGGGAAGCGTCGTGCTGACGGCGGATGATTCCGATGGTGCGCGGCTCGCCGTCGAGCGGCTTCGCAAGGTCGGGCGCAAAAGGATCGTCCATGTGACGGGTCCCGACAGTTTCGTCTCGGCCGTGGAGCGCGCCGATGCCTTTCGCCAGGCCGTCGGCCCGGATGCGCTCGTCGTGCACGGCGCATGGACGGAGGCCTGGGGGCATGAAGCCGTCGCCATGCTTTGGGGCGGCGACAAGCCGACGCCCGACGGCATTTTCTGCGGTAACGACCAAATCGCGAGAGGCGTGGTGGATGCCTTGCGCGAACGAGGCGTCCGTGTGCCCGAGGATGTGTCGATCATCGGTTTCGACAATTGGGAGATCTTCGCCGACCAGACGCGGCCGGCGCTGACGACGGTCGACATGAATTTGAAGGAGCTCGGCCGAACGGCCGGGCTGACGATCTTGGATCTTGCCGAGGGCCGAACTGTCGAGCCCGGTCTGCGCAAGCTTCCATGCAAGCTCGTTATTCGCCAGTCCTGTGGTGGAAACCGGGAAATCTAAAGGGAGGCGGGGCGCGGTTGCCCCAATGATTGGAGGAAATCATGCATAAGAGAATGCTTGCAGCGACGGCATTGCTGTCGATATTCCTGGCCTCGGCGGCATCCGCCGAAACCGTTAGCATGTGGGTGCGTTCGGGCAGCGGTGGCGGCGCCTTCAAGGCGGTCATTGACGCCTATAACGCGGCCAATACCGACAAGGTCGAACTCACGGAAATCCCGTCGGACCAGATGGTCCAGAAATATGCGACGGCCGTTGCCGGCGGCCAGGCGCCAGACGCGATCTCGCTGGACCTGATCTACACCCCGTCCTTCGCCTCCGCAGGCCAGCTCGAGGACATGACGGATTTCGCCAAGTCGCTGAGCTACTTCAACGCGCTGGCGCCCGCGCATGTCAAGCAGGGCACCTATGAGGGCAAGGTGTACGGCCTGCCGCTTCTGGTCGAGACCTCCGTCTTCGCCTGGAACAAGGGCCTGTATAAACAGGCTGGCCTCGATCCGGAAAAAGCCCCCGCGTCATGGGAAGAGATCGCTTCCAATGCCGAGAAAATCCATAAGCTCGGTGCCGATAATGCGGGCTTCTATTTCTCGGGCGGCGGCTGTGGCGGCTGCATGATCTTTACATTCGCACCTCTCGTGTGGGGTGCCGGCGCGGATATCCTCTCTGAGGATGGAAAGACCGCGACACTGGATACTCCCCAGATGCGAAAGGCCGTCGAAGACTATCGTACGATCGTCAAGTCGGGTGCCGTGCCTGCCAGTGCCGCGACCGATAACGGCGTGGACTTTCTGAAGTTCCTCGGCGGCAAGATCGGCCAGCAGAGCCTCGGTGCTTTCGCCATCGGCACGATGATCACGCAGCATCCGGAGCTCGACTTCGGCGTGGCGATGATCCCCGGCGTCGACGGCAAGCCGTCCTCCTTTGCCGGCGGCGACAACATCGTCGTTACCAAGGGCACGCCGCATGTCAGCCAGATCCAGAAGTTCCTGGAGTTCGTCTATTCCGAGGAGGGGCAGACGATCATGGCCAAGAATGGCAGCCTGCCGACGCGCACCGACATCGCCGAGCAGGTTCTGAAGGGACAGGATCCGCGCCTGCTCGTGGCCGCCGAAGCGATCAAGGTCGCCAAGACGCCCTATACGCTGCAGTTCAACGATCTGATCAACAGCCCGAACAGCCCGTGGTCGCAGTTCATCAACGCCGCCATGTTCGGCGATGATGTCGACGGCGCATTCGCCAACGGCCAGGCCGACATGCAGTCGATCATCGACAGCGCACAATAATGCTTCAGGACGGGATCGCGACCCGATCCCGTCCTGTCATTCCCCAAAATAGAACGAGATCAAAGATGACGACTGAAATCATCTCCGTCTCTCCGAAGCGCAGGCGGCGGCGGAGAGGGGGCTGGCGGGGCGTTGCCTATATCGCGCCCGCAATCGCTCTGGTGACCGTGTTCTTCGTGTTGCCGCTGCTCTTCACCGTCTGGATGAGCCTGCACCGCTGGCCGCTCATGGGATCGCCGCGCTGGATCGGCATCGGCAACTACACGCGCATGTTCAACGATCCGCGTTTCTGGACATCGCTCGGCTTCACCGCGCAATACACGCTTGTTGTCACGATCGCGATCTTCGCGCTGGCGTTTCCCCTTGCCTTTTTCGTCGACAAGCCGCGCCGCTTCGTGTCGGCGTATCGAACGATTGTTTTCCTCCCCGTGGTCATCGGCCTGGCTTCGGCGTCGCTTCTTTGGGTCTGGCTTGCGAACGTGGATAGCGGCTTGTTCTCGCCCGTCTTCGAAATGCTGGGCCTCACCCAAGGGCGGCGCAACCTGCTTGCGACCTTTGACAGCGCCTTCCTGACGATCATCGTCATGGTCGTGTGGAAGGTCGCCGGCTTCACGATGATCATTCTTCTGACCGGCCTTCAGGGCATTCCGGCGGAGCTGACCGAAGCTGCGCGCATCGATGGCGCCGGCGCCTGGCAGCGCTTCCGCCATCTGACGCTGCCCTTGATGCGCAGAACCATGGCGCTCGCACTCATCCTGTCGGTCACCGGATCGATCCTCGCCTTCGACCAGTTCTACATCATGACATCAGGTGGACCGCAAAACCGCATGATCTCGATCGTCTACTACATCTTCAATCAGTCCTTCGTGTCGTTCAATCTCGGCTACGGCGCGGCTCTTTCCATCGCGCTGCTCGTCATCCTGGTGGCGCTCAGCATCGTACAGCTCTGGCTGCTCAAGGTTGGGGAGGATCGTCCATGACCGGCCGTACAGCCCTTCGCGCCCGCCGCAATGCGCGGCGCGCCACAAGCTATCACGTCGCCGGTGCCGCGATCGTCGTGTTCTTCCTGGCGCCGTTTGCGATCATGCTCATGTCATCGTTTCGCCCGCGCAGCGAAACGGCGCTGCCGCCATGGCCGCTCACCGGCATCAGCGGGCTCAGCGTCGATGCTTACAGGACACTCGATACGTTCGGCGCCGGCATCTGGCATCATATGCTGAACTCGCTGATCGTCTCGGTCGCGACGGTTGTGCTCACGGTGGCGATCAGCCTGCTCGCCGGCTACGGCTTCTCGCGTTACCGGTTCCCGTTCAAGAACGTGCTGTTCATCCTGATCATCGCCACCTTGATGATCCCGTTCCAGTCGATCCTGACGCCGCTCTTCATCATCCTGTCGCGGCTGGGGCTCAACAATTCGCTGCTCGGGCTGACGCTTGTCTACGTCACGCTGCAGCTACCCTTCTCCGTCTTCATGATGCGCAATGCGTTCGACGCGGTGCCCAAGGAGATCGAGGAGGCGGCCCGTATCGATGGCGCGCGCGATCTCGGCCTGCTCGCCCGCGTGCTGTTTCCGCTGGTGCTGCCCGGTGTCGTCACGGTCGCGATCTTCGCCTTCCTCAATGCCTGGAACGAGTTCTTCGCGGCACTCGTGCTTTTGTCCAGCAACGAGAAGTTCACGCTGCCGGTGCTGATGACCGCGGTGCGCTCATCGCGAATGGGCGCCATCGATTGGGGCGCGGTGCAAGCCGGCGTCGTCGTCATGGTCATCCCCTGCCTGCTCGTCTTCCTGCTTTTGCAACGCTTCTACATGCGCGGCCTGATGGCCGGCGCCGTCAAGTAATTCAAAGGAGAATTTGAAACATGATTACCGAAAACAAGAGCCAGTTCCGCCCGGTCGCCGTTCCCGATGTCGAGCTCAACGGCTTCTGGGGCAAATGGCAGGATGCGGTGTGCGATTCCACGGCGGCGATCCTGCTCGATCGTTGCGAAAAGGCCGGCATGATCCAGGCGATCGACGTCAATCAGCCAAGCCCGGGCGTCGTCATCCCGATCGACGAGAAGTGGACCGGCTCGACGCAGATGTTCTGGGATTCCGATCTCGGCAAGTCGATCGAAACCATCGCCTACTCGCTCTACCGCAAGCCGAACGCGGAGCTTGAGGCGCGCGCCGATGCCATCATCGACATGTATGAAAAGCTGCAGCAGGAAGATGGCTATGTGAACGCCTGGTTCCAGCGCGTGCAGCCCGGCAAGCGCTGGACCAACCTGCGCGACCACCACGAGCTCTATTGCGCCGGCCATCTCATGGAAGCCGCCGTCGCCTATTACCAGGCAACCGGCAAGCGCAAGCTGCTCGATATCATGTGCCGCTATGCCGACCACATGATCACGGTTTTCGGCCATGGCGAAGGCCAGATCCCCGGCTATTGCGGCCACCAGGAAGTGGAGCTCGCGCTGGTGAAGATGGCGCGCGTCACGGGCCAGCAGAAATACCTCGATCTCTCCAAGTTCTTCATCGACGAGCGCGGCCGGCAGCCGCACTTCTTCACCGCCGAAGCGCTTCGCGGCGGCCGCGATCCTAAGGACTATGTGCACAAGACCTATGAATACAGCCAGGCGCATGAACCCGTGCGTGAGCAGGAGAAGGTCGTAGGCCACGCGGTGCGCGCCATGTACCAGTATTCCGGCATGGCCGACATCGCGACCGAATACCATGACGACACGCTGACCAATGCGCTGGAGACGCTTTGGGACGACCTGACGGTTAAGCAGATGTACGTCACCGGCGGCATCGGCCCGGCTGCGATCAATGAGGGCTTCACCGATTATTACGACCTGCCCAACGACACGGCCTATGCCGAAACATGCGCCTCCGTCGGTCTCGTCTTCTGGGCAAGCCGAATGTTGGGCCGAGGCCCGAACCGCCGCTATGCCGACGTCATGGAGCAGGCGTTGTACAATGGCGCGCTGACCGGCCTTGCGCTCGACGGCAAGACCTTCTTCTACGACAATCCGCTCGAAAGCACCGGCAAGCATCACCGCTGGGTCTGGCATCGTTGCCCCTGCTGCCCGCCTAACATCGCCCGCCTCGTTGCCTCGGTCGGCTCCTACATGTACGCGGTCGCCGACAACGAGATCGCCGTTCATCTTTACGGTGAGAGCAGCGTCAAGGCGAAGCTCAAGGGCGGCAACGTCAAGCTGACGCAGCACACCGACTATCCGTGGAATGGCGATATCCGCATCGACGTGGATGTCGACGGCACGGCCGAATTCGGCCTCGCGCTGCGCATTCCCGAATGGGCCGAGGGCGCCTCGCTGAAGGTGAATGGCGAGACGGTCGATCTGGCCTCGTCGGTCATCGACGGCTACGCACGCCTCAACCGCGCCTGGAAGAAGGGCGATGTCATCGCGCTCGATCTTCCGCTGGAGCTTCGCCCGCAATACGCCTCGCCGAAGGTCCGCCAGGACGTCGGCCGCGTCGCGCTCGCCCGCGGCCCGCTTATCTATTGCGTCGAGGAAACCGACAACGGCCACGATCTCAACGCCTTCGTCGTCCCGCAGAAGCTCGCCGGTCACCGCACAAAGACGATCGAAGGGCTGAACGGCGCGGTTGCGGTCGAGCTCGACGTTTCCAGGGAAGACGCCAGCGGCTGGAACGGTTCGCTCTACCGCACCCGTCCGGCAGAGCAGGTGCCGGCAACCGTCACACTCGTGCCCTATCATCTCTGGGACAACCGCGAGCCGGGCGCCATGCTGGTCTGGCTCCAGACCGGGAAGTAGGCCGATGGTCTCGATGGAAACAGCGAGCGTCTCGCTCAAGGACGTGCGAAAATCCTACGGCAGCCTGCCTGTCGTGCATGGCATCGATCTCGACATCAAGGAGGGGGACTTCGTCGTTTTCGTCGGCCCCTCCGGCTGCGGAAAATCGACCCTGCTCCGGATGATCGCCGGCCTTGAGGAGGTGACCGATGGCGAGATCAGCATCAAGGGGCGGGATGTCACCGATCTCGACCCTTCCGATCGCGGCATCGCCATGGTCTTCCAGTCCTACGCGCTCTATCCGCATATGTCGGTGCGCGAAAACCTCGCATTCGGCTTGAAGATGGCAAAGACCGACGCGGCGGAAATCAAGCGCCGCGTCGACGAGGCGGCCGGCATCCTGAAGATCGACCATCTTCTCGATCGCCGTCCGGGCCAGCTCTCCGGCGGCCAGCGGCAGCGCGTGGCCATCGGCCGCGCCATCGTGCGCGAGCCCGATGTCTTCCTGTTCGACGAGCCGCTGTCGAACCTCGACGCGGAGCTGCGCGTCTCGATGCGTATCGAGATCGCCAGGCTCCATCGTGAGCTCGGCAACACGATGATCTATGTCACGCACGACCAGACCGAGGCGATGACGCTGGCTGACCAGATCGTCGTGCTTCGAAACGGACGGGTCGAGCAATCGGGATCGCCACGGGAGATCTACGAAAATCCGTCCAACATGTTCGTCGCCGGCTTCATCGGCTCGCCCAGGATGAACTTCCTGAAGGCGGTCGCTCAGGGCAATGGTCGCTTCGACATCGCGGCGAAAAGCTTCGAGGACCAGGGACTGCCGGCGAGCCTTCAGCGCGGGACGGAGTTCATGATCGGCATTCGACCGGAGCATATCGTGATCGGCGAGGCAGCAGAAGGGTCGATCGCCGCGCGCGTCGAGTTCTTCGAATATCTCGGAGGCACGCGCTACATCTACGGCGCGCTTGAGGATGGCCAGAACCTCGTCGTCGAGCAGAGGGCAGGGCCCGACATCGAGCCCGGCGCAGTGATCGCGCTTGATCTATCGTCCAGCCAGCGGCTGTTCTTCGATGCCGAGGGAGGGCGTCTGCGCGTTTAGAGGCTCTTAGGCTCGGGCGAGCGGGAACAGCTTTCCTCGGAAAAGAAGCAAGATTGTTCCCGCCGCCAACAGGGCGATTGCTGCGGTCACGAGCCAGAGCAACGGCATGGCGAGCGTCGACAGGATGCCTTGTTCGCCGCGGACGACCATGCGGATCAGATCGGCGGCGAGCGCGGTCAGGCCGAAGGAGAAGGCCCAATAGGACGCCGCGAATGGTTGCTTCATGACCCATGGGAGAAGGCGAAGCGCCAGAAGCAGCTGCAGCATCGCGTAGCCCACCATGGCATGGGCCAGCAGATCCGGCGCTCCGTTCGTCACGCTCAGATAGGCGGCGGCGCCGACTGCCGGCGGTGCGAGCTGGATGCCGATTGTCGGGCGCAGGGGCTCGGCCAGTTCCGCTGCATTGAGCAGCCGGTTCAAAATGACGGATTCCATCGCCAGCCATGAGAAGAAGCCCGCGCCGAACGCCAGTTGCGCCAGATCGGAATAGCCGAGTGCCGCGCCGACGATTGCCGCGACATAGCATCCGGCAACCGTCGGGAGATAGAGGACCGGTGTCGTCGTCGTCGGATCGCGTCCGCCCTGCCACAAGGCACCCGTCCGCCATATCGCGAAGGCGAGCGTCCAGAGCAGACCTATCCAATAGAATGCGAGCGCCAGCGCGCCGGAAAACGGCGCGACCATCGCTGCGCAAAGCATGGTCGCGACACCGATGAGGCCGATGAAGCAGCACTGGACGGGATGCTTGATCTCCTTGCGCGCCTCCTCGGCGAAGAGGATCCATTTCAATCCATAGAGACAAACGAGAGCGAGCCATACGGCAAGTGCAAGCAGCGCAATGCCGTCTCCGACAGTGGTGGGAAGCGCGAAGTGGCCGGCGGCCGCGCGCCAGGCGTTGGAAAGGCCCGCTATGCCGAGCACGATGCCGAAGGCCGATGCGGGAACGACAGGAAGCCGCTTTCCCGTGGCTGCGGTCGCCTGATCAGGTTGCGATGGCATTGCGGTCATGTGGACTCCGAGGCTGGAACGGATGGTTACGACGACTGAAATGCGATCTGGCTGACGACGATGCCCCCGCCAAGGCTTCGGCCTGGGCCCAGGGTATAAAGAGCCTGTTGTATCAGTATTGCAACAAACGGCGCGGCCAAATCACCGAAATTCTGCGAGATCCTCTCAACACCTGTATGGCAGCGACTCTTTGCCCCGGCCTGCTCAGGCCTGGATGGCTTGCGCTGATCGACCGTAACGTCCTAATACGCGGCCGCGTAATTTAGACGAGGCCGTTTTAAGAATGAAGTCGAAGTCCAGCCGTGCATCACACGAAGCGATCGCGCTTGCCGCTGATGTCAGCGTCAGCACGGTCGATCGTGTCCTGAACGAACGCGGCGGCGTTACGGAGGAGAAGGCGCGTCGCGTCGTCGAGGCTGCGGCGAAATTGGGCTTCGTGCGGGTTCTTCCCGAGATCTGGCACACGACGAAACGCATCGAAGTGATCCTGCCAAAGAATTCGACGCCGTTCTGGCAATCGCTGGATGATGCCTTTGTCCGCCACGGTGCCGCGCTGCCGCGGCACTATGTGATGCAGCGGACGCACTTGAGAGAGAACGATGCCGCGCTTTGGCGACGCGCCATCCTCAATCCCGCGGCGCCGAGGGCTGCCTTGATCATAGCGGCCGATGCCGGAGCCGAAATCGCGCCTGCCTTGCAGGAGGTCATGGACCGGGGCGAGATTGTGGGGACATTGACGACGGAGATTCCGGGCCTGTCCGGCCACACGCATAGCGGCATCGACAATGTTGCCGCCGGCCGCACGGCCGGCAAGCTGATGGCAGGGCTGCTTCGGCGCGAAGGCGTGCTGGCCGTTTTGCCGCCACATGAGCGGCGTGTCGAACATACACAGAGGATTGAAGGCTTCCGCCAGATGGTCGCGGATCGGTTCGAGGTACAGGTGCATCCGACCTACGATCGCAATCACAAGCTATCCAGTCTTGTGACAAACCTCCTCGATAAACACGGTGTGGTGGGGATCTATGACACTGGTCACGATTCGGTCGAAATCGGCGAGACACTGAGAAGGCGTGCCGATCGGCCAGTCTGGATCGCGCACGAGAAGAGCAGCGTTCACCAGTCATATCTGAAAACGGGGGTTCTCGACTTCGTTCTAGATCAGGATCCGAATCAGCAAGCATCTCATGCACTGCTTGATGTTCTGCACCGGTGTCGCGAAGAAAAGTTCATGCTCGTGCCGGTGCAGAAGCCGGAACTGAGGATTTACTGTAGCGAAAATCTCTAAGAGAGCGGCACGAAACCCAACAGTTGACAATGCGCAAACTTGATGGACTTCCATCAAGGAACATTGTTGCTGCATTGCAGCAGCCGGATTAGTCCTTTTGTCGCAGCGCACAAGACATCTTGTCGCGGGTGCTGCGAATTCGCCAATGGGCAAAACCAATTCTCGGACGCGGTAGTGGCATCATCGATGCAAATCGAAGGGTGCCATTGTTTGAAGCGTTCGTCGGGACACGGCATATGGAAGACAAATCACTATCAACTTTGAAGCTCGGCAGACGCGGTGTGCTCGGCCTGGGCATCGCGGGTGTCACTGCGGTTGCGTTCGGCATCTGTCCCGGCGCGGCTTTCGCGCAGGAAGCGATTGACGAGAAGGCTTTTCTGGCGCTTTCGCAGCGCTTGACCAATCGTGCCACGCTTGATGCGCAAATCTCGGCACGCGCATTCGCCGCGCTTTCGGCCGAGGATGCGTCGTTTCCGGCAGCCGCCCTGAAGCTCAGCCAGGCGATGGATCAGTCCGGTCTCACCGACATGCGCAACTTCAAGGAATTTGCGGCCGCTCATCCGGATCTGTCGCCGACCGCGATGAAGATCATCTCGGCCTGGTATCTCGGATACACCGGCACGCCCGAAGGCGAAGCCAATCATGACGATGCCCGCTTTGTCGCCTTTGCCGGCGCGCTGATGTACGAGCCGACCAAGGACGTCACCATCGTTCCCACCTATGCACGCGGACACACCAACTACTGGGTCGAACCGCCGGCAAGCCTCGCTACCGACTAACCTCCCTCCCTCTCCCAATTCAACTCATTGATAAGCTGGCCTCTTCCGGGACCGGCCAGCCCAGGATATTGTCATGGCTACCCAATACGACGCCGATGTGATCGTCATCGGCTCCGGCGCGATCGGCAGCAACGCCGCGCATCTGCTTGCTCAACGCGGCAAGTCCGTCATCATTCTCGAAACGGGGGAGTGGATCCCGCGCTGGAAGATCGTCGAGAACTTCCGCTCCTCGCCGCGCAAGAACAACCTCAACGATCCGTATCCGACATTCCCCTGGGCGATGTCCTCCTTCGACAAGGATTACATCGAGAACACCGGCAATTTTCACTACGTCCCCTATCAGCTGTCGCTGGTCGGCGGCACGACGTGGCACTGGGCGGCAGCGACCTGGCGCTTCCTGCCGAACGACATGAAGATGAAGTCGCTCTATGGCGTCAGCAATGACTGGCCGATGGAGTATTCCGACCTTGAGCCCTGGTACGATCTGGCCGAATACAATCTCGGCGTCGCCGGCAGCGATACGGACGACCAGTCGGGCCACGGTGGTGGTGCGCACCCGCCGCGTTCCAAGCCCTATCCGGTCACGGCGGAAGGCGAAACCTATTACTTCCAGCGGCTGAAGGAGCGCATCGGCGCCGAAGGCTACAATTTCATCCACGAGCCAAACGGTCGTACCAACAAGCCCTATGACGGCCGTCCCGCCTGCTCGGGCAACAACAACTGTATGCCCGTCTGTCCCATCGGCGCGATGTATTCGGGCGATGTGCATGCCCGCCACGCCCAGGATGCCGGCGCCAAGATCATCACGAACGCCACGGCCTACAATCTGGAAAAGGGCGAGGGCGGCAAGATCGTCGCCGTCCACTACCGCACGCCGAAGGGCGACGACGTCCGGTTGACGGCAAAGGCCTTCATCGTTGCCGCCAACGGCATCGAGACGCCGAAGCTGCTACTCCTTTCTGACGTCGCCAACTCAAACGATCTGGTCGGCCGCCACCTGATGGACCACTCCGGCATCAGCCTGATCTTCACCGCCGACGAGCCGCTCTGGCCCGGTCGCGGCCAGGTGCAGCAGGGCGCGATCTTCAAGTGGCGTGATGGTGACTGGCGCGGCCAGCACTCCGCCATCAAGCATGCGCCGCACAACAACGTGCCGAACCGCGACGTCGCCGAAATGCTGATCAAGCAGGGCGTTGTCGGGCCGGAACTCGACGAGCAGATCCGCCATCTCTCCGCCCGCTGGGTGGTGATCGAAAGCATGTTTGAAACCCTGCCGCGCGCCACCAACCGCGTGACGCTGTCGACGACGAAGAAGGATGCGCTCGGCATCCCGACGCTCTCCTTCAATTACGATCTCGACGGCGACGAGTATGTCGAGAAGGCACGCGATCTGTGCATGGAAGACTACGGCACGTTCGTGCGCGCCATGGGCGGCAAGGTCATCAACGACAAGACCGGCTGGCAGAACCACGCCCACGTCATGGGCACCGTGATGATGGGCGCGGATTCCAAGACCTCGGTGACCAACCATGAGGGCCGCACCTGGGATCACGACAACCTGTTCCTGTCGACGACCGGCCTCCTGCCGTCGTCGAGCGTTCTCAACCCCACCCTTGCCGGTATCGCGCTCGGTCTGCGCACCGCCGACATCATCTCCAAGGAGGTCTGAGATGCGCAACACTATCCTTTCGCTCTCGGCCGCCGTCGGCGCTCTCGTCTTCTCCGCTATGCCGACCTTCGCGCAGGACGCCGACCTCAAGGCTCTGATCGAGCGTGGGCACGCGGTGTCCATCGCGTCCGACTGCATGGCCTGCCACAGGACTGCGGCGCCCGACGGCAAGCCGTTCGCCGGCGGCTACACGATCGCCTCCCCGATGGGCCCGATCGTCGCGCCGAACATCACTCCCTCCAAGGAGTTCGGCATCGGCAACTGGACGGAAGCGCAGTTTACCGATGCGGTCAGAAACGGTGTCGCCCCTCGCGGCCATCTCTACCCGGCCATGCCCTACACCGCCTATCGCGGCATGACGGATGAGGACATCCACGCGCTCTACACCTATCTGACCCACGACGTCGCGCCGGTGGACGAAGCGCCGTCGGCAAAGACGACGCTGCCCTTCCCGTTCAACCAGCGCATCGCGATGGCCGGCTGGAACCTCCTATTCAACCGCGCCACGCCGTTCGATAGCGCGGCGGTTGCGCCGGGTGCCGCCGAGCGCGGCAAGTATCTGGTCGATGCGCTCGCCCACTGCGGCGCCTGCCACACTCCGCGCAACACCTTCATGGCCGAAGATGCCGGCCAGTATCTCGGCGGCGGCGATGTCGGCGGCTGGCATGCGCCGAACATCACCTCCGATCCGATCAGCGGCATCGGCGGTTGGAACACGCAGGAAATCGTCGCCTACCTGAAGCACGGCAATGCCGTCGGCAAGTCGCAGGCCGCGGGACCGATGGCCGAGGCGGTCGAGCACAGCTTCCGCCATATGTCGGATGAGGATCTGACGGCGATGGCCGTGTACTTGAAGACGGTGCCGCCGATCCGCGCCGCCGGTCAGACCGTGCCGGCCTTCGCGCACAAGGATGCGAAGCCTGACGATATCGCAAAGCTTGACTACGCGATCGACCGCTCGCCGGCCGCTATGCAGAATGGTTCGTCGGTCGATGGCCAGGAGCTCTATGTCAGCGCCTGCGCGACCTGCCACCAGCTGAATGGCTCGGGCACGGAAGACCAGTTCTATCCGTCTCTGACCAGCAACCGCGCAACCGGCGGCCTGACGGCAAGCAACCTGGTCATGGCGATCGTCGAGGGCATTCACCGCCCGACGAACGACGTCACCGTGGCGATGCCGGCCTTCAAGAACCAGCTGACCAACGCGCAGATCGCTGCCGTCTCGAATTACGTTCTGGCGCGCTTCGGCAACGATACGCTGAAGGTGAGCGAGCAGGACGTCGTCACATTGCGCAATGGCGGCGAGGTGCCGCTGCTGATCAGGGCGACGCCTTGGCTAATGTGGGGCGGCGCCTGCGCGGCAGCCATCGTCCTGATCCTGCTGATTGGGCTGTTCCTGCGCAGGAAGCCGGCGGTAGCCTGATCTTCTAAGAATAAAGGCGCCTCTCCTTTTACGCGGAGGGGCGCCTGAACTGCTTCGTCGGGGCCGACGCTCGCCGAAGTCCCGCCGCCTGCGGTCGGTACTCGCCTGATACCGTCCGATCGTCCGTCTTGACGGCGGAGGGATTATTCGGACGGTTGTTCGACAGGGCTCGCCGAACTGATCTTCTTCAGTAGGCCCTTCAGCTGCGCGAGTTCATCGGCGTCAAATTGACGAAACTGCGCCATATGCACCTCCAGTAAGGGTGCATCGATGTTCGCCAGAACCTGGTTGCCGGTCTCCGACAGGACGACCCTGACGATACGACGATCGCTTTTATCATTTCTGCGCTTGACGAGTCGGTCGCGTACAAGGCGATCGATCAGCCTCGTGACGTCAGCGCGCGGGTCCGTCATCTGATGGCGGATCTCATTGACCGTCGCGCCGGCCGGCCCAGCGCGGCGAATTGCCCGCAACGCGTTGTACTGTTTGCCGGAAACACCGTTGGACGCAAAAAGATCGGCTACCGGCGCGCTGACAATCTCCGCTGCCCTGATCAGGAACAGATAGGCTTCCTGTTCCGTGAGAACCTTGCCGGTTTCCGCGGCGATCATCTCCGGCATGCGAAAGTCGCCGACGCTTTCAATTTCCTCAGTCAATTCAGAGCCGTTTATCGTTTGGTGTTGGGCTTGCACATCTGAAAATACATCAAAAACAAGCGTAGCAAAGTGCGGGTCTGCTCAAGCGGGATGTAACGAGCTGCTGCATATGGGCGCAGCTCGAAAGACTTGATTGAGTTTCACGCAACTCACGATCCGTGAAACCATCACGACGCAGGCGAGATCATATCTCCGCAGCGTGTTCGATCCCCGTCAAACACGGCTTCCTTGATCACGCGCTGATCGTCCACCGACAGTTTGACGACGCAGGTGTGCGTTCGTGTCTTGAGTTTAAGGCTCTCGGTTTCCTGTGTCGCCGACTGGCTGTCTCGTCCCGAAACCGTCCGGATCACACTCGGCGCAGCATATTGTTCGGTATAACTCTTCTGCCAGAAAACGGTGTGGCGGCCACCGATACGGATTTCGCCTGTCGGTTCGCCGAACATGGACGTCGCCTTTGCAAGCGGCTGGCCGCGAAGCGAGGCCACGCCCGAGGCGGTGGGGCCGGTCTCGGACGAAACGCAGGCAGATGTAGCCGCAACGATCGAGAGCATGGCGACAAGGCGCGCGGCCAAGGAGGAAGCACGTCGAAAAGCGGCTTGCTGCGGCATGTCATGTCTTTCCATAGGCAATTCCTTTGCTGGCCTTTTTTGGGCGCTGCTTCGTCGATGCGGCCGTAGGATCGGCACCCGATGACGCTGATCCACCTTTCGGTCTCTTCTCGTGAACGGGAGGCCGACCCAGAGGGTAGACGCCATTTCACGGTTTGCATCAAGCCCGATGACGGACGAATTCTAGAACATCCAGGCGGAGCCGCACACGGACGCATCACTTGTTTGTTAATAACATAATATGTTGAGAACATATATATTGCTTGCGTTGGACGATAGATGCTCGGCTGTATGGTGCACGGCAATGACCTGCGCGGCTTTCACGTATCGTCCGGCGCCTCGATATTCAAACAAGGAACTCACCATGAATACAGCCGCACTTCGTCGCCTGGACATTGCAGCGCGGATTTTGATGTCGATCCTCTTCCTCTACAGCGGGGTCGGGAAGCTGATGGACCCGGCATCGGTTGCGACGCGACTGACCGATTTCGGATTTCCCGTACCGATGCTGATGGCCTATCTGGTCACCGCGTTCGAGCTTGTTGCGCCGATTGTTCTTATCGCCGGGTACCAAGTCATGATCCTCAGCGTGCTTCTTGCCGGCTATACGGTGTTGACGGCCCTAATGTTTCATCAGTTCTGGGCGGCCGCGCCCGCCCAGCAGGCCGGCCAGTCGATCAACTTTCTGAAGAACTTGGCCATCGCCGGTGGCTTCTGGTTTGTCGCGAGAACCGAGCTGGAGTTTCGCCTGTCGGCAGGGCGTCCCGTGCTCGATCCACTGGAAAGCGCGCGGTAAGGTCTCTATCGAACGCGTCTCAAGCAAGGCCTCGCTTTGCTTGAGAAGCTTCTGAGCAGGCCCCTTGGTGAAGCCGAGGGTCCCGCTTCGCGAACCCGCTAGTCGAGCATGACCATGTGGGCCGGCAGCTGTTCCTCGAAGAATTTCGAGAATGTCGCGATACGCGGCGGCAGAGCCTGATAGGGCGGGTAGTAGAGCGTCAGCCAGAGCTCCGGCGGCGCCCAGCCCGGGAGCACGTGAACCAGCCGGCCGGTGCGAATATGCTCGGCGATGTGAAAGCCCGGAAGCATGGCGACACCCACACCATCGGCGGCCATATCGGCGAGCACTTCGCCATTGTTGGCGCTGAACGCGCGTCCGGCCGCGATCGAGATGCTCGATCCGCCGTCCGACAAAGCCCAGTTCTCGCGACGGCTTTCTCCGCTATAGGCCAGGCAATCATCCGGCGTCAGTTCGTTGGGATGCTGCATCTCCGTGAAACGGCTGCCCGGCGCCGCCACCAAGATCCTCGGGACCGCCCTGATCTTGCGCCAGATGGTGAACTTGTCCGAGGGCGCGGACGAAATGCGGATGGCGAGATCGTAGTCGTCGTCGATGATGTTGACCAAGCCGTCCGACAGCGAAACCTCGAAGCTCATCTTCGGATAGAGCTCGCGGAAGCCCGAGAGAATTGGCGTGAGGATCGTCTTCCCAAGCCAGGTCGGCGCGCTGATCCGCAGTCGTCCCTGGTCGGATTTATGCGCGTTCTTGACATCCTTGCGGGCATTTTCGAGCGCTTCGATCGCCGGCTGGATCTGCGCGGCAAAGACGGCGCCATCAGTGGTCAGCGATACCTGGCGCGTGGTGCGCACGAAGAGCTGGACGCCCAAATCGTCCTCGAGGGCCGCGATCGCACGGGTGACGGCGGCGGGCGTCATGTCGAGCTCGCGGGCGACCTGGGCGAAGTTGCGCTTTTCGGCGGCGAGCAGGAAGGTTTTCAGGGCTTTATAGTCGTTCATCTCAATTATTTCAAAAATCGCAATTCATTCGACAGGAATATTGCAATTCCGCAATGCAATCAAGCCGGTTACATCTCTGGTCATCGAAACGGCAACGCCCACAGAGAAAGGCAACGGCCATGATCAAGGATATCAAGGGACTGCACCACGTCACTTCGATGGCGTCGGATGCCCAGCAGAATAACCGGTTCTTCACCAACGCACTCGGCCTGCGCCGCGTCAAGAAGACCGTCAATTTCGACGACCCGAGCGTCTACCACCTCTACTACGGTGATGAAAACGGCACGCCCGGCACGGTCATGACCTACTTTCCCTTCCCGCACATGATGACCGGCCGCCCAGGCGTCGGTGAAGTCAGCGAGACGCAGTTCTCCATCCCGAAGGGATCGCTGGCCTTCTGGAAAGACCGCCTGACGGCACAGGGTGTCGTCGGTCTGAAGACCGACACGGTCTTCGGCGCCAACCGCCTGCGCTTCGCCGGCCCTGATGGCGACGGACTGGCGCTGATCGAAACCGCCGAAGACGTCCGCGCCCCATGGCTTGCCGACGGCATCTCGGAAGACAATGCGATCCGCGGCTTCTCCGGTGCGCGCTTCGACCTGCACGACACCGCCGCCACATCGGAACTGCTGCAGTTCATGGGCTATGAGCGCGCCGAGGTCGAAGGCGATGTGACGCGGTTCATCATTCCCGGTGGCAATGGTGCCGACACCATCGACATCGCGTCGCTGCCGAAAACACCCTTTGCCCGCCAGGGCGCGGGTTCTGTCCACCACATCGCCTTTGCCGTCGAGAACCGCGAAAAACAGCTCGAAGTGCGCAAGGCCCTGATGGACACGGGCTACCAGGTGACGCCGGTTATCGACCGCGATTACTTCTGGGCGATCTACTTCAGAACGCCGGGTGGCATCCTGTTTGAAATCGCAACCAACGAGCCCGGTTTCGACCGCGACGAAGATACCGCACACCTCGGCGAAGCCCTGAAGCTGCCGACCCGGTATGAAGCCTATCGCGGCCAGATCGAAGAGAACCTCGTTCCGCTCGCAGCATAACCCGCACGGCAAACTGCCGCGCCCCTCTAACGCCAACAATTTCCGCCTTCGAACGGCTGCCTAAGGCAGGCAGCCGACCGCCGAAGGCACCCCAATCCTTAAGCGCCAGATCGGCAACCAAAACCTAAACGGAGAAATCAAATGTCCAAGCTCGAAGTCCTGACCCCTGCAAACAGCCAGCTCATCTTCATCGACCAGCAGCCGCAGATGGCTTTCGGTGTCCAGTCGATCGACCGCCAGACGCTGAAGAACAATGTCGTCGGTCTCGCCAAGGCGGCCAAGATCTTCAACATCCCGACCACGATCACCACGGTCGAGACGGAAAGTTTCTCCGGCAACACCTTCCCGGAACTGCTTGGCGTGTTCCCCGAAAACGACATTCTGGAGCGCACCTCGATGAACTCCTGGGACGACCAGAACGTTCGTGACGCCCTTGCCAAGAACGCCGCCGGCGGCCGCAAGAAGATCGTCGTCTCCGGCCTCTGGACGGAAGTGTGCAACACCACCTTCGCGCTCTCCGCCCTCCATGATGTTCCCGACTACGAAATCTATATGGTCGCCGATGCATCCGGCGGCACCTCGGTCGACGCCCACAAATATGCGATGGACCGCATGGTACAGGCCGGCGTCATCCCCGTTACCTGGCAGCAGGTCATGCTCGAATGGCAGCGCGACTGGGCCCGCAAGGAAACCTACAACGCCGTCACCTCGCTGGTGAAGGAACATTCCGGCGCCTACGGCATGGGCATCGACTATGCGGTCACGCATGTCCACGGCGGCGAAGAGCGCGTCAGCCACGGCAAGCGCATCGGCCCTAACCCAGCCAAGTAATCGCACATCACCGCCGCTTCCGCAGGATCGAAAGCCCAAATGCGGAAGCGGCTTTCATCTAGAGTCGAGGATGCCCCCATGAAACTCTATCTTCTTTCCATCGGCGCCGGTCTTCTAGTCGGTATTGTCTACAGCCTGCTCAATGTCCGCTCTCCCGCGCCGCCGATCGTGGCCCTTGTCGGCCTGCTCGGCATTCTGGTTGGCGAACAGCTTATTCCTTTCGCCAAGACGCTGATCGCCAAGGAGCCGGCGGCAGTCTCGTGGATCAACCAGATCAAGCCGCACATGTTCGGCCATATGCCGAAGGGCGAGAGCCGCAATGACGTCGTCGTGTCTCGCCAGGATCAGCACAAGTCTGCTAGCTGACACCGCAAGAGGAGATTCGCTTGCGGCGGGGCCCAGCCCGGCCAATCCCGGCGCAAAGCGTTGAAATCAATATTAATAATGAAGCCTGGAGCATTTCCCATGTTCGCCGACCTCATCCTCCACCACGGTTTGATCACCACCCTCGATCGCACCAAACCAACCGCCAGCGCCGTCGCCATCAAGGACGGTGCCTTTCTTGAAGTCGGCACCGACGCCGAGATCATGGCGCTCGCCGGCCCGGATACCAAGATCGTCGACCTCAAGGGCAAGCGCGTCCTGCCCGGCCTGATCGACAATCACACCCACGTCGTGCGCGGCGGCCTGAACTACAACATGGAACTGCGCTGGGACGGCGTTCGTTCGCTGGCGGATGCGATGGACATGCTGAAGCGCCAGGTGGCGATCACGCCGGCCCCGCAATGGGTTCGCGTCGTCGGCGGCTTCACCGAACACCAGTTCGCCGAAAAGCGCCTGCCGACGATCGAGGAGATCAATGCCGTTGCGCCGGATACCCCCGTCTTCCTGCTCCATCTCTATGACCGCGCGCTTTTGAACGGCGCTGCTCTGAGAGCGGTCGGTTACACCCGCGACACGCCCAACCCGCCCGGCGGCGAGATCACCCGCGACGCCAACGGCAACCCCACCGGTATGCTGCTTGCCAAGCCGAACGCCGGCATCCTCTACTCGACGCTCGCCAAGGGCCCGAAGCTGCCCTTCGACTACCAGGTCAATTCCACCCGCCATTTCATGCGCGAGCTCAATCGTCTCGGCGTGACCGGCGTGATCGATGCCGGCGGCGGCAACCAGAACTATCCCGATGACTACGAGGTCATCCAGAAGCTTTCCGACGAAAACCAGCTGACCGTCCGCCTTGCCTATAACCTCTTCACGCAGAAGCCGAAGGCCGAGAAAGAGGATTTCCTCAACTGGACGTCCTCGGTCAAATACAAGCAGGGCAACGACTACTTCCGCCACAACGGCGCCGGCGAGATGCTGGTCTTCTCCGCCGCCGACTTCGAGGACTTCCGCCAGCCGCGCCCGGAAATGGCGCCGGAGATGGAAGGCGAGCTCGAGGAAGTCGTGCGCGTTCTCGCCGAAAACCGCTGGCCGTGGCGCATGCACGCCACCTATGACGAAACCATCTCGCGTTCGCTTGATGTCTTCGAGAAGGTCAACAAGGACATTCCGCTGGAAGGACTCAACTGGTTTTTCGACCATGCCGAGACCATCTCGGAGCGCTCGATCGACCGCATCGCGGCGCTCGGCGGCGGCATCGCCACGCAGCATCGCATGGCCTATCAGGGCGAATATTTCGTCGAGCGCTATGGCCACGGCGTCGCCGAAGCCACGCCGCCGATCAAGCGGATGCTCGATAAGGGCGTCAACGTCTCGGCCGGCACCGACGCCACCCGGGTCGCCTCCTATAATCCATGGGTGTCGCTCTCCTGGATGGTAACGGGCAAGACGGTCGGCGGCATGCAGCTCTATCCGCGCGCCAATTGCCTCGACCGCGAGACGGCGCTGCGCATGTGGACGGAAAAGGTCACCTGGTTCTCCAACGAAGAAGGCAAGAAGGGCCGGATCGAGAAGGGCCAGTTCGCCGATCTCGTGGTGCCGAGCAAGGACTTCTTTGCCTGCGCCGAGGACGAGATCTCGTTCCTCACCTCCGATCTGACGATGGTTGGCGGCAAGATCGTCTATGGCTCGGGTGACTTCGCCAAGTACGACGAAAGCAACATCCCGCCCGCCATGCCGGACTGGTCTCCGGTGCGCAAGTTCGGCGGCTACGCTGCCTGGGGCGAGCCCGACGGCGCCGGCGTCCGCTCGCTGCGCCGCACGGCCATCTCCACCTGCGGCTGCGCCAGCGACTGCGGCGTCCACGGCCACGACCATGCCGGCGCCTGGACCTCGAAGCTTCCGATCGCGGATCTCAAGGGCTTCTTCGGCGCACTCGGTTGCTCCTGCTGGGCCGTTTGAGGCTGACGAGATAACCGAACGACATATTATCTTGGGCAGCGGGAAACCGCTGCCCAAGCCTGTTTTGCAAGCGTAAAAAAGCTCTCATGGATAATTGCAGATAATGCAATTAAATCGAAACTATTGATGCAATTGTTGGCGGCAATGGTTCCCGTCAATATGGCTCCATCAGACGAACACAGCGCCGCTCGAACCGACCGGCCAAGATCGCAGGAGCAACGATGACCAGCCACTCTCCTTCAACTCAGCGCCGGCTTCTGGCCGATGTCGCTTCGGCACCTGCCGTGCGAACCGCCGCGCTGCTCGCGCTGTGCGCCGCCTATATCCAGGGCCCGCTCACCAAGATTTTCGATTTCGGCGGCGCGATCGCCGAGATGGAGCATTTCGGCCTTTCCCAGGCGCCCGTTTTCGCCGTCATCGTCATCGCCTTCGAGCTGACCGCCTCGGCCATGGTGGTGTCGGGCAAGCTACGCTGGCTGGGCGCTCTCGCGCTCGCCGGGTTCACTATTCTCGCGACCTTCATCGCGCTTCGTTTCTGGGAACTGCCCGCCGGCATGGAGCGGATGATGGCGACCAACGCCTTCTTCGAACATCTCGGCCTCGCAGGCGCCTTCGTTCTCGTCACCATCTTCGACATCACCAAGGGAGCTGAACAATGAGCACCGCAAAATCCTCCGGGGGCAGCTTCGCTCCACTCGCCCAACCCGTCTTCGCCGTTCTCTGGGCGGCCACCGTTCTCGGCAATACCGGCAGCTTCATGCGCGATGTCGCGAGCTCGTGGTTGATGACCGATCTCTCGGCCTCGCCGGCCGCTGTCGCCATGGTTCAGGCGGCGGGCACGCTGCCGATCTTCCTTCTCGCCATTCCGGCGGGCGTGTTGACCGACATTCTCGACCGCCGCAAATTCCTGATTGCCGTGCAGCTGCTGCTCGCCTCGGTCAGCATTAGCCTGATGGTTCTTGCGCAGACGGGGATGCTCTCGGTCAGCGCCCTCATCGGTCTCACCTTCCTCGGCGGCATCGGCGCGGCACTGATGGGGCCAACCTGGCAGGCGATCGTGCCTGAGCTCGTCAAGCGTGAGGATGTGAAAAGCGCGGTTGCGCTGAACTCGCTCGGCATCAATATCGCCCGCTCCATCGGCCCGGCGGCGGGGGGTATCCTGCTTGCCGCGTTCGGGGCGGGTCTTACCTACGGGGCTGACGTTGCCAGCTATCTGGTCGTCATCGCAGCGCTGATCTGGTGGCCCCGCGCCAAGAGCGCCAACGATGCCCTGCAGGAGAATTTTTTCGGCGCCTTCCGGGCCGGCCTTCGCTACACTCGTGCCAGCCGCCCGCTGCATGTCGTGCTGCTGCGTGCCGCGATCTTCTTCGCCTTCGCCAGCGCCGTCTGGGCCCTCCTGCCGCTCGTCGCCCGCCAGCTTCTCGGTGGTGATGCAAGCTTCTACGGCATCCTGCTCGGCGCGGTTGGCGCTGGTGCGATCGGTGGGGCGCTTGTCATGCCGAAACTGCGCCAACGCTTTGATGGCGATGGGCTACTGCTCGGTGCAGCCATCATCACGGCGGTCGTCATGGGTATCCTGTCGCTCGCTCCGCCGAAGCTGGTTGCCATCGTCGCTCTCCTCTTCCTCGGCGGCGCATGGATCACCGCTCTGACGACGCTCAATGGCGCGGCCCAGGCTGTCCTTCCGAACTGGGTGCGTGGTCGCGGTCTTGCTGTCTACCTCACCGTCTTCAACGGCGCGATGACGGCCGGCAGCCTCGGCTGGGGTGCCGTTGGTGAAGCGGTCGGTGTCCCTGGCGCCCTCTTGATCGGCGCCGCCGGTCTGCTCGTCGCCGGTCTCATCATGCACCGTGTAAAGCTGCCTGCCGGCGATGCCGACCTGGTCCCGTCCAGCCACTGGCCGGAGCCGCTTGTCGCCGAGCCTGTCGCCCATGATCGTGGACCGGTTCTGATCCTGATCGAATACAACGTCGAAAAGCACAACCGTTCGGCCTTCCTTCGTGCCTTGAACGACATGTCGCAGGAACGCCGCCGCGATGGCGCCTATGGCTGGGGTGTGACTGAAGACTCCGCTGATCCGCAGAAGATCGTCGAGTGGTTCATGGTGGAATCCTGGGCGGAGCATCTTCGGCAGCACAAGCGGGTGTCAAACGCCGACGCCGACCTGCAGGGCAAGGTGCTTGCCTACCACTCGGGGCCAGAAAAGCCCGTCGTCCGGCACTTCCTGACGATCAACCAGCCAGGCATGGCTTAAGAAATAGAGCCGAAGAAGGGGGCCGCGAGGTCCCCTTCTTTCTGTTTGTCGCGACAGCTGGGGTCATCCTCGCTTCTTTAGTCAGCGCAAACGCGTCAGGTCGACCGGGCGATTGTTGATGATCGCCTCCATCGAGAAAAAGCCCGTCACCGTGGCGAGATCGAAATTCGTGATGAGCTTCTGATAGAAGGCATCGTAG
This sequence comes from Rhizobium sp. 16-449-1b, assembly GCF_017741935.1. GTDB lineage: Bacteria > Pseudomonadota > Alphaproteobacteria > Rhizobiales > Rhizobiaceae > Rhizobium. The sequence goes on along the minus strand of NZ_JAGHMH010000028.1, from coordinate 138,467 downwards.
CCGGACATGCCTTTCGTCACGACCTTGATCAGATAATCCCAATCGCCGCCGATGCGATAGAAGTCGATCACCTCGGGCAATCGTTCGACATGCGCCCGAAAACCTTCGCTCCATTCCTTCGAATGATGGCGCGTGCGGATCATGACGAAGACCGTCAGATCGAAACCAAGGGCCTTGAGGTCGATATCGCTGTGCGATCCCCGGATCAGGCCGAGGGAGTGCAGTCGCTGCAGCCGGCGCCAGCAGGCATTCTGGGACAGGCCGATCTTTTCGGCCAGATCGCGCTGCGACAGGGTCGCATCATTCTGCATGGCGCTGAGGATCTTCATGTCAAACGCATCGATTTTTGCAGTGGAATCGTTCATTTGACACGGTCCGGCAATCAGTGTTGGTATGGTTTCCGCGAAATAGTGTGAGGCGACGCGATTTGTGTCAATGCTCACGCCGCGCTCGATCGAGATGGGCACGCGCATCTTGCCACTTACCCACATGATGATGTGGGTACAGGCGATCCTGTCGTCCCGCCTTGTGGCTGACGGCAGGCGCATACGCGATGAAAATCAAAATGCCTGTCAAACAAGCGTCATGAAAATTAATTTCACAGTTCCAACTTTTTCCGTGTTTCGTGTTGACGAGATCGAATTTTTGTCTCAACTTGACGAAAATAAATTACGTAAATGGGAACGAGAGCAGCATGAAAGTGGGAATTATCGGGCTAGGTTTCCGGCTCGGCTATCTGGGCTACGTCTTCAAGTCGATTGATGAAAGCTTCGAGATCGTCGGCTATGTCGATCCCGAGCCCGCTGGCCTGCCGGGTCTCGTCGAAAAGGGCGTCTCAGTTGGCAAATCCTATGCCACGCCGCAGGAGCTGATCGCCAACGAAAAGCTCGATCTTCTGATGATCGGCTCGCCCAATCTCTTCCATCTCGAGCATATCCGCATCGGCCTTGAAGCTGGTCTGAAGGTGTTCTGCGAAAAGCCGATCGTGACCACGATCGCCGAAAGCATCGAGCTCGCGCGGCTGATGGCCAAGTTCGGTCACGAGCGGCTGATGGTCGGTCTGGTGCTGCGCTATTCGCCGCTTTATCGCGATCTGCAGGCGGTTCAGGCTGCCGGCAATCTCGGTCTGATTGTCTCGATCGAGGCGTCCGAGCACATCGAGCCCTACCACGGCGCATTCTTCATGCGCGACTGGCGCCGCTACGAGCGTTATTCCGGCAGTTTCATGCTGGAGAAGTGCTGCCACGATCTCGACCTCTATAATGGCATCGCCGGCGCGCGGCCCGAGCGGGTCGCAAGCTTCGGCGGCCGCAAGAGCTTTACGCCGGCAAACGATCCCGCTCGTGAAGGCATCAACGACCTCGAGCTGTTCCATCGCAAGCCGAGCGGCTGGAAGGGCACCGACAAGGTGTTCGACAGCGATGCCGACATCATCGACTACCAGGTTGCGATCGTCGAATATGCCAATGGCGTGGGCATGAACTTCCACACCAACCTCAACGTTCCCGACCAGTTCCGTCGCTTTGCGATCATGGGCTCGCGCGGGATGGCCGAGGGCGATTTCGTGCGCGGCTATCTCGATGTGCATGAGCAGCTGACCGGCAAGAAGGTCGTCGAGAACAAGTATGCGGCTACCGAACTCTCGCAGCACTATGGTGCCGACGAGCAGATGGCGGTCGACATCCTCGACAGCGTTCGCACCGGCACGGTGCTGCCCGTCTCGACCCTGAATGCCCTTGAAGCCGGCATTCTGGCGCTCTCCATGGACGAGGCCCGCATCAAGAAGACGGTTGTCGACCTGCGTCCCGTATGGGACAAGTTCGACGAGGCGCTCCACGCCAGAGCGGCTTGAGGAGGGCGGCAGGATGAACGTTCAAAGAAGCAACCTCATCTTCGCCTGGATCCTTCTCCTTCCGGCAGTCCTCTATGTCGCGGTAATCGTCGCTTACCCGCTCGTCGATACGTTCATTCTGTCCTTCACCGATGCGTCGCTCAGAAAAGTGACCAATTGGGTGGGCTGGGCGAACTATGAGAAGATCTTCAACGCGACCTTCGCAGACGTCATCGTCCGCACCTTCATCTGGACCTTCTTCTCGGTCTCGCTGAAGATGATCATCGGTACCTTCGGCGCGTCGCTGCTGAACAGCGCGGTCCCCGGTCGCTCGCTGTTTCGTTTGCTGACCATGCCGCCATGGGTGGTGCCGATGGCGATCGGCATCTTCATGTGGGGCTGGATGTATAACGGCCAGTTCGGGATGATCTCGGGCATGCTGCAGCGCATCGGCTTCGTGGACGGACCGGTGGCCTTCCTCGCCTATGGCAACACGGCTTTCTGGGCAACGATCATCACCGACGTGTGGATCGGCGTGCCGATGGTCACCATCTATTTCCTGGCGGCCATCCAGTCGATCCCGAAGGATCTCTATGAGGCGGCCTGGACGGATGGCGCGGGGCGTTTCTATCGCTTCCGCCGCATCACCCTGCCGCTGATGGTCCCGTCGATCATCACCATGTCGATGCTATCGCTCATTGCCACGTTCAACTCCTTCGATATCATCTGGATCCTGACGCAGGGCGGCCCCAGCGGACAGACCACGACGATGATCATCGATACCTACCAGACGGCCATCGGCTCGAAGAAATATGGTGAGGGTGCGGCCCGCGCGGTGCTGATCTGCATCTTCCTCTCGGCATTCTGCTTTGCCTATTTCCGTGTCACCCGTCGGCTCAACCCGGAGAAGCGCGCATGAAGAACGCGGCCATGATCGATCGCTACAGCTGGTGGGAAATCCTGCTGATCTACCTTGGTGTCCTGGTGTTCCTCACCTTCGTGCTGGCGCCCTTCGTCGAAGGCTTCCTGGTGTCGCTGAAGCCGCTCAGCCAGCTGTTTTCGTCGCCGTACCGCTTCTGGCCGGAAAACGGCTCGTTCGAAGCCTACCGCACCATGTGGATCAGCGTTCCGGGCTTCGGACGCTATATCTTCAACTCCTTCTTCATCTCGATCATCGTCACCGTGATCGTGTTGGCGCTGGTCATCCCGGCCTCCTACGCCTTCGCGAAGTTCGAGTTTCGCGGCATGGGCCTGCTGCTTGGCGCGTTCCTGACTGTCAACATGTTCTCTGGCGCCGTGTTGCTCATTCCGCTGTTTCGGCTGATGCGCACGCTCGGCGTGCTCAACACCTATTTCGCGATGATCGTGCCTGGCGTGGCATTCCTCATTCCTTCGGCCATCTGGCTGCTGCGGACCTACATGATCCGTATCCCGCAGGAGCTGAACGAGGCCGCCTACATGGATGGAGCCAGTCATTTCTATACGTTGCGCCGCGTGATCCTGCCGATTGCCATGCCGGGGATCATCGTCGTCGCCATCACCACTTTCATCGGCGCCTACGCGCAGCAATTCATCTTCGCGCTGACCTTCAACTCGAAGACCGAATACATGCCGTTGCCGGTGGGGCTCTTCGCTTACTTCGGTAAGCAGGAGGTTATCTGGAACGAGTTGATGGCAGCCTCCTTCGTCGGCATTCTGCCCGCGATGGTCATCATCTTCTTCCTGCAACGATATCTCGTCGGCGGTCTGACTGCCGGTGCGGTAAAACAATAACAAGTGAACAGCTAACTAACGGGAGTATTGACGTGAGCATCGCTTTCAAAACTAGCCTTATGGCACTGGCCTTGCTCGGCTCGACGGCGCTTGGCGCCATGACGGCCGAAGCTGCCGACAAGGAAATCAGCTGGATCTATTGCGGCGACAAGATCGACCCGATCCACGAGAAGTACATCAAGGAATGGGAAGGCAAGAATCCGGGCTGGAAGGTTGCGCCTGAAGTCGTTGGCTGGGCTCAGTGCCAGGACAAGGCTACCACGCTCGCCGCCGCCGGCACGCCGGTCGCGATGGCTTACGTCGGCTCGCGCACGCTCAAGGAATTCGCCCAGAACGACCTGATCGTTCCGGTTCCGATGACCGACGACGAGAAGAAGGCCTACTATCCTCATATCGTCGACACTGTCACCTTCGAGGGCAACCAGTGGGGCGTTCCGATCGCGTTCTCCACCAAGGCGCTCTACTGGAACAAGGATCTGTTCAAGCAGGCTGGCCTCGACCCCGAGAAGCCGCCGACAACCTGGGCTGAAGAAATCGCTGCCGCCAAGACCATCAAGGAAAAGACGGGCATCCCGGGCTACGGCCTGTCCGCCAAGACCTTCGACAACACGATGCACCAGTTCATGCATTGGGTTTACACCAACAACGCGACCGTCATCGACGCCGATGGCAAGGTCACGCTGGATAGCCCCGGTGTTCTCGCCGCTCTCCAGGCCTACAAGGACATCACGCCTTACTCCGAAGAAGGCCCGACCGCTTACGAGCAGAACGAAGTTCGTGCGATCTTCCTCGACGGCAAGGTCGGCATGATCCAGGCTGGCTCCGGCGCTGCCGCCCGCCTCAAGGACACCAAGATCAACTGGGGTGTGACGACGCTGCCGCTCGGACCGGACGCCAAGGGCCCGGGCACGCTGCTCATCACCGACAGCCTGGCGATCTTCAAGGGGTCTGGTGTCGAGGACAAGGCGATCGAATTCGCCAAGTACATCACCTCGTCGGACATCCAGCCTGAATACGAACTGCAGGGCGGCGCTGGCCTGACACCAATGCGTCCTTCCGCGAAGGTCGACGAATTCGTCAAGGCCGATCCGTCGTGGAAGCCGTTCATCGACGGCATCACCTATGGTGGTCCCGAGCCGCTCTTCACCGATTACAAGGGTTTCCAGAACTCTATGATCGAAATGGTCCAGTCCGTCGTGACAGGCAAGGCCGAACCGGCTGACGCCATCAAGAAGGCCGCTGGCGAGATCGAAGCGTTCAAGTAAGCCTTTGTTGGGGATCGCGGGCGCGCAACACCCGCGATCCCTTCGCTATCGAGAGTAAGCGCCGCGCGTGGCGGTGACCGGAGACAGGTTTTGGGACAGTTATTTCTCAACAAGGTTCAGAAATTTTACGGCGACTTCGAGGTTCTGAAGGGCGTTCAGCTCGAGGTGAACAATGGCGAGTTCGTCGTGTTCGTCGGCCCCTCCGGCTGCGGCAAATCCACATTGCTTCGCATGATCGCCGGCCTGGACGCGACGTCCGCGGGTGACATCGTGATCGACGGCGTCCGTGTCAACGATCTGCCGCCGGTCAAGCGCGGCATCGCAATGGTGTTCCAGTCCTACGCGCTCTATCCGCATATGAGCGTTTTCGAGAATATCGCCTTTCCGCTGCGCGTCGAAAAGATGGAAGAGCAGAAGCTCAAGGCCAGGGTCGAAAACGCGGCCCGCATCCTGCATCTCGACCAGCGCCTGCAGCAGAAGCCGGGCATGCTCTCGGGTGGCCAGCGTCAGCGCGTGGCGATCGGCCGCGCGATCGTGCGCGAACCGAAGATCTTCCTGTTCGACGAGCCGCTCTCCAACCTCGACGCCGCACTGCGCTCCGACATGCGCATCGAGCTCGCGAAACTGCACCGCCAGCTCAAGGCGACGATGATCTACGTCACCCACGACCAGGTCGAGGCGATGACGATGGCGGACCGTATCGTCGTGCTCAACGCCGGCGAGATCGCCCAGACGGGCGCGCCGCTCGAGCTCTACCACAAGCCCGCCAACATCTTCGTGGCCGGGTTCATCGGTAATCCGAAGATGAACTTCTTGCCCGTCACCTGCACCGCCGTCGGCGACAAGAGCGTGACCGTCGAATACAAGGGCCAGTCGCTGACCGTGCCGGTCACGCCGCGCGAAGGCGTCGTCGGCAAGACGCTGACGCTTGGCGTACGTCCTGAACATATCCAGCTTGCATCCGGCGATATCTCGCTCACCATCACGCCAAGTGTCATCGAGCGTCTCGGCGCGCAGACCGTTGCCTACGCCGCGCTGAATGGCGAGGGCGAGAACTTCTGCGCCACGCTGTCAGGTAGCGTCGGCGTGCGGCCGGAGCAGCCGATGCTCGTCGGCATCAACGCGGTGGATTGCCACCTCTTCGATGAAGCCGGCATCGCGTTCGAACGCCATGTGGCGTTGACCGATATCGACCTCAATCTGCTGAACCCGACCGCGCTCGCCTGATCGCGAGCGCAGGTCGCGCAGTCAGCGAGCGAGAAAATTGTAAAACAGGGTGTTGGTCGGATAGGCGTATGCGCCCCGGTCGACGATCCCGTGGCGGTACATGCAATTGCGCAGTGCCGTCACGTGCCACAGGCTGTTGACGTCGGTCGAGCCCCGGCGAAACGCTTCCTGCTCGCAATAGGGATAGGTGTGGTCGAAGCGGGCCAGAATGGTCGGGTCGGAATCGACGGGGACACCGGAATAGGTCTGCCATTGCGACGGCGCCTGCGCTGCTGAAATGCACGCCAGGCTTCCTGCAATTCCCAATGCAATCAACGCTCTCATGAATGATCTCCCATGACGTCGCCGGAATATTGGCGCATCAATAAGATGCGCCGGATACGGCAAACTTCAAGGAGGACTATCCAATGGCTCTAACGGCCGGTGAACGGCCGCCAATCCGGCGCTTCGGCTACCAGACGAGCCCGCGCGCGGCCACGTCTTCGACGCGGGTGACGACGCCGTCGCGATGGAAGACCATCGTGTCGAAAAGGTTCGAGACCACGCAGGTATGGTTCGGGATGATCAGCAGCTTGTCGCCGATCTGTGGCCGAGCCCCCTCGCATTTCGAGAGGTCGATCACGCCGTGCTCTTCCGAGAGACCGGTGATCGAAGCCTGCGGATAGCCGACTACCTGACCATAATCCGTGAAGCCGAGCAGGTCGGAGGTCAGCGCCTTGGAGCCCGCATCGATAACGGCCCGATCCCCCGTCGGGCGGGAAACGACAGTGACGAGAATATGCATGGCGCAATCGTCCACTGTGCAATGGCCGGCGCGGACCATGGAGCGGTCATTATAAATGTAGGTGCCGGCCCGGTGTTCGGTCGCGGCGGGAACCAGATGGGCATCGAACAGGCTCGGCGATCCGCCGTTGCTGACGATAGGGCAGGCGATGCCTTCGGCGTCGAGCAAGGCCAGCGTCTGCGCGAGAAAGGCCTGAACCTCGGTGGCTGCACCCGGCTTCGGATAGTTCAGCACTCCGCCGAAGGTCAGGCCCGCCGCAGAGTCGATGTGCTTGGCGAGCGCGACGGCTTGCGCGGGCTTCTGCACGCCGCAGCGTCCGGCGCCGGTATCGCATTCAACCAGAACCACAAGCGGCTTGCGCGCGGCGAAGTAAGCAGACAGGCCGTCGACGGTATAGGCGCTATCAGCGACCACCTTCAGCCCGGATATCCGATCGTTCAGCGCCGCCAGGCGTTCGAGCTTCGCGTTGCCGATGATGTTGAAGGTGATGAGGATGTCCTCGAAGCCAGCGTCGGCGAAGACTTCGGCTTCCGTCACCTTCTGGCAATTAATGCCCTTGGCGCCCGCTGCCACCTGCTGGGCAGCCAGCGCCGGGACCTTGTGCGTCTTGATGTGCGGACGGAAGTCGATGCCGTGCGTGTCCATGTAGGCCTGCGTGCGGGCGATATTGGCCGCCATCCGGTCTTCGTCGATAATGGGCCGAGGTGTCGAGAGTTCCGCGACCTTGTCGCCGGGCTTGGCGACGGCGGCAAATGGGCTGTTGTGCATCTCAGGCTACTCCATGTTAAGCGCCGTGGGGATCGGCGATCATGGGCCAAATATCCTTGCGCGCCCGCCGATACGGCGTCTTCGCCGGATTGTTAGGATAAGGCGTGCCGGCCGCGCAATAGATGATTTCGGACGCGATCTTCGAGAACGAGGCGTAGAAGTGGTTCGTCGACTTGATGACGAGGATTTTCTTCTGCGTCGGATCGATGCCCATGACCGAGAACAGGCTCGGATCGAAGCTCTGGGCGCGCGTCGAGTTCAAGATGATGTCGATGCCATCAAGCACGATATGCGCCGCATCGCCAAAGGGCGCGAAGCTTTCGCCGAAGCGCATCTCGGCGCTCGGCACGATCTTGATGACCTTGACCAGGCCGTCGATCGGGTTGCCGGTGCCGGGCGCCGACTTGGCGCCGAAGCGCAAGGGAATCTCGGCGCCTTCGCCGGCCGCCATGCAGATCTGCACCGCCATCGGGTCCCAGATCGTGCCGATCGCCGCATCGGTGACGCCGCGCGCCAACAGTTCGCCCAGAACCACCGTCGCGTCGCCGGCCGTTCCGCCGCCAGGGTTGTCCCACATATCGGCGATAACGACGGGCCATGAGGTTGCCGCCAGCGCCTGCGACACCGCTTCTTTCTCGTCGATCTGCGGCATCATGAAGGTGCCGCGTTTCGAAAAGAGCTCCATGCCGAGTTCGCGCGCCAGCGCATCGCCCTTGTCCTTGCGGTCATTGGTGACGACAAGCAGCTTTGTGCCCATCTCCGGCACGTCGCCGGCCATGAAGCCGTGGACCACCGAGATGGATAGAACGTCCGGATCGTCCTTCTCGATCTGCATGATCTTGTCGACGAAGGAGCGCATGGGATCGCGCGAGGTCGGAAACACGTCGATCATCCGGCAATCGAAGACGGACATGACCGGCTTCACGCGGCCCTCGAGTGTATGGACGGCGATGCGCCACAGGTCCTCGGCACGATCGACGAAGTCCGTGTGCGGGAATTCCTTGAAGTAGACGAAGACATTGGCGGCGGCGAAACGCTTGGCCGTTAGATGGCTGTGCGGATCGAGCTCGGCGAAAACGGGAATATCGGGGCCGACGATCTCGCGAATGCGCGTAAGCGTATCGCCTTCGGTGTCCTCGTAACCGGCGGCGACCATGGCGCCGTGCAGGCCAAGCACCACGGCGTTGACGGGCATCGCCGCGCGGAGCTGTCCGAGGATCTCGTCGCGCAGGCCTTCATAGGTCGCGCGGTTGACGAGGCCGGCCGGGTCCGCCCAGGTCGCGGTGCCCTCGATCAGCGTCCAGCCCTTCTCCGCGCAGACGCGGCGGCCGACGGTGATCGGCGCGGAGCAGAGCGTCGGCGTTTCGGGATGTTCGCCCGGCGGCGCATAGAGCGACGCCTCGAAAGCGCGCCGATCGACGCAGATTGGGGAGAAGGTATTGGTCTCGGTTGCGAGAGCCGCCGTGAAAATCCGCAATGTCTCGGCCTTTGTGTTGATCAACCCATCGGGTTCGGAAGATAGCCGGTGAAACCGGAGATCTTCCAACGCCCCTCGTGCAGGCGGCAATAATAAAGGGTCTGCCACTGCATGATGTCGCGGCTGCCATCGGCCTTGGCGATGCCGCCGTCGAACTTCTTGCGCACCAGCGCCATGTCGCCTTCGATCTCGATATCCTCGAGCGTGGTCGTGGTGAAAATGGCGGTGCGCGTGTCTTCGGCAAAGGACTGCGTGGCGAAATCCTTGGCCTGGCGGACCCACTCATCGCGATAGGCGGCAAGCGTCGGGAAGGCCAGCCGCCACTTGTCGGGGCTCGCTTCCTTGCGCCCGTCGATACCGATGAAGCCGTCCTCGACGAAATCGTGCTCCACCATCGACCAGTCAGCCGCCAGGAAGGCGTCGATATCGCGGTGAACGAGCATCTCCCAGATCGAATGCCTGGCGGTGTCAGAGGCGGGGAAGGGGTTCTTGAAAGGATCGCGCATGGTGTTCCCGATTGAAATTCTTTTCATGAATGACGTTTTTCTCTGGTCAAATTCCGCTTAATATGGTCACTTGTCAACTTATCACGAAAATAATTTGCAAGGATCGGTTAATGTCCATCAAGCGTTATGGCACCGTTCAGACCGGCGCAGGCGGAAAGCCGCTGCCGTTTGCCCGTGCGGTAGAAGCCGACGGCTGGCTCTATGTGTCGGGTCAGGTCGCCATGGAAAATGGCGAGATCATCGACGGCAATATCGTCGCGCAGACGCACAAGACGATCCAGAACGTGATCGCGATCCTGGAAGAGGCAGGCTACGGCCTCGAGCATGTTGTGCGCTGCGGCGTGTGGCTCGACGATCCCCGCGATTTCTGGACCTTCAACGGCATCTATCAGCAGTATTTCGGCGAGCATCCCCCGGCACGCGCCTGTGTGCAATCGTCGATGATGGTCGATTGCAAGGTCGAAATCGATTGCGTCGCGTATAAAGCGAAAGACAAATAGCGCGATAGACCAAGGGGAGCCGGGCGTGGATATTTTCTCGACATTGCAGGAAGAGAAGGCCCGGCTTTCGCCGTCGGAAACCCGTATCGCGGATATTCTGCTCAACGACTTCGAATTCGCCGTCAACGCATCTATCATCGAGCTGGCGGAGAAGGCCGACGTCTCGCCGCCGACGGTCACCCGTTTCTGTCGCCGTGTCGGCTGCGAAAGCTTTTCCGATTTCAAGGTTCAACTCGCCCGCACGGCCTATGTCGGGATGCGCTATCTCAGGCCCGAGCCGAAGAGCCGCGATCCCGGTGACGTCGCCCAGGACATCATCACCAAGGCGCAGAACGCGCTGTTTCTGCTGCATCGCTCGCTTGACCTTGCCGCCATCGAGCAGGCCGCCGAGAAGATCGCCAAGGCCGAGATGATCTATGCCTTCGGCTCCGGCGGCAATTCCTCGATGATCGCCAGTGAGCTGCAGAACCGCCTCTTTCGCTTCGGCCTGCATGTGACCGCGAGCTCCGACCACGGCATGCAGCTGATGCTGGCGGCGGCGGCGAAATCGACGCATGTCATCGTCGGCTCGTCGTTTTCGGGCCGCAACACCGAACTCGTCCGTTCCTTCACGCTCGCCCGCGAGACCGGGGTCACGACCATCGCGCTGACGCAGGCTGATAGCCTCGTCGCCAAGGCCGCCGACATCGTCATCCCCATCGATCTTGCCGAGGGCAACAACATCTTCCGGCCGACCTCGACGCGCATCGCCTATCTGGCCGCCGTCGACATCCTGGCCAGCCTCGTCGCCTACAACATCCCGCAGGCGGCGGTCACCCTTCGACGCATCAAACAACAACTCGTTGCCCACCGTGACGGCGATGACCGTCAGCTGCTCGGGGACTGAGGATTTCATGTCAGGAAAGGACTGAGAATGACAAAATCGGTAGCGATCGTGACCGGCGCTGCGGGCGATATCGGCCGTGCCATCGCCAGCCGGCTCGCGGATGACCACGATGTCATCCTGCTTGTCGATATCGATATGGCAGCTGCGGAAAAGGCCGCGCGTGCGCTGGGTTCGGCCGAGCGCTTCGTCGCCGTCAGCTGCGATGTGACGAGCGAGCATAGCGTTGCCGAAATGGCGAAGACCGCCGCGTCGCTCGGCGCGCTGAAGACGCTGGTCAACAATGCGGGTGCTGCGCGCGCCGTCAGCCTGCAGTCGACGAAGCCCGAGGATTGGCGCGCCGACAACGCGCTCAACCTCGAAGCGCCGTTCCTCTGCTTCAGCGCTGTCGCTGATCTCTTGAAGGCAACGCAGGGCTCGGTGGTCAACATTGCCTCCGTCAACGGCATGCACGTCTTCGGCCATCCGGCCTATAGCGCCGCCAAGGCCGGTCTTTTGCATTTCACCAAGCTGGTCGCCGTCGAATACGGCAAGTTCGGCATCCGCTCGAACGCGATTGCGCCAGGCACGGTGCGTACGCAGGCATGGGAAGCCCGCGCCGCCGCCAATCCGAATGTTTTCGAAGAAGCCCGCCGCTGGTATCCGCTGCAGCGCGTGGTAGACCCGAAGGATGTCGCCAACGCGGTCGGCTTCCTCGCAAGCGCGCAGGCCAATGGCATTACCGGCGTCTGCCTGCCCGTCGATTGCGGCCTCACCGCGGGCCAAGCGGAACTTGCCCGCACCTTCTCCCAATCCGCTGACTACTGATCAAAAAAAGAATACTGAGAGGAACAGTTATGGACACGGTCCCCTATCGTCTGGAGAGCTCCTGGCAGCCGGACGGCGGTCCGAATGGTCGCTTCACCTTTACCCTTTTCAACCTGTCGGATGCGCCGCTTGCGGATTTCAAGATCGTCTATACGTCGCTGACGCGGGTGATTGACAAGAAGGCCTGCGAGAACGCGACCTTCCTGCGCCGCAACGCCAATTTTCACGAGTTCGCGCCACCTACGGGCCTTTCCATCGCGCCGGGTGAAGGCTGGACCTTTACCGTCAGCGGTCTGCACCGCCCGGCCAAGCACTGCACTGATGGCGCCAAGTCTGCTTATGTGACGCTTGCCGATGGCAGTCACGTCGCGGTCGCCGTTTCCGATCTCCTGCTCGAGGGCCGCGTCAGCGAGCCGCCGCCGGTGCTGCTGCCTGAGGGCAAGCTCGACCTGCCCTTCGCCCTGCAGCCCTGGCCGGCCGAAATCGACGCCAAGCCGGGTGATGGCTTTCCGGTCGTGCTTTATCCTGCGGCCGGCGCTTCCTCCGACGATCTGCGCGCCATGTCCGCGGTCACCTCGCTGGTGCGGCGTCTGTTCGAAAGCGCGCATGCGCCGTTCAGTCTGCAGCCGTCGCCGCAAGGCCGCGCACTGCGTTTCATCACCGATGCCGCGATTTCGGCCGAGGGCTACAAGCTCACCTTCTCGGCCGATGAAATCACGCTTGCCTACGCGGACGCCGCCGGTCGCCAGTATGGCCTGACGTCGCTGGCGCAGATGCTCGAGGGCGCGCGCAGCCGCCCCGGCACGTTCCGTTTCCCGATCTCGGGCACCATCGTCGACAAGCCGCGCTACGGTTGGCGCGGCTGCCATCTCGACGTCTCGCGCCAGTTCTACCCGGCGGCCGATATCAAGCGGCTTGTCGACGTTCTGGCCTGGCTGAAGCTCAATATCTTCCATTGGCACCTGACCGACGACGAAGCCTGGCGCCTGGAGATCAAGGCCTATCCAGAGCTCACGACCACTGGCGTGCTGCGCGGACCGGACGCACCGCTGCTGCCGCAGCTCGGCAATGGCGCGGAGCCGGTCGGCGGTTTCTATTCGCAGGACGATGTCCGCGAGATCGTCGCGCATGCGCTGGCGTTGAGCGTCGAGGTCGTTCCCGAAATCGATATCCCCGGCCACAGCACGGCGACGCTCGTGGCGCTGCCGGAGCTGACCGACGGCCAGGAGGCACCCGACAGCTATCACTCGGTCCAGGGCTATCCGAACAATGCGCTGAACCCGGCAATCCCGCTGACCTACACTTTCCTTGAGAAGGTGCTCGACGAAATGGTCGAGCTCTTCCCGTCGAAGTATCTGCATATTGGTGGCGACGAGGTGGCGAACGGTTCCTGGCTGGCGTCGCCGCTCGCCAAGAAGCTGATGGAGCAGGAAGGCATAGAGGGCACCTTCGCGCTGCAGTCCTACTTCCTGAAACGCGTCAAGGACATGCTGACGGCGCGCGGGCGCAAGCTTGCGGGCTGGAACGAGGTCGCCCATGGCGGCGGGGTCGCAGCCAAGGATACGCTGCTGATGGCATGGGAAAACCCGCAGGTCGGCATCGAGCTCGCAAGAGAAGGCTATGAGGTAGTCATGACCCCCGGTCAGGCCTATTATCTCGACATGGTCCAGGCCGAGGCCTTCCAGGAGCCCGGCGCCAGCTGGGCTGGCACGGTGCCGCCGGCCCACACCTATGGCTATGAAGCCGAAGGCGATTTCCCCGAAGAGCTGAAGGACAGGATGAAGGGCGTTCAGGCCTGCATCTGGTCCGAGCACTTCCTGTCGCGCGGCTATTTCAACCGTCTCGTCTTCCCGCGCCTGCCGGCTATCGCCGAGGCTGCGTGGACACCGAAGGCGAAGAAGAACTGGGATCGCTTCTCGGCCATCGTGCCGCTGAGCCCGAAACTTTAAGGAGCTGACGATGCGGATCGCTGTTGGCGGAATTCACACGGAGTGCAGCACCTATTCGCCGGTGCTGATGGCCGTCGAGGACTTTCGCGTCCTCAAGGGCGCGGACCTTCTGGGGGCCGAGTATTTCAACTTTCTGAAGGCTGATGGCGTCGAGCACCTGCCGCTGCTTCATGCGCGCGCCGTGCCTGGAGGCCCGGTCTCCCGCATTGCTTACGAGGCCTTCAAGACCGAGTTCCTCGCCCTTCTGAAGGCGGCCTTGCCGCTCGATGGGCTCTATCTCGCCATGCATGGCGCGATGAATGTCGAGGGCATGGACGACGCCGAGGGCGATTGGATTTCGGCTGCCCGCGCGGTTGTCGGGCCCGATGTCGTCGTTGCGGCGAGCTACGACCTGCATGGCAACGTCAGCCAGAAGATCATCGATCAGCTCGATATCTTCGCAGGCTACAGGACCGCGCCGCATATCGATGTGCGCGAAACCATGGTGAGGGCGTGGTCGATGCTGGTCGACGCCTTGAAGAGCGGCACACGCCCCGGCGTCGCCTGGGCGCCGGTGCCCGTTCTCTGGCCCGGCGAGCGCACATCGACGGAAGATCAGCCGGCGAAGGCGCTCTATGAGGCGTTGCCGGTCTTCGATCAGCGCGCTGGCGTCCTCGATGCCAATCTGATGGTCGGCTATGTCTGGGCCGACGAGCCGCGCGCGACCGCCTGTGCAGTCATCACCGCGACCAGCAAGGGCGCTGCGGCCAAGGCTGCGGAAGAGATCGCGCTCTCTTATTGGAACGCACGCGAGGACTTCCGTTTCGGTCCCGTCACCGGGCCGTTGGCGGAGATGCTCGATCTCGCCGAGAAGGCCGATACCTCGCCGGTCATCCTCGCCGATTCCGCCGATAACCCCACGGGCGGCGGCGTCGGCGATCGCGCCGATGTGCTGAACGCGCTGATCGCGCGTGGCTTCGACGGCGCGCTGATTGCGGGGATTACCGATCGTCCCGCCGTCGAGGCCTGCTTTGCCGCCGGCAAGGGTGCCACGTTGGCGCTGACGATCGGTGGCAGCCTCGATGGATCGAGCACGCCGGCCAAGGTGCAGGCGGACGTCGTGCTGCTCTCCGATACCGGCGTGGCCGCCGAGCGCCAGGCCGTCGTGCGCATCGGCGGGATCACCGTCGTGCTCGCCGCGCGGCGCCGGCCCTATCACAACATCGCCGATTTCACCCTGCTCGGGCTTGATCCGAAGGCCGTCCGCCTCCTGGTCGTCAAATCCGGCTACCTCTCGCCGGAACTGGCGCCGATCGCCAATCCGAACCTGATGGCACTGACGCAGGGTGTGGTCAATCAGGATATCGAGGGGCTCACCAGCAACCGCCGCGCGCGGCCTGCATTCCCCTTCGATCGCGATTTCAGCTACATCCCGCAAGCGCGCTTCTCGGCGCGCTGGACTGACTGATAGGACATAACGGACAGCCTGGCGGTTTCGGTTTCATACCGAAGCCGCCAGGCCGCGCTCGCCCAAGACGGGCGTCCGCCGCCACCGCCACGAATTCGAACATGACCCGCTTCCTTCCCGCCGTCTTCCGCGACCCGACCATCCGGGTGAGCATGCTCGCCCTCTTTATGTTCGGCGTCGCAAGTGCCGCCACCTCTCCCTATCAATCCGTCGTCGGCATCCGCGAACTGGGCTTGAGCAACGGGCTCTACTCCGCGCTGATTTTTTCCGCCGCGGCCGTCAATGTTACCGTCAGCATCCTGCTCGGCAATCTGGCGGACCGGCTTGGCGAATATCGCGCCATGATGCTGGCGGCCGCGCTTTTCGGCGTGCTCGGCTATGGTGCGATCTACATTCTGCCGCATCAGGCGACCTTCGTGGTCAGCGCGCTGCTGCTCCTGCCGGTCTATGGCTCGCTGAATTCACTGCTCTTCGGCAATGTCCGCCGAAGGACGACCGGCATGCCGCGCGATGACGTCGCCAGGGTCAATTCCGGTGTGCGCGCTATGATGTCGCTCTCCTGGGTTCTGGTGCCCGGCCTGACCGGCGTGTTGCTGGCGCGGTCGCCCAGCATGTTGCCGGCCTATCTCTTCGCCGGCATAGCCTGCGCCGCCTGCTTTAGCCTCATCGCCATCTTCCTGCCGCGCCAGACGGGGACCGACAAGGCCGCAAGCCGCCATCTCTCTTATCTGGCGGCGCTCGGCGAGGTCGTTTCGCCGCCGGTGCTCGTCCGGGTCATCGCCATCGCGCTCATCAGTTCCACGCTGCATGTCAACGGCGCCATCCTGCCGCTGATCGTCACCGGCGCCGCGCATGGGACGGTCGCTGATCTCGGCATCCTGATCGGAATCGTCGCCTTCCTGGAAGTCGTCTTCATCATCGTCTGGGGGCGGGCGCAAAGGATCATGAGCCATGTGACGGCGCTCGCGATCGGCGCGAGCATCTATGTCGTCTATCTCACGCTGCTCGGTTTCGCGTCAGCGCCCTGGCATGTCTACGCGCTCACCTTGATCAGCGGCATCGGGGCGGCGGCGCTGATCAGCATCCCGATCACCTATCTGCAGGACCTGATCGCCGAGCGTCCGGGATTGGGCAGCGCGCTCATCTCCGTCAACATCTTCATCAGCGCCGGCCTCAGCGCATTGCTCTTCGCCATCGGCACAGCGGTCAGCAGCTATTCCGGCACGGCCTTCATCGGCGCGCTTGCTGGTGTGATCGGGCTGGCGATGCTCTTGTATTTCGACCGGCTAAGGCGTCGTTGACGTCCTGTGGTAGCGCAATGTTGAACTGACGAGGGGAAACGGTCGTGTAGTATTGCCGCCGAGACGGATGGATGGATGGAGGATCAATCATGAATCGGCTGACCGCGAAGGACTTCCCCCAGGAGCTGCTTGAACTCTACGATTATTACGCGCATGGCAGGATCACCAAGCGTGAATTCCTCGACCGAGCGAGCAAATTCGCCGTCGGCGGCCTGACCGCCGCTGCGATCCTCTCCTCGATGAGCCCGAACTATGCTCTGGCGACGCAGGTGGAGTTCACCGATCCCGATATTATCGCCGAATACATCACCTATCCCTCGCCCAAGGGAAATGGCGACGTGCGCGGCTATCTGGTTCGGCCGGCGAAGGCCGAGGGCAAGGTGCCGGGCGTGGTCGTCGTGCATGAAAACCGGGGGCTCAACCCCTATATCGAAGACGTCGCGCGGCGCGTTGCCAAGGCCGGCTTCATCGCGCTGGCGCCCGATGGCCTGACGTCTGTCGGCGGCTATCCTGGGAATGACGAGAAGGGCCGCGAGTTGCAGCAGACGGTCGATCCGCAAAAGCTGATGAACGACTTCTTCGCGGCGATCGAATTTCTGATGAAGAGCGACCTGACAACAGGCAAGGTCGGCATTACCGGTTTCTGCTACGGCGGCGGTGTCGCCAATGCCGCGGCCGTTGCCTATCCGGAACTCGGCGCCGCCGTACCGTTTTACGGCCGCCAGCCGAGCGCCGACAGCGTCGCGCGCATCAAGGCGCCGCTGCTTCTCCACTACGCCGAACTTGACAAGGGCATCACCGACGGCTGGCCGGCCTATGAGGCGGCGCTCAAGGCGGACAAGAAGGTCTACGAGGCCTATATTTATCCCGGCGTGAACCACGGTTTTCACAACGACTCGACGCCGCGCTACGACGAAGCGGCCGCTAAGCTTGCTTGGGACCGCACGGTCGCCTGGTTCAAGAAATATCTGGCCTAGGCGCTACCAACGGAGCCTTCGACCGCGCATGCTGGCGGTCGGAGTCCGGTGCGGCCGATCAGTAGCCGACCAAAAGGTTCTGTCCGAAATCCGGCTGAACGCCCAGTATCGGCCCGACCCGCTTGACGATATCGGCCACCATCGGCGCCGCCGTCTCGGCCGCGAGGTTCAGGTTGTGCAGGCCTGTCAGGGGCTGATCGATGAAGGACAAGACCACGTATCGCGGGTTCTGCATCGGGAAGCCGGCGAGGAAAGAGTTGAAACTCAACTTGTGTGAGTAGACGCCGTGGATGACCTTGTTGGCCGTTCCGGTCTTGCCGCCGACATGGAAGCCGGGCACATCGGCGGTTCGCCCTGTGCCCTGCTCGCCATTCAGCTTGAAGAGATAGCGGATGGTATCACTGGTGCTCTTCTTGACGACTGGTTGTTCGGTCTCGGCAGCCTCTTCACGCGTGCGCGGCAGGAAGGTCGGCTCGATCAGTTCGCCGCCGTCGAGAAGAGCTGCGCCGGCGACTGCCGTCTGCATCGGCGTCGTGGCAACGCCGTGGCCAAAGGCGGCGGTGATGGAGTTGATCTTCTTCCAGACCCTCGGCTGGCTCGGCGCTTTCACTTCCGGCAACTCCGTCTGCATCTTAGAGAGCAGGCCGAAGCGCGTGAGGTATTCTTTCTGGATATCCATTCCGACGACATCCATCATCTTGGCGGTGCCGACGTTTGACGAGTAGCGGAAGATTTCGGGGATCGACAGCACGCGCCGCGGAACGTCCCGGTCGTCGTGGATCGTGAAGCCGCCATAATGGAGAGGTGTGCTGGCGTCGAACGTATCGGACAGCTTGATCTTGCCGGTGTCGATCGCCATCGCGATCGAGAAGGTCTTGAAGACGGAGCCCATCTCGTCGGTGCCATTCGACATCCGGTTGAGCCAGCCCTTGTCCCCATCAGCTTGCGGATCGTTCGGATCGAAGTCGGGTGCCGAGGCCATGGCGAGCACCTCGCCGGTGTAAATATCAAGGATGACCGCTCCGGCCGATTGCGCCTGATACCGGCCGATCGCATCCACCACCACATCGTGCACGGCGTTCTGGGCGCGGATATCGATGGAAAGCTTCACCGGCTCCAGGCTGCCGGCGATGGTCAGGCCCGTTGAGGCGAGCGCAGAGAGGCCTTGATCGTCGAGATACTTCTCCATGCCGCTGACGCCGTGATTGTCGATGTCGACATAGCCGAGAATATGCGCGGCGGTTCGGCCGCCTGGGTAGAAGCGCTTCACCTCGGGGCGGAAGCCGATGGCGGGAATGCCGAGCTTCAGCACTTCGCTCTGCTGCTTCGGGCTCAGCTGACGCTTCAGCCAGGCGAAGTGCGAATGACGGTTGGAGAGTTTCTGAAATGTCGAGCGCTTGTCGAGATCGGGAAAGACGGTGGCGAGCTTTTCGACGGCATCATCGACATCAACGATCTTGATCGGCTCGGCGAACATCGACACGGTCCGGATATCGGTCGCAAGCAGTTCTCCGTTGCGGTCCAGGATATCGGGGCGCGATGCGACCGACGAAGGCTTGGGCAGGATGGCTGACGTGGAGGGGTCGCCGTGCACGCCGTAATAGATGAGCTTGCCGCCAATGATGCTGTAGGCAAGCACCAGCACGGTGCCCAATATCGCCAGGCGCGATCGCGGCGTGGGCGCCTTGCGGCGTGGCTTGACCAGGCGCCTGCCGCCATCGCGAGAGCCGAAGTCCAGGCTGACGAGCCGCCCGCTTCTGGATGCTAGAGTTTGGAGAATGGACATCGGATCCAGCTTGCTCGATAGCGCGCATACGAATTGTTAGTGCACATCAGCTAGCGCCGAGATCGTTAATGCGGTGTTAACGAATTGCCTCGGCTTGGCGCATTTCACAAAGAAGTCATTCCAAGGTCGCCACCTTTCTACTGAAGGTGGCGACGACGCTTGGGCGGGTGCTGCTATTGCTTGTCCGACGCCCTGTTTCCACAGAACGCCGCTGCGTATCAGCCGATCGACATCAGGCTCGCATTGCCGCCGGCGGCTGCGGTGTTGATCGAGGTGGAAACCTCTTCCAGCAGCCAGTTCAGGCAATAGGCCTCCGGATTGCGCTCCAGTTCCGCCGTCGAGGCCGCCTGCGTCAGGAGCAGCGGGCCGGACATGGCAGCGATTTCCTGCTGCATCGAGGCGATGCGTGCGCTGTCGCCTTCGATGAGGGCGCCCGAGAGGATTTCGCTCGTGTTCCTGCCGTTGCCGAAGTGGATACGCTGCGAGACGCTTAATGGAAGATCCTTCAGGCTGCTGCGAAGGCTGTCGCTGCATTCGACGAATGCCTTGTTGCCGGTTGCCAGGACCGAGGAGATCTGGCGATGCAGGCCGACTTCCGAGACGGGGGCGCAGAAGATCGTGCCGCGCGCGTGGAGGGCGTAGATGTTGCGCTCGCCGACGGGGCCGGTGAGCTCGCTCTCCAGACCGAGCGCCGATTGGCTGCCGAAGTTGCGGGCCATTTCGGCCTCGTCATGCAGTTCGCGCTCGTCCAGCCACTTGGCGAAATCCGAAAGTGCTGGATCGCTGTAGACCGAACTGTGCTGCGGCGGGATCGGCGGTGTCTTGACCAGGCGCCCAAGATAGAGCGGTCCGCCGGCCTTGGGGCCGGTGCCGGAAAGCCCGCGCCCGCCGAACGGCTGAACGCCGACCACGGCGCCGATGACGTTGCGGTTGACGTAGACGTTGCCGACCTCGATGCGGGAGGTCACGCGGGCGATCGTCTCGTCGAGGCGCGTGTGCAGACCGAAGGTCAGGCCATAGCCGGTGGCGTTGATCTCATCGACCAGTCGGTCCAGATCCTGCCGGCGCCAGCGGATGACATGCAGCACCGGCCCGAACACTTCGCGCTTCAGTTCGGCGATGTTCTTGAGCTCTACGATCGTCGGGGCGACGAATGTGCCATGCTGTGTCTCTGTCGGCAGCTCGATGCGTTCGACCTGGCGGCCAAGCGCCTGCATGGATCTCACGTGGGTCTCGATGATCTCCTTCGCGTCGGCGGTGATGACCGGACCGATATCGGCGGAGAGGCGGTTGGTGTTGGCGATCGTCAGTTCGCGCAGTGCGCCCTTCAGCATCGTCAGCGTGCGGTCGGCGACGTCGTCCTGCAGGCAAAGAATGCGCAGCGCCGAGCAGCGCTGGCCGGCGCTGTCGAAGGCCGATGCGATGACGTCGCCCACGACCTGTTCAGCAAGGGCCGAGGAATCGACGATCATCGCGTTCTGGCCGCCGGTTTCGGCGATGAGCGGGATCGGCTTGCCATCGGCGGAGAGCCGCTTGGCAAGTTCGGCCTGGATCAGCCGGGCAACTTCGGTTGAGCCGGTGAACATGACGGCCGCCGTCTCCGGCGCCGCGACAAGCGCCGCACCGACACTGCCTTCGCCCGGAACCAGCTGCACGACATCCTGGGGAATGCCTGCCTCATGCAGGATCCTGACGGCCTCGGCGGCGATCAGCGGCGTTTCCTCGGCGGGTTTTGCCAGAACCGGGTTGCCGGCGACGAGTGCGGCCGCGACCTGGCCGTTGAAGATCGCCAGCGGGAAGTTCCAGGGGCTGATGCAGACCACGGGTCCCAGTGGTGCGTGTGACGGCCCCAGTGTGCGGCGCGCCTGTTCGGCGTAGTAGCGCAGGAAGTCGATCGCCTCGCGCACTTCGGCGATGGCGTTCTGCACCGACTTGCCGGCCTCGCGAATGATCAGGCCGAGCAGTGTTTCCATGCGCGTCTGCATGATGTCGGCCGCGCTGTCGAGCAAAGCTGCGCGGTCGGCGGGCGAGACGCCGGCCCAGGATGCCGCTGCCGCTTGTGCCGCCTGCATTGCTGCCGCGACTTCGGATGGTGTTGCCTCACGAACCTGGCCTACCGCGTCCCGGTGGTCGGCGGGGTTGAGCACGTCGCGGGCGCCGTTGATGTCGGTCGCCTGGCTCGGCAGGGCGCGCCAGCCCTTCGTTGCGCTTTCGCCGAGCAGATGGGACAGGTGGTTCAGTACCGTTTCGCTGGAGAGATCGAGGCCGGCGGAGTTGACGCGGCTTCCGTAGAGTTCGCCGGGGAGCGAGATCTTGTCGTGCTTCTGGCCGACGATCGGCATCTTCGAGATGATCTCGGCCGGGTCGGCGATCAGTTCGTCGATGGAGACGTTTGGATCCGCGATCCGGTTGACGAAGGAGGAGTTGGCGCCGTTCTCCAGCAGGCGACGCACGAGATACGCAAGTAGCGTTTCGTGGGTGCCGACGGGTGCATAGATGCGGCACGGGCGGTTCAGGTTCTGTCGGCCGACGACCTCGTCGTAAAGCGGCTCGCCCATGCCATGCAGGCACTGGAACTCGTACTTGCCGACATAATAATCCGAACCCGCCATCTGGTAGATGGTCGCCAGCGTCTGGGCGTTGTGGGTCGCGAACTGCGGGAAGACGGCGTCCGTCGCCGCCAGAAGCTTCCTGGCGCAGGCGATGTAGGAGACATCGGTGTAGATTTTGCGGGTGAAAACAGGGAAGTCCGCGAGGCCATCGACCTGCGCGCGCTTGATCTCCGCATCCCAGTAAGCGCCCTTGACGAGGCGCACCATGATGCGACGGCCGGCCCGGCGCGCGAGGTCGATGATGAAATCGAGCACGAAGGGGCAGCGCTTGCCATAGGCCTGGACGACAAAGCCCATGCCGTTCCAGCCTTCCAGATCGGGGTCGAGGCAGAGCGCTTCCAGAAGGTCGAGCGACAGTTCGAGGCGGTCGGCCTCCTCGGCGTCGATGTTAAGGCCGATGTCGTAGGACTTGGCGATCAGCGCCAGCGCCTTCACCTTCGGCAGCAATTCGTCCATGACGCGGGCGCTCTGCGCGCGTGCGTAGCGCGGATGCAGCGCCGAAAGCTTGATCGAGATACCAGGACCTTCGTAGATGCCGCGCCGATCAGACGCCTTGCCGATGGCGTGGATCGCGGTCTCGTAGTCCTTGTAGTAACGCTTCGCGTCGGCGCCCGTCGTCGCGGCTTCGCCCAGCATGTCATAGGAATAGCGGAAGCCGCGCTGCTCGAGCGGCTTTGCCCGCTGCAGCGCCTCGTCGATGGTCTCGCCGGTGACGAACTGCTCGCCCATCATCCGCATCGCCATGTCGACACCCCGGCGGATCACCGGTTCACCGCAGCGGGCGATCAATCGGGTCAGCGCGGCCGAAAGGCTGCGGTCGGCAACCGTCGACGTCAGCTTGCCGGTGACGACAAGACCCCACGTCGCGGCATTGACGAAGAGCGAGCGACCGCCGCCGAGATGTGCCTTCCAGTCGCCCTCGGAAATCTTGTCGCGGATAAGGGCGTCGCGTGTTGCCGTGTCGGGAATGCGCAGCAGCGCCTCGGCCAGACACATCAGCGCAATGCCCTCCTGGCTGGAGAGCGAGTATTCGTGCACCAGTCCCTCGACGCCGGTTCCCTTGTGTTTGGCGCGCAGCGCCTCGATCAGCTTGCGGGCGGTATCGGCGGCGGCTTTCCTGACGTGATCGGGAAGGGCGGCAGCTTCAACCAGGCGTGGCACGCAGATCGTCTCCGGCGTGCGGTAGGCAGCCGTGATGGCGCGGCGCAGATCGCTCTGTTCTCGGATCGGAGGGGCAAATCCTTCAAAGGGATTTGCAGAGCCGTTGGCCTGCTCTACTGTGACTTCGACTGCTGCCGCGTCGGTGGTGATTGCCATGCTGGGCTCCTGATCCGCTGATGTCGGAAAACTAGCAGATTTCAAAAAGTCAATTTCACTTGATTTTGAGCGTTCTAGTCTTTAGTTCGCTATTCAATATTCATATTGAAGGGAATTATTGTGGCTGGTGCGGGAAATATAAGGGAAATAGACCAATTTGATCAACGCATACTTGAGGCGCTCGTCGCCGATGGCCGGATGTCGGTGACCGACCTTGCCAAGCGCGTGGGCCTGTCCAACACGCCCTGCCAGGTCAGGCTCAAGCGGCTGATCGAGGATGGCTACATTCTCGGCTTCCGCGCCATCATCGACGTCAACAAGCTCGGCCGCAACCATGTGGCGTTTACCGAGGTGAAACTCTCCGACACCAGGGAGAACGCGCTCAACGCTTTCAACGTTGCCGTTCGCAAGCTGCAGGAGGTCGAGGAGTGCCACATGATCGCCGGCGCATTCGATTATCTGCTGAAGATACGCACGTCCGATATCGCCAATTATCGCCTCGTTCTGGGCGAGAAGATTTCCAGCCTTCCCTTCGTCGCCAACACATCGACCTTCGTTGCCATGGAGGCGATCAAGGAGAACGGCGCCTGATCGAGGCAGATTGCCAGCTCCGGGCTGCTCTCATTTTGCGCGTGACAGCGGTCGGCTTCTCTGACAGAACATAGCCATTGAGAGACAGGGGCGTTTGCCGACGGCAGACTGAGAAGTACCCTTTGAACCTGAACCAGATAATGCTGGCGGAGGGAGTCGCTCGGACCCTTCGGCATTGCTATCAGGGTTCCCGCGTCTTGCCCCGCCCGAAAGGGGCATGATGAAAGACGACAGATCTCCCGGTTCGATGCTTGATGCCATGCGTGCGCAAAAGCCGCTCGTTCAGTGCATCACCAATTTCGTCGCGATGAACATCGCCGCCAACGTGCTGCTGGCAGCCGGCGCTTCGCCGGCCATGGTGCATGCCGAGGAAGAGGCCGGCGAGTTCGCGGCCATCTCCGGCGCGCTGACTGTTAACATCGGCACGCTCTCGCCGAGCTGGATGAACGGCATGCGCGCCGCCGCCAGATCGGCGGGCGAAAGCGCCAGGCCATGGGTTCTCGACCCCGTCGCCCACTATGCGACTGCCTTTCGCAGGCAGGCCATCGCGGATTTGCTGGCGCTTCGCCCGACCATCATTCGCGGCAACGCGTCCGAGATCATCGCGCTCGCCAGTGGCGAAAGCCGGGGGCAGGGTGTCGACAGCCGTGACCCCGTGGAGCAGGCGGAAGCTGCCGCCAGCCATATCGCAAACATGCACCAGGCAGTGGTGGCGGTGACCGGCGAGGTCGACTTCGTCACCGACGGCGCGCGCGGCTGCCGCATCGAAGGCGGCTCATCGCTGATGCCGCAGGTGACGGCGCTCGGCTGCTCGCTGACATGCCTCGTCGGCGCCTTCGCCGCGATCAGGCCGGATGCACCGTTCGAAGCGACGATATCAGCACTCGCCATGTTCGCCGTCGTCGGTGAAGAGGCGGCGCGGGCCGCTGACGGACCGGGTTCATTTTCGTGGCGGTTTCTCGACGCCCTCGCGGCGATAGACGGCGTCGCTATCGACAACAATGCGCGGGTGCGGATGCTATGAGGACGATCGATCTTTCGCTCTATCTCGTCCTCGATCCCGAGCTTTGCGCAGACATCGGCATGGTCGAAACAGCAAGGCGCGCTGTTGCCGGTGGTGCCACCGTCGTGCAGCTTCGCGACAAGCATGCCTCCACGGCGCGCATGATCGAGGCCGGCCGTGCGTTGAAAGAAGCGCTTGCCGAGACGGGCGCGCTGCTTGTCGTCAACGATGATGTCGAGGCGGCAGTCGCGATCGGCGCTGATGGGCTTCATGTCGGTCAGGACGATATGGTCGTGCGTGGCGCGCGCGAGCGGATCGGACGCGACATGATCCTTGGCCTGTCGGTGGAGACCGAGGCGCTTGCGAGGTCTGTCGATGCCGCACTGGTCGATTATGCCGGCATCGGGCCGGTCTTCGCGACGCCGACCAAGCCGGACCACAAACAGCCGATCGGATTCGACGGCCTTGCACGTCTCGTCGCCGCCTGCCCGGTTCCCTCCGTTGCAATCGGCGGGCTGAAGCTCGCGCATGTCAGCGGTGTCTTTGCCGCCGGCGCTGATGGGATCGCCGTCGTCTCGGCGATTTGCGGCACAACCGATCCTCGCGCCGCCGCCCTCGAACTTTCAGAGGCTATTCAAGGGAGATCACGATGATCCGCAACGTTCTCTCCATCGCCGGGTCCGATCCATCGGGTGGCGCGGGCATCCAGGCGGACCTTAAGGCGTTTGCCGCGCGCGGCGTCTATGGCATGGCAGCGCTCACCGCGTTGACCGCGCAGAATACGCAGGGCGTATCCGGCGTTCATCTCGTTCCGCCAGGCTTCGTGGCGGATCAGATCGGGGCCGTGTTTGCGGATGTCCGCGTCGATGCCGTCAAGATCGGCATGATCGCCAATGCCGAAATCGCCGATGCGGTCGCCGACGTTCTCAAGCTTCATACCGGCATCCCGATCGTGCTTGATCCTGTGATGGTGGCCAAGGGTGGTGCGAAGCTACTCGATCCCGCTGCGGTCGATGTGCTTCTGCGCAGGCTGCTGCCGCTTGCGACGCTGCTTACGCCCAATCTGCCTGAGGCCGCCGCGTTGCTGCGCACTGATATTGCCGAGAGTCGTCTGGAGATGGGCGAGCAGGCCGAAGCGCTGCGCGCTTTGGGACCCGCTGCCGTGCTTGTCAAAGGCGGCCATCTCGAAGGCGACCAGAGCCCCGATGTGCTGGCAACGGAAAAGGGCCTCGCCTGGTTCGAGGCCGCCAGGGTCCCGACCGCAAACACCCACGGCACCGGCTGCACGCTGTCGAGCGCACTTGCGGCCGAGCTTGCCAAGGGCGCGACGCTGCCACAGGCGGTGGCAGCCGCAAAGACCTATCTCGCCGGCGCGGTGGCTGCTGCCGACACGCTCGACGTCGGCTCGGGACATGGTCCGGTCCAGCACTTTCACGAACTTTGGACGACAGAGGAAGGAGACGCGAAATGACATTGCCAATCAGTGAGCAGACGGTGATCGTAACCGGCGCCGCGCGTGGGCTCGGGGCTGCGATCGCCAGGGCTTTTGCCCGCGAGGGCGCGAAGGTGGCGATCAATTATCGCAACAGCCGGGAACAGGCAGAGGCGCTGGCGGAAAGCCTTGGCGCGCGGGCGTATGCGTTTCAGGCCGACATCCGCGACGCCGCGGCCGTGAGCGAACTGGTGGCGGATGTCACGCGCAGGCTGGGGTCGCCGACCACGGTGGTGCACAATGCGCTCGCCGATTTCAGCTTCAACGGCGACGCTCGCCCGAAGCTCGGTGAGCTCCGCTGGGAGGAAATGACCACGCAACTCGATACGGCGGTGAAGGGTGCTTTGAACCTCATCCAGGCCACCCGCCCGGGCATGGCGGCAGCCAGCTTCGGGCGTGTCGTCACGATCGGAACCAATCTCTTCCAGAACCCGGTTGTGCCGTATCATGACTATACGGCGGCGAAGGGTGCGCTGTTGTCGCTCACCCGCACGGCCGCGGCCGAGCTTGGGCCTGACGGCATCACCGTGAACATGGTCTCAGGTGGATTGCTGCGGACCACCGATGCCAGCGCCGGAACGCCCGAAGCGCTGTTCGATCTCATCGCCGGCAGCACGCCGCTGCGGCGTGTGACGACGCCGGAGGAAGCCGCCGACGCCGTGCTTTTCTTCGCCAGCCCCTGGGCGCGGGCGGTTACCGGCCAGAACCTGATCGTCGACGGCGGTCTTGTCTTTGGTTGAACGTCATCGTGATATCGTCACGACTTGACCGCGCCTGCGGTCAAGCCGGCGATGATGTGCTTCTGCGCCAGGAAGAAGACGATGACGGTCGGCATAATTGTTAGCGTGATGAAGGCGAGCACCAGCTGCCAGGCGGTGCCGAATTCGCCACGATAGACCATGATGCCGAGCGGCCAGGGGTACATCTTCTCCGAGTTCAACATGATCAGCGGCAGGATGTAGCTGTTCCAGCTGCCGACGAAGGAGATGATGCTGACTGTGGCGATGATTGGTCGCGAGAGCGGCAGGCAGATGTGCCAGAAGAAGCGCATGTAGCCGCAGCCATCGACCACCGCCGCCTGGAACAATTCTTCCGGAAGGTTTCGAAAATAGTTCCGGAACAGGAGGATGCTCATGCCGAGCCCGAAGGCCACCTGCGGCAGCACAACGCCCCAATACGTATTGAGCAGCCCGAGATCGCGGATCCGGATGAACAGCGGCAGAATGGCGGTCGCGGCCGGAAACATCAGCCCGATCAGGAAGTAATTCAGCAGGAACTCGGCGCCGAAGAAGCGGACATGCGCGAAGGTGAAGGCCGCCATGGCCGACACCGATACGGTGAGGAAGACGGTGAGCGCCGCGATGAGCAGCGAGTTGACCATCTGCCGCCAGTAGCGATCGCCGAACAGGATGTCGGTGTAATTTTCGACATGCCACTCTACCGGCAGGCCGAACGGATTGGTGCGCAGGTCACCCAGATCCTTGAAGCCGCCAAGCGCTGTCGTCACCAGCGGGATCAGCACGATGGCCGATATGATGACCAGCGAGGTGTAGAGATAGGCTTTGGTGCCGGCATTGAGCCGATCGGATGAAACGACGTCAGTCATGGCGCATGAATATCCGTTTGTAGCTGAAGGCGAGCGTGACGCAGATCAGGAAAAGCACGACGCCGACGGCGCTTCCGAGCCCGACCTGCATGCGGGCGACGCCGAAGTTGAACAGGAAGGTCACCATGGTCTGCGTGGCATTGAACGGACCGCCGCCCGTCAAAGGCATGATGAGGTCGAACAGCTGCAGCGAGCCGACGACGGCGAAGAAGACGGAGAGGCGAACGGTCGATCCGAGCAGGGGCAGGGTGATGTAACGGAACCGCTGCCAGCCGCTGGCACCATCGATCTCGGCGGCCTCCAGCACGCTCTTGTCGAGCGATTGCAGTCCGGCGATGAACAGCATCATGTGGAAACCGAAGTATTTCCAGACGATCACGCCGAGCACCGCGTACATCGCCAGATCCTTGTCGGCCAGCACATAGGGCGTCTCGACACCGAGCAGATGAGCGATCGAGGCGAAGAGGCCGTAGTCGCCGTCATAGACGAAGCGCCAGATCAAGCCGGCCGCGACATCGGCGAGCACGTAGGGCAGAAAGAAGATCAGCCGGAAGACGACCACGCCGGCAATGCGGTGCGCCAGCATCATCGCCAGCCAGATGGCGAGCGGAATCTGGATCGCGATCGAGATCACCATGATCATCGCGTTGTTCTTCAACGCGGTGAGGAAAGCGCCGTTCTTGAACAGGAGTTCGAAGTTGCGCATGCCGACATATTGCGTCGGCAGGCCATAGCCGTCCCATTTGTAAAGGCTGTACCAGGCGGCCTCGCCCATCGGCAGGATCACGAAGATCGAGAACAACAGAAGCGCCGGCGGCAGGAAAAGCAGCAGCACGGGCAGGCGGCCGGCAACGGCCGGATGTTTGCGCCGGGCGGACTGAGTGGCCGGTATGCGCGCGGGTCTTATTGCGGCGGCGGCGCTGACATTGGCCATGAGGACCTCACATTCCAGACATCGAATGGCGTCGCGAGAGCGTACCTCGCGCCGCGATGGTCTTGATCAGAACTGATCCTGCTCGAAGGCGTCCTGGATCTGCTGGGCGCCATCGGCAGGCGTCATCTGTCCGGAGACGATGGCGACTGACACGTCGTTGACGACGCGGCCGACCGA
Organism: Rhizobium sp. 16-449-1b; assembly: GCF_017741935.1. Lineage (GTDB taxonomy): Bacteria > Pseudomonadota > Alphaproteobacteria > Rhizobiales > Rhizobiaceae > Rhizobium. Next base: position 109,454 of record NZ_JAGHMH010000028.1, on the reverse strand, counting down.
GGGGCCGAGATCCTGGTCGAAGAAGTTCTGGTGCCACGTGGAATGCGCCAACTGTTCGGCCGATTCATGCAGCAGCGGGTTGGTCACGCCATCCTCCGCGCCAACCGCGACCGGGATGATCATGCCGGCCTTGGCCATGGTCCGCTCGTTCTCGGCATTGGTGAGGTAGGCGAGGAAGTCCAGCGTTTCCGGCGGCGCCTTCTTGGTGACGGCCCAACCGTTCAGGCCACCCAGCGTATCGGTGACGGCACCGGCGCCGCCTGTGACGGCCGGGAAGGCGAAGCGGCCGATATTGTCGGGGTTCAGGCCCTTCTTGTCACCGGCATTGGTGCGCTGGTTGGCCTCGGTGTTCTGGAAGCCGAGGATCATCGCCGCCTTGCCGTCGCCAAAGACGCCGAGCGTCTGCGGCCATGTGGCGCCGAGGTAGCCGGGCTGGAAGGGCTCGAGCTTGCCGAGTTCGGCGAGCTGCTCGCCGGCCTTGATTATCGCCGGATCGTTGAAGCCTTCGCCCTGGCCATTCTTGGCCGCATCGAAGACCTTCTGGCCGCCATCACGCATGACCAGATAGCTCCAGTAGAAGTGGATCGGCCACTTCTCGCCGCCACCGCCTGCGATCGGCACGATGCCGGCGTCCTTGATCTTCTTGACCGCGGCCAGATAGTCGTCCCAGGTTTTGATCGTGGTCGCATCGACGCCGGCCTTGGCGAACAATTCCTTGTTATAGAAGAAGGATACGGTGCCGACGGCATACGGGACCGCGCCGATCTTGCCGTCATAGCTCAGGCCCTTGACGGAAGCCGGGTTGTAGGTCTTCACCCACGCGCCATCCTTGGCGTTCATCGCCTCGCTGAGATCGAGCAGGGCGCCTGTCGCCAGCTGCTGTTTCAGGACGCCGCCGCCCCAGCTGTAGAAAAGATCAGGCGCATCGTTGGACTGCAGAAGCGTCGGCAACTTCGCCTTGAAGGCCTCGTTTTCGAGGAACTGCATTTCCACCTTCGTGCCTGGATGCTCGGCCTCGTAATTCTTGACGATCTGCTGCCAGACGCCGAGATAGGTCGGATCGATTTCGAGATGCATCCACTTGATTGTGGTGTCGGCGGCGGCAGTGCCGGCGGCGATCAGAAGCGCGAGCGCGGTCGCGGTCGAGCGGACAAAGGCACGACTATTGAACAGGGCTTTCGCCCTTTGATGATTGAACATAAGGTCTCCTCCTCAAGGGAAAATCGTCCTCTACAATTTTGTCCCTTATGCGGATTAAATGATCGGCAGCTTTGACCGAATGTCAACTCCCTTGGTTGAATTTGGCAGATTAGCCTTGACAGAGGGCTGAATCTCCACGTTATTTAATTCGCATTCCGACAAAAATACCGACCTGCTTCGGCGGTCGCCAGAAGAGCCGTGCACGAATAGATGAAGACCGCAGACCCGGAATTGATGCGCGCGATCAATCGCCTGAACGTGCTCGACACGGTTCGCCGCCATGGGCCGATCGCGCGCGTCGAGATCAGCGAGCGCACGCAACTGTCGACCACCACGGTTTCGGCCATCACCGCCTCGCTGCTGGATGACGGGCTGATCCTGCCGCGTCACGAAGGCGACATCCGCAACGAAGCGGCGCGCGGCCGGCCACGCGTCATGCTGGAGCTCAATCCGGATGCGGCGCGTGTCGTGGGCGCCAAGATCGCGGCCAGTCGCATGGTCTTCGTCGTCACCGATTTTCGCGGCGACGTGCTCTCGAACCTCACCCTGCCGATCCGGATCGATCGCCAGCCGATCGCGGTCATCGCCGATCTCGTCGAAGATGGCGTGCGGCGCTGCGTCGTCGATGCCGGCCTGTCGCTTGAGGATGTCGATACCGTCTGCCTCAGCCTGCCGGGTGTCATCGAGCATCGGACAGGCCACATCCGCAGCAGCCCGATCTTTCGGGACGTCAATGTCGATTTCGCCGCCGAGATGACGGCGCGGCTGAACACCTCGACGATCGTCGAAAGCGACGCGCATGCTATCACCCTGGCGCATCACTGGTTCGGCAAGGCGCGCGATCTCGAAGACATGGTGCTGATCTCGCTGGAGCAGACCCTGGGGCTTGGCGTGCTCCATGGTAACCAGCTGTTTCGCGGCGCCGGCGGCCTCAGCCACAATCTCGGCGATCTCGTGCTTGGCATGGGACCGCGCGGCATCGTGCGGCTGTCGAGCCAGGCGGGTGAAAGCGAAATTCTGGGCGAGCAGCCGGCGGGCGGGCGATTTGCAGAGGCGATCCGGCTCGGGCGCGGCATGGCGCACGCGCAGGCCTTGATCAAGGCGGAAGACAATGCGCTGATCAGCGCGGCGATCCGGGCGGGGGAGGCTGTCGGCGTCGCGGTTGCCAATATCGTGACCATCTTCGCGCCACCGCGCGTGATCCTGGTGGGCTCCAGTCTGGCGCTTGGAGAGCCTTTCCTGGAGAGCCTGCGTAATGCCTACGCGCTTGCCATTCCACCCTCGCTCAGGGGCGTCGCGGAACTCGTCTTCGACGATTCCAGCGACGACTTCTGGGCACAGGGGGCTGCAGCCGTCGCCCTCTACGAACTTTACGAGTCGCCGTGGAACACCACGGGCCCGGCGCTCTGACGCTTTCAGAACCAAAATCTATGGGAGGAAATTATGGATAAAGTCGGCATAGGCATCATCGGATGCGGCAACATATCGGGCGCGTACCTGAAGGCCATGGCGTCTTTCCCCATTCTCGACATCAGGGGCGTGGCGGATCTCAACAGCGAGCTCGCGCAGGCAAAGGCGGCTGAGTTCAACGTGCCGGCCAGAAGCGTCGACGAACTCTTCGCCGATCCCTCGATCGAGATCATCGTCAATCTGACCATTCCGAAGGCGCACGTCGCCGTGGGTCTGCAGGCGCTCGCCGCCGGCAAGCACACCTATTCGGAAAAGCCGCTCGGCATCAACTTCGCCGAAGGCAAGCAACTCGCCGAAGCCGCCAAGGCAAAGGGCCTGCGCATCGGTGCGGCACCCGACACCTTCCTCGGCGGCGGCCACCAGACGGCCCGCGCGCTGATCGATCAGGGCGTGATCGGCCAGCCGGTGGGTGGCACCGCGACCTTCATGTGCCCCGGCCACGAGCGCTGGCACCCCAATCCCGCGTTCTACTACGAGGTCGGCGGCGGGCCGATGCTGGACATGGGGCCGTATTACATCACCGATCTCGTCAATCTGTTCGGACCGGTGGCGCAGGTGGCGGGCTTTGCGGTCACGCCGCGCAAGGAGCGCGTCATTACCAGCGAGCCGCGAAATGGCGAGCATATCCCCGTGCATGTGCCGACCCATGTGTCCGGCCTGATGGCTTTTGCCAACGGTGCTGTCGTGCAGATCGGCATGAGTTTCGACGTGGCGGGCCACAAACACGTGCCGCTCGAGATCTACGGGACCGAGGGAACGTTGATCGTGCCCGATCCCAATCACTTCGGCGGTGAAGTCGAGCTCCTACGCAAGGGCGGCTCGTTCGAGAGCCAGCCGCTGACGGCGCCCTATGCCGATGGAAACTACCGGTCGATCGGCGTCGCCGATCTCGCTTATGCGATCCGTGAGAACCGGCCGCATCGCGCGAACGGCAGCCTGGCGCTGCACGTGCTGGAGGTCATGGAAGCGTTCCAGACCGCATCAGACACCGGCCGCACCGTGGCGATATCAACGCAGACGGAAAGACCGGCGCCGATCTCGGAATCCCTCGTCGACGGACGTCTGGGCAAGTAATTATTGAGGAGGAAGTTTAATGCGTGAAGCACTGATCGTTTGGGGCGGATGGAGCGGCCACGAGCCGCAGGAATGCGCCGCCATCGTCAAGGACATACTCGAGGAAGACGGCTTCAAGGTCTATGTCGAGCATACGACCGAGGCTTTCGCCGACCCTTCTGTGCACGACCTTTCGCTGGTCGTGCCGATCGTGACCATGTCGAAGATCGAGAAGGAAGAGATCAAGAACCTTGCCGCCGCGATCGAAGGCGGTGTCGGTCTGGCCGGTTATCATGGCGGGGCCGGCGACAGCTTCCGCGAATGCGTGGAATACCAGTTCATCGTCGGCGGCCAGTGGGTCGCGCATCCCGGCAATATCATCGACTACAGGGTCAACATTACCCGCCCTGACGATCCGGTCATGGAAGGCATTGCCGACTTCGACTACACGTCGGAGCAATATTACATGCATGTCGACCCCTCCAACGAGGTACTGGCGACGACGACCTTTACCGGCGATCACGCCTATTGGATCGATGGCGTGGTGATGCCGGTTGCCTGGAAGCGGAAATACGGAAAGGGGCGCGTCTTCTATTCCTCGCTCGGGCATCAGGCCAAGGAGTTTTCCGTGCCGGAAATGCGCACCATCTTCCGCCGGGGCGCCAACTGGGCGGCGCGCTGAGCTCGCGCGAAATAGGTAGTAGCACGCGGTTGGAAACTATCCGGCCGCGCGCTATTTCTTCATGGTATTCAACGTGAAGGAGTTTCCAGCATGCGCAAGCTTCTCGCAGTTACCTCAATCGTCATCATGGGCTTTGCCGGCAGTGCGTTCGCGCAGATGAACATGGGCATGGATAGCAGTGGCCGTTTCGACGGTTCCGCCCCGCTTGGAACCGGCCCGAAGGACGAACAGCCGAGCGGCGGCCTTTCCATTCCTCTCGATTCCTTCGAGACTGGAAGCACCGCAGGCTCGGCACCGGTCCAGTGGACACGCTGCCCACCCAATCAGCGCAATGCGGCCAACCGCAAGTCCACCAATCCGGCCTGCATCAACGGCCAGTGATCCGACCGGTGCCTGGCTTACAGCCTCGTGTTTGCGTTTCGTTGGCGCGATCTTTTGTGCTAGTGGGGCGGCTCAACGCGAGGCCTACGACATGCTGCCCTGGATTCAGCTCGATTCTGCTCAAATTCCCGGCGAGGCCGGCGAACTGCGCCTGAAGCAGCGCGGCAGCGAATTCTCCATCATGCTCGGATCGAACGAGCTGATGAACAGCCGCTTGTCTGGCTCCGAGGAAGCGCTCGCGACGCTCTCCTACGACAAGCTCAAGGGCCGGCCGCGTCCGAGCATCCTGATCGGCGGTCTCGGCATGGGCTTCACGCTGCGCGCCGCGCTCGCCGTCGTGCCCAAGGACGCGACTATTGTCGTCGCCGAACTGGTGCCTGCCGTCGTCAGTTGGGCGAGGGGGCCGATGGCCGAGGTGTTCAAGGGATGTCTCGATGACCCTCGCGTCGACATTCATCAGGGGGATGTCTCCGAGCTCATTCGCGCGAGCCGGGCAAAATTCGACGCTATCCTGCTTGATGTCGACAACGGGCCGGATGGGCTGACCCGCCAATCGAACGATGGGCTCTATGATTTCGCCGGGCTGAAGGCCGCACGCGAGGCGCTGCGTCCCGGTGGCGTGCTGGCCGTCTGGTCATCCGGCCCTGATGCCAGCTTCACGCGCCGGGTGCGCGACAGTGGCTTTGCGGTCGAGGCCGTCAATTCCCGCGCCAACGGAAAACGTGGCGGCGCGCGCCACGTCATCTGGCTGGCACAGAAAAAGTAACTCAGCCGGCCTGGCCTTTGCGCGCTGCGGCGATGGCGTTCGCGGCGCCCGAGCGAAGCTGTTGCGTGTCCGCGCCCGCGATAACGAGATCGAAGCCCATCTTCAGCAGTTGCCCGGCGCGCTCGCCATTGCTGCCGAAGATGCAGGCGAACTTGCCATGCGCACGGCAGCGATCGAGCAACTGCTTCAGCACGACATCCATCTCCGCCGTATCGGGCGCCAGCTTTGCGCCGTTCGATAGCGCGATGGAAAGGTCCGATGGGCCGATAAAGATGCCGTCGATGCCATCAACGCTGAGAATGTCGTCGGCAGCATCGAGCGCTGCCCGGGTCTCGATCATGGCGATCGCGACGGTCTCCATGTTTGCTGTCGCTAGGTAGGTCGTTGCAGCGAGGCCCGTATGGTTCATCGCCAGCGTCGGTCCCCAGCTGCGCTCGCCGAGCGGTGGGTACTTGGTCGCCTTGACCAGGGCATGCGCATCCGCGACCGAATTGATCATCGGCGCGATGATCCCAGACGCGCCGGCATCGAGCAGCCGAGAGGCCGTCGAGAAATCGCCGACGGGAATGCGCGCCATCACCGGCTTGCCGGCCAGCCTGCCCTGCCCAATGCCGTTTGCGGCCGAGACCATGTCCCAGACGCCGTGCTGCATATCTAGCACGACGGCGTCAAACGCCTCTTGCGAGAGATGATTGACGAAGAGCGGATCGGGTATGCCGATCCAGGCCGAAATCAGACCACCGCTTTCGCCCGACCTGAGGCGCTTGGAAAAGTCGTTGATCGCAGTTGAACCAGGCATGCCAGTCTCCTTCCGCAGCTCAGCCCGTGGCGCGCTGCTCATCTTGATGGAATTGCTCGATAAAGGCCTTCTGAAGAAGGATGCCGTCCCATTCGTCGGGGAAGAACGGCGAATCGTAGATCAGTGTGTAGGGACCGGCGTATCCGGCCTGTCGGCAGGCCTCCAGGCACTTGCCGTAGTCCTGGGTGTCCATGCCGGATGCAGTATAGTTGGCCTTGGCGTGGCAGATCTCGGCGCGGCGCATGATGTCCGCCAGACCGGCATATTTGTCCGGCGCCGACCAATTGCCGAGATCGCCGTTGAGGCCAACCTTGCCGGCGAGATCGTCAAGCAGCCAGTTCATTTCTCGCGGCGACGGCAGGAGGTCGAACCAGTTTTCGGTGACGACACGAATGCCGCTCTCCTCGGCCTGCTCCGCCAGCCATGAGAGATGTCCCGACGAGCGCGCGAGGTTCTCGTCGCTCGGCTGCTGCTTTCCCGCGATGACGCGCATGTTTCTCGCGCCAAGCGCCGTTGCGATCTCGATCCAGCTGGCGATCCAGCGGATATCGCGCTCGGCCGTCTCGGGGTTGCTCGGGTCGCCATCCTCGACCAGCAAGGTCTGGAGCATGACGCCGGACTGATCGAGCGCAGCGCGCAGCCGCCGCAGATAGTCCGCGTCGAGGCTCGGCAGATGGAAGGAGCAGATTTCCAGCCTGTGGATACCGCGATCGGCAAGCTGGCGCGGAACGTCGATCAGCTCGACGCTGCCGAGGCCGTAAGGCTCCTGCGGTGCCGCGCTCTTGGTCGGATCGGGGCTGTAGGGATAGACGGCTCCCAGCGCCCGGTGCAGCGACCACGTGGAGACGGCGAACCGCCCGTTCTCGATATCCTCGATCATTCCATTCCTCCTCCTCGTTCCCGCCTTATCTAGGCAGCAACGCCTTGGAATTTCAAACGGAATCTCCCGTGATCACAGCTTCCGCCGAAAGGCTGGCGGCAAGCAGCGCCTCGTCGCGGCCGGCGGTTGCCGAAAGCAGCAGGCCGACCGGCATATCCGCGTCGCCGGTCCCGCAAGGGATCGACACACCACACCAGTCTAGGAAGTTGCCGAGCATGGTGTTGCGCAAGGTCTTGCCATTGGTCGCGAAGAACAGATCATCGTTTGCTTCAAGGGCGGCGATCGGCGGCGCGACATGGGCGACGGTCGGATAGGCGACGAGGCTGTCGCCGACTAGGCTGTTGACCTCCGCGATCAGCCGCTCGCGCGCTTCGATAATGGCGATGTAGTCGGGCATGGTGATCGTCTGACCAAGGCGGGTGCGTTGCACGACGCGGTGGTCCATTTGATCTGCTTCCGGCCCGGCGAGGCGCTCGCGATGAAGCGCGAAGGCTTCCGCGGTCACCAGGCTGCCGTATTTGCCCATGAGGGCGAGGATTTCGTCGAACGCCGGGATGTTGACGCGGGTGACGGACGCACCTTCCGCGATCAACCACTCCACGCTTTGCTCGAAGGCTGCGACGACGCCGGCCTCGGCGCCATCGAACACGACATTATCAGGAATGACCACATCCAGTGCCCGAAGCGAGCTCGGGGTGATGGTGGGAGCGGCGGTCAGGCCGCGCATGGCCGCGTCGACCCAGATCGCGTCCTGAACGGTGCGGCAAAGGGGGCCGAGCGAATCCAGGCTTTTCGCCAGCGGAAAGACACCGCCCATAGGGTAGCGCCCGCGTGTTGCCTTGTAGCCGACGACGCCATTGAAGGCGGCGGGGATGCGGACCGATCCGCCCGTGTCGGTGCCGATCGCAACCGGGACGAGCCCCGCGGCCACCGCGGCACCAGCGCCTGAAGAAGAGCCGCCGGGAATACGTGGCTCATCCTTGCCGCGCGGATTGTGCGGCGTGCCGTAATGCGGGTTTATGCCGAGTCCTGAAAAGGCGAATTCGCTCATGTTGGTGCAGCCAACGGCGATCATGCCGGCTTGGGCTAGAGCGCTCACGACAGCGGCGTCATCTTCTGCGACTGGGGCATTTCGCAGAACCTTGGAGCCGGCCGTCGTCGCGCGCCCCTTGATGTCGAACAGGTCCTTCCAGGCAGCGGGAATGCCCTCAAGCAACCCGCGCGACTGGCCGGCCTTTAGCCGCGCCGAGGACGCCTTGGCCTCTTCAAGCGCGCGCTCAGTCAGCAGTTCGGTGAAGATCGTCTGATCTGGATGCGCCTCGATGCCTTCAAGCACCGCCTCGGTAACCTCGACCGGATCGGCGGCGCCATTCTGGATGAGAACGGAAAGTTGCGCGATCGACATCGCCCCAAATGATTTCGTCATGTCAGTGTCCGTGGTCTGGATGAATACCCGACCTAAGCCGAATTTCCTCGAAGTGCCAAGCCCTTGAAGCCAGATCAAACCGATTGGTTCGATTTTATGAACACTGAGTTTGCGTATCCGGCCTTCAACCGTGGCGGTTGCCACCACATATGGGGAATGCGCGAAAGACGCCACGGGTCGAGGGATGTTGTAGGCACCTCGCGCGGATTTCAGGAGCAAGACAATGAGAGATGTAGACAGCTGGAGCGCCCCTCGCGGCGACACGGTCCATCATCATGCAACGGACGAAGAGTTGGACGGTATGGGCGAGCGCGAATACGTGGAACACATCAAGGCAACCAGCCGGCCATCGGTGTCGGAGCGGTTTATGATCGTTGGAGCCCTGCTGGTTCTTGGCGCGGCGGGGTATGTCGCGCATATGAACACCTCGACGGCATCGGCGGTCGATCTCGCCCCCGTCGGGGCGATCTCGGATTCTGGCCCGTCGCTGGATTATTGCCGAGAGCACAGCCCCTATCCCGACAAGTCCTGCTGAGGACTTGTCCTGAGTTCTTCCGGCTTAAACTGGAGAAACGGCGATCGTGACATAGTTCTAGTCGGGGGAGGGCATCATGTCCGCTGATATCGACTACGATCTCGATCGCTTCATCGACGCTCAAAACGGTGTCTATGATCGTGCGCTTGCGGAGCTCAGGAATGGCCGCAAGCGTTCGCACTGGATGTGGTTCATCTTTCCGCAAATGGCCGGTCTCGGCACGTCGCCAATGGCGGAGAAATACGCCATTCGCTCGGCCGGCGAGGCCTCGGCCTATCTGGCCGATCCCATTCTCGGCGCTCGGCTGTTACGCTGCGTCGAAGTCGTATTATCGATCGATGGAAAATCCGCGCATGAGGTCTTCGGCTCGCCGGATGATCACAAGCTCCGGTCGTCGATGACGCTCTTCGCGGCGGTCAGCGATCACGGATCGCCTTTCCACCGGGTTATCGACCAATTTTACGACGGATCGTTCGACCTTCGCACGATCGAACTGCTTGATGCCATCAGCTAGCGGGCGCTATCCTACGCGGGAATGTTCGAGCGTATCAATCTCCGCCGAGATTTCCTCGATCCTCAAGCGCAACTCACGATCAGTGCCGTCGTTGACATCCTCGTCCCCGAAGCAATCGCGCGCATCGTAGAGTTCAAGCTTGGCTTCAAGCTCCGCCCGTTTGGCATACAGGCGATGGAGATAAATGTAGTTCATCTTCTCGCTCAACCGTGTTTCCACATCTGGTTGAAAACGAGTTGCCCTCACGAAAGTTCCAAGCTTAGAGACCAGCGGTCAGGCAAACGCCGCAACAGCGGCGTTGCATGCCTTGGAGAAGTGGCCGCAACAGTTGTCCTTGCCCATCGACTGACGGGTGACACGGGCGCCTTCGAGAAGCAGGGTCAGCGTGTCTGCCAGCAGCTGCGGTTCGCGCGCGCCGGCGGCGAGACAGAGTGCCTCGAGCCTGTCGCGTTGCTCTGCCTTATGGCGTTCAATGACGCTATAGGCGGGGTGGCCTTCACCCTTGAGCTCGATCGCCGCGTTTGCAAGATCGCAGCCGACCTGATCGCCGCAAAGGCTCTGTGTCCGGAGCTCGATCCAGGCAAGCAGCTGGGCGCGGGCATCGTCGGGATGCGTGGCTTCCAGCTCGCGCCAGATCGCTTCGGCTTTTTCGGAGGCGCGGCGCAGGGTTTCGCATACCAGCTCGTCCTTCGATCCGAAGTGCCGGTAGAGCGTCATCTTGTTTGTAAGAGCGCCTTCGGCGATGGCATCGACGCCGATGCCACGGATCCCGTGCTCACGAAAAAGCTCCGCCGCGGTCGAGACGATACGTTCCCTAGGAGGGATCTTTTCATCAGTGCCTGCAGGCAGAATAGCTGTCGAAGTTTTTGATTTTTCTGCGGACAATGTCCTTGACATCCATGTGACCGATCGGTAACAAATGCATTGTTACTTACCGGTAACACCACTTTTCGCGGAAGTCAATTGCCGAGAGGGCAGCGCGGCCGAAGTGGAACACGGGCGACCGCCCACGAAAGGAGGACTGAGCCATGAGAAAGACCAGAGACGACCTGACGATATCCGAAGCCCTTCGCGACCCCCTGATCGCCATGGTGATGCGCGCCGATGGCGTGAAGCTTGAAGATTTCAAGCGGCTCCTGGAGACGGCGGCGGTAAAGCGCGAACAGCGCGCCAATCCGGTCAAGAAATTCATCGACGTCATCAAGAGCAATCCGGCCGCGATCTGCAGCTATTGCTAACGTCTTGGGCTTCCCTGCCCCCCGAAAGCCGTCGCCACATTGGCGGCGGCTTTTTTGTTTTTGGCGATCCACGCCGATGCCGGCTATCGCGCGGTGCGTCTGCATAAAAAAACGGAGCCTTTCAGGCTCCGTTCTCTAAGCGATACAGGTCAGAATTCAGACCATTCCGGCTCTTGCTTGAGCGCGGCGTTTCCGCGAAACGCGTTGGTCAACTTCTGGCCAAGCTGCCGTGCCGGCGAGGCGACGGGGCCGTGGCTGGCGGTTGTCGCCGCAGGCTTGGCAAAACTCGGGCGTCCCTGGTTCGCAACGGCGCCCCCGTCCAGCTTGAACTGCGCCATGAGCTGAGACAGCGCCATGGCTTCATGCGCGAGGCTGTGGCTCGCCGCGGTCGTTTCCTCGACCATGGCAGCATTCTTCTGCGTGCCTTCGTCCATGGTGTTCACGGCCGTGTTGATCTCCTGCAGGCCGAGGGACTGCTCGCGCGACGCTTCGGCGATCGCGTGAACATGGCGATTGATCTCCTGCACTTCGGCGACGATCGCATCGAGAGCCTTGCCGGCTTCGCCGACCAGTTCCACGCCGGACTCAACCTGCGAACCCGAGGCGGTGATCAGCGCCTTGATCTCCTTGGCGGCGCGCGCCGAACGCTGTGCCAGTTCACGGACTTCCTGAGCGACGACCGCGAAGCCCTTGCCTGCCTCACCGGCACGGGCGGCTTCCACGCCGGCATTGAGGGCGAGAAGGTTCGTCTGGAACGCGATATCGTCGATCACGCCGATGATGTTGCTGATCTCGTTCGAGGACTGCTCGATCAGGTGCATCGCGGTGACGGCGTTGCGCACGACTTCGCCGGAGCGTTCGGCTGCTTCACGCGTCTTGGCGACAAGCTGGCTGGCGTCGCTTGCGCGCCCTGCTGCATCCTTGACCGTCGTCGTGATCTGCTCGAGTGCCGCAGCGGTCTCCTCAACGGAGGCTGCCTGCTGCTCGGTACGCTTGGAAAGGTCGTCGGCGGAGGCGCGGATCTGGCTCGACCCTGCACTGATGGCGCTCGCATTGGCGCCAACCGCTTGAAGCGCGTTATTGAGCTTGGAGATCGCGGCGTTGAAGTCCTGGCGAAGCATATCGAGGTCACCGGTGAACGGCATGTCGATACGGCAATTCAGATCGCCATCGGCGAGATTGCCGAGCGCGCCGCCCAGAGCCTTGACTGCTCGCTGCAGGTTGGCCGCCTCATTGGCCTTCTCCGCTTCGCGCTCAAGGCGTTCGCTCTCGCTCATCGAGCGGGTGGCTTCCGCCTGCTGCTCGATGCGCATGCGGTCGATCGCATTGGTCCGGAACACGGCAACTGCTGCAGCCATCTGGCCGATCTCGTCGCGTCGATCGAGACCGTCAACCTCTTTGCCGGTCTCGCCGGAAGCAAGCGTTTCCATGCGTTCGCGAAGCTTCGCCATCGGCGTCGTCACACCCTTCTGGGCGATGACCATGGCAAAGGCGATTGCAGCGATAACACCAAACGTAATGCCGACAAGGGTGTAGAAGATGGTAGAGGAAACGGAAGCCGAGAGCTGGCTGCCTCCTTGTTCCAGTAGATCCGCCATTGCCTTGTTGTTGGCGCCGAACTTGGGCGAGAGGCCAATGATCGTATCATCTAGCTTTGTGGAAAGCTGTTGCGTCTGCTCTGCGTTTCCGGCGGCGTGCGCAGCAAGAAGCTGATCGCCGAGCGACTTCAGGCCATCGGCGCCGGCAAGCAGTTCGTCGATCGCGCTCTTGCGGCTGGGGACCAGCTCCGACACCTGCGCGAGGCGCTTGCGCGCGCCGTCGAATTCCGTGGCAAAACGCTTGGAGATATTGTCGAAGGCGGGGGAACCGGGCTGCTGCGCGACAGCGCGGCTCAGCCATGTCGTGGATGTCCAGATGCCTGCTGCCGCGCGGGCGCTGAAGGTCGCCGCTTGGCTCTCGTTCTGAAGGAAGCCGGTATACTGCTGATTGGCCGCGCTGAACTTGTCGGTGAGGTACAGCAGGCCTGCCATGGAAACGAGGCCGAGCATGGCAATAGCCATAAGGAATTTGGTTTTTATCTTCAGGTTTTTCAACATGAGGCACCTTGGAAATCGTGGTGAAATGGCATCGGGCCGCCTGCGGTCGAGGGGACCTCGGTCGCAAGAAAAAATGACATCAGAAAACGGTGAGACAACGCATCATGCGCAAAACATCGGGGAGACATCCACGATATTGTGGCTTCAACCTAGGCGCTTATCATTAAAGAAATCTGACCTTGCCAAGCCAAGCGAATAGAATCGACAGTAGAGATGCGTTTTGTCAAAGCATGTCGGTGTGAAAGCATAAGCATATATTTATGCTGTCTAATTTTCCGTCATGTTATCGACGGTGTTCTGGTCACGGCTGATTAACCAGTCGGCTGAATGACCTAAAAGTGTCATTGCGGCACACGTATAGGTCAACATACATGAGCGCGTGATCACGATTTTGATCGCAGCCCGCGAGCCCGTGGGTCCTTTTGACACAAATCATATTGAGGATGCTTAGTGGTTTACACACGCCGCAACGTCATTGCCATGTCCGGAGCCGCGCTGGCGGGCGCCGTTCTGCCGAAGGTCGCAGCCGCACAGTCGATCGGCTTCACCCCATCGCCAATCTATCCGGATCCGGCCATTCAGGTTCTCGACCCTAGCTTTGCCAAATATCGCGTCGCCAGCTCTTCGCTGGAACAGGTCGCCACCGGCGCACGCTGGCTGGAGGGCCCTGTCTGGTTCGGCGATGGTCGTTATCTTCTCGTCAGTGACGTGCCGAACAACCGGGTCATGAAGTACGACGAGACCAACGAGACCTGGAGCGTCTTCAACCCGAATTCGAACTATTCGAACGGCCATGCCCGCGACATGCAGGGCCGGCTTTTGTCGTGCGAGCACCTGACGCGCCGCGTCACCCGCACCGAATATGATGGCTCGATCACCGTACTGGCCGATAATTACAAGGGCAAGAAGCTTAACTCGCCGAACGACATCGTCTGCAAGTCGGACGGCTCGATCTGGTTCACCGACCCGACCTTCGGCATTGCCGGCGAATGGGAAGGCGACAAGGCCGAACCGGAACTGCCGCATTCGGTCTATCGCATCTCGCCGGATGGGAAGCTCAGCCTCGTCACCGACGAGCTGAAGGGTCCGAATGGCCTCGCCTTCTCGGAAGACGAGAAGAAGCTCTATATCGTCGAAGGCCGTGCACAGCCCTATCGCATCGTCTGGTCCTATGACGTCGCCAAGGATGGCTTTTCGCTTTCCAACAAGAAGGCGCTGATCACCGCCGACGACAATGGCGGCCTCGACGGCTTCAAGGTCGATGTCGACGGCAACCTGTGGTGCGGATGGGGCTCTTCGGGTGCGGCCGGCGCCAAGCCGGAAGATCTCAACGGCGTGAAAATCTTCAACAAGGCCGGCAAGGCAATCGGCTTCATCAAGCTGCCGGAACGTTGCCCGAACCTCGTCTTCGGCGGGCCGAAGAAGAACCGCCTCTACATGGCTTCCAGCCATTCGGTCTATGCGCTCTATGTCGAGACGCGCGGCGCCGTCTAGTAAAAAAGAGCCGCCGCGATCGTCGCGGCGGCTCAAGCAATTCTTCGACCTCAGATGATGCCGCCGCTGCCGCCGACGGACGCCGGGCGTTCCGCGGCAACCTTCTTGCGATAGCCGCTGGCACGGTAGGTGGCAACCGGATCGATCGCGCCGCCGGCACGGCGGCGGGCCTCCGCCAGGATCGGCTCGACATCGGTGCGATAACCGCGCTTCAGCGTCTCCGTCGCCATCAAGGCATCGTTCTCATCCTGGAAGCCTGCCAGCGCCTTGCGGTCGACGATCAGGGCCTGCGCATAGGCGCGGCGGATTTCGTTGGCGCTGTTGATCAGGCTTTCGATCGGGTCGGTGACATTGTGCGACTGGTCGATCATATGGGCCGGGTTGAAGTCGTTGACGCCGCGCTGCTCGGCCTCGACCAGTTCGTTGAAGACGAGGAACAGGCGGTAGGGCTCGATCGAACCGGCATCGAGGTCGTCGTCGCCATACTTCGAGTCGTTGAAGTGGAAGCCGCCGAGCTTGCCGAACTGGATCAGACGGGCGACGATCATCTCGATATTGGTGTTCGGCGCATGGTGGCCGAGGTCCACCAGGCAATGCGCCTTCGGCCCGAGCGTCTGGGCGATCAGATAGTTGGTGCCCCAGTCCTGCACGACGGTCGAGTAGAAGGCCGGCTCGTACATCTTGTGCTCGGAAAACAGCTTCCAATCGTCAGGCAGCGCCTTGTAGATGTCGGCCATCGAGGCGAGGTAGCGTTCGAAGGAGCGGGTGAAATTGCTCTGGCCCGGGAAGTTCGAGCCGTCGCCAACCCAGACGGTCAGCGCTTTGGAGCCGATCGCCTTGCCGATCTCGATGCATTCGATGTTGTGCTCGACGGCCTGCGCGCGGGTCGCCGCGTCGGTGTGGCTGAGTGAACCATACTTGTAGGAATGGGCCTGGCCGGGCGCGTCGGAGAAGGTGTTGGAGTTCATCGCGTCGAAACCGAGGCCGAGCTGGTCGCCCTTCGCCTTCAGTTCCTTGACGTCGGTCTTGTCCCACGGAATGTGGAGCGAGACGTTCGGCGTGGCGCGGGTGAGCTCGTTGATGACGGAGCAGTCGTCCAGCTTGTCGAAGATGCCGCGCGGCTCGCCGGTGCCGGGGAAGCGGGCAAAGCGCGTGCCGCCGGTGCCGACGCCCCAGGATGGAACGGCGACGAAGAATTCGGAGACGCGGCGCGTGATCGCTTCAATGTCCACGCCACGGCGCGACAGATTGGCGCCAAGCGCTTCGTAATCGGATTTGAGCGCGGATGCGCACTTGTCGTTTTCCTGCGCAATCACATCCTGCGCGATTTTGGTCTCGGCCATCAGTTCCTCCCTCTTCGCATCGAACCAAACGGCTCCTGTCCGCGTTTCAATGCGTGAAATAGCTAAATCAATAACGAGGCGACCTTGGACATCATACGCATTCTTTTCGCGATCATCCTGCCACCTGTCGGCGTATTCCTGCAGGTCGGTATCGGCCTGCAGTTCTGGCTAAACATACTGCTGACGCTGTGCGGCTACGTGCCGGGGATCATCCATGCAGTATGGGTGATCCTCCGGCGGTAGCGATCAGCGCGGGAAGCTCTGTGCGTTGCCGGCATCGACATTGATGATGTTGCCGGTGGACTTTGCCGAGAGATCGGACGCCAGGAAGTAGATCGCTTCGGCGATGTCCTCAGGGAAGACGTTGAGCTTCAGCATGGAGCGTTTGCGATAGTGCTCCTCCAGCTCGTTGATCTCGATCTTCGACGAGGCCGCACGCTGCTCGCGCCACTCGCCATTCCAGATCTTCGATCCGCGCAGGACCGCATCCGGGTTGACAGTGTTGACGCGAATGCCGGCTTCCGCGCCTTCTAGCGCCAGGCAACGGGCGAGATGAATCTCGGCAGCCTTGGCCGTGCAGTAGGCGGCCGCGTTCGGAGACGATGCCAGGCCGTTCTTGGAGGCGACGAACACGACGTTGCCGCCGAGGTCCTGCTTGCGGAACAGACGGAAGGCTTCGCGCGAAACGAGGAAGTAACCGGTCGCCAGAATGTCGATGTTCTTGTTCCACATCGAAAGCTCGGTGCTTTCGATAGGCGCGGACGACGCAATACCAGCGTTCGAGACGAGGATATCGACGCCGCCGAACTCGACGCAAGCTTCTGCGAAGGACGAGATCACGCCGTCTTCCTTGGTCACGTCGAGCTTGACGCCGCGAACGGCATCGGCGCCGAACTGCTTGGCGAAGTCGGCCTTCGTGCTGTCGAGCGCTTCCTGGTCGATATCGGCCAGAACCACGCAGGCACCTTCGCCGATCAGCCGGGCAGCCGTCGCGCGGCCGATGCCGCCGGCGCCGCCGGTGACGAAGGCAACCTTGCCGGCCAGGCTCTTCGGCTTCGGCATGCGCTGAAGCTTGGCTTCTTCGAGCAGCCAGTATTCGATGTCGAAGGCTTCCTGTTCAGGCAGCCCCTGATATTCGGAGACGGTCGAGGCGCCGCGCATCACATTGATGGCGTTGACATAGAACTCGCTGGCAATGCGCGCCGTTGCCTTGTCGCGGGCAAAGGACAGCATGCCGACGCCGGGAACGAGGAAGATGACCGGGTTCGCGTCGCGCATGGCGGGCGAATTGTCATGCTTGCAGTCGTTGTAGTAGCGCGCGTAATCGGCGCGGTAGTCTTCCAGCGCCTTGTCGAGACCGGCAACAATGGCATCCACATCCGGCTTTGCCGGGTCGAAATCGACGATCAGCGGGCGGATCTTGGTGCGCAGGAAGTGGTCGGGGCAGCTGGTGCCGAGCGCGCCGAGCGGCTGGAGGTTCTTCGAGTTGACGAATTCGAGAACGGCGTCCTGGTCGTCGAAATGGCCGAGCTTGCGTTCCGCCTTGCCGATGCGGCCGCGGATTTCGGGCATCAGGCGGGCGGCGATGGCGCGGCGCTGTTCGGCCGCCAAGCTTTCGGTGGCGGTACCGCCGAAGATCGTCTTGCCTTCGGTCTTCTCCGCAAACCAGACGATCGCCTTGTTGATGATCTCGAGCGTCAGCTCGTAGCAGGCCTTGGCATCGTTGGCCCAGGTGAAGAGACCGTGGCTTTCGAGCACGACGCCCTTGGAATTCGGGTTCGCCTTGACGAAAGCTTCAAGGTCGAGGCCGAGCTGGAAGCCCGGACGGCGCCAGGGCAGCCAACCGATGTCAGCGCCGAAGATCTGCTGGGTCAGCTCCTTGGAGTTCTTCGAAGCGGCGATCGCGATGATCGCATCGGGATGCATGTGGTCGACATGCGTGAAGGGCACGAAACCATGCAGCGGCGTGTCGATCGAGGCGGCGCGGCTGTTGAGATTGTAGGTGCAATGGGGGAGGAAGCCGACCATGCGGTCTTCGTCTTCAACACCCTTGTAGATGCTCTTCAGCGAATCCAGCTTGTCCTGGTAGAGGGTGGCGAAGCCGTCGAGCTTGATGGTGCCGACGTCGCCGCCCGAACCCTTGACCCAGAGAACCTTGACCTTTTCGCCGGTCAGCGGGTCGGTTTCCATGACCTTGGCAGAGGTGTTGCCGCCGCCATAGTTAGTGATGCGCTTGTCGGCGCCCAGCAGGTTCGAGCGATAGAGCAGCTTCCCGGGCTCATCCAGCCCTGCAGCGTACGAGTCATCCCAACGGTTATCCAGAAGCCGGACGGTTGCCGCCATGTCATCCTCCCATGTAGAATTCTTCAGGACGTGAAAATGAGTAATACGCCCTTTGCGGTGACGGTATCGCTCATCAAAAGCGGCGCTGTCAATCGAAAACGATCAAAAACGATTATGTTGCAACGCAATATGGAAAAAGATGATCGCTTATGATTGACACATTGTCACAACTGCGAAATAAACGATGCAGGAGGAACCCATGCACGAACGCGAACGCCATCGCATCATATTGAGCGCCGTACAGGAAAAGTCGGTCGTGACGGTTCAGGATATTTCCGAGCTGACCGAGGCTTCCGAGGCGACGATCCGGCGCGATATCGCAGCGCTTCACGTGCAGGGAAAGATCCGGCGCGTGCGTGGCGGGGCGGAAGCCGTGCATCCGCCGCAGCTCGGCAATCTCGCCGGTCGGCCTTTCCGGGTTTCAGAATCAGTCAATTCCGATAAAAAGCGCGCAATTGCGCGCGCGGCCGTCGATCTCTGCGATCCTGGCGACGCCATCATCATCAATGGTGGGACGACCACCTTCCAGATGGTGCATTTCATGGCGGCGCATCGCATGCAGGTGATGACCAATTCGTTCGCGATCGCCGAGCATCTGGTCAAGCATTCGAAGAACACGGTGACGGTTCCGGGTGGCGTGATCTATCGCGAGCAGAGCCTCATCCTGTCGCCCTTCGACAATGACGCGATCCGCAATTTCTATGCGCGGCGCTTCTTCATCGGCGCGCAGGGCGTCGGTCCGCTCGGGATCATGGAGGCGGATGCGCAGATCATTCAGAGCGAGCAGAAGCTGATGCATCAGGCTGACGAGCTGATCGTCATGGTCGATTCCAGCAAGTTTCATCGCCGCTCAAGCCTCATTCTATGTCCGCTCGATCGTGTCACGACGGTGATCACGGACGAGGGAGTGCCCGACGAGGCGGTGCGGATGATCGAGGATGCGGGCGTCAAGCTCGTTGTTGCGAGCATGGTCTCGCAGGCAAGGGAGGATTCCTCGTCGGTCGCCTGAGCGGCACCGGCAGGATGTAGTCAAGTCAATCAACGTGGGAGGAAGAAAGCATGAAACTCGCAAAGACATTGGCGGTGGGCGTCGCCTTTGCCGTCGCATTGATGGCAGGTGCTGCAAGCGCCAAGGACATCAAGATCGGCCTCGTGGTCAAGTCGCTCGGCAACGGCTTCTTTGAAGCCGCCAACAAGGGCGCCCAGGAAGCAGCCAAGGAACTCGGCGGCGTGGAAGTCATCTACACCGGCCCGACCTCGACGACGGCCGAAGGCCAGATCGAAGTCATCAACTCGCTGATCGCGCAGGGCGTCGACGCCATCGCGATCTCCGCCAACGATCCCGACGCTGTCATCCCGGCCCTCAAGAAGGCCAAGCAGCGCGGCATCAAGGTCATCTCCTGGGATTCCGGCGTCAACAAGGACGGCCGTATCCTGCAGCTGAACCCGTCGTCCAACGAACTGATCGGCAAGATGTGCCTGACGCTCGTCAAGGATCACCTCGAAGGCGGCAAGGGTGACTTCGCGATCCTGTCGGCAACGACCACCTCGACGAACCAGAACATCTGGATCGGTGAGATGAAGAAGCAGCTCAAGGACTTCGCCGGCATGAACCTCGTCACCACCGTTTACGGTGACGACCTCTCCGACAAGTCCTATCGCGAAGCCGAAGGCCTCCTGAAGTCGAACCCGAACGTCAAGGTCATCGTCGCTCCGACGACGGTCGGCGTTCTGGCCGCTTCCAAGGTCGTCGAAGACAAGGGTCTCGTCGGCAAGGTCTATGTCACGGGTCTCGGCCTGCCGTCCGAAATGGCCGGTGCGATCAAGTCGGGTGCGACGAAGGAATTCGCGATCTGGAACCCGATCGACCTCGGCTACTCCGCAACGCAGATCGCCTATCACCTCGTAAAGGGTGACGCGACTGGCGCACCGGGCACCGAAATCGAAGCCGGCCGCATGGGCAAGATCAAGGTAGACGACAAGGGCGAAGCCGCAATGGCCGACCCGTTCATCTACAACGCGTCGAACATCGACCAGTTCTCGAAGGTCTTCTAAGCCTTTCGTGGACAGACAAAACCCGGCGGCGCTGCCGCCGGGCCCTTCCCAATGAACACTGGTAAGCGCTGATGAACAACGCCCTTCAACACCCTGTTGCAAGCGTCGCGACAAACGACGTACCCGCAATTCTCGAGATGCGCGGCATCTCGCAGATCTTCCCTGGCGTGAAGGCGCTCGATAACGTCAGCATCGCGCTCTATCCCGGCAAGGTCACCGCGCTGATCGGCGAAAACGGCGCCGGCAAGTCGACGCTCGTCAAGATTCTCACCGGCATTTACCGCCCGAACGAAGGCGAGATCCTGGTCGACGGCAAGCCGACGACGTTTGCCAATGCGCAGGCCGCGATAGATGCCGGCGTCACCGCGATCCATCAGGAAACCGTGCTTTTCGACGAGCTGACGGTTGCCGAAAACATCTTCCTCGGCCATGCGCCGCGCACGCGTTTCCGTACCATCGACTGGAAGTTGATGAACAGCCGCGCGAAGGCGCTGCTCACCTCGCTTGAAAGCAATATCGATCCGACGATCCGCCTGAAGGACCTCTCGATCGCGCAGCGCCACCTCGTGGCGATCTCCCGCGCGCTGTCGATCGAGGCCCGCATCGTCATCATGGACGAGCCGACCGCTGCCCTGTCGCGCAAGGAGATCGACGATCTCTTCCGCATCGTCGAAGGCCTGAAGGCACAGGGCAAAGCCATCCTCTTCATCAGCCACAAGTTCGACGAACTCTACGAGATCGCCGACAATTTCGCGGTCTTCCGCGACGGCCGCGCTGTCGGCCACGGCAATCTGAAAGCCACACCACAGGACGAGATCGTCCGCATGATGGTCGGCCGCGATGTCGAGAACGCGTTTCCGAAGATCGACGTCGCGATCGGCGGACCGGTGCTGCAGGTCGAGAAATACTGTCACCAGACCGAGTTCCGCGACATCTCGCTGACGCTGCGCAAGGGCGAGATCCTCGGCATTTACGGCCTGATAGGCGCCGGCCGCTCCGAGCTCTGTCAGTCCCTGTTCGGCATCACCAAGCCGCTATCGGGCAAGCTCACGCTTGATGGCCGGGAGATCAGCATCAACTCGCCGCTCGACGCCATCAGGGCCGGTATCGTCTACGTCCCGGAAGAGCGCGGCCGCCACGGCCTGGCGCTTCCCATGCCGATCTATCAGAACATGACGCTGCCATCGCTCGGACGCACCTCGCGCAAGGGCTTCCTGAAGGCAGCCAATGAGTTCGCGTTGGCGCGCAAATATGCCGAGCGGCTCGATCTGCGCGCCGCGGCGCTTTCGGTTCCAGTCGGAACGCTGTCGGGTGGCAACCAGCAGAAGGTGGTGATCGGCAAGTGGCTGGCGACAATGCCCAAGGTCATCATTCTCGACGAACCGACCAAGGGCATCGATATCGGCTCGAAGGCGGCGGTGCATGGCTTCATCAGCGAGCTCGCCGCCGAGGGCCTCTCCATCATCATGATCTCGTCTGAACTGCCGGAGATCATCGGAATGTCCGATCGGGTGCTTGTCATGAAGGAGGGCCTGTCGGCCGGCCTTTTCGAGCGCAAGGACCTGACGCCGGAAACGCTGGTGCGCGCTGCCACCGGTAACGCTTGAGGTAACCAGCATGTCCAGACTCTTGAGAAAACGCGAAACGCTGCTTTTCATCATCATCGCGGTGATGATCGCCGCCTTTTCGACCCGCGCTGATGGCTTTGCAACGCCTGGAAACCTCGCAGGCATCTTCAACGACACGTCGATCCTGATCATCCTGGCGCTGGCGCAGATGACCGTCATCCTGACGAAGTCGATCGACCTGTCGGTTGCTGCCAACCTCGCCTTCACCGGCATGGCGATCGCGATGCTGAACGCGGCGCATCCTGATCTGCCCCTGATCGTCCTGATCCTCGCCGCGGTCTTGATCGGCGCTTGCCTCGGCGCCATCAATGGCTTTCTCGTCTGGGCACTTGAGATTCCGCCGATCGTGGTGACACTGGGAACGCTCACCATCTATCGCGGCATGGCCTTCGTGCTCTCGGGCGGTGAGTGGGTCAATGCGCATCAGATGACGCCGACCTTCCTCAATGTTCCCCGCACCGTTGTTCTCGGTATGCCGGTGCTGAGCTGGGCCGCGATCATCATCGTCGCGCTCATATACGTCGTGTTGAAATACACCCAGTTCGGCCGCTCCACCTATGCCGCCGGCGGCAATCCGACAGCGGCCGTCTATGCCGGCATTGATGTCGGCTGGACCAAGTTCCTTGCCTTCGTTCTGTCTGGCGCGCTCGCCGGCCTTGCGAGCTATCTTTGGGTCTCGCGCTACGCGGTCGCCTATGTCGATATCGCCAATGGCTTCGAGCTTGATAGCGTCGCTGCCTGCGTCATCGGCGGCATCTCGATCGCCGGCGGCGTCGGATCGGTGCTGGGCACCGTGCTCGGCGCGCTCTTCCTCGGCGTGATCAAGAACGCGCTGCCCGTCATCGGCATCTCGCCCTTCACGCAGATGGCGATCTCCGGCACCGTCATCATTCTCGCCGTCGTCTTCAACGCAAGGCGCGAGCGCAATCGCGGCCGCATCATCCTGCGCGACAAGGCCGCCGCGGAAACTCCAGCAGAGGTGGCAGCATGAGCACCGTCGTTTCCACGCCCACCGAAAAGCGCGTCATCCCGGATCGCCTGGGAACGCCGTTCAAGCGGATCATGTCCAGCTGGGAAGTGCTGCTCTTCGGCGTTGCCGTCGTGATCTTCATCTTCAATTCGCTGGCATCGCCCTACTTCCTGGATGCCTGGAACCTCTCTGACGCGACCTTCAATTTCACCGAAAAGGCGATGATCGCCTTTGCCATGGCGCTGCTCGTCATATCCGGCGAGATCGACCTGTCGGTCGCCGCCATCATCGCGCTGGCCTCGACCGCCATGGGCGCCGCGGCGCAGGCGGGTGTCGGCGCACCGGGTCTCGTCGCGATCGGCGTCGGCGTCGGGCTGCTTTGCGGCATGTTCAACGGTTTCCTCGTTTCGGTGATGAAGCTTCCCTCCATCGTCGTCACCATCGGCACGATGAGCCTGTTTCGCGGCATCTCCTACATCGTGCTGGGCGACCAGGCTTACGGGAACTATCCCGAGGATTTCGCCTTCTTCGGGCAGGGTTACGTCGTCTGGGTCTTCTCCTTCGAGTTCGTGCTCTTCATCGTGTTGGCGATCCTGTTCGCCATTCTGCTGCACGCCACCAATTTCGGCCGCCAAGTCTACACGATCGGCAACAACGACTTCGCCGCGCGCTTCTCCGGCATCCCTGTCGAGCGGGTGAAGTTCATTCTCTTCATGCTGACGGGCGTGATGAGCGGCATTGCCTCGGTCTGCCTGACCTCGCGGCTCGGCTCGACACGTCCGTCGATCGCGCAAGGCTGGGAGCTCGAGGTCGTCACCATGGTGGTTCTCGGCGGCGTTTCGATCCTTGGCGGTTCCGGCAAGATCGGCGGCGTTGTCATCGCGGCCTTCGTCATGGGCCTCGTCACCTTCGGTCTCGGCCTGCTGAACGTTCCCGGCATCGTCATGTCGATCTTCATCGGCCTGCTGCTGATCATCACCATCGCGATCCCGATCATCGCTCGCCGCATCAAAGCCATGAGTTCGAAATGACGCTGGAAAAACACGCCTTCAAGATGACGCTCAATCCCGGCATGGAAGCCGAGTATATCAAGCGCCATGACGAAATCTGGCCGGAACTGGTCGAGCTGCTGCACCAGTCCGGCGCCAGCGATTACTCGATCCATCTCGACCGCGAGACCAACACGCTGTTCGGCGTCCTTACGCGGACAAGCGACAACACGCTGACGAGCCTGCCGGAGCATCCCGTTATGAAGCGCTGGTGGGCGCATATGCGCGATATCATGGCCACCAATCTGGATAATTCGCCTGTCCAGACCGACCTCGTCACCGTCTTTCATATGCCATGACATCAAGCCAGAGCTACGCCCGCGTCGCGGTTTTCGATATCGGCAAGACGAATGCCAAGGTCGTCGTGCTCGACAGCGCCACCGGCGCCGAGGTTGCGGTCGTCAAGACGCCGAACGTGGTGATCAAGTCGGGTCCCTACCCGCATTATGATGTGGAGGCGCTGTGGGCCTTTGCGCTCGACGCGCTGAAACAATTTGCCGTCTCGCCCGGCTTCGATGCGATCTCGATTACCACGCATGGTGCTAGCGCCGCTCTGCTTGCTGCGGATGGGGCGCTCGCCATGCCGGTGCTCGATTACGAGCACGAATATCCACGAGATATTATCGACGCGTATACCGCGCTGCGCCCGTCATTCGACGAAACCTATTCGCCGCGCCAGTCGATGGGCCTGAACATCGGAGCGCAGCTGCACTACCAGCAGACGGCCTTTCCGGAAGCGTTCGCCGGTGTCGCCACCATCGTCACCTACGCCCAATACTGGGCGGCGCGGCTGACAGGTGTTGCGGCCAATGAGGTGACGTCGCTCGGTTGCCACACGGATCTGTGGAACCCGCGCACATCGAGCTACTCCAGTCTCGTCGACACGTTGGGAATAAGACCGCTGATGGCGCCGATCCGGTCGGCTTTCGATGCGCTCGGACCAGTGCTGCCTGACATCGCCGAGGAGATCGGGCTTTCCACAACCGTTCCCGTCTATTGCGGCATCCACGATTCCAACGCTTCGCTGCTGCCGCATCTGGTCAGCCGGCAAGCGCCGTTCGCCGTTGTCTCAACGGGTACCTGGGTGGTGAATTTCGGCGTCGGTGGCGATCTCGACCACCTCGATCCAAAACGCGATACGCTTGCCAATGTTGATGCCTACGGGCGCGCGGTTCCGTCGTCGCGTTTCATGGGTGGGCGCGAGTTCGAAATCCTGTCGGCCGAGATCGGTCCCGTGGTGGTCGAGGACGTGGTCGCGGCCATGCCCGGCGTCATCGAAAAGGGCATGATGTTGTTGCCAAACGTGGCGCCAGGGTCTGGGCCATTCCCGGGCAAGGAGCGGCGCTGGCTGAACGCGGACACTGCGAGTGCTGCCGAACGCTATGCGGTTGTATGCCTCTATCTGGCGCTGATGACCGAGGCGTGCCTGGGCTTGATCGGCGCCGGCGGCCCCGTTGTCGTAGAGGGTCCGTTCTCGTTGAACGAAACCTATCTCGATGTTGTCGCGGCGCTTACCGGCCGGGATGTGATCGCCGTTCCAGGCTCGACGGGCACAAGCGCCGGCGCTGCACTTCTGACCGGAATTGCGCCGATGACAGGCAAAGAGAAGCATTTTCCGCCGCGCGAGATCTTTCACTTGCATGACTATCGGCGTCGCTGGTACGCCGCGCTAGCATAAGACTCTTTCCGGATCGACTATTTGCGCCATCTATGAATGCCGGTAGAGTTGAAGCGCATTTCATACCAGGTGAGGAAAGCACGACATGACAGTTTCATCCGGCGAGGGTTTCGATCCGCGGGCACTGGCCGCGCGTTTGAGTGGCCTTGAAAAGTCAGGCGAAAAAGCGCCGACGGCGGATTTCGTTTTGCCCGCGACTTTGCGCGAAGCGATGGACGCGCAGAATTTTCTCGCCGCTGAAGAGCGCATATCCACGCACGCGTGGAAGGTGGCCATGTCGCCTTCGGGCGAGCCTGTCCTGGCACCCTTGCATCCTTATTTCGAGGCCGTCTCCGGCGCATCGATTTCCTGGCGTCCGGGCATGAAGTTCGAGGCGGAAGTGGCAGTTCGCCTGGGACAGGATCTCCCGGTCCGCCAGAACGGTGATTACAGCCGCGAGGAGATCGTCGAGGCGATCGCCGAATGCCATCTCGGCGCCGAGCTTTTGGCAAGCAGCATCGTGGAAAGCGGGCAGGTGTCCTTCCTGCTCTATCTGGCCGAACGCATCGGCAACAAGGGCTATGTTCTGGGTCCGACACTTCCGAAAAGCATCGTCGACACCGTCGGCAACACAACGCTCAAGGTGACGCATGGCGAGCAGGTGATCTATGACGCCCTGGCGCGCCATCCGAAGGACGACGTGCTGGTATGGCTGTTGGCCTACGCGAATGACAAGCTGCGCCCGCACACCTCGCTGAAGAAAGGCGCGCTGATCACCACGGGTACGCTCTGCGGAGCGATCGAACTGACGTCGCGCGGCCCAATCGAGATCGTCCTCGGAAACGAAACGCGTCTCAGCCTCTCGATCGTCTGATTGAGAGACGCGTCGTTCTCCGTTTTTGTATCGGCGGTGGACGAAGACGCGGAACATTGCCGCTGCTCACGCATTCTCCCGGATTGAACTTCGGGAGGATGTGATGGTGAAACGTCTCGCCTTGTGCGTGCTCATTGTCTGTACCGCTGGGGGTGCGTCCGCGAACGAGTCGCCGTTTCTGAAGTCGTTAGCCGGTAGCTGGACCGGTAGCGGGATGATGAAGCGCACAACGGCCTCTTCTCCGATCAATCTAAGCTGCAGTTTTCAATCGAAAGCCAACGGTGAAGCGCTATCGATGGATGGCAAATGCACCGGTATGCTTGTCGTCTCGCGTGCGGTCTCCGCACAGCTGAAGGCCACCGGCGGGAGTTACGCTGGCCGTTACATCGGTCCCTCGGGCAGGGTTTCCACACTCAACGGCGCAAGGCGCGGGGATGCCATCGAGCTTGCGGTCACGTGGTCCAGAATTGTCAATGGCGATCGTGCTGCGACAATGACAATCCGGCGCGCGGGCGCAAACGCACTGCGGATCAGAACGGTCGACAAGGACCCCGCGTCGGGCAAGCAGGTCGTTACAAGCGAGATCAACCTGCAACGCAACTAGCGATGTGCGTGGTAGCGCCGCGCACCGATTTTGCTAGTAGCCGTACTTTTCCGCACTGAACTTGCACTTGTTCAGCACGACGCCAAGCACGTTTGTTTTCTCGGTAAGCGTCTGTTCACAGATGTCGATTTCGCTCAGAGTGCTCTGCTCCGCCGCGGCGACCAGGATTATACAGTCGACATTGGGCAGGAACGCCAGAACGTCGTCTGTGGAAAGCATCGGCGGCAGATCGTAGATGACGATATCAGGACGCATTCTCCGACGCATGTCCTGAAGCGCCTGAGTTGACGCGGCGCTTTGGAGCAATTCCGCGGAAAACTGGACGGACTGCTTGTTGGCCGCAATGGCGAGATTGTCGCCATGACGTCTGAATATGTCGTCGGCCTGCAACTCGCCGCGCAGGAAGGATTCCATCGATGCGGCATCGCGCATTCCGAGCGTCTTGCCGACCTGCGGACGCTTCATGTCGAGATCGAGCAGAACTGTCCGGCAGTCCTTCTGGTTCGCGAGGCTGAAGGCCAGATTGAGCGCGGTAAAGGTCTTTCCGCAGCCTGGTGTGGGCGAGGTAATGGCGACGGATGTCCAGTTGTTCTCCCGCATGTTCTGCAGGATCCTGGTTCGCATCATGTCGAAAGCGCTGTGCGCTGTGTCGGAGCGATTGACCGTGACGATACGGTTTCGTGCAGCGAGGCTCGCATCAGGGGTGAATGGCTGAAGCTTCTCCCAGGCTATCTCGCTGATCTCCCGCGAAGGCGCTGTGGACATGTTATTCTTCTCCTGGAGCGCTTGCGAAAACGACGATACCAGAGTCTGTTCCATAGGGTTTGCCTCAACTTTTCTGTTCGATGTCGCTGATCGGTTTCAGTGGTTGCGTTACATCGAACCGGGCTTCATGAAGCCGGATAGCAGCCTTTGAAAAGCGCTCGCCAACGGCGCGTAGAAGTAATGGATAATCAAGAGGAAGGCGGGGATGACGCTTGCCGAAACGGCGGCGGCCGCAAACCGCTTGTTATAGAAACCGCCCGTCGTCTCCGCCGGTGACGCGATGTAGGGAATGACGCCGAGTGGCTGACGCTGCAGGAGCTGGCTCAGTTCCGATGGTCTGCGGATCGTGCGGTTCATCAGCTCAAGCAGCAAGGTAAGGCCGAGACCAAGACCCATCCCGCCGAGGGCCCCGGCAAGCACGATCATCCGGCGCTTCGACTTCACCGGCGTTTCCGGCGGCTTGGCCGCTTCAAGCAAGGAGAAGCGTCCGCCGTCCGAGCGCGCTTCGATCTGCGTACCAAGCGATGCCTCAGCGCGTCGTGCGATTGCGGTGTTGTACTGTGTCTGGATGTTTCCGAGATTGCGTTCAATGACGCTCAATCCGGTTTCGGTGGCAGGTGTCGCACTGACGGATTTTGTGAGGTCGGCGATGCTTTGCGTCAGCGACGCTCGTTCGCGCTCGATAGCCTCCAGACGTTTGTCGATATCGGCCAACTGCAGATCAAGGGCCGACGATGGCTGCTTGCTGGTCGCGGCACCTGTCTTTGTCGCGTTCTGGCCGCGCAACGCCGCGATGCGCGCGCGCAGATTGACGATGTTGGGGCTATCCTCGGAGAAAATTGCCAGCTGCTCGGCCAGTGCTTTATTGAGATCCATAAGCATCTGCTGCTCGGCGCTTACGGGGCCGACATTTCCCACAGCCATGGAGTTTTCCGCAAGCAGGCTCCGCCTGGTGCGAAGATCCGCCTCCTCGCGTTCCAGCGCTACCAGACGTTCCTGCTGGCTGCTTTGCTGCTGCCGGCGAAAGTCCAGGCTCTCGGGAAGGGTATCCCTGTGATCGGTCTTGAATTTCAGAAGCTCGGCTTCGATCCGGTTAAGCTCGACATCCAGCCGCTTCACCTCCTCGTTGAAGAACTGCAGCGTGTCGCCGGCTCGGTCCGTGCGCTGCTGTTGATTGCTAAGAAGGATCAACGAGGCGAGCTCATTGGCCGCCTTCGCGGCCAGGACCGGTGTTCCGGCCTCGAACCCCACGCTGAAAACGGTGGTCGCGCCGTCTCCGAGAGGCAGTTGATCAAAGGTAATGCGCGACCGCATGTCCTTGACGAGCGCGTCTGTCGTCGGGGTTTCCTTCTCGTCTTCGTAGACGCCTAATTTGTCTGCGAGCTGCACCAGATTGTCACCGGTCGTCATTTGCTGCTGAAGGATCAGCAGTTGCTCGAGAGCGCTTGTCGGAACCGTGGATTTGACAAGGTTCGTCGGAATCTGTGGGGCCTCAACGAGTATTTTCGCCGCCGACTGATATGTTCGAGGCATCAACAAGGCCACGACCAACGCGAGTGCCGTCGTGACGCAGGTTATACCGATGATGTAGGGCAGTCGCCTCAACAGAATCGAGCAGTAGAAACGAATATCGATATCACCCATTACAAGTTCGCCTGATCCTGAGAGATTGTTGGTGTTTTAAGCCGGAGACATTTTCAGCCGTTTCCCTCTCGCGGGGTAGTTCGTCGATAGTGGATGCCATGTCCGAGTTGCTAGTACCTTTGGACAGGGTGCGCAAATTTATCACCCCTTTGAGCATGCATTTCGAAGAATATTTATAATAATGCCAAATTTATACTTGTAGAAAACTTATATTTGCGCGCAAGTGCGCTGGTCGCGATGCCGGATAGATGACGAAAATCAGGCTTGTATGGTGCGGATGACCGCTTTTCGCTCGATGGTTCCGTCAAAAACGTCAGTCTATTTTGGTACAGGGAGAGATATTGATTCCTGCCAGCAATATAGAGGATATTACTTACAGGAAATTCAATAAGTCCTGCGTCATTCAGGCAAAGGATCGCGGCCAAATCGCTGGAGGCCGTCGAATTCCGGACGTATGTGCCATCGTGAGGAATGATCGAGCATGTTCATGCAACATACGCCTTTGTTGACCGGGCGTCGGCTGCCATCCAGTCAGCGGCGCCTTCTGGCGCTGCTTGCGTTGGGAGTGGCAATGTTTGCCGGTGCTGCCAATAGCGCGCCTCTTCCGCCTCACACAAAGATCAAGCTGACGGTCGTGCAGTGGATGCCCACCAAGGGCGTCTATGAGCAATGGGGTTCTATTGGAGGCGATTTCACGGTCTCGGATGCGGGAACCGTATCCGTGCCGGTGCTTGGAAGCATTGCGGTCGGCGATCTTGATGACGACGGACTGGCCGCGGAAATCGCAAACCGCCTGAAACAAAAGATCGGACTTGTCGAGGCGCCGGCGGCGACCGTTGAGATACTTGAGTACCCACCGGTCTACGTGGTTGGCGACGTATCCAGGCCCGGTGACTATAAGTTCAGTCCCGGTCTCACCGTTCTGCAAGTTCTTGCGATGAGCGGCGGGGCGTTTCGGGCGCCGCTGGCGCTGGAAGGCGCAAGCGAAGTGACACGTCTGGCGGGTGCGTTGAAGGAACTCGATGACTCCATAACGCGAAGCAATGCAAAGATTGCCCGGCTGGAAGCGGAGATGGCAGGTGCGAACACTGTGGATCTCTCTACACAGGCCGACAAGTCAGATCCGTTTGCCGCAGCGATCTATAACCAGGAGCAGGTTATCTTCCAGGCAAGGGCCAACTCGATTGATCGCAAGGCGAAATCGCTTGTCGAACTGCGTGATCTGTTGAACGAAGAGATTCATGTTCTCGACCAGAAGACGGCCAGCACGGATCTGAATATCAAATCCATACAGCAGCAGGTCGATGCCACCGCAACTCTCGTTGCCAAAGGCGCCGTGGTGGCAACCCGGCAGGCCGAGGTGGAGCGTGCGCTCAGAAGCTTTCAGGATGACCGGCTCGATATTACAACGGCGATCATGCGCGCCCGCCAAAGCATCAGCCAGACGACACGAGATCTCCAGGCGCTTTACGATGAACGAAAAACGGAGGTTGCTTCCGATCTTCAGTCGGAACGCGCAACGCTGGTGCAGTTGAAAGTGAAGCGCGAAACCAGTCAGAAACTCGTGCTGAGTAGCCTCTCATCCATCGGCGGCGCGATGCATCCGGATGGAAAGGCTGCGCTGACGTTCGTCATCGTTCGCAAGGACGATGGATCCGTGGTCGAGATTTCCGCCTCCGAGGCGACGGTCTTGCTCCCCGGCGACGTTGTCAAAGTGACGCAACCGTCGCTGCAGGGAACGAGGCCGGTCGAGCAGGTTTCAGCCGACATCGCGGATCAGGCCAGCCGATGATGAAATCAAAGATGCTCTCTTGTGTTGGACCGTCAATAAAGGGGCGTGCCGAGGACAAAGCTGTGACGTTGATTGGCCGTCGCCGGAAGCGCATGAGCGGCATGCGTGCGTGGTTCCACGGGTTTGCGCAGTTGCGGGTCAGCGTGCCTTGATGGCGTCAAGTCTGAACACGGCAGGGCGGCAAAGCTATACTCAGATCTTGAAATCGACGGTGATGATCGGTGGATCCTCTGTCGTGAATATTGGCTTCTCGGTCGTTCGCAACAAGGCTATGGCGCTCATGTTGGGGCCGGAGGGCGTCGGCTTGATCGGGCTATATAATGCCACCACCGATATTGTTCACTCGGTCGCGGGTTTTGGCCTAAATGCGAGCGGTGTGCGCCAGATCGCGGAATCCGCCGGCAGTAACGATCCCGAACGAATTGCGCGAACGGCCACTGCTCTACGGCGCATTTCCGTGGCTCTCGGGCTGCTTGGCACGTTGATGATGGCGTGTCTTGCCGGGCCGATCGCCCGTTGGACATTTGGCGATGACCAGCATGCGACCGCGATGAGGTTGTTGTCCGTCGTGATTGCCTTTCAGGTGATGTCCGGTGGGCAGGCGGCCCTCGTTCAGGGTATGCGCGATATCGCCAGCCTCGCGTGGCTCAGTATGCTCGGGGCATTTTTCAGCACGGTCTTCAGCATTCCGATCATCTATCTCTACGGTGAGAACGGCATCGTCGCCTCGCTCGTCTGCGTCGCCGCGGCGACGCTGATGACCTCGTGGTGGTACAGCCGCAAGATTGAGATCATTCCATGTCGGCTATCGCTTGCAGAGTTGTGGGCGGAAGCCGGTGGCCTGTTCAAGCTGGGCTTCATCTTCATGGTGAGCGGCTTCCTGACGTTCGGCAGCGCTTATGCGATCCGCATCATCGTTCTTGACGAGGCCGGTATCGTCGCCGCCGGGCTCTATCAGGCAGCATGGTCGCTCGGCGGGCTATACGCCGGGTTCATTCTGCAGGCGATGGGAACTGATTTCTATCCGCGACTTACAGGCGTTGCCAATGACAACGAAGAGTGCAATCGCCTGGTCAACGAGCAGACGCAGGTCAGCGTCTTGCTTGCCGGTCCGGGGTTGCTGGCAACGCTCACGCTTGCGCCTGTCATCATGCATGTCTTCTACTCGCCGGCGTTCTACTCGGCAGTAGACCTATTGCGCTGGATTTGCCTGGGCATGATGCTCCGCATTGTCGCATGGCCGATCGGCTTCATCATACTGGCCAAGGGCGCTCAGAGGATTTTCTTCTGGACTGAAGTGGCGGCGGCTATCGTTCATGTCGGGCTTGCCTGGATCTGCGTGAAAAGTTTCGGCACGGTCGGCGCCGGCGTCGCGTTTTTCGGCCTTTATGTGTGGCACAGCATTCTCATCTATTGGATTGCCCGGCGCTATACCGGCTTCCGCTACTCGGCGATCAATCGCATCCTCGTCATGGCGTACCTTCCGCTGTCTGGCCTAGTATTTCTGAGCTTCCAATTCCTGCCGCTGTGGCTGGCGAGCTCGATTGGTCTCGTCTCCACCGCTGCAACCGGGCTTTACTCGCTCAAGACCCTCGCCGAATTGCTGCCGCCCGAAGCGCTGCCGCGCGTGATCAGAACCAGGTTTGGCCGTGCGGCAATGTCCTGGTCGGGCTCCGTACGCCAAGTCCCATGAGCTCGCGAGCAGCCCGGCAGCGCCTGCCGATTGCCTAAACTGTCGCATTGAGATTTGCTGGCATTTTGCGTAAAGACGATGCGAGTGAGCGGTGAGGACTCAGGTGAAAGCGGCGGAAGCAGGCATAGTTCGATGGCTGGTGCGTATCAGCTGCGTCGTTGCGCTGGTCCTTGTGGGCTTCGCGCATCAGGCGCCGGCCTTCGCCGATGGCGCATTCATCCCCGATGAGCTTTCCGAATATGTGCTGCCGGATGGAACCGCGCCCGTTATCTGCACGGTCGACAAGGCGCAGCCCACGCATCACAACAGTAAGGTCCACGCGCATGGCTGCGAGGCTTGCCGGATCAGCGCGTCGACCGTCTTGCCAGCTCCCGCTTTTGTCGCATGGCGAGGCATCGCGATCCTCACCAATCCTGGCCCGCGCCGCGGCTCTGCGGTCGATGAAAGCAGGCCTTTATCACCCGGCGGCGGTCCCAGGGGGCCTCCGTTGGACGTTGCTCAAGTTTGAGCTGCCATGCGGTTCGCTGTTTAGCCAGTGAACCCGCATCGATATCCAGTCTGTCTCACACATCCGTCCGCTGCCGATGCCGCATGACATGTTGGTCACGCGAGCCTCCTGAAACAGCGGTCGCTCTGGCAGGAACAATCATCATGAAGAAGCTTACAGCCCTTCTGGCTATTCTCTTTCTTGCAGTCACTTTCGGTGTGCCCGCCGGCGCACAGACGGTCACCGCAGGCGACATCGAGATCTCCAATCCACACGCCCGCGCCATGGTGCCCGGTGCGAAAGTCGGTGGCGGCTATCTCAGCATCACCAACAAGGGCAAGGCCGACGACAAGCTCGTGGGCATCACCTCAACGCGCGCCAAATCCTCTGAAATTCACCAGATGAGCGTCAATAACGGTGTCATGACCATGCGGCCCGTCACTGATGGCCTCGTCATTCCGGCAGGGCAGACGATCGAGCTTAAGCCGGGCGGCTACCATGTCATGTTCACGGATGTCGCCCAGCCCTTCAAGCAAGGCGAGACGGTCAAGGCGACCCTGACTTTCGAACAGGCCGGACAGGTGGATGTCGAATTCGCGGTAGGCGGCGCCAACGCCATGAAGATGGATGGTCATTCCGGGATGAGCGATATGTCCAAGCCGCAATAGGCGGCAGGCATTAGACTGTCATCAGCAATCAGCAAATCACTACAATGAGCAATCCTATGTCTAAAACGAGCAAATTCCTTATCGCGTCCTTCGTTGCCACTCTTGTTGCCGTAGGGCAGGCGAGCGCCCATGCGCATCTGACGTCAAGTGTTCCCGACAATAAGTCGACGGTGCAGGCATCTCCTGCGGCAGTCGAACTGCATTTCTCCGAGGAGCTTAACCTCCGCTTCTCGGGCGCGACGATTGCCGGTGCCGGCGACAAGCAGGTTCCGACCGGCGATGCAAAGCTGTCGGACGACGGAAAGACCCTCACTGTCCCGGTTTCTGGAAGCCTTGATGCCGGCGGGTATGTTGTCGAGTGGCACGTGCTGTCGACGGATGGCCACAAGACGAAGGGCAGCTATGGCTTCACGGTCAAGCCGTGACGCCTGATGCGGCCCTTATCGTCTGCCGCTTTCTCTTCGACGCCGCTGTTATCCTGATCTGGGGTAGCTCCGCCTATCTCTGCGCGCTCGTGTCGCCCGAACTTGCACGCATTGTAGGAGTCCGGCTGCGGTGGTTGAGCGCTGCTGCAATCGCAGTCGCGTTCGCCTCCACGGTTGCCATGCTCCCGCTCCGCACGGCGATCATCGGCGACGGGTGGTCCGATCTGTTCGCGCCGGAGATGCTCTGCGCCGTGCTCACCCAGACGGATGTCGGGACAGCCTGGATGGTCCAGGCCGTCGGCGCGGTGCTGCTTGGCGCGACAGTGGTTCTTCCGTCTAGGTATCGCCAAATGGGACGGGCCGCCTGCTCGGCGCTTTTACTGCTCAGCCTTACACTGAGCGGCCACGCGGCGATGAACAGCGGCTGGCTTAGGGTGCTCCACCGCATCAATGATGGTGTGCATCTTCTGTCAGGCGGTGCCTGGCTGGGTGCGCTCGTGCCGGTGCTCTTGATCCTGCCGATGCTTGGACGCGGCGCGCTGCAGGCCGATGCGCGCGTCGCGGTCATGCGGTTTTCGACAGCGGGGCATGTCGCCGTTGCGCTCGTGCTTCTCTCCGGCGCCGCGAACACGCTGCTTATCCTCGCAGGAGTGCCGTCGGATTGGTCGTTCAGCTATCAGCGTCTGCTGAGCGCCAAGATCGCGGTGGTGGCGGCAATGGTATTGATTGCAATCGTCAATCGCTATGTCTTCGTGCCGAAGTTTGCTCGAGATCACTCTCTTCTTCCGCTGAAGATTTGCGTCATCACCGAGATCGTCCTCGGCTTGACGGTTGTCGCGCTCGTCGCCTGGTTCGGCATGTTGCAGCCACGCTAGGCGCGAAAGCCGCCGGCCAATCCATCTACGTCAAATAACGGTGCTACCCGTTTTTTCGCTTTGAA
The DNA here is from genome assembly GCF_017741935.1 of Rhizobium sp. 16-449-1b. Lineage (GTDB taxonomy): Bacteria > Pseudomonadota > Alphaproteobacteria > Rhizobiales > Rhizobiaceae > Rhizobium. Next base: position 73,983 of record NZ_JAGHMH010000028.1, on the reverse strand, counting down.
GCCTTGATTCTCCATGTCATTTTCAGCGCAACACTGCATACCGATAATGGGGACGATCATGTTTTCAAAAAGCATCAAATTCAACGCCGCGCTTGCCGCGCTCGTGCTGGCTCCTTCGCTTGCATTCGCCCATCCGGGCGCCGGTCAGGCGATTGGCTTCGTGCATGGCTTTAGCCACCCGATGTCCGGGCTCGACCATATCCTCGCCATGATCATGGTCGGCGTTGTTGCCTGGCAGCTTGGCGGCCGCGCGGTCTGGATGGTGCCTGCCACTTTCGTCGCCGTGATGGGCCTGGGCGGAGCGCTCGGCATGATGGGTATCTCGATCCCCTTCGTTGAAGCCGGGATCGCGCTTTCGGTGATCGTTCTCGGCGCCGTCATCGCGCTTAACGTTCGTGCGCCGGTTGCCGCTGCGGCCGGTCTGGTTGGTTTGTTCGCTGTTTTTCACGGTCATGCGCATGGCTCCGAAATGCCGGCTGCCGCCGCAGGCATGTCTTATGCCGCCGGCTTCATGATCGCGACGGCCACGCTGCACGCCATCGGTCTTGCTATGGGCTTTGCTATCGCACGTGCCGGTGATGCCAAAGGCGCTCTCGTCGCGCGCTCCGCCGGTGGTGTCGCGGCGCTCGCCGGTATCGGCCTGCTGACCGGTCTCATCTGATCGCTCTATGCTCTAGGATGAGGCGCTTTCATCGACTCCTCATCCCACGTTTTGCGGAGACAACGCCGCGTCTCTAGTTCAAGCCGCGGCGAAGTTCCGCTGCTTTTCTGAGCGTTCGCTGCACGGTCGAGGGCATGGCCGGCTTTGTGACGACACCAAGCGCACCGTTCAGCTTGTCCGCCACGGCCTCGGGATTGCCGGTCATGAACACCACGGTCACCCCGAACTCTTCTACTAGGCGACGACCGATTTCCGGGCCGGTCGGCCCATCCGAGAGGTTTACGTCGACGAAGGCGATATCGGCATCACGTGCAAGCTGCAGCGCCTGATCGCGACCATTCGCCAAGCCGGCGACATCGAAGCCCATCTCTTTTATCGTTTCCTCAAGATCAAGGGCTATGAAAAGCTCGTCCTCGACGATGAGGACACGCTGCTTGGTGCTATTTTCAGTCTGTGAACTGTACTCAACGCCGGTGCCCATACTTGGCCCCCTGTTACTCATTTTCACCAGAACTCGGACGGAAAACGGCTCGGCAACAGATATGTTCCGGCGCGGGACAGCTTTATTTTCAGTTAAGATATTGTTAGTATTAACAAAAAACTAATTTCGGCCGCTCGTGGCGAATGCTCTCTCAGAGATCCACAGCCCTGTTTGATGGTGTTGTTACATGATTGAGATTTACTGCCGAGCGACGCTCCATCCGAGTTGACAACGGGGATGCGAGTGGGGAGAGTTGCCGCCAAATGAGGCGCCAGCATATTGGGGGGAACCTATGTTCGCACGCGCGTTCTTGACAGCCGTAACCGTTGTTCTTTCGACCGCTCTAATCGGTTCACCCGCCTTTTCCGCGGACAGCAAGCGCCAGATACAAACCGTGCGCGATGCCGACTATTTCGGTTTTGATCTGCGCAGCGAGCAGAATGTCACGCTCGACCAGTGCAAGGCCTCGTGCATTGGCGACAAGTCGTGCAAGGCCTTCACTTATAATCCCAAGGCCAGCTGGTGCTTCCTGAAATCCGACTTCAAGACGATGAATGCTTTCCCGGGCGCCATTGCCGGAAAGATCGTCGAGACAGCGGGCAGCCAGGAGCCGGATCTCGGGGCGGCACCTCGCATCGGTTTCCTCTCGGGCGATGTGCTGCAACATGCGCGCGACGACAAAGCCAATCTCGAGCTCGGCGACGACCAGCAGGGCCAATCGGCCGACAGCCTCATCGCCAATGCGCGGATCGATCTCACGGCCAACAATGTCGTTGATGCCCTGAAATCCTTCCGTGGCGCGCTGGCACTTACGCCTGACAATGCCGACCTGTGGCTGGAGACGGCGCGCGCTGGTGACAGCTTCGTCAAGACCGACGACAACAATGGCAGCGATATCTACGCCCAGGCCGTGCTCGCCGCCATCAATGGCTATGACCTGACACGGACGACGACCAGCCGCGCGGATGCGCTTGCGGTTCTCGCCGTGGCGCTGGAGAAGAACACGAACTACCGCGCCGCGCTGAACGCCTACAAGGCAAGCCTGGCGCTGGTGAACTCGAAGGAAGTCCAGGCCGCCTACCTGCAGCTGAAGTCGACGCAGGGCTTCCGTATCACGGATCACACCGTCGATGCCGACAGCGCGACCCCGCGCGCCTGCGTCACCTTCTCGGAATCGTTGGTCAAGACGACCGACTACACCCCCTTCGTAACCTTGAACGGTGCCTCGCCGAAGGCGCTTGAGGCCAAGGACAGGCAGATCTGCGTCGAGGGCCTGACACACGGCGAAAACTACAAGATCTCCTTCCGCACCGGTCTTCCCTCGTCGGTCGACGAGGTTCTGGAGGCGCCGGTCAGCCTCGATATCTACGTCAAGGACCGCACCGCGAGCGTCCGCTTCACCGGCGACAGCTTCGTGCTGCCATCGACGGCCCGTCGTGGTATTCCGATCGTCTCGGTCAACATGGCCTCGGCCAACCTCAAGCTCTACCGCATCGGCGATCGTGGTATCGCGCCGTTGCTGACCAGCTCGCAGTTCCTCACCCAGCTCGATGGCTATAGCGCCCAGCGGATCGAAGACGAGAGCGGCGAGCTTGTCTGGCAGGGGGCGATCGATATCGCCAATGACCTGAACAAGGACGTCGTCACAAGTTTCCCCGTCGATGAGGCGCTGCCGGAACGCAAGCCCGGTGTCTACGTGCTGACCGCGACATCGCCGACCGGGCCGGACCAGGAATGGAATTCGCAGGCCACGCAGTGGTTCGTGGTCTCCGATATCGGCGTGACGACCTATGCCGGGACCGACGGCCTCAACGTCTTCGCCCGCTCGCTTGCATCAGCCAAGCCGATGGCCGGCGTCGAACTGCAGCTTCTCGCCAAGAATAATGAGGTGCTCGGCACCGCCACGACCGACGACAATGGCCGCGCCACCTTCACCGCCGGCCTGATCCGCGGCACATCGGCACTGACGCCTGCGGTTATCACGGCGAAGAACGGGACATCGGACTACGTCTTCCTCGACATGACACGGGCCGGTTTCGACCTCTCCGATCGTGGCGTCACCGGCCGCGCGTCGCCGGGCGCGATCGATGTGCTGACATTCACCGAGCGCGGCATCTACCGTGTTGGCGAAACGGTTCACGCGTCTGCGCTGGCGCGCGATACGGATGGCAAGGCGATCGAAAATCTGCCGCTGACCTTCATCTTCATGCGCCCGGATGGCGTTGAAGATCGCCGCATCGTCAGCCAGACCAGCAATCTCGGCGGTTACAATGTCGATTTCGCCGTGCAGGACAACGCCATGCGCGGCACCTGGACGATGAACATCCATACCGATCCGAAGGGTTCGCCGATCGCCAGCAAGAGCTTCCTGGTCGACGATTTCGTGCCGGATCGGACCGACATGGAGCTGAAGACCGAGGCGAAGGTGATCGGCCCGGACACGCCGGCGACCATCGATATCTTGGGCAAGTATCTCTATGGGGCACCGGCCGCCGGGCTGACGCTGGAAGGCGATGTCGTGATCAAGCCGACACGCCAGGCCGATGCGTTTCCGGGCTATTTCTTCGGCCTTGCCGATGAGGAAGCGAGTGAGGATTCCCGCCAGTCGATCGAAGGATTGCCTGATCTCGACGAGAAGGGCGAAGGCGTTACCGATCTCACGGTCGGCGAGCTGCCGGCAACGACGCAGCTTCTGAACGCGACCGTCTATATCCGAATGCAGGAAGCGGGAGGGCGCGCGATCGAGCGTTCGCTCGTGCTGCCGGTGGTAAACCAGGGCCCGATGATCGGCATCAAGCCGGAATTCTCGGGCGATCTCGGCGAGAACTCGATCGCCAATTTCACCGTCATCGGCGTCAGTGCCGATGGTGCGAAAGAGGAGATAAAGGGCCTGCACTGGAAGCTCTTCAAGCTCAACCGCGATTATCAGTGGTATCGCGATGGCACGGCCTGGAAGTATGAGCCGGTCTATACCGCCGAGCAGGTGGGCAACGGCAATGTCGATGCCGGCATCGATGGCGCCAAGATCGCCTCGCCCGTGCAATGGGGCCGTTATCGCCTTGAGGTCGAGAGCACCGACGCGGATGGCCCGACCTCCAGTGTGGAGTTCGACGCCGGCTGGTTCGTGCAGGCAACATCCACGGAAACGCCGGATGGGCTGGAGATTGCGCTCGACAAGGATAGCTACAAGGTCGGCGAGACCGCGAAGCTGAAGGTTTCCTCGCGCTATGCCGGCGAACTGATGATCGCCGCCGGCACCGAGACGCTGGTTGCCGTGCAGAATGCGGCGATCGGCGAGACGGGCGGCGAGGTGGATATTCCTGTCACCGCCGACTGGGGCGCGGGCGCCTATGTGACCGCGACGCTCTTCCGTCCTGGTGATGCCCAGGACAGCCACATGCCGATGCGCGCGATCGGCGTGAAATGGCTGAAGGTCGATCCAGAGGATCGGGCCTTGCAGGTGAAGATCGAGGCACCTGAGAAGATGCTGCCGCGCGGCCCGCTGCCGATCACGCTCGCCGTTGCGGGTGCTGGCGCAAACGAGGACGCCTATGTCACCGTTGCCGCCGTCGATGTCGGCATTCTCAACCTGACGCGCTATGAGCCGCCGAACCCGGAAGAATGGTATTTCGGACAGCGCCAGCTTGGTCTCGAAATCCGCGACCTCTATGGCCGCTTGATCGACGGCTCGCTCGGCGCCACCGGCAAGCTGCGCACCGGCGGCGATGGCGGCGCGATCCCGCTGCAGGCAAGCCCGCCGACGCAAAAGCTCGTCGCCTTCTTCTCCGGTCCGTTGAAGCTGGACGCCGAGGGCAAGGCGCATGTCAGCTTCGATATTCCACAGTTCAACGGCACCGCGCGCCTGATGGCGGTCGCCTGGTCCAAATCCGGTGTCGGCCATACCACGCAAGACGTGATCATTCGCGATCCTGTCGTCGTCACCGCCAGCTTGCCGCGCTTCCTGGCGCCGGGAGACAAGTCCGAACTGCGCCTTGATATCGCCAATACCGATGCGCCCGCCGGTGACTACAAGCTTGCTGTGACAGGCAATGACGCTGTCGGTGTCGATAAGGCCACGCAGACGATCCGTCTGGATGCCGGCGCGAAGCAGGCGGTGACGCTGGCGGTGACCGGCCTGCAGCCGGGCAACGGTATCGTTTCGATCAACCTGTCGGATGCATCCGGTCTGTCGCTCGACCAGAGCCTCGATGTCCCCGTCCGGCCGGCCGTGCTGCCGGTCACCGAGCGTCGTGTACTGGCGCTGAAGCCCGGCGCGAAGCTGACGATCGACAAGGCGCTTCTGGCCGATAGCGTCCTTCCGGGCGCGTCGGTCAGCGTCAACGTCACGCGCTCGGCCGCCTTCGACATTCCGGCCTTGTTGATGTCGCTCGATCGCTATCCCTTCGGCTGCGCCGAACAGACGACCAGCCGTGCTCTGCCGCTGCTTTATCTGAGCGAGCTTGCCGAGCAGGTCGGTCTCGATGGCGATGCCGATATCAAGAAGCGCGTGCAGGATGCCATCTACCGTGTCCTGTCCTACCAGGCATCCGCCGGCAGTTTCGGCCTTTGGGGGCCGGATAGCGGTGATCTCTGGCTCGATTCCTACGTCACCGATTTCCTGACGCGGGCTCGCGAGCAGAAATACGACGTGCCGGATCGTGCACTCGCGCAGGCGCTGGAGAACCTGCAGAACGCCTTGAGCTATGACGTCAATGTCAAGGATCAGGGCGACCAGATCGCCTATGCGCTCTATGTGCTCGCGCGCAACAAGAAAGCCGCTATCAGCGATCTGCGCTACTACGCCGACACGATGATTAACGACTTCCCGACGCCGCTTGCCAAGGCCCATATCGCAGCCGCGCTGGCGCTCTATGGCGATGCGACGCGGTCGAAGAATATCTTCGTTGACGCGCTGCAGATGTCGGCGCAGTCGATGGTCACCAAGGTGAACCTGTCGCGCACCGACTACGGCTCGGTGCTCAGAGATGGCGCCGCCATCCTCGCGCTCGCCGCCGAAAGCCGGCCAGTGCCGCCGATCGTGCCGGAACTGGCGAAGGCTGTGGCCAAGGAGTGGGAGCGCAGTAAGTACACCAGCACCCAGGAACAGGCCTGGATGCTGCTTGCTGCCCGCGCCATCCAAGGGGGCGACGACTCGCTGAAGATCGACGTCAACGGCGCGCTCCACAACGGCGCCTACATGGCGCGGATGAATGGCGAGGCGCTGGCTGATCACGCCCTGACGCTGACCAACCAGACGAGCGATGCCGTTTCGGCTGTTGTCACGACCGTTGCCGCACCGGTGACGCCGCTGCCGGCTGGTGGCGATGGCTTCGCCATCGAGCGCAGCTACTACACGCTGGACGGCGAGGAAGCGAATGTCTCGGAGGCGAAGCAGAATGAGCGCTACGTCGTCGTGCTGCATGTCACCGAAAGCAACAAATGGCCGTCCCGTATCGTCATCACCGATCTGCTGCCCGCCGGCTTCCAGATCGACAATCCGAGCCTGGTCGACAGCGCGCAGCTGACCAACTTCGACTGGATCGGCGATGTGACGGCCGCGCATACCGAGTTCCGCAACGATCGCTTCGTCGCCGCCTTCAATCGCAGCGCCGATGACAACAGGGAGATCAACGTCGCCTACGTCGTGCGCGCCGTGACACCCGGCGTCTACGATCACCCGGCGGCGAACGTCGAGGACATGTACCGGCCGCAGCTTTCGGCGCGGACGGCAACCGGCAAGATGGAGGTCGTGGCAGCACAGCCATGAGACTGAGGCGGAAAATCGCGATCAGCGTCTTGGCGGCGGTGGCAATTGCCGGCGCCGGGCTGATCGCGCTCGACGCGGCGGACAAGGCATTTCCGCCGCCGCTCGACAAGGCGCGTGTATCCGCCGAGGTGCTCGATGCCGACGGAGAGCTTTTGCGCGCTTTCGCGACACCGGAGGGGCGCTGGCGTCTCAAGACTGATGTCGGCGATGTCGATCCGCAGTTCCTGCGCATGCTGGTTGCCTATGAGGATCGGCGTTTTTACGAGCATGGCGGCATAGACCCGCGCGCGATCGGCCGCGCCGCCTTCCAACTCGTCACCAACGGCCGCATCGTATCGGGCGCCTCTACGCTCTCGATGCAGGTCGCCCGACTGATCGAGCCGCGCCAGGGGCGATCGCTTTCGGCCAAGCTGCTGCAGGTTGCCCGTGCGCTCCAGATCGAGCGACGCCTCTCCAAGGATGAAATCCTTGATCTCTATCTGACCCATGCGCCCTATGGCGGCAATCTGGAGGGCGTTCGGGCTGCCAGCCTTGCCTATTTCGGCAAGGAGCCGAAGCGGCTGACGGTGGCTCAGGCAGCGCTCCTCGTGGCACTGCCGCAGCTTCCCGAAAAACGCCGTCCTGATCGCAACCTCAAGGCCGCCGAAGCGGCGCGCAAGCGCGTGCTCGAACGCGTGGCGGTCGTGGATGCGATCGGGGAAGGGGAGGCGGAGCGCGCTGAAGCAACGCTTGTGCCGGCAAAACGCATGCAGCTGCCGGCGCTGGCGGCCCATGTCGGCGAAGCGGCGCTGCGCAAGGCGCCGGATGCGTCGCCGTACCGGACCACACTGAAGAAGCGGGTGCAGGAGGGGCTGGAGACCGTCGCCAAGGCGGCCGCGTTGAAGCTGGGCCCCAAGCTGTCGCTGGCGATGGTGATGGCCGATGCGCAGACCGGGGATATCGTCGGCGAAGTCGGCTCTGCAGATTATTTCGACGCGAGCCGATCCGGCTGGATCGACATGACGCGCGTCCCGCGCTCGCCGGGCTCCACGCTAAAGCCATTCATCTATGGTCTCGCCTTCGAAGAGGGATTGGTTAGCCAGGAGACGATCATAGAGGATCGGCCGGCGGATTTCTTCGGCTACCGGCCGCGCAATTTCGATATGAGCTACCAGGGAGACGTGACGGTGCGCGATGCGCTGCAGCTCTCGCTCAACGTTCCTGCGGTCAAGCTGCTCGATGCCGTCAACCCGGCCAAGCTCCTCATCCGCTTCCGCCGCGCCGAGGTGCGCCCGCTGCTGCCGGCCAACGAAACGCCGGGCCTTGCAATCGGGCTTGGTGGCGTCGGCCTCACGCTCAAGGATCTGGTGCAGCTTTATACCGCGCTCGCCAACAGAGGGCAGGCGGTCAGGATCGGGGACGGCATATCCGGAAAGCCCGGAGAGATCGAAGGCGAGGCGCTGCTGGAGCCGGTCGCGGTTTGGAATGTCGCCGACATCCTCTCGGGCGTCATCCCGCCCGCCGGCGCGCCGCAGCGCGGCATCGCCTACAAGACTGGCACTAGCTATGGATACCGTGATGCCTGGTCGGTGGGCTATGACGGTCGCTATGTCCTCGGCGTCTGGGTCGGTCGCCCTGACAACGGCGCCTCTCCCGGCCTGACCGGCTACGGCACGGCCGCGCCGATCCTGTTCGAAGGGTTTGCCAAGTCGGGTATCGCGACGACGCCGCTGCCGCGTCCACCGTCCGGCGCCGTGCGCATCGCGCAGGCGCAGCTGCCGATCAGCCAGCGCCGCTTCGCCATCAATCCCAGCGGATTGCTGGCCACCTCAGGCCGCGAGCCGGCGCCGCAGATCGTCTATCCGCCGGAGGGTGCACATGTCGATTTGGGTGCCCAGGGTCTGGCAAAGGGCGGCGAGCTCTCGCCGCTGATGCTCAAGCTGCAGGGTGGGCGCGCGCCCTTCCGGTGGCTCGCCAACGGCAAACCTCTGCCTGACTTATCGAGGCGGCGCACCAACCAGTGGACGCCCGATGGCGGCGGCTATTCGAAGCTTACGGTGATCGATGCGATGGGGCGCGCGGCAAGCATCGGCGTGTTCATCGATTGAGCCGGTTTTGACCGCCGTCAAGAGACATGCATTTTGCGCTTGACCTTCCAGTTACTGGAAGGTTGATAAGCATCTCCACTGCCTTGTCAGGCACAGGAGATACCAATGGACAGCACCCACGCACATCACCACGGCAACAGCGACCATCACCATCATCCAGCGCATGACGGCGTGGCCCGCGACCCCGTCTGCGGCATGACGGTCGATCCCGCCGCCGGCAAGCCGTCGCTTGAGCATGAGGGGCAGCGCTATTTCTTCTGCTGCGAGGGCTGCCGCGACAAGTTCGAGGCCGCGCCGCAGGATTATCTGACGGCAAAAGACCCGGTCTGCGGCATGAGCGTCGATCGTGCGACGGCCAAGCACTTCTTGCGGCATGAAGGCGAGAAGCACTATTTCTGCTCGGCCGGCTGCAAGACGAAATTCGAGGCAGCGCCGGCGGATTATCGCGACGGCAACAAGCCGCAACCAAAGCCTGCTCCGAAGGGGACGCAATATACCTGCCCGATGCATCCTGAGGTGATCAGCGATCATCCGGCCGATTGCCCCAAATGCGGCATGGCGTTGGAGCCGATGGGCGTCCCGCCCATGGATGAGGCCCCGAACCCGGAGTTGGTCGATTTCACCCGCCGTCTCTGGATCAGCGGCATTCTCTCGGTTCCGCTGCTTGTCATCACAATGGGACCGATGGTCGGCCTGCCTGTGCGCGATTGGCTCGGCGAGCCGCTCGCGACCTGGGCCGAACTCGTTCTTGCGACACCCGTGGTGCTTTGGGCAGCACTCCCGTTCTTCCGCCGCGCCTGGGCGTCCATCGTCAATCGCAGCCCGAATATGTGGACGCTGATCGGCCTCGGTGTCGGGACGGCCTACATCTATAGCCTGGTTGCCACGCTGGCGCCGGGCATCTTCCCGCATACGTTCCGTGGGCATGGCGGCGCAGTGCCCGTTTATTTCGAAGCGGCGGCCGTGATCGTGGCGCTGGTTTTCGTCGGACAGGTGCTTGAGTTGAAGGCGCGCGAGCGGACCGGCTCGGCCATTCGCGCACTGCTCGATCTCGCGCCGAAGACCGCGCGGCGTATCGGTCGCGATGGCAGCGAGGCCGATGTGGCGGTCGACGATATCGTGGTTGGAGATCGCCTGCGCGTTCGGCCGGGCGAGCGGGTTCCTGTCGACGGTACGGTCAGCGAGGGTCAATCGACGATCGACGAATCCATGCTGACGGGCGAACCGATGCCCGTCGAAAAAGGTATGGGCGATACCCTAACGGGTGGCACCTTCAACAAGAACGGCATGCTGGTGATGACGGCCGAAAAGGTCGGGGCGGAAACCACGCTGTCGCGCATCGTCGACATGGTCGCCACGGCACAGCGTTCGCGCGCGCCGATCCAGGGCGCCGTTGACCGTGTTTCGGCCTTTTTCGTCCCGGCCGTTGTCGCCGCTGCGATTGCCGCCTTTGCGATCTGGGCTCTCGTCGGTCCCGAGCCGCGCATGGTCCACGCGCTCCTCGCCGCTGTTTCCGTCCTCATCATCGCCTGCCCCTGCGCGTTGGGTCTTGCCACGCCGATGTCTATCATGATCGCCACGGGCCGCGGCGCCCATGAAGGGGTGCTGATCAAGGACGCGGAAGCGCTGGAGCGTTTTTCGAAAGTCGATACGCTGATTGTCGACAAGACGGGTACGCTCACCGAAGGCAAGCCCCGGCTGACGGATGTCGTGGCGCTCGGTGATGTGGCGGATGACCATCTCTTGCAGCTTGCCGCCAGCCTGGAGCGCGGATCGGAGCATCCGCTGGCGGCCGCTATCGTGGCGGACGCGGAGGAGCGCGGGATCGCCTTGGCCGATATCACGGGCTTTGAGGCTGCAACTGGCAAAGGCGTGCGCGGCAAGGTCGGTGAGACGGCGGTGGCGCTCGGCAACGCGGCGATGCTGGCAGATCTCGGCATCGACGTAGCCGCCCATGATGCGCAGCTGCAATCGCTGCGGGACGAGGGCAAGACGGTGATGTTCGTCGTCGTCGGCCAGCGCCTAGCCGGGTTGCTCGCGGTCGCCGACCGTATCAAGCCGACGACGGCTGCCGCGATCAAGGCGCTGCATGCGAGCGGTCTGAAGATTATCATGGCGACGGGCGACAATGAGCGCACGGCGCGCTCGGTCGCCAGGAGCCTGGGGATCGACGATGTGCGCGCCGATATCCTGCCCGAGGGCAAGAAGGCGCTGATCGACGAGCTGCATGCCAGGGGGGCGGTGGTCGCCATGGCCGGCGACGGCATCAACGATGCACCGGCGCTGGCCGCGGCCGATGTCGGCATTGCCATGGGCACGGGTGCCGATGTCGCGATGGAGAGCGCCGGCATCACCTTGGTCAAGGGCGATCTCAACGGTATTGTCAGGGCACGGCGCCTGGCCGAGGCGACGATGCGCAATATTCGCCAGAACCTCGGCTTCGCCTTCGGCTACAACGCGCTCGGCGTGCCGCTCGCCGCCGGCGTTCTCTACCCCATCTTCGGTCTGCTGCTGTCGCCGATGGTCGCCGCGGCGGCGATGAGCCTGTCGTCTGTCTCGGTCATCGGGAATGCGCTGCGGCTGCGCGCTGCAAAGCTTTAGGAGGCTGCCATGAATATCGGTGAAGCATCGGCACGCTCCGGCCTGCCATCGAAGACCATCCGGTATTACGAGGATATCGGCCTCATCCGCCCCGATAGAAACAACAACGGCTACCGCGACTACGCGGTCGCCGATGTTCACAAGCTGCGCTTTTTGCAGAAGTCGCGCGGGCTCGGTTTCTCGGTGGAGGAGTGCCGGCAGCTGCTGGCGCTTTATGAGGACAAGAGCCGGGCTAGCGCCGATGTGAAGGAGTTGACCCAGGCCAAGCTCACCGAGATCGACCGCAAGATCCGCGAGCTCAGCGAACTCCGGCACACGCTCGAGCACCTGGTCCACGCCTGCCACGGCAATGACCGGCCGGACTGTCCCATCCTTGAGGAGCTGTCTGACGAACAGCATGCCTGACGATTTGCGCGCAGGGGCGTCATCTCCGAGCAGTGCTCAAAGTCATGATTTCCATGTGATATTTTGCGTGTGTTCTGCCGTGTCGTTCGCTGGATGACGAAAAGCAGAAAAAATCGCGGCCGCGGGGAATAAAACAACGCGCGGCTTCGTATACTCAATCATGGAACGGAAAGAACGCCCATTCGATGTCATCGGTCAGCTCGCAGCGCTTCGGCGCTACGCGCGCTCCCTGGTGCGCAATTCGGATGACGCCGAAGATCTGGTTCATGATGCCCTGGTCCGGGCATACGAGAAGAAGCAGAGCTTCCGCAGTGGCGGTAACTTGCGTACGTGGTTGCTCTCGATCGTGCATAACGCTCACATCGACCGCGTCCGACAGGGGCGATCGCTGACACGACGGCACGATGAGGCCGCCGTAGAGGCCGAGCAGTCCTTGCCAGCCGCGCAGGAACATGCCGTGCGTCTGCAGCAGGTGCGCAACGCTTTCTTCCGCTTGCCGGAGGAGCAGCGCGAGGCCCTCCATCTCGTGGCGATTGAAGACCTCTCCTATCAGGAAGCTGCTGCAGCGCTCGGCGTTCCGATCGGTACATTGATGTCGCGCATTTCGCGCGCCCGCGCCCAGTTGCGCGAAATCGAAGAAGCGACACCGCGCGCGCCACATTTGAGGTTGATCGAAGGAGGCGGGAATGAAAGCAGTTGATCCCATTATCGACGCCGATCTCGACGCCTATGTCGATGGCGAACTCGATGTGACCCGCCGCATCCAGGTGGAATCCTATCTTTCCGAGAATCCCGAAACGGCCGCGAAGGTCATGGCGGATTTGAGTATGCGCGGCGAATTGCGCCTGGCGCTCGCTCATGAAGGCGCCTCGGGCCGGGCGGAAACGCGCGATCTTGCGCGCCGTCTCGAGCGTGGACTTGCCTATGGTCGCATCTTCCACGCCGTGCAGCGCGTTGCCGCCGTCGGCGTCATGGTGGCGGCTGGCTGGGTTGCACACACCTCGTTCGGCGCGTTCACCGCAACCGAAGTGGCAGCATCCGTCCCGGCGCCCGCCTATGTCGAGGAGGCCGTTCAGGCCTACAAGACGGCCTTGGTGCGCCAGTCCGTGTCGTCACAGCCGGCGGAAGGCTACAAGCCGGATGAAATTCGCGCCGCAACCGGCATCGTCATGCCCCAGCTTCCGGCTGGCTGGACGATCTCGGACGTACAGATATTCCCGTCCGAGTTCGGCCCGAGCGTCGAAATGTCGATCACGGCCGACAAGAAGCAGCTTTCGCTCTTCGCCGTTCGTCCGGGCGTCTTCTCCGTTCAGTCGGTCAACCATATCGCGCTCGATGGCGCCGAGGCCGCCTATTGGCAGATCGGCGACGTCGCTTACGCACTGGTGACCGCGGATCGCTCCATCTCACTGGATCAGGCAGCCGATGGGCTTGCCCGTACCCTTTACTAGTTCACTCGAGGAGATCTCAATGAACCCAATCAATCAGCAGCGTTACGGTGCAGCCGTTGGCTCGCAGGCCATGTTCGACGAGGGTCTTCGCCAGCACATGCTGCGCGTCTACAACTACATGGGCATCGGCCTTGTCATCACCGGCATCGTCGCGTTCATCGTTGGCTCGACGCCGGCGCTTTACGTGCCGATCTTCCAGTCGCCGCTCAAGTGGGTGGTCATGCTGGCGCCGCTCGCCTTCGTCTTCTTCTTCTCGTTCAAGATCCAGACGATGTCGGCAAGTGCCGCGCAGATGACTTTCTGGGCCTTCTGTGCCGTCATGGGCCTGTCGATGGCTTCGGTGTTCCTGGTCTTCACCGGCACCAGCATCGCACGCACCTTCTTCATCGCTGCCACCATGTTCGGCTCGACCAGCCTCTATGGCTACGTGACCAAGCGCGACCTGTCCCGCATGGGTTCGTTCCTGATGATGGGTCTGATCGGCGTTGTTATCGCAAGCGTGGTCAACATCTTCCTTGGTTCGAGCGCCTTGCAGTTCGCGATCTCGGTAATCGGTATCGTCGTCTTCGTCGGCCTCACCGCCTACGACACGCAGAACATCAAGGAACAGTATTCGGAGAACTACGATCAGGAATCGAACCAGAAGCTTGCCGTCTTCGGCGCTCTCTCGCTCTACCTGAACTTCGTGAACATCTTCCAGTTGCTGCTCAACTTCACAGGCGAGCGCGAATAGTCGAGCTACAGCGCTTCTGGGGGCAAAGGAAGCGCTAGAACGCCCGATCCGCACTCTGTGACAGGATGCGTGGATCGGGTGTTCACCATAGGGAAGCGGCCGGACGCAAGTCCGGCCGCTTTTCTGTTTTAAAGATGTTGAGATTATAGCGATATTCAGATTATGCCCCAGGCGCGATAACGTCCGCGCCCGGTGATCTCGCGGATGCCGATATCGTTGAGCAGATTGAGCGCGCCGCGACCGCTGACTTTGAGCTCCCGTGCCACCATCGCCGAAGACACCATCGGCCGCGATAGCACGAATTGCGCAAGGTCAGGCAGGCTGCTGTTGGAGCGCCTGTCCTTGAAACGCATCTGCATCTGCTGCTGTGCCAGTGACAGCCGATCCATCTCCTTCAAGCCGAGATCGGCGCTCTCCACCATGGCTTCGAGAAAGGATTGCAGCCTGATGAGACGTTGCCGGGAGCGCCGGCGTTCGTGGCGAACGGTCTTCAGGCCTGCGAAGAACGAAAACAGATGCGACGTGATCTTGCCGCGCTGGCGCAGATAGCCGGAAACCAGTAGTCCGCCCAGCCAGTTTTGTCGCCGCAGCGGCTCGATCTGCTCCCACGCGTCGAACAGCACGGCTGCGCCCAATGTCGGCGGCAAGGCATCCGCAATGGCGATAACAGAACGCCACTCGCGCAGGCGCGCTGCCTCGTCCCAATCTTCGTCATTAAGCAGCGCCAGCCTGTCGTCCGCTCGCTCCGGCCGTGTGGGTTCAGGCTTGGCCTCCCGAACGCCTCTGGCGAGATCGTCGAGGAGCCGGCTCGACCGCTCCAGAACGGCGTCGATTTCGGCCAGTTCCGTGGCCAGCGGCGCATCGGGCTCATGATCGTCATTGTCGTCATCGCGATAGGCGCTCTTCAATTCCGGCGCTCTCTGCTGTTCGCCGCCGATCCCCGTCAGAACCGTCATGCCGGTCTCGCTCAAGGCCCAATAGGGGTCGCTCGTCCATATTCTGCGGCGCGCGCGCAGGACCGCATGGGCGATCGTCAGCTCATGGCTGGGGGTGCGGGCATCCATATGAGCGTCGTGCAGCACCAAGTCTTCGAGATGCACCAGTTCGCCCGCCACCCACAAGGCGCCGACGGCATCGAAGAAGTGGCGGCGCTCGGAAAAACCGTCGGCGATCGAGGATCGCAGCGCGCGCTCGTCCAGCCGCGCCAAGGCATCTTCCGCCCGAACGAAGAGCGGGAGCAGCGTCATCACCGATGTGGTATCGATCTCGTGCTTCATCGCCAGACGTCTCCGGTCGGGCTGGCCTGTATCTCGCGAGAGATCGGTGTTGGGCGCATACGGCGCGCTCTGATGTGTCCCGTCAACGCTTTGAAAGATCGTCCTGCCGCGAACATGCCCGGCTATTCCTGCTGTATGGGGGCGGTGAATATTGATCACCAGCCCGTTCTTTGTCCTCGGCATGTGGGCCAACGCCAGGCGGACCATTATCAGTAAAGGATCGCACGATTCGAAAATGGCAGCAATCTTCAGCGTCGATCGGTCGCTGGTTGCCCACTGCCGGTTTGATCCATGCCCTTGCGGCACCGGACCATGTGCGTCAAAAGCAGGAAGAATTGATCAGGAGAGCCGGCGTGCGCCACATCTATGTCATCGGTATCGGAACGGGAAATCCCGAGCACGTCACTATCCAGGCCATCGGCAGGATGAACGCCGCCGACATGATCTTCCTGCCGACGAAAGGCGGGGAGAAGGAAAAGCTCGCTTCCGTCCGCCGCGAGATTTGCGAGCGCTTCGTCACCAATGCTAAGACCCGGATTGTCGAGTTCGCCATTCCGCAGAGGAAGACGGCTGACCGCAGCTATGTCGAAAGCGTCGATGACTGGCATGCGACACTGGCGCAGACCTATGTGCGGCTGATCAACGATCTCCCTGAAGGTGGTACTGGCGCCTTTCTCGTCTGGGGCGATCCGAGCCTTTATGATAGCGTGATCCGTATCATCGAGCGGGCAAGGGAACTCGGTGCCGTCGATTTCGACTTCAGCGTCGTTCCCGGGATCACCAGCATCCAGGCCTTGGCGGCAAGCCACCGCATTCCGATTAACATGGTCGGTAAGCCGGTCGAGATCACCACGGGGCGGCGGCTTGTCGAGCATGGGAACCGGGGGGATAGCACCGTGGTCATGCTGGATGGAGAGCAGGCTTTCTCCAAGATCGAGGATCCGGATGCCGAGATTTTCTGGGGCGCCTATCTCGGGACGGACGACGAAATCGTGCGCTCGGGGCGGCTTGGCGATGTCGCCGCGGATATCGTGAAGTTGCGTGCCGAAGCGCGGGCACGACACGGTTGGATCATGGATATCTATCTGCTGCGCAAGGGTCGCGATTTCGACGATCTGTGACACTGGCGATAGCTTTGCTCCGTGCCTCGCTATAGGCGCCGGGCGGAAGGAAATGACGAGATGGCATGCGATGAGCGCATCAAGACGGATATTGCAGGCGAAGCCGCGCAACCCTATGCGCGGCGCGGCGCCTGTCCGACCCTGGCGCGGCCGATGCCGACGGGTGACGGCCTGCTCGCGCGCCTGCGTCCGCAGGGTGGCGTCCTGACGATTCACCAGTGCGCGCAGCTGGCTCGAGCCGCAATGCTGTGTGGTAACGGTTTGCTCGAGATCACGGCGCGAGGCAGCCTGCAGATCAGAGGACTTCGGCCGGAAACGGTCGAGCCATTTGCCGAAGCGGTGGATGCGACTGGTATCATCGTCTCGCCCAATCCTGTGATCGAACTGCCGCCGCTGCATGGCGGAGCGTTCGGCGATGTCGCGGATGCTGCCGCGATGGAATTGCTGCTGCGGGACCGGCTCGCTGAGCATCTGCAGGCGCCGGGGCTTGCGCCGAAGCTGTCGATCATCGTCGATGGCGGTGGGCGCTTTGATCTGGCCGATGTCACCGCCGACATCAGGCTGCTGGCCTTATCGGCGGAAGAGTGGGTGGTCGCCATTGCTGGGGATGGTGCCAGCGCTCAGCCTGTTGCCGTCGGCACTGCCGATAGGGCGATCGAGGCGGTTGGCGATGTGCTCAAGCTGCTGCTTTCGATCGGCTGGCAAAAACGTTGCCGCGATATCGATCCAGAGCGATTGGTGTCTGTCTTCCCGGATGTGCATGCCATTTCGCGCTATCCGCGCGCGGGCGCGACGCCATCAGTCGGCATTCATCGGATGGAAGGCGGTTCGGCGATAATCGGTCTGAAGCCGCGCTTCGGGCAAATACACGCGAGCGACCTTCTGGCGTTTCTGGGATTCCTCGACGATCTTGATGTGCGCGATATCCGTCCGGCGCCCGATCGTTGTTTTTTCATAACAGGCATGAGCGAAGGGAGCGCCGCAGCAGTCCGGCAATCCGCTGAGCGCTTCGGTCTATCTGCCGATAGCGACGATCTCTCATCGCGCATCGCCACTTGTGCCGGGGCAGGCGCCTGTGCGTCGAGCTTCTATGCCACCAAGGCATTGGCGGAGACGCTGATCGAGCGGTGTCCGGAGGTTCTGGATGGCTCGCTCGATCTGCATCTGTCCGGCTGCGCCAAGGGCTGCGCGCATCCGCGCCCCGCATTCACGGTCTCGGGAGCCGCAAACGGCTATCATCTGGTGATGGACGGCCTGGCGTCGGATGCGCCCGATGCACAGATTGCTGGTAGTGACATCAATTCCGCTATAGAGAGGCTTTCCCGTCTCATCAAAAGTGAAAGACAAGCTGGCGAATCTGCTAGGGCCTGTCTCGACAGGGTGGGGACGGCCACGATTATGCGAGCGCTGCGACAGGAATAGGAATGCCAGACTACGATTACATCCACAGCGGTGACGCCATCTATGAGCGGTCGTTCGCGATTATCCGCAGCGAAGCCGATCTGTCGCGGTTTTCCGCCGAGGAGGCAGACGTTGCCGTGCGCATGATCCATGCCTGTGGACTGGTTGAAGCCGCCGAGCATTTCGTGTTCGCGCCGCACTTCGTCAGCGCCGCGCGCGCGGCGCTGCATGCCGGTGCACCGATCTTCTGCGACGCCGAGATGGTGGCGCACGGCGTGACCCGCACGAGACTGCCTGCCAAGAACGATGTCATCTGCACCTTGCACGATCCGCGCACCGCGGAGCTGGCGAAGGAGACCGGAAACACGCGTTCGGCCGCCGCTCTTCACCTCTGGAAGGACCGTCTTGCCGGCAGCGTTGTCGCGATCGGCAATGCACCGACCGCGCTCTTCCACCTGCTCGAACTGTTGCGCGATGGCGCGCCGAAGCCGGCGGCGATCATCGGCATGCCTGTCGGTTTCGTCGGCGCGGCGGAATCCAAGGATGCCTTGGCTGAAAACTCCTACGGCGTGCCCTATGCGATCGTGCGCGGACGGCTTGGCGGCAGTGCTATGACGGCAGCAGCCGTCAACTCGCTGGCGAGGCCTGGCCTGTGAGCGGCGCAGGTCATCTCATCGGTGTCGGCACTGGTCCCGGCGATCCGGAACTGCTCACCGTCAAGGCCGTCAAGGCAATCGAAGCGGCCGACGTGATCGCCTATTTCGCCAAGCGCGGCAGGGGCGGCAATGGCAGGGCGATTGTCGAGCACCTGATCGGGCCTGAGGCGGTGATGTTGCCGCTCTACTATCCGGTGACCACCGAGATCGAAAAGAACGAAGCCGAATACCGGCGCCAGATCACCGATTTCTACGAAGAGTCGGCGGCGGCTGTCGCCGCGCATCTCGATGCTGGCCGCACGGTGGCCGTCCTCAGCGAGGGCGATCCGCTGTTTTATGGCTCCTACATGCACCTGCATGTGCGCCTCGCCCACCGCTATCCGACCGAGGTGATCCCCGGCATCAGCGCCATGTCCGGCTGCTGGTCTCTCGCCGGCATCCCGATCGTGCAGGGCGACGACGTGTTGTCGGTTCTGCCAGGCACGATGGCCGAGCAGGAGCTCGAGCGCCGTCTATCCGATACGCAAGCCGCGGTAATCATGAAGGTGGGGCGCAACCTGCCGAAGATCCGCCGTGCGCTGCAGGCATCGGGACGGCTTGCCGAAGCGGTCTATGTCGAGCGCGGCACCATGGCCAACGCGGCGATGATCAAGCTCGCCGATCGCCCCGAAGGCGATGCGCCCTACTTTTCGCTGGTGCTTGTTCCCGGCTGGGAGAGCAACCGATGAGCGGCCAGCTTTTCGTCATCGGCACCGGCCCGGGCAATCCCGATCAGATGACGCCCGAGGCGCATGCCGCCGTTTCGAAGGCTACGGTCTTTTTCGGCTACGGCCCCTATCTCGATCGCCTCAACCTGCGGGCCGATCAGAGGCGTCAGGCGTCGGACAATCGCGAGGAACTGGATCGCGCAGGCGCCGCATTGCGGGCCGCGTCCGAGGGCGCGGTCGTCTGTGTCGTTTCGGGTGGCGATCCTGGCGTGTTCGCCATGGCGGCTGCGGTCTGCGAGGCGGTCGACAATGGTCCGGATGCGTGGCGGGACGTCGATCTCGTCATCCTGCCGGGGATCACCGCCATGCTGGCGGTCGCCGCCCGTGTCGGCGCACCGCTTGGCCATGATTTTTGCGCGATCTCGCTCTCCGACAATCTGAAGCCCTGGGCGACGATCGAAAAGCGTCTGGCTGCAGCGGCCGAAGGTGGCTTCGTGATCGCGCTTTATAATCCGATCAGCAAGGCGCGGCCTTGGCAGCTCGGAAAGGCGTTCGAATTGTTGCGCGAAAGGCTGCCCGGCTCTACGCCCGTCATCTTCGGTCGTGCCACCGGACGGCCGGATGAGCGTATTTCCGTTCAGCTGCTCAATGTCGCGGATGCCGCGACAGCCGATATGGCGACCTGCGTGATCATCGGTTCGGCGGAGACGAAGATCATCGAGCGCAAGGACCGGGCCGATCTCATCTACACCCCTCGTTTCAGCCCGGGGGCAGCAGGTGATTGATCATCGCCAAGGCCTCGTCGACGGTGGCGACCGTGGGGATGGCGGGCGCTTCGGCGCGGCCGATCATTATCACCTCGATGCCCAGCGCGCGCGCAGCAGCGATCTTGGCATAGGTGGCCGAGCCGCCGCTGTTCTTGGTGATGACGACATCGATGCGGTGCTCCCGCAGCAACTCTGCTTCGCGTTCGACATCGAAGGGCCCGCGATCGAGAAGATAATGCGCGTGGGGAAGCTGGGGTTGCGGATCGACCGGGTCCACGCTTCGGATAAGATAGTGATGCTGCGAGGCTGCATCCGCCCGGTGGGCCTCCTGGCGGCCGATGGCGAGAAACACGCGGCGCGGCGCGCTGCCGATTTGCGCGATGGCATCCTGGACACTCGTGGCATGCCGCCAGTTGTCGCCCGCCTCGGCCTGCCATGGCGCGCGGCGAAGGCAGAAGGCAGGCAGGCCGGTTATCGTGGTGGCTTGTGCGGCGTTTTGCGAGATGCGCGCGGCAAAGGGATGGGTGGCATCGATCAGCAGGTCGAATTTCCCATCACGCAGAAAACGCGCAAGTCCCTCCGCGCCGCCAAATCCGCCGACGCGGGTGGGCAGCGACTGCGGAGCGGGTTTCTCCGTCCTGCCGGCAAGCGACAGCAAGGCATCGTAGCGCGGCTGAGTGGCCAAAGCCTTGGCGAGCGCGCTTGCTTCGGTTGTGCCGCCAAGCATCAGAATGCGGATTTTGCTCATGGCTGATATATCTTCCGCTCCCGGCCAACCTTGGCTGACTATTATCGGTATCGGCGAGGATGGTCCAGCAGGGCTGGGCGATGAGGCCAAGCGGCTGATCGCCGCCGCGTCCGTTGTTTTCGGCGGCGCCCGTCATCATGCGCTGATGGCTGGGCTCATAGAGGGGGAATGCCTGGCTTGGGAGAGCCCGTTCGAGCGTTCGATCGCGGCAATCGCCGCGCGTCGCGGTTCGCCTGTCGTCGTGCTCGCATCTGGAGACCCGTTTCTCTATGGCGTCGGCGCCACGCTGTCGCGGAGCGTTGATGCAACGGAGATGCGCACGATACCGGCGCCGTCATCCTTCAGCCTTGCCGCTTCGCGGCTGGGCTGGCCATTGCAGGAAGTTGCCAGCGTTTCGCTGCATGGGCGTCCGCTCGATCTCATCCGTCCGCATCTGCATCACGGCCGGCGCATCATCGCGCTCACCTCTGACCAGGAAACACCGATGCAGCTTGCCACTTTACTTGCTGCCAACGGCTTTGGCCGGTCGCGGCTGCATGTGCTCGAAGCGCTTGGTGGCGAGCGTGAACGCGTCAGGGCCTGCCAAGCAGATACATTCGATATCGAGGACATCGATCCGCTGAACGTCTGCACCATCGAGATCGTGGCAGGCGAGGGCGCGCGCGTGTTGGCCTTTGCGCCCGGCCTCGACGATGCGCTCTTCGAGCACGATGGCCAGATCACCAAGCGAGAGATCCGGGCGTTGACGCTGTCGACGCTGGCGCCCCGGCATGGCGAGCTGCTGTGGGATATCGGCGCTGGCTCCGGCTCGATCGGCATCGAATGGATGCTGTGTGATCCGTCGCTTCGGGCGATTGCCATCGAGCAGTCGAGCAAGCGGGCTCTGCGCATTGCGCGCAATGCGGCCGCCTTCGGCGTGCCGGGGCTCGCGGTCGTGGAAGGCGCGGCGCCGCAGGCGTTGCAGTCGCTGCCCGAGCCAGACGTCATCTTCGTCGGTGGCGGGGGCAGCGAGGATGGGGTAATGGAGGCGGTGATCGCCGCGCTGAAAAGCGGCGGCCGGCTGGTTGCCAACTCTGTGACGCTCGAGATGGACGCGAAATTGCTGGCGTTGCATACCAGGCTGGGTGGGTCGCTGACCCGCATCGATATTTCCCGTTCCGGCGCGATCGGCGCCATGACGGGCTGGCGCCCCGCAATGCCCGTCACGCAGTGGCACTGGGTCAAGGATTGAGGACAAGGATATGACCGTTCATTTCATCGGCGCTGGCCCGGGTGCCGCGGATCTCATCACCGTGCGCGGCCGCGACCTCATCGGCAAGTGCCCCGTTTGCCTCTATGCCGGCTCAATCGTTTCGCCGGATCTTCTCGCCTATTGCCCGCCGGGAGCGCGGATCGTCGATACGGCCCCGATGTCGCTCGATGAGATCGAGGCCGAATATCTGCGCGCGGCCAATGCCGGCGAGGATGTTGCGCGCCTGCACTCGGGCGATCTATCGGTCTGGAGCGCTGTCGCCGAACAGATCCGCCGCCTGGAGAAGCATGGCATCGCCTACACGATGACGCCAGGCGTGCCGTCCTTTGCCGCCGCCGCAGCAGCGCTTGGGCGCGAACTGACCATTCCCGAGGTCGCGCAGAGCCTGGTTCTGACCCGCGTATCCGGCAGGGCGTCGCCTATGCCCGGTGGCGAGACCTTGACGCAGTTCGGCGCCACGGGCGCCACGCTTGCCATCCATCTCGCCATTCACGCGCTTGACCGGGTCGTCAGCGATCTCACCCCGCTCTACGGCGCCGAGTGCCCCGTCGCTATCGTCGTGAAGGCGAGCTGGGAAGATGAGCGGATCGTGCGCGGAACGCTTGGCGATATCGAGGCCAAGGTGGCCGCGGAGCCGATCGAGCGGACGGCGATCATCTTCGTCGGCCCATCCTTGTCTTCGACCGATTTTCGCGAGAGCTCGCTTTATGATGCGACCTACCAGCGTCGCTTCAGAGGCCGATAGTAAAACCGCCGCAAGACTTGGACTTCCAGCCGCGCACTTGCCGGCTTTTCTGCCTCGCGCGCCGGGCAATCGGCGTGCGGTAAGGCCTAATGTTATCCACAGCGCCCAATATCCCCGAAGATTGCCCTGAAAACCCGGGTCGAGTGGTAAACGAGGGATTAACCAATTGGATTAGCTTGGTTTCGTGATCCCGTTACAATGGCGTTGCTACAGTATTTACTAGGGATGACGTTGCTTCGTCTATGCCAGAACAATACGGGATTTGACACTATACCGTGACGCGAAAACACAAACGATTATTATCGTTAAGAAACGGTATTTCTAAAGAATAATTGCCATACGCTTCTTGGTTGATGTTTTTGCTTCGGAGTAAAAATTAATTCCTGTTTTTATCTTTAGGCGGTATAATTTTATATACTGAGCATTTTTAATCTAAGTCTGACGAAATATTTTGTATTGATTGTCACTACTGATGTATGTAGGTTCTTAATAAAGTAGAAACCACACGCCATAAGTGATCCAAAACGGATAAACTACTTTACTGACTTAATACACGCCGATGTCCCCCGAGTATTGCATTTCGTTGCGAATGGTCACCTCTAACACTATTGAGTATGAGGCTAGTATGAATTACGTACCTTCGGAATTTGAAAGCGGACGCACGCCTGTCAACAGACTTCAGGCCGTTGCCGTGGCACCCAGAGCTCTCAGCGAACTGGGCGAAGTAAAGGTCATCGGCGAGGACCGGTGCCTGCTTATCATCGACGGCAGAACACTCGAGCGGGAATGCCTCGCGACGACGCTGACGCAGAACGGCCTTGGCATGAAGGCCTGCGCGGTGGGCTCGGTGGCGGAATGGCGGCGCAAAAAAGATGCAACGCAGCGCGTCAAGGCTGTGCTGCTCAACATCACCGGCCGTGCGTCAAGCGATGGCGCTCTTTACGAAGAGATCGCCAGCATCGCCACGGAACTCGCACCGGCGCCGGTCGTCATCCTCGCCGATGGTGACGATCTCAACCAGACGCTCCGGGCGATCGAGCATGGCGCTCGCGGCTTCATTCCCACTTCCGTGGGCATCGAAGTTTGCGTTGAAGCCATCGGGCTGGCAGTTGCGGGCGGCACCTTCATCGTGGCGGGCAAGGCCTTCACATCGTCGGCTCCTGTCGACAACGCGCCGCGGCAGAAAGAGCTCTCGCGCATGTTCACGCTGCGCCAGGCCGAAGTCGTCCAGGCGTTGCGCAAGGGCAAGGCGAACAAGATTATTGCCTATGAGCTCAATCTGCGCGAAAGCACCGTCAAGGTTCACATCCGCAACATCATGAAGAAGCTGAAGGCGACCAACCGTACCGAGGTTGCCTACAAGCTGAACGATCTGTTCCAGTCCGACTCGCGCTGGAGCGCATCGGCGGACTAGGTCAGTCTAGGCGGTGCCATCCGTGCTGACCGGGTGGTTCTCGCTGATGGCGCCGGACGGGCTCCGCGATCCTTTGTCACCTGTTCGTGTTTCCTGGCCGTCGGGGTGTACCCGGCGGCCAAGAATTTGTCGGTAGCCCTTCTTCGAGAACGGCTGGAACAGCTGACCAATAAAGTTGTCGGCGACGCGACCGCTGATGCCGATATTCGTCGGCGGGCGGCGGTCCGGATTGAAGTAGGTGCCGAACAACTGATCCCACAAGACCAGGTTTTCGCCGTAGTTCGTATTGCCCTCGGCCAGTACACGTGAGTGATGCCAGCGATGCAGGCCCGGTGTGCTGAAGATCAGATCGAGCGGCCCCGTGCGCACGTCGATGTTGCAGTGGGTGAGCAGGCCGATGAAGGCCGTCACGGCGCCGATCCACAAGAAGACCGGCAAAGGCGCCCCCAGGAGATAGAGCGGAAGCTGGCTCAGCGCGATCTTGAAAAGCGAGTCCATGAAATGGAACCGGCCGGTATTCACGACCCAAAGCCGCTCCACACTGTGGTGAAGGGCATGAAACCGCCAGAGCGACAAGATCTCATGGGCCGCGCGGTGGGCGACGTATAGTCCGAATTCGGCGATAACCAATCCAAGGACCACCTGAAGCGCCAGCGGCCAGTTGCTGGGCCATATATCGGGCAGGCCGACAACAAAGGGATGCGCAACGGTCGCGACCGCCATCGGCGCGGTCGCACCCAGTGCGGCGGCCAACTGCACACCACCCTTGCTTAGCAGCGTGTGCGCGACGTCATTGAACGTCTCGCCGTCCCGCTGCAGCCATTGCTTTTCAAAAGGCATCACGCGCTCGAAAAGCGCAATTGCGCAGACGATCGCCAAGTAGACCACGTTGAACCACAGCAGAGGCGCATGGCTCTGAAAGGCGAACCCAGCGCCTATCATCCCGGCTGAAAACAGCGCTGGCCACAGCATCCATGAAAGTAGCGCCTGGGTAATCGATGCGCTCTTGTCGGTCACGTGTCATCTCCGCCAAATTTCGAAGTCATTCGTTGATACACTACGATTGTGGCTCGTATGCAATATCGCGCGTTTAAGCAACCGCGCGGACAAGCACACCGCGTCAATCGCCTGCCGCGTCCTTAATGTATGCCGGACCAAAACTAGCCATTGTTCCCTATGCAACTTCTTGCTAGGTGCACAGCATCATCAATGCCGCATCCAGGCTGCCATATCATGCATTTCCGCGCTTCAGACACCTCGCCCAACCCGCTCGTTGGTATTGCACTGTCATGCGCAGGCTATTCGCTGTTTGCGATCCAGGATGCGATCGTGAAATGGCTGGTTGCGGACTATGCGGTGCCGCAAATTCTGTTCATTCGTAGCGTGATCATCGTTGCGGTCGCGGGCTTCATGGTCAGGCGCTTGCGCCATCCGTCCATCTTGAAAAGCGCGCATCGCGGTTCGCTCGTCCTGCGCGCCCTGCTCATGCTGGGCGCCTGGATGGCATATTACTCGGCCGCCAGGCATCTCGGCCTTGCCGAGATCACGACCTTATACTTCTCGGCCCCCATCATCGTTATCTTCCTTTCCATCTTCGTATTGAAGGAAAACGTAGGTCCGATGCGATGGTTTGCCTGCTTTGCGGGCTTTGCCGGCGTCATACTTGCAGCCAATCCTACGCATTCGCCAAGCCTTGCGCCGACGCTCATGGTGCTGTTTGCGGGCTTTTGCTGGGCGTGGAGCACGGTGCTTGTCCGCTTGGTCAGCCGTTTCGAGAGCACGTTCAACCAGATGATGGCGACCAGCTTCCTTTTCGCCATCGCTTGCGGGATCATGCTGCCGTGGGTTTGGAAGTCGCCCGATCTTACCGGCTGGGCGTTGATGCTGGGGCTCGGGGCTGTATCGGCGCTCGGCCAATTCCTGCTCTATGAGGGATACCGACACGCGCCGGCGTCCACGCTTGCTCCGATGGAGTATAGCGGCCTCGTCTGGGCGTTTCTCTTGGGCTACCTCATCTGGTCAGAAGTCCCAACGGTGAACGTCGTTGCCGGCGCGGTTGTGATCGTCTGCTCTAGCCTCCTGCTTGTGTGGTGGGAGCGTCGTGCCGTACTTGCCAGCCGCCGCCTGGTCGCCTGATCGTTTCGCGCCAAAGTGCTATTGCTGGTCGTCGCCCTACGCGAGCCACAAGTGCAGCCGAAAGAATACTTCCGGTTGCCGTTCTTTCCTTATCCATTATTATAAGTAACGCCATTGTAATTATCGGTATATCCGAAATGATGACGCCTCAGCGTGAATATACCGATGTCAATGATTGGTGTTTCTGTTAGGTTTGTTGCTGTTGCTGCTCGCTTCAGTCTTCGTCGTTTCATAATGAAATTTGACTATTGCATCGCTGAATTTTTGCGCTTAGCATTGTTTCACGTTAATAATAAAGTGAACGAGAGCAATATCGTCGAGTGTGGCTTCCTTAGAGTGTATGTATAGTGTCCGGAAAGTTCTTTTCCGGAGGTGTTTTTTGTGTGCTTTCGGGGGAAGGAATGAGAAAACAACTAGAAATCGGCGCTCACGCCGATCCAGGTCCTGGAGAGATACTTCATCGACCATGCCTTGAGCGCCTCTCCGCCGTTCACCCTGCCTTTGGTCAATTCACCTCTAAGCTCTCGCTGTCGTTGATAAATAGCAGGTCAGCGCATGAAGCCGCTCGTCGGCGACATTCGCTGCTGAGAAAATCTCACCGATCGCGTGCTTTTTTGCGTTGCGGTTCCGCCAAGCGGCGAGCTGACATCTGAGCGCGCAAGCTGCTCTTCATCGCGACATGAGTGAGATGACATTTGAGGCGCATGCTGATGACAGAGGGACTTACGAAGATCTTGCTCGCTGATAGTCAGGCCGTTCGATGCGCGCAGGCTGGGATGGCCCGCCGGCCATTGCGCGCGAGGCAGCTCGCTCTTCTATCGATCTATCGGGCGCGAAATAAAAAGGGACGTCAGTCCTGTGTTCGCAGCGTCGATAACAGAGGTCGATGACGATGGCGTGGAAGAGTGCGCGCAAGCGTAGCGTTACATTTCGCAAGCGCCGCCAGCGGGATGAGCCCTTCGCCTGGAGCATGCAGCCCTATCGTGAGACCGGGCCACGGGTCATGACCTGCATGGCGCTCGTGATGCCGGAAAATGGGTCCGGCCTTGGGCGTGCCCATAATTGGATCGTTCTGATCAGCAACGAGATCAAGGCCCGTGCCTATCAGCAAATGACGGTTGAAATGCAGGGCGGGTCATTTGGCTTAGATGGCGATGACGACGATCCGCTGGACGAGTGACGGCGCTACAGAAATGAGCGTTTCGATGAGTCAATTCGTTTTATTTAAAAGTATAGAATCGTAATATTTATTTTTAATATTGAATATATATTTATTCTGAGGTCGGTCGTCGTTGTTTTTGCATGAATAACTCCGGTTTGTCGACAGAATTTCCTATGGACGTGAAGCGTCCACAGCTTTCGTATCGTGATTTTATGACCAATCCTCGGTGCGTCGCGACCGCATGTTTCCAAGCTTGAGAGCCCTATCGTCGTTAAAATATTATACTACCGGAGCGGTCGACATTTGCGGGCATCTAAAGCGCCTACTCTCGGTTTGTATTTTTGAAGATTTACTCAAACGCCAAGTCGTATAATCGACAAGACTGTGATGTGAGACGCATTCCTACTTTAAAATACTAAATAAGGAGTATTCCTGGGCGAATTGTTGGGCGTATTAATCTTGTGTTAACTAGGCTGGCGGGTTGAGGATAAACGTTATGACCATGCCAGTGGAACACAGCTGGAGCGTGCGGCTTTCAGCCAGAAATGATCGACGGTGGTTTAGCTTCAATGCTGTCGCGACCACTTATGTTGCGGCTATCCTCGATTTCGCGGTGTTATTCTTCGCGAGCGCCGGAGGATACATGCTTTATGAGCAGGTATTCTTGGGCATGGATGACGACCTGTCCCGATATGCTGGTATTGGCCTGCTGGTCGCGACCTCTTTCGTTCTTGCGATGGGCGGCGCCCACGCCTATCGCCCGGCCGGGCTGCTGTCGTTTCGCAGACAGATGGCAATTGTTTGCACGTTTCTGCCAGCGGTCGTTGCGTTTCTTCTTGCGATTGTCTTTTTCCTGAAGATTGGCACGATGGTGTCGCGTGGCGCGATAATCTCCGCGGCCGTGCTGTCGTTTGGCGCACTGACGACGCTGCGGCTGGTATGGTATTCTTACCTGAACCGTGCGGTCGCTCATGCAGCTTTTCCAACCAGGCGCGTGTTGTTGATCTGCCCCGATTCCACGCCGGTTGAGCCTCTCATCCACAAGGCTGCGCTTGGCGGCTTGTCCATCAAGCATACGATGCACCTCCGCGGCGTCGATGAGCCTCCTTACCTGCTGCATGAAAAGCTTCAGAAGAACGGCATCGCTGATGTCGATGAGGTTCTGGTTGTCTGGGGCGACTATGCCAACGCCGCTGTTCTCGAAGAATGCCTCTCGGCATTGCGTGAGTTCTGCGTACCGGTCAGCGTGATGTTCTCCGGTCTTGTTGGCGATATCGCCCAGGGTTTTGCTCAGGACATCGGCGAGAACCGGGCATTCCAGATCCATCGCCCGCCGCTCGGCCTGGTCGAGCGTATCGTGAAGCGCTTGTTCGATATCGGCTTTTCGATTGGCGCGCTGACGGTAACCCTTCCGCTCTGCGTCCTCGTAGCGATCGCCATCAAGTTCGACAGCCGTGGTCCCGTCTTCTTCATGCAGTGCCGCAAGGGGCATAATGGAAAGCCGTTCAGGATCCTGAAGTTTCGCAGCATGACTGTCATGGAAGACTCCGGCGATATTCGCCAGGCGACGCGCAACGATCCGCGCGTCACCCGCGTCGGCGCCTTCATCCGCTCAACGAGCATCGATGAACTGCCGCAGTTCTGGAACGTACTGCGCGGCGAGATGTCCGTGGTCGGCCCACGCCCGCATGCTCTCGCGCATGACGATCTCTATGGAACGCTGATCGCCCAATACGCTTCGCGCCGCCATGTGAAGCCGGGCCTGACGGGCTGGGCGCAGATCAATGGGCACAGGGGCGAGACCCCCACGGTCGACCGGATGGCGGACCGGGTGCGGCACGACATTTGGTACATCAACAATTGGTCGTTGTGGCTGGATCTCAGGATCGTCGTGATGACGGCGATCGGCTTGCAGGATCGGAGCAACGTCTACTGAAATTTCGTCGTCAATCCTGGTGTTTGCGTTGGTTGAGAGGTGCGTAGGCGATGATACTTGTGACTGGGGGAGCCGGCTTCATTGGCTCGAACTTTGTGCTGGATTGGCTGGCGGAGCACGATGAGCCGGTCGTTAATCTCGATGCACTGACCTATGCGGGCAATCTGAGTAACCTGCGGTCTCTCGAGAACGATCCGCGCCATATCTTCGAGCATGGCAACATTGGCGACGCGGCACTTCTGAGCGATCTCTTTACGCGCCACAAGCCCCGGGCCGTCGTCAATTTCGCGGCCGAAAGCCATGTGGACCGTTCGATCCACGGGCCGGAAGATTTCATCCAGACCAACATTCTCGGTACGTTTCGTCTGCTGGAGGCCGCGCGCGCCTATTGGGGTGGCCTCCAGAACAAATCAGATTTCCGCTTCCTGCACGTGTCGACCGACGAGGTCTTCGGGACGCTGAGCGCCGATGCCCCCGCTTTCAACGAGGAAACCAGCTATCGGCCCAACAGCCCCTACTCCGCCAGCAAGGCGGCGAGCGACCATCTGGTTCGCGCCTATTTCCATACCTACGGGCTTCCAGTCGTCACCACCAACTGCTCCAACAATTACGGTCCGCTGCATTTCCCGGAAAAGCTCATTCCGTTGGTGATCCACAATGCGCTGAAAGGCCGTCCTTTGCCAATCTATGGCGATGGCATGCAGATCCGTGATTGGCTCTATGTGAAAGACCACTGCAGCGCGATCCGTCGCGTTTTGGAGGCCGGGCGCCTGGGCGAAACCTATAATATCGGCGGCTGGAACGAGCGCGCTAACCTTCACGTCGTCACCACGCTCTGCGAGGTCCTCGACGAGCTGCAGCCGCGACCCGATGGCAAGAAATACAGCGAGCAAATCGCCTTCGTCACCGATCGCCCGGGACACGACCGGCGCTACGCTATCGATGCGCGCAAGATCGAGGCCGAGCTTGGCTGGCGGCCGGCCGAGACCTTCGAGAGCGGCATTCGCAAGACCGTCCGGTGGTATCTCGACAATGCCGACTGGGTCGAGAACGTGACCTCAGGCAGCTACCGCAACTGGGAAGAGAAGCAATACGCATGACCGTGCTGCTTCTTGGGAAAAACGGGCAACTGGGACGCGGACTTCAGCGCACGCTGCTTCCATTCGGCAGTCTCGTAGCCTTCGCGCGCGACGAGTTTGATCTCGACAACCCGGAAACAATCGCCGACCGTCTGGATGCCGTCCGCCCTGATATCATCGTCAATGCGGCGGCTTATACGCAGGTCGATCTTGCCGAGATGAATGCCGATGCGGCGTTTCGGGCAAACCACCAGGCCGTGAAGATGCTGGCGGATTACGCCCGCCGGTGCGACGCGCTGTTGGTTCACTATTCGACGGACTACGTCTTCGATGGTCGCCAGGAGGCGCCCTATCGCGAGGACGACGAGACGCATCCGTTGAATGTCTATGGCCAGTCAAAACGTGCCGGCGAGTTGGCGATCACCGAGTCTGGCTGCCGGCATCTGTTGTTTCGCACGAGCTGGGTGGTCTCCGCCGACGGCACGAATTTCGTGAAGACCATTCTGCGCCTGGCGCGGGAGCGGCCGAACCTTCGGATCGTCGCGGACCAGTTCGGGGCTCCGACGGCGGTCGAGCTGCTCGCCGATGTCACGGCCCTTGCAATTGCCGCGAACCGGCGCGGTGGACTTGTCGACGGGACGTATCACCTGACCGCATCGGGACGAACAAGCTGGCACGGGCTCGCCCTGCACATCGTCCAGAAGGCAACCGAACGCGGCTTCGTATCGGCTGTCGATCCGGCCGATATCGAGCCAATCACGACCGACGAATTTCCGCGGCCCGCCGCGCGGCCGCGCAATTCGTCGCTCAACACGGATGCTTTGAGTTCCGCCCTTGGGCTGACCCTGCCCGAATGGACGGTGCATGTGGATCGCGTAATTGATCAATTGAAGGAACGGGGGTGGGCGCTGTGACCCGAAAAGGCATCATTCTCGCCGGTGGATCCGGCACACGTCTTCATCCGGCAACGCTTGCCATGAGCAAGCAGTTGCTGCCTGTCTTCGACAAGCCGATGATCTATTATCCGCTGAGCACATTGATGCTGGCCGGTATCCGCGACATTCTGATCATCTCGACGCCGCTGGATATTCCTCGCTTCGAACAGTTGCTGGGGGATGGCAGCGCCTGGGGCGTCAAGTTTTCCTACGCCGAACAGCCATCGCCCGATGGCCTGGCGCAGGCCTTCATCATCGGCGAGAAGTTTCTCGATGGCTCGCCGTCGGCGCTCGTGCTCGGCGACAACATTTTTTACGGTCACGACCTGCCGATCCTTCTGGCAAGCGGCATGTCCGTCGATCGCGGCGCGACGGTCTTCGCCTATCACGTGCTGGATCCGGAGCGGTATGGCGTCGTGGAATTCGACAGGCGCTTCAGGGCGGTCTCGATCGAGGAAAAACCGGCGGAGCCGAAATCGAACTACGCGGTAACCGGCCTCTATTTCTACGACGAACGCGCCGTCGAATTCGCCAAATCGCTGCGCCCTTCGCCGCGCGGCGAGCTCGAGATCACCGATCTGAACCGACGCTATCTCGAGGATGGCAGCCTGACCGTCGAGATCATGGGCCGTGGCTATGCCTGGCTCGATACGGGAACGCATGATTCCCTGCTCGACGCCGGGCAATTCATCTCGACGCTGGAACGGCGCCAGGGGCTGAAAGTATCCTGCCCCGAGGAAATCGCGTTTCGCAACGGTTGGATCACCGGCCGTCAGCTGGAGCAACTGGCCGCGCCGCTCTGCAAGAACGGATACGGGAAATACCTGATGCGACTTCTGGCGGAGGCAGGCTGACCGATGAAAGTCTCTTCGCTGGCAATTCCTGAGGTCCTGCTGATCGAGCCCACCGTCTATGGCGACGAGCGCGGCTTCTTCTTTGAAAGCTTCAACCAGGCGCGCTTCAACGAAGCGGCCGGGGCCGAGGTTTCATTCGTTCAGGACAATCACTCCAAGTCCGCCAAGGGCGTGCTGCGCGGGCTGCACTATCAGATCAGCCAAGCCCAGGGAAAGCTCGTTCGGGTGGTCGAGGGCGAGGTCTTCGATGTCTCCGTGGACCTGCGGCGATCCTCGCCGACCTTCGGGCAGTGGGTTGGCGAAATCCTGTCGGCGGACAACAGGCGCCAGCTCTACATTCCGCCGGGCTTTGCGCATGGCTTCGTGGTTCTCTCCGAAACAGCGCAATTTCTCTACAAGACGACGGATTTCTACTCGCCACAGCATGAGCGGGCGATCATCTGGAACGATCCGACGGTGAACATCGCCTGGCCAATAGAGACACCCCCCACCCTTTCATCCAAGGACGCGCAGGCGCCGTTTATGAAAGATGCGGATCTTTTTCCGTAACGGCGTTTAGCGACCATAGCCGCATCTGTAGTAGGCAGAGCTCGAACAAGGCGCGAAAGTTGCCGATCATCGGCCTGCCGTCTCTCGCTCCACCACATATCGTTGCCCTTGGTCCTTTCCGGATCGGTTTTGGTGTGTCACATAAGGTCGGCT
The DNA here is from genome assembly GCF_017741935.1 of Rhizobium sp. 16-449-1b. Classification (GTDB taxonomy): domain Bacteria; phylum Pseudomonadota; class Alphaproteobacteria; order Rhizobiales; family Rhizobiaceae; genus Rhizobium. The sequence goes on along the minus strand of NZ_JAGHMH010000028.1, from coordinate 40,905 downwards.
AGCCATCGCCACTGGGAGGACGATTGTCGGAATGAGGGGAATTCGCCAACTGGCCAAGCATCTCGATATTTCGATCGGGACCGTGTCGCGGGCGCTCAATGGCAAACCGGATGTGAATGAGGAAACCCGCAAGCGCGTGCTGGCGGCGGCCGAAGAGCTTGGTTATGTGGCGAACCAGTCGGGCCGAAGCCTGCGGCAAGGTACGACCAACGTCATCGGCCTGATGATCGAGTCCAGCAAGGAAACGGTCGAAAACGCCGACAACTTCTTCCTTGGCCTGACAGGCGGCTTGCAGAGCGTGCTTTCGCGCCACAAGCTCGACCTTATCATGCTGCCTTGCCCGAATGACGAGGACCCGCAGGAATATCTGAAGCGCATGGTGGCGCGTCGTGTCGTCGATGCACTGATCATTTCCGCCACGCAGCGCATCGACAAGCGCATCGATTTCCTGGCCAAGGCGAAGATCCCTTTCGTCGCGCTCGGCCGCAGTTCGTCCGGTGGCAATTACAGCTGGATCGACCTTGATTTCGAGGGTGTCGCGGCCTCGGCCGTCGATCGGCTGGTGACCAAGGGGCATCGACGGATCGCGATCGCGGTTCCATCGAGCGACGTCAATCTCGGCTATATCTTCCTCGATGCCTACCGCCGCTCGCTGGAACGCCACGGCATCGCCTATGATCCCGAACTCGTCATTCGCGCGAAGTCGAGCGAGCAGGGTGGATATCAGGCCGGTCACGAACTCATTCGCCTAGAACCCCGGCCGACAGCGATCATTCTGATCTACGAACTGATGGCGATCGGGCTTTACCGGCGCATGGTCGAGGCGGGTATCATTCCCGGCCGGGATCTTGCTGTCATCGGCTTTCGCGAAGAGCCGCGCGCCAGGTTCCTGCAGCCGGCACTGACATGTTTTCGAATGTCGCTGCGCGATCTCGGCGCAGAGCTTGCGGAAACGTTGCTCGCGACCATGCCCGCCTACGCGGATTTCTATCCTGGTGGCGCGCGCAACACGATTTGGCCGCTCGAACTCGTCGCGGGCGAGAGCGATGCCTTCAGTCTCAACATCTGAATTTTCTCGAAAGCCAGCCCATGCAACCGCGCGAATTCCTCAAAGATCTCTTCTCCGCCGCAGTCAAGGCGGCTGATCCGTTGACAGGCATCACCGCCCATCTTCCAGCCAAGCCGAAAGGCCGAACGGTGGTGATCGGCGCCGGCAAGGGCGCGGCACAGATGGCCCAGGCGCTTGAGGGTGTCTGGGACGGTCCGCTCGAGGGCGTTGTGGTAACGCGTTATGGCTATGGCTGCGAAACCCGAAACATCGAGATCCTTGAAGCCTCGCATCCCGTGCCTGATCGCGCCGGCCTCGTGGCTTCGAAGCGGTTGATGGACGCGGTGAGCGGGCTTGGCGAGGATGATCTCGTCATCGCGCTGATCTGCGGGGGAGGGTCCGCCCTGCTGCCGTCGCCGCCGGAGGGGCTGACGCTCGAAGACGAGATTGCCATGAACGAGATCCTGCTCGCCTCGGGCGCGCCGATCTCCGCGATGAACGTGGTGCGCAAGCATCTATCGACGATCAAGGGCGGCAGGCTGGCGGCGGCCACCAAGGCGCGTGTTGTAAGCATGGTCGTGTCGGATATCCCCGGCGACAACCCCGCTTATGTCGCTTCGGGCCCGACGGTTCCAGACAGCTCGACGCGGCACGATGCGCTTGACATCATCGCGCAATACAAGATGCCGCTGCCGCAGGCCGCGCTCGACTTTCTTGCGACGCCAGCTGCCGATGCGCCGAGCCCGGATGATACGGTGTTCGGCCGGCACGAACATCATGTAATCGCCTCGGCCGGTGTTTCGCTAGAGGCCGCGGCCGCGCTTGCCAGATCGCACGGGGTGGAAGCCGCCATTCTGTCGGATTCCATCGAGGGAGAATCTCGCGATGTCGCTTCGGTGCATGCGGCGATCGCCCGCGAAGTGCTTGCCAAAGATCGGCCGTTCCAAAAGCCGGTTGTTATCCTCTCCGGCGGGGAAACGACGGTGACGCTCCGAGGCAAGGGCGGAAAGGGCGGGCGCAACGGCGAATTCGCGCTCGCGCTGGCGCTGGCGATCCAGGGCCATGACATGCATGTGCTCGCCGCCGATACCGATGGCATTGATGGGTCCGAAGACAACGCCGGTGCCTTCGTGGATGGGAAGACGGTCGAACGATTGCGCGCCGCCGGTCTTGATCCGCGCCGTCTTCTCGATGGCAATGATAGCTATAGCGGCTTTGCTGCGATCGGAGACCTGTTCGAGACCGGCCCTACGGGAACCAATGTCAACGACTTCCGCGCGATCCTGATCCGCTAATCGAGGAATCGAAATCTGATCCGGCCACCTGCGTTCCAGCCGGAACGCGGGCGCAAAACAGTGCGAAATTTTTTCGTGCTGCGCTGCGGCGCAGTCGAGGTTAAGGCCCCGCATTTGCAGATGTTTTCCGCAGCATTTTTTGTCTCATCGCGTGGGATTGACAGCGAGAAACGTTTCCGCTTAGTATCGTAAACGTTTACGGGACAAGTTTCGGGAGGAAAGCCGGAGACTGTCCACGGGAGGAAATCGTGACATTGAATGCCGTTCTCTGCGGTTGCGGAGCCATGTCCAAGGGCTGGTTGCGCGCCATCAAGGAAACCCCGGCTCTTGCAGCCGAGATCGAGGTCAAGGGCCTCGTCGACGTCAATCCTGCGGCGGCTGAAAAGCTCGCCGAGGAGTTTGGTTTGAGCGGTGCCGTGATCGGCACTGATCTCGCCGACGTCATCGCAAAATCCAAAGCCGACATCGTCTTCGACGTGGTCATCCCGACCGCGCGCTTCAACGTGGTGTCGACGGCGCTGAAGGCCGGCTGCCATGTGCTGAGCGAAAAGCCGATGGCGACTTCGCTAGCCGAAGGGGCTGCTCTCATCGATCTCGCGGCCGAGACCGGCAAGGTGCACGCCATCATTCAGAACCGCCGCTTCATCTCGGGCGTGCGCCGCATGCGTCGCTTTGTCGAAAGCGGTGCGATCGGTGATATCACCGGCATCCATTGCGATTTCTTCCTGGCGCCGCATTTCGGCGGCTTCCGCGAAGAGATGCAGAACGTGCTGCTGCTCGACATGGCGATCCACACCTTCGACGCCGCGCGCTTCGTAGCCGACAAGAAGCCGCTCGCCGTCTACTGCGTAGAGCGTAATCCCAAGGGCTCCTGGTACCAGCATGGCGCTTCGGCCAACGCGACCTTCGAATTTTCCGATGACGTCGTCTTCACCTATCGCGGTTCCTGGTGCGCGGAAGGCGAGCGCACGAGCTGGGAAAGCCAGTGGCGCCTCGTCGGCTCCAAGGGCATGTTGACCTGGGATGGCGAAGAGGGCTTCGAGGCCGCGACCGCTGGAAGCGAGCCCGGTTTGCTGCACGGCTTCACGCCGGTCGAGGTTCCGGCACCTGAACATGACGAAGAGACGCATGGCCACGCCAGCGTGATCGCAAGCTTCGTCGAGGCGATCAAGACGGGCAAGCGCCCGGAAACGGCAAGTTCCGACAACATCAGAAGCCTCGCCATGGTCTTCGGCGCGATCGAAAGCGCCAAGACCGGCAAGCGTATCGAAATTTCAGCATAAGGATTGAGATTGTGAGCAACCCCGCCAAGTCCATTCGCATCGGAACCATGGTCAGCGCGTCGAAGGGCGGCGCCGACAAGCGGATCGGCCAGATCGCCGATATGGGCTTCGAAAGCTTCGAACCCTTCTTCTGGCAGACGACCAATGGCCAGAACCTCGCCGAACTCGGAAAACGCTGCGTCGACGCCATAGGCGACCGTGACATCACCATCTCGACGCTCGGCATGTTCGGCAACCCGCTCGAAACGACGGATATCGATCTCGACACGCTCCAGGGCTGGAAGGATTGCATCGACAACGCGCATCACTTTGGCGCCACCTGCGTTGCCGGCTTCACCGGCCGTATTCGTGGCAAGGTGCTGACCGACAGCCTGCCGCGCTACAAGGAAATCTGGAGCGAGCTTGCCAAGCGTGCCGCCGACAAGGGCGTGAAGATCGCCTTCGAAAACTGCGCGATGGACGGCAACTGGCAGACGGGGGACTGGAACATCGCGCACAATCCCGATGCCTGGGAGCTGATCTTCAACGAGACGCCGGACGATAACATCGGTATCGAATGGGAGCCGTGCCATCAGATGGTCTATCTGATTGAGCCGCTGCCGCAGATCCGCAAGTGGGCGTCGAAAATTTTCCACGTTCACGGTAAGGATGCAACGATCCGCTGGGATGTCATCAAGGAGCATGGCATCTTCGGTAAGGAGAAGTTCGTGTTCATGCGCACGCCGGGCTTTGGCGACAGCAACTGGACGGACATCATTTCGGAACTGCGCCTCGCCGGCTGGTCGGGATCCATCGACATTGAAGGTTGGCACGATCCTGTTTATCGCGACGCGCTCGAGATGACCGGCCAGGTTCATGCGCTGAACCATTTGAAGCATGCCCGGGGCGGCGACTTCGTCGTCGATCCGGTTTGATGATATCGCGGCCGGCAAGGAGGAATTGCCGGCCTACGATCTAGGATAACCACAAAGGAGGAGAACCATGGCTATCCGTAAATTTGCAATGATCGGCGCACTTGCGCTGGCGGGCGTGTCGCTCTTCGGCCTAGCCGCCAAGGCCGAAGACGTCACCCTGACCCTCTGGTCGCTTGACCGCGACATTCAGCCGGCGCCGAACCTGATCAAGGAATTCAACGATCAGAACAACGGCATCAAGATCGAATACCGCCAGATCCAGTTCGACGACGTCGTCAGCGAATCGATGCGTGCGTTTTCGACCGGCAAGGCGCCTGATATCATCGCCATCGACAACCCGAACCACGCGATGTTCGCCGCCCGCAAGGCCTTCCTCGACCTGACCGACATGATCGCCAAGTCGACCGTCATCAAGCCCGAGAACTATTTCCCCGGCCCGCTGAAGTCTGCCACCTGGGACGGCAAGCTCTACGGTGTGCCGAAAGCGACCAATACGATCGCTCTCTACTATAACAAGGACATGTTCAAGGCCGCCGGCCTCGATCCGGAAAAGCCGCCGCAGACCTGGGACGAACTGGTCGCGGACGCCAAGAAGCTTACCGATCCGTCGAAGAACGTCTACGGCCTGACCTTCTCGGCCAAGGCCAACGAGGAAGGCACCTTCCAGTTCCTGCCATGGGCCCAGATGGGCGGCGCGACCTACAAGACGATCAACGCCGACGGTGCCGTGAAGGCGCTGACGGTCTGGAAGCAGATCATGGACGAGAAGCTTGCTTCTCCCGATACGCTGACCCGCAGCCAGTGGGATTCGACCGCCACCTTCAACGCCGGCAATGCCGCCATGGCCATCTCCGGTCCGTGGGAAATCGACCGCATGCTGACCGACGCCAAATTCGACTGGGGCACGGCGCTCTTGCCGGTTCCGCAGGAAGGCGCGACGCGGTCTTCGGCCATGGGCGATTACAACTGGGCGATTTTCTCCAGTTCCAAGCATCCGGCCGAAGCCTTCAAGGCGCTCGAGTTCTTCGCCTCGAAGGACGACACGATGTACCAGAAGTTCGGCCAGCTGCCGGCGCGCTCCGACATCGCTATCCCGCCGACAGGCAACAAGCTGAAGGACGATGCGCTGAAGACCTTCGTCGAGCAGCTGAAATATGCCCAGCCGCGCGGTCCGTCGCCGGAATGGCCGAAGATCTCCAAGGCAATCCAGGATGCCATTCAGGCCGCGCTCACCGGCCAGATGTCGCCGAAGGATGCGCTTGATCAGGCCGCCGAAAAGATCAAGGCCGTCGAAGAGTGACATATCAGGGCAAGCGGAGCGTGCGCGACGCGCTCCGCCTGTCCGACCCCAATGGCGTTTGCGCCATCCCACCGTTTCCTCCCGGCAGGGGCTGTCTTCCGCGCAAGCGCCAGGCAGCCCCGTTCGGAGCTTAAGGGGTATCCATGAAGAGGCTATTTTCCAGCATCACCGATGGCCGTGGGTTCGACATCACGCTTGTCACCCTGCCGCTCATCTTCCTGTTCGTGCTCGCGGGCCTGCCGCTCGTCTACAACATCGTCATGAGTTTCCAGGAGGTCGACATGTTCAGCCTCGGGACCTTCGTGCGCCCCTTCGTCGGTTTCAAGAACTATGTCGACCTGTTCAAGCAGCCCGAAACGCTGCCGATCATCTACAACACCGTGCTGTTCGTCGTCGGCTCGATTGCTGGCCAGTTCCTGATCGGCTTCGGCTTGGCGCTGTTCTTCTGGGTGAACTTTCCCGGCGCCTCCTGGCTGCGCGGCCTGTTCCTCGTCTCCTGGGTCATGCCCGGCCTCGTCGTCGGCGCGATCTGGAACTGGGTGCTGTCGGGCGATTTCGGCGTCTTGAATTTCATACTGCGTGAAAGCGGGTTGATCAGTTCCAACATCTTCTGGCGCTCGGACCCCAATTTCTCGCTCTGGGCCGTCGTTATCGCCAATATCTGGCTCGGCACGTCCTTCAACATGATCCTGCTCTCCGTTGGTCTGTCTTCGATCCCTGGCGATCTCTACGAGGCGGCCGAACTCGACGGCGCCAATGCCTGGCAGCGTTTCTGGACGATCACGCTTCCGATGATGCGCTCGACCATCGGCGCCATCGTTTCGCTCGGCCTGATCTTCACGCTGCAGCAGTTCGACCTGTTCGCGGCCATCACTGATGGCGGGCCGAACAATTCGTCCAACGTCACGCAATACTGGGCCTGGGACCTGTCCTTCCGGCAATATGACTTCGGCAAGGGCGCCACGATCTCCGTCATCATGATCGTCTTCGTGATGTTCGCTTCGATCGTCTATGTCCGGTCGACAAAACATGAGGTGCGCGGATGAGCGATACCAACCGCAACCGCCTGATGCTCTTCATCGCGATCGTCCTGGCGGCAATCTATCTTTTCCCGCTCTACTGGATGTATATCACCGCGCTGAAAAGCGGCTCCGAGATGTTCGCCAATCCGCCAAGCTTCTGGCCGTCCTCGCCGCAATGGGGAACCTACGCCTATGTGTGGGAAAGCCGGAACATGGGGCGCTATCTCTGGAACTCCGTCGTCATCGCCTTCGGTTCCGTGGCGCTGATCACCGTGCTCGGCGTCGGCTGCGCCTATGTGCTGGCGCGCTACCGCAACATGTGGGTGGATATCGGCCTGTTCCTCATCCTCATGCTGCAGGTTCTGCCGGCATCGCTGATGATCACGCCGATCTTCGTGGGTTTCTCGCAGTTCGGCCTGCTCGACTATCCGCGCTTTGCCGTGATCTTGGCGATCGCCGCGAAAAGCATGCCCTTCTTCGTGGTCCTTGTGCGCGCCACCTTCATGGCGGTGCCGATGGAGCTTGAGGAAGCAGCGCTGGTCGACGGCAACTCCCGCTTCGGCGCCTTCTTCAACATCGTGCTGCCGCTTGCCCGCAACGGCATTCTCGTCAGCGCGATCCTGATCTTCATGCAGGCCTTCGGCGAGTTCGTCTATTCTAAGTCGATGATCCAGGAAGCCGAGCTTCAGCCCGCCAGCGTCGGTCTCAATTCCTTCATGGGGCCGAACACCAGCGAGTGGAACAACATCATGGCCTACGCCACGATGTATGTGACGCCCGTTCTCGCCATCTTCGTTCTCTTGCAGCGCCGCATCGTATCCGGCCTCACCTCTGGAGCCCTCAAATGACCAATCAGATCGAGCTCAGCGGCGTCAACAAGCATTATGGTGCCTTCCATGCGCTGAAGAACATCAACCTTGAGATCGCCAAGGGCAGCTTCGTGGCGCTCGTCGGCCCGTCGGGCTGCGGCAAGTCCACCTTGCTGCGCTCGCTCGCAGGCCTAGAAAGCATCTCCGAGGGCGACCTGAAGATCGCCGGCGAGCTGATGAACAACGTGCCGCCGCGCAAGCGCGACGTCGCCATGGTGTTCCAGTCCTACGCGCTTTATCCGCACATGACGGTCGAGGAAAACCTGACCTACAGCCTGCGCATCCGCGGTGTCGCCAAGGCTGAAGCCAAGAAGGCTGCGGCCGATGTTGCGGCGACGACCGGGCTCTCCAACCTGCTCAAGCGCTACCCACGCGAACTCTCGGGCGGCCAGCGCCAGCGTGTGGCCATGAGCCGCGCCATCATCCGTCACCCCAAGGCGTTCCTGTTCGATGAACCGCTCTCGAACCTCGACGCCGCACTGCGCGTCCACATGCGCAAGGAGATCCGCGCGCTGCACGATCGGCTCGGCGCGACCTCGGTCTACGTCACCCACGACCAGATCGAGGCGATGACCATGGCCGACCACGTTGTCGTCATGCGCGAGGGCGTCATTGAGCAGCAGGGCAAGCCGCTCGAGCTCTACGACACGCCGGCCAACAAGTTCGTGGCGGGCTTCATCGGCTCGCCGGCGATGAATTTCATTCCTGGTGTCGTGCAGGCGGACGGAAGCGGGCTGGCGATCGATCTCGGAACGGTCAAGCATACGCTGCCTAGCAATCGTCAGCTTCAGCCGGGCCGCAAGGTGACCGTTGGTATCCGCCCGGAGCATATCGGCATCACCGCGACAGGGCAGGGGACGTTCGACATCCCCGTCGACGTCGTCGAATCCACCGGCTCGGCCACCTTCATCACGGCGGCGACAACACCGGAACTGACCATCGTCGAGACCGGCCGCAGCACCGCCCGTGGCGGCGAGGCGATCGGGGTGACCATCGATCCGGCACAGCTGCATCTGTTCGACGACGCGACCGGCGTCCGTATCTGAAGGAACAAGGCAGCGGCGGTATGCGCCGCCGCTGCCTGATGATTTACCGCCCGCCTTCGAGCTTGCGGTGACGCTGGTTCGTGCCGCCCACGCCATAAGGGTAGTCGAAGGGGTGTGGTGCGCTGATCTCCGTGAGGCGGCTCATCTCCTCGTCGGAGAGGCTGATCTTGGCCGCACCGAGGTTGTCCGCCAGTTGCTCCGTCGTACGGGCACCGAGAATGACAGATGTCACGGCCGGCCGCGCAGCGGTCCAGGCGAGCGCTACCTGCGCCATGCTGCAGCCCTTGGACTTCGCGATGTCTTCCACCGCACCGATGATGTCCCAGGTCCTCTCCTGGGCGTTGCGCTGGTCGTAGGATTCCATGCCGCGCTTCGGGTTTTCCCCGAGCCGGGTCGCGCCCGTCGGCATATGGTCACGGCGGTATTTCCCAGTCAACCAACCGCCGCCGAGAGGCGACCATGGCAGCAGCCCCATGCCTGCATCTTGGCAGGCTGGCACGATCTCCAACTCGATATCGCGGACAAGCAGGCTGTATTGCGGCTGCAGTGTTACCGGCCGGGTATAGCCGCGCGCCTTGGCGATTTCGGCTGCCTTGGCGATATGCCAGCCGAGGTAATTGGAGAAGCCGTAATAACCGATCTTGCCGCTGGAGACGGCATCATCGAGAAAACGCAGCGTCTCCTCGATCGGCGTCAGGGCATCCCATGCATGCATCTGGTAGAGATCGATATGCTCGACGCCGAGGCGTCGAAGCGAATCGTCGAGCGCGACGTTCAAATGCCGCCGCGACAGCCCGATATCATTCGGGCCGTTTCCCATCGGAAACCGTCCCTTCGTTGCGATCACCGCCTGGCGGGCCTCGGTCGGCCGCTCCTTAAGCCAACGACCGATAATCTCTTCCGAAACGCCGGCGCTATAAACGTCGGCGGTGTCGATGAAATTGCCGCCCCATTTGAAATAGTCGTCGAGTATCTTGTGCGAGGTGGCCTCATCGGCCTCCGCGCCGAATGTCATCGTTCCCAGGCAGTATGGCGCGACGATTGTCCCGCTTGGTCCAAGCTTTCGATAATCCATTGAACATCCTCCATGTCGAAATGGGTTTCTCTATCTGGATCGCCGACCTCTCGATTAGGTCTATTACGCGTCACTAGAAATGACACCGGCAGTCCAAGAAAAACAGACACTTAGCCAGCCCCCGCGACATCCCGCATGACACAAACGTCACGCCGAACTGACACTTACATATTAGAGCGCCGTAGGTAGAAGTCACGTTAATCATTGATTTAATTGGATTATTTGACGAAAAAAATGGCATGAAAAAGCCCTCCGCCTCTTGCGAAGCGGAGGGCTAAAACCTTCGTCAGAAATCAGGAATTTAGGGGTATCCAGCCTCGGCGAGTGCCGCCCTGGCCGCAGCTCTTTCATAGTACACTGCGATGCCTGCTCGAAGTTTTGGGATGTCCGTCAATCTCAGAAGCTGTGCCACTTTTTGGCTTCTCAGTCCGGTTTCTGTCGCGAGGGCTTTAGCGTGGGTATACTTTGCAAGAAATTCCTGGATCTCATTTCGGTCGAAAAAGATCGATTGGCTACGTCCAGGGACCCGGAATTTGTAGAATGGCAAGATGCCTCCCCGTGTCATCTGACAGATATCTCGCTTCAAAACTCCCATCAGCGTTGCCACGTCGCCTACCATCATCCAGCGCTCATCTAAGGGGAAGAGGCCAGTCAGCTCTGCGGGATCGACCAAGATCGACGCCAATCCGGGCAGCTCCAGGTTGTAGTGCACCTGGGATAGCTTTTTTTCTATGAGAAGGGTGATGATGTCTGCGAACGGCACGCGAACTAACACGACGGCCTTGGACAGTGAGATCAAGCCATCGTGTTTAGCAACTGGGGGGCAGCTACAAGCTGCGTCGACCAGCGCCAGAAGCTTGCTTCTGGAATATCTGGCCATATTGGATGGAAACAGCTTCCCGTATAGCTCGTCTTTTTCAATGATGCCGCGGTCAACAAGTTGAACAAAATGGGGGCTGTTTGTCCCGAGGAGCAGATTCGCGTCTATTGGGAATACGAGGTCGTCCCAATACTCTTGGGCCTTCTTGTACGCTGCTAGGGGAAATACCGTTGTCTTTTCGTCTTGTTCACCAGAGAAATGCAACAGTAATCCTCGAGCCATGTCTCCTCCTCCCATGGTCCTCAGTGCATCGTGAACGGCTACATGCGTTCCTGACGAGGCTTTACCGAAGATCCTATGCTTGGAGGTGAGTGCTGCGTGCTCATTGACGTACGCCATCATTTCAGCGCGGATTAGGTCATAATCCGGACCCGACCGGAAGGGGTACATAGGGCTTAGTCCAAGATTGATTCCGCCTAGGACCGAGCCTCCGCCGCGGGCCGATCTTTTCATGTTCGTATCCGCGGTCATTTGCTGAAGGAATTGTCTTATTCCTGGCCGTCCCTGGCGCATTAGATTAAACCCAGCCTGCGCTCCATTATGCCAGTCGCTTTCATTATGCTGATCGAGATTGGCGAACTTTCCGAAGGTAGCGTACATCCCGATGAGCTCTGTGACGTCCATGCCTGAGAGCATTGACATGCTGTCGAGCAATTCGCCTGCCTGCCTGCGGCCTTCAAGACGATCCAATACGAACCTCTCATAGTCCGTGAAGAGCCGGGTTCCGTTGAAAGCTAGGGCGTTGTTAAGTTCCCTTGTGTGATTTGTGGCTCGGTAGTCCAGGTCAAAATTCCGGTACTTACTAGCGGAGGGCAGCTCGATCAGGGGAGCATTGTGGATCTCACACGATCGGATCGAAACCAACTGCCAATGAATACGGTAATACCGTCGTGCCGAGTTTGGGCCTTGTTCGCGGCGAATGTCCTCGTGGAGGCATGTCGCACAAACGCGCGCCGGATAGCGGGCCAGCCACGGGGTTCGCACTTTCTCGTCTCTCAATATACCGTGGCCCGGCTTCGTGATGGTGAAGGCATTCCGGAAAATGCGTTCGGGTGCAATTTGAGAAATTTCACTTAGACGCGTTAACGCGTCGTGCTCTCCACCAACAACGCCCTTGAAAGAAAATCCTAGGTCGTCGCAAAACGGAACCGCAGCGATGCGGTTAGCCGCCGCAAGCCGAATTGCAAGGCTGGTGGCGGTCTCGTCTTCGTGGAAGGGTACTTTGTATATGCCTCTCATCGCTGCCCCGATTTCTGAGAACCGCCCGCGCCACTTTTTGAGGCTGCGAGGTCAGCTTCTTCTTTTTCCGTTGTGAGAAAACCATCAGATCGGACACCCCGGACGATGGTCCACCACTCAGGCTCGACGAAGACGTTTCGGCCACCCTTCGCCAGGCGCATGTAAGCATCTTCCCAGTGCTCGATGACAACCTCGGTATCGCCGCTGTCCAGTGCGTCTTCGATCGCAAAGTGCAGCATCTTGAAGATCAACCCGAGACGATCCCGCGCGCCGTGGAACAGGCGGGCCAAGAACTCGTTGGTTAAGGGCGTGCCGGACCCAAGGCCCGCGATCGCCAGAACCTCATCGATCATGTCGGCTATCGCCTCGCCATGTTCGTTCAAGGATAGGGGCTCCAGTGCGAGGTGCATCACACGCGCCTCCAACTGCTCCTTCTTATCTCGCTTGATCATATCTTTTGCTTCAGGGAGGCCGACAAAGATGATGTGGATCGGCCAATCTTCTTCCTGGAGAAGGTTCTTAAACGCGTCGGAGAAGTGGCGCAGACCTTTGATGCTCGGTGCATCCAACACGTGCTGGATCTCGTTGACAACGACAAGTCTGGTCCCTTGCACTTGTAACTGAGCGCGTACCTTTTCGAATATGCTTGGTTCGGTCACCCTGCGATGCAACTGATAACCTAAGCGCATCGCCATCTCACGACCCAGACCTGCCATCGTGGAATCCGGCGGCGCAGTGACCTTGAACAATGGGTAGGCCGTGTTGTCGTTCTCAATGGGGAAGGGGACAAGCGATGGATGTTCGTCCAGATAGTGGTTCACCATCGTAGTCTTCCCCGACTGGGACTCGGCGGTGATCAAAAGGATGTGACCGTCCTTTGCGGCGCGGGAAGCCCCGCGGACCACGACGTCGATTTCACGCTTTACTTCCGGATCATTGTGGGTTGTGAGGTAGAAAGCCTCTACCTTCTCCATGATGTCGCGGATCTTACGCTGCTCCGGAGACAAGCGTTCGGTCATGGTGCGGGTGACAGCGTTATCTTCTCTTGCCATTGAGATTATCCTTTAATTCCTTGCCATGGTTTTGGGCCGCCAATGCGGTTCTTCGATCGTCTTCCGGACGAGCTTGAATTGGGTTCGACTTGGGGAGGGTCGTCTCTATATTGATCTGGTTTCGGGCGGCCCTCTCGGCGCACCCCCTCTTCAGGCGTGGCAAAACGGTTCGGATCGCGTTTGACGCCATCGTCCACGTCACCGAACTCGCTGTCGAGATTAGCTTCCGGCTCTGCAAGATCTTCAATCGGTGCGTTCGCGCTTCCGTCGCCTGGGTTGAGCTGTTGGTGGATCTGCTGACCGTAATCCATCTCGTAAGGCCGCTTGTAGATCACGCCCTGTACAACGTCGCGTTCGAGGTTCTGCAGGTCCTCGACCGTCCACGTCGCGATGGCGATGCCGGCGCGGTCCTCTGCGGCCTTCACAAGTTTCTGGACCTGATAAATCGCCCGCAGAGCAATCTCCCATGATCCCTCCTGGGACTTCTTCACGGTCTTCCGCATATGATGCAAAGCGGCTTTCCACTGGTTCAGTGTAAGGTGCTCGGTACCTGAGAGATTGCACTGCAGCTCGTAGTAGCCACGTCCGTTCTGTGTCTTTACCCAAATCTTGGAGAGATCGCGGGGCGATACTCTGATCGTGAACGTGCCTTTGGTACTCTGGTTGCGAATTTCCTGGACGCGCTCGTCGCCGTATGGGAGTCCGAGGAAGACAAGCCCACTGTCGGTTATGTGCCTGTTGGGCACGGAGATTGCGAAAGCTTTCCTTCTCGTCTCCTCATCGACCTGCCGGACTTCGTGAGTCTTGTTGAGGAATCCCCACATCTGCAAAGGGGTGCGGCCGCCAAGAGCTTCATCCTGGGGCGTGTTGTGGTAGCTGTCGATAATCAGGCGCGAGAGGCACTCCGCCAGCTCGATATCAGTTAGACGGGCGGCCTTCTTTGGATTATAGCCGGCACCTTTCGCGATGATATTCCCAAAGGACTGCCCCGGCAGTAGGTGCATGTATTTGCCGTCGATCGTGCGGAAGAAGCGCTCGATCGTGCCGCGCATGTACGGATGGTCGGCCGGTGGGCTCAGAACGTTTCCCGTGAGCGCGACAACGCAATGCTGAAACTCGAAACTGTCATAGGCACTCCCGTGGTCGGCCACGACAAACCAAGGCTTGCCCTCTTGGGGCCAAGGATTTTTGGTTCGGAGCGCCTCCACGATGTGAGCCTTCGATGTGCAGGCCATTTCGAGGACCTCGACGGCGTCTCGGGGAGTTGGCTGAACAGTCCGCAGGATCTTCATTCCCAAAACGGACCTCGACGCTACGTCCATCGCAACTGACCACCAGAGACGTTTCCGATTGTCTTCGGACTTCTTCGCTTTCTTCTTCCGCCTGCGTTTGCCCGACTTCCCCTCTTCAACTTCTTCGTCTTCATCATCGTCGACTTCTGAACCCATTCGCTCGAGCCGCGCTATGATGTCCGGATGTATCTCGTTTATGAGCCCTGTCTCCGTGAGGAAGACGAAGACGTCGAGGAACTTTTCGTCCATCTCGACCCGCTCGAGCGGCGCCTCTGCACTTGGGCCGCCGTAGCTGAGCGCCAAATCAAGACGCGCCTTCTTCGCATCCATCCGGGCGCCAAGCTTCTCAATATCCGAAATCGCTTTCATGAAGCGCTGGGTAGTCCGGATTTCAGGGACCGGTATCTGGTCGATGCCCTTCTCTTTGCGCTTAAAGTTCTCTGTCTTGAGCAACTGCAAAGCGGCCGTCGGTGATGCCTTGGCGTGCCTCAGGAAAACCCCTCTGAGGAAAGCCTGCGTCTCCTTCGGCATCTTGGTGCCGCGGGCCGAGCCCTTGTAGCGTTTCATCAGGGCGTTGGCTGAGTAGGTTGCGGGATGGGAGCGCGCAAACTGGTTCGCGCGCGAGGGGCAAGAGCGCGAGTACCGTTACAGTTGGAAACGGCAGAACTGGTTTGAGAACCAGAAGGAAGAGCATCTCGCCGTCCGCAACGGTGTGGGGCTCTTCGACATGACCTCGTTCGGGAAGATCCGTATCGAGGGACGCGATGCACTTTCATTCCTTCAGCGGGTCTGCGCCAACCAAATGGACGTCGAACCCGGCAAGATCGTCTACACGCAGATGCTCAACCATCGGGGTGGCATCGAGAGCGACCTGACAGTCACGCGCCTGGCGGAGAACGCGTTTTTCGCTGTCGTGCCCGGCGCCACGCTCCAACGAGATCTCGCGTGGCTGCGGAAGCAGTTGAATTCGGAAGAGTTCGTCGTGATCACCGACATCACGGCTGCGGAATCCGTCCTCGTTTTGATGGGTCCAAAGTCGCGCGACGTTATCACGCGCATCAGTCCAAATGATTTCTCGAACGCGGCATTTCCGTTCGGAACCGCACGGGAGATCGAGATCGGGATGGGCCTCGCCCGCGCCCGCGCCCACCGCGTCACTTACGTCGGTGAGCTTGGATGGGAACTCTATGTCTCTTCTGATCAGACAGCGCATGTTTTTGAAGCGATTGAGGAGGCAGGTGCCGCTTCGGGGCTGAAACTATGTGGCCTCCACACTCTCGACTCCTGCCGCATCGAGAAGGCGTTCCGCCATTTCGGCCACGACATCACGGACGAGGACCATGTGCTTGAGGCCGGTCTAGGATTTGCGGTAAAGACGAACAAGGGCGACTTCATCGGCCGTGACGCCGTGCTTCGCACGAGGGAAGAGGGTCTTAAGCGTCGAATGCTTCAGTTCCGCCTCAAGGATCCGAAGCCGCTTGTCTACCACAATGAGGCATTGGTCCGGGACGGAAAGATCGTCTCCATCATCACTTCCGGAAACTACGGGCATCATCTGGGCGGCGCGATCGGCCTAGGATACGTGCCGTGCGAAGGTGAGAGTGAAGCAGATGTCCTGGCGTCGAACTACGAAATCGAGATCGCAGGAGAACGCTTCGCTGCCGAAGCCTCGCTAAAGCCGATGTACGATCCCAAGTCCGAACGGACGAAAATGTGACGGAAGATCGCTTACAGTGGTTGGGAGCACGCGGAGATGAGCAAGCAGCATGGCACCTTCGCGTTTCCCGTCTCTCCCATGCGGGCTCGGGCATTGGGCGAAATACACGCTCGCCCCAATGTCCTTGTCGAGGAGGCGCGACTGGTTCTTCAGTTTGCGTTCATCACCGATGGAGGGTTCGCTGTCGATCATGCCGTTCTGTCTGAACTCTCGCGCACGCGCGGGGTTGCCCCACCCGGTCGCGACGCGAGCCACCATCAAATCCGGTGGGGGACGGGTACGCTGAGGTGGGAACGCCACTCCGAGTTCTCGACCTATTTCTGGGAAGGCGCGCTACCTCACGAATTCGATGAGAGAACGGTCGACCACCCGTTTGGAAGCAGCTTCCACCCGCCCGGCAGTCTGATATCGGCGGTCAGGATCGAAATCCGTAGTCGGGATCCTGATTCAGACGCACTCCTAAAGCACTTCGATCCGACTAGTCTCTGTCATAGCACCATCAGGGACGGGCAAGCTGAGCTAATCACGGATTTCCGACAAAATGCGGACGGCCTAACGCGCATACTTGTACTCGACGACCGTCTATCGACTGCCAGCCGTAGCGCGCTGGTGCAGAGGCTTCTCGATATCGAGACCTACAGGACGCTGGCGATGATGGGCTTGCCTATCGCGCAGTCACTGTCTCCAGGGCTGCGGAGGATCGAGGATGGATTGACGGCAATAACCCAGGAAATGAAGACGAGGGATAAGGCCAAGAATGATGCCCTGCTGAACGACCTAAGTGAACTGGCGGCAGAATTGGAAGCGGGTGCGGCGCTCAGCCTCTATCGGTTCGGAGCAACACGCGCTTATAGCGAAATTGTCGAAGAGCGACTGAGGTCGCTCGGCGAGAATTCGGTCGGAGGATACGAGACACTCGGGAGCTTCCTGGAGAAGCGCCTCGCTCCCGCCGTAAGGACGTGCAGGTCTATCGAGGAGCGGCAGGCCAACTTGTCGCGCAAACTGTCCCGTGCGGCGATCCTTCTGCGAAGCTGGATCGACCTTGAGATCGAGCAGCAAAACACCAGCCTTCTCGCCTCCATGGACCATCGTGCGAAGTTGCAGCTCCGCTTGCAGCATACTGTCGAAGGCTTGTCGGTTGCCGCAGTGTCGTATTACGTCGTGGGACTTGTGGCCTATCTCGCGAAAGGTTTCGAAGAAATCAGCCCGATTATCCATGCCTCCGTTCTCACGAGTATTCTGGTACCTGTAGTAATAGCATCCGTGTGGATGCTGATGCGTAGCATCCGCCGAGGCCATCTTAATTGAGCGTGTTGGCCTCCAGTCAGTATTTTGAACGCGTCCTCTTGATCTTAGCAAACCGTCGCCGGCCAATCACGCCGCGGCGTGGTCGGAAATTAGGTGCGACGAGAACGCGCTCCGACTCCGTTTTCCGGCATGTCCTCCGCACGAGTCCTCCCACGTGTATCCGGAGGCTGCTTCCATTCGTAGATGAAAAATTTGTTTCTTCGAAGTCTCACCGCTTCGTCCGCTCTTATTTGAGCATTTTCGTTCAGATTGAATGATGCTTTTTGGCGATACGTGTACGATTTTTTTCCAAAGTGAGCACTGCCTGTTACATCTAATCTTCTGAAAAACAACACATATTATAATTGTTGGGAAATCTCGGCCATGTTTGTTTCTACGGTACTTTGCATAAAATTTTTCATCTGCATAAAAATCGTGCAGTTTGGCGTCTTTTGAACCTTTCACCCCTATTTGCAAAAAAAATTTCAGTAGTAATCTGTGCTCATTAGGAACAACTCATGAGCTTACGCCGATGACCGCATTGAACAGACCAGTGAATTTCGCCGAGGCTGGTGTCAGAGAACACTCCGAAAAATTGCTCGACGGTTTTCGACCGAGCTTCGAATTTGAACCGGTGGGTCCGCTGCCGGAAAGTGAATTCGTCGACCGCCTGCGCCGTATTCGTCGCGAAGCCGTCGTCGCTGGTCACGATGTTATACTGGTCCACGCTGACTCCATTGGCTCATACAAGGTTTCCAACTCCTATCTAAGATATATTTGCGATTGGGCCCGCGAAGGTGTGCTGGTCATTCCGACCGATGAGGATCGCCCCCTGACGCTGTTTTCGATCTTCAGCAGTTCTGTTTTGCTTCCGCCTGCCGGAGAGCCGGTGCTCGTTGAAGATATCTGGCAGGTGGGAACCTGGGGCAGGGAGACCTACAATCGTCCGGGCAAGGCGATGGACAAGGTTGTCGAGGCGGTTGGCGCCTTTCTCGAAAAAGAAGGACTGTCGGTAGCCCAGATCGGCGTTATAGGAGACGCGACGTCGTCTGGCTATTGGAGCGGACTGAAAACCCGTCTGCCAAAGAGTTCGTTCGTTCCCTCTCACGCGATCGTAGAGCGGATGCAAAAGGTTCGGTCTCAGAAAGAGCAGGCCGTCGTGCGCGCCGCCGCACAGTTGGCGAGCATCGGAATCGAAGCCGCCCATCATGTCACGCGGCCCGGCGTTACAGACTTCGAAATCTATGCAGCGTTCACTTATGCCCAGATGTCACGTGGTGGCGAGACGGGGGACGGGTACCAGATCGGAATTAATCGCTACGGCACACATTGCGGAAAGCCCTATGGCCACGTCGTTCGCGCAGGTGATCTGATCAACCTCTACATCTCCGCGGTCATCTATCAGGGTTATACGGCGCAGATTGCCCGCATGATTGCCGTCGGTGATATCACCGAAAAGCAAGAGGAAGTTCTGCAGATGTGCACCGATGGCGTGCAGAAGGCAGCGGGGCTTATTCGACCTGGCGCTCTGGTCTCCGAAATCGCGAATGCCTCGTTCGAGCCTTACATTTCCCGCGGTTATCTAGCGTCCGCGGATAGCCGTCAGATGCCGTACAACTGGGCGGCCGCAGATGATGGTAAGCCACGTCTTGTGCCGCGTAAGCATGTCGTCGACGAGGATTGGGAGCGGCAGGGACGCAAGCTGATGCACGTTTATCCTGCGACGCATGGGCCTCACAATCCCAACGTAGGCCACTCGGTCTCGATGGGTAAGATGATTCCCTACAATATCCAGTCGAACAATCACGACCAGTTGGAGGAGGGGATGACCTTCGTCCTGCACTCGCAGTGGCTCGAGCCAGAGGTGGCCGGCTGCAATGTCGGGGACTGCTATCTGGTGACACCGGATGGAGCTGAGAACCTAAGCCACCATACGCCGTTGGCCGTTCACAGAATCAAGGCGTAAACCGGGTCACCCCGGATGGAATGAATAATAAAAAATAACCCCAGAAGGAGAACGAAAATGATCTCGATAATACGACGTCGCGCGCTACTCACGGCCGCCACCGCAGTCTGCCTTATGCTCACCCTCGATGCCGGGGCTACCTACGCGCAATCGGCCGACAAGGTCACGCTGAAGCTCGCAAACTCTCAGTGGCTTGATGCATTGCGCGGCAAGAACCTCTGGAATGCAATGCTGAAGTATCAGGACGCCAATCCGAACGTTACGTTGACGCAGGAAGCGATCCCCGCCGCCGAGTTCGACGACAAGATCACGACCGAGGTGGGGGCAGGTCAGGGGCCTGATATCGCCATGATGCAGGAGGGCTTGTTCTACTCCATCGCCGACGCCGGCTTCCTCGTGAGCCTTGACGATGCCGTTGCGGGCGTCGCCCTCAACAAGACAAACGAGAACGGCGTCATCGACGGAACGCGTTATGGGGTCGCGTGGCAGCGCGCCGTTTACGCGCTCATCTACAACAAGCCGATCCTCGATGGCGGTAAGGCTGCGGTGCCAACAACCGTCGAGGAGCTCATCTCCTCTTCGAAGGCCGCTTCCAGTGCCACTCCAGGGGTCATTGGGTTCACTGCACGTCATCAGATGAACGACTTCAAGGCGTGGTTCATGGACTTCCAGAATTGGGCCTATGGCTACGGCGCCAATTGGGTGAATGCCGATGGAAAACTGACGATCGATACTCCCGAGGCAGAGGCCGCGCTCGCAGCATTCAAGAAGGTCTACGATTCCGGCATCATTCCAGTGGGAGACAGCATGCCGACGCAGCGCACGCGCTTCAAGGAAAAGCACGTCGCGTTTTCGATCGACAACTCCGGTGGTACGCTCAACATCGCTTCCGGCGGTGCGTTGCAATCGGCTGAAGTCGGAGCGGCTGCGCTGCCGTTCGCCCATCCCGGCGCACACCAGCAGATCTTCGTGGGCGTCAGCTCGCACAGCAAACATCAGCAGGAAGCTCTGGCATTCGTCAAATGGCTGGTGGGGCCGGAGGGACAAAAGGCGCTGAGGAGCGCGTCCGGACCGGACGCGCTGGCGACCGACGTGCCCGTGGATGAGGCGTTCGCGAAGGCCAACCCCTGGGTGCCGGAGTTTGCGAAACTAGCCGAGACATCGCGAAGCACGTTGATCAAGGGTCATGAAGTCGAGACGCCCCAGATCATGCGCTTCGTGATGGAAGCGGTGGAGAAGGTGCTTCTGACGAATGTTGATCCGAAGACTGCCTTGGTCGACGCCCAGAAAGCTGTCGACACGCAGTTCTGACACATCACCTGTTCAAAGGGGTAATCACTTGAGCACGACGAGCTCCAAAGGACGAAATGGCCTGGCGCGGTTTCTGCCCTATGCCTTCATCCTGCCGCCGATGATCTACCTGGCGCTGTTCATGTTCTGGCCTCTCGCGCGTCAGATGTACATGAGCCTCACCAATACGCGGATCATCAATCCAAACCGGGGCCGTTTCATCGGCCTCGGGAATTACGAACGGCTCCTCGACGATCCAAACTTCTATCTATCGCTGAAGGTGACGCTGATCTACACCGCGCTCACCGTCATCTTGGGTGTGCTGCTTGGTGTGATTTCGGCACTTGCGATCGACCGGCCGTTTCGTGGACGATCGATCGTTCGAGCAATCCTTCTGTTTGGCTGGGCGGTACCGGGTGTTGCTGCCTCGTTGATCTGGCTCTGGATGTACAACGAGCGCTCCGGCATCTTTAACAGGGTAACCGAGGTCCTCGGCATTGGGCGCTTCGCATGGTTGACCAGCACCGACTACGCGCTGGGATCCGTCCTGGCCGTTACGGTCTGGCAGGTAGCGCCGTTCGTGATGCTTGTCGTCTTGGCAGCTCTTCAATCGGTGCCAGGAGAGGTTCGCGAGGCCGCGAAAATCGATGGCGCGGACGGGTTGAGCACGTTTCGGGCCGTTACGCTTCCGCATATTCGCCCCTCGATCCAACTGGCCGCGCTGCTCGTCGCTGTTTGGTCGATCCGTCGGTATGACATCATCTATCTTCTCACCGGCGGCGGTCCGCTCGGTAGCACGAGTACCCTTGTCGTCAAGATTCGACAGGTGGCGTTCGAGGGGCACGAACTGGGTATGGCCAGCGCCTATGGCGCGGTCGGCTTGGTTCTCGCACTCATTATCGCAGCGCTTCACTATGTTGCCGAGCGCGGCCGCATGAAATGGATGGCACGCTGATGTCAACAAAGAAGCTAACTCTCAAAACCCTCCGATACCTGCTTATCGGTGTTCTGATCGTGCTTGCCGGCTTCCCCGTCTATTGGATGCTGACGACCGCTCTTTCAATCAATTCGGAGCTTTTTGGCACCGGTCAGGTGATCTGGCCCCAGCCGCAAAACGCCGGAGAACTGGCGAAGGAACTGGGAGAGGTGCCCCTCGGTCGCTGGATGGTCAACACATTGCTGATTGCATCGGGAGGCACGGTTCTGAGTCTCACACTCGGCTCGCTCGCGGGGTATGCCCTGAGCCGTTTTCGCTTTCATGGCAAAGGACTGGTGGGCTTTCTTCTCTTCATGACCCAGGTGGTCCCAGAAGCGCTGATCCTCGTTCCCCTCTACGCCATGTTTATCACGTTTGGTCTGCTCAACAGCCTGTTTGGTCTCATCCTAGCCAATGTCGGCTTCTCGCTGCCGGTCGCCTGCTTCATCTTGAAAGGTGCGATGGATTCGGTTCCCTATGAAATCGAGGAGTCAGCGATCATCGACAACTGCCCGCGTTTCAGCGTCCTTACCATGATCATTCTCCCTCTGATCATGCCAAGCATTGCCGCAGCCGCCGTCGTTGCATTCTTCGCTGGATGGAACGAGTTTCTCTTCGCCTCGACCTTCCTCATGGATTCCTCGCTATGGCCGGCAAGCGTCGGGCTCGCCTCCTTCGTCGGTCAGTACGAAACGCCGATGTCCGCCGTCATGGGCGCGGCGATCGTCTTTAGCTTGCCCGCCATTGTCTTCTTCCTCCTCATTCAGCGCAAGATCGTCGCAGGTCTGACCGCTGGCGCTGTAAAGGGATAATCCCGTGCCTGCACTCACTTTCAAAAATCTGTCCAAAAGCTTCGGTGACCACGAGGTCATCAAAACCTTCGACGCCGAAATCACGGATGGCGAGTTCTTGGTCCTTCTCGGACCGTCGGGCTGTGGTAAGTCGACATTGCTGCGAATGATCGCCGGACTGAGCGAGATTACGTCGGGCGAACTCTTGTTCGACGGCAAGGTCGCGAACGACTGGGAACCTACCAAGCGCGGCGTCGCCTTCGTCTTCCAGAGCTATGCGCTCTACCCTCACATGACCGTCCGCGAGAACATCGCCTTTCCGCTGGTCATGAACGGCTTCCGCAAGTGGTATCACTTGCCGGTCGTGAACAGCATTGCGCGTCGAAATCTCATGAAGCGCCCCGATATCGCGGAGCGCACGCTGCGCATCGCCCGCCAACTCGAGCTGGAACCGCTGCTCGACCGGCGCCCCGCCAGCTTGTCCGGCGGGCAGCGGCAACGCGTGGCGCTTGCCCGAGCACTCGTCCGCGATCCGCAGGTCTATCTGCTCGACGAGCCGCTCTCCAACCTCGATGCCAAGCTTAGAACGCAGATGCGCTCGGAGATCTCCGCACTTCACCACAAGGTGGCGAAAACCTTCGTCTACGTGACCCACGATCAGGTCGAGGCGATGACGATGGCCTCGCGGATCATCGTCATGAACAAGGGCGTCGTCCAGCAGGTCGATACGCCGGACGAGATCTACGACCGGCCGGCGAACACCTTCGTCGCGCGCTTTGTTGGTTCACCTCCGATGAACCTCGTCCCGGCGAAGGCCAGCGGCAACGAACTGTCGCTGTCGGGCGGTGCGCCTGGCGCACATTCCGCGCCGCTGCCGAGGCAGGGTGAAGTGACCTTCGGCATCCGCCCCGAGAAATTGACGCTTCTGGCCGAAGGCGAGGGCTCGATCCCCGCGCGGGTGGCGGTCGTCGAGCGTCTGGGCGCCGAAACGGTGGTCGGCTGCCGGCTGCTTTCGAGCGACAGCCCGTCGGATACGCGGTTGCTGGAACATGACCTGGTTTTCGTCCGGGTATCCGGCAATCCGAAGCTGGCGATCGGCACGCGGTGCTCGCTCGATTATCGCCTCGAGGACGTCGTCTGGTTCGACAAGGACACCGGGCAGCGTGTGGTTTGAGACAGGAGCATAAGATGCAGAACTTTCATATCTCCGCCACGGGCCACAGCCTGAACTATCTGCCCGAATATGTCGCTACTTGGCGCGGCTTCTTCGCCGAGGAAGAGCTTTCAGTAAGCGCCAGTGTTCCGTCGCCCTGGGACCTCGTGCTTTCCGACATCGCCACCGAGAAGGCCGACGCCGCGCTCGGCGGCATCTGGGTGCCGTCCATGTTCTTCGGTCGCGGCAAGCGCCTGACACCCTTCGCACAGGTCGCCGCCCGCGCGCCACTCGCCATCGTAGGACGCGAGTCTCCCGAGTTGTTCGACTGGAGGAGGCTGCCTGGAAAGACGATATCGATGAAGGGCAGCAACGGCGCAAGCGTCGGTCTCTTCATCAAGATGAACATGCGTGAGCACGGCGTCGATCCGCGGTCTGTCAACTTCGTACAGGATCTCGACGGCAAGATGCTGACCGATCTCTTCCTCGGTGGCATGGGCGACTATCTCGTGATCGACTACCCCTCTGCGGCAAGCCTTGCGGCGAAAGCGCAGGCGCACGTCGTCTCTCCCCTGACTCTAACCGGCGGCGACGTTCCCTGGAGTGTGTATTACGCGCCCGACGACAGCGACGAACCTCGGTTGGATAAGCAGACACGTTTCTCGCGCGCGCTCGGACGCGCGATGGCATGGATCGTGGAGAACGATGCAGGCGGGTATCGCGACTTTCTGGCGACGACGTTCCCCAAATTCGATCCCGACGTATTGGTAGACCTGGCCAATACCTATCGCTCGATCGGCATGTGGACATCGCCGAAGATCGACGAGGCTGCCTATGCCCGCTGGCAGCGCGGGATCGCCGATGGCCATCTGATCGAGGCTCCCATCGGGTACTCCGATCTGATCGATCGACGACCTACCAATCAGTTTCAGAGCGTTTGACGCAAGGATCTGCAGGCAATGCGCATAGCAATCGTCAATCCAAACACGACCGCCACCATGACAAAGCGGATTGAAGGCGCCGCGCGAGCCGTGGCCGATGTCGGAACCGAGATCATGGGCCGGCAGCCGAAGATCGGACCAGCCGCCATTGAAGGTCCTTTTGATGGCGCGCTTGCCGTCCCTGGACTGCTGCGTGAAATCCTGGCCGCCGAGGCGGACGGGGCAGATGCTCACATCATCGCATGCTTCGACGATACCGGTCTCGATGCCGCCAGGGCCGTAGCGACAAAGCCGGTAATCGGCATCGGAGAGGCGTCGTTTCATGCCGTTAGCCTCGTCGCTCACAGTTTCTGTGTGGTGACGACACTGTCACGGTCCGCGCCGGTGATTGAAGATAACATTCATCGCTACGGGTTTGGGCGGCGTTGCCGCCGGGTCTTCGCGTCCGACATCCCCGTCCTAGAACTTGAAAATCCCGAAACTGGAGCCGTCGGCAAGATCTCCGGCTTTATCGATGAAGCTATCGCGCTTGGCGCTGAGGGTGTCGCGCTCGGTTGTGCGGGTATGGCTGAGTTTGCGCTGGAACTTCAGGATAGACACGGAATACCGGTCGTTGATGGTGTCGGTGCGGCAGTTGGCCTTGCCCAAATGCTCGTTAGAAGCCAACTCTCGTCATCGAAGCGCGGCGTCTGGGCCCAGCCTGCCCGTGTCGATGTGCTCGAGAGCTTTGGCTAGAGGCTAGCGCCCGGTTGTCGTCTGAGGCGTCGAAACATCGTCCAAAAGCTTCACTAGGCGGTCGATCTTCTCGTAGCGCACCAGGCTTTCAGACCCCATTGCGGTCGCAACATTCCAGGCGAGATAATTGATGATGGTCAGTGCGGCGACGAAGGAGTTGAATGGGGAGGGTGATTGGCAACGGCATCGCAGCACGTGGTTTGCGGCTTTTGCGCTGGCCAATGCGCTTAGGTCGGTGATCAGGATGGTGATTGCGCCAGCGGCGCGCGCCTCGCGAATTATCGTCGGCAGCAGTCGAGGGCGGCGCCTGAAGGCGATGACGAGCATGACGTCCCCCTTGGCGATGGAGGCGACCTCATGCGAATAGCTCGCTCCGCCCGCCGGAAGCACCTGGACGTCATTCTTCATCATCGTGAAGTAGTGCGCGGCTTGATGCGCAAGCCCGTAACCACTGCGCAATCCCATTATCCAGACGCGTCGTGCTTTTACGATCGCATCACTCACTTCTGCGAGGGTCTTCTCCGGCAAACCGTCGACCGTAGTCCTGATGTTGTCGAGATCCATCTGCATTGTCCGTGCGATGGAGACCGACTGTGACTGCGTCTCCTTATCGGCCAGACCAGCCTGAGGCGAGCCCCAGTCCTGATCCTTTCGGATTTGTCGCTTTGCATCAGGGTACGTCTTGTACCCAAGTGTCCGGATCAAGCGGGCCGCAGTGGCTTTCGATACCTGTGCCTTGTCGGCAAGCTCACCTGCCGTGTAGCTCGGCAGGTCCATCTGATACTGCAGCAAGACGTCTGCCAGTCGTTTCTCGGCCGGCGGGAGATCGGAGTAGATTGCGTAGATCCTCGCCTCGAGCGAGCGGGGTCTTTGCGACGTTCCTTCCTTCAGTGTCGTCTTCACGGCATGTCCTTCACTGTCTGGCGCAAACATTCTTATGCAACAAAATCAAGTGGTTCAAGTCATTGCTTCTGCCTGATGCAATGAGGATGATCATACGATCTCAAAGGAAGATTGCCGATGTTCTACCTTGATCCGCCAGTTCGACTGCGCGCGGTCGTTCATGCTACCTTGCCTGACCGATGGGTTGAACCGAAGGCCAGCGAATGGGCAAACGCCAATGCAGGAGGGAGGGCGCTCGGTTCATTTCTCGAGGGGCCGTGCTTCGACAAGAACGGCGACCTTTTCATAGTCGACATACCCTTCGGCCGCATCTTCGTACTGAAGTCTGAGGGCAGGTTCGAGCTCTACTCGTCATACGACGGTTGGCCGAACGGGCTCAAGATTGTTGACGATCGCATTATTATCGCGGATCACAAGCAGGGGCTTGTCCAGCTTCGCGAAGGAACGGCAACGGTACTCGCAAATGGATACAGGGGCGAGCGCTTTCGGGGCTTGAACGATCTGACGCCGGGAATTGACGGCTGGATCTACATCACGGATCAAGGGCAATCGGGCCTGCAGGAGCCGAGCGGAGCTATATATCGATGGCGCCTTCCCACGAACCGGCTCGACAGAATCCTAACGGGTGTACCAAGTCCGAATGGACTGGTATTCGACATCAAACGGAACCGCCTTTATGTCGCGGTCACGCGTACGAACGCGATCTGGCGTCTCCCGTTTGTCCAGGATGGTGGAACCAGCAAAGTCGGGGTGTTTCTTAATCTCTCGGGAGGCGGTGGACCAGATGGGCTGACGATCGACGCTGAGGGAGGGCTAGTCGTTGCTCAGCCCGGTCTCGGCGTTATGCGATTTAACCCGACTGGACATCTCACACACTTCGTTGATGTTCCCGAAGGAGCTTCAGCGTCTAACATCACGTTCGGACGGGCAGACCCCGAGCGCCTTTATATAACGGATAGCGCTGCGGGCCGAATTCTCAGCGTTGCCATGCCCTTTCCCGGACCTGGCTCAGAGGCACTTCGATGAGCTTTTATCGTAAGGACCAGGTCCGCGATTATCATCGTAGCACTGTCAGGGCAGCCCTCGACGGACTGGACGCCCTATCTCAACCTGCAGCGGCTCGGGTAGTCGAAGCATGGTCAGTCATGTGGTCGAGCAGCGAGTTTTCGACGTTGAATGACATACCTGTTTCGCCAAGCGTTCCATATTCCCTGATCGCCCACACCAACGATGTCGTAAGGATAGGTAGAAGTCTAGCCGCAGCCGGCGCCGGGCTTGTTTCAGGCACTTTTGATCCGGAATTGCTAATCGAGATCCTGCTCGTTCACGACATCGACAAAATGCTGCTCTTCGCCCCGAAAGACAGAGGAGTTTTCCCTTCCGATCTGTCGGGAAAAATGGCTCACGGCGTCGTCGCCGGCTTGGTTCTTAATGATCTCGGCTTTCGAGACGATGTCATCAGTATCGTAACGACGCACGCCACTGACGCACCTTTTCACGTGTCATCGATCTATGGGCTAATCACCTACTATGCGGATATGGCGGCGATCGATCTGGTCCTCCTGAGGTGTGGAGGAACGCCGTTCTACAGACGTTAACCGATCGAGCTTCTACGCTGTTAAACGGCGATCTTTGTGCGGAAGACGAGAGCTTCGTCTAGTGAAAACATCTGCCGATGAAGGATAAGGGCTCCGCCTAACGCTGGCCCCTCAAGGCCGAGTGAGGAAAGGCGAATTTCAGGAACCGGTTGATCGGCGACTTGGTTAGCCGCTAGTGCGTCTTTGAACATTTCGGAGCTTTGAGGAAACAGCGACGCGACCGTTCCGCCAAGTACAATCCTCGAAGGATTGAAAATGCTACCGATCATAGCGATGGTGCGGGCGAGGTAGAACGTCCAATCGCGCAGCGTTGCGCTCGCGGCGGGTACCCTCCCTACAACTGCCTCGTAGAACTGAGAGAAGTTTTCCGCAGAGCCGCCGTGGTGTTTGTACCGGGCAAGAACAGCGTCGCGGCCAATGTAACTTTCGACCGATCCTTCGGGCGTCGCAATCTTCACGAATCCATGGTCACCGATAATGACATGCCCGAACTCGGCTGCGTATCCATCGACGCCACGCATCAGTTCCCCGTCTCGGATGATTGCTCCGCCGACGCCTGAATCAAGGAAGAGGTAAATCTCGGTGGAAGCGGGCTCTCTCCCCTCCTGGAACGCGTCAGCAAAGGCGAATGCATTCGCGTCGTTTTCCGCAATCACAGTCGGAAACTCAGGCAATCGCGAGCTTATTCGTGCGAGTAGCGGCTCATTTCGCCAGTTAAGGAACGGCGCACGCAAGACGTCGCCTGCATTGTCTATGAGGCCTGGGACGGTCACGCAGAGCCCGCGCGACTTGTGCTTTTCTCCAATTCGAGCCTGTAGCTTCTTTACTCCAGCGGCCACACTATCGATTACCTCCGTTGCCGAAGTCGTCGCGACGTCGAAGTGGGACACTTCGTTAGCAATCGGTTTGGCGTCCAGGCCAAGTGCTACGATTGAGATAGTTCCAATCCCGATGTCCGCGCCAATGAAGAGAGCATGGTCTGCGTTGAGCTGTACGAAAGTGCCCGGCCTCCCGGTTCCTGCGCCTTTGTCTTCCTCCGAGGTGTCCTCCACCAAAAGTCCGGCGTCGGCGAGGCCTGCAACGATGCTGCTTGCGGTTGACCGGGTCAGGTTCAGCTCCTTGGCTATATTAGCCCGGCTGATGCGACCCGACCTGAGCACGACATCGAGCACCCGCATCTCGTTTATGTGCCTGACAGCGCGAGGCATTGACATT
Organism: Rhizobium sp. 16-449-1b; assembly: GCF_017741935.1. Classification (GTDB taxonomy): domain Bacteria; phylum Pseudomonadota; class Alphaproteobacteria; order Rhizobiales; family Rhizobiaceae; genus Rhizobium. The sequence continues at coordinate 12,018 of NZ_JAGHMH010000028.1, read as the reverse complement.
AGCTTCTCCAAACTTGCGGACGTTCATATGAACAGATGGACGATCAGCGAGGTTACGATCGCGTTAAGTCCCATTGCAATCCCGGAAAATAGTCCTGCAATCGGATCAACACTGTAGGCGCGCGCAGTGCCGATCCCGTGCGAAGCCAGCCCAACCGCAAACCCACGGGCGCTGTAGTCATGTATCCGCATCGCATTCATGAGCGGTGTGACGATGATAGCACCACAGATTCCGGTCAGGATGACCACGGCAGCGGTCAGGGCCGGGTCACCATGAAGGCCGGCCGAAATTGCCATGGCGACGGCGGCAGTCGTGGACTTGGGCGCTAGAGACGCCGTGATGGTCGGCTGGAGGTCGAACATCGTGGATAGAAAGACAGTCGAGCCAACGGCTGTAACGCTTCCGAGGATCAGAGCAACCAACATCGGCAGTAAGTTCGCCTTCACGTGAGAAAGCTTCTCGTAGAGTGGTATCCCCAGGGCCACGGTCGCCGGTCCGAGAAGAAAATGAATGAACTGGGCGCCGGAGAAATACACTCGATAGTCGATTTCACCAAGCTCGAGCACCAAGGCTATAAACGAGACCGCCAGGAGGATTGGGTTAAGGATCGGATTCCGCGGCCACGCCTTGGCGATCGACGTAGCGGCGATCCAAGCAACCACAGTCGCGGTCAGCCAGAGAAGGGGTGAAGTAGCTAGATAGACCCACAGACCGTCACTCACGACCTTTACTCCCTAAAAGGTGCTTGATTCCCAGAAAAGCCCCGACCGTAACCACCAATGTTGCGACGGTAGAGATGATGATCGTAGCCAAGATCGCCAAGCCGTGATCCCGCACTAGGTCCAGGTGTTGTATGATGCCGACGCCGGCTGGCACGAAGAGTATACCCAGGTTCGCTAGAAACAGGTTTGAGGTCGCGATGGTGTGTTGACCAAACTGCGACACGGATGGGGTGCGCCCAACGAGGATCAGCGCCATCGAGATCAAGGCCATCCCAATAACTGGCCAAGGAACCAACCCTCCTACGGCATAGGAAAGTACCTCGCCTAGAAGCTGGAAGGCGAGAAGGACACCTATCCCAACAACCATCATATTCACTCCCGTAAATCATTTGTTGACACATACCGCCGTCTATGTTTGTTTGCAATCCAAACAAACATGAGGACGTTGTTTGTTTTGGATGGAGGACCGGCATGGTGCCGCTTCTTTGGGAGGATCTGAAATGCGTAATAGCTTTAGAATGTTGGCCATAGCGGCCGCTATGAGTGCATCCGTATCCACGATGGCTGTCGCTGCGGACTCGGTGGAGGTTCTGCACTGGTGGACTTCAGGTGGAGAGGCGGCTGCGGTTGGCGTGTTGAAGGACGACCTTCAAAAGCAGAATGTCACCTGGCAGGACATGCCGGTTGCAGGCGGTGGTGGCGAGGCCGCGATGACGGCACTCAAAGCTCGCGTCACATCTGGCAATCCGCCTACAGCGGCTCAGCTTCTCGGCATGGCGGTGAACGAGTGGTCTGAAGAAGGCTTGCTGGGCGATCTCACAACGGTCGCTCAGAAGGAAGGCTGGGACAAGGTCGTCCCAGACGCAATCAAGAGTTTCGCGGTCCATGACGGCAAGTGGCAGGCTGTTCCCGTGAACATCCACCGCCCGAATTGGCTCTGGATCAATGCTAAGGTCTTCAAGGATAACGGCCTCGAGGCGCCGAAGACCTGGGACGAATTCAACCAGGTCGCTGAAAAACTGAAAGCCAAGGGCATCGTACCACTGGCGCACGGCGGCCAGCCTTGGCAGGACACGACGATTTTTGATGACGTCGTGGTCGGTGTCGGCGGACCTGAATTCTACAAGAAGGCAATCATCGAGCTAGATGAAGAGTCCCTGAAGTCCGACACTATGGTCAAGGTCTTCGACCAGATGCGCAAAATCCGCGGCTACGTAGATCCGAATTTCTCTGGTCGTGACTGGAACCTCGCGACAGGCATGGTTCTCAAGGGTGAAGCTGCGATGCAGCTTATGGGGGACTGGGCGAAGGGCGAAATTGTCAAGGCAAACATGAAGCCCGGTGTAGACATCCTTTGCGTACCAGCGCCTGGCACCGAGGGCACGTTCCTCTTTAACACCGACTTCTTCGCGATGTTCCCTGTCGGCGACGACAAGCTCCAGGCGCAATATAAGTTGGCTTCTAGCGTAATGTCTCCGTCGTTCCAGGAAGCCTTCAATCTCGTGAAGGGCTCTATCCCGGCACGAACCGACGTTCCTGGTGACAAGTTCGACGCTTGCGCGCAGCGGTCGATGGCCGATCTGAAAGCGGCAGAAGGTGCGGGTACGATGATGGGCTCGCTGGCTCACGGTCACGCCGAGCCTGCAGCAATCCAGCGCGCGATCTTCGACGTCGTCACGCAGCATTTTAACTCGGACATGTCCTCTAAGGACGCCGTGGCTGCATTGGTCAACTCAGTGAACGCTGCAAAGTAACCGTTCCTCCCAGGCCCTGCCGCTCGCGAGGGCGGTGGGGCTATGTCCGGCGCGAATGAATTTCCGCCTGGATGGAACCGTCTTTCCCGGCGATATCCCTTGGGCGATACAAAATGTCTATTTCCAAACGTCTAAAAGGCGCGATGCCGGCGATCGTTCTGTCGCCATCGCTCGCAGCAGTAACCGTGTGCGTCTATGGCTTCATCGCCTATACCGCATTCCTGTCTTTTACTACCTCGAAGATGTTTGCCCGCTTCGAATTTGCGGGCTGGCGTCAGTACGAACGACTGTTCGACAACCCGCGATGGATCACTGCCATCGAAAACATGGCGATCTTCGGCGGCCTCTATATTGTAGGCGCAACCTGCCTTGGACTCTTCATCGCAATCCTGATCGACCAGAAGATCCGTTTTGAAGGCGTCTTCCGCGCAGTGTTTTTGTACCCGATGGCGCTTTCCTTCGTGGTGACGGGGGTCATCTGGCAATGGATGCTTAATCCTGGTCTCGGCCTAGAGCATATGATGCGCGGCCTTGGTTGGGAAAACTTCACCTTCCAGTGGCTGGTCGAACCGGAGCGCGCGATTTATACAGTCGTCATTGCAGGCGTATGGCAGGTCACGGGCTTCGTGATGGCGCTCTTCCTCGCTGGCCTCCGGGGGATCGATACGGAGATCCTGCGCGCAGCTCGCGTCGATGGCGCTCCCATACATAAGGTTTACACGCGGATCATCATACCGGCACTGCGGCCTGCGTTCCTTACGGTTTTCGTGATCGAGGCGCATCTCGCGATCAAGAGCTACGATCTTGTGGTGGCGCTCACGAAAGGCGGCCCCGGTGTTTCAACCGAACTCCCGTCGACTTTCATGTACTCCATGACCTTCACCCGCAACGAACTGGGTGTTGGTGCTGCTAGCGCGACGGTGATGCTCGTCAGCCTTGCCAGCATCATCATTCCTTACCTCTATTCGGAGCTTCGCAATGACCGTCTTGCTTGAGAGCACCTCAGTAGCCGCGGCAGGCCGGCCGAAAAACGTTCGGATGTCGAAATACCTTGGCAGGATCTTTGTCTACACCTGCCTCATCGTCCTGGCGGTCGTGTTTTTCGCCCCACTGTTGTCGATGCTGTTCACTTCGCTGAAGAACATGGATGAGATACGAAACGGCAATCTGCTATCCTTTCCGGCCGCTCCGACTTTCGACGCCTGGAGAAATGTCTGGGGCGCGTCCTGTATCGGCGTCACCTGCGGAGGTCTGAAAGGCTACTTCGGGAACTCGTTCCTTATCGTCGTCCCGGCCACTCTAATCTCGGTCGCCCTCGGGGCCCTAAACGGCTACATTTTCGCTAACTGGCGATTCAAGGGCGACAATCTGATCTTCGGTCTGATCTTGTTCGGCTGCTTTATCCCATTTCAGATCGTCCTCATTCCGATGGCCGGAGTTCTTGGAAAGCTGGGGCTGGCCGGTACGATTCCCGGTCTCGTCTTGGTCCACGTTGTCTACGGCATCTGCTTTACGACAATGTTTTTCCGGAATTACTTCGTAACAGTGCCTGCTGAAATCTTCAAAGCGGCCCGCGTTGACGGAGCAGGTTTCTGGGCCGTGTTCTTCCGAATACTTTTACCGATCTCCTGGCCGATCGTCATGGTTTCGATCATCTGGCAGTTCACCGGCGTGTGGAACGACTTTCTGTTCGGCGTATCCTTTGCGGGCGGTACCAACCAGCCCGTCACCGTCGCACTCAACAACCTGGTCAACACGTCGACTGGAACCAAGGCTTACAACGAGGACATGGCTGCAGCGATGATTGCGGCCCTGCCCACGATCATCATCTACGTGGCCGCTGGCCGGTATTTCCTTCGCGGCCTGATGGCCGGCGCAGTCAAGGGGTAATCAACGTGGCAAATCTAGCTATCAATCATGTCTCTAAGAGCTTTGGTGCCGTCTCCGTCCTTAAGGACATCGATATTTCGATCAACGATGGAGAGTTCCTCGTTCTCGTCGGGCCGTCGGGCTGTGGAAAGTCGACGCTGCTCTCGATAATCGCCGGCTTGGACGACCATACGTCGGGAACTATCACGATCGACGGCGCAGCAGTGGACGGGTTGGAGCCGAAGGAACGCGACATCGCGATGGTGTTCCAGTCCTATGCGCTGTACCCGGCCATGTCGGTTGAACAAAACATCGGGTTCTCGCTTGAGATGAGCAAGATGCCAAAGGCACAGCGGCTGGAGCGTGTCGGGAAGGTGGCCGAGCTCCTGCAGATCACGCATCTGCTCAAGCGCAAGCCAGGACAGCTCTCTGGCGGTCAGCGCCAGCGCGTGGCAATGGGGCGCGCGCTCGTGCGCGAGCCGAAAATCTTTCTGTTCGACGAACCTTTGTCGAACCTCGATGCGAAACTACGCGTCGAGATGCGCACGGAAATCAAGAAGCTTCACCAACGACTTGGTGCTACGATTGTCTACGTTACGCACGACCAGATCGAAGCGATGACCATGGCGACCCGCATTGCAGTCATGAAGGATGGCATCCTGCAGCAATTCGGCACCCCCGAAGACATTTACGACCGCCCAGCAAACGTGTTCGTAGCGACTTTCATGGGATCTCCGCCGATGAATCTGCTGCCCGCGACTGTCGTTTCGAACGGAAACGGTCATCATCTCAGCCTTAGGGGCGCGGATGCTGTTCTTCCCGTGCCTTCATCGTCCGCCGGCTCTCTGACTGAAGGGCGCGAGGTCCTGCTGGGTCTCCGTCCTGAATGGTTGTCGCTGGCCCCACCGGACGCGGACAAATCTACGCTTAACCTTCACGTCGAGGTCATCGAGCCGACCGGACCGGATGTGTTCGCCGCATTGCGTGCGGGTGAACGAGAAATCATGGCGCGTCTCCCAACGGGCACGCCAATCGCGCCAGGACAAAAGGCCTCGTTCGCAATCGACCTCTCCAAAGCAATTCTCTTTGACGCCGCATCCGGCGCCGCGCTGTAAACCAAAAAGGATTAAACCCGATGCCAGCAAAACAGGAACGACGTCTTCGAGTTGGAGTACTCGGCGCAGGCCAAATCGCACAGGCTGCTCATTTCGAGGCGTGCACCAAAGCTGCCAATGCGGATCTTTACGCGATCTGCGACGTCGCCGACGATCTGCGCGAACGCATGGTAATAACGCATGGTGCGGAAAAGTCCTTCAACGACTACGATAAGATGCTTGCGGATCCAAACGTCGACGCGGTGATCATTGCGACGGCTGATGCATTTCACGTACCCGCTTCCATTCGGGCACTTGAAGCGGGCAAGCATGTGCTTTGCGAGAAGCCGATCGGCGTGACTGTCGAGGAATGCCGCGAGCTGAAAGCTGCGGTCGAGAAGTCCGGCAAGGTTTTACAGGTCGGCCACATGAAGCGCTTCGACGCCGGTCTTCAGGCCGCGAAGTCGTTTATTCAGGATGAGATGGGTGACTTGGTCGCGCTAAAGGCCTGGTACTGCGACAGCACCCATCGTTATCCGATGACTGACGCCGTTCAGCCGTTGGTCGTGACCAGCGCAAACGCGAAGAAGCCGTCGGCAAATCCGAAGGCTGATCTTCGCCGCTACTACATGCTTGCCCATGGTTGCCATCTAATTGACACCGCTCGATACTTCGCTGGAGACATCGTATCCGTCAATGCGCGGCTCTCCGAACGCGCCGGCATATGGTGCTGGTTTGTCGACGTGGAATTTGCATCCGGCACCCTTGGTCATCTCGATCTGACGGTGCAGGTTCGCATGGACTGGCACGAGGGCTTCCAGATCTACGGTAAGAACGGAAGCATACTCGGCAAGACCTACAATCCTTGGTACTACAAGAGCAGCGAAGTCGACATCTTCCGTGAAGCGGACGGCGCTACCCACCGCGTTCTTGGTGCCGATGGTCACTTCTATCGCCGCCAGGTGGAAGGTTTCGCTCGCACGATCCTCGACAACGTCCCTATGGAAGGCGCCGACATCAACGACGGTCTGGCCTCTGTTCAGGCGATGGTCGCGATTGCACGGTCGGTCGAAACAGGCAAGGCTGTGGCGCTGGCCGACGTCTCAGGGGGCGTATGATGAAGCTGGGTATATTTGCGAAAACGTTCGAGGGGACTGACCCACAGGCTGTTTTGAAGGCGGTCGCCGCGGCCGGCTACTCCTGCGCTCAATACAACATGACCTGCTCTGGTTTGCCTTCCATGCCGGACGAAATAGGCACGGATGTTGCCCGCGCGGTGGCGTCTGCGGCGCAATATACCGGGGTAGAAATCGTCGCGGTGTCGGGAACGTACAACATGATCCACCCAGACCGCGCCACGAGGAGCCGTGGACACCGTCGGCTAGGCGTGCTGGCAGAACGGTGCGCAGATATGGGAACGCGACTTATCACGCTCTGCACGGGCACCCGCGATCCGGTCGACCAATGGAAGGAGCATCCGGCCAATGATACGCCGGACGCCTGGCGCGATCTGTTGGAAGCAATGGAGACCGCGATCGATATCGCGGATCGGTTCGATGTGGATCTCGGTATCGAACCGGAACTCGCCAACGTCATCAATTCCGCCGACAAGGCTCGCCGATTGATCGACGAGCTAGACAGCCCGCGCCTCAAGATCGTGCTGGACCCTGCCAACCTCTTCGAGGTCGCTTCTCTGGAGGATCAACGGGCGTTGGTTACGTCCGCCATTGATCTACTTTCCGATCGCATTGTCATGGCTCATGCAAAAGACCGAAAGACCGATGGCGCCTTTGCAACAGCCGGTACAGGTGTACTCGACTATGAACACTACCTGTCCAGGCTGAAAGCAATTGGTTTCAACGGTAGCCTCATTACGCATGGGTTGGGTGCCTCCGAAGCTGCAAGCGTCTCCACCTTCCTCAACAGCCGACTTGATCAGCAAAATAGCAAGGCCGTCAGATGAGCGAGCTTTTTGCAACGCGAGATGGCACAGCTCTCAACGTCGACCAAGGAGGCGAGGGGAAACCTTTCGTGTTCCAGCATGGGCTATGTGGTAATGCTGGTCAGACGCGGGAGGCGTTTCCAAACGGAAGTGGCTATCGCCGCATAACCGTCGAGGCAAGGGGGCATGGGAGTTCGCAGTCCGGGCCGCTCGATCGTTTATCGATCGCGACTTTCGCCGACGACGTAGCCGAGTACATTGAAAAACACCTCCCTGCGCCGGTAGTCCTTGGAGGGATATCAATGGGCGCTGCGATCTCGCTTCGCCTGGCTATCAAGCGGCCCGAGTTGGTAAAGGCTCTTGTGATCGCACGCCCGGCGTGGGTCGTGCACTCCGCTCCGGAGAATATGCAGCCCAACGGGGAGGTCGGGCGTCTCCTAAACGAGACGTCGGCTGAGCAGGCTCGTGAATTGTTTATGAATGGGGAGACTGGCCGAAAGTTATCGGAAGTCGCCCCTGACAACTTGGCGTCCCTGATGGGGTTCTTTTCTCGATTGCCCCTTGAAGTCACTTCCGCGTTGCTGTCCGCGATCGCGGCAGACGGTCCCGACGTCACCGAGGATGAGGTTAGATCAATTCAGATACCTGCACTCGTCATTGGGCATCAGAGAGACTTCATCCACCCCCTAGCGTCGGCCAAAACCATCGCCGCCGCAATACCCGGTGCGAGATTTGTGGAGATCACTCCGAAGGTCGAAAGCCGCGAACGATACGTATCGGACTTCCATACCGCAATCACCGATTTCTTAAAGGACATGAACCATGGCTAACCCCTCCAAGAACTGGATTTCCACCCTTCCGAAGGACCGCCTGATCGCCGAATTTTCCGTGTGGTCGGGAGATCTCGTAAACCTGGAGCAGGACTTGAAGCGGGTCGACCCGTTTGTCGACGTACTGCACATCGACGTTGCTGATGGGCACTTTGCTCCTGCTATGCTGTTCTTTCCGGACCTGGTAGCCGGAGTCCGCAGAATCTCATCGCGGCCGATCCACGTACACCTCATGGTGGACGACAAGATCCTGCTTTCCCAGATCGAACAGTTTGCAGACGCGGGCAGTGATCTTATCAGCATTCACGCTGAGAATGAGACGGTTGCTGAAGCCGCTCTGGATCTTATCGAGCGCAAGGGCATCGCTGCCGGAATGGTTTTACGTGTGGAGACGCCCGTTGCCAAGGTGAAGAAGTTTGTTCCACGTCTGAACTTCCTCACTCTTCTCGGCACCGCGATCGGTGTGAAGGGACAGGGGCTCGACGAGAAGGCCGGCGAACGCCTGCAAGAGGCTAAGGAAATTATTGCTCAGGCAGGATCCACACACCGGATCGTTCTTGCGGCCGACGGCGGCATTCGTGAACACACCGTACCGCTGCTCCGCGGCAGCGGTGCCGAAACGGTAGTACTGGGATCGCTGGCCTTCAACGCTCCTTCGCTGGAGGAGCGAATGGAATGGCTGCATGCGCTATGAGAGGGTGATGCCAGCCATGACTGAGATCGCGGTTGGGATTGACTTGGGCGGAACGCAAGTGCGTGCAGCCCTCGTTGACGAAGGTGGAAACATCTTAGCACGAGCCGAGGAGCGCACCGACGCGATGGCCGGTCCGGATCGCGTTCTTGGTCAAATACAGGAGCTTGCCGAGCGGCTTCTCGCTGGCGCAGACAAGGCTTTGGTGGTGGGGGTCGGCGTTTCGGCCCCCGGACCGCTCGATACCGAATCCGGAGTTGCTCTCGACATACCAACGCTGAAAGGTTTTCAAAGATATCCGATCGCATCCGAGCTCAGCCGGCGACTTTTGTTTCCTGTCAGCCTCGAAAACGATGGGATCGCCGCTGCGATTGGGGAGTGGCAGTTTGGAGCGGCGCGTGGCATCGAGCACAGTGTCTATGTCACTATAAGCACGGGGATCGGTGGTGGCGCAATAATCGATGGCCGCGTTCTCCGCGGGCGGAAAGGAATGGCCGGCCATATCGGACATATGTCCGTCGTGCCATACGGGGAGCTTTGCCCTTGCGGCAATAGGGGCTGCTTCGAAGCCTACGGGTCCGGAACTGCCTTCACGGCGCGAGCGCGTGCGAGGGCGGCCGAGTGCAGCGAGACCACTCTTGGAAAAGATGGTCACGTCATCGACAGCCGCGCAGTCTTTGCTGCGGGTAGAGCGGGTGATCCGTTGGCCAATCGATTGATTGAGGAGGAAGCAGAGATCCTCGGTCGTGGGTTCACGAGCCTATTGCATATTTTTAGTCCGTCGATCGTTGTCGTCGGAGGCGGACTTTCGCACGAGTTCGATCGTCTCCATCCTGGCATCCAAAACTATATTTCTGAGTGGGCCATGCCTGCCTTCAAAGATGTCCAGGTGGTTAGAGCTGCACTTGGGCAGAATTCCGGCCTCGTCGGAGCAGCGGCCTTGGCATTCTTGGCGAAAACGCCAAGTAGACGTGCCGCTTGCTAAGCCACGGTCATCAATTTTGTAGCGAGATGAACGGAGTTCTTGAAATGTTGACAATCAAGCGACTGAGCCTCGAAGACGCGCGCACGATAATCGGTGGCGCCTCGGAAAAAGCAGCCGAAATAGGTGTCCCAATGTGCATTGCGGTTACGGATGAGTCTGGACAGTTGATCGCTTTCGACCGGATGGATGGCGGCAAGATTACCAGCACCATCATCGCGCAAGACAAGGCCTACACGGCGGCAGGCGCGAAGCGTACGACGGAAAGCTACGGCGAGGTCAGCCAACCTGGTAAGCCGGCATATGGCATCAATTCGAGCATCGGCGGACGCCTGCTAGTGGTGGCAGGCGGCATTCCCGTCTTGGTCGATGGAGCAGTGGTGGGGGCGGTGGGCGTTAGCTCACGTAAAACTGCAGATCGTGCTGTGGACCTAGCCACGGTCTAGGCTAGTGGGGAGATTTGGCCTGCCAGCCTAGACCAACAAAGGCGCGAAAGGGGTTTTCAGTCCGACGCGACGTGGTTGACGCGCGGACGGACATCGAACTCTGCCCGACGGACCTGTTATATTGCGACAGGCCGTGAAGTAGTCAACTCTTAGACAAGTTTTCGGCGGTCGGTGCCCCGATGGATCGACAGCCAAAAGAATCATTGACAGGCGCCTTGACGCCCGTTTTTCTGTTCTGTATTTGTTCTTTCATGATTAGGACCCGTCGACAACCTCAACAACGCTGAATGTCTCGCCGCGAACGCGGCGAACCCTGGTGTTTGGTGTGGAGAACGACGATGAATCCTTCGAATGAGACGGGTCGTGCAACCCGTAGTGCAGCCCATCTTCCCGTAGAACGCTTCCATCCTTACAGCACCATTCGGTGCTCCAATCCTTCATCCTTTCGCAGCCAGCTCAGCCGCGATCTTGGTTGCCTTCTCGACGTAGATGACGACGTCCGGGGATGGTGCTGCAGGCCTTATGGCATGGACGATGTACTGCTTGATATCGGGTGGGAGGGGCCGCCGGTAGATCTCATGGCGAGCTACGTCGACGGGCACGATGTCTATTTTCACGTTGTCGATGGCGAGGGCGATCCGGAGGTCACAGAAGCGGCCGCCTGCCGGCGTATCTGGCACCGGTTTGTAACCGCGAAGGAGATTAGGGCAGGGTATCGTCTGCAGAATGCAAAGGATCTTCTTCGATATGCCGACTATCAAACACCTCTGGGCGACCGAATACGCCTGCTAGCGGCGCTTGAGCACGAAGGTTCGGCAACCGTAGCGGAGTGCTTGTCGATATTTAGGGAGGTTAGCCCGATGGCCGGGTTGTCTTCTCTGATACTTCGCCGTTGGGTGACTATCGACCTCGATCTCGAGCTGATCTCTCCCCACACCACCGTGCGCGTGTTCCGGAGATAGTCGAGATGGATCGCCACATAGATCGCCATATAGACGGCAAAATACCTTTCGGTTTCGCCACTAGCGCCTGGGCGATTGCCCTGAAGAACTCGCTAAAAGCTCACCCTCCTGTATTTGTGGGATCGCCTTTCACCCTGGCGCTTCTGATCCCGGCTGATGCTCGAAAGGATCTTGAACGAGCGTTTCACCAGTTACAGAAAACCGAAGAGATCCTTTCCGACGTCGAACTAGCTAGTGAGATCATCAGCGACAGGGGGCGCCGAGACCATGCCGACATCAAGATCGTACTCCGGCTCAGGAAGCGCGTTGTCATCTTTCTTCTGAAGGAGGACGCAATTCCTGCCTTTATCGTCGCATCGGCTGACAAGATTGTTCCCATCAGCCCGATCGATGCGGTGATGCTCGTCGAAGCGGTAAAAACCAAACACGATGCCGAGCTCGATCATGAAGACGCCGCACGAATGCTAGCCTATCCGATTTCTGACGTGCTCTCAGCGCTTCGGCCCGGACGAGCGCATGCTGACGTCTTGAGCAGGTTAGAGGTCGTGCGGTGGAGCGGCATGGACACGAAGGTCCCTCTGCTGGAGGAGCTCAGTGGATACGGAGAGGCTGCCGAATGGGCGCGGGTGTTGATTTGCACTGAGAGCTGACCCGGGATTGCGGGATATTATCACTGAGATTTGACCCATGTTTCAATCATCCCTCGCGAAGTTTCAGTGGGGGCTC